>JBHTEY010000004.1:2605000-6966271 GCA_042666155.1 Actinokineospora soli | reverse complement strand
GGCACATGCCCAGCAGCGCGCGGGTGTTCCTGCTCAGCCTCGCCGTCGTCGACGACCTCGGCGCGATCGCGCTGATCGCGACCCTGTTCACCTCCGCGTTCGACCTCATCGCGTTCGGCGCCTCGGTCGCGCTGCTCGCGCTGTACTGGTTCCTGCAGCGCAAGCGCGTCACCTCGGCGTGGATCTACGTGCCGCTCGCGGTCGCGGTGTGGGTCGCGGTCCACTCCAGCGGCATCCACGCGACCGTCGCGGGCGTGGCGCTCGGCCTGCTGACCAGGGTCCGCAGGGACCCGCGCGAGCGCGAGGCCCCGCGCTGCGGCTCGAGCACCGGCTCCAGCCGTGGTCGGCGGGCGTCGCGGTCCCGGTGTTCGCCCTGTTCGCCGCGGGCGTCCCCATCGGCGCGGACGCGCTGGGCGCGGTGTTCACCGAGCGGATCGGGCTCGCCGTGGTGCTCGGACTCGTCGTCGGCAAGCTCGTCGGGATCGTCGGGTTCTCGCTGCTCGCGGTGCGGTTCAAGGTCGCGGCGATGCCGTCGGGGCTGTCCTGGCGGGACATGGGCGCGGTCGCGATGCTCGGCGGCGTCGGGTTCACCGTGAGCCTGCTGATCGCCGAACTGTCGCTGTCGGACGCCGACGCCGAGCTGGCGAAGGCCGCGGTGCTGATCGCGTCCGCCGTCGCGTCGCTCCTCGCGGCGGGAATGCTCGCGAAACGCAGCAAAGCGCACGCGGATTCATAATCATCGAGGTTGCCAAGCCCCGGGAATGGAGCATGGCACGATGTCGCGTGTGACCAGCGCACACGGAAACGGACAACGCGACGGCTTGCCCCCGGTGCCGTCCATCCCCCTGGCCGACGACCGGACCATCGCCGCGGCTGACCAGTCGATCGGCGCCCTGGTCAAGGACGCGACCACGCACCTGTCGACGCTCGTGCGGGCGGAGGTGGAACTGGCGAAGTCCGAGGTCGCCCGCGAGGTCAAGAAGGGCGTCAAAGGCAGCGTCTTCGGGATCGTCGCCCTGGTCATCGCGCTGTACAGCTCGTTCTTCTTCTTCTTCGCGCTGGCCGAGCTGCTCGCCGACCTCGGCCTGTGGCGGTCGCTCGCGTTCGGCCTCGTCTTCATCCTGATGCTGGCGTTCGCGTTCCTGTTCGGGTTCCTCGGCTACAAGAAGTTCCGCGCCGTCCGCGCCCCGCAGAAGACCATCGACTCGGTCAAGGAGACCGCGGCGGCCCTGCGCAACCGCGGCTCCGACGAGCCGCGGCCAACGGCTGAACCGCGCCCCGACCCCGCCGCGGTCCGCATCGACGGCCCGTGGACGCACCGCGACGTGCACGCCAACGGCATCCGGCTGCACACCGCGGAGACCGGTGACGGGCCGCTGGTCGTCCTGCTGCACGGGTTCGCCGGGTTCTGGTGGACCTGGCGGCGGCAGCTCACCGCGCTCGGCGACGCCGGGTTCCGCGCCGTCGCCGTCGACCTGCGCGGTTACGGCGACTCCGACAAACCCCCGCGCGGCTACGACGCCTGGACGCTGGCGGGCGACGTCGCCGGGCTGGTCAAGGCGCTCGGCGCGCCCCGCGCGCACCTCGTCGGGCACGGCTGGGGCGGGCTGCTCGCCTGGTCGGCCGCCGCGCTGCACCCCCGGCTCGTCGCGTCGGTGAGCGCGGTGTCCGCGCCGCACCCCATCGCCCTGCGCGACGAGGCCCGCCGCACCGCCCTGCGCGGCCGCGGCCGCAACCAGGCCCGCGCGCTGAGCCCCATGCTGCGCGCCCAGGTGCCGATCGCCCCCGAGCGCTGGCTGCGCAGCCCCGACACCGTCCCCGCGCTGTTCCGCGCCTGGTCGGGCCCCGCTGGCGCGACACGCCCGCGTTCGCCGACGCCGTCGCGCGGTACCAGGAGGCCGTGCTGATCCCGGGCGTCGCGCACTCCGCGCTGGAGTACTACCGGTGGGCGGTGCGCTCCCAGTTCCGCAGCGAGGGCAGGCGCTACACCGAAGCCATGCAGCGGACCATCCGCACGCCCGTCCTCCAGCTCTACGGCGCCGACGACCCCTGCGTGCTCCCCTACACCCGCACCGCGTCGACGCCCTGGCTCAAGGGCCCGCGGAGCACCTGGAGCTACCGGGCGTCGGGAACCTGCCGCCCGAGGAGGACCCGGCGGCCACGAGCGCGGCGATCACCGCGTTCCTCAAGGCGCACTAGCCCGAGCAGCGGCCCGTCGACACCGGCTCGGTCAGCCGCGGCGCCGCGCCACCTCCTCGCGGACCTCCGCCGCGGTCAGCGCGAACCCGGTCTCCGAGTCGTCGACCGCCGCGCCGAAGATCACCCCGAGGACGGCGCCGTCGGCGTCGACCAGCGGTCCGCCGGAGTTCCCGCTGAGCACCTTCGCGCGCAGCGTGTAGACGTCGCGGTCGACCGGGTTCGGGCTGTCGTAGATGTCCGGTCCGCGCAGCGGGATGCGGTCGCGCACGCGCGCGGCCTCCGCTGTGTAGGGGCCGTCGAGGGGGTAGCCGAGGACGATGCCGCCCTGGCCGCTCTCCACCTCGTACCCGGCGAAGTCCAGCGGGTCGGCGGCCAGGCTCGGCACGCGCAGGATCGCGATGTCGACGCGCGGGTCGTACAGCACGACCTCGGCGGGCAGCGTCTTGTCGCCCGACTCGACGCTGACCTCCTCCGCGCCCGCGACGACGTGCGCGTTGGTCATCACCCGGTGCGGGGCGATGACGAACCCGCTGCCCTCCAGCGCGCGCTCGCACGCGGTCGCCCGGGCGTTGATCTTGAGGACGCTCGGGCGCACCGCTGCACGACCGCGCTGGCCTGCAGCGCCGGGTCGGGCGGGGCGACCTCGCGGTTCGGGGTCCGGTTGAACGGGTCGACCGCGGCCGGGAAGCCGGAGACGTCCAGCAGCTCGCGCAGCTCGTCGGGGAGCCCGCGCGCGGCCTGCGGCATGACGTCGTCGACCCCGCCGAGCACCACGGAGTTGTTGATCGCCGACGCCAGCGCGGGCAGCCCGCCGACGGTGGTCAGCGGGAGCGCGATCAGCCACGCCACCAGGAACACGACCGCGCCCTGCACGATCGCGCCCAACGCGCTGTCCACGCCCGCCAGCTTCGGCGAGTTGATCCGCTGCCGCAGCGTCCGGCCGAACCACACGCCCAGCGTCTCGCCCAGCGCCACGAGCAGCACGAAGATCGCCACCGCGAACGCCACCCGGGTCGGCGTGGCCGAGATGCCCGCCACCACGAGCGGCGCGATCTTGATGCCGACGACCGCGCCCAGCAGCACGCCGAGGAACGCGGGCAGCGCGGTGACCACGCCCTGCCGGGCCCCGGACACCGCGGCGAGCACGGCCAGGGCCAGCACCAGCACGTCGACCCAGTTCACGCGCGGACCTCCGGACCCTGTGGACGGACGGAGCGCCACGCTACGTCAAGATCGCGCACGTCGCCCGCGTCCCAGTCGCGGTGCCAGCCGCCCGCGGCGAGCACCATCGTCAGCAGACCGGCGGTGAAGCCCCAGATCAGCATGCCGGGCGCGGCGAACGCGGGGCCGACGTAGCCGGAGGGGTGCTTGACCCGGAACCGGTTCGCCGGGTCGGCCAGGTGGGCCAGCGGGACCCGCGCCACGGCCTGGGTCTCCCGCTCGGAGACCGCCCACACGCGGCTGGGCTTCTCCCAGTGCGCCAGCACCGGGGTGACGTCGAAGGCGGAGACCGGGATGTGCAGCGCGGGCAGCAGCGCGACCGGCCGGACCCCGGACGGGTCGACGCCGGTCTCCTCGACCGCCTCGCGCAGCGCCGTGCCGACCGGGCCGTCGTCGTCCGGCTCGGCCTTGCCGCCGGGGAAGCTCACCTGGTCGGAGTGGGTGTCGCCGGTCGCGGCGCGCAGTTGCAGCAGCACGTCCGGGCCGTGGTCGGGGTCCTCGCCGAGCAGGACCAGCACGGCGGCCTCGCGGGCGCCGTCGCCGATCGCGGCGAACCGGGTCCAGAGGCCGACGTCGACCTCGCCGCTGGCGACCACGAGGGTGCGCAGCCAGTCCGGGACGGTGCCGGGGTCGACCAGCGGTCCGTGCGTCAACGCAGTCCCCTCTCCACGGCGGCGCGGATGTCCCCGACCGAGCGGAACAGGCGCGGGTCGCTGATGAACTCGACCGTCCCGTCCGCGCTGACCAGGTACGACGCGGGCAGCGCGCCCGGCACGCGCAGCGCCCGGCCCAGCGCGCCGTCCTCGTCGATCAGGGCGGGCAGCTTGACGCCGAGGTCGCGCAGCAGGACCAGCGAGTCGCCCTCGGGGCTCTGCACGGCCAGGGTGACGACGTCGACGGCACCCTCGGACGCGGCGTACTCGGCCAGCACGGGCAGTTCCTCGCGGCACGGCGCGCACCAGGTCGCCCAGACGTTGAGCAGCACGTCCCGACCCCCAGCGCGGCGGCCGCGTCGACGGGCTCGCCGGTGCCGAGGCAGGTCGTGGTGACGCCGCGGAGCTGCGCCGGGCCGGGTCCGGAGCCGGTGCACCGGGCAGCGCGGCGGCGGCGCGGGCGGCGGGCACGTCCGGGCCCGGCGGCGGGGTGCGGGGGCGGGGGTCGCCGCGCGGCCACAGCGCGACGGCCGCGGCGGCCACCAGGACCACCGCGACGACCAGCCACCGCACCCGGGGATCACCCGGCCGACCGACCCGGCCGGTAGCCCTCGCGGACCCGCTCGGCCAGCGCCAGCAGGTGCTCGGCCTCCTCGCCCTTGACCAGCTTCGCCGCGGCCTCGAACTCGGTCGGGCCGGTCCCGTACGACGGGCACTCCTTGGCCAGGAAGCACGCCCCGCACGCGGGCTTCTTCGCGTGGCAGACGCGCCTGCCGTGGAAGATCACGTAGTGCGACAGCATCGTCCAGTCCTTGCGGGGGACGATCGCGCCGATCGCGTGCTCGACCTTGACCGGGTCCTCCAGCTCGGTCCAGCCGAAGCGGCGCACGAGCCTGCCGAAGTGCGTGTCGACGGTGATGCCGGGCACGCCGAACGCGTTGCCGAGGATGACGTTGGCCGTCTTGCGGCCGATCCCGGGCAGCGTGACCAGGTCGTCGAGGTTTCCGGGCAGCTCGCCGCCGAAGCGCTCGACCAGCTCGGCGCCCAGGCCCATCAGCGCGGTCGCCTTGTTGCGGTAGAAGCCGGTGGAGCGGATCAGCTCCTCCAGCTCGGCGCGGTCGGCTCCGGCGTAGTCGGCGGCCGTCTTGTACTTGGCGAACAAGGCGGGCGTGGTGAGGTTCACGCGCACGTCGGTGGACTGCGCGGACAGGATCGTCGCGACCGCGAGTTCCAGCGGGGTGGTGAAGTCCAGCTCGCAATGCGCGTCCGGGAAGCCCTCGGCGAGCGCGCGCGTCATCCGGCGGACCCGCCGGGTCAGGGAGAGACTGGATTCGCCATCCACCGCGGCGGCTGCCAGGGGCGGGCGTCGGGTGGTCGGGGGCACGTCGCTAGCCTACGGCCCGACGCACAACCCGAGATGTGCCCCGGACGTCCTACCGAGCAAGACCACTGAAGCCGAACCGGGCGGGTTCGGCCGGGAGCGAGGATCGACGACACATGGCTGTCTGGTTCGTGTTCGCGGTACCCCTGGTGATCATGTTCTTCGCGCTGTTCATGGAGCGGGTGGAAACCCGCATCCGGCACGTGGCGGTGCAGGAGACCGACGTCGAGGAGTTCCTGGAGCAGGCCCGGCCGGACGAGGTCCGGGCGCTGTACGGGCACGGCATCGGCCGCGCGCTGGAGCTGTTCCGGCTGCGCAGGCTCGGCGGGCGCGCGGTGAAGCTGCGCGGTCGCAGGCCTCGTGACTAGGCGTTATGGTTCTCCGGCTGGGCCTGGTTGAGACTTCCACAACGGACCTTGACGGCGCGGCGTGTAGGGGTTAGTTGGCCAGGCCCTACACTGAATGCGGTGATCGGCCGCACAGCGTCTGTGCGAGTCGGGGTGGAAACGGAGGACCGAGGTGGATGAGACCCTCGCCCGCGCGGGCATTTTCCAAGGGGTCGAGCCGGCCGCGGCGGAGGCGCTCGCGCAAACGCTCGAGTCGCAGGAGTCCCGCGGGGCACGTGATCTTCGCGGAGGGGGAGCCGGGCGACCGGCTGTACATCATCCTGTCCGGCAAGGTGAAGCTCGGCCGCAAGTCGCCCGACGGGCGCGAGAACCTGCTGGGCATCTTCGGCCCGTCGGACATGTTCGGCGAGCTGTCCATCTTCGACCCGGGCCCGCGCACGTCCACCGCCACCACGGTCACCGAGGTCCGCGCGGTCACCATGGACCGGCCCGCGCTGCGCCAGTGGATCAACAACCGGCCGGAGATCGCCGAGCAGCTGCTGCGCGTCATCGCGCGCCGCCTGCGCCGGACGAACGGCATGCTGGCCGACCTGATCTTCACCGACGTGCCGGGCCGCGTCGCCAAGGCGCTGCTGCAGCTCGCGCAGCGCTTCGGCAGCCAGGAGGCCGGGCTGCTGCGCGTCACCCACGACCTCACCCAGGAGGAGATCGCCCAGTACGTCGGCGCCTCCCGGGAGACGGTCAACAAGGCGCTCGCCGACTTCGCCCACCGCGGCTGGCTGCGGCTGGAGGGCAAGAGCGTGCTGATCCTGGACCCGGAGCGCCTCGCGCGCCGCGCCCGCTAGACCCCGTCCACGACGAAGGCCCGGTCATCCGACCGGGCCTTTCGCGTGCAAGACGAAAGGCCGGGCGCCGCCCCCGACGCGGCGCACCGGCCTTCGCCTGCGCGGACCATCCCCCGACGATCCACGCTCCCCGCCCTCCGACCGCAGGCCCCGAACCCGTTCGCCGGAGGGAGTCTCTTCAGTTGGCGTATCGCGCTCGGCCACCCGGACGTGACGCGCTATGGAAGAACCATCGCACGAAACCCCACCTGGTTAACAAGCGCATTCACCCTCAAGGACTCACGAACCCTGGTCGCGTTGCGCCGGTTCACCCGAAATCCGACCGTCCGTTATCCGATCGAGACTTACCACCGGCCGGGGTGTCTGAAACCACCGGATATTTACTGGTACGCGCGTACCAGAGTGGGCATACTGGTACGCATGTCCCACTCTGCCCGCCTCGCCGACTACCGCGCCGCCCTCACCACGCCGGGCGCGCGCGGACCGGTGCTCGCGTCCCTCGTGGGCAGGCTCCCGATCGCCATGGTGGGCCTGTCCCTGCTCCTGTACGTCCAGCGCGCGACCGGGTCGTTCGCGATCGCGGGCATGGTCTCGGCGGGCACGCTCGTCGGCGTCGCCATCGGGTCCGTCGGCCAGGGTCGGCTGATGGACCGCGTCGGCCCGACCCGCCCGCTGCTGGGCGTCGTCGGCCTGTTCGCGCTGTTCGTGACCGCGGGCGTGCTGGCCGTCGAGGCGGGCGCGCCGACGTGGCTGCTGGTCCTGCTCGGGTTCGCCATCGGCGCGTCGGAGCCCATGATCGGCTCGGCCTCGCGCGCGATGTGGACGCGGCTGGTGCCGTCGGGGCCGGTGCGGACCGCCGCGTACTCGTACGAGGCGATCAGCATGGAGGTCTTCTTCATCGTCGGCCCGGCGCTGTCCGGCCTGCTGGTCGCGGCGCCGTGGGCGGGCACGGGCGTGGTCCTGGGCGCGGCGTTCATGATCGTCGGCGGGGTGGCGTTCGCGCTGTCGCCGACCATCCGCCGGTACCGGCCCGAGCCGAGGGCGGGCGGCGGCAGCCTGCTGGGCCCGCTGTCGTCCCCGGGCATGAAGACGGTCGCGATCGCGGCGGCCGGGTTCGGCGTCACCATCGGGTTCGTCGAGGTCGCGGTGCCCGCGGCGGCGACGCAGGCGGGCAACGCGCCCGCGGGCGGCCTGCTGCTGGGCCTGTGGTCGGTCAGCTCCGTGCTGTTCGGCGTGTACTACGGGACGCGCCCGTGGCCCCGGCCGATGCACCTGCGGCTGCCGGTGCTGCTGGCCGGGTTCTCGGTGCTGGTCGCGCTGCTGGCGATCCCCACGTCCTTGGTCGGCCTGGCGCTCACGCTGCTGGTCGTCGGCACGCTGGTCACGCCGCAGGCGACCGCGCACTCGGCGGCGCTGGAGCTGGTCGCGCCGCCGGGGACCATCACGGAGGCGTTCGGCTGGGTGATCACGTCGGTGACGCTGGGGCTGGCGTTGGGCCAGTCGGTCAGCGGCCAGCTCGTCGAGCACGTGGGCGTGTGGTCGTCGTACCTGGCGGCGACGGTCGCGGGCCTGCTGATCGCGCTGGTCGTGTACCTGCGTCGGCACACCGTCCGGGTCGCGGCGCCGGTAGCGGCGGTTCCCGCGCTTGTCTAGGGGTTGTCCACAGAACTGTGGATAACTCCCGGGCCTGTGGACAACTCCGTCGGCCTGTCGGCTGGCGGCGTTAGCTTCGAGGTCATGGATCTCACCGCGACCACCACCGCCCTCGCTTCCGCCGCCGCCGACGTCGTCCGCCTCGTCCCGACCCGCCTCACCGACCCGGTCCTCGGCGGCCTGCTCCTGACCGCGGGCCCCGAGGGCGTCTCGTTCGCCGCCAACGACCGGGAACGCACCGCCCGCGTCACCCGAGACGCCCTCGTCCACACCGACGGCGAAGTTCTCGTTCCCGCCAAACCCCTGGCCGAGACCCTCCGCGCCTTGGACACCGACCACGTCCGCCTGGTCGTCGAGGGCTCCCGCCTGGCCATCCGCGCCGACGGCGCCCGCTTCGCCCTCCCGCTCCTGGACACCGCCCTCCACCCCGGCGTACCAGCCCCACCCCCACCCTGCGGCACGGTGGCGGGCGCGTTGCTGGCACGAGCGCTGTCCACAGTGGCCGCCACGGCTTCTCGAGACGACACCCTCCCCGTCTTCGCAGGCGTCCGCCTCCGCGCCGAGGACGACGCCCTGGTCCTCCGCGCCACCGACCGCTACCGCATGGCCATCGCCCACGTCCCCGCCACGGTGGCGGACCTCGACGTCCTGGTCCCCGCCCAACTCCTGGCCGAGGTGGCGAAACAAGCAACCGGCGACGTCACCCTGGCCGTCGACGCCAACCGCTTCGCCCTGTCCTGGGCCAACACCACGGTCACGACAGCCGTCCTCGACGGCGTGTTCCTCTCGGAGTCGAGCCTCGTCCTGAACACAATGGACACCTGGGTAGAACTGGACGCCGACTCCCTGCTCAACGCCGCCCGCAGAGTCTCCCTGTACACCGACGCCCGAGGCGTCCTGCAGTTAGAGGTAGCCGACCACGAACTCCGCCTCCGCGGCACAGACCCCCAAGCAGGCGAAGCCGAGGAGTCGATCAAAGCCACGGTCGAGGGCGGCCGCACCGGCCCCGCCGTCCAATCCCGCTACCTGACCGACGCCCTCCGCCCCTTCGCAGGCAAACGCATCCGCCTGGCAATCCAGCCCGGCATGCGAGCCACCGTGATCACGTCGACAGACCCGGAGGACGTCCCCCTCAAGTACCTGATGATGCCGCTCCTTCCACCGCGGCAATAACCCCAACCGGACGGCGACAACCACCTCGCCCCGGCGCCCTGGACATCCATCACCCGCCCCGACAACGGAGGAGCCGCCTAACGACCGTGCCCACAACTGAAGAGCGGAGGGGTGCTCCCGTTCCGCCCTCCACACCCCTCAGGCCGTCTTGCGGAGGTACGCGAGCTGCGCGTGGACCGACCACTCCGCGGCGGGCCAGAGGGACTGGTCGACGTCGGCGTAGACGACCTCGACGACCTGGCGGGCGGTGGCGTTCGGGCCGAGGTGGGTCAGAGCCGCGCGGATCTGGTCGAGGCGTTGTTCGCGGTGGGACAGGTACTCGGCGGCTGTGGTCGGCAGGTCCGGGAGGTCGGGGCCGTGGCCGGGGAGGACGACCGTGCCGGGCGGGGTGGCCGCGAGGAGGCGGAGGAGGCCAGGTACTGGCCGAGGTCGCCGTCCGGCGGGGCGATGACCGTCGCCGCGGCCGAGGACGGTGTCGCCGGTGAGGACGGCCGTCTGGTCGGCGTGGGCGATGGTCAGGCAGATGGAGTCGGCGGTGTGGCCGGGGGTGTGGCGGACTTCCAGGTCCAGGCCGGCCAGGGTCAGGACCTCGCCGTCGCGCAACGGGCCCTCGCCCGCGCAGAGGGTGCGGTTCCAGGCGCGGATCGGGGCGCCGGTGGCGCGGGCCAGCCAGGGGGCGCCTTGGACGTGGTCGGGGTGGTGGTGGGTGATGAGGATGGCTGCCACCTCGCCTGCCGCTTCCACGACGCGGCGGAGGTGGGGTTCGTCCTCGTAGCCGGGGTCGACGACTACGCAGGTCGGGGAGTCGGGGGCGCGGAGGAGCCAGGTGTTGGTGCCGTCGAGGGTCATGGTGCCGGGGTTGTCCTCGAGGAGGACCGCGGCGAAGGGGTGACCTGGCGGAGCACGCCGTACGCGGGGTGGGTCATCAGCGCTCCTCGGGGAGGACGACGCGGACTACTCCGCCGTCGCGGACGACCTTGGGGATGATCTTGTCCAGGGTGCGGTCGGCGGCCATGGCGGAGGCGACCGTGTCGTGGTCGGCCAGGTCGGAGAGGGTGACCCAGGTGGGGGGCATCAGGGCGCAGTCGCCGCGCTGCCAGTCGGCGAGGGCGTCGGCGGGGCGCTGCCAGTGGACGCGGTCGGCCTCCGTCGTGGCGCCGTCGGCGTGCTGGCCCTCCGGGAGGGCGGCGAGGAAGAACCGGGTGTCGTAGCGGCGGGGTTCCTCGGCGGGGGTGACCCAGTTCGCCCACGGGCGGAGGAGGTCGGCGCGCAGGACCAGGCCCGCGTCGGCGAGGAAGTCGGCGAGGGACAGCTCGCGGGCGACCAGGGCGGCGCGGGCGTCGTGGTACGGGCGGGCGTCGGCGACGACCGAGCCGGGGCCGGGGCCCGCGAGGAGGACGCCGGACTCCTCGAAGGTCTCGCGGACCGCGGCGCAGACCAGGGCGCGGGCGAGGGCGGGGGCGCAGCCGAAGCGGTGGCCCCACCAGTCCGGGTCGGGGCCGTGCCAGGCCACCGCGGCGTCGACGTCGCGCTGGTCGACGCCGCCGCCCGGGAACACCGTCATGCCCCCGGCGAAGGCCATGCCCGTGACCCGGCGCTGGAGGAACACCTCGACGCCGCGGTCGGTGTCGCGCACCAGCATCACGGTGGCGGCGTCGCGCGGGACGGCGGGCGGGTCGGGCGGGTCCTCGGGGACGAAGCCCTCGGGCAGGACCAGCTCGGCAGGCAGTTCACGCACACCCCGACCCTACGCAGCGGTCGGCGCGGGCGGTCCGGGGCCGGGCTTTAATGTGCGCCATGGGCGACGTGCTGCGGGTCGGGTTGGTCGGGGCGGGGCCGTGGGGGCGGCGCGTCCACGCGCCGGGGCTGGCCGAGCACCCCGGGGTGGAGTTCGCCGGGGTGTGGGCGCGGCGGGCCGAGGCCGCGGCCGGGTTGGGGGCGCCGTTCTTCGCCGACTACCCCGCGCTGCTGTCCGAGGTGGACGCCGTCGCGTTCGCGGTGCCGCCCGCCGTGCAGGACGCGATGGCCCTGCAGGCGGTCGAGCTGGGCAAGCACGTGCTGCTGGAGAAGCCGGTCGGGACCACGCCCGCCGACGCCGAGCGGCTCGCGGGGGTGATCGGGGACGCGGGGGTCGTGTCGCTGGTCAACCTCGTGCGGCGGTTCGCCCCGGAGACCGTCGAGTGGCTCGACGACATCCACCGGCACGGCGGATGGGCGGGCGGCAGCGCGCGGTGGCTGTCGGGCGCGCTGCTCGGCGGGGACTACGCGACCTCGGCGTGGCGGGTCGAGGGCGGGGCGCTGGCCGACATCGGCCCGCACGTGCTCGACCTGCTCGACGCCGCGCTCGGGCCGGTCGACGCCGTGCTGTCCGCGCACCGGCGCGAGCCCGACCTGTGGCACGTGGTGCTCGGGCACGCGAGCGGCGCGACCAGCACCGCGTCGCTGTCGATGCGGCTGCCGATGCGGCCCACCATCACCGAGGTGTCGGTCTACGGCGACGCCGGCTACCGCGAGGTCGTCGGCCGGGCCACCGAGGCGGGCACGGCGTTCGCGGCCGCGCTGGACCTGTTCACCGAGCTGGTGCGGGAGGGCACGCCCGAGCACGACCTGGACGTGCGGCGCGGCCTGCACCTGAGCAGGCTCGTCGCCGCCGTCCTCGCCGCGGTCTAGGGGCGCTGGTCCGGCGGCTGGAGCGGGACCCCGTTGACCATCGTGTTGGCCTCGTGCCAGTCGAACGGGTGCGCCGCCCCGGACAGGTCGCCCTGCCAGGCCGCGGACTGCGGGGTCGAGCCGTCGGCCTGCTCGCGGCGGGCCAGCTCCTCCTGGAGCTGCCGCAGCAGGTCCAGCTCGTGGTCGTTGAGCGAGTCCGACGACCCGGCCTGGGCCGCCGCCTCCTCCATCCACGACGGACCCGACTCCGGCTCCGGCTCGACGACCGGCGCGGCGACCGGGGCGGCCGACACCGAGGGCGCGGCGGGGGCCTGCGGGACCGACGGCGCCGACGGGGCCGGGGGCAGCGTCGCGGCGGGCAGCGCGGGGACCGCGCGGTCCACCGGGACCTCGGTCGCGTAGCGCGCGGCGGCGTGGTGGTAGTCGCCGTAGTCGGCGCCCTCGCGGAGCACCTCGACCGACGCGGTCAGGCCCGCGCGGCGCAGCGCGTGCTGGACGCGGTACGCGGTGGCCGGGGCGAACCCGGCCGGGCCGACGCCGATCAACACGACGCGGTGCGGGACCGGCCCGGACACCGCGCCCGCGGGCGTGGTGCGCCATACCGACCACACGGCGCGGATGTCGGGCAGGACGTCGAGCACGCGGGCGGCGGCCTCGGCGACGCCCTCCTCGGGGGCGACGCCGTCGACGCGGCCCGCGACGAAGCGGTGCGGCGCGCCCGCGGTGTCCGACACCGGGACGCGGACCGCGACGGCCCCGTCGCAGTGCGCGGACGCCAGCAGGTCGCGCAGCTCGGCGTGCTCGTCCGGGGTGAGCGCGATCGGGCCCGCCACCAGGCAGCCGACCACGAACTCCAGCGCCCGGTCGACCTCGGTGGCGGCGACCAGCTCCCGGGCCTCGGCCAGCGCGTCGTCGTCGAGCCTGCCCGCGAGCGCGAGCAGCAGGTCGTGGACGCGGATCGGCAGCGCGGTCCGCTCCGACCCCTTCCCCGCCGTTGCCTGTGTCACGGTCGTCCTCCCTCGTGTCGGACCGGGTCCTGCGGACTAGCTGTGGGCCATCGCGAACAACGGCTCGGACGCGGCCAGCGCCGCGCGGTGGTACTTCGGCACGTCGCGGCCCCTGACCAGGACCTCGACCACGGGCTCGTCGGTGCCCAGCGCGCGCAGCACCCGCTGCAGCTCGCCGGTGAGCCGCACCGCGCTCGCCCAGGCGTCCTCGGCGACGGTGACCAGCACGACCCGGGTGTCCCCGCCCCGGCCGCGCCGCCAGCTCGTGCGCGCCTCGACGACCTCGGGCCGACCGCGCAGCACCGCGCCCAGCACCACGGCCACCGAGTCGCCCCGGCTCACCCATTCCGGTGACTCCGCGGTGAAGGTGTAGCCGAGTTCGGGGACGTCGTCCACCCACGGCACGGCGTTGAGCCGCTCCGGGTCGGCGCCCGCGGGCACCAGGATCGCCCCGACCTGGCGCGACTCCTCGGGGGTGATGCCCACCCGCTCGCGCAGCAGCATCAGGGGCAGGGCCCGGGCGACGGCGTCGACCGCGCCCGCGGCGACCCAGTCGCGCAGGCGCCACAGCTCGCGGTCGCCGATGCGGCCCGCGAAGCGCAGCAGCAGCTCGTGGCAGTCCTCCGCGGTGCTCATGCGACCTCGACAATCAGCTCGACCTCGACGGGCACGCCCAGCGGCAGCTCGGCCACCCCGACAGCGGACCTGGCGTGCTTGCCCGCCTCGCCGAACACCTCGGCGAGCAGGTCGGACGCGCCGTTGAGCACCCCGGGCTGCCCGGTGAACCCGGGGGCCGACGCCACGAACCCGACGACCTTGACCACCCGGACCACGGACTCCAGCCCGACGAGCGCGTCGACGGCGGCGAGCCCGTTCAGGGCGCAGACGCGGGCCAGCCCGGCGGCGTCCTCGGCGGACACCTCGGCCCCGACCTTGCCGGTGGCCGCGACCTTGCCCTCGACCAGCGGGATCTGGCCCGCCGTGTAGACCAGCGAGCCGGTGCGGACCGCGGGCACGTAGGACCCGCGGGCGCGGCGACGCGCGGCAGCGCGATCCCCAGCTCGGCCAAGCGCGCGCGGACGTCCATCAGGCCGCCTTCGGCCGCTTGAGGTAGGCGACGTGCTGCTCGCCCGTGGGGTTCGGCAGCACGGTGACCAGCTCCCAGCCGTCCTCGCCCCACTGGTCGAGGATCTGCTTGGTCGCGTGGATCAGCAGCGGGATCGTCGCGTACTCCCAACGAGTCATGCGGGCAGCCTAGGGCAGGGCGGATCACCCGGGGAGTTACGGTGGTCGCATGGAGGGCTGGCGGATCTTCGCCACCGCGCTGCTCGGGGCCGGTGGCCTGCTGCTCGTGCTGCTCACCATGGCCAAGGTCCGCGACCGGACCGGCAAGCCGGGACCGACCGCGATGGCCGGGTCGGTCGCGGTGACGCTGCTGGCCCTGCTGTGCCTGCTGACCGCCACGGTGCTGGCCGCGCCGGTGGCGTGGGGCGCGGTGGTCGTGGTGGGCGGGGCCGCCGCGGTGCTCACCCTGGTGGGGTGAAGCACACAGGGCGGGACGGTCAACCCCGCACTTACCCTGAACAGGTGACCTCTCCCGTCGTCGGCTGGACCGATGAGATCGCCCGTGCGCGGCTGCACGTGGTCACCGGCAAGGGCGGGACCGGCAAGACCACGGTGGCCGCCGCGCTGGCCCTGGCGCTGGCGCACGGCGGGCGGAAGGTGCTGCTGGTCGAGGTCGAGGGCCGCCAGGGCATCGCCCAGGTCTTCGACACCCAGCCGCTGCCGTACTCCGAGGAGAAGGTCGCCGTCGCCGCGGGCGGCGGCGAGGTCCGGGCGCTGCACATCGACGTCGAGGCGGCGCTGCTGGAGTACCTGTCGATGTTCTACAACCTCGGCTTCGCGGGCCGCACGCTGCGCCGCATGGGGGCGATCGAGTTCGCCACCACGCTGGCGCCCGGCCTGCGCGACGTGCTGCTCACCGGCAAGGTCAAGGAGTGCGTCACCCGCACCGACGACCGGGGCAGGCACGTCTACGACGCGGTCGTGGTCGACGCGCCGCCGACCGGGCGGATCGTGAAGTTCCTCGACGTCACCCGCGCGATGGCCGACCTGGCGAAGGTCGGGCCGATCCGCGGCCAGAGCGAGGGCGTCGTGCGGCTGCTGCACTCCGGGGACACCGCCGTGCACCTGGTCACGCTGCTGGAGGAGATGCCGGTGCGGGAGACCGTCGAGGCGGTCGAGGAGCTCGACGGCGCCGACCTGCGGCCGGGCGCGATCGTGCTGAACCGGGTCCGCCCGCCGCGGCTGCCCGCCCGCTCGGTCACCCCCGCCGCGGACGGCCGGGTCGACGCGGGCCGGGTCCGCGACGGGCTCGCCGCCGCCGGGCTGGCGCTGGCCGACGACGTCCTGGACGGCCTGGTCGCCGAGACCGTCGAGCACGCCGTGCGGGTGCAGGCCGAGCAGCGGGCGCGGGCCGCGCTCGCCGAGGTCGACCTGCCCGCCGTCGAGCTGTCCGACCTGGTCGACGGCGTCGACACGGCCGCCCTGTACGAGCTGGCCGAGGCCCTCATCGATCAGGGGGTCCGGTAGGTGCTCGACATCGACAAGCTGATCGACGACCCCGGCACGCGCGTGATCGTCTGCTGCGGCTCGGGCGGCGTCGGCAAGACCACCACCGCGGCGGCCATCGCGGTGCGCGCCGCCGAGCGCGGGCGCAAGGCCGTCGTGCTGACCATCGACCCCGCGCGCAGGCTCGCCCAGTCGCTGGGCCTGCGGGAGCTGGACAACACCCCGCGGCAGGTCGAGGTCGACGGGTTCGCCCCGGCGGGCGAGCTGAGCGCGATGATGCTGGACATGCGCCGCACCTTCGACGACATGGTGCTGGCGCACGCGGCCCCGAGCGGGCGCGCGAGGTCCTGGCCAACCCGTTCTACAAGACGATCTCCACGTCGTTCTCCGGCACGCAGGAGTACATGGCGATGGAGAAGCTGGGCCAGCTCGCCGCCGAGGGCGCCTACGACCTGATCGTGGTCGACACCCCGCCGTCGCGGTCGGCCCTGGACTTCCTCGACGCCCCGCAGCGCCTGTCGACGGCCCTCGACGGGCGGATGATCAAGCTGCTGATGGGTCCGGCCCGCGCGGGCGGGCGCGGGCTGCGCAAGGTGGTCAGCGCCGGGTTCGGCCTGTTCGCCAAGGCCGTGTCGACCGTGGTCGGCGGCCAGCTGCTGACCGACGCGTCCGCGTTCGTGCAGGCGTTCGACAGCATGTTCGGCGGGTTCCGCGAGCGCGCCCGGCGGACCGCGGAGCTGCTGCGCTCGTCGGGCACGGCGTTCCTGGTGGTCGCCGCGCCCGAGCCGGACGCGCTGCGCGAGGCCAGCTACTTCGTCGAGCGCCTGGAAGCCGAGTCCATGCCGCTGGCCGGGCTGGTCGTCAACCGCACCCACCCCGTCCTGGCCGATCTACCCGCCCCGCGCGCCCTGGCCGCCGCGGAGAGCCTCGAGGGCGCGGGCAGCGCGCCGCTGGCCGCGGCGGTGCTGCGGCTGCACGCCGACCGCGTCGCCCTCGACCAGCGGGAACGCAGGCTCATCGCCCGGTTCACCAAGGCGCACCCGGGCGTCGCCCGGGCCCAGGTGCCCGCCATGCCCGCCGACGTCCACGACCTCGACGGGCTGCGGCTGATCGGCGAAGGCCTCGCGAAGCGGGCCTAGCCCACCTGGAGCTGGCGCTCGCGCCGGGCGTTGTCGAGCAGGTCGCGCCACGAGTCGACCTCGGGCCGCCTGCGCAGCAGGGCCCGGCGCTCGCGCTCGGTCATCCCGCCCCAGACGCCGAACTCGATCCGGTTGTCGAGCGCCTCGGCGAGGCACTCGGTGCGGACCGGGCACGCCACGCAGACCAGCTTGGCCTTGCGCTGCTCGGCGCCGCGGACGAACAGCCCGTCCGGGTCCTCGTCGCGGCACGTCGCGCGAACCCGCCAGTCGACCTGTGCTTCGAGATACATGTATCCCCCACCCCTGTCGTCGTCGCGACCCATCAACCCGATACCCCCGGTATCAGGTGCTTCTTCCCGTCCCGCAGATACACGGTCCGGCGAGAAGCGCTGTCGTGAGACGTTGACGGACTCTAGCGACCATCGGTTCCATCGAGAACACCCGGGCTCACATGTGTTACCCAAAAGTCAATATCGGGTGCGTAGTGATCGGTGATCCATCCGGGTGACGCGTACGCTGGTCCCCGTGCGTGTTGGAGACAGCCTGCTGAAGCTACTCGGTCTCTGCCTGCTGGCCGGCGTTCTCGTCGCGGGCATGCTCTTCCCGATCGTCGGGGCGTTGGGGGTGATGTCCAACCGGGCGAGCGACACCATCGACAGCGTGTCGGCGGACCTGGTCGCCACCGACCCGCCGCTGGTCACGAAGATCACCGACGCCCAGGGCAAGCAGATCGCGACGATCTACGACCAGTACCGGCTGCCGGTCACGGCCGAGCAGATCTCGCCGACGATGAAGGCCGCCCTGGTCGCGATCGAGGACCGCCGGTTCTACGAGCACCACGGCGTGGACTGGAAGGGCACGATCCGCGCGGCGATCTCCAACCAGACCGGCGGCGACGTGCAGGGCGCGTCGACGCTGACCCAGCAGTACGTCAAGAACTACTTGATCAACGTCGTCAACCGCGACAACAAGACCGAGCAGAACAAGGCCCAGGAGCAGACCATCGCGCGGAAGCTCCGCGAGGCCCGCATCGCCATCCAGCTCGAACAGAAGATGTCCAAAGAGGAAATCCTCACCGGCTACCTCAACGTCGTCGAGTTCGCCTACGAGGTCTACGGCATCGGCGCGGCGTCGAGCGCGTACTTCGGCACCACCCCGGACAAGCTGACCGTCGCCCAGTCGGCGCTGCTGGCGGGCGCGGTGAACAACCCCGTGCTCTACAACCCGTGGCGCAACCCGGCGGGCACGCTGGCCCGGCGCAACCTGGTGCTCGACAAGATGGTCGAGACGCAGAAGCTGTCCCCGGAGGCGGCCGAGGAGGCCAAGAAGGCCCCGCTGGGCATCCTCCCGGACGTGAAGAAGCCCCCGGCGAACTGCGTCGGCGCGGGCCCGGAGATCGGCTTCTTCTGCCAGTACGTGTGGGTCTACCTGCAGGAGATCGGCTTCACGCCGGACCAGATCACCACCGGCGGCTACACGATCAAGACCACCCTGGACCGGCGCGCCACGCAGCTGGCGAAGGACGCCGCCGAGGCCCAGGTGCCGAAGGGGACCGAGGGCGTCGCGAACACGATGGCGATCGTCCGGCCGGGCAACAAGCGGCACGAGGTCATCGCGCTGGTCTCCAACCGCGACTACGGCCTCAACGGCGACAAGGGACAGACGACGATCCCCTACCCGTACGGCGTGGAGAACAAGTTCGGGGCCGGATCGATCTACAAGATCTTCACCGCGGCGGCGTACCTGGAGAAGGGCGGCGGGATCAACAACGTGATCCAGACGCCCGCGCGGTACGTGTCGAACAAGTTCCTCGGCGGCAACCCGGAGCGCTGCCCGGCGACCCCGCGCCCGGACGACGGCGACACCCGCTTCTACTGCCTGAGCAACGCCAACGACGGCTACCCGGCGCAGATGACGCTGCAGAAGGCCCTGGCGACCTCGCCGAACACGGGCTTCGTCATCCTCGAGGAGCGCGTCGGCATGGACGCCGTCGTCGACATGGCGCAGCGCCTCGGCCTGCGCAAGACGCTGGCGACCAACACCCTCGGCCGGGCCCCCGACCCGAAGGCGGAGAACCCGGAGCTGCGGCTCAGCCAGGCCCAGCACTTCAAGCCGTCCGACCGCAACCCGTTCGGCAACGCGTCCTTCACGCTGAGCCCGGCCCCGGTGAGCACGCTCGAGCTGGCCAACGTCAGCGCGACGATCATGAGCGGCGGCGTCTGGTGCCCGCCGACCCCGCTGATCGAGGTCAAGGACCGCAACGGCAAGAAGCTCAACTACACCGAGCAGCCCTGCGAGCAGGCCGTCGACTCGAAGCTGGCGAACACCCTGGCGCACGGCCTCGGCAAGGACCACGAGCCCGGCGGCACCGCGGCCCGCGCCGCCAGCCAGTACGGCTGGAACCGCCACTCGATCGGCAAGACCGGCACCACGCAGGCGTTCAAGTCCGCGGGCTTCACCGGCGGCACCACCCAGCTCACCGGCGCGGTGGTCGTGTCCAACGACAGCCCCCGACCCCAGGGCATCTGCGACTACGGCCCGGGCCAGGTCCGGCTGTGCGGCGACAACGGCGAGATCTACGGCGGCCGAGCGCCCGCGCGGACGTTCTACCAGGCGATGACCAAGATCCTCCAGGGCAAGCCGAACGCCCCGCTGCCCCCGGCCGACAAGCGCTACGTCGAGGGCGGCGACGACATCCGCGTCCCGGACGTCGTCGGCATGTCCCAGGAGGACGCCACCCGCGTCCTCGAGCAGGCCGGCTACAAGGTCACCTCGGTCGACCGCAACGCCGAGGCCCGCCGCGGCACGGTCGTCAGCCAGTCCCCGCGCGGCGCCGCCCTGAAGGGCGAGACGATCACCATCTACGTGAGCACGGGCTACGTCCCGCCGCCCCGCACCACCGACCCGACCAAGCCCCCCACCAGCGGCAACCCGGGCAACGGCCGCCCACCGGGCGGCGGCGACGACCCCGACCCGGGCGACCCGACCAACCCCGGCGGTCCGCCTGACGAGGACGGACCACCGATCACGATCGACCCGATCCCGTGACGTGAAGAGGGCCTTCCCGAACTGGGAAGGCCCTCTCGCGTCTTCGCAGTCAGCCGGCCAGGCGGGCCTTCACCGCGGTGGAGATGCGCTTGCCGTCGGCGCGGCCCGCGGCCTTGGTGGTGGCGGCCTTCATGACCTGGCCCATCTGGCGGGGGCCCGGGGCCTCGCCGAGCTGGGCGGTGACCTCGGCGACCGCGGCGTCGACCAGGGCGGTCAGCTCGGCGTCGTCGAGCTGCTTGGGGAGGTAGTCGGCGAGGACGTCGGCCTCGGCGAGCTCCAGGTCGGCCTGCTCGGTGCGCCCCGCGTCGCGGAAGGCGTCGGCGGCCTCCTTGCGCTTCTTGACCTCGCGGGTGAGGACGCGCTCGACCTCCGCGTCGGACAGCTCGCGGGCGACGTCGCCTGCGACCTCCTCGGTCGTCAGGGCGGCGAGGGCCATGCGCAGGGTCGCCGTCTTCGTCTTGTCCCGGTCCTTCATCGCGGTGGTCAGGTCGGCCTTCAACCGCTCCTTGAGCTGTGCCATGCCGTCAACGGTATCGCCTGGCGCACGTCGGTTTCGGTCGGCGACGTACCCTCGGGGGTGTGAGCCAGTCTGCCCGGTCCCTCGTCCTCGGCGCCGCCGCGCTCGGCGCCGCCACCCTCGCCTACGCCGCCGGGTACGAACGCACCCGCTGGACGCTGCGCGAGGCGACCATCCCGGTGCTGTCCCAGGGCGCCCGCCCGCTGCGCGTGCTGCACATCAGCGACCTGCACATGCTGCCCGGGCAGAAGTCGAAGCAGCGCTGGGTCGCCGAGCTGGACCGGCTCGACCCCGACCTGGTCGTGAACACCGGCGACAACCTCGCCCACCCGCAGGCCGTCCCCGCCGTCGTCCGCGCCCTCGGCCCGCTGCTCAACCGCCCGGGCGTGTTCGTCTTCGGCAGCAACGACTACTACGCGCCCAAGCCGAAGAACCCCGCCCGCTACCTGTTCCCCAGCGAGAAGCGCATCCACGGCACCCCGCTGCCCTGGCGCGACCTGCGCGCCGCCTTCATCGAGCGCGGCTGGCACGACCTCACCCACACCCGCAGCCTCCTCACCGTCGACGGCCGCCCGATCGCCTTCGCGGGCGTCGACGACCCCCACCTGCGCCGCGACCGCTACGGCGACATCGCGGGGAAGCCCGACCCCAAGGCCTCGCTGCGCCTGGGCGTCACCCACTCGCCCGAGCCCCGGGTGCTCGACGCGTTCGCCGAGGACGGCTACGACCTCGTCCTCGCGGGCCACACCCACGGCGGCCAGCTCCGCCTGCCCGGCTACGGCGCGATCGTCACCAACTGCGACCTCGACCGCAGCCGCGCCCGCGGCGCCTCCCGCTGGGGCGCCCGCATGTGGCTGCACGTTTCCGCAGGTCTGGGCACCTCCCCGTACGCCCCGGTCCGCTTCGCCTGCCCCCCGGAGGCCAGCCTCCTCACCCTCGTCCCCCGCCCGGCGGACGGCGCGGCGACGTCAAGGGGAGCCCGATTCGGAGCCCGTGCGAGCGTCCGCTAGACTTCCTGACGTTCCACCGGGGTGTGGCGCAGTTTGGTAGCGTGCTTCGTTCGGGACGAAGAGGTCGCAGGTTCAAATCCTGTCACCCCGACCAGCTCAGGGCCGGTCCACAGTAGACGTGGACCGGCCCTGAGTCGTCTTGCATGTCTAACTGCATGTCTACGCCGCGGAGTCCGGGAACAGCCTGTCCATCGCAGTCGCGCCGTCCTGCACCACGGGGCGGATCTGGTGTCGGTACACCTCCTCGGTGACCGCCGTGCTGCTGTGGCCGACCAGGCGCGAGATCAGCTCGATGGGGACACCGCTGTCGGACAGCAGGGACACGAAGCTGTGACGCAGCTCTCGCGGCGTCCAGTCGCCCGCGTCGAGCCCGGCCCGCTTGGCGATGCGCCGGAATCCGCGCCGCACGTTCGCCGCGTCCATCTGGGTTCCGCTCTCCGACGCGAACACCAGAACCGAGCTGTCCCAGGGACGTCCGGCCGCGTCCCACAGTGCCTTCTGTCGAGCCGCCTGCGCCTTGAGCGCGCGTACCGCCCGAGGTGCCAGGGCGACCGACCGGCGGGACTTGCGCGTCTTGGTGTCTCCGCTCGCCCGCACGGATCGGACAACCTGAACGTGCGGCGGAATCGTGGGCTCGTCATCTGGCCTGCCGATCAGGTCGACGTTGCCCCAGCACAACGGCCGCGCTTCCTCGGTGCGTACTCCCCAAGCAACGACACGACAATGTACGCACCCATGGTCGATTCATCCGCCTCCGCTTCCTTCACCAGAGCCTCTGCTTGCGCAAACGTCAGCGACTTGGAGGGGCGACCGACCTTTCCGTCCGGCAAGTCTTCACAGAGCAACACAACGTTGCGCTTGACCTTGTTGCGCTTGACCGCGCGGTTAATCGAGCGGCGCAGAATCGCGCGCAGGTCCTGCAAGGTGCGCTTGGAAACCGCCTGCGCCTTCTTCAACAACCATTCGTCCACGTCGTCGGCGGTGAGGTTGTTGCTGCGTCCGCCTGCCCGGTCGGTACGCAGCTTCCTGCTGCCCAGGTCGGGGATGACGTGCGTGTCGGCAAGGCTGGTCAACTTGCTGACGGTCTCTTGGCTTCGCCCGTTCAGGCCGTGTTTGAGCCAGTCCCGGACCGCTTTCTCAACGGTGTAGTTGTTGGACTCGATGGCGTCGTCATCGCGGTGGTCCTGGACTAGCCCCCGCAGCTTCTTGCTGGCTTCGGTTTTGGTCTTGCCGCTTACCCATTTGACGATTCGCTTACCGGCAGGCGTGTAGCCGACTGTGACCGAGCCGATCCATCGCTGGCGCTTCTCGTTCCAGTACAGCCCGCCGTCGCCGCGGTCACGCCGCTTGGTCAACGTGCACCTCCGATTCGGCGATCAGGACTCGGACGTAGTCCTCAATGGCGCTGGCGGGAATGAGCCGGGTTCGGCCTTGGGTGACCGAGCGGAGTCGCCCGGCCCGGATCTGTTCGTAGATAACGGTGCGGCTCATGGAGAGCAGCCGCATGGCCTCAGGAATGCGGTAGAGGTGCCGCAGGGGTACCGCGGCGGGGGTGATGGGCTGGGCCGTCACCGTGGGTTCCTTCCGACGTACGGGTCTGGTCGGCAGGTACGGGCATGGGTCCTCCTCGGGGAACAGCGGGACAGCTCTGGGCTGGGCTGTCCCCTCTTGTTTGTGCTGGTCAGAGGTCGTGAGGGGACAGCGGGGACAGGGGGGACAGGTGGGCGGTGTCCCCGTTGTCCCCGTTGGGGATGGGGACGAAGTAGCGGCCGGTGCCGTCGCGGGTGAGCTGACCGGCGTCGGCCATCCGCGCGCACGTGCGCTTGACGTTGTCGTAGGGCTGATCGGTGGCGGCGGCGATGGTCTTCGGGCCGGTGCCCTGGTGTTCGCGCAGGTAGCGCAGGATCGCTCCGCGGGTGTCGCTGACCATGTGGTCGATCGCGGGGCCGTCGAGCATGGTCCACGCGCCGTGTGCGGGGTCGAAGGCCAGCGCGTACTCGTTTTCTTCGACGTCGCGGCCGGTGACGTGGAGGTGTCCGTCGGCGTTGCCGCGGGCGCGGTCGAGCACCAGGACGGCGTCGGCTGCCCCGGCGATGCCGTTGGTCCCGGACACGGTTTGCAGGAAGTCGTCCGCGCCCTGTTTGCGGACGTGGGTGACGACCAGGACGGCGATGCCGTAGTGGTCGGCGATGCGCTTGACGCGCCCGATGGCGGCGTAGTCGGCGGCGTACTGGCTGCTCGCCGACTTCTCCCCACCGCGGACCTTCTGCAGGACGTCGATAACGACCATGCGGGCGTCGTCGTGGCGGTCGAGCCACCCGGCGATGGCCTTGTCCCCACCTTCGGCCAGCGGCGGGCACTCGGTGGCCAACGTCAGCCCGCGCGGCGCGCGTCGACCGGACAGCAGCTTGCCCATGCGGGACTGCAACCGCCGCGCGGTGTCCTCCAACGCCAGGTACAGCACGGGGCCGGGGTCGGTGGCGATGCTGCCGAAGGCGGGGTTCCCGGCGGCGATGTCGAGCCCGAGCCCGAGCGAGAGCCACGACTTGCCGACCTTGGGCGGCCCGGCGATCAGGTTGACGCCTTCGCAGATCACCCCGCGCACAGCCCACTTGGGTTCGGGGAAGTCGGCGGCCATCAGCTCATCGGCGGTCCACGCGGTGCGCAGCGCGGGCGCCGGTGCCGTGGGCGGGTCGTCGGGGCGCAGGGTCGGACAACGGCGCTCATCGGGTCACGCTGCCTCTCCGTGGTGGGCGTGGTGGGCGGCGACGATGAGCCGTCCGATGTGCTCGGTGATGCCGGGGACGACGGCGTTGCCGAGAGCGGTGACGCGAGCGACGTCCAACCCCGCGGGAAGCCCATCAGCGATTCCAGGTGCTCCGGTGTCGGCCGCCAAGTCCTGGTGGTCTCGATGTACTCGCGGACCCGTCGTTCGGTGGCTGGGCTGTAGCGGCCAGGTTTGCTGCCCAGTCCCCAGCCGTGGCGTCCCATGGATGCGGTCGGCGTGGGCCACTCCGAGCAGGCGTCGCCGCACGTGTGGTCGACCCACCGCACAAGCGGTGGCGTAGCCGACGCGGTGCTGGTAGCCGCGTCGAACAAGGTCGGCGTGGACGATGTCGAGTCCCCGGGTGCGCAGGCCGGGCACGTTCTCCCACACGACCCACTCCGGCTGGACGGCGTCGATGACCTCGACCATCGCCCCCAGAGCCACCGGGGTCGTCCTGGGCCAGGCCGCGTCCGGCGACGCTGACCGGCTGGCACGGGAACCCCCGCACACCAGGTCGACCCGGGGTCGGGGCTGGGAGGCCCACCAGGCGGGCGCGGTGCGGACGTCGTCATGGCGCGGTACCTCCGGCCAGTGCCGGGCCAACACCGCCCGGCAGAACGGGTTCTGCTCGACCTGCCCCACCACCCGCATCCCCGCCCACTCCAACCCCAACTCCAAGCCACCGATCCCGGAGAACAGCGACAACACCTGGATCTGGTCGGAGTCGGCGAGGGTGCTCACGCGGCCACCTGCCGGGGACGGCGGGCACCCGCGCGCAGGCCGCTGGTGATCGTGCCGTCGGCGGCGTGCGGGCTGTACGCGCCAACGGCGAGGTGGGCGGCTGCGGCCCGCAGGAGGGTGGCGCGGACGTCGGTCTCGGTGAGCGCACCCCCGGCGACGAGCTGCCCGAGCGCGACCGCGGCGGTGTAGAGGGCCTGGTTGCGCTGCCCCTTGGTCGCGCCTTCGACACGGGCGACTTCGGCGGCAATGGCGTTGCGCAGGTAGCGGGCGCGGCGGTCGGTGCCGTGGCGCAGCGGGATCGGCGCGGCCGGTGCCGCCGGGAGCGGCTTGGGCGTCAGCAGCGTGGCCAGCCAGGCGGGCAGCGGCGCGACCGGGCGGGGGTGGACGGTGTAGGGGCTGCCGTCGACCAGGGAGCCGGGCGCGGCGACGCAGCCGCCCCAGGCTCGGGTGTCGACCTTCCACCCGAGCCCGTTGCCGCGCTCCCCCGCCGTGCACCGCAGCCGCACCCTGGGCGGGGCGGTGAAGTACAGGTGCAGCCCGCCGGACGGGGTGCCGACCATGTGGGTGTCCAGCGGCACCGGCTGCCCGTGCCGGTCGGCCAGGACCGCGAGCACGTCCAACCCCTCGCCGATGCCGGGCAGGTCCCACCGCGGCGGGCGCGGGTCGTCGTCGGGCTTGGCGGTGTCCAGGTCGACCACGACCAGCCCGGCCGGGCCCGTGGCGATGCCGACGTTGTACGGCCCCGCCGACCAGCAGCGGCGGATGCGGTCGACGTCGGTGGTGGCGCGCTGCTCCCAGTTCTTGACCGCGGGGCCTTGCCGCCGGGCACCATCGGGAACACCGGCCACCCGCGCCCGGCGTGGTCCAGCGCGGCGGCGAGCATCGGCGAGGTCGTGGGCATGTCGTGTCCCTCCCGGGCGGCGTGTCGTGTCCCCGTGCTGCGCTGGGCGTGTGTCCTCACCGGACGCGCCTGTTGTTGACCCAGACCTGCCCGTCGGTGACGGTGATGCCGCCGCCGGTCGTGTCCCCGCCGGGACCCGCGGTGTAGCGCAGGGTCTCCCCGGTGTTGCCGTCGATGACGGTCACGCTGCCGGTCGCGTTGATCGTCCCGATGCCGCCGGTCCGGCCGGGGACGCGGGTTTCGGTGCCCTGCTGGTCGTCCTGCGCCGCGGTGGGGGTGTCGGGGGTGTTATTGGTGGGGGCGGTGTCGTGTCCCCCGGTCTGCGGGACGGGGTGGGCGGCGTCCACGGCGGCGCGGTTGGCCTGCGCGGCCTGCAACCAGGCTTCGGCGGCGGCGATGGTGTCCGGGTTGCCCGCGGCGCGTGCGGAACGCACGGCGCGGCGGGCGCGCTCGACCCGCTTGTTCGCCGTGTTCAAGGCGCGGGCGCGGGCGCTGCGGGCGTTGGGGCAGCGGCGGTGGCTGCGGCACATGTCGTGTCCCCTTGGTGGTCAGTGGTTGCGGCGGATGGCGCGGGCGGCGCGGGTGGTGGCGTTGTAGGCGCGGCGGCCCCAGCGGGTGCGCATCCCGGTGCCGCGGCACGGGCGGCAGGGTCGGTAGGCGCGCAGGAACGGGGAGCGGTGGTGGCCGGTGCCGCGGCAGCGTCGGCAGTGCTTGAACGGCCACACCGCGCAGGTGGCGGCGTAACCGAGGGTGAACAGCGCGAGGAGGATGAGCGGAACGGTCGTGAGGTCGACGGAGGGGGTCACGAGGGCTCCCGGGGGCCGTTTCTTGGGCGCACTGAGCCACGCCTCTAGGGGCTAGAGGGCTGATCAGGGCTTATGGAGGTGTCTAGAGGGGGCTCTAGGTCTAGACGGGTCGGGCTCTAGACCCAGAGCCACCCGCCGCGGCGGGGGCCGCGGCCCGTGCGGTTACTTTCCGTTGATGGTGTCGGCGATCCACTGCCGCTTGACGCCCATGCGGTTCGCGCCCTTGCCGGTGGTGGGGTCGGTGCCCCAGACCTGTGCGGTGGCGATGCCGTAGGGCTTGAGCGCGGCGGCGAGCTGGGTGGCCTTCGCGCTGCCGGTGGGCAGTTCGGCCCACGCGCCGTAGGCGGCGGGGCGCAGTTCGGCGAGACGGTCCACGATGGACTCGGACCACGCCTTGTCCGTGTCGCCGATCGCGGCGAGGATGTCGTGCAGGATGGTGGAGCTGTCGTGCTGGTCGACGTCGGCGTCGAGTCCGGCGGCGTAGCCGGTGAGCCGTCCTGCGGCGGTGCGGGCGGCGCGGGCATTGGCCACGATCTTCTCGGCTCCGGGGGCGTCGATGTAGACGCCGCGGACGATGCGGGGTTCGTCGCCGTCGCCCTTGAGGATGCCGATTCCCTTGTCGCTGAACGAGAACGTGGTGGCGCGCACGCCGTTCTTGTACGAGGAGGTGCCCAGGACCATGTCGTTGGGGACCTGCCCGGCCACCTTCAGGCAGAACCGGAGGATGGCGTTGTCGCTGATCTGCGTGGGGATGGACTTGGAGTCCGGTCGCTGCGTGGCCAGCAGGACCACGATCCCGGTCGCCGGGCCGCGCTTGACCAGGTCGGTGGTGATCTCCTCGATCTCCTCGCCGTACTTGGGGTGCTCGAACCACACCTGGCACTCGTCGACCCCGAGCACGATGGGGTGCAGCCGCAGGGACTTCTTCGACGCGAGTTCACTGGTCACTTTGGACTCAGGGCACAGGTCCTTGGGCAGTTCCCGGATGACCTTGGTGCGGCGGCGCATCTCCTCGCGCAGCTCCCGCAGGTCGGCGAGTGCGTAGGCGATGTCCTCGTCGTCGTCCCCGGCCCGGTAGCGGTGGCAGACCGGCGCGAGCGGCGACAGGTCGCCGGTGCCCTTGAGGTCGTAGGCGTGCAGCTCGGTGCGCGGGTCGAGCCCGGCGATGAGCAGCAGCTCCCGCAGCGTGAACGTCTTGCCCATGCGCGGGACCGCGCCGATGATCCCCGCGATGTACATCAGGGTGATCTCGACCCACTTGCCGCGCTGGTCGGTGCCGAAGGGCTGCGGCTTGAACAGGTCGATGACCTCACCGCGGCGCAGCGGCCACGCGGGCTGCTTGGCCTTGCTCATGTCCTGGTCGCCCACCCACAGGACCAGGCGACCGGGGTGTACCGCGGCGTTGCCCTCCGGCCACACGCACCCGAGCGGACGCCCGAGCCCGGACGCGAGCTTCTCGCGGCGCTCGACGACCTCCGCCGCGGTGACCCCGGCGGGCAGTTCCACGTCCGCGCGCCACCCGGGTCCGTCGCGGGTGATGGGCGCGGTGAACCCGATCGCCCGGTTGTTCTTGCTCATCGCCTGGTTGATCCCGGCGATGCCGAGCACGGACAGCGCCCGCTCGACGACGTCGCTGGTGAGCTTCTGCACCCGGGCCTCGGTGACCGCGCGCCCGGCGACCGGCTTGTCCGCCGGGGTGCCCAGCTTGCCGAGAATGCCCAGCGCAACCGCACCGCAGACCCAGGTCACCCACCACGGCGCGACCGTGGGCAGCAGCATCACCAGTAGCACCCCGAGCGACATGCCGACCAGCAGCAGCAGCGTGCGGAACCGGACCCGGGAGTCCCGGTGCGCGGCCAGCGCCATGTACTGGTGGGCGTCCTCGGACCGGGCCGCCGCGCGGCGGACCGCGCGGCCTTCGGCGTCGGAGACCCACCGCCCGACCGCGGCGGCCAGCAGCAGCAGACCCGCCGGGGACCGCACGATCAGCTTCGAGGCGTACAGCGGGGTCCGGGCCGCGTGGTACCCGGCCTTGTGGGCGTAGTGCGTCGCGGTCCACTTCGCGGTGGCCTTCGCTGCGGCCAGGGTCCGCAGGTACTCGGGGATGATCGGGGCGCGCTCCGCCGACCGCATCCGGTCCAGCCACGACCCCGGCGCGGCCTGGTCGGCGGCGTCGACCAACCGCACCGGCTGGTCGTCGTCGACGAGTTCGCCGTCCAGCACCGGCCCGGCGGGCTCCATCGACGTGCCCGCGGACGTCTCCTCGGCGGGCGCCGGGGTCGCGGTGTCCGCGCTGGTCGTGGCGGGGTTGGTGGGGAACGGCACGACCGTGGCGTCCCGCTCGTCGGGGTCGGGCGCGGACAGCAGCGTCGTGGTGCTCATCGGGTCGCCTCCTCGGTGTCGTCGTGGGTGAGGTGGGTCAGCGCCGCGGCGCAGCCGAGCACGACCACGGGCAGGCAGGACACGAACGTCGTGATGGGCCACGGGGCCGCGGTCACCTGCGCCGCGGTCATCAGGTGGTAGGCCACCTGCCCGACCGCGCCCAACGTCAGCGCGGCGATGGTCGACCACTTCGCGAACCGCCGCGCCCGCAACGGAGTCGCCCCGGACAGCCACACCCGCAGCGCGTAGGCGGCGTACGCCTCCATGCCCAACGGCAGGGTGATGGCCGAGTCGACGGTGAACCCGTCGGCGATCCCGGGCAGCAGGGCGATCTCACCGAACCCGGTGAGCTTGCCCAGCCCGACCCAGCCGCCCCAGATCGCCACGAACGCGCCCGCGGCGATCAGCAGCAGCGCCCAGCGGTGCGACCGCACCCGCCTGCGCGGCCGGTCCCCCGCCGCGGCGACGGTGCCCGGGTCCGCGCCCGTCGTGGACTGCGGGGACACGGGCGACGCGTCGTCGGCGCCGGTGGCCGAGGCGGGCTGGTCGGGCTCGGTGTCGTCGGCGGGCACGGCGTGCAAGTGCCGGGCCGGGCCGACCGGGTCCGCCGGGGCGGGGGCGTCGGTGGTCGGGGACGGAACGGACCTGGTGGGTTCCGTCACGCCGGTCGTCGACGGCGTTTCGTCGCGGTCGGCCGCCGGGTGCTCGGTGCGCAGCAGGTCCAGCGCGGCGGACGCCTTCGGCGCGCCCACCTTGAACGTCTTCATGACCTGGTTGCGCGAGGATCTCCCCCAGCTCCACGGCCAGGGCGCGGACCTTGTCCGCGAGGGTGTCCACCGGGGTCGGGTAGGCGCTGGTCATGCCGCCACCACCTTCCGGCCACGCAGACCGCTCACCGGGCCGCCCAACCGCGACGGCACACCACGCGAGAGGACCAGCGCGACCAGCAGCGCGGGCAACCCGAACACGACCACGTGCACGGCCGCGTCGTCCACGATGGACACGACCGCCCACTGCGCCCCGCCGATCCCGGCCGCAACCAGCAGCACCTTCCACAGCAGCACCACCGCGGCCAACGCCAGCAGCGCCAACACCATCACCACGATCGCGTTCACCGCTTCCCCCGCTTCCTGATCGCCAGGCAGATCGGGCAGTTCACGGAGACGAACCACAGGTGCTGCCCCTGCCCCTTGGGCCACTTCTGCCCGCACGCCGTGGTCACGCTTCCGTCCCACCACGACCGCTTCCCGTCGTGGGTCATGTTCTTGGTCATCGGTGGTCTCCCTGACGCAGTTCCTGGGCGCGGGCGCGGGCGAGCGCGGCGCACTCGCGGGCGGTGGCGCTCTGCGCGGTGGTGGTGAGGTCGTCGGCGGCGATGGCGTCGAGCACACTGGCCTTGCGGTCGAACCAGTCCGCGACCACGTCGGGCGGGGCGACCGGGTTGGGGCGGGCGGCCATCAGGTCGCCGATCTCGCAGAGCAGGGTCATCACCGCTCACCCCGCCCGGCGGCGTCGCACGAGGGGTCGCCGAAGGTGTGGAGGGTGCCGTTGCAGCGGCAGGCACCGGCGGTGAAGTCGTCGTTGTGGTTGACGTGGTGGTGGTTCACGCGGCACCCCCGCACACGAGCGGGGTGACGGTGGCGGCGGTCTGCCCGAGCACCATGCACCGCAGGTCGATGTCGTGCGGCAGGTCGGGGACGTAGTCGAGCCGCCACAAGCCGGTGGCGACCAGGAACACCCGGTGCCCCGCGTCGCTGCCCTTCTTGTAGGTGGGGGCCTGGTAGGTCAGGAACGCCGACTGCCACCACGCCGCCATGTCGAACCAGTCGGCGGCCAGCACCTCGAACGCCGCGACGCGCATCCGCTCGCGGTCGGCCCGGTCGGCGGTCACGATGTAGATCGGGTCACCGCCGGTCTCCATGCCGGACGCGTCGAGCCCGCGGGAGGCGACCCTCGCGGCGAGGTCGGCACCGGCCTGCCGGGCGGCGTCCCCCGGATAAGGCGGTTGCCAGTGACCACGGTGCCGTCGGGCAAGGTGACGGTGTTGACCAGCACGTCACCGGACGGGCACTCCACGGCGAAGCGGGCTTCGGCGGCGCGGCCGTAGGCGGCGGCGATCCGGGACGCAGGCGTGTCCGTCCCGCCGACGTAGGTGCGGGTCAGCGGGTTCCACACGGAGTCGTCGCGGAACCGGCCGATCCGGCCGATGCGGTCCAGGTTCGGGGAGTCGTCGGTGATCGGGGTGCGGAACCGGTCGGCGTTGGTGCCGTCGACCGCGCCCGTGCCGCCCACGATGGAACCGGTGCGGGCCAGGTTGTAGCGCCACGCCAGCGCCTGCACGTAGGCGTCGGCGACCGCGGCGAATCGGTTCTCCTCGGGGGCGTCCGGGGCGGCGTTGCGGTGCAGCCGCTCGAACAGCGCCTGCGCCGCCTCGGCCTGCAAGGCCGCGAACGCGCGGATCGTGTCGTGGTCGACCCCGGCCCGCAACGCCAGCTCCGGCGTCGGGAAATGCTCGGGGGTGATCAGTGCCGATACCATCGGTACCTCTCCACTGCTGATGTGGTGGTTGGGAACCCCGGCCCGGCGAACCTTCTTGGCGGGAGAGACGCCGGTCCGGGGGTTGATCACGTTCTGAGGGACGGCCATCACGCGGCCTCCCCGTCGTCGCGCTGGTCGGCACGGCCAGCAGCGGCGGCCGTTGAACTTCGGCAGCCGGTACGGGGCGAGCAGCCCGCACTCGGTGCACGTGCGCAGCACCCGCTGCGCCTTCCACAGCGAGATCAGCTGCGCCGTGGTCGCGCCCGGCGACTCCACCGCCTGGTCGACTAGGTACAGCGCGGCCCACCGGCGCCCACCGCGCCACCGGACCTGCGCCACCCAGTCCCGGCCACCTGGGCACAAACCGCGCGCCCGGAGCTGCCGACGCGTCGCCAGGCCGGGCGGGGCCGACCGGAACCCGAACGTCGGGACACCGTCGACCACGCGGCCCGGCCAGTGCTGGCCGTTCCACGGCAGACGAACCACGGTCGCGGCCATCACGCGGCCCGCCCGTCCGGCTCAGTCATCTGCGCCGCGGCCACCGGCAACACGCGGACCACCCGCGCCATCCGCTGGTTCGCCGACCGGCGCAGCCTGCGCGCGTCCTCCGACGTCGCGAACGGCGACGTCGGCGGGCGCACCGGCTCCACCTGCGAGAACACCTCCGCCATCAGGCGGTCGATGGCCTCCTCGGTGAGGCCATCGGGGTAGTGGTCGGCCTCCTCGGTGAGGCCCTCCAGGTAGTGATTGGGGTTGTCCACTTCGCACCTCCGTGTCGGTGAGGTCGAAGTTAGCTAGGTCAGCTAGCTGTGTCAACCAGTGCAACCTAGCTGACTTAGTTGTCACCTAGGTGGCCTAGCAGAGTCGGGTATGCTGGGCGCATGGATGCCCTAGAGCTTGAGCGGGACCCGGACGACCCACGACCGCCGTTTCAGCAGGTGGCGCACGTGCTGCGGGCGGCCATCGCGACCAGGAAGCTAGAGCCGGGCGATCGACTGCCGTCGTTTACCGAGCTTGCGGAGCGCTTCGGCGTGGCCACGATGACCGCACAGAAGGCCGTGGGCGTCCTTCGGGACGAAGGGCTAGTGGTGACCCGCCAGGGCAGGGGAACGTTCGTCCGCCAACGCACCGAACGCGCGGTCGGGTTGCGCCCACATGTGGAACAGGCGTTTGAGTCCGGTGACGTCTCGATCGACTTTGCTGGGTTCTCCGCAGAGACGCTCCACGGCGTTGTTCAAGAGCCGCTCGACAAGATCCGCGCGGGACGAATCGGCGCGAAGAGCGTGACTATCCGAATCCTGCTTCCGGACTTGAGCCAGTCGATTGGCCTCCCCTCGCTAGCCGAAGGCGGCGGAACCGATTCGTCCGAAGTTCGCAAACGCATGAGTCGAATCGTTTCGCGGTCCACGCAGTCCATAGCGGATGCGGTAGAGGAACTGGCAGCCCTCAAGCTTATTGAGGCCGGTCGCGCCGAGGTTCGCGTTTTCCAGACGTCACCGCTATTCAAGCTGTACCTACTGAACAGGACGGAAGCGTTCTTCGGATTCTACCCCGTTGTCAGGCACTCCGTTGCGATCAAAGGCGAGCCGGTAGAGATCTTCGACCCCATGGGCAAGGACGCCACTCTCTTTCACTGGGCCGCGACCGAGGACCCTGATGCCATACCTACACAGTATGTGTCCGAAGCGCAGTCCTGGTTCGATAGCGTATGGAACAGTGTCGCGAAAGAGTACGCCCTGTGAGCAATGGCGAGATCGCACGAACAGTAGCCAAAGCGAGTGTCATCATATTCGATTTCGACGGCCCCTTGTGCGATGTATTTGCAGGACACCCGGCATGGCGCGTTGCGCGTAGCCTGGAGGGTCTACTCGGAATTTCAGTCGATAGCGACGATCCGTTGGAGGTTCTCCGAACGGCGCAGACGTTCCCGCACAGCACGCTTTGGGAGGTTGAGCGTGCATTGATTGCGGCAGAGTTGACCGCCGTTGCTTGTTCAACGCCAACACCGGGGGACTTGATGCGCTTCGGGCCTGCATTGCTAGCGGCCGGACACCAGCAGTGGTGAGCAACAACTCCGCTGACGCGGTTCGAGCCTTCTTCGACAGGGCGGAGATGCCAGACGCGGTCAAGGTGATCGTCGGGCGAGAACCGGCCCGCCCCGAGTTGATGAAGCCGCACCCTTGGCCGATGCGGCAGGCGCTTGAAGTGCTCGGTGTAGCGGCAGGGAATGCTGCGTTCGTCGGCGACACGAGCACAGACCTTGAGGTTGCGGCGATCGTTGGGACCCCATGCTTGGCCTACGCGAACAAGCCCGGAAAGCGCGAGCAATTCGAGGATGCTGGGGCCGCGGTCGTGTTTGAGGACATGTACGCCCTTGCTGACGGGCTCGCACGCACGCGGCTGTGAAGATGGAGGTGGGGATGCCCGACCACGGTCAGATCCAACCGCCCTGCACTCTGAACACAGATAGCTCTCACGTACGTACGACGCGTTACCGAGTGTCTTAAGTCACTCACGACACGCCTACGCGCAATTCCGTCACGCTGCGCATTCGCGGCCCGCTGACTTCCGTTGCGTCTCTCCGTAAGCCTGCGATCTACATTCCGTGACGGTTCGACTACTCAGCGGCGAGTGTGTCGAGTTGCCGATATCTGGTGCTGCCGCATACGGTCGACCGCACGCGTTGATGTCCCGCAGGGACAACAAAAAGCGGCCCCCTGTTGGAGCAGGGGGCCGCCGAGCGAACCGCCCCCACCAGCCAAGTCGGAGAGGAACGCCAGATGAGCTTAGCGTCTTGGCGCAGACGACGCCCAATCAGAGAACACCCGAGCCATCGACGTGCGGATCCGCAGACGTGGGCGGCACTCGTCTATCGGATCTTGTCCGAGGGCGCGTGGATCCGCCGACGGCTAGCGTTCGTACTCACCAGCGCCCTATTGATGGTTGGGCTTGTCTTCGCTTCCTGCTCGGACGTGCAGCGAGTCGACATCGGGCCGATCGGCGTCGAGAGATCTAGTTGACAGGGTGGGCCAAGCCGTGAGTGCGGTCCTGGTTCGCGGCTCGTCGGTGAGGCTGTAACAGGCTGGGGGCAGGGAGTCCCCATCTAGCTGTCCCCCTGTCCCCCCTGTCCCCCTAGCTTGCCTGACCTGCGAAAACGCGTGGGGACAGCGTGGGGTGTTGCTGTCCCCCCTGTCCCCCTCCCCTCTCTTTCTATGTCTCCATGTCTCCCGGGGCGACGGAAGCGACCTGCCCCCTCTGTTGCAGCTAGAGCGCGGCAGACGCCGGACAGGCCGTGGGCGCCAGGACCAGGCTGCATGTCCAACTGCATGTCTACGGAGCAGAACGGGCAGGTACGTCCGCGAACACCCACGGACGCCTAAGCGCCCCTGATCAGCGCGAACAGGCTGACCAAGGGCGCCGCGATTTGCCTTCGGGACGAAGGGCTAGTGGTGACCCGCCAGGGCAGGGGAACGTTCGTCCGCCAACGCACCGAACGCGCGGTCGGGTTGCGCCCACATGTGGAACAGGCGTTTGAGTCCGGTGACGTCTCGATCGACTTTGCTGGGTTCTCCGCAGAGACGCTCCACGGCGTTGTTCAAGAGCCGCTCGACAAGATCCGCGCGGGACGAATCGGCGCGAAGAGCGTGACTATCCGAATCCTGCTTCCGGACTTGAGCCAGTCGATTGGCCTCCCCTCGCTAGCCGAAGGCGGCGGAACCGATTCGTCCGAAGTTCGCAAACGCATGAGTCGAATCGTTTCGCGGTCCACGCAGTCCATAGCGGATGCGGTAGAGGAACTGGCAGCCCTCAAGCTTATTGAGGCCGGTCGCGCCGAGGTTCGCGTTTTCCAGACGTCACCGCTATTCAAGCTGTACCTACTGAACAGGACGGAAGCGTTCTTCGGATTCTACCCCGTTGTCAGGCACTCCGTTGCGATCAAAGGCGAGCCGGTAGAGATCTTCGACCCCATGGGCAAGGACGCCACTCTCTTTCACTGGGCCGCGACCGAGGACCCTGATGCCATACCTACACAGTATGTGTCCGAAGCGCAGTCCTGGTTCGATAGCGTATGGAACAGTGTCGCGAAAGAGTACGCCCTGTGAGCAATGGCGAGATCGCACGAACAGTAGCCAAAGCGAGTGTCATCATATTCGATTTCGACGGCCCCTTGTGCGATGTATTTGCAGGACACCCGGCATGGCGCGTTGCGCGTAGCCTGGAGGGTCTACTCGGAATTTCAGTCGATAGCGACGATCCGTTGGAGGTTCTCCGAACGGCGCAGACGTTCCCGCACAGCACGCTTTGGGAGGTTGAGCGTGCATTGATTGCGGCAGAGTTGACCGCCGTTGCTTGTTCAACGCCAACACCGGGGGACTTGATGCGCTTCGGGCCTGCATTGCTAGCGGCCGGACACCAGCAGTGGTGAGCAACAACTCCGCTGACGCGGTTCGAGCCTTCTTCGACAGGGCGGAGATGCCAGACGCGGTCAAGGTGATCGTCGGGCGAGAACCGGCCCGCCCCGAGTTGATGAAGCCGCACCCTTGGCCGATGCGGCAGGCGCTTGAAGTGCTCGGTGTAGCGGCAGGGAATGCTGCGTTCGTCGGCGACACGAGCACAGACCTTGAGGTTGCGGCGATCGTTGGGACCCCATGCTTGGCCTACGCGAACAAGCCCGGAAAGCGCGAGCAATTCGAGGATGCTGGGGCCGCGGTCGTGTTTGAGGACATGTACGCCCTTGCTGACGGGCTCGCACGCACGCGGCTGTGAAGATGGAGGTGGGGATGCCCGACCACGGTCAGATCCAACCGCCCTGCACTCTGAACACAGATAGCTCTCACGTACGTACGACGCGTTACCGAGTGTCTTAAGTCACTCACGACACGCCTACGCGCAATTCCGTCACGCTGCGCATTCGCGGCCCGCTGACTTCCGTTGCGTCTCTCCGTAAGCCTGCGATCTACATTCCGTGACGGTTCGACTACTCAGCGGCGAGTGTGTCGAGTTGCCGATATCTGGTGCTGCCGCATACGGTCGACCGCACGCGTTGATGTCCCGCAGGGACAACAAAAAGCGGCCCCCTGTTGGAGCAGGGGGCCGCCGAGCGAACCGCCCCCACCAGCCAAGTCGGAGAGGAACGCCAGATGAGCTTAGCGTCTTGGCGCAGACGACGCCCAATCAGAGAACACCCGAGCCATCGACGTGCGGATCCGCAGACGTGGGCGGCACTCGTCTATCGGATCTTGTCCGAGGGCGCGTGGATCCGCCGACGGCTAGCGTTCGTACTCACCAGCGCCCTATTGATGGTTGGGCTTGTCTTCGCTTCCTGCTCGGACGTGCAGCGAGTCGACATCGGGCCGATCGGCGTCGAGAGATCTAGTTGACAGGGTGGGCCAAGCCGTGAGTGCGGTCCTGGTTCGCGGCTCGTCGGTGAGGCTGTAACAGGCTGGGGGCAGGGAGTCCCCATCTAGCTGTCCCCCCTGTCCCCCCTGTCCCCCTAGCTTGCCTGACCTGCGAAAACGCGTGGGGACAGCGTGGGGTGTTGCTGTCCCCCCTGTCCCCCTCCCCCTCTCTTTCTATGTCTCCATGTCTCCCGGGGCGACGGAAGCGACCTGCCCCCTCTGTTGCAGCTAGAGCGCGGCAGACGCCGGACAGGCCGTGGGCGCCAGGACCAGGCTGCATGTCCAACTGCATGTCTACGGAGCAGAACGGGCAGGTACGTCCGCGAACACCCACGGACGCCTAAGCGCCCCTGATCAGCGCGAACAGGCTGACCAAGGGCGCCGCGATTTGCCTTCGGGACGAAGGGCTAGTGGTGACCCGCCAGGGCAGGGGAACGTTCGTCCGCCAACGCACCGAACGCGCGGTCGGGTTGCGCCCACATGTGGAACAGGCGTTTGAGTCCGGTGACGTCTCGATCGACTTTGCTGGGTTCTCCGCAGAGACGCTCCACGGCGTTGTTCAAGAGCCGCTCGACAAGATCCGCGCGGGACGAATCGGCGCGAAGAGCGTGACTATCCGAATCCTGCTTCCGGACTTGAGCCAGTCGATTGGCCTCCCCTCGCTAGCCGAAGGCGGCGGAACCGATTCGTCCGAAGTTCGCAAACGCATGAGTCGAATCGTTTCGCGGTCCACGCAGTCCATAGCGGATGCGGTAGAGGAACTGGCAGCCCTCAAGCTTATTGAGGCCGGTCGCGCCGAGGTTCGCGTTTTCCAGACGTCACCGCTATTCAAGCTGTACCTACTGAACAGGACGGAAGCGTTCTTCGGATTCTACCCCGTTGTCAGGCACTCCGTTGCGATCAAAGGCGAGCCGGTAGAGATCTTCGACCCCATGGGCAAGGACGCCACTCTCTTTCACTGGGCCGCGACCGAGGACCCTGATGCCATACCTACACAGTATGTGTCCGAAGCGCAGTCCTGGTTCGATAGCGTATGGAACAGTGTCGCGAAAGAGTACGCCCTGTGAGCAATGGCGAGATCGCACGAACAGTAGCCAAAGCGAGTGTCATCATATTCGATTTCGACGGCCCCTTGTGCGATGTATTTGCAGGACACCCGGCATGGCGCGTTGCGCGTAGCCTGGAGGGTCTACTCGGAATTTCAGTCGATAGCGACGATCCGTTGGAGGTTCTCCGAACGGCGCAGACGTTCCCGCACAGCACGCTTTGGGAGGTTGAGCGTGCATTGATTGCGGCAGAGTTGACCGCCGTTGCTTGTTCAACGCCAACACCGGGGGACTTGATGCGCTTCGGGCCTGCATTGCTAGCGGCCGGACACCAGCAGTGGTGAGCAACAACTCCGCTGACGCGGTTCGAGCCTTCTTCGACAGGGCGGAGATGCCAGACGCGGTCAAGGTGATCGTCGGGCGAGAACCGGCCCGCCCCGAGTTGATGAAGCCGCACCCTTGGCCGATGCGGCAGGCGCTTGAAGTGCTCGGTGTAGCGGCAGGGAATGCTGCGTTCGTCGGCGACACGAGCACAGACCTTGAGGTTGCGGCGATCGTTGGGACCCCATGCTTGGCCTACGCGAACAAGCCCGGAAAGCGCGAGCAATTCGAGGATGCTGGGGCCGCGGTCGTGTTTGAGGACATGTACGCCCTTGCTGACGGGCTCGCACGCACGCGGCTGTGAAGATGGAGGTGGGGATGCCCGACCACGGTCAGATCCAACCGCCCTGCACTCTGAACACAGATAGCTCTCACGTACGTACGACGCGTTACCGAGTGTCTTAAGTCACTCACGACACGCCTACGCGCAATTCCGTCACGCTGCGCATTCGCGGCCCGCTGACTTCCGTTGCGTCTCTCCGTAAGCCTGCGATCTACATTCCGTGACGGTTCGACTACTCAGCGGCGAGTGTGTCGAGTTGCCGATATCTGGTGCTGCCGCATACGGTCGACCGCACGCGTTGATGTCCCGCAGGGACAACAAAAAGCGGCCCCCTGTTGGAGCAGGGGGCCGCCGAGCGAACCGCCCCCACCAGCCAAGTCGGAGAGGAACGCCAGATGAGCTTAGCGTCTTGGCGCAGACGACGCCCAATCAGAGAACACCCGAGCCATCGACGTGCGGATCCGCAGACGTGGGCGGCACTCGTCTATCGGATCTTGTCCGAGGGCGCGTGGATCCGCCGACGGCTAGCGTTCGTACTCACCAGCGCCCTATTGATGGTTGGGCTTGTCTTCGCTTCCTGCTCGGACGTGCAGCGAGTCGACATCGGGCCGATCGGCGTCGAGAGATCTAGTTGACAGGGTGGGCCAAGCCGTGAGTGCGGTCCTGGTTCGCGGCTCGTCGGTGAGGCTGTAACAGGCTGGGGGCAGGGAGTCCCCATCTAGCTGTCCCCCCTGTCCCCCCTGTCCCCCTAGCTTGCCTGACCTGCGAAAACGCGTGGGGACAGCGTGGGGTGTTGCTGTCCCCCCTGTCCCCCTCCCCCTCTCTTTCTATGTCTCCATGTCTCCCGGGGCGACGGAAGCGACCTGCCCCCTCTGTTGCAGCTAGAGCGCGGCAGACGCCGGACAGGCCGTGGGCGCCAGGACCAGGCTGCATGTCCAACTGCATGTCTACGGAGCAGAACGGGCAGGTACGTCCGCGAACACCCACGGACGCCTAAGCGCCCCTGATCAGCGCGAACAGGCTGACCAAGGGCGCCGCGATTTGCCTTCGGGACGAAGAGGTCGCAGGTTCAAATCCTGTCACCCCGACAGACGCGGAAGGCCCTGTCCATTGTGGACAGGGCCTTCCGCGTTTCACGGCGTCGTCGCCTGGTGCTTCATGTACGCCGTGGCCTGTGAGGCCAGCCACGCGTCGAGTTTGACGAGGTTGGTCTGGGTGGGGATGCGGTGGGTCTTGGCGCGGCGGGCGTCGACGACGACCGGGGTGGCACCGGGGAGGAGGTCGAGCATGCAGACCTGGAGGAGGCGGGCCGCGGCGATCGCGGTGTCGCGGGTCAGCTCGGCTTCCTTGAGGTGGAACAGGGCGACCTCGGTGCCCGTGCGGGTGCGGTAGGCCAGGTGCGGGGTCACGTCGATGCGCAGGCCGCCGGTCTCCATGACCGACTCCCCGCGGGACGACGACGCCCGACGCGCGGCGCCACCAGCGCAGCAGCCCGGCGCTCGCCTCGGCGTACGCGCGCTCCTGGCCGCTCAGCTCGAGGCCCTGGGCGGCGACGGTCAACACCGCGGCCGGGTCCATCGACGCCAGGGCGACCGGGATCGCCTCGAGGAGGGGGCGTAGTACTGGGCCCCCACGTAGTCCTCGGGCGGGATGCGGCGGGTCGCGACGATCTCCGTCCGCCGCGTCCGCGACCCCGTCGCGTACTCGGCGAAGGTCAACGCCCCCAACGTGGCTGCCATGCCGTTCTCCCCTCGGAATTGGCGCTCCACCAGGGGAAACGCTATCCGAGGGGTACGACAGAAACAGCCGCTAAGCGAGTAGGTCCCGGCCGTCCTCGTCGGTGACCGTGATGGCCAGCGCGGGGCAGCTCTCGGCGGCGTCGAGGACGTTCTCGTCGGGGTCGACCTCGGCCGGGGTCGGGGCGGCGGCGGAGCCGTCGAGGACGAAGCGGTCGGGGGCGGTGGCGACGCACAGGCCCGAGGCCATGCAGCGGTCGGCGCTGACTTCGATCTTCCAGGTCACCCCGACACCGTAGAACCGGGGGACCGGCGCGCGCCATCCTCTCCCGGGCTTTTCGTCGGGCCTGGCAGGATCGCGGTGTGACCCACACTCACCCCGCTGCCGAGGTCCCCGACCGGCTCTTCGCCGACGACGCCGCCGAAGCCCGCTGGCGGGCCCGGTTCACCGCGGCCCGGGTGACGCTGCCGGACTGGGCGCGCCAGGCCCCCGACCGCACGGTGTACGTCTCCAACGCCAGCGGCGTGTGGGAGGTCTACGCCTGGGACCGCTCGACCGACACCCACCGCCGGGTGACCGACCGGCCCAACGGCACGCTGCACGCCACCGTCTCCCCGACGGCGAGCACGTGTGGTGGTTCGACGACACCGACGGCGACGAGTTCGGCGTGTGGCGGCGGGAGCACTTCGCGGGGCGCCCCGCGGGCCACGAGGCCGAGATCGGGCTGCCGGGCGTGCCCGCCGGGTACCCGGCCGGGCTGTCGCTGGGCGAGGACGTGTGCGCGGCGGGCGTCTCCGACGACGACGGCACCACGATCTACCTGACCCGCGGCCACGGCGACGCCGAGGTCATCTACCGCGACGAGCACGACGGCGGCGTGGCGGCGCTCTCGGAGGACGAGACCCTGCTGGCGATCGCGCACTCCGAGCACGGCGACAACCGGCACCCGGCGCTGCGCGTGCTCTCGGTGGCCGACGGGTCGACCGTGGCCGAGAAGTGGGACGGCAAGGGCAAGGGCCTCGACGGCATCGCGTTCAGCCCGGTCGCGGGCGACCAGCGGCTGCTGGTGGCGCACGAGCGCCGCGGCCGCGAGGAACTGCTGATCTGGGACGTCGCCGCCGACTCCGAGACCGAGATCGTGCTCGACCTGCCCGGCGAGGTCTCCGCGGACTGGTACCTCGACGGCAGCGCGCTGCTCATCGCGCACACCCACCAGGCGCGCAACACCTTGCACCGCTACGACATCGCGTCCGGCACTCTGTCCACTCTGGACACACCGCCCGGGACGATCGGGTCGGCGCACACCCGGCCCGACGGCACCGTCGAGTACTCCTGGTCCTCCGGCGAGGAGGCCAGCGTCGTGCGCGCGCTGTTCACCGACACCACCGACCGCGTGCTGCTCGCCCCGCCCGGCGACCGCGCGCCCCGGTCGCTGCCGCTGGTCGACCAGTTCGTCGAGACCCCGAACGGCACCGTGCACGCGCTCGTCGCGCGGCCGGAGGGCGACGGGCCGCTGCCCACGGTCTTCAGCCTGCACGGCGGCCCGCACGCCGCCGACGAGGACCGCTTCTCCGCGTACCGCGCGCTGTGGCTGGACGCCGGGTTCGCGGTCGTGCACGTCAACTACCGCGGCTCCACCGGCTACGGCAGCGCGTGGCGCGACGCCATCGAGGGCAGGCCGGGCCTGACCGAGCTGGAGGACGTCGCCGCCGTGCACGACTGGGCGGTCTCCTCCGGCCTCGCCGACCCGGCCCGCTGCGTGGTCAACGGCGCGTCCTGGGGCGGCTACCTGACCCTGCTCGCCCTCGGCACCCAGCCCGAGCGGTGGGCGGCGGGCGTCTCCGGCGTCCCGGTGGCCGACTACCTGGCCGCGTACGAGGACGAGATGGAGCCCCTGCGCGCCTTCGACCGCGCCCTGTTCGGTGGCTCCCCCGACGACGTCCGCGAGCGCTACGTCGAGTGCTCCCCGATCACCTACGTCGACCAGGTGCGCGCCCCGGTCCTGGTCCTCGCGGGCGAGAACGACCCGCGCTGCCCCATCCGCCAGATCGACAACTACCTGGACCGCCTCGCCGAGCGCGGCGCCCCGTACGAGACCTACCGCTACGACGCCGGGCACGGCTCGCTGGTGGTCGCGGAGACGATCAAGCAGTCCGCGATCGAGGTCTACTTCGCGCTGCGGGCGCTGAAGCTGCGCTAGCGGCTCAGCGCGAACTCGGCGACCTGCAGGCCGATGGTGCGCAGGGTGCTCGCGACCTGCGGGTCCGAGCACCCGCCGGAGGCGTCGAAGACGACCTCGGCGCTGTTGACCGACGCGCCGAGCGGGGTGGGCCAGCCGCGGAGGGCGTGGACGATGGAGCGCAGGGCGGTCAGGGTGGTGACGCTGGCCTGCCAGCCCGACGCGGTGGCGACGCAGCCGACGGCGCGGCCGTCGAGGTAGGGGCGGGGGTCGCCGCGGAGGTCCTCGACGTAGTCGAGGGCGTTCTTGACCAGGCCGGACACGGTGCCGTGGTAGCCGGGGAGACGAGGATGACGCCGTCGGCGTCGCGGAGTTCGTCGACCAGGCGGCGGGCGGTGTCGGAGCGGTCGGGCAGCGACGGGTCGTAGAAGGGGAGGACCAGGTCGGTGCCGGAGAGCACCGTGGTCTTCGCGCCGAGTTCGGCCGCGCCCGCCAGGGCCAGGCGGAGGGCGCGTTCGGACTGCGAGTCCGCGCGCAGCGACCCGCCGATGCCGACCACCGAAACCGTCACGCCGTCCATCCTTTCACCGGTCACCGCACGGTACGACCTCCATCGCGGTGGAGGTCCAGTCGTGTGAGGCTGGTTACCGCCAGGGGCTACCAGCGGGTAACGTGCCGGTCATGTCGAAGCTGATGAACCGGGTCCCCATCCCCGTCCAGGCGGGCTTCGCGCGCGCGGTGTTCGGGCTGCCGACGCCGGTGAAACGCCTGATCGCGGGCCCGCCGGTCCGCATCGATGGGCAGGAGCTGGCGCTGGACGCGCAACTCCTGCTGCTGCTCGACAAGCTCGCCGACCACGAACTCGTGCGCGGCACGCCGGAGCAGGCGCGGGCGCGGATGGCGCGGGCGGTGCCGCTGGCGTCGGGCCCGCCGATCGAGCCGGTGGCGGTGCGCGCGCTGGAGCTGGACGGCGTCCCGGCGCGGCTGTACACGCCGGACGAGGACACCGACGCCCTGCTCGTCTACTACCACGGCGGCGGCTGGGTGCTCGGCACGCTCGACAGCCACGACAACACCTGCCGGTACCTGGCGCGCGAGGCGGGCGTCAAGGTGCTGTCGGTGGACTACCGGCTCGCCCCGGAGAACCCGTTCCCCGCCGCGGTCGAGGACGCGGTCGCCGCGTTCCGGCACGCGCACGCGAAGGCCGCGGACCTCGGCGTCGACCCGGACCGGATCGCGGTCGGCGGGGACAGCGCGGGCGGCAACCTCGCCGCGGTGACCGCGCTGGTGACCACCCGCGACGGCGGCCCGGCCCCGGCGTTCCAACTCCTGATCTACCCGGGCGTCGACTCGACGGTGCGCCGCCGGTCGCGGGAGCTGTTCGGCGACGGCTTCTTCCTGAGCAGCGCGGACATGGACTGGTTCTGCGACCACTACTGCCCCGAGGTCGACCTGCGGTCCGACCCGCGCTTCTCGGTGCTGCTGGCGACCGACCTGTCCGGCCTGCCGCCCGCCTACCTGGCGACGGCGGGCTTCGACCCGCTGCGCGACGAGGGCGAGGCGTTCGGCGCCGCGCTGGCCGCGGCGGGCGTCCCGGTGACGGTCCGCCGCCACCGCGACCTCATCCACGGCTACATCACGTTCCTCGGTCTCGGCACGCGCTTCCGCGAGGCCACCGCCGAGGCCGCGGGCGCGCTGCGCACCGGCCTCGCCCTCGCCCGCCGATAACGTGATCCGATATCGGCCGCCGATATCAGGCCGCGGCCTCCGCGGGCGCGGAGAGCGGCGCGGGCCTGGTCCTGGCCAGGGCGAACGCGACGACCGCGACCAGCAGGCCGCCCGCGCCCGCGGCCGCGAAGCCCCAGGCCGGCGAGCCGTGGTCGACGACGAAGCCGACGACCGGCGCGCCCGCCGCGGCGCCGAGGGTGAACGCCGACGACTGCAGGCCGGTGGCCTCGCCTCGGCTGCCCGCGGGGCGAGCCGCGCGACCTCCTCGCCGGTCGCCGCGATCGTCGGCGCGCACACGAAGCTCGTCGGCACCAGGGCCAGCGCCAGCAGCCACCACGCGCCGCCGAGCAGCCCCGCCGGGATCACCAGCACGCTGAGCAGGACCACCAACGTCATCTGCGGCAGCGACCGCCGCACCGCGCCGTGAACCAGCCCGCCGGTGGCCGACGACACGCAGATCACCGCGTAGACGACGCCCGTCCACTCCAGCTGGCCCGTCTCGCGCAGCGCCGCGAGCGCGGTGACCTCGGTGCCCGCGAGCACGAACACCGCGCCCGCGCCGATCGCCAGGACGCCGAGCAGGCGCGGGGTCAGCCACTCCCGGCGCGGGACCTTCGGCTGGTCGGCCTCGTCCGCGGCGCGCACCCGCGGGTTCATCCAGAACAGGACCAGGCCGACCGCGCAGACCCCCGCCGCCATCGCCGTCATCGCCGCGGTCGTCGACACCTGGGTGACCAGGGCGACCGCGGCGGCCGGGCCGATCATGTACGTCAGCTCGACCGACACCGAGTCCACCGAGTACGCGGTGCGGCGCAGGTCCTCGCCCACCAGCGCGGCGATGGCCTGGCGGCCGATCGACATCACCGGCACCATCAGCAGCCCGCCCGCGAACGCCGCCGCCACGAGCACCGGGTACGGCAGGAACCGCGCGGTCGCCCAGAACAGCGTCTCGCCGACGGTGACCAGGACCAGCATCCGCCGCAGCCCGCGCCGGTCGACCACGCCGCCCATGGTCGGCGACCCGACCGCCATGCCGATGGTGGCCGCCGCGGCCACCAGCCCGGCCGCGCCGTACCCGCGCCCCATGCCCTCCACGACGTGGAGGGTGAGCACCATCGCGCCCGCGGTCATCGGCACGCGGGCGAAGAACATGACGACCATGAGGGCGCGGACCCCGGGGAGGGCGAACACCGCCCGGTATTGCCGCATACCTCCGATGACACCACCAACCACCGACACGGGGCGAGCGAATAAAAGCGGGCGCCCCTCCGACCGGAGGAGCGCCCGCTGGTCACCGCACTAGCTGACGAGGGCCTCGGCGATCTCGTAGGTGTTGAGGGCCGCGCCCTTGCGCAGGTTGTCGCCGCACACGAAGAAGTCGAGCGTGTTCGGGAAGTCCAGCGCCTGGCGGACCCGGCCGACGTAGGTCGGGTCGCCGCCGACGACGTCGGCGGGGGTGGGGAACTTGCCCGCGGCGGGGTCGTCGACCAACACCACCGACGGCTCGGCCTCGAAGACCTTGTGGGCTTCCGCGACGGTCACCGGGCGCTCGAAGGTCGCGTGGACGGCCAGCGAGTGGGTGGTGACGACGGGGACGCGGACGCAGGTCGCGGAGACCTTGAGGTCCGGGATGCCCAGGATCTTGCGGGACTCGTTGCGGACCTTCAGCTCCTCGCTGGCCCAGCCGTCCTCCTTGAGCGAGCCCGCCCACGGCACGACGTTGAAGGCCAGCGGGGCCGGGAACGGCGAGTCGCCGGGCAGGTCGGCCAGGGCCTCGCGGACGTCGCCCGCGCGCTCCCCGACCTGCTTGCCCGCCACCGCCGCCGCCTCGGCGTAGAGGCGGTCGATGCCGTCCTGGCCCGCGCCGGACGCGGCCTGGTAGGACGCGACGACCAGCTCGCGCAGGCCGTACTGGTGGTGCAGGGCGCCGAGCGCGGCCATCATCGACAGCGTCGTGCAGTTGGGGTTGGCGATGATCCCGCGCGGCCGCTCGGCGATCTTGTGCCGGTTGACCTCGGGCACCACCAGCGGCACGTCGTCGTCCATGCGGAACGCGCCGGAGTTGTCGACCGCGATCGCGCCGCGGGCGGCGGCGATCGGGGCCCACTCGGCGGAGACCGCGTCGGGCACGTCGAACATGGCGACGTCGACGCCGTCGAAGACCTCGGGGCGAGCGCGACGACGGTCAGCTCTTCGCCGCGGACGGTGATCTTCTTGCCCGCCGAGCGCGGGGAGGCGATCAGCCGCACCTCGCCCCACGGCCAGGAGTCGCGCCCGTTCAGGATGTCGACCATGACCGTGCCGACGGCGCCGGTCGCGCCCACCAGGGCCAGCGTGGGGGCCATCAGCGACCACTCCCCGCGTACACCACGGCCTGCTCGTCGCCGCCGAGCTCGAACGCCTCGTGGATCGCCTTCACCGCGTCGTCGAGCTGCGTGTCGCGGATCAGCACCGAGATGCGGATCTCCGAGGTGTTGATGATCTCGATGTTCACCCCGGCCTTGGCCAGCGCCTCGCAGAAGGTCGCCGTGACGCCCGGGTGCGAGCGCATGCCCGCGCCGACCAGGGAGACCTTGCCGACGTGGTCGTCGTAGAGCACCGCGCCGAAGCCCAGCTCCTCGCGGATCTTCTCCAGCGCGGCGACCGCGGTGGGGCCGTTCGTCTTCGACAGCGTGAAGGTGATGTCGGTCTTGCCGGACTCGGTGCTGGACACGTTCTGCAGCACCATGTCGATGTCGATCTCCGCGTCCGCGACGGTGCGGAAGATCCGCGCCGCCACGCCCGCGTGGTCGGGCACGCCGGTCACGGTGACCTTGGCCTCGGACCGGTCGTGCGCGACGCCGGTGATCATCGCCTGTTCCACGTTCAAGTCCTCCACTGAGCCGGACACGATGGTCCCTGGCTTGGTGCTGTACGACGAGCGGACGTGGATGCGCACGCCGTACCGGCGCCCGTACTCCACGCAGCGCAGCATGAGCACCTTGGCCCCGCTGGCCGCCATCTCCAGCATCTCCTCGTATGTGACCGTGTCGAGCCTGCGCGCGTCCGGCACGATCCGCGGATCGGCCGAGTAGACGCCGTCGACGTCGGTGTAGATCTCGCACACGTCGGCCTTGAGGGCCGCGGCCAGCGCCACCGCGGTGGTGTCCGAGCCGCCCCTGCCGAGCGTGGTGATGTCCTTGGTGTCCTGACTGACGCCCTGGAACCCGGCGACCAGCACGATCTTGCCCTCGTCGAGCGCGGCCTGGACCCGGCTGGGCGTCACGTCGATGATGCGCGCCTTGCCGTGCGCCGACGTGGTGATCACGCCCGCCTGCGAGCCGGAGAACGAGCGGGCCTCCGCGCCGAGCGCGCTGATGGCCATCGCGACCAGCGAGTTGGAGATGCGCTCACCGGCGGTGAGCAGCATGTCCATCTCGCGCTCCGGCGGGACCGGGTTGACCTGCTTGGCCAGGTCGAGCAGCTCGTCGGTGGTGTCGCCCATCGCGGAGCAGACCACGACCACGTCGTGACCGGCTTTCCTGGTCGCCACGATCCGCTCGGCCACCCGTTTGATCCGGTCGGCGTTCTCCAGGGAAGAACCACCGTATTTCTGGACGACGAGCGCCACTGGCTGCAACCTCCTCAAGCCGCGCGGGCGGGAGGCAGCACGTCGCACACGGGACGGCCGCCGTCCCTATCGAGGAGGAACTGTACCGGTCGACACGATTCGGACCGGCCCGCTCTGTGGTGTCCGCCACTGCGTGAACTGCGATGATCTGGGCGACTACGCTCAACGGACCAACCAGGGAAGGGGCCCATGACCGCGACCGAGGTGGCACCGGCGCCGACCGCCCCCGCTCCCCGGAGCGCGCCGAGCGGCGCAGGCGCGTGCTGCGCGCCCTCGCCCCGGCGGCCCTGTTCCTCGGCGTCCGCGAGGTCGGGCTGATCGTGCTCGGCATGATGGCCTCCGCCAACGGGACGACCACCGCGGCGGCGCTGCGGTCGTGGGACGGGCAGTGGTTCCTCGCGATCGCCGCGGGCGGGTACGACGGGGTGCCGCCGGGCCTGGTCGACGCGTTCGGCAACCGCACGGCCGAGACCCTCTGGCGTTCTTCCCCGGCTACCCGACCGTCGTCGGCTGGCTCTACGACCTGGGTTTCCCGCTGGTCGCCTCGGCGCTGGGCGTCACCGTGGCCTGCGGCGTGGTGTGCGCGTACGGGCTGGTCCGGCTGGGCACGCTGGTCCGCGGCGGGTCGCGGCGGACCGGGCTGGTGCTGGTGGCGCTGTTCGCCGCGGCCCCGATGTCGATCGTGCTGTCGATGGCGTACTCCGAGGCGATGTTCTGCGCCGCCGCGGTGTGGGCGCTGGTGTTCGTGCTGGAGCGCAACTGGGTCGCGGCGGGTCTGGTGACCGCGGCGGCGGGCCTGGTCCGGCCGACCGCCGCCGCGCTGGTGCTGGCGGTCGGGCTGGCCGCGCTGGTCGCGGTGCTGAAGCGGCGCGACGGCTGGGCGCCGTGGGTCGGCGGCGCGCTCGCGCCCGTCGGCCTGGTCGGCTACCTGGCGTGGGTCGGGTCGCGGACCGGCGAGTGGAACGGCTGGTTCACGCTGCAGAGCCAGGGGTGGGACTCCCGGTTCGACGGCGGCGTCGCGACCGTCGACTTCAGCCTCCAGGTGCTCGGCGACGCCCGCTCGGTGCTGGAGGTGACCACGGTCGGCTTCATCGCGGGGGCGCTCGCGCTGCTGGCGGTCGGCTGGCGGCGGCGCGTGGAGTGGCCGCTGCTGGTGTACGCCGCGGGTGTGCTCGCGATGGACCTGTGCTCGAACGGGCTGATGAACTCCAAGGCCCGGCTGATGGTCCCGGCCGTGACGCTGCTGGTCCCGGTCGCGATCGCCCTGGCCAAGCGGAAGACGTCGACGGTGGTCGGGGTGCTGTGCGGGGTCGCGCTGTTCGGCTCGTGGTTCGGCGCGTACTCGATCACGGCGTGGGGCTATGCCATCTGACCCGCACCCGCTGATCGCCGCCCGCTGGAGCCCGCGCGCGCTCGACCCGGGCGGCGTGGTCTCCCCGACGCGCTGCGCCGGATGCTGGAGGCCGCGCGCTGGGCGCCGTCGTACGGGAACACCCAGCCCGCGCGCTACCTGGTCGGTCCCCGCGGCACCGACACCTTCGACCGCGTCCTCGCGCTGCTCAACACGGGCAACCGGGCGTGGGCGTTCCGCGCGGGCGCGCTGCTGGTCGCCTGCGCGCAGACGGAGAACGAGAAGGGCGAGGTGCCGTACGCGGAGTACGGGGTCGGCCTGGCCACGGAGAACCTGGTCCTCCAGGCCGTCGCCGAGGGGCTGGTCGCGCACCAGATGGCGGGGTTCGACAAGGACGGCGTGCGGCGGGAGTTCGCCCTGCCCGCGTCGGTGCGCCCGCTGACCGCGATCGCCGTCGGCGTGCTCGGTCCGCCCGAGCTGCTGCCCGAGGACAAGCGCGACCGCGAGACCCGGCCCCGCGTCCGGCGGCCCGCCGGGGAGCTGTCGTTCACCGGGACCTGGGGGACGCCCTACCTCACCCCAGACGGCGGATGAGCCGCGCCGCGACCGACGACACGACCAGCCAGAACACCGCGGCGATGCCGTAGTTGACCAGCACGCCGAGCTTGACGTCCTCGGGCGAGAACAGGTCCTTGAACGCCAGCGCCAGCGGCTCGGCCGCGCCCCGGAAGAACCCGGTGATCGGGTTGTCCGCGTTGGCGTTGCCCATCACCAGGACGACGTGCACCACCAGGACCAGCGCGATGAGCAGTCCCGCCCACTTGACGGTCCCGGCCAGGACGCCGACCGCGCGGGCGCGGCCGACGCCCCGGTCGGAGTCGGTGTCTGCTGCCATACCCGGCAGTGTGGCACTAGCGGACGAACCTGGCGATCAGGCCGGTGACGACCAGCCAGAACACCGCGGCGAGCCCGTAGTTGACCAGCACGCTCAGGCTGTCGTTGGCGATCGGGAACAGGCCCGGGAAGAACAGCGCCAGCGGCTTGGCGATGGAGGCGACGAACTGGACGAAGGCGTTCCCCGCGTTCGCGCCCAGGATGACGAGGAGGATGTAGACGACCTCGATGAGCGCGAACAGCGCGCCGATCCCGGTGATGATCCGGGCCGCGGAACTGCCCCGCCGCGAGGCATACCATCGGTGAGTGGTCATACCGGGAAAGTGCCCACGACCTGCGGGACCTTAACTGCTCCAAACGGCGCAACCCGGACATCCGGCCCACCATGTGGACGCGGTTTGGCGTTCCCGCCCGCATCGTGGATACCCTGGCGCCGTGGCTCGCAGCCTCCTGCTTCGCTGCCGCGACGGGGCCTGATCAGGCCGGCTCCCCGTCGCGGAGTTCGGCGTCGCCGCCGGTCGCTGTTGTCCGACCGACCGCAGGGAGCCCCGACACCATGAGCGACAGCTACACCTCCGGCGTGAACCGCGTGCGCAAGCCCGCCCGCGACGTACCCGCCGACCAGCCCGCGTGGAACCGCCAGCGCGGCAGCGCGATGCCGTACCACCGGTACAAGCCCTTCCACGAGCTGGTCGAGCCCATCGAGCTGGCCGACCGCACCTGGCCGAACCGCCGCATCACCCGCGCGCCGCTGTGGTGCGCGGTCGACCTGCGCGACGGCAACCAGGCGCTGATCGACCCGATGTCCCCCGCCCGCAAGCGGCGCATGTTCGACCTGCTCGTGGCGATGGGCTACAAGGAGATCGAGGTCGGGTTCCCGGCGGCCAGCCAGACCGACTTCGACTTCGTCCGGGAGATCATCACCGAGGACGCGGTGCCGGAGGACGTGCGCATCCAGGTGCTGACCCAGGCCCGCCCGGAGCTGATCGAGCGGACCTTCGAGTCGCTGGAGGGCGCGCACAGCGCCGTCGTGCACCTGTACAACTCGACGTCGATCCTGCAGCGCCGCGTGGTGTTCCGGCAGGACCGCGAGGGCATCAAGAAGATCGCGACCGACGGCGCGGAGACGGTGCTGGCGTTCGCGGAGAAGCAGGGCGACGTCGACTTCCGCTTCGAGTACTCGCCGGAGTCGTACACCGGCACGGAGCTGTCCTACGCGGCCGAGGTGTGCAACGCGGTCTCGGCGATCTGGAGCGCGTCGACCGAGCGGCCGGTGATCATCAACCTGCCCGCGACCGTCGAGATGGCCACGCCGAACGTCTACGCGGACTCGATCGAGTGGATGAGCCGCAACCTGGACAACCGCGAGGCGATCATCCTGTCGCTGCACCCGCACAACGACCGCGGCACCGGCGTCGCCGCGGCCGAGCTGGGCTACCAGGCGGGCGCCGACCGCATCGAGGGCTGCCTGTTCGGCAACGGCGAGCGCACCGGCAACGTCGACCTGGTGACGCTGGGCATGAACCTGTTCAGCCAGGGCATCGACCCGCAGATCGACTTCTCCGACATCGACGAGATCCGCCGCACGGTGGAGTACTGCAACCAGCTCCCGGTCGCCGAGCGCCACCCGTGGGGCGGCGACCTGGTGTTCACCGCGTTCTCCGGCAGCCACCAGGACGCGATCAACAAGGGCTTCGACGCCCTGCGCGCCGCGGCGGCCGAGGCCGACGTGCCGGTGGACGAGTTCCCGTGGGAGGTCCCGTACCTGCCCATCGACCCGAAGGACGTCGGCCGCACGTACGAGGCGGTCATCCGGGTCAACTCGCAGTCCGGCAAGGGCGGCGTGGCGTACGTGATGAAGACCGAGCACCAGCTCAACCTGCCCCGCAGGCTGCAGATCGAGTTCTCGCAGGTCGTGCAGGCGGTGACCGACAGCGAGGGCGGCGAGGTCACCCCGAAGGAGATGTGGGACATCTTCTCCGGCGAGTACCTGGACCGCGTGTCGCCGCTGCGCCTGCGCCGCAACCGCAGCTCCGACGACGGCGAGGGCCAGGACGAGATCGTCGCGCTGGTCGAGGTCGAGGGCGAGGCCCACGAGGTCGTCGGCACCGGCAACGGCCCCATCGCCGCGTTCGTCGACGGCCTGGCCAGCGTCGGCTACGACGTCCGGGTCCTGGACTACTCCGAGCACGCACTGACCTCCGGCGACGACGCCCGCGCCGCCGCGTACGTCGAGTGCGCGATCGGCAACCAGATCCTCTGGGGCGTCGGCGTGGACAGCTCGATCGTGACCGCGTCGCTGCGCGCGGTCGTGTCGGCGGTCAACCGGGCGCACAAGTAGGTCGCCCGGCCGGGCACACCCGCCGGGTGTGCCCGGGTCACCGCCCGCGCAGGTCGTCCTCAACCACTTTCAGGCTGGCCACGGTGGCCCGCGTGTCCGGGTGGTCCTCGCCGAGCGTGGCGCGGCGGCGGGCGAGGGTGTCGGCGTAGAGCCGCCGCGCGCGTTCCAGGTCGCCTTGCTTGCGCAGGACGTTCGCCAGGTTCGCGGCGGACACCAGGGTGCGCGGGTTGTCCTCGCCGAGCGTGCGGCTGCGGCGGGCATAGGTGTCCTCGTACAGCGCGCGGGCTTCGTCGAGGCGGTTCATCGCGCGCAGCGTGTAGGCCAGGTTGTTGGCCGAGGTCATGGTGCGCGGGTGGTCGTCGCCGAGCAGGCGCCTGCGGCGGGCGTAGGTGTCCTGGTGCAGCGCCAGCGCGCCCTCGTAGTCGCCGATGCCGCGGAGGGTGAGGGCCAGGTTGGCGGCGGAGGTCAGGGTGCGGGGGTCGTCGTCGCCGAAGAGGCGCCTGCGGCGGTCGTAGGTGTCCTGGTGCAGGTCGCGGGCGCGGGCGGGGTCGTCGGCGGCGTCGATGGACAGGGCGAGGTTGTTGGCGGCGTTGAGGGCGCGGTCGTCGTCGGGGCCGTGGCGGGCGACGCGGTCGGCGTGGACCTTCTCCAGCAGGGGGACGGCTTTCGCGGGTTCGCCGCTGGTGTGGAGGTAGCTGCCCGCGCGGTCGACCAGCCGCGCCCACTCGTCGGCGGTGTCGTCCGAGACGTGGTCGACGACGGCGAGGACGTGCGGGAGGAATTGGCGCCACAGCGGCCAGGTCTGCGGGTTGTCCCACGGGTTGCCGGGCACGGATGCCCCCAGCAGCCGCACGCACGTCGACGCCCGGTCGGCGCGGGCGCGCAGCAGCGCGGCGGGGACCCGGTGGAGCTGGACGCTGTCCGGGGTGACCTCGGCCATCGCCCGGCGGCGCAGGCGCGCGGTGGTCGCGGCGAACGCCAGCGGGTCGGCGGCGACGGCGGCGAGCGGGTCGGGCAGCAGGGCGGCGTTGTCGGTCACCAGCGTCACCGGCACCGGGTCGGGCGCGCACCACGCGAGGATCGACAGCAGCTCCAGCCCGGCGGGGTCGTCCTCGGCGAGCCGGTCGAACGCGACCGCCCACGACGCCCCGCCCAGCACCGACCGCGCGCGCTCGCCGAGCAGGTCCAGGTACTGCTCGGCCGACCAGCCGGTGTCCGACAGCAGCGCCGCGGCCTGGTCGACGGCCAGCGGCAGGTCGCCCAGCGCCTCCGCGACCCGCTCCGCGCCCGCCAGGCCGGGAGCCCGTTCCCGCAGCACCGCGACGGACTCGGCCCGGGTGAACCCGCCGACGGCGACCGGCCGCGCAAGCCTGCCCCAGTCCGGGTTGCGGGAGGTGATGATCACGTGCCCGCGCCCGCCCGGCAGGAACGGCGTCAGCGCGGCGGGCTCCTCGGCGTTGTCGAACACCAGCAGCCAGCGGTCGCGGGCGCGCAGCTCGCCCATCAGCCGGGCCAGGTTGTGCTCGTCGGCGTCGACCCCCAACGCCCGCGCCAGCCCCGCCAGGTGCGCGGGGATCAGCTCGGGCGACTCGGCGGGCACCCACCAGGCGACGTCGTACTCGTCCCCGTGCCGGTGCGCGTACTCGACGGCCGCCGCGGTCTTGCCGACCCCCGCGATCCCGTGCAGCGCCACGACCCCGGGCCGCAACCCGTCGAGCAGCGCCTCCCGCCCGACGAACCGCGCCGACCGCGCCGGGATCCCCACACCCGCCGCGTCGCCGCCTTGGCCCTCGGCAGCTCCACCAGCGCCTGGTAGACCGCTGTCTCCAACTGCTCGGGCGAATCCACGATCGCCGCCGTGACCCCGCTGTCCGACAGCCGCGCCCGGAACCCGGCCTGCCGCGCGCCGTACTCGGTGTCGACGAACATCTCCGCGGGTCCGACCGCGTTCGGGCCGACCAAGAACACCAACCGCGGCAACCCGGCGTCCCCGGCCGCCGCGAACTCCAACTCGCAGTGCGAGACCTGCTGCTGGTCCCGAACGGGCGTCCCGTACCGGAACCCCGCGATCAGCACGTACACATCGGACTTCAGCACCCCGTCCCGGGACGCCTGCGCCGTCGAGTTGTCCTGGGCGGTGAAGTACGCCATGTCCGCCACCGCGTCCCCGGCCCGGCTGACCGCGGACTCGGCCGCGTCGACGAACGACCGCCCCACCGGGAGCCTGCGCAGCTCCGACGTGTGGCTGAGGAACACGACCCGTGGCGTCACCCGCCCAGCATCCCAGAACCCCGGCGCGCTGATCGACTCCGCGGCGAGGACGGCAACGCGAGGCAGGCCCCCGCCCGGGTGCCGGGCGGGGCCTGCTGGTGTCAGCGCGTCAGGGCGTGGTCGCCGATGCGGTGCCGGTGACGTCGATGGTCAGGGAGTCCTTGTTCTCCGGGAAGTGGCACGCGGCGCGGTGGCCGGGGGCCAGTTCGGCGAGCGGGGGCTCCTGGGTCTTGCAGATGTCCTGCGCCTTCCAGCACCGGGTGTGGAAGCGGCAGCCCGAGGGCGGGTTGATCGGGGACGGCACGTCGCCCTGCAGCCGGATCCGCTCGCGCTTGTTCTTCCGGGTCGTGTCCGGGATCGGGACCGCGGAGAGGAGCGCGACGGTGTACGGGTGCATCGGGCGTTCGTAGAGCGCGTTGCGGTCGGCGATCTCCATGATCTTGCCGAGGTACATCACCGCGACGCGGTCGGACACGTGCCGCACGACCGACAGGTCGTGGGCGATCATGACGTAGGTCAGGTCCAGCTCGTTCTGCAGGTCTTCCAGCAGGTTGATGACCTGGGCCTGGATCGAGACGTCCAAAGCGGACACCGGCTCGTCGGCCACGATCAGCTTCGGCTTGAGCGCCAGGGTCCTGGCGATGCCGATGCGCTGGCGCTGGCCGCCGGAGAACTCGTGCGGGTAGCGGTTGTAGTGCTCCGGGTTGAGGCCCACCAGTTCCAGCAGGTCCTGCACCGCGCGCTTGACGCCGTTGGGGGTCTTCACCTTCTGGAGCCGGAAGGGCGCTCCCACGATGGTGCCGACCGTGTGGCGCGGGTTCAGCGACGAGTACGGGTCCTGGAAGATCATCTGGACGTCCCGGCGGAGCGGGCGCATGCGGCCGCCGGACATGTGGGTGATGTCCTGGCCCTCGAAGACGATCTTGCCGCCGGTCGGCTCGAGGAGCCGGGTCAGCAGGCGGCCGGTGGTGGTCTTGCCGCAGCCGGACTCGCCGACCAGCGACAGGGTCTCGCCCCTGGTCACCGAGAACGACAGGCCGTCGACCGCCTGCACGGCGCCGACCTGGCGCTGCAGCAGCCCCGGCGGATCGGGAAGTGCTTCTGCAGGTCCGTGACGGTCAGCAGCTCCTCGCCCATCCCGGGCACGGTCACGTCGTCAGTCACAGCTTCGGCCTGATCTCTTCCGACCAGATGCGGTTCCGGTCCTCAGTGGACAAGTGGCAGGCGATGTGGTGGCCACCGCCGATGTCGCGGAACGCGGGCCGTTCCGTGAAGCTCAGGTCGCCGTTGCGCCCGGCGTACGCGCAGCGCGGGTTGAACGGGCAGCCCTCGGGGACGTTGATGAGGCTCGGCGGCGTGCCCTTGATCGGCTGCAGCCGCTCGGAGCGCTCGCGGTCCAGCCGCGGCATCGACCCCAGCAGGCCCCAGGTGTACGGGTGCTGCGGGGCGTTGAAGATGTCGTCGGCCGTGGAGTACTCCACCGCGCGCCCGGCGTACATCACCAGGATGTCGTCGGCCAGCTCCGCCACCACGCCGAGGTCGTGGGTGATGATGATGACCGCGGAGTTGAACTCCTGCTGGAGGTCCCGGATCAGGTCGAGGATCTGCGCCTGCACCGTCACGTCGAGCGCGGTCGTCGGCTCGTCGGCGATGAGCAGCTCCGGGTCGCAGGACAGCGCCATCGCGATCATCGCGCGCTGCCGCATGCCGCCCGAGAACTGGTGCGGGTAGTCGTCCACGCGCGACTTCGGGTTCGGGATGCCGACCCGGTTCAGCATGTCGATCGCGTGCTTGCGGGCGACCTGCTTGCTCACCGGGTTGTGCACCCGGTACGCCTCGACGATCTGGTGCCCCACCGTGTAGTACGGGTGCATCGCCGACAGCGGGTCCTGGAAGATCATCGCCATGCGCTTGCCGCGCAGCTTGCGCACCCGCTCGGGGTCGGCGCCGACGAGGTTCTCGCCGTCGAGCAGGATCTCGCCGGTGATGTTCGCGGTGCCGCGCTTGTGCAGGCCCATGACCGACAGGCTCGTCACGCTCTTGCCGGAGCCGGACTCGCCGACGATGCCGAGGGTCTTGCCGCGGTCGACGTGGAAGCTCAGGTCGTCGACCGACTTCACCACGCCGTCGTCGGTCGGGAAGTGCACGCGCAGGTCGCGCACCGTGAGGAAAGCGGAATCGGACATCACTTCACGCGCACCCTCGGGTCGACGACGGCGTACAGCAGGTCAACGATCAGGTTGGCGATGACCACGAAGGTCGCGGCGACGAGCACCACGCCCATGACCTTGGGCAGGTCGTAGTTCTTGATCCCGTCGATGGCGTACTCGCCGAGGCCCTTGAGCGAGAACGCGCTCTCGGTGAGCACCGCGCCGCCGAGCAGCAGGCCGACGTCGAGGCCGAAGATCGTGAGGATCGGGGTGAGCGCGCCGCGCAGGCCGTGCTTGACCACGACGGTCCGCTCGGGGAGGCCCTTCGCCCGCGCGGTGCGGATGAAGTCCTCGTTCATCGTCTCCAGCATGCCCGCGCGGGTGAGCCGCGCGTACTGGGCGGAGAACAGGAAGGCCAGCGTGATCCACGGCAGCAGCAGCGAGTACGCCCACTCCAGCGGGTTCTCCGCGAACGGCACGAACCGGCCACCGGGGACCGTCCAGCCGAGCGCGTAGCTGAAGATCGACAGCGACAGCAGGCCGGTGAAGAAGATGGGCAGGGACACGCCCGCGAGCGCCACGGTCATCGCGGTGCGGTCGAAGACGGTGCCCTTGCGCAGCGCGGAGATCGTGCCGACGAGCACGCCGCCGACCAGCCACAGCACCGCCGCGCCGACGGCGAGCGACAGGGTGACCGGGATGCGGGTCATCAGCTCGGGGAACACCGGCTGGTACGAGCGGAACGAGTAGCCGAGGCAGGGCGCCGGGCACTCGGCGATCCGGGCGCCCATGTCGAACTGGGCGCCGACGAAGATGCCCTTCACCCAGTCGAAGTACTGCACGACGATCGGGTCGTAGAAGCCCAGGCGCTCCGCGAGGAGCTTGACGGTCTCCGCGGTCGCCGTGCGGCCCGCGTACCGGGTCGCCAGGGTCTCCGGGGTCGCGCCGAGGATCTTGGGGAACAGGAAGAAGATCGCGAACGTCACCGCGCTCACGATGAACAGCAGCAGGACTGCCGCGAGCAGCCGCCGGATGATGTATGTGATCACAGTGGCCGGCATCCGGCGGCGGGCCAGGGGATCACCCTGACCCGCCGCCGTCCTGCCTTCACCTGCCTATCGTGGTGGGGAAGCGGTCGTGGAGAACCGGACTACTGGACGCCGAGCGCCAGGTAGTCGTACATGCCGAACGCGTCCGAGACGAACACGTTGGTCAGACCCTTGCCGCGCAGCAGCAGGCTCTTGGCGTGCACGCCCGGGTAGATCACGGCCTCTTCCATGACGCGCTTGTCGATCTGGCCCCACAGCGCCTCGCGCTTGGTGACGTCGGTCTCGGCGAGCGCCTGGTCGAGCATCTGGTCGACCTGCGGGATGCGGACGGAGGTGTTGGAGGAACCACCGGTCTCGCGGATCACGCGGCTGTCGACGATCTGCGACAGGAAGCCGAAGCCGTCGTTCCAGTCCGCGCCCCAGCCGTTGATGACCAGGCCGAGGTTGTTCTGCACGACGTAGGGCGGGTTGCCCGCGAACTGCGAGAAGTAGTCGCCCTGCGGGAACGCCTTCAGGGTCAGCTTGATGCCCACGCGGTCCAGGGACTGCTGCAGCGACTCGGCGACCGCCTTCTCCTTCGGGCGCTCGGCGCGGTAGGAGATGTTGGTGGAGAAGCCGTTGGGCTGGCCGCAGGCGGTCAGCGCCTCCTTGGCCTTCGCGACGTCGCCCTTGCCGTCCGGGCCCGCCGGGTACAGGTCGAACTTCTCGTAGCCCGGGATGGCGGGGGCAGGACCGTGGTGGCGAGGTCGCCACCGGCGAACTGGCCGCCCATGGCGGTCTGGTAGCCGGTCCGGTCGATCGCGTACTGGACGGCCTTGCGGCACTCGATGTTGTCGAACGGCTTCACCGTCGGGTTGATCGAGGTGTACCAGAGGCGCGCGATGGTCGGGTTGTCCGACTGGTCCTTCAGGGCCGGGTCGCCCAGGATGCGGGCCAGCGAGTTCGGCTGCACGCCGGTGCCCGCGATGTCGATGTGGATGTCACCGGAGATGAGCTGGTTGTCGATGTCGTCGGCGTTGACGTTCATCGTGACCTCGTACCGGTCCGGCAGCGCCTTGCGGTTCGGGTCGGTGGCCGGGTCCCACTTGTCGTTGCGGACCAGCGCGAAGCTCTTGTCGGGCTGCAGGCCCTCGAACTTGTACGGGCCGGTCGACAGCACGGTGTTGCGGTACTCGGCGCCGGTGTCCTTGGCCTCCGGGACCGGGATGGTCTGCGGGAGCTGCGCCATGTAGTCGAAGCCGCCGAAGGGCTGCTTCAGCTTGAAGACGATCGTCTTGTCGTCCGGCGTCTCGATCGCCTGGTCGGTGTTGACGCCCTTGGACTTGTACGGGCCCTTGTAGCCCTCGGGCAGGTTCAGGAACGCCTCGAAGTACGCGGGGCCGTTCGGGAACGTCTGCTTGTCGGTCGAGCGCAGGACCGCGTGCTTGACGTCCTTCGAGGTGACGGGGGTGCCGTCCTCGAAGGTGATGCCGTCGCGCAGCTTGTAGGTCCACACCTTGCCGCCCTCGCTGGGCACGCCCAGCGACTCGGCCAGGTCCGGCACCAGCTCGTTGCTGGCCGCGCCGGGCGCGGACTTGAACATCACCAGCGAACGGCCGTACAGGCGGACGAAGTTCCACGAGTAGCCGTAGTAGGTCTCACCCGGGTCCAGCGAGTCCCACGTGCCGCTGTTGGCGACCTTGATCGTCCCGCCCTTCTTGTCGGAAGGGTTGAAGACGTCCTTGAGGGCCGCGTTGAACGCGGGCGTCGAACCGCCGCCACCGCCTCCACCGTCGCCGTTCGTGGCGGTACCGCCACAGGCCGACAGCGCCATCACGGCGGCCGCGCCTGCGGCTGCCAAGGGCACCAAGCGCTTGCTCTTCATCTTGCAGTGCACCCCTTCTTTCCAGGAGCAGATGGGACGGAAGCCGCCGCCGGCTACCGGGAACGCGGATCGAGCGCGTCCCGGAGACCGTCGCCGAACAGGTTGAACGCCAGCACGGCGACGAAGATCGCCAGGCCCGGCCAGAGCATGAAGTGCGGCTGGGAGTAGATCCGCGAGGCCTCGGAGAGCATGCCTCCCCAGGTCGCGGTCGGGGCGTTGATGCCGACGCCGAGGAACGACAGCGCCGACTCGAACAGGATGTTCGTGGGGATCAGCAGGGTGGCGTAGACCAGGATCGGCGCCACCAGGTTCGGCAGGATCTCCTTGAACAGGATGTAGGGCCGCGGGCGCCCATGCTGCGCGCGGCGTCGACGAACTCGCGCTCGCGCAGCGACAGCGTCTGCCCGCGGACGATGCGCCCGATGTAGGGCCAGTTGAAGAAGCCGATGATGAAGATCAGCATCGCGATGCGGGTCGCCTCGCTGGACAGCCCGAACGCCGAGTCCGGGATGACGCCGACCAGCGCCATGGCGAACACCAGCAGCGGGAAGGCGAGGAAGACGTCCATCGCCCGGCTGATCAGCGTGTCGACCCAGCCGCCGAAGAACCCGGCGACGATGCCCAGCACGGTGCCGATGACCACCGACAGCACGGTCGCGAGGAACGCGATCAGCAGCGAGATCCAGGCGCCCGCGAAGATGCGGGACAGGATGTCGCGGCCGTTGACCGGCTCGATGCCGAGCGGGTGCTCCCAGCTCATGCCGCCGAAGAAGCCCTTCGGCGAGAGCGTGCCGAACTCGGTGTCGATCAGGTCCTGGTGGAAGTCGTTGGGGTTCACCACCCCGAAAAACCGGTCGAGCACGAGGCCCGCGACTGCGAAGATGACCAGCAGGGCGACGACGATGCCGCCCGTCATGGCGACCTTGTCCCGCTTGAGCCTGGTCCAGGCGATCTGGCCGAGCGAGCGGCCCTCGATGGCCTTGCGCGGCGCACCCGCGACCACGGACTCCGGAGTGGGCTCCGCCCCGGCCGTCTGGGGAGGGGCGGTCATGCCGCCGACCACCCGGTTCCGGGCGCCCGCTCACCGCGTCGGACGGCGCCGGGTTCGGCGACCAGTCGACAAGGTGGCACGGATCGCTGGTGAGCCATCACGCACTCCTCGAATCTGTCCGGGATCACACCGTGTGGTGGCCGACCATAGCCGCTTCACTCAGCATCCCCGTATGACGTGAGGTCACGATCCGGCCAACTGACATACACGGAATTAGCTGTGCGCGCGCGAATGGTCACGCTGAGTGCGATAAGCGCGGCTTATGTCCGCTTATCGGACGCCGCTCCCCCGACTGGCGGCCGGTGCGTCGCCCGCTCGGCGGTCCGGTCGACGGCGTACCACCCCGTTTCGAACCCCTGCCAGGCGGTGAGCGCCGCGCGGGATGACTCACCGTCGCGGGCGACGGCCCGTTCCAGGCGCTCCGCGGCGGGGAGGTCGAGCCAGACCAAAGCGGACAAACGGGGCTGCACCGAGCGGCGTCCGGCGGACACGCCTTCGAGGATCAGGACGTCGGGTGTGGCGATCGTCACCCACGCGCCGGGGTGGGGCAGGCCGTCCGTCCATTCGGTCCGGCGGTAGCCGCCCGAACGGCCGAGGGCCAGCGGGCGGAGCACGCCGTCGCGCAGCCGCGGCCACCACGCGACGGGGTCGTCCCAGGTGGCGAAGTCGTCGGTGCTGATGACGACCGCCCCGGCCCGAACGCCGCGGCGAGCGCGGCGGCGTAGGTCGACTTGCCCGACCCGGACGGCCCGTCGACCGCGACCAGCCGGACCCCGCCCAGCCGCGGCGCCCCGCCTCGCACGTGCGCGACCACGGGCTCCAAGTCAGATGATGTGAACATATGACGTCACCATCCAGATGATGCGATCATATGATGCGACCATCCGGATGGTGCCGTCATCTGGGCGGCCCGTTCGGATGATGCGATCATGTGACGTCATCATCTGGATGGTGACGTCATATGACGCGGGCATCTCACATGGTGCGGCGGCCGGAGAGGGCGCGGCCGAGGGTCAGCTCGTCGGCGAACTCGAGGTCGCCGCCCATCGGGAGGCCGGAGGCCAGGCGGGTGACGGTGAGGCCGGGGAAGTCGCGCAGCATGCGGACCAGGTAGGTGGCCGTGGCCTCGCCCTCGGTGTTCGGGTCCATGGCGAGGATGACCTCGGTGATCTCCGCGCCGCCGATGCGGGCCAGGAGCTGGCGGATGCGGAGCTGGTCCGGGCCGATGCCGGACAACGGGTCCAGGGCGCCGCCGAGGACGTGGTAGCGGCCCTTGAACTCGCGGGTGCGCTCGACCGCGAGGACGTCCTTCGGCTCCTCGACGACGCACACCACGCTCGGGTCGCGGCGGGCGTCGCGGCAGATGCGGCAGGTCTGCTCGGCGGAGACGTTGCCGCAGACGTCGCAGAAGACGACGCCCTCCTTGACCTTCTGCAGGGCCTCCTGCAGCCGGGTCACGTCGGCGGGCTCGGCGGCGAGCAGGTGGAAGGCGATGCGCTGGGCGCTCTTCGGACCGACCCCGGGCAGCCGCCCCAGCTCGTCGATCAGGTCCTGGACCGGTCCCTCGTACACGGCTACATCCCGGGCAGGCCGAACCCGCCGCCCAGACCGCCCGCCAGCGGGCCCATCGTCTCCTCGGCGAGCCGCTGCGCGTTGGCGCCCGCGTCGCGGACCGCGGCGACCACCAGGTCGGACAGCGTCTCCACGTCGTCGGGGTCGACCACCTTCGGGTCGATGGCGAGCGCCTTGAGCTCACCCGAGCCGGACACCGTCGCCTTGACCAGCCCGCCGCCCGCGCTTCCTCGACCTCCGCGTCGGCCAGCTTCTGCTGGGCCGCGATGAGCTGCTCCTGCATCTTCTGCGCCTGCTGGAGGATCGCCTGCATGTCGGGAGTGCCGCCGCCACCTGGGAACACTGCGACCCCTTCCAGGTCGGGAGCTGGTTCACCGCCCAGCTTAGTCGGGTACCGCGCCGACCGTCGCAGCCGCTGTGACAGGGTGGAGATCATGTCCGGCACCCGGGTACTCGACGCCGCCGACCGCATCCTGGTCGGCACCGACGGCGGCCTGATCGAGGTCGACGCGGCGGGCAGGTCCACCCCGCTCGCGGCGACGACCGGCGAGGCCCGCTACCTCCCCGGCACCCGCGACGTCGTCCACCAGGACGGCCCGACGATCACCCTCCGCTCCCGGGGCCGCGCCAAGCCGCTGCGGAAGTCCGACCACGCCGTCGAACTGCTCGGCGTGCTCCCCGGCCGCGTGGTCTACCGGGCGAACCCGCGGCACCGGTTGCTGTGGGACGTCGTCATCCGCAACGTCCTCGTCGGCGAGGAGCAGACCGTCTACTCCCGCGGCGGCGACGTCCGGGCGGCGGCGGTCAGCCCGAACAGCCGCTACATCGCGCTGCGCCTGCCCCGCAAGCTCCTGCTGGTCGACACGATGCCGGTCACCGAGGACGACCACGTCCGCCTCATCTGCCCCGAGCCCGCCGACGGCGGCCACCACCACCTGACCTGGCTGCCCGACTCCGTCCGGCTCGTCGCCACCGCGGGCGGTGAGGTCACCCGGTACGACGTCGAGCACGGCACGTGGGAGCCGCTCGTCACCGACCTGGGCGCCGACGCGGTGGGCGTCCCGGCGCCGGACGGCCGCCGTCTGGCCGTTGTGGACGGTGGCCGGGTTTCCTTCCACCACGCGGGCACCGGCGACTTCCTGCGCGCGGCCGAGGTCGGCGCGCTCGGCGCTCCCGTGTGGACACCCGACTCCGCGACGGTCGCGGTGGCGACGCCCGACGGGGTCGCCACGGTGGTGGCGCAGTCGGCGTTCGCCAAGGAGATCCGGTTCTAGGCCTTGTCGACCGGCTTCGCGCCGAGCTTCTCGGCGAGGAGCTGGAGCATGGCCTCCTCCGGGTCCGCGCGCGGGCCGCTGTCGGCCTCCGCGTTCGGGGTGCGGTGCGCCTCGGCGAGGAGTTCCTCCTCGTCCTCGGGCTCCGGCGGGAGGTCCGGCTCCGGCGGCTCCGGGGGCAGGTCCGCGGCCGGGACGTAGCGGCGCTTGGCCTGCTCGGCGACGGGCCGCGACGGCGCGGGCGGCGCGGACCGGGCGGGCGCCGAGGGCGCGGGGACGCGCCCGGCGGGACGCACCGGACCTGCCACTCACCGCCGACGACCGACGTGATCGCCTTGGCCACCAACTGGGTGTTCGCGGGCTCGGACAGCCGCGCGACCAGCGGACCGGGGACGCCGAGCACGACGGTCGACCCGTCGATGGACTGGACCGCCGCCTGGGCGAGCATCGCGGGCACGGCCGGGGTCGGCGCGACCGGCCGCAGCGCGGCGACCACCTCCGACCAGCGGCGGCGGAGGCCCGCGACATCCACATCGCCCGACGACGCCTGCGGATCAGGAGTCGTGGCGGGCTGCTCGACCGCGGCGGGCTCGCGGTTGGCGGGCGCCTGGTGATCCCTGGCGGCGGGGCGGGCCTGCTCCGCCGGGGTGTGCTCCGTGGCGGGCGGGCGCTGGGCCGGGCCGTCGCCGCGGCGCTGCGAAGGCCGGGTGAACTGGGCCTTGCCCTGGGTGGGCGGGGGCTCCTCCTCGCGCCGGGCGGGCGGGGCCTCCGCGCGCGGCTCCTCGCGGCGGGGTTCCTCGACGCGGCGGGCGGGTGGTTCCTCGGCGCGGCGGGCGGCCGGTTCCTCGGCGCGGCGCGCGGGCTGCTGCTCGCGCGGGGCCGCCGCCGGGCGCGGGGCGCCGCTCGCGAGCTGGGTCTCGACCTGCTCGAGGCGGTGCAGGACCGCGGCGTCCGCGACGGCGTCGGTGGAGCCCGCGCCGGGCAGGAGCATGCGGGCGCACAGCAGTTCCAGCAGCAGGCGCGGGGCGGTGGCGCCGCGCATGTCGATCAGGCCCGCGTGCAGGATCTCGGCGTAGCGGGTGAGCGCGGCCGGGCCGAGGCGCTGGGCCTGCTCGGTCATCGCGCCGAGCTGCTCGCCCGGGGCGCTGACCAGGCCGCGGGACGCCGCGTCGGGGACGGCGCGCAGCAGGATGAGGTCGCGGAGGCGGTCGAGCAGGTCGCTGGCGAAGCGGCGCGGGTCGTGCCCGGCCTCGACGAGGGCGTCGACGGTGCCGTAGACGGCGGGGGCGTCGTTGTCGACCAGGGCCGCGACCATGCGGTCGATCAGCGCCGAGTCGGTGACGCCGAGCAGGGCGACGGCGCGCTCGTAGGTGACGCCCTCCGGGCCGGAGCCCGCGAGGAGCTGGTCGAGCACCGACTGGGTGTCGCGGGCCGAGCCGCCGCCCGCGCGGATCACCAGCGGGAACACCGCGGGCTGGACGACCGCGCCCTCGGCGGCGCAGTTGCGCTCCAGCAGCTCGCGCATCGCGCCCGGCGGGATCAGCCGGAACGGGTAGTGGTGGGTGCGCGACCGGATGGTCGGCAGCACCTTCTCCGGCTCGGTCGTGGCGAAGATGAAGACCAGGTGCTCCGGCGGCTCCTCCACGATCTTCAGCAGGGCGTTGAAGCCCTGCGTGGTGACCATGTGCGCCTCGTCGACGATGAACACCCGGTAGCGGGACTGCGCGGGCGCGTAGAACGCGCGGTCGCGCAGCTCCCGGGCGTCGTCGACGCCGCCGTGGCTGGCCGCGTCGAGTTCGACGACGTCGACGTTGCCGGGGCCGTTGGGGGCCAGCGACACGCACGAGTCGCACGTGCCGCAGGGCTCGTCGGTGGGGCCCTGCTCGCAGTTCAGCGAGCGGGCCAGGATGCGCGCGCTGGAGGTCTTGCCGCAGCCGCGCGGACCGGAGAACAGGTAGGCGTGGTTGACCCGACCGGCCGCCAGCGCGGTGCGGAGCGGGACGGTGACGTGTTCCTGCCCGACGACCTCGGCGAAGGTCGCCGGCCGGTACTTGCGGTAGAGGGCGAGCGCCACGCCCCGACCCTACCCGGGCGGCCCGACGGCGCTCAGCGGAGCACGTCCAACGCGAACGCGGCGTACGCGGCGACCCCGTGCGGGAACGCGGCCTCGTCGAAGACCACCCGGTTGGAGTGGTTCGGCGCGGCGTCGGCCGGGGTCGTTCCGGGGGTGCACGCGCCGAGGAACGCCATCGCGCCGGGGACGCGCTCGAGCACGTACGACCAGTCCTCCGCGCCCATGATCGGGTTCGGCATGCGCGAGGAGTGGCGCGGGCCGAGGACGGCGTCGGCGAGGTCGAGTACGCGGTCGGCGACGTCGTCGTCGTTGACGGTGACCGGGTAGCCGGGGTGAAGTCGAACGACACCGTGCAGCTGTGCGCGGCGGCGACGTGCTCGCAGACCTTGTGGATCTCGTCGAGCATGGTCTTGCGGGACTGCTCCGACAGCGTGCGCAGCGTGCCCTGCATCTCCGCGGTCTCCGGGATGATGTTGGACGTCGTGCCCGCGCTGATCCGGGCGATCGTCAGCACGGCGGGCTCGAACACGCTGATCCGCCGGGTCACCACGGTCTGCAGCGCGCCGACCATGGCCGCGGCGGCGGGGACGGGGTCGCAGGCGTCGGAGGGCATCGAGGCGTGGCCGCCGCGGCCGGTGACGGTGATCGTGAACATGTTCGCGCTGGCCATCAGCGGTCCGGGCCTGCACCGCAGCACGCCGGACTCCTCCTTCGACGTGATGTGGATGGCGAACGCCTTCTCGATCGGCGCGTCGGCGGCGTCGAGGAGTCCTTCCTCGAGCATGTGCTTCGCGCCGTGGTAGCCCTCCTCGCCGGGCTGGAACATGAACACGACCTGCCCGGCGAGGTCCTCGCGGCGGTCGTGCAGCAGGCGGGCGGCGGAGGCGAGCATCGCGGTGTGCGTGTCGTGCCCGCAGGCGTGCATCGAACCGTCCACTTCGGAGGCGTACGCCAGGCCGGTGTCCTCCTGCAGCGGGAGCGCGTCCATGTCGCCGCGCAGCAGCACGGCCGGTCCGGGACGCCCGCCGTCGAGCACGGCGACGACGGACCCGAGCTGCTCGCCGGTGGTGATCCGCAGGTCGAGGCCCGCGAGCGCGTCGAGCACGGCGGCCTGCGTGCGGGGCAGCTCCAGGCCCTGCTCGGGGTGGCGGTGCAGGAGCCTGCGCAGCGCCACGGTGCGGGGCTGCAGGGCGTGGGCGGCTTCGCGCAGGCCGGTGAACCTGGGATCATCCGTCAACGGTGTCGTCATTCCCCGATAGTGGCACCGAAACCCCCGGCGGAATACCGTGTCACCCATGGCCGAGCAGGTGTCGGGGTTCGGGGTGGCCGTCGTCCGCGAGGAGGGGCGGTGGCGCTGTTCGGCGATGGATCCGGGCGCGCTCGCCGAGCTGGACGCGGCGATCACCGAGCTGCGCCGTACCCGGTCCACCGGCGCGGTCTTCGGGCTGCTCGCGGTGGACGACGAGTTCTTCATCGTGCTGCGCCCGAGCCCGGGCGGCATCGCCCTGCTGCTGTCGGACGCCGCCGCCGCGCTGGACTACGACATCGCCGCCGACGCCCTCGACCTGCTGCGCGTCGACCCGCCGGAGGACGTCGACGAGGTGTGGCCGGAGGGCTCCCTCGACGTGCTGGCCGACCTGGGCCTGCCCGCCGCGGAGCTGCAGGTGATCGTCGACGAGGTCGACCTGTACCCGGACGAGCAGCTGCAGATGATCGCCCAGCGGCTCGGCTTCGCCGACGAGTACGCCAAGCACCTCGACACCATCCTCCAGTGACGCCGGAGGACCTGGTCCGGCTCGCCCTCGACGCCGCGCGCGCGGCCCCGCTGACCGGTGACGTGCCCATCGGCGCGGTCGTGGTCGACGCCTCCGGCCGCGTCCTGTCGTCGGCGTGCAACGCCCGCGAGGCGACCGGCGACCCCACGGCCCACGCCGAGGTCCTCGCCCTGCGCGCCGCCGCGGCCGTCCACGGCGACGGCTGGCGCCTGACCGGCTGCACCCTCGCGGTGACGGTCGAGCCGTGCACGATGTGCGCCGGGGCCCTGGTGCTCGCGCGGGTGTCGCGGGTGGTGTTCGGGGCGTGGGAGCCGAAGACGGGCGCGGTCGGCTCGCTGTGGGACGTCGTCCGGGACCGTCGGCTGACCCACCGGCCCGAGGTCCAGGGCGGGGTCCTGGCGGAGGAGTGCGCGAAGCTGCTGGTCGACTTCTTCGATGTGATTTAAGTCACAATTGACTGGGCCATTCGCTGGGCACCCCTAGAGCGAGGGGAGTAATCAGCCCACGCTTGGAGGAGCGTTCTGATGAGCATGTTCGACAAGGCGAAGGACAAGGCCGAGCAGCTGATGGGCCAGGCCAAGGAGAAGCTGGGCCAGGCCACCGACAACCGCGACCTGGAGACCTCCGGCAAGGCCGACCAGACCTCCGGCGAGGTCAAGGAGGCCGGTCACGACCTCCGCGACCGCGCCGCCGGCGCCGTCCAGGACATGAAGGACAAGTTCGACCGCCGCTGAGGCACCCGCCCTCGGCCCCCGGCACGCCGCTCTGTACCCTCATCGGCGGTGGCGTGTCCGAGCGGCCGAAGGAGCGCGCCTCGAAAGCGCGTGACGGGCATCCCCCGTCCGTGGGTTCAAATCCCACCGCCACCGCTGGAGAACGCCGGTCGCCCTTCGTGGGCGACCGGCGTTTTTCTATGTCGCGAGCATGGCGTCGGCGATCTCGTCGGCGGCCTTCGCGGGGATCGCGGTCGCGGCGTCCTCGAGGACGAGCAGGCGGGCGTTCGGGATCTCCCGGGCGAGGGCCTCGCCGTTGCCGACCGGGAAGAACCGGTCGCGGCGCCCGTGCACGACGAGCGTCGGGACGGCGATCTCGGGCAGCCGCTCCCGCCAGCGCGGCGCGCAGTCGAGCTTGGCGAAGACCATGCCCAACTGGTTGGCCATGTGGAACTTGCGCGCCTTGCCCTGCGTGCGGTCGAAGATCCGCTCGGCGCGGGCACGGGCCTCGGCCGGGTCGTCCCCGGAGATCTCGGCGCCCGCGGCGATGTACTCGGCGACGGCGGCGCGGTCGGTCCACTTGGGCATGGGGACCGCGAACCGGCGGGTCCGGGTCTCGGCGTCGTGGTCGGGGAGGTCGTCGTCGACCGGCCCCGGCGCGACCGGGCGCGTCCCGACGAGCGTGAGCGCGGCGAAGGCGTCGGGGTGGTCGAGTGCGGCGACCTGCGCGACCATCCCGCCGACGCCGACACCCGCGAGGTGCGCGGGCCGGTCGTCGAGCCCCTTGGCCAGCGCAGCCGCGTCGGCGGCGAGGTCGCGGAGGGTATAGGCGGGGGCGTCGGGGTCGACCGTCGTGGAGGCGCCCGCGTCGCGGAGGTCGTACCGGACGACGTGCCGCCCACCCCGCGCGAGGGCGTCGCAGAGGTCGTCGGGCCAGGAGAGCATGGTGGGGCTGCCGATGAGCACCACCAGGGGCGCCCCCACGTCCCCGAAGTCCTCCACCCCGAGCGTCACTTCGTCGGGCGTGCGGAACGAATGCATCGTCAAACCTCCAGGACCGCGGGGCGGGGGTCTTCGTTCTACTCCCGGGCACCGACATCAACGCCCAGGTTGTCGCAACAGCGCCCAAGGCCATCACGAGCTGCCCCCGCTGCCGCTCCGGTCGGATCAAGCTGCGGAAGCGGATCACACGGTGCGACAGGTGCGACGCGACCTTCGGGCGCGCTACGAGGCCGGGTGGATGGACCTGGCGGGCCAGCTCGACGCGGCCCAGCTGCGGGCCTTGACCGACAACCCGAAGTCGCAGCACTCGATCAGGCCGATCAACCTGACCAAGCTGTGGCGGGCGATCGGCGATCCCCGGGCGACGCCGTTCGAGGCGGCGCTCGAGCAGCAGATCCCGGGCGGGCACGCGACCAGGGTCGTCCGGGTCCGCAAGGGGCAGCCCGAGTTCCGGAAGGCGCTGCGCGAGCAGTTCGGCGACGTCTGCGCGTTCACCGGGCCCTGCCCCGAGCGGGCGCTGGAGGCCGCCCACCTCTACTCCTTCGCGGCGAGCGGCAAGCACCACCGCCACGGGGGATGGCTGATGCGGAGGGACCTGCACTCCCTGTTCGACGTCGGGCACGTGGCCGTGCACCCGGTGGACCTGGTCGTCGACCTGACGGCCGAGGTGCGGGGCTACGCCTCCTACGCCGGGCTGCACGGGCGGCCGGTCGAGGTCGCGGTGGAGGAGCAGCACCGGGAGTGGCTGGACCTGCACTGGTCGCGCAACAGGTAGGCAGGCCCTTCCGATACCCGGGCTAGAGGCGCAGGATGCCTGGCACGGTTGTCGCGCGGAAGGACCTTCTCGTGAGATCACCCCTGGTAGTGCTGACCGTGGCTGGGCTGGTCGTCGCCGGTGTTCCGGCGGTGGCGGCGCCCAGTGCCGGTGTCGTCATCAACGAGGTGTACGGCGGGGTGGGAACTCCGGGGCGACGTACACGAACGACTTCGTCGAGTTGGCGAACCAGGGGGCCACGGACGTCCCCCTGGCCGGGTGGAGCGTGCAGTACCTGCCCGGGTCGCCCACCGCGACATCGGCGTGGCAGGTGACGCCGCTCGACGGGGCCGTGGCCGCCAACGGGTCCTTCCTGGTGCAGGAGGCCGCGGGCGCGGGTGGGACGACGCCGCTGCCGTCGCCGGACGTCACCGGGAGCATCGCGATGTCGGCCACCACCGGGACCATCGCGCTGGTCAACTCGACCACGCAGCTCACGTGCAAGACCGCCGCCGCCTGCGCCCTGGACGTGAGCATCGTCGACCTCGTCGGGTACGGGTCCGCCGTCGTGCGCGAGACCGCGCCCGTGCCGGGGGCGAGCAACACGGCGTCCGTCGCGCGCATCGGGAGCGACACCGACAACAACGCGGCCGACTTCCTCGCGGGGGCGCCCACGCCGACCAGCGGTGGGGGTGGGCCGGTGCCCGTCGTGGCGCGGATCCACGAGATCCAGGGCACCACGCACCTCTCGCCGTTCGACGGGGAGCAGGTCTCGGGCGTGACCGGCGTCGTGACCGCGGTGCGGGCGTTCGGGTCGGCGCGCGGGTTCTGGTTCCAGGACACGCAGCCCGACGCCGATCCCGCGACCAGCGAGGGTCTGTTCGTGTTCACCGGGTCCACCACGCCCGCCGTCGCAGTCGGGGACGCGGTGACGGTCGCGGGGACCGTGGACGAGTTCTACGCCGACGCGCCGCCCGCGTCGTCGGTGATGCTCTCCACGACCGAGCTGGTCGGGGCGAGCTGGACGGTCACCGCGCAGGGCGTCGGCGTCCCGGCGGAGGCGGTCGGGGCCACGACCGTGCCGGAGGTCTACACCAAGGAGCCGGGCGGGAGCATCGAGGAGCTGCCGCTGGAGCCCAGCGCCTACGCGCTCGACTTCTGGGAGTCGCGCGAGGGCATGCGGGTCCGGGTCGACGACGTGCGGGTCGTGGGCCCGACGACGCCGTTCAACGAGTTGTTCGTGACCACCAAGCCCGCGCAGAACCCCACGCCGCGCGGCGGGACGATCTACACCGGGTACGACCAGCAGAACAGCGGGCGGGTGCAGGTCCTGTCCCTGATCCCGTTCGCGCAGCGGCCGTTCCCGCAGGCCGACGTCGGCGACGTGCTCGCGGGCGAGACGTCCGGGCCGGTCGACTACAGCCGCTTCGGCGGGTACCTCATCCAGGCGACCACGCTCGGCGCGCACATCGATAACGGCCTGGCGCGCGAGTCGACCCGGCCGCAGCGGCCCGCCGAGCTGGCCGTCGCGACCTACAACGTGGAGAACCTCTCGCCCGGGAACCCGCAGGCGAAGTTCGACCGGCTCGCCGCGGCCGTCGTCGCCGACCTCGCGTCGCCGGACGTGCTGGCGCTGGAGGAGATCCAGGACAACAGCGGCCCGTCGAACGACGGCGTGGTCGCCGCGGACGAGACGCTGCGGCGGTTCACCGACGCGATCGCCGCGCAGGGCGGGCCGCGCTACGACTGGCGCCAGATCGACCCCGTCGACGGGGCCGACGGCGGGCAGCCGGGCGGCAACATCCGGGTGGCGTTCCTGTTCAACCCGGCCCGGGTGTCCTTCGTGGACCGTCCGGGCGGGGACGCGACGACGCCGGTCGAGGTGCTCGACGGGCCGCGGCTGTCGGTGTCGCCGGGCCGGATCGACCCGGCGAACGCGGCGTGGGAGTCCAGCCGCAAGCCGCTGGTCGGCGAGTTCGTGTTCCGCGGGCGCACGGTGTTCGTGGTGGCGAACCACTTCGCGTCCAAGGGCGGCGACCAGCCGCTGTTCGGCCGCTTCCAGCCGCCTGCGCGCACCTCGGAGGTGCAGCGGCTGGCGCAGGCGGCGGCGGTGAACGCGTTCGCGCACGAGCTGCTGGCCGAGGACCCGCGGGCGAACCTGCTGGTGCTGGGCGACATCAACGACTTCCAGTTCTCGCCCGTGATGGCCCGGTTGACGCAGGGCGGCGTGCTCGACCCGCTGATCAACCACCTGCCGGTGAACGAGCGGTACGGGTACGTCTTCCAGGGCAACTCCCAAGCCCTCGACCACATCCTGACCAGCCCGTTCATCCTGCGACCGGACTACGACATCGTGCACATCAACGCCGAGTTCGCCGACCAGGCCAGCGACCACGACCCGCAGGTCGTCCGGTTCGTGCCCACCGGCTGACCCCCTTCACCCGCCGAGCACGTGCACGGCGGTGATGCGCCAGCCCGCGCCGCAGTGCTCGGCGCGGGCGGCGAGGGCCTTGGCGCGCACGCCGGTCGACAGCACCGCCGCGATCTCCGCGGTCGCGCGGTCGACCTCGCAGATCCGGACCGAGCGCAGCCGCAGGTCGCGCGGCTGGGCGGGCAGCACGCGCAGCGCCGTCTGCGCGGGGAACGTCATGACGTCCGCGAGCTGGTGGCCCGGTCGACGGCCCGCCATCGCCTCCACCAGCGCCGTCACCAGGCGGGTGAGGTGGCGGCGGCCCGGGAGGCTGGTCGGCGGCAGCGGCGTCGGGCCGGGCAGGCGCGGGCGGCGCGGCGGGCGCGGGGCCGGGAGCGGCGGCGGGGCGTGGGCGGGCAGCGCGGTCAACGGGTCCTCCCTGGTCGGTGCGGGTCGGAGGACAAGGGCTCAGCTCCGGCGCCCGGTCCGGGGGTGACACCCGATGCGGGGACGCCGCGCCGAACGGACCCGGCGGTGGGGCGGGTCGTGTACGCGGGCGGGCCGCATAGGCTGGCGGCACAACCGACCAGGTGAGGAGTAGGGCATGAGCGACCGCCCGGCTCGACGTGATCCGTCGAATTTGGTGGCAGCGCAGGGGTTCAGGGACTTCGTGCGCGACGACTGGGGTCCGGCCGACCGGGCGGTCCGGGTCGTCGACGGGGCCGCGGCGGCCGCCGCGGCGCACCGGGAGCGGCTGTCCCGCGCGTTCCCCGGCAAGCGGATCGCGATCGCGGCGGGGCACGCGCCCGTGCGGTCGAACGACACCGACTACGCCTTCCGCGCCGACAGCGACTTCGCCTGGCTGACCGGCTGCTACGCCGAGGGCGCCGTCCTCGTCATGCACCCGGCGGGCGACGGGCACGACGCCGTCCTGCACCTGCGCGAGCCCGCGGGGCCGGAGGAGCCGGACTTCTTCGCCAACGCCCGCGACGGCGAGCTGTGGATCGGGCCCGCGCCGGGCCTGGCCGAGTGGTCCGAGGCGCTGGGCCTGGTGTGCCTGCCGCTGGAGGGCCTGCCCAAGGCGCTGCGCGGCAGGCTGCCCGAGGTGCTGGCCGTCAAGGGCGTCGACCCGCACCTCGACGCGCTGGCGGGCGCGCACAGCGCGGAGCTGCGCACCACCCTCGCCGAGCTGCGCCGGATCAAGGACGACTGGGAGATCGGCCAGCTCAGGGCCGCCGTCGACGCGACCGTGCTCGGGTTCGCCGACGTCGCCCGCGAGCTGGACGCCGCGGTCCGCGGCGGCGGCGAGCGGTGGCTGCAGGGCACCTTCGACCGGCGCGCCCGCACCGCCGGGAACGGACCGGGGTACGCGTCGATCGTCGCCGCCGGGCCGCACGCGCCGGTGCTGCACTGGACCCGCTGCGACGGGCCGGTCCCCGAGGACGGCCTGCTCCTGCTGGACGCGGGCGTCGAGCTGGACACCCTCTACACCGCCGACGTCACCCGGACCTTCCCGGTCGGCGGCGAGTTCTCCCCGCGCAGCGCAAGGTGTACGACCTGGTCCACGACGCGCACGTCCAGGCCATGGCCGAGGTCCGGCCGGGCGCGGACTACCGCGCGTTCCACCACACCGCGATGCGGGTCCTCGCCGAGGGCCTGCACGACTGGGGGCTGCTGCCGGGGTCGGTCGACAAGGCGCTCGACCCGGACGGCCAGCACCACCGCCGGTACATCGTCTGCGGGGTCGGCCACTACCTGGGCCTGGACGTGCACGACTGCGCCGCGTCGCGGGCGGAGGCGTACCACGAGGCGAAGCTGGAGCCGGGCATGGCGCTGACCGTCGAGCCGGGGCTGTACTTCCACCCGAACGACCTCACGGTGCCGCCGGAGCTGCGCGGCATCGGCGTGCGCATCGAGGACGACCTGGTGGTCACCGCCGACGGCCACGAGGTGATCTCCGACGCACTGCCCATCACGGCCGGGGGAATCGAGGGTTGGGTGCGGCAGCACCGCGGGTAATCTCCGGCTGACCGGGCTCGGGGAGCCCGGCTGGAGTGTGTGGAGGAACCCCTGTGTCGGACGACGACCGCCCCGGCAAGCACCGCGCCCCCGAGGGCGCCGAGCTGCACCCCTTGATCGACCTGTCCCGCGACCCGAACCCGGGCACGCCGGACCACGCGGCCGAAGAGGACTGACCGCTCAGCTGCCGGGCCCGCCACCCCACCGGGTGGCGGGCCCTTTGCGTTCGAACAGGTGGTCGATAAATGTCGGCCGCAGCGGGCATGATGTCCGCATGCGAACACATGATCGAGCGGACCGGGTCTCCGCGGCGCTGCTCGCCGCCCGCCTGACCGAGTCCGCCCAGGTCAGGGCCCGCGGCGGCGCGGGTCACGCGCACGAACTCGCCGACCACGCCCCGCGGTCGTCGGAGCGGCCGCGGCCGCCGCCCTCACCCGCGCGCTCGGCGCCCTCTGGGACCGCGGCTGGACCCCGGCCGACGTCGCCGCCGTCGTCCCCGCGGCCTCGCCGACCTCGCCGCGGACGCCGTCGCCGCCGACACCGCCCGCCACCCGGCCGCCCACCTGCACCCGCGCTGGGCCGCCGAGGCCAGGGCCGCGGGCGCGGTCTGGTGGCGCCGCGGCGAACCGCACCTGCCCCAGTGGGCCGCCCGCGCGGGCGTGCCGCTGGCCGACGCCGTCGACCGGGTCGTCGACCTCCTCGCCGCGCTCGCGGTCCTGCCCGCCCTCCCGGCCCTGCTGCCCCAGCCCGGCCGCGTCATCGCGGTGCCCCACCAGCGCGTCGAGGCGCGCGTCCTGGCCAAGGTCCGCGCGCTGCTCGCGAAGGCGGAGTCGACGGCGTACCCGCAGGAAGCGGAGGCGCTGTCGGCCAAGGCGCAGGAGCTGATGGCCCGCCACGCCTTCGCCGAGGCCGCCGTCGACCCGGGCCCGCAGCGCGCGTCCGCGAGCCGCATCTGGCTGGAACAGCCGTACGTCACCGCCAAGGCCCAACTGGTCGACGCGGTCGCCGAGGCCAACCGCTGCCGCGCGGTCTTCTACCCGAAGTTGGGCTGCGTGGTGCTGGTCGGCCACGAGACGGACCTGGAGATCGTGACGGTCCTGTCGGCGTCACTGGGCGTCCAGGCCACCCGCGCCCTGCGCGCCGCCCCCGGCCGCACCCGCGCCTACCGCAACGCCTTCCTGTCCGGGTACGCCCACCGCATCCGCACCCGCCTGGCCCTCGCCACCGCGACCGCCACCGACGCCCGCGCCCTCCCCGTCCTCGCCCGCAGGCACCACGTCGTCGAGGAGACCTACGCGACCCTGTTCCCCGGCATCCGCACCCGCCGCACCACCATCAGCAACCCCACCGGCTGGGGCGCGGGCCAAGCCGCCGCCGACCACGCCGACCTGCTCCCCGCTAGGCCACGGGTGGCGGGCTGAGGAACGGTCCCGCGGATCAGGCCACACCACCGCCGACGCTGGTGATCAGATCCGCGGGGCCTGCGTCGTCGTAGACGTCGAGCCGAATGCTCCGCCCCTCCGGGAAGTCGAGATTGACCTTGGCGAAATCAATGGTGTTGCTGGTTCCGGGCGGAGCGTACGGCCCGTAGAAGCCATTGGCGTAAACGTCCGTGTAAACGGTGTCCCCGTCGTTCCTGGTGTCGTACACCCACAAGGTCTCGCCGTACGGGTGGAACTCCTGCTTCGCCACCATCCCATTGGAGTCGTGTTCCTCGACCTTGATGGCGACACCTCCCGGGTCCTTGTGGAAGAACGTGTCGTCCGCGGAGTCGTTCAGGACGCAGTAGTCGCCTTGCGCGCTTACCGACAGGCTGCCCGCCAAGCGCGCGCAATTGTCGGTGTCGACGACCGCGTACCGGACGATCAGGGTCCCGTAGGCGTGCGCAGGGCTCGCTCCCACGACGAGGGAAGCGGCCACTGCGCCGATCGTGGTGATCGCCGCCACCAACCGACGACGCCCGCGTGACTGGAATCCGCTACGACTTCTCACAGAGCACCCCAATGACGATTCGACCGATGACGAGGGACATTACGGTGCACGACCCTTGCCATGAATGCGCATTGAGGAACGGCCATTTGGCCTATGCGACAAGAAAGCTTGGGAACCGAACCAAACTCAGCAACCCCGGATCACTAGCGTCATGACGCCGCAGCACGACAACCCGGCACGATCACGACCCAGCGGCCACCGACGACGAAGCCGATCGGCGATCGAGGCGCGACCGATGCCATGAGGACCCACCTGGACGCCCGCGGACACCCCGAACGCAGGAACGCCGGTCACCAAGATCCTTGGTGACCGGCGTTCTGCCTGGTACTGGCGGAGGATGCGGGATTTGAACCCGCGAGGGCTTTAACACCCAACACGATTTCCAATCGTGCGCACTAGGCCACTATGCGAATCCTCCGCCGGAGAGGGTACCGGAGGTCCCGGCGACCACCCAAAGCGGGTGGTCACCGCGCCACTGCCGCAGCGTGGAGCCCCTGCGTGGCCAGCCAGGGACCGAGGGTGACCCCTGCGGCCGTACGGGGAGGCGACACCCTCTGGCCGCCGTGAGTTAACCCCGGACATTTCCAAAAGCCTGGTAAACCCGCCCCCGCTCTTGCAGACTGTCCCCGGCTTCGAGGGCGAGCGGACGGGGGCTGCTCGAACTGCCCGCGAATCGACCTGGGGAAAGGAACCCGTGCACAACACATCCACCCGACGCTCCCGCGCGCTCGCTGCGGGCTTCGCCGCGCTGACCGCCGCGGTCGCGTTCACCGGGCAGGCCGCCGCCGCGCCCGCGTCCGAGGGCTACACGAAGGCCCAGCGCTCGACCGTGCTGGAGGCCGGTCGCGAGGACGCCGCGCGTCAGCTCGCGATGCGCGCGAACGCCGCCGCCGCCGGTCCGGAGACCTGCCGGACGACGACCGCGGGCGAGGGCGTCACCATGTACCGCTACGCCGGGCTGAACCGGTACGAGACCGCGGTGTGCGCGTCCTTCTGGACGTGGTACGACCACGTCGACACCACGCCGGACGTGCCGAAGGCCAACGCGGTCGTGCTGGCGCGCGGCGACGCGTTCCCCGACGCGCTCGCGGGTGGGCCGCTGGCGGGTTACGTCAACGGGCCGCTGCTGCTGACCAGCCCGACCACGCTGCTGCCCTCGGTGAAGGCCGAGATCCAGCGCGTGCTCAAGCCGGGTGGCACCGTCTACCTGCTGGGCGGCACCGGCTCGCTGTCCTCGGGCGTCGCGTCGTCCATCACCTCGCTGGGCTACACCGCCAAGCGCCTCGCCGGCGCTGACCGGTACCAGACCGCGATCCGCATCGCGCAGGAGATGCCGACGACGAACCTGTTCTTCGTCACCACCGGCACCAACTTCCCGGACGCGCTGGCCGCGGCACCTACTCCGCGACCGCGACCCTGGGCGCGACCCGCGACTCGAACCCGGACACCAAGCCGGTCGCGCTGCTGTTCAGCAACAACAGCTCCATGCCCGCCAGCACGGGCAACTTCATCGCCGCGCGGGCGAACGAGCACGGCAACTTCCTGCTGCTGATGACCGCGGGCGGCGCGGCCCAGACCGCCGCGACCAACGCGTTCGGCTCGAACGTCGTGGAGCCCTACACCGGCCGCGACCGCTACGAGACCGCGGCGAAGATCGCCGAGGGCCTGTTCACCGACGGCGAGAACAAGCTGGTCGGCGCGGGCGTCGGCCTGGCGAGCGGGACCAACTTCCCCGACGCGCTGGCGGGCACGAGCATGCTGATGCTGTACGCGCAGCCGCTGCTGCTGACCAACCCGACCTCGCTCAGCTCGCACACCAAGGTGTTCCTGCAGAACCACGCCGGTGACGTGACCGACCCCGAGGGCAACCCGGACGCGTTCCTGGACGTGCTGGGCGGCACCGGTGCGGTGTCCAGCTCGACGGCCAACGCGGCCATGATCGCTTTCTCCTGACAGCCGTTTGACGGGGCGCGCCGGACGGGTCCGATCGATCCGTCCGGCGTTCCCGTTCCCAGAAAGGACTTCGACGAGGATGCTCAGCCGACGATCCCGTGCCATCGCGGTCGCCGCGGTCGTGGCCGCGGTGTGCGGCGGGTTGGCGGGCGGCACCGCGGCCGCGCAGGTCGACCCGGCGTGCAGGCAGGCCGAGAAGGGTCTGGACCTGATCACCCTGCGGTACGCGGGCGCGAACCGGTACCAGACGGCGGCGTGCGTCTCGCTGCACACGTGGGCCGACGCGGCGACCGCCGACCCGAAGGACCCGTACGTCGCCAAGGCGGTCGTGCTGGCGCGGGGGACTCCTTCCCCGACGCGCTGGCCGGCGGGCCGCTGGCCGCGCACCTCGGTGCGCCGCTGCTGCTGACGAGCCCCACCGCGCTGCTCGCCGACGTGCGCGACGAGATCAAGCGCGTGCTGGGTGACGACGGCGGCACCGTGTACCTGCTCGGCGGGACGGGGTCGCTGTCGGCGGGCGTCGAGTCGTCCATCACCTCGCTGGGCTACACCGCCAAGCGCCTCGCGGGCGCGGACCGGTACCAGACCGCCATCAAGATCGCCGAGGCGATGCCGGTGACGAGCAAGTTCTTCGTCACCACCGGCACCAACTTCCCCGACGCGCTGGCCGCGGGCAGCGCCGCCGCGCACCTCAACCGCGGCGGGCAGACCTGGGCGCTGCTGTTCACCAACGACACCCGGATGCCCGCGTCGACCGCGGCCTTCGCGAACGCGCGCAAGGCGCAGGTGGGCGACTGGACGCTGGTCACCGCGGGCGGCGCGGCCGACCAGGCCGCCAAGGGCGCGTTCGGCGCGGTGTCGGAGAGCTTCGTCGGGGCGAACCGGTTCGCCACGGCCGTGCTCATCGCGGACCGCTACTACACGAACGCGGGCTCGCTGGTGGGCGAGGGCGTGGGGCTGGCCAACGGCACCAACTTCCCCGACGCCCTCGCGGGCACGGCGACCCTCGCGGTCTACGGCGAGCCGCTGCTGCTGACCAACGCCACCACGCTGCCGACGGCGACGCGCGACTTCCTCGTGCGCACCGCGGGCAAGGTCCCCGGCCTCGACGGCGACCCGAGCACCGCGAACCTCGACGTGCTGGGCGGCACCGGCGTGGTCAGCGAGGCGGTCGAGTCGGCGGCCGAGGCGGCCTTCACGCCGTGACCGGGTCGCGCACGGTCGTCGACAGCCAGACGAGCGTGCCGCCGACGACGACGTGCAGCGCGCTGGTGAGCGGCGAGTCCGGCAGCGGCGCGAGCAGCGCGAACGCGGGCAGCGCGGCCGGGTAGGCCCAGGCAGGCGGCTTGGGCGCGGTCGCCGACCGGATCAGCGCGATCCCGAACAGCACGGAGCCCGCCGCGAACACCACGGCAGTGCCCAGCAGGGCGAGCCGGGTGGGCGCGGCGGGCTCCGCCGCGTTGAAGAACAACGCGATGTTGAGCGTGAACGCGGCCCCGCCGAACAGGCCGAGGCCGATCAGGTTGGCGCAGAAGGCGATCAGGCCGAACCGGCCGCGCACGTGGGTCGTCCACAACCCCACCAGCGCCGGGAAGGCGAGGGCGGGTGACAGCGCGATCAGCATGCTCGTCACCGCCGTCTCGCCGGTGAAACCCTCGATCCCGCCGGGCAGGGCGATCAGCAGCCCGGCCAGCACACCGCAGATGCGGAACACAGCGACTCCTCTCGTCGGGCGAGGACGCTAGGAACCGGGCGGGTCACCGCCGAAGTGCCGCGCGACCACGGCGCGGGTGCCGGTCGGCACGTGCCGTTCGGCCACGATTCGGCGCAGCGGGGCCGGATCGGCGGCGCGCGGGCCTAGCCTCGCGGCATGCGGGTCTCGGCAGCGGTCTACGGCGTGGTGCTGGCGGCGGGCGCCTACGCCGCGGTGCTCACGGCGGTGCCCCCGGCCCGCGTCGCGGGGTTCGTGGTCGTGATGGGGGCGCTGTTCGCGCTGCTGCGCGTCGAGGGGCGGACGGCGTCGGTGGTCACCGTGGTGCTCTACGCCGTGGCCGCGGTGCTCGACGCGTCCGGGCTGGCGTGGGCGCTGTTCCTGCTCGTCCCGTTCACCGCGTACCTGCGGCACGGGCGGCGCGCCGGGCTCGCGGTCGCGGCGGCCTGCCTCGCCGGGATGGTCGCGGTCCTGTGGGCGCCGGGCTGGCTGGCCGACCCGGAGGCCGTGGGCGACCTGCTGATGTTCGCCATCGGCCTGGTGCTCGCCTGCGGGATGGCCGAATCGGCCGCGCGGGTGGCCGAGTTGTCCGCGGCGGGCGAGCGCAACCGGCTGGCCCGCGACGTCCACGACGGCCTCGGCCACCACCTCACCGCGATCGCCGTGCAGCTCGAGAAGGCCGACGCCTTCCGCGACCGCGACCCCGGGGCGGCCGACGCCGCGGTCCGGGCCGCCCGGGACTCGGCGCGCGAGGCCCTCGACGACGTGCGGCACTCGGTCCGGGCGCTGCGCGCCGACTTCGACCTCACCGCCGCCCTGCGCGCCCTGGTCGCCCAGCACGGGGCGGGCGTCACGCTGCACGTCGACGGCACCGACCGCGGCACCGGCCAGACCGCCCGCACCGCGGTCTACCGGGCCGCGCAGGAGGCGCTGACCAACGCCCGCAGGCACGCCGGGGCGACGGCGGTGCGGGTGAGCGTCGCGTTCACCGACCACGCCGTCCGGCTCGACGTCGCCGACGACGGCCGCGGCACGGGCGGCGCGCCGGAGGGCTTCGGGCTGCGCGGCATGCGGGAGCGGGCCGAGCTGGCGGGCGGCGGCGTCCGGGTCGCGTCCGGCCCCGGCGGCACGACGGTCACCGTGACGGTGCCGCGGTGACCGTGCGCGTGCTCGTCGTCGACGACCAGCGGCTGGTCCGGGAGGGGATCGCGTCGCTGCTCGGCATCCAGCCCGGGATCGCCGTCGTGGGCGCGGCGGGCGACGGGCGGGAGGCCGTCGAGCTGGCGGTGGCGCTGGAGCCGGACGTCGTGCTGATGGACGTCCGCATGCCCGGGATGGACGGGGTGGGCGCGGTCGGCGCGCTCCGCGAGCGGCTGCCCGGCTGCCGCGTCGTCATGCTGACCACCTTCGACGACGAGGAGTACGTCGTCCGCGCGCTGCGCGCGGGCGCGGCGGGCTACCTGCTCAAGGACCTCCCCGCCGCCCGGCTCGCCGACGCGGTCCGGCTGGCCGCGGCCGGGGTCGCCCAGTTCGACGCGGGCGTGACCGCCGCCCTGGTCGGCGCGGTCGCGGGCGCGCCCGACCCGGCGCTGACCGGGCGCGAGCGCGAGGTCCTGCGGATGGTCGGCCGGGGCGCGACGAACCGGGAGATCGCCCGCGCCCTGCACCTCAGCGAGGGCACGGTCAAGAACCACGTCTCGCGCATCCTGTCCCGGCTCGGCCTGCGCGACCGGACCCAGGCGGCGGTGTACGCGCGCGAGCACGGCCTGCGCTAGGCCGCCTCCGCGTACTCCTTCACCGCGGCGAGGGTGTGCTCGATGGACTCGGTGTTGAACCCCGGCCGGTCGGCGCGGCCGGTCACCCGGGGTCCCATGAACCGGCGGATGAACCAGCTCCCGACCCGGAACCAGTGCTCGGTCAGCACGCACCCGTCGGCGGTCGGGGTGATCTCGTACGACCAGCGCGACACCCGCACGCCGAACGGGGTCCGCACGTCGAAGGTGAACCGGCGCGGCGGATCGCACTCGACGACCCGCACCTTCGTCCACCACTCCCGCGCGCCGTTGCGGTTGGTGCCGCGGAAGCGCGCGCCGACGGCGGGGCCCGGGTCGAGCCAGACACCGCCCACGTTCTCCGGGCTGAAGCGGTCCATCCTGGGCAGGTCGGTGACCAGCGACCACACCAGGGCGGCGTCGGCGGCCACGGCCGTGCTGCGCGAGATCGTCGGCTCCACACCGGAACGGTGCCCGGGGCCCCCACCCGGGGCAACAGCCCGACCGGATCGCGGCACTGTGGGAGAACGGGTGTCAGGGTGGTCCAATAGTGTTGGCACCGTCACTGCCTAAGCGAAGGAAGATCAGACGTGGCAACTGGAACGGTCAAGTGGTTCAACGCCGAAAAGGGTTTCGGCTTCATCCAGCAAGACGACGGCCCGGACGTGTTCGCGCACTTCTCCGCCATCGAGGCGACCGGGTACCGCAGCCTGGAGGAGAACCAGCGGGTCGAGTTCGACGTCGTGCAGGGCCCCAAGGGCCCGCAGGCGGACAAGATCCGCGTCGTCGGCTGATCACCGGCTGGTCAGCGCCAGCGCCGCGGTGATCAGCGCCAGGTGCGAGGGCGTCGACGGGTCGAGCCCGGTCAGCGCCGCCACCCGGCGCAGGCGGTTGTCCACGGTGTTCGGGTGCACGTGCAGCAGCGCCGCGGTGCGCCTGCGGGTCAACTCGGTCGACAGGTGCACCCGCAGGGTGTGGATCAGCTCGTCGTCCAGCGGGGCCAGCAGCGCGGCGAGTTCGCGCGTCGCCGGGGTGTCCCGGGTGAGCTGGTAGTCCAGCAGGACGTCGCGCAGCCGGTACACGCCCGGCGGGCGGCCGGTGCGCCGCACGACGGCCAGCACCTCCCGCGTCTGCTCGGCCACGGCCGCGACGTCGGGGGCGCTGCCTCGCCCGCGGCCGCGACCACCGGCGCGCCCGCCGCCCGCCCGAGCGCGGCGACCAGGGCGGCCGGGTCGTCGTCGGCGGGCAGCAGCACCGTCCCGCCGCCGGTGTCCAGCAGCGACAGCGCCCGGCCGTGGCGGAGGAGTTCGGCGCGCATCCTGCGCACCTTGCGCCTGCCCGCCACGACCGGGTCCACCCCGGCGGCGTCCTCGTCCGGGTGCGCCCCGACGTGCAGCGCGAGGACGGTGTAGGCCGCGGGCAGGCGCACGCCCGCCCGCCGCGCGGCGTCCTCGGCGGGCTCGCCGCCCAGCAGCGCCGAGAGCAGCGAGTGCCGCTCGCTCTGCTCGTGCCCCGACAGCGAGCGCAGTTCGTCCACGTAGGCCGCGGACACCGTCGCGACGACGGCCCGCAGGTACTCGATCAGCAGGTCCGTCGCGGTCCGGAACGCGGCGAAGTCCTCGGGCCCCGCCCCTCGGTCACCGCGGCCCAGGCGACGTGCGCGCCGAGGTGGTAGGCGCTGAGCACGGCTTCCAGCGGCACCCCTCCTCCGCCCGCCTGCGCGCCGAGGCGGCCAGCCGGGACAGGTCGGGCACCTGGTGCTCGCGCAGCATCGCCGCGACCAGCCGCAGGTTGTCCTCCACCACCCAGGTGATCTCGCCGCCGATCTCCTCCTCCGGCAGCGTCCGGTAGATCCCCAGCTCGGCGAGCAGCGTGCTGATCACCTGCCGCGACAGCTCCGGCATGCGCGAGCTGAGCAGCCCCGCGAGGGGCACCCCGCCGATGGCGATCGGCATGTGATCGGTCACAGGACTGAAGGGTAAACACTGGGTCAACTCCCAGCTCGTGATCAGCGCTTTCGTTGCGAGCATGTGAGCAACACCAAGAGAGGGAGTTGCCCATGCGTCGGTGGATCGCGGTGCTGGCCGCGGCGGTGGGGCTGGTCGCCGTGCCCGGCGTGGCGCGGGCGGAGCTGCCCGTCCCGTACTCGCTGGCGGGTGGGTTCTTCGCGAACCCGACCGCCGCGCTGAACCCGAACGCGCCGCCGCCGGGGTCCAACGACTGGCGGTGCGCGCCGAGCGCGGCGCACCCGCGCCCGGTCGTGCTGCTGCACGGGCTCGGCGCGAACCAGGGGCTGAACTGGTCGACCATGTCGCCGGTGCTGAAGAACGCGGGCTACTGCGTCTTCTCCCTGACCTACGGCGCGCACTGGTGGCTGCCCTCGGTCGGCGGGCTGCGGTCCATGCGGGAGAGCGCCGCGAGCCTGGACGCGTTCGTCGAGCGGGTGCGGGCCGCGACCGGCGCGGACGAGGTGGACCTGGTCGGCCACTCCCAGGGGTCGACGGTCGCCGCGTACTACCTCAAGCGCCTCGGCGGCGCGGACGTCGTCGGCACGCTCGTCGGCCTGTCCCCGAACTACGCGGGCACCAGCCTGTACGGGCTGACCCACCTGGCCGACAACCTCCCGCCGCTGCTGAACGCGGTCCTGGAGGGCGTCTGCGCGTCGTGCAAGGAGTACTACCCCGGCTCGGCGTTCATGAAGGACCTCAACGCGGGCGGGTCGGCCGCCGTCGCAGGCGTGCGGTACGTCAACGTGCAGGGGTTGGTCGAGCAGGTCGTGCTGCCCAACTCCAGCGGCACGCTGCCGGGCGCGGAGAACACCCGGGTGAGCGACGGCTGCGCGCTCGACCTGAGCGACCACATCTCCATCGTGTCCAGCCGCAGGGCGGCCCGGACCATGCTCAACGCGCTCGACCCGGGCAGCGCCGAGCCGCTGCCGTGCGCGTTCAACCCGCCCTTCTTGTCCTAGCTCACGTTGCAGGGGGCGACGGGGTGGTGGACAGTTCGGACACTTGCCGACCGACCGTGGAGTGCCTGTGGCCGAGCTGGTCTACCCGCCCGTCGTCCTCGCCGCGAAGACCGCGTTCCGGCTGCTCGACCTGAAGCTGGACGTGCGCGGGACCGAGCACATCCCGGCGGCGGGTGGGGCGGTCATCGCCTGCAACCACGTCAGCTACCTCGACTTCCTGTTCTGCGGGCTCGGCGCGCAGCCCGCGAAGCGGCTGGTGCGGTTCATGGCGAAGCGGGAGATCTTCGCCAACCGGGTCGCCGGTCCGCTCATGCGGGGCATGCACCACATCTCCGTCGACCGCGCCGCGGGCGCCGAGTCCTACCGGGCCGCGCTGGAGGCGCTGAAGGGCGGCGAGGTCGTGGGGGTGTTCCCGGAGGCGACGATCAGCCGGTCGTTCACCGTCAAGGAGATCAAGTCGGGCGCGGCGCGGATGGCCGCGGAGGCGGGCGTGCCGCTGATCCCGATGGCGCTGTGGGGCACCCAGCGGATGTGGACCAAGGGCCGCGACCGCGAGCTGACCAAGCGGCACGTGCCGATCACCGTGCTCGCGGGCGCGCCGATGCACCCCACGACCGACGACGACATGGACGCGGTCACCGAGGACCTGCGCGGCCGGATGTCCGCGCTGCTCGACACCATCCAGCGCGACTACCCCGACGAGCCCGCCGGGCCGGACGACCGGTGGTGGCTGCCCGCGCACCTGGGCGGCACCGCGCCCACCCCCGAGGCCGCGGCGGAGCTCGACCGCCGCAAGCCCGAGTAACTTCCGGAAGCGCTCCCAACCGGTTACCATTCCCACGGTTTCGGCAATTCACCGACGAATTTTCGAAACTGTGGGATGGGACCAGCCGGCCAGGGCGATGGGCGGCTCCACGCTCCGCTGACAATGTCGTTCGTGCGGAACAGGAGAAACCTGTGTCTTTCCGGAAGTTCTTCGACCGGCGGTGGGCGGCGGCCACCGCGCTCGGCGTCGCCACCACCACCGCGGCCGTGCTGGCCGTCGCCGCACCCGGCACCAGCGCCGCGGCCTCCGGGCTCGGCGGCGTCGCCGAGGCGTCCGGCCGGTACGTCGGCACCGCCGTCGACCCGAATAGGGTCAACGACGGCAGCTACGGCACCATTCTCGACACCGAATTCAACTCGGTGACCGCCGAGAACGCGATGAAGTGGGACGCCCTGCAGCCGTCCCCGGGCCAGTACAACTGGGGCGCCGCGGACGCGGTAATGCAGCGCGCCGAGGCCAATGGGCAATTGGTGCGCGGGCACACGCTCGTGTGGCACAGCCAGACCCCGCAGTGGGTGCAGAACCTGTCCGCCACGCAGCTGCGGCAGGCGATGGTCGACCACATCACCACGGTCATGACCCGCTACAGGGGCCGCATCGCGCACTGGGACGTGGTCAACGAGGCGTTCGAGGACAACGGCAGCCGCCGCCAGTCGTTCTGGCAGCAGAAGCTCGGCGACTCCTACATCGCCGACGCCTTCCGCGCCGCCCGCGCCGCCGACCCGACGGCCAAGCTCTACATCAACGACTACAGCACCGACGCGATCAACGCGAAGAGCACCGCGATCTACAACCTGGTGCGCGACTTCAAGGCCCAGGGCGTGCCGATCGACGGCGTCGGCTTCCAGGCGCACCTGATCATCAACCAGGTGCCCGGCGACTTCCGGCAGAACCTCCAGCGCTTCGCCGACCTCGGCGTCGACGTGGCGATCACCGAGCTGGACATCCGGATGAACACCCCGGCCGACGCGCAGAAGCTGGCCACGCAGAAGGCCGACTACCAGAAGTCCTTCGCCGCCTGCTGGGCCGTGACCCGGTGCAAGGGCGTGACGATCTGGGGCATCACCGACAAGTTCTCCTGGATCCCCGACGTCTTCCCCGGCCAGGGCGCCGCGCTGGTCTGGGACGCCAACTACCAGCGCAAGCCCGCCTACGACGGCTCGGTCGCGGGCATGGGCGGCACCCCGACGACGACCACCACGACGACCACGACCACCACCACGACCGACACCCCGCCGCCCGGCGGCTGCACCGCCGTCTACCGCGTGGTCAACCAGTGGTCCGGCGGCTTCCAGGTCGAGGTGCGGGTCACCGCGGCGCGAGCCCGATCCGGAGCTGGGCGGTGAGCTGGACCTTCGGCTCCGGCGAGCGGATCTCGCAGATCTGGAACGCCACGGCCAGCGCGACCAGCGGGGCGGTCACCGCCCGCAACGTCAGCTACAACGGCTCGCTCGGCGCGGGCGCCGCGACCACGTTCGGTTTCCTCGGCGCGGGCACGCCGGGTACGCCGACCGCCACGTGCAGCGCCGGATAGCGACCCCGGTACACTGACGACGGACCCCGCGCGGTGCGCATCCCATGAACCTCCCCAGGGCCGGAAGGCAGCAAGGATAAGTGGGCTCTGGCAGGTGCGCGGGGTCCCCTTTATGCCCGCAGCGCCTTCGCGACCAGCTCGTAGCTGCGCAGCCGGTCCCGGTGGTCGTGCACGCTGGTGACGATCATCAGCTCGTCCGCGGCCGTCGCCGCCAGCAGCTCGTCGACCCCCGCGCGGACGGTCTCCGGCCCCCCGATGATCTGCGTCGAGAGGCGCTCGGCCATGAACGCCCTGTCCACGTCGGTGTACGGGTACGCCTCGGTCTCCGCCGGGGACGGGACGCGGCCGGGCATCCCCTTGCGCAGCTGCAGGAACGCCAGCGCGGCAGGCCGGGCCAGCGCCTGGGCCGTGGCGTCGTCGTCGGCGCAGACCACCGCGGCGGCGACCATCGCGTAGGGCTCCTGGAGGACGGCCGACGGGCGGAAGCGCTCGCGGTAGAGCTTCAGCGCGGGCAGCGTGTTCTCCGCGCTGAAGTGGTGGGCGAACGCGAACGGCAGGCCGAGCAGTCCGGCCACCTGGGCGCTGTAGCCGCTGGAGCCGAGCAGCCACACCGCGGGCTGGTTGCCGCGCGCCGGGATCGCGGTGATGGCGGCGCTGCCGGTGAAGTAGTCGACCAGCTCGGTGAGCTGCTCGGGGAAGTCGTCGGCGGACAGCGGGCCGGTGGTGCGCCGCAGGGCGCGGGCGGTCGCCGGGTCGGTGCCGGGCGCGCGGCCGATGCCGAGGTCGACCCGGCCCGGGTGCAGCGCCTCGAGCATCCCGAACTGCTCGGCGACGACCAGCGGCGGGTGATTCGGGAGCATCACCCCGCCCGATCCGACGCGCATGGTCGTGGTGACCATCGCGACGTGGGCCAGGAGGACGGCGGGCGCGGAGCTGGCGACGCCGGGCATCGCGTGGTGCTCGGCGACCCAGAAGCGGTGGTAGCCCAGCTCCTCGGTCACCCGGGCCAGCTCCAGGGTGTCGCGCAGGGCGGCGGTCTCGGTGGAGCCGCTGGGCACGGGGGCGAGGTCAAGCACGGACAGCGGAATCGAGGGCACGCCTGGGGTCAACGCCCGCGGACCGCGCTTGCTTCCCGCCTGGAAAGATCCCCGGGCATGCGCGGTGTGTGTGGTCGGGCTGGGGCTCATCGGCGGGTCGGTGCTGCGGGCGGTGGCCGCCACCGGGCGGGCCGCCTGGGGGCCACGGCGTCGGCGGAGGACGCCGCCGCCGCGACCACCGACGGGTTCGCCGTGCTCGACGTCGAGGCCGCGCTGCGCCGGGCCGCCGAGGAGAACGCTTTGGTCGTGCTCGCGGTGCCGCTGCCCGCGCTCGACCAGGTGCTGCGCCAGGTCGCCGCGCTCGCCCCGAACTGCCCGCTGACCGACGTGACCAGCGTGAAGGGACCCGTCGCCGCCGCGGTCGCCCGGCACGCGCCGAACCCGTTCGTCGGGGGCACCCGATGGCCGGGCGGGCGGTGTCCGGGTGGGCGGCGGGCAGCGCCGACCTGTTCCGCGACGCCGCCTGGGTGGTGACCGTCGACGACGGGACCGACCCGGCGCTGTGGCGCGAGGTCGCCGAGCTGGCGCTGTCCTGCGGCGCGCACGTCGTCCCGGCGACCGCCGCCGCGCACGACGACGCCGTCGGCCGGATCTCGCACCTGCCGCACCTGCTCGCCGCCGTGCTGGCCGCCTGCGGCGCCGACGGCGGCCCGCTCGCGCTCGCCCTGGCCGCGGGCAGCTTCACCGACGGCACCCGGGTCGCCGGGACGCGGCCGGAGCTGGTGCTCGCCATGTGCGAGGGCAACCGGGACGCCCTGCTCGACGCCGTGGACGACGCGCTCGGCAGGCTCGGCGCCGCGCGCGGGGCGCTCGCGTCGACCGGCGGGCTGCGCGCCACCATCACCGCCGGGCACGCGGGCCGCACGGCGCTCGACGAGCACCGGTCCCGGCCCACCAGCCCCGTCGCCATCGACCTCGCCGACGACGAGGCGCTGGCCGACCTGCGCGACCTCGGCGGCGCGGGCGGGCGGATCACCCGCATCGACGGCGGCGTCGCCCACGGGGTCCTGCCGGACTGAGATTGCGGGTCGGCAACGATGCTGTGACGTGCGCCGCACGGCATCTACCTTGGCCCGGTGGATCACCAGCCGCCCCCGCCCAGCAAGGCCCGCCGCGTCGCCGTGGTGGCCGCGTCGCTGGTGGCGATCGGCGCGGCGGTGGTCGTGCTGCGCGAGCCGGAGGCCGCCGACGAGGGTCCCCGGCCGATCCCCGCCCCCAGACCACGGTCGCGTCCTACGCCGCCGACGGCGTCGTGCTCCCCGCGCCGGGCACCCCGCCCGTGCAGCCCGAGCGCCTCGACGTGCGGCCGGGGCCGGGCAGGCTGGCGCTGAGCTGGCCGACCGCCACCGGCGCCGTCGGCTACGAGGTCCGCTGGGGCGACCGGACCCGCCTGGTCGCCCAACCCGCCGTCCAGCTCGACGGCCTCACCGACGAGCAGCAGTACCGGGTCGAGGTGCGCAGCGTCGGCCCGCACGGCGAGCGCTCGCTCGCGGCGATCACCCACGCCGCGCCGCACCCGGCCGAGGCACGCGACTGGGCGTTCGCCGACGAGTTCGACGCGGGCCCCGGCAAGTGGCGGTTCACCAGCGCCGCGGGCTGCGGCGCGGCGGGCCTCGGCAAGGGCGACGACGCGCGCAGGCTGGTGGTCACCGCGCAGTGCGGAAGCGAGCCCGTCGCGCTCGCCGCCCGCACGCCGCTGCGCCTCGGCGGGGGCCCCGAGCTGGGCCGGTTCGTCGTCGACACCGACCAGCCCGGCCGCAACGGCGACCTGCTGCTCGACCTCGTCCCCGGTCCCGTCGCGCAGGTCGGCGCGGGCGCGGGCACGGCGAAGCCGGGCCAGCCCGGGCAGGCGCTCGACGACCCGACGCTGCCGCCGGGCGCGATCCGGGTCCGGGTGGGCGCCCAGCCGGGCGCGCCGACGTCCGTGCAGGTGCTCGTCGCCCCCGGCACACCGCGCAAGGGCAAGCCGGTGCGGGTCGCGCCGGTCCCGTCCGCCGACATCGGCGTCACCGTGCGCTGGGAGGTCGTGCTGACCACCGACGGCGTCCGGGTGCTGCGCGAGGGCACCGTCGTCGGGGCGGGCGACGTGGTGCCCGCGTGGCGGGAGGCGACCGCGGTGATCGGGCTGTCCGGCGGGCGCGGCGGCGTCCGCGCGGCCCTGGACTTCGCCGGGTTCACCGGCGCGCCCACCGCGACGCCCGCGCTGTCGCCCGCGCCGCCGCTGGACACCGGGCAGGTCGTCACCGACTCCCGCGCCTTCCAGACCCCGTCCGGCGGGGCGTGGGTGTCGGGCGTGACCGGCGGCAGGCTCCTGCTCACCCTGGTCCCCCAGAACGGCCCGGAAGACCCCGCGAGGGACGTCTACACCGTGGAGGTGGGCGGCAAGCAGTACCCCGCCAAGCCCGCGGTCCCCGGCCAGCCGATGACCCGCGGCGTGCGCTACCCCGTGTACGCCGACCTCCCCGCCGACGCCCTCGTCCTGCGCGCCGACGGCCGCACGCTGCCGCTGCGCGTGCACGGACCCCCGCACCCCGGCCGCGCCGCCACCCGCGTGCTCGCCGCGCACCTGGAGCTGACCCCGCGCCCCGACACCACGCCGCCACCGCCCGCCCCGGTCGAGACCCTGGAGCGCACCCGGCCCGCGCTGGCCCGGCCCGCCGCGGTGCTGCTCGACGCCGCCGGGCGCGCGCTGGCCGAGGGCGGCGCGCGCCGCGCGGGCGGCTGGTGCTGGAGCTGACCCTCGACGGGCTCGGCGGGCAGCAGCTCGGCGGCGACCTGGCCGGGCTGGCGGGCGTCGAGGTGCGGCTGGACCGGACCCGGCTCGCGGGCATCCCGACCGTCGTCGACGGGCCCGGGATCGGCGGGTCGTGGCGGATCGCGATCGACACCACGGGCCTGGCCCCCGGAAGGCACACCGTCGAGGTGCGCGCGGTGGGTGTGGACGCGCGGTCCGCGTTCGCGGTGTCCTACACGCCGTTCGAGGTCGTCTAGAGCCGGACCGCGACGCCCTGGTCGATGACCACGCCGTCGCGGTCGACCTTGATGCGCAGCGCGGACCCGTCGCGGACCAGGTCGATGGTCGCGCCGTCGTCGTCGAGGGACACCGTGCGGTAGGTGTGCCGGACGACGGTGATGGCCAGGTCGGGCAGCGACACCGACACGACCGGGATCTCGAACTCGCCCGCCTCGCGGTGCAGCCGCAGGTGGCGCACGGGCAGCGTGGTGAAGGTGACCGCGCCGACGACGTCGACGGTCAGCGCGCCGCCGAAGTCGTCGCGCTGGGTCTCGGCGCCGCGGTCGACCAGCCACACGCCGTCGGCGCTGCGGCTGATGGCGACCTGGCGCTCGTGCTCGGCGGTCGTGGTGCGCAGCAGCACCCGCCCGGCCGAGTCGGCCTTGTCGACCGACGCCTCGAAGGAGGCGCTGTAGGGCTCGGTCCCGGCGTCGGGGTCGCCCGCGGCGACGAGGCGGCCGTACGCGCGGAGCCGGGCGTCGCTGATCAGCACGCGGACCGACTCGAGGCGGGCGGGACCGGTCGCCTGCCAGGTGTGCACGACGGGCTTGCGGGAGCGGGCGGCCTCGGCCGCCCGCTCACCGGTGATCGACTCCGACGTCACGCCTGGTTACCCGGCTGCGGCTTGTCGGGGATCATGTCCTGGATCTTGTCGACGACCTGGTCGACCTGCTCGGCGTGGCCGAACTTCCCCTTGACGAACTCGCCCGCCTTCTCCACGCCGTCCTCGATCTTGTCGCCGTGCTGCTCGACGAGGCCTTCGGCCTTCTGCTTCAGCTCGTTGAAGTCAATGCCCATGGAAATTCCTCCGCAGTCGGGGCGAGCCCTTGGGCAGGGTACCCAACAGGTCTCGCGCAGCCCACAGCCGCGAGTGCGGCCGTGCTGAACCTTCGCTCAAGCGGCCGGTTCCCGCGAGTCGGCGAGGCCGGGTCCCCGCAAGATCGCCCGCACGGAGGAGACCTCCGCCGAGATCCGGTCGACGGGCGGGTCGGCGGGCAGGTCGAGTTCGGCGGGCGGGCGCTCGGCGCGGACGGCGTCGGCGGCGTCGCGGACGGCGTCGGCCAGGACGGCGACGTCCTCGGGGCGGGCCGGGCCGACCCGGGCGGCGGCGAGCACGGCCCCGGTGACGGCGTCGGTCAGCCGCTCCATGGTCATGATCACCGGCCACCACGCGGCGGCCTGCCTGCCCGCGCGGAACGGCTCGACGAGCGAGCGCTGGAACGCGGTGCGCAGGTCGGCCAGGGCGCGGTAGGCGGAGCGGCGCAGGTCCGAGCGGCGGGCCGGGGCCGGGCCGAGGGCGTCGGCGAGGTAGTCGGCGACGAGGTCGAGCGCGTCGGCCAGGTCGGTGCCGACCCGCGGCCTGCGCGCGCCCGGCCACAGCGCGAACCCGAAGACCAGGACGATCGCGCAGCCCAGCGCGGTGTCCAGCAGCCGGGCGGCGACCAGGCTCCACTCGCCGGCGTTGGCCAGGTCGAGCTGCACGATCACCAGCGGCGTGACGAACGTGCTGAACATGCCGTAGTTGCGGGCCTGCCCGATCGGCAGGAACAGCCCCAGGGCGGCGACCACGACCACCAGCAGCCACGGTCCCGGGTCGATGGCGAGCAGGGCCGCGCCCAGCAGCACGCCCGCCGCGGTGCCGATGCCGCGCAGCACCGCGCGGCCGAACACCGAGCCGAAGTCGGGCTTGAGCACGATCGCGACGGTCAGCGGCACCCAGAACGAGTGCTCCAGCGGCAGCAGTTCGCCCGCGAGCACGGCCAGCCCGACGCACAGCGCCAGCCGCGCGACGTGCGACCAGGTGACCGCGCCGAGGGCGACGGAGTCCCACCAGCCGCGCAGGCGCTCGCCCACCGGCGGCTCGGCCTCGCGCCGGTCGGTGGCGTCCGTGCCGCGCCGGAACTCCGCGACGGCGCGCAACCCGGCGTGGAGCTGGCGCACGGCGGGTCCCGCGTCGACGGGCGGCTCGGGCACCTCGGCCAGGGGTTTGCGCAGGCGGATGCGCAGCGCGGCGTCGAACAGGTAGGTGACGGTCTGCGGCGGGGCGTGCTTGCCCGCGTTGACCAGGGCGACCGCGGCCTCGATGGCGGGCGTGGTCTCGGTGAGCATCACGAACAGCCTGCGGTAGGACCAGTCCCGGCCCGCCAGCCGCGACCGCGCCTGCAGCAGGGCGTCGTAGGCGCGGTCGAGGGCGGCGGTGAGCCTGCGCCGGGCCTCGCGGGCCTGCTCGGTGCCGCTGGCCGCGAGCATGGCGGCCAAGTCCTCGTACACCTCGGCGACGGCGGCCCGCTCGACCGCCGCCCCGCGCACCGGCCACGCCGCCAGCGCCAGCGCCACGGCGAGCGCCGCGCCCGCGGCGAAGCAGCCGGACGCCAGCCACGGGTCGGCCTGCTGCCCGGTGCCGACGACGGCGAACACGAGGAGCTGCAACCCGGCCATCGACGCGGTGCTGCCCACGGCGCTGATGAACGCCGACACCGCGGCGACGAGCGCCAGCCAGCCGGGGTGCACGTGCGTGCCGACGGCGTACCCGATGGTGCCGAGCAGCGCGGCCAGGCCGACCCGCTCGGCGCGCTGGGCGTAGGGGCCGTCGGTGTCGGCGAAGGTGACGCACAGGGCGCCGATCGACACGAGCACGCCGATGTCGCCCCGGCCGAGCGCCAGGCCGACGGCGACCGGCCCGCCGAGGGCGACCGCGGCGCGCGCCGCCCGCTTCCACGGCAGCGGGACCGGGTTCTGGCTGAGCAGCCCGCGGAGCCAGTGCGGGGCGGCGACATCCGTCACGGGTGCACCGTAAACGCAAGCGTCCCCCGCCCGGGCCACGGGACGGGGGACCGGGAGGGGACGCTGTGGTCGCGGTTACGCGGCGGACTTGCGGCGGCGCTGCCAGATCAGCGCGCCCGCGCCCGCGCCCAGCAGGCCGACGCCCACCAGGACCGGGACGAGGATGTTCGCGCCGGTGTTGGGCAGGTCGTCACCGGGCGCCGGGGCCGGGGTGGTGGTCGGCGCCGGGGCGGAGGTGGTCGTGGTGACCGGCGGCGTCGTGGTCGTCGTGGTCGACGGCGGCGTGGTCGGGGCGATCGCCCACTTCGCGGCGGCGGTGTCGGAGACCTTGGTCTGCTCGGACTCGGCGACGATCAGCGACTGCGCGGGGCCCTTGCCCTTGGCGTTGTCGTGGTAGCCGTCCACGACGAACAGGCGGCCGATGTCCACCTTGGACAGCGTGCTGAGGCCGAAGGCGCCCTCGCCCGCCTCGGCGTCCGCGGGGACCTTGAGGAACAGCTTCGCGCCGTCGGCGATCTTGTCGGCGGTGACCGGCGCGCCCTTGTCGTCGGTCAGCTCGACGCCCTCGGGCAGTTCCTTCTCGATCTCGGTGATCGTGCCGTTGGTGGTGACGGTGAACGGGCCGACCAGGCCGCCCGCCTCGCCCTCGACGGCGTCGGGGTTGATCTCCAGGACCGGCTTGGGCTGCTTCTCCAGGACCTCGGCCTTCTCGACGAGGTGCTTGTAGAGCGCCACGATGTCCTGGTTGGCGTCGTCGCGGTCGGACGCGTCCTCCAGGTTGAGGTCGACGCCGTCGCTGAAGTGCCAGATCGCGGCCTGCGTCGCGGAGATGGCCTCGTGCTCCTCCAGGCCGTCCTCGGCGAAGCCCAGCTCGAGGGCGTTCAGGTCCTCCAGCGACTGGAACGGGTAGCCGTTGTGCAGCACCCAGTTGATCTTGCCGCTGTTGGCGTTGAAGGGCGACTCCTCGTTGGGGTAGGAGTCCCAGGGGTGCTCGACCATGTCGCGCTTCTCGGTGGCGCCGACGTTGATCTCGACGCAGTACACCTTCAGCGTGCCGCCGCCGTGCAGGTCGAGGTGCAGCAGCGAGGCCTGGTAGGTGTCCTTGCGGCCGACGATGTTGAGAGCCACGCCCTCGTCCTTGGCGCCGTTGAGCCGCCCGCTGGCCGCCTCGGCGGCCGCGGGAGCGCGGCGGTACCCACGAGAAGCGCGGTCGCCGCGAGCGCGGCGCCTGCACGACCCAGCATGCCCATGACTGTCCTCTCCGGTCCTTGAACGCCGACTGACCCCAGACGATCAACTCACCCGAGCGGGTAATGATCAGCCGATCCGGCGATGGCGCACTCTACTGATCGCACAATTGGTCTGAGCATCCGGGCTTGGTTTGTGCAAAACGGAATCTCGACCGTCACTCTTTCGGCCTACGAGACACGCTGGGTAGTAATTTCGGAGAGACCTCGCGACCTGCGTCGCTGCGGATAAGGTGCGCCTGTGGAGGACTGGCAGCAGGCGCCGGAACCGCCCGCCTGGCACCAGGAGCCGGGCTGGGGGATCGAGACGAAACCGTGACGGAAGCCCCGTCCCGGCTGCCCGCGACCCTGAGCGTCATCGCGATCGTCGCAATTGTCGCCGCGGTCGTCGCCATTGCGCTGCTGCACGGCGGCGGGGAACGCGGGATCGCGGTCCCGGAACCGGCGCGCACCACCTCGGCGCCGCGGCCGGAACCGGATTCCGTCGAGGTGGACAACGCTGACGCGCGGCTGACCTACGAGGTCCCGAAAACGTGGACCGCCCAGGAGGACTCGCACCCCGAGGTCCTCGGTGTCCGCTTCGGCGGCGCCGCGACGTACGCGCCGTACCCGTGCGGCGGTCAGGAGTACAGCCGCGCGTTCGCCGTCAGCGCCGCCGTGCAGAGCACCGCGGGCAAGGAGTTGGACCCGCGCGAGACCGCCGAGCGCTTCGCGCGCGAGTTCGCCACGCGCTACTTCACCGGCGCCGCACCGGGTTCGGCGGACGCCGGGACGTCGGAGGTGGACGGCCGCCCCGCCGTGCTGGTGAGCGTGCCGGTCCGGATCGACGCCGAGGACCCGGCGTGCCAGGCGACCGAGGGGCTGGTCACCGTGCTCGCCATCGACCTCGGCGCGAGCGGCGCGGAGCGCAAGGCGGGCCTGGCGCTGCTGGTCATCGTCACCGACACGGCGGGCGGGCCCGACGAGCCCGTCCCGCCGTCGGAGGACGACCTGCGCGCGGTGATCGCCAGCGCGCGCGTCAGCTAGCCCAGTCGCGCACGACCTCGTCGAGCACCGACAGCGGCAGCGCGCCGTTGCCCAGCACGGTGTCGTGGAACCCGCGGATGTCGAAGCGGTCGCCGAGCCGCTGCTCCGCGGCGCGCCGGATGCGCTGGATCTCCAGTCGTCCCACCATGTACGACAGCGCCTGCCCCGGGTAGGCGATGTACCGGTCGACCTCGGCGGTGATGTCGACGGTCGACAGCGGGGTGTTGTCCCGCATGTACCCGAGCGCCCGGTCGCGGCTCCAGCCCTTGGCGTGCAGGCCGGTGTCGACCACGAGCCTGCTCGCGCGCAACGAGTCCATCGCGAGCATGCCGATGCGCGCGACGTCGTCGGTGTAGAGGCCCATCTCCTCGGCCAGCCGCTCGGTGTAGAGGCCCCAGCCCTCGGCGTACGCGTTGACGTCGGCGATGCGGCGCAGCAGCGGCAGGTCCAACTCCTGGGCGATGGTGAGCTGGAAGTGGTGGCCCGGCACGGCCTCGTGGAACGCGGTGACCTGCGACAGGAACCGATCGCGCTTCTCGGCCTCGTGCGTGTTGGCGAAGTAGACGCCCGGCCGGACGCCGTCGAGCGAGGGCTGCATGTAGTACGCGGCGGGCGCGCCCGCGGCCTCGGTCGCGGGCACCGGCTCGACCTGGCAGCGCTGGCTCGGCAGCCTGCCGAACCACTGCGGCGCAACGGCTTCCGCCCGCTCGATGCACGCGCGCGCGTCGTCGAGCAGCTCGTCGGCGTCGCGCCAGCGCATCGCCGGGTCCTCGATCAGCCTGCGGAAGATCTCCGCCTGGTCGCGCGTGCCGAACAGCTTCTCGCCCAGCTCGGCGTACTCCTCGCGCAGGCCCGCGATGACGTCGAGGCCGGTCTGGTGCAGTTCGTCCGGGGTGCGGTCGGTCGTGGTGTGCACGCGGGACAGGCGCGCGTACGCGTCCTCGCCGTCGGGGAGCCAGCACAGCCCGGACTTCTCGTCGGGACGGCCGTGCTCGGCGAGCTCGTCCGCGAGCACCGCGCGGTAGGCGGCGAACGCGGGGCGCACGACGTCGGCCAGGACGCGCTCGCGCTCGGCGGTGAACCCGCGGTCGTCGCCCGCGAGCGCCTGCGCGGCCAGCGGGTCGGCGTCGGCGGCGAGGTAGCGGTCCAGGTGCGCGACGGCGTTGTCGACCCCGCGCCGCACCGGGACGCGGCCGTTGCCGACGCCCTCGCGGTGGCGCTGGGCGAAGGCGTCGAGGTGCTCGGGGATCGCGCGGAGCCTGCCGAGGTAGGACGCGGCGCGGTCGGCGTCGGGGAGCACGATCATCGGCAGGAACGACAGCAGCCCGGCGGCGGGGCCGACGAACAGGTCGGTGACCGTGTGCTCGGTGAGCCGCGCGTCGATCGAGTCGACGGTCGCCTCCGCCTGCTGCGCCACCACCTTGAGCGTGATCGCGTCCTGCCCGGTCGCGCCGGTCACCGCGGCGGCCCGCTTGGCGATGTCCACGGCCTTCGCGCGCACCCGGGCCTCGCCCGCGGCCGAGGGTCGCCCAGCCGCTCGTCGAAGCCGGGCACGCCCAGCAGGGTGGCGAACACCGGTGCGGCGTCGAACATCAGGGTCGTGAGCTCATCGGCCAGGGTGGCGGCCGAATCCCCGGGGTTGGTCATGCCAGCGACAGTACGTACCCGGGCGTCACAGGGTCTAGCCGATACCCTCCTGCTCGCGCCAGCGCTGGATCAGCTCGGCCATCTCCTTCTGCACGAACGCGAAGAACCGCCGCGACGTGTCGAGCCGCCGCCCCGCCGGGCTGTCGATCCCGAGCACGTCGATGCCCTCGCTGAAGGCGTCCATCCAGTTCTCGAGCAGCCGGTCGCGGTTGGTGAACGCCTCCATCCAGCTGTTGTCGGAGACCGTGTAGTGGTCGCGCCGCGCCCCGGGTCCCGCGCCTTCGCGATCAACCCCACCTGCATGAGGTACCGCACCGCCCCGGACACCGCCGCCGGGCTCACCCGCAGGGCATTGGCCAGCTCCGACGCCGTCAACCGCCCCTCGTCGCTGGCCATCAGGCACGCGAACACCCGCGCGGGCATCCTCGGCACCCCGCCTTCCGCCAGCAGCAGCCCGAGCCGCTCGACGAACCGCCCGACGACATCCGGGTCCTTCTCACCCACGTGGCACCCCACCTCCCGCGAGGATCTTAGCGGTTTCCTAACGTTCACAAATTTGTGAAATCAGAGTATCTTCCGAACCATGAGTACCGCAATCTCCGTGTCCGGCCTGGTGAAGACCTTCGGCCGGACCCGCGCGCTCGACGGCCTCGACCTGGAGGTGCGGACCGGCGAGGTGCACGGCTTCCTCGGCCCGAACGGCTCCGGGAAGTCCACGACCATCCGGGTGCTGCTCGGCCTGCTGCGCGCCGACTCCGGGTCGGCCACGCTGCTCGGCGGCGACCCCTGGCGCGACGCGACGGCCCTGCACCGGCGGCTCGCCTACGTCCCCGGCGACGTCTCCCTGTGGCCGAACCTGTCCGGCGGCGAGGTCATCGACCTGCTCGGCCGGCTGCGCGGCGGCCTCGACACCGCGCGCCGCGATGAACTGCTGGAGCGATTCGACCTCGACCCGCGCAAGAAGGGCCGCACCTACTCCAAGGGCAACCGGCAGAAGGTCGCCCTGGTCGCCGCGCTGGCCTCCGACGTCGAACTGCTGGTGCTCGACGAGCCGACGTCCGGCCTGGACCCGCTGATGGAGGCGGTGTTCCAGCACTGCATCGCCGAGGAGCGCGACCGCGGGCGCACCGTCCTGCTGTCCAGCCACATCCTCGCCGAGGTCGAGACGCTGTGCGACCGGGTCAGCATCATCCGGCTGGGCCGCACCGTCGAGACCGGCACGCTGGCCGACCTGCGCCACCTCACCCGCACCACGATCAGCGCGGAGCTGGCCGGGCCGCCGAACGGGCTCGCCGACCTCGCGGGCGTGCACGACCTGGAGGTCCGCGGCAACCACGTGTCCTTCGACGTCGACACCGCCGCCCTCGACGGCGCCCTGCGCGCCCTGTCGCACTCCGGCGTGCGCACGCTGACCAGCCAGCCGCCGACGCTGGAGGAGCTGTTCCTGCGCCACTACGAGGACGCGACATGACCGGCACGCTCGCGCTCATCCGGCTCGCCCTGCGCCGCGACCGCGTGGTGCTGCCGATCTGGATCGTGCTGCTGGGGCTGATCCCGGTGTCCGGCGTGGCCGCGTACGAGGAGCTGTTCCCGGACGCGGCGTCCCGGGCGGCGCTGTCGGCGGGGGCGGGCAGCAACCCGTCGATCGCCGTGCTGTTCGGCCCCGCCTACGACCTGACCACCGCGGGCGGGTTCACCGCGTGGCGGTTCGGCATGTTCACGGCCCTGTTCACCGCGCTGATGGCCGTCTTCACCGTCACCAGGCACACCCGCGCCGAGGAGGACAGCGGTCGGCTGGAGCTGCTGGGCTCCGCGGTGGTCGGCAGGCGCGCGGCGCTGACCGCGGCGGTCGCGGTCGCCGGGGGCGCGTCGCTGGTCATCGGGCTGGTGATCGGCGCGGGCCTGACCGGGGCCGGGGTCGACGCGGGCCCGTCGTTCCTGTTCGGGCTGGGCATCGCCGGGACGGGGCTCGCGTTCACGGCGATCTCCGCGACGACCGCGCAGCTCACCGAGTACGCGCGCTCGGCCAACGGGCTCGCGACGACCGCCATGGGGGTCGCGTTCCTGCTGCGCGGCGTCGGCGACTCGACGGCCACCCTGACCTGGCTGTCCTGGCTGTCGCCGCTGGCGTGGCCGCAGCTCGCCAAGCCGTACGTCGAGGACCGCTGGTGGGTGCTCGTGCTGCCGGTCGGGACCGCGCTGGTGATCGGCGGGCTGGCGTACGTCCTGGTCGGCCGCCGCGACCTCGGCGCCGGGTTCCTGCCGCAGCGCCCGGGTCCGGCGCGGGCGCCCGCGTCGCTCGGCGGTCCGCTGGGGCTGGCGTGGCGGTTGCAGCGCGGCGGGCTGATCGGCTGGGCCATCGGGTTCGCCGTGGTCGCGGCGGTGTTCGGGTCGATCGCGAACGGCATCGCGGACCTGTTCGACGGCAACCAGCAGATGACCGAGATGCTCACCCGGATGGGCGGCGCCGACGCGCTCGTCGACGCCTTCCTCGCCTCCATGACCGGGACGTTCGGCCTGCTCGCGGGCGTGTACGGGGTGCAGGCCGTGCTGCGCATGCGCGCCGAGGAGTCCGGCGTGCGCGCCGAGCCGGTGCTGGCCGCGGGGCGGGCCGGGTCGGCTGGTCCGGGGCGCACATGGTGTTCGCGCTGCTCGGTCCCGCCCTGCTGCTCACGGTGTCCGGGGTCGCGATGGGCGTGAGCCACGGCCTGCGCACCGGCGACGTCGGCGCGGCCGTCGGGACCACGCTGGAGGCGTCGCTGGCGCAGCTCCCCGCGGTCTGGGTGGTCGCCGGGGCGGCGGCCCTGCTGTTCGGGCTGCTGCCGGGGCTGACCGTGACCGGCGCGTGGGCGGTGCTGGCCGTCGTGGTCCTGGTGACGCTGTTCGGGCCGGTCCTGCAGCTCGACCAGTGGTTGCTGGACATCTCGCCGTACAGCCACGTGCCGCGCGACTTCGCCCTGCCGCCGCTGCTGGCGCTCGCGGGGGTGGCCGCCGCGCTGCTCGCGGTCGGGCTGGTGAGCTTCCGGAGGCGCGACATCGGCTGAGGGAATGACCGGCGCACGCCGGAGGTTGACCCGATCGGGTGGTCGCGGCTTATAGTTAGCTCGGCTAACGATCGGGTCATTACCTCTGGGGGTTCCGCGGGTGCGCACGTCCACGATGTCCGAACCGGCGACGCTCCCCCGCGAGGTGTGGGTGATCATCGCCGCGAACTTCGTCATCGCGGTCGGCTTCGGCCTGGTCGCCCCGGCGCTGCCGACCTTCGCGCGCGGCTTCGACGTCAGCGTCACGGCGGCGTCGATCGTCATCAGCGCGTTCGCCGTCGCCCGGCTCCTGTTCGCCCCGGCCGCGGGCAGGCTCGTCACCACCCTCGGCGAGCGCCGCGTCTACCTGTGGGGCCTGCTCATCGTCGCGGTGACCACGGGCGCGTGCGCGTTCGCCACGGAGTACTGGCACCTGCTGGTGCTGCGGTGCGTCGCGGGGACCGGGTCGACGATGTTCACCGTGTCCGGCGTCGCCCTGCTCATCCGGCTGACGCCGCCGCTGCTGCGCGGGCGCGCGTCCGGGCACTGGGGGACGAGCTTCCTGCTGGGCAACGTCGCGGGTCCGATCATGGGCGGCGGGCTCATCGCGATCTCGCTGCGCGCGCCGTTCCTGGTGTACGCGGGGTCGCTGGTGCTCGCGGTGCTCATCGTGTGGGTCGCGCTGCGCGGCTCGGTGCTGATGGCGCCGTCGTCGGGGGACGACGCCCCGCCGCCGATGCCCCTGCGCACCGCCCTGCGCGACTCCGGCTACCGCGCGGCGCTGGCGTCGAACTTCGCCACCGGCTGGGCGGTGTTCGGCGTGCGCACGGCGCTGATCCCGCTGTTCATCACCGAGGTCATGCGCCGCGACGAGTCGTTCGCGGGCACCGCGCTGGCCCTGTTCGCGGCGGGCAACGTCGCGATGCTGCTGGTGTCGGGTCGGCTGTCGGACCGGATCGGCCGCAAACCGCTGCTGATCGCGGGCCTCGCGCTGGCGGGCGCGGCGACGGCGTGGGTGGGCTTCGCGGACTCGGTGTGGGAGTTCGTCGTGGTCACGATCGTCGCGGGCCTGGGGACGGGCGTGTACTCGCCGTCCCAGCAGGCCGCGGTGGCCGACGTCCTGGGCAAGGCCCGCAGCGGCCAGGTCCTCGCGGCCTTCCAGATGACCGCCGACGTCGGCGCCATCCTCGGCCCCATCATCGCGGGCGTCCTCGCCGACAAGCTCTCCTTCACCGCGGCCTTCGGCGTTACCGGCGCGTTCCTCATCATCGCCGCGCTGGTCTGGCTACCCGCCCGCGAGACCCTGCCGCGCCCCACGGAGCAGCCCCACCCGACCCCCGCTGAGGCGGTTGCCACGGAGATGCCCGCCAAACCGAACTGACCCATTACTCCGTTGGAGCGCATTCGACGGCGAGAACGGGTCCCGTCGTCCGAATCCGGTGCGACCCGCTGGTTGGAATGGGAACCTGTGGGGTATCCACCCGGGCGGGGTGGGTAGGCGGGTGACGGCGGATGTCGAACACGATGCTCTGGATCGCGGCAGGCGCGCTCATCGCCCTGCTCGTCGCATGGCGCCTCCACCGCGCCAACCACACCCTCCAGACGATCCTCCGCGAAGAGCGCGACCGCCCCGACCCGGAGCCCGCCCCAGGCACGTCGGATGAACCGGTCACCCACGACCGCCGCACCCCCGACTAGCCCCCTGTGGACAACTGACGACGCGGTCCTGCCGACGCTCCTACCTTGGGTGACATGGCATTCACCCTGGAACACACCGCGACCCACCGAGCCACCACCTACACCCTGAGCCTCACCGCCCACGACGACGGCCAGGTGACCCTGGACCTCCACGGCACCTCGGAATCCGACGGCACGGTGGCCGACGGCACCCTCCGCCTCCCCTGTCCGCCACCCCCGACGCCGCCCGCCTGCTGACCAGGGCGTTGACCGCCGTCAGCACCCTGGGCAACCCCGCAAACGCGGCACCGCCCCCAACTCCCACGCCCCCTGGACCCTCGACCAGGACACGACCCTCCGCACCGACTGGCTCGCCTACCCCGACACCACCCCGGTCTCCACCGCCATCCGCGACCTCGCCACCGCCCGCGAACGCTCCCCCGGCTCCATCCGAGCCCGCCTCTCCCGCCTCGGCCTGGACCCCGACGTACCCGGCCGCACCCTGACCAGGGAAACAGCGGACCTCATCGGCAAACCCCTAGTAGCGGAAACCTGAACAATCCCCAGGCGATCCACAGGCACCTGTGGATCGCCTGGGTCCCCACACCCCGATTGGCCTAAAGCCCCCACAGCGGCAATAAACCGCACCCACCGCACCCGCAGCTGTCAACTCCACAGTGGACAGTACGCCACCGACCCTTAATCCCCTTCGCCGAGCCGTACCCCGACCCCACACCGCCCGACATTCGCGCCCGCATCGACACGACGCAGACCACACCCGGCCCACCTGCCCCCGGTCTCCACCCCGCCTTCACCCCCGCAGACCACACCTTCCCCGCCCCACCTTCCCAACTCCCCACTCCGCGTTCACCCCCGCAGACCAGACCTGCACCTGACCCCGCACCGGCACCCGAGCCCAGCCGAACCCACGCGACCACCTGGCCCTCCGTCCCCACTCCCTCCCATCCCGCACCCGACCACACGCACTCCCGCCACCTCCTTGCACTCCCGACCACACCCGCCCTCCCAGGTCCTCCGCCACCGCAGCCGCAGCCGCACCCACCTGCCCCTCCGAACCCCGCTCCGCGTCCTCCCGCGGCTGGCCACACCCACACTCTCAACGTCACTCCCCCACGGCCGCACCCTCCTAACCCCGCGCCCACGCCCACGCCCACGCCCACGCCCACGCCCACGCCCACGCCCACGCCCACGCCCACGCCCACGCCCACGCCCACGCCCACGCCCACGCCCACGCCAGGACGGAGCTTCGCCTGCGCCGGCTGGCACACCTCGCCCGCCCCAGTCCAATCCGCGCGCCCAACTCCCACCCCGCCCGCCTCCGCCGGGTCCGGTCACCCCCACCGGACCCGGCGTCAGCCCACCCACCCACACCCCCTAGGAGCCCATGGAAGAACCCCACCACCTCACGCCGTGTCGAACTCCGGGATCAGCTCGCCGGTCAGCCGGATGCTGGTCATCACCTGCTCGTGGCTGAGCCCGCCGATCTGGTGCAGGCACATGAGCCGGTCGATGCCTAGGTCCGCGTACGCGCGCAGCTTCTTCCGGCAGGTCTCCGGCGATCCCACGATCAGCGACTGCTGAGCGCTGAGCACCTCGAACAGCTCGTCCTCCGGCACGTCCTCCCCCTGGATGATGCGCCCGATGAGCTGCTGCCCCGGCGTCGGTCCGGCGCCTGCCTCCGCGCGGTGGAACTCGCCCGCGAGGCCGCCGCCGGTGGGGTCGGACATGAGCTTCTGCTGGTGTTCCAGGGCGCGCATGAAGTCCTGGCCCGCTTCGAAGAAGTTCAGGGCGGTCACCGTGTACCAGGCGGCGGCCGCGGCGGCGCCGTTGCGCATGGCCTGCTCGTCGGTCTCCGCGCAGTGGACGAACGTGAAGAAGCCGATCTGGTTGTTCACGAAGCCGCCCACCGGCGAGGTGCAGGCCGCGGCGGCGTCGCGGTACAGCTTCACCATGCGCTCGACGCGTTCGATGGACTCCCAGAAGGTGGTCCCGAGGACGCCGACGCCGCGGCGGCCCGCCTCCTCGAACGACGCCGGGCTGGCCGCGGCCTGCCACAGCGGCGGGTGCGGGCGCTGGACCGGCTTCGGCGTGATCGACACGCCGTCCAGCCGGTAGGTGTCGCTGTGGTGGGTGACGGCGTCCTCGGTCCAGAACCGCGGGACCAGCTCGAACGCCTCCGCGGTCTGCGGCCGCACGTCGTCGGGGTCGATGTTGAACAGCCGCCACTCGGGGATCGTCGAGCGGGTCATGCCCAGCTCGACCCGCCCGCCGCTGAGGTGGTCCAGCATCGCCGCGCGCTCCGCGACCCGCACCGCGTGGTTGAACCGCGACGGCGCGAGGACCGCGGAGTGCCCCAACCGGATCCGCGACGTCACCTGCGACAACGCGGCCAGGAACAGCTCCGGCGCCGACGACAGGCTGAACTCCCCGGCCCCGTGGTGCTCCACCTGCCACCAGCACCCGTAGCCCAGCTCGTCCGCCAGCCGCGCCTGCTCGATCGCCTGCGCGTACGCCTTGCCCTCGTCGCCCCCGCCGCGGTTCTGGATCTCGTTGAACACGTCGATCTTCATCCGGCATCCCGTCGCCAGCCGACCCGGACCGTCCGGATCACCCGGAAGGTCACCCGACCGGCCGCCTGCGTTACGCGGCATCCGGATGAAGCGAGCCCCGGCGCGGTGGTCCGCGCCGGGGCTGCCCCCGATCAGGCCGCGGCCACCGGGACCTCGGCGGCCAGCGAGTTGCCCGCCGGGATCCGGCCGCAGTCCGACGGCGCGGGCTTGCCCGCGAACCGGTCGTTCAGCCAGACGACCGCGGTCGGCGCCCACAGCAGGGGCGCGGTGCCGTGCGAGAGGAGGTCGTACTGGTCGTAGCTGATCGCGGTGTTGCCGGTCGCGCAGTACTGGCGGGCGAGGGCGCGCACGTCACCGGCGACCATGACCCCGTCGCCGGTGCCGATGCCGGGGTGGTTGCTGAACGTGCCCTCGAAGACGCCCGCGTTGCCCTGGGCGATGTAGCCCGGGATCGTCGGCGTCGGCGCGAGCCCGAGGTTGATCCGGTTGACGGCGTCGACGAACTCCGGCACCGAGTTCGGGTTCGCGTACTGCGGCTTGACCATCTGCGCCCAGGTCAGCCCCGGGTACTGGAGCAGCACGTTGACGATCGACGCCTTCTGCAGCTTGGTGAACAGCTCCATGCCGTAGCTGTTCAGGTAGGGCGAGAAGTCGATGTCGTACGACCGCGCCACGCCGATGATCGCCATCGGCGCGATGCCCGCCCAGTTGATGCTCCCGCCGACGTACTTGAGGTTGTGCGCGGGCGCGACCAGCACGCCGCCCTCGGCGAACCCGACCAGGTTCGCGTTGACGTCGGGGGCGTAGCTCGGCGCGAGCGCGGCGGCCCAGTTGGTCGCGATGGCGCCGCCGGAGTAGCCGACGAGCCCGAACTTCGTGCTCGCGCTCATCCCCGTCTCCGGCGCCCGCGTCGCGGCGCGGATCGAGTCGAGCGTGTTGGTCCCGTACTCCGGGCCCGCGGCGAAGTTCGCGGTCTGGCCCTCGGTGTCGGGGAGGACGACGTCGTAGCAGAGGCCCAGCACCGGGACCATGAGCAGCGACTCGAAGTTCGCGATGGCCCCGCCGAGGCTGACGTCGCCTGCGATCGCCCGCGACGGCCCGTGCTCGGGGTCGAGGGAGTCGTAGAAGGACTGGTAGGAGATCGCCTTGGTGCCGTTGCCGCAGGGGCTGCGCACGACAGTGGTGACGTTGGCCGACGGGCGCCCCTGGGCGTCGGTCGTCCGGTACAGCAGCTGCGTCGCGCGCAGCGGCGTCGGGATGGCGGCGATGTGGTACGCCAGCGTCCGCGTCTTCAGCACGGCGCCGGGCTCGTACGACGACAGCGGCCTGCTGTCGGTGTAGGTGTAGAACGAATCGGTCGACGCGACGGCGACGGCCGTCGAGCCTGCGACGAGCCCGAGCGCCGTGGCGGCGGCGAGCAGGGTACGGGCAGCGGTTCGGGACATGACCCCTCGGTTCTATGAGGCGGATCACTGTTGTGAAGGGCAAGTTACTTCCCGGTAACCGCTGGGGGATAGACACGCACGCCAGGTTTGTCACCGTTCACAACCCGGTGCGCTTCCGGTTGGGACGCGTCCCACCTGCCCGTTCCGCCCGCAGCAGAACGGCTCCCCCGACCCCGCCGCCCGGTGCGACCATGGCGGCATGGCGGACATCCTCCCCTTCCGCGCCCCCGACCCCCTGTGGCGCGAGGCCCTCGGCGAACGCCTCCGCGCCACCCGCGAGGAACGCGGCGACCGCCTGGTCGACACCGCGGAGCGGGCGGGCATCTCCCCGCAGTACCTCTCGGAGATCGAACGCGGCCGCAAGGAACCGTCGAGCGAGATGATCGCCGCGGTCACCGGCGCCCTCGGCGTCGACCTGGCCGACCTCCTCATCGGCATCGCGGGTCGCGTCCGCCAACACCGCGGCACGGGCCCCGCGCGCCGTCCCGCCGGACCCGTGCTCATGGCCGCCTAAACCCGCTGGTCGAGCACCTGGTCGGCCAGTCCGTAGTCCACCGCGCCCTTCGCGTCGAACACCCGGTCCCGGTCGGTGTCGTGCCGCAGCACGGCGACGTCCCGCCCCGTGTGCTTCGACAGGATCGCCTCGAGCTGCGCCCGCACCCGCACGACCTCGTCGGCCTGCAGGATCAGGTCCGGGATCGTCCCCCGCCCCTGCGCCGCGGGCTGGTGCAACACCACCCGCGCGTGCGGCAGCACGGCCCGCCGCCCCTCCGCCCCCGCCGCGAGCAACACCGCCCCCGCCGCCACCGCCTGCCCCACGCACGTCGTCGCCACGGGCGCCTTGATGTACCGCATGGTGTCGTACAGCGCGAGCATCGCCGCCGGATCGCCGCCCTCGCAGTTGATGTACAGGTTGATCTCCAAGTCCGGGTTGTCCGCCTCCAGGTGCAGCAGTTGCGCGATCAACGCGTTCGCCACCCCCGAGTCGATCGCCGTCCCCAGATAAACAATCCGCGCCGCCAACAGGTGCGAGTACACGTCCATGATCCGCTCGCCACTGGCGCTGCGCGTGATCACGTTGGGAATCGTGTAAGTGCTCATGCCCGCAACCCCATCTCGTGCGCCCGCACCGGGACGACCTGCTGAAGCTCCTCCACGATGTGATCGATGAACCCGTACTCGAGCGCCTGCTCCGCCGTGAACCACCGATCGTGCAACGAGTCCGTGAAGATCCTCTCCACCGACTGCCCGGTGTCCTCCGCGATGATCCCCAACACCGTGTCCCGCGTGTGCCGGAGATCGTCCGCCTGCACCTCCACCTCCACCGCCGACCCCCCGATCCCCGCCGACCCCTGGTGCATCAACACCCGCGCGTGCCGCAACGCGAACCGCTTCCCCGCGTCCCCGCCGACAACAAGAACTGCCCCGCACTACACGCCAACCCAATGGCGAACGTCGCGACATCACACGGCACCAACCGCATGACATCCCGAATAGCCAACATCGACGGCACCGACCCACCCGGCGAATGAATCCACAAGGCGATGTCCTTACCGGGATCCTCACTCGCCAACGACAACATCTGGGTAGCGATCACAGTCCCGTTGTCGTCGTCCAACACCCCGTCCAGCACCAACACCCGCTGGCTGTAGAACCGCTCCCGCAACCGGTGGTCGAACACCGGCCGCCTCTCGTCGCTCGTCATACCCCCGACGATGCCGCCGCCCCGCCCGGGCGCGCCGCTCCCGCTGCCGTGGGCAGATCCGCCCTGAGCAGGTCGACCCCGGATAGCGAAAACCGCAGCCAGACCATGTCTCGCTGCGGTTTCGCGTGGCGCGCCCGAAGGGATTCGAACCCCTAACCTTCTGATCCGTAGTTCCGGTTACCCAGTGCTGGCCAGTCCGCGCCAGTCCGACAAATCCGGATAAGTCCAGGTCAGAGGCGCGGGGAGTCCGCGCCCGTCCTGTCCGTACCGGCTGGTTCCGGAACGTTCGGGCACCCTTCGGGCACCCACAGAGTCCTCTCAGTCCGAAAAGGACATCCGATCAACGAGCACCCCGACCCGGTCGAGCGCCACTCCCGGGTCGGGCATCGGACCCCGAGAGGCATCCAAGTTGAACGACCGCCCACCCACCCTGGACGTGCGCGCGGCGCTGGACAGCGCCGACGAGAAGCAGCTCCGCGCCATGATCGACGTCCACGGCGACCGAGCCAGGTGGGGCCGTATCGCCAGCGACCCCAACCGCGCCGCCGTCGCCGAGGCGGCCCTGGCGGACGTTCCCGCCGTAACCGCCCTGGAGGCGCTGGCCGCGACCACCCGCCTACTGACCCTGATGACCGGCCGCCGGTGGATCACGATCATGCAAGCCCGCGAAGACGGCGCGACCTGGGCCGAAGTCGGCGAAGCAATGGGCACCGACGCCGAAACAGCACGATCCTGGTACGCCGAGAAGATCGCTGCCCAGCGACGACACCTGCCCGACCTGCACGACTCGTCGCGAGCGGAGGCCGTCCTGTGAGCCCCGGACCGTTCAGCGGCACGCCCCTGGCCCGCGGCCCGATGGGCGGCGACAGCTACACCCAGGTCCACCGAGGCGTCTTCCGCGACCCGCGCCTGTCCGCCAAGGCCAAGGGCATCTTTGGCCTCCTATCCACCCACACCGACGGCTGGCAGGTCTCCATCGAAACCCTGGCCGCCAACATGCGCGACGGCCGCGACGCCATCCGCACCGCCCTTCGCGAGCTGGAAACCCACCACTACCTGATCCGCGCCCAGGAGCGCCGAGAAGGCGGCGCCTTCGGCGGCGGCGCCTGGTTCTACACCGACCTACCTGCCCAGATCCGTGCTCTAGGCATCACCGACGACGCACTGATCGCCGAGAAGGTCACCGAGGCGTTCGCCGAGTGGCAAACCAGCAGGTCACGACCGACGGCGGATAACCCGTCATCGGATCTGACCCGCGAAAACCCCGACTTACCCACAGGCTCTGTGGACAAGCGGCCCACTCGATCACGTTTGCCCAGGTCGGAACCGACGACGGGTTTCCCGCCGACGGACAATCCGCCAGCGGTTCAGCCGCCAGCGGCAAATCCGCCCTATAAGAAGAGAATTGGTCAGAAGACCATCAGCAGGCAGTCAGGCGCCTCCGCCGAACACACCGCCGCTGTCTGCCTGCCCGACCAACCTCCGGCCGGACAGAGCCCACCAGACACCCCCGGCTCACGCGTTCTGCGGACCTTGCGGCTGGCACGTCCGGTCACGACACAAATCGTCCGACAGCACCAGGCCGCAGTAACGGCACTCCTGGAGACCTGGCCCGAAGCGGAGTTGATCGCCCACCTGGAACGCGAGACCACCGGGGATCAAGTGACCAACCCACTCGGCTTGCTCGTCGCGGTGATCCGCAGCACGGGCCCCTACCTTCGCAACGACCGTCCCGGCCCGGACGCGCCCCGGCCGCCGCTGCCCCCGCCATGCGGCCGATGCGACGCCCGCCCAACCGACCACCCCGCCGCCCGCATGATCACCACCCAGTCGCGACCACCCCGCCCATGCCCTCGCTGCCACCCCTCGACCTTCAAGGCGGCTCACCATGGCTGACGCAACCATGACCAACGGAACTCTGGTCGACGCGGTCCGCACCCGAGTAGCCGACGACCTGGCCCGCACCGGCGTCCGCCCCGGCCGCCGCCGACTCGCCCGCGACCTCGGCGTCACCGAGCACGCAGTCCGCCAAGCCCTCGATGCGCTCGCCGCCGAGCAGAAGGCCAGGCATCAGTCAGCCGACGTTCTCCCCACGGGCACCATCCCATCCGGCGCCCATGCGGGCGAGGACACGCCCGCCCGGTGACCATCAACCCGCCCGGGCGAGCAACAGGCGAACCGGAGTCGACCCAAGCCCACCCGCGGATTGCTGTTGATCACACACCGGGCGAGCCGAACACCGAGAACACCGACGCCCAACCCACGGACACGGCAGACTCCGCAGCCTTCGCCCGCCCGGGCAGCGGGGTGCACCCTGTACGTCGCTGGCCACTCCTGCTGATCGCCCTCCCGGCATTCGTAGCGATCTGGGGCGGCTGGGTCGGCCTCGGCCGGATGGCCGGGTTCGGTCCTGTCGAGCCACTGCCTGGCATCGCCACCTTCACGATCGACCTGGCGATCACACTGCCGATCGGCGTCGAGGTGTACTCGGCCTACGCCCTCTCGGTATGGCTCGGCGGCCAAGTCCACGGCCAAGCCGCCCTCCGGTTCGCTCCTGGTCGGCGCTGTCGTCCCTCCTGGTCGGCGCCGCCGGTCAGGTCGCTTTCCATCTGATGGAAGCTGCCGAGATGACCGTGGCACCGTGGTGGGTGACGGCCGTGGTCGCCACCCTCCCGGTGGCAACCCTCGGCATGGCCGCGGCGCTGCACCACTTGATCGCCGAGGCGTCGCGTCTAGTGGAGTGAGCCGTAGGCAGCAAGACCTGCGCGATGCCGGACGAAACGGCGACACCGCGCAGGAGCCTTGGACTGCCCTGGCAATGCACCACAGGGGTTAGCTGGGTAACGGCGAGTAGGTCCTGCATTGTTGACTCCGCAAGCCACATTCCGACTCGATCCACATAGCGGCATAGCCCGGTGGGCGGAATCGACGCAGGAAGTCGCTGCCGTTCGTCCGGGCGCGCCTGCCATGGCCTTCGACAGTGGCGAATACACCATCGCCCAGCGGTCCCTCATCCAGGCACTTCGGCTGCCAAAGCCAGCGGACGCTCCGAACTCGCACCCACCTCCGCGCCGGTCTCTCCGACCAGGCCGCCCTCAGTGGGGATCTCCGACGAAGGCGTTCGCCTCGCCGAGGTAGGACGCGCGGACCTGGTCAACGGCCACTCGACGCCTACCTGGCCGACCTGCACACCTACAAGTACGACCACGCCTTCCGCGACCTTCGACGTCCTTCCACGGTCTTCATGCCAACCTTGGCTCAGCTCCGAAGTGCCTCTCACAGCTAGGTGTCGGGCACGGCAGCGGTAGGAGTAGCGGGAGGACACCAGTGTCAGTACTGCCGGATACTGTCGACAGGTGTCACCATCAACGCCCGCAACGCGACTGGCGCAGGCCCTCTGGTCCCGTCGGGTACCCCTTTGGTGGACTGGGTTCGTCGCGCCCCCATCGCCCATCCCGGACTTTTCTCCATTCATATCTCATACTGCCGCCCGATGGGGTGGCCGGCCGGTGCACGTCGAAGTCGTGCACCGGGTCGGACTTTGCCCCGCTCGAAGGTTGCAGGACTTGGGTCTGATCAGTACCACTGATGTGCCCTTACCCCGAGCGACTTGTGGCCACTCCGGTCCACATGAAAGACTCAACCACCAGTAGGCTCGATCGGATCAAGGACGGGACGCACGTGAGCGAGGACCTCGTATCGAGGCAAGCGCGGACGCTCGGCAGATTGGCGTATCTGTCGCTCGGCAGTACCACCCTCGCCCAACTGAGGAGGAGCAAGTTCCTACGCGGAACGCTCGCCGTTGAAGCTGAACGTAGGAAGCCTGACGCCATCATCTTCCTTCCCATGGGCGGGATCAAGGCAGTCGTCGAGGTGAAAGTACCGAAAGAGCTAACGGCTGCCAAAGTACCGAAAGTGGTAGAAGAATACAGTCCAATCGCCCGTGCAGTATGCAAACTGCTAATTGTTACCGACGGTAACAAGACTTACTGGTACAACGCCCTAACGCAGCGCCCCGTGCTCGACGAACGCGGCGCGCCAGTGTCGTTCCACATACCGCTTACCGAGATTGACAATCAATCCCTCAGCGAAGAAGCGCAAGCCGAACTCGTCGCACTAATTGAAAAGGCGGACTACAGTCTCAGCGACGAGAACGATCAGTTCCACGAACTACAGGTCATAGATCCCAGCAGCCTAGCCAAATCAGTTTGGCAAAAGATCTGGATCAACACCGGAAAAGAGCCCGAAAAGTGCCTCTACAACGTCGTTGAAATTCTTGTGTTCAAGTTTCTTAGCGACGTAGGCGTACTGACTGGAAATAATTCTTTTCGTCGGGTAGTCGAACTGCTCGCCAGCGAGGGCGAGGCAGAAGCCCTTACGCATTACGGCCAGGTCTGCCGCAGGAAGGTTCGCTCTCTCTTTCCAAAGGGTGACGACGGGACGACCATCATCAATGGAACCATTTTTGTTAACGAAGCTGGCGAACCCAACCTAGCGCAAGCCGGACTTTTCGGCGAAGTAATCAAAGCGTTCCAGGATTACGACAACGAGTATGGTTCTCTGCAGTACATTGATCGTCAATTCAAGACGCGCCTCTACGAGTCCTTCTTGCGACAGCAGGCAGGTATCCGAGCGCTCGGACAGTACTTCACGCCTCGTAACGTGGTACAAGCAGTAGTTCGCATGTCCAAAGCTGGCTCACTCCGGAGCGGGGACAGCGTGTGCGACCCCTTCTGTGGAGTGGGGGGATTCTTGCTGGAAGCTATCGCCGAGAATACCAATCTCGCAAAGCAGTTCGAGCCAAAGAACGGCAAGGTTCGACCTGAGATCATCGTGAGAGGGTACGACAAAGGAACTGACGAAAAGGATGACGAGCGAACGATCATCCTTGCAAAAGCCAACATGTTGGTCTACCTTTCCGACATTCTTTCTAAGTACCACTCAGAAGCTCACCTAAAAGAGTTTGCCGCGAACGCGTTCAACGCAGTCTTTCACCTAATTCGCTCGAACCTCGGAACTTTTGAGCGCGTAGAGAAGGACGAGAAGTACGACCTCATACTCACGAATCCTCCTTATGTCACAAGCGGGTCAGCTAGCATCCGAGCGGCTATCGATGCGGCAGGCCTTGGCAGGCATTACGGCGAGGGTGGTCGTGGCACCGAGTCCTTGGCCATCCAATGGATCGTGAACCATCTAAAGCCCGAAGGTCAAGCCTTCGTAATTGTCCCCGACGGCTTGATGAACCAGGAGGCGATACTCGAATTTATCAAGAGTAACTGCGAGATTCTCTGTATCGTCGCACTCCCCAGTAGGACGTTCTACTCCACTCCGAAGAAGACCTATATACTTGGAGTGAAAAGGAAGAACACCTCCGCGAGCCAGCAAACTCGTCCGGTTTTCACATATCTTGTCTCGGAGGTCGGCGAATCGCGAGACACTAGGCGCGTTCCGATCTCCGCAAATGACTTGGCGACTATGGAGCGCGAATTCACCTACTTCCGGGCCTCCCCTCAATCGTTTGCTACGACAGACCCTCGTTGCAAAGTGGTAGCTTGGGCCGAGTTTGACTCGTTGCGAAACTGGTTGGTGGACCGCTCATGGACTCATGAAGAAAAGGTGGAACTCGGTGTCGTTGAAGAGACCTTCGAGGTGGATACCGATGCTCTGCGAGATCTGGTCGGAGATGCGAGAAGGGCGCTGGACGAATTCCTGGAGGAGCTGACGTGACTGCCTACAAGCAAGTCGCCATCGGCGAGCTCTTTTATGCCAGGAGCGGAAAGCCAAGGTATATTCGAGACTATGTAGACGCACACCCCGGCTCGCATCCTGTCTACTCTGCATCTCTAGTGAGGCCCTTCGGCTATATCGATAGCTTCGACTACGCAGGACCGCACTTGACTTGGGTGATGAATGGCTACGGCGGGCGCATACAGGAAGTCGACGGCACATTCTCTGCTACGCGCGACCGCGGAGTACTCGTGCCACGGGAAGGCACCGAGGTACCCGACCTTACCTACCTGCGTTTCGCTCTCGAACCACAATTTGTGGCCGCAGCCGTAGGGCGCCGAGTTGACGGTCGGCTTAACGAGTACACTAAGATCTACCCAGGGACGGTTGAGGCGCTTATCATCCCCCTGCCTGTCACCGAATCAGGTAATTTCGATTTTGGCCGTATGCGAACGATCGGTGATCGCCTGCGTCGGATAGAGCGGGCACAAAAGGCGGTCCGCGAGACCGCCGAACCTCTCATCCGCGCAACGTTTAGTATAAACGTTGACGATCCATCGGCCACACTTTCTCTTGGCGACCGGCGGTACTTTCAGCTCAGCATCGGTGAGCGCGTTCTCCGCAAGGAACACGTAATCGAGGGAATTCCTGTCTACAGCGCCAACGCACTCTCTCCGTTCGGATGTATTAAAGAGTCCAATCTGTCAGAATTCAGTCGACCGTCCTTGCTTTGGGGTATCGACGGAATTTTTGATTGGAACATGATTTCCGCGAACGAGGTGTTCGCAACGACGGATCACTGCGGCCGTCTGCAGGTGATAAGCGACGACCTCGACCCCTTGTACGTCTATTGCTACCTCAAATCCACACGTGAGCGATACGGGTTCGACCGTGTCTTCCGAGCTAGTCTGCGGAACATTAAGGCTGACGTGGAAATCGTCGTTCCACTTGATGAGCACGGCAAGCCTAGCCTCCGCCGTCAACGTCAACTGGCGGACGAGTTCCGCAGCCGTCAGCGCGCGCGAGCCGGGGTTCTCGCCGCCCTGGACGACATCCTCAAAGCCAGAATGGCGGTCGAGATGTAGGATAGCTCTGCGTTCGACCCAACAGCCCGCTTTGGCAATTCACTGACAGTTCGGCTGCACGCCCATCCCTGGTTAGTCGAGGTTCCACAGAGCGCTGCAGAAACCACATCCTGGACCTGCAGACCTAACCCGCCATATCTGAGAACCGCAATCATGCCCTAGATCGAACGCGCCCACTACCGCCGCAAACTCCAACGAACTTGGCCCGGTTGCTCCATTAAATACTGACCATGATGATCCACCTGTCCATCACGCCGCGTGACTATAGCTGCCAACTATCGGTGCAGGAGACCCCACGCGTTCGAAGACGCACGAGTAGACCGCCCACTTTCATCGTTGCCGACTTCTATAGCGGTCTCCCACTGCGGGACTGCCTGGGATTGCGCTTCGGTCGAACTCTGACATCAAACCAGCGCATAAAGCGTTTCGTGCTATGGCGGCACGACGTGATGAGTGCAACGCGAGGGCGGTACCCGGCCCCGACATGCGATGGGCCGGGCTCCAACGGCCTGTAGGGATTCAGGGCGACAACACGAGACGGCTGTCCTGCTTATTAATGACCATTCCCGTGTGCGGCGCGGTAACCAGGGCGCCAGCGGGGTAGGCGACGATGCGGGGCTGGTGGGCGCGATCACGGTCCCACGCCGCGATCTCACTGCTGAACCGGTCGGCGAGGTGCTGGGCGGCGGGCCCGTGGCCTATCGCGCCGAGTTCAGATCGGCGTTCGGGTCCGTCGAGGCGGCGGTGGTTCATGTAGGCGATGCTGGTGCCGGGCGTTGACTGCGCCGAGCGGACTGGGATGAAGTGCTGAGCCGTAAGGTAAGCGACGTGGCAATGCAGTTGTCGGTGGCGGTAGGACGACGTGCAGCTCGGGCGATTCTGATCGACGACCTCGCGCGACTGGTATTGATCAAGCGGATCAAGCCGGGGCAGGCACCGTACTGGACTGCGCCAGGTGGTGGTGTCGAGAACACCGACGCCTCCGTCGAGGCGGCGCTGCACCGGGAACTTGCGGAAGAACTGGGGGCCGAGGTCACGCACGTCTCGCAGGTATTTCTGTTCAGTTCGCCATCGGACGCAGGGGTTGCGGTCCAGCACTTCTTCGTGGCCCGGCTTGCTCGCTTGGACGAGTCCGCCGCGGTGGCCCGGAGCTCAGTGACCCGTCACGAGGAGGCTACGAACTGGATCGCATCCCGCTTCGGGAGGACGATCTAGTGGAGATCGATCTGAAGCCAGCCGCGTTGAAGGAGTTCATACTGGCAAACCGGGCGGCTCTGCTGGTCGAGGCTGGCGCAGCGTCGCCGAGTTGCGAGAATGGGAATCGCACGGAACGAGATCCCTGAGGCAGATTCGATGTGACGACGAGCGGCAACCAGTGGCGGTCGGAAGCTGCACGCTTCACGCTGGCGGACATGAGTACACCGTCGAACCACACCACATCACATCGATGAAGGAGGTCACGCCGCCATGAGCGCCGAAGAACCATCAGCTCTCATGATGATCAAACTCATGCCCGATTGGGGAACTGGTCCCCTCTGGGTTGCCAAGGACGGTGTGTCGGAGCCGTACGACACTGACGAGATCACCGAGGTTCTGTCGCTGAGCGCTGAGTTGCGGACCGAGATCGCGGCCTGGGACAACCGCTTTCAAGCCACCTTCAATGCCGAGTACCCGCCGGATTCGGCGTTTCCAACGCCGGAGGACGAAGCCGTCTTCATCGCCGACGGGCGTGAACTTGCTCGACGCGTACAAACCGAAGTACCAGGCGCTGTCGTGCTCTACGAGACCATCGATGGCAAAAGCATCCCAGTCAACGGCAGCCGGGCCTCAGCCGACTAGGTCGATGTGCAGGCTGTGATGTTGAGCGCAGAGTGGATGTCAGCGCTGAACGCCACGAGTTTGTCAGTGGTGGCGGGCTTCGACTGCGTCGTCAACTATCCGGAGATTCGGTAAGGGCGATGCCCTCGATTGGGCGCCACCACCATCCGCCTCGCTGAGTGAACCCAACCCGGTTGACGAAGTCCGTGGTGTGTTGGACTTCTGCTGCGGATGCGCCGATTCGCAGCAGGAGATGGCGGCTTCCTTCGGCGGCTGCCAGTTCGACGAAGTGGACGACAAGTTGCTCTCCGAGCGACAGGCCGCCGGGGGCGGTTGTCCCGTGACCGCGGCGTGTGCCGATCAGTTCGAGGATGCTGGCCATCCCGTCGAGGTGCGAGGAGGGCGCGATGGCGCTGATCGAGCCAGGACAACCCGGCCCGCGTGAGAACTTCCGGTGGTGCAGGGCGACGCCGTGGGCACTTCGGCGTCTGATGCGTATCGACCGGTTGATCCCTTGGACCTACCGGATTGGGCATCGTCAACGCTGGTACCACGACCAGCAGATGTGTCGCGTAATGTCTGCCGTCCGCAGGACGTGGCCCGGGAGCTATGAGGTGGCACCTGTCGGATACGCCAGGGTGCCTTAAGGCTGCGTTTGACTGCGACGTCAACTGACGCCGGTTGCGGTGCGCTATCGGCCGCGGGCGCGTGGAAACGGCGGAGTGGCAAGCGGGCGAACGGGCCGGGCGTGGTCAAGCGCTCGGCGCTGTCGATGCGAATCAACTTCCTGAACCGGTGCTGGGTCCGGTTCAGGTGGCGAGCGGGTGTTGGCGGGGTGATGTTTCGAGCAGGTGCGCAGCCGTGGTGATCTGCTGGCGGGCGGCTGCGCGGATGCCATGACGATCGGCGAAGTCCTGCAGGACAATCACTAGGAGCAGGACCACTGCGAGAGTTAAGGCAAGTGCGGCAGGGCCTGGATCGCCTGCTCGGGCGGCTGCATTGGCGACGCGGGTTAGTTGGCGAAGGACGTTGTCGAGTGGTTCGCCTGGTCGGTGGGGGCGGCGGGCTTGGGGTGGGGGTTGGGCAGCGTGGGCCAGGAAGTGGTGGACGTGCACGAGCACGAATGTGGGGTCGTGAGGGGCGAGGGCACGTGCGAGGTCAGCGGTGCGTTCGGTGACTCGGTGCCAAGCGTTGGGGTCTGTGGGGGTCTCGGCGAGCATGGTGGCTGCGGCTGACGCGGCCTCGATGCAGATCAACACGCAGCTCACCGAAGTCGCCTACGAGGTGGCCGAGGGCGCTCCGAAGTCCGAGGCCGGGGAGCGCACCATCCCCCTCGACGCCGAGGGCGTGCGACTGCTCCGGGCTCACCGAGCCCGGCAGAACGAGGCGCGACTGCGGCTCGGTCCGGCGTGGGTGGACTCGGGGCGGGTGTGGACGCGGCCGAACGGTGCGGCGCTCCGGCCGAGCTGGCTCAGCGACCGGTTCGCCGCGCTGGTGGCCGCTGCGGGACTGCCGCCGATCCGCTTCCATGACCTGCGTCACGTAGCCGCGACGATGATGCTCGCGGCCAAGGTCGACTTGAAGGTCATCCAGGAGACGCTCGGCCACGAGCGGCTCCAGACGACCAGCGACCTCTACACATCGGTCCTGCCCGAGCTGGCCCGCGACGCCGCCGAAGCCACGGTCGCGCTCATCCCACGAAGAACGCTCGGGCACCCTTCGGGCACCCAGAGGGGTCCGACAGCAAGAGCGAGTGGAGGCGACATGGCCCAGGAATAGACAAAACCGCAGCTAGACGAGGTCTCTCTGCGGTTTCGTGTGGCGCGCCCGAAGGGATTCGAACCCCTAACCTTCTGATCCGTAGTCAGATGCTCTATCCGTTGAGCTACGGGCGCTTGTTCAGTTGTCACCCGGCGGGCCGGGTGTCAGCGGAGGCTCCGGGATTTGAACCCGGGAGGGGCTTTGAACCCCAACCGCATTAGCAGTGCGGCGCCATAGACCAGACTAGGCGAAGCCTCCCGGGGCCCCAGGCCGCTCGGCGGTAAGACTACACAGGGGGTCCCGCGCGGGGCAAAACGCCCCCTCCAGTCGGCAACGCCGCAGGTGGGAGGCACCATGCGCCAGCCGGGGATATGGGGACGACGGACACACCGGTAACCCCTCCCCCGGCACTAGAGTCGCGACTGCCACACCCAGAAGGAGGGGCATCGATGGACAAAGTCGTCCGCAGCGCTGCTGAGGCGGTCGCCGACATCGCGGACAACGCGAGCCTGGCGGTGGGCGGGTTCGGGCTGTGCGGGATACCGAGCGTGCTGATCAAGGCGTTGCTCGACAAGGGCGTCACCGGGTTGGACGTGACGTCCAACAACTGCGGGGTCGACGAGTGGGGGCTCGGGCTGCTGCTGCGGGAGCGGCGGATCGCGCGGATGACCAGCTCGTACGTCGGGGAGAACAAGGAGTTCGCCCGGCAGTACCTCTCCGGGGAGCTGGAGGTCGAGCTGACGCCGCAGGGCACGCTGGCCGAGCGGCTGCGGGCGGGTGGCACGGGCATCCCCGCCTTCTTCACCAGGACCGGGGTGGGCACGCAGGTCGCCGACGGCGGGGTGCCGTGGAAGTACGCCGAGGACGGGTCCGTCGCCATCGCGTCTCCGCCGAAGGAGGTGCGGGAGTTCGACGGGCTCGAGTACGTCATGGAGCGGGCCATCGTGTGCGACTTCGGCCTCGTGCGGGCCTGGAAGGGCGACCGGCACGGCAACCTGGTGTTCCGGGAGTCGGCGCGGAACTTCAACCCGCTGTGCGCGATGTCGGGGCGGATCAGCATCGCCGAGGTGGAGGAGCTGGTCGAGCCGGGTGAGATCGGGCCGGACGAGGTGCACCTGCCGGGGATCTTCGTGCAGCGGGTGGTGCCGCTGACCCCCGAGGAGGCCGCGGACAAGCGCATCGAGCGGCGGACCGTCCGCCAGAAGGGGGCCTGAGCCATGGGGCTGACCCGCGAGCAGATGGCGGCGCGCGCCGCCGCGGAGCTGTCCGACGGCTCCTACGTCAACCTGGGCATCGGCCTGCCGACGCTGGTGCCGAACTACGTCCCCGACGACGTCGAGATCGTGCTGCAGTCCGAGAACGGGATCCTGGGCGTCGGCGCCTACCCGTGGGAGGGCGAGGAGAAGGCCGACCTGATCAACGCGGGCAAGGAGACCGTCACGGTCCGGCGCGGGGCGTCGTTCTTCGACTCGGCGCTGTCGTTCGCGATGATCCGCGGCGGCAAGGTGGACGCGGCGATCCTCGGCGCGATGCAGGTGTCCAAGGACGGCGACATCGCCAACTGGATGATCCCCGGCAAGATGATCAAGGGCATGGGCGGCGCGATGGACCTGGTCCACGGCGCCAAGAAGGTCATCGTGCTGATGGAGCACGTCGCCAAGGACGGCTCGTACAAGATCGTCGACGAGTGCTCGCTGCCCTACACCGGCAAGCGCGTGGCGCAGCGCATCATCACCGACCTCGCCGTGATCGACATCACGGAGGCCGGTCTGGTGCTGCGCGAGCTGGCCCCGGGCGTGACCGAGGACGAGGTCCGCGAGAAGACCGAGCCCGAACTCATCACCGAGGGCGCGGTCGCGCAGATGGCGTGAGTCGCGGGGGCGGGGCGCCGAGCCCCGCCCTCAGCGCAGGTGCGCGTCGAACCAGTTCAGGGCGCGCTGCCACGCCTCGGACGCACCCGACGAGAACGGGAAGCGGACGACGTCGGTGGCCACCTGCGCGGCCCCGCGGCGTCCCGGAGCTTCTCGACCTCCTCGGCGGACGGGCTGTCGACGTCGGAGCGGTAGAGGCCGAGCCACGGCACGCGCAGCTCCCCGCGACCTCGATCAGCGCGGGGAGGCCGTCGGACAGGGGCTCCAGGATGCCGCCGCCCGCCACCGTCACCGCCGCGCCGATGTCCCGGCGGGCCGCCACGACCAGGGCGACCGCGCCGCCGAGCTCGAAGCCGATGACGCCGATCCGGTCCAGCCCGACCCCGTGCTCGGCGAGCCAGGCGAAGCCGATGTCGGTCGCGGCCAGCGCGGACTCGCCGGACAGCCCCTGACCTTGTCCCGGGCCTCCTCGACGCCGACCGCGGCCGACCCCTCCGGGTACAGGTGCGGGACGACGACGAGCCAGCCCTCGCTCGCCAGGCCCGCGACCATCCCGATGACCGTGTCGGTGATCCCCCGCGACTCGTGCAGCACGACCAGGCCGCCGCGCACGACGCCGTCCGGTTCGGCGTAGGTCAGCCGCAGGGCGCGGCCGTCGGCGAGCCGGAAGTCCCCTGTGTGGGTCTGAGCCATGCCCCACCCTCCCACGCCGGGGTGAACAGCAGTCAACGTGATCACCCGCTCACCCGTTGTGGCGTACTAGGTTGCGGGGTGGCGCCACCCGCGATGACTAAGGAGCTTGCGAATGAGCGTGCGAACCCGCGCTGATTTGGCCGCCCTGCCCGGCTACGTGCCCGGTCGCAGCGTGCCCGGGGCGGTCAAACTGGCCAGCAACGAGGTCTCGCTCGGGCCGCTGCCCAGCGTGGTGGCCGCGGTGGCCGAGGCGGCGGGCCGGATCAACCGGTACCCGGACAGCGCCGCGGTCGAGCTGGTGGCGAAGCTGGCCGGGAAGCTGGGCGTCGCGGAGTCCCAGGTCGCCGTGGGCTGCGGCTCGGTGACGCTGTGCCAGCAGCTCGTGCAGGCGACCTGCACCGCTGAGGACGACGTGCTGTTCGCGTGGCGGTCGTTCGAGGCGTACCCGATCATCACGCAGGTCGTCGGCGCTGGTCAGACCCGGGTTCCGCTGACCGCCGACCAGGCGCTGGACATCGACGCCATGGCCGCGGCGGTGACGGGCAAGACGCGGCTGGCGTTCGTCTGCACGCCGAACAACCCGACCGGCACGGCGCTGACCAAGCCGGACCTGGAGCGGTTCTTCGACGCCGTGCCCGACGACGTCCTCGTGGTCATCGACGAGGCGTATCGGGAGTTCGTCGACGACCCGTCGGTGCCCGACGGCGTCGAGGTGGCCAAGGAGCAGTGGGCGCGCGGCCGGGACAACGTCGCGGTGCTGCGGACCTTCTCCAAGGCGTACGGCCTGGCCGGGCTGCGGGTGGGCTACCTGGTCGCGCCGGACGCGGTGACCGAGGCCGTCCGCAAGGTGTTCGTCCCGTTCGGGGTCAACGCGCTGGCCCAGGTGGCGGCGCTGGCGTCGCTGGACGCCGAGGACGAGCTGATGGCGCGCTGCCGCGACATCGTCGCCGAGCGCGGCCGGGTCCGGGCGGAGCTGCTGGCCGCCGGGTTCACGGTGCCGGAGTCGCAGGCGAACTTCGTCTGGCTGCCGCTGGGCGAGCGCACGGCGGCGTTCAACGAGCACTGCCTGGAGCACAAGGTCGTCGTGCGGGCGTTCGCCGGTGACGGCGCGCGGGTCACCATCGGCACGCCGGAGGAGAACGACCTCTTCCTGGCCGCCGCCAAGTCCTTCTGACCGTCCCGACGGGAGCGTCCGGTGTGGACGCTCCCGTCAGACGAGCAGTTGGACGATCGCGGCGACGCCGACCACGACGATGACGCCGCGCAGCACCGCGGGCGGCAGCTTCCGCCCGATCTTGGCCCCGATGAGCCCGCCGATGACCGCGCCGACGGCGATCAGCGCGACCGCGAGCCAGGCGACGTCGGCGATGAAGATGAACACGACGCCCGACGCCAGGTTGACGATCGCGGCGAGCACGTTCTTGATGCCGTTGATCCGCTGCAGGCTCTCGTCCATCAGGATGCCCATGATGGCGAGCAGCAGAACCCCTTGCGCCGCACCGAAGTAGCCGCCGTACACGCCCGTCGCGAACACCGCGAGCAACAGCCCGACGCTGCCGTGGACGTGCACTTCGGACTGCCGCTCGCCGAGCTTGCGCGCCAGCCACGGCTGCGCGACGACGAGCACGAGCGCCAGCGCGATGAGCACCGGCACGATCGTCTCGAACGCCTCCGGCGGCAGCACCAGCAGCAGCACGGCGCCGACGAGCCCGCCGAGCAGCGACGCCGAGCCGAGCCGGACCAGCCGCTTGCCCTGCCCCGCCAGCTCCCGCCGGTACCCGATCGCGCCGGTCACCGACCCGGGCACCAGGCCCAGCGAGTTGGACACGTTCGCCACGACCGGCGGGTAGCCGACGGCGAGCAGCACGGGGAACGTCACCAGCGTGCCGGAGCCGACGACGGTGTTGATGCCCCCGGCGAACACCCCGGCCAGGACGACGCCGATCGCTTCCCAGACCGTCACAGGTCTCGTCCCATCATCGGGCCGATGGTAGTGGCGATCAGCGGCCCATCCCCCGGAACGCGACGAGCATCTCCTGCTCGGCGTCGTCGAGGTAGGCGCGGAGCAGGCGCTCGGCCTCGGTGATGTCGCGCTCGATCAGGGCGGCGACGATCTCGCCGTTGCGGTCGAGGTAGGTGCGGTGGAACTCGCGGGGGTTCGTCATCTCGAGGAAGCCCAGGCGCAGCTCCGCCGCGATCTGGCGCATCAGCTCGTCGAGCCGCTCGCTGCCCGCCTGCGCGACGACGGCCTGGTGGAAGCGGATGTTGGCGGTGCCGACGTCGGCCCAGCGCCGCTCGTCGTGCGCCTGCCTGCCTGCCTGCACGGCCGCCGCCATCAGCTCGACGCCCTCCGGCGACGCCTGCCCGACCGCGGCGCACTCGATGACCCGCCGGACCCGGTAGAGGTCGACGACGTCGGCCGAGGTCAGGCTGCGGACGAACACGCCCCGGTTGAGCTTGTGGACCAGCAGCTTCTCGTGGTGCAGCAGCCGGAACGCCTCGCGGAGGGTGTTCCGGGAGACGTCGAGCACGCCGATGAAGTCGGCCTCGTTGACCCGCGCCCCCGGGCGCAGCTCCCCGGTCATGATCAGCTCCCGCAGCGCGCCCGCCGTCGCCTCCGCGGCGCTCGCCCGCTCCGGCACCCGCACCAGGTCCGCCAGGTTCCTCGCCACCGTTCCTCCGCCCACCCGTCCTCGGCCGTTGCGCGCCCAGGGTAATCGTCCGATTGATGGATTGTCATATTGGTGACTTGTAGAATCGTTGAACGATCTCCACACTGGCGGGACGACGACCGACCGGAACGGGGTGAGTGATGAGCACGCAGACGACGGCGCGGTTCGCTTGGTACCGGGACCTGCCCGCCCGGGGCGGCGCGCCTTCGCGGGGGCGTTCGGCGGGTTCGGCCTCGACTCGTACGACTACTGGGTCCTGCCGCTGAGCCTCGGCGCGGTGGCGGCGACGTTCGGGCTGAGCAAAGCGGAGACGGGGCTGCTGTCGACGACCACCCTGGTGGCCTCGGCCGTCGGCGGCGTCGTCGCGGGCGTGCTGGCCGACCGCATCGGCCGGGTCCGCACGCTGATGGCGACGGTCCTGGTCTACGCGGTCTTCACCGCGCTGTGCGGGATCGCGCCCAACTACGAGACGCTGCTGGTCTTCCGCGGCATCCAGGGCCTCGGCTTCGGCGGCGAGTGGGCCACCGGCGCGATCCTGGTCGCCGAGTACTGCGCGGCCCGCCACCGCGGACGCGTGGTCGCGGTCATCCAGAGCTCCTGGGCGGTGGGGATGGCGCTGGCGGTCGCGGTGTACGGGGTCGTGTTCACCGTCTTCCCGCCGGACTGGGCGTGGCGGGTGCTGTTCCTGACCGGCGCCCTGCCCGCGCTGCTGGTCATCTACGTCCGCAGGCGCATCGAGGACGCGCCGGTGTACCGCGAGATGACCGACCGCGCGCGCAACCCGCTCGGCGACATCTTCAAGCCCGACCTGCTGCGCACGACGGCCTTCGCGGCGCTGCTCGCGACCGGCTGCCAGGGCGGGTACTACACGCTGGCGACGTGGCTGCCGTCGTACCTGAAGGAGGACCGCGGGCTGACCGTGGTCGGGACGGCGGGGTACCTGGCGGTGTTCGCGGCCGGAGCGTTCGCCGGCTACCTGACGGCGGGGGTGTTCGTGGACCGGTTGGGGCGCAAGAACACGTTCCGCCTGTTCGCGGCGTTGAGCGCGGGGCTGATCCTGCTGTACACGCTGGTGCCCGCGGGGTCGGGGGCGCTCGTGCTGTGGCTGACGTTCCCGCTCGGCTTCTGCTCGTCCGCCATCTTCAGCGGGTTCGGGGCGTTCCTGGCGGAGCTGTACCCGACGCGGGTGCGGGGCGCCGGTCCCGGGTTCACGTACAACTTCGGGCGCGGGGTCGGGGCGTTCTTCCCGGCGGTGATCGGGTTCCTGGCGGCGGAGTACGGGCTCGGCGGTGCGCTCGCGTTCGGGGCGGCGGCGTACGGGCTGGCGTTCCTGGCCCTGTTCGGCCTCCCGGAGACGCGCGACGTCGAACTGTCCGGAGTGGAGTGAGCCATGCACTCGCACACCATCGCGCTGCTCGTGCTGACCGCCTGCCTGCTGGCGATGTGGCCGCTCAGCCGGGCCGAGTTTGTCGGGCCGACGGCCGTGGCGGGGTTCGTCCTCGGGGCCACGTCGGCGATCTCGCTGGTCGCGCTCGTCACCTGAACGTGTGGCAACCCTCCGGGGGCCTCAAGCGTGTCCTACACGAGGGGAACGCAATCGGGGGAGGACATGTGGAGGAGTTCGCGGAGTTCGCCAGTTCCGCGATGCCGGGGCTGCTGCGCTACGGCCACGCGCTGACGGGCAACCCGCACGACGGCGCCGACCTGGTGCAGAGCGTGCTGGAACGGGTGGGGTCGCGGTGGGCGTCGGTCGTCCGGCGCGGCGGCGACCCGCTCGCCTACACCCGGCGGGCGATGGCCAACGCGCACGTCAGCCGGTGGCGGCGGGGCAGGCGGGAGAACCTCGTCGCCGCCATCCCGGACCGCGCCGCCGCGGGCACCAGGGACCCGTTCGACGACGAACCGCTGTGGGCCGCCCTCCGCGCCCTGCCCGCCCGGCAGCGCGCGGTGGTCGTCCTCCGGTTCTACGAGGGCCTGACCGAGGCCGAGATAGCGGACGCGCTGGGCATCAGCACGGGCACGGTCAAGAGCCAGAACAGCAAGGCGATGACGACGTTGCGCGGCAGGCTCACCGCCCGCGCGGAGGGGAAAGCGCTGTGACCATCGACGACGACCTGAGGCGCCTGTTCACCGACGACCGCCTCGACGTCCCCGTCCACGCGGGCGCCACCGCCGCCGTCGTGGCAGGCGCCCGCCGCCGCCGCAGGCGTACCGCCACCCTCGGCACAGGGGGCGCCCTGGCAACGGCCCTGGTCATCGCGGGCGGGGTGGCCCTCGGCGGCGGCGGAACACCGCCAGTGCCCCCGCCTCCCCACCGACGTCGGCGGTGTCGACGCCGAAGCCCGCCGCGCCGATCCTGGGGCCGTACGGGTTCCAGGGGTTGAAGCTGGGGATGCCGTACGCGGAGGCGGTCGAGACCGGCCTCCTCGTGGCGGGCTCGCCCCCGGGCCGGAGGGGTGCTCGGGGTACGACCTGACGGCCTACCCGAACGCGTCGAACGAGGTCAGCGCGTACGTGATGCCGGACCTGGGGGTGGCGGCGATCTTCCTCCAGCCCGGCATGCGGACGCCGGAGGGCGTCACCTTGGGCGCCCCCGTGGCGGACTTCTACGCGGCGTACCCGGGGGCGGAGCCGGCGGAGGGCCAGTCGGTCGTGGCGGTACCGGGCAACCCGAAGGCGATCTACCACATGCTGGAGTCCCCAGACGGCAAGGTCGAGTCACTGGCTCTGGCCCTAAGCGACCACCAGTGCTTCGGATAACAATCGTCTTCAAAGGACGGACCGGCCCACCGAAGGCTCGAGTGGCGGTTCTCGGTTTACACCGGCACAAGTGGTCAGAAATCGCTCACCAGCGTCAGACCACGCCGGTATAGTCCGGCGCAACGGGGCGATAGTCCCGACTGGGGAAATGGGGATTCGCAATGAGAGCTGTCTTACGCATGGCCGTGTCCGCGGCCGTCATCGCCGCGGCGTCGGTCGCCGTCGTGGCGCCCGCGTCGGCGTCGCCCGCCATCGGGACGCTGTCCTTCAGCGGTGACGAGGGCGATTACATCAGCGGTGGCCAGTCGTACTCGTACGACTCCGCGGCGGGTGATTCGCTCGACGTGTCCGGGTCGTCGGACAACCGCGTCGTCTCCGTGTCCGTGGACGGCGCGAACGGCGACTGGTGGAACCTCACCCTCGCCGCGCCCGCGGGCCAGGCGCTGGTCCCGGGCACGTACACCGGGGCGACCCGCTACCCGTTCCAGAGCTCGGGCACCCCGGCCTGAGCATGTCGGGCAACGGACGTGGCTGCAACACCCTCACCGGCACCTTCGTCGTGCAGGCCGCCGAGTACGGGCCGAACGGCTACGTGAAGACGTTCGACGCCACCTACGAGCAGCACTGCGAGGGCTACGACTCCGCACTGCGGGGCGAGGTCCACATCGCCAACCCGGAGCCGCCCGCGCCGCTCGAGCTCGGCGTGCGCATCGCGACCTCGGGCACGGCCGACACCCTCAACGGCAACGCCCACGTCACCGGCACCGCCACCTGCACCGCGCCGACGACGGTCCACGTCGCCACCGCACTGACCCAGGTCGTCAAGCAGAGCCTCGCCCGCGGCTCCGCGGGCACCTCGCTCGAGTGCGTCCCGGGCACGGTCCACACCTGGGCCCTCACGATCACCCCGACCGGCGACGTCCCCTTCGTCAGGGGCGACGCCGAGGCCCGCGTGTCCGGCTGGGCCTACGACCCCGCGTACGAGGACTACGTACGGGTCGACGAGACCGTCGCGATCAAGCTCGGAAAGAAGTAACCTACCGCCTCGCTAGACCGCAAAGGGTGCCGATCGTCCTCATGGGACGGTCGGCACCCTTGAGCTGCGGAGGCGGAGGGATTTGAACCCCCGGACGGTTGCCCGTCTTCCGCTTTCAAGGCGGATGCATTCGGCCGCTCTGCCACGCCTCCCTGCGGCGCCCAGCCTAGAGGGCTGGGTCAGGTGAGGTCGAGGTGGGCGATCACGCGCTCGAAGAGGGCGGCGACCACGGCTTGCTCCTCCTCGGTCATGAGGTCGACCAGGTGTTCGCGGACGCCTTCGACGTGGACGGGGGCGGCGGTGCGGAGGGTGTCCATGCCGCGGGGGTGATCTCGGCGATGACGCCTCGGGCGTCGTCGGGGCAGTTGGTGCGTTTGACCAGGCCCGCCTTTTCCATGCGGGCGATCTGGTGGGAGAGGCGGCTCTTGGAGGACGCCACCTGGCCTGCGAGGTTGCTCATGCGCATCTGGCCGTCGGGCTGCTCGGAGAGGCGGACGAGGACCTCGTAGTCGGCCAGGGCGATCTGGTGACGGTCCTGGAGTTCGCGGTTGAGCTGTTGGCGGAGCAGTTCGCTGCCGATGACGTAGGCGCGCCAGGCCCGCATCTCGGTTGGGGTCAACCAGCGTGGTTCGGTGCTCACGGACGTCACCGGACCAGGTTACGTGGTCTTGGCCGAAAGATGAGGCGTTCGTGTTGCCCGGTCAGCGGGGGTGTTGGGCCGTCGCGGGGCGCGGGGGTGGTTACGGAGGGTGTACGGCTCGCTCGTGTGGGTGGTTGCGGGGGCAAGCGCCATCACGCGCCGGACAGGGGCGGCAAGATCGTCCGATTCGGACAGTAGCGTCGAGGTTCACCGGTTCAGGGCGGCGCAAAGGGTTGTGTGATCAGGCACACAGGCGCAAGATGGGTGGTGGCTGGCCCGAGTGGACACGGACGCACCAGCCTGCAGTGCGCCCACCGCCGAGACCGGCCGAGAGAGGTCAGGTGGTGCCGTGCCGGATCGAGAGACACACCATCAGTAGTGGCATTACGGCCGCTGCAACCCCGCGGGCGGAGCGAACCGCATCGGTCCGACCGCGATTGCGAGCAGTGACCGGGGCCGGTCGTCAGGGCGTCGCCCCGCGTGTGGCTGCGCGAGGCCCGCTCCCCCGACGCCGTTGAGCCTGGTTTCGGGCGTGAGCGTCTGCGCCGTCCGCCCGGGTTCCGCGCCAGACCGGCGCACTGCCGCTACGTCACCGTGGGAAACCTGGGCGTGGACCCCCGACGGCGGGTCCGCGCCCAGGTGCGTGTCCGGCTGGTCGGGGCGGGTCGGGCTAAGGTTCGAGCAACTGGACCGACGCCTCGTGGAGTGGACCGTGGAGTTCGACGACGACGTAGCGCTGGACACCTCCCAGGTGCAGGACGTGCGAGGTTCGGGGGCGGTGGCATCGGCGGGCGGGTCGCGCTCGGCGGCGGCGGCCTCGGCATCGTCGGGATGCTGATCTACTTCGTGCTCTCCCAACTCGGCGGGCTCCCGGCGAACGTGCCGCTGAGCACCGGGGACGCGGCGCCCAACCAGCCCGTCACCAACTCCGACCTCGAGCAGGAGTGCCGCACGGGCCGCGACGCCAACACCAAGCCCGACTGCGCGCGGGTGGCGATCATCAACTCGATCCAGGCCTACTGGGCCGACGAGTTCGCCCGCTCGGGCCGCACCTACCAGCCCGCCGACACCACCTTCTTCCGCGGCGGCGTGAACACCGCGTGCGGCAGCGCGACCTCCGACGTCGGGCCCTTCTACTGCCCCGCCGACGGCGGCGTGTACGTCGACCTGACGTTCTTCGAGGAGCTCAAGTCGAAGTTCGGCGCGCAGGGCGGCACGTTCGCCGAGGCGTACGTGCTGGCCCACGAGTACGGCCACCACGTGCAGAACCTGCTGGGCACCTCGTCGCGGGTCGGCCGGGAGACCGGGCCGACCTCGGGCAGCGTGCGGCTGGAGCTGCAGGCCGACTGCTACGCGGGCGTCTGGGCCAACCACGCGACCACCACGCCCAGCGCGACCGGCAGGCCGCTGATCAAGAACATCACGCAGGACGACGTGGCCCGCGCGGTCGACGTGGCCGAGCGCATCGGCGACGACTTCATCCAGGAGAACCTGGGCGGCGGCCAGGTCGACGAGTCGCAGTTCAGCCACGGCAGCTCGGCGCAGCGCGAGCAGTGGTTCCTGACCGGGCTCAACGGCGGCCAGCCGACCCAGTGCGACACGTTCAGCGCGCGCGACCTGGGCTGACGACAGCGAGAGGCCCCGCGGATTCCGCGGGGCCTCTGCGTCGAACAACTAGGCGACGTCCTGGTTCAGGTGGATGCAGCCGACCCCGGCGTTGCCGTTGGCGGCGGAGATCCGCGCGTCGTCCTGGGCCATCTGGGTCTTCATCATCCGCGACTGCGCCAGGCGCGCGTCGGCCAGCTCGGCCTTCGCGGCCTTGAAGTCCTCACCGGAGCCGGTCGGCGGGATGCCGTTGACGTCCTCGGTGCTGATGCCGTACGACGCGGTCACCCACGCCATGGCGTCGGCGTTGCGGTCGAGGGCGACCCGGTCGAGGTTGCCCAGGTTGTCGCAGAGCTGGTGGTAGCACGGGTCGTACGCGACGCCCGCCTGGCCGCCCCACTTGGCCGCCTGGGCCTCGGTCTTGATGACCTCGGCGCCGGTGAACAGACCACCCGCGGGGATGCCCTGCGCGATGAACTCGCCGTAGTCGGAGCGGCCGGTGAAGTCCGAGCCCTCGGTGGGCGTGCCGGTCGTCTCCAGGAAGTTCACGAACGCCGACTCGATCTGCGCCGAGCCGTACGGGCCGGGGCCCGCGCCGACGGCGTCGGAGTCGTCGCCGTCGTAGACGAAGTACGCCGCGTTCGGCGAGGCGATCATGTCGAAGTTCAGGTACATCGCGATGTCGAGCTGCTCCTCGAACGGCAGCGACCGCACGTAGCGGGTCGAGCCGATCAGGCCCAGCTCCTCGGCGCCCCACCACGCGAAGCGGATCGCGTTGTTGGTGCGCGGCGCGCTGCCGAGCTGCAGGGCGGTCTCCAGCAGCGCGGCGCTGCCCGAGCCGTTGTCGTTGATGCCCGGGCCCGCGATCACGCTGTCGAGGTGCGCGCCCGCCATGACCACGTTGTCCTTGCGGCCGGTGGTGGTCTCGGCGAGCAGGTTGTAGGTGGTGCGCTCCTCGCGCAGGGCGCGCAGCTCCAGGGTCACGGTGCCGCCGGACGCCGCCAGGGCGAGGCCGTCGGCCTTGGTGACGCCGCCGATGGGCAGCTTCGCCGCCTCCGGGGAGCCGAGGGTGCCGTTGACCGGGCCGTCGACGTTGTTGTAGACGATCGCGGCGACCGCGCCCGCGTCGAAGGCGGCCTGGTTCTTCTGGGCGAAGGTGCAGGCGCCGCGCTGGACCAGCGCGATCTTGCCGACGGCGTCGGTGTAGTCGGTGGCCTCGCAGCCGGGCGTCGCGTCGACGGCGGCGACGGCGAGGGGGCCGTCACGCCGCCGACCGGGGTCGACAGGCTGTAGGTCATGATGTTGATCGGGATCGAGGTCGACCCCTGCTTCAGCGACTGCGCCAGCGTCTGGCTGAAGGTGAACGGGAACGCCTCCTTGGTCACCTCGAAGCCCGCGGCGTTCAGCTTCTCCTCGATGTAGCCGATCGAGGCGTCGAAGCCGGGCGTGCCGGACGCGCGGGTCTTGCCGTGCCGGTCGGCGAGGCGCTGGAAGGCGATCAGGTGGCGGTTGACGCCCGACCCCGTCACCTTCTTCACGAGGTTCCTGGCCAGGGCGGGGCCATCCGGCAGGGTGGCGGACGCGGTCGGCGCCGCCACCGACGGGATGGTGGAGAACGCCAACGCGCCTGCGGCGACGATCACTGCCGCGCCGACGCGGAACGTCTGGGGTTTGGGCATGCAGGTCCCCTTACTCGGACGAATTACCAGCCGGTGAGCGCCCCGACGCAGCCCGGGTCCGGCGAGAGCCACCCTCACCTGTTGACAGGCCGCGGTCAAGACTTGTGACTAAGCAACTGCGCATATCAAGACCTCGATATATCAACACTTTCACAGAAAGAACTCCGCGCCCCCAGCACGGTGGCGCGGAGTTCTTCCGAAAGTGCCGGTTTTACTCGGTCTCGGCGTGCGAGTGGCCGCCGTCCCCGTGCTCCGCGCCCTGCGCCTTGATCACCGAGAGCCGGTACGCGGCCCGGGTGTCGGTGACCGCCTTGGCGGCCTTGGCGTTGGTCGGGGGCACACCGTTGACGTCCTCGGTGCTGATGCCGTACGACGCGGTCACCCACGCCATGGCGTCGGCGTTGCGGTCGAGGGCGACGCGGTCCAGGTTGCCCAGGTTGTCGCACGCGGAGTGGTAGCACGGGTCGTACGCGACACCCGCCTGGCCGCCCCACTTCTCGGCCTGCGCCTCGGTCTTGATCCCCTCGGCGCCGGTGAACAGGCCACCAGCCGGGATGCCCTGCTCGATGAACTCGCCGTAGTCCGAACGGCCCGAGAAGTCCGTCCCCTCGGTCGGGGTGCCGGTCGCCTCGAGGAAGCCGGAGAACGCGGCCTCGATCTGCGCGGAGCCGTAGGGCCCTCACCCGCGCCGACGTTGTCGGAGTTGTCGCCGTCGTAGACGAAGTACGCCGCGTTCGGCGAGGCGATCATGTCGAAGTTCAGGTACAGCGCGATGTCGAGCTGCTGCTCGAAGGTCAGGCCCTGGACGTACTTCGTGGACCCGACCAGGCCCAGCTCCTCGGCGCCCCACCAGGCGAAGCGGACCGCGTTGTTGACCCGCGGCGACCCGCCGAGCTGCAGCGCGGTCTCCAGCAGCGCCGCGCTGCCCGAGCCGTTGTCGTTGATGCCCGCGCCGTCCTCGACGCTGTCCAGGTGCGCGCCCGCCATGACGACGTTGTTCTTGCGCCCGGTCCTGGTCTCGGCGATGACGTTGCGCGACGGGCGCTCCTCGATGTGGAAGCGCATGTCGACGGTCGCCTGCTGACCGTCCAGGCCGAACAGCTTGTCGCCGTCGGCGCGGCTGATGCCGCCGGTCGGGACGACGCCGTCGACCACGGTGACGCCGGTCAGCGGGCCGTCGGTGTTGTTGGCGACCAGCACCGCGACCGCGCCCGCGGCCTTGGCGTTCTTCGCCTTGGACTCGAAGGTGCAGCCGCCGCGGCGGATGAGGGCGACGCCGCCCTGCATCGGCAGGCCCGTGAAGTCCGCGGCCTCGCAGCCGGGGCTGCCGTCCTGCGGCACGGCGACCAGCGGGCCGGTCACGCCGCCGACGGGGGTCTGCGGCGACTCCTCCATCGGGATGGCCTCGACGGAGGTCGAGCCGACGGTCGCGGTCTTGGCGTCGAAGACCTGCACCGGGTAGGTGAAGGTCGGGGTGGTGACGTCGTAGCCCGCCGCGCGCAGCTTGCCCGCGACGTACTCGACGCTGGCGTCGTAGCCCGGGGTGCCCGCCGCGCGCGAGCCGCCGTTGCGGTCGGCGAGGCGCTGGAACGCGATGAGGTGGCGGTTGATGCCGCTGCCGGTGACCTTCTTGACCAGGTTGCGCGCCAGCGCGGGGCCGTCGGGCAGGGTGACCTGGGCGGTGGCGGGCACCGTGGTGAGCGCGAGGCCCGCGCAGGCCGCGAGCAGGGCGGCGCCCGCCCTCACCGGGGTCCGGGTGGACATAGTGGAACTTCCCTTCGTGGGGGTTGATCGTGCCGGTCGCGTTCCCCTCGGGCGAATCCCGGCGAGCGTGACTCTTACCCGTCGGCCCGTCGCGGTCAAGTGGTCGTGACCTGCGATTACCGTTGTGCCCATGCAGGCGATAACGATTCCCGAGCCGGGTGGTCCGGATGCCCTGGTCCATTCGGTCGTCCCCGATCCGGTGCCCGGTCCCGGTGAGGTCTTGGTGCGCGTCGCGGCGACCGCGGTCAACCGGGCGGACCTGTTGCAGCGCAAGGGCTTCTACCCACCCCGCCGGGGGCCAGCGGGATCGTCGGGCTGGAGTGCTCGGGGACCGTTGTGGACCTGGGCGAAGGCGTCACGGGGTGGGAGGTCGGGGACGAGGTGTGCGCGCTGCTCGCGGGCGGCGGGTACGCCGAGCTCGTGGCGGTGCCCGCGCCGCAGCTCATGCCCGTGCCGTCCGGTGTGGACCTGGTGACCGCGGCGGCGCTGCCGGAGGTGGCGTGCACGGTGTGGTCCAACGTGGTCCAGACCGCGCGGCTCGGCGTCGGGGAGACCCTGCTGGTGCACGGCGGCGCGGGCGGCATCGGCACGCACGCGATCCAGGTCGGCAAGGCGCTCGGGGCGACGGTCGCGGTGACCGCGGGCTCTGCCGAAAGGCTCACCCGCTGCGCCGAATTGGGGGCCGATATCACGCTGGACTACCGGACCGCCGAATTCGAGAAAGAGATCACCGCCGACGTCATCCTCGACAACATGGGCGCGAAATACCTCGCCCGGAACATCGCCGCGCTCAAGCGCGGCGGGCGGCTGGTGGTGATCGGGATGCAGGGTGGGACGCGCGCCGAACTCGACATCGGGGCGGTGCTGGCGAAGAACGCGACGGTGACCGCGACCAGCCTGCGGTACCGGCCGGTCGAGGAGAAGGGCGCGATCTGCGCGGCGGTGGCCGAGCACGTGTGGCCGCTGGTCGCCGACGGCGCGGTCAAGCCGGTCGTGCACGCCGTGCTGCCGCTGGCCGACGCCGCGCAGGCGCACCGGATGCTGGAGGCGGGCGGGGTGTTCGGGAAGCTGGTGCTAGCGGCTCAGGGCTGAGACGAGCTGGTCCACCTCGACCGAGGTCGTGTAGTGGGCCAGCCCCACCCGGACCGCGCCGCCGACCTCCCCGACGCCGAGCGTGGCGAACACGCCGGTCGGGGTGTCGTCGGCGAAGGCGCAGATGCCCAGGTCGGCGAGGTGGTCGACGACCTCGCCCGCCTTGCGGTCGGCGACGGTGAACGCCAGCGCGGGGATGCGGCGCATCGCGTCGCCGATGACCATGACGTGGCGGAGCTGGCGCAGGTCGCTGATCAGCCGCGACAGCAGCCCGGCCTGGTAGCTCTTCGCGGAGCTGATCGACGTGGCGATGCGCTCGCGGCGGGTGCCGGTGGCGGCGTCGTCGAGGTCGGCGAGGTAGTCGACGGAGGCGACCAGGCCCGCGAGCAGCGGGTACGCGTGGCCGCCCAGCTCCAGCCTGCGCGGGCCGGTGGCGCGCGGGTCCAGCGAGCTGGCGGGCAGGCGGTCCAGCACGGCGGGGTCGGCGAAGGCCAGCGCCGCGACCGCGGGCCCGCCCCAGGCGACCGCCGACACGGCGACCACGTCCGCGCCGAGCGCGGCGATGTCGATGGGGACGAACGGCGCCGCCGACGAGGCGTCGACCACGACGAACGCGCCCTCCGCCTTCGCGTGGGCGATGATCTTCGCCAGGTCGGGGCGGGTGCCGACGGCGCCGGACGCGGCGGTCACCGCGACGACGCGGGTGCGGTGCGAGACGAGGTTCTCGTACTGCCAGGCGGGCAGCTCGCAGGTCTCGATGTCGACCTCGGCCCAGCGCACGGTCGCGCCCGCGCGCTGCGCGACCCGAAGCCACGGCGCGGTGTTGGCCTGGTGGTCGAGCCGGGACAGCGCGACCTCGTCGCCGATCAGCCAGCGCTCGCCGAGCGCCTCGGCCAACCGGTCCAGCAGCACCGCCGGGTTGGGGCCGAGCACCACGCCCGCGGCGTCCGCGCCGACCAGGTCGGCGATGGCGCGGCGGGCGGCGTCCTCGATCGCCTCGGCCCGCTGCGACGCGGGGAACGTGCCGCCCGGACCGGACACCGGGGCGCGCAGGGCGGTGGACACGGCCGTGGCCACCTGTTCGGGCACCTGCATGCCCGCGGGCGAGTCCAGGTGCACCCAGCCATCACCCAGCGCGGGGAACAGCCCGCGAATCCGAGCGACGTCGAAGGCCATGCGCCACACCGTACGCACGCGCGATATCGATCGTTTCGCGGGTCCGGGCGGCGGCTACCCTCGCAGGCATGAGCGACCCCGAGACCCCGGACCAGGCCCAGCACGTCATGGTGGTCGGCCCCGACGGCACCCCGCTCGGCGCCGCCCGGATCGGCGACGACGGCGCGGAGAGCGAGTCGGTCGGCGACATGGTGGAGCAGCCCGCCAAGGTGATGCGCATCGGCACGATGATCAAGCAGCTCCTGGAGGAGGTGCGCGCCGCGCCCTGGACGAGGCCTCCCGCAACCGCTTGCGGGAGATCCACACCCGCTCCATCAAGGAGCTGGAGGACGGGCTCGCGCCGGAGCTGCGCGAGGAGCTGGAGCGGCTGTCGCTCCCGTTCACCGAGGAGAACACCCCGTCGGACGCGGAGCTGCGCATCGCGCAGGCCCAGCTCGTGGGGTGGCTGGAGGGGCTGTTCCACGGCATCCAGACCGCGCTGTTCGCCCAGCAGATGGCGGCGCGGGTGCAGCTCGAGCAGATGCGGCGGGGTCTTCCCCCGGTCAGGGTGCCGCGACGCCGGAGGGTCCGCACATCCGCGGGACCGGTCAGTACCTGTAGAAGAAGTCGAACGGGCCGTCCGGCGGGCGTGTGGCCGGGCGGTACCCGGCGGCCGCGAACAGGCGCCGGGACGCGGTGTTGTCCCGGTGGATGCGGGCGTGGACGCGCGCGTCGGGCGGTAGCGCGTCGTGGGCGGCTTCGAGGACGGGCCGCGCGAGGCGGCGTCCTCGGGCGTGCGGGGCGAGGGTGATGCTCGCTTCGAGGTCGCCGTCGGGCCGCGGGTCGAAGCGGACGGTGGCGACGGGCGTGCCCGCCTGCTCGGCGATGAGCAGGCGGCGGGTGGTGAGGGCGGTCGCGAGCCACCGGGTGTGGGTGTCGGGGTCGACGGGGTCGGGGTTGACCGACCAGCGGCGGGTCTCGGGGTCGTTGCGCCAGGTCAGGAGGAGGTCCGCGTCGGCCGGGGTGGCGTCGCGGACGGTGATGCCCGCGGCGGCGTTGAGGATGCGGCAGGCACCTCGGCCATCGACCGTGCGGGCGGCCTTGGCGGCGAGGGCGGCACGGGCTTCCGGGTTGGTGAGCAGGTCGCGCAGGGTTTCCACGGCGGTGGGGTCGGTGAGGTCGCCGAGACCGGCGGCGAGGCCGCGGGTCGTGGCGGCGGTGTAGCCGGGGAGCTGGTTGTCGGCGATGACCGCGATCGCGGCGGGGGTGCCGATGCAGCACAGCTCGAGCAGCGTGACGCCCGCGGCGCTGACGACGAGGTCCGCGTCGGCGAGGAGAGCGGGCAGGTCGGGGCGCGGCGGGGTCACCTCGACGGTGGGCGGCAGGGCGGCGCGGTCGATCGGGGCCGCCGAGACAGCCAGCACGTCCAAGGGGAGGCCAGTGCCGCCCAGTGCCGACAGGGCGGCGGTGACCGCGCGCCCCGCGTCTCCCCGCCCATCGTGACCACCACGCGGAGCCGCGACCGGGCTTCCGGCCCCGCGCGGCGGGCGGTGCGGACGGCTGTGCGGATGGGGGCGTAGGCCGGGCCGCTCAGGAGGCGGGGGTGCCGTCGTCCGGGCGGGTCGTGGGGGCGAGGTTGCAGTCGACGGCGATGTCGGCGCGGCGGCGGCCGTGGGGGCCGTCTTCCATCGAGACGACCAGGGCGTCGGGTGGGGTGATGTCGCCGTAGTGGTCGATCAGGACGGTGTCGGCGGGGGTCCAGTCGGGGCGGATCTCCACGCCCAGCTCGGTCAGGCGGGCGGTTAGCCAGTCGGCGCCGGTGATGGCGCCGACCAGGGTCGTCGTCCAGCCCCGGGCGGTCGCGTCCTCGGCGATGGCGACGCAGCGGGAGAGGTGGCCGACGCCGATGCCGGGGCCCGCGTCGGCGCGCAGGACGAGGGTCGTCACGGGCGGACCTGCTCGACGTGGGCGTTGCGGGCGGCCAGGTCGGGGTGGGCGCGGAGGTGGGCGACCACGTCGCGCCAGGTCGGCTTGCCCAGGGCGGCGACCAGCTCCTCGATGACGGCCGCGTCCTCCGGGGTGTCGAGGGTGACGCGCAGGTCGGAGGCGTCGGGGCTGACGACCAGGCCGGCGCAGCGGTAGCGGGGGTCGGTGTAGACGCCGGAGGTCACGTGTTCGCGGTGGGGTCCGTTGGGGCGCGTGGCCTGCTCGCGCAGCACGTCGGTGCGCACGACCTCCGCGTCGTAGCCGCGGGCAGGGTCCGGACCAGGGTGGTGCTGGCGTAGTGCAGCGCCGGATCGCCGCGCCAGAGGGTGACGACCTGGTCCAGGAGGACGGGGTCGTGGAGCGGGCAGTCGGCGGTGATGCGGAGGACGGCGTCGCACGGGTGGCGGTCGACGGCCAGGAGGAAGCGGGACAGGACGTCGTCCAGCGGGCCGCGCACCACCGCGGCGCCCGCGGCGGCCGCGGCCGAGGCCACCGGGTCGTCGGACGGGTCGTCGGAGGTCGCGACCACGACCCCGTCGACGGACCCGGCCGCGCGGACGGCATCGACCACCCAGGTGAGCACGGGGCGTCCGCCCAGGTCCCGCAGGACCTTGCCGGGGAGGCGGGTGGAGGACATCCGAGCCTGGATGACGGCGTTCACGCGCACGGGTGCCATGATGGCCCACCGCAGGCACGGCGGTCGGGACGGGAGAGGGAACGATGCTCGGAGGCTCCAGCATTCTGCTGACCGGGGGGACCGGTTCCTTCGGCAAGGCGTTCATCGCCCACGCGCTGGCCGAGCTGGACCCCGCGAAGGTCATCGTCCTCAGCCGCGACGAGCTGAAGCAGTACGAGGCGCGCAAGCAGTTCGGGGACGACCCGCGGCTGCGGTGGTTCATCGGCGACATCCGCGACCGGCGCAGGCTCGAGCGGGCCATGCGCGGGGTGGACTACGTCGTGCACGCCGCCGCGCTCAAGCAGGTCGACACGGGCGAGTACAACGCTTTCGAGTTCGTGCAGACCAACGTGCACGGGTCGCAGAACGTCATCGAGGCGGCGATCGACTGCGGCGTCAAGCGGGTCGTGGCGCTGTCGACGGACAAGGCGTCGAGCCCGATCAACCTCTACGGCGCGACGAAGCTGTGCGCGGACCGCATGTTCATCAGCGCCAACCACTACGCCGCGGGCCACCCGACGCGGTTCTCCGTGGTGCGCTACGGCAACGTCATGGGCTCGCGCGGCAGCGTGATCCCGTTCTTCCGGGACCTGGCCGCGCGCGGCGAGGCGCTGCCGATCACCGACAAGCGGATGACCCGGTTCTGGATCACCCTCCCGCAGGCCGTGAAGTTCGTCGTCGACACCTTCGACCAGATGCACGGCGGCGAGCTGTACGTGCCGCGCATCCCCAGCATGCGGCTGGTCGACCTGGCCCGCGTGATCGCGCCGGAGAGCCCGATGCGCGAGATCGGCGTGCGCCCGGGCGAGAAGCTGCACGAGGAGATGATCGCCCCCGACGACGCCCGCCGGACCGTGCTGCACGGCGACCGCTACATCGTCATGCCGCACATCGCGGGCTGGGGCTACGAGCCGCCCGCCGAGGGCGTGCCCGTGCCCGAGGGCTTCGCCTACCGCTCCGACACCAACGACCTCTGGCTCGACGACGACGCCCTGCGCGCCCTGGTCGACCAGCATGGCTGACTTCCTCCCCTACGGCCGCCAGTCCGTCGACGAGTCCGACGTCGCCGCGGTCGCCGCGGTGCTGCGCGGGGACTGGCTCACCACCGGCCCCGCGGTCGACCGGTTCGAGGCGGACCTGGCCGCGTGGACCGGCGGCGTCCCCGCGGTCGCGGTCACCTCGGGCACGGCGGCGCTGCACGTGGCCTACGCCGCGGCCGGGGTCGGCCCCGGTGACGAGGTCGTGTGCGCGCCGATGACGTTCGTCGCGACCGCCGCGACCGCCGTCCTGCTGGGCGCGACCGTCGTGTTCGCCGACGTCGAGCCGGACACCCTCACCCTCGACCCGGCCGCGGCGGCGGCCGCGGTGACCGGGCGGACCCGGGTCGTGTCGGCGGTCGACTACGCGGGCCACCCCGCCGACTACGCCGCCCTGCGCGGCGCCGCCGGGGACGCGCTGCTGCTCGCGGACGCCGCGCACTCCGTCGGCGGCGCGTGGCGCGGGCAGCCGGTCGGCTCGCTGGCCGACCTGACCACGTTCTCCTTCTTCCCCACCAAGAACCTCACCACCGCCGAGGGCGGCGCGGTCGCCACCGCGCACCCGGACCTGCTCGCCCGCGCCCGCCGCTTCCGCAACCACGGCCTGGTGCGCGACCCCGCCGAGCAGCGCCACCCCGGCGAGGGCGGCTGGCACCAGGAGGTGCACGAGTTCGGCCTGAACTACCGCCTCCCGGACGTGCTGTGCGCGCTGGGCAGCAGCCAGCTCGGGCGGCTGGCCGCGTTCAAGGCCCGCCGCGCCGAGGTGTTCGAGCGCTACCGGGACGGGCTGGCCGACGTCGACGGGCTGCGGCTGCCGGTGCGCCACCCCGACGCCGACCCCGTCTGGCACCTCTACGCCGTCCGCGTCCTCGACGGCCGCCGCCGCGCGCTGTTCGAGCACCTGCGCGGGGCGGGCATCGGCGTGCAGGTGAACTACATCCCGGCGTACTGGCACCCGGTGTTCGAGGACCTGGGCTACCGGCGCGGGCTGTGCCCGGTCGCGGAGGCGTTCTACGCCGAGGAGCTGTCGCTGCCGATGTTCCCGGACCTCACCGACGCCGACGTGGACCGGGTCATCGGCGGGGTCCGGGACTTCTTCGGGGTCTAGACCAGGTCCCAGCCCAGCGGGGTGCCCTTGGCCGCGTCGGCCCGGAACACCCGGCCCAGCACCGCATCGATCGCCGCGGGCGGCAGCCCGCCTGCGGGCCGGATCGACCGGACGTTGTCGCGGGTGACGACGTCGCCCGCCCGGACGTCCTCGACGACGTACAGCGAGCGGCGCAGGCGCAGGCCCTCGCGCTCACCGGGTTTCGGGCCGACCCGCGCCTCGCCGAGCGCGGACCACGCGCGCTCGCTCTCCACCACCAGCGCCGCCAACTCCGCGGGCTCCAAGGAGAACGCGGAGTCCACGCCACCGTCCGAACGCGACAGCGTCACGTGCTTCTCGATGACGCACGCGCCCAACGCGACCGCGGCCAGCGGCGCGCCGATGCCCGGGGTGTGGTCGGACAGGCCCACCAGCGCCTCGGTCGCCGCGGCAAGGACCGGCAGCCCGCGCAGGTTGCTCTCCGCGGGATCGGCCGGGTAGGAGGCGGTGCAGCCGAGCACGACGATCTTGTCGTTGCCCGCCGCCCGCGCGGTGTCCACCGCGGCGGCGATCTCGGCCAGCGAGCCCATCCCGGTGGAGATGATCAGCGGCTTGCCGGTGCGCGCGCATAGCTCGATCAGCGGCAGGTCCACCAGCTCCGACGACGCGATCTTGTACGCGGGGGCGTCCAGCGACTCCAGCAGCTCGACCGCGGTCGGGTCGAACGGCGAGGAGAACACGGTCAGCCCGCGCTCGGCGGCCCGCTCGAACAGCGGGCCGTGCCACTCCCACGGCGTGTGGGCGCGCTGGTAGAGCGAGTACAGCGTCTCCCCGCCCCACAGCTCGTGGCCCTCCGACACCCGGAACGCCGGCGCGTCCACGTCCACCGTGATCGTGTCCGCGGTGTAGGTCTGGAGCTTGAGCGCCTGCGCGCCCGCCTCGGCGACGGCGTCCACGATGGCCAGCGCCCGGTCCAGGGAGCCGTTGTGGTTGCCCGACATCTCGGCGATGACGAACGGCCGGTGCCCCGGGCCGATGTCGTGCTTGCCGATGCGCACCGTCACGACGACTGGCCCGCCCGCTCCTCCAGCCTGCCCAGGCGCTCCTCGTACTGGGCGACGCCGGTCAGCCGGACCCGGATCTGGGCGTGCTCGCGGCGGATCTCGTCGATCAGCGACCGGGCCTGCGCGACCTGCGCGTCGTCGGCGGTCGGGGTGCCCGAGAGCAGGTCGTCGATGGCGGCGAGGCGGGCCTCGAAGCTGGCCACCTGCGGGATGATCCGCTCCAGCTCGTTGGCCGTCCACTCCTGCAGCGGCTGCACGTGGTCGAGCCTGCGGCCGTGGTCGTCGATGCGGTGGCCGTGGTCGTCGAGCCGGTGCTGGTGCTCGGCCAGCCTGCGGTCGTGCTCGGCCAGCCGGTGCCCGGTGGCCAGGCCGATCCGGAAGTCGATCAGCCGGGCGACCCGGTCGCCCAGCTTTCCGCGCAGGCCCGCGACGGCGGCGGTGACGGTCTCACGCATGGTTCCCACTTCAGCGAAGCAGCCGGGTCCGGCTGGTCTTGGTCCAGGAGTCGAGCAGTCTGCCCTCGGCGGCGATGCGGTGCTCGGGCCCCACGATGCACGAGTCCCCGGAGGCGTGCGCCCACGAGGTCTGGTTCGGGTCATCGATGAAGGAGAAGCCGGTCAGCAGCAGATCGGCGTCGGGGAAGCAGGTGCGGGCGATCCACGCGGCCATGGTGCCGGTGGTCGCCCAGGCCGCCTCGTCGCGCGAGGGGATGCCCACGGCGTCGGACAGCGGCAGCGTGACCTCGCGGTTGGACACCGGGACCAGGCCCAGGTCGGGCGGCCACCAGCCGGGCAGCCCGGCGGGCTCCCAGTGCAGCCTGCCCGGCTCGACCATCAGGTAGAGCCTGCGGTGGTAGTCGCGGAACAGCCACGGGGTGGCCCGCACGGCCCGGTTGAACACCACGGCGTGGCAGCGGGTGCCGACGGCGGGCGGCGCGCCCGGCTCGTCCAGCACGAACCCGTTGACCCGGATGACCAGGTCGCAGGCGTCGACGGCCTTCGCGCGGTCGAAATCGGGGGTCAGCGGCATGTTCCCGACGACCGCGACCGAGCGCGGACCGGGGTGCTCTGCGTAGGCGTCCAGGAGCTGGCGGAGCAGGCTGGACTCGCCGGTGACGGGGACCACAGGCGGACGTTACCCCACCGGACAAGTCGCCCTTCGGGGGACGCGGACCCCGCGCGCACAACCGGGTGACATCCCGCCGGTACGCTCGGGACCCGTGCAAGCGACGAGCGTGTTGGAGGAGCCGCCGGTGACCGTCGTCCACGCCGGGCGCAACTTCCCGGCGGCATTCGCCGACATCCGCAAGGGCTTCGGCCAGCGGGAGCTGTGGGCGTACCTGGGCTGGCAGGACATCAAGCAGCGGTACCGGCGGTCGGTGATCGGACCGCTGTGGATCACCCTGAGCATGGCGGTCACCGCCGCCGGTCTCGGCCTGCTGTACTCCCAGTTGTTCGAGACGCCGATCGGCACGTTCCTGCCGTACCTGACGGTCGGGTTCATCGTCTGGAACTTCATGCTCGGCTGCATGGTCGAGGGCTCGGACACGTTCATCTCGAACGAGGGCCTGATCAAGCACCTCCCGGCGCCGCTGACGGTCTACGCGCTGCGCACGGTGTGGCGGCTGGTCCTGATGTTCGCCCACAACCTGCTGGTCTACGCCGTCGTGCTGGTCATCTTCTTCGGCGACCTCAGCACCGACGGCTACATCCTGACCAAGGGCGGCACCCCGCAGCCCGGGTTGGACTGGACCATCATCACCGCCATCCCGGCGTTCGTGCTGATCGCGGTCAACGGGACGTGGGTGGCGCTGCTGTTCGGCATCATCAGCACCCGCTACCGCGACATCCCGCAGGTGGTGAACGCGCTGACCCAGCTGCTGTTCTTCCTGACCCCCATCGTGTGGCCGGTCGACGAGCTGACGCGGCGGTTCAAGGAGACCGGCGGCTGGCAGATGCTGGTGGCCGAGCTGAACCCGCTGTACCACTTCGTGCAGATCATCCGCGCGCCGCTCATCGGCAGCGAGCAGAGCTGGCACCACTGGGCGGTCGTCCTCGGCATCACGGTGGTCGGCTGGGCACTGGCGCTGCTGGCCATGCGCAACTACCGTGCGCGTGTTTCCTACTGGGTCTGAGTGAGGCTCGACGACATGGTCAACATCGAGGTCGACAACGCCTCCGTGGACTTCCCGATCTTCGACGCCAAGACGCGGTCGCTGAAGAAGGCCGTGCTCGGCAAGGTCGGCGGCAAGATCGGCACCGAGGCGAAGGTGCCGATCATCGAGGCGCTCCACGACATCAGCCTGACCCTCAAGGAGGGCGACCGGGTCGCGCTGGTCGGGCACAACGGCGCGGGCAAGTCGACGCTGCTGCGGCTGCTCTCGGGCATCTACGAGCCCACCCGCGGCACCGCCCGGATCACCGGCAAGATCGCGCCGGTCTTCGACCTCGCGGTCGGCATGGACCCGGAGATCTCCGGCCTGGAGAACATCATGATCCGGGGCCTGTTCCTCGGCATGACGCGCAAGGAGATGGAGGCCCGGGTCGAGGACATCTCCCAGTTCACCGAGCTGGGCGACTACCTCCACCTGCCGCTGCGCACCTACTCCACCGGCATGCGGGTGCGCCTCGCGCTGGGCGTGGTCACCTCCATCGACCCGGAGATCCTGCTGCTCGACGAGGGCATCGGCGCGGTCGACGCGGCCTTCATGGCCAAGGCGAGGGACCGCCTCGTCGACCTCGTCCGGCGGTCGGGCATGCTGGTGTTCGCCTCGCATTCCGACGACCTGCTGTTCGAGCTGTGCGACAGCGCCATCTGGATGGACGAGGGCCGGATCAAGATGCACGGCTCGCTGCGCGAGGTGCTCACGGCCTACAAGGGCCGCGACCCGTTCGCGAGCATGAGCCCGGAGACCCTGGAAAGGCTCGGCCAGACCGGATGACTACCGACGCGCAGCTCCCCGCAGGTTCGGTCGTGGCCGTCGTGGTCACCAGGCACCGCCGGGCGCTGCTCGCCGACTCGCTGAAGATGGTGGCCGCCCAGACCCGGCCCGTCGACCACCTCATCGTGGTCGACAACGGCCCGGATGACCCGGCCCGCGACATCGTCGAGACCTGCGGGGTGCCCGCGACGTACTTGCCGTCGCACCGCAACCTGGGCGGCGCGGGCGGCTTCGCCCTGGGCATGCTCCACGCCTTGGCGATGGGCGCGGAGTGGGTCTGGCTGGCCGACGACGACGGGCGGCCCGCGGACGAGACCGTGCTGTCGGTGCTGCTGGAGGTCGCGACCTCCCGCAAGCTGGCGGCCGTGTCACCCGTGGTGACCAACATCGAGACCCCGGACCGGCTGGCCTTCCCGCTGCGTCGGGGCCTGACGTGGAAGCGCACGGCGGGCGAGCTGGGCACGGACTTCCTGCCGGGCATCGCGTCGCTGTTCAACGGGGCGCTGTTCCGGGCGTCGACGCTGGACGTGGTCGGCGTGCCGGACTACCGGCTGTTCTTCCGCGGCGACGAGGTGGAGATCCACCGCAGGCTCGTGCGCTCGGGGCTGCCCTTCGGCACCTGCCTGCGGGTCGCGTACCTGCACCCGGACGGCTCGGACGAGTTCAAGCCGATGCTGTTCGGGAAGCTGCACGCGCAGGACCCGGAGAACGAGATCAAGCGGTACTACACGTACCGCAACCGGGGTACCTGATGGCGCAGCCGGGCATGCGCCGCATCGGGCTCCTGGAGGTCATCCGCTTCGGCCTGTACTTCATCGGCACCAAGCGCGACCCGAAGGCGTTCCTCGACTGGCTGAAGCTGGTCCGCAAGGGTCGGCGGGAGCAGTTCTTCCGGATCTGAGGGCTCACCCCCGACGTGCGCCGCCGGGCCACCGTCCTTCCTCGTACGGCACGTCGGCGTAGGTCCGGTGGTCGAGCACCAGGAGGCGGTCGGGCACGAAGTACACCGAGCGCGAGGCCGACCGCAGCGACGGCATCGGCTTGCGCTGGACGAGACTGCCCGCCCCGGCGTTGACCTTCCGCTGGTAAGGCGTGCCGAGTGCGCCGTGCGCGACGACGTGCCACGCCGCTCGCGACCGGAGGGCGACCTGGAAGCAGGTCCACCAGCGCCTGGGTACCGCGCTTGGGAGGGCCGTCCACCTCGTAGAACGCCACCGCGGTTCGCCGAACCTGGTCGGGCCGGGCCAGCCAGGCGGTGAGCGGCACGAAGACCAAGGCCAGCCAGGGCAGGGCGACGGTGAGGATGATGGTCAGCGCCGTTGCCCACGGCCAGAGGAGCACGCTGCGGCCGCGCTGTTGAGCTGCGCGACCAGCTCCGAGGTCCCCGCGGGCAGGAGCGCCTCGGTCTTCGCGCCGGTGACGTCGGACAGCACCCTCTCGCCCGCACCGGCCCGACCCCCGGTCCATTGCCTCGACGGGTCCGGCCGCCCGCTTGGCCGAGGTGGCCTCGTAGTAGACGCACCACCGGCCCGGTTTCTGCCCGCAGCGGATCCGCTGGGGGCGAACCCGGCTTGCCCTGGGCGGGCGGGCGTGGTCGAGTCGGATCATGAGCACCCATGCGTTGGTCCTGCATCTCGCGGGCCGGGCTGAGCCCCTGGTCTTCGCGCTGTCCGACAAGTCCGCCAAGAGCCTGGTGTCGCGGTTGCCCGTGTTGATGGGGTCCGGTGGGGTGGACAGCCCCGAGCTGGCCGACGGGCGGACCGTGGCGATCAACTTCGGGCTCGTGGCGACCGCGCACATCGATGACCTGCCGGTCAGCCAGGAGGCGTACGGGCGGGTGAAGCGGGGGACCGGGTTCGGGGGTTAGGCGCGGAAGACGACCGTGCGGAGCATCACGAAGTTGATGGCCGTCGCGAGGCCTTGGGCGACGGCCCAGGCGACGGCGTACTCCAGGGGGAACTCCGGGAGGAGGGTGAGCATCAGGGCGTTCGCGCCGACGTTGACGAAGAACGTCGTGGTGTAGAGCAGGGCGAAGCCGCCGACCTGGGTGGCCGCGCCCGTGCGGGCGCCGGTGAAGGTGAAGCGGCGGTTGAGGAAGTACGCGGTGGTGGTGCCCGCCACGAAGCTGAGGGCCTTCGCGGCGTGGACCCACAGGCCGGTCTGGAGCAGCAGCCAGTAGGTGCCGAAGTCGACCAGGGCGCAGAAGCCGCCGACCAGGACGAACCGGACGAGCTGCTGGACGAGCCCGTGCCTGGTGCTGACCTCGGCCACCTGGTTCCCCTCTCCGACGCGCCCCAAGTCTAGGCCGGGGCCCCGGCTACCCTTGGGGCGGTGGACAGCTTCGAGACCCGCACGCTGACCGGCTGGGGGCGCACGGCGCCCTCGGCGTCGCTCGTGGCCGCGCCGACGACCGCCGACGACGTGGTCGACGCGGTGCGGCGGGCGGAGGGGCGCGGGGTCATCGCGCGCGGGCTGGGGCGCTCGTACGGCGACCCGGCGCAGAACGCGGGTGGGCTGGTCGTCGACATGACCGGGGTGCGGCGCATCCACTCGGTCGACGCCGACAGCGGGCTCGCGGTGCTGGACGCGGGCGTGGACCTGGACCGGCTGATGCGGGCGGCGCTGCCGTTCGGGCTGTGGGTGCCGGTGCTGCCGGGGACGCGGCAGGTCACCGTGGGTGGGGCGATCGGGTCGGACATCCACGGCAAGAACCACCACTCGGCGGGCAGCTTCGGCAACCACGTCGTGTCGATGGACCTGCTGACCGCGGACGGGCAGGTGCGCACCATCACGCCCGAGTCGGACCCGGAGCTGTTCTGGGCGACCGTCGGCGGCATGGGCCTGACCGGGATCATCCTGCGCGCCACGCTGCGGCTCAAGCGCGTGGAGAGCGCGTACTTCGTGGTCGACACCGACCGCACGTCCGGTTTGGACGAGACGCTGGAGCTGTTCAGCAACGGCTCCGACTCCCACTACGACTACTCGATGGCGTGGTTCGACTCCATCTCCACCGACGGCCGCCTCGGCCGGGCGGTGTTCTCCGCGGCTCGCTGGCCACTGTGGACCAGCTCCCGGTGAAGAAGCGCCGCGACCCGCTGCGCTTCGACGCCCCGCAATTGCTGACCCTGCCGGACGTGTTCCCCAACGGGCTGGCGAACAAGCTGACGTTCCGCGCGCTCGGCGAGGCGTGGTACCGCAAGGCGCCCAAGCAGGCGCGTGGGCAGATCCAGAACCTGACGGCGTTCTACCACCCGCTCGACCTGTTCGGGGAGTGGAACCGCGCCTACGGGACCAACGGGTTCCTGCAGTACCAGTTCATCATCCCGTTCGACCGGGACGCCGAGCTGCGCGAGATCGTGCGCCGCATCGCCGAGTCCGGGCACGTGTCGTTCCTCAACGTGCTCAAGCGGATGGGCGAGGCGAACCCGGCGCCGCTGTCGTTCCCGCGTCCGGGGTGGACGATCACCGTGGACTTCCCCATCAAGGCGGGGCTGCGCGAGTTCTGCGACGAGCTGGACCAGCGGGTGCTGGCCGCGGACGGGCGGCTGTACCTGGCGAAGGAGTCGCGCACCGCGCCGGAGACCTTCCACCGCATGTACCCGCGGCTCGACGAGTGGCGCAAGGCGCGCGCCGCGGTCGACCCGGACGGGCTGTTCACCTCCGACCAATCGCGAAGGCTGGGACTTTGATCAACGCAGTGGGCACCCCGCAGTCGATGCTGCTGCTCGGCGGCACCTCGGAGATCGGCCTGGCCATCGCCGAGCACTACCTCAAGACCGGTCCGATGACCGTCGTGCTGGCGGCTCGTCCGTCGCCTCGGCTGGACGAGGCCGCGGAGAAGCTGCGCGGCCTGGGCGCGACCGTGCGCACCGTCGCGTTCGACGCCCGCGACACCGACGCGCACCCGAAGGTCGTCGACGAGGCGTTCGCGGGTGGCGACATCGACCTGACCGTGGTCGCGTTCGGCCTGCTCGGCGACGCCGAGAAGGTCTGGCAGGACCACGCGGCGGGCGTCGAGCTGGCGCACGTGAACTACACCGCCGCGGTGTCGGTGGGCATCGCGCTGGCCGAGCGGCTGCGGTCGCAGGGCCACGGCGCGGTGGTGGCGCTGTCGTCGGTCGCGGGCGAGCGGGTGCGCCGGTCGAACTTCGTCTACGGCTCCACCAAGGCCGGTTTCGACGGCTTCTACCTGGGCCTCGGCGAGGCGCTGCGCCCGCACGGCGTGCGGGTGACCGTGGTCCGCCCCGGGTTCGTGCACTCGAAGATGACCGAGGGCCTCAAGCCCGCGCCGATGGCCACGACGCCGGACAAGGTGGCCGAGGTGGTCGCCGCCGCGGTGCGCGGGCGCAAGGACCTGGTGTGGGCCCCGGCACCCTGGCGGGTGGTGATGTCGGTCCTGCGGCACGTTCCTCGGCCAATCTTCCGCAAGCTGCCCATCTGAGTGGTTAGCATCCGTCCGGAGTAGAGGGGACACGCACATGGCCGCAGAGGACGCTCTCAACCAGATGATGGACCGCTTCCGGCAGCAGGCGGCCCGCGCCTCCGCGCTCCGGGAGAACATCGCGCAGCTCAAGGGCAGCGCCCGCAACGCCGACGGCTCGGTCACGGTGACCGTCGCGCCGTCCGGCGCGGTGCTCGGGCTCAACCTGACGCCCGCGGCGGTGAACAAGTCGCACACGCAGCTCGCCCAGGAGATCCTGGCGACGATCCGGGCCGCGACGCAGCAGGCCGCGCAGGCGATGGAGGACACCGTCCGCCCCGCGCTGGGCGACGAGTACTACCAGCAGTTCCAGGACGCGCTGCGGGCGCACAGCCCGCAGGTCGACGGGCTCGGCCCGACCGCGCCGCCGCCGCCGTCCGCGCTGCCCCAGCCGGGCGCGCCCGCCGCCGAGCGCCCCGCCCCGCCGCGCAGGCCCGCCGCCCCGGCCGACGACGATGACGACTTCGGTGGTGGTTCCATCTTCGGGAACCGCTCGTGACCGGGTTCGGCGTCGGCAGCGGCGCGCTGCTGGCGCACGCCGAGGGCTCGACCGCGCAGGCGGAGAACTTCACCGGCCTGGCGACCCTGCTGGAGCAGGCGCGGGTCAGCGACGACTGCTTCGGCCCGCTGTTCGTCTGGTTCAAGGACAAGTACTTCGAGTCGCTGCAGGAGTGCCAGTCCATGGCGACCAAGGCGGCGCAGTACCTGGAGCAGGTGTCCGAGGCGGTCCGGGACACGGCGAAGGCGTACGGGGAGACCGACGCGGCCAACGCGTCCGGGCTGGACAAGGTGGAGACCGGGGTCGGCGACCTCGGCAAGCTCACCAGCGCGGGCGACAGCACCCGGCGCGACTACTTCGACCAGTCCGCCGCCTACGGCAGCTCCGCCTACGACGCCTACCTCGACGTCGAGGCGCAGGTGAAGGACCCGGGGACCCCGGTCGAGGCCGGGTTCGCGGCCTTCAACGCCCGCATGGAGCAGATCGACGCGGTCACCAGCCCCGGGCAGGCGTTCGTCGACAACGGCCTGGGCTTCCTCATCTCCATCGTGATCAGCCCCCTGGTGAACTTCGTGCTCGAGCCCGCCATCGGCGACCCCGAGCAGATGCGCAGCACCGGCAAGGGCTGGGAGCAGGTCGGCGACTGGCTGGAGCGCGCGGGCCAGCGGGAGAAGGAGCGCGCCGACGGGACCGCGGCGGCGTGGACCGGCGAGGCGGGCGACGCGTTCCGGGCCGAGATGGCGGAGTTCGGCGAGGGCGCGAAGGCGCTCAGCGGCGACGTCAAGGGCCTCAAGGCGCTGCTGGACACCGCGGCCGACATCTTCGACACGTTCGTGCAGGTCGTGGTCGACATCATCCAGGAGCTGGTGATCGGCCTGATCATCGAGTGGCTGGCCGCGCTGGCCGCCTCCTGGGTCACCTTCGGCGCGTCGGTGGGCGCGGCGACCGGGCTGACCGCGGCGCAGGTCGCGGTGACGGGGACGCGGCTGGGCACCAAGGTCGCGAACCTCGTGCACAAGCTCAAGCCGCTGTTCACCAAGCTCGAGGAGTTCCTGGTGATGCTGCGCAGCGGCCGGTTCGGGCAGATCCTGGAGCGCACCCGGTCGATCGGCAACGTCCCGCTGATCGGCAAGGCGTTCAACCGGAACAACCCGGCGCTGGCGGCGGCGCACAGCTTCGACGACGTCACCAAGGCGACCAAGTCGGGCTTCAACGTCTTCGGCAAGGGCGCGACCGGCGAGCAGGCGCTCGCGCAGCGGGCGATCAGCACCGGCTTGGGCTACCTCGGGCTGGGCGGGACGACCGACAAGGGCACCGCGGTCCTGCGCGGCACGCTGGAGAACGTGCCGGGCGCGGCGCTGGAGACGGGCGCGAACCGGGCGTACGAGCACGCCCAGGACCCGTCCAGCGCGGAGGAGCGGCAGGCGGACCAAGAGCGCGGCTTCACCCTGAACGAGTGACATGCTGATCTCACCGATCGCGGGACCGCTGGTCCACGCGCGCCAGGCGCTCGGGGCCGAGCCGGTGCTGTGGGCGGCCTTCGGGCGCCGGGTCGGGTACGACGTCAAGGGGCTCGACGCCGAGGGCAACATCAAGCACGGCTTGGCGGCCCGCGCGGCGGGCACGCTGCTCGACGCGATGGTCAACGACGGCTACGCGGGCAACGACGGGCCGACCGGGGCGGGCGCGGACGTCATCGTGTTCTCCCGGGGCCGGGACGGGGCCGCGGTCCGGCACATCACCGCGCTGCGGGCGGGCGAGCGGGAGCGGGACCTCTGGGTGCTGACGCCGCACCGCCTGCACATCGCCGCGCTCGTGCGCCCGGACGCGCCCACCGAGGACAAGGGCCTGCTCAAGGGCTTGGCGGGCGTGTTCAGCGGCAAGGAGCGCGCCCGGGTCGAGGTGCTGCCGGTGCGGCCGGTGCTGGACGTGCCGCGCGCGGAGATCGCCGGGCTGTCGGTGGCGACGCGCTCGCGCAGGCCGTGCCTGCGGGTGGAACTCGTCGACGGGTCCGGGTTCGACCTGCTGTTCCGGGGCTCGGCGCGGCTGGGCGCGGACACCGAGCCCGACCAGTACGAGCGGCTGCTGGCGCTGAGCCTGGGGAGGACTGACCCGTGGGTCTGACCGAGTGGGCGCAGCCCGGCGAGCGGGTCCAGGCGCAGGTGCGCGCCAAGCTGCGCGACGTCGGCTCGCGCATCGCCGGGACGGTCCGGGCGCCGCACCCGGTCCCGGACGACGCGCCCGCGACGGTGGAGATCAAGCAGGACCACCCGCTGCCCGCGGAGTGGACCGCGGCGGGCGGCTGGACCGGGTTCGACTGGGTCGAGGACGACGCCATCGGCTGGTGGGCCGAGGCCGCCGACCCCCGGCAGGACGCCGCCCGCGCCGCCGACTTCCTCGCCGCCGGCTGCGGGCAGGCCGGGCTGTTCCTGACCGACCGCCGGATCGCGGTCGTGCTGCCGGAGAAGCTGCTCGCCGAGGTGCGGGCGGCGGCGCGGGCCAAGAAGGGGCTGCTGGGCCGGGCGGTCGACGGGCTGCTGGAGAGCACGTCCTGGGACCTCGCGGACAAGGTCGTCTCCATCTGGGAGGCCGACGCGCGGCGGCTGCGCGGCTGGGGCGTCGCGCTGGTGGGCCGCGGGTTCCCGTTCGCCAGGGTGGCGCGGTTCGACTTCGCCGACGGGTCCGTCCTGTTCGGCCGGACCCACGGCAACGACGTGCTGCTGACTAAAAGCCGCTGACCTGCGGTAATCGCCGCGAGTCACGGCCGGCTGACCCGTCCGTGTGAAACAATCGGCCGCGTGCAGATCCTGGTGCTGGGCCCGCTGGCGGTGGTCGCCGACGGGGTCGAGGCCAACCTCGGCGGACCCAAGCCCAAGGCCCTGCTGGCCGCGCTGCTCCAGCACGCGGACCGGGTGGTGGCCACCGAGCGGATCATCGACCTCATCTGGGACGACGCTCCCCGCAGTCGGCGACCGCGCTCGTGCACACCTACGTCTCGCTGCTGCGCCGCGGCCTGGCCTCCGCCGGGGCGCGGACGCGCTGGTCACCCGCTCGCCGGGGTACCTGCTGCGGGTCGACCCGGACGGCAGCGACCTCGGCCGGTTCGAGCGGCTGCACGCCGCGGCCCGCGACGCCGAGCGCGACGGCGACGCCGCGACCGCGGCCCGCCGGTACGGCGAGGCGCTGGCGCTGTGGCGGGGTCCGGCGTTCGGCGGCGTCGACGCCGGGTTCACCGCGCGGTGGCGGGCGGCGCTGGCCTCCGACCGGCTCAGCGCCGAGGACGGGCTGGCCCGCGCGCTGCTCGACCTGGGCCGCGCCGACGAGGCCGCGGCCCGGCTCCAGCGCTTGGTGGCCGCGCACCCGCTGCGCGAGGACACCCGCGGGCTGCTCATGCGCGCGCTGCACGAGTCCGGCAGGCAGGCCGACGCGCTGGAGGTGTACCGGGCCGGCCGCAGGCTGCTGCTCGACGAGCTGGGCATCGAGCCGGGCGAGCGGCTGCGCGCCCTGCACGCGGCGATCCTCGACGGCTCGCTGGCGCCGTCCGCGCCCGCGGTGGCCGACCGGGCGGTGCCGAGGATGCTGCCGCCGGACATCGGCGACTTCACCGGCCGCGCCGAGGCGCTGGCGACCGTGCTCGCGCTGGGTGAGGCGGGCGCGGCGGGCCGCACGGCGACCCCGACCGCGGTGGTGTCCGGGTTCGGCGGCGCGGGCAAGTCCGCGCTCGCGGTGCACGCCGCCCACCTGCTGCGCAGGCGCTACCCGGACGGCCAGCTCGTCGCCGACCTGCGCGGGGTCGAGCGCGACCTGGACGCGTTCGAGGTGCTCGGCCGGTTCCTCACCGCCCTCGGCGACGACGAGCTGCCCACCGCCCTGGACGAGCGCGTCGAGCGCTACCGGCAGCGGGTCGCGGGCAAGCGCTTGATCATCCTGCTGGACAACGCCCGCGGCGAGCACCAGGTGCGCCCGCTGCTGCCGGGCGCGCCGGAGTGCCTGGTGCTGATCACCAGCCGGTCGCGGCTGGCCGGGCTCGGCGGGACGGTGTCGATCGAGCTGGACTTCCTCGACCCGGCCAGCGCGGTCGAGATGCTGGGCAAGGTGGTCGGGCCGGAGCGGGTGGCCGCCCAGCCGGAGGCCGCCGCGCGCATCGCGGCGCTGTGCGGCGGGGTGCCGCTGGCCATCCGGGCCGCCGGGGCCAAGCTCGCCGCCCGCCCGCACTGGCCGCTCAAATCGCTGGCCGACCGCCTGTCCGACGAGCGGCGCAGGCTCGACGAGCTGTCCGTCGGGGACCTGGCGATCCGCTCGTCGCTGGCGCTGAACTACGCCGACCTCGACGCCCGCTGCCGCCGCGCGTTCCACCTGCTCTGCCTGCTCGACCTGCCCGACTTCGGCTGGTGGATCGCCGCGCCGCTGCTCGACGTCGACCCGGCCGACGCCGAGGACGCCGTCGAGCGGCTGGTCGACCTGCGGCTGCTGGACGTCGCCGGGGTCGACTCGATCGGCCGGGTCCGCTACCGCTTCCACGACCTCGTGCAGCTCTACGGCGCCGAGCAGGCCGCGCAGGAGCCGCCCGAGCTGGTCCGCGCCGCCCTGACCCGCACGCTCGGCGCGTGGATGACGCTGGTCGAGGCGGGCTCGCGGCGATTGCCCCGGGTCACCCTGGGCCTGCGCCCGCTGTTCACCGGGGACGTCGAGGTCGACCCGCGGCTGGTCGCCGAGGCGGAGGAGAACCCGGGCGAGTGGCTCAAGTCCGAGACCGCCGCGGTGGTCCGGGCCGTCGAGCGCGGGCACGAGCTGGGCATCGACGGGGTCACCACGCTGCTGATCACCTCCCTGCTGTCGTCGCCGTTCGCGGCGCGCAACGAGTTCGACGGCTGGCAGCGCACCCACGAGGTCGCGCTGCGCGCGGCCCGGGCGGGCGGCGACCGGCGCGCGGAGGCGATCGTGCTGACCGGGCTGGGCCAGCTCCACTACGAGAAGGACGACTTCGCCGCCGCCGAGTCCCACTTCCGCCAGGCCCACGAGCACGCCACCGCCGTCGGGGACGACGCGGTCACCGCGGTCGCCCTGGTCGGCCTGGGCACCGTCGCCCGCGACCTCGGCGAGTCCACCGCCGCCCGCGCCGACCTGGCCGCCGCCGCCGAGCTGGGCGACGACTGCGTGGTCGCCGCCGCCCGCTACGGCCTCGGCGCGATCGAGCGCGACCACGGCGACGTCACCGCCGCGGTCGCCCACTTCACCGCGTCGGCGCAGCTGTACCGCGCGGTCGGCGACCCGCGCGGCGAGGCGCTGGCCCTGCGCGGGCTCGGCCTGTGCCACCGCGCCGTCGGGGAGCACGCCCAAGCCGCCGCGCTGAGCGCCGACGCCGCCGCGATCCTGCTGACCGCGGGCGACGACCTCGGCGCGACCTACGCCCACCAGTCCTGGGCCAAGGCGAGCCTGCGCCTGGGCGTGCGCGACGGCGTCCCGGAAGCCCTCGCCGGGTGCCTGGAGGTGTGCACGCGCAGGCGCGACCGCTTCGGCATGGCCCTGATGACCCGCACCCTCGGCGAGTACCACCTCGCGACCGGCGACCTCCCCGCCGCCCGCGACCTGCTCACCGCCGCCCTGGCCCGCTGGACCGAGCTGGACCTGGCCATCTGGCAGGCCCGGACGCTGCGCGACCTGGCCGCGGCCGACCCGGAGAACGCCGACAAGAACTGGCTGCGCGCGACCGAGCTGTTCACCGCCCTCGCCGCCCGCGAGGCGGGCGAGCTGGCCGCGCTCTCCCCGCGGAGTGGCGTTCCCAGGTGCAGGCGCCGTACGGCCCGGCCGGCTTATAGGACTTCTGTAGGCCCCCGCGCCCGAGCTGGAGGGCGCCTGTAGGGCCGCCCGGCAGAGTGGCGCCATGGCCGCTCGTGTGGACCTCGGCCCGGCGATCAGCCGGGGCGAGATCGTCGAGCGGGCGGAGAGCTGGCTGCAGCCGCCGGTGCCGTACGGCAGCCGCCGGTTTCACCAGAACGAGTACGGGATCTACCGGACCGACTGCTCGGGCTACGTCTCGATGGCGTGGGGTCTGCCGGGGGTGCCGCCGTCGCGCGACGGCGGGCTCACCACCGCGGGGTTGACCGGGGTCAGCGCCGTCGTCGCCAAGGGGAGCTGCGCGCCGGGGACGCGCTGCTCGCGGTCGGCGGTGCGGGCGCGGTCCTCTTCCACGAGTGGGCGGACGTCGAGCACGAGCACTACTGGGGGTTCGAGCAGTCGTCCGGTGGGACCGTGCACCGGCGGATCGCCTATCCGGGGACGGGGTTCCGGCCCAGCCGGTACCTCGGGCTGATCACGCCGCGGGGTGAGGGGAGGGCCCGCGCCGGGGGCGGGCCTTCCCTCCCTACGGGAACACCGCCTAGAGGAAGACCGACAGCGCCAGGCACGCCACCCAGGCGAACCCGAGCACCTGCAGCACGCGGTCCTTGAGCGCGATCTCCTCCGGCTCGCCCGCGTTGCCCTGGTCGACGTCGACCGCGTAGCGCAGCACCGCGATGACGAACGGGACGATCGAGATGACCGCCCACACCGAGTTCGACCCGCTCCCGGCGCGCAGCTCGAACGCCCACAGCGAGTACGCGGTGATCATGATGGCGGCCGAGGTGGCCCACACGAACCGCAGGTAGCTGGCGCTGTACTTGCGCAGCGACGCGCGGATCTCGGCGCCGGTGCGCTCGAACAGCACGACCTCGGCGTAGCGCTTGCCGGAGACCATGAACAGCGACCCGAACGCCGCGACGAGCAGGAACCACTGGGACAGCGGGATCTCCGCGGCGACACCGCCCGCCATGGCGCGCAGCAGGAAGCCGGACGCCACGATGCACAGGTCGACGACCGGCTGGTGCTTGAGCCCGAGGCAGTAGCCGAGCTGCACCGCCGCGTACACGCCGAGCACCACCAGCAGGTGCCAGCCCGCGAGCAGCCCGACGCCCATCGACGCGAGGAACAGCACCGCGGCGCCCGCGTAGGCCACCGGCACCGGCACCACGCCCGCGGCGATCGGCCGGTTGCGCTTGGTCGGGTGCGCCCGGTCGGCCTCGACGTCGATCGCGTCGTTGACCAGGTACACCGCCGAGGACACCAGGCAGAACGCGGCGAACGCGATGCCCGCGTCGACGAGCACCGCGCTCTCGAAGATCCGGCCCGCCGCGAACGGCGCGGCCAGGACCAGGACGTTCTTCACCCACTGCCGGGGGCGGGCGGTCTTGACCAGCCCGCCGACCAGCCCGCCGCGGACCGGCGCGGCCGTCCCCTGGCTCATCGACGGCCCCGCAGCCGCCGCCGGACCAGGCCGCCGATGGCCGCGCCCAGCGCCGAGCCGACGAGCACGTCGCTCGGGTAGTGCACGCCCAGCACCAGCCGCGACACCAGCATCGGCGGCACCAGCACCGGGACCAGCGGCTTGCCGGTCAGCCCCGAGTACAGCACCGCCGCCGCCGTGGTCGACGTGGCGTGCGACGACGGGAAGCTGAGCTTGCTCGGCGTGCCCACCAGCACCTTGACCGACGGGTCCATGGGCCGCTTGCGCCGCACGACGCGCTTGACCGCGATCGACGCGGCGTGCGCGCCCACCACGGCGGCCGACGCGGTCAGCCAGTCCCGCCTGCGGTCGCGGTCGAGCGCCGCGCCGACGAGGCCGAGCGCGAACCAGCCCGCGCTGTGCTCGCCGAAGTGCGACAGGCCGCGGGCCGCCTTGACCACGGCGGGTCGGGCGATGGCGCCCTGCACGCGGCTGAGCAGGGCGGTCTCCCGGGACGCGGGGCGCGCGGCCCCGTCCAGCAGTTCCATCGGCACCACGGCGGCCATCGCGGGTCAGTCCAGCGAGCCGTCGAGGGCGCGCCGCCGGTGAGGTGCGGGGCGATCTTGTTGTCGAACACCGACAGCGCCGAGCCGATGGCCATGTGCATGTCGAGGTACTGGTAGGTGCCCAGGCGCCCGCCGAAGAGCACGTTGCGCTCGGCGGCCTCCTGCTTCGCCAGCTCCCGGTAGCGGGCCAGCTTGTCGCGGTCCTCGGGGGTGTTGATCGGGTAGTACGGCTCGTCGCCGGACTCGGCGAACCGCGAGTACTCGCGCACGATGACCGTCTTGTCGGTCGGGTACTCCGTGCGCTCCGGGTGGAAGTGCCGGAACTCGTGGATGCGCGTGTAGGGCACTTCCTGGTCGTTGTAGTTCATGACCGAGGTGCCCTGGAAGTCGCCGGTCGGCACGACCTCCATCTCGAAGTCCAGCGTGCGCCAGCCCAGCTCGCCCTCGGAGTAGTCGAAGTAGCGGTCGACGGGTCCGGTGTAGACGGTCGGGGTGCCTGCCGGGATCCGGTCGCGCACGTCGAAGTAGTCGACGTTCAGCCGCACGTCGATGTTCGGGTGGTCGGCCATCTTCTCCAGCCACGCGGTGTAGCCGTCGACGGGCAGGCCCTCGTAGGTGTCGTTGAAGTACCGGTTGTCGAAGGTGTAGCGCACCGGCAGCCGGGTGATGATGCCCGGGCCGAGCTCCTTCGGGTCGGTCTGCCACTGCTTGGCGGTGTAGCCCTTGATGAACGCCTCGTAGAGGGCGGCCGATCAGCGAGATCGCCTTCTCCTCGAGGTTCTGCGCCGACGCGGTGTCGATCTCCGACGCCTGCTCGGCGATGAGCGCGCGGGCCTCGTCCGGGCTGTGCGACTTGCCGAAGAACTGGTTGATCAGCGCCAGGTTCATCGGGAAGGAGTAGACCTGCCCCTGGAACTTGGCGAACACCCGGTGCTGGTAGCCGGTGAACTCGGTGAACTGGTTCACGTAGTCCCACACCCGCTTGTTGGAGGTGTGGAAGAGGTGGGCGCCGTACTTGTGGACCTCGATGCCGGTCTCCGGCTCGGGCTCGGAGTAGGCGTTGCCCCCGATGTGCGCGCGCCGCTCCAGGACAAGCACGCGCTTGTCCAGTTGGGTCGCGGTGCGCTCGGCGATCGTCAGGCCGAAGAATCCGGAGCCGACGATGACCAGGTCGTAGCCGTCGTAGTCAGTGCTGTTCGTGTCTGCCACCGCGTTCACGGTTCGTCAGGCTACCTGCGTCACACATGGTGCCCGAGCCCGGCCGAACGATCCGGGCCCGGACGCCGCGTCCCCTCCCCGAGGCGTGTGCGGCGTCCGGGCCCGAGTCCCCCGTTCGTCCCCTCCGGCATCGCTGCCGTCATCTCTCATGACGCCCAACGGCGGGCCCGGTTGCGTTATTCCCCGATCTTTTCCGCGGCCCGCCCGCCCAGGGTGGGCAGCACGTCGGCGGCGATCTGCTCCAGCACCGTCCGCGGCCCGCGTAGACGCCCTCCGACCGGGGCCAGTGCGTCACGACGTCGGTGAAGCCCAGCTCAGCGGCCCGGCCGACCTGGTCGGTGAACGCGCCGGTGCTGCTCATCGAGTACAGCGGTGCGGCGTCGAGGCTGAGGTAGCGGTCGAGCGTGGCCCGGTCGCGGCCCGCGGCGGCGAGCACGCCGTCGAACCGGTCGGCGGCCTCCGCGACGCCCTTCCACCAGGTGTCGAGGTCGTCGGCCTTCGGGCCGGTGGTCACCCAGCCCTGCCCGAACCGGGCCGCGACGCGCATCGTGCGGGGGCCGTTCGCGGCGACGAGGAACGGCACCCGGGGCCGCTGCACGCAGCCGGGGGCGCTGCGGGCGCCGACGACGGTGTAGTGCTCGCCCGCGAAGTCGGTCCGCGGGCGCACCAGCAGCGCGTCGACCACCTCGACGAACTCCGCGAACCGGTCGGCCGCCTCCCGGGCGGTCAGCGGGGCCGCGCCGGTGACGGCGACGTCGTAGGCGTCCGGGCTGACCGTGCCCGCGCCGACGCCCAGGCAGAACCGGCCGTCGGAGAGGTCGTCGAGCGCCAGGACCTGCCGGGCGAACGGGACCGGCTGCCGCACGTGCGGGGAGGCCACCAGGGTGCCCAGCCGCAGGGTCGTGGTGACGCCCGCGGCGGCGGCGAGCGTGGGGACGGCGTCGAACCAGGGACCGTCGACCAGGCTGCGCCAGCCGGTGTGGTCGTAGGTCCAGGCGTGGTCGAACCCGTACTCCTCCGCGCCGCGCCACTTCGGCTCGGCCGCCCACCAGCGGTACTCGGGCAGGATCACAATGCCAACGCGCACTCACCCGACCCTACCCACCGGCCCCTCGGGGAGGATGGGGGCGTGGACAAGCCCCAGCTCGTCGCCTCCGACGTCGATGGCACCCTGCTCGACCCCTACGAGCGGGTCACCGACCGCACCGCAGCCGCGATCGGCCGCGTGCTCGCCGACGACGTCCCGTTCGTCCTGGTCAGCGGTCGTCCGCCGCGGTGGATCCCGCCGGTCGCGGTGCAGGCGGGCCTGCGCGGCTACGCGGTGTGCGCGAACGGCGCGATCGTCTACGACATCGCCGCCGAGCGGGTGCTGTCGGTGCGCGGGCTGGACCCGATGACCCTGTGGGACGTCACGCACACCCTGGAGAAGGCGCTGCCCGGCGTGAAGGTCGCCACCGAGCGCGCCGAAGTGGGCCCCGACCTGGGCGAACACGCCTTCGCGGTGGAGCCGGGCTACTCCAACCCGTGGGGCGACGCGGAGAACATCGTCAAGCCGCGCGCCGAGGTGCTCGGCCACCCGGCGACGAAGCTGCTGGTCCGCCACCAGGGCATGACGAGCGCGGAGATGGCGCTGGCCGCCCACGAGCTGCTCGACGGCGCGGTCGACATCACCTTCTCCACCAACCGCGGGCTCATCGAGATCTCCGCCCGCGGCGTCACCAAGGCCCTCGGCCTGGCCGACGTCGCCGAGCGGGTGGGGGCCGAGCAGGCCCGGGTCGTGGCGTTCGGGGACATGCCCAACGACATCGAGATGCTGCGCTGGGCCGGGCACGGGGTGGCCATGGCCAACGCCCACGCGGACGTCCTGAAGGCCGCCGACGAGGTCACCGCGCCCAACTCCGAGGACGGTGTGGCGCTCGTCCTGGACAGGTGGTTCTGAGCGGCGAGCCCTCCTCACCGTGGGCGACTTGTGGTTGACTTACCGGTGGTCGCAGTTTCTTGAGTACGTGTTTGATCACGCTCGCAAGAGAGTGTTGCGGGCGCGCGGTATCACCCCGCCGTCTGGAACCGGCCAGGGTACGCGCGCCCCGCGCGTGCCCTTGTAGTACGTGTCGAGGAGACGACGTGGCACAGGGCACAGTCAAGTGGTTCAACTCCGAGAAGGGCTACGGGTTCATCACCCCGGACGGCAGCTCTTCCGACCTGTTCGTGCACTACTCGGAGATCCAGTCCAACGGGTTCCGGACGCTCGAGGAGAACCAGCGCGTGGAGTTCGAGGTCGGCCAGGGCCAGAAGGGCCCGCAGGCCACCGCGGTCCGCGTGATCTGAGCAGCGCGAAGCGGTGAACGGGCCCGTCCCCTCGGGGGCGGGCCCGTTCCGCGTCACTGGGCCTCGAAGACCTTCCGCCACGACTCGACCGAGGTCAGGTCGTCGAAGGCGGCGCGGTACTGCTCCTTGAGCCGCGGCCAGTCGGTGATGAGCTTGCGGTAGGTGGCCGCCGCGCGCTTGGACAGCTCGCGGAACTGGGCCGGGTCGCGGCGGCGGAACGCGACGCCGCTGCCGTCGGGGTTGGACACCGTCGCGCTGTCGAGGTTGCCGAGCAGGAACCACAGCGCCTTGCCCGCGGGCACGTTGACCTGCGGGCGCTCGGCCGCGCCGGGGGCGGGCGGGCGCATGTTGTGCAGCAGCGCCTTCGACGCCTGCGCGGCGATCTTCACCGGGTGCACCGGGGGCCGCAGCAGGCCCTCGGCGTGCAGCGCGTCCAGGGTCGGCGGCGGGAACGCGCCCGCCGACGACTCGGTCTGCGCGTCGGCGTACTGCTTCCGCAGCGCCTGGATCTCCGGCAGCGTCGTGCCGAGGGTGTCGAACATGCGGTCCGGGCCGGCCATGAAGTCCTCGACGGCCTTCAGCTCGACCGCGACCGTGGAGTACTCCATCGACAGCAGCCTGCGGACGGTGGTCCGCAGCCCCTGCTTGAGCAGCGTCTTGCGCAGGTCGTGGTCGGCGTAGAGCGCGGCGACGACCAGGCGGTTGCGCAGGTGGTAGTACGCGGTCCAGTCCGAGGTGTCGTTCTTGTCCGTCCACGGCATGTGCCACACCGCGGAGCCGGGCAGGGTCACCGTCGGGACGCCCTTGTCGAGGGCGCGCATCGAGTACTCGGCGTCGTCCCACTTGATGAACAGCGGCAGCGGCAGCCCGTTGCGCTCGATCACCTCGCGCGGGAACAGGCACATCCACCAGCCGTTGTACGACGAGTCGATGCGCCGGTGCAGGTCGCGGGTCGCGCGCAGCGGCTCGGCGCCGAAGTCGTGGTCGACGCGCGCGCCCGGCGCCGCCCGCCACAGCACCGCGCCGCGGTCGATGACCTCGCCCATGCTGTGCAGCCTCGACTTGGCCTGCAGGTTGAGCATCTGGCTGCCCACGATGACCGGGTTGGCCGCGGCGGCGGCGAACGCGCTGGCCCGCAGGATCGAGTCCGGCTCCAGGGCGATGTCGTCGTCCATGAGCATGATCTGGTCGGCGTCGGTGTGCTCGACGCCCTCGAACATGCCCCGGCTGAACCCGCCCGAGCCGCCCAGGTTGCCCTGCTCGATCAGCTCGAGCCGCCCGCCGAGCACCTGCTTGGCCTCGGCGAAGCGCGGGTGGTCCTTGACCCGCTTGCTGCCCTGGTCGGCGACGAACACCTTGGTGACCAGGTCGAGCACCTTCTGGTCCTCGGCCAGCGCGAACAGCGAGGCGATGAGGTCGTCGACCCGGTTGAACGTGGTCGTGCCGATGGAGAGCTTGCGGTCGGGCAGCTCCAGGCCGGTGGTCCACGCGGCGTCGGCGATCTGCAGGGTGGCGTCGTCGGTGAACGCGTCGAACCAGATCCAGCCGCCGTCCTCGAACGGGGCCAGGTCGACCGGCAGCGCCACCTCGGTCCACTCCGACCCGCTGCGCACGACCTCGCCGCGCACGTGCACCTGGTCGCCGTTGGGCTTGGACCGGTACACGTCGACCCGGCCGCCGCCGCGCACCCGCATGCGCAGGGTGACCTCGGTGACCCGCGTCCAGCGCTTCCAGTAGCTCGCCGGGAACGCGTTGAAGTAGCTGGCGAAGGACACGCGCGCCGACGCGGGCACGGTGACCGCGAACCGCGAGTCCACGTGGCTGTGCACGTTGTCCGGCTCGTCGAGGTACAGCGGGCGCACGTCGAGCGGATCGGCGTCCCTGGGCATGATCACCCGCTGCAACACGCTGCGGTGCGTGGTCACGGTTTCTCCTCCAGCGGGCGGGTAGCCCGGTCGTGGATCACAGGTCGTACAGCCTGCGCCAGTTCTCGCGGCTGGTGACCGCGGGACGGCGGCGCGGTACTCGGCGCGCAGCCTGGGGGTCTCGCGGACCAGCGCCCGCGCGACCCGGGCGGCGCGCTTGGCCAGCTCGACGGTGAGCGCGCGGTCGCGGGTGCGGATGCGCACGCCCTCCTGGGAGGCGTCGGTGACGACCACCTTGTCGAACTGCGAGGTGTGCCACCAGGCGGCGTCGGAGGCGGGGACGATGCCCTGCGCGTGCACGCTGCGGCCCAGCGCGAGGAACACCAGGCGCTTGATCAGGACCATGCGGGTCATGCTGGGCGAGCCCGCGGAGCGGATCATCGGCAGCGTGCCCTCGATCTCCGAGGGCTTGTGCAGCACGGTGTCGGGGTACTTCGCGCGCTCCTTGCGGATGCCCGCGGCCGCGGCGGCGCCGCCGTCGGCGAAGATCTCCGGGCCGCGCAGGAAGTCCTCAGCGCCCTTGATGATCGTCGCGGCGAGGCCGTACTGCATGCCGACGAGGTAGCGCACGACGCGGGCCAGCAGCGTGCGCGCCACGACCTTCGGGTCGGTCTCGGAGTGCAGCGCGGAGACGACCATGGCGTTGCGGACGGCGAAGTACTCGTTCCACTTGTCCGCGTCCTTCCAGTCGAAGTCCGCGTGCCACACCGCCGCGCCGGGCAGGGTGACGGTCGGGACGCCGTGGGCGCGGGCGCGGTAGCCGTACTCGACGTCGTCCCACTGGAAGAACAGCGGCAGCGGCAGGCCGAGCCGACGCACCACGTCGGCCGGGATCAGGCAGGACCACCAGGCGTTGTAGTCGGCGTCGACGCGCTTGTCGCCGCGGTTGGGCTTGCCGGTGGGCAGGCCGTCGGCGTCCTCGGCCTCGGCGAGCAGGTCGACGTCGTTGAGGCCGTCCTTGACGACCTGGCCGGGGACGAGCCCGCCGAAGTCGGCGTACTCCGCGCCCGCGTACAGCCGGGTCGGGTGCAGCAGCCGCAGCATCTGCCCGCCGACGATGGTCGGCGCGGAGGTGCACGCGGCGAACGCGCTCATCCGGACGACGATCTCCGGCTCGCAGAGGATGTCGTCGTCCATGAGGAAGACGTTGGCGTCGGAGCCGGACTCGGTGATCTCGTACATGCCGCGGCCGAAGCCGCCCGCGCCGCCGAGGTTGGGCTGGCGCAGGTAGCGCAGCCGCCCGTCGAGCGCCTTCTCGACGTCGGCGAACGCGGGCCGGGACTCGACGGTGTCGGTGCCCTGGTCGACGACGTACACGTGCTCGAGGTGGTCGAGCGCGGCCTGGTCGGAGGACAGCGCGCCGAGCGTGGCGACGCAGTCGTCGGCGCGGTTGAACGTGCAGATGACGATGGAGGTCGGCGGCACGGTCGCGGGCGAGGCCACGGTCCAGTTCAGCCCGTCGACGGCGAGCGTGGCGTCCTCGGTGGCGAGGTCGACCCAGAGGAAGCCGCCGTCGAGGAACATCGTGAGCTTGCCGACCAGGCGCACGGTGGCGCCCGCGGCGTCGGTGACGACCTCGGCGGCCACGGTGCGGGGCTCGCCGTCCATGTCGGACGCGACCAGCGACACCTTGCCGGAGCCGGTGACGGTCAGCTCGGCGACGACCTCGTCGACGCCGGTCCAGCGCTGCCAGTAGCTGGCCGGGAAGCGGCCGAAGTAGCTGTCGGTGGTGGCCTGCGAGTGCGGGCCGAGGGTCAGCCGGGTGCGCGACCGGGCCGCGGAGCCCGCGACCACCTCCGCGTACAGCTCGTCGGGCACCACGGCCGATGGGCCGGTGAACAGGCCGCGCTGGGCGACCAGTCGGCCGGGGACCCCTTCTTCCCGCGGTGTCTTTGGGCGCTGCCGAGGTGGTACCGGGCATGGGTTTCACAGTCCTCCGCCGATCGCGTATGGCCAGGACAGGCTACCCGCCGGGAACCCGCGTCGCCGCAGGCCCGGGGCGGACCGGGGTTCCCGCAGGTCGCGCCCACGGGCCGGGCGGGCGCGGCGGGGGCTACCCTCACGGGTGAAGTCCGGCCGCGAGCACCCGCCCGGCCCTGCCACTCGGAGGAATCGTGACCGACTGGTCCGACGTCTGGCTGGTCATCCCCGTCTACAACGAGGGACTGGTCATCGCCGACGTCGTGCGGCACGCCCAGCAGACGTTCCCCAACATCGTGTGCGTGGACGACGGCAGCGCCGACGACTCCGCCGCCAAGATCCGCACCACCGGCGCGCACCTGGTGCGCCACCCGGTGAACCTGGGCCAGGGCGCGGCCATCCAGACCGGCGTCGAGTACGCCCGCTCGCAGCCGGGCGCCGAGCTGTTCGTCACCTTCGACGCCGACGGCCAGCACCAGGTCGACGACGTGGTGCGGATGCTGGAGCGGCTGCGCGCCGAGGACGTCGACATCGTCGTCGGCACCCGGTTCAAGTCGGGCGCGGACACCAGCCACATCCCGTGGATCAAGCGCCTGGTGCTCAAGACCGTCGTCATGCTCAGCCCGCGCACCCGCAGGCTCGGCCTGACCGACGCGCACAACGGGCTGCGCGTGTTCAACCGCACGGTGGCCGAGCAGATGAACATCCGGCTCAACGGCATGGGCCACGCCTCGGAGATCGTGGAGATGATCGACCGGAGGAAGTGGCGGGTCGCCGAGGAGCCGGTGACGATCCTCTACACCGAGTACTCCATGTCGAAGGGCCAGTCGCTGATCAACGGCGTGAACATCCTCTTCGACACCGCTCTCCGCACGGGTTCGAGGCGCTGACATGCTCATCCAGATCCTGCTGATCGTGGCCGTCGTCGGCCTGCTGCTCAGCTTCCTGCGCCACCACGGCAAGAGCCGCACCGCGGCCAGCGTGAAGATCGGGTTCGCGCTGTTCATGGTGTTCGGCGTGGTCGCGGTGCTCGTGCCGTCGTGGACGAGCGCGCTGGCCAACCTCGTCGGCGTCGGCCGCGGCACCGACCTGCTGCTCTACGGCACGGTGGTGGCGTTCGGGTTCGCCACGATCAACACGTACCTGCGGTTCAAGGAGCTGGAGCACCGCTACGCGAAGCTGGTCCGGGCGATCGCCGTGCAGAACGGCGAGCGCCCGGAGGACCGGCCTACCGCTCCCTGAAGTACTCCACCGTCCGGCGCACGCCCTCGGTGATGTCGACCTCGGGCTTCCAGCCGAGGTCGCGCAGCGCGGCGGAGGCGTCGAGCGCGGAGGCGCGCAGGTCGCCGAGCCGGGCGGGGGCGTGCTCGGGGTTGTCCTCGGCGCCCGCCGCCTTGGCGACGAGGGTGTGCAGCTCCCGGTCGGAGACCTGCACGCCGGTGCCGATGTTGTAGCGGACGCCGCCGCCCGCCTCGCCCGCCGCGGCGACGAACGCGGCGACCACGTCGTCGACGTAGACGTAGTCGCGGGTGTTGCCGCCGTCGCCGTAGACGCGGGTCGGGCGGCCCGCGAGCAGCGCCCTGGCGAAGATCGCGACCACGCCCGCCTCGCCGTCGGGGTCCTGGCGGGGGCCGTAGACGTTGGCGAGCGCCAGGTGGGTGCAGTCCATGCCGTAGAGCTGGCGGTAGGTGTTGAGGAAGACCTCGCCGCTGAACTTGCTCGCCGCGTAGGGGGACTTCGGGTTGATCGGGGCGTCCTCGGCGACGGGCAGCTCGGTGGGGGTGCCGTAGATGGAGCCGCCGGAGGACGCGAACACCACCTTGCGGACGCCCGCGGCGCGCGCGGCCTCGGCCAGGTTGACCGTGCCGAGCACGTTCTGCGTGACGTCCAGCACCGGCTCCGCGACGCTGACCCGGACGTCGATCTGGGCGGCGAGGTGGAAGACGACCTCGGGCGCGGCGTCGGCGATGACGGCGGCGATCGCGGGGTCGGTGACGTCGGCCTCGCGCACGGCGCAGCGGCCGGTCGCCTCCGCGCCGACCAGGTTCTCCCGCTTGCCGCGGGTGAAGGTGTCGACCACGGTGACCTCGTGGCCGTCCCGGAGCAGCCGGTCGACCAGGGTGGACCCGATGAAGCCGGCACCGCCGGTCACGAGAGCGCGCATGGCGCCCATGATGCCCGCTCAGGCCTCCGCGGCGAGGAAGTACCCCAGCAGGTCCGCGGCGACGTGGATGCGGCCCGCGCTGTTGTAGACGGTCACCAGGTCGGTCGCGCGCATGCCGAGCGCGACGCCGCCCGCGACGGTCTTGCCGCTGGGGACGCTCACCGAGGTGACCTCCGGGCGCGGGGAGCGGGCGTCGGCCCACAGGGTGAGCGCGGTGGTCTCGCTGGCGGAGAAGCCGATGACGCCGAGCACGACGCCGGTCGCGTCGGCGGGGACGGAGTCGGAGACCGAGAAGCTGACCCGCGAGTTCGGCGGGATCGGCAGGCCGGGCAGGCCGCTGGGGTAGTCGGCGCGGCTGTCGTACTCGCGGACGGGGGTGCGGGCCTGGTAGGCGGCGCCGCCGGTGGGCGTGTAGTAGCCGAGGAGGTCGACGGCGGCGTTCACGGTGCCGCTGTAGTGGTACAGGCTGATCGACCGGCCGGTGCCGAGCGCGACGGCGATCAGGTGGGTCCGCGCCTCGCCCGCGGCGAGCGGGAGCCCGCCGATGCCGGGCCGGGTGACCCCCGACTGCCACACCGTCAGGTGGGTGGCCGAGCCCGCGTCGGCGGTGATGGAGAGCACCGCGGCGACGGCGCCCTCGGGGACGTGCCCGCTGAGGTCGACGGTGCGGGTGGTCTTGGCCGGGATGCCCCGCTGGCTGCTCGCCCGGACCGGGGTGACGCCGCGGAACCCGGCGCCGCCGCCCGCGCGGTAGTAGCCGACGAGGTCGGCGATCACGTGGGTCTGGCCCGCGCTGTTGTGCACCTCGACCGCGGCGGTGCCCCCGATGCCGACGGTGAGCTGCGCGGCGCGGGTCTCGCCCGAGCGCACCTGGACGGTGCCGCCCGCCCGGCCCGCGCCCGCGGCGTACGCGGTGAGCTGGGTGGTGGCGGTGGCGCTGGGGACGGTGATGGTGAGCACGACGGCGGTCGCGTCCGAGGGCACCTTGTCGCCGAGCGCGATGCGGACCGTCCCGCCGGGGCCGATCGCGCTGGACGCGCGGGTGTCGTGCAGCCGCACCGGGGTGACCGCGGCGTACCGCCCCGCCCGGTACACCGGCTCCGTCTCGGCGGCGGCCGGGAGCGCGACCCCCGCCAGCAGGGCCGCGAGCGCGGTTCCGAGGGTGAGTGCGCGCATGTGCCAAGCTCCTGGGACTAGAGCGGGCGACGGGACCACGCACCATAACCCGGCGTGGGCCGTTCGGGAACCGCCGCTCGGCCACCTGTTGTTACCAGAGTCCCGACCATCACCGCCACGACCAGGGCACATGCCCCCAACTGCGCCCAAGCGCTGATCACGATCGGGTCGCCGGGGACGAGGATCGTGCCCGCGAGGGCACCGGCCCCGGTGATCCACGCGAGCGCCACCGCGCGGTGCCCGCCGACGGCGACGAGGAGCGCCTGGAGCACGTGCGCGGCCATCAGCAGGAGGCTGCTGAGCGCGAGCACGGCCATCAGCCAGCCGGGCAGCAGCACCTGCGCGCCGAAGAGGAACCGGACGGCCTCGCCGCCGACGGCGTAGGCGAGGACGACGGCCGGGACGCCGAGCCCGGCGACGGCCAGCCCGAGCGCCCGCCCGGCCCGGCGCGGCGCGGACCGGTCGCCGCGGCGGCGGCCCTGGTCAGCGCGGGCAGCATGGTCACCTGGGCGGTGGTGAACAGCAGCACCGGGATGCGCACCAGCACGAACGCCGCGGCGAACGCGGCGGCGGTGGCGGTGTCCCGGGTGAGCCTGCCGGTGACGATGATCGGCGCGAGGTTCGCCACGGCCTGCACCCCGAACCCGGCGGCGACGAGCAGCCCGGCGCGGCGGGCCATCGCGGACGCGGTGTCGCGCGGGGCGTCGGGGGCGGGGGTCCCGGGGCGCAGCCACGGCAGCCCGGCCGCGGCGGCAAAGACCAGGCCGAGCGCGAACACCAGCGCGTAGGTCGTCGCGTCGGCGGTGCCGCTCAGTGCCACCGCGGCGACCAGCGCGACCCGGCTCAGCCCCTCCGCGGCGAGGGTCGCGGCGTACCCGGTGAACCGCCGCATCCCGGCGAGCAGCCCGCGGACCAGGTACACCAGCGCCGCCCCGACCACCCCGACGACCGCGGGCCCGACCAGCCCCGGCTGCCCGGCGAACACCCGGTCCCCGAGCACCAGCAGCGCCGCGACGGCCAGCGCGAGCAGCCCGGCCCCGACCAGCGCGGCCCGCCGCCCGACGTCGCCGACCGCCCCGCCGCGCGCGAGCCACGCGCTGGCCGACCGGCTGGTCTCCTGCTCGAGCCCGGTGAACACCCCCGGCCCCGCGATGCCCAGCACCAGGTAGAACGCCGCCGCCGCGCGGCCCCGTCCGGGCCGAGGGTATGCCCCGCCACGGCGAGGAACCCGTACCCGGCGAGTCCGACCACGGCTTGGGCGGAGCCGACGAGGATCAGGTTCACCACGGCCGCAACCGTAAGGGTGCGAGGTGAACGCACGGCTGTGGTGCGACCCCGGGCGGCGGCCCCGTATCGGCGCGGTCACGGTGCGTCCGGCAAGGCGCCGGAACGCCCTCGTACTGGTTGTACGGGGACGTTCCGGCAACGCAGCCGGGCGTGCCGTGGGCGTGTCGAGACGGGGTCGCGGTCCGGGGTCGCACGGCTAGCATCACCCGCGGTAGTCACCGGAGTGGGACGGGGTGGGCGCGTGGCGCGGCGGGTCGTGGTCGTCGGCGGGGGGATCATCGGGCTGGCGACGGCGCGGGAGCTGGTCTCGCGCGGGGACCGGGTCACCGTGGTCGAGAAGGAGACCGGGTGGGCGCGGCACCAGACCGGGCACAACTCCAACGTGGTGCACGCCGGGCTCTACTACGCGCCGGGGTCGTTCAAGGCGCGGATGTCGGTGGCGGGCAACCGGTCCATTGTGGAGTTCGCCCGGGAGCACGGGGTTCCCGTGTCGGTGTGCGGGAAGCTGGTCGTGGCCACCTCCGACGCGCAGCTCCCGGCGCTCAAGGAACTCGCTCGGCGGGCGGAGGCGAACGGGGTCCCGGCGCGGATGCTCACTCCCGACGAGGCGCGGGAGTTCGAGCCCGAGGTGGCATGCGTCGCGGCGCTGCGCGTGGAGAGCACCGGGATCATCTCGTTCCCCGGCGTGTGCGACGCACTGGTGCGGCTGCTCTCCGACGCGGGCGCCGAGCTGCTGCTGGGCACCGAGGTGCTGGGCATCCGCCCGGCGGGGACCGGTGTCGAGGTGGCCACCGGGTCCGGGGTGCTGCGCGCGGACGCGCTGGTCAACTGCGCCGGGCTGCACAGCGACCGGATCGCGCGGCTCGCCGGGCTGGAGCCCGCCGCGCGGATCGTGCCGTTCCGCGGTGAGTACTACGAGCTGACGCCGTCCGCCGCGGGCCTGGTCCGCGGGCTGATCTACCCCGTGCCGGACCCCACGCTGCCGTTCCTCGGCGTGCACCTGACCCGGATGCTCGACGGGTCCGTCCACGCTGGCCCGAACGCGGTGCTGGCGCTGCGGCGCGAGGGCTACCGGTGGCGGGACGCCTCGCTGCGCGACCTCGCCGAGGTCGCCCGCTTCCCCGGGACGTGGCGGCTGGCCCGCAAGTACGCCTACCCCGTCGGCTGGCAGGAGGTCCGGCGGTCGCTGAGCCGCAAGCGGTTCGCCGCGAGCCTGGCCGAGCTGGTCCCGGCGGTCACCGAGGCCGACATCGTCCGCGCGGGCGCGGGCGTGCGGGCGCAGGCCATGCTCCCCGACGGCACCCTCGTGCAGGACTTCCTGATCGAGTCCGCGCCGAACCAGGTGCACGTGCTCAACGCGCCGTCACCGGCGGCCACGTGCGCCCTGGAGATCGGGCGGCACGTGGCCGACCTGGTCTAGAGCGGGCGCAGGACGTCCAGGCCGAGGAACGGGCGCAGCGCCTCGGGGACCACGACCGAGCCGTCGGCCTGCTGGTGGTTCTCCAGGATCGCCACGATCCACCGGGTCGTCGCCAGCGTCCCGTTGAGGGTGGCGGCGACCTGCGGCTTGTTGTTCTCGTCGCGGTAGCGCACCGACAGGCGGCGGGCCTGGAACGTGGTGCAGTTCGAGGTGGACGTCAGCTCGCGGTAGGCGTTCTGGGTCGGCACCCACGCCTCGCAGTCGAACTTGCGCGACGCCGAGGAGCCCAGGTCGCCGGTCGCGGTGTCGATGACCCGGTACGGCACCTCGATCTTGGCGAGCATCTCCTTCTCCCACGCCAGCAGCCGGTCGTGCTCGGCCTCGGCGTCCTCGGGCTTGCAGTAGGAGAACATCTCGATCTTGTCGAACTGGTGCACCCGGATGATGCCTCGGGTGTCCTTGCCGTACGACCCGGCCTCGCGGCGGAAGCACGTCGACCAGCCCGCGTACCGCTTCGGCGCGGACAGGTCGATGATCTCGTCGGCGTGGTAGCCGGCGAGCGCGACCTCGGAGGTGCCGACCAGGTACAGGTCGTCCTCCTCCAGCCGGTAGATCTCGCTGGCGTGCGCGCCGAGGAAGCCGGTGCCCGCCATGATCTCCGGGCGGACCAGCACCGGCGGCACCACCAGCGTGAAGCCCGCGGCGGTGGCCTGCGCGGCGGCCATGTTCAGCAGCGCGAGCTGGAGCTGCGCGCCCACGCCGGTGAGGAAGTAGAACCGCGACCCGGACACCTTGGCGCCGCGCTCCATGTCGAGCGCGCCGAGCCGCAGGCCCAGGTCCAGGTGGTCCAGCGGGGTGAAGTCGAACTCGCGCGGCGTGCCGACGGTCTCCAGCACCGCGAAGTCGGCCTCGCCGCCGACCGGCGCGGCCGGGTGGACGAGGTTGGCCAGGGCGCGGTGGGCCGCGTCGAACGCGGCCTCCGCCTCGCCCTGCTCGGCCTCCGCCGCCTTGACCTCGGCGGCCAGCTCCTTGCCCTTGGCGAGCAGCGCCTCGCGCTCCTCGCCCTTGGCCTTGCCGACCTGCTTGCCGAACTGGCGCTGCTCGGCGCGCAAGGAGTCGGCGCGGGAGATCGCGGAGCGGCGCCGCTCGTCGGCGGCCAACAGGGCGTCCACCGCGGCGGGGTCGTCGCCGCGGGCGCGCTGCGATGCTCGGACGGTCTCCGGGTCTTCGCGCAGAACCTTGAGGTCAATCACAGTGGGTGAGGGTAGTCCCCCGCGCTGACACCTGTCCTACGAGATGCGGGCGCTACGAGATCGCCACCGCGACGATGAGGCCCAGCGCGATGTGGACGGCCGCGACGACGACGCTCGCGGGGGCGAACCGCTCGTCCTCGATGGTGCTGCCGACGTCCAGCTTGGTCACCCACTCCAGGGTCCGGACCGCGAGCACCTGGGCGATGATGCCGATCAGGCCGTACACCACCGACGTGATCAGGCCCGCGGTCAGGTCGCTGGCCGAGAAGAAGATCGCCACGACGATGATCAGCGCCATGCTGACCATGCCGGACGCGGTGACGATCACCGCGTTCGGGCGGCCCGCGCGGACCAGGTCGGACAGCTTGCCGGGCGTGGTCCAGTCGATGGCGTAGAAGCCGATCAGCATGAGGACCAGGCCGACGATGGCGTAGAGCGCGATGGCCCCGATGCCGCGGGCCAGGTCGGTGCCGAAGTTCTCCGGCAGCGCCATGGTGGCCGCCGTGGCGAGGAGTGGGTCACAGGTCCTCCGGTGCTCTCAACTGGTCGGGATGCGGTGCGGGACGAAGGCGGCCCCGTCGTCGGTCACCAGGCCGGCGGTCTCCCGGATGCCCAACCCGGCCGCCTGGTCGCCGACGATCCACGCGCCCAGGGCGGGCCGGTAGCCGTCGAACTCGGGCAGCGGGTCGAACGCCTGGTAGACGAACCCCTCGGCGCCGTAGACGCCGCCGGTGCTGGTCTCGTGGCCCGGCGCGACGATCTGCACGTTGGCGCCCTCGCGGCCGAGCTTGGGCTTGCGGACGTACTCGGTGAGCACGCCGGGCTGGTCGAGGAAGGCGGGCAGCAGGTTCGGGTGGCCGGGGTACATCTCCCACAGCACCGCGAGGATCGCCTTGTTCGACAGCAGCATCTTCCACAGCGGCTCCACCCACAGGGTGGTGGGCAGCGACTCGACGACCTTGCGGCCGAACTCGTCGCCGAGCGCCCACTCCCACGGGTAGAGCTTCATGACGGTGGCCATCGGCGCCTCGGCCAGGTCGACGAACCGGCCCAGCTCGACGTCCCAGCCGATCTCCTCGATCGCCAGGCCGATGGTGTCCAGGCCCGCCTCGGCGGCGGTCTCCTGCAGGTAGGCGGTGGTGATGTGGTCCTCGCCGGTGGGGTCGGCTCCGGACCAGGTGAAGTGGACCTCGCGGGAGGGCAGCTTCGCGCCGATCTCGGTCCAGCGCTCGACCAGCTTCTCGTGCAGCGAGTTCCACTGGTCGTCGTCGGGGAAGACCTCGGTCTTCCAGAACCACTGCACGACCGCGGCCTCCAGCAGGGAGGTCGGCGTGTCGGCGTTGTACTCCAGCAGCTTCGCCGGGCCGCTGGCGTCGTAGCGCAGGTCGAAGCGGCCGTAGACGTGCGGGTCGTGGCGCTTCCACGACTCGGCGATGTGCGGCCAGGCCCACTCGGGGATGCCGAAGTCGCGGTAGCGCTCCATCAGCACGACGGTCTCGACGGCCTCCAGGCACATCGAGTGGAGCAGTTCCACATCGGCCTCGATGGACAGGATCTCGTCCATGTCGAACGCGTAGTGGACGGACTCGTCCCAGTACGGGCGGGACGCGCCGTCGCCGTAGCGCGCGGGCAGGCCGAAGACCAGCCCCTGCGACTCGACCTTGGCGCGCCAGTCCGGCCGGGGCCGCGACCGCTCGCGTCGCACGTCAGCTGCCCCCGCTCTTCCCGCTGCCGCCGACGCCGAGCCCGCCGCGCTGGACGGTCTTGCCGCTGGCGGTCTTCACGGTGGTGTCCCCGGACGGCTTGACGTAGGTGCCGCCGCTGACCCGGCCGCCGATCGTGCCGGTGCCGCCGTAGTTGTAGCGGTAGGACGTGCCGCCGATGAAGATGAAGCCGCCGCTGGAGTAGCCGCCGTGGCTGCGGGCGTAGCCGTCGTCGCAGTAGTCGTCGTCGACGATCACGCCTTCCTCGGTCACGCAGTGCGCGGTGACCTCGTCCGGCTGGGACGCGGCGTAGATCACCGCGACGAGCGCGACCACGCCGACGGTGACGCCGGTGCCGATGAGGATGCGCTTGCGCTTCTTGCGCCGCTCCTCCTCCTCGGCCGCCGCGCGGTACTCGGCGTCGCGGGCGCGCTTCTGCGCCTCCTGGCGGGCGCGCTGCTCGGCCAGGCTCGGCGGGCGGGGGACCGTGGAGCGGGGGTCCTGGTAACTGATCGACCCCGCTCTGCGGTCGGGCGCGTCGTCGTTGTCCTCGGGCTCCGGCGCCACGTAGGGCGGCGGCCTGTCGTTGTCAGTCATGAACCACTCCCAGCGCGCAGACTAGCCGGAGACCAGGGCATACGTCGCGGGAATCGCCCGATCGCAATCCGAGCGCGACCGATTCACTCCCACGGGCCGCTCCACTCGCGCGGACACGGCATCATGGAGTAGATGTCTGGACCCGGTGACTGGTTTCGCCCAGCCGAGAAGATGCGCACCCGGCTGCTGATGATCGCCGCCTGCGTGGGGGCGGTCCTGGTGCTCGGCACCAGCATGGCGTTCTCCTGGCCGGTCGAGGTGCGCGGCGGCGGCGGCTCGGACGCCCCCACCCCGGAGGACGAGCGCCTGCTCGCCTTCGACTCCCCGCGGGCACGTGCCTGACCTGGACCGCGCCGGACGGCTCGGACATGCGCCGGGTCGACTGCGTGGAGCCCCACCTGTTCGAGGTGACGAGCACCATAGACGTCGCGGCGGAGTTCCCCGAGGACGCTCCGCCACCGGATGTGGCGCGCTGGCAGGAACTCGCCGTGCAGAAGTGCACACCCGGCGTCACCGACTACCTGGGCGGCAAGCTCGACCCGCACGGCCGGTACAAGGTCAACGCGCTCAAGCCCAGCCCCGCCCAGTGGGAGGACGGCGACCGCAAGCTGCGCTGCGGGGTGCAGACGGCCAGCCGCTCCGGCGCGATGCTGCCCGGGACGGGCTCGGCGGCGGGCGCGGACCAGTCCGGCATCCACGAGCCCGGCACCTGCCTCGCCCTCGACGGCCAGACCATCGGCGACCCGGTCCCGTGCAGCGAGCCGCACGCGGTGGAGATCGTCGGCAACGTCGACCTGTCGAAGGCGTTCAAGGGCGACTACCCGGCCGAGGACAAGCAGATCGAGAAGGCGATCGAGCTGTGCGAGGCGGTGACGAACAAGTACACCAACAACACGGACCTGGCCAAGAAGGGCCTGATCCCGTACCCGGACGCCCTCAAGGAGGAGAGCTGGATCGCCGGGTCGCGCAAGGTGGACTGCAAGGTCGCCGCCAAGCTCAAGGACGGCAGCGGCCTCGCCCCGGTCACCGGCAGCGTGCGCGGCTCGCGCGCCCCGACCACGACCGCCGCGCCGACGACGACCAAGACCGGCGGCTGACGTGCCGGTGGAGATGACCAGGGCCCGCTTCGAGGAACTGGTCGCGGACGCGCTGGACCTCATCCCGGAGTCGTTCGCCGCGGCGATGACCAACGTCGTGGTGCTCGTCGAGGACCGCGACCGCGACGACCCGACGCTGCTGGGCCTCTACCACGGCATCGCCCTGACCGAGCGCACGACGGAGTACGGCGGCGAGCTGCCGGACCGGATCTTCATCTACCGCGAGGCGATCCTCGACATCTGCGAGTCCGAAGAGGACGTCGTCGAGGAGGTCGCGATCACCGTGGTGCACGAGATCGCCCACCACTTCGGCGTCGACGACGACCGCCTGCACGAGCTGGGGTGGGGGTAGCGCACCCCACCCCGCCCGTCAGCCCTTGACGCAGACGACCTGCTTGAGCTTCGCCACGACCTCGACGAGGTCGTCCTGGCTGCGGATCACGTCTTCGATGTCCTTGTAGGCGGCCGGGATCTCGTCGACCACGCCCGCGTCCTTGCGGCACTCGACCCCGGCGGTCTGCGCGGCGAGGTCCTGCTCGCTGAACCGCTTGCGCGCCTTGGTCCGCGACATGCGCCGCCCCGCGCCGTGCGACGCGGACTCGAACGAGTCCGGGTTGCCCAGCCCGCGCACGATGTAGGACCCGGTTCCCATCGACCCCGGGATGATGCCGAGGTCGCCGCGCCCGCGCGGATCGCGCCCTTGCGGGTCACCAGCACCTGCTCGCCGAAGTGGACCTCCTCGGCGACGTAGTTGTGGTGCGCCGAGATCGGCTCGTCGAACACCACCCGCGGGAAGTGCGCCCGGAGCACGTCGCTGATCAGGCGCAGCATGACCGACCGGTTGCGGCGGGCGTAGTCCTGCGCCCAGAACAGGTCGTGCCGGTAGGCCGCCATCTCCTCGGTACCCGCCAGGAACACCGCCAGGTCGCGGTCGGGCAGCTCGGCGTTGTGCGCCAGGCCGCGCGCGACCTCGATGTGGTGCTGCGCCAGCAGGTTCCCGACGCCGCGGAGCCGGAGTGCAGCATGACCCACACCTGGCCGGTGGTGTCGAGGCAGACCTCGACGAAGTGGTTGCCGCCGCCGAGGGTGCCCATCTGGTTGACCGCGCGGCCCTTGTCGAGCCGGGTCTGGTCGGTCAGCTCGTCGAAGCGCCGCCAGAACGCCGTCCAGTCGGCCGCGTCGCGGTCGTCGAAGGCGGCGTCGCGGTGCATCGCGAAGCCGACCGGCACCGCAGCCTCGATCGCCGAGCGCAGAGGGGCGAGGCTCGCGGGCAGGTCCTCGGCCTTCAGCGAGGTCCGCACCGCGGTCATCCCGCAGCCGATGTCCACGCCGACGGCCGCGGGCGAGACGGCGTCGCGCATGGCGATGACCGAGCCGACCGTGGCGCCCTTGCCGTAGTGCACGTCCGGCATGACCGCGACGTGCTTGAAGGTCCACGGCAGCGCGGCGATGTTGTGCAGCTGCCGCATCGCCTGGTCCTCGACCTCTTCGGGTCGGGTCCACAGGCGGATGTCGACGTGCTGTCCCTGGATCGTGGTCGCTGCCATGTCAAGAAGGCTAAGCGCCGCAACGGGTTGCGGGCGACCGGATTTAGATCAGGTGGGCGGCCTGGAGCACCTTCTTCGACGGCCCGCCGACCAGCCCGGCGTCGGTGAGGAACGCCATGACCTTCTCGGTCATCCAGCGGCGGGTGTCGCGGTGGTGCGGGTTGGCCAGGGCGGCGGCCCGGCCGCGGCGCGGGTCGATGCCGACGCTGCGGTACACCCTCGGGTTGATCATGGCGTCCATGACGCCGAACGCGGTGAGGGCGAGCAGCCAGCGGTGGGCCTCGAGCTGGGCGCGGTTGAGCTTGGGCACGTCGCGGGTGACCGCCTCGCGGGCGAACCGGACGTGCCGGGCCTCCTCGACGACGTGGATGCGGTTGACCATGCGGATCAGCGGCTGCATGTCCGGGTCGTCCATGGTGGCGCGCTGGAGGCGGTCGGTGGCCTCCTCGGCCACCAGCACCGCGCCGAACATCGACGGGCCGCCCGCGAGCGCGCCGTAGCCCTTGCCGAGCAGGTGGATCAGCTTGACCGGGCCGTAGGCGGGAGCGCCGAAGCGGGTGATCGCCTTGGCGAACATGATCGCGTGCCGGGTCTCGTCGCCGACCTCGGTGAGCGCGTACTGGGCGTGCGCCGAGCGCGGGTCGAGGTCGTAGACGTGCCGGACGAGCAGCTGCATGAGGACGATCTCGAACCAGAGCCCGACGCTGGCGATGCTGGCGATCTCGTGCTTGGACAGCTCGATGCGCTGCTCCTGGGACAGCCCGCGCCACAGGTCGGTGCCGTAGAGGGAGACGCGTTCCAGCGGCATGTAGGCCTTGCCCTCGGCCAGCGGCGCGTCCCAATCGATGTCGACGTGCGGGTCGTAGCTGCCGCGCGCGGACGCGTCGAGAAGTCGGGACGCCACCAGCTCGGCGTCCTTCGGCTGCAGAGCTCGCCCCATCGCGGACCCACCTCCTGTTACTAGCGGTAACACCAATCTCGCGTGACCGGGGCCACTTGTCAAGAGCATCGGGCGGGACCGGCCCGGGGCCGTTAGCGTTTCGCCATGGGTCTGGCCGCCAAGGTTCTCGACACCGTGCTCGACCGCGCGGTGGTGCCCGGGTACACCCGCATCGGCTACGCCGTGCGCAGCCGCTTCTGGCCCGCCGACCCGCCGCCGGGCGCGCTCGACGGGCGCACCGCGGTCGTCACCGGCGCCAACTCCGGGCTCGGCAAGTCCACCGTCGCCGGGCTCGCCGGGCTGGGCGCGACCGTGCACATGGTGGTGCGCGACCGGGAGAAGGGCCTGGCCGCGCGGGCGGAGATCCTGGAGGCCTGCCCGAACGTCCACCTGGAGGTCGCGGTCTGCGACGTCGCCGACCTGACCTCGGTGCGCGCGTTCGCCGAGGAGTTCCTCGGCGCGCACGGCAGCCTCGACGTGCTGGTGCACAACGCGGGCACGCTGCCGTCCCGGCGGGCCGAGACCGCCGACGGCAACGAGACCGCCCTGGCCACCCACGTGTTCGGCCCGTTCCTGCTCACCGCCCTGCTGCGACCCGCGCTGGCCGCCGCGCGCGGGCGGGTCGTGTTCGTCACGACCGGCGGGATCTACACCTCGGGCCTGCACGTCGACGACCCGCAGTTCGCGACCGGCGGCTACTCCGGCACCCGCGCCTACGCCCGCACCAAGCGGATGCAGGTCGTGCTGGCCGAGCAGTGGGCGCGGCGGCTCACCGGCGACGGCGTCGTCGTGCACAGCATGCACCCGGGCTGGGCGGAGACCCCGGGCGTCGCGGCGTCGCTGCCCGGGTTCAACAAGGTCATGGGGCCGCTGCTGCGCACCCCGACGAGGGCTCGGACACCGTGGTCTGGCTGGCCGCGCCCGCGAGCCGGGCAGCCTCACCGGCCGGTTCTGGCACGACCGCCGCGAACGCCCCACCCACCTGGCCCCGTGGACCCGGGAGACCGCCGAGCAGCGGGCCGCCCTGTGGGACCTCTGCGTCGCCCGGACCGGAACAGATCCGTAGCTTCATGTTCCGCTCACCCCGGCTTCGCCGGAGGATGCCAAGGTGACTCGCCCACCTTGGAGGATGCCCGTGAAGCCGCTCTTACTCGCCCCGGTGCTCGCCCTGGTCGCGGGCGCTGTCGCCGCCGCGCCCGCACAGGCCCGGCCCGAACCGGTCCGGTTCGCGACGTACAACGCCTCGCTGAACCGGTCCGCCGCGGGCAGCTCGTCGCCCACCTGTCGACCCCGGACAACGCGCAGGCGCGCGAGGTCGCCGAGGTGGTCCAGCGCAACCGCCCGGACGTGCTGCTGATCAACGAGTTCGACTACGCGCCCGAGGCCGCTGACCTGTTCCGGCGCAACTACCTGGAGCGGGGCCAGAACGGCGCCGACCCGATCCACTACCCGTACGCGTTCATCGCGCCGTCCAACACCGGCGTGCCGACCGGGTTCGACCTCAACCGCGACGGCCGCACCGGCACCGCCGACGACGCCTACGGCTTCGGGTTCTTCCCCGGCCAGTACGGCATGCTCGTGCTGTCCAAGTACCCGATCGGCGAGGCGCGCACCTTCCAGAACTTCCGGTGGAAGGACATGCCCGGCGCGCTGCTGCCGGACGACCCGGCCACCCCGCGCCCGGCGACTGGTACTCCCCGCAGATCCTCGAGCGCTTCCGGCTGTCGTCGAAGTCGCACTGGGACCTGCCGATCCAGGTCGGCCACCGCACCGTGCACTTCCTCGTCTCGCACCCGACGCCGCCGGTGTTCGACGGGCCCGAGGACCGCAACGGCACCCGCAACCACGACGAGATCCGGTTCTGGGCCGACTACGTCCACCCCGGCAAGAGCCGCTACATCTACGACGACGAGGGCGACCGCGGCGGGCTGGCCCCGGGCGCGCGGTTCGTCGTCGCGGGCGACCAGAACTCCGACGAGGTCGACGGCGACAGCGTCCCGGGCGCGATCCAGCAGCTCCTCACCGCGCCCCGGGTCACCGACGTGCGCCCGTCGTCCGAGGGCGGCGTCGCCGCCGCGGCCGCGCAGGGCGGGGCCAACCTGACCCACGAGGGCGACCCGCGCTACGACACCGGCGACTTCAACGACGTCGCCCCCGGCAACCTGCGCGCCGACTACGTCCTGCCCTCGCGCGGGCTGCGCCCGGTCGGCTCGGGCGTGTTCTGGCCGCTGCCCGGCACCGAGTTCGACCGCCTCAACGACGCCACCGACCACAAGCTGGTCTGGGTCGACGTCCTCGGGTAACCCGACCCGGTGACCCCGGTTGCGGGCCCCACGCCGCGCGCCGACGCTCGAACGGAAGCTGAGCGGAGGTCGTTATGCGGTGGTGGACCGTCGCCGGGGTCACCGGCGCCCTGCTGTGCGCGCTGGCCCTGCCCGCCGCGGCCGAGGTCGACCAGGCCGCCGTCCGGGAGGACGCGCAGTCCGACTTCGACCCGGAGTACCTGGCGCTGGCCGGTCCCGCGGCCCGCGCGGTGGCCGAGGAGTACGGCATCCCCGCGTCGGTGACCGCGGCCCAGTCGATCCTCGAATCGGGCTGGGGCGGCAGCAAGCTCGCCGTCGAGCAGCGCAACTTCTTCGGGTTCAAGTGCGTCAAGGACCGGCCGGGGCCGATCGCGACCGGCTGCCACGAGTACCCGACCACCGAGTGCACGCCCGAGTGCCAGCCCGCCGTCGCGCGGTTCCGGGTCTACGAGTCGATGACCGACTCGTTCCGCGACTACGGGCGCCTCATCACCACCAGCAAGTACTACGCGCACGCGTTGCCCTTCGTGGCCGACGCCGACGCGTTCATCACCGAGGTCGCCAAGCGCTACGCCACCGATCCGGAGTACGCGGAGAAGGTCATCCGGCTGATGGTCGAGCACGACCTCTACCGCCTCGACGCCCCTGAGTGAGCGGTCCGCTCCGGGACGCTTCCGAACCGAGAAAGTCCGGGATGTCAGGTCGGAAATCGCCGACAACCGGTATTTCGTGCCGCCCTTCGCGCTCTGTAAGGGGTGAGGTCACCCTTCTGGCGTAGGAGGACACATGTCGTGCACGGTGGCTCTGGAGCCGGCCAGACCCGCTCGGCTCCCGCTCCCCGGATCTCGCGGGAGAGCCTGGACGAGTACGTGGTCGCGGCGGGCACGGGTGACCACCGTGCCGTCGAGGCGCTCCTGCTCTTCCTGCGCCCGCTGGTCGTCCGCTACTGCCGCAACAAGCTCGGCAGGCTGCCGGGCTCGTTCAGCACCGCCGACGACGTGGCCCAGGAGGTGTGCGTCGCGGTGTACCGCGCGCTGCCGACCTACCAGCACATGGGCCGCCCGTTCCTGTCCTTCGTCTACGGCATCGCCGCGCACAAGATCGCCGACGTGCACCGGGCCAACGCCCGCGACAAGTCCGACCCGATCGCCGACACCCCGGACCGGGTCAGCGACGACGACGGCCCCGAGGCCCTCACCCTGCGCCGCGAGCTCGCCGACCAGACCGCGTCGATGCTGGCCGTGCTGACCCCGCGCCAGCGCGACATCCTCAACATGCGCATCGTCATGGGGCTGTCCGCGCACGAGACCGCCCGCGTCCTCGACACCACCGCCGAGGCGATCCGGGTCGCCCAGCACCGCGCCCTCAACCGCCTCCGCAAGACGGCGACGCGGCCCTAGTCGGTCAGCGGTGCCGGCTTCGGGAAGCGGTGCTCGTTGCGGTCGATCTTCGCGTGGGCGGCCTTGACCAGGTCGGCGCCCATGACGTCGGCCAGCCGGACCAGGTAGAGCAGGACGTCGGCCAGCTCGTCATCGATGCGGGCACGCAGGTCCGGGTCCTCGTAGGCGGCGGCCGCCTGCTCCGGGGTCAGCCACTGGAAGATCTCGGTCAGCTCGCCGACCTCGCCGGACAGCGCCATCACGAGGTTCTTCGGCGTGTGCCACTGCCCCCACTCGCGGGCGACGGCGAAAGCGCGTTGGCGGGCGGCGATGTCGTCGAGGCTCACGGGTCCGTCTTCTTCTTCGAGCGGAGCAGGATCTTCTGCGTCTGCGGGACGACCGCGCCCCCGGCGGGGTCCTGGGACACCACGACCCAGTTGCGGTCGGACACCAGCAGTCTGCCCTGGCCGGTGGCGTCCTCCTCGGCGAGGTAGAAGAAGCCCGCGGCCTGGAGCGCGTCCTGCGCCTCCTGGTGGTTCATGCCCACCACGTCCGGGACGGGCAGCGCCTCGACGGAGGCGCTGGGCGGGGCGAGGGTGGGCACCTCCGGCACCGAGACCGGGGTGGACGGGCCGGCCGGCCCGCGGGCGAGCAGGCGGTGATGAGGAGCGCGGCGAGCACCGCGGGGTCCGTCGCATGATCACCAGTGTGGCGGGCTAGCCGCGGACGCGCACCCCGCGCGGCGGCGTTCCCTGCGGTCGTAGAGCTTGCTGTCGATCTGCACGATCAGCGGGCCGAGCGCCATGGTGAGCAGCAGGGCGAGGGCCAGCACGACGCCGATCCAGACGAGCACTGCGGTGATCATCCCGGGTTCCTCCCAGTCGGTGTTTTCGCTGCTCACAGCGTCTCCCGGACAGGCACCCCGGCGGATCGGCCGAGCGGGCCGGGCGGCTCGGCCGACCGGTCACCGCCCCCGGCCGATGGGCCGGCCGATCGGCCGATGCCGCCGCGCCGGTCGGCCGAGGCGGGCGGGCCCGGCGGGCTCTAGCGTTTTCCGCCATGGACACCGTTGCGACCGTGCGCCGCTGGGTGGCGGGGCTGCTGGCCGTCGCGTACTTCCTCGACGTCGCCGTGCTGGGCACGCCCTGGCCCGCGCCCGCCCTGCTGCTGCCGCTGCCCGCCGTCGCCGCGGCGTTCCTGGCCCTGCGCCTGCCGGTCGTCGGGGGACTGGCGGGCGCGGGGTGGGTGCTGCTGGTGTCGGCCGTGCTGCGGTGGCGGGGCGTCACCGGGTTCGGGTCCGACCACCTGTTCTCGTTCACCGCGACCGAGGCGCTGGTCGGGATGGTGCTGGTCGCGGTCCTCGTCTGGCGGACCCCGAGGGCCACCGCCCTGCTCGGCACCACGGCCGTGCTCGCCGCGGGGCGGCGTCGGCGGCCCTGCGCACCCCGACCTCGGTCAGCTGGGCTTCGACTTCGCGCCCGCCGGGCTGGTCCTGGCGCTGGGCGCGGGCGCGGCGCTGCGGCTGGGCCGCGGCGGCACCGAGTTCCACCAGTTCCTGCGCGGCCAGTGGCCGCTCGCCCTCGCGCTCGCCCTCGCCCTGCTGGTCGACGCGGGCACCACCGTCGACGTCGACCGGCTCGGCGGGTTCGCGCTGGTCCCGCTGGTGGCCGCCGCGGCGACCGCGGTGTGCGCGGTGCTCGGCCCGCGCGACGCGATCCGGTGGGCGCTGACCGCCGCGGCGATCGTCCTGGTGGCCGCCGCGGTGACCGCGGCGGTCGCGCTGCTGCTCGACGCCCGCCTGCGCGGCTGGGAGCCGCCGCTCACCATGATCGCCGCCCACATGGCGCTCATCGCCTACGTCGTCCGGTACACCGGCCGCACGGGCGCCACCTTCGGCGTCGTCGCGCTGGTGGGCGCGGACTTCATCGCGCTGGTCGCGCTGTCGGCGGCGACGCGCTCGCGGCCCGACCGCGACCTGCTGCTCGTCGCCGCGTTCCTGCTGCTGCTCTCGGTCGCCACCGGCCAGTACTTCGGCTCCCGCGACCGCGCCCGCAACCAGTCGGTCCGGGTCGCGGTCACCGGCGCCCAGCAGGCCGAGCGGATGGCGCTGGCCCGCGAGCTGCACGACGTCGTCGCCCACCACGTCACCGGGATCGTGGTGCAGGCGCAGGCCGCGCAGCTCGTCGCCGACCCGGCCAAGACCGCGCAGGCGCTGGCGAAGATCGAGCGCAGCGGCGTCGAGGCGCTCGCCGCGATGCGGATGCTCGTCGGCAGCATGCGCGGCGCCCAGGCGGGCGAGGCCGGGGCCGCCGACGCCGCGACCGCCGACCTCGAGGCCGACCTGCGCGGCGTGGTCGACGGCTTCACCGGACCGACCGTCCAGATGCGACTGTCCCTGCCGGACGCCCTGCCGCCGGAGGCGGGCCGCACGGTGCTGCGGATCGTCCAGGAGTCGCTGACCAACGTCGCCAAGCACGCCGCCGACGCCACCGAGGTGCGGGTCAGCGTCGAGCCGGTCGACGGCGAGCTGCGCGTGCGGGTGGCCGACGACGCGGCCGCGACCCGGGTCCGCCCGGCGGGCGGCTCCGGCGGCTACGGTCTGGTCGGCATGCGGGAACGGGTCGAGCTGCTCGGCGGCGCGTTCACCGCGGCCCGGGCGACCCCGCCGGGTGGACCGTCGACGCCCGCTTCCCGCTGCGAAAGGACCGACCGTGATCCGGGTGCTGATCGCCGACGACCAGGAGATGGTGCGCGCCGGGTTCCGGATGATCCTGGAGACCCAGGACGACATGGAGGTCGTCGCCGACGTGCCGGACGGCGTCGCCGCGGTCGCCAAGGCGCGCGAGCTGCGCCCGGACGTCTGCCTGGTCGACATCCGCATGCCGCACATGGACGGCCTGGCCGTCACCCGCGCGCTCGCCGGACCCGGCGTCGCCGACCCGCTCCGGGTGGTCGTGGTGACCACGTTCGACCTCGACGAGTACGTGCACGACGCGCTCGCGGGCGGCGCGTCCGGCTTCCTGCTCAAGGACGCCGGACCCGCGCTGCTGCTGGAGGCGATCCGGGCGGCGGTCCGCGGCGACGCGCTGGTGTCGCCGCAGATCACCGTGCGGCTGCTGCGCCACTTCGCGGGCACGCGCGCGCCGGACCCGGCGGTCGCGAGCCTCACCGAGCGCGAGACCGAGGTGGTGAAGGCCGCCGCGCGCGGGCTCACCAACACCGAGATCGGCGCGGAGCTGTTCCTGTCGCTGTCGACGGTCAAGACGCACCTGGCCGCCGTCCAAGCCAAGATCGGCGCCCGCAACCGGGTCGAGGTCGCGGCCTGGGCGTGGAAGACCGGGCTCGTGTCCTAGCGCTGCACGGTCTTGACGACGAGCTGGTTGCCGGGCGGGTTGCCCGCGCAGCCGAGGCCCTTGAGCGCGACGAACAGCGACGCGGTCTCCTGCGGCGGGTAGACCCGCAGCCCCCGCACCTCCGTGGGCTTGCACACCGCCGCGTCGTAGTTGCGGACGTTGACGAACCCGACCGGTGCGAACGCTGTGTCACCGGGCGGCAGGGACACCGGGGCACCCTTCACGCCGTCGCGGAACGCGGCCGGGCCGACCTGGTGGCCGTCCTCGCCCGCGACGTACGACACGCCCGGGAAACCGTGCAGCGTGCAGGTCCGACCGCCCTTGTTCGTGAAAACGATCTTTCGATAAACGGTCCCCGCCGCCGCGTCGCCTTCCGCGATGGACAGCGACAGCTCGGACGATGTGCAGTCCGTCGAGTCCGTCGCCCGGGACGCGGTCGTGGCGGGCGACGTCGCGTCCGCGGTCGTCGTGGTCGTCGTGCTGGTCGGCGGCGCCGCCAGGGACGGCGTCGACCCCGCCTCCTGCACCGGTGGAGCCCCGCCGCACGCCGCCAGGAGGCCGAGCAGCCCGATCGGTCCGACCATTCGCCAGCGCATGGCACCCTCCCCGAAGGTTGCCTTCCCACTACCGCGTTCCACGATGCGCCAATGATCAACCGAGCGCCACCCGAGAACGCGGACCCGATTCACACCCGTCGTGAGGGGTTGTGAAGAATTGCCGCCCGTTCGGGGTGGTGACGCCCCATGTGCAGACAGTAGCGTCGCGACCATGGCGGGTGCTGGGGAAGCACGATTACCCATCGTGCGCACGAGGGCGGGATAGTGGCAAAAGATCGACGGCTGGCTTGGTTGCTCGGTTCGAGCGCCTTGTCCAACCTGGGGGACGGCATCGGCAAGGTCGCCTTCCCGCTGCTCGCGGTCAGCGTCACCCGCGACCCCGTGCTCATCGCCGGGCTCTCCGCGACCGCGTTCCTGCCCTGGCTCCTGTTCTCCCTGCTCACCGGCGTGCTCATCGACCGGGTCGACCGGCGGCGGGCGATGCTGCTGGCCAACGCCGCCCGCGCCGTCATCGTCGGCGGGCTCGCCGTGCTCGTGCTCAGCGACGCCACGACGATCTGGTTGCTCTACGCGTTCGCGCTCGTCCTGGGGACCGTCGAGACGATCGCGGACAGTGCCGCCCAGGCGCTCGTGCCCGCCGTCGTCGACCGCGCCGGATTGGAATCCGCGAACGGCAAGTTGCAGAGCGTGGAGATCGTCGGGCAGACATTCCTCGGCGGGCCGCTCGGCAGTCTCACTTTCGCCCTCTTCGCGGCGCTGCCGTTCCTGCTGAATTCCGCCGGGTTCGCCATCGCCGCCGTGCTGCTGGTGCTCCTGCACGGCAAGTACAAGCCGAAGGTCTCCGCCGACGCCGAGCAGGCGGCGCTGCGCCAGCAGCTCGCCGAGGGCGTGCGGTGGCTGCGCGGGCAGGCGCTGATGGTGCAGCTCGTGCTGTTCGCCGCCTCCGTCGCCCTGACCTCCGAGCTGGCCCAGGCGCTGCTGGTGCTCTACGCGGTCGAGGACCTCGGGCTCAGCGCGGCCGCGTTCGGCGTGTTCGCCCTGGTCGGCGGGCTCGGCGGCCTGCTCGGGGCGTGGGTGGCGCCGCGGCTGACCAAGAGGCTGCCCCGGCGCACCGTGCTCACCCTGGCCACCGGCTTCTGCGGGCTGGGCTTCGGGCTGATGTCGGTGGTCGGCGACCCGATCTCGGCGTCGCTGCTGTTCGGCGTGTTCGCCGCCGCCGTCGTGGTGATCAACGTGATCCTCGGGGCGCTGCGCGGCGCGCTGGTCCCCGAGCACCTGTTCGGCCGCGTGCTCGGCGTCTGGCGGACCGCCGTGTGGGGCGCGATCCCGCTGGGCGCGCTGCTCGGCGGCCTGCTCGCCGACTGGCTCGGCACCCGCGCCGTGTTCGGCATCTCGGGGGCGCTGCAGATCCTGCTCGGCGGCTTCGTGTGGGTCTCGCTGGACCGGCACGCCGCCGAGGTCGACTCCCTCAACGGCGCGCCGGTCAGCTAGCGCCTACTTGCTGGCGACCTTGCGGTACTTCGCCACCGACAGCGGCACGAAGACCACCAGGATGATCGCGCAGGAGATCAGCGACCACAGGACGGGGTGCTGGGCGGGCCACGCGTCGGACACGCCGAGCTTGCCGGGTCGCGGGTTGCCGAACAGCTCGCGCGCGGCGTCGGCGACGGCGGTCATCGGGTTCCACTCCGCGACGTCCTTGAGGAAGCCGGGCAGCGTGGACGCCGACACGAACGCCGAGGAGATGAACGCGAACGGGAACATCCAGATGAAGCCCGCGCTCTGCGCGACCTGGACGTTGCCGGAGATCATCCCGACCCACGCGCCGATCCACGACATGGCGAACGCGAACAGCATGATCAGCCCGAACGCCACCAGCGCGTCGACGAAGCTGCCCCGGATGCGCCACCCGACGATCAGCCCGCACAGCGCCATGACGACCAGCCCGACCACCGAGACCGCGAGGTCGGCGACCGTGCGGCCCATCAGCACCGCCGAGCGGGACATGGGCAGCGACCGGAACCGGTCGATGACGCCCTTGGACAGGTCCGACGCCATGCCCAGGGTGGTGAAGCCGGAGTTGAACGCGACCGTCTGGGCGAAGATGCCGCCCATCAGGAACTCGCGGTAGGCGTCGGGGTTGTCGCCGATGCTGCCGCTGAACACGTAGGCGAACAGCAGCACGAACATGATCGGCTGCAGGGTCGCGCCCAGCAGCAGGTCGGGCTGGCGGCGCACGTTCATCAGGTTGCGCCAGGTCACCACCCCGCCGTCGCGGAAGCCCGCGGTCAGCACGGCCATCAGGACCGCCCCTCTTCGTCGGCTCGGGCTGCTCCTGCTCGGCCGCGTGGCCGGTGAGCGCCAGGAACACGTCGTCCAGCGTCGGCCGGTGCAGGCCGACGTCGAGCACGGTGACGCTGTCCCTGTCGAGCAGCCGCAGCGCCTCGACCAGCGCCTTCGGCCCGGTGTCCACCTTGATCGACACCTTGCGCTGGTGCTCGTCGACGGTCGGCTCACCCACCCCGACCGCGCCCAGCGCGGCCCGCGCGGCGGACAGCTCACCCGGCTCGCCGACCACGATGTCCAGCCGCTCCCCGCCGACGTTCGCCTTGAGCTGGTCGGCGGTGCCGGACGCGATGACCTTGCCGTGGTCGATGACCAGGATCCGGTCGGCGAGCTGGTCGGCCTCCTCGAGGTACTGCGTGGTCAGCAGGACGGTGGCGCCGTCGGCGACCAGTTCGCCGATGACCTCCCAGGTGTCCATGCGCCCGCGCGGGTCCAGCCCGGTGGTGGGCTCGTCGAGCACCACCACCAGCGGCTCCGCGACCAGCGCGCCCGCGAGGTCGAGCCGCCGCCGCATACCGCCGGAGTACGTGCGCGCGGGCCGGTCGGCGGCGTCGACCAGCCGGAACCGGCGCACCAGCTCGGCGGCCCGGGCGCGGGCGTCGGCCCGGCTGAGCCCGTACAGCCTGCCGACCATGTACAGGTTCTCGGACCCGGTCAGGTTCTCGTCGACGGCCGCGTACTGGCCGGACAGCCCGATGGACCGCCGCACCGCCTGCGGATCGGCGGTCACGTCGTGCCCCGCGACCCACGCCTTCCCGGCGTCGGGTCGCAGCAGAGTCGTGAGGATGCGCACCGTTGTCGTCTTGCCTGCCCCGTTGGGGCCCAACAGCCCCAACACGGTGCCCGTGGGGATTTCGAGGTCGACACCGTCGAGCGCGCGGGTGGACCCGAAGGTCTTCACCAGCCCCTCGGCGCGGACCGCTACCGATGACATGTGCCGCAGGGTAGACCCGCCGGACGACACTCCGCCGCCGAAATTCGCGAGCGGGCAGGTCCTACAAGGGGACCCCGGTCCACTCCAGACAGTGCCAGCCGGTGCCGCGGGCCTCCAGGAGGATGTGGCCGGTGTTCGGGATCAGCCCGGCGTTGGCCAGTTGCGGACCGACGTTGTCCGCCAGGATCTCCGCGCCCAGCCGCATGACCCCGCCGTGGGAGACGACCGCGATCGTCTCGCCGGGGTGGTCGGCGCGGAGCTTGGCGATGTCGGCGGTGAAGCGGTCGACGACGTCGGCGCCGGTGTCGCCGCCGGGCATGGAGACGCTGAGGTCCCCTTCGGTCCAGGCGCGGTAGACCTCGACGAAGGCGGCGAGGGCTTCGGGGTCGCTGCGGCCTTCGAGGTCGCCCACCTGGACCTCGTGGATGCCGGGCAGGACCGGGACCCGGAGGCGCGGCGGCGGGCCATCGGGGCGGCGGTCTCCTGGGCGCGGATCGCGGTGCTGGCGTAGACCGCGACGAGGGGTTCGTGCGCGGTGCGTTCGGCGAAGGCCTCCGCCTGGGTGCGGCCGAGGTCGGTCAGGGACGGGCCGGGTGGGGCGGAGTCGAGGACGTGGTCGACGTTGGCGGGGGTCTGGCCGTGGCGCACCAGCAGGAGCCGGGTCACGGGTGGCCGCCCGCGCGCAGGTCGGCCAGCCAGGACGCCGACGCGACGTGGTCGACGTCGCGGTGGCCGGGCGGGGCGAGGGACGCCGCGCCGTCGGCCTTCGGGTAGGAGCCGAGGAAGCGGACCTGCTGGCTGCGGCGGTGCAGGGCGGCCAGGGCCTCGCCGACGCGGTGTTCGGCGATGTGGCCGTCGAAGTCGAGGTAGAAGCGGTACTCGCCGAAGCGGCCGCGCAGCGGGCGGGACTCGATGCGGGACAGGTTGATGCCGCGCATCGCCAGTTCGGTGAGGAGGTTCTGGAGCTCGCCGGGCTGGTGGGTGACGACGGCGAGGACGCTGGTGCGGTCGGCGCCGGTCGGGTCGGGGGCCTTGGTCGGCTTGCTCAGCAGCAGGAACCGGGTGACCGCGTCGCGCTCGTCGGCGACGTCGGTGGCCAGCTCCTCCAGCGGGTAGTGCGCGGCGGCGACGGGCGCGGTGACGGCGGCGTCGAACTCGCCCTCGACGACGCCGACGGCCGCGGCGGCGGTGGAGTTCGCGGCGAGCTGGGTGACGCCCGGCAGGCGCGCGGCGAGCCAGCCCTGCACCTGGGCGAGCGCGTGCGGGTGGCTGGCCACCGTGCGGACCTCGGCCGTGCCGGGTCGGACCAGCACGGAGAACCGGATCGGCAGGACGTGCTCCGCGACCGCGACCACGGGGTCGTCGACGGCGAGGGCGTCCATGGTCGCCGACACCGCGCCCTCGACGGAGTTCTCCACGGGCACGCAGGCGAGGTCGGCGTCGCCCGCGCGGACCGCGGCGACGGCCAGCGGGATGGTCGGGTGCGGCACCAGCTCGGCCTGTCCGTCGAACGCGCGGGCGGCTTGCTCGGTGAAGGTGCCCTGGGGTCCGAAGTAGGCGATGCGCGGCACCCCGCCACCTTATCGGGCGCGCCGTCGCGGACCGCTCGTGTCACGCTGGACACCTGCGGTTGTGCTGTGGGTTACCAAATGGCGGTTACCGGACCGCGGGCCCAAATGACATGCTGGTCGGGTGACCGCGGATTCGGAGACCGGGACGGTGCACGCGCAGGCTGACACGCTGGAACTGGTGCTGTGCGCGGTGGACGAGCCGCTCGCCGCGGCGTGGGAGTCGGTGTCCCGGCCCCGGGTCCGGGTGCACCGCGGTTCCGTGCTCGAGGTCGGCGCGCAGGCCGTGGTCTCCCCGCGAACTCGTACGGCTGGATGCGCGGCGGCATCGACGCGGTGTACGCGCGGGCGTTCCCGAGGGTCGAGGAAGCGGTGCGCAGCGCGGTCCTGGCCTACCACGGCGGCGAGCTGCCGGTGGGCGAGGCGCGGGTCGTGCCGACCGGGGTCGCCGCGCCGCGCTGGCTGATCAGCGCCCCGACGATGCGCGAGCCCGCGACGGTCCTGCCCGAGGACACCGTGCACCCCTACCTCGCGGCGCGCGCGGTGTTCCGGCTGTGGCGCGACGGGGTACTCGACGACGGCGCCCCGGTCCGGTCGGACGTGCGCACCCTGGCGATGCCCGGCCTGGGCACCGGGGTCGGCGGGGTGTCGGCGGCGACCTGCGCCCGGCAGGTCGCGGCGGCGTGGGACGAGGTCTTCGGCCACTAGTGGCCGCTCGGACTTCATGTCCACGTCAGGTGCGCCACACTCGAACGGTGTATTCCGTCACACCACTATCCGGGCCGGAGCGCCTACCTTGACGCGGTACGCCGAAAACCCGCCCGCGAGGAGTGACATGGCACGGGTCCGCGAGCTGAGCCCGTACGTCGAACTCCGCCGCGAGCAGTGGCGCGAGCTGCGCAAGAACACCCCGCTGCCGCTGACCCTGGAGGAACTGGTCCGGCTCCGCGGCCTCGGCGACCCGGTCGACCTGGCCGAGGTCGTCGACGTGTACCTGCCGCTGTCGCGGCTGATCTCGCTCCAGGTCGCGGCCCGCCAGCGGCTGTACGAGACGACCACGGCGTTCCTCGGCGAACCCGGCTCGAAGGTGCCGTTCGTGATCGGCATCGCGGGCAGCGTCGCGGTCGGCAAGTCCACCACCGCCCGCCTGCTGCGCACGCTGCTGGCCCGCTGGCCCGACCACCCGCACGTCGACCTGGTCACCACCGACGGCTTCCTGTACCCGCGGGCCGAGCTGACCCGCCGCGGGCTGATGAGCCGCAAGGGCTTCCCGGAGAGCTACGACCGCCGCGCGCTGCTGCGGTTCGTCTCGGAGGTGAAGTCGGGCGCGGAGGAGGTGCGCGCGCCGGTGTACTCGCACCTGGCGTACGACATCCTCCCCGGTGAGGAGCAGGTGGTCCGCAAGCCGGACATCCTGATCGTGGAGGGCCTGAACGTCCTGCAGCCGGGTGCGCGGCTGGCGGTGTCGGACCTGTTCGACTTCTCCGTGTACGTCGACGCGCACACCGAGGACATCGAGCGCTGGTACATCGAGCGCTTCCTCGCCCTGCGCACCACCGCGTTCGCGGACCCGTCGTCGCACTTCCACCACTACGCGGCCCTGTCGGACGACGAGGCGACCGCGGAGGCGGCGGCGCTGTGGAAGTCGATCAACGAGCCGAACCTGGTGTCGAACATCCTGCCGACCCGGCCCCGCGCGACCCTCGTCCTGCGCAAGGGGTCGGACCACCGCATCTCGCGCGTCCGCCTCCGTAAACTCTGACCCGTGATCCGGGTGCTGCTGGTCGACGACCACGAGGTCGTCCGCCGCGGCCTGCGCGACCTCCTGGACGGCGAGCCGGACATCGAGGTCGTCGCGCAGGCGGGCTCGGTCGCCGAGGCCCTGGTCCGGGCGGGCGCCGACCACCCGGACGTCGCCGTGGTCGACGTGCGCCTCCCCGATGGCGACGGCGTCGCCCTGTGCCGCTCGCTGCGCTCGTTGGACCCGCCGCCGCACTGCCTGGTGCTGACGGCGTTCGACGACGAGAACGCGCTGGTCGAGGCGATCATGGCGGGCGCGGCGGGGTACCTGTTGAAGCAGGTCAGGGGCCAGGACCTGCTGACCGCGGTGCGCGAGGTCGCGGCGGGCCGCTCCCTGCTGGACCCGGTGACCACCGCCCGCGTCCTCGACCGCATGCGCCGCTCGGCGTCGGACGAGTTGTCGTCGATGACCGAGCGCGAGCGGGAGGTGCTGGAGCTGATGGGCGAGGGCCTGTCGAACCGCCAGATCGCCGAGCGCCTGTTCCTGGCGGAGAAGACGGTGAAGAACTACGTCACGTCCGTGCTGGCGAAGCTGGGGATGCAGCGCAGGACGCAAGCGGTTGCGTGGATCGCCCGGCGCGGCTCAGACGGGCACCTCCCAGGTCACGGTGGTCCCGGACCGCGGTGACGACCGCACGTCGCAGGTGCCGCCGAGGTGTTCGGCCCGGTCGGTGAGGTTGCGCAGGCCTCGGCGGGTGACGCCTAGCGGGATGCCGCAGCCGTCGTCGGCGACGGTGAGGCGGAGGTGGGTGTCCGTGCGGCGGAGGTGGACGGTGACGCGCAGGGCGCCCGCGTGCCGGACGACGTTGGAGAGGGCTTCGCGGAGGGCCGCTCGGGCGTTGTCGGCGATCGCCGCCGGGAGGTCCCGGATGTCGCCGACGATGTCCAGCGACGGGGTGAAGCCCAGCAGTTCACGGGCCGTCGCGACCTCGGCGGCGACCGATTCGGCGAGGTCGGCCGCGGGTTCGGCGGGGTCGGGGTTGCGCAGGGTGCGGACGACGGCGCGGACGTCGGCGATGGCGGTGTCCAGCTGGTCGACGACCTCGGCGATGCGGGCGGCGTCGGCCTTGGCGAGCTTGCGGGTGGGGCGGCGGGTGAGCAGGTCGAGCTGCATCCCGGCGGCGTAGAGGCGTTGGACGATGACGTCGTGCAAGTCGCGGGCGATGCGTTCGCGTTCCTCGTAGACGCCGATGCGGCGGCGGGCGATGGCGCCCTCGGCCAGGACCAGCACCAGGCCCGCCTGCGCGGCGAACGCGGTGAGGACCTCGACGCCCGCGGGGTGAACGGCTTGGCGCCGCGCTTGCGGTAGACCGTCAGCGCGCCGAGCCTGCGCTCGCGGGTGCCGAACGGCGCGGCGGCGAAGGGGCCGTAGACCTGCAGTTCGCGCGGCACGTACGGCGCGGTGCGGGGGTCGGTGGTGACGTCGTCGGCGACGATGGCGACCCCGCCGCGGGCGACGCGGGCCGCTGAGGAGCGGGCGGACAGGACGAGGCCGACGGGGCTCTGCGCGCCGTGGGCGGCCTCGACGGTGAGGCTGCCGTCGTCGCCGAGGGCCATGACCAGGCCGAGGTCGGCTTCGGCGAGCCCGGCGGCGCTGCGCACGACCAGGCCGAGGACCGCGTCCGGGTCGTCGCCCGCCAGGGCGGCGGTGGCGATCTCGGTGGACGCGGTGAGGGTGCGGGCGGCCAGCGTGGGGTCCATGGTCAGGACCAAGGTTATGCCCTGCTCAGCGCGCGCACGCCGCCTCCGGTGACCTCGACCACGACGTCCGCGGTGGCCGCCTCGGCGGGGCGGTGGGTCACGTGCACGACGACCCGGTCGGCCAGCGCCTCCTTGATGCCCGCGAGGACCGCGCGCGCGGTGGGCTCGTCCAGGTGCGCGGTGGGCTCGTCGAGCAGGACCAGTCCCGCCTCGGCGAGCAGGGCGCGGGCGAGGGCGATGCGCTGGGCCTCGCCGCCGGACACGGCGGTGGCGAGGGCGTCGAGGTCGAAGCCGGGCAGGCCCGCGGCCGCCAGGGCCGCCGCGAGGCGGGCGTCGTCGGCGTGCGGGTCGGCCATGCGCAGGTTCTCGCGGACGCTGGTCGACACCAGGACGGGGTCCTGCGGCGCCCAGGCCGCGGTGGCGGGGCGGGCGAGGACGTCGGCGGGCAGGAAGCCGAGCAGCGCGGCGACCAGCGTGGACTTGCCCGACCCGGACGGTCCGACCACGGCGACGTGCGTGCCCGGCGGGATGCGCAGGTCGACCCCGCGCAGGGCGGGCGCGGTCGTGCCGGGCCAGCGCAGCTCGGGCGCGATCAGCCGGACGCCGGTGCAGAGCTGCGGCGCGGGCCGCTCGGCGGCGGGCTCGGCGCGCAGCGCGGCGACCCGGTCGACGGCGGCGCGCAGCGGCCGGAGGTGGGTGACGGCGGCGGTCAGCGGCAGCAGCGCCTCGGCGACGGCCAGCGGGACCAGGGCGACGATCGGCACCAGCACCGGGTCGACCCCGAGGCGAGCGGGACCGACCACACCGCGGCCAGCCCGAGCACCAGGGTCACCAGGGCCTGCCCGAGCCCGGCGCCGAACGCCTGGCGGCGGGCGCGGGCGGTCAGGTCGGCGTCGATGCGGGCCAGCTCGGCGCGGCGACCGGCGTCGCGGCCGTGCGCGATGAGGTCGGCCGCGCCGTCGAGCAGGCCGAGCACGCGCTCCGCGAGCCGCCGCGACCCCGCGGCCAGCGCGGCACTCGCCCGGCGCTCCGCCGCAGCGGTCACCAGAGGGCGAGCACCCCCGCGACCAGCACCGCCGCGGCGAGGACCAGCCCCGCCGCCGGGACGATCGCGGTCTGCACGGCCACGGCGGCGACGGCCACCCCGGCGGCGACGACCGGCGGCGCGAGCACCCGCGGCGTCAGGTCGCGCACCAGGTCGACGTCGTCCACCAGCCGCCGCAGGCCCTCGCCCGGGCGCAGCGCGCGCGCCGGGCCGCGGCGCACGAGCGCCGCCCACAGGTCCCCGCGCAGCCGGGTCGCGGCGCGGAAAGCGGCGTCGTGGCTGACCAGGCGCTCCAGGTACCGCAGGACGGCGCGGGCGAGGCCGAAGGTGCGCACGCCGACGATCGCCACCGACAGCACCAGCAGCGCGGGCTGCTGCGACGCGCGGGCGATCAACCACGCCGACAGCGCGGTCAGCGCGATCCCGCAGGCCAGCGCCACCGACCCGAGCAGGGCCCCACCGACGGTCCGCCGGGTCAGCAGCTCGCGCAGCCGACCCCGACCGGGCGCGGACTCCGGCAGCTCCTCGACGGCGGGCGCGACGGGCACGTCCCCCGTCCCCACGACGGTCGGGTGCGAGGCGATGCAGACGGCGACCCCGCGCGCGGCGACCCGGGCGACCGCGCGCATCACCAGCGCCGCGGTCGCGGGGTCGAGGTGCGCGGTCGGCTCGTCGAGCAGCAGCAGGCGGACGTCGCGGCGGGCCAGCGCGCGCAGCACGGCGACCCGCTGGCGCTCCCCGCCGACAGCGTGTGCACGCGCCGGTCGAGCAGGTGCTCGGCGGCGACGGTCCGGGCCAGCGCCCGCAGCTCGCCGCGCGGCACCGGCCCGACCTCGTCGGCGACGACCTCCGCGGAGAACACGGGCTTCTGCGGCACCCACGCCACCAGCCGCCGCCAGGTCGACATGTCGACATCGCTGAGCGGGACGCCGTCGACCAGCACCCGGCCCCGGTCCGGCGCGACGAACCCGAGCAGCACCCCGAACAGCGTCGACTTGCCGCTGCCGCTGGGCGAGTCCAGCCGCACGACCGACCCGGGCCGCAGCTCCAGGTCGACCCCGTCCGGCGCCCACCCGCCGCGCCGCCGCACGCCGACCCCTCGACGCGCACGACGGCGAACCCGTCGACGGGCACGGTCCCCGCCGGTCCGGGCGCGGGCAGCGCCGCCACCCGGCGCACGGCCTCCACCCCGTCCTCCGCCGCGTGGAACGCCGCCCCGCGGCGCGCAGCGGCAGGTAGCACTCGGGCACCGCGATCAGCACGAACAGGCCCACCAGCAGCGTCAGGTCCCCCGACACCAGCCGCAGCCCGATCACCACGGCCACCAGCGCCACCGACAGCGTCGCGACCAGCTCCAGCGCCAGCGCCGACGAGAACGCGGTCCGCAGCACCCCGACCGCCGTGCGCCGGTGCGCGTCCGACACCGCGCGCACGGTCTTCTCCTGCGCCCGGTCCCGGCCGAACGCCGCCAGCACGGGCAGCGCCCGCACCAGTTCCAGCAGCCTGCCCGAGAGCCGCTCGGACACCTGCGCGGACGCCGCCACCCGGTCCGCGGTGTGCTTGCCGATCAGGATGGCGAACAGCGGGATCAGCGGGACGGTCAGCGCGACCGCGACCGCCGAGGGCCAGTCGACGGCGAGGATCACCGTGCCCACGCCCAGCGGCGTCACCGCGGCCGTGACCAGCGACGGCAGGAACGTGCCGAAGTACGCGTCGAGGGCGTCCATGCCGCGGGTGGCCAGCGCGGTCAGCTCCCCGGCCCCGCGCGCCCCGATCCACCCGGGCCGCGGCCAGCGACCGGTCGACCAGGACCGCCCGCAGCTCCGCCTTGGCCCCGCCGCTGCCCGGGCGGCGACGACCTGCGTCGCCCACCCGAGCAGCGACCGGGCGGCGATCGCGCTCCCCAACGCGACCAGCCACCCCGCGGGCGCCCCTCGCCCGCCACGACCGACGACAGCACCGACGCCAACGCCCACGCCTGCCCGACCAGCGCGCCCGCGGTGAGGACCGCGAGGACACCGCTGAGGATCAGCGCCCGGCGCGCCGACGGAGACAGCTCCGGCAGCGCGCCGAGCGGACCCCTGCCCCGGGCGTGATCGGCGGGATTGGTTGGTACCCGGGACAAGCACTGTGGTGTTGATTCGCTCGCGAGCTCGCTCATGGGACGTGCACCGGGGGATCTGCGCGGCGCTGACCCGACGCCGGAACACCCAGTAGGTCCACCCCTGGTAGACCAGCACCGCGGGCGTCCCGAACAACGCGACCCAGCTCATGACCTCCAAGGTGTACGGCGACGACGCCGCACCCGAGACGGTCAGCGACCAAGCGGGGTCCAAAGTAGACGGCAACACATCGGGGTACAGCGCCCCGAACAACGCGATCACCGACAGCGCGATCACCCCGCCGAGCGCGGCGAACGCCTGCCCCTCCCGACCGACCCGCAGCCGCGCGAACGCGACCAGAGCCGCGACCACGGCCAGCCCCGCGGCCACCCAGGTCCACAGCTCCCCCGACTCCCACTGCACGACCACGAGCAGCCCGGCCAGCGGCAGCAGGGCGAGCGGACCGACCCCCAGCGCCAGCGCGCGGGCCCGGTGCCGGATCGGCCCGTCGGTCTTCAGCGCGAGGAACACCGCCCCGTGCGCCACCGCGAACCCGGCGACCGCGAGGCCGCCCAGCAGCGCGGGGAGCGTGAACGCCGCGAACGCCGACCCGACCCGCTGCCCGCCCGCGTCCAGCGGCAAGCCCAGGAATGTCGTGGTCAGCACCATCCCGACGCCGAGCGCGGGCACCCACGACCCGACCACGATCACCCGGTCCCAGGTGCGGCGCCACCGGTCGGAGTCGACCTTGCCGCGGTACTCGAACGCCACACCGCGCCCGATCAGGCCCAGCAGCACCAGCAGCAGCGGCAGGTAGGCGGCGCTGAGCAACGACGCGTACCAGTCCGGGAACGCGGCGAAGGTCGCGCCGACGGCGACGATCACCCACACCTCGTTGCCGTCCCACACCGGCCCGATCGTGTTGATCATGACGCGCCGGTCGGTGTCGTCCCGGCCCAGCACCGGCAGCAGCATGCCGACGCCGAAGTCGAAGCCCTCCAGGAACAGGTAGCCCAGCCACAGCAGGGCGATCACGGCGAACCAGATCAGCGCGAGGTCCACGGCCAGCCCCTCTCAGTACGCGAACGCGAGCGTGTCGTCGGGCTTGTCGGTCTTGTCCGGCGGCATCACCCCGGCCACCCCGCCGCGCACGTAGCGGGCGATGAGGAACACCTCGACGGCGGCCAGGACGGCGTAGACCAGGGTCAGCGCGATCAGCGACGCCCACACCTCGCCGGTGGTGAGCCCGGAGACCGCCCGGGCGGTGAACATCCAGACACCGTCCACACCGGACGGGTTCGGCACGACGACGAACGGCTGCCTGCCCATCTCGGTGAAGATCCAGCCGAAGCTGTTGCCGAGGAACGGCGTCGCGATGCCCGCCAGCGCCAGCCGGGGAACCACCGGCCGCCCGGGATTCGCCCGCCGCGGGTGACCCACAGGACGAACAGCGAGATCGCGGTGCCGAGCGCGCCCAGGCCGATCATCAGCCGGAAGCCCCAGTAGGTGACCGGCAGGTTGGGCACGTAGTCGATCGGCTGCCCGGACAGCTCGCCCAGGCGCTCGTCGACCGGGTAGAACTCGCCGTAGCGCTCGCGGTACTCCACGACCAGGTCCTCGATGCCGCGGACCTCGGTGGTGAAGTCGCCGTGCGCCAGGAAGGACAGCAGCGCGGGCACGGTGATCGACTTGACGTTCTCGCAGTCCGGCCGGGTCACGTCGCCGATGGCGAAGACGGAGAACGCCGCGGGCGACTCGGTGTGGCACAGCGCCTCGGCGGCGGCCATCTTCATCGGCTGCTGCTCGAACATCAGCTTGCCCTGCAGGTCGCCGGTGATCGCGAGCGCGGCGAACGCGACCGCCGACACCCAGCCGCCCACCTTGACCGACGAGCGCCACACCGGCCGGTCTTCGTCCTCTTCGGACCGCTTGCGCCACAGGTGCCACGCCGCGATGCCGACCAGGAACGACCCGGCGACCGCGAACGTCCCGGCGACCGTGTGCGGGATCGCGGCGAGCGCGGTGTTGTTGGTCAGCACCGCCCAGATCGACGTCAGCACCGGCTTGCCGTCGACCAGCGCGACGCCGACCGGGTGCTGCATCCACGAGTTCGCCGCGAGGATGAAGTACGCCGACGCCACCGTGGCCAGGCTGAACGCCCACGCGCAGGCCAGGTGCACGCGCTTGGGCAGCCGGTCCCACCCGAAGATCCACAGGCCGAGGAACGTGGACTCGACGAAGAACGCGACCAGGCCCTCCATCGCCAGCGGCGCGCCGAACACGTCGCCGACGAAGCGGGAGTACTCGCTCCACGCCATGCCGAACTGGAACTCCTGGACGATGCCGGTCACCACGCCCATGGCGAAGTTGACCAGCAGCAGCTTCCCCAGAACTTCGTCATGCGGAGGTACTTCTCGTTCCCCGTGCGCACCCAGGCCGTCTGCATCCCGGCGACCAGGATGGACAGTCCGATGGTGAGCGGCACCATCAGGAAGTGGTAGACGGTGGTGATGCCGAACTGCCACCGCGCGAGATCGAGGACGTCCACGCGTCCATCGTGCGCCGGTGCCCGGGCGACCGGCAGGTTCGGCGGTCCTGCGTCACCAGGACGTAGGTCCCGTGAGCCGTTTCACGCGCAGGGCGGGCGTTTCGGCACTAGGCTGGACGGGCCAGAGGGGAGTAGTTCCGACGACCGCGCGAGCGGTCCGGCGGGGCCGTCGACACACTGACCCACGGGTCCGGCGCCCCACCCGCGACGAGCGGGCGAACGAGACCTCCGGCCAGGTGGGAATGCCTGGTCGGAGTCGTCATCCCTCCGTCCGGGCTCGTGTCGGACGAGAGGTGCCATTCGAGTGGGAACCGCCCTGGTCGCGCTGCTGAGCGCGTTCGCCCTGGTCTTCGTGGTCGAACTGCCGGACAAGACGATGGTCGCCACATTGGTCCTGACCACCCGCTACCGCGCGCTCCCGGTGTTCGTCGGGGTGACCGCCGCGTTCGCCGTGCAGGTGGTGATCGCCGCCGCGTTCGGCGGGGTGCTCACGCTGCTGCCCGACCGCGTCGTCGCGGGCGTGGTCGCGCTGCTGTTCGGGATCGGCGCGGTCCTGCTGCTGCGCGAGGGCTTCAGCGCCGACGATGACGACGACGACACGGGCGCGCCCACCGGCCCGGTCACCTTCACCCGGGCCGCGCTGACGTCGTTCGGGGTGCTGTTCGCCGCCGAGTGGGGCGACGCGTCGCAGATCGCCACCGCGGGCTCAGCGCCAAGTACGCCGCGCCGGTGTGGGTCGCGGCGGGCTCGTTCCTGGCGCTGGTCACGGTCGCGGGCATCGCGGTGCTCGTCGGTCGCGCGGTCGCGGACCGGCTGCGGCCCAAGCTGATCCAGCGCGCCGCCGGGCTGGTGTTCGCCGCGTTCGCGCTGTTCGCGCTCTACCAGGCGGTCACCGCAGGGCCATAGCGATCGCGGACGCGGCGGCGACCACGCGCGGCCCGACGGCGTCGGGGTCCAGCGGCTCGAACGTGACGACCCCGACGCTGGCGCGCAGCCCCGCCACCCCGCGCACGGGCGCCGCGACGCCGTGCGCGGACGGCTGGAGCTCGCCGATCGTGCTGACCCACTGCGGGCCGTCGTTGCGCAGCCCGATCGCCTTGCCCGCCGCGCCCTTGTGCAGGGCGTGGCGGGTGCCGACCCGGTAGGCGACGTGGTAGGCCGTCCAGGACGGCTCCACCACGGCGACGGCCTGCGCCTCGTCGCCGTCGGCGACGGTCAGGTGCGCGGTCGCGCCGACCGCCTCGGCCAGCTCGCGCAGCGCGGGCAGCGCCGCCACCCGCAGCTGCGGGGCGACCTTCGCGGCGAGCTGCAGCAGCCCCAGCCCGAGCCGCACCTTCGAGCCCTCCCGGCGCACCAGGCCGCGGCTCTGCAGCGGCACCAGCAGCCGGTACACCGCGGCCCGGCTCGCGCCGATGGCCGCGGCCAGGTCGCTGATCGTCGGCGCCTCGGTGTCGGCGTCGGCGACCGCCTGCAGCAGCGCCAGCCCGCGGTCCAGCGTCAGCGAGCTCTCCTTCCCCGCCGGGTTGGACGGGCGCGGCGCCGACGACCGGATGCCCGGCATGTCAGTCAGCCGCCACTACGGTGCCGGTCACCTCGGACAGGCCGATGACGGAGCCGTCCGGACCCGGCGCGGTCGCGGTGATCGTCACCGTGTCGCCGTCCTCCAGGAAGGTGCGCTTGCCGTCGCCGGTGTCGATGGGCTCGGTCCCGGCCCAGCTCAGCTCCAGGAACGACCCGCGCTCGTGCTTCTCCGGCCCGGACACCGTGCCGGAGGCGAACAGGTCGCCCGGCCGCACGGTGGCCCCGTTGACGGTCATGTGGGCGAGCTGCTGGGCGAACGAGTACGACATCGTCCGGAACGGCGGACGCGCCACGACGACGCCGTTCCAGGCGACCTCGATGCTGATGTCCAGGCCCCACGGCTGGTCCTCGACCAGGTAGTCGAGCAGCTTCCCGGGCGCCTCGGTGGGCACGCGGGCCGCCGAGAACGCCTCCAGCGGGGTGATCCACGCGCCGATCGACGTCGCGAACGACTTGCCGAGGAACGGGCCCAGCGGCGCGTACTCCCACGCCTGGATGTCGCGCGCCGACCAGTCGTTCGCGGTCACCACGCCGAACACGTGGTCCGGCGCGGCCGCGGTGGGCACCCGGCCCGCGACCGGCCCGCCGCACACGAAGCCGATCTCGGCCTCGATGTCGAGCCGGGTGGTCGGGCCGAACACCGGGCCGTCCTCGCCCGCGCGCTGCCCGTGCGGGCGGCGGATGTCGGTGCCGGAGACGTAGACCGTGCCCGCGCGGCCGTGGTAGCCGACCGGCAGGTGCGTCCAGTTCGGCAGCAGCGGCTCGGCGTTCGGCCGGAACATGCGGCCGACGTTCTCCGCGTGGTGGCGCGAGGAGTAGAAGTCCACGTAGTCGCCCACGGTGAACGGCAGGCGGGCGCTGTCGACCGGCACGAGCACGGCGCCCTCGGGCGCGGTCGGGGCGGTCACCAGCTCGCGCAGCCGGGCGCGCAGCCGCGACCACGCCTGCCTGCCCGCGGCCAGCAGCGGGTCCAGCGTCGGCGCGGTGAGCAGCGGCCGCAGGTCCTCGGTGAACGACGCGGCGATCGGGGCCAGCGGCAGCGCCCGGTCGCCGACGCGCACCGCCACGCCCTCGGCGACCACGCCGTAGGGCAGCGTCTGCGGGCCGAACGGCTTGTCCGCGGCGAAGCCGGGGTCGTCGATCCAGGTCACAGCAGTCCCAGTCCTTCCAAGTCCTCGATGGGCTCGGTGAGCGAGCAGGAGCCGTAGGAGCTGAACACCGCGCGGACCGCGTGCGCGGCCTGGTCGTTCAGCCCCGCCGCCTCCTCGGCCAGCTTCGCTCCGTCGGTCTCGCTGAGCGCCTCCCGGACGTCGCCGCCGGAGAGCAGCCTGCCGGTCGCGACCAGCAGGTTCAGGAAGCCGTGGTGGGTGAACCCGGTGGCGTCCTCGGTGTGCCGGACGGCGTTGTGCAGGCCCGCGGTCGCCTTGAACGACGCCTCGCCCGCGCTGATCACCGCCAGGAAGTCGGCGACCTCGTCCACGCTCGGGAAGGCCTCGCGGCTCAGCCCGCCGCAGCGGATCTTGGGCCAGCTCCCGTGCTCCACCACCCGGCGGATGCCGTCGAGCCACTCCGCGCCGCCGCGGCGGGGCTCGACCACCCGGATCACGTCCTCGGGGACGAACTCGTTCACCCGCTCCAGCCAGACGTCGTCGACGTCGGCGGGCGCGGGCATCTCGACCATGCGCAGCGCGAGCAGCTCGGCCCGCGACTCCACGATCGACAGGGCCTTCGGCACGCCGCCCAGCCCGGTGTCGATCACCAGGGAGAGGGCGACGGGCTTCGTCGGCTTGGCCTTGATCAACTCGGTGATCAGCTCGGGCAAGCGCGAGGCCGGGCACAGGAAGACGCCCATCAGCGCGGCGCGCTCGCCTTCCCGTCCTTCCAGGTGCAGGCGCACCGCGTCGGGCATCGCCGCGCTGCCCGGCGGGAAGAGGGCGGCGTCGTCGACCAGCCGCGCGAACAGGGGCGGGATGCCACGAGGACCGGGCGCAGGGAGAGGAACGGCACTTGACACGCCTGACACGCTAATAGCGTACCGGCAACTGAACAAAGATGTCCGCACAACGGACACTTTGTTTCCCCTGGAGGACCCGATGCCCTACTACCGACAGGTCGGTGAGATACCGCCGAAGAGGCACACCCAGTTCCGCAAGCCGGAGGGTGGCCTCTACGCCGAGGAGCTCATGGGCGTCGAGGGCTTCTCGTCCGACTCCGCCCTGCTCTACCACCGCCACCTGCCGACCGCGATCGTCGACGCGCAGGTCGTCGAGGACTTCCGCGGCCCGCTGACGCCCAACCACCCGCTCAAGCCGCGGCACTTCCGCACCCAGGACCTCAAGTACGCCGCCGACGCGGACGCGGTGTTCGGCAGGCGGACGCTGTTCGGCAACGCCGACGTGGTCATCGGGTTCGTCGTCGCGACCCAGCCCAGCCCGCTGTACCGCAACGCGGTCGGCGACGAGCTGCTCTACGTCCAGGGCGGCTCCGGCGTCATCGAGACCATCTACGGCGCCCTGGCCGTCGGCGAGGGCGACTACGTCGTCATCCCGACGTCGACCACCTACCGCGTCCTGCCCGACGGCGAGCTGCGGCTCTACACCGTCGAGGCGTCCGGGCACGTCGGCCCGCCGCGGCGGTACCTGTCGACCAAGGGCCAGTTCCTGGAGCACGCGCCCTACTGCGAGCGCGACCTGCGCGGCCCCACCGAGCCGCTGCTGGTCGACGGCGAGGACGTCGAGGTGCTCGTCCGCCACCGCGCGGGCCTGACCCGCTACACCTACGCGAACCACCCGTTCGACGTCGTCGGGTGGGACGGCTGCCTGTACCCGTGGGTGTTCAACATCCGCGACTTCGAGCCGATCACCGGGCGCGTGCACCAGCCGCCGCCGGTGCACCAGACCTTCGAGGGCCCGAACTTCGTGGTGTGCTCGTTCGTGCCCCGCAAGGTCGACTACCACCCGCTGGCCGTGCCGGTCCCGTACAACCACGCCAACGTCGACTCCGACGAGCTGATGTTCTACGTCGGCGGCGACTACGAGGCGCGCAAGGGCTCGGGCATCGGCATCGGCTCGCTGTCGCTGCACCCCGGCGGCTTCACCCACGGCCCGCAGCCGGGCGCGGCCGAGGCGTCGCTGGGCGCGGAGCGCTTCGACGAGACCGCCGTCATGGTCGACACTTTCCGCCCGCTCGACCTCGGCGAGGCCGCGCTCGACAGCGAGGACCCGCGCTACGCCTGGAGCTGGAGCAGGCGCGGCCCGGACTGGACCTGAGGCCGATTCGAGATCCCCATTCGGGCCTCCCCGGACGCATACTGTCGCCGAACCCGGGGAGGTCCGATGAGCAGGCACCTGCGCGCCCTGGCCGACCCGTGGGGTCTGCTGCTGGCGGTGTGCGCGGTCCTCGTCGGCGTCGCCATCCACCTGCCCGGCGTGGCCACCGCCTTGGTCGGCCTGGCGGTGTGGGCGGGCCGCGCACTGGTCCCGTACCTGCTGGGCCGCATGGCCGAGGAGCCCGTTCCGCCCGACGTCGAGCCCGGCTCACCGGAAGCCGTCTGGCTGGACAAGGCCATCGACGCCGAGGCCGACTTCGACTCCCTGGTCCTCGAAGGCCCCCTGCTGGAGCTGCGCCCGACCGTCGACGAGACCGTGACGGCCCTCTACACCCTCGCCGAGACCGCCACCGCCACCCGCCGCGCGGGCGGCGAACCGGACGACGCGGTCTCCGTCCTCGCCTGGGCGACTCTCGGACTGCAGGAAGCGGTGTCCCACATCGCGGGACTGTCCACACCGGAGGACCCGTCCGGTGACGATCTCGCCGACCTGGGCGAGCGGTTGGAAGAAATCCGCCTGGTCGTGCTGGAACCGACCCGGGTGCGCTGAGGCTCAGCCCTGGGCGGCCAGGAACGGGCAGCCGACGAGCTTGCGCAGCTCGCGCCCCAGCTCCTCGTTGGTGCGCACCGGGCGGGTGAACGCGAGGCGGACGTCGTGGTCGGAGTCGACGGCCTCGACGCGCAGCCGGATGCCGAAGCGGTCGAGGCCCAGGGGGCGCACGTGGCCGCCGCGCAGGTCGTCCGGGAGGTGGCGGGTGAGGGCGCCGACGACGTCGGTGTGGGACAGCTCCAGGTGGCGCAGCCAGGTGGCCTCGTGCGCGGCGAACGGGTCCGGGGTGGCCTCGGTGAAGTCGGGCAGCCGGATCGGGTGGGTGCCCTCGGCGTCGGCCAGGACCAGGGCGGCCGGGGTGAGGTGCAGCAGGGTGGCGCCGTGGCCGACGTCGAGCAGGCGCGGGTCGGGCCGGTGCTCGGCGACCTCGACGGCCAGCTCGCGGGCCTGCTGCGGGGTCAGGGCGCGCAGCCAGCCGCTGATCCACAGCAGGCCGCGGACGGGCTCGCGGAGCGGGACCGGGGCGGCGTCGGCGAGTTCGACCATGGTGGCCAGCTCGCCGCGCGGGGCCTGCCACGCGGTGGCGACGACGGGGTGGTCGGCGGGCAGCAGGACGCTGACGCCGCCGTCGCCGTGGACGTGGTGCAGGAGCGGGACGACGCGCTCGTCGGCGGCCGGGGCGCGAGCGCGGCCCGGCTGACGACGGCCGCGATGGTGCGGGCGCGCTCGGCCGGGGCGGGCGCCGGGGGCGCGGCGCGGTGGGCTCGGTCACCTCTCCACCTCCTGGTTAGGTCACCCTAACTTGAATGGGCGCGGCGCGGAAGTCGGCGGCGGGGATTCACCCCGATGTGGTTACGCTGCCGGCCTACCCGGAGGAGGGGTGCATGAGCGAGGTCCCGGCCGCCGAGCCGCCGACCGACGGTCCCGCGCTGGCCGACCCGGCCACCGCGCGCGCCTTGCGCGCCCTGCGGGCGCCGCTGGTGGGGCTGCCGCTGACCGCGCTCGTGCTGGGCGTCCCGGCGGTCCTGTTCAGCGGGCTGGCCAGCATCCTGTTCACCATGGCCGCGCTGGCGTTCGTGATCGGGACGCTGGTCGTGGTCGCCACCACCGCGTTCTGGATCGGACCCGCCACCACGCTGCTGCGCGAGCAGCCGTGGCGGCCCGCGCGGGTGCGGGTGTACCGCCCGCTCAAGGGCCTGCCGCGGACCCCGCTGCGGCTGCGCGAGGCCGACGGGACGACCACCGACCTGCTCGCGCCCGCGCTGTCCTGGACCGCTCAGCAGGTGCTCGCCCGCACCGGCCGGGTCTGGCTGGTCGGGCCGGACGAGCGCGGCTGGGCGGCGATCCGCTCGCCCGGCCTGGCGCTGCCGCTGGGCCAGGCCAAGGTCGCCGACGTCGACATCGCGGGCGGCTTCGAGGTCAGCCCGGTGCAGACCGCCCCGGAGACCGCGCCCACCGCCGGGCAGGACGCCGTGCTGGCCCGCGCGATCGCCGCGCCGCGCAGGCGGTCCAAGACCGACCTGCTCGCGCCCGGCCTGCTGCTGGCGTTCGCCGTGTTCGTCCTGGTCGACCTGCTGCGCAAGGGCGTCGACGGCCGCACCGAGCTGCTGCTCGGCCTGCTCGTGGCCACCGCGCTGATCCTCGCCCTGCTGGGCTGGCGGATCTACCGGATGCGCCACTGGTCGCGGGTCGGGAAGCTCCTCGACGCCGGGAGCTGGACCCCGGTCCCCGTCGAACTCGACCTCACCGAGGCGCGCACCGTCACCGCCCGGGCGACGCTGCCCGACGGACGCACCGCGCCGGTGCGGTTCCACCGGGCCAGCCGCGCGCTGCTGGCCAACATCGCCGCCACCGGCCGCATGTGGACCGCGGGCGCGCCCGCCGACGGCCAGGTCGCCGTGGGCCTGCCCGGCTACCCCTTCCTCACCGTGGCGCGGATCGGCTGATGGGCTGGCTGAACCCCGAGCGGCCCATCGCGGCCGCCGAGCCCGACGAGCGCCGCCTGATCCGGGTCGAACTGCTCATCGTGTTCGCGGTGACGCTCGGCCTCTCCGGCATCGCCAGCCTGCTGACGCTGCTGGACTCGCTGCTCGCGCCGGTCCCGCTGCGCGACCAGACCATCGCGATCAACGTCCCGCTGGCCCGCGCGACCCTGATCGACTTCGCCAAGCAGCTCCTCGGCGCGCTGCGCCTGATCGCCTGGGGCGCGCTCGGCGCGTACCTGCTCTACCGGGCGGGGATGAAGCTGGCCGCCGTCGGCCTCGACCGGTCCCGGCCCGCCCGCGACGCCGCCGTCGGCGCCGGTCTGGCCGCGCTCATCGGCATCCCGGGGCTGGCGTTCTACCTCGCCGCGCACGCGGCGGGCGCGAACCTCGCGGTGGCCCCGTCGACGCTCGGCGACACCTGGTGGCAGCCGGTCGCGCTGGTCGTGCTCGCGGTGGGCAACGCGTGGGCCGAGGAGGTCCTGGTCGTCGGGTACCTGCTCACCCGGCTGCGGCAGCTCGGGCTGTCGGAGAACGCGGGCCTGGTCGTCTCGGCGCTGCTGCGCGGCTCGTACCACCTGTACCAGGGCTTCGGCGGGTTCCTCGGCAACGTGGTCATGGGCCTGGTGTTCGGGCGGTTCTGGCAGCGCTCGAACCGGCTGTGGCCGCTGGTCATCGCGCACACGCTGCTCGACGTCGTCGCGTTCGTCGGCTACGCGGCGCTGCGTGGGAAGGTCAGCTGGCTGCCCTAGTCGGGTCGGTGACCAGCATCGGGTCGCCGAGGTCGGCGGGCGACCACGCGCCGTCGTGCATGGCGGCCAGCTCGTCCGGGGTGATGCCGACCGCGGTGAGGAACTCGACCCGCCCGTTGACGGTGTCCATCGCGCCCAGCTCGGGGTCCGGGGCGAAGGCGACCGCGGTGAGCCCGCTGCCCTCGGTGAGCGGCTGGCGCAGGTCGACGCGGTGCCCGTCGGCGAGCAGCGCCCGCTGCTCGCGGACGAACCGGGCCAGGTGCTCCAGCAGCGAGAACGGCCACCCCGGGGCCAGGTCCTGACCGGGCGGGCGGCGCACGCGCATGGTCAGCTCGAAGCCCCACCCGCTCCACGCCGGGTCGGAGTTGGCCTCCTTGGCCCACAGCTCGGTGAGCCCGTAGCTGACGTAGTGCCAGAAGTCGTCCGTCGGGTACGCGCTGCACCCCTGCAGCCCGCTGCCGAAGTGCACGCCGGGCGGGTAGCCGACGTGGCGCGGTTCGATCCCCGGGTAGAGGTCGTTGAGCGCCGCATCGATGGCGTCCCAGCCGGGCGCCTCGTCGAGGTCGGTCATTCCCGCATTCTGCCAACCGGGTTCACCCGATCAGGAGGCCCGTCCCGGCGGAGACGACCCCGGCGGCCAGCGCGACCGCGCCCGCGCCGATCAGCAGCACCAGCCGGTTGGGCCTGGTGATCACGCCGCGGCCCATCGAGGAGAAGAAGAACCCGCCCGGGATCAGCAGCGCGGCGACCGGGACGCCGAGCCGGGCGCCCCAGCCGAGCGCGCCGGTCAGGTCCGCGGCGTCGGCGTAGAGCAGGCAGACCAGGCCGAGGGTCACCAGCACGCCCGCGTGCGCGTGCCCGGCGCGGGCGAACCGCTGCTGGAACTCGGTCAGCTTCTCCTTCCCGCCCACGATCCGCATCAGGTAGTAGCCGCCGAACTCGATGCCGACGACCGACAGCAGCATCGCGCCTGCGATGTAGCGGGAAGCGTCACTCATAGCGCAAAGGTTACGCTGTTACATAACAGTGTTTCAAGTAGGTTCTGTGGCGCATCGCCGCAGGTGGCTGTACGAATGGGGCATGGCAGGACTCGGCGAGTACCGCCGGAAGCGCACCGCCGGGCGGACCCCCGAGCCGATCCCCGCCGACGACGCCCTGCCCCGCGGCGAGAACGACACCTTCGTCATCCAGGAGCACCACGCCCGCGCGCTGCACTGGGACGTCCGCCTGGAGCGCGACGGCGTCCTGGTGAGCTGGGCGGTCCCCAAGGGCCTGCCGACCGAGCCCGGTGACATCCGGCTCGCCGTGCACACCGAGGACCACCCGATGGAGTACGCGACCTTCGAGGGCGAGATCCCGCGCGGCGAGTACGGCGGCGGCCACATGACCATCTGGGACCGCGGCCGCTACGAGACGCTCAAGTGGAGCGACCGCGAGGTGGCGGTGGTCTTCCACGGCGCCCGCGCCCGGGGCCGGTACACGTTCTTCAAGGGGAAGTCCGAAAAGGACTGGATGGTGCGCCGCTCCGAGGCCGCGCCGGAGGGCTGGACCCCGCTGCCCGACACCGTCGAGCCGATGCTGGCCACCGCGGGCCCGCTCCCGCCCACCCAGGACGACGACCTGTGGGCGTACGAGTTCAAGTGGGACGGCGTGCGCGGCCTCGCCCGGTGCGAGGGCGGGCGGCTGAAGCTGCTGTCCCGGCTGGGCAACGACATCACCACGCACTACCCCGAGCTGCGGCTGATGGCCGAGGAGTTGGGTTCGACGCAGGTGTGGCTGGACGGCGAGATCGTCGTGCTCGACGAGGGCCGCCCGTCGTTCCACGCGCTGCAGAAGCGCATGCACACCAGCGACGAGCGCGCCGCGCGCCGCTGGGCGCAGGAGCTGCCCGCCACCTACATCGTCTTCGACCTGCTGCACCTCGACGGCCACTCGACGCTGTCGCTGCCGTTCAGCGAGCGCCGCGCGCTGCTGGAGGCCCTGGACCTGCGCGGCCCGCGCTGGCTGACCTCGCCGAGCTACCCCGGCGAGGGCGCGGCCGTGGTGGAGGCGGCGGGCGAGCGCGGCCTGGAGGGCGTCGTCGCCAAGCGCTTGACCTCCCGCTACCTGCCCGGGCGGCGGTCCCCGGACTGGATCAAGATCGCGAACATCCGCGCGCTGGAGGTCGTCGTCGGCGGGTGGCGGCCGGGCGAGGGCAAGCGCTCGGACGTGTTCGGCTCCCTGATGCTCGGCGTCCCGACCGACGAGGGTCTGCGCTACGTCGGCCAGGTCGGCACCGGGTTCAGCGAGGAGGTCCTGCGCGTGATCATGGCCCGGCTGCGGGACACCGAGCGGAAGAAGCACCCGTTCTGCAACGACGTGCCGCGCGACAAGGCCAAGGGCGCGCACTGGGTGGACCCGACGATGGTCGGCGAGGTCGTGTTCCGGAACTGGACCGGCGACGGCAAGCTCCGCGCCCCCGCCTGGCGCGGCCTGCGCGACGACAAGCGCCCCGAGGACGTCGAGAGGTGGACCCCGGATGCCCGGTGAGGTGCTGGTCGACGTGCAGGGGCAGCGGATGCGCCTGTCCAACCTGGAGAAGGTGCTCTACCCGGAAGCGGGCTTCACCAAGGGCCAGGTGATCAACTACTACAGCCGGGTCGCGCCCGTGCTCCTGCCGCACCTCGCCGACCGCCCGGTCACCTTCCGCCGCTTCCCGGACGGCGTCGCCAAGGCCGGGTTCTTCGACAAGAACGCCTCCCGGCACGCCCCGTCGTGGCTGCGCACCGTCACGATCCCGACCCCGGGCAGCAGCACCGGCGCGGAGAAGCTGGACTTCGCGGTGCTCGGCGACCTGCCGTCGCTGGTGTGGGCGGCGAACATGGCGGGCCTGGAGCTGCACGTTCCGCAGTGGACGGTCGGCCCGCGCGGCGGCAAGCAGCTCCCCGACCGGCTGGTGTTCGACCTCGACCCCGGCGAGCCCGCGACCGTCGTCGAGTGCTGCGCGGTGGCCCTGCGCCTGCGCGACGTGCTGACCGGCGCGGGCCTCGACCCGGTCGTGAAGACCAGCGGCAACAAGGGGATGCAGGTCTACGCCGCCGTCCGCGCGACCGGCGAGCTGAAGCCCTCGGAGTACGCCAAGGCGCTGGCGGAGGAGTTCGAGCGGGAGACGCCCGCGCTGGTGGTGTCCCGGATGGCGAAGAACCTCCGTCCGGGCAAGGTGTTCATCGACTGGAGCCAGAACAACCCGCAGAAGACCACCGTCGCGCCGTACTCGCTGCGCGCCCGCGCCGAGCCCACCGCGTCGACCCCCTGACGTGGGACGAGGTCGCCGCCTGCGCGCGCCCTCGGACGTGGTGTTCACCGCCGACGAGGTGCTGGACCGCGTCGACGAGCACGGCGACCTGTTCGCGCCGCTGCTCGCCGACGACCCGCCGCCCCTGCCCTAGAGGTCCAGGGGCGCGGAGCCGAACGCCACGTTGAAGCGGTCGCACCAGACGACGACGCTGCGCAGGCCGCTGAGGTCGACGTCGGCCGGGATGGCGTAGTTCTGGTTGCCGTCGGTCGCCTTCATCTCGCCGAGGCGCACGTAGCGGCCGTCGTCGTACTTGCCCCACTCGCCGCCCGCGGTGGCGTCGCTCAGCCAGATGTGCAGGTCGGGGCCGTCGGAGGTGGAGAAGCCCTCGAGCCGCAGGATGCGCTTGCCGCCGCTCTCCAGCACCTTCGCGGTGCCGCGGGTGGCGTGCTCCTGGCTGACGAACGCGCCCTCGGCGAGGACGGTCGGCCCGGGCTTGGCGGTGGTCGTCACCGGCGCGGTGGTGACCGGCGCGGTGGTGGTCATCGCGGCTTCGGAGGTGGTCGGCGGGGCGGTCGTGGTGGTCACCTCGACGGCGGCGAATTCCGCCGGAAGGGCCTCGTCGACCTCGCTGCGCGTGAGCAGCCGCCAGGGCTCGAAAGCCCACAATCCAACGGCCGCGGCCACCACGGCGATCGTGAGCACGACCCAGGTGACCTTCTTGCGCAACAGACCGCGCATCGATCTCGCCTTCCGTTTAACGAACCGCTGATCAGCGTCGCGGTTTCCGGCTTTCTCCTCCAGTCTGCACGGTCGGCGGCGGCATTTCCCTTACCGAGTGGTTACGCTGCCGACGTGACCGACCTTCCCGTGCCCGACGCCGAGCAGCCCGCCCCCGCGCCCCGCGTCGACAGCGAGGTGGGGCCGCTGCGCACCGTGCTGCTGCACCGGCCGGGCAACGAGCTCAAGCGGCTCACGCCGCGCAACAACGACCAGCTCCTGTTCGACTCCATCCCCTGGGTCGACCGCGCGCAGGACGAGCACGACGCGTTCGCCGACGTCCTGACCGGGCGCGGGGTCGAGGTCATGCTGCTCTCCGACGCCCTCGTCGCCGCCCTCGCCGACGAGCGCGCGCACGCCGCCGCCGCGCCACCGCCGTCGACCGCAGGCGCATCGGCAACGAGCTGGCCGACGCCCTCGCCGGGTACCTGTCGACCGTCGACGCCAAGGGCCTGGCCGACGTGCTGATGGCGGGCATGACCTTCGAGGAGCTGCCCGCCGCCGAGGGCGCGTCGCTGGTGCGCAAGATGCACCACCCGCACGACTTCGTCGTCGACCCGCTGCCCAACCTGCTGTTCACCCGCGACTCGTCGGTGTGGATCGGCGACCGGGTGGCGATCGCGTCGCTGGCCATGCCCGCGCGCTCGCGGGAGACCGCGCTGCTGGACCTGGTCTACGCCTACCACCCGCGCTTCCGGGCGGCGGGCCGCGCGTACGGCGCCAGCTCCGCGCCGGTCGAGGGCGGCGACGTCCTGCTGCTCGCCCCGGGCGTGCTGGCCATCGGCGTCGGCGAGCGGACCACGCCCGCGGGCGCGGAGTCGCTGGCCCGCTCCGCGTTCGCCGACGGCCTCGCGCACACCGTCCTCGCGGTGCCGATCGCGCAGGACCGGGCGACCATGCACCTGGACACCGTCTGCACGATGGTCGACCGCGACGCCGTGGTCATGTACCCGGCCGTGCGGGACACGCTGACCGCGTACACGCTGCGGATGGACGTGGGCGGCGGCGTGGCCGTCGAGGGCCCGACCCCGTTCCTCGACGCCGCCGCGGCGGCCATGGGCATCGGCAGGCTGCGGGTCATCGATACCGGCCTGGACCCGGTCACCGCCGAGCGCGAGCAGTGGGACGACGGCAACAACACCCTGGCCGTCGCGCCGGGCGTCGTCGTGGCCTACGAGCGCAACGTGGAGACCAACTCCCGGCTGGAGGACGCGGGCATCGAGGTGCTGCGGATCAGCGGCTCCGAGCTGGGCACCGGCCGCGGCGGCCCGCGCTGCATGTCCTGCCCGGTCAGCCGCGACGCGCTCTAGGCGAGCAGCCACCGCACCGCGAGGAACGCCGCGGTCCCGAAGACGGTCAGGAGGGCGACCAGCACGCCGGTCGCCCTCCCGTCACGCGGTCCCATCGGCCACCGGTCGAGTGAACGGCACGGCCACCTCCCCTTGCTCGGTGATCTTTTCCTCCTTTCGGCGCGCGCCCACCCGACCTGGTTCCCACGTTCGAGTGACACGTCTCCCGAATTAGGAATGCCTTACCTGATACGCCTTTCGATAGGCTTGCCTAATGTGATCGGAATTCACCCGGGAATGGCACCCGACGATCGCCTTCGCCGCGCCGTGACCGTATTCTCGATGGCATGACCTCCAAGTTCCACCGCCTGCTGCAGGCGCAGATCCGCAACGAGTTCACCGCGTCCCAGCAGTACGTCGCGCTTGCCGTGTGGTTCGACAGCCAGGACCTGCCCCGGCTGGCGCGCCACTTCTACCGGCAGTCGCTGGAGGAGCGCAATCACGCCATGATGATCGTGCAGTACCTCATCGACCAGGACGTCCCGGTGACGATTCCCGGCGTCGACGAGGTCCGCAACGAATTCACCGAACCGGCCGACCTGATCGCGCTCGCGCTCCAGCAGGAGCGCGGCGTCACCGACGACGTCATCGCCCTGGCCAAGGTCGCCCGCGACGAGGACGACTACGCGGGCGAGCAGTTCATGCAGTGGTTCCTCAAGGAGCAGGTCGAGGAGGTCGCGCAGATGACCACGCTGCTGAACGTGGTCAAGCGCGCCGAGGGCAACCTGTTCCACGTCGAGGACTACCTCGCCCGCGAGCACGTGGGCGACGGCGGCGGCGACCCCCTGGCGCCGCGCGCCGCGGGCGGCACCGTCTAGGGAACGGCACCGGGAGCGGGCGGCGTGCGCGCCGCCCGCTCCCGCGCGTCTAGCGCCGGGCGACCGCGTCCGGCAGCGTGAACGTCCCGTCCGCACCGGGCGGGAAGTCGTGCACGGCGACGACGGCGTCGGTCGGGATAGGTCCGTACACGTGCGGGAACCACACCCCGCCGGGCGCGGGCGGCGACCCCGGCTCCCACACCACGGGCGCGCCGACCCGCGCCGGGTCGATCTCCAGCAGCACCAGGTCGGTGCGGCCCGCGAACAGCGCGTTGGCGGGGAGGTGCGCTGTCCCGGGGTCCGAGCAGTGCACGAACCCCTCGCCGTCGAGGCTCGCGGGGCGCAGCGCGTCCCCGCGGGACTCCCACTCGGACCGGGCGACGATGTGGAGGATCACCGGATGGTGATCTGCCTGCCGAGCAGGCCGTCGCGGGCGCGCCGCTCCTCACCGGTCAGCGGCTCGCCGTCGAGGGTGGCCAGGGCGGCCTCCAGGCGGGCGCCCAGTTCCTCGGCCGCGGTGGTCCACTCGCGGGCGTGCTTCTCCGGGTCGAGGTCCCACACGGGGACCAGCAGGCCGTGGGCGCGGAACGAGCCCGCGTAGCGGGAGCCCTCGCCCAGCACCAGCTCGCCGCGCGCGTGCAGGCGCGCCATCGCCGCGAGGAGCTGCTCCTCCGGCTCCGGGCGGACCCAGCGCAGGTGCGCCTTCTCGCCCGCGTCCACCCAGTACGCGGCCGGGCCGATCCGCTCGGTCGGCATGATCGCCTGGTTGGCCCGCTCCAGCGACAGCGCCACCTCGCCGCTGGGCTCGCTGCCCTCGGGCAGCCACCAGCCGAAGTCCGCGTGCACCTCGACGGCCAGCTCGGCGTCGACCTCGACGAGGTCCTGCAGCCGCACCGGCTCCGCGCCCGCGTCGGTCTCCGGGGAGACGACCGGCAGGACGTCGCCCGCCTTCGCGTCGAGCAGCCACTCCAGGGCGCGCGCGAGGTCGCGGCTGATGTCGTTGGACCGGGTCTGCACCTGCAGGCCCAGGAACGGCACGTCGTCGGCGCGGACGAGGCCCGCGGCGGCCATCGGGAGCACGGTCGCCAGGACGACCTCGCGGTCGCCCTTCACCTTCAGCGTCGCGGTGCCCGACGGGACGAACTCGCGCAGGGCCACCAGCTCGCACTCGTACGCCAGGCCCTCGAAGGGCCGCGCCACCGGCACGTCCACGACGCCGCCCGCGGAGCCGTGGCACGCCTTGTAGCGCTTGCCGGACCCGCACGGGCACGGCTGGCGCGGGTTGACGCCCGAGGAGTCGCGCTCCTTGGCCTTGTTCTTCACCGCGGATCGCTTGGACACCGGGGCACTCCTCCTGCGGTACCGGGACGTTTCGCCCGGACGCTACCGGGCGAGCACGGCCCGGGTGGCGGCCGGGGCGTTGGTCGCCAACCACCGCACGCCGATGCCCGCGCACAGCTCGACGTCGGCCGGGTCGTCGACGGTCCAGCAGTACGTGGCGTGCCCGTGGTCGGCCGCGCGGGCGACGTAGTCGGGGTCGCGGCGCAGCAGGCCGATGCCCGGACCGGTGTGGTCGGCCCACGGCGGCAGCGACCCGTCGCGCAGGGTCGGCCAGAGCTGGCTGAGCAGCAGCACGGTCGGCAGCCCCGGCGCGGCGGCGCGGACCCGGCGCACGGCCAGCGTCGAGAACGACATGACCACGATCGGCGAGGTGTCCTTGTCGGCGGGCGCGGCCATGCCGTGCCGGGCGAGCAGCGCGACCAGCTTGGCCTCGACGAGCCCGCCGTAGCGCACGGGGTGCTTGGTCTCGACGAACAGCCGGGTGCCGTGGTCGGCGGTGAGCCCGAGCAGCGCGTCGAGGGTGAGGACGCCGACCTCGCCGCCGTAGTCGAGCATCGCCAGCTCGGCCAGCGACAGCGCGCTGACCACGCCGCGGCCGTTGGTGGTGCGGTCGATCCTGCGGTCGTGGACGCACACGAGGTGGCCGTCGCGGGTCAGCCGGACGTCGCACTCGAGCGCGTCGGCCCCCTGGGCGAGCGCGAGGTCGTACGCGGCCAGCGTGTGCTCGGCGGCGTGCGCGGACGCGCCCCGGTGGGCGACGACGGAGGGCAGCACGCGCGGATGATGCCATTAGCGTGGGGGCATGAGCGTGGACCCCGCCGACCCGGCCTTCACCGCGGACCCCTACCCGGTGTTCGCCGCCCTGCGCGCCGAGGCGGAGGTGCACGTCAGCGCGCCCCTGGGCCAGGCGGTCGCGGTGTCGCACGCCGCGTGCTCGGCCGTGCTCCGCCACCGCGGCCTCGGTCGCCTGTGGACGGACGCCCGGCCGGTCGAGGCGTTCGCGGCGTTCAACCTGCTGCACCGCAACTCGCTGCTGGAGAACGAGCCGCCCACGCACACCCGGCTGCGCAGGCTGGTGTCGGCGGCGTTCGGCCGCGGCCACACCGAGCGGCTGCGGCCGTGGGTGGAGTCCCTCGCGGAGTCGATGGTGGACGAGCTGGCGTCGGCGATCGCCGCGGACGGGTCGGCGGACCTGCTGGCGGTGGTGGCCGCTCCCTGCCGGTGCAGGTGATCGGCGAGCTGCTGGGCGTGCCGCCGTCGGACCGCCACCTGCTCCAGCCGTGGTCGAACGCGATCGTGAAGATGTACGAGTACGGCCTGCCCGCCGACCTCGCCGCGGCCGCCGAGCGCGCGGCGGGCGAGTTCGTCGCCTACCTGCGCGACCTGGCCGCCCACCGCCGCGCCTCCCCCGGCGACGACCTGGTCAGCGACCTCGTCGCGGTGCGCGACGGCAGCGACCGGCTGACCGAGGACGAGCTGGTGGCCACCGCCGTGCTGCTGCTGATGGCCGGGCACGAGGCGACGGTCAACGTGATCGGCAACGGCGTGCACGCCCTGCTCACCCACCGGTCCGAGTGGGACCGGCTGACCCCGGACCTGCTGCCCACCGCGGTCGAGGAGCTGATCCGCTTCGACGCGCCGCTGCAGCTCTTCGAGCGGACCGCGACCGAGCCGGTGGAGATCGCGGGCCACCGGGTCGAGCCCGGCGAGAAGATCGCCGCCCTGCTGGGCGCCGCCGCCCGCGACCCGGCCGTGTTCGCCGACCCGGACCGGCTCGACATCGGCCGCTCGCCCAACCCGCACCTGGGCTTCGGCGCGGGCATCCACTACTGCGTCGGCGCACCCCTGGCCCGGGTGGAGGTCAGCGCCGCCCTGCGCGCCCTGCGCTCCCGGCTGCCTTCCCTGCGGTCCGCTGAGGAGCCCGTGCGCCGCCCGGAGTTCGTGATCCGCGGCTGGGCCGCGCTGCCGGTGGCGGTCTAGCGGCGCGTTCCGCGGGCCGCTCCCGGCGGGCGGTGTCCGGCTCGGCGCTGACCCGCACGACGCGCAGCCGGGGGACCGACGCCGGGTCGACCGGGGCGAGCAGGCCGGTGAGCCTGCCGACGACGAGCGCGGTCAGCGCGGCGGCGACGGCGGCGGCCAGGTCGGACGCCGCGGTCACCAGGACGCCGTCGGCCTGGGCCTGTACGCCGGACCGGAACCGCCAGGCGACGGCGGCGGCGAACAGCAGCCCGCACGCCGCGACCGCGATCCACCACCAGAGGACGAGCCGGGTCGGACGCGGCCGGGCGTCGGCGGGGCGGCTCAGCGCGGCGTGCTCCAGCTCGGCGACCACCGCGCCCGCGACGACCAGGTTCACCCCGGGCACCAGCAGGCTCGGCAGGAGCTGCCAGTCGGGTCGCGCGGGCTCGTACCCGGCCTGCTCGGCGCCCGCGCGGCGCGCGGCGACCAGCCACCACGCCGTCGCGGCGACCGCGCCCGCCCCCGCGATCAGCGACAGGGTCGCGCCGGTGACCACGAGCGTGTCGGACAGGACGACGGTGCCGCGGTCCAGCGCGGTCGTGCGCGCCCGCACCAGCAGCGCGTAGCGGACCACCTCGGCGACCGCGGCGAGCAGCGCCACCAGCGCGAGCGTCCACAGCACGGTCTGCGCGAGGGTCGCCCGCGCGCGCACCCGCGGCGGCGGGGTCGCGTCGCCGAGGCCGGGGATGGACGTCGGGCGGCGCCACGCCAGCGCCGGGAAGCCCCAGCGGGGCGGGGTGCGGTAGGCGGGCGGGCCGGGGTAGCGGACCCGGCGGGCCGGGCGCGGCGCGGGGTACGCGCCGGGCGGCGGGGTGGCCACCCAGCGCAGGTGCGGCTCCAGCCGCGCCACCTACAGGACCTCGGGGCTGCCGGCCGCGCTGGCCATCGGCCTGCCCGCCGCGGCCCAGGACTGCATCCCGCCGTCGACGTTGACCGCGTCCCAGCCGTTGGCGTTGAGGTACGCCGTCACCCGCGCCGACCGGCCGCCGGAGCGGCAGATGACGTGCAGGGCGGTGTCGGGCAGCTCGTCGAGCCGCCCGGCCAGCTCGCCCATCGGGATGTGGACCGCGCCGGGGGCGTGGCCCGCGTCCCACTCGGCCTGCTCGCGGACGTCGACGATCGCGGCGTCGGCGGGGATGTCGGACACGGTCACGGCGGGCACGTTCATCACGTCCCCGATGCTGCCACGCCCCCTGTTGCGCGCGGGTGAAGACCCCTAGTGCGGGACCGCGGCCTTCTCCGCGCCCGCGCCGGTCAGCGCGCGCACCTCCATCTCGGCGAACTTGGCCCGGTCGGCGGGCTTGCCGAGGACGGTGCCGAGCCAGCCGAGCAGGAACGACACCGGGATCGACACGATGCCCGGGTTCGCCAGCGGGAAGACGTCGAAGTCGGCGGTGGGGAACATCGCCTTGGCGTTGCCGGACACCGCGGGCGACAGCACGATCAGCAGCACGCACACGCCGAGCCCGCCGTAGATGCTCCACAGCGCCCCGGTGGTGTTGAAGCGCCTCCAGAACAGCGAGTACAGGATCGTCGGCAGGTTCGCCGACGCCGCGACCGCGAACGCCAGCGCCACCAGGAACGCCACGTTCTGCCCGTTGGCCGCGATCCCGCCGACGATCGCGAGCGCGCCGATGACGACCGCGGTGATCCGGGCGACGCGCACCTCGGACTCCTTGTCGTCGGCCTGCCCGCGCTTGATCACGTTGGCGTAGATGTCGTGCGCGAACGACGCCGACGCGGTGATCGTCAGCCCGGCGACCACGGCCAGGATCGTGGCGAACGCGACCGCGGCGATGAACCCGAGCAGCACCGGCCCGCCCAGCGCCTGCGCCAGCAGCGGCGCCGCGGAGTTCGGCCCGCCCGGCGCCGCCTTGATCGCGTCCGGCCCGACCAGCGCCGCCGCGCCGTACCCGAGGACGAGGGTGAACAGGTAGAACAGGCCGATCAGCCCGATCGCCCACACCACCGACCGGCGCGCCTCCTTGGCGGTCGGCACGGTGTAGAAGCGCATGAGGATGTGCGGCAGGCCCGCGGTGCCGAGCACCAGCGCGATGGCCAGCGACAGGAAGTCGAGCTTGCTGGTGCCGGACGCGCCGTACTGCAGGCCGGGTTCGAGGACCCGCTCGCCGTGCGGGCTGGCGTCGACGGCGGCGCCGAGCAGCCCGGAGAGGTTCAGGCCGTACTCGGCGAGCACCCACACCGTCATCACGGCCGCGCCGGTGATCAGCAGCGCCGCCTTGATGATCTGCACCCACGTGGTGCCCTTCATGCCGCCGATCAGCACGTACAGGATCATCAGCGCGCCGACGACGGCGATCACGAGCGCCTGCCCGGTCTTGTCGCTGATGCCCAGCAGCAGCGCGACCAGGCCGCCCGCGCCCGCCATCTGCGCGAGCAGGTAGAAGAACGACACCGCCAGCGTGGACGTCGCCGCGGCGGCGCGCACCGGCCGCTGGCGCATCCGGAACGCGAGGACGTCGCCCATCGTGTACTTGCCGGTGTTGCGCAGCAGTTCCGCCACCAGCAGCAGGGCGACCAGCCACGCGACGAGGAAGCCGATCGAGTAGAGGAACCCGTCGTAGCCGTTGAGCGCGATCGCGCCCGCGATGCCGAGGAACGACGCCGCCGACAGGTAGTCCCCGGAGATCGCGATCCCGTTCTGCGGCCCGGTGAACGCGTGGCCCGCGGCGTAGTAGTCCGCGGCGGTGCGGGAGTTCTTGCTGGCCCGGAAGACGACGACCAGGGTCACCACGACGAACGCGGCGAAGATCCCGATGTTGAGCGCGGTGTTCATCGGGACTCCAGGTCGTGCCGGATCCGGTCGGCCAGCGGGTCGAGCTTCCGGTCGGCGTGGCGCACGTACAGGAAGGTGATGAGGAACGTCGAGGCGAACTGGGCGATGCCGAGCACCAGGCCGAGGGTGATGTTGCCGACCAGCCTGCGCGCCATGAATTCCGGCGCGTAATCGGCCAGCAGGACGAAAGCCAGGTACCAGACCAGGAACGCCGCCGTCATCGGGAAGACGAACCCGCGCAACCTGCGCCGGAGCTCGGTGAACTCCGGTCCCGCCTGCACCTGCTCCCAGGAGGTTTCCTCCGGGCTGACAGTCACTATCCACACCCTCCGTGCTCGCTCGCGTACCGGACGAAACCCTAGGGCGGGGTCGCGGAACTGTATGCGTCCATTCAGGGCGAAATCGTTCAAACCCCGGAGTGATGCGCCGAACGGCATTTGTCGTGAGGCCAGTCACATTACCGGACAATGGCGCTATTGTTCACTATTTCGAGTGAATTCCGGTACACCCGAATAGGGATTTGCTGACTATTCGTCAGCGCCGGTGCTTGCCGAGCGCGTGCCGGGCCGACCCGTCACCCAGGCCCGTCGCCCGGTCGCGGATGAGGCCCAGCCGATCGGGGGCGTGCATCCGCATCCGGATGTGCTTGGTCTCCGCCGGGATGTGCCGCTGCGTCGCCTTGCTCATGACGACCACCGCGAGGAACGCCAGCGGCACGGTGAACAGCGCGGGCTGCTGGACGTACCACGGCGCCCAGCCGCCGGTGTACCCGCTGACGGTGGTCAGGGCGAGCGCGGTCAGCACCAGCGTCCCGCCGGTCAGCATGCCCGCCGCCGCGCCGACCCAGGTGATCTTGCGCCACCAGATCCCCAGCAGCAGCACCGGGCAGAACGTCGACGCCGCCAGCGCGAACGACATCCCGACGCTCAGCGACAGGTCCGACGGGCGCAGCAGCAGCGCCGCGGTCAGCGGCAGCACGCCCGCCAGCGCGGTCGCCAGCCGGAAGTCGCGCACCCGCGACTTGAACACGTCCGTCGACAGCACCCCGGCGACGCTCACCAGCAGCCCGGACGACGTCGACAGGAACGCCGCGAACGCGCCCGCCGCGATCACCGCGCCCAGCACCTCGCCCGCGACGTTGTCCACCACCGCCATCGGGAGCTGGAGCATCGCCCGGTCGGTCTGCCCGGTGACCAGCAGCTCCGGCAGGTACACCCGGGACAGCGCGCCCATCACCGTGGGGAACAGGTAGAACAGGCCGAGCAGCAGCATCACGTGCAGCGTCGTGCGGCGCGCGGCCTGCCCGTCGGGGTTGGTGTAGAAGCGGACCAGCACGTGCGGCAGGCCCATGGTGCCCAGGAACAGCGCGAAGATCAGCGAGTAGGTCGTCAGCAGGTCCTCGACGTCCGACGCCGGGCTCTGCCAGTCGGCGTTGTCCGCGACCGCCCCGCGCACCACCGGCACCGGATCACCAGCGCTGAAGTGCAACCGCGACCCCGCCTCGACGGTGTGCCTGCCCGGGCTCCAGTACGTGGTGCCCGCCGCGGGCAGCCCGTCGACCGTGCCCTCGGCGACCAGCCGCACCGGCGCGTCGACCGACAGCACCACCGACGTCTCGACCTCGACGACCGCGTCCCGGGGAACGTCGGCGGCAGCGGCTCCGACAGCCCGGTCGCGCCGAGCCCGCGCACCCCGCCGTCGGTGATGAACAGCGCGCACAGCACGAACGCGGGCACCGAGATCGCGAACAGCTTGACCCAGTACTGGAACGCCTGCACCAGCGTGATCGCCCGCATCCCGCCGCCGACCACGTTCGCCACCACCAGCACCGCCACCAGCGCCGCCCCGACCTGCGTCGGCACGTCGGGGAGGATGTGCCGCACGGTCAGCCCCGCGCCCTGCAGCTGCGGGACCATGTACAGCATCCCGATGAAGATCACGAACACCGCGGCGAGCCTGCGCAGCCCGGCCGACCGCAGCCGGAACTCGCAGAAGTCGGGCAGCGTGTACGCCCCGACCGCCGCAGCGGAGCCGCGACGAACAGCATCAGCGCGAGGTAGCCCGCCGTGAAGCCGATCGGGTACCAGAGCGCGTCCGTGCCGTCCTTGAGCACCAGCCCGGCCACACCCAGGAACGACGCCGCCGACAGGTACTCCCCGGACACCGCGGCGGCGTTGCGCCGCGACCGCACGGTCCGGCGCGCGACCAGGAAGTCCTGGGTGGTGTTCGCCTGCCGCGCGCTGCGGAACCCCAGGTAGAAGGTGGCGAGACTGGTCAGCGCGATGCTGCCGGTCGCCCAGTAGTTGAGGCTCATCGACGTCCAAGCTCGGCGGGGAGCGCTACTTCTCGACCATGCCGACGAACGCCTTCTCGTGCTCCTCGGCGAGCACGTTGTACCAATAACCGATCCCGAAAAGCAGGGGAAGGGCAGAATCCCCAGCAGCAGCCACGGCAGCGCCATCCCGGCGACCGTCGCCTGGGACAACCCGGGGATCAGGAAGAACAACGCGGGCAGCACGCCGAGCACCCCGACCGCCAGGCACGCCAGCAGCGTCGCGGACCGGATCTGCGCCCGGATGAACTCGCTGACCACCTCCTCGGCCCAACTCGTCTGCTCCTCCAGCTCGTCGACCGTCCGCAACAGGGTCACCGGCGCCTGCGCGTCGGCCAGGATCACCCGTTTCCGCCGCGGCCGCGCGGACGTCCCGGGCTGCGTCCCCGGTCCCTCCCCGCGGCGTGCTTGCTCATCGGCCCTGGCCCCGCACGAGCCGGTCCTTCAGCTCGCGGGTGTGCCTGCGGCTCACCGGCAGCACCTTCTCCTCGTGGCCGATCACCACCGAGTAGCCCGAGCCGCCCATGCGCAGCTCGGTGATCAGGTTGATCGGCACCAGGTAGCTGCGGTGGATGCGGACGAAGCCCGCCTTCTCCCAGCGCTCCTCGAGCTGCGCCAGCGGGATGCGGACCAGGTGCGAGCCGTCGGAGGTGTGCAGGCGGGCGTAGTCGCCCTGGGCCTCGACCCAGCGGACCGAGGCGCGGGAGACCAGCTTGGTGGTGCCCGCCAGCTCGACCGGGATCACCTCGTCGTCGCGCTGCTCCGGGACGACGGCCTGCTTGCCCGCGCTGTCCCGGTCGATCTTGGCCATGACCCGCTCGACGGCCTTGTTGATCCGCTCCTGCTCGGCGGGCTTGAGGATGTAGTCGACCGCGCCCAGGTCGAAGGCGTTGACCGCCTCGTGCGCGTGCGCGGTGACGAAGACCAGCACCGGGGGCGGCGAGAACCCGGACAGCACCTTCGCCAGCTCCATGCCGGTCAGGCCCGGCATGTCCAGGTCGGCGAAGACGGCGTCGACGACGGAGAGCCCGGCCTGCTTGCGCGCGGCCAGCTCCGAGTCGTCCCCGGCGAGCATGAGCAGCGCCTCGGTGGCGTCGAAGGCCCGGATCACCCGGCGCACGTGCCGGTTCCCGGTCAGGCGTTCCTCCAGCAGGTCCATGCCCGCAGGTTCGTCGTCGACGGCCAGGACGACGAGACCGGAGGTGGGATTCGCGGTACTCACGGTGACCCGCATCTTGCCGAGTGTGGACCGCGCCTGTCTACGGCCAAACCCCGCGTCCGCCCACCGGGTGAGCGGGGACGATCAATCGTGACGCTGCGTTTATGGTTTCGTTGGCCGCTAGAGCCCGAACCGGGACCAGGTCGCCTTCGCCTCGACCGCGTCGATCGCGGCGAGTATCCGGTCCGCAGTGGACATCCCGGGCCCGCCGACGCCCAGCCGGGCCAGCAGCGGCCGCTTCGGCGCCGCCAGCGCCAGCTCCGCGTCCGGGTACCGCTCGGCGATGACCGACCGCAGCGTCCCGATCCCGTCGACCAGGCCGAGCTGCTTCGCGCGCAGGCCGGTCCAGACCTCCCCGGAGAACAGGTCGTCGTCGTTCCCGTTGAGCCGGTCGCCGCGGCGCTCCCGCACCCACGCGCAGAACTGCTCGTGGAGCTGCCCCTGCAGGTCCTTGAGCCACGCGATGTCCTCGGGGTTCTCCGGCTGGAACGGGTCCAGCCGCACCTTCCGCGTCCCCGCCGTGTGCACCCGCCGCTCGACCCCGTACCGCTCCAGCAGCCCCGCCAGCCCGAACCCCGCGGACACCACCCCGATCGACCCGACCATGGACGAGCTGTGCGCGAAGATCTCGTCCCCGCGCACGCCAGCCAATACCCACCGGACGCCGCCACGTCCTCGCAGAACGCCAGCACCGGCACCGCCCGCTTCGCGGCCAGCTCCCTGATCCGCTCCGCCACCAGCGCCGACTGCGTCGGCGCCCCACCCGGCGAGTTGATCGCCAACGCCACCGCCACCAACCGGTCGTGGTCGAACGCCCGCGCCAACGCCGACTCCACGTTCGCCGCGTTCACCACCCCCGAGCCGCCAACGGCGTCGGCGTCGGACTGATGACCCCGTGCAACCGCACCACCGCCACCACGGGCCCGCGATCCCCGCGCTCCCCGATCCGCGGGAGCCGGGCAGCCAGCTTCTCGGTCACGCTCATCACCCCACCCTACGGCGAGCGGCGTGAGAACGACGTGTCAGCGCACGGCCTGCTGGGGACCGGTGTGCTCGGCGTCGACCGGGGTGAAGGGGTCGGGCCGATGGTGACGCCGGGGTGGAACTTCGGGACCCGGAGGGTGATCTTGGTGCCCTGGCCGGGGGCGGTGTCGACCATGAGGGCGTGGGTCTCGCCGAAGACCTGGCGCATGCGCTGGTTGATGTTGCCGACGCCGACGTGGGAGCCGGTCTTGTGGGCGTCGCGGAGGTCGCGCTGGAGGCGTTCGGCGTCCATGCCGACGCCGTCGTCCTCGATGGTGATGAGGGCTTCGTTGCCGTTGTCGTGGGCGAAGACGCTGACGGTGCCGCCGCCGGGCTTCTTGGCGATGCCGTGCCGGACGGCGTTCTCGACCAGGGGTTGGAGCACCAGGAACGGGACGACGACGGACTGGACCTCGGGCGCGATGCGGAAGCGGACGTTGAGGCGGTCGCCGTAGCGGGCGCACTCGATGGTCAGGTACCGCTCGACGTTGGCCAGCTCGTCGGCCAGCGTGGCGTACATGCCGGAGGTGCGGAACGAGTAGCGGGTGAAGTCGGCGAAGTCCTGCAGCAGCTCGCGGGCCTGCTCCGGGTCGCTGCGGATCAGCGCGGAGATCGTGTTCAGCGCGTTGTAGATGAAGTGCGGGGAGATCTGCGCGCGCAGGGCGCGGATCTCGGCCTGGACGAGCTGCTGCTTCTGCTCGTCGAGCTTGGCCAGCTCCAGTTGCACCTGCAGGAACGTCGCGACCTCGTCGGCGGCGCGGATGAGCCGCCTGCTGTCGACGCCGCCGACCAGGATCAGCGCGCCCTCGATCTGCCCGTCGACGATCAGCGGCACGATCACCGCGGCGCGCATCGGGCAGCTGCCGCGCCTGCGGCACTGGAGGTTCTCGTGCTTGACGTGCTCGCGGGTGCCCTGCTGGACGACCTCCATCACCGGGGCGGCGAGGTCGTCGTAGTGCTCGTTGGCCTGGCCGTCCCAGGACAGCAGCCTGCCGTCGGCGTCGCACACGCCCACCGCGACGTTCTTCAGCAGTTCGAGCAGGTGCTTGCTCGCCTGGTCCGCCGCCTGCTCGGTGAGGCCGCCGCGCAGGCCGGGCGCCGCCTTGGACAGCCGCTGCACGGCGTCGAGGACGGCGTCCTGCACGGAGCCGGACTTGCGGGGTCTGCACAGCACGACGAACAGGCCCAGGACGAGCAGCGTGGCGGCGACGCCGATGAAGGCGCGCTCGGTCAGCAGTTCGGCCACCTGGCCATGCTCCCGTCCAGCCGGGGGTGTGACAAGGCTGAAGGCTATTTGAGCAGCCGGGACATCCGCCGGTCGGCCAGCGGCTTGCCGCCGGTCTGGCAGCCGGGGCAGTACTGGAACGACTTGTCGGCGAACGACACCTCGCGCACGGTGTCCCCGCAGACCGGGCACGGGAGACCCGTGCGGGCGTGGACGCGCAGGCCGGAGCGCTTCTCGCCCTTCAGCCGCGCCGCCGCCTGCCCGACGGAGCGGTCGACGGCGTCGGTGAGCACGGTCCGCATGGCGGCGTAGAGGTCGTCGACCGCGGTCTCGTCGAGCTTGCCCGCGGTGGCGTACGGCGACAGGCGGGCGGTGTGCATGATCTCGTCGCTGTACGCGTTGCCGATGCCCGCCATGACCCGCTGGCTGGTCAGGACCGTCTTGAGCCGCTCGGTGCGGCCCGCGAGCAGCGCGGCGAACTCGTCGCGGGTCAGCCCCATGACGTCGGGGCCGAGGGTGGCGATCTGCTCGATCGACGCCGGGTCCTCGGTGATCCAGACCGCGAGCCCCTTCTTGGTGCCCGCCTCGGTCAGGTCGAACCCGGCCCCTCGCCGGGCGGGCCGAGGTGCACGCGCAGCGCGAGCGGGCCCTTGCCGGGCTTCGGCGGGGCCGCGGAGAGGGTGTCCGACCAGCGCAGCCAGCCCGCGCGGGCCAGGTGCACGACCAGGTGGACGCCGTCGCAGTCGAGGTCGAGGTACTTGCCGGTGCGGCCCGCGCCGGTCACGGTGCGCCCGTGCAGGGCCGTCCACGGCGGCGACGCCGTCTTGAGCACGCTGAGCGAGGCGACGTCCACGCGCGCGACCACCCGGCCGACGGCGTGCTCGCGCAGGTGGTGGGCTAGGGCTTCGACCTCGGGCAGCTCGGGCACGCGACCAGTCTCACCCGGGACGGGCCCGCTGTCACTCGATGGGCTTGAGGACGCCTTCCCAGCCGGGCTGCGCGTCCTGCTGGAGGTTCTTGGCGATCTTGGCGATCTCGCCGCGGGCGTTGAAGTAGCCGCGCACGGTCCCGACCCAGCGCTCGACGGGCTCGCCCTCGCCGTCGTCGCCGGTCTCGGCGGTCAGCGTCCAGGGCGGCGCAGCGCCCAGCGGGCGGGGAAGAACAGCACGACGAGCAGCAGGATCAGGACGAACCAGCCGGGCACGACCAGCCCGTCGGGCATCCAGCTCACCAGCACGATGGCCAGCGCGGCGATCAGCGCGATCATGATCACGCCGGGCAGGTACCCGGCGGCGACGTCGTGCTCGAAGTCGTCCTCGGTGGCCGGGGTCCGCCATTCGAGCTGGCCGTCGACCGTCCACAGCCTGCCGTTCGCGTCGCGTACCTGGCGCGTCATGTTCAGCCCTTCGGCGCGGGTAACCGGGACAACACAGTCAGTCACTGACACCGAAAGGCCACGTTACCCCCTCGGCGGCGTTCTGACACCGATTGTCGCACCGAGGAGTTAGTTGATCAACGGCTGCTAGTACCCCTGCGCCGCGGACGTCGGCCGCATGCTCGTGTACGCCGTGGAGCTGGTGACCACCGTCGTCTGGTACGCCGAGTTCACCCGGGTCTCGCGGGTGGTGACGGTGTACACCTCGCGGTCGTCGTACACCTGCCACTTCCGCTGCGTGGAGGTCTCGGAGTAGATCACCGGCAGCGACTCGTCGTACGGCTCGTCGACCGCGACGCCCATCTCGGGGCTCTCGGAGCTGGCGGGCGCCCCGATCCGGGCCTCCGGGCTCTGCGAGCTGGACCCCGCGTCCCGGGTCCCGGTCCGCTCCGCGGTCGTCGTCGGGCGGCGGGTGGTGGTCGTGGGGCGCGCGCCGTCGGCCACCGGGGCCTCGCCCTCGATGGTGTCCGCCCGCTGCTGCGCGCCGTTCGTGCCGCGCGTGGTCACCACGGCGGGCGCGGTCGGCGCGTCGGACCCGGAGGTGAGGACGATGCCCTGGTCGGAGTCCAGGTCGTCGTAGGCGAGCGGGCCGGGCTCGGTGCCACCGGGCACCAGCGCCACGCCCAGCGCGCCGATCGCGGCGGCCCCCGCGAGCGCGACCTGCGTCTTCGTGCTCGCCAGGAAGCCCTTGAGCTGGGCCCACAGCCCGATCCCGACCACGGGCGCGGTGATGAACGCGGCGTGCGCGCGCAGCCCGGAGCAGACGTCGCGCAGCTCGTCGTACATGGAGGTGCAGGACGCGCAGCCCGCCAGGTGCGAGGTGACCCGGTGCCGCTCGGCGCCCTTGATCGCGCCCGCGGTGTACGCGCCCAGCTTCTCCAGCACGGGACGGCACCCGATGGGCCGCGTCTCGGTGGTCAGGTGCGCCTGGAGGTAGGCCGCCCGCAGCCCTTGCCGGGCCCGCCGCGCGAGCGCCGCGGTCGCGTTGGGGCTGAGCCCGAAGTTCCCCGCCACGACGGCGGGCCGCTCGCCCTCGACCTCGACCTTCCACAGCACGCTGCGCCACCGCTCGGGCAGGCTCGTGAACGCCCGGGTGATCAGGTTCCGCTCGGTGGACTGCCCGGTGTTGTCCGGGTCCGCGCCCACCCGCACGTCGAGTTCCTCGTCGGACACCGGCACGTCCCGCCGCCGCCCGTTCCACTCCCACGCCACCCGGCGCGCGACGATCAACAGGTACCCGCGCACGTTGTCGACCGGCCCGGCGCCGCGCCGGATCGCCTGCAACACGCGGAAGAACGCCTCGGCCACGAGGTCCTCCGCCTCGGCCCGGTCGGACACCAGCCCCATCGCCAGCCTGCGCACGGCGTCGCTGTGCCGGGAGAACAACTCCCCGAACGCCGCGTCCTCCCCAGCCCGCAGCCGCTCCAGGAGCGCGCGGTCCTGCGGACAACCGCTGGTGGCCCTCGGCTCGTCGGCGGGCCGGTCAGTCCAGCTCATCCGGCCCATGACCTCCTCGAACGCCGCCCCGTGGCAATCCTGAACAACATGCCACATCGGCGAGAAGATCGGACCTCAACCGTGAATAACGGTAAGGGATACCCGACTTTCGTACTCCCCCATCCGGGGTAGCAAGCGCTCCCACAACGGGACGCCGCCTACCTGCCGAAGGGTCCTACCGGACCCCGCCGACACCCCTGACGCCGAGCGTTATAGTTCTCCTCGCTACGCGGACGTAGCGCAGCTGGTAGCGCATCACCTTGCCAAGGTGAGGGTCGCGGGTTCGAATCCCGTCGTCCGCTCCACGAAGGGCCGATCCGATCACGGGTCGGCCCTTTCGCGTTCCTCAGCCCGCGAACGCGGCTTCCACCACGGCGTCGAGGTCGGCTTCGCCCCCGCCATGAGGGTGCGGGCCGCGGTGATGATGCGGCGGCCCGCCGGGCTTTCCGGGTCCGGGAGGGGAGGCGGGCGACGTACTGGGTGATCCAGCGGCGGCGGCCCGCGTAGAGGCGGTTGCCGCAGACGTCGTCGTAGAAGCGGAGGCCGAAGGTGGAGTTGGCGACGCCGAGGATGAGGTGGGCGATGTCCTCGCCGGTGTCGGCGACGCTGATCCAGTAGCAGTCGCCGTTGACGACCGCGCCGGTGCGGTCGAGGGTGAAGCGGGGGCCGGGGCTGATGTCGGGGAAGACGACCTTGGGTTCGCGCCAGAGGGTGGGGCGGTGGGGGACCCAGATCTCGAACCACGCGCGGCCTGCTTTGCGGAGGTATTCGCGGGCTTCCAGGCGCGGGCGGTGGGTCTCCAGGTAGGCCGCCGCGCGGGGTGGTCGGCGAGGTCGACGACCTGGCGGGTCGGGCGGTCGAGGTACGGGTAGAGGACGCGCAGGGTCGGGGTCGGCGGGGTCCAGGCCTGGAGGTCGGTGTGGCTGAGCAGGGGGCGAAGCAGCTCCGCCTCGGGGGCTCGGGGACGGCGTCCCAGTCGGCGATGAAGACGCTGTCGGCGGTCGTCTTGATGCCGACGCGGATCTTGGCGACGTCGCCGACCGTGCGCCAGGTGCGGGCGGCGATCCGGGCCCGCCTCCCGTCGCGTTCCGGTGTGGACAGTCGCCAGTCGCGCATCTCACCGACTGACACGGCGTAGTTCTTTCCCTGCAAAGACACGACACTGTCCTCATCGGCCTGCAACGCCGTGAAGAGGTTGCCTGCAACACCGAGTCTGTCCGTTGTGTACGCCGTCGCATACCGGGCAGGACCCGCGGAAGGACCCTTCACCGCGATGACCACCGCGGGCAGGACGGCCGCGCTGAACAGCTTCGTGTCGCCCAGGTCGAACACCTCCCGCAGCGACAGGTCGCGCGTGAGGACCGTGCGGACGTTCTCCCCGCCCGCGTGCTCAAGAACCGGTTGGAGCACAACAGCGCCAGCACCCCGCCCTCGTCGAGCAGCCCCGGCGCGACGCTGACGAACGGGTGCGCCAGGTCGACCCGCCCGCGCAGGCCGAACCGCTTCGCCAGCTCGGCCGCGCGGTCCCCGAGGAGCTGCGTCCGCACGTACGGGGGTTGGTGACCACGAGGTCGAACCGCTCCGGCGGCGGGCTCTCCAGGAAGTCCTTGTGCGCGATCGCCGCCGTCGGCAGCCGCGCCTGCGCGGTCGCCACGGCGCGTTCGTCCAGGTCGTAGCCGGTCAGCGAGGCGCCCGGGGCGAGCGCGGCGACGGCGGCGAGCAGTTCGCCGTCACCGCAGGCCGGGTCGAGGACGCGCAGCGGGCGGTCCGGGGCGGCGGCGAGGGCGCGGTCGGCGACGAACGCCGCGAGGGCGGGCGGGGTGTAGTGCAGGCCGTGCCGCTTGCGGTCCACCGCGGAATCGGATCACGCCTCGGTGCGGGCGTCCAGTCGCCCCGCCCGCACGGCGGCGGTCAACTCGGCGTGGTCGGCCTCGGTGCGGTCGGCGTACTCCACCGCGTAGCCGCCGATGGCCTCGTCGAGGTCGCGGCCGCAGTAGCCCGCGAGCAGGCGCGGGTCGGCGGAGCGGCTGTGCGCGCGGGCCAGCAGGGCGCCCGCGATGCGGCCGTAGTCGTCGAGGTGGTCGGCGTCGAGGGTGGTCGCGTCGATCTCGCCCTTGCGGTTGCGGAACTGGCGGACGATGAAGTGCCTGCCCTCCACGGTCGTCCAGCCCAGCAGGATGTCGCTCTCCGCCTGGACGAGCCGCGCGCCGTGCACGACGCGCTTGCCCTCGTGCCTGGCCCGGTGGTCGACGTACGGGGCCAGCGCGGACTCCCGCGCCTCCTTGACCTGGAGCACCAGCGCCTCGTCGCCGTTGCCGTGCAGCAGCACCAGGTAGTTGCGCAGCCCCACGCTGCCCGTCCCGACGACCCGGAACGCCACGTCGGACACCCCGTAGCGCATGATCAGGTTCCGGCGGGACTCGCGCAGCGTGTCGACGTACTCCGGCAGCGCGTCGATCACCGCCTGCTTGGTCCCCGCGGTGATCTCGGTGAGCACCGGGGGTCGGGGATGAACCGCCACCGCTGGTCCTCGCCGCGCTGCGTCCACCGGGCGGCGACCTTCGCGCTGGTGTTCTTGCGGGCCTTCTTCGCGGCCTTGGCGAAGTCGTCGGTGAGCGCGTCGGCGTCGGCCTTGCTCAGCGCGGACTCGTCGCCGAGCGCGGTCCACGACTCCAGGAACGGCATCTCCGCGAGGTGGTCGATGGTGCGCCGGTACGACTTCACGACGTCCTCGGCGGCCTCCCGGCACTTGGCCTCGCCGACGCCGCCCTCGCGCCCGGCGAGCACGATGCTGGTCGCCAGCCGCTTGAGGTCCCACTCCCACGGGCCGGGCACGGTCTCGTCGAAGTCGTTGATGTCCATGACGATCTTGCCCTCGGGCGTGCCGTACAGCCCGAAGTTCGCCGCGTGCGCGTCCCCGCAGAGCTGCACGTCCACCCCGGACCGCGGCGCGGCGGCCAGGTCGGCGGCCATCAGCCCGGCGCTGCCCCGGAAGAACGCGAACGGCGAGACGAGCATCCGCCCGACCCGCAGCGGCGCCAGCTCGGGGATGCGGCCCGCGTTGGACGCGCTCACGAACTCCGCGACGGTCGGCCGGTCAGCGGCGTACAGCACCTTCCGGTGCGCGCCCAGCGCGACGGCCTCCCGCAGCGCGCGACCGCGCGCGTAGACCTCCTCCGGCTCCACCCACCGCCCGAGCTGTCTCGCCGCCTGCTCCCGCTTGCCCATAAGCGCGCATCATGCGCCGCGCGGGGGCGTGATCCAAGAGACCAGGGTCACGAAATGAGGTAGCCGATCCGGAACTCCACCTGCTGGCCCTCGCAGGTCGACGACACCGAGTCGAAGTGGTCGGCGCCCGCGTTGCACCGGTACACCGCGTGCGACCGCGCGCCCGACGGCGGGCTGGTGAACAGGTACCCCAGGAAGCCGAGGACCTGCTGGCCCTCGCAGCCCCCGTCGACCGAGGAGAACCAGTCGTCCCGACCGGTCACCCGGCACGCGTACAGCTCGCGCGTCCCCGGCTCGGCGTCGGCGACCAGCGCGCCGAGGACCGCCTCGCGGACGAACCCGGACGGCGCCGCGACCCCGGGCGTCCCGCTGAAGTGCCCGGGCGTGCCGGGGCGGTGGTAGCGGCTGAGCACGACCTTGGTCCGGGTGGGCTGCTGCGGGGTGGTGGTCGTCGGCTTCGGCTGCCCCGGCGTCGGGGTGCCGGGGGCGGGCGGCGCGCCGGACGCCGTGGTGACCGGGACGGCCGACGCCCCCGTCGACGTGGTGGTGGCGCTGGGCGTGCTCGACGGCTTGGCCGACGTCGGCGCGGCTCCCGTGCTCGTCCCCGTGGTGGTCGAGGTCGCCGCGGGCGCGCCCGCGGCCCCGGCGGCGGGCGTCCCCGCGGTCGGCGAGGGCCGCAGCGCCAGCACGACCCCGACCGCGACGGCCACGACCAGCGCCGCGCACCCCGCGATCAGCAGGCCCTTGCGCCCGCGCGCGGGCGTCGGCTCGGGCTCCGGCTCGTGCCAGTGCGGGAGCTGCGGCGTCGTGGGCACGACCGCGTCGACGTACTGCGTCGGCTGGTCCAGCGGCACGACCCGGGTCGCGTCGTCGAGCACGCCGCCGGTCAGCAGGTCCCGCACCTGCGGCGCGGTCAGCCGCGCCTCGACCTGGCGGGTGAGCAGCCCGGTGATGACGGCGGCGAGCGGCCCGCCGCAGGTCGGCGCGGCGGAGTGCTGGTCGTAGAGGATCGCGTGCAGCGTCGCGGCGGTGGTGTCCCGCTGGAAGGGCGAGCGCCCCTCGACGGCGTGGAACAGGGTCGCACCGAGCGCCCACAGGTCGGACGCGGGCGCGGGACCGCTGCCGGTGAACAGCTCCGGCGCCATGTACCCGGGCGAGCCCATGATGCCGCCCTTGGTGGTCGTCCCCGGGTCGTCCATCGCGCGGGCGATCCCGAAGTCGGCCAGCTTCGCCCGCCCGTCCGGCAGCACCATGATGTTGCTCGGCTTGACGTCCCGGTGCACGATCCCCGCCGCGTGCGCCTTCTCCAGCGCCCCGAGCACCTGCAGCGCGATCGCCCCGACCCGCTCCGGGTCCAGCGGCCCGCGCGCCATCAGGTCGGCCAACGTCGGAGCCTCGACCAGCTCCATGACGATGTACGTCGCGTCCGGGTCGATCACCACGTCGTACACCGCGACGACCCCGGGGTCGTTCAACCGCCCCGCGGTCTGCGCCTCCCGCAGGATCCGCTGGTCGTCCCCCGACCGGATCTCCTTGAGCGCCACCACCCGCCCGATGACGCGGTCCCGGGCCCGCCAGACGACGCCCATCCCGCCCCGGCCCAGCTCCCCCAGCACCTCGTACCGGTTCGCGACGACCCGCATCTCCCGACCTCCCCGGTCGCCCGGGATCGTATCGGGGCAGCTCAGCGGCCCCTCAGTCGGCGGTGTCGATGGACAGCCGCCCGTGCTCGTCGACGATCCGGACCTTCGCGTCGCCCGGGTTCGCCCCCGCCCAGTACCGGCAGGTGAACTCGGCCCCCACCACCACGACGACGGAGGTCGGGCACGCCAGCGCCCTCGGCGGCTCGCCGCGCAGCGCCTGCACCTCCGCGGTCACCTGCCGCTCCAGCGCGCCCTGGTCCAGCACCCGCGGCGGCTGCAGCGCGACCACGTCGGTCGCCAGCACCTTCACCGTCACCGCGACCGCGCACGCCGCCACCACGACCGCCGAGCCCGCCACGACCTTGCGCGCGGTGTTCCCTTGATCAGCCACGCGCACAGTCCTACCGAGCGGATCAGTCGGTGGCCAGCCCCACCGGGCAGGAGACCCCGGTCCCGCCGAGCCCGCAGTAGCCGTTGGGCACCTTGTGCAGGTACTGCTGGTGGATGTCCTCGGCGTAGTAGAACGGGCCCGCGTCGGCGAACTCCGTGGTGATCTCGCCGTAGCCCTTCTCGGACAGGGCGGCCTGGTAGGCGGCGCGGCTCTGCTCGGCGACCGCGCGCTGGGCGGGGTCGGTGAAGTAGATCGCGGACCGGTACTGGGTGCCGACGTCGTTGCCCTGCCGCATGCCCTGCGTCGGGTCGTGTGATTCCCAGAACACCTTGACCAGGTCGGCGTAGGAGACGACGGCCGGGTCGAAGACCACCAGGACCGCCTCGGTGTGCCCGGTCAACCCGCTGCACACCTCCTCGTACGTCGGGTTCGGCGTGTACCCGCCCGCGTACCCCACGGCGGTCGAGTAGACCCCCGGCGTCTGCCAGAACTTCCGCTCAGCGCCCCAGAAGCAGCCCAAACCGAACACCGCGGTCGCCATCCCGTCGGGGAACGGCGGGTGCAGCGGCCGCCCGCTCACGGCGTGCTCGTTCGGCACCCCGGGATCGCGTGCGCCCTGCCGGGCAGTGCCTCACCGGGCTCGACCATGCGGCTCTTGGCTCGTCCGAACAGCGCCATGCCCCCACTGTACGTCGACCCCGGCTTCACGAACCGTCTGACAGTGTGGGTCCCATCCAGGAGGATGGCCCCAACCACGGGACGAAGCCGGGAGACACCGCGTCATGGAGTGGCAGGAGCGCCTGCGTCAGATCGATGCCCGCCTCGCCGCGGGCGAGATCACCCCGCCGAGCAGCGCAGGCTGCGCGACGAGATCCTGGCCGAGGCATCCGGCACCGGCGCCCCCGCCTGGCCGCGGGCCCCCGCTGGCAGGCCCCACCGCCCCCGGCCGCACCCCAGCCCTTCCCCGGCGCCCCCGTCGAGGGCCACGCCGTCTTCGCCACCGCCGACCGCCCCCGCCGCACCTGGATCGGCGCCCTCGTCGTCCTCCTCGTCCTCGCCATCGCCACCGGCGTCGTCTGGTGGTTCGCCGCGGGCAGGCCGGACTCCGCCTCCGCGGACCCCAACGACCTGGGCGTCGACCGCCTCCCCAATCCCGTCTCCACCCCCTTGTCCACGGTCGGCGAGTTCACCGTCGTCGAGGGCTTGGAGCACAAGATCCTCCAGCAGCACGAGGCGAGCCTGCTCCAGCAGGCGGGCATCACCGAGGTCTCCTTCCGCACCGCCGCCGACGGCCCCCTCACCTACCAGCTCTTCCTCTTCGAGACCGAGACCCAGCAGGGCGCAGACCGCCTGAAGTCCGGCATCGCGGACGTGGGCCGGAAGGCGGGCATGGCCGACGCGGGGATCAGCGGGCTGCCCGCGGGCGTCACCGCGACCAAGCACACGACCGCCGACTTCGTGCTCGTGCAGGCCGTCTACGTCACCGAGGGCGGCGCCGTGCGGATCTTCGTCATCCGGCAGACCGACGACGAGGACGACGCCGGGCTCGCCCAGGCGCTGACCCGGACGGTGCGGGCCGCGACCGCGAAGCTGCCGGTGTGGACGGGTTGAGCGAATAGCAGGTCACGAGTTGGCCTCAAGGGCGCCGCGCCCCGCCCGGCCGTGACACTGTGCAGCCTTCCGGGCACGCTCACGAGCCGGTGGGAACCACCTCCGCGGTGATCCGCTGTGGCCTACCCTCAGCGGCGGGGGAACCGGACACCACGTGCACAATGTGCGCACACGGATTGACAGGTGCATGCCCGCCGGCTAGTGCTCGAGCGGCGGCGGACGACGGGAAGGGGCCGGTCGTGTCCTGGCAGGAGGAACTCCGCGCACTCGACGCGAAGCTCGCGGCGGGCCAGATCTCCGCGGACGACTATCGGATCAGCCGGGACCAGGTGCTGTCCGCCGCGGCGAGCCCGCGGGCGCCCAGTCGGTGGAGAAGACCCAGTACGTCCAGCCGGTCGTCCAGCAACAGCCCGCGCACGACGAGAACGCGGACAAGACGCAGATCGTGTCGGGCCAGGGCAACCCCGGTCCGGAGCGCACGCAGGCGATCCAGGGGCACAGCGAGCGCACGCAGGCCGTGGCGCCGTGGCAGTCGACCCGGCCGCAGGCGCACGGCGAGCCGACCCAGGTCGTGCACGGCGGCTACCCGCCCCAGCCGCAGTACGGCCAGCAGCCGCCGCAGGCGCCGTGGGGCAACCAGGGCCAGTACGACGACGCGCCGCCGTGGTCGGGCTCGGAGTTCCCGCCGCTGGTGGCCACCGGCAACCCGGACTGGATCAAGCAGGGCCCCGAGGTGTTCCACGCCGACTCGGGCAAGGGCGGCCGCAAGGGCCTGTTCATCGCCCTGGCCGTCGTGCTCGTGCTCGCCCTCGGCGGCGGCGCTTTCTGGTTCTTCACCTCGGGCAGCGACGACAAGGACCCGGCGCCGACGACCACCGCGGCGCCCGCGCCGACCACGACGCAGCGGCCCAAGGACGACCTGGAGATCGCGGAGCTGCCGGGCTCGCCCGAGGCGGCCCCGGAGATCGCGACCTTCGCCGACGTCGAGAAGAACAAGCTGCTCACCGACGCCGAGACCAAGGCGCTGAAGGACGCGAAGGGCGCGAAGGCCCGGCTCGCCGTCTCCAGCCTCGGCGAGGGCTCGCAGGCGCTCGTCCTCACCGTGGAGACCGGCAGCGCCGAGCAGGCCGAGGCCGCGGTGAAGAAGCTGGGCGAGCTGCAGATCGAGTACAGCATGAAGCCGTACGAGGGCACCGTCCCCGACGGCGTCACGATCACCCAGATCGCCGCGTCGGGCTCCACCCCGGCCACCATCCGCGCGCACTACGTCCACAAGAAGACCGTCGTGCGCGTGCAGGTCTACGGGCCGGACATGGCCGAGGCCGCCAAGAAGTTCGACGACATCATGGTCACCCAGCTCAACGAGCTCCCTGCCGATGCCTGAGCCCGCCCCGGCGGGAACCGTCGGCTGCGCGGTCGCGACGGCGGCCACCGCGCCGGCGGCCCGGGTGGTGGCCCGGTCCTACCTGGACCACCACCCGGACCACGGGTTCACGGTGCTCGTGCTGGACGAGGCGGATCCGGCGCAGTGGGCCGACCTGCCCGGCTGCCGCGTCGTCGGGCCCGGCTTCCTGGACGTCGACGGGGCCGTGTTCGGGGCGTTGGCCACCGCGTACGACGCGGGCGAGCTGGCCGACGCGGTCGCGCCGCTGCTGCTGCGCGCCCTGCTCGCCGACCACGCCACCGCGGTGCTCCTCGGGGTGCGGACGCTGGTGTGCGCGCCGTTCGACGACATCAGCGGGCTCGCCGCGGAGCACGACATCGTGCTGGCGCCGCGGATGCTGCTCGCCCCCGGGTACGACGGTCTCGAGCCGGACGCCGAGGACCCGCACTTGGGCGCGTTCGACCCGGATTTCCTGGTCGTGGGCGCCGGCGCGAAGCCATTCGTCGACTGGTGGGCCGCGCGCGCCACGACCCCGTCCGAGCAGGTCGACCGCGCGGTCAAGCGGCGCACCGTCGACGCCGTGCCCGCGCTGTTCCGCCACCACGTCACCCGCGACCCCGGCGTCGGGATCGGCTACTGGAACCTGCACGAGCGCGACATCCAGGTCGACGGCGACGCCGTGGCGGTCGACGGGACGGCGGTCCGGCTGGTCCACTTCACCGGCTTCCAGGCGGACACACCCTGGCTGCTCGCGCCCGAGCTGAAGCGGCCCCGGGTGCGGCTGTCCGACCGGCCCGCCGTGGCCGACCTCGTCCGCCGCTACCGCGCGCTGCTGGGCGAGCCGCCCCTCGACGAGACCTACGGGCTCGGCCTGCTCGACGACGGTGAGCCGGTCCTGCCGACCATGCGCGCGCTCTTCCTGCACGAGTGGACCCGGTTCACCGCGCACGAGATCGCCCCGGGACCGTTCGAGGTCCAGGCCCCCGCGATGCCGCCGCACGCGTTCACCGGCACCGACGCGTTCCGCCGGTGGCTGCGCGAGCCCGGCACGCCCGCCGACGCGGCCGCGGGCATCAGCCGCCTGGCCGCCTGGGTGTGGAGCAGCAGGCCCGACCTGCGGGTGGCGTTCCCCGAACCGGCGTCGACCAGCGCGGCGGGGTTCCGGAACTGGTGCGCGGTACACGGCGTCGACGAGGGGGCGCTGCCGGAGTGGGCGGTGCCGAGCGGACCGGCGCGCCTGCCCGCGCCACCCGAGGACGTCCTCGGCGTGAACGTCGCGGGTTACCTGACCGCCGAGCTGGGGCTCGGCCAGATGGGCCGCATCGTGCTCAAGGCGATCGAGGCCGCGGACATCCCGGTCGTGTCCGTGGTCGAGGTGGAGTCGCTCAACGGCAACGTGCGGACCGGGATCGACCGCCCGAGCAGCGCGGGCGCGCCGCGGCACCCGGTCAGCGTGCTGGCCGTGAACGCCGACTACACGCGGATGCTGCTGGACAACCACCCGGAAGTCGGCCACGACCGGTACGTGATCGGCCTGTGGGCGTGGGAGCTCGAGGACTTCCCCACCCACCTGCACACCGCCTTCCCGCTGGTCAACGAGATCTGGACGGTGAGCGACTTCTGCCGGGCCACCATCGGCGCGCACTCGCCGGTGCCCGTGCACACGATCCCCGTCCCGGTGCTCGACCCCGGCCCGGTGACCCGAGCGCCGCGCCGGGCGGGTGACGAGACCCGGTTCCTGTTCGCCTTCGACTTCAACAGCACCGGCCAGCGCAAGAACCCGTGGGGCGTCGTCACCGCGTTCCAGCGGGCGTTCCCGGGCCGCACCGACGTCCGGCTCGTCATCAAGGCGACGAACAGCCACCTGCACGTCGGCGCGGCGGAACGGCTCCGGCACGCCGTCGCGGGCGACGACCGCGTCGAGCTGGTGGACCGGTACCTCAGCGTCGAGGAGCTCGACGAGCTGTACGCGGGCAGCCACGCCTACGTGTCGCTGCACCGCAGCGAGGGGTTCGGCCTGACCGTCGCCGAGGCGATGGCGCGCGGGATGGCGGTCGTGTCCACCGACTACTCCAGCACCACCGAGTTCGTGGACGAGTCGGTCGGCTGGCCGATCCCGTACCGGATGGTCCCGGTCGGCAAGGGCTGGGAGCCGTACCAGGCCGAGGGCCGGTGGGCCGACCCCGACCTCGACGCGGCCGCCGCCGCCCTGCGGCAGATCGCCGACGACCCGGCGGAGGCGGAGCGGCGCGGGCGGGCGGCCCGCGAGCACGTGCTGCGCACCCGGTCGGTGGAGCGCGCGGCCGAGTGGATGCGCGAGCGCGTCACCGCGGCGCACGAGGCGTGGCGGGCGGGCGCCCGGCCCGCGGGCGCGCTGGCGGTCGAGGACGTCGCCGCCCTCGGCCAGGCCCGGCAGGCGCTGCACAGCGCGCCCGACCCCGGCGCCCCGTCGCGGCTCCCGTTCGCGTCGACCATGCGCCGGGCCGTGCTCCGCGCCTTGGCGCAGTACGACGGGCACCAGCGGACGCGGCTGACCGCGCTCCTCGACGGCGTCCGCGACGCCGTGCACGGGGTGACCGCGAAGGTCGACCGCGTCGCCGAGCAGCAGTCCCGGCGGATCGCCGCCGTCGAGGCCGACGCGGAGCGCCGCTACCGCGAGCTGGCCGAGCGGATCGCCCGCATGGAGCGCGAGTGACCCGCCCCGGCCCCGTCGAACTGCCCGCGGTCCACGAGGCGTGGCTGCCGAGGGAACACTCCCTCCACCGGCCGAGGCACGGCGGCAAGCAGACCGGCGCCCTCGCCTGCGCGGCCGTCTTCTTCCTCGCGCCGCTGGCGGGCCTCGCGCTCGGCGCCCGGCCCGCGGAGATCGAGAACCGCAAGCTCGCCGCGTTCCCCAGCCCGGTGGAGGGGTGGGCGTTCTTCACCGACCTGCCCGCCTGGGCGACCGACCACCTCGTGTTCCGCGGTGACGCCATCTCCATCGCCGACGGGGTGAGCCGCGGGGTGTTCGGCGAGCCGCCGCAGCTCGGCACCCGGGCGGGCAGCGACTCGCCGCTGGGCACGCACGAGGGCCCGGCGCCCGGGTTCGACATCACGACGATCCCCCGGGTGATCGAGGGCACCGACGGCTGGCTGTACCTGGGCGACGAGGTGGCCGTGCGGTGCAAGCAGGACGTGCCGACGGCGGAGACGATGCGCCAGATCCGCGCGGTCAAGGAGGGCATCGAGGCCAGCGGCCGCGACTTCCTGCTCGTCATCGCGCCGGACAAGATCACCGTCGAGCCGGAGCACCTGCCCCAGCGCTACCCCGGCCAGGACTGCGTGCGCCCGGTCACCGACGAGTTCTGGCGGCTGATCAAGGAGGGCAACCTCGCGCTCGACCTGCGCTCGGAGATCCACCGCGTCGCGGAGAGCCGGGGCGTGCCCGTCTACCCGGCGCGCGACGCGCACTGGGACGACATCGGCGGGCTGCTCATGGCGCGGGGCATCGCGGAGTGGCTGCGGCCGGGCGTCACAAAGGACTGGGTCGTCGCCGACGGCGAGCCGTGGCGGGTCCCCGCCGACCTGCCGCCGCTGATCGGCCGGACCGGCGACATCGAGGGACGGCACTACTCGGTCAAGCCCGACGGCGTCCGCGAGCAGGCGCGGGACGTCCCGCAGGACTTCACCACGCCCCTGCACCTGAACACCACGTCCGGCCCCGGCACCTACGGCCGCAAGGTCGCGATGCTCGGGGACTCGTTCACCATCCGCGCCAAGCGCTACCTGGGCGCGGCGTTCGGCGACCTCACCCTGCTGCACTACAAGCAGTTGCAGGAGGGGGACCGGCAGGCGGCGATCAAGATGCTCGTCGACTCCGACGTCGTGGTCTTCGAGGTCGCGGAACGCGCGCTGGTGAAGGGGAACTCGGTGCTGTTCGCCCCGGAGGTCGTCGAGGCGATGCTGCGCGAGATGTCCGCCAACCCGCGTCGCTGAGCGCCCGCGCCCACCCACCTAGAATTCCCGCAACGGCGGGGAATCCCGCCCAGACCCCCTGGACTCCCTCATGTCGGACGCACGCTTCGCCGATGCTCTCGCCCGCCTGGACGAGAACAAGGAACTCCGCCTCCCCTGCGCCGCGGCGACGTCCTCGGCAGGCTGGCGCTGAAGTTCCTGTGGCGCAGGCAGCTCAAGTGGCAGGTGGAGACCAACATCGCGACCAGGGACGCGGTCCAGGCCACCTGGGCCGCGGTGGCCGAGGCGCGCGACGCGGGCGCCGCCCGGGCCGCGCTCGACGAGCTGCGGGCCGAGTTCCGCGCCGAGCTGGACGCGCGCGACGGGGAGCTCAACGCGCTGCGCGCCGAGCTGGACAACCTGCGCCGCAGCGACCAGAACATGGTGGCCGGGCTGAACCAGCGGCTCTACGCCGCGGTCGGCAGCCTGCGCACGGAGCTGAGCGACCTGCGCCTGGGCCTGGCCGACAAGCAGGAGGCGGGCCACGACCTGCGGGAGCGGCTCGACGCGCTGGAGCGGGAGCTCGCCGAGGTCGTCGCCGCGGGCCGGGAGACCGCGCTGCGGCACGCCCGCGTCGACCTGTTCCTCGACGCGGCCCGGACGGGCGCCGACCCGGTCGACGCGGTGCCCGCGCGGGACGACTTCCTCGAACTGGCGGTGGCGGGCCTGCTCGACGGACCGGTCGAGCGGGTGCGGGAGCGGCGGCGCGAGCACCTGCCGCTGATCCGGGCGGCGCGCGACGCGGGCGCGAACGGCCCGGTGTTCGACATGGCGCCCGGCCGCGGCGAGTGGCTGGAACTGCTGCGCTCCGCGGGCGTCCCCGTGCTCGCGAGCACCGACAACCGCAGCGTCGCGGCGCACTGCGCGGGCGCCGGGATCGACCTCGGCGACCGGCCCGCGGCCGAGGCGCTGGCCGCGTGCCCGCGCCGGTCCCTGGGCGCGGTCACCGCGTTCCGGTACGCCGAGCGCCAGGACCCGCACGCCGTGGCCGCGTTCTTCGAGGCCGCGGCCCTGGCGCTGCAGCCGGGCGGCGTGCTGGTCGTGGACACCCCCAAGCCCGACGCCGCGGAGGTGCGCGTGGACCCGCTCCTGCGTCGACCGCTGCACCCGGCGTTCGCGCGCTTCCTCGCCGAATCCGCCGGTTTCGCCCGGGTCGAGGTCGTCGACGCGCCCGCCACCGCCGACGGCGCGGCGCAGTACAGCCTGCGCGCGTGGATGTGACCGTGCGGACCGCGGTCTGGTCGCCCCTGCCGCCCGCGCGCAGCGGCATCGCCGACTACACCTACGAACTCCTCTCGGCCCTCAAGGACGAGATGGGGGTCAGCGCCGTCGCGCGCACGCTCGACGACCGCGTGCCCCCGGGCGTGGAGCTGACCTCGCCGCGGCTCGCCCGCGACAACGGCGGCGTCCCGATGTACCACATGGGCAACCACGCGGCGGCGCACGAGTGGATCTACCGCGAGGCGCTCGCCCACCCGGGCGTCGTCGTCCTGCACGACACGTCCTTGATGGACTTCCACGCCGCGCTGCTCGGCGGCGTCGACAGCCCCGAGTTCCGGGCCGAGGTGCTGCACGCGCACGGCCCGATCCTCGGCGCCGCCGACGATCCCGCCCTGATCGCCGGGTTGCCCGCGATCGACGTGGACGGCGTCCCCACCCTCGACCGCTCGACGCTCACCATGGAGCGCAGGCTCATCGAGAGCAGCCTCGGCGTCATCGTCCACGACGAGTTCGCCGCGCGGTGGCTCGCCCAGCGCTACCCCGGGGTCCCCGCCGAGGTCGTGCCCTCCGGCGCGCCGGTCGTCACCGATCCCGTGCTGCGCGAGGCGCTGCGGGCGCGGCTGGGCTGGCGCGAGGACGACGTCGTGTTCGGCGTCTTCGGCGGGTTCAACCGGATCAAGCGGGCGCTGGTCGCGGTGCTCGCGTTCGCCCAGGTCCGCAGGCGGTGGCCGCAGGCGAAGCTGCTGATCGTCGGGCACGCCGACGACAAGTCGGTGCTCGCCGACGTCGAGGGGACCATCGCGCACGCAGGCGTCGGCGACTCCGTCCACATCGCGCAGAGCCCGTCGATCGAGGAGTTCGAGGGCCTGATCACCGCCTCCGACGTGGTGGTCAACCTGCGCTGGCCCACCGCGGGCGAGACGAGCGCGGTGATGATGCGCGCGTTCGGCGCGGGCCGGGCGGTCATCACCAGCGACCTGCCGCAGCACCGCCACTTCCCCGAGGAGATCTGCCACCGGATCCCGACCGACCCGGCGCTGGAGGCGCACGCGCTGCTGTCCCGCATGGAGCAGGCGCTGGTCGACCCGGACGGCCTGCGCGCCGCGGGCGACGCCGCCCGCCGGTACGTCGAGGACACCGCGTCGTGGCCCGTCGTCGCCCGCCGCTACCGGGAGGCGATGGAGCGCATCGCCGCGTTCACCCCGGGCTCGCAGTCCTCCGGGGTCAACGTGTTCGCCGACGCCCGCGCGACCACCGGGCTCGCGGAAGCCGCCCGCAGGCACGCCGTCGCGCTGGCCGCGGCCCGCGTGCCCATGACGTTCACCGAGGTCAACTCCCGCGCGGTGAACCGCTCGGTGCCGGTGCCCGCGAAGCTGGCCGACCTGCCCGCGGGCAAGGACCACCCGGTTGACCTCTGGCTGCTCAACCTCAACGAGTTCCAGCTCGTCCCGGACTCGGCGCTCGACCGCTACACGATCGGGCTCTGGGCGTGGGAGCTGCCCGCGGTGCTCGACCAGACCCTGGTCCAGGTGAACCGCCTCGACGAGCTGTGGGTGACCTCGTCGTTCGTCGCCGAGACCTTCCGCACCGTCACCGACATCCCGATCACCGTCGTGCCCAACGTCGTGCCCGACCTCCGGGCCACGCGGCCCGACCGCGCCCGGTTCGGCATCCCCGCCGACGGCGCGGTCGTGCTGTTCACCTTCAGCGCGTCCTCCAGCGACGCCCGCAAGAACCCGTGGGCGGCGATCGAGGCGTTCCGCAGGGCGTTCGACGAGCAGGAGCGCGGCCGCACCGCGCACCTCGTGGTGAAGGTCGTCGACCTCGACCGGTTCCCGAAGCTGGGCACGGCGCTGACCGACGCCGTCACGGGCGTCGGCGGCCGGGTGATCAGCGCCGACCTGAGCCGCGACGACTTCGACACCCTGCTGGCGTCCTGCGACGTCTACCTGTCGCTGCACCGGTCCGAGGGCTTCGGGCTCGGCATGGCCGAGGCGATGTCGATGGGCAAGGCGGTCGTCGCCACCGGCTTCGGCGGCAACACCGACTTCATGCCGCCGGGCTCAGCGGCGGTCGTCGGCTACCAGCCGAAGGTCATCGACAGCGGCGACCACCACCTCGGCGGCCCCGGGTTCGCCGACTGGTACCAACCCGGCCAGCTCTGGGCCGAGCCGGACGTGGACCAGGCGGCGCGCTGGCTGCGCGCGCTCGTCACCGACGACGCGCTGCGCCGCGGCATGGGCGAGCGCGCCGCCGAGGCCATCGCCGAGCGCTGCGGACCCGACGTGGTGGGCCGGATCATGGCGACCCGGCTGGCCGAGATCGCCGGTCGCTACACGTAGGCCGACATCACCACGTGCCGCACCGAGTACTGCACCCGGTGCGCCTCGGTGTCCAGGCTGAAGTGCTCGATGTTGTCGACCCGGGAGAACCCGGCCGCCAGCAGCATCGCGCGCAGCGCGGCGGCGCTGACCTCCCAGTAGGCCCAGTAGTCGCCGTCGTCGGCGCGCTTGCCGATGAAGTTGCACAGCGGCTCGACGTTGGTGGCGCTGTCGACGGTCGTCGCGGTCGAGACGACCAGCCGCTTGCCGGTCACCGAGCGCAGAGCGCGGATGGCGCCGAACTGGTCGGGCAGGTGCAGCAGCAGCGACCCGCACATGACGAAGTCGAAGGTGCCGAACGACTCGTCGAGGTCGTAGATGTTCTTGCGGTGGTACTCGATGCCGAGGCCCATCTTGTCCGAGATCTCGGCGAGCAGGCAGTCCTCGGGCCAGAGGTCGATCGCGCTGACCTTCGCCCCGCGCTTGTGCGCCTCGAGCGCGAAGTACCCGCTGGAGGTGCCGACGTCGAGGAACGTCTGGCCGTCGAGCCGCTCCGGCACGCGGTAGTGCCCGACGTACCGGTCCATGTCGTAGTCGCCGTCGAGCACCACGCCGGGCGCCAGCTCGAGGCGGTGGTAGGTCCCACCCGCGGCGTTCACCCGGTCGGCCATCTCGCGGGCGCGCCCCAGGTCCGGGTTCTGTCCAGTCGAGGTCACCGCGCGATGGTATGCGCCCGTGGGGCGGGTCACCGTCAGCGGGACCGGTGCGCCTCCGCCAGCAGGGTCTCCAGCTCCGCGATGCGCTTCTCCAGCGCGGCGGTGTACCGGTAGGTCCGCGCCGACTCGGCCTCCATCTTGCCGATGGCCGCCTCCAGCGACCGCCGGTGCTCGGCGTCCGCGGCCGCGGCCTCCGCCCCTCCCGCAGCGCGTCCTCCAGCCGCTGCACGTAGGCGGACTCGGCGGCGCGGGCGGTCGTCGCCTCCCGCAGGGCGCGGTCGAGGGTGTGCGTGCGGAGGGTCTCGTAGCCGTCGAAGACGTTGGCGGGCGCGGCGAGGCGCTCCAGCGCGGTGGTGTCGTCGGCCTGGGCGTAGAAGCGGTTGAGCCCGTCGAACAGCGCGCACCGGTACCCGGCGGCCAGCAGCACGGGCTCCCAGGCGCCGTGCGACGGCTCCGGCGACCCGGGCTCGGTCGCCTCGACGACCAGCACCCTCGGCCGGTGCCGGTCCCAGTCGGCGCCCTCGACCACGGCCTGCTCTGCGCCCTCGACGTCGATCTTCAGGAAGTCGACGTCGCCGGGGTGCTCGTCGAGCACCTGCGCCAGCGTCACCACCTCGACCTCGACGTCCTGGACGTGCCAGCCGCGGTCGTCCCGGTAGCGGGCGGACAGGCCGTCGTCGAGCGTCGACCAGCCCCACTCCTCCTCGACGACGTGCAGCGTCGCCTTCCCGGGCTCGGCCCCGACCGCCACGGCGAGGGTGCGGTCCTCGGGCCGCGCGCGGCGCAGCACGTCCGCCTTCGCCGGGATGGGCTCGATGTTGATCCCCGCCAGCCGCGGTCGTAGAAGTGCTTCGTCACCGACGCCTCGACCGGGTCCCCCGCGCCGATGTCGACGTACCGCCCGACCGCCTGGTCCGCGAACAGCCGCGCGAGGACGACGTCTTCCGCGTTCTGCGCGTAGGAGATCACCTGCTCCTCACCTTGGCCGCCTCCACGCGCAGGTCGTGGTCGACCATCATGGCGACGAGGGACTCGAAGTCCACCTCGGGCTTCCAGCCCAGCTCCTCGCGCGCCTTGGTCGCGTCCCCGACGAGCAGGTCCACCTCCGCGGGCCGGAAGAACCGCGGGTCCTGCGTGACGAACCGCTCCCAGTCATCGATCCCCGCGTGGTTGAACGCCGCGGTGAGGAAGTCGCGCACGCTGTGGGTCCGCCCCGTCGCGACCACGTAGTCCTCGGGGGTGTCCCGCTGCAGCATGAGCCACATGGCCTTCACGTAGTCCCCCGCGAAACCCCAGTCCCGCCGCGGGTCGAGGTTCCCCAGCGCGAGCGTGTCCTGCAGCCCGAGCTTGATCCGCGCCACCGCGTTGGTGATCTTGCGGGTCACGAACTCCATGCCCCGCCGCGGGCTCTCGTGGTTGAACAGGATCCCCGAGCACGCGTAGAGCCCGTAGCTGTCCCGGTAGTTCACCGTGATGTCGTGCCCGAACACCTTCGCGCACCCGTACGGCGACCGCGGGTAGAACGGCGTCCGCTCGCTCTGCGGCGACTCCCGCACCTTCCCGAACATCTCCGACGAGGACGCCTGGTAGAACCGGATCGGGTTGTTCGTGCTCCCCCGACCATCCGGATCGCCTCGAGCAGCCTGAGCACCCCGAGCCCGGTCACGTTCGCCGTCAACTCGGCCTGCTTGAAGCTGAGCGCGACGAACGAGATCGCCCCGAGGTTGTACACCTCGTCCGGCTGCACTTGCTCCAACACCGCGACCAGGCTGGACAGGTCCTGCAGGTCCGCCGACACGATCTCCACGAACGGCAACTCGGTCTGGATGAGCTCCGCGCGCGGGTTGCTCTGCCCCTTGACCAGCCCGAACACCTCGTAGTTCTTGCTGTGGAGCAGCTCAGCGAGGTACTGACCGTCCTGACCGGTGATCCCGGTGATCAACGCACGTGGCACGGCCACAGCCTAGCCGGTCGGGCACCCGCCGAGACGCGTTCGCCCGAGCCCGAGAACGACGGTCACCGCAATGATCTTGCCTCGCCTTCGCGAATCACGCCTCTCGCATGACGAAAACGAGTCAGGAGCCCTGCTGCGAGATGGCGTCCGCCCGCTCCATGTCGAGTAGCAATTCCTCCAACTCCGCATCCAGCAAGCCTCCGCGATGGACCAGCAGGCTGGACACGGACAACATCACCGTCAATTCCAGATCGTCGGACAAGTCGTCGATCGGGACACTCTCCCCCAGTTCTCGGCGGATCACCATCTCCACCACGATGGCGGAAACTCCCAGCGTCGGACCGAACGTTTGCCGAACCCACACAGCGAACGCGGACAATTCCGCGAGCGAGGTTTCAGGGCGGAAGTGATTCGTCACCAACGTCGCGAAAAGCCTGACCGCCAGCCTGCCCAAGCGCACGAAGTCGGTCTCGCCGCTGTCGGCGGCGGTGTCCAGCCGCCGCAGCTCAGCCGAATCCCGCCGCAACATGGCGCGCAGACGAACTGACTCCCGAGACAAAGTGGTCATAGCCGGTTCCATGCGGCGAAGGATTCCTCACTCATACCGGCCCGTGCCCGCAGTGCCGACTCCACGAGCCGACCGGGCTTTGACGCACCTTGCCCGCGCGCGTTTCGTACATGGCGATCCGCTTCCGACTCGGCGAGCGAGACAAGCTCGCCCACCTCATGCTCGTCCATACCAGATTCGCGCAGCAGGTCGATCGCCACGGCGTTCATGATCAGCACGATCTCGCGCATCGTGCCCAGTTGCGGTTCCAGCAGTTCGACGTGTCCGAGCTCGCTCCGGATAACAACCTCGACCAACCTGGCCAGCCGCTCGTCGTCGCCTATCACAGCTGTGCGCGAGCGGATCGCGGCGACGTACAACGTCACGACCCGCTGGTCCACGTGAGCAAATGTCCGCCTGGCGAGTAGGGAGAACAGCGATATCACCACAGCGGGTGCCCGGTCGTCGTCCTGCAACCGGGCTCGACCCGCACTCACCTCCCGGAGAGCTTGATCCATCGCCTCACACTCGACGCCCAAGTCCAAATCGGACGCTTTGGATCGACGAAAGAGGTCCCGGATCATTGGCGCCTCCCGAACAGTCTCTTAAGGAGACTCCTGCCCTCTCGAGACCCTATCACAAGGCGATGGCAGCACTTCTCATCCCATCAGGGTCACAACGGCCGTCAATGGTCTTGGCGAAATCCTCGGAATCCTTCTTGCCGAACTTGGCCCACGGGATCAGGCTCGCGCAGCCCAGAGGTCGTAACTGGTGAAGCAGTCACGGATGTCGTCGCGGCCGGTGGGGTCGTTGATGATATCGGGGGTCTTCCTTCATCACCCCCATAAGTTCCTGCTGGAAGAGGCCGTGTTCCTTGGCGGCCTGGTCCTGGCTCTGCTGTTGCGGGCAGAGCGCAAGCGAGAGCGTTCCATCGCAACGCCCGCGACGATCAAGAGCACAGCATCGAACTGAGCCACAAGGCCTTAACTCGCGCTCCTAGTCAGCTCTGCGTGACCGCGCGCGAGTCGTAGTCGGTGTTGGCGGTGATCATGCGGTCGATGTTGGCGAAGGACCAGTCGCGGATTTGGGTGGCGAGGGTGGCGAGGCTGCGGCCGAAGTCGGTGAGGGAGTACTCGACCGTCACCGGGACCGTGGGGATGGCTTCGCGGTGGACGAGGCCGTCGCGTTCGAGGTTGCGGAGGGCGGTGGTGAGGACTTTCTGGGTGATGCCGCCCACGCGGTTGCGGAGTTGGGTGAAGCGGAGGGTGCCGTCGAGGTCGAGGGCGGTGATGATCAGGATGGTCCACTTGTCACCGATGCGGCCGATGACGTGGCGGGTGGGGCAGAACACGTCCATGAGCTTCTCGGCGTCGGTGGCCTGGTTGGTTTCCACGGGGAACCTAGGTGCGTCGAAGGTGCCTTCTTCCTGCATGTTCGTTATACCCCGAACATTGCGGCATGAGGAAGAGGAGATCTTGACGCTGACCACGCTGCTGATCGCCGTGGTCATGTTTCCGGTGACGCTGACCGGGGCCTCGATCGCGTTACCCGACATCCGGGCGGCGTTCGACGGGGACTTGGCCGCCGCGCAGTGGGTGGTGAACGCCTACAACACGACGTTCGCGGGGTTCATGCTGGCGTCGGGGGCGCTGGCGGACATCGTCGGGCGGCGGCGGTTGTTCGCGGGTGGGACCGCGGTGTTCGTCGTCGGGGGTTGGCCAGTGCGGCGGCGCCGTCGTTGCTGGTGCTGGACCTGCTGCGGGCGGTGGCGGGGGTCGGGGCGTCCGCGGCCGCTACGTCGGCGATGGCGATGTTGTCGGTGTCGTTCCAGGGGCGGCGCGGGCGCGGGCGTTCAGCCTGTTCGGGACGGCGATCGGGTTCGGGCTGGCGTTCGGGCCGTCGCTGTCGAGCGCGTTGCTGTCGGGGTTCGGGTGGCGGGCGGTGTTCTGGGTGCCCGCGTCGGTCGGGGTCGTGGCGCTGGCGTTGGCGCCGCTGCTGCCGGAGTCGCGGGCGCTGGGGCGGCGGGTCGACTGGGCGGGGACGGTGACGTTCACCGGGGGTCTGCTGCTGGTCATCGCCGGGTTCGTCGAGGGGCCGTCGCTGGGGTGGTCGCACCCGGTCGTGGTCGGGGCGTTCGTGCTGGGGGTCGGGCTGCTGGTGGCGTTCGGGTTCGTCGAGCGGCGGGTCGCGGACCCGATGTTCGACCTCGAGCTGCTGCGGAGCAGGCGGTTCCTGGGCGCGGCGTCGGCGGGCGCGGTGTTCGTGTTCGCGCTGGTGCCGTTGGTGGTCTACCTGCCGTCGTACATGACCGCGGTGATGGCGCTGTCGATCGGCGAGGCCGGGGTCATGCTGTTGTTCCTGACCGCGCCGATCGTCGTCATGCCGCTGCTGGCGGGCGCGGTGGCCAAGCGGGTGCCCGCTGAGGCGCTGGTGCTGGGTGCGCTGGTCGTGCTGGGCGTCGGGATCGTGCTGATGACCGGGGTCGACTCGACGTCGTTGACGCTGCTGGCGGTGTCGCTGCTGGTGGTCGGCATCGGCGTGGGCGCGTCGACGGGCCTGGTCGACGGGGTCGCGCTGAGCGGGGTGCCGGTGGAGCGCAGCGGGGTGGCCTCGGGGATGTTCGGCACGTCGCGGCTGGCGTTCGAGACGGTGGCCATCGGGGTCGTCGGGTCGATCATCGCCAGCGGCACCGGCGGGACGCTCGCGGGGCCGGGCTACACCGGGGCGCTGCACGCGTCGCTGTGGCTGATCGCGGGGGCGGTCGTGCTGGTGACGGCGGCGTTCGTGCTGGTCAGCCGCAGGCCGCGGCCGTCGCGGTGCCCGCGTGACGGGGACCGACCCGGGGTCGGGGGCTCCGGGCCACTACCCCTTCAACCTACTATCGAGTAACCTTCCCGGGCATGGACGCAAGGGTGCGGATCACGGACGTCCTGCGGGCGGTGCCGTCGCTGACGATCGACATGCCCATCATGCTGCGCGGGGCCGTCGGCCTCCTGACGCTCAAGCCCACCGCGACCGCCTCGATCGGGCTGGTGTTCCAGCAGGCCGCCGCCGCGCACCCCGACCGCCCGTTCCTGCGGTTCGAGGGCGTCGACCTCAGCTACGGCGAGGCCAACAAGCGGGTCAACCGGATGGCGTCGGCGCTGGCCCAGCGCGGGGTCAAGCCCGGAGCCACGGTCGGGATCATGGCGGCCAACGCGCCGAACACCCTGCTCGCGGCCCTGGCCGCGGTGAAGCTCGGCGCCGCGGCGGGGATGCTCAACCACAACCAGCGCGGCGAGGTACTCGACCACAGCGTCCGCCTCCTCGGCGCCGCGGCGCTGGTCGCCGACGCCGACCACCGGGACCTGCTGCCCGACGCGCTCGACCTCGACACCCTCGCCGACCGCGGCTCGACCGACGCCGACCCAGCCACGTGCGCGTCGGTCCAGGCGAAGTCCACCGCGTTCCTGATCTTCACCTCCGGCACGACGGGCCTGCCGAAGGCCAGCGCGATGTCGCACTTCCGCTGGTTGAAGAGCATGTCCGGGCTCGGCAGGCTCGGCGTCCGGCTGCGCGGCGACGACACCCTGTACTGCTGCCTGCCGCTGTACCACAACAACGCGCTGACGGTGTCGCTCTCGTCGGTCCTCGCCGCGGGCGCGACGTTCGCGCTGGGCCGCTCCTTCTCCGCGTCCCGCTTCTGGGACGACGTGGTCCTCAACAAGGCCACCGCGTTCTGCTACATCGGCGAGCTCTGCCGCTACCTGCTCAACCAGCCCGAGCGCCCGGCCGAGCGGCAGCACGCCGTCCGGGTCGTGGTGGGCAACGGGCTGCGGCCAGAACTGTGGGACGACTTCACCCAGCGCTTCGGGATCAAGCGGGTCGCCGAGTTCTACGGCGCCAGCGAGTGCAACCTCGCCTTCATCAACGCCCTCAACGTGCCGCGCACCGCGGGACGTGCCCGCTGCCGCACGCCGTGGTCGAGTACGAGGGCGACGCCGCCAAGCGCACCGGCGGCAGGCTGCGCAAGGTCAAGACCGGCGAGGTCGGGCTGCTCATCACCAAGGTCACCGACCGCGCCCCCTTCGACGGCTACACCGACGCCGCCGCGACCGAGAAGAAGCTGATCCGGGACGCCTTCGCCGACGGCGACTGCTGGTTCGACACCGGCGACCTGGTGCGCGCCCAGGGCTTCAAGCACGTCGCCTTCGTCGACCGGCTGGGCGACACGTTCCGCTGGAAGGGCGAGAACGTGGCGACCACCGAGGTCGAGGCCGCCGTCGACGAGCACCCCGACGTCGACCAGTCCGTGGTCTACGGCGTCGGGCTGCCGGGCGCGGACGGCAAGGCGGGGATGGCCGCGGTGAAGCTCCACGACGGCGCCGAGTTCGACGGCGCCGCGCTGGCCAAGCACCTCTCCGGCAGGCTGCCGGGGTACGCGGTCCCGCTGTTCGTACGGCTGATCGGCGAGGTCGAGCAGACCTCCACGTTCAAGTCCCGCAAGGTCGACCTGCGCGCCGAGGGCTACGACGCCGAGGGCGTGCACGTCCTCCGCGACGGCGAGTACGTCCCCTTCTACGCCGACTACCCGGCCGAGGTGGCCGCGGGCAGAATCCGGACGTGACCGGTTACGCCCTCCTGCTCCGCGGGTCAACCTCGGCGGCAAGACCGCCCTGGCCATGCCCGACCTGCGCGACTGCCTCACCGATCTCGGGTTCACCGACGTGCAGACGGTGCTGCGCTCGGGCAACGCGGTCTTCTCCGCCGACGCCGAGCCGGACGAGGCCGCCATCGAGGCCGCGCTGGCGTCCCGCACCGGCCTGCGCACCCGCTGCCTCGTGCGCACCGGCCCGCAGCTCCAAGCGGTGATCGACGGCCACCCGTTCCGCGACATCGCGGACAACGGGTCGCGCATGCAGGCGATCTTCCTGGAGGCCAACCCCGACCCCGCGGTCGCCGCGGAGCACGACCCGGTGGCGCTGGACCCCGACCGCATCCGGGTCGGCGACCACGTCGTCTACCAGTGGTGCCCGGACGGGATCTCCAAGGCACCCAACGTGATCGCGCTGCTGGACCGCAAGTGGAAGCTCGTCGGCACGGCGCGCAACTGGAACACCGTGACCAAGCTGGCGGACCTCGTCGCTCAGCGCCCGACCGCGTAACCCTGCATGCCTCGCGGGTTCGCGGCGGCGCGCAGCAGACCGTTGTGCCGCGACACCGCCGAGAGCCTGCCCAGCGTCCACGGGCCGAGGTCGACCAGGCCGTGGCCGCGGGCGGCGAGCGCGGTGAGGGTGGCCGCGCCGAGCCGGGACTCGACGTGCGCCTCGCCGGGGACGTAGTCGCGCGGGTAGAAGCTGCTGGGTACGGCGTTACTGTGCCAGGCGGGCGCGTCGATGGCGGCCTGCAGGTTGAGCCCGGCCTCGACGTGGGCCAGCCAGAAGCAGAGCTGCCACTGGTCCTGCCCGTCGCCGCCGGGCGTGCCGAAGGCGAGCGTGGGGACGCCGTCGCGCAGGGCGAGGCTGGGGGTGAGCGTGATCCGCGGGCGCTTGCCCGGCGCGAGCGAGTTGGGCAGGCCCTCCTCCAGCCAGAACATCTGCGCCCGCGTGCCGAGGCAGAAGCCCAGCTCGGGGATGGTCGGCGAGGACTGGAGCCAGCCGCCGGACGGCGTCGCGGAGATGATGTTGCCCCACCGGTCGACGACGTCGACGTGCACGGTGTCGCCCTTGGTGGTGCCGTCCGGGCGCACGGTGGGCTCGCCGATGGCGCCGCTCGCGGTGACCGGCGCGGTGCCGGAGACGAGGAACTCGGGCAGCCGCGGGTGCGGCCGTCGGGGCTGCCGGGGCGCAGCTCCAGCGACGCCTCCTCGGTGATGAGCGCGCGGCGGTCGGCGGCGTAAGCGCGCGACAGCAACGCCTCCAGCGGGACGTCGGCGTCGCCGTACCACGCCTCGCGGTCGGCGAACGCGAGCTTGGTCGCCTCCAGGGCGTAGTGGACGGTGTCCGCGGTCGGCACACCGTCCACGTAGGACACCGGGAGTCCTTCGAGGATCTGGAGCTGTTGCAGCAGGACCGGCCCTTGGGTCCACGGGCCGCACTTGGCCAGCGTCCAGTCGCCGAAGTCGGCGGTGACCGGGTCCTCATAGGACGCCTGCCACGACGCGAGGTCGTCCCCGGTCAGCAGGCCCGCGTGGTCGCGGCCGGAGTCGTCGCGGAACTCCTTGCGACAGAAGGCGTCGATGGACTCGGCGATGAACCCGGTCGACCACGCGCGCCGGGCCGCGTCGATGCGGGCCTCCCGCGACGGCCCCTTCGCCTCGGCGAGCAACCGCTCCCAGGTGTCGGCCAGCACCGGGTTCGCGAACCGCTCGCCCACGGCGGACAGCCAGAGCTGCGCGGAGGTCGGCCAGTGGTCGGTGAACAGGTCGCGGACGGTCGAGACCACCATCGGCACGCGGTCCACGAGCGGGAAACCGTTGCGCGCGTAGGAGATCGCGTAGGACAGGACGTCCTTCAGCTCTTTGGTGCCGTGGTCGCGCAACAACGTCAACCACGCGTCCCACGCACCCGGGACGGTCGCGGCGAGCAACCCGCTGCCCGGGACCAGCTCCAGCCCCAACTCGGCGAACCGCCCCGGCGTCGCCGCGGCGGGCGCGACCCCCTGCCCGCAGAGCACCCTCGGCTCCGGGTCGGACGCCGTCGCGAACAGCGCGGGCACCTCCCCGCCCGGCCCGTTCAGGTGCGGCTCGACCACCTGGAGCACGAACCCCGCGGCCACCGCCGCGTCGAAGGCGTTGCCGCCGTCCTCCAGCACCGCCATCCCCGCCGCCGACGCAAGCCAGTGCGTGGAGGCGACCATGCCGTACGTGCCCGCCAGCTCTGGTCTCGTCGTGAACACCGGGCCAAGCTACCCCGACTAGTTACCGTTGCTAAAGAGCTTCTTCTTCCCAATTCGAACACTTGTGCACACTGTGGATAAGTCCTGTGGACAACTAGCGGCGGCCCGGGGGCAGATCTCGTCGAGCACGGCCAGGTCGTCGGGGGTCGGCCGCCAGCGGGCGCCCAGGGCGTTGACCGCCACCTGCTCCGGGGTGGTCGCGCCCGCGATGACCGATCCGACGACCGGCTGGGCGGCCAACCACCCCACGGCTAAGGAGGTCATCGCGATGCCGCGCTCGCCAGCGAACGCGCGCAGCTTCTCGATGCGGTCCCAGGGGGCGTCGGCGAGCATGCGCTGGCGGCCCGCGAGGCGGCTGCCGTCCGGGGCTGCCTCGCCGCGGGCGTACTTGCCGGTCAGCAGGCCGTTGGCCAGCGGGAAGTAGGGCAGGACGCTGAGGCCGAAGCGGGCGCAGGCGGGCAGGACCTCGCGCTCGATCTCGCGTTCGAGCAGGGAGTAGTGGTTCTGCACGGCGACCGGGGCGCGCAGGCCGCCGTGCTTGGCGGTCCAGGCGGCGTCGGCGATCTGCCAGCCCGCGAGGTTGCAGACGCCCGCGTACCGGACCTTGCCCGCGCGGACCAGGTCGTCCAGGGCGCTCAGGGTCTCCTCGATGGGGGTGTGCGGGTCCGGGCGGTGCAGTTGGTAGAGGTCGATCCAGTCGGTGCCCAGCCTGCGCAGCGACGACTCGACCGCCCGGTGGAGGTAGCCGCGGAGCCGCGCGCGCCGAAGTCCGGGCCGTTGCCGCCCTGCATGTCGACGCCGAACTTGGTCGCGATGACGGCGTGGTCGCGCCGCCCCACCAGCGCCTGGCCGAGCAGTTCCTCGCTGCGCCCGCGCGGCGCGCCGTACACGTCGGCGACGTCGAACAGGGTGATCCCCGCCTCCAGGGCGGCCCGGACGAGGGCGCGGGAACCGGCCGGGGACTCGGCCGCGGTCCCCGGTCTGCCCAGGTTGTTGCAGCCCAGGCCCACCGCGCTGACCACGAGGCCGGACTCGCCGAGGTGCCGCAGTTCCACAACCCGACAGTAGGCGCGCGGACACCTGTGATCCAGATGTTGGGTGGCGGAGACGCGCGGGTGAGAGTCTTACCCGCATGAGCACACCCCAGGGTGACCCGCTTGGCTGGACCGCGGCCGACATCCCCAGCCTCGTCGGCCGCTCCTTCATCGTGACCGGTGCCAACAGCGGCCTCGGCTACCAGACCTCGCTGGCGCTGGCCCGCAAGGGCGCCCACGTGGTCCTCGCCGTCCGCGACCTCGAGAAGGGCGCCGCGGCGGTCGAGTCGATCAAGGCCGCCGACGCCGAGGCCAACGTCGAGGCCCGCCACCTCGACCTCGCCGACCTCGACTCCGTCCGCGAGTTCGCCGGGGGCGTCGACCGGGTCGACGTCCTGGTCAACAACGCGGGCGTGATGTGGACGCCGCGCACGCTCAGCGCCCAGGGCTACGAGCTGCAGTTCGCGGTCAACCACCTCGCCCACTTCGCCCTGACCGGCCTGCTGATCGACGTCCTCGCCGCGGGCCGCGACGCCCGGGTGGTGACGGTCAGCTCGTTCCTCCACAAGCAGGGCTTCATGCACTTCGACGACCTGCAGGGCGAGCACAAGTACAGCCGCCGCGGCTACTACGCCCAGTCCAAGCTGGCCAACGTCGTCTTCGGCCTCGAACTGCACCGCAGGCTCCGCGCCAACGGCGTCCCCGTCGCCAGCGTCCTCGCCCACCCCGGCTACTCGGCGACGAACCTGCAGTCCGCGGCCCGACCGGCGTCCAGAAGCTGGGCCTCAAGCTCGGCAACCGCCTGCTCGCCCAGGACGCCGAGATGGGCGCGCTGCCCCAGCTCTACGCCGCCACCCACCCCGACGTCGAGAGCGGCCAGTTCATCGGCCCCAACGGCCGCCGCGAGCAGAAGGGCTACCCCGCGCTCGTCGAACCCTCGACGCCGCCCGCGACCGCGGCACCGCGCGCAGGCTGTGGGACGTCAGCGAGGAGCTGAGCGGCGTGCACTACTCGCTGCCGCGGTAGGTGCGTCACACCGCCGCCACCCGCGGGCTGAACGAGCGTTAACCTTTCGCCCAGCGTGTTCCTGGCGAAAGGACGACCATGCAGATCGACGGTACCGCCGCCATCGTCACCGGCGGCGCCTCCGGCCTCGGCGCCGCCACCGCGGCGGCCCTCGCCAAGCAGGGCGCCGCGGTCTACGCCCTCGACCTGCCCTCGGTCCTCGCGGACGCCCCGGCCATCGACGGCGTGACCTACGTCGGCACCGACGTCACCGACCCGGCCCAGGTCGAGGCCGCGGTGGCCCAGGCCGCGTCGGGTGGCGCGCCGCTGCGGGTCGCGATCAACTGCGCGGGCATCGGCCCGTCGGCGCGCATCCTGTCGAAGAAGGGGCCGCACGACCTGGCGCTGTTCCGCAAGGTCGTCGAGGTCAACCTGATCGGCACGTTCAACGTCGTCACCCTGGCCGCCGCCGCGATCGCCCAGACCGACCCGCTGGAGAACGACGCCCGCGGCGTGATCATCAACACCGCGTCGATCGCGGCGTACGACGGCCAGATCGGGCAGGTGGCCTACGCGGCGTCGAAGGGCGGCGTCGTGGGGCTGAACCTGCCCGCGGCCCGCGACCTGGCGTCGTCGGGCATCCGGGTGGTGACGATCGCGCCGGGCATCATCGACACCCCGATGCTGGCGACGGTGAGCGAGGAGTTCCGCGCGGCGCTCGCGGCGGGGGTCCCGTTCCCGAAGCGGCTGGGCCTGCCGTCGGAGTACGCGCGGCTGGCGCTGTCGATCATCGAGCAGGACTACCTGAACGGCGAGGTCATCCGCCTCGACGGCGCCCTCCGGATGGCCCCGCGCTAGTCCCCCCAGTCCGCCCGGCGCGCGGCTTCCTCGCCGATGGTGGTGGAGTCGCCGTGGCCGGTGTGGACGACGGTCTCCGGGGGCAGGGCGAAGAGGCGCTCGGTGATCGAGTCGACGATGGTGTCGTAGTCGCTGTAGGAGCGGCCGGTGGCGCCGGGCCCGCCCTGGAAGAGGGTGTCGCCGGTGAAGACGACGCCCAGGTCCGGGGCGTGGAAGCAGACGGCGCCGGGGGCGTGGCCCGGGGTGTGCATGACGACGAGGTCGACGCCCGCGACGGTGAAGGTCTGGCCGTCGTGGAGGGGGTCGTAGTCGTCGTCGGGGTAGACCATGCGCCAGAGGGGCTCGTCGGCCGGGTGGAGGTAGACCCGGGCGTCGGTCGCGGTGGCGAGGTCTTCGGCGGCGTTGATGTGGTCGTCGTGGGCGTGCGTGCAGAGGATGGCCAGCACGTCGCGGTCGGCGATGGCGCCGAGGATCTCGTCGGCGTCGTGGGCGGGATCGATGATCACGACCTCGCGGTCGTCGCCGACGATCCAGACGTTGTTGTCGACCTCCCAGGTGCCGCCGTCGAGGGAGAAGGTGCCGGAGGTGACGACGTGGTCGACGCGCATCAGAAGACCACCACCGAGCGCAGGACCTCGCCGCGGTGCATGCGGGCGAACGCCTCCTCGACGCCGTCGAGGGGATGGTCTCGCTGACGAACGCGTCGAGGTCGAGCCTGCCCTGGCGGTAGAGGTCGACCAGGTACGGGAAGTCCCGGCTGGGCAGGCAGTCGCCGTACCAGCTCGACTTGAGCGCGCCGCCGCGGGAGAACAGGTCGATCAACGGCATGTCGATCCGCATGTCCGGCGTCGGGACGCCGACCAGCACGACCGTCCCGGCCAGGTCCCGGGCGTAGAACGCCTGCTCCCACGTCTCCGGCCTGCCGACGGCGTCGATCACGACGTCCGCCCCGAAGCCGCCGGTCAGCTCGCGGATCGCCGCCACGGCGTCGGTCCCCCTCGAGTTGACCGTGTGGGTGGCGCCGAGGCCGCGGGCCCACTCGAGCTTCCGGTCGTCGACGTCGACCCCGATGACGGTCGTCGCCCCCGCCAACCGCGCCCCCGCGATCGCCGCGTCCCCGACCCCACCGCACCCGATCACCGCGACGCTGTCGCCGCGGGTCACGGCACCGGTGTTGAGCGCGGCGCCGAGCCCGGCCATGACCCCGCACCCGAGCAACCCGACCGCCGCGGGCGAGGCGTCGGCGTCGACCTTGGTGCACTGGCCCGCGTGCACCAGCGTCTTCTCGGCGAACGCGCCGATGCCGAGCGCGGGCGAGAGCGGGGTGCCGTCTTCGAGGGTCATCGGCTGGGCGGCGTTGTGGGTGTTGAAGCAGTACCAGGGCTTGCCCTTGAGGCACGCGCGGCAGCGTCCGCAGACGGCGCGCCAGTTGAGGATCACGAAGTCCCCGGGCGCGACGTCCTCCACGCCTTCCCCGACGGACTCCACGACGCCCGCGGCCTCGTGGCCGAGGAGGAACGGGAACTCGTCGTTGATGCCGCCTTCCCGGTAGTGCAGGTCCGTGTGGCACACCCCGCACGACTGCACTTTGACGACGGCCTCACCGGGCCCGGGATCGGGGACCACCACGGTCTCCACCGAAACCGGCTGCCCCACGGCCTTCGCCACGACACCCCGCACCCGCTGTCCCATGCGACCTCCTTCATGTGGAGATCACGGTAGCCGGCTTCACACCTCCCAGCGAATGCGCTCGACGCGCGGTGCGGTGAGGAGGAGCCGGGCGAGCCGGGTCTCGTGGTCGACGACCGCGGTGATGCCGTCGTGGTGGGACTGGACCGGATCGGGTTCCGGCGGCGGGTCGGGTTCGCTGGCGTCCGGCTCGGGAGCCGGGTCGCTCACGTCCGGGTCGTCCTCCGGCCAGGCACCGGGCTCGTCCGGGCCGGGCTCGTCGGGATCCGGGTCGTCGGGATGGGGCTCCGGCGCAGGTCCTGGTTCGTCCGCGGGCGGATCGGGGTCGTCCGCCGCCAACGCGTCGAGGGCGTCGGCGCGGGCCATCAGCTCCGCGGCCAGCTCTTCGGTCGCGTCGCGCCACACCCCTGGAGGTGCTCCCGGTCCGGGAAGTCCTGCCAGAGGTGCTGGAGGTTGTGGATGAAGGTGCTGTACCGCTCGACCCGGTCCTTGAGGGCGGCGTGGAGGTCGACCGCCTGCCGCCAGTCGGCGGCGTGGGCGTCGCGGACGGCCTGGTACGCCTCGGCGGCCGGGCCGGTCCAGTGGTCGGTCCGCAGGCCGCCTGCCTGGTCGGAGCCGCCGTCGAGGGAGGCGAGCTGGCCGGTCAGCACCTCGTTGAGGACGCCGAGCCACGTCGGGTGACCCGGCGGCGGTGGGGTCACCCGCGGTCTCCGAACACCGCGCTCTGCTCCTCGTCGCCGCGCCGGTACGTCTCAGCGGTGGCGGTCAGCCGGTCCGCGATCTTGTCGGCGGACCCGCACAGCCGGACGACCGCGTCCTGCAGGCTCTGCTGGTAGCGGGCGATCGCGGCGCGCAGGGGGTCGTCGGCGGGCCACCGCTCGACGTCGACGCCGTAGCGCCACACCGCGTCCTCGCGCACCCCGTCGGCGAGCGCCCGGGCCCGGCCCGCGACCGCGTCCAGTTCCCCCGGGTCGACGGAGAAGCCGTTCACAGCGCCCTCAGCTCCTCGGCGGTCCAACTCCGCCCGTGGGGCGACCCGCCCCCGCCGAGCGGGTTGACCGACAGGCCGACCGTCCCGTCCCGCACGACCCGGGCCACCACCTTCCGGCCGCGCGCCGACTCCAACCGGTCCGACGACGGCGCGCCGACGGCCACCTGGTACTCGGCGAGCAGGTCCCGGCTCGTGAACACGCACATGACCGTGCCGAACCCCGGCACCGGGTGGAGCACGAGCCTGCCCGATCCCGACACGGCGAAGTGGACGGTGTTCGCGGCCACCATCCGGCCGAGCAGCGCCCGGTTCGGCGTGACGAACGCCCCGACCAGGTCCGTCAACTCCGGCTCGGACAGGACCAGCGCCGCGTCGCGCGGTTCCCCGTTCGCGCGCTCGTGGTCGAGTTCGACGCGCTCCAGCGCCTCGATCTCGCCCGGCGGCGGCTGGGGAGGTCGCCTTTGAGCAGCTCGCGGACGGGAGCCCGGCTGACCGACAGCTTGGTCTGCAGGGTGCTGAGCGCCCTGCCGCGCCGGGCCGCCAGGTTCTCGAGCCTGGCCTCCAGCATGGGCTCGCCACCGGGGGTGAGGTGGTAGGCCACCACCAGGAGTTCGCGGATCTCCGGGTTGCGGGTCGACTGCTCGATCGCCCGCCTGATCTGCCAGACCAGCACGGCGCGGTTCGCGGTGGGGCGGTGCCGCGGGTCGAGCCGGGCCCGGACCGCCAGGCTGCGGGGACCGCGCCGGGCGTCGTCGAAGAGGCGGTCGAGCAGACCTGGTTCGCGCACGCCCCGCGGCGCTGCAACCAGTCCTCGATTTCCGGCACAAAGACCCCCTAGCGGACGAAAATTGCGGAGATCGTAGCGAAGTCCTCAGTGCGGGCCGGGACCGGATTCGCTTAATCAGCGAGCGTTCGTCACGTTTCCGGGGACTTGCCGATTACTTGCCATACGTCCGTATACAGCAGGCGCTGAGCAGCTCTTATGGCCTTTGCGAACACCTCGGCAAGCCGCCGCTCGCCATCCTGGCGCGTTCCGGGGAATCAGCAGGTCACGGTGGCAAGTTCTCGGCAAGTCGCCAATGCCCGAGTAGGGCGCGAGGACGTCGAGCGCTTAGGAAGAGGACGAGTCAACCGAAAAGGAGTTCGCAATGCGTTCGCGCCTGTCCACCCTGCTGCGGGCCACCGAGTCGTGGTCCAGCCTCGTCCGCCTGCTGGTCGCCGTGACCGCACTGGTCGCCGTGGTGACCGCGTCGCTGCTGGTGCTCGAGGACGTGACGATCCGGGTCGGGCCGGTCGAGGTGCAGCGGCACGGGTCGCCGTGACGGGGTCAGAGATCCCCGACGTACGGGATGCGGGCTACCTCCGGGGAGGACATCCAGCGGCGGAGGGCGGCGGTGGCCAGGACGTCGTCCTCGTTGTACTGGAGGAGGCGGGTGCGTTGGGCGGGGTCCGGGGGTCGCCGTCGAGGCCGACGGCGGCGCGGTACCAGCGCATGGAGTTCTCGCCGCCCGCGTCGGGGTCGCGCCAGCGGAAGCCCGCTACCGGGGCGATGGTCTTCAGGCCTTTGCCGTGGGAGCAGAGGAAGTGGTCGCGGACGCTGGCGAAGAGGTCGAACCAGGCGTCGGAGTCGATGAAGGACTGGACCTCGGCGCGGCGGGGGATGCCGGGGTGGCCCGCGAAGCGCTTCGTCGAGGCCAGGAGCCAGCGGTTCTCGGCCAGCTCGTTGTAGCAGTAGGCGCGGAAGGTCAGGCCGCGTGCGGCCGCCGCCGCGCGGACGGACATGAGCCAGGACCAGAACTCGGCGAAGGAGCGGGCCTCGTCGTCGGTGGGCAAGGGGTCCCAGCTGACGAAGGCGCGGTAGCCCTGGGGGATGCCGACGTCCGCGCCGGTCAGCAGGGCGCCCCAGAGGTAGGCGCCCAGGTCGCCGAAGCTCTCCATGTCGACGTCGACCTCGACGTCGGCGCGGGGACGGTGACCTCCTCGACGCGGCGGACCAGGGTCAGGTCCGCGAGCCAGGCGCGGGCCAGGCCGACGGCGTCGGCGACGGGCATGCCGACCAGGGCGGGGACGTCGTCGTCGGTGGGGTCGACCAGGGCCAGGTCGTCGACGGTGCGCACCCCGCGGCGCGCAGCAGGCCCGCGTCCTCGCCGCGGACCACCAGGCTGACGTCGCGGGTGGCGACGAGCTGGCCCTCGCAGACCGGCCACCACGGGCAGCTGCGGCACTCGACGATCCGCGACGGCTCGGCCAGCGGGTCGGCGCCCGCGCCGCGGCGGCGGCGACCGAGAGGCGGTCGGCGAAGCGGCTGTCGTACTCCTCCAACGCCGTACGACCACCCGGCCAGGTGGGGGCCGCCAGGTCGTGCCAGACGACCACGTCCCCGTCGAGGCCGATGACCCCCGCGAGCCGGTGCGAGGCGGTGGCGTGGCCCGCGGCCTCCAGGAGACGCCGGACGTGGGCGAGGCGGAGCTGGTCGCGCGGCTGGGGGCGCACCTTGCGGGTCTCGTCCTGGCTGCCGCCGATCGCGGGCAGGTCGGACACCGCGCAGGTGCGGGCGCCCGTGCCGGGGTCGGTGACCTTGTGCCGGACGACGAGCACCGGGACGTAGCCGCCTTCGGCGCGGACCAGCAGGTCGATGGTGCCGCGCCTGCCGCCGTCGTGGTCGCGCGGGAGCTGGGCGGCCCAGACGAACGCCGCGCCCGCGGCGAGGGCGGCGAGGGTGGCGTCCTCGCGCTCGGTGGCCGGGCCGGGCGGGATCTCCAGCCACGCGGCGCCCCAGCGGCCGGCGAGCCGGTCGGCGATGGCGCGCCGGTGCGCGGCGGCGTCGGCTTTGCGCAGCTCGGCGGTGGGGTCGGGGGCGGCGCGCTGGGCCTCCCGCATCGCCGGGTCGTGCTCGAGGTGCACGCGACGCCTGCAGCGGCTCACCACGCCGGCGTCGAGTAGCACCGTAGTAGTCACGTACCGCAGTTTAGTTGCCGTGTGCGACAGATCGGACGGGTCGGTAGGTTGCACACCATCGAGCTCGGGAGGCAGGAGATGGCGCGGATCACGCCGGGCGGTGCCAAGAACGCGATCGCGGTGGCCAAGGTGGTCGCGCCCGCGGTCATCCCCGTGGTCACGCCGTACCTGATCAAGGCGACGGGCGTGCTGCGCGAGCGCTGGGACCGGCACAAGGCGCGCAGGCTGGGCATCGCGGTCGGCGACCTCGCCCAGTACACCGGGCACGGCGGCGCGCTGCACGCGCGCATCTCCGGCGTCGCGACCGCGCTGGCCGACCTGCCCGAACCGGACCGGGACACCGAGACCCGGCTGCGGCAGCTCGCCGCGGCGGTGCGGGCGGCCGAGCGGATGCCCGCGAGCCGCAGGCGCGCCGCGCACAAGGCGGTCGACGCGGAGCTGGACGCCGTCGAGGAGCGCCTGCTCCGGCAGCTCGGGGTCTAGCAACCTGGGAGAAACCGATCTCTGGACAGCGCTGACTACGCTGGCCCCATGACGTCCCGCCTGGCCCGCGGCGCCCTCCTGGGCGCGTGCACGGGCGCGCTGGCGGTGGCCGCGCACGGCGTCGCGGGGGCGGGTTCCCCGACCTCGCGCCGACGGCGGCCATCGTCGCACTGGTGGCGTGGGCGGGTTCGGCGCTGGCGGAGCGCGGTCCGTGGGTGACGCTGGCGCTGCTCGCGGGCAGCCAGGCGGCGCTGCACCTGCTGCTCACCCACGTCACCCACCCCGGGTCGTCCGCAGGCCCGATCGCGATGACCGCGGCGCACGTCGCCGCGACGCTGCTCGCGGTCTGGCTGCACACGCGCGCCGGGCAGGCGTTCGACGTCCTGGCCGCCGCGCTGCGCGGGCTGGTCCGCGCCCTCTCCGCGCCCCCGTCGAGCCCGGCGGCCACCCCGCCGCGGCCTGCGTTCCCGCGGGTCGGCGCCCTGCTCGCGGTCGTCATGCGGGTCGTCTGCGGACGACGCGGTCCCCCCGTCCTCTCCTGATCCGATCCCATTCCCACCCGAATCAGGAAAGCCGAAAAATGAATCGCATTTCCGCGCGCATCGCGGCGGTCGCCCTCTGCACGGGCGGAGCGCTGCTGCTCGCCACCGGTCCCGCGTCCGCGCACGTCACCGCCCGCGTCATCGGCGAATCCGCCGTCCAGGGCGGCTACACGAAGATCACCTTCCGGGTCCCGAACGAGGACGAGGAGGCGGGCACGGTCAAGGTCGAGATCAAGCTGCCCGAGGACACCCCGATCACCTCGCTGCGCACCAAGGCGCTGCCCGGCTGGACCGCGAAGGTGGTCAAGTCGAAGCTGAAGACCCCGGTCACCGTGCACGGCAACGAGATCACCGAGGCGATCACCTCCATCTCCTGGACCGCGAACCCCGGTGTCCGGATCGCGCCCGGCGAGTTCGCCGAGTTCGAGGTCAGCGGCGGCCCGATGCCCGAGACCGAGCAGCTCGTCCTACCCGCCGTCCAGACCTACGAGGGCGGCAAGGTCGTCAACTGGGACGCCCCGCCGACCGACGGCGCCGAGCCGGAGCGCCCCGCGCCGGTGGTGAAGCTCGCGCCGAAGTCCGAGGGCGACGACCACCACGGCGGCGGCACGACCCCGGCCGACGACACCCACGCCGAGGCCGCGGGCCCGGCCGAGGACACCACCGCCCGCTGGCTCGGCGGCGCGGGCCTCGCGGTCGGCGCGCTCGGCCTCGGCATCGGCGCGGGCGCGACGCTGCGCGCCCGCAAGCTCTCCGCGAAGGGCTAGGCCATGGTTCGCAAGCGCTTGGTCGCGCTCGTCGGGCTCGTGCTGGTCGGGATGGTCGGCCTGGCCGGTCCCGCGTTCGCGCACAACCAGCTCGTGAGCAGCAACCCGGCCGACAAGGCGTCCGTCGCCGCGGGCCCGTCGACCGTCGAGCTGACGTTCGACCAGGCGGTCCAGGGCAGCGAGGAGCTCAACACGGTCGTCGTGGTCGGCCCCGGCGAGACGCAGTGGCAGGGCGGTCCGCCCGCGGTCAGCGGCAACAAGGTGACCGTCCCGGTCCGCGAGCTGGGCCCCGCCGGGGAGTACCGGGTGGGCTACCAGATCCTGTCCGCCGACGGGCACCCCGTGCGCGGCGAGATCCGGTTCACCCTGACCACCGCGGGCAACGGCACCCCCGCCGAGGTCGCCGCGCCCGAGGCGCAGGCCGCCGGGTCCGACGGCGTGCCGGTGTGGGTGTGGATCGGCGGGGCCGTCGTGCTGGTCGCGGTCGGTGTCGTCGCCGCGATGCGGCTCGCGCGGTAGACATGCTCGGGGAGGCGCCCGGTCGGGTTCCGGCCGGGCGCCTCCCGCTGACCGGAGGAGTGCCGTGAAGCCCGTGGTCGTCCGCCGGGTCGGGCCCGCGCTGGGCCTGGCCGCGCTGGTCGGGGTCCTCGCGGGCACCGCGCTGACCGCGGCGGAGCCGATCCCGGGCTGCCCGACGCGGGCGTCGGGGTGCGGCTCGGGCTGCCGGTGGCGCGGGCGCTGCTCGACCTCGCCGCGGTGGCCACCGTCGGGCTGTGCCTGCTGCCGGTGCTCGTCGGCTTCGACCGGCCGCGCTCCGCCGAGCCCGTGCTGGCCGCCGCCCGGCGCTGGGCGGTGGTGTCGTCGCTGGTGTGGGCGGTGGCCGCGCTGGTCGCGCTGGTCCTGCAGACCGCGGAGCTGCGCGCGTCCGCCGACGTCTCCCCGCCGCGGTCGCGCACTACGTGAGTACTGTCGGCGCGGGCAAGGCGCTGGTGTTCGTCGCCGGGTTCGCGCTGGTCAGCGCGGTGCTGTCGGGGCTGGCGGTGCGCAGGGGCGACGCGGTGCCCGCCGAGCTGCGGGCGGCGGTGGCGCTGTTCGCGCTGCTCCCCTGCCGGTCACCGGCCACGCGACCGGCTGGCGCTGGCACGACGTCACGATGATCTCGATGGAGCTGCACGTGATGGCCGCCGCGGCGTGGACCGGCGGGCTCGGCGCGGTCATCGCGCTGGTCGCGGCGAACCGCTCGCTGCTGGCCCGCACGCTGCCCCGGTTCTCCCGGCTCGCCACCGCCTGCGTGCTCGTGGTCGCGGCGTCCGGTCTCGTCAACGCGGCGGTCGAGCTGGCGCCGGAGTTCGACGTGTTCGCCACCGGTTACGGCGCGGTCCTGGTGATGAAGATCGTCTGCCTCGCGGTGCTGGCCGCCCTCGGCGCGAACATCCGGTTCCGCCTGCTGCCCGGCATCGCCGCGCACAAGCGCGCCCCGCTCGTCGCGTGGGCCACCGCCGAACTCGCCGTCATGGGGCTCGCGTTCGGGCTCGCGGTCGTGCTGACCCGGGTCCCCGCGGGCTAGGACTTGTCCACAGGTTCGTCCACACCCCTGTGGACAACTCCCGTTCAGCGCCCCCTGACGCCGTTCACCGGCAACCCGGACGCACCATGCAACCCGCACCCGGCCGATCGGCCCAACGGCGAGTGGTCAGTCCGGCTCGGTGAGATGCACGTGGATCGGGCTCGGCCTGCGCATCAAGGCCATCTTCGCGGCCGCGTCGCGGGCCCGGCGCTCCAGCGCGCGGCGGGTGATCCACCCCTGCGCGTAGTGCCGGTACGCCTGCGCGAGCAGGACCATCTCGGCCAGGTGCTCCGCCGCGCGCTGCCTGCTCGGCTCCGGGAGCCGGGCGACCAGGGCGAGCTGGCTCTCCACGACGTCGTCGAGGACGCGGGCGGACTCCAGGGCACGCCGGGCGCGCCGCGCCTTTCCGAACATGTACCGCCCCTCGTGGCCGGACCCCTCGCCAGTGCTGTCGCCCACACAACGCACCCCGTTACCGCGCCACAACCGCCGAACGGGGTAACCCGTGGCGGTCACGTGTAGCGGGACCAGATCGCGGAGGTGTCTCCCAGGCGGAAGTCCCGCAGGCGGCGCAACAGTTCGGGCCGCACTTCCGGACTGCTGTTCATGATCGGCAGCACGCTCGTGGTGAGTTTCAGCTCACGCACCTCGCGGAGCACCGGGAAACCCGGCCAGGCGGTCACGTCGAACCCGTACGCCCCGGCCAGCTCCGCGTACCGGGACACCGGCTCGCCGAAGCGCCGCACGCCCACCGCGACCGGCGTCAGGTCCCACTCGGGCGGGCCGACGCAGCTGGAGTCGAAGTCGCAGAGCACCGGCCCCGCCGGGCTGGGGATGAGGTTGCCGAGGTGGGCGTCGCCGTGCACGAACCCCGTCGGCAGGACGAACTCCACCCTGGTCAGCCGCTCGGCGACCTCGGCGCAGCGCTCGCGCAGGAAGTCCAGCTCGCCCCCGTCGACGCCGTCCGCCTCGCCGATGCGCCTGCGCACGTCGTCCAGCGGGTCCCAGGCGGGCAGGCCGGGCAGCGGCGGGAGGGCGTGCACGGCGCGGAGCAGGCGGGCCAGGTCGGCAGGCCGGGACGGGCGGTCGCCCACGGGGACCTCGTCCCACAGCGTCGCGGTGTACTGGCCGACCACGACCGGCTGCTCCAGGCCCGCGACCAGCCGCACCGCGGGACGTCGTGCTCGGCGAACCAGCGCGCCACCTCGACCACCTTGCGGACCCGGTGGCGCAGCGCGACCGACCCCACGATGCGGACCACCACCGGCGCGCTGGCCAGCAGGAACACCGCGTTGTTGGTGAACCTCAGCAGCCGCGCGCCGCACGGGTCGAGACCGGCGGCCGCGCACACGTCGGCCAGGGCGGAGCGCAGGTTCTCCCTGGTGAACAACCCCTCGGCGACCACGGGCACGGCGACACCGGGCCGCTCACGCCACGTGGATGTTGGTGATCTGCTCCGCCAGGTCCCGCGCGTCGGAGTTGTTGCTGCGCTTGAGCGCCTCGGCGTGGAGGGTGTCGAGGCGGTCGACGACGCGCTTGGACTTGAGGTTGACCGCCAGGTCGACGGCCTGCCTGCCGATCTTGGCCCCGTGGTCGACGTCGCCCTCGACCAGGTGGTTCACCGCGAGCGCGCTCAGGTTGAACGCCTTGCTGCGGGCCATGTCGTCGCCGTAGCCCTCGATGGCCCGCGACAGGGCCGGGATGGCGAACTTGGTGTGGCTCGGGTCCACGGTGGCGGCCAGCGCGGTGTGCACCGTGCCGATCATCGCGTGGACGTCGGTCTCGTCGAAGAACTTCACCCAGTCGTCGGCCTCGGCCAGGTTGGCCCGGCTGAACTCGTCGCGGGTGCGGTTGAGCAGCTTCATCGTCTGCTCCTTGCGGCCGAGCATCGCGTACGCCCAGGCCTGGTTCGCGCAGATCACCGCGACGGCGAGCTCCGAACCCGATTCCTGGGCCGCGATCTGGCCGAGCTGGAACATCTTCAGCGCGTCGTCCGGGGACTTCTGGTGCAGGTACACCCGGCCCATGCGGTAGAGGATGTTGGCCACCAGCGGCTCGCTGCGGCCCGCCTTGGCCAGCTCCAGGGCCTTCCCGAAGTGCGTGCGGGCGGAGTCGGTCAGTCCGATGTCGAACGACGTCCAGCCCGCCAGGTTGTGCAGATCGGCCAGCGCCACGTGCAGGCGCTGCTTGACGTGCTCAGTGCCCGACGCGGTCAGCATCTGCTGACCCCACGAGAGCTGCGCGACCACGGCGTCGCGGCAGAAGCCGCCGCCGTACTGGTAGTCCAGGGACCGCAGCGCCCTCGTCGCCGCTTTCACCTGGCGCACGTCGGTGATGCCGATGCGCCCCGGTCCGGGGTGTGCTCGGGACTGGCCACCCACGAGCCGGAGTTGGTGCCCAGCACGTTGGCGCCGACCGTCACGGCGGCGGCGTGTGCCAGGAACTCCCGACGCTTCACCTCTTCGCTCTCCTCAGAGTCTGCGGCCTCGCGACTCACCGCGACTCGCACCGCGGTGACCTCGTCGTACGCGAGGCCCATGTATCCCCTCGGGACACCCAGACCGTCGGCGATCCTGGCGAGCACGTCATAGGCCATGACCTGCCGACCCTTGAGGATCTCCGACACCTCGGACTGCGACTGGCCGGTCATCGCGGCGATCTGGCGCTGTGAGACACCGGTGCGCCTGAGCAGCCGGTAGACGGAACTGACCTCGCGCGCGGCGAGCGCGGCGCGCATCTCGGGGTCTTCCCACGTCTCTGTCGAAATGGGAGAACTCTGAGATCCGATCGAGTTCATTCCGCCCCCTCACAGTCCTTCGGGCGTCAAGCGCAGCGTAAGCGCACTTCACGAGGCACGAGAAGTGCGCTTCGGCGAACCTGATCGGTCCGACCGAAGAGCGGCGACCGCTTACCGTGGAACGACCGCCGATCGGCGCTGCGTCTCGCCAATCCCGTCCGTCACACCTCAATGTAGTTCCTCGTAAGCGCAAGAGCACGGAGGGAAACCAAAGTCGTGGAACTGGTCCGGTCGACACCGAACGCGGTCCGCGACGTGCCCGCCGGTGGGCGCCGCGTCTGGCGCGTCTCCTGCGGCGACGTGGTCAACCGCGACCGCTGCCTCACCGTGCTCGTCGAGAAAGACACGGTCGTCCTCGTCGGACCCCCGGCGAGACGGCGGTCCTCACCTCCGGCCAGCTCGGCCAGTTGCGGACCGCCCTCAAGGAAGCCGCCGAGCAGGCGGAAAGGTGACGGTGACGTTAGGTGGACGAAATACTCGGCCAGGTCCTGCGCAGCGCCGTTTGGGAGCGCCTGGACATGCTCACCGAGCTGGCCAACCGGGCGGATGCCCCTTCCCTGCTGTCCGTCGCGCGCTCTGAGCTGCCCCGCCTCACCGAGGGCTGGCGCGCGATGCTGAGCGCCCACGAGCCCGACGACAAGGGCAACTGCCCGGTCTGCTCCAGCCGCTGGCGCCAGCAGAAGGCGCCGTGCCCGGTCTGGCGCGCGGCCTACGAGCACCTGGTGGCGGGTGGTCTCGCCCCGCAGCAGCCCGCGCGCCACGCCCTGCGCCCCGTTCCCGCGGGCGCCCGCTAGACCGGCGGCTGGAGCCCTCGCCGCCCCGGACACGCGCGAGCCCCTCCAGCCGCCGACCAGGCAGGCGGCCGGTTCACCCGTGCCCCCGAACGCGGTGAACCGGCTGCCGCCTGACCTCCCGCGAGCCCCGCGGACCGGTGCTGCTGACTCCCTCCCCGACCAGCACCGGTCCGCGGTACCACCCACATTTCATCCCGGCCGTCCGCTCGACCGGGCAAAATGGAAGGCCACCGATCACCGGAGGAGACCGCGTGGCCAGCCCGACCCCGCTTCGCAGGCAGCCCGTCCAGCAGCGCAGCGCCCAGCGCGTGCAGCGCATGCTCGACGCGTGCGCGGACTTGATCGATGAGCTGGGCTACGACGGCGTCACGACCACCCTGATCGCCGAGCGCGCCGGGGTCGCCGTCGGCTCGCTGTACCAGTTCTTCCCCGACAAGCGGGCCGTCGTGCAGGCGCTGACCCAGCGCAACCTGGCGCACTTCATGGCCGAGGTGGCGCGCCGGTTCGACGAGGCGCCGCTGGAGCACTGGTCGCTGGGCGCGGACATCATCTTCGACCTGTACGTCGAGATGTACCGCGAGGTGCCGGGTTTCCGGCGCATCCGGTTCGGCGACGTGGTCGACGTCCGCCTGATCGATGACGAGCGCGACAACAACACCGTCATCGCCGACGACATCGCCGGGTTCCTCGCCGACCGGTTCGGCGTCCCGCTGGAGGAGATCCGGCTGCCGGTCGCGGTGGCCCACGAGATCGCCGACAGCATCCTCAACCTGGCGTTCCGGCGCAGCCTGTTCCCCGAGGAGACGGTGATCTCCGAGGCGAAGATGGTCGTGCGCGCGTACCTCTCGGGGCAGTTGGAGAGCTGGCGGGGCTAGCCGAAACTCTTTCCCTCGCCCCGGTAGGTCGGCACGGCGGTCGTCTCCCCGCCGTCCAGCAGGTGGTACTCGGTGAACCGCTCGGCGGGCTCGCCCGCCTTGGCGTGCCGCATCCAGACCCGGTCGCCGATGGCGAGGGCGTCCGCGGCGGCGCCGAGCACCGGCGTCTGCACCTCGCCCGCACCCTCCATGGCGGACAGCCGCAGTCCCGCGGGCAGGTGCGGGCGCGGGAGGCGGGCCTTGTCGGCGGGACCGGAGGCGAGGTAGCCGCCGGAGTACACGGTCGCGACGCCCTTGCCGGGCCTGCGGACGACGGGGACGGCGTACAGCAGGGCCGGGTGCGGGGTGAACGACCGGTAGTCGTCGAAGAGCGCCGGTCCGACGAGCCCGGAGCCCGCGGCGATCTCGGTGACCGACGGGTCGGTCCGGGTCAGCTCGACGCTGCCGGTGCCGCCGCCGTTGACGAATTCCAGCGGCGCCACCGAAGTGATCGCGCGGACGGCGGCGGCGCGGCGGCCGACGAGTTCGGCGCCGGAGCGGCGCTGCACCCAGCGCAGGATCGCGCCGCGCGCGCGATTGGCCGGATCATCCCCCAGTCCGGCGATCTGACCTTCGTACGCCATCACACCAACGAGTGAAATCTCGGGCCTGCGCGCGATGTCCTCGGCGAGCGCGCGGGCCTGTTTCGGCGTGAAGACCGGCGATCGGAGCGCGCCGACGTGGACCAGGCGGCTGCCGAACAGCGGCCGCCACGACACGTCCAGCTCCAGGCACACGCGGATCTCCGGGTGGCCGTGACCGAGCGCGTCGGCGATGAAGTCCAGGTGGGCGGCGGAATCCACGATGACCGACACCGCCGCGCGGGCGCGGTCGCAGCGGGCGAGGTCGCGCAGCGCGGCGCGGTCGGCCGTCGGGTAGGCCACGAGGACGTCGGTCCCCGCGAACTCCGTGTCGGCCCAGGTCTCGGTGAGCCACAGCGCTTCCCGCAGCGAATAGGCCATCACCCCGGCGTATCCCGGGGTCCGCAGCACTCGTTCCACCAAGGAGCGGCAGCGCACCGACTTGCTCGCGACGCGGATCGGCAGGCCGCGGCGCGGCGGACGAGGTCGGCGGCGTTGCGGTCGAAGGCGGTCAGGTCGACCACCGCGAACGGGGGTCGAGCCGGGCGGTGGCGGCGTCGAGCGTGCGCTGGTCCACGTGGTCACGGTACGGCAGAGACGGTTGAAATGTGAAGTCGTTTCACATACTGTCCGGTGGGTGACCAGGGCCTGGCGTAACTGGGCGGGGACCGAGCACGCGGTGGCGGCCGAGGTGCTGACCCCGCGGTCGGCGGACGAGATCGCCGCGGCGGTGGGCGCCGCGAGCCGGGCGGGGCTGACCCTGCGCACGCGCGGCAGCGGGCACTCCTTCACCGGGGTCGCCGCGCCCACGGCGTCGCGCTCGACCTGCGCGAGTGGACCGGGATCGTCGCGGCCGACGTCGCCACCGGGCTCGTCACCGTCCGGGCGGGCACGACGCTGGCGCGGCTCAACGCCGAACTGGACCGGCTCGGCCTGGCGATGACCAACCTCGGCGACATCGACGCGCAGACCGTCGCGGGCGCGATCTCCACCGGCACGCACGGCACCGGTGAGCGGTTCGGCGGCATCGCGACGCAGGTCGAGGCGCTGGAACTGGTCCTGGCGGACGGGTCGGCGGTCACCTGCTCGGCCGACGAGCGCCCGGAGCTGTTCGCCGCGGCCCGGGTCGGGCTGGGCGTGCTCGGCGTGATCACCGCCGTCACCCTGCGCACCGAACCGGCGTACGTGCTCTCCGCGGTGGAACGCCCCGAGCCGCTCGACGAGGTGCTCGACGGCCTGGACGAGCACTGCGCAGCCAACGACCACTTCGAGTTCTACTGGTTCCCGTACGGCTCGAAGGCGCTGACCAAGCGCAACAACCGGCTCCCGGCGGGCAGCGAGCCGAAGCCGCTGGGACCGGTGCGGCGGTTCGTCGAGTACGAGGTGATGGAGAACGCGCTGTTCGGCGCGCTGTGCAAGGTCGGACGCGCCGTGCCGCCGCTCGTGCGCCCGCTCAACCGGATGTCCGCATCGGCGCTGTCCGAACGGTCCTATCAGGACGTTTCGCACCGGGTGTTCGTGACCAGCCGCAAGGTGCGGTTCGTCGAGTCGGAGTACGCGATCCCGCGCGAGGCGTTGAAGGACGTGCTGGCGGAGCTGCGCTCGGCGGTGCCGCGGTTGAAGGACCCGGTCATGTTCCCCGTCGAGGTGCGGGTCGCGGCGGCGGACGACATCTGGCTGTCGACGGCGTACGAGCGCGATTCGGCTTACCTCGCGGTGCACCAGTTCCAGGGCATGCCGTACGCGGAGTACTTCGCGCTGTTCGAGTCCGTGGCGCGCGCGGCGGGTGGTCGGCCGCACTGGGGGAAGATGCACACGATGGATGCACGTGCGCTCGGCGACGCGTACCCGCGCTTCGGCGACTTCCGGCGTGTCCGGTCCTCTGTGGACCCGGGTGGGCTGTTCCGCAACCCCTACACGGACCGCGTGCTGGGTCCCATCGCGGACTGAACGGCGTCGGCGACCGGGGTGGTCCCGCCGACGAGTTCGAGGGTGGCGCCCGCGCTGGCGGGTTCGTCGAGCAGGGCGAGCAGGACGGCGGCGACGTCGGCGCGGGTGACCTCGCCCGGGGCGACGGACTCGGCGAGGGTGACCAGGCCGGTGGGCGGGTCGTCGGTGAGCCTGCCGGGGCGCAGGACCGTCCAGTCGAAGTCGCGGCCGCGCAGGTCGTCCTCGGCGGCGGCCTTGGCGCGCAGGTAGGCGTCGAACACGGGGTCGCCGGTGGTGCGGTCGAGCCCCATCGCGCTGATCTGGACGAACCGCAGGACCCCCGCGATGCGGGCGGCGTCGGCGACGAGCGCGGACGCAGCGCGGTCGAGGGTGTCCTTGCGCGCGGCCCCGCTGCCCGGCCCGGCGCCCGCGGCGAACACCACGGCGTCCGCTCCGGCGAGCACGGCGGCGACCTGTTCGGCGGTGGCCTTCTCGAGGTCCAGGGTGACGGCGTCGCCACCGAGGTCGCGGACGTCGGCGACGTGGTCGGGGTTGCGGACGACGCCGATCACCTCGTCGCCGCGCCCGGCGGCGAGCGCCGTGAGCAGCAGGGCGATCTTGCCGTGTCCACCCGCGATGGCGATGCGCATGGGGTCGAACCTACGCGGTGGTGACCGCCGCTTCGAGGATCTGCTCGTAGGCCAGCTCGCACACCCACCGGTACAGCGCGTCGACCTCGGGGAAGGCGCGGTCGACGCGGCCGGGCAGGTCGACCTGCACGGTGCCGCACGCGTCGCCCTCGGGCTCGGCGGCGAGCACGGCGACGCCGTACGCGCGGGCCCGGGGCAGGCAGTTGGCGAGGTAGTCGTGCGACAGCACGGCCGCGGTCGGCAGCACCACGGCGGCGTCGCCGTAGCGCAGGAACGGCACGGCGTTGGCCAGCCCGGTCCGCCAGTGCCGGGCGACCGCGATGGCGCCGACGATCCGGACCGCGGGCTCGGGCACCCGCCCGGCCAGCTCGGGCCACGCCCAGGTCGCGACCGAGGTGCGGTCGGTGACCGGCGCCTGCCCGAGGCAGATCCGCTCGGCGTGGACGTCGGGCTGCAGCTCGGCCACGAGGCACACCCGGCGGCCGAGGAGGGTGGTCTCGGGCAGCACCGTCCCGGCCCAGCCGAGCGCCGCCGCCGCGCCGTCGGCCAGTTCGGCGACGGTGCCGGGCAGCTCCACCGGAGGCGCGAGTTGCGCGGGCAGCGCGTTGAGGTGCTCGCTGACCGCCGTGCGCCCTGGGGTGCCGCTCACGAGTTCCGCCCTTCATCTGCCACCCGTCGCAGACCGGAGGCCGGTCGGGCAGGGGGTCGATTGGTACTCCACTGGAGTACCAGCCCGCACCCGCCCTTTCAGAGACCCCGCCGCCGCCCCTGCGACCGACGGCGGAAAGCGGGCGTTAACCGGTCGACGACCGGCACCAGGACTTCACCCCGACTGTGCGTCCAACCGGGTGACCGGCCACCCACCTGCACCTATAACCCAACAGAGGGTGTCCCACCTCTCACCCACAGCCACCCGCATTCCCTCCACAACGCGCACCCGACCGACCACGAGCAGTGAGAAAAGCGAGCAGGCGAAGAAAAGAGTGGAGGAGCGCCAGAAGAAATAAGGAGGACCACGCGATCGAGTGAGCCTGAGCACCTTGCGCTCCCAGCACCTGACCTGAAAGCCGCGGCAGACCCGTGGACCGCAACCGACCGCACCGTGGGGGTCCGGGGGCTCGGCCCCCGGGAAATGACGAAGGCCGGACCCGGTTCGCGCTCTTCAGCGAACAAGGTCCGGCCTCCGGCCGGGTGGGCGAGGGGGAGTTGAACCCCCACGTCCTTACGGACACACGGACCTGAACCGTGCGCGTCTGCCATTCCGCCACTCGCCCGAGTTGCGGTGTCCCTCATCAGGACGTGCAGAACTCTAGCACGGCCGGAAAGTGGGTCTGCACATACCCGTGTCCGACCCCGTCGACCCGGATACGATCGGTCCAGGAGCTCGCGCGGGAAGGAGGTGCCATGAACATCGGCCAGCGGCTCAACCGCAGGTTGGAGGATGTCGTGGGCAACACCTTCGCGCGCGTGTTCGGTGGCAACGTCGTGCCCCAGGAGGTGGCGCAGGCGCTGCAGCGCGAGGGTGAGGCCAACGTCCGCGAGCTCGCGGGGGTCGGCTTCTGGCGCCCAACCACTACGTGGTGGCGCTCGGCCCGGCCGACCACCAGAACTTCTCGGGTGACGAGGGTCGGTTGACGACGCTGCTGGCGGACTGCGTGGCCGAGCATCTCGCCGAGAACGGGTGGGAGACGTACGGCGAGGTCGTAGTCTCGCTGGAGCGATCCGAAGGGCTGCACACCGGACAGTTCCGAACCCGCTCTACCGTCGACCCCGACGTGAAGCGTCAATCCGAGGGAGCGTCATCCTCGGAGGGAAGACGGCAGGCATCCCCCGCAACGCAGGAGACCGATCCATGAGCCAGCCTCCCGGCTACGGCCACCAGCCCGAGGGCGATCCCTACGGCCAGCAGAACCAGCAGTACGGGTACGGGCAGCAAGGCCAGTACGGCAACGATCAGTACGGCCAGCAGCAGGGCTACGGCCAGCAAGGCGGCGGTTACGACCAGGGTTACGGCCAGCAGCAGGGCTACGACCAGGGCTACGGCGGCGGCCAGCAGCAGGGCTACGGCCAGCAGCAGGGCTACGAGCAGGGTTATGGCCAGCAGGGCTATGACCAGGGTTACGCCCAGCAGCCGGGCTACGGCCAGCAGGGCTACGACCAGGGTTACGGCCAGCAGGGCTATGGCCAGCAGGGCTACGAGCAGGGTTACGGCCAGCAGCAGGGCTACGGCCAGCAGGGCTACGAGCAGGGCTACGGCCAGCAGGGCTACGGCCAGCAGCCGGGTTACGCGCCGCCCGCGGTGCAGACCGGGCCCCGGCAGCTCTCGGCGTCGCTGCAGCTGGACGACGGGTCGAACCGCAACTACAGCCTGAAGCAGGGCGGGAACGTGGTGGGCCGCGGCCAGGACGCGGACTTCCGCCTGCCCGACACCGGCGTGTCGCGCCGCCACCTGGAGATCACCTGGGATGGTCAGAGCGCGACGCTGGCCGACCTGGGTTCCACGAACGGCACGACCGTGAACGGCACCCCGGTACAGACGTGGCAGCTCGCCGACGGCGACGTCGTCCGGATCGGCCACTCGTCGCTGGTGTTCCGCACGCAGGGCTGAACGCGTCCGGGTCCGGGCGCAACGTCCGGAGCCGGTCGCACGTCTACCTGACCAGCGGGGCGAGATGCCCCGGTGGTCGCTAAGCCATGTCCACCACCAAGCGGGAGCGGTCGCGTCAAGTGCCGGAGTTGGTGATGCAGCTGACCAGAGCGGGCTTCCTTGCCCTGCTCTGGCTGTTCGTGCTGGCCGCGCTGCGGGTGGTGCGCTCGGACATCTACGCGGCATCCGGGCTGCGGGTGGCGATGCCGGGCTTCCGCAAGTCGGGGCAGAAGAGCCGGGGAAGGCGCCCCGGCAGCTCGTCGTGACGCACGGCGCGCTGGCCGGGACCCGGATCTCGCTGGACGGTCGGCCCATCATGATCGGCCGGGCGGACGACTCGACGCTGGTCTTGGACGACGACTACGCCTCGACGCGGCACGCGCGGCTGTCGATGCGCGGGACGGACTGGTACGTGGAAGACCTGGGCTCCACTAACGGGACGTATCTCGACCGGGCTAAGGTCACCGCACCCCTTCGGGTTCCCCTGGGAGTCCCGATCCGTATTGGCAAGACGGTGATCGAGCTGCGCTCATGACGCTTGTGCTTCGCTACGCGGCCCGCAGCGACCGGGGCCTGGTCCGTTCGAACAACCAGGACTCCGTGTACGCGGGTCCGCGCCTGCTCTCCCTGGCCGACGGCATGGGCGGCCACGTGGCGGGCGAGGTGGCCAGCAAGGTGGTGATCGCCGCGCTGGCCCCGCTCGACGACGACGAGCCGGGTGAGGACCTGCTGGGTCAGCTCCGGGAGGCGGTGCTCGCGGGCAACAGCGCCATCGCGGAGCTGGTGGCGGGCGACCCCGATCTCGACGGCATGGGCACGACCCTGTCGGCGATCCTGTTCGCGGGGAGCAGGATCGGCCTGGTCCACGTCGGGGACTCGCGCGTCTACCTGCGCCGCAACGGCCAGTTCAGCCAGATCACGCACGACGACACGTTCGTCCAGTCGCTGATCGACGAGGGCCGGATCACCGAGGAGGAGGCCGCGACGCACCCGCAGCGCTCCTTGCTGCTGAAGGCGCTGACCGGCCACGACGTCGAGCCGAGCCTCACCATCCGGGAAGCGCGGGCGGGCGACCGCTACCTGCTGTGCTCGGACGGCCTGTCGGGCCCGGTGAGCCACGAGACGCTGGCCGAGGCGATCCAGATCCCGAACCCGCAGGAGTGCGCGGACCGGTTGATCGAGCTGGCGCTCAAGAGCGGCGGGCCGGACAACGTGACGGTGATCGTCGCGGACGTGCTGGACGTCGACTACGGCGACAACGACCCGATCGTCGGGGGCGCGGCGGGCAACGGGCAGGACGCGACGCCGCCGCCGGACTCGGCCGCGTCGCGGGCGAGCGCGCTGAACCCGCCCCGCCCGCAGGAGCCGCGCCGGGACCCGCTGGCGCCGCCGCCCGCCGACCCGAGGGTCAAGCGCCGCAAGCGCGTGCGCGCGGTGGTGATCTCCGTCATCGTGCTGCTGCTGCTCGTGGCGGGCGCGGTGGCCGCGCGGCTGTGGGTGAACAACCAGTACTTCGTCGGCGAGGGCGAGGGCGGCGAGGTCGCGGTCTTCCAGGGCGTGCGCGGCAGCGTGCTCGGCCTGTCGCTGAACAGCCAGCTCGAGGGGTCGTGCGGCGGGGAGCCGCAGTGCGACCGCCTGTTCGTCGAGGACCTGGAGCAGTTCGGCAAGGACGAGGTCCGCACGGGCTCGAACTCGTTCGACAGCGTGGCGTCCGCGCGCGCGTTCCTGGGTGAGCTGCGCCACAAGTTCTGGCTGCCGACGTGCACCGACTTCACCGCGCAGCAGGAGGCGGAGCAGCCCGCGACCGGTCCCGCCGGTGGCTCGGCGCAGCCGACCAAGACGCAGGAGACGACGCCGACGGCGCCGACCACGACCACCGCGGCGTCCCCCGAGCGGACGGCGCAGCCCGGTGTGAACTGCCGCGAGCCGAGGGACGGCGGCGGCTGATGGCGCTTCCGGTCCAGGGCGGGACGGGTCCGGCGACCGGGCAAGGCGCGGACCAGCAGGACAAGGCCCCCACCCGGCGCGGCACGGAGCTGGCGCTCCTCGGGTTCGCCGCGTTCATCGTGTCCGCCGCGCTCATGCTGGTCGAGGCGAACCAGGAGCAGCAGCTCAGCTTCCGCATCGTCTGGTACGGCCTGGCCTACCTGGCGCTGTTCGGCGTCGCGCACGCCGCGGTCCGGTACTGGGCGCCGTACGCCGACCCGCTGATCCTGCCGTGCGTGGCGGTGCTCAACGGCCTGGGCCTGGTCATGATCTACCGGATCGACCTCGCGCTGGCGGAGCGGGACCTGCAGGCCGGGCGCGAGATCAACAACGACGTGCCGAAGCAGATCGTGTGGACCACGATCGCGCTGATCCTGTTCCTCGTGGTGCTGCGCGTCGTGCGCGACCACCGGACGCTGACGAAGTACAGCTACATGTTCGGCGCGATCGGCCTGTTCACCCTGGCGCTGCCCGCGGTGCTGCCGGGCGCGATCGCCCCGACCCTCAACGGCGCGAAGATCTGGCTGCGGATCGGTCCGCTGTCCATCCAGCCGGGCGAGTTCGCCAAGATCCTGCTGCTGATCTTCTTCGCGGGCTTCCTGGTCTCCAAGCGCGACCTGTTCATGGCCGCGGGCCGCCGGGTGCTCGGCGTCGACCTGCCCCGGGCGCGCGACCTGGGCCCGATCCTGTTCGCCTGGGGCGTCTCGGTCGGCGTCCTGGTGTTCCAGAAGGACCTGGGGACCTCGCTGCTGTTCTTCGGCACGATCCTGGTGATGCTCTACGTGGCGACCGAGCGCGCCGTGTGGGTGGTCACCGGGCTGAGCCTGTTCATCGCGGGCTGCCTCGTCGCCTTCCAGCTCTTCAGCCACGTGCAGCAGCGCGTGGCGAACTGGCTCGACCCGCTGAGCACCTACGACGAGGTCGGCGGCGGCTTCCAGATCGCGCAGGCGCTGTTCGGCCTAGGCACCGGGGGATGGGCGGCACCGGCCTCGGCGCGGGCAGGCCCGACCTGGTGCCGCTGGCCAACTCCGACTTCATCGTCGCCGCGATCGGCGAGGAGCTGGGCTTCATCGGCCTGGCGTCGCTGCTGCTGGTCTACGCCCTGCTGGCGATGCGCGGCATGCGCAGCGCGCTGGCGGTGCGCGACTCGTTCGGCAAGCTGCTGGGCGGCGGCCTGTCGTTCCTGCTGATCCTGCAGGTGTTCGTGGTCGTCGGCGGCGTCACCAAGCTGATCCCGATGACCGGCCTCACCGCGCCGTTCCTGTCGCTGGGCGGGTCGTCGATGCTGGCCAACTACATCCTCGTGGCACTGCTGCTGCGCATCTCCGACGCGGCCCGGCGGCCGCAGACCGCGGCCCCCGCAAGCCGCTGCCGCAGACCCCGATCGCCGAGGCGGGCACGGTGCTGGTGGAGCGTCCGAAATGAACACCCCGCTGCGCCGCGTCGGCATGGCCATGCTCGTGATGGTGGTCCTGCTGCTGGCCAACTCCACCTACCTGCAGGTGATCAAGGCCGACGACTACCGCGAGGACTCCCGCAACCGGCGCATCCTGCTGGAGGAGTACTCCCGCGAGCGCGGCAAGATCCTCGTGCTCAACGCCGACAACCAGATGGTCGCCCTGGCGACGGTGACGCCGACGAACAACCGGCTGCGGTTCCTGCGCCAGTACACCAACGGCCCGATGTACGCGCCGATCACCGGCTTCTACTCGACCCGCTACGGCGCGACCGGGCTGGAGAAGGCCGAGGACGAGATCCTCAACGGCTCCGACGACCGGCTGTTCGTGCGCAGGCTGTCGGACCTGATCACCGGGCGCGACCCGCGCGGCGGCAACATCGTCACCACGATCAACCCGGCGGCGCAGAAGGCCGCGTACGACGCGATGGAGCAGCGCGGGTTCTCCGGCTCGGTCGTCGCGCTCGACCCGAAGACCGGGAAGATCCTGGCGATGGTCAACACGCCGTCGTTCGACCCGAACCCGCTGGCCGCCCACGACGGCGCGGTGCAGGAGAAGTCCTGGAAGTCCTACGAGGCCGACGACCGCAACCCGATGCTGAACCGGTCGATCCGCGAGCTGTACGCGCCGGGCTCGACGTTCAAGCTGGTCGTCGCCGCCGCCGCGCTCGAGGACGGGATGACCAAGGACGACCAGGTCACCGCGACCGACAAGATCCAGGTCGGCGGCTCGGAGCTGCGCAACTACAACCGCGGCTTCTGCGCGGGCAGCCCGACCACGGTGACCATGGAGACCGCGCTCGCGCACTCGTGCAACACCGCGTTCGCGCAGCTCGCCCACGACATGGGCGCCGAGCGGCTCGGCGAGCAGGCCGCGGCGTTCGGCATCGGCAACAACGAGCTGACCGTGCCGATGCTGGTCGAGCAGTCGTGCATCGGCCCGGACGTCGACGGCGGCTGCCTGACCGTGGCCGACGAGAACGCGCTGTACCAGAGCGGCATCGGCCAGCGCGACGTCCGGCTGACCCCGCTGCAGAACGCGATGATCGCCGCCGCGATCGGCAACGGCGGCGAGGTGATGCGCCCGCAGCTCATCGACCGCGTGCTCGCGCCCGACCTGAGCGAGATCACCCGGTTCGACGAGGAGAGCATCGGCGACGCGATGTCCGGCGACTCCGCGCGCCAGCTCACCGAGATGATGATCGCCTCGGAGGAGCGCACCGGCGGCGGCGGGAAGGTCGAGGGGCTGACCATCGCCTCGAAGACCGGCACCGCGGAGACCGGCAACGACCCGAAGAACACCCCGCCGTTCGCCTGGTACGTCGCGTTCGCGCCCGCCGAGGACCCGAAGGTCGCGGTGGCGGTCGTGGTGGAGAGCAAGGACGTCGCCGCGACCGGCGGCAAGCTGTCCGCGCAGATCGGCCGCGCCACCATCAGCGCCGTGCTCGGGAGGCGCTGACCATGCTCACCTCCGGGCAACTGCTGGCGGACCGCTACCGGCTGAGCCGCCGGATCGCGGTCGGCGGCATGGGCGAGGTGTGGGAGGCCGCCGACACCCGGCTGGACCGCGCGGTCGCGGTGAAGGTGCTCAAGCCGGAGCTGTGCGGCGACGCCGAGTTCCTGCACCGCTTCCGCACCGAGGCCCGCACGACCGCGTCGCTGAACCACCCCGGCATCGCCGCGGTGCACGACTACGGCGAGACCGCGGCCATCGTCGACGGGCCCAAGGACACCGCCTACCTGGTGATGGAGCTCGTCGAGGGCGAGCCGCTGGCGGCGATCGTGGCCCGCGAGGGCCGGATGAACGCCGACCGGGTGCTCGACATCCTCGAGCAGGCCGGGTTCGCGTTGCAGGCCGCGCACGAGCGCGGGTACGTGCACCGCGACGTCAAGCCGGGCAACATCCTGATCACCCCGTCCGGGGTGGTGAAGCTGACCGACTTCGGCATCGCGAAGGCCGCCGACGCCGCGCCGGTGACCCGGTCCGGGATGGTCATGGGCACCGCGCACTACATCGCGCCGGAGCAGGCGCTCGGCCAGGAGGCCGAGCCCGCCAGCGACGTGTACTCCCTGGCCGTCGTCGGCTACGAGTGCCTCACCGGCCACCGCCCGTTCCTGTCGGAGAACGCGGTGACGGTGGCGATGATGCACATCCGCGACGTGCCGCCGCCGCTGCCGCCGGACGTGCCGCCGGGCGCCCGCGCGGTGATCGAGGCGACCCTGGTCAAGGACCCGCGCCGGCGCTACGGCAGCGGTGGCGAGTTCGCCGCCGCCGTCGCCGCCGTGCGCGCGGGCCGACCGCTGCCCGCGCCGACGGGGTACTCGATGGTCCGCGCCGGGCACCCCACCGCGACGCACCCGGGGATGCACCCCGTGCAGACCACCGGCACGTTCGTCCCCCGCCGCACCCGCCGAGGGAACGCAGCCGCACCGGTCTGTGGGTCACGATCGTTGTGCTGGCGGTCGCCCTGATCGCGGCGCTGGCCATCGGCCTGCCCGCGATCATGGACGACGACGGCAACGGCGGCGCGCCCGCGACCACCACCGAGCCGAGGGACAGCGCGCCGACCACGACGACCACCGCGGACGCCGAGGAGACCGAGCCGGGCCGACCGCCCGGGTCGGGCGAGGCGCCCGTGGCCATCGTGCCGATGCCCTACCTGGGCAAGAGCGCGGCCGAGGCGGCCCAGAGCCTGGCCGCGCTCGACGTCGACGTCGTGGTGGTCAGCGAGGACGGGACGCCCCCGCGCAACGCGGCGGCGTGCTTCGTCGTCGGGTCGTCGCCGGAGGGCCCGGTCTACCGCGGCGATACGGTCACAATCGTGTGCAGACCCCAAGGTGGGTCGCGGTGATCGCCGATGCAACGTCAGGATCTGGACATGACTAGGAGCGGGACGACGCACCAATGACCACACCGCGCTTGCTCTCCAACCGCTACGAGATCGGCGAGACGCTCGGCTACGGCGGCATGTCCGAGGTCCACCGCGGCCGCGACGTCCGGCTCGGGCGGGAGGTCGCGGTCAAGGTGCTGCGCGCCGACCTGGCCAGGGACCCGCAGTTCCAGGAGCGGTTCCGCCGGGAGGCGCAGAACGCCGCCGCCCTGAACCACCCGGCCATCGTGGCCGTCTACGACACCGGCGAGACGCTGACCGAGCAGGGCCCGCTGCCCTACATCGTGATGGAGTACGTCGACGGGCGGACGCTCCGCGACATCGTCAAGACCGAGGGCCCGCTGTCCGGGCAGAGAGCCATGGAGATCATGGCCGACGTCTGCGCGGCCCTGGACTTCAGCCACCGGCACGGCATCGTGCACCGCGACGTCAAGCCCGCCAACGTCATGATCAACCGCTCCGGCGCGGTCAAGGTGATGGACTTCGGCATCGCCCGCGCGGTGGCCGACGGGCAGGCCGCGGTCACCCAGACCGCCGCGGTGATCGGCACCGCGCAGTACCTCTCCCCGGAGCAGGCGCGCGGCGAGCAGGTCGACGCCCGCTCCGACGTCTACGCGACCGGCTGCGTGCTGTTCGAGCTGCTGACCGGCGAGCCGCCGTTCACCGGCGACTCCCCCGTCGCGGTGGCCTACCAGCACGTGCGGGAGGACCCGCGCCCGCCGTCGCAGCTCAACCCGAGGGTCAGCCCGCAGCTCGACGCGATCGTGCTCAAGGCGATGTCGAAGGGCGCGGCCAACCGGTACCAGTCGGCGGCCGAGATGCGCACCGACATCGTCCGCGTGCTGTCCGGGCAGCGCCCGGCCGCGCCGATGGTGATGACCGAGGACGACCGCACCGCGGTGCTCAACGCCGGGCGCCCCGCGCCGGTCGGCGGGCGGCACCGGCCGGAGGCCCTGGTCGACGAGTACGACGACTACTACGACGACGACGAGGAGCGGCGCCGCAAGCAGCGCAAGACGTGGCTGATCGTGCTCGCCGCGCTGCTCGTCGCCGGTCTGGTCGGCCTGCTGTTCTGGCTGCTCGGCAAGGAGGACACCCCCACCGGGCCGAACACGGTCGCGGTGCCGGACGTGGTGGGCCAGCTCGAGGCCGACGCCCGCCGCGCGCTGACCGGCGCGGGCTTCGAGGTCGAGCGGGCCGAGGTGCCGTGCGAGCCGCAGGCCAACGGCGAGCCGGGCCGCTGCGGCTCGGACATGATCGGCCGGGTCATCGGCACCAAGCCCGGCGCGAACGAGCAGCTCGCCAAGGGCGCGACGGTGACCTACGAGGTCGGCGTGAAGCCGGGCAAGGTGACCGTCCCGGACGTCACCAAGAAGACCCAGGAGGAGGCCACGGAGGCGCTGGAGAAGGCGCGCCTGCAGGTCTCGGCGACCGTCGGCGAGGAGGAGGTCGACGACGAGAACCTCGTCGGCAAGGTCATCAAGACCAACCCCGCCGCCGGGCAGTCGGTCGACGTCGGCACCTCGGTCTCGCTGACCATCGGCAAGAAGAAGGCCGCCGTCGGCGTGCCGAACGTCATCGGCCAGGACTACGACACCGCGGCCGACAACCTGCGCGCCGTGGGCCTGAACCCGCAGCGCCGGGACGTCTCCTCCGACCAGCCCGAGGGCACCGTGGTCGGCCAGGCGCCCAAGGACGGCGAGGTCGCGCCCGGCTTCACCGTCGTGCTCGACGTCTCCAACGGCGACCAGGTCGACAAGCCGATCGAGATGCCGGACCTGACCGGCAAGACGGTCGAGGAAGCCGAGAGCGAGCTGCGCAACCTCGGCTGGACCGGCCGGATCAACCAGGTCCGCCAGACCCAGGACACCTGCGAGGACCCGGTCGACACGATCTTCGAGCAGAACCCGGGCCCCGGCCAGGAGCTGGCGAAGGACGCGACCGTCCAGGTGCTGGTCTGGCGGGAGCGGCCGGGCTGCGACGTGCCGGGCTTCCCGCGCGGCTGACGCCACGACGAGCAGCGGCCCAGGTCCCCCGAGGACCTGGGCCGCTGTCGTGTACTAGGAGAGCGCGGCGGTGAGGGCGCGCATCTGCCGCTCGAGGTCGGCGACGCGCTGCTCGGGGACGGGGAAGCCCGCGGAGGCCATCCAGTTGGCGAGCATGCGGTGGCCGCCGTCGGTGAGCACGGACTCCGGGTGGAACTGGACGCCCTCGACGGGCAGCGTCCGGTGCCGCATCGCCATCACGATGCCCGACTCGGTGCGCCCGGTGACCTCGAACTCCGCGTCCGGGATGGTCTCCGGGAGCACGGTCAGCGAGTGGTAGCGGGTGGCGGTGAACGGGCTGGGCAGCCCGGCGAGCACGCCCCCGCCGGTGTGCTCGACCTGGCTGGTCTTGCCGTGCAGCAGCTCGGGGGCCCGGTCGACGGTCGCGCCCCACGCGACGCCGATGGCCTGGTGGCCGAGGCACACGCCGAACACCGGCAGGCGGCGGTCGGCGCAGCGGCGGATCACGTCGATGCTCTGCCCGGCGCGCTCCGGGGTGCTGGGGCCGGGGCTGACGAGCACGCCGTCGAAGCCGTCGAGCGCGCCGGGGGCGGCCAGCTCCGGGGCGTCGTTGCGCCAGACCGTGCAGTCCGCGCCGAGCTGGGCCAGGTACTGGACCAGGTTGTAGACGAAGCTGTCGTAGTTGTCGACCACCAGGACGCGCATGCGGTCAACCTACCCGCCACCTGCCCCTGGGAGCATCCGCGTATGCGACGTGAGCTGGGCGTTCTGGACGCGACCGCGATCGGTCTTGGATCAATGCTCGGGGCGGGGGTGTTCGCGGTGTTCGCGCCGCGCGGCCGCGGCGGGCGGGCTGCTGCTGGTGTCCCTGGCACTCGCCGGGTTCGTGGCCTACTGCAACGCGACGGCGTCCGCGCAGCTCGCGGCGGTGTACCCGGCGTCGGGGGGCACGTACGTGTACGGCCGGGAGCTGCTCGGGCCGTGGTGGGGGTTCACCGCGGGCTGGGGGTTCGTGGTCGGCAAGACGGCGAGCTGCGCGGCGATGGCGATGGCGTTCGCCGCGTACGCCGCCCCCGGGTACGAGCGGCCCGCCGCGGTCGGCGCCGTCGTCCTGCTCACGGCGGTGACGTGCTTCGGCATCACCCGCACGGCGGCGGTCACGAAGGTGCTCCTGGTCGTCGTGCTCGCGGTGCTGCTGGGCACGATCGCGGTCGCGCTGCCCGAGGTCGGGGGTTCGCCTGGACGACGCCCGGGCCGCTCGGCGTGCTGGAGGCGGCCGGGCTGCTGTTCTTCGCCTTCGCCGGCTACGCCCGCATCGCCACGCTCGGCGAGGAGGTCCGCGACCCGGCCCGCACGATCCCGCGCGCGGTGCTGGCCGCGCTGAGCGGGGCGGTGGTCGTCTACCTCGCGGTCGGCGGGGTGCTGCTCGCGGTGCTCGGCCCGGACCGGCTGGCCGCGTCGACCGCGCCGCTGGTCGACCTGGTCGGGGCGGCCGGGCTGCCCGGGTGGGCGGTCGCGGTGCGGGTCGGCGCGGCGGCGGCGTGCCTCGGGGCGCTGCTCGGGCTGATCGCGGGCATCGGGCGGACCACGCTGGCGATGGCCCGCGAGCGCGACCTCCCGCCCCTGCTGTCGACGCTGCACGGCTCGGTGCCGCGGGTCGCGCAGGTCGCGGTGGGCGTGGTCGTGTGCGGGCTGGTGCTGGTCGCGGACCTGCGCGGGGTCGTCGGCTTCTCGTCGTTCGGGGTGCTCGTGTACTACGCGGTCGCCAACGCGTGCGCGTACAAGCAGCGCGGGCGGTGGCTGCACGCGGTCGGGCTCGCCGGGTGCGTGCTGCTGGTGGCGACCCTGCCGACGTGGTCGGTGCTGATCGGGCTCGCCGTGTTCGCCGCCGGGCTGCTCGGTCGGCTGGCTATTCGGTCGTGACCTGGTTGAACGGCAGCTTGGGCTCGACCCACGGGAACACGACGAACATCAGCAGGGCCACCACGCCCGCGATGAGCAGGACGGCGGTCAGGACCCGCACGGCCAGCGGGCCGGGCAGGTGGCGCCAGATCCAGCCGTACATCAGGTGGTCTCCTTCAGCTCCGGCGGCAGCGCGCCCGGGTTCCTCGGGTCCTTCGCCCACTGCTTGACCATCACGGCGTGCACGATGAGCCGCTGGCGGTCGGAGAAGCGGGGGTGGCAGGTGGTGAGCGTCATCAGCGTGACCCGCTCGCCGACGCTGGCCTCCGCGCCCGGCTTGCCCGGCACCGGCGCGATGACCTCGCCCTGGCCGGGGCTGACGATCTCCTGGCCGACGACCCCGTCGTAGGGCGCGCCGAGCGGCGAGACGCCCGCGCAGCGCGGGTCCGCAGCCCTCTCCTTGGCCCAGCCGTCGACCTCGTCGGCCTTGGGCAGGACCCGGTAGACGAACCAGCTGTAGCGGGTCTCGACGACGATGGCGTCGCAGGAGTTCAGCAGGTCGATGTCGTTGAACGGGGCGCCCTTGCCGACCCGGTGGCCCGCGACGGCGAAGTTGCCGGGCTCGCCGGGGTAGGCGGTGTCGGCGTAGTGCCCGGGGCCGATCTCCAGGGTCCGCTCGGTGGTGCCCTCGAGGACGGTGAACGCGTAGTCGGCGCCGAAGGCGGGATGAACATCTTCGCGAAGCCCGCGCCCTCGGCCAGGCCCTCGAACCGCTCCACCCGCTCGGGGTCGCCCTGCGACGGCGCCTCGTCCTCGGTCCAGCGCTGGTCCAGCGCGGCCGTGGCGTCGCGCTGCTTGGCCGCGGAGAAGAGGTCGGTGACGTACACCTCGTAGGCGACGAACAGCAGGATGATGAGGCCGAGGGTGATCAGCACCTCGCCCACCCCCGCACCACCGCGCGGGCCCGCCCACCGCTGCCGGGGTCGTCGGGCGCCGTCGGCGGCGCCGTGTCGACGGTGCTCATCGGCCGCTCACGCTCTTCTCCAGAACCGATCGTTGGCGACTGGTGATCCGGCCACCTGCTCCGTTACGTTAACGTGTTGCATCGGCGCGAGTTGCGCCCATGCCGCGCGCACCCGAAGTTCCCAGCCAGGCGAGGACAGCATGCCGAAGTCGAAGGTCCGCAAGAAGGCCGCCTACACCCCTCCGGCCGACCGCCGGACAGCGGTGAAGGTGAAGCCCGCCGGACCGTCCCACCCGCTCTACATCACCATCATGCTGGGCATCATGCTGCTCGGCCTGGCATGGCTGGTCGTCAACTACATCGCCGGGGACAAGATCCCGTTCATGTCCGAACTCGGCAACTGGAACTTCGCGATCGGGTTCGCCCTGATGATCGCGGGCCTGCTGATGACGATGCGCTGGCGGTAGGCCGCCATCCACGCTCAGTCGGTGTCGACCCCCGATCGGGGTCTCAAGGATTGCCCCGTTCAGCCCACAGGGTCTGAACCACACGGATGTAAGTCATCCCCAGTGTGGATAACTGCTGTGGACAACCGTGGCTGATCCCGACCCGTCCTGGTCCCCCGACCCGGCCGCCGTGGGCGTGGCGTGGGCGCTGTGCGCCGCCGCGGTGACCGCGGCGGCGCTCGTCGACGACCCCGCGGCCGGGTGCTGCTGGGCGTCGCGGCCGTGCTGCTGCTCCTGCTGGCGCTGTTCGGCACGCTCGCCCGCCCGCGGCTGTCCGCCGACCACGAGGGCGTGACCGTGCGCGGGCCGCTGTCGACCCGGCGCTGGCGCTGGGCCGAGGTGAACGTGCGCCTGGTTCGCACCCGCCGCTTCGGCCGGGAGACGGCCGCGGTCGAGCTGGACGCGGACAACGCCGACCCGCCCGCCCTGGTCCTCCTCGGCCGCCTCGACCTGGGCGCCGACCCGGTCGACGTGGCCGACGCCCTGGTCCGGCTGCGGACCTAGCGCTGGATGTAGCAGACCATCGCGGTCGGGTCGGTGCAGAACACCAGCTCGGCGAGCTGGCCCTGGCGGAGCAGGAACAGTCCGGCCAGCGCGACCAGCACCAGGGCGACCGCCCCGGCGTGCACCGCGACCCGGTTGGCGGGCGGGCTGTAGACGAACGCGGCGGCCAGCGCGGCCCCCACGACGAGCCCGCCGAGGTGCCCGAGCAGTGACACGTTCGGGATCACCCACCAGGTGACCAGCGTGAGCACCACGACGTACCCGATGAGCTGCGGCGCCCGCGCCCTGCGGAGCCGGATCATCAGCACGACGAGCGCCCCGAGCACCCCGTAGACCGCGCCGGACGCGCCCGCGAGCTGCCCGCCGATGTCGCCGAAGGCGTACTCGGCGACGCTGCCGCCGAGCAGGGAGAGCAGGTAGACCGCCAGGAAGCGGGCCCGGCCCAGCACCGGCTCGACGTCGCGCAGGAACCACAGCGACATCATGTTGACCAGCACGTGGAACGGCCCGAAGTGCAGGAACCCGGCGGTGAGCAGCCGCCACGGCTGCCCGTCGGTGATCGACGGGTCGAACCCGACGAGCGCGCGGAAGAACGGCGAGTCGCCGTTGTCCATGCCGCTGCGCGCCAGCACCGCGGTGAGCAGGTAGAGCGCGACGTTGATCCCGATGATCACCGGGATCAGCACCGCCTTGCCGCCGGTCTCCGCGCCCGCCACCGTCGTGGCCCGCCGGGTGGTCCGGCGGCCCTCGTCGACGCAGTCGACGCACTGGTAGCCGACCGACGCCTCGACCAGGCACTCCGGGCAGGCCGGGCGGCCGCACCGGGTGCAGGACAGGCCGGTCGGCCGGTCGCGGTGCCGGGCGCAGACGGGCTGGCCCGTCTGCGCCCCTGCGGGCTCGTCACGGACTCAGGCGCGCTCGATGGCGACGCGCTCGATGACGATGTCCTCGGCCGGGCGGTCCTGCGCGCCGGTCGCGGTCCGCGCGATCGCGTCGATCACGTCGCGCGAGGGCTGGTCGGCCACCTCGCCGAAGATCGTGTGCTTGAAGTTCAGCCACGTGGTCGGGCCCACGGTGATGAAGAACTGGGAGCCGTTGGTGTTCGGCCCCGCGTTCGCCATCGCCAGCAGGTACGGCCGGTTGAACTGCAGCTCGGGGTGGAACTCGTCGGCGAACTTGTACCCGGGGCCGCCGCGGCCGGTGCCGGTCGGGTCACCGCCCTGGATCATGAAGCCGGAGATCACCCGGTGGAAGATCGACCCGTCGTAGAACGGGCCGGAGCTCCCCTTCTTGGCGTTGGGCTCGGAGTACGGCTTGGTGCCCTCCGCCAGCCCGACGAAGTTGGCCACCGTCTTGGGGGCCTGGTCGGGGAACAGGTTCACCCGGATATCACCCTGCGAGGTGTGCAGGGTGGCCGTCACCTTGGTCCCGACGAGCGATTCGTTGCTGTCTGCCACCGCCCCATCGTGCCATCTTCAGCGGGATCGGTCCGGAAGGGGCAGGATTGAACGCGTCATTGATCCGTTACCGACCCTTCTTGACAAGAGGTGAAGCGATGACCCGGGCCGGAGAGACGGTGGGCAAGGCCGTCGGCACCGGCTGGCGCGCTGTGCGCCAGGGTGCCGCCCAGGCCCGCGCGGCGGGCGCCGAGGCGGCGCTGGCCGCCGAGCACAAGTTGACGGCCAGGGGCCTCGCCCCGCAGCAGGTGGCCGAAGCGATCGCCGAGTCCGCCCAGGTCGCCCGCGAGGAGCTGCAGGAGACCGGCAGGCGGACCCGCAAGCGCCTGGCGAAGACGGCCAAGCACACCCGCAAGGACCTGGCGAAGGCCGCCAAGCAGGCCCGCAAGGACATGGGCCGCAGCCGGACCGTGCAGGGCGCCATGAGCGCGGTCAAGCCCCTGCGGGCGCAGGCGAAGCAGTTGAGGAAGGACCTGAAGCCGCAGGTCGAGGCCTACCGCTCGGAGCTGCAGCGCCAGCTCAAGGAGGCCAAGGCCGCGGCGAAGGAGGCCGCCAAGGAGAACCGCGGTCCGCGCCGCTGGCCGTGGCTGCTGATCGCGGGCGCGCTGGCCGCGGGCGCGGTCGTCGTGCTGCGCGGCCGCAAGCCCGCGGAGGAGCCCGTGGAGCCGGTGGTCCCGACCCCGGCGCCCGAGCAGTCCGCGGCCGAGCGCAACGGGCAGGCCAAGCCCGAGGTGCGCATCTCCGCCGAGAAGAAGAACTAGCCGGTTCGCCGCGAGGGCCGCGCTCCCCCAGTGGGAGCGCGGCCCTCGCGCGCGTCTACAGGCCGAGGTTCTCGATGACGGTCTCGGTGATCCGGCGCGCCTTGATGGTCTGCTCCTGGTTGGTGCTGACCACGACCGCGGCGCCGTCCTTGGCAACGGCGTACACCGCGCCCTCGTCACCGGCGAGCGACCCGCCCTTCCAGCCCGCGGGCGACTGCGCCGGGTTGGACTCCGCGACCGGCGCCGCCTGGTCGACGACGGCCTTCGCGACGTCCGCCTCCCCGGTGTAGACCCGCACGGTGAGCTGCAGGTTGCCGTCGGAGCGGTAGAAGAAGCAGGCGGGCGGGTCGCCGTCGGAGGTCTTCACCTCGCCGACGCGCTGGCCGTTGGCGTCGGCCACGACGGCGCTCTCGAGGTACGGGCACGGCCCCCGGCGCTCGGCTCCGGCGCGGGCGGCGCCTTCGCCACCGGCTTCGCCGTGGTCGTGACCTGCGTGGACGTCGGCTGCGGCGCGGGCTCCGGGGTTGGGCTCGCCGTGCAGGCGGCGGCCGCGATCAAGGGGAGCACGAGGATGGCTCGGTTCATGGCCGGGCCAGTCAACCAGATCCACTCGAATGTGATCTGCGCCACTCGTTGAACCGCACGATGGGAGAGAGCATTACTCCAGGTGTGGCCGATGCCACCGCAAGTGAGCACCCTGCCGATTGACAAGAGAGGGCCTACGAAGATGGACCTGATCGAGCGGACGAAGCCTCACGTCCTGGAGCTGTTCCGGATCGTCACCGGTCTGCTGTTCACCATGCACGGCACCGCGACGCTGTTCAGCTTCATGGGCGCCCCGCGCTCGGGGGCGGCGCCCGCGATCGGCGCGTTCCCGAGCTGGTGGGCCGCGATGATCCAACTGGTCGCGGGCGCGCTCGTCCTGGTCGGCCTGGCGACCCGGGTCGCCGCGGTCCTGTGCTCGGGGTCGATGGCGTACGCGTACTTCGTCGTGCACCAGCCCCAGGACCTCTCGCCGCTGACCAACGGCGGCGAGCTGTCCGCCCTGTTCTGCTGGTCGTTCCTGCTCATCGCGTTCGTCGGCCCCGGCCGGTGGGCGCTCGACACGGCGCTCGCGAAGCTGCGCGCGTCCTCCGCCCAGGAAGCCGACGACGCCTTCCTCGTGCCCGCGTGACCCCGGACCCCGGCGGCTCCGCGCGGGCTGCCGGGGTTCCACGTGGAACTACCGCAGGGCCCGGTCGAGGAAGTCCGCCACGACCTCCCGGTTCCACCCGACCAGCCCGTGCGGGTCCCCCGCAGCAGCGCCTCGGCGTCGGTGAACGACCCGTGCGTCGCGTTCGGCGCGGTCAACGCGCTGTGCGGCCCCTCCGACCGCGCCATCAACGCCCGCCACGACGGCTTCGGCGGTCCGGCGCCGACCAGCAGGAACGGCTTGTCCAGCCCGCACTGCGCGACCTGGAGCAGGTCGCTCCCGTCGTCCTCGAGCGCGTAGCTGAGCTGCCCGTCGAAGTTGACGGCCGCCTTGATCCGCCGGTCCTCGAACGCCGCCTGCAGCCCCGCCGTGCCGCCCGCGCTGTGCCCGACCACCGCGACCCGCCGCAGGTCGAGGTTGAACCGATCCGCGACGTGCGGCAGCTGCCCGAGCACGAACCGCAGATCCGCCACCCGCGTGTCCACGATCGTCTTGATCAACTCCCGCGACGGCTGCGCGTCGAACAACACGCTCCGCTCGACCCGCCCGTCCGGGAACCGCACCCCCGACGAGTCGTAGGTGTGGTCGATCGTCACGACGACATGCCCCCGACTGACGAGATCGTCAACCAACCCGCTGTTCCACGCCCTCGCGTCCCCCAACCCCGGCGAGTACAACACCACCGGCCACCGCCCCGCCTTCACCGGCACATCCCGGTACGCGTGCGTCTTGGTGGCCCCCAATCCACGCCCCCGGCTCAACCCCGTAGTTGAACCGCCCGGCGAGTTCCCCGAACGCCTCCGCCTCCCCCTCCGCGAACTGCGCCACCCTCTCCCCAGCCGCCCACCGCGCCGGATACCGGACGTCAACCATCAACTCTCGGAACGCCTTACCCCCCAACGGATCCCCGCGCTCCCGGTCAACCACCCGCAACGAACTGACCCCCACGACCAAATCCCCCGACGGCGCAGGCAATCCGGCAGCGAGAGCAACAACGGCCACAGTGGACACAATCGCGTTCTGCATACACCCCACGCTAAGCGCGGGACCTGCCGACGGAATCGGGGTTCACCCTGGATTGCGCGTCAGGGACCCCCGTGGATGACCCCGGTCGCTAGTCCCACCAGAAGCCCCACGCCCGCGCACCCGCGATCCGCTCCGCATACCCTTCGAGCGTCTGCGGAGCCGGACCTTGCCAAACGTTGTCGGGGCAGAACGCCAGGTGCTCGGCAGCGACGGCCACCGCCTGCTCGACGGTGACGGGCGGAGCGGCGACGCTGAGGTAGAGCGTCGCGAACCCCACCCCGACCACCCACGCCCCGAACCGGTCTTCCCAGCTCCGCAGCACCGCCGAGAGCTGCCCGGTGTCCCCGACGTGGTTCACCGGCCCGGTCCAGCCCATGACCGCGAGCGTGTCAGCACCCCGCTCAGCCGCCACCAGCCCCAAGCGCATCGCCGGGTACGCCTCGAGCAGTTCGTCGGCGAACTCCTCGGCACCGCGGTCCGGGTCGCCCTGGGGTTCCAGTCGCGGCGCCAGTCCTGGCCACGGCCCTTCTTCCTCGAACTCCTGCCAATAGCCCGCGAGCAGCTCGGCGGCATCGTGGAGACCTGGCGCCGACATCCGCTCGGGCAACAGATCGTCCGTCACCCACGAACGGGACTCCTCGTCCTCGGCGAGGTCCTCCAGCAAGAGCGGCCACAATCCCGACCGGCTGTGCTCAGCGCGCAACCGCGCCCAAAGCCCCGGAGAGGCTGGATGATCCGCGAACCACAGCGCCTTCCCCTGATCGCGGAACAGACCACGGAGGTCCGCGGGCAGGGAAGAACCAGATGCCACCGGCCGACCTCCCGGACAAGACCGGGAAACCGGTCGGAACTCGAACAGACCCGATGCTATTCCACCGGTGCGCGCGGGGGCCGCTCGGCGGAAAGCTGAGTCGCCACAACTTCAAGAAGGTGCGGGTGAAGGCGGGCGCGACCACGCGGGAACCCATGGCCCGCATGGGGCACGCGAAGGGCACGGCTGGTCACCTTGCGAGCTGACGACGAAGGCCCAGGCAGCGGGACAACCTCGCTGACCTGGGCCTTGGGCCGTTCATCCAGTTGTGGAGACGAGGGGAATCGAACCCCTAACCCCTGCCTTGCAAAGGCAGTGCTCTGCCAATTGAGCTACGTCCCCGGACGGACACGACGAGTCGTGTCCGGAGCCTCACTTGGCGGGCGCGGTCGCCTCACGCCACAGGTTGGCTTCCGCCTTCGCCGCGCTCTTGCGGCGGACGACGAACAGCACCCCACCGACGATGGCGGCCAGCGCGAGAACCTTCTTCACGACCCCTGCCTCCTCAAACCAAACGGACCGCCCTGGGAGGGCGCTCACCCCAGTCTAGCCATGCCGACCGACCCACGACCGGGCTATGCCGGACAACGGCGAAGGGCGACCCGAGTGCTCGGATCGCCCTTCGTCCGGGGTGGGCCTAGGAGGACTTGAACCTCCGACCCCTTCGTTATCAGCGAAGTGCTCTAACCGCCTGAGCTATAGGCCCGTGGAACGAGGAGAAGGTTACAGGAGGCCTCCTCCAGCGCCCAAACCGGGTGGTCACTCGCGTTCGGCGAGGGTGACCTCCAGGCCGCCCGCCAGGTCGGCGGACACGTTGTAGACGAAGGCGCCGACGGTCGCCAGGGCGCTGAACAGCACGATGTTGATCGCGCCGATGATCGCCGCGATGCCGAAGACGCGGCCCGCGCTGATCAGGGGTTCGCCGCCCGCGGCCGTGTTGGCGTTGAGGAGTTCGCTGGAGATGCCGTTGAGCTTGTCCCAGACGCCCATGCCGTCGAGGACGGCGTACAGGGCGCCGACGGCGACCAGCCAGACGAAGAACAGGGCGACGCCCAGGACAAGGGACAGCTTGAGGACCGACCACGGGTCGAAGCGCTTGATCTGGAGGTTCGCCCGGCGGGGACCCCGGCCGGGCCTGCGCAGCGCGGACGGGGGCGCGGTGGCCGCGCCCAGGCCGCCGAGCGCGCCGAAGCTCGGGCGGACGCCGCTGTCGTGCAGGTCGTTGGCCGGGGGCGTGGAGCCGCCGAACAGGCGGGGGCCGCGGTGCCGCTGACCACGGGCCGCTGGACGGTGACCGTGGCCTCGTCGGACTCGGTGGGCCAGCTCGGCGTGCCGCCGTTGCGGGGCAGGTCCTGGGTGGTGGTGTCCTGCTCCGCGGCCGCCTGCTGGTCGGCGGTGACGCGCTGCCAGGGCGGCGGGGTGGCCGCCGTGGGCTCGTCGGCGGCGGTGTCCTCGGTCTGGCCCGCCGCGATGACCGAGGTCCGCTCCGCGGCGCCCTCCGGCTCGGTGCCTTCCGGCTTGTCGGGTGTCGTCACCTGCGAAATCCCCTACGTCTCGCTGCCTGCGTCGGTCGGCGTCTCGGTGGTCCCGTTCTCGTCATCGGGCTCCTCGGCGCTGCGGGCGATGGCCACCAGGGTGGTCCCCTCGCCCAGGTTCATCAACCGCACGCCCTTGGTCTGGCGACCGGCCCTGCGCACCTCGCGCGCCTTGGTCCGGATGACCCCGCCGGAGGACGTGATGGCGAAGATCTCGTCGCTCTCGTCGACGATGAGCGCGCCCACCAGCCTGCCACGGCGGTCGTCGTGCTGGATGGTGAGCACTCCTTGCCACCCCGCCCCTGCACGGAGTAGTCGTCCATGGGCGTCCGCTTGGCGTACCCGCCCTTGGTGGCGACCAAAACAAACGTGTCGTCGCGGACGACGCCGATGGCCAGCAGCTCGTCGCCGGAGTTGAACCGCATGCCGGTGACGCCGGAGGTGGCGCGGCCCATCGGGCGCAGCGCGTCGTCGTCGGCGTGGAAGCGGATCGACTGGCCGCCCGCGGAGATGAGCAGCAGGTCGTCGTCGGCGGCGCAGAGCACCGCGCCGACCAGCTCGTCCTCGTCACGCAGGTTGATACCGATCAGGCCGCCCGATCGGTTGCTGTCGAAGTCGGCCAGGCGCGACTTCTTGACGAGGCCGTTGCGCGTGGCCAGCACGAGGTACGGCGCGACCTGGTAGTCCTTGATCTGGATGACCTGCGCGATGTGCTCGTCCGGCTGGAACGCGAGCAGGTTCGCCACGTGCTGCCCGCGCGCGGCGCGGTTGGCCTCGGGCAGCTCGTACGCCTTCGCGCGGTAGACGCGGCCCTGGTTGGTGAAGAACAGGATCCAGTCGTGGGTGGAGCACACGAAGAAGTGCGCCACGATGTCGTCCTGCTTGAGCGCCGCGCCCTGCACGCCCTTGCCGCCGCGCTTCTGCGCCCGGTACAGGTCGGTCTTGGTGCGCTTGGCGTACCCGGTCCGGGTGATGGTGACGACGACGTCCTCGACGGCGATGAGGTCCTCGACCGACACCTCGCCGTCGAACGGGACGATCCGGGTGCGGCGGTCGTCGCCGTGCTTCTCGACGATCTCCATCAGCTCGTCGCGGACGATCTGGCGCTGCCGCTCCTCGCTGGCCAGGATCGCGTTCAGCTCGCCGATGTAGCGCTCGATCTCGGCCAGCTCGTCGATGATCTTCTGCCGCTCCAGGGCGGCGAGCCTGCGCAGCTGCAGCTCGAGGATCGCGGTGGCCTGCGCCTCGTCGACCTCGAGCAGCGCCATCAGCCCGGTGCGCGCCTCCTCGGCGGACGGCGAGCGGCGGATCAGCGCGATGACCTCGTCGAGCTGGTCGAGGGCCTTCGTGTAGCCGCGCAGGATGTGGGCGCGCTCCTCGGCCTTGCGCAGCCGGTAGCGGGTGCGCCGGACGATGACCTCGACCTGGTGCTTCACGTAGTGGCGGACGATCTGGTCCAGCCGCAGCGTGCGCGGCACGCCGTCGACCAGGGCCAGCATGTTCACGCCGAACGTGTGCTGGAGCTGGGTGTGCTTGTAGAGGTTGTTCAGCACGACCTTGGCGACCGCGTCGCGCTTGAGGCCGATGACGATGCGCATGCCGCTGCGCCGGTTCGACTCGTCGGCGATCTCGGAGATCCCGGTGAGCTTCCCGTCGCGCACGAGCTGCGCCATGTTCTCGATGAGGTTGTCCGGGTTGACCTGGTACGGCAGCTCGGTGACGACGAGGATCGTGCGCCCCTTGGCGTCCTCCTCGACCTCGACGACCGCGCGCATGCGCACCGACCCGCGCCCGGTCCGGTACGCCTCCTCGATGCCCGCGGTGCCCAGGATCAGCCCGTGCGTCGGGAAGTCCGGGCCCTTGATCCGGGTCATCAGCGCGGCGAGGGTCTCGTCGTCGTCGGCCTCGGGGTTGTCCAGCGCCCAGACCACGCCGTCGGCGACCTCGCGCAGGTTGTGCGGCGGGATGTTGGTCGCCATGCCGACCGCGATGCCGGAACCGCCGTTGACCAGCAGGTTCGGGATGCGCGACGGGAGGACCTTCGGTTCCTCGGTCTTGCCGTCGTAGTTCGGCGCGAAGTCGACGGTGTCCTCGCCGATGTCGCGCAGCATGTCCATGGCCAGCGGCATGAGCCGGGCCTCGGTGTACCGCATGGCCGCGGCCGGGTCGTTGCCGGGCGAGCCGAAGTTGCCCTGGCCGTCGACCAGCGGGTAGCGCATCGACCAGGGCTGGGCCAGGCGCACGAGGGTGTCGTAGATCGACGAGTCGCCGTGCGGGTGGTAGTTGCCCATGACGTCGCCGACGACGCGGGAGCACTTGACGTAGCTGCGGTCGGGGCGCAGGCCGGTGTCGTACATCGAGTACAGCACGCGCCGGTGGACCGGCTTGAGGCCGTCGCGGACGTCGGGCAGGGCTCGCGACACGATCACGCTCATCGCGTAGTCGATGTAGGAGCTCTGCATCTGCTGCTGGATGTCGACCGGCTCGATGCGGTCGCCCGGCGGCGGCAGGGTCTCGGTCACGACGAGTGAATCCCTTCAAGCTGTGCGGCGCTGCGCGTCATCCGGTCAGACATCGAGGAAGCGGACGTCTTTGGCGTTGCGGGTGATGAAGGACCGGCGGGCTTCGACGTCCTCGCCCATGAGCACGCTGAACAGCTCGTCGGCCTGGGCCGCGTCCTCCAGGTTCACCCGGAGGACCAGGCGGTTGGCCGGGTCCATCGTGGTCTCCCACAGCTCCTCGGCGTTCATCTCGCCGAGGCCCTTGTAGCGCTGGATGCCGTCCTCTTTGTTGATCTTCTTGCCCGCGGCGACGCCCGCCTCGAGCAGGCCGTCGCGCTCGCGGTCGGAGTAGGCGTACTCCGGGTCGGTCCGCTGCCACTTGATCTTGTACAGCGGCGGCTGCGACAGGTACACGTGGCCGTGCTCGATGAGCGGGCGCATGAACCGGAAGAGCAGGGTCAGCAGCAGCGTGGTGATGTGCTTGCCGTCGACGTCGGCGTCGGCCATCAGCACGATCTTGTGGTACCGCAGCTTCGACAGGTCGAAGTCCTCCTGGATGCCGGTGCCCAGGGCGGTGATCAGGCTCTGCACCTCGGTGTTCTTCAGCACCCGGTCGATGCGCGCCTTCTCCACGTTGATGATCTTGCCGCGGATCGGCAGGATCGCCTGGAACGCCGAGTCGCGGCCCTCCTTGGCCGAGCCGCCCGCCGAGTCGCCCTCGACGATGTAGAGCTCGCACTCCTCGGGGTTGGTGGAGCGGCAGTCGCGCAGCTTGCCGGGCAGGCCGCCGATGTCGAGCGCGCCCTTGCGGCGGACCAGCTCGCGGGCCTTGCGCGCGGCCATGCGGGCCTGCGCGGAGGAGACCGCCTTGGTGACGATCAGCTTGGCCTCGGTGGGGTTGCGCTCGAACCAGTCCGCCAGCCACTCGTTGCAGGTGGCCTGGACGAACGTCTTGGCCTCGCTGTTGCCCAGCTTCTGCTTGGTCTGGCCCTCGAACTGCGGCTCGGACAGCTTCACCGACACGATCGCGGCCAGGCCCTCGCGGACGTCGTCGCCCCCGAGGTTCGCGTCCTTCTCCTTGAGCAGCTTCTTGTCGCGCGCGTAGAGGTTGACCACGCGGGTCAGCGCGGCGCGGAAGCCCTCCTCGTGGGTGCCGCCCTCGGGGGTGTTGATCGTGTTGGCGAAGGTGTGCACCGACTCGCTGTAGCCGGTGTTCCACTGCATCGCGACCTCGACCTGGATGCCCTTGTCCTTGTCCTCCGCCTCGAAGGCGATGACGTTGCGGTGCAGGGCCTCGCGGGCGTGGTTGATGTGGCGGACGAAGTCCTCCAGGCCGCCCGGGTAGTGGAAGGTGCGCTCCTTGACCCGCGCGGGCTGGCCGCCCGCGTCCTCGGCCGCCTCCTCGTCGGAGACCCGCTCGTCCCGCAGGGTGATCGTCAGGCCCTTGTTGAGGAAGGCCATCTCCTGCAGGCGGCGCGCGACCGTCTCGGCGTTGAAGGTGGTGGTCTCGAAGATCGAGCCGTCGGGGACGAAGGTGATCGAGGTGCCGGTGTCCTCGGTCTCCTCGCCGCGCTGCACGGGGGTGACCGGCTCGGAGTCGCGGTACTCCTGGCGCCACACGTGGCCCTGCCTGCGGATCTCGGCGTGCAGGCTGGTCGACAGCGCGTTGACCACGGAGATGCCGACGCCGTGCAGGCCGCCGGAGACGGCGTAGCTGTCGGAGTCGAACTTGCCGCCCGCGTGCAGGACGGTCATGACGACCTCCAGCGCGGACCGCTTCTCCTCCGGGTGCTCGTCGACCGGGATGCCGCGGCCGTCGTCGACGACGCGGACGCCGCCGTCGGCCAGCAGCGTCACCTCGACGCGGGTGGCGTGGCCCGCCATGGCCTCGTCGACGCTGTTGTCGACGACCTCCCAGATCAGGTGGTGCAGGCCCGGCTCGGCGGTGGAGCCGATGTACATGCCGGGGCGCAGTCGGACGGCCTCCAGACCCTTGAGGACCCCGATGGAGCCGGCACCGTAGGTGTTCTCCTGCTTGTCAGATGCCACGTGACCGGTGTCTCCTCGCGATCGGGTCTGCTTGCTCGACGGCGGCCGTGGGGCGGGGGCCTGCGCGTGCCGTCGCCCATACTACTGGTGCGCACTCTCAGAAGCGGGTCAAGGACCCGCCTGACTTGCTCACAGAACGCCTCATCGAGAGCGACGCGGGTCAGGACGCCCGGCGCGCTGGTTCGAGCCGCGATAATCAGCCGTAGGTATCGCGCGGTCCGCGGCCCGGGACGTGCCGGGGCCCGTACCGCCAACTCGGCGCCGACGGCCCCTGCACCTTGAGCCTGCGGACCACCCCGGGCCGACGCCCGCGGCGATCCGGGCCAGGAGCTGGCGCTGGAGCAGGCGGAGCTGCGTGGCCCACGCCGTGCTCTCGGCCTGCACGGTCAGCTCGCCGTCCTTGAGGGTCAGCGGCTTGGCGTGCTCGGCGACGTCGGCCCCGACCAGGGCGGCCCACTTGCCGAACACCCGGCCGCCCGCGAGCTGGTCGTGCCAGCCGCGGTCGGTCGCGATCCTGGCGGCCAGTCTGCCCAACGGCTGCGGGTCGCGCTCGTCGGCGCCCGGGCCCGACCAGCGGCGACGCCTGCGCGAGCCGGTCGCGGTTCCACGTGGAACACCGCGCTTGGGCTTGGCGCGGGCCTGCTTGCGGGCCGCTTCCAGGGCCGCGCGGGCGAGGTCCGAGCCGCGCAACGGCTCGTCACGCTGGGTCGCGGAATCACTCTGGGGTGTGGACTGCTCACCGGATCGAGCAAAAGGCGCTACGCCGAACGCCCGCTCGGTGACGGTGTTATCCACACTATCCACAGGGTTGTCCCCAGATGTGGGGTCTTTTCCGCCCCCTGCGGTCACACCTTGTGGTGACGGCTTAGGCCGATCGAGTTCCCCGCCGAACAGGTCATCGGACACGGCGCACCTCCCCGTCGGCGACGCTGTAGCGGGCGCCGACCAGCTCGCCCGGCACGTCTTCGGCCACCGCGGCGGTGACCAGCACCTGCTCGGCCCGCACCGCGGTCTCCGCCAGCCGCTCCCGGCGGGCGCGGTCCAGCTCGGCGAACACGTCGTCGAGGATGAGGACGGGTTCGCTGCCCTCGCCGCGCAGCAGTTCGTAGGAGCCTAAGCGCAGCGACAGCGCGAACGACCAGGACTCGCCGTGGCTGGCGTACCCCTTCGCGGGCAGCTCGCCCAGCGTCAGCTCCAGCTCGTCGCGGTGCGGCCCGACCAGGCTCACCCCGCGGTCCAGCTCCGCGTCGCGCCGCGCGGCCATCGCCTCTAACAGCGCCTCGGACAGCACCGCGGGTCGGCGGGCACGTCGTCGCCGTACCCGGCGGGCAGCTCGACCCCCGCCCGGTAGGCGATCCGCGCGGGCGCGGACTCCGGCGCGACCCCGCGTACGCCTCCGCCACCCGCGGCCGCAACGCCGCGACCAGGTCGAGCCGGGCCGCCAGGAGCTGGCCGCCGTGCCCGGCGAGGTGGCCGTCCCAGACGTCGAGCGTGGACAGCGCGTCCGGGTCGGGTCGGCGCGCGCGGCGGTTGGCGGCCGCGCTCTTGAGCAGGGCGTTGCGCTGCTTGAGCACCTTGTCGTAGTCCGCGCGCACGCCCGCGTACCGGGGGCGCGCTGCACCAGCAGGTCGTCGAGGAACTTGCGGCGCTCACCCGGGTCGCCGCGCACGAGCGCCAGGTCCTCGGGCGCGAACAGCACCGTGCGCAGGATGCCGAGCACGTCGCGCGGGCGGCCGACCGAACCGCGGTTGACCCGCGCCCGGTTGGCCTTGCCGGGCGTGATCTCCAGCTCGACGGTCAGCTCGCGGTCGGCGTTGACCACCGCGAGCCGCACGATGGCGCGCTGCGCGCCGTGCCGGACCAGCGGGGCGTCGGCGGCGACCCGGTGCGAGGCCAGGGTCGCCACGTAGCCGACCGCCTCGACCAGGTTGGTCTTGCCCTGGCCGTTGCGGCCGACGAGGACCGCGGGCCCGGCTCCAGTTCCAGGTCGGCGTGCTCCCAGGAGCGGAAGTCGGCCACCTGCAAGTGCCGGACGTGCATCGTCCCTACGTCGTCTCGCCGGACCCGGAGGTCGGGCCCGCCTTGTGCACGGCGTGCCCGCCGAACTGGTTGCGCAGCGCGGCGACGGCCTGCATCGCGGGCGAGTCGGCCTGGCGGGAGGCGAACCGGGCGAACAGCGCCGCGGAGATCACCGGCGCGGGCACCGAGTGGTTGATCGCCTCCTCGACGGTCCACCTGCCCTCGCCGGAGTCCTCGACGTACCCGGTGATCTGGCTCAGGCCCGGGTCCTCGTCGAGCGCCTTGACCAGCAGGTCGAGCAGCCAGGACCGGACGACCGTGCCGCGGGTCCACGCCTTGAGCACGCCGCCCACGTCGGTGACCTCGTCAGCGGCGTCGAGCAGCTCGTAGCCCTCGGCGTACGCCTGCATCAGGCCGTACTCGATGCCGTTGTGCACCATCTTCGCGTAGTGACCGGCGCCGGTGGCCCCGGCGTGCACGAAGCCCTCCTCGCGCGGACCCTCCGGGCGCAGCGCGTCGAAGATCGGCATCGCGTGCTCGACGAACTTCGCGTCGCCGCCGACCATCAGGCCGTAGCCGTTCTCCCGGCCCCAGACCCCGCCGGACACCCCGACGTCGAGGTAGCCGACGCCGGAGGTCGCGAGCAGGTCGGCGTTGCCGCGGTCGTCGGTGTAGCGGGAGTTGCCGCCGTCGATGACCAGGTCGCCCTCGCTGAGCAGGTCGCCGAGCTCGGCCACGACGGTGCGGGTGGGCTGGCCCGCGGGGACCATCACCCACACCGTGCGCGGCGCTTCCAGCTTCGCGACCAGGTCCGCCAGCGACTCGGAGTCGCTGACCTCCGGGTTGCGGTCGTAGCCGATGACCTCGTGCCCGGCGGCGCGCAGCCGCTCGCGCATGTTGAAGCCCATCTTGCCGAGGCCGACGAGTCCGAGCTGCACGGTGATCCTCTCGGGTTCGGTTCGGGGCCGGGTCAGCCCGGGAGGCGGACCGGCATGAGGAGGTAGAGGTACCCGGGGTGACCTCCCCATCCTCGCCGACGGGCTTGATCAGCGCAGGCCGGTTCGGCGTGGTGAACGACAGCTCGGCGCGGTCGGCGTGCAGCGCGGCCAGGCCGTCCTGGAGGTACGACGGGTTGAACGCGATGGTCACCGGCTCGCCGGTGAACTCGACCGGCAGCTCCTCCTCCGCGCTGCCCTCGTCGTCGCCGCCCGCGGACAGCCGCAGGCCGCCGTCGGAGAACTCGAGCCGGACCTGGGTGCCGCGCTCGGCGACCAGCGACACGCGCTTGATCGCCTCGACCAGCGGCGCGACCGCGATGATCGCGCTGGAGCTCTGCTCGGACGGCAGCAGCTGGCGGTAGCGCGGGAACTCGGCGTCGAGCAGCCGGGTGGTGGCGCGGCGGCCGGAGCCGGACAGGCCCAGCAGGCCGTCGCCGGAGGACAGCGCCAGCTCGACCGTGCGCCCGGAGGTGCCGAGCGCCTTCGCGGCCTCGGCGAGGGTGCGGGCCGGGACCAGCACCGCGGCGTCCTCGACGTCGCCGCTGGGCTTCCACTCGAACTCGCGCATGGCGAGGCGGAAGCGGTCGGTGGCCACGAGGGTGAGCTTGTCGCCCGCGATCTCGACCCGGACGCCGGTCAGCATCGGCAGGGTGTCGTCCTTGCCCGCGGCGACCGCGACCTGGCTGACCGCCTGGCCGAAGACCTCACCGGCGGCCTCGCCCGCGTGCTGCGGCATCGCGGGCAGCGACGGGTAGTCCTCGACCGGCATGGTCGGCAGGGAGAACTTGGCGCTGCCGCAGGTGATCGACACGCGGGCGCCGTCGACGGAGATCTCCACCGGCTGCGCGGGCAGCGCCTTGGTGATGTCGGCGAGCAGGCGCCCGGACACCAGGGTGCGGCCCTCGTCGGCGATCGTGGCCGGGACGCTGACGGTCGCGGAGACCTCGTAGTCGAAGCCGGAGACCGTCAGGCCGTCGGTGCCGTCGGCCGACGACGCGTCCAGCAGGACCCCGCCGAGCACCGGTACCGGAGGCCGAGAAGGAAGGCTGCGCGCCACCCAGGCGACAGCGTCGGCGAGGCTGTCGCGCTCGACGCGGATCTTCATGGGAGTCCTTTCCACCGCCCGTGCGGGTCGACCACGCCGGGGGCGTGACCCGGGGCGGGCTGTCCACGCTGTAGGGCCCAACCGTAGAGCGTTCGCGGCCCGGTCGTCATCCGGGGCGGTCGGGGCGGGAGACCCCGGAGCGGCGCTGTCCCCAGATCCACCGCTCCCCTGTTTCTTCTTTTTGTTCTTGTGGAGGAAGAGCAAAGACAGCAGCAGTAGTAAGGGCTGTGGGTTGTGTGGACAACGCCTGTCCGCCCAGGTCACGCGCCGGCGATCGATGTGGACGACCGGGGTGCCGGACCCGTGGACAACTCGGGTCATCGGTGGACAGCTCCGGCCTGTGCGCAACCGGTCCACAGAGCGGCCGAGTTGTCCACAGAACGCTCCCCAGTTGTGCACCGGTTAGCCCCCAGCCTGTCCCTAGCCCGCCCACAGGGCTGTGGATGGAAGAAGTCCCCCGTAGTGGTGACGCAGATCTCCGCACGGCCACCCGGTCGGGGCCTCCACCGGCGCAATAAACACCGGGTGGCCATCCACCGAAGCTATGGCCAAGTGTGATTGTCCCGGCCGCACCGCGTCACCGCATAGTGACGGTGCGCCTCGCGCAACCCTGCGCGCGGGGCGAACCCTGCATATGGAAGGAGAAGCCGGCATGCGGCTTCGGACATACGCCGCGGCGGTCGTCGCGGCGGCGCTGTGCACGGGCGGGCTGTGGGCCCTCAACGGCACCGCCCAGGCGGCCCCGCCCAGCTCGACCCCCGGTGACGTGCAGCCGTACATCATCGGCGGCGACCCGGCCACGGAGAACTACCCCTTCTACACGAAGCTCCTGTCCAACGGCTCGTTCGGCTGCGGCGGCTCGCTCATCGCGCCGCTGTGGGTCGTCACCGCCGACCACTGCATCGGCAGCGTCACGTCGGTGCGCATCGGCGGCACGACGCTGAGCAGCGGTGAGTCCCGCACCGTCGTCCAGCAGATCGCGGGCCCGAACGGCTACGACATCGCGCTGCTGAAGCTGGGCAGCGCGTCCACCCAGACCCCGATCACCATCACCGCCACCCCGCTGACCGCGGGCACCGCGGTGCGCATCATGGGCCACGGCCAGACCTGTCCCACCCGCGGCTGCGGCAGCGCGCCGAGCCAGCTCATGCAGCTCGACACCACGCTGCTGTCCAGCGGCTGCACCGCCAACTTCCAGCCGAACTACGAGCTGTGCGTCGGCGACTCCTCCGGAGCCGGTGCCTGCTACGGCGACTCCGGCGGCCCGCTGGTCGTCCGCGCCAACAACCGCTGGGAGCTCGGCGGCGCCACCAGCCGCGCGGGCCAGGGTCAGCCGACCTGCGCCACGGCCCCGTCGATCTACATGAAGGTCCCGGCCTTCAAGTCGTGGATCGAGACCCACACCGGCGACCTCGACGGCGGCGGCCCGGACCCCGAGCCCACCCTCTGCTCCGAGGCCACCTACACCGGCTCGCTGAACTCCGGCGCCGCCGCGATCCAGCCGAACGGCAGCTACTACCAGTCCACCACCTCCGGCACCCACCGCGGCTGCCTCACCGGCCCGTCGGGCGCCGACTTCGACCTCTACCTCCAGAAGTGGAACGGCTCCACCTGGGCCAACGTCAAGTCCGGCACCACCGCCGCCGCCAACGAGACCGTCGAGTACGCGGGAACGGCCGGCTACTACCGCTGGCGCGTCCACGCCTACAGCGGCTCGGGCAGCTACACCCTGAAGATCGACAACCCCTGATGTAACCAGTCGGACGGCCCCCGCGCGGATGGACGGATCCACGCGGGGGCCGTTCTTTTTGCTGCTGTGGATGAGTGATGCTCAGTTGTGGATGGGTGAGGAGGAGGACGTCGGGGGAGACCCGGCAGGTGGGTTGGGGCGGATGTGGGTGGCGGGCGCAGCGCCGCCAGGTCCGGGTCGCGTGGGGGCGGGCAGCGCGGTGGCGCAGCGGGCGCGGCGGGCATGGTGGCAGGCGCTGCCGGGTGCGGCCTGGCTCGGCGGGCGAGGCGAGGCGTGCTGGCAGGCGCTGCCGGGTGCGGCCTGGCTCGGCGGGCGAGGCGAGGCGTGCTGGCAGGCGCTGCCGGGTGCGGCCTGGCTCGGCGGGCGAGGCGAGGCGTGCTGGCAGGCGCTGCCGGGTGCGGCCGGGTGTGGCCTGGCGGCAGGGGCGGCCGGGTCCGCCCTGGCGCGGCGGGCTGCGCTGGTCGGGTGCGCTGGCCACCGCCGCGGGCACGCTGCTTGATGCGGATCGTGAGTTCCTGGACCTGGTCGTAGAAAGCGGCAGCGGCGGAGCTGGCGCGGCCGGGCGACGGGCGCGGCCGCGCGACGGCCGCGGCCGCGCGACGGCCGCGGCCGGGCGGGGCCGGGCGGGGCCGGGCGGGGCGGGTGCGGCCTGGCGTGGCGGGCTGCGCTGGCTGGGTGCGTTCGCCGCCGCCGCGGCGGGTCAGCCGCGGGCGCGTTGCTTGATGCGGGTGGTCAGTTCCTGGACCTGGTCGTAGACGCGGCGGCGTTCGGCCATTTCCTTGCGGATCTTCTTGTCGGCGTGCATGACCGTGGTGTGGTCGCGGCCGCCGAAGGTTTGGCCGATCTTGGGGAGGGAGAGGTCCGTCAGTTCTCGGCAGAGGTACATGGAGATCTGGCGGGCGGCCGCAAGCGCTTTCGTCTTGCCGGGGCCGCAGAGGTCGTCGATGGAGACGCCGAAGTACTCGGCGGTGACGGCCATGATGGTGGGGGCGCTGATCTCGGGGGCCTGGGAGTCGGGGATGAGGTCGCGCAGGACGATCTCGGCCAGGCCGACGTCGACGGGCTGCCTGTTGAGGGAGGCGAAGGCCGTGACGCGGATGAGGGCGCCTTCCAGTTCGCGGATGTTCGCTTCCACGCGGGCGGCGATGAACTCCAGGACCTCGCCGGGGACGGCCAGGCGGTCCTGGGCGGCCTTCTTGCGCAGGATGGCGATGCGGGTTTCCAGCTCGGGGGCTGGATGTCCGTGATCAGGCCCCACTCGAAGCGGGTGCGGAGGCGGTCCTCCAGGGTCTCCAGGCGCTTCGGGGGCGGTCGGACGACACGACGATCTGCTTGTTCGCGTTGTGGAGGGTGTTGAACGTGTGGAAGAACTCCTCCTGCGTGCCTTCCTTGCCCTCCAGGAACTGGATGTCGTCGACCAGCAGCACGTCGATGTCGCGGTAGCGGCGCTGGAACGCCACCTTGCGGTCGTCGCGCAGCGAGTTGATGAAGTCGTTGGTGAACTCCTCCGTCGACACGTACCGCACGCGCATGCCCGGGAAGAGGCGCTGGGCGTAGTGGCCGACGGCGTGGAGGAGGTGGGTCTTGCCCAGGCCGGACTCGCCCCAGATGAACAGGGGGTTGTACGCGCGCGCCGGGGCTTCGGCGACCGCGACCGACGCGGCGTGGGCGAAGCGGTTGGAGGCGCCGATGACGAACGTGTCGAAGGTGTACTTCTCGTTCAGGCGGGTCTTGGAGGTCTGGGGCTGCGCGGGCGCGGTGTACGGCTGGCCCGTGGCGGGGCGGCTGCCGTTGAACGTCGGCCAGATCTCGTGGACGGCTGCGAGGGCGTCGCCCTCCTCGTCGACCTCCTCGCCGTCGTCGTCCGACGCGGGGACCAGGGGGTCGGTGACGGGCTCCACGGGGAGCACGGGCTCGACGACCTCGACGGGGGCCTCGACCGCGGCGACCGGCACCGGCTGCGGGGCGGGGGCGGCGTCGACCTTCACCGCGAGGGACACGACGCGGCCGAGCCTGCGGGAGAGGGCGGAGGTGATGGGTTCGCGGAGGGCGCGCTCGATGGCTTCCTTGGCGAACTCGCTCGGGGCGGACAGCAGTGCCGTCTCGTCGAGGAGGCCGATGGGGCGGGTCATCCGCATCCAGGCGCGCTGGGAGGGCGACAGGGTGCCCGCGGACAGCTCGCGCACGACCTGCTCCCAGACCACGCCCAGGTTCATCTGGTGGTCGGACATCGACGCCGCTCCCCTCCCCTCCGTCGGCCCCCGCACGCGTGGTCGCGGCGCTCATCCACAGAGTTGTCCACAACTGTGCACGAAGGTACGGCGAACCGCGGCGACACCCCGTGGCGGGTCAACGGTACTCAGTGGTCCGGCGCGGTTGTCCCGGCAGGGGCTCACATCGGCGTCCGGCAAGCCAAGAGCCGCACGCTAACAAGGTCCGCCGGTCCCCACAAGGCGAAGGCGGGAGGTACCCGGGTTTGGTCCTGGCCGGGCGGGTGCGTACCCTCATAAGGTCTCCCGCTTGCGGCGGGCGAGTTCCGCGTGCCCGCACCGCGAGCGGCCTGCGCGTGAACCGCCGGGCCGCGTCCGCGCGAGACCGGACCTACGGCCAGGACGACTGGCAGGGCTAGTAACTCAGGAGACAGAGCTGTGAGCAAGCGCACCTTCCAGCCGAACAACCGCCGCCGCGCCAAGACGCACGGCTTCCGCCTGCGGATGCGCACCCGCGCGGGCCGCGCGATCCTCGCCGCCCGTCGGCGCAAGGGCCGCGACAAGCTGTCGGCCTGAGCCCAGCCCCCGCCGTGCTCCCCGCGGCCGCCCGGCTGACCAGCAGTGCGGACTTCCGGCTGGTGACCCGCAGCGGTCGCCGGGCGGGACGTCCCCGCCTGGTGGTCCACGCGGTGGCGGGCGCCAGGCCGAGGAAACCGACCCCGGTTCGCCGAGGGTCGGTTTCGTCGTGAGTAAGGCCGTGGGCAACTCGGTCGTCCGGCACCGGGTGACGAGGCGGTTGCGGCACGTCGTGCGCGACCGGCTCGGAACTCTCCCGCCGGGCAGCGCGTTGGTCGTGCGGGCGCTCCCGCGCGCCGCCGACGCGACCAGCGCCGAACTCGGCGCCGACCTGGACGCGGCGCTGCGCAGGCTCCGGCTCCCCCAGCAAGCTCCTGCAGACAGCGGTGATGAGGCGTGACGGCGGTACGCGACGGTGCCCGCCCGGGCATCGCGACCCGGGTGCTGCTGGCCCCGTGCGCGGCTACCGCAAGTGGATCTCCCCGCTGCTGCCCCCGGCCTGCCGCTTCCACCCGAGCTGCAGCGCGTACGCCGTCGAGGCGCTCACCACGCACGGCGCGCTGCGCGGCTCCTGGCTCGCGCTGCGCAGACTGCTGCGGTGCGGACCCTGGCACCCCGGCGGCCTTGACCCGGTGCCGCCGCGCGCCCCGAGAACCTGACCGGGACCGGCCCGGCTGACGCGAGAGCTGCCGAGGAGTAGTTCGTGCTCGATTTCATCTACTACCCGGTGTCCTTCATCCTGTGGTGCTGGCACTGGGTCTTCGGTCACATCTTCGGCGAGACCAGCGCGATCTCGTGGGCGCTCGGCATCGTCTTCCTGGTCTTCACCCTGCGCGCGATCATGTTCAAGCCCATGGTCAAGCAGGTGCGCTCCATGCGGAAGATGCAGGAGTTCGCCCCGGAGATCAAGAAGCTCCAGAAGAAGTACGCCAACGACAAGCAGAAGCTGGCCCAGGAGATGCAGAAGCTCCAGGCCCAGCACGGCGTGAGCCCGCTCGGCGGCTGCCTGCCGATGCTGCTGCAGATCCCGGTCTTCATCGGCCTGTTCCACGTGCTCCGCGAGTTCGAGCCGAACAAGACCGAGAACTACTTCTTCGACGCCAAGGGCGTGGAGTCGTACATGGCGGCCGATCTGTTCGGCGCCCGCCTGAGCAACTGGATCACGCAGCCGTCTGCGGAGCTGGCTGCCTTCCCCGGCGGTATCGACCGCGGCTCGATCTTCCTGGTCGCGATCCCGCTGATGATCCTCGCCAGCGCGCTGACCCACCTGACCGCGCGGCACTCGGTGGCCCGGCAGAACCCGGACGCGGCCACCCAGCAGACCGCGATCATGAACAAGCTGACGCTCTACATCTTCCCGCTGGGCGTCCTCGTCGGTGGCTTCTTCTTCCCGATCGGTCTGCTGATCTACTGGCTGAGCAACAACAGTTGGACGCTGATGCAGCAGCACGTCGTCTACCAGAAGATCGACAAGGAGGAGGCCGCGGCGAAGGCGGCCGCGGTCGAGAAGCGCTCCGCCGCCGCGCCCAAGCCCGGCCAGAAGCCGACCCAGCCGAAGAAGGCCGCCCCGCAGCGCAAGCCCGCCGACGACGCCGCGACGCCCGCCGCCCCCGAGTCGAAGCCGGACAACAAGCCGCGTCCCGGGCAGAAGCCGCAGGCGCCCAAGCCGTCCGACAACGGCAAGGCGGGCGGCACCCAGGTTCCCGGTCCGAGTGCGGACCGATCCCGTAAGAAGTCAGGTCGCAAGAACCGCTGAGGCGTCGCTCGACCTGGAGAGGAGTTACCGTGCCGGAGACGGTGCAGGAGACCACCGCGACCGAGGAGGCGCCCGCCGAGAAGGCGGCGTCCACCGAGGACCTGTTGGTCAAGGAGGGCGACATCGCGGGCGACTACCTGGAGCGCCTGCTCGACATCCTCGACTACGACGGCGACATCGACCTCGACGTCGAGGCCAGCCGCGCCGTGGTGAGCATCGACGGCGGTGAGGACCTGGACAAGCTCGTCGGTCCGCGCGGCAGCGTCCTGGAGGCGCTGCAGGAGCTGACCCGCCTCGCGGTGCAGCAGGAGACCGGCGCCCGCAGCAGGCTGATGCTCGACATCGCGGGCTGGCGCGCCACCCGACGCGACGAGCTGGCCGACCTCGGCCGGGCGACCGCGGAGAAGGCGCTGTCCACCGGCGAGCGCATCCGGCTCCAGCCGATGACGCCGTTCGAGCGCAAGGTCGTGCACGACGCGGTCGCCACCGTGAAGGGCGTGCACAGCGAGAGCGAGGGCGAGGACCCCGCCGCCGGGTGGTCGTCTTCCCCGAGTAGGCGAGAACTCCACGAGACGCGGTCCGCTCCGGCGGGCCGCGTTTCGTCATTTTCGGCGTGTTCCACGTGAAACACCGGAGGCGGTTTCCGGGTCCGCGGGGGCCATCGGCGACAATCGATCCGCGCACCGTTTCACGTGGAACATCGGAAGGCCCATGACGAACCTCGATCTGGACCGCGTCGCGTCGGTCTTCGGCGACCGGACCCAGCTCGCGGTGCGGTTCGTCGAGCTGCTGACCGAGCACGGCGTGCCGCGCGGCCTCATCGGTCCCCGCGAGGTGGACCGGCTCTGGGACCGGCACGTGCTCAACTCCGCCGTCGTCGCCGAGGCGCTGCCCGCGGACGCCCGCGTGGTGGACGTCGGCTCGGGCGCCGGGCTGCCCGGCATCCCCCTCGCCATCGCCCGACCCGATCTGGACGTGACGCTCGTCGAACCGATGGCGCGACGGGTGGCGTGGCTGCGCGAGGTGGTAGAGACTCTGGGCTTGTCGTCCGTCGTCGTGGTGCGCGGGCGGGCCGAGGAGCCCGCCGTGCGCGACCGGGTCTCCGGGGCCGATGTCGTCACCGCCCGCGCGGTCGCTCCCCTGGGCAAGCTCAGCGCGTGGTGCCTGCCGCTGCTGCGGGCTGGTGGCCTGATGGTCGCCCTCAAGGGGGCCAGCGCGGCGGAGGAGATCGAACGGGACCGCGCGGAGATCCGGCGCGCGGGTGGGGGCGACCCGCGGATCGAGCGGTGCGGGACCGCCGTGGTGGACCCGCCGACCACCGTGGTGGTGGTCGAGCGGCTGCCCCGGCGGACAGGGAAGGACCAGCGTGCACGTCGAGGCTAGGAACGGAGCGAGGATGTTCCACGTGAAACACCGGGGTGCGGAGGGTGCCCGATGAGCCAGCCGTCCGCCGCGTCCGTCGCCGGATGGACGCCGATCGCCGAGGAAGCCGCCCGGGCCACCCGGGTCAAGCACCCGGACCGGATGTTCCCGCGCCCCAAGACGCGCCGCGTCCTGACCGTGGCCAACCAGAAGGGCGGCGTCGGCAAGACGACGAGCACCGTCAACCTGGCCGCCGGGCTCGCGCTGCACGGGCTGCGCACGCTCGTCATCGACCTCGACCCGCAGGGCAACGCGAGCACCGCGCTCGGCGTCGACCACCGCTCGGGCACGCCGTCGATCTACGAGGTGCTGCTGGGTGAGATGTCGCTGGCCGACGCCGCGCAGACCAGCGACCAGTCGGACCGCCTGTTCTGCGTGCCCGCGACGATCGACCTCGCCGGGTCGGAGATCGAGCTGGTGTCGATGCAGGGCCGGGAGGCCCGGCTCAAGGAGGCGCTGTCCGACGAGGCGCTGAACGAGATCGACCCGGACTACGTGTTCATCGACTGCCCGCCGTCGCTCGGCCTGCTGACCGTCAACGCGATGGTCGCCGCGCAGGAGGTGCTCATCCCGATCCAGTGCGAGTACTACGCGCTGGAGGGCCTGAGCCAGCTCCTCCGGAACATCGAGCTGGTGCAGAGCCACCTGAACCGGAACCTGACCGTCTCCACGATCCTGCTGACGATGTACGACGGCCGCACGAAGCTGGCCGACCAGGTGACCAACGAGGTGCGCAACCACTTCGGCGACACGGTCCTCAAGACGGTCATCCCCCGCAGCGTGAAGGTGTCCGAGGCGCCGGGCTACGGCCAGACCGTGCTCGCCTACGACCCGGGCTCGCGCGGCGCGATGAGCTACCTCGACGCGGCGCGCGAGATCGCCGAGCGCGGGGCGGACGCGTGAGCGCCGCGGGCGCCGGGCGCAAGGGGGTCTCGGCCGGGGCCTGGCCGCGCTCATCCCGCAGGGTCCGCCCGCGGGCGGACCGCTCCCCGGCGGCAACGGGCTGAAGCTGCCCGCTCCCCGGCGGCGGTCGACGAGCCGGGAGCCCCGGTGTCGGGCACCGTGTCGGGCGCGGTCTACCGGGAGATCCCGACCGCGGCGGTCACGGCGAACCCGAAGCAGCCCCGCCAGGTGTTCGACGAGGACGCGCTGGCCGAGCTGGAGCACTCGATCCGCGAGTTCGGCCTCATGCAGCCGATCGTCGTCCGCGAGCTGGGCGGCGCGTACGAGCTGGTGATGGGCGAGCGCCGCCTGCGGGCGGCGCAGCGCGCGGGGCTGGAGAACATCCCAGCGATCGTCCGCCAGACCGCCGACGACGCGATGCTGCGCGACGCCCTGCTGGAGAACATCCACCGGGTGCAGCTCAACCCGCTGGAGGAGGCGGCGGCCTACCAGCAGCTGCTGGACGAGTTCGAGGTGACGCACGAGGAGCTGGCGGGCCGCATCGGCCGCAGCCGCCCGGTCATCACGAACACGATCCGGCTGCTGCGCCTGCCGCTGCCGGTGCAGCGCCGGGTCGCGGCGGGCGTGCTGTCCGCGGGTCACGCCCGTGCGCTGCTCGGCCTCGACGACCCGGGCGCGCAGGAGGACCTGGCGACCCGCATCGTCGCGGAGGGCCTGTCGGTCCGAGCGACCGAGGAGGCGGTGACGCTCGCCAAGGGCGCTCCCCGCCGAAGGCCAAGCCCGCGCCGCGCAAGCCGATGCACGCGCCGGGTCTGCAGGACGTCGCCGACCGCCTGTCGGACCGGTTCGACACCCGCGTGAAGGTCGAACTCGGCAAGCGGAAGGGCCGGATCGTCGTCGAGTTCGGGTCGGTGGACGACCTCGAGCGGATCGTCGACCTCATGGCGAAAAACGGGATGAATCAGACATGAAACGGCCGTAGGGTACCACACCAGGGTGTTTCGTCACGGTGACGATGACCCCGTGTGGTTACCCCGGTCGCGAAGGGTGATCAGCGGCCGCGCGTGATCGCGCGGTCCACGAGCCCGGCGTAGATGTCCCCGAGCGAGCGGTCCGCCGCCTCGACCGCCATCGGCACGAGCGAGGTCTCGGTCAGCCCGGGCGACAGGTTCACCTCGAGGAAGTGCACGTCCCCCGCCGCGTCGACGACGGCGTCGGTGCGGGAGATGTCGCGGAGCCCGAGCAGCCGGTGCGCCGACACCGCGAGGTCGGCGACCTTCGCCGCCGCGTCCGCCGACAGCCGGGCGGGCGCGTGGAACTCGGTCAGCCCCGCGGTGTAGCGGGCGGTGTAGTCGTACACCCCGTTCTGCGGGACGATCTCGACCGCGGGCAGCGCCTCCGGGCCGTCCGGCCCGTCGACCACCGTCACCGCGACCTCGGTCCCGTCGACGTACCGCTCGGCCAGCACGGCGTCGCTGTAGGCCAGGCAGCCCACCATCGCCGTCGGCAGGTCCGCGGCGTCGCGGACCACCTGCGCGCCGAGCGCGGAGCCGCCCTGGTCCGGCTTCAGCATCATCGGCAGGCCCAGCCGCTCGACCATCGCGTCGAGCACCGGCTGCGCGCCCAGCTCGCGGAACGTGCTGTGCGGCAGCACCACCCAGTCCGGGGTCAGCAGGCCCGCGCGGGCCAACTCCGCCTTCGCGGTCGGCTTGTCCCAGGCGCGGCGGCAGGCGTCGGAGTCGGTGCCCACGTACGGGATGCCCAGCAGCTCCAGGATCGTCTGGATGGAGCCGTTCTCGCCCTCGCCGCCGTGCAGCGCGATGACGACCGCGTCCGGGCGGTGCTCGCGCAGCCGGGGCAGCAGGGCCGCGTCGGCGTCCCACTCCTCCACCGCGACGCCCGCCGACCGCAGCGCGGCCGAGACCCGCCTGCCCGACCGCAGCGACACGTCGCGCTCGTGGGACAGGCCCCCGGCCAGCACGGTCACCCAGCGATCGGACACGGTGGAACTCCTTACAGAAGGCGTGCGGAAGCGGTGCCGACGGTACACCGGCACGATTCAGACCCCGGCGATCAGGCCGTGTCGGGGGTGGGCGTCTGCGGGCCGGACAGCGTGCGGCTGGCGGTCGGGCCGAAGGTGCGCAGCAGCTCCAGCTCCTCGGCCAGCACGCCCGCGAGCCGCCGCACGCCCTCGGTGATGCGCTCCGGCGGCGGGTAGCAGAACGACAGCCGCATCTGCCTGCTGCCGAACCCGTCGGCGTAGAACCCGGTGCCCGGCACGTACGCCACGCGGGCGGTCACCGCGCGCGGCTGCATCGCCTTGGTGTCGACGCCCTCCGGCACGGTCAGCCACACGAAGAAGCCACCGTCCGGCTTGGTCCACGTGCAGCCGGGCGGCATGTGCTGCTCCAGCCCGGCCAGCAGCGCGTCGCGGCGCTCCCGGTACATGGTCTGGAACGACTTGATCTGGCCCTTCCAGTCGTGCGTCGCCAGGTAGCGGGACACCACGAGCTGGTTGAGGGTCGGCGGGCACAGCGCGGCCGACTCCGCGGCCAGCACCAGCTTCTCCCGCACCGCGTGCGGCGCCAGCGCCCAGCCGACCCGCAGGCCGGAGGCGAACGTCTTGGAGAACGAGCCCAGGTAGATGACGTTGTCCCGGTCCATCGACCGCAGCGCCGGGTAGATCTGCCCGTCGAAGCCGAGCAGGCCGTACGGGTTGTCCTCGATGACCAGCACGTCGTGGCGCAGGCAGATGTCGAGGATCTCCGCGCGCCGCGGCACGGCCAGCGTCACGCCCGCGGGTTCTGGAAGTTCGGGATCGTGTAGAGGAACTTGACCCGCTTGCCCGCGGCGCGCACGGCCGCGATGGCCTCCTCCAGCGCCGCCGGGATGAGCCCCTGGTCGTCCATGGCGACGTGCCGCACGTCGGCCTGGTAGGACGCGAAGGTGCCCAGCGCGCCGACGTACGACGGCCCCTCGGCCAGCACGACGTCGCCCGGGTCGCAGAAGATCCGGGTGACCAGGTCCAGCGCCATCTGCGAGCCGACGGTCACGACCAGGTCGTCGGGGTGCCCGTGCACGCCCTCCAGGGCCATGACCTCGCAGATCTGCTCGCGCAGCAGCGGCACGCCGTGCGCGGAGCCGTACTGCAGGGCGGTCATGCCCTCCTCGGCCACGATGGCCGCCATCTGCTGCGACAGGGTGTCCAGCGGCAGCGCGGCCAGGTTCGGCATGCCGCCCGCCAGGGAGACCACCTCGGGCCTGCTCGCCACCGCGAAGAGCGCTCGCACCTCGGACGCCGTCATGCCCTCCGCGCGGGCCGCGTAGCGGCTCAGGTGCGGGTCGAGGCTGCGCGCCCCTGGTCTGTCCGGCACGGTGCGCTGCGACACCGGCTCGCTCGCAGGCTCGCTCACGGGCACTCCGTTCGCTGGGTGGCGTTCTCGCGAGTGTAACCGGAGGGGTGACATTGCCCTGAGAATCCGCCGCCCGGTTCCGACGCAGGTCACATCGCCCTATCCTGTGTCGGTAGGGAGAACTCGGGCGGGGAGGTTGGGTGTCGCGACGCGTGGTCGGCGTCACGCTGGACAACCTGGAGCACCTGCCGAAGCAGTGCCGGTCCTGCGTGTACTGGGAGCTCGCGCCGCACCTGAAGGAGCAGGCCGAGGAGTTCGGCACCACCGAGCTGGAGAAGGAGGCCTGGGTCTCCAGCGTGCTGCTCGAATGGGGCTCCTGCGGCCGCATCGTCTACAGCGACAAGCTGCCCGTCGGGTTCGTCCTCTACGCCCCGCCGAACGCCGTCCCGCGCGCCTCGGCGTTCCCGACCTCGCCGATCAGCCCGGACGCGGTCGTGCTCACCGGCTTCCACGTGCTCCCCGAGTTCCGCAAGGGCGGGCTCGGCAGGCTGCTCGTCCAGTCGGTGGCCAAGGACCTCACCCGGCGCGGCGTCAAGGCCATCGAGGCGTTCGGCGACATGGACGCCGACGAGGACCACAGCTGCGTGGTCCCCGCCGCGTTCCTCACCAGCGTCGGCTTCAAGACGGTCCGCCCGCACCCCCGGTGGCCCCGGCTGCGCCTGGAGCTGCGCTCGGCCATCACCTGGAAGGAAGACGTCGAGGCCGCCCTCGAACGCCTCCTGGGCACCGTCACCATCAGCACGGTCGGCACCCCGGCGATGCAGCGCTAGGGCTTACTCGGCTTTCGCCAGCTCGTGGGCGAGCACGTCCGCGAAGGTGAACGTGCCGGTCGGCTGGTCGTTCTGCCCGAGCAGGTACAGCCGCTTGACCGCGACCAGGATGCCCTCGGCCACCACGTCCCGGAACCGGGGGTCGGTGAGCCTGCGGCGGTCCTCGGCGTTGGTCAGGTAGCCGATCTCGATGCGCACCGCGGGCAGCGGGTCAGCCGCAGCAGCTCCCACGTCTTCGGGTGCGTCCCGCAGTCGCGCATGCCGGTGCGCATGACCAGCTCGCGCTGGATCAGCCCGGCCATCGCCTCGCCGAGGGTCGAGGTGGCGCCGTTGCCGGTGCCGAAGTGGAACGCCGCGACGCCCTGGGCGTGCGGGGACCGGTTGCCGTCGGTGTGCAGCGAGAGGACCAGGTCGGCGCCCGCGTCGTTGGCGAAGTGCGCGCGGTCGGCCTCGTCGGGGCAGCGGTCGTGGCCGCGGAGAGCAGCGCCTCCATGCCGGTGGCGACCATCTTGCCCTCGAGCCGGGTCGCCAGGTCCCACATCAGCTCGGACTCGTTGACGCCCGCGACGGACACGCCCGGGTCGGCGCCGCCGTGGCCGGGGTCGATGACGATGCGCTTGCCGCGCAGCCGGGGCCCGGCCTTGCGGACCCGCTCCTGCTCGCGCAGCAGGACCGGCCTGCCGCCGCGGGCGCGGGGAGAGCTGGCGCAGCGCGCGGACCGTCGCCGGGCCGCAGATGCCGTCCACGGTCAGGCCGTAGTCGCGCTGGAAGTTGCGGAGGGCGGCCTCGGTCTGGGCGCCGAACACGCCGTTGGACCGGCCCGCGTCGTACCCGAGCTCGAGCAGGCGCTCCTGCAGGGTGAGCACGTCGTCGCCGCTCAGCGGCGCGGAGACCAGGAAGGCCAGCGGGCGGCCGCCCAGGGAGTACGTGGCGTCGCGCAGGGCCCGGTAGGTGGCGGGGCCGACGACGCCGTCGGTGATCAGGCCGCGACGCTGCTGGAACGCCCGCACGGCGTGCTCCATCGGGGCGTCGAAGACGTCCGCGTGCTGGGCGGCGGTGGCAAAGCCCAGCGCGGCGAGCGTGGACCGGACCTCGGCTACGGCCGGCCCGGTGTCGCCGCGGCGGAGAACCCGCATGGACCCTCGCTCTCGAGTCGGTGGTGCGAATCCCTGACAGTCGACCATTGTGCCTTGCCGCTCCGGTCATCCCACGCCCCGGTCGCGGGCGGGTCGGAACAGCGCGAACCCGGGGTCCGCGCCTCGGACAACGAGACGCGCGTACCCCGGGTTCGGGTTGCTTCGGTCTTTTCCGGCCGGATCAGGCCAGGACGTCGCTCAGCTCGTTCACCAGCGCCGCCTTGGGCTTCGCGCCGACGATCGTCTTCACCGGCTGGCCGCCGGAGAACAGGATCAGGGTGGGCACGGACATGACCTGGTAGTCGCGGGCGATGCCCGGGTGCGCGTCGATGTCGAGCTTGGCGACGGTGAGCTTGTCGGCGTGGTCCCCGGCGATCTCCTCGAGCACCGGCGCGACCATCCGGCACGGGCCGCACCAGGTCGCCCAGAAGTCGACCAGGACGGGCTTGTCGCTGTTGAGCACGTCGGCGCTGAACGAGTCGGCCGTGACGGTCACGGTGTTGCCAGCCATCTTCTTGTCTCCTTGGGTTATTCGCTCTTGCCGTAGCCGCCGCCGACCAGCTCGGCCGCCTTCTCGGCTTCCTCGGCGCCGTGCTCGGCGAGCCAGCGCTCCGCGTCGATGGCCGCCGCGCAGCCGGAGCCCGCGGCGGTGATGGCCTGGCGGTAGGTGTGGTCGACCAGGTCGCCCGCGGCGAAGACGCCGTCGAGGTTGGTGTAGCTGGTGCGGCCCCTGGTCACCACGTAGCCCTCGTCGTCCAGCTCGACCTGGCCCTTGACCAGCGCGCTGCGCGGGTCGTGGCCGATGGCGACGAAGAAGCCGGTCACGGGCAGCTCGTCGGTCTCGCCGGTGACGGTGTCGCGGACCTTCAGGCCGGTGACCTTCTGGTCGCCGACGACCTCGTCGACCGCGGTGTTGAGCCGCCAGGTGATCTTCTCGTTGGCCCGGGCGCGCTCCAGCATGATCTTGGAGGCGCGGAACTCCTCGCGGCGGTGCAGGATCGTCACCGACTTGGCGAACCGGGTGAGGAAGGTGGCCTCCTCCATCGCCGAGTCGCCGCCGCCGACGACCGCGATGTCCTGGTCGCGGAAGAAGAACCCGTCGCAGGTGGCGCAGGCGGACACGCCGCGGCCGAGGAGCTCCTGCTCACCGGGCACGTTGAGGTAGCGGGCCGCGGCGCCCATGGCGAGCACGACGGCCTTGGCCTCGTACCGCACGCCGTTGGCCTCGACGACCTTGACGGGGCCGGTGAGGTCGACCGACTCGACGTCCTCCGGGCGCAGCTCGGCGCCGAAGCGCTCGGCCTGGGCGCGCATCTGCTCCATGAGGTCCGGGCCCATGATGCCGTCGCGGAAGCCGGGGAAGTTCTCGACCTCGGTGGTGGTCATCAGGGCGCCGCCGAACTGGCTGCCCTCGAACACCAGGGGTTGAGCTGCGCGCGGGCGGCGTAGACGGCCGCGGTGTAGCCGGCGGGTCCGGACCCGATGATGATCAGGTTTCGGATCTGCGCAGACATTCGCCCTCCATCGCTCCCGCCGGGATCGGGTCGCCCGGACGCATAGGTGTCAACGCGATGGTATGGCGCTGTTGTTCCGCGCTTTCAGCGCACTGCCCAGCGGGTGGGATCAGTTGATGGTGTCGTTGAACAGCGCCTTGCACTCGGGCGTGACGACGAGCACGCGGAACTGGCCGACCTTCTGGGTCAGCAGCAGCGCCATCACGCCGTCCTCGCCGTCGAGGGTGACCGGGCGCACGCCGACGACCTGCGCGGTGGCGGGGTCGAACCCGTTGGCGTCCAGGCAGCGGTCGAGGCCCGCCTTGTCGCCGAGGGGGCCGTACTCCTTGACGTCGACGACCTTGTTCAGCGACTGCCCGATGTCCTCGCGGGTCAGCGCGACCGGCGGCTGGGCCGAGGGCGCCTGCGTCGTGGTGGTGGCCGGTGCGGCCACGCCGCCCGCGCCCGGCTCGGTCTTGGGCAGCCCGACGAAGGCCACCGCGACGGCCGCGGCGGCGGCGGTGAGCACGCCCACGCCCCAGGCGGCCATCCGGCCGCGCTTGCGGCGCGCGGCGGCCAGGTCGATCACCGGCGCCCCGCCGGGCGGGGTGGCCGGGGCCTGCTGGGGGCGCCGCCGAACGCGCGGCGGGCCTCCTCGGCGAGGGCGGCGTCGAGCCGGGCGGCGAGGTGGTCGGGCATCGGCGGCGCGGGGGCGTCGCGGAGAGCACCGAGGTCGGTACGGACCGCGTCCAGCGCGGCGAGCACCGCGCGGGCCTCCGGGTCGTCGCCGACGCGGGCGCGCACGTCGGCCGCCCGGTTCGGCTCCAGGACGCCCGCGTGCAGGTCGGCCAGCAGGTCGACGGGCCATGGCGGGCCGTCGGGGCCGATGCTGCCCCGAATCTTGTCCGTCATCGTGCCTCCCCGTGGCGCCCGTCGGGCACACCTCGCCAATCGCCAGCGCCACCTGGGACGTTCGCATCTGCACTCGGGTTCCGCAGATGTCCGAGAGATTTCGCGAGCTTCGCCCGGCCCCGGGCGCAGCGGCTCTTGACGGTGCCCTCGGCGATGCCGAGGATCTGCGCGGTCTCGGCGACGGAGTACCCCTCGACGTCGACGAGCACGATCGGCAGGCGCTGCTCGTCGGACAGCTCCGCGAGGGCGCGCTGCACGACGAGCTGGGTCTCGCGGTCGGCCATGGCGTCGCGCGGGCTGACCGGCTCGCCCGGCCCGGCCTCGGGCAGCGGCACCGTCGGGCGGGCGTTGCGGCGGCGGACCCGGTCCAGGCAGGCGTTGACGACGATGCGGTGCAGCCAGGTCGTCACCTGCGACTCGGCGCGGAACGACCCGGCGGCGCGGAACGCGGAGATGAGCGCCTCCTGCAGCGCGTCGGCCGCCTCCTCGTGGTCGCGGAGGGTGCGCAGGGCGACCGCCCAGAGCCGGTCGCGGTGTCTGCGGACCAATTCGGAGAACGCGCGGGGATCACCGGCGGCATGCGCCGCGATGAGGTCGGCGTCCGAGCTGGCTGCGGCGGTCACCGGGACAATGTAACGGGGCAGGGTGCGGCCGGTGTCACTGCGCCCGGACGAAGCCGATCTCGGTCAGCTCGGACATGTTGCCCTCGGCCAGGGTGGTGATCCACACCAGCACGTGCTGGGTGGGCTCGGTGCGGTCGAGCTGCAGCCGGGTCTGCCCGGCCTCGAGCGTGGCCTTGCCGATGACCTTGGTCTCGGCCAGGTCCGGGTTCTCCGACGGGGCGCTGCGGATCTCCACGACGGTGCCCCCGCTGGGCGAGTCGACGGTGACCTCGGCGAGCGTGACCGGCTCGGCGAAGGAGGCCATCAGGCCGACGCCGGGCTTGAGCGCGGGGAACGGCTGCTTGTAGGTGTCGGTCTTCCAGGCGGTCTCCGGGTCGCCGTCGACGGCGAAGGTGGCCCGGCGCGGGTTGTCCGGGGTGCCGCCGACGTTGTAGACCTCCACGCCCGCGGGCGGATCGGCCCGGCGGGCACGACCGGCGGCGGGGCGGGCGCGCCGGAGGCGCCGGTGTTGTTGCCCGGGGCGGTCGCGGTGACCGTCGGGCCCGCGGTGCCGGTCCCGTCGTCGAAGAAGCTGATGAGCTGCATGCCCAGCCAGGCGAGCACGCCGACGGTGGCCGCGGCCAGGGCGGTCACGCCGATGGCGAGCTTGCGCCGCTGGGAGCGGTCGTTGGTCGGCGGGCGGGTGGTCCAGAGGTTGCCGTCCTCGTCGTACTCGACGGGGGCGGCGTTCAGGCGCTCGGTCTGGTCCTCGTGGAGCCGGGCCTTCTCCAGCACCTGGAGCAGCGCGGCGCCGGTGCGGATGCCGCCGTGGGCGTCGTCGGCGAGGCAGCGCACGGCGGCCACCGACAGCTCGACCGGGATGTACGGGAACAGCGCGCGCGGCGGCACGACGGAGCCGTCGGGTCCGCGCGGCGCGGGCGGGACGCCCTCGGGTCCGCCCGGCAGCGGCCAGCGGCCGGTGAGCAGCAGGTACAGCAGCGCGCCGAGGCCGCGGACGTCGTCGCGCAGGCCTGCGTGCGGCAGCGGGCCGGGGAAGGCGAGCCGCAGCCTGCCCTCCGGGGTGACGCGGACGCGCTGCGGGTGGTCGATGCCGAGCACGAGCCCGGTGTGGTGGGCCTGGTCGACGGCGGCGGCGAGCGGTTCGAGCAGCCGGGCGGCGGTGCCCGGGGGCAGCGGGTGCTCGGCGATGAGGTCGAGCAGGTCGGTGCCGGTGGCCCAGTCGGCGACGACCAGGCCGAGGACGCCCTCGCCGTGGCCGATCCCGCCGCCGGGCGCGACGACGTCGAGCACGCGCGCGGTGCCGGGGTGGTCGAGGCGGGCGGCGTGCGCGGCGCGCTCGAGGACGCGGCGGGCGCGTTCGGCGGCGGCGCCGTCGCTGGGCGCGCCGGTGAGCAGGGTCAGGCCGACGTCGCGGCGGAGCTGGCCGTCGCGGGCCCGCCAGAACTCCGCGCCCGCGCGCGGGTCGGCGCCGAACTGGGCCAGCAGCCGGTAGCGGCCCTCGCCGACGAGCCCACCCGGGACCAGGGCGTCGGGCGCGGCTCGGTAGCCTGCCGACTCCCCACCCGTGGGCACCTCGGTCCGCCTCGTCGTCACCGTGCTCTCTTTCGCGCTCGCGCTCCCGCGCCCGAGGGTACGGGAATCCGGCGCGCCCTTGTGGACGTGCGAATCAGCCCCGGCGGACCAGTCGGGTGATTCGGGCGACCGCGGGCTTGAGTTCCGGCACCTTGAGCAACGCCTGTCCGCCGAACGCCACGGCGCAGGCCACCAGTCCCTGGACGATCAGCGAGACCCACGCCGAGCCGATGCCGCCGACCCCGTCCGGCAAGATCACCTTGGCCGCCAGCCAGGCGGCGCCCATCCCGGCGGCGGTCGCGGCGGTGGTCTTGGCGATCACCGAGACGATCTTCTTGTTGCGCAGGTGCCCGAGCCGGACCCACAGCCACATCTGGCCCGCGACGGCCCCGATGACGTAGCTGAGCGAGTTGACCAGCATCACACCGATGACGACGTTCTCCGGGCTCAGGACCGCGCCGCACATGTAGAGCAGCGGGACCTTCACCAGGGTCATCCCGATCATGATGACGGTGGGGGTGCGGGCGTCCTTCATCGCGTAGAAGACGCGGAGCTGGAGCATGACCAGCGCGTAGGGCAGCAGGCCGAACGCGGAGAACGCGAGCGCGGTGCCGAGCCGCTCCCCCTCGACGACGTTGGACTGGCCGAACGCGTAGAGCGCGACGCCGATGGCCGACCCGGCGATGGTGAGCACGCCGCTGATCGGGACGAGCATGACCGCCGACAGCCTGCTGCCGGTGGCCAGGTCGTCGATCACCGCCTGGGTGTCGCCGCGGGCGGCGGACTTCGACATCCTCGGCAGGATCGCGGTGAGCAGCGAGACGCCGATGACCCCGTACGGGAGCTGGAACAGCAGCCAGGCGTTGGCGTAGATCGACACACCGCCCTGCTCGCCCGCGGTCAGCACGCGCTGGGTGACGATCAGGCCGACCTGGCTGACCGCGACGTAGCCGAGCACCCACAGGGCGAGCCCGCCGAACTCCTTGAGCCGCGCGTCGAAGCCCCAGGTCCAGCGGAACCGGAAGTCGATGCGGCGCAGCGCCGGGATCAGCACGACCGACTGGACGACGATGCCGAGCGTCACGCCGATGCCGAGGACCAGCAGCTTGGGCTGGCTCATGTCGACCGGGTTGACCGTGATCTCGCCGGGGACGACGAGGTAGAGCAGCAGGGTGGCGACGACGACGACGTTGTTCAGCACCGGCGCCCACGCGGTCGGGCCGAACACGTGCCGGGCCTGGAGGATCGCGCTGAGCAGGGCGAACAGGCCGTAGAACAGGATCTCCGGCAGCAGCAGGTAGGCGAACGCGGTGGTCAGCTCGGGGCTGGCGTTGCCGGTGGACCCGTCGACGTAGAGCCAGGTGAACAGCGGCGCCGCGGCGATCGCGACGACGGTGCCGATGCCCAGGCCGGTCATCCCGACGGTGAGCAGCCGGTTCATGTACTCCTGGCCGCCGTCCGGGTCGTCCTGCGACCGCACCAGCAGCGGGACGACGACGCTGGCGAGCACCCCGCCGAGCAGCAGCTCGAAGATGATGTTGGGGAGGGTGTTGGCGACGTTGAACGAGTCCTGGATCGCGTTGATGCCGACGATCGCGACCAGCAGGAGCTTCCAGCCGAAGCCGGTGATCCGGCTGACCAGCGTCGCGACCGCCATGGTGCTGCTGGCGCGCGCCAGCGATGGCGTCTTCGGCGCTTCGCCGCCCTGCTGCACTGCTGCTCCCGCCAAGGTCAGAGGTCGGCCCCGGCGGAGTCCGCGGCCTTCGCCGCCCGCAGCCTACGCACCAGCCGCAGCATGACGAGCAGCACCAGCGCGCCCGCGGCGGTCCCGGTGACGATGAGGATGATGCTGCCGAAGGAGGTCGAGTTCAGCTCGACCCGGGACGAGCCGCCCAGCTCGGTGCCGTCCTGCGTGGTCAGCCACACGCTCACCACGAACCGGCCGGAGCGGGTGACCTGGGTGGGCAGGTACCGCGGGATGCGCGCGTTGGCCGGGATGCGGACCAGCGTCTCCTCCAGCGGTCGCAGGCCGGGGTGGTGCCCACGTTGATCCGCGCGAGGACCTCGACCGGCAGCTTGTTGCTGATGTACACCGGCAGCGGGCTGTCCTTCGACGCCAGCGACAGCGGTCGCCCGGGGTCGGTGACCGAGACCTGGTCGAGCATCCCGTTCAGCGATTCGGTGACCCGGGCGAGCGCCTGGTCGGCCAGCCTCGGTTCCGCGCGCCAGGCGGTGGAGGACGCGCGGACCAGGCCGCGGCGCAGCGGGGCCATCAGCGCGGTCGGGGTGACCTGGTTGGCGGCGTCCTCGAACAGCACCTTGTCGACCAGCTCGCGCTGCACGCCGTCGGCGCGGGCGATGCGCGCGGACGTGGGCGCGGGGATCTCGGCGGCGGTGTCGCGGGCGCTGTAGTCCAGGCCGGCGGCAGAGCCGTTGGACTCCCCGCGAGCAGCGCGGGCAGCGACAGCGGGCGGGTGTAGCCCTGCGCGGTCAGCGAGCGGACGGTGTCGAGGAACACCGTCAAGTCGTCCTGGTCGGCGGACCAGCGGCGCGGCGGGGCGACCACGACCGGCTCCGGGGTCGCGGCGATGCCGCCCCGGTAGACCAGCGCGGACAGGCCGTTCTGCACCGACGACGTGGCGACCGACCCGTCGGCGACCCGGAGGGTCGGTTCGAGCGACTGGGCGACCAGGCCGTCGTACGGGACCGCGCGGACGTTGGCGGCCAGGTCGAACGGGGCCGACCCGGTCGCGCCGGACAGCCGGGTGTTGTCGGCCAGGACGGTGGTCTCGCGCAGCGCGGCCAGGTCGGCGAGGGTGCGCTGGTCGAGCGTGCCGCCCGCGGGCCAGACGACGCCGTCGACCGGGGTCACGCCGAGCACGGACTCGACGATGTCGGTGGTCGTGCGCGGCTCGTCGTCCTCGTCGTAGGTGATGCCGGGGCCGCCGAGCGCGAGGGTCTGGAGGGCGACGGTGTCGGCGCGGGAGAGCGCGGCCAGGTCGGCGTCGGCGAAGGGCAGCGGGATGACGCACTGGCCCTGGGCGACCTCGCGCAGCGTGGTCAGCCACAGCTCGGCGGTGGTGGCGCCGCGGCCCTCGATGACGCCGTCGCCGGAGCGCACCTGGTAGCCCTCGGCCATCGCGGCGACGGTGGTGAGCAGGTCGGGGTCGACCGCGAAGCACAGGGAGCGCACGAGGGTCGGGTCGGTCTCGGCGGCGGAGCGGACCGCGTCGAGGAGCGTGTAGAGCCTGCCGCCGACGGCGAGCGACGACGCCAGCGAGTCGTCGGCCAGCAGCGCGGGGCCGGAGCTGAGCGGGCTCTCCACCCGGTGCGGGCGGTCGACCAGCGGCCAGATCACCGTCAGCGGGGTGGGCGTGGCGGGCGGGTCGACGGCGGGGCCGCCGGGCACCGACAGCACCGGCAGCAGCGTGCTCAGCGAGCCGAGCCGCTCGGTGGTGCCGAAGTCGGGGACGCCGTTGAGGTTGAGCGCCAAGGGGTACACCCCGGGCCGGTCGATCTTCAGGTCGTCCTTGACGTCGACGGTGACCTGGAAGTCGACGCTGGCCCGCGGGCAGCTCCGGGGTGACGTCGGCGAAGTCGGAGGTCTCGGCGGGCCGGTCCAACGCCGAGGTCAGCGACGGGTCGGCGATCGCGGCGCGCAGGCCCGCCTCGGCGTCGAGCACGTCGCCGCGCTGCACCCGCAGCTCGACGTCGGTGATCGTGCGGTCGCCGGTGTTGGTGAGCGTCCCGGTGATCGTCAGGGTCGACGCCGACGCCTGGACCACGCGCGGGGTGAGCGCGTCGACCTCCACCCGCAGTCTGCTCGACTGCGCCGCGGCCTGCGTCGGGAGCGGCGCCGCTGCCAGGGTCGCCAATGCGGCCGCCACCGCGGCGGTGCCGCGGCGCAGGCGGGTGGTCACGTGGGCTCTCCATGCGGGGACAGGTCCCGGCCGGGACCGGAGATGATGTGCTGCTCGGAGAGTAGTTGGCGGGCCTTGCGGACCAAACGCCGCTCATCGGCGTAAGCCAGGCGGCCCTCCAGATCAGCGAGGTCCACCCAGGCCACCTCGCTGACCTCCACGTCCTCGTCGGACAGCTCGTAGGTGCGGGCCAGCAGCAGGAAGTGGTGCACGGTCTTGTGCACGCGCTTGGTGCCGTCGGCGGTGAACCAGTAGTCGATCGTGCCCAGCGGCCGGACCACCTCGCCGTCGATGCCGGTCTCCTCGGCGATCTCGCGCACCGCGGTCTGCTCGGGGGTCTCGCCGGGCTCGATGTGGCCCTTGGGCAGCGACCACAGCAGCCGCCCGCGCCGGTCCAGCCGACCGATCAGCGCGACCCGCTCGCGGTCGGCGTCGAGGACGAGCCCGCCCGCCGAGGTCTCGTCGACGGTCTTGAGCCTGCGGGCCCGGCCTCGGCCGCGGCGCCCGGACCGGGCACCGCGGACCTGCCGGACGACGGGGGCACCCTGCCGATGGTAGTGCGAATGGCGCAGCGCCGGCCCGGAACGCCGGGCCCCGCCCGGCCCGCGGGCAGGGCGGATACCCTGGATCCTTGTGTCGAGTCCGCAGGTCACCCATTCCGAACCGCTGATGGAACTGCTCACCGCCAACCCCGTCGTCGACGATCTCGCGGCCCGGTTCTCCGCCGCGGGGCACCGGCTGTACCTGGTCGGCGGGAGCGTGCGGGACGCGCTGCTCGGCAGGCTCGGCACCGATCTCGACTTCACCACCGACGCCCGGCCGGAGGAGGTCGTGGCGCTGGTGAAGGGCTGGGCGGACGCGATCTGGGACACCGGCATCGCCTTCGGCACGGTCGGCGTCGCGAAGGCGGGCCAGACCTGCGAGATCACGACGTTCCGGGCGGACGCCTACGACCGGGTCTCGCGCAACCCCGAGGTGCGCTTCGGCGACACCATCGAGGGCGACCTGGTCCGGCGGGACTTCACGGTCAACGCGATGGCGGTCGACCTGGCCACCCGCGAGCTGGTGGACCCGCACGGCGGCCTGGCGGCGCTGGAGGCGCGGGTGCTCGACACCCCCGCCACCCCGGAGGAGTCCTTCGCCGACGACCCGCTGCGGATGCTGCGCGCGGCGCGGTTCATCAGCCAGCTCTGCTTCGTGCCCGCGCCGCGGTGGTCGCCGCGATGACCGCGATGAGCGAGCAGATCACCCGGATCACCGCTGAGCGCGTGCAGGTGGAGCTGTCCAAGCTGCTCTGCGGCGACGACCCGCGCGGCGGGATCGAGCTGCTGGTCGACTCCGGCCTGGCCGCGCACGTGCTGCCCGAGATCCCGGCGCTGCGCCTGGAGATCGACGAGCACCACCAGCACAAGGACGTCTACGAGCACTCGCTGGTCGTGCTGGAGCAGGCGGTCGACCTGGAGGAGGACGGCCCGGACCTGGTGCTGCGGCTGGCGGCGCTGCTGCACGACATCGGCAAGCCGGACACCCGCAGGCACGTGCCCGGCGGCGGCGTGAGCTTCCACCACCACGAGGTGGTCGGCGCGAAGATGACCCGCAAGCGCTTGCGGGCGCTGCGGTACTCGAAGGAGATCACCGAGGACGTCGCCCGCCTGGTGTTCCTCCACCTGCGCTTCCACGGCTACGGCAAGGGCGAGTGGACCGACTCGGCGGTGCGCCGCTACGTCACCGACGCGGGCGACCTGCTGCCCCGGCTGCACAAGCTGGTCCGGGCGGACTGCACGACCCGCAACAAGCGCAAGGCCGCCGCGCTCCAACGCACCTACGACGGCCTGGAGGAGCGGATCGCCCGGATCGCCGCCGACGAGGACCTGGCGCGCGTGCGCCCGGACATCGACGGCAACGAGATCATGCGGCTGCTCGGCCTGCCGCCGGGCCCGCTGGTCGGGCAGGCGTGGCGGTTCCTCAAGGAGCTGCGCCTGGACCGCGGCCCGCTGGACCACGACGAGGCCGTCGCCGCGCTGTACGGCTGGGCGGCCGAGCAGGGGCTAGTGGTGACCCCGGCTGGCCAGGGCGAACCCGCCGAGGCCGACGAGGTAGACGACCGCGGCGGCGACGACCAGGCCGGGTGAGCGCCCGTCGTCGGCGACGACGAGCGCGGCCAGCGCCAGCGACGCGACCTGGGCGACGTTGAACAGGGTGTCGTAGAGGGCGAACACGCGGCCGCGGCTCTCGTCGCCGATGTCGCGCTGCACGGCGGCGTCGACGCAGAGCTTCACGACCTGCCCGACGAACGACACCACGAACGCCGCGGCGAGCGTGGACCACATCGCCATGGGCAGGCCGAGCGCGAGGATGGCGACCGCGCCGACGACCATCGCCGCGCCCATCGTGCGCCGCCGCCCGACGCCCGCGACGATCCGCGCGGTGGTCAGCCCGGCGGCCAGCACGCCGAGCCCGAACAGCCCCGCGACCTGGCCCAGCCCGGCCAGGCCCGAGGCGAACTCGAAGCGCATGAGCAGGACGGTCATCAGCAGCAGGACGCCGAACACCGCGCGGTGGGCGAGCAGCGCGACGAACCCGGCGAGCACGGTCGGGGTGTGCACGGCGACCCGGCCGCCGTCGAACAGGCCGCGCGCGACGGCGACGAGGGTCTGCGCGGGCTCGTCGACCTCGTCGGGTCCGAGCGCGCCGGGCGCGAAGCGCACGACGACGAACGCGGCCACCGCCGACCCGATCACCGCGACGCAGGTGGTCAGGCCGGAGCCGGTGTCGTCGTCGCCGAGCAGCGCCCGGATGCCGACCGCGCAGCCCGCGCCGAGCACGGCGATGACCGCGCCGAGCGTGGTGGCGATCGCGTTCGCCTCGACCAGGTTGCGCACCGGCACCACGTGCGGCAGCGACGCCGACAGCCCCGACCCGACGAACCGGCTGATGCCGACCACGACCAGGGCGAGGGTGAACAGCACGGTCCCGGACGCGCCCGCGATGACCGACACCGCGGTCACGAGGATCATCACCCCGCGCAGCAGGTTGGCCGTGACCAGCACGCGGCGGCGGTCCCAGCGGTCCAGCAGGGCGCCTGCGAACGGCCCGACGACGGAGTACGGCAGCAGCAGCGCGGCGAACCCGGCGGCGATGGCGAGCGGGTCGGCCTCGCGCTCGGGGTTGAACAGCACGGCGCCCGCGAGACCCGCCTGGAACAGGCCGTCACCCCATTGGGCGGCGAAGCGGCTCAGCAGCAGCCTGCGGAAACCCGCGAACGCGAGCATCCGCCGCGGCCCGATGCGGTCGTGGTGGTGCTCGTGCCCCGCCGGTCGGCCAGCGGTCTGCGCCGTGCTCACGAGTGGCCAGCCTACGTGCGGGCACAAACGGGCGGGCGGCTCCCATGGGTAGCCGCCCGCCCGCTAGCCGGCGCCCGGTCGCCTCACGGCGGTTCGCGCAGAGTGGCTCCAGCCGAGCGGTATTCCACTAAGGCGTTTGTGGTTGAGCCCGGGGGACACAGTGACGCCGACCGATCCCTACAACGACCGGGCCGCCCGGGATGTTCCCGGTCGAGTCCTCTCGACCCGGTAACGGATGGGATCATGTCGTCCGTGTCGTCCGACGTGTCCGTCGAGCCGGGAACACTGCTGGTAGCCGCCCCCAGCCTGCTCGACGAGAACTTCCGCCGCACGGTCGTGTTCGTCATCGACCACCGCGGCGAGGGCACGCTGGGCGTCGTCCTCAACCGGCCGAGCGAGGTCCCGGTGGGTGACGTGCTGCCGTCGTGGGGACCGCACGTGACCGACCCGGGCTCGGTGTTCGTCGGCGGGCCGGTCGAGCAGAAGACGGCCCTGTGCCTGGCGGCGATGCGCACCGGGGAGTCCGTCGAGGGCGTGCGCGGCCTGATCGGCGTGCGCGGCCCGGTCGCCCTCGTCGACCTCGACGCCGACCCGGAGCCGCTGATCCCGAAGCTGCGCGGCGTCCGCGTCTTCGCCGGGTACTCCGGCTGGGAGGTCGGCCAGCTCGCGGGCGAGATCGACCGCGGCGACTGGATCGTGGTGCCCGCGCTCCCGGCCGACGTGCTCACCCCGCCGACGGTGGACCTGTGGGGCCGCGTCCTGCGCCGCCAGGGGATGCCGCTGGCCCTGCTGGCCACGCACCCCGGCGACGTCCGGCAGAACTAGGACTTCTGGAAGACCCCGCACCCGCCGCACTGGCAGCCCTTGCAGCCCGCGGGCAGCTCCGGCTCGGGCTCGGGGACCGCGGCGGCGGCCTTCGTGCCGAGGACGCCGCCCGCGACGGTCAGCGTCAGCAGGCCCGCGAGGGCGAGGACGGTGCCGAGCAGCGGGTTCGTCAGCCAGCCCGCGGTCGCGCCGAGCACGCCGATGGCGCCCGCGGCGACCGTCGGCAGGCCCGCGACCTTGTTGCCGACGCGGAACGCCTCGTCACTGCGGAGGGTGGCCGCGGTGCGCACGCCCGCGTAGCGGTTGCGCGGCAGCCGCCCGGTGAAGCCGAGGAACCCGACGACGAGCAGGGCGGCGCCCGCGACCAGGGGCAGCAGCGGCAGCAGAGTCACGACGTCGATGGTAGGTCGTGGCCCCGGTCACCCTGCATAGCGCTGGACGCGGTGGGCTACCCTAGGTCCATGCGCCAGGGCCACCTGCTCCTTAGTGGGCCGTGCTGACCGATCCGTTTCGGTGAGCACGGCGACCCTCCATGCCCGTCGGGCTGGGGGTTTTCGTTTGTCCCGGAGCAGGACCCACCTCGGAAGGATCTTCGATGAGCGACGAGCCCGCCCACCGGTACACCGCGGCCCTGGCCGGGGAGATCGAACGCCGCTGGCAGGACCGCTGGGAGGCGGACGGCACGTTCCACGCGCCGAACCCGGTCGGCGAGCTGGCCGGTCCGGTGCCCGCGGACAAGCTGTTCGTGCAGGACATGTTCCCGTACCCGTCGGGCGCGGGCCTGCACGTCGGCCACCCGCTGGGCTTCATCGGCACCGACGTCTACGCCCGCTACCACCGGATGACCGGGCGCAACGTCCTGCACACGATGGGCTTCGACGCGTTCGGCCTGCCCGCCGAGCAGTACGCGGTGCAGACCGGGCAGCACCCGCGCAAGACCACCGAGGACAACATCGAGACCTACCTGCGGCAGATCCGCAGGCTGGGCCTGGGCCACGACGACCGGCGCCGGATCTCCACGATCGACCCGGGCTACTACCGCTGGACCCAGTGGATCTTCCTGCAGATCTTCAACTCCTGGTACGACCCGGAGGCCGACCGCGCCCGCCCGATCGCCGAGCTGGCCGCGCAGTACGTCACCGGTGAGCGCGCCACGCCCGACGGCCGCTCGTGGGCGGAGCTGTCGCACGCGGAGCGGCAGGCGCTGCTGAACGAGCACCGCCTGGTGTACCTGTCGGACGCGCCGGTGAACTGGGTGCCGGGACTGGGCACGGTGATCTCCAACGAGGAGGTCACCGCGGACGGCCGCTCCGAGCGCGGCAACTTCCCGGTGTTCCGCAAGAACCTGCGCCAGTGGATGATGCGGATCACCGCGTACGCCGACCGGCTGATCGACGACCTGGACCGGCTGGACTGGCCGGAGAAGGTCAAGTCCATGCAGCGCAACTGGATCGGCCGCTCGCACGGCGCCCGCGTCCGGTTCGCCTGCGGCGACCACGACATCGAGGTCTTCACCACCCGCCCGGACACGCTGTTCGGCGCGACGTACATGGTCCTGGCGCCCGAGCACCCGCTGGTCGACGCGATCGCCGCCGACGCGTGGCCGTCCGATGTGGACTCCCGCTGGACCGGCGGCGCGGACACCCCGGCCGCCGCGATCGCGGAGTACCGGCGCGCGGCGTCGATGAAGTCGGACCTGGACCGCCAGGAGAACAAGGACAAGACCGGCGTCTTCACCGGCGCGTACGCGGTGAACCCGGTCAACGGCGCGTCGATCCCGGTGTTCATCGCCGACTACGTGCTGATGGGCTACGGCACCGGCGCGATCATGGCGGTGCCCGGCCAGGACCAGCGCGACTGGGACTTCGCGTCCGCGTTCGGCCTGCCGGTCATCCGCACGGTCCAGCCGTCGGAGGGCTTCGACGGCGAGGCGTTCACCGGCGACGGCCCGGCGGTCAACTCCGGCTTCCTGGACGGCCTGGACATGGCCGAGGCCAAGAAGGCGATCATCGCGTGGCTGGAGGAGCACGGCCACGGCCGCGGCACCGTGCAGTACAAGCTGCGCGACTGGCTGTTCTCCCGCCAGCGCTACTGGGGCGAGCCGTTCCCGATCGTCTACGACGAGCAGGGCACGCCCGTCGCGCTGCCGGAGTCGATGCTGCCGATCGAGCTGCCCGAGGTCGACGACTACTCCCCACGACCTACGACCCCGAGGACGCCGACACCGAGCCGTCCCCGCCGCTGTCGAAGGCGTCGGAGTGGGTGACCGTCGAGCTGGACCTGGGCGACGGCGTCAAGACGTACCGCCGCGACACGAACACGATGCCCAACTGGGCGGGCTCGTGCTGGTACCAGCTGCGCTACGTCGACCCCGAGGACGACGAGCACTTCTGCGCCCCGGAGAACGAGCGCTACTGGCTGGGCCCGCGCCCGAAGGAGCACGGCGCGGCCGACCCGGGCGGCGTCGACCTGTACGTCGGCGGCGTCGAGCACGCGGTCCTGCACCTGCTGTACGCGCGGTTCTGGCAGAAGGTCCTGTTCGACCTGGGCCACGTCACCGGTGACGAGCCGTACCGCCGCCTGTTCAACCAGGGCTACATCCAGGCGTACGCCTACGCCGACGCCCGCGGCGTGTACGTGCCCGCGGCGGAGGTCGTCGAGCGCGACGGCAAGTACTTCCACGGGGACACCGAGGTGTTCCAGGAGTACGGGAAGATGGGCAAGAGCCTGAAGAACGTCGTCACGCCCGACGAGATGTGCGAGGCGTACGGCGCGGACACCTTCCGGCTGTACGAGATGTCGATGGGCCCCATGGACGTCTCCCGCCCGTGGGCGACCAAGGACGTCGTCGGCGCCCAGCGCTTCCTGCAGCGCCTGTGGCGCGCGATCGTCGACGAGGAGACCGGCGAGGTCCGCGTGACCGACGGCGACGTCGACGAGCCGACGCTGCGCCTGATGCACAAGACCATCGCGGGCGTCCACGAGGACTACGCGGGTCTGCGCTACAACACCGCGGGCGCGAAGCTGATCGAGCTGACCAACCACGTCACCAAGCACCACCCGGACGGTTGCCCCCGCCCGGTGGCGGAGGCGCTGGTCCTGCTGCTGGCCCCGATGTGCCCGCACGTCGCCGAGGAGCTGTGGTCCCGCCTGGGCCACGCCGAGTCCCTGGCCCACGGCCCGTTCCCGGTGGCCGACGAGCGCTACCTGGTCGAGGACTCGGTGGAGTACCCGATCCAGGTCAACGGCAAGGTCCGGGGCCGGGTCACGGTGTCCGCGTCGGCGTCGCAGGACGAGATCAAGGCCGCCGCCCTGGCCGAGGAGAAGGTCGCGGCGCTGGTCGACGGGTCGACCCCGAAGAAGGTCATCGTCGTCCCGGGCCGCCTGGTCAACGTGGTGCTCTAGGGCTCCAGCTCGTCCCGCGTCGGGTAGGACGGCTGGGCGCCCGCGCGGGTGACCGAGAGCGCGGCGACCCGGCAGGCCCGGGCGGCGGCGTCGGTGAGGTCGGCGCCCGCGGCGAGGTGGTGGGCGAGGGCGCCCGCGAAGGCGTCGCCCGCGCCGGTGGTGTCCACCGGGGTGACCCGGGGGCGGGGACGGTCGTCGTGCCGTCGGGGGTGACGACGTCCGCGCCCCGCGCGCCTCGGGTGATCACGGCGCTGCGGACGCCGAGGTCGAGCAGGGGCCCGAGGTCCCGGGCCTCGTGCTCGTTGACGATCAGCGGGTCGAGGGCGGCGAGGGTCGCCTGCGACAGCCGGGCGACCGGGGACAGGTTCACGATCGCCCGGACGCCCGAGGCGACCGCTGAGGCGACCGCGTGCTCGACGACGTCGATCGGCACCTCCAGCGACGCGACCAAGACCGTCGCGCCGGTGAGGTCGACGTCGGCGGGGCTGAGGGCGGCGTTGGCGCCCGGGGAGACGACGATGGCGTTCTCGCCGTCCGGGGTGATGGTGATGAACGCCGTCCCGGTGGGCCGATCGGCGGTCCGGACCCGGCTGACGTCGACACCGTTCATTGTCAACGACCGGTGCAGCAACTGGCCGTTACCGTCGTCCCCCAGAGCCCCGATGAAGATCACCGAGGCGCCCAGCCGGGCCGCGGCGACGGCGGTGTTGGCGCCCTTGCCGCCGGGGAGTATCCGCACGTCAGAGCCCAGAACGGTCTCCCCGGGGCCGGGCCGCGACGGGACCTCCACGACGAGGTCGGCGTTCGCCGAACCGAGCACCGCGACCACCGGATCCACCGTGCGACCTCCCACCGCTCGAGAGACGGACCGTGCGCAAGTGTGAACGAATGGGTAGTCGGATGGCTCCTGAGTGCCACAATCGACGTCACAGATTTGGCGGGCGCCCCCACCGGGCGCCCGCGGTTGAACCCGGGGCCCCGAGCCCCGGGGGCCGGTCAGGGCCAGGGGGCCACGACCGGCACTGGTCACCGGCGTCGGTCGCGTAGCCCCCGAGCGATCGACGCCGGTGACTCCCTAGACCCGTTCCAGCTCGCGGGGCTTCTCGACCTCCGACAGGCCCGCCTTCTCCTGGAGCCTGCGCAGGCCGCGCGGGGCCCACCAGGACGCGTCGCCCAGCAGCCGCAGCACGGCGGGCACCAGCAGCATCCGGACCACGGTCGCGTCGAGCACCAGCGCGACGATCATGCCCGTGCCGATGAACCGCATGCTCGCCAGCGACGACATCGCGAACGCCCCGGTCACCACGCCGAGCAGCAGCGCCGCGGCGGTGATCATCCGCCCGGTGCGGACCAGACCGGTGCGGACCGCGTCCGGGGTGGACGCGCCGTGGGCGCGGGCCTCGACCATGCGCGACAGCAGGAACGTCTCGTAGTCGGTGGACAGGCCGAACACGACCGCGCCGATGAGCACCATCATCCCGGCCTGCGCGGGTTGCGGGGTGACGCCGAGCGCGTCGGCGAAGTGGCCCTGCTGGAAGACGAACACCAGCACGCCGAACGTCGCGGACAGGCTGAGCGCGCTCATCACCACGGCCTTGATCGGCAGCAGCACCGACCCGAACGCGAGGAACATCAGCACCAGCGTCGCGCCGACCAGGATGGCGATCATCCAGGGCACCTGGTCGGTGATCCCGTCGACGCTGTCGGCGACCACCGCCGGGAACCCGCCGACGAGCACCTCCGCGTCGGAGGCGACCCCGCGCAGCCCGTCGACGGCGTCGCGGGCCTCGTCGGACGACGAGTCGCCCGCCAGCGGCGCGCTGAAGGTGAAAACGTCGCCCTGCTGCCCGCTCGGCACGACGTCGAGCACGCCGGGCACCTGCTTGGCGTTGATGACGAACGAGTTGACGTCGGACTGGTCCGCGCCGCGCAGCACGACGGTGGCGGTGTTGTCGCCCGCGCCCGGGAAGTTGTCGGCGATGACCTCGGCGGTGACGCGGTTCGGGTCGCCCGGCGGGAGCTGCTTGACGTCGTACCCGCCGAAGCGGACGTCGCCGAAGGGCAGCGCGAGCAGCACGAGCACGGCGATGATCGGCGCGGCGAACCACACCGGCCGCTTCATGACGGCGTCGGCGACCCGGCCCAGCCAGCGCGGCTCGGCGGCGGGCGCGCGCCGCACGGAGAGCTTGTCGACGCGCTTGCCGAGGATCGCCAGCAGCGCGGGCAGCAGCGTCAGGGAGACGATCGCGGCGATCGCGACCGCGGACATGCCGCCGTACGCCATCGACTTGAGGAAGTCCATCGGGAACACGAGCAGCCCGGACAACGCGATGACCAGCAGCGTCGCGGAGAACGCGACCGTGCGGCCCGCGGTGGCGACGGTCCGGCGCACGGCGTCGCGCGGGTCGGCCCCGCCCGCCAGCTCCTCCCGGTACCGGCCGACGATGAACAGGCCGTAGTCGATCGCCATGCCCAGGCCGAGCAGGGTGGCGACGTTGACCGCGAAGGTGTTGACCTCCAGCCCGAGGCTCAGCGCGCGCAGCACGCCCAGCGCGCCGAAGATCGACAGCCCGCCGACGAGCACGGGCAGCGCGGCGGCGACGGCGCTGCCGAAGATGAAGACGAGCAGGATCAGCGTGACCGGCAGCGAGATGGCCTCGGCGACGACGAGGTCGGAGTTGGACTGGTCGGTCATCGCCTGCTCGGTCGGGGCCTGCCCGCCGACCATGGTGGTGATGCCCTCGACCGGGAGCTGGTCCTTGATGGCCAGGTAGTTGGCCTGGCGGCTGTCGTGGTCGTCGCCCGCGAGCGTGATCGTGGCCAGGGCGAGGGTGCGGTCGCCGTTGACCATGGTGGGGGCCTGCGTCGACCAGTAGTCGAGGCGCTGGGCCACGCGGTCGGTCGGCAGGCCGTTGAGGGCGCTGGTGACCTTCTCCGCGAACGCCTTGTCGTCGACGGTCTCGCCCTCGGGGGCGGTGTAGACCACGACGACGTCGGCAGGGCGCTGGCCGAGGTCGGCCATGATCTGGGTCACCCGGCCGGACTCGCTGCCCGGGTCCTCGTAGCCGCCCTGGGTGAGCTTGTCGAACACGCCCAGGCCCCAGAGGCCGCCGGTCACCGTGATGACGAGGACGGCGACCAGCACCGCCCACCGGCGCCGGTGCACTAACGAGCCCCAACTCGCGAACACGTCGATCCCCTCCCGCTGGTGGTCATCACGACCGCCGCCGACTACCGTGCGGTAGATACGCACCGTGGCGTAAACACCGTTCACTGAGCACCGTACGGTGAAGTTAACGGCGTTTACAAGAGCATGGAGTGAGGAATGACCCAGGCCACACGTCGCGAACGGGTCCGTGCCGACACCGACCGGGCGATCCGGGCGCAGGCACGCGCACTCCTGGTGAGCGACGGCCCGCAAGCCGTCACCCTCCGGGCGATCGCCCGCGAGATGGGCGTGACCGCGCCGGCGCTGTACCGGTACTACGCCTCCCGCGAGGACCTGGTCGAGCACCTCCGCCAGGACGTCTGCGAAGACCTCGCCATGGACCTGGCCGCCGACCTGTCGGGCCTGTCCGCCGACGACCGCCTCGGCCAGGTCATGGCCGTCTGCCGCGGCTTCCGCCGCTGGGCGCTCGCCCACCCGCAGGAGTTCGTGCTGGTCTTCGCGTCCCCGTCGGAGGCGTCCGCGAACTGCCCGGTCGGCAACGAGGACGTCGGCAAGGACTCGTTCGGCCGCATCTTCCTGTCCGTCGCGGGCCGCGTCCTGGCCTCCGGCCCCCTGCTCCTACCCCCGAGCGCGCCGTCCCCGACGCCCTGCTCGACGACCTGACCAGCTTCCGCGACGAACTCCTGCGCGTGATCGCCGAGACCGGCGTCGAGGTCCCCGAGGAGCGCCTGAGCGTCGGCACCGCGTACGTGATGCTCCAGTTCTGGGTCCGCCTCTACGGCCAGGTCGCCCTGGAGGTCTTCGGCCAGTTCCCGTTCCCCGTCTCCGACGCCGAGCCCCTGTTCGAGTCGATGCTCACCGACCTGCTCCGCGAGGTCGGCCTGACCTAGGCGAGGGGTGCTTCAGGGCGAGGTCGTTCACACGCTGTCGAACAGCGCCCGCTTGTCGGCGAGCCCCAGCGCGTCCAGGACCTTCTGGGCGGCCGTGTTGACGGCCTTGCGCAAGGTCACGATCTTGCCGGTCTCCTCGCTGCTCTCGCCGGGCAGGATGATGTTCCCCGCCAGATGTCGGCATCGCGGCGCCAGTCGATGGCGGTCGCGAGTTCCTCGTACTTGGCGAGGCGCTGGGTCTCGTCCTTGATCTTGTTGATCTCGTACGCCGCGCGCCCGATGAGGACCAGGCCGGTCGCCGTCATGTTGATGTAGCCGAGCCGGAAGTCCGGGATCCGGTTCGCGACCCCGCTGCCGTTCTTGTCGAGGTCGGCGATCTCGGACCAGGGGTCCATCTTCTGGGTCAGCACTTCGAGGAGCTGCAACGTCTGCTCGATGAACGTGTCCTGCTGCTCCCGGGTCCCGATCTTGCTCTCGACGTTGCGGGCCAGCGGCTCTTCCGCCATCGCGTAGTCCCGGACCAGCAGCTCCTTCACCATGCCGCGGACCTGGTTGAGCAGGAAGATCGACTGGGACATCTTCGGGAGCGTCTTCGACGTGTCGTCGATCCGGCCGTTGAGCAACCGGGACCCCTTGACGATCCCGGCGAGCACGCGGTTGATCGGCGCGCGGGTGTTGTAGGAGGCGAGCAGGCTTGGCGGGATGGGCTTCGTCTGGGCGGCGTCGGCGAAGTCCTGGTGGATCGCCGCGATGTCGTCCTCAATGACGATCAGCACGGCCAGGCCGTCCTTCTCGAAGCCCAGTCCGCTGTCGAGCACGCCGGGGACCGCCGACCGGCCCGAACCCAGTCCGCGGATCGCGTTGATCCGGTGCTGGCCGTCGGTGACGTAGAACTTGCTGGTGTCGTCGACGACCATGTAGCCCCAGCGCATCAGGTGCGTTTGGCGCGTCACGTGGATGGCCGGGATGTGCTGGATGCTCAGGGTGACCGGCGGCAGGATGTACTGGTCCCGGTTGTCGATCAAGTACTGGTTGATCGCCTTCACGTGGTCCGGCATCAGGGGTCGGTTCATGGCGGCCTGGGCGCTCGTCTCCTTGGACGCCGGGCTCGACACGATCGCCGGGCTCGCCACGAAGCGCAGCGGGAAGCTGGTCGCCAGCATCGTGCGCTTGCCCTGGCTGAAGACGGTGCAGGGGAACACGCGCCCGAAGCCCGCGGCGGCGGACTGCGAGGCGGCCAGGAACGCCTCGTCGATGGTGTTGTGTTCGATCAGCGCGTTCACGCGACACTCCTGCGGGGTTGAGTACGAGGGCGCCTTACCGGTAGCTATAGTAACACGCACGTACTACGTGCCTTAGAGCGCGTAATCCGATCGGAGGATCCGTGCCGCACCGACATTGACCTGGCAGAACGCCCAGTACTCTGACCTCCGAGGAGGTGAGAGCGATGGACGTCGAGCAGTCTCAGCCCGGCTTCGACCCGCTGGTCGAGTTCGAGGGCGTGTGGACGACCGAGCTTGCTGAGCAGTACCTGCCCATCCCGGGCGCTCCCCCTCCAAGTACGAGTGTGTGGACGGCGACCTCATCATGAGCCCGCGCGAGAACACCGCCAACAGCTTCGCCGCAGGCGAGCTGCACGCGTTCTTCCGCGTGCCCGCGCGGGAAGCGGGTTTCCGGGCCTACCCGGCCGTCAACGTCAAGTTCAGCGACAAGACGTGGATCGAGCCGGACCTGGTCGTCGCCGCGAAGGCGTTCCACCACGAGACCTGGGTGGACGCCGCTGATCTGATCATGCCCGTGGAGTTCGTGTCCCCGTCGAGCAGGCGGAAGGACCGCGTCGACAAGCCCGCGCGGTGCGCGGCCGCCGGGATCCCGTACTTCATGCGGGTCGAGGTCGACTACGACGATGTCCTGATCGAGCTGCTCCAGCTCCGGGGCGGCGATTACCGCTCGCACGCGCTCGGGAAATCGGGCGAGGTCTTCGAGATGGACCTGCCGTTCCCGCTGAGCTTCGACCCGGCGAGCCTCCTCGAGTACTGATCCGTCACGAGCTGCCTGCGGCGTCGCGCAGGGCGGTGCGGACGGTGGTGATCAGGGGGTGGGTCTCGCGGCCCCGGCGGACGGCGGCGAAGACGCGGCGGGTGGGGGATCGCCCGCGACCGGGAGGACGTGGGCTCCGCGCGCGGCGGTGCGGGGGATGAGCGCGACGCCGACGCCCGCCGCGACCAGGGCGGATTCGGCGGCGAAGTCGTCGGAGACGTGGGTGATGCGCGGGGCGAAGCCCGCGTGCTCGCAGGCCAGGAGGACGACGTCGCGGCACGGGTTGCCCGCGGCGGGGGCGATCCAGTCGTCGTCGGCGAGGTCCGGGAGGGTCGCGGACGGGTGGTCGGCGAGGCGGTGGCCCGGTGGGAGGACGGCGTCGAACGGCTCGGCGTAGAGCGGGTCGCGGGTGATGCGGGGGTCGTCGGCGGGGGTGGCGCGGTGCTCCATCGTGATGGCGATGTCGATCTCGCCGTCGAGGAGCATCGGGAGGCTCTCCTGGCCCTCGGCGTCGTGGACCAGCAGGGTCACCCCGGGCGCGCGGGTGCGCAGCAGGCCGATCGCGGGGGCGACGACCTGCACGATCGCCGACGCGAACGCCGCGACCCGCACCTTCCCGACCTGGCCGGACGCGTGCTCGGCGAGCCGCGCCTCGGCCCGGTCCAGTTCGGCCAGCACCGCGTCGGCGTGCTCCACCAGCAGCTCGCCCGCCGCGGTCAGCCAGACGCGGCGGCCCTTGCGGCGCAGCAGCTCCTGCCCCGCCTCGCCCTCCAGCGCGGCGAGCTGCTGGGAGACGGCGGACGGGGTCAGGTGCAGCGCGCGCCCGGCGGCGGTGACCGTCCCGTGGTCCGCCAGCGCGCGCAACACGCGCAGCCGGCGCGGGTCGATCGACATGCCGCCAGACGGTACTAGCCGAGCTTCTCGCGGGCGGTGATGAAGGCGTCGACGGCGCGGTTGACGTCGTCGAGGGAGTGGGCGGCGGACATCTGGGTGCGGATGCGGGCCTTGCCGTGCGGGACCACCGGGTACGAGAAGCCGATGACGTACACGCCCTGCTCCAGCAGCAGGTCGGCGAGCTGGGCGGCGCGCGCGGCGTCGCCGATCATGACCGGGATGATCGGGTGCTCGCCCGGCAGCAGGTCGAAGCCCGCCTCGGTCATGCGGGAGCGGAACAGGGCGGCGTTCTCGCGGAGCCGGGTCAGCAGCTCGGCGGAGGAGTCGAGCAGGTCGAGGCAGGCGAGGCTGGCGGCGGTGATCGCCGGGGCGAGGGAGTTGGAGAACAGGTAGGGCCGGGAGCGCTGGCGCAGGATCTCGACGATCTCCGCGCGCCCCGACACGTACCCGCCGCTCGCGCCGCCGAGGGCCTTGCCGAGGGTGCCGGTGTAGACGTCGACGCGGTCGCCGACGCCGAAGTGCTCGGGGTGCCGCGGCCGGTCGCGCCCATGAAGCCGACGGCGTGCGAGTCGTCGACCATGACCAGGGCGTCGTGGCGTTCGGCGAGGTCGCAGATCTCGTCGAGGGGGCGAGGTAGCCGTCCATGGAGAAGACGCCGTCGGTGGCGATGAGCCGGAAGCGGGCGTCGCGGGCCTCGACGAGCCTCGCCTCCAGGTCGGCCATGTCGCGGTTGCGGTAGCGCATGCGGCGGGCCTTGGACAGGCGGATGCCGTCGATGATCGACGCGTGGTTCAGCTCGTCGGAGATGACCGCGTCCTGGTCGGTCAGCAGGGTCTCGAAGAGGCCGCCGTTGGCGTCGAAGCAGGAGCTGTAGAGGATCGTGTCGTCGGTGCCGAGGAACTCGGACACGCGCGCCTCGAGCTTCTTGTGCGGGGCCTGCGTGCCGCAGATGAAGCGGACCGACGCCATGCCGAAGCCCCACTCGTCCAGCGCGTCCTTCGCCGCCTGGATGAGCGTCGGGTGGTCGGCGAGGCCGAGGTAGTTGTTCGCGCAGAAGTTGAGGACGGGCTCGGCGTCGCCGACGGTCACCGCGGCCCGCTGCGGGCTGGTGATCACGCGCTCGGACTTGTAGAGGCCCGCGTCCCGGATCTCGTCCAGGGTGGTGCGGAGGGTCTCGCGCATCGCGCCGAACATTCAGCTCTCCCAATCCATGATGACCTTGCCGCTGTGCCCGCCGCGGGCGGTGTCGAACGCGGCGGCGTGTTCGGTGTGGTGGAAGCGGTGGGTGATGACGGGGGTGAGGTCGAGCCCGGCCTGGAGCAGCACGGACATCGCGTACCAGGTCTCGAACATCTCGCGGCCGTAGATGCCCTTGATGGTCAGCATCTTCAGGACGACGGTGCTGAAGTCGATGGAGATCTCCCGCGCGGGCAGCCCCAGCATCGCGATCCGCCCGCCGTGGGTCATGTTCGCGATCATCTCGCGCAGCGCGGACGGCTGCCCGCTCATCTCCATGCCGACGTCGAAGCCCTCGGTCATCTCCAGCCGGTCGTACACGTCGGAGATCGCCGAGTGGCTGACGTCCAGCGCGACGTCGACCCCGAGCTTCGCGGCCAGCGCCAACCGCGGCTCGCTGACGTCGGTGATGACGACGTGCCGAGCGCCCGCGTGCTTGGCGACGGCGGCGGCCATCAGCCCGATCGGCCCGGCCCCGGTGATCAGGACGTCCTCGCCGAGCACGGGGAAGGAGAGGGCGGTGTGCACGGCGTTGCCGAACGGGTCGAAGATCGCGGCGACGTCGAGGTCGACGGCGTGGTTGTGCACCCACGCGTTCTGCTCGGGCAGGACGACGTACTCGGCGAACGCGCCGTCGACGTGCACCCCGAGCCCGATGGTGTTGGCGCAGAGGTGGCGGCGGCCCGCGCGGCAGTTGCGGCAGGTCCCGCACACCAGGTGCCCCTCGCCGCTGACCAGGTCCCCGGGCTTCACGCGGGTGACGGCCGCGCCCACCTCGACCACTTCGCCGACGAACTCGTGCCCCAGCACCAGCGGGGCCTTGATGGTGCGCGCGGCCCAGTCGTCCCAGGCGTCGATGTGCAGGTCGGTGCCGCAGATCCCGGTGCGCTTCACGCGCAGTAGGACGTCACCCGGGCCGGGGGTGGGGTCGGGCACGTCGACCAGTTCGAGCCCGGGGCCCGGGGCGCCTTTGACCAGAGCCTTCACGCTGTCCTCCACGTCTCTCACCGCGGAGTCTGGACCTGTGGGCTGACGCGGTCCATCTGGAGTTTCTGCAGTGCTTGTTCAGCGCTCCTGCACAGGCGGAACCACGAGGTGGACGGTCCCCGCCGAGAAGTCCACGACGGTGCGCGGGGGCGCGTTGTCCCCGATCTCGTCGCGCATCATCAGGGAGTGCTGCTTGTGCTCCTGGTCGACCTTGCGGCTGGCCTGGAACACCCCCGCGAAGTCCTCGAGCCCGGCGGCGGTGGCGGGCAGCCCGCCCTTGCGACCCCGCCCGACGCGTTCGACGAGCGCGACGACGACGAGGAGGACGACGAGTCCGGGGATCGTGAGCGCCAGCACCCAGTCCATGTGGTTACCAACGGTTCTGGCTGCCTTCCAGTTCCCAGAGAGTCTTGGTTTCGAGGAGGTTGACCAAGGTGAGGAAGTGTTGTTGGAGGGTTTCCAGCGCTGAGGTGACCTCGTTGGTGTCGGGGGTGAACTTGCCGTCGTCGAGGGGCGTCATGGCGACCGTGCACTGCCAGTGACCGCAGACGCCGGAGACGGTCCAGGTGTGTTCCATGCGGGAACGGTCGCTCGGTGCCGGAGCGGGGTGCAACTGGTGGGGGTTTGGTGCCACTGTGGCAAAAGCCGATAACCAGGGCATGAGCGGACGCAGTGGTGTTTCGGTACGGCAGCGGCGGGTGTCGGCGGAACTGCGGGAGTGGCGGCGGAAAGCGGGCCTGACGTGCAAGCAGGTCGCGGACGCCTTGGACGTGTCGGTGGCGAAGGTCAGCCGCATGGAGACGGGCGAGCGGGGCCTGTTCGCCGACGACGTGTCGGCCCTGCTGGGCCTCTACCGCGTTCCACAACAGCGCCGAGTGGAACTTCTGGACCTCGTGCGGAATTGCCACGAACCCAACTGGTGGCAAATCGCGAGCCCCACCCTTCCTCCGATCCTGCCGTCGCTGTGGAGCGAGGTCATGGACGTCGAGTCGCGGGCGGCCTCCATCGTGAACTTCGAGACCATGTTCGTTCCGGGGCTGGTGCAGACACCGGAGTACGCGGCGGAGATCCTGCGAGGCGCCTGGAGCGAGCCCCCGGCCGAGTCGGTGGTGCAGGGCTTGGTCGCCGCGCGCATGGCGCGAACCAGGCTCCTCGGCACCCGCCCCGCGCCGAAGCTGTCCCTGATCGTCGACGAGGCGGTCCTCCGGCGTCGGGTTGGCGAGCCGTCCGTGATGGTCGGACAGCTGCACCACCTGCTGAGCTGCGCCCGCCGAGACAACATCACGCTGCAGGTGCTGCCGTTCGAGGCGGGCGTGACACCCGGTTTGGAGGGGCCGTCCGTGCTCTACGACCTGCGAGACGGTTCCAGTGTCGTGTACGTGGAGGTTCGCGGGGCGAACGCGTTCCTCGGCGAGGAACACGCCATTCGGAGTACTAGGATTGCGCTGCGTAGCATCGGCAAAGCGGCTCTGAACCCGGTCGAGTCGGCGAGGTTCATCGCCAAGATCGCCGAGGAACGCGCACAAGTGAAGGAGTAGCTGTCGTGGCAACCGAGTGGCGCAAGAGCAGCTTCAGCAGCACGGCTGGCAACTGCGTCGAGGTCGCGTTCGCTCAGTCCGTGGGCGTGCGGGACTCCAAGAACACCGAGCCCACCTTGACCTTCCCGGTCGAGTCCTGGAAGACCTTCCTCAGCTCTCCCAACTGACCTTCCACGGCCTGCGGACCACCATGTTCCCGATCCGCACGTACTTCGGCTTCCTGAGCGTGAGTGCGCCCGCCGTCACCGAGCCCGTGATCACGAACCTCGGGAACCCCGACCCGCTCTGCGACTTGTTCGTCACGCTCCCGGCGACGACATTCACATCATCCGCGTCCACCGACGCCCCGTCTGGCAGCAGCAGGTCCACCGCCCCGCCGGCCAGGTCCACCTCGATCCGGACCTCCGCGTGCGAGATCACCGCGTCCGTGAAATCCAGCTCCGTCGAGCCCATCCGGTTGTAGACCCGCATCGACGCCGGGACCACCCACCGGCCGTCCCGCTTGGTCGACGACATCGTGTTCCGGAACTCGACCGGGCTCGTCCTGGCCGGACCGGAGTCCGCGTGCACGATGCCCGGCAGGTCGATCAGGACCGCGTTCAGCTCCCCCGCGTCCTCGACGCCAGGGCCACGTCGGTGCGGCGGGTGAATTCGTCCAGGTCCAACAGGCCTCGTCCGATGGCCTTTTGCAGCACGGTGACCACGTGTTCCCGCTCGGCGTCGGATACGCGCAGGTCTCGGGGTTGATCGGGGCGGGGTGCATGCCCCCACGCTACTGCGGCGGGTCCTGGTCCAGACCGTGTTCGATCGCGTACCTCGCCAGCTCGACGCGGTTGTGGAGCTGGAGCTTGCGCAGGGTCGACTGGACGTGGTTCTCGACCGTCCGGTGGGACAGGACGAGTTTCTCGGCGATCTTGCGTGCGGTCATGCCCTTCGCGACCAACCGCAGGACCTCCGTCTCCCGGTCGGTCAGACGGGGTCCCTCGTCGGTCGGGCCGGCCGCCATCCGCCGGTACTCGCCGAGGACCAAGCCCGCGAGGCCCGGCGTGAACACCGCGTCGCCCGCCGCCGTGCGTCGTACCGCCTCCACCAGCTCCTCCGCGGACGCCGACTTCACCAGGTAGCCCGACGCGCCCGCCTTCACCGCCTCCAGCACGTCGCTGTGCTCACCGCTGGCCGACAGCACCAGCACCCGCACCTCCGGGGCCTCCGCGGTGATCCGCGCGATCGCGGGGACACCGGACTCGCCCGCCAGGTTCAGGTCCATCAGCACCACCTGCGGGCGGACCGTCCCGGCGATCCGCACCGCCGACCCCGCGTCCGACGCCGTCGCCGCCACCGCGAAGCCGCGTTCGGCCAGGTCGCGGGCCACGCCCTCGCGCCACATCGGGTGGTCGTCGACCACCATCACCGTGATGCTCACCTGTCGCCCCGCTTCCTGTCGCGGCGCGGGACCCGTACTTCCCACTCCGTGCCCTCGTCCGGGGCGGTGTCCAGTGTGACCGTTCCGCCCAGATCGGCGACGCGGCCCCTGATCGACCTCGCCACGCCCATCCGGCCCTGCTCCGCCGCCTCCGCCAGGCGTTCGCGGGCGATGCCCACCCCGTCGTCGCGGATGCTCAGCACGACCTCCGAGCCCAGGTCCTCCAGCAGCACCCACGCCCGCGCGGACGGGCCCGCGTGCCGGTCGACGTTGGCCAGCGCCTCCCGGACCAGGTTGCTCAACTCCGCCGCCGCCTCCCCGCCCAGCACCACCGGGGTCGCGGGGACCGACACCTGCACGCGGTCCGTCGCCAGCACCTGGAGCATCCCGCGCAGGTCGACCTCCTCCGCGCCCGAGTCGAGCGGCGCCGCGGCGACCAGCGCCCGCAGCGCGATCTCCTGCCTGCCCGCCAACTCGGCCAGCTCCGCCGCCTCGCCGCCCAGCTCCCGGCCGCGCTTGCCGACGCGGGCCAACACCTGGAGCACGCCGTCGTGGATCGAGCGGGCCAGCCGCTCGCGCTCCGCCGTCGCCGCCTCGACCCGCAGCGCCCGCTCCAGTCGCTCCGCCGAGACCCGCGACGTGCGCGCCGCCAGCCCCAGCACGAACCCGACGCCGACCAGCAGCACGATGTCCCGCGTGAGGTCCGTGTCGACGTAGCCGCGGACGGCGTAATTCACCACGCCGATGGCCGCGCCGAACGCCGAGCCCGCGACCGGTCCGCCGCGCACCGCGCCCACCGCGACGACCGCCGTCACCCAGACCGTCGGGACCAGCGGCACCGTGTGGACGGTCATCTGCGCGTCGGTCAGCGCGAAGTCCGACGCCACCATGAACCCGCAGCACACGCCCAGGTCGAGACCGGTGAACCAGGCCGACGGCAGCGGGCGCAGGTAGTACCAGGACGTCACCGCCGTCCACGCCGTCATGCCGCCGAGCGTCGCCCACGCCAGCCAGTCCCGCTCGTACTCGCCGTGGTGGTCGACGACCACGCCCGCCGCGAAGACCAGCGTGATGACCCGCAGCAGGACCGCCGCCCGCCAGAGTGGCGCCGTCGGGTCCTTGCGGCTCATCCCCGGTAGTCCGGGGGACGTCCCCGTCCTCGGCGCCCGGCACCGAACCGGTGTCGTCGAGCACCTCGACCTCCTCGGGCTCGGCCTCGTCGTCGGCCACCAGCGACCGGATGCCCGCGTTGAGCACCGCCAGCAGCGGCACCGACAGCAGCGCGCCCGCGATGCCCGCCGCGACCAACCCGACCGCGATCGCCAGCACCACGGCCAGCGGGTGCAGCTTCACCGCGCGGCCCAGCAGCCACGGCTGCAGCACGTGGCTCTCGATCTGCATGACACCGACCACGATCGCCAGCACGACCAGCGCCGCCACGAACCCGTTCGCGACCAGCGCGATCAGCACCGCCACCGTGCCCGCGATGAGCGCGCCGATGATCGGGATGAACGCGGTGAGGAACACCAGCGCCGCCAGCGGCACGAACAGCGGCACGCCCACGATCCACAGGCCGATGCCGATGCCGACCGCGTCGAACACCGCCACCGCCGCGGTCGCCCGCACGTAGCTCACCAGCGACGAGAACCCGCGCCGCCCGGCCACGTCCACCCGGTCGCGGACCCGCGCGGGCACGCCGCGCACGGTGAAGCGCCAGATGCCGGGGCCGTCGTAGAGGAAGAAGATCAGCACGAACACGGTCAGCAGGAAGCCGGTGAGGACCTCGCCGATCGTCGCGGCCGTGGTGATCGCGCCGGAGGTGATCTCCGACTGGTTGGCCTTGAGCGTGTCGATGATCGTGTCGATGTAGCCCTGGATCTGGTCCTGCCGCAGGTGCAGCGGGCCGGTCACCAGCCAGTCGCGGATCTGCTCGAGGCTCTCGTTCACCTGGCGCTGCAGGTCCGGCAGGCCGGAGGTGAACTCGGTGATCACGAACGTCAGCACGCCGCCGACCACCGCGATCCCGCCGACCAGCACGATCGCCGTCGCCAGGCCGCGCGGCACCCGGTACTCGACCAGCTTCGCCACGCCAGGCGCCATCAGCGCGGCCAGCAGCAGCGCGATCGCGATGGGGATGACGACGTGGCCGAAGTAGCCCATCAACCAGATCACGACGTACAGCGCGCCGATCACCATCAGGAAGCGCCACGACAGCGCCGCGGCCACGCGCAGCCCTGCGGGACCAGCGGGGTGACGTCGGGCAGCGGGGGACGCGGGCCGTGCTTGCGGCCCGCCACGCGGTTGCGGTTCATCACGGGCACCGTATCCGCCGAATCACCCCGGACGCGACGAATTCTCTGATCTGATGGGGTCGTGTCCGAGTACGTGTCGTACGTGCCGCTCGCCGAGCTGACCGACACCGAGCGCGACGTCCTCGCCGCGTTCGGCACCGGCAGGCGCCTCGACGTCGGCGGGCGCCGCGTCCGCGGGCCGGTGCTGGCCGGGATGCTGGTCGGCGCGTACCCGCTCGGCGAGGGCGCGATGCCCGCCCTGCGGCTCGACGGCGCCCGGATCACCGGCCGCTTCGACCTCGAGGGCCGCACCGTCGAGACCGTCATCACCCTCCGCGACTGCCAGTTCGACAACATCCCCGTGCTGCGCATGGCCCGGCTCGTGTCGCTGCACCTGCGCGGCTGCTCCGCCAAGGGGCTGCGCGCCCGCAACCTCCGCGTCGCCAGCGACCTCGTCCTGGAGGGCGGCTTCACCTGCACCGGGGCGCTCGACCTCACCGACGCCACCGTCGACGGGTCGCTGCGCATGATCGGCGCGACGATCGCCAACCCCGGCGGCGGCGCGCTGCTCGGCGCGCGGCTGCGCGTGTCCGGGTCCATCCAGGCCAGCTCGCTGTACGCCGAGGGCGAGGTCCGGCTCCGCGGCGCGCACATCGGCGGCAGCGTCCACCTGACCGGCGCGCGGCTGTCCCACCCGGGCGGCGACGCGCTGGAGGCCTCCGGGCTGCTCGTCGAGGGCAACCTGTTCTGCGACGCCACCGCCCGCACCCACTTCGACGCCGCGGGCGTCGTGCGGCTGACCGGCGCGCGCATCGGCGGCGACGCCGTCTTCTCCGGCGCTGCCCTGCACGACGGCGCCCCCGAGGCGGCCGTGCTCGTGCTCCCGCACGGCCAGGCCGCCGACCACGTCGTCCTCGACGGCGACCGGCTGCGCGTCGAGGGGGACGTCAAGCTCGACGCCGGGTTCACCGCGCGCGGCTCGGTCGCCGTGCGCGGCGCGCGGATCGGCGGGCACCTCCTGCTCTCCGGCGCGCGGATCGGCGACCCGGCGGTGGTGGCGGAGCTGTCCGCGTGCTTCCGCGCGGGGCGGGTGGTCAAGCGCGTGCCGATGGCGCTGCTCGCCGACGGCGTCGAGATCGGCGGCGACGTCGACGCGCGCGGGCGCTCCCGGCGCGGCGACCCCGACGGCGACCCGCACGGCGCGCTGCGCGCCTACGGGCAGGTGCGGCTGGTCGACGCCACCGTGCACGGCAGCGCGAGCCTGTCCCGCATCCGGCTGCACGGTCCCGCCATCGACGTGCTGTTCGCCGACCGGCTCAGCGTCGGCGGGACGCTGTTCCTGCGCCGGGTGCGCGCCAGCGGGTCGATCCGGCTGCAGAACGCCACCATCGGGTCCAGCCTCGACTGCTCCGGCGCCCGGCTGCACAAGCCCCGGCTGCGGCCCGACGGCACCGTGAAGCCCTCGCTGGACGCGCGCGTGGCGACCATCGGCAAGGACCTGCTGTGCCAGCGCGGCTTCCAGGCCGTGGGCGGCGTGCGGGTGCGGCTGGCCGAGATCGGCAAGATGGCCCGCTTCCACGGCGCCCGGCTCGGCGGGCGCACCCACCCCGACGACCCCGCCTCGGACAAGGTGTTCTCGGCCTACGGGCTCACCGCGAACGAGCTGGTGCTGGTCTTCCCCGAGCGCTTCCCGCCGCGCGGGCAGGTCGTGCTGACCCGCGCGAAGGTCGTGTCGGTGACCGACGGACCCGCGCTGTGGGCGGCGACCGGGGGCCTCGACATCGAGGACTTCTCCTTCGAGGCCATCGCCGCGCGGCCCGACGTGCCCGTGCGCACGCGCTTGTCGTGGCTGCGCTCGGTGCAGCCGGACTTCGCGCCCGGGCCGTACGAGCAGCTCGCCGCGGTCTACTCCGACGGCGGCGACGAGGAACTGGCGCAGAAGGTGCTGCTGGAGCGGCAGCGCCGCCGGTACGCGGAGCTGAACGTCGCGGGCCGCATCTGGGGCAGCCTCCAGCGCTTCACCGTCGGCTACGGCTACCGGCCCTGGCTGGCGATGCTGTGGCTGCTGCTGTTCTGGCTGCTGGGCACGCTCTGGTTCTCCTTCAACGTGATGGACCGCCTCGACGCCGACCAGAACCCGGTGTGGAACCCGCCGCTGCTGTCGACCGACCTGCTGCTGCCCATCATCGATCTGGGGCAGGACAACAAGTGGCGCATGGTCGGGCCGTCGCAGTGGGTCTCCGGCGGGCTCATCGCGGCGGGCTGGATCCTCGCGACCACCGCCGCGGCGGGCGCGACCCGCGTGCTCAAGCGGAATTGACCGCTCCTGTGGACAACCCGCGACGGCGGCGGTCCACCTGCGACGTGCGCGGAACGTGATCTGTGGAAACACTCTGCGTTGGTCACACGATCAGGTGGGCATCGCCAATCACGCGTGCATAACGGCGGCACGGGGTGAAAGTGTCTGCACCGCACGGCGTTTCGCCGCGCGCCCCGTCGCCATAAAGCCGGAGGAATTCCACCGTGGACCGAGTGCGTACCGAGCGGAGCGCCACCCGGCGCGTGCTCGGCCGCGCGCTGCTCGTCCTCGGTGGCGCCGCGGCGGCCTGGGCGCTCGGCACGGCCACCGCGTCCGCCGACACCGGTGTCGACTTCGCCGAGGACCTCGGCGCGGCCATCGAGTCGGCCCCGCTGCCGGACTCGCCGTTCGTCGCGGGCGGCAAGGCCGCCGTCGTCGACCTGGTCGACCGCACGCTGACCGTCCTGCACGTCGAGGACGGCGCGAAGGCCGTCGACGAGTTCGGCAAGACGGTGGCCAAGCACTTCAGCAAGGCCGCCACGCCCGGGCAGCGGGTCGACAACCTGCTGCCCGACCTCCCCGACCTCTCCCGCGGCCCGGCTCCGCCGCGTCGGACGGCCCCCTCGCCGTCGCGCCGGAGCCCGGGCGGCCGGTCGCCGTGCCCGCTGCGGAACCGCAGCGGCACGGCGTGCCCGCCCCGTCGGCGGCCACGCCCGCCGACGCGGACCCCACCACCCGGCGCGGCCCGCCGGTGACCTCGCCCGAGGTCCCGGGCCTGCCCAGCGGCCCGGTGCCGCTGACCCTGCCCGCCCCCGCCCAGTCCGGGCACACCGGGGCGGGCTCCGGGGACACGCCGCAGTCCGGCCTGCTGTCCACGGCCCCGCGGCCACCGAGCCCGCGCTCGCGCTCACCCCGCGCGCCGCCCGGGTGGACGTGCCCGCCGCCGTCGACGCGCAGCCCGGCGTCACCCCCGACTGATCACCCGCGCGGCCGCGGGCGTCTGACGACGCCCGTTCCCGGCAGGCGCGTGGACCTCCTTTCACCTGCCCCGGCCGCGCATTCCCCCGGCGGGCAATTCCGCACTCCCCTTGAACCGGGCGCGTTTCGCGAGACGCGGGAAATCACCCCGCTCGCGCCGCCCCAATCCCCGCGATCGACTCGCGGAAACCGATGAAGGAGAACACCAGAATGCAGACCTGGGCGAAGCGCGGTATCCAGACCGCGCTGGTCACGGGTGGCCTGATGATGCTGGGCACCGGCATCGCGGCGGCCGACGACACCATCCACCCCGACACCCCGCCGTCGGCCCTCGACGCGAGCGTCAAGGTGCCGGTGCGGATCAGCGACAACGCGATCGGCACGCCGCTGGGCGACAAGCACCTGCCCTCGGTCAACCGCGACGTGAGCGTGGCGCCGGGCAAGGTCGTCAAGAAGACCCCGCTGGGCCGCGCCGTCGCGGGCAGCGAGAACGACATCCTGCGCGGCAACAAGGTCGTCGGGAACGTGGTGGCCCCGGTCAAGGTGACCGGCAACGCCGTGGCCGTGCTGGGCGACGCCTCCGTCGTCGACGACTCCGAGCAGCACGTCTCGCACACCCAGGACGTGCACACCGACGGCAGCAACAGCGGCCTCGCGGGCAACGTCGTCAACCTGGCCTACGGCCTGCCGATCGACGTCAGCGGCAACGCGGTCTCCGCGGGCGGCACCGCCACCACGCTGAACTCCAGCTCGCAGAGCGCCACCGCCGACGGCGACATCACCACCAGCGGTGACAAGGGCGCGGCCTCCGGCAACGTGGTCGCCGCGCACGGCGCCACCCCGGTCCAGGTGACCGGCAACTCGGCCGCCCTGGCGGGCGTGTCGACCGCGATCTCCGACGCCAACTCGCACGCCTCCTCCGGCGGCACCATCGAGACCTCGGGCCAGGACGGCGTCATCGCGGGCAACGCGGGCGGCGCCCCGGTCGCCCTGCCCGCCCGGGTCAGCGGCAACACCGCGGCCCTCGGCGGCATCGCCGACGCCCTGTCCTCGGCGACCACCACCGCGCAGGCGGGCGACGAGCAGCCCGACGTCTACGGCGTCCCGGCGTACATCGAGACCGACGGCAGCGACGGCGCGACCATCGCGGGCAACGCCCTGCAGCCCGCCGTGTCCGGCCCGGCGGCCGTGGACTGCAACGGCGCGGGCCTGGTGGCCAACACCGGATCGCTGTGCGAGACCGGCAGCGACGCGGCCGCGGGCGGCGGCACCCGCACCTTCGGCGACGACTCGGTCCTCTCCGGCGCCATCGGCGGCGCCCCGGTCGCGCTGCCCGTGCAGGGCCAGAGCAACTGCGGCGTGCTGGTCGGCAACTGCGAGACCGACAACACCAACACCGTCACCTCCGACGCGGGCGGCGACGGGTACACCCGCGGCCACGACAGCGTCCTCGGCGGCACGACGGTCAACACCCCGGTCACCGGGCCGGTCGACGCCTGCGGCAACGTCGCGGGCGGCGGCGGCATGGCCGACGCGGTGTGCACCAACATGTCCACCACCGAGGCGGGCGGCAACACCGGCACCACCGGCGACGACTCGGTCGGCGGCGGCAACAACGGGTCGGTCCCGGTGGCCATCCCGGTCGAGGGCCTGGGCAGCACCGCGGGCGCGATCGGCGACGCCGAGTCCGAGGTCGTCGAGAACAAGGTCTCGTCCTCGGGCGGCGGCAACAACACCAACGACGACGCCGCGGTCGGCGGGGCCAACCTGGTCACCGTCCCGGTCGCCGGGCCGGTCCAGGTGTTCAGCAACGGCGCGGGCGTGGTGGCCAACACCGAGTCCGAGATGGACGGCGTCAGCTCGGTCACCGCGGGCGGCCCGTCGCAGTCCAAGGGCACCCTCGGCTCGATCGCGGGCAACATCGTGCAGGCCCCGGTGGCCGCGCCCACCCAGGTCTTCGGCTCGGGCGCGACCGTGGTCGGCAACGGCGTGCACACCGCCACCAACGCCACCGACTCCACCGCGGGCGGCGACGCCCTGACCGACGGCACCGACGGCAACATCTCGGGCAACCTGGTCACCGCGCCGGTCGCCTCGACCGCGCAGCTCTTCGGGCTCTCCGGCGCCGCGGGCGGCGACGACATCTCCGTCGCCGACAACGCCACCCAGACCACCGCGGGCGGCACCGGCACCACCAGCGGCGAGTTCGGCAACATCTCCGGCAACATCGTCGGCGCCCAGGCGCTGCCGATCGCGCAGGGCTTCGGCGACGCCGTCTCCGCCGTGGGCGGCGACGCCACCGGCGTGGCCACCAGCACCACCCTCGGCCACTCCGGCGGCGACCTGACCACCAACGGCGACCACGGCTCGCTGTCGGGCAACCTGGTCGACGTCCCGGCCGCCGCGCTGGTGCAGCCGCACGGCGACGCCGTGTCGGCCATCGCCGCGCAGGCCGTCGGCACCTCCGACAACGTGACCACCGGCGCCGCGGGCGGCACCTCGACCACCTCGGGCGAGGGCGGCCAGCTCAACGGCATGGACCTGACCGCGCCCATCGGCGTGGACGTCCCGGTCTACGACGTGCCCGTCGAGGTGCTGGCCGAGGCCATCGCCAACGGCACGCACTACAGCGACGTCGCGGTCGGCGAGCAGGAGCCCACCGGCATCGACCTGCCCCGCGTGGGCGCGCTGGGCGCCACCAAGCTCCCGGCGATGCCGAGCATGGACTCGCTGCCGAAGCTGCCCGTCGGGAACAAGGCCCGCACCGACGTGCCGAACCCGTTCGCGGACCTGTTCAGCACCGCGCTCTCCGGCAACACCGTGCAGAACCCGCTGAACGGCCTGACCGGCGTCGTCGACCTGGACAACGTCACCCCGCGCTCCGGCCACCCGCTGGGTGACCTGCTCGGCGGGATGCCCGGTCTGGACGCCCTGAGCGGCCTGACCGGCGCGGTTCCGGGCATGTCCTCGGTGACCGGCGCCGTGCCCGCCCAGGCCGGGACCGGCATGGTCGACGGGCTCACCGGCATGGCCGCGCTGCCCACCGGCACGCTGCCCCGCACCGCCGCCCCGGCCATGCCCGGCCTCGGCTCGGTGCCCGGTCTGGACAACGTCGAGGGCGCCTTCGCGGGCAACCTCGTCCAGGCCCCCTCCGTGGACCGCTTGCCGGTGCAGACCCCCGCGCTGTCGGGTCTGGACACCGCTGCGGCCCTCCCGACTGCGTCCGCGCCCTCCCTGGCGGACACGCAGTCGCGGCTGACCGGTCTGGTCGGCTGACGATCGGCTGACCACCGATCCACACAGGACGGACCCCGGGGCACCCAGCCCCGGGGTCCGTCCCTTCGCTATGCGCGCAAAGCGGTCTCGGCGGCGATGAGCACCGAGTGCACGCTGCCCGTTCCGCGGCCCAGCCGACGCGCAGGTGCGGGTCGACGCGGCTGCCGCTGATCTCGGCGGGCGCGTCGGCGACGGCCAGCACGCGCGCGGCGAGCGCCTCCGGGTCGCCGCGGCCGAGGACGCCGAACGTGCGGCCGGCGTAGCGCGCGACGGTGGCGTCGATCCCGGTGCGCAGCCGGTCGGCGACGTCGGCGAGGAGGTGGTCGCCGCCCGCGAAGCCGAACCGCGCGTTGACCGCGGTCAGCCCGCGGACGTCGGCCAGCACCACCCCGACCGGGCCGGATCCGGCGAGGGCCTGGCCGACGCGGTCGAGGAACAGGGCGCGGCCGGGCAGGCCGGTGACCGGGTCGAGCAGCCCGGTCGCCCGGGCGGGCTCGGTCTCCACCGGCCGCACGACCAGCGCGACGCGGGCCTCGCCGAGCGGGTGGAAGTCCGCCCAGAGCCGGTGGGTCGCGCCGGGCACGCCCGCCTCCAGCGCCAGGGTCACCGAGGCCGCGCAGCGCGCCGCCTGGGCGGCGAGGTCGGCCAGCGCGGGCGCGCGGGAGCCGGTGTCGTCGCGGACCTCCCAGCCGCGCGGGCGGGCGCCGGTGCGGAGCTGGGTCGGGGTCAGGCCGAGGAGCGCGGCGCAGCGCGGGTTGGCGGTCACCACCTGGCCGGAGGTGTCGACCACGGCCAGGCCGACCGGCGCCGAGGCGGCCACCTCGTCCCAGCCGGTCACGCGCATCCCCTCCCGACGTGCTGGCGGAAGCCTCTCCCGCGCCGCGACGCGGTTCAAGCACCCCGGTTCGTCCGAACAGGTGAAATCGGGCTACTCGAATTGCCAGGACCGCTTGGACAGCCCGTGCCAGAAGCCGTCGATCACGCTGTGCCCGCCGGGTCCGCCCGCGGCGCCCATCGCCACGAACAGCGGGGCGAAGTGCTCGGTGCGCGGGTGCGCGAACCGGCCGGCGGGGGCCTTGTGCTCGAAGTCGAGCAGGGCGTCGACGTCGCCGGTCTCCAGCGCGCGCCTGCCCCAGTCGTCGAACTCGCTCGACCAGGCGGGGGTGGTCGCGCTGCGCAGGGCGGCGAGGTTGTGGGTGAAGAAGCCGCTGCCGATGATCAGCACGCCGTCCTCGCGCAGCGGGGCCAGCCGCCCACCCAGCCGGTACAACTCGGCAGGGTCGAGGGTCGGCATGGAGATCTGCAGGACCGGGACGTCGGCGTCGGGGTACATCTCGACGAGCGGGACGTACGCGCCGTGGTCGAGGCCGCGGGCCGGGTCGTCGGCGGCGCCGGGCAGCAGCGCGCGCACCGCGTCGGCCAGCTCGGGCGCGCCGGGGGCGGGGTAGGTGACCTCGTAGTACTTCTGCGGGAAGCCCCAGAAGTCGTAGGTCAGGGGCACGGTCTCCGTCGCGCCGAGCACGACGGGGCGGCCTCCCAGTGGGCGGAGACCACCAGCACGGCCCTCGGGCGCGGCAGGTCCGCCGACCAGGCGGCCAGTTCGGCGGTCCAGGTCGGGTCGTCGGCCAGCGGCGGGGCGCCGTGGCTGAGGTACAGCACCGGCTGCATGGGGACTCCTCGGGTTGAATATTAAACAATCTACCCGACGCCCGAGGTCACCGCCTTATTCCTGATGGGTCCCTGACAGCCCGCTGACGCGTGATCGACCGGGCACGGGGTGTGCCGGCAAGGTTGGTCCCGTCGCGACGAAGTCCACAGGATCTCTACGAAGGGGAATCGCGTGAGCGACCTCAAGGAACTCGTCGACCGCTACATCCAGATCTGGAACACCCCCGACGACAGCGCCCGCCGCGCCCTGGTCGCCGACGTCTTCACCGAGGACGGCGCCTTCGTCGACCCGTTCATGGAGGTCGCCGGGGTCGACGCCATCAACGCGGGCATCGGCGCGGTCCTCGGCCAGTTCGCCGGGCTCGCCCTGACCCTGCTCGGCGAGGTCGACGCCCACCACGGCATCGCCCGCTTCCGCTGGCAGATCGCCCCCGAGGGCGGCGAGTCCATCGTCGAGGGCTCCGACGTCGCGGTCGCCGAAGAGGGCAAGCTCAAGGCCGTCTACGGCTTCATCGACAAGATGCCCGCCGCCTGAGAGCGCGCACCGGAGCGGGGACGCGGTGCTGCCGCGTCCCCGCTCCGGGCTGTCCGGGTTATCCCGGCATCAGGCAGATCGTCAGCTCGACCGCCAGCTCGGCGCCGATCAGGCCGCGGCCGCGGTGACGCCGTGGGCGCGGCGGTCGACCGTCGTGGTGGCGACCACGTCGACCCGGTCGCCGGTCCGCTCGACGCGCTGGACCGCGAGGTGGCAGGCCGCGGGCTGACCGTGCGCGGTCAGCGTCCCGGCAATGGTGACGCCGCTGTACGCGCCGGTGAACTCCCAGGTCGGGAACTCCTCGGTGGCGAGGAACTTGGGCGACCGCAGGTCCTTGTCCCGCCGCTTGTTGCCCGTGTCGATCGCCGCGGCGTCCAGGACCGCGCTGATCCGGGCCGCGCCGTCGCTCACCTCGACCACCCCGGACACGACCGGGACCGCGCCGGACACCGTCCCGAGCCCGAACAGGTGCTTGACCGAGAACGTGACCGCGCTGCGGCTGGGCACCAGCCGGAACGTCCCGGCGACCAGCTCGACCGCGGCGCTCACCGGGCCACGCTCCGCTCCGGGACGACCCGGTAGACCTCGGCCCGCGAGGGGCCGGGCAGCAGCGCGGGGTCCTCCCCGGGGGCCAGGTCCATCGCCATGACCTTGCGCTGCCCGTCCTCCAGCGACTCCAGCGTCGCCGACAGGACCACCACGACCTGCGCGCGCGCCTCCGGCTGCCAGAGCACCAGCGCCCGCACGCCGCCCGGGTGGTCGGCCATCCCCGCCTGGATGCGGGCGTTGGCCGCGCTCGCCGCGGCGTGGTGCGCCGGGCTCATCGGGCCGTCGAAGTGGTAGACCCCCACCGCGCCGGGCTCCGCGTCCGGGTCGCCCATCGGCTGGTCGCTCTCCAGCTCGTACCACTGCCCCGCCCGCTCGGCGTCCTCCCGGGACTCCCACAGCGACAGGACCAGCTCCTGCTCACCCGCCAGCGCCCGCAGCCGGAACGCCGCACGGGCTCCCTCCACATCGGACTCCCGGGCCAGTCTCGCGTACATCGCGCCCACCTCCTTCTCGGTGGGACCACGGTCGCGCCGGACGCGCCCGGGCGGATCCGTGGAACCACGGAAGCCCGGTACGGAACCGCTCAGTCGAACCCGTTGGCGACCGCCCACGCCGCGGCCTGCGCCCGGTTCGCGACGCCGAGCTTGGCCAGCACGCTGCCGACGTGCGACTCGACCGTCCGCTCGGAGAGCACCAGCCGCTCGGCGATCGCCCGGTTCTGCGCGCCCGCGGCCAGCAGCGCCAGCACCTCGCGCTCGCGCGCGGTCAGCCCGGTCGTCTCCTTGGCGCGCGCCCGGACCCCGGCGGCCAGCGCCTCGGCGTCGCGCAGGGCGGGCCCCATGCCCAGCCTGCGCGCGGTCGCCGCCGCGCCGCGGGCCAGGGCGAGCGCGCGGGCCGGGTCGGCGTCGGCCAGCACGCCCGCCAGGCCGATCTCGGACAGCGTCCGGTACGGCAGCGCCCCGACCCGGTCCTCCACCGCGATCGCGTCGGTGAAGTGGCGCACGGCGGCGTCGGTCCGGCCCAGGGCGGCGGCGAACGTGCCCAGCGGGCGCGACACCGAGCCGCGGCAGAGCACCGAGCCGCTGCCGGAGGCCAGCAGGTACCCGGCGACGGGGAGCAGCTCGTCGTAGCAGTGCTCGGCGACCGCGGCGTCGCCCAGGCCCGCGGCCAGCTCGCCGGTGCTGTGCACCACCGGCAGCCAGCGGCCGTCGCGGGGCAGCGAGGGCAAGGCCGGGCGCAGCCGGTCCAGGCAGTCGGCGGCCAGGTCCACCCGGCCCACGCGCATCATGAACTCCCCGACGTGCGCGAGGACGATCGGCAGGTCCAGCGTGCCGAGCACCGCGGCGCACGGCTCCACCAGCTCGTCGCCGCGGCCGGTGAACGTCAGCGGCTCGATGAGGAACGCCGTGAGCAAGGAGCGCGCGGCCGGGTCCTCGGTCTCGTCCGCCGCCGCGCCCGCCAGCTCCGCCTCGGCGAAGGCGCTCGCGAACCGGCCGAGCAGGACGTCCCGCACCGCGCGCATCCGGTGCAGGTGCCAGCGGGCCAGCGCCCAACCCAGCCGCTCGGCCAGCACGCCCAGCGCGGACAGCTCCGCGTCCAGCACACCCATCGACCCCATCTGCAGGGCGGCGTCGACGCGCCACAGCCGCGCCCACAGCTCGGCGTCCGGCGGCGCTTTCGGGCCCAGCTCGAGCATCCGGGACGCCGCGGCCAGCCGCTCCGCCACCCCTCGGGCGCGCTGAACACCTGCTGGCGGGCGCGCAGCGCGTCGGCCAGGGCCAGCGGGTCGCCGGTCCGCTCGGCCAGCTCCAGCGCCCGCGCGCTCGGCTCCACCGCGGCGTCGGGCTGGGTGAACGACATCGCCAGGGCGCGCTGCGCCAGGACCCGCGCCCGCCAGGCGTCCTCGGGGAGCGCGGCCAGGGCGCGGTCGCACAGGGCGGTGATGGCCTGCCCGGACGGGCCGTCGATGCCGCGCACGACCACCGCGGCGCGGGCGAGCAGGTCGGGGCGGCCGTCGGCCAGGTCCGCGGCGGACCGCGCCCGGTCGAGCGCCCGCTCGAACCGGCTCGCCCGGTAGTCCGCGTCGGCGGCGTCGAGCAGCAGCTCGGCGCGGGTCAGGGGCTCGCGGTCGCCGAGGACGGCGCGAGCGGCGTCGTACAGCTCGGCGGCCCGGTCGAACGCCAACACCCGGGTCGCGGCGGCGGCGCCCGCCCGGCACGCGGCGACCGCGGCGCGCCTGCCCGGCCCGTCGGCGGCCGACCGGAGCCGGTGCGTCACCTCGTCCCCGTCGACCTCGCCCGCGGCGATCGCGTCGGCCAGCGCGGCGTGCCACGCGACCCGCTGCCCGGCCGGGACGTCCTGGTAGACGGCGTCGCGCACCAGCGCGTGCGTGAACCCGAGCGCGGGCGGGTCGGTGAGCAGGCCACCGGAGTCCGCGGCGAGCACCCGCTCCGCGGGCAGCCCGGTCAGCAGCACCGCCGCGTCGAGCCCGCCGCCCGCGACCGCGCAGGCGCGCACGACCGCGCGGGCGTCGTCGGGGAGGGCGTGCACGCGGGCGGCGACGATCGCGCGGAGCTGCGCGGGCACCCCCAGCGGCCAGCCCCCGTCGGCGGGCGCGGGCTGGTCCGCGCGGCCCGCGTCGACCAGGGCGCGCAGGAGCTCCTCGGCGTACAGCGGGTTCCCGCCGGACGCCTCGGCCAGGACCGGCGCCCAGCTCGGGTCGGCGCGGCCGTCGAGGAAGGCGGCGACGTCGTCGACCGACCACAGCCGCGGCGTCAGCAGGGCGGTCCCGGCGTGGCCGCGCAGGTCGGCGACGGCGTCGTCCAACGCCTGGCCGCGGGTGTCGCGGTAGCAGGCGACGACGGTCAGCCCCGGCCTGCCCGCGGCGAACCGCAGCAGCCGCAGCGACGACTCGTCCGCCCAGTGCAGGTCGTCCAGCACCACCACCGACCCGCGCGCGGCCAGCGCGTGCGCGACGTGCTCGAACCGGCGCAGCCGCGCGCCCGCCTGCACCTGCGGCGGCGCCCCGTCCGGCGGCGCGTCCCCGTCGAGCAGCCCGACCAGCTCCGGCGCGGGCTGCAGCGCCTGCCACCACGGCCACAGCGCGGGCGCGCCCTCGTCGGGCACCGCCCGCCCGCGCAGCACCTCCCGCCCGCGCTCGGCCGCCAGCCCCGCCGCGGCGTCGGCCAGCCCGCTCTTGCCGATCCCGCGGGGCCGCGATCAGCACCACGGACCCGCCGCCGTCGAGGGCGGCGCGGAGCTCGGCCAGCTCGGCCTCCCGACCCACGAGTCGCACCCGAGGGATTGTCGGCCCGCGCGGCCCCGGTGTCACCCGCGCAGCGCCGCGTCCACCTCGTCGAGCAGCCGCGCCTTCGGCCGCGCCCCCACCAGCGCCTGGATGGGCTCGCCGTCGCGGAACAGCATCAGCGTCGGCAGCGACATGATCTGGTACGTGCGCCCGACCAGCGGGTTCTCATCGGTGTTGACCTTCACGACGGCGATGTCCGGCCGCTCCGCCGCGATCTGCTCGAGCACCGGCGCGATCATGTGGCACGGCGGGCACCACTGCGCCCAGAAGTCCACCAGCACCGGCCGCCCGCTGCGCAGCACCTCCCGCTCGAAGGTCGCGTCGGTGACGGTCAGCACGACGGCTCCGCGTGGCACGTGCCCGGCTGGCGCGCCAACGCCGCCCCGAGCTTCCCGACCAGATCCGCCCGCACGGCGGCGAGCCGCTCCAGGCACGCGTCCACCTCGGCCAACTTCCGCCGGTAGACCTCGATCGAGTCCGCGCACGCGTCCCCGCGCCGTGCCCCGCCCGCAGGCACTCCACGAACGGCCGCGTGTCGTCCAGGCTCAGCCCGACGGCCTGCAGGGTCCGGATCTCGGCGACCATCCGCACGTCGTCCTCGCCGTACTCCCGGTACCCGTTCGCCCCGCGCCGTGCGCTCAACAACCCCTGGGACTCGTAGAACCGCAACGCCCGCGGCGTGGTCCCGGCCCGCCGCGCCAACTCACCGATCCGCATGCGTTCGACGCTAAACGTTGCCGTCGGCGTCAGGGCAAGCCTCAGCCCTGCGCGAGGTCCGCGAACTTGCTGTAGTGCAGCTGGTGCGCGACCACGACGGTCGCCGTCGGCCCGGCGCGGTGCTTGGCGAGGATCAGGTCCGCCTCGCCGGCGCGCGGGTCGTCGCGCTCCCAGGCGTCGGGGCGGTTGATCAGGAGCACGATGTCGGCGTCCTGCTCCAGGGAGCCGGACTCACGCAGGTCGGACAGCATCGGCCGCTTGTCGGTGCGCTGCTCGGGACCGCGGTTCAGCTGGCTGATCGCCACCACCGGCACCTCCAGCTCCTTCGCCAGCAGCTTCAACTGCCGCGAGAACTCCGAAACCTCCTGCTGCCGCGACTCCACCTTCTTGCCGGACGTCATCAGCTGCATGTAGTCGACCACCACGAGCCGCAGGTCGTGCCGCTGCTTCAACCGCCGCGCCTTCGCCCGGATCTCCATCATCGTCATGTTCGGCGAGTCGTCCACGAACAACGGCGCCTCGCTGATCTCACTCATCCGCCGCGCGAGCTTCGTCCAGTCCTCATCGCTCATCCGCCCACCGCGCATGTCCGCCAACCGGATCCGCGCCTCGGCCGACAACATGCGCATGACGATCTCCGTCTTGCTCATCTCCAGGCTGAAGATGACCGACGTCATGTGGTGCTTGATGCTGCACGACCTGGCGAAATCCAGCCCGAGCGTCGAGTTGTGGGTCGGGATCATCGACCGGCTCGCCAGGTACAGGTGGTCGGCGTTGTCCACCTCGACGCACCGCACCGGCACGCTCGCCACCGGCCGCACGTCGGTGATGAACCGCGACCCGTGGGAGGTGAACCGCTTCGCCCGGCGGCGCTCCTTGAGCAGCAGGCGCTTGCGCTCCAACCGGAACACGTCGTCGTCCGTGCTGAACGTGATCGTGAACGCGGTCGACGTCGCCTCCGAGCGCCCGCGCACCCGCTTCGTGCTGAAACCGCAGCGGTAGCCCAGGCTCACGACCAGCTCCTGGACGCCCCTCGCCAGGCGCTCGTTGGTCACCGAGAACTGCACCGACCCACCCGCGGTCACGGTGCCATCGGTGTCGAGCAGACCGGCGAGCAGCGCACGCCGCTGCTCGACCGAGCCGCGCAGGTACTCAGCGGGGACGTGCTTGTCGCCGAGCACGCCGATCGTGCGCAGCCGCCCCTGCACGGTGCCGTGCCGGTCGTGGCACCGCTGGCAGCGCCGCATGCCCGCCGACGGCCCACCGCAATCGGGGCAGGCAGGCGGTGGCACCGGCGCCGAGACGAACCGCGCCTTCCCGCCGCACGAGCGCCCGCAGGTGCGGACCTGGCTCGTCGACGGCACGAACGGCGCGCCGCAGACCGCGCACTCCCGCGCGGCGGGCGGCGCGGGCTCGTGGAGCCGGATGCCGTAGAGCAGGTTGTCGTGCGGCTCGACCCGGTACCCCTCCGCCTCGACGTGGCAGACGATCTCCGGGTCGGCCGTGGTGAACCGGGCGCCCGCGGAGTGGCCGTCGCCGAGCCAGACGCCCAGCACGTACGGGGCGACCAGGTACTCGCGCGCGGGCAGGTCGATGGGCTCCGTCGTGGCGACGGCGTGGTTGAGCCGCCGGTCCGCCGTCTTGCAGCGCAGGGTCTCGGCGATCTCCCTGGTGGTGCGGACCTCGGCGAAGGCGCGTTGGGCGCCCTTGCCCGCGCGGGCCTCCTGCGCGGACCGGCGCGACGCCCGCGTCTCGGTCAGCCACTGGTGGTCGGCGTCGGCGACGATGACCGTCCCGTCGGAGAACTCGACCTCGAAGCACGGGCGGTCGGTCATCACCTCGGTCGCCGCGACGACGGTGGTCGGCCTGCCGTCCGCGCCGATGAGCTGGTCGCCGACGGAGACCTCGCCCATCGTGGTCCAGCCGGACGGGGTCGGCAGGGGCGTGTCGAGCGCGAGCGCCTTCCCGACTCCAGGTCGCGCCGCGACGATGATCATCTGGCCGGGGTGGAGGCCGTTGGTGATCTCGTCCAGGTCGGCGAAGCCCGTCGGGATGCCGAGGGACTGGCCGCCGCGGGAGGCGATGGCGTCGATCTCGTCCATGGTGGGCTGGAGGAGGTCCTCCAGCGCCACGTAGTCCTCGCTCATGCTGCGCTCGGTGACCTCGTAGATCGAGGCCTGGGCGCGGTCGACGATCTCGGTGACGTCGGCGCCCTCGGCGCCCTGGTAGCCGAGTTGGACGATGCGGGTGCCCGCCTCCACCAGGCGGCGGAGGATGGCTTTCTCGGCGACGATCTCGGCGTAGTAGCCGGCGTTGGCGGCCGTGGGGACCGTCGCGATCAGGGTGTGGAGGTACGGGGCGCCGCCGACGCGGCGGAGTTCGCCGCGGCGTTCCAGCTCGGCGGAGACCATGATCGGGTCGGCGGGTTCGCCGCGGCCGTAGAGGTCGAGGATGCAGTCGTAGATGATCTGGTGCGCGGGCCGGTAGAAGTCGCCGGGGCGCAGGGCCTCGACGACGTCGGCGATGGCGTCCTTGGAGAGCATCATGCCGCCGAGGACGCTCTGCTCGGCCGCCAAGTCCTGGGGTGGCTGGCGGTCCATTCCGTGGTCGGGGGCGTCGGCGGTCGGTCGTCGGTCAGCGCCACAAGCGGTCCCCTTACTCACACGGCGACGGTACGTCCGCACCACGACAAGATCGCCCGAGCGACGCTAGGCCCCCATCCGCGCGGTCACCAAATCGACCTGTGCACGCGCCTGTGGACAACTTGGGGATGGGTTCACCCGGCTGAGCACAGGTCACCCGAGCCCTGTGGACAGGTTGGGGACAACCTGGGTGGCATTCGGTGAATCCGCAGGTCGTGCCCTGTGCATCAACTGGGGACAAACTCGTGCGGCGTGTCGCGCCGCGCGCCGCGCTCGGCGTGTCGCGAGCGGTGTCACCCGGCCGGGTGGTCCGAACCTGTGGACAGAAATGTGGACAAGCAGAGCGCCCCTCCCACAGCCGCGGAAGGGGCGCTCTCGCCTGGTCGCTGTCAGCTAGCGGAGACCACGATCGTGAACGCGGCCGACACCTCGGGGTGCAGGCGGACGCTCACGGAGTGCTTGCCGACGGTCTTGATGTGGCCGGACACCTCGACGGCGCGCTTGTCGAGCACGGGGCCACCCGCGCTCTTCACGGCCGCGACGATGTCGGCGGTGGTGATCGAGCCGAAGAGCTTGCCCGAGCCCGCGGCGGCCTTGGCCTTCAGCGGCACGGTGCCGAGGTCGGCCAGCTTCGCCTTGACCTCCTTGGCGTGGTCCAGGTCGCGGATGCGGCTGGCCTCCTGGGCCCGCCGGATGACCTGGACCTGCTTCTCGGCGCCCTTGGTGGCCAGGATCGCGTAGCCGCGGGGCAGCAGGTAGTTGCGGCCGTAGCCGTCCTTGACCTCGACGATGTCGCCGGGGCCGCCCAGGCCGCTCACGTCGGTGGTGAGGATGAGCTTCATGTCGTCCCCTCCTTAGCGCGCGGTCGAGGTGTAGGGCAGCAGAGCCACCTCACGGGCGTTCTTCACCGCGGTCGCGATGTCGCGCTGGTGCTGCGAGCAGTTGCCCGTCACGCGGCGCGCGCGGATCTTGCCGCGGTCGGAGATGTACTTGCGCAGCAGCGTGGTGTCCTTGTAGTCGATGTTGACCGGACGCTGCTTCTTCTCGTCCTTGCAGAAGACGCAAACCTTCTTCTTCGGCTTGCGGATGGGTGGCTTTGCCACGTCGGTACTCCTGTGCAGTGCTCGTGGAAAAAGTCGACTTAGAAGGGCGGCTCGTCGTTGAAGCCCCCGCCGCCACCGCCGGAGGCGGGCGGCGCGGAGCCCCACGGGTCGTCGGCGGGCGGGCCGGACTGGCCACCGCCGCCGAAGCCGCCGCCGCCGGAACCGCGGCTGACCTTGTTCACCTTGGCCGTGGCGTAGCGCAGCGAGGGGCCGATCTCGTCGACCTCCAGCTCCATCACGGTGCGCTTCTCGCCCTCGCGGGTCTCGAACGAGCGCTGCTTGAGCCGCCCGCTGACGATGACCCGCGCGCCCCGGGTGAGGGACTCGGCCACGTTCTCGGCCGCCTGGCGCCAGATGTTGCAGCGCAGGAACAGCGCCTCGCCGTCCTTCCACTCGCCGCTCTGGCGGTCGAAGGTGCGCGGGGTGGACGCGACGGTGAAGCTGGCCACGGCCGCCCCGGACGGCGTGAACCGCAGCTCCGGGTCAGCGGTGAGGTTGCCGATCACGGTGATCGTCGTGTCGCCTGCCATCGCTGCCGCCTCAGGCGTTCTCGCGCCGCAGGACCTTGGTCCGCAGCACGGACTCCTGCAGCGAGAGCTGGCGGTCCAGCTCCTTGACGGCGTCCGGCTCGGCGTTGACGTCGAGGACGGCGTAGATGCCCTCGGCGTGCTTCTTGATCTCGAAGGCGAGGCGGCGCTTGCCCCAGATGTCGACCTTCTCCACGTTGCCGCCCGACGTGCGGATGACGTTCAAGAACGTCTCCAGGGACGGGGCGACGGTGCGCTCATCGAGTGTGGGGTCGAGGATGACCATGACCTCGTAATGACGCATGAAGACCACTCACCTCCTGTGGACTCGGCGGCCACGGACTGTCCGTGGCAGGAGGGTCTGCGTCGGAGAGCGTAACAAGCGCCGGGTCAGGCCCTGCGCAGCACCCAGGTCCGGACGAGCGCGCCGGTCACCAGCGACAGCACGACCACGGCCAGGAGCACCGGAAGCGCCACCTGCCCGCTGTCCACGGGCAGGGCGTGCGCGCCGCCCGCGGTGTCGATGGCGTCGTCGCGGCCGAGCAGGCCGAACTCGGGGCTGTAGCCGGGGACCGAGCCGTAGCGGGCGTCCGGGCTGGGCACGAACCGGCCCGCGTGGGCGATGGGGATGCCGCTGTAGTCGCGCGGCGCGGAGCGGGCGAAGCGGGCGGGGTCGTAGAGGGCGACCTCGTCCGGGCGCGCGTCGACGCCGCCGACCGGCTGGGCGTTCGGGGTGGTCGAGGGGTCCTGCCCGCCGCCGGGGGCGGGCGTCCCGCCGGGCTGCTCGCCCTCCTCGGTCGCGTCGAGGGCGCGCACGGTGATCCCGCACTCCTCGGTGACCGCCTCGCGCACGGCCGCGGTGACGCTGTCCGCCGCGGGCGCGATCTCGCCGAGCGTGGCGACGACGTCGACGACCGCGTCCGCGATCACCGCGCCGCTGATCTCCCCAGACCCGTTGGGCACCGTCCCGATCGGGATCGCCCCGCCGAGCGGGAACGCCAGCCCGACCGACGCGGCCCGCAGGCCGCCCAGGTCCGCGCGCACGGCGTCGGTCACCAGGGGCAGGACGGCGACGCGGGCCAGGTGCACGGGCTGCCCGCGGAAGGCGTAGACGGTCTGCTCGCAGTCGACGGCGACGAAGGGCACCGGGGCCGCGCTCGCCGGGGCCGCGCCCAGCAGACCCGCCGCGACGATGGCCAGGGCGGAGCCGAGCAGCCTGCGCACGCGGGAATCCCTTCATCCGACCGGGGCATTGACCGCAACCCTAGATCGTCGGTCAAGCCCCCGCCGGTCAGGCCGGGGTGCGGCGCAGGACCCAGGTCCGCACGAGCGCGGCGGTCACGCCGGACAGGACCAGCACGGCCAGCAGCACCGGCAGCGCGATCTTGTTGCCGCCCGGCGCGCCGATCGCCTCGGCGTGGCCCGCGGCCTGGACGCCGTCGCCGCCGGGCTCGCCGAGGATGCCGAACTCGGGGTGTAGCCGGGCACCGCGCCGCCGTAGCGGAGCGCGGGCGAGGGGCTGAACAGGCCGGGCGCGAAGGCGGGGATGTCGCCGTAGTAGTCGCGGGGGACGCGGCCGAGGCCGTCGTAGAGCGGGAGGCCGCCGAGGCCGGAGCCGCCGCCGACGATCGGGTTGGTGACGCCGGGCAGCGTGGGCGCGCCGCCCCCGCCGCCGGTCCCGCCGCCGGGCGTGCCGCCACCCGGGGTTCCGCCACCGGGCGTGCCACCGCCGGGTGTGCCGCCACCGGGTGTGCCGCCACCGGGGGCGGTGCCGCCCGGGAGCACCCGGGCCACGCCCTCCTCGATGGCCCCGCCGACGGCCTCGCCGCCGTCCTGCACCGGCGCGGCGACCGCGTTGACCGCGTCGACGACGATGCCGCAGCCGCTGGTCAGGGCGTTCTGGACGCCGGAGATGATCGTGTTGAGCACGCTGCCGATGAGCGGGACGTCGTCGATGGCGGCCTTGATGCGCGGCACCGCGGCGCGGCGATGGTGCCGCCGCCGATGGTGGTGTCGGCGCTGGGGATGACCCCGAGCGGGATGTTCCCCATCGTGTTGAGCGCGTTCTCCACGCCGCCCGCGAGGGTGCCGCCGAGCAGCGGGACCGCGCGGACCACGGACAGGACCGGCCCGACGACCGCGCTGGGCGCGAGGGAGATGGGGGTGCCGGGGGCGCCCTGGATGGAGGTGGAGCAGGAGCCGACCACGATGGGCTCCGCGGCGGCGGCCGTCGTCGTGCCCAGCACCAGGCTCGCGGTCGCCCCGCCGAGCACCAGCGCTAAACCGGTCGCGATAGTCCCGACGCGCCGTCGCATCCTCGTCCTCCCGGGTACCCGCGAGTAGCTTTCATGTAGAGAACGACGGTAACCCGACCGCGTGACGCCGACCAGTGGAGATTCCCTACTTTCAGCGACGTGTGGTCCTGATGGAGCAGAGCGTGACCACGCTCGGTCCCCACGGGCCCCGTCAGCAGGTGAGGGCTACCACACGAGCCGCCGCCGACTACGCTCGCTCCCCATGAGCATCGGCGCCCACGTCCGCGACGACGACCCGATCGGCGCGGCGCGCGAACGCGACGCGGAAGTAGTGCAGTTCTTCCTGTCCGACCCGCAGGGGTGGGCGGCGCCGGAGCCCCACCCGCAGACCGACGAGCTGCTGGCCTCCGACCTCACGGTCTTCGTGCACTCGCCCTACCGGGTCAACCTGGCCAGCACGAACAACCGCATCCGCATCCCGTCGCGCAAGCTGGTCGTGCAGCACGCCGAGGGCGCGGCGAAGGTCGGGGCGAAGGGGCTGGTCGTGCACGGCGGGCACGTCGTCAAGGAGGCCGACCCGGCCGAGGGCCTGGCGAACTGGCGCAAGTTCTTCGAGCGGCAGAGCAAGGAGGGCGGCTTCGCGGTGCCCATCCTGATCGAGAACACCGCGGGCGGCGACAACGCCATGGCGCGGCGGTTCGACATGCTGGCCCGGCTGTGGGACGAGGTCGGCGAGTTCGGCGCCGGGTTCTGCCTGGACACCTGCCACGCGTTCGCCGCCGGTGAGGACCTGGTCGGGATCGTCGACCGGGTGAAGGCGATCACCGGCCGCATCGACCTGGTGCACCTCAACAGCTCCCGCGACGAGTTCGACTCGGCCCGCGACCGGCACGACAACATCAGGACTGGCACGATCGACGCCGACCAGCTCGTGGCGGTCGTGGCGGCGGCGGGCGCCCCGGTCGTCGTCGAGACGCCCAGCGAAGGCCAGGCGGAGGACATCGCGTACCTGCGCGCCGCTCTCGGGCGGTGAGTGCGGTGCCCCCGGCATGGCCGCACCAGGGAAGGCGGACACCACCGTGCCCGACGGCTCCGCGGACCGCACGAGGTCCGGGACCGGGCTCGGCAGGCTGGCGCTGGCCGCGATCGTCCTGGCCTGCGGGGTCACCATGCTGCTCGGCTTCGCCAACAAGGACCGCTGCACGGGCCCGGAGTTCGACACCTGGGGCCGCAGCGCGCCGGACTTCGACACCCGCAAGTACGCCGACGCCTGCTACTCCGACATCCAGTACCTGTGGATCGGCCGCGACATCGACCGGCACGTGTTCCCGTACGTGCACGGCGGCATCAACGACCGGGGAGAGCTGACCGGCGGCGCGGTCGAGTACCCGGTGCTGACCGGCCTGCTGATCTGGGCGGGCGCGCTGTTCGCGCAGACCGACGCGGGCTTCCTGCTCGGGTCCGCGCTGCTGATGGCGCCGTTCGGGCTGGCCACGGCGTGGCTGCTGGGCAGGCTCTCGCGCTGGCGGGCGCTGATCTGGGCGCTGTCGCCGCCCCTGGTGCTCTACGCGTTCCACAACTGGGAGCTGCCCGTCGTCGCGTGCGCGGTCGCCGCGGTCTACGTCGTGCACCGCGGCTGGGGCGCGAGGGGCGCGGACCGGCCGCTGCGGCAGCGCGCCGACGTCGCCGCGGTCCTGCTGGGCCTGGGCTTCGCGTTCAAGATCTACCCGGCGATCTTCGTCCTCCCGCTGATGCTCTACGTGCTGACCGGCGGGCGCGGCGGCGCGGAGCTGCCGGAGGGCAAGACCCGGGACGTGGCGGGCATGGTCCGCACGGCGCTGGTGTCGATCGGGACGGTCGTCGCGGTCAACGTCCCGTTCGCGGTGTTCGGGTTCCAGGGCTGGCTGGCGTCGTTCCTCTTCCAGGGGCAGCGCAAGGCCGACATCACGTCGAACTCGATCTGGTTCTGGGCGCTGCGGCCGGACTCGAACCCGGACAACGGGGTCGTGCACGCGCTGATCGGCGTCGCGTCGCCGGTGCTGATGTTCGCGTCGTTCGGCGCGGCGTGCCTGTACGGGTGGACGCGGTACCAGCGGGAGGGCACGTTCCCGTGGATCGCGGTGTCGGCGGCGATGCTGTGCGGGTTCCTGCTGCTGCACAAGGTCCACTCGCCGCAGTACGCGCTGTGGCTGGTGCCGATGTTCGTGCTCATGCGGGTCAAGTGGGGCTGGATCGCCGCGTACTTCGTCGCCGACCTGGCGATGGGCCTCGGCATCTTCCTGTGGTTCGCCGACATAGCCGCCACCCAGCCCGCCGGGATCTACGACGGGTTCACCGGGCAGGCGGTCATGATCGGGGTGTGGGGCCGCGCGGCGCTGCTGGTCGGCTTGTTCTTCGCGTTCCTGGTCAACCGGTCCACGGTCGACGACGAGGAGTTCCTGCCCGCGAAGGCCTAGACGAGCGCGGGTTCCCGCAGCGCGGCCACCCGCCTGCGGTGGTGCGCGAGCGACTCGGCGCTGATGAGCAGCAGCGCCAGCCACACCAGCGCGAACCCGACCCACCGCGCGGTCGTCATCTGCTCGTGGAACACCACGAGCCCGAGGACGAACTGCAGGCTCGGCGTGACGTACTGGAGCAGCCCCAGCGTCGCCATCGGCACCCGCGTCGCCGCGCCGCCGAACAGCAGCAGCGGCACGACGGTGACCAGCCCGGTCCCCGCCAGCAGCAGCGCGTGCGCCCACCCGTGCGCCCCGAACGTCCCACCCGCGCCCGCGTGCAGGAAGACCAGGTAACCCCCGCGAGCGGGACCAGCAGCGCCGTCTCCAGCGCCAACCCCTCCACCGCCCCGATGGCCGCCTTCTTCTTCATCAACCCGTACGTCCCGAACGACGCCGCCAACGCCAACGCCAGCCACGGCAGCGCCCCGTAGTCCAGCGTCAGCTGCACGACCGCCACCAACGCGACCGCCAGCGCCGCCCACTGCAGGGGCCGCAACCGCTCCCCCATCACGAGCACCCCGAGCAGGATCGTCACCAGCGGGTTGATGAAGTACCCCAGCGACACCTCGACCACGTGCCCGTTGTTGACGCCCCAGATGAACAACACCCAGTTCGCCCCGATCACCACCGCCCCGACCGCGACGTACCCCAACGTCCGCGGACTCCGCAGCACCCCCGCAACGCCCCCCACCGCCGCGCCACCAGCAGCATCGCCCCCACCGCCGCCAACGACCACACGATCCGGTGCGCCAACACCTCCACCGGCCCGGACGGCTCCAGCAGCGGCCAGTAGAGCGGGAAGAACCCCCAGATGACGTAGGCGCCGAGCCCTAACAGGAACCCGTTCTCCCGAGTGCCCACCGCGCCCCTCCGATCATCCCACCACGACCTGCCACTTCGGACGACCCGAGAACGTGATCGTTTATTCCCGGGGTGTCACGGCTCATAGGTGCGATTCACTGTGGATCACGCGACGCAGACGCCGAACCACGACCCGGCAGGCCGCCGTCACCTTGTGCTCGCCCCTGGGGCGCATGCTCGGCGCTCAGCGCCCCGGGCAGCTCAGCGAGTCGTTCGACAAGGCGCAGCGGACGGGTGTGCGACTGCCAGTCGGTGGTCGTGCGGCTCTGCTCCGGCTGCGACGGCCACGCTCGCCGACTAGACCGGGACCGGCTCGCGCTCGGTGTCGGGCGTGGGCTCGGGTTTGCGGCGGATCGTGAACTTGTCCGGGGCGCCGTCGAGGACACCGCCCACGGGGTCGTCGTCGCCCAGGGCGCGGACGAGGTCGCGGTGGGGGCGGTAGATCTCGATGATCACCATGACGCACAGGATGATGACCGCCAGGTCGCGGGCGACGACGAAGCCGAGGAACCAGTCCTGCGGGAGGCCCTTGTTGTCGGTGCCCAGGTAGAAGAACATGCGCGGCGCCCACAGCGCGGCGTCGATCGCCATCCACGCCAGCAGCGGTTTCCAGCGCGGGATCGCCAGGATGGCCAGGGGGACCAGCCACAGCGAGTACTGCGGGCTCCACACCTTGTTCGTCAGCAGGAACGCCGCCACCACCAGGAAGCAGAGCTGCGCCACCCGCGGCTTCACCGGCGCGTGCCAGGCGATGAACGCGACCCCGCGCACGCGGCGAGGAACAGCAGGGCGGTGACCGTGTTCAGGACTGTCGGCGGTTCCTTGAACCCGAGCGGGCCGTCGAAGCCTGACCAGTCCAGCCACTGCATGAACACGTTGTAGAGCGAGTCCGGGTCCGCGCCGCGCGTGGAGTTGAGGCGGAAGAACTCGCCCCAGCCGCGCGAGGTCGACTCGTTGAGGAAGAACGGCGCGTTGACCGCGACCCACGTGCCGACGGCGGCGCCCGCGGTCATCCACCAGTCGCGGACCTTGCCGGAGCGGATGCACAGCACCAGCAGCGGGCCGAGGAAGAACAGCGGGTACAGCTTCGCCGCGCCGCCGAGCCCCAGCAGGATGCCCGCGACCAGCGGCTTCTTCCGCGCCCACGCGAGCAGGCCGACCGCGGCGAACGCGGTGGCGAGGGTGTCGAAGTTGGTGAACGCGTGCACGATGACCAGCGGGGACAGCGCGATGAACGCGGCGTCCCACTTGCGGCGCTTCGCGCACAGCGCGACCGCCCACAGCGTCACCAGCCACGCCAGGCCCAGCCACAGCGCGGTGATGTCGAAGTACACGACGACGTCGAGGCCGGTCGGCAGCCAGCCCTGCTGGGCCAGCACCACCCAGCCCTGCGCCATCTTGGCGTTGACCCACATGAACACGCCGGTCAGCACCGGGTACTCCATGTACCGCTCGTGCTGGGTCGGCTTGCCCTCGTCGTCGTACCACATGGTGGCGTACGGGAAGCCGCCCTTGTCCAGGCGCTCGGCGCCGTAGAGCGGGACGACGTCGGAGTAGCACATGGCGGTGAACTGCCTGCTGCCGCTCCAGTCGAGCCCCAGCGACCCGTCCGCGCCCGCGTTCTGCTGGATGCACGCCGCCTTGCCGAACCAGCTCAGCGCGAGCGCGACCACGCCCAGCAGCAGCACCACCCGCAGCGGCGTCCAGAACCAGTGCCGACCCACCACCGCGTGCGCGCCCACCGGCCCGCCGAGCGGCGTGCTGGCGTCGCGCGCCAGCGACTCGGTCAGCGTCGGCCGGACCCGCTCGTCCGGCCCGAGCGAGGCCGTGTCCGGAACGCCCTCGGGCCCGCTGGGCTGCTCGACGGGCGACTCGTCCGCGCCCCGCTCTCCACCTGGCACGGCGCGATGCTACGGGTACCCGCGTCTGGCCCGCGTATCAGCCGCCGGGCAGCGGGAAGCCGGGCTCGGTCGTCAGGTCGCCGGTCTCGGTCGGCCTGCCGGGACGGGTCTTGGTGGTCGTCTCGGTCTCGGTCGGGTCCGTGGTGTCCGTCGGCTCGGTCGTCGTCGGCTCGGTGGTCGTGGTCGTGGTGGCGTCGGTCGTGGTGACCGGCTCCTCGGTGGTCTGGGTCTCGGTCTCGTACTCGACCTCGCCGATCGGCTCGTACGGGCCGAAGTCGAGCTTGTCCTTGCCCGCGAGGTAGCGGTCCATGAACAGCTTCCAGATCTGCCCCGGCACGCCGCTGCCGTAGATGATCGTGCCGTCCTTGTCGATCAGCCTGCGTTCCTTCTTGTCGCCGGTCAGCGACACCGCGGCCGAGATCTGCGGGGTGTACCCGACCATCCACGCCTTGGAGTTGTGCTCGGTCTCCTCGCCCTGGGCGTTGACGTACTGGTGCGTGCCGGTCTTGCCGGCGCACAGCCGCTGCTCGGCGCACTCGATCCCGGAGTAGTCGGGGATCGGCAGCAGCGACTCGGTGACGTTGCGGGCGATCTTGGCGTTGGTGTCCCGGTCCTGGTCGAACGCCTGCTTGTCCAGGTTGTCCGGGTGGTTGGCGGCGTCGTAGACGATCTCGCCGTTGCTGTCGAGGACCTTGCTGACCAGGTGCGGCGCCCGGTAGGTGCCGTTGGCGGCGAAGGTCGCGTACGACGAGGCCATGTCCAGCGTGCTGACCAGCGTGTCACCACCGCCGATGGCGATGTTGATGCTGCGGTCCTTGATCGGCGTGCGGATGCCCGCCTGCTTGGCCGCGTCGGCCACGCCGGTCGGCTTGACGTCGTTGTAGACCATGTCGCTGAACACGACGTTCAGCGACTCCTTCATCGCCTCGGCGACGGTGCACTGGGTGCCGCAGCGGGGCCGGGAGGCGTTGCGGACGAACTTGCCGTCCTCGCCGAACGCCTTCGGCGTGCTGTCGTACATCTTGCCGAGGCCCTCGCCCTTCTTGAGCAGGGCGACCAGGTCGAACGGCTTGAACGACGAGCCCGGCTGCTGCAGCGCGGCGGCGAAGTCGAACTCCCAGCCGCGCTCGCCGCCGTAGTAGGCGCGGACCGCGCCGGACTGCGGGTCGATGGCGACCAGCGCCGGGTGCAGGTTCTTCGGCTGGCCCTTCATCACCTCGGCCACCGACTTCTCGGCGATCTGCTGGGCCCTCGGGTCGATCGTCATGACGACGGTGTAGCCCTTGGCCTTGATCTCCTGCTCGGTGTAGCCCTTGCCCTCCAGCTCCTCGAAGGCGAGGGCGGGCAGGCCCTTGCGGGGGCCGGACAGCGAGGTCTTGGTGTCCTCGCCCTTGACCGGCGTCGGGAACTCGCCCTTCTCCGCCTCGGTCAGCCAGCCCAGCTCGATCATCCGCTTGGTGACGTAGCCCCAGCGCTTCTGCTGGTACTCCTCGTTGTTCGCCCGGCCGGGGGCCTGGATCATGCCCGCGAGCAGCGCCGCCTGCGACTTGGTGATCTTCGAGATGTCGGTGTTGAAGAACGCCTTCGCCGCCGCCGCCACGCCGTAGGCGCCGCGGCCGAAGTAGATGGTGTTCAGGTAGGCGGTGACGATCTCGTCCTTGTCGTACGTCTCGCTCATCTTGTACGCCTTGACGATCTCGACCCACTTGCGCTGCAACGTCTGGTCGTCGTCACCGCTGGAGATCTTGATGTACTGCTGGGTGATGGTCGAGCCACCGCCCGCCTTGCCCTGGACCTGGTTCCACACCGCGCGGGCGATGCCGGAGAGGTCGAAGCCCGCGTTCGACTCGAACGTGGTGTCCTCCGCGGCGTAGACCGCCTTGCGGACGTGCTCCGGGATCTCGTCGTGCTTGAGCATGATCCGGTTGCCGCCGTCCTCGGCGACCTTGGTCATCTCGGTCTTCTCGTCGGCGTAGAGGAACGTGACGACCTTGTTCTGCTCCGCCGCCACCGAGGCCGGGTCCTTGACCTCGACCAGCTGGTAGGTGATGAAGAACGCGATGATCGGCGTGATGATGCCCAGCGCGGTGCCGACGTAGGCCGTGCGCCGGATGCGCCGCCAGATCTTCTTGCGCCGGGCGAGCTTGGCGTCACCGGGGGTGGCGGGGCCGTCGTCGTAGTCGTCGTCGTAGCCGGACTCGTAGAACGCGGCCTCGTCGTCGGGCTCGCGGTGGGTCAGCAGCGCGGGCTCGGGCAGCGAGCGGTCCGGCTGCGGGCGCAGCATGACCGTCGGGTCCTCGGCCGGGTCGCGCCGCGGCGGCGGCGGGCCCTGGCGCATGCCGGGCGGCGGGGTGTGCGGACCGCCGGGCGACGGCGTGTGCGGGCCACCGGGCGGGGGCGGCAGCGGGCCGCCGGGGGCATCGGCCTGCCGGGGCCGGGCCTGCCCGGACCGCCGGGCGGCGGCATCGGGGGCGGCCGGGACCGCCGACGGGCGGCCTGCCGGGGCCGCCGGGCGGCATCGGCGGACGGCCCTGCGGACCAGGGCGCTGCGGGCCGGGCGGCGCGGGCGGGCGCGGCGGACCGGCCTGCGGGCGCGGTGGCGGCGCGGGCCTGCTCGCCGGGGCGTCCTCGTCCTCCCAGAGCGGGCTCCAGAACCCGGTGCGCTCCTCGGGCGCGTGGCCGGTGTCCGGATCGTCGCCGGACGGCCAGTCGGGCTCGTCCCGCCGGTGGCGGTCACGGTGGTCGTTCACGCAAAGCCTCCAGATCGGCGCCCCCGGGTCGGGGCGTCGTCGTGCCCGGCGAGCCGCGGTGGCGGCGGCGCCGTCGTCGCGCCGCTCACTCGGCCGCCGTCTTCCTGCGGTTCCCGGGCGCGCGAACGCCCCCGGTCCCCAGGACGTATGACTGCACCAGGTGGTTCCACGAGCACGTGCGGCAGACCTCGACCACGTGCACGGTGAACTCGGCGAACACCGCCGCCATCCTGGTCAGCTCGTCCGGGGTGCGGGCCGAGCCCGCCAAGTGCTTGATCTCGTCGCCGTACACCCAGCTCACCCGGGTGAGCTGCTCCTTGCGGCAGACCGGGCAGGCGACGTCCGTCGCCTCGCCGTGGAACTTGGCCGCCCGCAGCAGGTACGGGTTGGCGTCGCAGACCTCGCTGGTGCCGACCCGGCCCGCGTGGACGTCCGCGAGCAGCGTCCTCCGCTGCAACGCGTAATCGACCACCTGCCGCTGCGTCCGCACGACCGACAGCGTACGCGGGCCCAATATCACGGTGCCGCGCCGATCGGCGGAGACGACATGCGCGAAACGGGGTAACCACCCCTGAACGTGCCCTGACCGGCCCAATCACCGCGCGCTGACGCGTGCGTGTCCATGCCCACAGGCGCTCGAGTTGTCCGAACCCGGATGTATCGGCACGATATAGTCAGTCGGTAGGTCAGAGTGGTGGGCAGATCGACGTCGGGAGGTGGCTCGTGCTCGACTTCGCGATCCTCGGGCTCCTGCACGAGGCTCCGATGCACGGCTACGAGCTGCGCAAACGCCTGCACGACGTGCTCGGCGCCTGGCGGACCTTCTCCTACGGCTCGCTCTACCCGACGCTGCGGCGGCTGCTGCGGGCCGGCTGGATCGTGGAGGAGGACCCGGACCCGAGGCAGTGGGGCAGGCGCGCCAAGCGCGTCTACAAGCTCACCGCCGAGGGCAAGGAGCACTTCGCCGGGATGCTGGCCGACGCCGGACCGCAGACGTGGGACGACGAGAGCTTCGGCGTCCACATGGCGTTCTTCTCGCGGACACCGGCCGAGATCAGGATGCGCATCCTGGAGGGCCGCCGCCGCCGCGTCGAGGAGCGCCGGGAGGGCTTCCGGAGCTCGATCGCCAGGGCGGGCGAGCAGATCGATCGGTACACGCGCGAGCTCCACCGGCTCGGGCTGGAAGCAAGCGAGCGCGAGGTGCGTTGGCTCAATGAGCTGATCGCGCACGAGCAGCGCGAGCAGCGCGGGTCCACGGACACAGACTGACCGGCTCAGGCAATCGGGCACTGGCGCCTGGGAACACACCGCGCACCGCGCGGGCTACACGAGAAGGGAATCCGACCATGGGCGGTAACCGCCGGAGCGTGCGGGTGGCCATCGTCGGCGTCGGTAACTGCGCCGCGTCGCTCGTACAGGGTGTGCACTACTACCGGGACGCCGATCCGGCGACGCGGGTGCCGGGCCTGATGCACGTCCAGTTCGGCGACTACCACGTCCGCGACGTGGAGTTCGTCGCCGCGTTCGACGTGGACGCCAAGAAGGTCGGGCGCGACCTGTCCGAGGCCATCGTCGCCAGCGAGAACAACACCATCAAGATCTGCGACGTGCCGCCGCTGGGCGTCACCGTGCAGCGCGGGCACACCCTCGACGGCCTGGGCGAGTTCTACCGCCAGATCATCTCCGAGTCCGACGAGGAGCCGGTCGACGTCGTCGCCGCGCTGCGCGAGGCCGAGGTCGACGTGCTGGTGTCGTACCTGCCGGTGGGCTCGGAGGACGCCGACCGCTTCTACGCCCAGTGCGCCATCGACGCGGGCGTGGCCTTCGTCAACGCGCTGCCGGTGTTCATCGCCTCCGACCCGGAGTGGGCGGCGAAGTTCACCGAGGCGGGCGTGCCGATCGTCGGCGACGACATCAAGTCGCAGGTCGGCGCCACCATCACCCACCGGGTCATGGCGAAGCTGTTCGAGGACCGCGGGGTGGAGCTGCAGCGCACCTACCAGCTCAACTTCGGCGGCAACATGGACTTCATGAACATGCTGGAGCGCAGCCGCCTCCAGTCGAAGAAGATCTCCAAGACGCAGTCGGTGACCTCGCAGATCCCGCACGAGATGGCCAAGGCCGACGTGCACATCGGCCCGTCGGACCACGTGCCGTGGCTGGACGACCGCAAGTGGGCGTACGTGCGCCTGGAGGGCCGCTCCTTCGGCGACACCCCGCTGAACCTGGAGTACAAGCTGGAGGTCTGGGACTCCCCGAACTCCGCGGGCGTGATCATCGACGCGGTGCGCGCGGCCAAGATCGCCCTGGACCGCGGCATCGGCGGCCCGATCCTGTCCGCTTCGTCCTACTTCATGAAGTCCCCGCCGGAGCAGTACGCCGACGACGACGCCTTCGAGGCCGTCGAGGCGTTCATCCGCGGCGACGTCGAGCGGTAGCCCTTCTCGTTCACGGGCCGCCATCCGGGAAATACTCCGGGTGGCGGCCCGGCGCTTTTCCCTGGTTCGGTAGGAGCGTGTTCGCCCGCTGTTCACCGCGATGTCCGCCGCGCATGGTCTGCGGCTCCTAGGTTCGCGCCCGTTCCCCAACTGACCACGGCTGTCCACGCCGGACAGACCTGAGGAGGCACCCGTGTCGTCTGACGGCCGGATCAACCTGCCGCTGCTGACCGATCACAAGCTCGGCCGCGCCGCTGTGACCTGCGAGTACCGCTGCGGCAACGCGTGCTCGCACGACGCCCCGAACACCTCGGACAACGAGTACTTCGGCGACGTCGTCCGGTCCGCCGTCTCCCGCCGCGGGATGCTCAAGGCGGGCGCGGTGCTGGGTGTCGCGGGCGCCGGGATCGCGGGCTTCGCCGCCCTCCCCGCCGCCGCGGGCCGACCGGCGCCCCGGGCCGCCCGGTGCCGAAGGGCCTGGACTTCGCGCCCGTCGCGCCGAACACCGCCGACGCGGTGACCGTCCCCGAGGGCTACCGGTCCGACATCGTGATCCGCTGGGGCGACCCGGTGCTGCCGGGCGCGCCGGAGTTCTCGTTCGACCACCAGACCCCCGAGGCCGCCGCCCAGCAGTTCGGGTTCAACAACGACTTCTGCGGCCTGGCCCCGCTCGGCCGGGACCGGTGGCTCATGGTGAGCAACCACGAGTACACGGCCGAGCCGTTCATGTTCAAGACCTACAGCTCGTCGGCGCCGACCGAGGACCAGGTCCGCATCGCGTGGGCCAACCACGGCATGTCGGTGGTCGTCGTCGAGCGCGACAAGAAGTCGGGCGCGCTGAAGGCGACCGTCGACCGGCACTACAACCGCCGCATCACCGTGTCCTCGGAGTTCGAGGTCGTCGGCCCGGTCGCGGGCAGCGACCTGCTCAAGACCAAGGCCGACCCGGCCGGTCGCACCGTGCTGGGCACGCTGAACAACTGCGCGGGCGGCGTGACGCCGTGGGGCACGATCCTGTCCGGCGAGGAGAACTTCAACCAGTACTTCGGCAACGGCAACCTGGTCACCGACCCGACGACCAAGGCGCGCCTGGCCCGCTACGGCATGGCGGGCGGCGCGAGCGGCCGCAAGTGGGAGCGGTTCGACGAGCGCTTCGACCTGTCGAAGGAGCCCAACGAGGCCAACCGCTTCGGCTGGATCGTCGAGATCGACCCGTACGAGCCCGACGAGAAGCCGGTCAAGCACACCGCGCTGGGCCGCTTCAAGCACGAGGGCGCCAACGTGCACGTGGCCCGCGACGGCCGCGTGGTCGCGTACATGGGCGACGACGAGCGCTTCGACTACATCTACAAGTTCGTGTCGAAGGAGCGCATGCGGCCGGGCAGCAGCCGCGCGGCCCGCAAGCACAACAAGAAGCTGCTGACCGAGGGCACGCTTTACGTCGCGAAGTTCACCGGCAACTCGCCCGCCGCGGAGTTCGACGGCACCGGCAAGCTGCCCTCGGACGGCGCGTTCGACGGCACCGGCCACTGGATCCCGCTGGCCGCGGGCACGAAGTCGTTCGTGCCCGGGTTCACCGCCGAGGAGGTCTACACCTTCACCCGGCTCGCCGCCGACGCCGCGGGCGCGACCAAGATGGACCGCCCCGAGGACGTCGAGGCCAACCCGCGCGACGGCAAGGTGTACGCGGCGCTGACCAACAACACCGACCGCGGCAAGCCGGGCAAGGAAGGCCCGACCGAGATCAACCCGCGCAACGGCAACCGGCACGGCCACGTGCTGGAGTGGGAGGAGGACCGCTGCGACAACACGGCGACCACCTTCCGCTGGCGCCTGCTGCTGGTCTGCGGCGACCCGAACTCGGCCGACACCTACTTCGGCGGGTACGACAAGTCGCAGGTCAGCCCGATCTCGTGCCCGGACAACCTGGCCTTCGACGAGTACGGCAACCTCTGGATCTCCACCGACGGCAACGCGCTGGGCTCCAACGACGGCCTGTTCGCCACCACGACCAGCGGCCCGGAGCGCGGCCACCTCAAGCAGTTCCTCACCGTGCCGATCGGCGCGGAGACCTGCGGCCCGGTGATCACCGACGACTTCGTGCTGGTGTCGGTGCAGCACCCGGGCGAGCTGGACACCGCGGACGCCAACCGGCCCGCGTCGCACTGGCCCGACGGCGGGGACGCGCAGCCGCGGCCCTCGGTCGCGGTGGTGTGGAACCCGAACGGCAAGATCGGCCGCTGACCGTCCTCAGTGGACCCGGAGCCCGCGGCGCGCCGCGGGCTCCCGCCGTTCTAGGGTCTTGCCATGCCCACCGCTCTCATCACCGGCGCGTCCCGGGGGATCGGCGCCGCGGTCGCCCGCGCGCTCGCCAGCACCCACACCCTGCTGCTCGGCGGGCGCGACGCCGACGCGCTCGCCGCCGTGGCCGCGGACCTGCCGGACGCGACGCCCTGGCCGGTCGAGCTGACCGACGCCGACGCCCTCGCCGCCGCGGTCGCGGGCATCGACCGGCTCGACCTGCTCGTGCACTCCGCGGGCGTGGCCCGGGTCGGCCCGCTCAGCGAGGCGTCGGCGGACCTGTGGCGCTCGACGTACGAGGTCAACGTCGTCGCGGTCGCGGAGCTGACCCGGCTGCTGCTGCCCGCGCTGCGCGCCGCGGGCGGCCGGGTGGTACTGGTCAACTCCGGCGCGGGCCGGGCGGCGCACGCGGGGTGGGGCCCGTACGCGGCGAGCAAGTTCGCGCTGCGCGCGTACGCCGACGTGCTCCGGGAGGAGGAGCCCGCGCTGCGCGTCACCACGGTGTTCCCGGGCCGGACCGCGACGGACATGCAGAAGACCGTCCGCGCCGACGAGGGCGGGGCGTACGAACCGGACCGCTACCTGCGGCCGGAGTCGGTCGCCGAGGCCGTCCGGTACGCCGCGCTCGCCCCGGACGACGCGCACCTGACCGAGGTCGTGGTGCGCTCCGCGGCTGACTACTGCAATGAGGTGATGGAAAGGGCTGGCTAACGAGCATTCCTTGACACGGGATCGCCGAATCCGCTCAACTCTGCGCATGGTTTAGACCACTCCGCAGTGAGGAACGGACGATGAGAACCCTGCGCTCCCTGTCCCGCGGCGTGCTCGCCGTGGTCCTCGCGATCACGACCCTCGCCACCACCCCGACCGCCCAGGCCGCGCCGGACGCGGCCAACCCCAAGCCCCGGACCATCCCCGCGCTGCGGGAGTGGACCGGCGGAACCGGCTCGTTCACCTTCACCGCCACCAGCCGCGTCGTGCGCTCCGCCGCGCACGACGCGGCCCTGGCGGGCACCAGCCAGACCTTCGCCGACGACCTGCGCGCGCTCACCGGCCGCGTGGTCGCCCAAGCCGTCGGCACGCCGCAGCCGGGCGACATCCACCTGGCCCTCGGCTCCACCGACACCGCGCTCGGCGCCGAGGGCTACGCGCTGTCGGTTACCGACCGCGTCACCATCACCGCCCGCGACGACCGCGGCGCGTTCTACGGCACCCGGACCGTCCTCCAACTGCTCAAGCAGTCGACCGCGATCCCGCAGGGCGCCGCGCGGGACTGGCCGCTCAAGCCCGAGCGCGGCCTCATGGTCGACAACGGCCGCAAGTACTTCACGCCGCAGTGGTTGCGCGACCACGTCAAGGAACTGGCGTACCTCAAGCTCAACTACCTGCACCTGCACCTGACCGACAACAAGGGCTTCCGGATCGAGAGCACCACGCACCCGGAGTACGTCTCGCCCGAGCACCTGACCAAGCAGCAGGTCCGCGACCTCATCGCGCTGGCCGCCCAGTACAAGATCACCGTCGTGCCCGAGTTCGACGCGCCCGGGCACATGGACACCATCCTGGCCAAGCACCCGGACCTGAAGCTGGTGAGCAGCAGCGGTGTGGTCAACCACGGGTTCATCGACCTGTCCAAGCCCGCGGCGTACACGCTGATCAAGGACATCTACGACGAGTACCTGCCGCTGTTCCCCGCCCCGTACTTCCACATCGGCGCCGACGAGTACGTCACCGACTACAACGCCTACCCGCAGCTGCTGACCTACGCGCGCGCCAACTACGGCCCGACCGCGAACGCCAAGGACACCTACCTCGGCTTCGTCAACTGGGCCAACGGCATCGTCCGCGCCGCGGGCAAGACCACCCGCGCCTGGAACGACGGCCTGCACGGCGGCAGCGCGGTCCGCGTGCAGAGCAACATCATCATCGAGTTCTGGTACAACTACGGGCTTTCTCCGCAGCAGCACATCGACAACGGCCACCTGATCTCGAACGAGAGCTGGGACCCGACGTACTACGTGCTCTACAGCGGCGGCCCCGGCCGCATCAACACGACGTGGGGCTACGAGACCTGGACGCCCGAGCGGTTCCAGGGCGCGCAGACCACCAACTCCCCCAGCAAGAACCTCGGCTCGAAGATCCACATCTGGTGCGACTACCCGGAGGTGGCGACCGAGGCCCGCATCGCTGCCGACATCCGCGAGCCGCTGCGCATGCTCGCCCAGCAGGTCTGGGGCACGCCCAAGCTCGTGCCCACCTGGTCGGAGTTCGCGTCGGTCGTCACCGCGATCGGCCGCAACCCGGCCTGGCCCGGCGCGAAGCCCGGCAACCTCGCGCTGAACCGCCCGGTGGCGGTGTCCAGCACCGAGACCCCGGCCTTCCCCGGCTCCCTGGCCGTCGACGGCGACCCCGGCACCCGCTGGTCCAGCGGCTACACCGACGGCGAGTGGATCAGCGTCGACCTGGGCGCCTCCCGGGCCATCACCCGGATCACGCTGACCTGGGAGGCCGCGTACGGCCGCGGCTACCACCTCCAGGTCTCCGACGACGGCGCCACGTGGCGGACGATCCACACCACCACGACCGGCGACGGCGGCGTCGACGACGTCGCGGTGTCGACCACCGGCAGGCACGTGCGCATGCTCGGCACCGCCCGGGCCACGACCTGGGGCTACTCGCTGTTCGAGTTCGAGGTCTTCGGCGCGTCCCCGGTCGAGTCCGGCGCCACCTACCGGCTGACGTCGGGCGGCCTGGCGGTGGACGTGCCCGGCTCGTCCACGGCGACCGGCACCCAGCTCATCGCCTGGACCCAGCACACCGGCGCCAACCAGCAGTTCACCCTCACCGGCGACGGCACGTCCTACACCCTCCGCAACGTCCACAGCGGACTCTGCGTCGACGTCGCAGGCGGCTCCCCGCCGCGGGCGCCGCGATCATCCAGTGGACCTGCACCGGCGGCGCCAACCAGCGCTGGACGATCACCCCGTCCGGCACCGGCTACGCCATCGCGTCGGAAGCCAGCGGCCTGCTCATCACCGCGGCGTCCGCTACCTCCGGCGCGAAGCTCACCCAGCAGCCCGCGGGCGCGTCGACCCCGCAGATCTGGGCGCTGACCAAGGTGTGACCGAGCGGGTGGGCGGCAATGCGCCGCCCACCCGCGTCACGCCGTGATGCGCGCGGTGATCGCCGCGGTCGCCGCCTGGGCCGCGCGGCGGTCGGTCCTCGTCGGCTCGCCGTCCGCGACGACCTTCTCGCCTGCCACCCACACGTCGGTGACCGTGCGGGAGCCCGCGGCCCACACCAGGTTGCCGATGAGCTGCTCGTCGGAGACGTCGATCCCGCCCGCGAACGCGGGGTCGTCCACGCCGACGTGGACCAGGTCGGCCCAGCGGCCCGGCTCGAGCGCGCCGAGGTCGTCGCGGTGCAGGGCCGCCGCGCCGCCGCGGGTGGCCATGAGCAGGACGTCGGCCGCGCCGAGCACCGTGGAGTCCATTGTGGACACCCGGGCCAGCATGGCCGTCCAGCGCATCTCCTCCCACAGGTCGAGGTCGTCGTTGCTCGCCGGGCCGTCGGTGCCCAGGCCGACCGCCACCCCGGCGGTCCGCAGCGCGGGGACGCGGGCGATGCCCGAGGCGAGCTTCGCGTTCGAGCCCGCGCAGTGCGCCACCGAGACGCCGTGCCGGGCGAACAGGGCGATGTCGGCGTCCGACAGGTGCACCGCGTGCGCGGCCAGCACCCGCCCGCCGACCAGCGCGGCGGTCTCCAGCAGCGCGGGCACCGAGCCGTGCGCCGCGCGCTGGCGGACGTCCTCGGCCTGCGACTCCGCGACGTGGATCTGGACCAGCGCGCCGCGGGCGCGGGCCGCCTCGCCGACCGCGGTGAGCGCCTCCGGCGGCAGCGTGTACGCCGAGTGCGGGCCGTAGCCGACCTCGATCCGCTCGCCCGGGCCGAACCGCAGGCCGTCGGTGTCGATCCACGCGTCGATCTCGGCGAGCATCGCCTTCCAGTCCCAGCCGGGCGCGTCGATCACCGCGGGCGCGAGCACCGCGCGGGCGCCGGTCTCCAGCACCGCGGAGGCGACCTCGCCCGCGTGGAAGTACATCTCCGCGCTGGTGGTGACACCCGCGCGCAGCATCTCCAGCGAGCCCAGCACCATGCCGGCGCGGACGTCGGACGGGGCGAGCTTGGCCTCGGCGGGCCAGATGACCTCGGTGAGCCAGCGCATCAGCGGCAGGTCGCCGCCCATGCCGCGCAGGACCGTCATCGGGCTGTGCGCGTGGGTGTTGACCAGGCCGGGCATGAGGATGCCGGTCAGCTCCACCACCGGCCCGGCGTGGTCCGGCGCGGACGACGCGGGCCCGCAGTGGGTGATCCGGCCGTCGTCGGCGACGTCCACGACGGCGTCGCGGAGGACGGAGCAGGCGGGGTCGCACGGCAGGACGATGGGGGCACGCAGGCGCATGGCCTGATCCTGCCAACCGCTCAGCGGCGGCGGAAGGCGGGCCGCCCGGGGGCGTCGGAGGCCGGGACGTAGGCGTCCGGCGAGTGCTCGACGGCCACGCCCGCGGCGTCGAAGGAGTGCAGCACCGCCCGGTTGAGTTCGAGCGCGACCCGCTCCCGCCACAGCGTGCGGTCGGAGGAGGTGTCCAGGCCCAGGTGCTCGGCGATGACCGGCGCCATCGCGTACGCGCCGTCGTCGGCCAGGACGTCCTCGCCGATGGCGCGGCACAGGTACACGCCGTTGTACGGCGCGGCCGGGTAGTCGATCCCGCCGATGGTCAGGCGCATGTTGCTGATCACCGGGACGGCGTGCCAGCGCAGGCCCAGGCCCGCCAGCCACGGCAGCTCCGGGTGGGCCAGCCGCACCTCCAGCACGGTGTCGCGCGGCAGCGGGTGCACGACGACGCCCTCGTGGTCGGTCTCCACGACCAGCGGCAGGTGGTCGAACGGGCCGCGGGTGCCGGGCGGGCGCCAGCCGAGCCTGCACACGCCGGTGGTGAAGTCGGCGTAGCGGCGGTCGCCGACGACGCCGTCGGCCATCCGGTACCCGGCGTAGCGGACGAGCTGGTCGTTGCGGATGCGCGGGCCGGGCCGCCACGGGGTGTCCGGGGCGAAGACGGTCACCATCGGCCGCACCGCGCCCTCGCCCGCGGCCATCACCAGGTGGTGGGCGCAGTGCTGGGCGACGGCGGCGGAGTCGCGGACCTGGCGCAGGTCGCGCACGAGGATGCCGCGCCACGGCGCCGACTCCGGGCACCAGCCGCTCTCCCGCAGCGCCACCCGGGCGCCGAAGGCCAGCTCGGCGGGCGTGTGCCGGTAGGTGCCGGTGGCCGCGACCTCGGCGCGCACCTTGGCGATCCGGGCGTCGAGGTCGCCCGCCTTCGGGCGGGCGGCGTGGAACTCCCGCAGGAACTCGACGGCCTCGGCGAGCAGCGGGTTCCGCGGCGAGCGGGCCGAGAGGGTCGTCGGTTCGTCGCGCAGAGCGGTCACATCACTGATATCGGTAGTGCGCGCCCCCGGCCTGACTACTCGATCGCGTGGTGTCGCGACGAGTTACGTCACGTTCTGTCAGTCGGCGACGCGCTCGAACATCAGATCGCGTGACACGCGGCCCTCCTCGTTGGCCCGCGACTCGAACTTGGTCACCGGCCGCCACTCCGGGCGCGGGGCCCAGCCGTCGTGCTGGTTGCGCAGCAGCGGCTCGGCGGACAGCACCTCGAGCATCTGGTCGGCGTAGTCCGCCCAGTCGGTGGCCAGGTGGATGACCGCCCCCGGGGCCAGCCGGGACGCCGCCAGCGCGATGAACGCGGGCTGGACCAGCCTGCGCTTGTGGTGGCGCTTCTTCGGCCACGGGTCCGGGAAGAAGATCCGCATCCCGGCGAGCGTGCCGGGCGCGATGTGGTCGGTGAGCAGGTCGACGGCGTCGCCGCGCAGCAGCCGCAGGTTGGTCAGCCCGAGCGCCTCCGCGCGCAGCAGGAGCTGGGCCAGGCCGGGCTGGTAGACCTCGACGGCCAGGTAGTTCAGCTCGGGCGCGGCCGCGGCCAGCCGCGACGTCGTCTCGCCCATGCCGGAGCCGATCTCCAGCAGGACGGGCGCGTCGCGGCCGAACCACGCCGCGGTGTCGAGCGGCCCCTCCGGCAGGTCCCCGACCTGGCGGCCCAGCTCCGGCCAGCGCCGGTGCCACGCGCGCTCCTGGCCTACGGTCATCCGCCCGCCGCGGTGCACGAAGCTGACGACGGAGCGGCGGTGCTGATCGGTGGGGGTCACACCGGGCAGCCTGCCAGGTCAGGGGCGGATGGACTCCAATCGGGCCAGGTTCGCGCGCAGGTCGGCGAGCCCGCCGACGGCGATCGGGGCGGGCGGGGTGCGCACGTGCACGCCGACGACGTCGATCCAGCCGGGGTGCCGGGCGGTGTGCGCCAGGGTGGTCGGCACCCCGGGCTGGCCCAGCGCGCGTTCCGAGGGCATGAACTCCCAGTACCCGGTGTCGCCGTCGATGCCCCAGGGCACGAACACCCACCCGGGCCGGGCGGCGAGCAGCTTGGCGACGCGGTCCTCGACGGCGAAGCCCTCGCGGCGCGAGGCCAGGGCCCCGGACGCCACCGCGCGCAGCCACCACGGCGCGGGCAGGTCCGGGTTGGCCGCCGACGCGGCCCGGTAGAGCGCGAGCACCTGGGGCTCGGGGGCGCGGTGCAGCCAGGATCTGCGGGCCTCGGCGGGCGCGGTCGCCGGGCGGGCGGACGGCTGTTCGATGGCCTCCGACCACTCCAAGCCGATGAGCGGTTCGACGTGCAACCCGCCGCGGCTCTGCGGCTCGGACGTTGACTGCCGGGGGATGTCGGCGTTGATCACCGTCAAGGTTCACCTCCAAGGGCTCCTGACGGGCTCTCTTCCAGCAATACGAACAAACTATGATCCCCATTGTCCGCATTGTGTGAACGACCTCACGACCGCTTAACGTGTATTTAATCAACACGGCGGCAGCGTGAAACGCGCATATCGCGCCCGTGTCGTGAAAATTGCCAGCTTGCCTGGAAAGATCCAGCTAGGCAGCGCGAAGCCCGGGCCGCCTCCCCGAAAGGCGACCCGGGCTCCGGCATTTTCCCCGGTGGTCCGGCGTTCCCCGAATACACGCCGGACCGGTGGCTCCTAGGCGTCCCGCTTGCGGGCCACCACGAGCGCGGCGGCCAGCAGCGCGACCGCGACGCCCGCGAAATAGGCGTACGAGGCCCACGGCCCGAGCGGGCGCTCCTCGTACGGGCCGAACAGGAAGTTCTCCGCCATCGCGAACGGCATCCACCCGCGGATGTCCTGGCCGACGTTCGGGATCAGCGTCACGAGCTGCTCGACCAGCATCGACCAGGCCAGCAGCAGCGACAGCGCCCCCGCCGACTGGCGGACCAGGATGCCGACCGCCATCGCGATGACCGACGCCGCGGCGAACACCAGCGGCACGCCGAGCACGACCCGCCAGTCCTCCGCGCTCGACAGGCCCAGCGGTGCCTCCGGCAGCACGACGGCGGTGACGCCGAGCGACCCGAACGCGCAGGCCAGGCCGATCAGCGTGGACAGCACGGCGACGACGGCGGTCTTGGCCAGCAGCGCCGAGGTGCGGTTGGGCACCGCGAGGAACGTGGCGCGGATGGTGGAGAAGCGGTACTCGGTGGTCACCGCCAGCGCGGCCATCACCAGCACCACCATCAGGCCGAACTGGTAGCCGAACTGGGTCTGCGAGACCTCCAGCTCGGCGGGCTTGCTGGAGTTGAGCGCGAGGACCAGCGCGAAGCCGGTGGTCAGGGCGAGCGCGGCCAGCGCCGACCACCACGGCGAGCGGGTGGTGAGCAGCTTGATCCGCTCGGTGGCGAGCAGGGTGGTCATCAGGCATCCCTCTTGTTCGCCGCGACGATGGACAGGACGAGCAGGACCAGGGCGAACCCGGCGAAGTAGGCCAGCGACCACCACGGGCTCAGCTCCGCGGTCGACGGCGGCGGGCCGAACTGCACGTCCCGCAGGCTCGGGTCCGGGTCGCCGGTGACGAAGTTGTTGGCGACGTTGAACGGCAGCCACTTGTAGATGTCGTCGCCGACGTTCGGGATGAGCTGGACCAAGCCCTCGACGAGCTGCGAGTAGATCAGCAGCAGCGAGATCGCGCCCGCGGAGTGGCGGATGAACGTGCCCACCGCGACGGCGATCACCGCGGAGAACAGGTAGATCAGACCCACGCCCGCGACCGCGCGCCAGGCGTACTCGGAGTTGATCGCGAGCTGAGCGTCCGGCGTGATCAGCTTGGCGATGCCCCACGAGCCGAACGCGGCCAGCGTGCCGATCACGGCGGAGAGCAGGGCGACCACGACGGTCTTGGCCAGCAGCGCCTTGGTGCGGCTGGGAACGGCGAGGAAGGTCGCGCGGATGGTGGAGAAGCGGTACTCGGTGGTCACGGCGAGGGTGGCCATCACCATGATCACCACGACGCCGAAGTTGTAGCCGAACTGGGTGGCGGCCAGGCTCATCGGCGCGCCCTCGTCGGAGGTGCCCGCCATCAGCGCGGCGAACCCGATGGTCAGGGCGAGCGCGGCCAGCGCGGACCACCACGGCGAGCGCGTGGTGAACAGCTTGATGCGTTCGACGGCGAGGAGGGTCATGTCGTCACTTCCCGCGGCGATCAGGGCGGCGGCGGACGGGTTGTCCAGGTCGGTGTGGTACTCGACGGAGTCGCCGGTGAGCTGCATGAACGCCTCCTCGAGCGAGCCGCGCTGCGGGCTCAGCTCGTGCAGCACGACGCCGTTGGCCGCGGCCAGCTCGCCGATCTCGGCGCTGTCCATCCCGGACACGACCAGGCTGTCGCCCTCGTCGCGCAGCGGCGCGCCGGTGCGGCCCAGCGCCGCGCGCAGGGCGGGCAGCTGCGGGCTGCGGACCCGGACGGTGTTCTCGGTGGCCGCGGCGACGAACTCCTCGGTGCTGCTGTGCGCGATGAGGCGCCCGCGGCCGATCACGATGAGGTCCTGCGCGGTCAGCGCCATCTCGGACAGCAGGTGGCTGGAGACGAAGACGGTCTTGCCGTCGTCGGCCAGCCGGTGCATGAACTTGCGGATCCAGAGGATGCCCTCGGGGTCCAGGCCGTTGACCGGCTCGTCGAACAGCAGCACCTGCGGGTCGCCGAGCAGCGCGCCCGCGATGCCCAGGCGCTGCGACATGCCCAGCGAGAAACCGCCCGCGCGCTTGTTGGCGACCGCGCTGAGGCCGACCAGGTCCAGCACCTCGTCGACGCGCTTGGCCGGGAGCTGGTTGGACTTGGCGAGCCAGCGCAGGTGGGCGCGGGCGCTGCGGTTCGGGTGCACCCACTTGGCGTCGAGCAGCGCGCCGACCATGCGCAGCGGGTGCTTCAGCTCCCGGTAGGGCTTGCCGTCGATCAGCGCGGTGCCGCTGCTCGGGGTGTCGAGCCCGAGGATCATCCGCATGGTGGTGGACTTCCCCGCGCCGTTCGGGCCGAGGAAGCCGGTCACCCGGCCCGGCGTGACGGAGAAGGACAGGTTGTCGACGGCCAGCGTCTTGCCGTACCGCTTGCTGAGGCCCCTTGCCTCGATCATCGTTGCTCCTCGTTCTAGCCCGTGGTGTCCCCGGCGCGGTGTCCCCGCGGCTTCCGGATGCCATCGTCGCCCGTCCCCCGGTCCGACGGCGTCGTCCTGCGGTAGCCCTTCGGGTCAACTCCTGGGAGTAGCCTCGCTCAGCCGATCAGGTGGTCGTATCCGTGACGCCCCTGAGTGGACCCTGATTCGCGATGACGCGGTGTAAGGGTGGCGCGGGTTATTGAATGGTGGTTCAATAATCGGGTGCCCCGACCCCGGACGATCACCGACGAGCGGCTGCTGACCGCCGCGTCGCAGGTCATCGGGCGGGAGGGGCCCGGGTTCACGCTGGCCCAGGTGGCCGCCGCGGCGGAGGTCTCGGTGGGCACGGTCGCCGGGCGGTTCGGCTCGAAGTCGGGCCTGCTGCGCGCGCTGACCGAGCACACGACCACCACCGTCGCGGCCGGGATGCGCGCGGCCTTCGAGTCCCGCGCGGACCCGGTCGACGGGCTGCGCGCCGCGGTCGTGGTCACCTACCTCGACCTCGGCGACGCCACCGAGGCGGGCAACCACCTCGGCCAGCTCGGCGTGGACCTGCAGGACCCGGTCCTGCGCGGGCTCGTCGGGCTGCACTTCGCCGCGATGCAGGGCGAGCTGCTGCACGCCTGCGCGGCCGCGGCCCCGCGCTGCCCGGCATGCCCGCACCCGCGCTCGCCGCGCGCGTGCTGCTGTCGCTGGCGAACGGGGCCGCCATGGACTGGTCCATCCGACCACTGGGGAGCCTGGCCGACCGGCTGGGCGACGACGTCGATGCGGTGCTGGACGCATGGCGCCGCGGATAGGGGGCGCACATGGGCGCGCTGGACGGCAAGGTCGCCGTGGTGACCGGGGCGACCCGGGGCTGCGGCCGGGGGATCGCGGTCGAACTGGGGGCCGAGGGGGCGACGGTCTACGCCACCGGCCGCACGACCCGGGAATCGGCGTCGCCGATGGGTCGCAAGGAGACGATCGAGGAGACCGCGGAGCTGGTCGACGCCGCGGGCGGGCGCGGGATCCCGGTCCGCTGCGACTTCACCTCGGTCGCCGACGTGCGCGCGCTGCGCGACCGCGTCGCCGCCGACCACGGCCGCGTCGACGTCCTCGTCGACGACGTCTGGGGCGGCGACCCGTTCGTCGAGTTCGACAAGCCGTTCTGGGAGACGGACCTGGACAAGGCCCTCTCGGTGGTCCACAACGGACTCGACACGCACCTGATCGCGCTGCACACCCTGCTGCCGCTGGTGGTCGAGGCGCGCGGGCTGCTCATCGAGGTGACCGACGGCGACACCGACACCTACGACTACCCCGGCGTCGGCGCGCCCTACTACCTGGTGAAGTCCGGCATCCGCGCGCTCGCCCGGCAGTTCGGCCGCGACCTCGAGCCGCACGGCGTGGTCGCGCTCGGCGTCACCCCGGCTTCCTGCGCTCGGAGATGATGCTGGAGACCTTCGGCGTCACCGAGGACAACTGGCGCGAGGCGCCCGAGCCGGACTACGTCATGTCCGAGACCCCGCGCTACCTCGGCCGCGCCGTCGCGCACCTGGCCGCCGACCCGGACGTGGCCCGCTTCCGCGGTAAGACCGTGGCGAGCTGGACCCTCATGCGCGAGTACGGCTTCACCGACGTCGACGGCAGCAAGCCGGACTGGGGGCGCTGGTTCGACGACGTCGTCAAGCCGGGCAAGGACCGGTCCACGGTGGACGCGGAGGCGTACCGCTGAACACCGTCGACCACCGGTTCACCGTCCCCCTCGACCACGACGACCCCGGCGGCCCGCGGATCACCCTGTACGGGCGGGAGGTCCGCGCCCCCGGCGGCGAGCGGCGGCCCTGGCTGCTGTTCCTCGGCGGCGGACCCGGAAACCCCGCCCGCGGCCGTCGGGCGCGAGCTGGCTGGCCAGGGCGACCGCCGAGTACCGGGTGCTGCTGCTCGACCAGCGCGGCACCGGCCGCTCGACCCCGGTCACCCGGCACGCCCTGGCCCGCGTCCCCGACCAGGCGGCGCACCTGGCGCTGTTCCGCGCGGACTCGATCGTCCGCGACGCCGAGGTGGTCCGCCGCGCCCTGCTCGGCGACGAGCCGTGGACGGTCCTCGGGCAGAGCTTCGGCGGGTTCTGCACCCTGACCTACCTGTCCTTCGCGCCCGATGGCCTGCGCGAGGCGTTCACCACCGGCGGCGTCCCGGGCGTGGAAGAGGACGCCGACGCCGCCTACCGCGCCCTGTGCCCGATCGTCGAGGCCCGCAACGACGACCACTACGCCCGCCACCCCGACGACGTCGAGACCGTCCGGCGCGTCGTCCGGCACCTGCGCGACCACGACGTCCGGCTGCCCGGCGGGCGCGCGCTCACCGTCCCGGCGTTCCTGTCCCTGGGCCACCTCCTCGGCGGCAGCGCGGGCAGCGCCGCCCTGCACGAGGTCCTCGAAGCGCCCTTCACCGACGACGGCGAGCTGTCGGACTGGTTCCTCCAGCGCGTCGAGCGCGGGATGCCGTGGTCGGGCGCGTTCCCGCTCTACGCCGCCCTGCACGAGGCGACCTACGCCAACGGCGGCGGCCCCACCGCGTGGTCCGCCCAGCGGGTCCTCGCCGAGCACCCCCGCTTCGACCCCGACACCGCCCTCGACTCCGGCGACCCCGTCCTGTTCACCGGCGAGATGGTCCACCCCTCGGTGTTCGACGAGGACCCGCTGCTGCGCCCTTCCGCGACGCCGCCCACCGCCTCGCCGAGCGCGCCGACTGGCCCGCCCTCTACGACCCCGACCGGCTGCGCGCCAACACCGTCCCGGTCACCGCCGCGGTGTACGCCGAGGACATGTACGTCAGCCGGGAGCTGTCGCTGCGCACCGCCGACCTCACCCGCGGCATGCGCGTCTGGCTGACCGCCGACCACCAGCACGACGGCCTGCGCGTCAGCGGCGGCGCGGTGCTCGACCGGCTGCTCGCGACCGCCCGGGCCTAGAGGTCGCCCGGGCGGACCAGGCCGGTCTCGTAGGCCAGGACCACCGCCTGCACCCGGTCGCGCAGGTCCAGTTTGGACAGCACGCGGCCGACGTGGGTCTTCACCGTGGCCTCGGAGAGGAACAGCTTGCGGGCGATCTCGGTGTTGGACAGGCCCTGGGCGACCAGCACCAGCACCTCCCGCTCGCGGTCGGTCAGCGCGTCGAGGACCTTCGCGTCGCGCAGCTCGCCGCCGGACTGGCCGAGGAAGCGGTCCAGCAGCCGCCGGGTGACGCTCGGCGAGACGACGGCGTCGCCGCTGGCCACCGAGCGCAGCGCGGAGACGAGGTGGGCGGGCGGGGTGTCCTTCAGCAGGAACCCGCTCGCCCCCGAGCGCAGCGCCGACAGCGCGTACTCGTCGAGGTCGAAGGTGGTCATGACCAGCACCTTCGACGTGCCCGCCGCGGTGATCACCCGGGTCGCCTCGACGCCGTCGAGCACCGGCATGCGGACGTCCATCAGCACCACGTCCGGGCGCAGCTCCTCGGCCAGGGCGATGGCCGCGCGGCCGTCGCCCGCCTCGCCGACGACCTCCATGTCCTCCTGGGCGCCGAGCACCATGCGGAACCCGACGCGCATCAGCTCCTGGTCATCGACCACCACGACGCGGATCACGGGGGTCAACGTAGCGCGCCCCCGCTGAGTGCGCCCTAAGCAGCGGTGAGCGGCAGGACCGCGTGCACCCGCCAGCCCCCGGTGGGCAGCGGACCCGCGGTCAGCGTCCCGCCGAAGACGTTGGCCCGCTCGCGCATCCCGATGAGGCCGTTGCCCCCGGACGCCAGCCCCCGCTTCACGCCCCGGCCCCGGTCGGTGATGTCCAGCTCGACCTGGTCGCCCGCGCGCCGGACCCGGACCGCGGCCGACGCGCCCGGCCCGGCGTGCTTGATGGTGTTGGTCAGCGCTTCCTGCACGATCCGGTACACGCCGAGCCCGACGCCCGCGGGCAGGTCGTCCAGCTCCCCGGTCAGCTCCAGCACCACCGGCACGCCCACCGCGCGGACCCGCTCGGCCAGCTCCGAGATCGACTGCGCGCCCGGCTGCGGCGCCCGCCCGGTCTCGCCGTCGTCGCTGCGCAGCACGCCCAGCAGCCGCCGCATCTCGGTGAGCGCGTCCCGGCCGGTCTGGGCGACGGTCCGGATCGCCTGCTCGGCCAGGTCCGGGTCGGTGCGCACCGCGTACGCCGCGCCCTCGGACTGGACCACCATGACGCTCACCGCGTGCGCGACGACGTCGTGCAGCTCCCGGGCGATCCGGGCGCGCTCCTCCCCGACGGCCAGCTTGGCCTGTTGGTCGCGCTCGGTCTCCAGCAGCGCGAGCCGCCGCTCGACCTCCACGTGGTAGGCCCGCCGCGCGCCCGCGAACTCCCCAGCACCCAGCACAGCGCGAACACGATCGCGGCGAAGGTGATCATGATGAGCGGCTCGACGCCGTCGAACCGCCAGAACGACCACACCGCGCTGCCCACCGCCAGCCAGACGAGGTACAGCAGCGCCTGCCGCCGCCCGACGTACGCGACCAGCGTGTACAGCGAGATGCCCAGGGCGACGTCGGCGAACCGCGCCCGCACGTCCGGCACCCCCGGGTCCGAGCTGAGGCCGTGCGTGACGAGCTGCACCGCGCCCGCGGCCAGCACCAGGTACGCCGAGAGCAGCGGGTTGCGGCGGCGCAGCACCAGCGGCGCGGTCAGCCCGGCGCCGACCAGCACCAGCGCCGCCAGGCTCACGCCCCCGACGTCCGACAGGTAGGTCGGCAGCTCGAGCAGCGCGATGACCACCGCGATGGTGGCGTCGCCCGCCATCGGGTGGGCCTTCAACCACAGGCTCAGCCTCCGCACCCCGAAAGCGTAGGCAGGCCGCCGACGCGCGGGCGTCACCCTCGCGTCGCACCCGGGGTCCACCCACCGGTGTACGCCCGGGCGAATGCCGCGGACCGCCCGCGCGGGCCGCCCGCGGCATGGCACGATCTCCCCCGTGCCGAGGGGAGAAGCGTGACGACCGACCAGCCGAACTTCGCCGGTCCGCTGTCGGCGGCGGTGGCGCACCTGTGCACGCGGCTGCAGCCGCAGGTGTCCCCGCGCACGGCGGCCGGGTTCCGCGAGGTGCTGCGGAGGCTGGGCGCGCCCCTGCAGGTCGCGGTGGCGGGTCGGATCAAGTCCGGCAAGTCCACTCTGGTCAACGCGCTCATCGGCCGCCGCGTCGCCCCGACCGACGTCGGCGAGTGCACCCGGCTGGTCACCCGCTTCCAGTACGGCACCGTCGACCGGGTCGAGCTGGTCTTCTTCGACGGCCGCAAGCAGGTGCTGCCCTTCGACGCCTCGGGCATGATCCCGAAGGACCTCGAGGTCGACTTCGACAAGGTCTCGCACCTGGAGGCGTACCTGACCAACGCCGTCCTGCGCGACCTGACCGTCATCGACACCCCCGGCCTCGGCTCCCTCGACCTCGCCTCGGTCAAGCGCACCGAGCAGCTGCTCGGCGCGGCCAAGCACCGCAAGGACGACGACGCCGCCGACGGCGATGAGGTCGCCGACGACGAGCTGGACGAGACCTCCCGCAACGCCGTCGCGGGCGCGGAGGCCGTGCTCTACGTCGTCACCCAGGGCGTGCGCGCCGACGACCAGCAGGCGCTCGCCGCGTTCACCGCGGCCACCGCCAGCCGCGAGGCCGGCCCGGTCAACGCCATCGCCGTGCTCAACAAGGCCGACACGATCACCCCGGAGTCGGTCGCGGGCTCCGACGGCGACGTGTGGCGGGCCGCGTCGATCATCGCCGAGAAGCAGGCCGCCACCCTCAAGCCGAGGGTCGCCGACGTGATCCCGGTGATCGGCCTGCTCGCCGAGACCGCCGAGTCCGGCGGCTTCACCTCCGCCGACGCCGACGCCCTCAAGTCGCTGTCCCAGTTGGACGACGCGACCTGGGAGACCATGCTCATGTCGGCCGACATCTTCACCACCTGGGACTGCGACGTCCCGGTCGGCACCCGCGTGCGGCTGCTGGAGAAGCTCGACCTCTACGGCATCCGCAGCGCCGTCGACGCCCTGCGCGCCGACCCCGAGCTGACCGCGGGCGCGCTGCGCCGCCGCCTGCTGGAGTCCTCCGGCCTGGCCCGCGTCCGGGGCCGCCTCGACGGCGTCTTCCGGGCCCGCGCCGACGGCATCAAGGCCGCCGCCGCGCTGGCCTCGGTCACCGCGCTGGCCCACGCCTCCGGCGACCCGGGCGAGCGCCAGCGCGTGCACGACGCCATCGAGGTGCTGCTGCAGAAGCCCGAGGCCCACCAGCTGCGCCTGCTCGAGGCGCTGACCCTGGTCGCCTCCGGCGCGGTCGACATGCCCGAGGACCTCGCCGACGAGGTGCTGCGGGTCGGCTCGACCGCCGACGTCGGCGAGCAGCTCGGCCTCAAGGGCCGCCCGCACAAGGAGCTGTCGGCCTACGCGCTCGAGCGCGCGGGCTGGTGGCGCTCGTTCGCCTCGTTCGGCGCGACCCCGGCGCAGAGCCGGGTCGCGCACGTGGTGCACCGCTCGTACTTCTTGATCTGGCAGCAACTCAAAGCACAGGCTGGGTGATGACGGTGGCGACCTGGTTCAAAGGCAAGCGCAAGGATGACGCCGAGTCGACCCAGCAGGTCGACGCCCAGGTGATCACCGAGGCGATCGCGTACCCGGCCCCGCCGGAGCCCGAGCCCGCCGCGGAGTACGCCGCGCCGGTCGAGCCCGCGCCCCCGGCCATCGACCCGGCCGCGTTCGACCAGCTCGCCGCCGAGCGCCGGGCGATGGTCGCGCTGTGCCTGTACGCCCACGACCGGGCCCGCAGCTCCGGGGTCGCCGAGCGGCTCGAGGAGGGCCTGGCCGGGGTCGGCGTCGAGGCGCTGCGCCCGGACGGCCAGCGGTTCGACCCGGCCGTGCACGAGGCGGGCGGCACCGCCGACACCGACGACCCCGCGCTCGACGGCCTCGTCGCCGAGACCGAGGTGGTCGGGTTCAGCGACCGCGGCCACGTCCTCCGCCCGCCGATCGTCACCGTCTACAAGGCGCACACCGCATGACCAAGCCCCAGCCGCCGTCGCTGCCCAAGCAGGTCGCCCACGCGCGCGAGACCCTGCTCGCCCTGCTCAAGGACATCGAGCCCGAGTCCGCGCAGTGGGTCGAGGAGGCGCGCGCCAAGCGGTCGAAGAAGCCGTCGGTCGTGGTGGTCGGCGAGACCAACCGCGGCAAGTCGTCGCTGGTCAACGCCCTGCTCGAAGCCCCGGGCCTGTCGCCGGTCGACGCCGAGGTGGCCACCGCGACCTACCTGATGTTCGACCACGCCGAGGAGTGGAAGGCCCGCGCCTGCTACCCCGGCCAGCACCCGGACGTGCCGATCGACCTCGCCAAGCTGATCAACTGGGTGTCCGCGGCGCACGAGCTGCCCGACGGCGAGCTGCCGCCGCGCTACGTCGAGATCGACGGCCCGGCCGCGATCCTGGAGAAGCTCGTCATCGTCGACACCCCCGGCGTCGGCGGGCTCGACTCGATGCACGGCGAGCTGGCCATCGAGGCGGCGTCCAGCGCGACCGCGCTGCTGTTCGTCGTCGACGCCTCCGCGCCGTTCACCATCGGCGAGCTGACCTTCCTCGCCAACGTCGGCGACCGCGTCGAGACCGTGGTCTTCGCGCTGTCCAAGGTGGACCAGTTCCGCGGCTGGCGGCAGGTGCTCGACGCCAACCAGGCGCTGCTGGCCGAGCACGCCCCCGGTTCGCGGGCGCCAAGTTCCACCCGGTGTCGTCGCGGATGTTCGAGATGGCGGGCAAGGCGCCCAGCCCCGAGGCCGCGGAGATGCTCAAGGAGCGCTCCGGCGTCGTCGAGTTGCGCACGGCCCTGCAGTCGCTGCTGGTCGGCCGGTCGGTGATGCTCGCCGAGGCCAACACGCTGCGCGCGCTGTCGTCGGCGCTCGAAGAGGTCGTGGTGAAGCTGGAGGCCGAGAAGCGGGTCCTCACCACCGGCGAGGCCGAGGCCGAGGCGCTGCGCGCCCGCAAGGACGAGCTGACCGCCGAGCGCCGCTCCTCCACCCGCGGCTGGCAGGTCAAGATGCGCAGCGAGGTCCAGCGCGCCCGGCTGGAGAACGGCCACGAGGTCAACCGCGAGATGCGCGACCTGCAGACCTGGTTCCGCGCCGCCATCGACGCCGCCGACCGGGAGAAGATCAAGACCCTGCCCGGCCAGGTCGACGCCGCGCTGCAGATGGTCTCCGCGCGGATCGGCAACAACGTCGGCAACCGGCTCAACCAGGTCGCCGACCTCGTGCTCGCCGACCTGTTCACCCCCGACGAGCTGGCCGTCATCCGCGGCCAGTTCGCCCGCGCGGGCGGCCCGCAGGTCGTGCTGCGCGCCGCCGAGAAGCGCCAGCCCACCGCCGAGGACAAGCTGCTCGTCTTCATGGGCGTCTCCGGCGGCATCGGCGCGGGCAAGATGGCCATGCTGCCGCTCGCGGGCGCCGTCGCCGCGCCCATCCTGCTCGCCCCGACCATCATCATCGGCCTGGGCGCGGGCTGGTGGATCGCGCGCACCCGCAAGCACAGCGCCGACAAGCAGCACATGAAGCAGTGGCTCAGCGACGCCATCGCCGACTCCCGATCCACATTGGACCAGCTCGTCTCGGAGCAGCTCATCGACGCCGAGTCGCAGCTGTCCCTGGCGCTCGACGAGGCGCTGGGCAAGCGCATCGCCGGGATCGAGGAGCAGCTCCGCGAGGTCGACAAGGCATTACGACTCGACGTCAGCGAGCGCCAGAAGCGCGTCACCGTGGTAAACAAGCGCCTGACCGACGTCGTCGCGGGCCGGGAACGGGCGGAGAAGCTGCTCGCCAGCATCCGCAGCCTGCGCGACAAGTCCTGACCAGGAGCGACGGGTCGAGGAATCTCCCCAACCGGGGGAACCGCGACGCCCGGGCGTCAGTCATATCCGCAACAAGCAGAGAGCAGCCCCTTGGTGGGGCTGGAGTAAGGGGGCACCGTGTACGTGGACGAGACCGGCAGCGACGTCGACACCACGACCGACACCGACGCGGGTCAGGACGAGCTGACCGTCGAGGTGGGTGGCGAGGAGTACGAGGTCACCGAGAACTACGACTACGACCAGGACGGCGAGAACGACTCCGCCGTGGTCGAGACCGAAGACGGCTACATGTCCTTCCACGACACCGACGGCGACGGCACCGCCGACACGATGGTCGAGCTGGACGCCGAGGGCAACGTGACCGCGGCGGCGGAGTACGACGAGACCACCGGCGAGTGGACCGAGGCCGACCCGGGCTCCGTCGAGGCCCCGTCCGGCGGCGGCGCGGACGACGCGGGCACCGCGTCCGACAGCGACTCGACCACCGAGACCACCGACTCGACCGAGACCACCGGCACCCCGACCGACGACGCGGACGACACCGCGGGCTCGGGCGAGTCGATGACCGTCGACACGGCGAACGGCGAGATGGAGGTCGGCCCGGCGGAGTACGACGCCGACGGCGACGGCACCAACGACACCGCCGTGGTCACCGACGAGCAGGGCACCACCTACGCGTTCGTCGACTCGGACGAGGACGGCGACGCCGACGAGGCCGTCGTGATCGAGGCCGACGGCGACGTCACCGTCGCGCAGAACACCGGCGACGGCGAGTGGACCACCGTCGAGACCGGCCACATCACCGCCGAGGGCGAGTACCAGTCGGACACCGCCTCCGACGCCGCCTGGCAGGGCTGAGCCCGATCGGAAAGAGTCCCGTCGCGCGGCCGCGCGGCGGGACTTCTTTTCGTTAGCCCGCTCACGTGGGCGGAATCACGGTTTGACCGGCGAGTTCGCAAAACGGACGGCCGTCTTGGATCGCATTCGGGTACTGAATCGATTCCCTTATCGTTCCTGTGAGAGAACCGACAGGTCAGCTATCGGTGGCCCGCCGTTCACTTCGCTAGCCTCAGTTCATTCCTTCCGGCGCCACCCGCTCCCACCAGGGCGGGTGTCAGCCGTTCGATGAGGACGCCGACGTCCCCGGTCCGGGCGCGACGGCGTCCTGATCGGCGTTTCGGCGTTCAGTCAGGAGACGAGGCGAGATGACGGCAGTGACCATCCCAGGTCTTGACCAGGCACCGACCACGCACAAACGGCTCCTGGCGTGGGTGCGCGAGGTCGCCGAGCTCACCGCACCCGACCAGGTGGTGTGGGTCGACGGCTCCGACGACGAGTGGACCCGCCTGACCGACAAGCTGGTCGAAGCGGGCACCTTCACCCGCCTCGAGAAGAAGCCGAACTCGTTCTACGCGGCTTCCGACCCGAACGACGTCGCGCGCGTCGAGGAGCGCACCTTCATCTGCTCGGTCGACGAGGCCGATTCCGGACCCACCAACAACTGGATGGCGCCGGACGAGATGAAGGCGATCATGACCGAGCTGTACCGCGGCTCGATGCGCGGTCGCACGATGTACGTGATCCCGTTCTGCATGGGCCCGCTCGACGCCGAAAAGCCGATGCTCGGCGTGGAGATCACCGATTCCGAATACGTCGTGGTCTCGATGAAGATCATGACCCGGATGGGCGCGACGGCGCTCGAGCGCTTCGTGGACGCCGACGGCGGCGAGCGCGACTTCGTCCCCGCGCTGCACTCCTCGGCGCGCCGCTCGAGCCCGGTCAGAGCGACGTGGCGTGGCCGTGCAGCGACACGAAGTACATCGTCCACTTCCCGGAGGAGCGGCTGATCTGGAGCTACGGCTCCGGCTACGGCGGCAACGCGCTGCTCGGCAAGAAGTGCTACTCGCTGCGCATCGCCTCGGTGATCGGCCGCGACGAGGGCTGGCTGGCCGAGCACATGCTGATCCTCAAGCTGATCTCCCCGGAGAACAAGGTCTACTACGTCGCCGCGGCCTTCCCCAGCGCCTGCGGCAAGACCAACCTCGCCATGCTCGAGCCGACCATCCCGGGCTGGAAGGTCGAGACCCTGGGCGACGACATCGCCTGGATGCGCTTCGGCGAGGACGGCCGCCTCTACGCGGTCAACCCGGAGTACGGCTTCTTCGGCGTCGCCCCGGGCACCAACTGGAAGACCAACCCGAACGCGATGCGCACCATCGACAAGGGCAACTCGCTGTTCACCAACGTCGCGCTCACCGACGACGGCGACATCTGGTGGGAGGGCATGGAGAACCCGCCCGCCCACGCCACGTCGTGGAAGGGCGAGGACTGGACCCCGGAGTCCGACGAGCTGTCCTCGCACGCCAACTCCCGCTACTGCACGCCGATGGCGCAGTGCCCGGTGCTGGCGCCCGAGTGGGACGACCCGAAGGGCGTGCCGATCTCGGCGATCTTCTTCGGTGGCCGCCGCGCCACGACGATCCCGCTGGTCAGCGAGTCCTTCGACTGGCAGCACGGCACCTTCCTCGGCGCCACGCTGTCCTCGGAGAAGACCGCGGCGGCGACCGGCAACCTCGGCGAGGTGCGCCGCGACCCGATGGCCATGCTGCCGTTCATCGGCTACCACGCCGGTGACTACTTCCGGCACTGGATCGAGACCGGCAAGCGCGCCGACGCCGACAAGCTGCCGAAGATCTTCTACGTCAACTGGTTCCGCCGCGGCGACGACGGCCGGTTCCTGTGGCCGGGCTTCGGCGAGAACTCGCGCGTGCTCAAGTGGGCCATCGAGCGCATCGAGGGCAAGGCCACCGCGCACGAGTCCCCGATCGGCTGGGTGCCGACCGCGGCCGACCTGGACCTGTCCGGTCTGGACGCCGACGCCGCCGACATCGACGCCGCCCTCGCGGTCGACGTCGAGGAGTGGCGCGCGGAGCTGCCGCTGATCGAGGCGTGGTTCGAGAAGATCGGCGACAAGCTGCCGACGTCCTTGAAGGACGAACTCGCCGCGCTCAAGCAGCGACTCGCGTAACTCGTAGTGCTTTGATGAGGGCCACCGCGACCCGCGGTGGCCCTCATCGCTGTTTTCGGAGGAAGAAGTTGGACCCGGCGAGATGGGACTGGCGCCGCTCCGGCTACGACGACCGCGTCCACGCGTTCCCGGCCGGTGAGCGGGCGAGCCTGATCGAGGCCGTGTGCACGCACACCGTCCCGTACGCGAAGGCCGCGCGGACCCACTCCGGCCAGCGGTGCGTGTCCTGCCTGTTGATCGTCGGCGACGCCCTGGCTGTGGACAACTCCGTGGATGGACCCCGGTAGTCACAGCTGTCCCAGCGTCCCCACGTGCACGCGAGTTGTCCACAAGCTGTGGACGGACTTGTGCACAGGCTGTGCGTCATTCCGCCAAGCGGGCCATCGCCTCGGCGAGGAAGCCGTTGCGCCGGGCGGTCATGAGCGCCGCGGTGAGGTCGGTGCGGCCCTGGTCGTGCAGGATCGGCTCCCACTCGGCGAGGTCGGCGGGCGTGCTCAGCGCCGCGAGGATGTCCCACCGGGCCAGGTCGGCGGGGGTTCGCCCCAGCCTTCGAGGACCAGGTCGGCGGCGGGCAGGCCCGCGGCGATCGCGGCGTCGCAGCGCAGCGAGCCCAGGTCGAGGCCGACGTGCCCGACGCCCGCGCAGTCCCAGTCGATGAAGCCGGTCAGCTCGTCGCCCTCCCACATCGTGTTGCCCGTCCACAGGTCGCCGTGGACGAGCACGGTGGGGCCGTCCGGCTCGGGCAGGTCGGCGAGCAGCGCCTCTGCGGCGCGCTGCAGCGCGGTCGGGGTGAAGGGCTCGCCCTCGATGGGGCGGTGGCGCAGCGGGAGGTCGTCGGTCGGGTCGAGGCGGACGGCGGCGAGCACGCGCAGGGCCGCGCCCATCGCGCGCAGCCGCCCCGGCGGGGCGGGGCCGGTCAGCTTGCTCCCGCCGGGCAGCGCGGTGGTGAGCAGCAGCCCGTCGCCCTGGCCGAGGACGCGGGGCGCGGGGACGCCGTGCTCCTCCGCCGCGCGCAGCGCGGCGACCTGCGTGCGCAGGTCGGCGGGCTTGCGGCCGGTGTGCAGGACGGCGCTGCCGCCGTCGGAGTCCAGCCACCAGGGCGAGCCGCCCTCGCGCAGCCCGCGCGCGGCGGTGACGGGACGGCCGAGCACGGACTCGGCCCAGGCCAGGGCGGGCGCTTCGGGCGGCATGACCGCACCGTAGCGAGTCCGGCGGACCATTCGTCGTGGTTATCGGTCCAGTTGTCGAACTGATCAGTGACTATCCGGATTCCGCGCTCTAGTGTTTCGCCGCAACACACCGTCGTGGAGGGAGTGCCGATGGCGCCACCGGGGACGTCCGGGCTGCGTTGGAGCTCGTGGAACCTGCTGCTGCTCGTGCCGCTGCTGTGGCTCGTCACGCCGATCTTCAACCGCACCGGGCCCGAGCTGTTCGGGATGCCGTTCTACTACTGGTTCCAGTTCCTCGGCATCGCGGTCGGCGTGCTGTGCACGTCGATCGTCTACGTCAAGACCAAGGACAAGCCGACCACGCCCGCGCCGGGCGAGCCGATGGACGTCGACGACCTGGACGAGGGGGCAGGCCGATGAGCGAGCTGCAGTGGCCCGAGCTGATCGTCTTCATCCTGCTGTTCGGCCTGGTGACCGTGATGGGCTTCGTCGCGGCGAAGTGGAAGGCGGGCTCGACCCTCGACCACCTCGACGAGTGGGGCCTCGGCGGCCGCAAGTTCGGGTCGTGGATCACCTGGTTCCTCATCGGCGGCGACCTCTACACCGCGTACACCTTCGTCGCGGTGCCCGCGCTGATGTTCTCCGCGGGCGCGATGGGCTTCTTCGCGCTGCCGTACACGATCATCACGTACCCGCTGGTGTTCCTGCCGCTGCTGCGCATGTGGTCGGTCTCCCGCACGCACGGCTACGTCACGCCCGCCGACTTCGTCCGCGGCCGGTACGGCTCGCCGACGCTGGCGCTGCTCATCGCGATCACCGGGATCATCGCCACGATGCCCTACATCGCGCTGCAGCTCGTCGGGCTGGAGGCGGTGCTGCGCACGCTCGGCTTCAACGGCGCCGGGATCGTCGGGCACCTGCCGCTGCTGATCGCGTTCATCATCCTGGCGGTCTACACCTACCAGTCCGGGCTGCGCGCGCCCGCGCTGATCGCGTTCGTCAAGGACATCCTGATCTACGTCGTGATCATCGTGGCGGTCATCTACCTGCCGATCAAGCTGGGCGGCTGGTCGTCGATCTTCGGCGCGGCCGAGGAGAAGTTCGCCGCGAGCCCGGCGCCGGGCGACGGGCTGCTGCTCAACGCCAACAACCAGCTCCAGTACGCCACGCTGGCGCTGGGCTCGGCGCTGGCGCTGTTCCTGTACCCGCACTCGCTGACCGGCGTGCTCGCCTCGCGCGGGCGCAACGTCATCAAGCGGAACATGTCGGCGCTGCCCGCGTACTCGCTGATCCTCGGCCTGCTCGCGCTGCTGGGCTACATGGCGATCTCGGCGGGCATCAAGCCGATCACGAACCAGGCCACGGGCAGGCCGGACAGCAACACCATCGTGCCGCTGCTGTTCGACCAGACGTTCCCGTCGTGGTTCGTGGGGATCGCGTTCGCGGCGATCGGCATCGGCGCGCTCGTGCCCGCGGCGATCATGTCGATCGCGGCGGCGAACCTGTGGACGCGCAACATCTACAAGGAGTACGTCAACAAGGCTGCGACGCCGAAGGACGAGGCCAAGCAGGCCAAGCTCGCCTCGCTGGTGGTGAAGTTCGGCGCGGTCGCGTTCATCGTCTTCATCGACCCGCAGTTCTCCATCGACCTGCAGCTCATCGGCGGTGTGATGATCCTGCAGACGCTGCCCGCGGTCGCGATCGCGCTCTACACGCGCTGGTTCCACCTGCGCGGCCTGATCACCGGCTGGTTCGTCGGCATGGCGTGGGGCATGTGGCTGCTCTACAACATCCCGAGCGCGGACAAGTCCCGCATGCACTTCGGCGGGTCGGCGCTCGCGCTGGACAAGCTGAGCCTGTTCGGCTGGCACCCGTTCGCGGGCTCGACGGTGACGATCTACGTCGGGTTCGTCGCGCTGCTCGGCAACCTGGTGGCCGCGGTCCTGGTCACCCTGCTCGCGCGGAAGCTCAAGTGGCCCAACGGGTTGGACAAGACCAACCCGGCGGACTACCACGCCGACGAGGGCGACCCGAAGCTGCGCCCGGTCGCGGCGCACTGACGCCCGATGGCCGGCCGGGGTCTGCTGGACCCCGGCCGGTCACCGGCAGACGGCGGCCACGACGAGCAGCACGACGGCGCTGAGCACGGCCGCGAGCAAGCCCGCGACGACGGCCACGAGCGCTATCCCGGCCATGGCGGCCAGGAGCATCGCCATCGCGGCCCGCAGGGTCGGCGCGAGTCTGCCGACGGCGCGCTCCGCGACGAGCAGCATCCACTCGACGTGCGTCCGCGGCGGCGCGCTCGGCGGGCGCCACGATCTCGGCGGCGCGGGCCGCTGGGCGGGCGTGGAGGTGGGGCGGGTGTCCGATCCGGTCACGGTCACGGGGGCGGACTTCCTGTGCGGGCTGGCGCTGACGGTGATCAGTCTGCAACAGCCGGCGACGAGTTGATCGTGATTACCCCGTAGTAGACGGTGAACGGAGTGTGTTCATCGCCGAACGGCCATCTGTGGCGCGGGTCACTCACGAGGGTGAGGAGCGTACTCGCGGTTACAGCCATTGGTCGAACAACTCGGCCATCAGGCGGGCGATCATGTTCGGGTCCGACCGAACTACGCGCCGAACGGACCAACGCGGTCGTAACTGCCAGTGATCGGGCCGAGAAAGTGGAAACCCCGTAGTGCTGCCAGGTCGGGGGTCCGCCAGCACTACGGGGTCAACCGGAACATCGTGAGAAGCTCCGGCGGTGTTACACGGACGCGAGAATGTGCCCTGCATCACTCTCGCGTCACGATCAGGGCTCAGCGCCAGTTGACCTGCTGGGTCTGCGCGAGCGTGATGAGCTCGTGGCGCATCGACGGCGTGGCGGCCTGCTCGATGGCGCGGGTGACCGCCTTGCGAGTACGGGCCTCGGCGCGGCGGGCTCGGATCTTCGCGGCGACGTTCATTGGGTTTCGCTTCCCCTCGTGGTGTTGCTCTTCGTTCGCTGTAGCTCTAGTATGCCGCGCTCGCGGGAGGAAAGCCAGTGATTAGCCGGTGAGGTGGCGCACACGCCGGACAATCGTCGGCGCGTATCCGGTTACGGCTGACGATCGTCCGGTGAACGGGAAGTGTCGTGCTCCCTATGCCTGGATCTAGCTGTGGTGCTAGAGATCCGGATACTTCAGTCGTCCATGCCGAGGACGAACTTGCCGAAGTGCGGGACGGTGAAGGCGATCTGGCCGCGCTCGGCGCTGTAGACCAGGCCCTTCTTGATGAGGGAGTCCCGGGCTGGGGAGAGGGAGGAGGGCTTGCGTCCGAGCGAGACGGCGACGTCGGCGGTGCTGGCGCCCTCGTCGCGGCCTTCGGTCAGTTCGGCCATGGCGCGGAGGTACTCCCGTTCGGCGGGGGTGGCGCGTTCGTAGCGGGAGCCGAAGAAGCCGACGGCCAGCTCGGACTCCGCTTCGGGGGCGGCGACGGCGACGTCCTCGGCGGTGATGGGGTCGGTGGGGGCGGCGTCCCAGGCGGCTTTGGCGTAGGCCTGGATGAAGTAGGGGTAGCCGCCGGAGCGCTCGAACAGGGCGTCGAGGGCGTCGGGGGCGATGGCGGCGTCCTCGCGTTCGACGGGGGCGAGGATGGCTTGGTCGGCGTCCTCGCGGGCGAGCCGGTCGATGCGGACGTAGCGGAACAGGCGCTCGGAGTAGGACTTGCTGGCGGACAGCAGGGTCGGCAGGTGCGGGAGGCCCGCGCCTACGACGACCAGCGGGGCGCCCGACTGGGACAGCTCGTGGCAGGCGGCGCAGAGGGCTGAGATGTCGTCGGCTCCGACGTCCTGCATTTCGTCGATGAGCACCGCGACGCCGGTTCCGACGTCTTGGGCTAGTTCGGCGACGTCGGTGAACAGTTCGACCAGGTCGATCTCGATGTCTCCCGAGTCGGCCCGGCCGTTGGCCGCGGGCACATCGATGCCCGGCTGCCATCGGTCGCGGAGCTTCGCATCACCCGGGTTCGACCTCAGGGCAAACGCTTTCAACACGCCGAGTACGGCCTCCACGCGGTCGGGCGACCGGTGCCTCACCGCGAGATCCCTGATTGCCCGGTGCAGCGCCGCGGACAACGGCCGCCGCAGATCGGCTTCGGGACGCGCCTCGATCTTCCCTGCACCCCAGCCCCGCCGCACGGCCTTGGACCGGAGTTCCCCCAACAGCACCGTCTTGCCCACACCGCGGAGCCCGGTCAGAACGAGACTCCGCTCGGGGCGCCCCCGCGCCACCCGCTCCAACACGACGTCGAAAGCGGACAGCTCCTTCTCCCGCCCAGCCAACTCAGGCGGCCGCTGGCCTGCTCCAGGAGCGAACGGATTCCGGATCGGGTCCATCCTCGGACGGTATCTGCGTCTCTAGCCCGCACCCAATACATCCCCAGAAACTCCTACGGCGTGTCTCCTCTGGCCCCGCTCGGCCTCCCTCGGCGCGCTTCGTCCGCTCACGTCGCCTAGCCGGCCCCATCCCCCTTCGACTCGCTCCGCTTCGCGCCCAGCGCGCGACTTTCCCGTGGGGGTTCGATGCGGTGAAACCGCATCCGGGTCCCCTACGAGGACCGGGCGCCGGCGCGGAAAGGGCGGATCGGCGAAGCCGTCCGCGCCGGTGGATGTGTCCGGCCACGAGTTGCGCGACGGACGTTCGCGGCGACAGATGCGGGATTCAGAGGTGCGGCCACATCGTTGGACAAGCGCAGCGCATGAAGCATGTTGCGGAATCCCGGGCGATCATCGTCGAGTGAGCCACCACAATCGACACACACCGCGCGGAGCACCCCACCTTCGCGGGCACACCAGGAGCCAGGTAGATGGCGAGTTCGCTCAGTCGCGACATGTTGGCCGTAACTACTTCGATTGCCCGCTTTGGCGGCCGTCACGCCAAGACTGTGCAAGGAAGTCTCGGACTTCTCGATGCGGAAAGCGAACACCACTACCGTTCGTCTGTAGAATGAGGCGATCTTGCGCCCAAGCGAGAAATCGAACGTAATCTGCCGGACCGCGCCCGGTTTGAGCCAGTACTTTGAACAATGCTCGATATTGCATCATGGCGACGCCTCCGCCAACCAGCCAGCCGCAATACGGGAGAATCACTACCAATGGCAGTGTCCCCCAGAACCCGAGAGCCAGATCGCCTACTCGCAAGCTTCGGGTTATCGCAATGAGTACAACGAGCGGGAGGCAGACGCCGAAGGCGGTCAGCCACGCATTGCGCTGGTTACGCCGTATTCGCGCCCCGGAAGGTAGGCCAACATCATTAGACATTCCCTGTGGTGCCAAAACCTCCACGAGGGCGATAGGTGCCAGGATAGTGCCACCCGTTAGAGTCACCAGCAACAAGTCCATCGTTGATTGGCCGAGCCCGAGAGCGTCGTTCACAACGTAGACTGCGACAAAGATGAACGGCAATGCAGACACGAATGGTACGAGCCACCGACCATACATGCGCCAAACGAGTCTTATCGGTTGAGACGCATCACGGTGAAAACGTCCGATATGCCGCTTGGTCAAGAGCAACATGGGAAGTCCATAGGCGGTCGCGGTCATCAGAGCTTCCCAATCGCCGCCAAACATGCCCGCAACTACTGCTGAGAGAAGTACGGCGTAAATTGTCGGTGCCCAGATACTCGGCCGTTCCCTGAGCGAGACGACATCCGTAACGTCCGCAATCCAGGATGCCGGAATTCGGTCGACGTAGAACTCTGACTGGCCGTGACGTTTCATCCACGCGGCGAGCCATGACAACCAACGCCGCGCATCTTGTGGGGAGTACTCGACGTGGCCGCCTTTGTGTCGACCGACAACGACGTCGACGTAACGGCTGAGGATGTATCTCCGCCGACTCTTCGCATTCCCCTCGCTTACCAACTTGGCATCCGGCGCGAGGGCCGAGATTTGTGCGATGATGCCGAGCAGCAAGGGAGTGCCGATCAGGGACCACCAAGCAGTGTCCGTTGGTGGAACAGCTGCGACTGCGTCCGCCGCAGGCGACTTCAAAGATGCCAAATACTGCTTGGCGGTCTCGACGTCCGGCGATTTTACCTCCACCCGGTACCCGATGGCTGACGGTATTGTCAGGCCTCGGACTGCGTCCGAGCGACAGCTGACTGCAATGGCACACAGCCCCTTCTTGAGAAAATCTTCGAGTTCGCGTAGAACGCGCACTCTGTTATCGAATTCAGTGATGTCGTCAAGGCCGTCGACGAGCAGGATCAAAGCTCTATCGTCGATGCATTCTCTTGCGGCCCGAGGCGAGATTCCGGGATAGGCGGCAACGATAGCGTCCCGCAGCCAGACCTCGAACGGAGTTCGAGGGTTCTTGCCACTGAGGCTAACAAGGACCGGAACATCGGGGCTCAACTCGTCGCGAAATCGCCGACACAGGCCTGCGCAAAGGTCAGCAAGGAACACTCTCTTGCCGGAACCGCCTTTTCCCGACAATAACATGGCCCGGCCAATGTCATCGAAAAGTTGGTCGACCCGTTGTGGGACGATCGGACGGACTTCGGAAAGGTCTTCGCATCGCCCTTCAGAGGTTGACTGCATCCCGCCAGGCCGGATGTGAGCGTAAAGCTGAATTCGAGGAACGTTTGCCATCATGCGATCAAGGAGTGCCCTGGTTTCTGCCTCTATCTTGCGTACCATTTGCCGTCGAACCGCCGCGGAACGTCGATCATTTCGCGTGTTCTCTCGGGCCTGCCACGCCAACGGAAGCGCAATAAGCACAGAAATGATAATGAGGCCTGCCCACCAGTGATCCTTGAGGTACTGCGGCGCTCGCTCGCTGCCTAAGTTGACAAAGTATCCCGATCCTAATGTGACCAAAAAGACGAGGTAGGCGACAAATGCTGCGCGACGCCATTCAGGCTTGACTCTCCGCATCCGAGGCACCCGCCCATTCCCTAACGAAGTTCCGTCGGCTGAACAACGCCCCGACCAGCTTATCCAGCCGTTAGCCAGCCCTTGCAGTCGGGTCTAATAGAATTCCGTCGCGGGCCGACCGGGGGAACAGGCGACTCCCACTGGTCGCACAAGTCCTGCTACGTGGCCGAGGGCATCGCACGGTAGTAACCGTGGAATTGGCCCTTGTCTCCCGCGGATGGTCAAATGTCAGGTCCCGCATAACGTATTCGCCTTGGCGTCCCATTGTCGTGCTTCCCTCGGTGAGCTCAATACGGAAGCGGCCCTCTACTAGGAGCGCAAGGGTGGTGCGCTGGCCGTCAGATGTCCTCTGGACATCTTTTGCGTGCGGGGTGGCGTGTGCCCACTTGACTTCAGCATCTGGTGTTACTCGAACGCGTTGGGATGGGTCGACAAGTTCGCCGCGTGTGGCGCGGGATGCGGCCGAGGCTGCGGACGTGCGCGCATACGAAACGCACCCGGATGTTGTGGCGCTGCGCATCGAGCGGGTGCGGCGGCAGGTGGATTGGATGTGCTGGACCGGGATCGTGCTCGGGCTGGCGTTCACCTTGGTCAACATCCACGGATTCGCGCCGGCCGGATCACTGACATGGTCGTTGCCCTGGCTGGCCGCCTGGCTGCTGGACCCGACCGTCTCGCATGAACTGCTGGCGATCCTGCGGGCTGAGCAGATCACCGCGCGTATCAGGTGCCCACTGGGCCGTGGGTTCGGCGGGCAATGTGGTTCACCCTGGCAGCCGCGTTGCCCTTCGGCGCCCCTTCCTTCGTCTTCCCCTAGAAAGCTCTAAGGCTCTCTAGCGCAGGGGCTAGAGAGCCTTAGAACTGGTCAGACTGGCTTAGCGCTCGACGATGGCCGTGACGCCTTGGCCGCCTGCGGCGCAGATGGAGATCAGGCCTCGGCCGGAGCCCTTCTCCGCGAGGAGTTTGGCCAGGGTGGCGACGATGCGGCCGCCCGTTGCGGCGAAGGGGTGGCCTGCGGCCAGGGAGGAGCCGTTGACGTTGAGCTTGGCGCGGTCGATGGAGCCCAGGGGTTCGGTGAGGCCCAGCTTTTCCTTGGCGAAGGCCTCGTCTTCCCAGGCCGCCAAGGTGGCGAGGACCTGGGAGGCGAAGGCTTCGTGGATTTCGTAGAAGTCGAAGTCCTGCAGGGAGAGGCCTGCGCGGGCGAGCATGCGGGGGACGGCGTAGGCGGGGGCCATGAGGAGGCCTTCGCCGCCCTGGACGTAGTCGACGGCGGCGGTTTCGGTGAAGGTGAGGTAGGCCAGGACCGGGAGTTTGCGCTCCTTCGCCCACTGTTCGGTCGCCAGGAGTACCGCGGAGGCGCCGTCGGAGAGGGGGTGGAGTTGCCCGCGGTCATGGTGCCGTCGGGGCCGCCGAAGGCGGGCTTGAGCTTCGCGAGCTTCTCGGCGGAGGAGTCCGGGCGGAGGTTCTGGTCGCGGGTCAGGCCCTGGAAGGGGGTGACCAGATCGGTGAAGAAGCCGCGGTCGTAGGCCGCTGCCAGGCGTTGGTGGCTGGTGGCGGCCAGCTCGTCCTGGGCTTCGCGGGTGATGCCCCATTCCTTCGCCGTCAGGGCCGCGTGGTCGCCCATGGAGAGGCCGGTGCGGGGTTCGGCGTTCTTCGGGACGTCCGGCATGAGGTGGCCCGGGCGGATGCGGGAGAGCAGGGCGAGGCGCTGGCCGACGGTCTTCGCGTTGTTCAGGGCGATGAGGATGCGGCGCAGCTTGTCGTTGACCTGGAGCGGGGCGTCGCTCGTGGTGTCCACGCCGCCCGCGATGGCCGAGTCGATCTGGCCGAGGGCGATCTTGTTGGCCACCTGGGCGATGGCCTGGAGGCCGGTGCCGCAGGCCTGCTGGACGTCGTAGGCCGGGGTGTCCGCGGACAGCTTGCTGCCTAGGACGCACTCGCGGGCCAGGTTGAAGTCGCGGCTGTGCTTGAGGACCGCGCCCGCGGCGACCTCGCCGATCCGCTGGCCCTGCAGCCCGAAGCGGGCGACGAGACCGTCCAGGGCGGCCGTGAACATGTCCTGGTTCGACGCCTGCGCGTAGGGGCCGTTGGACCGCGCGAACGGGATGCGGTTCCCGCCGACGATCGCGACCCGGCGAACTCGACTCGGGGCCATACCTTCCTCCTGAACACCGGTCTGTTTCTGCGGTACCATCCTAACCTACTCATGAGTAAGATTACTACCGAGTAGGGAGGATGCGTTCATGACGGACCGCTACCAGCAGTTCAGCACAACCGGCCTGGGCAAGGCCCTGGTGAAGCGCCTCGGGTTGCCCAACCCGACGCCGCTGCGCCGTCACCGGCCCGGCGAGCCGCCGCTGCCCGGACCGGCGCTGCTGGGCGCCGCGCCCGGCGGCAGGCTGGTCGAGCCGGTCGGGACGGTGCTCAAGTCGGCGGGGATCGAGGTGCTCACCGATCCACCGCCGGTACCCGGTGGTGATGAGCGGGGCCGAGCTACGGCGCGCTCGTGTTCGACGCGTCGGGCATCACCTCCGCGGAGGGGCTGCGGGCGCTGTACGACTTCTTCCACCCGGTGATGCGCTCGGTGGCCGCGTCCGGGCGCGTGGTCGTGCTGGGCACGCCGCCGGAGCAGGCCGGTGAGCCGGGCGCGATCGTCGCCCAGCGCGCGCTGGAGGGCTTCGTGCGGTCGGTCGGCAAGGAACTCAAGCGCGGGGCGACCGCGCAGCTCGTCTACGTCGGCCAAGGCTACGAGGAGAAGGCGGAGTCGACGCTGCGCTTCCTCCTCAGCGGCAAGTCGGCGTACGTCGACGGCCAGGTGATCCGCGTCGGCACGCACGGCGGCGACGCGCCCGACCCGGAGGACTGGGCCGCCCCGCTGGCGGGCAAGGTCGCGCTGGTCACCGGCGCCTCCCGCGGCATCGGCGCGGCCATCGCCGAGGTGCTGGCCCGCGACGGCGCGAAGGTCGTCGTCCTGGACATCCCGGCGCAGGGCGCGGACCTGGCCAAGGTGGCCAACAAGGTCGGCGGCCTGGCGCTGCAGCTCGACATCACCGCCGCGGACGCCCCCGCGAAGCTGGTCGAGTTCCTCAAGGCCCGCCACGGCGGCGTCGACATCGTGGTGCACAACGCGGGCATCACCCGGGACAAGACGCTGGCCAAGATGAAGGACAGCGCCTGGGAGTCGGTCATCCAGGTCAACCTGGCCAGCCAGCTGCGCGCCAACGACGCCCTGCTGGAGTCCGGCGCGCTGCGCGCGGGCGGCCGGGTCATCGGCGTCTCGTCGATCGCGGGCATCGCGGGCAACGTCGGCCAGACGAACTACGGCGCCAGCAAGGCGGGCGTCATCGGCATGATCAACGCCTACGCGCCGATCTACGCGGAGAAGGGCATCACGATCAACGCGGTCGCGCCCGGCTTCATCGAGACCCAGATGACCGCGGCCGTGCCGCTGTTCATCCGGGAGGCCGGTCGGCGGATGAACAGCATGTCCCAGGGCGGTCTGCCGGTGGACGTGGCCGAGACGATCGCCTGGTTTGCCGCCCCGGCCTCCGGGGCAGTCTCCGGCAACATCGTCCGGGTCTGCGGGCAGAGCCTGTTGGGGGCGTGATGCAGGTGGTGGATCTCCGCGAGTCCCCCAGCCTCGGCCTGCTCTTCCCGAAGGCGGTCGTCACCGGCTTCACCAAGAAGGGCGGCAAGACGCTGCCCGACCGCTCGTACCGGTGGCAGGGCGTGCGGGTCGACCCCGCGCACCTGGCCGCGTACAACCAGGTCTGCGAGTTCCGGCTCTCCGACGAGCTGCCGATCACCTACCCGCACATCCTCACCTTCCCGATGCAGGTCAAGCTCATGACCGACGCGGACTTCCCGTTCCCGCTGGTCGGCTCGGTGCACCTGGCGAACCGGATCACCCAGACCCGGGCGCTGCGCGTCGACGAGGAGTTCGACCTGCAGGTGCACGTGGAGAACCTGCGCCCGCACGCCAAGGGCAAGCAGTTCGACATGGTGAGCCAGGGCTTCGCGGGTGGCGAGCTGGTCTGGCACGACACCAGCACGTACCTGGTCCGCGGCCGGGGCGACGGGTCGTCGAACGGCGGCGAGGAGCGGCGGGAGCCGCCCGCGCCGTCGGCGTTCTGGCGGGTGCCCGACGACATCGGCCGCCGGTACGGCGAGGTCTCCGGGGACCGCAACCCGATCCACCTGCACCCGCTGTCGGCGCGGCTGTTCGGCTTCCCGAAGGCCATCGCGCACGGCATGTGGACCAAGGCGCGCTGCCTGGCCGCGTACGAGGGCCGGGTGCCCGAGGCGCACACCGTCGAGGTCCGGTTCAAGCTGCCGGTGCTGCTCCCCGCGAAGGTCGCCTTCGCCTCCGAGCAGCGGACCGACGGCTACCGCTTCGACCTGTTCGACGCCCGCAAGGGCAAGCCGCACCTGGAAGGCACGATCACCTACTGATCGCGGCGCTGATCGGCGGGCACCCCCAGGAGCCCGCCGATCAGCGTTTCCGGGGCAGGCCGAGCACACCGCGCACCGCGCGCTCGACCAGCTCCACGTCGTGCGGGGCGTTCCCCGCGACCTGGCTCACCACGCCCTCGACGGCGCCCACGAACGCCGCGGCCGTGACCTCGACGGGCGGCCCCGGCGGCAGCGCCCCGGACGCCCGGCCCGCCGCGATCTTGGCGGCGCAGTCCTCGATCAGCTCGGCGAAGATCGCCGCCACCGCCTGCCCGACCGGGTGGTCCCGGCCGCCGAACTCCGCGTGCAGCACCCGCATTACCCGCGCGACGTCGCGGCGGCAGTAGACCGCGTGGCCCCGGGCGGTGGCCAGCAGCGACTCCACCGGGTCCGGCAGGTCCGCGGGCTTCTCGACCTCCTCGGTCCAGGTCTCCCCGACCCACTCGACCACCGCGAGCGCCAGCTCCTCCTTGTCGGCGAACTGGTGGTACAGCGCGCCGCGCGTGTACCCGGCCTCGGCGGCGACCTCGGCCAAGACCAGGTTCGCGTAGCCGTTGCGCGAGAGCCCGCGCGCGGCGGCCTCCAGCAGAGCGCTGCGCGACCGCGCCCGGCGTTCCGCCTGACTCTCACGTACATGCATGTACGTATGTTAGCGTCGGGGCGGGCGAGCACCAGCCACGAGGGGGATGGATCACATGGCGCAGCCGATCTGGGGGCACAGCCCCATGCTCTTCCCGGACTACGCCGACCTCGTCACGGTGACCGCGGCGGGCGCCGACCGGAACCTGCCCGAGGAGTGGCTGCGCGCCGCCGTCGAGCGGGCCTTCGGCGGACCGGCGGGCAGGCTCCTCCTCCGGGGCCTGCTCCACCTGCGCCCCACCGATGCCCCGGGCGGGGTCGCGGGCTGGGACCTCGCCGGGCGTGGGGACGGCTGGGTGCGCATCGAGTCGTCCTCACCCCTGCTCACCTGCCACATCGTGGTCCAGGTCGAGGGCGACGAGGTCGCCGCGGCCACCCTGGTCCGCTACGGCGGCGAACTCGGCGCCCGCCGGTGGCGGCGGCTGGCCCGCCACCACCGCCGCCTCATGCGGGCCCTCCTCCGCCGTGCGGCGCGGGCGCTGGCGCCGCTCCCGGTCTGACGCTTAACAAGAAACCTTGCTAAGGAAGTCTTTAGCAAGGTACCTTGATATACATGGATCGCCGGAAGATCACCGACCCGCAGCGGCTCAAGGCCCTGGCCCACCCGCTGCGCTGGAAGCTGATCGACGTGCTCACGATCAACGACACGGCCACCGCGACGCAGTGCGCGGCGGCCGTCGGCGAGAGCGTCGCCAGCTGCTCGTACCACCTGAACATGCTGGCCAAGTACGGCTTCGTCGAGCAGGCCGAGGGCGGGCAGGGCCGGGAGAAGCCCTGGCGGCTGCTCGACCGCCACCAGAGCTACGACGACGAGGGCATGGACGTCGACGGCGCGCGCGCCGCCGAAGCCGCGACCGAGGCCCTGCTGGAGCACGAGTTCGACCGCGCCCGCCAGTACCTGCGCGGGCACGACCGCGAACCGGAGCCCTGGCGGCGGATGGCGGGCCTCACCGGCCTGCTCTCCTTCCTCACCGCCGACGAGGCCACCGAACTGCGCGCGGACGTCAACGCGCTGTTCGACCGGTACCGCGACCGGGCCGAGGCGCAGAAGCGGCCGAGCGGCTCGCGGCCGGTGCGCTTCCAGCTGATCAGCTTCGCGATCCCCGGGACCGAAGAAACCCCTGACCGCACGGGATGCCAGGCCGCGCCCGACCGGGCGCAGGCCCGATGCCCCTGCCCCGACGAAGGAGCAGCCCCATGCACGCCGAAGCCCTCTACCGCCTCGCGGCCCAGCGACACCAGGACGACATCGCGCACGCCGAGCGGACGCGGCTGGTCAAAGCGGCGGCGCGGAAGCCCGAAGTTCCCGAGCCGGACCGGCCGCGCCTCGCGCCCCGCCCGCGGTACGCCTAGCGCCGCTTCCCGTGCAGCAGCGTGATCAGCTTCGCCACCTGGGCGTCGACCTTGGGGGTGCGGGCGAAGGTCGTCATGGTGAGCGGGGCGCGGAAGCGCTGGCGGGTGATGGCCTTGGCGCGGGCGAACTCGCGCAGGCCCTCGGGGCCGTGGATGCGGCCGAAGCCGGACTCGCCGACGCCGCCGAAGGGCAGCGACGGCACGCCCGCGAAGCTGATCACCGAGTTGACCGCGACCATGCCCGCGCGCAGCCTGCGGGCCAGTTCCATGCCGCGGGCGCGGGCGAAGACGGTGCCGCCGAGGCCGTAGTCGGTGGCGTTGGCCTTGGCGATCGCCTCGTCCATGTCGCGGACCCTGGTGACGGTGATCGTCGGGCCGAAGGTCTCCTCGCGCACCGCGGGCGCGTCCTCCGGGACGTCGACCAGGACGGTCGGCTGGACGTACTTGTCGCCCTCGGCCACCGGGCCGCCGACGACGGCGCGACCGCCGCGGGCCAGGGCGTCGGCGATGTGCCTGCGGATGATGTCGATCTGGCCCGGCATGGTGATCGGGCCGACCTGGGCGTCGCCCTCGAAGCCGACCTTCAGCGACCCGGCGATCTCGCTCGCCTTCGCGACGAACGCGTCGTACACGCGCTCGTGGACGTAGACGCGCTCGACGCCGGTGCAGGTCTGGCCCGCGTTGGACATGCCGCCCCAGATGGCGGCCTCCGCGGCGGCGTCGAGGTCGGCGTCGGCGTCGACCAGGAGGGCGTCCTTGCCGCCCGCCTCGATGAGCACCGGGGTCAGGGTGTCGGCGCAGGCGGCCATGATCTTGCGGCCGGTCGCGGGCGAGCCGGTGAACGCGATCTTGGCGACGCCGGAGCGGCACAGCGCGGCGCCGGTCGCGCCGAAGCCGGTGACGACCTGGAACACCGGGTGGTCGGGGATGACCTCGGCGAAGCTGTCGGCCAGCCACCGGCCCACGCCCGGGGTGTACTCGCTGGGCTTGAACACCACCGCGTTGCCCGCGGCCAGCGCGTACGCGATCGAGCCCATCGGGGTGAACACCGGGTAGTTCCACGGGCCGATCACGCCGACCACGCCCAGCGGCTGGTACTCGACCGACGACGCCTGGTTGGCCATCAGCAGCCCGGACGAGCGGCGCTTGGGGCCCAGCACCTTGCGGGCGTTGCGCGCGGCCCACGCGGTGTGGTCGATCGCGAGGATGATCTCCAGCATGGCGTCGCCGTGCGGCTTGCCGGTCTCGTCGTGCACGACCTGGGCGAGCTGCTGGGCGCGGCGGGTCAGCACGCCCTTCCAGCGCTCCAGCCGCTCGAGCCGCCCGGCGAAGCCGAGTCCCGCCCACCACTCGGCCGCCGGTCGCGCGGCGGCGACCGCGGCGCGGACCTCGTCCTCGGAGTGGATCGGGTAGGTGCCCACCACCTCGTCGGTCGCGGGGTTGAGCGACTCGAACGTCTTCGCCTGAACGGTCGTCATGCGGCCAAGCTACCGGCCGGTACCGGGTACTGGCGATACCCTGTGCGCCGTGCGGATCACCCACTTCGGCCACGCCTGCGTCCTGCTCGAGACCGGGACCGCCCGGCTGCTGCTGGACCCCGGCGTGTGGTCGCACGGCTTCGAGGACCTGCGCGACCTCGACGCGGTGCTGATCACCCACCTGCACGGCGACCACCTCGACCCGGACCGCCTGGGGCCGCTGCTGGCCGCCAACCCGGACGCCGAGCTGATCACCGACCCGGGCTCCGCCGCCGAGGTGGTCCAGTACGGCCTGCACGCGCGGGCGCTGCGCCCCGGCGACGACATCGAGGTGGCGGGCGCGGCCATCACCGCGGTCGGCGGCGCGCACGCGGAGATCCACCCGGAGGTCGTGGTCCCGCCCAACCTGGGTTACGTCGTCGACCACGGCGCGTTCTACCACCCCGGCGACTCCCTGCACGTGCCCGAGCAGCGCATCGACGTGCTCGGCCTGCCGACCGGCGCGCCCTGGCTGAAGGTGTCCGAGGCGGTGGAGTTCTTCCGCGCCGTCGCGCCGAGGGTCGCGCTGCCGATCCACGACCTCACGCTGAGCCGCGCGGGCATCGACAGCGCGCTGCACCGCTTCGACACGCTCGCCCCCGAGGGGGCGAAGGTCGTCGTGCTGCCGTTGGCGGACACCCAAGAGCTCTGACTCGCCCGCGCGGGGTGATTTGACCGCCCGCGCGTCCCGAACCGGTCCCGGTCCCCTCCTCAACCCATAACGGGGCCCCTGCACCCCGCGCAACGAGCGCGGGCACGCCCCCGGACGTTTCGGAGGAATCGTGTTCCTGCGTTCCCGATCGCGCCTGCGCGCCGCGGTCACCGCCGCCGCCGTCGGCGCGGGAGTCCTGGTGGCGGCCACGCCCGCGACCGCGGCCCCGGCAGCCGGCACCCGTGCCTACCTGGTCATCACCGCCCCCGGCGACACCGCGGGCGCCAAGACGGCCATCTCCGGCAACAGCGGCACCGTCTTCGCCTCCTACGACGCCATCGGCGTCATCGTCGCCCACTCCGGCGCGAGCGACTTCGCCTCCCGCATGCGCGGCGTGACCGGCGTGCAGAAGGTCGGCGCGACCCGCACCTCGGACGTCCCCGCCGAGGCGGCGAACCCGGCGATCCCGGCGGCCCCGTCCCAGGTCACGCCGACGACCACCGAGACCGTGCGCTCCGACATGAGCCAGATCGGCGCCGACAAGGCGTGGGCGGTCAACCAGGGCTCCCCGGACGTCACCGTCGGCATCCTCGACACCGGCGTCGACGACCAGCACTACGACCTCAAGGCCAACTTCGACGCCGCGAACTCGGCGTCCTGCGCCTACGGCAAGCTCGACACCCGGGCGGGCTCCTGGCGCGACACCGGCACCCACGGCACGCACGTCGCGGGCACGGTCGCCGCGGCGAAGAACGGCAAGGGCGCGATCGGCGTCGCCCCCGGCGTGAAGATCGCGTCGGTGCGCATCGCGGAGAACCCGAGCGGGCTGTTCTTCCCGGAGAACACCATCTGCGCGTTCGTCTTCTCCGGCGACCGCGGCTTCGAGGTGACGAACAACAGCTACTACACCGACCCGTGGATGTTCAACTGCCCCGACAACCTCGACCAGGACGCGATCCTGGAAGGCGTGAAGCGCGCGATCGCGTACGCCGAGGGCAAGGGCGTGCTCAACGTCGCGGCGGCGGGCAACGAGAACTACAACCTGGCCAACAAGACCAGCGACAGCTCCAGCCCGAACGACTCCACCCCGGTGAACCGCACCGTCACCAACTCCTGCCTGAAGGTCCCGGGCGAGGTCTCCGGCGTCGTGAACGTCTCCTCGATCACCTCGTCGAACACCAAGTCGTCGTTCTCCAACTACGGCACCGACAAGATCGCCGTCGCCGCGCCCGGTGACAGCGTCTACTCGACCGTCCCCGGCGGCAAGTACTCGTCGATGTCCGGCACCTCGATGGCGTCCCCGCACGTCGCGGGCGTCGCGGCGCTGCTCAAGAGCGTGAAGCCGACCGCGACCCTGGCCGAGCTGCGCGGCCTGCTCGCCACCCAGGCCGACGACCTGTCCTGCACCGACAGCCGCTGCTCCGGCACCACCGCCAAGAACAACTTCTTCGGCGAGGGCCGGGTCGACGCGTTCGCCGCGGTCGACGGCGGCACCACCCCGGAGCCCGGCAAGGTCTTCGAGAACACCGCCGACGTCACCATCCCCGACGCGGGCACCGCGGTGACCAGCACCATCACCGTCTCCGGCGTGACCGGCAACGCCCCGGCGACGCTGAAGGTCGACGTCAACATCGTGCACACCTACCGCGGCGACCTGGTCATCGACCTGATCGCCCCGGACGGCACCGCCTACCGGCTGAAGAACTCCAGCAGCAGCGACGGCGCGGACAACGTCGTGGCCACCTACACCGTGAACGCCTCGACCGAGGTCGCCAACGGCGCGTGGAAGCTGCAGGTCCGGGACGTCTACCGGGCCGACACCGGGTACATCAACTCCTGGAAGCTGACCTTCTGACGCTGCACCGGCACCAGGACGGCCCTCGCCTCGGCGGGGGCCGTCCGCATTCCCGGGTAGGTCACCGGCCGGGCGCCGAAGTGCGCGGCGATGTCGACCGCGTCCAGCAGCGCCCGCCGCGGCCCGGTCCTGGCCACGTCGGCGGCGTCCGCGGCGATCCGGACCAGCCCGTCGCGGCGCGCGGCGCGGGCGGCGAGCTGCACCAGCGCGAGGCACCACCACGACTCGGCGCGCCGGCCGGGCGGCGGCAGCAGCGGGCGGCCCCGGTGCACGACGCCGGTGTCCAGCTCGCGCACGCCCAGCAGGTCGGCGCAGAGGGTGAACCCGGCGCGCCGCAACGCGATCAGCGTGCCGGGCGAGGCGAACCAGCGCGGCGGGGCGAACCCGTCGACGCGCAGGCCCGCGCGGTCGAGGGCGGCGACGGCGGCGGTCAGCCGCAGCCCCGCTTCGTGCGCGGGCAGGGTCGCGAACTCGGCGCGCCTGCCGACCGCGACGCGCCTGCCGCGGGCTCGGCGGCGTGGTCGTAGCCGTGGGCGAGGACCGCGTCACCGCGGTCGCGCACCCAGTCGGCGACCGCGCCGTCGAGCCTGCGCGGCGCGACGAGCAGGGTCAGCGGGACGCGGCGGCGGTCGAGTTCGGCCGCGAAGTCCGCGCAGCGGTCGAGGCTCCGGGCGTCGATCCCGGAGAGGGACACCAGCAGTCGGGCCGTCATACCACCGAGGAGACCGCACGCGGTTGACGCGCGGGTGACCCCGGCGCGGACTCAGCCGATCCAGTCGGCGAACTCCCGGCCGGTGAGCCGCTCGTACGCCTGCACGTACCGGGCGCGGGTGTTGGCCACGACCTCGTCGGGCAGGGGTGGCGGTGGGGTGTCGGAGGCGCGGTCCCAGCCGGACTCCGGCGAGGTCAGCCAGTCGCGGACGTACTGCTTGTCGTAGGAGGGCTGGGCGGCGCCGGGCTTCCACGAGTCGGCGGGCCAGTAGCGGGAGGAGTCCGGGGTCAGCACCTCGTCGCCGAGCACCAGTTCGCCGTCGCGGAGGCCCAGCTCGATCTTGGTGTCGGCCAGGATGATGCCCCGGTCCAGCGCGAATGCCGCCGCCTTGCGGTAGACCTCGAGGGTCACGTCGCGGACCTGCGCGGCCCGCTCGGGGCCGATGAGCCGCTCGACGGCGGCGAAGTCGATGTTCTCGTCGTGCGCGCCCAGCTCGGCCTTGGTGGCCGGGGTGAAGATCGGCTTCGGCAGCCGCGAGCCCTCCAGCAGGCCCGGCGGCAGCTCGATCCCGCAGACCGCGCCGGTGGCCCGGTAGTCGGCGGTGCCGGAGCCCGCCAGGTAGCCGCGCGCGACCGCCTCGACCGGCAGCATCTCCAGCCTGCGCACCAGCAGCGCCCGGCCGCGCACCTCGGCGGGGATGCGCGGGTCGTCGTGCGCCACGACGTGGTGCGGGACGACATCGGCCAGCAGCTCGAACCAGAACACGCTCATCGCCGTGAGCACGCGGCCCTTGTCCGGGATCGGCGTGGTCAGGACGTGGTCGAACGCGGAGATGCGGTCGGAGGCGACCATGAGCAGGTGGTCGTCGTCGACGGCGTAGAGCGTCCGGACCTTGCCTGCGGCGACGGGCGCGTAATCAGCGAGCGTGGGCACGTTTAGGCAGCTTAGCTGCCCCTCCTCAGCAGCCGGGTGAGACCTGTTGCGACCGTGGTGGCCAAGATCCAGCCCAGCGCGATGAAAACCGCCGATATCCACTGCGAGAGACCGCCGATCGTCCACTTGTTCTTGTGTCCGAAGTCGACGATGGGCACGAGCAGGTCGAGGGTGTACAGCAGCGGGTTCCACATCAGTTCGTCGTCGGTGTTGGACTCCGGCGGGCGCGGGATGGTGAAGAACCAGATCGTGCCGATGACGAGGAACGCCAGCAGCCACGTCAGGGCGCGCGTCGGGCGGTAGCCGTAGCCGACCGTCGCGCGCTGCAGCCAGCTCCACAGGCGGATGCCGGGCGCGGTGAACCGGGCGCCGTCGGCGAGCGCGGCGTACCGGCGGCGCTGCTTCTCCACCAGCACGGTCGACGCGTGCTCCTCGTTGCCCGCCGCGCGCAGCATCGCCGCGAACTGGTCGTACGGGCCGGGGCTGTACGCCTCGCGCAGGCCGCGGCGCAGCCAGGACAGCCGGACCAGGACGCGCTCGTCGTCGTCGAGGTCGATCGGGTGGGCCAGCGTCTCGTACCGGAAGTCCTCCAGCTCGATGCGGCCGTGCGCGGCCCAGAACGCGGCGTTGTCGGCCAGCGACGCGCAGCGGGCGTGCGCGAGGTCGACCCGCCCGCGCGGCGGCCCGGCGACCGCCAGGCGCAGCTCCTGGGTCTGGAAGCCGAACGCGTTGACCGTCATCGCGTTGTGGCTGTTGCCCAGCTCGGCGCCGGTGAAGTCGGTGACCTGGCCGACCTCGGCGCGGCGCAGCCGGATCTCGCCGTGCGCGGAGAACGGCTCGTCGCCCGCTGCGCAGATCAGGTCCCGGCCGATCCGGGCCACGCGCAGGTCCAGCGAGGGCTTCACCGACCCGTCGCGGTGGTAGACGCCGGGTGAGAGCAGCCTGCTGCCGCGCAGGTCGAGGTTGGCCTCGATCTTGGCCCCGGACAGCAGCAGCGACCCGAACAGCAGCACCGCGCGGGCGTCGAGGTTGCCGCCGACGGAGAACCGCCGCCCCTCGACCGCGTCCCCGCCGCGGTTGCTGATCACCGACCGGTCCAGCAGCGCGCTGCCCTGCACGGCGACGTCGACCACGCGCACCTGCCCGGCGATCCGGGCGTCGCGGGCGTCGAGGTTGCCGCCGATGCCGGTCCCGTCGAGGTGCAGCGCGCGGTCGGAGTACGGGCCCGCCTTCGCGCCCAGCTCGACGAACCCCTCGTGCCCGCCGGACAGGTCGACCTTGGCCTGCGACAGGCGCAGCGACCCGCCGACGGTCGCGTTGACGATCCGGATCGTGCCGGTGCTGGTGAAACCGCGGTCGAGGTTGACGTTGCCGTCCACTTTGGACCTGTCGGCGACCAGGGTGGCGTTGGGGTCGAAGAACGGGTCGTCCGGCGGCACCGCGCGGGAGTGCTCGGTCCTCGGCTTGAGGCGCGCCCCGCGCATCGACAGGTCGCTCTCCACCCGCGCGGTCGGCAGGAACACCTGCCCGACGCTGCGGAACGGGTTGCCCTGCGGGCACACGGTGAAGTACAGGTTGCCGCCGACCTGCATGCCGTTGCCGTTGAGCGCGAAGCCCCTCGGGTTGTGCAGGTCCGCGCCCGCGAAGTTGACGTTGCCGCCGCTGCGCAGGCCGGGCAGCCGGATCTCGCCCCGCGCGTGCACCCGCGCCGCGAGCAGCGCGCCCGCGAGCTGCAGCCGGTCGCCGTGCAGCGCGGGCCGCCCGTTGCGGCTGAGGAGCGTGCTGTCGCGCAGGACGAGCGTGCCGCGCACGTCGGCGTCGGTCAGGTCGACGGTGCCCTGCACGACGGTGCGCAGCAGCACGAGGTCGTTGTCGGCGCGCAGGTTGCGCGCTTCGAGGCCGGGCAGCGCGCAGTCCCGGAACTCGATCCCGGCGAGCTTGCCCTGCCGCAGGTCCGGCGGCTGCTCGAACCGGCACCGCTCGAACTCCAGCAGCGCGAACTCGGTGTTGCGCAGGTCGAGCGTGCCGGTGATGTAGCGGTCGGTCCAGCGCTGGACGGCGGGCGTGGTCAGCTTCCGCCTGCGCAGCACGCCGTTGCTCTCCTGCTCGGCGGTGCGCTTCAGCACCTCGGCCGCGGTGATGTGCGCCCAGGCCGGGGGTTGTCGTCGTGCGGGTCCAAGCGGCGCTGCTCGTCGCTGTTCGTCATCGCGAAACCACCCCCGTGATCGGCCTCAGGGTCGATCATAGAGACCCACGTGCCCGCGGGGAGGAATCGCGGTTTCCGCCTCAGCCCTCGGCGGCGGCCTTCAGCCTGGCCAGCGTGGTGGCGATGTTCGTCTGGTTGCGCGCCTTGCGGTCGGCCACGCCGGTGGCGAGCACGGTGAGCGGGCGGAACCACGCCGGTCGCCGGTCCCAGGTGCTCTCCACGACCCGGCAGCCGGTCTCGGTCGGGGTGATCTCGTAGGACCAGTCCGAGACGGGCAGGCCCAGCGACTTCACCCGGAACGCGAACCGGTCCGGACCGGCCGCGGTCACCGTCGCCACCGTGGTCCAGAAGCGGACGCCGCGGCGGTTCGCGCCGCGGAAGCGCGCCCCGACCCGGGCGGCGGTGTCGGGGCCGAGCCAGCGGCCGCCGGAGAACTCCTCGGCCAGCCGCGCCATCCCGGGCAGGTCGCTGACCAGCCCGTAGACCCGGTCCGCCGGGGCGGAGACGTCGATCTGGCCCTGTGCGTCAGGTGCGCTCACAGGGCCAGATCCTACCGACGGGTAACAGTCTCACAAGACCTTGCTGAGGAAGGCCTTCGTCCGCTCCTGCTGGGGGTTGGCCAGCACCTCGCGCGGGTCGCCCTTCTCGACGACGACCCCCTCGTCCATGAAGACGACCGAGTCGCCCACCTCGCGGGCGAAGCCCATCTCGTGGGTGACCACGACCATCGTCATGCCCTGGCCCGCCAGGTCGCGCATGACGCCGAGGACGTCGCCGACCAGCTCCGGGTCCAGCGCCGAGGTCGGCTCGTCGAACAGCATCAGCTTCGGCTCCATCGCCAGCGCCCTGGCGATGGCGACCCGCTGCTGCTGGCCGCCGGAGAGCTGGTTCGGGTAGGCGCCCGCCTTGTCGGCCAGGCCCACCTGCTCCAGCAGCTCCAAGCCCCGCTTGCGCGCCGCCGCCTTCGGCTTCCCGAGCACGCCGACCGGCGCCTCGGTGATGTTCTCCAGCGACGTCATGTGCGGGAACAGGTTGAACCGCTGGAACACCATCCCGATCGAGCGCCGCGTGTGCGCGACCTCGCTCTCCTTCAGCTCGTACAGCTTCCCGCCGCGCTGGCGGTACCCGACCAGCTCGCCGTCGACGTAGAGCTTGCCCGCGTTGACCTTCTCCAGGTGGTTGATGCAGCGCAGGAACGTCGACTTGCCCGACCCGGACGGGCCGATCACGCACACCACCTCGCCGTGCGCGACCTCCAGGTCGATCCCGCGCAGCACCTCGAGCCTGCCGTAGTTCTTGCAGACCCCTTCAGCGCGCACCATCGGCTCGGTCATACCTGATCACTCCCGCTGGTCAGCAGCCGGTTCACCAGGCCCCGCTCGGCCTTGGACGAGCGGGACATGCCGCGCGAGTACCGGCGCTCGATCTGGCTCTGCACCAGGGTGAGCACCGAGGTCAGCGCCAGGTACCAGAGCGCGGCCGTGATCAGCAGCGGGATGGTCTGGAAGTTCCGCGAGTAGATCTGCTGCGCGGCGACCATCAGCTCGTAGTACCCGATCACGATGACCAGCGACGTCGTCTTCAGCATCGAGATCGTCTGGTTGCCGGTCGGCGGGATGATCACCCGCATGGCCTGCGGCAGCACGATGCGGCGCAGGACGCGGCCCCGGGTCATGCCCAGGGCGCCCGCCGCCTCACTCTGGCCCTCGTCGACCGACTGGATGCCGCCGCGCACGATCTCGGCCATGTACGCGGCCTCGTTCAGCCCCAGCCCCAGCAGGGCGGCGCTGAACTGCGTGATCAGCGAGTTCGTGTCCCACGAGACGAACTCGGGCCCGCCGAACGGCACGCCCAGCCCGATCCGCGGGTACAGCGCGGCGATGAAGAACCAGAAGATCAACTGGGTGATCAGCGGCGTGCCGCGGAACAGCCAGATGTACCCGGCGGCCACGCCCGCGGCCAGGGGTTCCCCGACAGCCGCATGACCGCCAGCAGGATGCCGCCGACCACGCCGATGACCATGGCGAGCACGGTCAGCACCAGCGTGTTCTGCAGGCCCTGCAGGATGCGCGGGTCGAACAGGTACTGCCAGACGACCGGCCAGCCGTAGTTGTCGTTGGTGACGACGCTGACCGCGATCTGGGCGAGCAGGACCGCGAGGATCGCGCCGGTCACCCACCGCCAGGGGCGGCGGACCGGCACGACCTTCAGCGGGTCTTCCGGGGCCATCAGCCCGCCGGGGGCGGGTTGACCTCGGCGGTCGTGATGCCGCCGCCCTGCACGCCCCACTTCTCCAGGATCTTCTTGTACGTGCCGTCGTCCATCAGCGCCTGCAGAGCGCCCTGCACGGCCTTGGCGTAGTCGCCCTTGCCCTTGGGCACGATGATCCCGTACGGCGCGGTGTCGTAGGGGGCGCCGGCGGTCTCCAGCGCGCCCTCGGTCTGCTTGACCGCGTAGTCGACGACCGGGGAGTCGGCCAGCATGGCCTGCGCGCGCTTGGCGGTCAGCGCCAGCGTCACGTCGGTCTGGTTCTGGAACTGGGTGACCGTGACCTCGGGCTTGCCCGCCGTCTTGCACTCGGCGGACTTCTTCTCCAGGTCCTCGACCTGGACGGTGCCCTTCTGCACGGCGACGTTCTTGCCGCAGAGGTCGTCGATGGAGATGCCGTCGGGGTTGCCCTTGAGCACGGCCATCGAGGTGCCCGCGCTGAAGTAGGACACCATGTCCACTTCCTGCAGGCGCTCGGCGTTGATCGTGAACGACGACATGGCCAGCTCGTACTTGCCCGAGGTCAGGCCGGGGATGATGCCGTCGAAGGCGGAGTTCTGGAACTCCATCGTCAGGCCGAGCTTCGCCGCGATCGCGTTGCCGAGGTCGATGTCCATGCCGACGGCCTGGTTCTTCTCGTCGACGAACTCGTTCGGCGGGTAGCTCTGGTCCTGCCCGACGACGATCTTCCCGTCGCTCGCGATGTCGCTCGGCACCTGCGCGGCGAGCGCGGGGTCCTTGGCCACGGTGGGGATCTCCGCGGTCGTGGTGGTCTGGCCCGCACCGGGGTCTGTGGGGGCGCCGCTGCCGCCGGAGCCGCACGCGGTCACGGCGAGCGCGAGCGCCGTGAGACCCGTCGTGACCTGGCCCAGCCTGCGGAACTGTCGTCGGGACACCGTCTACTCCTCGTGTCTGGTTAACCGAGTGCTGGGGATACTGCCACCCACCCGCTGCCGAGGACAGCTCAGCCTTGGTTACGGACACATCACCTTCGGGGCGGGTTATTTCCCGCTCGTGCCCGGCCAACCCGCAATAAGTACGGCGACCAGCGCGGTCCACCCGGTCTGGTGGGAGGCGCCGAGCCCCTCGCCGGTGTCGCCGTCGAAGTACTCGCTGAAGGTGACGTGCTCGCGCCACCGCGGCCCGCCGGTCGCCTCGATGCGCTCCCCGTCGGCGGGCCTGCGGCCGTCGGGGCCGGGCAGGAACAGCGCGGCGAGCCTGCGCTCGAGGTCGCGGGCCGCCTCGCCCGCCGTCACCGGCGTCCCCGAGCCGGTGGGCACCTCGACCTGGAGGTCCTTGCCGTGGAAGGCGTCGAGGACGTGCAGCGCTTGGACCAGCAGGGCGTTCGTCGGGAACCAGATCGGGCCGCGCCAATTGGAGTTGCCGCCGAACATCGGGGTCCGCGACTCGCCGGGCTCGTACTCGATGCGGTGCGGCCAGCCGTCGATGTGCACGTCGACGCCGTCGCGGTGCGCGGCCGACAGCGACCGGACGCCGTGCGGGGCGAGGAACTCGTCCTCGTCGAACATGCGCCGCAGCACCCGGGCCAGCTTGCCGGTGTCCAGCAGCGACAGCAGCGCGCTGCGCTCGCCGTTGGTGTGCCAGGTGAGGAACTGGCCGAAGGCGGGCTGGCGGCGCAGCAGGTAGTTCAGCCGCTCGGCGAAGTTCGGCAGCTCGGTGAACACCCACGCGGGCAGCGGCGCGGTGGCCAGCAGCGGGATCAGCCCGACCATCGACCGCACGCGCACCGGGTGCGCCTCGATCGCGCCGTCCGCGCGGTGGCGGGACAGCAGGTCGTAGCAGAAGCCGTCCTCCTCGTCCCAGATCGGCCGGTCCGCCGAGCCGAAGTGGGTCGAGGCCTGCGCGATGGACAGGAAGTGCTCGACGAACTTCGTCGCCACGTCCTCGTACGCCTCGTCCTCGCGGGCCAGCTCCAGCGCCATCTGCATGAGGTGCAGCGCGTAGGTCGCCATCCACGAGGTCGCGTCGGACTGCTCCAGCCGCCACCCGCCCGGCAGCGGCTCGGACCGGTTGACCGGGCCGATGTTGTCCATGCCGAGGAAGCCGCCCTCGAACAGGTAGTTGCCCTCGGGGTCCTTGCGGTTGACCCACCAGGAGAAGTTCAGCAGCAGCTTGTGGAACACGCGCGCGAGGAACACCCGGTCGCCGCGGCCGGTCGCGGCCTCCTCGGCGCGGTAGACCTGCAACGCCGCCCACGCGTGCACGGGCGGGTTGACGTCGCCGAACGCCCACTCGTAGGCGGGGAGCTGGCCGTCGGGGTGCATCAGCCACTCGCGGCACAGCAGCAGGATCTGGTCCTTCGCGAAAGCGGGGTCGACCACGGCGAACGGGACCATGTGGAACGCGAGGTCCCACGCGGCGAACCAGGGGTACTCCCACTCGTCCGGCATGGACAGCACGTCCGCGACGTCGACGTGCATCCAGTGCGCGTTGCGGCCCCGCAGGCGCTCCGCGGGCGCGGGCGGGTGCGCGGGGTCGCCTTCCAGCCATTCCCTGACGCGGAACCGGTAGACCTGCTTCGTCCACAGCAGACCGGCGTACGCGCGCCGCACCACCGACCGCTCCGCCGCCGGGAGGTGCCCGGCGATGTCGTCGTAGAACTCGTCCGCCTCGGCCTGCCGGTCGAGCATCGCGGCGACGTGGCTGCGCCCGAACGCCGCCCCGTGCCCGCTGCCCGCGACCAGCCGCAGCTTCACCCGGACCGTGTGCCCCGGCTTGACCTCGGGGAAGTGGTACCAGCCCGCGGCCTTCGTCCCCGGCTGCGACGCCTTCCCGTCGTGCACCACCTGGCAGGCGTCGGACACCTTGCTGACGATGTGGTCCCCGATCCCGGCCTTGGTGTACCGGCTCGGGTTGACGGCCCGGTCGAACAGCCCCGCCTCGTCGGTCTCGTTGTCGGTGACCAGCAGCGTCGGGTCGCCCTCGAACTGCAGCGTGTACCGCCCCAGCAGCGCGTGCTCGGCCAGCACCCGCGTCCACCCGTCCGCCCGCGACGCGATGAGCGCGGGCCTGCGCGCGTCCCGGCCCCACGACCACGTGTTCCGGAACCAGAGCTGCGGCACGATGTGCAGCGGCGCGGCATCCGGACCGTGGTTCGTCGCCGAGATCTCGACGCAGATGTCGTCCGGCGCCGCCTTGGCGTAGGTGACCTGGACGTCGAAGAACCGGTCGTCGTCGAGCACCCCGGTCTCGGACAGCTCGGGCTCCCGCGCGCCGCGGCCCGCCCGCTGGGCCATCTCCCGCAGCTCCGCGTAGGGGTAGGCGGCCTGCGGGTAGCGGTAGACGACCTGCATCCAGGAGTGCGTCGGGGTGCCGTCGGTGATCCACCAGTGCTCCTTGGCGTCCTCACCGTGGTTGCCCTCGGTGTTGGACAGCCCGAAGTACCGCTCCTTGAGGATCTCGTCGTGCCCGTTCCAGAGCGCCACCGCGAAGTTCAGGAACCCGTGCCGGTCGCAGATCCCCGCGATCCCGTCCTCGCCCCAGCGGTACGCGCGCGACCTGGCCTGCTCGAACGGGAAGTACCCCCAGGCGTCGCCGTTCCCCGAGTAGTCCTCGCGAACGGTGCCCCATTGCCGAGCAGACAGATAAGGCCCCCACAGCCGCCACGGCGACTGCGCGGACCCGGACTCCTCGAGACGCTCGCGTTCGCTCATCCGGTCAAGGATGACTGACACCCCTGATATCCCGGAAACACCCTCCGGGGTGGTTACCCATGTCGTACGCTGCGTGTCAGAGGGTGACATCTAGGGGGTCCGCCGTGTACTCGGCCTTCGACGACATCAACGCGTCCCTGGCGCCGATCGCGGGCCCGCCGCCACCGCCCGGCCCCGGCGGCCCGCCCACCCCAAAGGGCAGGTTCGTCTTCCGCCCGGACGAGATCCGCGCCCTCGTCAAGGACTGGCTCGCCTTGGGCGACGAGTACACGCCGTCGATCGCGTCGGCGCGGGAGATGTTCGTCGTCGCCCCGCCGGGCAAGGAGCCCGTGAGCACGGCCTATGCGGCGAGCGCCCAGATTTCGACGATGCTCTACCTCAAGTCCTTGAAGGAGAAGCGCGCCTACTGCTATCGGCAGGCGCAGAAGCTCCACGACTCCCTCAACGACTACCTCGGCATCGAACGGGTGAACCTGCGGACCATCGACACCGCGGATGAGGGCGTGGACATGCCCGGGGGCGGACGTGACGGGACTGTCGGCGCACGAGATCTACATCGGGCTCACGCAGGGGCAGGGCGCGGGCAGCCTCGCACGGGCCTTCCACACGGCCAAGGTCGAGGCGAACCTCGAGATCGAGCGGGCGGACCGGATCAACCAGCTCGCGCGCAAGCTCGAGGCGGGTTGGGAGGGCGAGGCGGGCGCGGCGGCGTTCGGAGCCGCGCAGCCCCTCGCCGAGGTGTCCAGGGCAGGCGCGAACAACCTGGAGCGGACGCACCGCCTGCTCGAGCAGCAGGTCGACTTGTTCGACTACGCCCGCAGCCGGGTCAAGCCGGTCCCGCCGCACCCGCCCGAGACGAACCTCCTCGACGACCTCGCGCCGTGGTCGACCGACCGGGAGGACAAGAGCGCCAAGTACAAGGCGGACTCGGACCACAACGTCGAGCTGTACCGGCAGTACGACATGTCGAGCTACGACAACGAGATGTCCCTGCCGACGGAGTACCCCGAGATCGTGGACCCGGGCGGCGACATCAAGGTCGAGCGCCCGAACGAGCCCCGCGCCCGCCCGGCGGCCCCGGTGAGCGCGAGGGCGTGACCCCGCCGCCCGGCGACCGCGACCGGGTCGACCCGCCAACCCCGCCGCCGGACAGCCGCGACGAGGACACCATCCGGCCGTGGCCGGAGGACGACACGGGCAGGCCGCGACCCGACGACGACACGACGAAGCCGCAGGGCGACGACACCACGAACCCGCAGCGCACCGACCCGAGGACGCCGCCGAACACGCCGAACCGCCCCCGACGCCCCCGCCCACCCCGACCTTCCCGCCCGGGCTCCCCCGTACGGACCGCCCGGCAGCGGCCCTGGCGGCGGGCCGGGACGCGGTGTGCCGGGCGGACCCGGCAGCGGGGCGGGCCGCGGCCCGGCGGCGCCCCGGGACGGCTCGGAGCCGGGATCGGCGCCGGGCCGAACGAGGCCGGAGCCCGCGCGGCGGCGGGCCTCAACGACCCCCCGGCCGCGGCGCGGCGGCGGGCCAGGGCGGACGCGGCGGCGCGGGTGGCATGGGCGCCGGAGCGGGCGCCCGCGGCCAGGGCGGCGAGGACGAGGAGCACACGCGGGCGTCGTTCCTGGTGGAGGACGACCCGGAGGCGCTGTTCGGGACCGACCAGGCGACCGCGCCGCCCGTGATCGGGGAGTGACGTGCAGACGACCGCGAAGGTGGAACTCAGCGTCGAGGTCCTGCACCAGGCGCTGGCCCTGCTCGACCTCGGCGAGCCGCACGCCCTGTTCACCGGCGGCGAGCGGTACTACTCGCCGCGGTTCAAGCAGGAGAGCGACGCCGCGCTGCACCGGGCGCTCCACGCGGCCGGGGTCGGCGGGCCGCACGGGGTGGACCCCGCGTTCGCCGACCTGCTGACCGTCATGCAGCGCAGGCACGTCGAGTTCTACGGCTGGATGCAGGACGCCGAGGGGCCGTACTCGGTGCTCACCGCCGCCAGCGGGCGCGCGGCCGTGCTCGCCGAGCGGGTCCGCGACACCGTCACCTTCGAGTGGATCGACGCGAATCGGCTGCTCGACGCGTTCCTGCACCGCCTGCCGACGACGCCGCCCGCGCGCGGTGAGGCGCTGTCGGTGCGGATCGAAGACCTGGAGCCGCCGACCGGGGACCTGCTGATGCGCCGGTCCGCCGCCGCGCCCGGCCGCCCGCCGCGCGCAGGCTCGACATGCTGCTCAAGGCCGAGCGGGTCGGCGGCGCGAAGCTCTACACCGCCAAGCGCGACGTGTACGGCAAGCGGGTGCGGGCGCAGAGCTGGGTCGACGTCATCGACCTGCGCGAGGGCCGGTGGGCGCTGCACAAGCCCGCGGGCCAGCCCTTCGTCACCGCGGTGCCGGGCACCCCGCAGGTCATCGGGACGCGGCTGTCCGAGCTGCAGGCGGGGCTCCACTAGGCTCGCTCCGTGCGGGACGCGGTGCTGGGGTGTGTGCTGGCGGGTGCGGTGGGCGACGCGCTCGGCGGGCCGGTGGAGTTCATGGGCCTGGCCGACATCCGCGCCCAGTTCCCGGGCGGGGTGCGCGAGTACGGGGTCGCGTACGGCGGCAAGGGCCGCATCACCGACGACACCCAGATGACGATGTTCACCCTGGAAGCGGTCATCCGCGCCCGCATGGCCAGAGGTCTGGGCCTCGCCGAGCACCCGATCTCCGTGCTCCAGCACGCCTACCAGCGCTGGTACCACACGCAGGGCACGCCCTGGCACCGCGCGGGCGGGCTGTACGCGCTGGAGCCCGAGCCCGACGGGTGGCTGGTCAAGCAGCAGTCGCTGCACAGCCGCCGCGCGCCCGGCGCGACCGTGCTGACGGCGCTGCGCGGGTTCGCGGGCGGCGTGCCGTCGGCGTCGCCGGAGAACCGGGTCAACGACTCGAAGGGCTGCGGCGCGGTCATGCGCGCGGCACCGGTCGCGCTGTGGTCGGAGGACCCGGTCGAGGTGTTCGACCTGGCCGCCCGCTCCGGCGCGCTCACCCACGGCCACCCCAGCGGCTACCTCAGCGCGGGCGTGCTCGCCTTCATGGTCCGCAGGCTCCTCGACGGCGCGACCCTGCTGACCGCGCTGGAGGACGCGGGCCGCGAGCTGGTCGAGTGGGACGGCCACGAGGAGACCGAGGCCGCCCTCGCCGCCGCGCTCGACCTGGCCGAGCGCGGCAGGCCCACCGCGGAGGCGCTGGAGACCCTCGGCGGCGGCTGGGTCGGCGAGGAGGCGCTGGCCATCGCGGTCTGCGCCGCCCTGCGCGCCGACGACCTCCTCGACGGCCTCGCGCTCGCCGTCGAGCACTCCGGGGACAGCGACTCCACCGGCAGCATCTGCGGCAACCTGCTCGGCGCCGCGCTCGGCGCCCGGGCCATCCCCGAGCACCTGCTCGACGACCTCGAACTGCGCGAGGCCATGGCGAAGCTCGCCCACGACGCGGTCGCGATCACCACCGCGCCCCGGGTGGACCCCGCCTGGCAGTCGGACTACCCGGCCTGGTGAGTCAGCTCCGGGCCTGCGCGTCGAGGACGTGCGCGACCGCCTCGGTCACCCGGACCGCCTGCGGCACGTGCAGCCACTCGTCCGGCACGTGCGCGTTGCTGTCCGCGCCCAGCGCGCCGGTGATGACGAACTGCGCGGCCGGGTAGCGCTCGGCCAGCAGGCCCATGAACGGGATCGACCCGCCGAGCCCGACCGTCGCCCACGGGCTGCCGAACACGCCCTCCGACGCGCTGTCGAGCGCCTCGCGCAGCCACGGCGCCAGCTCCGGGGCGTTCCAGCCGTTGGCGATGTCGATCCGGCTGAACTCGATCGCGGCGTCGTTGGGGACGTCGGTGGTCAGCGCCTTCTGGATGGCCTCCAGCGCGGCCTTGGCGTCCGCGGTCGGCGGCAGCCGGAAGCTCAGCGACAGCGTGGTGAACGGCCGCAGCACGTTGCCCGCGTCGGCGGGCTCGGGCAGCCCGGCCGCGCCGACGACGCTGAACGTCGGCCGCCAGCTGTTGTTGAGCACCAGCTCCAGCTCGTCGTCCGACATCGGCCGGGTCGAGCCGTGCAGCGGGAAGGTCGACCCGAGCGCGCCCGGTGCCGCGGCCGCGGTAGCCCGCGCCTCGGCGATCCGGTTCTCCGGGATCTCGACGTTCAGCTCGGGCAGCAGCAGCCGCCCGCTCTCGGAGTCCTCCAGCCGCTCGATGAGCCGCCGCAGCACCCGGAAGGAACTCGGCACGACCCCGCCCGCCAGCCCGGAGTGCTGCCCGGACTCGAGCACGCGCGCGGTGACGTCGATGGAGATGAGGCCGCGCAGGGACGTCGTCAGCCAGAGCCGCTCGTAGTCCGGACCGCCGGAGTCGAGGCAGACGACCAGCTTGACCTCGCCGAGCCGGTCGCCCAGGTGCTCCAGGTAGGCGGGCAGGTCGGGGCTGCCGGACTCCTCCCCGGTCTCCAGCAGGATCACGCACCGCGAGTGCTCCCCCGCGTTGGCCTTCACGGCCTCCACCGCGGCGGTCGCGGCGTACCCCGCGTACCCGTCGTCGGCGCTGCCGCGCCCGTACAGCCGGTCCCCGCGCTCGACCGGCGTCCACGGCCCGAGCCCCTCCGACCAGCCCCCGACCGGCGGCTGCTTGTCGAGGTGCCCGTAGAGCAGCACGGTCCCGTTGTCCACGGTCCCGGGGATGTCCACCACCAGCAGCGGCGACCGCTCCGGCAGCCGCACCACCTCCAGCACCGCCCCCGCGACGCCCCGCCCCGCGATCCACTCCCGCAGGTGCTCCACCGCGGCGTCGAGGTGCCCCGACTCCGCCCACCCGGCGTCGAACGTCGGGGAGAGCGCGGGAATCGCGATGAAGTCGCGCAGGCTGGGCAGGATCGCTGCGTCCCACACCTCGCGCACGGTCTGCCGCACGGCTGTCGTGTCCACGTCCCGATCCTGCCACCGGCCCGGTGCGGTGGGGGAACCCGGCTGAGATCGGCTTCAGCCGGGGCCGGGCACGCTCGGTGGTGGGCCCGCGACCCCGACGTTCCCGCCCGTGGTCGCGGGCCCGCCCGTGACGCAGCTCACTCCTGATCACCCGGGGGTCGCCGCGCGCCCGCGAGGGGTGCTCCACGCTGCGCCGTTCGTGCGCCCCTATGACCCCCGAACGTCGGGTGTCCAATGGTTTTCCCAGGTCAGGGCCCCGCTGTTGGTAACGAACGGGGCGGTCGGACTCACCGGATCGGGTTGCGCCATGCCAGGATGTGAGAACGAACCGTCAGCGCCGACGGGGGCCGAAGCCGATGGACAAGCGGCGGCGGCGACCGCGGCGCGGCCGTGCCGGCCGCCACAAGCGGGGGTGCGGTCGGAAGACACCGAGGAGAACCCACATGTCCTCTGCCGAACAGTGGACGCACCCGGAGCCCCGGGAGGGCCCAGCCGCCACCGCTGCCGCGCCGACAGCAGAGCAGGTGATCGCGGGTTTGCGTGCGACCAGCGAAGGCGGACCGGAGCTGGTCCAGCTCCTGACGCCCGAGGGTGAGCGGGTCGAGAACCCCGAGTTCGACCGCTACGTCGCCGACGTCACCGACGAGGACCTGCGCGGGCTGTACCGCGACATGGTGCTGGTGCGCCGGGCCGACCGCGAGTCCAACGCGCTGCAGCGGCAGGGCCAGCTGGGCATCTGGGTGCCGCTGCTGGGCCAGGAGGCCGCGCAGGTCGGCGCCGGGCGCGCGCTGCGGCCGACGGACATGGTCTTCCCCTCCTACCGGGAGCACGGCGTCGCGTGGTGCCGGGGCATCAAGCCCGAGGAGCTGCTGGGGATCTTCCGCGGCACCGACAACGGCACGTGGGACTCGGTCGCGCACCGCTTCCACCCGTACACCATCGTGATCGGCAACCAAGTGCTCAACGCCGCCGGGTACGCGATGGGCCAGCGGTTCGAGGGCAAGGTCGGCGACGCCGACGGCGAAGCCACGATGTGCTTCTTCGGCGACGGCGCGACCAGCCAGGGCGACGTGCACGAGGGCTTCGTGTGGGCGGCGGTCTACGACGCCCCGCTCGTGTTCTTCTGCCAGAACAACCAGTGGGCGATCTCCGAGCCGACCGAGCGCCAGTCGCGCCTGCCGCTGTACCAGCGGGCGCGCGGCTACGGCTTCCCCGGCATCCGGGTCGACGGCAACGACGTGCTCGCCTCGCTCGCGGTGTCGCGGTGGGCGCTCGACGAGTGCCGCCACGGCAACGGGCCGGTGCTGATCGAGGCGTTCACCTACCGGATGGACGCGCACACCACCACCGACGACCCGACCCGCTACCGGCTCTCCGACGAGCTGGAGGCGTGGAAGCTGAAGGACCCGATCGAGCGGGTCCGCGTCCACCTGGTCCGGCACGGCATGGCCGACCAGGACTTCCTGGACTCCGTGCAGGCCGACGCCGACGAGATGGCGGCCGGGCTGCGCGACTTCTGCTTCAACATGCCCGATCCCCCGGTCCGGCAGATGTTCGACAACGTCTACGCCGAGCCCAGCCCCGTCCTCGACGCGCAGCGCGACGAGTTCCTCTCCTACCTCGCCGCCTTCGGAGGTGAGCACTGATGGCCGCCCCCGCGATCACCAAGCCGCAGACGGCGCCCGCCGTGCAGTCGCTGACCCTCGGCAAGGCCCTGAACCTGGGCCTGCGCGCCGCGATGGAGTCCGACCCGAAGGTCATCGTCATGGGCGAGGACGTCGGCAAGCTCGGCGGCGTCTTCCGCATCACCGACGGCCTGCAGAAGGACTTCGGCGAGCACCGCGTGCTGGACACGCCGCTGGCCGAGTCCGGGATCATCGGCACCGCGGTCGGCCTGGCCGTGCGCGGCTTCCGCCCGGTCTGCGAGATCCAGTTCGACGGGTTCGTCTTCCCCGGCTTCGACCAGATCGTCTCCCAGGTCGCCAAGCTGCACGCCCGCACGCAGGGGCGGGTGAAGGTGCCGATGGTCATCCGCATCCCGTTCGGCGGCGGCATCGGCGCGGTCGAGCACCACTCGGAGTCCCCGGAGTCGTACTTCGCGCACACCGCCGGGCTCAAGGTCGTCACCTGCTCCAACGCCGTGGACGCGTACTGGATGATCCAGCAGGCGATCCGCTGCGACGACCCGGTGCTGTTCTTCGAGCCCAAGCGCTACTACCACTCCGCGGCGATGAAGGCCGAGATCGACACCGCGGCCACCCCGGACCCGCTGTTCGCCTCGCGCGTCGTGCGGACCGGGACCACGGCGACCCTGGTCGCCTACGGCCCGTCGGTGAAGGTCGCGCTGGACGCGGCGACCGCGGCCGAGGAGGACGGGCACGCGCTGGAGGTCATCGACCTGCGCACGCTGTCCCCGCTGGACCTCGGGCCGGTGTTCGAGTCGGTGCGCCGCACCGGTCGGCTGGTCGTGGTGAGCGAGTCGCCGTCGGAGTCGTCGATCGGCTCGGAGATCGCGGCCCGCGTGCAGCAGGAGTGCTTCTACTCGCTGGAGGCCCCGGTGCTGCGGGTGCACGGCTTCGACGTGCCCTACCCGCCCGCGAAGCTGGAGGAGCACTTCCTGCCGGACCTGGACCGGGTGCTCGACGCCGTCGACCGCGCGCTGGCCTGGTGATCCGCTGATGCCGCAGTTCAAGAGCTTCCCCTGCCCGACACCGCCGAGGGCCTCACCGAGGCGGAGATCCTGTCCTGGCACGTCAAGCCGGGCGACACGGTCACGGTCAACCAGATCATCGTGGAGATCGAGACCGCGAAGGCCGCCGTCGAGCTGCCCTGCCCGTGGGCGGGCGTGGTCACCGAGCTGCACGTGCAGCCCGGCCAGACCGTCGACGTCGGCACGCCGATCCTGACCATCGACGTCGACCCGGGCGGCGCCGCCGCCCGGCCCCGCAGGCCGCGGCGCCGGTGGCCGAGGCCGAGGAGGAGATGAAGCCGCTGGTCGGCTACGGCTCCAAGACGGTCACCGCCAAGCGCCGGGCGCGCACGGGACCCGCGGTCCCGGCCGAGCCCGCCGCGGCCGCGGTCCAGGAGCAGGTCGGCGCGGCGTTCACCGCCAACGGCTCGGCCCCGCGGCCACCGCTCCCGCGCCCGCCCCGGCTGCGCCCGCGGGCGGGTACGTGCCGCTGGCCAAGCCGCCGGTGCGCAAGCTGGCCAAGGACCTCGGCGTCGACCTGCGCGCGCTGACCGGGACCGGCGCCGACGGCGTCATCACCCGCGAGGACGTGCAGCAGGCCGCGGCCGCCCCGAGCCCGCCGCGGCCCCGCGGTGACGCGCGGCGGCGAGCGCCGGGTGCCGATCAAGGGCGTCCGCAAGATGACCGCCCAGGCGATGGTCGCCAGCGCCTTCACCGCGCCGCACGTCACCGAGTTCCTCACCGTCGACGTCACGCCGATGATGGAGCTGCGGGCCCGGCTGAAGTCGCACCGGGAGTTCCGCGACGTCCGGCTGACCCCGCTGGCGTTCTGCGCCCGCGCGGTCACCATGGCGATCAAGCGGACCCCCGAGGTCAACTCGGCGTGGGACGAGGCCAACCAGGAGATCGTCTACAAGGACTACGTGCACCTGGGCATCGCCGCGGCCACCCCGCGCGGGCTGATCGTGCCGAAGATCCGCGACGCCGAGCAGCTGTCCCTCAAGGAGCTGGCGGCGGCGCTGGACGAGCTGACGGGCACCGCCCGCGACGGCAAGACGCCGCCCGCGGACATGCTCAACGGCACCTTCACCATCACCAACGTCGGCGTCTTCGGCGTCGACACCGGCACCCCGATCATCAACCCGGGCGAGTCCGCGATCCTCGCCTTCGGCGCGATCCGGGACATGCCGTGGGTGGTCGACGGCGAGGTCAAGGTCCGCAAGGTCTGCCAGCTCGCGCTGAGCTTCGACCACCGCCTGGTCGACGGCCAGCAGGGGTCGGAGTTCCTCGCCGACGTCGGCGCGCTGCTCGCGGACCCCGCGATGGCGATGGTGTTCTGATCGATCCGTGACGAAGGGTGGCGCACCGGGCCGGTGCGCCACCCTTGCGTTCTGATCGTCCGATTCGGACGCGCGCACACCCTGCTGGTCGTACGATCCCCGCGTTGGTCGGGGACGTTCCGGGGGAACATCGTGAATCGCGGGTCCAGCGCGCTCGTCGCGCTCATCGTTCTGCTCTCGTCCGGCTGCGCCACCGTGGTGGCGGGCAGCCCGACGGCGGTCGGCAAGGGCGGCGGCGGGGAGGGCGGGCAGCAGCAGCCCACCGTCCCCGAGGGTCCGCCGGACCGCGACCTGCGGGCGGTGACCGCCGCGCTGCGCGAGCTGGACGCCTGCAAGCTGTTCGACAAGAGCCGCTCCGAGGGCGTGAAGGTGACCGCGGTGCCCACCGGCCCGCACTCCTGCCTGCTGTACCCGGGCGACGACCACATCCTCAACGACGGCATGCGCCTGGAGGTCGGCGCGGACTCCGACCAGCTCGCCCGGTTCAGCGCCCGGCCGGTGACCATCGGCGGCTTCAAGGGCTACTGGACCCACGACGGCGACGGCGGCGAGAGCTGCCGCGTGACGCTGCCGGTCAGCCACACCCGCGCCATCGAGATGACCTACCGCCTCGACGGCGAGGAGGACGTCTGCGACATCGTCCTCGACTACGCCGAGGGCACGGTCGCGCTGCTGCAGAAGCCCGACGCGCTCAAGGTCGACCCGAAGAAGCGGACGCTGGCCTCCTGGGACGGCTGCTTCCTGCTCGCCACCGTGCTCGGCGACGACAAGCTCCGCTACGAGCCCGAGGGCACCTACGACCCGCTGTCCGGCTGCTACGCGGCGTCGGTCGACGGCAGCAGCCAGGACACGTTCAAGCTCGAGGTCCAGTACGACAAGTGGGACCCGCTGGGCGAGGAGAAGACCACCGTCGCGGGCAAGGACGCGGCGTTCATGGACTACGACACCTCGTGCGCCGTCGAGTGGAACCACGGGCCCTCCGGGGTCGGCGACGAGTGGTTCGTCGCCACCGCGATGAAGCTCGACGCCCCGACCTGCGAGAAGGCCAAGGAACTCGCGGAGGCGGCGGAGAAGCTGATCGCGGACGGCGCCTTCGACAAGGGCGCGAAGCCGCAGCGGCCGCTGCTCTACAAGCCCGACGAGAGCGACACCGGCACGCTCGGCGCGTGCGCGAACTTCGCCCAGGGCGCCGACGGCGACTGCGAGCCGTTCCGCCCGGACACCCAGCTCCCGACCGGCACCGACGCCCTGCTGGCCGCGGGCAGCAGCAACCGGCACACCCAGTGCGCGGTGTTCAAGGACGCCGTCGCCGAGGTCTACGGCACGGAGTTCGAGCCGATCACCTGGGGCGCGCACTGCCTGTTCGTCGAGCCGACCGGCGCGCTGATGATCACGGTGAACGTCGACGCGGAGAACGCGCCCGCCCCCTACGGCAGCGACCCCAACCTGTACTCCGACCGCAAGACCACCGAGGTCGAGGGCAAGGCCGCGGTCACCTTCTACAACAGCGGCAAGACCAGCTACGACGTCTACGTCTCGCCGTACAACGACATCAGCCGCGCGGGCAACGTCCACATCGGCGTCGAGGCGTGGCCCGCGCGCGGCGTCGGCGGCGGCACGCCCGAGGTCGACCCGGCGAAGCTGACCGCCGCGGACGAGGTCATCGCGAAGGTGGTCAAGCAGTACTTCACCTAGGCAGGTCGAAGTTCCCGATGAGGGTGGCCGCGAACGCGATGTCGCCCTTGACCTTGACCTTGCCGGACAGGAACAGCATCGGGACGCCGATCGCGCCGGTCACCACGCGCAGGAACTCGACCGGGTCGATGGTGATGGTGACGCGCGGGTCGGCGGTCGGCTCGTCGCCGGTGACGCAGGTGCCCTCGCGGATGCGGGTCTCGAACCGGTCGACGCCGTCCTCGGACTCGCCGCCGGTGAAGCACCAGTGGATGACCGCGCGCACCCCGGTCACCTTCGACCGGTCCAGGTGCGCGGCCATCCGGTCGAACAGCTCGGTGAAGACGACGTAGCGCAGGTGCGGGTGCGCCATCAGCGCCTCCACCTGCTCGCGGGTCGCCTTGTCGAGGAACCGGACGAACGTCGCGGTCTTCATCCCGCTGATGTGGATGCCGGTCCCGCGGAGCCGAGCATGTCGAGCACGCCGATCAGCTCGACGAACTGGTCCGGGGTCAGCTTGGCGGGGTCGATCAGCTCGGCGAACCCGTCGAGGTCCGCGATCCGCTGCGGGACCAGGCGGTGCCATTTCTGTCTGCGGCGGCGGCGCATTCGAGTAGACAACCAGACCCTCACCCGCGCGGCAGGTCGAACAGACCCGACAGGTTCGCGGCGAACGCCAGGTCACCGCGCACTTTCAGCTTGCCGGTGAGGAAGAGCACGGGCGCCGAGGCGTTCTGCGTGATCAGCTTGAGGAAGTCGGCGGGGCTCAGCGTGATGGTGACCCTGGGCTTGCCCGACATCTCCCGGTTGACCGTGCAGGACGCGTCGGTGATGACGGTCTCCCACCGGTCGTAGCCGCCGGGGCCGGTGCCCTCGGAGAGCCGCCAGTGCACGACCGCGTCGACGTCGCGCACGCGCTCGGGCCGCACGTGGTCGCCCATGCGGCGGAAGATCTCGCCGATGATGCGGGTGCGCAGGCCCGGGTCGGCCATGACGGCCTGGATCTGCTCGCGGGACGCCTCGGTGATGATCTTGGCGAAGGTGCCGGGGCCCATCTTCGACAGGTCGACGTCGGCGCCCGCCTCGGCCAGCCGGGTGATGGCGGCCAGCAGCGCCGACAGGTCGTTCTTGCGCAGCTTCCGCGGATCGATGGCCCGCCCGATAGCATCCACGTCGATGTTCTGCGCAGCGACGTCCGCGGGTTCATCCGATCGAGCAGTTCGACCAGTTCGCGCGGCTTGAGGGCGCCCAGCTCCGCACCGGCGCCCTGGGGCTCGGACATGGCCACCTCCGGAAGTACCTACTCATCAGTAGGCTACGGGCGGGTAGCTTGGACTGGCAAGTGGGTTCCGGCGATGGGGAGGGGTGCGGGCGTGAGCGTCGACGAACGCCGTCCGACGAAGGTGAAGCGGCTGCCGCGGGAGGTCCGCGAGCGCCAGATCCTCGACGCCGCCGTCCGGGTCTTCTCCGAGCACGGCTACCACAACGCGTCGATGGACGAGATCTCCGAGGTCGCGGGCGTCTCCAAGCCGATGATCTACGCCTACCTCGGGCACAAGGAGGACCTGTTCGCCGCCTGCATCCGGCGCGAGGCCACCCTGCTCATCGAGGCCATCGCCGCGGGCGTGCAGGCCGAGTCGCCGCCGGACATGCAGCTCTGGCACGGCCTGCTGGCGTTCTTCCGCTTCGTCGGCGAGCAGAAGCAGAGCTGGCGCGTGCTGCACCGGCAGGCCACCTCGCAGGGCGGCCCGTTCAGCGAGGAGCTGCTGGCCATGCGCGACCGGGCGATCGCCCTGGTCGACGCCCTGCTCGTGCGCTCGGCGACCAGCCGGGGCATGGACGAGGCGGCCACCAAGTCCACCGAGGCCCTCGCCGCCGCGCTGGTCGGCGCGAGCGAGTCGCTGGCGGACTGGTGGCTCGACCACCCCGAGGTGCCGGACAAGGTCGTCGCCGGGTGGCTGATGAACCTCGTGTGGATGGGCTTCGGCGACCTCGTCGAGGGCAACGTCTGGCTGCCGACTACCCCGTCGGGCGGTTGAGGACGCCCGCGAGCAGGGAGTGGACGGCGGCGTGGTCGGCCGGGTCGGCGAGCTTGCACTGCCCGCCGCGCAGCCGGTACCACTCCTCCGCGCCCGCGTAGCGCACCTTGGCCGTGACGACGTTGTCCGGGCCGCAGGTGGTCCGCAGTTCCAGGTCGCCGGTGACGACGCCGACCTCTTCGGTCATCACGCCGGGACCGGCGCTGAACGGCGTGGAGTAGTCGACCATGCCGCCATCCTCCCCGATCAGCAGTAGTTCAGCATGGAGGACAGCGCGGACTTCTCCGACGACTGGACCGCCAGGTTGTAGCGGTACTTCGTGCGGACCCACATCTTCGCGTAGGTGCACCAGTACGAGGTCCGCGACGGCTTCCAGGTCGACGGGTCCTGGTCGCCCTTCGACTGGTTGACGTGGTCGGTCACCGCGATGAGCTGCGGGTTGTTCAGGTCGTTGGCGAACGCCTGCCGGGTCGAGGTGGTCCACGACGACGCGCCGGAGCGCCACGCCTCGGCCAGCGGCACGATGTGGTCGATGTCGACGTCGGCCGGGCTGTACCAGGTGGCGCCGTCGTACGGGCTGTACCAGCTGCCCGAGGTGGCGTAGCAGGACGAGTCGGTCACCACGTTCGAGCCGTCGCGCTTGAGGACGGTCTCGCGGGTGTTGCACGTGCCGGAGATGGTGATCCAGTGCGGGAACTTGTCGCGGGAGTAGCCGGTCATCGAGCCCTCGGACGCCACCCGCAGCGCGCCGAGCTCGGCCCACGCGGTGGACGCGGAGGGGATGTTCGGCGGGGTCGCGCTCGCGGCGCCCGCGAGTCCGACGGTCAGGGCGGCGGATAAGAGCAGGGAACCGAGGATGGCTCGCGTCTTCGTCATCGTTCCTCCGTGGGTCTGGGGGCACACGTGGAGCGGGGTCAACCGTGACGAATCGAGGTGGAATGCCTCACACCAAAGGGTGACCTGATGACGACGGAAAGTGGAAGATCGTCTCCGAAGTTGCTCTGTTCAGAGCACTCCGCGGACCAGCCGGAGGTCGACGGTGTGCCGGTACCACGTCCAGCGGCCCGCCTCGCGCGGGTGGTCGACGCCGTCGCTGCGCGGGATCACCGGCAGGCATCCCGCCTGCACCGCGCGCCCGTGGAAGGTCTGCACCCGCCTGCCGATCAGCCCGGTCCGGACGACCCGCACGACCAGACCCGCGCCGCGGTCGGGGTCCGGCGTGACCTCGATCCGGCTGGCCCGCCCGCGCAGCGCTACGGTGTCGTCGCAGTAGACGACCCCGCGGATGCTGGACAGCACGCCCAGGCCCACGAGCACGCCGCCGGTGTCGTCCCGCAGCAGCGGGACCGGGTCGACCTCGCCGCGCAGCGCCAGCTCCGCCGCCCGGTCCGGGTCGGCGGGCAGGTCCCACAGCGCGCGCACCGCGGAGTGCGGGTCGACCGGCACATAACCGACTTCGACCGTGCTCAACAGCTCCTTGCGCAGGAGACGCAGCGCGACCGCCGCGAGGTCGGCGTCGGTGCCGTGCACCACGACCCGCTCGACGCCGCTGATCAGCGGGTCGAGGGTCGCGCGGTCGGGTCGGGCGGGCACCGCGCGGACGTCACTGTCCGTGCGCAGCGGCGAGCCGTCAGCGACACGGGCGTTTCCGCAGGCCAGCACGAGTGCGCTCACGCTTGTCTCCTGGTCTAGGCTGAGTCACCGGCATTCGCCCGTGCGGTTCCGGGTCCGGGTGTCACAGGTACTCCACTTGACGAACACCCTGGAGTTTCACATGCCGGCTATCGTCCTGATCGGGGCCCAGTGGGGCGACGAGGGCAAGGGCAAGGCGACCGACCTGCTCGGCGACCGCGTGCAGTGGATCGTGCGGTACCAGGGCGGCAACAACGCCGGTCACACGGTCGTGCTGCCCGACGGCCAGAAGTTCGCCCTTCACCTGATCCCCTCGGGCATCCTCACCCCGGGCGTGACCAACGTCATCGGCAACGGCGTCGTGGTCGACCCGGGCGTGCTGCTCAAGGAGCTCGCGGGCCTCGACGAGCGCGGCGTGGACACCTCCCGCCTGCTGATCTCGGCCGACGCGCACCTGATCATGCCGTACCACGTGGCGATCGATAAGGTCACCGAGCGCTACCTCGGCAAGGCGAAGATCGGCACCACCGGCCGCGGCATCGGCCCCGCCTACCAGGACAAGGTCGCCCGCGTCGGCGTCCGCGTCCAGGACCTCCTCGACGAGAAGATCCTCCGCCAGAAGGTCGAGGCGGCCCTCGACACGAAGAACCAGGTCCTGGTCAAGGTCTACAACCGCAAGGGTCTGGACGCCGACCAGGTCGTCGACGAGGTCATGACCGCGGGCGAGAAGTTCGCCCACCGCATCGCCGACACCCGCCTGCTGCTCAACGAAGCGCTGGACCGCGGCGAGACGGTCCTGCTCGAGGGCTCCCAGGGCACCCTCCTGGACGTCGACCACGGCACCTACCCGTTCGTCACGTCGTCCAACCCGACCTCCGGCGGCGCCTGCGCCGGCTCCGGCATCGGCCCGACGCGGATCACCAGCGTCATCGGCATCCTCAAGGCCTACACCACCCGCGTCGGCTCGGGCCCCTTCCCGACCGAACTGGACGACGACATGGGCGAACGCCTCCGCAAGGTCGGCGGCGAGTTCGGCGTCACCACCGGCCGCACCCGCCGCACCGGCTGGTTCGACGCCGTCATCGCCCGCTACGCCACCCGCGTCAACGGCATCACCGACTACTTCCTCACCAAGCTCGACGTCCTCTCGGGCCTCGACCAGGTCCCCATCTGCGTCGCCTACGAGGTCGACGGCCGCCGGGTCGACGAGATGCCCATGACCCAAACCGACGTCCACCACGCCATCCCGGTCTACGAAACCCTCCCGGGCTGGTTCGAGGACATCTCCCACTGCCGCACCTGGGACGAACTCCCCGCCAACGCCCGCGCCTACGTCGAACACCTGGAGCGCATCTCCGGCGCCCGCATCTCCGCCGTCGGCGTCGGCCCGGGCCGCGACCAGACCATCGTCCGCCACGACCTGACCTGACCGGGCAGGCCGGACCGCCAGCCGCCCACCCGGTCGCCGCCCAGGGCCGCCGGCGGTCCCCGCCCAGCCAAGGATTCAGACGGGTCCCAACACTCAGATGCTTGCCACTCCCGTGGCAGCGAGCACATACGTGACTGCCGTCCACATACTTGGACGGCAGCCACGTATGTGAGCTTCGGGGCGGCCACGCTCGGTCGGGCCGCCCCGATCCGCCTCAGTCCTGGACCGCGTCCTGGGCCGCGATCGCGACGTCCGGGTTGTCGGTGAAGACGCCGTCGACGCCTGCGCGCCAGAAGGCCTCCAGCTCGGTGAACATGTCGCCGTAGTCCGACGGGACCGTGGACGAGCGGAGGTTCGTGGGCAGGAACTGGTTCTCCACCCGGAACGTCCACGGGTGGACCTCCAGGCCCACGCGGTGCGCGTCGCCCACCAGGGCGGTCGGGGTCGTCAGGTTGCCCGCGGCGTCGCGCGGGATGACCAGGTCCTTCGCCGGGCCGACGCCGTCGGCGTACGTCGAGATCTCGCGCAGGCCCGCCGGAGTCGCCAGGTCGCGGTAGGTGCGCGGGTCGCCGGTCGCGGTGAAGTCGTACGGGCGGCCCGACGAGTTGATCAGCTGCACCAGCGGCACCCGCACGTGCGGGGCCAGCGCCTTCAGGTTGCTGACCTCGAAGGACTGGATGAACACCTTCGCGTTCGGCCGGTTCAGCCCGTTGCGGTCGAGCACCCGCACCAGCTCGGGCTCCAGCTCCAGGCCCAGCTCGCGGAAGTACGTCGGGTGCTTGGTCTCCGGGTAGATGCCGATCTCCCGGCGCAGCTCGCGCGACAGGCGCTTGGCGAGGTCGATGACCTCCTGCAGGGTCGGGACCTCGTAGCGGCCGTTGTAGACCGTGTTCTGCTGGCGGACCTGCGGGATGCGCTCGACCGCGTTGAGCGTCTTCAGCTCGGCCAGGGTGAAGTCCTCGGTCCACCAGCCGGTCACCGAGACGCCGTCCATCACCTTCGTCGCCTTGCGGCCCGCGAACTCGGGCCGGGTCGCGACGTCGGTCGTGCCGCCGATCTCCGGCTCGTGCCGGGCGACCAGGACGCCGTCCTTCGTGGACACCAGGTCGGGCTCGATGTAGTCCGCGCCCATCCGGGCGGCCAGCTCGTAGGCGGCCAGCGTGTGCTCCGGCCGGTACCCCGACGCCCGCGGTGGCCGATCACCAGCGGCTCGGCGTGGCTCCCCGCCCGCTCGGGCGCCGCGCTCGCCGGGCTGAGCGCCACCACCCCGAGCACGGACGCGGCGGACAGGACTAACGCGCTCAAAGCACGCATCACAACCTCCCTCATCGAGACCCCCACCCTGGTTCGCCCCCGCGACCGCGCACTAGCCGCCGACTGACGGCGGGATGAACGGCGGGCTGCGGTAGGGGGCGAACGGGTGAGCGGTGGCGGGGCCATCTAGGCTGCTCAGCCGTGCGCGTCCTGGTAATCGGCTCCGGTGCCCGTGAGCATGCCCTCGTCCTCGCCCTGTCCCAGGACCCGGCCGTGACGGCGCTGGCCTGCGCCCCCGGCAACGCCGGGATCGCGGCCCTGGCCGAGGGCCTGCCGGTCGACGCGGGCGACAAGGCCGCCGTCGCCGCGCTCGCCGAGCGCTGGGAGGCCGACCTGGTCGTCATCGGCCCGGAGGCCCCGCTGGTCGCGGGCGCCGCCGACGCCGTCCGCGCCGCCGGGATCGCCTGCTTCGGCCCGAGCGCCGACGCCGCCCGCATCGAGGGCTCCAAGGCGTACGCCAAGGACGTCATGACCACCGCGGGCGTGCCCACCGCGCACAGCGAGGTCGTCGACAACCCCGCCCGCCTCGACGCCGCCCTCGCCCGCTTCGGCCCCACCTGGGTCGTCAAGGACGACGGCCTCGCCGCGGGCAAGGGCGTCGTCGTCACCACCGACCTCGCCGCCGCCCGCGCGCACGCCATGACCCTGCTCGACGGCGGCCACCCCGTCCTGCTCGAGTCGTTCCTCGACGGCCCCGAGGTCTCCCTGTTCTGCCTGGTCGACGCCAACGGGACCGTGGTCCCCCTGCTCCCCGCCCAGGACTTCAAGCGCGTCGGTGACGGCGACCACGGCCCCAACACCGGCGGCATGGGCGCCTACGCGCCGCTCCCCTGGACGCCGCCCGGCCTCGTGGACGACATCGTCCGCGACATCGTCAAGCCGGTCGTCGACGAGATGGCCGCCCGCGGCAACCCGTTCACCGGCCTGCTGTACGCCGGTCTCGCCCTGACCTCGACCGGCCCCCAGGTCATCGAGTTCAACTGCCGCTTCGGCGACCCCGAGACCCAGGCCGTCCTCGCCCTGCTCCGCACCCCCATGGCGGGCCTCCTCCACGCCGCCGCGACGGGCGCCCTCGCCGCCCACCCGCCCCTCGACTGGGCCGACGGCTACGCCGTCACCGTCGTCATCGCCGCCGAGGGCTACCCCGGCCGCCCCCGCACCGGCGACGTCATCACCGGCTCCGAGACCCACGGCGTCCTCCACGCGGGCACCCGCCGCCGCGACGACGGCGCCGTCGTCTCCTCCGGCGGCCGCGTCCTCTCCGTCGTCGGCACCGGCGACGACCTCGCCGCCGCCCGCGCCGAGGCCTACCGCCTCGTCGACACCGTCCACCTCGCCGGCAGCCACCACCGCACCGACATCGCCCTCCGCGCCCTCAACGGCGAGATCACCGTCACCTGACCCGGGAACCCCCGCCCCCGTCTCTTCGTCAAAGTTCAGGTGGTCCCCACAACCCCATTGGTAGCCTGCGAACCGAGACGACACCGTCACGATGCGTACGGGGTGCGCGATGAACCTCGGCCCGGCAGCCTTCGTCAACGCCGCGGCAGGCATGGCCCACGCGGCCCTGAAGGACCTCGCCACCGCCGGCTCGGGCAGATTCGTCGTCAACAAGGACAACGTGCTGGTCGCCGCGAAGATCATCCAGAGCCAGATCGACGCCCTGCGGGAGCGCCTCGACGACGCCAAGGACGATCTGCAGGTCGTTCCCCCGGGTGGTGACACGGTCAGCGGTCTCGTCGCCGAGGAGTGGAACAAGCGCCTCATCTACGACGACAACTCCTACTCACAACGCGTCGCCGCCTACGTCGAGGGGTTGGACAACCTGGTCCGGCAACTGCGGGACAGCGCCCTGAGCTACGGGTACAACGAAACCGAGGTTGAAGCTGCTTTGGGGCAGAAGAGTGCGTAAGGCGGCGGTCCCACTCATCGCGCTCGCACTCGTGACAGGGGCGTGCAGCTCACCGGAGACCGGCGAGCCGGTGCCGAGCGGTGATCGAGGCACCCAGAGCCAACAGCCCCCGACGACCACGACCACCGCGACGGCTGAACTCCCGGCGCGTCCGCAGGCCCTCCCCTCGACCAGGTCAACCCGTGCGACCTGCTCACCGAGGCGCAGCGCGCCGATCTGGACGTGGTTCGGGCTCGGGAGACGAAGGACGACTCCGAGGCCGAGTGCGCGTTCACGGTCGAGACACCCGAGCGGAACCTCGATCTCCGAGTGGTCGCCGACACCCGCGAGGGAGTCGACGCGTGGCTGAACACACCTCGGAACGTCACGGTCGAACCGACCACCATCGACGGGTTCGGCGCGGCTCATTTCTGGTTCAAGGGCGGCAGCGGGGCCGACTGCAACACCGCGGTCGACGTCGCCGACGGGCAGCACCTCCAAGTGGAGCTGTTGTTGCCTGGCGCGGGCTGGACGCAGGAGAAACTCTGTGAGACCACCGATCGGTTCGCCGCGGCGGCGTTGACGACGCTGCGGGCTGGGTGAGGGCGGGGACATGACCAGCGGCTTGAGCGATGTCCGGTTCGAGGGGTACAGCAACGAGCAGCTCGCGGGGAGATCGACGGGCTGCGCAACGGTGCGGGGTCGGAGTCCCTCCACCGCGCCGTGCACGCGCTCATGGGCATCGCCGATGCGCTCGCGGACACCGACCGCACCTTGCGGCAGGAGTTGGCGAAGATCGGGGTCGAGTGGGAGGGCGCGGCGTCGGAGGGCGCGCACGAGGAGACGCAGAAGGCGAGCATCTACGCCGAGGACGCCGTCCCGGTCGTCGCGCGGTCCGCGAGCGGGGTCAACGAGCAGGGGATTCCTTCTCGCACACGCGCAACTCCGCGCCCAACTCCGATGCGCTGCGGGGGCCCACCGAGCTGAACGGGTGGGACAGGTTCGCGGGCGCCTTCGGGCACACGACGGACAACGCGCAGAAGGTGCAGGAGACGGAAGCCGCGCGGAACCAGGCGATCGGGTCGTTGACCGACTACCAGCGGGGTAGCCAGTCGGCGCTCGACAACCACCAGAACCTGCCCGTCCCGCCCGGCATGGACCTGGTCGCGCAGCCGACCGACCCGCACGGGATGACGTCGGCGCAGGGCTTCGACGGCGGGCGCGGCAACTACCAGGTGCCCGGCGGCGGGAGCGGGCCCGGCGTGCCCGGTTCGACCACCCCTTCGGCGGGGGCGGCAACCACCTGCAGACCGCGCCGCCCGGGCTCACGCAGGGGCCGGCCGGGCAGGGCCCGAACACGGCGCTGCCGGGGCGGATCACCGGGATCGGGCCGGTGCCGGGCGTGCCCGGCCTGTCCCCGGCCGGGCCCGCGCCGCTGCCGCCGCGGCTCTTCCCGATCGGGCTCGTGTCGGACATGAGCGCGATCGCGGGCATCGCGGGCGCGACGGCGGGTGGGGCCGCGGCGGGCGCGGCGTTGCCGAAGGACAAGCTGGTGCGCGGCGGCAAAGCACCCGTCGACGGGCCGGACGGGCGGGCCGCGCGCGGGCTGGTCGCCGGGGCGCCGGACGAGCAGGTGCGGGCCGCGCGGACGGCGGAGCGGCTCGGCGGGGGCGCGGGCCGGTCCGGGTCGTCGCTGATGTCGCCCGCGGCGGCCAGCGCGCCCGGGGAGGACGACGACGAGCACGTGCGCAAGTACGGGATCGACTCCGACGACGTGTTCACCGACGGCAGGCTGGTCATCGACGCGGTGCTCGGCGGCGAGGACGACGAGGCGCGTTGAGCGACACCCTGGTCCTGTCGGCGCTCGAGTTCGACGTGCTGTGGGAGGCCGAGCGGCTGCCCGCGAAGCACGTCGCGCTGAAGGTGCCCAGCCCCGGCATGACGCACAGCGAGCGCGCCACGCTCGTCGAGCAGGCCTTCGACGGGCTCGCGGCGCGCGGGCTGGCCAAGGGCGGCAGGGCCATCCCCGAGCTGGCCGACCGCCTCGCGCTGCTGGCGTACCCGCAGGTCAGCGTGGACGCCTGGGTGTGGACGGACCGCGAGATCACCGGCCTCGCCGTCGCCAGCGGCGGCGAGGCGATGCTGGGCGCGGTCGACATGGGCGAGGTGTGGCTGATCCCCGCCCGCCCGACCGCGCTGGCGGACGCGGCGGTGTCCATCGCGGGCTCAGCCCCGCGGGCCCCGGCCGCTCGGTCAGCCTGCCGACGGACCTGCTGCACGACGCCGACGCCCGCTGCGGCGGTGACGCCCAGAAGCTCGTGACGGTGCTGTCCGAACGCGACATCACGTTCAGCGAGGCCCAGGCGCTCGCGTCGATGGTCACCGGCATGGCGGCCCGCGGCCAGTTCGGCGCGGAGCGCGTGCAGCGGGACCAGCGCCGCACCAGGGCGAACCGCGTCGTCGCGTTCCACGACACTGTGGACGGTCGCTACCTCTACCTGGCGCGCGCCGCGGCGACGGTCGCATGTGGAGCACGATCACCCCGGCCGACAACACGCGCATCATCGCCGCCATCCGGGAACTGGTCGACGAGGTCTGACTACTGCCGCTCCACCAGCAACACCGCGGCCTGCCCGGCCGTCCCGTGGAACACCGCCTGCGCCGACCCGCCGTTGACCGCCACCGCGACCCGTCCCGCCGAGTCCAGCAGCACGACGGCCGACCCCGCGGGCACGTCCGCGAACGTCCGCCCCACCCGCGCCTCGACCGACCGCCCCCCGATCTCCACGTGCACCCCGCTCCCGGGCGTCGCCCCCGTGATCGCCAGGTCCCGCGCCCCCGCCGCGAGCTGCACGTTCCCGAACACGTCCGCGCCCAGCACCTCCGTCGTCAACCGCCCCGGCACGGCCGAGGTCACCGGCGCCGGGAGCCGCACCAACCCGGCCGGGTCGACCTCCGGCCCCAACTCCCCCAACGGCCTCCCCGACGCCAGGTGCGCCGCCGCGGGCGCGAACACGTCCCGCCCGTGGAACGTCGCCGACACCGGCTCCAGCAGGAACTCCGTCAGCTCCACCGCCGCGACCACCCCGCCGAGCGCTTCCGCGGCGGGCACCAACAACCCGTTGTCCGGCCCGACCAGCGCCCCACCCAGCGTCGCCACCGCCACCGCCCGCCGCGTCGTCCCCACCCCGGGGTCCACCACGGCCATGTGCACCGCCGACGGCAGGTACGGCACCGCCTGCTCCAGCACCTGAGCCCCCGCCGCACGTCGTGCGCGGGCACCTGGTGCGTCACGTGCAGCACCCGCGCCGCGGGCGCGATCCGCGCGATCACCCCCTCGCACACGGCGGGGAACCCGTCGGCGAGGCCGTAGTCGGTGGTGAAGGTGATCCAGTCGTACGCCACGGGAGGAAGTGTCCCGCAAGCACCCGGGTCTCGGCCTCTGGAGACGCTCTGCTGATCCGTGGGCGGCTGAACACCGGAATTGGGACTCTGCGCCGGGTGGTTCCTCCACGGCGAGATGCTTTTGCTGTAGGTCTGGACGTGCTGCTGCTAGAAGGACGCTTTCCCCATCAGTTCGAACCGCGGAAACGGAGGGGCCATGGCCGCCTGGATCGCGGCAACCGCGAGTGTGCTCGTCGCAGTGATCGCCGGCGTCCTGACGTACGTCAACAGCCGTCGCCTCAGCGCCAGGCAGGCCAGGCTCGACCGGGTGAACTCCCAGCTCGAAGAGTTCTACGGACCGCTCTACGCGTTGTCCGAGGCCGGTGGAAGCGCTTGGAAGGCGTTCCGTGCCAAGCACCGCCCGGGCGGTGCCTACTTCGACGGTGGTGAGAGCGAAGAGGACCGAGTCGAGTGGGTTCGGTGGATGTCGAGCGTCTTCATGCCGATCAACCGGCGGATGTACGAAATCGTCGTCACCAAGACGCACCTCCTCGATGACGTCGACCTACCTCCGTGCCTGCTCGACTTCTGCGCTCACGTGGCAGGCTACGAAGCCGTGGTGCGGCAATGGGAGCTGGGCGACACCTCCAGCCCCACCTCCCTGCTGAACCACCCGGGGGAACCTCTCCGCGTCTACCTGAAGACGTCCTACCTCCGGATAAAGGACCAGCAGCAGAAGCTGCTGGGAGCGTGAGCTGCCCACATGGTGGACCCCTGGATGGTTCGAGCGCCCCACGTTGTTGACTTCGGTCGTGACGACTGCTCAGAGCCGCTTTGGCCGTGTTCGTGCTCCCGAGTTGGTGGGGCGCGGCTGGCTCAACACCAATGGGAAGGACGTTCGACTCGCTGATCTGCGGGGCAAGGTCGTCTTGCTCGACTTCTGGACGTTCTGCTGCATCAACTGCCTCCACGTCCTCGACGAGCTGCGCCCCGTCGAGGCCGAGTTCCACGACGTCCTCGTGACCGTGGGCGTGCACTCGCCGAAGTTCGCGCACGAGGCCGATCCCGAGGCGCTCAAGGCCGCGGTCGAGCGGTACGACGTGCGGCACCCGGTGTTGGACGACCCCGAGTTGACCACCTGGCAGGCGTACGCCGTGAAGGCGTGGCCGACGCTCGTCGTGGTCGACCCCGAGGGCTACGTCGTGCACGTCGCCGCTGGTGAGGGGCATGCGGAGGCGTTGCGGCGGGTGATCGGGGAGGTCGTCGCCGAGCACGACGCCAAGGGGACGCTGCACCGCGGGGACGGGCCGTACGTGCCGCCGCCCGCCGCCGAGTCGGACCTGCGGTTCCCGGCGAAGGCGGTCGCCACGGCGAACGGCCTGCTGGTCGCCGACACCGCGCACCACCGGATCGTCGAGCTGGTCGACGGCGAGCTGACCAGGGCGTTCGGCACCGGCGAGCGAGGACGAGAAGACGGCGACCGGCCGACGTTCTCCGAGCCCTCCGGTCTCGCCGTCCTCCCCGACTACGTCGCCGCGCAGGTCGGGTACGACGTCGTCGTCGCGGACACCGTCAACCACCTCCTCCGCGGCCTCAACACCACCACCGGCACCGTCACCACCGTCGCGGGGACGGGCGACCAGTGGCGCGACGGCCCCACCGACGGACCCGCGACCGGGATCGACCTCACCAGCCCCTGGGACGTCGTCTGGTGGGAGCCCGCGGGCGGCGTCGTCATCGCCATGGCCGGGAATCACACGATCGGGTTGTTCGACCCGCGCGCGAAGACCATCAGCCGGTTCGCGGGGACCACGGTCGAGGGCCTGCTCGACGGGCCCGCCGAGGAGGCCTTCTTCGCGCAGACCTCCGGCCTCGCCGCGACCGACGACCGGCTCTGGCTGGTCGACTCCGAGACCTCCGCGCTCCGCTGGATCGACCGCGACCGGACCGTCCGCACCGCCGTCGGCGCCGGGCTGTTCGACTTCGGCCACCGCGACGGCCCGGCCGAGAAGGCGCTGCTCCAGCACCCGCTCGGCGTCACCGCGCTGCCCGACGGGTCCGTCGCCATCGCCGACACCTACAACGGCGCGATCCGGCGCTACGACCCCGCGACCGACGAGGTCAGCACGCTGGCGACCGGGCTCGCGGAGCCCTCCGGCGCGGTCCTGGTCGACGGCGACCTGCTCGTCGTCGCCTCCGCCGCGCACCGGATCGAGCGGACGGCGCTGGCCCCCGCGATCGTGGACGGGGCCGCCCACCAGGTGCGCAGGCCGCCGACCGACATCGCCGCGGGCGACCTGGAGCTGGTCGTCGTCTTCACCCCGCCGCCCGGCCAGAAGCTCGACGAGCGGTACGGCCCCAGCTCGCGCCTGGAGATCACCGCGTCGCCGCCGGAGCTGCTGGTCGATGGCGCGGGCGTCACCACCGACCTGACCCGCACGATCCGGATCTCCGACCGGGTGGACAGCGGCGTGCTGCACGTCGTCGCGCAGGCCGCGGCCTGCGACACCGACGACGCCGAGCACGGCGCGTGCCACCTGACCAGGCAGGACTGGGGTGTGCCGGTGCGCATCACCGCTGATGGGGTCACCAGGCTGCCGCTGGTGATGGGTGGCCTGGACGACCGTCCCTAGAAGGTCGGATTCGACCGGCGGTTAGGATTCGCCGGTGCCGGAACTGAAGCTCGAGATCCAGCTACTCCACGATCGCGTGCTGGTGCAGCTCACCCCGAGGAGGGCGAACGGCGCAGCAGTGGCGGCATCGTCATCCCGGCGACCGCCCAGGTCGCGAAGCGGCTGTCCTGGGGCGACGTGCTCGGGGTGGGGACGAGCGTGCGGCACGTGAAGGTGTCCGACCGGGTGCTGTTCAACCCCGAGGACCAGATGGAAGTCGAGATCCAGGGCCGTGCCTACCTGGTCATCCGCGAGCGGGACGTGCACGCGATCGCCAGCGAGCGGACCGAGCACGGCACCGGGCTCTACCTGTGAACGCGCGGAGATGAGGGGTAAGGGGTAATCGTGTCGCAGGACCCCCGCTGGCCGGGCCAGCACCAGTGGCCGGTGTCCCACGCCGAGCAGACCGACCTGCTCCCGGCGGTGGGCGCGGACCCCGCGACCCAGCGCATCGCCCCGGTGGGCGAGCCGAAGCAGCGGAACCTGCGCAAACCGGCGCTCATCGCGGGCGCCGTCGTGGGCGCGCTCGCCGTGCTCTACGGCATCGACCTGCTCGTGAGCAGCGGGTCCGTGCCGCGCGGGGTCACCGTGGCGGGCGTCGACGTCGGCGGCATGTCCACCGACGAGGCCGAGGCGGCGCTGCGCAGGCAGATCGAGCCGCGGCTCACCCAGCCGGTGCCGCTGCGCGCGGGCGCCGTCGAGCAGCAGCTCGACCCGGCCGCCGCGGGCCTGACGCTGGACTGGGCGGCCACCATCGAGCAGGCGGGCGACCAGCCGCTCAACCCGATCACCCGCATCACCTCGTTCTTCAGCACCCGCGAGGTCGGCGTGGTCACCGCGACCGACGACGCCAAGCTCGACGCGGCCGTCGAGAAGCTCGCCGCGGACACCGCGAAGGACCCGGTCGAGGGCGCCATCACGTTCAAGGGCGTCGAGCCGGTCGCCGTCGACCCGATCCCCGGCCAGGCGCTCGACGTGCCCGCCGCGCGGGCCGCGATCGTCGACGGCTGGGCCCGCGGCGAGGAGCTCGAGCTGCCGGTCTCCAGCACCCCGGTCAAGACCACCGCGGAGGGCGTCAAGGCCGCGCTCGAGCAGGTCGCCAAGCCCGCCGTGTCCGGGCCCGTCGTGGTCAAGGGCCAGGGCAAGGACGCCACCATCGAGCCGAAGGTGATCGCCGCCGCGCTCAAGTTCTCCCCGGCCGAGGGCGGCGGGCTGACCCCGAAGCTCGACACCAAGAAGATCACCGAGGCGGTGAAGCCCCAGCTCGCGGAGACCGAGAAGGAGGGCAAGGACGCCGAGGTCGTGTTCGAGGGCGGCAAGCCGAGCGTCACCGAGTCCGTCGACGGCCTCGGGGTCAAGTACGACACCGCGTGGGCCAAGCTGCTCGACGTCCTCAAGAAGACCGAGGGCCGCGAGATCAAGGTCGAGTACACCAAGACCCCGGCGAAGGTGACCACCGAGCAGGCCAAGGGCCTGGGCATCACCGAGGTCATCGGCGAGTTCACCACCCAGGGCTTCGCCGCGGACTCCGGCGTCAACATCCGGCTGGCCGCGAGCGAGGTCAACGGCGCGATCGTCAAGCCGGGCGAGACGTTCAGCCTCAACGGCCACACCGGGCCGCGCACCGAGGCCGAGGGCTACATCGGCGCGGGCGTCATCAAGGACGGCGCCCCGGGCCGCGCGGTCGGCGGCGGCATCTCGCAGTTCGCCACCACGCTCTACAACGCGTCGTACTTCGCGGGCCTCAAGGACGCCGGGCACCAGGAGCACAGCTACTACATCAGCCGCTACCCCGCCGCGCGCGAGGCGACGGTGTTCCAGAACCCCGACGGCAGCAGCGTCATCGACCTGCGGTTCACCAACGACTCCGACACCGGCGTCGCGATCCAGACGGTGTGGACGCCGTCGTCGATCACGGTGAAGATCTGGGGCACCAAGCGCTACATCGTCGAGTCGGTGACCGGTCCCCGGACCAACGAGACGCCGCCGTTCGAGAAGCAGGGCCCGAAGGAGAACTGCAAGCCCTCCAACGGCGCGGGCGGTTTCACCGTCACCGACACCCGCATCATCAAGGACCTCTCGGGCAACGAGATCCGCAGGGACACCCGCACGGTGCGGTACAACCCGCAGCCGAAGATCATCTGCCCGCCGCCGGACTAGCGGGAAGAGCCCCGGGAGGCCCGGGGGCTCTTCCGTCACCGGGGTGCTTTCATCTTCGCCCAGAGGCCCGCGACCAGCGTCACCGCGATGACGGCGACGATCACCTGGAGGACGATCTCCAGGAAGTCGATGCCCTTCGTGTCGTCCCAGCCGAACGGCTTGGCCAGCAGGGTGCCGATGAACGCCGCGGCGATGCCCGTCAGGATCGTCAACCACCACGGGATCTTCTGGTCGCCCTTGGCGATGGCCCGACCGAGGACGCCCAGGATGGCGCCCACGATGATCGCGCTGAAGATGCCGCCGATTCCCATGCCCGCTCCTCCTCGTCTTTCCCGATCACCCAGCCTGGCACCGGAGGTTTCGCCCTGCCCGCCGAGGGACACCTCCTGACCAGCGGTGTCACACGATCGGGTGGAACGGGAGGCGGCGGTGGACACGGAGCAGGTGGCCAGACCGGTGCAGGTGCTCGGCAAGGCGGGCATGGTCTGCTATGGCCTGGTGTACGTCGTGGTGGCGTACCTCGCGGTGCAGGTCGCCCTGGGCGCCCGCCGCGGCGCCGCCGACCAGACCGGCGCGCTCGCCGAGATCGCCGCTGGTCCGGGCGTCGTGGTGATGTGGGTGCTCGCCGTCGGGCTGTTCGCGTTCGGCCTCTGGCAGGGCCTGGAGGCCGCGGTCGGTTTCACGTGGATCACGAAGAAGCGCAAGCGCGTCCGCAAGCGCCTCGGCGCGGTCATCCGGGGCGGCACCGGCATCTCCCTGGGCATCGCCGCGGTCCGCATCGCCTCCGGCGGCGGCGCGGGCAGCGGCGACAAGAAGCAGCGCGAGCTGACCGCCCGCCTGATGGACCTGCCCGCCGGGCCGTTCATCGTCGGCGTGATCGCCGCGGTCGTCATCGGCGTCGGCGTCGCCGGCGTGGTCAGCGGGGTGCGCGGCTCGTTCATGCGCGACCTCGACCCGTCCGACCTGCCGACGGGCACCCGGACCTGGGTGGAGCGGATCGGGCGCTTCGGGTACATCGCCAAGGGCGTCGCCATCACCATCATCGGCGGCCTGCTCGCCGCCGCCGCGCTGACCGCCGACCCGGGCGAGGCGGGCGGCCTGGACGCCGCCCTGCGCACCGTCGCGGGCCAGCCGTACGGGCTGGTCCTCATGGGGATCATGGCGATCGGCTTCGCCGCGTTCGGCGTGTACTGCTTCGCCGCCGCCCGCGCCCACCGCACCTAGCATCGGGGCGTGCTGATCCGCCCCGCCGCTGACGGCGACGCCCCGGGCATCGCCGAGGTGCACGTGCGCTCCTGGCAGGCCTGCTACCGCGGTCTGCTGCCCCAAGCGCTGCTCGACGGGCTCGACCCCGCGCCGCGCGTGCCCCGGTGGCGGGAGATCGTCGGGGCGGGCGGCGTCCACGTCGCCGACGACGGCGGCGTGCTCGGCTTCGCGCACGCGGGCCCCACCCGCGACCCCGACGGCGACCCCGCGGCCGTGGGGGAGCTGACCTCGGTCTACGTCCACCCCGACCGCTGGGGGCTCGGCGCGGGCAGGCGGCTGGTCGACGCCGCCCTCGACGGCCTGCGCGCCGCGGGCCGGTCCGAGGCCACCCTGTGGGTCCTCGACACCAACGCCCGCGCCACCGCCTTCTACGCCCGCACCGGCTGGCGGCCCGACGGCGCCGCCAAGGACGACGTGATCGGCGGCCAGGCCGTCCGGGAGCTGCGCTACCGGCGCGCCCTCTGACACGCCGAACGGCGGCGACCCCGGGGGCCACCGCCGTTCGGAGAGCGCGGATCAGAACGCGGCTTCGTCGATCTCCATGATGTCGTTGTCGGCGTTCTCGACGATCTTGCGGGCGCCCGCCAGCTCCGGCAGGACGTTCTTGGCGAAGAAGGACGCCACGGCGACCTTGCCCTCGTAGAACGCCTTGTCCTTGGCCGACGCGCCCGCGTCCAGGGCCGCCAGGGCGACCTCGGCCTGGCGCTGGAGCAGCCAGCCGACGAGCAGGTCGCCGGTCGCCATCAGCAGGCGGACGGTGTGCTGGCCGACCTTGTAGAGGTTCTTCACGTCCTCCTGGGCCGAGGTCAGCGCACCGATCAGGGAGCCCAGGATGGCCTGGACGTCCTCGAGGGCCTGCTTGAGCAGCTCGCGCTCCTGCTTGAAGCGGCCGTTGCCGCCCTCGGCCTCCAGGAACTTCGTGATCTCGCCCGCGATGTAGCCCAGGGCCTGGCCCTTGTCCCGGACGATCTTGCGGAAGAAGAAGTCCAGCGACTGGATCGCCGTGGTGCCCTCGTACAGCGAGTCGATCTTCGCGTCGCGGATGTACTGCTCGATCGGGTAGTCCTGGAGGAAGCCGGAGCCGCCCAGGGTCTGCAGCGACTGCACGAGCTGCTCGGTGGCCCGCTCGGAGCCGACGCCCTTGACGATCGGCAGCAGCAGGTCGTTGACGCGCTCGGCCAGCTCCTTGTCGCCCTCGCCGGTCCACACCACGTCCTGGAACGACGCCGTGTAGAGGTACACGGCGCGCAGGCCCTCGGCGTACGCCTTCTGCAGCATCAGGCTGCGGCGGACATCCGGGTGGTGGGTGATGGTGACGCGCGGGGCGGTCTTGTCGAGCATCTGCGTGAGGTCGGCGCCCTGCACGCGCTCCTTGGCGTACTCCAGGGCGTTCAGGTAGCCCGTGGAGAGGGTGCCGATGGCCTTGGTGCCGACCATCATGCGGGCGTACTCGATGACCTGGAACATCTGCGCGATGCCGTCGTGCACCTCGCCGAGCAGCCAGCCCTTGGCCGGGGTGCCGTGCACGCCGAAGGACAGCTCGCAGGTCGTGGAGACCTTGAGGCCCATCTTGTGCTCGACGTTGGTGACGAAGGCGCCGTTGCGCTCGCCCAGCTCACCGGTGTTGGTGTCGAAGTGGAACTTGGGGACCAGGAACAGGCTCAGGCCCTTGGTGCCGGGGCCGTGGCCCTCGGGGCGGGCGAGCACCAGGTGCATGATGTTCTCGGTCATGTCCTGGTCGGCCGAGGTGATGAACCGCTTGACGCCCTCGATGTGCCAGGAGCCGTCGTCCTGCTTGACCGCCTTGGTGCGGCCCGCGCCCACGTCGGAGCCCGCGTCGGGCTCGGTGAGCACCATGGTGGCGCCCCAGGCGCGCTCGATCATGATGCGGGCCCAGCGCTTCTGCTCCTCGGTGCCGTTCTTGTCGAGGATCATCGCGAAGTTGGGGCCCGCGAGGTACATGAACAGCGCGGGGTTGGCGCCCAGGATCAGCTCGGCGGCGGCCCACTGCACGGTGGGGGGCATGCCGAGGCCGCCCAGCTCGTTGGTCAGGCCCAGCCGCCACCACTCGCCGTCCCAGAGCGCCTGGTACGACTTCTTGAAGGACTCGGGCAGTGTGGCGCTGAACGTCTTGGGGTCGTACACCGGGGGTTGCGGTCGGCGTCGGCGAAGGACTCGGCCAGCGGGCCGACGGCCAGCTTGTTCAGCTCGGCGAGCACACCGCGCGCGGTCTCCTCGTCCGAGTCCGCCAGCACGCCCTTGCCCAGGCGCTCCTGGACCTTGAGCACCTCGAAGAGGTTGAACTCGAGGTCGCGGACGTTGCTCTTGTAGTGACCCATGTCTGTTGCTCCGTGTCTCACGAGCGGCAGGCGTGCTACTCACCGGTAACAACAGGATATTACTAGGCAGTAACCCAAGCAAGTGGTGAGCACTCTCGTGCCCGTTCTCACGTGCCGGTGCGCGGCTGCTTCGTCGACGTCGTGCTGAGCACGCCCGCCCGGAAGGCCACCGCGACCGCGTGCGTGCGGTCTCGGGCGGACAGCTTCCGCAGGATGGACTTGACGTGCGTGCGGACGGTCTCGACCGAGACGTAGAGGATCTTGGCGATGGCCTGGTTCTCCAGTCCGTCGGCGATGAGCTGGAGCACCTGGAACTCGCGCCGGGACAGCGGCTGGGTCGACTCCGACAGCCACGCCAGCTTGGCCGCGGCACGGCCACGGTCTGGGCCAGCGCCGGGTCGACGTACCGGCGGTCGCGGTGCAGCCCGTGCAGCGCCTCGATGACCTGCGGCGGCTCCGCGGAGCGCAGGATGACCCCGTGCACGCCTGACGCCAGCGCGGTGGCGACGTAGTGCGTGGTGCGGTGGGCGTCGCGGACCAGGATGAGGATGGTCAGCTCGGGGTGGCCCGCGGTCAGCATGTGGCTGAGGTGGTGCCGCGGGTCGAGCCCGGAGTCCACCAGCGCGATCGACGGCCGGAACCGCTCGACCATGGCCACCGCGCCCTGCGGGGTGTCGGTCGCGCCGAGCCAGCGCAGCCCGGGCGTGCGCATGACGAGGGCGGACAGGCCCTCGCGGAACAGCGGCACGCCGTCGACGAGCACGATGCCCAGGCCCGCTTGTCCCACGGGGCGCGGGATGGAGGTGCGCGGCATACGTGACCCTTCGTCAGACAACACCCGTCCGTAGGAGCGACGGCGGAACCGCCCACCCGTGACGTGTTTGCGCGGGATGAGGCGGAAGTCACCCGATAGGGCGAGTCTATGTGATCTGGATTACACCATCCGCCTGTGTCATCGTTGCCGGATGGCCGCATGTGTCACCCGGGTGAGGAATACCGGTGAGTAGCTCAGGGATTGGGTGGGAACCGTCGCCCGTCCGGGATAGGGTCGCGTTATCCCGAGTGACCGCGTGAATGCGGTGCGTACGCGGAGTGCCGAGGAGAGGGGCTGTCCGGTGGAACCAGGCTCCGTGCGCAACGCCGACGGGTGGTTCCGCCTCATGGTGGAAACCGACCTCGCCCCCGGCCTGCGGGCCCTCGGCCTCTCCGGCAGCGACCGCCACTACCGCATGGTCACCGACACCCACCGCGGCGAGATCTCCATCGTCCAGGCCGTCGCCCGCCAGGACACCACCCGCTTCACCCTGTCCCTCGGCGTCACCCCGACCGACGAGTGGACCGCCCAGCGCCGCATCCGCCCGTACCTGACCCACTCCCAGCCGGGCTGGCGCGCGTCCATCGGCCAGGTCGTCCTGATCGGCTCGGGCGTCCCCATCGGCGACCTGTGGTGGCAGGTCCGCGCGGGCAAGCCCTTCGGCTCCATCTCCAAGGAGATCCTGGGCCTCGTCCGCGAGTTCGCCCTGCCCGCCATGCACGCCCAGATCCGCGCCCGCACGACCGGCGGATGACGGGGGACGCAGGTCTCGCCGATCGGGCTCCCTCGCCCTGGGTTGGTAACACCTCGTCGCGGACGACCGGTCTAGCGTGAGTCGGCCTGGTGTGCTGGCCGCGATCGGGCGTATCCGCAAAGGACGGGATGCGTATGGAGATCGGCAGAGGTCGGGATTCTCGCCTCGGCGCGTGGGCCTGGCGTGGTGCGGCGTTGTCAGCGCTGCCGGTGGTGGTCACACTCACCGCGGGTTGCTCGGCACCCGAAGCGGGCACCCCGTCGCTAGCACCTTCGATCGCAACGACACCGCGCGCTACGGGACCGGAGAAGCCGTGGAGGTCCTGGTCGGCCGGAACCCCACGACGCTCGCGGTGGGCGGGCAGAGCAGCTTCTCGGGGACGTACGCGACGGCACCCGGCTACGGCGACGGGACGTTGACGATCACGACGGCGCCGACCCGGGGAACGTGCACCACGACCCTGACCGACTACGACGCTGGAACGGTGCTCGTTGAGAAGCGGTCGGCAGGGAAGGTCGCCCTCACGGCTGTCGTCCGCGAGTCGGGTGGTGGATGACTCCCGGGCTGCTGCCGGGAAGGTTCTCCGCCGGTGTGGCGACGGTCTGGAAATGACGGAAGGGGCACCGCCCGGGTGGGCCGTACCCCTTCTGACCTGCATCAACAAGTTGTGGAGCGGATGACGGGAATCGAACCCGCGTATTCAGCTTGGGAAGCTGATGTTCTACCATTGAACTACATCCGCCTGATCTTGCTCGCTGCGAGCATACACCGTCGCGCGGAGCCCGGTGGGGGCCGGGTTAGTGTGTTCCCCGTGCTGCTCAGCGACCGCGACCTTCGCAAGGAACTCGAGTCCGGCAGGCTCCGGGTGGAGCCGCTGGACCAGGCGATGGTGCAGCCGTCCAGCATCGATGTGCGGCTCGACCGGTACTTCCGGGTCTTCAACAACACCCGGTACACCCACATCGATCCGCAGCAGCAGCAGGACGACCTCACCTCGCTGGTCGAGGCCGAGGGGGATGAGCCGTTCGTGCTGCACCCCGGGGAGTTCGTGCTCGGGTCGACGTTCGAGGAGGTCACCCTCCCCGACGACCTGGCGGGCAGGCTGGAGGGCAAGTCGTCGCTTGGGCGGCTGGGGCTGCTGACCCACTCGACCGCGGGGTTCATCGACCCGGGGTTCACCGGGCACATCACGCTCGAGCTGTCCAACGTGGCCAATCTGCCGATCACGCTGTGGCCGGGGATGAAGATCGGGCAGCTCTGCCTGTTCCAGCTCTCCTCCGCCGCCGAGTTCCCGTACGGGTCCAAAGAGGCGGGCTCCCGCTACCAAGGGCAGCGCGGGCCGACGCCGTCGCGGGCGTACCGGAACTTCCACCGGGTGGACACCCGTCGCTAGGCGTTCACCTCGCGGACGTGTCGGTGGGCTACAAACCGCCGCGTATCCCGAGGTTGGAGGTCCGGTGGCGGTTCGGTTAGGGGCTGGCGCGCTCGCCTGCGCGGCGATGGTCACGGTGGTGAGCCCGGCGTCGGCGGCGCAGCCGGAGGCGTGGTTCCAGCGCGTGGACACGATGCCCGTGCACCGCAACGGCGACGTCGGTGAGCACACCGCGGCGGAGATCGCGGCGGCGACGCCGGACGGGCGGACCGTCGTCTACACCGACTCCCCGGCGTCGCGGATCGGGTTCGCGGGGCTGGCCGACGGGACGCTGAGCCCGCTGGGCGTGCTGGACATGCCGGGTGAGCCGACGTCGGTCGACATCCTGGGCGGGCTCGCGCTGGTCGCGGTCAACACCTCCGAGTCCTACACGAACCCGTTGGGCGCGCTGGTCGTGGTCGACCTGGCCTCCCGGTCCGTCGTGGCGCGGCACGAGTTGGGCGGGCAGCCCGACTCGATCGACGTCTCCCCCGACGGGCGCTTCGCCGCGATCGCCGTCGAGAACGAGCGCGACGAGGACGTCGACGACGGCGCGATCCCGCAGGCGCCCGCGGGTTTCCTCGCCGTGGTCGACATCGAGGGCGCGCCGAGCGCGTGGGGGCTGCGCCGGGTCGAGCTGACCGGGCTCGCCGAGGTCGCCCCCGGCGACCCCGAGCCGGAGTACGTCAGCGTCAACGAGCGCAACCAGGCGGCCGTGACGCTGCAGGAGAACAACCACATCGCCGTCGTCGACCTGTCCTCGGGCGCGGTCGTGCGGCACTTCTCCGCGGGCACCGCGACCGTGACCGGCGTCGACACCGCCGACGACGGCCGGATCGACCCGACCGCCACGATCACCGAGCGCCGCGAGCCGGACGCCGTCGCCTGGCTCGACGCCCACCACATCGGCACCGCCGACGAGGGCGACTACGAGGGCGGCTCCCGCACCTGGACGGTGTTCGACACCCGCACCGGCGCGGTCGTGCACTCCTCCGGCGACGAGCTGGACCAGGTCGCCATCCGCCAGGGCCAGTACCCGGACGGCCGCTCCGACAACAAGGGCGTCGAGCCCGAGGGCCTGGCCGTGGCCACCTTCGGGAAGCAGAAGTACGCGTTCGTCGGCCTGGAGCGCGCCAACCTCGTCGCCGTCTACGACATCGCCGACCCGCGCCGCCCGCGGTTCCTCCAGGCGCTGCCGACCGGTGTCGGCCCGGAGGGCCTGCTGCCGATCCCCGCGACGAAGACGCTGGTCGTGTCCGCGGAGGAGGACTCCGCCGAGGACGGCATGCGCTCCTCCCTCACCGCGTACCGCCTGACCCGCGCCGCCCGCCTCCCCGCGCTGCTGCACAACCGCGCGGCCCCGTCGATCGTGTCCGACGGCATCGGCTTCGGCGCGCTGTCCGGCCTGTCCGCGGTGCCCGGCGACCACCGCGACGTCGTCGCCGTGACCGACTCCGCCTACCGACCGACCCGCGTCCTGACCGTCGACACGCTCGCCGCGCCCGCCCGCGTCACCGCGGAGCTGGTCGTCACCAAGGCGGGCGCGCCGGTCGGCTACGACGCCGAGGGCATCGCCGCCAAGCCGGGCGGCGGCTACTGGATCGCCGCCGAGGGCGACGGCAAGAAGCGGCCCAACCTGCTGGTCGAGGTCGGCCAGGACGGCGCGGTCGTCCGCGAGGTCGCGCTGCCCGCCGAGGTCGCCGCGACCGCGACGGGCAACGGCTACGAGGGCGTCGCGATCACCGGCGACCACGTGTGGCTGGCGGTCCAGCGCGAGTGGAAGGCCGACGTCCCGGGCCAGGCGACCCTCGCCCGGTACACCCCGCGACCGGCGAGTGGGCCTTCGCCGCGTACCCGCTCGACGCCGCCACCACCGGCTGGGTCGGCCTGTCCGAGCTGACCGCGGTCGACGCCGACACCCTGCTGGTCCTCGAGCGCGACAACCAGCGCGGCGACGCCGCCGTGACCAAGAAGGTCTACCGGATCGACGTCTCCGCGCTGGCCCCCGTCGGCGCGGGCCAGGCGAAGCCGGTCGTCGGCAAGCACCTGGTCCGCGACCTGCTGCCCGCCCTGACCGCGGGCGGCGGCGCCGCGCACGACAAGCCCGAGGGCCTCGCCGTCGTCGGCGACGGCCCGCTGCGCAGGCTCGTCGGCGCCGTCGACAACGACGGGCTCGACGACGCCCCGGGCGAGTCGGTGTTCCTGCGGCTCGGGTGGATCGCGGGCTGAGTCAGAGCGCGGCCAGGACCGCGGCCTCGGCGTCGGCGGGCAGCCCCGCCTTGCGCTCGCGGTCCAGGCCGAGTTCGCGCTCGTACTCCAGGGCGCGCAAAGCCGCGTCGGCCAGCGGGCGCGGGCGCAGCCCGGCCGCCACGGCGGGACCGTGGTCGCGGCCACCCATCATCCGGTGCGAGGGCGGCAGCCACAGCGGCAGCGACCGCGGCCCCGACCACGGGGTGATGTCGTGCGCCTCCAGCACGTCCTCCGGCACCGGGACCAGCTCGGCGTCCGACCCGACGGCCTCGGCGACGCCCCGGATGACGTCCAGCAGCGGCGCGGCGGGCCCGATCCCGTCGTACACCCCGCGGTGCCCTTCTCGGCGGCGTCCACGATCCACGCGGCGAGGTCGCCGACGTCGATGATCTGCGCCGGGTGGTCGACGTCGGGCACCGCGACCCGCCCGCCGCGGGACAGCCGCGCGGGCCAGTAGCCGAACCGGTCGTGCAGGTCGCCGGGGCCGGTGATCAGGCCCGCGCGGACGACGAACGCGCGGTCGCCCATCGCCTCCAGGACCGCGTTCTCGCTGGCCACCTTGATCGACCCGTACGCGTCCGGGTCGGCCATCACCGTCGAGCGGTCGTGGTGCTCCTGGCGCGGGGGCAGCAGGACGTCGTCCACCCGGTCCGGGTGGGCGTAGGCGCTGATCGACGACACGAACGTCCAGTGCCCCGCCGCCGGGAACGCGTCCAGGGCGCGGCGCACCCACGGGTAGGAGATCGGGGCGACGTCGACGACCGCGTCGAAGGACTCGCCGGACAGCGGCGACAGGCCGTCGGCCGCGTCCCGGTCGACCTTCACGAGCGCCGCGCCGTCGGGGACCGCACCGGACTCGCCGCGCGCCGCGCAGACCACGTCGTGGCCGCGGAGACCGCCTCGGCGGCCGTCGTGCGGCCGACGAACCGGGTGCCGCCCAGGATGAGGATTCGCATGCCTGCCACCCAACCCCGTGGTCAGCCGGGCCGCCAGGGATCTCGCCGCGGGCGAACACCGGTGGCGCCGCTCACCGCCCGAGTTGATGAATACGCAGGTCAGGTACGATTTGGCGGTACCGGCACCTCGAACCCAGGAGTAGCCTGCCGTGGCCCGAGTCGTCGTCGACGTCATGCCCAAGCCGGAAATCCTCGACCCGCAGGGACAGGCGGTCGCCCGCGCGCTGCCCCGACTCGGGTTCTCCGGCGTGTCCGATGTCCGCCAGGGCAAGCACTTCGAGCTGGAGGTGGACGACTCGGTCGACGACGCCACGCTGGCCAAGATCGCCGAGGGCTTCCTGTCCAACCCCGTGGTCGAGGACTTCGTCGTGCGGCGGGTGGAGTCGTGAGGATCGGGGCGGTCACCTTCCCCGGCACCCTCGACGACAGCGACACCCTGCGCGCCATCACCGCCGCGGGCGGCGAGGCCGTCGCCCTCTGGCACGGCGACGCCGACCTGCGCGGGGTGGACGCGGTGATCCTGCCGGGCGGGTTCTCCTACGGGGACTACCTGCGCGCGGGCGCCATCGCCCGGTTCGCGCCCGTCATGGGCGAGGTCGTCGCCGCCGCCCGGCGCGGCATGCCGGTGCTGGGCATCTGCAACGGCTTCCAGGTGCTCTGCGAGGCCGGGCTGCTGCCGGGCGCGCTGCTGCGCAACGCCGGGCTGCACTTCGTCTGCCGCGACCAGTGGCTCAAGGTCGAGAACAACACGACCGCGTGGTCCTCCCGGTACGAGCAGGGCGCGGAGATCATCATCCCGGTCAAGAACATGGACGGCCGCTACACCGCGAGCGCCGACACCATCGCCGAGCTGGAGGCCGAGGGCCGCGTGGTGTTCCGCTACGTCGGCGGCAACCCCAACGGCTCCCTCGACGACATCGCCGGGATCAGCGACCCGACCGGCCGGATCGTCGGGCTCATGCCGCACCCCGAGCACGCCATCGACGCGCTCACCGGCCCGTCCGACGACGGCCTCGGCATCTTCCTCTCCCTGATCGACTCGGTGGTGAACGCGTGACCGACACCGTTGCCAACGCGGCGAGCACGCCGGACCAGGCGCAGCCGTTCCGCGAGCTGGGCCTCAAGGACGACGAGTACGCCCGCATCCGGGAGATCCTCGGCCGCCGCCCGACCGACGCCGAGCTGGCGATGTACTCGGTCATGTGGAGCGAGCACTGCTCCTACAAGTCGTCCAAGATCCACTGGAAGCACTGGTCGGCGAACACCACCCCCGAGATGAAGGCCAAGATGCTCGCGGGCATCGGCGAGAACGCGGGCGTGGTCGACATCGGCGACGGCTGGGCGGTCACCTTCAAGGTCGAGTCGCACAACCACCCGTCGTACGTCGAGCCGTACCAGGGCGCGGCGACCGGCGTCGGCGGCATCGTCCGCGACATCATCGCGATGGGCGCGCGCCCGCTGGCCGTGATGGACCCGCTGCGCTTCGGCGCGCCGGACCACCCGGACACCAAGCGGGTGCTGCCGGGCGTGGTCGCGGGCATCGGCGGCTACGGCAACTGCCTCGGCCTGCCCAACATCGGCGGCGAGGTCGTGTTCGACCCCAGCTACCAGGGCAACCCGCTGGTCAACGCGCTGTGCGTCGGCGCGATGCGCACCGAGGACCTGCACCTGGCGCACGCCTCGGGCGTGGGCAACAAGGTGATCCTGTTCGGCGCGCGGACCGGTCTCGACGGCATCGGCGGCGTGTCCGTGCTGGCCAGCGAGACGTTCTCCGGCGAAGAAGGCGGGACCGGCCGCAAGAAGCTGCCGTCGGTGCAGGTCGGCGACCCGTTCACCGAGAAGGTGCTGATCGAGTGCTGCCTGGAGCTGTTCCGGGCGGGCATCGTCGTCGGCATCCAGGACCTCGGCGGCGCGGGCCTGTCCTGCGCCACCAGCGAGCTGGCCAGCGCCGGTGACGGCGGCATGCGCGTCGAACTGGACAAGGTGCCGCTGCGCGCGACCGGCATGACCCCGGCGGAGGTGCTCTCCAGCGAGTCGCAGGAGCGCATGTGCGCCGTCGTCGAACCGTCCAACGTGGACGCGTTCATGGCGGTCTGCGCCAAGTGGGACGTCATCGCCACCGTGATCGGCGAGGTGACCGAGGGCGACCGCCTGGTCATCACCTGGCACGGCGAGACCGTGGTCGACGTGCCCCGCGCACCGTCGCCCACGAGGGCCCGATGTACGCCCGCCCGATCGAGCGCCCCGACTACCAGGACGCGCTGCAGGCCGACACGACCGACCGGCTCCCCCGACCGTCCACCCCGGACGAGCTGCGGGAGCTGGTGCTGCGCATGGCGGCGTCGCCGAACCTGGCCTCGCGCCGCTGGGTCACCGAGCAGTACGACCGGTACGTGCGCGGCGGCACCGTCCTCGCCCAGCCCTCCGACGGCGGCATGATCCGCATCGACGAGGAGACCGGGCGCGGCGTGGCGCTGTCCACCGACTGCAACGGCCGCTACGTCAAGCTCGACCCGTACACCGGCACCCAGCTCGCGCTGGCCGAGGCGTACCGCAACGTCGCGGTGACCGGCGCGGTCCCGCTGGCCGTCACCAACTGCCTGAACTTCGGCTCGCCCGAGGACCCGGCGGTCATGTGGCAGTTCGAGCAGGCCGTGAAGGGCCTCGCCGAGGGCTGCAAGGAACTGGGCATCCCGGTGACCGGCGGCAACGTCAGCTTCTACAACCAGACCGGCAGCACGGCGATCCTGCCGACGCCGGTGGTCGGCGTGCTCGGCGTGATCGACGACGTCCGCCGCCGCATCCCCACCGGGATCGGCGCCGAGGCGGGCGAGACGCTGCTGCTGCTCGGCGACACCCGCGACGAGTTCGGCGGGTCGGAGTGGGCGCACGAGATCCACGGCCACCTCGGCGGCCTGCCGCCGAAGGTCGACCTCGCCCGGGAGAAGCTGCTGGCGGAGGTCCTGGTCGCGGGCTCGCGCGACGGCATGGTGTCGGCCGCGCACGACCTGTCCGACGGCGGGCTCGCGCAGACCCTGGTCGAGGCGTGCCTGATCGGCGAGACCGGCGCGCGGGTGTTCCTCGACCCGGACGCCGACCCGTTCACGCAGCTGTTCAGCGAGTCCGCGGGCCGCGTCCTGGTGGCCGTGCCCCGGTCCGAGGAGCTGCGGTTCACCGACATGTGCACCGCGCGCGGCCTGCCGTGGCGCAAGACCGGTGTCGTGGACCCGGAGTCGGGCGCGCTGGAGATCCAGGGCGTCGGCGTGCTGCCGCTGGCAGACCTGCGGGCGGCGTGGGAGGCCACCCTCCCGGCCCTGTTCGGCTGAGCCGCCGGGGTCACCGGGTCGCTACGACCCGGTGACCCCGACGCAGTCGAGGTCCGCCGCGCTCAGCTCGAACGACGTGGCGGACAGCGTCACCGAGATCGTCAGCGAGCCGTTCTGCGCCTTGAGGAAACCGGGCTGCTTCGGCCGGGGGTCGACGGTCCAGCCGTCGCCGAACGCGCCGGTGATCTCCTGCTTCACCCGGGCCGGGTCGGTGCCCGCGGGCAGGTCCCGCTTGGTCGTCGCCGCCCAGTTCGCGCCCCGCTCGCCCGAGCCCGCCTTGCAGGTGGAGACCGGCAGCCCCGTCGCGTCGGCGACGCGGCCCGAGCGCGGGAAGACCGCCTCGTCCACCGGCTGCCCGATGACCTCGTGGATGGCGGTGACCGCCTCAGCAGTGGTCCTCAGACCCACCGACAGGACGTCTTCCTGCTCGGTGGTCAGCTCGGGGACGACCGGGTGGAAGTCGAGTTCCTGGTGCTTGCCCGCGATCGAGCAGTTCGCCAGCTCCGCGCGGACGGTGCCGCCGCGCAGCGCCAGCCGGACGTCGTCCGGGCTCACCAGGACGACGTCGAACCCGTCCGCGCGGACCGGCTGCCACCCCGCCTGGACGCCCGCCCTGCGCAGCTCGTCGGCCGCGACGCCGGACAGCGTGGCGTCGGCCCACATGGCGACGTGGCTGTCCGGGTCCGGGTCGGTCAGCGCGCCGCAGGTCATCGCGTCGAACGTCGGCGACGCGTCCGGGGCCACCTGCCGCAGCAGGCCGGTGACGGTGTCCTTGAACCCGCCGGACACCGCCGCGGGCTTGGACTCCGCGCACCCCGCCGCGAGCACCAGCACCCCCGCCGCGACCGCCGCGAACCTCACGGCTGGCGCTCCACCTTGTACTCGTGCGACTCGACCCGGGTGCCGCCGACGAAGTTGCCCAGGCCCTCGCGGAAGCGCGTGACCGACGGGTCGGTGCTGCTGTCGAGCTGCCGCGCGGCTTCCTCGTAGTTGGCGTCCTGGCCGCCGGGCCCGCTGATCGCGTGGTTGCCGCCGACGGTCCCGGTCTGGTTCTCGAAGGTGACGTTGACGCGGTTGTCGCTGTTGGGGTTATCGCGGGCGTCGAGGTGGGGGACGATGTCGCCGTTGTTCTCCAGCGACATCATCTGGACGCTGTCCGGGATCTCGATGCCGCCGACCGGCGAGCCCGCGGTGACCACGTGGGTCACGTTGAACTCGCCGCTGTTGACGAAGTCCGTCGCCGCGCGCGCCGCGACGATGCCGCCCTGGCTGTGCCCGACCAGCATGACCGGCGCGTCCGGCGGGACGCCCGCGTCGCGCAGCGCCTGCGCGATGCCCTCCTGCAGCACCGTCTCGTTGCCCGCGATGGCGTCGATGTTGGTGCCGAAGTCGTTGGCGTTGCCGCCGTCCTGGCCCGGCAGGTTCCACACCTTCGTGCCGGGGATGTCGACGATGTAGCCGGTGATCTCGCCGTTGGCGCCGTAGACCGCCTTGACGTCGAGGTTGCTGCCCTCGCCGGGCTTGTCGCTGTTCTGGCTGTTGCGGAAGTCCAGGCCGTCGATCAGGTCGCCGAGGTTCTGCGGCGGCGTGGTGGCCCGCGGGTCGGTCGACGCGCCCTGGTCGATGAGCTTCGGGTCGCCGTCGGGGTAGGCCAGCGACAGCAGCTCGGTGAGGGTGGCCAGGTCGGTCGGCAGGCCCAGGGCGCTCAGCGCGCCGGGGCTCATGCCGAGCACGGTGTCGATCATGCCGGGGTGCTCGACCAGCCAGCGCTGCGCGTCGCCGTCGTAGTTGAGCATGATGTCGGCGGCGATCAGGGCGACCGTGCCGCCCGCCGCCGCCAGCCCGACCGGGGTCGTCGCGGCCGCGCCCATCAGCCACCGGCCCGCCTCGAGCGCCTTGGCGTTGAGGTCGTCGACGAACTGGTACGCCTGGTTGGTGGCCTGCAACGTCAGGCCGCGCAGGCCGATCGCGGCGGAGGTCGCGGTGAGCCCGCTCGGGCCGTCGAGCGCGCCGAGCATCGCCACCTCGAACCGGGCGACGCCGCCCGGGTTCAGCAGGGCGGACGCCAGCACGTTCGGGTCGACCAGGTGGCCGTGGCCCGCCGCGGCGATGGTCAGCGTCTGGCCCGCGACGTCGTCGGTGAGGTCGCCGAGCGCGGCGAGGTCCTCGTACTGCGCCTCGGTGCCGCCCGCGCCGCCGCCGACGGTCACGTTGGTCACCCCGGGCCCGGTCATGACAGCGCCTCCGACACGAAGGGGGCCAGCCAGACCCCGAGTTCCTCACGGGTGACGGGCTCGAGGTCGACCAGCTTGCGGTCGGCGCCCGTGGGGGCCGGGCGGATGCCCACCCAGCCGGTGTCGCTGTGCAGCCAGGTGAGCTGCGCGGAGCGGACGCCCTCGCCGATCAGCGCGGTGACCAGGCAGCGCAGCATGCCGTCGGTGCGGCGCACCACCTCGACGGCGAACTTCGCCTCCTCGGCGGGCAGGTCCAGCTCGCCGAGCACGTAGCCCGGCGCGTCCGGGTCGGCCTCGCGCAGCAGCTCGGCGACGCCCAGCTCGTGCAGCGCGGCCAGCGGGACCCGGCCGCGCAGCGGCTCGGCGTCGCCCGCGTCGAGCGCGGAGCCGATGCCGCCGCGCTCCTCGGCGGGCACCGCGCGGACCAGCTCGCGGCCCAGGTCGGTCGCCTTGAACATGGACAGCTCGACCGCGGCGTCGGGCAGCAGGAACAGCGACGCGCCGAGCTGCCCGGCGATGGCGTGCAGGCTGCGGGAGCCGCGCGCGCCGCGGTGGCCGTGGTGTCGAACATGATCTGCGGGCCGGTCAGCACGCGCAGGTTCGCCGCGACCGACGGGTGCACGCGGCCGTCGACGACGACGTCCCGCTCGGCCAGCGCCGCCGCCTCGGCGCCGGTCGCGATGTCCGGCGCGGGCGCCCACTCGGGCGGCATGGACAGGCCCAGCTCACCCACGAGGTAGGCGTACTCGGCGGCCGTCAGCACCAGCCGGTGCGCGGCCGAGGTCACCGCGGCCACTAGGCCACCCCCTGCGCCTGCATGAACTTGCCGACCTCCAGCCACTCCTTGTCGCCCGGCGGCGGGAGGTTGTCCGGCCCGTAGCGCCAGCCCTCCCACGGCGGCCGCGGCGGGGACGGCTGGTCGCCGCCGAAGCCGAGCGCGTCGCCGATGCCGTTGGCGATGTCCTTGACGGCGTTCTTGAAGCTCTCGACCGCCTGGTTGAACCGCTCGACCGCGCCGGTGAACCAGTTCACGACGCTCTCGGCGATGCGCTTGATCGCGGCGAGCAGCTCGCGCAGCTCCTGCGCGTGCCTGCGCAGCGCGGCGGCGGCCTCGTCGAGCCCGCCCGCGGCGCCGTCCAGCGCGGCGCGGTCACCGGCGACGGTCTCCCGGCAGCGGTCGGCCGCGATCGACTTCCAGCGCATCGCCTCGGCCTGCGTGACCATGGACAGGCCGTGGTCGCGGACCTCGGTGGCGCGCTGCTCGATCCGCGTGGCGATGCGGTCCAGCTCGTCCGGGTCGCCGTAGAACGCCATGTGTCATCCCCCAGGTGGGCGGGTCGCTGCTACGAGACCGTAGACGCCACCCGCCGCGGATCGGTTCCGCTCACCCGACGGTGGCGAGTCCGTGCAGGTCGACGTCGCACTCGGACACCTGGGCGCCCGCGGTCTTCACCGGTCCGGCGAAGGTGGAGCGGGCCAGCCGGACCGGGCCGGTCGCGGTGAAGCCGCTGAACCACGCCTTCTTCTGGAACGCGGTGTCGTGCGCGTGCAGGATGCCGGGCGAGTCCGCGCCGGTGAACCACGCGCTGCCGCGGATCTGGCATCCCCACAGCGAGTTCGACTCGTGCAGCTTCGCCGAGCGCATGGTCAGGGTGCCGATGACGCGCTCGGAGATGTCGAAGTACGCCAGCTCCGCCCCGGTCAGGTCGAGGTGGTAGGTCCGGGCGGCCGGGTCGTCGGCCTTGGGCAGCAGGTCGCGGATGAGCCGCTGCGCGGTCGTGCGGACCACGCGCTCGTGGGGGTCGCCCGCCGGGTAGTCGAAGGGCCTGCGCAGGTAGGAGCACAGGATCTCCAGGACGGTCTGGACGTACCGCTCCTCGACGCGGGCCAGCCCGGCCAGGGCGTGCATCGCGCCGACGCGCACCTGGTCGGCCTCCGCGCCGAGCAGCTCGACGGCGCGGGCGAAGCGCTCGTCGGAGACGCGCTCGCGGTCGTGCTCCAGCTTCGCCTCGTCCCAGCGGCGCCTGCGGTCGTTGAGCCACAGCGCGTACAGCGCGACGACCGCGCCCGCGGCGAGGCCCCCGGTCTTGAGGGCCTCGCCGCGGTTCGCGCCGGGTTCGGTGAGCAGCCAGCCGGTGACGAGCCCGAGCATGCCCGCGGAGAGCAGGACCGTCGCCTGCAGCCGCAGGGTGGTCGCCCGGCGCGAATAGAGGAACAGCGGCACGCTCGCGGTGAACAGGACCGCGCCCGCGATCAGGAAGACCAAGCCCACCGCGCGAAACTAACGCATGATCAGCCGTTGGCGAGGGCCTGCAGCCGGTCGTAGGCGCCGTTGAAGTAGTTCTGGTCGATCGGCGAGGACGTGTACTGCCAGAACGTCCAGATGGTCCAGTTGTAGGGCAGCGACCCCACCGTGGACGAGTAGCGCGCGACCCACAGCGGGTTCGAGTGCGCGAACGCCGCGGCCGTGCCGACGCACTGCGACCACCAGCTCGTGCTGGTGTAGAAGACGACGTCGCGGCCCGTGCGGGCTCTGTAGGTGTTGCTGAAGTCGGCGATCCACGCCGCCATGCCCGCCTGGGTCTTGCCGTAGCAGGTCGCGCCGTACGGGTTGTACTCGAGATCGGCGACGCCGGGCAGGGTCTTGCCGTCGCGCGACCAGCCGCCGCCGTTGTTGACGAAGAAGTGGGCCTGGGTCGCGCCGGTGGAGCGGTCCGGCAGCGCGAAGTGGTAAGCGCCGCGGATCATCCCGATGTTGTAGGAGCCGTTGTACTGCTGGGCGAAATACGGGTTCCGGTAGGTCGTTCCCTCGGTGGCCTTGACGTAGGCGAAGCGCTTGCCCTGGTTCCACCAATAAGCCCAATCGACGTTCCCCTGCCAGCCGGAGACGTCGATGCCGGAGACGGTGGCCAGCACGCCCGGCCGCGGCGGCGCTTTGCGCGCCATCCGGTCGCCGCCCTCGTGCTTGCGGATCTGGGAGCCCATGGGGTGGTCCTGGGCCAGGGGTTCGCGCTCGCCGCGGCGGGGAGCGCGGGAGCGGTCAGGAGGGAGGTCAGCACTAACGCGGACGTCACTAACAAGGCTTTCATTGGGATGCCCCTTCCGAGTGCCCTCACACCGGCCGGTTAACCGGGGGTAGTCGGCCGAGCACCTAGTGTGCTGGATTAACCACCCATTTGTCACGCTTTCGCGTGAATTGATCACTGGATGGCCCTGGGCAGGACTGGTAACCCCGGCAAGCGGTGGAGACTTGACCATGGGCACCTCTTCGCGGACGCTTTCGGTAGTCACCCGGAAGCCTCATGTGAACAGAGGCGGTGACCGGGCGCAAATGCGCAACCGGTCTAGTCACAAGCCGTTGTACAGGTGAAACTGTGCGTGGGGGACGGAAGGGGTGAGGGGTGGACAACGCACCGGTCGGGCCGGACGCGTTCGCTGAGACGTGGACCGCCGTGCTCGCCTCCACCGGCTACGTGGCCCTCGACCGGACCACGCTGCTCGACCGGGTCCGCGCACTCACCGACGTCGTCTACGCCGCCCTCTCCTCCGACGACGTCGACACCGGGGCCGTGGAGAAGGTCGGCACCGCCCTCGTCGAGCTGAGCCTCACCGGCGCGGCCACCCTCGCCGCCACCATCCGGCTCTTCGGCGAGACCCTGTCCGGCCCCCGGCTGCCCGCGCTGCAGGCCGCGCTGTCCACCGGCTTCCTCACCGCGCTGCAGGACCGGATCTTCCGCGACCAGGAGGCCATCCGCCGGGCCGCGCTGGAGGCCCGCCGCGGCGTGGAGGCCGCGCTGATGGCCAGCGAGGCCCGCTTCCGCGCGATGTTCACCCAGGCCGCCATCGGCATCGTGATCACCAACGCGGTCGGCTCGATCCTGGAGGTCAACGCCTCCTTCGCCGCCATGTTCGGCTACTCCCAGACCGACCTCGTCGGCATGACCGTCGCCGACCTGCGCTTCCCCGACGAGCCCGCCGCGATGCGCGAGCCGTTCAAGCAGATGGTCGCGGGCGAGCGCGACCACTACCGCATGGAGCGGCTGCTGAAGAAGGCCGACGGCAGCGGGCTGTGGGTCGACCAGTCGGTGTCGCTGGTGCGCGACGAGACCGGCGCGCCGCGGTTCATGGTCGGCATGATCGAGGACATCACCGAGCGGCACAGCCTGGAGGAGCGGCTGCGCCACCAGGCCAACCACGACCCGCTCACCGGCCTGGGCAACCGCGCGCTGTTCACCGAGCGGCTCAACGCCGCGTTCGCGCTCGGCCCGGACAACCGGGTCGGCGTCTGCTACCTCGACCTCGACGGCTTCAAGGTCATCAACGACAGCCTCGGCCACGACGTCGGCGACGAGCTGCTCGTCGCCGTCGCCGCCCGGCTCGACGCCCTGGTCACCGCGCCGCACCGGCTGGTCGCGCGGATGGGCGGCGACGAGTTCGTGGTGCTGGTCGAGCGCAGCTCCGGGCGCGCGGAGCTGGTCGAGCTGGCCGAGCGCATCCTCGCGGCGCTGACCGAGCCGGTGAGCATCGGCGGGCACCGGCTGTCGGTGTCGGCCAGCGTCGGCGTCGTCGAGCGCGCGGTCGCGGGCACCAGCCCGGCCGAGACGATGCGCGACGCCGACGTCACGCTGTACTGGGCCAAGGCCGACGGCAAGAACCGGTGGGCCGACTACGACGCCGACCGCAACGCCCGCGAGGTCGCCCGCTTCACCCTGTCGGCGCGCATGCCCGCCGCGGTGGAGAGCGAGGAGTTCTACGTCGACTACCAGCCGATCGTGCGGCTGTCGGACAACAAGCTCGTCGGCGTCGAGGCGCTGGTCCGCTGGGCGCACCCGGAGTTCGGCAGGCTCGGGCCCGACCAGTTCATCGGCCTCGCCGAGGAGACCGGGCTGATCGTGCCGATCGGCCGCTGGGTGCTGCGCGAGGCCGCGGGCCAGGCGCGGCGCTGGCGCGACACCTACGGCGCGAGCGCGCCCCGGGTGAGCGTCAACCTGGCCGCCCGGCAGATCGAGGAGCCCACGCTCGTCGCCGACGTGCGCACCATCCTCGCCGCCGCCGACATCCCGGCGGGCGCGATCCAGCTGGAGCTGACCGAGTCGGCGATCATGGAGACCACCGGCAAGCCGCTGTCCACCCTGCACGGCCTCGCCGACCTCGGGGTGCGCATCGCCATCGACGACTTCGGCACCGGCTACTCGAACCTCGCCTACCTGCGGCACCTGCCGGTCCACGCGATCAAGCTGGCCGGGTCGTTCATGGAGGGCCTGCGCGGCATCCCGGCCGCCGACCCCGCCGACAGCCAGATCGTCACCAGCCTGGTGTCGCTGGCCCACGTGCTCGGCCTGGAGGTCATCGCCGAGGGCGTCGAGGAGCCGCAGCAGGCCGACCGGCTCGGCGCGATCGGCTGCGACAGCGCGCAGGGCTGGCTCTACGCCAAGCCCGGCCCGCCGGAGGACGTCGAGCGCTGGCTCGACCCGGCGTAGACACCACCCGTCCGCAGGCTGCGCGGGCACCTGTTACTCGGCAGTATCGCGGGCATGCGCGAGTACGACTACGTCATCGTCGGGGCGGGCAGCGCGGGCTGCGTGCTGGCGGCGCGGCTCACCGAGGACCCCGCGACGTCCGTGCTCCTGCTGGAGGCGGGCGGCGAGGACGACGCCGACGAGATCCGCGTCCCGCGGCGATCGCCTCGCTGTTCAAGACCAAGTGGGACTGGAACTACCAGACCGTCGAGCAGAAGCACATGAACGACCGCGCCGCGTTCTGGCCGCGGATGAAGGCGCTCGGCGGCTGCAGCTCGATGAACGCGATGGTCTACATCCGCGGCAACCGCGCCGACTACGACGCCTGGCGCGACGAGCACGGCGCGACCGGCTGGGGCTACGACGACGTGCTGCCGTACTTCGTCCGCTCCGAGGGCAACACCCGCCTCGGCGGCCCCCTGCACGGCACCGACGGGCCGCAGCGCGTCGAGGACCGCCGCTACACCCACGAGCTGTCCGACGAGTGGATCGCCGCCGCCGTCGCCGCGGGCATCAAGCCCTCCGACGACTTCAACGGCGCCGCGCAGGAGGGCGTCGGCCGCTACCAGGTGACCTGCCGCAAGGGCAGGCGCTGGTCCACCGCGGACGCCTACCTGCGGCCCGCGCTCGCCCGGCCGAACCTGACCGTCCTCACCCACGCCCTGACCACCCGCGTCGTGCTGGAGGGCACCCGCGCGGTCGGCGTCGACTACGTCCGCCACGGCGAGCCCGGGACCGTCCGTGCGGGCGAGGTCCTGCTCAGCGGCGGCGCGGTCAACTCCCCGCAGCTGCTGATGCTCTCCGGCATCGGCCCCGCCGAGCACCTGCGCGAGCTCGGCATCGACGTCGTCGTCGGGCTGCCGGTCGGGGACAACCTGCACGACCACCCCGCGTCGCCGGTCATCTGGGAGACCAAGGGGACCACCGACCTGGCCGACCTCGCCACCCCCGGCGCGCTGCTGCGCTGGAAGGCGACCGGCGGCGGCCCGCTGGCGTCGAACCTGGCCGAGGCGGGCGGGTTCGTGCACACCCGCGACGGGCTGCCCGCGCCGGACATGCAGTTCCACGTCGCGCCGACCCTGTTCTACGACAACGGGTTGCGCGAGCCCTCGGTGCGCGGGTTCACCTCCGCCACCACGGTCATCGCGCCGCGCAGCCGCGGCACGCTCCGCCTGCGCTCCGCCGACCCGCGCTGGAAGCCGGTGCTCGACCCGGCGTACTACTCCGACCCCGCCGACATGGAGGCCGCGGTCGCGGGCACCCGCATCCTCATGGAGATCGCCGCGCAGTCCCCGCTGCGCCGCCACCTCTCCGCGCCGCACCTGCCGCGGCGAGCGCGGTCAGCGACGACGACCTCGCCGAGCACATCCGCACCTGGACCCAGTCGCTGTACCACCCGGTCGGCACCTGCTCCATCGGCGCGGTCGTCGACCCGGACCTGCGCGTCCTCGGCGTCGACGGGCTCCGCGTCGTCGACGCCTCGGTCATGCCGCTCATCCCGCGCGGCAACACCAACGCGCCGACGATCATGGTCGCGGAGAAGGCCGCCGACCTCATCCGGGGCGGTCGGCCTGACGGCCGTCAGCCGGCCTGCAGGACGAAGAACAGGAAACCCAGGAAGCTCGGGCCCGCGAGCTCGGCGAATTCCTCGGGGAACAGCTCGTGCGCCTCGGGCGCGGGCGGCGGCTCGCTGAGGGCGGTGATGCGGAAACCGGCCGCGGTGAAGGCGTCGGTCATCGCGTGCAGCGGGCGGTCCCAGAAGGTCATCTCGACGCTCTGCCCGCCGACCGCCCACTCCTCGGTCCGGGCGCGGGTCTGGAAGTAGTCCGGCTTCTCCCCGGCCAGGCGCTGCATCAGGGTGATGGCGAACGGGTGCTCGACCGAGGCGATGAGCCGCCCGCCGGGCGCCAGCACGCGGCGCAGCTCGGCCAGGGTCGGGCCCCAGTCCGGCAGGTAGTGCAGCACCAGCGACGCGACGACGTCGTCGAACGCGGCGTCCGGGAAGGGCAGCGGGTCGGCCAGGTCGGCGACCCGCAGGTCCGCGTCCGCGCCCAGCCGCCGCCGGGCCAGCTCCAGCATTGCCCGCGCTCGCGTCGACGCCGGTCACCGTCGCGCCCCGCTCGCGCAGCGCGGCGAACAGGGGCCGGAGCCGCAGCCCGCGTCGAGGACGCGCCGCCCGGCCACGTCCCCGGCGAGCGCCAGCATCGCGGGCCGCTCGTAGTAGGCGTTCATGAGGCTGGTCTCGTTCTCGGCCGCGTACCCCTCGGCGATGCTGTTGAACTTGTCCACGCTTGGAGGACGTCCGAGCGCCGATGATGTTGCCCGGCGTCGCGGGCCGCTCGGGGTCGCGGCCTAGGCTTTCGGGCATGGAGCTCCTCAAGGTCGCGGAGCGGGCGAACGTCCCGCCGTTCCACGTGATGGACGTGGTCTCGGCCGCCAACGCGCGCCAGCGCGCCCGCGGTGACGTCATCTCGCTGGCCGCGGGCCAGCCCGCCACCGGCGCGCCCGCCGCGGTGCGGTTCGCCGCCGCCGAGGCGATCGGGTCCGGGCCGCTGGGCTACACCGAGCAGGTCGGCACCCCGGAGCTGCGCGAGGCCATCGCCCGGCACTGCGACCGCCAGTACGGGCTCGCCGTCGACGCCGCCGACGTGGTCGTCACGACCGGGTCGTCGGGCGGGTTCCTGCTGGCGTTCCTGGCCGCGTTCGACCCCGGTGACCGGGTCGCGCTGGCCCGGCCCGGGTACCCGGCCTACCGCAACATCCTCAGCGCGCTGGGCTGCGAGGTCGTGGAGCTGCCGTGCGGGCCGGACACCCGGTTCCAGCCGACGGTGGCGATGCTGGAGGAGGCGGGCCCGCTCGACGGCGTCGTGGTCGCCAGCCCGGCCAACCCGACCGGCACCGTGCTCGACCCCGGTGAGCTGGCGGCCATCGCGGGCTGGTGCGCCGAGCGCGGCGCGCAGCTGGTCAGCGACGAGATCTACCACGGGATCTCCTACGGCGCGGCGACCGCGTCGGCGTGGCAGTTCTCCCGCGAGGCGGTCGTGGTCAACTCGTTCTCCAAGTACTTCGGCATGACCGGCTGGCGGCTCGGCTGGCTGCTGGTCCCCCGGCGGCTGCACCGCGCGGTCGACTGCCTGGCGGGCAACTTCCACCTGTGCCCGCCCGCGATCTCGCAGGCCGCCGCCGTCGCCGCGTTCGAGCCGGAGACCTACGCCGAGCTGGACACCCACGTCGCCCGGTACCGCACCAACCGCGACGTGCTGCTCAAGGGGCTCGCCGACCTGGGCATCACCGAGGTCGCCCCGGCCGACGGCGCGTTCTACGCCTACGCCGACGTCGGGCACCTGACCCACGACTCGATGAGCTTCTGCCAGCGGCTGCTCGCCGACACCGGCGTCGCGATCGTGCCGGGCATCGACTTCGACCCGGCCGCGGGGCACCGGTTCATCCGGATGTCGTTCGCGGGTGCCACCGAGGACGTGCACGAGGCGCTGCGCCGCATCGGCGCCTGGCTGGGCTGAAGCGGACCGCCGCACCGGCTGCGGGAACCGCCGGTGCCCGGCAGCCGTTGACCTCGTGAAACGGGAGGCGCAATGGTACTCAAGATCATCGGTGCGATCATCGTCATCTGGGTGGCCCTCAGCGTGATCGGGTTCGTGTTCAAGGCCCTCGGCACGCTGCTGGTGATCGCCGCGGTCGCGACCGTCGGCGTGGCCGCGTACGGCGCGATCAAGGGCAAGAAGGACTACAAGCAGATCCGGTAGTTGGCGGACGGGGTGGCCCCGGGTGAGCATGTCCCGGTGCACCACCCCACCACCGCGCCCAAGCCCGACCCGGCCGAGCCCGCCGTCTCGGCTTGGGAGGCGCGCACCGACATCGCGCTCACCGCCCTGGCGCTGCTGTTCCTCGGCGTCTACGCCTGGCAGGTGCTCGAGACCAACCCCGGCCGCACGCTGCACCAGGTCCTGGAGGTCGTCCTCTGGGTCATCTGGGCGCTGTTCGCCGCCGACTACGCGATCCGGCTGCTGCTGGCCCGCCGCAAGTGGCGGTTCATCTGGCGGCACCTGTTCGACCTGATCGCCGTCGCGCTGCCGATGGTGCGCCAGCTCAGGGCGCTGCGCCTGATCACCGTGCTGCGCGTGCTCAACCGGCGCTTCGGCTCCGGGCTGCGCGGCCGCGTCGGGGTGTACGTCGGCGGGACGACGCTGCTGATCGGGCTGGTCGCGTCGCTGGCCGTCCTCGACGCGGAGCGGCACCACCCGGACGCGTCGATCACGACCTTCGGCGACGCGCTCTGGTGGACGCTGACGACGATCACCACCGTCGGCTACGGCGACCGGTTCCCCGTCACCGCCGAGGGCAGGCTGGTCGCCGCGGCGCTGATGATCGGCGGGATCGCCCTCATCGGCGCCGCGACCGGCACGATCGCGTCCTGGTTCCTGGAGAAGATCGCGGGCGCCGAGGACACCGACCAGGCGACGCACTCCCAGGTCGTGGCGATGCGCGCGGAGCTGGCCGAGCTGAAGGCGGAGATCGCCGCCCTCACCCAGCGGTCGCAGCCGCCGCCCTGAGCCGGTCGAGCACCTCGGCGATGTCCGCCGCCGACACGTCCCGGTGCGTGACGAACCGGACCCCGCCCGGCACCGGCACCGCGCCGACGCCCATCCGGTCCAGCCCGGCGATGGTGTGCGCGGAGTCAGGCACGGCCGCGATGACGATGTTGGTCTGCGGCGGCGTCACCGCCCAGCCCAGCTCGGCGAGCCCGGCCGCGAGCTGCGCGGCGTGGGCGTGGTCGTGCACCAGCTCCGGGATGCGGCCCAGGGCGAGCAGGCCCGCGGCGGCCAGCACCCCGCCCTGCCGGACCCCGCCGCCCAGCATCTTCCGCAGCCTGCGCGCCTCGGCGACGAACGACGCCGACCCGCACACCAGCGACCCGACCGGCGCCCCGAGCCCCTTGCTCAGGCACACCTGCACCGTGTCGACGCCGACGGTGAGCGCGGCGGGCGGCACGTCGAGGGCGACGGCGGCGTTCCAGATGCGCGCCCCGTCGAGGTGCACCCGCACCCCGCCTCCGCGGCGAGCGCGACCAGCTTGGCGTGCTCGTCGGGCGGGGTGACGGTCCCGCCCGCGAAGTTGTGCGTGTTCTCCAGGCACAGCAGCCGCGTGCGCAGCGTGTAGTACGGGCCCGCGCCGCCCAGGTGGACGCGCAGGTCCTCCGCCGAGATCCGGCCCGGCCCGGCCGACCACTCCAGCGGCTGCGGCATGCCGCCCGCCAGCCACGCGCCGCTGCCCAGCTCGGCCTCCAGCACGTGCGCGGCCCGCGGGGCGAGGTAGCGGTCGCCGCGCTCGAGGTGGTGCATGAGGGCGATCAGGTTGCCCATGGTGCCGCTGGGCACCCACAGGGCCGCGTCCATGCCCAGCAGCTTCGCGGCCTCGTGCTCCAGCCTGCGCATCGTCGGGTCGTGGTCGAGGACGTCGTCGCCGACCTCGGCCGCGGACATGGCGACCCGCATCGCCTCGTCGGGCTGGGTCACGGTGTCCGAGCGCAGGTCGATGCGGCGGGGCGAGGTCACGATCAGATCACACCACAGCCACGTGCGCGCGGCTGGTGGAGGGGTGGCGTGCATCTCTCCCCGGGTCCGTGCAACCGTGTCCGTGCAACCCGGGGGCACGGCCCCTCCGTCCCCATTCCGGAACACCCAGGAGCGTCCGCGTGGACCAGAGCGAGGAGCGGGAGTTCGCGGAGTACTTCGCGGCACGGCGCGACGCCGTGCGGCGGACCGCGTACCTGCTCTGCGGCGACTGGCACAAGGCGGACGACCTGGCGCAGACCGCGTTCGTGGCCCTGCACCGCAGGTGGCGGAAGGTCCGGGACAAAGCCGCCCTGGACGCCTACGTCCGCCGCACGCTCGTGCGGGCCGCGATCGACGAGTCGCGGCGGCCGTGGCGGCGCGAGCGCCACGTCGACGCGGTCCCGGAGCGGCCCGACCGCGACGGCGACGGCGTCGGCGACACCGTGGCCACCCGGTCGGCGCTGCTCGACGGCCTGGCGGGCGTCCCGCCCAGGCAGCGGGCGGTGCTGGTGCTGCGGTTCCTGGAAGGCTTGGACGTGGCCGCCACGGCGGCCGTGCTCAAGTGCTCCGAGGGCAACGTGAAGAGCCAGACCGCCCGCGGCCTGGCAACCTTGCGCTCGGTGCTCGGCGACGCTTTGGACGATCTGCGCTCGGCGCAGTGAGGTGGGAGTGATGGACGAGAAGCGCATCTCCGCGCTGTTCGAGGACGCGGTCCGCGACGTGCCCGCGCCCACCTTCGACACCGGCGACATCTCCGCCGAGTCGGCCAGGTTGACCCGAAAGAGGAACGGACTTCTCGCCGGATCGGCGCTAGGCTTCGCGCTGTTGGTCGGCGGCGCAGCGACCGGCGTCGCGTTGTTCTCGGGGCCCGTCGCGGGCACCGGTAACGATTCGGCCGCAGTCGCGTCCGCGCCCGCCCCCGAGGCTAACGAGACCTTGGGTGAGTACGAAATCTCGGGTGAAGGCGCGCAAGACCGCGCCGGAACCACCACAGACCTCCCCAGGTCGACGCCCAAGCAGGGGCTCGACCCAGGGGAGCGCCGGGGCTGAACCCGGCGGCACCCCTCCGGGGTGTGGAACGGCGGCCGGGGAGTTCGCTGCTGCCCTCGCGGGCGAACTCCCGGCCGCCACTTCCGCTGGCGACCCGGTCGCCTCACCGCTGAGCTGCCCGCCGGGCGCCCGGTCGGTCGCCGTCCCGGTGGCCGACGGCCCGCGCAAGGGCCTGCTCTCCCTCATGGTCGCCCCGCGGGCGCGCGCTTCGCCGTGCAGCCGCCGTGGGCCGACCGGCCCGGCGCGCAGGGCGCGGTGGTGACCGCGGGCTCCGGGAAGCTGCTGGTCGTGGTCGTCGAGCCGGTCGCGGGCTCGGCCGCGCCGCCGCTGGACGCCGCCGACGCGCGCGACATCGCCGACGGGCTCAGGTCAGAATTCTGACGGTGACCACCGCGAGCACACCCAAGGGCGAGCGCCGCCGCCAAGCCCTGGTCGAGGCCGCAGCCGAGCTGCTGGTCGACGGCGGGTTCGACGCCGTCCGGCACCGGGCGGTCGCCGAGCGGGCCGGGCTGCCGCTGGCGTCCACGACGTACTACTTCGACTCCCTCGACGAGCTGGTCGTGGCCGCCCTGGAGTACCACGGCCGCACCGAGCTGGCCCGCGGCCACGCGCTGCTCGACTCGCTCGCCGACCGCCCGCCGGAGACGCTGGTGGAGCTGGTGCTCGACCAACTCCTCGGCCCCCGGTCCCGGACGGCGACTCCGAGGCGGTGCTGCTGCGCTACGAGCGCCTCGTCGCCACCGGCCGCCGCCCCTACCTGCGCCCCCTGATGCTGGAGCTGGGCGGCGAGCTGCGCGCCCTGCTCCTGGCCACCTTCGCCGCGATGGGCGTCCCGATCGGCGCCGAGCGGCTCGAGCAGCTCATCGCCCTGGTCGACGGCGCGGTCGTCAACGCGTTGATCGAGGTCAACCCCGATCCCCGGGAGGCCGCGCGCAGGATGCTGCGCGAGGCGCTCGGCTAGAGTTGCCCAACGTGCAGAAGCCCCGCATCCCCAATGTCCTGGCCGGTCGCTACGCGTCGGTCGAGCTGGCCGCCCTCTGGTCCCCGGAGGAGAAGGTCCGGATGGAGCGGGAGCTGTGGCTGGCCGTGCTCTCCGCCCAGGCCGAGCTGGGCGTCGACGTCCCCGGGACCGCCGTCGAGGACTACCGGCGCGTGCTCGCCGACGTCGACCTGGAGTCCATCGCCGCGCGCGAGCGGGTCACCCGGCACGACGTGAAGGCCCGCATCGAGGAGTTCAACGCCCTCGCCGGGCACGAGCACGTGCACAAGGGGATGACCTCCCGCGACCTCACCGAGAACGTCGAGCAGCTCCAGGTGAAGCGCTCGCTGGAGCTGGTGCGCGGCCGGGTCGCCGCGGTCCTGGCGCGGCTCGCGGTCCTCGCCGCCGACCACGCCGACCTGGTGATGGCGGGCCGCTCGCACAACGTCGCCGCGCAGGCCACGACCCTGGGCAAGCGCTTCGCCACCGCCGCCGACGAGCTGCTGGTCGCGTTCACCCGCCTCGACGAGCTGATCAGCCGGTACCCGCTGCGCGGGATCAAGGGCCCGGTCGGCACCGCCCAGGACATGCTCGACCTGCTCGGCGGCGCGTCCGAGCTGGCGGAGCTGGAGTCGCGGGTGGCCGAGCACCTGGGCTTCGCGTCGGTGTTCACCAGCGTCGGCCAGGTATACCCGCGCTCGCTGGACTACGACGTCGTGTCCTGCCTGGTCCAGCTCGCGGCGGCCCCGTCGAGCCTGGCCAAGACGATCCGCCTGATGGCCGGGCACGAGCTGGCCACCGAGGGCTTCCAGCCCGGCCAGGTCGGCTCGTCGGCCATGCCGCACAAGATGAACACCCGCTCCTGCGAGCGCGTCAACGGCTTCGCGGTGATCCTGCGCGGCTACGCGTCGATGGTCGGCGAGCTGGCGGGCGACCAGTGGAACGAGGGCGACGTGTCCTGCTCCGTGGTCCGCCGCGTGGCGCTGCCCGACGCCTTCTTCGCCCTCGACGGCCTGCTGGAGACCTTCCTGACGGTCCTGTCCGAGTTCGGCGCCTACCCCGCGGTGATCTCCAACGAACTGGACCGCTACCTGCCGTTCCTCGCCACCACCAAGGTCCTCATGGCCTCCGTCCGCGCGGGCGTCGGCCGGGAGACCGCCCACGAGGCCATCAAGGAGCACGCCGTCGCCGTCGCCCTCGCGATGCGCGAGCAGGGCGCCGCCCGCAACGACCTCCTCGACCGCCTCGCCGCCGACGACCGCATCCCCCTCGACCGCCCCGCCCTCGACGCCCTGCTCGCCGACCGCCTCCCGTTCACCGGGGTCGCGGGCGCCCAGGTCGCCGAGGTCGTCAAGCGCGTCGAGGCCGTCCTGGAGCGCTTCCCGGACGCCTCCGGCTACGCCCCGCGGCCATCCTCTAGCTCAGCCCACCCACTCGCCCCGCCGCAGGACGGCGGTGGGGTGGAGGGTGGCGTCGAGGAGGACGAGGTCGGCGCGCAGGCCCTTGGCGAGCCTGCCGGTGACCTCGCCCAGGCCCAGCAGCGACGCCGGGCGGGTCGCGGTGGCGGCGACCGCGTCGGTGATCGACAGGCCGCAGGACTGCACGAGGTTGCGGAAGGCGGCGTCCATGGTGAGGGTGCTGCCCGCCAGGGACGTGCCGCCCGCCAGCGTCGGGACGCCGTCGCGGACGACGACCTCCAGGCCGCCGATGTCGTAGCTGCCGTCGCCGACGCCCGCCGCGGCGATGGCGTCGGTGACCAGGACCGTGCGCTCGGGGCCCGCGTGCTGGGCGGCCAGGCGGACGATGGTCGGGCTCAGGTGGACCAGGTCGCAGATCAGCTCGACGGTGACCCGGGGGTCGGCGAGCAGCGCGCCGACCGGGCCGGGCTCGCGGTGGTGGAGCGGGCGCATGCCGTTGAACAGGTGCGTCGCGACGGTCGCCCCGGCGTCGACGGCCGGGAGGACCTGGGCCTCGACGGCGTCGGTGTGGCCGATGGCCGCGATCGCGCCGCCGTCGACGAGCTGGCGGACCGCGCGGACGGACCCCTCCAGCTCGGGGGCCAGCGTCACCATGCGCACCGCGCCGCGGCCCGCGCGCAGGACGGCGGCGACCGAGTCGGGGTCCGGGGGCAGAGGATGGCCGGGTCGTGGGCGCCGCAGCGGACCGCGGACAGGAACGGGCCCTCCAGGTGGATGCCCGCGAGCAGGCCGTCCTCGGTCAGCTCGCGCAGCGCGGAGATCTGGGAGACCAGCTCGGGGATGGGCCGGGAGACCAGGCTGGCCAGCATCGTGGTGGTGCCGTGGCGGGCGTGCACGGCCGCGGCGAACCGGATGCCCTCGGGGTTCCCGCTGGTGAACGGCTCGCCGCCGCCGCCGTGGCAGTGGATGTCGACGAAACCCGGCACGACCCAGGCGCCCGCGGCGTCGGTCACCGCGTCGGCGCGCGGGGCTCGCCCGCGCCGATGGCGGCGATCTCGCCGTCCTCGACCAGCAGCCAGCCGTCGTCCAGCACGCCGTCGGGGGTGACGAGCCGTCCGCCTGCGATGAGCTGTCCTGCCATGAGTCCTCCGAGCCGTCCGCGCGCACTACCGCGATCGGTGTGCACAGTGGCAGTGTATTGGTCTATACCGCAATGGTCTAAACCAACTTGGGCTCAACCGGAGTAGCCGTCAGGGCGTGTTCATGATCTTCTGGAGGGCTTCGAGCGCGCGGGAGGCCGTCGACTTCACCGTACCCCGGGAGATGCCCGCGGCCTCGGCGATCTCGGCCTCCGAGAGGTTGCCGTAGTAGCGCAGGACCAGGACCTCGCGCTGGCGCGGCGGGAGCTGCTGGAGCGCCTTGACCACGTGCTGGTGCTCGGCGGTCAGCATGGCCAGGCTCTCCGCGGAGCGGGCGTTCGGCGAGTGCGGCGGGGTGTACTCGCGGGCGGTCTTGCGCCTGCGGAGCGCTGCGCGAGCCGTTGACCACGGCCGTGCGCAGGTAGCCGACGGCCGCCGCCGAGTCGCGCAGGTTGCCCCAGTGCCGGTGCAGGCCGGTGAACGCCTCCTGCACCACGTCCTCGGCCGTCGCGGGCTCGTCGACCAGCAGCAGGGCCAGCCGGATGAGCCGCATGCGGTGGGTGCGGTAGAGGTCTTCCAGGGTCAGCGGCGCGTCCGGCCGCGCGGCCGGGGAACTCTTCAGATCAATGGCGCGCAGCCGTGTCAGCGTCTGCTCGACGCTCTGCTCGGCCCGACCCTCGCCCAACCCGCTCGCATCCCCTGCCACGCGCAAACCTTACCCGCAAGCGGCCCGCGGTCAGCGCCGATCGGCGTGCCAAGATTGCGCCATGGCCTGGTTCACCGTGGACACCACGTACACCGACGACCGCGCTCTGCTCGACCGGGTCCGCCCCGCGCACCGGGAGTGGCTGGGCGCGTACGCGGAGTCCGGCGCGGTGCTCGGCGGCGGGCCGTGGGCCGACGGCTCCGGCGGGTTCTTCATCATCGCCGCGGACGACCGCGCGGCGCTCGACGACCTGCTCGCCAAGGACCCGTACACGCTGGAGGGCGTGGCGGTCCGGCGGGTCATCCGGGAGTGGACGATCGTGCTGGGCCCCTGGGCCGGTCAGTAGGTCCCGCCCAGCTTGCGGTGGTCCCAGGAGACGACCTTGGTCGGCCGCAGCACCAGCCCGACCCGCTTGGCGGCCTGCGCGCGGACGAACTGCGCCGCCGCGGTGGCCGCCTCCTCGCTGCCGCTGTAGCGGTGCAGCAGGGCCGACCCGATCCGCACGACGCCCGCCTCGTCCTCGACGACCTCGACGTCGCACTCCATGCTGACCCCGCGCAGCTCCTCGTACGACTCGCCCGCCTCGACCAGCACCGTGGCCTCGGCCTTGCGGCGCAGGTTGGCGACCTTCTGCGAGGTCGCGTAGGTCCAGGTGGACAGCGTCGCGCCGTCCGGGACGTACCAGAGCGCGGTGAGGTGCGGGCGCCCGCCGGGGCCGGTGGTCGCGACCGACATGGTGCGCTCGGCGGCCAGGAACTCGGCCACCTCGGCGTCGGTCATCCGGATCTGCTCCCGGCGGGAACCCATCGCCCTACCTGCCCTTCATGCTCGCCGCGCCGCCCGCGCCCACCGGCCGGGACGACGCCGCCGCGCCGCGCTTCTCGATGTCGGCCAGGGCGTCCCTGTCTGCCTTGGCGACCATGTTGCCGCGCAGCATCCCACCGATCTCGACGATCGGCGGGAGGAACGCGCGGACCAGCTTGAGCAGGCCGACCCAGCCGGGCACGTGGATGGTCCGGTCGCGGCGCAGCACGCCCTTCTCCAGCGCGTCGAGCGCCAGCGGCACCGGGTGGGTCTTGCCGATCGGGCCGGGCATGCCCGCGCGCAGCTTGCCGAACACCGGGTGCTCGTCGGCGCCGTGCACCAGGTCGGTGGCGATCCACGACGGGTGCGCCACGCCGACCGCGACGCCCAGGTGCCGGACCTCGGCGCGCAGGCTGTTGGCGAACGCCTCGACGCCCGCCTTCGCCGCGGCGTAGGCGGCCATCGCGGGGGCGTGGGTGATCGCGGCCAGCGACGACACGATCTGGATGTAGCCCTTGCGCTCGATGACGTGCGGCAGCGTCACGCGGACGGTGCGCCACACGCCGAGCAGGTCGACCTCGATGGTGCGCTCGAACGCGACCGGGTCGATCGACCGGACGAAGCCCGCCGCCGCGATGCCCGCGTTGGCCACCACGATGTCGATGCCGCCGAAGCGCTCGACGACGGCCGCGGTCGCCGCCTCCAGCGCGGCCCAGTCGGTGACGTCGGCCTCGAACACCGCCGCGTCGTCCCCGCACTCGACGGCGACCTTGGCCATCTCGTCGGGCTCCAGCCCGACCAGCGCGAGCTTGGCCCCGCGCGCGGCCAGCCGCTGGGCCAGCCCGGCGCCGAGACCGCGGGCGGCCCCGGTGATCAGCACGACCTTGCCGTCGACGCTGTGCTCGCGGGCGAACACGTTCGTCGCACCCATCCGATGCCTCCTCGCAGTCGGTCCAGGAGGCGACGGTACCGCAACTTACCGCCGGTAAGCTACCGGCGGTAACAGTTAATTTGGGTAACAGGTCAGCCGCTGATCTCCACGCCCCGCCAGAACGCGACGCGGCCGCGGATCTGCGCGGCCTCCTTCTTCGGCTCCGGGTAGAACCACGCGGCGTCGGTGTTGTCCTCGCCGTTGACGTGCAGCGTGTAGTAGCTCGCGGTGCCCTTCCACGGGCAGACCGTGTGCGTCTCCGACGGTCGCAGGTAGTGCTGGTGGACGGAGTCGATCGGGAAGTAGTGGTTGCCCTCGACGATCACGGTGTCGTCGCTCTCGGCGATGACCTCGCCGTTCCAGGTAGCGGTCGCCATGTCCACCAGTCTGCCGGACCCACCGGCCCCCGGCTTTTCGTAGGATGCGCCTGAACGGCGCATGGCCATCCCGAGGAGGAGCCCCCGATGCCCATTGCCACGCCCGAGGTCTACGCGGAGATGCTCGACCGGGCCAAGGCGAACGAGTTCGCCTACCCGGCCATCAACGTGACCTCGTCGGAGACCCTCAACGCCGCCCTGCGCGGTTTCGCCGAGGCGGAGAGCGACGGCATCATCCAGTTCTCCACCGGCGGCGCGGAGTTCGCCTCCGGCACGAAGGTCAAGGACATGGTGACCGGCGCGACCGCGCTGGCCGAGTTCGCGCACGTCGTCGCCGCGAAGTACCCGGTCAACGTCGCCCTGCACACCGACCACTGCCCCAAGGACAAGCTCGACGGCTTCGTCCGCCCGCTCATCGCGATCAGCGCCGAGCGCGTCGCGGCGGGCGGCAACCCGCTGTTCCAGTCCCACATGTGGGACGGCTCCGCGGTGCCGCTCGACGAGAACCTCCAGATCGCCTCCGAGCTGCTCGACGCCGCCGCCAAGGCGCGCATCGTCCTGGAGATCGAGGTCGGCGTCGTCGGCGGCGAGGAGGACGGCGTCGACAACGAGATCAACGAGAAGCTCTACACCACCGCCGAGGACTACCTGAAGACGGTGGACGCCCTCGGCTCCGGCGAGCGCGGCCGCTACCTGCTCGCCGCCACCTTCGGCAACGTGCACGGCGTCTACAAGCCGGGCAACGTCAAGCTGCGCCCCGAGATCCTCAAGCAGGGCCAGGACGTCGCCGCCGAGAAGCTCGGCCTGCCCGCGGGCTCCAAGCCCTTCGACCTCGTCTTCCACGGCGGCTCCGGCTCGCTCCTGGAGGAGATCCACGAGGCCGTGTCGTACGGCGTGGTGAAGATGAACATCGACACCGACACCCAGTACGCCTTCACCCGCCCGATCGCCGCCCACATGTTCAGCAACTACGACGGCGTCCTCAAGATCGACGGCGAGGTCGGCAACAAGAAGACCTACGACCCGCGCAGCTACCTCAAGGTCGCCGAGCAGGCCATGGCCGCCCGCATCACCCAGGCGTGCGAGCACCTCAAGTCCGCCGGTCGCATGATCGCGGGCTGACGCACCGCTGACGGCGGCCCGTTCCCCACCGGGGAGCGGGCCGCCGCGCGTTGCCGGGACCTGCCGGTTCGGGGATGCTGGCCGCCATGAGCGTCGATGTCGTGGACGCGCCCGAGCGGCGCCGCTTTGAGGCCACTGTGGACGGTGCGCCCGCCGGGTACGCGGAGTACCTGCTGGGGGCCGACCTGATCGTCTTCCCGCACACCGTGGTCGACCCGGCCTTCGAGGGCAAGGGGGTCGGCAGCGCGCTGGCCAGGACGGCGCTGGACGAGGCGCGCAGGCGGGGGCTGGCGGTGCTGGCGACCTGCCCGTTCATCTCCGGCTGGATGCAGCGCCACCCCGAGTACCTCGACCTGGCGTACCAGAACCGCACGACCGCGAAGGACTGACATGGACCTCGCGGAGCTGTACCGCGACCTGCACAGGCACCCCGAGCTGGCCTTCGCCGAGACGCGCACCGCGGGCATCGCCGCGCGCGAGCTGCGGGCCGCCGGGTTCGAGGTCGCCGAGGGCGTCGGCGGGACCGGGGTCGTGGGCGTGCTCCGCAACGGCGACGGGCCGACCGTCCTGCTGCGCGCCGACATGGACGCCCTGCCGATGGCCGAGCGCACCGGGCTCGAGTACGCCAGCGCGACCGAGGGCGCGATGCACGCCTGCGGGCACGACATGCACGTGACGTGCCTGGTCGGGGCGGCGCGGGAGCTGGCGGCGGACCGGAGCTGGTCGGGCACGGTGCTCGCGGTGTTCCAGCCCGCCGAGGAGGTCGGCGGCGGCGCGCAGGCGATGGTCGACGACGGCCTGTTCGAGCGGTTCGGCCGCCCCGACGTGGTGCTCGGCCAGCACGTCGCGCCGATGCCCGCGGGCGTCATCGGGCTGCGCTCGGGCCCGTCGTTCGCCGCGGCGGACACCCTCCGGGTGACGCTGCACGGGCGCGGCGGGCACGGGTCGCGGCCGGAGGCGTCGGTGGACCCCGTGGTGCTGGCGGCGGCGACGGTCATGCGCCTGCAGACGATCGTGTCGCGGGAGACCGCGGGCGGGGACACCGCCGTGGTCACCATCGGCGCGATGAGCGCGGGGACGGTCGCCAACATCATCCCCGACCACGCCGAGCTGCACCTGAGCGTCCGGACCTACGACCCGAAGGTGCGCGAGCGGACCCTGGCGTCGATCGACCGGATCGTCCGCGCCGAGGCGCTGGCGTCCGGGGCGGAGAAGGACCCCGAGGTCACCCTGGTCTCCAGCTTCCCCGCGCTGGTCAACGACGACGGGGCCGTCGAGCGGACCCGGCCCGCGTTCCCCGGGATGGTCGTCGACCCGGGCCCGGTCACCGGCAGCGAGGACGTCGGGGTGTTCGCCACCGCCGCGGGCGTCCCGCTCGTCTACTGGATGCTCGGCTGCGCCGACCCCGCCCTCTTCGCCGGGGCGACGTCGTTCGAGGAGCTGCGGGACATCGTGATGAGCCTGCCCGCCAACCACTCCCCGCTGTTCGCGCCGGTCGTCGAGCCCACCATCGCCCCCGGCGTCGCCGCCCTGGTCGCCGCCGCCCGCGCGTGGCTGCGGCAGGATTGACCCCATGACCGGCAACCTCCTCGGCCCCGAGCCCACCCGCCTCCCGGACCGCCCCGACCCGCAGTCCGCCCTCGAGCGCGGCGACGACCCCACCGACGTCGCCCGCCGCTGGCCCGACTTCAGCGAGGCCTGGGCCGTCCTCGCGGAGCGCGCCCTGGACTCCGAGGAGCCGATCGCCGCCTACGCCTACGCCCGCACCGGCTACCACCGCGGCCTCGACCAGCTCCGCCGCGCAGGCTGGAAGGGCTTCGGCCCGGTCCCGTGGTCGCACCGCCCCAACCAGGGCTTCCTCCGCGCCCTGGCCGCCCTCGCCCGCGCCGCCGAGGCGATCGACGACACCGAGGAGCACCAGCGCTGCTCCCAGTTCCTCGCCGACTCCGACCCGGCGGCCCCGGACGTCCTGCTGAAGCCCTGACGGGTCAGGGGATCAACGACTCCCACGTGTCGCTGCCCACCACGCCGTCGGACTCCAGCGGTGGGTTCGCGGCCTGGTAGGCGGTGACGGCTTCCTCGGTGAAGGGGCCGAAGTCGCCGTCGACCTGGTGGCCCATGTAGTAGCCCTTGTACTGCAGGAGCTGCTGCAGGTACGTGACCCACTGGGAGTTGAAGTCGCCGCGGCGGAGGGTCGGGTTGCGGCGGTGTTCGACGCCTTCGGCGAATTCGCGGTACTCGCGTTGGACGGAGCCGCCGACGTCGTGGCTGTCGTGTTCCTCGGCCAGGTCGCCGCGGTACTCGTTGTAGCGGTCGTTGGTGGGGTCGCCGTCGCCGAGGGTGCCGAGGACGTCGTTGCGGTTGGCGGCGCCGCCGCCGTAGACGCTCTCGTACCAGTCGAAGGCGCGGCCGTTGCTGAGCGTGCACTGGGTGGTCGGGTTGGCGACCGCCGCGGCGGCGACGTGCTCCGGGATGGTCATGTCCTGGGCGATCTTGGTGGCGTCGAAGCCGTGCAGGCCCGCGAGGAGGCGGGCGATCTCGAACCACTGCTCGGCGTGGCGGGCCTCGTGGTAGATCGTCCCGGCGATCGTGCCCTGCTCCTCCTGGGTGAGGTTCTCGGCGTTCTCCGGCTGGAACGGCGTCGGCTCGATCAGGGCGACCCAGGTGGTGAAGTCGAACTGGGCGTACGGCGGGGTGGCCGGGTCGAGCTGGAAGTGCACGTACGGCACGCCCGCGGCGGTCAGCTCGTCGTTGGCGGCGGACTCCAGCGCGGCGACCCGGTCCTCGGCCGACATCGACTGGTTCATCACCCCGTACGCCTCGGCGGCGTAGTCCTCGACGCTCTCCGGGCGGCGCAGGCCCTCCAGCGGGCCGAACTGGCCCTCCAGGCTCTCCCAGGTCTCCGGGCCGCACTCGCCGTACTCGAGGTTCTCGAGGGAGTGGTCGCGCTGGTAGTGCTTGACCGCCTCCTCCGTGCGCGGGCCGAAGTCGCCGTCGACCGGCCCGACGTCGTAGTTGAGGTCGCTCAGCAGGTGCTGGAGCAGCCGCACATCCGGTCCGGTGTCACCGTTCTTGATCGTTTCAGGCATGGCGCACCACCTCCGCCGACAGCATCCGAGCGGGGGCGCGGCGGCCCAAGGTACGAAAGGGCGGCAAACAGTGCGCGTGCCACGCCCCCGTGATCTTGAACGACGCGCCGCGGCGACTACGCTGCCTACCGTGGGCGTTCCCGCGTGGGTGTGGTTCCTCGTGGCGTTCGCGGCCCTGGCCGCGGGTGCCCTCTTCCTGATGCGCGACCGAGCGCGCCTGACCTCGCGGAACCGCGAGCGCAGGCGGTGGGCGTCGCTGCGCGGCTGGCAGTTCGCGGAGACCGACCACGTGCTGCCGGGGCAGTGGAGCGGCGGCGCGATCGCGTACTACGGCGACGGCGTCGCCAAGGACGTGGTCGCCGGGTCGACCTTCACCGCCGACGGCAGGCGCAAGGTGTACGTCTTCGACCTGGAGGCGGGCGGGCGGGTGAACACCGTCATCTCCGCCGTGCAGTGCAAGCGCGTGCACCCGGTCGTGGTCGAGCTGTGGGTGCCCAGCACCCCGTTCCAGCGCGAGCACATGCCCGAGCTGCTCGGCCCCGTCGGCCAGCGGTACGCCTTCGTCTCCGACATCGCCGCGGCCCGCGCGCTGATCACCCCGGACCTGGTCGACGCCACCGAGGACATCGGCCAGGACGTCGCGGTCGCCTGGATCGAGGGCGGCTGGGTGCTGGCCGCGTCCGCGCCGAACTCGACGCCGTCGCGCCTGGAGCGCCTGCTGCGCAGCCTGGGCGAGATCGCCGACGTCGTGGACCCGTTCGACGCCGAGCTGGACCCCGCGCCGGACGCCGAGGCCCACCGCGGCGGGGACGACTGACCTTCCGGGACGGGTGTACCGGTGGGTAGCGTGCCCGTCATGCCCACCGCTTTGATCACCGGCGCCACCGCGGGAATCGGCGCGGCCTTCGCCCGCAGGCTGGCCGCCGACGGATACGACCTGGTCGTCGTGGCCCGCACGACCGAGCGGCTGAAGGCCGTCGCCGCCGAGCTGTCCTCGGCCCACGGCGTGTCGGTGCAGACGATGACCGCCGACCTCACCACCACCCGCGCCCGCAAGCGCGTCGAGGACCGCCTCGCCGACCCTGACCGCCCCGTCGACCTGCTGATCAACAACGCCGGCTTCGGCACCCGGGGCGCGTTCGCCACCGCGGACCCGTCGTGGCTGCAGGCCCAGCTGGACCTGAACGTCACCACCGTCATGCGGCTGACCAGGGCCGCCCTGCCGGGCATGCTCGACCGGGGCCACGGCGGCATCGTCAACGTGTCCAGCATCGCGGGCTTCTTCCCCGCGAGCGGCCCGTCCTACGGCGCGACGAAGGCGTACGTGACCGCGCTGTCCGAGGGCCTGTCGGCCAACCTCGCGGGCACCGGCGTCCGCGTCGTCGCCCTCTGCCCCGGCTTCACCCACACCGAGTTCCACGAGCGCGCGGGCGACGACATGAGCGAACTCCCCGAGTTCCTGTGGCTCAACGCCGACCGCGTCGTCGCCGACTGCCTCGACGACCTGGTCCACGGCCGCACCCGCTCGATCCCCGGCGCCCAGTGGAAGGCCGTGGTGGGCTTCGCCAAGCTGATGCCCGCGGCCTCCTCCGCGCCCTCGAACGCCGCGTCGCAGCGGGCCGCAACCGCGGCTAGGGTCGCGGCTATGACGAACCCCCAGCCCGGCTGGTACCCCGAGGCGCCCGGCGCGTCCACGCTGCGCTACTGGGACGGGGCGCAGTGGACGCCGCACACGCGGCAGACCAGCGACGCCAGCCCGTGGGAGCTGTCGCTCGACGGGCCCGCGGACCCGAACCGGATCAGGGAGCAGCAGCGGGCGGCGGGCGTGGGGCAGGCCGGGCAGGGCGGCGGGACGCTGTTCACCGAGCCCGTGCTGATCGTCAACCAGCGGGTGAAGCTGATCGAGCTGGCCAACGAGTACGCCGTGTACGACCAGCACGCGCGGCAGATCGGGTCGGTGGTGCAGGTCGGGCAGAGCGCGTTGAAGAAGGCGGCGCGGTTCCTGGGCAGCTACGACCAGTTCTTCACCCACCGGCTGGAGGTCCGCGACGCGCACGGGCAGACGGTGCTGCGGCTGACGCGGCCCGCGAAGTTCGTGAAGTCGCGGATGGTCGTCGAGCGCGGGGACGGCGCGCCGATCGGGGAGATCCGGCAGGAGAACGCGATCGGCAAGATCCGGTTCGCGTTCGAGGTCGGCGGGCAGCGGATCGGCGGCATCCAGGCGGAGAACTGGCGGGCGTGGAACTTCGCGATCACCGACCACACCGGCGGCGAGGTCGCGCGGATCACCAAGACGTGGGAGGGGTTGGCGAAGACGATGTTCACCTCCGCCGACAACTACGTCCTCCAGATCCACCGCAGGCTCCCCGATCCCCTGCTGAGCCTGGTGGTCGCCTCCGCGCTGACCGTCGACACCGCGCTCAAGCAGGACAACCGCGGTTGGGGCTGACGGGCCCGGCGTGAGAGGCTGACGTCCTGTGCGAACCGCTGTCGATGAGAGTGCCAAGGCCGAGCTGGCCCGCCTGGTGACCGAACTGGCCGTCGTGCACGGCAAGGTCACGCTGTCCTCCGGCAAGGAGGCCGACTACTACGTCGACCTGCGCCGGGCGACCCTCCACCACGCCGCCGCCCCGCTGATCGGGCGGCTCCTGCGCGGGCTCACCGCGGACTGGGACTACGTCGCCGTCGGCGGCCTGACCCTCGGCGCCGATCCCGTGGCGCTGGCGATGATGCACGCCGCGCCGCCGCGGGCGAGGTGCTCGACGCCTTCGTCGTGCGCAAGGAGACCAAGCGGCACGGGATGCAGCGGCGGATCGAGGGCATCGAGGTCGCCGGGCAGCGGGTGCTGGCCGTCGAGGACACCTCCACCACCGGCGGCAGCGTGCTGACCGCCGTGGACGCGCTCGTCGAGGCCGGGGCGACCGTCGTCGGCGTGGCGACCGTGGTCAACCGCGGCGACGCCGCGCGCACCGCGGTCGAGGAGCGCGGGCTGCCGTACCGGTCGCTGCTCGACCTCACCGATCTGGGGCTGCCTGACCAGGGGTGATCCCTGAGGTGGAACCCCGTTTCCCCGGGTACCGTGAGGTCACCGGGGAGGTGGTCGCCGATGGCCGGGGCTCTCGCCGCCGCGACGGTGGTCGTGCACTTCGTCGCGTTGGCCTACATCGGGCTCGGGGGTTCCTGGCGTGGCGGTGGCCGAGGACGGTGTACGTGCACGTGTTCTTCGCCGCCTGGGGCGTGCTGGTCAACGTCGCGCCGATCCCCTGCCCGCTGACGGAGCTGGAGAACCACTTCCGGCGGCAGCAGGGGCTCGGCGACCTGCCGGGCGGGTTCAACGAGCACTACATCTACGGTGAGCTGTTCCCGGCGTCGCTGCTGCCGGTGGTCGGCGCGCTGGCCATCGCGCTGCTGGTCGTGTCGTACGCCGGGGTCTACGTCCGGTGGCGCAGGGGTGTGAAGGTGTGAGCGAAGGGCCCACGGAGTGGGTGTTCGGGGAGCCGGTCGGGGTGGGCCCGTGGCCGGGCGAGTGGCCGGATGACCCCAGGTACGACCCCGTCCTGCTCGCCGAGGGCGACCGGCGCAACGTGGTCGACGCGTACCGGTACTGGAGCCGGGAGGCGGTCGTCGCCGACCTCGACCGGCGGCGGCACGGGTTCCACGTGGCCATCGAGAACTTCCAGCACGACCACAACATCGGGACCGTGGTCCGCACCGCCAACGCCTTCGCGGCCAAGGAGGTGCACATCGTCGGGCGCAAGCGGTGGAACCGCAGGGGCGCGATGGTGACCGACCGGTACCAGCACGTCCGCCACCACGCCGACGTCGCTTCGCTCCTCGACCACGCCCGCGCGGAGGGCCTCGCGGTCGTCGGCGTCGACAACACGCCGGGGTCGGTCCGGGTGGAGACCGCTGAGCTGCCCAAAGCGTGCGTGCTCGTCTTCGGGCAGGAGGGCCCCGGGCTGACCGACGCGGCGCGCGCGGGCGCTGACCTGCTGGTGTCCATCGCCCAGTTCGGGTCGACCCGGTCGATCAACGCGGGGGTCGCGGCGGGCATCGTCATGCACGCGTGGGTGCGCGAGCACGCCGACCTGGGCGCGGCGTGGTGACCCGGCCGCCGGTGCGCGCCGACGACCTGGTGCGCGCCATCGAGTTCGACCCGGAGGTGGTCGCGGCGCTGGTCGCCGACGCGCGGCCGTTCCTGGCGCCCTGGCTGCCGTGGGCGGTCGAGGAGTACACAGTGGACTCCGCGGCGGCGTTCCTGCTGGAGGCCGCGGCGGGCTGGGCGGCCGGGACGTCGTTCTGCTACCTCATCGCCCCCGGCGGCGAGCCGATCGGGGCGTGCGCGCTGGAGCGGCGGATCGGGCCGACCGGGCTGGAGATCGGCTACTGGCTGCACCCCGCGCACACCGGCCGCGGGCACGTCAGCCGCGCGGTGGCCACGCTGCTGCGCCTGGCGGGCGACCTCGACGACGTCGACCACGTCGAGATCCGGCACGACGCGGCCAACCACGCCAGCCGCGCGGTGCCCGAGCGGCTCGGTTTCACCCTCGTCGACGCCGAGGAGCGGCGCGCGCCCGCCGCGCCCGCGGAGACCGGCGTCGGGATGGTGTGGCGGATCGCGGTCAGGCCCGGCTGACCTCCACCGGGATGCCGTTGAGCACCGCGGTCCCGGTCGGCCCGTCGAGCAGCAGCTCGTCGGCGAGGACGTTGGAGTTCACGCCCGCGTGCTCGGCGGCGACCGCGCCGCGGGCGTCGGGCAGGCCGTGGCCCCAGCCGTGCGGGATGCTGATCACGCCGCGCCGCACGGCGTCGGTGACCTCGACCGGGACCGTCAGCTTCCCGGTGCGCGACCGGACGACGCACGTGCCGCCGTCGGTCAGGTCGAGGCGCTCGGCGTCGGCGGGGTTGATCTGCGCCGTGCACCGGTTCTGGCCGCCGACGAGCGGGGCGATGTTGTGCATCCACGAGTTGTTCGAGCGCAGCTGCCTGCGTCCGATGAGGACCATCGCGCCGTTGGGGACCGCGGTCAGCTCGGCGGCCAGGCGCGGCACGTCGGCGGTCAGCGCGGGCGGGGCCAGTTCGATCCGGCCGCTCGCGGTGGACAGCACCCCGGGCAGCCGCGGCGCCAGCGGGCCGAGGTCGACGCCGTGCGGGTGCGCGCGCAGGTCGTCGAGGGTCAGGTCGTACGGCCCGGCGCGCAGCATCGTGCCGAGCAGCCGCTCCGGACCGCGACCGCCCGCGGCCTCGACCCCGAAGCGCTCCGCGAGCTGCGCGGCGACGAACGCGTCCATCGCGTCCACATCGGACTGGCCGACGACCGCTCCGGTCAGGCGCAGCAGGGTTTCCCACTCCTGCGGAAGCGGCGTCTCCAGCACCGCGTCGCTCCAGTTGGCGACGTTGCGCACCGCGAACTGGTACAGCGCGATGTCGTAGTGCGAGCGCTCCAGCGGCGACGTGCCGGGCAGGATGACGTCCGCGTGCCGGGTCGTCTCGTTGAGGTAGATGTCGACCGACACCATGAAGTCCAAGCCCCGCAGCGCTTCCGCGAGCCGGTCGGCGTTCGGGGCGCTCACGCACGGGTTGCCGGACAGCGTGATCAGCGCGCGCACCTGCCCGTCGCCGGGCGTGGTGATCTCGTCGGCCAGGGTCGCGACCGGCAGCTCGCCCATCACCTCGGGCAGGTCGCGGACGCGGCTGCGCCAGCGGCCGTGCCGGAACGGCTTGCGGGTGCCCGGCCGGTTGTTCGCCTGGCCCGCGGCGGCCAGCGGGAACATCGCGCCGCCGGGCCGGTCGAGGTTGCCGGTGAGCACGTTGAGGACGTCGACCAGCCAGCTCGCCAGCGACCCGAACGCCTGCGTCGTGGTGCCGATCCGGCCGTACACCGCCGCGGCCGGGGCGGCGGCCAGCTCGTGCGCCATCCGCCGGATCTCGGCAGCGGCCAGGCCGGTCACCGGCTCGACGGCCTCCGGCGTGAACTCCGCCGCCAGCGCGCGGACCTCGTCGACGCCGTTGGTGACGTCCGCCAGCGCGCCGAGGTCGACCAGGCCGTCGGCGAACAGGACGTGGACCAGCGCGAACAGCAGCAGCGCGTCGGTGCCGGGCCGGATCGCGTGGTGCTCGTCGGCCGCCTCAGCGGTGCGCGAGCGGACCGGGTCCACCACGACGACCTTGCCGCCGCGCTCGCGGATCGCGCGCAGCCTGCGCCGGGTGTCCGGGGAGGTCATCAGGCTGCCGTTGGAGACCAGGGGGTTCGCGCCGAGCAGCAGCAGGTGGTCGGTGCGGTCGAGGTCGGGCACCGGCACGCTCATCGGGTCGCCGAAGAGGTACCCGGCGGCGAACTGCTTCGGCGCCTGGTCGACGGAGCTGGCCGTGTAGACGTTCTTCGTCCGCAGCGCCTTGATCAGCACGCGGCCGTACAGGGAGGTCGACAGGTTGTGCACGCCCGGGTTGCCGATGTACACCGCGACCGCGTCGCCGCCGTGCTCGCCGACGATGCCGGGCAGCCGCGCCGCGATCTCGGCGTACGCCTCCTCCCACGACACCTCGACGAATCCGCCGCCGCGCTTGACCAGCGGCGCGCGCAGCCGGTCCGGGTCGGCGTGCAGCGCGCCGATCGACGCGCCCTTCGGGCACAGGTAGCCGCGGAGAAGACGTCGTCGGCGTCGCCGCGCACCGAGGCCACCGCGCCGTCGACGGCGGTGATCGTCAGGCCGCAGGTCGCCTCGCACAGCGGGCAGGTGACGTGGTGGGTGGGCATGCGCCCAGCGTGGCACGAATCAGTGATATCACCCCCTGGCGGGGCATCCGGAACGATCCAGCGGTCACGATTGACCCGTGACCCGCGGTGCGCAGCACACGGAGGGTGCCGCCGAGGGCACCCCGGGCTGTGGGCCGCCCGGGCGGGGGTCGCCGAACGGGCGGTCCGCGTGCGGCACGTGCGCAGGCTGTGGGCGCTGCCCGGCACCCGGCTCGGCGTCGTCGGCTGGCCCGCCCGGGTCGGCGACCGCCTCTACGCGCGCTGGCACTACTGGTGGCAGGCCCACCTGATCGACTGCCTGGTCGACGCCGACGAGCGCGCCCCTCCGACGAGCGCGCCGAGCTGATCACCCGGCTGGTCCGCGGCGTCCACCTGCGCAACTTCCGCCGGTGGACCAACGACTACTACGACGACATCGCCTGGCTCGGCCTCGCCCTGCACCGCGCCCGCCACCTGGTCGACGTCCGCCCGGCGCTGGCCGCGATCACCGCCCAGCTCCGCGACGGCTGGACCGAGCACGGCGGCGGCGGCATCTGGTGGCGGCGCGGCGACACGTTCAAGAACGTCCCCGCGAACGGCCCGGCCGCGATCCTGCTCGCCCGCGCCCGGATGGACCGCACCGACCGCCAGCGCGCCATGGCCATGACCCGGTGGATGGAGCGCTCGCTGCGCGACCCGTCGAACGACCTGATGTGGGACGGCCTGCACGTCGACACCGACGGCGGCGTGCGCGAGGTCATCACGATGGTCTACACCTACTGCCAGGGCGTGCACCTGGGCGCGTGCGTCGAGATGGCCGAGTACGACCCCTCCGGCCCGTGGGCGGACCTGGCCGCGCGGACCGTGCGCGCCGTGGACGCCCACCTCGCCCCCGGCGGCGTGCTGCGCGGCCACGAGGGCGGCGATGGCGGCCTGTTCACCGGCATCCTCACCCGCTACCTCGCCGACGCCGCCATCCGCCTCGGCGACGACACCGCCGCGCGCCTGGTCGTCGACTCGGCGGAGGCCCTGTGGCGCAACCGCGCCGCCGTCCCCGGCGGCCCGCTGTTCGGCCCCGAGTTCGCCGTCCCCGCGCGCGTCCCGCGCCGCGCCTCCGGCCCGGAGGCCGACCTGTCGGTCCAGCTCTCGGCGTGGATGGCGCTGGAAGCCGCCGCCCGCCTCGAGGGCAGTGCCAGCATGGAGCGGTGAGCGTTCTGGTGGTGACCGGCGGGAGCCGGGGATCGGGGCCGCGGTGTGCAGGCGCGCCCCCATGACGTGGTGGTCAACTACGCCGACGACGCCGCCGCGGCCGAGGCCGTGGTCGCCGAGGTCCGGGCGTCGGGCAGGCGCGCGCTGGCGGTCCGCGCGGACGTGTCGGACGAGTCCGACGTCGAGGCCCTGTTCGACGCCGCGGCCGAACTCGGTCCGGTCACCGGGCTGGTGGCCAACGCGGGCGTCAGCGGCGGCGTCCGCGGCCGGGTCGACGAGATCCCCGCCGACGCCGTCCGCCGCGTGCTCGACGTCAACGTGCTCGGCGTCTTCCTGTGCCTGCGCGCCGCCGTCCGCCGCATGTCGACCCGCCACGGCGGCCCCGGCGGCGCCATCGTCGCCGTGTCGAGCACCGCCGCCCGCCGCGGCTCGCCCGGCGAGTGGGCGCACTACGCCGCGTCGAAGGCCGCGGTGGAGACCCTGGCGTACGGGCTGGCGCTGGAGGTCGCGGGCGAGGGCGTGCGGGTCAACACGATCGCGCCCGGGGTCGTGCGGACCGACCTGCACGCCGCCGCGGGCGACCCGGGGCGGGCGGACCGGTTGGGGGCGCGCATCCCGATCGGGCGGCCCGGCGAGCCGGACGAGATCGCCGCGGGGATCGTGTGGCTGCTCGGGCCGGAGGCGGCGTTCGTGACGGGGGCCGTGCTGCCGGTGTCAGGCGGTTTCTAGGCGGAACCGCGCGGTGAGCGTGGTGCGGTCGTCGGCGTGCGCGATCTCGAAGTGGGCGCTGGCGGCCTCGACCATGGTCAGGGCGTGGCCGCGGAGGGTGCCGAGGCCGGTCTCCGGGTCGCGCCAGCGGCCGTCGTCGACGACGGTGAGGACCACGGCCGCCTGCTCGATCGCGGCGGTGACGGTGATCCGCGACGCCGCGTGCGCGATCGCCTCCGCGGCGGCCTCGGTGGCGCCGAGCACGATGTCGCATGCGGACAGTTCGGCTATCCCGGCGTCCATGAGCCACCGCTTCAGGGCGCGGCGCGCTCGGGGGACGTCGTCCGGGGTGACGGTCAGGACGAGGGTCTGCCCCGCGGCCACGTGCACCGGCGCTCCCTTCCGGACCGCTCCCCTGCGGACCCGGGAGTGTGGTCGCGCCCGCGTGCCCGGGTGTTACGCGAAAGGGGCCCCGGCGGCGCCGGGACCCCTTGTGGGAGGCGAGGATTACTCTACTGTCTCCAGCAGCCAGACCTCCCCCGGCTCGTCCGCGGCCTCGGTCGTGTGGACGGTGTCGCCCGCCGTCTCGTCGGCGGCCGGGACGACCGCGAGGACGCTGCCGTCCGCGGCGCCGATGGTGAAGTCGCCGGTGTCGGTCTGGCGGAGCGTCCACGACTGGGCCTCGCCGCCGCACGGGCTGATCTTGCCGTCGTTGCCGAGGCAGTCGAGCACGTGCCGGATCAGGACGCCGCCCTCGGCGCGCGGCTCCTCGGGGGCGGGCGGCTCGGGCGCGGGTTCCGGTTCCGGCGCGGGCTCGGGCGCGGGCTCCGGTTCCGGCGCGGGCTCCGGTTCGGGGGCTGGCTCGGGTTCGGGCGCGGGCTCCGGGCCCGGTTCCGGGGCGGGTTCCGCAGGCGGCGCCTCGGGCTCCTCCGCCGGGATGACGTCCCAGACGGTCGAGTCCTTCGCGCAGTCGGCCAGCTCGACCACGCCCGTGCCGAGGGCCAGGCACTGGCCGGTCAGCGCGGAGACGATGCGGTAGCGGTCGGGTGGGACGTCGTCGGGGCCGCCGCGGCGGCGCCGGGGAACAGGACCAGGGTCGCGACGGCCGTCACACCGGTGAGCATCCGAATAGCAGGACGGGTCGCCTCACGTTCGGTAGCACTCATGCACTTGTGCATACCCGCAGGTGAGCGCGGGTGCCGGGGCGAAACCGGGCGAACCACACCGCCGGGCGGCGGCCTCACCCGGCCGAGGCGGCGTGTCGTCGGCGGGCGGTGACCCCCGCCACCCGATGGCGCGCCGGGCGTCACGCGGCCGGGCAGCCGCAGGATCCGCGGTGCACCAGGGCGGGCGGCAGCAGCACCGTCTCCGGCTCGCGCTCCGGGTCGCGCATGCGGCTCAGCAGCAGCCGCACCGCGGTCCGGCCGATCTCGTCGACCGGGTGCGCCATCGTGGTGATGCCCGGCTTCACCAGCTCCGCCCACTCGACCTCGTCGTGCCCGACGATGGCGAAGTCGACGCCGACGGTGAAGCCGTGGTCGGTGGCCTCCCGGTACGCGCCCGCGGTCATCGCGCCGTTGCCGGTGATCACCGCGGTCGGCCGCTCCGGGACGGTGAGCAGCCTGCGCAGCGCCAGCACCCCGTCCTCGTGGGTGGCGCCGCCGCCCGCGACCAGGTTCGAGTCCCAGCGCAGCCCGGCCCGGCCGAGGCCCAACCGGTAGCCGAGGGTGCGCTCCTCGCTCGCCCCGACCCAGTCGACGCCGCTGATGAACCCGATCCGCCGGTGCCCGCGGCGGCCAGGTGCGACACCAGCGCCGAGGTCGACTGGATGTTCTCCGGCCCGACCTGGTCCAGCTTGACCCGGTGCGAGACCCGGTCGACCAGGACCGCGGGGACGCCGGTGCGGGCCAGCGCGTCGAGGGTGTCGGTGTCGCCGGGGGCCGGGGTGAGCAGCACGCCGTCCACCCGGCGGGCCTGGAGCCTGCGGACCGCGTCGCGCTCGCCGTCGGGGGTGTCGAGGGTGTCGCCGATGAGGACCGTGTAGCCCGCGGCGGTGGCCTCCGCCTCGATGGCGTGCACGAGCTGCGCGAGGTGCGGGTTGGCCAGCAGCGACATGGCCACGCCGATGGAGTTGGTGCCGCCGGTGACCAGCGACCGGGCGATCGCGTTGCCGGTGTAGCCGGTGGACTCGATCGCGGCCAGCACGCGCAGCCGGGTCGGTTCGGCGACGGCCCGGGTCTCGTTGACGACGTGCGACACGGTGCTGATCGACACCCCGGCGATGCGGGCGACATCCTGCATGGTGGCCACGGCGTGAAATCCTGCTCCCCGTTCGCTGCAAACGCTTGCGGACATTACCCGCAGAGGAGGGCGCCCATGCGACCGACCTTCGACGAGCTGGTCGCGCGCGCGTCCGCCCTCGCCGACCGGCGCAGGCTGCTCGGCGTCTGCGGGCCGCCGGGCGCGGGCAAGTCGACCCTGGCCGCCCGGCTGGTCGACGCCCTCGACGGCCGCGCCGCGCTCGTCGGGATGGACGGCTTCCACCTCGCCCAGCGCGTGCTCGACCGGCTCGGGACCGCCGACCGCAAAGGCGCCCCCGACACCTTCGACGCCGACGGCTACGTCGACCTGCTCGCCAGGATGCGCGCCAGGACCGACAAGATCGTCTACGCGCCGCTGTTCGACCGCGCGCTGGAGGAGCCGATCGCCTGCGCGGTGCCGGTGCCCGACGACGTCCCGCTGGTCGTCACCGAGGGCAACTACCTGCTGCTCTGGCCCCGCGCGCGGGCGCTGCTCGACGAGGTCTGGTACGTCGACCCGGGCGAGGACGTGCGCCGGGAGCGGCTGGCGCGCAGGCACGTCGACCACGGCCGCACGCCCGAGCAGGCGTGGGAGCGGACGCTGGGCTCCGACGAGCGCAACGCCGAGCTGATCGCGGGGACGGCGGCCCTGGCGGACCTGCTGATCACTCCGTGACGGAGATGGTGTCGACCGGCTTGCGCATCTCCTGCCGGTACTTCCAGATCCCCCACCCGGTGCCGAGCACGAAGAACGCGACGCTGCCGACGACGACGGCGGTCTGGAGCCACGGGATCCGGTCGAGCAGGCCCGCGGCGTAGTAGCCGAGCAGGACCAGCGTCGGCACCCAGGCGAGCGCGCCGACCGTCGTCGCGGTGGCGAACTTGCGGGCGTCCATCTTCGCCGCGCCCGCGATCAGCGGGGCCAGCGTGCGCACCCACGGCAGCCAGCGGGCCAGCACGACCGCCCAGAAGCCGCGCCGGTCCAGGAAGTCCCGCGCCTTGGCGAGGTTGGCCGCGTTGAGCACCCGGCCGCCCTTGCGCGTGATGATCGCGTGCCCGGTCTTGGCGCCGATGAAGTAGCCGACCTGGTTCGCGGCCACCGCGGTCACCGTCGCCGCCACGCACAGCGCCCACGCCTGCCCCTCGGCGCCCTGCTGCGCGAGCACCACCCCGGCGGCGAACAGCAGCGTGTCGCCGGGCAGGAACAGCCCGAAGATGAACGCGCACTCCACGAACACGAAGCCCAGCACGATGGCCCACACCAGCAGGGGCCCCGCCGAGTCGAGCACGCCGGTCGCGAGGGTCACGGCCGTAGGGTACGTGGACGGCCCCCGGGCGGGGGATGCGATTGACCGCAATTCACCATGTTTTGGCCGGTCACGGGGTGCTCGGTCACCCGCCCGTCGCCGGACCGCGGTCCCGTGGCGGCAGCACGGCCGTCCCGCTGTCGAGGTCGACGCCGAGCGGCGGCCCGCCCTGGGCGTCCTCCTCGCGCAGCATCGACATGGAGTCGCGGTGGTCCAGCTCCATGCGCTTGGTGCCGTAGAAGAGCGCGGTGAACTCGTTGACGTAGGTCGCGGTGAGCGGCGTGCCCGCCCGGCCCTTGCGCCGCTGCCTGCGCAGCTCCCAGACGCCGACGGCGACCATCAGCATGGTCACCCCGGGCACGCTCCAGGCGAGGACGGTCTCCACCACGCCGGGTCAACGCCCCGGCGCGCTCCCGGGTTCCGCGACCACGACGATGCTCTTGCTCCGCTCGGTGAGCGGACCGCCGTCCCAGTCGCCGAGCCGCGCCACCCGGAAGCCCGCGTCGGCGAGGAAGCCGCGCAGCTCGTCGGGCTCCAGGAAGCGCAGGGACGCCCGGTCGACGCGCAGGACGTCGCCGTCCGGGGTCGCGGTGGTCTCGGTGAAGGTGACGACGCCGTCCGCCACCGACTCCACGCGGTGCGCTATCCGCAGCGCCCGCCCGGCGTGGTCGACGACGTCGACGGCGTTCTCCGGCCGCCACTCGGTCCACTGCCGGTACGCCGGGTTCCGCGTCTCGAACACGAACCGCCCGCCGTCGACCAGCGCGGTGCGGATCTTCGCCAGCGACGCGGCGATCTCGTCATCGGTGACGAGGCACTGGAACGCGTTGCTCGCCATCACGGCCACGTCGAACTCCCCGCGCCACGGGATGTCCACCGCGCGCCCGTCGACCCACTCGACGTCCGCCCGCCGCCGCGCCCGCTCGAGCGCGGCGCGGTCGGGGTCGATCCCGGTCAGCCTGCCCCGGTGCCCGGCGTCGCGGGCCCGGTGCAGGAGCACGCCGGTGCCGCAGCCCACGTCCAGCGCGGACCCGGCGGCCATGACGTGCGCGAGGTAGAAGTCGTCACTGGCCGCCCAGGCGTTGAGGACGTCGTACAGGGCCGCGGCATCGGCGTCGGAGTACACCTCAGGCCCGGCCCACCGTCAGGGCGCTGTTGTCGTCGGTGACGTCCACCTCGACGGTGTCGCCGTCGCGGATGTCGCCGGACAGCAGGCTCTTGGCGAGCTGGTCGCCGATCGCCGACGACACCAGCCGCCGCAGGGGCGGGCGCCGTAGACCGGGTCGAAGCCGTTGAGCGCCAACCAGTCGCGGGCCGATGGCGTGACCTGGAGGGTCAGCCTGCGCTGGGCGAGCCTGCGGCCCAGGCGCGCCACCTGGATGTCCACGATGGCCGTCAGCTCCTCGGTGGCCAGCGAGTGGAACACGACCACGTCGTCGAGGCGGTTGAGGAACTCGGGCTTGAAGTGGCGCTGCACCACCGACATCACCGCGTCGTGGCGCTGCTTCTCGTCCAGGGTCGCGTCGGCGATGGCCGACGAGCCCAGGTTCGAGGTGAGCACCAGGATCGTGTTGCGGAAGTCGACCGTGCGGCCCTGGCCGTCGGTGAGCCTGCCGTCGTCGAGGACCTGCAGGAGCACGTCGAAGACGTCCGGGTGGGCCTTCTCCACCTCGTCCAGCAGGACCACGGTGTACGGGCGGCGGCGGACCGCCTCGGTGAGCTGGCCGCCCTGGTCGTAGCCGACGTAGCCGGGCGGGGCGCCGACCAGGCGGGCCACCGAGTGCTTCTCGCTGTACTCGCTCATGTCGATGCGGACCATGGCGCGCTCGTCGTCGAACAGGAACTCCGCCAGCGCCTTCGCCAGCTCGGTCTTGCCGACGCCGGTCGGGCCGAGGAACAGGAACGAGCCGGTCGGGCGGTCCGGGTCGGCGACGCCCGCGCGGGCCCGGCGCACGGCGTCGGACACCGCGCGCACGGCCTCGGCCTGGCCGACGACGCGGCCGCCGAGCGCGTCCTCCATGCGCAGCAGCTTCTGCGTCTCGCCCTCGAGCATGCGGCCAGCGGGGATGCCGGTCCACGCCGAGACGACCTCGGCGATGTCGTCGGCGCCGACCTCCTCCTTGAGCATCACCTCCGCGCCGGGCTGCGGCGTGGACGCGGTCGCCGCGTCCAACTCCTTCTCCAGCGCGGGGATGCGGCCGTAGCGCAGCTCCGCGGCGCGGCCGAGGTCGCCGTCGCGCTCGGCGCGCTCGGACTCGCCGCGCAGCGACTCCAGCTGCTCCTTCAGCTCGCGGACGCGGTCGATGGAGCCCTTCTCGTTCTGCCAGCGGGCGGTGAGCGCGGACAGGCCCTCGCGCTTCTCGGCCAGCTCGGCGCGCAGCGCGGCCAGGCGCTCCCGGGAGGCCGGGTCGTCCTCCTTGGCCAGCGCCATCTCCTCGATCTCCAGCCTGCGCACGGCGCGCTCGACCTCGTCGATCTCGACCGGGCGGGAGTCGATCTCCATGCGCAGCCGGGACGCGGCCTCGTCGACGAGGTCGATCGCCTTGTCCGGCAGGAAGCGCGCGGTGATGTAGCGGTCGGACAGGTCCGCGGCGGCGACCAGGGCGCTGTCGGTGATGCGCACGCCGTGGTGCACCTCGTAGCGCTCCTTGAGGCCGCGCAGGATGCCGATGGTGTCCTCCACCGACGGCTCGCCGACGAGCACCTGCTGGAACCGGCGCTCCAGCGCGGGGTCCTTCTCGATGTGCTGGCGGTACTCGTCGAGCGTGGTCGCGCCGACCATGCGCAGCTCGCCGCGGGCCAGCATCGGCTTGATCATGTTGCCCGCGTCCATCGCGCCCTCGCCGGTCGCGCCCGCGCCGACGATGGTGTGCAGCTCGTCGATGAAGGTGATCACCTGGCCCGCGGACTCGGTGATCTCCTTGAGCACGGCCTTGAGCCGCTCCTCGAACTCGCCGCGGAACTTCGCGCCCGCGACCATCGCGCCGAGGTCGAGGCCGACGACCCGCTTGCCGCGCAGCGACTCCGGCACGTCGCCCGCCACGATCCGCTGGGCGAGGCCCTCGACGATCGCGGTCTTGCCGACGCCCGGCTCGCCGATGAGCACCGGGTTGTTCTTGGTGCGCCGGGACAGCACCTGCACGACGCGGCGGATCTCGGCGTCGCGGCCGATCACCGGGTCGAGCTTGCCCTCGCGGGCCTGCTTGGTCAGGTCGAGGCCGTACTTCTCCAGCGCCTGGTAGGTGCCCTCCGGGTCGGGGCTGGTGACCCGCGCCGACCCGCGGACCTTGGTGAACGCCTCGCGCAGCGCGTCCGGCGTGACGCCGCGGCGGCGCAGCAGGTCGGCGACGTCGCCGCCCGCGGCGGCCAGGCCGACCATGAGGTGCTCGGTGGAGACGTACTCGTCGCCCAGTTCGGTGGCGAGCTTCTGGGCGTGGGTGATCGCGCGCAGCGCGGGCTGGGACAGCGACGGCGACGACACGGTCGCGCCGGTGGCCGACGGCAGCGCGCGCAGCAGCGGCTCCAACTCCTTGCGGACGACCTCCGGGTCGGCGCCGACCGCGGTCAGCAGCGGGCCCGCCAGGCCGTCGGCCTGCGCGAGCAGGGCGCCGAGCAGGTGCGCGGGCGCGATGTCGGGGTTGCCCGCCGCGCCGCGGCCTGCGCCGCCGCGCTGATGGCGGCCTGGGTCTTGGTCGTCGGGTTGAAGGCGTCCATCTCCCACCTCGGGTCTCACTGCCGGTTCCACTCGCACAACGTCAGGAAAGTTGAGCCAGTTCCGCTCAACCCAGGATTCCCGGGTGTGAGCTGCCTCGCCACCGGATTCGCCCGGCTCACCCACAAGTACCAACGCCGCTGTCCACACCGCCGGGCCGGTTGTCCACAATCCCCAGGACGTTGTCCACAGGCGTGGGGACAACCGCGAATCCACCCGATCGAGCGAAGCGGCCGTTCGGGTACCCACGCTGGCGCGCTGTCACAGATCGCTGTTGAGGCGGCCCAGCAGCCGCGAGAACTCGCGCAGGTCCTCGGTCGGCCAGTCGGCGACGCGCGCCCGGAGCCTGCGCCTGCGGTCGGCCCGCACCCGCTCCAGCCGCTCGCTGCCCGACCCGGTGAGCTGCACCAGCCGCGCCCGCCCGTCCGAGGGGTCGGGCACCCGCTCCACCAGGCCGAGGTCCACCAGCCGCGCGATCTGCCTGCTGACGGTCGACTTGTCCAGCCCGGTCCGCTCCACCACGTCCGCGGCGCGCACCGGGCCGACGTCGTCGAGGTGCAGCAGCAGCGCGTAGGACGCGCCGTCGAGGTCGGGGTGCACGCGCGCGGCCAGGCTCAGCGACAGGCTGCGGGCGCGGCCGAACAGCTTCGACAGCTCCCGCTCCAGGTCCTGGGCGGCGCGCTGCCGGTCGTCGTCGGCCACTACCCGGCGCCGCGGACGTCGGCGGTGCTGTGCAGGCGGGCCGCCTCGACCTCGACGACCACCCAGCCGCCGTCCTCGCGGGCGCGGCCGGAGACGTGCACGCCCACCGGCTCCCCGGTGAGGTCCACGAGCAGCACCCCCACCGCGGCGGGCGGCGGCCCGTCGGAGCCGGGGTAGGCGATGTGGCGGCGGTCGAGCACCTTCACGTCGCGGAACGCGGACTCGAAGTGCCCGTCGGCGGTGGCGGTGGCGACGTGCCCCCGGCCCGCCCGGTCGATGACCGCGACCATCCGGGCGTCGAGGTGGTCGAGCACCGCGGGCGGTTCCGGCTCCCGCCTGCCTGGTCCGATCAGGTGAGAACGCCCCGCCGCCTCGCGCGGGCCCGCGACGGCCGCGGTGGCGGGCGGCGGCTCGGCGAACTCCAGCGTCAGCAGGTCGGCCGTGGCCGTTCCGGTCGGGGGAGCAGGTCTGCGGACACGCAGGGAACGGTGTCATGCCGCTCCGTCATTCGCGACCCCGGTCACCCGGACGTCGTCCTGATCGAGCGAGATCGGTGACGCGGCGTAGCGAAGATCAGCTTCTTGGTCGGCTCCATGCGAGCGCCGCGCCCGTAATGGGTCTACTGTCCACACCGTCGGGGGATGGATGCTCGAGTAGCGTGGTGCCACGCTGGAAGGCGCCCCGAGAGGTGGAGTCAGCCCCCGACCATGACAGCCAATCCCGTGGTGAGCCCCATACCGTCCGTGCAGCCGCACCCGGAGTCCCCGGCCGCTGTGGTCGCCATGGTGCGCCTCGTGCGCGAGAGCTTCGCGGTCGTGGAGCCCCACGCGGACAAGGTCGCGCAGTTCTTCTACGGCATGCTCTTCTCCATCGCGCCCGCCACGCGGGAGATGTTCCCGGCCAACATGCAGGTCCAGCGCTCCCGCCTGCTGCGCGCGCTGGTGCACGTCGTGCAGATGGTGGACCGCCCCGACGACCTCGTCCCGTTCCTGCGCCAGCTCGGCCGCGACCACCGCAAGTTCGGCGTCGTCAGCGAGCACTACGAGGCCGTCGGCATGGCCCTCATCGCCGCGGTCAAGAAGCACGCGGGCGCCCACTGGACCACCGACGTCGAGCGCGCCTGGGCCGAGGCGTACACGATCATGGCCAGGGCGATGCTCGACGCCGCCGCGAGCGACACCGGCCCGGCGTACTGGCGCGCGGAGGTCATCGACCACCAGCGGCTGTCGTGGGACCTGGCCCGCGTGTGGGTCCGCCCCGAGTACCCGATCCCGTACCGGCCCGGCCAGTACGTCAGCGTCGAGGTGCCGCAGCGGCCCCGGCTCTGGCGCTACCTGACCCCGGCCAACGCCCCGCGCGAGGACGGCGCGATCGAGTTCCACGTCCGCGGCGTCGAGGGCGGCTGGGTCTCCCGCGCGCTCGTCGCCCACGCCACCCCCGGCGACCGCTGGCGCATCGGCCCCCGATGGGCCGCATCACCGTCGACCGGACCGCGGGCTCGGACGTGCTGATGATCGCGGGCGGCACCGGCGTCGCGCCGATGCGCGCGATCGTCGAGGACCTCGCCCGCTGGGGCGAGAACCCGGCCGTGCACCTGTTCGTCGGCGGGCGCACCCCCGCCGACCTGTACGACCTGCGCCTCCTGCAGGACATCGCCGCCGCCAACCCGTGGCTGACGGTCGTCGGCGTCACCGAAGAGGAAACCCCGGCCTCGAGCACGGCACCCTCGCCGACGTCGTCACGCGCTACGGTGCCTGGGCGGACCGCGAGGTCCTCCTCGCGGGCTCCCCGCCGATGATCAGGGCCACCGTGTCCCGCATGCTCATCGCGGGCACCCCGCTGGACCGCATCGTCTACGACCCCTTCACCCTCGACTAAGGACGGTGCCGGTGGGCGACAACCTCTTCGACAACCAAGGTTCGATCACCGGCCCGGTCGGGATCGGCGACCACGTCGAGGTCAACAACGTCCAGGTCATCCTGGGCGACCACGCGAAAGCGGCCTTCGACGGCAACACCGGCATCTTCGCCACGGGCGGCGCGGCGCCGGTGTCGCTCGCGGGCCCCGGCCACGCCCCGCACGACGGCCACGGGCACCACCACCACTGGCCCGGCGACCACGGCAGCAGCGCGGGCGGACTGCTGGAGCACATGCAGTCCGACGACGGCCACGACGACGGCGGCGGGCTGTTCGGCTAGAACGGCCCGCGGATGCTGCGGCGGTCGACCGTGCGCCTGCTCAGCACGAACCGGCGCAGGTCCTCCACCTGCTCGGCGGTGCCGATGCCGCGCAGGTGCAGTTCCTGCGTGGTGTTGCTGGAGTCGTTGTACTTGATCACGAGGGTGGCGACGTTGAGCACCGCCATCACGCCGGTCCGGTAGAACTCCGGCTCCTGGGTCATCTGGTAGTACCAGAAGAACTGCTTGCCGCGGGTCAGCAGGCCCTCGCTCAGGTCGAGGCCGCGCTGGTGCGCGACGACCTCGTACCGCTTGGCGCGCAGCACGCACCGCAAGACCAGCGCCGCGACGACCAGCCACACCAGGAACAGCGCCCAGCCGAGGTAGCCCGCCACGACCGACCACCCGTCGTCGACGGTCTCCTCGACGGAATCCGGGAGCAGCCCGATGATCGCGGGCACGGCGATCGCGACGGCGGCCGTCGCCAGCACCGCCACCCCCACCGGGAACGCCACGTCCAGCAGGGCGTAGCGGACGCACTGGGTGTACCGGCGCTCGACGGTGCCGGGGTCGGCGGTGTTGGTCTGCTCCATGACGTGCAGCAGCGGCGCCGGGCCGGGCACCAGCACCTCGCCCTCGACCGGCGCGACGACCGCGGGGCGCTCAGCCGCTCGATCGCGCGCAGCCGCTCCGCGGTGTCCTCGAAGGTCGGCGACACCGCGGTGACCATCCGGTAGGCCGCCGCGGCCTCGCGGTAGGCCCCGATCCGCTCGTAGAGCACGCCGAGCTTGCGCGCGTCGTTGATCCGCCGCGGGTCCTTGTCGACGACCGCGCGGAACCCGGCGATCGCGTCGTTGGTGCGGCCGAGCTGCGAGTGGCAGTTGGCCAGGGCGGAGAGCAGGTCGAGGTCACCGGGGTAGCGGGTGAGCAGCCCGGTCAGCAGCGGTTCCGCGTCCGCGTACCTGCGCTGCTGGTAGAGGGCCCCGGCCTGCTGGTAGGTCGGGTCGTCGGTGACGGACATGGGCGCGCCCTTCGTCGAGACCTCTGCCCGTAGATGATCGCGGAAAGGCGTGCCGCGTTGCGCCGTTCGCCCGATTTGGAAACCTTCGGCCTAGCGCTTGCGGTCCGGGGCCGCCACACGACGAGCGCGGTCTGCTGGCGCACCGGCACCAGTTCGTGGCGGTACGAGCGGTGGATGGCCGCCGCGGCCTGCTCGGCCGCCGCGCGCACCGCGGCCAGCTCCTCGGTGAGGGCGGTGACGACCGACTGGAGGCGGTCGACCTCGTTCTCCAGCTCGATGATCCGCTTGATGCCCGCGAGGTTCACGCCCTCCTCCTGGGAGAGCCGCTGGACCTCGCGCAGCAGGGCGATGTCGCGCAGGGAGTACCGCCGCCCGCCGCCCGGGGTGCGCCCGGGCGAGACCAGGCCCTGCCGGTCGTAGCTGCGCAGCGTCTGGGCGTGCAGCCCGGAGAGCTGCGCGGCCACCGAGATGACGAAGAACGGGGTGTCCTCGTCGGTGCCAGGGGGAGCGGGTGCACGGCTTACCTCGCCTTCTCCACCAGTGCGGTGAGGTCCGGCCGGGGGTCGTGGTCGGCGGTGGCCGCCGCGTACGCCTCCAGCGCGGCCTTCGCGGCCTCGTCCATTGTCGCCGGGACCGTCACCTGGAGGGTGACGAGCAGGTCACCGGTGCGGCCGTCGCGGCGCTGCACGCCCTTGCCGCGCACGCGCAGCACGCGCCCGGACGCGGTGCCCGGCGCGACCCGCAGCGTCACGGTGGCGTCCAGGGTCGGGACGGTCAGCGTGGTGCCGAGCGCCAGTTCGGGGAAGGTGACCGGCACCTTCAGCGTCAGGTCGTCGCCGGTGCGGCCGAAGACCGGGTGCGGGCTGACGTGCACGCGCACGTACAGGTCGCCCGCCTGCGCGCCGTGCGCGCCCGGCTCGCCCTGGCCCGCCAGGCGGATGCGCTGGTCGTCCTCGACGCCCGCGGGGATGCGGACGGTCAGCGTGCGCGTCCTGGTGGACACGCCCTCGCCGCCGCAGTCCGGGCACGGGTCGGTGACCACGGTGCCCTTGCCCCGGCACTCGCGGCACGGCTCGCTGAACGCGAACGCGCCCTGGCTGCGGTTGACCAGGCCCGCGCCGCCGCAGTTGGCGCACACCTGCGGCGTGCTGCCCGGCCGCGCGCCCGACCCGTGACAGGTGTCGCATGTGGACGGACTGGTCAGCCGCAGCGGCACCGTCGCGCCGCGCACCGCCTCGGTGAAGTCGATGCGCACCTCGGTCTCGACGTCCGAGCCGCGCCTCGGCCGCGCGCCGGTGCCGCCGCGGCGGCTGAACAGGTTGCCGAACAGGTCGCCAAGGCCGCCGAAGCCGCCCGCGGACGCCCCGCCCTGCTGCTGCCGGAACACGTCGGCGAAGTCGAAGTTGCCGCCGCCGAACCCGCCCGGCCGGAACCCGCCGCCGAACAGGCTGCGGGCCTCGTCGTACTGCTTGCGCTTCTCCGCGTCGCCCAGCACCCCGTACGCCTCGGACACCGCCTTGAAGCGGGCCTCGGCGTCGGTGTTGCCGGGGTTGGCGTCCGGGTGCAGCTCGCGCGCGAGCTTGCGGTACGCCTTCTTGATGTCCGCGTCGCTCGCGTCGGAGGAGACGCCCAACTCGCGGTAGAAGTCCTTGTCGATCCAGTCCCTAGCGCTCATCTCGGACGTCCCCTCCTTCCGCTCAGTCCTGCTGCGCGGGCGCGCCCGCTTCGGCGTCGGTCACCGCGACCAGCGCGGCGCGGACCACGCGGTCGCCGAAGCGGTAGCCGCGCCGCAGGACGCCGGTGACGGTCGGGCCGTCGACGTCCGGGGACGTGGCGTGCTGCACGGCCTCGTGCACCGACGGGTCGAAGGGCTCGCCCTCGTGGCCGAACGGCTCCAGCCCCGCGCGCTCCAGCGTGGCGGAGAGCTTGTCCGCCACCGCCTTGAACGCGCCGGTCAGGTCGCCGTGCGCCGCCGCGCGCTCGATGTCGTCGAGCACGCCGAGCAGCTCCACCACGACCTGCGCCTTGGCGGAGCTGACCACGGACTCGCGGTCGCGGTCCACCCGCTTGCGGTAGTTGGCGTACTCGGCCTGGAGCCGCTGCAGGTCGGCGGTGCGCTCGTCGAGCTGCTTCTTCAGCTCGGCGGCCGGGTCGAGGTCGGCAGGGGCCGGTTCCGCGGGAACTCGATCGTGCCCTCGATGGCGCCCTCGGCGGGCGCGTCGGTGGCCTCGGTCGCCTCGGTGCCCGGCTGGCGGACCTGCCCCGTCTCGGGGTCGATCCGCCGCCGGTCCCGCACCACGACCCGGGGCTCCTCGCCGCTCTCGTCGTGGTTGTCGCTCACTTCTTGTCCTTGTCCTCGTCCACGATCTCGGCGTCGACGACGTCCTCGGAGCCGTCGGACTTGGCCTGGCCCGCGTCGGCGCCCTCGGCGCCGGGCTGGGCGCCGGTGTTGGCGTACAGCGCCGAGCCCATGGCCTGCGACTCGGTGGCCAGCTTCTCCATCGCGGCCTTGATCGCGGCGATGTCGGTGCCCGCCAGGGCCTGGTTGGCCTCGGCGATCGCGGAGTTGACCTTCTCCTTGGCGTCGCCCGGGATCTTGTCGTCGTTGTCCTTGACGAACTTGTCGGTCTGGTACACCAGGGACTCGGCCTGGTTGCGGACCTCGGCCTCCTCGCGGCGCTTCTTGTCCTCCTCCGCGTGCGCCTCGGCGTCGCGGACCATGCGGTCGATGTCCTCCTTCGGCAGGGCGGACCCGCCGGTGATGGTCATCGACTGCTCCTTGCCGGTGCCCAGGTCCTTCGCCGACACGTGCACGATGCCGTTGGCGTCGATGTCGAAGGTGACCTCGATCTGCGGCACGCCGCGCGGGGCCGGGGGCAGGCCGGTCAGGTCGAAGGTGCCGAGCTTCTTGTTGTCCTGCGCGAACTCCCGCTCGCCCTGGTAGACCTGGATGCCGACGGTGGTCTGGTTGTCGTCGGCGGTGGAGAAGATCTCCGAGCGCTTGGTCGGGATCGTGGTGTTGCGCTCGATGAGCTTGGTGAACACCCCGCCCTTGGTCTCGATGCCCAGCGACAGCGGGGTCACGTCGAGCAGCAGGACGTCCTTGACCTCGCCCTTGAGCACGCCCGCCTGCAGCGCCGCGCCGACCGCGACGACCTCGTCGGGGTTGACGCCCTTGTTGGGCTCGCGGCCGCCGGTCAGCTCCTTGACCAGCTCGGCCACGGCGGGCATGCGGGTCGAGCCGCCGACGAGCACCACGTGGTCGATGTCGCCGACCGAGATGCCCGCGTCCTTGATGACGTTGTTGAACGGCGCGCGGGTGCGGTCCAGCAGGTCGGAGGTGATCCGCTGGAACTCGGCGCGGGACAGCGTCTCGTCGAGGAACAGCGGGTTCTTGTCCGCGTCGACGGTGATGTAGGGCAGGTTGATGTTGGCGCTGTTCGAGCTGGACAGCTCGATCTTCGCCTTCTCGGCGGCCTCGCGGATGCGCTGCAGCGCCATCTTGTCCTTGGTGAGGTCGATGCCGCTGGACTGCTTGAACTTGTCGACCAGCCAGTCGACGATCCGCTGGTCCCAGTCGTCGCCGCCGAGGTGGTTGTCGCCGGAGGTCGCGCGGACCTCGACGACGCCGTCGCCGATCTCCAGCAGCGAGACGTCGAAGGTGCCGCCGCCGAGGTCGAAGACCAGGATGGTCTGCTCCTTGGCGCCCTTGTCCAGGCCGTAGGCCAGGGCCGCCGCGGTCGGCTCGTTCACGATCCGCAGCACGTTGAGGCCCGCGATCTGCCCGGCCTCCTTGGTGGCCTGGCGCTGGGCGTCCTCGAAGTACGCGGGCACGGTGATGACCGCGTCGGTGATGGTCTCGCCCAGGTAGGACTCGGCGTCGCGCTTGAGCTTCATCAGCACGCGGGCGCTGATCTCCTGCGCGGTGTACGCCTTGCCGTCGATCTCCTGCTTCCAGTCGGTGCCGATGTGCCGCTTCACCGAACGGATCGTCCGGTCGACGTTGGTCACCGCCTGGTTCTTGGCGGGCTGGCCGACCAGCACCTCCCCGTTCTTGGCGAAAGCCACGATGGACGGGGTGGTCCGGGAGCCCTCCGAGTTGGCGATCACCGTCGGTTCACCGCCCTCGAGGACGGCGACGACGGAGTTGGTCGTCCCCAGGTCGATGCCGACCGCTCGCGCCATTGGTGCCTCCATGCCTTTCAGTGGGTCGTGCTCGGGTAAGTTGAGTCTACCGGTGTCAGCTTCGGTAGTTGAGCCGACTCCGCTCAATCTTCCTGCTGGCTCAACGCGCGGGCCAGCCGGATCGTTCCCGGGGTGACGGCCGTCACCGGTGCTACCGTCGCGGGCGTGACCGAGGACCCCGAGCGGCTGCTGGCCGAGGCGCTGCGGGCCCAGGCGGCCCAGGCGCCGCGGGCCGACGCCCCGGAGCCCGCCCTGCTGTCCGGGACCGACCTGTTCCCCGGCGGCGACCTGCCGCCGCGGCCGGTCGAGGTCACCGAGCGCCTGGTCCCGGAGCCGACCCCCGCGCTGTGGGTGCTCGCGGTCGCGCTGCTGCTCGGGCTGGCCGCGGGCGCGGTCGTCGGCCTGCTGACCCTCGTTTAGGACGGTAATCGTCCGCTGCCGGTGCGAGGATGCGCCGCATGATCGGACGCTGGCACGGCCTCGTGGTGGACTGCCCCGACCCCCAGGCCCTCGCGGAGTTCTACCAGGAGCTGCTGGGCATGATCCGGGTCCAGGACGGCCCGGACTTCGTCGTCATCGGCGACGCCCCCGACCGGCCGGGGGTCGCCTTCCAGCGGGTCCCGGACTGGCGTCCGCCCTCGTGGCCCGCCGAGCCCGCCCACCTGCACTTCGACGTGCGGGTCGACGACCTCGCCCGGGCCGGGGAGCAGGTGCTGGCGCTCGGCGCGACCCGGCTCGACGGCGGCGGCGACCGGTTCCGGGTGTACGCCGATCCGGCCGGTCACCCGTTCTGCCTAGTGCACTGGTGACACAGGTCCGTTCTGTACCTTGTCCAGGGTGAACCTCGCACTGCTGCCCGAGTGGCTGGACCCGGTGAACATCCTGACCGGCCTGGGCCCGTTCCTGCTGCCCGGCCTCGCCCTGATCATCTTCGCCGAGTGCGGGCTGCTGATCGGGTTCTTCCTGCCCGGCGACTCGCTGCTGTTCACCGCGGGCCTGTTCGCGGTGACCACCACGGCGTTCCCGGTGCCGCTGTGGGCGGTGTGCGTCATCCTCACGGTCTGCGCGTTCCTGGGGAACGTCGTGGGGTACCTGATCGGCGAGAAGGCCGGGCCCGCGCTGTTCAACAAGCCGGACTCCCGCTTCTTCAAGCAGGAGCACGTGGAGAAGACGCACGCGTTCTTCGAGAAGTACGGCGCGCGCGCCATCGTGCTGGCCCGCTTCGTGCCGATCGTCCGGACGTTCATCACCGCGATCGCGGGCGTCGGCCGGATGGACAAGCGGACCTTCTTCCTCTACTCCGGCATCGGCGCGGTGCTGTGGGCGACCGGCCTGACGCTGCTCGGCGCGGCGCTGGGCAACATCCCGTTCGTCAAGGAGAACCTGGAGCTGATGATCCTCGGGATCGTCGCGCTCTCGGTCCTGCCGATCGTCTTCGAGGTGCTCAAGGCGCGCCGGGAGAAGAAGAAGCTGGCGCAGGGCTGAACATCGATCCCGGGTTGAAGAGGTTCCCCGGGTCGAGCGCGGATTTCACGGCCCGGTGGGTGCGCAGCCCCACCGGGCCGATCTCCGTCGCCAGCCACTCCCGCTTGATCTTGCCGATGCCGTGCTCCCCGGTCACCGTCCCGCCGAGGGACAGGCCCAGCGCGAGGATGTCGTCGAACGCGACCCGGGCGCGGGCGAACTCGTCCGCCGAGGACGGGTCGTAGACGATCGTCGGGTGCATGTTGCCGTCGCCCGCGTGCCCGACGACGGCGATGCGCAGGCCCACCTCGGCGCTGATCCGCTCGCAGCCCGCGATGAGGTCGCCGATGCGGGTGCGCGGCACGCACACGTCGTCGGTCAGCCAGGCGCCGAACACCTCCAGCGCGGTGAGCACGGCGCGGCGGGCGGTCAGCAGCATCCGGCCCTCGGCGAGGTCGAACGTGGTGTGCACCAGCTCGGCGCCGCTGTCGGCGCAGACCACCTCGATCGCGGCCAGCTCCCGGCGCGCGGCCTCGCCGCCGGAGTCGGACTGGCAGATCAGCAGCGCCGCGCTGCCCCGGCCCGCGCCCAGCTCGGTGTTCAGGTGCGCCTCGACCGCCCCGATCGACACCGCGTCCATGATCTCCATCAGCGAGGGCACGATGCCCTCCCGCACGATCCGGGTGACCGCGGCGCCCGCGGCGACGATCGACGGGAACGCCGCGACCGTCGTGCCGGGGGCCTGCGGCAGGGGCCGTAGCGCGAGCGTCGCCTGGGTGATGACCCCGAGGGTGCCCTCGCTGCCGATGAACAGCTTGGTCAGGTCGTAGCCCGCGACGCCCTTGACCGTGCGGCGACCGGTCCTGAGCAGCTCGCCGTCGGCCAGCACGACCTCCAGGCCCAGCACCGAGTCCGTGGTGACGCCGTACTTGACGCAGCACAGCCCGCCCGCGTTCGTGGAGACGTTCCCGCCGACGGTGCACCAGTCGTAGGAGGACGGGTCGGGCGGGTAGAACAGCCCGTGCTTCTCGACCGCGTCGCGCAGGTCGAGGTTCACGACACCGGGCTCGACGACGGCGAGGCGGTTGTCCGGGTCGATCTCCAGGATGCGGTTCATCCTGGTGAGCGCCAGCACGACGCACCCGTCGATCGCGTTCGCCGCGCCGGACAGCCCGCTGCCCGCGCCGCGCGGCACGATCGGCGTCCCGTGCTCGGCGCACGCCCGCACGACGGCCTGCACCTGCTCGGTCGACGACGGCAGCACCACGGCCAGCGGGTCGCCGTGCGGGGCGAGCGGCATCATGTCGCGCCGGTACGCGGCGGTGACGTCCGGATCGGTCAGCACGGCCTGCGAACCCACCGCGGCGCGCAACTTCGACAGCAGTTCCTCGCTCACGCGTCAAAGGTATCCCCGGCTGCGCAAATCGAGACTCGGTCGGTGACGGCTCACTGATCTACAGTGGTTATGTGGCCGGTGTCACCGTCGACTCGGCTGTCGGGGAGGTGCGCCGTGGCCGAGATGATGGCTGCGCCGAGCATGCAGGCCAGGGCGCTGGCGCGGTTCCTGCTGACCAGCATCCGCCCGATAGGCGATCGCATCCGGCTGCGCGGGGCGGGCCTGTCGTTCGTGCGCGAGGCGTTCGACGCCACCGGGGTGACCCCGCTGCCGCGCGGGACGAGGCTGCGCGCGGTGTCGGAGTCGCACGGCTACGGCGAGGTCCGCGGCCTGTGGGTCACCGCCGCGGGCGCCGACCCGGGCGCGGGCGCGGTGCTGTACCTGCACGGCGGCGGTTTCGTGTTCGGCTCGCTGCGCACGCACCGGCACATGGCCGCCGCGGTGTCGGCGTCGACCGGGCTGCCGGTGCTGCTGCTGAGCTACCGCCTCGCCCCCGAGCACCCGTTCCCGGCGGCCTCGGACGACGCGCTCGCCGGGTACCACTGGCTGCGCGACCAGGGCTACCGCGCCGACCGGATCGTCGTCATGGGCGACTCGGCGGGCGGGCACCTCACCGCGGGGCTGCTCGGCGACCTGACCCGGGCGCGCGCCCCGATGCCCGGCGCCGCCGTGCTGTTCTCGCCGTTCCTCGACCTGAGCTGCGCGACGCTCGACGACACCGACGCGTCCTGCCGCGACCCGTACATCCCGCCCGCCCGGGCGCGCGAGGTCGCCGCGATCTACGCGGGCGGGCACCCGCTGACGCACCCGAGGCTGGCGGTGTTCCGGGGCAGCAAGCGCCGCTGGCCGCCGCTGCTCATCCAGGCGGGCGGCGCGGAGTGCCTGGTCGGCGACTCGCGGCGGATGGCCGAGGTGGTCAGGGCTGCGGGCGGGCACTGCGAGCTGCAGGTCTGGCCGGGGCAGGTGCACGTGTTCCCGGCGTTCTACCCGGTGATCCCGGAGGGCAGGCTGGCCATCGCGTACGTCGGCGAGTTCGTCCGGTCGGCGCTGGCCCCCGCGCTCGCGGCGTGACTTGCGATCGAGGTCGGTTCGGGGAAGGCTGGACGGCAGTTAGTTGCTGAACCCAACCGAATCCCCCGGGGGACGCATGACCCAGACCGGGCCGACGCACCGGCAGATCCTGGTCGTCATGTCCGGCCTGATGCTGGGAATGTTCCTGGCCGCGCTGGACCAGACCATCGTCGGCACGGCGATCCGCACGATCGCCGACGACCTGCACGGGCTGAGCATGCAGGCGTGGGCGACCACGGCGTACCTGGTCACCGCGACCGTCTCGACCCCGCTGTACGGGAAGCTGTCGGACATCTACGGCCGCAAGCCGTGGTTCACCACCGCGATCAGCGTGTTCGTCGTCGGCTCGCTGGCGTGCACCCTGGTCGACACGATGGGCCAGCTCGCCGCCGCGCGCGCCCTGCAGGGCCTCGGCGCGGGCGGCCTGATGTCGCTGGCGCTGACGATCATCGCGGACATGGTGCCGCCCCGGGAGCGGCCGAGGTACCAGGGCTACTTCCTCGCGGTGTTCGGCACGTCCAGCGTCCTGGGGCCGGTCATCGGCGGGTTCTTCGCGGGCCAGGAGTCGATCCTCGGGATCACCGGGTGGCGCTGGGTGTTCCTGGTGAACGTGCCGATCGGCGCGCTGGCCCTGGTCGTGGTCGCGAAGGTCCTCAACGTCCCGCACACCCGCCGCGACCACCGCATCGACTACTGGGGCGCGGCGTTCCTGTGCCTGGCCGTGGTCCCGCTGCTGCTGGTCGCCGAGCAGGGCAGGGCGTGGGGCTGGGCGTCGCCGGTGTCGGTGCTCTGCTACGTGCTCGGCGCGGTCGGCCTGGTCGGGTTCCTGCTGGTGGAGCGCCGGATGGGCGACGAGGCGCTGATCCCGCTGCGGCTGTTCCGCACCTCGACGTTCGCCATGACCATCGTCGTGGGCGTGATCCTCGGCGTCGGGATGTTCGGCGGGATCTCGATGATCCCGCAGTACCTGCAGATCGTCCGCGGCTACAGCCCGACCGACGCGGGCCTGATGATGCTGCCGATGATGCTGGGCATCATGACCGCGTCGATCACCTCGGGCAGGCTGACGGCGAAGACCGGGCGCTACAAGGTGTTCCCGATCATCGGCACCGCGCTGGTGGTGGTCAGCCTCCTGCTGTTCCACGGGGTCGAGGTCGACACCCCGATCTGGCTGGTGCTGGCGTACATGGGGCTGTTCGGCCTGGGCCTGGGCAACTGCATGAACACGCTGACGGTGTCGGCGCAGAACGCGGTCCCGTTCGGAGACATGGGCGTGGCGACGGCGTCGGTGACGTTCTTCCGCCAGCTCGGCGGCACCCTGGGCGTCGCGGTGTTCCTGTCGCTGCTGTTCAGCACGGTCGCCGACAACATCGCCCGGGCGTTCCGCGCGGCGTCGGCCGACCCGGGCTTCCAAGCGGCGTTGGCCGACCCGCGGTGCGCGCGAACCCCGCGAACGCCCCGGTCTTCGAGGCGCTGGCGTCCGGCGGGCACGGGGGCGTGCTGGACGACTCGTCGTTCCTGCTGACGGTGGACCCGCGCCTGGCGCTGCCGTTCCAGCAGGGCTTCACGGAGTCGATCCAACTCGTGTTCCTGACCGGCGCGGGCGTGATGGCGTTGGCGTTCGTCGTGGCGTTCTTCATCAAGGAGATCCCGCTCCGCATGCACAGCGCGGCCCAGGCGGCGGCGTTGGCGGAGAAGGAAGGCTGATGCTCCCTCCCCGCGTGGCCCCGGGGGACGTGGTGCGCCTGGTGTCGCCGTCGGCGCCGCCGACGAAGACGGGCCTCGCGCGCTGCGCCCGCCTGCTGCGGTCCTGGGGTCTGCGGGTCGAGGTCGGCGAGCACGCCCTCGACCGCCACGGCTACCTCGCGGGCACCGACGAGGACCGCCTGTCCGACCTCAACTCCGCGCTGTCCGACCCCGCGTCCGCGCCGTGATCACCACCCGCGGCGGCAAGGGCGGCAGCCGCATCGCCGACCGCCTGGACTTCGCCGCCCTGCGCCGCGACCCCAAGCCCCTGATGGGGTTCAGCGACACGACCATCCTGCAGCTGGCGATCTGGCGGGAAACCGGCATCCCCTCCCTGCACGGCGGCGTCGCGAGCTGGAACGCCCACCGCGCCACCCCCGCGTTGATCGAGTCGGCCAGGCGCGCCCTCACGACCACCGACCCGATCGTCCTGCACGCCGACCCGACCGAGCCCACCGCCGCCCTGACCACATCGGGCAAGGCCACCGGCTTCCTCATGGGCGGCAACCTGTCCCTGGTCGCCACCGGCGCAGGCTGGGCATTACCGGACCTGCACGGCGCCATCCTCCTGCTCGAGGACATCGGCCTGGCGGTAGGCATGATCGACCGCCTCCTCACCCTCCTCCACCGCGGCGGCTCCCTCACCGGCCTCCGCGGCATCGCCCTCGGCCAGTTCACCGACTGCCCCACCGCAGGCGGCTGGACCGCCGTCGACATCCTCCGCGACCGCCTGACTCCCCTGAACGTCCCCATCCTCGGCGGCCTCCCCACCGGCCACGGCCCCGACACCCGCACGGTCGCCCTGGGCACCCCCACCACCCTCGACGCCGACAACCACACCCTCACCACAGCGCCAGGCGTCGCCTGATCAGCTGAGCGCGGTCAACCCGAACACCAGCAACAACGGGCCGCGGACGAGCTGGCGGACCAGGTTCACCGGCAGGTACAGCCCGCCCATGTCGAGAGCCGGGCTGGGGGAGTAATCGAGCTCAGGCCTGCTGACCGTTCTCGCGACAGCAGCCGCCGCGACGGGAAGCGCTTGTGGCACAGCGGGAAGTCCCGCGAGGACCGCCGCCGCCAACCAGAGTCCCGCGATCACGAGGAAGACGACCACCGCCGCCGTCCACAACGCGGTGTCGCTGTGCGGCACCCACCGCCGCAAGCCCTCAACCCGAACCACGTCCGCCATCCCGCCCCCGAACGGCAGCGTGGCGAAGTACGCCCCGAGCCCCGCCCACCACACCGGCGCGACCACCGGGAACACCGCGTGCAGCACGGGCGCCGCGAGTGCCAGCAGCACCGCCGCCCCCGCCATCCCCCGCCGCGCCACCACCCCACCCACGACGAACCGCGCCGCCGACCCCAACCGGAAACGCGTCGGACGCGCCCTCGGCAGCACCGCCAACACATCCCCGAACGCCGACGCCACCGACCGCAGGACGTGCGCCCGGTGTCCCCGCACCAACGCCCGCCGCCCCGGCCGGTACGCGGGCCCGCACGCCAACCCGGTCGCGATCACCAACGCCCCGGCGACTCCCCACAACACGCCTTCCCCGACGAACAACGCCCCCGCCAGGGCCACTCCGAACGGAACCACCCGCACCCACGCCCCCGCCGCGCCGAAGGAGACCGACCGACCCCCCGACCACGCCGCCACGAACCCGAACACCGCCGCCGCGACCACCACCGCCGACACCGGCAGAGCCCCCGCCCACCCCAGCACCGCACCACCGGCCACGAACACGTACGCCACCACCCCGAACCGCAGCGCCCATGCCCGCACCAACCCCGGCCGCACCAACGCCGCCCGGTCCCCCGGGTCATCCCACGTCAACCGAGCCGGATCGGCGCGGATGAAATCCCTGCGCAGCAACGAGAGCAGCGCCACCGCCACCGCGATCAACACCACCGCGCCCAAGGCGTCAGCAGGCACGACGTGGTCCCCCAAGAACCGCTCCCGCAACAACCCCGCCCGGTAGATCGGCAGCGTCAACAACCCCGCCACCACGAACCCCGGCACCAGGTTCACAACGTCACCACCCGGTCCGCCACCCGCTCCACCAACGGCAGGTGGTGGCTCGCGATCACCACCGCAGCCGAGCGCTTCGCCTCCCCGATCACCTCGGCCAACCACCGCCGGGCCCCCGCGTCGAGCGCGCGTTCGGGCTCGTCGAGCAGCAGGACCTCGTGGTCGCGGCGCAGCGCGCCCATCAGCAGCAACCGCCTGCGTTGGCCCGCCGACATCTCGAACGCGGGCACGTCCGGCAGGTCCGTCGTGTCGGGCACGCCGAGCAGCTGGAGGTGCTGGCCGGGCGTGTACTCGTCGAACAGCGCGGAATCGTCGAGGACGACCGACACCGCGCGGCGGAACTCCGCGGCGCGCTCGTCCGGGGGCATCCCCGCGACGGTCACCGTGCCCTCGGTCGGCTCCTGCGTGCCGTACAGGCAGTGCAGCAGCGTCGACTTCCCCGACCCGTTGTCCCCGACCACGGCCAGGCACTCGCCCGCATCGACGGTCAGGTCCAGGTCGCGGAACAGCCACCGGTCGCCCACCTGGACGCCCAGGCCCCGCGCGTGAATCCCCACGAGGGGACCAACGCCGGGGTCCGCGCGCCGGTTCCCGTCAGATGCGGACGGGCTGCGGGCGCGGCGCCGGGATCGCGCTCGCGCCGGTGCTCTTGCCGACCAGGTGCAGCACCGCGTTGCGCATGGCGCCCGGCGCGGACTCGCGGCTGACGGAGCGGTGCAGGTCGGCGGCGACGGCGGCCATCAGGGCGTGGGCGAGGGCGCGCGGGTCCGCGGGGGCCCTGGCCTCGACCAGCAGGCGGGCGACGTGGTGGTGCCAGTAGCGGTAGGGCTCGGCGCGGTACCGGGCGCCCGGCTTCGCGGTCTCCGCGATTCGCATCAGGTCCAGGTTCGCGGTGAGGAAGGCCAGGTAGGCGTCGAAGAACGCGACCAGGCGTTCGGTGGCGGGCGCCCCGGGCCCAGCGGCGCCTCGCCCGCGGTCACCCGCAGGTACAGGTTGCGCTCGGACTCCGCGAGCAGCGCGCGGGCCAGGCCCGCCTTGTCGCCGAAGCGGCGGAACAGCGTGCCCTTCCCGACGCCCGCCGCGGTGGCGACGTCGTCCATGGTGACGGCGTCCGCGCCGTGGCGCTCCACCAGCAGGCGGGCGGCGGTCAGGATGCGGCGGCGGTTGCGGGCCGCGTCGGCCCTCTCCTTCGTGCTCATGCGTACCTCACGGTGACGTCCCCGCTGGTCGCGGAGAGGGTGAGCGTGGCCTGCCCGGTGGGGTCGTGCTGCACCCCGTTGGCGATCTCGCCGCTGTCCGCGGTGACCGTGACGCGGTAGCGGGCGCGGGGGACGGCGACGTCGAGCGTGCCGCTGGACGTGTGCGCCTTGACGTCCACGACGGTGGCGGCGCCGATGGCCACGTCCCCCGACGTGGCCTCGACGTCCACCTTCCCCGCTGCCCCGGTCACCGTGACGGCCCCCGATGCCGACCGCACGGTGGCGTCCCCCGGACGCCGGTCACGCCCACGTCCCCCGACTGGACCTCGACCGAGGCGTTCTCCCCGACGTCGGTCAGCTCGACCCGACCGGAGGTGGCCTCGACCGAGGCCGCTCCGGACACCCCCGCACGGTCACGTCCCCCGACGACGACCGCAGGTCGACCGACCCCGCCCCCGCAGCGGCCACGTCCCCCGACGCGACCTCCCCCGTGAGCGCGAACCCCTCCGGCACGACCACCTCGTAGTCGATCCAGCAGTTGTCGCGCTCGCAGCCCTGGAGGATCAGGGCGTCCCCCTCGACCCGGTGCGTGGCGCCGGGCCGGTCCCCCGGTGGTGCACGGTGCGGCGCACGTACGGCGACGCCCCGGTCCGGATGCTGATCGAGCCGGAGCCCTGCGACAGCAGCACCGTCCGGATCCCCGTGCCGATGCCGGTGTCCTCGTCGCGGAACTCCTGCGTGGCGAGGCCGCACCCCGACAACAGCGCCCCCGATAACCCCACTGCGGTGATCCCCGCCAGAACCCTCTTCATCGTCCCCCTCAGGAACCGGACCCGATGGCCAGAACGCTATGGCCGGGCCGGGTCGGCGAACATCAGGGACGCCCCCGAGCCGACCCGGAGGTTCCCCTACCGCCATCCGGAGGTTAGGGATCGGGGGCCGCGCGGTCGTCAGCCGGAAGTCGCACACCGGCCGCGACTTCCGGCGTACTACCGCAACGGCGCGAGCAGCGCCTCGACCACGGGCAGCAGCTCCGCCGCGGTCGGCGGCTCGTCGTCGATGAGGCCCTGGAGCAGCAGCCCGTCGACGCCCGCGAGGAACGCCCGGAAGCCCACCTCGTCGGGGTTGCGGGCGAGGCTGGTCAGCACGTCGAGCCAGCGCCGGGCGGCCGGGCGCAGGGCGGGGCGGCGCGCGGCCAGCAGGTACAGCTCGTACTCGGCCATCGTGCGGCCCCGGCGCGGGCCGACGGCCTCGGCGAGGGTGTGCGCGACGGCGGCGGCGGGGCTGGCGCCCTTGATCCGGCTGGACTCGATGGAGTCGCGGATGTCGGCGGCCATGTTGTCCGCGGACGCGGTCAGGGTCGCCACGAGGAGGTCGTCGAGGCTGGCGAAGTGGTAGGTGGTCGAGGTCGTCGGCACGCCCGCCTCGGCGGCGACGCTGCGGTGCGAGACCCCGGAGACGCCCTCGCGCTCGATCACCCGCAGGGTCGCCTCGATCAGCTCGGCGCGCCTGCGCTCGCCGCGGAGCCGCCGCCCGTCGACCCGCGGGCGCGTCATCGGGCGGACTTTGGCACGTGCCGCCAAGATTGACCCACCATGACGACAATGTATCTGAACAATCGTCCCAATTTCTTGGAGGTGTGCGCCACACTTGTCAGACTTAGGCTTCTCTAACCCGGTTACCGACGAGTAAGAAGAGTCCCACCCGAACGGAAGGTCGTCACCACCATGGGGCCCGTGCAGTTGACCCTCGGGCTGATCGCGGTCGCGGTCAGCATCGTGGCCTGGAGCATGTTCGTGCGGACGATCGCGCGGATGGTCGCCGTGGTGCGGCTCGGCCAGCCCGACCCGACCCGCAACGGCCCGTTCGTCCCGCGCCTGGTGACGCTGGTCAAGGAGTTCGCCGCGCACACGCGGATGAACAAGTTCCGGCACGTCGGCTGGGCGCACTGGCTGGTGATGTGGGGCTTCCTCATCGGGTCCGCGGCCCTGTTCGAGGCCTACGGCGAGGTGTTCGTGCCGACCTGGGGCTGGCCGGTCCTCGACCACTGGAACCTGTGGCACCTGCTGATGGAGCTGCTGGGCGTCGGCACCATCGTCGGTGGCCTGTGGCTCGTCGCCGTCCGCCAGTTCAACCACCCGCGCCGGGCCGACCGGCAGTCCCGCTTCCAGGGCTCCAACTTCTGGCAGGCGTACTTCGTCGAGTTCGTCGTCGTGTTCGAGGGCATCGGCATCCTCGGCGTCCGCGCGGCCAAGGCGGCCACCGGCGGGCACAACCTCCCCGACTGGGCGGCGTTCGTCTCCAACCCGCTGAGCCAGGTCCTGCCCGCCAGCGCCGACCTCGTGTCGGTGTTCGCGTTCATCAAGCTCATGGGCGCGATGGTGTGGGTGTACGTCGTCGCGAAGAACATGACGATGGGCGTCGCCTGGCACCGGTTCAGCGCGTTCTTCAACATCTACTTCAAGCGCGAGGCCGACGGCGGCGTCGCGCTCGGCGCGGTCAAGCCGATGACCTCCGGCGGCAAGCCCTCGACTTCGAGGAGGCCGACCCGGAGAAGGACGTCTTCGGCGCGGGCAAGGTCGAGGACTTCTCCTGGAAGGGCTGGCTCGACTTCACCACCTGCACCGAGTGCGGCCGGTGCCAGTCGCAGTGCCCCGCGTGGAACACCGGCAAGCCGCTGTCGCCGAAGCTGGTCATCACCCAGCTCCGCGACCACGCGTACGCCAAGGCGCCCTACCTGCTCGCGGGCGGCAAGAAGGACATGGCGGGCGACGAGGTCGGCCTGTCCGGCGAGGACATGTACGCCGGGATCGACGTCCTCGCGATCGCCGAGGCCGAGCGCCCGCTGATCGGCGGCGTCGACGAGAACGGCGTCATCGACCCCGAGGTCCTGTGGTCCTGCACCACCTGCGGCGCGTGCGTCGAGCAGTGCCCGGTGGACATCGAGCACGTCGACCACATCGTCGACATGCGCCGCTACCAGGTGCTGATCGAGTCGAACTTCCCGTCCGAGCTGGGCGGCATGTTCAAGAACCTGGAGAACAAGGGCAACCCCTGGGGCCAGAACTCCAAGGACCGCCTGGCGTGGACCGACGAGCTGGACTTCGAGGTCCCGGTGTTCGACGGCGAGCTGGCCGACGACGTCGAGTACCTGTTCTGGGTCGGCTGCGCGGGCGCGTTCGAGGACCGCGCGAAGAAGACCACCCGCGCCGTCGCCGAGCTGCTGCACACCGCCGGTGTGTCCTATGTGGTCCTCGGCCCCGAGGAGACCTGCACCGGCGACCCGGCCCGCCGCGCGGGCAACGAGTTCCTCTTCCAGATGCTCGCCCAGCAGAACGTCGAAGTGATCAACACGGTGTTCGACGGCAGGCCCGCTGGCAAGCGCAAGATCGTGGCGACCTGCGCGCACTGCTTCAACACCCTGGCGAACGAGTACCCGTCGCTGGGCGGCCAGTACGAGGTCGTGCACCACACCCAGCTGCTCAACCGCCTGGTCCGCGAGCGCCGCCTGGTCCCGGTCGCCCCGGTCACCGAGGACATCACCTACCACGACCCGTGCTACCTGGGCCGCCACAACAAGGTCTACGAGGCCCCGCGCGAGCTGGTGGGCGCCGCGGGCGCGAACCTCCGCGAGATGCCCCGCCACGCCGACCGCTCCATGTGCTGCGGCGCCGGCGGCGCCCGGATGTGGATGGAAGAGCGCATCGGCAAGCGCATCAACGTCGAGCGGGTCGACGAGGCCCTCGGCACCGCGCCCTCGAAGATCGCCACCGGCTGCCCGTTCTGCCGCGTCATGCTCACCGACGGCGTGACGGCCCGCCAGGCCGACGGCCTCGCCGGGGAGCACGTCGAGGTGGTCGACGTCGCGCAGCTCCTGCTGTCCGCGGTGAAGCGCGGCCTCCCGGAGCCCGCCGACACCCCGACCGACGCCGAGCCCACGGGCACCCCGCTCCCGGACGAGGACAAGTCCCCGACCGCGGGCAGCTAGCTTCAGCGCACCACCACGACGGGCCCCACCACTTCCGGTGGGGCCCGTTGTGCATTGCCTTCGCGGCGGCGCTCCCGGAGGTGCGGCGAGCCCCACGAACGACGATGTCCGGTCCTGGATCAGGGACGTGGTCGTGTCGGGGCAGGAGACCTGGGTGGCGACGGTCCAGGACTCGGTCGTCGGGATGATGGCCCTGGATGGCGATGAGCTGGAGCAGCTCTACATCGACCCGGCCTGGCAGCGGCACGGCTTCGGCGCCGCCGAGTGCATCGACGGCCGTCGCAACGAGGAGCGCGAGCGGACGTCCGCCTCCGTGACGACCGGACCTGATCTCAAGTGACGGGAAACGCGTACCAATTCCCGGGAACACTTAGCTAACCTAAATTCATGGCGCAGCGGTGGGTGATCCTCGGGGTGGCGGTGGCCGCCCAAGCGGCGATGAGTGCGCTCGTCTACGGCCCACCCTTCGTCCTTCCGCAGCTGCGCGCCGAGGAGGGGCTCTCGCTCACCGAAGCGAGCACGCTGGTCGTCGCGCCCATGCTCGGGATGCTGCTCACGATGATCGTCTGGGGCGCGCTCGCCGACCGGTTCGGGGAGCGGCTGGTCATGACCGTCGGGATGCTCGGCAGCGCCGCCGCCGGGTTCGCCGCCGCGCAGGTGCCGGGGGTGGTCGGGCTGGCCGTCCTGCTCACCGTCGCGGGGCTGTTCAGCGCGTCGATCAGCGCGGCCAGCGGGCGGGCGGTGCTCGGGTGGTTCGACGTGTCCGAGCGCGGGCTCGCCATGGGGATCCGGCAGACGTGCACGCCGCTCGGGGTCGGGATCGCGGCGCTGACGCTGCCGCCCGCCGCCGTCGCCTGGGGGTACCGCGGGGCGCTCGTGGTCCCGGCGGTGCTGTGCCTCCTGGCGGGGATCGCCGTCGCCGTGCTGCTCAAGAACCCGCCCCGGCCCGAGAAACGGCACGTGGAGGCGACGGGGTCGCCGTACCGGGTCGCGCGGCTCTGGCGGGTGCACGCGGCCAGTGCGCTGCTCGTCGGGCCGCAGTTCATCGCGAGCACGTTCGCCCTCACCTACCTCGTCGCCCAGCAGGGGTGGGACGCCGTCGCCGCGGGGCGCTGGTCGCGGTCGTGCAGGTCGTCGGCGCCGGGGCGCGCATCGTCGCGGGCGTCTGGTCCGACCGGGCCCGCAGCCGGATGCGGCCCATGCGGACGATCGCCGCGCTCGCGGGGCTGTCGATGCTGCTGTGGGCGGTCGGCGACGCCGTCGCGCCGTGGCTGGCGCTGGCCGGGCTCGTGGCCACCCTCGTCGTCTCCGTGATGGACAACGGGCTCGGCTTCACCGCGTCCGCCGAGCTGGCCGGGCCGTACTGGGCGGGCCGGGCGATCGGGGTGCAGAACACCGGGCAGGGCGTCGTCGGCCTCGCCGTCGCGCCGCTGTTCGCCGCGCTCGCCACCGCCCTGCCCTGGCCCGCGGCGCTGGCGGTCGCGGCGGCCATGCCCGTGGTCGCCGTCCTGGTCACCCCGGTCCGCGGTGAGGTCGTCGGCGAGCCCGTTGACGCCGGAAATGCCGGGAGCGCTCTCAAGTCATGAGCAACGAGATCTGACCATTCGGCGTAACGCGACGCGTCCACCAGGCAACTCTTCGCCGATGTGATGGTTGAGCCATTGACGACAGTCGACTTTTCCTGTCAAGATCGCTGAGAGCGCTCCCAGATGCGCGTCGTCCCGGCGAAAGGTGCGAAGCTCCCATGACCGACCACGCTGACCTGCTCGGCTTCCCCGCCGACTTCCGCTGGGGCGCGGCCACCTCGGCGTACCAGATCGAAGGAGCGGCGGCCGACGGCGGGCGGAAGCCGTCGATCTGGGACACCTTCGCGCGCACGCCCGGGAAGGTCGCGGGCGGCGAGACCGGCGACATCGCCGTCGAGCACTACAAGCGCTTCCCCGAGGACGTCGCGCTGATGGCCGAGCTGGGCCTGCGCGCCTACCGCTTCTCGCTGTCCTGGGCGCGCCTGCAGCCCGACGGCCGCGGCCCGGCCAACCCCGAGGGCGTCGCCTTCTACCGCAGGCTGCTGGAAACGCTGTCCGAGCACGGCATCGAGCCGGTCGCGACGCTCTACCACTGGGACCTCCCGCAGGCCCTCGAGGACAACGGCGGCTGGCTCAACCGCGACACCGCGTACGCCTTCGCCGAGTACGCCGCCCTGGCCCACGAGTGCCTCGGCGACCTGGTCCAGACCTGGGTGACGGTCAACGAGCCGTGGTGCGCGGCGTTCCTCGGCTACAGCAGCGGCGTCCACGCCCCCGGCAAGCAGGACCCGCCCGGCGCGCTGCGCGCCGCCCACCACCTGCTCCTCGCGCACGGCCTCGCCAACCAGCGGATCAAGGCGGGCCCGCACCCCGCCCGGGTCGGCCTCGCCCCCAACTTCTACCCCGTCGACCCGCTGACCGACTCCGTCGCCGACGCGGGCGCCGCGCACCTGATCGACCTGCTGCAGAACCGCCTGTTCCTCGAGCCCGTGATGAAGGGCTACTACGCCGACGACATCCGCAAGCACGTCGAGCAGGTCTGCGGCACCGAGCACATCCGGCCCGGCGACGAGGCGATCATCGGCGAGCCCATCGAGTTCGTCGGCGTGAACTACTACAGCGTCTACCGGGTCAGCGCGGGCACCGCGACCGGCGAGCCGACGTCGTGGCCCGGCGCGGAGGACGTCGAGTTCCACCGCTACGGCACGCGCACCACGCACATCGGCTGGGACGTCGCCCCCGACGGCCTGCTGCGCACCCTCGAGCGCATCGGCGACGAGTACCCCGACCTGCCGATCTACATCACCGAGAACGGCGCGGCCTACGACGACGTCGCGGGCGAGGACGGCCGCGTCGACGACTTCGACCGCGTCGAGTTCCTGCGCGACCACTTCGCCGCCGTGCACGAGGCGCTGCAGCGCGGGGTCGACGTCCGCGGGTACTTCCTGTGGTCGCTGCTGGACAACTTCGAGTGGGCCGAGGGCTACCGGATGCGCTTCGGCATCGTGCACGTGGACTACGCGACCCAGCGGCGCACCCGCAAGGCCAGCGCGGACTACTACGCGGAGGTGATCCGCGCCAACGGCGTGCGGCGGTAGCCGCCGCACCAATGAGCCGGATAGGCTCGGAACCCGGAGCACGGCGCTGTGCCCGCCCGTCATGATCTCCCGGCCGATCCGACAGACGACATGGACCGCGTGCCTACGATCCGCAGCCGTGAACTCGGCGACGCACTGCGACAAGCCCTCAAAGCCGCGGGCCTGACCGGACAGGAAGCCTCACGCAGGCTCGGCTGGTCGCCTTCCAAGGTGTCCCGCCTGCTGCTGGGCGCCCGTGGGGCGACCGAGCGCGACGTGTCCTCCTTCCTGCTGCTCTGCGGGGTGAACGGGGCCGAGCGGACCCGGCTGCTCTCGCTGTGCAGCGAGCCCGGCGGCGGCTCCTGGGTCCAGCAGCTCGGGAAGCTCCCGACGCAGCTCAAGACCCTCGTCGACCACGAGAACCAGGCCAGCGCGATCGACGAGTTCGAGCCGACCCTGGTGCCCGGCCTGCTCCAGACGGTCGACTACGCGCAGGCGATCGTGCGGGCCAACACCAACGTGCCCGCGCACGAGGTCGACGAGCGCGTGGTCGCCCGCACCGCCCGCCAGCAGCTCTTCCGCCGGACCCGGCCGCCGCGCTTCACCTTCTACATCCACGAGTTCGCGCTGCGGCTGCCGGTCGGCGGGCCGGAGATCATGGCCGACCAGCTCAACCACCTCGTCCGGATGTCCGCGCGGGAGAGCGTCTGCCTGCGCGTCGTGCCCGCCGCCGTCGGCGCGCACGCCGCGCTGGCGGGCGCGTTCCGGCTGATGGAGTTCCCGCAGTACAAGCCGGTCGTGTACCTGGAGAGCGAGAACTCCAGCCTGTTCCTCGACCGGCCGGACGAGATCGAGGCGTACCGGGGCATTCTCTCGGCCCTCGCCGACACGGCGCTGGGTGCGGGAGAATCGCGGCAGGTCGTCGCCGGACTGGCGAGCGAGCTGTACGCGGACGGAGAGGACAATGGCGTCCTATGAACTGCCCATGCCGCTACCCCACAGATGGCGCCGCAGCAGTGCGAGCGCGGCCAACGGGAACTGCGTCGAGGTAGCCCCGGTCGCGGCCGGGTGGCTCGTCCGCGACAGCAAGCACACCGGTCCCCGGCTCGCCTTCCCCCGGCGGCGTGGTCGGCGCTGGTCAGCCGAGCAGGTCGCGCGCCGGGACGATCGCGGTGATCGGCCCGGACGGGTTCACCACCAGCGTGAAGCCCTCCAGCAGCGGGGCCAGCGCCGCGCCGGTGAGCTCCCGCCAGGCGGGCCACTGCTTGGGCACCCGGCCGACCGACGTGCACGCCGGGACCATGACCCGGCCGTCGTGGTTGGGGAACGCGGTGATGCCGGTGTCGCGGCCGTCGCGGGCGTAGACCAGCAGCCGGGCCGCGCGCAGCGCCGGGATCAGCGCGGACTGCGGCAGGTGCCGGGTCTTGACCAGCTGCATCACCCGCTCCGCCTCGTTCGACGGGACCGGCATGCGCAGCGCCCTCGGCGACGGCCGGTAGTCGGGGTTCGGGTGGAACACCTCGCGGATCTCGCCCGAGCGGTCCACCGGGTACGCCCCGACGACGGCCCACGGCGGGACGTCCTCGTCGTCGGCGAACGCCGGGTCGATCACGTGCAGGAGGCTGCCCGGGTTCGACCGGGCGGCGATGCGCATGTCGAGGGTGATCTCCGGCTGGTCCATGGCTTGCTCCGAACGGCGGCGGGGACTATGGGCCACACATCGTATGCGGTGCGTCACGACGTCGCGCGCGGGCCACGGACTCGTGAACTGGTGCGGGAACCGTTCCCCGCCCGGGGGCGTCGCAGCTAGAGTCGTCGCAATCGCACGGGACGAGGGAGCCGCTGGTGTTTCTGGCCGATGGCGGAGGGGGCGGGGCGCCACCGCCCGCGTACTCCGGGACCCAGACCCTGAACGTCGAGCCGTCCGCGATCCCGGGCGCGCTCGCGGCCTTCCGCGAGGCGTACGACCGCGTGCAGGCCAAGGTCGCCGCGCTCGGCGGCCTCGAGGTGCCGGACTGGGCGGGCGACCCGGTGAGCGGCGAGACCGCGGTGCGGTTCGCCGAGCGGACCAACGGCGGCGCGGCGGACTCCGCCATCGCCTGCCTGCGCGGGTACGAGCACCAGCTCCGGTCCGCGATCGACGCGCTGGAGGCCGCCTACGCCGCCTACACCGTCACCGAGGGCACGAACACGGCCATGTGGGGCAAGAAGCACTCCTGACGAGGTGAAGCGAGATGGCGGTGCACCGCTGGCGCGGGTACGACCACCCCGAGCTGTACCGGATGATCAACTCCGGTCCGGGGCCCGCGGCGTCGACCCCGCAGACCGAGTACTGGGACTCGCTCATGCGGGAGCTCGGCGACATCGACCACGACCTCAACGCCAAGCTGTCCACCCTCGCGGCGAGCTGGCAGGGCGCGGCGGGCGACCAGGCGCAGGGCGCGCTGAACCCGCTGCAGCAGTGGGCCGGTGACGCCCAGACCGGCGCGAACGTCATGCGCTCGTCGACGGAGTACCAGGCCGACATCGTCGCGCGCGCCCGCGCCGAGATGCCCGAGCCGGTGAAGGTGACGACCCCCGCGCCGTCGGGCTGGTCGAAGCTGGCCGCGGGCGCGGCGCTGCTCGGCGGCAACCCCGGCCCGGCGATGGCGGTCGCGAACCAGGCGTCGGACCACGAGGCCCAGGAGGCCGCGCAGGACGCCGCCGCGCAGAAGGCCGTGGACACGATGGAGTCCTACGCCGACAGCAGCGAGTTCAACCGCAACACCCTCGGCGAGTTCGTGCCCCCGCCGGACGTCGTCGTCTCGACCCCCGCGCCGTCCGGCGGCGCGGGCGGGTCGGTCACCCACTTCAGCAGCGCGACCAGCGGGTACACCACGGGCGCGGGCTCGTCGCCCGCGCCGTCGTACTCCGGCTCGCCGACCCCGGGCGGGGGCGGTTCGGGCTACACGCCGCCCTCCGGGTCCGGTGTGTCGTACACGCCGGTCGGTCCGGGCGCGGCGCCGACCACGCCCGCCGGCTACGTCACGCCGTCGGGCACGACCGTCCCGTCGACCTTCGCGCCGCCCACGACGACCGCGCCCGTGGGTCCGGCGGTGCCGGGCCAGACCCCGCCCGCCTTCGGCGGCCCGCTCCCGCTGCCGCTGTCCGGCGGCGGCGACGGGTCGACGGGCGTGCGCGGCGGTCGCCCGGGCGTCCCGTTCGGCCCCGGCGGTCTCGAGGCCGAGCCGACCCGCGGCAACCAGGCGTTCCGCCCCGGTCTCGCGGGCATGGCGGGCGAGGCGGCGGCGGCCCGCGGTGGCCTGGTCGGCGTCCCCACCCCCACCCCGACCTCGGCGCGCGGCGGTGCGGGCATGGGCGCCGCGACCCCGCTCGGCGCCCGCGACGACGGCGACGACGACCGCGAGCACGGCCTCGCGGACTACCTCATCGAGACCGTCGACGTCTTCGGCGACGAGCGCACCGTGTCGCAGCCGATCATCGGCGGAGACCCCGACCGGTGATGCCGTTCGGAGCGGTGGAGGCCGACCCGATCACCCTGTCGGCGCTGGAGTTCGACGTGCTCTGGGAGCACATCGCGCCCGGCCCGATGCCGTTGATCATCAAGGTGCCGTCCCCGGGGAAGACGTACGAGGAACGCGCCGCCATCGAGGACCGCGTGTGGTCGGGTTTGGCGGCCCGCGGCGTCGAGCGCGACGACCCGGACCTGGTCGACCTGCTGCGCTTGCTGGCCCGCCCGGACCGCGAGGTCGACGGCAGGTTGTGGGCGGGCCGCGGCATCCGCCTCCTGGCCTGCGCCGTCGAGGACAACGGCGCCTTGGCGGTCCTGACCGACACCGGCAGCCTCACCCTGCGCCGAATCTCCGCGTTGGGCCTCCCCGCCGCGGCCGTGGGCGAACTCCCACCCGCCCCCGCGGGCCCGGCCGCTCGGTCACCCTCCGCACCGCCGACTTCGAGTCCGCCGCCCAAGGCGACGGCACGGTCCGCGGCTTCGAAGGCGCCCTCCTGGCCCACGGCATCCGCCCCGACGACGCCACCACCCTCGCCGAGATGATCAGCGACGTCCGCAACACCGGCAACTTCGGCGTGGCCACCCGAGACCCCCTCGGCCGCCGCCTCCGCGCCGACCGCGTCGTCTCCTTCTTCGACACCGACGCGGGCCGCTACGTCCAAACCCGCCGCCCCGCCCCCAACGGCGACCTCTGGACCACCATCTCCCCCGCCGACACCCGCAAACTCACCCACCACGTCGACGAACTCCTCCAGGAAGCCCTCACCCCCGCGTGACCAACCCCCAACCCGCCCGCGACGCGGTGTCCGCCGTCCTCCCGTGGCTGGACGGCGCCGACCAGCCCCCGCGCCCGGCCCTCGCGCTCGCCGTCCGCACCAGCCTGAAACTCCTGGCAGGCATCGCCCCAGGCCGCTCCGTGGAAGTGCGAGTCCCCCATTCGCCGCCATCCAGTGCGTCGAAGGCCCCCGCCACACCCGAGGCACCCCACCCAACGTCATCGAAACCGACCCGCGCACCTGGCTCGAACTGGCCACCGGCCGCCTCACCTGGCCGGACGCCGTGGCCACCGGGCGAGTCACCGCCTCAGGAAACCGCGCAGACCTCTCGACCCAACTCCCACTGCTGCGCTTCTAGCCGACCTCGCGCGCGAACATGCCCCGCCCCAACCGGGGGTCAATCCGCCCTGTTCTTCCAGGTCACCGCTCTCGTGATCTTGTCAATAGGGGAAACCGGCGGCCTGTGGACAACTCCGGGTCAACCGTCCGCAGCGCCCGGTACAACCCGAGCCCGCCTGCCACCGCCAGGAACCCGTAGATGATCAGCAGCTCCGGCGGCGTGGTCCCCGTCAAAGCGTCCCCCAACACCACGGCAGCCGCCGTCCCCGGCAGCGATCCCACCAGCGTCCCGAACAGGTACGGGCGGAACCCGATCGTCGACAACCCGCAGCAGTAGTTCACCGGCGCGAACGGCACCACCGGGATCAACCGCAGCGACAGCACCCCCGCGAACCCACCCGACCGCAGCCGCGCGTCGACAGCCCGCAACGCCCCCGACTCCAGCAACGGCGCCACCCACCGCCCCCCGAGCGCCCGCGCCAAGAAGAAGCCCAGGGACCCCGCGGCCCCGGTGCCCACCATCCCCACGACCACGCCCCACACCTCGCCGAGCAACAACCCCGCTGAGAGGTTGAACACGGTCCGCGGGATCGGCAAAGCAGCCAGCACCGAGTACGCCGCGAGGAACAGGACCGGCATCGCCCAGCCGGCGGCCGACGCCCAGTCGCGCACCGCCGCTGGGCTGGGGAGGGGCACCAGAATCCCGACCGCGATCACCGCGGCCACGAGGCCGAGCACGGAGACCAGCGTGGCGCGACGGGACACGCCGTCCAACGGTACCGGGGTGACGCGCGACACCCTCCGGTGGTCGGAACTGAGCCTGCGAGCACTTACACTTCGGAGGCAGGCAGATGAGTCGTCGACAGGGAGCACTCGTGGTCTCCGACCCGATCTCGACCGGCCCCTCTCCACTCGACCCCCGAGTCCGAACCCCGCGAAGAGTGCGGTGTCTTCGGTGTGTGGGCCCCGGGTGAGGAAGTCGCGAAGCTCACCTATTACGGGCTGTACGCGCTCCAGCACCGCGGGCAGGAGGCGGCGGGGATCTCGGTCGCCGACGGCAGCCAGATCGTCGTGTTCAAGGATCTCGGGCTGGTCAGCCAGGTCTTCGACGAGCAGGTGCTCGTGTCGCTGCGCGGGCACGTCGCCGTCGGGCACTGCCGGTACTCCACGACCGGGTCCACGACCTGGGAGAACGCGCAGCCGACGTTCAAGACCACCGCGACCGGCAGCGGGCTGTCGCTGGGGCACAACGGCAACCTGGTGAACACCGCCGAGCTGCGGGACATGGCTCAGGAGCAGGGGCTGGCGACCAACGGCGCGACCACCGACTCGGACCTGCTGACCGGGCTGCTCGCCGCGGCCGCGGCCGACAAGGGCATCGAGCAGGCGGCGATGGAGCTGCTGCCGAAGGTCAGCGGCGCGTACTGCCTGGTGTTCTCCGACGAGTCGACCCTCTACGCCGCGCGCGACCCGCACGGGGTGCGGCCGCTGGTCCTCGGGCGGCTCGAGCGCGGCTGGGTGGTCGCGAGCGAGACCGCGGCGCTGGACATCGTGGGTGCGTCGTTCGTCCGGGAGGTCGAGCCGGGCGAGCTGATCGCGATCGACGCCGAGGGGCTGCGGTCGAGCCGGTTCGCCAACCCCGAGCCCAAGGGCTGCATCTTCGAGTACGTCTACCTGGCCCGCCCGGACACCACGATCGCGGGCCGGTCCGTGCACGCCACCCGGGTCGAGATCGGGCGGAAGCTGGCCATCGAGGCGCCGGTGGAGGCCGACCTGGTCATCCCCGTCCCCGAGTCCGGCACGCCCGCGGCGATCGGGTACGCGCAGGCCAGCGGCATCCCGTACGGGTCCGGCCTGGTCAAGAACGCCTACGTCGGGCGGACGTTCATCCAGCCGTCGCAGACGATCCGGCAGCTCGGCATCCGGCTCAAGCTGAACCCGCTGCGCGACGTCATCCGCGGCAAGCGGCTGGTCGTCGTGGACGACTCGATCGTGCGCGGCAACACCCAGCGGGCGCTGGTGCGGATGCTGCGCGAGGCGGGCGCGGTCGAGGTGCACGTGCGGATCGCGTCGCCGCCGGTGCGGTGGCCGTGCTTCTACGGCATCGACTTCGCCTCGCGGGCCGAGCTGATCGCGAACGGGCTGGACTCCGACGGGATCCGGCGCTCCATCGGCGCGGACTCGCTGGGCTACGTCAGCCTGGAGAGCCTGGTCCAGGCCAGCGAGCAGCCGAAGACGCGGCTGTGCTCGGCGTGCTTCGACGGCCAGTACCCGATCCCGCTGCCCGACAACGCCCTCATCGGCAAGCACCTCCTGGAGGGTTTGTCCGCGGGCGGGGAGAAGGGCGTCGCGGGGGATGCCGCGCCCGTGTTCGCGGCCGGGTACGGTGCTTCGGACGCGCTCTCGCGCCCCTAGTGACCTCGATCTTCACCGGAGATACCTGTGTCTGACCCGACGTCGACCGGCCCTGCCACCTACGCAGCGGCGGGGGTGAGCATCGAGGCGGGCGACGAGGCCGTCGAGAAGCTGAAGCCGTGGGCGGCCAAGGCCAACCGGCCCGAGGTGCTGGGCGGGATCGGCGGGTTCGCCGGGCTGTTCAAGCTCAAGCTGGACCGCTGGCGCGAGCCCGTCCTCGCCTCGTCGACCGACGGCGTCGGCACGAAGATCGCCGTCGCGCAGGCGCTCGACATCCACGACACCGTCGGCGTCGACCTGGTCGCGATGGTCGTGGACGACCTGGTCGTCTGCGGCGCAGAGCCGCTGTTCCTGCAGGACTACATCGCCGTCGGCAAGGTGCTCCCGGACCGCGTCGCGGCGCTGGTCAAGGGCATCGCCGAGGGCTGCGTCCAGGCGGGCTGCGCGCTGCTGGGCGGCGAGACCGCCGAGCACCCCGGCCTGATGGCCGACGGCGCCTACGACCTGTCGGCGACCGGCGTCGGCGTGGTCGAGGCCGACGCCATCCTCGGCCCGGACCGCGTCCGCCCGGGCGACGCGCTCATCGCGATGGGCTCCTCCGGCCTGCACTCCAACGGCTACTCCCTGGCCCGGCACGTGCTGCTCGACATCGCCCGCATGCCCCTCGACGGCCACGTCGAGGAGTTCGGCCGCACGCTCGGCGAGGAGCTGCTGGAGCCGACCCGCATCTACGCCAAGGACTGCCTCGCGCTGGCGCAGGAGGCGGAGGTGCGCACGTACGCGCACATCACCGGCGGCGGCCTCGCCGCCAACCTCGCCCGCGTGATCCCGGCGGGCCTCAAGGCCACGCTCGACCGCGGCACGTGGACCCCGCAGCCGGTCTTCTCCTCATCGCCCAGCGCGGCCGCGTGGAGCGCGAGGAGATGGAGCGCACGTTCAACATGGGCGTCGGCATGGTCGCCGTCGTCGCCCCGGAGGACGTCGACCGCTCCCTCGCGATGCTGACCGCCCGCCACGTCCCCGCCTGGGTCGTCGGCGAGGTCCGCCCGTCGTCCGACGACACCCAGCCGCGCGCCGAGGTCATCGGCGACCACCCGCGGTTCTAGCCCTTCGCACGCCGGTAGGCCCGGGGCGACATCGTCGTCCAGCGGGTGAACGCCGCCGTGAACGCCGGGGTCGCGTTGTAGCCGAGGCGGTGGGCGATCTGCTCGACGCTGAGGTCGCCCGCGGTGAGGAGGTCCTCGGCCAGGGTCCGGCGGACTTCGTCGACGAGGCCGCGGAAGGTGTGCCCCTCGTCGGCGAGTTTGCGGCGGAGGGTGCGGGAGCTGAGGTGCAGGTGCTCGGCGACCTCCTCGATGCCGGGCACGTGCCCGGGGTCGCGCCCAGGAGTCCGCGCACCTTCCCGGCGAGGCCGGTGCGGGCGCGCCGGCGGTCGAGGAGGTCCTGGCACTGGGCCCTGGTCAGGGCCGCGGTGTGGGCGTCCGCCTGGGGTAGCGGGGCGTCGAGCAGGGCGGCGGGGATCTCGACGTGGTTGGAGTCCGCGCCGAACACCGGGGGCGCGCCGAGGAAGTCGGTGAACGGCGCGACCGAGGCCGGGGGCGGTTGGCGCAGGTGGGTGGGGGCCGGGTCGGTGAACCGGCCGCTGACCTCGCGGGCGATGGTGACCACCGACGCCAGTTCGCGCTGGACCAGGAACTCGCGGACGTCGGCGGGGATGGCGCGGTCGTCGAAGACGAGCCTGCCGAATCCGTCGCCGACCTCGGCGCGGACGTCGCAGAAGGCCCAGGTGAGGCCGATGAACGCCAGCCCGACCTCCAGCGCCTCCCAGCCGTCGCGGCAGCTCGCGAGGGCGAAGCCCCAGGTGCCGTGTGTGGTCAGGTGGTACTGGCGGCCCGCTTCCAGGCCCAGCGACTCGTGGTGGGGCAGCGCGGCCCGCAGGTTGCGGATGATCCGGAGTTCGACGCCCGCGGGACGGCGTGCTCGGGGTCGGCGAGCTGCTCGGCGGTGATGCCGGTCCCCGCCAGGCACGCCTCGGCGGGCGCGCCGTGGTCGCCGCCGACGCGGACCAGCAGCGCGGCGCTCCCCGGGGGCCGGGGCTGGTCGAGGCTGATCATGCGCACCACCCCTTGTCCGGAAATCGTAACTTGTTGGCCCGGCATCGCTGGAGGCCCGCGGCCCCGCCGCGCATGATCCTCAGCACGGAAGGGGTCAGCAGTGGCGAAGGTCTTCATCACCGGGGCGAGCGGGTTCATCGGCCGCGCGCTCGCCGACCGGTTGACGGCGGACGGGCACGAGGTGCGGGGCGTGGACCTGCGCGCCGACCCCGCGCGCGGCGTGGTCGCCGGGGACATCGGCGCGCCCGGGCCGTGGCAGGACGAGGTCGCGGGGTCGGACTGGGTGGTCCACACCGCGGCGCTGGTGTCCAACTGCCCGGACCTGGGCACCGCGTGGCGGGTCAACGCGCTCGGGACGCGGATGGTCCTCGACGAGGCCAAGGGGTGCGCGCGGTTCGTCCACGTGTCGTCGGTGCGGGTGTTCTCCGACCTCGGGTTCCCCGACGGCGTCACCGAGGAGCACCCGGTGCGCCCGGACGGCAACCCGTACGTCGACACCCGGGTCGCGTCGGAGCAGGTGGTGCTGCAGGCCCACGCGGCCGGGCAGGTGCCGGTGACGGTCGTGCGGCCGGGCGACGTGTACGGCCCCGGGTCGCGGCCGTGGACGGTGCTGCCGGTCGCGATGATCAAGGCCAACCGGTTCGTGCTGCCCGCGATGGGCAAGGGCGTGTTCAGCCCGGTCCACATCGACGACCTCGTCGACGGCGTGCTGCTCGCCGCCGCGTCGCCGCGCGCAGCCGGGCAGGTGTTCACGCTCAGCGGTGGCGTCGGCGTGCCCTGCGCGGAGTTCTTCGGCCACTACTGCGCGATGCTGGGCAAGCGCGGCCCGGTCGTCGCGCCGACCCCCGTCGCGCTCGCGCTGGCCCGCGCGGTCGCCGCGGCGGCCCGGTCGCGCGGCGCGGCCACCGAGGCGAACCCGACCGCGGTGCGGTACCTGTGCCGGAAGGGCACCTATTCGATCGACAAGGCGCGCGGGGTGCTCGGCTACCGGCCCCGGGTCGACCTCGCCGAGGGCATGGCCCGGCTCCGGCCGTGGCTCGCCGAGCGGGGGATGCTCTGATGCGCGGCCGGGTCGTCGCGATCACCGGCGGGGCGCGCGGGATCGGCGCCGCGGCGGCGGCGAAGCTGGTCGCCGCGGGCGCTCGCGTGGCGATCGGGGACCTCGACGTGGCGGGCGCGCCCGCCGGTGCGCTCGCGCTGCCGTTGGACGTGACCGACACCGGGTCGTACCGGCGGTTCCTCGACGAGGTCGCCGTGCGGTTGGGGCCGATCGACGTGCTGGTGGCCAACGCCGGGGTCATGTGGGTCGGGCGGTACGACGAGGAGCCCGAGGCCGCGACGCGCCGCCAGATCGCGGTGAACCTGGAGGGCGTCATCCGCGGGTTCCGGCTCGCCACGCCCGCGATGCGCGCCCGGGGCCGCGGGCAGGTCGTCGTCGTGGCGTCGGCGGCCAGCAAGCTCGCACCCGCAGGGGAGGCGACGTACGCGGCGACGAAGCACGCGGTGCACGGCTACTGCGCGGCGGTGCGCGAGGAGCTGCGCGGGACCGGGGTCGCGGTCAGCGTCCTCATGCCGACGGTGGTGGCGACGGAGCTGGCGGTGGGCACGAGCAGCGGCAAGGTCCCGGTGCTGAGCGCCGACCGGGTCGCCGACGGGATCGTCGCCCTGATCCGCCGCCGCGCGCCCGAACTGGTCATCCCGGCCCGCGCCGGGGTCGCCGCCGCGGTGCTCGGGGTGCTGCCCGCGCGGGTGCGGGCGCGGCTGCACCGGTTCGTCGTCCCCAACCAGGTCACCGCCGCGCGCCCCGACCAGCGCGCCGAGTACCAGGCCCGCGCGCTCGACGACCCGAGGAGATCACCATGACCACCGCGCAGGACGACCTCACCGCGATCGGCGCCCGCCCGATCCCGGAGTTCGACGGCGTCCACGACGTCTGGCCGCGCGGCAAGCGCCTCGCCGCGGTGCGGGCGGCCGCGGAGGCGTACAAGTCGCGCTTCAAGGCGCAGGGGCAGGTCAAGGCGGTCAAGTCGGTCGACATCGCCGCCGCGCCCTACCCGGTGTCGTTCGCCTTCCACGGCGCGGTCGGCGTGCCGCACCTGCCGCTGATCGCGATGATCAACCGGATGGTCGTCGTGCAGTACGACGACTTCGACGGGCGGCACCGGACCCTCGTCTTCGAGCCCACGGTCCCGGCGGGCTCCGCCGAGGCGCCGTTCTACGCGCGCCTGCTCAAGCTCGCCGAGAAGGTCCCGGGCGGGAGCCTGTTCGCCAACGCGATGCTGGTGAAGTACTACAACGAACCGGGCGACGTCCTCGCCAACCTCGGCCTGACCCCCGACGACATCGACTTCTGCACCTTCGACCACCTCCACGTCCAGGACCCGCGCCGCATCCTGGGCGACGGCGAGCACGCGCCGCTGTTCGGCCGAGCGAGGATGCTCGTGCACCGCCGCGAACTCGCCACTCTCGAAGACCTGCACCCGATGCAGTGGGCCTGGTACGTCCAGGACGGCCTCGACGGCGTGGACCCCGACGCGTTCGTGCGCTTCGACGGCGACGTCGAACTCGGCCCCGGCGTCGCCCTGCTGTGGACGCCCGGCCACACCGACGGCAACCACTCCCTCGCGGTCAACACCCCCGACGGCGTGTGGATCTCCTCGGAGAACGGCATCAGCCCCGACAACTGGCAGCCCGAGCTGTCCCGCATCCCCGGCGTCCGCCGCTACCACCGCACCTACGGTCGCGAGGTCTGCCCCAACGCCAACACCCTCGAGGACTCCCTCGACCAGTACGACTCGATGGTCAAGGAGAAGGTGATGGCCGACCCCTGCCGCCGCGACCCCCGCTGGCTGCAGATCCTCCCGTCGACCGAGCTGGCCGACTGGCGGCGCTTCTGGCCGGTCCGCCCCACCCACGTCCACGGCGGCATCGACTACGGGACCATCACCCGCCGAACGACGTAGGGTCGGGAGGCAACCTCCCGGTCGGCCACCCCCGTATGACCGGGTGAGTGGGGAGGTTCCGTGGGGGATCGCGACACGGAGTTCGCGGAGTTCCTGGACAGCCGGGCGGCGGTGATGCGCCGCACGGCGTACCTGCTGTGCGGCGGGGACTGGCACCGCGCCGAGGACCTGGTGCAGACGACCCTGGCGAAGATCTACGTCGTGTGGTCGCGGCTGCGCCGGGACGAGGCGATCGACGCGTACGCGCGGAAGGTCATGGTGCGGGCGGCGATCGACGAGTCGCGCCGGGCGTTCCGGCGCCGCGAGGCGGTGACCGACGCCGTGCCGGACGTGCCGGGCCGGGCGCCGGGGACCGACGAGGCGATGGACGTGCGGGACGCGCTGCGGCGGCTGCCGCCGGGGCAGCGGGCGGTGGTGGTGCTGCGGTACTGGGAGGACCTGTCGGTGGCCGAGACCGCGCAGGCGCTCGGGAAGAGCGAGGGGACGGTCAAGAGCCAGGCGGCCAAGGGGCTGGCGGCGCTGCGGGACATGCTGTCGGTGGAGGTGGCGCTGTGAGCGACGAGGACGTGCGCAGGCTCCTCGAGGCCGCGGTCCGCCACGAGCCGCCCCTGACCCTCGACCGCGGGGCGGTCCTCCGCGAGGGAAGGCGGCGGCTCCGGGTGCGCCGCACCGCCACGGTCGGCGGGACGGTCGTGGCGGTGGTGGCCGTGGTGATCGGGATGTCGGCGCTGTCCGGCGCGCACTTCGGGATGCCGGACGAGATCGGCCCGGCCCAGCGGCCCGCGGTGACCACGACCACGACGCCCCCGTTGACGCGCGTGCCCCCGCCCACCCCGCGGCGCCCACCTTGACCACCACGCGGGAGGCGGAGGTGCTCCCGCCGCTGAAGCTGGGCGCGGCGCTGCGCGACGCCAAGGTGGCGTGGCCGGAGGCCGTGGGGCGGGTCGGCGAGGGCGCCGAGTGGTACGCCTTCGACGCGTCCCGGTCCGCGACCTTCCACCTCGTCACCGCCGACAAGGCGCGCAGGCTGGTCACCGTCGCGGTCGGCACCGCGCCCGGCGAGTGCCCGGGCGACGGCTGCGTCGAGTACCCGACCGGCGACCCCCGCACCCGGGTGTACGTCCGGGAGCTGCCGCCGACCGAGCCCGCCGCGCCGCGCGCGGTCGAGGTGGTCGCGCTGCGCGACGACGGGGTCGTGGTGCGGGTGCTGGAGAGCGCCGGGTTCGGGCCGCCGTGGCGGACCGAGCCCGTGCTGCCGGTGGCGACGCTGGTGGGGCTGGCCACCATCCCCGAGTTCGCGGCGCGTTAAGCGCTGGACAGGTGGGGCATCCTCTAGACGTGCCCGGAGAGCTGGAGGTCTCGCGGTCGCTGGTGATCCCGGCGGCCGAGTTGAGCGAGCGCTTCTCCCGGTCGTCCGGCCCGGGCGGGCAGGGCGTGAACACCGCCGACAGCCGGGTCGAGCTGTCCTTCGACGTCGCCGGGTCGCCGTCGCTGCCCGAGCACCTGCGGGCCCGCATGCTCGACCGGCTGGCCAACCGCCTGGTCGACGGGGTCATCACGATCGCGGCCAGCGAGTACCGGGCGCAGCTCGCCAACCGGGAGGCCGCGCGGGAGCGGCTCGCCGCGCTGCTGCGGCAGGCCAGCGCGCCGCCCCGCCGCAGCGCCGCCCGACCAAGCCCAGCCGTGGCGCCAAGGAGCGGCGGCTGGAGTCGAAGAAGAAGCGGTCGCAGACCAAGCAGGCGCGCAGGCGCCCCGACTTCAGCTGAGCCGGTAGCGCCGTTCCGGCCTGCCCGTCGACCCGTACCGCAGGCGCACCGTCGCGCGGCCCGTGCTGACGAAGTGCTCCAGGTACCGGCGCGCGCTGACCCGGGACAGCTGGGCCGCCGCCGCGCACTCCGCCGCCGACATCTCCCCGCCGCGCAACGTGGTCGCGACCAGGTCCGCGGTCTGCTCGGTCAGGCCCTTGGGCAGCGCGCCCGCCGCGGCCGGGCGCCGAACACCTCGTCCACATCGGACTGGCCCGCGCGGTCCAGCGCGGTCAGCCGGGTGTGCAGGGTCGCGAAGTGCTGGAGCTGGTCGTACAGCGCGGCGTAGGTGAACGGCTTGATCAGGTAGTGCAGCGCGCCGCCGCGCATGGCCCCGCGGATGGTGTCGACGTCGGTCGCCGCGGTGATCACGATGACGTCGGGGTCGACCGGGCCGTTGCGCAGCGCGCGCAGGACCTCCAGGCCGGGCATGTCCGGCAGGTAGATGTCCAGCAGCACCAGGGCGGGCCGCACCTCGTCGACCAGGCGCAGGGCGTCCGACCCGGTGTGCGCGGTGCCGACGACCGCGAACCCCGGGGTCCGGTCGACGTACCCGCTGTGCACCCGGGCCACCATGAAGTCGTCGTCGACGACGAGGACGCCGATCACGGGCGCAGGCGCGCGGTGAACACCGCGCCGTTGTCGTTGTGCACCTCGACCGACCCGTGCCTGCGCACGCACGTCTGCCGGGTGATGGCCAGGCCCAGCCCGCGCCCGCCGCCGTCCTCGGCGGCCTTGGTGGTGAACCCGTGCCGGAACACCTCCTCGGCGATCTCCGGGGCGATGCCCGGTCCGGAGTCGCGGACCACCACCCGCACCGTGTCGTCCGGGGGCTCGCCTCGGGTGATGGACACCTCGATCCACCCCTGCTTGCCGCGCAACGCGTCCAGCGCGTTGTCGATCAGGTTGCCCAGCACCGTGACCAGGTCCGCGGAGAGCTGCTCGTCGACCGGCGGCAGCTCGCTGTCCGGGTCGAGCCGCACCCCGACCCCTGCTCCGCGGCGAGGCTGGCCTTCGCGACCAGCAGCGCGGCGACCGCGGCGTCGGCGACCCGCTCGGCGACCTCGCCCTGCCAGGCGCGCTGGCGCAGGCTGACCCGGTCGACGTAGCGGCGCAGCTCCTCGTACTCGCCCAGCTCGATCAGCCCGGCGATGGTGTGCAGGCGGTTGGAGAACTCGTGCGCCTGCGCGCGCAGGGTGTCCGTTGTGGACCGGTTGGCGTCGAGCGCGTTCTGCAGCGCCACGATCTCCGTGCGGTCCCGCAGGGTGACGACCGCGCCCGCGGGTCGATCGGCATGCGGTTCATGACCAGCACCCGGCCGCGGCGCAGCACGATCTGGTCGGCGCCGGTGGTGCGGCCGGTGAGCACGTCGACCAGGCGGTCGTTGAAGCCGAGGTCGGTGACCGGCGCTCCGGTGACGTCGCCGTCGAGGGACAGCAGCGTGCGCGCCTGGTCGTTGGCCAGCGTGACCCGGTTCTGCCCGTCCAGGCCGACCACGCCCTCGCGGATGCCGTGCAGCATCGCCTCCCGGTGCTCGACCAGCCCGGCGATCTCGGCCGGTTCCAGCCCGAGGGTCTGCCGCTTCACCCGCCGCGCGACCAGCAGCGAGCCGCCGACGCCCAGCAGGGTCGCGACGGCGAGGATCAGCAGCGCCTCCGACGGCGAGTGCACGATCCCGGCGAACAGCGACGGCCGGTCCACCCCGGCGGCGACGATCCCGATGACCGCGCCGGTCGCGCCGATCACCGGGACGTGCGCGACCAGCTCGTCGCCGACCTCGCCCACCCAGGCGCGGCCCTCGCGGACCGTGCTCGCGCCCAGCGGCATCGGCTCGCCGACCTGGTCCGGGTCCGGCGAGGTGAGCACCCGCGTGTCGGGCAGCGCGATGCGCACCGACCGCGCCCCCGACAGGTTCAGCGCGGACGTCGCGAACGCGGGGAGCTGGTGGTAGCGCAGCGGGTCGGCCAGCGCCGCGCGCACGCCCGCGGTGGCCGCGACGTCCTCGGCGACGCCGAGCATCCGGCGGCCCTGCACGTCGGTGAACGCCTTGGTCGACTGCACGGCGGAGAAGACCGCGACCGCGCCGAGCAGGGCGGCCACGACCACGAACTGCCAGGCCAGGAGCTGTCTGGCCAGGGAACCGGTGCCGGGCACGGGTGCCAGTGTGCCCCCTGCGGGCCCGGCGGACCCGTGAACACAACGACCACAACGTCCGCAACACGCGCAAGCGCGACACGGCCGCAACCGCGCGGCAACATCCCGGGGCGAGGACGGAATGAGGTGGATCACAGTGATCGAACGGGTTGCCGCGGCGGTCGCCGCGCTCGCGGCCGTGCTGCTCGTCCCGCCGCTGGTCTCCGGCGGGGACGACGACACCGGCCCGCGGCTGCGCGGCCTGCGGGTGCTGGTGCCCAACTCGCCCGGCGGCGGGTACGACGTCACCGCGCGGACCGCGGCCAAGGCGGCCGAGGAGGCCGACCTGGCCAGCGCCGTCGAGGTGTTCAACCTGCCCGGCGCGGGCGGCACCGTCGGCCTCGGGCGGCTGGTGAACGAGCGCGGCAACGGCAAGCTCGTCATGTCGATGGGCCTGGGCGTGGTCGGCAGCGTCTACACGAACAAGTCGCCGTCCTCGCTGGCCGACACCACGCCGATCGCCAAGCTCATCGAGGAGCCCGACATCGTCGTGGTGGCGAAGGACTCGCCGTACTCCGACATCGGCGAGCTGCTGGCCGCGTGGAAGGCCAAGCCGGGGGCGCTGCCGGTCGGCGGCGGCTCGTCGCCCGGTGGTCCGGACCACCTCGCGCCGATGCTCATGGCGCAGGCGGTGGACCTCGCGCCGAAGTCGGTCAACTACGTGCCCTTCGACGGCGGCGGCGAGCTGCTCGCCTCGGTGCTCGGCGGCAAGGTCGCGTTCGGGGTGTCCGGGGTCGGCGAGTACCGCGACCAGATCCAGGCGGGCGAGCTGCGCGTGCTCGCGGTGACCGGTCCCCGGCGCATCCCGGGGATCGACGCGCCGACGCTGCAGGAGTCCGGTGTGGACGTCGCGTTCACCAACTGGCGCGGGGTCGTCGCGCCGCCGGGCATCTCCGACGGCGACCGGCAGCGGCTCATCGACCTGTTCACGCGGCTGCACGGGTCGCAGCAGTGGCGCGACGCGCTGGAGCGCAACGGCTGGACCGACGCGTTCCAGCCGGGCGCGGAGTTCGGGGCCTTCCTGGCCGCCGAGAACGACCGGGTGGCCGGGGTGCTGAAGGAGTTGGGGCTGGCATGACCGCCGTTCTGGAACGCGGGGACGACCGCCGCTCGTGGCTGCGGGAGCGGTCCGAGCTGGGGGTGTGCGCGCTGCTCGCCGTGCTCGGCGGGCTCGTGCTGGTCGACGCGCTGACCATCCCGACCGACTTCGCCCAGCGCGGCCCGGTCGGCCCGAAGGCCGTGCCGGTCGTGGTCGGGGTGCTGCTGCTCCTCGTCGCGGTCGCGCTGGCCCGCGACGTGCTGCGCGGCGGGCGCGGGGAGGCCGAGTCCGGCGAGGACGTCGACCTGGCCGCGCCCGCGGACTGGCGGACCGTCCTGCTGCTGTGCGGGGCTTTCCTCGCCGCCACCGCGCTGATCGGCACCGCGGGCTTCCCGGTCGCCGGGTTCGTCCTGTTCTGGGGCGCGGCGTACGCGCTCGGCAGCCGCGGCGCCGTCCGCGACCCGCTGATCGCCGCCGCGGTGTCGGTGCTGACCTACGTCCTGTTCGACGTCCTGCTGGGCGTGCCGCTGCCCGGCGGACCCCTGATGGGGGTGCTCTAGATGGACCAGCTCCTCGAGGGGTTCGCCACCGCGCTGACCCCGACCCACCTGCTGCTCGCCGCGGTCGGCGTGCTGCTCGGCACCGCCATCGGCGTGCTCCCCGGCATCGGCCCCGCGATGGCCGTCGCCCTGCTCCTGCCGGTCACCTACGGTCTCGAGCCGACCGGCGCGTTCATCATGTTCGCGGGCATCTACTACGGCGGCATGTTCGGCGGCTCGACCACGTCGATCCTGCTCAACACCCCCGGTGAGAGCGCGGCGGTGGTCGCGGCCATCGACGGCAACCCGATGGCCCGCTCCGGCCGCGGCGCGCAGGCGCTCGCCGCGGCGGCCATCGGGCACTTCATCGGCGGCATGGTCGGCACCACGCTGCTCGTCGTCCTCGCGCCCGCGGTCGCGGGCCTGGCCGTCGACCTCGGCGCGCCCGACTACTTCGCGATCATGGTGCTGGCCTTCGCCGCGGTGACCACCGTGCTGGGCAGCTCCCGGGTGCGCGGGCTGGCGTCGCTGCTGATCGGCCTCACCATCGGCCTCATCGGCCTGGACGAGATGACCGGGCAGCAGCGGCTCACCTTCGGCTCGCTGGAGCTGGCCGACGGCATCGACGTCGTGATCGTCGCGGTCGGCCTGTTCGCCGTCGGCGAGTCGCTGTGGGTCGCCGCGCACCTGCGCCGCAACCCGCCCGCGCCGATCCCGGTCGGGCGGCCCTGGCTCGGCCGCGCCGACCTGCGCCGGGCGTGGAAGCCGTGGCTGCGCGGCCCGCTGATCGGGTTCCCGTTCGGCGCCCTGCCCGCGGGCGGCGCGGAGATCCCCACGTTCCTGTCGTACGCCACCGAGAAGCGGCTCTCCCGCCACCGCGACGAGTTCGGCAAGGGCGCCATCGAGGGCGTCGCCGGTCCGGAGGCCACGGCCAGCGCGTCCGCGGCGGGCACGCTCGTGTCGATGCTGACCCTGGGCCTGCCGACGACCGCGGTCGCCGCGGTCATGCTCGCGGCGTTCCAGCAGTACGGCATCCAGCCGGGCCCGCTGCTGTTCGAGCGCGAGTCGACGCTGGTGTGGGGCCTGATCGCGAGCCTGTTCGTCGGCACGGTCCTGCTGCTGGTGCTGAACCTGCCGCTGGCCCCGGTGTGGGCGAAGCTGCTGCGCATCCCGCGGCCGTACCTGTACGCGGGCATCCTGTTCTTCGCGATGGTCGGCGCGTACGCGGTCAGCGGCCAGGCGGCGGACCTGCTGGTGCTGTTCGCGATCGGCGTCATCGGCCTGGTGATGCGCCGCTACGGCCTGCCGGTGCTGCCCGCCGTCCTCGGCGTCATCCTCGGACCGGCGGCCGAGCAGCAGATGCGGCGCGCGCTCCAGCTCTCCGACGGCGCGCTCACCGGCCTGGTCAACACGGCGTTCTCGATCACCGTGTACGCCGTCGTCGCGGTGCTCGTCCTGTGGCCGCTGGTGAAGCGGGTTCGCTCGTAGGGAACAAACGCGCGGTGGGTCTCCTTGGAAAGTTCGTCAGCAGACGAACCAGGGAGACCCACTGTGAGCTCGTTGTTCAGCCCCTCACGCTGCGCTCGGTCACGCTGCCCAACCGGATCGCCGTCAGCCCCATGTGCCAGTACTCCGCCGTCGACGGCGTGCCCGACGACTGGCACCTCGTGCACCTGGGCTCGCGCGCCGTCGGCGGCGCGGGCCTGGTGATCGCCGAGGCCACCGCGGTCGAACCGGGGGCAGGATCACGCCCGGCTGCACCGGGATCTGGTCGGCCGAGCAGGTCGACGCCTGGGCGCGGATCGCGGGGTTCATCCGGGCGCAGGGCTCCGTCGCGGGCATCCAGCTCGCGCACGCCGGGTTCAAGGCGTCGACGTCGGTGGAGACCGGGCTGGGCGTGGCCGACGCCGACGGCGGCTGGACCCCGGTCGGCGTCACGGACGTGCCGTTCCGCCCCGGGTACCGGACGCCGCGCGCGCTCACCGAGGCCGGGATCGCCGAGATCGTCGAGCGGTTCGCCCAGGCGGCGCGGAACGCGGTCGCCGCGGGTTCCAGGTCGTCGAAGTGCACGCCGCCCACGGCTACCTGCTCCACGAGTTCCTGTCCCCGCTGACCAACACGCGCACCGACGGGTACGGCGGCGACGCCGCGCGCAGGCAGCGCTTCGCCGTCGAGGTCGTCGACGCCGTGCGGGCCGCCGTCGGACCGGACGTGCCCGTGCTGGTGCGCATCTCCGCCACCGACTGGACCGACGGCGGGCTCACCGGCGACGACGCCGTCGAGATCGCCCGCGCGCTGGCCGCGGCGGGCGCCGACCTCGTCGACGTGTCGACCGGTGGGCTCGGCGACGGGCCGATCGCGTCGGGTCCGGGCTACCAGGTGCCTTTCGCGGACGCGGTGCGGCGCAAGGCGGACGTGCCCACCGCGGCGGTCGGCGTGATCACCGAACCGGAGCAGGCCGAGGACGTGCTGGCCACCGGCGCGGCCGACCTCGTCCTGCTCGGGCGCGAGTTCCTGCGCGACCCGTACTGGCCCCGCCGCGCGGCGGCCGACCTGGGCGCGCCGCTCACCGCGCCCAGGCAGTACGCCCGGGCGTGGTGAGTCGCGTCGCGAAGGCCACCCCGTGCGCGGGGTGGCCTTGTCGGCTTGCGAGGGAGGGCCCGGCACCGGGGGTGCCGGGGCGTTGCGTCAACGGCGGTAGTCGTCGTATCCGTCGTCGTCGTACTCGTCGGACTCGATGCGCTCAGCATCGGAGCCGTCGCCGGACCCGGAGCCGGACAGCTCGCGCTGCAAGGCATCCAGGTCCATGCGATGGCTGCTGTACTTGAGCTCTCGGGCCACCTTCGTCTGCTTGGCCTTGGCTCGGCCGCGCCCCATGGCTCGACCCCTCGCACAGGTGACGGGGCGGCCGGGGGAATCGGCGGCCCCGTAGATGTCGACAGTTGATTCCTGCTAACTACCGTACCGTGCCGAAGGGGTTCGATGCGACGCGGCTCGGTGTGCAGAACCCGACACCCCCGGGCGACGTGCCCCGGGGGTGCGGACCGGCCCGTCCGTGGAACGATGGGGCCGTGCCTCGACCGTTCGTCGCCTACCTGCGGGTGTACGAACCCTTGTCGGCTTTTCCGGACGCGTCCCGTGATCGACTCCGGCACCTCGCCGAGCAGTCGCCGGTGGACCGGGCGGACGTCGGGGTTCACGAGCAGATGATGTGGCTTAAGTCACAGGAGAACGACCTGGCGGGCCTGCCCGGCGAGCGCGCCGACGGGTCCCCGCTGCCGGTCCGCGACCTGATGGCCGTCCGCGACGAGGCCGGTGAGCTGCTGGTCTGCCCGCTGGACCTGCGCGCCCGCGCCGCGGCGGCGGTCGTCGGGTTCCTGTCCACCGCCTCCGACCCGCTGCGCCGGGCCACCCTCGGCGGCGCGGAGGAACGCCTGCGCGCCAAGGCGGGCACGGTCCTCGGCGAACTGCCCGGCGGGGCCGTGCACGTGGTGTCCACGACGTGGACGGTGCCGCTGCCGTGGTTCGTCCTCGTCGACCAGGAGGAGCGCGTCGTCGAGGGCGAGGACGACACCCTCACCGTCTACTGGCTTGTCCCGATGCGCACCGCCCGGCAGCGCGTGCAGCGCGCGTACGAGCTGGCGGAGGCCACCTTCGGCGAGTCCGGCCCGACCAAGGTCCTCCAGGACACCTCCCGCTGGCTCGCCCACTTCCACGAGTCGTCGCTCGTCGAACTCGACTACGGCGGCCTGGTGCAGCTCCTGGGCGAGGACGGCGTCGACGAGGACACCTCCGCCGAGGACGTCAACGCCATCCTCGACGCCATCGAGCAGCCCGACCCGGCCGAGGTCGCCGAGCGCTTCGAGCGCCTGCGCGACTTCTGGGGCGACCTGGCCGTCCGCGAGCGGATGCAGTAGCCCCGGTCAGCCCAGCCCGGTCAGACCAGCCCGTCGAGCAGGCCCTCGCGCAGGCGGGCCGCGCCGACCGGGACGCCACCGCCGAGGATGTCGCGCTCGGCCTTGTCCTCCAGCTCGGGGGCGTCGTAGCCGAGGGCGCGCAGGACGCCGACGAGGATCGGGGTGCGCGGGCGCGGGGCGCCGTCGTCGATCTTCATGGCCATCGCGGTGCCGTCCGGCAGCGCCATCGCGTGCACGCCCTCCGCGCCGCCCTTGACCAGCAGGCCCGGGATGGCCTGCATCAGCTCGGTGTCGTCGCGGTCGGTGCCGCCGACCAGGTGCGGGTGGGCGCGCATGGCGTCGGCGACGCGGTGCTCGTGGGTGCCCTCGGGGGCGTGCATGAGCGCGGAGTAGCCGGTGGCCAGGGCGGTCAGCGTCAGGGCGAACAGCGGGGCGCCGCAGCCGTCGATGCCGATGGTGGCGATGTCCTCGCCGGTCATCTCGGTGATGGTGTCCGCGATGACCTGCTGCGCCGGGTGCTCGGGGTCCAGGTACGCCTGGGTGTCCCACCCCTGCTGCACGGTCGTGGCCAGCATGATCGCGTGCTTGCCGGAGCAGTTCATCGCGGCCCGGCGCTTGCCGCCGCCGCCCGCGATGACCCGGTTGCGGGCGGCCTCGTTCATCGGCCAGTCCGGCGGGCAGCCCAGGTCGGTCTCGGCCAGCCCGGACTTGCCGAGGATGCCCAGCACCTGCCCGACGTGCTCGGGCTCGCCGCTGTGCGAGCCGCAGCCGACGGCGAGGTCGGCGTCGTCGGGCAGGTCGAGTCCGGCGCGCAGCAGGCCGAGCGCCTGCAGCGGCTTGTTGCAGGAGCGGGTGAAGACCGGCTCGTTGACCTCGCCGAGGGCGAGCCGGACGCGACCGTCCGGGGCCAGGACGACGAGGGAGCCGCGGTGCACCGACTCCACGAAGCCGGAGCGGAGGACCTCGACCAGGACGGGGTTCAGCGCGGCTCCCCGGGTCGGGGCGGGCGCTCTCGGCGGCCAGCAGGTCGTCGACCGACGCCGTGCCCGCGCGGTAGCGGCTCGCGATCTGCTCGTTGAGCAGGTCCATCACGACCTGCACCTCGCGGCGGCGCGCGGAGACCGACGCCTCCTCGGCCTGGTAGGTCTCCAGCGCGAGCGCCAGCCGCTCGTCGGGCAGCGACGCCACGTCGGACAGGTCGGCGTCGGAGACCAGCGCCTCGACGTGCCTGCGGTGCGCCTCGGCCCGCGAGGGCTCCATGTTCTGGTGCCTGCCCGAGCCCATCGCGGGTCCGACGGCGTTGTCGGCGAGGATCGACGCGAGCTGCGCGACGACCGACTCCGCGCCGCCGGTCGCCCGCCTGCGCAGTTCGGCGCGCACGATGTCGATCCGGCCGTGGAGGAGTCTGCGCAGGTAGGAGAGGTCGGTCTCCTCCTGGGCGGCGTCGTCGCGGCGCGCGCACCTCGGTGAGGTCCAGGCCGTCCAGGCCGGCGACGTAGTCCGGCGCCAGGACCCGGTCGATGCGCCTGCGCCCACCCGGGCGGACTTCGATCACCAGGCCATCCTCCGTCAAAGAGTGCTCGATCGCCAGATCATGCCGACGCGGGCGGGCGGGCCGCCACCCCCAGGAGTGCGCGTGCCTCGTCCGGCGTAACGGGGGCCGCTGCGCGATGCGGGCGAGCCCGGACGCCCTGGCGACCAGTTGGGCGTTGTCCTTGACCCGCTCACCACGGGCGTAGCTGGTCGTGTCCTCCATGCCGACCCGGACGTGGCCGCCCGCGGACAGCACCCCGAACAGCACCGGCAGAGTGGCGCGGCCCACACCCGTCGCGGAGAACGTCGCGCCCTCGGGGATGAGCCGCATGGCCGCCGCGAGGGTCTCGAGGTCGCCGGGCATGCCGCCGGGGACGCCCATCACGAGGTCGACGTGCACGTGGCCGCCCGCGGGCAGGCCGTGCTTGTCGAGCAGGCGGTGCAGGGCGGTCAGGTGGCCGAGGTCGAAGATCTCGTACTCGGGGAGGATGCCCCGGTCCTGCATGCGCTTGTGCAGCTCGACGATGAACTCCCAGCGGTTCATGAACACGTCGTCGCCGAAGTTCAGGGTGCCCATCGAGCAGGACGCCGAGTCGGGCAGGGCGTCGAGCACCCGCAGCCGGTCCTCCTCGGGGTCGGTGACCGCCCCGCCGGTGGAGAGCTGGACGACCAGGTTCGTCTGCTCCCGCACGGCGTCGACGGTGTCGGTCAGCCGCTTGAGGTCCAGCGTCGGCTTGGCGTCGTCGTCGCGGATGTGGATGTGGATCATCGCCGCGCCGACGCGCTCGCAGTCGCGCGCGGTCTGCACCAACTCGTCCAGGGTCACCGGGAGGTTGGGGACGTCGGTCTTGCTGTGCTCGGCCCCGGTGGGGGCGACGGTGATAACCGTGCCGGGTGTCGACATGGGGCCGATCCTGCCACTACCCCCGCAGACCCTGAACGGCCGCGCGCCCCGCGCCGCCGGTCTCGCCGGGGACGGAGTCCGGGTCGACCGACGCCTGCGCCCCGCCCGCGGTCAGCGGCGTGGCCGGGTCGACGGAGCGCTTGAGCAGCGCGAGCGCCACCGGGCCCAGCTCGTGGTGCTGCACGGCGGTGCCGACGCGGCCCACCGCGCGCTCGCCCGCGAGCACCGGCGCGCCGGTCTCGGGCAGCTCGTCGGCGGCGCCGTCGAGGTGCAGCAGGACCATCCGGCGGGGCGGCCTGCCGACGTTGTGCACCTTGGACACGGTCTCCTGCCCGCGGTAGCAGCCCTTGGCCACGTGCGCGGCCGACGGCACCCAGGACACCTCGTGCGGGATGGTCTTCTCGTCGGTGTCGACGCCCAGCCGGGGGCGCAGCGCCTCGACCCGCAGCGCCTCGAACGCGAGGCTGCCCATCGGGCGCGCGCCCGCGCCGGTGATCCGGGACCACCAGTCGGCCAGGTCCGCGCGCGGCACGAGCAGGTCGGCGGCGTCCGGGCCGGGCCACGGCATCCGCCGGACCACGACGCCGTCGGCCTCCGCGACGGCGTACTCGCCCTCGGGGACCGGCAGGCCGAGGCGGGCCAGCAGGGCGGGCGTCTCCGGCCCGACCAGGCTCAGCACGGCCTTCTCGGCGGTCGCGTCGCGCGGCTCGACCTTGGACCAGAAGCGCATCTGCTCCAGGTACTCCAGCAGCGGCACCCGGCCGCCGCGCGCGCCCGCGGTCGACGCGCCCGCCTCGGTGTCGAGCCACACGGTCCCGCCGACGTGCGCGACGAGCATGTGCGCGTCGACCCGGCCCTGGCTGTCGAGGACCAGCGCCTCGGTGCCCGCGCCGTCGGGCAGCGCCGAGACGTGCTGGGACAGGACCAGGTGCAGCCAGCCCAGCCGCTCCTCGCCGGGCACCGCGATGACCTCCCGGTGCGACCGGTCGACCACCGCGATCCCGCGCGTCGCGGCGCGCTGCTCGGCGAACGGGTCGCCGAAGTGCCAGGGCACGCCCGGGTCGGTGGTCTCCTCCGGCGGGGGACCGCGCCGGGGGCGGACAGCAGGGGCGAGGTCACGGGGTCGTCTCCCGGGTGCAGTCGCGGCAGGTGCCGGACAGCGCGAGGTGCGCCGCGTCCAGTACGAACCCGTGGGCGTCGCGCAGTGTTCCGCAGAGCTGGTCCATCACCTCGCGCGGCGACTCGTCGACCCGGCCGCAGCGGTGGCAGACCAGGTGGACGTGCTCGTGCTCGTGCAGCGAGTAGGTGGGGGCGCCGTGGCCGAGGTGGGTGTGCCGGACCAGGCCCAGCTCCTCCAGCAGCTCCAGCGTGCGGTAGATCGTGGTGATGTTCACCGACGGCGTGGTCTGCTGGACGTGCTTGCACACCTGCTCGGGCGTGCCGTGCTCCAGCGACTTCAGGGCGTCGAGCACGAGCTGCCGCTGCGGGGTCATCCGCATGCCGCGCTCGTGCAGCGTGCTGCGCAGGTCGTCCACTCAGCCGATGGTAGCCCGCGTAGGGTGCGGTGCATGCGCCTGCTCGCCCTGCTCGACGGCACCCTCGCCGACCCGGAAGCCGCCCACGTCCGGGTCGACGACCTCGGCCTGACCCGCGGTGACGGCGTCTTCGAGACGGTGCTGGTGGTCGACGGCAGGCCCCGCGAGCTGGGCCCGCACCTGGACCGGCTGCTGCGCTCGGCGCGCATGCTCGACCTGGCCGTGCCCGCCCTCCCGGAGTGGGAGCGGCTGTTCGCGACCGTGGTCGCGGCGTGGCCGGAGCCGGGCGAGTTCGCCGTGAAGCTGGTCTGCACCCGCGGCGCGGAGTACGGCGACGGGACCCCCACGGTGTTCGCGCTGGCGTTCTCCATCGAGCCGCACACGGTCGAGAAGCGGCGCAACGGCGTCTCCGCGGTCGTCCTGGACCGCGGCTTCGACCCCGGCCTCGCCGAGCGCGCGCCGTGGCTGCTGCTGGGCGCGAAGACCCTGTCGTACGCGGTCAACATGGCCGCCCAGCGCCACGCCGCGTCGGTGGGCGCGGACGAGGTGATCTTCACGGCGTCCGACGGCTCGGTGCTGGAGGGGCCGACGTCGACGGTCGTCGTGGTCGAGGGCCGCACGCTGCGCACCCCGCCCGCGAGCAGCGGCATCCTCCCCGGCACGACCCAGGCGGCGCTGTTCCGCGCGGCCGAGCGGGCGGGCTGGGCGGCCAAGGTCGAGCCGGTCCTGGTCGACGACCTCGCCGCCGCCGACGGCGTGCTCCTGGTGTCGAGCGTCCGCCGGATCGTCCGGGTCCGCACCCTCGACGGCGTGGACCTGCCCGACGCCACCGGCCCGTGGACCGAGCTGAGCGACCTCTACGAGCGCGAATACGCCTGAAACCGCACCCGCGTCCCCGGCCGGGCCTGGGCGAGCGCGGGAAGGGCCTGGGGCAGCACCACACCGATGACGGGGTAGCCGCCGGTCGTCGGGTGGTCGGCCAGGAACACCACCGGCCGCCCGCTCGCGGGCACCTGCACCGCGCCGGTCACCACGCCCTCGCTGGGCAGCTCCCGGCCCGCGGTCGCGTCCGCGCGCACCAGCGCCCGGCCGAGCAGCCGCACCCCGACCCGGTTGCTCTCCGGCGACACCGACCACTCCGCCCGGGCGAGCTGGTCGGCGGGGTCGGCGAACCAGTCGTCGCGCGGGCCGAGGAGGACCGGGACGACGAGCCGGTCCGGCGCGGTCACCGGGGCGACCACGTCCGCGCCCGACGGCAGCCCGCGCACCTCGCCCAGCGGCAGGACGTCGCCCGCGCGCAGCGGGTCGGGGCCGATGCCGGACAGCACGTCGGTGGACCGGGAGCCCAGGTGGGCCGGGACGGCGATGCCGCCGGAGACGGCGACGTAGTTGCGCAGGCCGGACAGCGGCGAGCCGAGCGCCACCTCCTGGCCCGCGCGCAGGTGCAGCGGCGTGTGGGAGCCCGCGTCGCGGCCGTCCACCGACACCGGCACGGCGGGACCGGTGACCGCGACCGTGCAGGACGTGTCCGCGCGCAGCCGCAGCCCGCCCAGCACGCACTCCACACCCGCGGCGTCCTCCGGGTTGCCGACCAGCCGGTTCGCCAGCCGCAGCGACGGCGCGTCCAGCGCGCCCGACGGGGGCACGCCCAAGTGGGCGTGGCCGGGCCTGCCCAGGTCCTGCACGAGGGCGAGCGGACCGCCCGCCAGCACGGTCACCGCCCTCACCGCACCGCCTCGAAGCGCACGCGCAGGCCGGGGGCGAGCAGGGCGGCCGGGTCGCGGGCCGGGTCGAACAGCGGGGGCGCGCCGTCGGCCAGGCGGCCGAGCAGCCGCCAGCCGCCGGGCGACGGGCGCGGGTAGACGCCGGTGAACTCCCCGGCCACGCCGATCGCGCCCGCGGGCACCCGGGTGCGGGGGTGTCGAGCCGGGCCTGCCGCAGCGGCTCGGGCAGCCCGGTGAGGTACCCGAAGCCAGGCGCGAACCCGGTGAACGCCACCGCGTACTCCGCGCCCGAGTGCAGGGCCACGACCTCCTCGACCGGCACCCCGGCGGTCTCGGCGACCAGCTCCAGGTCCGGCCCGTCGTACACCGCGGGCAGCACCACGGTCTCCCCCGACGCCGACGGCGCCACCGACAGGTCCGCCGCCCGCAGCACGTCCTCCAGCGACGGCGGCACCCCGTCCGCGAACGACACCAGCACGGTCCGCGCCGCAGGCACCAGGTCCACCACCCCCGGCACCTCCGCCAGCGCCGCGCGCGCCGCCGCGACCTCGGTCAGGGAGCCCAGCTCCACCAGGACCGCGTCAGGCCCGCAACGGCGCAGCCGCACTAGCCGACGACGCGGCGAAGGTAGGCCGACGTGTGCGGCTGCATCGGCTGGCCGACCATCGCGCGCTCCTCGACCCAGGCGAGGTCGCCGCTGTTGACCAGGCCGTAGAGGCGGGTCGCGGCGTTGACCTCCTTGGCCGACGCCGTGCGCCCGACCAGGTCGGTCGACAGCTCCCAGGAGGTCTGGTTGCGCGGCTTGCCGTAGAAGATCTCGACGATGCCGGTGTTGTGCGCCAGCAGCAGCTCGATCGTGTCGTCGGACTGCGGGCGCCACCAGCCGACCTCGCGGGCGGCGGGCCGGATGACGTTCCCGTCGTCGTCGAGCAGCCAGGTGCGCGACTCGTACGCCAGGAACGGGCGGCCGTCGTGGGCGAAGGTGAGCTGCTGGCCGAACTTGAACGGGCCGTCGATCGTCGGGTAGACGACCTCGCCCTCGCCGCGCCACACGCCGACCAGGGGCAGCAGGGCGAGCAGGGCGTCGTTCAGCTCGGGGCCCTCGCGCAGGTTCGCGGTGTCCGCCGGGACCGGCAGGTCGTCGAACTGCGGGAGGTTGCGGTGGCGGGTGTGCTCGGCGCGCTCGGCCGCGGCCTGGATGGCCGCGTCGCCGCTGCCCGGGACCGGCGCTTCCGCCATCAGGACCGCTGGTCGGAGAACAGGCGGTACACCACGTATCCGGCGAACCAGACGGTCGCGAGGCCCATCAGCACGAGCAGGCCGGTGAAGAAGATTTCCACGGTCGCAGAGGATAGTCCCCGGCCCGGCGGGCCGCGGCTCCAGCGTGGCCGAAAGCACGAGGGCCCCGGGGGCGAACCCCGGGGCCCTCGTGGATGGACTCGTCAGCCGACCGCGATCGCGACCGGGTGCACGCCCGGGCCGTCGGCGGACACGGTGGCCTCGCCGTTGCCGTCGCGGTGCAGGGCGCGCACGGTCCAGTCGCCGGGGGCGGCGTAGAACCGGAACACGCCCTCGGGGAGGACACGACCTCGGCGGTGAACTCGCCGGAGGCGTCCAGCAGGCGCACGAACGCGCCCGCGACCGGGTTGCCCGCGCTGGTCACGGTGCCGTCCAGCACGATCTCCTTGCCCGGGTCCACGTTGGCCGGAAGGGCCGCGGACTGCTCGGGGGCTCCGCAGGAACTCATGGTGTGTCCTCTCAGCTGCCGGTCTCGACGGGCACGCCCACGAGCGAGCCGTACTCGGTCCACGAACCGTCGTAGTTCTTCACGTCCTCGTAGCCCAGGAGCTCCCGCAGGACGAACCAGGTGTGGGAGGAGCGCTCGCCGATGCGGCAGTAGGCGATGGTCGCCTTGCCCTCGTCGAGGCCCGCCTCCTTGTAGAGCTCGCGCAGCTCGTCGTCGGAGCGGAAGGTGCCGTCCTCGTTGGCCGCCTTGCTCCAGGGGACGTTGATCGCGCTGGGGATGTGGCCCTTGACCTGCGCCTGCTCCTGCGGCAGGTGCGCGGGGGCGGCCAGCTTGCCGGAGAACTCGTCGGGCGAGCGCACGTCGACCAGGTTCTTGGCGTTGATCGCGTCGACGACCTCGTCGCGGAACGCGCGCAGCGACTTGTCCTGCGGCTTGGCCGAGTAGCTGGTCTCCGGGCGCGAGGGCACCTCGGTCTCCAGCGGGCGGCCGTCCAGCTCCCACTTCTTGCGGCCGCCGTCGAGCAGCTTGACGTCCTGGTGGCCGTACAGCTTGAAGTACCAGTACGCGTAGGCGGCGAACCAGTTGTTGTTGCCGCCGTAGAGGACCACGGTGTCGTCGTTGCCGATGCCGCGCGCGGACAGCAGCTTCTCGAAGCCCGCCTGGTCGACGAAGTCGCGGCGGACCGGGTCCTGCAGGTCCTTGCGCCAGTCGACCTTCACCGCGCCCGGGATGTGGCCCGCGTCGTAGGCGCTGGCGTCCTCATCGACCTCGACGAACACCACCCCCTGGGCCGTGAGGTTCTCCTCTGCCCACGCGGCAGAAACAAGCACGTCTTCGCGGCTCATCGGGCGGTTCCCACTTCCTTGCTAGATCCGGACAAACGGTTGAGGAGCAGATACATCTCGCAGCCCAGGCAGAAGCCGAAGGCGGCGTTGAGGAAGGCGGCGGCCAGCGCGAACGCCGTGGCCACCGTGCCGACCAGGGGCGCGCCCAGCGCGTAGCCGAGCGTGCCGGTCAGCGCGAACGCGAAGCCGACGGCCTGCGCGAAGCGCAGCAGGGCCTCGTCCTCGCGCTCGTCGGTCGGCCGCAGCCGCGGGGCGACGACCGCGCGGTACAGCGGGGCCCACGGCGAGTAGCGGGGACCGAGGAGCGCGGCGACCGCGAACGCGACCGCCTGCGCGGCGAGCAGCGGCCACCAGCCGGTGATCAACACGGCGACCAGCACGGCGCTGGTGGCCCAAGCGGTGAAGCGCGGACCGCGCGGGTCTACGCCAGCGGACATGGTGGGACCTCCTGACCAGGGGGAACGTGCGAACCGAGCGGCGTCAGGCCGCCATGGCGCGCGGTCCCCGACAAAGGCTGCTGTCGACGCGGCAGAAGTCCACCGCGCGCCGCCTGGTCAGGTACTTGGTCACGGCGGCGAGCCTACCGCCGTTCCCGGGAGTGGGACCGGACCGTCCACAGGATGGGACGTCCCCCGCTCGCGGGGTCATCGTCGCAGGTCACGCCGGGTTCGGCAGGTGCTCCCGGAGTGCGGACAGCAGGGCGTCGCGGCGGGGCACGCCGGTCACCCGGAGCAGCTCCGCGCCGCCCGCGCCGACGGCCACCGTGGTGGGTGTGCGCAGCACCGCCATCCGCGCGGCCAGCTCGGGCCGATCGGTCAGGTCGAGGTCGGCGTGCGCCAGGCCGGGGTGCGCCCGACCAGGTCGGACAGCAGCACGCGGGTGTGGCGGCACGGCGCGCAGAACGTCGTGGAGAACTGGACGAGCGTCACCGCGGCGCCCGGGTCCAGCGCGGCGAGCACCTCCGACGGCAGGGCGACGGCCTTGGCGCGGCCGACCCGGCCCGCGCGGGCGCGCAGCAGCAGCCCGGCCGCGGCGGCGAGGACCAGCGTCCCCACCGCGACCCAGGTGCCGGTCCCCACGCTCACGCGCCCAGCACGATGCCCGTGACGGTGCCCTGCACGGCCAGCACGCCCGCCTCGACCTTGACCTCGGTCGGGGTGACGGCGAACGGCAGCTCGCCCGGGTCCAGCTCGACGGCGAACAGGGGCAGCACCTTCTGCTGGATGGCCTGCGGCAGCTCGGTGCGGCTGATCTTGTTCTTCAGCTCCATCCGCTTCGGCTGCACGGCGATGCCGCCGTTCTCCAGCGCGATCAGCGAGAACACGCACAGCTCGGTGCTCTGGCCCGCCACGTCGACCGTGCCGCACAGCTTCACGCCCGCGGTCTTGCCCGCGCGGTCGGCGATCTCGGCCTCGGTCTCGGTCACCTCGGCGTCCGGGTCCTCGACCAGCTCCTCGGCCGCGGGCGCGATGGTGAGGTTGGTGATCGACGCCAGCACCGGCTGGGCGTTGGCCTGGATGGCCCGGTTGACGTCGGTCGCCTTGACCCGCAGCTGGCCGCGGACCTCGCGCACCGGCACCCCGTCGAGCGAGCCGCCGACGACGTCGGACAGCGGGGCCTGCACCCCGCGCAGCTCGGCGTGCACCTCGACGTCGCGCAGGGTGTTGACCGGCACGCCCTGGGCGTCGATGGTCACCGACTCGTACTCGCCGGAGAACGCCTGGAGCAGGAAGGAGAACCCGCCGATCTGCACGGCCGGGTGGTCGCGCAGGCCGAACTGCTCCTGCGCCTTCTTCGACAGCTCGTGCTCGACGATGGCCGCGGCGCCGAAGTCGGCGGCCACCAGCAGCCCCGCCAGGACGATGAACGCGACCACGCTGCGCCGCAGCGCCTTGGACCGGCGGCGCCTCGGGGCGGCCGGGGGTCGCGGGTTGGTCATCGTGGTCATCCGCCGTTCCCTCTGATCGCCACCGGGGTCCGCACCCAGGGTAGTCAGGCCCCGCCCGGCGTGGGTGACGAGCGGGCAGACCGGGTTACGCGGTGTTCACAAAATCCTCCGGGACAGCCGCAATGGGGCCGAAAAGGTTCCGATTTCGTCAGCGGCTCGTGCAGATTTACGTGGCTGTAACACGGGCGGTTCCCGCTGGTGATCGGCCCTGCAAGGGGTCCCGGAGCATGTGACAGAGACTTCACGCCAGCGACAATTGCCAGGTTCACGGTTTATTCTCCTCGCATCGTCTTAACCGATCCCACACGGGACCGCACCTCAACGACGCGGGGCGGGCGATCACGTCAGGAGGCGTCGATGAGCCTGGACCTGCTTCTGCTCACCGCGGACCCCGAGCCCGGTTCGGTCCTGCCCTCGCTGATGCTGCTGCCGCACGCGGTGCGCACGCAGGCCCCCGAGGTGACCGCCCTGCTCGACGCCGGTTCCCGGGACGCGGTCATCGTCGACGCGCGGACCGACCTCGCCGCCGCCAAGAGCCTGTGCAGACTCCTGACCAGCGGCGGGGACAGCGCCCCGGTCATCGCCGTCGTCAACGAGGGCGGCCTGGTCGCGATCAACGCCGACTGGCGCATCGACGAGGTCCTGCTGCCCACCGCCGGTCCGGCCGAGGTCGACGCCCGGCTGCGGCTGCTCGGCTCCGCGGCCCGCGGGCGGCAGCGCGGACGGCGCGCTGCGCCTGGGCGAGCTGGTGATCGACGAGGCCACCTACTCCGCCCGCCTGCGCGGGCGCCCGCTCGACCTCACCTACAAGGAGTTCGAGCTGCTCAAGTACCTCGCGCAGCACGCGGGCCGGGTGTTCACCCGGGCGCAGCTGCTGCAGGAGGTCTGGGGCTACGACTTCTTCGGCGGCACCCGCACCGTCGACGTCCACGTGCGGCGGCTGCGCGCCAAGCTCGGCGCCGAGCACGAGCAGATGATCGGCACCGTGCGCAACGTCGGCTACAAGTTCGTCCAGCCGCCGAAGTCAGGCGCGGCGAAGTTCGGCCGCGAGGTCGAGGCGGAGACCGCCTACCCGGTGGACGCGCGCTGATCCGCGGGTAGCTTCGGCCGGGTGGACCTCACCTGGCACGACGAGATCGACCCCGCGCTGGTGCGCGAGTTCCTGCAGGCCGTCGCCGCGGTCGACGGCCGACCCGAAGTCGACCCGGGCGGGCCGCTGCCGCGCGAGTTCCGCGGCGGCCGCCACCTGGTCGCCGCGACCGGCGACCGGCTGGCCGGTTACGCCCACGTCGCCGCCGACGCCTTCGGCCGCGCCGCCGCCGAGCTGCTCGTCCGCCCGGACGAGCGCGGCCGCGGCCTCGGCACGGCGCTGGTCGGCGAGGTCACCGCCACCCACCCGGGCGTGCGCGTCTGGGCGCACGGCGACCACCCCGCCGCCGCCCGCATCGCCGCGCGGCTCGGGCTGGCCAAGGTCCGCGAGATGTGGCAGATGCGGCTGGAGTTCGGCGACCCGCTGCCCGAGCCTGTCTGGCCGGACGGGATCGCGGTGCGGGCGTTCGCGCCCGGCCGCGACGAGGACGCCGTGGTCGCGGTGAACAAGCGGGCGTTCGACTGGCACCCCGAGCAGGGCGCGCTGACCGCCGCCGACGTGGTCGCCACCGAGGCCGAGCCGTGGTTCGACCCGGCCGGGTTCTTCCTCGCCGCCGACGCGGCCGACCGGGTCGTCGGCTTCCACTGGACCAAGACGCACCCGGACGGCACCGGCGAGGTGTACGTCGTCGGGGTCGACCCGGCGGCGCAGGGCGGCGGGCTCGGCCGCGCGCTGACCCTGCAGGGCCTGCACCACCTGCGGGAGCGCGGCGTCCCGGCCGTCATCCTGTACGTGGAGGCGGACAACGCCCCGGCGGTGAAGGTCTACCAGCGGCTCGGGTTCACCCGATCGGATGCTGACATCCAGTACGCCGCCATCCCGCCGAACGGCGCATAGCGGGTCACGCCCAGCGAACACCGAGGTCACGGCCAGGACACGGGCGTGGGGGTGCGTCGTTTGTCCGGTCACATCTACAGCCTTGTTCATGTTCCGTTTACCTCTAGAGGGCCAGGCGTCCACCACTGCTGCTTAGCGTCCGGGGCGACGGCGCACAGAGCGTGACGCCAGGCTCCATCCGGAGGAAATCCTGTGAAGATCAAGCGGTACGCCAACGTGCTCGGCTTGGTGGCTGCGGGCGCCATGGCCCTGTCGGCCTGCGGCTCCGACGCCAACACCCCCAGGGTGGCCAGAACTCCGGCGCCCCGGCCCCGACCGGGACCGCCGCGGTGGAGTGCGGCGGCAAGAAGGAGCTGACGGCGGAGGGCTCGTCCGCGCAGAAGGGCGCGATGGACGCCTTCATCGCCGCTTACAGCCAGCAGTGCCCCGGCCAGCAGCTCGCCTACAACCCGACCGGCTCGGGCGCGGGCGTCAAGCAGTTCATCGGCGGCATCGTCGACATCGGCGGCTCGGACTCCGCGCTGAAGAAGGACAAGGGCGAGGTCGAGGACGCGGCCAAGCGCTGCGGCGGCAACCCGGCGTGGAACCTCCCGCTGGTGTTCGGCCCGGTCGCCATCGTCTACAAGATCGACGGCGTGTCCGACCTGACGCTGACCGGCGAGCTGCTCGCGAAGATCTTCTCCGGCGGCATCACCAAGTGGAACGACCCGGCGATCGCCGCGGCCAACTCCGGCGCCACCCTGCCGGACACCGCCATCACCGTCGTCTACCGCGCCGACGAGTCGGGCACCACCGACAACTTCCAGAAGTACCTCGGCGCCGCGGGCAAGGGCGCGTGGACCAAGGACGACGGCAAGACCTTCAACGGCGGCGTGGGCCAGGGCGCCCAGGGCTCCGCGGGTGTCGCCGAGGCCGTCGCCGCGGGCAACGGCACCATCGGCTACGCCGAGTGGTCCTACGCCCAGGACAAGGGCCTGTCGATGGCGAAGCTGGACAGCGGCTCCGGCGGCGTCGAGCTGACCGCCGAGACCGGCGGCAAGGCGATCAACGCGGCCAAGGTCTCCGGCGAGGGCAACGACCTGCGCCTGGACCTGAAGGAGCTCTACGCGGGCAACACCCCGGGCGCGTACCCGCTGGTGCTGGCCACCTACGAGATCGTCTGCTCGAAGGGCTACGACGCGGAGACCTCCAAGGCGGTCAAGGCGTTCCTGAACACCGCGGCGACCACCGGCCAGCAGGGCCTGGTCGAGGCGGGCTACCTGCCGCTGCCGCAGGAGTTCCAGACCAAGCTGCTGGACGCCATCAAGGCGATCGCCTGATCGGACCAGTGGCAGACTCGCTCTGACGGAACACCGAGCGCCCCGCGCACCCCGACCCGGGGGCGTGGGGCGGCTCGGTGTCCACCACCTCGACGGAGGCGACGATTACATCCACCGAGCGACCCAAGACCGTCACCCGGCCGGGTGACCGCATCTTCAAGGCGGTGACCGTCGGCTCCGGCGGGTTCGTCGTCATCATGATCGCGCTGATCGGCGTGTTCCTGCTGATCCAGGCGATCCCGTCGCTGGCGCAGAACGACAACAGCTTCCTGTTCAGCAGGTCGTGGAGCACCGGCGACCCGGACAACCTCGCCTTCGGCGTGCTCGACCTGCTGCTCGTCACGGTGTTCAGCTCGGTCTTCGCGCTGCTCATCGCGATGCCGGTCGCGCTGGGCATCGCCCTGTTCCTCACCCAGTACGCCCCCGCCGCCTGGCCAGGCCGTTCGCCTACCTGGTCGACCTGCTCGCGGCCGTGCCGTCGATCATCTACGGCCTCTGGGGCGCGTTCGTGCTCGCGCCCGCCCTGTCGCCGGTCAGCACCTGGCTCAACGACAACCTGGGCTGGATCCCGATCTTCGCCACGGGCAACACCAACCTCGCGATCGGCCAGACGATCTTCACCGCGGGCATCGTGCTCGCCGTCATGCTGCTGCCGATCATCACCGCGATCAGCCGCGAGGTCTTCTCCCGCACGCCCACCATGCACATCGAGGGCGCGCTCGCCCTGGGCGCCACCAAGTGGGAGGTCGTGCGCACCACCGTGCTGCCGTTCGGCCGCGCGGGCTACGTCAGCGCCTCGATGCTCGGCCTGGGCCGCGCCCTCGGCGAGACCATCGCCGTCATGATCATCCTGGCGCCGAGCGCGGCCACCTTCGGCTGGTCGCTGTTCGACGGCGGTGACACCATCGCCTCGAAGATCGCCCGCGCCGCCCCCGAGTTCAACGACCCCGCGGTGCGGGCGCCTACATCGCCGCGGGCCTGGTGCTGTTCGTCCTGACGTTCGTGGTCAACGCGATCGCCCGCGCCATCGTCGCCGGGCACAAGGAGTACGAATGACGACCGCGACCGACCTGGACCGGGCCGCGGCGCAGCCCGCCTTCCAGCAGATCTCCGGCAGGCGCAAGGCGAAGAACCGGGTCGCGGGCGCGCTCATCACGGGCACGTTCGTGCTCGCGCTCGCGCCCCTGGTGTGGGTGCTGTTCACCGTCATCGCCCGGGGCTTCGAGCACGTGCTCACCCCGGAGTGGTGGACCCGCTCGCTGGCGGGCCTCACCTCCCGCCAGTTCGGCGGCGGCGTCTACCACGCGATCTACGGCACTCTCATCCAAGGCCTGATCTGCGCCGTCATCGCGGTGCCGATCGCGATCCTGGTGGCGGTGTACCTGGTGGAGTACGGCCGGGGCAGCAGGCTCGCCCGCGCGGTCACCTTCACCGTCGACATCCTCTCCGGCGTCCCGTCGATCGTCGCGGCGCTGTTCGTCTACGCCCTGTGGATCACCACCTTCGGGCTCCCGCGCAGCGGCTTCGCCGTCGCGCTCGCCCTGGTGCTGCTGATGATCCCGGTCGTGGTGCGCACCACCGAGGAGCTGCTGAAGATCGTCCCGGACGAGCTCCGCGAGGCGGCCTACGCGCTGGGCATCCCCAAGTGGAAGACCATCGTCAAGATCGTCATCCCGACCGCGCTGTCCGGCATCATCACCGGCATCACCCTCGCCATCGCCCGCGTCATGGGCGAGACCGCGCCGGTGCTGATCCTGGTCGGCTACACCTCCTTCATCAACTTCGACCCGTTCAACGGCAGCATGGCGTCGCTGCCGCTGCTGATGGCCTCCGAGCGGCTGACGATCAACGACGTCGGCGAGGCGCGCGTGTGGGGCGCGGCGGTCACCCTGATCCTCATCATCACCGTGTTCAACCTGCTGGGATCGCTGATCTCGCGGATGACGTCCCTGAAGACCAAGTGAGCGGGTAACGATGGCCAAGCGCATCGAAGTCAAGGACCTGAACCTGTACTACGGCAAGTTCCACGCCGTCGACGGGGTCTCGCTGACCGTGCCCCCGCGCAGCGTCACCGCGTTCATCGGCCCCTCGGGCTGCGGCAAGTCGACCGTGCTGCGGTCGCTCAACCGCATGCACGAGGTCATCCCCGGCGCCCGCGCCGAGGGCAGCGTGCTGCTCGACGGCGAGGACATCTACAACTCGGCCGTCGACCCGGTGTCGGTCCGCCGCACCATCGGCATGGTGTTCCAGCGGCCGAACCCGTTCCCGACGATGTCGATCCGCGACAACGTGGTGGCCGGGCTCAAGCTCGCGGGCGAGAAGGACAAGCGCAAGCTCGACGAGGTCGCCGAGCGGGCGCTGCGCGGCGCGAACCTGTGGGTCGAGGTCAAGGACCGGCTCAACCGGCCCGGCGGCGGCCTCTCCGGCGGCCAGCAGCAGCGCCTCTGCATCGCCCGCGCGATCGCCGTCCAGCCGGACGTGCTGCTGATGGACGAGCCCTGCTCGGCCCTGGACCCGATCTCCACCCTGGCGATCGAGGACCTCATCCAGGAGCTGAAGAAGGACTACACGATCGTCATCGTCACCCACAACATGCAGCAGGCGGCCCGGGTGAGCGACCAGACGGCGTTCTTCAACCTGGCGGGCGTCGGCCAGCCGGGCAAGCTCGTCGAGGTCGACGACACCGAGCGGATCTTCTCCCGGCCGAACCAGAAGGCGACCGAGGACTACATCTCCGGCCGCTTCGGCTGAGTTGTCACCCTCCGCGCACGACAGGCCCTCGACTACTCCGGTCGGGGGCCTGTTCGCACTGCTCGGGCGTAAGCCACGAGTTGATCACGGCTGAGGCGCGACGACCACGCTTGGTGATTGGTACGGTGCTGTCTGGGCTCGGACCGGTCGGAGGGCAGCGATGTACGTCGACGACGCTGGCGGCGCCCGAATCGGCGCCACGGTGGGCAGGCACCTGGCGAACGAGGCGGCCACGGAGAACGAGGGCGGCTTCGCCGTCGACGACCGCGGGCGGAACCACTGCTCCGGGCCGTGCGCGGGATGGCCGAGTGGCTCGACGCGCGCCTGGGCGACCTCGGCGACCTCGACCGCGAACCCCGCTCGGCCGCACCGAGGCCGCGGGCGCGCTCCGGCCGCACCTGCGCGCGGTGGCCGCCGACGACCAGGGGCTGCTCACCCAGCTCCGCCGCCTCCGCGAGACCCTCGCGCAGGCCGAGCGCGGCATCCGCGCGGCGATGGCGGACTACCAGTCGGTCGACGCGCTCAACGCGGCGGGCCTGCGGTGAGCGCGACCGACCCGGCCTGGCTGACCGGCCTGCTGACCGACTTCCGCCGCAACGGCGGCGGGGAGGTCCCCACCCCGCCCGCGCCCGGCGTCGACCTGCGGCCCGCGCCGGACCTGCCCGAGGGCAACTACCTCGCCCGCCCGCACGCCGAGCTGATCGCGCTCGTCGCCGAGGACGCCGACCCCGACGAGGTCGGCAGGCTCGGCGCCCTCTACCGCGAGGCGGGCGCGGCGATGGCGGGCTTCTGCGACGACGTCGCCGCCGCGGTCCGGGAGAGCGGCCCGGACTGGCAGGGCGCCGCGGGCGAGGCCGCCCGCCGCTTCCTGTCCGAGACCGGAGCCTGGGCCGCCCGCGCGGGCGGCGCCGCCCAGCAGGCGGGCGACCGGCTCGACGAGCAGGCCGCCGCCCTGGCCTCGGCCCGCAACGCGATGCCCGCCGAGCGCCCGTTCGACTACGACGCCGCCATGGCCGACCTGCGTGCCACCACCGACCCCATCGCGTTCGCCACCAAGGCCGCCGGGTACGCCGAGGAGTACCGGCGGAGCCGAGCGGCGCACGAGGAGGCCGCCCGGGTGCTCGCCCAGTACGACCGCAGGCTCGCCGAGGCGTCCGCCCTGCCCGCCTTCGCGCCCCCGCCGTCCGCGGGCGGCTCCGTGCCCCCGCCGCGCGGCGCGTCCCACGCGGGCTGATGGGCGGCTCGTTCGCGCTGTCGCTGGCCGCCGTCGACGTGCTCGGGCAGCTCGTCGGCGTCGACCCGCGCCGCTACCCGTTCGCGGTCCCGAGCGTCGGCGACCGCGCCGAGGACCGCACCCGCATCGCCCGCGCCGTGTTCGCCGACCTCGCCGGGCGCGGCCTGGTCGGCCCGGACGGGCTCGCCCCGCGCGTCGAGCGGGCGCTGCGCGCGGTGGCCGAGCCCGAGGTCGGCGTCGCGGTGTCCGGCTCCCCGGAGACCGGCGCGCTGCTGCGCGCCCGCGGCGGCGCCGTCGGCCGGTACGGGGTGGTCGCGGTGCAGGAGGGCCAGCACGTCCGGTTCACCCCGTCGAGGCGCCCGCCCTCGCCCGCGCCCTGGTCGACCTGCTGCCGTGGGCGGAGCCGGGTCCGGGCCAGTCGGTGCAGGTGGAGCGGGCCGCCGAGCCGGAGCCCGTCGCGGTCGGGGTGAGCGAGCCGGTCCGCGCGCCGCGCACCCGGCACCACGTGGCCGAGGAGCTGCTGGCCCGGCCGCGGACCGGGTTCGGGTTCTTCGCGGTCACCCGGGGTTCCGCCGAGGTCGGCACGGTCGGGTGGATCGACACCGACGCGGGCCGCTACCTCAGCGTGACCCGGCCGTCGGGGGACGGGGCCGTCCGGGTGACGTACTCCCCGGCGGGCCACGAGCGGCTCGCCCAGCAGCTCGGCGAGCTGATCGCGGACTAGCCGCCGGAGTGCATCACGTCCGCGGCGGAGGGCACGGTGTCGTCCTCGGGGTCGTCCAGCCAGCCCTCGGGCAGCGCGACCTTGCCGGGCGAGCCCTGCCGCCCGCGCGGGCCCTCGGCGGCGTCGGGGAACGGCGCGTCGTGGTCGAGCTGGTCGAGCAGCTCGTCCAGCTCGGCGAGGGTCGAGGACAGCGCGAGGCGCTGGCGCAGCTCGGAGCCGACCGGGAAGCCCTTGAGGTACCAGGCGATGTGCTTGCGCAGGTCGCGGACGCCCTTCTCGGCGCCGAGGTGGTCGGCCAGCAGCCCGGCGTGCCTGCGGATCATCCCGGCGACCTCGCCCAGGGTCGGCGGGGGCGGTGGCGCGGTGCCCTGGAAGGCGGCCTGCAGCTCGGCGAACAGCCACGGCCTGCCCAGGCAGCCCCGGCCGACCACGACGCCGTCGCAGCCGGTCTGGTCGACCATCTTGAGCGCGTCCTCGGCGCTGAAGATGTCGCCGTTGCCGAGCACGGGGATCGTGGTCACGGCCTCCTTGAGGCGCGCGATCGCCGACCAGTCCGCGGTGCCGGAGTAGCGCTGGGCCGCGGTCCGGGCGTGCAGCGCGACCGCCTTCGCGCCCTCGGCCTCGGCGATGCGGCCCGCGTCGAGGTAGGTCGTGTGGTCGTCGTCGATGCCGATGCGGAACTTCGCGGTCACCGGCACGCTCCCGGCAGCCTCGACGGTCGCGGCGAGGATCTGGGCGAACAGCCTGCGCTTGTACGGCAGGGCCGCGCCGCCGCCCTTCCTGGTGACCTTCGGGACCGGGCAGCCCCAGTTGGTGTCGATGTGGTCGGCGAGGCCCTCGCCGACGACGATCCGGGTCGCCTCGGCCATCGTCTTCGGGTCGACGCCGTAGAGCTGCATCGACCGGGGTGCTCGTCGGGGCCGAACGCGATCATCTCCATGGTCTTCGCGTCCCGCTCGACGATCGCCCGCGCGGTGATCATCTCGCAGACGTACAGCGACGTGGGGCTGCCGTACTCGCGGCACAGCGTCCGGAACGCGACGTTGGTGATCCCCGCCATCGGCGCGAGCACGACCGCGGGGTCGACCGCGTACGGGCCGATTTCGAGCACGGGAGGAGGCGGGCACCCGTCAAGGGTACGGTCGTGCGCGGGGGCGCCCGATGACCGACCTGAAGCACCACCGGGGGATGACCGTGCGGCGACTGGCTGTTGCGGTGCTCGCCGCTGCCGCGGCGGGCTGCTCGACGACCGTCGCGGGCACGCCGGTCGCCGCGGGCGGCGACGCCGACACCGACCTCGTCCTCGCCTACTTCACCGCGCTCAACGACGCGGGCGAGCAGGGCGCCGACAGCCAGGCCGACTTCCTCCGCCGCACCCAGCACCCCGACTTCACCGACCGGTTCTGCGACCTCGACGACCTCGTGGTCCGGATGGCCCCGGTCGCCTCGACGCTGCGCCCCGACCCGGACTGGAAGCCGGAGAAGTCCGCCGACGCCCCGCGCGGCGACACCTACGTCATCGCGGTCACCGTCACGATCCGGCGCGGCACCGCCACCCTGGGGGAGCAGATCGGGTCCCAGCGGGTCGTCCTGCTGGGCGGCGAGGCCTACGGGTTCACGCCCTGCCCCGCGGAGTGAGTGCCTTCGGGTGACACCCGAATGTCGCAGTCCCGGGGCCGCCGTTCGCAACAGGCCGGAATCCCGGGGCCGCGCTTATCCACCGGTAGGGGGAATTCCCTGCCTCATGCGTCCCGCCCGCTCAAGCGGACCTTCATTCCGGACGACACACTCGTACGTAGGGAGGTGACCGCGGTGTCCGTACTGGGACGAGGTGTGGCCGAGCCGGAACCCGATCAGCACGCGTCCAGGTGGCGGGACCGCAGGGTCAACGAGCCCACCGTGCCGCTGCGCCGCTCCCAGCCGGACGCCGAGCGCACCGAGCCCGACCAGCCCGTCGACGCGGCGAACCTGGTCAGCCTGCACGAGTCGATCGCCACCCTGCTCGCCTCCCGGGGCCAGTACCGCCAGGCCTACCAGCACCTGCGCTCCGCGCTGGACCTGATGTCGGAGCTGAGCACCCCGCCGCCCATCCCCGAGCAGTTCCGCCGCGAGGTGGACCGGCTGCGCCGCGAGCACGCGGAGGCGCAGGAGCAGAGCATCCGCGACAGCCTCACCGCCAGCTACAACCGCCGCTACCTCGACCGCAAGCTGGTCGAGGTCTTCGCCTCGCGCGGTGGGGCGGCGGGCCTGGCGGTCGCCCTGGTCGACCTGGACTGGTTCAAGCAGGTCAACGACACCTTCGGCCACCTGGTCGGCGACCGCGTCCTCCAGCGGGTGGTGGAGCTGCTCCAGCAGGACCTGCCGGAGGGCGCCTTCTGCGCCCGGTACGGCGGCGAGGAGTTCGTCCTCGTGGTGCCCGACGTCGACGGCCGCACGGCGGTCGCCCTGGCCGAGGCGGCGCGGGCGCGGGTGGAGGACCACCCGTGGTCCAGCCTCGTGCTCGGCCTGCGCGTGACGGTGAGCATCGGGCTCGCCCACGCGCCCGCCGCGGACGTGGCGGAGGACACATCGGCCGCGGCCGAGCGCAGGCTCCGCGAGGCGGACGGGCTGCTGTACACGGCGAAGCAATCCGGGCGGAACGCCGTCGCCTACTCCTCGGGCGGCAAGGCTCACCTGGCCGGACCGGCGGCGGGCAGGCGCGCCGTCGTCCCACCCCGCGCAGCCGCGCGCTGAGCGTGACCCGCGCGAGAGCGGTCGCCCGATCGGATTAACGCGATCGGCGATTCCGCGTACCGACTGTGCCTAATGGGCAGCCGGTGGTCGTCACGGCGGGCGGGCATCCGTACTATCGCCTCCGCGACACTGACACGATCGGGTAAGCAACCGAGCGCGGCATCGCAACGTGTTGATAACCAACGTGCAACGCTTCACACCGTGATTGGAAGGAGCCTGGGTGCCCGACGACTACGACGGCGACGGCGCCCCGCCCTCCGGCCCCGGTGGCAGGCGCCGCGCCCCCGAGCCCGACCAGCCCCGCCGCAGGCGCCGCTCCCTCGATGACGACGGCGGCCTCAGCGTCTCCGACCTGGTCGAGCGCCACACCGCCTCGCGCACCGACCTCCCCGCCCCCGGCCGCCGCCGCGCGGCGGACGAGTCCCGCCACGCGGCCCCCGAGCCACCCCGCGTCAAACGCGGCGGCATAGAGGACCTCGGCGCCGCCATGCAGGGCCGCCGCGCCGCCGCCGAACAAGCGGACACCCCACCCGCCCGCCACGGCCGCAGGCACGCCCCCGAAGGCCCACCCCGACCGACCGACCCCCCGCGCGCCGCAGACAGCTCCCGGACGGCCCCCGAGCAGCCGACCCGGCAACCCCCCGCCCCACCCCGCCGACCCCCGGCGCACGCCCCACCCCGCCGACGCGGGCGAGTCCTTCCCCGCCGAGTCCGGCGGCCCCCGGCGCGCGCCCTACGCCGCCGATGCGGGCGAGTCTTTCCCTGCCGAGTCCGGCGGCCCCCGGCGCGCGCCCTACGCCGCCGACGCAGGTGAGTCCTTCTCCGCCGAGCCCGGCGGCCCCCGGCGTGCGTCCTACGCCGCCGATGCGGGTGAGTCCTTCCCTGCCGAGTCCGGCGGTCCCCGGCGTGCGTCCTACGCCGCCGATGCGGGCGAGTCTTTCCCTGCCGAGTCCGGCGGTCCCCGGCGTGCGTCCTACGCCGCCGATGCGGGCGAGTCTTTCCCTGCCGAGTCCGGCGGTCCCCGGCGCGCGTCCCACCCCGCGGAGGCGGGCGACTCTTTCCCCGGCGAGTCCGGCGGTCCCCGGCGTGGGTCGTTCCCCGCCGATGCGGGCGAGTCCTTCCCCGTTGAGCCCGGCCCCTCCAGGCGGGCGTCGTCCCCCGACGAGCTGGGCGGTCCCGCCGACCTCGGCGGCGCGCAGCGGAAGCCCAGGGGCACCGAGCCCGGCGGTCGTCGGCCGTCGATCCAGGCCGAGCCGGGCGGGCCCCAGCGGGCGTCCATCCCCGCGGACGTCGTCCGCCAGGCCACCGGCGCGCACCGCATCCCCGACGCGGGTCTCGACTTCGACCAGTTCGTCCCCGCCGAGCCGCCGACCCCGCAGCGCAGGCCGCGGACGGCGGAGCCCACCCAGCTCGGCGACCTCCACGAGGACGACCGCCCCAGCAGGCACTACCCGGTCCCGCCGCGCCACGAGCCCTTCCCGCGCGACCGGCCCGAGCCCGCCCACCCCGACGACCACTTCCCCCTGGACCGCGAACCCCGCCGCCTCCCCGAGGTCGCGGGCGAGCCCTTCCCCGCCGCCCGCCGCCCCGCGGACCCGGCCGCCGACGCGTACCCCCAGGACACCCCCCGCCCCCCGCGCCGCCCCCGCCCCCGCACGGCGACCCCCTGGCCGCCCTGCCCCCCACCCGGCGGCCGTCCGGCCAGCACCCGATCCCCACCCCGGGCGACTTCGAGTCCGATGTGGCCGGTCGCCGCCAGCCCACGGGCCAGCACCCCTTCGCGCCGCACGCCGAGCCCGAGGCCCGCCGCCAGCCGACCGGCCAGCACCCGCTCCCGTCGCACGCCGAGCCCGAGGCCCGCCGCCAGCCCACCGGCCAGCACCCCCTTCCGCCGCACGGTGAGCCTGAGGTCCGTCGCCAGCCGTCTGGCCAGCATCCCCTTGCGCCGCACGGCGACGAGCCCCGTCGCCAGCCGACCGGTCAGCACCCGCTCCCCCGCACGGTGAGCCCGAGGTGCGCCGTCACCCGTCTGGCCAGCACCCGCTCCCGTCGCACGGTGAGCCCGAGGTGCGCCGCCAGCCGACCGGCCAGCATCCCGTTGCGCCGTACGGTGACCCGGAAGTCCGTCGCCAGCCCCCGGGTGAGCCTGAGGCGCGCCGCCAGCCGACGGGCCAGCACCCCCTTCCGCCGCACGGTGAGCCCGAGGTACGCCGCCAGCCGACCGGCCAGCATCCCGTTGCGCCGTACGGTGACCCGGAGATCCGCCGCCAGCCCACGGGTGAGCACCCGCTCCCGCCGCATGGCGAGCCCGAGGTGCGCCGCCAGCCGTCTGGCCAGCATCCCGTTGCGCCGTACGGCGATCCTGAGGTCCGTCGCCAGCCCACGGGTGAGCACCCGCTCCCGCCGCATGGCGAGCCCGAGGTGCGCCGCCAGCCCACCGGCCAGCACCCCTTCCGCCGCACGGCGAGCCTGAGGTGCGCCGCCAGCCCACCGGCCAGCACCCGCTGGCCCCGGAAGGCAGGCCTCAGCCGCTGCCGCACGGGGAGCGCCAGCCGACCGGCCAGCACCCGCTCCCCCGCCCGGCATGGAGCCGCCCGCCCCCGGCCGCCCCCGCGGCGACGCCGACGCCCCCCGACGCCACCCCTCCGGGCCCCTCGCCGTCCCCCGGCGGGCCCGGACTTCGACGCGCCGCAGCCGTCGGGCCGTTTCCCGGTCGACCGGCCGGATTTCGAGGGCCCGCAGCCCTCGAACCGGTTCCCCGGCCGCGCGCAGCCCTCGGGCCGCTTCCCCATCCCCGGCGACGCCCCGGGCAGGCCCCACGGTGACGTCTTCCCCGACGACCGCCCGCCCTTCCCCGAGGCGCCCCAGCCCTCCGGCCGCTTCCCCGTGGACCAAGCGGGTGGCGACATCGCGTCCCGCCTCAACGGCGACGCGAAGCCCCGCATACCGCGTCAGCAGCCGCCCGGGCAGTCGTCGATGCCGAACCACCCGGAGGAGACGCAGAAGGTCGGGCTCACCCCGCCCCCGGTGTCACCCCGCGGAGGCGGTCGGGCTGACCACCGAGATGGAGCCGATCGGCGAGGCCACGCAGAAGCGGCGCCGCGTCGACGAGACGCTCGCGCGGTTCTCCAAGGTGCACGACGAGCTGAAGGCGGAGGAGCGGGCGAAGCGGGCCAAGCGGCGACTGCCGTGGAACGCCGAGGACGCCGAGCTCGAGGAGCAGCTCGAGGAGTTGGCCAAGCCGCCGGGCGCGGAGTCCCAGGACGAGGACAAGCCGAAGCCCAAGAAGCGCGGCCTGTTCTCGCGCGTCTTCGCCGGGACCACCGCGATCCTGGTGTTCGTCGGCACCGGCGTCGGCTGGGGCTTCCTGAAGCACACCGGCGACAGCATCGACAAGGTCCGCGCGCTGGACCCGGACTCCGCCTCCATCCAGAACGCCGAGGCGCAGACCGGTGACGAGAACTTCCTGCTGATCGGGTCCGACACGCGTGAGGGCGCCAAGGCGAACGACGGCGTCGGCGACGCGAACGAGGTGCCCGGCGCGCGCGCCGACACGACGATGATCGCGCACGTGCCGAAGGACCGGAGCCGGGTCGTCATCGTGTCCTTCCCGCGCGACCTGGAGATCGCGCGGCCGGACTGCGAGCGGTTCGACGCGCGCACCAACGAGTACACCGGGGAGACCGTCGAGGGGCAGCAGTTCGCGAAGCTGAACACCGCCTACGAGGTGGGCGGCCCGCTGTGCGCGACCAAGGTGGTGCAGGAGATCTCGGGCCTGCGCATCACCCGGTTCATCGGCATCGACTTCCACGGCTTCAAGGACATGGTCGACGCCGTCGACGGCGTGTCCGTGTGCGTCGAGGAGCCGATGTACGACACGTTCATGAAGAAGTGGATCGTCAAGCAGGCGGGCAAGGCGGTCGAGCTGCGCGGCGACCAGGCGTTGGACTTCGTGCGGGCGCGGCACGTGCGCGGCGACCCGACGTCGGACTACGGGCGGATCAAGCGGCAGCAGCGGTTCCTGTCGTCGCTGCTGCGCAAGTCGATGTCCGGCCAGGTGTTGCTGGACCCGGGCAAGCTGACCGGGTTCACCGAGGCGTTCACCAAGTCCACCTTCGGCGACAACATCACCGTCGAGGCGCTGTTCGGGCTCGGCCAATCACTGCAGGGCCTGGAGGCCGGGCGGGTCACGTTCCTGACTGTGCCGACCGTCGGGATGCCGAACGACCGGGGCAACGAGGAGCTGCGCGTCGAGGACACCTCCGCGCTGTTCCGGGCGATCGTCAACAACCAGCCGCTGCCCGGGGAGAAGCCCGCGCCGCGCTCGGACACCGACGAGGAGCAGCGCGCGCTGCCGCAGTCCTCGCCGCTGCGGGCGCGCCAGCAGCAGGCCGACCCGAAGACGCTCAAGGTGCAGGTGCTCAACGGCGGCAACCCGACCGGCGGCATGGCGCGCGACACCGCGGCGAAGCTCGCCGAGCACGGCTACCAGATCGTCATGGTGAACTCGGCGCCGAAGGTGCCGAGGACCGTCATCTACTTCGGCACCGGCAACGAGGCCGCCGCGCGCACGCTCGCGTCGTCGATCCCGGGCGTGGAGCTGAAGGCGGACGCGTCGATGGGCGCCGCGCTGGTCCTGGTGCTGGGCCCCGATTTCGACGGCGAGGTGGTCCCGCCCGGCACCGCCGAGGTGGCCGAGCCGAAGCCGGAGAAGCTGCCCGAGGACCTCTCCGCGATCAACGGCGGCGACGTCGCCTGCGCGTGAGATGGACGTCTTGGGTTCACCGGGCATTCACCCTTCGATGGGTGTGCCCGGTACTCCTGCGTCTAGGCTGACGCCATGCGCGAGGCTTACCACCACGAACTAGGACAGCTTGCCGACCAGCTCGCCGCGATGTGCGCGATGGCAGGCGACGCGATGGAACTCGCCACGCGCGCGCTCCTGGAGACCAACTTGTCGCTCGCCGAGCAGGTGATCAGCGGCGACGAGAAGATCGACGACGCCCGCTCCGCCTGCGAGGAGCACGCGTACTCGCTGCTCGCGCTGCAGGCGCCGGTGGCCACCGACCTGCGCATCGTGCTCGCCGCCATCCACGCCGCGGAGAGCCTGGAGCGCATGGGCGACCTCGCGCTGCACGTCGCGAAGGCGACCCGCCGCAGGCACCCGAGCCCGGTGCTGCCCGAGGACGTGCGCGGCACCTTCGGCGAGATGGGCCGCATCGCGGTGCAGCTCGCCCGCGGCGCCGAGGAGGTCATCCGCTCCCAGGACGTCGCCGCCGCCCGCGCGCTCGACGACGCCGACGACGAGATGGACGACCTGCACCGCAACCTGTTCAGCGTGATCATGGACAACGGCTGGGAGCACGGCGTCGCCGCCGCGGTCGACGTGACCCTGCTCGGCCGCTTCTACGAGCGCTTCGCCGACCACGCCGTGTCGGTCGCCAAGCGCGTCGTCTTCGTGGTGACCGGCCGCATGCCCGGCGCCTCGGACGACCTGGAGCCCTAGGACAGCAGCGAAACGGCCGGGACCCGATGCGGGTCCCGGCCGTTTTCGCGTGTCCTAGAAGCCGGTGAGGCCGGAGGGCTCGTCGCCGCAGGAGTCGTCGACCGCGGCGGTGTCGTCGCCGACGCCGCTGTCGTCCATCGAGGTGTCGTCGGCCGAGCCGTCGTCCATCGGCTTGAGGTCGGCGTACCAGTCGGCCAGGCCGGGGTCCTCCTCGGTCGGCTCGGCCTCCTCGGTGGTGGTCTCCTCGGTGCCCGCGGAGTCGGTGGGGCCGGGCTCGAGGTCGGCGTACCAGTCCTCCAGGCTCGGCTCGGCGCCGGCCTCCGCGGTGTCGTCGGCGGCGGGCTCGGCCTCCTCGTCGCCGGGCAGCAGCTCCTCGAACCACTCCGTGAGCGAGCCGCTGTCGGCCGGGGACGCCTCGGTCGGCTCGGTCTCGTCGACCGGCTCCTCGACCGGCGCGTCCGTGGCCTCGCCCTCGGTGGTCTCGCCCTCGGTGGTCTCGGTCTCGGTGGAGTCCTCGGGCTCGGCCTCGGTCGGCTGCGTCTCGTCGGTCGGCTCGGCCTCCTCCGTCGGCTCGGCGTCCTCGGTGGGCTGCTCCTCGGCGGGCGGCTGGTTCTCGTACTCGCTGTCGGGGTTGCCCGCCTCCTTGGCGGGCTCGTCGGCGGGCTCCTCGGCCGCGGGCTCGCCGCCCTGGCCCTTCGCGTTCCACGTGCCCTCGCCGGACGGGTCGTGGTAGGCGGACTCGGCGACGCCGTCGTCGTTGAGGTCGAGCAGGGCGGTGTCGGCGACGCCGTCGCCGTCGGAGTCCCACATCGCGTCGTCGTAGCGGCCGTCGCCGTCGAAGTCGACCGCGATCGCGTCGGTGGCGCCGTCCCCGTCGACGTCCACGTTGGTCTGTCCGTGGTGGACCGTCGGGTCGCCCTCGCCGGTGCCGAAGTGGTACTGGATGTCCGCCATGTGGTGCCCCCTCCGTGGATTCATCTCGTAGACGCGGAGCGCGCACGCCCGGTTCCGGGCGCGAGCGTAGTGCACCCGGCCCCGCTGCTACGGTCGATCGCGTGGACGACGCCGCGGTCGCTGAGGCCGCCGCCCGCCGGGCCGCCGCCGTGCTCACCGGGCTGCGCGCCGCGCCCTCCGGACCTGGCCGCGCGCGGCGACGCCGACGCGAACGCCGCGGTCCTGGCCGCGCTCGCCGAGTTCCGCCCCGCCGACCCCGTGCTGTCCGAGGAGTCCGCCGACGACCCGGTCCGGCTGGCCGCGGACCGGGTCTGGATCGTCGACCCCCTCGACGGCACCCGCGAGTTCGCCGCGGGCAGCCCCGAGTGGGCCGTGCACGTCGCGCTGTGGGAGCGCGGCGCGGGCATCACCGCCGCCGCGGTCGCCCTGCCCGCGCTCGGCGAGGTGCACGTCAGCGGCGAGCCCGCCCAACAACACCCGACCCGCGACGACCTGCTGGTCGCGGTCAGCGCGAGCCGCCCGCCCGCGTGCGCGGCGGAGATCGCCGAGCGGCTCGGCGCGCGCCTGGTTCCGATGGGGTCCGCGGGCGCGAAGGCGATGGCGGTGCTGCGCGGCGACGTCGACGCCTACGTCCACGCGGGCGGCCAGTGGGAGTGGGACTCCGCCGCCCCGGTCGGCGTCGCCCTGGCCGCGGGCCTGCACGCGTCCCGACTCGACGGGTCGCCGCTGCGCTACAACCGGCCCAGCCCGTACCTGCCCGACCTGGTGGTCTGCCGCGCCGAGCTGGCGGACGCGCTCACGGGTCGAGCAGCGACATGAGCGTCCGCCGGGGCGCGTCGGCGAACTCGCTCGGTCCGGCGCCCGCGGCCCGCGCCCAGGTCAGCGTGCGGGCGACGATGCCCAGCCTGCACGCCAGGTCGAGGTCGGCGCGCAGCCGGTCGGTAGGGGCGTAGTCGGCGAACTCGGCGAGGTACCGGTCCCGCGCGTCGTCGGCCGCCGCCTGGCCCACCTCCCGCCGGATGACGCCCAGCGGGTGCAGCGCCGCGGCGAACGGGTGCGCCACGACGCTGTCGCCCCAGTCGTAGAACCGCCCGCCGGGCAGCACGTTGCCGGGGTGCAGGTCGTTGTGGTCCAGCGACGCGGGCAGCGGCGACCGCGCCAGCTCCGCCGCCCACCCGGCGACCGCGGCCGCCGCGGTCCCGTCGGTGAACGCCGCGGGCAGCTCCCCGCGCACCACCGCGACCGCCTCGGCGTAGCGCCCCGGCAGCGCCGCGGGCCGCATGTCGGCGACCCCGCGGCCAGCAGCCGGTCCACGTGCGGCATCAGCCTGCGCTGCACCCGCGCGTACCCGACCAGCGCGTCCCCGAGCCCCGCCGGGTCGCCCAGCGCCCGCCCGCCGTCGGGCAGCAGCACCCACCCGCGCGCGGGGTCGGCCGCCAGCGGCTCCAGCACCCACTCCGGCGCGACCTCCCGCAGCAGCACGTACAGCCCCGCCTCGAACGCCGTCTCCGGCCCCGACGCCTTCAGCCACACCCGCCCCGCGGTCGTCCCCGCCGTCAGCACCGTCGCCCACGGCCGCACCCGCGGCTGCTCGACGCCCCCGGTCCGCGCGATCCCGCGCGCCGCCAGCGCCTCGTCCATCCACGCGACCGCGCCCGCCCGCCACGCGTCGCTGGTCCACTCGTCGGTCCCCATGTTGCGGCCAGGTTAGCCGGCTCGGGGCCGCGGGTCCGCCGATTGCTAGTCTGCGGGCGGCCCAGGTGCGCCCTTTCCGCTAGGAGCTTCCGAAATGACGTGGTGGCAGTTGGTCCCCACCCTGCTGCTGACCGCAGGCATCGTCTTCCTGCCCGGCTACCTCGTCATGCGCTGCTGGGCCGCCACCGGCCTCGTCGCCGTCGCCACCTCGGCCCCGGTCTCCATCGGCATCCTCTCCGCCGCCGCCATCGTCGCGCCGTGGGCGGGCGTCAAGTTCAGCGTCCTGCTGGTCATCGTCCCCGCGATCGCGATCGCCGCCGTGGGCCTGCTGGTCCGCCGCTTCCGGCCGAAGGCCATGGGCATCGAGGGCCACGTGAAGCGCTCCCACCGCTCCCGCTGGACCCTCCTCGCCCACGCGGGCGCGCTGCTCATCCCGGCGGTGCTGATCGGCGGGAACTTGATGAGCATGATCGGCGCGCCGGAGAACGTCTCCCAGACCTACGACAACGTGTTCCACATGAACGCGGTCCGCTACATCCTGGACACCGGTTCCGGTTCGTCGCTGACGCTCGGCGGGATGTACAGCGACGGCGCGCAGGTCTCGACCTACCCCGCCGCCTGGCACGACCTCGTCGCGGTGGTCGTGCAGGTGTCCGGGGCGTCGATCCCGGCGGCGATCAACGCCGTCACCCTCGTCATCGGCGCGCTGATCTGGCCGGTCGCGACCATCTTCCTGGCCACCAGGGTCACCGGGACGCGGCCCGTGCCGGTCCTGTTCGCGGGCGCCCTGTCGACGGTGTTCGGCGCCTTCCCGTACCTGATGGCCGAGTTCGGCATCCTGTACCCGTACTACCTGTCGCTCGCGGTCCTGCCGGTCGGGCTGGGCCTGGTGTCGATGGTCGCGGGCGTCGGCGAGCGCAACGGCACGCCGCGGTGGCTGGCGGGCCTCGCCATCATCGCCTCGACCCCGCGATCGCGCTCGCGCACCCCAGCACGTTCATGGCGCTGCTGCTGCTCGCGCTGCCGGTCTTCGTCGTCGCCGTCGTGCGCTACCGGCGCATCCTGGCCGGGCGCACGGGCGCGGTCCGGTACTGGGTCCAGGTCGCGCTGCTGGTGGCGTACCTGGTCGTGGGCGTGGCCGTGTGGATCCGGGTCCGGCCGAGCATCGAGGCGTCGGGCTGGAACACCGTCCAGACGATGTCGCAGGCCATCGGGCAGGTGCTCACCGGCGGCATGATGGGCCAGGGCCCGTCGTGGATCGTGTTCGCGCTGACGCTGGTCGCGGTCGGCCTGGCGATGCGCAGGCAGTTCAGCCAGTGGGTGCTCGGCGTGTACGTGATCGCTGGCGTGCTGTTCGTGGTGGTGTCCGCGCTGCGCAAGCCCGAGCTGCGGCACTTCATCACCGGCATCTGGTACAACGACCCGAACCGGCTGGCCTCGCTCGTGCCCGTCGTCGCCGTCGTGGTGTGCACGATCTCGGCGACCTGGCTGTTCCTGCGCACCCGCGACGCACTCGTGGAGCGCCGCCCCGAACTCGCCCGGCACAAGTTCACCCGCGAGTCGACGCCCGCCGCCGCGGGCATCGCCTTCGTCGTGGCGGTCGCGATGGCGCTGGTGGGCCAGTACAGCTCGGTCAACTACGCGGTCGCCGCGGGCACCCCCGACTACCAGCCCCGCGGTGAGGCGCCGCTGCTGTCCCCGGACGAGGAAGCCCTGCTGAAGCGGCTCGACCAGCACGTCCCGCCGGGCGTGAAGATGATCGGCGACCCGTGGAACGGCAGCGGGTTCTCCTACGCCTTCAGCGGGCGCCGCACGCTCACCCCGCACCTCAACGAGGGCAGCATGCCGCCCGAGGCGAAGACCCTCATGAACGACCTCAGCCGCATCGGCGAGGACCCCGCGCTGTGCGCGCTCGTCCGCGAGCTGAACGTCTACTACGTCCTCGACTTCGACGGCCGGGTCCTCTGGGACCACCCGAAGGCCTACCCCGGCCTGGAGACCGTCGAGTTCAACCGGGGACTCGTCCTGGTCGACAGGCAGGGGTGGGCGTCGCTCTACCGGATCACCGCGTGCGGGGAGAGCCCGGCGGTCAGCGCGAACGGTCGATGACGTCCGCCGCCTTGCGGGCGACGGACTCGAGGCTGTGGTTGTCCCGCACCCAGCGGGACAGCGCGGCCCGGCGACTGGTGTCGGGGTGCTCAGCCAGGGCCTTGTCCATCGCCTCGGCGACGGCGTCCTCGTCCCACTCGACGGCCCAGCCCAGGTCCTCGTCGCGCACGAGCGGCCCCATCGGCCCGACGCCCGCATAGATGACCGGGGCGCCCGCGGACAGGCCCGCCAGGGCCTTCGTGGCGAACGCGAAGTCGTAGCCCGCGCTGGGCTTGATCGACGCCAGCGACGCCGACGCGGCCGCGAACTCGCGGCGCAGCTCCTCCGCGGGCTTCGGGGTGCGGAACTCGACCCGGCCGGGCGCGAGCCGCTCGGCCAGCTCCTTGAGCGCCGGGACGTCGGTGCCCTGCCCGATCATGAGCAGCTTCGCGTCCGCGTACTTGTCGGCGACCTTCGCGAACCCGCGGACGAAGACGTCGGCGCCGTGGATCTCCGACATCGTGCCGCCGTAGACGAGCGTCCGCGCGGGCTCGCGCTCGACGTAGGCGAACCGGGTGGTGTCGATCCCGACGCCCACCACGGTCACCAGGTCGTCGCGCACGCCCAGCCGGGCCAGGTCGTCGCGCACGCCGTCGGACACCGCGATGACCGAACGGGAGCCGTTGAGCACCCACCGCTCGAGGAACTTCAGCACCCGTACGACCGTGCGGTTGACGCCGATCCCCTCCGCCGCCGTCGACACGACGTCGGCGGAGAAGTGCACGTACGGCGTCCGCTTCAAGCCGCACGCGACCCGGCTCGACACGCCCGTCGTGGTCGGGGGCTCGATGACCACGACGTCGCTCTTGGTGAGCAGCAGCCGGAAGAACAGCGGGATGTCGTAGCTGAGGTACTGCACGTACCCCCGGACGTTGCCGCCCTTGTCGCGCAGGACCGGCCAGCGCCGCACGTCGAGCCCGCCGTCGTCGATGCGCGCGCCCTTGGGCGGCACCGTCGTCAGGACCCGCACCTGGTGGCCGCGCGCCACCAGTTCGTCGGCCAGCGCGCCGAGGCGGAACGCGGCCGCCCCGGACTCCGGCCGGAACAGCCGGGAGACGATCGTGACCCGTGCCATCGGCTCAGGAGCCCCCGTCCGCCGGTCGTCCCGCGGAGGCCAGCAGGTTCTCCGCCGTGCGCAGGGTCTCCAGGCCCTCCTGGAGGGTGACGATCTCCATCGACTTGCCCAGCACCGCGTCGCGGAACTTCTCGTGCTCGGTGCGCAGCGGTTCGCGCTTGGCGATGGCGAAGCGGGTCATGTCGCCCTCGGAGACGCCGCGGAAGTTGGCGACGGAGTCCCATTCGGTGGAGATGACGCCGTTGGCGTAGAAGGTGAGGTCGGCCGTGAGGGTGTCGGCGACGAAGGCGCCCTTCTCGCCGGTGACGACGGTCAGGCGCTCCTTCATCGGGGACAGCCAGTTCACCAGGTGGTTGGTGATGGTGCCGTTGGCGAGCCTGCCGGTGGCGGCGACCATGTCCTCGTGGGCGCGGCCCGAGCGCAGCGCGACCTGGGCGGCGACGTGGGTGTACTCGGACTGGGCCAGCCACGCCGTCAGGTCGATGTCGTGGGTGGCGAGGTCCTTGACGACGCCGACGTCGGCGATGCGGGCCGGGAACGGGCCCTGCCTGCGGGTGGCGATCTGGTAGACGTCGCCGAGGTCGCCCGCGGCCATGCGGGCGCGCAGGGACTGCAGGGCCGGGTTGTAGCGCTCGATGTGGCCGACCGCGCCGATGACGCCGTTGGCGGTGAACGCCTCGACGAGCTTGGTGCCCGCCTCGACGCTGTGCGCGATCGGCTTCTCGATCAACGTGTGGACGCCCGCCTCGGCCAGCGCGAGGCCGACCTCCTCGTGCATGCCGGTCGGGACCGCGCACACGGCCAGGTCGATGCCCGCGTCGATCAGCTCGGCGACCCCGCCGAGCACGGGCAGGCCCTGGGCGACGCCGTGCGGGTCGCCGTGGGCGTCGGCGACGGCGACGAGGGTGAGGCCGTCGACCTCGCGGACGACGCGGGCGTGGTGGCGGCCCATCATGCCCAGGCCGATGAGGCCCACTCGCAGGTCGGTCATCACGCACCCGCCTTCGCGACGGTGTTCACCGCGGTCACGACGCGCTCGCGGTCCTCGTCGTCCAGCGACGGGTGGACCGGCAGGGACAGCACCGCGGCGGCGGCCTTCTCGGTGTTCGGGAGGTCCTCGGTCCGGTTGAAGGACGGGAGGCGGTGGTTCGGGATCGGGTAGTACACCCCGCAGCCGACCTGGTGCTCCTCCTTGAGCGCGCGGACGAAGCCGTCGCGGTCCTCGGGCACCGTGATCGTGTACTGGTGGTAGACGTGCACCGCGCCGTCGGCGACCGCGGGAACGCCGACGCCGCGCAGGTTCGCGTCGAAGAACTGGGCGTTGGCCTGGCGGGTCTTGGTCCAGCCGTCGACCTTGGTGAGCTGGACGCGGCCGATGGCGGCGTGCAGGTTGGTCATCCGGGCGTTGAAGCCGACGACCTCGTTCTCGTACTGGCGCTCCATGCCCTGGTTGCGCAGCAGCCGCAGCAGGCGCTCGACCTCGGCGTCGCCGGTGGAGACCATGCCGCCCTCGCCGGAGGTCATGTTCTTCGTCGGGTAGAGGCTGAACATGGCGAACGTGCCGAAGGTGCCGACCGGCTTGCCGTCGATGGTCGCGCCGTGCGCCTGCGCGGCGTCCTCGTAGATCGCGATGCCGTGCTTCTCCGCGATCGCGGTCAGCGCGGCCATGTTCGCGGGGTGGCCGTAGAGGTGCACCGGCATGATGCCCTTGGTGCGCTCGGTCACCAGCGACTCGACGTGCTCGGGGTCGAGGCAGTAGTGGTCGAGCTCGATGTCGGCGAACACCGGGGTCGCGCCGGTCAGGGCGACGGAGTTGGCGGTGGCGGCGAAGGTGAACGAGGGCACGATGACCTCGTCACCGGGGCCGACGCCCGCGGCGAGCAGGCCCAGGTGCAGGCCCGCGGTGCCGGAGTTGACCGCGACGGCGGCCCGGCCGTCCAGCAGGACCTGGCTGAACTCCTGCTCGAACGCGGCGACCTCGGCGCCCTGCGCGAGCATGCCCGAGCGCAGCACCGCGTCGACCGCTGCCCGCTCCTCGTCGCCGATGATCGGCTTGGCCGCCGGGATGAAGTCCTTGCTCACGTCTCGCCTCGATGCGGGTCGGGGATCGGTCGCCCCACCTTATTCCTGCCCGGCACACCGACCGGGGCGGCCCCGGTCCCGGCGGATACTGTGCCGACCATGACCGAGGACCCCGCGGGCCGCGTCCGCCTGGTCAGCCACCGCCGCGCGCTGCTGTCGCGGCCCGACGCGCACACCGACGCCGAACCGCTGGGCGTGGGCGCGCGGGGGTGGTGTCGGCGGCCGGGATCGCCGTGCAGGGCCTCGTGCGGTTCGTCTACAGCGTGCTGGTCGGGCGCCTGCTGCCGACCGGCTACCTGGCGTCGGTCAACAGCGCGATCTCCACCGCGATGCTGGCGACGCTGATGTGGCCGACGTCGATCGGCGCGGCCGCGGCGAAGTTCCTCGCCCGCGAGGCCGGGGACGTCGGGGTGCGCGCGGGCCTGACCCGGCACCTGGCGCGGCTGTCGCTGCTGACCTCGGTCGCGCTCGGCGTCGCCGCGGGCGGGGTCACGCTGCTGTGGCTCCAGCCGGGCGAGGTCCTCACCGGCCTGCTGGTGGGTCTGCTGACGGTCGGCTGGTCGGGGTACACGTTCGTCCGCGGCGTCCAGTACGCCACCGGGCGCGTGCTGCGCGCGACGGTGTGGGACGGGCTGTCGTTCGTCGCCGCCGTGGCAGGCCTGGTGCTGGTGCTCGTGTTCGACCTGCGGGCGTGGCTGCTGCTGCCGCTGGCCGCCGGGTACCTCCTCTACACCGCCGCGGGCTGGCCGAGGACCGGCCGCGGCCCGGTGCCGCCCGCGCTGCGCGGCGAGATCAACCGGTTCGTCGCGTGGGGCGTGCTGGGCTCGCTCGCCACCGGCGGGTTCCTGCAGCTCACGATGGTGCTGGCCGAGCAGACCGGCGACGCGGCCAGCGCCGACGCGTACGCCGCCGCGCTGACGCTGGCGACGCCCGCGTCGATGCTCGGGTCGGTGCTGAGCCTGCTGCTGCTGCCCGCGCTGTCCGGCGCGGTCGGCCGCGGCGACCTCGACCTGGCCCGCCGGACCACCGACCTCGCGCACCGCGGCCTGATCGCCACCGTCGGCGGGGTGTTCGGGGTGCTGGTGGTGGGCAGCGACCTGCTGGTCGCGCTGATCTGGCCGGACCTGTCCGCCGCGGTCCCGGTGCTGCAGATCCTGCTGGTCGCGACGTTCGTCCTCGCGGGCACGGTCGTCACCGAGGCCATCCAGTCGGCCACCGAGCACGGCGCGCGGGTCATCGCGGTGATCCGGGTGAGCGGGTTCGCCGTCGGGCTGGGCACCGCTTTCGCGCTGCTGCCCGCGCTGTCGGTGACCGGCATCGCGGTCGGCTACCTGGCGGGGATGGGCGTCATCGGGACGGCGTCGACGGTCGTGGTGTGGCGGCGCGACCGGCACGCGTGGGCGCCGCTGATGCTGCGGGTCGCGGCGGGCGCGGCGCTGGCGGGCGGCCTGGTGTGGGCGCTGTCGACCCGGACGACGGGGTGGCTGGACGCCGCCGCCGTCGCGGTGTTCGCCGTCGGCTGGTTCGCGCTGCACCGCAAGGACCTGCTCGCGGTGGCCAAACGCTCCTAGAGCGCGTACAGCTCGTCGAACCGGTCGGCGATGCCGGACGCCGCGAACCGCGGCACCACGGTCTTGCGGATGGCTTCCGCCGGGTGCCCGGCGAACCGCTCCGCCGCGGTCCGGACCGCGGCGGCGAACGCCTCCGGCTCCGGGGTGCCGACCATGATCCCGTTGGTGTCGTCGACGTAGTCCGCGACGCTCGGCAGGGTCGGCAGGACGACCGGCCTGCCGCAGGCCAGCGCCTCCGCGGCGGCGACGAGGAACGTCTCGGCCTCGGTCGGCAGGAAGAACAGGTTCGCCTCGGCGAGGTGCTTCGGCACCTCCTGCGGGGCGACCGCGCCGACCAGGGTGAGCCGGTCCGCCACCCCGAGTTCGGCGGCGCGGTCGGCGACGGCCTGCCGCAGCGGCCCGTCGCCGACCCACGTCAGCGTCGCCTCCGGCAGCAGGGCCAGCGTCTCGACGGCCAGCAGGGGCCGCTTGCCCGCGACCAGGTTCCCGACCGCGACGAGCTTCACCGGCGACCACGCGGGCTGCTCGACCAGGTCGAAGAAGTCCGACACCACGTTCGGCACGACGAGCACGTCCGCGCGGGTGGACGGGCGCAGCGCCGCGCCCAGCGACCCGGACACCGCGCTCACCCGGCGCGGCAGCCGCAGCAGCGCCTTCGCGGCGGCCAGCGCCTTGCCGTGCGCGCCCGTGCCGAGCACGCCCCAGTGCTCGGTGTGCACCCACTTGCGGCGCACCGCCGGGTACAGCGGCGCGACCACGCCGAGCGAGCTGAACGCCATCGTGTGCACGACGTCCGCGCCGCGGGCCAGGCGGCGCAGCGCGGCCAGGCTGCGGGCGGCGGCCAGCGGGGAGCGCGGCGAGAACGGCAGCCGGGTCACCGGCAGGCCCGCGACCTCGGCCTCCTCGGCGGGCGCGCCGCTCCAGATCCGGGCGTGCACGACGTGCACGTCGTGCCGGTCGGCGACCGCCTTGGCGTGCGCCAGGTTGAACGGCGCCTCACCGGGCTTGTCCGCGCTGGGGAACCAGGTCGTGACGATCAGTACGCGCACCGGGGCAGCCTAGCTACTCGCCCCGGCGGTACAGGAAGAAGGACGAGATCAGGTCGACGTCCTCCGGCGGGTCGACGCGGTGCTCGAGCACCCAGTCCGGGCGGGCGTCGGCGACCCACTTGGTGAAGTCGCGGTGCCGCTCGGTCGGGCCCAGCTCGCCGCCGTCGTCGGCGTTGCAGCAGATGACGACGTACCGCTCCGCGCTGTCGAACAGCCGGACCATGTAGTCCTCGAAGACCTCGTCCTCGACCAGGTGGAAGATCACCTCCATGGACAGCGCGAGGTCGGCGCGCAGCCAGCCCGCGGGGTCGGCGAGGGTGACCGGGTCGTAGCGCAGGAAGCTCTTGGTCGGGTCGTCGGCGAACCGCTCGATGCACAGCTTGATCGCCGTGGCGGAGCGGTCGAGGCCCAGGTAGCGCGGGTACTCGGCGAGGCTGAGCTGGTTGCCGTCGCCGCAGCCGAGGTCGATGACCGAGGTGACGCCCAGCTCGGCCACCCAGCCGTTGACGATCGACGCCTTCCACTCGGCCTGCTTGCCGTAGGACCCCGCGCCGGACGTGCCGCCCTTGGCGTAGCGCTCTTCCCAGTAGTCGGCGCTGCCGGGGAACATGCGCTGCCGGAGCTTGAGCGCGGGCGGGGTCTGCGCGACTTTGCCCACCATGGATCGGATTTTCACCCGGGGCACCTTAGTCCGAATGGAGGAGGATGGCCATGCCCCCGCGCGCTGGCGGGGGCGCTTTTCAGCCGATCAGGGACAGCTCGCCGCCGCTCTCGGCGTACCGCTCGCCGGTCTGCGGGCACACCCACGCGTCGCCGTCCTCGCGCAGCGGCGCGCCCGCCCGCCCGACCCAGCCGATGCGGCGCGCGGGGACGCCCGCGACGAGCGCGTGCGCGGGGACGTCCTTGGTGACGACCGCGCCCGCGGCGACCGTCGCCCAAGCCCCGATGCGGACCGGCGCGATGCACACCGCGCGGGCACCGATGGCCGCGCCCTCGTCGATGGTCACGCCGACGGCCTCCCAGTCGGAGGCGGACTTCAGCGAACCGTCGGGGTTGACCGCGCGCGGGTAGGTGTCGTTGGTGAGCACGGCCGCGGGGCCGATGAACACGCCCGCGGCGAGCCGCGCGGGCTCGTACACCAGGGCGTGGTTCTGGAGCTTGCAGTTGTCGCCGACCTGCACGCCGGGCCCGATGTAGGCGCCCCGGCCGACGATGCAGTTCGCGCCGACCTCGGCGTTCTCCCGCACCTGCGCCAGGTGCCAGACCTTCGTGCCCTCGCCGAGCTTCGCGGTCTCGGCGACGTCTGCGGTGTCCGCGGTGAACGCCATGGTCACGCCTTCCCGATGACGCGGTAGGTGACGCCGGGCCAGCGCTCGGCCGCGCTGACCCGCCTGCCGTCGACGAACGTGCGCACGCCGGGCAGGTCCGCGGGCCCAGCTCGCGGTACTCGGCGTGGTCGGCCTGCACGACGGCGGCGTCGACGGGCTCGCCGACGTGGTAGGGCTCGAAGCCCAGCGCGCGCAGCTCGTCGTCGCTGTAGAGCGGGTCGTGCACGAGCGCGGTCGCGCCGCGCGCGGTGAGCGCCTCGACGGCGGCGAACACGCCGGAGAACGCGGTCTCCTTCACGCCGCCGCGGTAGGCGGCGCCGAGCACCGCGACCCGCGCGCCGTCGAGCGCGCCGTGCGCGCCCTCCAGCAGGCCGATCGTGTAGTCGGGCATGCCCGCGTTGGTCTCCCGGGCCGCCCGCACGACGGTGGCCTCCGGGTCGTTCCAGAGGTACAGCCGCGGGTACACCGGGATGCAGTGCCCGCCGACGGCGATGCCGGGCTGGTGGATGTGGCTGTACGGCTGCGAGTTCGACGCCTCGATGACCTGGTAGATGTCGACGCCCGCGGTCGCGGCGAACCGGGCGAACTGGTTGGCGAGGCCGATGTTGACGTCCCGGTAGGTCGTCTCGGCGAGCTTCGCCAGCTCGCTGGCCTCCGCCGACCCGAGGTCCCACACGCCGTTGCCGCGCGCGAGGTCGGGGCGCTCGTCGAAGTCCAGCACGGCCTCGTAGAAGGCGACCGCGCGCGCCGCGCCCTCGGGCGAGAGCCCGCCGACGAGCTTGGGGTACTTGCGCAGGTCGGCGAACACGCGGCCGGTCAGCACGCGCTCCGGGGAGAAGACGAGGTGGAAGTCGACGCCCTCGGTGAGCCCGGACACCTTCTCCAGCATCGGCTTCCACCGGGTGCGGGTGGTGCCGACGGGCAGCGTGGTCTCGTAGGACACGAGCGTGCCGGGGGTGAGGTGCTTGCCCAGCTCCTCGGTCGCGGCGTCCATCCAGCCGAAGTCGGGCCGCGCCTCGGCGTCGACGAACAGCGGCACGACCAGCACGACGGCGTCCGCGCCGGGCACGGCGTCGGCGTAGTCGGTGGTGGCGCGCAGGCGGCCCGCGGGCACCAGCTCGCTGAGCTTCTCCTGCAGGTGGGCCTCACCGGGGAACGGCTCGACGGCCTTGTTGACCTGGGCGACCAGGTCGGCGTTGACGTCGACACCGACCACGTCGTGGCCCTTGTCGGCGAATTGGACGGCCAGCGGGAGACCGATCTTTCCCAGGGCGATGACAGCGATCTTCACCGGAGAACAGTCCTTAACGAGACGACATGTCGCAGCGGCGCGAGACTACCCGCCGCCCATGAGCCGGTTCAGCTCGGCGTGCGGCGTGGCCGCGGCGAGCGCCGTGAACGTCCCGCCCTCCACGATCTCCCGCGCCGCATTCGCGACCCCCGCCCACGCCGCCCTGGCCAGGCCGGACCCGACGCTGATCCGCCGCACGCCCAGCGCCCCCAGCTCGGTCACCGACAGCGTCCCGTTGGCGAGCACGTTCACGGGTCGCACCGCCCGGCACACCGCGGCGATGGCGTCGGCGTCGGGGAGCCCGGGCGCGTAGAGCACGTCGGCGCCCGCGTCGGCGTACGCCTTGAGCCGGGCGATCGTGTCGTCGAGGTCACGCCGCCCGTGGAGGAAGTTCTCCGCCCGCGCGGTCAGCACGAACGGCAACCCGTCCGCGGCCTCCACGGCCGCCGCGACCCGCTCCACGGCTTCGTCCCGCGACAGGACCACCCCGTCGACGACGTCCTCCACGGACCCGCCCACCAGCCCGACCCCGACGGCCCGCCGCACCGTCTCCGCGGGATCGTCGAACCCGCTCCCCAGGTCCGCCGACACCGGCAACTCCGTCGCGTCGACGATCTCCCGCGCGTTCTCCAGCGTCTCGTCCAGCCCGCACGCCCCATCCGGCACACCCCGCGCGAACGCCAACCCCGCACTGGTCGTCGCCAACGCCGGGAACCCGAGCGACGCGAGGAACCGCGCCGACCCGGCGTCCCAGGGGTTCGGGATCACGAACACCCCGTCGTCGTGCAGGGCCCGGAACGCGGCGTGTTTGGCGTGCTGATCGGTCACGTCCGCACCGTACGCTTCGGGGATGACGGTGGCTTGGCCGCTGGTGGGTCGGGACGCGGAGGTGCGGGCCGTGGGGGCGGCCGTGCGCGGGTCGGCCGGGGTGGTGCTGGCCGGGGCGGCCGGGGTGGGGAAGACGCGGTTGGCGCGGGTGGTGGTGCCGTCGGGGCGGTGGGTGCAGGGGACGGGGTCGGGGCGGGGGTGCCGTTCGGGGCGTTCGCCGGGGTCGTGGACAGTTCGGGAGGGACGTCGGCGCAGGTGGTGGCGCGGGCGGTGGAGGCGTTGGCCGGGGTGGCGACCGTGGTGGACGACGCGCACCTGCTCGACGACCTCTCCGCGACGGTCGTGCACCAGCTCGTCGTGCGCAAGCGCGCGACCGTCGTGATCACGCTGCGGACCGGGGAGCCCGCGCCGGACGCGATCACCGCGCTGTGGAAGGACGAGCACCTCACCCGGGTCGAACTCGGCGCACTGTCCGAAGTGGACACGCGCAAGCTCGTGGAGACGGTCCTCGGAGGACCCCTCGACACCTCCGCCGCCGCCCGGCTCTGGGCGCTCACCGGCGGCAACGCGCTCTTCCTGCGCCACATCGTCGACGGTGAGCGCGAGGCGGGCAGGCTGCGGGCCGTCGAGGGGTCTGGACCTGGGCGGGCCACCCCGCGATCTCCGGCGAACTCGCCGAGATCGTCCGCGGGCGCATGGGCGAGCTGCCCGAACCCGTCCGCGACGTCGTCGACCTCCTCGCCCTCGGCGAGCCGCTGACCCTCACCGGGCCAGGCGTCGAGGAAGCGGAGGCGCGCGGGCTGGTCCGCGTCGACGAGCGCCTCGAAGCCCGCCTCGCCCACCCCCTCTACGGCGAGGTCCGCGTCCAGGACATGGGCAGGCTCCGCGCCCGCAGGCTCCGCGGCGTCCTCGCCCGCCGCACCGACGACCCGCTGCGCCGGGCCGTCCTCGCCCTCGACTCCGACCTCGACCCCGACCCTGCGGGGTTCCTCGCCGCCGCCCACCACGCCCTGCGCCTGTCCCAGCTCGACCTCACCGAGCGCCTGGCCAGGGCCGCGGGCGACGGGTTCGACGCGCGCCTGGTCCTCGCCTACGCCCTGACCTGGCTGAGCCGCGGCGAGGAGGCGGAGGCCGTCCTCGCCGACCTCGGCGACGACCCGCGCGTCGCCCTCCCGCGCGCCGGGAACCTGTTCTGGCCGCTGCGCCGCGCCGCCGACGCCCTCGCGGTCCTCGACGCCATCCCCGACCAGGACCACGACGTCATCCGGGCGATGCGGGTCGCGTTCACCGCGTCCCTCGGGCACCCCCGCGAGGCGTTCGCCGAGGGCGTCCGCCTGCTCGACCGCGACCTCGACGACCAGGCGACCGTGGTCGCGGCGCTCGGCGTCGCCGCGGCGGGCGCGGTGCTCGGGGAGGTCGCCGCCGTCCGGGCCGCCGCCCCGCGCGGGTACCGGGCGGCGCGGTCGTCCGACGCGGTCATCGTCCGGTTCGGGGTGACCGACTTCCACCTGCTCGCCCTGCGCTTGGCCGGGCACGTCAGCGAACTGGGCGCCTTGGCCGCCGAGCGGCGCGCCGAGAGCGCGGACGTGCCGGGCCCCGCGCAGCTCATGGGCTTGGTCCTGCTCGGCCAGGCCGAGCTGGCCGCGGGCCGGGTGCGCACGGCGGCGCGGGTGCTGCGCGAGGCGTGGGCCGGGTTCACCGCGATCCCCGAGCACGAGTTCCGCTGGCGCTGCCGCCCGCCCTCGCCCAGGCCCTCGCGCTCTGCGGCGACCCCGACGCCCGCCGCGTGCTCCCCGACGACACCCACCCGGCGTACACCTTCCTGGAGCCCGACACCGGCCTCGCCCGGGCGTGGGTGTCGGCGGCGGAGGGCGCGGTGACCGAGGCGATCGCGCTGGCCCGCGCCGCCGCCGACCTCGCGGCCCGCCAGGACGCCCCGGCGTTCGAGGTCCACGCCCTGCACACCGCCGTCCGCCTCGGCGACCGCACCACCGCCGACCGCCTCGCCGCGCTGGCCGACGTCGTCGAGGGACCCCGCGCCCCCGCCGCCCTCGCCCACGCCCGGGCTCTCGACGACGGCGACGCCCTGCTCGCCGCCGCCACCACCTGGGAAGACCTCGGCGACCTGCTCTCCGCCGCCGACGCCGCCGCCCAGGCCGCCACCGCCCACGCCCGGCACGGACGGCGCGGCTCGGCCACCGCCGCCGCGGCCCGCGCGCACAAGCTCGCCGCGGCCTGCGAGGGCGCGACCACGCCCGCGCTGGCCGCCGCCGCGCGCCCGCTGCCGCTGACCGACCGCGAGCGCGAGATCGCCACCCTCGCCGCGCGCGGGCTGTCCAACCGGGAGATCGCCGACCGCCTGGTCGTGTCGGTGCGGACCGTCGAGGGCCACCTGTACCGGGCGGGCCACAAGCTCGGCGTCGGCGACCGCGGCGGGCTGGCCGCGCTGCTAATCGAGTAGCCCACTACTCGCGCCCGCCGCGCGCGCCGGGGCGACGGTGTCCCCATGCGACACCACATGATCGACGGGGTCCACATCGCGACCGCCCGTCCCGAGCACACCGGCGGCGTGTACGAGGTCTTCGACGTCCACGCCGTCCCCGCCCCCGGCGCGCCCCCGCACGCCGCGCCGTGGGCCGCGTCGCTGTGCCTGCTCGACGGCGACCTCGCCGTCCACGTCGGCGGCGCCACCCACCGGATCGCCCCCGGCGGGGCGATCACCGTGCCCGCGCACTCCACCTGCGCCTTCGAGGTGACCGGGTCCGCCCGGTTCATCGCGGTCACCAGCGGCACCGGCGCGGGCCGGTTCTTCGCCGACTTCGCCCGGTCGGTCGACCCGGCGGCCCCGGACTTCGCGGTCGCCGCCGCGGTGGCCGCCCGGCACGGCGTCACCCTCGGCCCCGGCCCCGGGACCGCGCACGTCACCGGGCCCGACGACCCGGCGAAGGTAACCGCCGAGCACACCGGCGGCGTCTACGAGGTCCACGAGCTGGACACCGCCGAGGAGACCGCGCCGTGGACGAGGACGGTGTTCACCCTCCCCGACGCGTTCACCACGCTCCCGCCCGGAGCACCGATGCCCCCGACGGGCCGCTGCCTGTCGATCACGGCGGGCGCGGGCGCGGGCAAGCGCTACCGCGAGGCGGTGCGGTCATGAGCACCGTCCTGGTCACCGGCGCGGGCCGCGGGCTCGGCCGCGCCACCGCCCTGCGCCTGGCCGCGGCCGGGTGGGACGTCCTCGCGGGCGTCCGCGACGAGCGGGCGGGCAAGGCGCTGGCCGCCGAGTCCGACCGGATCACCCCGTCGAGCTGGACATCACCAACGCCGACCACGTCGCCGCGCTGCGCGACCTGCCCGGGCTGGACGCGCTGGTCAACAACGCGGGCATCGCCGTCGGCGGTCCGATCGAGACGATCAAGCCGGACGACGTGCGCCACCAGTTCGAGGTCAACGTCGTCGGGCAGATCGCGGTCACCCAGGCCGTCCTGCCGCAGCTGCGGGCCGCGCGCGGGCGGATCGCGTTCATCTCCTCGCTCAACGGCCGCGTGTCGATCCCGCTGTCCGGGTGCTACAACGCGTCGAAGTTCGCGCTGGAGGCCCTGGCCGACGCCCTGCGCGTCGAGCTGCGCCCCTGGCGGATCGGGGTGACCCTCGTCGAGCCCGGCTGCCACGACACCGACCCGTGGCGCGGGATGATGGACCTCCTCGACGAGCTCACCGCCGCGATGACCCCCGAGCACCGCGAGCTGTACGCCAGGCACACCGCGGGCCAGCGCGCCCTGCTCGGGAAGCTCCTCAAGCAGGTCAAGCCGCCCGAGCGGGTCGCGGCCGCGGTCGAGAAGGTCCTCACCGCGCGCAGGCCGCCCGCCCGCGTACTGGTCGGACCGGACGCGCGCGCCCTGGTCGGGATGCGCCGCGCCCTGCCGACCCGGGTGCTCGACCGGTTCTGGGCGAGGGGCTCGGCCTACCGTAAGAACACCGGAAGCGCGTCGTAAGTGGACCTCGGCAGGATGAAGTCATCAGCAAGGGACACGGCACAGAGGAGCCACCGATGCGCAAGATCGTCGCTTCGTTCAACATGTCGCTCGACGGGGTCACCGACCACATGGAGGAGTGGCACTTCCAGTACTTCGACAAGGACGCGGAGGTCTTCGCGCAGGAGCAGCTCTTCGCCAGCGACGCGCTGCTCATGGGCCGCCTGACCTACGAGGGCTTCGCCGAGGCGTGGCCGGGCATGGACGCGGGCGAGTTCGGCGTCAAGATGAACACGATGCCGCACTACGTCGTCTCGTCCACCTTGGAGTCCGGGAACTGGGGCGACACCACGATCATCCGCCCGGAGGCGATCGCCGAGGAGATCGGCAAGCTCAAGGCGCAGCCCGGCGGCGACATCCTGATGTACGGCTACGGCCCGCTGGCGCACGAGCTGCTGCGCCTGGGCCTGCTCGACGAGATCCGCGTGTGGCTGCACCCGGTGCTGTCCGGGCACGGCGACAAGGAGAGCCTGCTGTTCCGCGACGGCACGAAGGTCGAGCTGGAGCACACCGACACCAAGCGGCTCGGCTCCGGCGTCAACATCCTGTTCTTCACCCCAGCGAAGACCGAAGGCTGACGGGGCCCGCTTCGCCGCCGCGCTCGTACTCGGCGGCGAAGCCCCCTCGCCCAGCGCCGCCCGCGCGCCCGCGCCGACCCGGTCGGCCTCGGCGCGCTCCTCCGACCCGACCGGCAGCCCCTTCTCCGCCCGGTACGCGGCGGCGGCGCCGAGCAGCCGCGCGGCCTCTGCGGGCCTGCCCGCGAGCAGGCTGGCCCCGGCCATGCCCTCCAGGGAGAACGCGAGGTCGCGGCCCGCGTCCTGGCGCTGTGCGGCGTCGAACGCGGCGACGTGGTGGGCCGTGGCGGCGTCGGCGTCGCCGGACAGGGCGGCGATGATCCCCAGTTCGTTGCGCACCATCGGCACGTAGACCGGCGGCGGGTCGGTGTCCGCGCCGCGCAGCAGCGCCCGCAGGTGCGTCTCGGCGAGGTCGAGCTTCCCGCCGCGGCGGGCGGCGAAGCCCAGCACCAGCTCGGCGAACACCGTCACCGCCTCGGCGTCCTGCTCGGCGGCCAGCCGCTTGGCCCGCTCGCCCAGCTCCCACGCCTGGTCGTGGTCGCCGAGGGTGAGGGCGAGCCAGCCCAGCCAGCACAGCCTGCTCGCCACCTCCGGCCACAGGCCCAGCTCCTCGGCCAGCCGCAGCCCCTCGCGGTGCAGCCTGCCCGCGCTCTCGTGGTCCTCGGTCATCTCGGCCAGGCCCGCCAGCCACTCGGTCGCCTGCAGCACGCCCCACCGGTCGCCGACCTCGCGGAACAGCTCCGCGCTGCGCTCGGCGTGCGCGCCGAGGGCGGCGACGTCGCCGCGGGCGTGCGCGAGCATCGCCCGGGTGGACAGGACCGCGGCGGCGCCCCAGCGGTCGCCGGTCCGCTCGAACCCGGCCAGCGCGGCGTCGAGCAGTTCCTCGGTGCCCTCGGGGTCGGCCTGCCCGGCCTCGGCGGAGGCGAGGAACCAGCGGGCCAGGGCGTCGTCGTCGTCGAGCAGGGCGAGGACGTCCGCGCGGTCGCGCCGCCAGTCGGCGGTGCGGCCCTGCCGCAGCTCGACGCCCGCCCGCCAGACCCGTGCTTTCGGGTCGTCGACCGCGGCCAGCGCGCGGCGCGCCTCGCCGAGCCTGCCGCGCAGCACCCGGTACCAGACCAGCGCGATCGCGAGCCGCGCCGCGTCCGGGCCGCTCTGCGCGGCGAGCAGGTTGGCCGACTCGGCGTCGAGGCGGCGCAGCCAGCGCGCCTGGTCGGGGCCGCGCAGCAGCGGGTCGGCGCGGACGGCGAGGTCGGTGTAGTACGCGGCGTGCCGGGCGCGGACGGCGTCCAGCTCGCCCGCGTCGGCCAGCCGGTCCAGGCCGTACGCGGCGACGGACTCCAGCAGCCGGTAGCGGGGTCCGTCGGGGTCGTCGGCGAGGCTGACCAGGGACCGGTCGACCAGGCGGGTCAGCAGGTCCAGCACGTCGTGCTCGGGCAGGTCGGGGTCCGCGCAGACCGCCTCGGCGGCCTCGGCGGTGCAGCCGCCCGCGTGCACGGCGAGCCTGCGCAGCACGACCCGCTCCGGCCCGGTCAGCAGGTCCCAGCTCCAGTCGATCACCGCGGTCAGCGTCCGCTGCCGCGCCGGGGCGCCGCGCGGGCCGGTGAGCAGCCGGAACCGGTCGTCGAGGCGCTCGACCAGGCCGTGCACGCCGAGCGTCCGCACCCGGGTCGCGGCCAGCTCGATGGCCAGCGGCAGCCCGTCGAGGCGCGCGCACAGCCGCGCCACCGCCTCCCGGTTGCCCTCGTCGACGGCGAACCCGTGCGCCGCCCGGGCGGTGAACAGCCGCACCGACCCGAACCGGGCGAGGTCGGCGTCGTCCGGTCCGGGGACGCCCAGCGGCGGGACCTCCCACACGACCTCGCCCGCGATGCCCAGCGGCTCGCGGCTGGTCGCCAGCACCCGCAGCCCCGGCGCGGCGCGCAGCAGGGCGGCGGCCAGCGCGGCGACCGGCTCGACCAGGTGCTCGCAGTTGTCCAGCACCAGGACCAGGTGCCTGCCCGACAGCGCCCCCGCGAGCCGGTCCACCCCGGTCCGCTCGGACGAGTCGTGGACGTCGAGGACGGTCATGACGTGGTCGGCGAGGTCGTCGGCGCGGCCGAGCCCGGCCAGCTCCACCAGCCACACCCCGTCCGCGGCGGTCAGCGCGGCGGCGGTCTCCAGCGCCAGCCGCGTCTTGCCGACCCCGCCCGGGCCGGTCAGCGTGACCAGCCGGTTGGCGTCGACGAGGCCGCTCAGCTCGTCGACCGCGCCGTCGCGGCCGATCAGCTCGGTGAGCGCGGCGGGCAGGTTCCCGCGCGGGCGCGCGGCCGGGCGGACGCCGTCGAGCGCGGGGTCCTGTTCCAGGACCGCCTGGTGCAGGGCGACCAGCTCGGGGCCGGGTTCCAGGCCCAGCTCCTCGTCGAGGCGGGCGCGCAGGTCGGCGTAGGTGTCGAGGGCGTCGGCCTGCCTGCCCGCCCGGTACAGGGCCTTCATGTGCACCGCGCGCAAGCGCTCGCGCAGGGGTGCTTCGCGACGAGGTCGCCCAGCTCGCCCGCCAGCAGCGCGTGCTCGCCCAGCTCCAGCCGCGCCTCGGCGTGCAGCTCGATGACGGCGAGCCGCTGCTCCTCCAGCCGCGCCGCGCGCCGCGCGCGAACTCCTCGTCGGCGAAGTCGGCGTACGCCGGACCCCGCCACAGCGCGAGCGCGTCGGCCAGCAGCCCGGCCCGCGTCCGCGGGTCGTCGACCCGCTCGGCCTGCTCGGCGAGCGCGGTGAACCGCCACGCGTCGACCGCGTCGGCGTCGGCGCGCAGGAGGTAGCCGGGCGGTCGCGACTCGACCAGGTCCCTGCCCTCGCCCAGCGCCTTGCGCAGCTGCGAGACCCGCACCTGCAGCGCGCCGGTCGGGTTCGCGGGCGGCTCGTCGCCCCACAGGTCGTCGACCAGCCGGTCGGTGGAGACGGGGCGGCCGCCGTGGACGATCAGGTCGGCCAGCACGGCGCGCACCTTCAGCCCCGGCACCGCGACCGGCTCCCCGAGCCCGTCCAGACCGCGAGCGGCCCCAGCACGCCGAATCGCATGCCGGACAACTTACGGGAAGCCGACCGGAAGAAAACCGTAAGCGCCGCGGCGCAAGCTCGAACCGTCCACCACGGAAGGAGAACCCCATGTACGCCCAGGTGAACGGCCTCGACATGTACTACGAGATCCACGGCGAGGGCGCGCCCGTCGTCCTGCTGCACGGCGCCCTGTCCGGCATCGGCACGTCGTTCGCGGACCTGCTGCCGCGGCTGGCCAAGACCCGCCAGGTCATCGCGGTCGAGTACCAGGGCCACGCCCGCACGGCCGACGTCGACCGGCCCCTGTCGTACCCGCAGCTCGCGGACGACGTCGTCGCCCTGGTGCGCCACCTCGGCCACTCGCGGGTGGACGTCCTCGGCTACAGCACCGGCGCGGGCATCGCATTGGAGATCGCCCAGCGCCACCCGGACGCGGTCCGCAAGGCGGTGCTGCTGTCGGTGACCTACCAGCTCGACGGGTGCCACCCGGAGCTGATGGGCGGCATGGAGTCGCTGACCCCGGACATGATGGTCGGCAGCCCGTTCGAGGAGGAGTACGTCGACCTCGCGCCGGACCCGTCGGCGTTCCCGGCGCTGGTGGAGAAGGTCAAGGAGTTCAGCCTCGCCTGGCGCGGCTGGCCGACCGAGTCCGTCCGCGCCATCACGGCGCCGGTGCTGCTGGTCATCGGCGACTCCGACCTCACCCGCCCGGAGCACGCGGTCGACATGTTCCGCCTCTTCGGCGGCGGCGTCTTCGGCGACATCGCGGGCCTGCCGTCGTCCGAGCTGGCCGTCCTCCCCGGAACCACGCACGTGGGGATGACGCAGCGCGGCGAGTGGATCGCCCCGATGGTGGATTCGTTCTTGGACCGTTAGCGTCGCCGGGAAGGGTCGTGCGGAGGAGGATGCGATGACGGTGTGGCCGGAGATCCCGTTCACGAGCTGGAGCGATTCCCTGGCCACCGTCCACCGCTTCGCGCAGTTGGTTGGCAAGGTCCGCCTGGCCGCGAGCCCCCGCCGCAACCACTGGTGGAACGTCCCCTTCCACCTGACGGGCCGAGGCATCACCACCCGCCCCATGGGCCGCGACAAGATCTTCTGCGTCGACTTCGACTTCGTCGACCACCGCCTGGAGATCACCACCCTGGACGGCGATCGGGTGTCGTTCAGCCTGCCCGGATTGTCGGTAGCGGACTTCCACTCGCGCCTGACGGCGGCCCTGTCGTCAGCGGGCGTGGAGGTCGAGGTGGCGCGCCCGTACCCCTTCGACCTCCCCGACGCCCCCCGCCCCTTCGCCGAGGACACCGAACACGCGTCGTACGACCCGGCCGCGATCACCCGCTACTGGCGCGTCCTGAGCCGCGTCAACCTGGTCCTGGAGGAGTTCGCAGGCCGCTTCTCCGGCAAAACCAGCCCGGTCCACCACTTCTGGCACACCTTCGACATCGCCATGACCCGCTTCTCGGACTCCACGGTCGAGCACCCCCGACAACGGACCCGGTCACCCGCGAGGCGTACTCCCGCGAGGTCATCAGCTTCGGCTTCTGGTTCGGCGACGACACCTTCCCGGAGCCCGCGTTCTACTCCTACACCTCCCCGAACCCGCGGGCCTGCCCGACACCCCGCTCCCGGCAGGCGCCGAGTGGGTCGCCCGAGGCGCCAGCCACCTGGCCGTCCTCACCTACGACAAGATCCTGACAACCCCCGACCCGGCCACCACGATCCTCGACTTCTACGAGGCCGCCTACCAAGCAGGCGCCCGCCTGGCCGGCTGGGACATCCCCCGCTACACCTGCGACTCCGGCGCCACCGACCCCCACGCCTTCTGACCCCGTTGTCCCCCACGACAACGCCACCCGCCCAACGTTGTCCGTGCCGATGACGTCGCCCCAGGGCTCTGATCGTTGACCACCGCAGTCCCGTCCCACCCCTAGGAGACGACGTGGTCACCAAGATCGCCCTGTGGTCGGTCGCCGCAACCCTGCTAGCCACCCCCACCCCCGCCTTGGCCGAACCCACCACTCCAATTGCCGAGCAGTACGCCACCACCGCCCCCGAACCGAACCCCACCACCACCGCGACGGAGGCGTACGCAGCCCTCGGCGACTCCGCGGCCTCCGGCAACGGCACCCGCCGATCCGACCTCAGCTCATCCTGCTACCGCAGCTCCCGCGCCTACGCCCCCATGATCGCCGCCGAACGCCCCAACACCACCCTCGCGTTCCTGGCCTGCCAAGGCGCCGAAACCCCCGACATCGTCACCACCCAAGCCCCGAACCTCACCCCCACCACCCGCTGGGTAACCGTCAGCATCGGCGGCAACGACATCGGCTTCGGCGACCTCATCCTCAACTGCACCAGCCGCTGGGACGAACCCACCTGCCTAGCCACAGTCGACCAGGTCAACACCCGAATCCGCGACGAACTAGGCCCCAAACTCGACCGCGCCTACGCCGCCATCCGAACCCACGCCCCCACAGCCACCGTCCTCACCATCGGCTACCCCCGCTTCTACGGCCCGAACACCACCTGCCCCGACGCCGACGGCGCCACCCCCACCGAAGCCACCGCCCTCAACGGCGTAGCCGACAACCTAGACACCAAGATCGCCGACCGCAGCCGCGCCGCGGCTTCACGCACATCAGCGTCATCAACGCCTTCACCACCCACGACATGTGCGCCCAAATCCCCTACGTCAACGGCAAAATGGAACTAAACCCCGCCGACGCCTACCACCCCAGCCCCGAAGGCCACCGCTACGGCTACCTCCCCTGATCCGCAAGATCATGGGCTGACCCCGCGGAGCCCCGGGCCCGCCTGGGGCTCCGCGCCGTCACCCGCCCAATGGACCCGCCGCGTCGACGACCGACCGGTCGTCGACCAGCGCGGACAGGGTTCGCGCACCGCATACTTTGGTGGGCCGCCTAGGGCTCGAACCCAGAACCTACGGAGTCGTTCTAGCCACTTTGCACTGTCTATCAACGACAGTCGACACCGCTCGTGGGCTGCACTGATGGCGGCCGGGATTGATCACTAGTTCTCAATATCTGCCACCATCACCCACACAATTCCGTGGGCAAACCGTGGGCGCTCCGACTCTTCAGCCTCCGGCCTCAACCCCTCACCCGTGAACTCGCTGTGCGATCCGCGCTAGCTCGCTGGCACAGCTACGGCGAGTGAGGCGCGGATTGTGCTGCGGGCTCCCAGGGGTCCAGGGGCAGGGTGCCCTGATACCGCGCAGATTACTTGCGCGTCTTGGGCGGCAGTTGTAACGGTAGGGCAGCAGTAACGACGCCACTTGCATGCGCATCCGAAAGCTCCGATGATCCTGGTCTGGTCCCTCGCGGTGATCGTCCTGATCGTCGTGGCTGCCGGAGCAGGGACCCTCATCGACTCACCGTCGACTATCAACCCTGCTTGCACGTCCGCGGAGTGTGCACGCCGCGGCACCACGCAGCGCTTCTCTGATGTCCCTCAGCAGAACTACCGCACGGGAGCATCGGAGGAAGACCTCTACGAACAAGCGTACGAAGAGGGCTACGAACAAGGATTCGAGGACGGTTACAGCGAAGGCCGAGATGAGGGATACAACCAGGGCCGAAAGGAAGCCGAAGACGGTTGGCAGCTGTTACCTCGACTGGACCACCACAGTCGGGCCGCCTGGGTGGTGCGGCGTGCTCTGGACCGGCTTGGCCGGGGCCTGCCGCGCGCCAGCGCGGGCGTGAGCGAAGCGGGAGCCCGCCCCTTGGCGCGATGACCAGGCCACCCCGGTGCCAACGTCGCCTGCCAACTCGCGCCGCCCCGCGCAGGCGGCGCGGCCTTGATCCCATAGAGTCAAGTTCGGCCGCAGGAGGAACACCGATGTGGAATCTTGATCGCTCCCTGTCGCACATCTAGTACTCTCGGGAGAGTGTCAGGAGAAGCGACTCAGGCCAAGGGCGCAGAAGGCGCGCGGCGGGCCAAACGTTGGCTCGAGTCTACGACGCGTGTAAACGCTCACTGGGTGAACCCTGACCCCATCGCTATTCCCAAGCTGACCTTTGATTGGGCGAAGCCTAAGAGAAAGTTCTCTTTCGACATTGGAGGCACTCTACTCGGTGACGGTCTTCAGGGTCAGGAGTTCCTTGCGGAGTGCAAGAAATACAAGACGGCAAGTGATCTCCCTGGTCACTATCGCAAGTTTCTAGCTCAATGCTATAGAGCGCTTATTCTAAGACCGGATCGCTGTGATAACTTCATGTGGATATCCTGGGCACCGTTCGATGCGGCTAGATGGGATACGCTGACCACCAAAGAAAAAGTTCGGGAAAGCGTACTAGAGCATGGCGAGCTGGTTTTCGATAAGCCCAAGGAGGAATGTGAAGACGTAATATCCGATGAACTGTGTGACGACGTGGCTGGCCGCCTATGGATGATCATCCTTTCGGATAGGCAGGAAGCCTTAACGCTCACGCCGGAACATCTTGGGGTAATTCGGCGTTACGACACCGAGAAGGGTCGGTAGTATGAAGGAGGTAAGCTACGCCGGGAGAATTGGTCATGCACTTGAGTTGAGCCAACCGCAGGCGGCAATCGATGGCGTGAAAGCGGCGGTTACAGACGAACTCAAAGCTCTTGACCCCAAAATTGAGGTAGTGCGTACCGACTACTTCAACCATACATACATTCCGGATCTAGTCATTAGGTGGCCCCGAGAGTCATCTACCTTCGAGCGGTACGTCTACCTCCGCTCTAACTCGGACATTGACTACTTGGCCGAGGAGGTGGGTATAGTTTCGGAGAACAAGCCGATTGTCTTCGGGTTGGATACGTTCCCAGCCGCCGGGCCTACTTCACCTGAAATGCGGCGACTGTCTCAGTCCTTGCGGCATTCGGACACTCTGGTTACAGACGCGGACAGTCTTTCGGTGTTTGCTCGGAATGACTCATCTCGGTTCCGACAATTGACGTCTTCGGCAATTACTAAAGGCGGTCGAGGGGTCATCGATGAGCAGACCGCTACTTCGGCTTCGGAGGACTTGGATGCCGGTTTTGACGGCGCGATGCGCGTTGATCGGGAGTCGACCAGTCGTGGAGTTAGCACGCTGGACCTCCTACTGGCACCTCAGTTCTCCAATCGGATAAGTAGACTGTTGCAGGCTATCTGGGTTGGCGCAGGTGGAAGGCTAGAAGATTATCCTGGAAAAACATCGTTGACAGCCGAGATCTCGGATGATTCGCTTCAATTTCTTTTCGACCTTGATGTGGAGATTGTCAACGCCGAATTCTGGGGCAGGGTCGGCAGATTCGTTGAGCTGGAACAGCTGTCGCGTCTGCTTCTCCCGAACGGTTCTAGCAACTTCACCCGTTTCATGAAGGTCAACCACAACAATATGTGGGCAAGGTGCTGTCGGCTGTCAATGAGGCATGCAACTTTGGATCGAGACGAGAATGATCGGTTCTGGTTCATCGATAACGGGAACGTCGGCCTGAACGTGGGAAATCACGCAGTCTACGTGGCGCAGAAGACCGATAAACTGGGCAACGTCCAGCCGGTCGGTTCTGACGCGATCTCGGTCGCGGCCCTCAAAAAGCGCGCAAGAAATTTGGTTGTGCGCGACGCTGAGTTCTACAGTGGGAAGCTCACCGTCAGGTTTTCGTCTGATGATGGCCAGGGGTTGCTAGCAGATGATCAGTTAGATACTCTAGTTTCCCAGCTTGATGATGGCGCAGCCGTGAAGAAGATCGAGGTTACATTGCCAGGTGGTCGTCATATGACCTTTGACTTCGGTATCTCGACCAGTACCGGCCGGACGCAAACAAGACTGGCAATCAAAGAGATTGTGAGCATGACCCTTCAATTGGTGGGCATGGAAGGTCACTTGAATCCATTCCTGCCTGAGTATCCGTTCTAGCATGCTCGTTTATGTAAAGTGTGGAACAGGTCGTCGCGTCAAGCCATGATCGACCCGAATTCGGATCGATTGGCGCATTTTAGTTGTCGATTTCTTTGGGGTGAACCCATAGGACTTCGTCGCTCTCTTCGCTCGTGCGGGTCTCCGTCGAGAGTGGGTGCCCGCGGAAGCAAATAGAGAACTCTTGTCGAACCTCGCCGTCGTCAACCTCGATAACATGATTTGGATTGCTGTACAAACCAATCAGGTCGGTCACGTCGATACTAACCTCAGCTTCCTCTAGGGCTTCACCCTTGGCGGGTTGGGTCATGGTTTTCGCCAATCTCATGTTTGCCGCCGGGGATCGCATATAGACCACTGTCGGTGCGGCGAATCATCAAGATGCTTCCGTCGTTGTCCTGCACGAATACGCTGCATGCGATGACAATGCTGTTAGCTAACGGGGCGCTCGGATCGTTCAGGTAGTCCCTGCGAGCCACGGGCCATCTCTCCTACGAGGCGTCGGCGGTGACGTAGGATGCGTTGGACCTGGTCAAAGGGACTGTGGAGGTGCGGGGGACGGTCATCCGGGTCAGGGGAAGGGGTTGATGATCAAGCCGAAGCCCAAGAGCAAGAGCGGGTGGCGGACGTTGGAGCTGCCGAGGCGGGCGGTCGCGATGCGCAAGGCTCGTAGGTCGAAGGATGCCCAGCCGGATGACCCGGTGTTCCTGGCCCCGCTGGGTGGGCTGCGCGACCCGTCGAACAGTGCTGATGATCTGCGGACCGTGTTCGACCATGCCGGGTACAAGTGGGTGACCAGCCACGTCTACCGCAAGACCGTGGCGACCCTTATGGATGAGTCCGGCCTGCCGGTGCGGGCCATCGCTGATCAGCTCGGGCCCTCGAAGGTGTCGATGATGCAGGACGCCTACCTCGGTCGCAAGACTCGCAGAACGGGCGCGGCCAGCGTGCTTGAGGCGATCGGTAGTTCGGCTCAATTCCGAGGGTAAACCGAGGATGCGCCCGGGATGATCAAGCCCCAGGTCGTTGACCTGGGGCTTTGTGGGCCGCCTGGGGCTCGAACCCAGAACCTACGGATTAAAAGTCCGCAGCTCTACCAATTGAGCTAACGGCCCGCGCCGCCATCCTAACGGGCTGCCGTGGTGGGCTGGGGCGCGGCGTCCAGGGTGGTCAGCAGGGTGGTGACGGTCTCCCGGTAGCGGGCGACCGCCGCCTCCTTGATGTGCTCGTACCCCCGGATCTCCAGCGGCGCCGCCGCCAGGGCCAGGACCGTGCCCCGCGTCGACGGGGTCACCAGCGGGAGCACCGACCGGATCATCGACACGTACTCGCCGATCAGCGCCCGCTCCGTGCGGCGGAGGCCCGCGTACCCGAACGGGTCGTACCACTTGCCGCGGACGGGGCGCAGGGCGCGTAGCACGCGGAAGGCGGGCACCGCGGTCCGGCGCAAAGTGATCTTCCGACGGAGCCCGAACGCGCGCAGCAGCGGCGGGTGGAGGGCGAACGCCACCTGGGCACCCGAGCCGAACGTCGACTCCACCGACTCCGCGAGGTGCAGCCGGGCGACCTCGTACTCGTCCTTGTACGCCATCAGCTTGTGCAGGCTCCGCGCGACCGCCTCGGCGATCTCCACGTCCACCGACGCCACCGAGCGCACGACCGACAGGTACTCCGACGCGTACGCCGCGTTCTGGTACCCCACCAGGTCCGGCACGCGGACCTCCAGCAGCCGGCGCAGCTCCCCGCTGAACTCGTCCAGCGGCAACGGCGACGAGACAGCAGCAGTGGCAACCGGCGCCCCAGCCAGCCACGACGGGTCCGCCACCGCGGCCCGCCCCGCGTGGAACGCCGCGATCGACATCTCCACGCCCGTGCCGTTCAGGCGGATGGCCTCCTCGATCGCCGCGGAGGTCAGGGGCAGGAGGCCGGACTGGTACGCCGCGCCGACGATCAGGAAGTTCGCCGCGACCGTCGTGCCGAACAGCCGCTCGGCCAGGTCCAGGGCGTCGAACGCGCGCAGCGACGCCGTCCGCCCCGAGATCGCCGACAGCAACTCCTCACGGCCCGGGTACACCGCGGCCGTGTCGACGATCATGCGGCCGGTCGGCACCTCGGAGGTCGACACCACCGCGTGCGTCCGCGACGGCGAGCAGCGGCCCAGGTTCACCGGCGACGTCGCGGCCAGGGCGTCGAACACCAGGTAGCCGGTCGCCGCGCCCGACGGGACGAGGCCGGGGTGGCCGGTCGGCTTCTCGGTGATGCGCAGGTGCGACACCACCGCGCCCGCCTTCTGCGACAGCCCGGTCTGGTCCAGCGCCCGTGCGTCCATGCCGCTCAGCAGGGCCGCGGTCGCGAGGACCTGGTTGACCGTCACCACCCCGGTCCCGCCGATGCCGACCATCACCAGGTCCGCCGACGTCGGCAGCACGGGCTCCCCGACCGGGGGCACCGAGGCCAACGAGCGGCGGGTGGTCTTCCCCGGCGTGACCAGCATGAACGACGGGCAGTCGCCGAGCAGGCAGCTGTAGTCCTTGTTGCAGGAGGTCTGGTCGATCTGCGTCTTGCGCCCGAACTCGGTCTCCACCGGCTCGACGCTCAGGCAGTTGGACTTCTTGCCGCAGTCGCCGCAGCCCTCGCACACCGCCTCGTTGATATGCACCCGGATCACGGGGTCCGGGGCCTTGCCGCGCTTGCGCTTGCGGCGCTTCTCGGCGGCGCACTCCTGGTCGTAGAGGATCACCGTCACGCCCGGGACGGCACGCAGCTCGCGCTGGACCTCGTCGAGGCGGTCTCGGTGCACCACCCGCACCCCGGGCGCCCACTTCACGCCGCGCGGGTACTTGCCGGGCTCGTCGGTCACCACGACGGTCCGGACGACGCCCTCGGCGTGCAGGAGGCGGGTGACGGCGGCCGGGTCGATGGAGCCGTCGGCGTGCTGGCCGCCGGTCATGGCGACCGCGGAGTTGTAGAGCAGCTTGAAGGTGATGTTCGTCCCGCGGCGACGGCCTGGCGGACGGCGAGGCTGCCGGAGTGGAAGAACGTGCCGTCGCCGAGGTTCTGGAAGAAGTGCGGGGTGCCGGTGAACCGCGCGGCGCCGACGAAGCTGACGCCCTCGCCGCCCATCTGCGTGAACCCGACGCTGCGGTCCATGAACGTGGTCATCGCGTGGCAGCCGATGCCCGCGCCCGCGAGCGAGCCCTCGGGCAGCTCGGTCGAGCGGTTGTGCGGGCAGCCGGAGCAGAAGAACGGCGTGCGGTTGACCGGGGTCAGCGACAGCGCGGGCGGGCGGGGCCGCTCCGGCAGCGCGACCTCGACGCGGGTGGCGAGGAACTTGCCCAGCGTGGTGATCAGCCGGTCGGTCTCCAGCGCGCCGTGCACGGGGATCAGCGCGGCGCCCCCGGGGCCGCGCTTGCCGTACACCGCGGGCCGCGTCGGGAGGTCGTAGAGGGCTTCCTTGACCAGCGTCTCGACGAACGCGCGCTTGTCCTCGACGACGACGATCTCCTCGAGGCCGTCGGCGAACTCGAACAGGGTCTGCCGGTCGATGGGGTGGACCATGCCCAGGCACAGCAGGCGGATGCCGCGGCGCTCCAGCTCCGGCGCGGTCAGGCCGATCCGGTCGAGCGCGTCCCGCAGCGACGCGTAGTTGTGGCCCGCGGCGATGAGCCCGATCCGCGCGCCCTCGGCGGCGCCGGAGACCTGGTTGAGGCCGTTGGCGCGGGCGAACGCCTCCGCCGCGGCGAGCCTGCCCTCCAGGACCTCGTGCTCCAGCGCGATGGCCTCCGGGATGCCGACGCCGGGCTTGTGGGTCGGCTGCCAGGGCCGCCCGTTCCAGGTGAAGTCGGGGGTGACGATCGACGGCCGCGCGCCCAGGTCGACGACCTCGTACGCGTCGCCGATGTTGGTGACCACGGTGAACCCGACCCAGCTCCCGCAGAACCGCGACAGCTCGAACCCGTAGCGCCCCAGCCGGACCACGTCGGCGACGTCGACCGGCGACAGCACCGGCAGGTACGACTCGGCCAGCGCCATCGCCGAGTTCGACGGCAGCGACGACGACTTGCACGCCGGGTCGTCACCGGCGACGACGAGCACCCCGCCGCGCGGGGTCGTCCCCATCCAGGTGCCGTGCTTGAACGCGTCCACCGACCGGTCGACGCCGGGCGCCTTGCCGTACCAGAGGCCGAACACGCCCTCGACCAGCGGGTCGGGGAGCTGCGGGGCGAGCTGGGAGCCGTAGACGACGGTCGCGCCCAGCTCCTCGTTGACGCCGGGGATGAACTCGATGCGGTGCTCGGCGAGCAGCTTCGCGTTGCGCTCCAGCACGAGGTCGAGCCCGGCCAGCGGCGACCCGCGGTAGCCGGACACCAGCCCACCGGTCTTCCACCCGCGCTCGGCGTCCGCCCTGGCCTGCTCGACCAGCAACCGGCCCAGCGCCTGCACGCCGGTCATCGCCCCGACCCCGTCGGTCCGGCGCAGGACCTCCGCCGGGTGGTAGCCCTCCAGGAGCTGCGTCATCGACCTCACACCTCTCCACGACCGCCGCGCGCTTCCGGACAGAGAATGCGATTCCCTGAGCGAAATGCAATACTTGCGCCCGCATCTTGAGCAGAACGCTCAAAACGATCACCGCGAGCGCCACGGGGTTGAGCAGGATGGCCGACTGGAACCGCCTCGACCTGCGCGTCATCCGCGAACTGGTCGCCAGCCCCCGCGTGGGCATCACCGACCTCGCCCAGCGCCTCGGCGTCGCCCGCAACACCGCCCACGCCCGGGTCGCCCGGCTGGAGCGGCGCGGCGTGGTCGGCCAGCGCGGCCGGTCGGTCGACTACACGGCCCTCGGCGTCGAGGTGACCGCGTTCGTCACGATCCAGGTCGCGCAGGGCAGGCTCAAGAGCGCCGTCGAGGACCTGGTGACCCTCCCGTACGTCCTGGAGGCCCACGGCATCGCGGGCGACGGCGACCTCCTGGTCCGCGTCGCGGCCCGCAACACCCGCCACCTCCACGAGGTGATCAACGGCGTCCTCGCCTGCCGCGGCGTCATCCGCAGCACCACCGCGGTCGCGATGACCGAGCAGATCGCCTACCGGGTGGCGCCCCTGCTGGACGACCTGGAGCGCACCTCGCCCGAAGCCGAGTGAATTTCCGCGAAACGCCCGCGGCCCGGATCGCGCGGCCGGTATCGTCCGGCTCAACACGGGCGGAGAGAGGCGCGGATGGGCGGATTCGTCGACACGGCGTTGCGCTTCCCCGTGGTCGTGTTGACGTTCGCGCTCGTCGTGGTCATCGGGTTCTGGTTGCTCGTCCTGTTCGGAGCGTCCGATGTGGATGCTGTCGGCGAGGTCGACGCGCTGGGGCTCGGCGGGGTGCCCGCGACCGTGGCGCTGTCGCTCACCATCGCGTTCGCGTGGTTCGGATCCCTGGTGGTCACCGTCATGCTGGAAGGGCTGGACCCGACGCTGGTCGTGGTGGGCGGGATCGTCGGGCTCGCCATCGCCGTGGTGGTCGGGTTGCTGATCACGCGGCTGTTGCTCATCCCGTTGCGCAGGGTGCTGCCGGACGCGCCCGCCGCGTCGCGGCACGACTTCGTCGGGCTGGTGTGCGTGGTGCGCACCGGGCGCGTCGACCGGGACTTCGGGCAGGCCGAGGTCACCGCGGCGGACGGGTCGTCGGCCATCGTGCAGGTCCGGCAGGCGGGGGACGACCCGCTGCCCGCGGGGCGCACGGCCGTCATCTACGACTACGACACCGACGGCGAGTTCTTCTGGATCGCCCCGGTCGACCTCGACTCCACAAGGGAATGATCATGGAAGTCATCTCCACCGGGTTCGGCATCCTCATCGGCGTCATCCTGCTGCTCGCCATCGTCGGGCTGCTCGTCGTCAGCAGGCTCTTCCGCAAGGTCGAGCAGGGCAAGGCGCTGATCGTCTCCAAGATCCGCCGGGTCGACGTCACCTTCACCGGCGCGGTCGTGCTGCCCGTGCTGCACAAGGCCGAGCTGATGGACATCTCGGTGAAGACCATCGAGATCCACCGCGCGGGCCACGAGGGCCTGATCTGCCGCGACAACATCCGCGCCGACATCCGGATCACGTTCTTCGTGCGGGTCAACAAGACCACCGAGGACGTCATCAAGGTCGCCCAGGCGATCGGCACCGCGCGGGCCAGCGACGAGGCCACGCTGCAGGCGCTGTTCAACGCGAAGTTCTCCGAGGCGCTCAAGACCGTCGGCAAGCACCTGGACTTCGTCGACCTCTACACCAAGCGCGACGAGTTCCGCGACCAGATCATCCGCGTCATCGGCACCGACCTCAACGGCTACAGCCTGGAGGACGCGGCGATCGACTACCTCGAGCAGACGCCCATGTCCTCGCTGGACCCGGCGAACATCCTCGACGCGCAGGGCATCCGCAAGATCACCGAGCTGACCGCGATCGAACACGTGCGCACCAACGAGTACCAGCGCAACGAGGAGAAGGAGATCACCCGCCAGAACGTCGACGCGCGGGAGGCCATCCTCGAGCTGGAGCGCCGCCAGGCCGACGCCGAGATCAAGCAGAAGCGCGAGATCGAGACCATGCGCGCCCGCGAGGAGGCCGAGATCGCGAAGGTCGCGGCCGAGGAGCGGCTCAAGGCCAGCACCGCGCACATCCGCACCGAGGAGGCGCTCGGCATCCAGACCGAGAACCAGAAGCGGGAGATCGCGGTCGCCGAGAAGAACCGCGAGCGGGTCATCGCCATCGAGTCCGAGCGCATCGAGAAGGACCGCCTGCTCGAGGTCATCGCCCGCGAGCGGGAGACCGAGCTGACCCGCATCGCCGCGGACAAGGAGGTCGAGGTCGAGAAGCGCGCGGTCGCCGAGGTGGTCCGCGAGCGCATCGCCGTCGACAAGACCGTCGCCGAGCAGGAGGAGACGATCAAGCGGCTGCGCGCGGTCGAGGAGGCCGAGCGCAAGCGGCAGTCCATCATCATCCAGGCGGAGGCCGAGGCCCAGGAGAACCTGGTCAAGGACATCAAGGCCGCCGAGGCGGCGGAGGCCGCCGCGAAGCACCGCGCCCGCGAGGAGCTGACCCTCGCCGAGGCGCGCCAGCAGGCCGCCGAGCTCGACGCCCGCGCCAAGATCCGGCTCGCCGAGGGCGAGCAGGCGCAGGCCGCCGCCGAGGGCCTGGCCAAGGTGCAGGTGCGCGAGCGCGACGCCGCCGCGATCGAGAAGGTCGGCCGCGCCGAGGCCGTGGTGGCCAGGGAGAAGGCGCTGGTCGAGGCCGAGGCGATCAAGGAGAAGCTGCTCGGCGAGGCGGCGGGCCTCACCGAGAAGGCGGGCGCGATGGCCGCGATGGACCAGGTCACCCGCGAGCACGAGGAGTACCGCCTGCGGCTGGAGGCCGACAAGGAGGTCCGGCTGCGCGGCATCGACGTGCACCGGCAGGTCGCCGAGGCGCAGGCCATGGTGCTCGCCGCGGGCCTGGAGAAGGCCGACATCGACATCGTCGGCGGCGACACGATGTTCTTCGACCGGCTGGTCGGCGCGGTCGGCATGGGCAAGGCGGTCGACGGGTTCATGGACCACTCCGACACCGCGCAGGCGCTGGCCGGGCCGTGGCTCAACGGCAAGGCCAGCTTCACCGACGACATCAAGGACATCCTCGGCGGGTTCTCCAGCGACGACCTGAAGAACCTGTCGGTGTCCGCGCTGCTCCTGCAGATGATCAACTCCGGCGGCGGCGACGCGGCCAAGCTGCGTGAGCTGCTCGGCCACGCCCAGCGGCTCGGGGTGGCCGACGCGCCCGTGGCGGCCCTGGCCGCGCGGTGACGGTGACAGCACCCGCCCCGTCCCTGGACGCGGGCACGTACGAGGTCCTGCGGGCCCGGCTCGGCGAGCAGGCCGCCGAGCTGGCCCGCCGGGCCGAGGCGCTGAACACCCAGCGGCTCGGCGTGTTCGGCGGCGCGGAGATGCGGCTGGTCGGCACCGACCGCATCCGCACCGAGCACAACTGCGTGCCCCGCGACGTCGTCCAGGTCGGCGGGCTGATGCTGTTCGGCTACAACGTGTTCATCGGCCTCAAGCCGGAGACCGCGGTGGCCGACGTGTTCGCCCTGTACCGCTTCGCCCGCGACGGCGAGGCGTTCCGGTTCGAGCAGGCCGACCCGGGCGAGCTGCCCGGCCTGCTCGCCGACCCCGGCTTCGCCCGCGACTTCGGCGAGCTGTACCGGTACTACCGCGAGACCCGGCTGCTCCAGCTCCGCGTGCTCGACGGCAAGCTGCTCGCGGTGTTCCAGACCGGCCCGCGCACCGAGGACGCCAAGGTGCTGCGCTGGACCACCGCCGGTGCGGTGTCCTACGTGGACAACCGGGGCGAGCGCGACCACGTCTTCCCGCCCGCGCACGACTTCGAGTGGGTGGAGACCACCCGCGACGACCACGTGCTGGGCCGGTTCCCGCACATCTCCATCCTGGACAAGGTCTTCATCGAGACCGTCGGCGGCGACCTGACCGTCAAGGTGGAGGACAACACCGAGTCCGGCGAGGGCGTGTACTCCGAGCCGGTGGCGGAGAAGCTCCAGAGCCTCGCCGACGCCGACGTGCACTACGCCGAGGTCGGCTCGCTCATCCTCATCCGGGTGCGGCCGTACAACGAGACCGGGTGGCGGCACCTGGTCTTCAACACCCACACCCGGTCGGTGGTGCGCCTCGACGGGATCGGGCAGGCGTGCCAGCGGCTCCCCGAGGACCAGGGGATCATCTTCCCGGGCGGCTACTACCTGGCCACCGGCGTGCACAAGACGTTCGACACCGACGTCGCGGACCTGGAGTACGAGCGGGTCATCCGCTCCCCCAACGGCGAGGACGTGCTGTACGCGTTCCACGCCCGCGCCGACGGCCGCACGCTGCTGCTGCCGTACAACGTGATCCGCAAGGAAGTGGCCGCGCCGCTGGTGTGCCACGGGTACTCCCTGTTCGAGGACGGCACGCTGGTCGCGTTCCGGGCCACGTCGGAGGAGCCCACCCGGGTGCACCCGATGCAGGTCTGGCAGACGCCGTACCAGTCCGACACCTACGCGGCGCGCCAGCCGGTCGGGTCGGGGCCGCTGGAGCGGGTCGGCAACCCGGACCTGGTGCGCGGCATCTCCGACTGCCTCTCGGTGTCGCGGATGGTCGCCGAGATGGCCCCGTCGATCCCGGTGTACGAGGCGCTGATCGCCGCGTGCGCGCGCGTGTTCGACCACTACCACTGGCTCGGCGACGCCGAGCTGGGCGACCTGCGCGAGCCGCTGACCGCGATGCGCGCGACCGCCGAGCAGGTGCTCGACGAGTTCGAGACCGTGCAGGCGCTGACCTCGCAGGCCGCCGCCGCGCTGGCCGAGGCGTCGGAGTCGGTGGCGTCGCTGGTCCGCACGGTCCGCGGGGAGGCCCCGAAGACCGCCGACGCCTGGGTGGCGCAGCTCGCCGGGCTGCGGCGCGCGCAGGGCCGGGTCGTGTCGCTGCGCGAACTCCGCTACGTCGACCTGCCCGCGGTGGACGCGCTGGAGAAGGCGCTCGTCGAGGAGCTGGCCTCCGCGGGCCGCCGCGCCGTGGAGTTCCTGCGCACCCCGGACGCGTTCGCGTCCTCGGTCGCGGAGGTGGAGGCGCTGACCGCGCGGGCGGCGGCGCTGGCCACGGTGGCCGAGGCCGAGCCGGTCGCCGAGGAGCTGGCCGCGCAGGCCGAGGGCCTGGAGGTCGTCACCGAGGTCATCGGCGCGCTCGACATCGCCGACGCGACCGTGCGCACGGGCATCCTGGAGCGCGTCGGCGAGGTCCTCGCCGGGGTGAACCGGGCCAGGGCGACGCTGAAGTCGCGGCGCGCCGAGTTGCTGGCGCTGGAGGGCCGCGCCGAGTTCGCCGCCGAGTTCGCGCTGCTCGGGCAGGCCATCACCGCCGCGCTCGCGGTCGCCGACACCCCCGCGCGCTGCGATGAGCAGCTGGGGCGGTTGATGCTCCAGGTGGAGAACCTGGAGTCCCGGTTCGCCGAGTTCGACGACTTCCTCGCCCAGCTCGTCGACAAGCGCACCGACGTCTACGAGGCGTTCTCCGCGCGCAAGCAGGCGCTGCTGGACGAGCGCGCCCGCCGCGCCGACCGGCTGGCCGCGTCCGCCGAGCGCGTGCTCGCGTCGGTGCGCCGCCGGGTCGCGTCGCTGTCGTCGCTCGACGAGGTCAACACCTACTTCGCGGGCGACCCGATGGTCGCCAAGCTGCGCTCGGTCGCCGAGGAGCTGCGCGCGCTGGACGACCAGGTCCGCGCCGAGGAGCTGGAGGGCAAGGTCAAGGCCGCCCGCCAGGAGGCCGGGCGGTCGCTGCGGGACCGCCAGGACCTCTACGGCGCCGACGGCGAGACCCTGCGGCTGGGGCGGCACACGTTCGCGGTGAACACCCAGCCGATGGACCTCACCCTGGTCCCGCACGGCGACGGCATCGCGTTCGCGGTCACCGGCACCGACTACCGCTCGTCGGTGCGGTCGCCGGAGTTCGAGGCCACGCGCGGGTTCTGGGACCAGCTCCTGGTGTCGGAGTCCGCGGAGGTCTACCGCGCCGAGCACCTGGCCGCGTCCCTGCTCGACGCCGAGCGCACCGGCCCGCTGGCCGACGCCGTCCGCTCGGCGGCGGAGTCCCGGTACGACGAGGGCTACGAGCGCGGCGTCCACGACCACGACGCGACGCTGATCCTGGAGGCGCTGCTGCGCCTGCACGCGGGCGCGGGCCTGCTGCGCTACCCGCCCGCCGAGCGCGCCGCGGCGCAGCTCTACTGGACCTTCGGCGTCGACGACGACGCCCGGGCGCGGTGGTCGGTGCGGGCGTCGTCGCTGGCCAGGGCGCGCGCGGCGTTCGGCAGCGTGCCCGCACTGGCCGAGCTGGTCGCCGCGCTCGCGGGGGCGATGCGCGGGTTCCTCGACCTGCCCGTCGACGTCGGCCTCGCCGCCGAGTACCTGGTGGAGGAGCTGGCCGACGGCCCGACCGGGTTCGTCACCGGCGCGGCCGCGCGGGCGCTGGTGGACCGGTTCCACGCGTCGCTGGGCGCGGAGGCCGAGCGCCACTTCGCCGAGGACGTGCGGGCGCTGGCCGACTTCCCGACCCGCCACGAGCTGGTCGCGGCCTGGTACCAGGCGTTCGCGCCGGACGCGCCGGAGACCGCGGAGGCGGTCGCGATCGAGCTGTGCGGGGACCTGGTGCCCCGGCACGACTCGTCGGCGGCGCTGGAGGAGCATGTGACGGGCCTGCTGGGCACGCACCCGCGGATCGTCGACCGGGCCATGACCTTGCGGCTGGACGAGTTCCTGGTGCGCACGCGGCGGTTCCGGGAGCAGCGCGTCCCGGCGTACCGGGCGTACCAGAAGGCGCGCGCGGCGCTGGTCGAGGGCGAGAAGAAGCGGCTGCGGCTGGACGAGTACCAGCCGAAGGTGATGAGCGCGTTCGTGCGCAACCGTTTGCTCGACGAGGTCTACCTGCCGCTGATCGGCGACAACCTGGCCAAGCAGCTCGGCGCGGCGGGCGCGGACAAGCGCACCGACCAGATGGGCCTGCTGCTGCTCATCTCCCCGCCGGGCTACGGCAAGACGACGCTGATGGAGTACGTCGCCAACCGGCTCGGCCTGGTGTTCGTCAAGGTCAACGGCCCGGCGCTGGGCCACGCGGTCACCTCCGTCGACCCGGCCGAGGCGCCGAACGCGACCGCGCGGCAGGAGGTCGAGAAGATCAACTTCGCGCTCGAGCTGGGCAGCAACGTGCTGCTGTACCTCGACGACATCCAGCACACCAACCCGGAGCTGCTGCAGAAGTTCATCGCGCTCTGCGACGCCCAGCGGCGCATGGAGGGCGTGTGGGAGGGCGAGACCCGCACGTACGACCTGCGCGGCAAGCGCTTCGCGGTGTGCATGGCGGGCAACCCGTACACCGAGGCGGGCCAGCGGTTCCGGGTGCCGGACATGCTCGCCAACCGCGCGGACGTGTGGAACCTCGGTGACGTGCTGTCCGGGCGCGAGGAGCTGTTCGCGCTCAGCTACGTGGAGAACTCGCTGACGTCGAACCCGGTCCTGGCGCCGCTGTCCACCCGGGACCGCGCCGACATCGGCCTGTTCGTCCGGCTGGCCCGTGGCGACGAGACCGCGCGCGCCGACCAGCTCGCGCACCCGTACTCCGCGGTGGAGGTCGAGCAGATCGTCTCGGTGCTGCGCAAGCTGCTGCGCGTGCAGGAAGTGGTGCTGGCCAACAACAAGGCGTACATCGCGTCCGCGGCGCAGACCGACGCCTCGCGCACCGAGCCGCCGTTCGGCCTGCAGGGCTCCTACCGCAACATGAACAAGCTGGCCGAGCGCATCGTCCCGGTGATGAACGACGCCGAGCTGGAAGCGGTCATCGACGACCACTACCTCGGCGAGGCGCAGACCCTCGCCGCGGGCGCGGAGGCCAACCTGCTCAAGCTCGCCGAGCTGCGCGGCAGGCAGACCCCGGAGCAGGCCGCGCGCTGGGCGGAGGTCAAGGCCGCTTTCCTGCGCTCCCAAGCGCTCGGCGGCGCCGACGACGACCCGCTGACCCGCGCCGTCGGCGCGGTGGGCCTGCTGGCCGACCGGGTCGGCGCGGTCGAGGCGGCGATCACCCGGGCGGCGGCGCGGTAAACCCGGTTGTCCCGGCCCGCACACTGGGAAGCATGGAGAAGTACCAGGTGCGGGCCGTGTTCGACGACCGCACCATCACCGTCTACCAGGCGTACTCGCCCGCCATCGCCGACGCCGCGCTCGCGGCGGGCACGTTCGTCCCGCCGTTCAAGCGCGAGCGGATGACGTGGATCAAGCCGTCGTTCCTGTGGATGATGTACCGCTGCGGCTACGCCACCAAGCCCGGCCAGGAACGGGTCCTGGCCATCCGGATCACCCGCGAGGGCTTCCAGTGGGCGCTGGACCACTCGTGCCCCAGCTCGCCCGGCGACCTCGACCACGCCGAGTGGAAGCGCAGGCTGCGGACCAGCCCGGTGCGCGTCCAGTGGGACCCCGAGCGCGGTCTCAAGCACCAGGCGCTGCCGCACCGGAGCCTGCAGGTCGGGCTGTCCGGCGAGGCCGTCGACCACTACGTGGACCGGTGGATCGTCGACCTCGCCGACGTGACGTCGCTGGCCCGCTCGATCGGCGAGGCCGTCCGCGCGGGCGACCTCGCCGCGGCCGAGGCGGCGCTGCCGCCCGAGCGGCCCTACCCCTAGTACGGGCGGAACTGCTGCTGCTTCTTCGACCGCGCCCAGGTGAAGGTCGGCGGCAGCAGCGACAGGACCAGGGTGGGCAGGGAGAGCACGAGCCCGGTGAGCACGACGACCCCGAGGTGCCCGCCCGAGAGCACGACCATCATCAGCAGGAACCCGAGCACGAGGAACGCGCCCAGCGCCGTCATGACCGGCCCGGCGATGGTGCGGACGAAGACCATGATCCCGCCGATGAGCAGCAGCAGCGCGGCCAGCGGGAGGGCGATCAGGCCGACCGCGATGACCCCGGTGAAGCAGTTGTCGCCGCACGAGCCGATGAGCGGGTCCATGATCAGCAGGATCGGCCAGGCCGTGTAGGCCATGAGCAGCAGGGCCAGCGCCCCCGCGGTGATGGCCGTGCCGCCGCTGGGCTGCGCCTGCGGGAACGGCGGCGGCGGGTAGGGCGGCGGCCACGCGCCTTGCGGTTGCGGGTAGTAGGTCACGGCGGCCATTGTGCACGGTGACCGCGCCCGCGGTGGGCCGTTTGGCTCAGACCCGGTGGTCCAGCAGCCAGGTCATGTCCTGGACGGGCAGCATCTTGATGACCACCGGCAGCATCAGCCTGCCGAACACCCCCGGCGCCTTGCTGTTGCCGTTGCGCTTGCCCATCCGCACGACCTTCTCGACCCTGGCCCGCCGTCGCGCCTCGAACGCGGCGAACGCGGTCGCGGGGTCCTCGCGCAGGCAGGCCGCGAGCACGACGGCGTCCTCGACGGCCATCGACGCGCCCTGGCCCGCGGTGGGCGAGGTGGCGTGCGCGGCGTCCCCGATGATCACCATGCGGCGGTCGTGCCAGGTGGGGACCTTCGGGAAGTCGTAGGTCGGGTAGGGCGCGACGATGTCGTCGGTGGCGTCGACCAGGTCCCGGGCGGGGAGGTCGTCGTCGGCGTAGAGGGCGCGCAGGCGCTCGCGCCAGTCCGTCATCGCGGCGAGGTCGGCGCGGGTGGGCTCGGTCTTGTGCGGGATGTTCGCGAACCACCACACGTCGCCGTTCGGGTGCGGCAGGTGCGCGAAGAAGGCGCGCTTCCCGTATCCCATGTAGACGGTCCCGGGCTCGCCGGGGACCGTCACCCCGCGCGCGTACCCGCCGGTGTTGAGCAGCGGCACGTAGCGCGGCGCCGGGGCTTGCGGGTCGATGATCCGGCGGACGGTGGAGCGCAGCCCGTCCGCGCCGACGAGGAGGTCGCCGCGCTCCTCGGTGCCGTCCGCGAAGGTCGCGGTGACCCCGTTGGCGTCCTGGGCCGCGTCGACGAGCCGCTTGCCGTACTCGACCGCGATGCCCTGCCGGTCGACCTCCTCGCGGAGGACGCGGTAGAGGGCGGCGCGGGACAGCGTGACGGTGGTGGGCGTGCCGGGAGTGGGGCTGGTCATGGGGAACCGCGCCAGCTCGCGCGCGCCGAGGGTGATGTGCATGCGCGGCGTCCGGAAGCCCGCGGCGTCGACCTGCTCCGCCAGCCCGAGCGTCTCGAGCGCGGCGAGCCCGTTGGTGGCCAGCGTCAGGAACGCCCCGCCTCGTCGGCGGACCGGTCGTACGCCTCGAAGACCACGGGCTCGAAGCCCGCCCGCCGCAACGCCAACGCGGTGACGGGTCCGGCGATGCCGCCGCCGATGACGAGGATTCGCTTAGTCATGTCATCACTATACATAACATGACTAAGGCGGCAAGCCGGTTACTGTTCCGGCATGGCACGGACGCGCTCCCCGCTGGCCCTGGTGGTCCTGGTCCTCCTCGCCGAGGAGCCCATGCACCCGTACCGCATGCACGAGCTGATCAAGGAGCGCGGCAAGGAGAAGGTCGCCAACGTGGCGTCCCGCAACAGCGTCTACCAGGCCGTCGAACGCCTGGACCGCCTCGGCCTGATCAAGGTCCGCGGCACCGACCGCTCCACCGGCCGCCCCGAACGCACCGTCTACGAACTGACCCCCGAAGGCACGGCCACCACCCTCGACTGGCTCCGCACCATGCTCTCCACCCCGGCCGTCGAGTACCCCGAGTTCCCCGCCGCCCTGGCCTCCCTGGTGATCATCCCGCCCGACGAGGTGGCCGACCTCCTCGAGACCCGCGCGAACACCCTCGAGCGGTCCCTCGACGCGGCGAAGGCCGAAGTGGACGGTCTGGGTCTACCCCGCCCCTTCCTCCTGGAGGAGGAATACGCCCAAACGGTCGGCCGAGCCGAACTGGCCTGGCTCCGCTCCGTCGTGGCCGACCTCCGCGCGGGCACCCTCACCTGGCCCCGCGACCTCTGGTGACGACGCGGCCTACGCCAGCGGCAGCCGGACCCCGAACAGCGCCCCGCCCTCCGGCGCCCGCGCCGCCCAGATCGACCCGCCCAGCCGGGTGACGAGGCCCGCCGCCAGCGCCAGGCCGATGCCCGTGCCACCCGGCCGCAGCCCCGCGTACCGCGTGTTCAGCACGTTCGGCTCGAACGCGACCGCGTAGTCCTCCTCCGCCAACCCCGGCCCGCCGTCCCGCACGGTGAACACCACGTCCTGCGCCGACCCGGCCAGCGTCACCACGATCGGGCCGCCGCGCGGCGTCACCCGCAGCGCGTTCTCCAGCAGCCCGTCCAAGACCTGGCGCAGGCGGCGCGGGTCGGTCGTCAGCCGCACCGGCGTCCCCGGGGACTCGAACCGGAACACCACCCCGGCCTCCGCGCAGCGCGCCGACCACACCGTCGCCGCGTCGGCGAACACCGGGGTCAGGTCGACGGGGACGGTCTCCACCGGAACTCGGACGTGCCCAGGCGGGCGAGGTCGAGCAGGTCGGTGACCAGGCGGTTGAGCCGCGCCGCCTCCGACTCGATGGTGCGGCCCGCGGCGACCACGTCCGCGGGTCCGTCACCACGCCGTCCGCCAGCGACTCCGCGAAGCCGCGCACGGCCGTCAGGGGAGTGCGCAGCTCGTGCGAGACCTGCAACAGGAAGCGGCGCTCGCGCTGCTCGGTCTCCGCGAGCGCGTCCGCCAGGCCGTTGACCGACGCCGCCACCAGCACCACCTCGCGCGGGCCCTCCTCCGGCGCGCGCAGATCCCGCCGACCCCGCCCCATCGCCTTGGCGACGTCCGCGGTGCGGATCAGCGGGCGCGACAGGAGCCGGGCCAGGACCAGGCCCGCGGCCCCGGCCACCAGCAGCCCGATCCCCAGCGCCAGCACGGTGTTGCCGATCAGCTTGCGCCCGACGCCCTTCGCCGTGCCCGCGTCCTTCACCAGCGCGACCGCGCCGCCGCCCTCGATCCGGCGCACCTCCACCAGCAGCGTCTTCCCGCCGACCTCGACGACGTCGCGCCCCGGCCCGGTCGGGTCGGTCAGCCCGGCCTCCAGCGCGGCCTTCTTCGCCGCGTCGCCCCCGCCGAGCAGGGCGCCGTTGCGGCGCAGCAGGACCGGCTCGATCTCCTGCCCGCGCAACACTTCCACGACCCGGCGCAGGCCCATGACGCTGTCGTCGAGCTGCCCGGCGACGACGTCCGCCTGGTCGGCCAACGCCTGCTGCGCCACGTCCCGGCCCGCGCCGACCAGCAGCCGCGCCGACACGAGCCCGCCGACGATCGCGACCACGCCCGCCACCAGCAGGCAGGCGGCGGTGATCCGCGCGGCGATCGACTTCACGGCCGCTCCACCGCGTACCCGACACCGCGGACCGTGCGGATCGGCAGGTGCGGGCCGAGCTTCGCCCGCAACTGGCCGATGTGCACGTCGACCGTGCGGGTGCCCGCCGCGGCCGCGTACCCCCACACCGCGCTGAGCAGCTGCGCCCGGCCGAACACCTGGCCGGGGCGGCGCATCAGGCACGCCAGCAGGTCGAACTCGGTCGGCGTCAGCGCGACCTCCGCGCCGCCCGCCCACACCCGCCGCGTCGCGGGCTCCAGCCGCACCGCGCCGACGGCCACGTCGGCGGGCCCCGGCCGTGCGCGCGGCGCAGCACGGTCCGGAGCCGGGCGACCAGCTCGCGCGGGCTGAACGGCTTGGTGATGTAGTCGTCGCCTCCCAGCTCCAGGCCCAGCACCCGGTCCACCTCGTCGTCGCGGGCGGTGATGAACAGCAGCGGCGTCCAGTCCTGCTCGGCGCGCAGGGTCCGGCACACCTCGATCCCGTCCACCCCCGGCAGGCCGATGTCCAGCACGACCGCGACCGGCCGCAGCCCGCGCACCGCGGCCAGCGCCGCGAGCCCGTCGGTCTCGACGCGCACGCCGAAGCCCTCCCGGCGCAGGTAGAGGGTCACCAGCTCGGCGATGGCCCGGTCGTCCTCGACGACCAGCACCAGGCCGCGCTCCCCGGATGTCACGGGCGCCACGGTACCGCCGTCAGTCCCCGGCCAGCTCCGCCTCGACCGCGTCCAGTGTGGACTCGATCTCCCGCAGGTCGGCCTCGGTCGGCGCGCTGCCCGGCGTCGGCCCGCAGCCCGCCAGCGCCAGCGCGGCGAGCAGGGCGACGGCGGTCTTCCCGACGACGGCCCTCACTTCGACCCGCAGTGCGCGGTGCGGAACTCCGCGACCTTGGTCTTGAGCTGCTCGAGCTGCGGCACCCGGTCGGCGCGGCGGTCGGCGCGCTCGTCGAGCAGCTGCGCCGAGGTCTCCCGGCCCGCCGCCCGCTCCTTCTCGGCGCGCGCCTTGAGCCACGCGGTCGACCCGCGCACCTCCGGGCCCGCCCCGATCCGGGTGAGCGCGCGGTCCACCCGGGTCTCGATGCGCGGGATGCGCTTCTCGCAGATCCGCTGGACCTGCTCCGGGCTCAGGGTGATCGTGACGGGCGTGCTCGGCTGCGCGGCGGCCGCGCCGGGGACGGCGATCGCGATGGCGACGCCGACGACGGCGGCGGCCCAGCGGCTGTGGCGCACGGTGTCCTCCCAAGACGTGGTGTCTGTCGTCCACCACTGTCGCGGGCCGGGGTGAAGGCCGGGCCAGGGGAATGTACGGGTTCGGTAAGGGTCAGAGCAGGGTGGCGATCATCCCCGCCATCCCCGCCGACATCGCCAGCTGCGCGCCCGCCGCCGTCCGCCTGCACCGCAGCAGGTCCGGCCCCGCCGGGCACCGCAGCGCCCGCACCAGCGGCACCGACGACACCGCCAGCAGCGCGACCAGCGCCCACCCGAGCAGCGGCGCCGCCGCCTGACCGGTGTGCGGGCCCCACGCCGACGGCGGGTGCGGCACGGCCAGCAGCATGTACAGCATCGCCACCGCCCCCAGCGCGTGGTGCAGACCGGACCCGTGCCACCCGACCGGTTCCACCGGGTGCCGCAACCCGTGCGCCCACGCCCCGACGAACCACGCCGCGACCAGCAGGAACGCCGTCTGCCACGCGGCCATCGGCAGCGGCCCGCCGACCGGCGACAGCATCACCGCCATCCCGGCTCCCATGAGGACGTGCGCGACGTCGACCGCGCGGTGCGCGCCCGGGTAGCCCGGCCGGGAGGCCGCCGCGACCAGCCGCGCGACGCCGTACCCGCCGAGCGCCGCGAAGACCGCCGCGCCCAGCCAGCCCACCCCGGCAGGCAGCACCACGGCACCGACCGTCCCACCGCGCGGGCGTGACGCGCCAGAGAGCGATCGAGCGATCGCGCGCTGCGAGCGGGTCACGGAGGGTGGCGGGCAGCGCTGGCCTGCGCCACCCCCAGGCACTAGGTTGCACCGGGTAGAGGACCTGGAGTCACAGGCGGATAACGCCAGGGGAAGCGGGCGTCGTGCGGGTGAGCGTGCTGGTGGACTGGACGCCGTGGGAGCACCCGTGGTGACCGAGGCCCCGTCCCGGGGGCGCGGGCCGTCGCCCTGCGCACGGTGAAGCAGACCGCGACGACGCCGGGCCGGTTGTCCGTCGCCGCCGTCGCGCTGGTCGTCCTCACCACGCTGACCGGCGTGTTCGCCGCGATCACCCTCCAGGACAAGAAGAACACCCTGTCCGACCTGGTCGCGCACCGCGAGCCGCTGGCCGCGGCCGCGCAGCTCATCTTCCGGTCGCTGTCCGACGCCGACGCGACCGCGGCGAGCGCGTTCCTCTCCGGCGGCGCCGAGCCCGAGGCGCTGCGCCAGCGCTACGAGTTCGACATCGCCCAGGCCGGGGCCGCGCTCGGCAAGGCGTCCTCGGACGTCGGCGCGGACTCGCTGGCCGCCCAGCAGGTCGACGTCCTGTCCCGCCAGCTCCCGGTCTACACCGGCCTGGTCGAGACGGCGCGCGCCAACAACCGGCAGGGCTTCCCGCGGGCGCGGCGTACCTGCGCGAGGCGTCCGGGCTGATGCGCTCGCAGATCCTCCCCGCGGCCGAGAAGCTCTACCAGATCAACTACGAGCGGCTGACCGCCGAGCAGGACGCCGCCCGGTCGTTCCCGTGGATCACCGCGGTGCTGACCCTGCTGCTCATCGGGGCGCTCGTCGTCACCCAGATGTGGCTGACCCGCAAGACCAACCGGGTGATCAACGTCGGGTTGGCCGCGGCGACCGCGCCGTGGCGCTGGCGCTCATCTGGGGGACCGTCGCGCTGCTGGTCGAGTCGACGTACGTCGGCAGCGCCGAGCGGGAGGGCTCGCAGCAGGTCGACCTGCTCGTGCAGGCCCGGATCAACTCGCTCAAGTGCCGCGCCGACGAGACGCTGACGCTGGTCGCCCGCGGCGACGGTGCGGCCTACGAGAAGGAGTGGGCCGAGCTGGCCCCGACCCTGGCGGGCGAGGGCAACCTGCTCAGCCGCGCCGCCGCCGACGCCGCGCCGGAACTGTCCGGCCCGGTCAACGAGGCGGTGAAGAACGCCGAGGCGTGGGTCGCCGCGCACGCCAAGATCCGCGAGCTGGACAACGGCGGCCAGTACGCCGAGGCGGTCACCATGGCCATCGGCGACGCCCCCGACAGCGCCGCCACCGCGTTCGCCGCCCTCGACCGCAACCTGATCGAGGCCCTCAACGCCGGGCGCAAGGAGTTCACCGCCCAGACCGCGCGCGCCGAGAACGCGCTGACCGGCCTGGTCCCCGGCGTCGTCGTGCTCGCGCTGATCGCGGGCGCGGGCATCACCCTGGGCATCCGGGCCCGACTGCAGGAGTACCGATGAGGCGCGTCGCGGCGGCACTGGCCGCCCTGCTGGTGCTCGGCGGCTGCTCGGCCGCGGGCGAGCCGGTCAACCTGGCCACGGTCACCTCCGGCGACCGCCCCGAGCCGGTCGGCGTCGAGACGAACCCGCCCGCCACCACCGGCACCGCCCAGCCGTCGGACTGCGACCCGACCGCCAGCTTCCGGCCCGGCGCCCTCCCGCCCGCCCGGCAGATGCCGTCCGGGTCGACCATGCAGAAGATCCTCCAACGCGGCCGCCTCATCGCGGGCGTCGACCAGAACACCTACCTCTTCGGCTTCCGCGACCCGACGACGAACGCCCTGGAGGGCTTCGACATCGACCGCGCCAGGGAGATCGCCGCGGCGATCTTCGGCGACCCGAAGAAGGTCCAGTTCCGCGTGCTGACCTCCGCCCAGCGCATCGACGCGCTGAAGAACGGCGAGGTCGACGTCGTCGTCCGCACCATGACGGCGACCTGCGCCCGCTGGGACGAGATCAACTTCTCGGCGATCTACTACGTGGCGGCCCAGCGCCTCCTGGTCGACGCGTCCTCGGAGATCACCGACATCAACCAGCTCGGCGGCAAGCGCGTCTGCGCCGCGAAGGGCTCGACCTCCCTGGCCCGCATGCGCGAGTTCCCGTCCCCACCCGAGCTGGTCGCGGTCGACAACTGGACCGACTGCCTAGTCCTGATGCAGCAGGGCCAGGTCGTCGGGGTGTCCACAGACGACACGATCCTCGCGGGCATGGTCGCCCAGGACCCGAACCTGAAGATGGTCGGCGGCCGCATCCACGAAGAGCCGTACGGCATCGGCATCCCCAAGGCCAACACGGACATGGTCCGCTTCGTCAACGCCGTCCTGGAGAAGTCGATCAACAGCGGCGCCTGGCAGAAGAGCTGGAACAAGTGGCTCGCCCAAGCAGGCGGCACAGCCACACCCCCAAGCTGAGGTACCGCGACTGATGAACCAGTGGACCCCACCGGACCATCCGGACGAGCGTTCCCAGCGCCCTCCCCAGTGGACACCCCCGCGCCCTGGCCAGCACCCGCAGCAGCCCGGCCACCCCCAGAGCCAGCAGCAGGGCCAGCAGTCCGCCCAGCCCCAAGGCCAAGCGCCCCAACCGAACCCGCAGTCCCCCCGCCAAGGCCCCCCACCCGGCTGGCGGGGCCAACCGCACCCGGGCGCACAACCGCACCCGGGCACGCAGTCGCAGCCGGGTCCGCACCCGGGCCAGCCCCACCCCGGCGCGCCGCACCCGGCCACCCGCACCCAGTCCCAGCCCGCCCCGCACCCCGGCGGGCAATCCCAGCACCCCGGCACGGAATCGCAGCCCGGCCCGCACGCGGGTGCGCCGTCCGGCGGCCAGCCCCAGCACTCCGGTACGCAGTCGCAGCCCGGGCCGCATCCGGGTGCGCCGTCCGGTGGTCCGGCCCAGCCCGGCCAGCACACCGGCACCCACCCGCAGCCTGGGCCCCACCCAGGTGCCCCCGCCGGCACCCAGTCGCAGCCCGGGCCGGGCACACCCCCGGGTGGTCAGGCCCAGCCCGACCTCCACCCCGGTGGCCAGGGCCAGCCCGGCGCGCACCCCGGCGGTCAGTCGCAGCCGGGGCCGCACCCCGGTCAGCACGGCACCCAGTCCCAGCGACCGTCCCGCCCCGCCGCCCCGCCCCCTGGCAGGGCCAGCAGCCCCCACCCCAGGTCGCCCCCCAACGCCAGACCGCGCCCCCGGCGCTGTCCCCCAACGAGCCGCTGCCCACCAGCGTGCTCAACATGACCACGGTCACCCAGTACATCGTCCCGCCCAAGCCAGAGGACGACTCCCCCAACACCGGCACCGACAGCGGCCCCATGACCGGGTCGAGCTCCTTCCCCGGCACCGGCCGACGCACCTCCTCCCGCGCCGCCGGGCGCGGCAGCCTCGGCGCGGGTCTCGTCGAGGTCCCCGTCGTCCCCGTGCGCGACCCCGCCAGCGCGGTCCTCGAAGACCCGGTCGTCGCGGAGAACAAGCGGTACTGCACCAACTGCGGGGAGAAGGTCGGCCGCGGCACCGACGGCGAGAAGGGCTCCCCGGAGGGTGTCTGCCCGAAGTGCGGTCAGGCCTTCAACTTCCGGCCCCGGCTCTACCAGGGTGATCTCGTCGCGGGCCAGTACGAGGTCCTCGGCTGCATCGCCTACGGCGGGCTCGGCTGGATCTACCTCGCCAAGGACCACAACGTCAGCGATCGCTGGGTCGTCCTCAAGGGCATGATCGACACCGGGGACGCGACGTCCATGGCGTCCGCGGTCAACGAGCGGCGGTTCCTCGCCGAGGTCGAGCACCCGAACGTCGTCAAGATCTACAACTTCGTGCAGCACCCGGATCCGTTCTCCGGGGCCATGAACGGCTACATCGTCATGGAGTACGTCGGCGGCCAGTCGTTGCGGCAGCTCGCGCTCCAGCACCACCGGGACGTCGGGCGGGCCGAGCCGCTGCCGATCGGGCAGGTCATCGCGTACGGCCTGGAGATCCTGCCCGCCATGGGGTACCTGCACAGCGTCGACATGCTGTACTGCGACCTCAAGCCGGACAACGTGATCCAGTCCGGTGAGCAGCTCAAGCTGATCGACCTCGGCGCGGTCCGCCGCACCGACGACTACGAGAGCCCGCTGTTCTTCACCGCGGGCTACGCCGCCCCCGAGCTGGCCCGCGAGGGCGCCTCCGTCGCCTCCGACATCTACACCGTCGGCCGGACGCTCGCGGTCCTGTCCATCGAGTTCGCCGGCTACACGACCCGCTACAAGCACACGCTCCCCGGCCCCGACGCGGAGCCGCTGTTCGCGTTGTTCGGCAGCTACTACCGGGTGCTCAAGCGCGCGACGCACGCCGAGCCGGTCAAGCGGTTCACCTCGTGCGCGGAGATGGCCGACCAGTTGACCGGGGTCCTGCGCGAGGTCATGGCGCTGGGCACGGGCAAGCCGCGGCCGGGCACGTCGACGGTGTTCGGCGTGGAGACGCGCAGCTTCGGCGCGGGCCTGACCGCGGAGGGCGAGCCCGCGCTGCCGCCGCCGGACCCGCAGGAGGTGGCGACGATCCTGCCGCTGCCGCTGGTCGACACCGCCGACCACGCCGCCGCCGCGCTGGCGAGCATCACCGCGACCGAGCCCGCCGAGCTGGTCGCCGCGCTGTCGGCCGCGCCGCAGGACTCGGTCGAGGTGCGGTTGCGGTTGGTCAAGGCGCGCATCGAGCAGGGCGACCTGCGGGCGGCGTCCGCGGAGCTGGCGTCCGCGCGCCGCCTGGTGACCGACCCCGCCGACTGGCGGCCGGACTGGTTCCACGGCCTGATCGCGCTGGCCGGGCGCGCCCCGCAGGCGGCCCGCGAGGCGTTCGACCGGGTGTACGACGCCGTCCCCGGCGAGCTGGCGCCGAAGCTCGCGCTCGGCGTGGCCGCGGAGCTGGCGGGCGACACGTTCGCCGCGGCCCGCACCTACGAGCTGGTGTGGCGCACCGACCGCTCCTACGTGAGCGCCGCGTTCGGCCTGGCCCGCGTCTACCTGGCCCAGGGCGCGCGCAGCAGCGCGATCGAGGTGCTGGAGGCGGTCCCGGAGACCTCGAGCCACCACGTGGCCGCGCAGGTCGCCGCCATCAAGATCAAGGCGGGTCGGGGCGAGCCGGTGGCCGAGCAGGACCTGCACGACGCGGCGGCGCGGCTGGAGCGGCTGGCGCTGGACGCCGAGCGGCGGACGCGGCTGTCGGCGGAGGTCCTGGAGGCCGCGTACGGGTGGGTGAAGGCCGGCAGGCCCGGCGGCGGCCCGCCCGGGCGGAAGGTGCTGGGCTGCGAGCTGTCGGAGAAGGAGCTGCGGTTCGGCCTGGAGCGCTGCTACCGCGCCCTGGCCCGGCTCGCCGCCACCGCCGAGCAGCGGCACGCCCTGGTCGACAAGGCCAACGCCATCCGGCCGCGCACCCTGACCTGACCGTCCGATAGCCGCCGGCTGCTCGTTCGTCGGACGACGAAACTTGCGGCATGAACACTTTGGCAGGGAAGGTCGCCCTGGTCACCGGCGGGAGCCGGGGATAGGCGCGGCGATCGCGGTGGCGCTGGCCGAGCGGGGCGCGGACGTCGCCGTCACCTACAAGCAGGACGCCTCGGCGGTGGTCGAGGCCGTGAAGGCGACGGGGCGGCGGGTCCTCGCGCTGCGCGCCGACGCCGCGGACCCGGCGTCGGCGGAACCGGCGGTGCGCGAGGTCGTCGAGCACTTCGGGGCGCTCGACGTGCTGGTCAACAACGCGGGCGTCGCCGGGGACCTGGACGACATGTGGGCGGTGAACGTCCGCGGCGCGTGGTCGTACGCGCAGGCCGCGGTCGAGCACCTGCCCTCGGGCGGGCGGATCGTCAACATCGGCAGCAACCTCGGCGACCGGGTGCCGTTCCCCGGGATCACGGCGTACGCGATGACGAAGTTCGCGGTCACCGGCATGACCCGCGGGCTGGCCCGCGACCTCGCGCCGCGCGGCATCACCGTCGTCCAGGTCGACCCCGGCTCGACCGACACCGACATGAACCCGGCCGACGGGCCGAACGCGCCGGGGCAGCTCGGGCTGATCCCGCTGGGCCGGTTCGCCGCGCCCCGCGAGGTGGCCGCGGTCGTCGCGGACCTCGCCGGTCCCAGCGGCGCCTACGTGACCGGCGCGTCCATCCGCGTCGACGGCGGAATCAACGCCTGACGCCCAGCTCGAGGATCGAGATGTCCGGCGGCGCGCCGACCCGCACCGGCGGGCCCCAGAACCCCGCGCCGTTGGTCACGTACAGCCAGGTGTCGTCCACCTGCGACAGCCCGGACACGCCGGGCTGGGCGAGCGCGACGACGTGGTGGAACGGGTAGAGCTGGCCGCCGTGGGTGTGGCCGGAGAGCTGCAGGTCCACGCCGGCCGCGGCGGCGGAGTCGACCTGGACGGGCTGGTGCGCGAGCAGCACGACCGGGTCGGCCCCGTCGCGGCCGGACAGGGCCGCGGCGAGGTCGGGCGCGTCGTCGAAGGACCGGCCGGTGACGTCGGTGACGCCCGCGACGTCCAGGCGCGCGGACCCGCGCGTGATGGTGTCGCGGGTGTTGCGCAGGTAGTGCAGGCCGAGCCGGTCCAGCTCGGTGATCCACTGCTGGTGGCCGGAGTAGTACTCGTGGTTGCCGGTGACGAAGAACGTGCCCTCGCGGGAGACGAGGTCGCGTAGCGGCTCGGCGGCGCGGCCGAGTTCGGCGACCGTGCCGTCGGCCAGGTCGCCGACCATGGCGACCAGGTCGACGTCCGCCTCGTTGATCATCCGGACGAGCCGCTCGGTGTGCGAGCGGCCGAGCAGCGGCCCGAGGTGGATGTCGCTGACCACGGCGATCCGGAACCCCGCGAACGCCGGGTCGAGCCTGCGGATCGGCACGCTCACCCGCCGCAGCTCCGGCGTCCCCAGCGCGGAGACCACCCCGGACGCGGTGATCCCCGTCGCCGCGACGCCCGCGACGACGGCGGCGGAGCGGGCCAGGAACAGCCTGCGGCCCTCGTCGGTGGCGACGGTTCTGCGCAGCGCGAACCGCGGCAGTTCGAGCACCAGCAGCACGACGACCAGGTAGAACAACACGCCGAACCAGAGGTACCCGGGCCAGGCGAACCACTGCGCGACCTCCGGCCCGAGCCGGCGGGGCAGCGTCAGCGTCGCCGCGACGAGCACCGCGAGCGCGATCACCGCGACGGTGCCGACGCGCCGCCACCGCGCGGTGCGCGTGGTGTCGCTGACCAGCCGCTTCCAGAGGTAGAGGTGCATCAGCACCACGACGGCCGCGGCCACCACCAGGAACATGCGACCAGCCTACGGACGGGGTCCGGTCAGGGGTTCAGGTCGACCGTCCGGCCCAGCAGGCTCGGGTCCGCGGCGACCTTCTTGAGGTCCTCGGGCCTGCCGTTGTCGATGAAGTGCTTCAGCTCGACGGTGACGAACAGCGCCCGCGCCCGCACCGCGATGTCGCCGACCGGGCTGTTCACCCGCCCGTCGGCGCTCACGTACACCTTGCGGCCCGCCACGCCGTCGATGCGGGCGTCGATGAACAGGACCGTGCCCACCGGGACCGGGCGCAGGAAGTCGGTCTCCAGCTTCCCGGTGACGGCGGGCTGCCGCAGCAGGTGCCCGACCGCGGTGCCGAGCGCCTCGTCGAACGCGCACGCGAGCAGGCCGCCGTGCGCGAGGCCGGGCGCGCCCTGGTGCGCGGTGGTCACGGTGAACCGGGAGCGCACCGTCAGGTCCTCGCCGGCCGTGGCGCGCAGGTGCAGTCCGTGCTCGACCGACGAGCCGCAGCCGAAGCAGTAGGCGTAGTGCTCGGGCAGCTCGGTCGCGGGCTCGGGGGCGTCCGGGTGGCGCTCGGGCAGGGTCGTCTCGACGGGGGCCAGGTGTTCACTACCGAAGAGTAAGCACGGGCCACCCGTCGGCCTTCCAACGGGTGACCCACGCCATTCCGCATTGCCCCGATCAGCCCACGAGAGCCGACTTCTTCTGCCATTCCGACCACGGGATGGCCCAGTCGTAGTAATCGCCGTAATCGGCGTCGAACTCGCCCAGCGGGACGTCGCTCACGACCTCGACCGGGTCGCCGGTGAGGACGGAGTTGAAGTAGATCTCGGCGTTCGCGGGCGAGAGGTTGATGCACCCGTGGGAGACGTTCTCCTTGCCCTGCGCCCACATGGAGTCGGCGTACCCGTGGATGAACTCGCCGTTGTTGTGGATGCGGACCGCGAAGGGCACCTCGACGTCGGAGTAGCCGAAGGTCGGGTTGGTCATCGCCTTCACCCGGTACTTCTCCATGACGACGTGCGTGCCGCTGCGGGTGACCCGGCGCCGGTCGGACTCGAGGCCGTAGCTGGCCGGGAAGTCGTGCACCTTCTTGCCGTCGCGGATGACGACCATCCGGTGGGTCTTGGTGTCGGCCTTGACGATCTGGCTGCGCCCGATGGTGAACTCCGCGCTGACGTCCTCGTCGCCGTACGCGCCGTCGCCGAGGTCCACGCCGTAGACCTTCGCGGTGACCGTGACCTGCGTGTTCGGCTTCCAGTACGCCTTGGGCCGCCAGTGCGCGGCGGCGCCGCCGTTGAGCCACGCCCAGCTCCCCTCGGTGGGGACGGAGGTCTCGACGGTCAGCCTGCGCTCGGCCGCGGCCCGGTCGGTGACCGGCGGGTCGAAGGTGACCTTGATCGGCATGGCGACGCCGTAGGTCCGGTCGTCGGCGACGTTCAGGCTGGCGTGCACGGTGCTGGACGGCGTGGCGGTGGTGAAGTCGCCGGTCAGCTCGACGCGCTCGCCGTCGTCGCCGCGCACGGCGCCGGACCAGGTGTAGGTCTTGCCGTAGCCCAGGGGCTCGCTCGCGGTCCAGGTAGCGCCGTCGAGCACGCCCTTGACCTGCTTGCCCGCCGGGTTCGTCAGCGCGACCTTCTCCAGCTCGCCGTTGGCGACCGCGACGCTGATCGCCTCGACGGGCGAGACGTCGACCGCGCCGTCGGCGGGAGTGGTGGTGATCACCGCGGGCTTGCCCGGCTCACCGACCGCGATCGCCTGCCCGGCCTGCGGATTCCCGCTCGTGCACCCCGCGAGCGCCAAAGCCGCGACGACGCCGACCGCCCACCGTGTGATCATCTTCTCCCCGTCCGCCCTGTCCCCGACCGCACCAGGTACGACGCCCCGGCTCAGGCGGGCGTTGGTCGGCTCCGGATGTGATTCAGGTCACGATCCGTGGACAGTCAAGTTCTTCATGTTTGCCCGGAGTTCAATTTCGGAGAGTGCCCAATGACATCACTCGCTTGGCCTAGTCGAAAGCCCGCAAGGCAGTAGAGCGGGACCGGTCAAGCCGATACTCTTTGCCTTGCTGGCCGTGGTTTCTGTGTTCGTGCTTTCCACGCTCGCGGAACGAAAACGCGGGCGGGCTGTTTCCGCTGAAGTGGGGCGGGGGCGCCGCCCGAAGGCGGCCCGGGGTTGCACGGTGCAACCCCAAGCTCCTGCGATGGAGGCAGGTTTTATGGCACAGGGCACTGTCAAGTGGTTCAACGCCGAGAAGGGCTACGGATTCATCGCGCAGGACAACGGTGGCGCCGATGTCTTCGTGCACTACTCGGAGATCCAGTCGAAGGGCTTCCGTACGCTGGAGGAGAACCAGCGGGTGGAGTTCGAGGTCGGCCAGGGCACCAAGGGGCCGCAGGCCACCAACGTCATCCCGCTGTAGGGGCCGCAGTTCGAGGCAGCCGAGAACGGACCGAGCCCCTCCGATCCCCGGATCGGAGGGGCTCAGTCGTCCCCGAAGCCCTTGCGCGTTGTCGATCGTCATTCCCCGCCGAAAGCGGACAACCCCTCACGAGCCCCTTTCGGGCCGCCGTTCAGGTTCACCGACCTGGCCCTATCGCCATCGCGGTGGTTCATCGTCCGTTCACGTAGGCCTCACCGGGCTGGGCCGCAGGCGGAGTGCGTGCGTGCTGCCAGCGCTCCGGTGGGCGGGGGCACGGCGGATGGGTGGCGGCCCGCGGTGGGCGCCCTGTGCGCCATCTGGGGGCGGGGCGGCGGCGGTGCCGCGGGCCGGTGGGTCAGCGCTGGGTTTGGTACTGCTGCTCCTGCTGGCGGGCTTCCCAGTCCAGGCGCTGCATGATCCATTCCTGGGCCAGGGCCATGGGGGAGGTGCGGCGGTAGGCGGCCAGCTCGCGGAGCTTCTCGTTGGCGGCCAGCGGCAGGCGGAGCTGGTGGACCTCGGCGGTGCCGAAGCGGCGGCCCGTCGCGGTGGTCTCGTTGTCGCTGTCGGGGGCGAGGGCGGCCAGGTAGGACTCGAGTTCCTCGTCGGGGAGGAGTTCGTCGGTCTGGTCGCGCACGGGGGTGCGGTGGCGGCCGGTGGACTCGCCTACGGGCTTGAGGTCCGAGCGGCTGCGGCCGAAGGAGGGAAAAGGCACCCGGACACGATAACGGTTCGATTGCGGCGGCGTCGCGCCTGTGAGGGCAGTCACGCAACCCGATCGGGTGGTTGCGGCGTCCGTATCCATGGAGAGGCCCCCGCGCCAGGGGAGGAACGCGGGGGCCGGAGGGGATCTCCACAGGCGCTGACCGGGGGTGTGTCAGCACGTCGATTGTTGCACGTGCACGCGCCGTCCGGGAGGGGCAGCGCGGGAAAATTCGAGAGAAATGTTCACCTGACGTTCGTCTTGTCCGGCAGGGCTTGATGGGCTAGTGGGCTCAGCTCGCGAGCTGGTAGCCCGCCTCGCGCACCGCGCCTTCGACCTGGGCGGGGTCGAGGGCGTCGGCGCTGGTCACGGTGACGGCGCCGGTGGCCAGGTCGACGGCGACATCGGTGACGCCGGGCAGCTCGGTCAGCTCCTCGGTGACCGACGCCGCGCAGTGGCCGCAGGTCATTCCGGTGACGGTGTAGACGGTCTGCTGGGGCACGGGGACTTCCTTTCCGCCGCGGGATCGCTACCCCCAACCATACCCCTGGGGGGTAGATCGTGAGCGGGGGTCCGCACCTGCGGGACCTGAGCGGCCGAACGGGTGACGGGGTTCCCGGTTAACCGCTGCCCGGTCCCGCCGCCACCTGGCAACCGGGTTACGCACGGCTACCCAGCGGGTAGCCCGGTTCACTCCCCAGGGGGCTGTGACCTGGGCGAGATCTCTCATAACCTCACGCCAAACAAAAAGCCGGGGAGGCGGGATGAGCGGGTCTCTGGAAGTTCGTTCGTTTTTGCTACGCCAGGACAGCTTGGGTGGATCGGGCAATTTCGCGACCGGGGTGCCAGCGCCCCGTTCCGGCGAGGGCTCCCGGGTGACCGAGGAGCAGGTGCGCCGGGCCCGACTGGCCGTGGCCTGCGGCGCGCAGGATACCGAGGACTGCCGCGAGCTGCTGGAAATGCTCGGCCTCATCGACGGGGAAGACGGCGTCCCGCCCGTTCGCCGATAGCGGAATCCGCAATTTCGATCTTGGTGCGCCTGGGGGCCGAAACGGTTCCGGTGAATTCCCGCCGGAGCCGCGGGCAAACGTCGGGTGAACGATTCCCCGGCCCCGCCGTTGCCGGTCGGCGCACGGACCACCCGCCGGGGGCGGGCGCCGCCAGCGCGGTTCCGCCCCGGGCCGGGGGTCGGCCGAGATCGGTCCGCGGCCGTGTTTCCGCAGGTAGAGCCGTTTAGGGGGTACCCGTTTTGGCGGCTGCGGGGACGTGTCCTAAGCTATGCGTGCTCCCAGCGAACACCGGACGAGCATAGGTCGGCTCCCATCGTCTAGCGGCCTAGGACTCCGCCCTTTCAAGGCGGCAGCGCGGGTTCGAATCCCGTTGGGAGCACGGAAGTACAGCAAGGCCCTGTGGCGCAGTTGGTTAGCGCGTCGCCCTGTCACGGCGAAGGTCGCGGGTTCGAGTCCCGTCAGGGTCGCAAGTTCTGGTCCACCAACCGGAGCTGGCACGGCCAGGTAGCTCAGTTGGTACGAGCGACCGCCTGAAAAGCGGTAGGTCGGCGGTTCGACCCCGCCCCTGGCCACCACCACGATGAGCGGCACGGTCCTGATGGGCCGGGCCGCTCGTTTCGTCTCGGTGGGTAACCGGCCCGGCGGCGCTGTGAGGCACGTCACAACGATCACCCGAAGCGGTATTCAGAGCAATTTGCGAAGTGCGGGTGACGTACTCCGGGCGCGGCCAACTGGCGCTCACCGGCATAGATCACCGGCACTGTGACGCAGTCGGCGAGTAGGCCCCCGAGTACGCAGCGTCACCCGTTGGACCGTCCAGTGGAGACTGTCCTCTGTGCTCGCGACGACTACGCTGAGCAGCCAGTTTCATGATTTGCGTGACGGTTCGGCAAACATCGAAGCTACTCGCGGTGTAGCAATCCTCTCGACCATCGTTGCGAAATCCGAACGGGCTACGGAACTCCTGACTCTCCGTGTAACGGCTTTGGCCGGGCGAACGAATCAGCTAGCGCGACCAGAGATCGGGCTACCCGGCCGACGCCTGGGCGCTCAACTGCTTCGCCTGGTGCGGGACTTCGGGGCCTCGCACGCCTGCCACACGCCCACACCGGCCCAACCGGGGGAAACACAATGCGTGAGCAAGTCGGGTTCCCGCGACGAAGACCAGCAACGTGGCCCGCGACCCCGTCCGCACGGTGGTCGCGCACCGCTGGTCTGCCCGCGGGTGAACCCTCCTTCCCGCCCGTCGCGGGGTGGGAGCCGCGGTACCGCGCGGGCGTCCTGCTCGGCGACGTCCTCGCGCTCCTGGCGGGCGTCGTGGTCGTCGGCGGGGCCGTCACCGCGTACGCGCGACCCGGGGAACCCTGGTCCACCCGGTGACCTTCGTCACCTTCGCGGTCCTCATCGCCGCGTTCGCGGTGAACCGGGTCTGGAACTCCGCCGTGCTCGGCCACGGCGTCGAGGAGTTCCGCCGGGTCGGCCGGGCGTTCGTCGCCGCGGCCGTCGTGCTCGCCCTCGGCGGGCTGCTGCTCGACGTCGAGCGCATCCGCCCGTGGGTGTTCGCCGTGGTCCCGGCGACCGCCCTGATCGTGTTCCCGCTGCGATATGCACTCCGCCAGTTGCTGCACCGGGCGCGCCGCGACGGCCGCTGCCTGCTGCCGGTGATGGCCGCGGGCAGCCCGGAGACCGTGCGCGACCTGATCACCCGGACCCGCAACACCCCGTACCTCGGCTGGCGCGTCGACGCGGTCTGCACGACCGACGGCCGCGGCGACGACGACTTCGAGCTCGACGGCGTCTCCGTCGTCGGCCGCCTGCACGACCTGGCGACGCACGCGCGCCGCGGCGGCTACCGCATCGTCGCGGTCACCCCCGACCAGTACTGGACGCCCAAGCGCCTGCAGCAGCTCGCCTGGAACCTGGAGGGCAGCGGCGCGGAGATGGTCGTGGCGCCCGTGCTGATGGAGGTCGCGGGCCCCCGCCTGCACGTCGACGCCGTGCTCGGCATGCCGCTGCTGCGCGTGTCGGCCCCGTCGTTCACCGGCGTGCGCCGCGTGGTCAAGGACGTCTTCGACAAGGTCGGCTCGTTCGCGCTGCTGACCCTGCTCGCCCCGCTCATGCTGGCCGTCGCGCTGGCGATCAAGGTCGACAGCCGCGGCCCGGTGTTCTACAAGCAGCGCAGGGTCGGCAAGGACGGCCGCGAGTTCACCATCGTCAAGTTCCGCACGATGGTCACCGACGCGGACAAGATGCTGGCCGAGCTGGCCGACCGCAACGAGGGCCACGGCCTGCTGTTCAAGATGCGCAGCGACCCGCGCATCACCCGGGTCGGCGCGGTGCTGCGCCGGTACTCGATCGACGAGCTGCCGCAGCTGTTCAACGTGCTGGCGGGCCCGATGTCCCTGGTGGGACCCCGGCCGCCGCTGCCGGAGGAGACCGCCCGCTACGCGCCGGACGTGCGGCGCAGGCTGCTGGTCAAGCCCGGCCTGACCGGCCTCTGGCAGGTGAGCGGACGCAGCGACCTGCCCTGGGAGGAGGCGGTCCGGCTGGACCTGCGCTACGTCGAGGACTGGTCGCTCGCGCTCGACGCGGTGATCCTCTGGAAGACCATCCGCGCGGTGTTCTCCGGCCAGGGCGCCTACTAAAACCGTTCGTCAGATAAGGGGATTTCCACCTTGGGAACCATCGGCCTCGCCGTCATCGGCGCCGGGTACTGGGGACCGAACCTGGTCCGCAACGCCCAGGCCACGCCCGGCTTCCGCCTCGAGTACCTGTGCGACCTCGACGCCGACCGCGCCCGCCGGGTGCTGGGCGGGTACTCGACGGTGCGGGTGTCGGACTCCCTCGCGGAGGTGCTCGCCGACCCGGCCGTGCACGCGGTCGCGATCGCCACCCCGGCCGGGACCCACCTGCCGGTGGCGATGGCCGCGCTGGAGGCGGGCAAGCACGTCCTGGTGGAGAAGCCGCTCGCGGCGACCTACGCCGAGGGCCGCGAGCTGGTCGAGGCCGCGGAGCGGCGCGGCCTGACCCTGATGCTCGACCACACCTACTGCTACACCCCGGCCGTGGCGCACCTGCGCGGGCTGATCCGCGGCGGGCAGCTCGGCGACATCCAGTACCTGGACTCGGTGCGGATCAACCTGGGCCTGGTGCAGCCGGACGTCGACGTGCTGTGGGACCTGGCCCCGCACGACCTGTCGATCTTCCTGTCGGTGCTGCCCGAGGGCGTCGTGCCGCTGTCGGTGGCCGCGCACGGCTCGGACCCGATCGGCGCGGGCCGCGCGTGCGTCGCGCACCTGACGATCGAGCTGTCCGGCGGGGTCATGGCGCACGTGCACGTGAACTGGCTGTCCCCCACCAAGATCCGCACGATGGTGATCGGCGGGTCCGCCCGCACGGTCGTGTGGGACGACCTCAACCCGAGCCAGCGCCTGGCGATCTACGACCGGGGCGTGGACCGGGTCGCGGCCGACGACATCGGGCCGGAGGCCAAGGCGCAGACGCTCGTGTCGTACCGCACGGGCGACATGGTCGCGCCCGCGCTGCCGGAGAAGGAGGCGCTGCGGGCGGTCATGGCCGAGTTCCACGACTCGATCGCGCAGGGCCGGGCGCCGCTGACCGACGGCCGGTCGGGGCTGCGGGTGCTGTCGATCCTGGAGGCCGCGTCGGCGTCGCTGGCGCAGGGCGGCGTGTTCATGCCCGTTCTGGGCGACGTGGTCGAGGAGGTCTCCGCATGAGCTACGGGCAGCCGATCGAGGGCCAGCGGGCGCTGGTGACGGGTGGCGCGGGGACCATCGGGTCGGCCGTGGTGGACCGGCTGGTCGCCGCGGGCGCGGCCGAGGTCGTCGTGCTGGACAACTTCGTGCGCGGGCGCCGGGCGAACCTGGCCGCCGCGGCCGAGGCGGCCGGTGACCGGCTGCGCGTGGTCGAGGGCGACATCAACGACCGGGCGCTGGTCGGCGAGCTGACCGCCGGGATGGACCTGGTGTTCCACCTGGCCGCGATCCGGATCACGCAGTGCGCCGAGGAGCCGCGGCTGGCGCTGGAGTGCCTGGTGGACGGGACGTTCACCGTCATCGAGGCCGCCGCCGAGCACGGCGTGAAGAAGGTCGTCGCGTCGTCGTCGGCGTCGGTCTACGGGCTGGCGGAGGAGTTCCCGACGACCGAGCGGCACCACCCGTACAACAACGACACCTTCTACGGCGCCGCGAAGGCGTTCAACGAGGGCATGCTGCGCAGCTTCAAGGCGATGAAGGACCTGGACTACGTCGCCCTGCGCTACTTCAACGTGTACGGCCCCCGCATGGACGTCCACGGCCTGTACACCGAGGTGCTGATCCGCTGGATGGAGCGCATCGCCGACGGCAAGGCACCGCTGATCTTCGGCGACGGCGTGCAGACGATGGACTTCGTCCACGTGCACGACATCGCCAGGGCGAACCTGCTGGCCGCGCGCGCCGACGTGACCGACACGGTCTACAACATCGCCTCCAGCGAGGAGACGAGCCTGCTCGGGTTGGCCCAGGCGCTGCTGGCCGCGATGGACTCGGACCTGCCGGTCGAGCACGGCCCGGAGCGCAAGGTCAACGGCGTGACCCGGCGGCTGGCCGACATCTCCGCCGCCGACCGCGAGCTGGGCTGGCGCCCGGAGATCAAGATGGCGGACGGCCTGCGCGACCTCGTCGCGTGGTGGCGAGCGGAAAAGGTCGGTTGATGGCGATCCCGGTGATGAAGCCGCTGCTCGGCGAGGCCGAGGCGGAGGCGGTCGCCGAGGCCGTGCGCTCCGGGTGGGTGGCGCAGGGTCCGAGGGTGGCCGCCTTCGAGAAGGCGTTCGCCGAGCGGGTCGGCGCCGGGCACGGGGTCGCGGTGTCGAGCTGCACGACCGGCCTGCACCTGTGCCTGCACCTGCTGGGCGTCGGCCCGGGTGACGACGTCGTCGTGCCGTCGCTGTCGTTCATCGCGACCGCGAACGCCGTGCGCTACTGCGGCGCGAACCCGGTGTTCGCCGACGTGGACCCGCTGACGGGCAACCTGACGGCGGAGACGGTCAAGGACGCGATCACCGCGCGCACCAAGGCGGTCATGGTGGTGCACCAGGCGGGCGTGCCCGCCGACGTGCCCGCGATCCGCGCCGCCGCGGGCGAGGTCCCGGTGGTCGAGGACGCCGCGTGCGCCGCGGGGTCGACCCTGCACGGGCGCCCGGTCGGGACGGGCGCGCTGCTGGCGGCGTGGTCGTTCCACCCGCGCAAGCTGATCACCACCGGCGAGGGCGGGATGGTGACCACCGACGACGCCGGGTGGGCCACCCGGCTGCGCAGGCTCCGCGAGCACGGCATGAGCGTGTCGGCCGCGGACCGGCACGCGTCCGGCGGCGCGGTCGTCGAGTCCTATGTGGAGACGGCGTTCAACTACCGGATGACCGACGTGCAGGCCGCGATGGGCCTGGTGCAGCTCGACCGCCTCGACGGCATCGTCAAGCAGCGCCGCGAGCTGGCCGCCCGGTACCACGAGCTGCTGGCCCCGCACGGCCTGCGCGCCGTCGCCGACCCCGGCCACGGCACGACGAACTTCCAGTCGTTCTGGGTGGAGCTGCCCGACAGCGCGCCCGGCCTGACGGACGTGCTCGCCGCGCTGGCGGCCGAGGGCGTGTCGGCGCGGCGCGGGATCATGGCCGCGCACCTGGAACCGGCGTACGACACCCACCCGCACCCGCCGCTGCCGCACACCGAGCGGATCGCGCTGCGGTCGGTGATCCTGCCGCTGCACCACGAGCTGACCGACGCCGACCAGGAACTGGTCGTGTCCGCGCTGGTCCGGGCGGTGGCCGGATGACGCGGCCCGTCGCGGTCGTCGTGGTGACCTACAACAGCGCCGAGGTCATCGCGGACTGCCTGGCGTCGCTGCCCGCCGCGCTGGCGGGCGTCGACGCGCGGGTCATCGTCGTCGACAACGCCTCCACCGACGGGACCGCGGAGGTCGCCGCGGCGGCCGACCCGTCGGTCAAGGTGGTGCACCGGACCGGCAACGACGGCTTCGGCGCGGGCGTCAACGCGGGCATCGGGCACGCCGCGGGCTGCGACGTGCTGGTGCTCAACGCCGACGTGCGCCTGGCCCCCGGATCGGTCGCGGTGCTGCAGGAGGCGCTGCGCCCGGCGGGCATCGCCGTCCCCAAGCTGACCGACGACGCGGGGCGCGTCCAGCACTCGCTGCGCCGCGCCCCCACCAGCCTGCGCACCCTCGGCGAGGCGCTGCTCGGCGGCGCCCGCGCGGGCCGCTGGCGGCTGCTCGGCGAGACGATCACGCACCCCCGCGCGTACGAGCGGGCGGGCGAGCACGACTGGGCGACCGGCGCGGCGTGGCTGGTCTCCCGCGAGTGCCTCGACGCGGTCGGGCTGCTGGAGGAGCGGTTCCTGCTCTACTCCGAGGAGACGGAGTTCATGCTGCGCGCGGGGAGGCCGGGTTCGCGACCCGGTACGAGCCCGCCGCGACCGCCGTGCACCTGGGCGGCGAGTCGACGACGTCGGCGCGGCTGTGGTCGCTGGTCGTGACGAACAAGGTGCGGCTGCACCGGGAGCGCTTCGGCGCGCTCGCCGCGGCCCGCATGTGGCTGGCGGTGCTGGCGGACAACGCGATCCGCGGCGCGCGCGGCTCGGCCCGGCACCGGCGCGCCGTGCGGGCGCTGCTGCGGATGCCCGCCTGGCCCGCGCCGCTAGATGGCGAGGGCCCCGCCTACATCTGCTTCTCCGCGCAGGACTGGTGGTACCACAACCAGGCGCACTCGGACTTCCAGCTCATGATCCGCGTCGCCGAGCACCGCAAGGTGCTGCTGGTCAACAGCATCGGCCTGCGGATGCCGACGCCCGGCAAGAGCACGCAGGTGCTGCGCCGCATCGCGCGCAAGGCGGCGAGCGTGGCGAAGCTGGTGCGCAGGCCGCTGCCGGACGTGCCGAACTACCACGTGATGACGCCGCTGCCGCTGCCGTTCTACGGCAACCCCGCGCTGCGCAAGCTCAACGCGGTCCTGGTGCGCGCGCAGGTGCGGGCGGTCTCGCTGTTCCTGGGCATCCGCAACCCGGTCGTCGTCGCGACGATCCCCACGGCGTGGGACGTCGTCGAGCCGATGCGCCGCCGGTCGCTGGTGTTCAACCGCTCCGACCGGCACTCGGCGTTCCCCGAGGCCGACCAGGGCGCGATCGCCGCGCTGGAGGACAAGCTGCTGCGCGGCGCCGACCACGTGCTCTACGTCAGCCGCTCGCTGCAGGCGGAGGACGCGCCGGTGACCGGTGAGCGCGCCCACTTCCTCGACCACGGCGTGGACCTGGAGCACTTCCAGCGCCGGTCGTCGCTGCCGGAGGAGCTGGCCGCGATCCCAGGACCGCGGATCGGGTTCTTCGGCGGCCTCGACGACTACCTGGTCGACTTCGACCTGCTGGAGCGCCTCGCCACCGACATCCCGGAGGCGTCGCTGGTGCTCGTCGGCGACACGTCGATCTCGATGGAGCGGTTCGCGAAGCACCCGAACATCCACTGGCTGGGCTTCAAGCCGTACGCCGAGATCCCGGGCTACGGCTCCGGCTTCGACGTGGCGATCATGCCGTGGCTCGACAACGAGTGGATCACCCACGCGAACCCGATCAAGCTCAAGGAGTACCTGGCGCTCGGGCTGGCCACGGTGAGCACGGACTTCCCCGAGGTCCGCCACTACGCCGACCGCATCACCATCGCGCAGGGCCACGACGCGTTCGTCAAGGCCGTGCGGGACGTGCTGGAGAACGGCGGGCTGTCCACCCCGGAGGGCAGGCGCTCGTCGGTGCTGTCGTCGTCGTGGGACTCCCGCGCGCGCCAGCTCATGGACTTGGCGGAGGGCTAGCCGTGTGCGGTATCGCCGGGTACAAGCGGCTCGACGGCGCCCCGGCCGACCCGGCCGTGCTGGCCGAGATGGCCAAGGCCCTCCACCACCGCGGCCCCGACGACTCGGGGACGTGGGCGGAGGGACCGGTCGGGTTCGCGCACACCCGCCTGTCGATCATCGACCTCGGCGCGTCGCGCCAGCCGATGTCGGCCTCCGGCGTCCACCTGGCCTTCAACGGCGAGATCCTGAACTACCGCTCGCTGCGGTCGTCGCTGGACTACCCGTTCAAGACCTCGGGGGACACCGAGACGCTGCTCGCCGGGTACCTGCGCGACGGCGTCGACGGGGTCCGGGACCTGCGCGGCCAGTTCGCGTACGCGGTGTTCGACTCGCGGTCGCAGGAGCTGCACCTGGTGCGCGACCGGTTGGGCATCCTGCCGCTCTACTACTACGTCTCCGACGACGTGTTCGCGTTCGCGTCGGAGATCAAGGCGCTGTTCCCGGTGATCGGCACGCCGCGGGTCGACCGGGCGAGCCTGCACGACTACCTGGCGCACCGGTCGGTCCCGGCGCCGCACACGCTGATCGAGGGCGTGCGGAAGGTGCCGCAGGGCCACCGCCTGACCCTGGGCCGCGACGGCCAGGTCCGGCTGCGGGCGTACTGGGAGCTGCCCGTGTCGGGCACGCGCTCGGTGCCCGCCGAGGAGGCCGTGCGGCTGGTGGCGTCCGCTTTGGACGCGTCGATCGATGACGCCCTGGTCGCGGACGTGCCGGTGGGCGCGTACCTGTCGGGGGCATCGACTCCAGCCTGATCACGTCGCTGGTGGCCCGCCGCGGCGGCGAGCTGCACACCTTCAGCGCGGGCTTCGGCGACCCGAGGGTCGACGAGGTCGAGTGGGCGCGCAAGGTCGCCGGGATCGTCGGCAGCACGCACCACGAGGTCACGGTGACCGCCGAGGACTTCCGCGACGCGTGGTCGCGCCTGAGCTGGCACCGCGACGCGCCGCTGTCGGAACCCGCGGACGTCGCGGTGTTCCGGCTGGCGGAGCTGGCCCGCCGCGAGGTGAAGGTGGTGCTGTCGGGCGAGGGCAGCGACGAGCTGTTCGGCGGGTACCCCAAGTACAAGTTCGCCGGGATCACCCGGTGGGCGGGCCTCGCGCCCAGTCGCGGTGTGCTGCTCCCCGCCTGGAGCGGGCGCTGCCCGCTTCCAAGGCCCGTTTGGGCGTCGCCGTCCGAGCGCTGGCCGAGCCTTCTGCCGCGGAGCGCATGCGCGGCTGGTTCGCCCCGTTCACGTCTTCCGAGCGCGCGGCCCTGCTGGGCGGCCCCGCCGTCCGCGAGGTGCCTGAGGCGTACCGCCGAGGCCGCGGCGACGCCCTGCGCCGCATGCTCTACGCCGACTCGCACGCCTGGCTGGCCGACAACCTCCTGGAGCGCGGCGACCGCATGTCGATGGCCGCGTCCCTGGAACTGCGCCCCCGTTCCTGGACCACCGCCTGGTGGAGTTGGCGTTCTCCCTCCCGTCGTCGGTGAAGGTGCGCGGCGGGGTGACGAAGTGGGTCGTCAAGGAGGTCGCCCGCCAGTACCTGCCGGACGAGGTCGTCGACCGCCCCAAGTCCGGCTTCAAGGTGCCCCTGGACGCCTGGTTCCGCGGCGGCCTCCGCGACATGGCCGCCGACCTGCTGACCGGCCCGTCGTCGTTCGTCGCCTCGGTCCTGGACCCGGCGGCCGTCCGCGGCCTGATCGACGCCCACAACTCCGGCGACCGCAACGAGCAGCCGCGCCTGTGGACCCTGCTGTCGCTGGAGATCTGGCACCGGGAGCTGACCCGGTGACCCGCCCGCTGCTGCTCGTCGGCGCCGGGGGCCTGGCGCGGGAAGTGCTCGCCGCCGCCCGGGCCGCCGACGTCCCCGTGCGCGGCATGCTCGACGACGACCCCGCACGCCACGGCGCGACCGTCGACGGCGTCCCCGTGCTCGGCGGGCTGGACGAAGTGCACAACCACCCCGACGCCCAAGTCCTGCTCTGCGTGGCCAACCCCGCCCGCCCCGCAGGCCGGGCCAAGGTCGTCGCGCGGCTGGGGCTGCCGGACGAGCGCTACGCGACCCTCGTCCACCCCACCGCGTCCATCGCGCGGGGGACGGAGCTGGGAGCGGGGACGATCCTGCTCGCCCACGTCGTCATCACCGCCCCCCAACGGGTCGGGAAGCACGTGCTGGCCATGCCGCAGGTGCTCCTCACCCACGACGACGTCGTCCACGACGGCGCGACGCTCGCGGGGCGGGTGGCGCTCGCGGGGGGCGTCACGGTCGGGGAGTCGGCTTACCTGGGCGCGGGCGCGCTGGTGCGCCAGGGCGTCCACATCGGACCGGAAGCGGTGGTCGGGATGGGCGCTGTCGTGCTCGCCGACGTGCCCGCGGGGAGATCTGGGCGGGGAACCCCGCCGCACGCTTGAGGAGAAGGACATGACCGACGCCATCCCGCTGGTCGACCTGGGCGCCCAGCACGCCGCCGTGGCCGAGGAGGTCGCGGCGGGGTGGGCACAGGTGCTCGCCAAGACGGCCTTCGTCGGGGGCCGCAGGTCGCCGAGTTCGAGGCCGCGTACGCCCGCTTCGCCGGGGTCGACCACTGCGTCGGCGTCGGCAACGGCACCGACGCGATCGAACTCGCCCTGCGCGCGCTGGGCATCGGGCCCGGCGACGAGTGCGTCCTGCCCGCCAACACGTTCATCGCGACCGCGGAGGCCGTCGCCCGGACCGGCGCGACGCCGGTGCTGGTCGACTGCGACCTCGACACCGCGCTGATCGACGTCGAGGCCGCCGCCGCGGCGGTCACCACGCGGACCCGCGCGGTGCTCCCCGTGGACCTCTACGGGCAGGCCGCGCCGGTCGAGAAGCTGCGCGCCCTCATCCCGGCCAACGTCGCCATCGTCGAGGACGCCGCGCAGTCGCAGGGCGCCACCCGGCACGGCGCGGTGTGCGGGTCGCTGGGCGACATCGCGGCGACGAGCTTCTACCCCGGCAAGAACCTCGGCGCGTACGGCGACGCGGGCGCGGTCACCACGTTCCGGGCCGACCTCGCCGAGCGCGTGCGGCTGCTGGGCGCGCACGGGTCGCCGCGCAAGTACGAGCACACCGTGGTCGGGTTCAACAGCAGGCTCGACACGCTGCAGGCCGTGGTGCTGTCGGCGAAGCTGCGCAGGCTGGCCGACTGGAACGCCGCGCGCCGGGTCGCCGCCGACCGCTACACCGCGCTGCTGTCCGATGTGCCCGGTGTGATCACGCCGGTCGTGGCGGAGGGCAACGTGCCCGTGTGGCACCTGTACGTCGTGCGCGTCGCCGACCGCGACACCGTGCTCGGCAAGTTGCACGCCGCCGGGATCGGGGCGGGCATCCACTACCCGACGCCGGTGCACCTGACGGGCGCGTTCGCCGCGCTCGGTCACCGCGCGGGGGCGTTCCCGGTGAGCGAGCTGCTGGCGGGCGAGATCCTGTCCCTGCCGCTGTTCCCGGAGATCACCCCGGCGCAGCAGGAGCGGGTCGTCGCCGAACTGGCCGAGGCTGTGCGCGCCTGACCACCCACCGGGCCCGCGCGTTGCTTGCCAACCGCGAGTCCGGTTAGGACGGTCGACGGAAAGCCGCACGTCAGGGCTGGTGCGACTACGCCAGGTCACCGGTCCGAAACGCGGTGATCGCGAACCGGTCACCGGATCGGACATTCCGCAGGTCGGGACCAAAGCCCTTCCCCCAATGGGGGTAACGGGATGAGATGGACCGGCGATGTCTAGTCGAGGCGTGGTGACAGTCCGATCTGGCCTGTCCGCAGCCAATCACAGAGGGTGACAAGCCGTGGAGGCTCGAATGGACCGGGCGACTGGTCGGGCGCGGACGATCCGGATCGTCCTCTCGGGTTTGCTCGTCGCGGTGGGTCTCCCGCTGCTCGTCGCCACGCCCGCGTCCGCGGCCCCTGCGACGCCCCGACGAACCCGGTCGTGTGCGAGAACTCGAAGCCGGGCATCCCCTGGGACAGCTGGTTCATCGAGTCCCCCTACGGCAGCATCGAGGGCTTCGCGACCGCGTCCAGCGTCCAGCCCGGTGAGCGCCTCGACTTCAAGATCAAGACCCCGAGCACCAACTACGTCGTCGACATCATCCGGCTCGGCTGGTACGGCGGGAACGGCGGTCGCCGCATCGCGACGCTGAACCCGTCCGTGCCGCTGCCGCAGAACCAGCCGAACTGCGCCTACCAGAACACGACCGGCCTGGTCGACTGCGGAAACTGGGGCGTGTCGGCGAGCTGGTTCGTCCCGTCGACGGCGGTCTCGGGCTTCTACGTCGCCAACTTCATCCGCAACGACCAGCCGGGCGCGAGCCAGTTCCCGTTCGTCGTGCGCAACGACTCCTCGACCTCCGAGATCGTCGTGCAGACCTCCGACCAGACCTGGCAGGCGTACAACAAGTACGGCGACCGCGCGGGGGTCAACGAGTTCAACCTCTACGAGGGCGGCTTCTCCGGCTCCCCCGACGGCCGCGCGTTCAAGGTCAGCTACAACCGCCCGTACCGCAACGCGGGCACGTCGAGCTTCCTCAACGCCGAGCTGCCGATGGTGCGCTGGCTGGAGCGCAACGGCTACGACGTCAGCTACCTGTCCGGTGTGGATGTCACCCGCAACCCGAACCTGCTGAAGAACCACAAGGTCTACGTCTCCAGCGGCCACGACGAGTACTCGAACAACGCCCAGTGGAACGGCGTGCAGGCCGCGCGCGACGCGGGCGTGAACCTGTTCTTCTCCAGCGGCAACACCTGGTTCTGGAAGACCCGCTTCGAGAACTCGATCGACGGCGCGAACACCGCCTACCGCACGATGGTCTGCTACAAGGAGACCAAGTCGCCCGGCGGCGCGAAGATCGACCCGAGCCCGGAGTGGACCGGCACCTGGCGCGACCCGCGCTCCTCGCCGCCCAGCGACGGCGGCAGGCCGGAGAACCAGCTCATCGGCGCGCTGTTCATGGTCAACGGCTACCGCGCCGACGCGCTCCAGGTCCCGGCGTCGTTCAAGCGCAACCGCCTCTGGCGCAACACCAGCGTGGCGACCGCGACCGGCACCACCACCTTCCCGGCGGGCACCCTCGGCTACGAGTGGGACACCGACCCGGACAACGGCTTCCGCCCGCGGGCTCGATCCGGCTGTCGCACACGACGGTCAACGTCGACGACGGCATGCTGCTGAAGGACCACGGCAACCTCTACGGCGCGGGCCCGGCCGACCACAACATCACGCTGTACCGCGACCCGGAGAGCAAGGCGCTGGTGTTCAACCCGGCGACCGTGCAGTGGGCGTGGGGCCTCGACGACGGCCACACCTTCCCGTACGGCGCCCCGCCGACGGCCCCGACGAGCCCGGCCATGCAGCAGGCGACGGTGAACATGCTCGCCGACATGGGCGCGCAACCGCGCACCCTGCAGGCGGGCCTGGTGGCCGCGACCAAGAGCCTCGACCTGACCGGCCCCACCGTGACGGTCAACGGCCTCTCCGAGGGCCAGACGATCCCGGCGGGCACCAACGTCAACATCAACGGCACCGCCGCGGACGTCGGCGGCGGCGTGGTCGCGGGCGTCGAGGTCTCCATCGACGGCGGCGCGACGTGGAAGCGCGCGACCGGGCTGGAGAACTGGAGCTACCCGTGGACCCCGTCCACGCTCGGCCCGGCCACGATCAAGGTCCGCGCCTCCGACGACGGCGCGACCATGGGCGCCACCAAGACGGTCAACGTGACGATCGGCGCGCAGCAGTGCCCGTGCACGATCTTCCGCACCGCCACCCCGGCGACGGTCGACAGCGGTGACAACGCCGCGATCGAGGTCGGCACGAAGTTCACGACGTCGGTCAACGCGACCGTGACGGGCATGCGGTTCTACAAGGCCGCGGCCAACACCGGCACGCACACCGGCTCGCTGTGGTCGCCCGGCGGCCAGCGCCTGGCCACCGGCACGTTCACCGGCGAGACCGCGTCCGGCTGGCAGACGCTGACCTTCAGCCAGCCCGTGCAGATCCGCTCCGGCACCCCGTACGTCGTGTCCTACCACGCCCCCGCGGGCCGGTACTCGGTCGACGCCGGGTACTTCAACGACAAGGGCGCGGGCATCGTCCCGCTGACGGCCCCGAAGTCGAGCGCGGTCGCGGGCGGCAACGGCGTGTTCAAGTACGGCCAGGGCTTCCCGGACAGCTCGTTCAACGGCGGCAACTACTGGGTCGACGTCATCGTCACCACCGACACCGCGGACAACACCCGCCCGGTGGTCAACTCGGTGACCCCCGCCGACGGCTCCACCGGCGCGTACCTCGACGGGTCGATCACGGCGACGTTCAACGAGGACGTCGACCCCGGCAGCGTGCAGTTCACCGTGCAGGCGGGCGGCAACCCGATCGCGGGCTCGGTCACCACCGACGGCCCCGTGGTCACCTTCACCGCGACCGACCTGCTGCCGTCGAACACCCAGCACTCGGTGACGCTCAACGCCACCGACGGCTTCGGCAACCCGCTGGCGGCGCCCAGGTCGTGGAGCTTCACCACCGGCACGACGCTCGCGCCGTGCCCGTGCAACCTGTTCGGCCAGCGCACCCCGGCGACCCTGGACGCCAACGACGGCGGCGACGTCGAGCTGGGCGTGAAGTTCCGGGTCTCGGCGAACGCGACCGTGACGGGCGTGCGGTTCTACAAGGCGGTCAACAACACCGGCACGCACACCGGCTCGGTCTGGACGTCGACGGGCCAGCGCATCGCGCACGGCACGTTCGTCAACGAGACCGCCTCCGGCTGGCAGACGCTGGTGTTCGCGCAGCCGGTGCAGATCTCCGCGGGCCAGACCTACGTCGCGTCGTACCGCGCCCCGAACGGCCGCTACTCGGTCGACCCGGGCTACTTCGCCGCGCAGGGCGCGGGCCGCGGCATCCTGACCGCGCCGTCCTCGCCCGCCGCGGGCGGCCAGGGCGTGTACGTCTACGGCGGCGGCTTCCCGTCGAGCACCTACAACCACAACAACTACTGGGTCGACGTCGTCATCGACACCCAGGGCGCCGACACGACCCCGCCGTCGGTCACCGCCGTCTCGCCCGCCAACGGCGCGACGAACGTGTCGACCGGCTCCGGCGTCTCGGTGACCTTCTCCGAGGCGGTCAACCCGGCCAACCTCCAGTTCACGGTGAAGCAGGGCGCGAGCACGGTGCCCGGCACGGTGCGGATGGGCACGGACAACAAGAGCGCCACGTTCGTCTCGACCGACCCGCTGCCCGGCAGCGCGACGCTGACCGCGTCGGTGCACGCCAGCGACCCGATGGGCAACCCCATGCCGTCGCCGCACACGTGGTCGTTCACCACGGCCGCGGCGGGCGCGTGCCCGTGCACCCTGTTCCGCCCGACCGACGTGCCCGCGGGCGCCGCGGTCGACTCCCCGGTGGAGCTGGGCATGCGGATCGTCCCGTCGGCCAACGGCTTCATCAGCGGCGTCCGGTTCTACAAGGCCGAGGGCGACCCGGGCACGCACACCGGCTCGCTGTGGTCGTCGGCGGGCGTGCGCCTGGCCACGGGCACGTTCGCGAACGAGACGTCGAGCGGGTGGCAGACGCTGACGTTCACCACGCCGATCCCGGTGATCGCCGGGCAGTCGTACGTGGTGTCGTACTGGACGTCCGCGGGCCGCTACTCGTACACCGGAAGCTACTTCACCACCGACAAGGTCAACGGGCCGCTCACCGCGCCCGCGCACGGCGCCCAGCCCAACGGCGTCTGGCAGTACGGCGGCGGCGGTGTGTACCCGACCGGACCCGGTAACGGAACGAACTACTGGGTCGACGCAGTCTTCGAGAACTAGCTACTCCCGGAGGGGAAGTTCGTGGCGAGCGTCGACGTGGTCATCCCGTGCTACAAGTACGGGTCGGTGCTTCCGGTCGCGGTGCGCAGCGTCCTCGACCAGCCCGGGGTCGACGTCCGGGTGCTGGTCATCGACGACGCGTCCGGCGACGGCAGCGCCGACGTGGCGCGGGCCCTGGCGGACGTCGACAGCCGGGTCACGGTGTGGGAGCACGAGGTCAACAAGGGCCACATCGCGACCTACAACGAGGGCCTGCTCGACTGGGCCAAGGCGGACTACTGCGCGCTGCTCTCGGCCGACGACGCCCTCACCCCGGGCGCCCTCGGCCGGGCCGCGCGGCTGATGGACGCCCACCCGGAGGTCGGGTTCGTCTACGGCAGGCCGCTGCACTGGGACGGCAGCGACCCGCTGCCCCCGGCGCGCACGGCCGACCGCGGCTGGACCGTCTACAACGGATTCACCTGGCTGCGCCGCCGGTTCGCCCTCGGCGAGGGCTGCATCACCTCGCCGGAGGTGGTGGTGCGCACGGAGCTGCAGCAGGAGCTGGGCGGCTACGACCCGGAGCTGAAGCACACCGGCGACATCGAGATGTGGATGCGGTTCGCGCTGCACGCCGACGTCGGGTATCTCAAGGGCGTCGACCAGGCGTACTACCGGGTGCACGGGGCGAACATGTCGAAGGCGTACTACGAGACGCAGGTCGGCGACCTGCGGCAGCGCCTCGCGGCGTTCGCCTCGACGGTGCGCCGCGCCGAGGGGATCCTGCCCGACCGCGTCGCGCTCGACCGGCGGGTCCGGCGGGTGCTGGCCGCGGACGCGCTGCGCCGGGCGGGCCGGGCGTACGACAAGGGCCGCGCCGAGACCGACCCGATCGCGGAGCTGGTGGAGTTCGCGCGGGAGGCGTACCCGGCGGTGGAGTCGCTGCCGGAGTGGAAGACGCTGCGGCTGCGGCAGCGGTTGGGCGCGCGGCGGGCGCGCGCCCTGTCGCCGCTGGTGCTGACCGCGCCCGCGCGGCGGGCCAGGCAGGTCTACCGCGAGGCCCGCTGGGCGCGGTTCGGGGTCTAGGCGCGCTTGGCGTAGCGGACGAGGGCGGGGACGTCGGCCCGCAGGGTCGGGCCGACGTGCTTGGAGTCGCGGAGCGCGTCGAGTGTGCCCGCCACCTCGACGCAGGTTGATCCATTGGGGCTACGGGTCGACTTTCGCCACCTGATCGGGGAGGTCACCGCGCTTCTCCATTCTCTGGGCCAAGTCGCCGATGAAGCGCAGGGACTCGGCCCGGCCGGCAGCCCGGCTCATCACCTTCCGCACGGCCGCCTCGTACGCCCGGATGTCCTCCTCCTTGTGGAGCAGCACGGTGGACCTGCGCATGTCGACGAACACGCTGGTGATCAGGTTAGCACCGTCGATCAGCTGGAAATGGCCTTCCAGGGCCGGGTGCCAGCCGCGCTCGAACGGCACGATCCGCAGGTCGACGTTGCTCCGGGCGCCCATCGCGAGCAGGAACCGCAGTTGCTCGGCCATGACGTGCCTGCCGCCGATGTCCTGGTGCAGGGCGGCTTGGCAGATGATCGCGGTGTAGTGCACCGGCAGGGGACGGGTCAGCACCTCCTTGCGCTGGTTCCGGAAGGCGATCCGTGCGGAGACCTCGCTGGGCGAGATGTCCTCGTCGGCGAGGATCGCCCGGGTGTAGGCGCTTGTCTGGAGCAGTCCGGGGATCAGGAGCGGCGAGACATCGACGATCCGGGTGGCGACCTGTTCGCAGGCCGCGAAGGCGGCGAATTGTTGGCGTTGCTCGGGTTGCGTCCCCGCGACCCATTGATCCGCGTCTGTGCCGTAGGCGAGCGTCATCAACTCCTTGTAGCGCTGGTCGTATATCCCCAACGCGGTGAGCATCCGCGCCACGTGCTCCGGTTTCGGTGAACGGGAACCCGTTTCCCAGCGGGACAACATCCCCGGGTCGAGCTGCATCCGCTTCGCGAAGTCGCGCAGGGTCTCGCCCCGCTCCTGCCGCGCCTGCCTGATCGCTCCGCCGAGGGCGACTGATTTCGGTGTCCTGGCCATTCCCGGAAAGTAGCGCGGGTGACCGCTTTCCCTTGGCGCGACACGAAACTGCCGGTAATCGCGCTTACCGGTGATTTTGCTTACCGGTAAGCGCGATTGCCGGTAATCAGGATCAGCCCAGCGCGAACCGGTTGTCGGTCACCAGGTCGAGCAGCTGGTCCACGGTCAGCGGCGGCTGGGCCAGGCCGGGTTCGGCGACCCCGTCGAACGCGCGGGCCTGCGCGATCGACACCGTCGTCCCGTCCGGGTGGCGGTAGGCGGCCCACTGCTCGAACCGGTCGTCCCCGGTCGGCGTGAGCACCAGCCCCACCTGCTTGCCGCCGACGTCGCGGACGGCGCACTCGCCGCCCATGCCCCACAGGTCCTGGGCCAGGCCGCACGGGTCGGCCGGGTCGGCGTTGCCCGGCGTGTGCACCTCGACGAGGAGCGTGCCGTAGCGGCCGTCCGCGCCGACCGGCATCGTGACCATGTACTCCCAGGCGCCGCTGTCGGCGTACTGGGCCTGGTGGGCGCGGGTGGGGCCGTGGCGCTCCTCGGTCCACTCCAGGTCCGGCGACCCCAGCCCCGCGGGCAGCGCCGCCGTCGCCAGGTCCAGCAGCTCCAGCCCGCGCGCGTGGTGCGGGCCCTCGCTCGCGGTCCGGTCGTCCTGCCCGTCGGGCCAGTCGGGCGCGGTCGACCCGGGCGCCGGGCGCGGTCCGGCGGCGGGCTCCAGCGGCCCGGCCCCGGTCACCCCCGCCACCGCGAACGCGCCCGCCGCGATGACCGCGACGGCCGCCGCGGCGCCGCCGCCGAGCAGGAGGTTCTTGCGCCGCCGCAGGTCCGCCCTGGCGCGCTCCAGCGCGGCGTCGGGGTCCATCGGCGGCGGGTTGTCGTCCATCACCCGCGCGAAGGCGCGGCGCAGCTCGTTCTCGTCCATGTGTCCTCTCAGCGCGTGGGCGCGGGCAGCACTGCGCGCAGGGCCGACAGACCGCGGCTGGTCTGGCTCTTGACGGTGCCCACCGAGCACCCCATCGCGGCGGCGGTCTCCTCGACCGACAGGTCCTCCCAGAACCGCAGCACCAGCACGGTCCGCTGGCGCGCGGGGACCCGGGCGAGGGCGGCCATCAGCACCAGCCGGTCCTCCGGCCCGGCCGCGGGCCCGGACCCCTCCGGCGGCGCGTCGGTCACCCGCTCCCGGCGGAAGAACCCCCGCCTGCTCTCGTCGAGGAACACCCGCACCACGATCTGCCGCGTGTACCCGTCGAGCCGGTCCCGGCCCGACACCCGGTGCCAGACCCGGTAGAGCCGGACGAACGCCGTCTGCACGAGGTCCTCGGCGCGGTGCCAGTCGCCGCACAGCAGGAACGCCGTGCCGCGCATGGCGTCCGCCCGAGCCGCGAAGTAGGCGGCGAACTCGCCGTCCCGGTCCATCCAACCCCCTGGGGCAGTGCGTGACTACGGCCTACACACGCTCGCGGGCCGCCGGGAGGTTGTCAGGGTTCAGGAACTCGCGTCCCAGTCCGTGTAGTAGCTCTCCGGGTTGATCAGGTACCGGACGGTCGGCTCCGGCACGTGGGCGACCACGCGGGTCCGGGCGGCCCGCCAGACGAACTCCCAGTCCTCCTTGGGGATGGTCGACTTGGTGCGGGGCAGGCGGCTGTAGAGGACCGTCGGCTCGCGGCGCAGGACCAGGCCGTTGGTGTCCACGTACGGGTCGCCGTCGGCGAGGGTGGCGCGGTCGAAGGGGGCGCTGAGGACGTCCACCGGGGTGCCGTCGGCGCGGTGGCGCTCGACGGCGGAGTACGTCAGGTCCGCGCCCGAGGACAGCGCGGCGAGGGCGCGCTCGAGGTGGTCGGGGCGCCAGGTGTTGTCGTCGTCGAGGAAGGCCAGGAACGGGGAGTCGGTCAGGCGGATGCCGACGTTGCGGACGATGCCGACCACGCCCGTGTTCCGCGACAGCGACAGCGCGACCAGGCGGGGGTCGCGGGGGAGGGCGGGCAGGCCGCCGCCGTCGTCGACCACCACGACGAGCTGGTCCGCAACCGTTTGCGCCAGCGCCGACTCCACGGCCGCGACCAGCAGGCGCGGGCGCTGGTACGTCGGGATGACGGTCGTGACCAGCGGGACCGGCAGCGGGCGGCGCAGGCGGGCCACCTCGGCGTCCTCGAAGCGGCGCAGGGCGGGCACGTGCCGGGCCAGCACCGCCTTCGTCCGCACCTCGTGCATCGGCCAGATGCCGAAGCGGTCCCGCAGGGCTCGGCGGACACCGGCGGACAGGCCGGCGCGGTCGCGAAGCGGCGCGCTCACGCGGTGGCTCCTTCCTTGGCCCGACCGGGCAGCATGGCCCGCATCGGGTAGACGACGGGCAGGTACAGCAGGGCCGCGACCGCGCCGCCGACCAGCAGCGTGGGCAGCGGCGCGTCGAACACCGAGTGCACCGCGACCGCGGACCCGGCGATGAGCAGCCCGCCCAGGACCGGGCGGGCGCACGCGCGCGCGGCGGGCCGCAGGCTCACCCCCGTCGGTGGATCACCCACGCGAACGCCGGGAGCACCACCACCGCGGCCACCGCCACCTGGGCGATCGCCGCGCCGCGGATGCCGTCGACGCGGGCGCCGACGACCAGGGCGGGCAGCACCGCCGCCAGCCACAGGCCCTGCAGCCACACCAGCGACCGGTTGCCGTCCAGGGCGACCAGCAGGTCGTAGCCGATGAACAGCAGGATGCGCAGCAGCCCCAGCCCGGCGAGCACCTGGAGCACCACGGCCGCGGGCGTCCACTGCGACCCGTAGACCACGTGCAGCATCGGATAGGCGTAGCAGGCCAGCAAGACGCACACGGGCAGCGCGGCGGCCACCAGCAGCCCCGTGCCCCGCCCGAGGGACTGCTCCAGCCGCGGCCGGTCGTCGGCCAGCCGCGCGAACCCGGCCAGCGAGACCCGGCGGGCGGCCTCGGAGAACACCTGGAGCGGCAGGCTCGACTGGTTGAACGCCATCAGGTACAGGCCCAGCGCGACCTCGTCGGCGTACGCCCCGACGACGATCTTGTCGACGTTGGTCACCGACAGCACCAGCAGGCTCGCCGCCGCCAGCGGCAGCCCGAACCGCACCAGCTCGCGCGCCGTCGCCGGGTCCCACCCCGGCCGCACCCGCACCGGGCACAGCAGGAGGTAGCAGGCGACCGACACGACGTTGCCCGACACCTGGCCGATCGCGAAGCTCATCGGACCCGCGCCGGACAGCGCGAGCGTGATCGTCAGCGTGGTCACCACGACGAACGCCGACGCGTCGCACAGGAACCGCGTGCGCTGCAGGAACTCCCGGTTGAGGATCGTCGCGGGCACCACCGCGATCCCGTCGAGCACCACGGCCAGGCACAGCACCCGCAGCACCGGCACCGCGTCCGGGCTGCCCATCGCGTCGCAGTAGTACGGCGCGGCGAAGAACACCACCGCGTACAGCACGGCGCTGCTCGACACCGCGATCGTCAGCGCGGTCGGGGCGAACTCGCGGACGTCGCGCTCCCAGCGCACCAGCGCCAGCGTCACCCCCAGCTCGTTGAACGCCTGCAGCAGCGTCAGCGCGACCAGCGCGACGGCGAACACGCCGTAGTCCGCGGGGTGAGGATGCGGGCGAGCGCGATGCCCGCGACCAGCGTGCCGAGCCGCAGCACGACGGTGTTGAGCAGGCTCCACACCGCCCCCGCCCGACCCTGCTGCCGATGTCCGCGCTCAAGTGGCCACCTCTGTCCTGGGTAGGGCCGCCTGCCGGGCGGCGTCGTGCTGAACCGCTCGCCACAGCGCCCCCGCGAGCCCCACGAGCAGGAAGGTGAAGCCGGTGGCGACGGCGAACCCGAGCAGGTCGAACGTCGCCGAGGAGATGCCCGGCACCGCGATGCACGCCGCGATGGTCACCGCGAGGTCCTTGATCCGCGGGTCCTTGGTGACCATCCGCGCCCGGAAGCAGCAGTACCAGCCCGCGCCGTACAGGCCGACCAGGGCCAGGATGCCGAGGACGCCGTTCTGCACCAGCGTCCCGAGGTACTGGTTGTCCAGCCAGCCGTACTTCTCCGGCAGGTAGGTGCCCATGCCGCGGCCGAACACCAGGTGCTCGGCGATCTCCGCGCCCGCCCGCTCGATCGCGCGGCGCCTGCTCTCCGCGCTCGGGTCCTCGTCGATCGAGGTGAACAGGCTGTAGAGGGTGCCGACCAGGCCGGGCACCATGACCCGCATCGCGCCGAGGAACAGCACGATCCCGAACAGCGCCCGCACGCGCCGCTTCGGCGGCATCGCCGGGATGATGAACATCGCCGCGATCGCCAGCGCCAGCACCGCCGAGCGCGACAGCGACTGCATCGACGCCATCGCGAGGATGCCCAGGCAGAACCACCAGCGCTTGTCCGGGCCGCCGAAGTCGCGGGCGCGCATCGCGTAGTGCAGGGCGATCGGCACCGCCATCGCGCACACCACGCCGAACTCGATCGGGTGGCCCGCGGTGCCCGCCGGGCGGCGGAAGTTCGAGCGCTCCAGCACGAACGACACGTCGCCGTTGGGCTTGAGGATCGGCGGGGTCAGGTACTGGGTCAGGTCCAGGGCGAAGGAGAACTGGAGGATGCCGACGAACGCCATGAACGTCGCGCCGACGACCATCGCCTTGAGCACGCGGTCGATGCGGTCGAGGCCGCGCACGCCGTCCACCGCGACCAGGCCGACGGAGAACACCGCCATCAGCGTGATCAGGGTGCGGTCGGCGGCGGCCAGCTCGTCGGAGGGCAGGTAGCCGTAGGTCGCCACGCCGTAGGTCGCCAACTGCGACAGGGCGAACAGGAACAGCGCCGTGCGCACCGCGTTGCGGCCCTTGGCGACGCCGAGCGTGGTGACCAGCTGCGCGCAGAACCACATCACGCCCATGACGAACCCGATCGCCATGCCGGGGGTGACCGCCATCGGCACGCCCTTGAGCACCATGCTCGCCGGGATGATCGTCATCACCAGCGCGTACCCGCAGGCGAGGGTCGCGCCGTCGGCTCGGGCCTTGGGCGGGCGGGCGGTCGCGGACACGGCTCAGCCGTCGGACTCGGACTGCTTGGCGGCGGTCGGGCGCATCATCCGGGTCGGCGGTTCGCGGAACTCGTCGGCAGGCCACGCGCCCGCCTGGTTCGCGCCCGCCTTCGGCTTCGGCGCGGGCGCCTTCGCGGGCTGCACCGGCTGCACCGGCTTGCCGTTGACCGGCGGTTGGATCGGCCGGATGCGCTGGGTGCGCTCGACGGTGTGCGGGTACGGGCGGATCGGCTCCACCGGCTCCGGCGTCGTCTCCTCCGCGTCGGGCTCGTCGCGCTTGCGCTTGCGCGTCTGGAAGCTCTCCAGGCCGAACACCGCGCCCAGGCAGGCGGCCAGGCCCAGCACCATCGCCACGCCCGCGGCGCGCAGCTTCCCGCCGGTCAGCGCCTCCGGCTCGGTCGGCGCGACGATCTCGTTGACCCCGATGAACGTGCTCGGCGCCGCGCCCAGGTCCTCCTGGTACTTCTTCAGCTCCGCGCGCACCCGGTCGAGCACCTGCACGGCCAGCTCGCGCGAGCCCGGCTCCGACTCGCTCTCGGTCTTCACGCTGATGAACGGGCCGCCCTCGTTGCCGCCGGACAGCTCGAAGGTGTGCTCCGGCTTGTCCGCGCCCAGCTCCTTGACCACGGCCGGGGTGTTGATGGTCTGGATGACGATGGACGCCGAGATCGCCAGGCTGGAGTCGAACGCGAGCAGCGGGTTGGTCTGCCCGGTCTCCTTGTCCTTGACGCTCGTCGGCCCGCTCGACGGCGAGGTCAGCACGAGCAGGCCGGTGGACTGGTAGACCATCGGGGTCGTCAGGTACACCCCGCCCGCGGCGCCCACGGTGATCACGAAGACCGGCACCGCGACGTACCAGCGCCGCAGCAGTACCAGGAGTGTCTTCCAGAAGTCCATCCGTGCCCCAACCCACGACGCTGCGCTTGACTAACCATCGCGGCGACCTGGGTCACCGTTACTCCTCGTAGTGCGTTCCGGCGGCCGTTGGCCCGTCCGGAGTCCCTCACCGGGAAAGATCAGGGCGGTACAGCCACACGCGGTACGACGTCCCGTCACTCAGCGGGGTTGTCAGCACCAGATCACGGTCGCACACCACCACGGTGAACTTCGTCCCCCGCCCTGCTGCGGCTCGGTGAACCGGTGGCAGCCCGGCGAGCCCGGCACCGGCGTCCCGGGGTCGGCGTCGCCGCGGGCGTAGAGGGCCACGCCGCGGGCGGCGAGGAAGTCCGGGACCGTGCCGGTGCGCAGGGCGTCGAGGTAGTCGGCCGAGTTGACCAGGCCCTCGAGGTGGACCAGCGGCCGGTTGAGGTGGTAGCCGACGCTGCCCGCGCGGTCGCCCATCGCGATCGGCGCGCCGAGCGGGGCGAGGGCGTCGATCTGCCGCGCCACCGCCGGGCCCGCCTCGATGAACGCCGAGCGCTCGACGCCGCCGCGGGCCGCGCGGGCCGCGGTCAGCCCGGCGGCGGCCACGGTCAGCACGGCCAGCGCGAACGTCACCAGGCCACGCAGCGGCAGGCGCTCGGTGCGGCCCGCGGCGAGCGCGGGACCGGCGAGCGCCACCGCCAGCGGGGCGGCGGAGAAGTACCAGGGCCACAGCTGCCACGACGAGGTCAGCGCGTAGTAGGCGACGGTCAGCAGGCCGCCCGCGAGCACGACCGCGCCGTACTCGGCGCCGCGGCCGAGCAGCCCGGGCTGCCTGCGCGCCAGCGCCGCGCCGACCACGACCAGCGCGACCAGCCCGAGCAGGGTCGGGACGCCGAACACCACCGGCGAGATGAGGAACTGGCCGACGACGCCCGGGTTGAGCCCGCCGCCGAGCGCCTTCGCCTGCCCGGACACCGGCATCGCGGTGTCGAACAGGGCCAGGTTGACCAGCAGGTACGCGGCCAGCACGACCGCGGGGACGGCGGCCAGCGCCACCCCCAGCCGGGTCCACGGCAAGCCCTTGCGGCGCCAGGTGCGCAGGGCCAGCAGGCCGAGCAGCGCCATCGGGAAGACGGCGTCGAGGCGGGCCAGGACCGTCAGCGCCATCAGCGTGCCGGTGGTCAGCGCCGCGGAGACGCCGAACCAGGGCGCGGTGAAGCCGTCGGAGGCCAGCCAGGTCGCGGCCAGCCACAGCAGGCCGAGCAGCAGCAGGCCGGTCTCCATCCCGGAGAAGAAGAACGACGGGCCCGCCGTGCCGGTCACCAGCAGCGGCGTCGCCCATGCGAGCGTGAGCACGGGACGGGCCGTCAGCGCGCCGATTCGATCGATCTGCCGGGCCGCGCCGATCAGCACCGCGAACGAGAGCAACGTCACAGCGACGAGCGCGGTGTGACTGTCCGCGAGCGAGAACACCGGAACGAGTGCGAGCAACCACAGCGGGTGATAGCCGTTGGTGGGGTCGAGGCCGTTGAACGTGGACCCGTCGCCCTCGGCGACGTGCCGCGCGACCCCGAAGTAGTAGAAGGCGTCGTCGTCGAACAGGCCGACCGCCTGCGGGTACGGCGCGGCGATCACCACGGCCACCCGGATCGCGCCGAGCACGCAGGCCAGCGCGGTCGCCGTGCGCCACCAGGGCACGGTGGCGCGGGGGCCGGTCCGCGCAGTTCGGCGCGGGTGGCAGCGTGCATCGGCGGCGTCCTGTCTCGCTGGGGTCTCCCGCTCTGGGATCGCTCCGCCGTCCGAATCGTTACCCAGCGTCGATTAGGACACCCGGGTTACAGCCCGTGACACCCACCGTGGCGACTCCGTGACCTCGTTGTGATCTAAGCGCGGCTGTGCATAGAGTGCCGACGGCCCGGCGACGGGCCCGCGGGGTTCACTGGAGCCCTGCCTCGGGGGCGAACGACAGTCGACCGGAAGGACCCCATGTCCGCGGACTTATCCGCCGCCCGCATCCTCGCGGCCCTCGGCGCCGCGCTGGCGCTGACCGCGTGCAAGCCGCTCGCGGGCAAACCCGCGCCGGACCTGCCCGTCCCGCCGGACCCCATCGTGGTCTCGCCGACCGGCACCACGACCACCCCGCCGACGACCACGACGAGCCTGCTGCCGCCGACCTCGGTGTCCTCCGCGCCCACCTCGGCGACCGGCACCGTCGCGCCGCCGACCACGCGCACGCAGGAGACCCAGCCGGTCCCGCCCGGCGCGCTCGCGCCCGGCCAGATCCCCGCGCCCGGCCAGGTCGGCTTCCGCGGCGACCGGGCCAAGCTGAAGGTCGTCAACGGGCCCGCGTCCGCCCCGCCCGGCACCGAGTGGAACTCGGGCGCCCTGCGCTTCGGCGGCGGCAACGTCACCCTCGACGGCGTCTGGGTGAAGGGCGGCGTCGAGTACAGCGGCAGCGGCACCCTGACCATCCGCAACTCCGTCATCGAGGGCAACCGGCACAGCTGGTCGCCGCTGATGGCCATCAGCGGGCACGTCGACGTGCGCGACTCGACCATCACCTACGCCGACAGCGAGATCCCCGGCTCCCAGTGGGGCAACGGCGTGGTGCACGGCGACGCCCGCATGACGCTGATCCGCAACGACATCTCCGGCGCGCCCGACGGCATCCAGAACGGCCGCGGCAACAGCCTGATCGAGCAGAACCACATCCACGGCATGCGCGTGTTCGGCTCCCCGCCGAACAACACCCACAACGACGGCATCCAGGCCTACGGCGGCCCGAACCTGAGGATCCGCCACAACCGGATCGACATCAGCGTCGGCGGCAAGGCCTACGACGGCGCGCACCAGAACGCCGCGGTGTTCATCATGCCCAGCGACGACAACCCCGCCAGCAACCTCGAGGTCGTGGGCAACTACCTCTCCGGCGGCGGCTACATCCTGCGCCTGGGCACCCCGCTGAGCGGCGCGGTCGTCACCGGCAACCGGTTCGGCCCGACCACCGGCGGGTGGGGCGAGGTCCTGCTCGACGGCGGCGGCATCGCCAGCTGGTCGGGCAACGTCGACGCCTCCGGCAACCCGGTGCCTCGCCCCTAGAACGGCACAGCCCTAGCCGCGCGGCGACGGCGACGAGGCGGCCCGCACCAGCTCGCGCGGGCCGCCCGTCCCGTCCGCGGCCGAGGTGAAGATCGTCGGCACGCCCCCGGTGGGGACCTTCGCGTAGGCGAGGGTGGCGTCGTCCAGCCACGCCGCCTGGTCGTCGACGCCGTCCGAGCCGGGGACCTCGGTCTCCACGCCGGAGGCCAGGTCCAGCACGAACAGCCGCCACCCGCCGAGTCGGCCCGCGCGCTTCTTGTAGGCGACGCGGGTCTCGTCGGGGGACAGCGACGGGCACTCGGCGTCCTCGCGGACCGTGGTCACCGACTTGCGCGAGAGGTCGCCCTTGACCAGCCAGGTCCGGTCGCCCGAGGCGAGGGTGGCGTAGAACGTGGTGTCGTCGCCCGCGACCGTCACGCCCCAGTAGTTGGCGTTGGCCCGCTTGTCCCGCTTGCCGTCGACGACCACGGTCGGGAAGTCCTCAAGGGACTCGACCAGCACGCCGGTCGCCAGGTTGAGCACGCCGGTGCGGGTCGAGAAACCGCCCGGGGCCAGGTACGAGTCGCCGGTGACGAACACCGTCCACGACACGATCTGGCCCGACGCCGACACCCGCGCGCGGCTCGGCGTCCCGGGCAGCGCGACCGAGCGCACCAGCGCCTCGCCCACCCGCACGTCGGCGACGTACGCGCCGGGCGCGCTCATCCGCAGGCACACCGTCGTCCCGTTCGCGGTGTAGACGCGCAGGCACGACAGGTCCGACGCCGTCCGCGCGCCCGACGGGTCCAGGTCGGACACCAGGTTCCGGCCGCCGCCGTTGTCGACGAACCGCAGCCCGGTCGGCACCGCGCCACCCGGCGCCGCCGCGCCCGCCCGCTCCGACCGGACCGCGCTCACCACGTACACCGCGACGGCCACCACCACGACGACCATCGACGCCACGCCCACCGCGACCCGGTGCCGCCCCAACCAGTCCAGCACCTACGCCACCTCCGGGCGGATCACCACGACGACGGCGACGAGCGCCGCGACCAGCGCGCCCGCCGCCACGAGCACCGCGACGCCGAACGGCAGCGCGGTCAGCAGCAGCCCGAAGCCGACCGACGACGCGAACCGCGCCAGCGCCTGCCCGGTCTGCACGATCGACAGCCCGCTCGCGCGCAGCCGCTCCGGCACCAGCGCCGCGCCGTGCGCCATCAGCACGCCGTCGGTCGCCGCGTAGAACACCCCGTGCAGCGCCACCGCCGCGAAGACCAGCGCGAGGCCGCCGAACGGGCCGAGCAGCAGCGCGTACACCGCGAGCAGCGCGACGTGCCCGGCGAAGAACACCCGCCAGCGGCCCACCCGGTCGGCCAGGCGGCCCAGCGGCGTCGCCAGCAGCAGGAACGTCAGCGCGGTGCCCACCGGCATCAGCGCCAGCCAGGTCGGCGACACCCCGGACGCGCGCTGGAGCACCACGAAGACGAACGCGTCGGAGATCGTCGCCAGGCCCAGCAGCCCCGCCGCGACGGTCGTCCGGCGCAGCCCGCGGTGGCGCAGCAGGCCCAGCGCGTCGCGGAACCGGACCGCCACCGCGGGCCGGTCGCCGCGGTGCTCGCGGACGAAGAACAGCAGCACGATCAGGCCGAGCAGCGCGAAGCAGAAGCTGATCATGAAGATGGGGCCGGGGCTGGTGGTCAGCCAGGTCAGCAGCGCGAACGTCACCAGCGGGCCGATGAGCGCGCCGACGGTGTCCATGGTTCGGTGCACGCCGAACGCGGCGCCGAGCTGGTCGGCGGGGGTGGACAGCGAGATCAGCGCGTCGCGCGGCGCGGTCCGCAGGCCCTTGCCCGCCCGGTCCAGCGCCAGCACCCCGCCGAGCCCGCCCGCGGACGCCCCGACGAGCGGGAAGCCGAGCTTGGTCAGCGCCGACAGCCCGTACCCCGCCGCGGCGACCGCCTTCGGCCTGCGGACCCGATCGGACACGTGCCCGCCAACCAGCCGCAGCACGGCCGTCGCGCCGGTGTAAATCCCGTCCAGTAGACCGAGCTGCAGGTACGACATCTGCAGGTTGAAGATCACGTACACGGGCAGGAAGGCGGTCACCATCTCCGCGGAGACGTCTGTGAGCAGGCTCACCGTCCCCAGCAGGACGACGGTGGTCGGCACGCGGCTGCCCCCGGACGGCGGCACGCCGCGAGCGCGCCTGGTCGAGGCCACGTACACCCGAACACCTCCACCACGGCCGAGCCCTCGTCCACCACATCGCCCGACGACCACGGTGTGTAACACGGCCCCGGCCCCCGCCGACCCAGAGGTGTCACCCCCTGCTGCAGAGGAAGAGGTCGAGGGCGTGAGCCGCACGCGGGCCCCGCACGTGCTGATCATCGTGCAGAACCTGCCGGTCCCCCTGGACCGTCGGGTGTGGTTGGAGTGCCGCGCGCTGCGCGCGGCCGGGTACGAGGTCTCGGTGATCTGCCCCAAGGGGCCCGACGACCCCGACTACGCCGTGCTCGAGGGCGTCCACCTCTACAAGTACGCCCCGCCCCGCCAGGCCGACGGCCTGCTCGGCTACGCGTGGGAGTTCCTCTACTGCTGGCTGCGCACCGCCGCGCTGACCCTCAAGGTCCGCCGCCGCGCCCGCTTCGACGTCATGCAGGCGTGCAACCCGCCGGACACCTACTGGGCGCTGGCGCTGCCGTGGAAGGCCGCGGGCGTCAAGTTCGTCTTCGACCACCACGACCTCAACCCCGAGGTCTTCCGGTCCCGCTTCGGCGAGCCCACCGGGCGCGCGGGCAAGGTCCAGCTCGCCATCCTCAAGTGGCTGGAGCGCCGCACCTTCCGCACCGCGGACCGGGTCATCTCCACGAACACGTCCTACCAGGACATCGCGATCCGCCGCGGCGGCGTCAAGCGCGAGCACACCACCGTCGTCCGCTCCGGACCGGACACCTCGGTCATGCGGCCCGCGCACATCGCCGACCCGCCGCTGCGCGGGGCAAGCACCTGGTCGCCTACCTCGGGATCATGGGCCCGCAGGACGGCGTGGAGGGCGTCCTCGACGTCGCCGACCGGATCGTGCACTTCCACGGCCGCAAGGACGTCCGCTTCGCGCTGCTCGGCTTCGGCGACTGCCTGGAAGACCTCAAGCGCAAGAGCCGCGACCTCGGCCTGGAGGACTACGTCGAGTTCACCGGCCGGGTCGGTCCCGACCAGATCGCCCGGTACCTGTCCTCGGCCTGCGTCGGCCTGTCGCCGGACCCGCTCAGCCCGCTCAACGACGTCTCCACGATGAACAAGACGATGGAGTACATGGCGTACGCGCTGCCCGTCGTCGCCTACCGGCTCACCGAGACCGTGGTGTCCGCGGGCAACTGCGCGGTCTACGTCGAACCCGGCGACGTCGACGGCCTCGCCGACGCCGTGCTGCACCTGGTCGACGACCCGGACCGGCGCGCCGAGCTGGGCACCCAGGGCCGCCGCCGCGCCGAGCGCACGCTGGACTGGCGGCCCCAGGCGCAGGCGTACGTCGGGGTGTACGACGAGCTGCTGGGCTTCCGCTCCGCGGGCCCGTTCCCGGACGGCTGGCCGTCGGCGGAGCGGCGCACCGGCGCGGGCGTGGCGCCCAAGGACCGCTGGGGCAACCAGCTTGTCGACCTGCGCGACCCGGACGCGCTGCGGCAGTTCGCCGCCGCGCGGGTCGCCGAACTGCGAGAGGGGTAACGGTGTTCGTTCGACGGATCGCCGTGGTCGGGACCGGGTACGTCGGGCTCACGACGGGGGCGTGCCTGGCGTCGCTGGGGCACGAGGTCGTGTGCGCCGACGTCGACGCGGCGAAGCTGGCGCGGCTGGCCGCGGGCGAGGTCGACATCCTCGAACCCGGCCTGGCCGAGCTGGTCGCCGAGGGCATCGCCGCGGGTCGGCTGAGCTTCGTGCTGGGCGCCGCGGGCGCGGTCGGCGCGTTCGAGGACGGCCCCGAGGTGCTGTTCCTGTGCGTGCCGACGCCGATGGGCGTGGGCGGCGTCGCCGACCTGAGCATCGTCGAGTCCGTCGTCGAGGAGGTCCGCGCGCTGCTGCCCGAGGGCTGCGTCGTGGTCAACAAGTCGACCGTCCCGGTCGGCACCGCCGAGCGCACCGCGGAGCTGCTGGGCCGCGACGACGTCGCCGTCGTGTCCAACCCGGAGTTCCTCCGCGAGGGCAGCGCCGTCCACGACTTCCTCAACCCCGACCGGATCGTGGTCGGCGGCAGCAAGCAGGACGCCGCCGAGCGCGTCGCCGCCCTGTACTCGCGCCTGGGCGCCCCGACCGTGCTGACCGACGCGCCGTCGGCCGAGCTGGTCAAGTACGCGGCGAACTGCTTCCTCGCGATGAAGCTGTCCTACGTCAACGCCGTCGCCGAGCTGTGCGACCGGCTGGGCGCGAACATCACCGACGTCACCGAGGGCATGGGCTACGACAAGCGCATCGGCCAGGCGTTCCTCATGCCCGGCCCGGGCTGGGGCGGGTCCTGCCTGCCCAAGGACACCTCCGCGCTGCTCCAGCTCGCCGACGCCGCGGACTTCGAGTTCCGGCTGCTGCGCGCGACCATCGACACCAACACCCGGCAGCGCCAGCGCATGGTGGAGAAGGTCAGGTACGCGGTCACCGGCAAGCGCACCGGGTCGCTGTCGCACCTGCGCCTGGCCCTGTTCGGCCTGACCTTCAAGGCGGGCACCGACGACCTGCGCGACTCGCCCGCCCTCGCGGTCGCCGCGCTGCTGCGCCAGGCGGGCGCCGACCTCGTCGGCTACGACCCCGCGCTGGGCGCCGACTGCGCGCACCCGGACCTGTCCGGCATCACCGTGGTCGACGACCCGTACCTGGCGGCGAAGGACGCCGAGGCGGTCGTGGTGCTCACCGAGTGGCCCGAGTTCCGCTCGCTGGACTGGACCCGCCTCGCCGACACCATCCGCAAGCCGATCGTGGTCGACACCCGCAACCTGCTCGACCCGCGGTCGCGCGCCGCGCGGGCTTCGAGTGGATCGGGCTCGGCAAGAACTAGGTAAGTTCGACGGCATGGCATGTCGGATCAGCGAACTCGTCCTCGGTTGCCGCGACCCGGAACTGCTGGCCCGGTTCTGGTGCGAGGTCTTGGACTTCGTGGTGCTCAGCAGCGAGGACGACGGCACCCTGGAGATCGGCCCGAGGAGGGGTTCGGCGGCGCCCAGCCGACGATCATCCTCAGCAAGCGGGACGAGCCCGAGCCGGGCAAGTCCCGGCTGCACATCGACGTCAACCCGACCGACCGCGACCAGGACGCCGAACTGGAGCGCCTGCTCGCGCTCGGCGCCCGACCGGCCGACATCGGCCAGACCGGCGAGGAGCCGTGGCACGTCCTCGTCGACCCGGAGGGCAATGAGTTCTGCCTGCTCAAGGCCCGCCTGAAGCCGCTCTAGCGGAAATCCACCCAGGCCAGCGCCTGGTCGTCGTGGCGCTTGCCGCGCGGCCAGCGCAGGCCGTGGGGTCGGACTCCTCGGCCGAGCGGACGACGTCGAGGACCGCGAACGGGCCGCGCGCGCGGACCAGGTCCACAGCGGACTGCCAGGTCAGCACGCCGTACTCGTCGACCCCGCACGCCACGCCGTCGGAGACCACGAGCAGGTCGGTGACCTCGCCGATCGGCCACGAGCGCTGCACGGCGTGGCGGGCGGCGGCGGGCACGGCCTCGGCCACCCAGAACCCGCCCTCCTTGTTCCGGTACTCGCCGATGCGGCCCGGCGGGATCGGGCGCAGGTCGCGCAGCCGGTGGTCGGCGACGACGGTGTGCGAACCGTCCGGGTGGAACGCCACCACCGGGCTGTCGGCCAGCACCAGCACATCCACTGTGGACTCGTCCCAGCGGGCGATGGCGACCGTGCTCGACGGGGACGCGCCCGGGGTGTGCCCGTGGTGGCGGGCGACCGCGCGGATCGCGCCCGCGAGGTGGTCGGCCAGGTCGATCTCCGGCGCGGCGGTCAGCCTGCCCGCGAGCTGCGCCGCCAGCGCGACCGCGTACGGGCCCGCGGGGTGCTCGACCGAGGTCGCGCCGTCCAGCAGGACCACCGCCGAGGGCAGCACCACCACGACGTCCTCGCTGGGCCGCGCTCGGCCGTCCGCGCCCACCCCGGCCTGCTCGGCCACCCCGACCTCCGGCATGGCCCGATCATCCCGACCGTCAACCGGGGTTGACAACCCGGGTGCTGTCAACCAAAGTTGACGCCATGACCGAAGCGACCCGACTGGCGGGCGCCGCGGGCGACAAGGACCCCAAGACCGGGCTCCGCGCCGTGGCCGCCCTGCGCACGCTCTTGGAGCGGCTGGAGGCGGTGCAGGTGCGCAGCGCCCGCGCCCAAGGCTGGTCCTGGCAGGAGATCGCGGCCGAGCTGGGGGTCAGCAAGCAGGCCGTGCACAAGAAACACGGGAGGTCCTGATGTTCGAGCGGTTCACCCGACCCGCCCGCGACCTGGTGCGCGACGCCGTCCGCATGGGGGAGGAGCAGGGCGGCGCGGTGACGCCCGACCACCTGTTCCTGGCCCTGTTCGAGCGCGGCGACACCCTCAGCGCCCGGCTGCTCGAGGACGTCGGCCTCGACCGGGGGCAGGCGATCCGGCTGGTCGTCGAGAAATCCGCCGCGGCGGGCTGACCAGGCAAGACGCCGAGGCGCTCGCCGAGCTGGGCATCGATGTGGAGGCGGTCGTCGAGGCCGTCGAACGCGACCACGGCGAGGGCGCGATGGCCACCGGCGGGCGGCGCAGGCGCTCCCACACCCCGTTCACCCGCGAGGCGAAGAAGGTGCTCGAACAGGCCCTGCGCGAGGCGCTCGACCTGCGGGACAAGCACATCGGCGACGAGCACGTCCTGCTGGCGCTGCTCACCCTCGGCGCGGTCGAGGACGTCGGCGTGGGACCGGCCGACGTCCGCGCCAAGCTCATGGCGTCACGGCGAGGAACAGGAACGCGCTGAACACGGCCAGGTGAACGCCGCCTTGGAGCACCGTCGCCCGGCCCGTCACCAGGGTCAGCGTGCCCACCGCGGCGGTCAGCGCCAGCAGCACGACCTCCTTGCCGCCGAGGCCGAGCACCAGCGGCCCGGTCAGCCAGATCGACGCGATCGCGATGGCCGGGATGGTCAGGCCGATGCTGGCCAGCGCCGAGCCCAGCGCCAGGTTCAGCCCCACCTGCAGCCGGTCGCGCAGGGCCGCGCGCACCGCGGCGACCGTCTCCGGCATCAGCACCAGCAGGGCGATCAGCACGCCGACCAGCGACAGCGGCGCGCCCGCCGCCGCGACCGCCGACTCCAGGGTCGGGGAGACGGTCTTGGCCAGCCCGACGACCGCGACCAGGCACACCAGCAGCAGCCCGAGGCTCACCAGCGCGGTGCGGGTGCTGGGCGCGTCGGCGTGGTCGTCGGGCGTGCGGTCCACTTTGGGCAGGAAGTAGTCGCGGTGGCGCACGGTCTGGACGAACACGAACAGCCCGTACATCACCAGCGACACCACGCCCGCGAACGCGAGCTGCGCGCCGGAGAACGTCGGGCCCTGGCTGCTGGTGGTGAACGTCGGCAGCACCAGGCACAGCGTGACCAGCGCCAGCACCACCGCGAACGCGCCGCCCGACGCGTGCGCCCGGAACTCCTGCACGCGGTGGCGCAGCGAGCCCACCAGCAGCGCCAGCCCGACGATCCCGTTGCAGGTGATCATGATCGCGGCGAACACCGTGTCCCTGGCCAGGGTCGCCGCTTTCTCCCCGCCCGACGCCATCAGCGTGACGATCAGCGCGACCTCGATCACGGTCACCGCCACCGCGAGGATCAGCGTGCCGAACGGCTCACCCACCCGGTGCGCCACGACCTCCGCGTGGTGCACCGCGGCGACCACGGCCGCGCCCAACGCCAGGCACACCAAGGGAAGCAGCACCGCGCCGAGTTCCACACGACCCCAGGCGAACGCGAGGACCACCACGCTCAGCGGGGGACGGCGACGGACCAGCGGGGCAGGGCGATGGCGTTCACCCACCCGACTCTAATGTCCGATTCGGCTCCCGGCGCGCGGCTGCCAGGCCACCAGCGGCAGGAATGCCTGCGCCAGCGGGCCGATGAGCAGCGCGTACGCCGCCGTCCCCAGCCCGACCGTGCCGCCCAGCAGCCACCCGGTGACCAGCACCACGACCTCGATCGCCGTGCGCACCACGCGCAGCGAGAACCGCGACCGGGCGGCGATGCCGGTCATCAGGCCGTCGCGGGGTCCCGGTCCGAGGCGGACCCCGATGTACGCCGCCGTCGCCAGTCCATTCAGGACGATCCCGGCGACCAGCATCGCCGCCCGCACCCCCAGGTGCTCCGGCGTCGGCAGCAGGTGCAGGGTCAGGTCGACCGACAGCGAGATCACCACGATGTTGGCCACCGTGCCCACCCCGGCCGCTGCCGGATCGGCACCCAGCACAGCAGCACCAGCAGGCTCACCAGCGCGGTCACCGTGCCGTAGCTCAGGCCGGTGCGCAGGTGCAGCGCCTCGTGCAGCACGTCCCAGGGCGCCAGGCCCAGCGCGGCCTCGATCTGCAGTCCCATGCTCGCGCCGTAGAGCGCCAGCCCCGCGACGAGCTGCGGCAGGCGGCGGGCGGGGGACACGCGCACGGGAACGGGACCGAGGTCGAGTGAGGCCATGACCCCATCCTGGGCGACCATTGGACTTGGAAGCGAGGGCCAATCAGCATAAATTGGCCTGGTGACCCACCCGATCGGCCGCGTCTCCGGCCCCCGGCTGGCCCGCCTCCTGGAGGGCTGGCACGGCGCGGGCCGCCCGTCCTCCGCCGCGCTCGCGGGCGCGATCCGGCTGCTCGTGCTCGACGGGCGGCTCCCGCCGGGCACCGCGCTGCCCGCCGAGCGCGAGGTCGCCGCCGCCCTGCGGGTCAGCCGCACCCTCGTCGCCACCGCCTGGGACGCGCTGCGCGCCGACGGCCTCGTCCGCACCCGCCGCGGCGCGGGCACCTGGACCGCGCTGCCCGGCCCCGGCCGCGCCCAGGACAACCCCGGCGACCAGCCCCTCGACCTCGCCAGGGCCGCCTCCGCCGCGCTGCCCGCCGTCGCCCACGCCGTCGACGCCGTCCGCGGCGCGCTGACCGCGGAACTCGCGGGCCACGGCTACCACGACTACGGCATCGACCTGCTCCGCGAACGCCTCGCCGACCGCTACACCGCCCGCGGCCTGCCCACCACTGCCGACCAGATCCTCGTCACCAACGGCGCCCACCACGCGCTCGCCCTGGTCCTGCGCACCTTCACCGGCCCCGGCGACCGCGTCCTGGTCGACCAGCCGACCTACCCCAACGCCATCGACGCCATCACCGCCGCCCACGCCATCCCCGTCCCGGTGCCCCTGCTCGACGACGGCTGGGACTTCGACGGCGTCGCCGCCGCGCTGCGCCAGTCCGGGCCGCGGCTGGCGTACCTCATCGTCGACTTCCACAACCCCACCGGCCTGCTCCTCGACGCCGACGGCCGGGGCAGGCTCGCCGCGCTCGCCGCCCGCGCCCGCACCCCGCTCGTGGTCGACGAGACGATCGCCGAACTGGACCTACGGGCCGCGCCGGAGCCGGTCGCCCCGCTGTCCGGGCCGGGCACGGTCATCACCATCGGCTCGGCGAGCAAGTCGCACTGGGGCGGGCTGCGCCTGGGCTGGGTGCGCGCCGACGCCGACGTCGTGCGCAGGCTCGCCAGCGCCCGGCACGCCTTCGACCTGGGCTCGCCGGTGTTCGAGCAGCTCGTCCTCGCCGAGCTGTACGCCGATCCGGTCCCGGCCATCGCCGAGCGCCGCGCCGACCTGGCCCGCCGCCGGGACGTGCTGGTCGCGGCCGTGCGCGAGCACCTGCCGGACTGGTCGTTCCGGGTCCCGGACGGCGGCCTGGGCCTGTGGTGCGCGCTGCCGGGGCCGATGGCGTCCCGGCTGGCGCTGGCCGCGCGGGCGGTCGGGGTGCGGGTCGCGCCGGGCTCGCGGTTCAGCCCGCACGGCGGGCTGGAGCGGTGGCTGCGGCTGCCGTACACGCTGCCCGAGCCGCTGCTGGTGGAGGCCGTGCGCAGGCTGTCGCCGGCCGCCGCGTCCGTCACCGGATCGCTTGGTTCCGATGGGACGGACGGGCTGATCCCGGTCGCCTGACTGGTGGCGCGCCGGTCGCTGCCGGTAAGAACCCGGAGATAAGGCGGTGCGCTGGATGGTGTCTTCGCCACCACCCAGCGCACCGCGGATCCCAGGCTGAGCCGCCGAGGTCATCCCCGGCACGGCCCCACGTCGTGCCGGGGCGACGGCCCACCTGGGTCGGCGCGTCCGCCGCAGGGGCATTGCGGCGGACGTACCGGAACCGATCCGATCGGGCGCGGTCGACCGGACCGGGGTCCGGCCCCGACGCCGCGGGGCATCGCGGCGTCGGGGCGAGGGACCCCGTTCCCACCCGGGCGCGGTCGGGCAGGACCGGGACGTCTGGTTGTCGAATCAAGCAACTAATCGCGGAGAACGGCCCTGATCAGGGCAGACGGGTCCTGCGGGGCGGGGTTCTCAGTCGGGTCGCGACGTGGGCGTGCCCGCGGCCTCGACGGCCGCGCCGAGCACCTGGGGGTACGCGATCGGCCACCCGCCGGACGGCGCGCCCGCGTGGTCGCGGGTGGCCAGGACGCCGGGGGCGCCGCGGTAGGAGTTGCCGCCGTCGTGGGCCGACCCGGCGGAGGAGCCGGAGCCGGGCGCGCTGGGCGCGGGCGGGGCGGGCCGCTCGGCGGGCTCGTCGGCGGGCGCGGTGCGCTCGCCGCGGGCCGCGGGGCCTCGACGGACCGGACCACGGGCGCCGGGGCCTGCGCGACCGGCGCGCGGACCGGCGCGGGCGCGACGGCCTTCTCGGGGGACGGGGGCGTGCCCGAGCGGGGCGCGACCTTCGGCGGGGCCGCGGCCGCGGCGGCGGCGGTCACCGGTTCGACCCGGTTGGCCGCCCAGCCCCACGACGAGCCGGGGTCGGGGCCGTAGTCGACCCCGCCCCAGGTGGTGGTGTTCTCCCGCTCGACGCCGGGCACCGAGGTGGTCGACCCGGACGCGGAGCTGGCCTCTTCCTCGGCCGGTGCGGGCTCGGCCGTCTCCTCGGCGGGCTCGGGCGCGGTGGGCTCGACGGCGCCGGTGATGGCGGAGTCGATCAGCCCGCCGATGTCCTCGCCCGCGGTGGCGCGGTCGATGAGCTCGTTGGCGAGGTCGGTGAGGTCGGAGTCGGCGCTGGCGGGGAGGCCCCGAGCAGCCAGCCGCCGAGCAGCAGCCCGGCCACGACGAGGAGCCTGCGGAGCCACAGCAGCGCGGGGCGGCCGTGCGTGGTGCCCACCGGCCTCACCCCGTTCCCGTCCTCGCGGTTCCCTGTTCCGCGCGCGACAGCGCTGACTCCAAGGTGCCACTATCCAGCAGCGGGTCGCACCACCGCACCCTAACCGGGCCGGTTCCACCCGGAAAGACGGATGACGCGGCCGGTTGCCGGGCCACCGCAGTCACAGACGGTGGAATTCACCTGAACGAGTGACGGCGGTCAGCCGAGTTTGCGCAGCCGTGCCAAAGCCTCGTCGATGACTTCGTCCCGCTTGCAGAAAGCGAACCGGACGAGGTGCCGCCAGCGGTCCGGGTTGTCGGTGAACACCTGCACGGGAACCGCCGCCACACCGGCCTTCCCGGGCAGCTCGCGGCACAGCTCCAGGCCGTCGGTGAAGCCCAGCGGGCGCACGTCGGCGCACACGAAGTACGTGCCCTCGGTGCGCCGCACGCCGAACCCGGCCTCGGCCAGCCCGGCGGACAGCCGCTCCCGCTTGTCCGAAAGGGAGTCCCGCAGCGCCCGCACCCAGGCGTCCTCATGGGACAGCGCGTGCGCGACCGCGGGCTGGAACGGCGCGCCGCCGACGAAGGTCATGAACTGCTTGGCCGCCCGCACCGCCGCCACCAGCGGCGCCGGACCGCACACCCAGCCGATCTTCCACCCGGTGCAGTTGTAGCTCTTGCCCGCGCTGGAGATCGTCAGCGTGCGCCCGGCCATCCCCGGGAACGTGCCCAGCGGGACGTGCTCGTGGTCGTCGAAGACCAGGTCCTCGTACACCTCGTCGCAGATGGCGAGCAGGTCGTGCTCGGCGCAGACCGCGGCGACCCCGGCCAGCTCGTCGCGGGTGAACACCGTCCCGGTCGGGTTGTGCGGGGAGTTGACCAGCACCGCGCGGGTCCGCGGCGTCACCGCGGCGCGCAGCGCGTCGACGTCGAGGCCGAACCGGCCCGACTCCTGCTCGGCCAGCGACACCGTCACCCGGGTCGCGCCCGCCATGGCCACCGACGCGGCGTAGGAGTCGTAGTAGGGCTCGAAGACGATCACCTCGTCGCCCGGCTCTACCAGCGCCAGCAGCGACGCCGCGATGGCCTCGGTCGCGCCGACGGTGACCAGCACCTCGGCGTCGGGGTCGAAGGTCTGCCCGAGGCCGACCCGCCGCGCCGCGATCGCCTGGCGCAGCTCCGGCATGCCGGGGCCGGGCGGGTACTGGTTGAGGCCCTCGCCGATGGCGCGCTGGGCGCGCTCCAGCATGGCGGCGGGGCCGTCGGTGTCCGGGAAGCCCTGGCCGAGGTTCACCGCCCCGGCCTGGACCGCCAGCGCGGTCATCTCGGCGAAGATGGTCGAGGTGAACGGCCGCAGTCGCGGCACCAGCGGGGTCTCCGACATGCGGCCACCTTCTCACGGACAATGGCCGTGTGGACCACGCGACCGTGCTCGCCCCCGTGCCCGACGAGCAGGAGAAGCGCCGGGCGCTGCGCCGGATGAAGGCCGTGGCGCTCGCCTTCCTCGGCGGGGCCACGGTGATCTTCCTCGCCGCCACCCTCTGGCAGTCGGCGGGCGGCCCCGCCTGGGTCGGCTACGTCAAGGCCGCGGCCGAGGCGGGCATGGTCGGCGCCCTGGCCGACTGGTTCGCCGTGACCGCGCTGTTCCGCAGGCCGCTGGGCCTGCCGATCCCGCACACCGCGATCATCCCGACCAAGAAGGACCAGCTCGGCCAGAGCCTCGGTGACTTCGTCGGCGCGAACTTCCTGTCCGAGGCCGTCGTGCGGGAGCGGCTGCGCCGGGTCGGCGTCGCGGTCAAGCTGGGCGCCTGGCTCGCCCGCCGGGAGAACGCCGACCGGGTCACCGCCGAGCTGTCCACCGCCGCGGGCGGCCTGGTCACCGTCCTGCGCGACGAGGACGTCCAGGCCGTGGTCGAGCAGGCCGTGGTCAAGCGGGTCATGGACGCGCCCTGGGGGCCGCCGCTGGGCAAGCTGCTGGAGCGCGTCTTCGCCGACGGGTCCCACCACCGCCTGGTCGACCTGCTCTGCGACCAGGCCCACGAGTGGGTGCAGGCCAACCACGCGCAGATCCTCGGCGTCGTCACCGGCCGGTCCCCGACGTGGTCGCCGAAGTTCGTCGACTCGCTGGTCGCGGACAAGGTCTACAACGAGCTGCTGTCGGTCACCTGGAACATCAAGACCGACGTCAACCACCCGATGCGGCTGGCCCTGGACAAGTTCCTCGGCGAGTTCGCCCACGACCTCCAGAACGACCCCAAGGCCATGGCCCGGGCCGAGGCGCTCAAGCAGCAGGTGGTCGAGCACCCCGAGGTGCAGAACCTCATCGGCTCGATCTGGTCGACCGCGAAGGCGCTGCTGCTCGCCGCGGCCGACGACCCGCACAGCGAGCTGCGGACCCGGGTCCGCGCGGGCCTGATGACCCTCGGCGACCGCCTGGTGTCCGACGACGCGCTGCGCGCCAAGGCCGACGGCTGGGTCGAGGGCGCCGCGGCGTACGTCGTCCTCAACTACCGCGCCGAGATCACCACGCTGATCAGCGACACGGTGCAGCGCTGGGACGGCGAGGAGACCGCCCGGCGCGTCGAACTGCAGGTCGGCCGCGACCTGCAGTTCATCCGCATCAACGGCACGGTGGTCGGCGCCCTCGCCGGACTGGTGATCTACACCGTCGCCCAGCTCATCGGCTGACGCCTACAGGCTCGCCTTCGCCCGTTCCCGCCACGCGCGCGCCTTCTCGCGGTTCCCGCACACCCGCATCGAGCACCAGGTGCGGCTGCGGTTGCGGGACCGGTCGAAGAACACCCAGCGGCAGTCGTCGGCCGGGCAGACCTTGAACCGCTCCCACTCGTCGAGCACGGCGAGCCTGCTGGCGGCGGCGAGGACGGCCCCGGTGACATCGTCGGCGGCCAACCTGGGTATGCCCGCCACCAGTTCGACCCGGACGCCGACCGGTGGGGGCGGCGGCGCGGGCGGCCCGCCGACCGCCGCGCGCAGGCCCGCCCGCACGGCCCGGACGTGGGTGGGCGGGCCGCTGGTCAGCGCCCGGTGGGCCAGCCAGGCCCGCCAGGCCAGCGGGTCGTCCAGGACGTCCGTGCCGCGGTCGAGGTCGAGCGTGTTGAGGAAATCGAGAACCAGCTCCACGTCGTGGTCGGTGGTCACGACACCACTGTAGGCCCGATACCGGTTGCAGCGATCGACGATAACCCCCATAGTTACGCTCACTGGTTACGAACGGAGGAAGGACCATGCCCGACAGCACGCCGACCCGGCTGACCGTCGTGCTCGACTGCCCCGATCCCGCCGCCCTCGCCGACTTCTACCGGCGCGTCCTGGAGTGGTCCGGGAGCCCGCCGCGGAGGAGGACGGCTCCTGGGTCACCCTCGAAGGCCCGTTCGGCCGGGTGGCGTTCCAGCGCATCCCCGACTACGTGGCCCCCACCTGGCCCGGCGGCGAGCACCCGCAGATGCTCCACCTCGACTTCCGCGTGCCCGACCTCGACGCGGGCCACGAGCGCGTCCTGGCGCTGGGCGCGAAGTTCCTCGACGACACCTACGCCGACTCGTTCCGGGTGTACGCCGACCCGGCAGGCCACCCGTTCTGCCTGACGATCTGAGAGGGGACCCCCATGTCCGTGCCGACGCTCGGCGCGATCGTGCTCGACTGCCCGGACCCGATGGCCCTCGGCGGCTTCTACGCCCGGCTGCTCGACTGGCCCGCGCCCAAGCCCGAGGAGGGCTGGGCCACCATCACCGGCGGCGGGGGCCGGATCGACTTCCAGCAGGTCGACGACTACGCCGCGCCGACCTGGCCGGAGGGCGAGCGCCCGCAGCAGCTGCACCTGGACCTCACCGTCGACGACCTCGACGCGGCGCACGACCGCGCGGTCGGCCTCGGCGCGCGCCTGGTGGACGACTCGCACCGGACGTTCCGGGTGTACCTGGACCCGGTCGGGCACCCGTTCTGCCTCTGCGCTTCCTGATCCGATCGCCGCAGGTCGGCGGCCTATTCATCGCGTGTATACGTCTCGTGTAGAGTCGTTGGCATGTCAATCGGACACGCCTTGCTCGGCCTGCTGGAGACGGGGCCGCGGCACGGATACGACCTCAAGCGCGTCTACGACGAGCACTTCGGCCAGGACCGCCCGCTCGCCTACGGGCAGGTCTACGCCACGCTCTCGCGCCTGCTGAAGAACGGCCTGGTGGAGGAGCGCGGCGTCGAGGCGGGCGGCGGTCCGGAGCGCAAGCGGTACGCCATCACCGACGCCGGGGTCACCGACCTCGCCGACTGGCTGGTGACCCCGGAGAGCCCGCAGGTCTACCTGCAGACCGCGCTCTACACGAAGGTGGTGCTCGCCCTGATGTCCGGGCGCAGCGCCGAGGAGGTGCTGGACGTCCAGCGCGCCGCCCACCTGGCGACCATGCGCGAGCTGACCCGGCGCAAGCAGGCGGGGACCTCGCCGACCAGCTCATCTGCGACCACGCCCTGTTCCACCTCGAGGCGGACCTGCGCTGGCTGGAGCTGACCGCGGCCCGGCTGACCGAGCTGGCCAAGGCGGTGGGCGAATGAGCGCGATCCTCACCGGGCGCGACCTGCGCAAGGCGTTCGGGAGCACGCCCGCCCTCGACGGCGCGGGCATGTCCGTCTCCCCGGGCGAGGTCGTCGCCGTCATGGGGCCGTCCGGGTCGGGCAAGTCGACCCTGCTGCACTGCCTGGCGGGCATCGTCGCGCCGGACGCGGGCTCGGTCGTCTACGCGGGCCGCGAGATGGCGACCATGTCCGACGCCGAGCGCAGCGCGCTGCGGCGCACCGAGTTCGGGTTCGTGTTCCAGTTCGGCCAGCTCGTGCCCGAGCTGTCGTGCCTGGAGAACGTGGCCCTCCCGCTGCGGCTCGGCGGCGCCAAGCGGCGCGCGGCCGAGGCCAAGGCGGCCGAGTGGCTGGACCGCCTCGAGGTCGGCGACACCGCGGGCAAGCGCCCGGGCGAGGTCTCCGGCGGCCAGGGCCAGCGGGTCGCGGTCGCCCGCGCGCTCGTCACCGCGCCCAAGGTCGTCTTCGCCGACGAGCCGACCGGCGCACTGGACTCGCTCAACGGCGAGCAGGTGATGCGCCTGCTGGTCAGCGCCGCGCGGGACAGCGGCGCGGCGGTCGTGCTGGTGACGCACGAGGCGCGGGTCGCGGCGTACTCCGACCGGGAGGTCATCGTCCGGGACGGCAAGACGCGCTCGCCGGAGCTGGTGCCGTGAGCGGGCTGCGCGCGTGGCGCGGCGACCTGGCCATCGGGGTCCGGCTGGCCGTCGGGGGCGGCCGGACGGCGCTGGCCCGGTTCGTGCTCAGCGCCATCGGCGTCGGCATCGCCGTGCTGGTGCTGCTGACCGCCGCGTCGGTGGGCACCATCTCCGCCAACCGCGACGCCCGCCAGGACGCCAAGCAGCCCGACCCGACCGAGGTCGTCGGGGTCGCGCCGACGCTGCACTGGCACGACAGCACCGAGTTCCGCGGCAAGAACATCCAGGTCCAGCGGATGCGGGCCACCGGCGAGAACTCCCCGCTGCCGCCCGGGGTGCCGCGCATGCCCGCCGCCGACGAGATGTACGTCTCGCCCGCGATGGCGGACCTGCTCGCCGACCCCGCCAACGCGCTGGTCAAGCCGCGGTTCCCGCAGCGGGTCATCGGCGTGCTCGACCCGTCGGTGGTCGTCGACCCGGGCGACCTGACCGTCTACACCGGACTGCACCCGGACACGGCTTCGGCTGAGGGGACCCGGGTCTACAAGTTCGGGATCACCGGCAGCACCGAGCTGGAGCCGATCTTCCTGCTGATGCTGCTGCTCGGCGTGGTGGCGCTGCTGGTCCCGGTGTTCATCTTCGTCGCCTCCAGCACCCGGATCGCGGGCGCCGAGCGGGACCGGCGGCTGTCGGCGCTGCGCCTGGTCGGCGCGGGCGGGCAGCAGGTCCGCCGGATCGCCGCCGCCGAGACGCTGGTCAGCGCGCTGGCGGGCCTGGTGCTCGGCGGGCTGCTGTTCCTGCTGGTCCGGCCGGTGGTCAGCTCGCTGCGGATCATGGGCGTCGGGGTGTGGACCAGCGACGTCGTGCCGAGCCCGTGGCTGGTGGCGGTCATCGCCGTCGCGGTGCCCGTGCTGTCGGTGGTCACCGCCCAGTTCGCGCTGCGCCGCACGATCATCGAGCCGCTGGGGGTGGTCCGATTCAGCAAGCCGGTGCGGCGGCGGGTGTGGTGGCGGCTGGTCATGGTGGCCGCGGGCACGGCGCTGCTGCTGTGGCACGGCGGCGCCGACGACGGCGAGCTGTGGGTGTACAGCATCGTCGCGGGCGCGACGCTGATGCTGGTCGGCGTGCCGGTGCTGCTGCCGGTCGTCGTCGAGCGGACCGTCGCCCGGCTGCGCGGCGGCGCGCCGTCCTGGCAGCTCGCGGTGCGCAGGCTCCAGCTCGACAGCGGGACGTCGGCGCGCGTGGTCGGCGGCATCGCGGTCGTCCTCGCGGGCGCGATCGCGCTGCAAGCGGTGCTGCTGTCGGTGTCGCAGTCGGTCGAGCTGCCCGAGGAGGTCGAGGCGGGGGCGGAGCGGCCGGTGGCGCAGGTGTGGGCCGACCCCGACCAGGCCGAGGGGGTCGTCGCGACCGCGAACGGCACCGACGGCGTGCTGTGGACCGCCCAGTTCCGCAGCGTCACCCTGCAGATCTCCGCCGACGGCAACTCGCTGCCGGTCTACATCGCGTCCTGCGGCGACATCGAGCGCGTGTACGGGGTCGTGGACTGCGCCGACGGCGACGTCTTCCAGCCCGGCACCCTCGACCCCGCGCAGTACGGCTTCACCCCCGGCGCGGCCCTGCCGGTGGTCAAGTGGGAGACCGGGGCCGACACCCCGACGCGCCTCGGCGAGTGGACGGTGCCCACGGAAATGCGGCCGATGGCCAGCACGGCGAGCAACACCCGGTTCGGTCTCGTCGCCACGCCGGGCGCGGCGCCCGCGCCGGACCCGGACAGCGGCGTGAGCATCGACGTCGGCCTCGACGCCGCCAAGCCCGACGCGATCGAACTGCTGCGCAACGCGTTCTTCAACGGGCCGGTCAGCATCTACCTCAACGGCGGCGGGCCGGACTACAACGAGCAGCAGGAGACGTTCCTGACGATCCGCAAGGCGCTGCTCATCGGGTCGGTGTTCACGCTGATGCTCGCGGGGGTGAGCCTGCTGGTGCTGGCCGTCGAGCACATCAGGGAGCGCCGCAGGCCGCTGGCCGTGCTGGCGGCCAGCGGCGTGCCGACGGGGGCGATCGCGCGGTCGCTGCTGTGGCAGATCGCCGTGCCGATCGGGCTCGGGGTGGTGGTCGCGGTGGCCACCGGCATCGCGCTCGGGTCGCTGGTCATGCGGCTGGCGACCGACCCGCTCGTCGTCGACTGGGCCGGGGTGGGCCTGCTGACCGGCGCCGCGGCCCTGCTCGGGGTGCTGGTGTGCCTGGTGACGCTGCCGTTCCTGCGCAGCGCCACCAGGGTCGAGTCCCTGCGCACCGAGTAGTCAGAACCCCCAGGCGGTCGCCATGTGCCAGGCCGCGCAGTGGTTCACGTCGAGGACGTAGGCCACCGCGCGGCCGCACTGGCCCGCCGCCGTGCCGGGGTCGACCGGCTGGCCGTGTCCCATGCCGGTGATCGTGTAGGTCTCGACGGCGGTGCCGTAGCGCGCCCTGGGGTAGCCGTTGACGGTGTCGCGGCTGGTCGGGGTGGTCGAGACGCCGTGCACGTTGGTCCACTGCTCGACCAGTTCGCGCTGGTTGACCGGGGCGACGGTGGTGTCCGCGGTGCCCTGCCAGATCGACACCCTCGGCCACGGGCCGGTGTGGGCGCTCGCCGCGCGGACCTTCGCGCCCCACTGCGCGGGCGTCAGGTCCTTGCCGGGGTTCATGCACGAGAACGCCTCGTACAGGGCGATCGCGCAGGCGTACGGGATGCCCGCGACGACCCCGCCCGCGGCGTACAGCTCCGGGTACGCGGCCAGCACGACCGCGGTCATCGCGCCGCCCGCGGACAGCCCGGTGGCGTGCGCGCGGGACGTGCCCGCGTCGGCCAGGGCCTTGCGGGTCATCTGCGCGATCGACTCGGCCTCGCCGCGCCGCGGGTGGCGTCGGTGGACTGGAACCAGTTGAAGCACCGGTTGCCGTTGTTGATCTGCTGCTGCTGGGGGAGGACGACGGTGAAACCGAACCGCTGCGCCAATTCCGTCCACCCCGCGGTGTCGCCGTACGCGGCGTCCTGCGAGCAGCCGTGCATGGCCACCACGACGGGCCTGCCCTGCGCGAGGCCGGACGGGGTGTACCGGAACATCTTCAGGTTGCCGGGGTTGCTGCCGAAGTACGGCACCTCGGTGGCCGCCTGGGCGGTCGGCGCCACCAGGAGCGCCGCGAGGGTCAGGACCGCGATCGCCGCCGCGCGCATCCGCACCACCTCCTTGTGATGACGATCACCCGACGCTAGGCGCGGGCCGTCGGCCGGACCACGGTGCGGGCCACCACAACGGCCTCCCCCGATGTGTGGGGCGCTGTCATGGTCCGCGCCGCGCGCACCGGCCTACGGTCCAGCGCATGCTGACTCGTGCCGCGCTCGCCGCGATCGGACTGCTGGCCGCGCTGACCCCGCCCGCCGCGGCGGACCCGGCTGCGCCGCGCCCCGCGTCCCCGGCGCCGAGGTCCAGGTGTCGGCCTGCCTCGACGACCTGACCACCGCGGGCACGGCCGTCTCCGGGCACACGGTCCCGGGCGACTGGGCCGGGCTGACCCCGCGGGCCTGCCCCGCCCGGGCCCGGTGCCGGGCGTCCAGGTCGACGGGTACTTCCCGGACACGTCGTCGACGAACACCCACCACGGCTGGGACCACGACGCCCAGTTCGTGCTGCGCCTGCCGCGCGACTGGAACGGCGGCCTGGTCGTGTCCGGCGCGCCGGGCGTGCGCCGCCAGTACGCCAACGACCGCGCCATCGCCGACCACGTCCTCGCCGCGGGCTACGCGTTCGCGTCGACCGACAAGGGCAACACCGGCGTCGCCTTCCACCGCGACGGCAAGCGCCCCGGCGACGCCCTGGCCGAGTGGCACACCCGCGTCACCCAACTCGCCGTGTCCGCGCGGGCCGCCGCGACCCGCCACTACAAGCGCCCGGTGACCAGGACCCTCATGGCGGGCATCTCCAACGGCGGCTACCTCGTCCGCTGGCAGCTGGAGAACCGCCCCTGGCTCTACGACGGCGGCGTCGACTGGGAGGGGACACTGTGGACCCCCGACGGCCCGAACCTGTTCACCACCCTGCCGAAGGCCCTCCGCGCCTACCCCGTCGGTGAGCCGACGGGCTTCCCGCCCGGCACCGAATTCCTGTGGGACTACCACTACCGCGTCTACTGGGACCTCACCCAACGCATCTACCGCGAGGAGTTCGACCCGTCGTACGACGGCGCCCTGGAAGCCGGGATCCCCTTCTGCGCCACCGGAACCCCGCACTGCGACGCCGATTACGACTACGCCTCGCGCCCGGACTCCGTGCACGACGCGGTGTCCCGCATCTCGCTGACGGGTCGCATCGGCAAGCCGCTGATCACCCTGCACGGCACCCTGGACACCCTCCTCCCGATCGCCGACTCGGACCTGTACGCCTCGATGACGCCCCCGTCCCTCCACCGCTACTTCCGCGTCGAGGGCGGCAACCACGTCGACGGCCTGTACGACGCCTTCCCGGACCGCCTGCGCCCCATCGCCCCGTGCTTCCTGAGCGCTTTCGACGCCATGGAGACGTGGCTGTCCGACGGCGACGCCCCCTTTCGGGGACGATCCCGTTCCACCGGCCCGGCGACCCGGCGGCGGACTGCGCCCTGGGCTAGGACGGTGGGGTGCCGTTCCTCTGCGCCCTGCTCGCCCTCCTGCTGCTCGCCCACCCCGAGGACCCGCCGCCCCCGTCCCGCGGCGAGCCGGTCCCGGGGTGGGCTCCCGTCGTCCTGGAGCCGGGACGGGTGGGGGAGGTGGAAGTGGAGGTGGTGATCCACGTGATCACGGGCGACCGGGGTGATCTCGCGGACTCCGTGATCACCGAGCAACTCGCGGTCCTCAACCGCGCCTTCGCGGGCGCGGAGTCCCCCGACGCCGCCGACACCGGTTTCACCTTCCGCCTCCACTCCACCGACCGCGTCCACAACCCCCGGTGGTTCACCCACGCCCACCAACCCACCACCGCGCGCGAGATGAAGGCCGCCACCCGGGTCGGCGGGCCCGACGTGCTCAACGTGTGGACCGTCGACCTCCCCGCCTCGGGTACGCCACCCTCCCCTCCGCCTACGCCGACGCCCCCGAACTCGACGGCGTCGTCATCGACCACGCCAGCGTCCCCGGCGGCACGGCCCCCGGCGCCGGTCTCGGCAAGACGCTCGTCCACGAGGCCGGGCACTGGCTCGGGCTGTGGCACACCTTCGAGAACGGGTGCACCGCGCTCAACGACGAGGTCGCCGACACCCCCGCCCAATCCGGCCCGAGCGCGGGCTGCCCGCAGGCTCGCGATTCCTGCTCCCGCCCAGGTCAGGACCCCGTCCACAACTACATGGACTACTCGAGCGACGCTTGCTACAACCAGTTCTCCGAGGGCCAGGCCGAGCGCATGCGCGCCGCGTGGACGACCTTCCGAGAAAAATCTTGAGAAAAGTTCTCCGGCGGTGTCGATCCGGCCGACCACCGTTCGACGCAGGGGTGAGAGCCAGGGCAGAACGCCCCCAACCGAGGAGCACCCCATGACGAAGATCTTCGTGAACCTGCCGGTCGCCGACGTCGCCGCCGCCCGCGAGTTCTACACCGGACTCGGCTACACCGTGAACGAGGAGTACTCCGGCGAGCACTCCGCCTGCATGGTCATCAACGACGCCGTCACCGCGATGCTGCTGTCGCACTCCCACTTCAGCGACTTCATCAGCAAGGACATCGCCGACGCCGCCACGACCACCAGCGCGATCTTCGCCCTCAACGTCGACACCCGCGGCGAGGTCGACCGGGTCGCCGAGCGGGCGCTGGAGCTCGGCGGCGGCGAGCCGAAGGCGCCGAAGGACCACGGCTTCATGTACGTGCGCAGCTTCAGCGACCTCGACGGCCACCACTGGGAGCTGGCCACCTTCGCGCAGGCGTGAGCTACCGGCTCAGCCGGTGCACCCGCAGCGCGAGGTGGATCTCCAGGGCGCGCGCCGGTTCCTGCCAGTCCTCGCCCAGCAGCGCGCCGATGCGCTCCAGGCGCTGCACGACCGTGTTGACGTGGACGTGCAGGACGTCCTTGGCGCGGGTCAGGTTCGTGCCGCAGGCGAAGTACGCCTCCAGCGTGCGCAGCAGGTCCGTGCCGCGGCGCTCGTCGTAGTCGAGGACCGGGCCGAGGGTGTCGCGGACGTAGGTGGCCAGGTCCGCGCCCTCGCCCAGCAGCAGCCCGACGAAGCCCAGGTCCGCCGCGGACCCGCCCTCCCCGGCACGGCCCAGGGCGATCAGCGACCGGGCGCAGCGGGCGGCGGCGGCGTACGCCTCCGCGATCGCCGCCGGGCCCGCGGCCGGACCGGCGGCGCCGACGGTCACCGGGCCGTCCAGCTCGCGGGCCACGCGGGCGGCGAGCGCGCCCGGGTCGGGGTCGCGGGCCAGGACCACCACCTGCTCGGCGTGCACCCCGGCCAGCACGCCGAAGCGCGCCGCCGCCAGGGCGAGCCTGCGCCGGGGGACGTGGTCGGCGGTGGCCACCAGGACGGCCAGCGGCGCGGTCAGGTCGACGCCGACGCGCCTGCCGCGGTCGACCAGGGCCGCGGGTTGCGCTCGGGCGCGGTCAACAGGTCGGTCAGCAGCTCCCCGCGGACCTCGTCCTCCGCGGCGGCGACCGAGCGGCGCAGCAACAGCAGCAGGGCGGTGACGACGCCCGCCCGCTCGAACAGGCGGCGGTCGGCGTCGTCGAGGACCGGGCGGCCGGACAGCACCAGGCTGCCCAGCGGCTCCGGACCGGCCAGCACCGCGCACACCCACGAATCGCCGGTCGACACCGCCCGGCCGGTGCGCCGGGACGCCGACACCGCCTCGGCGGGCGGCGGGGCGCAGTCGCCGACCGACGCCAGCAGCGCGCCCGAGGCGTCCCACACCGCGATGCCGCCGCGCAGCACGTCGGCCACCGCCGCCGCGACCGACGCCAGGTCGCCGCCGCGCAGCACCAGGTCCATCAGCCGGTCGTGGGCCTCCTCGGCGCGGCGCATCGCGGCGTTGTGCGCGCTGATCAGGCCGTGCGCGGAGTTGAGGTCGGCGAGCGCCTGGCGGGTCTCGTCGAGCAGGTGGGCGTTGTCGATGGCGATGGCGGCGTGGTCGGCCAGCGAGCTGAGCAGCGCGACCTCCTCCGCGGCGAACTCGCGCGGGGTGCGGTCGGCGGCGTACAGCACGCCGAGCACCTTCGAGCCCAGCGCCAGCGGCACGCCCAGGATCGCCCGCAGGCCCTCGTCGCGGACCGACGAGTCGATCGGCGAGGTGTGCTTGAACCGCTCGTCGGCGAAGTAGTCGCGGGTGGCGTACGGCCGGGCGGTCTGCGCGACCAGCCCGCCGAGCCCCTCGCCCATGCCCAGGGTGACCTGCTGGAACAGCGCCGACGCCGACCCGTCGGTGACCCGCATGTAGGTGATGCCGCTGCGCTCGTCGTTCATGCTCAGGTACGACACGTCGACGCCGAGCAGCATCCGCGCCCGGTGCACGATCGAGCGCAGCACCGCGTCGGTGTCGCGGAGCTGCGCCAGGTCGCTCGCGGTGTCGAACAGCGCCGCCAGCTCGGCCTCGCGGCGCTGGTGGGCGGCGACCGTCGCGCGCACCCGCAGCGCGTCCTCGGTGGCCCGCTCCAGCTCGGCCAGCGCCGGGCCGGACAGCCCGGCGGCCCGGGCGGCGATCGCCACCTGGGCCAGCTTCTCCCCGCTCGCGCCGTCGGCCAGCAGCGCGAGCAGCCCGCTCACCGCGTCCGCCACGGTCGTCATCGTCGCACCCGCGGGCGGGCCCCGGCCGCGCCGCCGGGGCCCACCGCCGCCCTCACACCGCGGGAGCGGTCTGCTTGGCCGGGACGGGGGTGTCGTCGTCGTGCAGCGACGCGCCGCGGGTCTCCCGCGCGGCCAGCACGGCTACCACCGTGATCGCCGACATCGCGCAGACGTACAGCGCCACCGGCAGCGTGCTGTCGAACTGCTTGAACAGGGCGACCGCGATCAGCGGGGCCACCGCGCCCGCCGCGATCGACGAGAGCTGGCTGCCGATCGACAGGCCCGTGTACCGGTAGCGGGTCGGGAACTGCTCGCTGAAGAACGCCGCCTGCGGCCCGTACATCGCGCCGTGCAGCACGAGGCCGACCGTCGCCGCGACGATCGTCAGCCCCGCCGAGCGGGTGTCGAGCAGCGCGAAGAACGCGAACGACCACGCCGCCACGCCGACCGCGCCGATCAGGTACACCAAGCGCCTGCCGATGCGGTCCGACAGCGCGCCCCACAGCGGGATCGTCAGGAAGTGCACGGCCGACCCGATCAGCACCGCGTTGAGGCCCACCGTCCTCGGCAGCTCCAGCCCGGTGGTGACGTAGACCAGGATGAACGCGGTGATCACGTAGTAGGAGACGTTCTCCGCCATGCGCGCGCCGATGGTGATGAGCACGCGCCGCCAGCCGTGCCGGAACACCTCGACCACCGGCACGTGCTTCTCCCGCTGGTCCGCCTTGGCCTGCGCGGCGATGAACACCGGCGACTCGGCCACCGTCAGCCGGATCCACAGCCCGATGACGACCAGCACGCCGGAGAGCAGGAACGGCACCCGCCAGCCCCACGACAGGAACGTCTCGTTGGACTGCGTGCTCGCCAGGATCGTCAGCACCGCGGTGGCCAGCAGGTTCCCGCCCGGCGCCCCGCACTGCGGCCACGACGCCCAGAACCCCCGCCGCTTCGCGTCGCCGTGCTCGGAGACGATCAGCACCGCGCCGCCCCACTCGCCGCCGAGCGCGAAGCCCTGCACCAGCCGCAGCAGCGTCAGCAGGACCGGGGCCGCCGCGCCGATCGCGGCGTAGGTCGGCAGCAGGCCCATCGCGAAGGTCGCGCCGCCCATCAGCAGCAGGCTCAGCACCAGCAGCTTCTTGCGGCCCACCTTGTCGCCGAAGTGGCCGAACACCAGGCCGCCGATGGGCCGGGCGAGGAAGCCGATGGCGTAGGTGGTGAACGCCAGCAGCGTGCCGGTCAGCGGGTCGGTCGTGGGGAAGAACAGCTTGTTGAACACCAGCGCGGCGGCGGAGGTGTAGAGGAAGAAGTCGTACCACTCGACCGTCGTGCCGATCAGGCTGGCGCCGACGATCCGCACGAACGACTTGGGCTTCGTTGCCGGGGTCGCGGACATGGGTGTCACCGTTCTGCGGTTGGGGGAGGGAGCGGGCGGGCGGTGGTCACGTGGCTGTCCACCCGCCGTCGACCGGGATGGACGCCCCGGTCAGGTGGGCCGCGTGCGGACCGCACAGCCACACGACCAGGGCGGCGACGTCGTCGGCCGGGATGAGCCGCTTGAGCGGCGCCCGGTCGAGCAGCACCCGCTCGACGACGTCGTCGGGGTCGATGCCGTGCTCGCGGGACTGGGCGGCGATCTGCGCGTCGACCAGCGGGGTGGCGACGTACCCGGGGCTGACGCACACGCTGGTCACCCCGTGCGGGGCGCCCTCGACCGCGGTCACCTTCGACAGGCCCTCCAGCGCGTGCTTGGCCGCGACGTACGCGGCCTTGTACGCGCTGGCCCGCAGGCCGTGCACGCTGGAGACGTTGACGACGCGGCCCCAGCCGCGGGCGTACATGTGCGGCAGCACCGACCGGATCAGCAGGAACGGCGCGGTGACCATCACCTGCTGGATCAGCGCGAACCGCTCCGGGGGAACTCGTGCAGGGCGGCGACGTGCTGCAGCCCGGCGTTGTTCACCAGCACGTCGACCTCGGCGGGCAGCCCGGCCACCGCGTCGGGGTCGGACAGGTCGGCGACGTGCGCCACCCCGCCCACCGCCGCGGCGACCGCCTCGGCCCCGGGGCCGTCCCGGTCGACGACGTGCACCTTGGCGCCCGCCGCGGCCAGGGCGCGGGCGCAGGCGCGGCCGATGCCCCCGGCCCCGCCGGTCACCAGGGCGGTGCGCCCGTCGAGCGTGTGATGCGGACCACTGGTCATGGCTGGAAACGGTAGGCTGGGGCGGTCCGGCCAACCATGTGCCGGGCGCCTACACCTGGGCGGGTGAGCATGGTGCCCACCGCCATGCCGGGAACCCGGCGCGGGTGGCGCGGCGTTGGACCGGTGAGGCGCGGGCCGACCTATGATCAGCCGGGTCGGGCCGGGAAGTGCCCAGAGACGGAGCGTGTGACTTTGATTTGCCCCAAGTGCCAGAGCACGATGCGCACGATGGATCGGCAGGGCATCCACATCGACCAGTGCGATGGCTGCCGAGGCATCTTCCTGGACCGCGGTGAGCTGGAGCAGATCCTGACCGCCGAGCAGCGGTACAACGCGGCGGCCGCGCCGCCGCCGCCGTACCAGCCCGCGCCCGGCGCGTACCCGGCGCAGCCCGCGCCCGCGGCGTACCCGCCCGCGCCGCAGCCCGGGTACGGCCAGCCGGTGTACCGCGACTCGCCCCCGGCTACCACGACTCGCCCCCGGGTACGGCCACTACGGCCACGGCGGGCACTACCGGAAGAAGCGCAAGAGCTTCCTCGAGGAGCTGTTCGACTGACGAACCCGATGATCTGCGCGGCCTGCGGCGAGTGGGCCGACGCGCCTTCGGTCGACGGGGACGTCCTGGTCTGCGTCCGGTGCGGGCACCGGGAGCCGTTCCGCAGGCTCCCGGTGCTCGCGCTGACCGGTCCCAGCGGGACGGGCAAGTCGACGGTCTGCAAGCGCCTCATCCCCCTGCTCGGCGACGAGGTCGTCGTCCTGGAGCAGGACGTGCTCTGGATCGGCGCCCTCCGCGACCCCGCCGACGACTTCGGCGCCTTCCGCCAGACGTGGCTGCGGATGATCGCGATGCTCAACCAGAGCGGGCGCCCGTCCGTCCTCTGCGGGACGGTCGCGCCCCCGCAGTTCGAGCAGCGCCCCGAGCGCGCCCTCTTCTCCGGCATCCACTACCTGGCCCTCGTCGCCGACGACGAGGCGCTGCGCGCGCGCCTGCTGGCGCGCCCGGCGTGGCGCGGCTGGCAGGACGAGGACCGCATCGCGGACATGCTGCGCTTCAACGCCTGGGTCAAGGCGAACGCGGCGTCGACCGACCCGCCCATGGACCTGCTGGACACCACCGACACCCCGGTCGAGGAGACCGCCGAGGCCGTCGCCGCGTGGGTGCGGGAGAAGCTCGCGGGACTGTGACCCACCCCGCAAGCACCTTCGCTTGCAGTTGCTAGCACTCGGGCGTACCGTCGGTGGTGTCACGAGAGGGGAACGCCGCCGTGGAGAAGTCGTTCGACAAGGTCGCCGACCTCGGCCGTGACATCGGCGAGTACATCCGCCAGCAGCGCAGCTCGGCCAAGATCTCCTTGCGCCAGCTGTCGAAGCTCGCGGGTGTGTCCAACCCGTACCTGAGCCAGATCGAACGCGGCCTCCGCAAGCCGAGCGCGGAGATCCTGCAGCAGATCGCCAAGGGCCTGCGGATCTCCGCGGAGGCCTTGTACGTGCAGGCCGGGATCCTGGACGTGCCGAGCGGCGGCCCCGTCGTCGACGCCGTGCGCGCCGCCGAAGAGCTCACCGAGCGCCAGAAGCAGATCCTGCTGGACATCTACCAGTCATTCCGGCGGGAAAACGACCAGTCCACACCGGAGGAGTCCGCTGTGGACACACGAGGAGTGACCCCAGATGACGAAGGCTGACGAGGTCCGCGAGCAGGCCACCGCCGCGGTGAAGGACGCCCTGGAGCAGGTCCGCACCCCGCTGCTCGCCGCCCTGGGCGCGGGCGACCTGGCCGCCAAGGCCGTCGCGGACGCCGTGCACCGCGCCAAGGAGCGCGCCGAGTCCACCCGCACCGCGGTGAACGACCTGCCCGGCAAGGTCGACCCGTCCGAGCTGCGCAAGCTCGTCGACGACTACACCGACGCCGCGCTGAAGCTGTACCAGAAGCTCGCCGACCAGGGTGAGGACGCCCTGGGCAAGCTGAAGTCCCAGCCGCAGGTCAAGAAGGCCATCGAGCAGCTCGAGGAGGCCATCACCACCGCGCAGCAGCGCGCCGGTGACGTCGCGGGCGACGCCCGCGCCCTGGCCGAGGACGTGCTGACCCGGGTGACCCGCAAGACCCGCAGCGTCGGCGAGAAGGCCGCCATCACCGCCGAGCGCGTGGCCGCCGAGGTCGCCGAGGCCGTCGAGGAGGCGGGCGAGGACGTGGCGCACGAGGTGCGCAGCACCAGCCGTCGGGTGGCCAACAAGACCGCCCCCGCGCGCAAGCCCGCCGCGACCACCACCGCCCGCGCCACCGCGGCCCGCAAGACCACCGCGCCCAAGACCGACAAGTAAGGCGCGAGCGCTGAACGAGCCCGGGGCGACCAGCCCCGGGCTCGGCTCTATGGTGATCGCCCACGCCGCCACGTAGGCTGGGGGCGTGCCGATGGCAGCTATCTGGATTCTGAACGTGATCTCCTGGGCGGCGATCCCGGTGGGCGCGTTCGCGTTCGTCCACGCCCTGCTGCAGCGACCCGACGCCTACTCGGCGGCCGACCGCATGTCCAAGCCCGCGTGGCTGGGCATCACCGCGGGCGCCCTCGCCGCGCTGCTGATCTTCAGCTTCGCGGGCACCGGCTGGATCTTCTGGATGGCGGGCCTGGTCGCCGCGCTGGTCTACATCGTCGACGTCCGGCCCAAGCTGATCGAGGTCCAGCGCGGTCAGCGCTGGTAGAGCAGCGCCGCCAGCAGCAGCGCGGCCACCGCCGCGCCCACCAGCAGCGTCGAGCACCCCCACACCGCGGGCCGCCCGCGCACCGCCAGCACCACCGCCGCCGCCCCGCTCAGGGCGATGACCAGCGTGAACACCACCACCCCGGCCACCGGGCGCCCGGGCACCGCGGGGCCGAGCAGCAGCACCACGAAGCTCACCAGGCCGGAGGCCGCCAGCACGGCGGCCGCGGCGACGAGCACCAGCGCGCGGGACACGCGGGCCAGGCTACTTACGGCTCCTGGGGAACGATCAGCCAGCACGCCAGGTACACGACCGCGCCCGTGCCGAAGCCGAGCAGCGTCGCGCCGACGAGCAGGATGCGGACCAGCGCGGCGTCGACGCCCAGCATCTTCGCCACACCCCCGCAGACACCGGCGACCATCTTGTCGGACCGGCTGCGGTAGAGCTTGCGGACCTTGGTTTCGTTCATGGCTCCAGCCTGCCCGACCAGGGCGTCCCCGCCATCGGGGAACGACCCGGATTCCCAGCTCAGGGTGAACCCGGACGCGGGTCCGGATACCGTGGTGCGGTGCACACCCCCGAGGAGGTCGCCGCCGCGCTGGACCGGGTCGGGTACCTCCCGGACACCGGTCTGGCCACCGCCGCCTACCTCGCGATCGCGCTCGGCCGCCCGCTGTTCTGCGAGGGCGAGCCCGGCACCGGCAAGACCGCGCTCGCCTCGGCCCTGTCCCGCGCGCTCGACGTCCCGCTGATCCGCCTCCAGTGCCACGAGGGCATCGACGCCACCCAGGCGCTCTACGACTGGGACTTCCCCGCCAACTGCTGCACCTGCGCGCGCTCGAGGCCGCCGCGCCCGGCGCGCTCGACGCAGACGAGGCCGAGAAGTCGCTGTACACCAGGCGGTTCCTGCTCGCCCGGCCGCTGCTGCGCGCGCTGGAGGAAGCGCCGTGCGTGCTGCTGGTCGACGAGGTCGACCGCGCCGACGACGAGTTCGAGGCGTTCCTGCTGGAGGTCCTCGGCGAGCACGCGGTGACCATCCCGGAGCTGGGCGAGGTCCGCGCCGCCGTGCCGCCGCTGGTGGTGCTCACCTCCAACCGCACCCGCGAGGTGCACGACGCGCTCAAGCGGCGCTGCGTCTACCACTGGCTCGACCACCCCGACCTGCCCCGCGAGATCGCGATCCTGCGCCGCACCCTGCCCGCGGTCACCGAGGCGCTGGCCGCGCAGGTCGCCGGGGCGGTGCGCCGCCTGCGCACCGCCGACCTGCTCAAACCGCCCGGCGTCGCGGAGACCATCGACTGGGCCAGGGCGCTGGTCGCGCTCGGCCGCGACGAACTGGACGCCGCCACGGCCGCGGCCACGCTCGGCGTCGTCCTCAAGTACCGCGAGGACGCCGACCGGGTCGTCGCCGCCGGGCTGGGCGCGCTGCTCGGCGGGTGAAAATCGGTCGCCCCACCGGCTCCGACCACGCATGATTCACCAGGGGAGCGGGCCGCCCGGCGAGTGGCGGCGCCGGCGCGGTCCGCTCCCCGCACAATGGCGGGATGGACCCGCTCCCCGGGTTGACCGGTTTCGCCGCGGCGCTGCGCGCCGCCGGGGTGGCGTGCGGGCCGGACCGGGTCCGGACCTACCTCGCCGCGGCCGCCGCGCTCGGCGCCGGTGATCTCGCGAAGCTGTACTGGGCGGGCCGGTTGACCCTCTGCGGCGAGCCCGACGACCTGCCCCGCTACGACGACGCCTTCCGCGCCTGGTTCGGCGACGACCTGCCGCGCGCCCCGCGCCGACCGGCCCCGCCGAGCCCGCGGCGGTCGACCCTGGCGGCGCTGGTGTCCACCGGCACGACCCGCGGCGCGGCGGAGGCGCAGCCCGGCGCGAGCAGCGCGGAAGTGCTCCGCCACCGCGACGTCTCCGGGCTCAGCGCCGCCGAGCGCGCCCACCTGCGCGAGCTGATCGCCCTGCTGCGCCCCGAACCGCCGCTGCGGCGCGCGCGGCGCCGCCGCCCCGACCGCCGCGGCCCCCTCGACGCCGACCGCGTGCTGCGGGCCATGCGCGGCACCGGCGGCGAGACCGTCCGGCTGCCCCGCGAGCGCGCGGGCACCCGGCCGCGCAAGCTCGTCCTGCTCGTCGACGTGTCCGGGTCCATGCGCCCGTACGCCGACGCCCTGCTGCGCTTCGCCCACGCCGTCGCCCGCCGCACCCCGACCGAGGTGTTCACCCTCGGCACCCGGCTGACCCGGCTCACCCGGCAGCTCCGCCAACGCGACCCCGAACTCGCGCTCACCGCCGCCGCGCGCGCCGTCCCGGACTTCGCGGGCGGCACCCGGCTCGGCGAGACCCTGCGCGCGTTCCTCGACCGCTGGGGCCGGCGCGGGGTGGCGCGCCGCGCCGTCGTCGTGGTCTTCTCCGACGGCTGGGAGCGCGGCGACCCGGCACTGCTCGGCGCGCAGGCCGCGCGGCTGGCCCGGCTGGCGCACCGCGTCCTGTGGGTCAACCCGCACGCCGGGTCGTCCGACTACGCGCCCGTGCAGTCCGGCATCGCCGCCGCGCTGCCGCACATCGACCGCCTGCTGGCCGGGCACAGCCTGGCCGCACTCGACGACCTGCTCCGCGAGGTGCGCCGTGCGTGACGTGCTCGACGAAGTGCTCGCCCGCTGGTCGGCGGGGAGGCGGTGGCCGTCGGCACGGTCGTCGCCACCTTCTCCTCCGCCCCGCGCGCGCCCGGTGCGGCGATGGTCGTCGCGGGCGACGGGGCGGTGGCGGGCAGCGTGTCCGGCGGGTGCGTCGAGGGCGCGGTGTACGAGCTGGGCCGCGAGGCGCTGACCACCGGGCGGCCGGTGCTCCAGCGGTACGGGGTCAGCGACGACGACGCGTTCGCGGTCGGGTTGACCTGCGGCGGGATCATCGACGTGTTCGTCGAGCGGGTCGACCGGGAGTCCTTCCCGGCGCTGGGGGAGCTGGTCGAGTCGGTGCGCGCGGAGGTGCCCGTCGCGGTGGCCACCGTGATCGCGCATCCCGGTGACCTGGTGGGCAGGCGGCTCGTGGTGTGGCCGGACCGGGTCGCGGGGTCGACCGGGTCGGCGCGGGTCGACGCGGCGGTGACCGACGACGCGCGCGGGCTGTTGGCGGGTGGGCGTACGGGGACGCTGTCGTATGGGCCGGACGGGGAGCGGCGCGGCGAGGGCATGCGGGTGTTCGTCAACTCCTACGAGCCGCCACCGCGGCTGCTGGTGTTCGGCGCCATCGACTTCGCGTCGGCCATGGCGGGCATGGGCGCGTTCCTCGGCTACCGGGTGACCGTCTGCGACGCGCGGCCGGTGTTCGCGACGGTGTCGCGGTTCCCGGGCGCGCACGAGGTGGTCGTCGACTGGCCGCACCGGTACCTCGCGGCGGAACTGGCGGCGGGGCGGGTCGACGAGCGCACGGCGGTGTGCGTGCTGACCCACGACCCCAAGTTCGACGTGCCGGTGCTGGAGGTCGCGCTGCGCGCCCCGCTCGGCTACATCGGCGCGATGGGCTCGCGGCGCACGCACGACGACCGCGTCGCGCGCCTGCGCGAGGCCGGGCTCACCGACGCCGAGCTGGCCCGGCTGTCCTCGCCGATCGGGCTCGACCTCGGCGCGCGCACCCCGGAGGAGACCGCGGTGTCGATCGCGGCGGAGATCATCGCGCTGCGCTGGGGCGGCCGGGGCGCGCGGCTGGCGGAGGGCAGCGGGCGCATCCACGGGTGAGGCGCCGGTTGTCCACAGGGTGGGTGGCAGGGGTTGCCGCGCGGGTGGGGTCGGGAGCAGGCTCGGTTGTGAGCCCCGTCACCCCACGCCCAGGAGTCACGATGCGCATAACGGTCAGCGTCGACGGCACGTCGTACACCGACGACGTCGAACCACGCCTGCTGCTCGTCCATTACCTGCGCGAACGGCTCGGCAAGGTCGGCACGGTCGTCGGCTGCGACACGAGCAACTGCGGCGCGTGCACCGTCCACCTCGACGGCCACAGCGTGAAGTCCTGCTCCGTCCTCGCCGTGCAGGCCGACGGCCGCGAGGTCACCACCGTCGAGGGACTCGCCCGCGACGGTCAGCTCCACCCGGTCCAGCAGGCCTTCCACGACAACCACGCCCTCCAGTGCGGCTTCTGCACCCCCGGGATGATCATGCAGGCCATCGACCTGCTCGCCGACCACCCCGACCCCGACGAGGAGACGGTCCGCCACGGCCTGGAGGGCAACCTCTGCCGCTGCACGGGCTACCAGAACATCGTCCGCGCCGTCCGCGACGCCGCGGGCCGCATGCGCCCCGGCGCGGGCCCCGAAGCCGAGCGCGTCGACGAGCGCTCCGCCCAGCTGTCGGGCGGTGAGTGATGACCGCGACCGCTGAGCCCGAGGTCGGCAAGTCGCGGCTGCGCAAGGAGGACGCGCGGCTGATCACCGGCCGCACCCGCTGGACCGACAACATCACCCTGCCCGGCCTGCTGCACGTGGCGTTCCTGCGCAGCCCGGTCGCGCACGCCCGGATCACCGGCGTCGACACCTCCGCCGCGCGGTCCATGCCCGGCGTGGTCGCGGTGTTCACCGGGCGCGACTTCGCCGACGAGCAGGGCAGCCTGCCGTGCGCGTGGCCCATCACCGAGGACCAGAAGGCGCCGGACGCGCCGTCGCTGGCCGTCGACGAGGTCAACTTCGCCGGTGAGGCCGTCGCGGTCGTGGTCGCGCGCAGCCGGTACGAGGCGGCCGACGCGCTCGCCGCGATCGACGTCGACTACGACGAGCTGCCCGTGGTGCTGGACATGCGCGCCGCCGTCGAGGAGGGCGCCGACCTGGTGCACCCCGACCTCGGCACCAACACCAGCGCGGTGTGGGTGTTCGACTCCGCGGCGGCGGGCACCGGCGGCGACGTCAACCTCGCCATCGCCGAGGCCGAGGTGCTCATCGAGCGCACCTACCGCCAGCAGCGGCTCATCCCGGCGTTCATGGAGCCGCGCTCGGTCGTGGTCGACCCGACCGGCGAGCAGTACACGATGTGGTCGGCCACGCAGATCCCGCACATCCTGCGGCTGATGGTCGCGCTGACCACCGGCACCCCGGAGCACAAGGTCCGGGTGATCGCGCCGGACGTCGGCGGCGGGTTCGGCGGCAAGCTCCAGGTCACGCCGGAGGAGGTGATCTGCCTGCTGCTGGCGAAGCGGCTCGGCAAGCCGGTCAAGTGGACCGAGACGCGGTCGGAGTCGCTGCTCTCGGCGCACCACGGCCGCGACCAGATCCAGAAGCTCACCCTCGCCGCGCGCCGCGACGGCACCGTCACCGGGCTCAAGGTCGAGCTGCTCGCCGACATGGGCGCCTACCTGCGGCTGGTCACCCCGGGCGTGCCGATCCTGGGCGCGTTCATGTTCAACGCGATCTACAAGTTCCCGGCCTACCACTTCGCGTGCACCAACGTGTTCACCAACAAGACCCCGACCGACGCCTACCGCGGCGCGGGTCGGCCCGAGGCGACGTACGCCATCGAGCGGCTGATGGACGAGCTGGCCGTCGAGGTCGGCATGGACCCGCTCGCCGTGCGCGAGCTGAACTGGATCAAGAACGACGAGTTCCCGTTCACCACCGTCGCCGGGATGACCTACGACTCCGGCGACTACGAGGCCGCCACCGCCAAGGCCAAGGCGATGTTCGGCTACGACGCGCTGCGCGCCGAGCAGGCCGAGCGCCGCGCGCGCGGCGACGCCGTGCAGCTCGGCATCGGCATCTCCACGTTCACCGAGATGTGCGGGCTCGCGCCGTCGCGCGTGCTGGGCGCCCTGTCGTACGCGGCGGGCGGGTGGGAGCACGCGTCGGTGCGGGTGCTGCCCAGCGGCAAGGTCGAGGTCGTCACCGGGTCGTCGGCGCACGGGCAGGGCCACGAGACGGCGTGGAGCCAGATCGTCGCCGACCAGCTCGGCGTGCCGTTCGAGGACATCGAGATCCTGCACGGCGACACGCAAAGCTCCCCGCGCGGGCTCGACACCTACGGGTCGCGGTCGCTCGCGGTCGGGGCGATCGCGGTGGTGAAGGCGGCGGAGAAGGTCGTCGCCAAGGCGCGCCGGATCGCCGCGCACATGCTGGAGTGCGCGGAGGACGACCTGGACTTCGCCTCCGGCGCGTTCTCCGTGCGCGGCACCGACAAGTCGACCGGGATGGCCGACATCGCCTTCCACGTGTTCGCCGCGCACGACCTGCCCGAGGGCATGGAGCCGTCGCTGGACGCGGAGGCGACCTACGACCCGGAGAACTTCTCCTTCCCGCACGGCACGCACCTGTGCGCCGCCGAGGTCGACACCGAGACCGGCGCGGTGCGGCTGCGCAAGTACGTCTGCGTGGACGACGTCGGGAAGGTGGTGAACCCGCTGATCGTCGAGGGCCAGGTGCACGGCGGGCTCGCCCAGGGCATCGCGCAGGCGCTGTACGAGGAGGCCGTGCACGACGAGTCGGGCACGCTGACGACCGGCACGTTCGCCGACTACCTGCTGCCGTCGGCCGCGGACCTGCCCAGCTTCGACACCGACCGCACCGAGACCCCGTCGTCGACCAACCCGTTGGGCGTCAAGGGGGTCGGGGAGGCGGGCACCATCGCGTCGACCCCGGCGGTGGTCAACGCCGTCGTCGACGCCGTGCGCCACCTGGGCGTCGACGACATCGAGATGCCGTGCACCCCGATGCGGGTGTGGACGGCGATCAGGACGGGCAGGCCCGACGCGGGCGGCCCGGGTCGATCGGAGGCGGGCGGCGGCCTCGGCTCCCTGTCCGGAGGTGCCCAGTGATCCCCGCCGAGTTCGACTACGTCGCCCCCACCACCCTCGACGACGCCGTCCGCGCGCTGGCGGACGCGGGCGAGGACGCCAAGATCATCGCGGGCGGCCAGAGCCTCCTCCCGGTCCTCCGCATGCGCCTGGCGACCCCGCCCAAACTCGTCGACCTCGCCCGCGTCGCCGAGCTGCACGGCATCCGCGAAGACGGCGACCGCATCGTCATCGGCGCCATGACCACCCACTACGAGCTCCAGCGCGACCCCTTGGTCGCCGACCACCTGGCCCTGCTCCGCCTGGCCACCGACACCGTCGCCGACCCCCAAGTCCGCCACCGCGGCACCCTGGGCGGCGCCCTGGCCCACGCCGACCCCGCGGGCGACCTCGCCGCCCCCGCCCTGGCCCTCGACGCCGAGTTCACCGTCTGCGGCATGGACGGCAAGCGCACCATCCCCGCGAGCGACTTCTTCGTCGACTACTTCACCACGGCCCTGCGCCCCGACGAGATCATCTCCGAGATCCGCTTCCCCAAACACACGAACTGCCACGCCCACTACGAGAAGTTCACCCGCGTAGCCCAGGCCTGGTCCATCGTCGCGGTAGGCGCGTGCCTCCAGGTCACCGACGGCACCATCACCGACGCCCGCATAGCCCTCACCAACATGGCCCCCGTCCCCCTACGCGCAACCACAGTCGAAGCGGCCCTGGTAGGCAACCCCATAACCCCCGAAACCCTCCGCACAGCCGCCGCCCACGCCGCCGACCACACCACCCCCACCACCGACTCCAACGCCGACCGCGACTACCGCCACCACCTCGCCCGAGTCCTCACCACCCGAGCCCTCACCGCGGCCGCAGGAGCCTGACGTGCACCTCGAGCACACCTTCCACGTCCCAGCCCCCACCCCCGACGTCTGGACGGCCCTGCTCGACCCCCACCGAGTAGCCCCCTGCATGCCCGGCGCCGCCCTGACCGCCGTCGAAGGCACCACCTTCGAGGGCAAGGTCAAGGTCAAACTGGGCCCAATCTCCCTGACCTACAAAGGAAAAGGAGAATTCGTCACCCAAGACGAAGCCATGCGGACCATCACCATCAGGGCCACCGGCAAGGACACCGCAGGCAACGGCACAGCCTCAGCAACGGTAACCGTAACCCTAACCCCCCAAGGAGAAACCACCACCGGCACCGTCCACACAGACCTGTCGATCACCGGCAAACCAGCCCAATTCGGCCGCGGCCTGATCAGCGAGGTAGGCGGCAAGATCCTGGACACCTTCGCCACCTGCCTCTCCAAGAAACTGGCCGCACCCGCTACCAAAGCCGGGCCTGCAGCCACCGCAACGGAACCGCCGCATGCCGGCCCCGAGCGGCCCGCGGCCACCGCCACGACAGAACCGGAGCGGCCCGCGGCCACCGACGCGACAGAACCGGAGCGGCCTGCGGCCACCGGCACGACAGAACCGGAGCGGCCTGCGGCCACCGGCACGACAGAACCGGAGCGGCCTGCGGCCACCGACGCGACAGAACCGGAGCGGCCTGCGGCCACCGGCACGACAGAACCGGAGCGGCCTGCGGCCACCGGCACGACAGAACCGGAGCGGCCCGCAGCCACCGCCACAACAGAACCGGCCGCCGCTGCCCCCGAGCAGCCGACCTCCTCCACCACGACCGAACCGGAGGCGCCACCGCCCACCTCCCCGCAACGCCCCACTCTCGCCGCCGTCCCCGAGGCTGAAGCCGAGGTCGAACCCATCGACCTCATGGCCTACGCGGGCCGCTCGGTCACCAAACGCGCCATCCCCGTGGCGCTCCTCCTCGCCGTCATCGGCGTGATCATCGCCGTGGCGCAACGCAAACGCCGCTAGCGCACCGCCCGCTGCCGCCGTCCGGCTCTGGCGCGGCAGCGGGCGGACACGCTCGCAGGCCACCCCGGCCGGGCCCCCGAGCCCGGGTGGATAGGGTTCGCGGGTGCGAGGGGTTCTGGGGGTTCTTCTGGCGTCCGCGGTGGTGGCGGGCTGTGCCGCGCCCACGACAGGGGTGCCCACGGCGGCGCCGGGCGCCACGACCACCACCCCACCCACCACGACTCCACCTCCCACGACGACCACCGAGCCCGACGGGTTCACCATCGTCGCCGGCGGGGACGTCCTCATCCACCCCGCCCTCACCGAGCAGGCCGAGGCCGACGGCGGCGCCACCCGGGACTACGCCCCCTCTTCGCAGGCATCGCCCCCGTCGTCGAAGGCGCGGACCTCGCCGTCTGCCACCTCGAAGTACCCCTAGCCGGACCCGACGGCCCCTTCGAGGGCTACCCCCGCTTCAGCGCCCCGCCCGAGGTCGCCACCGCCCTCTCCGACACCGGTTTCGACGTGTGCACCACCGCCTCCAACCACACCATGGACCACGGCGCACCCGGCGCGATCAGCACCCTCGACGTCCTCGACCAGGCGGGCATCGCCCACACCGGGTCCGCCCGCAGCGCCGAAGAAGCCGCGACACCCTCATCCTCGACGTCCCCGGTGCGAAAGTCGGCTGGCTCTCCTACACCTTCGCCTTCAACACCGGCACCCACCGGCCCGCCGACGCGCCCTGGATGGCCAACGTCCTCGACGCCGACACCGTCCTCGACGACGCGAAGGCAGCGCGGGAGGCTGGTGCGGACGTCGTCGTCGCGAGCCTCCACTGGGGCCTGGAGGGCAAGCACGAGCCCACCGACGAGCAGCGCCGCATCGCCGACGAGGTGCTCGCCGACCCCGCCGTCGACCTGATCATCGGGCACCACGCGCACGTCGTGCAGCCCTTCGAGATGCTGCACGGCAAGTGGGTCGCCTACGGCCTCGGCAACCAGGTCGCGCGGCACGCCGAACCGAAGGGGACGACCGAGGAGGGCGCGCTCGCCCGCTTCACCTTCACCCGCGAAGAAGACGGCTGGGCCGTCACCACGGCCGAGTACCTCCCCACCCTGGTCGACCTCGGCCCGCCCGTGCGGCTGCGCGACCTCACCGTCGAGGCCGGGGACGAGCGCGCGCGGGAGGCGATCGAGCGGACCGACGCCGTCGTGTTCAGCCTCGGCGCGGACGCGGACGGACTGGTGCGCGCGGGCGTGTGACCTGGCGCCCGGCAATTGCGCCGCGTATATTCGAGGGTCCGTGTGCCGAAATGCGAAAGGGCCGCTGAAAACGCGGCCCATGGCGGCATAATATCGTCGTTGGAGGGCGGTTGTCAAACGAGATCGGCGTCGAGCAGGAATACCTCACCCTGCTCTACGCGCACCTCGACGCGCTGCGGACCGAGACCGAGAGCCGCCTGGCGCGGACGCTGCGCGAGGTCAGCAGCCTGCCCCAGGCGATGTCCCTGCGCGACGCCACCGTCGCGGAACTGAGTTCGCGCAAGGCGCAATACGACGCGGTCGAGAACGGGCTCTGCTTCGGCAGGCTCGATTTCGCCGACGGCGCGAAGACGTATATCGGCCGCATCGGCCTGTTCGACCGCGACGACGATTACGAACCGCTCCAGCTCGACTGGCGCGCGCCCGCCGCCCGGCCGTTCTACCTCGCCACCGCCGCCTCGCCGCAGGGCGTCCGGCGCCGCCGCCACATCCGCACCAGCATGCGCAAGGTCACCGCCGTCGACGACGAGCACCTCGACCTCCACGACGCCACCCACAGCGACGGCGTCACCGGCGAGACCGCGCTGCTCGCCGCGCTCAACGCGACCCGCAAGGGCGTCATGCGCGACATCGTCGAGACGATCCAGGCCGAGCAGGACGAGGTCATCCGCGCCGGGCTCAACGGCGTCCTCGTCGTCCAGGGCGGGCCCGGCACCGGCAAGACCGCCGTCGCCCTGCACCGCGCCGCCTACCTGCTCTACACCTACCGCGAGCAGCTCGCCCGCCGCGGCGTGCTGATCGTCGGCCCGAACGCGACGTTCCTCAAGTACATCGGGCAGGTGCTGCCGTCGTTGGGCGAGACGGGCGTTCTGCTGCAGACCGTCGGCGACCTGTTCCCCGGCGTCCGCGCGGCCAGACCCGAGCCCGCCGAGGCCGCGGCGGTGAAGGGCGCCATCGGCATGGTCGACGTGCTGCGCCGCGCCGTCGCCGACCGCCAGGTCGTGCCCGACGAGCCGATCACCGTCGAGGTCGAGCGGGTCGAGATGGTGCTGCGCCCGCAGGAGATCGCCCGCGCCCGCCAGCGCGCCCGCGCGGGCGGCAGGCTGCACAACCACGCCCGCGAGGTGTTCGAGCGGGAGATCGTCGACCTCCTCACCCGGCAGGAGGCCGACCGCCTCGGCGCGGAGTTCCTCGACGCGGGCGACCTCGCCGACATCCGCCGCGAACTGGCCGCCGCCGACGAGGTCACCGCCGCCGTCGACGAGCTGTGGCCGCGCCTGACCCCGCAGCGCCTCCTCGACGACCTCTACGCCGACGAGGACCGCCTCGCCACCGCCATGCCCGACCACACCCCCGCCGAGCGCCGCCTCCTCCACCGCACCCCCGGCGCGGGCTGGACCCCGCCGACGCCCCGCTGCTCGACGAAGCCGCCGAACTCCTCGGCGTCGACGACCGCGAGGAGCGCGCCCGCGCCGCCCAACGCCGCCGCGACGCCGAGAACTACGCCCAGGGCGTCCTCGACATCCTCCAGCTCGAGGACGAGGCCGACCCCGACATCCTGCTCGCCCACGACCTCATCGACGCCCGGAAGCTGGCCGAACGCCACGAGGACGCCGACCACCGCACCGCCGCCGAACGCGCCGCCGCCGACCGCGACTGGACCTTCGGCCACGTCATCGTCGACGAGGCCCAGGAGCTGTCCGAGATGGCCTGGCGCGTCCTCATGCGCCGCTGCCCCTCCCGCTCCATGACCCTGGTCGGCGACGTCGCCCAAACCGGCGCCCTAGCAGGCGCCGACGCCTGGTCCGACGTCCTGGAGCCCTACGTCGCCGACCGCTGGCGCCGCACCGAGCTGACGGTGAACTACCGCACCCCCGCCGAGATCATGACCGTCGCCAACGCCGTCCTCGCCCGCCTCGACGCCCCCGTCGAACCCCCGCGCTCCGTCCGCGAGACCGGCGAACCCCCTGGTCGGCGCAGACCGACGACCTCCCCGCCGCCGCCGCGCCCACGCCGCCGAAGACCGCCCCGGCACCCTCGCCGTCCTGGTCCCCGAATCCCTGGCAGCGGACATCGGCACAGCAGTCCTCACCGCCGTCCCCGACGCCGCCGTCGGCGAACGCCCCGACCTGGAAAGCCGCGTCGCCGTCCTCACCGTCCGCCAAGCCAAGGGCCTCGAATTCGACGCCGTCCTCCTCGTCGAACCCACCGCCATCGTCGCCGAGTCCCCCGCGGCCTCAACGACCTCTACGTGGCCCTGACCAGGGCAACCCAACACCTCGGCGTCCTGCACACCGGCGGGTTGCCCTTCGACCTGCCCCCTCAGCCCGCCTCGGCCACCAACCGCGGCCCCAACGCGGCCGGGTAGAGGAGCAACTGCTCGACCAGCCTGGTCACCACGCGCCGCGCGGCCTTGTCCCCACCCTTGTCCCGCGCGGCGCGCACCAGCGCCACGTGCCCGTTCCAGACCACGTCGCGCGAGGTGATGTTGCGGACGTGGTAGTCGACCGCGTCCATCAGCCGGACCCGGTACTCCTCCCACACCCGCCGCTTGTCCTTGATCTTCTCGACCGTCGCGTCCCCGAGGGGCACGTCCGGCTCGCAGAGCACGTCCGCGACGGCGACCACGCTCATGATCGGCGGCGTCGCCGCGTAGATCCGCTCGTGGAACTCGTCGAGATCGGGCGCGGCGCGCACTTCCGCCAGGCTGTCCTCGGCGGCCGCGAGCAGCCCGTTGAACAGGTCGATGACCGAGCGCATCTGGCCGTGGGCGACAGCCAGGATGATGGACTCCCGCAGGACCGCCAGCGGGAATCCCTGGCGCAACCCGCGCAACGGCGCGGCGACCGCGGCGCGGACGGAGGGCGCGACGCCGTCGGCTTCGAGCCTGCTCCACAGGTCGAGGCACGAACCGAGCCCCGCCAACGCCTGGCCGTCGACGGCCAACGCGGCGCGCTGGTCGCTCAACACGCTCCACAGCTCGGCCACCGGCGGGACCCCGGACGCGGGCCAGGTGACGCCGAAGGCGTGCGGGCTCCGGTCCGCGGCGCAGGCCGCGGTCAGCTCCCCGTTGTAGTCGGGGTGGGCGGCGGCGATGGCGTTGTCGAGGAGGTCGGCGACCTCGGGGAGAGGTCCGGCGGCGGTATCGAGGGCGTGAGCCAGCTCGACACGAGCCGGACCTCCGGGCGGAGGGTGAAGGTCGCCGACATGGGCGCGTCGGGCCGTTCCCACGTGCTGAACCCGTGGTCGCCGCCGGTGCGGATGTACCGCACGTCCCCACCGGGGTGGACGACGGCGAACCACTGCCCGTCGAGCGTCCCGCCCGTGCGCTGCTCCCACTCCTGCTTCTGCAGGATGAAATCCATGTGCTGGTCGAACCTCGGCGCCGAGCCGGTCAGCAGCGCGCGGGCGAGGTGCACGAGCTGTTCGGCACCGCCCATCCCCCGGGTGAGCACGGCTACCCCTCGGGGTTGAGCATCGTCTCCGCCGCGGCCCGCACCGCCTGCGAGTACCGGCTCGCGCTGTCCTCGGGCAGGCCCGACGTGGTGAGCGCGTCCGCCAGCACCCGCTGCGCGAGGTCCAGTGCCGTGTCCCGGTCTCCGCCCCCGTCGTCGGGCGCGGCCTCGGCTGCCTCCGCGGCGGCGTCCTGCGCCGCCTCGTCGCGGTCGCGCCCGGCTGAGCCGGTGACCGCTTTCCGCAGCCGGTCGGTGAGCCACTGGGCCGCCTCGGTCCCCCACTGCTCGACCGTGCCGTGCAGACCGGCGCTGAAGCCGCGCCAGAACGCGCCGAGCAGGCTGCCCGCGAACGCCACCATCACCGCTTCGCCCAGGAAGTGGTCGCCCTCGGGGGCGAAGCGGTACATGTCCGGCCCCAGTACGGCCGCCACGTCCTCGACGGCGTCCTCCGCCGCGTTCACAGCACCACCGTCGGGGTGACGACCGTGCGGGGCCTGCCGCCCTGGATGCGGACCAGTATCTGGGTCGTCCCCCGGGGACCTCGGTCAGGACGAAGCGCCCGCCCTCGTCCGCCGTCGTCGACGACGTGCCGTGGTCGGCGACCCGGACCTCGACCGCGTGCTCCCCGGCCGGGACGAGCCAGCCGTCGATGCGGTGGGATTCGCCGGTGCGGGTGACGTTGACCATGACGGTCAGGTCGCCGACGAAGAAGGTGATGGTGCCGGGGCCGCCGCCGCGGACGCCGACCAGCGGGCGCTGGTCCAGCCACAGGGCGGCTTCCAGCTCCACCTCGGCGTCGATGTCCTCGATGGCCACCGCGAACTGGGCGCGCTCGACCAGGCCGGGCGGGACCGGGTCCAGCTCGTCGACGAGGTGCGTGACCTGCTCCAGCCAGTACTGCTGCTCGGCCGGGTCCATGTCGTTCCTCATCTCGCACCATCCCCCTCGTCGTACAGGCCGCGCAGCGACTTCAGGCAGCGGCCGCGGTCGGGCCGATGCTGCCGTGGGGCATGCCCATGGCGGCGGCGACCTCGCGGTACTCGGCCCGGCCCGCCAGGACGGTCAGGCGCAGCAGCATCTGGCAGCGCTCGGGGAGCTTGCTGAAGGCCACCCACAGCTTGTGGTCGCGCTCGCCGCGCAGGACGAGCGACTCCGGGAGCGGTTCGGTGCTGGGCACCTGCTCCGCGTACTCGGGGAGCAGCTCGGTCTGGGCGGCCAGGCGTTGGCGGGTCCGGTTGGCCTCGCGGCGGGTGGTGGTGATCAGCCACCCCGCGAGGGCGCGCGGCTCGGTGAGGCGCTCCAGGTGGCGCAGCAGCGCCAGCCACACCGTCTGGACGACGTCCTCGGCGGTGCTGTGGTCCAGGCCGCTGCCGCGGCGACGTGCCAGACCAGCGGGGTCAGCTCGGCGATCAGCACGTCCAGGGCGCGTTTGTCCCCGGCGCGCGCGGCGACCATGCAGGCGGCGTGGCGCTCCGATCCGGCCAGCCCCTCCCAGGGCGGATTCGTCCCAACCGTGTGGAGCTCGGTCACCGCTCCCACCCCTGCTTTCCTGATCCGGGGCCGTGTCCTCTGGTGCCTCTGGCTACATCGCGCCCGTCCGCGCCGACGCGTCCGCGCCGCCGCAGGGTCACCCGAACGGATGATGCCGCAGGTCGCCAATGCCCCCGTCCGGGACGGGTCCGACGATCACGGAACCGCCCGCGCACGGCTCGGGGGTCGTGGTTCATCGTCGCCTCCACGGTGACGGTACTGTCGCGCTCCGGACAACTCAAAGAGCCGCCACGGGCCTGCTGGATACCTTTGTCGGCGGACAACTTCGTGTGACGGGGGCGTCAGTGACCTGGACCATCGCCGGGACCCTCACCGTGCTGCCCGCCGCGGAGCACCCGGAACTGCTGGCCGAGCCGGTCGCGAAGGCCCTCGCCGGGCTGCCCGCCGACCGCGTCGGCGTCGGCGCGATCGACCCCGAGCTGGCCGACACCGCCCAGTTCTGCGCCGCCTACGGCTCCCCGCTGGAGGCGTCGGCCAACTGCGTCGTCGTCGCGGGCAAGCGCGGCGGCGAGGAGCGCATGGCGGCCTGCCTGGTGCTGGCGACGACCCGCGCCGACGTCAACGGCGTCGTGCGCCGCAGGCTGGACGTCCGCAAGGCGTCGTTCGCGCCGATGGACACCGCGGTCGCCCTGACCGGGATGGCGTACGGGGGATCACCCCGGTCGGCCTGCCCGAGGGGTGGCCGCTGCTGGTCGACGCCGCCGTCGCCGCCGCGCCCGAGCTGGTCGTCGGCAGCGGCATCCGGGGCAGCAAGCTGCTCATCCCCGGCGACGTGCTGGCCGCGCTGCCCGGCGCCGAGGTGGTCGAAGGACTCGGCCGGGAGTGATCACGGCCACTAGGGTCGGGGCGTGGACTACGCCGCATACATCGAGCAGATCCGCGTCCAGTGCGCCGCGCTCCGCAGCGCGGTCGACCGGGTCGGGCCGGACGCCCCCGTCCCCACCTGCCCCGGCTGGACCGCCCAGGACCTGATCACGCACGTCGCCGAGCTGCAGGCGTGGGTCGAGCTGGCCCTGCCGCTGCCCCCGAGGGCCCCGCCCCCGAGCCGCCGAAGCCGCCCGCGGACTGGACCGAGCTGCTGGCCTGGTGGGACGAGCGGGTGGCGGCGATGACCGCCGGGTTCACCGCGACCGACCCGGCCACCCGCACCTGGTCGTTCGTCCCCGGCTTCCCCGGCGACGCAGGCTGGTTCGCCCGCAGGCAGGCGAACGAGGCGGCCATCCACCGCCTCGACGGCGAGCACACCGCGCACGACACCGTCCCCACCCTGCTGTTCGACCCGGCGTTCGCCGCGGACGGCGTCGACGAGCTGTTCACCCTCAACCCGCCGCAGCCCTCCCCGGTCGCGGGGACGGTGCTGCTGCACGCCGCCGACGCGGGCCGGGCGTGGCTGGTCACGCTGTCCACCGACGCCCCGCCGGGGATCGACACCCACCCGCACGAGCCGACCGCGCTCGACGCGGACGCGAAGGTCGTCGGGACCGCCGACGCGGTGTACCGCGCGGTGTGGGGACGGCCGAGCCACGCGGTGGTCAGCGGCGACTCCGAGCTGGTCAGTAGGCTCAAGGCCTTCTGAATCGAGCGGAGCCGGGAGTAACGCGGGTGTCGTCGAAAGAGCGTCGGTACGTGATCAGGCTCGGCTGCCCCGACCGGACCGGCATCGTGGCCGAGATCGCGTCGTTCCTCAGCGTCGCGGGCGGCTGGATCGTCGAGGCGGACTACCACTCCGACCCGGACACCAACTGGTTCTTCACCCGCCAGGTGGTGCGCGCGGACTCCCTGCCCTACGACGCGACCGAGCTGCGCCGCCGGTTCGTCGACGTGGCCCGGCGGCTCGGCGGGCGCGTCGAGTGGGACATCGTCGACACCGGCGAGCGCCCGCGCGTGGTCATCCTGGTGACCAAGGAGGGCCACTGCCTCTACGACCTGCTGGGCCGCGTGCACAGCGGGGAGCTGGAGGTCGACGTCCGCGCGGTCATCGGCAACCACGCCGACCTGGCGTCGATCACCCGCGCGCACGGCATCCCGTTCCACCACGTGCCGTTCCCGATCGACGCCGACGGCAAGGCCGCCGCGTTCGCCCAGCTCCGCCAGCTCGTCGACGCCGCCCGCCCGGACGCCATCGTGCTGGCCCGGTTCATGCAGGTGCTGCCGACGGAGCTGTGCGCGGAGTGGGCGGGGCGGGCGCTCAACATCCACCACAGCTTCCTGCCGTCGTTCGTCGGCGCGCGGCCGTACCACCAGGCGCACAAGCGCGGGGTGAAGCTGATCGGCGCGACCTGCCACTACGTCACCGCCGAGCTGGACGCGGGGCCGATCGTCGAGCAGGACGTCATCCGGGTCGACCACAACGACTCGGTCGCCGACATGGTGCGCAAGGGCCGCGACATCGAGAAGGTCGTGCTCGCCCGCGGCCTGCGCTGGCACCTGGAGCGGCGCGTGCTCGTGCACGGGAACAAGACCGTCGTCTTCTAATTCGATTGCCGCGCCCGCGCAATTGCGGGCATCCTTTTCCCGTGTTCACCTACGACCCCCGCACCACGATGGTTCTGGCCCCCGCGCGCGACCGCGAGTGGGCCTGCGCGCTGGGCGCCTAGCCCACGCGGGGAGATCCGGCGTCCGACCGGGTCCCATTCGACTGCCCCGTTTTCCGACGGGGAATCCCTATCAATGACGCTGTTCCGGCCGTCGCCGCGCGACGGCCGGAACGGCTATTTCCGCATTTCCGGATCAGCGCGCCAATTCGGCGGCGAGGTTCGCCAGCAGCCCGTCGAGCACCAGCCGCAGCCGCGGCGGCGCGGTGACCCGCTGGAGCAGGCCGAGCGGCCCGTTGGCGCCGTCGCGGGCCAGCGACAGCCGGACGCTGGTGGTGTCGCCGGTCCCGTCGGTGGTCCAGGTGAACACCAGGCTGGACCGGCGGTCGGCCTCGACCACGGTGTCCGGGCGCGGCGAGCTGACCACCAGCTCGGCTCGCTCGCCCTGGAAGTCGACCTCGACGAGCCCGGGCGTGGCGCGGAAGCCGCTGAACTCCGGGGTCAGGATGCGCGAGCGCACGCCCGCGTAGTCGGTCACGGCCTCCCGGACCCGCGCGACCGGCAGCGGGAGGAGGCGTTCGGCGAAGGCGTGTATCTGGTTCATGGGCGGCCCCTAGGCTACCCAGCGTGCGCGTGGAGTATGCCGACGTCGACGCCCTGCGGTCGGACCGGGAGAGCGGGCGGGACCTGCGCGGGGCCGTGCTGATCGGCCTCGACCTGACCGGGCCGGACGAGGACCGCCTGCTGCGGACGGCGCTGGACGGCGCGCTGCTGCTCGGCTGCGCCCTCACCCCGGAGACCGCGCGCCGCGCCGAGGCCGCGGGCGCGCTGCTGTTCCCGGCCGTCCCGGACCTGCCGTACGAGGTGTACCGGGCGCGCCTCTACACCCCGGCCGAGCTGTTCGCGGGCTTCGACCCCACCGACCCGGCGTCCTACGCGGACACCCCCGACGCGCGGATCTACCGGCACACCAGGGAACAGGCGCTCGACCCGCTGCACGCCCTCGCCGAACGCCTGCACGACCACAGCATCACCTCGGCGCTGGAGGACGTCCTCACCGGCCACCCCGTCGCGGTCATGGGCGGGCACGCGCTCGTCCGCGACACCCCCGGCTACCGCGAGGCCGTCGACCTGGGCCGCGCCCTCGGGTCGGCGGGCTTCACCGTCCTGACCGGCGGCGGCCCCGGCGCGATGGAGGCCGTCCCGCTCGGCGTCCGCCTGGCCGGGACCGACCCGTCCGACGCGCTGTCCGCCCTCGCCGCCGCACCCCGCTTCGCCGCGGGCGTCGACGCGGCCGTCGAGATAGGACAGTGGCTCGCCGCGGGCCTAGCCGTCGACCTGCCGGTCGCCGACACCCCGCGCACCATCGGCATCCCGACGTGGTTCTACGGCCACGAACCGCCGAACCCGTTCTGCGAGCTGCACGCCAAGTACTTCGCCAACTCCGTCCGCGAAGACGGCCTGCTCACCGTCGCCACCGGCGGCATCGTCTACACCCCCGGCAGCGCGGGCACGGTCCAGGAGGTCTTCCAGGACTACACCCAGAACCACTACGGCGTCCCGGCCCCGATGGTCTTCCTCGGCACCCGCTTCTGGACCGAGGAGGTCCCCGCCGCCCCGCTCGTCCGCGGCCTGGCCAAGGGCCGCCCCGCGGAGGCGTGGATCACCGTGACCGACGACATCGCCGAGGCGGTCGAGGTCCTGACGGCCTACGCGGCGACGTTGTGAGCCGACCGGGGATGTGCGACCCTCGCGGACGAGCCCACCGTCCGCGGGCTCCCGGACGAGGGGTGCCGTACCCGGTGTGCGACAAGACGGCCCGTGGAGGGCCGTCATGTCCTGGTTCGTCCTCGTCGTCTCCGGCGCGCTCGAAGCCGTCTGGGCGGTCGCGCTCGGCCGGTCCGAGGGGTTCAGCAGGCTCGCGCCGTCGGTGGTGTTCGCCGTGGCGCTGGTCGCGAGCATGGGCGGGCTGGCTCACGCCATGCGCGAGCTGCCCGTGGGCACCGCCTACGCCGTGTGGGTCGGCATCGGCGCGGTGCTGACCGTCGCGCACTCGATGGTCACCGGTCAGGAAGCCGCCTCGGCGCTGAAGCTGCTCTTCCTGGCGATGATCGTCGGCGGCGTCGTCGGCCTGAAGGTGGTCTAGCCCAGCAGCCCCGCCCGCTGCGCCAGGACCGCCGCGGTGACGCGGTTGGCGCAGCCGGTGGCGGCGAGGATCTCCGAGACGTAGCCGCGGACGGTGGACTCCGACAGGCGCAGGTCTTCGGCGATCTCGGCGTTGCTGCGGCCCGCGCCGATCAGGCGGAGGACGTCGCGGAGGCGGTTGGACAGGCGGGCGACCTCGGCGGCGGCGCCGATGCGGTCGAGGTGGTGGGTGGCGAGGTGGCCCATCAGCTCCTTGGTGAGCGACGGGTCCAGCACCGAGCCGCCGCGGGCGGCCACGCGCACCGCGCGGACCAGTTCGTCCGGGTCGGTGTGCTTGAGGAGGAAGCCGGTCGCGCCCAGGTTGAGCGCCGTGGCGACGGCCTCGTCGGCGTGGAAGGTGGTCAGGACGACCACCGCGGGGCGGTTGTGGGCGCGGCGCAGTTCGCGGAGGGTGTCGAGGCCGTCCATGCCGGGCATGCGGAGGTCGAGCATCAGCACGGCGGGGAGGTGGTCCGGACCAGCTCGAGCGCGCCCGCGCCGTCGGCGGCCTCGCCGACGACCTCGATGTCCGGCGCCGCGCCGAGGATGCGGGTGACGAAGGTGCGGGCCATCGGCTCGTCGTCCACCACGCCCACGCGCACCGGCGCCTGCGGCGGCTCGATGGGGTCGAGGTCGGTCTGTGCGGTCACGGGTCCAATCCGACCGGACCGAACGGCGGTCGACAACCCTCCGAAGGTAGGGGGCTCAGACCTCCGAACGTCCCACCATTGCAGGGGAAACGCTCGACCACGGCACCGTGACCTCGCCCAGCCGCCACCGCTTCCGGCCGCCCAGCACCGGCCACTCCCGGGCCAGCGCCGCCACCGCCTCCACCCACCGGGCGCGCGGCCCGAACGGCGCGAACGGCGCCGCGCCGTCCCAGCACGCGTCCAGCGCGGTCAGCAGGGCGTGCACGGGCTCGCCGGGGACGTTGCGGTGGATCAGCGCCTTCGGCAGCCGCTCGGCGAGGTCGGACGGGCGGTCGAGGTCGGCGGGCAGGCAGGACAGGGTGAACGTCTGCGGGCCGTCCCCGGTCAGCGCGACCCAGGAGCAGCGCCTGCCGATCTCGTCGCACGTGCCCTCGACCAGCAGCCCGCCCGGGGCGAGCCGACCGACCATCGTCTCCCACGCGGCCAGCGCCTCCGGCTCGGTGTACTGGCGCAGGACGTTGAACGCGCGGACCACGTCCGGCCGCAGCCCGGCCAGTTCGAACCCGCCGCGCCGGAAGTCCAGCCGGGGCGGGTCGGCGGCGGGCTTGGCCGCGGCCACCCGCTCCGGGTCGATCTCCAGCCCGACCACGCGCGCGGTCGGCAGCCTGCGGGCCAGCTCCAGCGTGGTCACCGGGGTCGCGCCGTAGCCGAGGTCGACGACCAGCGCGTCCGGGGCGAGCGGCAGCGCCGCCAGCCAGCGGTCCACCCGGCGCAGCCGGTTGGGGTTGGTCGTGCCGCGGGTGGGGCAGCCCAGCGCGCGGGCCCGGCCCGCGGCCAGCCGGGGGTGCGGGCCATCAGCGCGCGGCGAGCCAGTCCGCGGTGAAGCGGGCCTCGGCGGCCAGCAGCGCGGTGACCTGCTCGGCGACGACCGCCTCGACCTTGCCGCCGACCAGCGGGATCTTGACCCGGACCGAGCCCTCGGTGCGCCACGTGCACCCCGACACCGTGTCGGCGAGCGTGTGCGCGCCGGTGATCTCCCCGGGCACGCCGCCGACCCGCGCCGACGTCGTCCCGGTGAACCCCGAGCCCGACGGCGTCCACGACTCGGTGCGCTCGACGACGAGGTCGCCGCGCAGCACCGACCGCGCGAACGACGGCAGCTTCGCCGCGGGCACGGTCTGCCGCAGCCGGTAGGTGACCGAGTCGCCCGCCGCGGTGTGCTCGACCAGGGCCGCGTCGGCGCCGCCGATCGCGGCCAGGCGGTCGGTGAGGTACTCGGTGCTCACCAGCGCCCCGTGGACGCGGGACGCGGGCGCGTCGAGGTCGGCGCGGTGCTCGATGCGGCTGGCCATGTGCGGGAGGTTACCGTTGGGTCCCGTGACCAGCCTTCCCCTCGGCGCGGAGCAGCGCACCGGCGTGCCGCTCAGCGGGTACACGACCCTCCGGCTGGGCGGCCCGGCCGCCCGCTTCGTGGCCGCGGCCACCGCCGCGGAGGTGGTCGACGCGCTGCGCGCGGTCGACGCGTCGGACGAACCGCTGCTCGTCCTGGGCGGCGGGTCGAACCTGGTCGTGGGGGACGCGGGCTTCGACGGCGTGGTCGTGCACCTGGAGCACCGCGGCAGCAAGATCGACACCGCCGAGCCCGGCACGGTCCGGCTCACCGTCGAGGCGGGCGAGGACTGGGACACCGTGGTCGCGGGCACCGTCGAGGCGGGCCTGGGCGGGCTGGAGTGCCTGTCCGGCATCCCCGGCCTGGTCGGCGCGACCCCGGTGCAGAACGTCGGCGCGTACGGCGTCGAGGTCGCCCAGGTCCTGGACTCCGTCGACGTGTACGACCGCGCCGCGGGCGAGGTGCGCACGCTCGGCGTCGACCAGCTCGGCCTGGGCTACCGGACGAGCGTGCTCAAGGGCAGCGACCGGGCCGTCGTGCTGCGCGCCCGGTTCGTGCTGACCGACGACGGCCTGTCCGCGCCGATCCGCTACACCGAGCTGGCCCGCGCCCTCGGCGTGCGGCAGGACCAGCGGGTGCCGGTCGCCGCCGCCCGCGAGGCCGTGCTGGCGCTGCGCCGCGGCAAGGGCATGGTGCTCGACCCGGCCGACCACGACACCTGGTCGGCGGGCTCGTTCTTCACCAACCCGGTCGTGCCCGCCGAGCGGGTCGATGCGACCGTGGCGCGCATCGTCGAGCGGGTCGGGACCGACGTCACCGTGCCCTGCTACCCGGCCGGACCGGCGGCGTCGAAGTTGTCCGCGGCCTGGCTGATCGAGCGCGCCGGGTTCACCCGCGGCTACCCCGGCCCGGGCGGCCGGGTCGCCCTGTCGGGCAAGCACACGCTCGCCCTGACCAACCGCGGCGGGGCCGCGACGGCGGACCTGCTCGCGCTGGCCGCGGAGGTCAAGGCGGGCGTGGCCGAGGCGTTCGGCGTCGACCTGCACCCCGAGCCCGTGCTGGTGAACTGCTCGCTCTAGTCCCGGTGGGCGCGGGTGGCGGACGCCTGCGCCCTGGGCTTCATCACGATCTGGTCCAGGTTGACGTGCGCGGGCCGGGTCACCGCGAACGCGATGACGTCGGCGACGTCGTCCGCGGTCAGCGGGTCGATGCCCCGGTAGACGGCGTCGGCGCGGGCGGCGTCGCCGTCGAAGCGGTTGAGCGAGAAGTCCGTCTCGACCATGCCGGGCAGGACCTCGGTGAACCGCACCGGCTGGCCCAGGTACTCCCCGCGCAGGGTGCGGTGCAGCGCGGACTGCGCGTGCTTGGCCGCGGTGTAGCCGGAGCCGCCGTCGTAGACCTCGTACGCGGCGATCGAGGTGACCGTCACGACGTGCCCGTCACCGGACTTGATCAGCTTCGGCAGCAGGGCGCGGGTCATCCGCAGGGTGCCGAGCACGTTGGCGTCGAACATCCACTGCCAGCGGGCCTCGTCGGCGTCGGCCACCTTGTCCAGACCACGTGCCCCGCCCGCGTTGTTGACGAGGACGTGGCACTCTGGGACCTGGTCGGCGAACGCCTCGACGGAGGCGGGGTCGGTGACGTCCAGCGGGATCGCCCGGCCGCCGGTCGCGGCGGCCACCTCGGCCAGCGGCTCGGCGCGGCGGGCCCCCAGGACGACGGCGAACCCGGCTTCGGCGAGGTGGCGGGCGGTCGCGGCGCCGATGCCCGCGCTCGCCCCGGTCACGACAGCGGTGCGCTTGTTCACACCAACGATCCTGCCGCAACCCGAGCGGGTACTCACCCGTCCTGCGGGGAGCGACACACGATTGTCCGGGAGGTCGGAACCGTGAAGCTGCTCGGAGCGCTGCTCGCCGTCCTGGCGTTGCTGCTCACCGCGTGCACGTCGGAGACGCCGGGCACGCCGGGCGCGCCGCGGCCGAGGACCCGCCGGTGGCCAAGCTCGCGGCGAAGCCCGCCGACGGCGCGACCGGCGTCCCGGTGAAGGACCCGGTCACGATCACGGTCACCGAGGGTGCGCTGGACTCGGCCGAGCTGATCAGCCCGCGGGCAAGTCCGTCGAGGGCGAGCTGGCCGCGGACAAGCTGAGCTGGGCGACCACCGAACCCCTGGGCTACGGCAAGAAGTACACGTACAAGGCGTCCGCGACCGGCTCCGACGGCAAGAAGGTCGAGCTGACCGGCTCGTTCACCACGCTCAAGCCGAAGAGCACCCCGCGCGCCACGGTCAACCCCGTCGACGACGCCGTGGTGGGCGTCGGCATGCCGATCAGCATCAAGTTCCCCGAGGGACCGGTGCAGGACAAGGCCGCGGTGGAGAAGGCGCTGAAGGTCGAGACGTCCGTCCCGGTCGAGGGCTCCTGGGCGTGGCTGCACGACCGGCAGGTCGACTGGCGGCCCAAGGAGTACTGGCCCGCGGGCACCGAGGTGAAGGTCAGCGCGAACCTCTACGGCGTGCCCTACGGCGGCGGCGCGTACGGCAAGTCCGACCTCACGACCGCGTTCACGATCGGCCGCAACCAGGTCGTCAAGATCCACACCCCGGACCACCGCATGGACGTCTACCGCGACGGCAAGCTCTACACGAGCTACCCGGCCAGCAACGGCAAGGACGCCGACCCGAACCTCAACACCCCCAACGGGACCATGATCGTCATGGCGAAGGAGAAGGTCGGCAACTTCTCCAACCCGCGCTACGGCTACACCGACGTCGAGAAGCTGTGGGCCGTCCGGTTCTCCAACCACGGCGAGTTCATCCACGAGAACGAGGAGAACCGCGCCAACATCGGCAAGCGCAACACCTCCCACGGCTGCGTCAACCTGTTCGAGCCCGACGCCAAGAAGTACTTCGACAGCGCGATCATCGGCGACCCGATCGAGGTGACCGGCTCGAAGGCGGACATGCCGACGACCTCCGACGTCAACGACTGGCTGTTCTCGTGGGCGCAGTGGCAGTCGATGTCCGCGCTGCGGTGAGCCCGGTCACAGCCGGGTAAGGAACGCGCGGCACGCCACGTTGGCTGTCGTGGATGACGCCGACGAAGGGTGAGCCCGCCGTGGACTTCCCGCTGCGCCGACCGCGACGGGTCGCGGTGCTGTCCGTGCACACGTCCCCGCTCGAGCAGCCCGGCACCGGCGACGCGGGCGGCATGAACGTCTACATCAGCGAGACCGCCACCCGGATGGCCCGCCGCGGCACCGCCGTCGAGGTCTTCACCCGCGCCACCTCCTCCGACCTGCCCCCGGTGGCCGAGCTGGCCCCCGGCGTGCTGGTCCGGCACATCGCCGCGGGCCCGTTCGAGCCGATGGAGCGCGCCGAGCTGCCCGGCCAGCTCTGCGCGTTCACCGCGGGCGTGCTGCGCGCCGAGGCCCGCCACGAGCCCGGCTTCTACGACGTCGTGCACTCGCACTACTGGCTGTCCGGCCAGGTCGGCTGGCTCGCCAGGGACCGCTGGGGCGTGCCGCTGGTGCACACCGCGCACACCCTCGCCAAGGTCAAGAACGCCGCGCTCGCCGACGGCGACACCCCGGAGCCGCGCGGGCGCGTCATCGGCGAGCAGCAGGTGGTCGACGAGGCCGACCGGCTGACCGCCAACACCGCCGTCGAGGCCCGCCAGCTCGTCGAGCTGTACGACGCCGACCCGGACCGGGTCGTCACCGTCCCGCCCGGCGTCGACCTGGACCGCTTCCGCCCCGGCGACCGCCGCGCCGCCCGCGCCCGCCTCGGCGTCGACCAGTCCGCCACCGTCTTCGCGTTCGTCGGCCGCATCCAGCCGCTCAAGGCCCCCGACGTGCTGCTGCGCGCCGCCGCCGAGCTGCTCGCCCGCGGCGCGGTCCGCCGGGACCGGCTGGTCGTGCTCGTCGTCGGCGGGCCGTCCGGCACCGGGCTGGAGCAGCCGACCGCGCTGCGCGAGCTGGCCGAGCACTTGGGCATCGCCGACGTCGTCCGCTTCCTGCCGCCCCGCGGCGGCGACGACCTGGCCGCGGTCTACCGCGCCGCCGACGTCGTCGCGGTGCCCAGCCACAACGAGAGCTTCGGCCTGGTCGCCGTCGAGGCGCAGGCCTGCGGCACCCCGGTCGTCGCCGCCGCGGTCGGCGGCCTGCCGGTCGCGGTCGCCGACGGCACGTCCGGCCTGCTCGTCGACGGCCACCGCACCGCCGACTGGGCGCACGCCCTCGCCGCCGCCGCCCGCGCCCGCGACGCCCTCGCGCCCGGCGCCGTCGCCCACGCCCGCCAGTTCTCCTGGGAACGCACCACCGACACCCTCCTGCACGCCTACGCCGAGGCGGACCGCGCGCTGCGGCTGTCCCTGGCCCGTGCTGAAGTAGCGGTGTGAGTGATCTCGACGGCTTGATCCGCGACGCGCTCGACGAGCGCGAGCTGGCGTACGACAACCCCCAGCCGGGCCGCTACCTGGTGACGCTGCCGGGCACCCGCAAGCAGCAGACCAACTGCTGGCTGATCGCGGGCAAGCACGGCCTGTCGGTGGAGGCGTTCGTCTGCCGCAGGCCGGACGAGGCGCACGAGGAGGTCTACCGGTTCCTCCTGCGCCGCAACGCCAAGCTCTACGGCGTCGCCTACACGATCGACGACGTCGGCGACATCCACCTCGTCGGCCGCACCGCGCTGGAGTCGGTGACCGCCGACGAGCTGGACCGGCTGCTCGGCCAGGTGCTGGAGGCCGCCGACGGCGACTTCAACACGCTGCTGGAGATCGGCTTCGCGACCGCCATCCGCCGCGAGTACGACTGGCGGGTCTCGCGCGGGGAGTCGCTGGCCAACCTCAAGGCGTTCGAGCACATGCTCAAGCCCTCGGAGCCGCGTCCGCCCGTGTCCGAGTCGTAACCGGCAACCGGCAACGCCCGTCCCCGCAAGGTCCGTCTGCAAGCCAGGACCGCAGAAGGGGCTCAACCGATGACCAGGGCACGACTGTTATCCGGCCTGCTGCTCGCCGCGCTCGCGGCCGCGGGCTGCTCCGCGTCCGACACGGCGAGCACGGCCTCGTACGGGGAGGCGCCGAAGCCCGGCGTGAACCAGGACGCCGCGCGCGAGGACTCCGCGGGCGAGGGGACCGGGAGCGGGCAGCCGACCGACGCCAAGGCCGCCCGGATCGACCAGCCCGGCGTGGAGCGCAAGCTGATCCGCACGGCGTCGCTGTCGCTGACCGTCGGCGAGGTCGGGCCCGCGGTGTTCGACGCGCGGGCGATCGCCACCGCCGCGGGCGGCTACACCGGGAACCTCCAGGTCGAGCGCTCGTACGCGACGATCACGCTGCACGTGCCGTCCGACCGGCTCGACCCGGTGGTGCAGCAGCTGTCGAAGCTCGGCGAGGTGGGCAGCAGCACGCAGACCGCGGAGGACGTCACCGAGCAGCTCGTCGACGTGGACAGCCGCATCGAGACGCAGCGGGCGAGCCTGGACCGGGTGCGCGCACTGCTCGCGAAGGCCACGTCGATCGACGACATCGTGCGCGTGGAGTCGGAGGTGACCCGGCGCGAGGCGGACCTGGAGTCGCTGCTCAAGCGGCGGGAGACGCTGTCCGGGCAGGTGGCGCTCTCCACGGTCACGGTCAGCTTGCGGGCGGAGTCGGCGCCCGCGCCCGCGCCGGAGGAGGACGAGGGGCTCGGCGCGGCGTTCGCGGACGGCTGGTCGGCGTTCACCGGCGCGGTCGCGGCGGTGCTGGAGGCGCTCGCCCGGATGCTGCCGTTCCTGGTGCTGGTGATCGCGCTCGGCGTCGGGGCCTGGGTGCGGTGGGGGCGGCCGAGGCGGCGCGCGGCGCGGGAGGTCCCGGCGGAGGGCTGAGGGGGCGGGAGGCGCGGGGCGGTTCGGGCGAGGGGGAGTCGCGGCTGTGAACCGCCCGCGGCGTTCCCGGCCGGTTCTGCGAGGCGGGGGCACCGCGCAGGACCCGGGCGGGCGGTGCGGTCCGGCAGGGGAGTCGAACCGCACTCTGCTCGCCTGCCGGGCCAGGGAGTGCGTGGGAGCTGGCCCGGATGGCTGCGGCCCAACTTGTCAGAAGGGCGACAACTGCACAAGGCCGCTGATTACCCCAAACGGGAAAATAGCTCTCCGTAGGTAACTATTTGGTCTCGAAAACGGGTGCGTGCACAACTTTCGGTCGGTCCGATCGTTCCGCGGACACCGTTAGCCACTCGAAAGAGTGACGCCAAGTGGGGGCGAGTACACCGGCTGGGACCGTTCGGCGCAACCGCGGGCCGGGAACGGGCCCGCGGGCCGCCGTGTCCATGGCGGAGTGGCGTTCGCCACGTTCGAGGCCGGTTGCGCACCGTGCGACCCGCTCGGCCGGGGAGATCGGAATCGATCTGGCAGGCTTCGCACCCATGGGAACCGGAACCCTGGTGCTGCTCCGCCACGGCGAGAGCACGTGGAACGCGAAGAACCTGTTCACCGGCTGGGTGGACGTGCCGCTGTCCGAGAAGGGCGTGGTCGAGGCCATCCGCGGCGGCGAGCTGCTCAAGGAGACCGGGGTGCTGCCCGACGTCGTGCACACCTCGCTGCAGCGCCGCGCCATCTCGACCGCCTACTACGCCCTCGACGCCGCCGACCGGCACTGGATCCCGGTCAAGCGGGACTGGCGGCTCAACGAGCGCCACTACGGCGCGCTCCAGGGCAAGAACAAGAAGGAGACCCTGGAGGCCTTCGGCGAGGAGCAGTTCATGCTCTGGCGCCGCTCCTACGACACCCCGCCACCGCCGATCGAGGCCGACAGCGAGTACTCGCAGGCAGGCGACCCGCGCTACGCCGACCTCGGCGACGCGATCCCCAAGACCGAGTGCCTCAAGGACGTCGTGGCCCGGCTGCTGCCCTACTGGGACGCCGAGATCGTGCCGGACCTGCGCGCGGGCCGCACGGTGCTCATCGCCGCGCACGGCAACTCGCTGCGCGCGCTCGTCAAGCACCTCGACGGGATCTCCGACGACGCGATCAGCGGGCTGAACATCCCCACCGGCATCCCGCTGCGGTACGACCTCGACGACGACCTGAAGCCCAAGACCGCGGGCGGGGAGTACCTCGACCCGTCCGCCGCCGAGGCCGCCATCAGCGCGGTCGCGAGCCAGGGCCGCTGATCCCGGGCGGGGCGGCACATTGCCGGCCCTGCCCGCAACGGCCACGATCGGGTGAACGGAGCCTGTCCGGGCAGGGAACAAGTGGCCCGCAGGTGTCAGCACGGTCACTGAACCGCCAATCGGACTGGTCCAAACCCCGTCCCACCTGCTTACGATCCCCCGTGACCGCCCCGGTCTGTGCAGCCCTGTCGATCGGCGCCCTGCTGATCGGCCTCGTCGTCGGTTCCGCCCTCAGCCGGAGGCGCCGCTCCGACCACCGCAAACGACCCCCAGGACCGACCGTCTCCGAGCTGCTCGGGCGCATCGTCGCCGCCAGCCGGACCGGTGTCGTCGTGCTCAACGACTTCGGCGACGTGGTCATCCACAACCCGCGCGCCGAGGAGCTCGGCGTCGTCAAGGCCAACCAGGTCGACGCGCGCGCCCGCAAGGCCGCCGAGGTCGTCCGGGAGACCGACGAGCTGCTCGAGGTCGACCTCTCGCCGCTGGAGTCGCGCGGGCGGCGCAGCCCGGAGGCCGTGCTCGGCGAGGTCCGCCCGCTCGGCGACGGGTTCACCGTCGTCGAGGTCGACGACCAGTCCGAGGCGGTCCGCCTCGAGGCCACCCGGCGCGACTTCGTCGCCAACGTCAGCCACGAGCTCAAGACCCCGGTCGGCGCGATGGCGCTGCTCGCCGAGGCCGTGCTCGACGCCGCCGACGACCCCGCCGAGGTCCGCCGGTTCACCACCAAGGTCCTGCACGAGGCCAACCGGCTCGGCAGGCTCGTCACCGAGCTGATCGCGCTGTCGCGCCTGCAGGGCGCCGAGCGGCTGCCCGAGATGCACGCCGTCGAGGTCGACGCCGTCGTCCAGGAGGCGCTGGGCCGCGCCCGGCTCGCCATGGACTCCACCGGCATCGACATCGCCACCGACGCCGACTCCGGCCTGCTCGTCGACGGCGACCGGACGCTGCTGGTCACCGCCCTGTCCAACCTGCTCGACAACGCCCTCGCCTACTCCCCGCCGGGCAGCCCGGTGTCGGTGAGCAGGCAGGAGGTCGACGGGTTCGTCGAGATCGCGGTCACCGACCGCGGCATCGGCATCGCCGAGGACGAGCAGCAGCGCGTCTTCGAGCGGTTCTACCGCGTGGACAAGGCCCGCTCGCGGGCCACCGGTGGCACCGGCCTCGGGCTCGCCATCGTCAAGCACGTCGCGGCCAACCACGGCGGCGAGGTGACCTTGTGGAGCAAGCCCGGACTCGGGTCGACCTTCACCCTGCGCATCCCGGCGCACTGCGCCGCGGCGCGCGAGACCGCCCCGTCGAAGGTCGACGGCGCGGTGCCGACCACTGCAGGCCACCACCTTGGAGGAGCGGAATGACGAGAGTGCTCATCGTCGAAGACGAGGAGTCCTTCGCCGACCCGTTGGCCTTCCTGCTGCGCAAGGAGGGCTTCACCGCGGCCGTCGCCGCCACCGGCCAGCAGGCGCTGGAGGAGTTCGACCGCAACGGCGCCGACATCGTGCTGCTCGACCTGATGCTGCCCGGCATGAGCGGCACCGACGTCTGCAAGGCGCTGCGCCAGCGCTCCGCCGTCCCGGTGATCATGGTGACCGCGCGGGACAGCGAGATCGACAAGGTGGTCGGCCTCGAGCTGGGCGCCGACGACTACGTCACCAAGCCCTACTCCGCCCGCGAGCTGATCGCCCGCGTGCGGGCGGTGCTGCGCCGCGGCGGCGAGAACGCCACCGACGAGCTGCTGCCCCAGGTGCTCGCCGCCGGACCGGTCCGGATGGACGTCGAGCGGCACGTGGTGACAGTCGACGGCGCCGAGGTCGCGCTCCCGCTCAAGGAGTTCGACCTGCTCGAGTACCTGCTGCGCAACGTCGGCCGGGTGCTGACCCGCGGCCAGCTCATCGACCGGGTGTGGGGCGCGGACTACGTCGGCGACACCAAGACCCTCGACGTCCACGTCAAGCGGCTGCGCTCGAAGATCGAGCCCGACCCGGCTTCCCCTCGCCACCTGGTGACTGTTCGGGGCCTGGGCTATAAGTTCGAGAGCTGATGCGCCTGGGAGTTCTCGACGTCGGGTCCAACACCGTCCACCTGCTCGTGGTGGACGCCCACCGGGGTGCCCACCCCACGCCCGCCCGCTCGGAGAAGAGCGTGCTGCGGCTGGCCGAGCGGATCACCCGCTCCGGCGAGCTGTCCAAGGCGGGCGCGGACGAGCTGGTCCGCACGGTGGCCTCCGCGAAGGCGTCCGCCAAGCGGCTGGGCTGCGCCGAGCTGATGGCCTTCGCCACCTCCGCGGTGCGCGAGGCGTCGAACTCGGCGGCCGTGCTGGCCCGGGTGGCGGCCGAGACCGGCGTCGAGCTGAAGGTGCTCTCCGGCGAGGACGAGGCCCGGCTGACCTTCCTCGCCGCCCGCCGCTGGTACGGCTGGTCGGCGGGGAACCTGCTGGTCCTCGACATCGGCGGCGGCTCGCTGGAGCTGGCCGTCGGCGTCGACGAGGACCCCGACATCGCCCTGTCCGTGCCGGTCGGCGCGGGCCGGGTCACCCGGACCCGGTTCACCTCCGACCCGCCGACCCGCGCGGAGATCGACGCGACGGTGGACTGGCTGGCCGACCAGCTCACCCCGGTGGCCAAGAAGCTGGCCCGGCACGGCGCGCCCGATCGGGCGGTCGCCACGTCGAAGACCTTCCGCACGCTGGCCCGGCTGACCGGCGCCGCGCCGTCGTCGGCCGGACCCCGGGTGCGGCGGGTGCTGACCGAGCCCGGGCTGCGCCAGCTCCTGGCGTTCGTGTCGCGGATGACCGCCGCCGACCTCGCCGAGCTGGAGGGTGAGCCAGTCGCGGGCGCACCAGCTCGTCGCGGGCGCACTTGTGGCGCAGGCCACCATGCGAGCGTTGTCACTCCCGGAGTTGGAGATCGGGCCCTGGGCGCTGCGCGAAGGCGTCATCCTGAGGCGGCTGGACCAGACGAACGGCGGGTAGGAGACTGTGGTCCCGACACCAGCGGTGAAGTAACCTGCACCGCTGCCCGCACGCGGCTGCTCGTTGGCCGTGCGCGCACTGGACGGATCGGCCCGCACGGGGCACGGTGGAGTGGATGAGTCACGAAGGCGGATCGGAGCGCACGCAGCAGCGCACCGTTGCCGAGCTGTTGGCCAAGTACGGCGGCAGCTCGGAGAACGGCGCGCCCAGGCGGCGTCGGCGCAGGCCGGAGGACGCCTCGGACACGGCGCCGCAGGCGATCATCGAACGGGTGATGTCCGACAGCGGTGAGCTGCCCGCGATCCGCGAGGACCAGCCGCCGCCGGAGCGGGCGTCGCACCGCCAGACCAGGGCGGGCCGCCGGGCCGCGCCCCCGCCCGCCGCCCCGCAGCCGCCCGCCGGGCCGCCGCCCGCCGCCGCCGAGCCGCCGCGCCGGGCCCCGCAGGCCCCCGAGCAGCCGCCCGCCCGCCGCGACCGCGGCGAGCCGATGACCGAGCAGCTCCCCCGGGTGCCGCCCACCGCGCGCCGCCGCAGGCCGCCCCGGAGCCCGCGCCCGCCCCCGAGGCGCCGCCGCGCCCGCTGCCGCGCCGCCCGTCGGCCGCGCTGGAGGGCACCCAGCGGTCCATCCCCGCCCTCGACGACGACGCGGCCGACTCGCCGCTGCCCCCGACCGGCGCGCCGCGCTGGAGGGCACGCAGCGGGCGATCCCGGCGCTCGACGAGGACCAGCCCGAGCCGCCGCGCGGCCCCGGCGCGCTGCCCCGGCGCGCCCCGGGCACCTCGCGGATGCCGCAGCGCGCGCCCAAGCCGATCCCGCCGCAGCCCTCGCAGCAGCTCCCGGCCCCCAAGCAGCCCTCGCAGCCGCTCCCGGTGCCGCAGCCGTCGCAGCCGCTGCCCATGCCCTCCCAGCAGCTGCCCATGCCGTCGCAGGCGCTGCCGGTCCCGCAGCCCTCGCAGGCGCTGCCCAAGCCGCCGTTCCCCGCGCCGCCGGTGAACGGGATGCCGCCCCGTCCGCGCAGACCACCGAGGTCGGCAGGCCGATCCGGCCGCCGGACTTCCCGGGCGACGCGTCGCAGACCGAGGTCGACCCGCAGCCCCCGCCGCCGGAGTTCCTCGAGGAGCACGAGGCCTTCGACGACAAGGCCGCCCGCCGCTTCGACGGCTACACCGCGCACGACGCGCTCGCCCCGGACAAGGGCGCCGACCTCGACGAGTTCGACGACCTCGACGCCGACGACGAGGACGAGCCGGACGCGGAGGTCTCGCCGACCAAGGCGTGGCTGACCATGATCGGCCAGCTCGCGCTGGGCGTGGTCGGCGGCGCCGCGGTGTGGCTGGGCTTCAACTGGCTGTGGGGCTACCTGCCGATGGCCGCGCTGGTCGCGGCCGTGGTGGTGATCGCGGGCCTGGTCTACATCGTCCGCAAGATCCGCAGGGCCGACGACCTCAACACGACCATCCTCGCCGTGCTCGTCGGGCTCGTGGTGACGGTGTCACCGGCGATGCTGCTCCTCATCGGCCGGTGACGCGCTGATCCCGGTCGGGCTCTCCACGGCGTCGGTGTGGCCGCGCTCGGCGGCCACCGGGTTCACCCTCGCCGCGGAGCTGGGCTACGACGGGGTCGAGGTCATGGTGTGGGCCGACCCGCTGAGCCAGGACGTCGCCGCCCTGCGCAGGCAGGTCCGGCACACCGGGATGCCCGTGCTGGCCGTGCACGCGCCCTGCCTGCTGATCACCCAGCGGGTCTGGTCGCCGGACCCGGTCGAGCGGCTGCGCAAGTCCGTCGACGCGGCCGCGGAGCTGGGCGCGCGGACGGTCGTGGTGCACCCGCCGTTCCGCTGGCAGCGCCGCTACGCCGACGGCTTCGCCGACCTGGTGGCCGAGCTGGAGGACGGCAGCGGGGTGGCGATCGCGGTGGAGAACATGTTCCCGGTGCGCCGCGGCCGGGCGGTGGTCTCGGCGTTCCGGCCCTCGGTCGACCCGACCGACGTCGGCCACCGGCACTACACGCTGGACCTGTCGCACACCGCCGCGGCGGGGCAGGACGCGGTCGCCCTCGCCGAGCGGATGGGGTCGGGCCTGACCCACGTGCACCTGGCCGACGGGACCGGGCTGGCCAAGGACGAGCACCTGGTGCCCGGGCGCGGGACGCAGCCCTGCGCGCGGCTCTGCCAGCAGCTCGGGGCGGCCGGTTTCGGCGGGCAGGTGGTGCTGGAGGTCAACACCCGCCGCGCCAGGACCGCGGCCGACCGGCTGAAGGACCTCGCCGAGTCGCTGCAGTTCGCCCGGCTCCACTTGGGCGACTAAACATAGGATGACCCCATAGGTGCGAGGCCCGGTCAGGCGGGGTCGTACCCTTCGCACCGTGAACCCCTTGCGCTCGATCATCCTGGCCGCCGCCAAGAACGGCGCCATCCGCAAAGCGGTCGCCACCGCGCCCGTGAGCCGGGACGTCGTCCGCCGCTTCGTCGCGGGCGAGACCACCGCCGACGCCGTCGCCGCGACCCGGGCCCTGGTGGCCGACGGGCTCACCGTGACCCTCGACCACCTGGGCGAGGACACCACCGACGCCGCCCTCGCCGAGCGCACCGTGCTCGCCTACGAGGAGCTGCTGTCCGCCCTGCACGCCGAGGGCCTGAGCGACCGCGCGGAGGTCAGCGTCAAGCTCTCCGCCGTCGGCCAGCTCCTCGACGAGGACATGGCCCTGGCCAACGCCGAGCGGATCTGCCGGGCCGCCGAGGCTGCGGGCACCACGGTCACCCTCGACATGGAGGACCACACCACCACCGACTCGACGCTGCGCATCCTCGCCGAGCTGCGCAAGACGTGGCCCTGGGTGGGCGCGGTGCTCCAGTCCTACCTGCACCGGACCCTCGACGACGCCCGCGCGCTCGCCTCGTCGGGCTCGCGCGTGCGGCTGTGCAAGGGCGCCTACGCCGAGCCGGAGACCGTCGCCTTCGCCGCGGGCGAGGAGACCGACCTCAGCTACGTCCGCTGCGTCAACGCGCTGCTCGCGGGCGACGGCTACCCGATGTTCGCCACCCACGACCCGCGCCTGGTGCGGATCATCGGCGAGCGCGCCGAGGTGCACGGCCGCAAGCCCGGCTCGTTCGAGTTCCAGATGCTGTACGGCATCCGACCCGAGGAGCAGCGCCGACTGGCCCAGCTCGGCCACACCGTGCGGGTGTACGTGCCCTACGGCGGCGAGTGGTACGGCTACCTGATGCGCAGGCTCGCCGAGCGGCCCGCGAACACGGTGTTCTTCCTCCGCGCCCTCGCGACGCGGAACTGACGGCGCTTTTCGTGCCGTGCACGGCGAAACCCGACCACCCGCCGTGGCAGGCTGTGCCCCATGAGTAGTGCTGCAGGACACGGCGACGTTCGGGTGGGCGGGCAGCCGCCCACTGGGGCGTTCGCCGCGGCGACCAGGGTGCGGGCGCTGGGGGACGGCACGTTCACCGCCGACCTGCCCGCCACCTGGACGGTGGGGGCCGCCCGCACGGCGGCTTCCTGCTCGCCCTGATGGCCAAGGCGGCGGTGGCCGCGCACAGCGGGGGCACCCCGCTGGTCGACCCGCTCTCGGTGAGCGCCCAGTTCCTCCGCCCGCCCGGCGTCGGCCCGGTCCTGCTGCGCACCGACGTGCGCAAGGCGGGCAGGCGCACCTCCGTCGTGTCCGTCCACTTGGAACAGAGCGGCGGGCCGTGCGTCGAGGCCATGGTCACCACCGGCAGGCTGCCCCGCGAGCGGGCCGCCTGGAGCGACCTGCCCAACCAGCCCGCCGAGCCGCCGGGCAACGCCGTCGACCTCGCGGGCCTGCCCGCCGCGTCGGTGTTCAAGCTGACCGCGGGCTGCGACGTCCGGCTCGACCCGAACGGCGCGGGCTTCCTGCACGGCCACGTCGGCGACCCGCTGCGGCTGCGGCTGTGGGCGCGGCCCGCGGCGAGCACGCCGACCCGCTGTTCGCGCTCGTCGCGGGCGACATCTCCATGCCGGTCACGTTCAACCTGGGCAGGCTGGGCTGGTCGCCCACCGTCCAGTTGACCGCCCACCTGCGCTCCCGCCCGGCGCCGGGCTGGCTGCGCATCCAGGTCGAGTCGCGCGCCGTGCACGGCATGTGGTTCGACTCCGACGCCACGGTGGTCGACTCGACCGGGCGACTGGTCTGCCAGGCCCGCCAGCTCGCGCTCTCGGCCACGCCGTAGGTGCCCTAGCCTTACCGCCATGACGACTGTGGCTGTGCTCGGCGCGGGCAAGATCGGCGAAGCGCTCCTGTCGGGCCTCCTGCACGCGGGCCGCAGCGCGGGCGACCTGCTGTTCACCGAGCGCCACCCGGAGCGCGCCGCGGAGCTGTCCGAGCGCTACGGCATCCGGGCCGCCGACGTGCCCACCGCGGCCAAGACCGCGGACGTGCTCGTGGTGGCCGTCAAGCCGCAGGACATCGACCCCGTCCTCGACGACCTCGCCGGCGTGGTGACCGCGGAGACGCTGGTGGTGTCGCTGTGCGCGGGCCTGCCCACCGCGCTGTTCGAGCGCAGGCTCCCCGACGGCGTCCCGGTGGTCCGGGTCATGCCGAACACCCCGATGCTGGTCGGCGAGGCGATGAGCGCGATCTCCCCGGGCAGGCACGCGGGCCCCGAGCACCTCGCCGTCGTCGAGGAGCTGCTGTCCGCGGTCGGCAAGGTCGTGCGGGTGCCCGAGTCGCAGCAGGACGCCGTCACCGCGCTGTCCGGCTCCGGCCCGGCGTACTTCTTCTACCTGGTCGAGGCCATGATCGACGCCGGCATCCTGCTGGGCCTGCCGCGCGCGGTCGCCGAGAAGCTCATCGTCCAGTCCGCGGTCGGCGCGGCGGCGATGCTGGCCGAGACCGGCGAGCACCCGGTGACCCTGCGCGAGGCCGTCACCTCGCCCGCGGGGACCACCATCATGGCCATCCGCGAGCTGGAGAAGCACGGGGTCAGGGCCGCCCTGCTCGCCGCGATCGAGGCCGCCCGCGACCGCTCCCGCGACCTGGGCCGCGCCCACGAGGACGACTGACCCAACCGGCTGCAACTTGCGTTTTCGGCGTCCGTGCCGTCGCACTGGTCACAGGAGTCCCGCTACCCTCGGGAGAGCACGTGCGTGTCGAATCCGTCGGTGGGGAAGCCGGCGGCGCGACGCGTGGTTAAGGACGCGGTGAACCATGTCTGCGAACAAGCGGGATCCGGCCGTCGCGCCGGTGCAGTTCCTCACGGTGGCCGAGGTGGCCACGATCATGCGGGTCTCCAAGATGACGGTCTACCGCCTGGTGCACGGCGGCGAGCTGCCCGCGGTGCGGGTCGGCAAGTCGTTCCGGGTGCCGGAGAAGGCCGTCCACGACTACCTGGAGAAGGCGTACTTCGACGCCGGATGACGGCGGGCTCCTCCCACCGGGTACCCTGGATAGCCGTTGTGCCTGGTGTTCTTGGCGCGCGTCGGTGACGTGCCCGCACCTTCAGCGCCCGGCACCTTGTAGCACCCACGACGACAGCTAAGGACACGCCCATGGGCTCGGTCATCAAGAAGCGCCGCAAGCGCATGTCGAAGAAGAAGCACCGCAAGCTGCTCCGCAAGACGCGTGTCCAGCGTCGCAAGCTGAAGAAGTAGGGGTTCAGACCCCAGGCGCAGCGCCCATCCGGTCCCGGGTGGGCGCTGCGGCGCGTTCAGGGCCCTTGCGGGGGCGTCAGACGGCTCGGCGGCGGTAGGCCAGGCCCGCGGCGACCGCGCCCGCCACCGCGCCCGCGCCGAGCACCGACGGGACGCCGATCTTGGCGGCCTTGCGGCCGGTCCGGAAGTCGCGGATCTCCCAGCCCCGCTTGCGGGCGGTGTCGCGCAGGCCGCCGTCGGGGTTCACGGCCACCGCCGTGCCCACCACCGACAGCATCGGCACGTCGTTCGACGAGTCCGAGTACGCCGTGCAGCGGCGCAGGTCCAGGCCCTCGCGGGCGGCCAGCGAGCGCACCGCGTGCGCCTTGGCGGGGCCGTGCAGCATCTCGCCGACCAGCTTGCCGGTGAACACCCCGTCGACGCTCTCCGCGACGGTGCCCAGCGCGCCGGTCAGGCCGAGCCTGCGGGCGATGATCGTGGCCAGCTCGACCGGGGTCGCGGTGACCAGCCAGACCCGCTGGCCCGCGTCGAGGTGCATCTGGGCCAGCGCCCGGGTGCCCGGCCAGATCCGGTCGGACATCAGCTCGTCGTAGATCTCCTCGCCCAGCTCGACCAGCTCGGCGACCGAGTGCCCGGCGACGAACGACAGCGCCTGCTCGCGGTGGTTGCGGATGCCCTCGACGCTCTCCTTGCCGCCGACCCGGAACATCATCTGCTGCCAGGCGAAGCGCGCCAGGTCGGCGTTGGTGAAGAACTTCCGGGTGGCCAGCCCGCGGGCGAAGTGGAAGATCGACGCGCCCATCATCATCGTGTTGTCGACGTCGAAGAACGCCGCCGCGGTGAGGTCGACCGGCACGTCGGTGGTGCCGACCTGCTCCAGCGCGACCGCCGCCTCGGCGCTGGCCTCGCCCGCCTCCTGGGCGAGCCGGTCCAGCTCCCGGCGCTCCTCCCCACGCCTCAGCGACGACACGGCGGCCTCCCTGCTCGGGCACTTCCCATCAGGACACCAGCCTAGCGATCGACAGCGCGCGGTCGCCGGGGACGCGCTCAGCCGCCGAGGCCGGGGAGCAGCGGCGGGACCTCGATCGTCGGCAGCGGCAGCGGCGGGTTGGGGTCGACCGTCGTGGTCCCGCCGGGCGTGGTCGTCAGGACGACCGGCGGGGGCGTGGTGCCGGTGGTCGGGGCGGGCTCGGGGCCGCCCGGGGTGGTCGGGCCGCCGAGGGTGCTGCTGGGGTCGCGCGTCGGCGCGGGGGGCGGGGCGCCGCCGCCGGGGGTCAGGGGGAGGTCGGGGCGCCGGGGGCGGTGGAGCCCGCGGCGACCGGGACGCACGCGGTGGTCGCCGGGAGGGCGCCGACGTCGTCGACGCCGCCGGAGGTGACCCGGTCGCAGGTCATCCGGGCCGACAGCGCGCCCGCGCGGGTCGCGATGCGCTCCAGCAGGGCGATCGACACGGCCTGGTGGTTGAGGGCGTCGGCGGGCAGGCGCAGCGCGCCCAGCCGGGTGCGCTGCTGCTCGGCCCACTCGCCGAGCGTGCGCAGCAGGGACCCGTCGCCGCGGGTGGCCACGGCGACCAGCGAGCGCGAGCCCGCGGCGGCGTCGTGGTCGAAGTCGGTCAGCGCCGACAGGTACGAGCCCAGCGGGGCGTCGGCCGGGTCGGGGTAGCGCTGGGCCAGCGTCTCCAGCTCGGTGACGCGGGCGGAGGCGAACTGCAGGTGCTTGAACGCGCGGTCCTCGTCGCCGAAGGTCAGGCCGAGCGACGCGGCCTCGCCGGTGCGCTTGACCCCGTACAGCGGGTCGCCGGGCAGGGCGTCGCGGGCGAGCAGCAGGCTCATCCCGGCCAGGGAGAACACCAGGGCGAGCACGGCGACCGCGGCGACGGCGAAGCGCCCGCGCGCGCCGAAACCCGCCCTCGGCTCGTCGCCGGGGCAGGTGGCGGTCGCTCCCGCTGTGCGTCTGGTCCTGGGCGCGCGGCCCGCGCGCGGCGGCCGGGGGCCCGGGGTCCGGGGCACCGGGCTCGGCCGGGCCATCCCGGCGAGCACCCGCTCCTTCATCCTGGCCCGCTCCGCGGGTCCGGCGCGGTCAGCGGGGCGAGGTCGGACAGCAGCGCGATGAGCGCTTCGTCGGTCGGCTCGTCGCCGTCCGGTCTGCGCTGCCGAGGCCCGTCGCTCTCCACCATCACTCCGACTCGCTGTCGATCCCGCGCCCGCCTTCGATCCCGCAAGGGAAACGAGCACCGCGCACCCGGGGTTACGGCCGCGACCGTATCGGGCGAACGGCTACCTGATCTCCGAGGGCAGCAACTGCGCCAGCCGCCGCACCGCGCGGTGCTGCAGCGCCTTCACCGCGCCCTCGTTGCGGTTCATCACCCTGGCCGTCTCGGCGACGGTCAGGCCCTGCAGGAAGCGCAGCACGATGCACTCGCGCTGGTCGTCGCCGAGCTGGTCGACGCAGGCCAGCAGCGCCTCCCTGGTCACCTTCGACATCACCTGCTGCTCCGGCCCGGCCTCCACCCGCTCGGAGTCGCGGATCTCCGGGGTGGCCACCTCCAGCCGGAAGCGGCTCGACTTCACGTGGTCGAGCACCAGGTTGCGGGCGATGGTGACGAACCAGGCGCCGACGTCGCGGCCCTGGTAGCTGACGCTGGTGATCCGGCGCAGCGCGCGGAGGAACGTCTCGCTGGTGACGTCCTCGGCGAGCTCGCGGTCGCCCACCCGGAAGAGCACGTAGCGGAACACGACGTCGACGTACCGGTCGTAGAGCCTGCCGAAGGCGACGGTGTCGCCCGCCTGCGCCGCGCGGACCAGGTCCCACGCCTCGCCGTGGTCGGCCGCCCCGGCCTGCTCGGCCTCGGGCTGCTCCGGCTCCTGCGGGCGCACCTCAGCCACCCGGTCCGACGCGGACCGGGCCACCGGCACGGCCGAAGCCTGCGACTGGCGCGTCTGGCGGGTCATCGGGCAGGCGCACTCTCCCTCGATGGTGTCCGGGTTCGCAGCTTACGCGTTGTTACTTTGAAGTAGGTGTGACAAGTGTCCGCTCCCGGGGTTGTGACGCGGCGGGTAGTTAATCGTGACGCGGGTGACGCGTGCCACACTGTGATCGTCTTTCGCGATCTCCTTGTGACTCGGCCCGGCGGCGGTGAGGACGACAGATGCACGGACAGCAGAGCGGCAACCTGGCCGACCTGGTCGCTGAGGCGAGCGCGAAAGTACCTCTTCACGCAGCTCTTATCGATGCCTCCTCCTCGGTATCACTCACTTGGCGGCAACTCGACGCCGCGGTCGACGCCTGCGCGCGGCGACTGCTCGGCGCGGGCCTGGTCAAGGGCGACCGGGTAGCCCTGCGCCTGCCCACCGGCGTCGAGCTGGCCGTGGCCCTGTTCGCCGTGCTCCGCGCGGGCGGCGTGGCCGTGCCGGTGGGCGTCGACGCGGCCCCCGGGAGATCGCCCGCCAGCTCGAGCACAGCGGCGCCACCCTCGGCTTCGGCGACCTGACCGGCGTCACCGCCCTCGACGCGGCCGTCGACGTCGAGGCGGGCGAGCCGGTCGCGGCGGTCGGCGGCGGCGAGGACCTCGCCGTGCTCGCCTACACCTCCGGCACCGGCGGCGAGCCGCGCGGCGCGATGCTGTCCCACCGCGCGCTGCTGGCCAACGCCGCCCAGCTCGGCGAGCTGCGCCCCGCGCCGGTCACCGGCACCGACCGGGTGCTGCTGACCATCCCCATGTCGCACGCCTACGGCCTGTCCGGCCTGTGGCAGGTCGCCGCCACCGGCGCCACCGCGGTCCTGGTCGACAAGTTCGCCGTCGACACCGTGCTGGAGCTGTGCGAGCGCCACCGCGTCACCGTGTTCATCGGCGTCCCCGCGATGTACACCGCGCTGACCGCGGCGGGCGCGGACCGGCTGGGGAGGCCCTGGCCACGCTGCGCCTGTGCACCTCCGGCGCGGCCCCGCTCGACGCCCGCACGCTCGCCCTGTTCCGCGCCGAGACCGGCCTGTCGGTGTTCGAGGGCTACGGGCTGACCGAGACCGGCCCGGTGCTCACCTCGACCCTGGTGGGCGGCGCCGCCAAGCCCGGCTCGGTCGGCCGCCCGATCCCCGGCGTCGAGGTCCGCCTCGTCGACAGCGACGGCACCCCGGTCGCCGCGGGGCCGGACGACGAGTCGCTGGCGATGGACTTCACCGACGACGCCGACACCGGCCTGGTCGCCGCCCGCGGCCCGAACCTGTTCAGCGGCTACTGGCCCGACGGCGCGCACGGCCCCGACGCCGAGGGCTGGTTCCGCACCGGCGACGTCGGCTACCTCGACGCCGACGGCGACCTGCACCTGGTGGACCGCGCGGGCGACCTGATCATCGTCAACGGCTTCAACGTCTACCCGAGCGAGGTCGAGCAGGCCGTCGCCGAGCTGCCCGCGGTCGCCGAGGTCGCCGCGGTCGGGGTGCCCGACGAGCGCGCGGGCGAGCGGGTCCGGGTGGTCGTGGTGCTGCGCCCCGGCGAGGACCTCACCGAGGACGACCTGCGCGCGCACTGCGCGGAGCGGCTCGCCCGGTTCAAGGTGCCCGCGGTGATCGAGTTCGCCGAGGCGCTGCCGCACTCGGTCACCGGCAAGCTCCGCCGGGCCAGCCTGCGCGGGTAGCGTTGGCGTCCGTGCGAGTCGAGGTGATGACCCGGGCGGGCTGCCCGTCCTGCGTGACGGCGGAGGCCGACGTCGCCCGGATCTGCGGTGAGCTGGGCGTCGAGTGGGCCGCGGTGGACGTCGACAGCGACCCCGAGCTGCGGGCCGAGTACGGCGACCGGGTGCCGGTGATCGTGGTCGACGGGGCCGAGCACGGGTACTGGCGGGTCGAGGAGGACCGGCTGCGTTCCGTCCTCACTTCGTAACTACCAACCCGCGGGCCCCGTGGTCTCGAATGTGAACCATGGAGACTCGCCTGCGCAGGTCGACGGCAGCGCTCATCGGTGTGCTCGCGGTGGGGGCGGCCCTGGCCGTCGGCCACCTCGTCGCGGCGTTCGTCGGGATCGGGGCGTCGCCGTACCTGGCGGTCGCCAACAGCACCGTCGACCTGTCGCCGCCCTGGCTGACCGAGTTCGGCAAGCAGTTCGGCCCCGAGTGGGACAAGCGGCTGCTGTTCATCGGGATCGCGGTGGTCATCGCCGGGCTGGCGGTCGCGGCGGGGCTGCTGTCGCGGAAGTCGGCGATGCCGGGCACGGTCCTGGCCGTCGCGCTCGGGGTCGTCTCGGTCGTCGCGGTGCTCTCCCGGCCCGACCTCGGGCAGCTCGCCATCCTCGCGCCGCTGGCCGCCGCGCTCGCGGGCATCGGCGTCTTCCAGTGGCTCCACGGGCTCGCCGCCCGCGAGCAGGCCGACGACGTCGAGGCCGGGGTGACCCGGCGCCGGTTCCTGATCACCTCGGGCGGGGTGGCGGCCGGAGTCGGTGTCGCCGCGCTCGGCGGGCAGTTCGCGGGCAGCCGGGTCGACGTGCAGGCGTCGCGGCGCGCGGTCGGGCCGATCGTGCCCGCCGAGCGGGCGCCCGCGATCCCGGCCGGGGCGGACTTCGCGCGGGCGGGCACGCCGTCGTTCCTCACGTCCAACGCCGACTTCTACCGGATCGACACCGCGCTCACCGTCCCGAAGGTGCGCGCCGAGGACTGGTCGCTGCGCGTCCACGGGCTCGTCGACACCGAGCTGGAGCTGGACTTCGCCGACATCGCCGGGCGCAGGCTGGTCGAGAAGATCGTCACCATGACCTGCGTGTCCAACGAGGTCGGCGGCCCCCTGATCTCCACCGCCGCGTTCGTCGGCGTGCCGATGCGCGAGCTGCTGATGGAGGCGGGCGTGCGGCCGGAGGCCGGCCAGGTGTTCGCCACCAGCGTCGACGGGTGGACCACCGCCACCCCGGTCGCCGACATGCTGTCGGAGGAGCGCGGCGCGCTGCTCGCCATCGGCATGAACGGCGAACCGCTGCCGCAGGAGCACGGCTTCCCCGCGCGCGTCGTCGTCCCCGGCCTCTACGGCTACGTCTCCGCCACCAAGTGGGTCGTCGACCTCGAGCTGATCCGCGACGGCGAGAAGACCTTCTACTGGCAGGACCGCGGCTGGGCCAAGGAGGCCCGCATCAAGACGCAGTCCCGTGTGGACGCTCCCCGCGCGTTCCAGGACGTCCCCGCGGGCAAGGTCACCGTCGCGGGGATCGCGTGGGCGCAGACCACCGGCATCGAGCGCGTCGAGGTCCGGGTGGACGGCGGCGAGTGGCGCCGGGCCGAGCTGGCCCCCGAGGTCACCGACCAGGCCTGGCGGATGTGGAAGCTGGTCGTCGAGCTGCCCGCGGGCAACCACCGCGCCGAGGTCCGCGCCACCGACCGCTCCGGCTACACGCAGACCGAGGACCGCGTCCCGCCGATCCCCGACGGCGCCACCGGCTGGCACTCGGTGTCCTTCACCGCGAGCTGATGACCGCGCCCTGACAGCCCGCTGACGCGTGCCGAAGACGACACCGACGGAGTGGTGCAGGCGGGGGCCGCCGACCCACAGTGTGGTGTGTGTCAAGCCGTCTACCACTGACTTTGTGCACGCGTTCACAAGCGGTACCGTGGTGACAACCCGGTGACATGTCTGTCGAGGAGTAGCAGCGTGGCGGCACAGCGAGGCCAGCGGAACGGGGTCGGTTCCGCCCCGAACGCCGCTGAGGTGACCGCGCCCATCCCCCGCGTCACCGCCGGGGACCCCGTCGTCCCCGCCGCCCGCGAGCGAGCCCGCGCGATCCCCGAGGCCGCCGTCGCCCGGCTCGCCGTCTACCTCCGCGTGCTGTCCGGGCTCCAGGAGCAAGGCTGCCACACCGTCTCCAGCGAGGAACTGGCCGTCGCCGCCGGCGTCAACTCCGCGAAGCTCCGCAAGGACCTCTCCTACATCGGCTCCTACGGCACCCGCGGCGTCGGCTACGAGGTCGCCGTGCTGATCGAGGAGATCGAGCGCATCCTCGGCCTGACCCGCAAGCACAGCGTCGCGGTGGTCGGCATCGGCAACCTGGGCCACGCGCTGGCCAACTACGGCGGCTTCCCCGGCCGCGGCTTCCCGGTGAGCGCCCTGTTCGACATCGACGCCGACCTCATCGGCATCCCGGTCGCGGGCATCCCGGTCAACCACATCGAGGAGATCACCCGCGTCTGCGCCGAGCGCGAGGTCTCCATCGGCGTCATCGCCACCCCGCCCCCGGCCGCCCAGGGCGTCTGCGACCGCCTGGTCGCCGCGGGCGTGCAGTGCATCCTCAACTTCGCGCCGGTCGTCCTCCAGGTCCCCGACCACGTCGAGGTCCGCAAGGTCGACCTCGCCGTCGAGCTGCAGGTGCTCTCCTTCCACGTCGCCCGCCGCGCAGACGGACCGGCCCCCGTGAACGGGAGCGTCAACGGCCACGTCGGTGGGATGGTGGTGTCGTGAGCATCCTCGCCATCGGCATGTCGCACCGGACCGCGGACCTGCGGGTGCTCGAGCGCGTCTCGGTTTCCGCCCCGGACGTGCCCAAGCTGCTCGGCGAGCTGGTCGAGTGCGAGGCCGTCACCGAGGCCATGCTGGTCTCGACCTGCAACCGGGTCGAGGTCTACGCCGTGGTCGAGGCGTTCCACGCCGGGCTCGCCGACGTCGTCGGGGTGCTCGCGCGGCACTCCGGGCTCGGCATGGCCGAGCTGCACGACCACCTCTACGTGCACTACGCCGCCGCCGCGGCCAGCACCTGTTCACCGTCGCCGCGGGCCTGGACTCCATGGTCGTCGGCGAGGCGCAGATCCTCGGCCAGGTCCGGCTCGCCTACCAGGCCGCGCGCGAGGTCGGCAGCGTCGGCCGCGCGCTGCACGAGCTGACCCAGCAGGCGCTGCGCATCGGCAAGCGCGTGCACTCCGACACCGGGCTCGACGCCGCGGGCGCGTCCGTGGTCGGCGAGGCGCTCGCCGACGCCGAGCGCGTCCTCGACGGGCTCGCCGGGCGGCACGCGCTGATCGTCGGCGCGGGCTCCATGGGCGGGCTCGCCGCCGCCGCGCTGCGCCGCGCCGCCATCGGCTCGGTGACGATCGCCAACCGGACCCAGGTCAACGGCGCCCGGCTCGCCGGGTCGCTGCGCGAGCAGGGCGTGCCCGCCGACGCCGTCGGCCTCGACGACCTCGCCGCGCGCGTCGCCGACGCCGACCTGGTGGTCGCCTGCACCGGCGCGGTCGGCGCGGTCCTGCGCGTCGAGCACGTGGCCGCCCGGACCCGCCCGCTGGTCGTCTGCGACCTCGGGCTGCCCCGCGACGTCGAGGACGGCGTCGCCGACGTCCCCGGCGTGCGCCTGGTGGACCTGGAGAGCCTGCAGCGCAGGCTCGCCGACGCGCCGAGCGGGCTCGACACCCGCCGCGCGCGCGAGATGGTGGCCGACGAGGTGCGCGCCTACCTGGCCGCGCAGCGCTCGGCCGCGGTCACCCCCACGGTGACGGCGCTGCGGCGGCGGGCGGCGGAGGTCGTCGACGCCGAGCTGCTGCGCCTGGACACCCGCCTGCCCGAGCTGGACGACACCGTGCGCGACGAACTCGCCCGCACCGTCCGCCGGGTGGTCGACAAGCTGCTGCACACCCCCACCGTGCGGGTCAAGGAGCTGGCCTCCGGACCGGACGGCAGCGGGTACGCCGAGGCGCTGCGCGAGCTGTTCGGGCTCGACCCTCGGCCCCGCGGCCCTCACCGCACCGGACACCCTGGACGGCCACCGATCATGAGGACCCTTCGCATCGGCACGCGGGGCAGCGCCCTCGCCCTCGCGCAGACCGGCACCATCGCCGACGCGCTGGAGCGGGCGGGCGCGCGCGTGGAGATCATCACGGTGAAGACGCCGGGCGACCTGTCGTCCGCCCCGATCGCCGAGATCGGCGTCGGCGTGTTCACCTCGGCGCTGCGCGACGCGCTCGCCGACGGCACGGTCGACGTCGCCGTGCACTCGTACAAGGACCTGCCGACCGCCCCGGACCCGCGGCTCTCGCTGGCCGCGGTGCCGCTGCGCGCCGACCCGCGCGACGCGCTGGTCGCCCGCGACGGGCTGACCCTGGGCGAGCTGCCCGCCGGGTCGCGGATCGGCACCGGCTCGCCGCGGCGGGCCGCGCAGCTCCACGCGCTCGGCCTCGGTCTCGTCATCGTGCCGATCCGCGGCAACGTGGACACCCGGGTCAGGAAGGTGCGCGACGGCGAGCTCGACGCCGTCGTGCTGGCCCGCGCGGGTCTGGCCCGGCTGGGCAGGCTCGACGAGATCACCGAGACGCTGGACCCGATCCAGATGCTGCCCGCGCCCGCGCAGGGCGCGCTGGCCGTCGAGTGCCGGGTCGACGACGTCGACACCGAGCACCTGCTCCGCTCCACCATCGACGACGAGGCGACGCGCGCGGCCGCGGCCGCCGAGCGCGCGCTGCTGGCCGCGCTCGAGGCGGGCTGCAGCGCTCCCGTCGGCGCGCTCGCCGACGTGGTGGAGGATTTCGACGCCGACGACAGGGTGGTCCTCCGCCTGTCGCTGCGGGGAGCAGCCGGGGTGCACGCGCCGGACACCGACCCGATCACCGGGCCGGTGGACATCCTGCGCGCCTCGGCCACGGGGGATCTGACCGAAGCAGCGCAGCTCGGCCGCGCGGTGGCCGCCGAGCTGCTGGAACTCGGCGCCGGGGTGCTTTCCGGCCCCGAGCAGTAGTTGATGAGGAAGTGGCCTGACATGACCACCCGTGCCCGCAAGTCCCCCGGCCGCGTCGCGTTCGTGGGATCCGGACCCGGTGACGCCGGACTGCTGACCGTGCGCGCCCGTGAGCTGCTCGACCGCGCCGAACTGGTGGTGACCGACCCGGACGTGCCCGCGGGCGTGCTCGCCTGCACGCGCGCCGACGCCGAGGTCCGCCCCGCCGTCGGCGAGCCCGCCGACGTCGCCAAGGACCTGGCCGCCGAGGCCAAGGCCGGGCGCGTCGTCGTCCGCCTGGTCTCCGGCGACCCGCTGACCCACTCGGCGGTCGTCGCCGAGGCGCAGGCGGTCGCCAAGACCAGCGTCGCGTTCGACGTCGTGCCGGGCGTCTCCCCGGCGACCGCGGTGCCCGCGTACGCGGGGATCGCGCTCGGGTCGACGCACACCGAGGTCGACGTCCGCGGCGACATCGACTGGGCGGGCCTGGCGGGCGCGCCCGGCCCGATCGTGCTGCACGCGACCGCGTCGCACCTGGCGGAGGCCGCGTCCGCGCTGGTCGAGCACGGCCTCGCCGCGCAGACCCCGGTCGCGGTGACCGCCGAGGGCACCGCCACCAGCCAGCGCACCGTCGACACCACGCTGGCCTCGCTGGCCGCCGACGCCGGCGAGATGTCCGGGCAGCTCGTGGTCACCGTCGGCGCCGTGGTCGGCGCGCGGGCCAAGCTGTCCTGGTGGGAGTCGCGGGCGCTCTACGGCTGGCGGGTCCTGGTGCCGCGCACCAAGGACCAGGCGGGCGAGATGAGCGAGCGCCTGCACCTGCACGGCGCGATCCCGTCGGAGGTCCCGACGATCTCCGTCGAGCCGCCGCGCTCGCCCGCGCAGATGGAGCGCGCGGTCAAGGGCCTGGTCGACGGCCGCTACCAGTGGGTGGTGTTCACCTCGACCAACGCCGTGCGCGCGGTGTGGGAGAAGTTCGCCGAGTTCGGCCTGGACGCCCGCGCGTTCTCCGGCGTGAAGATCGCCTGCGTCGGCGAGGCCACCGCGGAGAAGGTCCGCGGCTTCGGCATCAACCCCGAGCTGGTCCCGTCCGGAGAGCAGTCGAGCGAGGGCCTGCTGGCCGACTTCCCGCCCTACGACGACATCCTCGACCCGGTGGAGCGCGTCCTGCTGCCCCGCGCCGACATCGCCACCGAGACCCTCGCGGCCGGTCTGCGCGAGCGCGGCTGGGAGATCGACGACGTGACCGCGTACCGCACGGTCCGCGCCGCCCCGCCGCCCGCCGAGACCCGCGAGATGATCAAGACCGGCGGCTTCGACGCGGTGTGCTTCACCTCGTCGTCCACCGTCCGGAACCTGGTCGGCATCGCGGGCAAGCCGCACGCGCGCACGCTGGTCGCCTGCATCGGCCCGAAGACCGCGGAGACGGCGAAGGAGTTCGGCCTGCGCGTGGACGTGCAGCCCGAGCACGCCACCGTCCCCGCCCTGGTCGACGCGCTCGCCGAGCACGCCGCCCGGCTGCGGGCCGAGGGCGCGCTGCCGCCGCCGCGCAAGACCAAGCGGGCTCGGCGCTGACGATGTTCCCCGGTCACCGGCCACGCAGGCTGCGGGTCTCGGCGGCGATGCGCCGCATGGTCGCCGAGACCGAGATCGCGCCGCGGCAGCTCGTGCTGCCGATGTTCGTCAAGGAGGGCGCGACCGAGCCGGTCGCGATCTCCAGCATGCCGGGCGTCGTCCAGCACACGCGGGACTCGCTGCGCAAGGCCGCGGTCGAGGCGGTGCAGGCGGGGGTCGGCGGGATCATGCTGTTCGGCGTGCCGACGACCCGCGACGCGACCGGGTCCGGCGGGATCGACCCGGACGGTGTGCTCAACGCCGCGCTGCGGGACCTGCGGTCGGAGCTGGGCGACGACACGGTCCTCATGTCGGACCTGTGCCTGGACGAGTTCACCGACCACGGCCACTGCGGGGTCCTCGACGCCGACGGGCGCGTGGACAACGACGCGACGCTCGCGCTGTACGCCGAGATGGCGCTCGCGCAGGCGGAGGCCGGGGCGCACCTGCTCGGCCCCAGCGGGATGATGGACGGCCAGGTCGGCGTCGTCCGGGAGGCGCTGGACGCCGCCGGGCACATCGACACCGGCATCCTCGCCTACTCGGTCAAGTACGCCTCGGCGTTCTTCGGCCCGTTCCGCGAGGCCGTCGAGTCGCAGCTCACCGGCGACCGCACGACCTACCAGCAGGACCCGGCGAACGTCCGGGAGTCGCTGCGCGAGGTCGCGCTGGACCTCCAGGAGGGCGCGGACCTGGTGATGGTCAAGCCCGCCCTGGCCTACCTCGACGTGATCCGCGCGGTGCGCGAGGTCTCCGACGTGCCCGTCGCCGCCTACCAGGTGTCCGGCGAGTACGCGATGGTCGAGGCCGCCGCGGCGAACGGCTGGCTGGACCGGCGGCGGGTCGCCCTGGAGACGCTGATGGCGATCCGGCGGGCGGGCGCGGACCTCATCCTCACCTACTGGGCCACCGAGGCAGCGCGCTGGCTGCGCTGAGTATGGTCAGCCGGTGACGACCGACGAACCGCCGATCATGCCGACGGCCGACGAGGCCGCCGAGGGTGACCGGGTCGCCCCGCCGGGGCTGGTGACGGCCGCGTACTGGCTGTGGCTCGCGGCGGGCGCGATCGGGCTCGCGGGCGGCCTCGCGGTGCTGCTCAACCAGGGCCCGCTGGCCGACTCGTACGCCAAGACGCAGGCGGTGCCGCGGGCGGAGGCTCTGGAGATCGTCAAGGGCTACACGATCTGGCTGATCGTCGGGTCCGCGGTGTTCCTGGTGCTGTACTGGCTGCTGGCCTACCAAGCGCGCAACGGCGTGCGGAAGGCGCGCACGCTGCTGCTCGTGGTCGGCGCGCTGAGCGCGTTCTTCCAGTACGGGTTCGGCCGGGTCACGATCTTCGGGCTGGTCTGCGCCTTCCTGACCGTGGTCGGGATGGCCATGCTGTACTTCCCGCCCGCGCGGCGGTTCTACGACCAGCACGGGCGATGAGCGTCCGCTACGCCGAGCCGGGGTCGACCTGGTGGCCGGTGCTGTGGGCGCCGCTGTTCTGCGCCGCGGCGCCGCGGTCGAGGCGTGGAGCGGGCCGGTGCACTGGTTCGCGTGGACCGCGGTCGGGGTCGTCCTCACGCTGATGGCCGCGGGCTGGGTCAACGCCCGCCGCAAGGTGTGCGCGGTCGAGCTGACCGACGAGACGCTGCGGCAGGGCCAGCAGGAGCTGCCGGTGGCGCGGATCGCCGCGCTGCACGACGGCGACGCCCCCGGCGCGCCGGTGCTCGGCGGCGGGCTGACCGTGCCGCGCAAGACCACCGAGGTCCCGCTGACCCTCGACGACGGGTCCGTCGTGCTGGCGTGGGCGCGGTTCCCCGGGCGCATGCGCGCCGCCCTGAACTCCGTGCTGCGGAAGGAGAACGGCTGATGTACCCCGCCATGCCCCCGGTCGACGTGCCGCCCACCCCGCCGCGCCCGAAGGCGGTGGACACCGCCGTGCAGCTCACCATCGCGGGCACGGTCGTCGGCAGCGTCGGCGGCGTGATCAGCGCCTTCGACGAGGAGCTGGTGGCGTCCATCGTCCGGCAGGCCGCACCGGACGGGACGCCCGACCAGATCGAGCTGCTGACCCGCGCGGTGCCGATCGCCGGGGTGCTCGGCGTCGCGCTGACCCTGGGCGTGTTCGTGCTGATCGCGCTGAAGGTCCGCGCGGGCCGCAACTGGGCGCGGGCGCTGCTGGCGGGTCTGACCGCGTTCAGCCTGATCAGCTTCCTGTCCGCGGCGGCGCGCACGAACGCCGAGTTGAGTCTCATGTGGAGCCTCGCGGACGTGGCGTGCTGCACGGCGGCGGTGGTGTACCTCTTCGGGCGGGAATCGTCCGAGTATTTCCGCGCCCACATGCGGAAACCCCGCTGACCCAATAGCGTTTCCCCATGACTACGAGCGGCCCCCACGACCCGAACAACCCGTACGAGCCGATGCCCGCGGCCCCGCCGGTGGACCCGCGCGAGCACGCGGCCGTCCCCGCCGCGGCCCGGCCCCGGACGGTGACCGCCGCGTTCTGGTGCTGGATCGCGGTGTCCGCCGTGCTGGTGCTGAGCCTGATCGGCGGCCTGTCGATCGACCGCGCCGAGGTCGAGAAGGCGCTGCGCGAGGCGAACACGGGCCTGTCGGCGGCGGAACTGGACCAGGCGGCGAGCCTGTTCGTCACGCTGGCCATCGCGCTGCCGCTGGTGTTCCTGGTGGTGTTCCTCGGCAGCGCGTTCCCGATGCGCGCGGGCCGCAACTGGGCGCGGATCGTCCTCGCGATCTTCGGCGGCCTGCTGCTCCTGCTGACCCTGCTCGGCACCGCGGGCGCCAGCGCGCCGATCGCGATCGCCCTGGTCGCGCTCATCGGCGCGGCGATCGTCCTGATGTTCGTCGGCCAGTCGAACCCCTACTTCGCGACCCGCAAGACCGGCTACTGACCGCGCGGTAACGCCGCGGGGGCTGCGGCTACATATCCCCCGTGACGCCCTCTTTGTCCGACGCCCCGGAACGCCCCGCGGCGGTGACGGCCGCCCTCTGCGGGGCGGTCGTCGGCGCCGCGTCGGTCGGGGTGCTGCTCGCGCTGTCCGACCGCGACCCCGGGTGGATGGGCGTCACCGCCGGGATCGCGGCCGCGGCGTCGGCGGTGATCGGCTTCCCGGTCCGCGCGGGCCGCACGTGGGCGCGCGTCGTGCTGTTCGTCCTGGCCCTGGTGGGCGTCCTGACCGCCCACGGCGTCACCGTCCCCATGCCCGCGCCGACCGACCTCATCGCGGGCGCCCTGCTGACCACGCTCTGGGCGGCCGTCATCGGCCTCCTCCTGCGCGCCGACGTCCGCGAGTTCTGCGCGGAGCCGGTATCGGGCCATGAGAAGCTGACCGGGTGACCGCCGAAGTCGACGAGGGCGCCCACCTCACCTGGCCGGAGCCCACCGCCCCGCTGCACCAGCCGCGCCGCGGCCTCGTCGCCGCGCTCGAGGTCGCCGCCGCCGCTGCCCTGGTCGCCCTCTGCCTCTGGCTGTGGGACCTGGGCGTCGTCCGCACTCCCGTGCCCGACCGCCCCGACCTCGAGCTGACCCGCTACGCGGGCCACCTGGTGGCCTTGTCGATCGCCTCGGGCGCTGTCGCGGGCGTCGCCCTGCTCGACGCGATCCGCAACCTCGTCCTGGCGTCGCGGAAGCGCTGACCTACTCGCCGGCTCGCCATCGCCGCGGCGGGTCTGGTCACCCTGTGGCTGCGCGACCTGCGGTCGTCCGCACCCCGTACCCGACCGCCCCGACCTGGAGCTGACCCGCTACGCGGGCCACCTGGTGGCCCTGTCGATCGCCTCGGGCGCGGTCGCGGGCGTCGCCCTGCTCGACGCGATCCGCAACCTCGTCCTGGCGTCGCGGAAGCGCTGACCTACTCGCCGCGCATGGCCTTGCGGATCTGTTCCAGCCGGTCCGCGCCCGCCTTCTCGCGCTCGGCCATGGCGGTGTCCAGGTCGGCCGCCTCCGGCGTCTCGCCCGCGAGTTCGGTGCCGCCGACCGAGGTGGCGTAGCGGCCCTCGATCTTGTCGCGCACGTAGTCGAAGCTGGGGACGCCCGCGTCGCTGTACTCGCCCGGCTGCTCGGTCATGGCGCCATTGTGCCCGTCAGAACCGGCCGCCGCCGCCGTGTCGGCGGGTGCCCCGGGTGCCGCCGAAGGACGCCGGGCGGTAGCCGCCGCCCCCGCCGCCGAGGGCGCTGCCGATCAGGATGCCGCCGAGCATCGCGCCCAGGTCGCCGCCGGGTTGCGGGGCGCGGGCGGCTTCCCAGCGGCGCACGTCCGACTCGGCCTCGGCGCGGCGCGGGCAGCCAGGTCGAGGGCGGCCCGGGCGTGGCGCTGCGCGGTGTCCGGGTCGGCGGTCGCGGCCGCGTCGAGGTGGCGGCGGGCCTCGGCGAGGCGGGTGCGGGCCGCGGCACCGACCGCGCCCCTGCGGGTGCCGATGTAGTCCTCCGCCGCGGTGATCCGGGCCGTCGCGGCGGCGGTCGTCTGGGCGAGCAGGTCGGCGCGGCGGGCGCGTTCGGTCGCGGCGGCGACGGCGGCGTCGAGGTCGGCGTCGGCGGTGGTGACGGCGGCGTGCGCGGCCATCGGGTTGGCGGGGTCGGCGTCGAGGGCGGCCCGGGCCTTCGCGACGGCGTCGGCCAGTTCGGGGACGCGCTCGGCGGCGGCGATGTCGGCGCGCAGGGCCTCGACCGCGGCGGGCAGGGCGGCGGTGGACTCGCGGATGGTGTCCGCGGCGTGGTCGACCGCGTCGAGCAGCGTCCCGGCCTGGCCGATGGCGGACTCGGCCGCGCGGATCGCGGCCACCGCCGCGCCCTGCTCGCCCGCCGGTCGGGCGATGGCGGCGCGGCCGTCCGCTATGGACTGCTCCGCGAAGTCGAGCCGCTGCCGGGCCATCGCGACGTTGTCCCGCACCGGGGCGACCGCGGGCTCCGGGAACCCCGCCGCCAGCTCGGCCCACGCCGCCTCCGACGCGGGCAGCCGGACGCGGGTCGCGACGAGCTGCTCGGTCAGCGCGGCGAGCCGGTTCGGGGCGTCGATGAGCAGGTCGCGCAGGGCGTCGAACTCGGCGACCCGGGCGTCGAGGTCGCGGTCGGCGCGGGTCAGCCCGCTGATCAGCTCGACCAGCAGGTCGCGGCGCTGCTCGGGGGTCTCGGGCACGGCGTCGTCGAGCCGCTGCCGCACGGCGAACGCCGCCGCCGCTGCCTTGCGCGCGGCCTCGTGGGCGTCGGTGAACGACCGCGTCCGCGCGTCGCCGAACTCCGCGGGCCAGCTCCAACTCCTCGGCGCTCGCGCGCAGGGCATTGTCGACCTCGACCAGCAGCTCCCGGGAGCGCGCGTCGAGGGCGTCGACGGGCAGCGCGGCCAGGGCCGCCGGGTCGTCGGTCTGCCGGGCGGCGGCCAGCCCCGCCTCGGTGCGCTGGGCGCGCCTGCGGCGGGTCCACCACCACACCCCGAGCCCGCCGACGACGGCCAGCCCGACGATCACCCACAGCGAGCCCGCCCCGCGCGGCGCGGCGGCCTCCCCGAGCCCCGTGGCGGCGGCGACGGCCGCGCCCGCCCAGTCGCCGCCGCGCAGCGCGGGCTCCACCTGCTCGACCCGGACGTCGTCGAACTCGGCGTCGGTGATCTCGGTGGGCAGGCCGGGGAGAACAGGGCGTACTCGCGGTCGACCGTGGCGACGGCGAGCAGGACGTCGCGGTCGCCGAGGGCGCTGAGGCCCGCGGTGCGCTCGGCCCAGCCGGGGGTGTCGAACCGCTCGACGTAGACCACCCAGAGCCGCAGGCGGCGCTCGTCGTAGAGCCTGTCGATCGCCCCTTGGACGTCGGCGCGGCCGGTCGCGAGCGCGCCGGTGTCGTCGGTGATCTGGCCGGGCAGCCGCAGCGGCGGCTCCGCGGCGGCGGGCGCGGCGAGCAGCAGGGCGGCCAGCACGGCGAGCAACAGGCGCGTCACGATCCGCACGATAACCCCGTGACCCCGGACACGCCGGACCGTTTGCCAGACTGGGAACGTGACTCCCGAGCCCGCACACGTCCGCGCGTCGGCCGAGCTGTTCGACCGCGCGCGCCAGGTCATCCCCGGTGGCGTCAACTCGCCGGTGCGCGCGTTCTCCGCCGTCGGCGGCACGCCCCGGTTCATGGTCTGCGGCGACGGCCCGCACCTGTACGACGCCGACGAGAACCGCTACGTCGACCTGGTCTGCTCGTGGGGCCCGATGATCCTCGGCCACGCCCACCCCGCGGTGGTGGAGGCCGTGCGCGAGGCGGCGACCAGCGGGCTGAGCTTCGGCACCCCGACGCCCTCGGAGATCGAGCTGGCCGAGGAGATCATCGCCCGGGTCGCGCCGGTCGAGAAGGTCCGGCTGGTCAACTCCGGCACCGAGGCCACGATGAGCGCGATCCGGCTCGCCCGCGGGTTCACCGGGCGCACGAAGGTCGTGAAGTTCGCCGGGTGCTACCACGGGCACGTCGACGCGCTGCTCGCCGACGCGGGCTCCGGCGTCGCGACGCTCGGCCTGCCGACCTCGCCGGGTGTCACCGGCGCGCAGGCCGCGGACACGCTGGTGCTGCCGTACAACGACCTGGAGGCCGTGCGGGCGGCGTTCGCCGAGCACGGCGACACCATCGCCGCGGTGATCACCGAGGCCGCGGCGGGCAACATGGGCGCGGTCGCCCCGCGGCCCGGGTTCAACGCGGGCCTGCGCGAGATCACCGCCGCGCACGGCGCGCTGCTGGTCATGGACGAGGTGATGACCGGGTTCCGGGTGTCGGCCGCGGGCTGGCACGGCATCGAGCCCGTCGCCGCGGACCTGTACACCTTCGGCAAGGTCATGTCGGGCGGCCTGCCCGCGGCGGCGTTCGGCGGCCGCGCCCAGGTGATGGCCCGACTCGCGCCGTCCGGCCCGGTGTACCAGGCGGGGACGCTGTCCGGGAACCCCGTCGCCGTCGCCGCGGGCCTGGCCACGCTGCGCGCCGCGGACGCGTCGGTCTACCAGGCGTTGGACGCCAACTCCCAGCGCCTCGGCGCGCTGCTCACCGAGGCCCTGTCCGCGGCGTCGGTGCCGCACCGGGTGCAGTACGCGGGCAACCTGCTGAGCGTCTTCTTCACCGAGGACGAGGTCGTCGACTACGCGGGCGCGAAGGCCGCGCAGACCTGGCGCTTCCCGCCGTTCTTCCACACCCTGCTCGACCACGGGGTCTACGCCCCGCCGAGCGCGTTCGAGGCGTGGTTCGTCAGCGCCGCCCTCGACGACGCGGCGTTCGAGGAGATCGCCGCCGCCCTGCCCCGCGCGGCGGCCGCCGCCGCTGCCGCGAAGGAGCCCGCGTGACCCGCACGATCGTCCACCTCGTCCGCCACGGCGAGGTGCACAACCCCACCGGCGTCCTGTACGGCCGCCTGCCCGGCTACCGCCTGTCGTCGACGGGCGAGCGCCAGGCGCTGACCGTCGCGGAGCACCTCAGCGGCAACGACATCGCCCACGTCGTCGCGTCGCCCCTGGAACGCGCCCAGCAGACCGCGCTGCCCATCGCCGCGTCCCACCGCCTCGACGTCGCCACCGACGACCGCCTGATCGAGTCGGCGAACGTCTTCGAGGGCAAGAAGGTCGCGGTCGGCGACGGCGCCCTCCGCTCCCCCGCAACTGGCCCCACCTCCGCGACCCGTTCACCCCGTCGTGGGGCGAGCCGTACCTGGAGATCGCCCACCGCATGCTGGCCGCGGTCCACCGCGCCCGCGCCCAGGCGTCCGGCCGCGAGGCCGTCTGCGTCTCCCACCAGCTCCCGGTGTGGACCGTCCGCCGCTACCTCGAAGGCAAGCGCCTCTGGCACAACCCCACCCGCAGGCAGTGCTCCCTGGCCTCCCTGACCAGCCTCGTCTTCGACGACGAGCGCCTGGTCGACATCCGCTACTCGGAGCCCGCAGGGGCGAGCGACCCGAAGAACACCGGCGCATGAGGGCCCTCCTGCTAGCCCTCCTCCTCGCGCTGGCGGGCTGCGCCGACAACTCCCCGACCACATCGGAGTTCGTCTTCGTCTCCCCAGGCGGCCAAACCGACATCACCTACGACGGCCCCGACCGCAAACCCCTCCCCGAGGTCTCCGGCCCGTCCCTGATGGACGAGTCGAAAACCCTGTCCCTCTCGGACTACCGCGGCAAGGTCGTCGTCCTCAACGTCTGGGGCGCCTGGTGCCCCCGTGCCGCACCGAAGCCCCCGAACTCCAATCCATCCAAGACACCTACGGCCCCCGCGGCGTCCAAGTCCTCGGCATCGACGTCCGCGACTTCCAACCGTCCGAACCCCGCGACTTCTTCACCAACCGCGGCCTGACGTACCCGTCGATCTACGACCCGCCCGGCCGCTCCCTCCTGGCCCTCAAGGGCTACCCCCGCGCCGTCGTCCCGGCGACCTTCGTCATCGACAAGCAGGGCCGCGTGGCGGCGGCGTTCATGCGGGAGCTGCTGGCGGCCGACCTGAAGCCCTTGCTGGACCGCCTCATCGCGGAGTAACGGGCACAAGGGCGTCGAGGGTCGCTCCCCCGCGTCAAGCCGTGCGGACCACGTGGAACACCGGGACTCCCTGAGGTAGGCCACGCGCTTCGGCCACGGCCGGGGTCGGCATCCCGCTCCGGATCTCCTCGCGGAACAGGGCGGGCTCCGCGTCCAGCTCCGCCAAGCGCGCCTACACGCCACCGCGGCCGGTGTCCCACTCGTCGATCCTCGTGCCGTCCAACAGACCCGCCGGGTAGCACGACACCGCGAGCGAACCGGGCTGCTGTCCACCGAGTAGCCCTCCGCCGCAGGAGCGACTCGCCCTCGCCGAACGCAGCGACGACCAGGGCAGGCGGCTGTTCCCGGCCCCACGGCGACGTCGAGCGCCCGCTCTTCGAGGTCACCCGCCCACACCGACTGCCCGGCGGCCCAGTGGGCAACCGGGAGGCGGTCCGGCGACACGCGGGCGCAGGGGCCGGAAGTCCCGCACGAAGGTGCCCGCCCCGCGACGGGCCTGGAGGAGACCCTCGTTCTTCAGCACGTCGAGCGCGCGCCGCGCCGTGGGCTGCTCGACGCCGTACGTGGTCATCAGGTCGTTCTCGCCGGGCAGCGAGGGACACCCGCCGCATGGGTGGATCAGCGCGTGCGGAGGGCTAGAGCCAGTCCTCCGCCTTGAGCCTGCCGCGCAGGGCCATCAGGGCGCGGTGCTGGGCGACGCGGACCGCGGTGGGGCTCATCGACATCGTCTTGGCGATTTCCGTCGCGGTGAGGCCGACGACGAGGCGGAGGACGAGGATCTCGCGTTGGCGCGGGGCCATGGTCGCCAGCAGCGCCGCCATCCGGCCGGTCAGTTCGTGCCGGACCGCCACCTGCTCCGGTCCCGGCCCCACGTCAGGGGCGTCCGGGACCTCCGGGACCGTCTCGCAGCGCTCGCGGGCGACGCGGCGGTAGTGGTCGGCGACCTTGTTCGACGCGATCCCGTACACGAACGGCATGAACGCGCGGCTGTCGTCGGTGAAGCTGGGGAGGGCCTTCAGGACCCCCGCGATGATCTCCTGGGCGACGTCGTCCGCCGACGCGAAGACCGAGCCGCTGCGGCCGATGCGGGCGCGGCAGTACCGGACGATGGCGGGCTGGATCCAGGTGATCATCATCGCCGACGAGGTCCGGTCGCCCCGCCGGGCGCGGTCGACCAGTTCGAGGAAGGCGGCGGACTTCAACCGGGTGAACACCGCGTCGACCGCGGGGCGGACGCTCTCGGCCACGGTTCGCACCTCCTCCGCGTACTCCCTTCGGCCCAGGAGCAGCGGATATACGGTGGCAGGTGACCAGCGGTTTGAATCGATCCAGAACCAAAGTCGTGGGTTTCCTATCTGGACTCGCAGGTCACCGCGTTGACGTGAGTCGCGCTCGAAAGTGCCTGTGACGCGCGCCGCCCCCGGCCACCTCCGGTGCGGGCCCGGAAAACCGCCTGCCTACCCTAATCGGGTGGACCCGACGCAGATCGCCGTCTCCGGCCCCTTGGCGCTGGCCGGGCTGATCGCGCTGCTGGCCGGGACCATCTCCTTCGCCTCCCCCTGCGTCGTCCCGCTCGTCCCCGGCTACCTCGCCTACCTCGCCGCGCTCGTCGGGGCCGACGCGCCCGCGGTCAGCGCGGACGAGGAGCGCAAGCGCGGCCGGTACCGGGTGCTGGGCGCGGTCGCGCTGTTCATCCTCGGCTTCACCGTCGTCTTCGCCGCGACCGTCGGCAGCCTCGTCTGGCTCGCCGACGCCCTCCTGGTCAACGAGCAGGTGCTGCAACGCGTCGGCGGCGTGGTCACCATCGCGATGGGGCTCGTCTTCATCGGACTGGTCCCCGCGCTGCAGAAGGACGTCCGCATCCACAAGACGCCCCGCATGGGCCTCGCGGGCGCGCCGGTGCTCGGCGCGATCTTCGGCCTCGGCTGGACGCCCTGCATCGGGCCGACGCTCTCCGGCGTCCTGTCCCTGGCCAGCGCGACCGGCGGGTCCGCGGCGCGCGGGTACCTGCTGGTCGTCATCTACTGCCTCGGCCTGGGCCTGCCCTTCCTGCTGATCGCCCTCGGCGCGCGCTGGGCGGTCCGGACGACCGGGTGGCTGCGCAAGCACGGCCGGGCGATCCAGCTCGTCGGCGGCGGCCTGCTCATCGCCGTCGGCCTCGCCCTCGTCACCGGCCTGTGGGGCGAGCTGGTGTCGTGGCTGCGCAACACCGTGGTCTCCGACGTTCGGCTGCCGCTGTGACGGCTTTCCTCCGCAACACCTGGCGCGGCCTCACGTCCATGCGGACCGCGCTCGTCCTGCTGTTCCTGCTCGCCCTCGCCGCGCTGCCCGGGGCGCTGCTGCCGCAGCGGTCGCTGAACCTGCGCGCGGTCGACCAGTTCATCGAGGCCAACGGCTGGTGGGGCGAGTTCCTCGACCGCGTCCAGGCGTTCGACGTCTACGCCAGCGTCTGGTTCTCCGCGGTCTACCTGCTGCTGTTCGTCTCCATCGTCGGCTGCCTGGTGCCGCGCACCGCCGAGTACGCCAAGGCCCTGCGCGCCCAGCCCGTCCTCACCCCGCGCAACCTCGCCCGCCTGCCCCACCACGACACCGCCGACGACACCCGCACCCCCGACGAGGTCGTCGCCGCCGCCAAGGGCGTCCTGCGCGGCTGGCGCACCGTCGAGCGCACCGAGGACGACGGCGCCCGCACCATCAGCGCCGAGAAGGGCTACCTGCGCGAGACCGGCAACCTCCTCTTCCACTTCGCCATGCTCGGCCTCATCGTGGCGCTGGCCATCGGCAAGATGATCAACTACGAGGGCCAGGTCATCGTGCTGGCCAACGGCTCCCAGTTCTGCAACGCGGGCACCCTCGGCTACGACTCCTTCCGCCCCGGCCTGCGCGTCGACGGCACCGAGCTGACCCCGTTCTGCCTGCGCGTCAACGACTTCCGCGCCGACTACCTCCCGTCCGGCGTCGCCGACCAGTTCACCGCGGGCATCGACTACCAGTCCGGCGACGACCTCGAGACCGGCACCTGGCGGCCCTACCGGCTCCAGGTCAACAGCCCCCTGCGCACCGAGGGCGACCGCGTCTACCTGCTCGGCCACGGCTACGCCCCGGTGTTCACCGTCACCTTCCCCAACGGGGAGACCCGCACCCAGACCATCCAGTGGCGGCCGGTCGACCAGCTCACCCTGCTGTCCGAGGGCGCCACCAAGTTCGACCCGCCCGGCGTGACCGACCCCGCCGAGCGCCGCACCAAGCAGCTCGCCATCACCGGCCTGTTCGCGCCCACCCAGATCGTGCACGGCGGGGTGCTGTCCTCCAGCTTCCCCGACCTGACCGACCCCGGTGTCGCCGTCGACGTCATGCGCGGCGACCTGGGTATCGACTCCGGGCGCGGGCAGTCCATCTTCGAGATCGACCAGTCGCTCGTGGACAGCGGCAGGCTCACCAGGGTCGCCCGCCAGAACCTCTCCCTGGGCGACGCGATCACCCTCGACGACGGCACGGTCGTGAAGTTCTCCGGCGTCGAGCGGTGGGTGTCGCTGCAGGTCTCGCACGACCCCGCCCAGCCGTGGGTGCTCGGCTTCGCCGTCGCCATGCTCATCGGCCTCGGCGTCTCGCTGACGGTCAAGCGGCGCAGGCTCTGGGTCCGCGCGAGGCCGGGCGACGCGGGCCGTACCGTGGTCACCGTCGGCGGGCTCGCCCGCACCGACCAGGCGGGATACGGCGAGGAGTTCAGCAGGATCGCGGCCGCGCTGCGCCCCGGGAAGGAATGACATGCCCATCGACCAGACCCTGGCCGAGTACAGCGACTGGGCCTACGCCGCCGCCGCGCTGGTCTACTTCCTCGCGCTGATCGCCTACGCCGTCGAGGGCGCGTTCGGGCGCTCCCGCAAGGCCGCCCGCGAGCTGGTCGCCGCCGGGCCCGTCCCGATCGGCGTCATCGAGGAGCCCGCGCGCCGCTCCCTGCCCGAGCGCTTCGGCCGCTCCGCGGTCGCCCTGACCGTCCTCGGCGCGGTCCTGCACCTGGCCGCCCTGGTGCTGCGCGGCGTCGCCACCGGCCGCGCGCCCTGGGGCAACATGTACGAGTACGGGATGGCGACCATGTTCGTCGCCGTCGTCGGCTGGCTCGTGCTGCTGCGCAAGTTCGACATCCGCAGGCTCGGCGCGTTCGTCATGACCCCGGTGGTCATCCTGCTGTTCCTCGGCTTCACCGTGCTCTACGCCGAGGCCGCGCCCGTGCAGCCCGCGCTGAAGTCGTACTGGCTGGTCATCCACGTCATCGCGGCGGCGTCGTCGAGCGGGCTGCTGCTCATCCCGGGCGTCGTCAGCCTGCTGTACCTGGTCCGCGTGCGCCACGAGGGCGGCGCCCCGTCGCGCGTCGGCGCCCGGCTCGCCCCGGCCGACACCCTCGACCGGGTGGCGTACCAGACCACGGTGTTCGCCTTCCCGATCTACACCTTCGGGATCATCGCGGGCGCGATCTGGGCCGAGTCCGCGTGGGGGCGCGCCTGGGGCTGGGACCCCAAGGAGGTCGTCGCGTTCGTCGCGTGGGTCGTCTACGCGGGCTACCTGCACTCCCGCGCCACGGCGGGCTGGCGCGGCACCCGCGCGGCGGTGGTCAACGTGGTCGGGTTCGTGATGATCCTGTTCAACACGTTCTTCATCAACTTCGTGGTCACCGGGCTGCACTCGTACGCATGACCCGCTGCACGGCCCGCCGCGGCCAGCGACTACCGTCGCGAATGAGCGTTTCGCAGGACGAGGGAGAAGGGGCGCAGGGGTGACTGGACGCCCGGAGGAATCGGACATGGCGTGGCGGCCGTCCACGGGCGATGACCCCGCGGACTTCGGCCCCAACCCGGCCTCCCACCTCGACGAGGACGCGGGCACCGACTCCACCGCCCACCCGGGCGCCTCCGGCCCGCACCAGGTCGCCGCGGGCCACTCCGGCCCGTACCCCGTCGGCCCCGGCGCGTCGGGTCCGCACCCGGTCGGCCCCGGCATGTCCGGCCCGCACGCCGTCGCCCCCGGCCAGTCCGGCCCGCACCCCGTCGGCCCGGGCGCGTCCGGCCCGCACCCGGTCGGCCCCGGGATGTCCGGCCCGCACCCGGTTGGTCCAGGCCACTCCGGCCCGCACCCGGCGCAGTCGGGTCCGCACGCCGTCCACTCCGGACCGCACGCGGTCAACCCGGCCACCTCCGGCCCGTACCCCGGGTACTACACCGAGGCCACCCCGTCCGGCCCGCAGTACCAGCAGCACCCCGGCTACGGCTACCCGCCGCCCCCCGCCCAGCCCCACGGCGGCGGCGACCTGTCGACGTCCCGCCTGGTCAAGCAGGTCAAGCGCGCCCCCAGTCGGGCTGGCGCCGCGCGGTGTACGTCGCCAGCGGCCACCTGATCAACCCCGGCGAGAGCCCCGCGGACGTCCGCCGCCGCGACCTCATCGCCCGCGTCAACCAGCCGCTGCGCGGCTGCTACAAGATCGCCATGCTCAGCCTCAAGGGCGGCGTCGGCAAGACCACGACCACCACCACCCTGGGCTCCACCTTCTCCTCCCTGCGCGGCGACCGCGTCATCGCCGTCGACGCCAACCCCGACCGCGGCACCCTCAGCCAGAAGATCCCCCTCGAGACCACCGCCACGGTCCGCCACCTCCTCCGCGACGCCGACCGCATCCGCCGCTACAGCGACATCCGCGCGTACACCTCCCAGGGCCCGTCCCGCCTGGAGGTCCTCGCCAGCGAACAGGACCCCGCGGTCTCGGAAGCGTTCAGCGAAGAGGACTACCGCCGCACCATCGCGCTCCTCGAGCACTTCTACAACATCGTCCTCACCGACTGCGGCACCGGCTTGATGCACTCGGCCATGAAGGGCGTCCTCGACCTGGCCGACTCCCTGGTCATCGTCTCCTCGGGCTCCGTCGACGGCGCCCGCAGCGCCTCCGCCACCCTCGACTGGCTCGACGCCCACGGCTACCGCGACCTCGTCGCCCGCTCGGTCGCGGTCATCAACTCCGTCCGCCCCGGCTCCGGCAAGGTCGACCTGGACAAGCTCGCCGCCCACTTCGGCGCCCGCTGCCGCGCCGTCTGCCGCATCCCGTTCGACCCCCACCTGGAGGAAGGCGCCGAGATCGAACTCGACCGCCTCCTCCCGGAAACCCGCCTCGGCCTCCTCGAAATGGCGGCAACGGTCGCCGACGACTTCCCGAGCGAACTCCGCCGCCCCATGTGATCAAGTCCGGTAACGTCCCTCCGGTACCCGTTTTGCCGGACGTCGGGGGACGACCGAGACATGTGGGGGATCACCAATGCGTCACCGAAGCGCCCGCTGGGGCGCTCTCTTAGCCGCGCTCGCCGCACTGACCTTCGCAGGCGGTGTCGCCACAGCCCAGGAACCGACCAGCAGCGCTCCCGCTCCTCATGAGCAGGTGGAGCCGCTGCCCCACCTGCAGTACGCGGTCCAATTCGACAAGCCCAGCTACAAGACCGGTGATCGCGTCGTGGTCACGTTGACGATCACCAACACCGGCGACGCCGACACGGTCGTCCACGGCAGGGAACCGCACGGCCCCGATCACGAGCCCGGTTTCGTGTACCTCGACTACGAATCGTGGGGCGACCTGTACCTCCACGACGGCGACGGCGTTCCGCTCGCCGCGGGCGCGTCCTACACGCACGAGCTGCGCGGCACCGTCGTCGATCTCGACGCCGCCGAAGCCGTGTTCGACGTGACGCTCTTGGCCGACAAGCACCACACGTGGGACGCGCGGGCGACCGCGCCCCTCGAACGGGCGGAAGGCGCGCTCGCGGGGACCACATACCTCGATCGCAACGGCAACCGGGTCGTCGACGCGGGCGAGCCGGTCGCGGGCGCGAAGGTGACGGTGAGCCATCCGTACGGCGAGTTCACGCGCGTCGCCGTGTCCGATGCCCAGGGGCGCTACGACTTCCCCGGTCTCGCGCCGGTGCGCCACTTCATCAGGGTCGATGCCCTGGACGGGTGGGAGTTCGAGGGGCCCGGCGTCGACATCGCCGAGGGTGAGACCGCGGAGGTGGACCTCGCGGGCGTCCGGCCGTTCAAGGAGAGCCTGACCGCCCAGGTCGAGTTCACCATGGAGGAGTACCAGCCGGGTGACACCGCCGAGGTCCTGGTGACCCTGGCCAACACCGGTGACGTCCGCCTCGCGGGCATCACCGCGCACTGCAACGGCGCGGGCACCGACGAGCACCTCGTGGACATCCAGTGGGGTGACCTGGCCTACGGGGGTCCGGGCATCGCCATCCAGCCGGGCAGGACGTACCGCGCCCGGGTCCCCGGCACCGTCCCCGAGGCCGCGCGCAGGCACGGCGTGGCGACGGTGGCCTGCGCGTTCGGGTTGGAGAGCTCGACCAACAACCCGATCGCGAGGACCTCGCGCGCGTGCCCGGCGCGACGGGTTCGGTCACCGTCGTCACGTACCAGGACCGCGACCGCGACCGCACGGTCGACGCGGACGAGCGCATCGGCGGGCTCGACGTGACGATCACCGATCGGGCCACGGGGACCGTGGCGGTGACGCGCCGGGCGAACGGGAACGGGGTGGCCGCGTTCAACGACGTCCCAGCGGGCATCTACGCCGTGGCGGTGTCGGGACCGTGGGACCTCGAATCGGAGCTGGACGACGTGCTGGTCCGCTCCGGGGGTTGTTGGTACACCTGCGAGTTCGACATCCGCCTCGTCCCCGGTGAGCCCGATCCGACGACGACGTCCAGCCCGACGCCGGAGCCCACGACGACCACGCCCGCGCCGCAGGGGAGCCCGCCGCCCGGGGACCTGCCCAACACCGGTGCCGACGTGCGCTGGCTGTTCGGTCTCGGCGTCCTGACGGTCCTCACCGGCGCCGGTCTCCTGCTCATCCGACGCAAGCGCGCCTGATCACCACGGGGAAGCCCGCATCGACCGCCAGCCGTACGCCGGGGTCGGTGCGGGTCCACCCCCGCGTGATGTCCACCCACGTCAGTTCGCCCTCGTCGATGCGGCGCTGCAAAGCCCGCAGGGCGGGGAAGCCCCGTGCCGCGCGCCACGTCGGCGATCAAGGCGTAGTCCAGCTCGGTCAGTCCCATCGCACGCCCCCCACTCACCCGGAAGACGGACGTCGGGCTCGCGGAGTTCCCCTACGCCGGGAAAGTGCCGGTCGCCAGGAACTCCCGCACGACCGCCGAGTACGGCTCCAGCTCCAGCCCCTGCGCCGCGATCCACGCGTCGTCGTAGTACGTGTGGCTGTACCGCTCCCCACCATCACAAAGCAGCGTCACCACGCTCCCGGAGCGCCCCGCCGCGAGCATCTCCGCGACGATCCCGAACGCCCCCACAGGTTCGTCCCCGTCGACCCGCCGACGCGGCGCCCCAGCACCTCCGACACCACCCGGATCACCGCGATCGACGCCGCGTCCGGCACCTTCACCATCCGGTCGATCACCGACCCCACGAACGACGGCTCCACGCGCGGCCGTCCGATGCCCTCGATCCGCGACCCGCGGCACCCAGTCAGGTCCGTCCCGTCGCGCCACGCGTCGAAGAAGACCGAGTTCTCCGGGTCCACCACCGCCAGGCGCGTCTCCAGCGCCCGGTACCGGATGTAGCGGCCGATGGTCGCGCTCGTGCCGCCGGTGCCCGCGCCGACCACGACCCACTCCGGGCACGGGTGCGGCTCCAGGGCCATCTGCTCGAACACGGACTCCGCGATGTTGTTGTTCCCCCGCCAGTCCGTGGCCCGCTCGGCGTGGGTGAACTGGTCGATGAAGTGGCCGTCCAGTTCCGCGGCGAGGCGGTGGGACTCGGCGTACAGCTGGCTCGGTTCGTCGACGAAGTGGCAGCGGCCGCCCTGGCGTTCGATCAGCTCGACCTTCTCCGGGCTGGTCGTGCGCGGCATCACGGCGATGAACGGCAGGCCGAGCATCCGCGCGAAGTACGCCTCCGACACCGCCGTCGACCCCGACGACGCCTCGATGACCGGGGTGCCCTCGCAGATCCAGCCGTTGCACAGGGCGTACAGGAACAGGGAGCGGGCCAGGCGGTGCTTCAGGGAGCCGGTCGGGTGGGTCGACTCGTCCTTCAGGTAGAGCTGGATGTTCCACGACACCGGCAGCGGGAACGGGAGCAGGTGGGTGTCGGCGCTGCGGTTGGCGTCGGCCTCGATGATCCGGATGGCCTCGCACACCCAGGCGCGCGTGGGCGCGCTGCACCGGTCGAGCGCGGTCACCGGTCGGTTTCCTCGCCGCGGAGCTGGGCGCGGAGGCGGTCGCGCTCGGCCTGGCGGGCGGCGCCGCGCTCGGCGAGGCCCGCGGTGACCCGGGCGTTGAGGCCGCGGAAGAGCAGGATGCCGAGCGGGAACCCGACGACGATCGCCACCGCGAGGCTCACCAGCAGCGGGATGTCGAACAGGAGCAGCACCGCCGTGACCGCCGCGACCAGGGCGATCCGGGCGGCCGTGTAGACGGCGATGTCGCGGCCGAGCGTGGACTCCACGCCCGGCACGTTACCCCTAGGCCGGGTCGGCGCTGTTCGGCCTGCCCTCGAACCGGGTGGACAGCACCACCGTCGAGCGGGTGCGGGCGACGCCCTGGATGCGGCGCAGCCGGTTGAGCGCGCGCTCCAGGTCGTCCACGGTCGCGACCCGCACCTTGACCACGAACGCCTCGTCGCCCGCGACGCGGTAGCAGGACTCGATCTCGGGCAGGTCGGCGAGCGCGGCGGCGACGTCCTCGTCGTCGGCGGTGTCCGTCGGGTGGATGCCGACCAGGGCGGTCACGTCCAGGCCGATGGCCCGGGGGTCGACGACCGCGTGGTAGCCGGTGATCACCCCGGAGGACTCGAGCTTGCCCACGCGCTCGTGCACGGCCGACGCGGACAGCCCCACCTGCCTGCCCAGATCCGCGTACGTGACCCGACCGTTGGTCCGCAGCGCCGCGATGATGCGGCGATCAACACTGTCCACAGTTGAGGAGGGTACGACCAGCGCGCGGGGTGTCCGAAGCGGCCTTTTTGTCCCTTACTACCTCTTTACCATCAGCCAACCGTTCGAGTACCCGGCGGGCGAGATGCCACGATGTTCCTGTTTTGCTCCATCGGCGACTAGGAGGGAAGCCGTGACCGCGCACGTTGGCGAACGACTGCTCACCCCGGGGGAAGTGGCCGCGCTGTTCCGCGTCGACCCCAAAACCGTCACCCGCTGGGCCACCGCGGGCGGATCGGATCGATCAGGACCCCCGGGGGCACCGCAGGTTCCGCGAATCGGAGGTCAAGACGCTCCTCGCGGAGCTGACCACGGAGGCGAACGGGCAAGCCTGAGGCCCCCGCGAACCCCGAGCAGGGGTTAACCTCGAACACCTCAGGCATGGAGGTGTCGCAATGCTCTACCTGCTCGCCGTGGTCGGCGCCCTCGCGATCGCCGTCCTGATGTGGCGGGCGTTCGGGCCGCAACCGGCCGACGTCGCCCCGCGCAGGCGCATCCCGATCGCGCCCGACGACGATCCCGAGTTCCTGCGCAGGCTCGACGAGCACCGCAAGCGGAAGTCGAGGGACGAGGACGACCCGCAGGCCTGAGGTCAGCCCCAGGCCAGCGCCGCGCCGGTCAGGGCGGCCCAGGCGAGCATGGCCAGCCCGGTCTGCTTCAGCACCGGCACCAGCGCCAGGCCCGTCCCGCCCGAGGCGACGCGGCGCGCCGCCGGGACGACCAGGACCGCGGCGAGCAGGCCGAGCAGCGCGAGCTTCACCGGCACCGCCAGCAGCAGGGTCATGCCGAACGGCAGTGCCACCAAGGCCGAGTAAAGGACGCGGGTGTTGGCCTCGCCCAGCCGGACGGCCAGCGTGGTCTTGCCGGTGACGGAGTCGGTCGGCACGTCGCGCAGGTTGTTGGCCACGAGGACGGCCGCGGAGAACGAGCCCATCGCGACCGCGCACGCCACCGCCGCCCAGGTCACGGTCCCCGCCTGGACGTACTGCGTGCCGAGCACCGCGACCAGCCCGAAGAACAGGAACACCGCGACCTCGCCCCAGCCGGAGTACCCGTAGGGCCGCGAGCCGCCGGTGTAGAACCAGGCTCCCGCGATGCACAGCGCGCCCACCGCCAGCAGCCACCAGAAGCCGCTGACCACGACCAGCGCGAGCCCCGCGACCGCGGCGACCCCGAAGCAGGCGAATGCGGCGGCCCGCACCGACGCCGGGGCGACCGCGCCCGACCCGACCAGCCGCAGCGGCCCGACCCGGTCGGCGTCGGTGCCGCGGATGCCGTCGGAGTAGTCGTTGGCGTAGTTGACGCCGACCTGCAGCGCCAGGGCGACGACGAGCGCGAGCAGCGTCCGCGCCCAGGAGAACGCCGACGCGGCCGCCGCCGCGCCCGCGCCCGCGATGACCGGGGCCACCGAATTCGGCAGGGTGCGCACCCGCGCGCCCGTGACCCACTGCGTGAACGTCGCCATGCCCCCAGTTTCGCGGATCAGACCGGGCGGCGGGGTGTGGGGATGTGCACGAGGAGGCTGTCCCGCGCCTGCTCCCAGCGCCCGCGCCAGTCCGCCGCCTGCGCCCCGCAGCCCCGCACGAACGCCGCCACCGTCGCCCACGCGGGCAGGTGCTCACCCGCGACCGCCTCGGCCAGCGCGTCCACCGACGCCCCGGTCCGCCGGGAGATCGACGGGAAGTCGGGCGTGCCGCACCGGCGGCGCAACGCCCGCAGCTCGGCCGCGAACGCCTGCACCGGACCCGCCTTGACCGGTCGCACTGACACCTCCGTTGTCGACAGCCCTCCCACCCGGACTGTCGCGGCCCGTGACCGGCTCGTCACATGGATCGGCCGAAGTTACGCCGATCGGGCTAGCTCTCGTTTCGATCAGGCGGTGGTGTGCTCCACCCAGACGTTGGGCTCGACGTACACGGCGTGCCCGTGCTCGACCTCGCACAGCACCGGCGTCAACGCCCCGGGCACCCGCACCGGCCCGGTCCGGTCGAACGGCAGCCCCGTCCACTCCCGCCACTCCGCCAGCGACCCGCCGAACGTCATCGACCGCGGCGCCACCCCGACGATCCGCCCGCCCGCGCGCACGTGGACCCGCAGCCACGGGTCGACCGGCAGCCCGTCCTCGCGCACCCGGTAGGCGTAGTCCGCCATGGGGACGTCGGGCAGCTCGGCCTTCCCACTGGGCCGCACGGGCGCCAGCAACCGGTCGAACCCGAGCCGCCCCGCGTTGTGCCGCATCGCGTCGAGCACCACCCGGGACAGCCCCGTGCCCCGCAGGTCCTTCTGCACGCACGCCTCCAGCGCGGAGATCTTGTCCCCGCGCCGCCCGAGCATCAGGTCGTACGCCGACCGCCGGATCACCTCGTCCCACCCGGCGTCGGGCAGCTCGTCCCGGTCCCAGGTGAACGGCACCGTGAACCCCTTCGCCGCGAGCCGCTCCGGCCGGTCCCGGTCGACCACGAGGACCACGAACTCGGCGTAGTGGGTCTTGACGAGGTTGTAGTAGAGGAGCGACTCGGGATCGTGGTCCATGAACTCCGGCCACGCGTCCGGGAAGTCGTACAGCAGCTCACCCAACTCCGGCCGCGCCGCCAGCGTCGTCACCTCGAGGTCCACAGTGACCAGACTGTGGTCAGCCGCCGCTGGCGCGCAATCGAATTAGCTCCGCGACCGCGGCCCGGTCGACCTTGCCCGGGCCGCGCTCCGGCAGGGACGCGACCGCGACGACCTGGCGGGGGACGGCGGCCGGGCCGAGGGCGGTGCGGACGGCGGCCAAGGCGGCGTCCGGGAGACCGCCGACGACGGCGACCGCGACGCGCTGGCCCCACTCGGGGTCGGGGACGCCGACGACGCAGACCTCGCCCACGCCCGGCTGGTCCAGCAGGACCGCCTCCACCGCGGCGGGCGACACCTTCTCGCCGCCGGTGTTGATCACGTCGTCGGCGCGGCCCAGGACGCGGAGGCGGCCGTCGGTGAACTCGCCGAGGTCGGAGGTGGTGAACCAGCCGTCGAAGGGGTGCGCCCGCGTAGCCGAGGGCGACGGTGGGGCCGCCGATGCGGATGAGGCCGTCGACGATCTCCACCCGGACGCCGTCGAGGGGGACGCCGTCGTAGACGCAGCCGCCCGCGGTCTCGGTCATGCCGTACGTCGTCACCACGCGGACACCGGCGTCGCGGGCGGCGGCGAGGACGGGGAGGAGACCGCGGCGCCGCCGACGAGGACGGCGTCGAAGGAGCGGAGGGCGGCCAGGGCGGATCCGCCCCAGGACAGGACCCGGGTGAGCTGCGTCGGGACGAGCGCGGTGTAGCGGGGGCCGTCGGACGCGAGCACGTCCGACGCCGCCTCGACGAACGGCCGGGAGCGGAACGGGCCGGACAGCACGCCCGGCGTGGTCCCGGCGACCAGCGAGCGGACGAGCACCTGGACGCCCGCGATGTGGGTCGTCGGCAGGGCCAGCAGCCACGTGCCGGGGCCGCCGAGGCGGGCGTGCGTGGCGGTGGCCGACGCCAGCAGGCACGTGCCCGGCAGCAGCACCGCCTTGGGCTCCGAGGTCGACCCCGAAGTGCGGACGACCAGCGGCGGGCCGCCGTCGAGGGCGGCCCGCAGCCGGTCGGCCAGGTCCATCAGTAGTAGTACGGGTACGGCGACCAGTCCGGGTCGCGCTTCTGCAGGAACGCGTCGCGGCCCTCGACCGCCTCGTCGGTCATGTACGCCAGGCGGGTCGTCTCGCCCGCGAACAGCTGCTGGCCGACCAGACCGTCGTCGATCAGGTTGAACGCGTACTTGAGCATGCGGCGGGCGGTCGGCGACTTGCCGTTGATCTCCCGCGCCCACTCCAGCGCCTCCGCCTCCAGCTCGGCGTGCGGCACCGCGCGGTTGACCGCGCCCATGCGGACCATCTCGTCGGCGGTGTAGGCGCGGCCGAGGAAGAACACCTCGCGGGCGAACTTCTGGCCCATCTGCCGGGCCAGGTAGGCCGACCCGTACCCGGCGTCGAAGCTGCCCACGTCGGCGTCGGTCTGCTTGAACCGGGCGTGCTCGGCGCTGGCCAGCGTCAGGTCGCAGGTGACGTGCAGGCTGTGCCCGCCGCCCGCGGCCCAGCCCGGGACCACGGCGATGACGACCTTCGGCATGAACCGGATCAGCCGCTGGCACTCCAGGATGTGCAGCCTGCCCGCGCGCGCCGGGTCGACCGTCTCCGCGGTCTCGCCCGAGGCGTACTGGTAGCCCGTGCGGCCCCGGATGCGCTGGTCGCCGCCGGAGCAGAACGCCCACCCGCCGTCGCGCGGCGACGGGCCGTTGCCGGTGAGCAGCACGACGCCGACGTCCGCGCTCATCCGGGCGTGGTCGAGGGCCCGGTACAGCTCGTCGACGGTGTGCGGGCGGAAGGCGTTGCGGACCTCGGGGCGGTCGAAGGCGATCCGCACGGCCCCGGTGTCGACGGCCCGGTGGTAGGTGATGTCGGTGAAGTCGAAGCCCTCGATCGCCCGCCACTGCGCCGGGTCGAACAGCTCCGAAACCTGGGGGTCAGCCACGCCCGAAGGATGCCAGTGGCACGCTGGCGGGCGTGAACCCGTCCACCGCCATGGCGACCGTGGTCGTCGACGAGCTGGTCCGCAACGACGTCCGGCACGTCGTCCTGTGCCCGGGGTCACGCAACGCGCCCCTGTCCTTCGCCCTGTTCGACGCCCGCGACCGGCTGCGCCTGCACGTGCGCGTCGACGAGCGGGCCGCCGGGTTCCTCGCGCTGGGCCTGGCCCGCGCCACCGGCCGCCCCGCGGCGGTGGTGTGCACGTCCGGGACCGCGGTCGCGAACCTGCACCCGGCGGTGCTGGAGGCGCACCACTCCGGCGTCGGGCTGCTCGTGATCACCGCCGACCGGCCCCGGAGCTGCACGGGACCGGCGCGAACCAGACCATCGACCAGCGCGGGATCTTCGGCAGCGCGGCGGTCTCGGTCGACTTCCCGGTCGCCGAGCACCGCGCGGGCCTGAACCCGGTGTGGCGCGGCCTGGTGTGCCGCGGCGTCGCCCGCGCCGAGACCGGGCGGCCGGTCCAGCTCGACATCCCGTTCCGCGAGCCGCTGGTCCCGACCTTCGGCGACGAGTGGCCCGACTCCCTCGACGGCCGCCCCGGCGGCGCCCGCTGGACGACCTGGTCGGCGCAGCGCACCCCGCCCGGCAACCGGGTCGACTTCCCGCTGCCCGCCCGCGCGCTCATGGTCGTCGGCAGCGGCGACCCGGAGCGGGCCCGCGCGGCGGCGGCGGTCGCGGCGCGCGCGGGCTGGCCGGTCATCGCCGAACCGGTCGGCGCGGCGGCGGCGGTCCAGGCGGGCGCGCGGGTGCTGCGCGGCGGCCCGCTGCTGCTGTCCGGTGAGCTGCCCGCGGCCCTGCGCCCGGACGCGGTGGTCGTGGTCGGCCGCCCGACCCTGTCGCGCGGCGTGCGGGGGCTGATGGACCGCGCGCCGGTCATCGGCATCGGCGACCACCCGCAGTGGACCGACCCGCAGTACGTCGCCACGCACGTGCGGAGCTGGCTGGACGACGACGACCTCGTCCACGTCGCCCCCACCGACCCGGCGTGGCTGGCGCGGTGGTCGGACGCGGAGGAGGCGGCGTCGACCGCGGTCGACAAGCTCCTCGCCGAGCAGCCGTGGCCGACCGGCCTGCACCTGGCCCGCGCGCTGGTCGAGGCGCTGCCCGCGGGCGCGACGCTGTTCCTCGGCTCGTCCAACCCGGTCCGCGACGTCGACCTGGTCGCCGACCACCGCGCGGACATCACCATCCACGCCAACCGCGGCGTCGCGGGCATCGACGGCAACCTGTCGACCGCGATCGGCGTGGTCATCGGCACCGGTCGGCCGGGCTACGCGCTGGTCGGCGACCTGACGTTCCTGCACGACACCAACGCCCTGCTCATCGGCCCCGGAGAGGACCGCCCCGACCTGACCGCGGTCGTCCTCAACGACGACGGCGGCGGCATCTTCACCCTCCTCGAACAGGGCGCCGCCGAGCACAAGGCCGCCTTCGAACGCGTCTTCGGCACCCCGCACGGCGTCGACCTCGCCGCCCTCTGCGCCGCCCACGGCGTCCCGCACACCGTCGCCGACACCCCGTCCGCGCTCGCCGCCGCCCTCCGCCCCGCCCCGGGCCTGCGCGTCGTCGAGGTCCGCTCCGACCGCGCCCGCCTCCGCGACCTCCACGCCCGCCTCCGCGCCGCGGTCAGCGCGGCCATCACCTGATGTCCACCCGCGGCGCCGCCACCCGCGACCGCCTCCTGTCCGCCGCCCTGGCCTTGATCCCCGAGGTCGGCTGGAGCGCCGTCACCACCCGCGCGGTCGCGGAGCGCGCGGGCGTCAAACCCGGCCTCGTCCACTACCACTTCCCCACGGTCCCCGACCTCCTCACGGCCGCCGCCCTGACCTTCTGCACCGACTTCGCCACCCACTGGCTCGACCTCCTCACCGACGCCCCCGACGCCGCGACGGGCCTGTCCCGCCTGATCACCCAACTCGACGCCCACCCACCCGAGGACCCGGCGAACCGCCTCATGGCCGAGATCGCCCTGGCCGCCCCCGCCACCCCGACCTCCGCGCGGGCCTGACCACCCTGATCACCACCCTGCGCGCCCACCTCACCGACTGGCTCCGCACCCACGGCACCCCCGACCCCGAAGCCCGCGCCGCCCTCACCCTCGCCGCCATCGAAGGCATCGCCCTCCACCGCGCCATCGGCGCCGCAGCGGACACCCAGACCTACGTCCGCGCTCTCACGTCCTGACGGGCCGATCGTGCGATCGAAGGATCGTTGAACGATCGGACAATGGGGTCAGAGCGGCCTGCGCAATCGTTGAACAATCCGGCCGCCGGTTGCGTGACGCCACAGGGGCCGCGGTCGACGCTGCCGAATCCGGCTGGTCTGAGGGGTGGGCTCGAGGGCGTGGCCGGGTCTGGAGTGGTCCCATTGTTGGATCGTTGAACGATCCGGAGCGGTCGACAATCCTAGTGTTCGATTGTTGAACGATTCGTCCGGAGCGGTGGAGGATCCGGAGGGTGGTGGCGGAGCGGTCGTCTGGCGCTGCGTACCCACCGTGCACGGCTAGGCTCGGCGGCGTGCCGGAGCTGGACAGCAAGGCGCGCGTTCGGCGCGCGGTGGCGCGGGTTCTGGTCGTCGTGGGCGGGTTGCTCACCGTGTTCGGGGTGCTGCTGATCGTGGCCGGGTTCGTCGAGGACGCGGCGATCGAGGGGAACACGGGGCGGGCGGACGCCGATGTGGTGGCGGTCGACTTCCACCGGACGCTCGTGCGGTTCACCACCCCCGACGGGGCTGAGCACGTGCCCTCCGTCGGCGTCCTCTACCCCGAGCACCTTGAGCAGGGGCAGGTCGTCCGGGTCGAGTACGACGTCCGCAACCCCGAGCTGGTCCGCGTCGCGGGCCGCGGGCGACGCTCACCATCCTCCCCGTGGCCAGCGTCCTCGGGATGGTGTGGCTGGTCGTCGGCGGGACGCTCTGGTGGTTGCGCACCAAGGGGCCGCTGCACCTGCGGCCGCCCCACCGCGTCAAACGCGTGTGACAGCGGATCGGAAAATCGGCGGGAACGTGTAACATCGAGCGCGTGGAGCTGGAGCGCGAGTTCGAACGCGTCGTGGCCGCCGACCACCGGGTCGAGCCGCGCGACTGGATGCCCGACGGGTACCGCAAGACGCTGGTCCGGCAGATCGCGCAGCACGCGCACTCCGAGATCATCGGGATGCAGCCCGAGGGGAACTGGATCTCCCGCGCGCCGTCGCTGCGGCGCAAGGCGATCCTGCTGGCGAAGGTGCAGGACGAGGCGGGCCACGGGCTCTACCTCTACGCCGCCGCCGAGACCCTCGGCGCCGACCGGGCCGACCTCACCGACAAGCTCATCGAGGGCCGCCAGAAGTACTCGTCGATCTTCAACTACCCCACGCTGAGCTTCGCCGACGTCGGCGTCATCGGTTGGCTGGTCGACGGCGCCGCGATCTGCAACCAGGTGCCGCTCTGCCGCACCTCCTACGGCCCCTACGCCCGCGCGATGATCCGGGTCTGCAAGGAGGAGTCCTTCCACCAGCGGCAGGGCTACGAGCTGCTGCTGACCATGATGCGCGGCACCCAGGAGCAGCGGGACATGGTGCAGCGCTCGGTGGACCGCTGGTGGTGGCCGTCGCTGATGATGTTCGGCCCGCCGGACACCGAGTCGACCAACACCGAGCAGTCGATGAAGTGGCGGATCAAGCGCCACACCAACGACGAGCTGCGGCAGAAGTTCGTCGACATGACGGTCCCGCAGGCGGAGAAGCTGGGCGTCACGCTGCCCGACCCCGACCTCAAGTGGAACGAAGAGCGCGGCCACCACGACTTCGGCGAGATCGACTGGACCGAGTTCTGGCAGGTCGTCGGCGGCGACGGCCCGTGCAACGCGCAGCGGATCGCGCACCGGCGCAAGGCGCACGAGGACGGCGCGTGGGTGCGCGAGGCGGCCGCGGCGTACGCGGCCAAGAAGGAGCAGGTCGCATGAGCAGCCCCCGATCGTCCTGGCCCCTGTACGAGGTGTTCGTCCGCGGCAAGCGCGGCCTCAACCACGTGCACGTCGGCTCGCTGCACGCCCCGGACGCGGAGATGGCGCTGCGCAACGCCCGCGACCTCTACACCCGGCGCAACGAGGGCGTGAGCATCTGGGTGGTGCCCGCCGCGGAGATCACCGCGTCCAGCCCGGACGAGAAGGACCCGTTCTTCGAGCCCGCGGGCGACAAGGTCTACCGCCACCCGACGTTCTACGAGATCCCGGAAGACGTGCCGCACCTGTGAACAACGCATACGACGGCCTGGTCGACGCGGGCGAGGAGCGCCACTGGGCGTTCGGCACCGGTTTCACCGCCGCGCTGTCCGGTGTGGACCGAGCGCTGCCCGCCGACGTCGACCGCGAGGACCTCACCGCCTACTGCCTGATGCTCGGCGACGATGCGCTGATCCTGTCGCAGCGCCTCGCCGAGTGGTGCTCGCGCGCGCCGGAGCTGGAGGAGGACGTCGCGCTGGCCAACATCGCGCTCGACCTGCTCGGCCAGGCCCGCCTGCTGCTCACCCGCGCCGCCGAGGCCGACGGCGTGGCCTGCGACGAGGACGCGCTCGCGTTCACCCGCGACGAGCACGAGTTCCGCAACGCCCGGCTCGTCGAGATCGACTGCGGCCCCGGCCCCGGCGGCGACTTCGCCGCGACCATCGCCCGCCTGCTGGTCTTCGCGACCTTCCGGCTCGCGCTGCTCCAGCGCCTCGCGGGCTCCCGCGACCCGGTGCTCGCCGCGGTCGCCGCGAAGGGCGTCAAGGAGGTCGCCTACCACCGCGACCACGCCGCCCAGTGGACGCTGCGGCTGGCGGGCGGCACCGAGTTCTCCCGCGAGCGCATGGTCGCGGGCCTGGACCGGGTGTGGCCGTACGTCGACGAGCTGTTCACCACCCACCCCGTCGAGGCGCGCCTGGCCGACGCCGGGATCGCCGTCGACCCCGCGGAGCTGCGCGCCGAGGTCGACGACGTCCTCGACACCGTCTTCGCCGCCGCGGGGCTGACCCGCCCCGAGGTCGCGCCGCTGGCGTCGGTCAACGGCCGCGCGGGCCGCGACGGCGTGCACACCGAGGCCATGGGCTACCTGCTCGCCGAGATGCAGCACGTCCACCGCTCGATGCCGGGAGCGACCTGGTGACCGCGCGGGCGGTGGCCGCCGCGGTGCTCGACCCCGAGCTGCCGGTGCTGACCCTCGCCGACCTCGGCGTCCTGCGCGACGTCGAGGAGGACGGCGACCGCGTCGTCGTCACGATCACCCCGACCTACACCGGCTGCCCCGCCCTCGACGAGATGCGCGCCGACCTGACCAGGGCGCTGCGCGCCGCCGGGTACGCCGACGTCGAGGTCCGCACCGTCCTGCACCCCGCGTGGACGACGGACTGGATCAGCGAGGACGGCCTGCGCAAGCTCGCCGAGCACGGCATCGCGCCGCCGTCGCGGATCGGTCCGCGCGCCGCCGGGCCGGTGCCGCTCAACCTGGAACCGCCCGCCGCCGTGGTGCGCTGCCCCCGCTGCGGGTCGCCGCGCACCAGCGAGCTGTCCCGCTTCGGGTCGACCGCGTGCAAGGCCCTGCGCTCCTGCGCGGACTGCCGCGAGCCGTTCGAGCACGTCAAGGAGATCTGAGTGGCCCGCAGGACCTTCCACGAGCTGCCGGTCGCCCGCGTCGACCGGCTCTGCGCCGACGCCGTGGCGGTCACCTTCGACGTCCCCGACGACCTGCGCGACGAGTTCGCCTTCGCCGCGGGCCAGTACCTGACGCTGCGCCAGGTCGTCGACGGCCGCGAGGAGCGCCGCTCGTACTCGATCTGCGCCCCCGAGGGCGCGCCCCGCGCATCGGCGTCCGCCGCGTCGACGGCGGCCTGTTCTCCGCGCACCTGGTCGACGCGCTGCGCCCGGGCGACGTCCTGGAGGTGATGCCGCCGCTGGGCGCGTTCACCCCCGACGCCGCCACCCCCGGCCACCACGCGCTGATCGCCGCGGGCTCGGGCATCACCCCGGTCCTGTCGATCGCCGCGACCCTGCTCGCCGCGCCCGGCAACCGCGTCACCCTGCTGTACGGCAACCGCCGCACCGACACGGTGATGTTCGCCGAGGAGCTGTCCGACCTGAAGGACCGCCACCCCGACCGCCTCCAGCTCGTCCACGTCCTGTCCCGCGAGCCGGGCGACGTCGAGCTGTTCTCCGGCAGGCTCGACGCCGACCGCCTCACCGCCCTGCTGGACTCGGTCGTCCCCGCCGACGACATCGACCACTGGTGGCTCTGCGGCCCCTTCGGCCTGGTCACCGCGGCCTCCGAGGTCCTCACCGCGCGCGGCGTCCCGGCGACCCGCGTCCACCGCGAGCTGTTCTACGTCGACGAGCCCCCGCCGGAGCCCAAGCGCGCCGACGAGGACCGCCCCGACGGCCCCACCGCCGCCGTCACCGTCCTCCTCGACGGCCGCGAGACCACCCTCGCCCTCCCGTTCGACGAGCCGATCCTCGACGCCGCCCAACGCGTCCGCGCCGACCTCCCGTTCGCCTGCAAGGGCGGCGTCTGCGGCACCTGCCGCGCCCGCGTCGTCACCGGCGAGGTCGCCATGCGCCGCAACTACGCGCTGGAGCAGCACGAGGTCGACGCGGGCTTCGTCCTCACCTGCCAGGCCCTCCCCACCACCGACGAGGTCACCGTCGACTTCGACGCCTGAGCACCGCGATCCCGTCAGCGACGCGGGGAACCGTCTGGATCACGAGCGGGCCTTGGCCAGGTCGCGACAGGGGCGGGCGGTGTTGAAGGCCTCGACGGCGAGGGGGTGGTCGGCGACGAAGGCACCGGGGTCCAGGTTGCCGATCCTGGACAGGTCTTCCTCGACGTCTGCGAGAGCGGCTTCCAACGCCGCCTGCCCCTTGGCCGCCGCGATCTCGTCCCGGGCTTGTTCGAGGAGATCGGCGGCGACGTCCATGTTGCCGACGATGTTCATGGCGATCAGGTCGCCGTCCGGGAGCTCGGGCGATCCGGCCGCGGTCCACCCGTCGACCATGCGGCGTGCCGCCTTCGCGAGGCCGTCCAGGTACGCGACCAGGTCGGATCGGGCGGTGTCGGTGGTGGTCCAGTCGACTCGGGGCTCCGCGCGGAAAACCGGGAGTTCCTTGGCCGCGACCTCGCAGATCCGGCCTGCCCAGTCGATGTTCCGCTGACCTGGACCTGACGCCGCCCCGGTCGTGGTCTGGGACGTCGTGGAGGGTGTCTGCCCGGCGGGCGGAGTCGCGGTGCATCCGACGAGAGACGCGGCGATGACCCCGCACACCATGATCCTGATCATGAATCCCCAGTTCACCGGTGCTGTGGCGGGAGCGTACCGACGCGTGGTGAAACACCGGCCCCCATCCCGGCGATAAGGGCGTGATCTGTCCATTTCGCTTATCTGGGGGTAAGCCATGGCCAACGCCGATTGGCGTGCCAAATTACTGCTCCAACCGGTCACCGGGATGCGCCTGGTCGCGTCCGGGATGGTCGTGCTCGCCGCGCTCGCGGGCGTGGCGTTGTCCTGGTCCAACTGGGACGCGTACTACCTGGCGGTCGCGTTCCTGGAGAACGGGTCCGCGTCGATGGGCGACGTCATCGCCGCGGACGAGCGGTCGGTGACCGTGTTCTGGTGGTCGCTGGCCGTGGTCGTCGCCGCGGGGTGGCGTTCATCGTGTGGCTGGTGCGGGCGCGGGAGAACGCCGAGCGGCTCTGCCACGCGGAGCACTCGCTGGGGAAGGGCTGGGCGATCGGCGCGTGGTTCGTGCCCGTCGTCAACCTCTGGTTCCCGTACAAGGTCGTGCGGGACGTCTGGAAGGCGAGCAAGCCCGGTGCGGGCGAGCTGCGGACGCTGCGCGGTGTGCCCGGCAGCCCGGTCGTCGCCCTCTGGTGGGGGCTGTGGGTGCTCGCCATCGTCGTCGACCGGCTCGGGTTCATCGGGGAGCCCGAGACCGTCGACGACTTCCACACGCTGTGCGTCGTGCTCACCGCGGTCGCCGTGCTCAAGGTCGCGGCCGCGGTCGTCGTCGTGCGGGTGATGGCGGAGATCAGCGGCTGGCAGGAGCGGGCACGAAAGGACGCGTAGTCCGCCACCACCCCAGCACCTCCGCGGCCACGCCCGGCGCGGCGACCAGCACGCCGTCCAGCGGCAGGGGCACTTCGACGCCGTCGCGGTCCAGCACCACCGCACCGGACTCCAGCGCGAGCGCGAGCGCGCCCGCGACGTCCCAGGAGTGGTAGCTGTGCAGGACCGCGGCGGCGGCGTGGCCCAGGGCGACCTGGGCGATGGTCAGCGCCGCCGAGCCCAGCACCCGGACCCCGGCGTGCGCCGACGCGGCCTGCTCGATGAACGCGCCCATGCCCGGCCACGCCCCGCCGGGGGCCAGCTCCGTGCAGACGATCGCGCCCGCGATCTCGGTCCGGTCGGTCAGGGCGACCCGCTGGCCGTTCGCGCGGGCGCCCCGGCCCCGGGCGGCGGCGTAGATCTGGCCGCGGTACGGGTCCGCGACGACGCCCACCACGGGCCCGTCGGCGTCGACCAGGGCCAGGCTGTAGGCGCACCAGGGCATGCCCGCGACGTAGTTCGCGGTGCCGTCGACGGGGTCGACGACCCAGTGGAACTCCGCGCCGTCCGCGGTGCCGCCGAACTCCTCGCCGATGACCGGGATGCCGGGGAACTCCGCGGTCAGCACCCGGCGGGTGTGCCGCTCCAGCGTGCGGTCGGTGTCGGTGACCCAGTCGAACGGGTTGTCCTTGACGCCCGGTCGCGCGCCGCGCCCGGCTGTCGCGGTGATGACGTCGGTGGCGTCGTTCGCCAGGCGGCCCGCCACCTCCAGGGCGCGGGAGAGCAGGCCCGGCTCGACCGGCCGGGAGGACAAGAGGGTCATGCCAACCTAGCTTGACCACGCTCGGTGTCCACCGTCCGACCGGAAGGTGACCGACGGTGGATCGTCTGGCCAAGGTTCGACACCGCGCCGCATGTTCGGGAGGCGTTCGCCGGACGGTCACGTGCCCGCACACCCCAGGGTCAGGGCAGGCTGCCACGTTCGGCCCGTGCGCGTCGCCATTGTCACCGAGAGCTTCCTGCCGCAGGTGAACGGCGTGACCAACTCCGTGCTGCGGGTGCTGGAGCACCTGCACGCGCGCGGCCACCAGGCCATGGTCATCGCCCCGGGCACCACCGGACCCGAGGAGTACCTGCACGCGCGGGTGCACCGGGTCAGGGCCGTCGATCTGCCGGTCATCACGTCGCTGCCGATCGGGCTGCCCAGTCCCCGCGTCCACACCGAACTGGCCGGGTTCGCCCCCGACGTGGTGCACCTGGCCTCGCCGTTCGTCCTCGGGGCCGCCGGGCTCCGGGCCGCGCGGCGGCTGGGCGTGCCGACGGTCGCCGTCTACCAGACCGACGTGGCCGGGTTCGCCGCCGCGTACGGGCTCAGCCGGGGCGCCCGCGCGGCCTGGCGGTGGATCAGACGCCTGCACAGCGGCGCGGACCGCACGCTGGCCCCGTCGACGGCGTCGGTGGCCGACCTGGCGGCGCACGGCGTGCCCCGGGTGCACCGCTGGGCGCGCGGCGTCGACGTGCGCCGCTTCCACCCCGACCACGTCGACCGCGACCTGCGCCGCGCGCTCGCGCCGGACGGGGAGCTGCTGGTCGGCTACGTCGGCAGGCTCGCGCCGGAGAAGCAGGTCGAGAAGCTGGCCGCGCTCAACGGCGTGCCCGGCGTGCGGCTGGTCGTCGTCGGCGACGGCCCGGACACCGACGCCCTGCGCGCCAAGCTGCCCGGCGCGGCGTTCCTCGGCTTCCGCGACGGCGCCGAGCTGGCCGCCGCGTACGCCAGCCTCGACGTGTTCGTCCACACCGGACCGCACGAGACGTTCTGCCAGGCCGTGCAGGAGGCGATGGCCTCCGGGGTGCCGGTGGTCGCCCCGGACGCGGGCGGCCCGCGCGACCTGGTCGACCACGGCCGCACCGGGTTCCTGCTCGACCCGGACCGCTTCGAGGCCGACCTGCCCGTCGTCGTCGGCAGGCTGGGCGACGCGCTGCTGCGCAAGCGGATGGGCACCGCGGCCCGCGCCCAGGTGCAGACCCGCACGTGGAGCGCGGTGTGCGACGAGCTGATCGGGCACTACGCCGAGGTCGCCGACAGCCGCAGGGTGGCGAAGGCCGCCTGATGCGGATCGTCCAGCTCGCGAACTTCTACGGCCCGCGCTCGGGTGGCCTGCGCACCGCGCTGCACCACCTGGGCGCGGGCTACACCGCCGCCGGGCACGAGGTCGTGCTGGTCGTCCCCGGTCCGCGCAGGCGCGACGAGGCGCTGCCCAGCGGCGTCCGCCGGATCACCCTGCCCGCGCCCGGCATCCCCGGCACCGGCGGCTACCGCGCCGTCGACCCGCTGCGCGTGCAGGCGCTGCTCAACGGGCTCGAGCCGGACCGGCTGGAGGTGTCCGACCGGCTCACCCTGCGCGGCATGGGCCGGTGGGCGCGCGCCCGCGGCATCCCGTCGGTGGTCATCTCGCACGAGCGGCTCGACCGGCTGCTGGAGCAGTTCCTGCTGCCCGCCCCGCTGGCCCGCCGCGGCGCGGACGCCGCCAACCGCCGCATGGCCGCCGCGTACGACACGGTCGTCTGCACCACCGAGTTCGCCCGCGCCGAGTTCGACCGCATCGGCGCGACGAACCTCGCGCAGGTGCCGCTCGGCGTCGACCTGGCCACCTTCACCCCGGCCCGCCGCGACCGCGCCCTGCGCGCCGACCTCGCCCGCGGCGCGGACGCGCTGCTGGTGCACTGCGGGCGGCTCTCCCCGGAGAAGCACGTCGAGCGCAGCGTCGACACCCTCGCCGCCCTGCACGACCACGGCGTCCGGGTGCGGCTCGTGGTCGCCGGGGACGGCCCGAGGCGGGCCGCGCTGGAGCGCCGGGCCGCGGGGCTGCCGGTCACCTTCCTCGGGTTCGTCAGCGACCGGCGGGCCGTCGCCGACCTGCTCGCCACCGCCGACGTCTCCCTCGCCCCCGGCCCGCACGAGACGTTCGGGCTGGCCGCGCTGGAGGCCCTCGCGTCCGGCACGCCGGTCGTCGTGTCGGCGTCGTCGGCGCTCGGCGAGCTGGTCAGCCCGGACTGCGGGGCCGCGGTCGCCGACCTCGCCCCGGCGTTCGCCGCCGCGGTGACCGGGCTGCTGGAGCGGCCGGAACGCGACCGCAGGGCCGCCGCGCGGGCGCGCGCCGAGCAGTACGACTGGCCCACCTCCGTGCGCGGCATGCTGACCGCGCTGCGCCTGGGCTGAGGTCGTACAGTTCGCCCATGGGCCGAGCCGGGCTGGACAAGGACCCCGCGGACATCGCCTCGATGTTCGACGGGGTGGCGAAGGGCTATGACCGCACGAACTCGGTCATGACGATGGGCTTCGACCGGCGCTGGCGCGAGCTGACCCGGCGCGCCCTCGACGCCTCGCCCGGCGAGCGGGTGCTCGACCTGGCCGCGGGCACCGCGGTGTCCACCGTCGAGTACGCCCGCTCCGGCGCCTGGTGCGTCGCCGCCGACTTCTCCCTGGAGATGCTGCGCCACGGCGCCCACCGCGACGTGCCGAGGGTCGCCGCCGACGCCTTCCACCTCCCGTTCGCCGACGGCGCGTTCGACGCGGTCACCGTGTCCTTCGGGCTGCGGAACATGAACGACACCGTCGCGGCGCTGCGCGAGATGGCCCGGGTGACGCGCTCCGGCGGCAGGCTGGTGGTCTGCGAGGTGTCGCAGCCGCCCGCGCGCCGCTGCGCTGGCTGTACCACAACACCGTGCTGCGCGGCCTGCCGCTGCTCACCCGCCCGTTCTCGTCGAACCCCGCGGCGTACAAGTACCTCGCTGAGTCCATGCGGGACTGGCCCGACCAGCGCGCGGTCGCGGAGAAGGTCGCCGCGGCGGGCTGGGTCGACGTCGAGTGGATGAACCTGACCTTCGGCGTCGTGGCCCTGCATCGCGCGGTGAAGCCCTAGTCCCACTCCCATTCGATCCCGAGCACGCCGGGCCGCACGTCCGGCGTCGCGATGTGCACGACGTGGCCGCGGTCATCGCCAGCTCCTCCTCGGTGACCTGCCCGGTGTCCTCGCCGAGCTGCACGAACCCGGAGCAGCGCACGGGCAGGCGCTTGCCGTGGAACCGCACGCTGGCGACGTAGACGTCGGCGGGGTAGCGGAAGGCGCGGCGGTACGCGGTGGTCGGCGGGCCGCCCGCGATCGTCACCTTGTACTCGAACAGGTGCCCCTGCCCGGCGCGCAGGGACCGGTCGAACAGCAGCTCCGCGGCCACGACCGGCGAGTGCGGGTGCCGACGGACCCGCCCCACGCGGCAGTTCTCCACCGCCACGACGTCCAGATCGGACGGGTCGGTGCCGGGTTCGCCGCAGTAGACGGCCACGTGCCGGTCCGGGTCGTCGTCGACCGCGCGCACCACCTGCCGCGACCGGATCCAGCGCAGCGCGCCCGCCCGGTCCACCACCGCGGCGTCGTCGAGGAACCGGGGCCGCAACTTGCCGTCCGACGGGCCGACCAGCGCCTCCACCGTCTCGGCGAGCGACTGCGCGGGTTCCAGCAGGCTGCCGTACCGCTTGCCGCCGGTCTGCCTGCCCACCCACCGGCCGCGCGGGCGCGGCGGGCCGAGCAGCGCCTCCAGGGAGTGCCGCGGCAGCCCCAGGATCGCCTCGATCGCGCCGACCGCGCGCAGCGAGTCCGGCCGCTCGGGGCGGCTGCGGCCCAGCCGCCAGTAGCTCAGGCTGGCCAGGCTCACGTGGATGCCGCGGCGCGCCAGCCGGTCCCGCAGCCGGTCCAGCGTCAGTCCGCTGCGGTCGATCGCGGCGCGCAGCGCGTCGTGGAAGGGGCCGCTGCGCAGCAGGGCGTCGACGTCGTGCCCCGCCCCGGTCGTCGCCACGCCCGCTCCCCGGTCTCGACAGTCTCGACTGTGGAACATCAGAGAGTAGAGGCCGCGGCGGGACTGGAAACCCCGGAAAGCGTGGGTATCGCTTCACAGAATTGACGTCCGCGTTCACAGTCTGGGCCGCCCGCGCCCGCCCGGTCTTGACCCCCGGGGCGGCTCGCCATTCCATGCCGGGGACGGCGTCCCCCGTCACACCCTGCACCCCTTGCGCATGGAGGGTCCATGTCCCGAACAACCACCCGCGCCGCGCTCGTGGCCGTGGCCGTCGCAGGCGGGGCGTTCCTCGCCCTGCCCACGGCGGGCGCGTCCCAGCCCGACCTGGCCTCGGCGGTCCGCGCCGAGATGCTCGCCGCCCAGCCCGCCGCCGCCCAGTCCGCCCCCGAACCCCTCGTCGAACCGACCCGCGCCGCGGGCCGGTGGGCGTTCGGCAGCACCACCATCCCGCTCACCGCCGCCGACGAGCACCGCGCGCCGGAGATGGCCCTGTTCATCGCCCAGCGCGACCGCAAGGGCTGGCAGGTCGAGCTGGAGGGCACGCCGGGCTTCGCCGACCTGGTCGCGAAGGCCCCGTCGTCGGTGGTCAGCGACGGCGAGAAGCGCACGTTCCGCTCGCACCACGAAGCGCTGTCCACCCAGGCCACCAACACCGGCCTCGGCCTCCCCTGGGCCCAGGGCGTGTCCTGGTGGATGGGCGGCGGCCCGCACGGCAACAGCGGCACCAGCAGGCCGTTCAACTCCATCGACTTCAACGGCGGCGACGGCCGCGTCCTGTCGGCAGGCCCCGGTCGCGTCTACAAGAGCTGCATCCGCGGCAGCAGCGCGCTGGTGAAGGTGGTGCACGACAACGGGTACACGACGACGTACTACCACATGTACGACCTCACGACCCTGGCCGACGGCAGCTCCGTCAGCACCGGCACCTACCTCGGCCACATCGGCAACGAACTGCCCTGCGGCGGCTCCAGCAGCGGCGCCCACGTCCACTTCTCGCTGCTGCGCGGCACCACCGAGATCAGCGTCAACGGCATGACCATCGGCGGCTGGACCTTCTACGAGGGCTCCTCCGCCTACGGCGGCTACGCCGAACGCAACGGCACCCGCGTCCCGCGGCGGCCGCATCACCAACTACGGCCCCGGCACCACGCCCGGCTACCCGACCGGTGTGGTCGACGCGGGCTCCAACTCCAGCGTCAACCTCCGCTCCGGCCCGGGCACCACCTACAGCATCGTCGGCACGGTCGCCGACGGCGCCACGGTCTCGATCGTCTGCACGTCCCGCGGCAGCACCGTGGAAGGCGTCTGGGGCCCGACCGACCTGTGGAACAAGCTGACCACCAACAACTGGATCAGCGACGGCTTCGTCGACACCGGCTCCAACGAGCCCGTCGCCCCCGCCTGCTGACGACCCGGGCGGCCCGTCACCTGATGGCGGGCCGCCCGTCCTGCCACCGATCGATCCGCCGCATGAGCACCAACGCGGCCACCGCCGCTATCGCCGTGAGCCCCGCGCTGACGCAGTTCGCGTAGAACACCCGCCGGAACGCCTCCGCCGTGCTCTCGTCGGCCAGCAGGAACACCGCCACCAGATCCACCGCGTGCGCCGCCAGGAACGCCGCCCACCACACCGTCACCAGTGGACTCGCAGGCAGCCGCGTCAGATCAGCCCCCGCGCGGCCGTGGACGGCCGACTGGCCCGGTGAACATCCCCCACCACCATCTGCGGCCACCACAGGTTGACCACCGGCACAACCCACCCCAAAACAGCCCACCGCACCCGCAACCGCTGCGGCGCATCACACACCCGCCCCGCATTCACCCGAGCCCGCCACAACCACACCACGAACGCCACCCACGACAGCCCGAGCCCCCAAGCCACCCCCACGCCAACCAGGTCGCCCTCTCCTCAGCCGCCGCCACCCGCGCCGCCGTAGCCCCAGGCTCCCCCGCCACCACGTCCAGCACCAGGTTGTACGACCGCCACGACTGCCACACCACCAACCCGGCGATAGCGGCGGTGGCCAGGATCAACCCGGACGCCACGAACCGCCCCAGCCGATTCGCCCGCACCACAACCGTCGGCGGCGCCAGCAGGGCGATCCCCATGGGCGGCGTCGGAAGATCACTCACGGACTACCCCCTTCCGTCAGGGGTCGCCCCCGCCGTCCGCCGCGTTTCACCGGAGCGGGTCGCGTGGTCCTCGCCACAGCGGGTGCGGGTGGTCGGGTGAGCGGCCCGCGGGCGGCGCCACCTCTAAACTCGGCTGGGTAGGCGAGTCGAGGAGGGCCATTGAGCACGTCGATCAGCCGTCGGAAGGCGGGCGAGGACGCTGAGGTCATCGTCGTCGGGGCGGGGCCCGCGGGCTCGACTGCGGCGACCTACCTCGCCAGGGCGGGGCTCGACGTGCTGCTGCTCGAGAAGTCGACCTTCCCCCGGGAGAAGGTGTGCGGGGACGGGCTCACCCCGCGCGGGGTCAAGCAGCTGATCGACCTCGGGATCGACACCCGCGAGCAGGCGGGGTGGCTGCACAACCGCGGGCTGCGGGTCGTCGGCGGGGGCGTGACGCTCGAACTCGACTGGCCCGACCTGGCTTCCTTCCCCCGTACGGCGTCGTCCGCCCCCGGCAGGACTTCGACGAGATGCTCGCCCGCACCGCCCAGCGCGCGGGCGCCCGCCTCCTGGAGAACACCTCCGTCCAAGGCGCGATCACCGACGAGCGCACGGGCCGGGTCATCGGGGTCACCGCGAAGGCGGGGCCGGACAAGGTGCCCGTCACCTACAAGGCGCCGCTCGTCCTCGCCTGCGACGGCGTCTCCGCGCGGCTCGCCCTGAGCGTCGGCCTGGAGAAGATCGACAAGCGGCCCATGGGGGTCGCCGTGCGCCGGTACTACGAGTCCCCGCGCAGCAAGGACGACTACCTCGAGTCGCACCTCGAACTCTGGGACCGCACCGACCCGGACAACCCCGTCCTGCTCCCCGGCTACGGCTGGATCTTCGGCATGGGCGACGGCACGATCAACGCCGGGCTGGGCATCCTCTCCACCTCCAAGGCGTTCGGCACGACCGACTACCGCAAGCTCATGCGGTCCTGGCTCGACGGGACCCCCGAGGAGTGGGGCCTGCGCGAGCACAACGCCGTCGGCAAGATCGGGGGCGCCGCCCTCCCGATGGGCTTCAACCGCACCCCGCACTACAGCCCCGGCCTGCTGCTCGTCGGCGACGCGGGCGGCATGGTGAACCCGTTCAACGGCGAGGGCATCGGGTACGCGATGGAGTCCGCGCGCATCGCCGCGGAGACCGTGGTCCAGGCCATGGCGCGGCAGGAGGGTCCGGCCCGCGAGCGCGCGCTGGAGGGGTACCCGGTCGCGATGAAGGACGCGCTCGGCAGCTACTACCGGCTCGGGAACATCTTCTCCAAGCTGATCGGCAACCCCACGGTCATGCGGACCGCCACCAAGTACGGCCTGCCCCGCAAGACGCTGATGAAGCTGGTCCTCAAGCTGCTCGCGGGCCTGTACGACCAGCGCGACGGCGACGCGTTCGACCGGATCATCACCGCCGCGACGCGGATGGCGCCGAGCGTCTGATTGCCAGCGCAAGCACCGCGTTAGCGCAGCTCAAGAACCCCCAGGGGGCGCGCAAAACACTGTGAGCCACGTCCTAGACTGGCCGCGGTGCTGTGAACGCGTTCACAAGTGAGCGGTCTCGCTTGTGAAGGTTTTCACAAGCATCGACCCGTTCGGTTAGGTCCGCCTAATGACCATTGGCGTGATCGCGGGCCCCTAGGGTTCGGCCGGAGGACGCCGGGGAAAGGACGCGAGGGTGTCGGTGCAGCTTGCCCAAGACGTGACCAACGATCTGGGCACCTATCTCCCCTTGGTGATCATGTTCGCGCTGGCGGCGGCGTTCGCCGTCTTCTCCGCGCTGCTCGGGCCGCTGGTCGGACCGTCCCGGTACAACCGGGCGAAGTTCGAGGCCTACGAGTGCGGGATCGAGCCGTCGCCGCAGCCGATCGTCGGCGGCGGGCGCGTGCCGGTCGCCTACTACCTGACAGCGATGCTCTTCATCCTGTTCGACATCGAGATGGTCTTCCTCTACCCGTTCGCGGTGTCCGCCGACGCGCTGGGCCTGTTCGGGCTGGTCGAGATCTTCTTGTTCATCGCCACGGTCGGCTTCGCGTACGCCTACGTCTGGCGGCGCGGCGGCCTGGACTGGAACTAACGAGAAGGAGGCGGAACCTGATGGGTCTTGAGGAGAAGCTCCCGAACGGCATCCTGTTGGCCAGCCTGGAGAAGCTGGTCAACTGGGGCCGCAAGAACTCGCTGTGGCCCGCCACGTTCGGGCTGGCCTGCTGCGCCATCGAGATGATGACCACCGGCGGTCCGCGCTACGACATCGCCCGCTTCGGCATGGAGGCCTTCCGCGCCTCCCCGCGCCAGGCGGACCTGATGATCGTCGCGGGCCGGGTCACCAACAAGATGGCCCCGGTCCTGCGCCAGATCTACGACCAGATGGCCGAGCCCCGCTGGGTGCTCGCCATGGGCGTGTGCGCCTCGAGCGGCGGCATGTTCAACAACTACGCCGTCGTGCAGGGCGTCGACCACATCGTCCCGGTCGACATGTACCTGCCCGGCTGCCCGCCCCGCCCGGAGATGCTGCTCGACGCGATCCTGAAGCTGCACGCCAAGATCGGCGACGAGCCCATCAACGCCGTCCGCGCCGCCGCCAGGGCCGAGCGCGGCGAGCGCACCGAGCTGATCCCGTCGTCGGTGAAGTTCGCGAAGAAGAAGTGACCCATGGCTGACGAGAACCCCACCACGCCCGAGGCCGCGACGCCGGGCAAGCCGACCGGCGACGAGGGCTCCAGCGCCCACCGCCCGGACACCGGCATCGAGCCCGACACCGACCTCGCCCGCCCCGCCGACCACCAGGCGCCGGTCCCGGCCGAGCCCGTGGTCGCGGGCCGCACCCGCAAGGGCATGTTCCAGGTCTCCGGCACCGGCGACACCTCCGGCTTCGGCGGCCTGCAGCTGCCCGCCTACGTCCCGGTCCCGGCCGAGCGCCCCTACGGCGGCTGGTTCGACGAGTTCGCCGACGACCTGCACGCCGCGATGGCCACCCGGGAGATCCCGGCGAGCGCCATCCAGCAGGTCACCGTCGACCGCGGCGAGATCACCCTCTACGTCGAGCGCGAGCACCTCCTGGCGCTCTGCTCGACCCTGCGCGACGAGCCCACGCTGCGCTTCGAGCTGTGCAGCTCGGTGTCCGGTGTGGACTACGGCGTCGACATCCCGCAGCGCCTGCACTCGGTCTACCACCTGACGTCGATGACCTACCGGCGGCGCATCCGCCTCGAGGTCGCCGTCGACGTGGACGACCCGCGCATCCCGTCCGTCGTCGCGGTCTACCCGACCGCGGACTGGCAGGAGCGCGAGGCGTGGGACATGTTCGGCATCGTCTACGAGGGCCACCCCGCGCTGACCCGCATCCTCATGCCGGACGACTGGGACGGCCACCCGCAGCGCAAGGACTACCCGCTGGGCGGCATCCCCGTGGAGTACAAGGGCGCGGAGATCCCTCCGCCCGACCAGCGGAGGTCGTACTCGTGAGCACCCAGCACGACGCGTATGCCGAAGAGCGGAAGACGACCGAGGGCAAGGTCTACACCGTCACCGGCGGCGACTGGGACGAGGTCCTCGAGGACGCCCAGCACGACGAGCGCATCGTCATCAACATGGGCCCGCAGCACCCGTCGACGCACGGCGTGCTCCGCCTGGTGCTGGAGCTGGAGGGCGAGACCGTCACCCAGGCCCGCAGCGTCATCGGCTACCTGCACACCGGCATCGAGAAGAACTGCGAGTACCGCACCTGGACCCAGGGCGTCACGTTCGTGACGCGCATGGACTACCTCGCGCCGCTGCACAACGAGACCGCCTACTGCCTCGCGGTCGAGAAGCTCCTCGGCATCGAGGCGCCGCCGCGCGCGCAGGTCATCCGGGTCATGCTCATGGAGATCAACCGGATCTCCTCGCACCTGGTGGCGCTGGCCACCGGCGGCATGGAGCTGGGCTCGCTGACCGCGATGACCTCCGGGTTCCGCGAGCGCGAGGAAGCTCTGCACCTGCTGGAGCACCTGACCGGCCTGCGCATGAACCACGCGTTCATCCGCCCCGGCGGCCTCGCCCAGGACCTGCCCGAGGACTACCACCAGCACGTCACCGACTTCATCAAGGTGATGCGCAAGCGGCTGCCCGACTACGACAAGCTGCTCACCGGGCAGCCGATCTGGCGCAACCGCCTCAAGGACGTCGGCTACCTGCCCGTCGACGCGTGCCTCGCGCTCGGCATCACCGGGCCGATCCTGCGCTCCGCGGGCCTGGCCTGGGACCTGCGCAAGACCGAGCCGTACCTCGGCTACGAGGACTACGACTTCGAGGTCCCGACCTCCACCGACGCCGACGCGTTCGCCCGCTACCTGCTGCGGCTGGAGGAGATGCGCCAGTCGCTGCGGATCATCGAGCAGGCGCTGCGCAAGCTGGAGCCCGGCCCGGTGATGGTCGAGGACGCCAAGGTCGCCTGGCCCGCCAAGCTGACCATCGGCTCCGACGGCATGGGCAACTCCCTGGAGCACGTCCGCAAGATCATGGGCCAGTCCATGGAGTCGCTGATCCACCACTTCAAGCTGGTCACCGAGGGCTTCAAGGTGCCCGCGGGCCAGGTGTACGTGCCGGTCGAGTCCCCGCGCGGCGAACTGGGCTACCACCTGGTCTCCGACGGCGGCACCCGCCCGGTGCGCGTGCACGTGCGCGAGCCCAGCTTCGTGAACCTGCAGTCGATGCCCGCGATGAGCGAGGGCGGCATGGTCGCCGACGTCATCGCGGCCATCGCCTCGATCGACCCTGTGATGGGGGCTGTGACCGGTGAGCACCGAGCCACTGAGCACCGGCAAGACCTACGGCGGCTCCAGCGTGGGCGGCGGTCCGACGCACCAGGAGACGGTGCCGGACGTCGACGTCGTGGAGATCGCGCGCACCGACGGGGCCGAGCGCCTCGTCGAGGAGGCCGTGCCCGACCTGAGCGTGTTCGACGCCAAGACGGCCGAGCGCGCGCAGGCGATCATCGCCCGCTACCCGCAGTCGCGCTCGGCGCTGCTGCCGATGCTGCACCTGGTGCAGTCGGTGGAGGGCCGGGTCAGCCAGGCAGGCATCCACTTCTGCGCCCTGCAGCTCGGCCTGACCCCGGCCGAGGTCAGCGCGGTCGCGACCTTCTACACGATGTACAAGCGCAAGACCTGCGGCGAGCACCTGGTGTCGGTGTGCACCAACACCCTGTGCGCGGTGCTGGGCGGCGACGACATCTACAAGAAGCTCGGCGAGCACCTGGGCGCCGACGGCAAGCGCCTGGGCCACAACGAGACCGCGGGGAGCCGGGCGCGCCCGGCTCGATCACGCTGGAGCACGCCGAGTGCCTGGCCGCCTGCGACCTCGGCCCGGTCATCCAGGTCAACTACGAGTACTTCGACAACCAGACCGTGGACTCCGCGGTCGCCCTGGTCGACGCCCTGCGCAACGGGGAGAAGCCCGCCCCGACCCGCGGCGCCCGCTGCGCGACTTCCGCACCGCGGAGCTGGAGCTGGCCGGCTTCTTCCCGGAGGACGAGGCCGAGTACCGGGCGGGCGTCGACGGCCCGTCCGCCGCGGTCGAGACGCTGCGCGGCGCGAAGCTCGCCAACGAGCGCGGCTGGGTCGCGCCCGCGATGCCCGACGACGTGGCGCTGCCGGAGGTGCAGAAGAAATGAGCACTCCCAACAAGCCCGCACCGGTCACCCCGGTGCTCACCAAGCGGTGGCTGTCGCCGAACTCGTGGTCGCTCAAGACCTACGAGCAGCTGGAGGGCTACACCGCCATCCGCAAGGCGCTGCGCGGCACGCCCGAGCAGCTCGTCGAGCTGGTCAAGGCCTCGGGCCTGCGCGGGCGCGGCGGCGCGGGCTTCCCGCGGGCGTCAAGTGGTCGTTCATGCCGCCCAACGAGGACAAGCCGCACTACCTGGTGATCAACGCCGACGAGGGCGAGCCGGGCACGTGCAAGGACATCCCGCTGATGATGGCCGACCCGCACTCGCTCATCGAGGGCTGCGTCATCGCCTCGTACGCGATGCGCGCGCACCACTGCTTCATCTACGTGCGCGGTGAGGCCCTGCACTGCATCCGCCGCCTCAACGCCGCCTTGCGCGAGGCGTACGACGCGGGGTACCTGGGCAAGGACATCCTCGGCTCGGGCTACGACCTCGACATCGTCGTGCACGCGGGCGCGGGCGCCTACATCTGCGGCGAGGAGACCGCGCTGCTGGACTCGCTGGAGGGCCGCCGAGGCCAGCCGCGGCTCAAGCCGCCGTTCCCCGCCGCCGCGGCCTCTACGCCGCGCCGACCACGGTGAACAACGTCGAGACCATCGCCAGCGTGCCGTTCATCGTCAACGGCGGCTCGGACTGGTTCCGCGCCATGGGCACCGAGAAGTCGCCCGGCCCGAAGATCTACTCGCTGTCCGGCCACGTCACCAACCCCGGCCAGTACGAGGCGCCGCTGGGCACCACGCTGCGCGAGCTGCTGGACATGGCGGGCGGCATGAAGGACGGCGTCCCGCTGAAGTTCTGGACCCCCGGCGGCTCGTCCACCCCGCTGTTCACCGCCGAGCACCTCGACGTCCCGCTGGACTTCGAGGGCGCCGCCGAGGCGGGCTCGATGCTGGGCACCACCGCGGTCATGGTCTTCAACGAGACGGTGTCCGTGCCGTGGGCGGTCATGAAGTGGAGCCAGTTCTACGAGCACGAGTCGTGCGGCAAGTGCACGCCGTGCCGCGAGGGCACCTACTGGCTGACCGGCATCCTGGAGCGGATGGTCGCGGGCGAGGGCACCGAGTCCGACATCGAGACGCTGCTCGACATCTGCGACAACATCCTCGGCCGCAGCTTCTGCGCGCTCGGTGACGGCGCGGTCAGCCCGATCACCAGCGGCATCAAGTACTTCCGCGACGAGTTCTTGGCGCTCTGCGACAAGAACCGCAAGCCCGCACTCGCTGGAGCGCAAGCATGACGATCGCCCCGGAGAACCCCACCACCGACAAGCCGCCCGTCCCGGAGGGGCACGTGCGGCTGACGATCGACGGGATCGAGGTCGACGCGCCCAAGGGCGAGCTGGTCATCCGCACCGCGGAGCGCCTCGGGATCATGATCCCGCGGTTCTGCGACCACCCGCTGCTGGACCCGGCGGGCGCCTGCCGCCAGTGCCTCGTCGAGGTCGAGATGGGCGGTCGGCCGATGCCGAAGCCCCAGGCGTCCTGCACGATCACCGTCGCCGACGGCATGGTCGTCAAGACGCAGGAGACCTCGCCGGTCGCCGACAAGGCGCAGCAGGGCGTCATGGAGCTGCTGCTGATCAACCACCCGCTGGACTGCCCGATCTGCGACAAGGGCGGCGAGTGCCCCCTGCAGAACCAGGCGATGTCCAACGGCCGCGCGGACTCCCGGTTCCACGAGACCAAGCGCACCTTCGCCAAGCCGATCCCGATCAGCACCCAGGTGCTGCTCGACCGCGAGCGCTGCGTGCTCTGCCAGCGCTGCACCCGCTTCTCCAGCCAGATCGCGGGCGACCCGTTCATCGAGCTGCTCGAGCGCGGCGCGCAGCAGCAGATCGGCATCGCCGAGGAGAAGCCGTTCCAGAGCTACTTCTCCGGCAACACCATCCAGATCTGCCCGGTCGGCGCGCTCACCAGCGCCGCCTACCGGTTCCGGTCGCGCCCGTTCGACCTGGTCTCCACCCCGAGCGTCTGCGAGCACTGCTCGTCCGGCTGCGCCGAGCGCACCGACTGGCGGCGCGGCAAGGTCATGCGCAAGCTCGCTGGCGACGACCCCGAGGTCAACGAGGAGTGGATCTGCGACAAGGGCCGCTTCGCGTTCCGCTACGTCACCGCGGGCGACCGGATCACCCGGCCCATGGTGCGCGACGCCAAGACCGGTGAGCTGGTCGAGTCGAGCTGGACCGAGGCCCTGCGGGTCGCCGCCGACGGCCTGCTGGCCGCGCGGGAGCAGGGCGTCGGCGTGCTCGCCGGCGGTCGGCTGACCGTCGAGGACGCCTACGCCTACGGCAAGTTCGCCCGCATCGCCCTGCGCACCAACGACGTCGACTTCCGGGCCCGCCCGCACTCGGCCGAGGAGCTGGACTTCCTCGCGTCGACCGTGGTCGGCACCACCCCGGCCGACGGCGTCACCTTCGGCGCGATCGAGAAGGCCCCCGCCGTGCTGTGCGTGGCCTTCGAGCCGGAGGAGGAGGCGCCGATCGTCTTCCTGCGGCTGCGCAAGGCCGCGCGGAAGAACCGCACCAAGGTCTTCCACGTCGGCCAGTGGAGCAGCCCCAGCGTCACCAAGACGATGGGCACCCTGCTCGCCTGCGCCCCCGGCACCGAGCCGAAGACGCTCGACGCCCTGGCCCAGCACGCCCCCGACGTCAGCGAGGCGCTGTCCGCGGCGGGCGCGGTGATCCTGGTCGGCGAGCGCGCCGCCGCGGTCCCCGGCTTGTTCAGCGCGGTCCTGCGGCTCGCGGGCAGCACGGGCGCCAAGGTCGCCTGGATCCCGCGCCGCGCCGGTGAGCGCGGCGCGCTGGAGGCGGGCGTCGCGCCGACGCTGCTGCCCGGTGGCCGCCCGGTGGCCGACCCGAAGGCGCGCACCGCGGTCGAGCAGGTGTGGGGCCTGGCCGAGGGCGCGCTGCCCTCGATGCCCGGCCGCGACACCGACGCGATCCTCGCCGCCGCCGCGGCGGGTCAGCTCGGCGGCCTGGTCGTCGGCGGCGTCGACCCGAACGACCTCGCCGACCCGGAGCTGGCGCTGCGCGCGCTATCCGAGGTGGGCTTCCTGGTCAGCCTGGAGCTGCGGCACAGCGCGGTCACCGCGCACGCCGACGTGGTGCTGCCGGTGGCCGCCGCGGTGGAGAAGTCCGGCAGCTTCCGCAACTGGGAGGGCCGCCACCGCCCGTTCGGCAACACCCTGGAGAGCACCGGCACGCTGCCGGACTGCCGGGTCCTCGACACGCTCGCCGTGGAGATGGACGCCGACCTGTTCACCCAGACCCCGGACGCCGCCGCGGCCGACCTGGCCAAGCTGACCGGCCCGAACGCCGTCGAGCGCAGCGCCACCGCGCCCGACGTCGCCGCCGCGCCGCAGACCGCGGGCTCCGGCGAGGCCGTGCTGGCGACCTGGCGGATGCTGCTGGACAACGGCTCCCTGCAGGACGGCGAGCCGCACCTGGCGGGCACCCAGCGCCCGGTCTACGCGCGCATGTCCCTGGCCACCGCGACCGCGCTCGGCGTGGCCGTGACCGGGACCGCCACGGTCTCCACCTCGCGCGGCGACATCGCCGTCCCGGTCCAGGTCGCCGACCTGCCCGACGGCGTCGTGTGGCTGCCGACGAACTCACCCGGCTCGGCGGTGCACCCCACCCTGGGCGCGGGCCACGGCGACGTCGTCAGCGTGGCCGGTTCCGAGGAGGCAACTAGATGACGCGCGCGCAACTGCTCGCCGACGACCCGCTCTGGCTGATCCTCATCAAGTGCGTCGTGCTGCTGCTGCTCGGCGCCCTGATGACCATGTTCATGATCATCTGGGAGCGCAAGGTCGTCGCCCGCATGCAGCACCGGCCCGGCCCCAACCGGGTCGGCCCCGGCGGCTGGCTGCAGTCCCTCGCGGACGCGATCAAGCTCCCGTTCAAGGAGCAGATCATCCCGGACTCGGCCGACCGGAAGGTGTACTTCCTCGCGCCGATCGTCTCCACCGTGCCCGCGTTCCTCGCGTTCTCGGTGATCCCGTTCGGGCCGGAGGTCAGCATCTTCGGCGAGCGCACCGTGCTCCAGCTCGTCGACCTGCCGGTCGGCGCGCTGGTCGTGCTGGCCTGCTCGTCGCTGGGCGTCTACGGCATCGTGCTCGCGGGCTGGGCGTCCGGCTCCCCGTACCCGCTGCTCGGCGGCCTGCGCTCGGCGGCCCAGGTGATCTCCTACGAGATCGCGCTCGGCCTGTCGATCGTCGCGGTCATCCTGCACGCGGGGTCGCTGTCCACCGGCGACATCGTCGACGCGCAGCAGGGCATCTGGTTCGCGGTCACGCTGGTGCCGAGCTTCCTCATCTTCTTCGTGTCGATGATCGGCGAGACCAACCGCGCCCCGTTCGACCTCCCCGAGGCCGAGTCGGAGCTGGTCGGCGGCTTCCACACCGAGTACAGCTCGATGAAGTTCGCGCTGTTCTTCCTCGCCGAGTACGTGAACATGGTCATCGTCTCGGCGATGTGCACCACGCTGTTCCTCGGCGGGTACATGGCGCCCTGGCCGATCTCGCTGATCGCCGACAACATGTTCAACTCCGGCTGGTGGCCGCTGCTCTGGTTCTTCGCCAAGACGTTCGCGCTGCTGTTCGTCTTCATCTGGCTGCGCGGCACGCTCCGCGGCTGCGGTACGACCAGTTCATGCGCCTGGGCTGGAAGGTCCTGGTCCCGGCGAACCTGGTCTGGATCGTCGGCGTCACGGCGATCCGCGCCTTCCGCGCCGAGGGCGAGATCTCCGCGACCACCATCCTCGTCGCGGGCGGCGTCCTGCTGCTCCTGCTGATCGGCCTGAGCTTCCTGCTCCCGGAGAAGCAGGTCGACAACGGCCCCAAGCCGATCGAGCTGACCGGCGGCGGCTACCCGGTCCCGCCGCTGGACCTCCAGGTGCCGGACAAGAACAGCCCCAAGGCCGTCCGCGCCCGCAAGCGGAGGCAGCCCGCCTCCGTCGGCGCCTCCCCGGCCGAGAAGGAAGGCGACCAGTGAGCATTTTTGATCCGCTCAAGGGCTTCGGCGTCACCTTCGGCACGATGTTCAAGAAGGTCGTGACCGAGGAGTACCCCGAGGACTGGCCCGGCGCCGCGCCCCGCTACCACGGCCGCCACCAGCTCAACCGGCACCCGGACGGGCTGGAGAAGTGCGTCGGCTGCGAGCTGTGCGCGTGGGCCTGCCCGGCCGACGCGATCTTCGTCGAGGGCGGCGACAACACCGACGAGGAGCGCTACTCCCCGGGTGAGCGCTACGGCGCGGACTACCAGATCAACTACCTGCGGTGCATCGGCTGCGGCCTGTGCATCGAGGCGTGCCCGACCCGCTCGCTCACCATGATCACCGAGTTCGAGCTGGCCGACGACGACCGCCAGCGGCTGATCTACACCAAGGAGCAGCTGCTCGCGCCGCTGCTGCCCGGCATGGAGCAGCCGCCCCACCCGATGCGCCTCGGCGACACCGAGCAGGACTACTACGTCCGCGGTCCCGAGCTGGCGAAGGGGGACGCCAAGTGAGCGCCATGTTCCTGGCCCAGGAGGCCGCGACGGTCTCCACCGGCGAGGCGGTCGCCTTCTGGATCCTCGGACCGCTGGCGCTGGCGGGCGGCCTGGGCATGATCTTCGCCCGCAACGCCGTGCACTCGGCGCTGTTCCTGGTCATGACGATGCTCAGCCTGGGCGTGCTCTACATGGTCCAGCAGGCCCCGTTCCTCGGGTTCGTGCAGATCATCGTCTACACCGGCGCGATCATGATGCTGTTCCTGTTCGTGCTGATGCTCGTCGGCCGCGACTCCTCCGACTCGGTGGTCGAGGTGCTGCGCGGGCAGCGGCTGTGGGCCACCGTCCTCGGCGTCGGCCTGGCCGTGCTGGTCGTCGGCGCGCTCGCCCGCGCGCTCACCGACGTCACCCCGCTGGGGCTGGCGGGCGAGCAGGCCAACGGCGGCGGCGGCAACGTCGCCAACCTGGGCCGGGCGATCTTCACCGACTACCTGTTCCCGTTCGAGCTGACCTCGGCGCTGCTGATCACCGCCGCCGTCGGCGCGATGATCCTCGGGTACATCGACAAGTCGCGGTCGGGCAAGCGCAGCCAGCGCGAGCTGGTCATCGCCCGCTTCCGCGGCGAGCACGACCGCCCGTCGCCGCTGCCCGGCCCCGGCGTCTTCGCCACCGCCAACTCGGTGGCCACCCCGGCGCTGCTGCCCGACGGCTCGGTCGCCCCGGAGTCGCTGTCCCGGCTCATCGACGCCACGGTCGCCGAGACCCTCGACGACGACCGCAAGGCCGTCGCGGGCAGCGCCCCGGTCCGGACGCGCACGCGCTCACCGGCAAGGAGGAGTCCCAGTGACCCCCACCTACTACCTGCTGCTCTCGGCGCTGCTCTTCACGATCGGCGCGGTCGGCGTGCTGGTGCGGCGCAACGCCATCGTGGTGTTCATGTGCATCGAGCTGATGCTCAACGCCGTGAACCTGTCCATGGTCACCTTCGCCCGCATCAACGGGACGCTGGACGGCCAGGTGATGGCGTTCTTCGTGATGGTCGTGGCCGCCGCCGAGGTGGTGGTCGGCCTGGCGATCATCATGTCGATCTTCCGCACCCGCCGGACCGCGTCGGTCGACGACGCGAACCTGCTGAAGTACTAAGGGGAACTCGGTGAGCATGAACCTCGCTGCTGAGGTGGCGCCCGCCAGTGGAGCGGCGTCGGCGGCCTGGCTGCTGCTGGCGCTGCCCGCCCTGGGCGCGGCCGTGCTGCTGCTGGCCGGGCGCACCCGGGCCGAGCGCTGGGGCCACCTGCTGGGCAGCGCCACCGTGCTGGGCGCGTTCGCCTACGGCCTGGTCCTGTTCTTCGAGAGCACCGGGCTCGACCCGGCCCAGCGCACCCAGGACCTGCTGCTGTTCGAGTGGATCCCGGTCGGCTCGCTCGACGTCGACCTGGCCCTGCGGATCGACCCGCTCTCGCTGACCTTCGTGCTGCTGATCACCGGTGTGGGCTCGCTGATCCACATCTACTCGATCGGCTACATGGACCACGAGAAGCCGGACCGCGCCCGCTTCTTCGCCTACCTGAACCTGTTCGTCGCCGCGATGCTGCTGCTGGTGCTGGGCAACGGGTTCGTGACGCTGTACTTCGGCTGGGAGGGCGTCGGCCTGGCGTCGTACCTGCTGATCGGCTGGTACCAGGGCCGCGACTACGCGGCCACGGCGGCCAAGAAGGCGTTCATCATGAACCGGGTCGGCGACGTCGGCCTGGCCGTGGCGATCTTCCTGATGTTCAAGACCATGGGCACCACGTCCTACGCCGGGGTGTTCGCCCAGATCGGCGAGCAGGACACCGCGGTCGTGGTCGCCATCGGCCTGCTGCTCCTGCTCGGCGCGTGCGGCAAGTCCGGCCAGTTCCCGCTGCAGGCGTGGTTGCCCGACGCGATGGCCGGTCCGACGCCGGTCTCGGCGCTCATCCACGCCGCGACCATGGTCACCGCCGGTGTGTACCTGATCGCCCGGTCCGCCCCGATCTACTCGCTGCCGCAGGCCGCCGACGCGCGGCTCGCGGTGATGATCGTCGGCGCGTTCACGCTGCTGCTGGGCTGCATCATCGGCTGCGCCTACGACGACTTCAAGAAGGTCCTGGCGTACTCGACGGTCAGCCAGATCGGCTACATGATGCTGGCCGTCGGCCTCGGCCCCGCCGGGTACGCGTTCGGCATCCTGCACCTGCTCACCCACGGCTTCTTCAAGGCCGGGCTGTTCCTCGGGGCCGGGTCGGTCATGCACGGCATGAACGACGAGGGCGACATCCGCCGCATGGGCGGGCTGTGGAAGAAGATGCCGGTCACCTTCGCCACCTTCACCCTCGGCTACCTGGCCCTGATCGGCTTCCCGGGCCTCGCGGGCTTCTTCTCCAAGGACGAGATCATCTACGCCGCGTTCGGCGAGGAGGGCTGGCGCGGCTGGGTGTTCGGCGGCGCCGCCGCGCTCGGCGCGGTGCTCACCGCGTTCTACATGACGCGCCTGCTGATCCTGGTCTTCCTGGGCAAGCCCCGCTGGGAGAACCTGAAGTCCGAGGACGGGCGGGACTACCACCCGCACGAGTCCGGCTCCACCATGACCATCCCCATGATGATCCTGGCGGTCGGCTCGGTGGCCTCCGGCTTCCTGCTGGCGAGCGTGCTGCCCGAGTGGCTGGCGCCCAGCGTCGGCGAGGTCGTCGAGCGCGAGGGCCTGGTGTCGCACTTCGGAGTCATCGTCGTGACCGTCCTGGCGATGGTGCTCGGCGCGGGCCTGGCGTTCCTGCTCTTCGGCCGCGGTGAGCAGCCGGTCGAGCGGCCGGTGCGGGTGTCCTGGCCGGTCCGCGCGGCGCGCGCCGACCTGTACGGCAACCACCTGAACGAGGCGCTGTTCGCCAAGCCGGGCACCTGGCTGACGCGGGCGCTGGTCTTCGTCGACTACCGCGGCGTCGACGGCCTGGTCAACGGCATCGCGGCCGGTCTGGGCGGCAGCTCGGGCCGACTGCGCCGCACGCAGACGGGCTTCGTGCGCTCCTACGCGCTGTCCATGCTCGGCGGGTCGATCCTCGTGGTCGCCGCACTGCTGATGGTGAGGTTCGCATGACATCCACCGCCCACTCCTGGGTGCTCTGGGCGCTGCTGCTGGTGCCGCTGGTCGGCGCCGGGGTCACCGTCGCACTGCGCGGCAACGACCACACCGCCAAGCTGGCCGCGCTCGCGTTCAGCGTCGTCGAGCTGGTCCTCGCGGGCGTGGCCTGGTCGCTGTACGACCCGTCCGGCGAGCGCCTGCAGCTCGGGTCCACGTTGGACTGGATCCCGGCGTTCGGCGTGCACATCGCGTGGGGCGTCGACGGCATCGCGCTGGTGATGGTCGCGGTCATCGCGCTGCTGGTGCCGGTGGTCATCGGCGCGGGCTGGGCCGACCGGCTGCCGGAGGGCCGCACCAAGGGCGGCTTCTTCGCGCTGATCCTGCTGGAGCAGGCGCTGACCGTCGGCGTGTTCGCCGCGACCGACGTGTTCCTGTTCTACGTGCTGTTCGAGATCATGCTGATCCCGATGTACTTCCTCATCGGCAGCTACGGCGGCGCGAACCGGCAGTACGCGGCGGTCAAGTTCTTCCTGTACTCGTTCCTCGGCGGCCTGATCATGCTGGCGTCGGTGATCGGCGCCTACTCGCTGGCCGCCGACACCCTCGGCCAGGGCACCTTCCTCTGGGAGGAGCTGGTCGGCGTGGTCTCCGCCGCGCCGCTGTCCACCCAGATCTGGATCTTCTTCGGCTTCTTCATCGCGTTCGCGGTGAAGGCGCCGCTGGTCCCGGTGCACACCTGGCTGCCGGACGCGACCGCGGAGGCGCCGATCGGCGTCGCGGTGCTGCTGGTCGGCATCCTCGACAAGGTCGGCACGTTCGGCTTCCTGCGGTACCTGCTGCCGCTGACCCCCGACGCCAGCCGCGAGCTGTCCTGGCTGGTGCTGCTGCTGGCCGCCATCGGCGTCATCTACGGGTCGCTGCTGGCCGCGGGCCAGACCGACATGAAGCGGTTCGCCGCGTACGTCTCGATCGCCCACTTCGGCTTCATCGCGCTGGGCATCTTCGCGTTCAGCACGCAGTCGCTGACCGGCTCGGTGACCTACATGGTCAACCACAGCATCGCCACCGGCATGCTGATCCTGGTGCTGGGCATGGTCATCTTCCGCGGCGGCTCCACCCGCATCGCCGACTACGGCGGCATGGCGAAGCTGACCCCGGTGCTCGCGGGCATGCTGCTCATCGCCGGTCTGTCGAGCATGTCGCTGCCGGGCACGAACTCGTTCATCAGCGAGTTCCTCGTGCTCATCGGCTCGTTCCCGAACGCGCCGGTGCACACCGTGGTCGCGACCGTCGGCATGATCCTGGCCGCGGTGTACGTGCTGTGGCTGTACCAGCGGATCATGCAGGGCCCGCTGCGCGGCGACGCGATCATCGGCGCGGCGGGCGGTCCCGGCGCGGTCGTCGCCCCGGAGGTCGGGGCCAAGAAAGCCATCGCGGACCTGTCCGGGCGGGAGAAGCTCGTCCTCGCCCCGCTGGTCCTGCTGATCGTCGCGCTCGGGATCTTCCCGAAGCCGGTGCTGGACATCGTGGAGCCCTCGGTGGCCGCCACCATGTGCGAGGCCGGTCTGGTCGACCCGGTCCAGTCCGATGAGGAGCAAGCGCAGTGTTGAGCTTGATGACGAAGCTGGCGCAGGAGCCGCTGCCGGTGCCCGGGGACTCCGCCATCGAGCCGCCGCCGGTGGGCCCGATCTGGCCGGTGCTGATCATCCTCGGCGCGGCCTGCGCCGGGGTGCTGGTCGAGGCGTTCCTGCCCCGCCACCAGCGCTGGTCGGCCCAGGTGGTGCTGACCCTGCTGGCCATCGTCGGCGCGGGCGCCGCCCTCGCGGGCTACATCTCCGGCGCGCCCGAGGGCGGTGAGCTCGCCATGTACGGCACGCTCGCCGTCGACGGCCCGGCGATGTTCCTGTGGGGCACGCTGCTGGCGCTGTCGGTCGGCGCGGTCCTGCTCATCGCCGACCGCTCGGTCGAGCCCGGCGGCGCGTTCGTCGCGACCGCGGCGATCCGGCCGGGCACGGTGCAGGACCGGGCGCAGGTGCAGTCGACCGGCATGCAGACCGAGGTCTTCCCGCTGACGCTGTTCGCGCTCGGCGGCATGATGATCTTCTGCGCGGCCAACGACCTGCTGACCATGTTCATCGCGCTGGAAGTGCTGTCGCTGCCGCTGTACCTGATGTGCGGCCTCGCCCGCCGCCGCAGGCTGCTGTCGCAGGAGTCGGCGGTCAAGTACTTCCTGCTCGGCGCGTTCGCCTCGGCGTTCTTCCTGTACGGCATCGCGCTGCTGTACGGCTACGCGGGCTCGGTCCGCCTGGCCGACATCGGCGCGGCCGCCGCGGCACCGACCGCTCGGACACGCTGCTGTTCGCCGGTCTCGGCCTGCTGGTCGTCGGCCTGCTGTTCAAGGCGTCCGTCGGCCCGTTCCACACCTGGACCCCGGACGTCTACCAGGGCGCGCCGACCCCGGTGACCGCGTTCATGGCGGCGTGCACCAAGGTCGCGGCGTTCGGCGGCATCCTGCGCGTCCTGCAGGTCGCGTTCGAGTCGACGAGCTGGGAGTGGCGCGGCGTCCTGTGGGGCGTGGCGATCGTGTCGATGGTGATCGGCGCGGTGCTCGGCCTGACCCAGACCGACGTCAAGCGGATGATCGCCTACTCGTCGGTGGCGCACGCGGGCTTCCTGCTGATCGGCTCCATCGCGCTGACCGAGAAGGGCCTGTCCGGCACGCTGTTCTACCTGCTCACCTACGGCTTCACCACGCTGGCCGCGTTCGGCGTGATCAGCCTGGTGCGCGGCCCGGACGGCGAGGCGACGCACCTGTCGCAGTGGGCCGGCCTGGCCAAGCGCTCCCCGCTGGTGGCGGGCGTGTTCACCTTCCTGCTGCTCGCCCTGGCAGGCATCCCGCTGACCAGCGGGTTCGTCGGCAAGTTCGTGGTGTTCGAGGCGGCCCTGTCCGACGGGATGGCCCCGCTGGTGGTCGTCGCCCTGGTGGCCTCGGCCGTCGCGGCGTTCTTCTACCTGCGCGTCATCGTGCTGATGTACTTCAGCGCCCCGCGGAGGACGGCCCGACCGTCACCGTCCCGGGCGCGTTCACCACCGCCGCGATCACCCTCGGCGTCCTGGTGACCCTGCTGCTGGGCATCGCCCCGGCCTTCGCCCTCGACTGGGCGGCGGGCGGCGCGTTCGCGATCCGGTAGCCGCTGTTCCACGGGAACGGGCGCGACCAGTGCGGTCGCGCCCGTTTCGCGTTGTCAGGGCACGGAGTCGGCGACGCGGACCAGCTCGTCGGGGGTGAGGTCGCCGGTGACGGTGATGCCGCGGTCGGCCGCGGTGAGCCGGTCCCGGGAGGCGAAGACCAGGCCGCCGGAGACGACGAAGGACTCCAGGCCGCGCCGGTACGCGGTCGACACGGCTCCGTTGCGCTCGACGGTCTCCGCTTCCCGGAACCCGTCGGGTAGCCAGCCGGGGCGCAGCGGGCGCGCGAGCGGGTCGCGGCGGAACCCGGCGTCGCTGGTTTCGGTCCCCTCGGGGAGTTCCACGGTGAACGCGGTCCGGTCGACGGGGGCGTTCAGGCGGACATCGGCCAGGCGGACCTCGCCGCCCGCGCGGCGGATCACCAGCGGGTAGGCGGTCGCGCGGTCGACGACCAGCTCGATCGGACCGGGCAGGTCGAGCCGCCACGCGTCCCGGCCCTGCTCGGTGACCGGGGTTGGCGCCGCCTCGCCCGGGGCGGCGAGCGCCCTGGTCACGGCGGCCAGTTCGCGGGGAGCACCCACGTCGAAGCGTTTGCGGGGCTCAGGCCCCTGCGGTCGACGTAGCGGCCCTGCACGGTGCGTCCGCGTTCGACCCCGGCCGCGGCGTCGTAGGCCAGGTCTTCCGGGGTGCCGAGGGCTCTCAGCCGGAGGTCGCCGGTGCCGGTGGCGACGACCGCCCACTGCCGGGTCCCGGCGTCGGGCGCGCGGTGGGTGAGGGTCGCGCTGAGCGTGGTCGTCCCGGTGATGGCGGCCAGCACCCGCTGCTCGACGCTCGGCTGCCTCGGGCTGCCGGGCACCAGCAGCGCGCCCGCGGTGACCGCGGCGGCGAGGCCGACCAGCACCCGCCGCCGGGTCCGGGTCGCCGAGGGGGTGGTGCGGGCGAGGTCGGCGGCGAGGTCGTCGAAGAAGCCGGGCCGGTGGTCGGGCACGGCGAGGTCGGGCAGCTCAGTCATGGGCGCGGGCTCCTTCCGCCAGCGCGGCGCGCAGCAGCGGGCGGGCGCGGCTCAGCCGGGAGGCGAGGGTGCCGGGGCGGACGCCGAGCACCTTCGCGGCGTCGGCGTAGTCCAGGTCCTGCCAGTCCACGAGGAGGACCGCGGCGCGGTTCTCCGGGGAGAGCGTCATCAGGGCGGCGTGGACGGCGTCGCGGTCCGCGGCCCGCTCGCCCGGGTCGGTGGCGGGGGAGGCCCGGTCGACGGGTTCGGCCGGGACCGCCCTCCGCTTGCGGGACCGGAGTTCGTCCATCGCGCAGTTGTAGGCGATCCGGTACAGCCACGCCTTGAACGGCGCCTCGCCGCGGAATCGCGGCAATGCCTTGAAGCGCGCGCCCGCCCGGGATTCTTCGCCGCGGCGGCAAGATTTCCCACGCGCGCGCCGTCGGTACCGGCATGAGATGGCTGCTGATCGCCCTGACCCTGATCGCGGGCTGCGGAGCCCGGCCGCCCGCCGCCGCCCAGCCGCGGCCCGTCGTGCTGATCGGGGACCCCGCCGTGTGGGTCACCGGGTTCGACACCGACGAGACCAAGCTCGCCGCGGGCGCCCGCGCGTTCACCCTCGACGCCGCCCCGCCGTCGCCCCCGGACGGCTTGATCACCGCGCGCGCCGCGTTCGACGCGCTGACCCGCGGCGCGACCGGGCCGGGCTCGCTGCGGATCACCCGGGTCGACCTGGGCGCGGTCACCTTCCCGGTGACCGACCGCGGCCCGATGTCGCTGCCCGCGTGGCTGTTCCACACCGCCGAGGGCACCGTCGCCTGGCCCGCCGACCGGCCGGACCGGTTCTGGCGGCTCGGCGAGGTCGAGCGGGCCGACCTGACCGCCCGCGCCGACGGGACCCGGCTGCGCGTCCAGGTCCCCGCCCCGCCCGGACCGTGCCCCGGCCACCCGCCCGTGCGGCAGGACCTCGTCGTCACCGAGACCGACGACCGGGTCGTGATCACCGTGCGCGAGACCGGGTCGCCCGGGGACTGCGCGCTGCGGGCGGACCTGCGGTTCGCGGCCCACGAAGTCGTCCTGCGCGCGCCGCTCGGGGACCGCGTCCTGCTCGACGACCGGGGCCGCGCGGCCGTGGTCGGGGCCGCATGACGCGCGCCACTGCCATACGCCTGAACTGGGGCAAGGCGGCCAAGTACGCTCCAAGTGTGTCTGCCACCGAGAACGTCCTGCCGTCCTCGCTGGGCCTGCAGAACGCGGACCCGGAGCTGACGGCGACCGTCGTCGACGGGCTGCGCCGGGTCGAGGACCTGCTGCGCAGCGCCGTGCACAGCGACTTCGACTTCGTCGACGAGGCCGCGCTGCACCTGGTGCGGGCCGGGGGCAAGCGCTTCCGCCCGCTGTTCACCCTGGTGGCGGCCCAGTTCAACGACGGGACGACCGACCAGGTCGTCGCCGCGGCCGCCGCCGTCGAGCTGGTGCACCTGGCGACGCTGTACCACGACGACGTCATGGACGAGGCCACCATGCGCCGCGGCGACGCGAGCGCGAACGCCCGGTGGGACAACTCGGTGGCCATCCTGACCGGCGACTTCCTGTTCGCGCACGCCTCGATGCTGGTCGCCGACCTCGGCCCGACCGCGACCCGCGTCATCGCCGAGACCATGCGCGAGCTGGTGACCGGGCAGATGCGGGAGACCGTCGGCCCGCGCGACGACGACCCGATCGAGCACTACCTGTCGGTCATCGCGCAGAAGACCGGCTCGCTGATCGCGACCGCGGGCCGCTACGGCGCGATGTTCTCCGGCGCCGACGCCGCCCAGACCGAGGCCCTGCACCGGGTCGGCGAGATCATCGGCGCGGCGTTCCAGATCTCCGACGACGTCATCGACATCGCCTCGCCCGCCGCCGAGTCCGGCAAGACGCCCGGGACCGACCTCCGCGAGGGCGTCCGCACCCTGCCGATGCTCTACGCGCTCGCCGAGGACCCCGACCCGCGGCTGGCGAAGCTGCTCGCCGGGCCGATCACCGACGACGACCAGGTCGCCGAGGCGCTCGAGCTGCTGCGCGTCTCGCCCGGCCTGGAGCGCGCCCGCCAGACCCTCGACGACTACGCCGCCCGCGCCGACGCCGAACTGGCCACGCTGCCGGACACCCCCGCCCGCGAAGCGCTGCACCAATTGACACGCTACGTGGTCGCCCGGACGCACTGAGCGCCCTATAACGTTGCTATCTCGGCGCGGTATCGAATACCGCGCTGTGATCCGCGTGCGGAAATGCGTGGCTCGCGCACAGCCGCAAAGGCGGCGCAGTAGCCTCTCCTAGTCTCTGAACGACGGTCAGGCGCTGGCGGCTGACCGGGAGGAGAAGTGGCACGATGCCGTTCTTCGGGCAGGTGTGGCTGTGGAGCCTCGCCGGTTTCCTGGTCGGCGCGCTCCTGTGCTGGGCGCTGGTCGCCCTGCCCGCCCGGCGGCGCGCCGCGGAGCTGGCGGACCGCCTCGCCGAGGCCCGCCGCGCCGAGCCCGCCCCCTCCCCGTACCGGTCCCGCCTGGACGTCAGCTACGACGACTACGCCGACGAGTCGCCGGTCTTCGGCCGCGCGGAGGACTCCCCGGACAGCCTGACCGCCCCGCCCGAGTCGGTGCCCGAGCCGGAGGAGCCGCCCTCGGTCGCCCCGGTCGAGTCGACCCGCATGCTCAGCGTGCCCCCGGTCGCCCCGCACGCGCCGGTCGAGGCCCCGCCCGAGGTCGAGCCTGAGTGGCTGCCGGTCGCCGAGCGCTTCGACGTCTCCCGCCTGGACGCCTCCGACTCGCCGGAGGACGAGCACCTCGTCGACGACCTGCCCGACGAGACCGGCACGATCTTCACCCAGCACACCACCCCGATCTCCGGGTCGCTGATCAGCCGCATCGACGACGACTCGTCCCTGGTCGACGACCTCGACGGCGACGACGACATCGACCCGCACCGCGCCACTTCGCCGCCGCGCTCACCCCGGACGACGAGGAGGAGTACCTCCGCGAGCACCCGCCGACCACCGACCCGGACGAGCCGGTCACCCGGTACCTGCCCGCCGTCGATGCCGAGCCCGCCGCCGAGGACTCCCCGGCCGAGCCCGAACCGCCCAAGCGCCCCGAGGCGCTCCCGAAGCGCACCCCGGGCGCGGGCTCCCGCCGCGCCCCGGTCGGCGAGTCGACGGTGTTCGCCCCGACCGAGCCCGAGCGCTCCCGGCACAGCCTGGACCCGGAGGAGTCGCGCCCCCGGCACGAGGCCGAGCCCGCGCTGTTCACCCCCGCGCAGCCCGAGCCCGAGCCGACGATGTTCGCGCCGTCGGTCCCGGAGCCGGAGCCGACGATGTTCGCGCCGTCGGTGCCCGATCCGGAGCCGACGATGTTCGCGCCGTCGGTCCCGGAGCCCGAGCCGACCATGTTCGCCCCCGCGGTCCCGGAGCCCGAGCCCACGATGTTCGCGCCCGCGGTGCGCGAGCCGGAGCCGTTCGCGCCCGCCGCGCCCGAGCGGCCCGAGCCGGAGCCCACGGTGTTCGCGCCGTCGGTCCCCGAGCCGGTCGACGAGCCCGCCGCCGCCGCGCCGGTCAGCCCCGCGGGCCTGCCCAAGCGCGTCCCGAAGAAGCCGGGCGACCGCTTCCCGTTCGGCGTGCGCACCGGCGCCCCCGAGCCCGCCCCGACCCCGTCGGCCCCGTCCGCGCCCGCCGCCGCCCAGACCACCCAGGCGGTCGCCGAGGCGGAGCCGGAGCGCGCCCGCTCCCTGTTCGAGCCCGTCCGCCCCGCCGACGACGCCCCCGCCGCCAAGGCCCCCGCGCCCGCCACGACCCGGCTGCGCCGGGGCAGCAGGCCCTCGCAGGTGCTGCCCGGCGGCGTCGACACGTTCGTCCCGCCCGGCCCGTTCGGCCCCGGCTCGGCGATGCCGCTGCCCGGCGGCAATTCCCCGTCGAGCGAGTACCGCGTCAAGGCCAGCGTGACCGCCCTGCGCTATTGCTCCCCGGAATCCCCGAAATTCGACCGCACGGTCGCCGAGGTCTGGTTCCGCACGGTCGCCGATGCCGAGCGCGTCGGATTCCGCCCGCTGCCCTGACCGGCGCCCCCGGGCCGCTCCGGCTCGCGGTGATCGTTCCGGGGTGATAGAACGAAGACGGGCTAGGAGGAATCCGGTGCGTCGACCAGTGGTGCTGTGCGTCCTGTCGTTCCTGCTCGGCGCGCTCGCCGCGTGGCTGATCAGACAACGCCAGTCCACTCAGGACGCCCGCGTGGTGGACGACCCGCCCACCGGCCGCATCCCGGTCCGCGCCCCCGAGGGCCGCATGACCGGCACCCTCGACGAACTCCTCACCGACGACGTCCTCGTCGACCACGACGCCTTCGACGAGCGCTGGGCCGCGGTGGAGGTCGCCCCCGGCCCCCACCCCGGCTCCGCCCTCCCCTCCCCGACGGCGGCGCCCCCTCGGACGAGTACACCGTCAAGGGCATCGCCGACCGCTTCCACACCACCGAATCCCCCACTACCCCCGCGTCCGCGCCCAACTCTGGTTCCGCAACGCCGCCGACGCCGAACGCGCGGGCCTCAACCGCTGGGACGCCTGACCCCCTTATCCACACCCGCCCCGCGAAAGCACACGGCCCCCGGACGCCCGGATAACCTGGCGCGGAGGCCGACGCCCGCCGCCTCGCCGCGTACCTGGGCGCGTCGTCCGGCGCGGTGCTGGACGAGCCCGCGACCGCGGCGGCGCTCGCCGGGTCGCTGCGCCGCGCGGTCGACTGCGGCGCGCTGACCGCCGACGAGGTCGCCGCGCACACCGGGCTGTCCGGCGACGAGCTGGTCGCGCTGGCCGAGCGCCGGGGGCTGGTGCCGAGGTGACCCTGGTCCGGGCGCGGCGCTGCATCACCCCGTCGGGCGAGACCGCGGCGGCGGTGCGGGTGCGGGCGGGCCGCATCGCGGCGGTCGAGCCGTTCGACGCGGCCGCGCGGGGGCCGGATGTTCCGCGTGCTCAGCCGACCACGGTCCACGTGTCCTCGCCGCGCTTCGGCTCGGCATCCCGAGCAACCCGGCCTCAGCGCTCGGAGCCTCGGCTCTCCGATCGGCAGTCCGTCCCAGCACCCTGGTGCAGGTCGTCGAGCCCCCGCCGCCCAGGTCGGGGAAACGAAAACGCTCGGCCGGGGCGAACCCCAGCCGAGCGTTTCGGCACAGCTCCACGCACCCGTCGACCGGGTGCTCGATCGTCGTCAGCCGACCACGGTCCACGTGTCCTTGCCGCGCAGGAGGGACTGGAGGTCGGGCTTGCGGTTCTCCCGGGCCTCCGCGACCTGCGCGCGCGCCAGGTCGTCGTACGTCTCGCGGCGGACCGAGCGGAACACGCCCGTCACGGTGTGCGAGAGGTCCTGGGTCGACAGCCGCGACAGGGCGAAGGCGTACGACGGGTCCGCGTGGTGGGCGTCGTGGACGACCAGCGCGTCCTCGCCGACCTCCTCGACCTTCGCGACCTCCAGCGACCCGAAGCCCGACCGCACGACGCCGTACTCGCCCTCCGCGCCGAAGCGGATCGGCTTGCCGTGCTCCAGCGGGATGAGGCGCTGCTCGGCCTGGCCCGGCTCCTTGAGCACGTCGAACGCGCCGTCGTTGAAGATCGGGCAGTTCTGGTAGATCTCCACCAGCGCCGACCCGCGGTGCTCGGCGGCCTGGCGCAGCACCTCGGTGAGGCCCGCCCGGTCGGAGTCGAGCGCCCGGCCGACGAAGGTCGCCTCCGCGCCCAGGGCCAGCGAGACCGGGTTGAACGGGTGGTCCAGCGAGCCCATCGGGGTCGACTTGGTGACCTTGCCCGCTTCCGAGGTCGGCGAGTACTGGCCCTTGGTGAGCCCGTAGATCCGGTTGTTGAACAGCAGGATCTTCAGGTTCACGTTGCGGCGCAGCGTGTGGATCAGGTGGTTGCCGCCGATGGACAGCGCGTCGCCGTCGCCGGTGACGACCCACACCGACAGGTCCTCGCGCGCGGTCGCCAGCCCCGTCGCGATGGCCGGGGCGCGGCCGTGGATGGAGTGCATCCCGTAGGTGTTCATGTAGTACGGGAAGCGCGACGAGCAGCCGATGCCGGAGACGAAGACGATGTTCTCCCGCTTGAGGCCCAGCGTCGGCAGGAAGGACTGCACGGCGTTGAGCACCACGTAGTCACCGCAGCCGGGGCACCAGCGCACTTCCTGGTCGGACTTGTAGTCCTTGGCCTTCTGCGGTTCGTCGGCGGCGGGCACGCCCGCCAGGCCGGGCAGACCCAGGTCGATCGTGGTCACGCGGCATCGGCCCCTTTCACGATGTCCAGCAGGACGCCCTGCAGTTCCTCGGCCTTGAACGGCAGGCCTGCCACCTTGGTGTAACTGATGGCGTCCACCAGGTATTTCGCCCGCAGCAGCAGGGCGAGCTGCCCGAGGTTCATCTCCGGCACGACGACCTTGTCGTAGCGGGCGAGCACCTCGCCGAGGTTGCGCGGGAACGGGTTCAAGTAGCGCAGGTGCGCCTGGGCGATGTCGTGTCCGAGCTTGCGGACGCGCCTGCAGGCGGCCCCGATCGGCCCGTACGAAGAGCCCCAGCCCAGCACCAGGGTCTTCGCCTGGCCGGACGGGTCCTCGACCTCCAGGTCCGGCACCGCGATGCCGTCGATCTTGGCCTGGCGCAGCCGGGTCATCCGGTCGTGGTTGTCCGGGTCGTAGGAGATGTTGCCGGTGCCGTCGGCCTTCTCCAGGCCGCCGATGCGGTGCTGGAGGCCCGCGGTGCCCGGCACGGCCCAGGCGCGGGCCAGGGTCTCGGGGTCGCGCAGGTACGGCAGGAACGTGCCGTCCGGGCCGTTGGGCTCGGTGGCGAACTCGACCGACAGGTCGGGCAGCGACTCGACGTCGGGGATCAGCCACGGCTCGGAGCCGTTGGCGATCGCGCCGTCGGACAGCAGCAGCACCGGGGTCCGGTAGGTCAGGGCGATCCGGGCCGCCTCGACCGCGATGGCGAAGCAGTCGGCCGGGGTGGACGGCGCCAGCACCGCGACCGGGGACTCGCCGTTGCGGCCGAACAGGGCCTGCAGCAGGTCGGCCTGCTCGGTCTTGGTGGGCAGGCCGGTCGACGGGCCGCCGCGCTGCACGTCGATGACGATCAGCGGCAGCTCGGTCATCACCGCGAGGCCGATGGTCTCCGACTTCAGCGCCACACCGGGCCCGGAGGTGCTGGTCACGCCCAGCGCGCCGCCGTAGGAGGCGCCGAGCGCGGCGCCGATGCCCGCGATCTCGTCCTCGGCCTGGAACGTCGTGATGCCGAAGTGCTTGAGCTTGCTCAGCTCGTGCAGGATGTCGCTGGCCGGGGTGATCGGGTAGGTGCCGAGGAACACCGGCAGCTTCGAGCACTCGGCCGCCGCGACCAGCCCGTACGCGAGGGCGGTGTTGCCGGTGATCTGGCGGTAGGTGCCCGGGTTCAGCTTCGCCGGGGCGACCTCGTAGGTGACCGCGAACGCCTCGGTGGTCTCGCCGTAGTTCCAGCCCGCGCGGAAGGCCAGCACGTTCGCCTCGGCGATGTCGGGCTTGCGGGCGAACTTCTCGCGCAGGAACCGCTCGGTGCCCTCGGTGGGCCGGTGGTACATCCAGGAGAGCAGGCCGAGGGCGAACATGTTCTTGCAGCGCTCGGCGTCCTTCTTGCCCAGGCCGGTGTCGGCGAGCGCACCCTGCGTGAGGGTGGCCATCGCGACCTCGTACACCTGGTACTGGGACAGCGAGTCGTCCTCGAGCGGGTTGGCCGCGTAGCCGACCTTCGACAGGTTGCGCTTGACGAACTCGTCGGTGTTGACGATGAGGACACCGCCCGGGGGCAGGTCGCCGATGTTCGCCTTCAGCGCGGCCGGGTTCATCGCGACCAGCACGTCCGGCCGGTCGCCCGGGGTCAGGATGTCGTAGTCGGCGAAGTGCACCTGGAAGCTGGAGACGCCCGCCATGGTCCCCTGCGGCGCGCGGATCTCCGCCGGGAAGTTCGGCATCGTCGACAGGTCGTTGCCGAAGGCCGCGGCCTCTGAGGTGAACCGGTCGCCGGTGAGCTGCATGCCGTCACCGGAGTCGCCAGCGAACCGGATGACCACCCGGTCCAGCTTGGTGACCTGGGTCGGCCGCGCTGCCGCCCCGTCGTCGAGACTCGTGCTCATCGATTCCTCTCCTGCCCGACGCTCCTGGCCTCCCGCCGCGCGCCCGAGGGTAGTCGTGCCCACTGGAGCGCCGGTTAAGCGTGGCTACGCGCGCCCACTATTCCTGCCCTAGCTGATATGTACCTGATTTTACTGTAACCGCGAGTCACAGTATCTCGGATGGCGGACGGGGGTCCCCTGTGTGGATTGTCTCAGTCGCGCTTGGAGATCCGCGCCTTCATGGCTGCCAACAGTTCGGCGAACGCCGGGGTGTCCATCGAGGCGACCTGCGCGGTCAGCTCGGCGGCGATCGCGTCGTCGTGCGCGGCCATCGCGGCGGTCGCGCGCATGGTCCGCTTGATGGACAGCACGAGGTCCTCGGACCCGCCGCGGCGGCGCTCGCGGCGGCCACGGCGGCCTCCACCGGGTCGTCGGCGACGTCGTGCGCCAGGCCGATCCGCTTGGCCTCGGCGGCGTCGGGGATGTGCTTGAGCAGCGTCATCGCGGTCGCGGCCTGCGGTCCGACCAGGCGCTGGAGCATCCAGGTCATGCCGCCGCCGGGGTGGATGCCCAGCTGGAGGAACCGCGCGTCGAACCGCGCCTTGGGCCCGGCGATGCGCACGTCCGCGGCCAGCGCGAGGTTGAGCCCGGCGCCGACCGCGGCCCCGTTGACCGCGGCGATCGTCGGCAGGGGCGAGCGCGCGACCGCCAGGAAGCCCGCGTAGATGCGCTTGAGGCCCTCCTCCCGCGACTCCCCGAGCACGGTCAGGTCCGCGCCCGCGCAGAACGCCGGAGGGGCCCCGGTGACGACGATCGCGTTGACGGACCCGTCGTCGGCGCACCCGTCGACGGCGTCGGCCAGCGCCTGCGAGATCTCCAGGGTCAGCGCGTTGCGCCGGTCCGGGTCGTCGAGGGTGATGAGGGCCACGCCGTCGCGGCGTTCGAGGCTCACGGTCATGGCCGTCGAACCTAGCGAGGTTCCGGCGCGGGCGGTCGTTCGAGGAGTGTGGAAAGCACCACGGTCGAGACGGTCCGCGACACCATGTCGACCGCGCGCAGCCGCTCGAGGGCGTCCTCGAGGTGGTGGATGTTCGCCGCCCGCAGGTGGACGATCGCGTCAGCGGCCCCGGATACCGTGTAGGCCGCCACGACCTCGGGCAGCGGCTCCAACCGCTGCCGGATCCGGTCGGGGGAGATGTTGGACTCGCAGAAGACCTCCACGAACGCCTCGGTGCCCCAGCCCAGCGCCTCCGGGTTGACCACCGCGGTGAAGCCCCGCAGGACGCCGGTCTCCAGCAACCGGTCCACCCGGCGTTTGACGGCGGGGGCGGAGAGCGAGACGACTTTCCCGATCTCGGCGTAGCTCGACCTGGCGTCCTTCACTAGCTGCGCAACGATCCGCTGATCAATGGCGTCCATACGCAACATTATGTCGGTCTATCCGCAACGCAGCGACGTTGATGCGTGGTCCTCCCCGCCCATACATTTCGATCCATGACCACAGCGTCCACCCAGGTCGTCCTCGCGCACACCGAGCGCGTGCCCACGACCCGCCGCTACCTCATGTGCGAACCGCGGCACTTCACGGTCGAGTACGTGATCAACCCGTGGATGGACCCCACCAAGCCGGTCGACACCGCGCTCGCCGTCGCGCAGTGGACCGCCCTGAAGGACGCCTACGAGAGCCTGGGCCACACCGTCGAGACCATCGACCCGGTCCCCGGCCTCCCCGACATGGTCTTCAGCGCCAACTCCGGCACGGTCATCGACGGCCGCGTCCTCGGCGCCCGCTTCCGCGCCCCCAACGCGCCGCGGAGGCCGACCACTACCGCCGCTGGTTCCTGGAGGCGGGCTACCGCGACGTCACGATGCCGTCCCGCATCAACGAGGCCGAGGGCGACTTCACCTGGACCGGCGCGGTCCTCCTGGCCGGCACCGGCTACCGCACCGACCCCGCGGCCCACGCGGAGGCCCAGGAAGTCCTCGGCGTCCCGGTCATCTCCCTCCAGCTGGTCGACCCCCGCTACTACCACCTGGACGTGGCCCTGGTCGTCCTCTCCGAGGCCACCCCCACCCGCCCCGCCCACGTCGCGTACTACCCCGAGGCGTTCTCCCCGGGCACCCAACGCGCCCTCGCCCGCCTCTTCCCCGACGCCATCCACGCCACCGCCGAAGACGCCGCCTGCCTAGGCCTCAACGCCGTCTCCGACGGCCGCCACGTCATCGTCGCGCAGGAATCCACCCACCTCATCCGCGAACTCCACACCCACGGCTACACCCCGATGCCGGTCGACATCTCCGAACTCCGCAAGTCCGGCGGCGGCCCCAAGTGCTGCACGATGGAGCTGCGGGGCTGATCCCGCCAGGGCGCTGGTCGAGTGCGTGGAGGCACTCGACCAGCGCCTTCCTGTCTACGGCCAGTAGAGCGTGGGGCTAGTCACCGAATAGTGGGCCACGTTGCTGCAGGTGTAGATGTGCAGCTTGGAGTAGGCCGAGCCCCTGCCGGTGCCCGCGTAGTTGGAAATGGGCCCGTACCGTCCCGTGCGCGTCAGCGAGTACGACTGAGACTTCACCAGGCTCCCGTTCTTCCAGATCTGGAGAACCGCGAGGCAGCGGGACGAGTCCGGCGTGACGTTCATGTAGAAGTCGGCGTAGATGTAGCTTCCGCTGAAGCTGACGCACGGGTCGATGTGGTCCCATGCCCCGCAGCCTCCTCCCGAGGCCGCGTGAGCAGGACTGCTGTTGAGGAGCGCCGCGATGGACATGGTTGCCGCCACGGCTAGCCCGCGCAACCATGTGAAACGTCTTTTCAACTCGATTCCTTTCGTCGTGACCCCCGGTAGAACCTTGCCCGCATCTAGCGGAATGGTGTGGCGCCACACCTTTCGATCCGGGGCGAAGGTCGACTGTATCCGGAATCGGTGTGGCCTCGGGGCAATATGCCGATGTTTGCCGGGTAATAAGTCGAGCCTTGTTCGTCTATGCCTCAATGGGCAAATGGGCATCCAGTGGTTATGTGCCAACTGGTCGTACGCGAACGCCGCACCAGCCCAATCGGTCGTACTCCTCACCTAATCGGTTGAATTCGGCGCGACGCGGAGCGCGGTGGGGTGGCTACGATGAGCTGCCCGGCCAGAATCGCGCCGTGCACAAGGATTGCGTGACGACCGCACTGCTCGGTTACGGCCGGATCAGCACCGGTCTCGTCGAGAAGCACGTGCGCGATCTGGAAGACCTCGTCCACCGCTGCCACTGCCCGCGGTGCGGGCACGGGCCCAAGGCCGCGTGGACGAGCGCGTCCCTCACCACCGCCGACGGGTGCCTCGGCATCTGCGATGCCTGCGCGAACCAGGAAGCCATCGCGGAGATGTGCACCGGCGTCGTCCCGCCGATGGCCGCTTGGCCCACCCTGCAACCCCGCCGACGCCGCTAAAGCCATCACCAGCAGCCGCAGCGCATTCCCGACCCGCGCCGGACCGGCCAGCCGCCCCGCTAAGCCGTCACCAGCAGCCGCAACGCGTCCCCCACCCGCGTAGGCCCAGCCGCCCCCGTCGCCAACCGACGCAGCTGCAACCCCGCGATCAGCGCCACCACCGGCCCCGCCAGCCGCGACGGCTCCGGCAGCCCCAACGCCGTCAGGATCGACACGGCCAAAGCGTCGTACGCCTCGAAGCAAGTCGCCGCCGCGTCCCGCAGCGACGGATCACGCCCCGCCTGGATGAACAGCTCCAGCGGCGCGATCTCCTCGCTCCCGAACGCCGTGCTCTCCACGACCTGCTCCACCAGCGCCGCCGCCTCGTCCACCGACACCGGCCCCGACGCCGACGACGCGACCGCCTGCAGGCGCGCCGTCTCCTCCGAGACGAACAGCAGGAGGCTCTCGCGCAGCAGCGACGTCTGCGTGTCGAAGTGGTACGTGATCGACCCCAGCGACACCCCGGCCTCGCGGGCGATGCGGCGGTTCGTCACCCCGGCTATCCCTTCGGCGCCGATCACCCGGAGGGTGGCGCGGAGGATCGACGCGCGGGTGTCGCCCATGGCGCTCATCGTATGGGCGGCCGGGACGACGCCCAGCCGGACGCGGACTCGAGCTGCGCCGCGAGCGAGATCAGCAGCGGCTCGCTGTCCGCCGGACCCAGGAGCTGCGCGCCCACCGGCAGCCCCGCCGACGTGAAGCCCGCGGGCACGTTCACCCCCGGCCAGCCCAGCACGTTCCACGGCCACGCGAACGGGCACGACGTGACGACGCGGCGGTCGGTGCGCCAGCCCGCGAGGCCGTCGATGCTGCCGATGGGCAGCGGGGGAGTCGCGGTGGTCGGGGTGAGCACGACGTCGTGCGACGAGAAGATCGCGCCGATGCGGCGGGTGAACCAGCCCAACGTCGACCGGGACGCGCCCATCCCGTAGCCCAGGAGCCTGCCGACGCGGCCGTTGCCCTGGGTGCGCGGGTCGAGCAGCGACACGTCGGGGACGCGCCGGGTCCAGTCGTGGATGCCGCCGAACGACCGCGGCAGGAAGTTCAGCCCGATCAGCCCGTACGCCGGGTCCTCCAGCGACACCTCGTGCCCCAACGCCATCAGCGTGCGCGCCAGCCGGTTCACCGCCGCGCGGACCTCCGGGTCGACGCGCACCCGGAACGCGGTGAACGCGGGCCGGAACGACAGGGCGATGCGCAGCGGGCGGACCTGCGCGGTCACCGCGGCCGAGTACGAGCCGCCGGTCAGCACGTCGAGCAGCAGCGCAGCGTCCTCGACGGTCCTGGCCAGCGGGCCGGACGTGGTCAGGCCGTTGAACAGCTCGGGCTCCGGGTCGGTCGGGACGAGCCCGCGGGTCGGCTTGATCCCGACCAGGTTCGTCCACGCGGCCGGGATGCGGATCGACCCCGCGCCGTCCGAGCCGACCGCCGCGGGCACGATCCCCGCCGCGACCGCCGCAGCCGACCCGCCCGACGAGCCGCCGGGGCTGTACGAGGGGTTCCACGGGTTGCGGGTCGCGCCGAAGCTGCCCTCGGTCAGCGGCCACTGGCCGAACTCCGGCGTGTTCGTCTTCCCGATGATCACCGCGCCCGCGGCCTTCACCCGGCGCACCAGCTCGCAGTCCTGGGTCGCGAGCGGGAAATCACCCGCGCAGCCGAACGCGGTCGGGGCGCCCGCCAGGTCGACGTCGTCCTTGATGGCGATGGGCACGCCCAGCAGCGGCAGCCGCTCGCCCCGGGCCAGGCGCTCGTCGGCGGCCTTCGCCTCCAGCAGGGCGTCGGACGGGCGCAGCAGCCGGAACGCGTTCAACTCGCTGCCCGCCGCGTCGGCCAGGGCCTTGGCGACCAGGTCGTGCGAGGTCGTGACGCCGTCGGCGAGCTGCCGGGCGGACTCGGCGAGACCGGCCATGGCCACCTCCCTTGTTCGTACGAACGAACAGTACCCACGATTGGAGCCGGGACAACCCCCGCGCGACCATGGGGGCGATGAACACCGACCAGCCCCGCAGGCGTTCCCGCAGGCCGGAACCCCGGCTCTGGCGCGTCCCCGTGGCCGCCGTGACCCGGGTCACGCCGAAGATGGCCCGCGTCACCGCCCGGCACGAGTCGCTCAAGGCGCTCGACGGCGTGCAGACCGACCAGAACGTGATGCTCTACCTCTACCCCGAGGGCACCGAGCTGCCGAGCACCCTCGCCGAGGCCCGCGCGCGCTGGTCCCAGGTCCGGCCGCTGACCAGGACGTACACCCTGGCCCGGCACGACGGCGACGAGGTCGACATCGACTTCGTCCTGCACGGCGACAGCGGCCCCGCCAGCGCGTGGGCGTCCCGCGTCCGCCCCGGCGACGAGATGATCTTCGTGGGGCCGTCGCCCGCCTACCAGCCCGACCCCGCCGCCGACTGGTACCTCCTCGCGGGCGACGAGACCGCGCTGCCCGCCATCACCGCGATCCTGCGCGCGGTCGACAAGCCGGTCCGGGCGTTCGTCGAGGTCGCCGACGCCGCCGAGGAGCAGCCGGTCGAGGGCGTCACGTGGCTGCACCGCGACGGCGTCCCGGCGGGGAGAGCACCGTCCTGGTCGACGCGATCCGGGCCGCCGACCTGCCGCCCGGCCAGCCGGAGGTGTGGATGGCGGGCGAGCGCGCCGCGATGCTCGCCGTCCGCGCGCACCTGCTCGACGAGCGCGGGTACCCGAGGGGCCGCGTCCGCCCGACGACGTACTGGCGCCGCGGCGAGAGCGGGAACTAGGAGCCGCCCCTACCCGTTGGTACACGGGACCGGGAGGAGGACTTCGCATGCGGACTGCCGTGCTGTTGGGCGGGATCGGCGCGCTGATCCTCCTCGTCGGAGCGCTCTTCGACGTCGTCATCGTCGCCGTCGCCGCCGTGGTCCTCGTCACCGCGTACGCGCTCGGCGCCGCCGACCGGATCGCGCTGCGCGTCATGCGGGCGCGGCCGGTCTCGCAGGCCGAGCAGCCCCGGCTGTACGGGATCGTGCGCGAACTCGCGACGGCGTCCCGAAAGCCCATGCCCCGGCTCTACCTCAGCGCCACCGCCGCGCCCAACGCCTTCGCCGTCGGCCGCGCCCCGCAGCGCCGCCATCTGCTGCACCACGGGCCTGCTGGAGGCGCTCGACGAGCGCGAGCTGCGCGCCGTGCTGGCCCACGAGCTGTCCCACGTCCACCGCGGCGACACCCTCGTCGCCGGGGTCGCGGGCGCGCTCGCGGGCGCCATCGCCGTCGTCGCGGGCGCCGCGGCCCTGTTCGGCGACGACGATGACGACGCGCCGGTCGCCGTGGCCGTGCTGGGCCCGGTCGCCGCGCTCATCGTGCGCCTGGCGATCAGCCGCTCCCGCGAGTACCGCGCCGACGCCGACGCCGTCGCCCTCACCGGCGACCCCGACGCCCTGGCCGACGCCCTGCGCAAGCTCGACGAGGGCACCGGCGCCAGGCCCTGGCCCCGCGTCCCGCGCTGCTCGCGCAGGCGCACCTGATGATCGCCAACCCGTTCCGGCCGGAGTCGACGCTGGCCTGCCGGTTCGCCACGCACCCGCCGATGGCGGAGCGGATCAGCCGGCTGCGCCCGCCGCCCGCGCCACGGCCATGACGTACTCGCCGTAGCCGGACTTCGCCAGCTCGCGGCCCAGCGCCATGCACTCGTCCGCGGTGATGAACCCCTGGTCCAGCGCGATCTCCTCGAGGCAGGCCACCCGCACCCCGGTCCGGTGCTCCAGCGTCTGCACGAACTGCCCCGCCTCCAGCAGCGAGTCGTGCGTGCCGGTGTCCAGCCACGCGAAGCCGCGGCCCAGGTCGACCAGCTTCGCCCGGCCCTGCCGCAGGTACTCCAGGTTGACGTCGGTGATCTCCAGCTCGCCGCGCGCCGACGGGGTCAGCCCGCGGGCGATCTTCACGACCTGGTTGTCGTAGAAGTAGAGCCCGGTGATCGCCCGGTTCGACTTCGGCTGCGCGGGCTTCTCCTCGATCGACACCAGCCGCCCCTGCGCGTCGACCTCGCCGACGCCGTAGCGCTCGGGGTCCTTCACGCGGTAGCCGAACAGGGTCGCGCCGTCGAGGGTCGCGAGGCTGTCCTGGAGCTGCTCGATGAACCGGTGCCCGAAGAAGATGTTGTCGCCCAGCACCAGCGCGACGTCGTCGTCGCCGATGAAGTCGGCCCCGATGATGAACGCCTCGGCCAGCCCGTTCGGCTCCGGCTGCTCGGCGTACGAGAACCGCATGCCCAGCCGCGACCCGTCACCCAGCAGCCGCTTGAAGTTCGGCAGGTCGATCGGCGTGGAGATGATCAGCACGTCCTGGATGCCCGCCAGCATGAGCACCGAGAGCGGGTAGTAGACCATCGGCTTGTCGTACACGGGGAGCAGCTGCTTCGACACCGCCTGCGTGATGGGGTGCAGCCTGGTGCCGCTGCCCCCGCCAGCACGATGCCCCTCATGACCGCTCCCCTCATCCGGCTACCAGATTGATTCTGACTCCCGGGCCCCCTCGAGCCGCTGTCGTTCGGCCCGAAGTGTGAGCAGATCGGCCCGGACGTCGCACGCCCGGTGGAAGCGGCCGCGGTCGCGCATCGCCAGCGCGAGGTCGATGGCCTGGTTGGCGCACGCCAGCCTGCGGTCGATCTCGGCCAGACCCAGGTGCCCGGCCCGCGTCACGGTGTCACGCATGGTGTCCTCCTCGCCTAGGAGGTCACCATGCGCCTGCTCCCGCTTGGATATCCGCTCTGAGCGTGCGGTGTTACCGGTAGTTGGTGAACTGCAGCGCGATCCCGAAGTCCTCGCCCTTGAGGAGGGCGATGACGTCCTGCAGGTGGTCCTTCTTCTTGCCGGACACGCGGAGCTGGTCGCCCTGGATCTGGGCCTGCACGCCCTTCGGCCCGGCCTCCCGGATCTTCTTCGCGATCTCCTTGGCCTTCTCGGTCGAGATCCCCTGCACCAGGGTGCCGGTCACCTTGAAGACCTTCCCGGACACCGCCGGGTCGCCCACGTCGAACGCCTTCTGCGAGATGCCGCGCTTGATCAGCTTCTCCTTGAAGACCTCGATCGCGGCCTTGCACCGCTCCTCGGTCTCCGCCTCGAACGACACCGCCTCCTCCCCGGCCCAGGCCACCTGCGCGCCCGTCCCCCGGAAGTCGAACCGCGTGGCCAACTCCTTGGCCGCCTGGTTCAACGCGTTGTCGACCTCCTGGCGATCGACCTTGCTCACCACGTCGAACGACGGGTCCGCCACGTGCCTCGCACCTCCGTGCCCTGGTAACCGAGTGGGTGGCCGATGCTACCGCCGCCCACCGGGGTACCCGGTGGAACCCGCCGCGACCGGTTGGGTAAGGTTCCCCCGTCCGGCACGCACCGGACCCCGGCGGGTTGCCCGAGCGGCCAATGGGAGCGGACTGTAAATCCGTCGCGAAAGCTACAGAGGTTCGAATCCTCTACCCGCCACCAGCAGGTCTGACCTGCGAGTACAAGTGGATACCCGATCAGTGCAACGGTTGCTGGTCGATGCATGCCGGCCTTGGACGCCTAAGCGTCCAAGGCCGTTTGCGTTCCAGGGGACGCACGGGCGCCATGTGCGGAAGCGAGTCCCGCTGAGCACGGGTTGCCAGTTTTATCCGCTTGCGCGCGATGGGTAACGCACGCAGGGTCAGCGCGATACTCTACCAAAGAGTGATGTTGCCACTACAGAGTGTTAATCGGGAAGTGGGCGGCTGACTTCCGCGAAGGGGTCCCTGCTGTGCGTGATGCGGTCATCATCGGTATCGACACCTATCCGACATCTCCTCTGCGGGGTGCGTGCGCGACGCCCAGGACGTCGCCGCATGTCTCAGTCTTGAGAACTACGACTTCAACTGCCACGTCTTGCTGAACGGTGCGGCCACGCGGTCCAGGATTCTGGAGACGATCGGGAAGACGTGCCAGGAGAGCGTGGATGGCGACACGCTGATTATCTATTTCGCCGGTCACGGTCAGGTCGTGTCCAACGCGGCTTATCTGGTCACCGTCGACGGGGGCAGTATGACCCGGGCATCTCGGTGGCGCACCTCGCCCAGATCATGGAGTCGAGCCAGCAGGCGTACCGGCACGTCATCGTCATCCTGGACTGCTGCCACAGCGGGGCGGCGTTCAACTGGGTGAACACCCGGCCCATCAGCGCGTCGGACATCGACCGGGGAGTCCTGTCGGTGAACGAGAGCCGGTGCGTCCTGGCCGCCTGCAGGCCGGAGCAATTGGCCCAGGAGAGCGGTGAGCCGGTGCGCGGGGCGTTCACCGAGACGATGATCGACGGGATGCTGGACAGCGCCGTCGACCACGAAGGCAAGATCACGCTGCTCAGCCTGTACGACTACGTCGCGCGCACGCTCCCGGAGGACATGCAGACGCCCGTCTTCAAGGGGGACGTCGCGGGGACGGTCGTCCTGGGCACCGGCTTCGAGCCGCGGCGCGGGGCGCCGATCCCGGAATCGGAGAGCGGGAAGATCCTGGCGAAGGGCACGGCGTTCGTCGACGAGTACTACAACCTGCAGCACAGCGAGCTCTTCTCGGACCGCCAGCACCGCTTGTCCGTCGGCGCCGACCGGTGCGCGCGCGAGCTCGCCGCCAAGATCGAGTGGTTCCGCGAGACCGAGGGCCAGCTGCCCGACATCAAGCGGAATTCCAACTGGACCTCCTTGACCAGCAGGATCGAGGACTTCCGCCTCAACCTCACGATGATCGAGCCGGGCCAGGTGACCCCGGTCGGGACCGTCGAGAAACTGATCGGGCAGGGCGGCTACGGCAAGGTGTGGAAGGTGGTCGGCGAGGCCGGGACCGTGGCGATGAAGGTCTTCCACGGCGACCAGCTCCAGGACCAGATGCGCGTGCAGCGGTTCCGGAACGGCTACAACGGCATGCGGAAACTGGACCACCCGCGCATCGTCAAGGTGCACGAGCTGCTGGCGGCGCCCTACGCGTTCACGATGGACTACATCGACGGGGACAACCTCCGGAGCCTCTACCTGGACCGGGAGGACCAGATCGCGGTCCTGCGGATGCTGTCGCAGATCGCCGAGACCATCCAGCACGCGCACTCGCAAGGCGTGAAGCACCGGGACATCAAGCCCGAGAACATCATCGTGACGATGAACGACAGCGGGGAGTACGTCCCGTTCCTGACCGACTTCGACCTCGCGTACCTGGAGACGAACCGGACGATCACGACGAACCTGGGCGTGGGCGGAGTGATCAACTACGCCGCGCCGGAGCAGCTCTACAAGCCGAGCGCCCTGGCCGCGCGCGCCGAGACCGTCGACGTGTTCGCGCTCGGCCAGCTGATGTACTTCGTCGTCACCGGGGAGGACCCCGTCGCGCAGAGCGAGACGCGCAACGCGCAGAAGTTCCGCCGCTCCGTGAGCGAGTGGATCGATGAGCGTGCCGCGCAGCAGCTGATGGAGCTGTACACCGAGTCGACGAAGAGCGAGCCGGGCGAGCGGCTGGAGAGCGTGAACGCCTTCACGATGTACCTGGCCCGCGCGGAAACCTACATCCAGGAAGCCACGGGCAACGACAGCATCGCGGAGAACCGCTTCTGCGCCCGGGTCGCGCACAGCTACGGCGGCGTGAACAGCTTCAAGGAGACCGAGAGCACCGCCAACTTCATGACCTTGTCCGGTCAGCTGGAGGTCGTGGTCCGCAAGGTGGGCGTGCAACCGGGGAAGAGCGGCGACCTGGCGACGATCGAATTGGAGTTCTCGACCGTCGGATCGATGACGATCCCCCACTTCAAGTCCGGCGCCACGGGGCGGAACGCGATCAACGAGCGCCTCACCCGCTCCTTGAAGCCGTTCCCGAACGCCACCCGGCGCCCGGGGACCAAGGGGACGTACCAGGTTTACGTGGTCATCAAGGAAGTCGGGTTCAACACCAAGGGCCTCGCCCAGGTCAGCGAGATCCTCCGCACTTCCATCGGGGCGATCGAGCAGTGGTGATGGTCCACCGCCGCAGGCCCCAGAGGTAATTCGAAGCCGGCCGGGCCGGATGCTGACCGCTCCGGCCCGTCGGCGCCACTCCTCCCGTGCCCTCATTTTCGGGGCCGCAGGCGGGAAAGCATTCCCGGAGTGGACGCGATCCGATCGTTCTGCAACCCTCGTTATTCTGGGAGAATTGCCCCCTCTGCGCCGGTGGATTCCCTTTGGTGAATAGATCGAGTCAGAGATGTCGGTCACGTGAACAATTCCTGGTCGAGCACATGAGGATCTGTAACCCTGATCATGGTTAAGGCACGCCGTCCGATCGACTGGGGTGTCGGGCGCTGTTTCCTGTTTCGGCAATCAACCAGAAATGGGGTACTCGCATGCGCGTCGGGAACAAGGTCAAGAGGGTTGCGGGGTTCGGTGGGGCCGTGGGGCTCGCGCTGGCGATGGTGGTCGGGTTCCAGCCGGTGGCGGGGGCGGAGACGGCGGCGGGGGCGGAGACGGCGGCGCAGTGGGAGCTGGTCGTGTCGCCGTCGACCGGGCTCAAGCACGGGGACCCGGTCGCGGTGGCGGTGAGCAGATACGCGCCGGGTGGGGCGGTGTTGGTGGCGCAGTGCGCGATCGTGGAGAAGGAGCCCGCGTGCGTGGAGGGGAGCCCGCGGGAGGTGCGGGCCGACTCGAGCGGGACGGCGCGGTTCTCGATGGTGGCGCAGCAGGTGTTCAAGGCGTTCCGGCTCGACGGGACGGCCGTGGGGACGGTGGACTGCTCGGACGGGAGCTGCTTCATCGCGGCGGCCGACCCGCGGGTGTGCGGGCCCGCCAGCTCCAACGGGACGGGGTTGGCGGTGACGCTCTCGTTCCAGTGATCGGTCGGGCGGCGGTTCCCGTGATCGCGGGGTGGTCGTTCCGGTGAGTGGTGAACGGTGATCGAGGGCCCCGGGCGCGTGAAGTGCCCGGGGTCTCGTCATTGCCAGTTGCCGGAAAAGGCGGAGCCCGGGCGCGCTCCCTGCAAGCGGGCCCGGGCTCCTCGGATCCCCGCCATCGTGAGGGCAGCGGCGGGGGAATTCTGGCTAACCAACAGTGAATTGGCGCTGATTCTCATTCACCGAAAGCAACAGCCCGTTCGCTGCTCTTTTCGGCCGTGTCGACTGGGCCGTTCGGACGTTCGGCGGGCGACGAAGAGGCCAGGTCGGCGCGCTGTCACCCGAAAGGGGGCGTTCCAATCGAACGGCCTGGTTAAATTTCCCCATCGTCCGGGAATGATCTTGCAGGAGTCGAAGTCGATGAGAGCCAAGCGGCGGTTACTGCCCATTCTGCTCGCCATGATCGCGATCACCTCAGCCGCGCCGTCGGCTTTCGGTGAGCCGCCCGGGAAACAGCGGGACGTCCCAGCCGCCCCCGCGACAGGTGGTCCAGTCCCGGGAGCGCCCCACTACGACATGCGCGAGGGTGCTGTCGTCGCGGCCGACCAGATGACCGTGCAAGGGGTGTACCTGCCCTTCAACTTCTCTTTCAGCTTCTCCTACAGCCTCAGCTCCCGGACGTTCTGGCCGTCCTACAGCGGGCGGGCCTGCGTGAACCTGCGGGGAACCGGCAGCTCGGACCCGACCTGGTGGGGCCGGGAGATCCGGGTCGAGATGTGGAACGCCTACGGCGTCGACACGAAGGTCGGGCCGACCGTGCGGTACTCGGTCAACGGCACGTACTACGGCTACTGCTGGACCGGGCTCTACCCGTACCACGAGCACTACTTCCGCCTGACGAAGGACTGGGGCGGCAGCAACTCGGTGTGGGGCGACGGCTGGGCCTCGTCCTAGCCGCGACGGCGGGTGGGTCGTCACCGCGAACCCACCCGCAGCGCCGTCGCCGGGGCGTCGTCCGGGTCGACGGCGCGCTCGACGCGCCACCCGTCCTGGGCGTCGGAGATCCGGCCGACCACCACCATGGCGCCGTCGCGGACCAGCATCACCCGGTTCGTCGGGTGGACCGCGCCGCCTGCGGTGAACCGCCCCGCGTCGTCGATCCGCCCCTTCACCCCGGAGATGGCCACCTCGACCTCGCCCAGCGCGGACAGCCGGGTGTCGACCAGGCCGCGCGGACCCGCGACGCCGAGCACGCCGTCCGGGGTGACGATCAGCTCGCCCGGCTTCGCGCCCTCGGCGACCAGGCCCTCGGCGGTCCGGCGCAGCGCCACCGGGCCGGTCGGCGGGTCGAGCAGACCCGCGGCGGGGGCGACGTCGCCGAACGCGCCCGCGTCGATCGCGCTGTTCCACGCGCCGACGCCCTCCGGGACCTGCCGCCACGAGGAGCCGTCGGACTGGGGCGCGGTCGGCGGGAAGTCCTGGAAGTCGATGGCCGACGACGTCAGCGCCGGACTGGGCAGCCCGGGGGCGGCCAGCGTGAACGCCACACCCGCCGCGGCGTCGCGCCGGTCCGGGCGGACGGCGACGAACCCGATCGCGGGCTGGGTCCCCGACACCGGTGACACCGCGCGCAGCAGCAGCGTCGACAGGTCGACCTCCCGCGCCACCTCGGCGACCGGAGTCGTGACGAAGGCGACCGACCCCTCGGCGGACGCCAGCGCCACCACCGCGAAGTTCGCGGTGCCCGAGTACGGCGGCGTCCCCGCGAACAGGGCCGCACCGCGCCCGACGGCCGCTGCGGGCTGGCCCGCCACGTCCGCTCGGCGCGCGCGATCAGGTCGGCGTCGTCGGCGAGCGAGCCGCGGACCGGCCACTCCGCGATCGGGCGGGAGGCCGAGGGCAGCTCCGGCTCCGACGTCCACCCCTGGGTGGCGATCAACGCCCCCGCGACGGCGACCAGCACGACGCTCAGCGCGGCGACCACCTGGATGCGGTGCTGGCGCTGCACGCGGCGGCGCTCGTGGACGCGGCGCAGCACGGAGTCGGCCGCGGGCGCGGCGACCAGCACCGAACCGGTCTCCCTGCGCAGGCGCAGCACGGCGGGGTCCTGCTCGTCGACGGTCATGTCCCCCTCCTCCCCGGCACCGCGTGGTCGGCGGCCCACAGCTCCTTCATCCGGGCCAGGCCCCGGCTGGTCAGCGACTTGACCGTGCCGACGGCGCAGCCCAGCTCGACGGCGGCCTGGGCCTCCGACAGGTCGAGCACGAACCGGGCCACCACGGCGGCGCGCTGGCGGGGCGGCAGCTCCTGCAGCACCAGCAGCACGTGGTCGCGGCTGGCCACCGAGCCCGCGACGTCGGTCAGGTCGAGCTGGTCGGCGATCTCCTCGGGCGCCACCGGCGTCGCCTTCTTGGCCGCCCGGAGGAACTCGTTGTAGATCGCCTTGCGCACGTAGGCCATGGCGTTGTCCGCGGGCACCCGGCGCCACCGCTTGAGGCAGCGCAGGAGGGCCTCCTGCACGACCTCCTCGGCGTCCCACTGCCTGCCGGTGAGCATGACGGCGTAGCGCAGGAGCTGCGGATAGCGCTCCCGCACGAACTCGTCGAACTCCGGCTCCGCGCGCACCGCCACCTCCCCTCCCCGGCCGACTCACCCCCTAGACCGGCCCGCCGGGGAAAAGGTTGCCGTCCCGGGCCGCCGTTGCCCAGCCGTTACTGTCGGGTGCATGCGACCGGCCTTCCACCTCGCCATCCCCGTCGACGACCTCGACGCCGCCCGCGCGTTCTACGGCGGCGCGCTGGGCTGCCCGCAAGGGCGGGAGAGCGACACGTGGGTGGACTGGGACCTGCGCGGCCACCAGCTCGTCACCCACCTCGCGCCGCGGCAGGGCGAGGCGAGCAACCCGGTCGACGGGCACGGGGTGCCGGTCCCGCACTTCGGCCTGGTCCTCGACGTCCCCGCCTTCCACGAGCTGGCCGACCGGCTCCGCACGGGCGGCGCGGAGTTCGTCATCGAGCCGTACCTGCGGTTCGCGGGGCAGCCGGGCGAGCAGTGGACGATGTTCGTCCGCGACCCCTCGGGCAACGCGCTGGAGTTCAAGGCGTTCGCGGATGAGTCCCAGCTCTTCGCCCGCTGAGCGCCGCAGGCACCGCACCGCCGCGCAGGGCCTGGCGGGGGACCGGCCCGCGGACGCGGTCGATGCGGTCCGGCGGGTCCTCGCGGTCCAGTCGCAGGACGTGCGGGCCGCCCGGCTCGCCATCCGCGCCCGCACCACCGGTCTGACCAGGGACGACGTCGACAAGGCGTACGCGGACGGCGCGCTCGTCCGGACATGGGCGATGCGCGGCACGCTGCACGCGCTCGCGGCCGAGGACGTCGGCTGGGTCGTCGGCCTCCTCGGACCCCGCTTCGCCCACGCGAACCGCGGCAGGCGGTCGGCGCTCGGGCTGACCGAGGACATCTGCGACCGGGGAGCCGAGGTCATCGCGTCGGCGTGCGCGACGCCGCGGACCCGCGCCCAGCTCGTCGACACCCTCCGCGAGGCGGGCGTCGAGCTGGACCCGCGGTCGCAGGCCGTGCCGCACCTCATCGCCTACACCGCGATGACCGGCGCCGTCGTCCGCGGCCCCGACGTCACCGACAAGGAGCCGACCTACGTCCGCGCGACCCCGGCCCCGCTCGACGAGGGCGCCGCCCTCGCCCGCCTCGCCCAGCGCTACCTCGACGGCCACGCCCACGCCACCGCCGAGGACCTCGCCGCGTGGTCCGGCCTCCCGCTCACCAAGGCCCGCGCCGCCTTCGCCACCGCGACCCCGCCCGAGCCGACCGACCCCGGACCGTCCACCCGGCTGCTCAGCCACTTCGACGACTACCTGCTCGGCCACGCCGACCGGGAGCTGGTCGTCCCGCAGCGCCTCAGCGAGCTGATCACCCGCGGCGGGATGGTCATGCCGGTGGTCCTGGTGGACGGCGAGGTCGTCGGCACGTGGACGTTCCTGTCGGCCGACGTGGTGGAGGTCGACTGGACGGCCATGCGCGGCGACCGCGAGCCGCTGCGCGCGGAGGTGGCCGACCTGGCCCGGTTCATCGGGGCGCCGGTCAGCCTGCGGGAGTAGCGGGCCGCCGCTGCCAGGTCGTCCACAGCGGCCGGTACCCGTGCCGGTACCAGAACGGTGTCGACAGCGGGTTCGCCAACGCGTGGTGCAGCACGGTCACGGGCGTGACCGCGTCCAGCGCGGCGTGCGCGTGGGAGACCAGAGCGGAGCCGATACCCGAGCCGCGCAGGGCGGACGTCACCGACATCGTTTCCAAGTAGCCCGCCACGGGCGCCGAGGTCAGCCCCGCCGCCCAGTCCGACTCGGGCGGCACCTGGACGGTCACCAGCCCGACCACCCCGCCGTCCCGCTCCGCCACCCACGCCCCCGGCCGCGCCAGCCGCTCCCGCAGCCCGTCCGCGAGCAGCGCTCCGGAGTCCGCCCGCATCGTGACCTTGCCGAAGTGCGCGTCGTACGCGACGACCTCCAGGTTCAGCCGGACGGCCGCGTCGAGGTCCGCGGGCGTCGCCGGGCGGACCCCGTCGGCGGGCGTCGGCGAGGACGCCCGGCGCACCGCGGCCACGGCGACCGGCACGAAGCCGCGCGCGATGAGCGCGGGCACGGCCGCGACGTCCCGGCTGGGGAGGTCGACCACGGCCGCGCAATCGGGGTCACCCGCGGTCTCGGCGGGCAGGTCCGCGAGCCACCGGTCGACCAATTTCCCCAGGTCGCCGGCCTGGTCCGGCCCGGCGAGGCGCACGTCGAGCCGGTGCCTGCGCGCGGGCTGCCACGTCCGGCTCAGCGAGCCCGCGGGCCACTCCTGGAAGGACGCCACCCCGGCCGCGCCGCCCGCCGACCGCACCTCGCCCGCCAGCGTTGGTGGCTCGGGCAACAGCGGGTCCAGGAGCGCAGCCGCGCCGCGTGCTCAGTGGTGATGTCCCCGACGTCCATGGGCCCCATGAAAGCCGACTGGGGGATCATGAATAAACAGTTGGGCGGTATCGCGCTCCGCTCACGGGGTGAATGTTGGGTGTCGATGGTGTCCCCGCGTAACTGAGACGCGTGCCTGCGTCGCCTGATCGGGGTACAGTTTCCCCGCCGTCGCCCACCACGCCGCCCCCGAGGAGGTCGCATGCCGGACCACCACGGGCAGACGACGGAACCGCAGGCCGAGGCGCAGAACTGGCCTTCCGAGGAAGCCCCGAACCGGCTCTTCCTCGCCTTCTCCGTCCTGGTCCTCGTCTCGGCCGTGGTCACCGCCGGATTGCTCTCCTGGTGGCTCCCCCAACCCGCCGACCAGTCGGTGTGGGTCGGGTTGCTGCTCGCGCTCGGGTTCCTGCTCGCCGAGCAGCTCGCGATCAACGTCGACGTGCGGACCGGCGTCTCCTGGTCGATCACGTTCTGCGAGATCCCGCTGGTCATCGGCCTCTTCGTTGCTCCGTTCGAGGTAGTGCTCGCCGCGCACCTCCTCGCGGGCGTCGGGACGCTGCTCATCCGGCGCGTGCAGGACCGCATCCTCTACAACGCGGGCGCGATGGTCTTCGAGATCTGCGCCGCGTTCGCCGTCGCGACCTGGCTCAACAACGTCCTGGACGGCATCGCGCCGAGCTGGACCGGCGTCGTCGCGGGCGCGCTGGCCGCGCCGCTGTCGTCGACCCTGCTCGCGCTGGTCTGCGTGCGCATCCTCGGCCGCCGCATGCGGGTCGGGGCCGCCGCGCGGCTGTTCCTCCGCACGCTCGTGCTCGGCCTGGTCAACGCCTCCGTCGGCGTCGTCGGCTACCAGGTCGCCGTGCACGCCGAGTGGGGCTGGCCGCTGCTGGTGCTCGCGCTGTCCGGGCTCGGCGCGCTCTACATCGCCTATTCCGGCCTGCTCCGCGAGCAGCGCGACCTCGAGGCGCTGTCCGAGGTCAGCCTCATGGTCGCCCGCTCGGGCCACCAGGCCGCGGCGAGACCCTCGCTCGGCGTCGCCGACCCCACCGACGGCGCCGACGTCAGCGACGCCGACGAGTGGCAGGTCATCGCCGACCGGGTCAAGGACCAGCTCGGCGCCGCGCGGGTCGTGCTGCGCCTGCGCTTCGACCCGCAGTCGCCCCTGCACGTCGTCGTCTCCGGCGACGACCTCCCGCCCGAGACCGTCGACCTCGACGCCACCGGCCCGCGCGCCGACGCGCTGCTGCGGCTGCCCGGCGCGCAGGTCCGCCACTTCCGCCGGGTCGACTCGGTGCCCGAGATCCGCCAGGGCCTGCTGCGCCGCGGCGTCGACGAGGCGCTGGTGGTCCCGCTGCGCAGCGCCAGCCACCTGCTCGGCGTCGTCGAGGCGCACGACAAGCTCTCCCGCTGGCGCGGCTTCGGCCAGGCCGACATCCGGATGATCGGCACCATGGCCAGCCACCTGGCCACCTCGCTGGACAACCGCCGCCTGCTGGCCACCCTGCGCCACGACGCCTACCACGACCCGCTGACCGGCCTGCTCAACCGGCCCGGCTTCCGCCGCACCGCGGGCGACCTGCTGCGCACCCGGCTCGACGGCGCCGACTTCGCCGTCCTGCGCATCGACCTCGACGTGCTGCCCGCCGTCAGCGACGCCCTCGGCTACGCCTGGAGCGACCGCATGATCGTCGCCGCGGGCCGCCGCCTGCGCGACGCGCTCGGCCCCGAGGTCCCGCTGGCCCGGCTGGAGGGCGGCGCGTTCGCCATCCTGCTCACCGACACCGACGCCGAGCAGGCGCACGAGGCCGCCGACCGGCTGCGCCGCGACCTCACCGCGCCCTACCCCGTCGACCGGCTCACCGTCGAGGCGGGCTCCGTCGTCGGCTACGCCGGGCCGCGCACCGCGGAGTCCGAGCAGGGCGCCGAGCTCGACGTCGACGCCCTCCTGCAGCGCGCCGACGTCGCCCTGCGCGCCGCCCGCAGCTCCGGCGAGGCCGTGCGCGAGTACCTGCCCACGATGGGCCAGATCTTCCTGCGCCGCTTCCAGCTCGTCACCCAGTTCCGGCAGGCGCTGGAGACCGGGCAGGTCAAGGTGCACTACCAGCCCAAGGTCGCGCTGCCGAGCCGCCAGGTGCTCGGCGTCGAGGCGCTCGTGCGCTGGCGGCACCCGGAGTTCGGCAAGCTCGACCCGGACGAGTTCGTGCCCGCCGTCGAGGCCGCGGGCCTGGTCGACGCGCTGACCGGGTTCGTCATGGACCAGTCGCTCCAGCGGGTCCGCAAGTGGCTCGACCGGGGCCTGCGGATCTCCGCCGCGGTCAACCTGTCCGTCCGCAGCCTGGACGACGCCAGCTTCCCCGAGCGGGTCGCCGAGGCGCTCACCCGCCACGGCGTGCCGCCGGAGCTGCTGACCCTGGAGCTGACCGAGTCCGGTGTCATGGCCGACCCGCAGCGCGCCCTGCCGGTCCTGCGCGCGCTGCACGCCTTAGGCGTCGTGCTCGCGGTGGACGACTTCGGCACCGGGTACTCGTCGCTGGCCTACCTGCGCCAGCTCCCGGTCGACGAGGTCAAGATCGACAAGAGCTTCGTGCTCGGCATGGGCACCGACCTCGGCGACCACGCCGTCGTCCGCTCCATCGTCGAGCTGGGCCACTCGCTGGGCCTGACCGTGGTCGCGGAGGGCGTCGAGGACGACCTCGCCCGCGACCAGCTCAACGCGATGGGCTGCGACGTCGCCCAGGGCTACCTGATCTCCCGGCCGCTGTCGGAGAGCAGGCTGGAGGCGTGGCTGCAGGCCCGGACGACGCAGGCCAGGGGCATGCGCGACGAGATGGTCCTCACCCTGCTCACGTAAGGGACCCCCGGTTTTGGAGCCGGCCGGGGGCCTGTGTAAGTACTGCTCGTCCGCAAGGGACCGAGGTTCCTGAAGGACGCTGCCCCTTTAGCTCAGTCGGCAGAGCGTCTCCATGGTAAGGAGAAGGTCTACGGTTCGATTCCGTAAAGGGGCTCGTGGATCAGGCCGCGATACTGGCTACACGCGTATCGTGGCCTTGTTCCGTGCCAGGCGGTGTAGCTCAGTTGGTAGAGCAAGCGGCTCATAATCGCTGTGTCGTCGGTTCAAGTCCGGCCACCGCTACGCGTCCGATAGTCGAGAGAAGGTTTAGCTGTGGCTGCAACTGACGTGCGACCCAAGATCACGCTGGCGTGCGAGGTCTGCAAGCACCGCAACTACATCACCAAGAAGAACCGGCGCAACGACCCGGACCGCCTGGAGATGAAGAAGTTCTGCCCGAACTGCGGCAAGCACCAGGCGCACAAGGAAACCCGCTGACCTAGCGGAACCACGCTTCGCTGAGGCCGTCCCACCGGTGGTGGGGCGGCCTCAGCGCGTTGAGTAGCCTTCCGCGCGTGGCTTTGGATCCAGCGTTCGTCGGCCGTGAGTACCCGCGCTGCGCGGTGTACGAGGTGAGCCGGGAGAAGATCAGGAGTTCGCCCGCGCGATCGGGGACGACGACCCGGTGCGCACCGACCCCGAGGCCGCCAAGGCCGCCGGGTACCGGGACCTCGTGGCGCCGCCGACGTTCACCACGATCATCAACCTGACCGCGATCAACGCGATCGTCACCGACCCGGCGCTCGGCCTGGACTACGGCCGCATGGTGCACGGCGACCAGTCCTTCACCTACCACCGCCCGGTCGTCGCGGGCGACGAGCTGGTGGCCGACTCGACCATCGAGGCCATCTCGCACCGGGCGGGCAACGACTTCATCACCCTGCGGGCCGACATCCACGACGCCGACGGGAACCCGGTCGTGGTCGCGCGGGCCCAGCTCGTCGTCCGGGACGCGGAGGAGGAAGCGTGAGCGTGCAGGTGGGCGACGAGCTGCCCGTCATCGAGGTCCGGCTGACCAGGGCCGACCTGGTCCGCTACGCCGGGGCCTCCCTCGACTTCAACCCCATCCACGTCAACGAGCGCTTCGCCAAGGCCGTCGGCCTGCCCGACGTCATCGCGCACGGCATGCTCACCATGGCCCTGGCCGGCCGCGTGGTGACCGCGTGGGGCAAGGGCGAGCTGCTGGACTACAGCGCCCGCTTCACCCGCCCCGTGGTCGTCCCGGACACCGACGACGGCGCGCTGGTGACCGTCGCGGGCAAGGTGACGGCCGTGGAGGACGGGGTCGCCAAGGTCATGCTCTCGGCGCACTTCGACGGCAAGGCCGTGCTCGGCAAGCCGGTCGCGCGGGTGCGGCTGGCGGACTGACTGCGCCGGGGCCGACCGGACCATCTACATTGCTCCGGTGTGACGGCTTCCGACCTCATCTCCTTCGCCCGCGGTGCCCCGTCCCTCGACATCGTCGACGTCGACGGGCTCAAGGCCGCCGCGGACGCCGCACTCACCCAAGACCCCGGCGGCGCGACCGGCTACGGCACGGCCATCGGCTACCCCCGCTGCGCAAGTACCTGGCGGACAAGCACGGCGTCGCCGAGGAGCAGGTGCTCGTCACCAACGGCTCCATGCAGGCCGACGCGTTCCTGTTCGACGAGCTGGTCGAGCCCGGCAAGCCCGTCGTCGTCGAGCGGCCGACCTACGACCGCACGCTGCTGGGCCTGCGCCAGCGCGGCGCCGACGTCCGGCCGGTCACGCTGGCCACCGACGGCATCGACACCGACGAGCTGGCCGCGCTGCTGGAGTCCGGCGTGCGCCCGACGTTCGCGCACGTCATCCCGAACTTCCAGAACCCGGCGGGCTACACCCTCAGCGCCGAGAAGCGCGCCCGGCTGCTGGAGCTGGCCGAGCAGCACGACTTCATCGTCTTCGAGGACGACCCGTACGTGCAGATCCGCTTCGCGGGCGAGCCGCTGCCCACGATGCTGGAGCTGGACGCCGGGCGCGGGCGCGTCGTGTACGCCAGCTCGTTCTCCAAGACCGTGGCCCCCGGCGTGCGCGTGGGCTACCTGGTCGGCCCCGCCGACCTGATCGCGAAGATCCGGGTGCGGGCGACCAACACCTACATCTCGCCGAACATGCTGGCGCAGGCGATCGTGCACCGGTTCTGCGTCGACGGCGGCCTGGAGCGGTCCGTCGCCACCGTCAACGCCGCCCTGCGCGAGCGCGCCGACGTGCTGTGCGACGCGCTCGCCAAGCACATCCCGGACGCGAAGTTCACCAAGCCCGACGGCGGCTACTTCATGTGGGTCGAGCTGCCCGAGGGGTCGACGTCGGCGCCCTGCTGACCGCGGCCGAGGAGCGCGGCGTCACCTTCGTCAAGGGCACCGACTTCCTGCTCGAGGGCGGCGCGTCGACCCTGCGGATGGCGTACTCCGGCGTGCGGACCGACCAGATCGAGGAGGGTGTGACGCGGATCGCGGACGCCCTCAGGTCGCTGCGCGTCGGCGCGAACTGACGGACCCCACCGCGGGGCCGGTACCGGGTTGCCGGGCCCGCGGTGGGATGCCGTAGAGTGACCGGAGCGGCCGACGGGCGTCGCTCCCGCGCGAGCGGGGGCGGGTTCGCGGTCGCGTCCGAGCAGGCTGGTGGAGGTTCACCGGTCCGCGAAGGGGTGTAGCTCAATTGGCAGAGCAGCGGTCTCCAAAACCGCAGGTTGCAGGTTCAAGTCCTGTCGCCCCTGCGTTTGACGTCCGGTGCGGCTGACCGTCGCGGCGGACGCACGGTCAGCACACCGAGCGGAGGAACTGGCGTGGCCGACGAAGTGGAGCGGGAAGAGGGCGCGGCTGAGCGTCCGGCTCGTCCGCGGGCGCCGCGTCCCGGCGGGAGCGGCGCGGAGCCGCCCGCCCGGCGGGCCGCTCGGACGGCGCCGCGGCGGGCAAGCCCGTCGCCAAGGCCAAGCCCGCGGGCAAGCCCGCCAAGGCGGACTCCGACGCCGCCGACCGCAAGGGCCGCGCCACCCCCGCCCGGGACCGCAAGGAGTCCGGCGCGGGCGTCTTCACCCGCATCGGCCGGTTCCTGCGCGAGGTCGTCGCCGAGCTGAAGAAGGTCATCTGGCCGACGCGGAAGCAGATGATCACCTACACCGCCGTCGTGCTGGTGTTCGTGGCGTTCATGATCGCGGTGATCTCCGGCCTGGACCTGGCGCTCGGCAAGGGCGTGCTCTGGCTCTTCGGCTAGACCGCGGCATGGACGAAAGGAAGCGGGACCAACAGTGACCTCCGAGAACGGCGCCGTCGGCGGCAGCGAGCTGACCAGCCTGTCCGACGACGACGCGGTGCAGCCTGAGGACCAGGCGGTCGACACCGCGCCGGAGCAGGCCGAGGAGACCCCGGCCGCCGCCGTGAGCGAGCCCGAGTCCGACGACGCCGAGTCCGAGGACGCCGAGTCCGAGGACGTCGCGGTCGACGAGGCCCCGGCCGAGGACGCCGACCCCGCCGCCCAGATGCGCGACGCCCTGCGCCGCGCCCCGGGCGAGTGGTACGTCGTGCACTCCTACGCGGGCTACGAGAACAAGGTCAAGACGAACCTGGAGACCCGCATCCAGACCCTCGACATGGAGGACTACATCTTCCAGGTCGAGGTGCCGACCGAAGAGGTCACCGAGATCAAGAACGGCCAGCGCAAGCAGGTGCAGCGCAAGGTGCTGCCCGGCTACATCCTGGTCCGGATGGACCTCAACGACGGCTCCTGGTCGGCCGTGCGCAACACCCCGGGCGTCACCGGGTTCGTCGGCGCCACCAACAAGCCCTCGCCGCTGACCATCGACGAGGTGCTCAAGTTCCTGCTGCCGCAGGTCGAGCGCGAGAAGCCCGCGGCGTCCGGCAAGACCGCCACGGCCACCGCGGCGCGGCCCACCGTCGAGGTCGACTTCGAGGTCGGCGAGTCGGTCACCGTCATGGACGGCCCGTTCGCCACGCTGCCCGCGACGATCTCCGAGGTCAACGCCGACCAGCAGAAGCTCAAGGTCCTGGTGTCGATCTTCGGCCGGGAGACCCCGGTCGAACTGTCGTTCACCCAGGTCTCCAAGATCTGACGCCCCGCCGGGGCGCCACCGTGGGAGGGCCAACGCGCGGCCCGCACCACAACTGATCCGCTATCGAAGGAACAGCAATGGCAAAGCGCAGCAAGGCGTACGAGGACGCGGCGAAGCTCGTCGACAAGTCCAAGCTCTACTCCCCGCTCGAGGCGGCGAAGCTGGCCAAGGAGACCTCCAAGGTCAAGTTGGACGCCACCGTCGAGGTCGCGATGCGGCTGGGCGTCGACCCCCGCAAGGCCGACCAGATGGTCCGCGGCACCGTCAACCTGCCGCACGGCACCGGCAAGACCGCCCGCGTCATCGTCTTCGCCGTCGGCGACAAGGCCGCCGAGGCCGAGGCCGCGGGCGCCGACGCCGTGGGCTCCGAGGACCTGATCGAGCGCATCCAGGGCGGCTGGCTCGACTTCGACGCCGCGATCGCCACCCCCGACCAGATGGCCAAGGTCGGCCGCATCGCCCGCATCCTCGGCCCCGCGGCCTGATGCCGAACCCGAAGACCGGCACCGTCACCCCGGACGTCACCAAGGCCGTCAACGACATCAAGGGCGGCAAGATCAACTTCCGGGTGGACAAGCAGGCCAACCTGCACCTGGTCATCGGCAAGACCTCGTTCGACCAGGCCAAGCTGGTGGAGAACTACGCCGCCGCCCTCGACGAGGTCCTCCGCGCGAAGCCGTCCGCCGCCAAGGGCCGCTACGTCAAGAAGGTCACCTTCACCACGACGATGGGCCCCGGCATCCCGGTCGACCCGACCCGGACCCGCAACCTGCTCGAGGACGACGCCGCCCAGGCGTAACCGCACTTCTGGAAGGGCCCCGCCACCTCGGCGGGGCCCTTCTCTACGCCCGCGACTTCATCCGATCCAGCACCTCGAGCACGACCGCCGCGACCACGATGACGACGACCGACACGATCCACCAGTACGGCTCCGGCAGCCGCAACGGGAACGCGAGGAACGGCCGCCAGTCGAACACCTTCGACACCAGCGGCACCACACCCTCGTAGATCCCGACGATGAACACCCCGGCCTGTAGGCCCTCGATCCCCCTGCGGTCCATGCCCCGAACCTAGCGCCGACCACGTCCGCGCGACTCCTGCTGCGGGTTGATAAGGCACATCACCGACAGTCGGACGCCTCCTTGCGGTGGTCGGAGATCGTCCATTGATCGCTGCGGGACCCCGGGATCACCCGCAGGGTGAACTCGCCCAGCCTCGGCCCCTGCCGGATGTCCAGCTCGCAGGAGGAGATGACGACGGTGCCGTCCGGGCCGGGGGTGAGGTCGACGGCGGCCGGGAAGTACGGCCGGGCGTACGCGCTGGCGTTGGTGACCTCGTCGTGCAGCCTGCGGACGGCGGTGTCGCAGTCCGGCGCCCCGAAGTGGTCGGCGAACTTCTGCGCGACCTCCTCGGTCTCGAACCGGGTGCACGCGTCGGGCAGGCTGGCCTGGGCCACGTTGTTGTAGATCAGCCGGATGGCCTCGCGCGGCGACTCGGCGAACAGCACGGTGCGGGTCGTCTTGCCGCCGCCGGTCTGCGACGCGGGGAGGTCCTCGTCCGGGTTCCCGAAGTAGTGGTTGACCGCCCAGCTCGCCGCGGCCAGCAGGACCAGCAGGAACACGAGCCTGCGCACCCACTTGCCCGCGAGGACCTTCAGCCACCGCGGCTTCTGCTTCTTCCGCGGCGGGGGCGGGTTCTCCTCCTCGAACCGCTGGAACTCCTGGAACTCCTGGAAGCGGCGCCACTGCTCGGCGTCGTAGGAGCCGCCGGGGACGACCGGCGGTGGTGGCTCGGGCGGGGTGCTGTCGCGGGGGCGGGCGGGGGCCCGGCTGGTCGCGGTGGGGCTGGTCGTGGTCGGCCACGGGGTCCATCATGCCGTGAAGTGGGGGGCGATTTGGAACGCGCGCCGGGGGCGCGTACGCTGGGTGAGGTTTCACCGAAGACCGCTGGTCCCGCTCCGTCCAGGAGTGGGGTAAATGCCCCGGGTGGGCGGCCCGCGCAGGGGGAACGGGTTTTCATTTGACGCCCCGTGCCGCCGTGCGCCGGGGCGTTCGTCTTTTCTCGGGGTCCGGCGTTCAAGCCCAAACGAGAGGAGGCGACACCATGGCGAAGCCCGACAAGGTGGACGCTGTCGCCGAGATCGCGGACCGGTTCCGCGCCAGCTCGGCCACCGTCGTCACCGAGTACAGCGGCCTCACCGTGTCGCAGCTGACCACGCTGCGTCGCGCTCTCGGCACTGGCGCGTCCTACCGCGTCGCGAAGAACACCCTGGTCAAGCGTGCTGCCGCCGAGGCGGGCGTGGACGGCCTGGATGCCCTGTTCGTCGGTCCCACGGCCATCACCTTCATCGAGGGCGAGCCGGTGGACGCGGCCAAGGCGCTGCGCGATTTCGCCAAGGACAACAAGGGTCTGGTCATCAAGGGCGGCTACATGGACGGCCGCCCGCTCACCGTCGAAGAGGTCACGCGCATCGCGGACCTGGAGACGCGTGAGGTGCTGCTCGCCAAGCTGGCGGGCGCGATGAAGGGCAACCTGAGCAAGGCCGCGGGCCTGTTCGCCGCCCCGGCGTCCCAGGTCGCCCGCCTGGCCGCCGCCCTGCGCGACAAGAAGGCGGAGGGCGCCCCCGCCGAGTCCGCCGACGCCGAGAGCTGATCCACCACCCGGAAAACCCGCGCCCGGAGCACCGGGTGTGCACGTGAAAGGAACGCCACCATGGCGAAGCTCAGCAACGACGACCTGCTCGACGCCTTCAAGGAGATGACCCTCCTCGAGCTGTCGGAGTTCGTGAAGCTGTTCGAGGAGACCTTCGAGGTCACCGCCGCCGCGCCGGTCGCCGCCATCGCCCAGGCCGGCCCGACCACCGCCGCCCCGGCCGAGGAGGAGAAGGACTCCTTCGACGTCATCCTCGACGGTGCCGGCGACAAGAAGATCCAGGTCATCAAGGTCGTGCGCGAGGTCGTCACCGGCCTGGGCCTGAAGGAGGCCAAGGAGCTGGTCGAGGCCGCGCCGAAGCCCATCCTCGAGGGCGTCAAGAAGGACGTCGCCGAGGCGGCCAAGGAGAAGCTCGAGGCCGCGGGCGCCAAGATCTCCCTCAAGTGATCTGAGCGAGCGAGCCCGGAAGGCCCGGCACCCCTCGTGGGGGCCGGGCCTTCCGGCGTTTCCGCACTAGCGCGTTCGGGTGCCCGGTCGCGCGCGGTGCTAGGCCGAATGCCACGCTGTGTGCGCCAAGTCATAGCCCCCGTCGGCCCGGCTAGCGCCGTGCGGGTACGTTCTGAACTCGGCGGTAACTTCGCGAGTAACTAGTACCTGTCCGCCTCGTTGCACCTGGATGACAACGCTTGGCGGGCGGCCGTGGCGTTGACGGCTTAGTCGGGAGGGTCGTAGATGGGCGCCGAGGTGGTCATCGAGGGGCTGACGAAGTCCTTCGGCAAGCAGGCCATCTGGCGGGACGTGACGCTGACGCTCCCTCCAGGCGAGGTCTCGGTCATGCTCGGGCCGTCCGGCACGGGCAAGTCGGTGTTCCTCAAGTCGATGATCGGCCTGCTCAAGCCGGACCGCGGCTCGTGCGTCATCAACGGCGTCGACATCGTCACCTGCTCGGAGTCGCAGCTCTACGAGACCCGCAAGCTCTTCGGCGTCCTGTTCCAGGACGGCGCCCTGTTCGGCTCGATGAACCTGTACGACAACGTGGCGTTCCCGCTGCGCGAGCACACCCGCAAGTCCGAGACCGAGATCAAGCGGATCGTGCTCGAGAAGCTGGAGATGACCGGTCTGCAGGGCGCGGAGAAGAAGCTGCCCGGCGAGATCTCCGGCGGCATGCGCAAGCGCGCCGGTCTCGCCCGCGCGCTGGTGCTCGACCCGGAGATCATCCTGTGCGACGAGCCGGACTCCGGCCTCGACCCGGTCCGCACCGCGTACCTCAGCCAGCTCCTCATCGACCTGAACGCGCAGATCGACGCGACGATCCTCATCGTTACCCACAACATCAACCTCGCGCGCACGGTGCCGGACAACCTGGGCATGCTGTTCCGCAAGGAGCTGGTCATGTTCGGCCCGCGCGAGGTGCTGCTGACCAGCGACGAGCCGGTCGTCGAGCAGTTCCTCAACGGCCGCCGCCTCGGCCCCATCGGCATGTCCGAGGAGAAGGACGCCGCGACGATGGCCCAGGAGCAGGCGCACGCCGCCGCCGGGCACTCCGACGGCTCGCCGGAGGAGGACGTGCGCGGCGTCGTCCCGCAGATCGAGCCGACGCCGGGCCTGCCCGAGCGCGCCGGGGTGCGCCGCCGCAAGGACCGGGTCATGCGGATCCTGCACGAGCTGCCCCCGGCCGCGCAGGAGGGGATCATCGAGTCGCTGACCCCCGAGGAGCAGCAGCGCTACGGCGTGCGCCCGCACCACCCGGTGCCCGCGCGGCCGAGCCCGGTCCGGCGCGACGGGTTCCGCGGCTCGCTGGCCGACACCGACGTGGCCGAGCTGCCGCGCACGGACTGGCGGGGTCAGCGGTGACCGCGGGGACGGCCCGCGCGCTGCCCGGCGCGGGCGCGCTGCGGGAGACCGGCAGGCTGTTCGCGCTGGGCCTCGACGTCGCGGTCAACATCTTCCGCAGGCCGTTCCAGTTCCGCGAGTTCATCCAGCAGTGCTGGTTCATCGCCAGCGTCACGATCCTGCCGACCGCGCTGGTCGCGATCCCGTTCGGCGCGATCGTCGCGCTGCAGCTCGGGACGCTGATCGTGCAGCTCGGCGCGCAGTCGTTCACCGGCGCGGCGAGCGTGCTGGCGATCATCCAGCAGGCCGCGCCGCTGGTCACCGCGCTGCTGGTGGCGGGCGCGGGCGGCAGCGCGATCTGCGCCGACATCGGCTCGCGCACCATCCGCGAGGAGATCGACGCGATGGAGGTGCTGGGCGTCTCGCCGATCCAGCGCCTGGTCGTGCCGCGCGTGCTGGCCGCGATGCTGGTCGCCGTGCTGCTCAACGGCCTGGTCAGCGTGGTCGGCGTGATGGGCGGCTACTTCTTCAACGTCGTCCTGCAGGGCGGCACCCCCGGCGCGTACCTGGCCAGCTTCTCCGCCCTCGCCCAGCTCCCCGACCTGTGGATCAGCGAGATCAAGGCGCTGATCTTCGGGTTCATCGCGGGCGTCGTCGCCGCCTACCGCGGCCTGAACCCGAAGGGCGGGCCGAAGGGCGTCGGCGACGCGGTCAACCAGTCCGTGGTCATCACGTTCCTGCTGCTGTTCTTCGTGAACTTCGTGCTGACCGCGGTGTACCTGCAGGTCGTCCCGGCGAAGGGGAGCTGAGATGGCGCTCATCGACTCCGCGCGCAAGGTCGTCGACAAGCCGCTGCGCTCCCTCGACGACCTGGGCGAGCAGCTCTCGTTCTACGTCCGCGCGCTCGCCTGGATCCCCCGCGCGCTGCGCCGGTACATGCGCGAGACCATGCGCCTGCTCGCCGAGGTGAGCTTCGGCTCCGGCGCGCTGGCCGTCATCGGCGGCACCGTCGGCGTCATGGTCGGCCTGACCGTGTTCACCGGCGTCGTCGTCGGCCTGCAGGGCTACGCCGCCCTCGACCAGATCGGCACCGCGGCGTTCTCCGGGTTCGCGTCGGCGTACATCAACACCCGGGAGATCGCGCCGCTGGTCGCCGGGCTCGCGCTGTCGGCGACGGTCGGCGCGGGCTTCACCGCGCAGCTCGGCGCGATGCGGATCTCCGAGGAGATCGACGCGCTGGAGGTCATGGCCGTCCCGAGCCTGCCGTTCCTGGTGACGACCCGGATCATCGCGGGCTTCATCGCGGTGATCCCGCTGTACATCATCGGCCTGCTGACGTCCTATTTGGCCTCGCGGACGATCGTGGTGCAGTTCTACGGCCAATCGGCGGGCACCTACGACCACTACTTCAACCTGTTCCTACCCCCGGAGGACGTGTTCTGGTCCTTCGGGAAGGTGCTGATCTTCGCGGTCATCATCATCCTGTCGCACTGCTACTACGGCTACAACGCCAGCGGCGGCCGCGGGCGTCGGCGTGGCCGTGGGCCGCGCGGTGCGGATGACGATCGTGACCGTGGCGCTGGTGAACTTCTTCATCGGGTTCGCCATCTGGGGCACCACCACGACGGTGAGGATCGCCGGATGAGCAGCTTCGCCAAGACCGTCAAGCGCAGGCTGTGGGGCCTGGCGTTCATCGCGGTGATCGCGGGCCTGGTGAGCCTGAGCATCGCCATGTACAACCAGGCGTTCACGCCGACCTCCACGGTCACCCTGACCACCGACAAGGTCGGCAACCAGCTCGCGGTGTACTCCGACGTGAAGGTGCGCGGGCTGATCGTCGGCGAGGTCCGCCGGATCACCCCGACGGCCACCGGCGCCGAGCTGGAGCTGGCCCTTGACCCGGAGAAGATCCAGGTCATCCCGGCCAACGTCTCGGCGCGGTTCCTGCCGAAGACGCTGTTCGGCGAGCGCTACGTCGCCCTGCAGATCCCCGACGACCCCGCGGCGGCGCACCTGGCGTCGGGCGCGGTCATCCGGCAGGACACCTCGGTCGAGGCCGTGGAGCTGGAGCAGGCGTTCGAGTCCCTGCTGCCGGTGCTCCAGGCGGTGCAGCCGCAGAAGCTGTCCAGCACGCTGACGGCCATCTCCACCGCGCTCGACGGCCGCGGCGAGCAGCTCGGCAAGACGCTGTCCGAGCTGGGCGAGCTGGTCGGGGAGCTGAACCCGCACCTGCCCGCGCTGCGCGAGGACCTGGCCAAGCTCGCCACCGTCAGCGACACCTACAGCTCCGCCGCGCCGGACCTGGTCGCGGCGCTGACGGACCTCACGGTCACCTCGAACACCGTCGCCGAGCAGCGCGGCAACCTCGACGCCGTCTTCGCGACCGTCACCACCGCGGGCCGCGACCTCGACGCGTTCCTGCGCGCCAACCGGTCCAACCTGATCATGCTCGCGGACACCTCCCGCCCGACGCTGGAGACCCTGGCCCGGTACTCGCCGGAGTACCCCTGCCTGCTCAAGCTGATGGCCGAGGCCGTGCCGGAGCTGGACAAGGCGTTCGGCAAGGGCACCGACAAGCCGGGTCTGCACGCGACCATCGAGGTCACCGTGAACCGCGGCCCCTACAAGCCCGGCGTCGACGAGCCGCGCTACGAGGAGGACCGCGGCCCCGCTGCTACGACTTCAAGCAGTTCCCGACCCCGTTCCCGCAGGCCCCGCCGGACGGGCCGCTGGGCGACGGCTCGTCCTTCCCGCCGCCCGCGCGCCCGGCCGGTGACGGCCTGATCCCCGGCCAGAACGCGGAGAAGGTGACCACGCCGAGCGCGGCCGACGGCGGCGGGCTGGGGCTGCCGAACTCGCCGGAGGAGATCGCGTTCGTGAACCAGCTGCTGGCCCCGGGGATGGGCGTCGAGGCCAACCAGGTGCCGACGTGGAGCACGCTGCTGCTCGGCCCGGCGCTGCGCGGGGCGGAGGTGGAGTTCCGATGAGGAGCCTCACCGCGCCGCTGGTCAAGCTGGCCCTGTTCATGGTGATCACCATCGGCGCCACCGCCGTGCTGGCGATCAGCATCGCCAACGCCAACCTCAGCGACACCGCGAGCTACAAGGCCCGGTTCACCGACGCCACCCTGCTGCTGCCCGGCGACGACGTCCGCATCGCGGGCGTGCGGGTCGGCCAGGTGGAGGAGGTGTCCATCGTGGACCGCAAGCAGGCGCTCGTGGAGTTCTCGGTGGACGCCGGGCGCAAGCTGCCCGCCACCGTCGGCGCGCAGATCAAGTTCCGCAACCTCGTCGGGCAGCGCTACATCTCGCTGAGCCAGGGCGCGGGCTACGACCCGAACGCCGTGCTGGAGCCCGGCGCGGAGATCCCGGTGGAGCGCACCCGGCCCGCGCTGGACCTGACCGAGCTGTTCAACGGGTTCAAGCCGCTGTTCCAGGCGCTCTCGCCCGAGCAGGTCAACCAGCTCAGCTACGAGATCATCCAGGTGCTGCAGGGCGAGGGCGGCACGGTCGAGTCGCTGCTGTCCCACACCGCGTCGCTGACCAGCACGCTCGCCGCCAAGGACGAGATCATCGGGCAGGTCATCGACAACCTCAACGGCGTGCTGGACACCGTCAACTCGCGCGGCGAGAAGCTGTCCGAGGTGCTCGTGCAGACCCAGCAGCTCGTCAGCGGGCTCGCCGAGGACCGCGAGCCGATCGGCGAGGCCATCGACGCGATCAGCGGCCTCGCCGACACCACCGCGGGCCTGCTCGCGGAGGCCCGCGCGCCGCTCAAGCAGGACATCGCGCACCTGGGCACGCTGGTCGACAACCTCAACGCGAGCGAGCCGGTCGTCGAGCACTTCATCCGGTTCCTGCCGGAGAAGACCTCCGCGCTGACCCGAACGGTGTCCTACGGGTCGTGGTTCAACTTCTACCTCTGCGAAGCCTCCGGCGACATCGGCATCCCCGGCTTGATCAGCCAGCCGGTCAACCTGCCGCTGCTGCCCGCGACCCAGGAGAGGTGCTCGGGATGAAGTCCTTCCGCTCCCGCAACCCGATCCCGATCGGCATCACCAGCCTCCTGGTGATCGGGCTGGTGCTGACCGCCGCGATCTACTCCGACGACCTGCCGGTCATCGGCGGCGGCACCACCTACAGCGCCGAGTTCCGCGAGGCCGCGGGCATCCAGCCCGACGACGAGGTGCGCATCGCGGGCATCAAGGTCGGCTCGGTGTCCGACGTGGAGCTCGACGGCGACCGGGTCGTGGTGTCGTTCAAGGTCAAGGACGCCTGGGTGGGCGACCGCAGCCGCGCCGACATCAAGATCAAGACGCTGCTGGGCCAGAAGTTCCTCTCCCTGGAGCCGGACGGCGACGCGGTGCTGGACCCGGACACCCGCATCCCGCTCGAGCGCACCACCGCGCCGTACGACGTGCTGGAGGCGTTCCGCGGCCTGGCCGAGACGGTCAACGAGGTCGACACGGTCCAGCTCGCCGAGAGCTTCGAGGTGATCGCCGAGACGTTCAGCGACACCCCCGACGAGGTCCGGTCAGCGCTGACCGGCCTGCAGTCGCTGTCGAAGACCATCAGCTCCCGCGACCGCGAGCTGGCGTCGCTGCTGTCCAACACCCGCGAGATCAGCCAGACCCTCGCCGACCGCGACGCCGAGCTGGTCAAGCTGCTGACCGACGGCAACCTGCTCCTCACCGAGATCAACAACCGGCGCAACGCGATCTCCACCCTGCTGTCCGGCACCCGCGAGCTGGCCGAGGAGCTGCAGGGCCTGGTCGCCGACAACGAGGAGCAGCTCGGGCCGGTGCTGGAGAGCCTCGACCAGCTCACCGCGATGCTCCAGCGCAACCAGGACTCGCTCAGCGAGGGCATCAAGAAGTTCGCGCCGTTCGCCCGGCAGTTCAACAACGCCATCGGCAACGGGCGCTGGTTCGACAACTACATCTGCGGCCTGCTGCCGCCGTCGATCGGCCCGGTCAACCAGCCCGGCTGCCTGGGGAGGCCGTGATGAACCGCTTCGCGAGCAAGGCGGGCCACGACCTCGCCCGGGTCGTCGCCATCGCCTGCGTGCTGGGCCTGGTCCTGGCCACCGCGCTCTGGTTCTTCCTGCGCGAGGCCAACCTGCGCTCCTACACCGCGATGTTCACCGGCACCGTCGGCCTCTACGAGGACAACGACGTGCGGGTGCTCGGCGTCAAGGTCGGCAGCGTCGACGAGGTCGTCCCGCGCGGGAACCTCGTCGAGGTGCGGATGAGCGTCGACCGGTCGATCGACGTCCCGGCCGACGCGCAGGCGGTCATCGTCGCGCCGTCGCTGGTGTCGGACCGGTACGTGCAGCTCACCCCGCCTACACCGGCGGCCCGGTGATGGCGACCGGCGCGGTCATCCCGCGCGAGCGCACCGCCACCCCGCTGGAGGTCGACGACCTCTACGCCAGCCTCACCCGGGTCAGCGAGACCCTCGGCCCCAACGGCGCCAACCGCGACGGCGCGCTGTCGGACCTGCTCAGCACGCTCGCGGCGAACCTCGACGGCAACGGCGAGGCGCTCAACGACACCGTCACCCAGCTCGGCCAGCTGTCCAAGACGCTGTCCGGCAACTCCGACGACCTGTTCGCCACCGTGGAGAACCTGCAGAAGTTCACCACCACGCTGGCGGGCAGCGACCAGGCCGTCGAGGACTTCAGCGTGCAGCTCGCCCAGGCGTCGGAGTTCCTCGCCGACGAGCGCGGCAACCTCTCCGCCGCGGTCGACCAGCTCGGCATCGCGCTCGGCGTCGTGCAGAAGTTCATCGACGACAACCGGGGCGCGCTCAAGTCCAACGTGGACAAGCTGGCGTCGGTCACCGGCGTGCTGGTCGAGCAGCGCGCCGCCCTGGCCGAGACGCTCGACATCGCCCCGCTGGCGCTGAGCAACGTCGTCAACTCCTACAACGCGTCCTCGGGCACCCTGGACGCGCGCTCCAACATCAACGAGCTGACGCAGCCCCCGATCGTGACGCTGTGCAACCTGGTCCGCCAGGTGCCGCCGCAGGAGCTGCCCAACCCGCTGGCCGACGCCTGCGACCAGCTCGCCCCGGTCCTGCAGGGCGCGGTGCCGCTGCCCTCGCCCGCCCAGGTCATCGACGGCATGCGCAGCGGGAAGCTGCCGATGCTGCCGCTGCCGCTGGCGGGCGACCCGATCAGCGCGGGAGGCAACTGATGCGCACGAGGCTGATCGCGGCCGTGGCGTCCGCCGCCCTGGTCTCCGGCTGCGGGTTCACCGGCATCTACGACCTGCCGCTGCCCGGCGGCGCCGACCTCGGAGACCGCCCGTACTCGGTCCGCGTGCAGTTCCGCGACGTCCTCGACCTCGTCCCGCAGTCCGCGGTCAAGGTCAACGAGGTCGCCGTCGGCCGGGTCGACACCGTGGCGCTCGCCCCGGACGGCTGGACCGCCGAGCTGACCCTGCTGGTCAACGGCGCCGTCGAGCTGCCGGGCAACGCCCTGGCCAAGATCCGGCAGTCCAGCCTGCTCGGCGAGAAGTACGTCGAGCTGATCCCGCCGCAGGACCCGCAGGGCGCGCTCGCCGACGGCGCGGTGATCCCGGTCGAGCGGACCAACCGCAACACCGAGGTCGAGGAGGTCCTCGGCGCGCTGTCGATGCTGCTCAACGGCGGCGGCGTCGAGCAGCTCCAGAACATCGCCAAGGAGATGAACGCCGCCCTCGCGGGCAACGAGGACGAGATCCGGGCGCTGCTGGACAACCTCAACACCGCGGTCACCACCCTCGACGCGGGCAAGGACGACATCACCCGCGCCCTCGACGGCATCAACCGGCTCGCCGCGTCGCTCAACGCGCAGAAGGACGAGATCGCGGGCGTCATCGACAACATCGGGCCGGGTCTCGCGGTGCTGCACGAGCAGCGCGAGCAGCTCGTCACGATGCTGCAGAGCCTGGAGTCGCTGGGCGGGGTCGCCGTCGACACGGTCAACCGCAGCAAGGCCGACCTCATCGCCGACCTCAAGGCGCTGGCCCCGACGCTGCAGAAGCTCGGCGAGGCGGGGAGAACCTGCCGAAGTCGCTGGAGCTGCTGCTGACGTTCCCGTTCACCGACCAGGCGGCCAAGGGCGTCAAGGGCGACTACTTCAACCTCTACGCCAAGCTCGACCTCGACCTGACCAACGTCCTGGAGAACCTGGGCCGCAGCAGGCAGAACCCGCTCAAGGACCTGGTCCCCGGCGACCTCAGCGGGCTCGGCGGCGGCCAGGACGGCGTGCCGGACAACGCGCCCGACCCGCTGCCGCTGCCGCCGGTCAGCCAGCCCACGACCGCCCAGCCGCCCGCGGCGCAGGCCCCGGCGGCGCGCCGAGCGGGTCGATCTTCGACGTCCTGCTGGGAGGCGGCGCCTGATGCTGACCAAGACCGTCCGCCTCCAGCTCGTCGCGTTCTTCGTCATCGCGGTGGTCGCCGTCGTCTACGCGGCGTTCCGGTTCACCGACCTCGGCCGCGTGTTCGGCGCGAACGGGTACCGGGTGACCATGCAGCTCGCCGACTCCGGCGGCATCTTCACCAACGCCGAGGTCACCTACCGCGGGGTGAACGTCGGCCGGGTCGGCGAGATCCGGCTGACCCGCGAGGGCATCGAGGTCGACCTGAACATCGAGCCCGAGGCGCCGCCGATCCCGGCCGACCTCGACGCCGTGGTCGCCAACCGGTCCGCCGTCGGCGAGCAGTACGTCGACCTGCGGCCCCGCCTCGACGGCGGGACGCTGCTCGCGGAGGGCTCCCGCATCCCCGAGGACCGCACCAGCGTCCCCGTGGGCACGGACAAGGTCATCCGCGACCTCGACAGCCTCGCCACCTCGGTCCCGGTCGACGACCTGCGCACCGTGGTCGACGAGCTGGACCGGGCGTTCGCGGGCACCGGCGACGACCTCAAGGCCCTCCTCGACAGCACCGGCGAGTTCACCGCCGCGCCCGCGCCGCGCTGCCGGAGACGGTCAAGCTGATCGAGGACGGGTCGATCGTCCTCGACACCCAGGTCGCGCAGTCGGGCAACATCAAGAGCTTCGCGGGCGACCTGCGGCTGCTGGCCCAGCAGCTGCGCGGCTCCGACGCCGACATCCGCGAGCTGATCGCGGCGGCCCCGCCCGCGGCGGCGTCGATCACCGGCCTGCTCCGGGAGACCGGCCCCGGCCTCGGCGTGCTGTTCGCGAACCTGCTGACCACCTCGAACCTCATGGTGACCAGGCAGGACGGGCTCGAGCTGGCGCTGGTGGCGTACCCGGTGGTCGCGGTCGGCCCGAAGACCGTCGTCCCCGACGGCCGCGCCCACCTCGGCCTCGCGCTGAACCTGTTCGACCCGCCGCCGTGCACCCGCGGCTACGAGGGCACCAAGCACCGCGCGGGCAACGAGCTGACGCCGGTGCCGGAGAACGCCGGGGCGTACTGCGCCGAGCCGGTGGGCAGCCCGATCAGCGTCCGCGGCTCGCAGAACGCGCCGTACGGCGGCAAGCCCGTGCAGCCCACCCCGGACCAGCTCGAGGACAACGCCGACCGGCCCAGCGAGCAGCTCGCCGAGCTGGCGGGCGTGCCCGGCGTCGTCACGCAGCCCGGCATCGGCAGCCCCGCCGGGCTCGCCGGCCTGCTCGGCCTCGGCTGACACCCCTACCCTGGAGTGCCATGACCAGTTCGGACACCCAGCAGGCGCCCGCCGACGCCGAGGTCGTCGAGCCCGAGGCCCGGCCGGTGCGCAGGCACCCGCTGGTGCTCGGCGCGACCGCCCTGCTCGTGCTGTGCGCCGCCGCCGCCGTCTGGTTCGGCGTCGCCTGGCTCCGCGCGGGCACCGACGACGCCCTCGACGTCGCGCGCGCCCGCGACGACGCCGTCCGCGCGGGCGAGCAGGCGATCATCACCTTCCACACCATGGACTACAAGGCCGTCGACGCGAACCTCGACCGCTGGGTCGCCGCCTCCACCGGCGACCTCCTCGACCAGCTCGAACGCGGCCGCGCCAGCGGCAAGTCCGTCATCGAGCAGGCCAAGCGCGTCTCGACCGCGACGGTCTACAGCACCGCGGTGATCGACCTGAACGACACCACCGGCACCGCGACGATCATCAGCGCGGTCCACCAGGAGATCGTCGAGGCGGGCAGCGACAAGCCCGTCGACAAGTACCTGCGCGTCCAGGCCGCGCTGCAGCGCGGCGAGGAGGGGTGGAAGCTCGCGGGCCTCACCTACATCGCGCCCACCCCGGCAGGCTGAGAGGAAAGCACGTGCCCACGCCCCCGCGCCGCCGCCCGGCCGCCGGACCCGCAGGCCGCCGCCCCCGCGTGGCAGGCCTCCGCAAGCCCACCGCCCACCCGGACCCCGCGGTGGAGGAGCAGCTCCCGGAGCCCGACGCGGCGGAAGCGCCCAGCACCGAGCCCGCGGACCCGACGCCCGGAGTCGTGGTCGACGGGGCCGAGACGGTCGAGGAACCGGACGATTCGGACGCTGGTGAGGCATCCGGCCCCCGCCGCCAGGTTATCGAGCGGAGGAGCGCGAGGGCCTGTCCGAGTCCGCGCCTGTGGATGAGGACGACGACGCGCCGGTTTCCGTGACGGACGGTGTCATCACCGCCGCGCCGCGTGAGAAAAGTGAGCATTCTCACAAAATTTCCTCCGACGACGAACCCCTCGACGAGCCAGTCGCCGAGGACGGCCCGAAGCGGCCCTCGCCGACCGGGAAACGGCGGGCGAGCGGGCGCGCGGTGCCCGCGAGCCTGCGCAGCGCTGAGCGGTCGGCGGGCGGTCGGACCAGGGAGAAGACCGCGGTCGACCCGGCCAAGAAGGCCCTCAACACCGCCATCGCGCTGGGGGTCGTGGCGCTGCTGTGCGCGGCGCTGGGGTTGTTCTTCAAGGGGAGGCGGACCGGCTGACGTCCGGCGCCGACCGGTCCAACACCGCGTTCACCGACCCGGCCGCCACGGCCGAGGTGAAGAGCAAGATCGTTTCCGCCTTGGAGCGGGCCCTGTCCTACGACTACCGGGACCTCGACAAGACCGCCGTCGCCGTTCGCGAGGTGCTCGCGGGGCGGGCCGTGTGCGAGTACGACGCCCTGTTCGGGCAGCTCAAGGAGGTCGCGCCCGCGCAGAAGCTCGTGCACACGACGATCGTGCGGGAGCTGGGTGTGCGGTCGCTCACGGGCGACCGGGCGGAGGTGCTGGTGTTCATCGACCAGACCTCGACGCGGGTCGAGAAGAAGCAGACGACGGCCAGCGGGGCTCAGCTCGGGGTGACGGCGGAGCGGGTCGACGGGCAGTGGAAGATCACCGCTTTCGACACCTTCAGCCAGCCCCTACCGAACGGCCAGCCACTGCCGCAGTGCTGACCCGGTGGTCGGCTACCACGCGTGTTTGGGCTGGTCAAGACGGGATCGCCGAGTGGCGGATGACTGCTGCAAAAGTGGTTTCGTTGGCGTGGCATCTTGACTGCCGGGGGTGCTGGGGTCAGGCTGTATCCCAGCAGCGACCTCGATCAGGAGGGCCGATTGAGCGCGGGCCTCGACAGTCGCCCTGTCAGTGGCTAGACTGCCCCTTTGCGCTGCCCATTTTCCGCACGCCCTTTGCCGAGAGCTAGGATGTTGGGCACCACGGCACCCTTGACAGTCGCGTGAGCTGTTGCTAGCGCGGCTGTCGACCGCTCATAGTCCTGGAAGGACGCATCTTGGCAGTCTCCCGCGCGACCAAGGCCACGCTTGCGACCAACTCCACCCAGTCCGAGATCCCGGGAGCCCCGCTGCGGGTCTCGTTCGCGAAGATCCGTGAGCCCCTGGGTACCCCCGACCTGCTGGACCTGCAGATCCAGTCGTTCGAGTGGTTCACCGGAGCCGAGGCGTGGTTCCAGCGCCGCGTCGACGCCGGTGAGGAGCAGCCCACCGGCGGGCTGGAGGAAGTCCTCAACGAGATCTCCCCGATCGAGGACTTCTCCGGGTCGATGTCCCTCTCCTTCTCCGACCCGCGCTTCGACGAGGTCAAGGCCTCCGTGGAGGAGTGCAAGGACAAGGACATGACCTACGCGGCTCCGCTGTTCGTGACCGCGGAGTTCACCAACAACACCACCGGCGAGATCAAGAGCCAGACGGTGTTCATGGGCGACTTCCCGGTCATGACGGACAAGGGCACCTTCATCATCAACGGCACCGAGCGTGTCGTGGTCTCCCAGCTCGTCCGCTCGCCCGGCGTCTACTTCGACACCGCGATCGACAAGACGACCGACAAGGACGTCTTCAGCGTCAAGATCATCCCGAGCCGCGGCGCGTGGCTGGAGTTCGACGTCGACAAGCGCGACACCGTCGGCGTGCGCATCGACCGCAAGCGCCGCCAGCCGGTCACCGTGCTGCTGAAGGCGCTCGGCTGGACCACCGAGGCCATCCGCGAGCGCTTCCACTTCTCCGAGACGCTGCTGGCCACGCTGGAGAAGGACCACACCGCGGGCACCGACGAGGCGCTGCTCGACATCTACCGCAAGCTGCGCCCGGGCGAGCCGCCGACCAAGGAGAGCGCCCAGACCCTCCTGGAGAACCTGTTCTTCAAGGACAAGCGCTACGACCTCGCCAAGGTCGGCCGCTACAAGGTCAACAAGAAGCTGGGCCTGACCACGCCGACCTCGACCGGCGTGCTCACCGAGGACGACATCGTCACCACGATCGAGTACCTGGTCCGCCTGCACGCGGGCGACACCACCATGACCAGCGGCAGCGGCGAGAACTCCGTCGAGGTCCCGGTCGAGGTCGACGACATCGACCACTTCGGCAACCGCCGCCTGCGCACCGTCGGCGAGCTGATCCAGAACCAGATCCGGGTCGGCCTGTCCCGCATGGAGCGCGTCGTCCGCGAGCGGATGACCACCCAGGACGTCGAGGCGATCACCCCGCAGACCCTGATCAACATCCGGCCCGTCGTGGCCGCGATCAAGGAGTTCTTCGGCACCTCGCAGCTCTCGCAGTTCATGGACCAGACCAACCCGGTCGCGGGCCTGACCCACAAGCGCCGCCTGTCGGCGCTGGGCCCCGGCGGCCTGTCCCGCGAGCGCGCGGGCATGGAGGTCCGCGACGTCCACCACAGCCACTACGGCCGCATGTGCCCGATCGAGACCCCGGAAGGCCCGAACATCGGCCTGATCGGCTCGCTGTCGAGCTACGCGCGGGTCAACCCGTTCGGCTTCATCGAGACCCCGTACCGCAAGGTCGTCGAGGGCCAGGTCACCGACCAGGTCGACTACCTGACCGCGGACGAGGAGGAGCGCCACGTCATCGCGCAGGCCAACGCGCCGCTCGACGACCAGGGCCACTTCCTCGAGGAGCGCGTCCTCGTCCGCAAGAAGGGCGGCGAGGTCGAGTACATCGAGCCGTTCGACGTCGACTACATGGACGTCTCGCCGCGGCAGATGGTCTCCGTCGCCACCGCCATGATCCCGTTCCTCGAGCACGACGCGGCCAACCGCGCGCTCATGGGCGCGAACATGCAGCGCCAGGCGGTCCCGCTGCTGCGCAGCGAGTCCCGCTGGTCGGCACCGGCATGGAGCTGCGCGCCGCGGTCGACGGCGGCGACCTGGTCACCGCCGAGAAGGCGGGCGTGGTCGAGGAGGTCTCCGCGGACTTCATCACGATCATGGCCGACGACGGCTCGCGCCGGACCTACGGCCTGCACAAGTTCCGCCGGTCCAACCAGGGCACCTGCATCAACCAGAAGCCCATCGTCAACGAGGGCCAGCGGGTCGAGGTCGGCCAGGTCATCGCGGACGGCCCGTGCATCGAAGAGGGCGAGATGGCCCTCGGCAAGAACCTGCTCGTGGCGATCATGCCGTGGGAGGGCCACAACTACGAGGACGCGATCATCCTGTCGCAGCGCCTCGTGCAGGACGACGTCCTGACCTCGATCCACATCGACGAGCACGAGATCGACGCCCGCGACACCAAGCTGGGCGCCGAGGAGATCACCCGGGACATCCCGAACGTCTCCGAGGAGGTGCTCGCCGACCTCGACGAGCGCGGCATCGTGCGGATCGGCGCGGAGGTCTCCGCGGGCGACATCCTGGTCGGCAAGGTCACCCCGAAGGGCGAGACCGAGCTGACCCCGGAGGAGCGCCTGCTGCGCGCGATCTTCGGCGAGAAGGCCCGCGAGGTCCGCGACACCTCGCTGAAGGTGCCGCACGGCGAGTCCGGCAAGGTCATCGGCATCCGGGTGTTCTCCCGCGAGGACGAGGACGAGCTGCCCCCGGCGTCAACGAGCTGGTCCGGGTCTACGTCGCCCAGAAGCGCAAGATCCAGGACGGCGACAAGCTCGCGGGCCGCCACGGCAACAAGGGCGTCATCGGCAAGATCCTGCCCGTCGAGGACATGCCGTTCCTCCCGGACGGCACGCCGGTCGACATCATCCTGAACACCCACGGTGTCCCGCGACGGATGAACATCGGCCAGATCCTCGAGCTGCACCTCGGCTGGTGCGCGAAGCAGGGCTGGTCGATCGACCCCGACGCCGAGTGGGCCAAGCAGCTCCCCGAGGACCTCTACGAGGTCGAGCCGGACACCAACACCGCCACCCCGGTGTTCGACGGCGCCAAGGAGGACGAGCTGATGGGCCTGCTCTCCTCCACCCGCCCGAACCGCGACGGCGACCGCATGGTGCAGCCGGACGGCAAGGCGCAGCTGTTCGACGGCCGCAGCGGGGAGCCGTTCCCGTACCCGGTCGCCGTGGGCTACATGTACATCCTGAAGCTGCTGCACCTGGTGGACGACAAGATCCACGCGCGCTCCACCGGCCCGTACTCGATGATCACCCAGCAGCCGCTCGGTGGTAAGGCGCAGTTCGGTGGCCAGCGGTTCGGCGAGATGGAGTGCTGGGCCATGCAGGCCTACGGCGCGGCCTACACGCTGCAGGAGCTGCTCACGATCAAGTCCGACGACGTGCTCGGCCGGGTCAAGGTCTACGAGGCGATCGTCAAGGGCGAGAACATCCCGGAGCCGGGCATCCCGGAGTCCTTCAAGGTGCTCCTCAAGGAGCTCCAGTCGCTCTGCCTGAACGTGGAGGTGCTGTCCAGCGACGGCGCCGCCATCGAGATGCGCGACAGCGACGACGAGGACCTCGAGCGGGCCGCGGCCAACCTGGGCATCAACCTCTCGCGCAACGAGTCGCCCTCGGTGGACGACGTCGTGAACTGACCTCGCCGGTCGGGGGCCGCGAGGCCCCGACCAGCGCCGATCCCCCTAGCCAGTAATCCAAGAAGGGGAGAAGGAACTCCACGTGCTGGACGTCAACTTCTTCGATGAGCTCCGTATCGGCCTGGCGACCGCGGACGACATCCGCCAGTGGTCGTACGGCGAGGTCAAGAAGCCCGAGACCATCAACTACCGGACCCTGAAGCCGGAGAAGGATGGTCTGTTCTGCGAGAAGATCTTCGGTCCCACCCGGGACTGGGAGTGCTACTGCGGCAAGTACAAGCGCGTGCGCTTCAAGGGCATCATCTGCGAGCGCTGCGGCGTCGAGGTCACCCGCGCCAAGGTGCGCCGCGAGCGGATGGGCCACATCGAGCTGGCCGCCCCGGTCACCCACATCTGGTACTTCAAGGGCGTGCCGTCCCGGCTGGGCTACCTGCTCGACCTGGCCCCGAAGGACCTCGAGAAGATCATCTACTTCGCCGCCTACGTGATCACCGGTGTGAACACCGAGCTGCGGCACAACGACCTGCCCACCCTCGAGTCCGAGATGGGCGTCGAGCGCAAGCAGGTCGAGAACAAGCGCGACGCCGACATCGAGGGCCGGGCCCAGAAGCTGGAGGCCGACCTGGCCCAGCTCGAGGCCGAGGGCGCGAAGTCCGACGTGCGCCGCAAGGTCAAGGAGGGCGGCGAGCGCGAGATGCGCCAGCTCCGCGACCGGGCCCAGCGCGAGCTGGACCGGCTCGAGGAGATCTGGAGCACCTTCACCAAGCTCGAGCCCAAGCAGCTCATCGCCGACGAACTGCTCTACCGCGAGCTGATCGACCGCTACGGCGACTACTTCACCGGCGCCATGGGCGCCGAGGCCATCCAGACGCTGCTGCGCGACTTCGACGTCGACGCGGAGGCGGACAACCTGCGCGAGACCATCCGCTCGGGCAAGGGCCAGAAGAAGCTGCGCGCGCTCAAGCGGCTCAAGGTCGTGGCCGCCTTCCAGGCGACCCGCAACTCGCCGATGGGCATGGTGCTCGACTGCGTCCCGGTCATCCCGCCGGACCTGCGCCCGATGGTGCAGCTCGACGGTGGCCGCTTCGCGACCTCCGACCTGAACGACCTCTACCGCCGGGTCATCAATCGCAACAACCGGTTGAAGCGGCTGATCGACCTCGGCGCGCCCGAGATCATCGTCAACAACGAGAAGCGGATGCTGCAGGAGGCCGTCGACGCGCTGTTCGACAACGGCCGCCGCGCCGCCCGGTCACCGGACCCGGCAACCGCCCGCTCAAGTCGCTGTCCGACCTGCTCAAGGGCAAGCAGGGCCGGTTCCGCCAGAACCTGCTCGGCAAGCGCGTCGACTACTCGGGCCGCTCGGTCATCATCGTCGGCCCGCAGCTCAAGCTGCACCAGTGCGGTCTGCCGAAGGCGATGGCGCTGGAGCTGTTCAAGCCGTTCGTGATGAAGCGGCTCGTCGACCTCAACCACGCCCAGAACATCAAGTCCGCCAAGCGGATGGTCGAGCGCGCGCGCCCGGCCGTGTGGGACGTGCTCGAAGAGGTCATCAACGAGCACCCGGTGCTGCTCAACCGCGCCCCGACGCTGCACCGCCTGGGCATCCAGGCGTTCGAGCCGCAGCTCGTCGAGGGCAAGGCCATCCAGCTGCACCCGCTGGTGTGCGAGGCGTTCAACGCCGACTTCGACGGCGACCAGATGGCGGTGCACCTGCCGCTGTCCGCCGAGGCGCAGGCCGAGGCCCGCATCCTCATGCTGTCGAGCCACAACATCCTGTCGCCCGGTTCGGGTCGCCCGCTGGCCATGCCGCGTCTGGACATGGTCACCGGCATCTTCTACCTGACCCGGCTCAAGGAGGACGGCCCCGGCGCGGGCCTGGCGTTCTCGTCCCCGGCCGAGGCGATCATGGCCTACGACCGCGGCGCGATCAGCCTGCAGTCGCCGGTCAAGATCCGCCTCACCCACCGCACCCCGGGTCCGGGCATGGTGGGCGACGACTGGACGCCGGGCACCCCGTGGCTGGCGGAGACGACGCTGGGCCGGGTCCTGTTCAACGACCTGCTCCCCGCGGACTACCCGTTCATCAACGAGCAGCTCGCCAAGAAGAACCAGGCCGCGATCGTCAACGACCTGGCCGAGCGCTACCCGATGGTGGCCGTGGCGCAGACGCTGGACAAGCTCAAGGACGCGGGCTTCTACTACGCGACCCGCTCCGGCGTCACCATCTCGATCTCGGACGTGCTCGTCCCGGCCGCGAAGCAGGGCATCCTGGACGACTACGAGAGCAAGGCCGACACGGTCGAGAAGCGCTACCAGCGCGGCCAGCTCTCGCTGTCCGAGCGCAACAGCGAGCTGGTCCAGGTGTGGGCGAAGGCGACCGACGAGGTCGCCAGGGTCATGGAGGAGAACTTCCCCGACGACAACCCCATCCCGATGATCGTCAAGTCGGGCGCGGCGGGCAACATGACCCAGATCCGCCAGCTCGCGGGCATGAACGGCCTGGTCACCAACCCGCGCGGTGAGTTCATCCCGCGGCCGATCAAGGCCAACTTCCGCGAGGGCCTGTCGGTGCTGGAGTACTTCATCGCCACGCACGGCGCCCGCAAGGGTCTGGCCGACACCGCGCTCCGCACCGCGGACTCGGGCTACCTGACCCGTCGTCTGGTCGACGTCTCCCAGGACGTCATCGTCCGCGAGGTCGACTGCGGCACCTCCCGCGGCATCGTGATGCCGCTGGGCGTGCCCACCGCCGACGGCAAGGCGGTGCGCCACCAGTACGTCGAGACCGGCCTCTACGCGCGCTGCGTGTCCGAGGACGTCACCGACGCCGACGGCAACGTGCTGATGAACCGCGCCGACGACCTGGGCGACCCGGCGATCGAGAAGCTGCTGTCCTCGGGCGTGCTCAAGGTCAAGGTCCGCTCCGTGCTGACCTGCGAGGCCGCGGTCGGCGTCTGCGCGACCTGCTACGGCCGCTCGATGGCGACCGGCCAGCTCGTCGACATCGGCGAGGCGGTCGGCATCGTCGCCGCGCAGTCCATCGGCGAGCCCGGCACGCAGCTGACCATGCGCACGTTCCACCAGGGCGGTGTGGCCGGGGACGACATCACCACCGGTCTGCCCCGCGTCCAGGAGCTGTTCGAGGCCCGCGTCCCCAAGGGCAAGGCCCCGATCGCCGACACCGACGGCCGCGTGCGGATCGAGGACGGCGACCGCTACTGGAAGATCACCATCGTGCCGGACGACGGCTCGGAGGAGATCGTGATGGAGAAGCTGTCCAAGCGCCAGCGCCTCGCGCTGACGCCGGACGGCCCGCTCGCCGACGGCGACCACGTGGCGGTCGGCCAGCAGCTCCTCGAGGGCACCCCGGACCCGCACGAGGTGCTGCGCGTGATGGGCCCGCGCGAGGCCCAGCTGCACCTGGTGGACGAGGTCCAGAAGGTGTACCGCGCGCAGGGCGTGTCCATCCACGACAAGCACATCGAGGTCATCGTCCGCCAGATGCTGCGGCGGGTCACGATCCTCGACAGCGGGGCCACCGAGTTCCTGCCCGGCGCCCTCATCGAGCGCGCCGAGTTCGAGGCCGAGAACCGCCGCGTCGTGGCGGCGGGCGGCGAGCGGCCTCCGGCCGCCCGGTCCTCATGGGCATCACCAAGGCGTCGCTGGCCACGGACTCGTGGCTGTCGGCGGCCTCCTTCCAGGAGACCACCCGCGTGCTGACCGACGCGGCCATCAACGGCCGCAGCGACAAGCTCGTCGGCCTGAAGGAGAACGTGATCATCGGAAAGCTGATCCCGGCCGGTACCGGCATCAACAAGTACCGGAACATCCAGGTCCAGCCGACCGAGGAGGCCCGCGTGGCCGCCTACGCCATCCCGAGCTACGACGACGGGTACTACACCCCCGACGTGTTCGGCACCGGCACCGGCGCGGCCGTCCCGCTGGACGACTACGACTTCGGTCGCGACTACCGCTGACCGGAGTCAGACGAGAACAGGCCCGCGAGCGCTCCGCTCGCGGGCCTGTCCCGTCACCGGGGTTCCCCGGACGCCCTGGTGCTGTTCACAAAGGTCTGGGAGCGTCCCTTGTAGACGACTCCGTTCAGCCGCGCGAAGTTCGGCCAACCTGGCGATACAGTTCGTGATTCATTGACGATCGCGCATGCGGCGAGTAACCCTCTTCCCGGTGTCATCCGTCCCCACCGGGAGGTTCCGCATGACTCGCCGCATCGCCCGCCTCTTATCCGTCGTACCCGTGGTCCTCGCGACCGTCCTCGCCACGATGTTCGTCTCCTCGACCCCCGCCGCCGCCGACGGCTGCTACACGTGGGGTCGCACCCTGTCCGAGGGGATGTCCGGTGAGGACGTCCGCCAGCTCCAGATCCGCGTGTCCGGCTACCCCGGCTACGGCGGCGTGATCTCCCTCGACGGCGCCTTCGGGCCCGCGACGAAGGCCGCCGTCACCCGCTTCCAGCAGGCCTACGGGCTCGCCGCGGACGGCGTCGCCGGGTCGAACACCTTCAACAAGATCTACGCCCTGCAGGACGATGACTGCACGCCGATCAACTTCTCCTACGCCGAGCTGAACAATTGCAACTCGACGTGGTCCGGCGGCGCGGTCTCGGCGGCGACGGCGAAGGCCAACGCGCTGGTGTCGATGTGGAAGCTGCAGGCCATGCGCCACGCCCTCGGCGACCAGCCGCTCCGGGTGACCAGCGGCTTCCGCAGCTACTCCTGCAACAGCGCGGTCGGCGGCGCCTCCAACAGCCGCCACCTCTACGGCGACGCGGTCGACCTGGGCGCGGGCTCGCACTCGCTGTGCACCCTGGCCCAGCGCGCCCGCTACCACGGCTTCAACGGGATCCTCGGCCCGGGCTACCCCGGCCACAACGACCACACCCACGTCGACCACCGCTCCAGCCGGTACTGGTCGGCGCCGAGCTGCGGCATCTGACCCGGACGGCCTCCCGGGGTTGGGCGTCGCCCTCCCCGGGAGTCTTCGTCCTCACTGCTTGCGCAACTCGCTCCACACGAGCCGTGCGTCTTCTCTTTGCGGATCCGCTGAGGCCCATGCTGGATGGTTCCGATCATCAAGCGCCGTGATGTCGGCGAACGACTCGTGCACGAGCGAGTCAATCGTCTCGTCGATGTCGGTGACCAAGGACAAGAGGAACGCGATGTCCACAAGGTGCCGCGATCTGTAGGCCTCGGCGGGCCGGTCTCTGGCCTGTACCCGGTGGGCCGCGCATTTGATGGTGATCGCCCGAGGGAGGTCGGGCACGACGACCTCCTGCGTCCGCCCGCGGTACGACGCGCTGATCACGACTCGGTTCTGCAAAGCTGACAAGCCGCCGTACACCGCGACGGTGCGCCCGGGCGGCGTGGTCGTGAGATCGGGAGGTGGTCGCAGCCCGGCGGGAGCCAGGATGTCCACGACTTCACCGTTGGGTCCCAAGTACCGGTGGGTCGAGTCGTCCGGGCTGGCCGGGTCGACCCGGTAGTCGAGGCCTGCCAGCACCGCCACGGCGTCGCGCAGCGACGTCGGGACGATCCCGACGTCGAACAGCACGTCGACATCCTTCGTCACCCGGGCCGGTTGGCGGCCTGCCGCCGCTCCGTGCAGGAAGACCATCACCCCGCCGATCACCGCGTGGGGTTGTGCGAGGTGCTCGCTGAGGTCGAGCAGGCACGGCCAGAGGATCTCGTCCTGTCCGCCCGCCAGTGGCGGTAGATCGACCGACGCGACGATGGGAAGGTCCGGCCACTTCTCGCTCACAGGTCTGTGCGCTCCCTTCCCAGCAGGTCCGCGGCCGCGTGCCACGAGCGTTCGTCGCCCAGGTCGAGGAGGTCGGCCGCGGCCACGGCCCGCGGGACGTGGGTGGTGCCGACGATGTCGTCCACCGCCGACGCCGCGAGCGGCGGAAGCACCATGAGAGCGGCGTTCGGCGAGCGGCTTTCCCAGTCGATCCCCCTCGTTCTGGACGCCCGCTCGAACGCCTCCTCCGACAAGTACAGGTCGACCGGCGTGCGCTCCGGGGCGACGAGGTCCGCGCCGTGGGCGATGGCGGCTTCGAGTCCGCCCACCGCTGCTCCCGGCCATTGCCGAGCCTTCTGCAGGGTCCCTGGGAGGAACCGCACCCTCCGGCGTTCAGCTCGCCGGGTGAGGAGCCGGGGCCAGGCTCTCAGCGGCCGCCGCATGTGCCTGCGCACGCGGACCATCTCCGCTGAGGACACCCAGTCCACCGGGAAGTCGGAGGCGGCCAAGAGCATCGCCCACGCGATGCGCGGCGAAAGCGGTGCCCCGGGCCCGGGGCGAACCACCTCCCTGCGGTGGTGGACGTCCGATGCCTTGACGAGGAGCTCTCGTTCGACCTTCGCGGCGGCGAGTTTGCCCTCCGCGATCAAATCGCGCACTCGGCCGGTTGACACCTTGAGGACCTTCGCGGCCTCGGAGGTCGACATGTATCCGTCGATCGGTCCGCTCATGTGTACTCCTGACCTGCAGATACTTACACAATACCCCACGTCGAAGGGGGTATGTGTATATGTCAGAGACGCATCCGCGACGCGGGCGTGGGCCGAGGCTTCCCGGGCCCGCCCGGGGAACCACCTCCCCGTGGCCCCCGTCTCACCCGCACGTGTGAATCGAGGAGAGAGGCGGTCGCGGTGGGTGAGTTCAGGGTCGAACCGGGGGAGTTGGTGGGCTACAGCGAGCTGATGCGCCGCAACGCCCAGCACTTCCTGACCATCAAGGACCACGCGGTCAGCAAGGGCGGCGACACGGCGGGCTTCACCGGTCTGCTGACGCTGCTGCACCCGGTCGTCACCGGCATCGCGAACCTCTACGGCGAGACCCTCGACTACGCCAACCGCGTCATGACGAAGGACGCCGACAGCCTCGTGGAGGCCGCGGAGGCCTACCAGCGCGTCGACACCCGCAACGGCGAGCGGCTGAACCTGATCGAGCAGGGCCTCAACACCCTGCCCGGCGTGACCGTCGCCGGGGTGGCCGATGACCGCGTACGCCGACGTCGAGGACCCCGCCGCCGCGCTGGGCGCCGCCGCGGAGGACCGGCCGGGCAGGCAGTCCACGCAGGAGCTGATCGAGAAGGCGGGCTGGAAGATCCAGGGCGTCAACTGGATCTACGAGAAGGTCACCGGGGAGAACCTGGTCGACGTCCTCATCAAGCCCCTGCTCGGCGACTTCGAGAAGATCGACGCCAACGCGCACGCGTGGAACCAGGTCAGCAAGGCCCTGGACTCGGTGCGCCGCAACCTCGACGCGGGCGCCGACCAGCTCGGCGGGCACTGGGACGGCGACGCCGCCGACAGCTTCCGCCGCCGCATGGACACCCTGTGGGCGCTGGCCTGCGAGGCCGACTCCCAGGTCGCCCGGATCGTCGGCGACCGGTTCAAGTCGATGGCCAACACCTGCCGCACCGCGTGCGGGCTCGCGCTGACCCTGCTCGACAAGCTGGTCGGCAAGCTCATGGAGGCCGTCATGACGGCGGCCATCCCGGTCGTCGGCTGGGGCCGCGCGGTCTGGCTGGTCTACGACGCCATCGAGCTGGCCGACGCCATCCGGAAGATCATCATCTCGATCCAGACCATGATCGAGGGCGTGCAGGGCATGGTCGACGGCATCGTCGCCATGGGCACCGCGCTGACCAAGCTCAAGGACGTCCGCGACGTCAACGACCTGCTCGACGTCGTCGACTCCTACCAGGACGGCCAGGAGAAGTACAACGACGGCAAGTCCGCGGTGAAGTCCGGCGCCATCGGCGTCGGCATGGCCGCGTGGGGCATCAACGGCAAGGTGAACAACGTGGCCAACGGCAGGCCCGTGCCGACCGCGCCCGCGCCGCCCGCCCCGCCGCCCCCGCCGCCGCCCGCGCCCGCCCCGGCCCCGACCGGCGGTGCGCGATGACGTTCCCGTACGACCGCGACCGGCTCAACGCCCTCGTCGCCGACGTCGACGCCCGCATCGCCGACGTCGAGCGCACCGCGGTGGAGGCGAGCAAGGCGGGCAACCACGGCCGCGGGCTGTCCGAGCAGGACATCGCCGAGATCGAGCGGCACGCCCTGGGCCCGAACGCGCCCAAGGAGATGCAGGACATGGTCAAGCGCATCAAGGAGGGCGAACTGTCCTGGTCGGACGTCCTCTCCGGCCGCGCGCTCGACGACGAGGGCGTGCAGAAGGCGATGGCCGCCAACCTCGCCGACCTCCGCCAGGCCCACGACGCCCTCCGCGAGGGCCAGGACCCCGACGACGTCGCCGCCGCCCGCGGCGACGGCCCGAACGACGACCCCGAGGGCGGCGGCACCCTCATGCGCGACGCCTGGTGACACCCCGACCGGCCGGGGCCACGCGCCCCGGCCGCCCGGTCGCTACGCCTCGTTGCCCCGGCCGGACACGATCGTGAACGCGAGGCCCGCGGCGATCGTCAGCAGGCGGGCCGGGCCGCCGACCTCCGGGCGCGGCCAGAGCGTGTTGCGCCGGACCCGCTTGCCGTCGCGCTTGGCGACCTCGCCGTAGCGGAACGACGCCAGCGCGGGGAACTCGCCCAGCGGGTGGCCCCCGGGTCGGTGAAGCGGATCGGGCTGGTCAGCTTGCGCTCCATCGTCCCGACCGGACGGCCGTCCGGGCCGGTCACGGCCACCGGACCGCCGCCGAAGATGCTGAAGCCCTTCTTGATCCCCAGCGCCTCCCGGCCGTCCGGCAGCGTCACGACCAGGTCGTACGGGGTCGTCCCGGCTTCCCCGCGACCCGGACCACGCCCAGCAGGCCCGGGCCCTTGCGGTCGCGGACGCGGGCCAGCAGGGCGCCGCGCTCGTCGTAGACGTCGACCGAGTAGCGGGTGTTCACCAGCGACTTCGCGAAGCCGATTTCCTGCTCGACCACCAGCGCGGGCGCGGAGAAGAGATCCACTCGCCCAGGCTACGCTGTGGCGTTGCCCACACCCCCGGCGCGTCGCGGGGCGAACGGCGGGTGAATACCCCGGTCGGCGGTACCCCCGTTTTGACCCCGCCCGAGCGGGCGCGGTATCTTTGCTACTCGTGCCCGACCTATGTCGGGTCGGTCCGTGTGCCTGTGCCGGTGCGGTCGTCTTCCCCTCGGGGAGAGCCTGCTGCCAGTCGCCGGAGGAACCTTCCGAACCCGTGGGGATACGTTCTCCCGCGGGTGCTCCGGGGAAGGTCGGCGACACGCCCGACCTCGGGGTACGGGCGGACATGCAGGAACCGCTAGCAGACAGGCGCCCACCAGGGCGTCGACAGGGAAGAAAGCCGGTTTATGCCCACGATCCAGCAGCTGGTCCGCAAGGGCCGCCAGGACAAGGTCGCCAAGCAGAAGACTGCGGCCCTCAAGGGGAGCCCGCAGCGGCGTGGTGTGTGCACGCGCGTGTACACCACGACCCCGAAGAAGCCGAACTCCGCACTCCGCAAGGTCGCTCGCGTGAAGCTGACCAGCGGCATCGAGGTCACCGCGTACATCCCGGGTGAGGGTCACAACCTCCAGGAGCACTCGATGGTGCTCGTCCGCGGCGGTCGTGTGAAGGACCTCCCGGGCGTTCGCTACAAGATCATCCGTGGCTCGCTGGACACCCAGGGTGTGAAGAACCGCAAGCAGGCCCGCAGCCGCTACGGCGCGAAGAAGGAGAAGAGCTGACATGCCCCGCAAGGGACCGGCCCCGAAGCGGCCGCTGATCTCCGACCCGGTGTACAGCTCGCCGTTGGTCACCCAGCTCATCAACAAGGTGCTCGTCGACGGCAAGCGGTCCGTCGCGGAGCGGATCGTGTACGGCGCCCTCGAGGGCGCCCGCGACAAGACCGGCACCGACCCCGTCGTGACGCTGAAGCGCGCGCTCGACAACGTGAAGCCCACCATCGAGGTGAAGTCCCGCCGCGTCGGCGGCGCCACCTACCAGGTGCCGATCGAGGTCAAGCCGGGTCGCTCCACGACGCTCGCGCTGCGCTGGCTGGTCACCTTCTCCCGCGCCCGCCGCGAGAAGACGATGATCGAGCGCCTGATGAACGAGCTGCTCGACGCCTCGAACGGCCTCGGCGCCAGCGTCAAGCGGCGCGAAGACACCCACAAGATGGCCGAGTCCAACAAGGCCTTCGCGCACTACCGCTGGTAAGCCCCAGCGCCCGTAGCTGAGTACAGATAGGACAGGGGAAACACCCGTGGCACTCGACGTGCTGACCGACCTGGCCAAGGTCCGCAACATCGGGATCATGGCCCACATCGATGCGGGCAAGACGACCACGACCGAGCGGATCCTGTTCTACACCGGGATCAGCTACAAGATCGGCGAGGTCCACGACGGCGCCGCGGTCATGGACTGGATGGAGCAGGAGCAGGAGCGGGGATCACCATCACCTCCGCGGCCACCACCTGCTTCTGGAAAGACCACCAGATCAACATCATCGACACGCCCGGCCACGTCGACTTCACCGTCGAGGTGGAGCGGTCGCTGCGCGTGCTCGACGGCGCCGTCGCGGTCTTCGACGGCAAGGAGGGTGTCGAGCCCCAGTCCGAGCAGGTCTGGCGGCAGGCCACCAAGTACGACGTCCCGCGCATCTGCTTCGTCAACAAGATGGACAAGCTCGGCGCGGACTTCTACTTCACGGTGAAGACCATCTCCGAGCGCCTCGGCGCCAAGCCGCTGCCCATCCAGATCCCGATCGGGTCCGAGTCCGACTTCATCGGCGTCGTGGACCTGGTCGAGATGCGGGCGCTGACCTGGCGCGGCGAGGTCCAGAAGGGCGAGGACTACACGGTCGAGGAGATCCCGGCCGACCTGCTCGAGAAGGCGCAGGAGTACCGCGAGGCGCTGGTCGAGGCCGTGGCCGAGACCGACGACGACCTCATGGAGCGCTACCTCGGCGGCGAGGAGCTGACCGTCGCGGAGATCAAGGCGGGCATCCGCAAGATCGTCAACGAGGGCTCGGCGTACCCGGTGCTGTGCGGCTCGGCGTTCAAGAACAAGGGCGTGCAGCCCATGCTCGACGCCGTCGTCGACTACCTCCCGTCGCCGCTGGACGTCCCCGCGGTCGAGGGCACGCTGCAGGACGGCGAGACCCCGGCCACCCGCGAGGCGAACGCCGACGCGCCGTTCTCCGGCCTGGCGTTCAAGATCGCCGTGCACCCGTTCTTCGGCAAGCTGACCTACGTCCGGGTGTACTCGGGCAAGGTCGACTCCGGCGCCCAGGTCATCAACTCGACCAAGGACCGCAAGGAGCGCATCGGGAAGATGTTCCAGATGCACGCCAACAAGGAGAACCCGGTCACCGAGGCGCGCGCGGGCCACATCTACGCGGTCATCGGCCTGAAGGACACGACCACCGGCGACACGCTCTGCGACCCGCAGAACCCGATCGTCCTGGAGTCGATGACCTTCCCGGACCCGGTCATCCAGGTCGCCATCGAGCCCAAGACGAAGGCGGACCAGGAGAAGCTCTCCATCGCGATCCAGAAGCTGGCCGAGGAGGACCCCACCTTCAAGGTCAACCTGGACGAGGAGACCGGCCAGACCATCATCGCGGGCATGGGCGAGCTCCACCTGGACATCCTGGTGGACCGCATGCGCCGCGAGTTCAAGGTCGAGGCCAACATCGGCCGCCCGCAGGTCGCCTACCGCGAGACGATCCGCCGCGCGGTGGAGAAGTACGAGTACACCCACAAGAAGCAGACGGGTGGCTCGGGCCAGTTCGCGAAGGTGGTCATCGCGCTGGAGCCGCTGAACACCCAGGACGGCGCGCTCTACGAGTTCGACAACAAGGTCACCGGCGGTCGCGTGCCGCGGAGTACATCCCGTCGGTCGACGCGGGCGCGCAGGACGCGATGCAGTACGGCGTGCTGGCGGGCTACCCGCTGGTGGGCCTGAAGCTGACCCTGCTGGACGGCGCGTACCACGAGGTCGACTCGTCCGAGATGGCCTTCAAGGTCGCGGGCTCGATGGCGCTGAAGGAAGCCGCCCGCAAGGCGGACCCGGCGCTGCTCGAGCCGATGATGGCCGTCGAGGTGACCACGCCCGACGAGTACATGGGCACCGTCACCGGCGACCTGAACTCCCGCCGTGGCCAGATCCAGGCCATGGAGGAGCGCGGCGGCGCCCGGATCGTCAAGGCCCTGGTCCCGCTGTCGGAGATGTTCGGCTACGTCGGCGACCTGCGGTCGAAGACCCAGGGCCGGGCGAACTACTCGATGGTGTTCGACTCCTACGCCGAGGTTCCCACGAACGTGGCCAAGGAGATCATCGCGAAGGCGACGGGGGAGTAAACCCCGCACCGGGGTCCGCACACCGGGTGCGGACCCTGGCGTGCGGGCTCCCCGGGGTCACCCCGCGGTCCGCACATCGACCCTGATGGACCGCTGCCGGGATCGGACGGATAACGTCCGGCCCACAGCGGACAAGCAAACCCAGTCCAGGAGGACAGTCCAGTGGCTAAGGCCAAGTTCGAGCGGACCAAGCCGCACGTCAACATCGGCACCATTGGTCACATCGACCATGGCAAGACCACGCTGACCGCGGCGATCTCCAAGGTCCTGCACGACAAGTACCCGGACCTGAACCCCTTCACGCCGTTCGACGAGATCGACAAGGCGCCGGAGGAGAAGCAGCGCGGCATCACCATCTCGATCGCTCACATCGAGTACCAGACCGAGAAGCGCCACTACGCGCACGTCGACTGCCCGGGTCACGCTGACTACGTCAAGAACATGATCACCGGTGCGGCCCAGATGGACGGCGCGATCCTCGTGGTCGCCGCCACCGACGGCCCGATGCCGCAGACCCGCGAGCACGTGCTGCTGGCCCGCCAGGTCGGTGTGCCCTACATCGTCGTCGCCCTGAACAAGGCCGACATGGTCGACGACGAGGAGATCCTGGAGCTCGTCGAGCTCGAGGTCCGCGAGCTGCTGTCCGCGCAGGACTTCCCCGGTGACGACCTGCCGGTCGTCCGCGTCTCCGCGCTCAAGGCGCTGGAGGGCGACGCCGAGTGGGGCGAGCGCCTGCTCGAGCTGATGGACGCGGTCGACGAGAACGTCCCGCAGCCGGAGCGCGAGACCGACAAGCCCTTCCTCATGCCCGTCGAGGACGTCTTCACGATCACCGGCCGCGGCACCGTCGCGACCGGCCGCATCGAGCGCGGCGTCATCAACGTCAACGAGGAGGTGGAGATCGTCGGCATCAAGGAGAAGGCGCAGAAGACCACCGTCACCGGTGTCGAGATGTTCCGCAAGCTCCTCGACCAGGGCCAGGCGGGCGACAACGTCGGCCTCCTGCTCCGCGGCATCAAGCGCGAGGACATCGAGCGCGGCCAGGTCATCGTGAAGCCGGGCACCACGACCCCGCACACCGAGTTCGAGGCCCAGGTCGTCATCCTGAGCAAGGACGAGGGCGGTCGCCACACCCCGTTCTTCAACAACTACCGCCCGCAGTTCTACTTCCGCACCACCGACGTGACCGGCGTCGTGACCCTCCCCGAGGGCACCGAGATGGTCATGCCGGGCGACTCCACCGCCATGTCGGTCAAGCTGATCCAGCCGATCGCCATGGACGAGGGTCTGCGCTTCGCCATCCGCGAGGGTGGCCGGACCGTCGGCGCGGGCCGCGTCACCAAGATCAACAAGTGACCTGGACCGGGGTGGCCGAGACATCGGCCACCCCGGTTTGGTCGGCCACATCGCGGTGTGGCATGCTAGTCGGGTTGCTCGTAGCTGGGGCGGCCGGTTGGGGTAGATCACCGGCCGCCCCGCCACGAGAAGCCGGGGCCATCACGGCCCTTCGGAAACCGAATACCTGGTCCCGCGGTCTCGGCCAAGGGACGAGCATGTGGAAGCTTCGCGACACGCCCGACCGCGTGGACCGGGACGACCAGGGCAGACGGCTTCCGACACCGATTGACTTGTGAACAGGGAAGCGGCGCGGCACAGGCCCCCACGGGGTCCCCGCCGAGGATCGCAACGAAGAGGAACGGCAAGCCACTATGGCGGGACAAAAGATCCGCATCCGGCTCAAGGCTTACGACCACGAGGCCATTGACGCTTCGGCTCGCAAGATCGTGGAGACCGTGACGCGCACCGGTGCCCGGGTCGTCGGGCCCGTGCCGCTGCCCACCGAGAAGAACGTCTACTGCGTCATCCGCTCGCCGCACAAGTACAAGGACTCGCGCGAGCACTTCGAGATGCGCACGCACAAGCGGCTGATCGACATCCTCGACCCGACGCCCAAGACGGTGGACGCGCTCATGCGCATCGACCTGCCTGCCAGCGTCGACGTCAACATCCAGTAAGCGCGCGCGGCGAGGCGGAGAGTAACGAGAGCCATGTCTGACAGGCAGATGAAGGGAATCCTGGGCACCAAGCTCGGGATGACCCAGGTCTTCGACGAGAACAACCGGATCGTCCCGGTGACCGTCGTGAAGGCCGGACCCAACGTGGTCACGCAGGTCCGCAGCCAGGAGAAGGACGGCTACGCCGCTGTTCAGCTCGCGTTCGGCGCCATCGCGCCGCGCAAGGTGAACAAGCCCGAGCGCGGCCACTTCGACAAGGCCGGGGTCACCCCCGCCGGGTCCTGGCCGAGCTGCGCACCGCCGACGCGGGTGACTACACCGTCGGCCAGGAGATCACCGCCGAGGTGTTCGAGCCGGGCACCGTCATCGACGTCACCGGCACCACCAAGGGCAAGGGCACCGCGGGTGTCATGAAGCGCCACGGCTTCAAGGGCCTCGGCGCCTCCCACGGCACCCAGCGCAAGCACCGCTCCCCGGGCTCCATCGGCGGCTGCGCCACCCCGGGCCGCGTGTTCAAGGGCCTGCGCATGGCGGGCCGCATGGGCAACGCCCGGGTGACCACCCAGAACCTGACCGTGCACCAGGTCGACGCCGAGTCCGGCCTGATCCTGCTCAAGGGCGCCGTCCCCGGCCCCAAGGGCGGCCTGGTGTTCCTCAAGACCGCTGCGAAGGGCGGTGCCTGAGTTGACCAGCGTCGACATCAAGACCCCCGCCGGTAAGACCGACGGTTCCGTCGAGCTGCCCGCCGAGATCTTCGACGTGCAGGCCAACGTGGCCCTGATGCACCAGGTCGTCGTGGCCCAGCAGGCCGCGGCCCGCCAGGGCACGCACGCCACGAAGACCCGCGGCGAGGTCTCCGGCGGTGGCAAGAAGCCGTACCGCCAGAAGGGCACCGGCCGCGCCCGCCAGGGCTCGACCCGCGCGCCGCAGTTCACCGGCGGTGGCGTCGTGCACGGCCCCCAGCCGCGCGACTACGCCCAGCGCACCCCGAAGAAGATGAAGGCCGCCGCCCTGCGCGGCGCCCTCTCCGACCGGGCCCGCGCGGGCCAGCTGCACATCGTGTCCGGCCTGGTCGACGGGGACACCCCGTCCACCAAGACCGCGCGCAAGCTGCTCGAGTCGGTCACCGCGGCGCGCCGCGTGCTGGTCGTGCTGACCCGCGACGAGGACGTCGCCTGGGTGTCGGTGCGCAACCTGCCGAACGTGCACGTCATCGCGCCCGACCAGCTGAACACCCTGGACGTCCTGGTGAACGACGACATCGTCTTCACCAAGACCGCCTATGACGCCTTCCTCGCCGGTCCGGTCAAGGTCGCCAAGGCCAAGGCCTCCTCCGCTGAGGTGGAGAAGTCGGAGGAGGACAAGTGATCCCCGACCCCCGCGACATCGTGCTCGCGCCGGTGATCTCCGAGAAGTCGTACGGTCTCCTCGAGGAGAACAAGTACACCTTCCTGGTGAGCCCGGGCGCCAACAAGACCGAGATCAAGATCGCGATCGAGAAGATCTTCGCGGTCAAGGTGCTGAGCGTGAACACGCTCAACCGGAACGGCAAGCGCAAGCGCACCCGGACCGGATACGGCAAGCGCAAGGACACCAAGCGCGCGATCGTCACCCTGTCCCCGGAGAGCAAGCCGATCGAGATCTTCGGCGGCCCGGCCGCGTAAGGACTGAGTAGACAATGGGTATTCGCAAGTACAAGCCGACGACCCCGGGTCGTCGCGGCGCGAGCGTCTCGGACTTCGCCGAGATCACCCGCTCCACCCCGGAGAAGTCGCTGCTCCGCCCGCTGCACGGCCGCGGCGGCCGCAACGCGCACGGCAAGATCACCACCCGGCACAAGGGTGGCGGTCACAAGCGCGCGTACCGGCTGATCGACTTCCGCCGCCACGACAAGGACGGCGTCCCGGCGAAGGTCGCGCACATCGAGTACGACCCGAACCGCACGGCGCGCATCGCGCTGCTGCACTACGCGGACGGCGAGAAGCGCTACATCATCGCGCCGAGCAAGCTGCGCCAGGGCGACCCGATCGAGTCCGGCCCGCGGGCCGACATCAAGCCGGGCAACAACCTGCCGCTGCGGAACATCCCCGTCGGCACCGTGGTGCACGCCATCGAGCTGCGCCCGGGCGGCGGCGCGAAGATCGCCCGCTCCGCGGGTCGAGCGTCCAGCTCGTCGCCAAGGACGGCCCGTACGCGCAGCTCCGCATGCCCTCGGGTGAGATCCGCAACGTCGACGTGCGCTGCCGCGCCACCGTCGGCGAGGTGGGCAACTCCGAGCACTCCAACATCAACTGGGGCAAGGCGGGCCGCATGCGGTGGAAGGGCAAGCGCCCGACCGTCCGCGGTGTCGCCATGAACCCGGTCGACCACCCGCACGGTGGTGGTGAGGGCAAGACCTCCGGTGGTCGCCACCCGGTGAACCCGGCGGGCAAGCCCGAGGGTCGCACCCGCCGCCGCAAGCCGAGCGACAAGATGATCGTCCGCCGCCGCCGCACCGGCAAGAAGCGCTGAGCAGGGAGGTAGAAGCACATGCCACGCAGCCTGAAGAAGGGCCCGTTCGTGGACGACCACCTGCTCAAGAAGGTGGACGCGCTGAACGAGTCGGGCAAGAAGACCGTGATCAAGACCTGGTCCCGCCGGTCCACGATCATCCCGGACATGCTGGGCCACACCATCGCGGTGCACGACGGCCGCAAGCACGTCCCGGTGTTCGTGTCCGAGGCCATGGTGGGTCACAAGCTGGGCGAGTTCGCCCCGACCCGCACGTTCAAGGGTCACATCAAGGACGACCGCAAGTCGCGCCGCCGCTAGGCACGGATCAGAGAAAGAGCAAGGGGAACAGCGATGAACGCCCGTAACGACGCTGTGGCGACGGAAGAGCTTCCGCGCGCCGTGGCTCGGGCTCGCTACGTCCGGATGACGCCTATGAAGGTGCGCCGGGTCGTCGAGCTCATCAGGGGACGTAGCGCCGGTGACGCCCTGGCCGTGCTCCGGTTCGCGCCGCAGGCCGCTTCCGAGCCGGTTGCCAAGGTGCTGGCCAGCGCCGTCGCCAACGCCGAGAACAACCTCGGCCTCGACCCGGACACCCTCTGGGTGTCCACCGTGTTCGTGGACGAGGGCCCGACCCTGAAGCGGTTCCGGCCGCGCGCCCAGGGCCGCGCCTACCGCATCCGCAAGCGGACCAGCCACATCACCATCGAGGTCGAGTCCCGTCCGGCGGTCGCCAAGCCCGCCAAGGGCAAGAAGGGCGGTGCCCGCTAATGGGGCAGAAGATCAACCCGCACGGCTTCCGCCTCGGGATCACCACCGACTGGCGGTCCCGCTGGTACGCCGACAAGCAGTACGCGGAGTACGTCGCGGAAGACGTGAAGATCCGCCGCCTGCTGGGCAAGGGCATGGAGCGCGCCGGTATCTCCCGCGTGGAGATCGAGCGCACCCGCGACCGCGTCCGCGTCGACATCCACACCGCCCGGCCGGGCATCGTCATCGGCCGCCGCGGCGCCGAGGCCGACCGCATCCGCGGTGAGCTGGAGAAGCTGACCAAGAAGCAGGTCCAGCTCAACATCCTCGAGGTGAAGAACCCCGAGTCGGACGCCCAGCTGGTCGCCCAGGTGACCGCCGAGCAGCTGTCCAACCGCGTGTCCTTCCGCCGCGCGATGCGCAAGGCCATCCAGTCGGCCATGCGCTCGCCGCAGGTCAAGGGCATCCGCGTGCAGTGCTCCGGCCGCCTCGGCGGCGCGGAGATGTCCCGCTCCGAGCACTACCGCGAGGGCCGGGTCCCGCTGCACACGCTGCGCGCCGACATCGACTACGGCTTCTTCGAGGCCCGCACCACCTTCGGGCGCATCGGCGTCAAGGTGTGGATCTACAAGGGCGAGGTCGTCGGCGGCCGCCGCGAGGCGGACGTCCGCCAGCCGCAGGACACCCGGCGCGAGCCGCGCCGCGAGCGGCCGAGCCGCCCGCGCCGCTCCGGCTCCGCGGGCACCACGCCCACCAGCACCGAGGCGGGTCGCGCCGCCGCGTCCGACACCCCGCGGCTCCGGCCGCCGAGGGCACTGGCAACGGGGAGGGCTGAGCAGTGCTCATCCCACGCAAGGTCAAGCACCGCAAGCAGCACCGCCCGGACCGGTCCGGCGCTGCGAAGGGCGGCACGAAGGTCACCTTCGGCGAGTTCGGCATCCAGGCGCTGGAGCCCGCCTACGTGACCAACCGGCAGATCGAGTCCGCGCGTATCGCCATCAACCGGCACATCCGCCGCGGTGGCAAGGTCTGGATCAACATCTTCCCGGACCGCCCGCTGACGAAGAAGCCCGCCGAGACCCGCATGGGTTCCGGCAAGGGCTCGCCCGAGCACTGGGTGGCCAACGTCAAGCCGGGTCGCGTGCTGTTCGAGATGACGTTCCCCAACGAGACGGTGGCGCGCGAGGCACTGCGCCGCGCGATCCACAAGCTGCCGATGAAGTGCCGCATCGTGACGCGTGAGGGTGGTGACTTCTGATGGCCGCCGGGACCACCACTACGGACCTGCGCGAGCTGACCGACGACGAGCTGGTGCTGCGCCTGCGGGAAGCCAAGGAGGAGCTGTTCAACCTCCGCTTCCAGATGGCCACCGGCCAGCTCGACAACAACCGTCGGCTGCGGACGGTCAAGCAGGACATCGCCCGCGTGTACACGGTGATGCGCGAGCGCGAGCTGGGGCTGTCGGCGTCCCCGGACGAAGCGACCACCACCGGTGAGGGTGCCGCATGAGCGAGAACGAGAACGTGAACGAGGAAGTCAAGCGCACCAGCACGCGCAAGGTCCGCGAGGGCCTGGTCGTCTCCGACAAGATGGACAAGACCATCGTCGTGGCGCTGGAAGACCGCAAGAAGCACGCCCGGTACAGCAAGGTCATGCGCTCCACCACCAAGGTGAAGGCGCACGACGAGGAGAACACCGCCGGTGTCGGCGACCGCGTCCTCCTCATGGAGACCCGGCCGCTGAGCGCCACCAAGCGGTGGCGCCTGGTCGAGGTCATCGAGCGCGCCAAGTAGTTCGGCCGAGCCCGCCAGGTCGGAAATCTGACGGGCCAGGAATGGTCAAGGAGTTGACGTGATCCAGCAGGAGTCGCGACTGCGCGTCGCCGACAACACCGGTGCGAAGGAGATCCTTTGCATCCGGGTGCTCGGCGGCTCGGGTCGGCGCTACGCGGGCATCGGCGACATCATCGTCGCCACCGTGAAGGACGCCATCCCCGGCGCGGGCGTGAAGAAGGGCGACGTCGTGAAGGCGGTCGTCGTGCGCACCGTCAAGGAGCGCCGCCGCCCCGACGGCAGCTACATCCGGTTCGACGAGAACGCCGCGGTCCTCATCAAGAACGAGGGCGAGCCCGCGGCACCCGCATCTTCGGCCCGGTGGGCCGCGAGCTGCGCGACAAGAAGTTCATGAAGATCATCTCGTTGGCGCCGGAGGTGCTCTGACATGAAGATCAAGAAGGGCGACACGGTCGTCGTCATCTCGGGCAAGGACAAGGGCGCCAAGGGCAAGGTCATCCACGCCTACCCGGCGACCAACAAGGTCCTGGTCGAGGGCGTGAACCGGGTCAAGAAGCACACCCGCGTGTCGCAGAACCAGCGCGGCGCCCAGTCCGGCGGGATCGTCACGCAGGAAGCCCCCATCCACGTCAGCAACGTGATGCTGGTGTCGGACGGCAAGGCCGTGCGCGTGGGCTACAAGACCGCCGAGGACGGCCGCAAGGTCCGCATCGCCCGCGGCAAGGGCAACGGGAAGGAGATCTGATCATGACCACCACCGAGAAGATCATCCCCCGGCTGAAGACCCGGTACCGCGAGGAGATCGCGGCGGCGATGAAGCAGGAGTTCGAGTACTCGAACCCCATGCTCATCCCCGGCGTGGTCAAGGTCGTCGTGAACATGGGCGTCGGCGACGCCGCCCGCGACGGCAAGCTGATCGAGGGCGCGGTCCGCGACCTGGCCACCATCACCGGCCAGAAGCCCGAGGTCCGCAAGGCCCGCAAGTCCATCGCGCAGTTCAAGCTGCGCGAGGGCATGCCGATCGGCGCCCGGGTCACCCTGCGCGGCGACCGGATGTGGGAGTTCCTGGACCGCCTGCTGACCATCGCGCTGCCCCGCATCCGCGACTTCCGCGGCCTCTCGGGCAAGCAGTTCGACGGCAACGGCAACTACACCTTCGGTCTCAACGAGCAGTCGATGTTCCACGAGATCGACCCGGATTCCATCGACCGCCAGCGCGGCATGGACATCACGGTCGTGACCACCGCGAGGACCGACGCGGAGGGCCGGGCGCTGCTCAAGCACCTGGGCTTCCCGTTCAAGGAGAACTGAGCACATGGCGAAGAAGGCGCTGGTTCACAAGGCCGCCAAGAAGCCGAAGTTCAAGGTCCGGGCGTACACCCGCTGCAACCGGTGCGGTCGTCCGCACTCGGTGTTCCGCAAGTTCGGCCTGTGCCGGATCTGCCTGCGGGAGATGGCGCACCGGGGCGAGCTGCCCGGCGTGAGCAAGTCCAGCTGGTAAGGGATTAGTCCCCCTCCAGACCTCATGAATCGCCGCAGGCCCGGCACGGGAACCACGGCGAGAAAGGTTGACAGGTCACCATGACGATGACCGACCCGATCGCAGACTTCTTGACCCGTCTGCGCAATGCCAACTCGGCATACCACGACGAGGTCGTGCTGCCGCACTCAAGCTCAAGGCGAGCATCGCCGAGATCCTCAAGCGCGAGGGCTACATCTCCGGCTACCGCGACCAGGACGGCGAGAAGGGCAAGGACCTCGTCGTCGAGCTGAAGTACGGCCCGAACCGCGAGCGCAGCATCGCCGGTCTGCGCCGGGTGTCCAAGCCCGGTCTGCGGGTGTACGCGAAGTCGACCAACCTGCCCAAGGTGCTCGGCGGCCTGGGCGTGGCGATCATCTCCACGTCCGGCGGCCTCATGACCGACCGGCAGGCGACCAAGCAGGGTGTGGGCGGGGAAGTCCTCGCCTACGTCTGGTAAGGGGACTAGACCAATGTCTCGCATCGGAAGGCTTCCGATCACGGTCCCGTCCGGGGTGGACGTGACCATCAACGGCCGCGACATCAGCGTCAAGGGCCCGAAGGGCACCCTGGCCTTCACGGTCTCCGAGCCGATCACCGTCGAGCGCGCCGAGGACGGCACGCTGAGCGTGACCCGGCCGAACGACGAGCGGCAGAACCGCGCGCTGCACGGCCTCACCCGGTCGCTGGTGAACAACATGGTCGTCGGCGTGACCGAGGGCTACGAGAAGAAGCTCGAGATCCACGGCGTCGGCTACCGCGTGCTGGCCAAGGGCTCGGACCTGGAGTTCGCCCTGGGCTTCAGCCACCCGGTCAAGGTCACCCCGCCGGAGGGCATCACCTTCAAGGTCGAGAGCGCCACGAAGTTCTCCGTCTCGGGCATCGACAAGCAGCAGGTGGGCGAGGTCGCCGCGAACATCCGCAAGCTGCGCAAGCCCGACCCGTACAAGGGCAAGGGCGTCCGCTACGCGGGCGAGAAGATCCGCCGCAAGGTCGGAAAGACGGGTAAGTGATCATGGCTGCTACGACTGCTACGAAGAAGAGCAAGCCGGTGGGCAAGGACATCTCCACCCTCCGCCGCGTCGCCAAGACCCGCAGGCACTTCCGCCTCCGCAAGAAGATCAGCGGCACCGCGGAGCGCCCCGTCTGGTGGTGCACCGGTCCTCGCGGCACATGTTCGCCCAGATCATCGACGACCTGACCGGCCACACGCTGGTCTCCGCGTCGTCGATGGAGGCCGACGTGCGCGCCCTCGAGGGCGACAAGAAGGCCCGCTCGGCCAAGGTCGGCGAGCTGCTCGCCGCCCGGGCCAAGGACGCGGGCGTCGCCAAGGTCGTCTTCGACCGCGGCGGCAACAAGTACACCGGCCGCATCGCGGCGCTGGCCGACTCGGCTCGCGAAGCGGGGCTGGAGTTCTGATGACGATCTGCACTGAGAATGGAAGGAACGCCTGATGCCGGGACGTACGCGGCAGTTCGGCGGCGGCCACGGCGGACAGGGCGGTCAGGGCGGCGAGCGCGGCGAGCGCCGCGACCGTCGGGACCGTCGTGACGGCGGCGGTCGCGGCGGGGCGGCCCAGGAGAAGACCCCGCACCTCGAGCGCGTGGTCGCGATCAACCGCGTCGCCAAGGTCGTGAAGGGCGGTCGGCGCTTCAGCTTCACCGCGCTGGTCGTCGTCGGCGACGGCGACGGCATGGTCGGCGTCGGCTACGGCAAGGCCAAGGAAGTCCGCGGCCATCGCCAAGGGCGTCGAGGAGGCGAAGAAGAACTTCTTCCGCGTCCCGCGCATCGGCGGCACCATCCCGCACCCCGTGCAGGGTGAGAAGGCCGCGGGCGTCGTGCTGCTCCGCCCGGCCAGCGCCGGTACCGGTGTCATCGCCGGTGGCCCGGTCCGCGCCGTGCTGGAGTGCGCGGGTGTCCACGACGTGCTGTCGAAGTCGCTGGGCTCCGACAACGCCATCAACATCGTGCACGCCACCGTGCAGGCGCTGAAGAACCTGCAGCGTCCCGAGGAGGTCGCGGCCCGCCGCGGCCTGCCGCTGGAGGACGTCGCTCCCGCAGGCATGCTCCGCGCCCGCGCGGCGGCGGCCACCGCTGGATCGGGGAACTGACATGGCCAAGCTCAAGGTGACCCAGGTGCGCTCGAGCATCGGCACCAAGCGCAACCACCGTGAGTCCCTGCGCACCCTGGGCCTGCGGAAGATCCGCCAGTCCACCGTGCGCGAGGACTCACCCGAGGTGCGCGGCCTCATCCACACCGTCCGCCACCTCGTGACCGTCGAGGAGGTCGACTGATGGCGATCAAGCTGCACCACCTGCGCCCGGCCCCCGGCGCCAAGACCGAGAAGACCCGCGTGGGTCGCGGTGAGGGCTCCAAGGGCAAGACCGCGGCCGCGGTACCAAGGGCACCAAGGCCCGCAAGAACGTCCCCGCGGCGTTCGAGGGCGGCCAGATGCCGATCCACATGCGGCTGCCGAAGCTCAAGGGCTTCAAGAACCGCTTCCGGGTCGAGTACCAGGTCGTCAACATCGGCGACATCGCGGAGAAGTTCCCCGAGGGCGGCGCGGTCGACAAGGACGCGCTGGTCGAGGCGGGCCTGGTCCGCAAGAACCAGCTCGTCAAGGTGCTGGGCAACGGCGACGTGAACGGCGTCAAGCTGGACGTCACCGCGGACAAGTTCTCCGGCAGCGCCGTGGAGAAGCTCCAGGCCGCGGGTGGCACCGCCACCACGGTCTGAGTGACGCGTTGAACGGAAGGGCCGGGCACCCCGAGCGGGCGCCCGGCCCTTCCGCGTGTGACGTGCGTCCCACTCGCGCGCGTCCGGGCGGGTCGGTTGGACGGCTGCCCGGCACCTGGTGCGGGCTGCGTCACTCGTGCTGTTAAAGTCGGGGTCACGCCCCAGGGATGGTCGTCTGTGGGGCGGCTGTGGCCTGTCGGCGTACCCGATGGGTTATGGTTCCCTGTTCCCTTGCCGGCGGACCCGCCGGTTACCGCAGTATCGCCTGCAGCGAAGTGCAGGCGACGCCGAGGAGGTTCCTGCGTGCTCAGCGCCTTCCGCTCGGCTCTTGCGACGCCAGACCTGCGCAAGAAGATCCTCTTCACCTTGGGGATCGTCGCGGTCTACCGTGTCGGAGCCGCCCTCCCGTCGCCTGGGGTCTCGTATCCGAACGTGCAGGAGTGCATCAGGGCCGGCGGCAACGCCGACCAGGGCGTCTTCCAGCTGCTGAACCTGTTCAGCGGCGGCGCGCTCCTCCAGCTCTCCGTTTTCGCGCTGGGCATCATGCCCTACATCACCGCCAGCATCATCATCCAGCTGCTCACCGTCGTCATCCCGCGGTTCGAGCAGCTGAAGAAGGAAGGCCAGGCGGGCCAGGGCAAGCTCACGCAGTACACCCGGTACCTGACGATCGCGCTCGCGATCCTGCAGTCCACCGGCATCGTGGCCATGGCCGACCGCGGCCAGCTCCTCGGCAACTGCCCGAACCCGGTGATCCCGGACAGCGACATCTTCAAGCTGTCGATCATCGTCATCACGATGACCGCGGGCACCGCCGTCATCATGTGGTTTGGCGAGCTGATCACCGAGCGCGGCATCGGCAACGGCATGTCGCTGCTGATGTTCGTCAACATCGCCGCCCGCATCCCGATCGAGGGCAAGGCGATCTACGACAGCCCGAACGGCGGCCCGCTGGTCTTCACCATCGTCTGCTTCTTCGGCCTGCTCATCATCGCCTCGGTCGTGTTCATCGAGCAGGGCCAGCGCCGCATCCCGGTGCAGTACGCCAAGCGCATGATCGGCCGCCGCATGTACGGCGGGACCTCGACCTACCTGCCGCTGAAGGTCAACCAGGCGGGCGTCATCCCGATCATCTTCGCCTCGTCGCTGCTGTACCTGCCCGACCTGATCGTCAACCTGATCGGCACGGACGACTCCTGGTTCCAGCGGTTCACCCAGAACCACCTGACCGACCAGTCGAGCTGGGTGCACATCTCGGTGTACTTCGCGCTGATCATCTTCTTCACGTACTTCTACATCACCATCACGTTCAACGTCACCGAGCGCGCTGACGAGATGAAGAAGTACGGCGGGTTCATCCCCGGCATCCGCCCGGGCCGCCCGACCGCCGAGTACCTGAACTTCGTGTTGAGCCGCATCACGTTGCCCGGCTCCATCTACCTTGGCATCGTTGCTGTCCTGCCGAACTTCTTCCTGGACCTGACCGGTGAGGGCCAGAACCAGAACTTCCCGTTCGGCGGCACCGCGGTGCTGATCATGGTTGGCGTCGGTCTCGACACCGTGAAGCAGATCGAGAGCCAGCTCATGCAGCGCAACTACGAAGGGTTCCTCAAGTGACGCGTGTTGTTCTCGTTGGTCCGCCGGGGGCGGGCAAGGGCACCCAGGCGACGGCGCTGAGCGAGGAACTCGGCGTCCCGCACATCTCCACGGGTGACCTGTTCCGGGCGCACATCGCGAACAACACCGAACTGGGCAAGGACGTCAAGCGCTACCTCGACGCCGGGCAGCTCGTGCCGGACGCCGTGACCAACGAGATGGTCCGCGAGCGGCTGGCCCAGCCCGACGCCGAGCACGGCTTCCTGCTGGACGGCTTCCCGCGCAACGTCGGCCAGGCCGAGGTGCTCGGGAAGCTGCTGGCCGACGCCGACAGCAAGCTGGACGCGGTCGTCGAGTTCCGGGTCGACGAGGAGGTCGTGGTCAAGCGCCTGCTCGCCCGCGGCCGGGCGGACGACAACGAGGAGGTCATCCGCCACCGCCAGCAGGTCTACCGGGACGAGACCGCCCCGCTGCTGGACTACTACGCGGGCGTGCTGATCACCGTCGACGCCGTCGGCGAGGTCGGCGCGATCACCGCGCGCGTGCTGGACGCCCTGCGCTCCCGGACGTGAGCGGTGGGGGCTGTTCAGCGGCCTGGCGAGGTGGCGGGGCCGCATGATCGAGATCAAGTCCCCGGCCGAGCTGCAGGCCATGCGCGCGGCGGGCCTGGTGGTGCACCGGGCCCTGTCCGCGGTCGCCGCCGCGGCCAAGGCCGGGGTCAGCACGCTCGAGCTGGACGAACTGGCCGAGCAGACCATCCGCGACGCCGGGGCCGTCCCGAGCTTCAAGGGCTACCACGGCTTCCCGGCCAGCATCTGCGCGTCGGTGAACGACCAGATCGTGCACGGCATCCCCAGCCGCGACCAGGTCCTCGCCGACGGCGACATGATCTCCGTGGACTGCGGCGCCATCCTCGAGGGCTGGCACGGCGACTCGGCGGTCACGCTGTTCATCGGCGCGGCCTCCGAAGCCGACCAGCAGCTCTCCCGGGCCACCCACGACGCGATGCTCGCGGGCATCGCCGCGGGCCCCCGGCGCCCGCCTCACCGACATCTCCGCGGCCATCGAGCGCTCGGCCATCGCCTCCGGCGACGCCCACGGCCGCGAGTACGGCATCGTCCGCGAGTACGGCGGCCACGGCATCGGCAGCGCCATGCACATGGACCCGTTCCTGCCGAACCACGGCAAGCCCGGCAAGGGCCCCCGCCTGCGCACCGGCATGGCCATCGCCATCGAGCCCATGCTCACCCTCGGCACCGAGGAGACCGTCGAGCTGGAGGACGGCTGGACCGTCGTCACCGCCGACGGCTCCCGCGCCGCCCACTGGGAGCACTCCGTCGCCATCACCGACGACGGCCCGTGGGTGCTGACCGCCCCCGAGGACTGACCGGCGCGGTCGGCCGACCCCGAGGCGGCGCCGTGCGGTCACGAGCGGGTTCAGCGGACCTGCTGCTCGAACTGGACCTGACCGCGTGCCCGCCGAGGGCGCGGCGGGCCACGCTGGCGGGCGCGCTGCGCACGGCGGTCGAGTCGGGTCGGCTGGGGCCCGGGACCGTGTTGCCGTCCACGCGGGTGCTCGCCGAGGAGCTGGGGGTCTCGCGCGGCACCGTCGTCGACGCCTACGGCGATCTCGTCGCCGAGGGGTACCTGCGGACGCGGCCGGGCGGCGAGACGTCCGTGGCGGAGCGTCCGGCCGGGAGCGGCCCCGTCGGTGGTGGGCCCGCCCGGCCTCTCATCGACCTGCGGGCAGGAGCCGCGGACCTGTCGTCGTTCCCCTTCCGGCCGTGGGCCGCGTCGGCGCGCGCGGCGCTCGCCGTCACGCCCGGGACGATGTTGGACTACCCGCCGCGCGCGGGGTGGAGCCGCTGCGCGCGGCCCTCGTGGACTACCTCGCCCGGACCCGGGGTGTGCTCGGCTCCGTCGACCGGGCCGTGATCTGCTGCGGCGCGTCCCACGCGCTGGCGCTGGTGGTCGACGCGCTCGTGGCGGGCGGTCGGCGGCGGATCGCGATGGAGGACCCCTGCCTGCCCCGGCACCGGGAGATCCTGGCCGGTCGGGGCGTGGAGATCGTGCCCGTCCCGGTCGACGCCGAGGGGCTGCGGGTCGACGCCCTGGTCGCCGCCGACCCGGACGCGCTGCTGGTCACCCCCACCCACCAGTACCCGATGGGCGTCGCGCTGTCGCCGCCGCGGCGAGCCGCGCTGGCCGCGTGGGCGCGGGAGCGGGACCGGGTGGTCGTCGAGGACGACTACGACGCCGAGTTCCGCCACGAGCACCAGCCCTTCGGCGCCCTGCAGCCGCTCGCGCCCGACCACGTCGTCTACCTGGGGACCTTGAGCAAGACGCTCGCGCCCGGCCTGCGCCTGGCCTGGCTCGTGCTCCCCGAGCGGCTGGTCGGGCCGGTCATCGCGGCGAAGCGGGCCGGTGGCGCGGAGAACTCCGTGCTCGACCAGCTCGCGTTCGCCGAGCTGATCCGCTCGATGCGCTACGACCGCCACCTGCGCCGCCAACGCGCCGCGTTCCGGCGTCGCCGGGACCGGTTCGTCGCCGCCATCGAGGCCGCGTCACCCGCGTCGGCGGTGACCAGGATCAGCACGGGCCTGCACTTCGTCGTCGGGGTCCCCGACGAGGCCGCGGTGCTCGCGGCGGCGGGTGCGCTCGGCCTCAAGCTGCACGGCCTCGGTCCGTGCTGGCACGGCGCGCCGCGGTCCCAGGGGTCGTCGTCGGGTTCGGCAGGCCCGCCGAGGCCGCCGTCGACGGCGCCATCCGCGCGCTGGTGGCCGCACTGGTACAGGTACAAACCGGCGAACTGGACCGGGACCGCGCCCGGGAGCGCCGCTAACCTCGTGGCGACCGGCAAGGTCTGCCCGATCACGTTCGACAGGGGGCGGACGTGCCGGCTGGGGGTGTGCGAATAGCCGCTCCGGCGGCTATTCGTACCCGGCGACCGCGTGCGGCACGTACCGCTCGCCGAGCCGGGTCAGCTCCTCGTCGGTGAGTTCCACGTCCAGCGCCGCGACCGCGTCGGTGAGGTGGTGGGGCTTGGTCGCGCCGACGATGGGCGAGGTGATCCCCGGCTGCTGGAGCAGCCACGCCAGCGCGACCCGCGCGCGCGGCACGCCCCGCTCGGCGGCGATCTCCGCGACCACGCCCGCGACCGCGCGGTCGGACCGCTCGGTGGCCTTGTAGAGCGCGTCCTGGATGGGGTCGCCCCCGGTGCGGGTGGAGGTGTCGTCCCAGTCGCGGGTGAGCTTGCCGCGGGCCAGCGGGCTCCACGGGGTGACGCCGACGCCCTCCTCGCGGCAGTAGGGCAGCATCTCGCGCTCCTCCTCGCGGTTGAGGAGGTTGTAGTGGTTCTGCATGCTGATGAACCGCGTCCAGCCGCCCAGGTCCGCGGTGTACTGGGCCTTCACGAACTGCCAGGTGTGCATCGACGACGCCCCGAGGTAGCGCGCCTTCCCCGCCCGCACGACGTCGTGCAGGGCTTCCATGGTCTCCTCGATGGGCGTCTCGTAGTCCCACCGGTGGACGATGTACAGGTCGACGTGGTCGGTGCCCAGCCTGCGCAGCGACGCGTCCAGCTCCCGCATGATCGCCCGCCGCGACAGGCCGCCGCTGCGCGGGCCGTCGACGGGGAAGTAGACCTTCGTCGCGAGCACGACGTCCTCGCGCCTGGTGAACTTCCGGATAGCCCGGCCGACGATCTCCTCGCTGGACCCGAGCGAGTACATGTTCGCGGTGTCGAGGAAGGTGATCCCCAGGTCGAACGCCTGCTCGAAGAACGGCATCGCCTCGTCCTCCGGCAGCGACCAGGGGTGCGTCCCCCGGTCCGGGCTCCCGTAGCTCATGCACCCGAGGGCGATCCTGGACACCTTCAGCCCGGACGACCCCAGTCGCGCGTACTCCACGCTGTTCCTCCCCATGTGCGCCTGTGCTCGACCCTAGCCGCATCCAAGGCGTATGCTGGTCGTATGCAGACGAGCATGCGGGTGTCGACGGCGAACCGGGACGCGCTGGCCCGGATCGCCGCGGACGAGCTGGGCGGGGTCTCGCTCGACGAGGCGCTGCGCATCGTGCTGTTCGAGCACGAGACCCAGGCGGCGCTGGCCCGGTTGGCGGCCGATCCCGGCTTGGCCGCGGGGTACGCGGCCGAGGCCGCCGGGCTCGACGTCGACACCGAGATCGTCGAGTGACCCGCCCTGCCCCCTGGCAGGTGTGGTGGGTCGACTTCACCCCCAGGTCGGGCGCGAGCAGGCGGGCCTGCGCCCCGCCGTCGTCGTCGGCAGCGCGCTGGCGTGCAGGCTGCCGAACCGCCTCGCCATCGTCGTGCCGTGCACGACCACCGATCGGGGTCTCCCGTTTCACCCGGCCGTGAATCTGAACGGCCGTCCCGGTTACGCTATGTGCGACCAGGTCAAGTCCATCAGCGTCGAGCGGCTGGTCAAGCCGCACAAGGCCCGGCTCGAAGAAGCCGAGGTAGACGCCATCCGGTTCGCCTTGCGGCAGATGCTGGACGTGCGGTAAGGACCCGATTTGGGTCACCGTGCGTGGGTGCGTACACTAGGCAGGTGGCGCTGTGCAAGCGCCGTCTCTGTCGTGCGTGTCGTCCAGGACAATGTAGCTGTTGCCCTGGCGCGCGGCTCGACAGTGTCACCCGACACCGTCACGAAACGCGGAGGACATGGGCAAGAAGGACGGGGCCATCGAGGTCGAAGGCCGCGTGGTCGAGCCACTCCCCAACGCGATGTTCCGCGTCGAGTTGGAGAACGGCCACAAGGTGCTGGCACACATCAGCGGCAAGATGCGGCAGCACTACATCCGCATCCTGCCCGAGGACCGGGTCGTCGTAGAGCTCTCGCCCTACGACCTGTCCCGCGGCCGCATCGTCTACCGCTACAAGTGACCCCCGGTCCGCCGCGGACCGGGCCACTACTGCTGCCCCCGACCAACCCGGGGGCACGCGGCCGAGCAGGAGAAACAAGGACGTGAAGGTCCAGCCGAGCGTCAAGAAGATCTGCGACAAGTGCAAGGTGATCCGCCGTCACGGGCGGGTCATGGTGATCTGCGAGAACCTGCGCCACAAGCAGCGCCAGGGCTGAGATCGCACCAGCACTGAGGACCTCCTCAGCCTGCCGGGCCACACGGGCCCGGTTCACGCCCGGTCTCCAGGCCGGGGCCCCGACCTTGAGTCGGTCGGGGGTGGCGGGGGAGAAGACCTGGAGACCACCGACAGGAGACAGAAGCCGCCATGGCACGACTCGTCGGCGTCGACCTCCCCCGCGAGAAGCGGATGGAGATCGCGCTCACCTACATCTTCGGGATCGGCAAGACCCGCTCCAAGGAGCTGCTCGCCGCCACCGAGATCTCGCCCGACCTGCGCGTCAAGGACCTCTCCGACGAGGAACTGACCCGCCTGCGGGACTACATCGAGAACAACTTCAAGGTCGAGGGTGACCTCCGCCGCGAGGTCCAGGCCGACATTCGACGCAAGATCGAGATCGGCTGCTACGAGGGCCTGCGGTGGCGTCGTGGGCTGCCCGTCCGCGGTCAGCGGACCAAGACCAACGCCCGCACCCGCAAGGGCCCGAAGAAGACGGTCGCCGGCAAGAAGAAGGCCGGCAAGAAGTGAGCACCGGCCGCCAAACCGTGGTCGTCGCCCCCAGAGGCGGCGCAACCGGGCCTTCATGGCTCTTGCCGTCGCGCCCCGCGCGAGCCGTCCGGCCGCGCTGCGCGAGCTGTACACGGACGCCGGGACTGTCATCCGGCACGCGGCCCCCACCGTCACCACCTCGAAGCGTTCCAAGTAGGAGAACCCGCCAGAAATGCCCCCAAGTCGCGCACCGGCGCCGGAGTCAAGAAAGTCCGGCGCAAGGAAAAGAAGAACGTCTCGCACGGGCACGCCCACATCAAGAGCACGTTCAACAACACGATCGTCTCCATCACCGACCCGACCGGCGCCGTGATCTCGTGGGCGTCCTCCGGGCACGTCGGCTTCAAGGGCTCGCGCAAGTCGACCCCGTTCGCCGCGCAGATGGCCGCCGAGAACGCCGCCCGCAAGGCCGCCGAGCACGGCATGAAGAAGGTCGACGTGTTCGTCAAGGGCCCCGGCTCCGGCCGGGAGACCGCGATCCGCTCGCTGCAGGCGGCGGGCCTCGAGGTCGGCACCATCCAGGACGTGACCCCGCAGCCCCACAACGGTTGCCGCCCGCCCAAGCGGCGCCGGGTCTGAGGCACGGGGAGGAGTAGAAAACCATGGCACGCTACACCGGCCCCGCGACGCGCATCTCGCGCCGCCTCAAGGTCGACCTCGTCGGCGGCGACCAGGCGTTCGAGCGCCGCCCCTACCCGCCCGGCCAGCACGGCCGCGGTCGGGTCAAGGAGAGCGAGTACCTGCTGCAGCTCCAGGAGAAGCAGAAGGCCCGCTACACCTACGGCGTCCTGGAGCGGCAGTTCCGCCGCTACTACCAGGAGGCCGTGCGCCGCGAGGGCAAGACCGGCGAGGTCCTGCTCCAGCTCCTCGAGTCGCGCCTGGACAACGTGGTGTACCGCGCGGGCCTCGCCCGCACGCGCCGCCAGGCCCGCCAGCTCGTCAGCCACGGCCACTTCCTGGTGAACGGCAAGAAGGTCAACGTCCCCAGCTTCCAGGTGTCGAAGTTCGACATCATCGACGTGAAGCCGAAGTCGCTGCCCACGCTGCCGTTCGTCGCCGCGAAGGAGTCCGTCGGCGACCGCCCGATCCCGGGTTGGCTGCAGCTGGTCCCGTCGAACCTGCGCGTGCTGGTGCACCAGCTGCCCGAGCGCGCCCAGATCGACGTGCCGGTCCAGGAGCAGCTCATCGTCGAGTTCTACTCGAAGTAGTCGTCACCGGTGGCGGTCGACCCGGCCGCCACCTTCTTTCGCTGGGCGTCAAATAGCGGGCGCCTTCGGAAAGGAAACACCCAGAAGTGCTCATCTCACAGCGTCCCACCCTGACCGAGGAGCCGGTCAACGAGACCCGCTCCCGCTTCGTCATCGAGCCGCTCGAGCCCGGCTTCGGCTACACGCTCGGCAACTCGCTGCGGCGCACGCTGCTGTCCTCGATCCCCGGCGCCTCGGTGACCAGCATCCGCATCGACGGCGTGCTGCACGAGTTCACCACCGTGCCCGGGGTCAAGGAGGACGTCACCGACATCATCCTGAACCTCAAGGAGCTGGTGATCTCCTCCGAGGAGGACGAGCCGGTGACGATGTACCTGCGCAAGCAGGGCCCCGGTGAGGTCACCGCGGGCGACATCGTGCCGCCCGCGGGCGTCACGGTGCACAACCCGGACCTGCACATCGCCACGCTGAACGGCAAGGGCAAGCTGGAGATCGAGCTCGTCGTCGAGCGCGGTCGCGGCTACGTCCCGGCGATGCAGAACAAGCAGGCGGGCGCCGAGATCGGCCGCATCCCGGTCGACTCGATCTACTCGCCCGTGCTGAAGGTGACCTACAAGGTGGAGGCCACCCGCGTCGAGCAGCGCACGGACTTCGACAAGCTCGTGCTGGACGTGGAGACCAAGCCGTCGATCACCCCGCGCGACGCCGTCGCGTCCGCGGGCAAGACGCTGGTCGAGCTGTTCGGCCTGGCCCGCGAGCTCAACGTCGACGCCGAGGGCATCGAGATCGGCCCCTCGCCGCAGGAGGCGGACACCATCGCCGCCTACGCGATGCCGATCGAGGACCTCGACCTCACCGTGCGCTCGTACAACTGCCTCAAGCGCGAGGGCATCCACACCGTGGGCGAGCTGGTCTCGCGCAGCGAGGCCGACCTCCTGGACATCCGCAACTTCGGCGCGAAGTCCATCGACGAGGTCAAGATGAAGCTGGTCGGCCTTGGCCTCGCGCTCAAGGACAGCCCGCCCGGGTTCGACCCCTCCGCCGCCGCCACCGACTACTCGGCGGACGCGGGCTGGGCGTCGCAGGCGGACACGGGCAACGACGACGGCCAGGACTACGCGGAGACCGAGCAGCTCTAGGTCCTTCGCGGGGCCTCGCTGATCTGATTCAAGGAGCATCAATGCCCACCCCAACCAAGGGCGCCCGGCTCGGCGCGGGCCCGGCCCACGAGCGGCTGCTGCTGGCCAACCTGGCCACCTCGCTGTTCCAGAACGGCCGGATCACCACCACCGAGGCCAAGGCGCGGCGCCTGCGCCCGGTCGCGGAGCGGCTGATCACCAAGGCCAAGCGCGGCGACCTGCACAACCGCCGCGAGATCATGAAGGTCATCCGGGACAAGGACGTCGTCCAGCGCCTGATGACCGAGATCGGCCCGTTCTTCAGCGACCGCAACGGCGGCTACACCCGCATCATCAAGGTGATGCCGCGCCGCGGTGACAACGCGAAGATGGCCGTGATCGAGCTCATCCAGGAGAAGACGGTCACCGCGGAGGCCGAGGCCGCCCGCAAGACCAAGTTCGCCGCGGACGAGAAGCCCGCCGTCGAGGAGTCGAAGGTCGAGGAGACCGAGGCGCCGGAGACGACCGAGGCCGCCGACGTCGTCGACCAGGACGCCGAGGCGCCCGAGTCGGCCACCAAGGACGCGACCGAGGAGCCCGCCGAGGGAGCGGACGACAAGGACAAGTCCTGACCGAGCACGTCCCGGGCGAGCCCGCCACCCCGTGTGGGATGGCGGGCTCGCCCGCGTCCAGGACCCCGCGCTGGCCCGGTTCCGCCTGGACATCGCCTACGACGGCGCGGACTTCTCCGGCTGGGCCCGCCAGCCCGGCCGTCGCACCGTCTGCGGGGTGCTCGAGGAAGCCCTCGAACGCGCCCTGCGCCGCCCCACCCGGCTGACGGTCGCGGGCCGCACCGACGCCGGGGTGCACGCCAGCGGCCAGGTCGCGCACGCCGACCTCCCGGCCGACACCGACCCGGCGCACCTCGTGCACCGGCTCTCCCGCGCCCTGCCCGCCGACGTCCGCGTCACCGCCGCCCGGATCGTCCCGCGGCCTTCGACGCCCGCTTCGGCGCGCTGCGCAGGCACTACGCGTACCGCGTGACCGACGCCCCCTGGCGCGCCGACCCGCTGCGCCGCACCCAGGTCGTCCCGTGGCCCCGCCCGCTGTCGGTCGACGCCCTCGCCGCCGCCTCCGCCCTCCTGGTCGGCGAGCACGACTTCGTCGCCTTCTGCAAGCGCCGCGAGGGCGCCACCACCATCCGCGAACTCCAGCGCCTCGACTGGACCCGCGACGGCGACGAGCTGACCGCGCACGTCTCCGCCGACGCCTTCTGCCACTCGATGGTCCGCAGCCTCATGGGCGCCCTCCTCGCCGTCGGCGAGGGCCGCAAGCCCGCCGACTGGCCCGCGTCGATGCTCACCGCCACCACCCGCCCGTCGGAGATCACGGTGGCCCCGGCCCACGGCCTCACCCTCATCGGCGTCGACTACCCCGCCGACGCCGACCTGGCCGCCCGCGCCGACCTGACCCGCAACGTGCGGACCCGCTGAGCGTCCGATCCCGCTACCGCCGGGGTTGACCGGGCGGCCGGTCGAATTCCCCTCCAGGTTGACGGCGTCGCCATTCCGGGGTCCCCGTCGTCATTCAATTCGGCGGCGCGATCTCCAACCGCCGCCGGATTACCGGAACGCGGGAAATCCCTACCGTGATCGACGAGATCTCCGCAGGTCTCACCACTCACAGGGAAGGAACGCGAATGTTTTCTTTCAAACGAGCGGCGATGGCGGTCATCGCTTTCGCGGTCGGCGGGGGAATGCTGGTCGCGCCGTCCGCCGCGTCCGCGCAGCCGGTCGCGGCGGCGCCGCGCCCGCGGTCGTGCAGGCCGCGGCGGCGCCCGCCGCCGACCTCGCCGCGGCGGGCGGCTGCGTCCAGCTGTGGAACCCGTACAAGAAGAAGATCGGCAAGTCCTGGTACGTCGAGGTCGGCGGCAGGCTGCACAACTGCGGCGCCACCTACCTGGTCGTCGAGCTGCAGCAGAAGCGGTGGTGGGGCTGGGACGGCCGCGGGTCGAAGACCATCACCGTCAAGGGCGACGCCAACCCGCGGGCGAAGTGCCGGGACTTCAAGACGACGACCTGGCGGCTGCACGCGTTCTGGTACAAGCGCCTGCCCAACGGCAAGATCGAGCGGCTGGGCCAGTGGCTGTCCAAGAAGCCCTTCGTGACCAAGTGCTAGTCCCGTGACTGGCGCCCCCGCGGCTCACCGGCCGCGGGGGTGACCAGTCCGGTGTCGTAGGCGATGACCACCGCCTGCGCCCGGCTGGTGAGGCCGAGCTTGGTCATGACCCGGTTGAGGTGGGTCTTCACGGTGCTGTCGCTGACGGTGAGCCGGGTGGCGATCTCGGTGTTGGAGATCCCGGTGCCGACCAGCCGCAGCACCTCGACCTCGCGGGCGGTCAGGGCGCGCAGGTCCGGTGCCGGGTCGGCGTCGTCCGGGGGCGGGGCGAACGCCTCGACAAGCCTGCGGGTGACGGCGGGCGCGAACAGCATGTCGCCGGTGGCGACCGCGTGGACCGCGGCGAGGAGCTGCTCGGGGGCGGCGTCCTTGAGCAGGAAGCCGTGCGCGCCCGCGCGCAGCGCGCCGTAGACGTACTCGTCGAGGTCGAACGTGGTGAGGACGAGGACGCGCGGCGGGTGGTCCGGGCGGGCGGCGATGATCCGCTCGGTCGCGGTCACCCCGGACATGCCCGGCATCGCGATGTCCATGAGGACCACGTCCGGCTCGGTCGCGGCGGCCAGCGCGACCGCCTCCGCCCCGCTGGCCGCCTCGCCCACCACCTCCAGGCCCGGCGCGGCGCGCAGCAGCGCGGCGAGGCCCGCGCGGATCAGGATCTGGTCGTCGACGACCAGGACCTTGAGCATCGGACCCCCGGGATCAGCCTCCGCGATCGCGCTCGGTGTGGTCCAGGCTAGCGGCGGCGGATCGGGGAGGGTGAGAACGACCGCGAATCCGCCGTTCTCCGCAGTGCCCGCGGAAAGCGTCCCGCCGTAGAGGGCGGCGCGTTCGCGCATTCCGATGAGGCCGTGTTCCCCGCCGGATTCCCCGCTTCTCCCCGGCCATTGTCAGATATGCGCACGACCAAGCGGTCGGTTTCGTACGCCAGTGCCACTTCCGCGGTCGCGGGGCCCGCGTGCTTGAGCGCGTTGGTGAGCGATTCCTGCACGACCCGGAACACCGACAGGTCCGCGCCGGGGTTCAGCGGCCACGGGGTCCCGGTGACGGTCACCGCGACCGGCAGCCCGGCGGCGGACACCCGCTCGGCGAGCCGGTCGAGCCCGCGCTCGGCCGACGCCACGGCGCCGGGTTCGCCCGCCGGGCCCTCGACGCGCAGCAGCCGCAGCGTGCGGCGCAGGTCCTCCAGGGCCTCGCTGCTGGTGCTCGCGACGGTGCGCAGGGCCGCGGCGGCGGTCGCGGGGTCGGACTCGATCACGTAGCGGGCCAGCCCGGCCTGCACGGAGATCACCGACATGTGGTGGGCGACGACGTCGTGCAGCTCGCGGGCGATGCGGACGCGCTCCTCCATGACCGCCCGCTGGCGCTGCCGCACGCGGTCCTGGGCGAGGCGCTCGGTGAGCACGGCGAGCTGGAGGTTGCGCTCGGTCAGCAGCTGCCGGACGTGGCCGAGCGCCCACGCCGGGACGGTGAGCCCGCCGCCCAGCACGACGATCAGCAGCGCGGGGCCCTCGCCGCCGATGAGCCCGCTGGTCGAGTTGACCGCCCAGGCCAGCGCGGTCAGGGGCAGCCCGACGCGCGGCGGGTGGGCGGTGGCGACGGTGTAGAGCGCGACGAGCACGCCCCACCCGACCAGGGATTCCCAGTAGCCCGCGAGGCTGAAGGCGAGCACGCCCGCCGAGCACGCCAGCAGCACCGCGATCGGCACGCGCCTGCGCACCAGCAGCGGGAGGTTGGCGGCGAGGACCAGCAGCACGCCCAGCGCGTCCAGGGGCCTGCGGGCGGGGTCGTCGCGGGTGGCCGCGGCGAGCAGGACGGTGGCGACGATCGCGACCGGCAGCGCGGTCTCCAGGATCTGGGGGTACCTCGCCCGCCACTCGCGCACCGCGTCCGCTACCCCCACCGGGTCACCGTAGGGCGAGCCCGGGGCGGCCGTCATCAACTCACGGTGTAGTCCGGTGTACCGCCGTGGTTGACGGCGTACCACCCCGGGCACGGGAACGGCCCGCCGGGTTCCGGGGAACTCGGCGGGCCGTCGCTGCCCGGGACTTACAGGTCCAGGGTCCAGCTGTTGATGTAGCCGGTGTCGACGCTGTAGACGTCGCGGACGCCCAGGCGCCAGGTGCCGTTGGCGGCCTCACCGCTGAGGTTCACGGTGTAGGTGGCGTTGACGTTGTCCGCGGAGTCCGAGCCGCTGGAGTTCTTCAGGCGGTAGGTCGAGCCGTCCGGGGCGACCAGGTCGATGACCAGGTCACCGCGGTAGGTGTGGACGATGTTGACGGCCACGGTCGAGGACGACGAGGCGTTGCCGGTGCAGCCGGAGATGGTGATGTTGCTGTACACGGTCGCGCCCGCGTCCGGGATGGACACGTCGGTGCCGTTGCTGACGGCCGCGCAGCCGGTCGGCGGCTCGGGGTCGGTGCCGCCGGTGCCGGTCTGGAGCAGGCGGTTGGCGGAGCCGGTGCCCGGGTTGGTGATCTTGTTCGTCACCGCGCCGTTCACGATCGCCGAGTGGACCTGCGACGGGGTCGCGGACGGGTTCGCGGCCAGGTACAGCGCCGCCACACCTGCAACGTGGGGGACGCCATCGAGGTGCCGCTGATCGTGTTGGTCGCGGTGTTGCTGGTGTACCAGGGCGCCGTGATGCTCACGCCGGGCGCGAACAGGTCGGTGCAGGTGCCGTAGTTGGAGAAGCTGGCGCGCGCGTCGCTGCTGTCGCTGGCGTTCACCGACAGGGCCTCGGCCACGCGGGCGGGCGAGTAGTTGCACGCGTTGGCGTTGGAGTTGCCGGAGGCGACGGCGTAGCTGACGCCCGCGGCGATCGAGCGGCGGACCGCGTCGTCGAGGGCGGTGGAGGCGCCGCCACCGAGGCTCATGTTGGCCACGGCGGGCTTGACGTGGTTGCTGGTCACCCAGTCCACACCGGCGATGACGCCCGCGTTGGTGCCCGAGCCCTGGCAGTTGAGGACGCGGACCGCGTGCAGCTTGACGGCCTTGGCCACGCCGTACGCGCCGCCGCCGACGGTGCCCGCGACGTGCGTGCCGTGGCCGTTGCAGTCGGTGGCGTTGGCGTCGTTGTCGACGGTGTCGCGGCCGTGGACCGCGCGCCCGCCGAAGTCGTTGTGCGTGGTGAGGATGCCGGTGTCGATGATGTACGCGTTCACGTTCGACGCGGTGGTCGAGTACGTGTACTTGTTGTTCAGCGGCAGCGACGGCTGGTCGATGCGGTCCAGGCCCCACGACGGCGGGTTGAGCTGGTCCGTGGCGAGGCTGACGACCTGGTCGGCCTCGACGTAGGCGACGGCCGGGTCCGCGGCGAGCTGCTTGGCGGCGGACTCGCTCATCGTCGCCGAGAAGCCCTTGATCGTGGCGCTGAACCGGTGCTTGATCTTGCCGCCGTGGCGGGCCGCGAGGGTGTCCGCGGAAGCGCCCTGGGCGGAGACGCCGTCCTTCATGACGACGATGTAGCTGCCCTCGATCGCGGTGGGCGCGTCGGCGCCCAGGATCCGGCCCTCAGCGGCGCCCGCGGTCGGGGCGAGGCTGACACCAGCGGCGACCGTGGCGGCCGCGGCGATGCCCACCCCGGCGAGTCGACGCAGCGACTCGGCACGAGACTTACCCATCTGTGTATCTCCTTGGTGCAGGGAGCACGCGGCACCGGACCCTCGGGGAGGGCCGCGTGCTGGTCGGGAGATGTGGTTGCAGGGTGTCCGGCCGGACGACATCACAGTGGTTTATGCCGGTTAACTCCCGCAAGGGCGTTCAGGGTGCAACTGCGTCCACTTATGAACAGATGTCGACTCCCTGGGAACGATTTGTGACGTTCGGCGCACGCTTGTGCGCCGAACGGTCTAGTCCCCTCGTCGGACCGGCCCCAGGATCTGTTGCTCCTTCTGGGTGGTCACCAGCCGCATGGGCTTCCACAGGTTGCGGCCCAGCGCGACGACCTGGTCGTCGGGCAGGGTGCTGAGCTGCTGGAGCATGTGCGGCGGCAGGTTCCACACGCGACCGGCGAGCTGCGCCTGCCCGACCGGGAGGCGCTGCAGCAGCACCAGGTCCGCGGTGGACGCGGTCGCCCCGGCCTGCGGGTGCATGTACGGGAGCACGTAGACGGTGGTCTGCCAGGGCGAGCGCGGCGGGAACAGCTCCTGCGGCGTCGGCCCGCCGTCGTGCACGACCAGCAGCGGCCCGTCCTCGGACGGCCGGGGCAGCTCGACCGGGCTGAGCCTGCGGATCTGCACCAGCGGCGCGGGCCGCCCGTCCGGTCCGGTGCCCGCGGCCTTCTGCAGCACCTGCCACGCCGCGGGCCGCCCGGTGGCGACGACGACCCACGCGCCGACGGCCATCGCGCGCAGCGCGACCTGGCGGGCCAGGTACAGCCCGCCGACCAGCACGATGCGGGTCGGCGCGGGCCGCAGCGCGGAGATGATCATCGGCTCGCCCTGGATGCCCGAGCCGAGCACCATGCCGCCGCGGTCGCCGGTCGGGCTGATCGCGGTGAGCATCTCCGGCGACACCATGAACTCGGGCGCGACGCCCGCGCCCCCTTGGTGTCCATCAACCGGCTGGACCCGCTCATACCTGCCCTCCCAGCGGCAGCGACGCGGCCAGCCCGGCCGCCTGGAGCCCGCGCAGCGGGGTCAGCGTGATGCCGATGCGGTCGGCGAGGGCGCTCAGCCGCTCGTCGGCCAGGCCCAGCTCGTCGGGGTTGCGGGCGCTGACCCGCACCAGGCCGCGCAGGCCGACCTGGCCCTCGTCGGCGCCGGGCGAGATCGACATGGTGACGGTGGCCGACAGCGCCCGGACGCTGGTGAGCGCGGTGAGGCTCTGCGCGGGCTTGCCCTGCGGCCAGCCGGTGATCGCGTAGCTGGCGTGCCCGATGCCCGCCGCGGTGACGCCGGTCCAGCGCTCGCGCAGCGACACCCGGGCCTGCGCGCCCGCGGCGCCGGTCAGCTCGGCGGCGGAGATGCCCGCCTTCAGCAGCTCGTCCGGGTCCAGCGGGCGGGTCGGGACGCCGCGTGACTCCAGCGCGTTGCGCACGCGCGACAGCGCGCCTATCAGGGCGCGGTGGGCGCCGACGACGCCGCCGCCGCGCTCGCGCACCGCCGCCGGGCAGCGGCGCGGGTCCAGCCGGATGGCGACCCACGTGCTGCGCCGGGCCGCGGCCGACAGCCCGCCCAGCACCTCCAGGTAGGACGCCAGCGCGGGCGAGTTCGGGGGCAGCGCGGCGCTGCCCGGGTAGCAGTGCCAGATGACCTGGATGGCGTCGAGCACCACGCCGCGGTCCTCCAGGCACGGCGCGAGCGCGCCGAGCGGCAGGTTCGGCGTCGCGCCGACCTGGCTGACCAGGTCCGGCGTCGGGTCGATCAGCAGCACCGCGGTCCAGGTGCCCTCGTGCCAGGCCAAGCCGACCGGCTTGCGCTCGTGGTCGACGCCGTGCGCGACGACCAGGTCCGGCACGGCCAGCCGCAGCAGCGCGACCCGCGGGTCGTCCGGGCCGGTGACCTCGGCCTCGCTGCCCGAGGCCATCTGCTCCATGGTGACCACGCCGGTGGGCTTGGTCACCCGGGTGTGCGAGCGGGCGAGGTAGCGGGCGGTCACCGTCACCCATTGGGTGAACCAGCGGCCGCGCCAGCGCAGGAACGCCACGACGAGCGCGACGGCGGCGACGCCGATCGCGACGTACAGCAGCTCGGTGTTGATGGCCAGGAGGACCAGCCCGATCGCGAGGCCGACCTCCAGCACGACGATGTTCGAGACCGGCAGCGGGCCGAGGCTCGCGCCGCGCGCCCGCCTGCGGGCCGACACGCGCGGCGGCGGCGCGGGCGCGGCGCCCGAGGGCCGCCCGGCGGCCTGCCCGGTCCGCCGGGACCACCAGGGCCACCGGGTCCGCCCGGCCTGCCCGGTCCACCGGGTCCACCAGGTCCACCGGGGCCGCCAGGTCCACCGGGTCCACCGGGTCCACCGGGGCCGCCCGGACCACCGGGGCCACCCGGTCTGCCCGGCCCACCCGGTCCGCCCGGACCGGGACGCGGCGGCTGTCCCGGAGGTGGAGTCCTGCCCTGTCGCGGCGGAGTGGTCACGGACATCCGATCGATCATTCCCCTAGTGTCGGTACCGGTTCGGCGGAACCGGCATACGGCGCACGGCCGTACGACTATCCTGCGGAACCGTACCGCGACGGGGAGAGCTGCAGGCCGAGAATGCCATCAACACCGACGACCAAGTCCCAGGTCCAGGCATACCGCTTCGTGCTGCGCAGGATGCAGTCCGCATTGGTCCGCAAGGACGCGGTGATGCTCCACGACCCGATGCGGACGCACACCAGAGCCACGATCGTCGGCGTCTGCCTCGGGGCGGTCGGCATGATCGGCTTCCTGATCTGGGGCCTGCTGAGCCCGGCGCCGAAGCCGCCGGACAAGGACGGCATCGTCATCGGCCAGCCCTCGGGCGCGGTGTACGTGCTGCTGAACAGCACCCCCAAGGGCCAGGTGCTGATCCCGACGTTCAACCTCGCCTCCGCGCGGCTGCTGCTGCTGTCCCGCAGCAACCCGGAGGCGCAGGGCGTCGGCAGCCAGGTCGCCGAGGAGGGCGACCCGTTCGGCGGCGCGCCCGCCGCGGCGGACAGCCCGACCAAGCCGAAGTTCATCCCGGACGACAAGCTCGAGGGCATCCAGCGCGAGCGGCTCACCGGCATCACGGACGCGCCGCAGATCCTCCCGGAGAAGCCCGAGCAGCGGATCTCCGACAACTGGGCGGTCTGCGACCAGTACCAGATCGACGACAGCCTGGTCGATCCGTCCAGTGAGGACAAGATCGAGACCACGGTGATCGCGGGCGTCCCGGACCTGGGCGCGGAGCTGGAGACGAACGCGGCCCTGCTCGTGCAGGCGCCCACGAAGAAGCACTACCTCGTCTACCGCACGCCCGAGTCGGCGAACGTGCGCAACACCAACACGGTGCGCGCCGAGGTCGACATGACCGACAAGGCCGTCACGCAGGCGCTGCGGCTGGACGAGAAGGACGTGCGGCAGATCACCACCGGTCTGCTCAACGCCATCCCCGAGGCGGCCCCGCTGACCCCGCCCGCCATCCAGGGCCGCGGCGAGCCGACGAACCTGGACATGGGCGTCGACCTGGTGGTCGGCTCGGTGTTCGAGGTCCCGGTGCCCGGCGGGTCGGAGTACTACGTCGTGCTGCGCGACGGCGTGCACAAGATCAAGTGGTCGACGGCCAACCTGATCCGGTTCGACCGGACCGAGGGCGGCGCGGACATCGAGAAGGTCAACCCGGACCGGCTCACCGGCAACGTCGTGCAGAACGTGGTGCAGGAAGCCGACTTCCCGGCCAACCTGCCCGAGGTGCTGACCCCGACGAACTTCCCGACCGTGTGCCTGGGCTGGGCACTGGCGGGCGAGCCGCCGAACCAGGTGGGCCAGACCAAGGTGTACGTGGGCGACCCGCTGCCGGTGGAGCTCAACGCGGCGGGCGAACCCGCGGTGGTCGACATCTCCACCGCCAACGCCGACGGCAGCCGCATCGACCACTTCTACATGCCGCCCGGCAAGGCGGCGATCGTCCGCGGCGCGGACTCGCCCGCGGCCTTCGCCACCGGCCCGATCTACGTGATCTCCGACCGCGGCGTGAAGTACGGCATCCCCGACCTGCGCACCGCCCAGGCGCTCAACCTGCCCCAGCAGACGCCCGCGCCCGACGCGATCGTCCGCCTGCTGCCCAACGGCGCGTCGCTCAACGCGCGCGACGTGCTGCAGACGTACGACACGGTCCCGGTGGAGGACGGCCAGTTCGCCGAACAGCCCACGGAGAACGGGCAAAGCGGGGGATAGGGGAACCGGGCGCGGGGGCCTAGCGTCGGTAGCTGTGCAAGGCACGCCGAAGGAGGTCCCCGCCGATGGCAGGCATCAAGGTCGACCCGGACTGGATCGGCGGCTACGCCGGGACGGTCGCCACCGCGGCGGGTGAGCTGTCCGACGGCGCCGCCGTGCTCGACACCGCCCCGCTCGGCCCGGAGGCGTTCGGCGAGCTGGGCCGCACCGTCCGCATCGCCGACGCCTACCAGCGCGCGTCGACGGCCCTGCGCGGCCAGCTCAACCGGGGTGTGGAGTCGCTGACCGCGGCCGCGGAGAGCCTGGGCGACGTCGCCGAGAAGTACCGGGCGTCCGACGAGGACGGCGTGGTCGCCCTGCGCCGCAGCGGGGTGAGTGACGTGGTGATCGCGCGCCCCGCCGCGGGCGGCCCGGACGGGTCCGACGTCGAGGCGGGCACCGGCCCGTACCTGGACTTCCTGTCCCGGCTGTGCGCCGAGCTCGGCGTCCCCGACCCGGTCGAGGAGTACTTCGCGCCCGTGGTGGGCCGCTGGAGCGACCTGCACGCCGAGGCCGAGCGCTACCGCGCGGTCGGCGCGGTCGCCGAGCGGGTCAGCACCGACCTGACCAGCCCCTCGGCGGCCTCGACGCCGCGTGGCAGGGCGCGGACGCGGACTCGTTCATCGACTACATGACCACCATCGGCCTCGCGGGCAACGACCTGTCCGACGCGATGGCCACCATGGCCGACGTCCTCGACGAGACCGCCGACGGCCTGCGCGAGATCGTGGTCACCCTGGCCGACATGCTCGTCGACACCGCCGAGACCGCGGGGTCGAGCCGGAGCGCGGGCGACGACCGGCTGCGCCTGTTCCTCGACCAGGTGCGCAAGCCGGGCAACGAGCTGTTCGAGTCCGTGCGCCAGGTCCTGGAGGCCCTGGTGCAGCTCTGCGAGGGCATCGACGGCTCCGCGGCGTTCAAGGACGTCGCGATGTCCCACACGTTCCCCGAGGTCGACTGGAAGCTGCCCGACACCGACGTGAAGCCGGTCGACGCCAAGACCCCGTCGACGCCGTCCGCCGCGGGCGGGCCGGGTGGCGGCGCGGGCGGCATCGGCGGGGGCGGCGCGGGCATCGGCGGCGGCCCCGGCGTGGGCGCGGGCGCCCAGCCGACCCCGCTGAGCCCCGGCGACCACGTGATGGCGGGCGAGGCGCAGCCGTCCAAGCAGCCCCCGGCCGGGGCTCCGCCGCGGCGTCGGCGGGCGGCGGCTCGACCGGCGGGCGGGGCATGGGGATGGGCATGCCGATGATGGGCGGCGGCATGATGGGCGGCCAGAACGGCGCCAACGAGCACAAGCCCCGCAACCGCGTGCAGGGCAAGCCCGAGGACATCTTCGGCAAGCCGGAGAAGGCGTCCCCGCCGGTCATCGGCAACGACTGACCGCTACGACCGGCCGCGGTCCTCCGCGCCGCCGGGCTGGTTGCGCCGGACGGTGTGGACGACGAACAGGGTGAGCAGCAGCAGGAGCAGCCCGCCGCCCGCGCCGATCAGCGCCACCTGCATGGGCGTCCAGTCCTTCGGCACCGCGGGCGGCATCTGCATGCGGACGTCCACCGACTCCTCCGGCGGCACGCCCTGCTCCGCGGGGATCATCGCGGTCAGCGCGCCGACCGGGTTGACCATGCCGTGGCCGACCAGGTTGTCGTGGCCGCCCGGGGCCGCCGGGTGCGACGCGGTCAGCTTGATGCGCTCCATGATCTGCCGCGCGGTCAGCTTCTCGTCGCGGAAGCGCTCCTTGATCAGGGCGGCGAGCCCGGCGACGTAGGGCGCGGCGAAGCTGGTGCCCTGGATGTCCGCGGGCTTGCCGTCGGTCGACTTCCGCTTGTTGGCGAGGCCGTCGCCCGCGGGGTTCAGCGAGGTGATCTCGGTGCCGGGCGCGGACACGCTGACCCAGGGGCCCTGCATGGTGAACGTCGCCGGGTCGCCGGTGCGGTTCATCGCGCCGACCGAGAGGACGTAGTCGGTGAACCACGGCGGCGTCACGATGTGCGTGGGGTTGTTCGGGTCCGGGCCGTTGGTGGCGTCCGGGCAGCCGTCCTCCTGGGTGTTGCCCGCTGACGCCACCACCACGACGTCGTGCTCGACGACGGCGTAGTGCAGGGCCCGCTGGAGGACCTTCTCGTCCGGCGTGATCGGGCCCGCTGTGCGGCACTGGTTGATCGACATGTTGATCACGTCGGCGCCCTGGTCGACCGCCCGGACGATGGCCTGCGCGAGCGTCTTGAGGGTGCCCGCGGGCTTCTTGCTGCGGTCGGCGTCCTCGAACTCGTAGTTCGCGCTGGACTGCCGGATGCTCAGGATCGTCGCGTCCGGAGCGATGCCGCGGAAGCCGGTGTCCTCCGGCGTGCGGGCGGCGATGATGCCCGCCACCAGCGTGCCGTGGCCGTCGCAGTCCTCCAGGCCGTTGTGCGGTGCGACGAAGTCCCCGCCGCCCTTGAGGTTGGGCAGCCACGGGTGCGGGCGGACCCCGGTGTCGATCACCGCGACCGTGACGCCCTTGCCCGTGGCGAACTTGCCCAGGTCGTCGAACTGCAGGCGGTCCTGGCCCCAGGGCGCGCCCTTGAGGTCGACCTGCTGCGCGGAGTTCTCGATGCAGCGGACCGACTGCTTGTACGCCCGGTCCGGCTTGTCGCCGCGCGGCACCGGGATCGCCGTGTCCACCGCGGGCGGGGGCGCCGCGACCGCGACCGGACCCGACAACGCGAACGCGACCGCCAGCGCGGCCCCCACCAGCGGTTTATGCCTGCCCCCGTACCTCTGGGCGCGTGGTCTGGTTGCGCCGGACCGTGTGGACGACGAACAGCGTGAGCAGCAGCAGGACGACGCCGCCGCCCGCGCCGATCAGCGCGACCCGCATCGGCGTCCAGTCCTTCGGGACGGCGGGCGGCATCGTCATCTCGACGTCGATCGACTCCTCCGGCGGCACACCCTGCTCGGCCGGGATCATCGCGGTCAGCGCGCCGACCGGGTTGATCATCCCGTACCCGACCAGGTTGTCGTGGCCGCCCGGTGCGGCCGGGTGCGACGCGGTGAGCTTGATCCGCTCGACCACCTGCCGCGCGTCCAGGTGCGGGAAGCGCTCGCGGATCAGCGCCGCCAGCCCCGCGACGTACGGCGCGGCGAAGCTGGTGCCCTGGATGGTGTTCTTCGCCCCGTCCGCCTTGATGTGCAGGTTGGCCAGGCCGTCACCGGACGGGTCCAGCGAGATGATGTCGGTGCCAGGCGCGGACACGCCCACCCACGGGCCCTGCACGGAGAACGGCGCGGGATCGCCGTTGCGGTCCATCGCCGCGACCGACAGCACGTCGTCGCGGAACCAGGGCGGCGTGACGATGTGCGTCGGGTTGTTCGGGTCGAAGCCGTTCTGCGAGTCCGGGCAGTTGTCCTCGCCGGTGTTGCCCGCCGAGGTCACCAGCACGACGTCCTTCTGCTCGACGGCGTACCGCACGGCCGCCTGCAGCGCCAGCTCGCCCTGGTCGATCACGTAGTTCGCGGCCGGGCGGCACCGGTTCACCGACATGTTGATGACGTCGGCGTCGGCGTTCGCCGCCAGCACCACGGCCTGCGCGAGCGTGGTCAGGTTGCCCGCGGTGACCTCCTCGCCGCGGGAGCCGTCGGTCGTCGGGCGGGTGGCGGTGTAGTTCGCGCTGGACTGGCGGACGCTGAGGATCGTGGCGCGGGGCGCGATGCCCTTGAACCCGATGTCGGAGTCCGCGGGCGGGCTGGCCGCGATGATGCCCGCGACCTGCGTGCCGTGCCCGTCGCAGTCCTCCAGTCCTTTGTGCTCCTTCTTCACGAAGTCGCCCACGCCCTGCAGCCGGTTTCCCAGGTACGGGTGCCGGGACACGCCGGTGTCGATCACCGCGACCTTGACGCCGTCGCCGGTGGCGAACTTGTGCAGGCTGTCGAACTGGAGCCGGGTCTGGCCCCACGGCTTGTTCTTGATGTCGATGTTGTCCTTGTGCCCCCGGATGCACGCGGTCTTCAGCGCGTACGGCAGGTCCGGGCCGTCCCCGCCCGGCACCGGGGTGCCCGGCGGCAGCGGCGGCGGCACCGGCCCGGCCGTCGCGGGCTGCTCCTGCGCCAAGGCGGGCTGCGCGGGCAGGGCCAGCGCCAGGCCCGCGGCCAGCAGCAGGGCGGGGATGCGGCGGGCCCGTCCCATCAGATCTTGAAGTTGACGTGCCGCAGCACGGAGTACAGGTCCATGACGGCCAGCGACAGCGGCAGCACCACCGCGATGCAGATGGCCTCGAAGATCTCGACGCTGCGCCGCAGCGGCGGCGAGAAGCGCTGGTTGGGGAACACCACGCCCAGCACCAGCGCGGCCGAGCCGACCAGCACCAGCGTCCCGAACACCCACAACAGCCGCTCGAACGGCGGCATCACCATCAACCAGCCGACGAGGATGCCGCCCGCGGCGACCATGCCGGTGGCCAGCAGCGCGATCGCCTGGCTGCCGTTGGCGTACGTCCGCGCGCGCAGCAGCAGCACCAGCGTCGCCACGATCCCCAGCGTGATGCCCCACGCGCCCGGCGCGGACGCGGCGATCACCGCGCCGATCGCGGTCACCGCGCCGCAGCCGATGATCATGCCGGTCATGTACTCGTGCGCCAGGCCCGCGCGCCGCTCGATGGAGCGGTAGTCCGGGAAGCCGGTGTCCTCCTTGAGGTCCTCGGCCGAGCCCGGCACGTTCGGCAGCGGCAGCCGGGCGAGCTGGATGGTCAGCCTCGGCAGCAGCGACAGCGCGGCCAGCGCCACCGCGACCGCGCCCGCCGCGATCCCCGCGGCCGGGTGGTCGACCAGCGTCGCCACGCCGAACGCGATGACCCCGAGGCCCGCGGCGGAGCCCGCCGCGACGAACGTGGTCACGCCCGCGCCGATCAGCATGATCGACGCCGACGCCACGATCAGCACCAGCGCCGACGCCAGCAGCAGCGACGCCCGCCCGGTCGCCCCGGGCACGATGTAGAGGCCGCTGACGAACGCCATCGGCAGCGCGCCGGACGCCGCGATCAGCACGCCCGTGGTGCGCTCCTGGTAGCCGCGCGCGATCACCGCGCCGAGCGCGACGAACACGATCGCCGCCACGCCCGCGGTGATGGCCGGGCCGAGGTTGCCGCCGCCGCCCATCGGGCCGCCCATGAACACCGCGTACGCGCCCGCGACCAGCGCCAGCGCGCCCGCGATGTGCCCGATCCGGCGGGCGGTGTCCTTGGTCCACGGCCGGTAGCTGTCCGGCGCGGACTCGGCGATGGCGTCGACGACGTCGTCGTACAGCGGGGGCGGCGGGTTCTCGGCGCGCTTGCGGAGCTGGAGCATGTCGCCGTCGACGATGCCCAGCGAGCCCAGGGTGCGGCTCGGGTCCAGCGGCGAGTCGCCGAGCTTGGCCAGGCACCAGCCGCCGTGCCGGGCGCCGCCGTCCGGGGTGACCTCCTTGGCCATCTCCAGCAGCATCGGCAGCAGGTCGGCCACCGCGACGTCGGCGGGCAGCGCCACGTCGATGCGCGTTCTCGGCGCGACAACCGTCACCCGGCTGAACACGGTCGTCCCCGTTGCCACCTCGCTGCCCCCTCGTCCCCGATCGCGCCCCGGCGGGCCCTTGACGGCCCCTAGTATGGCCGCACCGCCGCGCGCGGGTGACCCGGTTGGCCCAGAAACCGGACACCGCGCCGAACCCGCAGGTGACCGGCCCGTCGAGGGCCGTTCGGCGGAATCGACGGACGCCGTCCGACGGGTTCGGTAGGTTCCTGGTCAAGTCCTGCCCACGAGAGGTGTCCTCCCGGTGAGCACGCTGCAGTTCAAGCGGTCGCCGCGCATGGCCGCGCCCCGTCAGCCCGGCGGCGAGGTGCACCTGGAGCCGCCGCCCGAGGTGCCCAGGGTGATCCCGGGCAGCATCGTGATGAAGCTGCTTCCGGCGGTCATGATCGTGGCGTCCATCGGGATGATGGTCTTCATGTTCACCCTGTCGAAGAGCCCCATGTCGCTGATGTTCGGCGGCATGTTCCTCATCTCGACGGTGGGCATGATGGCCGGCGGCATGGGCGGGCGCGGCGGCGGCCAGAAGAAGGCCGAGATGAACGAGGACCGCAAGGACTACCTGCGCTACCTCGGCCAGATGCGCGACCGGGCCCGCGAGGCCGCCCTCGACCAGCGCGCCGCCCTGGAGTGGACGCACCCCGACCCGCAGGCCATGTGGTCGATCGCCACCAGCCGCCGGATGTGGGAGCGCCGCCAGGCCGACGCCGACTTCTGCCACCTGCGCGCGGGCCGCGGCTCGCAGCGCCTGGCCACCCGGCTCGTCCCGCCGCAGACCGGCCCGGTCGACGAGCTGGAGCCGATCGCCACGCTGGCGCTGCGCCGGTTCGTCCGCGCCCACTCGATCGTCCCCGACCTGCCCATCCAGGTCGCCATCCGCGGGTTCGCCGCGGTCGGCATCGCCGGTGAGCGGGAGCAGTCGCGGGGGCTGGCCAGGGCGCTGCTCGCCCAGCTCGTGACCTTCCACAGCCCCGACGACGTGCTCGTGGCCGTCGTCACCTCCGGCCGCGCCAAGCAGGACTGGGAGTGGGCCAAGTGGCTGCCCCACGTCCAGCACCCGAGCATGGTCGACGGCATCGGCCAGCTCCGGATGATGGCCGGGTCGCTGGCCCAGGTCGAGCTGTGGCTCGACGAGTACCTGCGCGACCGCCCCCGGTTCACCCGCAACGCGCCGCCGCAGCCCGACCAGCCGCACATCGTGATCGTCATCGACGACGGCGAGGTCACCCGCGAGGAGGCGATCATCCTCGAGGAGGGCTTCGTCGGGGTGACCATCCTCGACCTGTCCGACTCGCTGGGCACGCTGACCGCGCGCCGCGGCCTGCGCCTGGTCGTCGAGGGCGACAAGCTCGGCGCGCGCAGCGCCAGCGGCGTCGAGTGGTTCGCCAGCCCGGACACGCTGAGCGTCGCCGAGGCCGAGGCGCTGGCCCGCAAGCTCTCGCCGTACCGGCTGGGCGTCGGCCAGGCCGACTCCGGCGAGGAGGACGCGCTCGCCGCGAACCCGACGCTGCTGGAGCTGCTGGGCATCCCCGGCGACCCGATGACCTTCGACGTGCAGCAGGCGTGGCGGCCCCGGCCGGTCCGCGACCGCTACCGCGTGCCGTTCGGCATCGGCGAGTTCGGCCAGGCCGTCGAGCTGGACATCAAGGAAGCGGCGATGGAGGGCATGGGCCCGCACGGCCTGTGCATCGGCGCGACCGGTTCCGGCAAGTCGGAGTTCCTCCGCACGCTGGTGCTGGGCATGCTGGCCACGCACTCGTCGACGACGCTGAACTTCGTCCTCGTCGACTTCAAGGGTGGCGCGACGTTCCTCGGCCTCGACGGCGCCCCGCACGTCTCCGCGGTCATCACCAACCTGGCGGGCGAGATCACCCTCGTCGACCGCATGAAGGACGCGCTGGCGGGCGAGATGAACCGCCGCCAGGAGGCGCTGAAGAACGGCGGCAACTTCAAGAACGTGTGGGAGTACGAGAAGGCCCGCGAGAACGGCGCCGACCTCGACCCGCTGCCCGCGCTGTTCATCGTCGTCGACGAGTTCTCCGAGCTGCTGTCGGCCAAGCCGGACTTCATCGACCTGTTCGTCATGATCGGCCGACTGGGCCGCTCGCTGCAGATGCACATGCTGCTGGCCTCGCAGCGCCTCGAGGAGGGCAAGCTGCGCGGCCTGGACTCGCACCTGTCCTACCGGATCGGTCTGAAGACGTTCTCCGCGGCGGAGTCCCGCGCGGCGATCGGCGTCCCGGACGCGTTCGAGCTGCCGTCCATCCCGGGCTCGGGCTACCTCAAGTACGACACCAGCACGATGGTGCGCTTCAAGGCCGCCTACGTGTCCGGCCCGTACCGGCCCGCGGGGATGCAGGCCGCGGGCCCGGTGACCGCGGTGACCGGCGACCGGCGCGCGAAGCTGTTCGTGCCGGACTACGTGGAGATCCCGAAGGAGCCGGAGAAGCCGGTCGTCCAGGTCAAGGAGGAGCCCAAGCCGGAGGGCGGGGCCGAGGCGAGCGAGCTGGACGTCATCGTCGGCAGGCTGGTCGGCCAGGGCCCGCCCGCGCACGAGGTGTGGCTGCCGCCGCTGAACGAGCCGAACTCGCTCGACACGCTGTTCCCGCCGCTGCAGCCCACCGAGGACCGCGGCCTGTCGCCGGTCGGCTTCTACGGCAACGGCAGGCTCCAGATCCCGCTGGGCATCATCGACAAGCCCTACGAGCAGCGCCGCGACCTGCTGTGGGCCGACTTCTCCGGCGCCGCGGGCCACGCCGCGGTCGCGGGCGGCCCGCAGACCGGCAAGTCGATGCTGCTCCGCACGATGATCATGTCGATGTCGCTGACCCACACCCCGCAGGAGGTGCAGTTCTACTGCGTCGACCTCGGTGGTGGCACCCTGGCGTCGCTGGAGGGCCTGCCCCACGTCGGCGGCGTCGCGGGCCGCCTCGACCCGGACAAGGTCCGCCGCATGGTCGCCGAGGTCACCAGCCTGGTGACCGACCGCGAGGCGCGCTTCCGCGACATGGGCATCGACTCGATGACCGACTACCGCAACCGCAAGCGCCGCGGTGAACTGGCGGACGACCCGTTCGGCGACGTGTTCCTCCTCGTCGACGGCTGGCTGAACTTCCGCCAGGAGTTCGAGAACCTGGAGATGCAGGTCGTCAACCTCGCCGCCCAGGGCCTCTCGTACGGCATCCACGTCGTGGTCGCCGCGAACCGCTGGGCCGAGATCCGGCCCGCCTTGAAGGACCTCCTCGGCACCCGGTTCGAACTCCGCCTCGGTGACCCGTCGGAGTCCGATGTGGACCGCCGCGTCGCGGTCAACGTCCCCGCCGGTCGCCCCGGCCGGGGCCTGTCCCGGGACAAGCTCCACTTCCTGGTCGGCCTGCCCCGCATCGACGGCTCCAGCAACGCCGAGGACGTCGCCGCGGGCGTGCAGGACGCGGTCGCCCGCGTGTCGGGCTCGTGGCGCGGCCGCACCGCGCCGAAGGTCCGCCTGCTCCCCGAACTCCTGCCGTACGAGGAGCTGCTGGCCCTCGACACCCGCCGCGACACCCACATGGTGCCGATCGGCGTCGACGAGGACGACCTCGCCCCGGTCTACCTCGACTTCGACAACGAACCCCACTTCATGGCCTTCGCCGACGGCGAATCCGGCAAGACCAACCTGCTCCGCACGATCGTGCGCGGCATCATGGACCGCTACACCCCCAAGGAAGCGGTCATCATCCTGGTCGACTACCGGCGCACCATGCTGGGCTTCGTCAACACCGACCACCTGCTGTCCTACGCGGTGTCGTCCAACCAACTCGGCGACATCGTCAAGGACGTCCGCGGCTCCATGCTCAAGCGCCTGCCCGGCCCGGACGTCACCCAGGAACAGCTCAAGAACCGCTCCTGGTGGAAGGGCCCGGAGCTGTTCATCATCGTCGACGACTACGACCTGGTAGCGCCCCAGGGCAACAACCCGCTCCAGCCGCTGTCGGAGTTCCTGCCCCAGGCCAAGGATGTCGGCTTGCACATCGTCGCCGTCCGCCGTACCGGTGGCGCTTCCCGCGCGATGTTCGACCCGATCCTGGGCAAGCTCCGCGAGATCGCGAGCCCCGGCATGGTCATGTCGGGCTCGAAGGACGAGGGCGCGCTGCTCGGCACGGTGAAGCCGTCCGCGATGCCGCCGGGCCGAGGCACCCTGGTCAGCCGCAAGGCAGGCCAGGCCCTCATGCACGTGGCCTGGATCCAGCCGGAGTAGATCACCCCTGCGGGAGGCCGAGTTCGCGCGCCAAGCGCTCGGCCTCCCGGCGGTGGTTCTCGGCCCGCTCCTCGTCACCGGCGTCGCTGTACGCGCGGACGAGCACGGTGTGCACCCGATGGGCCTGGTACGAGTACCCCGACTCGCGGGCGAGGTCGAGCGCCCGGCGGTACTGGTCGATCGCCAGCTCCGGTTGACCGGTCAGCGCGGCCAGTTCGCCCAGCCCGACGTAGCAGGACAACAGCAGCCTGCGGTCGCCCGTCGCGATCGCGACGTCCCGTGCGTCCCGGAGCGCGGTGCTCGCGCGGTGGGGATCACCGCCGAGGATGTGCGCCGTGCCCAGGTTGACCAGCGCGAACCCGCGAGTGGCGCGGTCACCGGCTCGACCGGTGAGTTCCAGCGCCCGGCGCAGGTAGCCGATCGCGGCATCCGGGTCGCCGTCGAGGGTCGCGTGGTAGCCCAGGTTGTTCAGCGCTCGGGAGGCCGCTCCCGCGTTGCCGTCCTCCAAGGCCAGAGCCAAGCCTTGTTTGGACAGTTCATCCCCCTTCACGACCTCGCCGATCCGGTGGTAGGACGTGCCGAGGTTGATGAGCGTCCGGTATTCCCCGTACCGGTCGCCCGCCTCGCGGGCGAGCCTCAGCGCGGCGAGATCGTGGGTCACGCTCTTCGCGAGGTCGCCTTGGTTGTCGTGGACGATGGCGGCGCTGTTGAGGACCCTGCCCTCGGCCACTTTGTCACCCACGCGCTTGGCTGCCTCGATCGCCTGGAGCAATTCGCCTTCGAGCCCCGTGGCCCTACCCAAGTGGACGAGTGCGATGGCCTTGTCCGCCAGCGTGTGCAGCTCAGCGACATGGTCGCCCGCGCGTCGCGCCGCGGCCACGGCGAGATCGCACAAGCGCGCCCCTTCGTCGTTGTAGCCGCCCGCGTTCAGGTGGCGCCAGATGGCCCGAGCGATGTGGATCGTGTGGGGGTCCGGCCCGAGTTCCGCGGTGGCGATCACGTTCTGCCGCTCGCCTTCCAGCCAGCGGTGGGCATCGGCGGGCGTGCGGAACGCGGGAACGGGCGTTGTCGAGCGGGACGGCGACGGGCGGTAGTGGCGCTCGAAGGGCGCGATCACGTCGACGGCGGCGGACACCGCCGCTCGGTGGTAGGCCTGAACCCGGTCGAGCGCCTCGTCCCGCTCCGCGCCGGTCAGATCCGTCCGCGCGATGTCGGACGCGTACTCGCGCAGGAGGTCGTGCATGCGGAACCGCTCTTCGGTCCGCTCGACCAGATGCGCCCGGGAAAGCGCCTCGGCAACATCGGCGGACGACCGGGTGTCGGTTCCGGACAGCGCGGCCAGGAGGAATTCGTCGAACGTGCGCCCCGGGTAGCAGCCGAGCAGCCGGAACCCCTTCGCGGCGGCGGGCGGCAAGCGGTCGAGCGACCAGGAGAAGACCGTGTAGACGCTCGACGGCGCATCGCCGGTGCGGAGCAGCCGGGACCTGCGGTCGCGGTCGCGCAGCGCGGCCGCCAGGTCGGCCAGCGAGATCGCGGGCCGGGCCGCCGCGGACTCGGCCACGACGCGCAGCGCCAGCGGGAGCCGGGCGCACCGCTCAGCGAGCTCGTCGGTCGACGCGGGGTCGTCCTCGGCTCTCCTGCCGACGAGCGTGCCGAGCAATGCGCGGGCCTCGCCCGGTGGCATCCGGGGACTTCGATGCGCCGCGCGCCGTCGCGGGCGACCAGCCCGGCGAGGTCGTCCCGGCTGGTCACCAGCACGGTGCAGGTCGCCGAGCCGGGGAGGAGCGGGCGGACCTGGTCCGCACCGCAGGCGTTGTCCAGCAGGACGAGCGCCTGGCGCTGGGCCATGAGCGAGCGGAACAACGCGGCGCGCTCCGCGGTGCCGGGTGGGATGGGCGCGCCCAGCGAGCGCAGCAACGACGCGAGCGCGTCGGCGGGGTCGACCGGGTCCTGCGGTCCGTAGCCGCACAGGTCGACGACGAGCTGCCCGTCCGGGAACCGGTCGCGGTTGCGGTGCGCCCAGTGCACGGCGAGCGCGGTCTTGCCCACCCCGCCGATCCCGTCAGGACGGCGATGGCGACCCGGCCATCCGCAGACGCCGCGACCCCGTCCAGCTCGGCGAGGCCGTCCGCCCGACCGGTGAACGCGTACACGTCGGGAGGCAGGTGGGCGGGCACCGGCGCGACGTGCGCGGTCGGGACCGGGGCGACGTCCCCCGCGAGGATCGATCGGTGCAGCTCCCGCAGCTCCGGGGAAGGCTCGACGCCCAGCTCCTCCGCCAGGAGGGCACGGATCCGCTGGTAGCTGTCGAGCGCGTCCGCCTGCCGGGACGACCGGTATTGCGCCAGCATCAGGTGCGCCCAGAACCGCTCGCGCAGCGGGTGCGCGCGCAGCACCTCGGTGAGGTCGGCGACCACGTCCGCGTGCCTGCCCAGCCGGAGGTCGCCGTCGATCCGGCTGTCGAGCGCGAGCAGTCGCTGCTCCACCAGCTCCGGCACGAACTCCCGGTGCAGGGCGTCGCAGGGCACGTTCGACAGCGGTTCACCACGCCATTCGGCCAACGCTTCCCGCCAGAGCCGGTTGGCCCGCTCGTCGGACTCGGCGTGCGCCCGGTTCGCGGCCCGCCGGAAGCGGAGCAGGTCCAGCTCGTCATCCCGGGCCCGGAGGAGGTAACCGGGATCGCGGGTCTCGATGCGGTCCTGCCCCAGTGAGCGCCGCAGGCGCATGACGTACCCGCGCAGGGTGGTGCGGACGTCCCGGGGCGGATCGCCGGGCCACAACCACGCGGCGAGCCTGTCGACGGGCACCGGGCGGTTGGCCTCCAGCAGCAGACAGGCCAGCAGGGACCGCTGCATGGCCGCGGGATCGGGACGGGGACGCCGTCGCGCAGCACTTCCAGCGGGCCGAGCAGGCGGAACTCCAGCCCCACGTCGCTCCCCGAGGTGTCGGGCCACTGCCGTGACACGGTCAAGACACGGTGCACGGCCATTCTCTCAACCGGCCCCGCCGTAGCCGCTCCACTGGGGGTGCGGCTACGGCGGAGCGGCACCGGACCGCGCGGGGGAGCAGTACTGTCGCCCCCATGAACCAGGAGTTCGCGGAGTCCGTCGCCCGGTTCCGCGCCGAACTCGCCTCCGCCATCACGCGGTCCAGGCGGGCGGCGGCCGAGGCGCGGTCGCACTCGGCGGCTTTGCGGCGGGAGGTCGAGGACGCCGCCGAGGCGAAGACGAAGCCCGCCGACCCGCCACCGTCCGATCCGGACGACGAGGACTTCTCCGAGCAGACCATCCTGTTCCGTCCCTAACGGGTGCAATCGCACATGCGGCGGAGCGCTGACCTGCGGGTTCCCGCCTCCGGCGTTTACGTGAGCAACTACCTGGACCCAAGTGCGACTGCGGTGGAACCGAACCTGGCAGGGTCGCAGTCGTAAGGGGCATACGAACGGGACACGTTCCAGCCGATCGAACTAAGTAGGGGGTCACTCCCAATGGCCGGTTACGGTATTTCGCAGGAAGAGATGGCGAAGGCCGCTGTCGACGTCGACAACGTCAACCAGCAGAGCCAGGACGCCCTCAAGAGCCTGTACAACGCCCTCACGCCGCTCCAGGACAACTGGTCGGGTGCCGCCTCGCAGGCCTTCAACACCCTGCTGCAGCGCTACCAGGACGACGCCGTGAAGCTGCACGACGCCCTGCAGGGCATCTCCGAGCAGCTCAAGCAGTCGAACGAGGCCTACGCGCGCCAGGAGGAAGAGGCGTCGCAGTCCCTCAGCAACATCACGAACGTCCTCGGCGGCTGACCTCGGCCTAGCGCCGGCACACCACACCAGGCTTATTCCACAGGGAGAGATTTTCCATGGACATGATCAAGGTCAACTTCGCCGAGGTCGCGAACGCCTCCCAGGCGATCAACAGCACCTCCGGGACCCTCGAGGGCCTGCTGGGCGACCTCAAGTCGCGCCTCGCGCCGCTGTCGGCGGGCTACGAGGGCGCCGCGTCCGAGGCGTGGCAGCAGAAGCAGGCCGAGTGGGACCGGGCCTACGACGACCTCAAGCAGGTCCTGTCCTCGATCGGTGCCGCCGTCGGCCAGGCAGGCGAGAACTACGAGGCCACCGAGAAGGCCAACATGAACCGCTGGGGCTAAACCACCCCTGCAGACGAGCCCGTGGGCCCCGTGCCCCCGGGCTCGTCGCGTGTCCGGGGTCACACGAACGGGGTAAGGGGGACCCGTTTTGACCCTGCCCGAACCCACCGGGTATCTTCTTTCTTTGTTGTGCGGCGCGGGGCGTGATGCTTGACCGGCTGGTGCTGGTCGAGCGGCGTTGCGCGCTCCTGGGCGGCTGGTCCGGTCAGGGGTGAGGCCCGCACAGGTACCCACGACGCAAGTTGACAATGAGGTAGACCCGTGCCCACGTACACCCCGAAGCCCGGCGAGATCGACCGCGCTTGGCACGTTGTCGACGCCGAGGACGTGGTGCTTGGCAGGCTCGCCACGCACGTCGCGAACCTGCTGCGCGGCAAGCACAAGCCCACCTACGCCCCGCACGTCGACACCGGCGACTTCGTCGTCATCGTCAACGCCGAGAAGGTGGCCCTGACCGGGAACAAGCGCGACACCGCGTTCGTCTACCGGCACAGCGGCTTCCCCGGCGGTCTGCGGAAGCGCTCCTTCGGCGAGATGCTCGACACGCGGCCCGAGCGGCTGCTGGAGAAGGTCGTCAAGGGCATGCTGCCCAAGAACAAGCTGGGCCGCGCCCAGGCCAAGAAGCTGAAGGTCTACGCGGGCCCGAGCCACCCGCACGAGGCGCAGCAGCCCAAGCCGTTCGAGATTGCGAAGGTCGCCAAGTGAGTGAAGAGGCCGTGACCCCCGAGGTCGAGGAGACCCCGAGGCCGTCGAGACCGCGGAGGAGGCCCCCGAGGCCGCCGCCGAGGAGACGCAGGCCGAGGAGCAGGCCGACTCGTTCGAGGCCATCGAGGCCGACGACGAGCCCGCCGCCCCCGCGCTGCCCCGCGTGACCGCCGAGTCGGCGCAGACCGTGGGCCGCCGCAAGGAGGCCGTGGTGCGGGTGCGCATCACGCCCGGCAGCGGCAAGTTCCTGCTCAACGGGCGCAGCCTGGAGGAGTACTTCCCGAACAAGGTGCACCAGCAGCTCATCCGCGAGCCCCTGGTGACCGTCGAGAAGAACGAGTCCTTCGACATCCGCGCGAACCTGCGCGGCGGCGGCATCACCGGGCAGGCGGGCGCGCTGCGCCTGGCCATCGCCCGCGCCCTGATCGAGCTGGACAGCGAGGACCGGCCCCCGCTGAAGAAGGCGGGCTTCCTCACCCGGGACGCGCGGGTGAAGGAGCGCAAGAAGTACGGCCTCAAGAAGGCCCGCAAGGCCCCGCAGTACAGCAAGCGCTGACCTTCGGGTCGTCGGCTACCGTTCGGGAGCAGCACGCTTCGTGCTGCTCCCGTTCTGGTTTCTACTCATGGAGGTTTCCCGGCCCATGGCCCGCCTGTTCGGCACCGACGGGGTGCGCGGTCTCGCCAACGCCGACCTGTCCCCGGAGCTGGCGCTCTCGGTGGCGGCGTCGGCCGCCCGGGTGCTCGCCGCGGGCGACCGCTCGCACCGGCCGGTGGCCGTGGTCGGGCGCGACCCGAGGGCCAGCGGCGAGATGCTGGAGGCCGCGGTGTGCGCCGGGCTGACCTCGGCGGGCGCGGACGTGCTGCGGGTCGGCGTGCTGCCCACCCCCGGCGTCGCGTTCCTGGTCGGCGACCTGGGCGCTGACCTGGGCGTGATGATCTCCGCCTCGCACAACCCGATGCCCGACAACGGCATCAAGATCTTCGCCGCGGGCGGGCACAAGCTCCCCGACGCCGTCGAGGACGAGATCGAGGCGGGCATCGGCGCGACCGCGGACCGCCCGACCGGCGCGGGCGTCGGCCGCGTGTACGACGTCCCCGACGCCGCGGACCGCTACGTCGAGCACCTGCTCAAGGCGATCCCGAACCGGCTCGACGGCCTCAAGGTGGTCGTCGACTGCGCCAACGGCGCCGCCTGGTCGGTCGCGCCGCGCGCCTACCGGGAGGCGGGCGCCGAGGTCATCGCGCTGCACGCGCTGCCCGACGGCGAGAACATCAACGACGGCTGCGGCTCCACCCACCTCGACGACCTGCGCGCCGCGGTCGTGGCCGAGGGCGCGGACCTGGGCATCGCCCACGACGGCGACGCCGACCGCTGCCTGGCCGTGGACGCCACCGGCGCGGTCGTCGACGGCGACCAGATCATGGCCGTGCTCGCGCTGGCCATGAAGGACGCGGGCGAGCTGGTCGACGACACCCTCGTCATCACCGTCATGAGCAACCTGGGCCTGCACCTGGCGATGCGCGAGGCGGGTGTGGTGCTGCGGACCACCGCGGTCGGCGACCGCTACGTGCTGGAGGAGCTGCGCGCGTCCGGCCTGGCGCTGGGCGGCGAGCAGTCCGGGCACGTGATCATCCCCGGGTTCGCCACCACCGGCGACGGCCTGCTGACCGCGATGCGGCTGATGGCGCGGGTCGCGGGGACCGGTCGGCCGCTGGCGGAGCTGGCGGGCGTGATGGCGAAGCTGCCGCAGGTGCTGGTCAACGTGAAGGTCGCCGACAAGGCCGCCGTCGCGGCGTCCGAGCAGGTCGGCAAGGCCGTCGCCGAGGTCGAGGCGGAGCTGGGCGCGACCGGGCGGGTGCTGCTGCGGCCCTCGGGCACCGAGCAACTCGTCCGGGTGATGGTGGAGGCCGCGTCGCAGGAGCTGGCGCAGTCCGCGGCCGACCGCCTCGCCGGGGTCGTCGCCACCGCCCACTAGGTCGTCTTCGCGTCCGCAACGGGGTCGGAACCCGGCCGGGGGCGCGCTCATCCCACTACCGACGAGCGGATCCGCTCGCCCGTTCGGGCCGTACCGGCCGGGGCGGGCGAGTAATCTGCGCAGCACGGGGCCGGGCGACCGGAAGGGGAGAGCTGTGGGCAAGGGCTTCGAGTTCAACGCGGACGCGGTCCGGGGGTTCGCCGCGGTGTTCGCCGAGGCGCAGTCCCAGGTGTCCATGATCCAGTCGGACCTGGCGCAGAGCACCGCGAAGGCCGCCGACTTCGGCAAGACGTGGGCGGGCAAGCAGGGCGCCGAGTACGAGCAGTACTGGCAGACGATGATGGGCGACCTCAAGAACCTGGCCACCCACCTGGGCGAGATCAGCGCGAGCCTGAACCAGGGCACCGACCTGACCGTCGAGTCCGACACCTCCGGCTACAGCAACCTCAAGAAGATCGAGGACCGCATGGGGACCGACCCGGGCACGGGCGGCGGCGGCTCGGTCGCGGTCTGAGCGTCTCGGGATTAGGGGGCAGAGATGGATTTCGAGAAGCCGGACGCCTACCAGGCACTGGTGAACAAGTCGGTCGGCGCGGGCACCCGCGGCGAGGCGTGGGACAAGATCGGCGACCCGATGAGCGAGGGCGTCGACCGGACCATCCCGGCCTACGACGCCAAGTTGGAGCTGAACCTCGCGCCGAAGACCCCGGAGAAGCGGCAGGAGGTCAACGAGCTGCGCTGGGGGAAGATCAAGAAGGACGCGGTGCGGCTCGAGGGCCTGGCCGCGGCCATGGAGAACATCTCCCAGGTCGTCAAGAGCGGCAAGGACAAGCTCGCCCACGACTGGAAGGGCGAGTCGTTCGAGGCGTTCAAGACCGCCGTCGACCGGGTCGAGAAGACCCTCAACGACTACGCCGCCGCGTGCAAGACCACCGCGGGCGGGCTCACCTCCGCGATGGAGAGCGCCGAGCAGCTCTACTCCACGTACTCCACCAACTGCGTGCGGATCTTCGACTTCAGCGCGTACCCGAAGCCGGACGACTGGAAGAAGGTCACGCAGGAGGACCTCGACGAGTTCGCCGAGACCTGCGGCGACTGGCACGAGTGGACGCTCAACTGCGACAAGGACGACGACGACGCCAAGGCCATGATCGGCAAGCTGGCGACGCCGGACATGCTGAAGTGGTTCGACAGCAACGAGTGCGACGAGAGCGGCGACAAGGTCCGCGGCATGGCCAGCGAGGTCGTGTCCAAATCGGAGCAGACGCGGCAGTCCATCCGGGAGAAGATCCACGGCTTCTACACCGCGACGGACGACCTCAAGGAGCAGGTCACCGAGCTGCAGGACGCCGCGCTCGAGAACATGCGGATCATGGCCGAGCTGAAGGTCTTCGGCCTGATGAAGGTGCCCACCGCGCCCAAGGGCGGCGGCGGCCAGAACCCGCCCGGCGGCGGTGGTGACGACAAGCCCGGCGGCGGTGGCGGCACCCCGCCCGGTGGTGGCGGCGGCACCCCGCCCGGTGGCGGCGGTGGCGGGCAGACGCCGACCCCGCCGACCCCGCCCCCGCCGGACCTCAGCTCGCTGGAGAAGGACGGCAAGCCGGACCCGAACAACCCGCTCGACCCGGACAACCGCGACCAGCAGAAGGACGGCAAGCCCGACCCGAACAACCCGCTCGACCCGGACAACCCCGGCAACCAGCCCGGCGGTCCCGACGGCTCGGGCGGCACCGGCGGCAAGCCGGAGACGGTGAAGATCGAGGAGGACGGGCGGACCATCGAGGTCACCAGCCCGGACAGCCAGGGCCAGGTCAAGGTGACCGTCGACGACGGCACCGGCCAGCCCAAGACCTACACCCTCGACTTCGGCGCGGGCGGCTCGCCGCTGCCCGGCGGGGTGGTTCCCGCGGGCCCGGGCTTCGGACCGGAGGGTTCGGGCGGCGCGGGCGGCCCCGGGGGCGCGGGCGGGTCGCAGGCGATCATGCCCGGCGAGGACGGCAAGGCGGTCATCTCCGACCCGCCGATGACCATCACCGCGGAGCGGCCCGGCGGCGGCGACGTCGTCGTGGTGACCGTCGACGACGGCAAGGGCGGCGAGCCGACCACCTACACCCTCGACTACTCCGACCCGGAGCCGAGCGCGAAGCCCGGCAAGCCGGAGGACGTGGCGCCGATGCCGGCACCCGCGACGGGCCAGCCGCTGCCGAGCGGGTTCACCTCCGACTCGCCGTGGACCGACCCGAGCGCGGCGTCGTACTCGCCCGCCGAGCCCGCGTCGGTGGGCGGCGGCGGGGTGGCCTCGCACGAGTCGGCGCCTTCCGCCGCGATGAGCGGTGGCCCCACCTCCGACCCCGGCCTCACGACGCCCTCCAGCGAGGGCGCGTCCGGCGCGGCGGGCACGGCGTTCGCCGACCAGGTCGCGACCCCGAACGAGGCGATGGCCGCGGCCGCCGCGGTGACCGGCGAGTCGGCGCTGTCCGGCGCGGTCAACGGCAACCCCGGCGGGTCCGACGGCCAGCCCGGCGGCTCCGCGGGCATGGGCGCGATGGGCGGCGGCATGATGGGCGGCGGCGCCCAGGGCCAGGGCGGCGACGGCGAGCGCTCCGGCGGCCAGTGGCGCACCAGCGGCAACCTCTTCGACGACGACTTCGCCGAGGCAGACTCCCGCATCGGGGGCTTCCTCGGTGACTTCCGCTGACTAGGGGGACGGCCATGAGCCAGTACCTGATGGACCAGATGGACCCGTCGTCGACCCAGCGCCGGATCGACCAGGCGACCGAGGCGGGCCGCCGGGCGATGGACCGGGCGCTGGAGCGCTCGCTGGAGATCGACAAGGCCGCGGCCGAGGAGAACAAGCGCCGCGAGCAGATGATCCAGGACGCCAAGGACGAGTCCGCGCGCAAGGAGGCCGAGCGGGTCGCCCGCCGCGACGCGGCCAAGGAGGCCGAGGGCGAGAAGAAGCCCCAGAGCCCCTGGGCGCCGCGCGAGGCCAAGCGCACGGTCCTGTCCTTCAGCGACGACGAGGAGGCGCCCGCCCAGCAGGCGCCGCCCCCGCCGCCCCCGCGCCCGGTGACCCCGCCCGCCCCGGCCCCCGTCCCGCGCCGTCCCGCAGGCCCGCCGAGGCGGCCCAGGACGACGATGACGACTGGTCGGGCCGGAGCTGGATGCGGCGGTAGGCGATGGCGACGGGGCAGCTCCGGGTCGACCCGGAGGCGGTCGAGCGCGCGGTGCGCGGCCTGGCCGACATCACCGCCGCGCTCGACGACGTCGTCGCGTTCGCGGGCCGGGAGTCGTTGACCGCCGACCGGTTCGGGCCGCTGGCGGCCCGCGCGGGCGCCGGGACGGCCGCGGTCGAGGCGGTCACCGCGCTGCGCGAGTCCTTCGCGCGGTCGGTGCCGGTGCTGGCCGGGCTGGCCGACGAGCTGGCCGCGTTCGCGAAGGAGGTCGCCGACGTGGACGAGGAGGCGGCCCGGCGGATCAGGGCCGCGGGCGGGGAGTGACGTGACCGCCGACGCCATCACCGCCGCCCTCGTCGAGCCCGGGGGCTCGGACACCGGCGACACCAGCACCGCCCTGCTCGACCAGGAGATCACCCGCCGCTGCGAGCAGCTCGCCACGCGCGGCGCGGGCGGGGTGTACGCCCGCTGGCGCACCCACCCGGCCGCGGGCCGGACCTGGGAGGAGCCCGCCTGGGGCACGCCGGAGGACGAGAAGCTGCTCGCCGACCTGCGCGGGATCGAGTTCTGGGCGCTGGACTCCGCCGCCGCCCGGCTGGCCGCGCTGACCGACGCCGCCGACGCCCTCCGGGACGCCGTCGACGTCGTCGGCAACGGCCTCTACGACGCGTGGGACGAGTCGGTCGCGACCGCCGCGGCGGGCCGGTTCGGCCGCTACGCCGCCGGGGTGCGGTCGTGGCAGGACGGCGTCGCCCAGCTCGCCGTCGGCCTGGACGCCGCGCGCGACGCGGTGTCCGGGGTGCTGCGCGGCTGGGCCGACGACGCCCGCGCCGTGGACGTGAAGGTCGACGACCCGCAGCTCCGGCAGGCGCAGATCGACCGCATCGACGACGCCCTGGGCCGCGGCACGCTGTGGGGTCGGACGTTCGTGCCGGACGAGCTGCGCTCGCCGGGCCTGTGCGACCTCAACCTGCGCGGCGCCCCGCCGTGGCCCAGCCACGACGTGATGGGGTGGCTCGACGACTTCTGCGGCCGCTACGACGCGCTGGTCGGCCGCTTCCGGGCGGGCCTGCGGGCCGCGCACGACGCGGTCACCGGGGCGTGGCGGGAGCTGGCCGAGCTGGCGGGCGGGGTCGACCGCGACCCGTTCGCCGCGGCGCTGGCCGGGCCGTCCACCGCCCCGCCGGTCACCGGCGGCGACAAGGTGGTCATCCGCGACGGCGACCGCACGATGACGCTCGTCGGCCCGGACGAGCAGGGCCGCTACGGCCTGACCGTCGACGGGAAGACGCACGTGGTCGACCCGTCCGACGGCCCCGTGACGATCCGCGACGGCGACACGACCATCACCGCGGAGCAGCTCGGTCCGGGCAGGCTCCAGCTCACCGTGGACGACGGCGACGGCCCGCCGGAGAGGTACACCGTCGAATCGACCGACGCCCCGCCCGCCAAGCCGGTGGAGCCCGCCGACCCCCGCGACGGCGCCCGCTCGACCCCGTCGGACGCCGGTGGCGGCGCGGGCGGACCCAGCGGTGGTGGCGCGGGCGGTCCCGGTGGCGGCCCGGGCGGACCCGGTGGCGGAGCCCCGGTGGCCGCGGCGCCGACGCCCCTGGGCGACGGCCCGATGACCGGCGCCCAGGAGATGGACGACAGCCGCAAGCCCGCGGGCGCCCGGCCGCCGCCGCGGCCGGTGAGGGCGGCAGCGGCAGCGGTGGCCGCGGTGGCGGCATGCCGATGATGGGCGGCATGGGCGCCGGTGGCGGTGGCCAGGGCGGCGACAACGAGCGCAAGTCCGGCCAGTGGAAGGTCCAGGGCAGCCTGTTCGACGACGTCGACCCGGCCGCGGGCTTCGACGGCGTCATCGGCGCCGTCCAGCCGAAGGGGTGAGCCGTGCTCGACGAGACCGATCCCGCCCTGCGCGCCGCGCGCGCCCGCTTCACCGCGATCACCGCCGAGTTCGGCGACCGGCTGGACGCGGCGAAGAAGGCGTGCGCGGAGAAGCTGGCCGCGAACCAGCAACCGGTCGAGCCCCCGCCGCCGCCCGCGCCGCCCCGGCGCAGGCGCCCCGAGCCCGACGACCCGTCGGACACCGGGTTCTTCTCGGTGAGCTGGATGACGAAGGGCTAGCTCACGCGGCCGTGTCGACCGTGCCCTTGACCGGCTTGTCCAGCAGCTCCCCGTACTCCTTGACCCCCGCGAGGTGGTGCAGGAAGAACGCGGTGAGCAGGCCGCGGGCGAGCTTGTGGGCGCCGCTGTCGCGCTTGCCCTGGACGACCAGGTCGCTCCAGTGCCTGCCCTCCGCGAACGCCAGGTGCGTGGACTTCGGCAGCACGTGCAGCCGCGACGGGCCCGCCCAGGTGCGGGCGATCAGCTCGGCGTGCGCGACCGGCGGTGCGACGACGTCGCGGCCACCGGCCAGGTGCAGGCCGGGCATCGCGCAGGAGCGGGCGGCCTCGGACGCGAACGGGCGCGTCTGCGAGGCGGCCAGGGTGGCGACGGCGCGCACGCGGTCGTCGTCGGCGGCGGCCAGGACGGCGCAGCCCGCGCCGGTCGAGTGGCCCGCGAGGCCGAGCTTCTTCGGGTCGACGCTGATGTCGCCCACGCCCAGGCGCACGCCGACGCACACGTCGAGCGCGGTGCGCAGGTCCCCGGCGAGCAGCCTGCTGGACCCGAACGGCCCCGACTGCGTCGCGGGCGCGGCCACGACGATGCCCCACGACGCCAGGTGCCTGAGCAGGCCGCGGTAGCGGGTGACCGGCTGGAGCCAGCCGTGGCCGAACGCGATGGCGGGCAGGTTGCGGCCGGTGCGCGGGGTGAACACCGCGCCGGGCAGGCCGACGAGGGCGAGGTCGCCGCGCAGCACCTCGTGCGGGCCGGGCCTGGTCAGCTCGTCGAGCGGGCGTGCCATGCGGGAAGCCTATCCGGGTCGCCGATCAGCACGTGGTTACCCTGGTCGCCGTGTGCGGAATCGTGGGTTACGTAGGACACCGGCAGGCGCTGGACGTGGTGCTCGACGGGCTGCGCAGGCTCGAGTACCGCGGGTACGACTCGGCGGGCGTGGCGGTGCTCACCGGCGACGGCCTCGTGGTCGAGCGCAAGGCGGGCAGGCTGGCCAACCTGGAGGGCAGGCTCGCCGAGGTCGGCACGGCCGCCTTCGCGGGCACGGCGGGCATGGGCCACACCCGGTGGGCCACCCACGGCGCGCCCATCGACCGCAACTCGCACCCGCACCGGGACGCGACCGGGCGGGTGGCGGTGGTGCACAACGGCATCATCGAGAACTTCGCCGCGCTGCGCGCCGAGCTGGAGGCCGCGGGCGTCGAGCTGACCAGCGACACCGACTCCGAGACCGCGGCGCACCTCATCGCCCGCGTCTACGACGGTGACCTCGCCGAGGCCGTGCGGACGGTCTGCCGTCGGCTGGAGGGCGCGTTCACGCTGGTCGTGAGCCACGCCGACGACCCGGACCGGATCGTCGCGGCGCGCCGGTCCTCGCCGCTGGTGGTCGGGCTGGGCGAGGGGAGACGTTCGTCGCCTCCGACGTCGCCGCGTTCATCGAGCACACCCGCGAGGCCGTCGAGCTGGGCCAGGACCAGCTCGTGGAAATCACCCGCGACGGCTACACCGTCACCGACTTCCTCGGCGGCCCGGCGCAGGTCAAGCCGTTCACCGTCGACTGGGACCTCTCCGCCGCCGAGAAGGGCGGCCACGAGTACTTCATGCTCAAGGAGATCGAGGAGCAGCCCGAGGCGCTGGCGAACACGCTGCGCGGGCACTTCGTCGACGGGCGGATCGTGCTCGACGAGCAGCGCCTCTCCGACCAGGACCTCCGCGACGTCGACAAGGTGTTCGTCGTGGCCTGCGGCTCGGCCTACCACTCGGGGCTGGTCGCGAAGTACGCCATCGAGCACTGGACCCGGCTGCCCGTCGAGGTCGAGCTGGCCTCGGAGTTCCGCTACCGCGACCCGGTGCTCGACCGCGACACCCTGGTCGTGGCCGTGTCGCAGTCCGGCGAGACCGCGGACACGCTGGAGGCCGTGCGGCACGCCCGCGAGCAGAAGGCCCGCGTGCTGGCGGTGTGCAACACCAACGGCGCGCAGATCCCGCGCGAGTCCGACGCGGTGCTCTACACCCACGCCGGGCCCGAGATCGGCGTCGCGTCGACCAAGGCGTTCCTCGCCCAGATCGCGGCGAACTACCTGGTCGGCCTGGCCCTGGCGCAGGCCCGCGGCACCAAGTACTCCGACGAGGTGGCGCGCGAGTTCCACGAGCTGGAGGCCATGCCCGCCGCGGTGACCCGGGTGCTGGAGACCGTCGGCCGGGTGCGCGAGCTGGGCCGCGAGCTGGCCGACTCGAAGGCGGTGCTGTTCCTGGGCCGCCACGTCGGCTACCCGGTGGCGCTGGAGGGCGCGCTGAAGCTCAAGGAGCTGGCGTACATGCACGCCGAGGGCTTCGCCGCCGGTGAGCTCAAGCACGGCCCGATCGCGCTGATCGAGGAAGGCCTGCCAGTCGTCGTGGTCATGCCGTCGCCGAAGGGCCGGGCGGTGCTGCACGCGAAGCTGGTGTCGAACATCAGCGAGATCCAGGCCCGCGGCGCGCGCACGGTCGTCATCGCCGAGGAGGGCGACGAGACGGTGCGGCCGTTCGCCGACGAGCTGATCGAGGTGCCCGCGGTGCCGACGCTGCTCCAGCCGCTGGTGTCGACGGTGCCGCTGCAGGTGCTGGCCGCCGAGATCGCCAGGGCGCGGGGGTACGACGTCGACAAGCCCCGAAACCTGGCCAAGTCCGTCACGGTCGAGTAGTGCGCGGCGTCTGGACCACCGCCCGGGTGCGCGAGGCCGAACGCCTGGTGCTGGCCCGGACGGCTCCGGGCGCGCTCATGCGCCGCGCCGCGCACGGCGTCGCGCTGCACACCGCCGCGCTGCTGCGGCGGACCGGCGGGGTGGCCGGGCGGCACGTGGTGCTGCTCGTCGGCACGGGCGACAACGGCGGCGACGCGCTGTGGGCGGGGGCGTTCCTGCGCCGCCGGTCGGTCGGGGTGACCGCGGTGCTGGTCGACCCGTCCCGCGTGCACGCCGAGGGCTTGGCGGCGCTGCGCCGCGCGGGCGGCCGGGTCGGTTCGGTGTCCGATGTAGACCGTGCCGATGTCGTCATCGACGGGATCGTCGGGCTTTCGGCGCGCGGTCCGCTGCGGGCCGCGGCGGCGGAGCTGGTGGCGCGGGTGTCGGCGCCGGTCGTCGCGGTGGACCTGCCGAGCGGGGTGTCGCCGGACACCGGCGCGGTCGAGGGGCCCGCGGTCCGCGCGGACGTGACCGTGACGTTCGGGGCGCTCAAGCCGGTGCACTTCCTCGCCGCGTCGCGGTGCGGCGAGGTGCACCTGGTCGACCTCGGGCTGGCACTGTCCGATCCGGACTTCTCGGTGCTCGACGCCGCCGACGTCGCGGCCGCGTGGCGGGTGCCCGGGCCGGCCGACGACAAGTACACCCAGGGCGTCGTGGGCATCGCGGCCGGTTCGGCGACCTACCCGGGGGCGGCGGTGCTCGCCACGGGGCCGCGGTCGCCGCGACGTCCGGGCTGACCCGGTACGCCGGGTCGGCGGCCGACGAGGTGCGGGCGCGGTGGCCGGAGGTCGTCGCGACCGGGTCGGTCGGCGACGCGGGCCGGGTGCAGGCGTGGGTGGCGGGGCCGGGCATGGGCACCGGCGCGTCGTCGCGGGAGGTGCTGCGCGCCGTCCTCGCCGACGGGGTCGCCACGTGCGTCGACGCGGACGGGATCACGCTGCTGGGCGCGCACCCGGACCTGTGGGACGCGCGCGACCCGGACGCGCCCGTCGTGCTCACCCCGCACGACCGGGAGTTCGCGCGGGTCGCCGAGCCGCACGGGATCGCGCTCGGCGTCGACAGGGTCGCCGCCGCGCAAGCGCTTGCCCGCAAGCTGGACGTCACCGTGCTGCTGAAGGGCCACGCCACCGTGGTCGCCGGGCCGGACGGGCGGACGCTGGTCAACCCGGCGCGGTCGCACTGGCTGGCGACCGCGGGACCGGCGACATCCTGTCCGGGCTGCTCGGCGCGCTGCTGGCGACCGGGCTCGACCCGGTCACGGCCGCGGCGCGGCGGCGTGGCTGCACGTGCGCGCGGCCGAGCTGGCCGCCGACGGCGCGCCGGTGTCGGCGTCGCCGATCCTGGCGGCGGTGCCCGCCGCGGTCCGGGAGGTGCTGCGTGGCTGAGCCCCGCGCCGAGGTGCTGGTCGACTTGGACGCCGTGCGGTCCAACGTCGCGCGGTTGGCCGCGCTCGCCGGGCCCGCCGAGACGATGGTCGTCGTCAAGGCGGACGGGTACGGGCACGGCGCTGTGCCGGTGGCGGAGGCGGCGCTGCAGGGCGGGGCGACCTGGCTGGGGACGGCGGCGCTGTCCGAGGCGCTCGACCTGCGCGAGGCGGGGATCTCGGCGCCGATCCTGTGCTGGCTGGACCCCGTGGGGACGGACTACCGGCCCGCGGTCGAGGCGGGCATCGACCTGTCGGTGTCCTCTGTGGAGCAATTGCGCGCGGTGGGGGACGCTCGCGTGCACCTGAAGATAGACACGGGGTTGAGCCGTGGCGGCTGCCCGCAGTCGCGGTGGCCGGAGCTGGTGCGGGCGGCGGCGGACAGCGACGTGCACGCGATCTGGTCGCACCTGGCGTGCGCGGACGAGCCGGGGCACCCGTCGGTCGACGCGCAGGCGAAGCGGTTCGCGGTGGCGTACGAGGAGGCGCTGGCGGCGGGGCTGTCGCCGCGGCGGCACCTGGCGAACTCGGCGGCCACGCTGACCCGGCCGGACCTGCACTTCGACATGGTCCGCGTCGGGATCGCGACCTACGGGCTGAACCCGGTGCCGGGTGGGGAGAAGTTGTTGCCCGCCATGGCTTTCCGGTCGTCGGTCGTGTCGGTGAAGCCGCTCCCCGCCGGGGAGTCCGTCTCGTATGGACACTCGTGGACGGCGGCGGGGGACACGTGGGTCGCGCTGGTCCCCGTGGGGTACGCCGACGGCGTGCCGCGGCTGCTGTCGAACCGGATGTCCGTGCTGCTGGGCGGGGAACGCCGCCCGGTGCGGGGACGGGTGTGCATGGACCAGATCGTCGTCGAGTGCCCGCCGGACACCCGGCCGGGCGACGAGGTCGTGCTGTTCGGCCCCGGCACGCGCGGCGAGCCGACCGCGACCGAGTGGGCCGACGCGATCGGCACCATCGACTACGAGATCGTCACCGGCATGTACCGGCCGCGCGTGACCCGCACCTACCTGGGGCGGCGGTGAAGCGGGTCGCGGTGGCCGCCGCGGGCGGCGCGGTCGGCGTCGCCGCGGCGGCGGCCGTCGCGCTGAGCAGGCGCCGCAAGGCCGAGGACCCGTACGCCGACGAGCCCTTCGGCGAGCTGGAGGCGGACCGGGTGAGCACGGTCGCCGCCGCGGACGGGCTGGCGCTGTCGGTCGAGGAGATCGACCCGGCCGACGGCGGCGAGCCCGACGTGACCGCGGTGCTGGTGCACGGGTTCGCGCTGAGCAGGCTGTGCTGGCACTTCCAGCGCCGCGACCTGGCGCACCTGACGCGGCCGCGGGTCGCGCAGGTCCTCTACGACCACCGCAGCCACGGGCGCTCCGAGCGCACCGACGAGGCGGGCAGCACCATCGAGCAGCTCGCGCTCGACCTCGACGAGGTCATCCGCGCGGTCGCGCCGGACGGCCCGCTGGTGCTCATCGGCCACTCGATGGGCGGCATGGTGATCATCGCGCTGGCCGAGCTGCGCCCGGACCTGTTCGCCGAGCGGGTGCGCGGGGTCGCGCTGATCGGGACGTCGGCGGGGAGGTCGGCAAGCAGGGCCTGCCGCGCCCGCTGCTGTCGAAGTACAACCCGTTCACCCGGCTGATCGGCCGCGTCGCCGACTGGCAGCCCGGCCTGGTCGAGCTGATCCGCGCCGCCGGTGGCCAGCTCACCCGCGGCGCCGTGCGCACCATCGGGTTCGGCTCGCGCGACGTGAGCCCCCGCCTGGTGGACTTCATGGTCGCGATGCTCGACGTCACCCCCGTGCGCGTGTTGGCCGACTTCATCGACACCCTCGGCAGCCACAACCGCTACGCCGCGCTGGCGGGCCTGCGCGAGTGCCGCGTCCTCGTCCTCAGCGGCGACGACGACTGGATGACCCCGTGGTCCCACGCCGAGCGCATCGCCGCGGAGCTGCCGGACTCGACGCTCGTGCGGGTGCGCGGCGCGGGCCACCTCGTCATGCTGGAGCAGCCGGAGGTCGTCACCGGCCACCTGGAAGTCCTGCTCACCGAGTGCGCCCGCCGCGGCGCCACCCGGCCGGGTTTCCTCCGCCGGAAAACCAGATGATGCGATCATGTGGTGGCATCTGGATGATCACGTCATATGTTCGCATCATCCGAAAGCGGTGAACGTCGTTGGTTGAGTTGCGCACCCCCGAGGACACGCTCGACTTCGGCAGGCGGCTCGGCGCCCTCCTGGCGGCCGGGGACCTGGTCCTGCTGTCGGGGCCGCTCGGCGCGGGCAAGACGGTCCTGGCCAAGGGGATCGCGGAGGGCATGGGCGTCCGCGGCCGGGTCAGCAGCCCGACGTTCATCATCGCCCGCGAGCACCCCGCCGGGGAGCGCGGCGTGCCCCTGGTGCACGTCGACGCCTACCGGCTCGGCAGCGACCTGGCCCAGCTCGACGACCTCGACCTGGACACCGAACTCGTCGAGGCGGCCGTGGTGGTCGAGTGGGGCGAGGGCGCGGCCGAGCGGCTGTCGGCCGACCACCTGCTCATCCGCCTGACCCGCCGCGCCGACGACACCCGCGAGGCCGTGCTGGAGCCCTCGGGCTCGTGGGAGCAGCGCCTCGCGGCGCTCGTCCCCGCGGCGCCCTGATAGCCCGCGCCTGGCCTACGGCGTCGCGATCCCCGGACCACGCCCAGGTCGACCAGGTCCGCGGGCCGGAGCTTGAGCTGTTCCGCCGTCGCGGGCACCTGCTCCGCCGGGCGCTTGAGGATCGCCGCGCTCAGCTCGGGCGCGATGACCGAGAAATAGGCGTCCGGGGTGATCCACGTGCGGTCCGGCGCGGCGAGCGCGAGCGCGCCACCCGAGCCGCCTTCGCCGATCACCAGGGTCGTGATCGGGACCCGGGCGGCGGCGACGGTGGCGAACAGGTCCGCGATGGCCGGGCCGACGCCCGCGCGCTCGGCGGCGGCGTCGTTGGCTGCGCCGGGGGTGTCGACCAGGGTCAGGACCGGGATGCCGAGGCGCTCGGCGACGCGGATCAGGCGGGTCGCGGTGCGGAAGCCCGCGGGGTGGTCGCGGTGCCGGTCTGCGCCGCGTACGCGATGGCGCGCCTGCCGCGCATGCCGACGCCGCACAGCATGCCCGGGTCGACGCCGCCGCAGCGGTCGCCGGAGAGCGGGCGGCGGAGGTCGAAGTAGTCGTCCAGGTACGCCGCCGCGCGCGGGCGGGTCGCCGCCCGCGCGCCCAGGACCGCGGACCAGCCGTCCGGCGCCGGGTCGGCCGCGCCCAGCGCGCGCGGGACCTCGGCGGGGAGGGTGGCGGCGGTGAGCAGCGACAGCCACTCGGCCAGCACGGCGGGCAGCTCCTCCGGCGTGCACACCTCGTCGACGTGGCCGCCCGCGAACTGGCCCTCCGCGGTGTACGCCGGGTCGTCGCGGTCGGCGGCCGGGCGGACGCGGGAGCCCGCGAAGCCCACCTGCGCGCCCGCGACGCCGATCACCACGTCGCCGCCCGCGCCCAGGGACGCCCACAGGCCGCCCGTCGTCGGGTCGCGCAGCACCGAGACCTGGGGGACGCCCGCCTCGTGCAGCAGGGTCGACTGGCGGGCGATGCGCTGGAGCTGCCGCAGCGACAGCATGCCCTCCTGCATCCGGCTGCCGCCGGTCGCGATCAGCGACACCAGCGGGGTCCGGGTGCGCCGGGCGTGCGCGAACGCGTGCTCGATGCGGTCGCCCGTGCCCGTGCCGACCGACCCGCCGAGGAACCGGAAGTCGAACGCGACCAGCACCGCCTCGACGCCGCCCACCCGGGCGACGCCGCACACCACCGACTCGGTCTCGCCGGACCGCTCGCGCGCCCGCTCCCGCTGCGCGCCGTACCCCGACCAGCCCAGCGGCCCGTCGACGCCGCGGTCGACGACGGGCACGTCGAACTCGGCGAAGCCGGTGGCGACCGCGTCGACGGCCCACCGCGCGCCCGCGTCAGCCATGCAGCGCCCGCTTCGTGACCTTGCCCATCTCGTTGCGCGGCAAGGAGTCCAGGAACCGCACCACGCGCGGGCGCTTGTGCGGGGCCAGCAGCCCGGCCACGTGGTCGGCCAGCTCGTCCGCCGACGGCCGGTCGCCGTCGGCCACCACCCACGCCACGATGCGCTCCCCCAGGTCGTCGTCCGGTTCGCCGGTCACCGCCACCTCGGCGACGCCGGGGTGCTCCAGCAGCGCGTTCTCGATCTCGCCCGCGCCGATCTTGTACCCGCCGCTCTTGATCAGGTCCGTGGCCCGCCGCCCGACGATCCGGTACGAGCCGTCCGGGTCGACCACGGCCATGTCGCCGGTCCGGAACCACCCGTCGACGAACGCCGCCTCAGTGGCGTCGGGCCGGTTGAGGTAGCCGAGGAACAGGTTCGGGCCGCGGACCTCGATCTCGCCCATCCCGTCCGCCTCGTCGGCCAGCCGCACCTCGACGCCCGGCAGCGCGGGCCCGACGGTGCCCGGCCTGCGCTCGCCGTCGGCGCGCACGCCGCAGTTCATCAGCGTCTCGGTCATCCCGTACCGCTCGACGACCCGCTGGCCGGTGGTCGCGGTGATGCGGGCGTGGTCGGTCGCGGGCAGCGCCGCCGACCCCGACACCAGCAACCGCGCCTTGCCGACGGCGTCGGCAAGCTCGGCGTCCTCCGCGCAGTCCAGGCCCAGGCGGTGGTACATCGTCGGGACGCCGAACAGCACGGTCGCGCCGTCCCGGAACGCCTCGCCCACGGCCGCGCTCGCGAACCTCCCGAGGTGCCGGACCGCGCCGCCGCGGCGCAGCGGCCCCAGCACGCCGACGATCAGCCCGTGCACGTGGAACAGCGGCAGCGCGTGCGCCACCACGTCGTCGGCCGTCCACGCCCAGATCTCCGCCAGCGCGTCGAGGTTCGACGCGATCGCCCGCCGCGGCAGCAGCACGCCCTTCGGCGGCCCGGTGGTGCCCGAGGTGTAGACCACGAACGCGACCGCCTCGCCGTCCGGCTCCGGCAGCGGGTCCCCCTCCACGCGCGCGGAGACGTCCACCGCGTGCTTCGGCAGGTCGACCGGCGGGGTGTCGCCGGGCGCGTGGAGCAGCAGCTCGGGGGCGCTGTCGGCGAGGATGTGCGCCAGCTCGCGCGACCCGGTCTTGGGGTTCAGCGGCACCACCGGCACCCCGGCGGCCAGGCACCCCACCACGGCCAGCACGGTCTCCGGCGACGGCGTCGCCCACACCGCGACCCGGGTGCGCCCGGCCACCCGGTCGGCCACCGCGCGGGCGGCGGCGCGCACCTCGCCGTGCGTCAGGCTCAGCCCCGGGAACCGGACCGCGAGCCGGTCCGGGGCGGTCAGCGGCAGCAGCACGCGGCCAACCTTAGTGGGGGCGCCGGGGCTGCGGGTGGTGTGAGCAGCGCCTCTCGTACTCTTGACGACTGTGTTGGTTCTGGCAGTTGACACCGCGACCCCGGCCGTGACCGCGGGCGTCGTCGAGGTGGGCGAGCAGGTCCGGGTCCTGGCCGAGCGGGTCACCGTGGACGCGAAGGCGCACGGGGAGCTGCTGGCCCCGCACGTCCGCGACGCGCTGGCCGAGGCGGGGCGCGCGCTGTCCGACGTCGACGCGATCGTCTGCGGCGTCGGGCCCGGCCCCTTCACCGGCCTGCGCGCGGGCATGGTCACCGCGGCCGCGCTCGGCCACGCCACCGGCAGGCCGGTCTACCCGGTCTGCTCGCTGGACGCCATCGCCGCGTCCGCGCCCGGCGAGCCGCTGCTCGTGGTGACCGACGCCCGCCGCCGCGAGGTCTACTGGGCCGCCTACGACGCCCTGGGCGCGCGCGTCGACGGGCCGCACGTGTCCCCGGCCGCCGAGGTCGCCGCCCCGCACGCCACCCGCGTCGCGGGCGCCGACCTGCACGACTTCGGCATCCCGCTGGTCGAGCCCGTGCACCCGACGCCCGCGGGCCTGGTCGCCGCCGCGCGCGCGGAGCTGCTCGCGGGCGCCGAGCCCGGCCCGCTGACGCCGCTGTACCTGCGCCGCCCGGACGCCGTCGTGCCCGGCGCGCGCAAGCGGGTGAGCCCGAGGTGACCGTCCGCACCGCCCCGCTGCGCCGGGCCGACCTGGCCCGCTGCGCCGAGCTGGAGCGCGTGCTGTTCGCGGGCGAGGACCCGTGGAGCGAGGCCGCGTTCGCCTCCGAGCTGGACTGGGGCCACTTCTACCTCGGCGCCTACGTCGACGACCTGCTCATCGGGTACGCCGGGCTGGCCGTCGCCGGGCCGCCGGAGGACGTCGAGGCGAGCGTGCACACCCTCGGGGTCGACCCGGCCTGGCAGCGCCGCGGCATCGGCAGGCTGCTGCTGCGCGAGCTGCTCGCCGAGGCCGACGCCGTCGCCGCCACCGTCTACCTCGAGGTGCGCACGGACAACGACGCCGCGATCGCCCTCTACACCGCGCACGGCTTCACCCGGGTCGGCCTGCGCAAGCGCTACTACCAGCCTTCCGGGGCGGACGCCTACACCATGGTGCGCCCCGCGCTCGTCAAGGAGCCGAAGTGACGATCATCCTGGGCATCGAGACCTCCTGCGACGAGACCGGCGTCGGCCTCGTCCGGCTCGACCCGTCCGGCCGCGTCGAGCTGCTGGCCGACGAGGTGGCCTCCAGCGTCGAGCAGCACGCCCGCTTCGGCGGCGTGGTGCCCGAGGTGGCCAGCCGCGCGCACCTGGAGGCGATGGTCCCGACCATGCACCGCGCGTTCGACGCCGCGGGCCTCAAGCTCTCCGACGTCGACGCGATCGCCGTGACCTGCGGCCCGGGCCTGGCGGGCGCGCTGCTGGTCGGGGTGTCCGCGGCGAAGGCGTACGCGCTGTCGCTGGGCGTGCCGCTGTACGGGGCCAACCACCTCGCCGGGCACGTCGCCGCGGTGACCCTGGAGCACGGCCCGCTGCCCAGCCCGTGCATGGCGCTGCTGGTCTCCGGCGGCCACACCCAGCTCCTGCGGATCGACGACCTCGCGGGCCGGATCACCGAGATCGGCTCCACCATCGACGACGCCGCGGGCGAGGCGTACGACAAGGTCGCCCGCGTGCTCGACCTGCCCTACCCGGGCGGCCCGCCCATCGACGCCGCCGCGCGCCGGGGCAACCCGAAGGCGATCGCGTTCCCGCGCGGCCTGACCGGTCCGCGCGACTCCCGCCACGACTTCTCGTTCTCCGGCCTCAAGACCGCCGTCGCGCGGTGGGTCGAGGCGCACGAGGACCAGCCCATCCCGGTCGACGACGTCTCCGCGTCGTTCCAGGAGGCGGTCGCCGACGTGCTGACCATGAAGGCCGTCCGCGCCTGCGTCGACGAGGGCATCGGCACGCTGGTGATCTCCGGCGGCGTGGCGGCCAACTCCCGGCTCAAGGAGCTGGCCGCCGAGCGCTGCGCCGCGGCGGCATCGAGCTGCGCGTGCCCCGGCCCCGGCTGTGCACCGACAACGGGGCCATGATGGCCGCGCTCGGCGCCCACCTGGTCGCGGCGGGCGTCGAGGCGTCCTCTTTGGACCTCTCCGCGGACCCGGCGCTGCCGGTGTCCACGGTCTCGGTCTAGCGGCGCGGGTAGATCGGGCCGGGCGCGGTGTAGTCCGTCCGCAGGGTCACGTCGCTCGCCTTGACGAAGGCGAAGCGGTGCCCGAACTGGATCTGGATGTACCGCTCGCCGCGGACCACCACGTGGTGCACCGGGTCGAACGTGTCGGCCTTGTAGTACTCCGACACGACGTCGCCGCCCATCACGTACTTCTGGCCCGCGGGCAGCGTGTACTGCAGCGCGACGTCCGGCTGCGGCGTGATCCCCGACGGGTACGCGCTCGCCTCCGGGTACGCGCGGCCGTAGACCTTGACCGAGGTCTTGCCCGCCTTCGGCCACACCTGCACGCCCTTGGCGGGGACGGTGTTCACCGTGCGCAGCCAGCCCTTCTGGCCGAGGTACCAGATCGCCGTCCAGTCGCCGCTGCGGCCCGCGACCGCGAACTTCTGGCCGGTATCGACGCGGCTGCCGATGTCGGAGACGGCCATCGTCGACGGGCTGCCGTCGGCGCGCAGGCCGATGTCCTTGAGCAGCGGGGCGGTGTCGCTCGGCGCGGTGCGCAGGTGCACCGACGTCGACCCGCGCAGCGGGCACGGGGTGCCCGCGCTGGTGCAGCCGGTGAACGCGGGCTTGTTGGTGGAGAAGTTCGGCCGGATCATCACGATGCCGGTGTACGGCGAGCCGTCGGCGTTCAGCGGCTTGCCGAGCAGGCCGAAGTAGTGCGCCCAGTTCCAGTACGGGCCCGGGTCCCAGTGCATCTGCTTCACGCGCTCGGGCACCAGGCCGGGCACGTTGTCGTGGCCGATGATGTGCGCGCGGTCCAGCGGCACGCCGTAGCGGGTGGCCAGGTACTTCACCAGCTTGGCCGACGCCCGGTACATCGCCTCGGTGTACCAGGTGCCCTGCGCGGCGAAGCCCTCGTGCTCGACGCCGATCGCCTTGGCGTTGACGTACCAGTTGCCCGCGTGCCAGGCGACGTCCTTGGTCGGCACGTGCTGGGCGACGTGGCCGTCGGAGCTGCGCAGCGTGTAGTGCCAGCTCACGTACGTCGGGTCCTGCACGGCGCTGATCGTGCCCGCGTAGCTGCCCTCGGTGTCGTGGATGACGATGTAGTCGACCTTCTGGCTGGTCGGCCGGTTCGCCTTGTCGTGGTTGCCGTAGCCGCCGGTGATCTGCTGGTACGGCGCGGGGATCGACTCGCAGGCGAGGTCGGCGGGGCAGTCGGCCGCGGCGGTCGTGGCGGACAAGCCGGTGCGGTCGAGCGCGGTCCGGTCCGGCTCGACGGCCGCGCCGCGCAGCCGGACGCGCTGGCCGTCGTCGGTGGTGCGGTTGGCGCCCTTGCTCAGCACGCCGTACACCTCGTCGGCGAACGCCTTGGCGGCGGCGCGGTCGGTGGCGCCGCTGTAGCGGGCGACGGCGCCGTACCAGTCGGCCGGGTCGTCGGTCAGCTCGCCGAGGCCGCGCTGGTGCTCGGCCAGCAGCGCCGCGCCGCCGCGGATGTTCGCCGTCGGGTCGGTGCGCAGCTTCGCCGGGTCGATCCCGGTCAGCTCCGCCGCCTTGGCGAGGGTGTGCAGGGACGGCGCGGTGAAGTCGGACGGCTTGTGCTTGGGCTTCAGCGTCTTGCGCGACGTGTCGCCGCGCGGGTCCTCACCGTGGTCGTGGTGGGTGCCGCCCGCGTTGGCCGCGGCGACGTCGGTCAGGTGCATCGGGCCGTAGCCCGCGGCGACGCTCGGCTGCCCGGCGTTGGCGTCCCACCGCGACTCCAGGTAGGACAGCGCCACGAGCAGGTCCTCGGGCACGTCGAACTCGTCCGCCGCGGCGGCGAAGGCGCGCTGGCGCTGCTCGTCCTTCGGCGCGGCTGACGCGGGATTGGTGATCGCCAGGGCCGCGAGCGCCACGACGGCGGCGGCGAGGGTTCGGCGTCGGTGCAAGGGAAAGGCCCTCCGTGAGTACCCCAGTTGTGGGGACACTCTAAGCGGAAGGCCTTTCCCGTCAATCGCACACCTGGTGAAAATTATGCGCGGTGCAAACGCGCTTCCCGGTCCGCTACGACGAATGCCGCAGCCGTCGTTGCGCCAGCGTCCGGCGTCCTGACCGCGGGCAGGACCCGGAAGTCGGCGCGCATCTCGGTGGCGCTGAAGCGCGTCCGGACGTATCCGCGGCGGTTGCTGTAGAACTTCAGGTGCGGGTTCTCCGCGAGCACGGCGGCATTCGTGGAATCGTCGCCGTCACCGCCGGAGGTGACCGACGTGGCGACGAGTTCGGTCGCCACCGGGCGCGAGTCCGGCCGGTCCCACGACTCCAGCACCTCGCCCGCCCAGTGCCGGTGCACGTCGCCGGTCAGCACCACCGCGTTGCGGGTCTGGCCGAGCAGCCCGGCCACCCGGTCCCGGTTGGCCTTGTACCCGTCCCAGGCGTCCATGCTGAACCCCTGGTCGGCGCCGACGCGCAGGTCGCGCTGGGCGAAGAAGACCTGCTGGCCGAGCACGTCCCAGCGGGCGGTCGACCGGCGCAGGCCGTCGGCCAGCCACTCCTCCTGCTCGACGCCGGTGATCGTGCGGGTCGGGTCGAGGCGCTCGGCGCAGCCCACCCGGGTGCCGTCGCCGCACGCCTGGTCGTCGCGGTACTGGCGGGTGTCGAGCATGTGGAAGTTCGCCAGCGCGCCCCAGCCGATCCGCCGGTAGAGCCGCATGTCGGTGCCGCGCGGGAGGGCGGAGCGGCGCAGCGGCATGTTCTCCCAGTACGCCCGGAACGCGCGGCGCGGCGGTCGGGGAACGCCGGGTCGGGCTGCTCGGGGACGTCGTCGGCCCAGTTGTTCTCGATCTCGTGGTCGTCCCAGACGACCAGCCACGGGGCGACGCGGTGCGCGAGCTGGAGGTCGGCGTCGGTCTTGTACTGGGCGTGGCGCAGCCGGTAGTCGGCCAGGGTGCGGGTCTCGGGGCCGACGATCTCGCGGACCTCGTCCGGGCGGGCGGCGTACTCGTACTGGTAGTCGCCCAGGTGCAGCACCAGGCCCGGGTCGTCCTCGGCGAGGCGGCGGTAGGCGGTGAAGTAGCCCGCGCCGAAGTGCGAGCAGGACGCGAAGCACATGGTCAGCGGCGAGCCGAGGGTGCCGGGCAGCGGCGCGGTGCGGGTGCGGCCGGTCTCGGTGACGTGGTTGCCCACGCGGAAGCGGTAGAAGTACTCGGTGTCCGGGCGCAGCCCGGCCAGCTCGACGTGCACGCTGTGGCCCGCCTCGGGCAGCGCGCGCTCCTCGCCCGCGCGCACGACGTGCCGGAAGCGCTCGTCGGTCGCGACCTGCCAGAGCACCGGCACGGCGCGGTCCGGCATGCCGCCGCGCCCGTCGAGGGCCAGCGGCTCGACCGCCAGGCGCGTCCACAGGACGACGCCGTCCGGCGACGGGTCGCCCGAGGCGATGCCAAGGGTGAAGGGGTTCGTGGTGCTCGGGTTGGCGATCGCGGGCGCGCCGAGCACGGTCAGCCCGGCCGCGGCGGCCGCGCCGCCGAGCAGCACGGTCCGGCGGGAAGGGTGGTGGTGGGACATGCGGAGCCTCCCGGGGATGTCGGGTACCGGGGGTCACGCTCGTCCGCGCGGGTGACGTCGGTTCCACGTCCGGGTGATGCCGCGATGAGCGGTCGTTTACCGTCGCGGGCGTGCACGCCGTCCGAGATCTGCTCATCGCCCGCCGCGCGGGGTTCGCGACGACGCCCGGCTCGCCCTGGCCGTCGAAGGCGGGGCGAGCAGAGGGGCGTACTCCGGGGCATGGTCGCCGCCCTGGCCGAACTGGGCTTCGCGGGCTGCTTCGACGCCGTCTACGGCGCGTCGGCGGGCGCCCTGAACGGCGCGTGGTTCCTGGCCGGGCAGGCCCCGACCGGCGTCCTCGGCTGGTCCGACCCGCTGGTCATGCGCCGCGTCACCAACCCGTGGCGCGGCCTGGTCGGCGGTCCCGTCGTCGACACCGAGCACCTGGTCGAGCGGATCTACCCGGCGATCCCGATGGACTTCGCCGCGATCCTCGCCAACCCGACCACCTTCCACCCCTGGCCACCGACGCCGCCACCGGCGCCGCCGTCGACCTCGGCCCCTCGATCACCGACGCCGCCTCGCTGCGCACCGCGCTGCGCGCGTCCACGGCCCTCCCGGTCCTCGCGGGCCGCCCCGTCCGCATCGGCGGCCGCGCGTACCTCGACGCGGGCATCGCCGAGTCCGTCCCGTTCCGCACCGCCGTCGCCCAGGGCGCCACCCACGTGCTCGTCCTGCGCACCCGCGCCGACACGCCCCTACCGCTCCCGTCCCGCGCGGAGCTGTCCCTGGTCACCCGCTACCTCCGCCGCGCCGCCCCCGGCACCGTCGAGGCCTGGACCACCCGCCACGCCCGCGTCGTCGCCGACGAGGCCCACCTCGCCGACCACACCGCGATCCTGCAGATCCGCCCACCCCGCGACGCCCCCGAGGTCACCCGCCTCACCCGCGACCCCTTCACCCTCCGCCGCGCCGTCCGCCTCGGCCGCCACGCGGTCACCGAGGCGCTGGGCTGACCTCCCGCCGCATGCACACCCGCAACGCCGGGTCCAGGCCGTGGGCGGCCTCCTCGGCGACGACGTCCGCCAGCGCGCCGGTCGCCGGGACCTCGGTGAAGCCGATGCGCCGGTAGTACGGGGCGTTCCACGGGACGTCGCGGAAGGTGGTCAGGGTCAGGGCGGGCAGGGACCGCGCCCGCGCCCACGCGTCGAGGTGGTCGATCAGCGCGCGGCCCAGGCCGCGGCCGCGGTACGCCGGGTCGACGCTGACCTGGTCGACGTGCGCGCACCCCCGACGACCCGGGCCAGCAGGTACGCGGCGTCCCCGCACACCCACGCGCGGCCGTCCCGGGCGTACTCCGCCAGCGTCCCCACCGACGGCGGCTCGTCGTCGGCGACCCACGCCGGCCCGACGTCGCGGAACGCCGCGCCCGCCAGCACCTCGATCTCCTGGAGCCGGGGGAAGTCACCGGGTCGGGCGGGCCGGATTAGCGGCCGAGGTCCATCCACCCCTTGATGATGCCCACCGCCGTGCGGACCGCGAGGAAGCCCGCGCGGGTGGGTTCGACGGCGCGGCGCAGCGGCACGCTCAGGGACTCGACCGGGCGCAGGGCCGCCAGGAACTCGCCGCAGAGGTCGCCCATCTGGTCCAGGGGGACCGTGCTCGCGCCGAGGGCGCGCAGGTCGCGGACCAGCACCGCCCGCTGGTCGGGCGTCCCCGTCGCCATCACCAGGTCGACGTACGCGCGCAGGTGGCCGTCGAGGTCCAGGGCCGCGCGCTCCAGGGCGACGCCGTGGTGGGCGAGGCGGCGGCCCGCGGGCTCCAGGTCCGTCGGGACCGGGCCGCCGTCCACCGCGCGTTCGAGGTCGGGGAGCAGGGCCGTCATCGCCGCGGTCAGCTCGCCGATGACGCGGCCCAGCCGCTGGCCGCTGGAGCGCACCGCGGTGGCCAGGCGCTCCCGGTCGGGCGGCGGCGCGGGCGCCAGCCTGCCCTCGGCCTTGCCCACCGCGGCGACCAGCTCGCCCGCCAGGCGCAGCATCGTCGAGCGCCACACCGGGCTGCCCGCGCCCGCGATCGCGGCCTCGCGGAAGTCGAACTGCTGGCGGCCCGCGATGATCTGCACCGCCGTGTCCGGGTTGTCCGCGGTGATGTGCTCGTGGCCCAGCACCACCACGGGCAGCAGCAGGTCGACGACCTCCCGGCTGCGCGCCGAGCTGTAGAACTGGAGCAGCTCCTCCCGGCACCAGCGCCGCTCGAAGTACGTCAGCGTCACCAGGGGCAGGAACACCAGCGCGCCCTCGACCGCGTCCCGGATGCGGCTGCGCCACTCGTCGCCCCAGCCGAGCGAGGCGCGGTCGTAGAAGACCTCGACGCGCCTGCCGTGGTCGGCGGAGCAGTAGAACGCCAGGTCGCGGCGGAACGCGTCGACGAACCCCAGGCCCTCGTCGTCGATCTGGGCGTAGCTGAGGAACACCGCGATCGGCGCCGGACCCGACATGTCGTTGGTCACAGCCACCAGCATCGGGCATGCGCGCCCGCCGCGGGCAAACGGGAAACGCGGTGGGGCTCGTTGCAGGCTTAGCAGTCGCGTGGGTAGAGTGCCAAGTGCACGGCACCGGACACCGCCCCGGCACCCGCGACGGCGGGGTGGCAGGAGCCGTTAGACACCTGCCAACGCTTTCAAGACGACCCGTGGAGGTCACAGCGGTGAGCGTCAACATCAAGCCGCTCGAGGACAAGATCGTCGTCCAGGCGAGCGAGGCCGAGGCCACGACGGCTTCCGGCCTGGTGATCCCGGACACCGCCAAGGAGAAGCCCCAGGAGGGCAAGGTCCTGGCGGTCGGCCCGGGCCGGATCGACGACAAGGGCAACCGCGTCCCGGTCGACGTCCAGGTCGGCGACGTCGTCATCTACTCGAAGTACGGCGGCACCGAGGTCAAGTACAACGGCGAGGAGTACCTGATCCTCTCCGCCCGCGACGTGCTGGCCGTCATCAACTAGGACCAGCCGATCGAGCGCCCCGGGGCTCCCGCGTCTAGACCGGGGTCCGGGGCGTTTCGGCTTTTGCGAAGAGGGAAAGAATGCCCAAGCAGATCTCTTTCGACGAGGACGCTCGTCGGGCCCTCGAGCGCGGCGTCAACAAGCTCGCCGACGCGGTCAAGGTCACCCTCGGCCCGCGCGGTCGGCACGTGGTCCTGGCCAAGAAGTTCGGCGGCCCGACCGTCACCAACGACGGCGTGACCATCGCGCGCGAGATCGAGCTGGACGACCCGTACGAGAACCTGGGCGCCCAGCTCGCCAAGAACGTCGCCACCAAGACCAACGACGTCGCCGGTGACGGCACCACGACCGCGACCGTGCTGGCCCAGGCGCTGGTGCGCGTCGGCCTGCGCAACGTGGCCGCGGGCGCCAACCCGACCGCGCTCGGCAAGGGCATCCAGGCCGCGGCCGACGCCGTCGTCGAGGCCCTCAAGGCCAAGGCGACCCCGGTCAAGGGCCGCGACAACATCGCCCAGGTCGGCACCGTCGCCTCCCGCGACGCCTCGATCGGCGCGCTGCTCGGCGAGGCCATCGAGAAGGTCGGCGAGGACGGCGTCATCACCGTGGAGGAGTCCTCCACGATGGCCACCGAGCTGGTCGTCACCGAGGGCGTGCAGTTCGACAAGGGCTTCGTGTCGGCGCACTTCGTCACCGACCCTGAGGCGCAGGAGGCCGTCCTGGAGGACGCCTACGTCCTGCTGCACCGGGAGAAGATCTCCGCCCTGGCCGACCTGCTGCCGATCCTGGAGAAGATCGCGCAGTCCGGGAAGTCCGTGCTGATCGTGGCCGAGGACGTCGACGGCGAGGCGCTGTCCACCCTGGTGGTCAACGCCCTGCGCAAGACGATCAAGGCCGTCGCGGTCAAGGCGCCGTACTTCGGCGACCGCCGCAAGGCGTTCCTCGACGACCTCGCGGTCGTCACCGGCGGCCAGGTCGTGTCCGCCGAGATCGGCGTCAAGCTGTCCGAGTCCGGCCTCGACGTGCTGGGCACCGCCCGCCGCGTCGTGGTCACCAAGGACGACACGGTGATCGTCGACGGCGGCGGCACCAAGGACGCCATCGCCGGTCGGGCCGAGCAGATCCGCAAGGAGATCGAGGCCACCGACTCCGACTGGGACCGCGAGAAGCTGCAGGAGCGGCTGGCCAAGCTCTCCGGCGGCATCGCCGTGGTCAAGGTCGGCGCGGCCACCGAGACCGAGCTGTCCGAGCGCAAGCACCGCATCGAGGACGCGGTCGCGGCGACCAGGGCCGCCGTCGAGGAGGGCATCGTGCCCGGCGGCGGGTCCGCCCTGGTGCACGTGTCCGCCGAGCTGGAGGGCAACCTCGGGCTCACCGGCGACGAGGCCACCGGCGTGGCGATCGTCCGCGAGGCGCTGTCCGCGCCGCTGGCCTGGATCGCCATCAACGGCGGCCAGGAGGGCGCGGTCGTCGTCAGCAAGGTCCGCGAGCTGCCGTGGGGCCAGGGCTTCAACGCCGCCAAGCTGGTCTACGGCGACCTGCTCGCCGACGGCGTCATCGACCCGGTCAAGGTGACCCGCTCCGCGGTCGCCAACGCCGCGTCGATCGCCCGCATGGTGCTCACCACGGAGAGCGCCGTCGTGGAGAAGAAGGAAGACGAGCCCGCCGCCGGTCACGGCCACGGGCACGGTCACGGCCACGGGCACTGACCCGTTGGGACGAACGCCGGGCCTGTCCGCACGCGGACAGGCCCGGCGTTTCCTATGTCGCCACCGCGAGCGAGCGCTTCTCGGCCTTGATGATGGCCTCGCGCTCGGATTCGGAGAGCCCGCCCCAGATCCCGTAGGGCTCGTGCACGGCGAGCGCGTGCTTGCGGCACAGCGAGAGCACCGGGCACGCCTGGCAGATCGATTTGGCTTTCGCCTCTCGTCGAGCGCGGGCCGGGCCCCGCTCGCCGTCGGGGTGGAAGAAGAACGCGCTGTCCATTCCCCGGCACGAGCCGTCGAGCTGCCAGTCCCACACGTCAGCGTTGGGGCCGGGAAGCCTGCGAGTGTCCGCCATGGTGGCCGCCTCCACGTAGGTAGGACGTTCGGCTGTGGAGTCAATACTCCATTTGGTGCAGCGGATTAGACGCTAGAACCGCGCCAATGTTTGTTCAAGGGTGATCGACTCTTTGGTTGCCCGATTCAGCCGTTCGGCATCACCCAGACGACGCAGCGTGGTCGTCGGCCGGGTTGCCGCCCACGCCGCGTCACCCGACGATGGACGCGTGGTGACCAGATCCGAGGCGGTGGGTGAGCCACCGCTCACCGTTGCCGCGGTCGCGCGCAGGCTGGGCATCGCCCCGGCGACGCTGCGCACGTGGGACCGGCGCTACGGCGTGGGCCCGACCGGGCACACCACGGGGCGCCACCGCCGCTACGCCCCCGCCGACGTCTACCGGCTCGAGCTGATGCAGCGCGCGCTGCTCAAGGGCGCCTCCCCGGCCGAGGCCGCCGAGTACGCGCTGCGCGCCGCCGCCGACGCCCAGCCCGCCCCGCCGATCCCGCTCGCCCGCGGCGGCCAGGGCGGCGGGCGCCAGCTCCTCATGCCCGGCGCCGCCCGCCCCGCCCGCGGCCTCGGCCGCGCCGCGATGGCGATGGACGAGGTGTCGGTGCAGCGCATGCTCGCCGACGCGATCAACACCGACGGGGTCAACGCCACCTGGGACGACGTCATCCGGCCCGTGCTGGCCGCGATCGGCGGGCGCTCCCTGTACGCCGGGGACTGCGTCGAGGTCGAGCACCTGGTCACCGAGTGCGCCCTGGCCGCGATGATCCGCGCTACGCCGCTGGTCACCGCGCCCCGCAACCCGCGCCCGGTGCTGCTGGGCTGCACCCCGGAGGAGCAGCACAGCCTCCCGCTCTACGTCCTGCGCGCCGCCCTGGCCCGCCGCGGTCTGAGCACCCGCATGCTCGGCTGCGCGGTCCCGCTGACCGCGCTCATCGCCGCCGTCCGCCGGACCGCGCCCGCAGCCGTCGCCCTGTACGCCCAGGTCCCCGCCCACGCGGACGTGACGACGCTGGTCCACCTGCCCCGCACCCGCCAGCGCGTCCACCTGTTCGCCTGCGGCCCCGGCTGGCACGACGCCGACCTCCCCGCCCGCGTCGAACGCCTCGACGACCTCACCTGCGCGGTGGACCGCATCGAGTCGTTCGTCGTGGGCGAGTCCGCCTGATCAGGCGGGCGCGTACCGCAGGGCCGCCACCCCGCACTCGAACCGCGTCGCGGCCTCCAGCTTGAGCCGCTGGTAGCCCTCGGGGAAGACGGGCAGCCCGCGCCCGAGCGAGGTCGGGTTGACGATCAGGTGCAGCTCGTCGAGCAGGCCGTTGGCGATCAACGCCTGCACGAGCGTCGCCCCGCCGTAGGCGATGATGTCCTTCCCGTCCTGCTCCTTGAGCCGCGTGACGGTCCCGACGAGGTCGTCCGACACCTCCACCCCTCCCACGGCGACTCGGCCAGCGACCGCGAGATCACCACCTTGGGCGTGGTGTTCATGAAGTCGATGGTCGCTTCGTCCTCGTGCTCCGGCCGCGACGCCCACACCGGGATGAACCCCTCGGCCAGCTTCCGCCCGAGGACGATCGTGTCGACATCGCGCTGGACGGCGTCGAGGTAGGCGTTGAGGTCGTCGGACCAGGGCATGGTCATCCAGTCCATCTCGCCGTTCGGACCCGCCATGTACCCGTCCGCCGACACCTGGACCTGGAGCTTGAACTTCCGCATGCGCGCATCATCGCCGCAGGCAGCCGCCCCTGTCCGCGAATTCCGCGCGGTCCGGGCAGACTCGTCCAGGTGAGTGAAGATGTTTCCTCGCTTACTGAACGCCTGCGGTCCGCGGCCTTCGGTGAGGCGCCCGGAGCGGTGCTCCCACCCGTCGCCGCCGGGGGCTCCATGCCTGGTTGGCGGGGGTGGCCCTCGGTGGGCGGGGTCACTACGCTGCCGCCGCCGCGCACCTGGGGCCGGTGATCCGCGGGGCCGACCCGGTGCTCGCCGCGCTGGCCGCGGCGGCGCGGGCGTCGCACCTGCGGCAGGTCGGGGGCACGCGCGGCGCGGCCGTTCGACGCGCTCGGGTTGCGCAGGCTGAGCGGGGTCGACCACGCGGAGGCCCGGTCGGACGTCCTGCTCGGGCTCGCCGCCGACGCGGTCGGGCTGGGGCGGGTCGGGGAGGCGCGGCGGCTGGTCGCCCTGGACGACGGGGACGCCGGGCCGCGCGCGGAGGTCCGGCGGGGGTGGCTGCGGGCCGAGATCGCGCTCGCCGCGGGCGACCCGGACGCCGCCATCGCCCCCGCCCGGGCCGCCCACGCCTCCGACTACCCCTCGACCCGGCACCGCGTGAAGTCCGGTGTCGTCCTCGGGGCCGCCCTGGCCGCCGCCGGGGAGACGGATGAAGCCCGCAACCTCCTCGCGGACAACTTGCGGATCGCGACCCGCGAAGGGCTCCTCCCGCTCGTCTGGCCCGCCGCCCTCGTGCTCGCCGAACTCGGGCAAACGGAGCACAAGGAACAAGCCGCCGCGGCGCTGCACTGTGTGTTACGACACTCCGACCCGCTCGCCCGCCGGGTGGCGGAGCGATCTCCGTGGGTCCCTACCTGGCTGTTCGCGTCTGCTCCGAACAGGTGAACAGCGGTCGACCGCCGATCGGCATCTTTGTTGACAGATTTACCACCGGATCGGGTCAAGGTTCGGTGCGCAGCGTCCGATAGGGGAAGTGGAACGTCACTCGGCTGCAGGAAGGAGTCCCCGTGACGACGGTCTTGATCTGCGACGACCGCCGCAGCGTCCGGGAGGGCTTGACCCGCGTCATGTCCGCGGTACCAGGGGTCAGTCGCATCGACTGCGTAGCGCACGGTGACGAGTTGCTCGCCCGTTTCTCCCGTCAGCCGGTTGACGTCGTACTGGTTGGGACCCAGCGCGCCGTGCCGACCGGGGTGGAGGCGACGCGGCGGCTCGTCTCGGCGAACCCGCAGGCCAACGTCATCGTCTTCGGCGCGCCCGACGACGCGGGCAGCATCGCCGCGGCGATCGCGGGCGGCGCCCGCGGCTACCTGCGGTGGGACGCGAGCAGGCCGGAGCTGGTCGCCGCGCTGGCGCACACGCTGGCCAGCACGTCGGTGCCCGCGCCGCGCCAGCCCAGCGACCCGGGCGTGCAGCTCACCGACCGCGAGCTGCAGGTCCTGCGCGGGATGAGCCAGGGCAAGAGCAACGGGCAGATCGGCCGCGAGCTGTACCTGTCCGAGGACACGGTCAAGACGCACGCGCGTCGGCTGTTCCGCAAGCTGGGCGTGCGGGACCGCGCCCAGGCGGTGGCCCACGGGTTCCGGCGCGGCCTGGTCTCCTAGAGACCGCCGACGTCGGCGGCGAGCCGTGGGTGCCCGGGTGGGAGCGGGCACGCACGGCTCGTCGTGTTCCCACCGGCACTTTGCCCGGACTGAAACTTGCGGACGGCAACCGCACCGCTAGTGTGTCGCTAGTCACGCCACACGACGCGTGTCGGACCGCCCGCGTAACACCACGCCACTAGGCAGCGCTCGAAAGAACGGTACGGTGGGCGACGACAGTCGAGGGACACGCACGTGCGGTGTCTTCGAGTTGGCCACCTACGTAACGCCAGGGCTGCATTCTGCGATGACCACAACGGGGGACGGACTGGACACCTGGGTGGGTGCCGCCGTCGAGGGCGATCCTCGTGCGGTGGAGCACGTGCTCGGCTCGGTCCGCCCCTTGGTCGTGCGCTATTGCCGAGCCCGTGTGGGCAGGCAGGAACGCTCGTTCGCCTCGGCGGACGACGTGGCCCAGGAGGTGTGTCTCGCGGTGTTGACGGCCTTGCCGGGGTACCGCGACCAGGGTCGCCCGTTCCTCGCCTTCGTCTACGGGATCGCCGCGCACAAGGTCGCCGACGCGCACCGGGCCTCCGCCCGCAACCGCTCCGAGCCGGTCGCCGAGGTGCCCGACGAGGCCGAGACCGACGCCGGGCCCGAGCAGATCGCCATGCAGGTCGAGCTGAGCAGGCGCATGGACTCCCTCCTCCAGATCTTGCCCGAGAAGCAGCGTGAGATCGTTGTCCTGCGCGTCGTCGTGGGGCTGTCCGCCGAGGAGACCGCGGAAGCGGTGGGCTCGACCCCGGGGGCCGTGCGCGTGGCCCAGCACCGGGCCCTGGCAAGGTTGCGCAAGACGTTGTCCGCGGAGGAGGTGGTCTGAGGTGTCCGACAGAGGTCAGGACGACGGTCTCGATCCCTTCGACGACCTGCACGTCCTCGATGATCTCGACGCCGACGGCGAGCTGATCGACTTCGCCAAGGTGCACGCCGACGACGCCTTCCTGGACGCGCTCGGCGCGGCCATCCGCGGCGACCGGCCCGCGCCGCTGTCCGACGACGTCGCCGACGCCGAGCTGGCGGTCCTGCTGACCACCTGGCGCGACGAGGTCGACTCCGAGCCCATCGGCGAACTGGTCGACGCCCGCCTCGCCGCGCAGACCGTCTTCGCCGCGAACGCCCGCAAGCAGCGCCGCCCGCGCCTGCTGGTGCCCTTCGCCGCCGCCGCGGCCGTGCTGGCCATCGCCTTCACCGGCGCGGGCCTGGCCGCCCGCGACGCCCAGCCCGGCGACACGCTCTGGGGCCTGACCAAGGTCCTCTACACCGACCACGCCCGCTCGGTCGAGGCCGCCGCCAACGTGCGCAACGACCTGAGCGTCGCGCAGGCCGCGCTGGCCGAGGGCGACCTCGCCCAGGCCCGCACGCTGCTGCTGGAGGCCGAGGCCGAGCTGCCGTCGGTCGCTGTCGAGGACGGCCAGGCCGACCTCGCCGCCCAGCACGCCGACCTGCAGTCGAAGCTGCCGGACAACCCGCGGACGGCGTCCAGCCGCCGCCGTCGGCGAACCCGACCACCGCGTCGCCGACCACCCCGCCGACCGGCGGCACGACCGACCCGACGGTCCCCACGACCACCTCGCCCACCGTGGACCCGACCACGACCTCGCCCAGCAGCCCGCCCACCTCGACCACGGAGCCGTCCCCGACGACGCCGTCCACGTCGACGGAGGCGCCGCGGGTGGAGGAGCCGGGCGGCGAGCCCGCCGACACCGGCACGGTGTCGACCGGCGGGACCGCGGGCGCGCCCTGAGCGGCTCGCCCGCCTAGTGGGCGTTCTCGCTGGCGGTGACCCCGTCGGCGTAGCCGCGGCAGTACTCCCAGCTCACGTACGACGCCGGGTCCGGGTCGTAGGCGGGCTCGTGCGGGCGCATCCGGCCGTCGTGCAGCAGCTGCTCCAGGCTCGCGGCCAGCAGGGCCCAGTCGTGGTAGTGCGGCTCCTGGCAGTCGCCGCAGTCGACGACGATGCCGCGCACCCCGCGCGGCTCCAGCAGGGCCTGGTAGACCGCGAGGTCGGACAGGTCGCCCAGCAGCTCGGCGCGCTCGGCGGCCGACATCGGCTCGTCCTCGACCGCCTCGGGCTCGGCCAGCTCGCGGGCCGGGTCGTCGGGATCGCCCGCGAACGGGTCCGGGGGAGCGCGCCGCCGTGGCCCCGGCCGACCGGGCGGTCCCAGGGGCCGTCGTCGAAGGGGTTCGGGGGAACTGCGTCATGCGCCACGACCACGCACGCTACCGGGCTCGCCCGGCTCGGACCCAGATACGATGGGGCAACCGTGCCGCCCGCGTGACCCCGAGGTGGCCTGCCACCCGCCGCCAGACCCCCGCAGGAAGGTCGCTCAACCCCCATGACCAGCGAGCTCACCGCTGACGGAGTCCCCCACAAGTTCGCCCCGCTCGGCCTCACCTTCGACGACGTGCTGCTGCAGCCCGCCCAGTCCGATGTGATCCCGAGCACTGTCGACACCTCCACGCGGTTCTCGCGGAACGTGACCCTGCGCATCCCCCTGGCGTCGGCGGCGATGGACACCGTCACCGAGGCGCGGATGGCGATCGCCATGGCCCGCCAGGGCGGCATCGGCGTCCTGCAGCGCAACCTGTCCATCGAGGAGCAGGCCCGGCAGGCGGAGACCGTGAAGCGGTCCGAGGCCGGGATGGTGACCGACCCGGTCACCTGCTCGCCGGACAACACCCTCGCCGAGGTCGACCGGATGTGCGCGCGGTACCGCATCTCCGGCCTGCCGGTGACCGACGGCGACGGCAAGCTCGTCGGCATCATCACCAACCGCGACATGCGCTTCGAGGTCGACCACGACCGGCCGGTGCGCGAGGTGATGACCAAGGGCCCGCTGATCACCGCCCAGGTGGGCGTGTCGGCCGAGGCCGCGCTGGGCCTGCTGCGCCGCCACAAGGTGGAGAAGCTGCCCATCGTCGACGGCGACGGCAGGCTCCGCGGGCTCATCACGGTGAAGGACTTCGTCAAGACCGAGCAGTTCCCGAACGCCACCAAGGACCCGGACGGCCGCCTCATCTGCGGCGCGGGCATCGGCGTCGGCGACCCGGGCTGGCAGCGGGCGATGACCCTGGTCGACGCCGGGGTGGACGTGCTGGTCGTCGACACCGCGCACGGCCACGCGCGCGACGTGCTCGACATCGTGGCCAAGCTCAAGCGCGAGGTCGGCGAGTCGGTCGACGTGGTCGGCGGCAACGTCGCGACCCGGGCGGGGGCGCAGGCCATGGTCGACGCGGGCGCGGACGGCGTGAAGGTCGGCGTCGGCCCCGGCTCGATCTGCACCACGCGCGTGGTCGCGGGCGTCGGCGTGCCGCAGATCACCGCCATCTACGAGGCCGCGCAGGCGTGCCTGGCCGCGAACGTGCCGATCATCGGCGACGGCGGCATCCAGTACTCCGGCGACATCGCCAAGGCCATCGCCGCGGGCGCCAGCGCGGTCATGCTGGGCAGCCTGCTCGCGGGCACCGAGGAGGCCCCGGGCGAGGTCATCCTGGTCAACGGCAAGCAGTTCAAGGGCTACCGCGGCATGGGCTCGCTGGGCGCGATGCGCTCGCGCGGCGAGGCCAAGGCGTACGCGCGCGACCGCTACGCCCAGGACGACGTGCTCGCCGACGACAAGCTCGTCCCCGAGGGCATCGAGGGCCGGGTGCCCTACCGCGGCCCGCTGTCGCAGGTGGTGTTCCAGCTCATCGGCGGCCTGCGCGCGGGCATGGGCTTCACCGGCTCGCGGACCATCGCCGAACTGCAGCAGGCGCAGCTCATGCGCATCACGTCGGCCGGGCTCAAGGAGAGCCACCCGCACGACATCACCATGACCGTCGAAGCGCCGAACTACACCACTCGCTAGTTCGGCTCCGGGGAAGGAACAACTCCAGTGCGGGATCTCGTCGACATCGGCATGGGCCGGACGGCTCGTCGCGCCTTCGGCCTGGACGACATCGAGATCGTCCCGTCGCGGCGGACGCGGTCGTCCAAGGACGTCTCGACGGCGTGGCAGATCGATGCGTACCGGTTCGACATCCCGCTGATCACGCACCCGACCGACGCGGTCGTGTCGCCGCGGACCGCGGTGGCCGTGGGCGAGCTGGGCGGGCTGGGCGTGCTCAACGCCGAGGGCCTGTGGGCGCGGCACGGCGACCCGGACGAGGTGCTGTTCCGGCTGGCCACCGCCGCCGAGGACGGCGCGGAGCCGATGGAGCTGGTCCGCATGCTGCAGGAGGCGCACGCCGAGCCGGTGCGCGTCGACCTGCTGACCGAGGCGATCAAGCAGGTCCGCGAGTCCGGGGTGACGGTGGCGGCGCGGGTGAGCCCGCAGCACGCCGCCGAGCTGACCCCGGACCTGCTGGCCGCGGGCGTGGAGGTGCTGGTCGTGCAGGGCACGATCATCTCCGCCGAGCACGTGGCCCGGGAGGCCGACGCCGAGCCGCTGAACCTCAAGCAGTTCATCGCCGACCTGGACGTCCCGGTCATCGCGGGGGCGTGCACGACTACCGCACGGCGATGCACCTGATGCGCACGGGCGCGGCGGGCGTCATCGTCGGCTACGGCCACTGCGCGGGCGTGACCACGACCGACGCGGCGCTGGGGATCGGGGTGCCGATGGCGACCGCGATCGTCGACGCGGCGGCGGCCCGGCGGGACTACCTGGACGAGACCGGCGGTCGGTACGTGCACGTCATCGCCGACGGCGGGGTGCACAACAGCGGCGACATCGCCAAGTCGATCGCCTGCGGCGCGGACGCGGTCATGCTGGGCGCCCCGCTCGCGGTGGCGGCCGAGTCGCCCGGCCAGGGCCTGTACTGGACGACGTCGGCCGCGCACCCGTCGCTGCCGCGCAGCCGCGTGCTGCCGGTCACCGAGGACGTCGAGGTCGACCTGAAGACGCTGCTGTTCGGCCCGTCGACGGACCCGGACGGCCTGGTGAACCTGTTCGGCGCGCTGCGGCGGGCGATGGCGAAGACCGGGTACAGCGACGTCAAGGAGTTCCAGAAGGTCGGGCTGACGGTCCGGGCTTGATCGTCGGGCGGCGGGTCGTTTGTGGCTTCCTGAGTGTGTTACTCAAAGTTACGGTAAAATGACCCGATAGCCCTAGCCTGCTCCCGGTTCGCGCCTTAACCTCAGGCGCATGGCTTCCGAACTCGTCGGTAACAACGCCGACTACGACGTCGTCGTCATCGGGTCGGGCTTCGGCGGCAGCGTCGCCGCGCTGCGGCTGACCGAGAAGGGCTACAAGGTCGCGGTCGTCGAGGCGGGCAGGCGCTTCGCCGACGACGAGTTCGCGAAGACCTCGTGGGAGCTGAAGAAGTACCTCTGGGCGCCGAAGCTGGGCTGCTTCGGCATCCAGCGCATCCACATGCTCAAGGACGTCGTGGTGCTCGCGGGCGCGGGCGTCGGCGGCGGGTCGCTGGTGTACGCGAACACCCTGTACCGGCCGCTGAAGGGCTTCTACGCCGACAGGCAGTGGGCCGACATCACCGACTGGGAAGCCGAGCTGGCCCCGCACTACGACCAGGCGTCGCGGATGCTCGGCGTGGTGACGAACCCGACGACGACGCCGTCGGACGAGGTCATGCGCAAGGTCGCGGCCGACATGGGGATCGCCGAGACGTACCACCCGACGCCGGTCGGCGTGCTGTTCGACAAGCCGGGCCAGCCGGTCGAGGACCCCTACTTCGGCGGTGAGGGGCCCGCGCGCACCGGCTGCACCGAGTGCGGGTCGTGCATGACCGGCTGCCGGGTCGGCGCGAAGAACACGCTGGTCAAGAACTACCTGTACCTGGCGGAGAAGAACGGGGCCGAGGTCATCCCGCTGACCACGGTGACCGACGTGCGCACGCTCGCCGACGGGGCTACGAGGTGCTGGCGCACCAGACCGGCCGCAAGCGGCGCAAGCGCCGGATCACCGCGACCCAGGTCGTGCTGGCCGCGGGCACCTGGGGCACGCAGAACCTGCTGCACCGGATGAAGGACACCGGCTCGCTGCCCGCGCTCTCCCCGAAGCTGGGCGAGCTGACCAGGACGAACTCGGAGTCGATCATCGGCGCGGCGCGCACGAAGGTCGACCCGGAGAACAACTACTCGACCGGCGTGGCGATCACGTCGTCCATCCACCCGGACGAGAACACCCACATCGAGCCCGTGCGGTACGGCAAGGGCAGCAACGCGATGAGCCTGCTGCAGACCATCGCGACCGACGGCGGGTCGAAGATGCCGCGCATCCTGCAGGCGCTGCTGTTCATGATCCGGCACCCGCTGAAGACGCTGTCGCTGCTGCAGGGGTACCGGTGGAGCGAGCGCACGGTGATCCTGCTGGTCATGCAGTGCCTGGACAACTCCATCACGACTTACCTGAAGAAGGGGCTGTTCGGGCGGCGGAAGTACACGTCCAAGCAGGGGCACGGCGTGCCGAACCCGTCGTACATCCCCGCTGGTCAGGTGGCCAACGAGCTGACCGCGAAGCACATCGGCGGGACCGCGGGCGGCACCTGGGGCGAGATCTTCAACATCCCGCTGACCGCGCACTTCCTCGGCGGCTGCCCGATCGGCGCGGACGCGTCGTCGGGGTCATCGACCCGTACCACCGCGTGTACGGCTACCCGGGGATCTCGGTGGTGGACGGCGCCGCGGTGTCGGCGAACCTGGGCGTGAACCCGTCGCTGACGATCACCGCGCAGGCCGAGCGGGCGTTCTCGTTCTGGCCGAACAAGGGCGAGGCCGACCCCCGGCCGGGTCAGGAGGCGTCCTACCAGCGGCTCCCGCGGTCGCGCCGGTCGCCCCGGCGGTCCCGGCGTCGGCGCCCGCCGCGCTGCGGTTGTCGGTGGTCGAGGTGAACGGGCAGCCGGTCCGCCGCTGAGTTGTCCACAGGCCGGGTTCGCGCCCTGGCCGGGCCCGGGCCCGCGGTGGCACCGTGGGACGCGTGACCACTTTCGCGTCCAGCGGCGACCTGAGCCGCAAGGAGGAGACGTTCGTCGACCTCGGCGGCGGCGTGTACGCGCTGACCGCCGAGGGCGACCCCAACGTGGGCGCCGTCGAGGGCGAGGACTTCCTGGTCTGCGTCGAGGCCAGGGCGACCCCCGTGGCCGCCCGCCGCTGGCTGTCCGCCCTGCGCGAGCGCACCGGCAAACCGGTCCGCCACCTGGTGCTGACCCACTACCACGCGGTCCGCGTCCTGGGGGCGAGCGCGTTCGACGCGGGTGAGGTGGTCGCGCACACCGCCACCCGCGACCTCATCGAGGAGCGGGGCGCGGCGGACTGGGCGAGCGAGCAGGCCCGCATGCCGCGGCTGTTCGAGGAGCCCGCGTCGATCCCGGGGCTGACGAGACCGACGCTGACGTTCACCGACCGGCTGGTGATCCCGCTCGGCGGCGACCGGGGCGACCTGGTGCTGGCGTACTGCGGGCGCGGGCACACGGCGGGCGACATCGTGGCGTGGTTGCCGTCGCGGGGGATCCTGTTCGCGGGGGACCTCGTGGAGTCCGCGGCGGCGCTGTACACGGGGGACGCGTTCCACGACGAGTGGGCGACGTCCACTTTGGACAACGTGGCGGCTTTCGGCGCGACCACGCTGATCGGCGGGCGGGGCCCGGTGGTGACCGGGCCGGACGTGGGCCGCGCCATCGACCAGACCCGCCACTTCCTCGACGAGCTGCGCCGCACGGTGGGCGAGGCGCACCGCGGCGGGTCGACGCCCCGGGACGCCTTCCAGGCCGCGCACGCGGCCCTGGCGCCCCGGTACGGGTCGTGGCCGATCTTCGAGCACTGCCTGCCGTTCAACGTCCAGCGCTACTGGGACGAGCTGTCCGGCGTGGACTGGCCGCGCGTCTGGACCGCGGAGCGCGACCGCGAGGTGTGGGCGGCGATGCGGGGTGAGCGGTGACGGACCCGGTGCTCGTGGTCGGGGCGGGCCCGGTCGGGATGACCGCGCCCTGCACCTGGCCCGCCACGGCGTGCCGTCGGTCGTCCTGGAGGCGTCGGTCGAGCGCGCCGCGGTGGGCAGCCGCTCCATCTGCGTCCAGGGCGACGTCCTGGACATCCTGGAGCGCGTCGGCGCGGGCTGGGCGGTGGTCGAGGCCGGGGTGACGTGGTACTCCGGCCGGATCTACCACCGCGGCGAGGAAGTCGTCCACCTGACGCTGCCCGAACCCGAACCGGGCCGCTTCCCGCCGTTCGTCAACACCCCGCAGACCGAGGTCGAACGCATCCTGGCGGACTTGGTCGCCGCGTCCCCCTGATCGCTCTGCATATGGGCCACCGCGTCGAGGGACTGGTGCAGGACGACGCGGGCGTGACCGTCCGGACGAGCCCCGGCGCGGAGTTCCGCGGCACCCACTGCATCGCCGCCGACGGCGCCCACTCGACCGTCCGCGCGCTGCTCGGCCTCCCCTTCGAGGGAACGTCCTACCGCGACAAGTTCCTCATCACCGACATCCGCGCCGACCTCGACTTCGCGACCCCCGAACGCCGCTTCTACTTCGACCCCGCCTGGAACCCCGGCCGCCAAGTCCTCCTGCACCCCCAACCGCACTCGGTCTGGCGCATCGACTGGCAAGTCCCCGAGGACTACGACCTCACCACCGACCGCGCCTCAGGCGCCCTCGACGCCCGGGTCCGCGCGATCGTCGGCGAGACCCCGTACGAGATCCTCTGGGCCTCCTCCTACCGCTTCCACCAACGCAAAGTCCCCCACATGACCGAGGGCCGAGTCCTCCTGGCAGGCGACGCCGCCCACGTCATGAGCCCCTTCGGCGCCCGAGGCATGAACTCCGGCCTCGCGGACGCCGAGAACGCCGCCTGGAAACTCGCCGCCACCCGCGCGGGCTGGGGCACCCCCGCCCTCCTCCCCACCTACGACACCGAACGCGGCGCCGCCGCCACCGAGAACCTCCGCGTCACCACCGAGACCATGCGCTTCCTCGTCCCCGCCACCCCCGAAGACCGAGCCCACCGCACCACCGTCCTCACCCGCAGCCACACCGACCCCACCGCCCGCCCCGAGATCAACTCCGGCCGCCTGTCGGAGCCCTACTGGTATCTCGACTCCCCCTGACCACCCCCGCCCCACCCGCCGCCCGCGCCGCCTTCCCCACCATCCCCGGCACCCCCCGCCCACCCATCGCAGGCGTCCTCTGCCCCGACCTCCCCCTGGCCGACGGCCGCCACCTCCGCTCCGCCCTGACCCCCGGCTTCACCCTCCTCACCACCCACCCCACCACCGCCGCCTGGCCCACCCTCACCCTCACCCCGGACTCCGCCACCACCCTCGGCCTCACCACCCCCAACGGCACAGCAGTACTCCGCCCCGACGGCTACCTGGCCGCCGTCCTCCCAGACGGAAAGGGGTGGAAGCCGCCATAGCCCGAGCCAGCGGCACCCACGCCTAACCCACCCCACCCGGACACCCAGCCGAGGGCTGCCAGGCCATCCGCGGCTGACCTGCCCCCACCCGGGCGCCCGTGGAGGGCTGCCGGGTTGTCTGCGGCTGACCTGCCCCACCCGGGCGCCCGTGGAGGGCTGCCGGGTTGTCTGCGGCTGACCTGCCCCACCCGGGCGCCCGTGGAGGGCTGCCGGGTTGTCTGCGGCTGACCTGCTCTGGCCGGGCGGCCCCCATGGAGGGCCGCTGGGTCCGTGCCTGAGCTGCTCCAGCTGCGGTTGCCGGGGTCCTGGCCTGCCATCCGCGCCTAACCCGCGTCGGCTGCGGCTGACCAGCTCCGGGCGGGCGGCCCGTGGAGGGCTGCTGGGTCGTCCGCGGCTGACTTGCTCTGGCCGGGCGGCCCGTGGAGGGCTGCTGGGTCGTCCGCGGCCGACTTGCTCCAGCCGGGCGGCTCGTGGCGGGCTGTCGGGTTGTCTGCGCCTGAACCGGCTTTGGCCGGGCATCCCGTGGAGGGCTGGTGGGTCGTCTGTGGCTGACCCGCCCCGGCCGGGCTGCCCCATAGAGGGCTGCTGGCTCAACTGCGGCTGACCCGCCCTGGCCGGGCGGCCCCATAGGGGGCTGCTGGCTCAACTGCGGCTGACCGGCTCCGGCCGGGCGCCCCGTGGAGGGCTGTCGGTCGTCTGCGCCTGACCCGGTCTCGGCTGGGCGTCCCGTCGAGGGCTCCTGGGTCGTCTGCGGCTGACCCGGTCCGGCCGCGCGCCCTGTGGAGGGCCGCTGGATTGTCCGTGCCTGACTTGCTCCGGCTGCGGTTGCCGGGGTCCTGGCCTGCCATCGGCGCCTAACCCGCGTCGACTGCGGCTGCCGGAGTCGTAGCTCGGGCTGGGGCACCCCCTCGCCCACCGGGGCTGTTCTCCTCGGGCGGTGGCCGGTGGCCGGTGTGGTGTCTGCAGGTGTCAGGCCGGGTGGGGGTGGCCGTGTTCCAGGTACCTCGTGTCCCCGGCCAGTGACGCTGCCAGGGCGGCGTGGAGGCGGCGGGCCAGGCGGGGGCGCAGCGCGTGTCGAACTCGTCCGGGGTGACGAACCTGGTGGAGCGGATTTCGGACTCCTGCAGGGTGAAGTGGGTTTGCGCGGGGTTCAGGCGGCCGCCGTCGAAGATGAAGAGGGTGCGGGGTTCGGTGTTGAGAGGGGCCCAGTCGACTACCAGGAGGCGGCCGGGGGTTGTCTCCAGGGAGAGTTCCTCCATGACCTCGCGCCTGCACGCTTCCCACGGGGTCTCGCCGGGCTCCACGACGCCGCCGGGGATTTCCCAGTCGGGTTTGTACGTGGGCTCCACCAGGAGGATTCGGCCCAGGCGGTCGGTGAAGAGGGCTCCGGCGGCGATGAGGGGGCGGGCGGCGTTGATCATGGAGTCACGATAATCCGGTTGTCCCCGTCGCTACGGTTGCACCGTGGCCTTCTACGCGATCCGCATCCGCCGCTGCTGAGCGGCGCTTGAGTCCTGCGCCGCTTCCCGGGTCCTGGCCGGGCGCGGTCGATGCGCGGTGCCCGGCTCCACCTGAGTCCACAGTGGAGCAGAAACAGCCATGTACGGCCGACACGAGCTTGGCCAGAACTTCCTCACCGACAAAAGGGTCATCGACGCCGTGCTCGCCTGCGTCGGGGAGACGGATGGGCCGATCGTCGAACTCGGGCCCGGGGACGGGGCGTTGACCGTCCCGCTCGGGCGGACGGGACGGCCCGTCACCGCCGTCGAGGTGGATCCCGCGCGGGCGGCGCGGTTGCGGCGGCGGACCAGCGCCACCGTCGTCGAGGGGGACTACCTGCGGTTCCGGTTCCCGCGGAGCCGCACACCGTCGTCGGGAACATCCCGTTCCACATCACCACCGCCACGCTGCGGATGCTGCTCGCCCAACCCTCCTGGCAGGACGCGGTGCTGGTCGTGCAGTGGGAGGTCGCGCGGCGCCGGGCCGGGATCGGTGGGGCGACGCTGCTCACCGCGTCCTGGTGGCCCTGGTACGAGTTCCGGGTGCGCAGCCGGGTCCCCGCGCGGGCGTTCCGGCCGGTGCCGGGGGTCGACGGGGCGATCATGACCGCGACCCGCCGGGCGGCGCCGCTGGTCGACGACCGGGTCGGCTACCAGCGGTTCGTCAAACGCGTCTTCACCGGACGCGGGCGCGGGCTCGGCGAGATCCTCACCAAGGCCGGCTACCGGCACGCCGCCCGGGTGGTGCCGCGGGCCGCGCTGCCGAGGGACCTCACCGCGCAGCAGTGGGCCCGGTTGTGGCGGTTGTCGTCGTAGAAGTGGCAACAACCGCGGGTGGCAGGGACGGGGCGGCGGTGGTGGGATCGGCGGTGTGACGCTCAACAGGCGGGCATTCCTGCACGTGGCGGGGGTTTCGGGGGTTGCGGCGGCGGTGTCGGCGTGCTCGGGTGGCACCGTGCCGGAACCCACCCGCGGGCCCATCACGCCCACGCCGCAGACGACGACCACGACGCGCGCGGTCGTCCGGCCCGACCTGGACGGGTTGCGCAAGGCGCTCGGCGGCGCCCTCGTGCAGCCGAGCGACGCCGGCTACGACACCGCCCGCCGCTCCTACAACCCCCTGTTCGACAACAGGCAGCCCCTCGCCGTGGCGACCGCGTCCACCCCCGACCACGTGAAGGCGTGCGTCGAGGTGGCGCACGCCGCCGCGCTGCCGATCGCCGCGCGCAGCGGCGGGCACAGCTACGCCGGGTACTCCACCCCGGACCGCGGGATCGTCGTCGACCTGGCCGGGCTGTCCCGGGTGGACGTGCGCGACGACGGCACCGCGGTCGTCGGCGCGGGCGCCCGCCTGATCGACGTCTACAGCGCGCTCGCCAAGGCGGGCCGGTCGCTGCCCGCGGGGACCTGCCCGACGGTCGGGATCGCCGGGCTGACGCTCGGCGGCGGGCTCGGCGTGCTCAGCCGCAAGTACGGGCTGACCTGCGACAAGCTGCTCGCCGCCGACCTGGTCAGCGCGGACTCCCTGTCGCTGCGGGCCTCCGCGGAGTCCGAGCCCGAGCTGTTCTGGGCGCTGCGCGGCGGCGGGGGCGGCAACTTCGGCATCGTCACCTCCTTCACCTTCGCCACCGACCCCGCGCCCGAGATCTGCACCGTGTTCCGGCTGGACTTCGCGCCCGGCGCGATGGCCGACGTGCTGGGCCGGTGGCAGGGGTGGGTCGCGGACGCGCCGCCGGAGCTGTGGTCGAACCTGGTCGTGGTCGGCGGGTCGCCGCCGAGCGGCCGGGTCAACGGCTGCTACGTCGGCCCGCGCCGCGAGCTGAACGACCTCCTCGACGGCCTCGGCGCGGACCCGGTCAACCGGGTGGTGCGCCAGGAGGACTTCTTCGGCGCGATGCTCCACTTCGCCAACTGCGCCCCCGAGTCCCGCTGCGCCCCCGACCGCTTCCCCCGGGAGACCTTCGCCGCCAGCTCGCGCGTCGTCGCCCGGCCGCTGGGCGACCCGGCGGCGCTGGTCGAGCAGGTCGACGGCAGGCGCGGGATGGACCTGCTGCTGGACTCCCTCGGCGGCGCGATCGCCGAGGTGGGCGCCGCCGACACCGCGTTCCCGCACCGCGACGCCCTCGCCACCGTGCAGATCTACCAGGAGGCGACGGCCGACACCGCGACCGCCGCGCCCGCGCGGTCGCCGAGGTCCGCGACGCCCTGGCGGGCATCGGCGTGCGCGGCGGCTACGTGAACTACATCGACGCCGCCATGCCGGACTGGCAGGTCACCTACTACGGCCAGAACGTCAACCGCCTGCGCGACGTCGCCCGCCAGTACGACCCGGACGCCGTCTTCGGCTTCGCCCAGGGCCTCGTCCGCGCCTGATCACGACCCGCCGTTGCCCCGCGTTCCTCCACGCACCTATAGTGCTAGGTAGCTAGTTAAATGGAGGAACAGTGATCGAGTTCCACTTGGACCCCCGGTCCGGCCTGTCGCCGTACCAGCAGGTCGTCCAGCAGGTGCGGCACGCGCTGCGGCTCGGCCTGCTGCGCGAGGGCGACCAGCTCCCCAAGGTCAAGGACGTCGTGGCGCTGCTGGCCATCAACCCGAACACCGTGCTCAAGGCGTACCGGGAGCTGGAGCACGACGGGCTCGTCTCGGCCCGCCCCGGCGTCGGCACCTTCGTCACCGCGACGCTCGCGGGCCCGTCGCTGGCCGCGCACGGCGCGCTGCGCCAGGACCTGCGCCGCTGGCTGGCGAAGGCACGCAAGGCCGGGCTGGACGACGAGAGCATCGAGGCCCTGTTCCAGACCACGTTTCGGGCCGCCGCTGGAGAGGAAATAGCGTGACCACGACGTTGTCAGCCCGGGGGCTGGGCAGGAAGTACGGCAAGCGCTGGGCGCTCGCGGGCTGCACGCTGGAGATCCCCGCCGGGCACGTGACCGGCCTGGTCGGGCCGAACGGCGCGGGCAAGTCCACGCTGCTCAACCTCGCCGCCGGCATGCTCGCCCCGAGCGCGGGCCGCATCGAGGTGTGCGGCGGGCGGCCGGGCAGCGGCACCGCGCAGCTCGCCAAGGTCGGCTACGTCGCCCAGGACACCCCGACCTACGCGGGCATGACCGTCGCCGAGCACCTGCGGCTCGGCGCGCGGCTCAACCCGCGCTGGGACGCCGCCCTGGCCGCCGAGCGGATCGCCCGGCTGGGCCTCGATCCCGGCAAGCGCGCCGGGAAGCTCTCCGGCGGCCAGCGCGCGCAGCTCGCGCTGACCCTCGGCATCGCGAAGCGGCCCGAGGTGCTGCTGCTCGACGAGCCGGTCGCCGCGCTGGACCCGCTGGCCCGCCGCGAGTTCCTGCAGGACCTCATGGCCGTCGTCGTGGAGCAGGGGGTCAGCGTCGTGCTGTCCTCGCACCTGGTCAGCGACCTGGAGCGGGTGTGCGACCACCTGGTCGTGCTGGTCGAGTCGCAGGTGCGGGTCGCGGGCCCGCTCGACGACCTGCTGGCCACCCACCGCAGGCTCACCGGGCCGCGGCGGGACGGCCCGCCGCCGGGCGCGGAGGTGGTCACCGAGAGCCACACCGAGCGGCAGAGCACCTACGTCGCCCGGCTCACCGGGCCGGTGCACGACCCCGCGTGGACGGCCGGGGAGCTGGGCGTCGAGGACCTGGTGCTGGCGTACATGGGCTCCGGCGCGACCGCCCGGCCCGCTCTGGAGGTGCTGTGATGCTGTGGCTGACCTGGCGGCAGTTCCGCCCGCACGCGGTGTCGGTGTTCGGCCTGGCCGCGGTGTTCGCGGCCGTGTTCGCCGCCACCGGGCCGTCGCTGGACGAGCTGGCGAACGTGCTCGACGACCTCGGCCCGTTCCAGCGGCAGCTCTACCTCGTCGGGATGGTCGCGGTGTACGTCGTCCCCGGCGTCACCGGCGTGTTCTGGGGCGCGCCGCTGATCACCCGCGAGCTGGAGGCGGGCACGCACCGGCTGGTGTGGAACCAGACCGTCGGCCGCACCCGCTGGCTGGTCGTCAAGCTCGGCGTGCTCGGCCTGGCCGCGATGGCCGCGGCGGGCGCGTTCAGCCTGGCCGTCACCTGGTGGGCCGCCCCGATCGACGCCGCGGCGGCCCTCGCGGCCGACGGCGAGTTCGCGTCCCGGGTGGACCCGCTGGTGTTCTCCGCCCGCGGTGTCGCGCCGATCGGCTACGCGGCCTTCGGGTTCACCCTCGGCGTCGCGGTCGGCGCGCTGCTGCGCCGCACGGTCGCGGCGATGGCGGTCACGTCGGCGGTCTACATCGCCGTCATGATGGCCACGCCGGACCTGCTGCGCGCGCACGTCATCGCCCCGGTCCAGGAGACGGTGACGATCACGCCCACCAACCTGGTGCAGATCCGCGCCGACCGGGACGGCACCGTCCTCGACATCGGCGTCGCGGCGCCCGCGGGCTCGTGGCTGCTGGCCAACCAGACCGTCGACGCCACCGGCGCGGCGACCGCGCCGCCCGCCCAGCTCAGCGGGTGCATCCCGCCGCCGGGACCGGAGCGGGCGCCGGACGCGCGCCTGGAGCGGTGCTTCGCCGACATCACCGCCCAGGGGTACCGGCAGGTGCTGACCTACCAGCCCGTCACCCGGTTCTGGCCGCTCCAGTGGATCGAGACCGGCGTGTTCCTGGTGCTCAGCGCCCTGCTGACCTGGCTCGCGGTCGCCCGGGTCCGGCGGCTGTCCTAGAGGGTCAGCCCGGACAGGACGACGGTCTGCTCCTCGGTGAAGTCGACCATCGCCGAGAGCACGCCCTCGCGGCCGGTGCCGGAGCCCTTCACGCCGCCGTAGGGCATCTGGTCGGCCCGGTAGCTCGGCACGTCGCCGACGACCACGCCGCCGACCTCCAGCTCGGCCGCCGCCCGGAACGCGACCCGCACGTCCCGGGTGAACACCCCGGCCTGCAGGCCGTAGTCCGTGGCGTTGGCCAGCTCGAACGCCTCGTCCACGCTGTCCACGACCGACACGACCAGCACCGGTCCGAACACCTCCTCCCGGCACACCGACGCCGTCGGCGGCACGTCGGCCAGCACGCACGGGGTGATGGAGGTGCCGGAGCGCTCGCCGCCGGTGAGCACCCGGGCCCCGCCGTCGACGGCCTCGGCGATCCACGACGCGACCCGCTCGGCGTTGTCGGCGTCGATCAGCGGGCCGACGTCGACGGCGGGGTCGTGCGGGTCGCCGACGCCGAGCGCCTCCACCGCCGACACCAGCTCCGGGAGGAACGCGTCCGCGGCGTCGCGGTGCACGATGACCCGCTGCACCGCGATGCACGACTGCCCGGCCTGGTAGTTGCCGAACGTGGCGATCCGCTTCGCCGCGAACCCGAAGTCCGTCCAATCGGGACAGATGATCGCGGCGGAGTTGCTGCCCAGCTCCATCACCACGTGCTTGCGCGGCGCGGCGTCCATCAGCCCCCAGCCGACCGACGTCGACCCGGTGAACGAGATCACCGGAAGCCGCGGGTCGGTCACCATTGCCGACATGTCCCGCCCGCGCACCGGCAGCACCGAGAACGCGCCCGCGGGCAGGTCGGTCTCGGCGAGGATCTCGCCGAGCAGCAGCGCCGACAGCGGGGTCGCCGACGCGGGCTTGACGATCACCGGCGCGCCCACCGCGATCGCGGGCGCGACCTTGTGCGCGACCAGGTTCAGCGGGAAGTTGAACGGCGCCACGGCCAGCACCGGCCCGCGCGGCCTGCGCAGGATCACCGCCATGCGGCCCTCGCCGTTGGGGTCGGTGTCCAGGCGCTGGAGGGACCCGCTGAACCGGCGGGCCTCCTCGGCGGCGAACCGGAACGTCGAGACCGCCCGGGTGACCTCGATCTCGGCCCACTTGAGCGGCTTGCCGTTCTCCGCGGTGATCGTCTCGGCGATCTCCTCGGCGCGCGCGGCCAGCGTCGCCGAGACGTGCGACAGCGCGGCGGCGCGCACGTGCGCCGGGGTCGACCGGAACTCGCGGGCCACCGCCGCCGCGGCGGCGACGGCGTCCTCCACGTCCCGCGGCGAGGGCACCGAGACCGTCGCCACGTCGGTGCCGTCGTACGGGTGGTGCACGTCCAGCGTCGACTCGCCGCCGCGCGGGGACCCCGCGACCCAGAACGGCCTCGGCTTGGGCGCATTCTCGAACGTCATGCCCCAACCGTAGGCCGCGCTGCCCGGCCGAGCGCGGCGGAGTTACCATGGGCGCACGTCGACCGACGTTGGTGGCTAGGGTTCCGCCGCGCTAGCGCGGGTCTGGTTCGAGCGCCACGGAAAGCCCGCGGGAGCGGGCAGGCATCTCCGGGAGAGAAACCCAGGGAGGGACCGGTCGGCACGCGAACCCTGCGTGCCGACGTGCACGCCCGGCCCAACCGGAAGGCAGCATGTCCCGTCCAGTCCTGGTCGTCGATTTCGGGGCGCAGTACGCCCAGCTCATCGCCCGCCGCGTCCGCGAGGCGCAGGTCTACTCCGAGGTCGTCCCGCACACCGCGCCCGTCGCGGAGCTGCTCGAGCGCGACCCGCGGCCATCGTCCTGTCCGGCGGCCCGTCCAGCGTCTACGCCGAGGGCGCGCCCTCGGTCGACCCCGCCCTGTTCGAGGCGGGCGTGCCCGTGTTCGGCATCTGCTACGGCTTCCAGGCCATGGCGCAGGCCCTCGGCGGTGTCGTCGAGCACACCGGCACCCGCGAGTACGGCCGCACCGACCTCGGCGCGGAGGGCGGCGTCCTGCACGACGCGCTGCCCGCCCGCCACCCGGTGTGGATGAGCCACGGCGACTGCGTCACCAAGGCCCCGCGGGCTTCGCCGTCACCGCGACCAGCCAGGGCGCGCCGGTCGCCGCGTTCGAGGACACCGAGCGCCGGTTCGCGGGCGTGCAGTACCACCCCGAGGTCGGGCACTCCCCGCACGGGCAGGAGGTGCTGCGCCGCTTCCTGCACGACATCGCCGGTATCCGTCCCCAGTGGACGACGGCGTCGATCGTCGACGAGCAGGTGGCGCGGATCAAGGCGCAGATCGGCGACGGGAAGGCCATCTGCGGCCTGTCCGGCGGCGTCGACTCCGCGGTCGCGGCGGCGCTCGTGCAGCGCGCCATCGGCGATCGGCTGACCTGCGTGTTCGTCGACCACGGTCTGCTGCGCGCGGGCGAGCGCGCCCAGGTCGAGCGCGACTACGTCTCCGCGACCGGCGTCAACCTGGTCACCGTGGACGCGCGCGAGCGGTTCATGACCGCGCTGGCCGGGGTCACCGACCCCGAGCAGAAGCGCAAGATCATCGGCCGGGAGTTCATCCGGGTCTTCGAGCAGGCCGAACTGGACCTGCAGGCCGCCGCGGGCGGCGAGAAGTTCCGCTTCCTCGTGCAGGGCACCCTCTACCCGGACGTGGTGGAGTCCGGCGGCGGCGCGGGCACGGCGAACATCAAGAGCCACCACAACGTCGGCGGGCTGCCGGAGGACCTGGAGTTCGAGCTGGTCGAGCCGCTGCGCGCGCTGTTCAAGGACGAGGTGCGCCGGGTCGGCCTGGAGCTGGGCCTGCCCGAGACGATCGTGCACCGCCAGCCGTTCCCCGGCCCCGGCCTGGGCATCCGGATCATCGGCGAGGTCACCGCCGAGCGGCTCGACATCCTGCGCGCGGCGGACGCCATCGCCCGCGAGGAGCTGACCGCGGCCGGGCTGGACCGCGACATCTGGCAGTGCCCGGTGGTGCTGCTGGCCGACGTCCGCAGCGTCGGCGTCCAGGGCGACGGCCGCACCTACGGCCACCCCGTCGTGCTGCGCCCGGTGTCCAGCGAGGACGCCATGACCGCCGACTGGACCCGCCTGCCCTACGACGTCCTGGAGCGCATCTCGACCCGCATCACCAACGAGGTGGCGGAGGTCAACCGGGTCGTGCTCGACGTGACGAGCAAGCCGCCGGGCACCATCGAGTGGGAGTAGGACACAGAGGAGCGGCGGCCACCCGGGGTGGCCGCCGCTCTTGTGTGAGTGGAGGTTCTGGAGCTAGTCGCGCTTGCGGCGGGTGGACGAGGCCAGGAACAGCAGCCCCAGCAGGACCGCGCCGCCCGCGACGATCCAGCGCAGGTCCAGCACCGGGACCCACATGCGGCCGTCGCTGAGGACGTACCCGGCGACGGCCAGCGTGGCCAGGCCGCAGAGCATCGTCAGGAAGTCGGGACGGCGGGCGGGCTTGTCGCGCTCAGCCACGGGACACCTCCACGCTGCCCGGCCCGTTGACCTCGGCGTGCAGCTCGATCTTGAGCCCGCCGGGTCCGTCGGGTCCGTAGTCGGTCACATCGATCACCGGGCTCGACCCGCCGCGGGACTGGTCGAGGCACTGCACGTCGCCCAGGCCGACCTCGCAGCGGACCACCACGTCGGCGGTCTCCGGCACCACGACCCGGACGTCGCCCAGGTCCACCGCCGCGCGGGTCTCGAACGAGCCCTCGGTCTCGACCAGCCCGGTGAGGTCGACGTCGACCGAGCCGACGTTCTGCGTGTACACCGGCGCCACCTGCGCGATCGATGACGGCCGGACCGCCAGGTCGCCCATGCCGCCGGACTCGAACCCGTCCGGCCACGCCACGGTCATCGCGATGCCCACCGCGGCCAGCGGCGCGGCCAGGCCGATCAGCCCGCGCCCGCCGCGGCGGAACGAGCCGAGCACCATGCCGACGCCCAGGACGCCGAGCACCACGCCGATGACGTGCGGCGCGGACACCCAGCCGCCCAGCACCGGCTCGGCCAGCACGAGCCCGCCGATCGCCAGCAGCGACACCCCGATGGTGACCAGGCCCGCCTTGGACCGCGCAACCCGCACCGGCGGCTCGGCCTCCGGCTCGGGGCGGCTCGGCTCGGGCAGGTCCCAGGCGAACGGGGCCGCGCCGAGCGGGTCCCACGCGGGCGGCGTGGTCGGTCGGTGGTGCGCGTCGTCCAGCTCGGGCTGGGCGCTGGTCATCGGGGCCTCCGGGACGGGGTCGGGGTACACCGGGTAGGCGGGCTCCGGCGCCTGCGCCGGGGCCTCGGGCACCTTGCCGAGGTGCGCGCGCCGCTGGTGCAGCAGGAACAGCAGGCCGCCGCCTGCCAGCAGGCCGAAGAACCCGGCCATGTCCTTGTCGAAGAACCAGCCGGTCAGCGGGATCAGCGCCAGCACCAGCATGATCGTGAAGAAGCTGGACGTGGCGCTGCGGCCCTTGCCCGCCAGCGACTCGACCGGCGAGACCTCGTCGTCCTCCTCGGGCAGCAGCAGCCAGCCCAGGACGTACAGCAGCAGGCCGGAGCCGCCGTAGAAGGTCAGCACGGCGAACAGCACCCTCGGCACGACCGGGTCGATGCCGTAGCGCTCGCCGATGCCCGCGGCGACGCCCGCGACCTTGCGGCGCGGCGCGGCCTGCGCGGGCGGGTCGCCCACATGTCTTTGACGGTGTCCTCCACCTGGGAGGACCGGGATGCTCCACTCACGGTGTCGAGCATCGCCCGCGCCCCGGCCGCGCGCATCGGGGAACGACCCTGAACCCGATGTCAGGGTCGTTCCCCGATGTTGTGGCCGTGCGCGCGTGTGAGCATGCTTGTGTGCAGACAGCCACGACCGAGCCGGAGGCCGAGATCGACCGCAGCGCGCCCACCTCGGTGGCGCTCCCGGGCGAGGTCCGGTTGCAGCGCCGCCGGACCGGCCGCGCCCTCGCGGGCGTCGCGGGCGGCCTGTCCGACCACTTGGGCATGCCGGTGCTGTGGGTGCGCATCGCGTTCGCGGTGTCCGCCGCGCTCGGCGGCGCGGGCGTCCTGGCGTACGGGCTGTTCTGGATCTTCGCCCCGCAGCAGCCGGTCGACGCGCCCACCCGGGAGGTCTCGGGTCGCGAGCGCCAGCAGGCGATGGGCCTGCTCGCCCTCGGCCTGGGCCTGACCATCGGCGCGTGGGCGCTCTCCAGCGCAGTCAACGGGTGGGTCGCGGGCGGCATCGGCGTCACCCTGGTCGGCGCGGCCCTGGTCTGGCGGGAGGCCGACCAGTCGACCCGGCGGCGCGCCAAGGGCGCGGTGCTCGGCGGCGGCGGCCCGGCCGCGGTCATCCGGGTGCTCTCCGGTGCCGCGCTGGTCGCCGCGGGCATCGCGATCTTCCTGCTCACCAGCATGGGCCTCGACCAGGTCCAGTTCACCCTGCTCGCGGTGGTCGCCGCGCTGGTCGGCGTCGCCCTGCTGACCGTGCCGTGGTGGCTGCGGCTGGTCCGCGACCTCGGCGAGGAGCGGCGCGCCCGCATCCGCACCGAGGAGCGCGCCGAGATCGCCGCTCACCTGCACGACTCCGTGCTCCAGACGCTCGCGCTCATCCAGAAGCAGGCCGAGTCCCCGCGCGAGGTGCTGCGCCTGGCCCGCGGCCAGGAGCGCCAGCTCCGCACCTGGCTCTACAGCCCTTCCGGCTACGGCAAGGTCGTCGAGGCGACCGAGTCGCTGTCGGACGTGCTCGCGCGGGTCGCGGGCGAGGTGGAGGACACCTTCGCGATCAGCGTGCAGAGCGTCGTCGTCGGCGACTGCGTCCTCGACGGCGACGGCCTCCAGGCCGTGGTCGCCGCGGCCCGCGAGGCGATGGTCAACGCCGCCAAGCACGCGGGCGTCGGCGAGGTGTCGGTGTACGCCGAGGTCGAGCCCGACCAGATCACCGTGTTCGTCCGCGACCGGGGCAAGGGCTTCGACCCGGACACCGTCCCCGACGACCGCCATGGCCTCGCCGACTCCATCCACGGCAGGATGGAGCGTAACGGCGGCCGCGTCCGGCTGCGCACCACACCGGGCGAGGGCACCGAGGTCGAGCTGCAGATGCCGCGTGCGAAGGTGGGCGCATGACAGTCCGGGTGTTCCTGGTCGACGACCACAGCATGTTCCGCGCCGGGGTGCGCGCCGAGCTGGACAACGCCGACGGCGACATCGAGGTCGTCGGCGAGGCGGGCTCGGTCGGCGAGGCGGTCGCGGGCATCGGCCACCTGAAGCCGCACGTGGTCCTCCTCGACGTCCACATGCCCGACGGCGGCGGCGCCGAGGTGCTGCGCCAGGCCCGCCCCAAGTTCCCCGAGGTCGTGTTCCTGGCCCTGTCGGTCTCCGACGCCGCCGAGGACGTCATCGCGGTCATCCGCGCGGGCGCGCGCGGCTACGTCACGAAGACGATCTCCGCGACCGAGCTGGCGAAGGCGATCATCCGGGTGTCCGAGGGCGACGCGGTCTTCTCGCCCCGCCTGGCCGGGTTCGTCCTGGACGCCTTCGCCGACCGCCCCGGCGCGGCCCCGATCAGCGACCCGGAGCTGGACCTGCTGACCCCGCGCGAGCGCGACGTCCTGCGGCTGCTCGCGCGCGGGTACGCGTACAAGGAGATCGCCTCGGAGCTGTTCATCTCCGTGAAGACCGTGGAGACCCACGTGTCGAGCGTCCTGCGCAAGACCCAGCTGTCCAACCGCTACGAGCTGTCCCGCTGGGCCTCCGACCGCAGGCTCGTCTAGTCCAGCCGCGCGGGCCGCTTCGGCTCCGCGGGCTCCGGCTCGGCCGCGGCGGGCGCGGGCTTGCGCGTCACCCGGGTCATCGCGACGCCCGCGAGGACGATCACCATGCCCAGGATGATGCGGCCGTTGAGGATCTCGTCGAGGAACAGGGCGCCGAGCAGGACCGAGACGACCGGGAGCAGGTACCCGACGACGGAGGCGTTGGTCGGGCCCTCGTCGGCGAGCAGGCGGTAGAACAGGGCGAACGCGAAGCCGCTGCCGAACACGCCCAGGATCGCCACCGCGGTGACCACCGGCCACGTCAGGTCGATCGGGTCGCCGCCGCCGAACGGCAGGACCAGGGCGGTGAGGACGGACGCGGCGATGAGCTGGGTCGACGACATCGCGATCGGCGCGACGCCGCGGCCCTTCATCGTCCGGTCGATGTACGCGTACGCCACCGCGTAGCTGATCGCCGCGGCCAGGATGACCAGCGCGCCCCAGCCGAGCAGGCCCGCGTCCCACGGCGCGAAGATCAAGACCGTGCCGCCGAAGCCGAGCACCAGGCCGCCGAGCCGCACCGGGTGCAGGCCGCGGTCGGAGCCCAGCGCGACGCCCAGGACGAGCTGCCACAGCGGCGTGGTCGCGTTGATCACCCCCGCGACGCCGGAGTCGACGGTCTGCTGGCCCAGCGCGAACAGCGTGAACGGCAGGGCGTTGGCGAACACCGCCCCCACCGTCATGTGCAGCCACGTGCGGCCGTCGCGCGGCAGCCGGTGCCCCGACGCGTAGCAGAGCGCGACCAGCACCAGCGCGCCCAGCACGCAGCGCACGACCGCGATGTGCACCGGACCGAGGCCGCGCAGCGCGATCTCGATCCACAGAAAGCTCGACCCCCAGAGCAGGGCGAGCAAACCCATCCTGACCAGGGTTCCCCGTCCACCAACCATCACAGCGCACACGCTGCCCCCGCCGACCCGCCAGGACAAGTGAATTGTCCTGGACCGACCTTTAAGCTCGGCTACATGCTCGACGTGCGCAGGCTCCAGGTCCTCAGGGCCGTGGTGAACAGCGGATCGGTCACCGCGGCGGCCACCAACCTCGGGTACACGCCCTCCGCGATCAGCCAGCAGATCGCGGCGCTGGAGCGGGAGACCGGGGTCGCGCTGCTGGAGCGCAACGGCCGCGGCGTGCGCCCCACCGCCGCCGGGATGCTGCTGACCGAGCACGCCGCGCACATCGGCACCCGGCTCGCCGAGGCCGAGACCGCGCTCGCCGACCTGCGCGCGGGCATCACCGGCCGGGTCGCGGTGCGCTACTTCTCCACCGCGGGCGTCGCGCTGGTGCCGCCCGCGCTGGCCCGGGTCCGGCGCGAGCACCCGGGCGTGCGCGTCGACCTGAAGCTGATCGACCCGGAGGACCCGCTGATCGAGGTCGAGCGCGGCAAGGCCGACCTGGCGATCTTCATCCACCGCACGACCCGGCCGGTGTCGCCGGGCGTGCGGACCTTCCACCTGCTCGACGACCCCTACCAGGCGGTCCTGCCGCGCGGGCACCGGCTGGCCGCCAAGCGCGTGCTCGACCTCGCCGACCTCGCCGACGAGCCCTGGGTCAGCGGGGAGTGGCCGCCGCACGGCCCGTGCTCGCGCATCCTGTTCGACGCCTGCGCCGCCGCCGGGTTCAGCCCGGACGTGGTGGTGGAGAGCGAGGACTACGCCTCCGCGCAGGGGTTCGTCGCCGCCGGGCTGGGCATCGCCGTCATCCCGAGGATGGGCCTGGGCAGCAGGCACCCGGGCGTCGTCGTGCGGCGGCTGCGCAAGCCCGAGCCGGTCCGGGTGATCCACGCCGCGGTCCGCGAGTCGTCGTCGGAGCACCCCGCGGTGGTGGGCCTGCTGACCGCGCTGCGCGACGCGGCCGCGGCCTAGTCGAGGGCGGCCCGGACGGCGGCGACGGCCCGGTCGACGTCGCGGTCGTCGGTGCGCCAGTTGACCACCGAGATCCGCATGGCGCGCACGCCGTTCCACGTCGTCCCGCCGAACCACGCCTCACCGCCGCGCTGGACCCGCTCGATCACCCGGTCGGTGCGCGCGTCGTGGTCGCCGTCGGGGAGCGGAACCGGACCAGGCCCTGGTTGACCACCGGCCGGGCCAGCACCTCCACCCCGGGCAGCCCGCCCAGGCCGTCGACGAGGCGCTGGGCGTGCTCCACGCACCGGTCGACGATCGACGCGATGCCCGCCCGCCCGAGCGACCGCACCGCGGCGTAGACCGGGACCGCGCGTGCCCGGCGCGACCACTCCGGGTTCCAGTCCAGCTGGTCGCGCGCGGGCTCGACCCCGGGCTCGGCGGCGTCGTCGGCGTGCACCAGGTAGCTCGCCCGCGTGGACAGCGCCGCCCGGTGCGCGTCCGGCCGCCGGACGACCACGAACCCGGAGTCGTACGGGACGTTGAGCCACTTGTGCGCGTCGGTCGTCCACGAGTCCGCGCGCTCGGCCCCGGCCAGCAAGTGGCGGTGCCGCGCGCTCGCCGCCGCCCACAGCCCGATCGCGCCGTCCACGTGCACCCACGCGCCGTGCGCGGCCGCCAGGTCGCAGACCTCGGCGAACGGGTCGAACAGCCCGGTGTTGATCTCCCCGGCCTGCACGGACACCACCGCGGGCGCGTCGGAGGCGGTCAGCTCCCGCTCCAGCCCGGCCAGGTCGATGCGGCCCGCCGCCGCGCCGACGGAGCGCAGGTTGTCGGTGCCCAGGCCGAGCAGCCGCACGGCCCGGTCGACGGTGGCGTGCTGCAGGCCCGAGGTGAGCACCCGGACCGCGGGCGCGCCCGCCAGACCGCGCCGCTCGACGTCCCAGCCGCGCTCGGCCAGCAGGTGGTGGCGCGCGGCGGCCAGCGCGGTCACGTGCGCGGACTGCGCGCCCGTGGTGAACCCGAACGACGCGTCGGCGGGCAGGCGGAGCAGGTCCTTGAGCCACGCGCCCGCCACCTCCTCGACGACGGCCACCGCGGCCCGCAGGCGTGCATCGCGGCGTTCTGGTCCCACGCCGACACCAGCCAGTCGGCGGCCAGCGCCGCGGGCACCGATCCGCCGATGACCCACCCGTAGAACCGCCCGCCCGCGGTGGCGAGCAGGCCGTCCGCGGTGTCCCTGACCAGGTCGTCGACCACCTGCCCGGCGTCGACGCCCCCGTCGGTCAGCGGGTGGCCCAGCGCCTTGCGCAGCTCGGCCACGCCCGCGGTGGGCGCGACGGGCCGGGCGTCCAGCCCGGCGAGGAAGTCGGCGGCGTGCGCGGCGGTGCGGCGGAGCAGGTCCATCGGCCCAGTCTCCGGCGGCTCACCCGACCGGGCTAGCGGCTTTCGGACCTAGTCCCCGCTGCCCTGGCGGAAGCTGTCGATCTTCAGGACACCCTTCTCGTCCTGGATCACGCGGAAGACGTAGCCCTCCTCGGACTCCCCGCCGTCCTTCGGCTTGAACCGGACCCGCGCCGAGACCCCGCCCTGGTCGTTGCCCCGGACGCGGCTCACGTCGACGTCCTCCATGCCGCTGTAGAACTGCTTGTAGGTGTCGTAGCCGCGGAGAGCTGCTGCGCGTTGGGCGTCAGCAGGGCCCACGCCGCGTCGATGTTCTGCGGCAGCAGGCCGTAGTAGTCGCGGATGAACCGCTCGTACTGGTCCGCGGTCGGCTTCTGCGACGTCGTCGTGGTGGTCGTCGTCGTGGTCGTGGTGGTGGTCGTCTCCTCGGTGGTGGTCGGCTCCTCCGTGGTGGTGGTCGCCGCCTGCGTCGTCACCGTGGTCGTCGGCGTGGTGGTGCCCCCGGCCCGGCCGCCGCCCTTGGAGATCAGGCTCGCGACCAGGATGCCGACCAGCGCCGCCGCGACGATCGCCAGCACGGTCAGCACGACCGAGCGCACGTCCCGATCCCGCCCGCGCTGCTGCTGCGGCGGGGGCGGCGGTGGCGTGCGGAGGCCACCCGACGGCGTGCGCGGGCCCATCGGCCGCTGCCCCTGCGGGGGCGTGCGCGGGGGCGGGGTCGGGTCGGCGAACGGGTGGATGTCCAGCCGGGTGCCCGGCGGCGGGGTGGTCGGCGGCACCGGCCCGCCGACCGGGCGCGCGGGCGGCGGCTTCGGGTACGGGTCGGTGAGCTGGTTGGCCACCGCTGCGGCGGGCAGCGCCTTGCCCGCGGCCACCGCGGACAGGCCCTCCCGGGCCGCGGTCATCGTCGGGCGCTCGTTCGGGTCCGGGCGCAGCAGCTGCATGAGCAGCGCGGTCAGCGGACCGGCCTGCTTCGGCGGGGTGATCTTGCCCGCGGCGACCGCGTACAGCAGGGCCAGGGTGTTCTCGCTCAGCCCGAACGGCGAGTGCCCCTCGACCGCGGTGTAGAGCGTCGACCCGAGGGAGAACACGTCCGACGACGGCGCGGGCGTCTCGCCCTTGGCCACCTCGGGCGCCAGGTAGGCGGGCGTGCCCGCCAGCATCCCGGTCGCGGTGACGGTGATGTCGCCGGTCGCCCGGGAGATGCCGAAGTCGGTGATCTTGACCGTGCCGTCCTCGCCGAGCAGCACGTTCGCGGGCTTGATGTCGCGGTGCACGATGCCCGCCGCGTGCGCGGCGACCAGGGCCGCGGCCACCTGCGCGCCGATCCGCGCCGCCTCGACCGGCGGGATGGTGCCCCGGTCGGAGAGCACCGCGGCCAGGCTGCGCGAGGGCAGGTACTCCATGATCAGCCACGGCTGGCCCTCGTGCTCGGCCACGTCGTAGACGGTGATCGCGTTCGGGTGCGACAGCCGCGCGGCGATCCGGCCCTCGCGCATGGCGCGCTGCCGGGCCTCCTCGGCCTGCTCGGCGCTCAGGCCGGGCTGGTTCAGCAGCTGCTTGACCGCGACCGTGCGGTGCAGGCGCTCGTCGCGCGCCTGCCACACCACGCCCATCGCCCCGCTGCCGATCTTGGTCCCGAGCCGGTACCGGCCCGCGACCAGGGACTGCTCGCTGGACATCCGTGCTCCGGGTCTAGTTCGTGGCGGGGGCGGTGGTGGTGACCGGGGTGGCGGTGGACTCCGACGTGGTGGGCGTCGGCTCCTCCGTCGTGGTCGTCGGCTCCGTGGTCGTGGTGGTCTGCTCGGTGGTCGTCGTGGGCTCCGTGGTCGTGGGAGCGGTCGTGGTGGTGACCGGCTCCTCCGTCGTCGTGCGAGCGACCGTAGTGGTCGGCTGCTCGTCGGTCGTCGTCGCCTCGGTGGTCGTGACGACCTGCGTGACGGTGGTCGTGTTCTGCGCGGGCGGGTTCGTGCCCGCGGGCGGGTTGTCCGCGCCGGTCGCGCGCACCAGCAGCCACGCGCCGAGCGCGATGACGATGGCCAGGCCCGCGCTGGCGAACATCAGCGGCCGGTGCGACTTGCCCTGCACCGGGGCGACCGCGCGGCCCGTGCCGGTGCCGACCGCCCGCGCTCCGGTGCCGGTCAGCTCGGAGGGCCGGGCGACCATCCTGGTGTGCTCGTCGCCCGCGTCGACCGGCAGGACGAGCGCGGTGGCGGGCACGTCGGGGTCCTCGCCGCGGCCACCGCGGCCAGCATCTCCCGGGTGCGGGCGGCGGTCGGCCGGTCCTCGGGCTCGCGCGCCAGCAGCGCGACCAGCACCGGGGTGAGCGCGCCGGAGCGCTGCGGCGGGTTGATCTTGCCCGCGGCGACCGCGTGCAGCAGGCCCAGGGTGTTCTCGGTGAGCCCGAACGGCGGCTCGCCCTCGATCGCGGCGTAGAGCGTCGACCCGAGCGAGTACACGTCGGAGGCGGGGACGGGTCGCGGCCGACGGCGACCTCGGGCGACAGGTACGCCGGGGTGCCCGCGATCAGGCCGGTCTTGGTGACCGTGACGTCGTCGGTGGCCCGGGAGATGCCGAAGTCGGTGATCTTCACCGTGCCGTCGTGGCCGAGCAGGATGTTGCCCGGCTTGACGTCGCGGTGCACGATCCCGGCCGCGTGCGCGGCGGCCAGCGCCGCGGCGATCTGCTGGCCGATGCGGGCCGCCTCGGCCACCGGCAGCGGGCCGTTGTCGGCCAGCTCGTTGGCCAGGCTCACCGACGGCAGGTACTCCATGACCAGCCACGGCGTGCCGTCCGCGTCGACGACGTCGAACACGCCGATGGCGTTCGGGTGGTGCAGCTTGGCCGCGATGCGGCCCTCCCGCAGGCAGCGGGCCACCGCCTCCTCCGCCTCGTCGGCGGGCAGCAGCGGGGACAGCACGAGCTGCTTGATGGCGACCTCGCGGTTCAGCCGCTCGTCCACACCGCGCCAGACGACGCCCATCGCGCCGTTGCCGATGCGTTCGACCAGCCGGTAGCGCCCGGCGACCAGCCGGCCCTCGTCGCTCATCCGACCGGAACCTCCTCGCCCGCGCCGTTCCGTCGCGGGCCTGCTCGTCCATGCGCGTCCTGGGCCCGGTGGGGTACCCACTCGGCGACGTATGGCCCCAGGCCGACCTGTCCAGGCTAGGCGTTCACGCAGCGCGTTTGAACGCAGTCCCGGATCACCGGAGGCGATCCAGTGGCGGCTACATGCTGTCACAAAGCGGGCGAACAGGTCACCCGAACGCGCGATCCGCTGGTCAGCTCACCTGAGCCGAGAGCAGGGTGACGCCCGCGATCCGCCGCGGTGTGCTCTCCGTCACGTCGAAGAGCTGGCGGACCCAGAGCGTCCGCCCGGACGCCAGCAGGATGCGCACGTCGGCGACGACGCCGTCCGCGGTCGTGGTGATGTCGGTGAGCTTCACGTCGGTGACGCCCGCCCAGGCGTCGACGAAGCCGCCGAGGTCGGCGCCGAACGCGGTCCCGGACAGCAGGCCGAAGGCGTTGCCGGGGTCGCTGCGCACCAGCCGGTAGTACTCGGTGACCAGCTCGGCGTCGCTGAGGCCGTCGGTCCGCGGCGGCGGGGCGGGCCCGTCGGCGGCGGGCGCGGTGCCGTCCTGCCCGGTGGCGCCCGGGGCGCGGCCGACGATCTCGGTCGACGCGGCGGTGCGCGGCGGCTGGGCGGTCGGGCGCGCCGGGAGCGAGCCGGAGACCGCGTCGGTCAGCTCGTCGGGCAGCAGGGCGCGCTGGCCGGTGATCGGGCTCGCCTGGGCCGGGAGGGCGCTGCCGCGCTCCCGGGAGACCACGGCCGCCGCGGCGACCGTGCCGCACAGCGTCAGGGCGGAGAGCGCGAGGCCGACGAGCTTGGCCGTCCGGCGCCCGCTCGGCGGGGCGTCGTCGTCGGCGGGGACGGCGGCCAGCTCGGCCGTGGCGTCGTCGTCCGCGGGCGGGAGCGGCGCGCGCGGGAACCGCCGGGTGGCCCGGTCGATGATCTCCGTGGCGCGGACGGCCCCCGAACGAACCCGGCGCCTGCCGGTCCTCGGTCGATCCACTGCCACTGTTCCTCTGCTTCCGCGGTTCACTACGGGGCCACACGTACCGTGCTCTCGGCGCTCACACCACCCTTTCTCGGCTCTTCACCCGATCGAGGAGAGGGGGCTCCGTCGAATATCACTCGAACGGAGTAATAGTGACTCGGAGCACAGGTGTTTACCGGTCGCGCGCGGGCGATCGGCGCAGCGGGGACGGCCGAGTCGGCCATCGCCGGGGACCCGGTCGGCGCATCGCCTCACGACGCCGCGCTGTCCTCGCTGATCTTGGGGTCCGAGCCGTAGGTGAAGGTCAGCTCGCGGTGCACGGTCGCGACCGATCCGTCCGAGCGCACCACGCGCAACTCCGAGCGCGTGGTGCCCCGGCTCGCGTCGATCGTGATCGACCTCACCTCGACCCGCTCGATGCCCGCGTACCGGCGCTCGATGGAGTCCGGGCCCTCCCGGTACAGCGGGCCCGTGGTCATCGCGTACGCGCCGGCCGGGTCGTCCACGACCTGCGCGTAGTACGCCTCGGTCCGGTCGCCCATCGCCTCGGGGTCGGTCGGCGCGGGCACCAGCATCGGCGTCGACACCGTGGTGCGGGTCGGGTCCGGCGGCGGCGGGGCGGGCGGCGCGGGCGAGGCGGGCGGCGCGGCCGGGCTCGACGCGGGCGGCGCCGGGCTCGCGGGCGGCGCGGGCGCGGCCCCGTCGGCTCGCGGCCCGCCTCGGGGAGCGGGGTCGGTCTGGGGGTGGTGATCTCGGTGGGCAGCGGCTCGCGGGTCGTGGTCGGGTCCGGCGGGGCGACCACCATCTCCGGGGCGGTCGGCAGGCCGGGCAGCGCGTCCACGACGTCGGGCTTGCGGGGGCCGGTCACCAGCGACGCCGCCGCGTACACCAGGCCGATGAGCACCAGCGCGGACGCCGTCACCGCGAACCACGCGGCGTGCCGCCACGAGCGCGGCGGCGTCACCGAGGCCGGGATGCTGCCCAGGTTGAACTTGGCCAGCCCGGCCGCGGGGAGTCGGGGTAGTCGTCGACCACCGGGATGACCTCGGTCTCCGCCTCGGCGAGCGCGTGCGCGGCCCGCTCGCGGCGCCTGCCCGTGCGCGGCGTCCACGCCAGCGGGCTGACGCCGCGCCGGTGCTTGCCGCTGTCGTGCCCCCTCGTCATGGTGTGGAGACTCCCGTCCTGCCCGGTCGTGACGCGGTGTCGCCGACCGATTACCGCTCACCTGGTGTCGACTACTTGGAACTCCTCGGCCTGCCCGTCGATGCCGTGCCGCTTCGCCACCTCAGAGAAGTGTGCGCGAAGCTGGGCCGCGAGCTCCGGATTGCCGCCTGTCTGGGTGACGTGCGCCCGCAGCGCGGCGAGCTTGCGCGCGAAGTGCGCGGTGATGTCGACGGCGCGGTTGCGCAGGCGGGCGGGCCCGTCGGCCAGCCACAGCTCGCCCACCACCCACGGCTCGAGCCCCTCGGCGAGCAGCTCCGGGTGCGCGTGCGGGTTGCGCGCGTCGGGGTAGATGGCGGCGAAGGCGGCCTCGCCGACGGCCCGGTGGTCCGGGTGGGTGGTGACGATGTGGTCCCAGTTGATCTCCGGGCTCCAGGTGAGCACCCGGTCCGGCCGCACCCGGCGGATCACCGCGGCGATGTCGCGGCGCAGCTCCAGCGACGGGGTCAGCCGACCGTCCGGGTAGCCGAGGAACACCACGTCGGACACCCCGACCTCGGCGGCGGCCGCGCGCTGCTCGGCCTCGCGCACCGGTCCGGGCGTCTCGCCCGCCTCCCCGGACGTGGCGATGCAGTAGGTGACCTCCACGCCCGCCGACGTCCACCCGGCGACCGTGCCCGCGGCGCCGAAGTCGACGTCGTCCGGGTGCGCGCAGACCACGAGAGCCCTGCTCATCCCGGAAAGCCTAGGTCGTAGCGCAGAGTCCGCGACCGGGCGTGCGGTTCACCCGACCGGGTCAGCCCTCGATCCGGTACCGCTGCTGGGTCGCCGACTGCGCCGAGCCCGCGATGGCCGCGGACCCCGCGGCCAGCAGGATCGCCAGGATGTCGGCGAAGCCGGAGCCGGTCGAGATCAGCCCGGCCAGCAGCGCCCCGGCCGCGGTCGCCCCCGCGACCGGCAGCCTGGCCCGCACGTCCCGGGCCACCGCCGCCCCGGCGGCGCCCTTCTTCTTGGCCGCCGAGTGCAGCAGCCCGAGGTAGGCCGCGTGACCGACCGTCACGACGAGCGCGACGATGACCACGATCAGCGCGATGAGTCCCATGATCCCAGTGTGCCCCAGCGCGCCCGGCCCGGTATGGGGGAATTCCCCTGATTAGCGACCGAGCTTCCCGCGGCCGAGGTCCAGCAGCGCCATCGCGAGCATGCGGCCCGCCTGGCCCAGTTCGCGGTAGCGGGCGAGGACGTCCATCTCCCGGTTGACCACGATCCGCGGGCCGCCCGCGGCCATCCGCGCTGCGCCGATGCGCTGGGAGACCTCGGCGCGGCGTTTCACCAGGCGCAGGATCTCCCGGTCCAGCTCGTCGATCTCCTTGCGCAGCTCCGCGACCTCGGCGGGCTGGGGGAGTTCGATGTCGGTCTTGTCGGGCTTCGAGTCCTGGGACACGGTGCTCATCATCGTCCTCTGCGGGTCTTTGGGAGTTCCGGCCCTGGCGCAGCGAAGCCCCGGGGTCCGAGGACTCCGGGGCTTCGTCGTGGGTTCTGGGTGCTACACCGCCACGGGAGCCGGAGTCCGGTTCCCGTAGAAAAACTCGAAGTAGCGCAGCACGCGACGATTGTGGCACACCCCGGCCCGCGCGGTCGAGCCGGGATCTTCGCGATCGTCGGGGGCCCCGGGTACCGTGACCGGCAAATGGAAGCGCTATTCGACCTCCCCAGCTCGTCCCCCGCGCCGAAGCGACCGGCGCACGGCCTGGACGACCTCAACGACCAGCAGCGCAGGGCCGTCGAGCACGCCGGGAGCCCGCTGCTCGTCGTCGCGGGCGCCGGTTCGGGCAAGACCAGGGTGCTCACCCGCCGCATCGCCTACCTGCTGGCCGAGCGGCGCGTGCACCCCGGCGAGATCATGGCCATCACCTTCACCAACAAGGCCGCCGCCGAGATGAAGGAGCGCGTGGTCGACCTGGTGGGCCGCCGCGCCAACGCCATGTGGGTGTCGACCTTCCACTCCATGTGCGTGCGCATCCTGCGCCGCGAGGCCAAGACGATCGGCATGACGTCCGGCTTCTCCATCTACGACGCCGACGACTCGCGCAGGCTCATCACCCTCGTCGCCCGCGACCTCGACCTCGACCCGAAGCGGTACTCCGCGCGCACCCTCTCGGTGCACCTGTCGAACCTGAAGAACGAGCTGGTCGACGCCGAGACCGCCGCCGCGAACGCCACCAACGACCTGGAGCGCCGGGTCGCCGAGGTCTACACCGAGTACCAGCGCAGGCTCGCCCAGGCCAACGCGATGGACTTCGACGACCTGATCATGCGCACGGTCGAGATGCTCCAGCTCTTCCCCGACGTCGCCGAGTACTACCACCGCCGCTTCCGGCACATCCTGGTCGACGAGTACCAGGACACCAACCACGCCCAGTACGTGCTGGTGCGCGAGCTGGTCGGCAAGGGCCTGCCCGACGTCCCGCCCGCGGAGCTGTGCGTCGTCGGCGACGCCGACCAGTCCATCTACGCCTTCCGCGGCGCCACCATCCGCAACATCGTCGAGTTCGAGCGCGACTACCCGAACGCGACGACGGTCATGCTGGAGCAGAACTACCGCTCCACCCAGACCATCCTCGACGCCGCCAACGCGGTCATCTCGCGCAACCCGAACCGCCGCGACAAGCGGCTGTGGACCGCGCACGGCAAGGGCGACAAGATCGTCGGCTACGTCGGCGACAACGAGCACGACGAGGCCGCGTTCGTCGCCCACGAGATCGACCGGCTGGTCGACGCGGGCGACGCGAACAACAACGACATCGCCGTCTTCTACCGCACGAACAACCAGTCCCGGGTGTTCGAGGAGATCTTCATCCGGCTGGGCCTGCCCTACCGGGTCGTCGGCGGCGTCCGCTTCTACGAGCGCCGCGAGGTCCGCGACGCGCTGGCGTACCTGCGCGTGCTGTCCAACCCGGAGGACACGGTCAGCCTGCGCCGCATCCTCAACGTGCCCAAGCGCGGCATCGGCGACCGCGCGGAGGCGTGCGTGTCCACCCACGCCGAGCGCGAGCGCATCTCCTTCGCCGCCGCCCTGCGCGACGCCGCCGACGGCCGCGTCGCCCTGCTCAACCCGCGCTCGCAGCGCGCCATCGCGGGCTTCGTCGAGCTGATCGACGGCCTGCGCCGCTTCGTCGACGACGGCCAGGACGTCGCCGAGGTCCTCGACGCCGTGCTCGACCAGACCGGCTACCGCGCCGAGCTGGAGGCCAGCGACGACCCCCAGGACGGCACCCGGCTGGAGAACCTCACCGAACTGGTGACCGTCGCCCGTGAGTTCGCCGAGGGCCCGGGCGTGGTCCCCGACGACGCCCCACCGGACACCGAGGCCGTCGCGCTGCCGGAATCCGGCTCCCTGGAAGCGTTCCTGGAGCGCGTGTCCCTGGTGGCCGACGCGGACTCCATCCCGGACGGCGACGAGGAGTCGTCCGGTGTGGTCACCCTGATGACGCTGCACACGGCGAAGGGCCTGGAGTACCCGGTGGTGTTCAGCACGGGCTGGGAGGACGGCGTCTTCCCGCACCTGCGCGCGCTGAGCGACCCGGTGGAGCTGGCCGAGGAGCGTCGGCTGGCGTACGTCGGCATCACCCGCGCGCGGCAGAAGCTGTACCTGTCCCGCGCGATCGTCCGCGCGGCGTGGGGCCAGCCGATGAGCAACCCGGCGTCCCGCTTCTTCGCCGAGATCCCCGCCGACCTCATCGACTGGCGCCGCACCGGCCCCGAACGCGCCGCCCCCACCCGGGCGACGACCTGGGGCGGCCGCTCCGGCGGGGGCCTGGGCGCCACCACCCGGCCCGCCCCGACGGCCCGCTGGAAGGACACCCCCGCGCTGTCCCTGGACGTCGGCGACCGCGTCAACCACGACAAGTACGGCCTCGGCACGGTCGTGGCGACCGACGGCACCGGCCCGCGCGCGACGGCGACGATCGACTTCGGCAGCTCCGGCACGATCCGCCTCATGCTGATCGGCAGCGTCCCGATGGTGAAGCTCTGACCGATCAGGAATGAAGAAGCACGGGCGGCCGGTGCGCGCCTAGCGTTACCGGCATGACCTCCATCGCATCCGTGACCATCGAGGCGACCGACACCGCGGCCGCCGAACGCTTCTACGCCAAGGCTTTCGGCCTCACCGGCCAGGTCCGCGTCCGCGCGGCGCAGGAGCCGTCGACCGGCTTCCGCGGCTTCACCCTGTCGCTGACGGTGGCGCAGCCGGGCAACGTCGACGCCCTCATCGAGGCCGCCCTCGCCGAGGGCGCGACGGTGCTCAAGCCCGCCGCGAAGTCCCTGTGGGGCTACGGCGGCGTGATCACCGCCCCGGACGGCACGATCTGGACCATCGCGACGTCGTCGAAGAAGGACACCGCCCCGCCGTCCCGCGACTTCGAGTCCGTGGTCCTGCTGCTGGGCGTCGCGGACGTCCCCGCCAGCAAGCGCTTCTACACCGACCACGGCTTCACCGTCGCCAAGAGCTTCGCCCGCATGTACGTCGAGTTCGCCGCCGACGACAGCCCCGTCAAGCTCGCGCTCTACCGCCGCAAGGCCCTCGCCAAGACCGCGGGCGTCTCCCCGGAGGGCAGCGGCTCCCACCGCCTGGCCATCACCTGCCCCGAGGGCCCCTTCACCGACCCCGACGGCTTCGTCTGGGAGGCGACGTCGCTCGCGGCGGCCGGGTGAGGGCGCGCGGCTAGAACAGGCGTTCGAGAATTGTCGGTGCCCTGCGGTTGACTTCCCCGTGGCTGACGAGGGGTTGCGCATGGACCGGGAGTGGGGACTAGAAGCCGATTCCGTGGCGGTTGAGCCAGGACGTCGGGTTCATCTTGTGGCCTTCGGAGTCCCAGATCTCGAAGTGGAGGTGGGGGCCGGTCGACTGGCCGCGGTTGCCCATGTGGGCGATCAGCTCGCCGGCCTTCACGCGCTCGCCCTCGCGGACCACGTAGTCGTCGATGTGGCCGTAGACGCCGATGGTGCCGTCGTCGTGCTGGATGCGCAGCCACAGGCCGAAGCCGCTCGCGGTGCCCGCCTCGATGACGTAGCCGTCGGCGGCGGACACGATCGGGGTGCCGACGTGGTTGGCGATGTCGATGCCGTAGTGGGTGGTGCCCCAGCGGGCGCCGAAGCCGGAGGTGAACACGCCCGTCGTCGGGCGGACGTACTTCGGGCGGGCGGCTTCCTTGCGGGCCGCCTCCTGCTCCGCGATGCGGGCGTCGCGCTGCTTGACGACGCGCTCGGTGGTGGCGATCTGCTCGGCCTCGGCGGCGGCGTCGGTGCCGCGGGCGAGGGTCAGGAGGTCGGGGCGCCGCCGGTGTTGTCGCCGCCCATGCCCATCGACGCCGCGGCGTCGGTCGGGTTGGCCAGCGGCATGATCTCGTCGGCGGAGACGGGGCGCTCGTCGCCCGCGGCGCTCTGCAGGGTCTGACCAGCGGCGGCCGCGGAGAAGGCGCCCACCGCGACGGCGGCGACGACGATCCGGCCGCGCAGCGCGGAGGACGGGGGCGATCCGGTGGACCCCGCGACCGCGGGTGCTCCTCGTGCGTTCCAGCGCCTGGTCGTCGACGGCGAACTCGAGTTCACCGCCGGACGAGCGATGTCGGGACAAAACCTGGCCTTCCGCCTTCGGGGAGCCAGATCGCGACCACCGCGACCCGCGGGACGGGCCGTGCTCGGCGGGGACGTCCAGCGAGCGGGGAACTCGCTCGGGCGGCTCCCCGGGGAGGTTGCCGCCCTGTCCTAACCGTGATCTGACCGTGACAACGGACGCCGGGACAGTAACGGGGAGATACCGGGGTGGGCAACAGCGCGCGGCTGAATCCGTACAGCGGCGCAACACGCGCAAGGTCATGTGCTGCGATAACTACACAAAGTTAAGCCGAACTCACGTCTTTAGTGTGACGTGGCTCTCGTTTCAATCGGCCGGTCGGGTGGCACGCCACGCCGAGGCCGACCCGTGATCACGACCGCCCGCCTTGCTAGCGTGCTCGCGATGACTGCGCGGACCCACAAGCCGCCTGCCCGGACCCCCGGCGCCGGTACCCCGGCCGCCGAGCGGATCGGGTGGTCGGACACCCCGCCCGGCTCAAGGCGGCCTACGCCGCCGCGGCGGCGGGCGGTGTCCTCGCCGCGGCCGGTCTGGTCGCGGGACCCGTCGCCGACGCGCCCGCCGCCGGTTTCGCCGCGACGCCGCTGCTGGTCCTCCTCGCCCTCCTGCCCGCGGTCGCCGCCCTCGCGTTCGCCGCGGCGCGCAGGCCCGTCGTCGGGGCGGGCGTCCTCGTCGGCGCCGCGTTCCTCGCGCCCGGCCGGGCCGTCGTCGACCTCCAGCTCGCCGCGGACGCCCTGCTCGCCTCCCGGCCCGAGCTGCTCGTGCCCACCAGCCTCGCGCCGCTGCGACCGGGATCGGCCTGTGGCCGCTGCTCGCGGGCCACGTCCTCGCCGTCGCCGCGGGCGTGCTCGCCGCCGGGCGGGCGGGCGCCGAGCCCGGCACCGCCTACGCCGCCGAGTTCGACGACCACTCCGCCGACCGGCCCACCCGCGCGCGCTCGGCGTTCGTCCGGGTCGCGCTGCTCGCGGGCACCGTCACCGCGGTCGGGCTGCTGCTGGTCCCCTTCACCTCCGACGACGCGTTCGTCCTCGCCCTCGGCGCCGTCGACGGCCCCGCCCTCGTCCGCTACGGCCTGCTCGCCCTCGCCCTGGGCGCCGCGATCGCCGCGGTGGTCGCGGGCGGCGCGGCGCGGCTGTCGGTCGCGCGGGGCGCCGCGGTCGGGCTGCTCGCCGCCGTCGCCGCCGTCACGCTGCCGCAGATCGCGTCCGGCCTGTTCGTCGACCGCCTGCACACCGCCTCCGGGCCGTACCTCGCGCTGCTCGCCGCCGCCGCCCTCACCGCCGCGATCTGGTCCGTGCGGCCGTCGGCGACCGCGGGCGAGGCCGAGGTGCGCTTCGACGTGCGCCGCCTGCACCAGGTCACCGGCGCGCTCGGCCTGCTCACCGCGGCCGCCGCGCTGATCGCCGGCACCGGCGCGCAGCTGGTCGCCGAGGGCGTCGACGCCCCGCCCGCGTACGCCAGCAGGCTGTTCCTCCCCGTCGCGGTCCTCGTCGCCGCGCTGTCCGCGCCCCTGTTCGCGCCGCGCGCCGCGGCGCGGTCCGGCCCGCGCTCGCCGTCGTGCTCGCCGGGGTCGGCTTCGCCGCCGCGGGCAGCCTCGACGCCGCGTTCACCGCGACCGGGGCCAGCGGCGCGGTGTCCATCGGCGCGGGCGTGTGGTTCGCGGGCGTCGCGCTCGTGCTGGCCTGCGCCACCGCGGTCACCGCCGCCGTCGCGGGCGGCGCCGAGCGCGACGACGTCGACCTGACCGAGCGCCGCTACCCGCTGCCGGTCGCCGCCGCGGCGGCCGTCGGCGCGCTGCTCGCCGTCGGCGCGTGGGGGCTGCCCGTGCTCACCGCTCCCGACCTCGTCGCGCCCGGGGTCTGGTCCGGGTTCCGGTTCGCGTCGTGGGGCCTGCTGCTCGGGCTGGGCGCGGTCGTCGCCGCCGCGGCGCTGGCCCCCGCGTCCCGCCCGGAGCGCGGCGCCGCGCTGCTGCTCGGCGCTGCCGCGCTGCTCGGCGTGCGGGCCCTGGAGTACCCGCTGACCGCGGCCCGCGCCGCCGAGGGCGCGCCCGGGCAGGGCCTGTGGCTGGCGCTCGCCGCGCTGGCCGCGTTCGTCGTCGCCGCCGCCACCGCCGTGAGCGCGCGCCGGTGATCCGGGTCGTGCTCGCGGGCGAACTCCCCGCGCTGGCAAGGGAACTGCGCGACCGGGGCGTCGAAGTCGTCTACACAGGACCGGCCAGCCCGGAGCACGTCGCGGCGACCGCCCTGCAGGAGGACCCGGACGCCGTCGTCGCCGCCGAGCAGGCCGACGAGGTCGCCGCGCTGCTGGCCCGCCTCGACGCGGCCGACGTGCCGGTGATCGCCCCCGACGACGCCCTGACGTGGGTGGACACGGCCGGTGACCGAACTCACCACCCAAGGTGAGCTACCTCACCGGGTGCGAAGTGTCAACCGAAATCGCTGGTCACTAGAGTCTTGGCGTCCGACAGCAATTCGTGTCGACACCGTAGTCAGGAGACTGTCGCGTGGACCTGTACGAGTACCAGGCGAAGGACCTCTTCGCCGCCCACGACGTCCCGGTCCTGCCGGGCGACGTGGCCGACACCCCGAGAAAGCCCGCGAGATCGCGGCGTCGCTCGGCCAGACCGTCGTCATCAAGGCCCAGGTCAAGACCGGTGGCCGCGGCAAGGCGGGCGGCGTGAAGCTGGCCGACACCGCCGACGACGCGCAGGCCAAGGCCGAGGCCATCCTGGGGCTGGACATCAAGGGCCACGTCACCCGACGCGTGCTCGTCACCCCGGCCTCCGACATCGCCGAGGAGTACTACTTCTCGTTCCTGCTCGACCGGGCCAACCGCACCTTCCTGGCGATGGCCTCCGCCGAGGGCGGCATGGACATCGAGCAGCTCGCGGTCGAGCGCCCCGAGGCGCTGGCCAAGGTCCCGGTGGACGCGATCGCCGGTGTCGACATCGAGAAGGCGCGCGAGATCGCCGCCGCCGCCAAGATCCCCGCCGCGGTCGCCGAGCAGGCCGCCGAGGTGATCGTCAAGCTGTGGGACACCTTCGTCGGCGAGGACGCCACGCTGGTCGAGGTCAACCCGCTGGTCCGCGACCCGCAGGACAAGATCATCGCCCTCGACGGCAAGGTCACCCTCGACGAGAACGCGTCCTTCCGCCACCCGGCGCACGCCGACCTGGTGGACAAGGCCGCGGAGAACCCGCTCGAGGCCGCCGCCAAGGAGAAGGACCTCAACTACGTCAAGCTCGACGGCGAGGTCGGCATCATCGGCAACGGCGCGGGCCTGGTCATGTCCACCCTGGACGTCGTGGCCTACGCCGGTGAGAAGCACGGCGGCGTCAAGCCCGCCAACTTCCTCGACATCGGCGGCGGCGCGTCCGCCGAGGTCATGGCCAACGGCCTGCACATCATCCTGGGCGACGAGGACGTCAAGTCCGTGTTCGTCAACGTCTTCGGCGGCATCACCGCGTGCGACGCGGTCGCCAACGGCATCGTGGCCGCCCTGAAGATCCTGGGCGACGAGGCCACCAAGCCGCTGGTCGTCCGCCTGGACGGCAACAACGTCGACGAGGGCCGCCGCATCCTGGCCGAGGCCAACCACCCGCTGGTGACCGTGGTCGACACGATGGACAACGCGGCCGACAAGGCCGCCGAGCTCGCGGCTGCGGGGGTCTGACCATGGCTATCTTCCTGACCGCGGACAGCAAGGTCATCGTCCAGGGCATGACCGGCGCCGAGGGCACCAAGCACACCTCGCGCATGCTGAAGTCCGGCACCCAGATCGTCGGCGGCGTGAACCCGCGCAAGGCGGGCACCACCGCCGACATCGACGGCACCTCGCTGCCGGTGTTCGGCACCGTCGCCGAGGCGATGGCCGAGACCGGCGCCGACGTGACCGTGATCTTCGTCCCGCCGAAGTTCGCCAAGGACGCCGTCATCGAGGCGATCGACGCGGGCATCGGCCTGGCCGTGGTGATCACCGAGGGCATCCCGGTGCACGACACCGCCTACTTCTGGGCGCACGCCGTGGCCACCGGCAACAAGACCCGGATCATCGGCCCGAACTGCCCCGGCCTGATCAGCCCCGGCAAGTCGAACGCGGGCATCATCCCCGCCGACATCACCGGCCCCGGCAAGATCGGCCTGGTGTCCAAGTCGGGCACGCTGACCTACCAGATGATGTACGAGCTGCGCGACATCGGCTTCTCCTCGGCCGTGGGCATCGGCGGCGACCCGATCATCGGGACCACGCACATCGACGCGCTCGCCGCGTTCGAGGCGGACCCGGAGACCGAGCTGATCGTCATGATCGGCGAGATCGGCGGCGACGCCGAGGAGCGGGCCGCGGCGTACATCAAGGAGAACGTGACCAAGCCGGTCGTCGGCTACGTCGCGGGCTTCACCGCCCCCGAGGGCAAGACCATGGGCCACGCGGGCGCCATCGTCTCCGGCTCGGCGGGCACCGCCCAGGCCAAGAAGGAGGCCCTGGAGGCCGCGGGCGTCAAGGTCGGCAAGACGCCGTCCGAGACCGCCGCCCTCGCGCGCGAGCTGTTCGCCGCGAAGCAGTAACTCCTGGTCGAAGGCCCGCCGCTGTCCAGCGGCGGGCCTTTGCCGCGTTCACGTGGGAACCCGCGCGTGCCGGTGCCCGTCCAACGGGCCGGATGAGCTAGCGTTCGCGCCAGGCTCGGCGTCATGAAGCCCTGAACGAGGAGAGCACGCGATGACCTACCCAGGCGGTGCACCGGGCGGCTACCCGGGCCCCGGGCAGCAGCCCCCGCAGGCATACGGTCCGCCGCCGTCGGCCGGTCCGAAGTTCACCGTCGCGCAGATGCTCCACCTCGGGGTCGCTGGCCTGGGCGCGCTGAACTTCTTCCTCGGCTTCGCCAACCTCAACGGCGGGGTGAACTACTTCGAGATCGGCTCGACCGTGCCCGCGCTGTTCCTGGTCGCGGGTCTGCTCTCGCTGAAGGTGATCCTGCCCGGCGAGGACAAGAAGCCCGGTCTGCTCCCGCCCGCGCTCGCCGTGGCGACCGCGCTGTCCGTCCTGTTCGGCCTCTTCGGCGGCGCGGACGACACCGGCGCGATCCTGGAGCTGATCTTCGGCCTGGTCATGGCCGGGGCCGCGGTGGCCGCGTTCCTGATGGACGCCGGGATCATCAAGCCCCCGGCGCCCGCGCACCACGTGCCCTACGCCCAGCCCGGCGGCTACAACCCGCCGTCCGGCCAGTTCGGCCAGCAGCAGCCGATGCCCGGCCAGGCCCCGCAGCAGCCCGGCCAGTTCGGCCAGCAGCCGCCGCCGTCCGGCCAGGCGACCACGTTCGCGCCCCAGCAGGGCCAGTTCGGGCAGGCCCCCGGCACCCCGCCGGGCGGCTACCCGCAGCAGCCCCAGCAGTAGCGTTCCCGCGAGAGGGCGGCACCGGTATGACCGGTGTCGCCCTTTCGTGTGTCGGCGTGGCTCATCCGTTCGGCCCAACGCCGATGACAGGGTGACCCCATGGCGTTGCTGGAGGAGGCCCCGGAGCGGACCGCGGGCCCGCGGGTCCGGGACCTCGTCACCGCCGCCCTCGGGCCGCTCGTCGTCGGGTACACCGCGATCGCCGCGGTGTTCGCCCTGGTCGCGGCGATCGCGCCGCGGGCGTCGTTCAGCACCGGCGGGGTCCTGCTCGCGGCGGTGCCCGGCTGGCTCGCCGGGCACCAGGTGCCGCTGTCCATCCAGGGCCGGGAGCTCGGCGCGCTCCCGCTGCTGCCGACGCTGCTGCTCGCGCTGCTCGTCGCCCGGGTCGTCCACCGCGCCGCGGAGCGCGCCGACGCGCGCGGGCCCCGGGACACCGGGTGGCTCGCGGGCGCCGCGGTCCTCGCGCACGCGGTCGCCGGGCTGACCGCCGCGCTGCTGCTCGACGGCCCGGTCCGGGTCGACCCGCTCGCGGGGTTCTACTACCCGGCGCTGATCAGCGGCGCGGCGTGCGCGGTCGCGCTGGCCCGCCGGTCGGGGCTGCTCGACCTCGCCGCGGAGCGCGTCGACGGGCTCGCCCTGCGCGGCCTGCGCGCGGGTCTGCTCGGGTGCGCGGTGCTGGCGGCGGTCGGCTCCGCCGTGGTCGTGCTCGGCATGGCGACATCGTTCGGGACCGTGTCGTCGCTGTTCACCGGTGGTGCGGGCGCGAGCGCGGGGTTGTTCCTGCTGTCGGCGGCGTACCTGCCGAACGCGGTCGTCGCGGGGGTGGGGTTCGCCGCCGGGCCGGGGTTCGGGATCGGGACCGCGTCGGTCGCGCCGCTGGGGTTCAGCGGGGGCCGGTGCCCGCGGTGCCGCTGCTGGGCGCGCTGCCGGTCGAGCCGCAGGTGTGGTGGCCCGCGCTGTTCCTGCTGCCGCGCCGCGGCGCGCTGGTCGGCTGGGTCCTGCGCGAGGCCGACGAGTCCCCGACGGCCCGGCTGCGGGCGGTGGCGGTCGCCGCGGTCGTGGTGGCCGCGGTCTTCGCGGTGCTGGCGGGGTCGGCGGGCGGCGCGCTGGCGGGCGGGCCGTTCGACCCGCTCGACCTGCGCGCGGCGGGGCTGTCGCTGGCCCTGGTCGGCTGGGTCGGTTTCCCGGGGATGGTCGCCTGGTTCGCGGGCACGCACCCCGTCGCGGCGGGCCTGATCGGGCCGGACGAGCCGGAGGACGAGCCCGAGGACGAGCCCGCCGAGGAACCGTCGGATGAGCCGGACGAGGACGTCGCGCCCGCCGAGGACGACGTGGCCGAGGACGAGCCCGATGAGGTCGTCGCCGAGGCCGAGGACGATGTGGTCCCGGACACCGACGCCGCCGACGAAGATCGTTAACCCACCGCTTACGCTGGTCCCGGCCCCGTTCCGGCTTCTGCGCAGGAGACCACGCTGAGCGTCCACCGCCCGTCCACGCCCGACGCCCGGGTCGTCGTCCTGGTGTCGGGATCGGGCACCCTGCTGCAGGCGCTGCTCGACGAACTGCCCGGCCTGGTGGTCGCCGTCGGCGCGGACCGCAAGGCCATCGCCGGGCTCGAGCGGGCCGAGCGGGCGGGCCTGCCGACGTTCACCGTGCGGCTGCGCGACCACGCCGACCGCGACGCGTGGGACGCCGCCCTGGCCGACGCGGTCGCCGCGCACGAGCCCGACCTGGTCGTCTCGGCGGGGTTCATGAAGATCCTCGGCCCGGCGTTCCTGGCCCGCTTCGGCGGGCGGATCGTCAACACCCACCCCGCGCTGCTGCCCGCGTTCCCGGGCGCGCACGCGGTGGCCGACGCGCTCGCCCACGGGGTCAAGGTCACCGGCAGCACGGTGCACCTGGTCGACGGCGGCGTGGACACCGGCCCGATCATCGCCCAGGAGGCCGTCGCGGTGCTCCCCGGCGAGGACGAGGCCGCCCTGCACGAACGCATCAAGGTGGTGGAGCGGCGGCTCCTGGTCGACGTGGTGGCCCGGATGGCCCGCGACGGCTACACCGTGGACGGACGGAAGGTGAGCATCCCGTGACGGAGTCACGCAAGGCCGTGCGCCGAGCGCTGATCGGCGTGTCCGACAAGTCGGGTCTGCTGGAGTTGGCGACCGGCCTGCACGCGGCGGGCGTGGAGATCGTCTCGACCGGCGGCACGGCGAAGACCCTGGCCGACGCGGGCGTCCCGGTGACCCCGGTCGAGCGGGTCACCGGCTTCCCGGAGTCGTTCGACGGGCGGGTGAAGACCCTGCACCCGAGGGTGCACGCGGGCCTGCTCGCCGACACCACCAACCCGGCGCACGTCGCGCAGCTCGAGGAACTCGAGATCGCGCCGTTCGACCTGCTGGTCGTCAACCTCTACCCGTTCGTGAAGACCGTCGCGTCGGGCGCGCCCGCGGCCGAGTGCGTCGAGCAGATCGACATCGGCGGGCCCGCGATGGTCCGCGCGGCGGCGAAGAACCACGCCGGCGTGGCCGTGGTGGTCGACCCGGCGCGCTACGACTGGGTGCTGGAGCAGGTCGGCGCGGGCGGGTTCACCCTGGCCGACCGGCAAGGCCTCGCCGCCGACGCCTACCGGCACACCGCGTCCTACGACATCGCGGTGGCGTCCTGGATGGGGGCGACCTTCGGCGCGGAGGAGTTCCCGACCTGGGCGGGCGCGTCGTGGACGCGGCGGTCGGTGCTGCGGTACGGGGAGAACCCGCACCAGAAGGCGGCGCTGTACGCGCAGAACGACGGCTCGACCGGCCTGGCGACGGCGACGCAGTTGCACGGCAAGGAGATGTCGTACAACAACTACATCGACGCCGACGCCGCGTGGCGGGCCGCGTTCGACCACGAGGCGCCCTGCGTCGCGATCATCAAGCACGCCAACCCGTGTGGCATCGCGGTGTCCGACGTGGACATCGCCGAGGCGCACCGCAAGGCGCACGCGTGCGACCCGGCCAGCGCGTTCGGCGGGATCATCGCGGCCAACCGCGAGGTGACCGTGGCGATGGCCGAGCAGGTGGCGGACATCTTCACCGAGGTCGTGGTGGCGCCCGCGTACGCCGACGGCGCGGTCGAGGTGCTGGCGCGCAAGAAGAACATCCGCATCCTGGTCGCCGAGCCCCGCGGCGCGGCGGCGTGGAGCTGCGGCCGGTGTCCGGCGGGCTGCTGCTGCAGGCGGTCGACACCATCGCCGCCGAGGGCGACGACCCGGCCAAGTGGACCCTCGCCACCGGCACCCCGCTGGACGAGGCGGGCCTGGCCGACCTGGCGTTCGCCTGGCGCGCCGTCCGCGCGGTGAAGTCCAACGCGATCCTGCTGGCCTCCGGCGGCGCCACGGTCGGCGTCGGCATGGGCCAGGTCAACCGCGTCGACGCCGCCCGGCTCGCGGTGGCCCGCGCCGGGGACCGGGTGCCCGGCTCGGTGGCCGCGTCGGACGCGTTCTTCCCGTTCCCGGACGGCCTGGAGGTCCTGCTGGAGGCGGGCGTCCGCGCGGTCGTCCAGCCGGGCGGGTCGGTCCGCGACGCCGAGGTGGTCGCGGCGGCCGAGGCGGCGGGCGTGACGATGTACCTGACCGGCACGCGGCACTTCGCGCACTGAGTCTCACAAAGGGACTGACCTGGTGAAGCCCCAGGTCAGTCCCTTTGTCGTTTCCGCTTGACACCGCCGGTGAGCGGGGTAGTCTCTGTGGTGTCGAACGTGTGTTCGACCCGCGGGGCGACCGGAGTCGAGGCCGGGACCCCCGGACGCCGCTCCGCGGCGGACGCGCATGAGCGGTGCGCGGACGCCTGGGCAGGGGTGTCGCCATGGGGCAAGCCGATCGTCTTCGAGCGCGGGGAAGTATTCGAGGACGGGCCGGACGGGGGCCTGCGACTCCGCAGGCCCCGTTCTGCGCCGCAGCGGCGAATAGCCGCTGCGGAGTCCCATGCCCACCCGACTGAGCCGTGGGCACCATGTCCAGCGGGAGAACTGAGGATCGCTCACTGATCGCCACTGAGCGGGGCGTCGAGCAGGTGGTGGAACATGGGTCAGCCGAACGCCGACCTGTCCGCACTGCGTGCCGCCGAGGCTGACCTGGCGGCACTGCGGGCCGCCATCGCCCAGCCCGCCGCCGCGGGTCCCGAGGTGCTGCCGGTCCGCCCGGACCTGGCCGCCCTGTTCCCGTGGGGCGGCCTGCGCCGCGGCGCGACGGTGGCCGTCCGCGGCTCCCGGGCGCTGGTGGTGGCGCTGCTCGCCGGGGCGGTGTCCGAGGGGAGTGGCCGCGGTCGTCGGCATGCCCGACTTCGGCGTGCTGTCGGCGATCGAGTCCGGCGTCCCGGCCGAGCGCCTCGCCCTGGTCCCGCGCCCCGGCGTCGACCTGGTGCGCGTCGTCGCCGCCCTGCTCGACGGCTTCGCCGTGGTCGTCGTCGCCGCCGACCTGGGCGCCGCCGACGCGCGCAGGCTCTCCGCCCGCGCCCGCAACCGCGGCGCCGTCCTGCTGACCGTCGGCGACTGGCCGGGCGTCGAGGTCGAGCTGAGCTGCGCCCGCGGCCGCTGGCGCGGCCCGGGCCGCGGCGACGGGTACCTCCGGGAACGCGCGGTCGAACTCCGCTCCCGCGGTCGCGGCGCCGCCGCCCGCCCGGTCCGCGTCGAGACGACCCTGCCCTCGGCGGAATCAATTCTTGTCACCGCGGGGCAGAAAAACGGAATCCCGTCGTCCCGTTGACCCAACAATTCCGCCGCTGTTCTCGCGGCTAGGCTCCGCTCCCATTCCGGCGAGAGGAGAACAATCGTGGACGAGGCGCGGCGGAGGATCGCGGAAGCGTGGTTCCTGCGGCAAGGACTGCCCACCATCGTGCGCCCGGGCAGGCTCACCGTCCGGGTGCTGCCCGCGGTGGTCTTCCTGGCGGTCAACAACCTGCTGTCCGTCGGCGCCCTGGTCGTCGACTGGCTGACCCTCGACGTCCAGGCCGGCTCCACCGCCACCTACCTGCTGGTGTTCGCCCTGGTCTCGGTGACCCCGCTCGGCGCGCTCGCCGCCGCGGCCGGGACCGCGCGGTGGTCGCGGGCCCGCGTCGCCGACGGGCGCGGCACCGGCGCCGCGGCCGCGGTGATCGCGCTGTGCGTGCTGGTCTACGCCGCCATCGACGTGGTCGTGGACGAGTTCACGCTGGTCAGCGCGGTCGTCGAGTGCGGGGTCGTGCTGCTGGTCCTGCTCGTGCTGACCCGGCTCGGGCTCGGCTCGCTGCTCGGCTGGGCGGCGCGGCAGGCGGGCAGCCAGCTCCGGCAGGCCGGGCGGATGACCAGCCGGGCGCTGCCGCTGCTGCTGCTGTTCACCGTCTTCGGGGTGCTCACCAACGAGGTCTGGCAGATGTCCTCGGCCATCGGCGTCGGCCGGACCTGGCTGCTCGCGGCGCTGTTCCTGCTGGTCGGGCTACTGCTCGTGGGCTCGGTCCTCGCCGACGAACTGCGCGCGCTGGCCACCCAGCCGCCCGGCGACCTGTCCGCGACGCCGCTGGCCGGGCTGGCCGCCTCCGGCGGGCCGCCGCTGCGCCGGGCGGAGCGGGCGAACCTGCTGCTCGTGCCCACCATCGGCCTGCTGGTGCAGACCCTGGTCTTCACCGCGGTCATGGCGGCGTTCTACCTGGTCTTCGGCTTGATCAGCGTGCCGAGGACCCTGGTCAAGACCTGGGGCGGCGAGCCGGTGCCGCTGGTCCTGCTCGGCCAGCCGCTGCCCCTGTCGACCCAGTTCACCGGGGTCGTGGTGTTCATGGCGGCGTTCGCGGGCCTGTACTTCCTGGCCTCGACCGTCACCGACAGCCAATACCGGGAGGCGTTCTTCGCGCCGATCGCCGGGCACATGGCGATCGGCCTCAGCGCCCGCGCCGCGTACCTGAACGCCATTCGGGAAACGCGAGAGCTATCGCCGAACGGGATATCCCCGCAACGGTGAACCGGATTACTTCCCCGGTGCGCGCGGAATGCGCGTCGATACCGTTCGGTCGAATCCCCGAGAAAGGAACGGCCGAATGGCTCGTCTCACCGCCGCGCTCACCGCGCTCGCCCTGCTGGCGACCGCGTGCACCAGCACCCCGGCGGCCCAGCAGCAGCCCGACCCGCTCGCCGAGCTGGCCGCGCAGCAGCTCCAGTGGACCGACTGCGAGTCCGCGGACCTCAAGGACGGCGGTGCCCGGTGCGCCACCGTCAAGGTCCCGGTGGACTACCGGGACCCGACCGGGCGCACGCTCGACATCGCCATCGCGCGCAAGGAGGCGACCGACCCCGGCCGCAGGCGCGGGGTGCTGTTCACCAACCCCGGCGGCCCGGGCGCGGAGGGCCGCAGCCTCGCGCTCGGCTTGAGGGCCAGGCCGCCGACGCGGTGTACGACACGATCGGCATGGACCCGCGCGGGGTCGGCGGCTCGACCCAGCTCCTCTGCGACCCCCACGAGGAGATCGCGCTGCCCAGCAGGCCCACCGAGGCCGACCTGCCGAAGTTCGCCGAGGCCGCCAAGGCCGACGCGGACGCGTGCGCGGCGGGCGGCGGCGACCTGCGCAAGCACATCACCAGCATGAACACCGCCCGCGACATCGACCTGATCCGCCGCGTCCTGCGCGAGGAGAAGATCAGCTTCCTCGGCTACTCGTACGGCACGTTCCTCGGCCCGCTCTACGGCGAGATGTTCCCCGACCGCGTCGACCGGATCGTGCTGGACTCCGCGCAGGACCCCCGGCAGACCTGGCGCGAGGTCGAGGTGGACGACGTCGAGGCGAACCGGGCGAACGTCAGCGCGTGGCTGGCCTGGACCGCGGAGCGGACGCCGCGTTCGGCCTCGGCGCGACCCCGGATGACGTCCGCGCCGCGCTCGAGGCGATCGTCGGGAAGCTCCGGGAGGGCCCGATCGGCGAGTTGGCGGACGTCACGACCTTCGACACCGCCGTCGGCGCAGGCGCCCGCTACCGGTCGCTGTGGGCCGCGTTCGCCTGGGCGGTCGCCGACCTCCGGGCGGGCGGCGACGCGGCGACGGAGGCCGCCGCGGAGCTGACCAAGATCGCCAACCCCGACGAGGGCAACGCGCTCGGGCAGGAGGAGCGGCCCAACGGGACGTACCAGGCCATCCTGTGCGACTGGTCGTGGCCGACCAACCCGGCCGCGTACGAGGCGGACATCCTGCGCGTGGGCCGCGAGGTCCCCTACGGCGACTCGGTGTCCGGCGTCGCCCCGAACGCCTGCACGTTCACCACCGGCCGCGACCCGATGGTCGAGATCGGACCGCGCCGCTACCCGCAGGGCCTGGTCGTGCAGGGCGAAGGCGACACGCAGACCGCGTACGCCAGCGGGAAGGCCGCGGCCGAGCACCTGGACCTGCGGATGATCACGGTGAAGGACAGCGGCGTGCACGGCTACTACGGCACCCGCAAGAACGCCTGCGTCGACGACGCCGTCAACGCCTACCTCATCGACGGCACCCTGCCCGATGCCGACGTCGAGTGCGCGGCGGTCGCCGACAAGCGGCCCGACATCGAGCCCGGGCAGCCCGCCGAGCGCTCGGGCGCGCTCAGCGAGTTGATCACCGCGGTGAAGTGACGCACGGGGAGCGGTCGTGCCCGGCGGCGCCTGCGCCACCAGCGGGCCGCTCCACCAGCGCGCGTAGTGCGGGCGCAGGCCCACCTCGGCGTGGTACGCGGCGACGAGGCGGCGGTGCACCTCGTCCGCCACCGGCTCGAACGCCGAGCCCGGCCGCCACGCCAGCACGGTCGTGCGGAAGTGCGGGGTGCCCTTCAGCGGGCGGATCCCGACGTCGTCGGGGGCATGCACAGCGGGTGCATCACCGCGGCGACCGGGGCGGACCGCAGCAGCGCGATCGCGCCGTCGCAGTCGCCGACCCGGTGCCGGACGCGCGGCACGAACCCGGCCACCGCGCACGCCGCGCGGAACGCCGTCAGCCGCCCGGTGCCGTCGTCCGCGCCGGAGATCACCCAGTCCGCGTCGGCCAGGTCGGCGAGGTCGACCTCCGGCGCGGACACCAGCGGGTGGTCGGCGGCGAGCCCGACGAACGCGGGCTCGACCGCCACCACGTCCCGCTGCCGCAGTCCCTCCGGCAGCGGCACGGCGAACCGGTACAGCAGCGCGGCGTCCAGCTCGCCGGAGCCCAGCAGGCCCAGGCCCTCGCTGAGCGAGTCGAGCTGGCGGGCCTCGATCTCCTCGGGCCGCAGCTCGCGCAGCGCGGCGATCAGCGTCGGGGCGTCCAGCGCGCGCATCGCCCCGACGCGCAGCGCGTCCGCCCGCGTCGACTCCGCCGCGCGGGCGGTGGTGTCGGCGATGAGGCGGTCGAAGTCGGCGATGAGCGCCGCACCCGCCTCGACCACCCGCGCGCCGCGCTCGGTGGGTGTGACACCGGTCCGGGTGCGGGTGAACAGCGGGCCGCCCGCCGCGCGCTCGATCCGCTGGAGCTGGCCGACCAGGGCGGGCTGGGCGATCCGCAGTCCCGCGGCGGCGGCGCGGATGCTGCCCGCGCGGGCGATGGCCACGACCACCCTGATGTGCCGCAGCTCCAAGCGGTCCACGCGCGTACCTTACCGCCATGCGGATGGAGCTCAGGCACCTGAACGTCGTAGTGACCGCCGCCGAATCGGGCAGCGTCCGCCGGGCCGCGCCCGCCCTGGGGATGAGCCAGGCCGCCCTGCTCGCCCAGCTCCGCCGCATCGAGACCGCGCTGGGCGGCGCGCTGCTGCGCCGCGACGGCGACCAGCTCGTCCCGACCGACCTCGGCCGCGACTTCGTCGAGCGGGCGCGCGAGCTGCTGGCCCGGTTCGAGGCGCTCATCACCCACTCGTGAACATCCCTTGACGCCCGTTCGGGCTCGAACGTATGTTCGACGTGTTGTCCGGCGGCTCCCCACGGCGGACCCGGCCCGAGCTGGGGAGATGTCGTGCTGCTCGTCGTGTGGTGTCCTGATTGGCCGGTCGTGGCGGCGTCCGCCGCGGCGGGCGTGGGCATCGACGTCCCGGCCGCCGTGGTCGCGGCGAACCGGGTCGTGGCGTGCAACGGGCCCGCCCGGGTCGAGGGGATCGCGGTGGGCCTGCGTCGGCGCGAGGCGCAGGGCCGCTGCCCCGAGCTGGTCGTGCTGCCCGACGACCCCGACCGCGACGCCCGCCGGTTCGAGCCGGTGGCCGCCGCGGTCGAGGAGCTGGCGGTCGGGGTGGAGGTCGTCTCGCCCGGCGTGGTGGCCGTGCCCGCCAAGGGCCCGGTCGGCTACTTCGGGTCGGCCGAGGCGGCGGCCGAGCGGCTGATCGACCAGGTCGCCGCGCGCGCCGACGCCGAGTGCCTGGTCGGCATGGCCGACGGCCTCTTCGCCGCGACCCTGGCCGCCCGCCGCGGCCTGCTCGTCGAGGACACCCCGGCGTTCCTGGCCCCGTTGAGCATCCGCGAGCTGCCCGCGCCGGACCTGGTCGACCTGTTGCGCCGCTTGGGCATCCGCACGCTCGGCGCGTTCGCCGCCCTCGACCCGCGCGACGTCGCCACCCGCTTCGGCGCCGCCGCCGAGCACGCCCACCGCCTCGCGTCGGGCCGCGAGCAGCGCCCGCCCGCCCGCAGGCGCCCGCCCGTCGACCTGGCCGTCACCGCCCACCCCGACCCGCCGGTCGACCGCGTCGACGCCGCCGCGTTCCTCGCCCGCACCCTCGCCGAGCGCCTGCACGCGGGCCTCGCCGCCCACGGCCTGGCCTGCACCCGCCTCGCCATCCACGCCGCCACGGCGACGGGCGCCGAACTGACCCGCGTCTGGCGCTGCGCCGACCCCTGACCCCACCCGGCATCGCCGACCGCGTCCGCTGGCAACTCGACGGCTGGCTCACCGGCCCCACCCGCCCCGACGCCCCGATCACCACCCTCCGCCTGGACCCGGTCGAACTGGTCGACGGCCGCACCCTCCAACTCGGCCTCTGGCACGGCGCCCAGGACGAGCGCACCGACCGCGCGGCGCGGGCGATGGTGCACGTCCAAGGCCTCCTGGGCCCGGGCGGCGTCCTGGTCCCGGCGGAGGCGGGTGGACGCGGCCCCGCCGACCGCGTCCACCTCGTCCCCTGGGGCGACGACCGCACCCCGCCCACCCCACCCGACCGCCCCTGGCCCGGCGCCCTCCCCGCCCCGTCCCCCACCACGGTCCCACCCCACCCCCTCCCCGCCGCCGTCCGCGACGCCGAGGGCGCGGAGGTCGCGGTCACCGGCCGCTTCCGCCTCTCCGCCCCTCCCGCGGAGGTGGCCGTCGCCCACGCACCCCCACGCCGAGTCCTCTCCTGGTCCGGCCCCTGGCCCGCCGACGAACGCTGGTGGGACCCCCGCCCCCGCCGCCGAGCCCGCCTCCAGGTCGTCCTGGCCCCCAGTCCGAAGAGGACACCCAACCCGCCCTCCTCCTCACCCGCGAGAACGAAACCTGGACAGTCGAAGGGATGTACGACTGATGGACGACCCCACTCTGGAATGGCTGGACCTGCTCGACCTGGCCGACCTGATCCCCCAACCCCGAGCCCCCTCCCCGAATCCTGACCATGCCCACCCGACCCCGACGCACCACCCGCGCCCCCGACCCCCAGACGCTCGTCGACCGGTCGCGGCGCGGCGGCCGCACCGGGCCCGGCTCGGGGCCATCGGAGCCACCCGGCGCGGAGGTGGCGGCCCACGGCCCCACCCGGTTCGGGCCGGAACCCTGCCCGGCCCGAACCGGCCCGCCCGGCTTGTCCGACCCCGGTCCGAACCGGGCTCGCCCGGTGCCGTGTCCGGCTTCGAACCGAACGGCCCGGCCGGAACCGGTCCGGCTTGTCCGACCCCGGTCCGAACCGGGCTCGCCCGGTGCCGTGTCCGGCTTCGAACCGAACGGCCCGGCCGGAACCGGTCCGGCTTGTCCGACCCCGGTCCGAACCGGGCTCGCCCGGTGCCGTGTCCGGCCTCGAACCGAACGGCCCGGCCGGAACCGGTCCGGCTTGTCCGACCCCGGTCCGAACCGGACCCGCCCGGTGCCCTGTCCGGCCTCGAACCGAACGGCCGGCCGGAACCGGTCCGGCTTGTCCGGGCTTGCCGACCCGACTCGGACCGGCCCGGTCGGCGTGCCGGAACCTTGCCCGGTCCCGGCCCGGTTCGGCTCGGCCTGTCGGACTTTGCTCAGCCCAGCCCAGCCCAGCCCTGGCGTGCCCCGGCCTGCCTGGAGCCCTGCCCGCACCGGCTTGTTCGGTGCGGCTCACCCCGGTCGAACTCCCGCGAGCGAGCCGGCCACGGCCCACCGCGAGCCGCGGCCCGCTCCTTACCTCCCGCGGCGTGGGCGGCGCGCCCCACGCGCGGCCCATGCCGCGGGTCCGCAAGACCTGATCGTGGAATCGTTCAACGATTCCACATCTGCACAACAGAGATCGTCGGATTGTTCAACAATCTGACAGTAGGACGATGGACGTGTTGAACGATGGGCTGGAACAACCCACCCGTGCGGTGGTCGGAGTTGGAGCGGATCCTCTCCGGCCGCCCGCCCGAGGTCGGTGACGGGGGTGACAGCCCCGCGTGGACGCGCAAGCGCGACCGCTACCTCCCCACCGGCGGCACCGCCAACCCCGGCCCCACCGACGCCGCCGACGGGGACGGGCGCGTGCCCTACGCCGAGCTCCACTGCCACTCCAACTTCAGCTTCCTCGACGGCGCCAGCCACCCCGAGGAGCTCGTCGAAGCCGCCGCCCTCCTCGGACTGGACGCCATCGCCCTCACCGACCACGACGGCCTCTACGGCGTCGTCCGCTTCGCCGAAGCCGCCCGGGAACTCGGCGTGCGGACCGTCTTCGGCGCGGAGCTGAGCCTCGGCCTCACCGAGCCCCAAGCGGGCAACCCCGACCCCGAGGGCGAGCACCTGCTCCTCCTCGCCGACGGCCAGGACGGCTACCACCGCCTCTCCCGCGTCCTCACCACCGCCCACCTCGACGGCGGGGAGAAGGGCAAGCCCGCCTACGACCTCCCCTACGTCGTCGAGCAGACCCGCGACCACTGCGTCGTCCTCACCGGCTGCCGCAAGGGCGCCGTCCGGCAAGCGCTTGCGCAGCACGGTCCCCAAGCCGCGTTCGAGCAGCTCAAGCACCTCGTCACCGCCTACGGCCGCGATCGCGTCTTCGTCGAGCTGACCGACCACGGCCTCCCCGACGACTCCACCCGCAACGACCTCCTCGCGGGCATGGCCGCCGACCTCGGGCTCCCGATCGTCGCCACCAACGCCGTCCACTACGCCCACCCCCAGCGCGGGCACCTCGCCGCCGCGGTCGCCGCCGTGCGCGCCCGGCGCAGCCTCGACGACCTCGCGGGCTGGCTGCCGCCCGCCCCGACCGCGCACCTGCGGACCGGTGAGGAGATGGCCGCCCGGTTCGCCCGGCACCCCGGCGCCGTGCAGCGGGCCGCGGTGCTCGGGGTGCAGCTCTCCTTCGACCTGCGCCTGCTCGCCCCCAGCTCCCGCCGTTCGACGTCCCGCCCGGCCACACCGAGGCGACCTACCTCGCCGAGCTGACCTACCGCGGCGCCGCCCGCGTCTACGGGTCCGCGGCCGAGCGACCGCGCGCGTACGCCCAGATCGCCCACGAGCTGCGGGTCATCACCGAACTCGGCTTCCCCGGGTACTTCCTCGTCGTGCACGACATCGTGAAGTTCTGCCGGGACAACGACATCTTCTGCCAGGGCCGGGGCTCGGCGGCGAACTCCGCGGTCTGCTTCGCGCTCGGCATCACCAAGGTCGACGCCGTGCGCTGGGAGCTGCTGTTCGAGCGGTTCCTCGCCCCCGCGCGCGACGGGCCGCCGGACATCGACATCGACATCGAGTCCGACCGGCGCGAGGAGGTCATCCAGTACGTCTACCGCAAGCACGGCCGACGGCACGCCGCGCAGGTCGCCAACGTCATCACCTACCGCGCCAAGTCCGCGGTGCGCGACATGGCCAAGGCGCTGGGCCACTCGCCCGGCCAGCAGGACGCGTGGAGCAAGCAGATCGACCGGTGGGGACCGCTGGTGAACAGCGTCGGCGACACCCACCACGACATCCCGCAGCCGGTGCTGGAACTGGCCGCGCAGCTGGAGAACTTCCCGCGGCACCTGGGGATCCACTCCGGCGGCATGGTGATCTGCGACCGCCCGGTCAGCGAGGTGTGCCCGGTCGAGCCCGCCCGGATGAAGGACCGCACGGTCCTGCAGTGGGACAAGGACGACTGCGCCGCCATCGACCTGGTCAAGTTCGACCTGCTCGGCCTGGGCATGCTCTCCGCGCTGCACTACGTCGTCGACCTCGTCGCCGAGCACCACGGCGTGCGGGTCGACATGGGCGAGCTGGACCTGGCCGACCCGGCCGTCTACGACATGCTGTGCCGCGCCGACTCGGTCGGGGTGTTCCAGGTGGAGAGCCGCGCCCAGATGGCCACGCTGCCCCGGCTCAAGCCGCGCGAGTTCTACGACCTGGTCGTCGAGGTCGCGCTGATCCGCCCCGGCCCGATCCAGGGCGGCTCCGTGCACCCGTACATCCGGCGCAAGAACGACCAGGAACCGGTCACCTACGACCACCCGCTGCTGGAGCGGTCGCTGCGCAAAACCCTTGGCGTGCCGCTGTTCCAGGAGCAGCTCATGCAGATCGCCGTCGACGTCGCCGACTTCAGCCCCGCCGAGGCCGACGAGCTGCGCCGCGCCATGGGCGCCAAGCGGTCCACCGCCCGGATGGAGCGGCTGCGCGAGCGCTTCCACACCGGCGCCGCCCGCAACGGCGTCGGACCCGAGCTGGCCGCCCGGATCTACGAGAAGCTGCTGGCGTTCGCCAACTTCGGCTTCCCGGAGAGCCACGCGCTCAGCTTCGCCTACCTGGTCTTCGCCAGCGCGTGGTTCAAGCTGTACTACCCGCGGCGTTCTGCGCGGCGCTGCTGCGCGCCCAGCCGATGGGCTTCTACTCCCCGCAGTCGCTGGTCGCCGACGCGCGCAGGCACGGCGTCGAGGTGCGCGGGCCGGACATCAACGCCAGCGCCGCGCACGCCACCCTGGAGGGCGACGGCCCCGCCGTGCGGCTGGGGCTGGGGTCGGTGCGCACCATCGGCGACGACCTCGCCGCGAAGATCGCCGCGGCGCGCCGTACGCGGACATGGTCGACCTGGCGCGACGCGTGCAGCTCACCCGCCCGCAGATGGAGGCGCTGGCCACCGCGGGCGCGTTCGGCTGCTTCGGCCTGGCCCGCCGGGAGGCGCTGTGGGCGGCGGGCGCGGCGGCGGGCGAGCGCCCGGAGTTCCTGCCCGGCACCGCGGTCGGCGTCGCCGCGCCCGCCCTGCCCGGCATGGACGCCGTCGAGGTCGCGGTCGCCGACGTGTGGGCGACCGGCCTGTCCCCGGACAGCTTCCCCACGCAGTTCCTGCGCGCCCGCCTGGACCGCCTCGGCGCGCTCACCACGGCCGCTTTGTCCAAAGTGGAGAGCGGGACGCGGGTGCTGGTCGGGGAGCGGTGACGCACCGGCAGCGGCCGCAGACCGCGGGCGGTGTGACGTTCCTCAACTTGGAGGATGAGACCGGGATGATCAACATAGTCTGCTCACCGGGGCTGTGGGCCCGGTATCGTCGTGTCGCGCGAACCAGTTCCGCGCTGCTGGTCCGGGGCGTCGTGGAGAGCGTCGACGGTGTGGTGAGCCTCTACGCCGACCGGCTCCAGCACTTGGACCTGCGCATCCCGGCCACATCCCGGGACTTCCGCTGAGGGGGCGACATGGACGCGGTGGTGTTCGACTGGCGCGGCACGCTGGTGACCACTTTGGACGAGGTGGCCTGGGTGCGCGAGGCGCTGCGGCGCATCGGCCGCGACGACTCCGCCGAAGCGGTGTGGCAGCGCATCTCCGTCTTCGAGGACCTGCTGGACGCCCCGGGCGTCGACAGCTCCCGCGCCAACCACCACGCCGCGTACTACCGCGTGTTCGCCCAGGCGGGCCTGGACCGCGAACTGGCCGACGCGCTGTACGAGGTCGAGTCCGACCCCGCCCACAACCCGTTCGCCGTCGACGCCGCCGACACCCTGCGCGCCGTCGCCGCGCGCGGCTGCCGGATCGCGGTGATGAGCGACATCCACTTCGACCTGCGCCCGGTGTTCGCCCACGAGGGCCTGGCCGACGTGGTGGACGTGTACGCGCTGTCGTACGAACTGGGCGTGCAGAAGCCGTCCCCGGAGATCTACCGGCACGCCCTCGCCGCGCTGGGCACCGCGCCCGCCCGCACCCTCATGGTCGGCGACCGCTCGGGCCCGGACGGCGGCGCGGTCGAGGTCGGCATGCCGGTCCTGCTGGTCCCGCCGCTGCGCTCGGTCGACGACCGCAGGCTGCACCTCGTCACCGCGCTCGTCGGTGCGTCGTGACAGTGTTGCCCCCGTGGACACCGACTACTCCGACAGCGACTTCCACGGCGCCACCTGGACGGACCGCCACTTCGACGGCTGCGACTTCAGCGAGTCCGACTTCCGCGGCGCCACCCTGGACCGCTGCACCTTCACCGACTGCGACTTCACCCGCGCCGACCTCGGCGAAGCGGTGGTCCGCGGCACCGCGTTCCGGTCGTGCTCCTTCGACCGCACGACCCTGACCGACAGCACGTTCACCGGCTGCAGCCTCATCGGCTCGACGTTCGTCGACTGCCGCTTCCGCCCCATCGCGATCCGCGACAGCGACCTGACCCTGGTCAGCCTCGTCGGCGCCTCGCTGCGCGGCACGGACCTGTCCGACCTGCGCCTGTGCGAGGCCAACCTCGACGACGCCGACCTCCGCGAGACCGACCTCCGCCGCTCCGACCTCACCGGCGCCCGCCTCCGCCGCACCGACCTCACCGACGCCGACCTCCGCGGCACCCGCGTCGACCCGGACGGCTGGGTCCAGGCGAAGCTCCGCGGCGCCCGCATCGAACTGGACGCCGCCGTCGCCTTCGCCGCCGCCCACGGCCTCCGGATCGGCTAGTTCCGCGCGGGCGGCTGCCGGTCCGGGATCTCCTCCAGCACGCCCTTGTCGAGCAACTCGGCGATCGACTTGGACAGGACGAACGCGGTCCCGCCACCGGGCTGGTCGAACCACGGGATCGCCGACCCGGTCAACGCCTCGGTGGGCCGGACGACCCGGTACGCGCGGTAGGGCCGGTTGATCCAGTCGGGCACGAGCGACCGCCGGTCGAACGGCGTCCCGACGGCGTAGGTCAGGTTGCCGTTGGGCTCCCCGTACCGGTCCACCTCGGTCCCCTCGGGCAACTGCGTGAGCTGCTTGCCCCGGAAGAGCGTCAGCGGGGGCTCGCCCGCGAGCGGCTGGATCGGCCAGTCCTGCGGCCGCCGCATCACCGGGTCCGGCTCCCGCCGCTGGGGGTGGTGTCGGAGAACTGGTCGGGCACGGGTGCCGCGAACTGCTGCCCCCGTGCTCGCCCCGCTGCCCACCGAACGCCCCCGCCAACCCGGGATGCGGCTCCGTACGCTGCTCAGCCTGCCCGCCCCCGAAGTGCCCTTCCCCGTGCTGCCCAGCAGGCGCGAAGGACGCGTCCCCGTGCTGCCCCGCCTGCGCGGGAGCGAAGTGCGACTCGGGGTGCTGCCCGTGCGCCTGACCGAACGCCGCCTCACCGTGCTGATTGGCTTGCCCGGCCGCAAAGTGCTGCTCACCGTGCTGCCCCTGCGACGGCGCGAACTGCGCCTCGCCGTGCTGCCCCTGGCCGAACGGCTCACCGTGCTGCGTGCCTTGGGCGAACGGCTCGCCATGCTGCGTGCCTTGGGCGAACGGCTCGCCATGCTGCGCGCCATGGGCGAAGGGCTCGCCGTGCTGCCCTTGGGCGAACGGCGCCTCAGCCTGCCCACCCTGCGCGAACGGCTCACCGTGCTGCGTGCCTTGGGTAAACGGCTCGCCGTGCTGCGCACCTTGGGCGAACGGTTCGCCATGTTGCCCTTGGGCGAATGGGGCCTCAGCGTGCTGCCCGCCCTGGGCGAACGGCTCGCCGTGCTGCGCGCCATGGGCGAAGGGCTCGCCGTGCTGTCCTTGGGCGAACGGCGCTTCAGCGTGCTGCCCGCCCTGGGCGAACGGCTCACCGTGGTGCGCGGCTTGGGTGAACGACTCACCTCGCGGCGCGCCTTGGGCGAACGGTTCGCCGTGCTGCCCTTGGGCGAACGGGGCCTCAGCGTGCTGCCCTGCCTGCGCGATCGACTCCCCGTGGTGCCCGCCTTGGCCGAACGGTGCTTCGTGCTGCCCCGCTGGTGCGAAGGGCTCGCCGCGCTGCGGGCCTTGGGCGAAGGGAGGTTCGTTCTGCTGGCCGGCTTGGCCGAAGGGCTCGCCGTGCTGCGCGCTTTGGGCGAACGGCGCCTCGTTCTGCTGCCCGCCTTGCGTGAAGGCGGGGTCTCCGTGCTGCTCGAACGGCGGTTCGTTGTGCTGCCCGCCTTGCGTGAACGGTTCGGCGTGCTGCCCGCCTTGCGCGAAGGCAGGTTCTCCGTGCTGCTCGAACGGCGGCTCGCTGTGCTGCCCACGCTGCAATGGCTCGGCGTGCTGTGCGCCTTGGGCGAAGGCGGGTTCTCCGTGTTGCCCGGCTGGTGCGAACGGCGGTTCGTCGTGCTGCCCGGCGTTGGCGAACGAGGGGTCGCCGGGTTGCCCGGTCTGCGCGAAGGGCGGTTCGCCGTGCTGCCCGCCTTGTGCCTCGGCGAAGAGCGAGTCGTTGTGCTCCGCGCCTTGGGTGGGGGCGAAGTGCGAGTCGTCGTGGTCCCGGGGCTGGCCGAAGGGGGCTCGGCGTGCTCGTCCTGGGGCGGGTCGCTGGGGTGGGCCGCGTCTTCGTCCGCGAAGGGTGGTTGGTCGAAGGGGTGGGGCTCCTGCTGCTCAGCGGGGGTGTCGTGGTCCGCGAGGTCCGAGGTGGGCGGGGCGGGCTCGCCTGCGTGTTGCTGGTCGCCGGTGCCTTCGTCGAAGGGGGCCTGCTCCTCGAAGAGGCCGGGCTCCGGCTCGTCCTCGGGTTGGTCGGCGAAGGGGTGGTCGGGGCGCGTGGGGGCTGTTCGACGGCGAACTGGCCCGGTTCCTCGGCCGCGAAGGTCGGGGTCTCGGGGTGGGCGGGCTCGAACATCGAGCCGGGGCGGGTGAAGCGCGGCGGGCGGTAGTCCTCGTCCTCGTCGTCGTACTGGCGCGGGGCGAAGGGGGTTCCTCGACCGGGCGGACGGGGCGGAACAGGTCGTCGCCGGAGGGGCCGGACTGGACCGGGCGGTTCAGCGGGGGATGGGCATCCGCGGTCGCTGGTCGTACGAATCGTCGTCGTCGTCCTCGAGTTCGGCGAGGGACGCGCGGAGGGTGGTGGGGCCCGGGTCGGGGGCCGCCGCGGGGCGGGCTCCAGGAGGAGCTTGCCCGCGAGGAAAGCCGCCGCGTCGGAGGCGTCGACGAACAGCGCGGGTGCGACGTACACGCCGTCGAACCAGCCGACGCGCCAGCCGTCGGCGGTCTGCTCCATCGTCCACCCAGGACCGGACGGCGTGCCCACCGTGTAGCGGGACTCGTCGACGCCCAGGTCCGACAGGCGGTCGCGGAGGCGGGTGAGGACCTCGGCCGGGGCGTCGGGGGCTGCGGGAGCGCCTCATCGACGATCACCGGGTCGGGGACGTTGGGCTCGTCCGGCTCCGGGTCGGCGAACGCGGGCTGCTCGGCGAACGCGGGCTGCTCGGCGAAGTCGGGCTGCTCGACCGGCTCGGGCTCGGGCTGCGGCGCGACCTCGGCGTGCGCGGGCTCGACGGGCGCCGGGGCCTCGACCGGCTCCACCGGGGGCGGCGGCGGCACGGGCGGCCTGCGCGGACCCGCGATGAACGCCGCCGCGGCCGCGCGGGCCTGCTCGTCGACCTCGGGGACGCGGAACTCCGAGCGGCGGAGGTGGGCCAGCAGCTCCGGGTCCGGGGGACGCCGTGGGTGCGGAGGTAGAAGTTGACCGCGGCGGGCCAGATCCACGCGCCGTCGGTGTGGAAGGCGACTGGGACGGTCTGGCGGCGCTCCTCGTCGAGGTGGTCGACGTCGTAGCCGCGGGCGGGCAGGGCCAGCGGGGCGGCGTCGAGGTAGCGCTGGACCTGCTCGCGCTCCTCGTCGTCCAGCGGCGGGCGGTTGAGCACGGGACCGGCGGGGCCCATGCCGTCGAAGATGCGCGCGGTGCGGAACGGCGGCTGCATGGCGGTCAGCCGCCGCGCCAGCCACTCCGGGACGTTCTCGTCCTCGCGGGGGAACATGCGCAGCTCGTCGACGAACGCGGGCGGCGGCGGCTGGTTCTGCCACTGCGGCTCGTCGCGGTCGTACTCGAGGTTGTAGGCGGCGGGGCGGTCGAGCTGGTAGCGGGCGTTGAACCAGGTGCCCCTGCCCTCCCGGTACATGCCCGCGCGGAGCCGGGCGAACAGCCCGACGACCTCGGGGGCGACCGGGAACTCGGCCACCCGGTCGTCGCCGAAGCTCACCTGGCCGCGCACCTCGGTGTAGCGCCCGATCGCCCGGAACGCCACCTCGACCGAGGCCCACTCCGCTGGGGCCGCCCTCAGCAGGGCCAGCCCGATCTGCTTGACCAGGGCGTCCTGTTCGGTCGGGTTGAGCTGCGTAGGTCCTGCCACGCGCCTATCTTCCCCTGTCCCGGTTGCGGGAGCACACGGTGTACCCGAGGCCACGGTCCTGCCTGCGGCGATGACTCAAAGTCAACACAACGTCGACCCGATCGGGTGATAACTCGCCTTGTTTGTGCCAGCGGCACAGATGTGCCACCCTCCGCGTGCACCGACGGAGGTTCCCATGTCCGACGGCGACCTGGCGCCGCACCTGTCCCGTCTCGGCCTGCCCGACGACGAGATCCACGCCTACCAGTACCTGCTGCGCGTCGGCCCCTCGACGGCCGAGGAGATCGCGGCGGCCACCGACCGGCACCAGTCCGGCGTCCGCGCGGCCGTCCGCGCGCTCACCGACGCCGGGCTGGTCGGCAGCAGCGGCCCCGACGGGCGGGTGTTCACCCCGGTGCCGCCCGCGTCCGGCCTGGAGATTCTCAGCCGCCGCCGGGCCAGCGAGCTGGAGCAGGCCAGGGTCGCCACCCTCAACGCCTACGACACCTTCCGCCGCGCGGTCTCCCCGCAGCGCACCGACGACCTCATCGAAGTGGTCACCGGGACCGCGATCGCCCAGCGCATCCAGCAGATGGAGCTGAGCGCCCGCACGGAGATCCGCAGGCTGGAGTCGCCGCCGTACTTCACCGAGGGGCACGTCAACAACGCCGAGCTGGAGCAGCTCGCGCGCGGCGAGGTCACCTACCGCGTGGTGTACGCCCGCGCGTCGGTCGAGGACCCGGCCCGCTACGCCAACAACATCCAGCCGTGCGTGGCGGCGGGCGAGCAGGCGCGGGTGCTGCCGGAGGTTCCGGTGAAGCTGACGATCGTGGACCAGCAGTTCGCCACGGTGTCGCTGCCGGTCGCGGAGGCCGACGTCAACCGGTCGCTGCTGGTGGTCCACCCCAGCTCGCTGCTGTCGGCGCTGATCGGCCTGTTCGAGGCGTCGTGGCGGCTCGCCGTGCCGCTCCAGGCGGGCGCGCAGGCCCTCTCCCCGGTCCAGCCGATCGAGCAGCGCCTCCTCGGCCTGCTCGCCGCGGGCGCCAACGACGACTCCATCGCCCGCCAGCTCGGCATCAGCAGGCGCACCGTCTTCCGCCACCTCCAGCGCCTCATGGAGCACGCGGGCGCGACCTCCCGCTTCCAGCTCGCCGTCCACGCCGTCCGCCACCGGTGGATCTGATCAATCGTTGAACGATTGAACGAGGGGGATCGTAGGATTGTTCAACAATAGGATTGTTGGACTGCTGGGCGTGGGGGCGGGCTTCGCGGGCGGGGCGGCGGTGGCCGTGCAGACGCGGATCAACGGGCAGCTCGCGGGCGGGTTCGGCGACGGGTTCGTCGCGGCGCTGGTGTCGTTCGGGATCGGGTTGGTGCTGCTGGTGCCCGTCGTGCTCACGGCGGGCAACGCGCGGGCGGCCGGTGGGCGGGTCGTGCGGGCGCTGCGGGACGGGGAGCTGCGGTGGTGGCAGTGCCTCGGCGGGGCGGGCGGGGCGTGGTTCGTCACGACGCAGGGGCTGACCGCGTCGGTGCTGGGCGTGGCCGTGTTCACCGTGTCCGTCGTGGCCGGGCAGGTCGTCACCAGCCTGTTCGTCGACCGCGCAGGCATCGGCCCGGGCGGGCCGGTGGCGATCACCCGCGGCCGGGCGCTCGGCGCGGCGCTCGCCGTCGTCGCGGTCGGGATCGCGGTGTCCGACGACGTCGGCAGGCCCGACGCGCTGTGGCCCGCGCTGATCCCCGCGCTCGGCGGCGCGGCGATGGGGTGGCAGCAGGCCGTCAACGGGCTGGTGCGCGTCCGCGGCGGCAGCGTCCGGTTCGCCACCATGCTCAACTTCGCCGTCGGGACCGTGCTGCTGTTCGTCGTCTGCGCGGTCAAGGTCGCCGTCTGGGGCTGGCCGAACCCCGCGCCCACCGAGTGGTGGCTCTACACCGGCGGCGCCATCGGGATCGTCGCGCTCACCACCGCCGTGTTCGCCGTCAAGCACATCGGGGTGCTCGTGCTCGGGCTCTCCGCGGTCAGCGGCCAGCTCGTCGGCTCGATCCTGGTCGACCTCACCGGCCCCGGCGTCGACGGGGCCACCGTCGCGGGCGCCGCGGTCACCCTGGTCGCCGTGGTGGTCGCGGCGGGCCGCCGACCCGCAATGAGAGGATGACCGCCGTGAGCGCGACGATTCTCGACGGCAAGGCCACCCGCGACGCCATCCTCGACGAGCTGCGCGTGCGCGTCGCGGCCCTCGCCGAGCAGGGCGTCGTGCCCGGGCTCGGCACGGTCCTGGTGGGCGACGACCCCGGCTCCCAGGCGTACGTGCGCAGCAAGCACAACTTCTGCCGCAAGGTCGGCATCAACTCGATCCGCCGCGACCTGCCCGCGAGCACCACGCAGGCCGAGCTGGAAGCCACGATCGACGAGCTGAACGCCAACCCGGACTGCACCGGCTACCTCATCCAGCTCCCGCTGCCCGGCCACCTCGACGCGGGCCGCGCGCTGGAGCGGGTCGACCCGGCCAAGGACTCCGACGGCCTGCACCCGACCAACCTGGGCAAGCTCGTCCTCGGCGACGCCGCCCCGCTGCCGTGCACCCCGGTCGGCATCGTCGAGCTGCTGCGCCGCTACGACGTCCCGCTCGCGGGCGCCCGGGTCACCGTCGTCGGCCGCGGCGTCACCGCGGGCCGCCCGCTCGGGCTGCTGCTGACCCGCCGCAGCGAGAACGCCACCGTCACCCTGTGCCACACCGGCACGAAGGACCTCGCCGCGGAGGTGCGCCGCGCCGACATCGTCGTGGCCGCCGCGGGCAGCGCCGGGCTGATCACCGCGGACATGGTCAAGCCGGGCGCGGCCGTGCTCGACGTCGGCGTCACCCGGACCGAGAAGGGCCTGGTCGGCGACGTGCACCCGGACGTGGCGAAGGTCGCCGGGTTCCTCGCCCCGATGCCCGGCGGCGTCGGCCCGATGACGATCGCCATGCTGCTGCGCAACACCGTCGAGGTGGCGGAGCGCGCCGTCCGCGCGTCGTGAGCGAACCGCCCCGGACCCGGCACCCCGCGCTCGTCCACCTGCCGTTCGCGCTGGTCATGGCCGTGGTCGCGGTCGGGCTGGTGCGGATCACCATGGACCACTGGCGGGAGGGCAGCGTGTGGATCGGCCTCGCGCTGTACCTCGCCGCCGGGCTGCGCGCGCTGCTGCGCGACGAGCAGGCCGGGCTGGTCGCGATCCGCAGCAGGCCGGTCGACGTGCTCAGCTACGCCGTCTTCGGGACCCTGGTCATCGCGGTCGCGGTGACCATCGAGGGCGGCCCGCTCAACTAGCCTTCGCGAGCTGCCCGATGCGGACCAGCGAGTCCGCCTCGGACAGCGCCGTGCTGAGCAGCTCCACCACGACCCGGTCGTAGTGCTTGACCTCGGCGGGCTCCTCGACGAACAGCCGCGACGTGCGCTTGTCGAGCACCACGACCGCGCCCCGGTGCGGGAACTGCAGCCGCTGGAACGGCCCGCCGAGGCCGGGGTGCCCGTGCGGCAGGTCCGGGATGACGCGCACCGTCACCGACCGCCGCGAGCCCGCCTCCACCAGGTACCGGAGCTGCTCGCGCATCACCGCGCGCCCGCCGACGGCGTTGCGCAGCGCCGCCTCGGCGATGATCGCGTAGTACCGCGGCGGGTGCGCCTTGCGCAGCACGGACTGCCGGTGGATGCGCTGGGTCCAGCGGTCGAGCACGGTGTCGTCGTCGAGCATCGCGACCTCGCGCAGCGCGGCCTGCGCGTACGGGACGGTCTGCAGCAGCTCCGGGATCAGCGCCGACTGGTAGTCGACGAGCATCGCCGCGCGGGCCTCCAGGAACCGCAGCGCCGCGTCCGACCCGCCCGCGCCCTCGGCGAGGCTGCCCGCGAGGTCGAGCAGGTCGTCGCGGCTCAGGCCGGTCACGCCGTAGAGGCCGAGCAGGGCGGCGACGTCGTCCGGCCTGCGGCGCGCGGCCGTTCTCCATGCGGCTGAGCTTGGCCGCGCTGATCCCCACCTTGGCCGTCACCTCGGCCAGGCTCAGGCCGACGCGGTCGCGCTGCGTGCGCAGCTCCGCGCCGAGCAGGGCGACGCGCACGTCGGACATCGGGCTCCCTGGCGACTCGGACGACGCGCGCCATGATCGCCGCCGCGCGGGCCCCGGCGCGCCGCCGCCGGAGGTGTCGCGCAGAACCACCCGATGGGGTCGGCCGGAGACCCTCCTCACCGTGTCCCGCCGCCGCCCGCCCCGGTTGGTAGCCTCCACTGCGCCGGGCGACGCCGCAGGCATGGCAGCCCGCTGATATCGGGAGGGAACTGCCAAGTGGCACCCGTCAACGTGACCGTCACCGGAGCCGCGGGACAGATCGGCTACGCCCTGCTGTTCCGCATCGCCTCGGGGCACCTGCTGGGCCCCGACACCCAGGTCAGCCTGCGGCTGCTGGAGATCCCGCAGGCGGTCAAGGCCGCCGAGGGCACCGCGATGGAGCTGGACGACTGCGCGTTCCCGCTGCTGTCGGGCATCGAGATCACCGACGACCCGAAGAAGGCGTTCGACGGCGTCAACGTCGCCCTGCTCGTCGGCGCGCGCCCCCGCACCAAGGGCATGGAGCGCGGCGACCTGCTGGAGGCCAACGGCGGCATCTTCAAGCCGCAGGGCGAGGCGATCAACGCGGGCGCCGCGTCCGACGTGCGCGTCCTCGTGGTCGGCAACCCGGCCAACACCAACGCCCTCATCGCCGCCGCGCACGCCCCGGACGTGCCGCGCGAGCGCTTCACCGCGATGACCCGCCTCGACCACAACCGCGCGCTGTCGCAGCTCGCGTCGAAGGTCGGCTGCTCCATCACCGACATCAAGAAGATGACGATCTGGGGCAACCACTCCGCAACCCAGTACCCGGACCTGTTCAACGCCGAGGTCAACGGGCAGTCCGCGGCGGCGGTCGTCAACGACGAGGCGTGGCTGGCCGACACCTACATCCCGACCGTGGCCAAGCGCGGCGCGGCGATCATCGAGGCGCGCGGCGCGTCGTCCGCGGCGTCGGCGGCGAACGCGGCGCTCAACCACATCCACGACTGGGTCAACGGCACCGCCGAGGGCGACTGGACCTCGATGGCCATCCCGTCGGACGGCTCGTACGGCGTGCCCGAGGGCCTGATCTCGTCGTTCCCGGTGACCTGCTCCGGCGGCGAGTACTCGATCGTGCAGGGCCTGGAGATCAACGAGTTCTCCCGCGCCCGCATCGACGCCTCCGTGGCCGAGCTGGTCGAGGAGCGCGACGCGGTGCAGGCCCTCGGCCTCATCTGATCGTCACGTGAACGGCCCCTTTCCGCACCGGAGAGGGGCCGTTCCGCTTGTTACGGTGCGTCGGTGAGCCTGATCGCCTGGCCCGTCCCGGCCCCCGGACTGCCCGCCGACGTCCACCCCGCGCTGGCCGCGGCCGCCCGCGCCGCGTCCGCCGCGTACGGGTCGGCCCGCCTCTCGCTCGGCCGCGCCGCCCTCGCGGAGGAGATCGCGATGGGCGCGGACGGCACCCCGACGATGCGCGTCGACGCCGCGGTGGAGGACGCCGTCGCGGAGTCCGCGCAGCGCAGCGGGGTCAACCTGCTGTCGGAGGAGGCCGGGTTCCTCGACCACGGGTCGGCGCTGACGCTGGTCGTCGACCCGGTCGACGGCTCGGCGAACGCGGCGTCCGGGGTGCCGCTGTCGTGCTTCGCGGGCGCCCTTGTGCGCGACGCGGCGCCGTCGGAGGCGCTGACGGTGTGGCTGGACACCGGCCGGACGTGGTGGGCGCGGACCGGTCACCCGACGCCGTACCGGACCAGCGGTCGGACCACGCTGGACGGGGCGACGGTGAACCTGCTGCGCCCGAAGCGGTCCAACCGGGACGCCTGGCTGCGCGTGCTGGACCGGATCGGACGGTTGCGCGTGCTCGGCACCACGTGCCTGGAGGCGGCGCTGGTCGCGGAGGGCTCTGTGGACGCTTTCGCCGACGCGGGCTCGGACACCCTGCGCATCGTGGACCTCGCGGCGGCCGTGGTGACGGTGCCCGCGGCGGGCGGCGCGGTGATCGACGCCCGCGGCCGCGCGCTCGAGTTCGACCCGGACCTGACGCGGCGCTGGTCCGCGATCGTCGCCGCGACCCCGGCGCTGGCCGAGGAGATCGCGGCGATCATTGTGGACGCTTCACGCTAAAGCATTGCAATTGGCGGGGCTTGTTCTACGGAGCGAGTAATGAGTTACTGGGGGGCTAACTCGATCGGAATTGCTTCACCCAATTGAGGGAACCTGGGCCGAATGGCATCACGGACCGCTCAGACCAGCGTTTCCCTGCTGACGGACCCGCGAACGACCAAACCCGCGGGCCTGGAGGACAGGGAGGCACCGATGAACCGCGAACACACCGAGCAGCTCATCTCCCGCTACGGCGGCAGCATCCCGGTGCGGTCCCGGTGGACCTACCGCACCGCCGAGCCGTTCACCGTGACCGCCGCCTTCCAGACCGACAACGACAGCTGGGTCGAGTGGGTCTTCGCCCGCGACCTGCTGATGGCGGGCCTGACCGCCCCGCGGGCGAGGGCGACGTGCGCTTCCGCCCCGGCGAGGAGGACGGCGCCCGCGTCCTGCTGGTCGAGATCGAGTCGCCCGACGGCCACGCGGTGCTGGTCATGGACCACGCCGACGTCGCGGGCTTCGCCGCGGCCACCGCCGCGCTGGTCGCGGTCGGCGAGGAGGGCGACTACTTCGACGTCGACGCCCTCATCGCCGAGATCACCAACGTCTGAGCCACTCTCCGCCTCCCCCAGGTCAGCGGCCGCCCGTTCCCGCGCGGGCGGCCGCTGCCGCGTCCGGGGTCAGAGGCAGGCCTGGGTGAGGGCGTTGAACGCGTCGAGCTTCTGCTTGGTCCAGTCGGCCAGGTTCTGCGGGTCCAGGTTCGCCGGGATCTCGCGGAGCTGCGTGGCCATGCCGTTCAGCGCGTCGCTCAGGGTCGCGTCGCCCGCCTTCTCGGCGAGCGCGGTCAGCTCGTCGGCCTTCTGCTGCGCCTCGTCGACGGCCTTCTGCGGGTCGCCCGCGTCCGGGGTGAAGCCCGCCAGCTCCAGCGCCTCCACGCACAGGCTCGCCTTGTCGGCGGCGTTGCCCGCGGTGCCCGCCGCCTCCTGGAGCTCGGCGCAGGCGGTGAGCGCGCCCAGCAGCGCGGCGGCGGTGAGGGTGGTGGCAATCCTGGAACGCATCGTTCCCCCGTCAGTAGGAGTGGACGGCGCCAGGCTACCGATCACCCGGTCCCGAACGCGCTGCCGGTGCTCGGCTCCCCCGGCTCCCCGCCCAGGCACAGCGCCGTCGCCCGGTCCGCGCTGGGCAGCAGCTCGACCCGCCACCCGCTGACATCCCCGGTCGCCCGCGCCGCCATCACCTCGGCCGAGCACGCGGTGGCGACCACAGGGATGGACATGATCTGCGTACCTGTCATGGTTACAGCATCTTGGGGGAGAGTCAGCCCGCTGAACGCCTGCCACATATGTGGACGATGACAAGGGGTTGGACGGGCGACGAACTGCATGTCCGCGGTCGACACGATGCCGCCGAAGCACTGGTCGGCGACGCAGTAGCCGTCGGTCTCGTGGCCCGCGCACGCGGACATGCCCGCGGAAGGGCCGTCGTCGTCGTGGGCGGGTCGGTCTTGGGCGGCTCGGCGGCCGAGGTGGGGCCGGGGAGCAGGCCGCGGGCGACGAACCCGGCGGCGACGAGCGCGGGCACGGCCAGCGCCACCGCGATCGCCCGGGCGGGGCCGCGCCGGGCGGGTCGGGGAGCGCAGGGGCCTGGCGCAGGCCGGAGAGCTGGTCGCGCAGCTCCTCCGCCGACGTCGTCCGCCGGGACGCGTCGGGGGACAGGGCGCCGAGCAGCGCGGCGTTGAACCCGTCGGGGGCGTGCGGGATCGGCGGCACGGGGCGGTTGAGGGCGCCGACGAGCTGGTCCATCGAGTCGGCGGGCCACGGGATGTCGCGGGGCAGGCTCCCGGCGACCAGCGTGTACAGGGTCGCGGCGAGGGAGTAGATGTCGCCCGCGGGCTCGGGGCGGCGTGCGCGAACACCTCGGGCGCGGCGTAGTGCGGGCTCAGCGCGCCGACGGTGATGGTGCTCTCGGCGTGCGCGTCGAGGATCGCGGCCAGGCCGAAGTCGGCCAGCTTCACCGCGCCGAACGCGTTGACCAGGATGTTCGCGGGCTTGATGTCGCGGTGCAGGATGCCGATCGCGTGCATCCGCGCGAGCGCGTCGGCCAGCCGCGCGCCCATCTCGACGACCTCCTCCACCGGCAGCGGCCCGCGCTCGCGCAGCACGTCGGCCAGCGACCCGCCCGTGCACAGCTCCATGACGATGTACGGCCTGCCGTCCTCGGCGACCCCCGCGTCGTACACGTTGACCACGTTCGGGTGCCCCGACAACCGCGCCGCCGCCCGCGCCTCCCGGAGGAACCGCGCCCGGTCCCGCTCGGTCGCCAGCACCCGGTTGTCCAGCTTGACCGCGACGTCCCGCTCCAGCCGGTGCTGCCGCGCCAGGTGCACCGTCCCGAACCCGCCCTGGCCCAGCGGCCGCACGAACGCCAGCCCGCTAACCGATGGAAGCATGCCGCGGACTCTGGCACAGTGGCCTGGACATGGATGACGCACCCACCGTGATCGCCCGCGCCCCCGGCGCCTGCGGCGAACTGGTCCTGCGCCGAGCGGGCGCCCACCACGAGATCATCGCCGACGGCGTCTTCCTCATGGACACCCGCGCGGGCGAATCGGAACGGTTGTTGGTCGACGCCGCCGCTGCCCACATGCCCCCCGGTTCCACCCTCCTCGTAGGCGGCCTGGGCGTCGGCTTCTCCCTGGCCGCGGCCCTGGCCCACCCCGCGTCGGCGAGGTCGTCGTGGTCGAACGCGAGCCCGCCGTGATCGCCTGGAACCAGGACCACCTCGGCAACGCCGACCTCCTGTCCGACCCCCGCACCACGTGCGTGGAAGCGGACCTCGTCGACTGGCTGTCCACACCAGACAGTGCCTATGGCGCCCTCTGCCTGGACATCGACAACGGTCCCGACTGGACCCTCGACGCAGGCAACGCAACCGTGTACACCGACGCGGGCCTGGACCTCCTGACCGACGCCTTGGCCCCGGCCGGCGTCCTCGCGGTATGGAGCGCCAACGCCAGCCCCGCCTTCGCAGACCGCCTCCGCACCCACTTCGCCGACGTCTCCGAACTCTCGGTCCCCGTCCCCGCGGCGAACCGGACGTCGTCTACCTCGCTACTCCGCCTTCGCCGCGGCCTTCATAGCCTTCTTGAACGCCCGCACCTCCGCGAGCGACCCCGCGTCCACGACATCGGCGACACTGCGCTTGGAGCCCTTGGTCCCGTAGTCCCCCGCGGCCTTGCGCCACCCGTAGGGCTGCACGTCGAGCTGCTTGCCGAGGAGCGCGAGAAAGATCTTCGCCTTCTGCTCGCCGTAACCCGGCAGGGCCTTGAGCCGCTTGAGCACCGTCTCCGCGGTGGGCTTGTCCTTCGTCCAGATCTGCGTGACGTCCCCGTCGTACTCCTCGACCAGGTACTGGCACAACGCCTGCACCCGCTTCGCCATGCTCCCCGTACCGGTGGATCGCGGGCGGCGTCGTCGCGATCGTCGCGAACGCCTCCGGGTCGTACTCCGCGATCTCCCGCACGTCGAGCTTCCCGAGCCGGTCGTGCAGCTTCTTGGGGCCGTTGAACGCGACCTCCATGGGGATCTGCTGGTCCAACAGCATGCCGATCAGCAGGGCGAGCGGGCTCTCCGCCAACAGGGCGTCCGCGTCCGGGTTCTGGGCGATGCAGAGCTTGGGCGTCATGGCGCAATCGTCCCACGGGGGTCTGGCCGGATGCCGGGACAGCACCGCCGGAGATGTCTGGTTCGTCCGGGCCGGGGGACCATGCCGTGACGGCAGTGGAGGTGGGCGATGCTGAAGCAGGCCACGACGACGCGGCATCGGCGGGTGGCGGTGGCGGCGTTTCTGGCGTCTACGTTCGAGTGGTTCGACTACTTCATCTTCGGGACGGCGGCGGCGCTGGTGCTCGGGGAGGTGTTCTTTCCGTCGGCCAGTCCCGTGGCGGGGGTGCTCGCGGCGTTCGCGACGTTCGCGGTGGGGTTCGTGGTCAGGCCGGTGGGGGCGGCGATCGCGGGGCACATGGGGGATCGGTACGGGCGGAAGCCGACGTTGGTGGTGGCGCTCGTGGCCATGGGGGCGGCTACGACCGCGATCGGGGTGACGCCGTCGTACGCGACGATCGGGATCGCGGCACCGGTGGTGTTGGTGGTGCTCAGGCTGGTGCAGGGGATCGCCGTGGGGGCGCAGTGGGGTGGGGCGATGCTGCTCGCCACCGAGTACGCGCCGCCGGGCAAGCGGGGGCTGTACGGAAGTTTCGTGCAGGTCGGGGTGGTCGTGGGGGTCGTGCTGGCCAACATGTCGTTCGCGGTGTTGCAGAAGGTGGACGGGTTCGTCGAATGGGCTTGGCGGATCCCGTTCCTGATCGGGCCGCTGGTGCTCGTGCTCGCCTGGTTCATCCACACGCGCATCGAGGAGACGCCGGAGTTCGTGAAGTCGCAGAGGTCGCCGGTGCGGGAGGTGCTCAGGCACCACCGGCGGACGGTGCTGCTCGCGGGTGGGTCGTTCGCGGTGCACCTGGCGACGTTCTACATCCTCATCACCGGGGCGCTGGACTACACGACGCGCAAGCTGGGGATGGATCGGGCGTCGGTGCTCGTCGTGACCATGATCGTCGCGGGGGCGCAGCTGGTGACCATCCCGCTGGCCGCGCGGATCTCGGACAAGGTCGGGCGGGTGCGGGTGTACACCGTCGGGATCGTCGGGCTGCTCGTCTGGGCCGTGCCCATGTTCCTGCTGATCGACACCGCCACGATCGCGGGGCTGCTGGTCGCGCAGCTCGTCGGGGCGACCTTCCTGAGCTGCATCTACGGGCCGCAGGCCGCGTTGTTCTCCGAGCTGTTCAAGCCCGAGGTGCGGTACACCGGCGCGTCGCTGGCCTACCAGATCGCGTCGGTGCTCGGCGGCGGGCTGGCGCCGTTCCTCATGGTGCTGCTGCTGGAGTCCACCGGGACGTCCATGGCCGTCGCGGGGTACGTCGGGGTGCTGGCGCTGATCGCGCTCGGGTGCACCTCGCGGCTCCGGGTTGCCGGGCGGTGACGGCGGGCGCAGGCTGGGCCGGACGGGAAGGAGCACGTCCATGGCGGTTTGCGACGTCTGCGGCAACGACTACTGGATGGCGTTCGAGGTCAGGACGGTGAGCGGGCAGGTCCACACCTTCGACTCGCTCGAGTGCGCCGCGCAGCGGCTCGCGCCGGTGTGCGAGCACTGCAAGTGCCGGATCCTCGGGCACGGGGTCGAGGTGCAGGGGAAGTTCTTCTGCTGCGCCCACTGCGCCCGCAGCAGCGGCGACGACCTCGGCGCGCAGATCCGCGACGCGGTCGGGGCGCACCCGGGCTAGGTCCAGGGGATCAGGTCGACGTCGGGGAGCACGCCACCGGCCCGCTGCAGCGCGACCGCGGACATCCACACCGCGACCGCCGTGATCAGCGGGCCGACCAGCGCCATCTCGACGCGGCCGCCGGTGCGCATGCGCAGGAACTTCGGCGGGGCGACCGGGTACCACGTCTTCCACGCGATCGGGACCGGCCACAGGATCGGGCAGCCCTGCTCGGTGATGGCGTCGCCGAGGTAGTGGGCGGCGCACCCGATCGCCACCGCGACCCCGCAGGCCGCGGCGTCCGGTGAGGACGGGTCGGTCCACTGGAGACACGCGTAGGTCAGCACCAGGCTGGTCCCGGTGATCCACAGCGCATCGTTGCGCGGGCACCACTTGTGCATGAGGCCGCGGACGGCGAGCCCGCAGAAGAAGAACATCAGCACCGGCAGCGCCCACGACCGGCTGGTCTGGATGATCGCCGTGGTGACCACCGCCGCCCCGCCCGCGAAGACCAGCGTGTGGGTCAGGCCGCGGTGGCCGCCCTCGCGCTTGGAGTCGCGGTTGGTGCGGGTGGCCTTGTAGACCAGGCTGCTGATCCAGTTGATGACCTTCGACGCCGCCGCCGACACCGGCCCGAACGTCGTCGACACGGTCGACTCCGGGTGGTCCAGGTCGGGTAACAGCGCCGCGCCCGCGGCGAGGACGGCGCCGACGAGCCAGCCCTTCACCGACAGGCTGCCCAGCGCCGTGCCCTCGGCGAGCGCGGTCGCCGCCGCCCACCCCGCCAGGCCGCTCATCGCGTGCGTCGGTCCCGTCGCCATCGGCCCCCGTAAATCGTGCGCCCGTCGCGCCGGGCAACCCTACGATCGACGGCGTGCTGCGACCCGCGTACCCGATCACGACACCCCGGCTGGTCCTGCGTCCGTTCGAGCCCACCGACCTGGACGCCCTCCACAAGATCCAATCACGGCAGGACGTCATGACGTACCTGTACGACGAACCCCGCACGCTCGCCGAGTCGCGGGAGACCCTCGCCCGCTACATGGCGACCACGACCCTGGAGCAGGAGGGCGACGCCCTGCGCCTGGCGGTCACCGTCGACGGCACCGCGATCGGGCACGTGATGCTGATGTGGATCAGCGCCGCGCACCGCGGCGGCGAGGTCGGGTTCGTCCTGCACCCCGACCACCACGGCCGCGGCTACGCCACCGAGGCCGCCCGGGAGATGCTGCGCCTGGGCTTCGAGGGGCTGGGCCTGCACCGCATCATCGGCCGCCTGGACGACGCGAACCTGGCGTCCGGCCGGGTCCTGGCCAAGCTCGGCATGCGCAAGGAGGCGCACTTCCGGAAGAACGAGTTCGTCAAGGGCCGGTGGGCCGACGAGGCGGTCTACGCCATGCTCGCCGACGAGTGGCGGGCCCGTTCCGCCTGATCGGGGCGTGTCGGTGGTCGCACCGCGGTGAGGTGGGCCAGGGGGACGAGATAACGTCGGGGTGACCAGCACACCGTTGTCTTTTCCGACCCGAGGCAGGCACACCACGATGAAGATCGTCTACACCTACACCGACGAGGCCCCGGCGCTGGCGACGCACTCGTTCCTACCGGTGGTGGAGGCGTTCGCCGACAAGGCCGGGGTCGAGGTCGAGACGCGCGACATCTCCCTCGCGGGCCGCATCCTCGCCGCGTTCGGCATCGTGCCCGACGCCCTCGCCGAGCTGGGCGAACTCGCCACCACGCCCGAGGCGAACATCATCAAGCTGCCCAACATCAGCGCGTCGATCCCGCAGCTCAAGGCCGCGATCGCCGAGCTGCAGGCCGACGGCCACCCGGTACCGGACTTCCCGGACGACCCGCGGACCGACGAGGAGCGCGACGCGCGCGCCAAGTACGACGCCGTCAAGGGCTCCGCGGTCAACCCCGTGCTGCGCGAGGGCAACTCCGACCGGCGCGCGCCCGCGTCGGTGAAGAACTTCGCCAAGGCCCACCCGCACTCGATGGGCGCCTGGTCCCCGGACTCGCAGTCGCACGTCGTCACCATGGGCGACGGCGACTTCCGGCACTCCGAGAAGTCGGTGACCATCGGTGACGCCACCACGCTGCGCATCGAGCACGTCGCCGCCGACGGCGCGGTGACCGTCCTCAAGGACAAGCTGGCCGTCCAGGCGGGCGAGATCGTCGACGCCGCCGTGATGAGCGCCGCCGCCCTCGACGCGTTCCTCGCCGAGCAGGTCGCCGACGCCAAGGCCCGAGGCGTGCTGTTCTCGGTGCACCTCAAGGCCACGATGATGAAGGTGTCCGACCCGATCCTGTTCGGGCGCGCCGTCACCGCGTACTTCGCCGACGTGTTCGCCCAGTACGGCGAGGAGCTGGCCGCGGTCGGCGCCTCCCCGAACGACGGCCTCGCCTCGGTGCTCACCGCGCTGCAGAAGCTGCCCGCCGACCGCCGCGAGGCGATCGAGAAGGCCATCCAGGCGACCTACGAGTCCGGCCCCGCGCTCGCCATGGTCGACTCCGACCGCGGCATCACCAACCTGCACGTGCCCAGCGACGTGATCATCGACGCGTCGATGCCCGCGGCCATCCGGTCCTCCGGCCAGATGTGGAACGCGGCGGGCGAGCAGCAGGACACCAAGTACGTCATCCCGGACTCGTCCTACGCCGCCCTCTACGCCGAGACCGTCGCGCACTGCCGCGAGCACGGCGCGTTCGACCCGGCGACCATGGGCACCACGCCCAACGTCGGCCTGATGGCGCAGAAGGCCGAGGAGTACGGCAGCCACGACAAGACCTTCCAGCTCGCCGCCGACGGCACGGTCCGGGTCGTCGACGCCGACGGGACGGTGCTGCTGGAGCACGCCGTCGCCGCGGGCGACATCTGGCGCGCCTGCCAGACCAAGGACGCCCCGATCCGCAACTGGGTCGAGCTGGCCGTCTCCCGCGCCCGCGCCACCGGCGCCCCCGCGGTGTTCTGGCTCGACGAGACCCGCGCCCACGACGCCGAGGTGCTCAAGAAGGTCCGCGCCCAGCTCGCCGAGCTGGACACCGAGGGCCTCACGATCGAGATCCTCGACGTCGCCGCCGCCACCCGCTACACCCTGGAGCGGGCGCGCAAGGGCGAGGACACCATCTCGGTCACCGGCAACGTGCTGCGCGACTACCTCACCGACCTGTTCCCGATCCTCGAGCTGGGCACGTCGGCGAAGATGCTGTCGATCGTCCCGCTGATGAACGGCGGCGGCCTGTTCGAGACCGGCGCGGGCGGCTCCGCGCCCAAGCACGTGCAGCAGCTCGTCAAGGAGAACCACCTGCGCTGGGACTCCCTCGGCGAGTTCCTCGCGCTGGCGGTCTCCCTGGAGTTCCTGGCCGAGAAGACCGGCAACACCCGCGCGGGCGTCCTGGGCGCCGCCCTCGACGCCGCGACCGGCAAGCTCCTCGCCGAGGGCCGCTCGCCCGGGCGCAAGGTCGGCCAGCTCGACAACCGCGGCAGCCACTTCTACCTCGCCCTCTACTGGGCGCAGGCGCTCGCCGAGCAGACCGACGACGCCGACCTGGCCGCCGCGTTCGCCCCGCTCGCGCAGCGCCTCGCCGAGGCCGAGGAGACCATCGTCGCCGAGCTGGCCGAGGTCCAGGGCTCCCCGGTCGACCTGGGCGGCTACTACAGCGTCGACAAGGCCAAGGCGGACGCGATCATGCGCCCGTCCGCGACCTTCACCGCCGCGCTCTCCGGTTCCTGACCCCGGCCGCGCCCAGGGCCGCCACCGGCCCTGGGCGCCCGGCTCCGGGACATCCCCGGGTGATCATCCGGGCTCGTACCCGATGGCAGCGGCGCGCATCCCGGCGAGGCTCGTCCCATGCGCATCCGCACCGCCGCCCTCGCCGCGGCCCTCCTCGTCACCACCGCCACCGCCACCACCGCGGCGGCCGATCCGACGATCGATCACGTCAACAATCCCATTGTGGGATTGTTGAACAATCCGACGATTGAACTGTCCGACAAGAGGGCGTGTGAACGACCACGGCCTTCGCCGTCGGTGCCGCCGCTCGACCCGGCCGCGATGCGGGCGGCGATCGCGGGGCTGCCCGACGCCGACCACTCCGGCGCGCTCGTCCGGGTCCGCGGAACGGCGGGGTGCTGGGACGGCGCGTCCGGGGTCGCCGACGTGCGCAGCGGGCGGGCGGTGCCGCTCAACGCCCGGTTCCGCATCGGCAGCATGACCAAGGTCTTCACCGCCACCGCCGCGCTGCACCTCGCCGCCCGCGGCGACCTCGACCTCGACGCGACGGTCCAGCACTACGCCCCCGGCCTGCTGCCCGAGGACTACCCGCCGGTGCCCGTCCGGACGCTGCTCGACCACACCCACGGCCTGCCCGGCGTGCCGATCGACCACAAGGACCCGGACTGGTTCCTCGCGCACCGCTTCGACACCTGGACCCCGCGCGCGATGTTCGACCTCGCCTTCACCGAACGCCCGGTCGAGTTCCCGCCCGGCGCCAAGCAGCACTACGGCAACATCGGCTACCTCGTCCTCGGCGCCGTCATCGAGGAGGTCACCGGCAGGCCGTACGCCGAGACCGTCCACGACGCCGTCATCGCGCCGCTGCGCCTCACCGGCACCAGCTTCCCCGGCGCCCGCACCCGCGTCCCCGGCCCGCACGCCCGCGCCTACGAGGTCCGCGACGGCCGGTACGTCGACGTCACCGAGGCCAACCCGACCTACCAGTGGGCCGCCGCCGAGGCGATCTCCACGACCGAGGACCTCGATCGCCTCCTCGTCGCCCTGATCACCGGCCGCCTGCTGCCGCCCGCCCAGAACGCCGTCCTCTTCACCGTCCCCGACGTCCCCGCGTACGACGGCGACGACGACCCGGCCAACGACGTCCCCGCGCACCGCGGCGGCGGCCTCGACCGGCTCGCCATCGGCCCGGTCGTCTTCTGGGGCAAGACCGGCGACCGCCCCGGCTACAACAACGGCTTCGGCGCCACCGAAGACCTCGCGCGCCGGGTGGTGTTCTCGGTGAACACGCTGCACATGGGCGTGCCCGAGCAGCCCGCGGTGAGCAGGCGGGTCATCCTGGCCGCGGCCGGGCTGGCGTAGCCAAGGCGGGTGGTTCCGGTTGTCACGGCGGCCCCGGTGCGCAACGGTGGTCAGGTCGGGTGTCCGCCGCACGGGGAGGCGCTGTGTTGCTGCCGAAGCGGACGCTGATCATCGGAGGCATCGCGGTGGTCGGCGTCGTCTACTCGATGGGCATGAAGCCGCCGGACGGGCTCAGCTCGCCCGCCAGCGGCGCGGGCACCTGCAAGGTCGTCGTGATCGCCGACGTCCTCAACGTGCGCGAGAAGCCCGACGTGAAGTCGAAGGTCGTCGGCAAGTTCAACACCGGGGCCGAGACCGTGGCCGACAAGGTCGTGCAGAACGGCTTCCGCAAGCTCGCCAACAACCGCTGGGTGTCGGACGAGTTCGTCAAGCCGCTGCCCGGCCACGACTGCGGGTGATCCGCTCATCCGATCTACCACCGCCGCCCGCGTAGTTGATCGACTACCCCCGATCCCGTTCGCCGCACGGAGAGATACGCTCGCCGACGCCAGCGCGTGATCTTCACCGAAGTGGGTCTGCGCTGTTGACACAGTCGGTAGCTTCTTCACAGTCCACGCAGCGTGCTTAGTCCAATCGAGGGACGGTGCATCGGTGTCAGGCGTATCGGCCGCGCTCGCCCAGGCGGCGACCGTCAGCGAAGGCGGCGTGCTGGTCGGGATCCTCGCGGTCGCGGTGGGCGGCGGTGGGGTGCTGCTCGGACTGTTGCGGCGCCGCAAGACCGCGGTGAAGAAGCCGGTCGCCCTGCCCGCGCCGCGCGTGCCCGCCATCGCCGACGACCGCGCGCGTAGTTGAGCCCCCGCCCCCGGTCGAACCGGGGAACGGGGGCTCGGGTGGGAAGTCCTAGCTGACCGCGTCGAGCGCGTCGACCAGGCCCGCGCCGTAGAAGCCGCGGCCCGACTCACCGCCCTGGCAGTCCGCCAGCCAGTTGCCGGTGCCGTCCGGGTCGTACACGCCGCCCGCGGGGCAGGCGATCGGGTCGGCGTCGCGCTCCAGCTCGATCATCGTGCGCTGGGCGCTCCACCCCGGGTTGCTGGACCGGAGCAGGGCGATGACGCCCGCCGCGTGCGGCGCGGCCATCGAGGTGCCCTGCTTGTAGCCCCAGCCGCCGTTGAAGACCGTCGACAGGACGCGGCCGTTGGCCTGCGGGGTGTTCGGGATCTGCCGGGAGTCGCCACCGGGCGCGGCGACCTCGGTCTCGCTGATGCCGTAGTTCGAGAAGAACGACTTGCGGCCGTGCGAGCCGGTCGACGAGACGCCGACGACCCCGTTGACCTCGGCGGGCAGCTTGACGCACTCGTTGGTGGTCTCGCGGCTGATCGGGGTGCCGTTGTTCGGGCTGCCCTCGTCCAGGATGTTGTGCGAGAGGTCCCAGTTGCTGTTGCCCAGCGCCGCGACGTTCACGACGCCCTTCTGGGCCGAGTAGTCGATCGCGCGGGTGACCGCGGTGGCGACGGCGCGCTGGTCGGCGTCGCTGTGGCACCACAGGTACCACGGGTCGATGAAGTACGAGTTGTTCGTGACGGAGATGCCGTGCTCGGCGGCCCACACGAACCCGCAGATCGCGTACTCGGGGTAGATGTAGCCGTCGTCGTTGACGACCTTGACCGAGGCCAGCCGCACGTTCGGCGCGACGCCGACGATGCCGACGCCGTTCTTCGCCGCGGCGATGGTGCCCGCGACGTGGGTGCCGTGGTCGCTGGTGGTCGGGGCCCACGCGGCCGGGGACGTGTTCGGCACGCCGCGGTCGGTGCAGCCGACCGAGCGGGACGCGTCCAGGTTCGGCGCGAGGTCGGGGTGCGTGGGCTCGATGCCGGAGTCCAGCACGCCGACGACGACGTCGCGGCTGCCGCCGCTGATCTCGTTCGCCTGGTCGGCCTTGATCGCCTTCATGTCCCACTGGTTGACGCTCAGCGGGTCACCGGCGGCGGCCTCCGCGGTCGGGGCCTCGGCGGCGGTGATGACGTCGGTCGTGGCCTCCAGGGACCGCGACTCGAGGCCGCCGGACCCGGTGGTGACGCCCGCGCCCAGCTCGGCGAGGTTCTGCGTGGCGCCCGCGCCCTGCACGCCCGGCTTGGTGCGGACGACGGAGGCGAACTGCGAGCTCGGCGACGCGGCGATGACGACGCCGATCTGCGGCCAGCTCTGGACGATCGAGCCGCCCGCCTCGACCACGGCCTCCTCGGCACGGGCGGTGCCTGCGCCGGGGACCCCGAGTACGACGAAGTGCGCGGTGGGGCCGTCGGCGGCCGGGGCTGCGGTGGCGGGCGCGCTGAGCGCCGTCGCCAGCCCCGCGACGCAGGCCGTTGCCACGGCCGCCCCGAGGAGTCGGGTTCTCTGCACTTGGGATACCTCCGAAACGCTCCGGTGTGTCCACGCCGGTCGGGCGCGGTGTGACCGCACGCGAACCTGCCACCCGAGGACCCTAGGGGCAATAGGCCGGATGGCCCAGGTCATCACCCGACCGGGGCGTGCCGGGTCCGGGCTGGGACAATCGGCGGCGTGTCGACCGAGACCACCGAGCGCAAGCCGCGCGTGCTGTCGGGCATCCAGCCCACCGCCGACTCGTTCCACCTGGGCAACTACCTGGGCGCCGTGCGCCAGTGGGTCGCGCTCCAGGAGACGCACGACGCGTTCTACTTCATCGCCGACATGCACGCCATCACCGTCGAGCACGACCCGAAGCTGCTGCGCAAGCGCACCCGGGTCTCGGCGGCGCAGCTGCTCGCGCTGGGCCTGGACCCGGCCCGCACGACGTTGTTCGTCCAGTCGCAGGTGCCCGAGCACGCCGAGCTGGGCTGGGTCATGCAGTGCCTGACCGGCTTCGGCGAGGCGGGCCGGATGACCCAGTTCAAGGACAAGTCCGCCAAGCAGGGCACGGTCAGCGTCGGGCTGTTCACCTACCCGATCCTGCAGGCCGCCGACATCCTGGTGTACCGGCCGGAGTTCGTGCCGGTCGGCGAGGACCAGCGCCAGCACCTCGAGCTGACCCGCGACCTCGCGCAGCGCTTCAACACCCGCTTCGGCAAGACGTTCCCGCTGCCGGAGCCCTACATCCTCAAGGACACCGCGAAGATCTTCGACCTGCAGGAGCCGCAGGCGAAGATGAGCAAGTCCGCGTCCAGCCCCGGCGGCATCGTCGAGCTGCTCGACGACCCGAAGGTGTCGGCGAAGAAGATCCGCTCCGCGGTGACCGACGCCGAGCGCGAGATCCGCTACGACGTGGAGAACAAGCCGGGCATCAGCAACCTGCTCGGCATCTACTCCGCGCTGACCGGCCGCCCGGTGGACGCCCTGGTCGCCGACTACGACGGCAAGGGCTACGGCGACCTGAAGAAGGACCTCGCCGAGGTGGTCGCCGAGTTCACCGGCCCGGTCCGCGACCAGGTGAAGTCCTACTTGGACGATCCGGCGGAGCTGGACAAGACCCTCGCGGCGGGCGCCCAGCGGGCGCGCGAGGTCGCCGCGGGGACCCTCGCCCGGGTGTACGACCGGGTGGGCTTCCTCAAGGGATAGTCACGCACGGTGTCGTTTCGAGTGGCGGGGGCGACCGTCCCCGCCTAGGTTTTGCAGGTGGCCGACGAGAAAGCGCAGGAGTCCAAGATCGCGCGGCTCCGCCGCAGGCGTCCTGGCATCGATCACCTGTTCCGCGCCAACGAGGCGTTCACCGAGCGGTACGGCAACCACTTCGCGGCGTCGATCACGTACTTCAGCGTGCTGTCGCTGTTCCCGCTGCTGCTGATCTCGTTCGCCGTGCTCGGTTTCGTCCTCGCGGGCCAACCGGAGATGCTGACCTCGCTGCGGGACAGCATCACCGAGGCCGCCCCGGAGAACCTGCGCGGCCTGCTGAACGACTTGGTCAACGCCGCCGTCGAGGAGCGCGGCCGGGTCGGGCTCATCGGTCTGCTGACCGCGGCGTACACCGGGCTCGGGTGGATGAGCAACCTGCGCGACGCGCTGACCGCGCAGTGGGGGCAGAAGAACGAGGAGCGGCCGTTCCTGCGCGGCATGGCGATGGACCTGCTGGCGCTGCTGGGCCTCGGCCTCGCGATCGCCCTGTCGTTCGGGCTGAGCGCGGTGGGCAGCGGGCTGGCGGGGACGCTGCTGGACCTGGTCGGGCTCGGTGAGGCCGGATGGGCGCGGGTGCTGCTGTTCTGCGTTACCACGCTGTTGTCGCTGGGCGCGAACTGGCTGATCTTCATGTGGGTGATCGCCCGCCTCCCTCGCAAGCCGGTGACGCTGCGGTCGGCGGTGAAGGGCGCCCTGGCGGCGGCGATCGGGTTCGAGATCCTCAAGACGATCGGGACGATCTACCTGAACTCGGTGCTCGGCGGGCCGCTGGGGAGCCTGGTGGGTCCGATCGTCGGTCTGCTGGTGTTCGCGAACCTGGTGTCCCGGTTCCTGCTGTACGTGACGGCGTGGACGGCGACGGCGAAGGAGAACATCGTCGAGGAGCCGATCGAGCCGCCGCCGCCCGCGGTGATCCGCCCGGTGGTGTCGGTGGCCTCGCGCCCGAACGCCACCCAGGCGGCGGGATTGCTGGGGGCGGGCGCGCTATTCGGTCTCCTCTTCGGCAGGCGCCGCTGACATGTGCGGCTTCAGTTCCTTGGGCACCCGCCCGGCGAACTCGGCGCCGTGGAACGTCGTCGCGGGCGGCCGGAGGCGGTCGCGGGTCACGGGGAACGTCGCGTTCCTGAACGACGGCGTCTTGCCGAAGGACGTCCGGGAGAAGTCGGCCCGCACGGCGAAGGTGGTCGAGTTGAAGAACGCGCCCGCCGCGAACTCGGCGCCTGCGAACAAGGCGCTTGAGAGGAACCGGGTCTCGTAGAAGCTCGTGAAGCCCTCGAACGTGGCCGACGCGAACGTCGCGCGCTTGCGGAAGCGGCACCAGTTCATGGTGGTCCGCCCCAGGAATCGGGCTTCGTGGAAGGACGCCTCGCGCACGTCGCCGTGGTCGAGGGTGAAGTCGATGAGCGTCGCGCCGGACAGGTCGAGATCGATGTCGGCCCAGAAGCGCTCGCTCTTGGCGGCGAGGTGGGCGGAGAGCAGGCGCTGGGCGGTGAGTCGCACTTCCCGCTCCTGCACGCTCTCGTCGTAGGGCATCCGGAGGTACGCGCAGAGGAGGTTGACCATCGTCTGGCGCTGGCTCTCGTGGTCCTGGGCGAGGCGTTCCAGGGCGTAGAGGCCCGCCATCCGGACCGGCGCCTTCTCCGAGCCCAACTGCTCCGCGGCCTTCGTGTACAGCTCCGTCAGCCTGCGCTCGGTGGCGTCGTGGGCGGTGTCGACCGCGGTGACCTCCTGGTGCCACTGCCTCCGCACCGCCAGCAGCAGGGCCAGGACGCCGCCGGTGCCCGCGCCGATCCCCAGTCCCGTCTTCACCGCCTCCACCCGCGCCGCCGCGGGTCGTTCGCCGCCGCGGCCTCGCCCAGCAGCCACGCCGTCGCGCCCACCGCGACCGCGCCGACCAACGCCGCCCCCGCCGCGACCGCACCCCAGCTCAATGGGGACCGGCGCGCCGGTCCACGCCGGTACTCGACGACGGCTAGCGCGACCAGGAGCGCCCCGAACCCGGTCAGCACGATCGACCCCGCGTGCGCCCGGAGCCACCCGCCGACCGCCGACCAGTCCAGCCAGCCGACCGCGCTAGTCACCGCGACCGCGATCAGCAGCGCACCCGCCGCCGCGGGCGCGGCCGAACGGCGTACGCGGTCGTCCACACCGGGAGTGGCGCCCCGATCCCGCCGCGCGTCACACCGACGCGCCCGGCAGGTGGTTCACTCGGGTGGGGAGGGGTGGGGCTCGTGTCCGTCCTGCGGTTCGAGGGCAGGCTGGTGGAGATCATGGTCGTCAGCTCCGCGGAGGACGACGACGGCTGGGTGGCCGAGGTGTGGGACCTGACGCCGGGGACCGGTGGCCTGGTCATGCAGGTCCACGAGGACGCGGGCGGGACGCTGCTCGTCGACCTGCTCGGCGCCCGCCAGGAAGCCCGGCTCGTCACGTGGGCCGTCGAGGCCGCGCGCGCCGAGCTGGGCGCCCAGTAGGTCAGGAGCTCGCCAGCCGGGCCGCGCGGGCCTTGGCGGCGCGCTTCTTGCGCAGGAACAGGGCCAGGCCGACGACGATGCCGATGCCCGCCGCCACCACCAGCGGCATGCCGTAGGTGCCGAACGCGGAGCGCTCGGTCGGGGCGGCCACCGGCTGCTCCCCGCCCGCGGGCGGGGCCTGGGTGTCGGTCGCGGCGACGCTGCCGACGCTGCCGTCGGGCTTGGGCTGGGCGACCGGGGCGGAGGTGACCAGTTCGCCGACCGGCTTCTGGCCCGCGTCGACCAGGTCGAAGCCGTAGTCGAGGAGCAGGGCGGCCTGGCGGGCCAGCGGGTCCGGGTTGGGCTCGCCGCGCAGCAGGACCACCGCGAGCTGGCGACCGCCGCGCTCGGCGCTGCCGAGGTAGGTGTGCCGGGCGGAGTCGGTGAAGCCGGTCTTGCCGCCGGTGAAGCCGTCGTAGGCGTCCCAGAGCCGGTTGTCGTTGTAGACCATGAAGCCGGGGCGCTCGCCGTAGCCGGGGAAGTCCATCGAGCGGGTGGAGATCGCCTCGGCGATCTCGTCGTGCTCCAGGGCCTCGCGGAAGATCAGGGCGATGTCGTAGGCCGAGGTGCTCATGCCGGGGCCGTCGAGGCCGGACGGGGTCGCGGCGCGGGTGTCGAGGGCGCCCAGCTCGGCGGCCAGGGCGTTCATCTTGTCCAGGGCGACGTCCACCCCGCCCAGGGCGCGGGCCAGGGCGTGCGCGACGTCGTTGCCCGAGCGCATCAGCAGCGCGTTCAGCAGCTGCTCGACGGTGTACTCGCCGCCGGGGCCGACCCCGATGCGGGTGCCCTCCTGGGCGGCGTCCTCCTGCGTGCCGACGACCACCTGCTCCGGCCGCAGCTCGCGGACGACCACGATCGCCAGCAGCACCTTGATGAGCGACGCGGGCCGCTCGCGGGCGTGCGGGTCCTTGGCGGCCAGCACGGCACCGGTCTTGACGTCGGTGATGGTCCACGCCGCGGCGTTGACCGCGCCCGGCAGGGCCGGGGCGCCGGGCGGCAGCACCAGGCCGCACTCCCCCATCCGGGTCCCGCCGACGGGCTCGGTCGGCACCGGGAGCGGCTGCGGCGACGGCTCGCCGGGCTTGGGCTCCTCGGAGGTGTCGATCGGCGGCGGCGGCCGGTCGTGGTTGCGGCACTGGGCGCTGGTCTGCATCAGCGGCTCGCCCGTCGCGCCCGCTTGCGCCGCCGCGGGGCGGTCGTGAGGAGGGCGAGGAGGGCGGCGACGGTCCCGCGGGCTGCGAAGCGCACGCGGCCAGGGTAGACACCGTCACGATCAGGCCACGATCCGCCCTATCACCCACACGGGCGCGCCCGGTGTCCGCGCCGGTCGCGCGGGGTGTGAGACTGGGCGCGAAGATCCCGTGCGCCACCACGGGCGAGGGACGCGACTTGAGAGGACCCCGACGTGGAGTTCGTCCGACTGCTGCTGGTCTTCCTCCACCTGCTCGGCATGGGCCTGCTCGTCGGCACGTTCCTGCTCCAGCTCCGGGCCGCCGACGGCAGGCTCAACCCGGGCTGGCTGCACGGTTCCGGCCTGCAGCTCGTGACCGGCGTCGCACTGGTGGTGCTCGCGCCGCTCACCGACGCCGAGTACAGCCACGCGAAGATCGGCGTCAAGACGCTGGTGCTGGTGGCGATCGCCGCGATCGCGTTCGCGTTCCTGCGGAAGAACCCGCTGCCCAAGTGGGTCGCGCCGACCCTCGGCGGGCTGGTCGTGCTGAACGTGGGCCTCGCCGTCTTCTGGAGCTAGTACCGGCTACCCTGGGTAGCCGAGTTAGGTTGCGGGCTGGAAACCGCACGAGGACCGGCGTCCTTGGATGGGGGAGACCGCGTGTCACTGGCCGTCGCAGATCCGGCGCGTCCGGCGCAACCGCAGACCGTCAAGCGCACCGCGAAGCCCGGGTACCGACCGGAGATCCAGGGCCTGCGCGCGCTGGCGGCCATGCTCGTCGTGGTCTACCACGTGTGGTTCGGCCGGGTGTCCGGCGGCGTCGACGTGTTCTTCCTGCTGTCCGGCTTCCTGGTCACCGGCCAGCTCCTGCGCTCCGCTGAGCGCGGCGGGCTGAAGCTGCGCCGGGTGTGGGCGCGGTTCGCGACGCGGCTGTTCCCGGCGGCGCTGTTCGTGCTGGCCGTGCTGCTGGTGGTCTCGCCGTTCCTGCTGCAGCCGAACCAATGGGGCCAGACGATCTGGGAGATCGCGGCGTCCGCGCTGTACGTGGAGAACTGGGCGCTGGTGACGGCGTCGGCGGACTACTTCGCCGCGCACAACGAGGCCAGCGTCGTCCAGCACTTCTGGTCGCTGGCCATCCAGGGCCAGTTCTACCTGGTCTGGCCGCTGATGGTGCTGGCCGCGGCGCTCGCCGCGCGGCGCTTCGGCTGGCCCGTGCGCCGCGTCCTGCTCGGCACCGTGGCGGCGATCTTCGTGGCGTCGCTGGCGTTCTCGGTGCTGCTGACCGCGGCCAACCAGCAGCTCGCGTACTTCCACTCGCTGACCAGGGCGTGGGAGTTCGCGCTCGGCGGCCTGCTCGTCTTCGGCGTGGCCGATCTCTCGCTCCCGAAGTACGCGCGCGTGCTGCTCGGCTGGATCGGCGTGCTCGGCCTGGTGTCCTGCGGGATGATCCTGCAGGTGGGGACCATGTTCCCGGGCTACGTGGCGCTGTGGCCGACGCTGTGCGCGGCGGCGGTGATCGTGGCCGCGACGTCCGGGTCGCGGGTCGGCGTCGACCGGTTCCTGTCGTCGAAGCCGCTGGAGTACCTGGGCAACCTCAGCTACGCGCTGTACCTGTGGCACTGGCCCGCGCTGGTGCTGTACCTGGTCGCCCGCGACCGCGTCGAGGTCGGCCTGGTCGGCGGCGCGGGGATCATCGCGCTGTCGCTGGCGCTGGCCGCGGTGACCTACCACTTCGTCGAGGAGCCCGCCCGGCGCGCGACCTGGGTGAACGCCCGCGCGCGCAACGGCATGGTGTTCAGCGTCGTCATCACCCTCCTCGTGCTCGCGGGCGCGGGCGTGTGGCAGTGGCGGCTGGACAACACGGTCACCTCGTACCAGCTCGCGGTCGGCGACCCGAACTACCCGGGCGCGCTGGCCCGCACCCCGGGCTTCACCTACACCGGCCGCCCGGACGTCACCGTCCAGCCGCCGCTGGCCGCGCTGCCGCAGGACTGGGCGCGCGGCAACTCGACCTGCGCGGTGTCGAAGCACTTCGAGGAGCTCCAGCCCTGCACGACGCCCGCGCCGGGTGTGTCGAAGGGCACGATCGTGCTGGTCGGCGACTCGCACGCGCAGCAGCTCTACGCGGCGCTGAAGCCGATCGCGGCCAAGCGCGGGTACGAGGTCGTCGCGATGATGCGCGGCGCCTGCCCGTTCTCGACCCGGTCCGAGGTCCCCGGCTACGACGAGCCGGAGGCGTGCGTGGCGCACAACCGCGCCGTCATCGCCGAGATCAAGGACCGCAAGCCCGCCGCCGTGGTGACGCTGGCCAGCCGCGACGTCCGCACCGGCCTCACCGAGAGCACCCCGAGGGCTTCGTGGAGGCGTGGCGGGAACTCGACGCCCTGGGCGTCCCGGTGATCGCGGTCCGCGACAACCCGCGCTTCCCGACCGGCCCGGCGCAGTGCGCGGCCAAGCACGGCCCCGACGACCCGCGCTGCTTCCTGCCGCGCGAGAAGGTCTACGCCGAGAAGCCCCCGTACGCGTCGATCAAGGGCATCCCGGGCAACGTCACCCTGGTCGACCTCAGCGACTACCTGTGCACCGCCGACCGCTGCGGCCCGCCGATCGGGAACGTCCAGGTCTTCATGGACTTCAACCACGTCTCGGCGACGTACATGACCACCCTGGCCCCGATCGTCGAGGACGCGATGGCCCCGGCGCTGGGCTGGTCCTAGGCCAGCTCGCGGTCCAGCACGTCCGGTGACAGGGCGTGCTGGACGACCATCGCCGCCGCGCCGAGCATCGCGGCGCTGTCGGCGGTCTGCGACGGGACGATCCGCAGGTGCTCGGTCGCCAGCGGCAGGGAGCGCCGGTAGATGGCCTCGCGGACGCCCGCGAGCAGCATCTCGCCCGCCTGCGACAGCGAGCCGCCCATGACGATCAGCGACGGGTTGAACAGGCTGACGCCGCCCGCCAGCACCTCGCCGATGTCGCGGCCCGCCTGCCGGACCGCCTGGCCCGCGGCCGGGTTGCCGGACTGGACGAGCGCGACGACGTCCTTGCTGGTGCGGGCCGGGATGCCCGCCTCGGTGAGCTTCGCGGCGATGGCCGGGCCGCTGGCCACGGCCTCCAGGCAGCCGGTGTTGCCGCAGCGGCACGGGACGTCGCCCGCGCCGGGGGCGAGGATGTGGCCGAGGTCGCCCGCCGCGCCGACCGCGCCGCGGTGCAGCGCGCCGTTGCTGATCAGGCCGGAGCCGATGCCGGTGGCGACCTTGACGACGATCATGTGCTGCTCGGTGGGGTGGCAGCGGGTGTGCTCGCCGAGGGCCATCAGGTTGACCTCGTTGTCGACGAGCACCGGCACGTCGAAGTCCTGGCGGACGCGCGCGGGCACGTCGTAGCCGTTCCAGCCCGGCATGATCGGCGGGTTGGTCGGGCGGCCGGTGGAGTGCTCGACCGGGCCGGGCAGGCCGATGCCGACGCCCGCGACCGGCGCGTCCTGCTCGTCGACCAGCTTCTGCCAGGTGCGGGCGAGGGTGCCGAGCACGACGTCGGGGCCGTCGGCGATGTCGAGGTTGAGCCGGTCGGTGGCCAGCGGCTCGCCGGTGAGGTCGGTGACCGCTACCGTCGCGTGGGTCGCGCCGACCTCGGCGGCGAGCACGAGGCGGGACCGGGCGTTGAAGACGAACCGGCTGGCGGGGCGGCCGCCGGTCGACGCCCCGTTGCCGCGGTCGGTCACCAGCCCGGCGTCGACGAGCGCGTCGAGCCGGGCGCGGACGGTGGAGCGGGCCAGCCCGGTCTCGGCGACCAGCTCGGCCCGCGTGCGCGACTGTCCGTCGCGCAGCAGCCGCAGCAGCTCGCCGGGGGTGGCGGTCGGGGACATCTGCACGCCACCAGACTACCGGCAATCGTTGACCGAACTGTGACGAACGAGCGCACAGTTTTGCTCAAGTGCCGCCATAAGCCCGGTCTGGTTTTCTCTGGTTACCGATGGGTAATGTCGGGGCATGCCTACCGGCCGTGAGTACGACATCGTCCTGTTCGGCGCCACCGGGTTCACCGGCGAGCTGACCGCGGAGTACCTCGCGCGGCACGCCCCGGCGGGGTGCAAGTGGGCGCTCGCGGGCCGCAACCAGGCGAAACTCGCCGGCGTGCGGTCGCGGCTGGCGTCGATCGACCCGGCCCTGGCGTCCCTCGACCTGATCACCGCCGACGTCACCGACCCGGCGTCGCTGGCCGCGGTCGCGGAGTCCACGCGGGTGGTCATCACGACCGTGGGGCCGTACGTGAACTACGGCGACCCGCTGGTGGCCGCCTGCGCCGCGGCCGGGACGGACTACGTCGACCTGACCGGCGAGCCGGAGTTCGTCGACCGGACCTACCTGCGCCACCACGAGACCGCGGTCGCCTCGGGCGCACGGATCGTGCACGCCTGCGGGTTCGACTCCATCCCGTACGACCTGGGCGTGTACTTCACGGTCCGGGAGCTGGGCGAGGTGTCGGGGCCGGTGACCGTGGACGGGTTCGTCCGGGCGGGCGCGGAGTTCTCCGGCGGCACGTACCAGTCGGCGATCACGGCGTTCAGCAGGCTCAAGACCAGCTCGGCGCTGGCCCGCTCGCGCCGCGAGGCCGAGGGCCGCCCGGCCGGGCGACGGGTGCGCGGGGCGGGTCGTCCGCACAAGTCGGTGTTCGGGTGGTGGGCGCTGCCCGCGCCGACCATCGACCCGCAGGTCGTGCTGCGGTCGGCCCGGGCGCTGGACTGGTACGGGCCGGACTTCACCTACGGGCACTACCTGGCGTTCAAGCGCTTGCCGACCGTCGTCGGGCTGGTCGGCGGGATCGGCGTGCTGTTCGGGCTGGCCCAGATCCCGTTCACCCGCGAGTGGCTGCTGAACCGGAAGAAGTCGGGGAGGGCCCGTCGGCGGAGAAGCGGGCGCGCTCGTGGTTCCGCGTCCGGTTCGAGGCGAAGGCGTCCGGGCGGCGGCTGGTGACCGAGGTCAGCGGCGGCGACCCGGGCTACGACGAGACCGCGAAGATGCTCGCCGAGTCGGCCCTCTGCCTGGCCTTCGACGACCTCCCTGCGACATCGGGCCAGGTCACGACGGCTGTCGCGATGGGCGACAGGCTGCTGGACCGGCTGGTCGCCGCGGGCATCAAGTTCAGCGTCGTGGAGGGCTGAAAAAAGTTCTGGGGTCGTGTCGAGAACGCGCGACCGGCTCCGTCCCCGGGGTGAAAGCGGCCAGAATGGGGCCGCACCGCACCGGAGGAGAACCACCATGGCCAAGTACCTGCTGCTCAAGCACTACCGCGGCGCCCCGACCCCGGCCAACGACGTCCCGATGGACCAGTGGACCCCGGAGGAGATCACCGCGCACGTGCAGTACATGCGCGACTTCGCCGCCCGCCTCGAGGAGACCGGCGAGTACGTCAGCGGCGACGCGCTGGCCCCGGAGGGCATGTGGGTCCGCTACGACGGCGGGGGCCGCCCGCCGGTCACCGACGGCCCGTTCGCCGAGACCAAGGACCTCATCGCGGGCTGGATGATCATCGACGTGGACAGCGAGGCGCGCGCGGTCGAGCTGGCGGGCGAGCTGTCGGCCGCCCCCGGCGCGGGCGGCAAGCCGATCCACGAGTGGCTGGAGGTCCGCCCGTTCTTCACCGAGCTCCCCACCATCTCGGACTGACGTGGACGCGGCGCTGCTGCGCAGCCTGACGCCCAGCGTGATCGGGGTGCTCGTCCGCCGGGGCGCCTCCTGGATGGCGGCGGAGGACGCCGTCCAGGAGGCCCTGGTGGAGGCCCTGCGCGTGTGGCCCTCCTCGCCGCCGCACGACCCCAAGGGGTGGCTGGTCACCGCGTCCTGGCGCAAGTTCCTCGACGCGGCCCGCGCGGACGCCTCCCGGCGTCGTCGGGAGGACGTGGTGGAGCCCGCGCCGGGCGAGGTCCCGTCGGTGGACGACACGCTCCAGCTGTACTTCCTGTGCGCGCACCCGTCGCTGACCCCGTCGTCCGCCGTGGCCCTGACGCTGCGCGCGGTCGGCGGGCTCACCACCCGCCAGATCGCCGCCGCGTACCTGGTCCCGGAGGCGACGATGGCCCAGCGCATCAGCCGGGCCAAGCGCACGGTGTCGGACGTGCGCTTCGACCAGCCCGGCGACGTCGCGACGGTGCTGCGGGTCCTGTACCTGGTGTTCAACGAGGGCTACTCGGGCGACGTCGACCTGGCCGCCGAGGCGATCCGCCTGACCCGCCAACTCGCGACGGCCATCGACCACCCCGAGGTCTCCGGCCTCCTGGCCCTGATGCTGCTGCACCACGCCCGCCGCGCCTCCCGCACAGCGCCGGACGGCACCCTCGTCCCCCTGGCGTCCCAGGACCGAACCCGCTGGGACACCGCCCTGATCGCGGAGGGCGTCCAGATCCTCCAGTCAGCCCTGGCCCGCGACCGCCTGGGCGAATTCCAAGCCCAAGCCGCCATAGCCGCCCTCCACGCCGACGCCCCCACCGCTGCCGAAACGGACTGGGTCCAGATCGTCGAGTGGTACGACGAACTGACCCGGCTGACGGACAGCCCGGTCGTCCGCCTCAACCGCGCTGTCGCGGTGGGTGAGGCAGACGGTCCGCGCGCGGGCCTGGCCGCTCTCGCGGAGCTGGACGAGACACTGCCCCGCTACGCCGCGGTCGCTGCCCATATGCACGAACGCGACGGTGACCTTGTGACGGCGGCGAGGTTGTACGGGGAGGCCGCGCACAAGGCCACGAACCTGGCGGAGCGCGCCCACCTGCACCGCCAGGCGGCGCGTATCAACGCCCAGTTGCGGAACTGACCGCCTGCGGCCACGACGCACGGGGAAAGACGGCGCCGGTGGTGGGGGACTTGGAGTCGCGGGAAGACGACGTGCGTGTGGAGGTAAGCGGCTTCGATGCACTCTCCGCCGCAGCTCCGATGGTTCGTCACATGGCGTGTCCAAGATCAAACTTGTTTCCGCCGGTACTGCTCCGAGGTGCGAAGCTGCGGAGGAAGTTCACTGAGTCGGAGGAACTGAGCGCCTTGGGGAACAGCCTGCTGGTGGTGTCCCGGTACGCGTGGAGCTGCGGGTCGGTGTCCAGGAACATGCCGGATCGGGGAAGCTCGAGGTAGACGGTGGGCCGGGTGACCACCGACTCCAGCAGGACGAAGCCGCCGTCCTGGCCGATGTGGCCCCCGTGCTCGAAGGGGATCACGCGCACGTCGACTCTCGGCAGTTGAGCCACCTGGATGAGGTGGGCGATCTGGTCCCGCATCACGCTCGCGTCGCCGAGCGGCCTGCGCAGCGCCGCCTCGTCGATGACCGCCACCAGGCGCGGACCGCTCGATCCGCGCAGGAGGGACTGGCGCTTGATCCGGGTTTCGATCATCAGCGATCGCTTGTCCCGTGGGAAGTCGAGGTCTTCGAGGATGGCGTGCATGTAGCCCGGTGTTTGGAGCATTCCGGGAACCCGCAGCATCGAAGCGAAGACGATGAGTTCGGCGCGTCGTTCGATGCTGATCAGGGCGGGGAGGGTCTTGGGCAGGCCGTCGTCCTCGAACTCCCACCACCCGGGGAGGTCCTGCTCCCGGGCCAGCGCGAGGAGGTGTTTCCGCTCCGTGCCTTGGACGCGGTAGATGCAGAGCAGGGTGGCCACGTCTTCCGGTGAGATCCGGCGACTGCCGTTCTCGACGCGGCTGAGCGTGGCGATCGACAGGTCGACCTGCTCCGCCACTTGGCGGAGGGTCATGTTGGCGTGGAGGCGGTGCCTGCGGAGTTCCGTCCCGAGCCCGATGGTCCGGGGCCCACCGTGGTTGGTCATGGTCCTATTCCAGCAGCGGAAACAGTGATCGGACAGGTACCCGATCGGATGCTTGTTTCCAGTTCCGCGACAGGCCAGTCGGCAGCGAGCCTGGTGGCATGTTGGTGCAGGGACTGACCTACCCATACCTCGGCGATACGCCGTGCTCCCGCCTCTACATGTACGGCTACACCTTCCGCCTCGTCAAGGGTGACCGCTACATCGCCGTCTTCAAAGGCACCTGCGTGGAGACCCGCCGGTACTTCATCATCCGCGACCACCTCGCGAACCACAGAGTCCTGGAAGGACAGCAGCCCGTCCACGCTGCTATCCCCGTCACGTGGTCCGACTGGGCTGACGACTGGCTCCTGCGCCGGGAGGCCGAGAAGTGGGTGCGCGGTGGAACTCGAACAGCTTGACCTCGTCACCGCGCTCCTCAGGCTCCGGGACAAGCTCACGGAGTTGGCGCTCAAAGCCACCGTCGACGGGCCGGAGGGCTGCCCGTGGGCCGAGATCGCCGACGTCATGGACCGCACCGCTCGGCTGTGTCGGGGGCAGGTGGTGCTCGAAACGCATTGAGGCCCCCGCAGTTCTGCGGGGGCCTCGAACGCTGGGATGGTCAGACCGTGACCTCGCCGCGGCGGGCGGGGCCGCTGACGTCGTGGAGGAAGTTGGCGACCTCCTTGTACGACGCCCAGAAGCCCATCTCCTTGTACGGGATGCCCTTCTCGGCGCAGTACTCCATCGTCAGCTCGCGGGCGCGGGCCAGGGAGCCTTGGGGCATGGCCGGGAAGAGGTGGTGCTCGATCTGGTAGTTCAGGCCGCCGTACATGAAGTCGATGAACGGCGACGGGTTGATGTTGCGGGAGGTGAGGACCTGGCGCTCCAGCCAGTCCAGGGTCTCCTCCTCGCCGTCGCGGATCTCCATGCCCTTGTGGTTCGGGGCGAAGATCATTCCGAAGTAGACGCCCATCACGGCCTGCTGGATGAGCAGGAACGCGACCGCCAGCCACGGGTTGAGGACCAGGAAGACGCACGTCAGGTAGACCGCCAGGCGCAGGACGATCAGGGACGCCTCCAGGAGCGGGTTCTTGATCTCCCGCTTGAGGATCATCTTCCAGGCGGTCTTCTGCATCTTGTACGACTCGAGGGTCAGCAGGACGAAGAAGAGGACCGCCTGGTGGCGGACGATGAACCGGCCGACCCGGCTGCGCGTCGCGTACTGCTTGATGTCGAAGATCGCGGTGCGCCTGCCGATGTCCGGGTCGAGCGTCAGGTGGTTCGGGTGGCTGTGGTGGCGGTTGTGGTGGTTGACCCACCAGCCGTACGAGAAGCCGTTGATCAGGTTGGCGTGGGTGTAGCCGACGACCGTCGCCGAGGTGCGGGCGCGGAACATCGACTTGTGGCCCGCGTCGTGGAACATGAACGACGCCTGGGCGCACCAGACGCCGATCCAGACGGCGTTCAGGAGCTGCCACCAGGAGTCGCCGATGACGAAGAACGCGGCGATGCCCAGACCCAGCATGGCCAGGTTCGCCGCGATCCGCCGGTAGTACCAGCCCGCCTGGAGGTCGAGCAGGCCCTCGGCCTTGACGCGCTTGAGCAGCTCGGTGAACGTCGCCGAGCCGGTGTTGGCCTGCACTTCTGGATCAGGCGCGCTGACTTGCGTGGTCATTCCGTGACTCCTTCACGACATGGGACACGCCGGCCAGCCTGGCTGGCCGGGCTGATCCCGGGCTGACCCTGCGGTGATCAGCCCGCGAGGGCCTCGTGCAGGGCGGCCAGGGTGTCGTCCGCCGCCTCGGCCACGGCCGGGTCGTCGGGGGCGCCGAAGATCCCCATGAGCTGGCCGACGGTCGCCTGCATCAGTTCCTCAGTGGACATTCCAGTGCTCCGATCAGAAGGCGCCGCAGGCGCGGAAGACGTGGGCGAAGGCGTGCAGCGACGCCCGGTCGGGGAAGGCGATGTACTCCGGGATGACCAGCGTGGGCGCCCATTTCTGCTTGTAGGCGAGCTGGCTCTGCGCCGGGTACAGGTCGCCGCCCTGCGCGAACAGCGCGTGCATCAGCCACTGGTAGCCCAGGTTGTGGCCCGGCAGCTCCTGCGTGGCGTCCAGACCGGTGAACGGGGTGAAGCCGAAGTGCAGCCACGGCACGCCCTCGCCGCGGAACTTCTCGATGGCGACCGAGTTGATGGCCTCCATCAGGCCAGGCGAGGTCTCCGGGATGCGGCGGGACAGGTCGTGCATCCAGCCGTGGCGGGTGCCGTACACCGGGGAGTACGAGATGTAGCCGACCGGCTTGTCCTCGATGGACCCGACGAACGTCCGGCGGTACGGGCCGCCGTCGCCGCCGACCTCGCCGACCAGGAACTCCAGCTGGTGGGCGCCCTCGCCCTTGGAGCCCAGCCACGCGCGGTCGATCTCGGTGATCGCGCCCTGGAAGTGGTCCGCGGTGACCTCCTCGACGGTCAGGCCGTTGCGGAAGGCGCGGGAGATCTTGTTGCGGAGCTGCATGAAGCGGGTGCCGCGGAGGGTGAACTCCGGCAGCGACACCGCCCACGACGCGCCGATCTGGTTCACGGTGAAGCCGTGGCGGGCGTAGATCTCGGCGTCGTGGCGCTGCAGCTGGACGGAGACGACCTTGCAGTCCTGGGACTTGGCGTAGTCCAGGAAGTCGTTCAGCAGGCGGTCGTAGTCCTCGGGCGGGGCGAACACGCCGCCGAACTGCACGAGGTAGTTCCCCGCGCGCCGGTACGCGACGGCGCCCTGGGCGTTCGGGCTGGTGAAGGTCGCGGTCCCCTTGTTGAGCGCGAGGAAGGCCGAGGGGTTCTCGGCCTGCGTGTACGCCCGGATCGCGTCCAGCGCCGGGATATCGGTCCTGCTCACTGTGCTGGTCACGCCTGGCACCCCTTTCTGCGTTTCGTCGGCGAGGCCAGGAAAGTAGAACACCGCCGCAATAGCAGGGAAAGCACTCGTCAGGGGCCCATCAGCCCATGGTCAGAAGCAATGGGGATGGTGCAGACCGGACGCCGATTCATCGGCGGTTGGCCGAATGCCCGGGGAGCGGAGATGAGCAGGCCGGTGTCGGATCTTGACCAGGTGCTGGTGATCGCCAACCCGACCGCGGGAAGTGCGCGCGCGCCGCTGATGAACGCCGTCCGCGACGCGTGCGCCGCGCACGCCGAGACCGCGGTGCACATCACCACCGCGCGGGGCGACGCGACCGAGAGCGTGCAGCGCGCGCTCGCGGAGCGCACACCGCCGTCGGTGGTCGTGGTGGTCGGTGGCGACGGGACCGTCCGCGAGGTCGTGGAGGGCATGGCGGGCACGACGACCGCCACCCTGCTCGTCGTCCCGGGCGGCACGGGGAACTCGGTGTACCGGATGCTCTGGGGCGACCGGCCCTGGGCGGAGTCGGTGCGCGCGGTGTTCTCCGGCGAGGCCGTGCGGCGCAGGCTGGACCTGGCCCGCCTCACCGAGATCGACGCGACGGTGTGCCTGGGCGCGTGCTCCGGCGTCGTCGCGGAGGCGCTGGACTTCGCCAAGCGCACGCCGCTGAGCGGGCGCGCCCGGTACAAGCAGGCGTTCGCCGACGCGTGCGCCGCGCACAAGCCCTACCCCGGGCGGGTGACCGTCGACGGGAAGGTCCTCTTCGAGGGCGACACCGTGCTGGCCAACGTCGGCGGCGGGCGCTACCGCGGCGGCCAGTACCTGCTGCTGCCGCTGTCGGAGCTGGCCGACGGCCTGCTCGACGTGGTCGTCATCAGCGGCCAGGTCGACCCGGTGCGCATCCCCGACCTCATCCGCGACGGCTCGCACCTGGGCGAACCGGGTGTCTACTACGGACGCGGCAGCGAGATCCGCGTCGAGCGGACCGACGGCGAACCGCTGGTCTTCGAGCACGACGGCGAGCTGATCGCCGACACCGCGCCGAGCATGACCCTGCGGGTGGCGCCGGGCGCGCTGCCGGTGTGGGCGGACCCGGTCGTCGCGGCCGGCCCGGCCTGGTGACCAGGCTGGCCCGCCTGGCCGCGTGGGCGGCCGGGCTGCGGGACACCGACGTCCCCGACCGCGTGCGCGAGTACGCGACCAGCCAGGTGCTGTCCCAGCTCGCCGCGATCCGGGCGGGCGCGCGGCACCCGACCGCCGCCAAGGTCACCGCGGCGTTCGGCGGCCCGACCCAGGCCGACCGCAAGTCCGCGGCGTGCGTGCTGGCCGCGCTCGGCTCGTGGCTCAACCTCGACGACACCGCGTACGCCGGTCACCTGTCGAACTCCACCGTCGCGGTGCCCTTGGCGTACGCCCGCGACGGCGCGGACCTCGTCACCGCGGTCGTCGCGGCCAACGAGTGCGCCGCGCGGATCACCGCGGCGGCCACGCTCGGCCCGCTGCGCGGCCAGAGCGCCATGCACACCCACCTCGCGGGCGCGGTCGCAGGCAGGCTCAAGACCGAGGACGCGCCCCCGCGACCTGGACCGACGCGCTGTCGATCGCCTTCGCGATGCCGAACTGGCCGCTGCTGCGCGGTTTCCTCGCCAGCGAGGCCCGCCCGCTGGCCACCATGACGCCGGTGCGCGCGGGCCTCGACGCCTGCGACGCCGCGCACGCCGGGCTCTCCGGCGCGCACGACATCATGGAGCACCCCGACGGCTTCCTCGCCCGGTTCGCCGACGTGCCGCTGCCGCAGCAGATCGACAGCGCCCTCGGCGAGCAGTGGCACACCGAGACGCTGTCGTTCAAGCTGCACCCCGGCGGACCCGGCATCGACGCCGCCGTGGACTGCGCCGCCGAGCTGGCCCCGCTGGCCGCCGACGACATCGCCGAGGTGGTGGTGGAGGCATCGGCGTACACGCTGATGGCGCAGCGCACCGCGGAGCGCTACCTCGACGGGCCCGGCACCCCGCTGGGCGCGCTGGTCCTCGACGTCGCCTACCCGGTGGCGACCGCGCTGCTCACCGGCCACTTCACCGCGGACGACCTGGAGCGGCCCGCCACCGAGGACGCCGCGCGCTGGGCGCTCGCGGGCAAGGTGCGCCTCGCCCACGACCCCGACATGACCCGGCGGCTGCTGGAGTCCGACGCCCCCTTCGGCGCGGCCCTGCGGATGGCCGGGCCGCGCGCCCAGGAGTGGCTGGACAAGTACGGCCTCACCGCGCCCGCCAACGACCAGGGCGACCTCCGGCACGCCACCAAGGCCACCCCGGCGCGGGTGACGGTGGTGCTGCGCGACGGTCGGGAGCGCACCCGGGAACGCGCGATCCCGCTCGGCGCCGCGGGTCCGGAAACACGCGCTGAACACGCCGCGCTGATGCGCGCGAAATTCATCGGAACGGGCGGTGATCCGGCAATCGCCGACCGTGCCGCCGAACTCGATTCCATGAATGGCGCGGAGTTGCGCGCCTGGCTGGATGCGGCCCTGACCTGACCATCCGTCATCACTGCGGTGTCAGGACCCGGTCAGACGATCCTGCGAGAGTCGGTCCCGTGGCGCGAGGCGAATGCGCGCCGGGAATCGTCACGTACCCGCTGATTGTCGGGAAGGGCATGCGATGAAGCTAATCGAGGGAGATCCCAAGCTGGCCGGGGGAACGGCGACCGAGCGGGCGACGCCGCTGCGCAGCTACGACCTGTTCATCGGCGGCAAGGACGTCCCCGGCGACGGTTGGGTGTACACCACCAGCGCGGCGTCCCTGCTTGAGGACGTGTTCACCAGCATCAGCCTGAAGCGCGCGCTGGAGAAGGACCCCGACGACGCGGCGTCCCAGCACCGCTACGTCGTGGGCCGCTGCGCCGTCGCCACCACCGCGCACATCGACGAGTCGCTGCAGGCCGCCGCCGACGCCGCCCGCGAGTGGGCGCGCGTGCCGCTGGAGCGCCGCCTGCGCCTCGGCCAGCTGTTCCGCGAGACCCTGCAGGCCAACCAGGACGAGTTCCTGGAGCTGCTCGTCGCCGAGTCGCACCCGGTCAAGCTCGCCCGCTGGGAGCTCAGCTGCCTCTACCAGCTGTACGGGCAGGAGTCCGTCAACTGGTACGCGGAGCAGATGCACAAGGAGTTCATCCACGGCAACCGCAGGCTGATCGTGCGCCGCCAGCCCGACGGCGTGGTGTGCTTCAACCCGCCGCAGAACGCCGCGGGCCCGTCGGCCGCGCTGGCCGTGCTGCCGCTCATGGCGGGCAACGCCGTCGTCGTCCGCGCGCCGCGCAGCATCCCGCTGTCCACCATGTACCTCTGCCGCGAGCTGATCGCGCCGCTGCTGGAGGAGGTCGGCGCCCCGCCCGGCGTGCTGAACGCCCTGTGCAGCAACCCGAAGCAGACCACCGACCGGTGGATCGAGAGCCCGCTGGTCAACGACATCTTCTTCGTCGGCGGCTCCGAGGAGGGCCTGAAGCTGCAGGAGCGCTGCATCGCCAACGGCAAGAAGCCGATCCTGGAGCTGGCGGGCAACGACTCCATCGTGGTCTGGAAGGACGCCGACCTCGACGCCGCTGTCGAGGCGATCCTGGAGTGCTTCTACGGCTCCGGCCAGATCTGCATGGTGCCCAACTGCGTCGTGGTGCACCCCGACGTCGCCGACGAGCTGATCGCCAAGATCAAGGAGCAGATCGTCGACGTCAAGCCCGGCTACCCGGACCAGGAGGACGTCCTGCTGTCCCCGGTGCGCCGCGCGGAGAAGTTCTTCGCCCTGCAGAAGCAGGCGCTGGAGCTGGGCGCCGAGCTGATCTCGGGCGGCGGGCGCATGGAGGTCGACGGCACGCCGTCGGACACCGGCGTCTTCCTGCAGCCGACCGTGCTGCGGGTCAACGGCCTGGCCACCTCGCGCGAGACCGACATGGTCAAGCACGAGACGTTCTTCCCGCTGCTGCCGGTGATCGTGCCCGAGGCGGCGACCGACCTGGAGCTGCTGGACGGGTTCATCGAGTTCGTGAACACCAACGACTACGGCCTGCGCAACTCGCTGTGGGCCAAGTCGGAGGAGGTCATCGACCAGTTCGTGCAGCGGATCGTCAACGGCGGCCTGCTGAAGGTCAACGACTCCCACATCGGCTTCCTGCCCTACCTGCCCAGCCACGGCGGCACCGGCCTCACCGGCGGCGTCTTCGGCGAGGCCAACTACCCGATGCTCAAGACCTCGCACGTGCAGGGCGTGAGCGTCGCCACCGGTATCCGCCCGCGCCAGGCCGTCTTCGACGGCGCCTGATCTCGGAGGTCTTGGAAAGATGCGTACCCTCGAATCCGCTCGCGCGGTCTGCGAGCAGTTCCACCCCGGCCTGGTCGGCGCCCTCAAGGAGCTGACCTGGGCCGAGCGCGAGCGCCCGGGCAGCCCGGTCATCGACCTGTTCCGCGCCCACGACGGCGTCGGCCTGCTCGTGCCCGAGGACCACGGCGGCGCGGGCGCCGACCTGGTGCAGGCCGTGCAGGTCATGCGGGCCCTGGGCTCGCTGTCGCCGTCGCTGGCCGCCGCGGCCACCATGCACCACTTCACCGCCGCCACCCTGTACGCCCTGGCGCCCACCGAGGGCCGCCTCACCGGCGCGCAGATCGACGTCCTCAAGTCGGTCGTGCCGGACCGCAAGATCATGGCGTCCGGCTGGGCCGAGGGCCGCACCGAGCAGAACATCCTCGCCCCCGCGGTCAAGGCGGAGCGCGCCGAGGGCGGCTACGTCCTCAACGGCAGCAAGAAGCCGTGCAGCCTCTCCGGCTCGATGGACATCCTGACCGCGAGCATCGCGGTCGAGGGCCCGACCGGCGAGCCCGAGCTGGCGATGGCGCTGATCCCCGCCGACAGCCCCGGCATCACGACGCACCCGTTCTGGGGCAACGACGTGCTGGCCGCCGCGGAGAGCGAGGAGGTGCGCCTGACCGACGTGTTCATCTCCGAGGACCTGGTCATCCGCACCACCGACGAGGACCCCGAGCGCATGGAGGCGCTGCAGCTGGCCGGCTTCGTCTGGTTCGAGCTGCTGATCTCCGCGGGCTACGTGGGCGCCGCGGGCGCGCTGGTGGAGAAGGTGCTGGAGCGCAAGCGCGGCGGCGCGCAGGACCAGGTCCAGCTCGCCATCAAGGTCGAGTCGGCGTACGCGCTGCTGGAGGGCACCGCCCGCGCGGTGCTCGACGGCGTCGACGGCGAGGAGGCCGTCGCCAGCGCGCTCATCGCCCGCTACGGCGCGCAGCAGCTCATCGCCGAGTCCACCGCGTCCGCCCTGGAGCTGCTGGGCGGCCTGGACTTCATCACCTCCGCCGACAGCGCCCGGCTGGCCTCGGGCGTGCGCCCGCTGGCCTTCCACCCGCCGTCGCGCGCGTCGGTCGCCGAGTCCCTCGTCGCCTACCTCGGCGGCGAGCCGCTGGTGCTGGGCTGAGGGGGCCGGACGTGACCGCCATAGCCAAGGGCCACGAGGCGCACGCGCCGACGGCCGACCACGGCGCGCAGGAACAGCACGTGCTCGACCTGTACCGCAAGCACCTCAGCCGCGGCCGGGCCACCCTGGCCGAGCTGTTCGGCTGCCACGTGGAGTCGCACTCCGAGGGCGCGTGGATGACCACGTCCGACGGCGAGCGGTTCCTCAACTGCGGCGGGTACGGCGTGTTCATCCTCGGCGCGCGGCACCCGATCGTGCTGGAGGAGGTGCAGCGCCAGCTCGCCGCGAACCCGATGGGCACCCGCATCCTGCTGGAGCCCACCGCCGCGGAGGCGGCCGAGATGCTGTGCTCGGTCGTGCCGAAGGGCCTCGAGCGCGTGCACTTCTCGCTGTCCGGCGCGGAGGCGGTGGAGACCGGCCTGAAGCTGGCCCGCGCCAACGGGTTCAAGCGGACCGTGTCGATGGTCAACGGCTACCACGGCAAGTCGCTCGGCGCGCTGTCGGCGACCGCCAAGGACGTCTACCAGCGGCCGTTCCGCCCGCTCATCCCGGACTTCACCCACGTGCCGTTCGGCGACGCCGACGCGCTCGAGGAGCAGCTGAAGGCGCACCCGGGCGAGACCGCGGTGATCCTGGAGCCGGTGCAGGGCGAGGCGGGCGTGATCCTGCCGCCCGAGGGCTACCTGAAGCGGGTCGAGGCGCTGGTCCGCGAGTACGGCGGCTTCCTGATCCTCGACGAGGTGCAGACCGGCATGGGTCGCCTCGGCGAGTGGTGGGGCGCCGACCTGGAGGAGATCACCCCGGACGTCCTGCTGACCGGCAAGGGCATCGGCGGCGGCGTCATGCCGGTGTCGGCGGCCATCGCCACCCGCAAGGCGTTCAAGCCCTTCGACAAGGACCCGTTCGTGCACACCGGCACGTTCGCGGCCATGCCCGTGCTGATGGCCGCGGTGAAGGGCTCGATCCGGGCGCTGCAGGAGGAGCGGCTGGTCACCCGCGCGATGGAGCTGGGCACCGCCCTGCTCCCGCGGATCGCCGACATCGCCTACCGCAACATCGGCCACCTGGTGAAGGACGTGCGCGGACAGGGCCTGCTGATCGGCGTCGAGCTGATCGAGCCGGGCCTGGCGGGCGAGCTGCTGACCGAGCTGTTCAACAACGGTGTCGTGGCCAACCACTCGATGACCGGCAGCGCGGTCGTGCGGTTCACCCCGCCCGCGATCCTCACCGACGTCGAGGTGCAGACGCTGCTCTCGACCTGGGACCAGGCCACCCGCGACCTCATCACCAACTCGGCCAGCATGCCCGGAGGGCACTGATGCGACACGTTGACCTTGAAGCGACCGTGAAGAACGCGACGGCCGAGGACGTCCTGCGCGCGCTCGTCCAGTTCGACCGGTACCCCGAGCTGGCCCCGCACGTGCGGGCCACCGAGGTGCACAAGACCCTGCCCGACACCGACGCGTCGTCGAGCTGGGAGCTGTACTTCCGCAGCGGGATCCTCCGCTGGACGGAAGAGGAGAAGATCGACCTGGCCGGCCTGACCGTCGAGTTCACCCAGGAGGACGGGGACTTCGACGTGCTGGAGGGGGTCTGGCGGTTCAGCCAGGACGGCGCCGACACGATCGTGCGGTTCGACGCCGACTTCGATTTCGGCATCCCCTCCATGGAGGGCATCCTCGACCCGATCGCCGAGCGGGTCATCCGGGAGACGGTGGCCTGGGCCATCGACGGCTCCTTCCCCGAGGTCTCCTTCGCGGGCGACCTCGAACTCACCCCGCCGCCGCGGCAACGCCCGGCCAGTAAGCGCAGGAGTCCACAATGGACCAGCTCAACCCCTACGAGACCCCCAACACCTTCAAGGCGCACCGCGCGGAGTACCTGTTCGGCGTGCTGGTCGTGACCGGCCTCATGGTCTGGAACATCTCCGAGGTCCGCTGGTGGGTCGCGGTCCTGCTGTTCTTCTACATCGACCTGATCGGCTACCTGCCGGGCGCCATCGCCTTCAAGAAGGCCAACGGCGGGCCGATCCCGAAGGTGTACTACGTCCTCTACAACGTGATGCACTCGTTCATCACGCAGGGCACGGTCATCCTCGTCTGGTGCCTCACGATCGGTCCTGAGTGGGCGCTGCTGATCATCCCGTTCCACCTGTTCGGCGACCGCGGCCTGTTCGGCAACTTCATGAAGCCGCTCGGCCTGCCGTTCGAGCCGGTGGCCCAGCCCGCGTACCAGAAGATGCTGGACGAGCTGGGCATCGACCAGAAGGGCCCCGAGGGCGGCCACGCCCCGGCGGCCAAGGAGCCGGAGCCCGCGCTCGCGGGCAACTGAGGGGAAATCCCGCATGACCACCCACGAGATCGCGCCCGAGGCCGACTTCGACGCCGCCCCCAGCCTGCTGGACGGCGCCAAGGAGCTGGTCCTCACCGCGGAGCACTGCAACCTCGCCTACTGGTTCACCGACGTCGCCCAGGGCACCCTGGCCGGGCGCGGCGCCACCGGGCACACCCCGGACGCGGTGGTCCCGGACTACATGCGGCAGAAGGGCCACCCCCTGCGCGAGGCCCTGGTCCTGGAGTTCGGCTTCCGCGCGCTGTCCGAGGAGCTGGCCACGCGCGTGCTGTCGTACTACGTGGCCAACGCCCCGGGCATCCCGGAGATGGAGTTCTACGCCACCCAGCTCATCGACGAGGCCCGGCACGCCCGCGTCTTCCGCGAGCACCTGGTCGAGATGGGCGTCCCCGGGACCGGCTGTTCGCCGAGATCGAGGAGATGACCGAGGACTACCGCCGCCGGGTGCTCGAGCCGGTGGAGGAGTACGCGCTGGACATCGTCCGCGACCGCAAGGACTTCTACGGCGGCGTCGCGGTGTTCACCATCGTCATCGAGGGCGTGCTCGCCCCGGCCGCCGAGCTGAGCGAGCGCAAGTGGGGCATCCTGGACCCGGCGGCGGGCGAGATCTCCCGCGGCACCTCGATCGACGAGATCCGGCACCTGGTGGTCGGCTCGACCGTCCTGCGCGACCACCTCATCCGCGTCCCCGAGTACCGGCCCCGGCTGCTGGAGATCCTCGAGGCGGGCCGCAAGCTGTGGAACGAGGTGCCCGACCGCGAGTACGTCATCCACCGCGAGGAGCTGTTCCAGGAGGGCATGCTCCGCCACGCCGACCTGGTCGCCGACTACGAGCTGTGGCCCGGCGTGCGGATGCTCGACACCACCCCCGAGGAGCGCTACGACGCCGCCGAGCGGTGGACCGACGAGATGGCCGAGGCCCGCATGAGCTTCATGGGCCTGCCCACCGACTGGCTCGCCGGCCCGCGGCCGACGCAGCCTGAGCACCGGCGTTAGCCGGAAGGATCCCCACCACAGGTTAAGGAGAACGCCGTGTTCGAGACCCTGAAGAACATCCTGGTCGACAAGCTCAAGGTCAGCCCCGACCAGGTCGTCCCGGAGGCCACCAAGGAGGACGTCGAGCTGGACTCCCTGGCCGTGGTCGAGCTGTCGCTGGTGCTGGAGAAGGAGCTGGGCCTCAAGATCAGCGACGACGAGCTGATGGAGCTGGAGACCGTCGGCGAGATCGTCGCCCTGATGGAGCAGCGGTCCGCCGGGAGCGTGACGGTCTGATGGCAGGCCCCGACGACGTCGCGGTGACCGGGCTCGGCCTGGTCACCCCCGGCGGGATCGGGGTCGAGCCCAGCTGGGCGGCCGTGCTGTCGGGCCGGTCCCGCGCGGCGCACGACCCCGTCCTGGCCGGGAACCCGGTGGCCATCTCCTGCCGGGTCCCGGGCTTCGACCCCGCCGAGCGGCTGGGCGGGCGCAAGGCCCACCGGCTGGACCGGTTCGTGCAGCTCGCGCTGGTGGCCGCCCACGAGGCGGTCGCCGACGCCGGGCTCGACACCGCGACGTGGGACGGCGCGCGGGTCGGCGTCGTGATCGGCAGCGCGGGCGGCGGCGCGGAGACCTTCGAGGCCAACCACAAGGTCCTCCTCGAGGAGAACCCGGCCTGGGTGTCCCCGCTGCTGCTCCCGATGCACCTGTCGAACATGGCGGCGGGCCAGGTGGCGATGGAGTTCGGCGCGCGAGGGCCGAACATGGTGGTGGCGACGGCCTGCGCGTCCGGGGCCACCGCCATCGGCATCGCCCGCGACCTGCTGGTCATGGACCGCTGCGACATCGTGCTCGCGGGCGGCACCGAGGCCCTGCTGAACCCGGTGACCATGGCCGGGTTCGCCCGCATGGGCGCGCTGTCCAAACGCGACGACGCCCTGCTGGCGTCCCGCCCGTTCGACATCGACCGGGACGGGTTCGTCGGCGCCGAGGGCGCCGGGATGATGGTCCTGGAGCGCGCCTCCGACGCCGCGGCGGCGGGCAGGCGGGTCCGGGGCCGGGTGCTGGGCTACGGCGCCACCGCCGACGCCCACCACGTCACCTCGCCCGACCCGGAGGGCGTGGGCGTGTCGGCGGCGATCCGCGCCGCGCTGACCGAGGCGGGGGCCGGGCCGGAGGACGTCGTGCACGTCAACGCGCACGGCACGTCCACCCCGCTGAACGACCTGTTCGAGGCGCAGGTGCTCGGCAGGCTGCTGCCGCACCGGCCGGTGGTGACCTCCACCAAGGGCGTCACCGGTCACATGATGGGCGCCGCGGGCGCGGCCGAGGCCGTGTTCTCGGTGCTGGCCATGGAGAACGGCGTGGTGCCGCCGACGGCGAACACCACGCGGCTGGACCCCGCATCGACATCGACCTCGCCCTCGAGGCGCGGCCGGTCGCCAAGGGTCTGGTGCTGAGCAATTCCTTCGGGTTCGGCGGGCAGAACGCGGTGCTGGCCATCGCGGCCGCCTGATCCCTCGCCCCGGGCGGGGTCGTGCGCTGACGGCGCGCGGCCCCCGTCAGCTCCGTTTCAGACCACGATCAGGGCGCCGTAGTTGGATTCGAGCGAATCAACCGCGCGCCGACCACTCACCGGAGGCGGACCATGACCGTACCCACCGTCGAGGCGCTGCTCGCGCTGCCCGCCTCGGAACGGCCCGACGCGCTCGAGGCCGCCGTCGTCGCCGAGTTCCGCGCGGCGATGCTGATGGAGGACACCGAGGCGCTGCCGCTCGACAAGGCGTTCTTCGAGCTCGGTCTGACCTCGTTACGCATCACCGACATCAAACGGCGCCTGGAAGCCGCGCTGGACTGCGAGATCAGCGCCAACGCGCTGTTCAACCGGCCCACCGTGCGCGACCTGGTCGCCTACCTGATGTCCGACGTCCTGGTCGACGTCTTCCCGCGCGCGGAGCAGGCCCCGGTGGACTCCGGGGTGAGCGCGTCGGACAAGGCACTCGTCGACGACCTGTTGCAGGACCTCTACCGCGCTTGATGGGTCGCACGGCCCCGACCACGGAGGACTCATGACCGAGCCGGACCTGCGCGCAGCGTTAGCGCGCCAGCAGGCGACCATCCGCGAGCTCATGCTGGAGAAGTACGAGCCGATCGCGATCGTGGGCATCGGCCTGCGCTTCCCCGGCGAGACCCGCACGCCCGCCGAGTTCGCCGACTTCCTGCGGGAGGGGCGCTCGGGCATCGGGCCGCTGCCCCGCGACCGCTGGGACGCCGACGCCTACGTGCCGCAGTCGGACTCCGACCCCGGCAAGATCCGCGCGGAGAACGGCGGGTACCTGGAGCGGCTGGACCAGTTCGACGCGCCGTTCTTCAACATCTCGCCCAAGGAAGCCCAGTACATGGACCCCCAGCAGCGGCTGCTGCTGGAGACCTCCTGGGAGGCGCTGGAGCACGCCAACATCGACCCGACGCCGCTGCGCAAGGGCACCGGCGGGGTGTACGTCGGCGCGAGCTCCATCGACTACGCCTTCGAGATGGACCAGCTCGCCCCGGCGGAGCTGGACGGTCACCTGGCCTCCGGTGTCACGTTCTTCCCGCTGTCGGGCAGGCTGTCGTACTTCCTCGGCTGGCACGGGCCGTGCATGACGGTCGACACCGCGTGCGCCTCCGGTCTGACCGCGATCCACCTGGCGGTCAAGGGTCTGCGCTCGGGCGAGTGCGAGGTCGCGCTCGCGGGCGGCGTCAACGCGCTGCACCACCCGCGCACCCAGGTCATCTTCTCCGCGGCGGGCATGCTCGCCCCCGACGGCCACTGCAAGACCTTCGACGAGGCGGCCAACGGCTACGCCCGCGCCGAGGGCTGCGGCATGCTCGTCCTCAAGCGCCTGTCCGACGCCCGCCGCGACGGCGACACCGTGCTCGCCCTCATCCGCGGCACCGCGGTCGGCCAGGACGGCGACAGCGCCGGCCTGACCGTCCCCAATGGACCCGCGCAGGAGAAGGTGATGCGCAGCGCGATCGCCGCCGCCGCGCTGGAGCCCAAGGACATCTCCTACGTCGAGGCGCACGGCACCGGCACCCCGCTGGGCGACCCGATCGAGATGGGCGCCATCGCCGACGTCTTCCGCGACTCGCACACCAAGGACGCGCCGATCCCGGTCGGCTCGGTGAAGACGAACCTCGGGCACATGGAGCCCGTCGCGGGCGTGGTCGGGGTCATCAAGACCGTGCTCCAGCTCCAGGAGTCCACGATCTTCCCGCACATCAACCTGAAGAACCTGTCCGGGCGCATCCCGTGGTCGAGCTACCCGGTCGAGATCCCCACCTCCTGCCGCCCCTGGACGGCGGAGGTCAAGCGCGCGCTGGTCAACAGCTTCGGCTTCGGCGGCACCATCTCCGCCGCGGTCGTCGAGCAGGCCCCGCCCGCGCCGGTCCGCACCGTGCAGCCGACGCCCGAGGCGGGTGCGGTGTTCGCGCTGTCGGCGAAGAACCGGCGCTCGCTGGCCGGGCAGATCGCCCGCTACCGCGAGTTCCTGGCCGAGCACCCGGACGTCGACGTCGCCGAGCTGGCGCGCACGGCCACGACCGGCCGGGCGCACTTCCCGCTGCGCATCGCCGGTCTGGTCCGCGACGCCGCCGCGCTCGACGCGTTCCTGGAGCGCCAGGCCGACGCCGACGCGTCGGTCCCCGAGGCGCGCAAGCTCGCGTTCCTGTTCACCGGGCAGGGCTCGCAGTACCTCGGCATGGGCAAGACGCTCTACCGCGACTACCCGCTCTTCGCCTCCACTGTGGACGAGGTCGACGCGCTGTTCGCGCCGCTGCTCGGCCGGTCCGTGCGGGACCTGCTGCTCGGCGACGCCGAAGAGGGCGTCATCGACCAGACCCGCTACACCCAGGCGTCGCTGTTCACCCTGGAGTACGCGCTCGCCAAGCTGTGGATCTCGTGGGGCGCCAAGCCCACCGCGCTGATCGGGCACAGCATCGGCGAGGTCGTCGCCGCCACCGTCGCGGGGCTGTTCACCCTGCCCGACGCGGTCAAGCTGGTCGCGGCCCGCGGTCGGCTCATGCAGTCGGTGAGCGCGCCCGGCGGCATGGTCGCCGTCACCGCGCCCGCCGCCGACGTCGAGCCGCTGCTGGAGGGCTACGCCGACCTGGCGATGGCCGCCTACAACGCGCCGTCGCAGTGCGTGGTGTCCGGCGGGTCCGCGTCGCTGGCCGAGGTCGTCGCCGAGCTGGAGTCGCGCGGCATCAAGGCGAAGGCGCTCGCGGTGTCGCACGCCTTCCACTCGCCGCTCATGGCCGAGGTGTTCGACGAGTTCCGCGCGGTCTTCGCCGACATCGCCTTCCACGAGCCCAAGCTGACGCTGATCTCCAACCTCACCGGCAAGGTCGCGCGGTTCAGCCAGATCTCCGACCCGGAGTACTGGGTCCGCCACATCGGCGAGGCCGTCGACTTCGCGGCGGGCATGGCGGCGCTGGAGCGGCGCGGCAAGCACGTGTTCATCGAGGTCGGCCCGTCGGCGGCGCTGTCCGGCCTGGCGAAGAAGTGCGTCGACGCCGACGAGCACCGCTGGCTGACCAGCGTGCACTCCAAGGACCCCGAGGGCGCGACCATCCGCAAGTCGGTCGCCCAGCTCTACACCGCGGGCATGCCGGTCGACTGGACCGGCTTCCACGGCGCCCCCGCGACCCACCTGACGCTGCCCACCTACGCCTTCGACCGCAAGCGGTACTGGCTGCCCGAGGGCAAGGGCGGCCTGGCCGTCCGCGCCGGTGGCCACCCGCTGCTCGGCGCCGAGGTGGCGGGCGAGGAGGGCACCCGCGAGTTCCGCGCGTCCGTCCCGGCTTTCCCGGTCGGCGGCGTGCTCGACCTGCTGTTCGCGGTGCAGGACACCGTGTTCGGCGAGACCACCCGCGCGGCCACCAAGGTGCGGCTGTTCCAGCCGCCGGTGGTCGCCGAGGACGAGCTCCTCGACCTGCGCACCGTCGTCACCCCTGCAGGCGCCGGTGCGCGGGTCGAGGTCTTCGCGGCGGGTCAGCCGCTGGCCACCGCCATCCTGGGCGGCGAGCCCGCGCTGGCCGCGCTCGAACTGTCCGAGGGCATGCGCGAGGTCCCGCTGACCCTGCCCGAGGCGAGTTCGGCGGAGTTCCTGCCCGGCGCCCTGCTCGACGGGGTGTGGGCCGCGGTCGGCGAGCACCGCCCGGTCCGCGTGTCCCGGCTGGTGCTGGCGAAGAAGCCGCGCGCGACCGAGCTGCGCGCCGTCATCCGCCAGTCGCCCGCCGAGCAGGTCGACGAGGACCTGGTGATCGACGTCCTGCTGTACGAGGGCGCCCGGGTCGTCGCCTCCATCGAGGGCGTCGGGCTGCGCGTCGCCGACGGCGAGGCCCCGCGCGACTTCCTGCACCGCATGCACTGGGTGCAGTCGCCCGCCGAGACCGGGTCGTCCGCGCGGCGGGTCCTGCTGCTCGGCGCCGAGCCGCCCGCGGACCTGCGCGGCACGACGGTCGTGTCCTCCCTGGAGGAGAGCCCGACCGACGTCGTGTTCCGCTGGGAGCCGGTCGAGGGCACCGGCGTCGACCAGCTCCGGGCCGAGGGCGAGCACAACTTCACCCGGCTGCTGAGCACGCTCGCGACCTTGGCCGACAACGGGTTCGGCCGCGGCCAGCGGCTCTGGCTGGTCACCTCCGGCGCGCAGACCGTCACCGGCGACGAGACCGGCGGCCTGGCGGGCTCCACGCTGTGGGGTTTCGCCCAGGTGCTCCTCAACGAGTACCCGTCCTACCGGCCCACCCTGGTCGACACCGACGACGTCGCCGAGGTGTTCACCGAGCTGACCTCCGCCAACGACAACGACTTCCAGGTCGCCTACCGCGGCGGCGAGCGCTACGTGAAGCGCCTGCGGCCCTACCGGCCCGACCTGGAGGACGACGTCCGGGAGAACCCGGTCCGGGGCGACCGCACCTACCTCATCACCGGTGGTCTCGGCGCGCTCGGCCTGGTCACCGCGGAGAAGCTGGTCGACCTGGGCGCCCGGCACATCGCGCTCGTCGGCCGCCGCGGCACCCCGCCGACGACGCCGTCGAGATCTGGGAGCGGCTCCAGCAGCGCGCCGAGGTCCGCGTCCTGCGCGGCGACCTCAGCTCCGCCGAGGACGTCACCCGGATCGTGGCCGAGCTGGCGGGCGGCGAGCACCCGCTCGGCGGCGTCCTGCACGCCGCGGGCGGCCTGGCCGACGCGCCGATCGCCGCCCAGACCTGGGAGTCCATCGACGGGCTGTTCGGCCCGAAGGTCTACGGCTCCTGGCTGCTGCACGAGGCCACCGCCGGGCTGGACCTGGACTTCTTCGTCGCCTACTCCTCGGCCGCCTCGGTGGTCGGCGGGATGTCGCAGTCCAACTACGCCGCCGCGAACGCCTTCCTCGACCAGCTCTGCCACCGCCGCGCCGCCGCGGCCTGCCCGCGCTGGCCGTCAACTGGGGCCCGTGGTCCGAGGTCGGCATGTCCGCGCGGCTGTCCGAGCTGCACGTCAAGGCGCTGGAGCACGAGGGCGTCCACTACTTCACCCCGGAGAAGGCGCTGCGCGCCCTGGCCGTGCTCCTGCGCAGGCCGTGGCCGCAGGTCGCCGCGGGCGAGGTCGACTGGGCCCGGTTCACCGCCGCCAAGCCGGTCGCCAGCGGGCTGTACTCCGAGCTGCACACCCGCGACGCCGACGCGGGCGGGCTCGACCTGATCGCCCTGAACGCGATGTCCACCGAGGACCGCGTGCTGACCCTCCGGGAGCACATCCGGGCGACGGTGGCGCGCATCCTGCACATCGACGACATCGGCGACGTCGACCCGAACACCGAGTTCGTCCGCCTCGGCATGGACTCGCTGGCGTCGGTCGACCTGAAGAACTCCGTGGAGAACGCGGTCGGCGTGCCGCTGCCGTCCGGGGTCACCTTCGACCACCCGACGCCCGCGCGGCTCGCGGCGTTCGTCGACCAGTGCATGTCCGCGCCCGCCGTGGCCGCCTGAGGAGGAGTTCGTGAACACCAACTGGACGCTGACGGCCACGTCGGCCCGGCACGCGGCCGAGCGCGGCGACCACCCGGCCGTGCTCTGCGAGGACCGCGTCGTCACCTACGCCGAGCTGCACCGCGAGTCCAACCGGACCGCGCACCGGCTGCTCGCCGCCGGGCTCGGCGTCGGCGACCGGGTCGCCTACCTGGGCCTGGAGTCCGAGCACTACTACGAGATCGCGCTCGGCTGCGCCAAGGCCGGGGTCGTGCTGGTCCCGGTCAATTGGCGGCTCACCGCCGACGAGGTCGACCACATCCTGCGCGACTCGGGCGCCACGGTCCTGTTCGTCGAGCGCGAGTTCGCCGCCCTGGCCGAGAAGATCCGGCCCGAGCTGCCGTCGCTCGAGCAGATCGTCGAGATGGACGCCGTCGCCCGCGCCGAGGGCTTCAAGGACTGGAAGGGCGACGCGCCCGACCACGACCTGGAGTCCCCGACCGGCCCCGACGACGCCATCCTGCAGATCTACACCAGCGGCACCACCGGCTTCCCCAAGGGCGTCGTGCTCGCCAACCGGGCGTTCTTCACCCTGCCCGCCGCGCAGGCCGAGGTCGGGGTGTCCTGGTTGGACTGGCTGCCGACCGACCGCAGCCTGATCTCGCTGCCCGGCTTCGGGATCGCGGGCATGGGCTGGTTCATGCACGGCTTCAACGCGGGCGCCACCAACGTGGTCATGCGGATGTTCATCAGCGAGGAAGCGGTCAAGCTGATCGAGCGCGTCGGCGTCACCACGACGTTCGCCGCGCCCGCCATGCTGCAGATGATGATCGAGGAGCGCGGCGTCACCAAGGAGACCTTCCGCTCGCTGCGCAAGGTCGCCTACGGCGCCGCCCCGATCTCCTCGGACCTGCTCGAGCGGCTCATCGAGATGATGGGCTGCGAGTTCGCCCAGATCTACGCCGCCACCGAGACCGGCACCTGCGCGGTGTGCCTGCCGCCGGAGGACCACGTCCCGGGCTCGCCGCTGCTCAAGGCCGCGGGCAAGGCGTGCCCCGGGCACGAGCTGAAGATCATCGACCCGCAGGGCAACGAGCTCCCGCCCGGCGAGATCGGGCAGGTGTGCATCAAGACGCCCGCGCACATGCTCGGGTACTGGAACCTGCCCGAGGCCACCGCCAAGACCCTCATCGGCGACTGGCTGCACATGGGCGACGCGGGCTACCTGGACGAGAACGGCTACGTCTACCTCTGCGACCGGATGAACGACACGATCATCCAGGGCGGGCAGAACATCTACCCCGCCGAGATCGAGCGGGCCCTCGCCGGGCACCCGGCCGTGCAGGACTCCGCGATCATCGGCCTCCCGCACCCGCTGTGGGGCGAGGCCGTGCACGCCTGCGTCGTGCTGCGCGAGGGCCACGCGGCCACCGCGCGGGAGCTGATGCTGTACCTGTCCGGCCGCATCGCCGACTACAAGATCCCGACCGAGTGGGAGTTCCCGGAGTCCGTACCGCGGAATCCGTCCGGGAAGATCCTGCGCCGCGTGCTGCGCGAGGAGCGCATGACCGAAAGGGCATCCCGATGACCACCCCGGCCGTGCGGATCGGCGCGCTGCTGCCGACCCGCGAGATGGCGATCCTCAACGACTTCTCCGTCGCCCCGCTGCTGGACTTCGCCCGTCGCGCCGAGTCCCTCGGCTACGACTCGCTGTGGACCGGCGACTCGCTGACCGCGCGCACCCGGCTCGACCCGTTCGTCGTGCTGTCGGCGGTGTCGTCGGTGACCTCGACCATCGGGCTCGGCACCGCGGCGCTGACCGCGTCCCTGCGGCACCCGCTGCTGGGCGCCAACATGGTGTCCTCCCTCGACCACGCGTCCGGCGGGAACCGGCTCGTGCTCGGCCTCGGCGCGGGCTTCCCCATGCCGGAGAGCGAGGACGAGTTCACCAACGTGGGCGTCCCCTTCGCCGGTCGCGTCGGTCGACTCGACGAGACCGTGCGCTACTGGAAGACCACCTGGGCCTCGCGCGGGTCGGACGTGACCTCGCACGAGGGCAAGCTGTGGCAGACCGGGGGCCTCGACCGGCTCGCCGCGCCCGCCACCGCGGGCGGCCCGCCGCTCTGGCTGGCCAGCAGCGACACCCCCAAGGTGCTGGCGCGCGTCGCCCGCCTGTACGACGGCTGGCTGCCGTTCCTGCCGACCACCGCCGCCTACGAGTCCGCCTGGGGCCAGATCCAGGACCTCGCGGGCGCCGCCGGTCGCGAGGGCGCGGTCACCCCCGCCCTGTACGCGACGCTGACCATCAACCCCGACGCCGCCAAGGCCAAGCAGGCCCTCGAGGACTACCTGCAGGGCTACTACGGCCGCTCCCTGGAGATCATGTCGACCTTCCAGGCGTACGGCTGGGGCAGCGCCGACGACTGCGCCGAGTGGCTCGCGGGCTACATCCGCGCGGGCGCCCGGCACATCATCATCCGGATCGGCTCGCTGGACCCGGGCGACCAGCTCGAGCAGCTCGCGGCCGACGTCCTGCCCGCGGTGCGGAGGCTGGTATGAGCGCGAGCTGGTTCGAGACGGCGGCGGGCAACCCGGACGCGCCGCTGCGGCTGTTCCTGCTGCCCCACGCGGGCAGCGGCGGCACCATCTACCGCAACTGGGGCTCGCTGCTGCCCGCCGACATCGCCCAGCACGTCGTCTGCGCGCCCGGCCGCGAGCGCCGCTTCGCCGAGCCCGCGTACACCGAGATCGAGCCGCTGGTCGACGCGCTGTACGACGCCCTGCTCGACGAGCTGGACGACCGCCCGTACGCGCTGTTCGGCCACTGCCTCGGCGCGCAGCTCGCGTACCGGGTCGCGGTGAACATCCACCGCGACGGCGAGCGCGCCCCGCTGCTGGTCGGCGCGTCCGGCTGGGCGCCGGAGGGCTTCCAGCAGTCGACGTACGAGCAGAGCCAGATGCCCGAGCCCGACCTCATCGAGTGGATGAAGACGCTCGGCTCGTTCCCCCAGGAGGTCTACGGCGACCCGGCCGTCATGGCGCGGATCATCCCCGCCCTGCGCGCCGATCTCGCCGTCGTCTCGACCTACGTCGACGACGCCGCCGACTGCGGCGTCCCCCTGGTGAGCTACAGCGGCAAGTCCGACCCGCTGATGTACCCCGGCGCGATGGAGTCCTGGCGCACCCGCACCCCGAGTTCCTCGGCAACAGCGAGTTCACCGGCGACCACTTCTACATCGACACCCCGGAGCACGCCGTCGCGGTGACCGCCGACCTGACCCGCCACCTCCAGCGCCGAATGGCCCTGGTGTGACCGCGGTCGGGTCCGGCACCGAGCTGATCCTGGCCCAGCTCCCGTTCGCCCGCCTCCTCGGCGTCCGCCTGGTCACCGCGGGCGCCGCGGAGGTCCGCGGCGAACTCGACTGGTCACCCGAACGGTGCACGGTCATGTCGGCCATGCACGGCGGCGCCCTCATGGGCCTCGCGGACACCGTCGGCGGCGTCCTGGCGTACCTCAACCTGCCCACCGGCGCCGCCACGACCACCGTGGAGAGCAAGACCAACTTCCTCCGCTCGGTGCGCGGAGGCGTCGTCACGGCGGTCTCCCGCCCCATGCACGTCGGCGCCCAGTTCATCGTCTGCCAGACGGACCTGCTGGACGACACGGGCGCCCTGGTAGCCCAGACGACGCAAACCCAAGCCGTGCTCCGACGCTGACAGACTACTGACAGCACACTGACAGGGCACTGTTTCACCCTGATAGGCAATGGATTTCCGCCCGCATGTTCGAGACCCTTGGGGCGGAACCACACCGATAGGAGACATCCTCGTGACCACGACCGCGCACGGCTCCTCGCGACTGACCGACACCCCCGCCCCGGCCACGTCCGCGGCGACCCTGCTCCGTCGGTTCCTCGCGCTCGACGCCGTCGTCACCACCGGCAACGGCATCATCTACCTGGCGTTCTCCTCCTGGGTCGCCACCCTGTTCGACGTCAGCGCCACCCCGCTGGTCTACATCGGCATCTTCCTGACCGCCTTCGGCCTGTTCGTCGGCTCCCTGGCCCTGTCGAAGACCCCGTCGGCGGTGGGCACCACCATCGTCGCGGACGCCAACATCATCTGGGCCGTCGGCAGCATCGTCGTCGCCGCCATCGGCCTCCTGGGCTCCAACACCTGGGGCACCCTCTGGACCGTCGCCCAGGCCGTCGTCGTCGGCGCCTTCGCGGGCCTCCAGCTCTACGGCCTCAAGAAGCTCAAGGCCGCGCAGTAACCAGCCCCACCCGACCGCCGCCCCGACTGGACCCGGGGCGGCGGTTTGGCGTTGCCGGGACAATCGGTGGGCCAGGGGATCTCGGGTGGAGGAGGAACGATGACGTCAGCCTCGACACGGTCCGCGAAGGCCCCGGCGGCCTGCCCGGAGTGGGACACCTGGTCGCGTTCGGCCGCGACCCGCTCGGTTTCCTGGGAACGCTCGCCGATCACGGGGACCTGGTGGAGATCGGCTGGGGGCCGCGCCCGGTGCTGGTCCTGTGCAGCCCGGACCTGGCCGACCACGTGCTGCGGGACCCGGAGACCTTCGACAAGGGCGGGCCGTACTTCGATCGGTTCCGGCAGATCTTCGGCCTGGGCCTGTTCACCTCGGAGCGGGAGCAGCACCGCAGGCAGCGCGCCCTGATCCAGCCGCTGTTCCACCGGGACCGCATCGCCGAGTACTCGCAGGTGATGGCGGCCACGGCAGCGGAGGTGACCGGCCGGTGGCGGTCCGGGCAGGTCGTCGACGTGGTCCGCGAGATGACCGAGATCACCATGCAGGTCACGCTCAAGTGCATGTTTACCGTCAGCCTGGCGGAGGACGAGCGCGCCAAGGTCGGCGCCGCCGCCGCCAGCCTGCTCAACGACGCGTTCTGGCGCTTCGTCATGCCGAACTCGTGGGACCGCCTGCCCACACCCTCAACCGCCGCTTCCGGAGATCGCTGCACGACCTGGACAGCGTCGTGTACCGGATCATCGACGAGTACCGCCACCGCGGCGCCGACAGCCCCGACCTCCTCTCCGCCATGGTCGGCTCCCGCGGCGAGGACGACGACGCCCTGACCGACCGGGAACTCCGCGACAACGTCGTCACGTTCATCTTCGGCGGCACCGAGACCACCGCCGCACTCCTGTCCTGGTGCCTGTACTTCCTGGGCCGCCTCCCCGACGTCGAACGCGCCCTCCACGACGAGGTCGACCGCGTCCTCGACGGCCGCACACCGGTCTTTGCCGACGTCCCCCGCCTGGAGCACACCGGCCGCATCGTCAGCGAGGCGCTGCGGCTGTACGCACCGGGGTGGATCTTCACCCGCGTCACCCTCACCGACACCGAGCTGGCAGGCAGACCGGTCCCCGCGGGCACCGTCCTGATCTACTGCCCGTACCTCCTCCACCGGCGCCGCGACCTGTTCCCCGACCCGGACCGCTTCCACCCCGACCGCTGGCTGAACCGCGGCTCGTCGTCCGCCCCGCACAGCTACGCCCCGTTCGGCATCGGCACCCGCAAATGCATCGGCGACGTCTTCGGCCGCGTCGAGGCCACCCTGGCGCTGGCGATCATCGCCTCCCGCTGGCGCCTCCGCCCGGTCCCGAACGAGGTCGTGAAACCGCGGCCCCGCATGACGCTGGTACCCCACCCATTGCGCATGCGCATCGAGGAACGCCGCCCAAGTGTCTGACCGCGGACAAGACCGCCGCCCCGACCGGAACCCGGGCGGCGGTTTCCACGTTGCCGTGACCCATGCGGAAACGCTTCCCGAATACGGATGTGAACATCATTCTGCTGTCACGCAATGTGGAGGCCGCTTAGTGAAATTAGTTCCCCACCGGGCCTAACGGGGTCGGCTCGCATCTCGTTCACGGTTTTCCGATCTTCACCCGTCGGTCGCAACCTGCGGCGTTACAGTGACATAAGTCATGGCGGTGCGGCCAGATTTCCCTGGTCGACGCATTGCGGATGCCGTCGGAATTGCGCACAGTTGCTCTGCTTCAGGCGGCCCTCGCGGCCCGCCTTTCGGATGACTGGGGGCAGTTGTGCGTCAGCGGAACGGTGGGTTTGTTCGCGCGCGCTCGTTGGGGTTGATCCTCATCGCGGCGCTCGGCGCGGGCCTGGTGGTACCGGTCGCGTCGGCCGAACCCGTGGTGCCCGACGCGGGCTCGCGGGCACCCGGCAAGCGGCTCGAGCAGGTGCCGGACGACCCGAACGACCCCGAGCGCAGGGCGGGCGTCGAGTCGGCGCCGCTGGACAGCGCCCACACCGCGGCCGTGGCCGAAGCCGCCCGCACCGGCAAGCCGGTCCGCGTCGCGGGGCTGACGTCGGAGACCGTCGACGTGGTGGCCCAGCCGAACGGCCGGATCGTCTACACCGCCACCGTGCTCCCCACGCGCACCGACAAGTCCGGCGCCTGGCAGGACTTCGACACCACCCTCGAGCGGAAGCCGGACGGTTCGGTCCGCCCGCGCGTCACCCTCGCCGACATCGCGCTCTCCGGTGGGGGCGCGAAGCAGAAGATGGCCGTCGTCGGGCACGCGGGCACGGAGGTCGGCCTGTCGTGGCCCTGGTCGCTCCCCGTCCCCGAGCTCGCCGGGGACACCGCGACCTACGCCGAGGTGCTCCCGGGCGTCGACCTGAAGATCAAGGTCGACGGCCTCGGGTTCAGCCAGGTCCTGGTCGTGAAGACGCCGGAGGCCGCGGCCAACCCGAAGCTGCGGTCGCTTCAGTTCGGTACCCACACCAAGGGCGCCCGGGTCACCGAGAAGGAGCATCCGCTCGCCCGCGCCGCGAACCGCCGTTCGGGCGCCGTGCCCTCCACCCTCGAGGTCGTCGACGAGTCCGGCGCCGTCGCCTTCACCGGAAACGCCTCGCGCATGTGGGACTCGGCGGGCAGGGGCGACGCCGCTGACCGCGTTGTCGCGCCGGTGGAGGACGACCGCGAAGCGGTGATGGACGTCCGGGTCGGGGACGCGCAGGTCGCCATCTCCCCGGACCAGGAGTTCCTCGCCGACCCGAAAACCGTTTACCCGGTTTACATCGACCCCTCGGTCTCGTGCACCTGCGGTTTGTCGAACCGCGTGGTGCTGTACAAGAAGGACGGCGCGGTCGGCGACACCGAGTGGAACGACACCTCGCTGAAGGCCGGATACGTCTGGGACACGAACCAATCCGCGTGGATCACCGCCCGCTCCTACTTCACGTTCGACATCACGAGCGTTCCCAAGACCGCCGCCATCCACTGGGCGAAGCTGTACCTGACCGTGGCGCACTCGGCGGCCGACTGCCCCGGGCGCACCAACGTCCACATCACGAATTCGATCTCGTCGGGGATCCAGTTCGGCTCGGAACCCGCACGGTCGGTCCGGGTCGGGGTCGTCGGCGAGTACACCGGGTGCCCCGGTGAGGGCGGGTGGTCGACGCCCGGGACGGAGACGAACCGCGGCGACGCGCTCAGCACGTTCATCCGCGACAACCGCGAGACCGGCATCGGCAACACGATGACCTTCGGCCTGTTCGCGGAGAGCGAGACGGTCGACACCCACTGGCGCAAGTTCAAGACCAACCCCGGCCTCAAGATCGAGTACAACAGCGCGCCGCACCGCCCCACCACCCTGAACCTCTACAACGGCACCGCCCCGCTCGGGTGCGTGGCCGACGCGAACGCCCGGTACGTCGGCGCGGGCAGCCTCACGCTGCGCGCCAAGCTGACCGACCCCGACCCCGGGTCGTGGGTCAGGGGCGAGTTCGTGGTCTACCGCAACTACGTGCGCCAGGGCATCCTCACCAGCGCGTCGCAACCGTCCGGGGGACCCACCAGGTCGCGGTGCCCGCAGCGTGGCTCGGCGACGGCGGCGTCATCTCGTGGCGGGTCGCGGCGTGGGACGGGACGGACTCGGACGCCCTGTCCTCCCCGTGGACGGGGCCCACGACCGACCTCGACGACTACTGCCGGTTCACCATGGACACCACGACGCCGGACGTCCCCGGCGTGGAGTCGGTCGACGGGAAGTACCTCGCCGGGACCAGCAACATCGAGAACGGCGGCGGCGTCGGCGTCACCGGGCGGTTCAAGTTCACCCCCGGCACCCTCACGGGCCTGAACGGGACCAACGACATCCACCGCTACCAGTGGTCCATCGGCTCGACGACGTTCGACAAGAGCGCGGCGCCCGCGGCCGACGGGTCGCTGACCATCGCGTTCACGCCGCTCGCGGGCGGGCTCTACCAGTTGAACGTGCGCTCCGTCGACAAGGCGGGCAACGTCTCGCACCGCCGGACCCCGGAACCCGGCACGCCCGCGAACTACGAGAGCTACCAGTTCCACGTGCCCGACGGCTCCGGGCCGGTCGCGCACTGGCCGCTGGACACCGACGGCACGGACGTGAGCCCCAACAGCCACAACCTGACGTTCACCAGCGGGGCGGCGACCGATCCCGCCGGGTACAGCGGCGGGGCGTTCAAGGTGGGCGACACCAGCGACGGCGCGGTCGCCCCGGGCCAGCTGGTCGACACGGCGGGCGCGTTCTCCATCGCGGGCTGGGTGCGGGTGCAGCCGGGCGCCGGTGAGTGGACGCGCACGGCGATCTCGTTCGACGACGACTTCGCGTCCCCGGTCATGCTGTCGTACCGCAAGGACGGCAGGACGGCGTCGTACTGGTCGTTGGGGACGTCCTGCCACCTCAGCCAGCCGTGCGTCCGCATCGCCTGGAGCGACGCCCCGGCCGCCGAGGGGAGTGGACCCACCTGGCCATGACGGTGGACGCCGCGACCGACACCGCGTGCCTGTACGTCAACGGCATCAAGCAGAGCACCTGCCTCGCCGACGTGAACCTCTCGGCCACCGGCCGCGACCTCGGGCTCGGCCAGCACCGCTGGAACGGCACGCTCCACCGGAACTGGTTCGGCTCGATCGACGAAGTCCGCGTCTACAACAGGATGCTGGTCCCGACCGAGGTGGCGGGGCTGGCGAACGTCCCGATCGAGCGCGCCCGCTACCGCCTGAACGACGGTGCCGAGACGACCGCGGTGGACTCCGTCGTCGCCAACAACGGCACCGTCTACGGCACGGGCGCCTCCTGGGACGTCAACGACCCGAGCGTCGCCTTCACCGGGGACACCGACACCGGGCTCGACCAGTGGTCCGCCTCCCGGACCGGGATCCGGGCGCGGTGGGCGCTGGACGGCAACCTGGACGACAGTTCGGGTGCCAACGCTCCCGCGCTCGGGCACCTCAGCACCGCGGGCTACGTGGCCCCCGGGTACGCCGCTGGGCGATCGGGATCGGGAGCCACCTTCGCCAACGGCGCGAGGAGCCGCCTGTACGCGCACAACACGGGGTTCACGACGAACCAGTCGTACTCGGTGTCCGCGTGGGTCAGGCTGGACCACAAGGACCAGTCGGCGACCCTCATCACCAAGGACGGGTCGCGGTCGTACGGCTTCACCCTGGGATACCTGAAGACCCAGGACCGCTGGGCGTTCCGCCTGTCCAATGGGGACACCGACACCGCCGCCACGACGGTCACCCTGTCCGCGCTCCCGCCGCGCATCGACGAGTGGACGCACGTCGCGGGTGCTTACGACGCCACGACCAACAGCATCAAGCTGTACGTCAACGGCGTCCTGGAGAGCACGAAGGCGCTCCCGTCCCAGGGGTACGCGTGGAACCCGAGCGGACCCGTCATCATGGGCCGGGCCGTGTGGGCGGGCACGCAGGTCGACTTCCTGGCGGGCACGCTGGACGAGGTGCGCCTCTACGACCGCGCGATCGACGCGGTGGACGCCCACGGCCTGTGGAACCTCGGCAGCGACGTCCACGCGCCCCTGCCGAAGGGTATCGACTCCACCAAGTCCTTCACCATCGCGGGCTTCGCGCGGCTGAACGAGCTGGACACGGCGACGCGGGCGGTGTTCTCGCTCTCCGGCCGACGCACCATGCCGGTCTTCGTCGGGTACCGCGGGTCGACCGGTCGCTGGCAGGTGCTCGCGCACAGCGGCACCGACGCCACGCAGGTGCACCACGAGGTCCAGTCCGACGCGCCCGCGGTCGCCGGGCAGTGGGTGCACCTCGCGGTGACGTTCGACGCGCCCAACGGGAAGCTGCGGCTGTACGTCAACGGCGAGGTCCAGAGGTGGATGCCCAACGGGGCGAACCCGAACGGCAACACCTTCGCGTCTACCCCGAACGCCTTGATGGCCGATACCGACCAGCTGGTCATCGGCCGCGGCACGTGGGTCGGGCGGAACGTCGACCCGTGGAAGGGCGGCGTGAAGGACGTCCGCGTCTTCGCGGGCGTGCTCGACGACGTGGCCCTGCGGGCCATCGCCGCGGCGCCGACGGCGGCCACGAAGAGACCTGACCGGCACGGGACGGGCGCCCGCGGCGCCCGTCCCAGCCGTGCGCACGAGCCAGAGCTTTGCACCACTGGGGATGAAGGGCCTTTCATGAACGGCGAGGACACTCGGCGGAAGCGGATCGGGCGAGCGCGGTGGGCGGGCCTCCTCGGCCTCTCCGGCGCCGCTGGCTTCGGCGCCACGACCAAAGCGGTCGTGGTGGGTACGGTGCTCGCCCTGGGGGCGGCCACCATCACCGGGTCGACGCCCGCACCCGACGAGCAGGCCTGGGGCGGCGGCTTGGCCCTCCCCGAACCGCAGCGGACGAAGTCGGTCGAGGGCGGCGTCGTCCCGGTCGTCGCGCCGGAGGTCGTCAACGCCGCGGCGGACGTGCTGACCAACCCCGCTCCGCCCCAGTGGCCCGCCGAGCGCAGCGTGGTCGTCGACGTCCCCGGTGCGAACGGCGCGCGGACCGATGTCCCCGAAGTCCCGGTGGCACTCGGCAACGCGGACGGCCCTTCGTCCGTCCGGGTCGAGATGCACAGCAGGGACACCGCCGCGGGCCTGGGCGTGGACGGCGTGGTCTTCACGCTCCAGGAGCCGGGCGCGGGGAAGGGCGGCGCGGTCGACGTCGAACTCGACTACTCCGCCTTCGCCCACGCCTACGGCGGTGGATGGGGCACCCGGCTGGTCCTGGTCCAGTTGCCCGCGTGCGCACTCACCACCCCGGAGTTGCGGGAGTGCCGCACCGCCACCCCCGTGGCCGGGCGCAACAACTCGCGCGGCCAGGTGCTCTCCGGCCGGGTGACGCTGCCCGCGCGGCCGCGCGGCGGAACCCCGCGGACCACCACGCCCCGCCCCACCGACGAGCCCGCGCCAGGCACCGAAGCGCCTTCGAGCACGACCGCGCCGGAGCCGACCACCGCCGCGCCGACGACCACCACCACGACCGCTCCCGCGGAGGAGGACCCGGGTCTCACCGCGCCGCAGGCCTACGGCCAGTCCGGCGACAGCTCGCCGACCGTCCTCGCGGCCGTGGCGGGCGCCAAGGGCCCTGAGGGCGACTTCACCGCCACCGACCTCGCCCCCTCCGGGTCGTGGTCGGCGGGCGGCTCCTCCGGTGACTTCACGTACTCGTACCCCATGACCGCGCCGCCGGTCCCGGGTGGCCTCGCGCCGAACCTGAACCTCAGCTACAGCTCCGGGAGCGTCGACGGTCGCACCGCGGAGACCAACAACCAGACCTCGTGGGCCGGTGACGGCTGGGACCTCGCGCCGGGCGGCTACGTCGAACGCGGGTACAAGTCCTGCTCGGAGGACGAGGGCGGCAACCAGGGCAGCGACGACCGCGCCGACCTCTGCTGGGCGCAGGAGCACATCACCATCTCGGTCGGCGGCGTCTCGGGCGAGCTGATCAAGGACGCGGGCACCGGCAAGTGGGTGGCGCGCTCCGACACCGGCGCGAAGATCGAGCTGCTGACCGGCGCCACCAACGGCGACGACAACGGTGAGCACTGGAAGGTCACCGCGATCGACGGGACGCAGTACTTCCTCGGCCTCAACCGACTCCCCGGCTGGACGACCGGCAAGCCCGTCACCAACTCGGTCTTCACCGCGCCCGTCTTCGGCAACCACCAGGGCGAGCCCTGCAACGCCACCGCGTTCACCGATTCGTGGTGCCAGCAGGCGTACCGCTGGAACCTCGACCTCGTCATCGACCGCCACGGCAACGCCATGGTCTTCCGGTACGCGCAGGAGAAGAACCGGTACACCCGGGCCGCCATCGACGGCGCCGCCACCGAGTACGTCCGCGGCGGGCACCTGACCGGCATCGATTACGGCCTGCGCGACGGCGCCCTGTTCGCCAGCCCCCTCGCGAAGGTCGAGTTCGAGGTCGCCGAGCGGTGCGTGCCCGGTGGCGCGGTCACCTGCACCCCGGAACAGCGCACCGAGGCCAACGCCACGCACTGGCCGGACGTGCCGATCGACCTCATCTGCCCGGAGGCCGACGACTGCAAGGCGGTGTTCGAGAACTTCGAGTGGAACCCCGGCGTCCACACCCCCGCCTTCTTCACCACCAAGCGGCTCAGCAAGGTCACCACGTCGGTGAACGCCGGCGGGTGGCAGCCCGTCGACTCCTGGGCGCTGACGCACTCGTTCCCGCTCCCCGGCGACGGCTCGGACCCCTCGCTGTGGCTGAGCTCGGTCCAGCGGACCGGGCACGTCGGCGGGACCGCGACGACCCCCGTCACGGCGTTCCACGGGACCCCCAAGGACAACCGGGTCGACGGCACCGGCGAGATCCGCCCGCTGCCGCGGTACCGGCTGACCGGGATCGACAACGGCCACGGCGGCTACACCGGCGTCCGGTACCAGGACCCGCAGTGCGCGCCCGGCCAGACGATGCCCGCACCGCACACCAACACCCTGCGCTGCTTCCCGACGTACTGGAAGCCGTACGCGGGATACGACGAACCGATCCTCGACTGGTTCCACAAGTACGTCGTCGCCGAGATCGTCGAGCAGGACAACACCGGTGCGGCGCCCGAGGTCCTCACGAACTACCAGTACCTCGGCGGCGCCGCGTGGGCGTGGGACGACAACGAACTCGTCAAGGCCGAGGAGCGGACCTGGTCGAAGTTCCGCGGGTTCGGGACGGTCAAGACCCTCGTGGGCAACCCCGGTTCCGGCCAGCTCGTCACTGAGAAGCAGTACCTCCGCGGCATGCACGGCGACCGCCTCCCCGGTGGCCTCGAGCGGACCGCGTCGTCCGACGGCACCGACGACGACGCCGTCGAGCACGAGGCGGTCCCGGGCTTCCTGCGCGAGGAGCGCGAGTACCTCGACGGAACGCTGATCGGCCTGACCGTCAACGACCCGTGGGTGAGCGCGGCGACCGCGACCAAGGGCGACAAGAAGGCGTACAAGTCGGGTACCGCCAAGGTGCGCAACCGGGCGCGCAAGGCCGACGGGACCTGGTTCCGGACGCAGACCAACACCGCGTTCAACACCGAGGGCTTCCCCACCCACGTCGAGCAGATGGGCGCCGTCTCCGCGTGGGACGAGCGCACGGTCACCGGCGATGAGAAGTGCGCGCGCACGACGTACGTGTCGAACACGACCGCGCACCTGATCGGCTTGGCGTCGTCGACGACCGCGCACGCGGGCACCTGCGACACGCAGGCGGCAGCGGCCACCGTCCTCTCCGCGTCCCGCAGGTCCTACGACGGCCTCGCCCACGGCGCGACCCCCACCAAGGGCAGGCTCACCAAGGTCGAGGTCCTCGACTCGTGGGAGGGCACGACCCAGGACTGGTCCGAGACGACCGCGGCGTACGACGGCTACGGCCGGGTCACGTCGGCGGTGGACGTCCTCGGCGGCACCACGACCACGGATTACCAGCCCACCAACGGCCTGGTGACCTCGGTGACCGTCACCGACGCGCTCGGGCACGTCGCGGTGTCGGACATCGATCCCCGGCGCGGAACGCCCACCGCCGTCACCGACGCCGCGGGCGTGAAGTCGCAGGGCGCCTTCGACCCGCTCGGCCGGACCACCACCGTGTGGGCGCCGGGCCAGCCGACGACGGCTGCCCCGATCGCGAAGTTCTCCTACGCGTACCGGTCGAACGCGCCGTCCTGGGTGAAGTCCGAGGCCCTGCAGGACAGCGGCTCGTACCAGGCGTCGTACACCCTGCTCGACGGCCTGCTGCGCGAGCGCCAGGTGCAGAAGCCCGGCGCCACCGGCGGACGCGTCATCACCGACACCGTCTACGACAGCCGCGGTCTGGTGGTGAAGACCAACGACGCCTACTACAACGCGAACACCCCTGCCGACGCGTTGTTCACCGTGTCCGAGGCGAACACGTTGCCCGCGGCCACGGTCATCGAGTACGACACCGCGGGCCGCGCCAAGGCATCGATCTTCCTCCGCTACGGGACCGAGCTGTGGCGTACGACAACCCAGTACCACGGCGCCGACAAGGTCAGCACCATCCCGCCCGACGGTGGCACGGCAGTCACCGTCCTTACCGACGCGCTCGGCCGCGAGGTGGAGAAGCGCGACTACCACGTGCGCGCCGAAGCGGGCAGCGACACGGCCGCCTTCCAGGCCACCCGCTACACGTACACCCGCGCGGACCAGCTCGCGACGGTCACCGACCCGGCGGGCGCCAAGTGGACCTTCGGGTACGACCTGGCAGGCAACCGCGTGCACACCACCGACCCCGACGCGGGTGTGTCGACCTCCGTGTACAACGAGGCCGCCCAGTTGATCCGGTCGACCGACGCTCGAGGCGCGACGCTCGCCTACGGGTACGACCCGATCGGCCGCAAGACCACGGTGCGGGAGGGCAGTGCCACCGGCCCGAAGCTCACCGAGTTCACCTACGACTCGCTGGGCAACGGCCGCCCGGTGGCCTCGACCCGCTACGTCGGGACCACGGCCTACCGCTCCGAGGTGACCGGCTACGATTCCGCAGGCAGGCCTACCGGCTCCAAGATCACGATCCCGCCGGTCGAGGGCCAACTGGCGGGAGAGTACGTCTACGGGACGACGTACACCGCGACCGGCAAGGTCCAGACCGAGACGGTCCCCGCCGCAGGCGGCCTGGCCAAGGAGGTCGTGCACCACTCGTACGACGGTTTCGGCCTCCCCGAGGCGTCCTGGGCCTTCAACCCGGCCACCGGAGCCACCGCCACCTACGTCTCGGACACGGCGTACACAGAGTTCGGTGAGATCTACCAGATCACCCGCGGCAGCGCGACGTCCACCCGCAACGTCCTCACCACCAACACCTACGACGACGGCACCCGCCGCCTGCTCCGCACGACGGTCGACCGCGAAACGGCGACCCAGTCCCAGGTGGTCGACCGCCGCTACAGCTACGACGACGCGGGCCACATCACCCGCATCGCCGACGTGCCGACCGGCGTCGCCCACGACACCCAGTGCTTCACCCACGACTGGCTCGGCCGCCTCGCAAACGCATGGACCCCCGCCAACGGCGACTGCGCCCCGGCCCCCACCACCGCCAACCTGGGCGGCGCCGCCCCGTACTGGCTCGAGTGGACCTTCGACGCCGCGGGCAACCGAGCCACGGAAACTGAGCGCTCCACGTCTACCACCAAGGCCAGGACCTACACCTACCCACCCGTCGACGCCAACGGCCTCGGCCAACCCCACACCCTGACCTCGGTCTCGGAGTCCGTCTCCGGCGCCACCCCGACCACCACCGCCGCCTTCGGCTACGACGCCTCCGGCAACACGATTACCCGCACCGTCGGCTCCCGCAACCAAACCCTCGAGTGGAACAGCGAAGGCCGCGTCAGCAAGGTCACCGAAGGCGCCCAGATCTCGTCATACATCTACGACGCGACCGGGACCCGGTTGATCGCGCGCGACCAGTCGGGAACGACGCTGTACTTGCCCGGCCAAGAGGTGAAACTTCCCGCCGGCCTGTCCACGGTGAGCTGCATCCGCTACTACAACCACGGCGGTGCCGCAGTTGTGCAGCGTTCCAGCACGTCAGGGTTGACGTACCTGATCGGAGATCATCAAGGCACCGGGGCGTTGGCTCTGCGCGCATCCGACCTGCAGTTGTCCCGCAGGCATCAACTCCCTTACGGCGGGCTTAGGGGAACGACGTCCTCCTGGCCGAACCTGAAAGCGTTCGTTGGTGGCGATCAAGATCCCACCGGCCTGATCCACATTGGGGCGCGGGCATACGATCCTTCGATTGGTCGATTCAGTTCGATCGACCCGCTCATTGATTTCGCCGATAGTCGCCAGATGCATGGTTATGTCTACTCCAACCACAATCCGACGACGCACAGTGATCCGTCGGGCCTCTTCTGTGACGGTTGCGGCTATAATGACCAGGTCGGCTGGATCGGCGTCGAGTGTTCGGTATCAACGGATGGGTCGTGCGGTGCGTCTTCCTCCGGTCGGCCGGGCTCTGGTAGTTCCGATCCGTGGAGGACAAGCGGCGAGTCGGGATCGTCCGGACGGAGCTACTCCGATTCCCCGGGTCTTGCTCAGATAATTGCTGAGTACGATCCGGCTGATCTGCTCCGCCTGTGCTCGGGCGCAGGAGCTGAAGTCACCTGCCCAATTCCGGAGGTAGGGGCGGCTGAGAGTATGCGGGTTATGTATGGGCGTGGGCAAGGGCCGCGTGGTTGGGGTCCGGCCGTTTATCACGCCGCACGCGAGGCGGGAGTTGATCCGCGATTCCTGATGTCAATTCTCATGATCGAGGTCGGGCGGTCGGAAGGGCTCGGTCCGTTCGACGACTGGGTTCAACTCGCGCAGGTGGTGCTCGATCGACGGGGCGTCTACCGGCCTTTCAAGGGGAACCCGCCTTCCCTTGGATGGGGAAATATTCAGCCTGGGTTGTTCAACGAAGTTAAATCCAACCATCCCGAGTTGGCTGGGATCGAGCACGAAGATTTGATCTGGGACGACAATGCGGCAATTCGGGTGACGGCATTCACGCTGGCTGATCTTACTTTGGAAATCGAGGAGACTGCTCCGGCTGACCTGCGCCGCCGGTACTCGACGCGTGAGTTGGCCGCCGCCGCGTACAATGTCGGTTTGGATACCGTGAAGGATGTCTACTACCAAACCGGCAAAATGGGCACCTATGGAGCGGACTACGGTGCCGCTATGACGAGGAGATACGAGAGGACCATCGTGTTCTGTGACTCCGGGGTGTGGGCCTGTTGACGCGGGCCCGGGCTGCTGTTGTGGCCGCTGCTGTTATGGGTGGCGTGCTCTCTTCCTGTGGAAACTCGCCGCAGGAAGAGCTCGAGTGGTCGTTGAGTGAAAGTGTCACCGTGGGCGATTACGAATTGGTTGAACGAGTGCGCGAAAAGGTTGTTCTGGCGCTCTACGTCGGCCGCCCGGTGGATGACCTTCTTCCTGATGTGGTGGTGCCGGGAGCGCAGGTTGAACCGCTGAGTGGGCGGCGGCTGCCGGGAGACCCGATGGATTACGTCGCGGTGGCCAGATTCACCGAACCCGGTGGGCAGTTCTGTTCGATTACCTTTTCAAAGCTCGGCGAGGGGAAAACTCCCTTCCTAACTGGAAGCTTGGCGACGATCTTTTACGAGAGATTGCTGGCGGGGCGCTGGATCTAATTGCGACCAGAACGGTATGTGAAGGTTCTGGATGAGGTGACCTAGTGGCTAGATGTGCTTATTGTCAGCGTTACGGGGGAGGCGCGGCAAGAACGCTGCCGTCAACTCGTTCGCGGGCAGGAACGCTTCTATCGCCAACTCCGACACCGTCACGTCAAGCGGGGTGTTGAACGTGCCCACCGTGGTGATGAACGACAGAACGGTACCCTCGCACTCCACCTGGAACGGTTGAGCCACCAGTGCCGGGTCCGGCAACGGCCCGCTACTACCCACTGCTCCCCGCACTACCGAATAGCCCGACACCTCGTCGTACAACGGTCGCAGACCGGGCCGCGACGCGATCTGGCGCTCCATCCGGTCCAGCAGATACAACCGCCAAGCCGGGAAGTTCACCACCCGCGGCGCCAAGCCATCCGGATGCAGCACCACCCGCATCAGGTTCGTACGCAAAGACGGGGCGACCCCGGAAAGCATCACCCGCGACACCCCGCCATTGGCCGCCACCACCTGATACCCACCGTCGAAAACCAACGCCGGATACGGGTCATAGGCAGCCAGCAATCGATCGAGACTGCCCCGGAGCACACCGAGCGAGGACATGTCCAGCTCGGTGTACTCCGGGGCGTAACCCGCCGCGACCAGCAGCTCATTCCGTTGGCGGAGGGGATCTGCAGGTGGTCGGCCAGTCGCAGCAGCATCGCTTTGGAGGGGCGGCTCCGGCCGGTTTCGACGAAGCTCAGGTGCCGCGCCGAGCTCTCGACCGCGAGCGCCAGCTCCAGCTGGCTCAACCGACGACGTTGCCGCCACTGCCGAAGCAGAGCCCCCACCGCCACGTGGAACTCACCCCTTCACGTACTGCTCCACCTCGACGCCGGTCGTGCGGTCGCCCAGGCCGAGGAGCACCACGACCATCAGGACGATGCAGCCGGTGATGACAGTGAACAGCATCCCGGCGCCGTAGGAGGTCAGGATGGGCAGGAGCGCGAACGGGATCGCCGCCGCCGACAGCCGGGAGAACGAGTACGCCATGCCCGCCGCGGTCGAGCGGATCTGGGTCGGGTACTGCTCGCCGAGGAACACGTGCGATGCGTTGGCGAAGATGTTGCTGACCAGGGTGTAGCCGATGCCGCACGCCACCATCACGGGGACGGAGCCGGAGAGGCCGAAGCCCAGGCCCAGCGCGGCCATCACGATCGCCGAGCCCGCCAGCAGCGTCTTGCGTTCGAAGCGGTCCATCAGCGGCACCGACAGCAGCGAGCCGATCGGGTAGCCGATGAACGACACCGCGACGTACGCGAGGCTGGCCAGGACGCTGTAGCCCTTCGCGGCCATGACCTGCGGCGCGAGGACGCCGAAGCCGTAGTACGCCGTCACCGACAGGACGCTGAAGGTCCACAGCACCAGCGTGCGCTTGCGGTACTCGCGGGTCAGCAGGGCGCGGATGCCGGGGCGCTTGCCGGTCGGCGCGGGCGACTTGACCAGGGCGGGGCTGTCGATGCCCGCCTCGCGCTCCATGGAGCGGACCAGGACGTCGGCCTCCTCGTCGCGGCCCTGGACGGACAGCCAGCGGGGGACTCGATGAGCTTGCGGCGCAGCACCCACACGACCGCGGCGCCGAGGGCGCCGAGGACGAACAGGATGCGCCAGCCGTCGATGCCCATGATCTGCTGCGGGGCGAGCCACAGCGCCGCGAAGCCGACGGCCGGGACACCGCAGAAGCCCGCGGTGTACGCCCACGCGATGAAGCGTCCGCGCTTCTTCGCGGGCAGCATCTCCGACAGGTAGCTGTCGGACAGGGCGTTCTCCGCGCCGATGCCGACGCCCGCGATGAACCGGGTGACGATGAGCCACGCCGCGTTCGGGGCGAAGGCGCCCAGCAGCGTGAAGAACGAGTAGATGCCGAGGTTCAGCATGAAGGCGCTGCGGCGGCCGTAGCGGTCGGCGAAGCGGCCGAGGAAGATCGAGCCGAAGAACTGGCCGACGAAGGCCGAGGCGAGCATCAGCTTGAGCGCCGTGCCGCCGAAGGCGAAGTCGGCCTGCAGCACCTTGGCGATGGTGCCGGACAGGTTGCTGTCGAAGAAGTCGAAGAACAGCCCGATCCCGATCACCAGCGTGAGGTGGCGGTGGCTGGTCAGCACCGGCAGCCGTTCCATCCGCTCGGAGATGGTGGCCGCGGGCGCGGTTCGGGTGGGCACGGCTAAGGTCTCTGACATCGGGCTCTCCCACTGGGAACGGCGAAGAGGGGAGCGCGGCCCCGCCCGCCTCCCCTTTGCGTCCAGTGTGGAACGCCGCGCTGACCCGGGGCTGACCCGGCGGGGACGCCGGGCCAGCCCGCTCGTCACGGGCGGATGCGGTCGTAGCGGACGAACAGGCGCTCGGGGCCGCGCAGGTTGACGTGCGGGCGGTAGGTGAGCAGGTCCTCGTCGACCTCCGGGTTCTGCACCCGGCGGGCGAACTCGGACAGGGCGATGCCCGCCTCCAGCTTGGCCAGGCTGGCGCCGATGCAGAAGTGCGGACCGGCGGCGAAGGCCAGGTGGTGGTTGGCGGCCCGGCGCGGGTCGAACCGGTCCGGGTCGGCGAAGGCGGCGGGGTCGCGGTTGGCGGCGGCGAGCAGGAGCATGATGACGCCGTCCTCGGGCACGGGGACGCCGTCGATGTGGGTGTTGCGGCGGGACACCCGGGTGACCATCTGGGCGGGCGTGTCGTAGCGCAGGACCTCGTCGACGGTCGACGACGCCAGCGACGGGTCGTCGCGCAGCGCGGTCAGCGCCTCCGGGTGCCGGACGAGGGCGAGGATGCCGTTGGCGATGAGGTTCGCCGTCGACTCGTAGCCGCCGACCAGCAGCAGCGAGCAGGTGGCGAGCAGCTCCGCCTCGGTCAGGGCGTCGCTGGTGCGCTCGAGCTGGACCAGCCGGGACAGCAGGTCCTCGCCCGGGCGGACGCGGCGGTAGGCGACCAGGTCGGCGAAGAACGACCGGAAGCCGTTCTTGGCCAGCTCGATGTCGGCGATGACGACCGGGTCGCCGATGTCGGTGGCCGGGTCCAGCGCCCGGACCAGGCGGTTGGACCAGTCCTGCAGGATGTCGTGCTCGCCCGGCGGCACGCCGAGCAGCTCGTTGACGATGGTCACCGGCAGCACGTTGGCGAGCTGGGACACCGCGTCCATCGCGGTGGCCTCGCCCGCGGCGTCGAGCGCCCGGCGCACGATCTCCCGGATGCGCGGCTCCAGCGCGGCGATGACGCGCGGGGTGAACGCCTTCGCCACCAGGCCGCGCAGCCGGGTGTGGTCGGGCGCGTCCATGGACAGGAACGAGTCGGCCGGGACCTCGTCCGGGGTCGCGCCGAAGGTGGCGCCGAGCAGGGAACGCTGCCGGTCGCTGCTGACGGTGGGGTCCCGCAGCACCGCGGAGCAGTTGCGGTAGTCGCCGACGACGACCAGCGCGCCGCCCAGCTCGGCCCGCGGCGCGCTGCGCAGCCCGGCGAGCACCGGGTACGGGTCGGGGCGGGTGGCGGGGTCGAACAGTGTCGCCAGGGACGGTTCCGCGGTCACGGTCATGGTCTTCACCCCTCGTGTGCTTGCCCCGCGGGGCGTGTCTCAAGATGAGCCCACGATATCAGGGTACTGCGACAGATCAAGGTCCGAATACGTGAGGAACCCTTAGCTGACAACGGGTCCGGGCACGGCGGAGCCGGACCGGGTCAAGCGCTCCCGGTCCGGCTCGAACTCCCAAGGTCGCAGGCCGGTCTGACCGGCCGCTGACGTCACCACCGCGGCGGCGCGACGACCTCCAGCACGGCGGCGACGAAGTTGAACCCGACGCCGACGCCGAACACGAGCACGTGGTCGCCGACCGACAGGCCGGGGGCGATGTGGTCGAGCCCGGCGAACTGGTCGCCCGCGCCGAGGTGGCCGACGGTGCGCCCGTACTCCCACGCGGTCTGCTCGCGGGTGAAGCCCAGGACGTCCCAGTTCTCCCGCTGGTCGCCGCCGCGGTAGATGAACGGCAGCACGGCGCGGGTGATCTGGGACTGGTCGACGCCCGCGTCGGACAGGGCGAGGTCGCGGGTCTTGAGCATGGCGGCCTCGATGCGCTCCCAGCCGTCGGCGGCGGCCGGGGTCTGCACGTGCTGCGCGAGCCTGCGCAGCACCGGGATGGGCTGCTCGGTGCCCGGGGCGAAGCGGAACTTCTCGCTGCCCCGGCCGAAGCCCTCCAGCGAGTTGTCGGCGAACGCCGCGGTGGCCAGCACCCGGGCGAAACCGTCCCGGGTGGACAGCGCGAGCGCGGTGCCGCCGTCGCCGAACAGCGTGTACATCTGCGAGTTCCACCGGTCGAACGCGGGCGCGGCGAAATTGTCACCGGTGGTGATCAGCGCGTTGTCGAAGTAGCCCGATTGCATGCAGGCGGTGGCCATGTGCAGCGCGGCCATGCCGCCGCACGACCGCTGCTGCAGGTCCATCGACACCGCGCGGGCGCCGACGGTCTCGTTGGCCACGAAGCTCGCGGTGCCCCACATGTCGAGGCCCTGGAACCAGAGGCTGGAATGGATGAGCAGGTCGTACTCCTGGGCCGGTAAGCCGGACCTGGCGATGGCGGACCGCCCGGCGGCGATCGCCAGCTCCGGTCCGGCCACCCCGTCGGCGACGGCGATGGAGTCGTACCCGAGCCCGGTGTGCATGGCGTCGGTCAGCCCGGCGGCCTCGGCCCGTGCGGTCGGCACGAGCTCCGGGATCGCCGTCGCTGTGGCGGCCACGAAAACGTCTTTGGCGCAACGCACGGTAATGACACCCCTAACCCGATCGGCGGTGTATTTCGCGCACAATCTCCGGACGTCCCCTGATGGCCCGCTGACGGCGGGCTGATGTCCTATTTGGTGAAGATCTGCCGGTAAAGTGCCTGCTCAGAGGCGGATCAGCCGGACGTCAGCGCCCCCGGCTTGACTCCGGTCACCTCGTCGAAAGGCCCGAAATGACTGCGGTGGGCGCTGGCGTCAAAAGCGCGGGAATCCTCGCCGCGCTGCTCGCGTGCGATTTCATGATCACGCTGGATTTCTTCGCCGTCAACGTCGCGCTGCCCGCGATCGCCGCGGACCTGGGGGCCGGTCCGGCCGCGGTCCAGTTCATCGTGGTCGGCTACGGCCTCGCCTACGCCGCCGGGCTGATCACCTGGGGCAGGCTCGGCGACCTGCACGGCCGCAGGCGCCTGTTCGGCATCGGCCTGGCCCTGTTCACGCTGGCCTCCGCCGCGTGCGGGCTGGCCCCGACGCCCGCCCTGCTGGTCGCCGCCCGGGTCGCGCAGGGCGTCGCCGCGGGCATGATGGCGCCGCAGGTGCTGGCCATCCTCGGCACGACGTTCACCGGTCCCGCCCGCGTCCGCGCGTTCGCCGTCGCGGGGCTGGGCAAGGGGATGGCGGGCGTGTTCGGGCAGCTCATCGGCGGCGGGCTCATCGCGACCGACGCCGACGGGCTCGGCTGGCGGCTCTGCTTCCTGATCAACATCCCGATCGGCATCGCCGTGCTGGCGAGGATCAAGGTGCTGCCCGAGTCCCGTGTGGACTCCGGTCCGCTCGACGTGCGCGGCGCGCTGCTGGCCGCCGCCGCGCTGACCGCGCTGGTGCTGCCGCTGGTCGCGGGCCGCGAGCAGGGCTGGCCCACCTGGGCGTGGCTGTCGCTGGCCGTGGCCGCCGCGCTCACCGCGGTCTTCGTCCGCACGCAGCGGCTCGTCGACACCGCGGTGTTCCAGCGCCGCACGTTCACCCGCGGCGCGGTCCTCACCGCCGCCTACTACGCGGCGATGGGCGCGTTCCTGCTGGTCCTCGCCCTGTACCTGCAGGACGGCCTCGGCCTCGACCCGCTGCAGGCCGGCCTGCTCTACACCGCGCTCGGCGCGGGCTTCCTCGTCGTCCTGCTCCGCGGCCCCGCCATCGTGGTGCGCCTCGGCGGGCACCGGGTGATCGCGCTGGGGGCGCTCACCCTCGCCGCGGGCTGGGTCGGCCTCGGCGCGACCGCGCTGCTCGCGGGCGGCGCGCTGGTGCTGGTCCCGGCGCTGCTGGTGTGCGGTCTCGGCATGGGCCTGGTGATGGCCCAGCTCACCGCGACCGCCATCGCCGACGTGCCCGCCGAGCAGGTGGGGCCGCCTCCGGCGTGCTCAACACGGCCATCCAGGTCGGCAGCGCGGTCGGCGCGGCGGCCATCGGACTGGTCTTCTACGGCGTCGCGGGCCACGCCGCCGCGCTCGCCGCCAGCCTGGGCGCCCTGGCGGCGCTGGGCATTCTCATCGCCGCTCTCGTCCCGAAATGAGGTCCCCCATGTCCGCGTTGGTCGTGTCGTCCGCCTACGAGCAGGCCCGCCAGCCGCACCTCAAGGAAGTCCTGGCCCGGATGGCCGCGGAGGCGCAGAAGCTCACCTGGCCGCTCGAGCGCCTGCACGCCCTGCGCGACGAGCGGCTGCGCGACCTGGTCCGGCACGCCAAGGCGAACTCGCCCTGGCACGCCGAGCGCCTGCGCGACGTCGACCCGGACGGCCTCACCGGCGACGACATCCGCCACCTGCCGGTGATGACCAAGGCCGACGTCATGGCCAACTGGGACGACATCGTCACCGACAAGCGGCTCAGCATGAAGGTCGCCCAGGAGCACCTGAACTGGGTCACCGACAACGGCCCGGCCTACCTGTTCGACGAGTTCCACATCGTCACCACCGGCGGCTCGTCCGGCCTCACCGGCCTGTTCCCGTGGGACTACGAGGGCTGGCTGCAGGCGGGCCTGGGCTCGTGGCGGCTGATGCCGTGGGTCGTCCAGAACCTGCACCTGTCCCCGCCGCGCGGCGCGTTCATCGGCGCCGCCCACGCCTCGCACATGTCCGACGCGATCCGCGCGACCTTCGACATGGGCGACAACAGCATCAAGCTGCCGGTCACCATGCCGCTGGCCCAGATCGTCGAGGCGCTCAACGAGTTCCAGCCCAACCAGATGCTCGCCTACCCGTCGATCCTGTGGCGGCTGGCCCTGGAGCAGCTCGACGGCAGGCTCAACATCAAGCCCGAGGTCATGCTCGGCGGCGCGGAGCCGCTGTTCCCGCACCAGCGCAAGACCATCGAGACCGCGTTCGGCGCGCCGGTCATCGACTTCTACGGCACCTCCGAGACCTGGATGCTGGCCTGCTCGATGCCCGGCCGCGAGGAGATGCACCTCGGCGAGGACCTCCTCGTCGCCGAGCCGGTCGACGCCGACGGCGCCCCGGTCCCCGCGGGCACGCGCAGCGCGAAGCTGCTGGTCACCAACGTGATCAACAAGGTCTTCCCGCTGATCCGCTACGAGATCGCCGACGAGGTCCTGTTCCTCGACGACGAGAACCCGGGCCCGTGGACCGGCCGCCGCATCGCCCCGGTCTCCGGCCGCCACGACGACGTCTTCGAGTACGCCGACAACGTCTACGTCCACCCGTACGTCTTCTGGACCCCGCTGTGGGACTCCCGGATCGCCCAGTACCAGGTCCGCCAGACCCGCACCGGCGCCGACGTCTCGGTCGAACTGCGCTCCGAGTGCGACATCCGCCCGATCCGCGACGCGCTCGTCTCGGCGATGCGCGAGGCCGGGCACCCGGACCCGGAGGTGACGATCACGGTGGAGGACATCCCCCGGCACCCGGTCTCCGGCAAGATCAAGAACTTCGTGGCGCTGAAGAAGCGCTGATCGCGATGTGGTGCGGGCCGGGGCGGCGAACAGCCGCTCCGGCCCCGCGCGCGGGCTCGTCGCGGGCGGTTTCAGGGCGAGAATGAGAAGCGGCTTTCCCCACCGGACGCGGAGCGGACCGCCGTCCGGTCACACCGCGTTGTGGTCCTCGACCCGGGGCGCGGGGTCCCGATCATCACCTCGGGTGAAGGCATCGATCACCCGCTGCAGGTAGTCGCGGAGCTGGCTGCGCTCGGCGGGCCGCAGCGTGTTGGTCAGCCGTGCTCCCGCGGACTCCGTCAGCGTCTCCGCCTTGCGGAGGGCCGCCCAGCCCTTGGGGCTCAGGCGGGCCAGCAGGACGCGCTCGTGGACCGAGGACGGCGTGCGCTCGATCAGCTCGCGGTCGGCCAGCTTCGCCAGGATGGCGGCCATGCTCTGCGGCGTGACCAGGCACAGCCGGGCCAGGTGGGCGCCGGAGAGGTCCGGGCTCTCCGCGAGGATCACCATCGTCGAGTACTGCCGGACCGTGAGGTCGAGGCTGCGCAGCAGGTGCGCGGTCTCGGTGGTGATGGCGTGCTCGGCGGTGCGGATGCCCGCCGCGAGTTCGCGCAGACCGGGCACGACCGGACCATTCGTCGACATCCGGTCCCCTCCAGCCTGGGTCGAGGTGGCGATCCCCCTGCGGGAGCGCGTGCGTAGTATAGCAGGACTCTCGGGAGTATCAGAATACGTATATGACCTTGGACGTGCCGGGGGCCGCCGTCGCGACGGCGGCCCCCGAAGGCGGTCACTTCCCGCCGAGCACCTTCACGGCGCGCTCGAGGTAGTCCGCGAAGCGCTCGAGCTCCTCCGCGGTGAACTCGGCGGCCAGGTTCTCCTCGACCGCGTGCGCCTTGACGTCGGCGCGCTTGAGCAGCGCGCTGCCCGCACGGGTCAACTTGGTCACGAACACCTTCTGGTGCACGCTCGACGGCGTGCGGGTGATCAACCCCTTCGCCTCCAGGTTCGCCAGCACCGTCGCCATGGTCTGCGGGGTGACCGCGCAGATCCTCGCCAGCTGCGCGCCGGACGCGCCGGGCAGGTAGGAGAGGACGAGCAGCCCCGCGTACTGCGGGACGGTGAGGTCGAACGCGCGCAACGCCGCGGCCTTGGCCGTGGTCAGCGCCTGCTCGGCACGCTTGATGGCGTGGCCGGGTCGGCGGGCGATCTCCGCCTCCAGGTCCGCCATGCCAGACCGTGTATTCAAGCCAGCCTCCTGTTACGAATCTGACTTATGATAGGTCGTCGCCGGACCACCCCACAACCGCGCGCCGGGTGTTCCCCGGATGGACCACGCGGGTGTAAGGTTCCTGAGTCGCGTGAGGCCCTTGATAGCTGTGTCCGGACAACGTGAAGGACGCTCATGAACAAGCGATCGACCGGCGGTAGGCGCAGGCGCCCCCGATTACCCCGATCGTCCCATGTTCCCACAGCCACCTCAACCGGGTGTTGTTGTCGTCGCGCGGGCCCTTTCCGTTAGCGGTTTCCCGGGGTAGCGACCGAATGGACCAATGTCAGTACTCTGACAGAGGGCTGTTGCTCAGGAGTTTGTCAGCGCTTTGTCCAGGCGCTAACGATAGTAAAAGCCTTGTCCGACAAGGTAAGCGGTAGGCCGTCGGGGCGGCCGGACGCGCTTGACTTCGAGTACGCAGGGTGGTCATCATTCTGATGGGACTAAGGTACTCGAAGATAAGTACGTACTCTGATACACGGCAGAGGTTTTACACGAGGGGACCGCAGACCATGGACGTCCAGACCCGGCCCACCATCCACCTCGTCGGTGAGCGCTTCGCGGCGTTCGCCGTCAACGACGGGGTCGCGACCGTCAACCGCTTCATCGGGAACATCCGCGGCGGCTTATACGACGATCTGCCCGAACCCGTGCGGCTCGGCGTCGGCCAGGGGTGGACGCGTCGGACTGGGAGGTCGTCGCGGCCGAGCTGAGCAGGCGGGGCTGCTCACCCGGTTCCGGCTGCCCGCGGTCCCGGTCCCGGTGGCCGCCGACCTCGTCCACAAGCGCAGCCCCGAGAACGTCATGCTCGCCGACGCCCGTCGGCGCGGGCCGCTGCGCCTGGCCGCGCGGCTGTGCCTGTCGGACATGAACGAGATGATCCTCGACCACGTCACCGGCCAGCACGTGGCGGGCATGGTCCTCATCGAGGCCGCCCGCCAGCTCATGCAGCTCACCAACCACGAGTTCGTCGTCAACGACGACACGCACTCGTTCGTGCTGTGCACGCTGGCCGCGGGTTCGAGGGGTACGTCTTCCCGCTCGCCGTCGACATGGAGTGCGTCTTGACCAAAGTAGACGGGTCGAAGCCCGCTCGGCAGGAGTACAGCGCCGAGGTCGTCATCAGCCAGGGCGGTGAGACCAAGGCGCGCGTCCGCGCGGACTACCAGATCGTCCGCACCCGCGCCCTGGTCCGCCAGGAGGACATGCTCGCGGCCAAGGCCGCGGCCGCCGCCGAGCCCGAGGTGCTGCCCAGGATCTGCGAGGCGACCCCGGTCGCCCGCCGCGGCGAGCGGGTCGGCGCGTCATGACCGACATGCTCAGCCGGGCCGACGAGATCCGCACCCGCATCCGCGACGTCCCCGCGGGCACCTGGGTCAAGTGCCCCAGCTGCCGCGCGGGCGCCCACCGCGACCGCCTCGCCCGCCACCAGAACACCTGCCCGGAGTGCGGCCACCACTACCCGCTCAACGCCGCCGAGCGCATCGAGCTGCTCGTCGACGAGGGCACCTTCGACGAGGTCGACGCGGGCCTGCGCCCCCTCGACCCCCTCGGGTTCGTCGACAGCAAGCCCTACCCGGCCCGCGTCGCCGACGCCGTCCGCAAGACCGGCCGCCAGGACGCCGCCCGCTGGGGCACCGCGACCATCCTCGGCCACCCCGTCGTCCTCTGCGTCCTCGACTTCGCCTTCATGGGCGGCAGCATGGGCGCCGTCGTCGGCGAGAAGGTCAGCCGCGCCGCCGAGCACGCGAAGGTCACCAGCACCCCGCTGATCGTCTGCTCGGCCTCCGGCGGCGCCCGCATGCAGGAAGGCGTCTTCTCCCTCCTCCAGATGGCGAAGACCTCCGCGGCCCTACGCCGCCTCTCCGACGCGGGCATCCCGTACGTGTCGGTGTTGTGCGACCCGGTCTACGGCGGCGTCAGCGCCTCCTTCGCCAGCCTCGGCGACATCATCGTCGCCGAGCGCGGCGCCCGCGCCGGCTTCGCCGGACCGACGGTCATCGAGCAGACCATCCGCCAGAAGCTCCCCCGGGCTTCCAGACCGCCGAGTTCCTCCTGGAGAACGGCCACATCGACGCCGTCGTGGGCCGCTCCGAGCTGCGCCTGTCGCTGGCCCGCATCCTCCGCTGGCACGCCTCCGGCTCCGCGGCTTTTGTCCACAGCGACGCGGAGGTTATCCACAACCCGCCGGTAACAAGGTCGAGCGCCCCCGCCACGCCGGTAGACTGGCCAGGGGCCGTCCCCCAGGGAGCGGTGGGGGTTCCCTTGATGCACACGGGGGCGGCGAAAGCGGTTCCGCCAGTGCGTGGGACGTCGTGCGGTTGGCCCGGGAGGGCAAGCGGCCGCACCTCGGGGAGTACATCGCGGACGTGTTCGACGACTTCGTCGAGCTGCGCGGGGATCGGTCCAAAGAGGACGACCCGTCCGTGGTGGGTGGCCTGGCGCTGCTCGACGGGGCCGCGGTCGTCGTCGTGGGGCACCGGAAGGGGCGAGGGACGGCGGAGGGGGTCGCGCGGAACTTCGGGATGCCGCACCCCGCCGGGTACCGGAAGGCCGCGCGGTTGATGCGGTTGGCCGAGCGGTTCGGGGTGCCGCTGGTGACCTTCGTCGACACGCCTGGCGCTTACCCGGGGATCCGGGCCGAGCAGGAGAACCAGAGCGGCGCCATCGCCGACAACCTGGCGCTGCTGGCCGGGCTGGAGACGCCCATCGTGTCCATCGTGGTCGGTGAGGGCGGCAGCGGTGGGGCGCTGGCGCTCGGGGTCGCCGACCGGCTGGTCATGCTGGAGAACACGATCTACTCGGTGATCAGCCCCGAGGGGTGCGCGTCGATCCTGTTCAAGGACGCCGGGCGCGCTCCCGAGGCGGCCGCGGCGCTGCGGTTGACCGCGGCGCAGCTCCTCGCCGCCGGGGTGGCCGACCGGGTGGTGCCCGAGCCGCCGGGTGGGGCGCACACCGATCGCGACGCGACGACCGCGGCCGTGCGGGCCGCGCTGATCGAGGAACTGGCTCCCCTGCGGGGGTCCCGGTCCACGAGCTGGTGGACCGCAGGTACCGCAGGCTGCGTGCGGCGGGGACGTTCGCCGACGCTGACACCGAAAGGCACTGATCATGTCACCTCTGGACGCGGCTCAGCTGAGCGAGGTCCCGCGCCTGACCAAGCCCGCCCCGCAGTCCGCCGACGTCACCGCCGCGCTGGCGGGCGCCGGGCAGCTGGCCGAGATCCTCAAGCGCACCGGCGCGGCGCGGATCGCGGTGAGCGTGGGGGACATCCAGTGGGAGGTCGAGGCCGCGGTCGCCACCACCACCGTGGTCGCCGCCGCCGCCCCCGCGCCCGCCGCCGCACCGGAGGCGGTCGCGGAGGCCGCCCCGCTGGGCCACGACCTCACCGCCCCGCTGGTCGGCGTGTTCTACCGCGCGCCCGGCCCCGGCAAGGCGCCGTACGTCGAGGTCGGGGACAAGGTGGAGACCGGGCAGCAGGTCGCCATCGTCGAGGCGATGAAGATGCTCAACGAGGTCGTCGCCGACCGGCCCGGCGTCATCGGCGCGGTCTACCCGGTCGACGGGGACGTCGTGGAGTTCGGGCAGCCCCTGTTCCGCATCGACCCGGCGTGAGGCGGACATGGTCGAGAAGATCCTGGTCTGCAACCGCGGCGAGATCGCGGTCCGCGTCATCCGCGCGTGCCGCGAGCTGGGCATCCCCAGCGTCATCGCCTACTCGGCGGCCGACCGCGAGTCCCGCGCCGTCGCCCTGGCCGACGAGGCCGTGTGCGTCGGGCCCGGCCCGTCGCCGCGCAGCTACCTCAACGTCCCCGCGCTGATCCACGCCGCCGAGAAGACCGGCGCCGACGCCGTCCACCCGGGCTACGGCTTCCTGTCCGAGGACGCCCAGTTCGCCGCGGTCTGCGCGGATCTGGGGATCACGTTCATCGGGCCGCCGCCGGACGTCATCACCGCGATGGGTGACAAGACCAACGCCCGCCGCGCGATGGCCGCCGCCGGGCTCCCGCTGCCGCCCGGCAGCGAGGACCCGCTGACCGGCCCGACCGAGGCGCTCGAGCGCGCCGCGGCGATCGGCTACCCGGTCATCCTCAAGGCCGCGGCCGGTGGCGGCGGCAAGGGCATGAAGGTCGTCCACCGCCCCGAGGACCTGCCGGACGCGCTCGCCGACGTCCAGCAGACCGCCCGCACGATCTTCCTCGACGACCGCGTGTACCTGGAGCGCTTCGTCACCGGCGCCCGCCACGTCGAGGTCCAGATCCTGGGCGACAACTACGGCAACATCGTGCACCTGGGCGAGCGCGACTGCTCGATCCAGCGCCGCCAGCAGAAGCTGGTCGAGGAGTCCCCGTCGACCGTCCTCACCCCGGAACTCCGCGACGCCATCTGCGGCGCCGCCGTCGCGGGCGCCTCCGCGGCGGGGTACCGCAGCGCGGGCACGGTGGAGTTCCTCGTCGACCCGGCGGGCGAGTTCTACTTCATGGAGATGAACAGCCGCATCCAGGTCGAGCACCCGGTGACCGAGGTCCGCAGCGGCATCGACCTGGTGGCGTGGATGATCCGCGTCGCCTCCGGCGAGCGCCTGGCGTTCACCCAGGACGACATCTCCCTGTCGGGTCACGCGATCGAGTGCCGCATCAACTCCGAGGACGCCGCCCGCGACTGGGCCGGGTCGTTCGGCAAGCTCGAGCGCTTCGTCCCGCCCGCGGCCCCGGCGTCCGCGTCGACACGCACGGGTTCCCGGGGTACAAGATCCCGCCGTACTACGACTCGCTGCTCGCGAAGGTCATCGTGCACGCCGACTCCCGCGAGGAGGCGCTGGCCCGCATGGACCGCGCCCTCGCCGAGTTCGACTGCGCGGGCGTGTCGACCACCATCCCGTTCCACCGGGAACTGATGTCCCACTCCACCTTCCGCGAGGGCACCCACCGCCTGGACTTCGTCGACCGCTTCCTGACCGAATCGGGAACCCTGCGGGAGGCGCCTGTGGAGTGACTCGTCATACGGGAATCATGGGTGGCTGAGGGCGCGGGTGACCCCGCGCCCTCAGCGTTCGTGCAGGGTGGGTCACCCTGTGAGGGCTTGGATCCGGGCGGTGTAGTCGCGGACGTCGGGCACGCCGGGATAGCGGGCGGAGAGCACGGACGCCAGATCCCCAGCGATCATCACCATGCTCGGTCGAGAGGTCCGCGCGGTCGAGAGGGCTTGGTTCCCGCAGGCGAGCGCGTGATCGAGGTCCCCGGCGCGGGCGGCGACGACGCCCAGGGTGATCCGGGCTTCGGCGATGCGCATGGGGAGCGCTCGTCGCCCCGGAAGTCGGTGCCGGAGCGGATCACGTCCTCCGCGAGGGCCTGGGCGAGCCGGTCGTCGCCGATGGAGCGGTGGCAGTCCATCACGTAGAAGTCGTACTTGGCCGGGTCCACCACGAAGTGGTTGTCGATGTCCTCCGGGTAGGGCAGGTTCTCCAGCAGGTCTCGTCCTCGGCCCAGTGCTGTGCGCATCGCGTTCTCGTCGCCCAAGCGGGCCCACGCCTTCGCTTCCTGGGCCAGGAGCTGGACTGCGACGGAGTGGTCGCCCGCTGCGTCGGAGCCGGTCCGGGCGGCGGCGATGGCGCCGCGGTGGTCGCCGGAGGTGAGCGCGAACCAGGCGCGCATCTCGTGCGCCCAGCCGAGGATGCCGGGGTTGTCGATCTCGGCGCCGAGTCCCAGCGCGGCCCTCCTGCTGCCTTCCGCCGCGCGGTGCCTGCCGAGGTCGTACTCCAGGCAGCCGATCAGCAGGGTCAGCCAGCCCGCCAGTTCGAGGGTGTCCCTGCGCTGCGCGAACGACAGCCGCTTCTCCTGGAGAGCGGCGATCCTGCGCAGCCAGCTCTGGCTCTCCGCGATCAGGTCGACGGGGTTCCCGCGCGCGTACTCGGCGCACAGCCGCTCGACGACGATCCGCACCGACTGGAGCGTCGCGTCGGCGACGTCGGATGCCCGCAACCTGCTGACGATCTCCAGGGTGTCCATCCCGGTCGCGGTAAGCAGCTCCGCGTCGTGGCGGGCGGCGTTGTCGGGAGGGAACAGGGAGGCGGTCACGGTGCCGAGGGTGGCGGCGACCAGCCCGGCGTAGTGCCTGCCGGGTTTGTTCTCGGCCAGTTCCCACGCTTTCCAGCGCCGCACGAGGTGCTCGTGGTCGGGGAGGGTCTTGTCGGAGTGGCGCCGCATCTCCTCGGCCGCCGCGGCCTGCGTCCAGCCGCGGCCTCGCGGAGAGCGCGGATGCGTTGGGCCCAGACCGGAAGGTCGGCCATCTCCTGCCCCCTGTCGAGTGGTGCGCCCTGCTCGGCCAGTGTGGCATCGATCCGGGACCCCTGGGCGGTGCTGCCCGGGGATGCCTTTCATCATGTGCGCAGCACCGCGGGTGGCACTGGAGGCCGTTGACAAAGTTCGGAACCGTGGATGGCTATGGATACTCGAGCCAATCCTGGTGCGCCGCGCGACACGGACAGGTGGTCAGTCATTCGCCGATATCCCCGAATCGACAAGGGTGCTTGCGAAGCGGACTTCCTCGGCTGGACTTTCTATGCCGAACCGGCGCTGGAACCAGGGGAGCGGGCGACTGCGTACGACGCGTGGGCCGAGTACTTCGACTGGTGCGCGGAGACCGCGGCGCAGGTAGCACGCGGCGATCAGCCCAGGCAGCGGCTCATCGAGGAGTGGGCGGACAGCATGGCGGGCTGTTGCAGGCGCCTGGCCTGTCGGGCGCTTGGCATCGATCCAGGTCCGGCATTGCCGCGATCGACTTATATTCCTCCGACCGGGTGAATCAGTGCTGAGCTGACGCCCGAGATCCGGAAGTTTGTCCTCTCTCAGCGAGCCTTGTGTAGTGCCACACCGGCGAGTGGCCGACCTGTCGGTCGATACGCTTACTATCCTTGCCAGCAAAGGGAATCCCTGTGTCCACAGGCTACAGGTAAAGCAGGACGCAGGTTACTTTGCTTACCGGTAAGCGAAATTACCCGCTCGCGGGTGTGGAGGGTGGTGTGGGCGTGCGGGTGAGTGTTGGGCCGCGGGTGGCGCGGCGGTTGTTGCGGTACGAGTTGGAGAGGATGTGCGCGAAGGCGGGGGTGACGCATGCCGAGATGGGGGCCCGGTTGGGGGTGTCGCGGGCGTCGTTCAGCCAGGCCGTGGCGGGGAAGAACCTGCTCAGCAGGCCCGCCATGGAGATCGTGGCGGCGCACCTCGACGCCGTCGAGCGGTTGCCCTGGCTGATCGAGCTGCTGGCGATCGCGCGGCCCCGGGCCGACGAGCCGGTCGGGCTGCACGACCAGGAGCTGGCGCTCGGGTTGGAGGCGTTCGCGACGCGGATCGAGGTGTTCGACCCGCTCGCGGTGACGCCGTTGCTCCAGACGGAGCGGTACGCGCGCGAGCTGGTGGACGCCGCGCACGCGGGGAGGTCGCGCGGCGGCGGGGACCATCACCGCGGACGAGCCCGCGGAGCTGGACTGCCTCGCCGACGAGTGCGCGCTGCGCAGGTCCGTCGGCGGGGCGGTGGTGATGGGCGAGCAGTACGACCACCTCATCGCCATGAGCGAGCGGCCGAACGTCAGCCTCCGGGTGCTCCCGGCGGGGCTGCGGCCGCCGCGCACGGGCGCGTTCCAGCTGATCAGGACCGAGGACGCGGTCGTGGCCTACCAGGAGACGCGGCGGTCGGCGCACTACTACAGCGAGCCGGAGGCCGTCGCCGACTACCAGCGCCTGCTCGACGAGCTGCGCGAGCGGGCGCTGGACCCCGACCGGTCCCGGGACCTCATCGCCGGGCTCAAGACGTGACGGGGGCGGGGACCGGCCGCGGCTGCAGCGCCGGGTCGTGGGCGAGGATGGCCATCTGGCACTTCATCAGCACCGGCGACGGCTCCACGCCCAGCTCGTCCATGAGCCGGTTGCGCATGCGCTGGTACGCGGCGAGGGCGTCGCGCTGGCGGCCACCCCGGTACAGGGCGACCATGAGCTGCTGGCACAGCCGCTCGTTGAGCGACTCGCTCTCCACCAGCTCGCTGAGCTCGGCGACGATCTCGTTGTGCCTGCCGATCTTCAGCTCGGCCTCGAACAGCCGCTCCAGCGCCGCCGCGCGGTACTCCTTGTACCGGACGGCCGCGGCCTGGCAGATGAAGCCGCCGAGGTTGCCGCCGAAGGTCGGGCCGCGCCACAGCGTCAGGGCGTCGCGCAGCTTGGTGATCATGTCGTACGGGCTGAGACCGCTGTTCGCCCGCACGTCCAGCAGGGCGTGGGTGAACACGTCGGCGTCGAAGGCGTCGCCGTTGAGGCAGAGGCGGTAGCCGGAGGGCATGCTCAGGAACCGCGGGCGGTCTCATCCGGGTCGACGGCCCGTAACCTGCGCCGCAGCCTGCTTATGTGCGCCTGTAACGCGTTCTCCGCGTTCCGCGGGGTTGTGTTCCCACAGCTCCCCGATGAGCGAGTCGGTCAGGACCAGGCGGTCGTGGTTGACCAGCAGGGCGGCCAGCAGCGTGCGCTGGAACGTCCCGTTGATCTCGACGGGTTCCCCTCCTGCTTGCACCTCGATCGGACCGAGGATTCGATAGGTCAGCATGGTCAACTCCTGTGGGCTGGTCCGGCAGGTCAGCCAGACCGCTAGGCACCTGCGAATGCTTCCATGTATCAGGACTCTGATGCAAGCCGCACCCTGATACTAATCAGGTTTCTCAGCCCAGTGTGCCGGTTTCGCCCCGATGCGTCCGCCCTGGTCAGTCCGGCATCAACCGAGCGTCAGCCGACGCGGTGAGCATCGGACACGCCGAACCGTCAACCCATGATGAGGTAAGCGATGTTCCTTCACGGAAAGCGATTGCTCGTCACCGGCGTCGTGTCGACCAGGTCCATCGCGTACGCCGCGGCGAAGCTGGCCATCGAGCAGGGCGCGCAGGTCACGCTGACCGGGTTCGGCCGCGGCCTGCGGATCACCCAGCGCCTCGGCGACGACCTGGGCGCCGAGGTCCTCGAGCTGGACGTGACCCAACCGGAGCACATCACCGCGGCCGTTCAGCGGATCGAGGAGAAGTGGGGCGGCCTCGACGGCATCCTGCACTCCATCGCGTTCGCCCTCCGAGGCCCTCGACGGCGGGTTCCTCACCGCCGAGTGGGAGGACGTCGCCACCGCGCTGCACGTCTCCACGTTCTCCTACGCCGCGCTGGCCCGCGCGTTCGCGCCGCTCATGCCGGGCGGCTCCATCGTCGGCCTGGACTTCGACGCCACCGTCGTGTGGCCCGGGTACGACTGGATGGGCGTCGCCAAGGCCGGGCTGGAGAGCGCCAACCGGTACCTCGCGCACGCCCTGGGCCCGCAGGGCATCCGGGTCAACCTCATCGCGTCCGGCCCGCTGCGCACCATCGCGGCCAACGCGATCAAGAGCTTCGGCGTCTTCGAGACCGTGTGGCGCGAGCGCGCGCCGCTGGGCTGGGACGAGGAGGACGCCACGCCGGTCGGCCGCGCCGTCTGCGCGCTCTGGTCGGACTGGCTGCCCGCTGTCACCGGCGAGGTCATCCACGTCGACGGCGGCGTGCACGCCATCGGCGGGACCGTCCCGGCCGCCGCGCCCGCCGAGGCCCCGGCAGGCGAGATCGCCGCGGTCCGATGAGCATCCCGCTGAGCGAGCTGGAGGCGCACGAGGGTGCCGACATCGGCGTCTCCGACTGGTACCCGCTCACCCAGGACCACGTGAACCGGTTCGCCGACGCCACCCGCGACCACCAGTGGATCCACGTCGACCCGGAGCGCGCCGCGGCCGGGCCGTTCGGCGGGCCGATCGCGCACGGCATGCTGACCCTGTCGCTGCTGCCCGCGATGGTGACGGACACGTTCACCGTCGACGGCGCGGACATGGTGATCAACAAGGGGTTCGACAAGGTCCGCCTCGGCAAGCCGGTGCCGGTCGGGTCGCGGGTGCGCGGCGCGATGAAGCTGACCGGGGTCCGGCCGCGCCCAAGGGCTACACCGAGGTCACCGTCGGCGTGTCGGTCGAGGTCGAGGGCGCCAAGGGCGCGGTGCTCACCGCCGACATGATCTTCCTGTACCACGCGGAGGCGGCATGATCCCGGAAACCAGGGCCGCGCTGCGCAAGCTCGCCTCCGGGGTCTCGGTGCTGACCTTCCGCGACGGCGAGCGCGCGCACGGGGCGACCGTCAGCTCGGTCAGCGCCGTGTCCCGCGAGCCGCTGCTGCTGGCCGTCTGCCTGGGCCTGACCTCGCGGTTCGCCGAGCTGGTCGGGTCACCCGGCGCGCGGTTCGGCGTCAACGTCCTCAGCGCCGCGCAGGCGCCGCTCGCCAGCTGGTTCGCCGACCCGCGCCGCCCGCTCGGGCTCCAGCAGTTCGACTGCGTCGACTGGCTGCCCGACGGGTTCAGCGGCGCCCCGCTGATCGACGGCTCGCTGGCCCGCATGGGCTGCGAGGTCCGCTCGGCGACGGCGGCGGGCGACCACTACCTGCTGGTCGCGGAGGTCATCACCGGAGCGCCCGGGGACGGGCTGCCGCTGCTCAGCTTCGCCGGACAACTGCACGACGGGGACCTGCGCAGCCTGCCCGAGCGGCAGGCGCACCCGTACGCCACCGAGGAGGAAGCCGTGACCACAGGGGTCGCCCGATGACCGCCGCCGTCGTGACCGGGGTGGGCGCCAGCGTCCCGCCCCGCGTCGTCACCAACGACGACCTCGCCACCTACATGGACACCTCCGACGAGTGGATCCGCTCGCGCACCGGCATCGCCTCCCGGCGGTGGGTCGACCCGGGCATGTCCACCGGCGACCTCGCCGTCGTCGCGGGCGAGCTGGCCCTGCGCTCGGCAGGCATCGACCGCGTCGACGCGGTCGTCGTCGCCACGACCACCCCGGACCGGCTCTGCCCGGCGACCGCCCCCGAGGTGGCCACCCGGCTCGGCATGACGGGCATCTCGGCGCACGACGTCAACGCGGTGTGCACGGGCTTCCTGTACGGACTGGCGAGCGCTGTTGGCCTGATCGCCGCGGGCAACGCCTCGACGGTCCTGATGATCGGGGCAGAGGCGTTCTCCACCATCCTGGACCCGCAGGACCGGAGCACCGCGGTGATCTTCGCTGATGGTGCGGGGGCCCTGGTGCTGCGCGCGGGGTCGCCGGACGAGCCGGGCGCGGTCGGGCCGATCGTGCTGGGCAGTGACGGCAGCCTGTCGGATCTGATCCAGATCCCGGCGGGGGCGCGCGCCAGCGCTCGGCCGGGACGCTCGCGCCGCCGGAGGACTACTTCTTCCAGATGCGCGGCCGCGAGGTCTACCGGCACGCGGTGGAGCGCATGTCGGCGTCGGCGCAGGAGGCGATGGTCCGCGCGGGCCTGAGCATGGCCGACGTGGACAAGTTCGTCCCGCACCAGGCCAACGCCCGCATCTCCGTCGCGGTCGGGGAGCGCCTGGGGCTGAAGGACGAGCAGACGGTGTCCAATGTGGACCATATGGGCAACACGGCGGCGGCGTCCATCGGCGTCCTGCTCGCCGAGGCGTCCGTCGACGGCAACCTCAAGGCGGGCGAACGCCTCCTCCTGACGGCCTTCGGCGGCGGCCTCACCTGGGGCGCGACGACCCTCGTCTGGCCCGCCCTCACCGCCCACATGGCCGTCCTGCCCCGCCCGGTCAGCGCCGTCGCGGTCTGAGATCGAGATGATCGCATCATCTGACCAGCCGTTCAGATGATGCGATCATCCGGCTGGCCAGCTCAGATGATGTCACCATCCGAAACTGAGATGATCGCATCATCCGGATGATGCGATCATATGACGTGATCATCTGAAACGTGGACCGGCCTGCGAGGACCGCTCCTTCTGCGTGAAGGTGCCCACGGCGGCCCGGGCCCGAGCCATCTGGTCTTACCCGCGGCCATGCGTCGCCCCGCGGGCTGGTTTGCGCGTAGGCATGCACCCTCGGACTGGCTGACTCCGCACGTCGGCGAAGGGGCTCACGCTCGGGTCACGCCACCCAGCAGTTCCAGGTCTGCGTCGCCCGCGGGCTGATTTGCACGGCGGCGGGCGTCGCCCCGCGCTGGCTGGATTGCGGGTGGGCTAGCCGTCCCTGGGGCTGGCTGGCCTGCGTGGGGGCGGCCCTGCGCCGGCTGGCCTTGCCTGGGTGCGCCGCGCACGTTGGGTGGCCTTGCGTGTGGGGGTGACGCGCCCCTGGCTGGCCTGCGTGGGGGCGGCCCTGCGCCGGCTGGCCTTGCCTGGGTGCGCCGCGCACGTTGGCTGGCCTTGCGTGTGGGGGTGACGCGCCCCTGGCTGGCCGGGCCTGCGTGTGCGCGCCACCCCGGGATTCGTTGGTTCGGCGTGTAGCGGCGGGATGTCCTTGTGCCCGGTCCGGGGCGGTGTTCAATGGCGGGCATCGGCACGGAGGTGGGACGTGGGCGGTCGGTCTGCGCGGATCGGCAGTCGGGACGAGGGGCGGTTGTTGGCTGCCCTGCGCGATGAGGGGCCGCTGTCGCGGGTCGCGTTGGGGGAGCGGTTGGAGTGCCGCGGGCGCGGTTGGCGGCTGATCTTGACCGGCTGGTCGAGGAAGGGCTTGTCGAGGTCGGGGGCCTGCGGCCAGTCGGGGCGGACGGCGGTCGACGCTGGTTCGGCTCGCGGATGAGTTGCGGGTTGTCGGGGTGGATGTCGGGGCTACGTCGGTCTGCGTCGCGGTGACTGACGGGCGGTGCGAGGTGCTCGCCTGCGAGAGCGAGGAGTGCGACGTCCGGCTCGGGCCGGTTGAGGTGTTGCGGCGGGTGCGGGAGTTGGCCGATCGGGTGCTCGCGCTCGCGCCGGGGAGGTTGGTGGGGGCGGGGATCGGGTTGCCGGGGCCGGTCAGCTTCCGGGACGGGATGCCGGTGGCGCCGCCGATCATGCCGGGGTGGGACCGGTACCCGGTGCGGGACGAGTTGGGGTTGGGGTGTCCCGTCGTCGTGGACAACGACGTCAACGTCATGGCGCTCGGGGAGCGGCACGCGGGGGTGGCGCGGTCGATCGACGACCTGGTGTTCGTCAAGGTCGGGACCGGGATCGGGTGCGGGATCGTCATCGGTGGGCGGGTGTACCGCGGGGTCGCGGGGACGGCGGGCGACATCGGGCACATCCGGCTCGACGACGTCGGGCCGCCGTGCGCGTGCGGGGAGGTCGGCTGCCTGGAGGCGTACTTCGGGGGCGGCGCCCTCGCCCGCGACGGTCTCGCCCTCGCCCGCGCGGGTCGCTCACCCGCGCTCGCCGACGTCCTCGCCGCGAAGGGCGCGCTGACCGCCCGCGACGTCGGGGAGGCGGCGGCGTCGGGGGACTTCGCGGCGGCGAGCCTGGTCCGCGAGGGCGGGCGGCGGTTGGGGCAGGTCGTCGCGTCGCTGGTCAGCTTCCTCAACCCGGGCATGGTCGTCATCGGCGGCGGCGTCTCCCGCCTCGGCCACGCGCTGCTCGCCGAGGTCCGCGGGTCCGTCTACCGGCGGTCGCTGCCGCTGGCCACCGGCAACCTCCCCATCGTGCTGTCCGAACTCGGCGACCAGGCGGGCGTCATCGGCGCGGCCTGGCTCGCCACGGACCGCGTCTTCACGGCATCGGGAGGAGCAGCACCTCCCACTCCTCGCTGACCCGCTCCGGCACGACCTCGACCCGCACCAAGTTTCCCCGCGAGTGGCCGATCAGTGACAGTCACTAACTCGCCAAAACGGACCATACGGCGGGCGAACGATCGGGTTTGGGCAGCTTGAAGCCTACTTTTGTCTACTGAAAGCAAAAGTTTAGGAGATTTGCTGCTCTCTTCGGACTATTGCGGGCGCTAACCCCGCTCGATCACGCTGCCGCTTGTGGGGTGGGCCACTCGACGGCGAGGAGGCGTGGTGCGGGGCGAGATCGGGATCGGGATGGTCGGGCACGCGTTCATGGGGGCGGCGCACTCGCAGGCGTGGCGGAGCGTGCACCGGTTCTTCCCGGTCGCGTTGACGCCCAGGTTGGCGGTGTTGTGCGGGCAGGATCCCGCGAGGACCAGGGACGCCGCGGCGAGGCTCGGTGGGCGGACGTCGAGACGGACTGGCGGGCGCTGGTCGCGCGGGACGACGTGCAGCTCGTCGACATCTGCACGCCCGGGGACACGCACGCCGAGATCGCGCTGGCCGCGCTCGCCGCGGGCAAGCACGTGCTGTGCGAGAAGCCGCTGGCCAACAGCGTCGCCGAGGCGGAGGCGATGGCCGCCGCGGCGGACGCCGCCGCGGCGCGCGGGGTCCGGAGCATGGTGGCGTTCAACTACCGGCGCGTGCCCGCGCTCGCCCTCGCGCGCGCGTTGGTCGCGGACGGCAGGCTCGGCGAGGTGCGGCACGTCCGCGCCGTCTACCTGCAGGACTGGCTCTCCGACGCCACCGCCCCCATGACCTGGCGGCTGCGCCGCGACAAAGCCGGGTCCGGGTCGCTCGGCGACCTCGGCGCGCACATCGTCGACGCCGCGCAGTGGGTGGCCGGGCAGACCGTCACCGGGGTCTCCGCGCTCACCGAGACCTTCGTGCGGACCCGGCCCTCGGGCACCGGCACCGACGAGGTGACCGTCGACGACGCCGCGCTGTTCCTCGCCCGGTTCTCCGGCGGCGCGGTCGGCACGTTCGAGGCGACCCGGTACGCGCTCGGCCGGAAGAACGCGATGCGGCTGGAGGTCAACGGCAGCCGCGGCAGCATCGCGTTCGACTTCGAGTCGATGAACGAGCTGCGCTTCTACGACGGCGACGACCCCGCCCCCGAGGCCGGGTTCCGCCGCATCCTGGTCACCGAGGCCGAGCACCCGTACGCGGGCGCGTGGTGGCCGCCCGGGCACCTGCTCGGCTACGAGCACACCTTCACCCACGAGGCCGCCGACCTGCTGACCGCCATCGCCGACGGCGTCGACCCCGAGCCCGGCTTCGCCGAGGGGCTGCGCGTGCAGCGGGTGCTCGCCGCGGTCGAGGCGAGCGCGGCGGCCGCGTCGGTCTGGACCCCGGTCGACGGCGCGGGACCGGCGGGCAACGGCCGCGCCGAGGTCACGGGGGCCGCGAAGACGTGAGAAGGGTGGCGCCGCCCGGCGTGCGGGCCGGGACGGCGCCACCGACGCAGAAAGGAGCTCCGCCCTTCCTGGTGTTCCCAGTGCTGAGAACGAGGAGAGCGTAACTGTGCGAGGCAAGAGAGGTCCCACTCAAACCCGACGAACAGGGGTGGCCGCGCTCGTGCTGGCCACCGCGCTGGGAGGTGTCGCGGTGACGCCCGCCGCCGCCCACGGCACCCACGTGCTGGTCTTCTCCAAGACCGCCGGGTACCGGCACGACTCCATCCCCGACGGCATCGCCGCGATCACCGCCCTCGGCGCCGAGAACGGCTTCGAGGTCGAGACCACCGAGGACGCCGCCGCCTTCACCGACGCCAACCTGGCCCGGTTCGCCGCCGTCATCTGGCTGTCCACCACCGGCGACGTGCTCAACGCCGACCAGCAGGCCGCCTTCCAGCGCTACGTCGAGGCGGGCGGCGGGTACGCGGGCGTGCACGCCGCCGCCGACACCGAGTACTCCTGGCCCTGGTACGGGCAGCTCGTCGGCGCGTACTTCAAGTCCCACCCGCAGATCCAGGAAGCCGACGTCCTCGTCGAGGACCGCGCCCACCCGTCGACCGCGCACCTGCCCGCGACCTGGACCCGCACCGACGAGTGGTACAGCTACCAGTCGAACCCGCGCGGCCGGGTGAAGGTCCTCGCCGCCCTGGACGAGACCAGCTACACCCCCACCGACCCCACCGGTGACCACCCGATCGCGTGGTGCCAGGGCATCAGCGGCGGTCGCTCCTGGTACACCGGCATGGGCCACACCAAGGAGTCCTACACCGACCCCGCGTTCCGCGCGCACCTGCTCGGCGGCATCCGCTACGCCGCGGGCATCGCGGCGGGTGACTGCGCCCCCGACCCCGACGCCCCGCCGACCGACGCCGACTTCGACCAGGTCACCCTGGCGCGCGGCGAGGAGGAGACCGGCGAGCCGATCGCGCTGGCCGTGCTGCCCGACCGCAAGGTCGTGCACACCTCCCGCGACGGCCGCGTCTGGCTGACCACGCCCGAGGCGACGACCACGCTGGCCGGGCGGATCCCGGTCTACAACCACGACGAGGACGGCCTGCAGGGCGTCGCGGTCGACCCCGGCTTCGCCACCAACCGCTGGCTGTACCTGTACTACGCGCCGCCGTTGGACACCCCCGCGGGCGACGCGCCCGCCGACGGGACCGACTTCACCCGGTTCCGCGGCCACAACCAGCTCTCCCGGTTCAAGCTGACCGAGCAGGGCGTCCTCGACACCGCCAGCGAGCAGCGCATCCTGCAGGTCCCCGCCGACCGCGGGATCTGCTGCCACGCGGGCGGTGAGATCGACTTCGACGCGGCGGGCAACCTCTACCTGTCCACAGGGGACGACACGAACCCGTTTGCGTCCGACGGCTACACCCCGATCGACGAGCGCCCGACCCGCAACCCCGCGTTCGACGCGCAGCGCTCGTCGGCCAACACCAACGACCTGCGCGGCAAGATCCTGCGCATCCGGGTGCAGGACGACGGCGGCTACACCGTCCCCGCGGGCAACCTGTTCGCGCCCGGCACGGCGAAGACCCGGCCCGAGATCTACGCCATGGGCTTCCGCAACCCGTTCCGCTTCGCCGTCGACAAGGCCACCGGCTGGATCCACCTCGGCGACTACGGCCCCGACGCCGGGTCGGCGAACCCGGCCCGCGGCCCCGGCGGCACGGTCGAGTTCAACCTGGTCAAGGCACCCGGCAACTACGGCTGGCCGTACTGCGTGGGCGCCAACACCCCGTTCATCGACTACGACTTCGCCACCGGCGCCTCGGGCAGCGCGTTCGACTGCGCCGCGCCGAAGAACACCAGCCCGAACAACACCGGCCTGGTCGACCTGCCGCCCGCGCAGTCCGCGTGGATCCCGTACGACGGCGGCTCGGTGCCCGAGTTCGGCACGGGCGGGGAGTCGCCGATGGGCGGCCCCACCTACGACTTCGACCCCGCCCTGGACCGGGTGACGAAGTTCCCGGAGTTCTTCGACGGCAAGACCTTCGCCTACGAGTGGGACCGCGGCTGGATCAAGACGATCGACGTCGGCCCGGCGGGCGAGCGCGGGGCGATCACCCCGTTCTTCGACTCGATGCAGCTCACCCGGCCGATGAACCTGGAGTTCGGCCCGGACGGGTCGCTGTACGTGCTGGACTACGGCAGCGGCTACTTCGGCGGCGCGGAGGACTCGGCGGTCTACCGGATCGACTACACCCGCGGCAACCACACGCCCGAGGCGAAGGTCCGCGCGGACAAGACGTCCGGGCCCGCGCCGCTCACCGTCGCCTTCGACCCGGCCGGGACGTCCGATGAGGACGGTCACGCGCTGGCCTACGCGTGGGACTTCGACGGCGACGGCACGACCGACTCCACCACCGCCGGTCCGGTGTCGCACACCTACACCGCGATCGGCCAGTACACCGCCAGGCTGTCGGTCACCGACCCGACCGGGCTCACCGGGTCGGCCAGCGTGGTCGTCAACGTCGGCAACACGCGCCCGGCCGTCGTGGTCGAGTCGCCCGCCGACGGCACGGTGTTCGCCTTCGGCGACCGGGTCCCGTTCCGGGTCAGGGTGACCGACCCCGAGGACGGGCAGGTCGACTGCTCCAAGGTGGTCGTGGAGTACATCCTCGGCCACGACAGCCACGGCCACCCGCTCTCCCGGGAGACCGGGTGCGAGGGCGTCATCGCCACGCCCACCGACGGCGGGCACGGCGCGGACGCCAACATCTTCGGCGTCATCAACGCCTCCTACACCGACGGCGGCGGCGCGGGCGGGGCGGCCCCGCTGACCGGGTCCGACGAGATCGTCCTGCAGCCCAAGACCAAGCAGGCCGAGTTCTTCACCACCCACAACGGGGTCCAGGTCGTCGAGGCCGGTGGCGCGGCGGGCAACAAGCGCGTCGGCTACATCGACAACGGCGACTGGATCATGTTCAACCCGGTGAACCTCGCGCGCGTCGGCGGCATCGGCTACCGCGTGTCGTCCGGCGGCGCGGGCGGTGTGATGGAGGTCCGCTCCGACGCGGTCGACGGCCCGCTGGTGCAGTCGGTCCCGATCGGCAACACCGGCGGCTGGGACACCTATGTGGACATCCCCGTCGCGCCGATCACCGATCCCGGCGGCACGCACCCGCTGTACTTCGTGTTCAAGGGATCCGGCGGCGGCGGCCTGTTCGACGTCGACGAGATCCGCTTCGACACCGGCGCCGTCGCGCCGAGGACCCCGTTCCCGCGGAGTCCTTCGACGAGGCGCACGGGATCAACCTGTTCGACGACGCCGCCGCGCAGGACGGCCGCCAGGTCGGCGACGTCCACGACGGCGACTGGATCGCCTTCGACGGGATGGACCTCGCGGGCGTGACCGGCATCGGCTACCGGGTCGCGTCCGACACCGCGGGCGGCCGGATCGAGGTCCGCGCCGACGCACCCGACGGCACGCTCCTGCAGACCGTCGAGGTCGGCAACACCGGCGGCTGGCGGACCTACGCCGACCTGCCGCCCGCCCCGGTGACCGACCCGGGCGGCACGCACCGGCTGTACTTCGTCTTCCGGGGCGGTGCGGGCGCTCTGTTCGACGTGGACACGATCACCTTCGCGGGCACGCTCGGGCGTTCCTGCGTCCCGCAGGCGCCGGAGGCGGGCTACCGCAGCCTGTACAACGGCACCGCAGGGGCGCTGGCGGACTGGCGCATGGCCGGGCCCGGCGCGTTCGTGCAGGACGGCTGCGCGATGCGGTCGACCGGCGGCCTCGGGCTGCTGTGGTTCCCCGAGGAGTTCGCCGCGTACAGCCTGAAGCTGGACTGGCGCATGGCGGGCGACGACAACTCCGGCGTGTTCGTCGGCTTCCCCGACCCGGGCGCCGACCCGTGGGTCGCCGTCAACAACGGGTACGAGATCCAGATCGACGCCACCGACGTGCCCGAGCGCACGACCGGCGCGGTCTACTCGTTCCGCAGCGCCGACATCGCCGCCCGCGACGCCGCGCTCAAGCCGCCCGGCCGGTGGAACGCGTACGAGATCACCGTGACCGGGCAGACGATCAAGGTGTTCCTCAACGGCGCGCTGGTCAACGAGTTCACCAGCACCGACCCGGCCCGCGACCTCGCCCAGGGCTTCGTCGGGCTGCAGAACCACGGCGCGGGCGACGACGTCTGGTTCCGCAACGTGCGGATCAAGGAACTGGACGTGGTCGCGCCGACGACCACCGCGTCGACCGACCCCGCGCCGTCGGCATCGGGCTGGCACACCACCGCGCCGGTCACCGTCACGCTGTCGGCCGACGAGGCCGGGACCACGGAGTACCGGGTCGGCGGGGAGTGGACGCGCTACACCGCGCCGTTCACCCTCGGCGAGGGCGTGCACCGGGTCGAGTACCGGACCACCGACGCCGCGGGCAACGCGGAGGCGGTGAAGGCGCTGCCGGTCAAGGTCGACACGACCGCGCCGCTGACCAGCGCGGCGTTCGACCCGGGCTGGAACGCCGCCGACGTCGCCGTGGCGCTCAGCGCGGCCGACGCGGGCGCCGGGGTGGCGAAGACGGAGTGGAGCCTCGACGGCGGCCCGTGGACGGCGTACGCGGGACCCGTCCCGGTGTCCGGCGACGGCGCGCACACGCTGCTCTACCGCAGCCGCGACGCCGCGGGCAACGCCGAGACCGACAAGGCCGCGACCATCAAGATCGACGCGACGGCGCCGACCCTGCTGGTCTCCGGCGTCGCCGAGGGCCGCGTCTACGGCGACGCGACCGACCTGGTCGTGTCGTGGACCGGCGCGGACGCCACCTCCGGCCTCCGGTCGGTGACGGGCGAGCTGGACGGCGCGCCGGTGGCCCCCGGCGCCTTGATCGCCTTGCACACGCTGCGATTGGGCGTGCACGCGCTGTCGGTCACGGCGGTGGACAACGCGGGCAACCGCACGGCCACGCGCATCCCGTTCGCCACGACGACGTCGCTGCGGGACATGGCGCAGCTGCTCGACCGGTTCCGGGCGAGCAACCGTCTGTCCACAGCCGACCACGCCGTGTTGTCGGAGCAGTTGGCCAAGGCGCAAGGCCGAAGCGGCGGGCAACGACCCGCGGGCGGTCCGCGAGCTGCGGAAGTTCAAGGAGCTGCTCAGTCCGGTAACGGATGGGGCCGTTCGAGCGGTGCTCACCCGTGACGCCGATTACGTCATCGGCGTCCTGGCAGGGCAGTAGCGGAACCGGCCGGGGGAGCGACGATGCTCCCCCGGCCACCGGCAGGAAGGGGAAGGCGATGACCGGAGAGCGCACCGGCCTCTGGCTGGTCGGCGCCCGCGGCTCGGTCGCGACGACGGCGGTGTGCGGGCTCGCGGCCCTGCGCGCGGGGCTCGCGCCGCCGACGGGCTGCGTCACCGAACGGCTCACCGGCGCGGCCCTGCCCGCCTGGGACGACATCGCCGTCGGCGGGCACGACCTGGTCGCGACGACGTACGAGAAGCGCGCCGAGGGCCTGGCCCGCGCGGGCGTCGTCCCCCACCACCTGCTGGCGCCCATCACCCCGGCGTTGCGCGCCGCCGACGCCGAGGTCCGCGACGGCTACCACCCGACGACGCACCGGGGCGCCCAGGCGTCCGCGGTGCGGCGGCTGGCGGACGACATCGACGGCTTCCGGTCCCGCCACGACCTCGCCCGGGTCGTCGTGGTGAACGTGGCGTCGACCGAGCCGCCCGTCCCGCACGCCGCCGCCTTCGACTCGCTCCCCGCGTTGCGGGACGCGGTGGCGGACCCGGAGCTGGCGGTGCTGCCACCGTCGAGCGTCGCGGCGTTCGCGGCGCTGGAGGCGGGCTGCTCCTATGTGGACTTCACGCCGTCGACCGGTGTCGCCCTGCCCGCGCTCGACGAGCTGGCGCTGGAGCGGGGCGTGCCGTACGCGGGCCGGGACGGCAAGACGGGGAGACCCTGCTGCGCACGGTCCTCGCCCCGATGTTCACCGACCGCGCGCTGAACGTCCTGTCGTGGTCGGGCACCAACCTGCTGGGCGGCGGCGACGGCGCCACCCTCGCCGACCCGGCCTCCGCCGCCAGCAAGCTCCGCTCCAAGGCCGACGGCCTCGCGACGCTGCTCGGCGCGCCGGTCACCGCGCCGCTGCACATCGACAACGTGCCGGACCTGGGTGAGCAGAAGATCGCGTGGGACAACGTGTCGTTCGAGGGTTTCCTCGGGGCGCGCATGAGCCTGCAGTTCACCTGGACCGGCCTCGACTCGGCCCTGGCCGCGCCGCTGGTCCTCGACCTGGCCCGCCTCCTGGCCGCCGCCCACGCGGCAGGCATCAGCGGCGTGGTCCCGGAGCTGGGCTTCTTCTTCAAGGACCCGCTGGGCTCGACCGAACACCGCTTCGACCGCCAGAGCGCCACCCTGGCGGAGTGGGCCCGCACCCTGGGGGACCGGCGGTGAAGGCGTACGTGGAGCTGGTGCGCGCTCCCGCCGCGCTGACCGTCCTCGGGGACACCGTCGCCGGGGCGGCGTTCGGGGCGGGCCTGGGCGGGCGGCGCGCGGCGCTGCCGCTCGCGTCCGTGGCGTTCTACTGGGCGGGGATGGCGCTCAACGACTGGTCGGACCGCGGGCTGGACGCGGTCGAGCGGCCCGAGCGGCCCATCCCGTCCGGGCGGGTCGCGCCCGCCGCGGCGCTCGGGATCGCCGCCGGGCTGACCGCCGTCGGGCTCGGGATCGCGACCGCCGCCGGGCGCGGGCGGGCCGCGGTCCCGCTGGCCGCCGCCGTCTGGGCGTACGACCTGGTCTTCAAGCAGACGCCCGCCGGGCCCGTCGCGATGGCCGCCTGCCGGGCGCTCGACGTGCTCATGGGCGGCGGCCGGGCCGCCCTGCCCGCCGCGGTCGCCATCGGCGGGCACACCCTGGGGGTCACCGCGCTGTCCCGCGGCGAGGTGCACGGCGGGTCGACCGGGCTCGCCCGGGGCGTCCTCGCGGGCACCGCCGCCTCCGCCGTCGCGGCCTGCGCCGGACCCGCGCGGTCGTGGCGGCACCGGGTGGCGGGCGCGGCGGGGGCGCTGGCGTACGCCGGGTTCGTCGGGCGGGCGCAGCTCGACGCCGCCCGCGCACCCACCGCGGGCGCCATCCGGACCGCGACCAAGGCGGGCATCCACGGCATGGTCCCGCTGCAATCCGCCCTCGCCGCCCGCGCCGGGTCCGCGACGGCCGCGGCGCTGGTCGCGTGCGCGTTGCCGCTGGCGCGCAGGCTCGGCAGGAAGGTGGGCCCGACGTGACCTTCGACCTCGGCTACGGCACCAACGGCTTCGCCAACCACCGCCTCGACGACGCCCTCGCCGTCATCGCCGACCTCGGCTACACCGGGGTCGCGCTCACCCTCGACCACCACCACCTCGACCCCTACGGCCCCGACCTGCCCGCCGAGGTCGACCGGGTCGCCGCCCGGCTCGACGCGCTCGGCCTGCGCGTCGTCGTCGAGACCGGCGCCCGGTACCTCCTCGACCCGACCCGCAAGCACCACCCCACGCTGGTCAGCGACGGCCAGGACCGGCGCGTCGACTTCCTCGCGCGGGCCGCCCGGATCGCTCGCGACCTCGGGGCGGACTGCGTGTCGTTCTGGTCCGGCGTACGCCGACCCGACGTGCCGGAGGACGTCGCCTGGAAGCGGATGCGCGACGGCGTCGCCCAGCTGCTCGACCTCGGCGTCCCGTTCGGGCTGGAACCCGAGCCGGGGCACCTCGTGCAGCACCTCGCCGAGGCGCTCGCGCTGCGCGCCGAACTCGGCGACCCCGAGGCCCTGGGGATCACCCTCGACGTCGGGCACTGCGTCGCCGTCGAGCCCGACGACGCCGCCACCTGCATCCGGCAGGCCGGCGAGCTGCTGGTCAACGTCCAGCTCGACGACATGCTCCCTGGCGTGCACGAGCACCTCGAGTTCGGCGCCGGCGCGCTCGACCTGCCCGGCACGCTCGCCGCGCTCACCGACATCGGCTACACCGGGCTCGCCGCGGTCGAGCTGCCCCGGCACAGCCACGCCGCCCCCGACGTCGCCCGCGCCTCCCTGGCCGCCCTCACCGCCGCGATGGACCCGCCCTGGCTGGTCGACGCCGAGGAGAGCGTCCGCCGAGACCCGACCGCCATCCGACGGCTCTTCCCCGCCGTCGGCAGGCGCGTCGGGCGCGAGCCGCTGCGCCCCCGCGTCGACCCCCACGGCGTCGTGCACGGGACCGTCGACGACCGCGCCCGCGCGCGCCTGGTCGCCGCCCTCCCCGACGCGTCGGAGCTGCCCGACCTCTACCGGTACGGCGACGACGCCGAGAAGCGCGGCGTCCTGCGCGGCCTGACACCCGGCACCGACCCCGCCGTCGGGGTGCCGATCGTCCTGGACGCCTTGCGCACCAACGACACCCGCCTGGTCGCCGCCGCGCTCGGCCGTTCGCCGCCGCGCACCTCGACCGGCACGCCTGGCGGCACGGGGTGCTCAAGTGCCTGTTCACCGGCATCCCGCTGCGCGCGGTCGCCGGGCTGGACGCGCTCGCCGACGACGAGCTGACCCGCATGGTGGCCGACTTCGCCGCCGAACGCCGCGCCGCCGGGCGCCCCGTCCCGGACGACGCCACCGCACTCCTGGGAAGGGCCGCCCGCGCATGAGGATCTTCGACCCGCACATCCACATGACCTCGCGCACCACAGACGACTACGAGGCGATGCGCGCCGCCGGGGTGCTCGCCGTCGTCGAACCGGCGTTCTGGCTCGGCCAGCCGCGCACCAGCGCCGCGTCGTTCGCCGACTACTTCGACGCGCTCATCGGGTGGGAGCGGTTCCGCGCCGCGCAGTTCGGCATCCGCCACCACTGCACGATCGCGCTGAACCCCAAGGAGGCCAACGACCCCCGCTGCACGCCCGTGCTCGACCTGCTGCCCCGCTACCTCGCCAAGGACGGCGTCGTCGCGGTCGGCGAGGTCGGCTACGACTCGATGACCCCGGAGGAGGACGCCGCGTTCGCCCGCCAGCTCGAGCTGGCCGTCGAGTTCGAGCTGCCCGCCCTCGTCCACACCCCGCACCGCGACAAGGCGACCGGCACGTCCCGCACGCTCGACGTGGTCCGCGAGTCCGGGCTGGCGCCGGAGCGGGTCGTCGTCGACCACCTCAACGAGGTGACCGTCAAGCAGGTCAAGGACTCCGGCTGCTGGATGGGCTTCTCCATCTACCCGGACACGAAGATGGACGAGACCCGCATGGTCGCCATCCTCCAGGAGTACGGCACCGACCGCGTCCTGGTGAACTCCGCCGCCGACTGGGGCCGCTCCGACCCGCTCAAGACGGTGAAGACCGCGCGCGCCATGCTCGACGCCGGGTTCAGCGAGTCCGATGTGGACAAGGTGCTGTGGCAGAACCCGGTGGAGTTCTACGGGCAGAGCGGCAGGCTCAACCTCGACGAGCTGCCCGGGTTCAGCCCGTCCACCGAGACCTTCTCCGGCAACTCCGTGCTGCGCGGCGGTGGCCAGTGATCTCGTACTGCACGAACGTCCACCCCGCGGAGACCGTCGCCGGGATCGTCGAGCAGATGGACGCCTTCAGCGTGCCGGTGCGCGAGCGGTTGGGGGCGGACGTGCTCGGGCTCGGGCTCTGGCTGCCCGCCACCGCGCCCGGCACCTCGCCGCCGACCCGGCCGAGCGCCGCCGGTTCCGCCGCGAACTGGACGCCCGCGGGTTGGCCGTGCAGACGCTCAATGCGTTCCCGTACCGGGGTTTCCACGAACCGGTGGTCAAGCACTCGGTCTACCACCCGCGCTGGAGCGAGAAAGCGCGCCTGGACTACACCCGGGACTGCGCCACCGTCCTGGCCACGCTCCTGCCCGACGATGCCGAGTACGGCAGCATCTCCACCCTCCCGCTCGGCTGGCGCACCGAGTGGACCACCGCCGACGACAGCCGCGCCGCCGCGGCGTTCGCGGATCTCGTGGACTACCTGGCCCGGCTGCCCCGGCCGATCCGGGTCGCGGTCGAGCCCGAGCCGGGCTGCGTCCTGGACACCGTCGCCGACGCGGTCGGGTGGCTGGCGGGCCGGGTCGACCCGGAGTACGTCGGGCTGTGCCTGGACACGTGCCACCTCGCGGTTTCCTTCGCCGACCCGGTCGAGACGGTCCGGTCGATCGCCGCGTCCGGGCTGCGGGTGGTCAAGGTGCAGGCGTCGAACGCGCTGGAAGCCCCGCGGGCGCGTCGGATGCGCTGCGCGGGTTCATCGAACCCCGCTACCTGCACCAAGTTCGGGCCTTGACGTCCGACGGCATCGTGCACGCGGCCGACGACTTGCCCGCCGCGTACGCGGAACTCCCGGCCGATGCGCCCTGGCGGGTCCACTTCCACGTCCCGCTGCACGCCGCGCCGGAAGTGCCGCTGCGCACCACGACCGACGTGCTCCGGGCCGCCGTCGACGCCCTGCCCGACGCGCCGCACATCGAGGTCGAGACCTACACCTGGACCGTCCTGCCCGACGGCATGGGCCGCGACGACCCCGTCGCGGGCATCGCCGCCGAACTGCGGTGGGCCGCCGACAACCTGGAAGGGGTGCGCGCGTGAAGCCGCTCGTCGTCCTCAACGTCGTGGGCATGACGCCCGCGCTGCTCCAGCACATGCCGAACCTGTCCGGCCTCACCAGCCGCGCCGAACTCGGCACCGTCCTGCCGGCGGTGACGTGCAGCGCGCAGTCGACGTTCCTCACCGGGCTCATGCCGAGCCAGCACGGCATCGTCGGCAACGGCTGGTACTTCCGCGACCTCGGCGAGGTGTTCCTCTGGCGCCAGCACAACAAGCTGGTCCAGGGCGAGAAGCTCTGGGAGACCGCGCGGCGCGCCGACCCCGGGTACACCGCCGCCAACATCTGCTGGTGGTACGCCATGGGCGCGACCACCGACGTCACCGTCACCCCGCGCCCGATCTACCACGCCGACGGCCGCAAATCCCCCGACGCCTACGTCCGCCCGCCCGAGTACCACGACCGGCTCGTCGCCGACCTCGGCGACTTCCCGCTGTTCCAGTACTGGGGCCCCACCGCGTCGCTGGCCTCCAGCGAGTGGATCGTCAAGGCGGCGTTGAAGACCTACGCCGACCACCGCCCCAACCTGCTGCTCGTCTACGTCCCGCACCTCGACTACGACCTCCAGCGGTACGGCCCCGACTCGCCGCAGGCGGTCCAGGCCGCCCGCGACGTCGACCGGGCCGTCGCGCCGCTGCTCGACCTCGACGCCACCGTCGTCGCGCTGTCGGAGTACGGGATCACCGCGGCGCACCTGCCCGTCGACATCAACCGGGCGCTGCGCGATGCCGGGCACCTGGAGGTCTACACGCAGGCGGGCATGGAGTACCTCGACCCGTGGACGTCGACCGCGTTCGCCGTCGCCGACCACCAGGTCGCCCACGTCTACACCGACGAGCCCGCCAAGGTCCGCGACCTCATCGAGCGGCTGCCCGGCGTCGACGAGGTCCTCGACCGCGAGCAGCAGGCCCGCTACGGCCTCGACCACGAGCGCTCCGGCGACCTGGTCGCCATCGCCGAGCCGGGCGCCTGGTTCACCTACTACTACTGGCTCGACGACGACCGCGCCCCCGACTTCGCGCGCGGCGTGGAGATCCACCGCAAGCCCGGCTACGACCCCGCCGAGCTGTTCTTCAACCCCGCCGACCCGCTCGTCAAGGCCAAGGCCGCGGCGAACCTGGCGCGCAAGAAGCTCGGGCTGCGCTACGCGATGAACGTCGTCCCGCTCGACCCGGCGCCCGTGCGCGGCACCCACGGCAGGCTGCCCGACTCGGTCGCCGACGGACCGGTGCTGCTGTCCTCTATAGACCTGGACGTGGACCGCCTGCGCGCGGTCGACGTCCGCGACCTGTTGCTCGACCTGCAAGGGCTGAAAGGAAACCCGCGATGAGCCGACCAGTGACCCTCTTCACCGGGCAGTGGGCCGACCTGCCGTTCAGCGAGGTCTGCAAGCTGGCCGCGCAGTGGGGCTACGACGGCTTGGAGATCGCCTGCTCCGGCGACCACTTCGAGGTCGACCGGGCGCTCACCGACGAGGACTACGTCCCCGCCAAGCGCGCCCAGCTCGCCGAGCACGGCCTCAAGGTGTTCGCCATCTCCAACCACCTCGTCGGCCAAGCCGTCTGCGACGACCCGATCGACTTCCGCCACCGCGGCATCCTCCCCGCCCGCGTCTGGGGCGACGGCGAGCCCGAGGGCGTCCGGCAGCGCGCAGCGGTCGAGATGGCCGACACCGCGCGGGCCGCGGCCGAACTGGGCGTCGACACCGTCGTCGGGTTCACCGGGTCGAAGACCTGGAAGTACGTCGCGATGTTCCCGCCGGTCAGCCAGGAGGTGATCGACGACGGCTACACCGACTTCGCCGAGCGCTGGAACCCGATCCTCGACGTGTTCGACGAGGTCGGCGTCCGCTTCGCCCACGAGGTCCACCCCTCGGAGATCGCCTACGACTACTGGACGACCCGCAAGGCGCTCGACGCGGTCGGCAACCGCCCCGCGTTCGGCCTCAACTGGGACCCGTCCCACTTCATCTGGCAGGACCTCGACCCGGTCGGCTTCATCCTCGACTTCGCCGACCGCATCTACCACGTCGACTGCAAGGACACCAAGAAGCGCTTCGACGGCCGCAACGGCAGGCTCGGCTCCCACCTCCCCTGGGCCGACCCCCGCCGCGGCTGGGACTTCGTCTCCACCGGCCACGGCGACGTCCCCTGGGAGCAGTGCTTCCGCGCGCTGAACGCCATCGGCTACACCGGCCCCATCTCCGTCGAGTGGGAGGACGCGGGCATGGACCGCCTCCGCGGCGCCGAAGAAGCCGTCCGCTTCATCCGCGGCCTCCAGTTCGACCCGCCCTCGGCGTCCTTCGACGCGGCCTTCTCCACCGACCGCTGACCGTCCACACCGGCCACGGCACCCGCGTCCCCGGGTGCCGCGATGGCCCCTGCCCGGAAGGAGCCCCATGCCCACCCGCCGCACCCTCCTCACCGCCCTGGGCGCGACCGCCGCACTCCCCGCCTTCGCCACCACCGCCTCGGCCCACCCGGCCCGCCGCGTCCCCCGCCACGCCATCAGCATCCAGCTCTACACGCTGCGCGGCATCATCGGCGACGACCCGGAACCGGTCCTGTCCGCGCTGGCCGACATCGGCTACCGCAAGGTCGAACTAGCGGGCCTTTACGGCCGCACGGCCGCGGAGATGGCCGCCATGCTCCGCCGCAACCACCTCACCGCCACCTCCACCCACACCGGCCTCGACGGCGACCTCGACCAGGTCATCGCCGACGCCAAGACCTTGGGCCACCGCTACGTCGTCGTCCCGTGGGCCCAGTACGCGACCATCGCCGAGTGGTCCGCCTTCGCCGACCGCCTCGAGTCCGCCCACCGAGTCCTGCGCCGCGCCGGTCTCCAGGCGGGCTACCACAACCACGCGCACGAATTCGCTTCCGTGGAAGGCCAGCGCCCGTTCGACGTCATCGCCGCGCGCACGTCCGTCCACTTCGAACTGGACCTCTACTGGGCGGTGACCGGCGGCGTCGACCCGATCGCCCTGTACCACTCCCTGCGGCCCCGAGTACGCCAGTACCACGTCAAGGACCGCGCCCCCGACGGCGGCTTCGCCGACCTGGGCAAGGGCACCATCGACTTCGCCCGCATCTTCGCCTCCACGACCGTCGCGGAGTACATCGTCGAGAACGACCAACCAGCCGACGCCCTCACCACCGCCGAAGTCGGCTACCAGTACCTCTGCAACCTGCGCTTCTAGCAGGCCGACGCCGTGCTCGTACCGCGACCGCGGTACGAGCACGGCGAGGCCGTCAGGGAGCGGGGACGCCGGAGAAGTACACCGTCGAGTCGCTCGACCGGTAGCCCTCGCGGTGCGGGACCACACCCTGACGAACGACGTGCCCGCGGGCGCGACGTGGTCGATGACCGCGGTCCCGTCCGGGTCGACCGGCACGACCTGCGTCGGCCCGCCCGAGATGGTGTACAGGAACTCCGTCGAACCCGGCAGCACCGCGGTCGCCCGGACCGCGATCGGCGTTCCGATGTGGACGGTGCCGGTGCTGCTCGGGTCCAGCTCCGGGGCAGCCCGGCCACCCAGAAGTCGTACGAGCCCGCGCCGGACACCAGACCGGATCGGGTCACCGCGCGCACGACCAGTGTGCTGCGGCCGGGGTGGGTCGGGGTGAGGACGACGCTCGCCCGCCCGTCCGGGCCCGCGGCGACGACCTGCTCCGCGCCCGCGTCGAACCGGTACCGGTACTCGACGACGTCGGGCACGACCGACGAGAACGCGAAGGCGCCCGCCTTGCCCGGCCAGCCGTCGACGTACCCGCGGCGGTAGTCCTCGCTGGTGACCTGCGGCGCGCCGTCCCGGACGGGGAAGCTCTCGCGGGCGGTCCCGGAGTCGATGCCGTCGCTGCTCGTGCTGAACACCGTCACGTCGAACGTCTCGAGCCGGTCCGCGGTGTGCCGGACGCGCGCGTAGCCGTCCGGGTCGGCGGCCACGACGATCGGGTCGCCGCCGTTGACGGTGTAGGTGTAGGTGGCGACGTCCCGCGCGGCGGGCTCGAACGTCAGCTCCACCGTGTCGCCCAGCACCGGGTACCACGGGTCCGCCCAGATCCACGGCGCGGCGAAGTGGACGTAGACGTCCTTCGCCGTGACGCCGGAGCGCGCGCCGTCGGCGGTGGTCGTCCACACCGTGAACGCGTAACGCTCCTTGGTCGGGTCGGTCGGGGTCATGGTGACCCGGTTCGTCCCGTCGGCCTCGACCGGCACGGTCTGCTCCGCACCGCCGTCGACGCGGTAGTGGAACGTCGTCGCGCCTTCCTGGGTGGCCTCGAAGACGACGGTGAACGGCCGGTTGAGCTCCGGCATGTACGGCGTCTGCACCCAGGGTGCGGTCGTCTTGACCCAGAAGTCGTAGGTCGCGGACGGGGACCGCAGGCCCGCCGCGTCGACCCCGCGCACGAAGAGGTGCACCGGGCCGTCGGACGTCGGGGTGATCGACACCGTGGCCGAGCCGCCCGGGCGGTCCGCGGCCACCCGGCCGTGGTCGACGCCGATGCCGTCGTACTCGAACGCGACGACGTCGGCGACTCCGTTGGCGGTGAAGGTGAACTCGCCCGGGACGCCCTGTCCGCCGTCACCGGGTGGCCCGCCGTTGCGGCGGTACACCGGGGAGGTCACCGTCGGGGCCTTGTCCGGCGCGACCCGGTCGCTGCGGAACGAGCAGGGCCGCGACCACTCGGACACCGCGCGGCCGTCCTCGCCGCGCACCGCGAACGCGTACGTGCCGCCGTGCTGGACCATCCCGCGCGGGAAGGACGAGGTGGCCTGCCCGCCGACCACGGTATGGGTGTGCTCGACGCGCGTCGCCGGGTCGTCGACCGACCAGAACGCGAACCGCGCCGTGAGGCCGTACTCCCCGTCGGGGTCGGAGAGGCTCGCCGCCGCGAGCGGCTGGTCGTCGCCGAGGACCAGGCCCTCGGCGCACGGCACGGCCCCGGAACCCACCAGCAGCCGCGTGGGCGTGCTCGGCGGGGTGTTGTAGGTGATGGAGAGCCGGGGGTTCGTCCGGTGGACGCGCCCGTGGCGGACGTCGCCCTGGTGCTCCTCGGACACGCGCACGGCGAGGGTCACGCTGGAGCGGCCCTCGGCGACGGCCTGCCGCACGACGTCCACGGCGTCCCACGTGAGGAACTCGTCGACGCACCCGCCCGCGGTCGCGGGGCCGGGCAGCTCGACCTGCTCGACGGGCTGGTCGGCCCAGGTGATCGGCCGCTCGGGGGCGACCGCCCACACCTCGGTCGCGCGCTCGGCGCCGCAGTCGGTGACCGCCAGCTCCGGCAACCTGACCCGCGCCGTCTCGACCGACGTGCCCGAGAACGGCGCGAGGTCGAAGGTGAAGTACGCCTTGCCGATGTGGTGCTGACCCGCGTCGTCGCGCCAGGCGCCGACCCGGGCGCCGTCCCCGGTCGCGATCGCGGCGTGCGGGGTGCGGGAGTCGGTGTGCAGCCAGGACGACGGCGCGACGTCGCGGTGGCCGAGCTGGCCGGTGGCGGCCGCGGGCTGCGCGGTGGCGACCACGCCCGCGGCCGCGAGCGCGACCACCGTGCCCAAGGCGCGTCTTCGGGCAGGGCTCATCACGGGTTCCCCTCAGTGGCGGGCGTCCGTCGCGCCCGATTCCGGGGATTGTGCCGGCGCGGACCGTCCGGGCTGGGGTTTTTCGCGGGGTTGGCCGGTTCAGGCCCACTTGTACGCGCGGAGGTTCCGGATGTTCAGGTGGCAGTCGCGGAGGGAGCCGGAGGTGTCGCCGAGGGAGCGGTAGATGCCCCACTTCGGGCGGACGCGGTCGAACAGCCAGGTGTCGACGCCGTCGCGGGTGACGTCGATGAGTTGCCTGCCCTCGTCGTGGATACGCCAGCGGAGGCGGCCGGAGTCGGCGATGCGCATTTCGAGGTCGACGTCGATCCAGCGGTTCTGGACGGGGACGAGGTCGATCGCGCCGACCAGGACGCTGCCCGCCTTCAGCTCGATCTTCGGGGTGGTGCCGTGGCGGCGCAGGGACATGACGACCATCGGGGAGGTGCCGGTGCCGGGGGCCTTGGTCTGGAAGATGTGGGTGAACGTGGTCGTGGCGCGCAGGGTGGTGGGGATGCGCATCTGGTAGGTCAGGCGCCAGGTCTCGCCGTGCTTCAGCTCCAGGTACGGGCCGCCCGCGGGGAGCGCATGCCCTTGACCTCCTGGCGCTGGCGGTCGGTGTGGGTGTCGCGGTCGACCATGTGCATGGTGAAGCGGTAGGTGTCGACCTCGACCTTGATGTGCGGCGCGCCCGCGGGTGCGACCCGGCGTGGTCGTCCTCGACGCCCTCGAACGCGGCCAGGCCGTCGCGCGCGGCGGAGGGGGCCCACTTGAGCTGCCAGGAGGCGGTCACCCCGACATCATCCGCCGCGCCCGGGACGGCGAAGCCCACCGCCGCCACCACCGCCGCCAGAGCCGCTGTCCGCACCCGCCGCATGCCGCCTCCCCGACTGATAGTTAGGTTGACTTTCTATTATGTGGCGGTCGGGGGTCAATGGCGGCCACCTGATCGGCCTACCGGCCGTCGAGGAGGTCGGTCCAGAGGCGGGACCGGGCGGCCTCGACCGCGCCCGCGAGGACCGCGTCGCCCTCGACGCCGCTGGGGGAGACGTCGGCGGTGAGGACGGACAGGTCGCGCAGGGCCTCCTGGACGTGCCCGCAGAGCCGGACCCCGCCCGCCCGGCCGACCTCGCCCGCCAGGACGACGACCGGCGGCTCCACCACGGCGACCACCGCGCCACCCCGCGCGCGATGCGCAGCGCCAGCTCGCGGCGGAAGGGCTCGAACTCGTCGGGGTCGGCGTCGGGGTCGCCGAGGTGGTCGGGGGCGTTCGGGTCCGGCTGGACGGCGTACGCCCGGGCGACCGCGGCGGTCCCGGACTCCGCGACCAGCCCGTGCCGGGCGGCGAGGTCCCGCACCGCGGAGCCGCTCACCAGGGCGTGGAAGTCGTCGTCACCGCTGACCGGCAGGTACCCGATCTCGCCCGCACCGCCTCGGGCGCCGCGGATGAGCCGCCCGGCGAGGTCCACCGCGAGCCCGAGCCCGTCCTCCCCGAGCCACAGCAGCGCGAACGAGTCCTCGGCCCGCGCCGCCCGCTCCGCCACCGCCGCCAGGTTCACGTCGTTGTCCACCGCGACCGCGGTGCGCAAGCGCTTGCCCAGCGCCGCCGCCACCCCCGGCCGGTCCCACCCGGGCACGTCCACCAACCGCACCGCGTCCGCCGCGGGTCGTACGCGCCGGGCACCGCGACCTGGACGGCCCCCAGCTTCGACACCGCGACCTTCCCACCCCGCGCCGCCGCCTTGACCGCCTCGACCACGTCCCCCACGGGTTCCCCGAGCCCCACCACCTCGGCCGACCCCCGCACGGTGCCCGTCAGGTCGCACACGGCCGCCACCAGCGCCCCCGCCCGCACCGACACCGCCGCCGCGAACCCCGCGCCCGGCTCGACGGCGTAGATCTCCGCGTTCGGCCCCGGCCGCCCGCTCGTGTGCCCGGTGACCCGCACCAACCCGTCCGCCGCCAACCGCCGCACGATCTGGCTCGTCGTCGGCTTCGCCAACCCGGTCAGCTCCCCGATCGCCACCCGCGTCAACGGCCCCCGCTCCATCAGGTGACGCAGCACCGCCGCGTCGTTGATCGACCGCAGCAACCGAGCCGAACCCGACACCCTGAGTCCCTCCTGCCAACCGAGACCCCGATCATGCCCGACGGCGGCGGCGCACCCCCACATCCCGCGCCGGAAACGCGCGATGGGCCCCGCCGTCGGACGGGGCCCATCGCGGTGGGGATGCTCAGCCGGTGACGGTGAAGGGGTGGTACGTCTGCCCGGAGACGAGGCCGTCCCCGGTCACGGCGCGCACCCACAGGGTGTGGGCGCCCGGCGCGGTGGGCGTGAAGGCGAGCGTGCCGACGCCGTCCACGGCCGGGACCGTGCCCTCGACACCGTTCAGGGTGTACCGGAACTCGGTCGTCCCGGTCAGCCGCGACTCGAACCGGAACGTGCCCGGCCCGCTGCCGGACCCGGACCGCGGGTACTCCGCGCTGGTCACGTCCGGCGCCATGCCGTCGGTGACGAAGGTTTCCCACCAGGTGCCGCTCTGCACGCCGTCGGCGGTGGTGCTGAACACCGCGATCTCGTGGCTGCCCGGGGTCGTCGACCGGAAGGTCGTCTGCGCCCGGCCGTCGGCGTCCGCGGCGACCTCGACGGGCTCACCACCGTCGACGGTGTAGGTGTACGACACCACGCCGGGCATCCCGGGCTCGAGGAGGATGGTGTGGTTGGAGCCGATGGGCGCGTAGTTCGGGGTGATCGTGATGTACGGCTCGCCCAGGAGGACGTCGACGTAGGTCGTGCGCACGCCCGAAGTGGTCCCGTCCGCCGCCGTGGTCCACAGTTCCAGCGACGCGTAGGGCAGGGACGGGTCGGTGACGCGCAGCAGCACTTCCGTGGTGCCGTCCGGCCCGACGTCCACCGTGGTGTCCGGGCCGCCCGCGAAGCGGTAGGTGAACGTCACCGCCCCGGGCTGGTTGCTGTGGAACCGCACAGGGAAGGTCTCGCCGATCATCGCGGGCTCGGCCGTGACCCACGGGTGGGTGTCGCTCGAGCGCACCCAGTACCGGTAGAGCACCTGCTCGGACTGGTTGCCCGCGGCGTCGACGCTGCGGACGATGAGGTCGGTCGGCCCGTTCGTCGTGGGGGTCAGGGTGATCGTGGCGCTGTTGCCCGGTCCGTCCGCTTGGACCCGCTGGTTGAGGTGGGTGCTGCCGTAGACGTAGGCCACGACGTCGGTGCTCCCGCCCGCGGTGAAGGTGAACTCACCGGGCACGCCGACGCCACCGCTGCCGGGGTGCGGCGGGTTCTCCGGGTAGACCTGCGACGCCACGCCGGGCTTCGCGGGGGCGATGTAGTCGGTGTGGAACGTGCACGGCTGCGACCACTCGCCCGCGACGTGCCCGTCTTCCCCGCGCACCGCCCACGCGAAGGTCGCGTCGTGGCGCAGGAGGTCGACCGGGAAGGTCGCGGTGGCCGTGCCGTTGTGCACGGAGGCGACGACCTCGTGCCTGGTCGCGGGGTCGTCGACCGGCCAGAGCGCCATCCGCGCCGTGAGCCCGAGTTCGCCGTCCGGGTCGGTCAGCGAGGCTTCGACCGTGACGTCGCCTCGGGCGATCGGACGCGCGTCGCCGCACGTCAGGTCGCGTAGCGAGTAGCGCAGGTTCGTGGGCGTGCTCGGGGGCGAGTTGTGCTCGACCGAGAGCACCGGGCTGGTGCTCAGCGCGCGGCCGTACGCGGCGTCGCCCTGGTGCTCCTCGGAGATCCGCACGGCGATCGTCAGGGTCTTCCGCCCCGCCGCGAGCGCGGCGCGGACCTCATCGGAGGTGTCCACGCGGATCGAGCCCGCGACGCAGGGGAGGTAGCGCTGCGAGTAGTCCAGCCGGGTCAGCTCGGCGGGCTGCGTCGCCCAGGCGATCGGGCCCTCCGGCCGTGCGGACCACACCTCGGTGGCCCGGGCGACCGAGCAGTCGTTCGCCGCCGCTTCCTTGAGCCACAGCGTCGCCTTGAAGACGGTGACGTCGGCGACCCTGCTGATGTCGAAGGTGAAGTACGTCTTGCCGATGTGGTGCTGCCCCTGGTCGTCGCGCCACGCCCCGATCCTGGCCCGCGTCCCCGAGGTCATGGCGGCGTGCGGCGTCCGCGAATCGGTCTGCACCCACGACGACGGCGCCACATCCGTCCCCGAGGTCGCGGCGGCGGCCTGCGGCGCGAGCGCCACCAGTCCCGCGCCCGCCATCAGGGCGGCCAGGAACCCGCCCAGGGCACGCCTGGGTCTACCGGAAATCTCCACGAGTGCTTCTTCCCCTCAGAACCGGGCAGCGGCCAGCCCGCCCCCAGCGAGCGCATCATGCCACGGGGAACCGACATTTCACCCCGCCCGCAGGCGGACCTCACCCGCGCAAGGGAGAACACCCAGAACAGCGAAATGGCCGTGCTCACCGGATGAGCACGGCCATTTCACAAGCGGGTCAACGGCGGAACAGCAGCGCCCGCTTCACTTCCTGGATCGCCTTGGTGACCTGGATGCCGCGCGGGCACGCGTCCGTGCAGTTGAACGTCGTGCGGCAGCGCCAGACGCCCTCGGCGTCGTTGAGGATGTCCAGGCGTTCCTGGGCGCCCTCGTCGCGGCTGTCGAAGATGAAGCGGTGGGCGTTGACGATGGCGGCGGGGCCGAAGTAGCTGCCCTCGGTCCAGAAGACGGGGCACGACGTGGTGCAGCAGGCGCAGAGGATGCACTTGGTCGTGTCGTCGAAGCGCTCGCGGTCGGCGACCGACTGGATGCGTTCGCGGGTGGGCTCGTTGCCGTAGGTGATGAGGAACGGCTTGACCGCGCGGAAGGCCTCCATGAAGGGTTCCATGTCCACCAGGAGGTCCTTGTGGACGGGGAGGCCCTTGATGGGGGCGATCGTGATGGTCGTCTGCTTGCCCTTGCCCGCCATCAGGTCCTTCACGAGGACCTTGCACGCCAGGCGGTTGACGCCGTTGATCTGCATGGCGTCGGAGCCGCAGATGCCGTGGGCGCACGAGCGGCGGAACGTCAGCGTGCCGTCGATGTACCACTTGACGTAGTGCAGCAGGTTCAGCACGCGGTCGGTCGGGAGCGCGGGGACGCCGAAGGACTGCCAGGTCGGCTCCTCGCCGGTCTCCGGGTTGTACCGCAGCACCTTCACGGTGACGGTGACGGCGCCTTCGGGCACCGGGGGACGCTGCCCCGGGTGCCGGTCTGCTCAGCGGTCGCGGTCATCAGTACTTGCGCTCCATCGGCTTGTACCGGGTGAAGGTCACCGGCTTGTAGTCCAGGCGGATGTCGGACTTGAGGCCGTCGCCCTGCTTGTAGAACATGCTGTGGCGCATGTAGTTCGTGTCGTCGCGGTTCGGGTAGTCCTCGCGGGCGTGGCCGCCCCGGGACTCCTTGCGCTCCAGGGCGCCGACGACCAGGACCTCGGCCAGTTCCAGCAGGAAGCCCAGCTCCACGGCCTCCAGCAGGTCGGTGTTGAAACGCTTGCCCTTGTCCTGCACGGTGACGTTCGCGTAGCGGTCCTTGAGGACGTGCACGTCGTGCAGCGCCTGCTTCAAGGTCTCCTCGGTGCGGTACACCGACGCGTTGGCGTCCATCGTGGCCTGGAGCTCGGTGCGGATGTCGGCGACGCGCTCGCCGCCGTCGTCGGAGAGCAGACCGTCCACCTGGGACGCCACGACCGCGGCGGGGTCGGCGGGCAGGTCGACGAACGCGCGGCCCGACGCGTACTCGGCGGCGGCGACGCCCGCGCGGCGGCCGAAGACGTTGATGTCGAGCAGCGAGTTGGTGCCCAGCCGGTTCGCGCCGTGCACGGACACGCAGGCGCACTCGCCCGCGGCGTACAGGCCCGGGACGACGCGGTCGTTGTCGCGCAGGACCTCGCCGTGGACGTTGGTCGGGATGCCGCCCATGGCGTAGTGCGCCGTCGGGTACACCGGCACCGGCTCCTTCACCGGGTCGACCGCGAGGTAGGTGCGGGCGAACTCGGTGATGTCGGGCAGCTTGGTCTCCAGGACCTCCGCGCCCAGGTGCGTGCAGTCCAGCAGCACGTAGTCCTTGTTCGGACCGGCGCCGCGGCCCTCCAGCACCTCCAGGGCCATCGACCGGGCGACGATGTCGCGCGGCGCGAGGTCCTTGATGGTGGGGGCGTAGCGCTCCATGAACCGCTCGCCGGAGGCGTTGCGCAGGATCGCGCCCTCGCCGCGGGCGCCCTCGGTGAGCAGGATGCCCAGGCCCGCGAGGCCGGTCGGGTGGAACTGGTAGAACTCCATGTCCTCCAGCGGCAGGCCCTTGCGGAACACGATGCCCATGCCGTCGCCGGTCAGGGTGTGCGCGTTGGAGGTGGTCTTGAAGACCTTGCCGAACCCGCCGGTGGCGAACACGACGGCCTTGGCCTGGAAGACGTGGATCTCGCCGGTGGCCAGCTCGTAGGCGACCGCGCCGGTGCAGACCGGGCCGTCCTCGGTCTCGGTGAGGCAGATGTCGAGGACGTAGAACTCGTTGAAGAACTCGATGCCGTGCTTGACGCAGTTCTGGTACAGCGTCTGCAGGATCATGTGGCCGGTGCGGTCGGCGGCGTAGCACGCGCGGCGCACGGCGGCCTCGCCGTGGTTGCGGGTGTGCCCGCCGAAGCGGCGCTGGTCGATCTTGCCCTCGGGCGTGCGGTTGAACGGCAGGCCCATCTTCTCCAGGTCGAGGACGGCGTCGATGGCCTCCTTCGCCATGATCTCGGCGGCGTCCTGGTCGACCAGGTAGTCACCGCCCTTGATCGTGTCGAAGGTGTGCCACTCCCAGTTGTCCTCCTCGACGTTGGCCAGCGCGGCGCACATGCCGCCCTGCGCCGCGCCGGTGTGGGAGCGGGTGGGGTAGAGCTTGGTGAGCACCGCGGTCCGGGTGCGCTGGCCCGCCTCGATGGCCGCGCGCATGCCCGCGCCACCCGCGCCGACGATCACTACGTCGTACTTGTGGAACTGCATGTCAGCTTCTTCCGGGTACTTAGACGGCGCGGATGTTCGGGTCGAACGTGAAGATCACGTACGTGCCGAGGAGCAGGATCAGCACCATCGAGACGTAGAGCATGATCTTGAGCCAGAACCGCGTCGAGTCCTTGCGGGCGTAGTCGTTGATGATGGTGCGCAGGCCGTTGCCGCCGTGGATCTCGGCGAGCCAGAGCATCGACAGGTCCCAGAACTGCCAGAACGGGCTGGCCCAGCGGCCCGCGACGAAGGCGAAGTCGATGCGGTGCACGCCGCCGTCGACGATGTTCATGATGAACAGGTGGCCGAGCACGAGCACGACCAGCGCGATGCCGGAGATCCGCATGAACAGCCACGAGACGAGCTCGAAGTTGCTGCGGCGGGCGGCCGGGCGGCGGGGGCGCGGGGCTTGTCCAGTGCCAAGGTCATCGTCAGCCCCCGAACATCTCGGTGATCGTGCGCTGCATCATGAAGTAGGTCCCGGGGACCATGACCAGCACCCAGACGCCGAGGATCGTCCACAGCATCGGCCGCTGGTACTTGGCGCCCTTGCCCCAGAAGTCGACGAGCATGACCCGGATGCCGTTGAGGGCGTGGTAGAGGACGGCCCCGACGAGGCCGACCTCGAGGAGGTTCACCAGCGGCGTCTTGTACGTCGCGATGACCTCGTCGTACGCGTTCGGCGACACGCGCACCAGCGCGGTGTCGAGCACGTGGGCGAACAGGAAGAAGAAGGTCGCCACACCGGTGATCCGGTGGGCCACCCACGACCACATGCCGGGGTCGCCGCGGTACAGCGTGCCGCGCGTCCCCGCCTTCCCGGTGGTGATGGCCGAGTCGGACATCGGTTACCGGCCCTCCAACGTCGCTGATGGACTACTGGCCCGTTCGGATGCCTCACGAAACCGGCCGTGACCTGTCGGATGCTAGACCCGTCCGACACCGCGCACCCAACGCGCCGATCCTCTCTGTGACCGACGACGCACGCGCACAGCGCCGGGCGCGCCGCGGTGAGTTTCACCAGATCGGGCGCAGCGGCGGGGGCGAGTCGCCCGCCAGCGCGCGGATCACCCTGGTCAGGTCCACGCGGAGCCCGCCGAGGTCGCCGCCGACCCGCGCGGCGAGGTCGGCCTCGATGCCGCGCAGGGTGTGACCGGCCACCACCAGGTGATCCCGCGCACGCCCGGTCAGCTCGACCAGCTTTCGACGCCCGCCCGAGGGGTGCGGCACCCGCACGACGTAGCCCTTGCGCTCCAGCTCGTCGACGATCTGCCCGGCCGCCTGCTTGGTCACGCCGAGCACGTCGGCCAGCTCGGTGCTGGTCCGGCCGCCGTGCTGGAGGGCCTGGAAGGCCAGGCCGTGGACGGGCCGCAGGTCGGTCGGCCCGAGCCGGGCGGCGAACTCGCCGAGCACGAGCTGGAAGGCCATGCCGAGCAGGAAGGTCAGCTCGGTCCGGGCCAGCGGGTCCTCGCTCATGCCCGCCATCTTGACGGATCGGGTGGAAAGCCGCTTTACTCGGTGGTGAGTAAAGCTGCTTTACACATACTGGAGGGGACATGCCGGTCATCCGACCGACCGACGAGCGCACCACGACCACGCCGAACGCGACGATGGTCCACCTGGCCGCGCCCAGCGCGGGCTCGACCGAGCTGAGCACCTGGCGGGTCCACATGCCCGCGGGCAACGCCGGGCCCGCCCACGTGCTCGACCGCGAGCAGGTGTTCATGCCGGTCAGCGGCTCGGTGGAGATCATCGTGGACGGTGTCGCCGAGGTCTGCGGCGCGGGCGAGGCCGCCGTCCTGCCCGCCGGGTCCACCCGCGCCATCCGCGCACTGGCGGATGTGGACGCCCTCGTCGCGATGCCCGCGGGCGCGGTGCTGACCGCGGAGGGGCGCGAGCCGGGGCCGCTGCCCTGGGCGATCTAGCCGGTCACCGGGCGTGTCCGGGTGCCACGGGGATTTGTATACATCGTCAACGATTGGGTCACAGCGCGCGTTCGTGGTGAAGCTGGGTAGTACCTGCGAGTACGGTTCCGCGAATACGAAGTCGCGACCCGGTCACCCCGGGCGTCTCGGAAGGAGAAAGCCTTGCGCCGAATGCGAGGAGTTCGTCTCGCCGCCGGGCTGTTCGCGCTGGGCCTCGGCCTGGCGTCCTGCGCGTCGGACACCCAGCCCGGCGGTGGCGGGGGCACCTCGGGCGCGCCCGCGCCGTCGTCGGTGAAGGTCGGCCTGGCCTACGACATCGGCGGCCGCGGCGACCAGTCCTTCAACGACTCGGCCGCCCGGGGCCTGGACAAGGCCAAGGCCGAGCTGGGCGTCGAGTTCACCGAGCTGGAGGCGGCGCAGGGCGAGACCGACGCCCAGAAGGAAGACCGCCTGCGCCAGCTCGCCGAGTCCGGCCACAACACCGTCATCGCGGTCGGCTTCGCCTACGAGAAGGCGCTCGCCGCCGCGGCGGCCGACTACCCCGAGGTCAAGTTCGCCATCATCGACAGCGGCGCCCCGGAGGCGGCGAACGTCGCCAACCTGACCTTCGCCGAGGAGCAGGGCTCGTTCCTGGTCGGCGTCGTGGCGGGCCTCAAGAGCAAGACCGGCAGCGTCGGCTTCATCGGCGGCGTCAACGTCCCGCTGATCGTGAAGTTCGAGGCGGGCTTCGAGCAGGGCGTCAAGGCGGTCAAGCCGGACGCGAAGGTGCAGGCCAAGTACCTGACCCAGCCGCCGGACTTCACCGGCTTCAACGACCCGGCCAAGGGCGAGACCGCGGCCAACGGCATGTTCGACGCGGGCGTCGACGTCGTCTACGCCGCGGCGGGCGGTTCCGGCGGCGGCGCCTTCAAGGCGGCCAAGGCCAAGGGCAAGCTGGGCATCGGCGTCGACTCCGACCAGTACAACCTGCCCGCGCTCGCCGACGTCAAGGACGTGATCATCACCTCGATGATCAAGAACGTCGACGTGGCGGTCTTCGACTTCATCAAGTCCGTCAAGGAGAACCAGTTCAAGGCGGGTCCCAAGGTCTACGACCTGGCCGCGGGCGGCGTGTCCTTCTCCACCAGCGGCGGCAAGGTCGACGACATCGTGCCGCAGGTCGAGGAGTACAAGGCCAAGATCGTCTCGGGCGAGATCACGGTCAAGGCCACCAAGTAAGCACCACCGCGACGGACCCGGGCGCGATGCCGCCCGGGTCCGTTCGGTTTCCCTGCTACGTAAGGACACCCTCGTGGCAACCGAGCTACCGGGCGGCGATCCCGCCCTCGCCGTCGAGCTGAGCGGGATCACCAAGCGCTTCCCCGGCGTCGTCGCCAACTCCGATGTGAACATCGCGGTCCGACCCGGCACCGTGCACGCCCTCGTCGGCGAGAACGGCGCGGGCAAGTCCACCCTCATGAAGATCCTCTACGGCATGCAGCAGCCGGATGAGGGCACGATCGCGGTCAACGGCGAGCCGGTGCGGTTCCACTCGCCCGCCGACGCCATCCGGGTCGGGATCGGCATGGTGCACCAGCACTTCATGCTCGCCGACAACCTGACCGTGCTGGAGAACGTCGTCCTCGGCGGCGAGCCGCGCAAGGGCGTCGGGCTGGACTTCGCGGGTGCCCGCAAGCGCATCAAGGAGATCTCCGACGCCTACGGCCTCGGCGTGCGGCCCGACAAGCTGGTCGACGAGCTGGGTGTGGGCGAGCGGCAGCGGGTCGAGATCCTCAAGGTCCTCTACCGTGGCGCGCGCATCCTCATCCTGGACGAGCCGACCGCCGTGCTGGTACCGCAGGAGGTCGACGAGCTGTTCGGCAACCTGCGCGACCTCAAGGCCGAGGGCCTGACCATCCTGTTCATCTCGCACAAGCTCGACGAGGTGCTGTCGGTCGCCGACGACATCACCGTGATGCGCCGCGGCACCACCGTCGCCAGCGTCTCCCCGGAGGAGACCACCGCGCGCAAGCTGGCCGAGCTGATGGTCGGCAGCGCGCTGCCGGTGCCGGAGCTGCGCGAGTCCACCGTGACCGACGTCCCGGTGCTGACCGTCGAGAACCTGACGCTGACCGGCGCGGACGGCCGCAAGGTGCTCGACGACATCTCGTTCACCATCCACGCGGGCGAGGTCCTGGGCATCGCGGGCGTCGAGGGCAACGGGCAGGCCGAGCTGGTCGAGGCGCTCATGGGCATCCGCAAGCCCGACTCGGGCACCGTGCGGCTGCACGACGACGACATCACCCGCATGCCCACCCGGGAGCGCCGCGAGGCGGGCATGGGCTACATCCCCGAGGACCGGCACCGCCAGGGCGTGCTGCTGGAGGCCACGCTCTGGGAGAACCGCGTGCTGGGCCACCAGACCGTGAAGCCCAACGCGCGCGGCGCGCTCATCGACCGGCGCGGCGCGCGGGCCGACACCGCGCGCATCGTGTCCGAGTACGACGTGCGCACGCCGGGCATCGACGTCAACGCCTCGGCGCTGTCCGGCGGCAACCAGCAGAAGCTGATCGTCGGCCGGGAGATGTCCGGCAACCCGGTGGTGCTGATCGCCTCCCACCCCACGCGCGGGGTGGACGTCGGCGCGCAGGCCGCCATCTGGGACCACATCCGCCGGGCCCGCGCCGAGCAGCTCGCGGTGCTGCTCATCTCCGCCGACCTCGACGAGCTGATCGGCATGTCCGACAGCCTGGCCGTGATCCTGCGCGGCCGACTCGTCGCCGAACACGACCCCGCGACCGTCACGCCCCAGGACCTGGGCTCGGCGATGACCGGCGCCGGGAGGGATGCCGAATGAGGACCCTGTCCGCGCGGTCGGTCCTGCTGGGCCTGGCCGCCCCGCTCGGGGCACTGCTGTTCTCGGTGCTCGTCTGCGCGCTCATCCTGATCATCTCCGGCCACTCGCCGGTGGCCACCGTGGACTCGATGGTCACCGCGGCGCGCCGCCCGCGCACGTCGATCAACTCGATCAACAGCGCCGTCCAGTACTACCTGGCCGCGGTCGCGGTGGCGATCGGCTTCCGCATGAAGCTGTTCAACATCGGCGTCGACGGGCAGTACCGGCTGGCCGCGATGCTGTCCGCGGCGATGGCGGGCGCGGCGTTCATGGAGTCGCTGCCGTCGGTGCTGCGGGTGACCATGACCATCGTGGCGGCCATGCTGGTCGGCGCGGTGTGGGCGGGGATCGCGGCGCTGCTGAAGGTGACCCGCGGCGTCAGCGAGGTCATCTCCACGATCATGCTGAACGCGATCGCCACCTACCTGGTGTCCTACCTGCTCAACCCGGCGCGGCTCGCCGAGGACGTGCCCGGCTCCAACAACATCAGCACCAAGCCGATCACCGAGGGCGGGCAGGTGCCCGGCATCGAGATCCCGGGCTCGACCTCGCCGCTGTTCGGCCTGGTGTTCCTGGCCGCCGCGGTCGGCGTCGGGTTCTGGTTCCTGTTCAGCCGGACCCGGCTGGGCTTCGAGATCAAGGCGACCGGGCTCAGCGAGTCGGCCGCGGTGGCCAGCGGCGTCAGCGTCAAGAAGATGGTGATGCTGTCGATGCTGCTGTCCGGGGCGATCGCGGGCCTGATCGGCATGCCTCAGCTGCTCGGGTCGTCGCACTCGTACGCGCTGGACTTCCCGCCGGGCCTGGGCTTCATCGGCATCGCGGTCGCGCTGCTGGGCCGCAACCACCCCATCGGCATGGCGTTCGCCGCGCTGCTGTGGGGTTTCCTGGACAACTCCGCGAACGCGCTGGACATCTCCGGCGTGCCGCGCGAGATCGTGCTGATCATGCAGGGCGTGATCGTGCTGTCCGTCGTCGTGGCCTACGAGCTGGTGCGCCGCTACCGCGTCCGCGCCGAGCAGCGCGACGTCGGCCGCGCGCTGGCCATCCAGAAGTCGCCCGAGGAGGTGTCGGTATGAGCGGCGGGCTGAGCGTGGTGGAGACCGCGGCCCCGGCGCGGCGGTCCCGGCTGTCGGCGTCGACGTACCTGCTGGTCGCGCTGGGCGCGCTGCTGGTGCTGTCCGCGGTCCGGGTGATCACCGGGGCGGGCGACCTGACCTCGACCGGCAGCGTCCAGGCGGCGCTGACCGCGGCGGTGCCGATCGCGATGGCGGCGCTGGCCGGTCTGTGGGCCGAGCGCGCGGGCGTCATCAACATCGGCCTCGAGGGCATGATGGTGCTGGGCACCTTCGGCGCCGGGTACGCGGGCTACCAGTGGGGCCCGTGGGCGGGCATCGTGTTCGGGCTGCTGCTCGGCCTGCTCGGCGGGCTGCTGCACGCGGTCGCCACGGTGACCTTCGGCGTCGACCACATCATCTCCGGTGTGGCGATCAACCTGCTCGCGCCGGGCGCGGCGCTGTTCCTGTCCAAGCAGTTCTTCGCCACCGCCCCCGGCGGCGGGCAGAAGCAGTCGCCGCGGGTGGAGGACGCCGAGAAGGTGTCGATCCCCGGCCTGCCGGACCTGCTCGGGTCGATCGAGGAGAAGCGCTGGTTCTTCGTCTCCGACCTCGCGGGCATCCTGCGCGGTCTGACGACGGAGGTGTCGCTGCTGACGATCCTCGCGGCGCTGCTCATCGTCGGGTCGGGGTTCGTGCTGTGGAAGACGCCGTTCGGGCTGCGGCTGCGGTCGTGCGGCGAGCAGCCGGTCGCGGCGGAGTCGTTGGGCGTCAACGTCTACAAGTACAAGTACTACGCGGTGGCCGCGTCGGGCCTGTTCGCCGGGCTCGGCGGCGCGATCCTCGCGGTGACGTCCGGGCAGTTCCGGGACGGGCAGACCGGTGGCCGCGGCTTCATCGGCCTCGCCGCGATGATCTTCGGCAACTGGCGGCCGGGCGGCCTGGCCACCGGCGCGACGCTGTTCGGGTACACGGACGCGTTGGCGCTGCGCGGATCGCTGGCCGTGCACGCGCTGCTGCTGTTGCTGGGCATCGCGCTGGTCGTGGTGGCGGTGTGGCAGTACCGCGAGGGCTCGCCGGTGCTGTCGGCGGTGTCCGCGGCGATCGGCGTCCTGTTCGGCTGGTGGTACTTCAGCAGCGACGGCATCCCGCCGGAGCTGGTCGGCGCCGCGCCGTACGTGGTGACGATCCTGGTGCTCGCGCTGGCGTCGCAGCGGTTGCGCGTGCCCAAGGCCATCGGCGAGGTCTACCGCCGGGGGCAGGGCAAGTGACCGACTGGGACGCGCTGCGCTCCGCGGCCGTGTCCGCGGCCGCGCTGGCCTACTGCCCGTACTCCGGGCTCCAGGTCGGCGCGGCCGCGCTGGTCGACGACGGCCGCGTGGTCACCGGCTGCAACGTGGAGAACGCCGCGTACGGCGTCGGGCTGTGCGCGGAGTGCACGCTCGCGGGCCAGCTCCGACTGACCGGCGGCGGCAGGCTGGTCGCGCTGGCCTGCCGCAGCGGCACCGGCGAACTGCTGATGCCGTGCGGCCGCTGCCGCCAGGTCATCCACGAGCTGGGCGGCCCGGACTGCCTCATCGACACCCCGCGCGGGCCGCTGCCGATGTCGGCGGTGCTCCCCGACGCGTTCGGCCCGGAACAGCTACCGTGAGCGGCATGCACACCGCCGTGGACGTCATCCGCGCCAAGCGCGACGGGCACAAGCTCACCGACGACCAGATCGACTGGGTGATCACCGCCTACACCCGCGGCGACGTCGCCGACGAGCAGATGTCCGCGCTCGCGATGGCGGTGTACCTCAACGGGATGGACGCCGCCGAGACCGCGCGCTGGACCGCCGCGATGATCGCCTCCGGGTCCACTTTGGACCTCCGGGTCGACCGGCCCACGGTGGACAAGCACTCGACCGGCGGCGTCGGCGACAAGATCACCCTCCCGCTCGCCCCGCTGGTGGCGGCGTGCGGCGCCGCCGTGCCGCAGCTCTCCGGCCGCGGCCTCGGCCACACCGGCGGCACGCTGGACAAGCTGGAGTCCATCCCCGGTTGGCGGGCGCGGCTGAGCGACGCGGAGATCATGGCCCAGCTCGCCGACGTCGGCGCGGTCGTGTGCGCGGCGACCGAGGGCCTCGCGCCCGCGGACCGCAAGCTGTACGCGCTGCGCGACGTGACGGGCACGGTGGAGTCGATCCCGCTCATCGCCAGCTCGATCATGTCGAAGAAGATCGCCGAGGGCGCGGACGCGCTGGTGCTGGACGTCAAGTGCGGCTCGGGCGCGTTCATGAAGACCCCGCCGACGCGCGGGCGCTGGCGTCGGCGCTGGTGGAGATCGGCGTGGCGCACGGGCGGAAGGTGTCGGCGCTGATCACCGACATGTCCGTGCCGCTGGGCCGCGCGGTCGGCAACGCGCTGGAGGTCGCCGAGTCGGTCGAGGTGCTGCGCGGCGGCGGTCCGTCCGATGTGGTCGCGCTGACCGTCGAGCTGGCGCGGGAGATGCTGGCGCTGGCCGGTCTGTCCGGTGTGGACCCCGCGGCGGTGCTGGCGTCGGGCCGGGCGTACGAGGTGTGGGAGCGGATGATCAGCGCGCAGGGCGGCGACCCGTCCGCGCCGCTGCCGGTCGCCGCGCACGTGCACCCGGTGCCCGCGCCGTCGGACGGCGTGCTCGCCTCCTCGACGCCTACGCCGTGGGCGTCGCCGCGTGGCGGCTGGGCGCGGGGCGGGCGCGCAAGGAGGACCCGGTCCAGGCGGCGGCGGGCATCCAGTGCCTCGCCAAGCCCGGCGACCGCGTCCGCGCGGGCGACCCCGTGCTGGAGCTGCACACCGACACCCCGGAGGCCGTCCCCGCGCCCTCGCCGCGCTGGAGGGCGCCTTCACGATCGCGGACGAGGCCCCCGCGTTCGGTCCGCTGGTACTGGACACGATCCGCGGCTAGGCCCAGATCGCGGCGGGCAGCCCGTCGCTGAACACCTCGGGCCGGTCGGGGTACGAGACCGCCTCGCCGCGGGCGACGCGGCGGGCGGTCCAGGCCGCGGCGGCGGCGTCGAGGACGTCGTCGACCGCCGCGTGCTTGCCCGCCTCGCCGAGGTCGTCCCGCAACACGATCCCGGCGCCCGCCAGGAGCCTGCGCCGGTGCGCCGCACCCGCCCAGGTCTTCTTCCGCGCGACGAGCGGCTGGCCGTTGAGCTTGGCGAAGCTGACCTCGGGGTGCACCTCGACCACCTCGTGCGGGGTCTCCCGGACCCACCGGTCGACCTCGAGAAGCTTGGTGCGCAAGGAGTAGGCCTGCTTCGAGATCCCGCCGCCGTCGAGGTCGCGGTTGCGCTCGTTCGCGCTGGCGTAGTCGGGCGCGTCGATCGCGGCGCGGGTCGGGGTCATGAACACCGACAGCCACATCCCGCCGATCTCCTCGCGGGCGCGGACATCGGCCTCGCGGCAACCGATGTCGGGCAGACCGATCGGCATGTCGACCGCGACCAGGCACACCGAGCCGGCCTTGGCGACGAGGTCGGCGATCGTCTCGGCGTAGTAAGCGTCGACAGCCTCGCCGAGGGCGATGCCGACCCACCCGGTCTTGCAGGCGTCCACTCCCAGGACCCGGTCCATGGGTCGAGGGTGCCACACGATCACCCGGTGGTGATGCGCTCGATCCCGTCGAGGATGCGGTCGAGACCGAAAGTGAAGTCGTAGTCCGGGGGCTCGTGGGGGTTGTAGTCGAACGCGCCCGCGGCGATCACCTTCGCCAGCTCGGGGAACTCGCCCGGGTCGACGAGGGCGCGCAGGGCGGCGCCGTAGCCCGCCATCATCTCCTGGGCGTCGGGGTGGGCGGCGTCGATGTCGGCGGTGAGCGTCGCCCAGTTCCGGACGTAGCCGCTGAGCAGCAGCATCACCTGCATCTTGTCGAGCACCCCGAACCGGTCCGCGGCCCGCAGGCCGGCCTCCAGCCAGCGGAGCTGGTTCGGCGTGGCGGGGGCGCGCTGATCGGCACGTGCAGGATCCACGGGTGGGCGCGCAGCATGCCCAGGTACGCCCAGCACCACTGGGCGAGGCCGCCGCGCCAGTCCGGGGCGTCGATCACCGGCGGGGACCGCCCGCGTGGTCGATCATCAGGATCACGAGGTCGTCCTTCGAGCCGACGTACCGGTACAGCGACATCGGCTTCGCGCCGACCTCGGCGGCGATCCGGCTCATCGACAGCCCGGCCAGGCCCTCCGCGTCGGCGACGGCGACGCCCGCGGCGACGATGCGCTCCAGGCTCAAACCGGGCTTCGGTCCGCGGGTGGGCCGCTCCTGCTTGCCCCAGGCCAGGGCCAGGTAGCCGGGTAGTTCGGACATCGCCCCCGCTCTCGTGGTTGACGCCCATCCTAACTTCTGCGTATAACCTACGCAGTAAAGCGTATGCGATACGCAGTTAGAGGGGGTCCCACATGTCCGACCGACGCGCGTGGGCCGGGCTGGCCGTCCTGGTCCTGCCCTGCCTGCTGATCTCCATGGACGTCAGCGTCCTGTTCTTCGCCCTGCCCTTCATCAGCGCCGACCTCGGGCCGACCGGCCCCGAGCAGCTCTGGATCATGGACGCCTACGGCTTCACGCTGGCGGGCGGCCTGATCACCATGGGCGCGGTCGGCGACCGCATCGGCCGCCGCAAGCTGCTGCTCATCGGGGCCGCCGCGTTCAGCGCGGCGTCCGTCGTCGCCGCCTACGCGCCGACCGCGGAGCTGCTCATCGCCGCCCGCGCCCTGCTCGGCGTCGCGGGGGCGACGCTGATGCCGTCGACGCTCTCGCTCATCCGCACGCTGTTCCCCGACGACGCCAAGCGCAAGACCGCCATCGCGGTGTGGACCGGCGGCGTCACCGCGGGCGCGTTCCTCGGCCCGATCGTCGGCGGCCTGCTGCTGGAGTACTTCTGGTGGGGCTCGGCGTTCCTGATCAACCTGCCCGCCATGGCCCTGCTGCTCCTGCTCGGCCCCGCCCTGCTGCCCGAGTCCCGCAACCCCGCCCCGGGCCGCTTCGACTTCCCCGGCGCGCTGCTGTCGATCACCGCGGCGCTCGGGGTGGTGTACGGCATGAAGAAGCTCGCCGTCGAGGGCTTCTCCACCGGACCCGCGCTGGCGCTGGTCGCCGGGACCGCGCTGGCCGCGGCGTTCGTCGTCCGGCAGCGGCGCACCGCCCACCCGCTGCTGGACCTGGAGCTGTTCCGCGACCGCACCTTCGGGGCGTCCATCGGGATCAACGTCGTGGCGATGTTCTGCTTCATCGGGTCGAGCCTGTTCACCAACCAGTACGTGCAGCTCGTCCTCGGCATGCGCCCGTTCGAGGCCGCGCTGTGGTCGCTCGCGGTCGCCCCGATGATCGGCGTCGGCATCGCCGTCGCGAGCACGCTGGCCCAGCGGTTGCGGGTCGCGCCGCTGGTGGCGTCCGGGCTGGTCGTGCTGGCCGTCGGGTTCGTCGTGCTCGCCCAGGTCGACGTCGGGTCGAGCATCTGGCTGGTGCTGGTCGGGTCCGGCCTGGTCGGCACGGGCGTGCTGGTCACCACGACGCTGACCGGCGACCGCATCCTGACCGCCGCGCCGCCCGAGCACGTCGGGTCCGCGTCCGCGATCTCGGAGACCGGGGTCGAGCTGGGCGGCGCGCTCGGCATGGCCGTGCTGGGCACCGTCGGCGCGGCGGTCTACCACCGGCAGATGGCCGACGCCGTCGCGGGGCTGCCCGCCGACGCCGCCGCGGCCGCGCAGGACACCCTCGGCGGGGCGGTCGCGGTCGCCGCGCCCTGCCCGACCCCGCGCTGCTCGGCGCCGCCCGCGAGGCGTTCGTCAGCGGCCTGACCACCACCGCCGTCGCGGGCGCCGTCCTCGTGCTCGCCGTGGCCGTCCCCGCCTACCGCGCGCTGCGGGCCGTCCCCGCACCGAAGGCGCCGGTCCCCGCGTGAACGACAGCGCCGCCCGGCTCGTGGGGGTGAGCCGGGCGGCGCTGGTCGGTCAGGGCTACGCGCCCGCGGCGACGTCGTTGTCCTCGGTCTCGTCCTCGCGCTTCTCGATCGCCTTGCCCGGCTTCGCGCCGTTGGTGCGGCGGCGCGGGTTCTGCCGGGGCAGGGTGGTCGGCGGCGGCGGGGTCGGCTGGCCGCCGCCCAGCATCAGCTCGGCGAAGGTGGCCATGGCCTCGTCCAGGTGCCCGCCGATGCGGCGCACCGACTCCTCGTTGCTCTTGCGGACCAGCGACTCCACCGAGGTCGCGTCGGGCTGCTTGCCCAGCGTGGCGTCGACCTTGCTGAACTCGGACTTGATCGCGCCGCTCAGCTCGCTGATCTTGCCGGTGAAGCCGTCCTCGACCGCGTCGAGGCGGGTCGCCATGTCGTCCAGGCGGGCGGTGACCCGCTCCAGGCGCTCGGCCAGCGACTCCAGGCGGTCGCTGGCGTCGACGGTCTCCTGCGTCTCGCGCAGCGCGTCCCGCAGGGCCGCGGTGGCCTCGTCCAGCTTGCCGTGCACGGCGGCGCCGGTGTCGCCCAGCGACGCGGCCAGCGCGTCGCGGGTCTCGGCGAGCGCGGCGGACGCGGCGTCGAGCTTGGCGTGCACGCTGTCGTTGGTCTTGCCGACCTTGGCGTCCACGCCGGTGACGGCGTCGGCCAGCTTGGCGTGGGCGTCGGCGACCTTGCCGGACACCGCGTCGGCCGAGGCGGCGACCCGGCCGGAGACCGCGTCGGCGGTCTCGGCGACCTGGCGGGCCAGGGCGTCCTTGGTGCCGTCGAGGTGCTCGTGCACGCCCTCGTCGACCTCGTCGAGGCGGCCGCGCAGCGCGGTCTCCATGATCTCGATGCGCTCGCGGACCGGGCCGTGGGTGTTGCCGGGCAGCGCGTCGATCTTGCTGTCCTGCTTGTCCAGGTGGTGGTCCAGCTCGTCGATGCGCCGGTGGATGTTGGCGAGCTTGTCCTCCAGGCCGTCCATCCGGCCCGCCACGCCCTCGAAGCGCCCCGCGACGCCGTCCAGGCGGCCGTCGAGCTGGGCGAACGGGGTGGCGAGCTTGTCGACGATGCCGTCCACCGCGCGGGCCAGGGCGGCGATCGCCGCGTCCTGGGCGTCCAGCTTGCGCAGCGCGGCGTCGAGCCGCTCGGCCAGGACCGCGGTCTCGGAGCGGTCCGGCATCTCCGACAGGCGCTTGCGCACGGCCCCGATGGACTCCAGCGGCGACAGGCGCGCGTGGATCTCGTCCAGGGCGTCGAAGATCTGCTGCTGTTCGCTCTCACGGATCTCGGCCGCGCGCGTGAGCATGTTGCGCATCCGGTCGAACGACACCGTGTGGTTGTTTTCGTTCACGGAGGTGACCTTCGTCCTGGGGAGGGGATGTGGAGACGGGTGCGAGCCTAACCACTGGCGGAAGCCGCTCTTACACCACCCGTTGATACTGGCGGGTTCTTAACACGCGGTATTGGGCCGTTCGGCGTAGTACCGGCGTGTCGGCGGGGAACGATACGTGACCCGCCGGTTACTCGATCGGGTGACGCCCTGACCTGAGTACCGTAAAGCCATGTCGACCCCGATCAGCGCGGACACGATCCGCCGAGCCCCCAAAGTCCTGCTGCACGACCACCTCGACGGGGCCTGCGGCCGGGCACGGTCCTGGAGTTGGCCGAGGCGTCCGGCTACCGCGACCTCCCGCACTCCGACGCCACCGCCCTCGGCGCCTGGTTCCGCGAGTCCGCCGACTCCGGCTCGCTGGTGCGCTACCTGGAGGGCTTCGCCCACACCTGCGGCGTCATGCAGACCGAGGACGCCCTGGTCCGCGTGGCCGCCGAGTGCGTCGAGGACCTCGCCGCCGACGGCGTCGTGTACGCGGAGGTGCGCTACGCCCCCGAGCTGTTCACCGAAGGGGGACTCGCGCTCGACCCGATCGTGGAGGCCGTGCAGGCCGGGTTCCGCGAGGGGAGCGCCGCCGCCGCCGCGGGCCACACCATCCGGGTTGGGACGCTGCTGTGCGCGATGCGCCAGAACGCCCGGTCGCTGGAGATCGCCGAGCTGGCCGTCCGCTACCGCGACGCGGGCGTCGTCGGCTTCGACATCGCCGGCCCGGAGGCGGGCTTCCCGCCCACCCGCAACCTCGACGCCTTCGAGTACCTGCGCCAGCAGAACGCCCACTTCACCATCCACGCGGGCGAGGCGTTCGGGCTGCCGTCGATCTGGGAGGCCCTCCAGCACTGCGGCGCCGAGCGGCTGGGCCACGGCGTCCGCATCGTCGACGACATCAAGATCGACGCCGACGGCTCGGCGCACCTCGGGCGGCTGGCGTCCTACGTCCGCGACCGGCGCATCCCGCTGGAGATGTGCCCCACGTCCAACATCCAGACCGGCGCGGCGACGACCATCAAAGACCACCCGATCGGGCTACTGACCCGGCTGCGCTTCCGGGTGACGGTCAACACCGACAACCGGCTGATGAGCGGGTGCACCGTCACCAGCGAGATGGCCGCCCTCGTCGACGCCTTCGGCTACGGCTGGGCCGACCTGCAGTGGTTCACGGTGAACGCGATGAAGTCGGCGTTCATCGACTTCGAAGAACGCCTCGACATCATCAACGGCACGATCAAGCCGGGTTACGCCGCCCTGATGGCCTAGCGGGTCTGGAGCCGGTCCTCGAAGTCCTGGACCAGCTTCGCCCACGCCGCCGACTCGGTGTCGAACGGCGGGCTGGGGGCGAGGCGGTTCGGGTCCGGGGTGAGGATGAACGACACCAGCCAGCCCAGGCTCTCGGACTGGCCGAGGGCGGTGGCGACGCTGTCGTCCCCGGCCCACTCGGCGGCGTCGGTGAGCAGCTCCACGGCGAGGTCGAGCTGGACCGGGTCGACGGCGTCCACGCCCTCGCCCAGGTCCTCCGCGAGGCCCTGCAGCACGTAGGTGTTGTCCTCGTCGACGGTCAGGTCGAGGCTGCCGTCGGTGGCCTTCGCCGCGACCTCCTCCCAGGTCGACACCTGCGCGAGGTCGTTGTCGGCGAGGTCGCCGACGGCCAGGTACTTGGCCAGCGCGCGGGTCGAGGTCGCGACGTCGATCTTGCCGTCGGCGCCCAGGAAGATCGGCTTGTCGTCGAGGTAGCAGCGCAGGGTGTAGTACTCGGACCCATCGGTGATGATCTTGATGGGGTCGATGCCGACCTCGGCCCAGAAGCCGGTGGGCGCCTCGTCCTCCTCGGCTTCGGCCTCGGCCTCGGTGTCCTCGTCGGCGTCCTCGGCCTCGGCGGCCTCCTGCTCGGCCTGGAACGCGGCCAGCTCCTCGGTCGCCTTGTCCAGCTCCGGCCCGGTGACCTCGGGGACGGTGACGACGGAGTCGAGGGCGTCGAGCAGGTCGTCCCACTTGTCGACGACGGTCTTCGCCAGCTCGGTCCAGAGCTTCTCGCCCTCGCGCCCGGTGAACGGGTACGTGCCCTGGTCGAGCACCGCGAACCCGTCGGCGGAGTCGAGGATCTCGTGGACCTCGTCCAGCTCGCACACGTCGGCCAGCGACCGGATGATCGACACGATCTCGGCCAGCTCGCCGATGGTCCAGGTGTCCGGCTCCTCGGCGACCAGCTCCGGCACGCCGACCAGGTCGTACTGGTGGGCCTCGGCGGGCATCAGCTCGCCCACGGTCAGCGCGGGCACGTGGTTCCACGCCGGGTGGTCGATGAGGTCGTGGTCCTCGGCGGTCCGCACGAACGCCGCCAGGTGCGCGGTGTCGGGGAACGCGTAGAGGTCCTCCTCGTGGCCGAGGAACGCCTCCCACTCCTCGCCGTCCTCCCGCCAGCGCGGCGCCCACAGCGTGACGAGGTCGCCCTGCGGCAACCCCAGCTCGATGGGGACGATGTCCTGAGCCATGGGAGGTCCTCCTGGTCGGGCAGCGCTCGGGGTGCGACGGAAGCCTACGGGGTGAGGATCACACGGACGAACCTAGGCTCCCACCCGTTTTCCTACCGGTCGGACCGCAGGAACGACACGTCGAAGGAGAGCGGGTCGTCCTCGTCGAAGTCCTGGGTCGCCGGGTGGGGTCCGCGCTGGTCAACGCGCTCGTCCCGGCGCCGCTGGAACTCCTCCGCGGTGATGCTCGGCCGCTCCCCGCGCCGCGCCGGGGCGGGGTGCCCGGAGATCAACTCCACGGCGTACGTCAGGTTGTCCCCGAGCCGTGGGGCCAACCGGTTGTAGCCCGCCTGCGTGGCGTTGTCCATGGCGGCGTGGGCCACCTGGACGATGAGCCTGCCCAGTTCGGCCCCCACCGGACGGCGTCCTGCCGCAGCCAGAGGTCGAGCACCTTCCCGCGCCCGTCCACCGTGACCCGGACGGTCTGGTACTGGTCGGTCGCGGTCCCGGTCACCTCGGCGAGCACCCGCTCGACGTCGGCCAGGGCTTCCTGCCGCGCTTTGCCGTCCTCGATGAGCTGCTTGGTGGAGCGCTCGACGGGCACGCGGTCGTTCATCGCCCGCCGCCGTGGAGGGGGTTGTCGTAGTCGGTGTCGTCTTCCTCGTCGAACGGCTCGTACCCGAGGTCGGCGAGGTGCTTCTCACCCGACGGCCCGAGCACGGGCGCGAGCGTCGCGTGCATCGCCCCGCCCGCGCGCCGGGTGGCCAGCGCGAGCGCCGAGAGGACCTGCGAGGTGACCGCGTCGGCCCCCGACTGGAGCGCGCGGGGCCCGATGACGATCTCCGTGGGCAGCCCGCCGGGCTTGACCTCCACGGTCACGTCCCCCGTCGTGGCCCGCCCGCTGACCGGCCCCACCCTGGCGACCCGCTCCGCCGCCCGCTCCCGCGCCCGCTCGACCTTCCCGGCCACGGAGTCCAACTCGCGGTCGATGTCGATGTCCACGCCGCAACCTTACGACCGGTGACGGGCCGATGACGGGTGAACGGCTCAGACCCGCTCCAACGCGTGGTGCGGGGGTGGGGGCAGCTCGACCTCGATGCGGTCCCCCAGGGACACCCGTCCTCCGGTGACCACCACGGACATCACGCCCGCCTTGCGGATCAGGGTGCCGTTCTCGCGGTGGACCACCTGCTTGAGGAGGCCGGGGCGGAAGGCGTCGATCTGGACGCACGGGTTGCGGAGGCCGGTCACCTCGATCACGGCGTCGGCGCCCAGGCGCAGGCGGGTGCCGCGGGGAGGGCGAGCAGGTCGATGCCCTCGGTCGTGACGTTCTCGCCCAGGTCGCCGGGGTTGACCGGGTAGCCGGCGTCGGCCAGGTCGGTGAGCAGTTCCGCGTGGATGAGGTGGACCTGGCGGAGGTTGGGCTGGGTGGGGTCGGCGGCCACGCGGGAGCGGTGCTGGACCGTGACGCCCGCGTGGGCGTCGCCCTCGACGCCCAGGCCCGCCAGGAGGGTGATCGCTGAAACCGGGACCTTGCTGAAGCGGTGGGTCGCGTCCCGGCTGACGGCGGTGACGATCATCCGGTGGGGCGGTAGAAGCCGACGAAGGGCATGCCGGAGTTGGTGGTGCGCAGCGGGCCCACCTGCACCGGGTCGCCCGCCTCGACGATCTGGCCGTTGCCGATGTACATCGCGACGTGGCCCTCCCAGCAGACCAGGTCGCCGGGGAGCAGCTGGTCGGCCGACGGGACCTCCGCGCCGATGTCCTGCTCGCGCGACGTCCGGGGATGTCCAGGCCGCCCTCGCCGTAGGCGTACTGGGTCAGGCCCGAGCAGTCCAGGCCGACGCCGGGGGCGGTGCCGCCCCACACGTACGGGACGCCCAGCTGCGACAGGGCCGCGCGGACCGCCTTGGCCGCGGTCTCGTTCGGGGCCTCGACGACGCTGCCGTCCGGGAGGTTGATCTTGACGCCGGTGCCGGGCTGCGGCGGGATCGCCATCGGCAGGCGCCGCTTGGTGACGGTCCCCCGCCCGAGAACCCGCCGCCTCCGCCACCGCCGCCGCCCCCGCCACCACCGCCGCCGGAGCGGTCGTTGTACGCGGCGGGGGGCTTGTCGCCGCCGGAGGACGACGACGTCGTCGTGCCCGAGTCGCCGGTCAGGCGGGTCACGACCGTGCTGAGCTGGGACATCACCTTGTCGAGGTTCATCGACGTGTCGCCGGTGAGCCTGCCCGCGTACTGCGCCAGCTCGGTCAGCTTGCGTTGCGCGCCCGCCGTGTCGCCCGCCTGGCGCAGGGCCGCCGCGGCCGACAGCAGCTCCGCGGCCTTGCGGCTGAACTCGTCGATCTGGGCCTGGTTGACCTTCTGGCCGACCTTGAGGATCTCGCCCGCCTCGCGCACCGCGGCCTGGACGTCGGCGCTGTAGGTCGACAGCGCGCGGCTGCGGGCGGACTGGGTCGCGACGTCGTCCTGGTGGCGGACGGCGCCCTGGCCGGTCCAGCCCGCGCGCAGCGACGACGCGTAGCGGTCGGCGTCGTACCCCGCGGTGTCCACTGTGGACGCGATGGTGCCGTGCTGGGCGCCGACGCGGTCGATGGCGGCGTCGTCGGTGGCCAGGTGGCGCTGGGCGGTGGCGGCGGGCTGGACCAGCGGGTCCAGCAGGTCCCGGGCGGTCACGGCGCCTCACCCGCGGCGCGGCGCAGGTTGCGGGCCTCGTCCTGCTCGACGCCCTCGAAGTTGGTCCACGTGTTCGCGACGGCCTCGGCGGTGCCGCCGTAGGCGTCGGCGAGGCCGCGGACGTCGGTGACCTGCCGCTCCGCCGCGGCCCGCAGCGCCGCGGTCAGGCCGACCTCGTCACCGATCTTGGAGAACGCGCCGTCCTCGAGGTCCAACCCGCCCGCCACGCCGCGGAGCTGGTCGGCCAGCGGGCGCATCCCCGTGGTGTAGGCGTGGAAGGCGTCGGCCTCCCCGTGGTAACCCCCGACATCCGACATCAGCGACTCCCCTCCAGTCGGCTGTTGGACGCACGCCCCGCGCCGCGGCTCCCCGGATTACACACCCATCGGGTGCCAGACGGTCTTCGTTTCCAGGAAAGCGCGCAACCGGGTGACACCGGGCGCGGCGAGCCAGTCCGGCTCGGACCCGCGCAGCACCCGCTTCACCGTGCCCGCCGCCGCCCGCTCCAGCTCGGCGCGCTGCTCCGGGTCCGCGCCGACCACGTCGAGGGCGTTGACGTCGGCGTGCGCGGCCAGCCACGGCGCCAGCTCCGCGGTGTGCCCGGTCAGCAGGTTGACGACGCCGCCGGGCACGTCCGAGGTGGCCAGGACCTCGCCCAGGGTGATCGCGGGCAGCGGCCGGTCCTGGCTGGTCACCACGACCGCGGTGTTGCCGGTCGCGATGACCGGCGCGACCACGCTCACCAGCCCCAGCAGCGACGACTTCTGCGGCGCGAGCACCCCGACGACCCCGGTCGGCTCGGGCACCGAGAACGAGAAGTACGGCCCGGCCACGGGGTTCGCCGCGCCGAAGACGGTCGCGACCTTGTCGGTCCACCCGGCGTACCAGACCCAGCGGTCGATCGCGGCGTCGACGAGCTGCGCGGCCTTCTTCGCCTGCACGCCCTCGCTCGCCGCGACCTCGGCGCAGAACTGCTCGCGCCTGCCCTCCAGCACCTCCGCGACCCGGTACAGCACCTGCCCGCGGTTGTACGCCGTCGCCCGCGACCACTTGCCGAACGCCCCGCGCGCGGCCACGACCGCCTCGCGGACGTCCTTGCGCGAGGCCTGCGACGCGTTGGCCAGGAACCGGCCGCGCGAGTCGGCGACCGGGTAGGTCCGGCCGGACTCCGAGCGCGGGAACGCCCCGCCGACGTACAGCTTGTACGTCTTGGACACCGTCAGCCGATCAGACATCGAGGTACGCCTCCAGACCCGCGCGACCGCCCTCGCGGCCGAAGCCCGACTCCTGGTACCCGCCGAACGGCGCGGTCGGGTCGAACCGGTTGAACGTGTTGGCCCACACCACGCCCGCGCGCATGCGGTCGGCCATCCACAGGATCCGGGAGCCCTTCTCGGTCCAGATGCCCGCGGACAGCCCGTACGGGGTGTTGTTCGCCTTCGCCACGGCCTCGTCGGGCGTGCGGAAGGTCAGCACCGACAGCACCGGGCCGAAGATCTCCTCGCGGGCGATGCGCATGGCCTGGGAGACGCCCGCGAACACCGTCGGGGCGAAGAAGAAGCCCTTGTCCGGCACCGGGCACGGCGAGGTCCAGCGCTGCGCGCCCTCCGCCTCGCCGGAGGCCACCAGCTCCTGGATCTTCACCAGCTGGTCGCGGGAGTTGATCGCGCCGACGTCGGTGTTCTTGTCCAGCGGGTCGCCCACGCGCAGGGTCGCGACCCGGGTGCGCAGCTTGGCCAGCAGCTCGTCGGCGACCGACTCCTGCACCAGCAGCCGCGACCCGGCGCAGCACACGTGGCCCTGGTTGAAGAAGATCCCGTTGACGATCCCCTCGACGGCCTGGTCCAGCGGCGCGTCGTCGAAGACCACGTTGGCGGCCTTGCCGCCCAGCTCCAGCGTCACCTTCTTGCCGGTGCCCGCCAGCGACCGCTGGATGATCTTGCCGACCTCGGTGGAGCCGGTGAACGCGACCTTGTCGACGCCCGGGTGGTTCACCAGCTCGGCGCCGGTGTCGCCGGCGCCGGGCAGGATGTTGACCACGCCCGGCGGCAGGTCGGCCTGCTGGATGATCTCCGCGAGCACGAGCGCGGTCAGCGGGGTCGTCTCCGCGGGCTTGAGCACCACGGTGTTCCCGCAGGCCAGCGCGGGCGCGATCTTCCACGCGGCCATCAGCAGCGGGAAGTTCCACGGGATGACCTGGCCCGCGACGCCCAGCGGCCGCGGCGCGGGGCCGTAGCCCGCGTAGTCCAGCTTGTCGGCCCAGCCGGCGTGGTAGAAGAAGTGCGCGCTGGCCGTGGGGACGTCGACGTCGCGCGACTCCTTGATCGGCTTGCCGTTGTCCAGCGACTCCAGCACCGCCAGCTCGCGGGCGCGCTCGGCGATCATCCGGGCGATCCGGTAGATGTACTTCGCCCGCTCCGCGCCGGGCATGCGGCCCCAGGTGCGGTCGTGGGCGCGGCGGGCGGCCTTGACGGCCCGGTCGACGTCCTCCGGGCTCGCGGTGGCGACCTCGGCCAGGACCTCCTCGGTGGCCGGGTTGATCGACTTCAGCGGCTCGCCGCCGCCGTCGACGAACTGGCCGTCGACGAACATCCGGTAGCTCGGCTTGAGGTTCGCGATCGCCCGCGACTCGGGTGCGGGCGCGTAGTCCCAGGTCATGGTTTTAGTCCACCGTCACATAGTCGGGGCCGCTGTAGTGGCCGCTGAGCTGCGTGCGCCGCTGCATGAGCAGGTCGTTGAGCAGGCTCGACGCGCCGAAGCGGAACAGGTGCGGGTCCAGCCAGGCGGGCCCGGCGACCTCGTGCACGGCCACCAGGTAGCGGATCGCGTCCTTGGTGGTCCGGATGCCGCCCGCGGGCTTGACCCCGCGGTGCTGGCCGGTCGCGACGTGCCAGTCGTGCACGGCCTGCAGCATCACGTGGGTGACCGGCAGCGTCGCGGCGGGGGACACCTTGCCGGTGGAGGTCTTGATGAAGTCGCCGCCCGCGAGCAGCGCCAGCCAGGACGCGCGCCGCACGTTGTCGTAGGTGGCCAGCTCGCCGGTCTCCAGGATGACCTTGAGGTGGGCGTCGCCGCACGCGGCCTTGACCGCGCGGATCTCCTCGAAGACGGCCATGTAGCGGCCGGACAGGAACGCGCCCCGGTCGATCACCATGTCGATCTCGGTCGCGCCCGCGTCGACGGCCATCGCGGTGTCGAGGAGCTTGATGTCGCGGCTCGACCGCCCCGACGGGAACGCGGTCGCGACGCTGGCGATCCCGACGCCGCTGCCCTCGAGCGCGGCCACCGCCGTCGCCACCATGTCGGGGTACACGCACACCGCGCCGACCCGCGGGACGTCCGGGAAGTCGGGGTCGGGCCTGCGCGCCTTCGCGCACAGCGAGCGCACCTTGCCCTCGGTGTCCGCGCCCTCCAGCGTCGTCAGGTCGACCATGGAGATCGCGGTGTCGATCGCCTGGAGCTTGCTGGCCTTCTTGATGCTGCGCGTCGCCAGCCCCGCCGCCCGCTGCTCGACGCCGACCTGGTCGACGCCCGGCAGCCCGTGCAGGAACCGCCGCAGCGCGGTCTCGTCCCGGGTGGCGTCGGCGAACTCCGGGGTACCGCCGCCGGGGATTTCAACAGGTCGGACATGTCCCAGAGTCTAGGACGTGGCCCGCGCCGCACGCCCTACGCGGGCGACGAGACCGTGATGCCGTTGCTCCGCGCCGCCCCGGTCGACCGGTCGTCGTAGGTGACCATGGTCTCGGCGTCGACCAGCACCGCTGTGGCCAGCTCGCCGCGTCCAGGCTTCGCAGTCTGTCGGGCCGATGGGCCGGGCGAGGGTGACAGCGTCGGGGTGATCTTCCACTCGGCGATTCCCGACAACCCGTCCTCGTTCCCGGCGTTCACCGCCGGGAACCACTAGGTGGCAAGTTCAGTGCGCGGGGAAGTAGACGCGCATGCGTCAGCACCTGTCCTCGCGCAGCTCGTTGAGGATGTCGGCTGTGGTGACGCCCTCCGGGAGCGTGAGGCGGGGGCGCACGTCGCGGAACGAGACGCGCGGGGGCCCGTGCGCTCGGCTTCGGCGCGCAGGGCGGCTTCGGCCTCGGGGTCCAAGCGGAGAGTCGTGGCAATACCGAGAATGTTGTCAAGATCTGGTATCGCTAGTCCATTCGGACTAGTCCTCCTCGATCTCGCCCCGCGCCTTCTTCTTCGGCTTGCGCGGCGGCTTGACCTCGACGCCGCCCATCATCGCGAAGCCGGTCACCCGGACGACGGGGGAACCGGGCGGGCCCTGGGTGTAGACCTTGTTCTCGAAGCCGCCCATGAAGCCCGCGCCGGTGACGTGCACGGTGACGTCCTCGGGGACGCGGATCTCGACGCCGCCCATCAGGGCGAACGCCTGGATCACCGTCTCCCGGGCCTCGAAGCGGGCCTGGGTGAGGTCGATCTCGACCCCGCCCATGATGGCCACGGCGGTGAAGGTGGGCGGGATCGTCCACGGGCCCTTGCGGTCGGACCCGGACATGATCGCGATCGCGCTCGACGACGTCCCCCGGCCGCCGATGCGGGGCGAGCTCGCGGGCGGCGGGACCGGCTGCGCGGCGCGGGCGTGGGCGACCGGGAGGTCCTGATCACCGGCTCCAGTTCGCCGAACGTCTTGGCGGCGTAGACCTTGTCGAGGCGTTCTTCCAGCTCACCGACCGTCAGCCTGCCTTCGGCCATCGCGTCGTGCAGGATCTTCGCGAAGCGCTCCCGGTCGGCGTTGGACGCGCGCATCTCGTGCGGACCGGGGACGGCGGGCAGGTCACTCACGCAGGTGAGCGTAGCGGTCCCGGGGTCTACAGTCCGCCCATGGCGAAGCACCCGTCGTTCCGCGCCGACCAGATCGACGACGCCGACCTGGCCCGCCTCGTCGACGTGCTCGACAAGCAGGCCGCCATGCCGGGCGTGGTCCGCCTGCGCGCGTGGGCGGCGCAGGCGCTCGACGTCCGCCCGGGCGAACGCGCCCTGGACGTCGGCTCGGGCACCGGCAGCGAGGTCGCCGCCCTGCGCGCCGCGGGCGCGGACGCCGTCGGCGTCGAGCCCAACCCCGGAATGCGGTCCGTTTCCGCGTCCCGGCACGGCGACCACTTCGTCGACGGCGACGCCTACCGCCTCCCGTTCGACGACGCCTCCTTCGACGCCGTCCGCTGCGAACGCGTCTTCCAGCACCTGTCCGACCCCGCCCGCGCCGCGCCGAGATCCACCGCGTCCTGCGCCCCGGCGGCCGCGCCGTCGTGCTGGACAGCGACTGGGCGACCGCGATCATCCACCCGGGCGACCCCGCCGTGGTGTCGGCGTTCATGTCGACGATGCTCGGCCTGAGCACCAACCCGCACTCCGGCCGCCGCCTGCCCGGCCTGCTGTCCGCCGCGGGCCTGACGGTCACCGACATCGGGTCGCAGGCGCTCATCCAGCAGAAGGTCGAGACCGACCTGCTGGGCCTGGGCCTCGCGGCGGCCCTCGCGGAGGGCACGATCACCGAGGCCCAACGCGACCGCTTCCTGTCGGACCTGCTGGCCGCGGAGGTCTCGGGCGACTTCCACATGTCGGTGACCATGTTCGCGGTCCTCGCCGTCCGCGACTAGATTCCGGCGGATGGACGTCCGCACAGTCGACCACCCCCTCGCCAAATCCCGCCTCACCGTCATGCGCGACGCGCGGACCGACAACGCCACCTTCCGCGCGGCCCTGCACGAACTCACGGTCATGCTCGTCTACGAGGCCACCCGCGACGCCCCGCTCCGCACCGAACGCATCCACACGCCGGTGGCGCGGACGGAGGGGCACTGGCTGGCGAACCCGCCCCTGCTGGTCCCGGTCCTGCGCGCGGGCCTCGGCATGGCGGACCAGGCGCACCGGCTGATCCCCGAGGCGCAGATGGGCTTCGTCGGCCTGGCGCGCGACGAGGAGACCCTGCAGCCGACGCCGTACATGGAGTCCCTGCCGGAGTCCCTGGCCAACCGCCCGGTGTTCGTCTTGGACCCGATGCTGGCGACGGGCGGGTCGATGGCGTACACGATCAAGCTCCTGGTGGACCGCGGCGCCACGGACGTGACGGCGATCTGCGTGCTGGCGGCGCCGGAGGGCGTCAAGCACCTCCAGGAGTCCGGCCTCCCGGTCCGACTGGTGACGGCCAGCATCGACGAGCGCTTGAACGACTCGGGCTTCATCGTCCCCGGCCTCGGCGACGCGGGTGACCGCCAGTACGGGGCCGTTTAGCGCCGGATGACGCAGCAAACTGGACGGCGCACGCGGATCTCAAGCGCACGACGACGATCGTGAGGTGGGCCGTCGTCGCAGTGGTCTGCCTTGCCGCCGCGTGTAAGGAGCCGAACGTCGCCCCGCCGCCGTCCGGCCCGTCGACCACGGTGCCGACCGTTCCGCCTGCGGTCTCCGAGCCGATGGGGGTGGAGGCCCTGGCGGCGGTCGATCCCTGCGCGCTCGTCGATGAGGGGCTGCGGCGTGAGCTGCGCGTCGCCGTCGAGGGGTACGGGTACACCGAGGACGGGGCCCGGACGTGCCGGTGGGAGGAGAACGGGCAGGCGGGGATCGGGTTGGGCGTGCGCGTCGAGCTCGGGGAGGACCCGCTGGTCGAGGTGTACGCCCGCGGGGGATGCGGGTCTCGGAGGTCCGGGGCTTCCCGGCGGCGATGGTCGCGGCGGACCCGGCACACGTCTGCGACGTCTTCGTGAAAACCGCGCAGGCGCAGGGGTTCAGCGTGATCTACGGAGCGCTCGACCAGCGGGTCGACGCGTGCGGTGGCGCGGTGCGGGTGGCCGAGTACCTCGCCGACCGGGTGCGGGAGGCGGGGCGTTGACGTCGGTAGGGTGCGGCGTGCGGAAAACAGCGATCGCCGCTTTGGCGTTCTTGACCGTGGGCTGTTCTGGGGAAGCTCCGCAGGGGAAGCTCCCACGGTCACGCAGACCTTCAGTCGGAGTTCGCTCCCGACCGTCGCCAACCCGGTCGACGTCCCGGCGGATGCGGACGTCTGCGGGATGGTCGACGCGGGTCTGCTCGGCGACCTGGGGGTGACCGGGGACGGGCAGTCCCGGCCCGGGTCCTGCCTGTGGCAGACCTCGGACGGGACGCGGCTCGCGGTGGGGTTGCGGGTGGGGCGTGATCCGTTGCTGGACATCGTCGGTGCGGGTGCGCCGGATGTGCGGTTGGTCGAGCTGCACGGGTTTCCCGCCATGCACAGCGGGGCCAAGGGGCGCGCCATGTGCGACGTGTACGTGAAGACCGGTGCCGAACAGGGGTTCTCGGTCGCCTACGGCAAGGCGCAGCGGACCGACGACGACCTGTGCGCGCCCGCGATCAGCGTGGCCGAGCAGGTGGCCGAGGGGCTTCGGGGTTAGGCGCGCCAGCCGTTGAGGTTGGCGCGGAGGGCGGATTCGTACGTCGTCGACGGGTCCATGCCGGGGGCAGCGCGTTGTTCAGTTCCAGGGACACCAGTCCGTGGGCGATGCCCCAGCACGCCATCGCCATCGTCTTCGGGGAATCAAGGAAGACGCCTGAGGTGATGCCCGCGGTGATGGCGGAGTTGAGGGGGACAACGCGGACAGGGCGGTGGCACGGGCGTCGTCGTCGGGGTCGAAGCCGGGGATGGCGTCGCCGAACATGATGTCGTAGAGGTGCGGGTCGGCCAGGGCGCTGGCGCGGTAGGCCAGGCCCAGGCGGACCAGGTCCTCCGCCGGGTCGTCGGTCAGTTCGACGGCGCGCAGGCGTCGGCCCAGGCGGTCGAAGGCTTCGACGTACAGCTCGCGCACCAAGGCTGGTTTGCCGCCGAAGAGGGAGTAGACGGCGGTGGTCGAGGTGGCGGCGTCGGCGGCTAGGCGGCGGAGGCTGAGGGCGGAGACGCCGCGGGTGGAGACCAGTTCGCCTGCCCGGTCGAGCAGGCGCTCGCGGAGCGCCGAGTCGTAGATCTTGGGGCGGGCCACGCGACCAGGGTAGTCCCTGGTACCGCGGTGGTACCATCCGAGCCATGGCCATGACGTTGCGGCTCAGCGACGAGGAGAACGCGCGCCTCGACGAGCTCGCCGCCGCCGAGGGGCGGTCGAAGCAGGAGGTCCTGCGGCTGGCGCTGAACGACCGGTGGGCGCGGCTGCACAAGGAGGAGCAGCTCGGCGAGGTGCTGGGCCGGGTGCTCCCCGCTACCGCACCCTCCTCGACCGGATCGGGACGGTTTGACCGCCTACCTCGACGCGGGCGACCTCCTGGTGCTGGCCGCCGCGGTGACCGGGGGCGACCTCGTGGTCCGCGACCTCGGGCTGCTGGACTCCGCCGCGCACCGGCCGCGGGCGACCGTGCTCGGGGTGGAGGCGTACCCGACGCTGTGGTTGAAGTCGGCGGCGTTGTTGGACTCCGTGGTGCGGACGCGGCCGCTCGCCGAGGGGAACTGGCGGCTCGGGTGGGTCGCCGCCGTCACGATGTGCGACCTCAACGGGTACTGGATCGACGCGGACACCGACGCCGCGCTCGACCTCGTGCGGGAGGTCGGGCGCGGCGCCGTCGAGGTGCCGAAGCTGGCCGAGCACCTCGAAGCGTGGGCGCTGCCCAAGGGCTAGCCGCAGGGCGTGCCGTTCAGCGTGAACGCCGAGGGCGCCGCGGTGCCGCCGCTGTGCGTGGCCTGGAAGCCGAAGCTGACCGAGCCGTTCGCCGGGATCGAGCCGTTCCAGCCCGCGCCGCGGCCTGCACCGCGCCGCTGGTCGGGGTGATGGTGGCGTTCCACGCGCCGGTGATCGTCTGGCCCGCGGGCAGGGTGAAGCCGAGGGTCCAGGCGGGAACGGCGGTCGTGCTCGACACCGTGACCGACGCGGTGAACCCGTTGTTCCACGTGTTCATCGCGTACGTGACCCGGCAGCCGGTCGGGGGAGGCGTGGTCGTGGTCGTGGTGGTCGTGGTGGTGGTCGTCGTGGTGGGCGGCTGGGTCGAGGTGAGGCCGAGGAACTGCAACGCCATCAGCGCCATGCCGTTGGAGAGCAGGTTGTGCCCGGTGCCCTGCATGCTGATCGCCTCGACCTTGTCCGAGTACCGCGTGCGGGTCCAGTTGGTCTGCGGGCGGTCGGTCGACGTCGGCGTCTGGGACAGGCCGTGGACGTTGGTCCACTGCTTGATCTCCTCGCCGAAGTTCGGGTACCGCAGGGTGTCGTCCTCGGTGCCGTGCCAGAGCTGCATCCGCGGGCGGGCTCCGGTGTAGCCGGGGTAGGCGCCGCGCACGAGGTCGCCCCACTGCTGCGCGGTGCGGATGATCTGGCCCTGCGCGCACTGGCTGTTCCACGACGACCCGTCGGTGGTCGCGAAGCAGCCGAACGGGACGCCCGCGAAGGCCGCGCCGCCCGCGAACACGTCCGGGTACGCGCCGAGCAGGACGTTGGTCATCATCGCGCCCGACGACACCCCGGTCGCGTACACCCGGGCCGGGTCCGCCCGCGGGTGGCGATCACGTGCTTGACCATCGACACGATGCCGAGCGAGTCGCCGCCGGCGCCGTGGGTCAGGGTGGCCTGCGAGGAGACGTCGAAGCAGTTGCCGCTGCGGTTGGCCGACGGGTAGATCACGATGAACCCGTGCTGGTCGGCCAGCCGCGCGAACTCGGTGCCCGAGTAGAACGCCGGGCCGGTGCCGGTGCAGTAGTGCGACGCGACCAGGACGGCGGGCCGCGTGCGGACCGAGTCCGGCACGTACAGGTGCATGCGCAGGTTGCTGGGGTTCGGGCCGAACGACGTCACCTCGACCAGCGACGCCGCCTGCGCGCCCGGCGCGGCCACCACCAGCGCCGTCGCCGCCGCGGTCACGGCGGCGGCCAGCGCCGCCCAGAGCCGCTTCACGGCGCCACCACCACCGGCTGCCCGTCCCGCACCACGATCTTGCCCGCGCACAGCCCCGTTCGCGCAGGTCGGACACGATCTGCGGGACCGCGTCGATCGTGTTCGGGATGCCGTCGTGCAGCAGGACGACGCCGCCCGGCTGGACCGCGGCGGCGTTCGCGCGGATCTCCGCGGTGGAGATGCCCGACCAGTCGCGCGAATCGACGCTCCACAGCACCTCGGTCATGCCGAGCTGCCGCGCGGTGGAGGCGATGTCGGCGTTCGTCGCGCCGTAGGGCGGGCGGAACAGCGTCGGCCACTTCTTGTTGACCTCGAACGACTCGAACTGGGTCTTGGCCAGCTCGGCGTAGACCTCGCCGGGGGACAGCTCCGTCAGGAACGGGTGGCTCCAGCTGTGGTTGCCGATCCACATGCCCGCCTGCTTGGTCAGGCGCTGGAGTTCGGGGTTGGCCTCGATATTCCGGCCGACCGTGAAAAACGTCGCGCGGACGTTCTCGTCGCGCAGGGTGGCGAGCAGCCGGGCCGTCGTCGCCGCGAACGGGCCGTCGTCGAAAGTCAGGGCGACGTACCCGTTTGTGCAGGTGGGCGGCGCTGCCTGGGCGGGATAGGCCAATGCGCCCGATGCCAGAAGGGCAATGACCGCGACTTTGCGAAATTGTTTTCTGAGCATTGCTGCACTATCGCTTGGGATCGCTCCCAAGGGCAATCTCGGCGAATTTCTTTCGCGCCGAACGCCCGCTCCGACCGGATGAACGGCGGCCGAGCGGTTGACCTGGAGCGCGCTCCAGCTTCTACCGTCGACGGTGTGACCTACTCGATCGCCGAGGCAGCCCACCGCAGCGGGCTGTCGATCGACACCCTCCGGTACTACGAACGCATCAGCCTGATCGACCCGCCGGACCGGGACTCCGGGGGCGCCGGGTCTACTCCGACGAGGACCTGGCCTGGCTGGGCTTCCTCACCCGGCTGCGCACCACCGGCATGCCGATCAAGCTGATGCGCGAGTACGCCCGCCTCCGCCACCTCGGCGAGGCGTCGGCGGCCGCGCGCAAGCAGATCCTCGAGGACCACCGCGCCGATGTGCTCGCCCGCATCGACGAGCTGCGGTCGTGCCTCGGGGTCCTCGACTACAAGATCGACAACTACGAGCGGATCGTGGCGGGCCAGTGCTCGCCCGAGACAGGGGACAAGACACCATGGACACTCGCGCACTCGGCGAGCTGACCTCCTCCGCCCAGGGCCTCGGCTGCATGGGGATGAGCGACTTCTACGGCGCCGGTGACGACGCCGAGTCGGTCGCGGTCATCCACCGCGCGCTCGACCTGGGCGTCACCCACCTCGACACCTCCGACATGTACGGCCCGCACACCAACGAGCGGCTGGTGGGCCGGGCCATCGCCGACCGCCGCGACCGGGTCCTGCTGGCCACCAAGTTCGGCGTCGTCCGCGACCCCGACGACCCGACCGCGCGCGGCATCCGCGGCGACGCCGAGTACGTCCGCAAGGCGTGCGACGCGTCCCTGGGCAGGCTGGGCGTCGACCACATCGACCTGTACTACCTGCACCGCGTCGACCCGACCGTGCCGATCGAGGAGACCGTCGGCGCGATGGCCGAGCTGGTCGCCGCGGGCAAGGTCCGCCACCTCGGCCTGTCCGAGGCGAGCGCTGCGACGCTGCGCCGGGCCGCCGCCGTGCACCCGATCGCGGCGCTGCAGACCGAGTGGTCGCTGTGGACGCGCGACATCGAGGCCGAGATCCTGCCGACCGCGCGCGAGCTGGGCATCGGGGTCGTCGCCTACTCCCCGCTCGGCCGCGGGTTCCTCACCGGCCGCTTCGCCCAGCGCTCCGACCTCGCCGACGGCGACTTCCGCGCGGTCGGCCAGCCCCGGTTCGCCGACGGCAACTTCGAGCGCAACCTCGCCATCGTCGACGCCCTGCGCGCCCTGGCCGACAAGCGCGGGGTGACCCCGGGGCAGCTCGCGCTGGCCTGGGTGCACAGCCGCGGCGGCGACGTCGTCCCGATCCCGGGGACGAAGCGGATCAAGTACCTGGAGGAGAACGCCGCCGCGGCGGACCTCGCGCTGTCGGAAGCGGACCTCGCCGAGATCGAGGGCGCGGTGCCCGCCGCCGTCGGCGACCGGTACAGCGAGCTGGGCATGGCCACGATCGACGGCTAGCCCGGCGGGTGGGCGGTCGGCTGGCCCGGCGGGCGGGTGGTCGGGTAGGCGGTCGGCGCGGGGGCTGCGGGACCGGCGGGGCTGTCGTCGCGGTGGTGGCCGTGGTCGTGGTCGTGGCGGGGGGCGGCGGGGGCACGGCCGGGCCGACCGGGGGTCGGCGCGGGGGACGAGCGCGAACGCGGCTACCAGGACGACCGCGGCGGTCGCCGCCGCGCTGGCCACGACCGCGAGCGTGCGGCGGCGCCGCCTGCGCCGGGCGGCCACGCGCAGGACGTCGGCGGCGCCGAAGGTCGCCGGGAGCGGGTGGGCGCGCAGGTCGTCGAAGGTGCGCCTCAGGTGGTCCTCGACCATCAGGGGGTCCCTCCTGCGGGCACGGGGGCGATGCGGGTGCGGAGCGCGGCCAGGCCGCGGCTGGTGTGGCTCTTGACCGCGCCCTCGGAGCAGCCGAGCGCGGCGGCCGTCTCGGCGACGCCGAGGTCGTGCCAGAACCGCAGGACGAGCACGGCCCGCTGCTTGGCGGGCAGCTTCGCGAGCGTCGACCAGAGGACGAGCCGGTCCTCGCTGAGCACGGGCGCGTCGGGGCGGTCGGGGAGGTCGCCGGTGAGGCGCTCCCGCCGCCACCGCACCCGCCTGCGCTCAGCGAGGAAGGTGCGCACGACGACCTGCCGCGCGTACGCGTCGAGGTCGCCGGTCAGACCGAGGCGCGGGCCCGCCAGGTAGAGCTTGAGGAAGGCCGACTGGACCACGTCCTCGGCCTCGTGGTGGTTGCCGCACAGCAGGAACGCGGTGAAGCGCAAGGAGCCCGCGCACCGGTCGAAGCACCGGGTGAACTCCTCCTCCCAGGTCAACGCCCGGGCGAGGTGGTCGGGGGCTGCGGCGGCCGGGTCGTGGGGTACGCCGTGGGCGCGGCGGCGCGGTGGTCGCCGTGGGCGCGGTGGCGCCGTGGTGGGGTACGCCGTGGGCGGCGGCGGCGCGGTGGTCGGGTACGGCGTGGGCTGGGGCGGCGCGGTCGCGGTGGGTCGCGGCGGCACGTCCGTGGGGGCCGCGGTGGGCGGCGGCGGCGCCGTCGGGTCGCCGGGGGTGGGCAGCGGGGGCTGCGTGGTCGGGGACGGGGCGGGCGGGGTGACCGTCGGCTGGGGGGCGGTGGCGGGCGGCTGGGGCGCGGGGTCCCCGTCGCCGCTCATCGCCACGGCGGGGACGGCGATGGCGAGGCCGCCGATCACCACGGCGGCGGCGCCCAGCACCAGTCGGTTGCGCACACGTGCTCCTCGGGTCGTGGGACGCGGGGGTGTCCGCGGTCCTCCACCCGTATGTATGCGGTTGGCCCGGCGCGAGGTTGTCGCGACTTCCCGACAAAAAGAGGGAGGCCCGGGAGAACCGGACCTCCCTCAGCCGCGCGTCGCCTAGCGGCAGGTGACCAGCAGGATGCTCACCACCGAGCAGGTCGAGGTGGACTTGTCGTTGGCCGCGTTGGGGTCGGCCGGGGTGCTGGCGGTGCGGGTCGCCGTGAGGCGCAGCGTGCCGATGCTCAGCGCGCTCAGCGGGTGCGTGAACTTGCGGACGACGGAGCCGTTGACGGCCAGCGCGCCCGTCGAGCAGGTCAGGACGCCCGCGGCGACCGAGCAGCCGGAGCCGGGGACGATCTTGACCCCGGCCGGGATCGGCGTGCTGACGGTGCCGGACTGCAGGGCGTCGGGGCCCAGGTTGCGGATCGTCAGGGTGTAGCGGATCTCCGAGATCAGCAGGCCGATGTTCGGGTTCGCGGTCAGCTTCACCGAGACGTCGGCGGTCGGCGGCACGGGCCGCTCGGTGCGGTTGAGCAGCACGGAGATGCCGTCCGCGTGGCGGTTCGTGGTGACCAGGTCGACGCGGCCGTCGACGTCGAGGTCGGCGGCGTGGATCTCGGTCGGCCAGGTGTTGACGCCGAGGGTGGTGGCGGGGGTGAAGGTGCCGTCGCCGTTGCCCAGGACGGCGACCGAGTCCTGGCCCGCGACCGTGACGGCGAGGTCGGCGTCGCCGTCCTCGTCCAGGTCGGCGACCGCGACGCCGTACGGGTTCGGGCCGACGGTGATCGTCACCGGCGCGCTGTACGACGGCCCGCGCAGGACCGTGACCGTGCCGCTGCCGTGGTCGGCGGTGGCCAGGTCGAGGACGCCGTCGGCGTCGAAGTCGCCGGTGGCGACGTCGATCGGGTTGGCGCCCGCGGGTACGCGGCCGGGGCGGCGAAGGTGCCGTCGCCCGCGCCCTTGTGCACCGACACCGTGCCGGTGAAGAACCCGGCGGTGGCGATGTCGGTGGCCCCGTCGCCGTCCAGGTCGACGAGGAGGACGCCGCGCGAGTAGCCGCCGCCGGGCAGGTCGGTCCCGGCGGCGAGGGTGCCGTCGCCGTTGCCGAGCAGGACGGTGACGCCCTCGGGCCGGGAGATCACGACGTCGGCGCGGCCGTCGCCGTTGACGTCGCCCGCCGCGCTGCCCTCGGCGCCGCCCGAGACCGGGTGGCCGACGCGCGGGGCGAAGGTGCCGTCGCCGTTGCCGAGCAGCACCGACACCTCGCCCTGCGTCGTCACGGCGAGGTCGGCGCGGCCGTCGCCGTTGAAGTCGGCGGTCGCGGCGCTGGTCGGCTCCGGGCCGGGGTAGACCTTGGCCACCGGGCCGAACGCGCCCCCGCCGGTGCCGAGCAGCACGCTCAGCTCGTACTGGAAGCGGTCGGCGGTGACCAGGTCGGGTCTGCCGTCCCCGTTGAGGTCCGCGGAGAGCACCGACTCGGGGTGGTTGCCCGTCGGGTAGTCCACCCGGGGGCGAAGGTGATCGGGTTCGCCGCGGTCGCCGTCGGCGCGGTGACCACGGCCGCGGCCGAGATCACGGTCACTGCGGCGGCCACCCGGGCGCGCATGCTCATCTTGAAGCCTCTCCGGTGGGGATTCGCGGGCGTCGCATTCGGCATCGCTCGCGACCGGTTACGCGTTTCCACCCTTTCGGGGGTATTCAGTCCCGTTCGGACTGTGACCGGAGTCAGAGGAGGGACGCGGCGACGGTCCCGCCGAGTTCCCTGCACCGCTCCAGATCGGCTTTCCCGGGCGCTCCCAGCACGGTCACCGCTTCTGCAACTTGCTTCCAGGACAGGGCTTTGGCGACTTTCACGATACTGCTGACAGCTCCCTCCACGCCCTCGTTGCCGTGCACGTAAAACCCGAACGGCGTTCCCCGGCCGGAATCGAGTGACGGGTAATAAACGGTGTCGAAGAAGTGCTTGAGCGCGCCGCTCATGTAGCCGATGTTCGCCGGGGTGCCGAGTACCACACCGTCGGCGTCGAGGAGGTCTTTCGCGGTCGCCGACAAAGCGGCCCTGCGGACGACGTCCACGCCTTCCAGTTCGGGATCGCGGGCCCCGGCGAGCACGGCCTCGAAGAGCGCCTGCATCGTGGGGGACGGCGTGTGGTGCACGATCAGGAGGGTCGGCATGGGACGTCAGCCTACGGCCGCTGTCCTGAGTGGAGCCGGGTCCAGCGCCAGACGTTGTCGGCGCGGGCGCCGTGCCTGCCGTCGGGGAGGAGACCGGGCGCTCGACCGCCTCCAGCGTCTCCAGCCGCCAGGAATCCGGCAGCGCCAGGACCTCGACGACCTCCTCCAGCGTGGGGAAGTCCGCCTTGAACGGGTGCTCGTGCTCGTGCTGCCACGACGGCCAGTTCGCGTGCATCACCAGCAGCAGCGTCCCGCCCGGCGCCACCGCCGCCGCGGCGGACCGCAGGATCTCGTCGCGCGCCAACTCGACGGGCGACTGGAGGAACTGGGCGTTGACCAGGTCGTACTGCCCCTCGGGGAAGGTCACCCCGAGTTCGTGCCGCTCCCACCGCACGGTCACCCCGGCCTCCTCGGCGTGCTTGGCGGCCCGCTCCAGCGCCGTCTCCGAGATGTCGACCCCGGTGGTCTCCCAGCCCTGCTTCGCCAGCCAGACGGCGTCGGCGCCCTCGCCGCAGCCGAGGTCGAGCGCGGTGCCGGGGGTCAGGCCCTCGACCTCGCGGACCAGCAGCGGGTTCGGGTTCCCGCTCCAGACGCGGTCGCTGCCGCGGTAGCGGTCTTCCCAGAACTCGGTCGGCGTGGTCATGCGGGCTCCTTCGTCGTCAGGTGCCACCAGGGTGCGCCCGCCGATGCCGGATCGTCAAAGTCCGTTGCTGGAATGGCAACGGTCGTAGGTGGCGCGGGCCTTCTCGACCTCGGTGAGGTTCGGGGACCAGTCGGCGATGGCGGCGAAGAGGGGGCCGAGGCTGCGGCCGAGGTCGCTGATCTCGTACTCCACGCGCGGCGGGACTTCCGCGTGGTAGGTGCGGGTGACGAGGCCGTCGCGCTCCAGTTGGCGGAGGCGCTGGGTGAGGACCTTCGGGGTGATGGAGGTGATGCGGCGGGCCAGTTCGCCGAAGCGCTGGCGACCGTACTCGTTGAGGCACCACAGGATCGGGGTGGTCCACCGGCTGAAGACGACGTCCACGACCGGGGCGATGGGGCAGGCCGTCTCCGGGGTGACGTCTGTGCTCTCGATCACGTGGCCACCACTTTCCTCTAGGTACCTACTATCCCGACGATACTAACGTCGGTCCCGCCAACGAGAGAAGGAGCGGGACATGATCGTGGTGACCGGGGCGACGGGGAACGTCGGCAAGCCGCTGGTGGCGGCGTTGGTGGACGCGGGGCAGCAGGTGACAGCCGTCGCGCGGGGAGACGTGCCGGAGCAGCCGGGGGTGCGGGCCGTGCGGGCGGACCTCGCCGACGCGGGCGCGATGAGGGCGGCGCTGACCGGTGCCGACGCCCTGTTCCTGTTGACCTCCGGGGACTTCCTCGGCCGCGGCGGCGACCTCGGGCCGGTGCTCGACGCCGCCAAGGCAGCGCGTGTGCGCAGGGTCGTGCTGCTGTCATCGCAGGGTGTCGGTACGCAGCGGCACCCCGCACACCTGGAGGACGCCGTCACGGGGTCGGGGCTGGAGTGGGTAGTCCTGCGGCCGGGCAACTTCGCGTCCAACACCCTCGCCTGGGCCGAGCACGTCCGCGCGCACCGCCGGGTCGAGGCGCCGTTCGGGGACGTCGCCCTGCCCGTCATCGACCCCGTCGACATCGCCGAGGTCGCCGCCGCCGCGCTCACGGGGGACGGGCACGCGGGTAGCACCTACGTCCTCACCGGCCCCACGCCGATCTCCCCGCGCGGGCAGGCCGACACCATCGCCGAAGCCCTCGGCGAGGCCGTCGGGTTCCGCGAACTGACCCGCGAGGAGGCGCGCGAGCGGATGGTGCGGTTCATGCCGCCGCCCGTCGTGGAGAGCACCCTCGACATCCTCGGCGCGCCGAAGCCCGACGAGCAGCGGGTCAGCCCGGACGTGGAGCGGGTGCTCGGCAAGGCGCCCCGCCCCTACGCGGACTGGGTCAAGCGCTCGCTCGCGGCGTTCGCCTGACCCCTACCGCAAGAGCGCGCCGACCTCGTCCGCCAGCGCGTCCAGCCGGGCCGTCGCCTCGGCGCGCGCGGCGGCGGGGGCGACGACCTCCAGGTACGCCTTGACCTTCGGCTCGGTCCCCGACGGGCGGACGATCACCCGGACGCCGTCGCCGCGGAAGCGCAGCACGTCCGCGTCGGGCAGCAGGTCCTCCACCGACACCGCGACCCCGCCCAGCGCGGTCGGCGGCGTGGCGCGCAGGGACGCCATGAGCGCGCCGATGCGGGCCAGGTCGGTCACCCGGACCGAAACCTGGCGGGTCAGGTGCAGGCCGTGCTCCTCGGCGAGGTCGTCGAGGGCGTCGAGCAGGGTGCGGCCCGCCGCCTTGAGCGTGGCGGTGAGGTCGCAGGCCAGCACGGCGGCGGAGATGCCGTCCTTGTCGCGCACGAAATCCGGGTCGCAACAGTGGCCCAGGGCTTCCTCGTACGCGTAAACGAGGCCGGTGCCCTTGCCGTCGCCCGCGCGGACGAGCCACTTGAAGCCGGTCAGGGTGGCGTCGTAGCGGGCGCCGCGGGCGCGGGCGATCGACTCCAGCAGCGACGAGGAGACGATCGTGTTGGCCACCAGGGCGTCCGGGGGCGCGTCGGCCAGGACGTGCGCGCCCAGCAGGACGCCGGTCTCGTCGCCGGAGAGCATGCGCCAGCCGTCCGCGGTGGGGACGCCCAGCGCGCACCGGTCGGCGTCGGGGTCCAGCGCGACCGCCAAGTCCGCGTCCACTTCGGACGCGCGGGCCAGCAGCAGGTCGGTCGCGCCGGGCTCCTCCGGGTTGGGGAAGCCGACGGTCGGGAAGTCCGGGTCGGGCTCGGTCTGCTCGGCGACCATCGTGACGTCGGTGAACCCGGCGCGGTGCAGGGCCAGCGACAGCGGGCCCGCGCCGACGCCGTGCAGCGCGGTCGCGACGACCTTCACCGCGCGGGCGGTCCCGCGCGGCAGCGACACGACCCGCGCCAGGTACTCGTCCAGCAAGTCCACAGTGGACGCGCCGGGGAGCGCGGCACGGAGACCGCGGCGGGCGACGCGGCGATCTCGGCCTCGATCTCCCGGTCGGCGGGCGGCACGATCTGCGTCCCGTCGCCCAGGTACAGCTTGTACCCGTTGTCGGCGGGCGGGTTGTGCGACGCGGTGATCTGCACGCCCGCGACCGCGCCGAGCCGCCGGACCGCGAACGCCAGCACCGGCGTCGGCAGCGGGCCCGGCAGCACCCGGACGTCGAAGCCCGCGGCGTGCAGCACGGCCGCGGCGTCCTCGGCGAACGCCGCGGACCCGTGCCGGGCGTCGCGGCCGACGACCACGGTGCCGGACAGGCCCTGCTTGCCCAGCCACGACGCCAGACCCGCGGTCGTGCGGATGACCACCGCGCGGTTCATCCCGTTCGGGCCCGCCCGCACCGGCCCGCGCAGCCCGGCGGTGCCGAACACCAGCGGCCCGGCCATCCGGTCGGCCAGCTCGGCCGCCGCGTCGGCGTCGCCGCCCATCGCCCGGGCGAGGACCGACTGCAGCTCGGCGCGGTCGGTCTCGCTCGGGTCGTCGGCGATCCAGCGGAAGGCCCGGTCGCGCAGGTCCGGCGTCAACCTCATGACTTGGCGATCAGCTCGCGCAGGAAGGCGCCGAGGGCGGTCGCGGACTGGCGGCCCGCCTCCAGCACCTCCAGGTGGTCCAACGGCTGGCCGGTCATGCCCGCGGCCAGGTTCGTCACCATCGACAGGCCGAACACCTCGACGCCCAGCGCGCGGGCGGCGATCGCCTCCAGCACCGTCGACATGCCGACCAGGTCCGCGCCCCACGACCGGAACATGCGGATCTCGGCCGGGGTCTCGAAGTGCGGGCCGGGCAGGCCGACGTACACGCCCTCGACGAGGGTCGGGTCGATCTCCTTGGCCAGCGCGCGCAGGCGCGGGGAGTAGAGGTCGGTCAGGTCGACGAACTCCGCGCCGACCAGCGGCGAGCGGGCCGTCATGTTGATGTGGTCGCTGATCAGGATCGGCTGGCCGATGCGGGCCTCCGGGATCAGGCAGCCCGCGGCGTTGGTCAGGATGACCGTCCCGACCCCGGCGGCGGCCACCGTCCGCACACCGTGCACGACGCGGCTCATGTGGACGCCCTCGTAGAGGTGCGTGCGGCCCAGGGTGATCAGCACCTTGCGCCCCTCGACGTCCACCGAGCGGACGGTGCCGCCGTGGCCCGCCGCGGTCGGGGCGACGAAGCCGGGCAGGTCGGCCAGCGGCAGCTCCGCCGCGGGCGCGCCGAGCACGTCCGCGGCGGGCCGCCAGCCCGAGCCGAGCACCAGCGCCACGTCGTGCCGCTCGACGCCGGTGCGCTCGGCCAGCGCCCGCGCCGCCTGCCCGGCGACGCCCAGGGGGTCAGTCTCGATATCGCTCACGGCGGCGAGCCTACGCGGGCAGCGGGACCTTCCGCCGCGCGCGCGTGCGCAGTGCGAGGAACACCGGCAGCACGACCGGCGACAGCAGGACCAGCGCCACGAGCAGCGGTCCCATCAGCAGCGGGTGCATGTCGAGCTTGCGCGACTCGAGGTACACCCAGCGGCCGAGGAACAGGTCCCAGGCGATGATCTGCGCCCACAGCAGCGCGATGGCGCGGTCGTCGGCGACGAGGTCCCGGAGCACCTCCAGCGACGGCGAGGTCACCGCGGTCCACAGCTCCGGGAAGATCGGGACCGCGAGCACCAGCCAGATGGCGACACCGGGCAGCACGACCGCCGGGGACGCCATGATCCGCTCGGTGACCGGCCAGCGCGGGGCGAGGACCATCAGCACCCAGAAGGGCGCGGCGACGTAGAACGCGAGGTCGAACAGCAGGGAGGTCACGCGTCCACCAGCTCCCGGGTCTGCGCCGCCCGCGCCCACGAGACGCCCGCCGCGGTGGCGCCGAGGATGACGGCCAGCGCGCCGAGGGTGAGCAGGTCGGGCTGGAGCAGCGGCTGGCCGCGCAGCGCCTGCCAGGTGACCAGGGCGACGAGCGCGGCGTAGGCGACGCCCGCGGTCCAGACCATGCGGGAGCGGACCTCCTCGGTGCGCAGCCAGGCGTGGCGGGTGGCCAGGACGGTCAGGCCCAGGGCGACCAGCGGCAGGACCTGCAGCGCGTGCAGGCCGACGAAGTGGCCGATGCGCAGGTCGCCGCCGGTGGTGCTCCAGTTGGTCAGCGGCATGCCCGGGCCGCCCTCGACGACGCCGACCGAGTGCGTGCCCGCGATGCCCTCGCGGGTGCTCTCCTGGTTGGTCATGAGGAAGCCGAGCAGCATGCCCGCCAGCGAGATGCCCATGCCCAGCCGGATCGCGAGGTTCGCCGACGGCGGCGCGACCCGGCGCGCGGCGATGACGATCGAGGCGACCAGGGTGGCGATCCAGAACACGACGATGGTGGAGCCCATGATCGACCACAGCAGGGCGTCGGTGCCGGTGGCGATGTTGAAGTGGCTCTCCTTGCCGCGGAACACCTGGATGATCATGGCGACCATCTCCAGCATCGCGGCCGTGATCATCACCGCGGAAGCGTTCTTCAGCGTGCGCGTCAGCTTCGGGACCAGCGACAGCAGCCAGCCCCAGGAGAGCCCGAACAGGATGAAGGAGAGGGCGAACTTGAGCGGCTTGAGCCAGATCGGCGCGCCCAGCAGGACGCGGTCGTCGAGGATCAGGCCACCTACGGAGACGGCGCCGATCGCCGCACTGGCTACGGTGAACAGGATGAACGGACGATTCCAGTTGGCCAACGCGCTGCGCATGGTGGTGCCCCCGGTAGATGGATAGTAGTGCTCTCTACTTTCGATAGTTACACTATCCACTGTCCGAGGGCAACCCCGAAGAACCCTGGACTTGCCCCGAGGAGGAACAGCCGTGCGGATCGCCGAGTTGAGCGGGGCGTCGGGCGTCCCCGTGCCGACCATCAAGTTCTACCTGCGCGAAGGCGTCCTCCCCGCCGGTGAGCGGACCGGCCGCAACCAGGCCAGGTACGACGAGACGCACGTCAAGCGGCTGCGCCTGATCCGGGCCATGGTCGACTTGGGCGGGCTGTCCCTGGCCACCGTCCGCGAGATCGTCGACGCCGTCGACTCCCCGACGACGACCGCGACCACCTCATGGGCCGGGTCTCCAAGAGCCTCATCAACGCCCCCGACGAGGTCGACCCGCGGCCCTCGACGAGGCCCAGGGCGTCCTCCACGACCTCGGCTGGGGCGACGCCTGCGAGCACCCGTCGGTCCGCACGCTGGCCGCGGTGATCGCCGCCGCCCGCGACCTCGGCCACGACCTGCGCCCCAACCTCATGGCCTACGGCGCCGCCTGCGAGACCATCGCCGCCGCCGACCTGGAGTACGTCGAGGGCATGGACGTCGACCGGATGCTGGAGAGCGTCGTCGTCGGCACCCTCCTCGGCGACAGCGCCCTGGCCGCGCTGCGCCGCATCGCCCAGACCGTGGAGTCCCACAAGCGGTACGGGACGGGTTCAGCCCACGCTGAATAGCGTTGTCGCGGCGTCGCCCCCGTCGCGACGCTGGGCGGCGTGAGACGACCCCTGATCGTCGCGGCCGTGGCCGTGTCCCTCGCCTCGGTGGCGACCCCCGTCGCCGCGCACCCCGGCCACCCCGGCCACCCCGCGCCGCCCGCCCCGCCCGATGCCCCGGTCCGGGTCGCCGAGCGGCTCACCGACCTCGCCCCCGGCTGGAAGACCGGCGACGACGTCCTGGTCACCGGCCGGGGCGACGAGGACGGCTTCCACCTCTACGCGGGTGCCGAGAACGCGGCCTACGCGTTCCGGCACGTCGCGACCATCAAGCCGTTCCCGCGGACGACGACTGGCTCGGCGACCACTGCCTGACCGGCGACCGCAAGCACGTCGTGGTCAACCTGATCACCCGGCGCGCGGTGAACCGGCCCGCGCACCTCGCGCGCGGCGGGCTGGTCTACACCGTGTCCCTGGCCGACGGCCGGGTCCGCCCGGTCGCCGCGGGCGCCGCGGTCAACTCCGCGAGCCTGCGCTGCGGCGCGGGCGGGCGCGCGGCCGTCGTGTCGTACTCCGCGCCGGAAGCCCCCACCACCACGGTCTTCGCCATCGACGCCGCGCGGGCGTCCGCGCGGCCCGTCGCCCGGCTCGACGGGCAGTACGTCGACCCGGTCCTCGACGGCGACCGGGTGTACCTGCGGCAGGCGGGGCGGATCGTCCGCGTCGCCGCGGGAAGCCCGAGGTCCTGCACGAGGGCGCGGGAAGGCTCGAACTCGGCCGCGTCCGCGGCGGGGTGCTCGAGTTCGCCGAGCGGACCGCGACCGGGACCGCGCTGCGCGACCTGCGGCTCGCCACCCGCGCGGTGACCGAGCGGGGCGCGCTGCCGGACCGCCGCGCCCGGCTCGCCGCGCCGCCCGGCGGGGCCGCGCGGCTGGTCGGCGCGGGCGTGCGCGACGTCAGCGCCGAGGGCCGGGTGGCGCTCGCCGACCCGCCCAAGGGCGGCGGCGAGTCGGCGCTGGTCTGGGTCGGCGACGCCGAGCCGCTGCGCGCGGACGTCCAGCTCGACACCGGTCCGCGCACCGCGACGGGCCTGCCGCGGCGCGGATGACCGCGCAGGGCGACCTCGCCGCCGCGGGCAACTTCAGCACGCCCAAGTGCGCCGTCCCCCGCAACGTCCCCAACCGCGTGGCGTACGGCGCGACCGCGCGGCAGGCCGCCTGGGCGGTCGACCTGGCTTCCCTCAACGCCATCCAGGGCGCGCACGCCCGCCCCGCGAACCACCGGCAGACCGGCCTGCCCGCCTACAGCCCGAGCCTGGACTTCCCGGTCCCCGCGCTGGCGGCCGCGGCGGCCGGGTCCCGCCGGTCGTCATGAACGGCATCCTCGCCCAGGAGAGCGCCTACAAGCACGCCACCTGGCGCTCGCTGCCCGGGTCCGGCGGCAACCCGCTGATCGGCGACTACTACGGCGCGGGCGGCACGCTCGACGTCATCAACTACGACAACGCCGACTGCGGCTACGGCATCGCCCAGGTGACCACCGGGATGGCGGCGAGCGACACCAGCCTGTCGAGCAACGGCAAGGCGAAGATCGCCGTCGACTACGCCGAGAACATCCAGCGCGGCATGGGAATCCTCGCCGAGAAGTGGAACCAGCTCCACCGCCTCGGGGTCGTCATGAACGACGCGGACCCGGCGGTCGTGGAGAACTGGTACCTCGCGCTCTGGGCTTACAACTCCGGCGTCCAGCCCGCCACCGCGGCGCTGGGCAACACCACCGGGTGCAGCCCCGGCCCGACGTGCACGGACCGCGCGGGCAACTGGGGCCTCGGCTGGACGAACAACCCCAACAACGACTCCTACCGCGACGGTCGCAACGTCTTCCTCCGCGACAGCTACGCCGACGCCGCGCGGCCGTGGGAGTGGCCGTACCAGGAGCGCGTGCTCGGCTGGACCGAGACGCCGATCAAGGACTACCGGGGCGACGACGCCTACCTGCCCGCCACGCCCGGCCCGGACAACGCAGGCGCCGAGCTGGTCACCTACCCCGACCGGGACCTGCTGTGCCGGGCGTCGAACAACTGCGACCCCGCCACCGCCCAGCGCTGCGGCTGGACCAGCGGCGACCTCGCCTACCACTGCTGGTGGCACGAGCCCGTGCAGATGCGGGTCGACTGCGCCCGCGAGTGCGCCCGGTCCCCGCACCGCGACGGCGCGACCACCCCGGAGCCCGCGGGCGACAACCCGTGGCGGCCCGCGTGCGGGAAGGGCCTGCCCGCCGGGTCGATCGTCGTCGACGAGATCCCCAACCCGGCGACGAACATCTTCTGCTCCGGAGTGGACTGGACCAGCGGCGGCACGTTCGAGCTCGCGTTCGGCGCGACCGCCGAGGGCATGCCGATCTCGGTGATCAACTTCCACCAGCTCGCCGCGGGCCTCGGCGCGCACACCTGGTTCGCGGGCAACGCCCTGCCCGCGGACACCGCGCGCCGCGTCACCGGGACGTGGAAGCCGAACCTGGCCACGTCCGGCACGTACATGGTCCGGGTGCACATCCCCACCGCGGGCGCGTCGTCCGGCGGCGCGGTCTACAAGATCCGCACCGCCAACGGGACCGTCGTGGAGAAGGTGATCAACCAGCACGAGCACTTCAACCACTGGAAGTCGCTGGGCGTGCACCAGATGGGGCCGGGCTCCCAGGTCCAGCTCAGCAACGTCACCAAGGACGACGCCGCGGCCGACGTGTCGACCATCGCGTGGGACGCCCTCGCGCTGGTGCCGGTCAGCGGGACCTACCACGAGGACAAGGTCGACCAGGTCGCCTACTTCGACGAGAACCAGAACCTCGACACCGTCGCGCCCGGCAGCTGGCTGGCGGGCCGGATCGCCAACCGGCAGTCGCTCTACGACTGGGCGACCGACCTGACCGGGCAGGTCGTCGCCAAGCCGGTCTGCGCGGCCGGGGTGATGACCGACCAGTGCGTCCGGCAGGGCACCAAGGACGTGTTCACCCGGTGGCGCGACCAGGTGGTCCGCGCGGGCACCGACCCGGTCAACCACCCGCGCGGCGCCAGCATCCCGGCGTGGATGGGCTTCTCCAACCACGTCGACAGGCGGCCGACATCGGCGTACATGCCGGACTGGTTCCTCACCGACGACCTGGCGTTCAAGACCAGGACGCAGGCCACGGTGTCGTTCGTCGTCGGCTCGGACGGGCGCATCGTGCCCGGCTCGGAGGACGTCGACTACCGGCACCGCACCGGCAACACGCACCTGCCGCAGTACCTGATCGACCTCATCAGGGTCCTGCACATCGAGTACGGGATCACCCCGCCCGACCTGAGCTACGACCTCGTCGACGCCAACGAGCACAACCACAAGGCGACCCGGGTCGACGCCACCACGACCGGCGTCCTGCAGGCCAGGGCGTACCGGTTCGGCGGGACCGCGCCGAAGCTCGTGCAGAAGCTCGGCGAGCTCGGGCCGTACGTCGACTGCGTGGAGGTGCACGCCGCGGGCGGCGGCGCGATCGGCTACATGACCGCGCTGAGCAGCGACTACCTCACCAGCCAGGCCGAGCGGTGGTCCCTGCAGGTCGCCGACCTGCGCAACGCCGGGAAGCTCCCGCACGGCGTCGCGCAGACCGCCCTGGACAGCTACAACCTGTTCTTCGACCCGACCGAGGCCCTCGGCTCGCCGTTCCGGCACGCCATGCCGATCTGGCAGGAGCTGCGCTTCGCGAGCTGCGCGGACCTGTCGCTGCGCCGGTACGACAACGAGAGCCCCATCGCCCTGCACAGCTACATGCCGAACCAGTACCTGTACCGGGACGGCCAGGCGGTGAACCTCGACGGCACCAGCAGGCCGACCGCCGACCCGCTCTGGCACGGCGACTACGCGAGCTTCACCGCGCTGCCGCCGCTGGCCAACCAGACCGGCCCGTGCGGACCCCCAGCGACCACCACGACCCGCACGAGGGCAACCCGTGGGGGTTCACGCTGCTCACCCCGCCCGACGCCAACCCCAGCACGATGCTGTTCTGCTCCGACCTCAGCGTCCCCGACCCCGACTACGGATGAGAGCCACGATGCCCGCCGACATCCACCGGGAGGGGCTGCGGCAGTTCACCAACATGACCCCGGTCGACATGTGCGGCGGGCAGTGGGACCGCGGCAACCTGTACCGCGTCCAGGTGTTCCCGGCCTGGTACGGCGCGGTGCGCGCGTACGGGAACGTCGACGCGATCGTCGACTGCCGGTACTTCCTCGCCTAGCGGGTGACCTCGTCCCCGTGCCGGTGGGCGACGCGCCACCCGCCCGCCTCGCGGCGGTACACCTGGGTCGCGCGCAGCGTGTACGTGCGGGGCGCGCCGTCCACCGACGCGGTCGTGTGCTCGAAGCCCGCCGTGTAGGCCATGTCGCCGACCACGTCGCAGGCCAGCAGCTCGACCTCGTAGGCCGTGCAGCGGGAGAACTTGCCGCCGAGCGTGGTGAACAGCTCGTCGATCTCCCGCTGCCCCCGGGCGTTGCGCCAGGCGCCCAGGACGCTCACCGGTTCCTCCCGGGACCAGAGGGCGCGCCTGGGCGCCGGGTCGCCGTCGTGCAGGGCCCGCTCCGCCGGGATCAGCTCCGTGTTGAACCAGGTCAGGAAGTCGTCTCGCTCGGTCATCCGACAAGCATGCGCTCCTCAGCGCGGGATGAGGTCCTCCAACCTGGGGCGGGCTTCCGGGGCGGCGATGCGGCTGGCGTCGGCCGCGGCGTCGTCGGCCTGGGACTGCGACGCCCGCTCCGCCTCGACGCGGGCCAGGTAGATGTCGACCTCGTGGGCGCGCGCGGCCTCGTCCCAGCCGAGCACGTCGCCCACGAGGTCGGCGGCCTGGCGGGCCGAGTCGATCCCCCGGTGCGGGTACTCGATGCTGATGCGGGTGCGCCGGGCGAGGACGTCCTCCAGGTGCAGCGCGCCCTCGTGGCTGGCCGCGTACACCGCCTCGACGCGCAGGTAGTCCGGGGCGGCGTCGAGGGGTTTGAGCAGGTCGGGACGGTCCTTGGCGAGGTCGAGGACCTCGTGCAGCAGCGAGCCGTACCGGTCGAGCAGGTGCCGCACCCGGTAGGGGTGCAGGGCGTGGCGCTGGGCGAGCAGGTCGGCCTGGTTGACCAGGGCGTGGTAGCCGTCCGCGCCCAGCAGCGGCACCCGGTCGGTGATGCTCGGCTGGAGCCTGCCGGGCAGGTCGACGGCCGCGGCGTCGACCGCGTCGGCGGCCATCACCCGGTAGGTCGTGTACTTGCCGCCCGCGATCGCGACCAGGCCCGGGGCGACCCGGGCGACGGCGTGCTCCCGGGAGAGCTTGGAGGTCTCCTCGCTCTCGCCCGCGAGCAGCGGGCGCAGGCCCGCGTAGACGCCCTCGATGTCGTCGTGGGTCAGCGGGCGGGCCAGGACGGTGTTGACGTGCTCGAGGATGTAGTCGATGTCGGCGCGGGTGGCCGCCGGGTGGGCGAGGTCGAGGTTCCACTCGGTGTCGGTCGTGCCGACGATCCAGTGGTTGCGCCACGGGATGACGAACAGCACGGACTTCTCCGTGCGCAGGATCAGCCCGGACTCGGCGATGATCCGGTCCCTCGGCACGACGATGTGCACGCCCTTGCTGGCCCGCACCCGGAACCGGCCGCGGCTGCCGGACACCCGCTGCAGCTCGTCGGTCCACACCCCGGTGCAGTTGATCACCGCTTCGGCGCGGACGTCGGTCTCCCGGCCGTCCTCGACGTCGCGCACCCGCACGCCGACGACCCGGTCCGCCTCGCGGAGGAAGCCCACGACCTGCGTGGACGTGCGCACGACGGCGCCGTAGTGCGCGGCCGTGCGGGCGACGGTCATGGTGTGGCGGGCGTCGTCGGCCTGGGCGTCGAAGTACCGGATTCCGCCGATCAGGGCGTCCCGCTTGAGCGCGGGGACCAGCCGCAGCGCGCCCGCCCTGGTCAGGTGCTTCTGCCCGGGGACGCTGCGCGCGCCGCCCATGGTGTCGTAGAGGAACAGGCCCGCGGCGGTGTACGGGCGCTCCCAGACGCGGTTGGTCAGCGGGTAGAGGAAGCTGACCGGCTTGACCAGGTGCGGGGCCAGGCGGGTCAGCATCAGCTCGCGCTCCCGCAGCGCCTCCCGGACCAGGCCGAACTCCAGTTGCTCCAGGTACCGCAGGCCGCCGTGGAACAGCTTGCTGGACCGGCTGGAGGTGCCCGACGCGAGGTCGCGCGCCTCGACCAGGGCCACCTTCAGCCCGCGCGTCGCCGCGTCGAGGGCCGTGCCGACCCCGACCACGCCGCCGCCGACCACGACGATGTCGAACCGCTGCTCGCCCAGCTCCGCCCACGCCCGCTCCCGCTGCGCGGGCCCGAGCACGCCGCCGAACCGGTCCACTGTGGAGTGTTCCCCGGCCACGCTCCCACCTCCGGTCGTCACCCGCCCACGCTACCGCCGCGGGCCGCCCCGGCCCGCTCCGCCGACGACGATTACGCGCGATTACCGGTCGGTATTTACAGCCGCCCGCTCCGGCCGGTAGCGTCCCGTCCACTCAGGGTAGGCACCGTCGCCACCCGCGCGGGAGCCCGCCCACTAGGTGAGGAGACCGGCGTGGACCTGAACTTCGGCGAGATCCTTCTCTGGGAACTGATGGGCACCGCGGCGCTCACGCTGCTCGGCTGCGGTGTCGTCGCGAACACGGTGTTACGGCGGTCGCTGGGCTTCAACGGCGGCTGGCTCCTGATCAACTTCGGCTGGGGTTTCGCGGTCTTCGTGGGCGCCAGCATCGCGGCCCCGTCCGGGGCGCACATCAACCCGGCGGTGACGGTGGGCCTGCTGGCCGCCGGGGAACTCGGGTGGGCCGACGTGCCCGCGTACTTCATCGGCCAGTTCGCGGGCGCCTTCCTCGGCGCGGTGCTGGCCTGGGCGACGTACAAACTCCAATTCGACACCCACGACGAGCCCGCGGGCACCGCGGCATCTTCTGCACCGCGCCGACCGTGCCCAACCGCGTGTGGAACGTCGTCACCGAGGTCATCGGCACGTTCGTCCTGCTGCTCTGGATCCTGACGACGCCGACCGTGTCGACCAGCGAGGGCGGCGTGCCGAACTTCGGCAACTCGGCGCTGGGCTACGCGGCGGTCATGTTCGTCGTCGTCGGCATCGGCAACTCGCTCGGCGGCCCGACCGGGTACGCCATCAACCCCGCCCGCGACCTCGGGCCGCGCCTCGCCTACGCGGTGCTGCCGATCCGGGGCAAGGGACCCGCGGAGTGGGGTACTCCTGGGTGCCCGTGGTGGGCCCCCTGGTCGGCGCCGTGCTCGCCGGCCTCCTGACGCAGATCCTGCCCGGCTGAAAGGCGAAACGCACATGACGCAGTACGTTGCGGCGGTCGACCAGGGCACCACGTCCACGCGGTGCATGATCTTCTCGCACGCGGGCGAGGTCGTCGCGATCGACCAGCGCGAGCACAAGCAGATCTTCCCCAGGGCCGGGTGGGTCGAGCACGACCCCGCCGAGGTCTGGGAGAACACCCGCGCGGTGGCGGCCGGGGCGTTGGCCAAGGCGGACCTGCACGTCTCCGACATCGCCGCGGTCGGCATCACCAACCAGCGCGAGACCGCCGTCGTGTGGGACCGCCGCACGGGCGAACCGGTGTACAACGCGATCGTCTGGCAGGACACCCGCACCGACCGCATCGCCACCTCGCTGGGCGAGCTGGGCGGCGGGCAGGAGCGGTACCGGGCCAAGACCGGCCTGCCGCTGGCGACCTACTTCTCCGGGCCCAAGATCCGCTGGGTGCTGGACAACGTCGACGGGGCACGTGAGCGCGCCGAGGCGGGCGACCTCATGTTCGGCAACATGGACACCTGGGTCCTCTGGAACATGACCGGCGGTGTGGAGGGCGGCATCCACGCCACCGACCCGACGAACGCGTCCCGGACCCTGCTCATGGACCTGTCCACACTGGACTGGGACGCCGACATCGCCGCGGAGATGGGCATCCCGCTGTCGATGCTGCCGGAGATCCGGTCGTCGTCGGAGGAGTACGGGCGGGTGCGCGAGCGCGGCGCGCTGGCGGGCGTGCCGATCGCGGGCATCCTCGGCGACCAGCAGGCCGCGACGTTCGGCCAGGCGTGCCTGTCGCCCGGCGAGGCCAAGAACACCTACGGCACCGGCAACTTCGTCCTGCTCAACACCGGCACCGAGCAGGTGATGAGCGAGAACGGCCTGCTGACCACGGTCTGCTACAAGATCGGCTCCGCCGACCCGGTGTACGCCCTGGAGGGCTCGATCGCGGTGACCGGCTCGCTGGTCCAGTGGATCAGGGACAACCTGGGCATGATCAGCGACGCGGCGGAGATCGAGGAGCACGCCCGCGCGGTCGAGGACAACGGCGGCTGCTACTTCGTCCCCGCGTTCTCCGGCCTGTTCGCGCCGTACTGGCGTTCCGACGCCCGCGGCGCGATCGTCGGGCTGACCCGGTTCGTCAACAAGGGCCACCTGGCGCGCGCGGTCCTGGAGGCCACGGCCTTCCAGACCCGCGAGGTCATCGATGCCATGAACGCCGACTCGGGCGTGCCGCTGACCGCGTTGAAGGTCGACGGCGGCATGGTCGCCAACGAGCTGCTGATGCAGTTCCAGGCCGACATCCTCGGTGTCCCCGTCATCCGGCCGGTGGTGGCGGAGACGACGGCCCTGGGCGCGGCCTACGCGGCGGGCCTCGCGGTCGGCTTCTGGGACAGCGAGGACGACATCCGGGCGAACTGGGCCAAGGACAAGGAGTGGACGCCCGAATTGTCCGAAAGCGACCGCGACCGCACCTACCGCAAGTGGAAGAAGGCCGTCACCCGGACGTTCGACTGGGTCGACGACGAGGACTGACGCGCGTCCGGCCGGCCGACCACCCCGGTGGTCGGCCGGTCACCGCGCTCTGGCGAGGTCGGGCAGGCGCAGGCGCGGGATTTGGCCGATGCCGCCGCACCGGCGGCAGAAGTCCTTGCGGTTCGGGGCCAGGCCGGAACCCAGGCACTCGGGGCATTCGCTGCGACGGGACATGGTCGCCTCCATCACGAATCGGGTCTTCAGACGTACCGGCTCAGTGGAGCGGAGCGGAAGGTCATTGGGCGCGTTCACCCGACCTTGCGACACCATGATCACGCAGAGGGGAGTCTCCCGGAATCCGGGGCGGCGAACCAGCCACGATCGAAGGAACTTTCAGTCGAGGTCGTCGTGGCGCATCAGCCTGCGCCCGGCCTCGGTGATCGAGCCCGACAGCGACGGGTAGACCGAGAAGGTGAGCGCCAGGTCGTCCACGGTGAGCTGGTTCTGCACCGCCAGCGCGATCGGCAGGATCAGCTCGCTCGCGCTCGGCGCCACGATCACCCCGCCGATCACCACGCCCGTCGCCGGGCGGCAGAACAGCTTGACGAACCCGCGCCGCAGGCCCTCCATCTTCGCCCGCGCGTTCGTCGCCAGCGGCAGCATGATCGTCCGCGCCGGGACCTCGCCGGAGTCGATCGCCGCCTGGCTGATGCCCACGGTCGCGATCTCCGGCTGGGTGAAGACGTTCGCGGCGACCGTCTTCAGCTTGATGGGCGCCACCCCTCGCCCAGCGCGTGCCACATCGCGATGCGGCCCTGCATCGCCGCCACCGACGCCAGCATCAGCACGCCCGTGCAGTCGCCCGCCGCGTAGACGCCGGGGACCGACGTCCGCGACACCCGGTCGACGGTGATGAACCCGCCCGGACCCGGCTCGATGCCGACCCGCTCCAGGCCGATGTCGGTGGTGTTCGGCACCGACCCGACCGTCATCAGGGCGTGGCTCGCGTGGACCGTGTCGCCGCCCTTGAGGTGCACGACGACGCCCTTGTCGTCCCGGTCGATGCGCTCGGCGCGGGCGTGCTTGACCAGGGTCGTGCCGCGCTCGGCGAACACGTCCTCCAGCACCACCGCGGCGTCGGCGTCCTCGTGCGGCAGCACCCGGTCGCGGCTGGAGATGACGGTGACCTTCACGCCCATCTCGATGAACGCCGACGCGAACTCCGCGCCGGTCACGCCCGACCCGACCACCACCAGGTGCTCGGGCAGCTCCTCCAGGTCGTAGATCTGCCGCCAGTCGAGCACGCGCTTCCCGTCGGGCTCCGCGCCCGGGATGACGCGCGGGGTCGCGCCGGTCGCGATGAGCACGACGTCGGCGTCGAGGACCTCCTTCGCGCCGTCCGCGGTCTCCACCGCCACCCGGTGCGCGGCCAGGCCCGCGCGGTCGTCGCAGAACCGGGCGGTGCCCGTGACCAGGCGGATGCCCTCGCGCTGGAGGCGGTTGCGGATGTCGGCCGACTGGGCCAGCGCCAGCCCGCGCACCCGGCCCCGGACGACCGGCAGGTGCACCGTCGAGTCGACGTCGTCGGTGCCGATGCCCAGCTCGTCGGCGTCGCGGAAGGCGGAGCGGGCCGACGCGGAGGCGATGAACGTCTTCGACGGGACGCAGTCGTAGAGCACGCACGCGCCGCCGAGCCCGTCCCGCTCGACCACGGTGACCTCGGCCCCGTGCTGCGCGGCGACCAGCGCGGCCTCGTAGCCCGCCGGTCCTCCACCCATGATCACGATGCTGGTCACAGGGCCCTCCTCCTGCTCGCGCGTCCGCGAACACCCTATGCGTCCGCTGACGCCACCCGCGCGCCCGCCTGCCCGCACCGCTCGCACTCGCTAGGCTGTGCCGCGTGCCGCTCTACGCCGCCTACGGCTCGAACATGGACCCCACCCAGATGATGAAGCGCGCCCCGCACTCGCCGATGGTGGGCTCCGGGTGGCTGGTCGGCTGGCGGCTGACCTTCGGCGGGGAGGACCTCGGCTGGGAGGGCGCCCTGTCCACCATCGTCGAGGACCCCGACTCGCAGGTCTTCGTCGTCATCTACGACGTGGTCGAGGACGACGAGAACAACCTGGACCAGTGGGAAGGCGCCGAGATGGGCCTCCACAGCAAGATCCGCCTCCGGGTCCAGACGATGGAGGGCTCGGTCCTGGCCTGGCTCTACGTCCTCAACGACTACGAGGGCGGCCTGCCGTCGGCCCGCTACCTGGGCGTCATCGCCGACGCCGCCGAGGCCGCGGGCGCCCCGAGCGACTACGTGGCCGACCTCAGGACACGACCCTGCAACGGGATCGGCCCGGCCCCCACGAGCTGACAACCCGGGACCCACCCGCACGTCTCCTCCTATGTGACAGCAGTCACGAGTCCTGTTTTCCCCAAGGAGGGGATTGCGATGCGAGGAACCTGGGCCAGACGCGCCGCCGCCGCTTTGGCGGCCATCGGCGTCGCCGCGACGCTGGCCGTCACCACGTCGTCCACCGCGAACGCGACGCAGGGTTACTGCGGCATCTCCTGGGGCTCGCTGCCCAAGACGGCGGCGGCCACCGAGACCGCGGCCCTCACCAACGTCCGCGGCGGCAGGCACCAGTGCTGGGACCGCCTGGTGCTCGACATCCGCTCGCCCGGCGCCAACGGCTACAACGTCCGCTACGTCGACCAGGTCACCATGGACGGCTCCGGCTTCGTCGTCCCCCTGCGCGGCGGCGCCAAGCTGCAGATCGTCGCCATCGCCCCGGCGTACAACGACGCGGGCGCCCCCACCTACAACCCGGCCAACCGCAGGGAACTGGTCAACGTCGCGGGCTGGACCACGTTCCGGCAGGTCGCGTGGGCGGGCTCCTTCGAGGGCCAGACCACCATCGGCCTCGGCGTCCGCGCCCGCCTCCCGTTCCGCGTCTTCGTCCTCGACGGCCCGTACGGCGGCTCCCGCATCGTCGTCGACGTCGCCCACCGCTGGTCGTAGTCCGGCACGACCGCCCGCCCGGGACGAAAACCCGTCCCGGGCGGGCGCGCGCCTCGGGCATGCTGGATGTTCGACCTGATCTCCCCCGACGACGCGGGGGACCGGCGGACCATCTTCGACGCGCAACCCGGGTACCGGGACCGCGATCCGCGGGTCCGCGCCGAGCGGGCGCCGTACGCGGTCCTGTTCCTCCGGTGGCAGCTCGCCTACCCGGACGAGGTCCGTTCGATGTTCGACGGCCCGGCGTGGGGGCGAAGGAGGGCGTCCTCCACCTCTTCGGCCGGTTCGGCGTGCCCGACACGGTCCGCGCGCAGGTGCGCGACCTCGTCATCGGCGCCCTGCGCGGGCCGTACAGGTGCAAGGACTGGGTGTACGGCCAGGTCATCCCGCACGTGGACGGCGAGGATTTCCGCGCCCGGGTGCGTGCCCTGGCGGACGAGACTGGCTGGAGTCAGCCCCGGAGGGCGCGGACGACGCGTGACGGGCTCGGGCGGCCGAGCCGCTCGGCCATCCACGCGCTGGTGTCGGCGAGCTTGTCGAGGTTGACGCCCGTGTCGATGCCCAGGCCGTCGAGCATCCAGACCAGGTCCTCGGTGGCGAGGTTGCCCGTGGCGGACTCCGCGTACGGGCAGCCGCCGAGGCCGCCCGCGCTGGAGTCCACTGTGGTCACGCCCTGGCGGAGGGCGGTGAGGGTGTTCGACAGGGCCTGGCCGTAGGTGTCGTGGAAGTGGACGGCGACCGACCCGATCGGGACGCCCGCCTCCGCGACCGCGCGCAGCACCGCCTCGACGTGGCCGGGGGTGGCGACGCCGATGGTGTCGCCCAGGGAGAGCTGGGAGCAGCCCATCGCCATGAGGCGGGCGCCGACGGCGGCGACCTGGGTGGGCTGGACCGGGCCCTCCCACGGGTCGCCCCAGCACATCGACACGTACGCGCGGACGTCGACGCCCTCGGCGACCGCGCGGGTCACGACGGGCTCGAACATCGGGAACTGCTCGTCCAGGGAGCGGTTGAGGTTGCGCTGGGCGAAGGTCTCGGTGGCGCTGCCGAAAACGGCGATGTGCCGCACGCCCGCCTCCAGCGCCCGGTCGAGGCCCTTCTCGTTGGGGACCAGGACCGGGTAGCGGACGCCGTCCACAGGGGACAGGGCGGCCAGGACCTCGGCGGCGTCGGCGAGCTGGGGCACCCACTTGGGGTGCACGAAGCTGGTCGCCTCCAGGGTGGTCAGGCCCGCGTCGGCGAGCCGGGCCAGGAACTCGACCTTCACCTCGACGGGGACGACCGCCTGCTCGTTCTGCAGCCCGTCGCGGGCGCCGACCTCCCAGATGTCGACCCGGCCCGGCAGGTCCGAGCCGACGACCTGGGGCAGCCCCACCTCACGCGCGCCCATCGGGCGTCCGGTGGAAGTCGTCGTGCGGGTTGTCGTTGACCTCGCGGTAGAGGAGGGTGTGGACCTTCTCGACCTTGGGGATGTCGTCGAACTCCAGCGGCTCCTGCGCGCTGGACTCGATGATCAGGGTGCCGCAGCCGACGATCCGGTCGATCAGCCCGTGCTCGAACCGCACGCTGCTGATCCGGGACAGCGGGATGTCGATCCCGGTCCGGTTGATGACGCCCTCCCGGGCCATCACCCGATCGGTGGTCACGATGAAGTGGGTGGTGCGCCAGCGCACGAACGGCACGAAGAACAGCCAGATGATCAGGACGAGCGCCAGCGCGCCGATGATGATCCAGGCGACCGTCGCCCACGACAGGTCCTGCACCAGGATCGCGCCCCAGATCCCCAGGCCGAGGACGACGACGAGGGCGAGGTAGGGCAGCAGCAGCATCTTCCAATGCGGGTGCTTGTGCAGGACGACTGTCTCGCCATCGCTGAGCAGGTCGTCGGGGTAGGCCACGGTGGTCCCTCCGTTCACGCCTTGACGGGGTAACCGTACCGCTCCCCTAGGCCAGAGCGCGCAGATGGACCACGTCGCCCGCGGAGATCGTCCGGGCCGTCCCGTCCACGTCGACCACGAGCTGCCCGTCGGCGTCGACCTCGACCGCGAGCCCCTGCCGGGCCTCGTCCCCGGGCAGCTCGACCCGCACCCGCTGACCCAGCGTCGCGCAGTTCGCGCGGTACTCCGCGAGCAGCCCGGAGGTCGCCAGGTCGCCACCCGCGCCCCGCCAGGACCGCTCGACCTCGGCGAACGACCGCAGCAGCGCGACCGCCACCTCCCCGCGGTCGGCCGTCGCCCCCTCCTGCTGGAACGACGTCGCGGGCAGCCCACCCGGCCCGGCGGGCACCTCCCGCGGCAACCGCCCCACGTTGACCCCGATCCCCACGACCACCGCGGGCCGCTCACCCCCGGAGACCTCCGCGAGGATGCCCGCGCACTTGGCCATCCCGGCCCCCGCGAGCAGGTCGTTCGGCCACTTGAGCGCCGCCATCAGCCCCACGTGCCGCGCGGTCCGGATCAACGCGACCCCGGCGACCAGCGACAACGCCCCGAGCTTCGCGGTCGGCACCCCCTCCGGCCGCAGCAGCACGCTGAGGTACAGCCCGGACTCCGGCGGCGACACCCACTCCCGCGCCCGCCGCCCGCGCCCCTCGGTCTGCTCCTCCGCGATGAGCACCGTCCGATCGGCGGCGTCACCCGCCCGAGCGAGCAGATCGGCGTTGGTCGAGCCGGTCGTGGGCACGACCTCGAGGGCGGCGTACGGCCCGTCGTTGTCGACCAAGGCGCTGCGCAGGGCGTCGGCGTCGAGAGCGGCCATGGGGTCAGAGTAGCCCGACGTGCGCAGTCGCGTCGGGACTCCCATGAGCACGCAGGTCTGGTTGGCGACGGAAAACGACCCGTGTGTGGTCGCCACGCTGGGAGGAAACGCCAAGTGGCTGATTCCTCTGTGCCGGGGCTCCCGGACGCGGGAGAGTTGCGTCCATGGACGGGATCAGCGTCGGCGGGAACGTCGAGGGGCAGAACGTGGTGATCGGCGGCACGCAGGAGGTCCACGGCGACCTGACCATCACCGTCGGCGCGCTGCCCGCGGCGGGCGAGGGCGTGCGCGCGACCCTCCAGGACCAGGTCGCGCGGCTGGTCGCGGAGCTGGACGGCCTGCCCGACGAGCACGCGGACGAGGTCGCCGAGGCCAAGGTGGCGGTGCGGGACGCGATCGACGAGGCCGAGCGGGAGGAGCCGGACCCCGACCGACTGCGCCAGCGCGGCAACCTGCTGAAGCGGTCCGTCGAGGGGCTCGCCGCGCTGGCGCCGTCGCTGTCGACGATCGCGGTGGAGATCGCCTCGACGCTCGGCGAGATCGGATGACGGGTCCGGAGCGGCCGATCCACGTCCACGGGGACATCGAGGCCGCGAACGTCGTCATCGGCGGCGTGCAGAACATCGCGGGCGACCTGACCATCTCCGTCGTCCGGCAGGCGTCCTGGTCGCGGCCCGTCGCGCCCAACCCGCCGCAGCACTTCACCGGTCGGCGCGACGAGTTGGACCGCCTCGCCGAGGCGCTGCGGGCGGGCCGCACCACCGCCATCACGGGCGTGCAGGGGATGGGCGGCATCGGGAAGACCGCGCTGGCGCTTGCCGCGGCGGCGGAGTCGGGGTTCGGCTCGGTGCTGTGGGCCTCGCTCGGCCCCGAGCCCGCCGCGGTCGGGCACCTGGTGAGCTGGGCCCGGCACGCCGACCCGGGGTTCACCGCGGGCGACAGCGCGCCCGACGTCCTCGCGGGCCGCGTCCGGGCGGCGCTGACCGGGCTGGTCCGCGACCACTGCCCCGGCCCGGTCCTGGTCGTCCTCGACGACGTGTGGGAGGGGCCGTCGGTCGACGCGGCCCGGCTGCTCCAGCTCGCCGCCCCGGCGGGCGCCGTGTTCCTGATCACCACGCGGTCCCAGCGGGTCGTCGCGCAACTGCGCAGCAGCCGCATCGAGCTGCTGCCGATGACGCCCGAGGACGCGCTGGCGCTGCTGCGCAGGCTGCTGCCCGACCACCCCGGCATCGCCGACGAGCACCTGTCCGAGCTGGCCGACGTCATGGGCAGGCACCCGCTGGCCATGGAGCTGGCCGCGGGCCAGGCGCGGCTGCTGGAGCGGCCGGAGACCGAGCTGCCCGACCTCGTGGCGCAGTACCGGGGCGGTGTCCCCGAGGGGAGCCCTTTCGCGACATCCGTCTGGAACTGGGTGAGAGCCGCGAGGACAACCTTGAGCTAGTCCTGTCGTTCAGCTACGCCGCGCTCTCGGCGGAGGAGCGCGACTGCTTCCGCGACCTCGGCGTGCTCGCCTACGGCGCGGCGTTCGACCGGCCGCTGTGCGCCGCGGTGTGGGACCGCGACCCGAAGCCGCCGCTCGACGGGCTGCGCCACCGGGCGATGCTGGCGATCGCCCCGGAACCGGGCTGGTACCAGCAGCACCAGCTCCTGCGCGCGTACGCCAGGGCGCTGCTGCGCCAGGACCCGCCGCGGCACGAGCGGACCGAGGACCGCTACACCGCGCACGTCACCGCGGTCTGCGCGGGCGTCGACGGCGACTGGCGGGCCCTGGACCCGCTGCTGCCGCACGTCGAGGAGGCGGGCGCGATCCTGGTCGGCAGGCCGCCCGGCCCGGCCGGGCTCGCGTTCGCCCTGGCCACCCGGACCCTGCTGGCCCAGCGCAAGGAGGTACGCCACCCGGAGTGGCTGGAGCTGGGGCTCGCGGTCGCCACCGAGCGCATGGACCGCAGCTACGAGGCCCTGTTCCTCAACGCGCTGAGCCAGGACCACTCCTTCCGCGGCAACGCCCGCGCGACGGTCCAACTCCTGCACCGCGCGCGGCAGGTCGCCGAGTCCGCGCGGGACCTGGCCGGGATGGCGGCGACGGAGTCCAACCTGGGCGAGTTCATGCTCCAGTCCGACCCGGACACCGCGCCCAAGCACCTGTGGCGGGCGGTCTCCCTGCACGAGGAGCTGGGCGACGCCGAAGGGCTGGTCGACGCGCTGCTGCGCATCGCCCGCTGGCAGGCCAACCGGTACCGGGCTGGCTTCGCCCAGCGCGAGGACGCGTTCGCCACGCTCGACCGCGCGGCATCCGTCGCCGCCGACGCGGGTCTGGCGCGGGCCGTCGCCGAGGTCCGGGCGCAGGCGGGCGCGCTGCACGACTCGCTCGGCGACCGCGAGGCCGCCGAGACCGCGCTGGCCGACGCCGTCGCCCGGTTCGCCGACCTCGGTCTCCGGGACCGCGAGGCCGAGGCCCGGGTGCGCCTGGCGTCGGCGCTGGCGTCGCTCGGCCGGTTCGCCGAAGCGGAGGACCAGCTCACCGCCTCCCTGCCCCTGGTGAAGTCCACCGGTCACGCCGTCGCCCACGCCGTCGCCTTGCGGAACCTGGGCCAGCTCCGCGCCCGGCAGGGCAGGCCCGCCGAGGCGCTGGCGCACTTCGCCGAGGCCCTGCCGCTGACCCGCGGGCAGACCGAGCACTTCCTCGACGAGGACTTCGACGACGACAGGGTCGCCGTCGGGTACTTCACCGCCGACATCGACCTGGTGGCGAAGCTCGACCAGGTCGAGCACTTCCGGCAGACCGCGGTCGAGCAGCCGCCGCCCCCGCTGCTGCCCGGGGAACTGCTGACCTACCTGATCACCGGCACCCTGCGGCAGCCACCGGACTGGGCAGCCGCGCTGCGCGGGTTCGTCGTCGCGCTCACCGAGCCGGACCACGCCGACTTCGCCACCGCGCTCGCCGACCTCGTCGAGGGCCGTCCGATCGGCCTGCCCGAGGACCACCCGTACCGGCCGTACGTCGAGCGGATCGCCCACCGGCTCGCCTCGGGGAACGTGGCGCTGACCGGTGAACAGGCGCTGCAATGCGCCCAGAACACCCTGCTGGTCCTGCTGAAGCGCCCCGAGCAGCGTCGCGAGTGGATGATCGAGCTGCGGAAGCTGCGTCGCCACGCGGCCGAGTGGGGCGACGAGGACGACCGCGACTACTTCCACGCCCTGCTCGCGGTGCTGGACAACAGGGTGATCGCGCTGCCCGACCACAACCCGCACCACGAGGTCTTCGCGGAGGTGCAGGAGATGCTCGCCAACTTCTCCGCCCCGCCCGCGCAGCTCCTGGTGGAGCGCACGGTCGCGGCGGCGACCGTGGCCGAGGACCGGCGCGCGGACTGGGCCGAGGCGCTGCGGGAGACCCGCACCGCCGCCGCCCGCCGAGGGGAGCGGCACGAGCAGGTGTTCGTCGGCGCGCTGGAAACCCTGCTGCGGCACGGCGACGAGGTGATGCTGCCCGACGACAACCCGTACCGGCGGTCCTACGCGGACGCCGTCGCCGCGGTCGCGGCCGGGCGGACGGTCTTCGCGCCACCCGCACCCGCCGAACTGGCGTTCCTCGCCGACCGCGTGCTCGTCGCGCGCACCAGCGAGCCGAAGACCTTCGACGTCGTCGTCGCCGACCTCACCCGGCTCGCCGACGAGTGCGACGGGTGGGGCGACGCGGCCGGGGCGTCGGTGTTCCGCTGGCTGGTCGACCTCCTGCACGACGAGGCCGTCGGCGACCCGCCCGACGACGCGCTGCGCGAACTCCAGCACGAGGTGGCCGCCGCCCAGCCGCGGCCCTGCGCCGACGACCCGCTCCCGCCCGAGCAGGTCGAGGGGCTCGCGCGGCTGGTCGTCCGCGCCCGCACCGACGCGCCCGAGAGCGGGGAGTGGGCCCGGGAGAACCTCGCCGACTACGCCCGCGTCCTGACCCACCGCTCGGCGGACTGGGCTTCGGAGCGGGCGTTCGTCGCCGCGCTGCGCGCCGTGGTCGACGACGAGCCGGTGCCCGACGCGGGGCCGTACGCCGGGGTCGTCGGCCGGGTCGTGGAGGACATCCGGGCCCACCACGCGATCCGCGCGGGCGGCGGCGTCCTCACCCCCGGGTACCTGACCGACCTGCTCCGCCGCACCGGCACGCTCTGGCGCGCCGCCCAGGACACCATGGCCCGGTTCGTCGAGGCGGGCGACTTCGCCGGGGCGCTGGGGGCCACGAGACCCGCGACCGGGTCATCGAGCTGAACGACTGGCAGCAGGACCTGCGCCAGACCCGCCACCAGGACGACTGGGGACCGGCGGAGGCCGAGCTGCTCGACGCGCTGGTCGAGGTCGCCGACAGCCAGCCCGCCGACTTGCCCGACGCCAACCCGTACGCGGGCGCGTTCCGGGAGATGCTCGCCGCGATCGACTACACCCCCGGGATGCCGTCGATGATGGTCGACTCGCTCGCCTCCACCCAGGAGGAGTTCACCGAGCGGTTCAGCGGCCTGTTCACCGGCCGGACGAGCTTCCTGCGCAACCTCGACACCATGCTCGACAACACCGTCGCCGTCCTCACCACGATGCCGGAGCGGGCCGACGAGTGGATCGCCCAGCTCGCCGACCGCCGCGCCGCGCTGCTCGAGCACAACCCGGAGGACGCCCCCGAGGTCGAGCTGGTCGACCAGCTCGCGACCCTGACCGCGGGCGGGGACGCGGCCCTGCCCGACGACCACCCGTACGCCGACCAGCTCGCCCAGGTCGTCGGCGGCGTCGGACTGCACCGCGGCGACGGCCCGCTGCCGGGCGCCGAGGTGGTCCGGCTCGCCATGCTCACCGCGGGCGCCGTGACCCTCTACCGCGACCTGCACGAGCCCTGGGTCGCGGAGCTGGCCGACCTGCGGGCCCGGCACGGCGGCGACGGCGAGCTGGTCGCGTTCCTCGACGCGCTCGGGGTGGTCCTGGACGGCCGGGCCGCCGACCTGCCCGTCCGCAACCGGTACCGGTCGTTCCTGCGCATGTGCCAGAGCCAGCTACGCGCGCTGACCGCCGAGCCGCCCGAGCCCGACCCCGTGATGTGAGCTACGCCTAAGCCCCCGATCGGCCCATGCGTCGCTAGGGTGTCCACCCATGAGCAGCGCGACCGAGCCGATCGGGCACGTCCCGGCCGGGGAGCCGGACCTCCACACCACGGCGGGCAAGCTGGCGGACCTGTACCGCCGCTACGACGAGGCCGTGCACGCGGGCTCCGCGCGTGCGGTGGAGAAGCAGCACGCCAAGGGGAAGATGACCGCTCGCGAGCGGATCGACATGCTGCTCGACCCGGGTTCCTTCGTCGAGTTGGACGAGTTGGCGCGGCACCGGTCCACGAACTTCGGGTTGGAGAAGAACCGGCCCTACGGGGACGGCGTCGTGACCGGGTACGGGACCGTCGACGGGCGTCCGGTGTGCGTGTTCAGCCAGGACGTGACCGTGTTCGGCGGGTCGCTCGGGCAGGTGTACGGCGAGAAGATCGTCAAGGTCATGGACCTGGCCATCAAGACCGGCAGGCCGATCATCGGCATCAACGAGGGCGGGGGCGCGCGCATCCAGGAGGGTGTCGTCTCCCTCGGCCTCTACGGCGAGATCTTCACGCGCAACGTCCGCGCGTCCGGTGTCGTTCCGCAGATCTCGCTGATCATGGGCGCCAACGCGGGCGGGCACGTGTACTCCCCGGCGCTGACCGACTTCATCGTGATGGTCGACAAGACCTCGCAGATGTTCATCACCGGGCCGGACGTCGTGAAGACGGTCACCGGTGAGGAGGTGACGCTGGAGGAGCTGGGCGGCGCGCGCACGCACAACACCAAGTCCGGTGTCGCGCACTACATGGGCGCCGACGAGGAGGACGCGATCTCCTACGTCAAGGAGCTGCTGTCCTTCCTCCCGTCGAACAACCTCTCCGACCCGCCGGTGTTCCCCGGGTTCGGCGAGGAGGGGTCGGTCGCGGAGAACGTCCAGGAGACCGACCTGGAGCTGGACGCGCTGATCCCGGACTCGGCGAACCAGCCGTACGACATGCACGAGGTCATCACCCGCGTCGTCGACGAGGGCGAGTTCCTGGAAGTGCACCCGCTGTTCGCGCCGAACATCGTCGTCGGGTTCGGCCGGGTCGAGGGGCGCAGCGTCGGCGTGGTCGCGAACCAGCCGACCCAGTTCGCGGGCTGCCTGGACATCGACGCCTCGGAGAAGGCGGCGCGGTTCGTGCGGACCTGCGACGCGTTCAACATCCCGGTGCTGACCTTCGTCGACGTGCCGGGCTTCCTGCCGGGCACCGACCAGGAGTTCGGCGGCATCATCCGGCGCGGCGCGAAGCTGATCTACGCCTACGCCGAGGCCACGGTCCCGCTGGTCACCGTCATCACCCGGAAGGCGTACGGCGGCGCGTACGACGTCATGGGGTCCAAGCACCTCGGCGCCGACGTCAACCTGGCGTGGCCGACCGCGCAGATCGCCGTCATGGGCGCGTCGGGCGCGTCGAACATCCTGCACCGCCGCACGCTGCAGGCGGCGCTGGAGGCGGGCGAGGACGTCGACGCCCTGCGCGCGAAGCTCGACCGCGAGTACGAGGACACGCTCCTCAACCCGTACCTGGCCGCCGAGCGCGGGTACGTCGACTCGGTCATCCCGCCGTCGCACACCCGCGGGTACGTGGCGCGCGCTCTGAGGATGCTCAGTGACAAGCGGGAGAACCTGCCGCCCAAGAAGCATGGGAACATCCCCCTGTGACCAGCACCGAGGAACCCCGTGGGGATGCGGCACTGTTCCGGGTCACCCGGGGCACGCCGACGCCGGAGGAACTGGCCGCCCTCACCGCCGTGGTCCTGGCCGCGGCGGCGGGCGGCGACGACGCCGAGCGGACCGCGGGCTCCCCGTGGTCGGCCCGCTCGGCGCAGATCCGCCGCCCCCTCGACCACGGTCCGGGGGCGTGGCGGGCGTCCGGCCTACCGCACTGACCACACCACCGGCACCGACCGCCAGGCCGCGTCCACGCAGAACCCGGTGACGCGGCCGAGGTCGGTGATCTGCCGCGCCACGCACCACGGCGCGCCCCCGAGCTGCGGGAGCGCGACGGTCTTCCCGTCGCGCCACAGCGCGGCCTGTGCGATCACGCCGCCGGTGCCGCTGGTGTGCCCGACGACGTGCCCGAGGCCGTTGACGGCGTAGGCGCGGCTCTCCACGCCGGGGTCGCCCAGGTCGGTCATGACGCCGTCGCGCCAGGAGAAGGCGTGGAACCGCCCGTCGGCCGCCTTGCTCCAGCCGACGACCACGCCGAGGTCGTTGAGGGAGTCCGGGCCGCCGATGTCGGTGGTCGCGCCGCCGAGGTGGCCGAGGTCGGTCATCGCGGAGCCGGTCCAGAGCACGGCGCGCTGGTTGAGCGAGACCGCGGTGCCGAGGACCTGCCCGCGCCCGTTCATGGCGTGGAGGTTGACCGGCTCGGGCGGCAGGGGCAGCGCGGCGCACGCGGTCCGGGTGCACCGGTAGACGCCCTCGGTGCTGTTGAGGGCGATCTGGCCCAAGTCGTTGACGATGCCGCCGGTGCGGTGCGTGCCCGGCGCGGGCAGCTCGGTGAGCGTGCCCGCGCGCCACAGGCTGAACTTCTCCGGCGACCCCGACAGCACCACGGCGTCGCCCCAGGTGTTGACCGACACCCCGGTGCTGGGTCTGCTGGTGGTCAGCGGCACGGCCCGCCCACCGCGCCACAGCGTCGCCACCCCGTCCGCGTGGCCGACGACGGTGCCGAACGCGTTGACGTCGACCGCGACCCCGGGCCCCAGGTCGATGACGGCGCCACCGCGCCAGACGACGGCGTTGCCGGGGCCGAACCCGGCCGTGGTGGTGCCGACCGCCACCCCGAACGCGTTCACCGACAGCGGTATCCCGGACGGCTGGCCGGGCGGGGTGGGCAGTGCGGCGATCGTGTATTCCGGGGCCGCTGCGGCGGCGGGGGCGAGAGCCGTGAGCGCGACCAGGACCGCGCTCGCCACAAGGGAAGTACGCATCAGGCGCTTCCTTTCCGTTTCGCCACGGATACCGGTCCCGAATGCGGCCCAACAAGGCTCCGGCGCGTTCTTCGCGCATTCCCATAGCGGTTCCCGGCGTTGTTGTCACCGCTGCCCGGCCCGCCATCTACGCTTCCCCCGAGTGGGAGGGGCGGGCATGCGGGAACGGCCGTGGGTGGGGTTGGCGGCCCTGTGCGCCTGCTTCTTCATGGTGATGTTGGACTCGACCATCGTCACCGTCGCGATCCCGGCGATCCTGACCGGGCTGGACGCGACGTTGAACCAGGTCATCTGGGTCAACAGCGTGTACCTGCTGGCCAACACCGTCCCGCTGCTCATCACCGGCAGGCTGGGGGACCGGTTCGGGCCCAAGCGGGTGCTGATGGTCGGGCTCGCGGTGTTCCTCGCCGCGTCGGTGTGGTGCGGGTTCGCGACCTCGGCGGCGGCGCTGATCGCGGCGCGCGCCGTGCAGGGGCTCGGGGCGGCGCTGATGACGCCGCAGACGCTGGCGTTCATCACGCGGCTGTTTCCCGTGGAACGGCGGGCGGTGCCGATCGCGGTGTGGGGCGCGGTGTCGGGGGTCGCGACGATCGCCGGGCCGGTGCTCGGGGGCCTGCTGGTGCAGCACGCGGGCTGGGAGTGGATCTTCCTGCTGAACCTGCCGATCGGGCTGGCCGGGCTCGCGGTCGGCGCGCTGTTCCTGCCGGACTGGCGGCCGCGGCGCGGGTGCGGTTCGACGTGACCGGGGCGGTGCTCGCGTCGGCGGGGCTGGCGTTCGTGGTGTTCGGGGTGCAGAACGGGCAGCACTACCAGTGGGGGCCGGTGCTCGGGCCGGTCGGCGTGCCGCACGTGATCGGCGCCGGGCTGCTGCTGGTCGGCGCGTTCCTCATCCAGCAGCGCAGGACCAAGACCGCGCCGCTGCTGCCGCTGGGGCTGTTCCGCAACCCGACGTTCGGCCCGGCCAACCTGACCCACGCGGCGCTGGGCTTCGCCACCACCGGCATGTTCCTGCCGCTGGTCATCTACGTGCAGACGGTGCTCGGCCTCGACCCGCTCGCCTCCAGCCTGCTGTGCGCGCCGATGGCCGTCGGCGCCGGGCTCGCCGCGGTCGTCGCCGGGCGCTACGTCGGGCGGGTGGGGCCGCGGTCGCTGGTCACCGCCGGGCTCGCGGGTCTCGCGGTGGGCGTGGTCGTGCTGGCGGTGCAGGCGGAGCCGGACACCGCGCCGCTCGCGCTGGTCCCGGGGCTGGTGCTGGCGGGCGTCGGGATCGGGCTGGTGTTCTCCCCGCTGACCGCGGCGGCGACGTTCGGGCTGCCCGCGGAGCTGGCGGGCGCGGCGTCCGGGGTGTTCAACACCTCCCGCCAGGTCGGCGGCGTGCTCGGGTCGGCGTCGACCGGCGTGCTGCTCCAGCTCGGGCTGAGCGTCACCGTGCCCGCCGCGGCGCGGGACTACGCCGCGCTGCTGCCGCCGCGCTACGCCGACGAGTTCGTCGAGCGGATCAGCGCGGCGGCCAACACCGCGAGCCAGTTCGGCGGCGAGGGCCCGGCGATCCCCGCGGACTGGTCGCCGTCGATCGCCGAGCGGGTCCGCGAGCTGGCGACCGACGCGTTCCACCTCGGCTTCACCAACGCCGCCAAGGCGACCCTGGTGCTCCCGGTGATCGTCCTGGTGCTCGGGATGATCGCGGCCTCCGGTCTGCGGACCCCGGTGCTCGCGCGCAGGCCGTGATGGGCCGGGCGGTCCTGGCGCTGCTGCTGCTCGCCTTCCTCGTCGCGCCGCAGCCGCGGCCGCGCCGGTGAGCACCCCGATCCACTCCTACGCCGACGCCGTGCGGCACACCGCCTGGGTCGACACCGGGACCGCGCGGGTGGCCGCGGACGTCATCCGGCCGCGCACGGCCCGCCCCGTCCCGGTGATCATGGTCGCCAGCCCGTACAACACGACCCTCGGGCGCGGCAACGAGGAGCAGACCAAGACCTACGACGAGCACGGCGCGCCGGTGTCGTTCCCGCTGTGGCTGGACAACTACTTCGTGCCGCGCGGCTACGCCGTCGTCCAGGTCGACCTGCCCGGCACCGGCCGCTCGACGGGCTGCCTCGACGTCGGCGGACCGGGCGACGTCGGCGCGGCCCGGGCGGTCATCGACTGGCTCAACGGGCGCGCCACCGCCTACACCTCGGTCACCGGGGCCGAGCGCGCGACCGCGTCCTGGACGACCGGCGACGTCGGCATGATCGGCAAGTCGTGGGACGGCACGATCGCCGTCGGGGTCGCGGGGACCAGGGTGGAGGGGCTGCGCACGGTCGTCCCGATCGCGGCCATCTCGTCCTGGTACGACTACTACCGCGCGGGCGGCACCCCGTTGGACAGCGGCACGCCCGCCGCGCTGGCCGCCGAGGTCGACAACCGGTCGGACTGCCCGTACCCCGGCCTGGCCGCGCCCCCGCTGTCCCCCGACGACCCGCTCTGGCGCGCGCGGGACTACCGCCCGTCGGCGGGCGCGGTCCGGGCGAGCGTGTTCGCGGTGCACGGGCTGGCCGACGCCAACGTCCGCACGATCCACTTCGGACAGTGGTGGTCGGGGCTGACCGCGCCGCGCCGGGTCTGGCTGACGCAGGCCGGGCACGTCGACCCGTTCGACTTCCGCCGCGCCGAGTGGGTCGCGGCGCTGCACCAGTGGTTCGACCACCACCTGCTCGGCCTCGACAACGGCGCGCCGCTCGGGGCGTCGGTCGAGCGCGCGCCGGGCGTGTGGGTCGACTACCCCGCCTGGCCCGCGCAGACGTCCCAGACGACCCTGCACCCGACCGCGGACGGGTCGCTCGGCACGGCCCCTGGTGAGGGATCGCTGGAGTTCGCCGACGACCAGCGCACCGCCCAGGAATGGCTCGACGACACGTCGTCGTCGCGGCTGCTGTTCCGCACCGGGCCGCTGGCCGCGGACACCCGGATCTCGGGGACGCCGACGGTCGGGCTGTCCGCGCGCGGGGATCGGGTGTCGGTGCTGCTGGTCGACCTCGGCCGCGCCACGGTCCGCGACCCCGGCGAGGACGGCGTCCGCACGCTGGGCACGCGGTCGTGCTGGGGGACAGCGCACCCGGCGACAGCGCCTGCTACCTCGACACCGACGCGCCCACGGTCACCGTCGAGCACCGCGTCCTGGCGGCGGGCTGGACGGCGGGCGGCCGGGTCGAGGTCCCGCTCGGCGCGGTCGACGCGGTCGTGCCCGCCGGGCACCGGATCGGGCTGGTCATCGGCGGGACCGACCGCGAGGCGCTGCCCGAGGGGCTGCCCGGGCGGGTGCGCGTCGACCTCGGCGGCACCGTCCTGCGGCTCCCGGTCGTCGGGACGCTCGGCGCGGGCTCCTAGACTCCGGACCCGTGCAGCTCGTACTCGCCTCCCAGTCACCCGCCCGGCTCGCCGTGCTGCGCTCCGCCGGGGTCGACCCGGTCGTGCGGGTGTCCGGGGTGGACGAGGACGCCATCGCCGCCGCCCTCGGCGACGTCAAGCCCGACGCGGTGGTGGTCGCCCTGGCCGAGGCGAAGGCGCGGGTGGTCGCGGGGAGTTCGACGACGCGCTGGTCATCGGCTGCGACTCGATGCTCCACTTCGACGGCGAGCTGGTCGGCAAGCCCGCCACCCCGGAGATCGCCCGCGAGCGCTGGGCCCGGATGGCGGGCGGCGTCGGCGAGCTGCTGACCGGGCACGCCCTGCTCCGCGTCCGCGGCGGCGAGGTCGTGGACACCGCCACCGGCACCGAGACGACGGTGATCCGGTTCGGCAGGCCGTCCCCGGAGGAGATCGACGCCTACATCGCCACCGGCGAGCCGCTCAAGGTCGCGGGCGCGTTCACCCTGGATTCGCTGGGCGCGTGGTTCATCGATGGCATCGATGGGGACCCGTCGAGCGTGATCGGGATCGGGCTGCCGCTGGTCAGGCGGTTGATGGCCGATCTGGGCGTCGCTGTGACGTCGCTGTGGGGTCCGCGCTAGGCCCACTGGGTGGGAGTGTCGCCAGTCACCCGTTCGGCGGGGAAGAAACCGACGTCTGACCTGGTTTGATGCCAGTGATGAGGTCCATTCGTGTCACCGCGCTGACGGAGCGCCTGCACGTCGATCTGCGGCGGCAGGCCAGCTCGCTCTGTCCGCGCTGAACCCTGCCCGCATCGTCTCAGCTCGGCCTCACTCCCCTGGAGAAAATCGACATGTCTACAGACGCGTCCTCCGCCGCACCGCCGCGACCCGGCAACCGGCGCACCCTGCTGTTCGGCCTGCTCGTCCTGGCCGGTCTCGTCGTCGGCGCCGTCCTGGGCGTCGTCGCCAAGGCCACCGGGGCCGAGTGGCTGGTCACCACGCTCGACACCATCGGCACGGTCTTCACGTCCCTGCTGCAGTTCACCGTCATCCCGCTGGTGTTCACCGCGATCGTCGTCGGCTTCAACAGCCTCCGCGGCCTCGGCGGCGCCCGCACCGCGACCCGCCTCGGCGGCAAGACGCTGCTGTGGTTCGGGATCACGTCGTTCATCGCGGTCCTCATCGGCATCGCCGTCGGCCTGATCAGCGGCGCGGGCACCGGGTGAACGTCACCCCCAGCGACACCGCGCTGGAGAAGATCGCCGCCCGCGACCAGGGCGACTGGCTGACCGTCCTCAACGGACTCGTGCCGGAGAACATCTTCAGCGCCTTCAGCGAGGGCGAGGTCCTGCAGGTGGTCTTCGTCGCGGTGCTCGTCGGCATCGCGACCTTCGCCCTCGGCGACCGCGCCGCCCCGTTCGTGTCGGTCAACCGCGCGGTGTTCGACATCATCCAGAAGCTGCTGGGCTGGATCATCCGACTGGCCCCGCTGGGCGTGCTCGGCCTGATCGGCAACGCGTTCGCGACCTACGGCAACGAGTTCGTCCGGCCGCTGCTGTCGCTGATCATCGCGGTGTACGTCGCGTCCGCGCTCGTGCTGTTCGTGGTCTACCCGGTCCTGCTGCGGTTCGTGGGCGGGGTGAACCCGCTGACCTTCTACGCCAAGGCGTGGACGGCCCTGCAGTTCGCCTTCGTCTCCCGCTCCTCCGGCGCGACCCTGCCGCTGAGCCGCCAGACCGCGGTCAACCTGGGCGTCGAGCCGGGCTACGCGGGCTTCGCCGTCCCGCTGGGCACGACGACCAAGATGGACGGTTGCGCCGCGCTCTACCCGGCCATCGCGACGATCTTCATCGCGAACCTGTTCGGCTACTCGCTGAGCTTCTGGCAGTACGTCGGCATCGTGGCCGTCGCGGTCTTCGGCGCCTTCGCCACCGCGGGCACGACGGGCTGGTTCACCATGCTGACCCTGACGCTGAGCACCATCGGCCTGCCGCCCGAGCTGATCGCGACCGGCGTGGCCATCGTCTTCGGCATCGACCCGATCCTCGACATGATCCGCACCGCGACGAACGTGGCGGGCCAGATCACCGTCCCGGTCCTGGTCGCCCGCGGCGAGGGCCTGCTCGACGACGAGGTCCTGCACCAGCCGAGCGAGCCGCCGCTGCTCGAGGAGCACCAGCCCGACCGCACCCCGGTCCCGGCCTGACCCACCCGCCGAGGCCGCCTTCCCCACCCGGGGAGGCGGCCTCCGCCGTTCCCGGGGTCAGTCGCAGGGCCGCAGCCGCGCCGCGCCGATGTCCACCGACGGGTACCCGGGCAGCTCGCGCGCGGTCGTGTACTCGCGGGTGCAGCCCACCGAAACGCCCGCCAGGGTGAACACCTGGGCGTGCACCCCGCCGGAGCAGCCCTCGGGGGCGCACTGGGCGGCGACGACCTCGGGGCCGGAGTCGGCCACCACGTTGGTCAAGGTCAGGAAGTCCGCCGTCGACAGGTACGCGCGCTCCAGCGGGCTCCACTTGTCCGACCGGCCGACGACGACCTTCCCGGTCAGGCCCTGCGGACCCCGGGCGCGGACCAGGCACGCCGAGATCGACGCGGGGTAGCACTGCAGGGCGCCGGTCTCCTCGATCCGCCCGATGTCGGCGATCTCGATCACCCGGCTCGCCCCCGGCCCGCCGATGCGCAGCCGCCCGGTCATCCCACCCGAATCGGCGACCAGCTCGATCCGGGTGTCACCCAGCGTGGCCGCGCCGAGGACGCGGCACGGCTCCCGCAGGCAGCCGTCCGCGCCGGGCCCGGGCGTCGTGGTGGGCACGGGCGAAGTGCTGGTCGACGGGGCGGCGACCGTTCTGGTCAGGGCCGCGCCACCCAGCGCACCGGCGAAGACGAGTGCGCCCAGAGCTGCCGTCACCATGACTGTGCGGGGCGTGCGCCGTGCCACAGCGGTAACCACCTCCCCACCCAGCAATACTCCGTACGAGGGACAGTACTGGTCGATTGTGGGGTTGCTCTCGGTTCCGACGTGGCGTCGCTTCCGTAAACTGCCCCACAGCCCGCGCGACATCTAGGAGGAACGGCGTGTCCAAGGCCCTGACCAAGGTCCTGATCGCGAACCGGGGCGAGATCGCCGTCCGGGTCATCCGGGCCTGCCGGGACGCCGGGCTGGCCAGTGTCGCCGTCTACGCCGACCCCGACCGCGACGCCGTGTTCGTCCGGCTGGCCGACGAGGCGTTCGCGCTCGGCGGCAGCACGCCCGGCGACAGCTACCTGTCCATCGACAAGGTGCTCGACGCGGCCAAGCAGTCCGGCGCCGACGCGGTCCACCCGGGCTACGGGTTCCTCTCCGAGAACGCCGAGTTCGCCCAGGCCGTCATCGACGCCGGGCTGATCTGGGTCGGCCCCGACCCGCAGGCCATCCGCGACCTCGGCGACAAGGTCACCGCGCGGCACATCGCGATGCGCGCGGGCGCGCCGCTGGTGCCCGGGACCAAGGAGCCGGTCGGCGGCGCCGAGGAGATCGTCGCGTTCGCCCAGGAGCACGGGCTGCCGGTGGCGATCAAGGCCGCGTTCGGCGGCGGCGGGCGCGGCCTCAAGGTCGCCCGCACCTTCGAGGAGATCCCCGAGCTGTTCGACTCCGCCGTGCGCGAGGCGGTCACCGCCTTCGGCCGCGGCGAGTGCTTCGTCGAGCGCTACCTGGACAAGCCGCGCCACGTCGAGGCGCAGGTGCTCGCCGACAAGCACGGCAACGTCATCGTGGTCGGCACGCGCGACTGCTCGCTGCAGCGCCGCCACCAGAAGCTCGTCGAGGAGGCGCCCGCGCCGTTCCTGACCGACGAGCAGCGCGCCAGCATCCACGCCTCCGCCAAGGCGATCTGCAAGGAGGCGGGCTACTCCGGCGCGGGCACCGTCGAGTACCTCGTCGGCCTCGACGGGACGATCTCCTTCCTGGAGGTCAACACCCGGCTGCAGGTCGAGCACCCGGTCTCCGAGGAGACCACCGGCATCGACCTGGTGCGCGAGCAGTTCCGCATCGCCGCGGGCGAGCCGCTGCGGTTCACCGAGGACCCCACCCCGCGCGGGCACTCCATCGAGTTCCGGATCAACGGCGAGGACGCGGGCCGCGGCTTCCTGCCCGCCCCCGGCACCGTGACCAAGTGGGTCGCGCCCGAGGGCCCCGGCGTGCGCGTCGACTCCGGTGTGGAGTCCGGCACCGTCATCGGCGGGCAGTTCGACTCGCTGCTGGCCAAGGTGATCGTCACCGGCGGCGACCGCGAGGAGGCGCTGGCCCGGTCCCGGCGCGCGCTCGACGAGCTCGTCGTCGAGGGCATGGCGACCGTGGTGCCGTTCCACCGCGCGATCGTGCGCGACCCGGCGTTCGCCGAGGACTTCACCGTCCACACGCGCTGGATCGAGACCGAGTTCGACAACACCATCGAGCCGTTCACCGGCGGCGCGGACGCCGAGGAGGCCGAGCCGCGGCAGAACATCGTCGTCGAGGTCGGCGGGCGGCGCCTGGAGGTCAGCCTGCCGGGCACGCTGTCCCTCGGCTCCGGCGGCGGCGGCGCGGCGGCGAAGGCCAAGCCGCGCAGGCGCGCGGGCGGCAAGGGCGGCGTCGCGGCGTCCGGCGACGCGGTCGCCGCGCCGATGCAGGGCACCATCGTCAAGGTCGCGGTCGAGGACGGCGCGCAGGTGGCCCAGGGCGACCTGATCGTGGTGCTGGAGGCCATGAAGATGGAGAACCCGGTCACCGCGCACAAGGCGGGCACCGTCACCGGTCTGGGCGTGGCCCCCGGCGAGTCCGTCACCACCGGCACCGTGATCTGCGAGATCAAGGACTGAGAACGGCCTCAGATTCACCCGCCCGGGTTTCCGTACCATCTGTGGGGTGAGCGCGACGCCGTGGCAGGCCCTCCGGATCGGGGACACCGACCGGGAGGCGGCGCTGCGCGCGCTCGGCGACCACATGGGCGCGGGCAGGCTCTCCGTCGACGAGTACGGCGAGCGGTCCGCGCTCGTGGCGACCGCCAAGACCCGGGGCGAGCTGGCCGAGGTGTTCACCGACCTGCCCGAGCCGCGCCCGCACTTCGGCCCGCTCGTGGCCCCGGTGCACCCCGCCCACCAGCCGGTGTACCCCGTGCACCCGCCGATGGCGCCGCCGCCCGTGCGGCGCTCGTCCGGGCTGGCGGTGGCCGTGCCGGTGGCGGTCGGCGTCGCGCTGATGGCCGTGTTCCTGTTCGGGTTCCGGGTGTTCCCGCCGTTCATCGTGCTGCCGGTGGTCCTGCTGTTCCTGTTCACGCGGCACCGCCGCTGGCACTGAGCCCCGGGTAGGTTGACCGCGTGGAACCGGTGGAGATCAACGCGGGCAAGTACTACCTGCGGGCGCTGCGCGCCGACGACCGCATCGATGACCGGCCCGCCGTCGTCGAGGGGTTCACCGACCCGATCAGCAGGCGCTGGCTGTCGCACATCGCCGTCTACGACCTGGCCAGCGCGGGCGCCTACATCGCGCAGCGGGCGTTGGACTGGGCCAACGAGACCCGCTTCTCGTGGGCGGTCGCCGACCAGTTGACCGGCGCGCTGCTCGGCGAGGTGCTGCTCAAGGAGCTGGACCTGGCCGCGGGCGTCGGCGAGGCGGGCTGCTGGACGCACCCCGCGCGCGCGGGCAGGGCTTGGCGACCGAGGCGCTGGGCGCGGTCATCCGGTTCGCCTTCGGCGGCCTCGGGCTCAAGGAGATCCGGTACCGGCACGAGACGGCGAACACCGCGTCGGCCAAGGTCGCGGCCAAGCTCGGGTTCACCCACGTCGAGGACGTCGCGGGCGAGACGGCGCTGGTCCTGCGTAACAGCTGACCCCGGGAAACGATCTCCAGGGAACCGGCCCGCGGCGGTGAGCGTCAGGAAAAGAGTGGGCCAACAGTCGTTTCCGAGGGTCGCCACTCGATAGAGTGGTGCCACCACGGGTGGTGACGGGGAGGCAGCGTGCCGGAGCAGGACCTGCTGGCGGTCGAGCTGGGGGCGGTACCGGGGCTGCGCAGGACGTTCGCGTCCGCGCTGATGGCCCTCGACCGGCAGATCGAGCTGGTCAAGGCCGAGATCCGGGTGACGCCGTGGGCGGCGGACCCGGTGAGCGCCGAGGCGGCGGAGGCCGTCAACGCGCTCTCCTCCGAGGTCGAGGGCGCCGCCCTGGAGGCCCTGCTGGCCTTCCGCGAGCAGCTCGACGCCGCCGTGGAGAACCTCGCGAAGACCGAGGAGCAGTACGCGGGCCTGGAAGAGGACAACGCGGCCACGGTGACGCACACGCCCGGGGGTGGCGCATGACCGAGGACACCACGCGCTGGCGCGGCTTCAGCCACGAGGAGCTGTACCGCATGCTGCACGACGGGCCGGGCGCGCCGTCGTCGGCGACCCCGTCGCGGCGCTGGGCGGAGCTGACCGCGGCGCTCGACGACGTCGGCCACCAGCTCGACACCGCGCTCGGCGCCGTCGGCGAGGGCTGGCGCGGCCGCGCCGCGGGCGCCGCGCACGGCAAGCTCCAGCCGCTGGCCGCCTGGGCGAAGACGACCTCCGAGAGCGCGGCGTCGATGCGCACCGCCGTGGAGACCCAGGGCGACCTGATCGCCAAGGCGCGCGCCGACATGCCCGTGCCCGAGGGCGTCACCCCGATGAACGTCGACCCGAGCGCCCCGCCCGCCGTGCAGGTCGTCGGCGTGCAGACCGACGTCGAGCCCGCCGAGACCGCGAAGGCCGCGGGCGAGCAGCGCGCCGTCGAGGTGATGACCGCCTACGAGACCGGCACCAAGCAGAACCTCGCCGCGCTCGCCCCGTTCTCCCCGCCCGGCGAGCTGCTGCGCACGACCGGCGTGCGCCGGGGCCGCGGCCGGGGCATCCGGTTCGGCGTCGACGTCCCCGCGGGCGAGGTCGGCGCGCAGGGCGGCGGCCGCGACGGCGAGCACCCGCGCCACGGCCACCGGCCGGGCGAGCCCGCCCGCCCGCACCTGGACACCACCGGCGGCTCGTCGGCGTCGGCGGCGACCGCCGCCCCGCAGCGCCCGCTGCCCGCGCTCGCCCCCGGCATGACCGCGGGCGCCGCGCCCATGGAGCACATCGGACCCGGCCCGGTCGCGCTCGGCGCGCCCGCGGGTCCGACGGGTCGCGCGAGCGCCGCGTCGCCGCGCCCGGCCACGCGGTCGGCGCGGGCGCCCCGGTCGCCGACCAGCCCGGCTCGTCCACCCACGCCGTCCCGCCCGGCACCCCGCCGCCGCACGGCACGGCGGGCGCCCCCGTCGGCGCGTCCGGCGCGCAGGTCGGCACCGCGGACAAGATGGCCGCCCGCCGCTTCGGCCCGGAGGCGATCGGGTCGGCCCAGTGGTTCGCCGACGCCGCCGACGCCCCCGCGCCGCGCGTGGTCAGCGGCCGCAACCGCGACCTCGGCGCGACCGAGCAGGTGACGGAGAACGTCTCGGTCGACGGCGAGGACCACCACCTCCCGCCGCCGGTGATCGGCGGGTGACCCTCTTCGCCGAGCCCGCCGCGGTGGAGCTGTCCGCCGTGGAGTTCGACGTGCTCGGCGAGCGCCTGGGGATCGAGGAGTTCCCGGTCGTCCTCCGCGTCCCGTCCCCGGGCCGCACGGCCGCCGAACGCGCCGACGTCGAGGCCCGCGCGTGGGACGGCCTGGCCCGGCGCGGCTTGGCGGAGTACCCGCACGTGCACCCGGACCTGGCCGCCGTGCTGACCACGCTGGCGCGGCCCACGTCCTCAGTGGACGTCCGCGTGTGGGGCGCGGTGGAGGTCCGCGCCCTCGCCGCCCTCACCGACGGCGCGGCCGCGTTGGCCGTCCTGACCCGCGGCGCGGTGACCCTGCGCGCCATCGACGACGGCCTGCCCCGCCACGCGGTGTCGGTCCTGCCGCCCCTGGCCGCGGGCCCGGGCCGCTCCGTCACCCTGCCCAGCGCCGTCTTCGCCGACGCCGCCCCGGCCCCCGACCTCGCGACGGCCCTGCGCACCCGCGGCCTGCGCCCCGACGACGCCACCCGCCTGGCCGCGATGATCACCCCGCTCACGGCGCGCGGCCAATTCGGCGCCACCCGCCGCGACCGCTACGGCAAACGCCACCGCCACCCCCGCACGGTGAGCTTCTTCGACACCGCGGAAGGCCGCTACCTCCAGCTCCGCACGCCCAACCCGGACGGCGACGACTGGACCACCATCGCCCCCGCCGACCCGCGCACCCTCCTCCACCACGTCGGCGAGCTGCTCGAGGGCTAGGCCGAGACCGCGAACCCCTGCGTGATCTGGGCGAACAGGCCCGACCGGGCCGAGTCCTCCTGCTCGATCGGCACCGTCAGCGACACCACCCACAGGTCGTCGCCGGTGGGGAGGACGTCGGCGAAGGTGACCCGCGCCAGGTCCGGGGCGGGGCCGCCGGGAGCGTCCCGGAAGGACTCCACCGTGCGGTACGTGAGGCGCAAGCCCGTGCCCGCCAACGGGGTCGAGCCGACGAGGCGGTAGTCGGGCGCCCGGTTCTCCACGTACGCGACGTAGTCCTCGACCGCGTGCTTCGCGCGGAAGCCCGGAAAGCGCTCGACCACCAGTTCCGCCGTCCCGGTCGGCGCGACCCAGTGCACCCGCGTGCTGTTCGGCAGGGTCTCCGGCGTCCGCTGCTCGACGAACTTCACCCAGTCCTCCGGCACCGGCACGGAGAAGCCGCCGCCCTGCTCGCCCGCCAGGGTCGACGCGTCCGCGCTGCGCACCACCAGCTCCGTCACGGGGGCCTCGGGCGCGGGCGGCGCCGACGTCGTCGTCCGCGGCAGCACCGGCTCACCGCCGACCACCCGCGCCAACGCGAAGCCGCCCGCCGCGCCCGCGGCGAACAGCACGGCAGCCGCCAGCGTCAGCACCGCCGCCGCGACCGCGCCGCGCGTGCGCACCGACGGGGTGAACGGCAGCGGGCCGGGCGCGGGGCCAGCGGCGCGCTGGTCTCCCCGGGCGGCTCCGGCGCGGTCACCGGGGCGGGCGCGGGGCGGGTCACCACGGTCTCGGCGTCCTCCGCCGACGTGCGCAGGTCCGCGAAGACCGACGCCCCCGGCGCCGGGTGCAGGGTGCAGCAGCTCGCGGACCTCCTGCAGCGTCATCCGCTCCGCCGGGTCCTTCACCATCAGCCCGGTGATGACCTCGCGCAGCGGGCCGTCGTGGTCGGGGACCGGGACCTCGCCGTCGACGACGCGGTGCAGGGTCTCCAGGACCGGGGCGTCCGGGTCGTACAGGGCGCGGCCCTCGACCGCGGCGAACAGGGTCGCGCCGAGGCCCCACAGGTCGGCGGCCGGGGTGACGCCGCCACCGGAGACGACCTCGGGGGCGATGTAGGCGGGGAGCCGAGCATCACGCCGCTGCGGGTCAGCGTCTTCTCCGAGACGTTGCGGGCGATGCCGAAGTCGGTCAGCTTCACCGTCCCGTCCGTGCCGACCAGCACGTTGCCCGGCTTGACGTCGCGGTGGGTGATCCCGGCGGCGTGCGCGGCCAGCAGCCCGGCGGCCACCGCGGACCCGATCACCGCGGCCTGCACGTCGGTGCACGGCCCGTTGAGCCGCAGGACCTGGGCCAGGCTCAGCGCCTGCACGTACTCCATGACCACGAACGGCTCGTCGCCCTCGCTGACCACGTCGTGCAGGGTGACCACGTTCGGGTGGGCCAGCACGGCGATCGCCCGGGCCTCGCGCAGCGTGCGCTCGCGCAGCTCCGCCGCCTCGGTGTCGGTCACCCCGGGCTGGCGGCGGACCTCCTTGACCGCGACCCGGCGGCGCAGGTGCTCGTCGTAGGCCGACCACACCACGCCCATGGCGCCCTGGCCGATGACGCCGCGCAGGCGGTACCGGCCCGCGACGAGGCGCTGTTCGGCATCAGTGGTCGACACGGCCGCCATTGTCCCCGATGGCGCGACGGGCGCGTGGGGAAGGCCACGCGGGCTGCATCGTTAACGGCGATTAGCCTCACAGCCCACCCGCGCGGAGTTTCCGTAGCATTGCGGGGCATGACATCGGATGGCCTCGTCCTCGCGGGGAGCACCCCCGGCCACCAGGGCGCAGTGGCAGGAGCTGGTCGCCGGGGTGCTGCGCAAGTCCGGCGCGGTCCCCGACGGGGTACCGGTCGAGTCCCTCCTCGCCTCCCGCACGTACGACGGCGTCGAGATCGCCCCCTCTACACCGCCGAGGACGCCGCGCCCGCCGCCGGTCTGCCGGGCCTGCCGCCCTACACCCGCGGCGCGCGCCCCGACGGGCACGTCGGCACCGGCTGGGACGTCCGCCAGCGGCACGCCGACCCAGCCACCACCGGCGCCGCGGTCCTCGCCGACCTGGAGAACGGCGTCACCTCCCTGTGGCTGGTCGCCGGTGAGTCGGGCGTCCCGATCGGACGGCTGGGCGACGTGCTCGCCGACGTCTACCTCGACCTCGCCCCGGTCACCCTCGACGCGGGCCCCGAATTCGCCGACGCCGCCGCCGAGCTGCTGCGCCTGCACGCCGACAAGGGCGTCCCGGCCGCCGAGACCCGGGGCAGCCTCGGCGCCGACCCGATCGGCCACCAGGCCAGGACCGGCGACCCCGCGGACCTGCGCGCCGCCGCCGAGCTGGCCGCGGGCGCCGCGCAGTACCCGAACCTGCGGGTGATCACCGTCGACGGCCTGCCGTACCACGACGCGGGCGGCTCCGACGCCCAGGAGCTGGGCGCGGCCGTCGCCGCGGCGTGGCCTACCTGCGCGCCCTGACCGACGCGGGCCTCGACGCCGCGCGCGCCGCGCAGCAGCTCGAGTTCCGCTTCGCCGCGACCGCCGACCAGTTCCTCACCATCGCCAAGCTGCGCGCCGCGCGCAGGCTGTGGGCGCGGGTCGCCGAGGTCAGCGGGTTCGCCGTGCCGCAGCGCCAGCACGCGGTCACCGCGACCGCGATGCTCAGCCGCCGCGACCCCTGGGTGAACATGCTGCGCGCCACGCTCGGCTGCTTCGGCGCGGGCGTCGGCGGCGCGGACGCGGTCACCGTGCTCCCCTTCGACGCCGCCATCGGCCTGCCCGACGGGTTCTCCCGGCGCATCGCCCGCAACACGCAGTCGGTGCTGCTCGACGAGTCGCGCCTGGCCGGGGTGATCGACCCCGCGGGCGGCTCCTGGTACGTCGAGCGGCTCACCGACGACCTGGCGAAGGCCGCGTGGGCCTGGTTCACCGAGATCGAGCGCGCGGGCGGCATCGTGCCCGCCCTGGGCTCGGGCCTGGTCGCCGACCGGCTCGCCGCGACCTGGGAGGCGCGCCGCGACAACCTCGCCCACCGCCGCGACCCGCTGACCGGCGTCAGCGAGTTCCCGAACCTGGCCGAGAAGACCGTCGAGCGGCCCGCGGCCCCGCCGCGCCGTCCGGCGGCCTGCCGGTGCACCGCTACGCCGAGGACTTCGAGGAGCTGCGCGACCGCTCCGACCGGGTCCTCGCCGCGACCGGCGCCCGCCCGAGGGTCTTCCTCGCCACGCTCGGCCCGGTCGCCGCGCACACCGCGCGCGCCACCTTCGCCGCGAACCTGTTCCAGGCCGGCGGCATCGAGACCCCGGCCGACGCGGTCGAGCGCTTCGCCGACAGCGGCGCGGAGATCGCGTGCCTGTGCGCCTCCGACAAGCACTACGCCGAGCAGGCCGCCGACGCCATCGCCGCGCTGCGGGCGCGGGCGCGCGGAAGGTGCTGCTGGCGGGCAAGCCGAGCGATGAGTACGAAGTGGACGGATTCGTCTTCGCCGGGTGCGACGCGCTCGGCGTCCTGCGGCGGACCCACGACGACCTGGGAGTCACGGCATGACCATCCCCGACTTCAGCGGGGTCGAGCTGGGCGAGCCCGGACCGGTCGACCCGGCCGACTGGGCCGCCGCGCTGCACGAGGCCACCGGCAAGGGCGCGGACGCGCTGAGCTGGGAGACCCCGAGGGCATCGCGGTCAAGCCGGTCTACACCGCCGACGACACCGCGGGCCTGGACTTCCTCGACACCTACCCGGGCATCGCGCCGTTCCTGCGCGGCCCGTACCCGACGATGTACGTCAACCAGCCGTGGACCATCCGGCAGTACGCCGGGTTCTCCACCGCCGAGGAGTCCAACGCCTTCTACCGCCGCAACCTCGCCGCGGGCCAGAAGGGCCTGTCGGTGGCCTTCGACCTCGCCACCCACCGCGGCTACGACTCCGACCACCCGCGGGTGGCCGGTGACGTCGGCATGGCGGGCGTGGCGATCGACTCCATCTACGACATGCGCACGCTCTTCGACGGCATCCCGCTGGACAAGATGAGCGTGTCGATGACCATGAACGGCGCGGTGCTGCCGGTGCTGGCGCTCTACGTCGTGGCCGCCGAGGAGCAGGGGTGGCGCCGGAGCAGCTCGCCGGGACCATCCAGAACGACATCCTCAAGGAGTTCATGGTCCGCAACACCTACATCTACCCGCCGCGGCCGTCGATGCGGATCATCTCCGACATCTTCGCCTACACGTCGCAGCACATGCCGAAGTACAACTCCATCTCGATCTCCGGCTACCACATGCAGGAGGCCGGGGCGACCGCCGACCTGGAGCTGGCGTACACCCTCGCCGACGGCGTGGAGTACATCCGGGCCGGGCTCGGCGCGGGCCTCGACGTCGACCGGTTCGCGCCGCGGCTGTCGTTCTTCTGGGCCATCGGCATGAACTTCTTCATGGAGGTCGCGAAGATGCGCGCGGCCCGGCTGCTGTGGGCCAAGCTGGTCAAGCAGTTCGAGCCGAAGTCGTCGAAGTCGCTGTCGCTGCGCACGCACTGCCAGACCTCCGGCTGGTCGCTGACCGCGCAGGACGTCTACAACAACGTCATCCGCACCTGCGTCGAGGCGATGGCCGCGACCCAGGGGCACACGCAGTCGCTGCACACCAACGCCCTCGACGAGGCGCTGGCCCTGCCGACGGACTTCTCCGCGCGCATCGCCCGCAACACCCAGCTCGTGCTCCAGCAGGAGTCCGGCACCACGCGGGTCATCGACCCGTGGGGCGGCAGCGCGTTCGTCGAGCGGCTCACCGCCGACCTCGCCGCGAAGGCGTGGGGCCACATCAGCGAGGTCGAGGCCGCGGGCGGCATGGCGCAGGCCATCGACGCGGGCATCCCGAAGCTGCGCATCGAGGAGGCCGCCGCGCGCACCCAGGCGCGCATCGACTCCGGGCGCCAGCCGGTGATCGGCGTCAACAAGTACCGGCTCACCGAGGACGAGCAGATCGACGTCCTCAAGGTCGACAACGCGGGCGTGCGCGCGCAGCAGATCGAGAAGCTGCGCAGGCTCCGCGAGGAGCGCTCCGACTCGGACGTGCAGGCGGCGTTGGACGCGCTCACCCGGGCCGCGGACGGCGACGGCAACCTGCTGGAGCTGGCGATCAACGCCGCGCGGGCCAAGGCCACCGTGGGCGAGATCTCCGACGCGCTCGGCAAGGTGTGGGGCGGCACTCCGCGCAGATCCGTACCATCTCCGGGGTGTACCGCGACGAGGTCGGCCAGTCGTCCACTGTGGACTCCGCACGGGCCGTGGTGGACGCGTTCGCCGAGGCCGAGGGCCGCCGCCCGCGCATCCTGGTGGCCAAGATGGGCCAGGACGGGCACGACCGCGGCCAGAAGGTGATCGCCACCGCGTTCGCCGACCTCGGCTTCGACGTCGACGTGGGCCCGCTGTTCTCCACCCCCGCCGAGGTCGCCCGGCAGGCCGTCGAGGCCGACGTGCACATCGTCGGGGTGAACTCGCTCGCCGCGGGCCACCTGACCCTGGTGCCCGCGCTGCGCGCGGAGCTGGCCGCGCTCGGCCGCGACGACATCATGATCGTCGTCGGCGGCGTCATCCCGCCGCAGGACTACGCCGAGCTGCGCGAGGCCGGGGCGGCGGCGATCTTCCCGCCCGGCACGGTCATCGCCGACGCCGCCGCCGAGCTGCTGCGCAAGCTCGCCGACCAGCACGGGCACTCGCTTGGGTAGGCGCGTCGACGTCGGCGAGTACGCCAAGGGCGTGCTCGCCGGGGACCGCGGCCTGCTCTCCCGGGCCATCACGCTGGTCGAGTCCCGCCGACCCGACCACCGCGCGCTGGCCCAGGAGCTGCTGGTCGAGCTGCTCCCGCACGCGGGCGGCGCGCACCGGGTCGGGATCACCGGCGTCCCCGGGGTGGGCAAGTCGACCTTCATCGACACCCTGGGGACCAACCTGACCGCGCGCGGCCACCGCGTCGCCGTGCTCGCCGTCGACCCGTCGTCCACCCGGACCGGCGGGTCGATCCTCGGCGACAAGACCCGCATGGCGCGGCTCGCGGTCGACCCGGCGGCGTTCATCCGCCCGTCCCCGACCTCCGGCACGCTCGGCGGCGTCGCCAAGGCGACCCGGGAGACCATCGTCCTGATGGAGGCGGCGGGCTACGACACGGTGCTGGTGGAGACCGTCGGCGTCGGCCAGTCGGAGACGACCGTGGCGAACATGGTCGACTGCTTCCTGTTCCTGACGCTGGCCCGCACCGGCGACCAGCTCCAGGGCATCAAGAAGGGCGTGCTGGAACTCGCGGACGTCATCGCGGTCAACAAGGCCGACGGCGACCACGCCCGCGAAGCCCAGCGCGCCGCCCGCGAACTCGCCTCCGCCCTGCGCCTCATGCGCACCCCCGACGCCACCTGGCACGCCCCGGTCCTGACGTGCAGCGGCGCCGAGAACATCGGCCTCGACACGCTGTGGGAGCAGGTCGAACTGCACCACCGCACGCTGTCGGAGTCCGGCGAGCTGGCGGAGAAGCGCCGCAGGCAGCAGGTGGACTGGACCTGGTCGATGGTCCACGACACCCTCCTGACCCGCCTCCGCGAACACCCCGGCGTCCGCGCCGAGGTCCCCGAGCTGGAACGCCGGGTGCGGGCCGGTGAGCTGACCGCGACCCTCGCCGCCGAGCGCATCCTGGAGCTGTTCGGCGAGTGATTGTCGGACCCTCTGGGAGGCTGGCGCCGACCGATTGGGGGACCGGATGAGGTTCGTGCTGGTGCCGGGCGCGGGTGGGGCGCCGTCGTACTGGGACCTGGTGGTCCCGCTGCTGCGCGACCGCGGCCACGACGCCGTCGCGGTCGACCTGCCCGGGCCGGACCCGGCCGCGGGCCTGCCGGAGTACACCGACCGCGTCCTGTCGGCCGTCGGCGACGGGCGGGGGTCGTGGTCGTGGGCCTGTCGATGGGCGCGTTCCCGTCGGTCATGGCCTGCGCCCGCACGCCCGTCGACCAGTTGGTGCTGCTCAACGCCATGATCCCGGCGCCGGGGGAGACACCGGGCGACTGGTGGGGCAACACCGGCTCGGAACCCGCCCGCCTCGCCGCCGCCGAGGCGGGCGGGTACCCGACGGACTTCGACCTCAAGACGTACTTCCTCCACGACGTCCCCCGGAGATCGTCCTGGACGACCGCGACGAGGCCGACATCGCGTTCTCCCACCCGTGCGACATCACCGCGTGGCCGTCCGTCCCGACCCGGGTCGTCGCCGCCGAGTCGGACCGCTTCTTCCCGGCGCCCTTCCAGGCCCGCCTGGCGCGGGAACGGGTGGGCGTCGAGGCGGAGTACGTCCCCGGCGGCCACCTCAACGCGCTGTCGCACCCGGCGGAGTTGGTCGACTACCTGGTCACATCAGCCCGCTGAGCTTGTAGAGCACCAGCGACCCGGCGACGGCGACGTTCAACGTGGTGCCGTGCCCGACCATCGGGATCTCCACGGCCTCGTCGAGCAACTCGACCGCGTCGTCCGGGATGCCGGTGCGCTCGTGGCCCAGCACAGCGACCGTGGGCGCGCGGGCCGCGGGCAGGTCGGCCAGCCGGATCGCGCCCTCGGCCAGCTCCACCCCGACCACCCGGCTGCCGGACTCCCGTTGGCGGGCCAGCCAGCGCAGGGGATCGCCGGTGAAGTGGACGCAGGACCGGTGGCGCAGGGTGTTGCCCTTGGCCAAGGCCTCCGGGACCCACGGCAGGCGCGGCACCGCCAGGCAGGCGCCGACGGCGTCGCAGGTGCGCAGGAGGGTGCCGAGGTTGGCGCCGTGCATCGGCCACAAGGGAGCCGCCACGATGTGGCCCCAGCAGGAGTGGGCTCGGCGGCGGCGGTTGGCGCGCAGCTCGGACCGGGTGCTCACCCGGACGCGTGCGCTCACAGGCTGCGGGAGCAAGCCTCCCGAGTCGTGGATGTCATGCGATCAGCGTACCGGCGGTCGGGGGTACCCCGCTACGCTTGCGGTGATCGACTCACCTTCCCTGGAGGTCGCGTGTCCCGGCTGCTCACCGGACTGCTCGTCGCAGGTGCCCTGCTGGGCGTGCTCGCGCTCGGACCGGCCGCGACCGAGGCGGTGGCGCAGACCACCGCGCCGAACGGGCCGACGCTGAACCCGCCCAGCGAGCAGGACGCGGCGGATTCGCGGCAGAAGGTGGTCATCGCGGTGACCGCGATCGTGCTGCTCGGGATCGTCGTCTACGGCAACCGGCTGCGGAAGAAGAAGACCAAGAAGTAGGCACGCCTCGTCCCCGTCCGCTTACCGATCGTCTTGATCAACAGACCAGTCGGGGCGAAGACCGGGCCGCCGCTCACCGCTTCGACGGTGCCGTCCAGCCTGCCCAGCATGCGAACGGTCGGCAATGTCAGCGCTGCATGGTGCACTATTGACGACAAATGAGCACCGGATGCACGTTCGAGCAGGTCAGTGGAGGGGTCGCGTGACAGTGTTGGAATCGCGGCCCGACATGCCCGCGGACCCCGGTCGGGGGCCGCGCGGGGCCAGAGGAGCCGATCCCGCTGTGCTGATCACGCCCACCGGCGTCACGATGCCCTTGTGGAGGATCTCGGCGCGGGCCGCGGACCGGCCTGGCTGGACGAGTGGCTGACGGCCAACACGGCCGACGTGCTCGCCTGGTTCCGGCACATCCACGCCCACCCGGAGCTGTCGCGGCGCGAGTTCGCCACCACCGAGCTGGTCGCGGGCCTGCTCAAGTCCTACGGCCTCGAGCCCGAGCTGCTGCCCGGCGGCACCGGCCTCATCTGCGACATCGGCGAGGGCGACCGCTGCGTCGCGCTGCGCGCCGACCTCGACGCGCTGCCGATGACCGAGGACACCGGCCTGCCGTACGCCTCGACCGCGCCCGGCGCCGCGCACTCCTGCGGCCACGACGCGCACACCACGATCCTGCTGGCCACCGGCATCGCGCTGGCGTCCGGCCCGCCGCTGCCCGGCCGCATCCGGCTGATCTTCCAGCCCGCCGAGGAGGTCATGCCCGGCGGCGCGCTGGAGGTCATCGACGCGGGCGGGCTCGACGGCGTCGAGCGGATCTTCGGCCTGCACTGCGACCCCAGGGTCGAGGTCGGCCGGGTCGGCACCCGGGTCGGCGCGATCACCTCCGCGACCGACCTGCTCGAGCTGCGCCTCACCTCGCCCGGCGGGCACACCTCCCGCCCGCACCTGACCGCCGACCTGGTGCACGCGCTCGGGTCGGTCATCACCGGCCTGCCCGCGCTGCTGTCGCGCCGCGTCGACCCGCGCTCGGGCACCGTGCTGGTGTGGGGCGCGGTGCACGCGGGCGAGGCGCCCAACGCCGTCCCGCAGGAGGGCGTGCTGCGCGGCACCCTGCGCACCGGCGACCACGACGTCTGGGTCGACCTCGAGCCGCTCGTCGCGGGCCTGGTCCAGGCGCTGCTCGCGCCCACCGGCGTCGGCTTCGAGCTGCAGCACCGCCGCGGCGTGCCGCCGGTGATCAACGAGCGGGAGAGCACCCAGATGCTCCGCTCGGCCATCGAGACCGCGCTCGGCGAGGACGCGCTGGCGGGCACCAAGCAGTCCTCCGGCGGCGAGGACTTCGGCTGGTACATGGAGCACGTGCCGGGCAGCTTCATGCGCCTGGGCGTCTGGGACGGCGACGGCCCGATGCGCGACCTGCACCAGCCGACGTTCCAGCTCGACGAGCGGGCCCTGCTGACCGGCATCCGGGTCATGACGCACACCGCGCTGACCTCGCTGACCTGGACGCCGCAAGCCGACTGAAACCCGCGGGAACCCGGCCGCGTGGCCACCCGTCCAACGGGGGACCGGAGTCTGTCCCGGCTGATCCGCGGGAGGTGGCGATGGGTGCCGACCACCGGGCCCAGGTCGACGAGCTGATCGCGGACTACCGGCGCAGCCGCGACCAGCTGGCCGACGTCCACCGCGCGCTCGGCGCGCTCGCGAAGTCGGCGACGAGCCCGTGCGGCAGCGTCACCGCGACGGTGTCCGCGCACGGCGCCGTCGTCGGCATCGACTTCCGCGACGACGCCTACCGCCTGCACCGCCCCGACGCCCTCGCCCGGGTCGTGCTGGACACCATCGCGGCCGCGGCGGCGCTGGCGGCGCGCGCCGCCGACGAGGTCATGGCCCCGGTCCTGCCCGCGGGCACCGACCCGGCCGCCCTGCGCCGCGGCCTGGCCGACCTCACCCCCGGCGAGGTCGCCCCGCCGGTCGAGGAGTTCGACTTCGAGCGCGCCACCTGGCTGCAGTCCGACGGGGGCGCCCGATGACCGGCTTCGAGGTCGACCCGACCGCCCTCGCCGCCCGCGCGGGCGAGTTCACCGACCTGGCCGCCCGGGCGGGCGCCATCCACCGCGACCTGGCCGACCGCCTCGCCGCCCTCGGCCCGTGCTGGGGCTCCGACGCGGTCGGCGCCAGCTTCGCCGCCGCGCACGCCGCGGGCTCCGACGCCACCCTCGGCGACCTCGACGCCCTCGCGGGCAGGCTCGACGAGGTCGGCACCCGGTTCACCGCCACCGCCCGCGGGTACGCCGACACCGAGTCCGCGAACACCACGGCACTCGGGGAGTAGCGATGGGCGTCGAACTGCCCCCGGACCTGTCCGCCGTCGCCACCGCCGCGGGCGTCGCGTGGCCCCAGGCCGACGAGGACGCCATGCGCTCGGCGGCCACCGCCTGGCGCGAAGCCGCCACCCGCATGACCACCCTCACCGGCGACGCCGACGCCACCGCGACCGCCACCACCGCGACCTTCACCGGCGACGCCGCCGACGCCGCCCGCACCCACTGGTCCACCTTCGTCGCCCCCGACACCGGCCACCTGACCCTCACCGCCCGCGGCTGCCTCGCCGCCGCCGACCGCCTCGACCACGCCGCCGACCAGATCGGCGCCGCGAAGGCCGAGATCGTCCGCCAACTCGTCGACCTGGCCAAGAACACCGACGCCGCCCGCGCCACGGGCTCCCCGGAAGCCCTCCTCGGCGTCCCGACCGCGGTGGCGGCCACCGCCGCGAACCTCGCCGCGGTCATGGACACGTTGGTCGACGCGGTCGCCCCCAACGGCCCGGACATCACCTCGGTCCGCCAAGTCGCCAACGCCACCCCGGGCACGGTGACCACGAGCGCCCCGGTGGGGACCGTGACGCCCCCGGGCCCGGTGGCGACCCGTGCCGCGGGCAGTCCCTCGGGCGGCCTGCTCGGCGGTCTCACCGACACCGTCGGCGGAGTGACCGCCGCGGTCACCGGCACCACCGCCGCGATCCCGACCGCCGTGAGCGGCGTGGCCAGCGCCCCGGATGCCTTGTCCCGCACCGTGACCGACGCTGTGGCAGGCGGGGCGACCGGTTCGGTCCCCGGTGCCGCGGGTGGGGCGCCCGACGCGGTGTCGAGCCTCGTGGGCGGGGTGACCAGTGGTGTCACCAGTGCGGTGTCCGGCACTGTGGGCGGCGTGAGCGCAGGCGTCACCGATGCCGTCTCGGGCGCGGTGGGAGGCGTGGCCGCCCCGGTGGCTGGGGCGGTGGGTGGAGTCACCGGCGCGGTGTCGGGTGCTGTCACCGGGTTGGCTGGTGGCGCCACTGACGCGGTGCCGGGTGCTGTCGGGGGCGTGACAGGCGCGGTATCGAGTGCTGTTGGTGGGGTGGCCGGTGGGGTCACCGACGCGGTGTCGGGTGCCGTCAGTGGGGTGACTGGTGGGGTCACCGACGCGGTGTCGGGTGCTGTTGGTGGGGTGACCGGTGGTCTCACTGACGTCGTGGGTGGGGTGACCGGGGCGGTTGCCGGTGCGGTGGGTGGCGTCGGTGACACGGTGTCGGGCGCCGTGGGTGGGGTCGTCGGTGCGGTGGGCGGGGTGACGGGTGGTGTCTCGGACGCCCTGTCCGGGGCTGTTGGCGGGGTGGCCGGGTCGGTCGGTGGGGTGACCGACGCCCTGTCCGGTGCGGTGGGGGGCGTGGCTGGGGGAGTCACCGGTGCGGTGGGGGGTGTCACGGATGCGGTGGCGGGGGCTGTTGGTGGGGTGACCGGTGGCGTCTCCGACGCGGTGTCCGGTGGGGTGGCGGGAGCCGCGGGTGGGGTCTCCGGGGCTGCCGAGCCGGTGGTGGGGGCACTGGTCGGCGAGGGCGGGGCGCACGTCATCGGCGAGGCGCCCAGACCCGGGCCCGCGGACGAGTGGGCCATGGACCTCCCCACCCCGCCCGCCGGGATGCCCGTGCCCGACAACGTGCACGCCGCGTCCGCCGCCGTCCTCGACGCACCCGCTCCCGCGCAGGGGAATCCGGGGCAGGCCTTGCCAGGCCAGCCCGCCGGTCCCGGGGCGCAAGGCCCGGTCGGAGCCGGTCCGGTCGGGGCAGGCCCGGTGGGCGCCGGTCCGGTGGGCGCCGGTCCGGTGGGCGCCGGTCCGGGTGGCGCACCCGTCGGCGCCGCACCTGCCGCCGCGGCTCGGGCCCAAGGGGAGGCGCATCCGTTCCCCAGCAAGGGGCCCTCCGCGCGAACGACCCCGGCACCCGGGCCGCGCAGTCCGAAGTGGACACGACCCGCGACGACACCCCGGAGTCCGGGTTCGTCCTCCCCATCTCCGGCATCCCCGGGCAAGGCGGGCAAAGCGCTCCGCAAGCGCCGCTCCCCCTCACCCCGGCAGCCCCGGCGCCCGCGACCGGCGGCCCCATCCTCGGCTACCCCGTCACCCCCTACGACGCCAAGCCGCAGCTCGCCCGTCTCCCCGGCGTTTTCGCGGGAGCGTCCATAGGGGACGGTCAGCGGGACCAGCTCTCCCTGTTCCTGCTCCACCTCTTCCCCATCGGCTACCTCCCCAAGGTCGCCGACGAGCCCGAGACGCAGCTCCCCGCCCCCAAGCCGAGGTCGACTACGCCGCGGGCCTGCGCTTCCCGCCCGACGACCACCCCGACGCGCACCTCGTCGACGCCACCACCCCCGCCCCCGTCACCCGCACCGAGGGGCGACGGGCGGACCACCTCGCCGACGGGTACGACCCCCTCGGCGGCATGCACGAGCGGGACTGGGACCGCCGCTACCTGGTCCGCCCCGCCGACGACCAGACCCCCGCCGAGTACGCCTGGCCCCCGGCGAGCAGTACCCCGAGGGCGGGTGCGCCGACGGTGAACCCGTGGTCCTGCAGCCCGGCGCCGTCGTCGACCGGCTGGGCACCCCCGAGGGCCGCGTGTTCGCCGAGGACGCCACCGCGTTCGCGGCGCGGTCGTTGCCCCGGACCACCTGACCGCGGGCCTGCGCAGGTACCGGGTGGTGCGGCCGACGCCGGTCTGGCGCACCGCGTCGGCGGCGTGGTTCGGGCAGCGCGGTGGGGGCATCCGGCTGCGGGCGACGCGGTCGGCCGTCGAACTCGTCGCGCTGGGGTACCTGGTCGAGATCACGGAGGACGGGCAGTGAACGCCGAATCGATCGCCGAGTGGCTGCGCGCCGTCGGCGTCCCCGACCAGGTCGTCTCGATCGGCGCCGAGGTCGACAACACCTGGTGCCTGCTGCGCGACCCCGCCGGGGACGCGTGGGAGGTGTTCTGGCGGGAGCAGGGCAACCGGTACGACTGGGCGCGGTTCAGCAGCGAGCAGGTCGCCTGCCACTACCTGTTCGGCAGGCTCGTCTGGTCGCAGGTGGTGCGCGGCGCGGTCGGGGTGCTGCCCGCTCAGGCCAAGTAGGCCAGCGCGGCGTCGTGCAGCAGGCCGTTGGTCGACAGCGCCGAGCCGCCGTCGAACCGGGCCTTGCCGGACAGGTCGGTGAACCGCCCGCCCGCCTCCTCGACGACGATCTGCACCGCCGCCACGTCCCACGGGTTGACGATGGCCTCCGCGGCGACGTCGATCGCGCCCTCGGCGACCAGGCAGTGCGACCAGAAGTCGCCGAACGCGCGGTTCTCCCAGCACGCGTCGACCAGGGCCAGGTACTTCTCCCGCGAGTGGTGCTCCACCCACGTCCCGAGGTGCGTGGTCGACAAGTAGGCGTCCGACAGCGACGCCACCGCCGACACGCCGATGCGGACCGAGTGCCCGCCGGAGGCCACCCACGCGCCCGCGCCGCGCGCGGCGAACCAGCGGCGGCCCAGGGCGGGCGCGCTGACCACGCCGACCACCGGTTCGCCGCCGTCGACCAGCGCGATCAGCGACGCCCACGCGGGCACGCCGCGCAGGAAGTTCTTCGTGCCGTCGATGGGGTCCAGCACCCACGTGCGGCCCGGCCCGACCGCGCCGCCGCGTTCCTCGCCCGCGACGGCGTCGCCGGGGCACTCGGCGGCGATCATCGCGCGGACGGCGTCCTCGACGGCGGTGTCGGCGTCGGTGACCGGGGTGCGGTCGGGCTTGCTGGTGACCACGAGGTCGCGCGCCTGGAAGCGGGCCACGGTGATCGCGTCGGCGGCGTCGGCCAACCGGAGGGCGAAGTTCAGGTCGCTTGACACGCCCGAGATCGTGTCACGCCTACGCTGGGGGCTGTGAGCGTGGTGCTGCTGGCCGAGGACGACACGGCCATCGCCGAACCGCTCTCCCGGGCGCTGCACCGGGAGGGCTACGAGGTCGTGGTCGTCGGCGACGGCCACCGGGCGCTCGACCTGGCCAGCGCGGGCGGGCCCGACCTGCTGGTGCTCGACCTGGGCCTGCCCGGCCTCGACGGGCTCGACGTGTGCAGGCGGCTGCGCGCCGCGGGCCGCACCATCCCGGTGCTGATGCTGACCGCCCGCGCCGACGAGGTCGACTTCGTCGTCGGGCTGGACGCGGGCGCCGACGACTACGTCGCCAAGCCGTTCCGGCTGGCCGAGCTGCTGGCCCGCATCCGGGCGCTGCTGCGCCGCCAGGCGCCGGGCGCGATCGATGTCAACGGGGTGCGGGTCGACCTCGCGGCGCGCGTGGTGACCGTCGACGGCGCCGAGATCAACCTGGCCAACAAGGAGTTCGAGCTGCTGCGCGTGCTGATCCAGCGCGCCGGGCAGGTCGTCACCCGCGATGAGATCCTCTCCGAGGTGTGGAGCGACCCGGAGCTGAAGGGCAGCAAGACCCTCGACATGCACATGTCGTGGCTGCGCCGCAAGCTCGGCGACGTCGGGCCGCGGGCCGCCGAGCGGCGCATCTCCACCGTCCGCGGGGTCGGCTTCCGGTTCAACGCGGACTGACGTGCGCCGCCGCATCCTCCTCGCGATCATGCTCGCGGTGCTGGTGACCGCGTGCTCGCTCGGCATCCCGCTGGGCTACACCGCGCTGCAGATCGTCGAGCAGATCACCCGCGACGACCTCGCCACCCGCGCCCAGCAGATCGCCGCCCAGCTCGACGACGAGATCGCCAACGGCAGGCCCATCGACCTGCGCAAGGTCGCCGTCGCGATCCCCCGGACGGGCGGCTGGAGGTGACGCTGCCCAGCCAGGGCCAGCGCGTCCTCGGGCCGGTGCAGACGGGGAGTTCGTCGCCGAGGAGGTGCCGATGGTGCAGCGCGGCACCGTCCGGCTCAGCGTCCCGGCGGGGCCCATGCAGACCCGGCAGACCCAGGTGGGGCTGCTGGTGGGGCTGGTCATCATCACGACGATCGGGATCGGCGCGGCGGTGGCGATGGTGACCGCGCGGCGCATCGCCCGCCCGCTGCGGCACGTCGCCGACCGGGCCAGCAGGCTCGGCGCGGGCGACTTCCGGCTCGACAGCACCCGCTACGACCTCGCCGAACTCGACTCCGTCGCCGAAGCCCTCGACGCGTCGGCGACCGCGCTGGCGCTGCTCATCCAACGCGAGCGCGACCTCGTCGGCGACGTGTCCCACCAGCTCCGCAGCAGGCTGACCGCGCTCCAGCTCCGCCTGGAGAACCTGGCGGGCGTCCCCGACGAGGAGACCGCGGCCGAGGCGCGCGCCGGGCTCGCCCAGGCCGACCGGCTCGCCGAGGTGCTCGACGAGCTGCTGGCCGCGGCCCGGGTCGCCCGCGCGGGCGGCGCGGAACCGGTCGACCTGGCCCGCGAGCTGACCGGCATCGCCGAGGAGTGGCGCAAGCCGCTGCGCGCCGACGGCCGCACGCTGCGCCTGCGCCTGCAGCCGAACATCATCGTGCGCGCCACCCCGGGCAGGCTCCGCGAGGCCATCGGCGTGCTGCTCGACAACGCCCTCCGGCACGGCGGCGGCACGGTCACGCTCGCCGCGCGGGTCAGCGGGGAGACGGTGGTCGTCGAGGTGTCCGACAGCGGCCAGGGCGTCCCCGACGAGCTGATCCCGCACATCTTCGACCGCGGCGTGTCCGGCGCGGGGTCGACCGGCGTCGGGCTGGCCCTGGCCCGCGCCCTCGTCGACTCCGACGGCGGTCGGCTGGAGCTCTCGACCGCCCGGCCCGCGACGTTCTCGGTGTTCCTGCGCGTGCCGAAGGCGGGCGACGTCCCGGGCGTCCGGTGGCCCGCTGAGCGCTCGCCGCGCTGATCGGAACCGGCGCTCGCCGCGCTAGTCGTAGCTGCGCTGCTCGCGGAGCTGGTCGGGGAACACCCACTTGCGGAAGCCCCAGAACCGGAACCCGGTCGCCAGCAGCATGCCGATTATCGAGCCGGAGATGAAGTCCGCGGTCTCCTGCACGAGCAGGCTGACGTGCGGGGTCTCCAGGTCGAGCACGTAGCGGGAGACGTAGGGCGGGATCAGGTTGATGCCCACGCCGCAGCCGCTGATGAGGAAGAACAGCGCGGCCTCGTGGTGCCGCTCCCGCCCGCCGCGGGTCCGGAACGACCACTCGCGGTTGAGCACGTACGACACGATCGTCGCGATGATGACCGCGATCGCCTTCGCGGTGATCGGCTTCGATTCCAGCACCGTGAACTTCAACGCGAACCAGATCGCGTTGTCGATGATGAACGTGGTGCCGCCGACGATGCCGAACTTCAGCAGCTCGCGGTGCTTGAGCAGCACCCTGCGCAGCGGCGCGGGCACCAGGGCGAGCACGGATTCGACTACGGACACCGCCGCAGTCTACGGAAAACCGCCGGTCAGGCGGCCGCTTCGGTGGGCTCGGTCACCGGTCGCAGGCGCCGCACCCGGGCGTCGGCCTGCGGGAACACCCATTTTTTGAAGGCCCACCAGCGGAACACCATCGCCAGTAGTGTGCCGAGCACAATCCCGGACCCGAAGTCCGCGACCTCCTGGGTGAACCGCGACACCTCCGGCACCTTCAGGTGCAGCGCGTACCGCGACACGGCCAGCGGCGCCGAGTTGATCGCCACGCCGATCCCGCTGATGAGGAAGAACAGCGCCGCCTCGTGCGGCCGCTCCCGCCCGCCGCGCGTGCTGAACGACCACTCGCGGTTGAGGACGTAGGACACGATCGTCGCGATGATCACCGCGATCGCCAGCGCCGTCACCGGGTTGCTGGTCAGCACCGTCAGTTTGAGCGCGTAGTTCACGGCGTTGGTGACGACGAAGCAGACACCCCCGACCACCGCGAACCGCACCATCTCCCGGTGCTTGGTCAGGGCCACCCGGACCGGCTCCGGGAAACGGGCCAGCACGGTCTCGACGAAGGCCATGTGGGCGGAGTCTAACCAGGTGCCGTCACCCGTCGTGACCGAGCCCCACCACCACCGTGCCCAACCCGGTAGACCGAGTGGGGTAGCAGCGGGGACTGCTCGGTCAGCGCGCGGCCCGCGCCCGTTCGTGAGCCGTCGTCAACAGGGAGGTCCCAGCGGAGCCACTTGCTCAACTGGCCGTCGCAGATCGGGGACAGGTCCAGGACCGGCTTGTCCTTGTCCTTGGGCTTCGTCGTGGTCGTGGTGGTCGTCGGCGGCGCTGTCGTCGTGGTGGTCGTCGTCCGCGTGGTGGTGGTCGTGGTCGGGGCGGTGGTCGTCGGCGCCGTGGTGGTGGTCGTCGGGGCGGGCGTGGTGGTGGTCGGCTCCTCCGGGGAGGTGTCGCCGGGCCACCAGGAGCCGTTGCCGGGGACCTTCACCCGCACGCTGTCGACCGCCTTGCCGAGCGTCGCGGTGACCGTGATGTGGCGGAACTTGCCGTCGTGCGGGTGGTCGTGGCCGCGGTCGACGCGCAGTTCGACCCGGACGACCGCGTCGGGGGCCACGGCGGCGCGGGTGCGGCAGGTCGTCCGCGCGTTCCCATCACTCGAACAGGTGAAGTTCTGGAAGTCGGTGATCTGCCTGCCGGGCTCGTCGACGGTGATCTCGACCGGCTTGGTGCTCTCGCCGGTGTTGCGGGCCTCGGCGACCAGGTGGATGTCGCGCTCCCACGGCCACAGCGTGTCGAACCAGCCACCGCCGCGGGCCTCGCCGCGCACCTTGACGCCGTCGGGCAGGTCGCGGACCTGGATCGGGATGGCGATGTTCACCCGGATCTCCGCGCCCGCGCTCACCGACCCGGTGATGCGGCCGCCCGCCGACCCGGGCGTCGCGACCAGGCGGAACACCAGGGTCACCGAGTTGCCGGGGCGCAGGCCCTCGCCGCTGGTGCACGTCACCGTGCCGCGGCCGCCGGGGCAGCGGACGGTGCCGGTCTGCGGGGCGCCGTTGAGCAGCAGCGCCGGGCCCGCCGACAGGCGCTGGGCCTCCACGGCCTGCACGCCGCGCGGCAGGTTCAGCGTCGCCACGACCGGCTCGGACACGCTCCCGCCGGTGTTGCGGACCGTGATCGGCAGGTCGGTCGGGCCGTCGCCGACGACGAGCGCGATCGGGTCGATCGGGTCCGCGGACAGGCTCGGCGGGCCGGGGGTCGGCTTCGGCGCGGGCGTCGGCGGCGGCTGGACGGGCTCCGGCGCGGGCTCGGCCTGGGTGGTGGGCTGCTCGGCGGGCGGCTCCGCGGGCGGCTCCTCGACCGGGGCGGGCGGCTTCGGGGACGCCGCGGGGGCGCCTGCGTGGCGGGCGGGGCCTGCGTCGCGGGCGCCGCGGGCGGAGCCGACGCCGCGGCCGGGATCTGCTGCCCCGACGGGGACGCGGCCAGGCCGACCGCGATCGCCGCGGCCAGGGCGACCCCGGACGCGGCCACCCCGAGGAACTGGCGGGGCGCGCTCGCCGCCGCGCCCGCGGCGCCACCGGCGGTCACCGCGGCGCCGCCGCGGCCGCACCGGCGATGGCCGCGCCCGCGGTGGTCTCGGCGGCCGCCAGGTACGCCGCGGCCGCGCCCGTGCCCAGCACGAGCGGGGCGATGAACACGCGCAGGCCGCCGTTGATGTCCGACAGCTCCGCGGCCAGCGCCCGGCAGCGGTCGCACTGGTCCAGGTGGGCCTCGACCTGCGCGGTCTCCCGCTTGGACAGACCGCCGCGCACCCACGCGCCCAGCCGCTCGGCGGCGGCGCGGCAGTTCTGCTCCTCGGTCTCGGCCAGGTGCACCTGCAGGTACGCCTGGCGCAGGCCCTCACGCGCCCGGTAGGCCAGCGCGGACACGCCGTTGGGTGTCAGGCCCAGCAGCGGGGCGACCTCGGCGGGCGACTGGCCCTCGATCTCGGTGTGCCACAGCACGGCCTGCCAGCGCTCGGGCAGCTTCGCGAACGCGCGCGCGGCCAGCGTGCGGTCCAGGCCCGCGACGGCGGTGTCGGTGAACGGGACGCTCACCGCGGCCTGGTCGATGCCGCTGACCTGGGAGACGTCGTCGGCCAGCTCGAGGCGGCGGTCGCGGCGGGTCTTGTCGTAGGCGGTGTGGCGCAGCGCGGTGAGCAGGTACGCGCGGAACGCCGAGTCCGGGCCGCGGCCCTGGCGCAGCGTGTCGAGCACCTTCGCGAACGCCTCGGAGACCAGGTCGTCGGCCTCGGCCGGGGAGCGGGTCAGCTGGCGGGCCAGGTTGTACGCCGCTGACACGTGCCGCTGGTAGAGCGATCCGTAAGCCGATACGGTCCCACCCCGCACCGACTCGATCAGTTCGGCGTCGCTGGGACCCTCGACCTCCGCCGGAACCGTCGACACGTTCCTCCCCTTCCGCCCGGGACTCCCCTCCCGGGCCGCGCACGGAGACCAAGTGTGACTGATGACCCCCACCCGTCACGTTTTCCTGGTTCACGGGTGAAACCGCGTCACAACGCCGTGAAAGGTCCGTCACCCATCGGGGCGTTCGAGGAGAGGACACATCGCGTGGCGGTACGTGAGGCGGGCTCCACTTGGCGCGGCGACGCCGACGGGACCGACCGGCTGCTGCAGGAGTTGCGGAGCCGCTGGCGCAGGGCCAGCTTCGCAGCCGGGTGGCGGTTCCCGAGCGACTGGGGTGTCCCGGAGGTCGACGACGTGTGCCAGACCGTGGTGGCCGGGGCGGACCTGCCCGCGGCCCTCGGCGGGCTCGGCCGGGCCAGGGCGCGCACCGGCGCGGGCCTCGACGAGACGCTGGCCGACCTGGCCGCGCTGCACGCGGTGCTCGAGGAGCCCGAAGCGGTGCTGCCCAACCCGGACGCGGTCCCGTCCAGCCTGCTCAGGGCCACCGCGCTGGCCTGGGCGGACGCCGCCCTCGGCGAGCTGAGCGCGGTCGCCGCCACCGAGAACCTGACCGGCCTGGCCACGCCCGAGTACCTGCGCGTGCGCATCGGCGAGGTCTACCGGGCGGGCCGCCGCGCGGGCTTCTCGCCCGCCGACCGCTTCGTCCTGCTGGTCGTCGCCGTCGACCTGTCGCGCACCGCGGGCTGGCCGCGCCTGATGGCGATGGCCCTGGTCGGCGACGTCCTGCGCGAGGTGTTCGACGGCGGTGAGAGCCTCGCCGTGCTGGGCCCGTCCGTCGCCGCCGTCCTGGCCGAACGCGGCCGCGGCCTCGCCGAGCGCGCCGCCCGCACCCGCAAGCTCATCGCCGAGCGGTTCGGCGTCGACTCCGCCCTGCGCTCGACCCGCGGGCCGGACATCCGCATCGAGCGCCTGCCCTGCTCCGAGGAGGCCGCACAGGCCACGGTGGACCGGCTCGCGAGGGCATGACCTAGGCTCTTGCGACCGTGGACGCACGCACCGGATTGCCCGTGGTCGGGATGGTCGGCGGCGGTCAGTTGGCGCGGATGACGCACCAGGCCGCGGTCGCCCTCGGCCAGACCCTGCACGTGTTGGCGGAGACCGCCGACGACCCCGCCGCGCTGGTCTCGCCCGCCATCACCCTCGGCCACCACACCGACCTCGACGCGCTGCGCGGCTTCGCCGCGGGCTGCGACGTGCTGACCTTCGACCACGAGCACGTGCCGACCGAGCACCTGCGCGCCCTGGTCGACGACGGCGTCAAGGTCCGGCCCGGGCCCGACGCGCTGGTGCACGCCCAGGACAAGCTGGTCATGCGGCGGAAGCTGGCCGACCTCGGCGCGCCGATCCCGGAGTTCGCCGAGGTCGTCGACGCCGCCGACGTGGTGAAGTTCGGCGACGCGCACGGCTGGCCGGTCGTCCTCAAGACCGCCCGCGGCGGCTACGACGGCCGCGGCGTGTGGATGCTGGGGTCGGCGGCGGAGGCCGAGGAGGTCGTCGCGCCGCTGGTCGGCAGGCCGCTGCTGGTCGAGCAGCGGGTGGCGATGCGCCGCGAGCTGTCGGCGCTGGTCGCCCGCTCGCCGTTCGGGCAGGGCGCGTGCTGGCCCGTCGTGGAGACCGTGCAGGTCGACGGCATCTGCGTGGAGACCCTCGCCCCCGCGCCGGACCTGTCGCCCGAGCTGGAGCAGCGGGCGCAGGAGCTGGCGCTGCGGATCGCGCACGAGCTGGGCGTCGTCGGGGTGCTCGCGGTCGAGCTGTTCGAGACCGCGGACGGCATCGTCGTCAACGAGCTGGCCATGCGCCCGCACAACTCCGGGCACTGGACCATCGAGGGCGCGCGGACCTCGCAGTTCGAGCAGCACCTGCGCGCCGTCCTCGACTACCCGCTCGGGGCGACCGACCCGGTCGCGCCCGCCGTCGTCATGGCGAACGTGCTGGGGGCGCCCGAGACGCCGTCGATGGGCGTCGACGAGCGCATGCACCACCTGTTCGCCCGCTTCCGCGACGCCCGCGTGCACTTCTACGGCAAGCAGGAGCGCCCCGGCCGCAAGGTCGGGCACGTGACCCTCACCGGCGACGACCTCGCGTCGGTGCGCGAGCGCGCCCGGCTCGCCGCCCACTGGCTGTCCCACGCCGTCTGGCTCGACGGCCACGAGATCCACTAGGAGTGCCGTTGACCGCCGTCGGGATCATCATGGGGAGCGACTCGGACTGGCCGGTGATGTCCGCCGCCGCCGAGGCGCTCGACGAGTTCGGCGTCGCCCACGAGGTCGGCGTCTACTCCGCGCACCGCACCCCCAGCGCATGCTGGACTACGCCGCCACCGCCGCGGACCGGGGACTCCAGGTGATCATCGCGGGCGCGGGCGGGGCCGCCCACCTGCCCGGGATGGTCGCCTCCGCCACCGTGCTGCCGGTCATCGGTGTGCCGGTGCCGCTGAAGTACCTCGACGGGATGGACTCGCTGCTGTCGATCGTCCAGATGCCCGCGGGCATCCCGGTCGCGACGGTGTCGATCGGCGGCGCGCGCAACGCGGGCCTGCTGGCGGTGCGCGTGCTGGCCGCGTCCGACCCGGCGCTGCGGGAGCGGCTGGTCGGCTTCCAGGCGGCGCTGGAGCGGCTCGTGCTCGACAAGGACGAGGCGCTGCGGGAATCGGTGCGTCAGAACACACCTCCGCGTTAGTAAACGGTTGCTAACCTGGTTGGCAGACTTTGTGGCTACCGGGAGGTAACTGTGGACGCCGGTCTCTACCAGCTCAGCGACGAGCACAACGCCCTCCGCGAGGCGGTGCGCGACCTCGCGGAGAAGGAGATCGCCCCGTTCGCCGCCGAAGTCGACGAGCAGGAGCGCTACCCGATCGAGGCCCAGGCGGCCCTGACCAAGGCGGGCTTCGCCGCGCCCCACATCCCCGAGGCGTACGACGGCCAGGGCGCCGACTCGGTGGCGACCAACATCGTCATCGAGGAGGTCGCCCGGGTCTGCGCGTCCTCGTCGCTCATCCCGGCCGTCAACAAGCTCGGCACCATGAACCTCATCCTCGGCGGCTCGGAGGACCTGAAGAAGCAGGTCCTCCCGGCCATCGCCGCGGGCGAGATGGCCTCCTACGCGTTGTCCGAGCGCGAGGCGGGCTCCGACACCGCGTCCATGCGCACCCGCGCCCGCCTCGACGGCGCGAACTGGGTCCTCAACGGCACCAAGTGCTGGATCACCAACGCGGGCGAGTCGTCCTGGTACACGGTCATGGCGGTCTCGGACCCCGACGCCGCCAAGCCCGCCGACGGCATCTCCGCCTTCATGGTCCACAAGGACGACCCCGGCTTCGTGGTCGGCCCGAAGGAGCGCAAGCTCGGCATCAAGGGCTCCCCGACCCGCGAGATCTACTTCGAGGACTGCACCATCCCGGCCGACCGCATCATCGGCGAGCCCGGCCAGGGCCTCCGCCTGGCCTTCAAGACCCTCGACCACACCCGCCACTCCATCGGCGCCCAGGCCCTCGGCATCGCCCAGGGCGCCCTCGACGCCTCGGTGGCGTACGTCAAGGAGCGCAAGCAGTTCGGCCGCGCGGTCGCGGACTTCCAGGGCGTCCAGTTCATGCTCGCCGACATGGCCATGAAGATCGAGGCCGCCCGCCACCTGGTCTACGCCGCGGCGGCGAAGGTCGAGCGCAAGGAGAAGGACGCCAGCTTCGTCTCCAGCGCCGCCAAGACCTTCGCCTCCGACACCGCCATGGAGGTCACCACCAACGCCGTCCAACTCTTCGGCGGCGCAGGCTACACCCGCGACTTCCCCGTGGAGCGCATGATGCGCGACGCCAAGATCACGCAGATCTACGAGGGCACCAACCAGATCCAGCGCATGGTGATGGCGCGGGCGCTGCTCAAGGGCTGAGCCACCGCTTCCGCTGAGCGGGTCCGACCTCCTGGTCGGGCCCGCTCAGTCGTCTTGGCGTTGGAGGACCAAGTACGCCATGCCGAGGACGCCGCGCCAGCCGTGGAGCCAGCCGTGGCGGTGGGCGTCGGCTCGGGTGCGGATGGTGGGGGCTTCGGGGTGGTGGGGGTTGGCGTGGAGCCAGCGTTCCCAGCCGAGGGCGTGGCGGCACTGGAAGTCGTCCCACTCGTCCTGGGTGGCTTCGGAGAGGTGGAGCAGGCGGTAGCCGGTTGTGTGCGCCAGGTCGACCAGGGCCGCGAGGGAGGTGTACTCGTCGCGCTGCATGGGCATGGCGGCCAGTTGGGCCTCCGTGGGCTCTTGGCGCCAGAAGCCTTCGCCGATGAGGAGGCGGGCGCCGGGCTTCAGGAGGCGGTGGGTGGCGGTGAGGGCGGCGGCGGTGCCGGGCCAGATGTGGGTGGAGCCGCTGGCGATCAGGACGTCGGCGGTGCCGGTCCACTGTGCTGCGTCGCCCACCTCGAAGGTGGCCGACAGGCCGCGGGACGCCGCTTGGGCGCGGGCGTGGGCGATGGCCTCGGCGTCCTGGTCGACGCCGTGGACCGTCGCGCCTCGGGCGGCGGCGCGGAGGAGGAGTTCGCCCCAGCCGCAGCCGAGGTCGACGACGGTGGTGAGGGGCGCGAGCCGGTCGAGGAGGCGGTCGGCGTGGGCCGACGAGAGCGGGGCGTTGAAGTCGAGGTCTTCGTGCAGGGGTGGGATCACGGGGGTCAGCCTGGCCGGGACCGGGTGACCGTCGCAATCGATTAACACTGTGCTCGGTCACAATCTTCTGTTCACAGCGCTGGGTGAAGTCCCAATAGCGAATGCGGTGCGGTGGCCGGAACATGGAGAAACCCTGTGATTTCCCTGGAGGTTCCTTCAATGAATCGGCGTTCAATTCTCCGCACGGCCGGGATCGCGGCGCTGGCCGTCGCGCTCGTCGCCCCGCAGGCGGGGGCGGTCCAGGAGGTCGGGCGGGTCTTCGAGCAGGCCGGGCCGTACCAGGTCGCGGTGGTGCAGCGGGGTTCCACGCACACGCTGTTCTACCCCGCCGACATGGCGACCGCCGCGCGCAAGCACCCGGTCGTCGTGTGGGGGAACGGCACCGGGGCGACGGTGCAGCAGTACGACGTATTCCTGAGGCACCTCGCCACGTGGGGTTTCGTGGTCGCGGCGGCCAATACCGGGCAGGCCGGGTCCGGGGCCGAAATGCTCGACGGCGCCCGGTTCCTGGTCGCCGAGAACAGCCGGGCCGGGAGCGTGTTCCAGGGCAGGATCGACACCGCGAACATCGGCGCGGCCGGGCACTCGCAGGGCGGCGGCGGGGCCATCGCGGCGGGCGCGGACCCGATGGTCAAGGCGACCCTGCCGGTCATGCCCGGCCCGCAGGGGTCGGTCCCGGCGCTGCGCGGGCCCAGCCTGTTCATCGCGGGCCAGTTCGACTACGTCGTGCCCTCGTTCTACGTCCGCGGGCGGTACGCGTGGGCGAAGGAGCACCCGGCGGTGTTCGCCGAGCTGAAGGGTTCGGACCACTTCTTCCCCGGCGAGACCCGCGCCCGCATGGTCGGGGTCGGCACGGCGTGGCTGCGGTACTGGCTCGCGGGCGACGCGGCGGGCAAGCGGGTGTTCTTCGGGCCGGAGGCCGGGGCGGAGCTGTTCCAGGACCCCGCGTGGTCCGACGTCGAGCGCAACGCCAAGGCCGCCGCGATCGCGTGACCGGTCCACAAATGACTTTCCGGTTGAGGACCGTACCTGTCCGCAATCCGTCCTAGAGTTGTCCTCAGCAGACCGAGAGGGGCGAGGGACGATGACCACCACGACGCTGACGGGCGAGCGGGCCGATATCCTGGAGGCGCTGGGCAAGGCCCGGTACTTCCTGCGGCACACCGCGCAGGGCCTGACCGACGAGCAGGCGCGCACGCGCAGCACCGTCAGCGAGCTGACCGTCGGCGGGCTCATCAAGCACGTGGCGGGGACCGAGCTGCAGTGGCGGCGGTTCATCGTCGAGGGCCCCGGGGTCATGGAGCTCAACGAGGCGAAGTTCCAGGAGTGGGCGGACAACTTCAAGCTCCTGGAGACCGACACCCTGGCCGACGTCCTCGCGCGGTACGCCGAGGTCGCCGCGGAGACCGACGCGCTCGTGGCGTCGGTGGACCTCGACGCGACGCAGCCGCTGCCGGAGGCGCCGTGGTTCGAGCCGGGCGTGCGGTGGTCGGCGCGGCGGGTGTTCGCGCACATCGTCGCCGAGACCGCGCAGCACGCCGGGCACGCGGACATCATCCGGGAGTCGATCGACGGCCAGAAGTCGATGGGCTGAACGGGCGAGGCGGCGTTCCCACCGGGGACGCCGCCCACCGCTCATCTGGTCCGTCCGGCTGGACCGGACCACCGGGGGCTTGCGGAGAGCCATGATCCACTGTGACCCTGGCCGGGTGACCGGTCGCACATGTCCCCACTGCGACGGCCTGGGGGTGCTGCGGTGGCAGCAGGCCATCCCCACCGCCGCCGGGTTCGTGTTGCGCGAGATGGAGCACCCCTGCCCGATGGGGTGCGGGCCCACGTGGCACTACCCGGCCGCCGAGGCCGACGTCGTGGTCGAGTCAGGTGCGGCGGAAGACCCGGGACACCAGGGGCTGGTAGAGCGAGCCGAGTAGCCGCGGCAGCGCGTCGATCAGGTGCGCGTCCGGGCCGACCAGCACCCGCGCGCGGTCGCGGCGGGCGGCCTCCAGGATGATCCGGGCCGCCGCGTCGGGCTTGGTGATCGCGACTTTGTCCAGCGAGCGCGCGAAATCCGGCTTCTCATCGGGGATCGACGTGCGGCCGTGCCGGGCGATGCCGGTGCGCACGCCGCCCGGGTGCACGCACGTGACGCCGACGCCGGTGCCCGCCAGGCGCATCTCCTGCCGCAGCGCCTCGGTGAACCCGCGCACCGCGAACTTCGCCGCGTTGTAGGCGCTCTGCGTCGGCACCGCGATCAACCCGAACGCGCTCGACACGTTCACCACCGACCCGCGCGTGCTGATCAGATGTGGCAGGAACGCCCGCGTTCCGTGCACCACTCCCCAGAAATTCGTGTCCATCACCCAGTGCAGGTCCTCGTCGGACATCTGCTGGACGGTCCCCTTGAGCGCGACGCCCGCGTTGTTGACCACCAGGTCCACCCGGCCGAACTCGGCGACGACGTCGGCGGCGTGGGCGTAGACGGCGTCCCGATCGGACACATCGACCCGGAAGTTCCGCGCCCCGGTCTCCGGCAGCTCCGCGATGTCGGACGCGGCCACCCGCGCGCCCTCGGCGAGCAGCCGCCGCACGAGCGCCGCGCCGATGCCCGACGCCGCGCCGGTGACGACCGCGACCTTGTCCTGGAACGAGCGCACGCGGTCCCCTCTACAGGTCGACGGTGGTCCGCTCGGCCGCCCGGTGCGCGGCGAGCCGGTCCGGGTCGGCGTTGCTCACCTGGACCACCGACCCGCCCGCGGCCAGCGGCGCGACGAGCGCGGCCAGCACCCCGTCCGGGATCGTCCAGTCCTTTGTCGACAGCACCCGCGCGCCGTCGGCCAGCCCGCGGGCCCGGGACAGGACCTCGGCGACGGTCAGCCCGGCCAGGGCGGGCGTCGAGTCCGGGACGGGCGCGCCGAAGTAGTCGTCGCCGAACATGCGCGCCTCGCCGACGAAGTCCGCCGCGGCGCCCACCGGCCCGCCGAGGTCGCGGCCCATCGGGTCCAGCGACACCGCGGCGACCACGCCCGGGACGTCCTCCACCGCGCGGCCGGGCACGAACGTCACCCGCGCCTCGCCGCCCGCGACCACGTGCGCCCCGGCCCACCACGCGCCCAGCAGCACGCCCGCGGTCTGCCAGTGCGCGGGCAGCTTCACCGCGACCGGGTCGCCGGGCTCGACGTCGTGCTCCTCGACGAGCCAGTTCGCCGTCTTGGCCGCCCAGTTCGCCAGCGTCGCCACCGACAGCTCGACCCGGGTGCCCGCGGCGTCGTCGTAGTGGGTCACCGCCGGGCGCGCGGGCGGCAGCGGGCGCAGCAGGGACTCGGTCAGGCTCACCGGTGCTCTCAATCGACGCAGGGGACGGCGCGGGCGCGCCCGTTCAGCTCCAGCAGCCTGCCACCCGCCAGCCGGTCCTCCTCGAGCACCGGCGGCGCGCTCGGCTTCGGCGGCGGCGCGTCGGTGATCAGCTTCGCCACGTACGCGCGCACCGCGGGCACGTCCACGGTGATGATGCTCTGCCCGCGGTCGTTGCGCGCGCCGACGCCGGTCACCGGGATCGTGCCGAACTCGACCTTGCCCGACGCCAGCGCCTGCGCCTGGTTGACCAGGTCGAGGAAGTGCAGGCCGGGGTCCATGACGATGGTCTTGGACACCGCGTCCTCCAGCGCGGAGAGCCGCTTCGGGTCGGTGAGCGTGCCGCCGCTGAGCACCTTGTTCATCGCGGAGGCGAGGAACGTCTGCTGGCGCACGATGCGGCCGAGGTCGCCGTTGGGCAGGCCCTTGCGCTGCCGGACGAACGCCACCGCGTCGCCGCCGCGCACGGTCTGCGGCCCGGCCCGGAAGTCCGCGCCCGAGTCCGGGTCGCTGGTGCCGTGGTTCAGGCACACGTCGACGCCGTCGATGGCCTCGGTGAGCAGGTAGAACCCGTACAGGGTGATCTCGGCGTAGTGGTCGACGCGCACCCCGGTCAGGCCCTGCACGGCCTGGATCAGCGCGGCGCGGCCCGCGCTGTCGGACTCGCGCTCGATCTTGGCCCGGTCGGCCTCGCCCGCGTCGACCATCGCCTGCGCGCGCAGCGCCTTCACCACGCCGAACGCGCCGTTGATCTTCTCGTCGCGGTGGCCGGGGACCGCGACGTAGGTGTCGCGGGGGATCGAGACCGCGTGGCCCTTGCCGCCGCCGTGCGGCAGCCGCAGCAGGATCAGGGTGTCGGTGTTGACGGTGTCGGTCGCCTCGGTGCGCAGCTCGCGCAGCACCGACGGGGACAGCGGCCTGCCCTGCAGGTCGGTGCGGGTGTCGCTGCCGACGAGCAGGATGTCGTTGGCGCCGTCGTCCTCGGGCGGGGCGTCCGGGGTGTTCTGCGCGACCACCAGCGCGTCGGTCGTGGTGACCTTCTCCTGGAAGGTGTCGACCCGCGCCCACACGACCGCCATCGCCGCCACGACCGCGGCCGACAGCACCGCGGCCACGCCGCGCCCGGCCCACAGCAGCCCCCGGCGGGCGCCCGCCCTCTCCGACACGATTCCCCCTCCTCCACCCCGGTCGAGTTTAAACGGCGCGCGGCGGTCGGAGCGGCGAATCGCGGGTCCGCGACCGGCAACGATCACCGATCGTGATCGGCGTCAGTTCACGCAGGGCACCGACCCGGCGGCGACCGCGGTCGGCCGGGTGGGCGTCGTCGTGGTGGTGGTCGGCGCGCCCGGCTGCATGCGCAGCACGTCCGGGCCGCCGAACCCGCTGGTCCCGTAGCTCGTGCCGAGCACGACGCGGACGTGGCCCGCGGCGACGGTGGTGTCCTCGGTGAAGGTGAACACCCCGCCCAGCGCCTTGGCCACCGCCTCCGCCTTGTCCAGCTCGCCCGCGGCGTACCGGATCGCCGACCCGGCCTGCACCTCGTCGGCGTCGCCGACGCCACCGGGGAGGTAGCCCAGGCCGGTGAGGGTGTTGAGGACGCCGGTCGCCAGGCCGAAGGTGGTCGAGGCGTTGCGGACCTCGACGGTGATCTCCTCCGCGGCGACCTCGGCCGAGGTCGGGGTGGTCGTCGTCGTGGTGGGCGGGCTGATGCTGCCGGTGGCGGCCTGGTCGGCCATGCCGGTGACCTGCTCGACGTAGGCGCGCACCTGGTCGGGGTCCACCTGGAGCACCGCCGCGCCGCCGATGTTGGCGTCCCCCTGGGTCGGGATCGTGTGGAACTCGATGTTGCCGCTGCTCAGGCCGGACATCTGGGAGGCGAACCGGCTGAGGTTCCAGCCGTTGGACAGCACCACCGACCGCTGCACGGCCGACACCAGCTCGCGCGCCTTGGTCGGGCTGGTGAGCATGTCCGCCGACAGCACCTTGTCGGCCAGCGCGGCCAGGAACACCTGCTGGCGGACGATGCGGTCCAGGTCGCCGTTGGGCAGGCCGTAGCGCTGGCGGACGAACGCCAGCGCCTGCCTGCCCGAGATGGTCTGCCGCCCGGCCTTGAACCGCGCGCCCGAGCGCCAGTCGTCGACCGGCTCGTTCAGGCACACCTCGACCCCGCCGATGGCCTTGGTGACCTCGTAGAAGCTGGCCAGGTTGACCTCGGCGTAGCGCTCGATGGTCAGCTCCGGGCCGACCAGGCGCTCGATCGCGGCGATGAGGTTCTTGCGGCCGGCGACCGTGGCCCGCTCCTCCAGCTCCTCCTCGTCGTCGACGCCCTCGTCGAGCAGGGTCTGGCGGGTGTCGTTGTAGGCGTGCGCGAACGCCGAGTTGAGCCTGCGCTTGCCGAAGCCCTCGCCGATGTCGACCCACGAGTCGCGGGGGAAGGAGAACGCGACCGCGCGCCGCCCGTCGACCGGGATGTGCACGAGGATCATCGTGTCGGTGTTGCGCTCGCCGTCGGACTCGCCCGCGTTGAGCATGTCCAGCACCTCGCGCGGCAGGGGGTCGCCGTAGGCGTCGGTGCGGCTGTCGATGCCGACGAGCAGCAGGTCGACCGCGCCGTCCAGCGGCTCCGGCCCCGACTCGGCCACGTCGGCCGGGATGACGTCGGTGGTCACCGTGTTGGCGTCGACGTCGCCGAAGGTCACCCAGCCGTACGCCGTCGCGGCCAGCACGCTCGCCGAGACGAGCCCAGCCACGGCGCGCACCAGCACCCGCCCGCCGCGTAACCACGCCTCCTGGGCACGCTCGTCCACGTGCTGTCCTCCCCGTTCCCCCAGCCCGTCCACGGCCAATTTACCCAGAACCCCCGGTAAGGCTTTGACTCCCTTCACCGATTAGACGCGGTGGAGGGGCCCCGGCGTTGTCGCGCGTGCGAGGATCGGGTCCCGGACGACTACCGATGGGACGGACATGCGGGTTCTGGTCACTGGCGGTGCGGGCTTCATCGGCTCGCACTACGTGCGGCAAGCGCTGAGCGGGGCGTACCCCTCGCTCGCCGACGCCGAGGTCGTGGTGCTCGACCTGCTCACCTACGCGGGCAACCGGGCCAACCTCGACCCGGTCGCCGACAGCCCGCGGCTGCGGTTCGTCCAGGGCGACATCTGCGACGCCGAGCTGCTCTCGTCCCTGCTGCCCGGCACCGACCTGGTGGTCCACTTCGCCGCGGAGTCGCACGTCGACCGGTCCATCGCCGGGTCAGCCGAGTTCATCCGGACCAACGTGCTGGGCACCCAGGCGCTGCTGCAGGCCGCGCTCGACGCGGGGGTCCGCAAGTTCGTGCACGTGTCCACCGACGAGGTGTACGGGTCGATCGACGTCGGGTCGTGGCCGGAGACGCACCCGCTGGAGCCGAACTCGCCGTACTCGGCGTCGAAGGCGTCCTCGGACCTCATCGCCCGCTCCTACTACCGCACCCACGGCCTGCCGGTGTGCGTGACGCGGTGCTCGAACAACTACGGGCCGTACCAGTTCCCGGAGAAGGTCATCCCGCTGTTCACCACCAACCTGCTCGACGGCAAGAAGGTCCCGCTCTACGGCGACGGCCTCAACGTCCGCGACTGGCTGCACGTCGACGACCACTGCCGCGGCATCCAGCTCGTCGCCGACGGCGGCCGGGCAGGCGAGGTCTACAACATCGGCGGCGGCACCGAGCTGACCAACCGCGAGCTGACGTCCCTGCTGCTGGCGGCCACGGGCGCGGACGAGTCCATGGTGCAGCCGGTGATCGACCGCAAGGCCCACGACCGCCGCTACTCGGTCGACATCACCAAGATCTCCACCGAGCTGGGCTACGCGCCGCGGGTGCCGTTCGAGACCGGGCTCGCCGAGACCGTCGCCTGGTACCGGGAGAACCGGTCCTGGTGGGAGCCGCTGCGCGCCCGGGCCGGGGTGTGACGTGCTGACCCTGCTGGTACCCGGTGGGGGCGGTCAGCTCGGCCGCTCCTCGCCGCCCTCGCGTCGCCGTCGCTGTCGGTCGTCGCGCCGGACTCCGCGTCGCTGGACGTGACGTCGGCGGGCGCGGTCATCGAGGCGGTCTCCGCCCTGCCCCGCCCCGCCGTGGTGATCAACGCGGCGGCGTACACCGCCGTCGACCAGGCCGAGACCGAGCAGGCGCGCGCCTTCGCGGTCAACGCCGACGCTCCCCGTGTGCTCGCGGCGGCGTGCTCGTCCCGGAACGTCCCGCTGATCCACGTGTCCACGGACTACGTGTTCCCCGGCGACGCGTCGGCACCGTACGAAGTGGACGATCCGGTGGGCCCGCGGTCGGTGTACGGGGTGACGAAGCTGGCGGGCGAGACCGCGGTCCTGGGCTCCGGCGCGCGGGCGTGGGTCGTCCGCACGGCGTGGGTCTACAGCGCCTTCGGCTCGAACTTCGCGAAGACGATGAAGCGCCTGGAGTCCGAACGCGACAAACTGTCCGTTGTGGACGACCAGCGCGGCACCCCGACCTGGGCGTCGGACCTCGCCGCGGGCCTCGTGGAACTGGCGCAGAAGATCACCGACGGCGCGGCGCCGGCATCGCGGGTTCTGCACTGCACCAACGCGGGCGAGGCCACCTGGTACGAGTTCGCCCAGGCGGTCTTCACCGAGCTGGGCGCGGACCCCGCGCGGATCTCGCCGTGCACCACGGCCGACTACCCGCGCCCGGCCCCCGCCCGGCGTACTCCGTCCTCTCCGACCGCACCTGGCGCGACGCGGGCCTCACCCCGCTCCGCCCCTGGCGCGACGCCCTGACGGCGGCGTTCGCGGAGGGCGGCTTCTAGCCCAGCGCCTGCCGGTAGGCGGCGATGGTGAGTTCGGCGCAGCGCCGCCAGGTGTGGTTGGCGGCGTGGGTGCGGCGGGTGGCCAGGGTCGCGGGATCCGGCGGGTTCTCCAGGGCCGCGGTCAGGGCGACCGCGAGGGCTTCGGTGTCCTCGTACGGCACCAGGGTCGCGTGGCCGCCCGCGACCTCGCGCAGCGCGGGGACGTCGGTGCACACCACGGGGACGTCGCAGGCCATCGCCTCCAGGACGGGCAGGCCGAAGCCCTCGTCGCGGGACGGGAGGACCAGGGCGGACGCGCCCGCGACCACCGCGCGCAAGTCCACTTCGGACAGGTAGCCGGTCGACAGGACCCGCGACGACGTCACCGCGTGGCCCGGGCCCGCCAGGACCAGCGGCGGCAGCGACGGGGTCGCGGCGTGCGCGTCGAGCAGCCAGTGCAGCGCCTTGCGGGGACCCGCGCCGCCGACGAACAGCAGGTACTCCGACGGCAGGCCCAGGCGCTCGACCAGGGCGTCGCCGGGCGGGCGGGCGGTGAACCAGGCCAGGTCGACGCCCAGCGGGGTCACCGCGATGCGCTCCGACCCGACGCCGAGGCGCTCGGTGACGCGGTCGGCGACCGCCTGTGTCGGGACGCACACCATGCGGGCGCGGCGGGCCGAGATGCGGACCAGGTCCGGCAGGTTGGCGTCGCTGGGCGGCAGGTCGTCGGGGGAGTCGAGGAACGCGAGGTCGTGGATGGTCAGCACGCCGCGGGCGCGGGCGGCGGCGGGGAGCACGAAGTTGGTGCCGTGCACGATGTCGGCGAACCCGGCGAACAGCTCGACCGGCGGGAACGGGCCGCGCAGCCACGCCTTGCGCAGCAGCCGCGCGGGCACGGGCATGCCGCGCGCCTGCGACCCGTGCGGCAGGACCCGGCGCAGGGCGCGCCACCCGCGCAGCGTGAACGCCACCGCGCGCATCGACACCCCGGGCGCGGCGGCCAGCTCCTCGGCGAGCGCGGCGGTGTAGCGGCCGACGCCGGTCCGGGCGCCGAGCAGGGGCGTGCCGTCGATGAGCACCCGCAGGTCAGCCATCCCGACCCCCAGGCGCTCGCGGGCGACCCTGCGGACCCGGCCCGCGGCGCGGCGGGCCAGCTCGCCCGCGCCGCCGTTGTCCAGGTACTCCCTGACCAGGCCCAGGTCCCGCCGGACCCGGCCCGCGACGCCCAGCGCGGGCCGCTTGACCAGCGCGGACGCGCCCGGCAGGCGGTCGGCGGCCGGGCGCGGGTCGCGGCAGAACGCGGTCAGCGGGGCCAGGACGTTCTCCCAGGTGAAGCGCTCGCGGACCACGGCGATCCGGTCGCGGCAGGCGGCGGCGAAGTCGGCGTCGTAGAGCACCTTCTCCAGCGCCGCGCCAGCGCGGCCGGGTCCTCGGCGGGCACGACGACGCCCAGGCCCTCGCGGCGCACCAACTCGGCGAACGAGTCGCCGTCGGTGGTGACGATCGGCAGGCCCGCCCACAGGTAGTCGAGGACGCGGGTGCGGAAGGCGAACGTCGTCTCGACGTGCTCGAAGTGCGTGGTGACACCGCAGTCGGCGTCGAGCAGCCAGTCCTGGCGCTGCTCGTAGGGCACCCAGGTCTCGTTGAAGAACACGTGCCGGTCGGTGAGGCCGAGCCTGCCCGACAGCGCCCGCACCCGCGCGCCGATGTCCATCTCCGGGACCTCGGGGTTGGGGTGCTTCATGCCGAGGAAGACCAGCTTGGTCTCGGGCCTGCGCTGCGCCAGCTCGCCGATCGCCTCGACGAGGGTCAGCGGGTCGAACCAGGAGTACACCCCGCCCGCCCACAGCACGACCTTGTCGCCGCCGCCGACCAGCGGCCCCTTGATCGGCGACCGCGACTGCTGCGGCGGCTTGCCGGGCAGTCCGAACGGGACGACGTCGAGCAGGGACCGCAGGGTGGGGTCGGTGTCGTAGATGTCGGGGTGAGCCTGCCCAGCGCCATCAGGTGGCCCAGCCAGAAGTGCCGCTGGCGCTCGGAGGCGCAGATGAAGAAGTCGCCGCGCTCCAGTTGGGCGTTGAGGACGCCGGTGACGCCGATCAGGTCCAGCTCGCGCTGCTCGGCGACCGCGCCCTGGTCCTTGCTCTGCTCGAGCAGCTCCAGGTGCATGGGGTCGTAGACGTCGCAGACCACGATCTTGGTCGAGTCGGCCCTCTTCAGCTCCGGGGCGAGTTCGAGCGCGTGGCCCTGCAGGACGACGACGTCCGCCCACGCCACCTGCGCGGGCAGGTCGCGGCGGCGCACGCCCAGCACGGGGAACGCGGACTCGGCAGGCGCGCACACCGGGTTCACGGTGACCAGCCGCACCTCGTGCTCGGCGGCGAGGACGTCGGCCATGTTCCACGCGCGGATCGCGGGACCCGCCATCCGCTCGGAGATCGCGTCCCCGGTGACGACCAGCACCCGCCTGCGCGCCCCGAACGCCGCCTCCAGCCCGAACGCCTCGACGAGGACGTCGTGCGCGGCCAGGTAACGCGGGAGCGGGTAGGCGGGCTCCATCGCGCGGCGCATCAGGGGGAGCAGGTCGGCGTCGGTGCGGACCCGCGTCTCCTGGACCTCCTCGCGCGAGGCGGCCAGCGACGGCAGCAGCTCGACGAACTGGTCGACCGCGAGCACCCCGGCCAGCGTGGACGGCGGGACGGTGGTCTGCACGGGCCGGTCGCGGATCTCCAGCTGCGTGGCGTCGATCTCGCCGCGCGCGGTCGCCCGCCGGATGGCGAGCGCGAGGGCGGCGGGGAGGGCCTTCGCGAGGGTCTCGGCGGAGAGGTTCTTGTAGAGCGCGGCGAGGGCGTTGCGCTCGAGGAGGTAGATCTCGCGGGCCTCGGCCTCGTCTACTTTGGACATCGACGCGTGGTGCCGGTGGTAGGCCAGCGAGGTGGGCTCGAACCGCACCCGCCAGCCGCGGAGGTTGAGCCGCCAGCCGAGGTCGACGTCCTCGTAGAACATGAAGAACCGCTCGTCGAACCCGCCCAACTCGGCGAAGACCGGCGCGCGGACGAACATGGCGGACCCGGTGGCGAAGAGGGTGTCACGGGGGACGTCGTGGCTGCCGTCGTCGGGCTGACCCGCGTGGCGCTTGTAGCCCATCCCGAACCAGGTGAGCCCGCCGTCGACGAAGTCGATGTTGGTCCCGTCCCAGTCGAGCACCTTGCTGGCGACGCAGGCGACGTCGGGCTGCTCCGCGAGCACCGCGACCGCCGCTTTGGCCCACTGCGGGTGCGGGCGGGCGTCGTTGTTGAGGAACGCGAGCACCTGCCCGGTCGCGTGCCGGGCGCCGAGGTTGCATCCCCCGCGAACCCCAGGTTCTCCCCGCTCCGGACCACCTCGACCCCCGGCACGGCGGCGATCCGCTCGGCGTCATCACCCCCGGAGGCGTTGTCGACGCAGATCACCTGCAGCCGATCGGCCGGGTAGTCCAACTCGCCCCGCAGGGCACGCAGACACGCGACCGTGTCCTCGGCGCCGCGGTAGTTGACCACCACGACGGACAGCTCGGGCAGCACCCCCTGTGCCAACACCTGCCTCCTCCTGTAGCGCTGTTAGGGCACAGCGTGCCTCATCGCGAGAGGTGAGGAAGGATCGGCTGCCCAACAACTCAGATGATGACACCATCTGACTCCAGATGATCGCACCATCCAGATGATCCGATCATGCGAACGGAGAACCCGACTCGCCCGGTCCCGGATGATCGCACCATCCGGATGATGCGGTCATGCGAACAGGGAGGCCAGCTCGTCTGATTCCGGATGATCGCACCATCCGAATGATGTGATCATGCGATCCGAGAGGCATGGCCGTCTGGCTCCGGATGATCGCGCCATCTGGATGATGCGGTCATGTGAACGGGAGGCCAGCTCGCCCCGGCCCGGATGATCGCACCATCCGAATGATGCGGTCATGTGAACGGGGAGGCCCGGATCGTCTGGCTTCGGATGATCGCACCATCTGGATGATGTGATCATGCGAACGGAGAGACCTGTGCCGTCTGGCTTCGGATGATCGCACCATCCAGATGATGTGATCACCTGAGCGGAGAGGGCCGCGTCGTCTGGGGCCCGGATGGTCGGATCATGCTCGCTGGAGCGCCGAGTCGGGCCGTCGGGCTGTGGTCGCGGGTGGCGGCGTCGAGTCGCGGTGCCGAGTCGCGGTGTCGGGGGATGGCTCAGATGGTCCGATCATCTGGGCGGGTCCACTCCTGCCAGACGCGGGCTCGGGTGGTTGGGGTGCCGTGGGGGCGGGGGAGGTGGGTGAGGACTTCCGCGAGGACTCGGGCGCGGAGGGGGAAGTGGAAGTTGGGGGGTTTGGGGGTGATGCGGCGGAAGGGGAGGATCAGGGTCAGGGCGGCGAAGCGGGCCAACTCGCGCCAGGCGACCGAGCGGGGGCGCAGCGGAGGAGGGTCCACAGGCGGTTGCGTTCGTTCCACAGGTGGAACCGGGGGAGCCGATGGCGGTGCTCGCGCCGTGGGCGTGGGTCACCACGGCCTCGGGGACGGCGAGGATGGTCCAGCCCGCCAGGCGCATGCGCCACGAGGTGTCGGTGTCCTCGTAGTAGCAGAAGTAGTGGGCGGGGATGCCGTCCACCGCGGCGGTGCGGAGGAGGGCCGCGCCGCCGCAGAAGCCGAAGACGGGCGTGGTGACCGCGTCGGCGCCGTAGCCGTCGGGGGTCAGGCGGACGCCCAGGGACTGGGTGGTGCCGTCGGGCTGGGTCAGGTGGGCGCTGGCGGCGGCGGCCGAGGGGTCGCGTCCAGTGCGTCTTCCAGGTGGGCCAGCCAGGTCGGGCTGGGGATGGCGTCGTCGTTCAGCCACGCGGTGAATTCGGTGGTGGCACGCACGGTCGCCAGGGCGCCTGCGTAGCCGACGTTGGTCGGGAGGCGGTGGGTTTCGACGTCGAAGGTGGAGAGGATCTCGGCGGTGCCGTCGTCGGAGGCGTTGTCGACGACGATCGTCCTATGGGGACGCGTTTGGGCGGCCAGTGCGCGTAGGCAGGCGGCGATGTGGTCGCGGCCCCGCCAGGTGACCACGACGACCGTCGTGCGGGCGTCCACGGCGACGACCGTACCCTGGCGCCGTGCCCGAGCTCGCCGTGCTCACCGAGCAGCTCCTCGCCCCCGTGCCCGGCGGGACCGGCCGCCACACGCGGGAGTTGACCGCCGCGCTCGCCGCCAACACCCCCGACGGCTGGACCGTCGCGGGCGTCACCGCGCGCCACGGGGACACCACCGCCGCCGCCATCCCCGGCGTCCCCACCCGCGCCCTGAAGCTCCCCCGACGCGCCCTCGCCCTCGCCTGGGAACGCGGCCTCCCCCGCGCGTGCGCACCGACAGCCTGCACGCCCCCACCCCGCTCGCCCCCGACGGCGCGGTCGTCACCATCCACGACACCGTCCCCTACACCCACCCCGAGACGCTCACCCCGCGCGGCGTCGCCTGGCACCGGCGGATGATCACCCGGGCCGTCCACCGCGCCGCCGCGATCGTCGTCCCCACCCACGCCGTCGCGCGCGACCTCGAGAAGCACGCCCCCGGCCCGGTCGAGGTGCACGTCATCGGCAACGGCGTCACGCCCCTCCCGCTCGCGCCCGACCCTGACGCCGTCGCCGCGCGGCTGGACCTGCCCCGCGAGTACGTCCTCGCCATCGGCACCGTCGAGCCCCGCAAGGGCCTCGACACCCTGGTCGACGCCATCCCCGCCGTCGGTCTCCCCCTGGTCGTCGCAGGTCCCCGGGGCTGGGGCGACGTCGACCTGCAAGCGCTTGCCCGTCGCAGCGGCGCCACCGTCCACGTCCTCGGCCGGGTCGACGACGCCGAACTCGGGGTCGCCCTGCGCCGGGCCGCCGCGCTGGCTGTGCCGAGCCGCGCCGAGGGGTTCGGGCTGCCGCTGCTGGAGGCCATGGCCGAGGGCGTCCCCGTCGCCCACTCCGACGCCCCCGCGCTGGTCGAGGTGGCCGCGGGCACCGGCGTCGCGCACCGCCGCGACGACCCCGACGACCTCGCCCGCGCCCTCCGCGAAGCCTTGAAGCGCGAGCACGTCGACCGGGCCAGGGAACGCGCCGCCGGGTTCACCTGGCAACGCGCGGCCGAACGGGTGTGGTCGCTCCACCGACGCCTGGCCGAACAGTGACGTGCGGAGCAATTCCCCCGTTCGGGAGATGCCCCGCACGCCACGCCGTACCCTGATCCGCGTGTCTACGGCCGACCCGCGTGTCCTCGTCGACGCGACCGCCGTGCCCGCCGACCGCGGTGGCGTCGGACGCTACGTCGACTCCCTGGTCGCCGCGCTCGACGCCGACGGGGCGGCGCTGAGCATCGTCTGCCAGCCGCGCGACGCCGTCCTGTACAGCACGCTCGCCCCGCACGCCCGGATCGTGCCCGCCGCGGAGGCCGTCACCGCCCGCACCGCCCGGCTGACCTGGGAGCAGACGACGCTGCCCCGGCTCGCCCGCCGCATCGGCGCGCAGGTGCTGCACTCCCCGCACTACACGATGCCGCTGGCCGGTCCCGCCGCGTCCGTGGTGACCCTGCACGACGCCACGTTCTTCACGGACCCCGTGCTGCACCACTCCATCAAGGCGCGCTTCTTCCGCGCCTGGACCAAAGCGGCGCTGATGCGCGCGGGCCGCTGCATCGTGCCCAGCGTCGCCACCGCCGACGAGCTGACCCGGGTCGCGGGCGCGCCGCCCACCCGGATGGACATCATCCAGCACGGCGTCGACGCCGAGCGGTTCCACCCGCCGTCGCCGGAGGAGGTCGCCGCCGCGCGCGCCGCCATCGGCCTCGGCGACCAGGAGTACGTGGCGTTTCTCGGCGCGCTGGAGCCGCGCAAGAACGTCCCCGCGCTGATCCGCGGCTTCGCCGCCGCCTGCCGCGGCCGGGTCGACCCGCCCGCGCTCGTCCTCGCGGGCCAGCCCGGCTGGGACCACCAGATCGAGCGCGCCCTCGACGCCGTCCCGCACCGGCTGCGCGTCATCCGCGCCGGGTACCTCCCGTTCGACGCGCTCGCCGGGTTCCTCGGCGGGGCCGCGCTGGTCGCGTACCCGTCGCTCGGCGAGGGCTTCGGGCTGCCCGTGCTGGAAGCCATGGCGTGCGGGGCGTGCGTGCTCACCACGCGCAGGCTGTCGCTGCCCGAGGTCGGCGGCGACGCGGTCGCGTACTGCGGCGTCGGCGCGGGCGACATCGCCACCGCCATCGCCGACCTGCTCGACGACCCCACCCGCCGCGCCGTGCTCTCCGCCGCAGCGCAGGAGCGCGCCAAGGAGTTCACGTGGGGCGCGTCCGCGAGCGCCACCGCGAGGTCTACGCCGCCGCCCACGCCGCGCACCGCCGGTCCCGCTGACCCTGGCAGGATGTCGGGCTGTGACCGACACCAGCTATGGGGACGCGCTCGCCGTGGTCACCGTGACCTACTCGCCGGGCGAGACGCTGCGCCGCTTCCTGGAGACCCTGCCCGAGGCCACCACGCGCCCCGTGCACGTCGTGCTCGCGGACAACGGCTCCACCGACGGCGCGCCCGAGGCCGCCGCGCAGGAGTGGGACGACGTCGAGCTGGTCCGCACCGGCGGCAACCTCGGCTACGGCGGCGGCGCGAACCGCGGGGTGGCCGCACTGGGCCCCGAGTACGGCTGGATCGTCGTCTGCAACCCCGACCTCGAGTGGCGCCCCGGCGCGCTCGACACCCTCCTCGACGCCGCGAAGCGCTGGCCGCGCGGCGGCGCGTTCGGCCCGCTGATCACCGAGCCGTCCGGGAAGGTCTACCCGTCGGCGCGCCAGGTCCCGTCGCTGGGCAAGGGCATCGGCCACGGCCTACTGGGCCGCGTGTGGCCCGCGAACCCGTGGACCAAGGAGTACAAGCAGACCGAGACCGACATCCGCGAGCGCGAGGCGGGCTGGCTGTCCGGCTCCTGCCTGCTGCTGCGCCGCGCCGCGTGGGACTCCGTCGACGGGTTCGACTCGCGCTACTTCATGTACTTCGAGGACGTCGACCTCGGCGAGCGCCTGGCCCGCGCGGGCTGGCAGAACGTGTACGTGCCCGACGCCGAGGTCATGCACATCCAGGGCCACTCCACGGCGAAGGCGTCGTCGAAGATGCTCGCCGCCCACCACGAGAGCGCCTACCGGTTCATCGCCGACCGGCACCGCGGTCCGCTCTGGGCGCCCGTGCGCGGCGCGGTCAAGGCGGGGCTGGCGCTGCGCCTGAAGGCGCAGGACCGCTAGAACCCGCCGTCGAGGCGCCTGCTGAGGTTCGACCGGTCGATACCGGGCTGGGTGGTGGTCGGCAGGATGCCGTCCACCTCCTCCGGCGGCGGCGCGGGCGCCTGCCGGGGCACCTGCGCGGGCCGCGGCGGCGACGCCAGCGACTGGGTGGCGGCCTCCTGGGCGATCGCGGGCAGCTCGTCGGTCATCGAGAACACCGAGGTGATCTCGGCGTCGTCGGCGTCGCGCACCACCCCGCGCGGGATCTGGACCGTGGCGGAAGCGTCCATCGGCGACGTCGCGCTGTCCGGGGTGACGACGTACGCGCCCCGTGCGCGGGCCCTGGCGAGGATGGCTTCGGCACGCTCGCGGGGGTCCATGCGCCGCCCTTCCTGCCGACCGGTGTTGCCGCTGCCAGCGTAGCCCGATCGCCACGCCGCGTCAGCGGGAACGCCGGGGATCTCAGAGGAAATCGGACTCTCCGCGCTCGCGCAGGACCTCGGTCAGCCGCTTGATGTCCTGCGCGCGCTCGCGCTTGCACACCAGCACCGCGTCACCGCTGTCCACGATGATCACCCCGGGCACGCCCAGCGCGGCGACGAGCCGCCCGGACGGCACCACGACGGTCCCGGGGCTGTCCACGGCGACGACCTTCGGCGACCCGCCGGTGGGGAGAACACCTTCGTCCCGTCGACGTCGGCGCCCAGCAGCTCGCCGAGGGTGTCGAAGTCGCCGATGTCGCTCCAGCCGAAGTCACCGGGCACGGTGGCCACCAGGCCGTCGGCGGCGGCGGGCTCCATGACCGCGTACTCGACGGCCACCTTCGGCACCGTCGGCCACACGTCGGCCAGGACGGCGTCGCGGTCGTCGGTGTCCCACGCGGCGGCGATCTTGTCGATGGGCGCGGCCACGTCGGGGCGGCGCTGCCGGAGCTGGTCGAGGAAGACGTCGGTGCGCCAGACGAACATGCTGGCGTTCCACAGGTAGCTGCCGGACTCGACGTAGCGGGTGGCGACATCCAGCGCGGGCTTCTCCTTGAACTCCAGCACCCGCTGGATGACCGACCGCTGCGCCTGCTCGCTGCACTGGAGGTAGCCGTAGCCGGTCTCCGGTCGGGTCGGCGTGATGCCGATCGTCATGAGCTTGCCCTCGCGCGCGCCGTCGACCGCGCGGCCGACGGTGTGCGCGAACTCCTCGGTGTCGGCGATCAGGTGGTCGGCGGCGAAGGACGCCATCACCGCGCCCGGGCTGCGCCGCTCGATCACCGCGGCGGCCAGCGCGATCGCCGCGCAGGAGTCGCGGGCCAGGGGCTCGACGAGGATGTTGGCCTCGGGCACCGCGGGGAGCTGGCGGGCCACCGAGGCGGCGTGCGCGGTGCCGGTCACGACGTACAGGCGCTCGGCCGAGGCGATCGGGGCGAGCCGGTCGAAGGTGGCCTGCAGCAGCGACCGGTCGGTCCCGGTCAGCGGGTGCAGGAACTTCGGGTCGGTCGCCCGCGACAGCGGCCACAGGCGGGTCCCGCTGCCCCCGGCGGGAACGACGACGTGCAGATCGGTCACGGCCATCCTCTCCGTACTGTTCCGCCACTGTAACGACAGTGCCGCCACCAACCTCCGGGTAGTCTCCGCGTGGTGACCGCCCTCCTCGAACGCCGCTGGACGCCGCCCCGCGCGCTCGAGTTCTCCGCCGCCGTGCGCCCCTGCGCCGCGGTCCGGGCGACCCCGCCTTCCAGACCGACACCCGCGGCACGTGGCTCGCGGGCAACACCGCCGCGGGTCCCGGGACGCTGTGCCTGCGCGTCGTCGCGGGCGAGGTCGTCGCCTCCGCCTGGGGACCGGGCGCGGACGCGCTGCTCGACGGCGTCCCCGCCCTGCTCGGCGCCGGTGACGACGACTCCGACTTCGTCGCCCACCACCCGCTGGTCGCCGAGGTGCGCCGACACCGGCCCGGTCTGCGTCTGGGCGCCACGGGGCGCGTGTGGGACGTCCTGCTGGCCGCGATCCTGGAGCAGAAGGTCACCGGGACCGAGGCGCACCGGTCGTGGCGCGAGCTGGCCCGCCGCTTCGGCGTCCCGGCCCCCGGCCCGGTCCCGCCCGGCGTCCGCGTCCCGCCGACCCCGCTGGACGTGCTGGCCGTCACCGACTGGCAGTGGCACCAGGTCGGCGTCGACGGGGCCCGCAGGCGCGCGATCATCGCCGCCGCCCAGGTCGCCGGTCGCCTGGAGAAGGCCGCCGAACTCCGCGGCGTCGAGGGCCGCAACTGGCTCCGCAAGGTCCCCGGCATCGGCGTCTGGACCGCCGCCGAGGTCGCCCAACGCGCCTGGGGCGACCCGGACGCGGTCAGCATCGGCGACTACCACCTCGCCGGGATCGTCGGCCACGCCCTGCTGGGCCGCAAGGTCGACGACGCCGGGATGCTGGAGCTCCTCGCCCCGTACGCCCCCAACGCCACCGCGCCGTCCGCTACATCGAGGCGGCCGGCCTCGGCAAACCCCGCCGCGCCCCGCGCTTCTCGCCGCGCGACTACCGGACGATCTAGGCCTTCTCCAACGCCGCCCGGACGATCGCCAGCGCTTCGTCGGGCGGGATCGTGTAGCGGCGGCACAGGACCGCGTACGCGTCGGCGGCTTCCTGGACGAGTTCCGGGGGCGGTTGCCCGCGGACGCGACGAACGTGCCCGCACGCCCGCGGGTCTCGACCAAGCCCGCCTCTTCCAGCTCCCGGTACGACCGGGCGACGGTGTTCACCGCCAGGCCCAGCTCCGCCGCCAACGCGCGGACGGTGGGGAGCTTCGCGCCGATCGGCAGGGAGCGGTCGGTGATGCGCTGCGCCAGGCTCGCGCGGACCTGCTCGTACGGCGGCACCGGCGACGCCGGGTCGATCGGGATCACCGCAGCGCCGCCAGCATCCGGCCGATGCCCGCGATCCCGTCCGGGTCCTCCGGCAGGGCGTCGACGGGCCACCAGCGCAGGTCCACCGACTCCGCGCTCTGCACCGCCGCCGCGCCCGCCGGGGCGTGCACGACGAAGCGGACGTCGAAGTGGCGGGTCGGGAGGCCCAGCGAGCACGTGATCGGGTGCACGTCCAGGTGCAGCGGGACCGGGTCGATGGTCAGGCCGATGATCCCGGACTCCTCCTCGGCCTCGCGCAGCGCCGCGCCGACCAGGCTCAGGTCGCCGGGTTCGCAGTGGCCGCCCAGTTGCAGCCAGCGGCCCACGCGGGGGTGCAGGGTCAGCAGGACGCGCGAGCCCGTGTGGTCGAAGACCAGGGCGGACGCGGTGATGTGCCCGGGCTCGCAGGAGCGGAGGCAGGCGTCCGGGCGGGCGTCCAGGAACCCGAGGTACGCCTGGCGCAGCGACTCCTGGGCCGGGTCCCCGGGCGCCCAGGAGTCCAAAGGGACACGACGTCCGCGTGCAGCGTCACAGCTCGACCCACCCCTCGTCCGACCGCGGCTCGCGCGGGGCCAGCGGCTCCGCCGGGTGCCCGACCGCGACCGCGCCCAGCGGCTGCCACGACGCGGGCACGCCCAGCACGTCGCGCACGACGTCCGGGCAGAACATCGTCGACGACACCCAGCACGACCCCAGGCCCTCGGCCGCCAGCGCGACCAGCAGGCCCTGCACGGCCGCGCCGCCCGCCACCAGGAACATCGCCCGCTCCGCCGCCGACCGGCGCTCGTCCGGGTACTCGTGCGCGCCCTCGGCCACCAGGAACGGCACCACGACCTCGGGCGCGTGGTAGAGCAGGTCGCCGCGGGCGACGCGGCGGTCGATCCGCTCGGCGTCCCAGCCGTCCGCTTCGAGGTCGGCCCGCCACGCGGCGCGCATCGCGTCGAGCAGGGCCTCCGCTTCGACGTCACGTGCGCGAACCGCACCGGGCGGGTGTGGTGCGGCGCGGGCGCGGTCAGCGCCGCCGCCGCGCCCGGCGCAGCGCGGCCGGGTCGACCGGGTCCGGCGCGAACCGGCGCACCGAGCGGCGCAGCAGCACCGCCTCCCGCCTGCCCTGCTCGACGGCCAGGTCCGTGCCCAGCCGGAACAGGTCCTCCTCGATCGGGCGCAGCAGGTCGCGCGCCGACCCGGCGCCGCCGATCTCCAGACCCCGGACCACCGCGACCGGAACGCCGCCCAGCTTGCCCTTCACCAGGTCCGCCGCCGCGGCGATCTCGTCGGCCACCGCGATCAGCGTCACCGCCAGCTCGTTGCCCTGCGAGTCCACCTCACCCGCGTACGGGGCCAGCACCGCCAGCCCGGACGCGCCGATCGCCGCGTCGGTCTGGCCGAGCCGCCACGCCCGGCCCATGGTGTCGGTGATGACCACCGCGACCTCGACGCCCAGCCGCTCGCGCAGCCGCGGCGCAGGGCGTCGGCGCTGGCGTCCGGGTCGGCGGGCAGCAGCGCCACCTCGCCGCTCGCCACGTTCGAGTTGTCGACGCCGGAGGCGGCCTGCACGATGCCCAGCCGGTTCTCGGTGATCAGCGAGTTCTTCACCCGCGCGACCACCCGCCGCGCCTCCTCCAGCACCAGCTCGCGCCGCCTGCGCTCCCGCGCCTCCGGGTCGTCGGGCACCCGGATCAGCATGCCCTCCACTTTGGACACGACCTTGCTGGTGACCACGACGACGTCGCCCGAGCGCAGCCACGGCGCCGCCGCGGCGATCGCGCCGGTCAGGTCGTCGCCGGGCCGGAACTCCGGCAGGCCCGGCACCGGCCTGACCTCGACCGACCCGCGCGCGCCGTGCTCAGGCAATGTCGACCCCGCCGAGGTCGAAGGCGGCCCGCGCCATCGCCGCGGTCGCGTCCACATCGGACATCATCAGCGGCACCGCGCGCACCGCGACGTTCGGCACGTCCGCGGCGTCGCCGGAGTGCACCAGCCAGCCGTCGAGGATGCCCTCGGACGAGCAGGCGCGCGAGCCGTAGTGGCGGCCCACCGCCTCCGCCGTGGTCTCCACGCCGATGGCGCTCAGGCACGCGTCCGCCATCCCGCGCACGGCCTTGCCGCGCACGATCGGCGACACCCCGACCACCGGCGCGCTCGTCTTGCGCAGCGCCGTGCGCACGCCCGGCACCGACAGCACCGTGCCGACGCTCACCACCGGGTTCGACGGCGCGATCAGCACGATGTCGGCCTCGGTGATCGCCTCGACCACGCCCGGCGCGGGCGACGACTCGTCCGCGCCCACCGGCACGATCGACTCCGCCTTCGGCTCCGCGCGGTAGCGGACCCACCACTCCTGGAAGTGCACGGCCTTGCGCTCGCCGGTGCCCGGCTCGTCGATCACCACGTGCGTCTCGACGCGGTCGTCGGTCATCGGCAGCAGCCGCACGCCCGGCTTCCACCGGTCGCACAGCGCCGCGGTGATGTCGGACAGCTCGTAGCCCGCGCGCATCATCCGGGTGCGCACGATGTGCGTCGCGAAGTCCCGGTCGCCCAGGTTGAACCAGGAGCCCTCGGTGCCGTACGCGGCCAGCTCCTCGCGCACCACCCACGACTCGCCCGCTCTGCCCCAGCCGCGCTCGGTGTCGATCCCGCCGCCGAGGGTGTACATGCAGCTGTCGAGGTCCGGGCAGATGCGCAGCCCGTGCAGCCACATGTCGTCCGCGGTGTTCACGACCGCGGTGATCTCGTGCGGCGACGGCTCCGGCGGCTCGCCGACGGCGGGCAGCCCCAACAGGTGTTTGACGCCGAGCAGGAACCGGGCTCCGCCCACCCCGCCGACGACTGCGACGACCTTCACGGCCGCGATCCTCCCACGCTCGGGTGAAACCCCGGTCAGCGCCAGAAGAAGAACAGCGACTGGCCCACCGCCGCGTAGTACGCCTCACCGCCGACGGCCTCGTACGCCGCGAGCACGACGTCCCAGAACACCGCCGCCGCGCCCGGGATGCCGATGAGCACCGCGAACAGCACGAACGGCGCCCACGGCCGCGCCTTGGCGCCGATGCGGCGCGCGTCGTGCGACAGGTACGGCTCCAGCGCGCCCCAGCCGTCCAGGCCCGGGATCGGCAGCATGTTGAGCACGAACGCGGCGAGCTGCAGCAGCGCCAGGAACGACAGCCCGGCGGCCAGCGGCGGGTGCATCGGGACGAGCGCCACCACGAGCGCGAGCGCCGTGCCGAGCACCAGGTTCGCGAACGGCCCGGCGAGCGAGACGCGTGATTCCACCGCTCGGGAGCGCAGCGCGTGGTGGTTGATCCACACCGCGCCGCCGGGCAGCGGGACGCCGCCGATCGCCAGCAGGAGCAGCGGCAGCACCAGGCTCAGCACTGGATCGGTGTAGCGGCGCGGGTCGAGGGTCAGGTAGCCCTTGAAGTGGACCTCCCGGTCGCCGCCGCGGAAGGCGACCAGCGCGTGCCCGAACTCGTGCAGGCACAGCGACACCGCCCACCCGCCGAGCACGAGGATGAACACCCCGCCTTGACGGCGGCATCACCGTCCACCAAGGTGAGCAGCGCTCCACCGACGGTGACCGCGAGCAGGGCGAGGAACACCGGCGACGGTCGAATAGCTGATCTCTGCACGACCCCAGTGTGGCAAGTTTCGCGAAATTCCCGGCAGCCGGTTGGTATCTGGCGGTATTTCCCCAGGTACACGAACGGGTGTAGCCCGCGCATACCCCATCACCCACCCGGGGGCTTCGCTTGACCCGCCGCGCGGACACGGGTGTAATCACATCGATGTCATTCGCCACGGGGACGGCCTATGGCATCCGCCAGCCGGGGAGTGCGGAAGGCGAGGAGGCGGGCGCTATGCAGGGATTCGAAGACAGGGGCAACGTCGTGCAGCCGGCGGAGTGGGAACGCCCGGAAGCCGGTTTGCCCGGCTTCCTCGACGAGGCCGAAGAGCAGGAGTGGCAGGAGCGCGCCCTGTGCGCGCAGACCGACCCGGAGGCGTTCTTCCCGGAGAAGGGCGGCTCGACGCGCGAGGCGAAGCGGATCTGCCTCGGCTGCGAGGTGCGCGCCGAATGCCTGGAGTACGCGCTGGCGCACGACGAGCGCTTCGGCATCTGGGGCGGCCTGTCCGAACGGGAACGCCGCAAGCTCAAGAAACGCGCGGTCTAACTGGCGGTTAGCGGGTGCTCGCTCACTTCTGGAGATTCCCGCTACAGTTACGCCGTCCGGTTGCGGTTGGGTGGGCATGGGAGTCCGCAGGCGCTTCGCACCTGCGGCACCTCTGACCAGGGAGGTGTGCGCGAGCAGTGCCGCCCCGCCCCCGGCCGACCACCGGCTTGCGCACCGTGCCCGTGCTGGCGGTGCTCGTGTGCCACGACGGCGCCGAGTGGCTGCGACTGGCGCTGTCCGCGCTGCGGCACAGCGCGCCGCGCCCCCGGCACGTCATCGCCGTCGACACCGGATCATCCGACGCCACCGCCGACCTGCTCGCCGCGGCCGCCACCGGCCCCCAGCGGCTCATCGACGGCGTGCTCGTCCTCGACCGCGGCGCGGGCTACACCGCCGCCGTGCACGCCGCCGTCGACCACGCCGTCGAGCGCTGGGGCGACCCGGGCGGCTGGATCTGGCTGCTGCACGACGATTCCGCCCCCGACCCGGACTGCCTCGCCACCCTGCTGACCGCAGCCGACCTCGCGCCCTCCGCCGCCGTCCTCGGCCCGCTGGCCGTCGACTGGCGCGACCCCGGCGTCGTCGTCGGGGCGGGACTGTCCACCGACGCCTCCGGGCACCGGCAGACCGGCATCGGACCCTCCGAATTGGACTGGACCAGGGTCGACCGGGAGTTCGAGCAGAGCACCGAGGTCCTGGCCGTCTCGTCGGCGGGGATGCTCGTGCGGCGCGCGGTGTGGCACGAGCTGGGCGGGTTCGACCGGGCCGTGCCGCTGCTGCGCGAGGACATCGACTTCGGCTGGCGGGTGAACCGGTCCGGGCGGATCGTCCTCTGTGTCCCGTCCGCCCGCGTCCGGCACGCCCGCGCGGTCACCGCTGAGCTGCGCGGCGTCGACGTCGAGGTGCCCGGGCTCGTCGGCGCCGCGGCGCTCGACCGGGCGATGGGGCTGCGCACCTTCCTGGTCAATTGCGGGCTGGTGTCGTTCCTGCTCGGCGTGCCCCGGCTGGCCGCGCTGAGCCTGCTGCGCGCGCTCGGCTACGCGATGCAGCGCAGGCTGGAGGACAGCCGCGCCGAACTCGCCGCCATCACCCACGTCCTCAGCGGCCGGGCCGAGCTGCTCGCCGGCCGGAAGGCGCGCGCCGCCAGCGGCGGGCCCGGACCCGTGCGCGGGCTGTTCACCAGCAGGCTCACCCGCCTGCGCAACGCCGCCCGCGGGTTCGCCGCGACGCTGGTGCGCCGCCGCGTCGCCGCCGACGCCGCGCTCGGCAGGCTCCCCGACACCTACGGCCCCGCCGTCTGGCTCGCCCCCGACACCCCCGCGCCCGCCCGGCCCCTCCCCGGACCGGAATCGCTGCCCGCGGGCGCGACCGGCAGGCCCAAGCGCGCAGGCCTGCGCAGGCCCACCAGCGCCGTCGCGGTGTCCATCCCGGTCGCCGAGACCCCGCACGGCATGCGCCCGAGCCCGCGCCCCCGGCCCTCGCCGGTGCGCCGCGACGGCAGCGGCCCGCCGCCCCCGCCGGACCTCGTGCTCGTCTCGGTCGACCGCGGCCAGGTGCTGCGCCAGCTCCTGCTGTCCCCGCCGCTGCTCATGGTCGCCGGGCTCGTCCTGCTCGCCGTGCTGGTCAACGCCGGACGCATGGGCCTGCACCTGGCGGGCGGGCGGCTGCTGCCGGTCGGCGACCTCGGCGCGGTGTGGTCGGAGTACCTCGCCGGCTGGCACGGCGTCGCGGGCGGCACCGCCGCACCCGCGCCCGCCGCCCTGGCCGTCGTCGGCGTGCTCGGCGCGGTGCTCGCCCCGTTCGGCGGCGCCCAGGCCGCGGTGGCGCTGCTGCTGCTCGCGGACCTGCCGCTCGCCGGGCTCTCGGCGTACCTGGCGACCCGCCGCGCGCCCGTCCGCCGCTGGGTGCGGGCGCTGCTGGCCACCGGCTACGCCCTGCTGCCCACCGCGTCCGCCGCCGTCGCCCAGGGCAGGCTGGACGCCGTCGTCGTGCACGTCCTGCTGCCCGTGGTCACCGCGGGCGTGGTGGCGCTGCTGGTCCGCACCGGCGAGTGGCGGCACTGGCTGTCCGCCGCCGCGGCACCGCGGCCGGGCTCGCGGTGATCGGCGCGTTCGCGCCGCTGGCCCACCTCGTCCTCGTGCTCGTCGCGCTCGGCGGGTTCGTGCTCGTGCCCGGCTCCGGCCGCCGCCGCGGCGTCGCCCTGTTCATGCTGGTCCTGATGCCGCTGGCGCTGCTGCTGCCCTGGCCCGCGGTGGTGATCCAGAACCCGGGCGTCGTCGTCCACGGCTTCGGCGCGCTCGTGGCGAACCCGGCCACCACCGCGGCCGACCTGGTGGCCCTGCACCCCGGCGGACCGGGCGCGTGGCCGTTCGTCGGGGCGCTCGTGGTGCTCGCGGTCCTGGCGGGCGCGCTGGTCCGGCCGGGCCGCGCCGCCCTGCCCGGCCTCGGCTTCGCCGCGCTCGGCGGGCTCGCGCTGGCGCTCGTGCTCCTCGTCCCGATGACCCCGCTCGGCGGCGCCACCCCGTCGACCGGCTGGGCGGGCACCCCGCTGCTGATCATCGGCTGGGGCCTGGTCTGGGCGCTGCTGGGCCTGTGCCGCACCGGCGGCGGCAAGCCCGCGCTGGTCCGCCCCGCCGCCGCGATCGGCGTCGCCGCCCTCGGCGCGCTCGCCTCGGGCGTCGTCGTCGCCGGGCCCGTCGGCCCGCTCACCGACGGCGGCGGCACCCGCATGGCCAGCTCGCTGACCGCCGAGCTGGCCGACACCCAGCGGTGGGTCCTCACCCTCGACGGCCCGCCCCGGCTCACCGCCGCCCGCCTGCCCGCCTTCGGCGACGACGACCTCGCACCCGCCCCCGGCGCCGCCGCCCGCCTGGGCGGCCTGCGCGCGGACCTGCTCAGCGGCGAGAGCACCCGGGTCCGCGCCGCCCTCGCCCGCGCCGCCGCCGCGGGCGTGCTGTTCGTCATCACCCCCGCCGACGCCGCCCCCGCGTTCCGGGTCGCCGCGGGCGACCTCGCGGGCGGCGCCCCGCGACCACCGACGGCGGGGCCGTCTTCCGCGTCCAGCTCGCCGCGGACCCTCCGCGCTGCTGTCACCCGAGCTGGCCAGGACCGCCGTCACCGGCGGCGTCCCCCGACCTCGCTCGACTCCGGCGGCGTCGTCCCCGTCGACGCCACCCCGCCGGGCGCCGCCGCCCGGGTCAGCGACGGACCCGACGGCAGGCTGCTCGTCGTCGGCGCGAACGAGGAACCCGGCTGGACGGCCACCGTCAACGGCAGGCAGGTGCCGGTCGTGCGCGCCTGGGGCCACCAGGTCGCCGTCCCCGTGCCGACCCGCGCCGCCGACGTCCGCGTCGAGCACTCCTCGGCGCTGCGCGGCGTCCTGCTGCTCGTGCAGGGCGCGATGGTCCTGTTCACCGTCCTGACGTCGATCCCCGGCCGCAGGCCGGACTGACCTCAGTCGCCGCCCTCCACCACGCCCGGGTCCAGGCCCAGGTACGCGGCGATCTGCTCGACCAGCACGTCGTGCACCAGGTCGGCCAGGTCGCCGCCGTCCTTCGCGCGCGCCTCCAGCGGCCTGCGGTACAGCACCACCCGCGCCCTCGTCGGCTGCCCGCGCCGGTCGACGCCGGCCCTGACCAGCCGCGACAGCGGGACGCCCGAGTCCGCGATGACGCCCTCCGGCGGCTCGCCCTCGGGCACCTCCGGCACGTCGTCCACCGCCACGTCGAGCTTGGTCAGCTCGGTGCGCCAGCGGGCCTCGATCGGCTCCAGCGCCTCCAGCACGACCGTGTCGAACTTCTCGGCGCGCGTGCTCGCCGCGGGCAGCGACGACGGGATCAGCGGACCACGCAGACCGCGGCCGTGCCGATCGCGGTTGCGCCGTCCACGCCTGCGGGATCTGCGCGCGGTGACCACGGTCGAAAGGGTAGTACTCGCCCGGATGGCCGCACCGGGGCGTGTCGCGGGAGCCATTGCGGCGCGGCGGCGCTCGGAAGCGCTATCGTCAGCGATCGTGCGGAGCGTGCGTCGGTGTTCGCGAACCGGGTGTCTCAACCCGGCCGTCGCCACGCTGACCTACGCCTACGCCGACTCGACCGCCGTCGTCGGCCCCCTGGCCACCTACGCCGAACCGCACAGCTACGACCTCTGCGAGGAGCACGCGCTGCGGCTCACCGTCCCGCGCGGCTGGGAGGTCGTCCGGCACGACGGCGAGTTCGCCCTCCCCGAGCCCAGCGTCGACGACCTGACCGCGCTGGCCGAGGCCGTGCGCGAGGCGGGCCGGGTCGACCGGCCGGTGCCCGAGCCAGAACCCGCCCCCGGCGGCCCGCGCCGCGCCCACTTGCGGGTGCTCCCCGACCCGGTCTCGGACTGACCGGTAGGCAAATCGGTAGGCTCCAGGCGGCATCAGACCGACCTTGGGAGAACACGTGCGCGACCTGTCCGCTGTCTTCAAGGCCTACGACATCCGCGGCGTGGTCGGGGAGCAGATCGACGCCGAGCTGGTGCGCTCCACCGGGGCGGCGTTCGCCCGGCTGGTCGGCGGGCCCGCCGTCGTCATCGGCCACGACATGCGCGACTCCTCGCCCGGCCTGGCCGCCGCGTTCGCCGAGGGCGTGACCGCGCAGGGCGTCGACGTCATCTCCATCGGCCTGGCCAGCACCGACATGCTGTACTTCGCCTCCGGCAAGCTCGGCCTGCCCGGCGCGATGTTCACCGCGAGCCACAACCCCGCCCAGTACAACGGGATCAAGCTCTGCCGCGCGGGCGCCGCCCCGGTCGGGCAGGACTCCGGGCTGGCCGAGATCCGCGCCGACGTCGAGGCGGGCACCCCGACGCCGGGGGCGCCCAAGGCAAGACCGAAGAGCGGGACATGCTGGCCGACTACGCCGCGCACCTGCGCACGCTGGTCGACCTCACCGGCTCCCGCCCGCTGCGCATCGTCGTCGACGCGGGCAACGGCATGGGCGGGCACACCGTGCCCTCGGTCTTCGACGGCCTGCCCATCGAGGTCACCCCGATGTACTTCGAGCTGGACGGGAACTTCCCCAACCACGAGGCCAACCCGCTCGACCCGAAGAACATCGTCGACCTGCAGGCCAAGGTCCGCGAGGTCGGCGCCGACGCGGGCGTGGCCTTCGACGGCGACGCCGACCGCTGCTTCATCGTCGACGAGAACGGCGACGCCGTCTCGCCCAGCGCCATCACCGCCCTGGTCGCGGTGCGCGAGCTGGCCAAGGACCCCGGCGGCACCGTCATCCACAACCTGATCACCTCGCGCGCGGTGCCGGAGATCGTCCGCGAGCACGGCGGGAACCCGGTCCGCACCCGCGTCGGCCACTCCTTCATCAAGGAGGAGATGGCCCGCACCGGCGCGATCTTCGGCGGCGAGCACTCCGCGCACTACTACTTCCGCGACTTCTGGCGCGCCGACACCGGCATGCTCGCCGCGCTGCACGTGCTGGCCGCCCTCGGCGAGCAGGACGGCCCGCTGTCCGCGCTGACCCGCGACTACGCCCGCTACGCCGCCTCCGGCGAGATCAACTCCACGGTCGACGACCAGGCGGGCCGGATCGCCGCGATCAAGGCCGAGTTCGGCGGGCGCGAGGGCGTCGAGCTGGACGAGCTGGACGGGCTCACCGTCACCCTGCCGGACGGGTCGTGGTTCAACCTGCGCGCGTCCAACACCGAGCCGCTGCTGCGGCTCAACGTCGAGGCGGCGGACGAGGCGGCCGTCGCCGCCCTGCGCGACGAGGTGCTGGCGGTCGTCCGCGCCTGAGGCGCGAGAACCGGCACAGCGCCTGAGACACTGGGACTTGAGGAGGAGAACGCGATGGCAGTCGACCTGGACCCGAGGCTCTTGGACGTCCTGGCGTGCCCGTCCGACGACCACGCGGCGCTGACCGCGGGCGCCCCGGGCGACCCGGACGCCGACGCGCTGACCTGCACCGAGTGCGGGCGCGTGTACCCGGTCGAGGACGGCGTCCCCGTTCTGCTGCTCGACGCCGCCCTGCCCGCCGAGGACTCGGAAGAGCAGTGACCTCGCTCCCCGACGACACCCTGCTGGACGACGCCGCCCGCCTGGGCGACGCCGACCCGGACGGCCTGCTGCGCCGCGGCGCGCGCGGGCGCCCAGGTGCGCGCCACCGCCGAGGCCGCGGCGGAGGCGGGCATCGGCAGGCTCGACGGCGCCCGGCCGAGGGCGATCGTGCTGATCAGCAGGCCCGGCATCGCGCCCGCGGTGTGCGACGTGCTCACCGCGCTGCTCGGCCCCGCCTGCCCGGTGCCGCTGGTCACCGCCGACCGCGCGCCGGTCTGGGTCGGGCCGCTCGACGTCGTCATCGCGCACACCGACGACGCGGGCGACACCGTGCTCGCCGAGTCCGTCGACCGCGCCTGCCGCCGCGGCGCCACCGTCGTGCTGACCGCGCCCGGCGACGGGCCGGTCGCCGCCGCGGCCGCGGGCCAGGCCGTGCACATCGCGCCGCGGGTGCCGGTGCCGCCCGGCTTCTCCTTCGCCGCCGCCTACACCGCGGGCCTGCTGGCGCTCGGCGCGCTCGGCCTGCTGCGCGCCGACACCGACCTGCTCGCCGACGAGCTGGACCGGGAGGCCGAGCGCTGCCACATGCAGCACGAGACCTTCGTCAACCCGGCCAAGTCGCTCGCGCTGCGCGTCGCCGAGCACATCCCGCTGCTGTGGGGCCTGGACCCGGTCGCCACCGGCGTCGCCCGGCACGTCGCCCAGGTCCTCTCCACGCACACCGACCTGCCCTGCGACGTCGCGGACTACCACCAGGCGGCCAGCCGGACGGCCCTGCACCGCGCGGCGGTGCGCGGCGCGGCGGGCCGGGACATCTTCGCCGACCCCGACGACCTCGACGGTCAGGCGGCCCTCGCACCGCGGACCGTGCTCATGGCGGTCGTCAGCGCCCCCGGCGACCCGGTGCGCCGCCAGGCCGCCGAGGTGCTGCCCGCGGTCGAGGTGCTGGCGCCCGGCCAGGAGCTGGGCGTCCCGGAGCCGATCGGGGCCGCGGTGCTGGCCCTGCGCTGGGAACTGGCCGCCCTGTACCTGGGGCTGGCCGCGGGCACGACGGGCGGCTCGGGGCGCTACGCCCCGGCGACGGCGTGACCCAGGGCCGCGTGCCCTTGAGTTAGGAGTGGATCTGTGGAGTTGTTGCGCAATGCGGTCCGACCGTATGCGTGGGGGTCGCGCACGACGCTCGCCGAGCTGCTCGGTCACCCGGTCCCCGCCCCGCACCCGCAGGCCGAGCTGTGGATGGGCAGCCACCCCGGCGACCCGTCGGTCCTGCTCGGCGCCGACTGCACCCTGCTGGAGCGCATCGACGCCGACCCCGTCGGCCAGCTCGGTGCCGCCACCGCCGCCCGCTGGGGCGACCGGCTGCCGTTCCTGCTCAAGATCCTCGCCGCCGAGGAGCCGCTCAGCATGCAGGCGCACCCGTCCGCGGCGCAGGCCGCCGAGGGCTGGGCGCGCGAGGAGGCCCAGGGCATCCCGCGCGACGCCGCGCACCGCAACTACCCCGACCCGACGGCCAAGCCCGAGCTGGTCTGCGCGCTGACCGAGTTCCACGCGCTCGCGGGCTTCCGCGACCCGCACCACACCGTCGAGCTGCTCGACGCCGTCCGCACGCCGGGCCTGTCCGCGCACATCGACCTGCTCAAGGGCCAGCCCGACGGCGACGGCCTGCGCGCGCTGTTCACCACGTGGATCACCCTGCCCCAGCAGTCGCTGCACGGGCTCATGCCGGACCTGCTCGACGCGTGCGTGCGGCACGTCAAGGAGCACGGCGACTTCGCGCTGGAGTGCCGCACCGTGCTGGAGCTGGCCGAGCGCTACCCCGGCGACGCGGGCGTGCTGGCCGCGCTGCTGCTCAACCGGCTGGTGCTGGCGCCCGGCGAGGCGATCTACCTGCCCGCGGGCAACCTGCACGCCTACCTGCACGGCACCGCCGTCGAGATCCTCGCCAACTCCGACAACATCCTGCGCGGCGGCCTCACGCCCAAGCACGTCGACGTGCCGGAGCTGCTGCGCGTGCTCGACTTCCGCTGCGGCCCGATGCCGGTCAACGCGGGCTCGGTGTCCGGCCGGGTCCGGGTGTACCGGACCGACGCGCCCGAGTTCGAGCTGTCCCGGGTCGACTGGGCCTCCGGCGAGGACGAGGTCGTCGCGCTCGGCGCGCCCGCACCGCGCATCCTGGTGTGCACGGCGGGCGCGGTCTGCGTCGGCTCGGCGGGCGCCGAACTGGTCGTCCCGCGGGGTCGTCGGTGTGGCTGTCGGCCGCCGACCCCGCGCCCACCGCGCGCCCGCTGTCCGGCGCCGCCGCCCAGGTGTTCGTCGCCACCGTGGGTTCGTGACACGCGGGGCCGCCGCAGCCTCTAGAGTTCCGTCCGAAAAGTCCCAGTCCTTGAGGAGAGTGCCGTGGCCGCAGGGGAAGCACCAAGGCGATCCTCGCCGCGTTGTTCGCCAACGCCGGTATCGCCGTGTCCAAGTTCATCGGCTTCCTGATCACCGGTTCGTCGTCGATGCTGGCCGAGTCGGTGCACTCGGTGGCGGACACCTCCAACCAGGGCCTGCTGCTGCTCGGGCAGAAGACCTCGCAGCGCCGCGCCACCAAGGAGCACCCGTTCGGCTACGGCCGCGACCGGTACTTCTGGTCGTTCGTCGTCGCGCTGCTGCTGTTCAGCCTCGGCTCGGTCTTCGCGCTGTACGAGGGCATCCACAAGCTCACCCACCCCGAGGAGCTGACCAGCCCGATCGTCGCCATCGTCATCCTGGTCGTGGCGATCGTGCTGGAGACGTTCTCCTTCCGCACCGCGATCGTCGAGTCGGCCAAGATCAAGGGCGACGCGTCGTGGTGGGGCTTCATCCGCCACTCCCGCGTGCCGGAGCTGCCGGTCGTGCTGCTGGAGGACGCGGGCGCGCTGTTCGGCCTGGTGTTCGCGCTGATCGGCGTCGGCATGTCCATGGTCACCGGCGACCCGGTGTGGGACGCCGTCGGCACCGTCGCGATCGGCGTGCTGCTGGGCGTCATCGCGATCATCCTCATCATCGAGATGAAGTCGCTGCTGATCGGCGAGGGCGCGACCGACGCGGAACTGACCACCATCGTGGACAAGCTGTGCACCGGTCAGGTGGTCCGCGTGATCCACGTCCGCACCCAGTACGTCGGCCCGGAGGAGCTGCTCGTCGCCGCGAAGATCGAGCTGGTGCCCGGCCTCGACCTGGCGGGCGTGGCCGCCGCGATCGACGACGCCGAGGCCAGGGTGCGCGCCGCCGTGCCGTCCGCGCGGCTCATCTACCTGGAGCCGGACCTCTACCGGGAGTCAGCGGTCGTCGCCGATTAGGGTCCCCTTATCGATGAATTGTTCGATGGACAGGAGTTCGAAAGACTCGTCGGCATGATCGTGCTGATGATCTCCACCGGGTTCCTGTCCATCGTGTGCGCCCTGCTGCACCTCAACACCATCTCGCGCCGGATCATGGCCGAGCCGCCACCGGGGCCACCGCGCCCAAGGTGCCGACGCCGCTGCACTGCGACTGCCGGTTCTGCCAGCTCAAGGTCCGGCTCTGGTACCCCGAGCTGTTCGAGACCCCGCCCGCGATGGTGCGCCCGTACGTGACCGCTTGAGCGGCGCCACCCGCTCGGGGTTAGCCTCACCTGGCCGGTTCACCCGACTGGAGAAGGAGGCGCAGTGCCGGGATCTGGCCTGTGGCGAACGAAGTCCGTCGAACGATCCATCGCCGACACCGACGAGCCGGACACGAAACTCCGGCGGAACCTGTCGACCTGGGACCTCACGGTCTTCGGCGTCGCGGTCGTCATCGGCGCGGGCATCTTCACGCTGACCGCCCGCACGGCGGGCGACCTGGCGGGTCCGTCGGTGGCGCTCGCGTTCGTGCTCGCCGCGGTCGCCTGCGGCCTCGCGGCCATGTGCTACGCCGAGTTCGCCTCGACCGTCCCGGTCGCGGGCAGCGCGTACACCTTCTCCTACGCGACGTTCGGCGAGTTCATCGCGTGGATCATCGGCTGGGACCTGGTGCTGGAGCTGGCCGTCGGCGCCGCCGCGGTGTCCAAGGGCTGGTCGACGTACCTCAACACCGTGCTGGCCTACCTGTTCGGCTTCGACTCCTCCGCGCAGACCGTCACCCGGGTCGAGGTGTTCGGCGTGACCGCCGACTGGGGCGCGCTGCTGCTCGTCGTGGTGCTGGCCGCGCTGCTCACCCTCGGCACCAAGCTGTCGTCGCGGGTCAGCATGGTGATCACCGCGATCAAGGTCGGCATCGTGCTGTTCGTGATCGTGCTCGGCCTGTTCTACGTCAAGGCGGCGAACTACACCCCGTTCATCCCGCCCGCGTCCGCCCCGACCGGCGACACCGGCGGCGGCGGGGTCGAGCAGTCCCTGTTCTCCCTGATCGCGGGCAGCGAGGGCAGCGCGTTCGGCGCGTTCGGCCTGCTCGCGGGCGCGTCGCTGGTGTTCTTCGCGTTCATCGGCTTCGACATCGTCGCCACCACCGCCGAGGAGACGAAGAACCCGCAGCGGTCGGTCCCGCGCGGCATCCTCGGCTCGCTGAGCATCGTCACCGTGCTGTACGTGGCGGTCGCGCTGGTGCTGGTCGGCATGGTGTCGTACACCCAGCTCGCCACGGGCGTGAAGGCCGACGGCACCGAGGACACCAAGACGCTGGCGACGGCGTTCTCGCTCAACGGGGTCGACTGGGCGGCGCAGATCATCTCGATCGGCGCGCTCGCCGGTCTGACCACCGTGGTGATGGTGCTGATGCTCGGCCAGACCCGCGTGCTGTTCGCCATGTCCCGCGACGGCCTGCTGCCCCGGCCGTTGGCCCGCTCGTCCAGCCGCGGCACGCCGGGCCGGGCGACGCTGGTGGTGGCGCTGCTGGTCGGCGTCGCGGCGACGTTCTTCGACGCCGGGCAGCTCGAGGAGATGGTCAACGTCGGCACGCTGTTCGCGTTCGTCCTGGTCTCCGCCGGGGTGATCGTGCTGCGGCGCACCCGCCCCGACCTGCCGCGCGCGTTCCGCGTGCCGTGGGTTCCGGTGCTGCCGGTGCTGGCGATCGCGGCGTGCCTGTGGCTGATGGTCAACCTGACCGTGCTGACCTGGCTGCGCTTCCTCGCGTGGATGGCGCTCGGCGTCGTCGTGTACTTCGTCTACAGCAGGCGGAACTCGGTGCTCGGCAAGGAACGCGAGTCGGTCGGGGTCGGGGAGAAGTGACCTGGCTGTGCGTGGACGTCGGTTCCACGTGGACGAAGGGCGCGCTGGTCTCGGCGTCCGGTGCGCTGCTGGGCACCGCCCAGCACCGCACCACCCCGCCCGAGGTGCTCGACGGCGTCGCGGCGGTGACCGCGGCGCTCGGTGACGCGCCCGTGCTGGCCTGCTCGTCGGCGGGCGGCGGCCTCCGGCTGGCCGTCGTCGGCCACGAGCGGCTGGTCAGCGCCGAAGCCGGGCACCGCGTCGCGCTGTCGGCGGGCGCGAAGGTCGTGCACGTGTCGTCGGGCCTGCTGGACGGCGTGGGCCTGCGCGCGCTGCGCGCGTCCCGCCCGGACGTCGTCCTGCTGGTGGGCGGGACCGACGGCGGCGACGAGGCCGTGCTGCTGCACAACGCCCGCAGGCTGGGCGCGAACCGCATCGGCGCGCCGATCGTGCTGGCGGGCAACGCTTCCGCCCGGCCGTCCGCTGTGGACCTCCTCGCGGGCCGCGTCGTGGTGCCCACCGCCAACGTCCTCCCCGACGTCGGCGAACTCGCGCCCGGCCCGGCCCGCGCCGCCATCCGCTCGGTGTTCCTGGACCACGTCATCGGCGGCAAGGGCCTCTCCCGGGGCCCCCGCTTCCGTCGCCTGGTCCGCACCGTCACCCCCGACGCCGTCCTGTCCGGCGTGACCCGCCTGGCCGCGGCCCGCTCCGACGACCCCGGCGCCGTCGTCGTCGTGGACGTCGGCGGCGCGACGACGGACGTGTACTCCGCGGTGTCCACTGTGGAGGGCAAAGCCCGCACGGTCGCCCTACCCCCGACCGCCGCACGGTCGAGGGCGACATCGGCATGCGCTGGTCCGCCCCCGGCATCGTCGCGGAGGCCCTGGCCGAACGCCTCCCCGCCGACGGCCTGGAAGCCCCCGCCGCCTTCCGCGCGGCCCACGTCGACTGGATCCCGGACTCACCGGTGGAGGCCGAAACCGACCTCCGCCTGGCTGCTCTGGCCGCCGTCCTGGCCCTCCGCCGCCACCTCCGCCTGGTGGACGGCGACCTGGGCCCCCAAGGCGCGGGCGTCCTGATCCTGTCCGGCGGCGTCTTCCGCCACGCCGAAGACCTCACCGTCGTCGAGTCCACCCTCCGCGACGACCCCGTCCTCCGCCCCATCCTGAAGAACGCCCACCTGACCGTCGACCGCGACTACGTCCTCGCCCCCGCGGGCCTCCTCGCCGACGCGGGCGAGACCACCGCCGCCGACCACCTGGTGACCAGCCTGGTGGGGTGAGTCAGAGCGGCCTGCGGATGGGCCACGGGAGGCCGCCGGCATCGTCCGGGTCGAGGCCCGCGGCGAGGGCGATGGCGCGGTCCCACTCCGGGTCGGCGGTGTAGTTGGCGCCCGCCTGGACGCCGGGGCACCACCGGCGGGACGGGAACGGGCCGTGCATCGGGTCGGGGAGCCAGTGGTCGCCGCCGAGGACGAGGGCGTCGGTGGGGGTTTTCGCGGCGGCGGGGAGGGGGCCGACGGTGCCGTCGGGGCGGAGGCCGGTGCCCAGGAGGCGGCCGTCGACGCACTGGCGGTCCCAGGTGAGGACGGCGCCGCCCATCGGGTCGGTGCCGCGGCACAGGGCGCGCCAGCGGGTGCCGAAGCCCGCGGCGGTGGCGGCGATCGACGCGAACGGGACGACCGACGGGAAGGCGCGCAGGTACGCCCACTGGACCTGCGAGCCGACCGTGACCATGCCCAGCCGCAGGCGCTCGGGCTCGTTGACGGAGTCGAGCAGGCGGGCGGCGGTGACCAGGACCAGGAGGCCGCCCTGGCTGTGGCCGGTCAGCACGACGCGGGTGTCGGGGTCGCGGAGGTGCTCGGCGGCGCGGGTGGCGAGTTCGGGGACGACCTTCAGCGCGTAGCACGGCGGCACCGCCGGGTGCGCCTCGCGCGGCCAGAAGCAGGCGAGGTCGGCGAGGACGCCCAGCCTGCGGCCCGCGTCGGGTTCGCGGGCGGCGTTCTGGACCGCGCGCAGCAGCGAGCCCGCGAGCAGGCCCAGCGCCAGGACGCCGACCGCGCTGAACGGCGCCAGCCACGACGCGGGCGCGCGCCCCAGGAACCGCAGGACCACCGCGACGGCGGTGCCCGCGGCCAGGAACGCCGCCGCGGCCAGGACCACCCGGTGCAGGTTGCGCCGCTGCCACCCGGCCAGCCGCCACGCGCGGCGGGCATCGGCATCCGCGCCCAGCAGGTCGGCCTCCGGCGTACGACCACCGCGCAGCAGCCGCGCCGCCGCGACCGCCAGGCTCGGGACCGCCACCGCGACCCCCAGCACCGCGCCCGCGCCCCAGAGCAGCGTCACCGACTCGTACCCGGGCGGCAGCTTCATCCCCTCGAACCCGATCACCGTGCGCAGCGTGATCGCCAGGCCCGCGCCGAACCCGCCGCCGAGCAGCGCGGCGATGGCCAGCACCGGCGCGGCCATCCACCCGCCCGCCCACGGCCGCAGCGACCGCGGCAGCGCCCGCCACGTCCGCCGCGCGAGCAGGGCGCGGGGACGAGCAGCGCCCCGAACAGCACGATGACGACGATCAGCGCCGCGGCGACCGTGTCGACGGTGATGTCGGTGCCGTGCGGCACCGCGGGCACCGGGTCGACGGCGCGGCGGCGGCCAGCACCGCCAGGACGCCGAGCACCTCCAGCACCCGCCCCGGCACGTGCCCGAACGCCGCCCGCAGCCACCGCCCGCCCCGGCCGGGCGCGACCCCGCGCGGGTCGTCGAGCGCGAGCGTGCCGACGACGCACACCGCGAGCAGCGCCAGCGCCACCAGCCACGGCACGAACGCGCGCACCGGGTCCGGCGCGGTGTACGGCCCGCTGAGCGCGAGCGCGACCCCGGCGAGCGCGCCGACCAGGTGCAGCGTGCGCAGCGCCGGGGTGTCGGGGTCGGCGACCAGGTTGCGGCCCGGCAGGTCGACGCGCTCGTTCGGCGGGACCTCCGGCGGGTTCGGCGCGGACGGCGTCTCCCACGCCACGCACGACACCCGGTGCAGCACCAGCACCAGCAGCAGCACGGGCACCACGGCCACCGCCTGCCGGAACGGGTACGCGCGGCGCAGCCACTCCGGCGCCCAGCCCAGGCAGTCCGCGCCCGGCGCGAGGCACTGCACCGCGAGCAGGTCGTACGTCACAACGGTGGCCTGCACCACGAAAAGCACGGTCAACAACAGCGCCGCCAGCCTCAGCAGCGCCCGCAGCACGGCGCCGAGCACGCGCGCGGGCCGGTGGCCGCGCGGCACCGGCGGCAGCATCCAGTGCGCCATGTTGGCCAGGGAGAACGGGAACAGCAGCGCCCACGTCGCCTTCGACCAGCCGCCCGAGGTCATCGCGCCCCAGACGTACCCCTCGACCACGCGCGACACCGACCGGCCCTCCGCGCGCAGCACCGGGCCCGGCGCCGGGCGCAGCAGCCGGTCCGCGGGCCGCACCACCCGCCCCAGCCCGTCGCCCGCGACGTCGACCGCGGACACCGCCGAGACCAGCGATTCCGGTGTCGTGCCCATGATCCCGTGCACGCGCAGTTCGACCACGCGCAGGTCCGCGCCCGTCGGCAGCACCTCGTCTCCGATCGTGTCCCCTCGGCGAATGCGCCCGATCGGCGAGGTCAGCCGGGCATCCGCGGCGGTACTGTCTCCCAGGGAACCACAGTCTGGAGGAATCACCTGATGACCGCTGAAGACACGCGGGCCACGACCGGGGAGCGCTTCGCGCAGACGCGCAACGGCGTCGACTTCGCCGTAGCCGACCTGTCCCTGGCCGAGTTCGGCCGCAAGGAGATCCGGCTCGCCGAGCACGAGATGCCGGGCCTGATGGCCCTGCGCCGCGAGTACGCCGAGGTCTACCCGCTCCGGGGCGCGCGTATCTCCGGCTCGCTGCACATGACCGTGCAGACCGCGGTGCTGATCGAGACGCTCGTCGCGCTCGGCGCCGAGGTGCGCTGGTGTTCCTGCAACATCTTCTCCACCCAGGACCACGCCGCCGCCGCGGTCGTCGTCGGCCCGCACGGCACCGAGGAGGAGCCCAAGGGCGTCCCGGTGTACGCGTGGAAGGGCGAGACCCTCGACGAGTACTGGTGGGCCACCGAGAAGATGATGACCTGGCCCGACGGCGCCGGTCCGAACATGATCCTCGACGACGGCGGCGACGCCACGCTGCTGGTCCACAAGGGCGTCCAGTACGAGAAGGCGGGTGTCGTCCCGAACGCGGAGGACGACGACTCCGAGGAGTGGAAGATCATCCTGGAGACCCTGCGCGCCTCGCTGGCCGCGGACACCGGGAAGTGGACCAAGATCGCCGAGGGCATCCGCGGCGTGACCGAGGAGACCACCACCGGCGTGCTGCGGCTCTACCAGCTCGCCGCGGCGGGCGAGCTGCTGTTCCCGGCGATCAACGTCAACGACTCGGTCACCAAGTCGAAGTTCGACAACCGCTACGGCATCCGCCACTCGCTGATCGACGGCATCAACCGCGGCACCGACGTGCTGATCGCGGGCAAGGTCGCGGTCGTCTGCGGGTACGGCGACGTCGGCAAGGGCTCGGCGGAGTCGCTGCGCGGCCAGGGCGCGCGCGTCGTCGTCACCGAGATCGACCCGATCTGCGCGCTCCAGGCGCTGATGGACGGCTACGAGGTCCGCTCGCTCGAGGAGATCGTCGAGCAGGCCGACATCATCATCACCACGACCGGCAACAAGGACGTGGTGTCCGCCGACCACATGTCGCGGATGAAGCACCAGGCGATCCTGGGCAACGTCGGCCACTTCGACAACGAGCTGGACATGGCGGGCCTCGCGCGGGTGCCCGGCATCCACCGCATCAACATCAAGCCCCAGGTCGACGAGTGGGTGTTCCCGGACGGGCACTCGATCATCGTGCTGTCCGAGGGTCGCCTGATGAACCTGGGCAACGCGACCGGCCACCCGTCGTTCGTGATGTCGAACAGCTTCTCCAACCAGGTCATCGCGCAGGTGGAGCTGTTCACCAAGCACCAGGAGTACGACAACGAGGTCTACCGGCTGCCCAAGAAGCTGGACGAGAAGGTCGCCCGCATCCACGTGGAGGCGCTGGGCGGCACCATCACCAAGCTGAGCAAGGACCAGGCCGAGTACATCGGCGTGGACCCGGAGGGCCCCTTCAAGCCGGAGCACTACCGGTACTGAGCAAGCCCGCAGGACGGCCCCGCCACGACCCGTGGCGGGGCCGTCGCGTTGTGACCTGCGTCTCATCCCGTAACAAGATCGTCCGCCGGTACGACCTAGCTAAGTTCCGACGCGCGCAGGGGCGCGCCGGACCGCGATCCGCCCCGGGGGTGGACAGCCGTCGCGGGCGGCGGCTGGGGAGTCGCCGCCCGCGGCGGCGCACGCTTGCGCACCGACGGAGATGTGAGCCAGGGCACCCGGGTGTGATGGTTTCACCTGAACCCGTGAGCGAGTCAGGTCCCCGTCAGGTGCTGCGCACATCATGGCAGGGGTACCGCTCCATGCGTCCGTCCACTGCGGACGATGAAGGAGGAGATCGGATGACCCGCACCGCAGCACCCCTGCCGCGTACCCGGTCCTGGTCCGCCCTGCGGTGCCGACTCGCCTGGCGGACCGAGGACGTCGACCACTTCCTCGTCCACCGCGTGCGGCCCCTGCTCGACGGCCTGCGCATGGCAGGGCTCATCGCCGACTGGTACTACCAGCGCTCCGACGACGGCCTGCTCCTGGGCGTCCGCGGCGCCGACTGGTGCACCGTCAAGGCCCTGCGCGCCGACCTGGCCCGCCTGATCGCCCAGTCCCGCCGCCCCGGCCGCGCCGCGTACGCCGACATCGGCGAGACCCGGCACGCGGTCGACCCGGACCGCTTCGGCCCGGCCCCCGACCCGGCCGAGGACGTCTTCTGCCGCGGCGCGGAGCTGGCCCTCACCAGCCTCGCCGTCCCCGGCGCCCGGCTGACCGCCGCCACCGAGCTGATCATGGCCACGGCCCACGCCCTGCGCCTGGACCGCCGCGCCACCGCGGCCTGGCTCGGCGGCTCGTCGTCCCCGGGCGGCCCACCCCTCGACGTCCGCTGGACCCGCATCGCCCGCACCCGCGACCACGCGCTGATCCGCTGGACCAACGCCGTCCGCCGCGCCCGCCGCGCCGCCGAGGGCCAGTCCGACACGGCCCCGACCGGCGACTGGCTCGCGGTCTGGCGCGAGCAGCTCGACCTGCTCCTCAACCGCCTCGGCCTCACCCCGGCCGAGACCCGCGCCGTCTGCTCCCGCACGGCGTCCGCCCTGTCCGTCCGCGACCCGTTCGCCACGGACCCGCTGTACCTGGACCTGGCCACCGCGGTCTGATCGGTGCGCCAATCGGCATGGTGAACCCGGCCATGCCGATTGGCGATCGCCGCCGATCTTCGATCATGGGAAGTTTTTCATCGCGATTTGCTGAACCACCCGATGTCAGCCCATCTGTCGCTCCGAGTTAAGATGGTACGTCTTAGCGTGACGACAAATCGTGGATGCGCGCTGGGGCGGCGGTGGCCCGCGGAATCCGTGCGCCGCGTCCACCGGTGGGGTACATTGCGCGGAAGTTCGGCAGCCATGCGGCGGGAGATGGTGGGGATTGTGAGTTCCACGGCGGACCAGTACAGGCAAGTCGTCGAGCGTTGTTGGAAGGTTTTCGAGTCCAAGTTCGTCGAGTACGGTCCTTCCTGGCGCGTGTTCCGGCCTGAGACGCTGTGCGACCGCATCTACATCAAAGCCGCGCGGATCAGGCACCTCCAGGCCATCGGCGGCGTCGGGAAGGTCGATGATTCGATCGAGAGCGAATACGTCGGCATCGTGAACTACTCGGTCATCCTGCTCGACCGGATCGCCAACGAAGGATTCGCGGCTCCCGATCTCGGCGCCCCGGTGGCGGCCCGCTGGCTCGACTTGAACGCCGCACAGGAGTCGTATCGGCGAATCATCGACGCCGCGACCGACATCCTCGAGAAGAAAAACCACGACTACAACGAGGTGTGGCGGCAACTGCTGCTGACGACCTTCGCGGATGAAATCCTCTCCCGAGTGCTGCGCATGAGGGAAATCCTGCAAACGCAGGAAGTCGACCGCCCGGCCGTCGAGGCGCAACTGGTCGACGTGATCAATTACTCCGCTTTCGCGTTGATTCGGATGGGTGAGGGCTCCGTCTAGGCGCGGCCCGGCGACGCGCTGCTCGCCTGAGGCGGTCGACACGCGCGGGCCCACCAGTGCGAATATGTGTCCATGAAGGCACGTGTGCTGGTTGTGGACGACGACCCCGCCCTGGCCGAGATGCTCACCATCGTGCTGCGCGGCGAGGGCTTCGACACCGCGGTGGTGGCCGACGGCTCACGGGCCCTGCCCGCGCTGCGGGAGCTGAAACCGGATCTGGTCCTGCTGGACCTGATGCTGCCGGGGATGAACGGCATCGACGTCTGCAAGGCGATCCGCGGCGAGTCCGGCGTGCCGATCGTCATGCTCACGGCCAAGAGCGACACCGTGGACATCGTGCTGGGCCTGGAGTCCGGGGCCGACGACTACGTCGTCAAGCCGTTCAAGCCCAAGGAGCTGGTGGCGCGGGTGCGCGCCCGGCTGCGGCGCACCGAGTCCGAGCCCGCCGAGGTGCTGGCGATCGGCGACCTGACCATCGACGTGCCCGGCCACGAGGTCACCCGCGACGGCAAGGCCATCCAGCTCACCCCGCTGGAGTTCGACCTGCTGGTCGCGCTGGCCCGCAAGCCGCGCCAGGTGTTCACCCGCGAGGTGCTGCTCGAGCAGGTGTGGGGCTACCGGCACGCCGCCGACACCCGGCTGGTCAACGTGCACGTGCAGCGGCTGCGCTCCAAGGTCGAGCGCGACCCGGAGCACCCCGAGGTCGTGCTGACCGTCCGCGGCGTCGGCTACAAGGCGGGCCCGCCGTGATGCGCTGGTGACCGCGTTCCTGGAGCGGCGGACGCGCGCCGTGGTCGCCGCCGCCACCCGGCTCGCGGCCGCGGGCAGGCGCCGGTCGGCCGCCTTCGGCGTGCTCTGGCGGCGCTCGCTGCAGCTCCGGGTCGTGGTCAGCACGCTGGCGCTCGGGTCGGCCGTGGTGTTCGTGCTCGGCATGGTGCTGCAGAGCCAGATCACGCTGCAGCTCGTCGCCAGCAAGGAGCAGGCCGCCGCCCGGCAGACGCGCAACCTCGCGCAGACCGCCGAGCGCGAGCTGGCCGGGCTCGTCCCGGGCTCCAGCGACATCTCCCGCCAGCTTCAGAGCGCCCTGAACAAGATCACCAGCACCGGGCCGGACGAGGGCGGCATCGGCTCGGCGGGCGCGTTCGAGCCGGTGCTGGCCAGCTCGACCAGCGGGGTGGTGTCCAAGGCCGGGCCGTACGAGGACGTGCCCGAGGAGATGCGCCGATTCGTGCAGAACGCGCAGGGGCAGATCGTCGGGCAGAACTTCACCATCACCCGCGACGACACCCAGGTCACCTACCTGATCATGGGCACCGCGGTCACCCAGTCCCCGCCCGCCGTCCAGCTCTACATGCTCTACCCGCTGACCAGCGAGCAGACCACGGTCGGCGTCGTGCAGAACACGCTGATCGTCGGCGGTCTCGTGCTGCTCGCGCTGCTGGCGGGCATCACCAACCTCGTCACCCGCCAAGTCGTCATGCCCGTGCGCCGCGCCGCGCGGGCCGCGGAGCGCTTCGCCGAGGGCGAGCTGGACGAGCGGATGGTCGTGGTCGGCGAGGACGACGTCGCCCGGCTCGCCCAGTCGTACAACGAGATGGCGGAGAGCATCGAGCGGCAGATCCGCCAGCTCGAGGACTTCGGCCAGCTCCAGCGCCGCTTCACCTCCGACGTCAGCCACGAGCTGCGCACCCCGCTGACCACCGTCCGGATGGCCGCCGACGTCCTGCACGCCTCCCGCAAGCAGTTCCCGCGGGCCTGGCCCGCTCCACCGAGCTGCTGGTCGACGAGCTGGACCGGTTCGAGACCCTGCTCGCCGACCTGCTGGAGATCTCCCGGCTGGACGCGGGCGTCGAGGAACTCGTCGCCGAGGAGACCGACCTGCGCGACATCGTGCGCCGCGCGGTCGACTCGGTCCGCGTCATCGCCCGCAACACCGGCACCGAGCTGGTCATCGACCTGCCCGACGAGCGCGTGGTCGCCGAGGTCGAGTCGCGCCGGATCGAGCGCATCCTGCGCAACCTGCTCGGCAACGCCGTCGACCACGCCGACGGCAAGCCCGTCGAGCTGCGCATGGCCGCCACCGACGACGCGGTCGCCGTGACCGTCCGCGACCACGGCGTCGGCCTGCGGCCCGGCGAGGCGGACCTGGTGTTCAACCGGTTCTGGCGCGCCGACGCCTCCCGCAACCGGCAGACCGGCGGCACCGGCCTGGGCCTGGCCATCAGCCTGGAGGACGCCCGCCTGCACGGCGGCGGCCTCGACGCGTGGGGCGAGCCCGGCGAGGGCGCCTGCTTCCGGCTGACCGTGCCCCGCCGCCAGGGCGTCGAGTACGACCGGAGCCCGCTGCCGCTGCGCCCCGCCCCGTCCGCGATCACCGAGGAGGTCGTCACGTGACCCGGCCGCTGCTCGCGCTGCTCGCGCTGGCCCTGCTCGCGGGCTGCGCGACGATCCCGCCGTCCACCCAGCCCAAGGTGGTGCTGGACAACCCCGGCGAGGCCGCGGCGCCGATCAGCGGCCCCTCCCCGGACCTCGACCCGTTCTCCCTGGTCCGCGAGTTCCTCTACAACGCGGGCAACATCCGGGCGGCGCGCACCTACCTCACCGAGCAGGCCCAGCAGACCTGGCCCGGCGAGGAGCTGCCGCGCATCATCGCCGACAGCCCGACCTACCGGCCGGAGCTGTCGTCGGCGGGGGTGCCCGAGAGCCAGGACCCCAACACCAAGGTCATCACGCTGACCACCCAGGAGCTCGGCTCGCTCAAGCCGGACGGCTCCTACTTCCCCGCCGTCGACGGCGGGGAGCAGCAGGACCGGCTGATCCTGCAGCGCCAGCAGGACAACCAGTGGCGCATCGCGCAGCCGCCGCCGGACTGGCTGATCACCAAGAGCCGGTTCGAGATCGCGTTCCGGCGGGTCAACCTGCAGTTCTTCGACCCGGGCCAGAAGGTGCTCGTGCCGGACCCCGCTGGGTCACCGTCGAGCCGCGCACGTCGCTGGAGCGCCGGGTCGTCGACCTGCTGCTGGCCGGTCCGTCGGAGGGCATGCGCGACGCGGTCGTCTCCGCGCTGGCGGGCGTCGAGACGCGCACCAACGTCGTCCAGGACAGCGACGGCGCGATACGGATCAACCTGAGCAACGTCGGGGAGCGGTCGCTCGAGGAGCGCAGCCGGATGGTCGCGCAGATCGTCAACTCGCTCAGCGGCGTCACCCTCAACAAGCTGCGCCTGCTCGACAACGACAGCGCGCTCATCCCGGACCGCCAGGACTGGCGCCCCGACGACGTCCCCACCTACGACGTGCTCGCCACCCCCAAGCCCGACCTCACCGGCCTCGCCGTGTCCGGGCGGACGGTGATCTCGCTGCGCGACGGCAAACCCATCCCGGGCCCGGCGGGCTCGGGCGCGTACAACCTGGTCAGCGCGGCCCAGTCGCTCGACGGCGGCCACCTCGCGGTGGTGGAGCGCGTCCCGGGCGGCATGCGGCTGCGGGTCGGCGCCATCGGCGAGGAGCTGCAGGCGGTCGCCCTGGACGACGTCAAGTCGCTGACCCGCCCCACCTGGACGCCCGGCGGCGCCGAGGGCGAGCCGGGCAACGAGGTGTGGACGGTGCTCAACGAGACCACCGTCGTCCGCGCCACCCGCGCCGCCAACGGCTGGAGCGTGCTGTCGGTCAACGCCAACGAGCTGACCCGCGGCGGCGGCCGCATCACCGAGCTGCGCCTGTCCCGCGACGGCGTGCGCCTGGCCGCCGTCGTCAACGGCGAGGTCCAGGTCGCCTCGATCGTCCGGGGCGACGACTCGGTGACCATCCGCGCCCCGCGCACCCTGCAGTTCGGCACCATCCGCGGCGCGGTCAGCCTCGACTGGAGCGAGCGCACGGTGCTGGTCGTCGCGACCCGCCTGCCGCACTTGCCGATCGTGTCGATGCCGGTGGACGGGTTCGACATCACGCCGTACCTGACCACCAACCTGACCCTGCCGCCGAAGGCGGTCACCGCCGCGCCCAGCAGGCCGGTCGTGGTCACCGACCAGGCCGACATCTGGTCGACGGCCGAGCCCGGCAAGGTGTTCCTGAACGACCCGCAGGGCGGCGCGAACTCGCTGCCGTTCTACCCGGGGTAAGGCGAATGCCGGGGTCGCGTGGCGACCCCGGGCATCCGCGTGCGGAGGTCAGACCAGCTTGATGACGCCGTAGTCGAAGCCCTTGCGGCGGTAGACCACGCAGGGCTGACCGGAGTCGGCGTCGGCGAAGAGATAGAAGTCGTGGCCCACGAGTTCCATCTCGTAGAGGGCCTGGTCGACGGTCATGGGTTTCGCGGGGTGCTCCTTCTCCCGCACGACCCGGCCGGGGAGGTTCTCGGCGACCTCTTCCCAGCGCTGCTCGGGCACCTCGGCGACGCCTTCGTAGGCGGGGGCCTCGAGCACGGCGGTCTGCGCGACGCGCTTGCCGTTCGTCTCGGGGACGGGGAGCGCCGCCGTCGCCTCGGCCACCGAGGCGGGGCTGCGGCGCCCGTAGTGCACTCGCCTGCGGTCGTGCAGGCGGCGCAAGCGGTTCTCCAGTTTGGTCACAGCCATGTCGAGCGCGGCGTAGAAGTCGCCCGCGCAGGCTTCGGCCCGGACGGCAGGGCCCTTGCCCTTGCCGGTGATCTCGACGCGCTGGCAGTTCTTGTGCTGCCTGCGGTTGGGCTCGTGGTACAGCTCCACGTCGAAGCGGATGACCTTGCGGTCGTACCGCTCCATCCGGCTGAGCTTGTCTTCGACGTGCACTCGGTAGTGATCGGGCACCTCGACGTTACGGCCTTTAACCACGATGTCCATACACGACCTCCCTCGCTGGTTGGCGAGCTGGTGGATCTCCGCCGATCGAATTGCGGCGCCGGACATGGCCTGGATCGGATTCCAGACGGGCGGTCAACGCGCCTCCGGCGCCAGGGTCATGGCTCCTCGCCTCCTCCCTCGCCAACCGGGAACGCTGATAGCGCAGCACGGTAGCCCTGGTTTCGGTTCAGCAACAGCCCCCGAGGAGGGGGACATCGTTCGCACTCGGAAAGTCACGCCGCGCGACGACGCCGCAGGTCCCCGATGCCCTTCCCGCAGGGACGACGCCGTCCGGGTGTACGAGCTTTCACCACCTTGGCGCATGGCGACCCACGCCCGGATGTAGTAGCGAACACCCCCGCGCGACCGCCCGGATTGCTCCGGTCGGCTCGGCCGTGGGGCCGTTCGGCGGCTCATATCCAGCCAACGACTAGGCCCCCTCGATGGTTCCCAACCCCGTTTCACTCGTGTGGGTGTACGCCCCCTTCCCATGATGTGGACTGTCCACGCGCGTTTCGTCCCCTTCGCGAGGACCGTTTCCCACCCTCCCCGAACCCGCGCCCACGCCTCGAAACTCCTGCGAGACAGCCCCTTCGCGACTGAGCCCTCCATCCCACCGCCGCAGCCCCAGCTAGCCCGCCAGAGCCGGAGCCCTTCCTCCGCGCGCCGCTAGACGGTCGCGGTCAAAGCCAACGCCGCACTCACCCGCACCCCCGCCCCCGCGAGCGCCCCAACGCACGCCGCGACCGTCGCCCCGGTCGTCACGACGTCATCGACGAGCACAACCGGATCCCCGCGCGGCGGCACCCCACCCCGCACCCACACCCGCCCCGCCAAGTTCGCCCGCCGAGCCACCCGCCCCAAGCCGACCGAGTCCCGCCCACCCCGCAACCGCAGCATCGGCGCCACCCCGACCACCCACCCGTCGCCCCGCAGCACCCCCGCCGCCCGCTCAACAGCCAACTGAACATGGTTCCCACCCCGCCGCCGCAGGTCAGCCCCGCGAGAGGGAGCAGGGACGAGCCAGCAGACCCGCCCAGGAGCCACCCCCGACCCAAGTCGCGGTACCGAGAGCTTGTCCCCACCACCCCTGCCCAGCGCGGGCTTAGCCGCGCCCGCCGCCCTGAGGGCGGTACCCGCCCTTGCCAGGACCGTCTGCGCAGGCCCAGCAGGGCCCGACCCGGCCAGCAACGTCAGCGCCTTCCCTGCAGGCCCGCTCAGGCCCGCCCCGGTCGGCACCTTCCCCACTGACCCGCCCACGCCCGCATCGGCCGGTCCGTCCCGCGCGGGCATCGCCACACCCGCCCTGGCCAGCGCCTTCGGCACGGCCTCCGCCAGGACCAACCCGATCGGCCCCGCCAGCTCCCGCCGCCCCCGCTCCTTGTACGCCAGCACCAGCCGCCGAGCAGGCCCCGCGTACGCCCCCACCGCGAACACCGGCGGCCCCCCGACCAACGCACTCCTCTCCACCCGAAACACCCCACCCCCGAGCGACCCCGCACAGCCCCGACACCACGCCGCACCGCGCGCCGAGCAGCCCGCGCACCGGACGGGAAACAGCAGGTCAAGCACCATCAGCAGCAATCTCATGACTCCAGAGTGCCGCGCCCCGGAGATCAGCCGAGAAAGTTGTCCACAGACCCGCCCGCATCCACACCGCCCCGAGCAAATCTGGCAAACGGACCGCGGAACCATGTTCAGCCGCGAACCGTTGCTCCAGATGGAGCGGCCTGCACGTCGAGCAGCGGGTTGCCTACGATGGCCCTCAGGAGCGCGCCGTGTGAGCGGGCGCACGAACGAACTACGAGCGAGGTCGACCCGGATGGTGCTGTCCCGAATCCTGCGCGCTGGCGAGGGCAAGATGCTCAAGCGGCTGCGCACCATCGCAGCGCACATCAACTCGCTGGAGGACGACCTCGTCGGGCTCTCCGACGAGGAGTTGGCCGCCAAGACCGACGAGTTCCGCCAGCGCCACGAGGCCGGTGAGGACCTCGACGACCTGCTGCCGGAGGCGTTCGCCGTGGCCAGGGAGGCGGCCAAGCGGGTGCTCAACCAGCGGCCGTTCGACGTGCAGCTCATGGGCGGGGCCGCCCTGCACCTCGGCCAGGTCGCCGAGATGAAGACCGGTGAGGGCAAGACGCTGACCTGCGTGCTCCCGGCCTACCTCAACGCGATCTCCGGCAAGGGCGTCCACGTCGTCACGACCAACGACTACCTCGCCAAGCGCGACTCCGAGTGGATGGGCCGCGTGCACCGGTTCCTCGGGCTCAAGGTCGGCGTCATCCTCGCCGAGATGAACCCGGAGCAGCGCCGCGCCGCGTACGCCTGCGACGTCACCTACGGCACCAACAACGAGTTCGGCTTCGACTACCTGCGCGACAACATGGCGTGGAGCCTGGACGACATGGTCCAGCGCGAGCACAACTTCGCCATCGTCGACGAGGTGGACTCCATCCTCATCGACGAGGCCCGCACGCCGCTGATCATCTCCGGCCCCGCCGACCAGTCGAGCCGCTGGTACCAGGAGTTCGCGCGGCTCATGCCGATGATGAGCAAGGACGTCCACTACGAGGTCGACGAGCGCAAGCGCACCGTCGGCGTCAGCGAGAAGGGCGTCGCGTTCATCGAGGACCAGCTCGGCATCGACAACCTCTACGACGCCTCCAACACCCCGCTCGTCGGCTACCTGAACAACGCCCTCAAGGCGAAGGAGCTGTACAAGCGCGACAAGGACTACGTCGTGCGCGACGGCGAGGTGCTGATCGTCGACGAGTTCACCGGCCGCATCCTCGCGGGCCGCCGCTACAACGAGGGCATGCACCAGGCCATCGAGGCCAAGGAGAAGGTGGAGATCAAGGCCGAGAACCAGACCCTGGCCACGATCACCCTGCAGAACTACTTCCGCCTCTACAGCAAGCTCTCCGGCATGACCGGTACCGCGGAGACCGAGGCCGCGGAGTTCCACAACACCTACAAGCTCGGCGTGACGCCCATCCCGACCAACCGCCCGATGATCCGCGCCGACCAGGCGGACCTGATCTACAAGACCGAGGAGGCGAAGTTCCTCGCGGTCGCCGAGGACATCGCCGAGCGGCACGAGAAGGGCCAGCCGGTGCTGGTCGGCACCACCAGCGTCGAGCGCTCGGAGTACCTGTCCAAGCTGCTGACGAAGATGTCGATCCCGCACAACGTCCTCAACGCCAAGCACCACGCGCGGGAGTCGGCGATCGTCGCGCTCGCGGGCCACAAGGGCGCGGTCACGGTCGCCACGAACATGGCCGGTCGAGGCACCGACATCATGCTCGGCGGCAACCCGCAGCACCTGGCCGAGGAGGAGCTGCGCTCCGCGGCCTCGAGCCGGACTCCGAGGAGTGGCGCGCCGCGCTGCCCGCCGCGCTGGAGAAGGCCGAGCACGAGGTCGAGGCCGAGCGCGAGGAGGTGCGCGCCGCGGGCGGCCTGTACGTGCTCGGCACCGAGCGCCACGAGTCCCGCCGCATCGACAACCAGCTCCGCGGCCGCTCCGGCCGCCAGGGCGACCCCGGCGAGTCCCGCTTCTACCTGTCGCTGGGCGACGAGCTCATGCGCCGCTTCAACGCCGCCATGGTCGAGCGCGTCATGACCGTGCTCAACGTGCCCGACGAGCAGCCCATCGAGGCGAAGATGGTCACCCGCGCCATCAAGAGCGCGCAGACCCAGGTCGAGCAGCAGAACTACGAGATCCGCAAGAACGTCCTCAAGTACGACGAGGTGATGAACAAGCAGCGCAAGGTGATCTACGCCGAGCGCCTGCGCATCCTCAAGGGCGAGGACATGCACGACCAGGTCGAGCACATGATCACCGACGTGGTCGGCGCCTACGTCACCGGCGCGACCGCCGAGGGCTACGCCGAGGACTGGGACCACGCCAAGCTGTGGTCCGCCCTCAAGGCCCTCTACCCGATCACCCTGACCTGGGAGTCCCTGGTCGACAAGGCCGAGTCCGACGGCCGCGACCTCGACCACGAGTACCTCAGCGAGGTCCTCGTCACCGACGCCCTCGACGCCTACCGCGCCCGCGAAGCCGACATCGACGGCCGCGTCGGCCCCGGTGCCATGCGCGAGCTGGAGCGCCGCGTCATGCTGTCGGTCCTCGACCGCAAGTGGCGCGAACACCTCTACGAGATGGACTACCTCAAGGAGGGCATCGGCCTGCGCGCGATGGCCCAGCGCGACCCGCTGATCGAGTACCAGCGCGAGGGCTACGAGATGTTCGGGACCATGCTGGAGGCGCTGAAGGAGGAGACCGTCACCTTCCTGTTCAACGTGAAGGTGGAGGCCCAGGAACCCCAGCAGCAGAACGTCCAGCTCGCCCCGACGCCGAGCGCGCTGCCCCAGGTCCAGCAGGACCCGGCCGCCGCCGCCCGCGCCGCAGAACTCCAGGCCCGCCAGGCCCGCGCCCAGGCAGCCGCGGAAGCCGCCGCCGCCCAGCGCGCGGCCGCGACGACGAACACCGACAAGGTCCCCGCCGCCCTCCGCAACCTCGGCGGCGCCCCCGCCCAGCAGCGCCTGAGCTACTCGGGCCCGGCCGAAGGCGGCGGCGTCGCGTCCCACAGCGAGGGCAACGGCGCGTCGGGTGGCGGTTCCGCTGCGGGCACCCGCCGCGAACGCCGCCAGGCCGCTCGCGACCAGGCGAAGAAGGGCAGCAAGAAGCGCCGCTGACGACTGCCACCGCTGCCGGGACCCACCTCGTGGGTCCCGGCAGCGGCGTTCAGGAGTCCGGGTCGAGCGTCCGGAGCCAGCGGACGAAGTCTTCGAGGCATTTCAGCTGATCGGGCAAGAGCGGGTCCGGTGCATCACCTCGTTGCGAGCGCATTCGTCTAACGTCCGGTCTGCTGCGGGCGGCCGTGCGTTCGGTGTGTCCACAGCTCACGCGAGTTGTCCACAACCGGTCGGTAACAAGCTCGCCCGCCCCTTGGCCTTCGATAGACTGGCCAGGGGCCCGGCCCCCAGGGAGCGGTGGGGGCTGTTTTCTGTTTCTCACCAGGGGTCGGAGGCAAAAGCGTGTTCGAGGCGCTGGTCGTCGACTACGCCGGGACGTTCACCGATGCGGCTGTCGAGGCGGCGATTCGTGCTGCCAAGGCGAAGGGGTTGCGGACCGGGCTTCTGTCCAATGCGGACTACATCCCGCCCGGGCTTCCCCGCTGTTCGACGCCGTCGTCGTCTCCGGGGAGGTCGGGTTCGGCAAGCCCGACAGGCGGATCTACGAGCTGGTGGCGCGGCAGCTCGGGGTCTCGACGGAACACTGCGTGTACGTCGACGACGTCCGCGCCTACGTCCGCGGTGCGGTTGACGCCGGGATGACCGGGGTGCACCACACCGCGGAGGAGTCCACTGTGGAGGAGCTAGCGGTTCTGCTCGGCCTCTGAGCGGCGGACCAGTTCGAAGCACAGCACCGCCGCCGCGCTGGCGACGTTCAGCGACTCCACGCTGCCCGACATCGGGATCGACACCCAGTCCGTCACCTGCGCGCGGACCTCCGGTGACACCCCGTGGGTCTCGCCGCCCAGGACGAACGCGCAGCGGCGGGGCAGCGTCGCGGTGAAGACCGACGCGCGGGCGTCCGCCGCCAGGCCGACCAGGGGGTAGCCCGCGGCGCGCAAGGCCGTCGCCGCCTCCACCGCCGTGTAGCAGCGCAGCACGGGCGCGGTGAACGCCACCCCCGCCGACGCCTTCACGACCAGCGGGTCCAGTCCCGCCACACCCCGGCGCGGGACCACGATCCCGCCGATGCCCGCCGCCGTCGCCGTGCGCAGGATCATGCCGACGTTCGCCGGGGTGGTGATGCCGTCGAGCAGCAGCACCGTCCGCGGGGTGACGTCAGCGCGGACGTCAGGGAGCGCATGCGGGGGCGACGACGTCGGCGAGGACGCCCTGGTCCTGCTTGCCGTTGCCCGCGAGGACCTTGACCCGCTGGGCGGACGCCCGGTGGACGGCGACGCCGCGGTCGCGGGCGGCGCGGAGGATCTCCGGGGCGCGGGCGGTGTCGGCCAGGAGGACCTTGTCGATCGTCAGGGAGCGGTCGGCCAGGGCTTCCAGCACCGGCTTGCGGCCGTACACGGTGAGGAAGCGGTCTTTCGGGGATGCGGTGTCGGAAGCCACAGCCGCCAAGGATCGCATGTGCCAGGATCGGCGCATGCCCGACCGCCTGTCCGCCCTCGACACCGCGCTGCTCGCGTGGGACGACCCGGCGACGCCCCGGCACGTCGGGACGGTCGCGGTGTTCCGGCGGCCGCGGTCCGGGTTCGACTACGCGCGGCTGGTCGCGCTGGTCGAGCGGCGGTTGCCGCTGGCGCCGCACTACCGGCAGAAGGTGGCCGCGGTGCCCGGGCGGCTGGCCCGGCCGGTCTGGGTGGACGACCCGGACTTCGACGTCACCCACCACGTGCGGCGGTCGGCGCTGCCCAGGCCCGGGGGCGACGAGCAGCTGTTCGACCTGGTTGCGCGGCTGATGGCCCGGCCGCTGGACCGCACCCGCCCGCTCTGGGAGGCGTACCTGGTCGAGGGGCTGGCCCGCGGGCACGTCGCGCTGATCACCAAGACCCACCAGGCCCTGGTCGACGGGGTACGCACCGTCGACTTCGCGCAGGTGCTGCTCGACGAGACGCCCCGGGTGGCCGACGAGCCCGACCCCGCGTGGGCGCCCCGCCCCCAGCCGGGCGCGCTGCGGCTGCTCACCGACGCCGTCGCCGACACCCTGCGCCGCCCCGCCGAGCTGGTCGAGAACGCCCGGGCCGCGGTGTCCGACGTCGTCGCCGCCACCGGACGGGTCGCCGACGCGGTGACCGACGCCGTCGGGCTGGCCCCGAAGGGCCCCTGCGCGCCACCGTGGGCCGCGCGCGGCTCTTCGCCGTCGCCCGGACCCGCCTCGCCGACTTGCGGGCCATCCGGGCCGCGCACGGGGGTACCGTCAACGACGTGGTGCTCGCGGTCGTCGCCGGGGCGCTGCGGGCCTGGCTGCTCGCGCGCGGTGAACCCCTGACCCCGGTGCGCGCGCTCGCCCCGCTCGCCGTCGGCGACGCGCCGGACGTGGCCGCGCACCTCATCGACCTGCCGGTCGCCGACCCGGACCCGGTGCGCAGGCTCGTCAAGATTAGCCAGGCGATGCGGGGGCACCGCGACCCGGTGCCCGCCGCCGTGCTCCGCCGCATGGGCGGGCTGCACGCGCTGGGCGCGCGGACCGCGTCGTCCGGGCGCGGGTTCACCCTCGCGGTGACCAACGCGCCCGGCCCGCAGGCGCCGCTGTACGCCGGGGAGCGCGGATGACCGAGGTGTTCCCGGTCATGCCGCTGACCCGCGACCAGACGCTCGCCGTCGGCGTCACCTCCTACGACGGCGGCGTCTACTTCGGCCTGACCGCCGACCGGGCCGCGCTGTCCGATGTGGACGTGCTGGCCGCCAGACTGGGGGATTCCGTGGCAGAACTAGTGAAAGCGTGATCAGGTGAGGGTCTACATCCCGGCGACGGTGGCCATGCTCAAGGCGCTCAACGCCGACGGCGAGCTGGCCGCGGTCGGCAACACCGCGTTCGCCCTGACCCCGGCGCTGCGCGAGTCGTACGCCACCGGCGGCGACGAGGAGCTGGAGTACGCGGCGATGCTCGACGCCGCCCGCGCGTCGCTGCGCCTGCTCAACGCCGAGCTGGACACCGACCCCGCCGCGCTCGTGCGGCGCGCGGTGGTCTCCGCCGACGTCGACGGCGCCGAGCTGCGCCCCGACCTCGACTACGCCGTGGTCAAGCTGGCCGGGCCGGTCCCGATGAAGGTCGTCGCCGCCATCCACCTCGACACCGCCGAGGCCGAGGACGCCGTCCGCGCCGCCGCGGCGGCCATCGACGCGGCCGACCTGGGTGACCCGGACGCCGAGTTCGCCCTCGGCGACGCCGAGGACCACGAGCTGGCCTGGTACGCGCCGCAGGAGCTGCCCTTCCTGCTGGAGCTCATGTAGACATCCCATGACAGGATGACGCCGCACACCCCGCGACAACAGGAGGCGAACCACACGATGGACGCCGTTTCGTCCGTACCCGCCCCGGTGAACGAGCCGGTCCACCCGTACGCCCCGGGCAGCCCCCGCCGCGACTCGCTGGCCAGGCGCGTCGCCGAGCTGGCGGGCGACCGGGTCGAGCTGACCATGACCATCGGCGGCGAGCAGCGGATGGCGGGCGGCGACCGCGTCGACGTCGTGCAGCCGCACAACCACGCGCACGTCCTCGGCGTCACCGCCCAGTCCACCCACGCCGACGTCGCCGACGCCGTCGCCGCGGCCAAGAAGGCGGCCCCCGACTGGCGCGCCCTGCCCTTCGACGAGCGCGCCGCGATCCTGCTGCGCGCCGCCGACCTGCTCGCGGGCCCCTGGCGCGACACCCTCAACGCCGCCACCATCCTCGGCCAGTCCAAGACCGTGCAGCAGGCCGAGATCGACAGCGCGTGCGAGCTGATCGACTTCTGGCGGTTCAACGTCGCGTTCGCCCGCCGCATCCTGGAGGAGCAGCCGGAGTCCGCGCCCGGGTTCTGGAACCGCTTCGACCACCGCCCGCTCGACGGGTTCGTCACCGCGATCACGCCGTTCAACTTCACCGCCATCGCGGGCAACCTGCCCACCGCGCCCGCGCTCATGGGCAACACGGTGGTCTGGAAGCCGTCCCCGACGCAGGGCCTGGCCGCGCACCTGACCATGCGCCTGCTCGAGGCCGCGGGCCTGCCCCGGGCGTGATCAACCTGGTCACCGGCGACGGCCGCGCGGTCAGCGAGGTCGCGATGACCGACCCCGAGTTCGCGGGCCTGCACTTCACGGGCTCCACCGCCACGTTCAAGCACCTGTGGCGGCTCATCGCCGAGAACCTCGACACCTACCGGTCGTACCCGAGGATCGTCGGCGAGACCGGCGGCAAGGACTTCGTCGTCGCCCACCCGTCGGCCGACCCGGCCGCCGTCGTCACCGGCCTGGTGCGCGGCGCGTTCGAGTACCAGGGCCAGAAGTGCTCGGCCGCCTCCCGCGCCTACGTCGCCCGCTCCCTGTGGGACGGCGGCCTGCGCGAGCAGCTCGTCGACACGGCCAAGAGCCTGTCCTACGGCGACCCGACCGACTTCGCGCACTTCGGCGGCGCCGTCATCGACGCCCGCGCGTTCGCCAAGCACAAGACCGCGCTGGAGGCCGCCGCGGCGAACTCCTCCATCGAGGTCCTCGCGGGCGGCACCGCCGACGACAGCGTCGGCTACTTCGTCCAGCCGACGGTCCTGCTCGGCAGCGACCCGCTCCAGGAGCCGTTCACCACCGAGTACTTCGGCCCCATCCTCGCCGTCCACGTCTACGACGACGCCGAGTACGCCAAGGTCCTCGAACTGGTCGACACCTCCACCCCGTACGCCCTGACCGGCGCGGTCTTCGCCACCGACCGCTCCGCCGTCGAGCAGGCCCACCAGGCCCTGCGCTTCAGCGCGGGCAACTTCTACGTCAACGACAAGCCCACCGGCGCCGTCGTCGGCCAACAGCCCTTCGGCGGCTCCCGCGCCTCGGGCACCAACGACAAGGCGGGCTCGATCTACAACCTGCAGCGCTGGGTCAGCCCCCGCTCGGTCAAGGAGACCTTCGTCCCCCCGACCGACCACCGCTACCCGCACATGGGCTGAGCAACGGTTGGAAAGCGGAAGGCCCGAGCGACTCGCTCGGGCCTTCCGCTTTTTCGCCTGGTGTCAGCTACCCGGCATCTCGCCGATCTCGCTGGCCGGCGGGGCCTCGACCTCGACCGGGGTGCCCCAGTCCGTGTAGTCGGCCTGGACCTCGACGTTCTGGCCCATCACCTGCATCTCGGTGACGAAGCGCAGGGGCAGGTTGTCGTCGTTGACCCACACGTCGTAGGTGATGGTCTTGACGCCCGCCTTCTCGAGCTCCTTGACGGCGGTGGGGTCGATGCCGAGGTTGTTGTCCTCGCCCAGCTTCGCCAGCTCGACCTCGATGGTGTACTTCTTGGCGTCCTCGCCGTTGATCGAGTCGGCCTTGACGTCCTTGATGGTGCCGCTCTGCGCGAGCTGCTCGAGCATCTTGCGCGGGTCGGCCTTCTCGACGGTGCCCATGGCGCCGTCCATCTGCTGCGCCAGCGGGTTGCTGGGGTCGTTCGGGTCGATCTTGATCCACGGCTTGGCGGCGTTGCCGCCGGTCAGCTCGGCGGGCATCTTCATGTAGAAGATCCCGTCGACCAGGCGCATCTCCATCTCGCCGAGGCCCGGCATGGACATGGTCATCTGCATCGCGGTGTCTTCGCCCGCGAACTTGAACGCGCCCTCGGCGTCGATGTTCTGACCCGCGGCCTTGGTCTTCATCGAGACCTTGGCGCTCTGCGCGCTGGTGCTCTTCTCCGACACGGCGTCGCTGAGCGCCTTGATGCTGTCGAACGCGCCGGTGCCCGCGTCGCCGCCCGCGGTGGTGGTCGGCGTCCCGGTGTCGCCACCGGTGGTGCCGGGCACGCCCGCGGTCTTCCCCGCAGCCCGCCAGGGCCATACCCGCGACGGCCAGGCCGGCGACGAGCAGCTTCGTCTTGCCCATGAGTTCCCCTTGCTCAATCGGTGTACGGAACCAGGACGCCTCGAACGGCTGATCGGTTCCGTGCGCGTGATGGGGCGACTCTACGGGCACCGCGCATCCCGTTGGCCCCGTGGTCGTTGATCCGAACAGCCCCACCACAGGAGTTGAGGCCGATGACCCACGCAGGCGACGCCCGCGGCCTGTCCGCCGACGTCCTCGGCGACCTCCGCCGCCGCGTCGTCGCCTCCGTCGAATCGGGATTGGCGCAGGTGGAGGCCGCCCGCCGCTTCGGCGTCTCCCGCCAGACCGTCGGCCTGTGGGTCCGCGACTACCGCAACCGAGGCGAGGGCGCCTTCCGCCCGGGCCGCCGCGGCCGCAAACCCGGCGAGCAACTCGCGCTGACGACCGCTCAGCAGCTCACCATCGCCCACACGATCACCGACGGCCCACCGGACGCCGCGGGCCTCGACCACCTCGTGTGGAACCGCCAAGCGCTGATCGACCTGGTGCGCACCCGGTTCGGGGTCGCCCTCGGCGCGACGACGGCGGGGAACTACCTGGTGCGGTGGGGTTTCCCGCTGCCGCAGGACCTGCTCCGCTCGCTGCGCCGGATCGCGTCGGGCCCGGTGGACGCGGCGTGGTTACCGGGCGCGGAGGTGGTGTGGGTCGGCCGAGGCCGCCCGACGTGGTGCTCGGACGCGCCCTCCCCGCCGGTGCTCCAGTCCGTGTCGAACCGCGGCGCGATGTCCTTCCTCGCCGGCAACCCGGACGACACAGCCTCCGTCCAGGGCTTCATCGCCCGCCTGGTCCGCCACTCGGGCCGCCGCCTCAACGTCGTGGTCACCTGGCAACCGATCGGCCACGAGCGCGCCCCGCACCTGCTGACCTTCGACACCGCCGCCGCCGCGGTCCGCTACCTCCCAGATGATCAGATCATCTGAACAGGGCGCCCAGATGATGTGACCATCCGGATGGTCCGACCATCGATCAGGTGCGGGCCTCGGTCAGCCACCCCGCGACCGAATGCTCGGGTTCCCGGGGCCCGCATGATGCGACCATCCGGATGCTAGGGCCAGCGGGTCTCGAATGATGTGATCATCTGGGTGCTCGGGCCGCCGGAACGTGCATGATCCGACCATCTGAAGTGCGGGTCGCCGCGACTCGCATGATCAGGCCATCTGAAGTGCGGGTCGCCGGGCTCGCATGATCAGGCCATCTGAAGTGCGGGCCGAGCCGCCGAACTCGCGTGATCAGGCCATCTGAAAAGCGGGCCGCGGCTGGCTTGCGTGATCAGGCCATCTGGATGATCAGACCATCCGGATGGTCGCATCATCTGGATGGTCACATCATCTGAAGTCGGATGGTCTGATCATCTGACTGGTCGCGGCGCGGGTTCAGATGGTCTGATCATCTGAGAGGGTGTGCCATCGGGTTCAGATGGTCTGATCATCTGGGCGGTCGGTGGGGTCTTCGGCGCCTGCTCGGGAGGCCAGGAGGCGGCGGAGGGACGTGAGGCGGCCGGGGCGGGCTTCGCCTGCCTCTACGACCGTGTCCAGGTAGCAGTCGGGGTCTTCGGGGGCGCCTCGGTGGCCGCAGGACGGGGGCATTCCTCGGCGGCGGCGACGAAGTCGGGGAAGGCGGCGACGATGTCGTCCGGTTCGATGTGGGCCAGGCCGAAGGAGCGGATGCCGGGGGTGTCGACCACCCAGCCGCCGTCGGGGAGCGGGAGGGCGACGGCGGTCACCGACGTGTGCTTGCCCTTGCCGACCGCGCTGACCTCGCCCGTGCGGCGGGCGGCGTCCGGGACCAAGCGGTTGACGAGGGTCGACTTGCCCACCCCGGAGTGCCCCACCAGCGCCGAGACCCGGTCCGACAGGCGGGCGCGCAGGGTTTCCGGGTCGGCGTCGTGGCGGGTCACCACGACCGGCACGTCCAAGTCGGCGTACTCCGGCAGCAGGGCGCCCGGGTCGGCCAGGTCGGACTTCGTCAGGCACAGCACCGGCTCCAGCCCACCCGCGTACGCCGCGACCAAGCACCGGTCGATGAACCCCACCCGCGGCGGCGGGTCCGCCAGCGCGCACACGATCACCAGCTGCGCCGCGTTCGCGACCACCACCCGCTCGAACGGGTCCGTGTCGTCCGCGGTCCGGCGCAGGACGCTGGTGCGGTCGGCGACGCGGACGATCCGGGCGAGGGTGTCGACGGCCCCGGACGTGTCGCCGACCAAATCCACAGCGTCGCCCACCACGACCGGGGTGCGGCCGAGTTCGCGGGCGCGCATCGCCACCACGATGCGGGCGGGGTCGGCGTCGACGGCGCACGTCCAGCGGCCGCGGTCCTTGCCGACGACCATCGCCGACACCGCGTCGGCGTGGGCGGGGCGGCGCTTGGAGCGCGGCCGGGTCCCCTTGCCCGGGCGCACCCGCACGTCGCTCTCGTCGAGCCTGCTCCAGTCGCGGGCCACGGCTACGCGTCCAGCATCCGCGCCCACATCTCGGGGAAGTCGGGCAGGGTCTTGGCCGTCGTCCCGATGTCGTCGACCTCGATGCCCGGCACGCGCAGGCCGACGATCGCGCCCGCGGTCGCCATCCGGTGGTCGGCGTACGCGCGCCACGCGCCGCCGCGCAGCGGGCGGGGGCGGATGACCAGGCCGTCCTCGGTCTCCTCGACATCCCCGCCGACGCCGTTCAGCTCCGCGGCCAAAGCCGCCAGCCGGTCCGTCTCGTGGCCGCGCAGGTGCGCGATGCCGCGTAGCGTCGACGGGCCGGAAGCCAGCGCCGCCAGCGCCGCCACGGTCGGGGTCAGCTCGCCCTCGTCACGCAGGTCGACGTCGATCCCGGACAGCGCCGCCGGGCCGCGCACGGTCAGCGCGTCGCCGTCGAGGGACACCTCCGCGCCCATGTCGGCCAGGATGCGCCGGATCGCGTCGCCCGGCTGCGTCGTCGACGCGGGCCAGCCGGTCACCGTCACCGCGCCGCCGGTCACCGCGGCGGCGGCGAGGAACGGCGTCGCGTTCGACAGGTCGGGCTCGATCGCCCAGTCCCGCACCGCGACCGGGCCCGGCTCCACCCGCCACGTGTTCGGCTCGCCGTCGTCGACGGTCACGCCCGCGTCGCGCAGCATCGCCACCGTCATCTCGATGTGCGGCATCGACGGCACCGGCGCGCCGTCGTGGTGCACCACCAGGCCCTTGTCGTACCGCGCGCCCGACAGCAGCAGACCGCTGACGAACTGCGACGACGCCGACGCGTCGATCGTCACCGCCCCGCCGGGCACGCCGCCCGTCCCGGCCAGGGTGAACGGCAGCGCGTCGCCGTCGACCGACGCGCCCAGCGCCCGCAGCGCGCCCAGGATCGTGCCCATCGGCCGCTCCCGCGCCCTCGGGTCGCCGTCGAAGCGGACCTCGCCGTCGGCCAGCGCCGCCAGCGGGGGCACGAACCGCATCACCGTGCCCGCCAGGCCGCAGTCCACGACCGCCGGGCCGCGCAGCCCCCGGTGCTCGCCCAGCTCGATGGTGTCCCCGTCGACCTCGACCGGCACGCCCAGCGCCCGCAGCGCGCCCGTCATCAGGTCCGCGTCCCGCCCGCGCAGCGCGTTCGTGATCCGCGACCGCCCGCCGCTGAGCGCCGCCAGCACCAGCGCGCGATTCGTGATCGACTTGGAGCCGGGGATCGCTACGGTGGCGTGGACGGGAGACTCGGCGACGGGGCTGACCAGGTCTGCGGCATGCCCCCATCCTCGCCTACCGGCCCGTGGCGCAGGGCATCGGCTCGCCAGTACCGGCAGGCCGTGTAACGATTCGGGTCGGCGACGCGGAAGGTGGGCAGCAGCGGTGTGCGGGAGGTACGCGGCCACGAAGGACCCGGCGACGCTCGCGGCGGAGTTCGACGCGATCGACGCCCTCGGCGACGACGCCCCGGCGGCCGACTACAACGTCGCCCCGACCAAGAACGTCGTCGCCGTCGTCCAGCGCCACCCGCGCGACGCCGACGGCAACGCCGACGAGACCACCACCGAGCGCAGCCTGCGCCTGATGCGCTGGGGCCTGGTCCCGCACTGGGCCAAGGACCCCTCCTCGGGCGCCAAGATGATCAACACGCGGTCGGAGAGCGCCGCGGAGAAGCCCGCGTTCAAGCAGTCCCTCGCCCGCCGCCGCTGCATCATCCCCGCCGACGGCTGGTACGAGTGGAAGCGCGAGGGCAAGGCCAAGCAGCCCTTCTTCACCACCCCGAAGGACGGCTCCAGCATCGCGATGGCCGGGCTCTGGTCGACCTGGCACGACAAGAACGACCCCGACGCGCCCGTCCTCATCACCTGCTCGGTGCTGACGACCGACGCCGTCGGCCCGCTCGCCGACATCCACGACCGCATGCCGCTGCTGCTCACCCCCGACGAGTGGGCCACCTGGCTCGACCCCGACCGCCCCGACGTGTCCGGCCTGCTGCGCCCGGTGTCCGACGACGTCGTCGCCGGGCTGGAGCTGCGCCCGGTCTCCGACGCGGTCAACAGCGTCCGCAACAACGGCCCCGAACTGCTCGAGCGCGTCGACCCGCAGGCCGTCGACCTCGACCTCTTCTCGTCATGACCAGCGCCCAGATCGACACCCCGCACGGCCCGGCCAGGGCCGAACTGCACTGCGCCGCCGAGGGCCGCGCGGCCCTGCTGCTCGGCCACGGCGCGGGCGGCGGCATCGGCGCCCCCGACCTCGTCGCCGCCACCCGGGGCGCCACGGCCGCGGGCGTGCACGTCGCCCTCGTCGAGCAGCCGTACCGGGTCGCGGGCCGCCGGGCCCCCGCGCCCGCCGCGCAGCTCGACACCGCGTGGCTGGCCGTCGCCGCCCACCTGTCGACCCTCTGGTTCGCCGACCTCCCGCTGCTGTTCGGCGGCCGCTCGTCCGGCGCGCGCGTCGCCTGCCGCACCGCCGACGCGGGCGACGCCGTCGGCGTGGTCTGCCTGGCCTTCCCGGTCCACCCGCCGGGCAAGCCGGAGAAGACCCGCCAGCCCGAGCTGGACGCCGTCCGGGTCCCCACCCTGGTCGTGCAGGGCGAGAGCGACCCGTTCGGCCAGCCCGCGCCCGCCCACCACCGCGACATCGTCTCCCTGCCCGGCGACCACTCGCTCAAACGCGACCCCGCCACCCTGTCCCGCTCGGTCGAGGAGTGGCTCCACCGCATCCTGCGGCCGCTGGACTAGCGCGCCGCGATCGGCGCCACCGTCGCCGAGAGCAGGGCCACCAGGTCCGCCGCCGCGACCTCGATCTCCAGCCCGCGCCTGCCGCCCGAGCAGAACATCGTCGGGAAGCTCAACGCCGAGTCGTCCAGCACCGTCGGCAGGCGCTTCTTCTGACCCAAGGGCGAGATGCCGCCCGCCACGTAGCCGGTGACGCGCTCGGCCACCGCGACGTCGGCCATCTTCGCCTTCTTGCCGCCCAGCGCCGCGGCCAGCGCCTTCAGGTCGAGCTGGGCGGCCACCGGGACCACGCCCACCGACAGGGCGCCGTCGACCTCGGCCAGCAGCGTCTTGAACACCCGGTCCGGGGGACGCCCATCGCCGCCGCGGCCTCCAGGCCGAAGGGCTGGCGGGGGTCGTGCTCGTAGGCGTGCACGGTGTGCGCGATGCCGCGCTTGGCCAGCAGTGCCGTCGCGGGGGTGCCTCGTCCTGCCACGCGCGTCACCCTAGGGAATGCGCCGCCCCGCCCCCGCGTTCACCTGGACGTGTCCACCGAACTGCTCCTCGAGCGCCCAACGTCACGCCGCGCTGGTGGCTCGGCTCACAGCCGGGCCGGGCTGTCCCGGGTAATCTCGGGGACGCGCCCGCACAGGGAAAGGAGCGCGGTGCCCCAGACGGAGGCCAACACCGCTGTCGAGCTCGCGGAGCGGTTCGAGCGCGACGCCATGCCGCTGCTCGACCAGCTCTACTCGGCCGCGCTGCGGATGACCCGCAACCCCGCCGACGCCGAGGACCTGGTCCAGGAGACCTTCCTCAAGGCGTACTCGGCGTTCGCGTCGTTCCGCGAGGGCACCAACCTCAAGGCCTGGATGTACCGCATCCTGACCAACACCTACATCAACAGCTACCGCAAGAAGCAGCGCCAGCCGCAGCAGTCGCCCACCGAGGAGATCGCCGACTGGCAGCTCGCCCGCGCCGAGCAGCACACGTCGACGGGCCTGCGCAGCGCCGAGATGGAGGCGCTCGACCAGCTCCCCGACACCGACGTGAAGTCCGCGCTGCAGCAGCTCCCCGAGGAGTTCCGGCTCGCGGTCTACCTCGCCGACGTCGAGGGGTTCGCGTACAAGGAGATCGCCGAGATCATGGGCACGCCCATCGGTACGGTGATGTCCCGCCTGCACCGGGGACGCCGCCAGCTGCGCGAGCAACTGGCCGACGTGGCCCGCGACCGCGGGTTCCTTCGGACGGCGAAACAGGAGGTGGCAGGGTCGTGAGCTGCGGAAACCACCACGAGACCCCCTGCTCGGACGTCCTCAACGAGGTCTGGCTGTTCCTCGACGCCGAGTGCGACCCGCAGCGCCGCGCCGCCCTCCAGCAGCACCTGGACGAGTGCAGCCCGTGCCTGGAGGAGTACGGCCTCGAGGAGCACTTGAAGCTCCTGCTGGCCCGCAAGTGCGGCGGCGACTCGGCCACCATCGAGTTCAAGGAGCGCCTGCGGGCCTCCATCCGGGCCACCGTCATCGAGTACAAGGGCGGCCCGCCCACCGAGTGACATGAGAAAGGCCCCGGTTCCCCGGGGCCTTTTCGCACGTCAGGCGTTGGGACGCTTGCCGTGGTTGGCGCCGCCCTTCTTGCGGTCACGACGCTTGCGAGCGCGCTTCGACATCGGATCTCCTCTGGTGCTTGGGCGCCGTTAGCACAACGGCAACGCGTGTTCGGCGACAATTCTGCCACGCCGTCCTTGTACCTTTCCCCAGGGCCGAGGCACCCTCACCGTGGTTGGATTGGCGCGAGCACAACCGTCAGCTCAGGGGAGGACCGGGCGATGTCCCACGAGATCCACGCCGAGATCGTCGCCAACGTGATGTCCGTGATGGTGGCCGAGGGGCAACCGGTGGCCGAGGGCGACACCGTCGTCATCCTGGAGTCCATGAAGATGGAGATCCCGGTGCTCGCCGAGTACGGCGGCACCCTCACCAAGATCGCCGTCAAGGAGGGCGACGTGGTCCAGGAGCACGACCTCATCGCGGTCGTCGAGTAGCTTGTCCACCCTCTCCGACCTGGTCGCCGAGCACACCAACCTGCCCGGCGCGGCGGTCGACCACCTCCAGCTCGTCGTCGCCGAGTGGCAGCTGCTGTCCGACCTCTCGTTCGCCGACTTCCTGCTCTGGGTGCCCGTCGACGCCGAGCGCTTCGTCTGCGTCGCGCAGGCCCGCCCGACCACCGCGCCGACCGCGCACCCGGACGACGTCGTCTCGTCGTTCATCGAGCGGGCCGAACACCCCCAGCTCCGCCGCGCCGCCGCCGAGCGGCGCATCTGCCGCGAGGAGGACCCGCGCTGGTACCTCGGGGTGCCGGTGCGCCGCGAGGCCATCCCGGTGACCTTCCGCGGCGACGTCATCGCGGTGCTGTCCCGGGAGACCAACCTCGCCGTCCCGCGGGTGCCCAGCGGCCTGGAGATCGCCTACCTCGGCATCGCGGGCGACCTGTGCCAGATGGTCGCCGACGGCGCCTTCCCGACCCCGGAACCCTCGCCGGACGTGCACACCAGCCCCCGCGTCGGCGACGGCCTGATCCGGCTCGACACCGCGGGCGCGGTCGTCTTCGCCAGCCCCAACGCCCTGTCGGCCTACCACCGCATGGGCCACGCCGCCGACCTCGTCGGCACCCGGCTCGCGCCGCTGACCCGGTCGCTGATCGCCGACCCGTTCGACGCCACCGAGATCGCCCAGCGCATCCTGCTGGCCCTCGACGGCAAGCCCAGCATGCGCGCCGAGGCCGAGTCCCGGCGCGGCGCCGCGGTGCTGTTCCGGGCGCTGCCGCTGCGCCCCGGCGGCAAGGCGGCGGGCGCGCTGGTGCTCTGCCGCGACGTCACCGAGGTCCGCCGCCGCGACCGCGCGCTGATGTCGAAGGACGCCACCATCCGGGAGATCCACCACCGGGTGAAGAACAACCTCCAGACCGTGGCCGCGCTGCTGCGGCTGCAATCCCGGCGCACCAGCAGCCCGGAGGCGAAGGAGGCGCTGGCCGAGTCGGTCCGCCGGGTCGCCGCGATCGCCCTGGTGCACGAGACGCTGTCCACGTCGGTCGACGAGCGGGTCGACCTGGACGCCCTGGTCGACAAGGTCATCCCCGTGGTCGGCGACGTCGCCGTCGCGGAGACCCACGTGAAGGTCCGCAAGACCGGGCAGTTCGGCGTCGTGCAGGCCGAGGTCGCCACCCCGCTGGTCATGGTGCTGACCGAGCTGGTGCAGAACGCGGTCGAGCACGCCTACCCGACCGGCCGCTCCGGCGAGGTCGTCGTCTCCGCGGACCGCTCGGCGCGCTGGCTGGACGTGGTGGTCTCCGACGACGGCCGCGGGCTGCCGCGCGGGTTCTCCCTGGAGCGCGCCAACGGCCTCGGCCTGCAGATCGTGCGCACGCTGGTGGAGTCGGAGCTGCGCGGGTCGCTGTCGCTGCGCACCCACGAGCCGCACGGCACCGAGGCGGTCCTGCGGGTGCCGCTGTCCCACCGCCGCTAGCGGCCGCCGAGGATGCCCTCGGACTCGACCATGCCGTCGTCGTCGGGCGCCTGCTGGTCGCGGAACACGCGCTCGCGCTGGCGCGCCCGCAGCTCCAGGTGGGCCTCTGCGGGCCGCGGGTAGCCGTAGCGCTCGCGGGCCTGCTCGGGGGTGAGGGTGCCGGGGGTGGTCGGCGGGACGTCGAACAGGACGGGCGCGACGACCGGGACCGTCGACGGGGACAGCAGGTTCAGCACGCCGAGCTGGAACCAGCGGCTGACCCGTGCCACCCGCATCGCGATCCGCACGACCGGCACCACGAGCACGTCCAGCAGGCGGCTCTGCCGGATGCCCGCCAGCTCCCGCATCCAGCGCGGCATCGTCGCGATCGTGGCGATGCGCAGCGTGGTGGTGGCGGCGAGCGCGCCCGGCCAGAACACCTGCGGCAGCGGGGAGCATCACCTCGGCGTGCAGCAGGTGGTCCATTGTGGACCGGGCGACGGGGAGCCCGCGAGCTGGGGCCGCGTCCGCTCGAAGTAGGCCCGTACGCCCGCGCGGTCGCGCGGCACGGCGGCGGGGTCGCAGGTCTGGAGTTCGGCGGCGGTGGCGCAGTCGGCCCAGTAGCGGGCCTCGTCCTCCGGGCTGAGCCTGCCGGGGCCGTACTTCTCGTACGCGTAGAGGATCGAGTGCCACGCCGTGAGGTGGATCCAGAGCTGCGAGGCCGGGTCGTTGGCGTCGTACGGCTCGCCGCTGCCGGGCTCGATCCCCACGGCCGTCGAGTGGACCTTCACGAGTACGTCGGCGGCCTTCACGGTCGCCTCGGTGCCCGCGAAGGCGACCATCGCGAAGTACCGCAGCGTGCGGTCGTAGCGGGTGCGGGGCGGTCCCGGATGGCCCTGGTGGCATCGACCGAGGCCACCAGCGCCGGGTCCAGCTCCTCGACGACGACGGCCCGCTGGAAGCCCACCGTCAGCGACGTCGGGTAGGACCAGACCCGCCAGGTCACCGAGTCCGGGCCGAAGAAGCCGTGGTCGGCGTGCGGCGGCACCGCGCCCGTCGCGTCGGCCACCGCGGCCACCACCGGCCGCGCGACCCGCGCCCACGCGAGCAGCAGCAGCCCGACCGCGCCCGTGCCCATGAGCACCAGCAGCGCCGCGGCGAACAGCCACGCCGAGCCCCAGTCGAGGTGGCCCGCGTAGTACGCGACGCCGAGCAGGGCGAGGAACCCGAACGCGACCAGCGCCGCGAGCCCGCCCGCCGCGCGCCGCAGGTCGCCCTCGACGACCCCGTGCAGCAGCAGCGCGCCGATCACGACCATCCACACCGCCAGCACCCGCAGGTCCAGCGGGGTCACCGGCCAGAACCACGACCCGCCGCCGAACACCGCGACCCCGCCCGCGACCAGCGCGCCGCCCTCCAGCCCGGCCACGACCCGCGCCCACACCGGCATCGGCGCGGTGCGGACGTCCCCTTGGCCCTCGCGCCTGCGCGCGAGCTGGACCGGCACCGCCACCAGGGTCAGCACCAGGACCGCGACGAGCCCGATCAGCCAGGCGTCCCACAGCCGGACGCCGACCTCGAACACGACCAGCCCGGCCGTCCTCGGCCCCTCGTGGCCGCGCGCGGCCAGCAGGCTGCCGCCCGCGAGCAGGATCGGGGCGAACGCGGCCAGGCGCGCGTTCGCCCAGCCCGGCTCCAGGGCGGCGAGCACCAGCAGCACCACGGCGGACCCGAAGCCCGCGCCCAGCGTGGTGGCGGTCAGCGGGTGCGCGACGGTCCACGCGAACCACACGTCCGTCGCGCCGCTGCCCGCGTAGAGCACCAGGAACAGCACCGCGCAGAGCAGCGCGAGCGGCCCGAACAGACCCGAGCGCACCGCCGGGTCCAACGCCTTGCCCCCGGGCAGCGGTGCCCGCAACCGATCAGCCGTCCCCGGCGCCACTCCAGTCACGCGCACCTCCCGCAGCTTGACCGCAGGCTGGCACGCGTTCACCGCTCCGGGAAGACCGTTGATCGCATTAGACCGCGCGCTGTATTGCGCGTGACAACTCTTGGTGCGGAAAGCGCAGAAGCCCGGCGCCGAATGAACGGCACCGGGCTCCTATCGACTCTTGCGGTGAATCGAAGCTCAGGCGTTGCTACGTGCCCGCGTACGAGCATTGCGGCGCTTGAGAGCGCGGCGCTCGTCTTCGCTCATACCGCCCCAGACGCCCGCGTCCTGACCGCTTTCCAGCGCCCAGGCCAGGCAAGAGGCGGTGACGGGGCAGCGGGTGCAAACGGCCTTCGCCTCAGCGACCTGAGACAGGGCGGGACCGCTCGTTCCCACGGGGAAGAACAGTTCGGGGTCCTCGTCTCGGCAGGCCGCGCGGTGGCGCCAGTCCATTGCTGATTGCTCCTCGCTACGGGCGCGTGCAGACGCGCCACTAGTTCGTCATCCGGTCGTCGGGGTGCTTGTGAATGGTTTCACGAACTGGCGGGATGTCAAGGGCTCATCCCGACCCGGTGAGTGAACTCACCCGAAAGATCGACGTCTGCGCGTATCCGCTGCGGAGGGCAACGATCGGGTCTCGCGGGACCCGGTCCTGACCGCAGCAGGCACAACCGTCACGCCACCACGGTTACCGCGCCCTGCACACCCCGGAAACGCACCTCGCGAAACTCACCGATGAGATCTCCGTCACACTGCAACTTGACCGGTTCCCCTGCCCTGACCAGCAGGGTGTCGACGTCGTCCCGACGCAACAGCTGCCGCCCGGCGCGCACCCCGCGCGCGGTCAACGCCTGGCGGACGTGCCGCAGCACCGTCACCGGGCCCAGCGAGCGCAGCGCGAACACGCCGAGGCCGTCGTCGAACGTCGCGTCCGGGTTCAGCCGCACCGGCCGCGCGCCGAGGTAGGTCCAGGGATCGGTGTTGGAGACGAACACCAGCCGCAGCCCGTCGACGGTCTCGTCCCCGGGTAGCTCCACCGACAGCTCGTGGCGCTCGCCGCGCAGGTAGCGGGCCAGCGCCACGCGCGCGTACAGGCCCGGGCCGGTGCGCTTGCCGCGCTTGCGGTCGACGTCGGCCACCACGTCGGCGTCCCAGCCCATGCCCGCGTTGAACGTGAACCAGCGCCCGCCGCCGTCGGTCTCCACCCGGCCCAGCCCGACCTCGCGGCTGCGGCCCGCCTGCAGGCAGGTCAGCAGCACGTGCGTGGCCTCGACGGGGTCGCGCGGCAGGCCCAGCGCGCGGGCGAACACGTTGGCCGACCCGCCGGGCACCACGCCCAGCATCGGACCGCCCGGACCGCGCTGCAGCAGGCCGTTGACGACCTCGTTGACCGTGCCGTCCCCGCCGTGCGCGACCACCAGGTCCACGCCGTCCTCGCGCGCCTGGGCGGCGGCGATGAGGGCGTGCCCGCGGTAGTCGGTCTCGACCACGTCCAGCTTCACCTGGCTGGCCAGCGCGTGCGCCAGCACATCGCGACCGGCCCTGGTGGTGGCGGTCGCCTGCGGGTTGACTACCAGCACAGCGCGCATTACCGCAGAGTAAGCCACCGGGTCGAGCCGCCACGCCGTCGGCCCACCGGAACGGGTGAGTTCATGCGGTTGTAGTACCCGCTCCCTCCTGTCGCCGAATCCCCGATCGGCGAGCCGCACCCAGACGACCGTCTGAACCCGTCGACCACGAGGGAAGTTGACGGTTCGATCATCTACCGACCTCCGGTGTCCCGGCGACCGTCCGTCCGGGTGGCATACGATCCCGGGGCGTGCACGGAACGTGCACGACCACGCTCCCGGAAGGCTCGGCTCGTGCGTCTGGAGTCCCCTCGGACCGTGCTCGGCGCGGGACTGCTGGTGTCCCTGCAGGGCGCCACCGGCATCGTCTTCGCCGTGCTCCTGCTGATCAGGGCCATCGGCGGCACGTCGGCGCAGGGCAACAACGTCTACGGCGAGGCCGCGTACTTCGCCGTCCTCGCGGGCGGCGTGCTCGCCTGCGGCGTCGGGCTCGTGCTCGGGCGGCACTGGGCCCGCGGCCCCGCCATCGTGCTGCAGCTGCTCCTGCTGGGCGTGTCCTGGTACGTCATCGGCCCGTCCGGGCAGCCCGCGTACGGCACGCCGATCGCCCTGGTGTGCGTCGTCGTGCTGGTGCTGCTGTTCCTGCCGCCGTCGGTCGAGTGGGCGCAGGGCACCCCGCCCGAGCCGGACTAGCCGCCCAGCCGCTGGAGCGCGTCGTCGGTGAGGCGGAACACCGTCCACTCGTCCATCGGGACCGCGCCGAGCGACTTGTAGAACCCGATGCTGGGCGCGTTCCAGTCCAGCACCGACCACTCGAGCCGCTGGTACCCGCGCTCGACGCACTCGCGCGCCAGCGCCACCAGCAGCGCCTTGCCGATCCCGTGCCCGCGCAGGTTCGGCCGCACGTACAGGTCCTCGAGGTAGATGCCGTGCGTCCCGCGCCAGGTGGAGAAGTTGAGGAACCACAGGGCGAACCCCGCGATGTCACCGTCCACTTCGGCCACGTGCCCGAACAGCGCGGGCGTCTCGGCGAACAGCGCGGCGTGCAGCTGCTCGTCGGTCAGGTGGCACTCGTGCGGCGCCCGCTCGTAGTCGGCCAGCTCGTGCACGAGCTTGACCACCGCGGACACATCGGACTCCCGAACCCGCCGGATCATCGCGCTCCTAGGTGAGGTTGAGCGCCCGGACCTGCGGGACGCCCCGTTCGTCACCCAGCACGGTAACCCCGCCCGCGCTCAACGCGAACCGCACCCCGAACGCCGCGGGCTGCCCGATCCACGCCGCGGCGAGCACCCGCCCGAAGTGCCCGTGCCCGATGATCACGGTGTCGGTGCTCAGGCGGCTGATGACTCCGTTGGCCCGCGCGGTGACCTCGTCCGCGGTCTCACCACCGGGGCAGGGGTGCGTCCACACGGTCCACCCGGGGACGGTCTCGCGGATCTGCGGGGTGGTGAGGCCCTCGTAGTCGCCGTAGTCCCACTCGCGCACGTCCTCGGTCACCTCGTCGACGGTGAGCCCCGCGAGCTTCGCGGTGTCGAGGGCGCGTTTGCGGGGGCTGCTGATGACGTACGGCGTGGTGGTGAGGAGCTTCGCGAGGATGTCCCCGGCCCGCTTGGCGCCCCGCTCCCCGTGCTCGGTGAGGGGCAGATCGGTCCGCGAGGTGTGCCTCCCGCTCGCCGACCACTCGGTCTCGCCGTGCCGGAGCAGGTAGACGACCATGCGGTCGATCCTATGCGCGCGGGTGAGGACGTGCCTTGCAGAACTTGTTACTCACGGGTAGCTTTTCCGCTCGTGACCCCCACGTACCGCCTCTGGCAGCGCCTGTCGACCGTCCCCCTCGGCAACCGCCTGTTCTCCGCGGGCATGGTCCTCCGGGTGCCGTACTTCGGCACGATCCTGCCCACGGTCGTAGCCCTCCGCCCAGGCCACTGCGAGGTCCGCGCCCCGAAGTGGTGGGGCGTCCACAACCACATCCGCACCTTCCACGCCATCGCCGCGTGCAACCTCGCGGAAATCGCCATGGGCATGCTCGCCGAGGCCACGGTCCCGTCCACCCACCGCTGGATCCCGGCGGGCATGACGGTCACCTATGTGGCGAAGGCCAAGACCAGCCTCCACGCCGTCGCCCGCCTCGACGGCATCCCGGAGTTCCCGACCGAGCCGATCGATGTACCGGTCCCTGTGTCGATCCGCGACACGTCGGGGGTGGAGGTCGTCAAGGCGACCATCACCATCCGGGTCTCTCCCGCGGCCTGACAACGAAAACGGCGCCTGCCGCGGGATTGCTCCCGCGCCAGGCGCCGTCGTCCAGGCTCAGGCCTGCTTGGTCTCCCAGAAGATCTTGTCGATCTGCTCTTACTAGGCCACTGACCTGGGCTTATGCCGCTTCGGGCGGGTCATGGGCCGTGAACGGGCCGTTCCGGTGCCCCCTGCTGTAGACCGAGGTGATGATCTTGCGGGTCCGCTGCGAGTTGGTCAGCATGAGGTGCGTGTAGATCTTGAGCGTGCACGTCACGTCCGCATGGTCCAGTCGCCCCGCAACGGCCTGGATCGACTCGGCGCCTTTTAAGTCACTCCCTGTAGACGACTAAACGAGTCTATCCTCTCCGACCCGCAGTCGAAGCGAAAGCCGAAGATGTCTCGACCGAAGCGCTCCCGTGAGCGTCCCTAGCGAGGACAACCGTGTTCTTCTAATCCAACGTCGAGATAAAGGCCACTGGGAACCGCCTGGGGTGTGCTGGAGCCGGTTCCTTCGAGCACGGCGTTCGTCGCGAGGCCACGAAACCGGCATGTCCGTAAACGTGGAACGGCTCACGACTCGTTAACAACGTTAGACGGGAATTGTCTTTACCCTTGTTTCGGTGCCACGTCGAGGCCGGGGCGGCAAGGCGACAGAGGAGGTTCTTTGCAAGACGAGGCGAGGTTCCGGCCCACACGCATCCGCATGGCCGATGCGTTCGAATCTGAAGTTGCGGTCCGCGCTCACGACGGGGTGCGCTTGGTCGGATGACCAGCGCCGGTCAGGTCATCTATGTCCACCAACGGCCAGCGATTTTGTCAAGATAGTTGGACGCTTTGTGCAACGCCAGTGCCATCGTCCGCTTCCAAAATCGCCGACTGGAAGGCAACGCCGAGGGAAACTTGAATTTTGTTGGCACAGGCACGCCAAGTTTCGCGACAAGTCGCTCATCGTGTTCTTCGTCGTGCGGAGCAATGCATATAAGCAGGGCCGCCCCACGAAGTACTAGCGTGGAATAGACCGAATTAATCCCCGTCGACAGGCCATGTGCAACGTCGTTTCGAATGTTTAGGCCGGGCGGTCCCAAGAATAGCCAGCGCAGATAGTATGCCCAGGACTCGTCCAGGCCGAGCTTTTCCAGTTCCTCAAGGAGTGTGTACAAGCCCGGATAGCCGCCGGGGTCGGCAGCTACTTGAATCCTGTATATTCCTTCGTCGAGTTCTCTTAAAATCAGCCTGGCTGCCGACTCCACTCGGGGAATGATAAAATGGGCTGCCTCGTCGTAGTATCCGGACCAGTGAAGCTCTATAGATCTGGCGAGGGCGAACGCTAGACTCTCGTCGCCGCAACCCAGTTGACTAATGAGATTGGCCAGTTCAGTCACCGTTGGAGTGCCATATCGTTCTTTGATCCGATCGAGCGCCATCTTAAGCATGCCTCCTTGGAGCTGTGCATATGTAGAGGCTGTACGTGACAAATTATGGCTCTCGATGTCGCTGTCGTTACGTGCTGTCCAATGAGGGAGGGCCTCGGCGGTAAGTCTTACGGGACGAGCTAGCTGGAGGAAGGTGGCCTCCGATGCAATCGATTCCGACGCTGCCCTGAGTTCTGAAAGTTCTCCTGTGGGGCATGGAGACTGTAGGAACGCGACCATGCCTCGTCGCCAGTCGCGTCCAGAAGAGAATTGATGGAGATAGGCTTCGATTTGCTCGCAAGGGATTGACGACTCCAAAACGAAGCGCTGCATCGGAAGATCTGAAGGTCTAATCTTTTGTAATTCTGCGGTGAACTCTCGTGAGACGTCTGCAAGTTGCCGCTTTCGAGCTTGTTCGATTCCATTCTGCAGGATGGCTTGTCGTTGGAATCCGGTGAACTGAAGTGCTTCGGCCATATAGGATTCAAGTTCGCGCCGAAAAATTGCTTCCCGTGCTGCCGGGTCGCTCGTGCGCTCGGCCATCCATGTTGCGATCTCGGTGGTCAGGTCTGATCGTCTGTACAAATTGAATGCTTGCTCAAGCAGGTTGTCAATACTAATATTTCCGCCATCGTCCCAAGACGGGTTGAGGGGGAGGTTACGAGAGCTTGGAAAATCGGAAACGCAACACCGGGGTTTCGGCCATCTTCCTGAAGCGACGCGCTAGCGAACCTCCACATCAACTGGCGAACTTCCTGCTCGCGTTCAGTCATGCGAAATTGACGCGCGATGGTCCATGCGCGAAGTAGCCATTCAGTTTGATCGAGTGTTGGTTCACCATCTGTAGAATCGTAAAGTTCTTTGTAGGCAGTGATCGCGCGGTCCGCATGCCTCCATGCGCTACCGTGCCGCCTCTCGAATAGCAGATCCTCAAATCGGGCGCGGTACCAGTTGCTAGTCACGCGTTCTGCAAAGTAAACCCACAATAGAACTTCCTGGTCGTCTACCTCGGCGATCTTCGGCGGCCAGTTCCCATAACGTGTAAGCTCGCAGCCAGCGTGCCCTGTGCGGGCTACTGATAACACATAGTTGATTGCGCGAATCAATGCGTGGACAATCGGTGTTTCCTCGCCCATCTCGTGAGCGGTCAGCCGCTCCTTGATCCTTGCCGATATGGTGGGCCCGTGATCGCCGTAAATGTACGAGGAGTCGATTACATCTAGAATACGTCGCGCTTCCGATTCGTCGAACACATATTCGGCTGAAACGGTGGACTCATGGCCACCACCGCCGTCGTCGTGATCATCGGCTCGCCCTGGGATGTCCATGGTTCTCGCTCTCATAGGTCCGTTGATCGTTGCTGAATCTAGCTCTTTGGGGTCAAGGCCGCCGTCCGCTCGGCCTGTCCCGTTGGCAGCGCTGCCCGTATCCATCGCGCCACGGCGGAGGCTCCCGTTTCGCTCCGCCCGCACGGGCGTGCAGACGGCATGCGTGCCTGTCCCGGAGCGCCGCGCCGCACGAACAGCACGGCAAGGACAAGGGAGCTGGCCATGTCGCCGCGATGGTCTAACGCCGTGAGCGCGGCGCCAAGGGCGCCTGCGGCGTCGCTACGCGATGGAGCACAGCTCCACCCTTGACACCGCACCCCCGACGCTAGGAGCGGCCTGTGCGAGGAAGCCGGGGGCGAGAAAGCCCAGCGGTTGTCACCTCGGCTGGTCGTCTCACCTTGTGGAGCTGCGATGCGCGCCAGTCGTGACCCTGGGCCTAACCAGACGGTCCTCTGGACCCGTTATGCCCTCACCGAGGACCGCCGTACCTATCAGGACCCGCCCAGGACGCGTCGAGCGCCGAAGGGGCGGGGGCGGCGGCAGGATCCGCGCCCGATCGGTGACAGCTTCCTGGGGCGATGCTCACGCGCGAACGAGTCGGGTTGAGACCGCTTCGCGGTGATGATCAAGCCGTCCACTTCGGACTGGTCTGGGCCGTCTGTGGGCCGTCAGAGGTTGCCAAGAGACGGAAAACGACGCTGACTCACGGAAGTTATATTCGCAGGTCAGCGCCGTTTTCGGGGCGTCTAGGTCACGCCTGCTTGGTCTCCCAGAAGATCTTGTCGATCTCCGCGATCAGCTCCAGCAGGGCCGCGCCGGTGGCGGGGTCCATCGAGCCCTTGGTGCCCGAGGCGCCCGCGGCCTTGGTGGCGCGGTTGAAGAGGTCGTGGAGCTGGGGGTACTTCTCGAAGTGCGGGGGCTTGAAGTAGTCGGTCCACAGGACCCACAGGTGGTGCTTGACCAGGTCGCTGCGCTGCTCGGCGATCAGGACGGCCCGGGTGCGGAACTCCGGGTCCTCGTTCTGCTGGTACTTCTCCTGGATCGCCTTGACCGACTCGGCCTCGATGCGGGCCTGGGCGGGGTCGTAGACGCCGCAGGGGAGGTCGCAGTGCGCGGTGGCCTCCAGGCGCGGGGAGAAGAGGCGCGACAGGAGTCGCATTGTTCCTCCAGGGCTCAACAAGGGGATGCTCCGACGCGGTCGACCCTACTCCGGGCATGCTGGAGGGGCAGGTGGAGGTGATCGATTGCAACCGCTGGGGCGGTGGCCCGCTCGCCGGGTCGTGGTGCGGGGGCCGTCGATGTCGCCGACGCTCGCCGATGGGGATGTCGTGGTCGTCACCCGTGGGCGGGCCCAGGAGGGGGACGTCGTGCTCGTGTCCTGGCCGCACCGCGCGCACTTGAGCGTCAAGCGGGCCGTGCGACCGGATCGCGAAGGGTGGCACGTCGAGGGGGACAACCGCTTCGGGTCGACCGATTCCCGCGAGCTGGGGCCCGCGACCGTGCACGGGATCGTGCGGTTGAGACTGTGGCCCAGGCCACGCAGGCTCTAGGAGCGCAGCTTGTCGTAGAACGCCAGGCAGTCGGAGTACAGGGGGAGCACGCCCGCCGACAAGGCCTCCGCCAAGGTCGGCGCGGCCAAGTCCTTCGGGGACAGCAGCGGCTCGATGTCCGCGGGCCACGGCAGGTCCAGCGCCGGGTCCATCGGGGTGATGCCGTGCTCGGCGGGCGGGTTGTACGGGGTGGAGCACAGGTAGTTCATCGCGGTGTCGTCCTCCAGCGCGATGAACGCGTGGCCCAGGCCCTCGGGGACGTAGACCGCCTTGCACGCCACGGCGTCCAGGCGCACCGCGTCCCACTGTCCGAACGTGGGGGAGCCGACGCGGATGTCCACGACGACGTCGAGCAGGGCGCCGCGGGGCAGTACACGAATTTCGCCTGCGACGGGGGGACGTCCGCGAAGTGGACCCCTCGGATCGTGCCGCGCCGCGAGACGCTGTGGTTGGTCTGGGCGACGGCCATCCGGTGCCCGACCACCTCGAACACGGCGTCGCCCTGGTACGGGGACACGAACATCCCGCGGTCATCCGGGAACGTGCGCGGGGTGAACTCGAACGCCCCGGAGATGGCCAGCTCGCGCGTCTGCACACCGAGCAGCGTAGCCAGGCGGGCAAAGTGCCTGATCAGTCACGCTCCGGAAACGTTAACCAGCACTCGCAAACCGGACAGACGTCTTGTGAAAACACCTCTGACCTGCGAGAAAGCCTGATATTTTGTGATCCCCGCCGCAGACACCGCACGGTCGTGCTGTCAGACTGTGCAAACCGCGGCGCTCCGGCGCCATCTCCAGGACCCGCACCCAGGGGTCCCGCTTCTCCACCCCCGATGCCGTGAGTAGGACCCTGAAGCGCCAGTCCTTTGTCAGCACCCAGGGCTACTTTCCGGCGACACCCCGTTTCCGCGCCGCCCCTACGCCCCAGTGACGAGGCGCGCGACAGGAGGGAGCGCCAATGACCGCTTTGAACGAGGACACCGTGACCGCACCCGTCACCGACGAGGAGATCTTCACCGCGCACGAGGGCGGGAAGCTCGGGGTAGCGGTGACCAAGCCCTCGCCGACCCGCGCTCGCTGGCGATCGCCTACACCCCCGGGGTGGCCAAGGTCAGCAGCGCCATCGCCCGCGACCCGAAGCTCGCCGCCCGCTACACCTGGGCGTCGCGGCTGGTCGCCGTCGTCTCCGACGGCACCGCGGTGCTCGGCCTGGGCGACATCGGCGCGGCGGCCTCGTTGCCGGTCATGGAGGGCAAGGCCGCGCTGTTCAAGACCTTCGGCGAGCTCGACTCGATCCCGCTGGTCCTGGACACCACCGACGTCGACGAGATCGTCGAGACGCTCGTGCGGCTGCGCCCCTCGTTCGGCGCGGTCAACCTGGAGGACGTCGCCGCCCCCGCTGCTTCGAGCTCGAGGCCAAGCTGATCGAGGCGCTGGACTGCCCGGTCATGCACGACGACCAGCACGGCACCGCGATCGTGCTGCTCGCGGCGCTGCGCGGCGCGAACCTGGTCCTCGACCGCGACCTCGCCGACCAGCGGGTCGTCATCGCCGGGGCGGGCGCGGCGGGCGTGGCCTGCGCGAAGATCCTGCTCGCCGCCGGGGTGGGCGACATCACGCTGCTCGACTCCAAGGGCATCATCCACGCCGACCGCGACGGCCTGAACCCCATCAAGGTGGAGATGGCCGCGGTCACCAACAAGGCGGGGCTGCGCGGCGGCCAGGCCGAGGCGCTCGACGGCGCCGACGTCTTCGTCGGCCTGTCCGCGGGCAAGCTGCCGGTCGAGCTGGTCGCGGGCATGGCGAAGGACCCGATCGTGTTCGCGCTGTCGAACCCCGACCCGGAGATCCACCCGGCCGTCGCCGCGCGGCACGCGGCGATCGTGGCCACCGGGCGCAGCGACTTCCCGAACCAGATCAACAACGTGCTCGCCTTCCCGGGCATCTTCCGGGGCGCGCTCGACTCCGGCGCGCGGCGCATCACCGAGAACATGAAGCTCGCCGCCGCGGACGCCATCCTCGGAGTTGCGGAAGAGGACCTGGCCGCCGACCGGATCGTGCCCAGCGCGCTCGACCCCCGGGTCGCCCCCGAGGTGGCGGCGGCGGTCGCGCGGGCGGCGAAGGAAGACGGGGTAGCCTGAGGGCCGGCGGGATGCTCGGCAGCGGTGCCCCACCCGCCTACTCGAGGGTGGAGGGAACGCGCCGTGGCCGAGCATGTCGTGCGCGGCGGACTGCCCCGGGTCGCGGTCCCGGCCACCGGGTTTGACGCCGGTGGCCCGGCCCCGACGCCGGAGGTCGTCCAGCCCGCCGTCGTCGACTACGACGACGACCCGGCGGCCGAGCGCGCGCTGCTGCTCGAGGCGCAGCGCATCGCCAAGCTCGGCTCCTGGATGCTCGACCTGGGCTCCGGCGAGCTGTACCTGTCCGAGGGGCTGCGGACGGTCGCCGGGCTGACCGGCCCCACCACCATCGCCGACCTGGTCGACCTGGTGTTCCCGGGCGACCGGGACCGGCTGGCGGACTTCCGGGCCCGGCTGGCCGCGCACCGCTCCACCCAGCCCATCGAGGTCGAGCTGCGCGACCCGACCGGCGACCGGGTGTTCCTCGTGCGCGCCCGCATGATCCGCGACCAGCGCGAGCGCATCCACGGCACCGTCCAGGACGTGACGAAGGTGCGGCACCTGGAGCGCCTGCTCAGCCAGGAGAGCAGGCTGTTCCGGGAGGCGCAGCGGGTGGCCAGGCTGGGCACCTGGGAGTGGAACACCGAGACCAACGAGTGCCTGTGGTCGTCCATGCTCTACGAGCTGGGCGGCGTCGAACCGGGCACGCCCATCGGCTACGCCGACTACCTGCGCCTGGTCCACCCCGACGACCGCGGCTGGGTCGACCAGCGCTGGCAGGAGCTGGCCACCACGCACCGCCCGGTCGAGTGCGAGCACCGGGTGATCCGCCCGGACGGCAAGCGCCGCGTGTTCCGCATCCGCGGCGAGGCCGCGGGCCCCGACGGCGACCCCCGCATCATGATCGGCACCGCGCAGGACGTCACCGAGCAGCGGTCCACCGAGACCCGCATGCAGCGCTCCAGCAAGCGGTTCACCGACCTCGTCGCGATCACCCCGGTCGGCATCGGCCTGTTCGACGACGCGGGCAGGCTCGTCGACGCCAACGAGGCGCTGTGCACGCTGCTCGGCACCGACCTGGAGCGGCTGCGCGGCCTCACCGCCGACCAGCTCACCCACCCCGACGACCGCGAGTCCCGCCGCGGCCGCGCGTTCCAGAGCGGCCAGTGCGTGCTGATGGCCGCCGCGGGCAAGCCGGTGTACTGCGAGCTGACCTCCACCGTCTCGGTCTCCGACGACGGCCAGCGGTACTGGCTGGTCGTGTTCGCCGACGTCACCGACCGCCGCCGCGCCGCGGAGCGCCTGCGCTACCAGGCCACCCACGACGAGCTGACCGGCCTGCCCGGCCGCGCCGCGGTGAAGGAGCTGCTGGGCAAGCTGCTCGGCGGCCGCGACTACGACCGCATCGCGCTGCTGTTCTGCGACGTCGACAACTTCAAGCGGGTCAACGACTCCCTCGGCCACGACGTCGGCGACGAGCTGATCACCGCGCTCGCCCGGCGCCTCGAGCGCGGCCTGCCGCCGTCGTGCACGGTGGCGCGCATGTCCGGCGACGAGTACGTCGTCATCTGCTCCGACGTCGCCGAGGCGGGCGGGGTCGAGGCGCTGGCCAACACCGCCGCGGGCCTGCTGCGCACCGCGGTGCCGGTGCGCGGGCAGCTCCTGCGGGTCTCGGCGTGCATCGGCGCGGCCGTGCCCAGCGGCCCGGAGACCACCGGCGCCGACCTGCTGCGCTACGCCGACGCCGCGATGTTCGCCGCGAAGGCCCGTGGCACCGGCCGGGTGTCGCTGGCCAGCGCCGCGCTGATCGCGTCGGCCAACAGCCAGATGCTGCTGGAGGGCCAGCTCCGCGAGGCCATCGCCAACGACCAGCTCGTCCTGCACTACCAGCCGGTGGTCGGCTCGGACGGCACGATCCTCAGCGCCGAGGCGCTGGTCCGCTGGCCGCACCCGGAGCGCGGGCTGCTCATGCCCGGCGACTTCCTGCCGGTCGCCGAGCAGGGCGACCTGCTCGGCGAGCTGGACCGCTGGGTGCTGCGCGCGGCGTTCGCCGAGGCCGCGGACTGGCCGCAGCTCGCGGGCGGCACGCTCGGCGGCGGCGTCGGCATCGCGGTCAACCTGGGCGGGCTCGTGCCGGGCGACCCGGACTTCGTCGACACGGTCGCCGCGGCGGTCGCGGCCACCGGCATCGCGTGGGACCGGGTCGTGCTGGAGCTGGTCGAGACCAGCCTGATCGACCTGCCCTCGCGCAGCCGCGAGGCGATGGACGAGCTGGTCGAGCGCGGTGTGCGGTTCGCCGTCGACGACTTCGGCACCGGCTACTCGTCGCTGGCCCGGCTCAAGGAGCTGCCCGCCCAGATCATCAAGATCGACCGGCGGTTCGTCTCGGGCGTGGCCACCGACGCCTCCGACTTCGCCGTGGCCCGCGCCCTGGTCGACATGGCCCGCGCGATGGGCCGCCGCTGCGTCGCCGAGGGCGTGGAGAACGCGACCCAGTTCCACGTGCTGCGCGGCGTCGGCGTCGACGCGTACCAGGGCTGGCTGATGTCGCGGCCGCTGCCCGCCGAGCGTTTCCGTGAGCTGCTCAAGCAGGGTCCGGTACGGATTCCCAACGGAGCGTAGGCCCCGGTCCCGTTTTCCGGGGCGGCACGCAGGGATCTTGTCGCCGAAACACGGCGCTGGTGTGATCTTCACCATGACCGCCATCGCAGAGCCGACCGCCCGCGGACAGGTGACGATCGACGCACCCGCGGAAGAGGTCTGGGCCTACATCAGCGACCCCGTCCGCATGGCCGACTTCGCCTCCGAGCTGGAGTCGTGCCGCTGGCTCGACGGGGTCTCCTCGGCCACCGTCGGCGCCCGGTTCGCGGGCGCCAACCGCAACGGCTGGCGCCGGTGGACCACCACCTGCACGGTCCTGGAGTGCGAGCCGGGCCACCGGTTCGCGTACTCCGTGCACACGCCGTTCCGCACCCCGATCTCCCGCTGGGAGTACGAGATCGAGGAGACCGCGGGCGGCTGCCTGGTCACCGAGTCCAACTACCTGCAGGTCCCGTCCTGGTTCATCCCGTTCGCCATCATGATCACCGGCGAGCCGGACCGGGTCGGCCTGAACAAGACCAACATCGCCTCGACGCTCAACAACCTCAAGCGCCACGTCGAGGCGAGCTGAGCAACTCCTCGAGCCGGTGCCGGGGCAGGTCGACCAGCCGCTCGTCGCCCAGGCCGGGGCCAGTTCGGCGACCCGGGCGCGGGCCTCGCGCTTGGTGAGCGCCCCGCCCGACTCGCGGATCAGCGCCTCCCGCCAGATGTTGGCGACCTTGCCGTGCGGCCGGTCCAGCAGCGCGCCCGCCACCCCGGACGCGGGCACCGGGTCGGCGGTGACCACGGCGTGGCGGCCGTCGGGGACGCTGCGCCGGTAGGTCAGCGCGAACTTGCCCGCCACCAGCGCGGACAGCGCCCGCTGACCCGCCTGGTCGGCGATGTCCGGGTGGTTGTTCGCGACCAGCGCCGCCACCGGGGTGCGGGGCGCGGCGACGAGCACCCTGGCCAGCCACGCGCCCGGGTCCGCGGTCAGGTCGAACGCCAGCGGACCCGGCCCGGGGTACGGGCTCGCCCAGCTCGGCGCGGTCAGCGCGGTCGCGCCCGCGTGCCGCAGCACCGCGGCCACCGCGTCGGCGGGCGTCGCGGCCGACTCCACCGACTGCGGGCCGTGCGTGTAGATCGCGGTGCCCGCGGTCGCCTTCGCCGCCAGGCCCGCCGTCGCCGAGGTCGGCTGCAGGACGTACAGGTCCGCGGCGCTGCCCACGGCCTGCGCGCCGTGGTAGCGGTTGAACCCGGGCAGCACGGCCTCCATGACCAGCCCCAGCCCCAGCACCTCCTTCTGCACCTTCAACCCCAGCGCGGGCGCCAGCGGGCTGTACCCGTAGGCCGCCACGACCCGGCCCTCGGTCCCGCGCAGCGCCTGCGCGCCGCGCGCCAGGAACAGCCGCATCCCCTCCGGGGTGTACGGCGGGTCGGTGAACACCAGGTCCGCGGTCCCCACCACCGACGGCGGCAGCCCGAACCGGAAGTCCGCGTGCAGGCACCGCACCGGCAGGTCCCGCTCCCGCGCCACCCGGTCGACGTACGCCAGCAGCCGGTCGTCCACGTCGACGACGGTCGCGGTGAGCGACGGACGCGCCATGCACGCCGCGAGCGCGGTCAGGTCGTGGTCGCCGACGCACACCAGGTGCGCGCCCGCCAGCTCGTAGGTCTCGTCGAGCCACCGGGCCCGGCGCTCCGCGGTCGCCGCGTCCGCCTGGACGTGGTCGAGCGACCGCAGCGGCGCGGGCACCCCGGCGACGACGTCGGCCAGCCCGTCGAGCGGGCCCGGCGCCCCCAGCGGCGGCACCGCCACCCCGGGCCGCAGCCGCCACCCCCGCTCGCCGCGCTCGACGTCGTCGCAGGCCAGCAGCTCCTCGACGGTCCTGCGCGGCACGCCGCACGCCCTGACCAGGGCGTCCAACGGCTGCCACCCGGCGGCCAGCAGCTCGACGGCGGGGCGCAGCGCCCGCGCGTGCACGCCGCGCGCGGCCAGGAACGGGGTCAGCGACACCCGGCGAGCTTACGGAGACTGCGCCGGATGGCCGATCATGGGCTGCCGCATCCTGAGACGACCTGCCGCCGTCAGACCCACGCGTTAGGGTCGGGCGTCCGAGTGGGCGGCGAGGTGTCCGTCCCGATACCCGAGGGGCCCGGGTGATCGAGTTCCACTCCGTGTCCAAGCGCTACCCCGATGGCACGGTCGCGGTCGACGAGCTGACGCTCACCGCGGACGAGGGCCGGGTCACCGTCCTGGTCGGACCCTCCGGCTGCGGCAAGACGACCTCCCTGCGCATGATCAACCGGATGGTCGACGCCACCTCCGGCACGATCCGGGTCGGCGGCGAGGACATCCGCGACCGCGACCCCGCGCTGCTGCGCCGCGGCATCGGCTACGTCATCCAGCACGCCGGGCTGTTCCCGCACCGCACCGTGCTCGACAACATCGCCACCGTCCCGCTGCTGACCGGCGCCACCCGCCGCGCCGCCCGCGCGCGGGCCGCGGAGCTGCTCGAGACCGTCGGCCTGCCCGCCGAGCTGGGCAAGCGCTACCCGAAGCAACTCTCCGGCGGCCAGCAGCAGCGCGTCGGGGTGGCCAGGGCGCTGGCCGCCGACCCGCCGGTGCTGCTCATGGACGAGCCGTTCAGCGCCGTCGACCCGATCGTCCGCGAGGACCTGCAGGACGAGCTGCTGCGCCTGCAGTCCGACCTGGGCAAGACGATCGTGTTCGTCACCCACGACATCGACGAGGCCGTCAAGCTCGGCGACAAGGTCGCGGTGCTGCGCGTCGGCGGGCGCCTGGCCCAGTTCGACACCCCCGCCGCGCTGCTGGCCGCCCCGGTCGACGACTTCGTCGCCGCGTTCGTCGGCCGCGACCGCGGCTACCGCGCGCTCGGTTTCCTCGCCGGGCAGCAGATCCCGCTCGGCCCGGTGTCGACGGTCCCGCTCGGCGCGCCCGTCGACGAGGCCCGGCGGCGGCTGTCGCAGGCGGGCTGGGCGGTCGTGGTCGACACCGCGAACCGGCCCCTCGGCTGGGTCTCCGCCGACCTGCTGTCCGGTAAGGACGGTGAGGTCGGCGCGGACGACCTGGTGTCCGGCGGCTCGCTGTACGAAGTGGACGCCGAGTCGGTCGGCACGGCCGGGTCGCTGCGCAACGCGCTCGACGCCGCGCTCAGCTCGCCCTCGGCGTGGGGCATCGCGGTCGACGGGAACGGCGCCGTGGTCGGCGGGGTGGACGCCGCGAGCGTCATCGCCGCGCTGGCCGAGGCGCGCCGGTCCGGGGAGGTCCCGACGTGACCTGGGTCGTCGACCACCTCGGCGACCTCGGCCGGGTCAGCCTCCAGCACCTGTGGCTGGCGCTGATCCCGGTGCTGGCGGGGCTGCTCGTCTCGCTGCCGCTGGGCTGGGTCGCGGCCCGGTGGCGGATCGCGCGCGCGGTCCTGGTGCCCGCCGCGGGCCTGCTGTACACGATCCCGTCGCTGGCGCTGTTCGTGATGATGCCGCTGGTCCTGGGCACGCAGATCCTCGACCCGCTCAACGTCCAGGTCGCGCTGACCATCTACACGGTGGCGCTGCTGGTCCGCGCGGTCGCCGACGCGCTGTCGGCGGTCCCGGAGTCGGTGACCGCGGCGGCCACCGCGATGGGCTACCGCGGCGCGGGCCGGTTCTTCGCCGTCGAGCTGCCGCTGGCGGTGCCGGTGCTGATCGCGGGCGTGCGCGTGGCGGCGGTGTCGAACATCAGCCTGGTCAGCGTGGGCGCGCTGATCGGCGTCGGCGGGCTCGGCGCGTTCCTCACCGAGGGCTACCAGCGCGACAACTACCCGGAGATCATCGCGGGCATCGTCCTGATCCTGCTGCTCGCCCTGGTCGTGGACGCGCTGCTGAACGTCCTCGGCCGGGTGCTGACGCCGTGGGCGGTGGAGCGGTCGTGAGCATCTTCGAGAAGCTCTGGGCGTGGTTGACCGACCCGGCCAACTGGACGACCACCGCGGGCACGCCCGGCATCCCGCAGCGCCTCGCCGAACACCTCCAGTACACCGCCGTCGCGGTGCTCATCGCCGCGGTCATCGCGGTCCCGCTGGGGGCGTACATCGGGCACACCAACCGCGGCACCACCTTCGTCGTCGGGCTGGTCAACTCGTTCCGCGCGCTGCCCGAGCTGGGTCTGCTGATCCTGCTGGTGCTGTCCATGGGCATCGTGCTCGCCGTGGAGGCGCTGACGATCGCGCTGGTGCTCATCGCCGTCCCGCCGCTGCTGGCGGGCACGTACGCGGGCGTGCGCAACGTCGACCCCGCCGTCGTCGACGCCGCGCGCGGCATGGGCATGCGCGAGCGGGACGTGCTGCTGAAGGTGGAACTTCCCAACGCGCTGCCGCTCGTGCTGGGCGCGCTGCGCACCGCGGCGCTGCAGGTGATCGCCACCGCCAGCATCGCCGCGTTCGTGACGCTCGGCGGCCTCGGCCGCTACGTCATCGACGGCCTCGCGTTCCGCGAGTTCGAGCAGATGGCGGGCGGCGCGGTGCTCATCGCGGCGCTGGCCGTGCTCGTCGAACTGGTCCTGATCGGCGTTCAGCGGCTGGTGGTGCCACCGGGCCTGCGAACCCACCAAGTGAGGAGATCCCGATGAAGCGCGCACTCGCCGGGCTGGTGGCGGTGACCGCCGCGGCCGCCCTGACCGCTTGCGGGGGCGGGGCGGACCCGCTGTCCACCCCGTCCACCACCGGCGGCGCCCCGGCCCCGGCCGGGACCATCACGGTCGGCTCGGCCAACTTCCCGGAGAGCACCCTGCTCGCCGAGATCTACGCGCTCGCCCTGGAGGACAAGGGCGTCACCGTCACCCGCAAGCTCAACATCGGCAGCCGGGAGACCTACTACCCGGGCCTGCAGGACGGCTCGATCGACCTGATCCCGGAGTACACCGGCGTCCTGCTCACCCACCTCGGCGACACCACCGGCGCCACGGAGTCCGAGGAGGTCTACACGGCGCTGAAGTCGGCGCTGCCGCCGGAGCTGGTGGTGCTGGAGAAGTCGGCGGCGGAGAACAAGGACGCCGTCGTCGTCACCCGCGCCACCGCCACCGAGCGCGGCCTCAAGTCCATCGCGGACCTCGCGAAGTCCGACGACGTCGTGTTCGGCGGCCCGCCGGAGTTCCAGAAGCGCGCCGACGGCATCCCGGGCCTGGAGGACAAGTACGGGCTCAAGATCAAGGAGTACAAGGCGCTCGACGTGGGCGGCCCGCTGACCGTCGACGCCCTCAAGTCCGGCGTCGTCATCGCCGCCGACCTGTTCACCACCGACCCGGCGATCACCGCGAACGACTTCGTCGTCCTGGAGGACCCGGAGGCGAACTTCGCCGCGCAGAACGTCGTCCCGCTGATCACCAAGGCCAAGGCGACGCCGGAGGTGACCGAGGTGTTGAACGCGATCTCGGCGAAGCTCACCACGGAGACGCTGATCGAGCTGAACGGCAAGCTCAACGCCCCCGACAAGCCGGACGCCGCCAAGGTCGCCCGGGAGTGGCTGACGTCGGTCGGCCTCTAGGGCGTCACCACCGGGTGACGGTCAGGGTGAACGTGGTCGTCGCGGACCGGCCGTCCGCGGCGGTCGCCGTGACCGTCACCGGGTGGGCGCCGAGCGGGGTCTGGAACGTGGTGAAGAAGTAGGCGGTGGCGGTGCTGCCCCGCTGGTGCCAGTGCACGCTGGTGCCCGCGGGGACGCCGGTGGCGCTGAAGACGGCGGGCTCGGTCGCGGCCGCGGTGGTCGCGGTCAGCCCGCCGCGGCGCGTGGTGGCGCTGTCGGGCGTCGCGGTGACCCGCAGCGCGGGCGCGGTGACGGTGAAGAGGATCTCCGCGCGGGCGGGTCGCCCGGTGGCGTCGGTCCCGGTGAGCACGACGGTGCTGGTGCCGGTGGTGGCCGTGGGGGCGGCGGTGAAGGTGAGGGTCGAGGTCGACCCGATGGCGATGGGGTTGGGCTGGAACGCGGCGCTCACCCCACTCGGTAGGCCGGACGCTCGGAGCGTGATCTGGCCGCCCTGCCCGCTGGACCAGACGGGCGTGGTGGCCTGGCGGCCCGCCTCCACGGTGACCGGTGACGCGCCGATCGCGAACCCGACGGGCGGGTCGTCGGGGCGCAGGGTCAGCGTGAACCCGCCCGCCGCGGAGTGGTTGGCGCCGGTGCCGACCACGCGCACCTGGTAGACGCCGGGCTGGGCGTCGGGCGCGGCCCGCAGCGTGATCGCGGCGTCCTGCCCGGTGTCCAGTGTGGACGGTGTGAAGACGGCCGTCACCCCGCGGGCAGGCCGGTGGCGGACAGGGTGATCCGCTCCGGCGCGTCCCCCGCCGTCGTGCGGACGCTGGCGCCCGTCGATTGCCCCACGGCCAGCCCGACGTCACCCGGGTCGACCCTCAGGGCGAAGTCGGTCTCGGCGGGCGCGACGACCACCGTCGACAGGATGAGCGCGGCGAGAAGCTGCATGGCGTCCTCCTCGGCAGGGTGCCGCCACCCTCCTCGCCCGCGCCGACGCGATCAATCCGTACCGCTACCTATTTCAACCGGTGAACCGCTACGGTGTCCGCCCGCCGACCCGGGCGCTCAGCTCGGCCGCGGCCCGGCGGGTGTGCTCGGCCAGGTCCGGCCACAGCTCCCCGCACGGCTCCGCGCACTCGTGCCGGAACGTCGTGCTGATCGCCGCGATCGGGTGCCCCGCGTGGTCGAGCACCGGCGCGGCCACCGACGCGAACCCGGGCGTCACGAACCCGTCCTCCACCGCCCACCCCCGCCGCCGCTCCGCCGCCAGCAGCGACCGCAGCGCGGGCAGGTGCACCGGCCCCCGCCCCGTCCGGTCCACGAACGCCGCCCGGTTCGGGAACAGCGCCCGCACCTGCGCCGCGGGCAACCGCGCCAGGATCGCCCGCCCCGACGCGGGCAGGTGCGCGGGCAGCCGCACCCCGACGTCGGTCACCACCGTCCCGGCGTGCGGGGGCTGCTCGCGCAGCAGGTACAACGCCTCCCGCCCGTGCAACACCCCCAGGTGCGCGGTGTGCCCCGTCCGCGCGATGAGCCGCGCGAGCACCGGCCGCGCCAACCGCTCCAACGGGTCGTGCCGCAGGTACGCCGACCCCAACTCGAACGCCCCCAACCCCAGCGCGTACCGCCGCTCCTCGGGCAGGTGCGTCACGAAACCGGCGTCGACCAGCTCCGACAGCAGGTGGTAGGTCGTCGACCGCGGCAACCCCAGGTCCCGCGCCACCGTCGCCGCCGCCACCGGCCCCGCCTTCCCCGCCAACAGGCGCAACACCGCCAGCCCCCGGCGCAGGGCGGGCACGTCGCTGCTGGCTCCCACGAAAAGGCAGAGTACGGCTCAACAGACCACCCAGCGCGCGCGTTGAAGGGTCGGACGAGGGGAGCGTCGTGACCTTCGAGGAATTCCTCAACCAGCGCCTGACACCGCTGCTGCGCTACGCCACGGTCCTGACCTGCGACCCGGCGCAGGCCCAGGACCTCGTGCAGGACGTGCTGGAACGCGCCCAGCGCAAATGGGCCCGCATCGGCCGCATGGACCTACCCGCCGCATACGTCAAACGGATGGTGACCAACGAGTTCCTCTCCTGGCGCCGCCGCCGCGCCGACCTCGCGGTCCCGGTCACCACGCTCGACGCCCTCACCCCACCGCTCGCCGACCCGACCGCCCTGGTCGACCAGCGCGCCGCCCTCCTCGACGGCATCGCCCGCCTACCCCGCAAACAGCGCGCCGCCGTCGTCCTCCGCTACTACGAGGGCCTCGACGACACCGAGATCGCCACCGAACTCGGCTGCTCCCCGGGCACCGTCCGCAGCCACATCTCCGCGGCGTCGCCACCCTGCGCGCCGCGATCCTGACCGAGGAGGCCTACCGGTGACCGCCGACTTCGACACCCTGGTGCGCGACACGCTGCACGGCCTCGCCGACCGGGCGCCCGGCGAGGCGGCGGTCCGCGCGGCGCTGGAGCGGCGCCGCTGGCCCCGGTTCGCGCTGGTCGCCGTCGCCGCGGCGGTGCTGCTGGTCGCGGTGGCGGTCCCCGTGCTGCGGGTCGGCGGCACCACTGGGGGTGCGCCGCCGACCCGCTTCGCCGTCGCCGAACCCCGGGTGCTGCCGTTCGGGTTCGACCCGGCGTGGCTGCCACCGGGTCTGACCGAGCAGGGCAGGACCGTGGACAGCTCGGGGAATACGAAGATCCGCTACTGGCACACCCGCCCGTACGACCGACCCGAAAGTGCCGTGCTGAGCCTCGTCGTGAACACGGGCAATGGCGTGGACACCTTCGGGTCGGAGCCGGTCGACCTCGGCCCGATGGGCACCGGCGGGTACACCGAGGGCGGCGGCTTCGGGATCGTGCGGTGGAGTTTCGACGGCTTCGTCCTGGAACTGGTCGGCCACGCCCCGACCGTCGACAAGGCGGCCCTGCTCCGCGTCGCCCGGGGCATCCGGAAGGACGCCGTCACGATGCTGGCGACCTCGCTGGAGTTCGGCCACCTGCCCGCGGCTTCGTCCCCATGACGACGGGCCTCAAGCGGACCGCGACCGGTGCCCACGCCGAGGTCGCGACCGCGTCGCGCTCGCGGGGCGGCGGCCTGCTCACCGCGGAGCTGACCCCTGTCGCCCCCGTGGTCGACGAGCCCGACCTGGAGACGACCGTGCGGGGCGGCCCCGCGTCGGTCGTGTTCCACCGCCCCGGCGGGTCCCCCGAGCCCGGGGTGGTCCTCATCGTCCCCGTCGACCACCGGTGGCTGGTCCTGCGGCAGGACACCCCCGACCCGAGCGCGGCGATGGTGCCGGAATTGGTCAAGGTCGCCGAGGGCGTGCGCATCGGGCCGAAGCTCGACAACCCCTGGGCCGACGGCCGCTGAGTCTGGTACCCCAGACACCTTCACCCGTTCCCCACTCGTGCCCCGCGACCGGAGGGGTTGGGATGGGGGCATGCAGGAACGAGTCCTCCTCGACGGTGGCCCGCTGACCCGGGCCCAGGTCGTCGCCGTCGCCCGCGACGGCGCAGGGGTCGGGGTCAGCGCGGACGCGCTGGCCGCCGTCGCCGCGACCCGGGCGCACGTCGAGCGGCTGGCCGACGCCGAGTCGCCCACCTACGGCGTCTCCACCGGGTTCGGCGCGCTCGCCGTCCGGCACATCCCCAGTGACCGCAGGACCGCGTTGCAGCGGTCCCTCATCCGGTCGCACGCCGCGGGCGCGGGCCCGAAGGTGGAGACCGAGGTCGTGCGGGCGCTGATGCTGCTGCGCCTGCGCACCCTCGCCACCGCCCGCACCGGCGTCCGCGCGTCCACCGTCGAAGCCCTCGCCGCGATGCTCGACGCCGGGATCACCCCGTCGTCCCCGAGTTCGGGTCGCTCGGCTGCTCCGGGGACCTCGCCCCCTCTCCGCCGTCGCGCTCGCGCTCATGGGTGAGGGCGAGGTCGACACCAAGACCGGCACCACCACCGCGGCCGACGCGCTGCGGGACGCCGGGATCGAGCCGGTCGTGCTCGCCGAGAAGGAGGGCCTGGCCCTCATCAACGGCACCGACGGCATGCTCGGGATGCTCACCCTCGCCCTCCACGACCTGCACACGCTCCTCGACACCGCCGACCTCACCGCGGCGATGAGCGTCGAGGCGCTCCTCGGCACCGACCGGGTATTCGCCCCCGAGCTGCACTCCCTGCGGCCCCACCCGGGGCAGGCGCTGTCGGCGGCCAACATCCGCGGGCACCTGCACGGGTCGCCGATCGTGGCCAGCCACCGCGGCCCGACTGCACGCGCGTGCAGGACGCGTACTCGCTGCGCTGCGCGCCGCAGGTGCACGGCGCGGCGCGGGACACCGTCGCGCACGCCGAGACCGTCGCCGACCGGGAACTCGCCGCCGCGATCGACAACCCCGTGGTGCTGCCCGACGGGCGGGTCGAGTCCAACGGCAACTTCCACGGCGCGCCCGTCGCCTACGTGCTGGACTTCCTCGCCATCCCGGTCGCCGACGTCGCCAGCATGGCCGAGCGGCGCACCGACCGGATGCTCGACGTGGCCCGCTCGCACGGCCTGCCGCCGTTCCTCGCGCACGACCCCGGCGTCGACTCCGGCCACATGATCGCCCAGTACACGCAGGCCGGGATCGTCTCCGACCTCAAGCGCCACGCCGTGCCCGCCTCCGTCGACTCCATCCCCAGCAGCGCCATGCAGGAGGACCACGTCTCCATGGGCTGGTCCGCCGCGCGCAAGCTGCGCCGGGCCGTCGACGGGCTGGCCACCGTGCTCGCCATCGAACTGCTGACCGCGGCCCGCGCGCTGGACCTGCGCGCCCCGCTCACCCCGGCGCCCGCCACCGCGGCCGCCGTCGCCGCCCTGCGCGAGCGCGTCCCCGGGCCGGGCCCCGACCGGCACCTGGCCCCGGAGATCGCCGCCGCCGTCGACCTCGTCCGCTCGGGCGAGCTGCTCAGGAGGACCAAGTGATCCGTGCCGCCCGCGGGACCGACCTGACCGCGCGGAACTGGCAGACCGAGGCCGCGCTGCGCATGTTCCACAACAACCTCGACCCCGACGTCGCCGAGCGCCCCGACGACCTCGTCGTCTACGGCGGCACCGGCAAGGCCGCCCGCGACTGGCCCAGCTTCCACGCCATCACCCGCGAGCTGACCACCCTCGCCGAGGACGAGACGCTGCTGGTGCAGTCCGGCAAACCGGTCGGCGTCATGCGCACCCACGAGTGGGCGCCGCGCGTGCTCATCGCCAACTCCAACCTCGTCGGCGACTGGGCCACCTGGCCCGAGTTCCGCCGCCTCGAAGCCGCGGGCCTGACCATGTACGGGCAGATGACCGCGGGCTCCTGGATCTACATCGGCACCCAGGGCATCCTCCAGGGCACCTACGAGACCTTCGCCGCCGTCGCCGAGAAGCGCTTCGGCGGGACCCTGCGCGGCACCCTCACCCTCACCGCGGGGCTCGGCGGCATGGGCGGCGCGCAACCGCTTGCGGTCACCATGAACGGCGGCGTCGCGCTGGTCGTCGAGGTCGACCCGGACCGCGCCCGCCGCCGCGTCGAGACCCGCTACCTCGACGAGCTCGCCACCGACCTCGACGACGCCGTCGCCCGCGTCGAACGGGCCAAGCGGGCGGGCGCGGCGCTGTCGGTCGGCGTCATCGGCAACGCCGCCGAGGTGCTGCCCGAGCTGCTGCGCCGCGGCGTCGAGGTCGACATCGTCACCGACCAGACCTCCGCCCACGACCCGCTCGCCTACCTGCCGCGCGGCGTCGACCTCGCCGACTGGCACGACTACGCCGCCAAGAAGCCCGACGAGTTCACCGACCGCTCCCGGGAGTCCATGGCCGAGCACGTCGACGCCATGCTCGGCTTCCTCGACCGCGGCGCCGAGGTCTTCGACTACGGCAACTCGCTGCGCGGCGAGGCGAAGCTCGGCGGCTGCGAGCGCGCGTTCGACTTCCCCGGCTTCGTCCCCGCCTACATCCGGCCCCTGTTCTGCGAGGGCAAGGGCCCGTTCCGCTGGGCGGCCCTGTCCGGCGACCCGGCCGACATCGCCGCCACCGACCGCGCGATCCTCGAGCTGTTCCCGGAGAACGAGTCCCTCGCCCGCTGGATCAAGATGGCGGGGGAGCGCGTCGAGTTCCAGGGCCTGCCCGCCCGCATCTGCTGGCTCGGCTACGGCGAACGCCACCTCGCGGGCGTCCGGTTCAACGAGATGGTCGCCTCCGGCGAGCTGTCCGCGCCCGTGGTCATCGGCCGCGACCACCTCGACTGCGGCTCCGTGGCCTCCCCGTACCGGGAGACCGAGGCGATGGCCGACGGCTCCGACGCGATCGCCGACTGGCCCCTGCTCAACGCCCTGGTCAACACCGCGTCCGGCGCGTCGTGGGTGTCCATCCACCACGGCGGCGGCGTCGGCATCGGCCGCTCCATCCACGCCGGGCAGGTCACCGTCGCCGACGGCACCCCGCTGGCCGGGCAGAAGATCGAGCGGGTGCTCACCAACGACCCGGCGATGGGCGTCATCCGGCACGTCGACGCCGGCTACCCGGAGGCCGCGGCGGTCGCCTCGGAGCGGGGCGTGGCCGTCCCGATGACCCGGTGAGCGTCGCCGCGCTGCTGGGCGCGATCGCCCCGGTCGGCGTGGACGGCAAGCGCGGCGGCTACTCCCGCCACGGCTTCGACCGCGCCGACCTCGACCTGCGCGCCTGGTTCACCGAGGAAGCCGGTCGTCGCGGGTTGTCCGTCGAGACCGACCGCAACGGCGCGCTGTGGGCCTGGTGGGGCTCGCCGGGCGACGGGGCGGTCGTGACCGGGAGCCACCTCGACTCGGTGCCCGGCGGCGGCGCGTACGACGGGCCGCTGGGGGTGGCCGCGGCGCTCGTCGCGGTGGACCTGTTGCGGGACCGCGGTTTCACGCCCGGTCGGCCGCTGGCGATCACGGTGTTCCCGGAGGAGGAGGGCGGCCGGTTCGGGCTGGCCTGCCTCGGGTCGCGGCTGATGACGGGGTCGGTCGACCCGGCCACCGCGCTGCGCCTGACCGACCCGGACGGGGCGACGCTCGCCGACGCGCTCGCGTACGCCGGGCTCGACCCGGCCCGCGTCGGCCGCGACGGCGCCGCCCTGCGCCGCATCGGGGTGTTCGTCGAACTGCACGTCGAGCAGGGCCGCGGGCTGGTCGACCTGGGCGCGCCGGTCGGCGTCGCGCACTCGATCCTCGCCCACGGCCGCTGGCGGCTGCGGTTCACCGGCGAGGGCAACCACGCGGGCGCCACCCTGCTCGCCGACCGCCGCGACCCGATGCTGCCCGCCGCCGGGGTCGTCCTCGCCGCGCGCCGCGCCGCCGCCGCGGTCGCCGGGTCGCGCGCCACCGTCGGCCGGATCGTCCCGGTCCCGGGCGGCACCAACGTCATCGCGTCCTCTGTGGACCTGTGGCTGGACGCGCGCGCCGCGGACGACGCCCGCACGCGCGCCGTCGTCGCGGAGATCTCCGCCGCCGCGGCGGAACTCGCGGAGGCCGAGGGCTGCGCGGTCTCGGTCACCGAGGAGTCCTACGGGGACACCGTGGTGTTCGACCCGGCGTTGCGCGACGAGCTGTCCGGGGTGCTCGGCGGCGTCCCGGACCTGCCCACGGGCGCGGGCCACGACGCGGGCGTCCTCGCCGCGCACGTGCCCACCGCCATGCTGTTCGTGCGCAACCCGACCGGCGTCAGTCACGCCCCGTCGGAGCACGCGACCGACGCCGACTGCGAGGCGGGCGCGGCGGCGCTGGCCGACGTCCTCGCCCACCTCGCCCGGTGACCGCCTACTGGGCCCCGCACGCCTGGCTGCCCACCGGGCCCGCGGACGACGTGCTGATCACCGTGTCGGACGGCGTCTTCGCGTCGGTCACGCCCGGCGCTGATCCCGGGACGGCGACGCGCCTGCCCGGCTTGGTGCTGCCGGGGTTCGCCAACGCGCACTCCCACGCTTTCCACCGCGCCCTCCGCGGCCGCACCCACGACGGCGGCGGCACGTTCTGGACGTGGCGCGAGGCGATGTACGCGGTGGCGTCCTCTTTGGACCCGGACCGGTACTTCGCGCTGGCGCGGGCGGCGTACGCGGAGATGGCCCTGGCCGGGGTCACGTCGGTCGGCGAGTTCCACTACCTGCACCACGCCCCGCGCGGGATCCGGTACGCCAACCCGAACGCGATGGGCGACGCACTGCGGGCCGCCGCGGCCGAAGCGGGGGTCCGGCTGACCCTGCTCGACACGTGCTACCTGCGCGGCGGCATCGGTCAGGAGCTGTCGGAGCCGCAACTGCGCTTCAGCGACGGGTCGGTGGAGGCGTGGGCGTCGCGGGTCGGCGAGCTGCGGTCCGGCCCCGGGTTCCTCGTGGGCGCCGCGATCCACTCCGTGCGAGCGGTGCTGCCGTCCGACCTGCCGGTGGTCGGCGCGTTCGACGGTCCGGTGCACGCGCACGTGTCGGAGCAGCCGCTGGAGAACTCCGCGTGCGTCGAGGCGTACGGGCGCACACCGGTCGAGCTGCTGTCCGACGCCGGAGTCTTGGGGCCTCGCTTCACCGCCGTGCACGCCACGCACCTGACCCCGACCGACATCACCCTGCTCGGCGGCAGCGGCGTCTGCATGTGCCCCACCACGGAAGCCGACCTGGCCGACGGCATCGGCCCCGCCCGCGCCCTCGCAGACGCGGGCGCGTCGCTGTCGCTGGGCAGCGACCAGCACGCCGTCGTCGACCCGCTCCTGGAAGCCCGCGCCCTGGAACACGGCGAACGCCTGGCCACCGGCCAACGCGGCCGCTTCACCCCGCGGAACTGGTCGACGCCCTGACCAACCACCACGCCCTGGGCTGGTCCGCAGGCCGCATCGAACCCGGCGCCCCCGCCGACCTCGTCGCCGTCCGCCTCGACACCCCCGCACCGCGGGCTGCCGTCCTGGTCAGGCGATCCTCGCCGCCACAGCGTCCGATGTGGACACCGTCATCCGCGACGGCTCGGTGGTCGTCAGCGGCGGCCAGCACATCCTCGGCGACGTAGCCGCCCTCCTCACCACCGCGATCGGGGCCCTGTGACCACCACACTGATCACCGGCATCGCCGAACTCACCACCAACACCCCCGACGGCGTCCTCCACGACGCCGCCCTCGTGATCTCCGGCGACCAGGTCGAGTGGATCGGCCCCGCCTCCACCGCCCCCGCCGCCGACACCCGCGTCGACGTGGCGGGCCGCGCCGTCCTCCCCGGCTGGGTCGACAGCCACACCCACCTCGTCTTCGCAGGCGACCGCACCACCGAATTCGCCGCCCGCATGGCAGGCCAGCCCTACACCGCAGGCGGCATCGCCACAACGGTGGCCGCCACCCGCGCCGCCTCCGACGCCGACCTGACGGCTGTCCTCCGCCGCCACGTAGCCGAAGCCCTCTCCCAAGGCACCACGTGCATCGAGACCAAAACCGGCTACGGCCTGACCACCGCCGACGAACTCCGCTCCGCCCGCATCGCGGCGCCGGAGGTCGACGAGGTCACCTTCCTCGGCGCCCACCTGGTCCCCCTGGCACCGACCCGGACACCTACGTCGACCTCGTCATCACCGAAATGCTCCCCACCTGCGCCCCCCACGTCCGCTGGGCAGACGTCTTCTGCGAAAAGGGCGCCTTCGACGCCGACCAATCCCGAGCCGTCCTCACGGCGGCCGCGTCTTATGGCCTCGGCCTGCGCGTCCACGGCAACCAACTAGGCCCCGGCCCCGGCGTGGCCCTCGCAGTCGAACTAGGCGCCGCCAGCGTAGACCACTGCACCCACCTGACTCCGTCCGATGTGGACGCCCTAGCCTCCTCCGACACCGTCGCCACCCTCCTCCCCGCCTGCGACCTCTCCACCCGCCAACCCCTACCCCCCGCCCGCCAACTCCTCGACGTAGGCGCCACCATCGCGTTGGCCAGCAACTGCAACCCCGGCTCCTCCTACACGACCTCCATGGCCTACTGCATCGCCACAGCAGTCCTCCAAATGCACCTCTCCATCGAGGAAGCCGTCGAAGCCGCCACCCTCGGCGGCGCCAAAGCCCTCCGCCGCACCGACGTGGGCTGGCTCGGCCCCGGCTCCCGAGCCGACCTCCACGTCCTCAACGCCCCCTCCACCACCCACCTCGCCTACCGCCCCGGCGTCCCCCTGACTCACTCCGTCTGGCGCAAGGGTGTCCGCTCCACGGCAAGAAGCAACGACACCGGAGGCAGGTAGCCCCACCGGGCTCCAGAGGATGGCCGCGGTGGTGACCGCGCCGACCAGCAACACGACCACCGCGATCCTGACCAACACTCATCACCCTGCGGGATCGAGTCCAGACGGAGGGTACCTGGAGCGACTCCGGGGTTAGGTTGAAAGCATGGAGTACACCCACCTCGGCCGCAGCGGCCTGTCCGTGTCCCGCCTGGTCCTCGGCACGATGAACTTCGGCCCGGAGACCAGCGAGGCCGACAGCCACGCGATCATGGACCGCGCCCACGAGCACGGGATCAACTTCTTCGACACCGCCAACGTGTACGGCTGGAAGAAGGGGAGGGCGTCACCGAGCAGATCATCGGCCGGTGGTTCGCCCAGGGCGGCGGCAGGCGGGAGAAGACCGTCATCGCCACCAAGCTGTACGGCAGCATGAGCGACTGGCCCAACGACACGTTCCTGTCGGCGCTGAACATCCGCCGCGCCGTCGAGGGGTCGCTGCGCCGCATGCAGACCGACCACATCGACCTCTACCAGATGCACCACGTCGACCGGAGCACGCCGTGGGAGGAGATCTGGGAGGCGTTCTCCGTCCTGCGCCAGCAGGGCAAGGTGCTGTACTTCGGCTCGTCGAACTTCGCGGGCTGGCACATCGCCCAAGCGCAGGAGGCGGCGAAGGCGCGGCACTTCCTCGGGCTGGTCAGCGAGCAGTCGATCTACAACCTGCTGACCCGCTGGGTGGAGCTGGAGGTGCTGCCCGCCGCCCGCCACTACGGCCTCGGCGTCATCCCCTGGTCGCCGCTGCACGGCGGCCTGCTCGGCGGCGTCCTGCGCAAGCAGCGCGAGGGCGGGGCGTCCCGCGGCACCTCGGGCCGCTCGGGCGAGGCCCTCGCCCAGCACCAGGACACCATCGAGGCCTACGAGAAGCTGTGCGCCGAGTTCGGTGAGGACCCGGCCAACGTCGGCCTCGCGTGGCTGCTCCACCAGGACGGCGTCACCGGCCCGATCATCGGCCCCCGCACCGCCGACCAGCTCGACGGGTCCCTGCGCGCGCTGGAGATCAAGCTCGACGACGCCGCCCTCACCCAGCTCGACCAGCTGTTCCCGGCCCCCGGCCCGAACGGCGCCAAGCCCGCCCCGGAGGCGTACGCCTGGTGAGACGCGGCGGAGCCCCTCCCGAGGTTCCGGGAGGGGCTCCGTGCGTGCTCGTCAGGGTCCGGGCGGCGGACCCCACTGCTGCTGCGGCGGGTACTGCCCGGGCGGCGGTCCCTGCGGCGGGTACTGCTGCGGCGGCATGCCCTGCTGCGGGTACTGCCCCGGCGGGGGCCCGTACGGCGGCTGGCCGTACGGCGGCATCCCCGGCGGCGGGTACACCTTGTTCTTGTTGTTGCTGTTGACCACCACGATGATCGCCGTCACGATGCCGCCGACGCCGATCAGGATGGTCAGCAGGAGCATGATCCCCATGTCAGTCCTCGAAGTCCTCGTCGTCTCGGGCCAGGAACGTGGCGAGCCGCTCGATGGGGACCTCGAAGTCCGGGTTGGCGTCGACGAAGGCGCGGAGGCGGTCCGCCAGCCAGGCCAGCGTGACCTCCTCCTCGCCGCGCCTGCTCTCCAGCTCCTCGATGCCGCGGTCGGTGAAGTACACCGCTACTCGAACGCCTTCTCGATCAGCGCCCGCTGCTCCAGCTCGTGCACCTTGCTCGACCCCGCCGACGGCGCCGACATCGGCCGCCGCGACACCCGGGTCACGCGCGGCGCGTCCGGGAACAGCTCGGGGATCAGCAGGCCGTAGAACGGCCAGGTGCCCTGGTTCGCGGGCTCCTCCTGCACCCAGCGCCACGCGCGCGCGCCGGTGTACTTCTCGAACACGGCGGCCAGCTTCTTCTCCGGCACCGGGTAGAGCTGCTCGACGCGCACGATCGCCACGTCCGACGCGCCGCGCTTCTCCTTCTCCGCCAGCAGCTCGTAGTACAGCTTGCCGGACACGAACAGCACCTTCGTGACCGACGCCGCGTCGGCCGACGCGTCGTCGATGACGGTCTGGAACCGGGACTCGCCGACGAAGTCCGCGACGTCGCTGACCGCGGCCTTGTTCCGCAGCATCGACTTCGGCGTGAACACGATCAGCGGCCGCTGCACCCCGTCGAGGGCGTGGCGGCGCAGCAGGTGGAAGTAGTTCGCCGGGGTGGACGGCATCGACACCGTCATCGAGCCCTCGGCGCACAGCTGCAGCCACCGCTCGATGCGACCCGACGTGTGGTCCGGGCCCTGGCCCTCGTGGCCGTGCGGCAGCAGCACCACCACGTCCGAGCGCTGGCCCCACTTGGCCTCGCTGGACGAGATGTACTCGTCGATCACCGACTGGGCGCCGTTGACGAAGTCGCCGAACTGCGCCTCCCACAGCACCAGCGCCTCGGGGTCGGCCACCGAGTAGCCGTACTCGAAGCCCAGCGCCGCGTACTCCGACAGCGCGGAGTCGTACACCATGAACTTGCCCTGGTCGGGGTCCAGGTGCTGCAGCGGCAAGAACTCCCGGCCGGACTTGCGGTCGATGACCGCCGCGTGCCGCTGCACGAACGTGCCGCGCCGCGAGTCCTGACCGGCCAGCCGCACCGTGCGGCCCTCCAGCACCATCGATCCGAACGCCAGCAGCTCCGCGAACGCCCAGTCGATGCCGCCCTCGCGGGCCATCTTCACGCGCCGCTCCAGCACCGGCTTGACGCGCGGGTGCGGGTTGAAGCCCTCCGGCAGCGCCAGGTGCGCGTCGCCGATGGTGGTCAGCACGTCCTCGGTGACCGCGGTCGGCAGCTTCGCGGGCATCTGCTGGTCCGCCTCGACCGACGGGCTCGGCGCGATCGGGTGCTTCTCCAGCTCCCTGACCTCGTTGAACACGTGCTCGAGCTGGCTGGAGAAGTCGCGCAGCGCCTTCTCGGCCTCCTCGACGGAGATGTCGCCGCGGCCGATCAGCGCCTCGGTGTAGCCCTTACGCACGCTGCGCTTGGCGTCGATGATGTCGTACATGCCGGGCTGCGTCATCGACGGGTCGTCGCCCTCGTTGTGGCCGCGGCGCCGGTAGCAGACCAGGTCGATCACGACGTCCTTGTTGAACGTCTGCCGGTAGTCCATCGCCAGGCGCGCCACCCAGTAGCACGCCTCCGGGTCGTCGCCGTTCACGTGGAACACCGGCGCCTGGATCATCTTCGCGACGTCCGTCGCGTACTGCGACGACCGCGAGTGCTCCGGCGCGGTGGTGAACCCGACCTGGTTGTTGATGATCACGTGCACGGTGCCGCCGGTGCGGTAGCCGCGCAGCAGCGCCAGGTTCAGCGTCTCGGCGACCACGCCCTGCCCGGCGAACGCGGCGTCGCCGTGCAGCGCGACCGGCAGCACGGTGAAGCCCTGCTCGCCCTTGTCCAGCAGGTCCTGCTTCGCGCGGACGATGCCCTCCAGCACCGGGTCCACGGTCTCCAGGTGCGACGGGTTCGCCGTCAGCGACACCTTGGTCTCGCCGTCGCCGAACATGCGGAAGTACTTGCCCTCCGCGCCCAGGTGGTACTTCACGTCGCCGGAGCCGTGCGCCTGCCCCGGGTCGAGGTTGCCCTCGAACTCCTGGAAGATCTGCGAGATCGGCTTGCCGACGATGTTCGCCAGCACGTTCAGGCGGCCGCGGTGCGGCATGCCGATGACGACCTCGTCCAGCTCGTACTCGGCGGCCTTGTCCAGCAGCGTGTCCAGCAGCGGGATGACCGACTCGCCGCCCTCCAGCGAGAACCGCTTCTGGCCGACGTACTTCGTCTGCAGGAACGTCTCGAACGCCTCCGCGGCGTTCAGCTTCGACAGCACGTACTTCTGCACGGCCGCCGGGGGCTTCTCGTGCGGCACCTCCACCCGGTCCTGGATCCAGCGGCGCTCGGCCGGGTCCAGGATGTAGGTGTACTCGACGCCGACGGTGCGGCAGTAGGAGTCGCGCAGCACCCCGAGGATGTCGCGCAGCTTCATCTTCTCCTTGCCCGCGAACCCGCCGACCGGGAACGTCCGGTCGAGGTCCCACAGGGTCAGGCCGTGGCTGCGGACGTCGAGGTCCTCGTGCTTGCGCTGCCGGTAGTTCAGGGGTCCGTGTCGGCCATCAGGTGGCCGCGGGTCCGGTAGGCGTCGATCAGGGCGATGACGCGCGCGGTCTTGTCGACCGGGCCCTCGGTGATGTCCTCGGTCCAGCGGATCGGCTCGTACGGGATGCGCAGCGACGTGAAGATGTCGTCGTAGAAGCCGTCCTCGCCGAGGAGGAGCTGGTGGATGCGCCGCAGGAACTCGCCGGACTCCGCGCCCTGGATGATGCGGTGGTCGTACGTCGACGTCAGCGTGATGATCTTGCTGATGCCCATGTCGATGAGCGTGTGCTCCGACGCGCCCTGGAACGGCGCCGGGTACTCCATCGCGCCGACGCCCAGGATCGCGCCCTGCCCGACCTGCAGCCGCGGCACCGAGTGGACGGTGCCGATGCCGCCGGGGTTGGTCAGCGAGATCGTGGTGCCCGCGAAGTCGTCGGCGGTGAGCGAGCCGGACCGGGCCTTGCGGATCAGGTCCTCGTAGGCCTGCCAGAACTGCTGGAAGGACATCCCCTCGCAGCCCTTGATGGAGGCCACCACGAGGGTCCGCGAGCCGTCCTTGCCGGGCAGGTCGATCGCCAGCCCCAGGTTGACGTGCTCGGGGGTGACGGCGAACAGCTTCCCGTCGGCCTCGGCGTAGTGCCGGTTCATGTTCGGGTACGCCTCGAGCGCCCGCACCATCGCGTACCCGATGAGGTGGGTGAACGAGACCTTCCCGCCCCGGGTCCGCTTGAGGTGGTTGTTGATCACGATCCGGTTGTCGGCCAGCAGCTTCGCCGGAACCGCCCGCACGCTGGTCGCGGTCGGCAGCTCCCGCGACGAGTTCATGTTCTTGGCGATCGCGGCGGCGGCCCCGCGCAGCGGCGTCCGCTCCTCACCGTCGGCCTTCGGCGCGGGCTTCTTCACCTCGACCGGCTTGGGCTCGACCGGCTTCGGCTTCGGCTCGGCCTTCACGACCGGCGCCTGCCCGTTCTGGGTCGGCGGCTTGGCGGGCTGCGTCTGGGTCGCGGTGCCGGCCGACGCCGTCCCGGTCCCCGCGGCCTTGGCCTGCGCCGCACCCTGACTGGCGGCCCGCTGGGTCGGCTTGTAGTCGGCGAAGAAGTCGTGCCACGCCGGGTCTACCGACGACGGATCGGCGAGGAACTGCTCGTACATCTCCTCGACCAGCCACTCGTTCGCACCGAACTGTGACGCGGGACTGCTGCTGGACACGGCTGGCTCTCGCCTCTATCCATACTCGATCTCATACGGAACCCGCCCATCAGGCTAGTCCTCTCCCTGCCCGCGCGGTAAATCAGCAGGACACCCGTGAGACACCTCATGGAGTGGCCTGGCGCACTGAATCGTTCGAGAGATCGATGCGGTAGGGCGTTGACCTCGGAGATCGGGGATCGGTGGAGGTGAGGGCCGCAGGATTTCACCTGTGCGGCAAAGGCGTTGTGAGCTTTCCGCCCGGTTTCCGGCGCCCTTCCACGCCGCTCTGGCCCCGGTCCGGTCGCCCGCGTCAGGGGCTTCGGGACGGCTCCCGCCTGCCTTCCCTCGCCGTCCCGCGCCTCCCCGGCACGCTGTCGGGCCCTTCCGCGCAGTCGGCCCCGTCGCCAAGCTGTCGGCCCTCACCACAGTGCTCGCCGACCGGTCACGCCTCCTACTCGTCACGCCCACTACTCGTTACCCCTGCTACCTGCGGCTCTGCTTACCGGCTGCCCTAGCTGCCCGTCGCCCAGATGACCTGCTGCCCTGGCTACGTTCCGCGCCTCCTGCTGGTCAGCCCTGCAGCTCGTCACTTCCCTTACCGGCAGCTCCAGCTACCTTCGGTGCCCACTGCCCGTCACGCCCACTACACGTCACGCCCACTACACGTCACGCTGGCAACCTGTCGCGCTGCCTACCCGCAACTCCTGCTGCTCGTGGCACCCATTACCTGTCAGCCCGTCAGCTGGTCACGCTGCAGACGCGTGACTCCCGCTGCCCGCCGCGCCACTTACCTCGCACTTCGTCAGCTCGTCACGCTGCTGACCCGCAACTCCTGCTCCTCGTCGAGCCAGCTACCAGGCTCCGTTAACCCGTCACGCTGCCTGCGGGTGACTCTCGCTGCTGGTCGCGCTGCCGACCTGTAACTCCTGCTGCTCACCGCGCTAGCTACCCGTCACCCCGACGTCCGGTCACGCTGCTTACTGGCGACCTCCGCCGGTCGTCGCGCCAGCTACGCGTCACCGGCTGGTCGCCTCTGCCGAGTCGCGTCCGTCGCGTCCAGCCCGCCAGCCGCTGGTTGCCCGCCCGCCGGGTCCGTCGCGTCCTCCCTGGCTCCGGTTCGGCACCAGTCCGGGACGGCCGCTTACCGGTCTGATGGTGGCTCGCCGCGGCCGTCGACCGGGCTCGTCGGGTACTCGCCCGCCGCGTGCAGCGCCTCGCCCGCGAAGTCGACGCGGTGGTGCTGGAGGCGCCCGCCGCGGGCCTGGGACAGCAGGTGGACCTCGCCCGCCTTGTCCGTGAGCAGCGCGATACCGGCAGCCCCGCCGACGGGCGCGCTGAACAGCGGCGCGAACCGGCACTCGGGCGACCACAGCGGCGCGCGCGTCGACTCGAGGATCGTGACCCGCCGCCCGTCGTGCACGCCGAGGACGTACCGGCGGTCGGAGCCGGAGCTGACCGCCGTGATCCCCGCCGCGACGGCCCGCCCGGGCGCGTCGACGGTCGTCGGCACCGGCACGGGCGCCTCCCGCGGGCGATGGGCCGCAGGTCGAAGAACCGGACGAGCCCGTCGTCGTCCGCGGCGAGCGCCAGGTAGTCGCCGACGACCTGGCAGCTCCCCGGCTTCACCGGCAGCCCGTCCTCGCCCGCGTGCTCGCCCCCGGCCACCACCCGCACCCGCGACGGCACCTGCTCGCACACGAGGAACCGGTCCCGGTACCGCGCGACCGCGTCCTCGTCGCACGCGGCCCCGGCGGCGACCTCGTGCAGCGCGCTCTCGACGTCGGCGACCCGGGCTCCCCACGAGTTCGGCGCGAGCAGCTCCACCGCGTTCACCGCGCCCCGCAGGTCCCGGTAGACGACCGTCGCGTGGTGCCCGCGCACCACCACCGCGGGCGTGCTGCCGACGTCGTCGAGGGAGGTCGGCTGGGCGACCCAGTCCGAGCCGCCCTCGGTGTCGGTGGCGCCGAGCCAGCGCGGCTCGAGGTAGTCGCGCACGAGCAGCACCAGCCGCTCGCCGAGCACCACCGGCACCGGCGGCCAGTGCACGGCACGAGGGATGACGCCGTGGTCGACCCACCCGCCGTCGCGCTCACCGGACACCACGCCGACCATGCCGCCATTTCCCTGGAAGAACACGAAAAGCCGCGAACCGTGCACGACGGCCACCGGGTGCTCCTCGTTCTCGGTGCCGGTCAACGACCCGGCTCCGGACCAATTCACCCCGTCCGAACTCTGGCACAGCGCGATTCGGCTGCTCGCCGGATCGCGCATCAACAGCACCAGCCGCCCGCCGAACACGACCGGGAATGGAGCCCCCGCCGCGCGCGCTCCGCGTGTGGCCACTGTGAGGTTCACCGGCGCGCCCCACTCGCGCCCATTCGCGGTGGACGCGGTGAACAGCGTGCCCGTCGATTCCCGCGGAAGAACACGTGCAGCCGCCCGCGAAACACGACCGCCGAGGGCCGCGTCGACGTCCGCACCGATTCCCCGCGCCCGATCCGCTGCACAGGCGTCCACGTCCACCCGTCGGTCGAGCAGACCTCCAACCGCCCCGGGTCGTCCGCGCCGCGGAACAGCACGTAGAGCCGCCCGCCGAACTCGACGGCGACCGGCTCGTCGTCGGTCAGCGCGTCGGTCCGGTCCGTCAACGACCGGTCATCCGACCATCCCCGACCGTCGGTGGAGGTGCGGTAATGAATGGTTGAGGATTCATCTGCACGGTGGAAGAGATAGAGCAGCCCGCCGAAGTCGCACACCGCCGGACCGGTCCCCGACCTGCCGCCGTCGCCACCGAAAACATTGACGACTGAACTACATTCCAGCAGGGGGTAATCGCGCACGGTGAGTCCTCCTCGGGTTCGCCGTACAGCTTGGCCGTCCCGCCGCCCGAGGGGTATTCCCGACCCGGGTGAAACCGGTTGGTCCGAACGAGCGCGCCCGCGGCGGCCCGCAATGGCATTCGGACCACCGCCAGCGCATTCCGACGGAATAAGTGCCGCCGCCATTCCGGGCACTATGACGGTCGACACACCCGAATCGCTTAGTCCACGGCCACCCCGGACGAGTGCGCCCATAGCCGCGCGTATCGGCCACCGGCGGCCAACAAGTCGGCGTGCGACCCCACCTCGACCACCCGCCCCCGTCGAGCACGACGATCCGGTCGGCCCGCGCGGCCGTCGCCAGCCGGTGCGCGACGACGATGGTGGTCCGCCGCCGACCCCGCCCCTCGCTCAACCGGTCCCCAGCCGCCAACACCGCCGCCTCCGTCGTCGAGTCAAGCGCCGCGGTGGCCTCGTCGAGCAGCAGGATGTCCGGGTCGACGAACTCCGCCCGAGCCAACGCCACGAGCTGGCGCTGCCCAGCCGACAGCCCCTGCCCCCGCTCACCCACCTCATGCCGGAACCCACCCGACAACGACGCCACCATCGGCAACGCCCCGACAGCCCGCACCGCCACCTCCACCCCGGCCCGCGTCGCCAGGTCATCGCCGTATCCGACGTTCCGCGCGACATCCCCGGTGAACAGGTGCGCCTCCTGCGGCACCACCCCCAACCGGCGCCGATACGCCCCGAGGTCGAGCTGCCGCAGATCCACCCCGTCCACGAGCACAGCACCCGAGGTCGGGTCGTAGAACCGCGCCAGCAGCTTGACCACAGTGGACTTCCCGGCCCCGGTAGCCCCGACGAACGCCACCGTCTCACCAGCCCGGATCCGCAACGAGACGTCCTGGATCGCCGGCGTCTCGTTGCCCGGGTAGGCGAAGGTCACGCCGCGCAGCTCGATCTCGCCGACCAGGTGCTCAGGCACAGCCACCGGCTCCGCGGGCGGCGTGACGCTCGTGGGCGTTCGCAGCAGCTCCCCGATGCGGCGGAGACCGACGCGGGCCTGCTGGTAGCCGTCGAAGACGTTCGAGAGCTGCTGCACGGGGGCGAAGAACAAGCCCAGGTACAGCATGAACGCCAGCAGCACGCCGGGCTCCAGGCTGCCCTCCACCACCCGCTGCGCGCCGACGACGAGGACGGCGGCTTGGGCCAGGTCGGCCAGCAGCGCGACGAAGGGGAAGTAGGTCGCGACGTAGCGCTGGGCGCGCAGGCGGGAGCGGCGGTAGGCGTCGCTGCGTTCGGCGAAGCGGCGGGCGGCTTGGCCTTCGCGGGTGAAGGCCTGGGCGACGCGGAGGCCGGAGACGTTTTCCTGCATGTCGGCGTTGACGGCGCTGACGCGTTCGCGGGCTTCTGTGTAGGCGGAGGCGGATAAGCGTTGGAAGACGACGGTGGCCAGGGCGAGTGGGGGAGGATCGCCAAGGCGACCAACGCCAGGGACGGGTCGGTGAGGATGAGGCCCGCGGTGACGGCGACGACGGTGAGGACGCCGGAGACGGCGCTGGCGAGGCCGGTTTGGAGGAAGGTGGACAGCGCGTCGACGTCGGTCGTCATCCGGGTCATGATGCGGCCCGCGGGTTCGCGCTCGTAGTAGTCGAGGCCTAGGCGCTGTAAGTGGGCGTAGCTGCGGACCCGTAACAGGTAGAGCATCCGTTCGCCGACCCTGGCGGTGAGGATCGTGGTGAGGGCGGTGTTCACCCAGGCGATGGCGGCGAGGGTGGCGGCGGCCGCGGTGACCGTCCACAGTGTCGCGGCGTTGCCGGTGAGGACGCCGTCGTCGACGCCGATGCGGATGAGGGCGGGCATGGCCATGGCGATCAGGGCGTCGGCGATGACCATGAGGGCGACGACGGCCAGCGGGGCGCGCATGGGGCGCAGGAGTCGGCGCAGGCTGAAGCGGGGGTCGGGGGCGGTGGGGTCGACGCCGCGGAGGTCGGGGCTTTCCGTGGCGGGTGGGAGGGCTTCGACGGCGGCGAGGAGTTCGGGGGTCGGGGGAGGGCGCCGACGGTGTCCGCGACGCCGCCGCCTCCGCCGGGGCGGGAGCTGCGGCGGGGCGTGGGTGCGGGCGGGGTGGCCGTCGTCGCGGTGTTGGGGCGGCGGCGGGTGTGGGCGCGGACGTGGACCAGGTCGGAGTCGTCCGGGTGTGGGGTTGGTGGGGATGCGGTGGGGGTGGTGGTGTTGAGGGTGGCGCGGCTGGTTCGGGTGGTGCGGCGGGTTGGGGTGGTGCGGCTTTGTTGGCGCGCGGGTTTGTGGAGGGCGGTGCGGTTCGCGGGGGTGGTGTCTGGGTTGGGTGGCGTTGTTGTTGTGGGTGGTTGAGTGGGGCCGGGTTGCGAGGAAGTGGGGCCTTCGGGGGCGGGGGTGGTTGGGGAGGACGGGTGCTCGGCGGGGGTGCTGGGGCGGGATGCGGAGTCGGTGGTGTCCGCCAGTGCGGGGAGATCGGGGTCGGGGGCGCGTTCGGGCGCTGCGGTGTTGGCGTTCGCAGGGCTTGCGGTGGTTGGCGTGGCGGGGGCGGCGGTGGATTCGCTGGGGTTGCTGGTGGTGGGTTGGGCGGGGTTGCTGGTGGTGGGTTGGGCGGGGTTGCTGGTGGTGGGTTGGGCGGGGTTGCTGGTGGTGGGTTGGGCGGGGTTGCTGGTGGTGGGTCGGGTGGGGTTGCTGGTGGTGGGTCGGGTGGGGGTGTTGGTCGGGCGTTGTATGGGGCTGGTGGTGTCGGCGGGGGCGCTGTTCGTGGGTTGGGCGGGGTTGGTGGTGTGGGCGGGGGTGCTGTTCGTGGGTTGGGTCGGGTTGGTGGTGGGGTGGGTGGGGAGGGCGTCTTCGGGGGTGGGCCAGAGGGAGGGGGTGGTGCCGTCGGGGCCGGGGGTGAGGTCGGGGTGGGGGTGGGGTCTTCGATGGCGTCGCCGGGGGTGGAGAGGAGGGCTTGGTAGAGGGGGAGGTGGTGCGGAGTTCTGAGTCGGTGCCTAGGGCTACTAGGTGGCCGTTGTCTAGGACTGCGATGCGGTCGGCTAGGGAGAGGGTGGAGCGGCGGTGGGCGATGAGGAGGGTGGTGCGGTCGGCGGTGACGTCGCGGAGGGTTTCGTGGATGGCGGATTCGGTGGCGGGGTCTACTGCGGAGGTGGCGTCGTCGAGGATGAGGATTCGGGGGTTGGAGAGGAGGGCTCGGGCTAGGGCTACTCGTTGGCGTTGGCCGCCGGAGAGGGTTAGGCCTCGTTCGCCTACGACTGTGTCGTAGCCGTGGGGGAGGGCTTCGATGAAGTCGTGGGCTTGGGCGGATTTGGCTGCGGCGCGGATGTCGTCGGGGGTGGCGTCGGGGCGGCCGTAGGCGATGTTGTTGGCGACTGTGTCGCTGAAGAGGAAGGCTTCTTCGAAGACGACGCCGACTGTGTTGCGGAGGGAGGCGAGGCGGAGGTCGCGGACGTCGGTGCCGCCGACTCGGACCGTGCCGGAGTGGACGTCGTAGAAGCGGGGGAGGAGTAGGGAGACCGTTGATTTGCCGGAGCCTGCGGTGCCTACGAGGGCGAGGGTTTCGCCGGGGGTGACGGTCAGGGTGACGCCGTTGAGGACGGGTTCGCTTCGGGTGTAGCCGAAGGTGACGTTGTTGAGTTCGACGCCTACGGGGCCGTCGGGGACGTCGTGGGCGGTGGGGGAGTCGGTGACGTCTGGTTGGGAGTCGATGAGTTCGTAGACGCGTTCTACGCCTGCTCGGGCCAGTTGGGCGTTGACTACCAGGCCCGCCAGGAGGCGGGTGGGGCCTACGAGGTTGGCTACGTAGCCTGCGAAGGCCAGGAAGGTGCCCAGGGTGACGTCGCCTTGGAGGGCCAGGTAGCCGCCCAGGGCCAGGACCGCTACCTGGCCTGCGATGGGGACGGCGACCAGCGTCGCGGCGGGGCGGGCGGTGAGGGTGGCGGCGCGCATGCGTTCGGCGTAGAGGTGGCGGGCGCTGTCCTCCAGGCGCTCCACCTCGCGGGTCTCGCGGCCGAAGCCCTTGACGACGCGGACGCCCGTGACCGTTTCCTCGACGTGTTGGGCCAGGTCGGCGGCGCGTTGTTGGGCGGACCAGGTGGCGGGGAAGAGGGTGTGGCGCATGCGGATCGCCACCCATGCCACGACGGGGGCGACGACGAAGGCGACCAGGGTCAGCATGGGGGACAGCCAGAGCATGGACGCCAACGCCACGACGGCGAAGACGACCGTGCCGATCGACAGGGGGACCATCATCAGCAGGCCCTGCACCAGCTGCAGGTCGGTGATCGAGCGGGACACCACCTGGCCCGTGCGCAGGGCGTCCTGCTTGCCGCCGTCGAGGCGTTGGACGGCGCCGAACACCGCCTGGCGCAGGTCGTGCTGGACGTCGAGCGCGAGCCTGCCGCCGAGGTAGCGGCGCAGGAAGGCGCTGCCGAAGCTCAGCAGGGCCAGCCCCACCAACGCGGCGATCAGCCAGAAGAGGCGGTCCGTCGAGCCCGCCACCGCGTCGTCCACGACGAACTTGATCAGCAGCGGGCTCACCGCCACGAAACCGACGCCCACCACGGACGCCAGCACGGACAGCACGACGAGGGAGCGGTGGCGCCAGCACGCCCCCGCGAGCCTGCGGACCCAACCGGTCGAAGCGGAGTTCACGCTTCCACATTAGGCGCGGACCCCGACTGGCCCGCCAGGGTCCGCGCCTGCCTGTGGACAACTCAGGTGATGTCGCGGCTCGCGTTCCGCAGCATGCCGAAGCCGACCAGCACCGCGGTCCACGCCGCGAACACCAGGCCGCTGATGAGCGGCGCGAACGCGCCCGGGGCGCCCGCGATCACGCGGACCACCTGCTCGAAGTTCTCCTGCTCCTTCTCCGTCGCCACCCGGCCGCCCGCCTCCAGCACCAGGGTCTGGACCTGGTCGAACAGCAGCGCCGACGCCGTCGAGCCCGTCATGCCGTTGGCCGAGCCGTTCGGCAGCACGCCCGGCAGGTTGATCCACTCGGTGGTCGCCATCAGCACGACCTCGCCCACCGGGCCGATGATCAGGGCGTAGATCAGCAGCAGCACCAGGGTGCCCACCGGCGACCCGATCAGCGCGCCCACGCCCAGGCCCAGCAGCGTCCACAGCGCGCACATGAACACGCCCGACAGCAGGATGATGAACCACTCCGCGCCGCCCGGCAGCAGGTTCGCGTCCGACCCGACCAGCACGCCCAGGCTCACCCCGAGCCCGATCACCAGGCCGAAGATCATGCCCCACAGGGCGTAGGTGATGGCCTTCGCGCCCAGCACCGCCGAGCGCGACGGCGCGGTGAGGAACGTCGTCGTGATGGTCTTGCGGCTCAGCTCGTTCGCCAGGCCCAGCGCGCCGAAGATCATCGGGAAGATCGACGCGAAGTTGATGCTGCGCGACAGCGCGATCACCGACCAGGAGAACTCGTCCAGCGGCACCTGCGTGTCCTGGATGAGCGGCTCGTCGAGCGCGTCGCTGATCAGCTCCGTGGTGAGCGCGGAGGTGCCCCACGCCCAGCCGAACGCCAGCAGGAACGCCGGGATCATCAGGCCCCACCACAGCTTCGTGGTGAGGATCTTGCGGAACTCCGCGCTGATCAGCCTGCCCATCAGGCGTTACCCCCTGGTTGTTGGAGTCCGGCGCCTGCGGCGGCTGGTACGGGGTCGGGTCGACCGGCGGCTGGTACGGGCCCTGGTCGGCGGGCGGCTGGTACGGCGACGGGTCCACCGGCTGGTGGTAGCCCGACTGGTACGGCTGCGGCACCGGCTGGTGGTACCCCGACGGCTGGTGGTGCTGGACGGGCTGGTGGTAGCCCGACGGCTGCTGGTAACCGCCCTGGTAGCCCTGCGGCGGCATCGGCGGCGGCGCCCCGTACTGGACGACGCCGGGCGCCGCGTACTGGCCGCTGGTCAGCCGGAAGAACAGCTGCTCCAGGTCGACCTTCTCCTCCTGCACCCCGTACAGCGCCACGCCCGCCTTCGCGGCGACGTCGCCGATCTCCCGGGACGTCGCGCCCGCGACCGCGACCTTGCCGTCCGGGGTCGGCTGGATGCCGCTGATCCCCGCCTCCTGCAGCGCCTTCACCAGCGCGTTGGGGTCGCCCGCCTGCACGATCACCCGGGACTGCTGCGAGCGGCGCAGGTCGTCGAGCATGCCGTAGTACATGGTCTGGCCGCGGCTGATGATGACGACCTGGTCGATCGTCTGCTCCACCTCGGCCAGCAGGTGGCTGGAGATCAGCACCGTGCGGCCGGACGCGGCGAACGACCGCAGGAACTGCCGCAGCCAGGCGATGCCCTCCGGGTCGAGGCCGTTCGCGGGCTCGTCGAGCACCAGCACCTGCGGGTCGCCCAGCAGCGCCGTCGCCAGCGCCAGGCGCTGCTTCATGCCCAGCGAGAAGCCGCCCACCGCGCGGGTCCCGGTCGCGCCGAGGCCGACCAGGCCGAGCACCTCGTCCGCGCGGCGGTCCTGCAGGCCCATCGCCGAGCAGTACACGCGCAGGTGGTTGATCGCCGAGCGCTTCGGGTGGAAGCCCTGCGCCTCCAGCACCGCGCCCACCACGCGACCCGGGTTGCCCAGGCCGGAGAACGGCTGGCCGTTGATCGTCGCGTAGCCCGCGGTCGGGCGCACCAGGCCCAGCAGCATCCGCAGGGTCGTCGTCTTCCCGGCGCCGTTGGGCCCCAGGAAGCCCGTCACCGAGCCCGGCTCCACGTGGAAGCTCAGGTTCTGCACCGCGGCCACCGTGCCGAAGGTCTTCGTCAGGTTCTGCACCACGATGCGACCGCTACCGTCTTGCACGGGCCCTCCCGATCGACTGGCGTGTCGTGGCGGCCATCTTGCCCCATGGCGCGCCCCGCCCGCGGGAGGACCGGCGAGATCAGCCCCGGCGGCGGCGGAACCGGCCGCGCGGCCGGGCCGGTCCGTCCCCGATCAGGTGGTCGTGGGCCATCCGCCACACCTGGCACGGCCAGCGCCGCGCCCGGAACCCGGCCGGGCACGCCTGGCAGCGGCCGTCGTGGTCGGGCTGGTGCACGGTCAGCAGCAGCCGCCAGCCGTCGACCAGGCGGCTGATCTCGCTGCGCGCCAGCGGCAGCAGCGTGCGCTCGTCGGCGCGGTCGGCGGCGTCGTCCAGCATCGCGAGGCGGCGCATCACGGCCGCGCGCATGTCCGCGTCGCCGACCATCAGCCGCCGCCCACGCGGTCGCCCGCCTCGGCCAGCAGCGCGGCCAGCGAGCGGGTCTGCTGCGCCGAGAGCACCGCGGACGCCCCCGGCGGCGGCACCAGCACGACCTGGTCGGCCTCGACCAGCACGGTCACCGCCCGGTCGCGGCCGAAGGGGTCGCGGCAGCCCAGGTTCCACCGAGGTTCCGTCATCGTCCGGTTATCGGCGGTGACGGCGGCGAACCGTAGCGGCAGCAGGGTGAATTCACCCCACCGTCGAACTACTCACCCGTTGGTGGGACAACTGGTGGAGAAGTAATCTGCCGGCAAATGTGACCCCCGATGCAGCGCGGCGGTCTGTTTGTGCCTAAGCTGTACGTGGCGGCCCGCTCCCAGTGACCCCCAGGCTGGTTGAGCGGGCCGCCCTTTGCGTCCTCAGGCCAGCGCCGTCGCCAGCGGGGTGTGCGCGAGGCCGTGGGCCGCGGCGACCGGGGCGTTGGTGAGCGCGCCCGCGTGGGTGTTCAGGCCGAGCGCCAGCGCGGCGTCGTCGGTCAGCGCGCGGTGCCAGCCCTTGTCCGCCAGCGCGACCGCGTACGGCAGCGTCACGTTGGTCAGCGCGAACGTCGAGGTGCGCGGGACGGCGCCGGGCATGTTGGCGACGCAGTAGAACACCGAGTCGTGCACGCGGTAGGTCGGGTCGGCGTGCGTGGTGGCGTGCGAGTCCTCGAAGCAGCCGCCCTGGTCGATGGCGATGTCCACCAGGACCGAGCCCGGCTTCATCTGCGCCACCAAAGCGTTGCTGATCAGCTTGGGGGCCTTCGCGCCCGGCACCAGGACCGCGCCGATCACCAGGTCGGCGTCGCGGGCGGCCTCCTCGACGGCGTACCGGTTGGACGCGACGGTGCGGATGCGGCCGCCGAACTGGCCGTCGATCTGGCGCAGCTTGTCCACATTGGTGTCGAGCACCTGGACGTCGGCGCCCATGCCGAGCGCGATCGTCGCGGCGTTGATGCCCGCGACGCCGCCGCCGATCACCACGACCCGGGCGGGCAGCACGCCGGGGACGCCGCCGGGCAGCACGCCGCGCCCGCCGGACGGGCGCATGAGGGCGAACGCGCCCACCTGCGGGGCGAGCCTGCCCGCGACCTCCGACATCGGGGCCAGCAGCGGCAGCGCGCCGTTCGCGGTCTGCACGGTCTCGTACGCCACCGCGGTCGTGCCCGAGGCCATCAGCGCCTTGGTGAGCGGCTCGTCGGCGGCCAGGTGCAGGTAGGTGAACAGGGTCTGGCCCGCGCGCAGCCGGGGTACTCCTCGGCGATGGGCTCCTTGACCTTGAGGACCAGGTCGCCCTCGGCCCACACGTCGTCGGCGGTGGGCAGGATCTTGGCCCCGCGGCCAGGTACTCCTCGTCCGGGATCGCGGAGCCCGCGCCCGCGTCGGCCTCCACCACGACCTCGTGGCCGCGGGCGGTCAGCTCGTGCGCCCCCGCCGGGGTGAGCGCCACGCGGTACTCGTGGTTCTTGATCTCACGGGGAACGGCGATCTTCACCGGGCTCAGTCCTCTCTGCGCCAGACGGGTGTCTTGGACCACCGTCGCCCAACCAAGAGTGACTGTCATCGTACGTCCGGAACGAGATCACGGCCCTTCCATAGTGCTCACAGCACAGTCATTGCCACCGCAGTGTTACCAGTTGGACCAGCAGGGCGAGTCGGACGTCGGGATCGCCCAGGTCGGCGGCCACGAGTTCGGCCACCTTCGCCATCCGGTACCGCAGGGTGTTCGGGTGGATGCTCAGGGCCGCGGCGGCCGCGCGGGGGTCGCCGGGGTGGCGCAGCCACTCGTAGAGCGTGTCGACGAGCCAGCCGTCGTCGGCGGCGCGCAGCCGGGCCAGCGGGCCGACGTCGGACACCGGGGCGGCGGCGACGGCGGCCCGGTGCAGCACCAGCACCGCCCACACCTCGTCGTGCACGGCGACCGGGCCGGGGACCAGGCCCGCGCGCAGCAGGGTCAGCGCCTCGTCGGCCTCCCCGCGCGAGCGCGCGAGGTCGGCGACGTCGACCGGGGAGCCCGCGGCGACCAGCACGCCGTCGGGGAGCGCGGAGCGCAGCGCGGGCCAGCCCTCCGCGTCCGGGACGACGGCGTAGAGCAGGCCGTGCAGGTCGGCGACGGCTGGGCGGCGGCCGATGCCCTCGGTGAGCCGCTCCAGCAGGGCCAGCCGACCGCCCTCGCCCGCGGGCACGTCGACGGCGACCACCCGGTGCGGCACGTCGGCCAGGTCGAGTTCGGCGGCGGCCAGCCTGCCGCTGCCGGTGCCCTCCAGCGCCGCCCGCACCAGCTCGGCGCTGCGGCGGCGCTCGGCGTCCTCGCGGGCGCGGCGGCGCAGCAGGTGCAGGGCGACGACCGGGGCGGCGTCGGCGAACGCGGCCGAGCGCTCCTCCGGGACCGGGCCCGGCACGACCGCCCACATCGAGCCCAGCAGCTCCCCGCCCATCCGGATCGGCACGATCAGCCGCGGCAGCGTGCCGTCCTTCTGGGCCGGGACGAAGATCGCGGTGCGGCCGCGGCTCAGCTCGCGGAAGACCCCGCGCGAGCGGAACCGGGCCAGCACGTCGTCGGGCACCCGGCGGCCCATGATCGTCGACACCCGCGCCGGGTCGGTGCGGTCCTGGCGGGCGGAGTAGGCGAGCACGCGGGAGTTGGCGTCCTCGATGGTGACCGGCGCGTCGACGACCGCCGCGGCGGCGTCGGCGAGGCGGAACAGGTCGCCGAACTCCGCGCCCGCGTCGGACTCGTCGGCGGCGGCGTCGAGGACCGAGCGCAGCAGCCACACCAGCTGCGCCCACGACGTGCCGGTGTGGACCTCGATCAGCGCGACGCCCGCGCGCTCGGCGGCGGTGCGGACCGCGGTGCGCGAGGCGTGCGGGGGCTTGAGCAGCACCGCCGCCGCGTCGGCGCACGCGCGGACCAGCTCCACCGGGTCGGCGACCGACACCCCGAGCACCAGGTCGCCCGCGGCGACCGGCCTGCCCGGCTCGGCGATCACCACGTCGGCGACCTGGCGGTCGCCGGGGACGGCGGCGCGCAGCAGCGTCGGGCCGACCCGGTCCACCACGCCCCGCACGCTGATCACGCCACGGGAGGCTACGCCCGGGGTCAGCCGAGCGCAGACGCGACGAGCCCCGCGACGTGCGCCTGCCCGCGGGCGTTGGGGTGCACCGGCACGGACAGCGACGTCGGGATGAAGCCCTCCACCCACTTGAGGTGCGGGAGCTGGCAGACGTCGTGGCCGGTGGTGACGCCCGGGTTGACGAACCGCGCGCCCGCCGCGGTCGCGTGCTCGCCGATGGTGCGGTTGAGCGAGTCCTGGACGCCGGACAGGTACGGGACGTCGCCGTAGGCCACGGGCACGATCGGCCAGCAGCCGCCGCGCGGCGGCAGGATGCGCAGGTAGCCGACGACCACGACGTCGGCGCGCGGCGAGCGGTCGCGGATCTGCCGGACGACGTCGGCGATGCGCGGCCCGAGCGCGGCGATCCGCTCGGCCAGCTCGTCGGTGCCGCCCGCGGTGTAGTGGCGCTTGCAGGGCGCGCCGAGCGGGTCGGTGAAGCTGACCGACGAGCACGTCTGGATGATCTCGCCGAACCCGGCGTCGTTGCCGCCGATGGAGATCGTCACCAGGTCGGTGCCCGCGGTGAGGGCGTCGAACTGGGGCGGGTTGGGGCCGAACGCGACGTCCTGGGGCGAGGTGAGGTCCGGGATCTGGGCGCCGCCGCAGGACACGTCGACGAACTGCTCCGGCTGGATGCGGGCGGCGACGCCGGAGGGGTAGTTGTCGGTGGCGCGGGCGCAGCCGAGCGGGTCGGTGCGGATGTTCGTGAGCGTGCCGACGGCGGCGAAGGAGTCGCCGAGGGCGACGTAGCGCTGGTACCCGGTGTCGGCGGCGGCCGGGGCGGTGAGCAGGGTGGCGGTGAGCAGGGCGGCGGGCACGGCGGCCCAGGACGTCCGCGGCATCGGGTGACCTCGCTGTCTACTTGCCGGTAGTCAGGCGATGCTGCGGTGTGGGCCCGATCACTGTCAATCGCCGACAGGGTGAACCGGCTTCACGTTGTTCGCGCGGACAACAGCGTCGTCACCAACACCACCGCCGCCGTGACGGCCATGCCGCGCGCGTTCGGGTGGATCGGCGCGGCGGGCGAGGCCGGGCGCAGCGGCTCGACCCAGCGGTCCTCCGGCGCGGCGCACGCGTCGTGGCCGCTGGTGTACGGGTTCGCGAACAGCGCGCCCGACTCCCGGGCGACCCGGGCCAGCGTGTCGTTGAGCCGCCGCTGCGTGCCGTTGAAGTACGGCGTGTCCCCGGCCGCGAACGGCACCGCGGGCCAGCAGCCCGGGCCGTCGGGGAGGATGCGCAGGTAGCCGACCAGGACGATCTCCGCGTGCGGGGCGCGCCTGCGCACCTCGGCCAGCACCCCGGCGACCTCGCCCGCGACGGTGTCGATGCGCGCGGCGAGCACGTCGGTGCCGCCCGCGGTGTAGTGCGCCTGGCAGGGCGCGCCGAGCGGGTCCGCGGCGGCGAGGCGGCCGCAGGTCGCCAGGATCTCGCCGAAGCCGATGTCGTTGCCGCCGACCGACACCGTCACCAGCGACGCGCGCCGGGTGACCGCGTCGAGCTGCGGCGGGTTCGCCCCGCCCGGCACCGCCTGCGGAGCCCACATGTCCTCGGTCCGCGCGCCGCCGCAGGTCACGTCGGTGACGCTCGCGAAGCGCACCCACCGGGCGAGGACCGACGGGTAGTTGTTCGACGAGCGCCCGCACCCCGCGGGCTCGCCGACCCGCTCGGGGATGCCGGGACCGGAGGCGTAGGAGTCGCCGATGGCGACGTAGTGCCTGCCGGGGGCCGCCGAGGCCGGGGCGGCGGGCACGCCGACGAGCAGGGCGATGGCGAGGGCGGCGGCGCGGCGCATGGCCGCGATCGTGCGCCTCGACCGGCCCGGCGTCAACATCCACAGTGGACGGTCCTCAGGAGGCGAGGATCCACTCCGGCACCGGCAGGTCCCGGTTGACGCACTCCTCGGACAGCCGCAGCGTCCAGCGCAGTGCCTGCGCGACCAGCAGCGCCATCTCCCCGGGGTCCGCGCTAGAGAGCGCGATCTCGATCTGCGCGGCGGCGGCGTCGGTGTCGCCGTGCACCTCGGCCAGCAGCGTGCGCACCGCGGTGCGCACCGGCGGGTCGGCCTCGTCGATCGGGACCTCGCGGCCCTCGTCGTCGTACACCTGCATCTTCACCGGGGCCGAGCCGCCCGAGCCCAGGGCGGACACCATCGTGCTGCACTCGCTGAACAGCAGCAGCATCAGCTCGCGGGCGTCGGTGTGGCTGTTGGGCGCGGCGTCGACCGCGTCGGCCACCGCGTCGAGCGCGCCGTCGTCGTGGCCTGCGCGCATGGCCGACAGGGCGCTCGACGCGGCGGCGATCAGCCGCGCTCGACGTCCCGGGTCAGGGTCGCGTTCTGGGTCCACGCTCCCCATCCTGCAATAGCTCGCCGCCGCGCGGGGAGATCGACGCCCGGTGAATCGCTCACTTGGCGGCGGCGACGACCTCGTCCAGGCCGGTGGGCTCGCCGAACGCGGGCCCCTCGCCGGTGTGCGCGCCGGTCGCGTCCCACCAGCGCGCCTCGGCGGCGTCGCGCACGCCCAGCACGCCCACCTCGACGCCCAGCCCGCCGAGCCGGGCGACCAGCTCGCGGACCGCGGCGACCGGGACGCTGTCGGCGGGCAGCCAGTCCGGCCGCCAGCCCTCGAACGGGTCGGCCAGCAGCACCGCGCCGACCTCGAACCGCTCGACCGCGGCGACCTCGCGCGGCCCGCCCGCGAAGCCGTGCAGCGCCGTCGACACGCCGATGTCCTTGAGGGTGCGCAGGTTGTCCTGCGCGTCGCCGCGGCCGGACAGCACGGCGCCGGTGTCCAGGCCGATCTCCAGCAGGTTCGGCGGCAGCCCGGACTCCGCGACGGTGCGGTTGACCGCGGCGGAGAGGTTTTCGTCGGCGGACTGCAGCGCGGTCAGCAGGACCCGGTGCACGGGCCGGTCCTGGCCCGCGACCGGCGCGAACAGCCGCCACCACACGGGCAGCTTCGGGCCGATGTCGCCCAGCAGCCACGGCCCCAGCGCCGCGGACAGGCCGGTCAGCTCGGCCAGCTCCGCCACCGTCGGGGTGCCGGTCAGCCTGCGCGCGCCCGGGACGTGCGGCAGCGCGCGGACCCGCACCATGCGGCGGTCGGACAGCCGCGCGACCGGGGCGTACGCGACGACGAGGTCGCCGTTCTCCCACGACCCGGGCAGCCCGCCCGCGGCCCGCCCGACGACGCGGGCGCGCTTGTCCAGCCGCTCGTCGTGCTCGGCCCACTGCCGCCCGCCGACCGCGCGCGCCCGGCGCAGCGCCGACTCCGCGGCCCGGAACAGCTCCGCGCTCGACATGCCCGCCCGCGTGGACCGGACCACGCCGATCGACGCGCCGACCGCGATGCCCGACTGCCCGTGGTACTCCGGTTCCGCCAGCTCGGCCTGCACGGCCTCGGCGATCGCGCCGACCGGCGGGGTGTCCGCGCCGTCGCGGACCAGCACGGCGAACTCGTCGCCGCCGATGCGCGCCACCAGCGCGTCCTCGTCGGCGAACAGCCGCTTGAGGCGGTCGGCCACCGCGCACAGCATGCGGTCGCCGACGGCGTGCCCGTGGGTGGTGTTGACCAGGGAGAGCGAGTCGAGGTCCAGGCAGAGCAGGGTGAGCGTCTCGTCCGCGGCGCAGCGGCCGTGCACGGCCTCCATGCGGGACAGGAAGTACGTGCGGTTGGCCAGCCCGGTCAGCGCGTCGTGCAGGAGCTGGTGGCTGAGCCTGGCCTGCAGCAGTTCCTGCTCGCTGAGGTCCTGCACCATCGCCACCTGGTACACCGGCTCGCCCGCCTCGCGCACCACCGACGTCGACAGCGACACCCACGCCGTCTCGCCGTTGCCGCGGCGCAGCCTGCGCCGGTCGGGGCGCCGGTCCAGCAGCCCGACCAGCGGCGGCTCGTCGGCCTCGTCGGTGGAGATGAACTCCTCCAGCGGGCGGCCGACCAACTCGGCTGGGTCGACGGCGATGATGTCGCCGAGCGCCGGGTTGGCCTCGATGAACCGGCCCGCCGGGTCGGTGATCGCGATGCCGATGGCGGCGGTGGTGAACACCTCGCGGAACCGGTTCTCGCTGGCCTGCCGGTCGCGGTCGGCGCGCTGCTTCGCGGTCAGCAGCGCCAGCTTCATGTTCTCCTGCTGGCTGAGCGTGCGCTTGCGGAGCGCGTCGGAGTAGCCGCTGGTCAGGCCCGCGCAGACGCGCGCGATGCGGTCGCCCGCGGCGCCGGTGGCCAGCATCTCGTCGACCAGCAGGGACACGCTGCGCCGCAGGGTGTCCTCGCCGGTGAGGCCGTACTCGACCAGCGCGACGCCCACGTCGGAGCCCGCTGCGGGGTCGAACTCGGCGGCCTCCAGGGCCGCGGCGAGCGCGTCGAGCTGGGCGTTGAGGAACGCGGCGACCTCGGCGGAGCCGCGCGGGACGTACACGGTCTGGGCGATGACGCGGAGCCAGGCCCGGACCCGCCGCTCGCGGTCCCGGCCCCGCCCGGTGTCCGGGTCAGCGCTTGCGGCCGACACCCGCATAGATCCCCGCCCTCGCCGGGTCGGACCCGTCGTCGAGACCCGGGTCCGGCCGCCACAGCGCGGTCGGCACGATGCCCGGGTCGACCAGCTCGAAGCCGGCGAACAGCGCGGCGATCTCGGCCTTGGTGCGCGGGAACATCGGGTCGCGGCTGCCCTTCATCACCTCGACCACGCGGTCCATCTCCTCGGGCATCAGGTCCCTGGTGAACTGGGAGAACGCCAGCATGCTGCCGGGCGCGGCGATGTCGCGGTAGGTCGCGACGATGCCCGCCGGGTCGCGCTCCGGCGGCACGAAGTGGAACACGCCGACCATCAGCAGGCCGAGCGGCTGGTCGAAGTCCAGCAGCGCGCGGGTCTCGGAGTGGTCGAGGACGTCCCCCGGCCGGGTCAGGTCGGCCTGCACGATGGTGGCGCGCGGGTTGTCGGCGAGCATCAGGGTGGAGTGCGCGTACGCGACCTCCTCGTAGTCGACGTACACCACGCGCGCGTCCGGGTCGGCCTGCTGCGCGATCTCGTGCACGTTGCCCACGGTCGGGATGCCGGAACCGAGGTCGAGGAACTGGCGGATGCCGCTCTCGACCATGGTCAGCACGGCGCGGCGCAGGAAGGCCCGGTTGTGCCGCGCGATCTCGCGCGCGTAGGGCTGGGCGCCGAGGAACTTGTGGGCCAGCTCCCGGTCGTGGGCGAAGTTGTGGCCACCGCCCAGCAGGTAGTCGTACAGCCGCGCGGCGCTGGGCCGCTCCATGTCGATGCCCTCGGGAACCCACCCAGCGGTGGGGGCCAGCTCGCTCACGCCACACACACCCGTCTTCGGTCGTGTCGGTCCGTGACGGACAGGCTACTCAACCCGCAGGGTGCTCGGACAGTGCAGTGGGGGTGCGCGGTGCGTCGGCGAGGGCGGCGAGCGCCATCCGGGTGAGCAGGTCGGCCATCTCGTCGCGGTCGAGGTGCCTGCTGTGCGGGGTGGAGTTGATCAACCCGAACACCGCGTGCGCGGCGGCGCGGGCGCTGGGCTCGCTGATGCCGGGGACGGCGCCGCGGATGACCTCGACCCAGATCTCGACGTAGCGGCGCTGGAGCGCGCGGACCTTGCGCCGGTCGGGGTCGGTGAGGTTGCCGAGGTTGCGCTCCTGGACGGTGATCAGCGCCGGGTTGTCCAGGGCGAAGTCGACGTGGAAGCGCACCAGCTCGAACAGGGTGTTGGGCCGGGCGGCGCGGTTCTGGCCGCCGGCGAGCAGCACCTCGGAGATGCCGGTGAGCATCTCGCCGAGCATGGCGTCCTTCGACCGGAAGTGGCGGTAGAGGGCGGGGCCGGAGATGCCGACCGCGGAGCCGATGTCGTCTATGCCGACGCCGTGGAAGCCGTGCCGCGCGAACAGCTCCGCCGCCGCGGCCAGGATCTGCTCGCGGCGGTTGGGCGGTTTGGCTTCGGCGGTGGCGGACATGCGGGCCATCGTATGGCAGCGGGGTTAGCGGTCGCTAACCAGTGCGTTTGTTGATCATCTGTCACAGATCTGGCAACTGTTCACAAGTTACCGACGAGTTCCGCATCCGCTTCGTGGCTGGTAGTGATGGTTCGTCGGGATTTCCTCCAACGTCGGAGGTTTCAATGCGCGTCCCTCGTCCCCTGGCCGCGGTCCTGCTCGCGGCCGCCTCCCTGCTCGCGTTAGCCGTCCCCGCCCAAGCCGCCCCCGGCAAGTACGTCGCCCTCGGTGACTCGTACTCCTCGGGCCTCGGCGCGGGCGCCTACGGCACCAGCGGCGACTGCAAGCGCTCCGCCTACGCCTACCCGCAGCTCTGGGCCAACGCCCTGGGCCCGTCCGCGTTCTCCTTCGCCGCCTGCTCCGGCGCGCAGACCGCGAACGTCCTCAACAGCCAGATCTCGGCGGTCACCGCCGACACCGCCCTGGTGACGGTGTCGATCGGCGGCAACGACGCCGGGTTCTCCGACGTCATGATCGACTGCAACCTCGGGTCCGACTCGACCTGCGTCGAGCGCAACCGGCAGGCGCAGGAGTTCGCCCGCACGGTCCTGCCGGGCAGGCTGGACCAGGTGTACTCGGCGATCCGGTCCCGGGCGCCGTCCGCGCGCGTCATCGTGGTCGGCTACCCGCGCATGTACCAGCTCGGCGGCTCCTGCTGGGTCGGCCTCAGCGAGACCAAGCGCCGGGCCATCAACACCTCCTCCGACGTCCTGCACCAGGTGATCTCCGGGCGCGCCGCCGCGTTCGGCTACGGCTACCTCAACGCGCAGACCTCCTTCGCCGGGCACGAGATCTGCGCGTCCGGCACGCGCTGGATCAACAGCGTGAACTGGGGGGCGATCGAGGAGAGCTACCACCCCAACAGCGCGGGCCAGAACGGCGGCTACTACGCCGCGCTGCGGGCCATCACGGGCTGACCCACCGCGAACCGGGCCACCCCCTGTGCCGAGGGGGTGGCCCGGTTTTGTGCTCCACGGGTGGACGGTGTTGTTAGCGACCGCTAACATTGGCGAGGAAGTTAACGCCTGCTAACCCCCGCGAGGAGTGCGATGGACGCCCCCGTCCTGCGCGGCGCCGCCGACCCGGCGGGCGACGACGGCCAGCGCTACGCCAAGGAGCACGCCGAGCTCGTCGGCGACCTGCGCGCGCGGCTGGCGGCGGCGGCCCTCGGCGGCCCGGAGAAGGCCCGCCAGCGGCACGTCGCGCGCGGCAAGCTGCTGCCCCGCGACCGCGTCGACGCCCTGCTCGACCCGGGTTCGCCGTTCCTGGAGCTGTCCCCGCTCGCGGCCACCGGCATGTACGGCGACGACGCCCCCGCCGCGGGCATCATCACCGGCGTCGGGCGGGTCTCCGGGCGCGAGTGCGTCGTGGTCGCCAACGACGCCACCGTCAAGGGCGGCACCTACTACCCGATGACGGTCAAGAAGCACCTGCGCGCCCAGGAGGTGGCGCTGCAGAACCACCTGCCGTGCGTCTACCTGGTGGACTCCGGCGGCGCGTTCCTGCCCCGCCAGGACGAGGTGTTCCCCGACCGCGAGCACTTCGGCCGGATCTTCTACAACCAGGCCACCATGTCCGGGAAGGGCATCCCGCAGATCGCCGCCGTGCTCGGCTCGTGCACCGCGGGCGGCGCGTACGTCCCGGCGATGAGCGACGAGGCCGTCATCGTCCGCGAGCAGGGCACGATCTTCCTCGGCGGCCCGCCGCTGGTGAAGGCCGCCACCGGCGAGGTCGTCACCGCGGAGGAGCTCGGCGGCGGCGACGTGCACTCCCGCGTCTCCGGCGTCACCGACCACCTCGCCGACGACGACGCGCACGCGCTGCGCATCGTCCGGTCTATCGTCTCCACCCTCGGTCCGCGCCACCCCCGCCCGTGGGACGTCGCGCCGGTCGAGGAGCCCGAGGTCGATCCCGCGACCCTCTACGGCGTCGTCCCCACCGACCCCCGCGTCCCCTACGACGTGCGCGAGGTCATTGCCCGCGTGGTCGACGGCAGCCGGTTCCGCGAGTTCAAGAAGGAGTACGGCACCACGCTGGTCACCGGGTTCGCCCGGATCCACGGCCACCCGGTCGGGATCATCGCGAACAACGGCGTGCTGTTCGGCGAGTCCGCGCTCAAGGGCGCGCACTTCATCGAGCTGTGCGACCAGCGCTCCATCCCGCTGGTGTTCCTGCAGAACATCACCGGGTTCATGGTCGGCCGCGACTACGAGGCGGGCGGCATCGCCAAGCACGGCGCGAAGATGGTGACCGCGGTCGCCTGCGCCCGCGTCCCCAAGTTCACCGTCGTCATCGGCGGGTCGTTCGGCGCGGGCAACTACTCGATGTGCGGGCGGGCGTACTCGCCCCGGTTCCTGTGGATGTGGCCGAACGCCCGGATCTCGGTCATGGGCGGCGAGCAGGCGGCGTCGGTGCTGGCCACGGTCCGCCGCGACCAGCTCGGCGACGCGTGGTCCGCGGACGAGGAGGAGGCGTTCAAGGCGCCGATCCGCGAGCAGTACGAGTCGCAGGGCAACCCGTACTACTCCACCGCGCGCCTGTGGGACGACGGCGTCATCGACCCCGCCGACACCCGGCAGGTGCTCGGCCTCGCGCTGTCCGCCTCGGCGAACGCACCCCTCGACCCTGTCGGCTACGGCGTCTTCCGGATGTGAGCATGTTCTCCAGCGTTCTGATCGCCAACCGCGGCGAGATCGCGGTCCGCGTCATCGCCACCCTGCGCCGCATGGGCATCCGCTCCGTCGCCGTCTACAGCGACGCCGACGCGGGCGCCCGGCACGTCCGCGAGGCCGACACCGCGGTGCGCATCGGCCCCGCCGCCGCGCGGGAGAGCTACCTCAACATCGACCGGGTGGTCGCCGCCGCGCTGGAGACCGGCGCGCAGGCGGTGCACCCCGGCTACGGGTTCCTCGCCGAGAACGCCGCGTTCGCCCGCGCCTGCGCCGACGCCGGGCTGGTGTTCATCGGCCCGCCGCCCGCCGCGATCGAGGCGATGGGCGACAAGATCCGCGCCAAGCAGACCGTGATGGCCGCGGGCGTGCCGGTCGTGCCCGGCCGCACCGAGGCGGGCATGACCGACGACGACCTCGTCGACGCCGCCGCCGAGATCGGCTTCCCGGTGCTGCTCAAGCCGTCCGCGGGCGGCGGCGGCAAGGGCATGCGGCTGGTCACCGCCGACGCCGACCTGCGCCCGGCCATCGAGTCGGCCCGCCGCGAGGCGCGCGGCTCCTTCGGTGACGACACGCTGCTCATCGAGCGGTTCGTGGCCCGGCCCCGGCACATCGAGATCCAGGTCCTCGCCGACGCCCACGGCACCGCCGTGCACCTCGGCGAGCGCGAGTGCAGCCTCCAGCGCCGCCACCAGAAGATCATCGAGGAGGCCCCGTCGCCGCTGCTCGACGCGGCCACCCGGGCCCGGATGGGCGCCGCCGCGGTCGACGCCGCCCGCGCGGTCGACTACACCGGCGCCGGGACCGTCGAGTTCATCGTCTCCGCGGACCGGCCCGACGAGTTCTTCTTCATGGAGATGAACACCCGCCTGCAGGTCGAGCACCCGGTGACCGAGCTGGTCACCGGCCTGGACCTGGTCGAGCAGCAGGTCCGGGTCGCCGCCGGGCAGCCGCTGGCGTTCGGGCAGGACGACGTCAAGCTCACCGGGCACGCCGTCGAGGCCCGCGTCTACGCCGAGGACCCCACCGCGGGCTTCCTGCCGACCGGCGGGCGCGTGCTGGACCTGCGGCTGCCGACCGCCGACTGGGCGCGCGTGGACTCCGGGCTCGCCGTCGGCACGGTCGTCGGCTCGGACTACGACCCGATGCTCGCGAAGGTCATCACCTGGGGCGACGACCGCGCGCAAGCGCTTGACCGGCTGTCCCTGGCGCTGGCCGACACCGCAGTGCTGGGCGTGCGCACCAATGTCGAGTTCCTGCGCGGCCTGCTCGCCGACGCCGACGTCCGCGCGGGCAGGCTCGACACGCAGCTCGTCGAGCGCGGCCTGGCCGAGCTGACCCGCGCCGCCGACGTCCCCGACGAGGTGTTCGCCGCCGCCGCCCTGGACGAGCTGCTCGGCCTGGCGCCCACCGGCGCGGTCGTCGACCCCTGGGACGTGCCGTCCGGCTGGCGGCTCGGCCGCGCCGCGAGCGTGCCGTTCCGGCTGACCTGCGGGGGCCGCGACGTCACCGTCACCGTGTGCCCGGCGGCGGGCACGGTCGCCGTCGGCGACGCCGACCCGGTGCGCGCGTCCGCGACCCGCTCCGGCGGCGAGCTGCTGGTCCGCTACGGCGACCGCGACCTGCGCTACGCCAGGGCGCTCGACGGCGAGACGCTGTGGCTGGCCGCCGACGGGCACGCGTGGGCGGTCGCCGAGCACTCCCTGCTGGAGGGCGGCTCCGGGGCCGCGGGCGCGGGCGGTCCGATCACCAGCCCGATGCCCGGCACCGTGCTCGTGGTCAAGGTCGGCGTCGGCGACGCCGTGTCCGCGGCCAGCCGCTGCTCGTCGTCGAGGCGATGAAGATGGAGCACACCATCACCGCCACCGCCGACGGCGTCGTCACCGAACTCCCCGTCCGGGCGGGCCAGCAGGTCGCGCTCAGCCAAACCCTTGCCGTGGTGACCCCACCGGAGGAAGACCGATGATCGACACCCGACTCAGCGAGGAGCACGAGGCGCTCCGCAAGACGGTGCAGGAGTTCGCCCGCGAGGAGGTCGCCCCCGTCATCGGGGACTTCTACGAGCGCGAGGAGTTCCCGTACGGGATCGTCGCGAAGATGGGCGCCATGGGCCTGTTCGGGCTGCCCATCTCCGAGGAGTACGGCGGCATGGGCGGCGACTACTTCGCGCTGTGCCTGGCGCTGGAGGAGCTGGCCCGGGTCGACTCGTCGGTCGCGATCACCCTCGAGGCGGGCGTGTCGCTCGGCGCGATGCCGCTCTACCGGTTCGGCACCGAGGAGCAGAAGCGGCGCTGGCTGCCCGCGCTGGCCGCGGGGAGAAGCTGGCCGCGTTCGGCCTGACCGAGCCCGGCGGCGGCTCCGACGCGGGCGCCACCCGCACCACCGCCCGCCGCGACGGCGACGAGTGGGTCGTCAACGGCTCCAAGGCGTTCATCACCAACTCCGGCACCGACATCACCTCCCACGTCATCGCCACCGCCGTCACCGGCACCCGCGAGGACGGGCGCAAGGAGATCTCCGCGATCCTGATCCCCTCGGGGACGCCCGGGTTCTCGGTGTCCAAGAAGTACAGCAAGGTCGGCTGGAACGCCTCCGACACGCGCGAACTGAGCTTCACCGACGTCCGCGTCCCCGCGGAGAACCTGGTCGGCGAACTCGGCCGCGGCTACGCCCAGTTCCTGTCCACTTTGGACGAGGGGCGGGTGGCGATCGCCGCGCTGTCGGTCGGCCTGGCGCAGGGCTGCGTCGACGAGAGCGTCCGGTACGCGGGCGAGCGGGAGGCGTTCGGCCGCCACATCGGGACCTACCAGGCGATCCAGTTCAAGATCGCCGACATGGAGGCCCGCGCGCACACCGCCCGCCTCGCCTACCACGCCGCCGCCGCGAAGATGCTGCGCGGCGAGAAGTTCAAGAAGGAGGCCGCCATCGCGAAGCTGGTCGCCTCCAACGCCGCGATGGACAACGCCCGCGACGCCACGCAGATCTTCGGCGGCTACGGGTTCATGAACGAGTACCCGGTCGGCCGGTTCTACCGCGACGCCAAGATCCTCGAGATCGGCGAGGGCACCAGCGAGGTGCAGAAGATGCTGATCGCGCGCGAACTGGGCCTGCCCGCCTGAGGTGTCCCCGTGGGGCGGTGCGCTCCACCGCCCCACGGGTGTTTCCCTAGAAGGTGAGCTTCCAGGCGTCGATCCGGCCGGTGTCGGCGGAGTAGACGTCGCGGACCTGGAGCTTCCAGGTGCCGTTGGCCACCTCGCTCGACGCGTTCACCGTGTACTCGGTGATGACGTTGTCGGCGCCGTCCGAAGAGGACGAGTTCTTCAGCCGGTACGCCGTGCCGTCCGGCGCGATCAGGTCGATCACCAGGTCACCGCGGTAGGTGTGCTTGATGTCCACGCCCACCTTCAGCGTCGACGGCGCGTTGCCGGACAGGCCGGACACGGTCACCGAGGAGGTCACCGCGGCGCCCGCGTCGGGGATCGCGACGTCGTTGGTGTTCTCGAAGACCTTGCCGGGGGTCGGCGTGCCGCCGCCGCCGAGCTGGTCGGCCGCCGCCTTGATGGCCGCGGAGTAGTAGCTGACCTGGGTGTAGATGCCGTACTTGTTCGGCCGCGCGCAGCCGTCGCCCCAGCTGACGATGCCGACCTGGACCCAGCCGCCCGCGCTGTCCCGGCGCACCATCGGGCCGCCGGAGTCGCCCTGGCAGGTGTCGATGCCGCCCTCGGGGTAGCCCGCGCACAGCATCTCCGCCGCGACCAGGCGCGGGTAGCTCGCCGAGCCGCTGCACACCGAGTCGCTGACGAACGGCACGCGCGCCTTGCGCAGGTACCGCTCCTGCTGGAGGCTGCCGTCGCGCACCGAGCCCCAGCCCATGATGTCGAACGTGCCGTTGTCGTAGGCGGTGCTGGTCGCGATCGGCAGCAGGACCGCGCCGGTGATCGGCCGGTCCAGCTTCACCAGCGCCCAGTCGTCGCCCGCGGTGACGTTGGTGTAGCCGGGCGCGGAGTGGACGTAGGTCGACTGGCGCTTGACCGCCGCCGGGTCCTGCAGGTCGGCGACGCCGTACGTGACGCCGATGCTGGTGTCCGGCCCGGTGCCGTCGACGCAGTGCGCCGCGGTCAGCACGAGCTGCTCGGTGTACATCGCGCCGCCGCAGCCCATCGACAGGCGCACCAGCCACGGGAACTCGCCCTTGGCCGCCAGCTCGCCGCCGACGATCTGGATGCCCACGTCGCCGGGCGGCTGCGCGCCCGCCTGCAGCACGCCCGCGGTCAGCACCGCGGCCGCGCCGCGGCCACCGCGGCCGCCTTGAATAGCCCTCGCACTTGGGAACTCCTCCAGTCGGCCTGGCCGGGGACGAGCCAGCAGGGTGACCGGGCCGACGGGTACTTTCTCGCAGGGTTGTCGCGCCGGAGGTCTCCGGCCGCCGCCGATCGTCACAGCGCGGTGACCGCTGCCACAACCCTTCAGGCGTCGGGGGAAATTCCCAGTGATATTTCCTGTTATGGGGCTCTGTTTCGATCAGATTGCCGTGAGGAGGCCGACTGCCGCGTAGGCCAGGCTCGCTGACGGCGGGTGCTCGTCGACCGTCTCAGGCCGCCACTGGTTCGTCCACACGACACCGGGCGGCAGCAGTGCGAGGCCGTCGAACAGCGCGGTGACCTCCGCCTTCGTCCGCGTGTGCCCGGACATCCCGTTGCTGACGTACATCCGCTGCGCCTCGCCCACGTCCTCGGCGTCGCGGGTCGCGTGGGTGACGGCGAGGAGGCTGCCGGGCGCCATTACCGCGCGGTAGGGCGCGAGCGCGGCTTCGGCGTTTTCCAGGAAATGGAGGACGGCGACGGCGAGCACGGCGACGGGCCGGTCGAAGTCGATCAGCTCGCGGGCCGCGGTCAGCACGGTGCCCGCGTCGCGGAGGTCGGCGGCGACGATGCCGGTGCCCGCGACGCCCGCGAGCACGTCCCGGCTGTGCGCGACCGCGATGGGATCGCTGTCGACGTAGAGGACCTTGGCGCCCGGCGCGACCTCGTGCGTGTTGCCGACCGTCGGGATGCCCGACCCGAGGTCGAGGAACTGGTCGATCCCGAGGTCCAACGCCACCCGCACGGCCCGCCGCAGGAACGCCCGGTTGATCCGCGCCGCCAGCGGCACCCCGGCACCGCCGCCACGAGCTTGTCCGCGAACGCCCGGTCCGCCGCGAAATTGCAGGCGCCGCCGAGCAGGTAGTCGTACACGCGCGCCGGATGCGGCTGATCGGTGTCCGGGATCCCCATGCGCCCGATTCTGCCCGTACCGGTCGCCGGGGCCCTGCGCTACCCTGCGCTCACGACTTTGGGGGTTGTGTTGCTCTACTTCGGCGGCCTGTTCGGCCTCATCACGCTCGGCCTGTGGCTGTTCTGCCTGGTCGACGTCATCACCACGCCCGACGGCGACCACCGCCACCTGTCCAAGACACCGTGGCTGCTGATCGTCCTGTTCTTCCCGCTCGCCGGCTCGATCGTCTGGCTCGTCGCGGGCAAACCCACCCGCGGCCCCGCCCGCCCCCGCCCGTACGAGCGCACCATGCCGTCCTTCCCGGAGTACGACCGCCCCGGCCGCTTCGCCGCGGACGACCCCACCTCCGACGCCGAATTCCTCCGCCGCTGCCGCGAACGCGCCGAGGAACAACGCCGCAAAGCCCGCGAGGCGGAGGGCGACTAGCGGATCACGCCCTGGCCTGCCCCGGAGCAGGTTGGCGCGGAAGAACTTCTCCAGCTTCGGGTCCAGCACCCGGTCCTCGACCAGCCGCGCGAGCGCGGGCCTGCCGACCGGCGTCGCCGTGATCATCATGCGCCGCGCGGTCCCCTTCACGTGGACGTAGTCGACCGCGATCAGGTAGTCGACGAACTTGCGGGCCAAGGGGATGTTGCGCTCGGCGGCGCCGCGCTGCTCGACCCCGCGCCGCTGGTGCGTGGCGCCGTCGGACAGCACGCGGCACACCTTCTCGCACACGGTGAACCCCGCCAGCCCCTCGAACAGGAAGTACGGGTCCACCTCGTCGGTGAGGGCGCCGTTGCGGAGCAGGAAGCCCCGGAGCCGGTCGCCGGAGTAGATCTCCACGCCCGAGCCGGTGCGGACCAGGGCGTTCGAGTCGCTGTCGATGCCGGTGAAGTCCGCGCCCGCGCAGCGGATCCCGGTCATGTCGCAGTCGAGCATGAGGACGTTGCGGAAGTTCGCGCCCGCGATGGTCGCCCCGGCGAACACGCAGCCGTCCAACCCGGAGTCGCTGAAGTTCGCGTCGGTGAGGTCGGCGTCGCGGAAGTCGACCTCCACCAGGTCGCACCCGTACGCGTTGAGCTTCGCCAGGTCGGCTTTGCGGCTCTGCTGGGAGAAATCCACCCGGGCCAGGGAAGCCTGGCTGATGTCGAGCCCCGACCCGACCATCGACTTGAGGAGCGCGCCGAGGCTCTCGGCCTCGTCGCTGCGGTGGGTCTTCGCGCTCCACAGGAGCTCGAACATGCGGTTCATGCCGCGCACGGACGCGCGGCCCGGCCACAGCGAGCAGAACTGCGCCTCCGCCTCGACGTACAGAGCCTCGGGCACGGTCCGCGCGAACATGTGCATCGAGTCGCTGACCGCGACGACCGCCGACTCCGGTTCGCGGTTCTTGAGCTTGTCGAGCAGGTAGCCGACCAGGAGGAACTCGCGGAGCGAGTTGTGGGAGAACTGCCAGGAGACCGACTCGTCGCCCTCCGCCCGGGTGAGGGTCGACGAGGACCGCAGGTCGTCGAAGAGCGAGTCCTCGGCGTCGGTGGCGCCGTTCGCCCGCATGCGCGCCAGCCGCGAGGAGAACTGCTCGCGGACGAGCTCCCGGAACATCGGCTCGGTCAGGCGCCGCGACTGGATGGTGGACGCCTTGAGGGCCAAGTGCTGCAGGAACGTCTTGCGGTCCGACGGCAGCAGCTCGGAGGTCCGGTTGTGGTCGCGGAGCATGAGCTTGTTGACGACCAGGTCGTAGACGTCCCACTCGGTGAGGCTGTTGCTGCCGCCGACGAGGTCGTCCTCGGACTTCAGCTCGTCGACCACCTCCAGCAGGTAGGTGACGATCACGGGCTTGCCGGAGAGCGAGATGTTGCGGCCCGACTCGGTGCGGAACACGCGGCTCAGCAGGTTGCTGACCGCCGCGGCGCCCGCCGGGTCGTCGGCCAGCCTGCGCTGGACGAGGTCGAGCGTCTGCCCCTGGGTCAAGTCGCGCAACTGCCGCTCGACGCGCTTGGTGACGAAGCGCTCGAGCAGGCCGTCGATCTGGCGTTCCTTCTCGACGACGTCCCGGTCGGCCTGCTCGACCACCCGGGTCGTCTTGAGGCGCCGGTAGAGGACTTCGAACACCCGCAGCTCTTCGGCCTGGGTGAAGTAGTTCGGCCTGCTGGTGAGGATGCCCCTCGCCCCGGCCTGGGCGAGACCGGCCAGCGCTTCCAGGCAGGCCCGCCGCTCCCGCACGTTGAGGTACTGGGCCATCTCGTCGTAGCCGTCGAGCAGGAGGACGACCCGGCCCTTCGAGATCATGCTCTCGACGAAGGTCACCGGGAGGTGCTGCAGCTCGTTGCCGTCGAGGAAGTGGTGCAGCAGGCCGCGGGCGTCGAACTGCTTGGCGAAGTTCCGCAGCTCGATCCGGAACGGGAGCCGGGCGATCTCGCCGCGGCGGTACTGCTCGGTCCAGCGCCGCTGGAGCACGCGGGTGAGCGCCGTCTTGCCGGTGCCGTACTCGCCGACCAGGATGAGCCACTGCGAGTCGGGGGCGTCGTCGGTGAGCCAGGACCCCAGGTACTCGGTGGCCTTGTGGTGGCCGTAGCGGTCCTCGAAGAACGGCTCCTCGTAGACCTGGTCGAGCTCGCGCAGGCCCTTCGCGAGGACCGAGTCGCCGAGGACGTTCTTGATGTAGGGCTCGGTCCGCTCGAACTTGCGGTACAGCTCGTCGTAGGTGAACGTGAGGACGCCCGCTTCCGCCGCCCGCTCGCGGACGTTGGGGGTGAACCCCTTCGATGAGACGATCATCCGCTGAGCGCCGGGGAGGTGCTGGAACATGACCAGCTTGCTCAGGTCCTTGCCGTACTTGGTGTTGTCGACGTACTGGACCGTGGCCTCGATGAACACCTGGGTCTCGACGAACCCGGAGAGCTGCGTCGCGACCAGGTCGACCTCGGCCCCCGCCTTGTGGACGGGCCCCTGGACCGAGTAGCCGTTCGCCTCGAACAGCGCCTTGAGCGCCGTTGGCAGTGTGTGCTCGGTGAACTCCGATTCCATGACCCCGCCCATCGACGTCGCGTCCCGCTGTGGGGTGAGGTCGATCTTGGGAGGGGTGCTGTTACCCCTTGGGACGTATCGGTGCGGTCTCAAGCTGAGCGCGCGTACAGCAGTGGCGGGTGAGCTCCGATGGAGCTCACCCGCCACTGGTTGACTGTCACATGTGGACGGCGGGGCCCGCGGTCTTCAGCTCCTCGGGCACGCCCGGGCGGAGGACGAAGCCGGAGAGGATCGCGCCCGCGACGAACACCGCGGCGGACCAGGCGAAGGCGGCGCTGTAGCCGGAGATCGCGGCGGAGACCGGGGTGGAGCCCTCCATCAGCGCGGAGGTCACCGCGTTGGCGGCGATGGTGCTGAACAGGGCGGTGCCGATGGAGCCGCCGACCTGCTGGATGGCGTTGATGGCCGCGGAGGCCGCGCCGGAGTCCTCCGGGTCGACGCCCGCGATGCCGAGGTTCATGCCCGCGGCCATGGTGAGGCCGATGCCGAGGCCGGAGACGATCAGGCCGGGCAGGACGCCCGCGGCGTAGGTGCTGGTCTCGTCGATCAGCGCCATGTGGGCGGTGCCGAGGGCGGCGATGAGCAGGCCGCCGGGGATCATCACGCGGGGGCCGACGCGGGGCAGCAGGACCGTGGTGGCGGTGGTGGCGGAGATCATCAGGGCGCCGATCATCGGCAGGAAGGCGACGCCGCTCTGCACCGGGCCGAAGCGCAGGTTCTGCTGCATGAAGAACGTCAGGAACAGGAAGATGACGAACATGCCCGCGCACAGCAGGAACATCGCCAGGAACGAGCCGCCGCGGTTGCGGTGGGCGACGATGCGCAGTGGCAGCAGCGGGTGCGCGACCTTGGTCTGCGAGTAGACGAACGCCACCAGCAGGACGACGCCCGCGCCGAGGAAGCTCAGGGTGCTCGTCGCGCCCCAGCCGTCCTGCTCGGCGTTGGCCAGGCCGTAGACGAGGGCGAACATGCCCGCGGTGGCGGTGGTGACGCCGATCAGGTCGAGCTTCGGGCGCTCGGTCGCGGTGCTCTTGCCGAGCAGGGCGACGCCGCCGAAGAACGCGACACCGGCGAAGACCAGGTTGACGAACATGCACCAGCGCCAGTCGAGGTACTCGGTGAGCACGCCGCCGAGGAGCAGGCCGATCGCGCCGCCCGCGCCGGAGATCGCGCCGAAGATGCCGAACGCCTTCGCCCGCTCGTCGGGCTCGGTGAACGTCGTGGCCAGCAGCGACAGCGCCGCGGGGCCAGCAGCGCGGCGAACACGCCCTGCCCGACGCGCGCGGCGACCAGCACCTCGAAGTTCGCCGCCGCGCCGCCGACCGCCGACGCGATCGCGAAGCCGACCACGCCCGCGAGGAAGGCGAGCCTGCGGCCGAACAGGTCCGCGACGCGCCCGCCGATGAGCAGCAGGCTGCCGAAGCTCAGCGCGTACCCGGTGATCAGCCACTGCCGCTGCGAGTCGTCGAAGACCAGGTCGGCCTGCGCGCTGGGCAGCGCGATGTTCACGACGGTCGCGTCGAGCACGACCATCACCTGGGCCAGTGCGATGACCGCCAGCACGAGCCACCGCCTGCTCGCTGGCTGCTCGGTGTTCGGTGGCGGGGCCGCCACCGCGTCGGACAGAGTCATGCGCACCCCCAGGTCTCAAGTGGATTCGCCGCCCACGCTACCAACGAAGCGGAGATGCTGTCTCCGGATTTCTGCTACACTGGGGACGTGACCTCGGACACCCCGCTGCGCGCCGACGCGCGTCGGAACCGCGCGCGCATCGTCGCCGCCGCGCGCGAGGTGTTCGCCGCGTCTGGCATCGATGTGACGCTGGACGAGGTCGCGCGGGCCGCGGGCGTGGGCGTCGGGACGGTCTACCGCCGGTTCAGCGGCAAGGAGGAACTGCTCGACGCGGTGTTCGACGAGGTCGTCGCCGACCTGAACACCCTGATCGACGCCGCCGCCGCGGAACCCGACGCCTGGACCGGCCTGGTCGGCCTCCTGAGCGCGATCGCCGAACGCCAGGCCGCCGACCGCGGGCTGTTCCAGATCTGCACGCGCACCGAACTCGGCCACAGCAAGCGCATCGGGGAGCACTTCATCCCGCGGTCGACAGCCTCGTGGCCCGCGCGCACGCCCAGGGGACGCTGCGCCCGGACGTCACGGCCGCGGACCTCGGTCCGCTCCTGATGATGGTGGCCGCGTCGTTCGAGATCACCAGGACCATCTCGCCGGACCTGTGGCGCCGCTACTTCGCGCTGCTGGTCGACGGCCTGCGCGTCGGCTCGCCGACGCCCCTGCCGGGCCCGGCACCGTCCCATGAGGACATCGACGCCGCGATGTGCGCCGCCCGGGGCTGATCGCTCTCCGCTTTCGCCCTGATGGGCAGGGAATCACCCGATCAGGACCGTCGACCCGGCTTACCGTCGAAGGGTGCTCATCACCATCGCGGTAGCGGTCGCGGCCCTGGTGCTGGGACTGCTCGCCAACTGGCTGGTCAAGCGCCGTCGGCAGGTCGAGAGCGGGGAGCCCATCATGGTCTCCGACCTCGTCAGCCCGATGGAGACGCTCGCCGTGCTCCTGCTGGCCTTCGTGCTCGTCGTCGCCGCGGAGTCGTACAGCACCGCGGACGAGGCGGTGCGCTCGGAGGCCAACATCGTCGACAACTTCTTCGAGATCTCCGAGTTCGCCCCGCCCGCCGCCGCGCAGAAACTGCAGGCCGCCACGGTGTGCTACTCCCGCGCCGTCCTGTCCCGCGAGTGGCCGTCGATGGAGGACGGCGACGGCATGTCGAGCGCGCCGAGCGCGTGGAGCACCGAATTCCGCACGGTGTTCCGCCAACTCGGCCCCGAGCACCCGCTGTTCGAGATCCTGGTCGAGGCGGACCGGGAACGCTCGAACGCGCGCAGCGAACGGGTGATGCAGTCGGTGCCCGCGATCCCGGACGTCCTGTACTGGTTCATGCTGCTGGCGCTGGCCGTCACGGTGGCGACGTTCGCGTTCAGCCTGCCCGCGCGGGGCAAGAAGCTGGAGGTGACGACCCTGGTCGTCCTCACCGCCCTGTTCACCCTGTCGCTGCTCCTGATCCGCGACGTCGACCGCCCCTTCGGCGGCGCCATCAGCGTCTCCGCCGACACGATGCGCGACACGGAAGCCGACATCACCGAGGACTTCACCACCCTGTACGGCGCCAACACCCTCCCGTGCGACCAGAATGGCGACCGCGCCTCAGGCGCGTGATGACCCCCTGGTCCATCGCGGACCGAGGGGGCCATCAACGACTGCTTCGTTACTGCGTCACTTCAGCTCGGTCGACGACTTGTTCAGCAGGCGACGGGCGACGATGAGCTGCTGGATCTGCTGGGTGCCCTCGAAGATGTCGAGAATCTTCGAGTCGCGGGCCCACTTCTCCAAGAGGGTGCCCTCGCCGTAGCCGAGGGAGCCCGCCAGTTCCACGCAGCGCAGGGTGATGTCGCTGCCGGAGCGGCCCGCCTTGGCCTTGGCCATGGAGGCCTGGAGGGAGTTGGGCTTGCGGTTGTCCGCCATCCACGCGGCTTCGAGGGCGAGGAGGTAGGCGGCTTCCCAGTCGGCTTCGAGTTGGAGGTAGGTGGCGGCGGCGGCGCTCTGGGTGAAGGCGGGGCGGTCGTAGTCGATGACGACGCCCGCTTCCTCCAGGAGCCTGCGGGTTTCCTCCAGCGACGCGCGGGCCACGCCGATCGCCATGGCGGCGACCAGGGGGCGGGTGTTGTCGAAGGTCTGCATGACGCCCGCGAAGCCCTGTTCGGTGTTGATCTCGGGGCTGCCGAGCAGGTTGTCCTTGTGGACGCGGACGTTCTCGAGGCGGAAGTGCGCGGTGTCCGAGGCGCGGATGCCGAGCTTGTGCTCGAGGCGGACCAGTTCGAAGCCGGGGGTGTCGCGGTCGACCACGAAGCTCTTGATGGCGGCCTTGCCGAGGACTTGTCCAAAGTCGCCCAGACGACCACGCAGTCGGCGCGCTCGCCCGAGGTGACGAAGATCTTCTCGCCGTTGAGGACGTAGTAGTCGCCGTCCTTGACCGCGGTGGTGCGGATGGCGCCGGAGTCCGAACCCGTGTCGGGCTCGGTGATGGCCATGGCGGCCCACTTGCCCTCGTAGCGCTTGAGCTGCTCGTCGTTGGCGACCGAGGCGATCGCGGCGTTGCCGAGGCCCTGGCGGGGCATGGTCAGCAGCAGGCCGACGTCGCCCCAGCACATCTCGATGGTGCCCAGCAGCAACTGGAGGTTGCTGCCGTTGCGGTTGCCCTCGTCCTTCTTCTCCGAGCCGCCCCGGCGGACGCCGCCCGCGCCCGCGCCGCCGCCCGCGGCCGAGAGGCCGTCGAGGAGGGCGGCGAGCATGTCCAGCTCTTTGGGGTAGGTGTGCTCGGCCTGGTCGTACTTGCGGGAGTTCGGCCGGAAGAACTCGGCCGCGGCCTGGTGGGCCTGGTCGACGAGCTGGGCGAACTTGCGCGGGACCTCAAGGTTGATCATCGCTGTGTCTCCTCCGTGCCGCCCTCTAGACGAGGACGATCCCCTCGACCAGGCCGACCGCGCGCAGATCGCGGTACCAGCGCTCCACCGGGTGCTCCTTGACGAATCCGTGCCCACCGAGCAGCTGCACGCCGTCGTTGCCGATCTGCATGCCCTTCTCCGCGCACAGCCGCCGCGCCAGGCCCGCCTCGCGGGCGTACGGCTTGCCCTGCTCGGCGCGGCTGGCGGCGCGGTAGGTGAGCAGGCGCATGCCCTCCAGCTCGATGCCGATGTTGGCCACCATGAACGCGACGCTCTGCCGGTGGCTGATCGGCTCGCCGAACGCGACGCGCTCGTTGACGTACGGGATCACGTAGTCCAGGACGGCCTGCGCGGTGCCCAGCGACAGCGCGCACCAGCCGATCCGGGACAGCCGCACGCAGTCGGCGTACACGTCGGACTTCCCGCCGCCCAGCAGGGCGGTCTCGGGGACCTTCACCTTGTCCAGGTGCAGCCTGCCCATCGCCGCGGCGCGCAGGCCCATGGCGGGCTCGGACTCCACGGTCAGGCCCTCGCTGGAGGACTCGACGAGGAACAGCGCGGGGCCGCGCCCGTCGAGGTCGGCGGCGACGACGAACAGCTCGGCCTGCGCGGCCCTCGGCACCAGGGACTTCACGCCCTCCAGCACGAAGCCGCCGCGGTGCGGTACGCCTTGGTCTTGAGCGCGAACGGGTCGAACAGCGGCCGCGCCTCCTGGATGGCCAGCGCCGCGGCCGGGATGTCGTCGCCGACGAACGCGGGCAGGTAGGTCGCCTGCTGGGTCTCGTCGCCCCACAGCACGAGCGCGGTGCTCACCGCGGACGGCGCGAGCAGCGAGACCGCGAGGCCCATGTCGCCGTGCGCGAGCGCCTCGGCGACCAGCACGCCGGTGACCGCGGAGCGCTCGGTGCCCAGGCCGCCGAGGGACTCGGGCACGCCGACCAGCGTCACGCCCATCTCGGCGACGGTGGAGTGCAGCTCGGCCGGGGTCGCGCAGGCGGCGTCGGCCTCGGCGGCGGCCGGGCGCAGCTGCTCGGCGGCGAACTCCGACACCGTCTCGACGATCATCTTCTGCTCGTCGTCGGGGGTGATGTCGAACAGGCCGCGGTCGCTCGCGGACGGCAGCCGGGCGGGCTTGCCCAGCTTCTGCGCCGCGGCGAACTGCCGGGTGGCCGCGCCGACGGCGGTGAAGCCGGTCCGGGTGGCCGTGTACAGGCCCTTCTCGACGGGCTTGCGCAGGTTGAACCGGTCGAGCACGGGCGTGCTGGCCAGCTTGTTCAGTACCGCGAGCGCGGTGCCCATCGCGTCCCGCTTGGGCTTGGGGTTGGTGCCCGCCATGGGTGCTCCCACTCGATCGTCCGCTTCCGACTCCGGCGTAACCTACTCCAGAGTAGCAAGTGCGCTCAAGCTGTCGAGCCCGGCTTCACCACGTTGATCAGCGGTGCGCCCGCGATGTAGCGGTCGAGGTTGTCGGCGAACAGGCGGACCAGCTCGTCGCGCCAGCCCTTGACGTCGCCCGCCATGTGCGGGGAGACGACGACGTCCGGCAGGTCCCACAGCGGGGAGGACTTGGGCAGCGGCTCGTCGGCGAACACGTTGAGCGCCGCGCCCGCGAGCGCGCCCTTGTCCAGGGCGTCGACCAGGTCGGGGAGCACGATCAGCCCGCCCCGGCTGATGTTGACCAGGCGCGCGGTCGGCTTCATGGCGCGCAGGGCGTGCTCGTCGACGAGCCCGTGCGTGGCCGCGGTGAGCGGGGTGGCCAGGATCACGTAGTCGGCCCCGGCCAGGGCGATCCGCAGGTCCGACATCGGGGCGACCGAGTCGAAGTCCGGGTCGTCGGCGCGGGCGGCGGCGCCCAGGGCCGAGACCGACACCCCGACGGCCCGCAGTTTCCGCCCGATCGCCCGCCCGATCGGGCCGACCCCGACGACCAGGGCGTGCGCGCCCGCCAGCCGCTCGGTCTCCCGGTGCTGCCAGACCCGGCGCTGCTGCAGGCGCATCGTCGCGGGCAGGTCCTTGGCGAAGGCGAGGACCAGGGCGAGGACGTACTCGGCCATCGGCTCGTCGAACACGCCGCGGGCGCTGGTGACCGCGACGCCCGCCTCGTGCAGGCGGGCCAGCGGCAGGTTGCGCGCGGAGGCGCCCGCCGCGTGCGCCCAGCGCAGGGCGTCCGCCGCGGGCAGTGCCTCGGCGAGCCCGCGGCGCGGCCGTCCCAGGCGAAGAGGACGTCGGCGCCGGGGAGGGCGGCGCCGAGCAGGGGGCCGGTGCTGTACCGGACGGTCGCCCGCTGCTCCACCCCCGCCATGCGCGGTGGGCGGTCGGTTCCGTGCAGGACGACGACGACGGGTCGCCTGCTGCTCTCCATTGGGGATTCCCCTGTTCGGGTGGCGTGCGGGCTGGCGTCCGCCGCCACGCTAAGAACGGCGCACCGGCACTGTCAATGCGGCACAACCGGCCGCGCCGGACGGACGCCCGGAACGGGCCGAACGGCCGCACGCGTCTCGGGTTCGCCGCTCGGATTCCCGTCTCCGTAGAGTAGCGTTACTCCATTAGGGGAGCCCGTCACCCGGTTGGCCGATAACCAACCGGCCGGTAACGTCCGATCGTCCGGCGTGTGCACTGGATCTTGCCGGTTCGTGTCCACAGTGGATGCGCAAGATCCCGTCCAGCAGCGGTTTCACCGTTCAATTAGTGAGTTCCGGGTCTTTGGGCCCGAACCGGGAATCGTGCACGGAGGGTGTTCCCTAGGGTCGTTCGACCCTGTCCCCTGTGAGGTTGAATACGAAACGATCGGCCCCATGCATCGGAGATTGCTCTGGTGTCAGCCCGGTGGCAGGGCTAACATCACCCTCCGTCAAGGCCATCATCGCATCCGACCATCCAGGGAGCGGCTGCCGTGATCGGCCACCCCAGCACCACCTCTCTCCGGTCCGCCTCGGCGTGCCGACGTTCAGGGGCTCCAGTGAGCGCAACGCCCGGACCGGACCCGGTGGAACCCGCGCGCGCGGACGCCGTGTTCGCCCGCCTGAAGACCGCGGCCTTCCACGAGCTCGTGGAGGCATCGATGGGCGGGGACAAGATCGCCCTGGGGACCCTGTTCGCCTGGATCCACCCGGCGATCGTCCGCTACTGCCGGGCCCGCATCGGGCGCACCGGCTCCGCGTTCTCCTCCGCCGACGACGTCGCCCAGGAGATCATGCTCGCCGTCCTCGGCGCGCTGCCCCGCTACGCCGACGCCCGCGAGTCGTTCCTGCCGTTCGTCTACGGCATCGCCGCCCACAAGGTCGCCGACTTCTACCGCCGCTCCGGCCGCGACCGCTCCGACCCGGTGGCCGACATCCCCGACGTCGCCGACGGCGGCCCCGGCCCCGAGGCCACCACCCTCCGCGGCGAGATGCGCGCCCGCCTCGCGGGCCTGCTCGACGGCCTCGCCCCGCGCCAGCGCGAGATCCTGGTCCTGCGCCTCGTCGTCGGCCTCTCCGCCCAGGAGACCGCCGTCGCGATCGGCCTGACCGCCACCGCCGTCCGCGTCGCCCAGCACCGCGCCCTGACCCGCCTGCGCGGCTCCCTGACCGCCGCCGACTGGCTCTGAGACGCCGTACACAGTGATGCCCGGGAGCCGATCGGCCCCCGGGCATCGTCGCTTTTGACGCCTACCGGGCGGTGGCGCGGAGGTAGAGCTGGACCTCGATGCGGCCCGGCTCCGCGACGGCCTCGACCGCGTGCAGGCGGTCGACGGAGAAGCCCGCCTCCTCGACGGCCGCGCGGAGGGCGTCCGGGGGTAGGCGGAGACGGTGGTGGGCGCGCCGAGGAAGTTGACCGGGAAGGTGTCGAAGTCGCCCTGGACCATGCTGATCAGGAGGTGGCCGGGGCCCGTCAGGGCGGCGCGGAGGGACCGCAGGGTCGCCGCGATGTCGGCCTTGGAGAGCATCAGCAGGGAGAAGAAGGCGACGGCGGCGTCGAACTCGCCCAGGCCGGACAGGTCGCGGAGGTCGCCGAGGCGGTAGTCGCCGCCGGGGCCTGCTCCTCGGCGAGGTCGAGCATCACCCGGGACTCGTCGACGCCGACGACCACCATGCCCGCGTCGAGGAGTTGGCGGGCGGTGGGGAGGCCGCTGCCGCAGCCGAGGTCGAGGACGCGGGCGCCCTGGGGGAGCTGCGCGATGAGCCAGTCGACCTCGGCGATCTGCGTGTCCCGCTCGACGAACGACTCGTCGTAGCGCTTGCCGATGAGGTCGAACGCGGGCACCTGGTTCTCCGTCACGCGGGACAGCATGCCGGGAGCGGCCACGGCGGTCCAGTGCGGGCCGCCGCGGCCGCGTCCGTCAGCCGACGGGGGTGGTCCGGTCGGCGCCGATCTCCGCGGCGGTGAGGGTGCGGTTGTAGATCCGGACGTCGTCCAGGACGCCCGCGAAGTACTCGCCCCACACCGCGTTGCCGCCGATGCGCAGCGCGCCCGTCGAGGTGACCATGGGGCCCGACACCGCCGCGGTCGACACCAGGGCGCCCTCGACGTAGAGCCGCAGCGCGGACCCGTCGTAGGTGAGGGCGACGTGGCTCCACGCCGACTGGGGCAGCGCGGACGGCCCGGTGACCGCGACGTCCGCGGTGCCGATGCGGCCGTAGCCCGCGGGCCTGCCCGCCGCGTTGTCGGAGTACAGGGCGTACGACAGGCCGCTCGCGCGCTCCTTCAGCACGACCGTGCGCCAGTCCGCGCCGCCGGTCGGGCGCACCCACGCCGAGATGGTCATGGCGGTGGTGAGCCGCAGCGCGGAGGTGTCGGCGACGGTCACCATGTCGTTCACGCCGTCGAACGACAGCCCGCCGCCGTTGCGGCCGGTCGCCCACGTCGCGCCGGAAACGGTGCCGTTGTGGGTGTTGCCGGACCGGTCGCCGAGCACGGTCCCCGCGCCCTCGTTGAAGTTGTACGACGCGACGGGGCCGCCCGGGGCGGGCCGGTGTTGGACACCGTCACCGACACCGCGGTCGACGTGGCGGTGTTGCCCGCGCCGTCGCGCGCCCGCGCCGACAGCGAGTGCACGCCGTTGGCGACCGTCCGGGTGTCCCACGAGACCCCGTACGGCGAGGTGGTGTCCTCCGCGCCCAGCGGCTGGCCGTTGAGCAGGAACTGCACCCCGGCGACGCCGCTGCCCGCGTCGCTGGCCGACGCGGTCACCTGGACCACGCCCGACACCGTCCCGGTCGGCCCGGTCATCGCGACCGACGGCGCGCCGGTGTCGGCGGTGACCACCGCGGTCGCCTCGGCCGACGGGGCCGACGCGTTGCCGCCGCCGTCGCGCGCCACGACGCGGTAGGCGTACGTGCCCGCCGCGAGACCCGAGTCGGTGTGGCTCGTCCCGGTGACGGTGGCGATGCGGGTCGCCGCCGACACCGTGAACCCGGGCGCGCCGCGGTGGACGTCGTACCCGGTGACGCCGACGTTGTCGGTCGCCGCCGACCACGACAGCGCCACCGCCCCCAGCCCGCCGGTCGCGGTGAGCGAGCCGGGCGCGGACGGCGCGACGGTGTCCGCGGACACCGGGGTGTCGCGGTCCGCGGCGACCTCGGCCGCCGACAGCGCGCGGTTGTACACGCGGACGTCGTCCATGACGCCCGCGAACCACTCGCCCCACACCGAGTTCCCGCCGAGCCGCAGCGGGGACGACGACACCGCCGCCGAGCCGGTCTGCGCCGCGGTCGCCACCTGGGTCCCGTTGACGTACAAGCGCATCACGGCGCCGTCGTAGGTGAACGCCACGTGCGACCACGCGTTGACCGGCAGCGTCGACGGGCCCGTGACGGCGACGTCGCCGCCGATGCCCAGGTACCCCGACGGCTGGTTGAAACCGGCCGGGTACAGCGCGTACGACAGCCCGCCCGCGCGCTCCTTCATCACCGCCGTGCGCCACCCGGCGCTCGACGTCGGCCGCACCCACGCGGACAGCGTCATCCGGTTGGTCAGGTCCAGCTTCGGCCCGTCCGCGACGGTCACCCAGTCGTTGACCCCGTCGAACGACAGGCCGCCGCCGGTGCGCCCGGCCGTCCACACCGGACCGGAGAGCGCTCCGGTGTGGCCGTTGCCGGACCGGTCGAGCAGCGACGCGCCGCCGCCCTCGTCGAACCCGTACGCCGCCACCAGGGACGGGTCGCCCGCGTCGGTGCGCTCGAAGGTCGCCCGGTAGGTGGTGGTGCCCGCGCCGACGGTGATGTCGTGCGCCCGCGCGCCGCCGTCGGACCACGAGCGGAACGCGTACGAGCCGGTGCCGAGGGTCTGCTGCTCGGGCGTGGACAGGCTCATCCGGGAGCCGACGATGGCCTGCACGGTCAGCGGGGTCGGCCCGCTGGTGTCGCTCAGCGTCGCGGTCAGCCCGCTCGGCGAGGACTCGACGACGACCGTGCCCACCTTCGGGTCGAGCCGCCTGCTCGCCGTGGCCGTCGCGCCGGAGGAGTCCCGGGCGGTGAGCCGCAGCTCCAAATAGGACGGGTAGTCGTGGTCGGGCCCGTCGAACGAGCCGGACGCGACGCCGTCGAAGCCGACCAGGTCGTGCTGGTGGCACAGGTCGGCCTGCTCGCAGTGGTGCAGGACGACCCGCCAGGACAGCGCGGACGCGGGCAGCGCCCCGTCCTCGGGGTCGGTCGCCGAGCCCGCGAACGCGATGGTGTCGCCGACCGCCCAGGTGGACCCGGCGGCGGGCGTGCTGATGACCGGGGCCGGGGCGGACGAGCCCGCCATGACCCGGGTGCGCGCCACGTCGGTGAGGCCGCCGGGGTCGCGCGCCTGCACGCCGACGTCGTAGGCGCCCGCGGCGGTGTAGGTGAACGACGCGGTGGCGCCGGTGGCGTCGTCGAACGCGCCGTCGCCGTCGAGGTCCCAGGTGTAGGTCAGGGCGTCGCCGTTGGGGTCGGAGGACCCGGTGGCGCTGAACGACACCGTCAGGGGGAGCGGGCCCTCGGTCGGGTTCGCGGTGACCGCGGCGATCGGCGGCTGGTTGCCGGAGTTGTAGCGGAACCGCTTCACCTGTCCCAACGCGATGTCCACGTAGTACAGGTCGCCGTTGGGGCCCGCGGTGAGGTCGACCGGGAAGACCTCCTGGTGGAACACCGTGCGGGTGGCGGGGTCGGGCACGCCGCCCGCGCCCGCCCGCATGTACCAGATGCAGCGGCGGCTGTAGTCGCCGAAGAAGAACGCGCCGTCGAAGGTGTCCGGGTACGCGCCGCCGGGGTAGAACGCCGTCGACGAGATCGACGAGCCGCTGCCGGTCGAGCAGCCGTCGCCGCTGACCACGGCCTGCCCGTGCCGGTAGGCGAAGTGCGGGTTCACCGTCGGCACGGTGCCGGTGGCGATGCGGTTGCACAGCGTCAGGCCGATGTTGTAGCCCGACTGCGCTGCGCTGCCCTCGCGGCACGGCCAGCCGAAGTTGTCGGCGGTCGCGTCGGCGGGCGCGGTGAGCCGGTTGACCTCCTCCCACGTGCCCCAGCCGACGTCGCCCAGCCACACCTCGTCGGTGCCGGGCCGGAACGCGAACCGGAACGGGTTGCGCAGGCCGCGGCGATCACGCGGCGCGCGTTCGGGTCGGCGCTGGCGGCCATCGGGTTGCCGGGCGCGCCCTCGCCGGTGGCCGGGTCGATCCGGATGACGGTGCCGTCGAGGCCGAGCGGGTCGGTCATCGTCTGGACGTCCTGGGAGCGCAGCGCGCCGCCCTCCGCGGTCGGCACGGTCTGCACGCCGCCGACGCCGGACGGCGGGTCGCCGCACGGGTTGCGCGGGTTGCCGTCCTGGCCGTAGTCGGCGAAGACGTACGACGCGCCGTCGCCCGCGCTGGCGTACAGGTAGCCGTCGCGGCCGAAGGCCAGCTCGCCCACGGAGTGGCTCGGGTACTGCTGGCACCAATCCTCGACCAGCACCCGCTCGTCGCCCTCGGCGTCCAACACCGACAACCGCCCGGAGATGACGCAGCCGTCCGCGGTCTCGCCGGGCGGGTTCGGGCAGACGTCGTTCGTGCCGCCGGGCACGCCCCAGCGCGGCGCGGTCCCGCCGATCACCGCGTCGTGGGCGTACAGCACGTACACCGACGGGTCCACCGGGAAGTTCGGCGCCAGCGCCATCCCCATCAGACCGCGGTCGTGCTGGTTGTACACCTGGGTCCGCAGGTCCGCGAACACCGTGGGCGTCGGGTCGGCCAGGCCGTCGAACACCTTGACCAGACCGGACTTCTCGGCGACGAACACCCGGCCGTCGGCGCCGAACTCGACCGCCATCGGCTGGGTGAGCCCGCTGAGCACCACCTGCTCGGTGAAGCCCGCGGGCAGCGCCGCGGGCGCGGCGGCGAAGGTCATGGCGGCGACGGGTAGCAGCCCCGCCACGGAGAGCTGAACGGCGAATGCCGCTGGGGACCGGCGCATGGTGTTCTCGGATCTCCGTCGGGCGGCTCCGGAAACGGAGCCGTAACAAGCGGAGACTCGCGCCGGTCGGGCGATGCGTTACCGGTGTGGGCCGAACGGCCTAACCGCGCGCGGATGCCAAGCGGTCAAGGGATTCGCCGCGAGCGAGGCGAATCGCTCCACGTGACGGCGCGATCGCGGGACGTCGAGCGCCTTGAGCGCGTCGGTCACCGCGGCCATGAACGGAGCGGGGCCGCACGTGTACGCGTCGGCGTCGAGGTGCGGGCGGGCGAGGTCGGCGAGGTCGTCCACCGTCGGCAGGCCGCGCTCGGTCTCCAGCCAGTGCGTCACGGTGAAGCGGTCGCACTCCAGTTCCGCCAGCCTGCGCGCGAAGATCACCGACTCGGGGTCGCGGTTGGCGTAGACCAGGGTGATGCGGCCGGAACCGGCGTGCAGCGCGGAGGCGACGATCGACAGGATCGGGGTGATGCCGCTGCCGCCCGCGAACAGCAGCAGGTCGTCGTCGAGCGACTTCGGCGTGAAGTTGCCCATCGGCGGCAGCACCTCGACGACGTCGCCCGCGCGCAGCGTGTCGCACAGCCGGTTCGACGCGTAGCCGCCGTCGGTGCGCTTCACCGTCACCCGGGGCCGCTCGCCCAGCAGCGGGGAACTCGACAGCGAGTAGCAGCGCGCCACCGACCCGGTGACGTCGCTGGGCACCCGCAGCGTCAGGTACTGGCCCGGCCGGTAGTCCAGCTCGGCGTCGAAGACGATCGAGCACGCCTGCGCGGTCTCGGCGACCACCTCGGCCACCGGCAGCTCCAGCGACGTGACGTCACTCACCGCACACCCCCTGCGATCGGCACAACCCACAGTCTGCCGTGCGCGTCCACCCTCGCGTCCGCGCCAATGCCCACGTTCGTCGTTGGCACGCGCGTTCGATAATGTCGGCAGGGCCAGGTCGGGGTCCTGGGGAACCGTCGTCACGGAAGGTGCCTGGTCATCGAAACGGGTCAACTGGTCGCGGGCCGGTACCGACTGCTGGAGACCATCGGCAGCGGCGCCATGGGCGTGGTCTGGCGCGCCCGCGACGAACGGCTCGAGCGCGTCATCGCGATCAAGCAGCTGCTGATCCGGCCCGGCCTCACCCCGGCCAAGACCGAGGAGGCGCGCAGACGGGCCATGCGCGAGGCGCGCATCGCCGCCCGCCTCCACCACCGCAACGCCGTCGCGCTGCTCGACGTCGCCGAGCACGACGGCGACCCGTACCTGGTCATGGAGTTCGTCAACGCGCGCAGCCTGTCCGCGGTGATCGCCGAGCGCGGCACCCTGCCGCCCGAGCAGGTCGCCGCGATCGGCTCCCAGGTCGCCGCCGCCCTGGCCGCCGCGCACGCCGCCGGGATCGTGCACCGCGACGTCAAGCCCGGCAACATCCTGCTCGACGAGCAGGGCACCGTGAAGATCACCGACTTCGGCATCTCCAAGGCCACCGGCGACCACACGATCACCACCGACACCGGCGTCCTCGCGGGCACCCCGGCCTACCTCGCGCCCGAACTCGCCCGCGGCCAGCAGCCCACCACCGCCTCCGACGTGTTCTCCCTCGGCTCGACGCTCTACCACGCGCTGGAGGGCACGCCCCGTTCGGCCTCAACCCGAACCCGCTGGCCCTGCTGCACGCGGTCGCCAACGGCGACGTCACCCCGCCCCGCAACGGCGGCCAGCTCACCACCGCCCTGATGACGCTGCTGCGCACCGACCCGGCCGAGCGCCCGTCGATGGAGGAGGCCGCCGCGACCCTGGCGGTCCCGACCGCGCCCCTGCCCGTCCCGGTGCCGTCCGGCCCGCTGCCCGCCCTGGACCGCACCGTCCCGGCCCGGCAGGCCCCGCTGCCGCCCGCGCGCCCCCGCCAGACCCCGCCGCCGCCCCGCCAGGCCACCCCGGCGCCCGCGCCGACCCCGCCCGCCCCCGCCGCGGCGCCCTCATCGGCGCCGCCGCCGCGTCGCCGCCCTCGCCGCCGCCGTCGTCCTCGTCATCACCATGCCCGACGGCGACGACACCACCGCCACCCCGGGCACCGAGACCCGAACGGTCACCGTCAGCAACCCGCCGACCACCGACGCGGGCGGCGACCCGTCCACCCCGACCGCGGGCGCGCGCGACAAGGTCACCGACTACGGCGCCGCCGGCCGCGCGATGATCGACTTCTACCTGAGCAGCACGCCCACCGCGACCCGCTGGGGGATGCTGACCCCGGCCGCGCAGGCCGCGTTCGGCAGCCAGGCGGCCTTCGAGGAGTACTGGGCGAAGTACAAGTACGTCGCCTCGGAGAAGGCGCTCGTCGACGGCCTCAACGCCGACGGCTCGGCGAACGTGTCCGCGACCGTCATCCTCACCACCGACACCGGCGAGACCAGCGAGCGCAAGACCGTCCGCGTGGTCAACATGGGCGGCAAGCACATGATCGACTCCGACCCGCGCTGATCGTTTCCGCTGATCGATTGCGCGGGCGCGCTCGCGGTGGGAGCGTGGGGCCATGCCGCTGATGCCTGTGACCGACTCGATGTTCCTGCTCGGCGAGTCGCGCGAGCATCCGTTGCACGTCGGGGGTTGCAGCTGTTCGAGCTGCCGCCGGGGGCCGATCCGTCGTACGTGGGGTCCGTCCACAAGGCGCTGATCGAGTCGGGGGACCTGCGGCCGTTGTTCCGGCGGAGGCCGCGGGGGCCGGTGAACTCGGTGGGGCAGTGGGTCTGGACCAACGACGACCTGCTCGACCTGGAGTACCACGTGCGGCTGTCGGCGCTGCCGTCGCCGGGGCGGGTGCGGGAGCTGCTGGAGCTGGTGTCGCGGCTGCACGGGTCGCTGCTCGACCGGCACCGGCCGCTGTGGGAGTCGCACCTGATCGAGGGGCTGCAGGGCGGGCGGTTCGCGGTCTACACCAAGGTGCACCACGCGCTGCTCGACGGCGTGTCCGCGCTGCGGCTGATGCGGGAGGCGCTGAGCGAGGACTCCGCCGAGCGGGACATGCCGCCGCCGTGGGCGTCCGCGCCGCGCACCGACGCGACCGGGCGGCGGGCCGACGGCGACCCGCTGGCCGGGCTGGTGTCGGCGGCGCGCGCGCTCCGGGACGTGGTGGGGCTGGGGCCGGCGGTCGTGAAGTACCTCAACCAGGCGTTCGCGGAGCAGGCGGCGACGCTGCCGTTCGAGGCGCCGCGGTCGATGTTCAACGTGCCGATCACCGGCGCCCGCCGGTTCGCCGCGCAGGGCTGGCCGCTGGACCGCATCCGCGCGGTCGGCGAGGCCGCGGACTGCACGGTCAACGACGTCATGCTCGCGATGTGCGCGGGCGCGCTGCGCGAGTACATGGGCGAGCTGGGCGCGCTGCCGGACAAGCCGCTGGTCGCCGCCGTCCCGATCTCGCTGCGCCCGGAAGGCACGTCGTCAGGGGCAACGCCGTCGGGCTGATCCTGTGCACCCTGGCGACCGACCTCGCCGACCCCGGTGAGCGGCTGGTCGCGATCGCCGACTCGATGCGTCGCGGCAAGGACTTCTACCGCGGGATGAGCCAGCTGCAGATCACCGCGCTGAGCGCGATCCCGTTCGCCCCGCTCGCCGTCGCCCTGCTGCCGGGCGCGCTGCGGGTGACGCCGCCCGCGTTCAACCTGCTGATCTCGAACGTGCCCGGCCCCAAGCAGCCGCTGTACTGGAACGGCGCGAAGCTGCTCGGCGTGTACCCGGTGTCGATCCCGTACGAGGGCCAGGCGCTGAACATCACGGTCACCAGCTACGCGGGCAGCCTCGAGTTCGGCCTGACCGGGTGCCGCCGGACCGTGCCCCACCTGCAGCGCCTGCTGGGGCACCTGGACACGGCCCTGGCGGACCTGGAGAAAGCGGTCGAGTAGCTCAGCCGCTCTTGCGGCGGAACTGGCGCTTGCCGCCGACCTTCCCGTGGGCGTCGTGGACCTTCGAGCCGCCGGTCAGGTGGTTCTCGCCCGAGTTCGCCTTGGCGTTCTTGCGGGCGAGGGCGGCCTTGAAGCGCTCGCGCACGTCCTCGGGCTCACCGGTCGTCTCGGTGTCGGCGGTGGGTTCCGGTGCGTCGGCCATGGTGGACCTCCCGAGAGTCGCGGATATGGCCCCAGCCTGGCACGGCCGCGCGGATCGGTCGACTCGATTAAGCCTGTTCGGCGCGTGATTTGAGCCCCTCGCACTCCATCGCGAGGTACCGGTCGGTCAGGCCCGCGGTGAGCTTGCCGACCAGCTTGCCGACCGGGCCCTCCTGGCGCAGCCGCAGCGTCACCTTCGCGCCGTCGCCGTGCGGCTCGACGACGTGCTCGGCGGTGGTGCGCACGCCGGGACCGGTCGCGACCCACGTCCACGAGCGGCCCTCGGTGTACTCCGTCAGCGTCCAGACGGTCGTGGGGAGCTTCGGCTGCCGGATCCGCACCCGCTTGCCGACCGCGAGCGGGGCCGGGTCGAGCCGGGTCGCCGACGTCACCGAATTGGTCCAGTCCGGCCACTCCTCCACCCGAGTGAAGATCATCCACACGTGTCGTGGCTCTGCGTCGATCACGGTTTCGGCGTGGAACTCCATGCGGCACAGGATAGGGACTCCGATGATCGTCTCCCGAGGACGGCGACTATCCTCCCTGCGCGGAGGACTTACGGTGAACCTGCTCGACCACATCGCATCCGTGGCGGCGCTGGCGGGGCGCCCCTGGCACGACCACGCCGCGCTGGCGGCGGATGAGCACCTGCGGTTCGAGTGGTACCGCGACGCGGTGCCGCGCGACGAGATCGCCTTCCTCCGGCTCGTGCTCGCCGACCCCGACCGGGAGATGGCCATCTCCGCGGTGCTCGCCCGCATCGACGAGCGCGCCCGGTCGAGCATCGACTTCCACTCCTGGGCCGACCGGGTCGAGCCGGTGTGCGCGCCGGTGGAGTTCCTGTCCCGCAGGCTCGCCGAGTGGCGGCTGCTCATCGACGCGTTCGCCGGGCGGCCGGTCGAGGACGCCGCGGTGCTGGCCGCGTCGGACTGGGCGCAGCGCAAGCTCGCCGCGGTGGTCGACGGCGACCTGCTGGTCCTGCTGGCCGAGCACGGCCGCACCCGGCGGGTGCGCGCGCTCACCCGGGTGCCGCGACCGGCGCGCCCCGTTCGGCTCAGTGATCGGGCGGTTACTTCTGGACCGATCAGGCCCTGTTACGGGTGATGGGGCACTCGCGATGTGCGGCACATGGTGCGAAGATCGGGGCCCGGCACGGTGTTGCTCCTTTCGGCGGTCCTCGTCGCGGCCTGCGCGAGCGGATCGGGTGACGCGTGGCGGTGCACGGCGCACCGGTGCGAGCTGACCGTCACCGGGTCGCCGACGCTGGAGGTGCTGGACCGCAGGCTCAAGGCCGTCGTCGCGGGCGGTGCGGTCCGGGTGTCCGGCGGGGAGTGGACGTGACGCTGAACCCGGGGAGGCCGCGGTGGTCGACGGCGTCCGGGTCGAAGTCCGTTCCGTGGTGAACGGCTCGGCGAAGCTGGTCGTCACCGACTGACCGCGGGTGGCGCACCCCGGTAACGGCACGCGCCCCAGGCAGGTCCCGATGCGTCGATCCACCCCGCTCGACCCGGCGTCCGGCGTCAGCGTCCCCATGGTCCTCGTCGGCGTGCTCGCGTTCCTCGCGGTCGACGTGCTGATGCTGGTGGCCCTCGACGGCAGACCCCCGCTGTCGTTCGCCGTCGTCCTCGGCGTCGCGGTCGCCGTCGGGTCCGCTGTCCTGCTCATCACCCGCAACCGCGACGCGCGCGGGCTCGGCATCGGCGTGCTCGTCGGCTGGGCGCTCGCGACCCAGTTCAGCGGGGGCCTGCTGACCGGCCTGGCCTGAGGGCCGTTCGCATACCGGCCGGTAATCGACCTGGGTGATCAGGCATAGAGCCGGTCCATAACATGTCGGCATGGAGCTGGAGTTCCGGCATCTGCGCATCCTGATCGCGGTGGCGGACGAGGGCAGCATCACCCGCGCCGCGGCCGCGCTCGGCATGTCGCAGCCCTCGCTGACCGCGCAGGTGCAGCGCATCGAGCGCTCCCTGGGCGCGCCGCTGTTCGAGCGCGGGCGCGGCGGGGTCGTGCCGACCGGGTTCGGGCGCACGGTGCTGGCGAAGGCGCGCGCGGTGGTCAGCGAGATGGCGGGGCTGCAGGGCACCCCGCCGCCGGTGTCGGCCGACCAGCCGGGCGCGGAGGTGCACCTGGGCTGCTACCCGGGCGCGCTGGCGTCGGCGGTGGTGCCGCGGCTGGTGGCCGCGCACCCGCAGCCGCTGCGGGTCCACGTGCACAGCGACCCGAGCGCCGCGGACCTGCTCGCCCGGGTCCGGGCGGGGCGGCTGGACGCGGCGGTCGTGGTCGAGGTGATCGGGTTCGAGGTCAGCGCGCCGGACGGGCTGCTGCGCGAGGCGGTCGTGCCGGTCGAGCCGATGTTCGTGGCCCTGGCCGAGGGGCACCCGCTGGCCGACGCCGAGGACGTCGACCTGGCCGAGCTGGCCGACGAGAACTGGATGGTCGACCCGCACGTCGACGCCGGGGTGACCGCGGCGCTGCGCTGGGCGTGCGCGGAGGCCGGGTTCGAGCCGCGGATCACCCACGAGATCAGCGACGCCAGCTCCGCGCGGGAGTTCGTCGTCTCCGGGCAGTGCGTCAGCCTCGCGCAGCCGACGTCGTTCGAGGGCCGCGGCCTGGTCGTCCGGCCGCTGCGCGGGGACCCGCTCACCACCCGCATGGACCTGGCCTGGCGCAGGCCGATCCCGGTCGACCCGGCCGTCCTGCGGCGCGTGGTGGCCGAGGCGTACGTGACCCTGACCGCCCGCAACCCGAGCTACGCGCGCTGGTGGGCGAAGAACGGCATGACGACGGGCTGAACCCGCGATAGGCTGGCCGATCCAGGATGGACGGTGGGACCCGACCACACCGGGAGACAAGCATGGGAGCCGAGCCCGACCTGCGCGAACTCCTCGACACGGGGCCGTTCCCCGCCGCGCTGCGGGCGGCCATCGCGGCCAAGGGCCTCGGCTTGGAGCGGTTGCGCGAGCGGCTGCGCGGGCGCGGGGTCACGGTCAGCCTGGCGACGCTGAGCTACTGGCAGTCCGGCCGCAGCAGACCCGAGCGCCGCGAGTCCCTGGCCGCGCTGCGGCACCTCGAAGCCGTGCTCGACGTCCCCGACGGCGCCCTCGCCGCGCTCCTCGGCCCGCCCCGGCGGCGCGGCCGCTGGACCCACACCCCGGCCGGGCTGCCCGCCATCGGCGCGCTGTGGCCCGACCCGTCCCCGGTCGAGGACGTGCTGGGGCAGGTCGACACCACCTGGGACGAGCGCCTGACCCGCCTCAGCCAGCACGACCACGTCCACGTCGGCGCGGACGGCGGCGAGCTGTCGTCGGTGTCCCGCCAGGTGCTGCGCGCGGACGCCGACGGCCCCGACCGCTGGGTGCTGATCATCCACACCGACGAGCCCGGCCACCCGCCGCCGCTGGTCCGCCCGCTGCGCAACTGCGTGCTGGGCCGCGTCGCCGAGGCTCCTTCCGACGGGCTCGTCGTCGCCGAGCTGCTGTTCGACCGCCCGCTGGCGCGCGGCGAGACCGTCATCACCGAGCACGAGCTGGTGCACACGCCGCCGGGGCCGGTCGACAACTGCTACGAGCGCAAGTTCCGCCTGCCGGTGCGCGAGTACGTCCTTGAGGTCACCTTCGACCGGCTGCCGCCGTTCTGCGAGCAGTACACGCGCGACGACCGCGGCATCGAGGACAGCCGCCCGGTCGCCCTCGACCGCGGCGGCTCCGTCCACGGCGTCGCCCTGAACTTCGGCCCCGGGTCGTACGGCTTCCGCTGGGGGCCGCCGAGTTAACGGTTAAGCGTCGACCGGCGGCCCGGTTCCGGCGATCCTGGCCGGGTGCAGTCCACTTTGGAGGAGGTGGCCGCCCGGGTGCGGCCGCTGGTCGGTCAGGGCCGGGTCGCCTCGTACATCCCGGCGTTGGGCGAGGTGCCGGTCGACCGGTTCGGGATGGCGGTCGCGACGGTCGACGGGGAGGTGTACGGGGCGGGCGACAGCGGGCGGCCGTTCTCCGTGCAGAGCCTGTCCAAGGTGTTCACCCTCGCGCTCGCGGGCGACGTGTGGGACCGGGTCGGGCGCGAGCCGTCCACCCTGGCGTTCGACTCGCTGGCGCAGCTCGAGCAGGACCGCGGGATGCCCCGCAACCCGTTCCTCAACGCGGGCGCGCTGGTCACCACCGACCGGCTCCTCACCAGGACGGGTGACGCTGTCGGGGCCCTGCGCCGGTTCCTGACCGAGGAGTCCGGCGCACCGGCGACGGTGGACGGTGCCGTCGCGGCGTCCGAGTTGGCCACCGGCCACCGCAACGCGGCGCTGGCGCACCTGGTCGCGGGGTACGGCAAACTGGACAATCCGGTCGACGACGTGCTGGACCACTACGTCCGCGGCTGCGCCATCGCCCTGTCGTGCGCCGACCTCGCCCGCGCCGCCCTGTTCCTCGCCCGCGGCGGCGAGGGCCGCTCGGGCCGCGTGCTCCCACCCGCCGACGTCAAACGGCTGAACGCGACGATGCTCGTCTGCGGCATGTACGACGGCGTCGGCGAGTTCGCCTACCGCGTCGGCCTGCCGGCCAAGAGCGGCGTCGGCGGCGGCATCCTCGCCGTCGTCCCGAACCGGTGTGTGGTCTGCGTGTGGAGCCCCGGCCTCGACGCCTGCGGGAACTCCGTCGCGGGCGTCGCCGCCCTGGAGGCGTTCACGGTTCTGACCGGCTGGTCCGTGTTCTGATCGGTGCTGGTGGGAGGACGAATCCGAGGCAGTTAACAGTTGTTCTTGCCGAACCGGTTGCCGTTCCCCCGGGTTGCGGGGACTATGGTCGGTGGACGGTGCCTCAGGCCGTGCAGGGTCGGCCGCGGGGACCACACCGTCCAGTCTCACCGCAACGCGTCCGCGGCCGGGACACCGCGGGCAGCGCCCTCGCACGGTGAGCGTTCGGGCCCCGGGTCGGCTTCACGCCGAACCCGGGGCCCTTTTTCGCGCTCATGGGCCTGCCTTCTCGGGCGGGTGAAGGTTTCCCAGGTCCGCGGGGACGACCGGCGGGTGGTCTCGCGCTGGTCGGCGGCGTCTTTCGGACGGCAGGGGGCCGCAGGCTCGCGGTGGGGAGGTATCGGTCGGCAGCGGGCGGGACCCAGTGGGGTAGGCAGCAGTAAGCGGGTCGGCCGGTAACGGATCGGCGGCTCACCGTGAACGGCGTTGCCGGTGGGTGGCCGGGTGGCTGACCGGCGCGGCTTTGCTGTGGCGGGTTGGTCGTCAGTGGGGCTGTGCAGCGGTCGGCGTGCCGGGAGGCTTGCAGCGGTCGGTGGGTTGTCGGCGGACCGGTCAAGGCGCGCGGTGAACCGGTCGGGCGCGGCCCGGTCGGGCGCGTCGACCGGGCAGACGGTGGACCGGTTCGGCAGCCGCGGACCGGTCGGGTCGCGGGCGAACCGGGTCGGAGAGCATGTGGCGCTGGCGGACACCGCGAGCCCGAGGCAGCGCCGCGACTGCTTCCTGCGCCGCCCGGCGAAACGCCCCGGAGCCCCGCCGACCGACCTGCTTTTGCCTGAAGCCACCTCGCGCGCGGGGGCAGACCCCCTCCCACCCGGGGGCTGACCCCCTGGTCTGAATCCTATCGGGCACCGCCGACAAAAGTGGAGTCACCGCTCCGGGACGAGTTTGTTGCGAGCGTTGACAAATTACCGGCAGTTTCTCCACCATGGTGTGAGAGCGCGCTCACACACAGCCAGACAAGGGAGTCAAAACTGTGTCCACCCTGCTCTCGCGCGTCCTAGTACTGCTCATCCTCGTCGCCAGCGCGGTCACCGTCCCGGTCGCGCTGGCGGCGCCACCGGCGGTGTTGCCGCTGGTGGTGGCCAACGAGTCCGGGCGGGGGAGGCTGTCCACCTCTACCTCACCGGCGTCAACACCCAGACCGGGCGGCTCGGGTACGTCAACGCCGCCGGGGTCTTCACGCCGTGGCCGAGCGGGTCGATCCCGCCCTCGCCCGCGCCTGACACCGCCATCCCGGGGCCCGCGCGGGGTGCGTCGACCACGCTGCGCGTGCCGCTGCACTTCTCCGGGCGGATGTACATGTCGTTCGGGGCGAAGCTGCGGTTCTTCCTCACCCCGACCGGGCTCGTCGAACCGGCGCCGTGGGCGCCCGGGGACGCGAACCGGGACATCCTGTTCGACTGGAGCGAGTTCACCTACAACACCTCGGGGCTGTGGCTGAACAGCTCGCAGGTCGACATGTTCGCCGTGCCGCACTCCGTGGCGGTCACGTCGGCGAGCGGCCAGGTCAAGCGGACGGGGTGCTGGTGCCTGGCGGCAGGCAGCGCATCTTCGACGCCATCCGGGCGGCTGGCTGGTCCTCGCTGGTCCACACCCGGTCCGACGGCCTGACCCTGCGGGCCGTCGCGCCGCGCAAGGGGATCGAGCTGGGGCAGTTCCCGGCGTCCTACTTCGCCCCGTACGTCGACGCGGTGTGGTCGGCGTACGGGTCGAAGGACCTGGTCGTCGCGCCGTTCCAGCACAACCCGTCGGTGCGGTTCACCGGGCGCGTCGAGGGCGGGGTGCTGCACTTCCGCGACGCCTCCGGGGCGCGGGTGGCGTCGTTCGGGAAGCCGCCGTCGAAGGACATCTTCGGGTGCGACGGCGTGCTGCACGCCCCCAACGACGCCGTGGTCGGGCCGATCGCGCGGTCGCTGTGCGCGGACCTGAACCGGTCCACGCTCGGCTACCACGCCACCTCGCCGGTGTGGGACGCCGTGCACTACTACACCCGTTCGATCACCAACCACTACAGCAAAGCCATGCACGCCAACATGGTCGACGGCCGCGCCTACGGCTTCGCCTTCGACGACGTCGGCGGGCACGAGTCGCTCGTGCACGACCCGGATCCGCGGTCGGCCAGGATCGCCCTGACCGGCTTCTAGATTCCGCTGGTGCAGCGGGGCTACCGTCCGGTGGTGGTCGACGCCCTGCTGCACCAGCTCTCGGACCCCGTCGGGTACGCGGTCCCGGTGTTCCTGCTGTTCATCGGCCTGGAACTGCTCGCGATCCGGATAGCGCGCGACGAGGACGTCAAGGGCTACCACGGCCGCGACACCGCGACGAGCCTGTCGATGGGCGCGGGCAGCGTCGTGTTCGGCGCGCTGTTCCGGGCCGCGGCACTGCTGCTGTACGCGGTGATCTGGACGTACGTCGCGCCTTGGCACCTGCCCGCCGACGCGTGGTGGACGTGGGCGCTGCTGATCCTCGGGGTCGATTTCCTCTTCTACTGGTACCACCGCTTCGCGCACCGCGTCCGGATCGGCTGGGCCGCGCACCAGGCGCACCATTCCAGCGAGTACTTCAACTTCGGCACCGCGCTGCGGCAGAAGTGGAACCAGTGGTTCGAGGTCGTCGCTTGGATTCCCTTGCCACTGCTGGGTTTCCCGCCGTGGGCGATCTACACGGCGTTCTCCGTCAACCTGATCTACCAGTTCTTCGTGCACACGGAGAAGGTCGACCGCCTGCCGCGGTGGGTGGAGTTCGTGTTCAACACGCCGTCGCACCACCGGGTGCACCACGGGTCCGACCCGGAGTACCTGGACCGCAACTACGCGGGGATCCTGATCGTCTGGGACCGGATGTTCGGGACGTTCGCGCCCGAGCGGCACCGGCCGACGTACGGGCTGACGACGCCGGTGGGGACGTACAACGTGCTCACGTTGCAGTTCCACGAGTACGCGGCGATCGCGCGGGACGTCCGCGCGGCGTCGACGTGGCGGGACCGGCTCGGTTACGTGTTCGGGCCGCCCGGGTGGTCGCCCTCGAGCCGGGGCCGCTCGACCCGCTCGACGTAGACCTCCTTGCCGTGCGCGGCGGCGCTGAGCTGCGCGAACGTCGGCAGCAGCTCGGCGGCCTCCCGCACCTGCTCGGGGTGCCGCGCCAGCCACCAGACGACGGCGCGGCCGGGATCGGCGAGCACCTCGTCGGTGAGGTAGGCGCGGGCGGCTTGCTCCAGCTCGCGCTCGCTGTCGCGGATCTGCTTCTCCTTGCGCACGTCCTGCAGGCGCTTGAGCCGCTCGGCGTCCTCGTGGGGGACGGTCAGGCCGACGTCCTCGGCCCACGCGGTGATCTGGTTCGTGCGGTCGGGCACGTGCGCGCCCAACTCGGCGGCGAGCCGGGCTTGGACGAGTTCGGGGTCGGTCGGCTGCCCTTGCACGGTGACCTGTCGGGCGCGCTCGAGGACCGCGTGCACGGCCAGGCCGCGCGGGTTGGCGTGTTGGGGGAGGGGGCCGTTGGTGCGCCAGCAGACGGTGCAGGAGAGGGTGAAGCGGTAGTAGGGCTCGGCGCTGTCGATCGGGATGGCGGGGACGTGGTGCTCGTCGCGGGGCGGCGGCTCCTCCTCCTTGACCACCTTCTGCCGCTCCCGCGCCGCCTCGACCCGCAACTCCCGCTGCTCCCTCTGGAACCCGATCTGCCTCACGACGGCCACCGCGCCCGCCAGGGCGAGGGCGAGGGCCACCAGGGTCACCCAGTCGGGGACGTCGAGCACGAGCCGCACGAGAAACGGCAGAACCAGCGCCCCGGCGACCACACCCGCGGGCGCCCACCAACGGGCAGCCTCATCCACACTGCCCTGACTACCTGCTGCTCGTCCGATCAGGTAGCCCCATCCGGCGCATTCCCTCGGACAGACGAGTGACCGGGGTCTCGTTGGTCCGAATGGGGGTGCCGGCCGCAAGCCCGCCCGTTGACCTGCGGCACACCCACCGCTTCGGAAGGCATCCAGATGGTGGACGTGGCCCTGGGGCCACGTCCGGACGTTCATCGGCAGTGAGGTCGGGCGACGGAGAAGGGTGCTCGGACCGGTGGGTGAAGGGTGGTCAGCGGGAGCGGACGGCGGCGGTGAAACTGCTCCAGCAGCGCAGGGGAACGCGGAGCCTGCCGCCCTCGCGGTTGGTGGAGTCGCGGACGAAGACCACGGTGCCCTGCAAGGCGACTTCGACGCAGGCGTCTCCCTGACCGCTGCGCGAGCTTTTGAGCCACCTCAGCCCGCAGCTTTCGTGGATCCAGCGGTGCTGCCGCATGGTTCTCCTCCCCGACGCCGTGATCCAGCGGCGCGAGGGGCGCGCGGAAGCCCAGCTCCTCGCACACCCAGGTTAAACGGGGGTTCGAGATCGCCGAATCCGCCGGAAGCAGTAGATCATCACGGGACCGGCGCCGGGGTGGGGACAGAACCGGGACAACAGCTAGGAATGGCTTGACACAAGCTCGTCGATCACCTCGTCGAGGCGATCCGCTGGGGTGGCGAGGGCTTCGAGCGAGATGAACAGTTCGACGAACTCAGCGGCCTTGTCAGGGTCGTTCTTGATGATGGTGTCGTCGAGGGTGTTCTGCATCATCACCACCGTGTCGACCTCGTTGTCGACGCCCGTGGGGACCTCCAGCACGTTGAAGGCGGCGCGCATCGCGCGGTGGGTGCCCGCCGAGAACGGCAGGATGCGGATGGAGATGTTCGGACGCTTGGCGACCTCCTTCAGGTGTGCCAACTGCTCCCGCATCACCGCGGGGCCGCCGACCTGCCGACGCAGCACGGCCTCGTCCAGGATGATGAAGAACTCGGCGCCCTCGTTGGTCAGCGCCTTCTGGCGCTTCATGCGGAACTCGATGTACTGCTCGATGACCGGCGCGGTCTCGTCCTTGTCGTACACCGTGATGAGGCTGCGGGCGTACTCCCGGGTCTGCAGGAGGCCCGGGATGATCGAGTTCTGGAACTGCCGGTGCAGCGTCGCTGTCGACTCGAAGGCGACGTACTGGAGGAAGTTTGCGTTGATCAGCTTGCGGTAGTCGTCCCACCAGCGTTGTTCGCGGCTGGCTCGAGCCATGGCGACTAGGTCGTCCACGCGGGTGGGGTCGGTGACGCCGTAGAGAGCGAGCATGGCCTTGAGGTCGGTGATGCCGACCTTCACCGCGCCGTGCTCGATGCGGATGAGCTTGCTGAGGGACCACTCCAGCTCGTCCGCTGCTTGTTGTTGGGTCATCGCCGCGGCGTCGCGGGCTTGGCGGAGTTCGGCCAGGAGGCGGCGCTGCTGCGTGACCGGGTTCCGGCTGTCCATCACTGAGTAGGTATCCACTTCTTTAAGAACTTGTGCCAGACTGAGGCTGACATATGGCTGATTGCAACTGGCGTTCCGAGAGTGGTCATGTGCCAGTGTCTCACAGAACGTGTCGGGCAGACATATATCAGACGACGCGGGGGCGGGCTTCGCCGGAGAGGGGGAAGCATGACCGGGGGAGGGCTTCCGCACAGCGAGGTCAGCGTCGGGTTCTCGTGGTCGTCCGGAACGGGGCGAGCTTGTCGCGGCTGCACGACTGCCTGCCGGTCGCGACGCAAGATCACCGCATTGGGTGGACGTGGACGGTGGAGCCGGGGTCGCGGTTCGCGGAGGGGTTGGTGGCGGAGTTGCACCGGGTGGGGTTGGCGCCGGTGCCGTGGGATGAGGCGCTGGGGCAGGAGTTCGACCTGGTGCTCGCCGCGCACGTCGGGCCTGAGTTGCGGCATGTGAAAGGGCCTCGGCTCGTTGTGCCGCACGGGGTGGGGGCGAACCGGATCGTGCCGCACCGGACGGGGGACACGACCTCGCCGGTGGGGTTCTCGCGGCGGGAGTTGGTGGTGGGGGACGAGGTGGTGCCGGACCACATCGGGGTGTCCGACGAGAGCCTGCTGGACCAGCTCGCGGCGACCTGCCCGGAGGCGCGGGAGCGGGCGTTCGTCATGGGGGACCCGGCGTGGGACCGGATCGTGGGCGGGATGGCGTGGCGGGACCGGCTGCGCGAGGAGCTCGGGGTGCGGGACGGGCAGCGGGTCGTGGTGGCGAGCACGACGTGGAACGGGACTTCGCAGTGGGGGCAGCAGGACCACGTGCTCGAGCGGCTGTTGGCGCAACTGCCCGCCGACGAGTTCCGGGTGCTCCTCGTGATGCACCCGAACCTCGTCGCGCAGCACAGCCGCTACCACTTGGAGGGTCTGCTCGCCGACGCGCGGGCGAGCGGGCTGCTCAGCGTGCTGCCGTACTCCGACTGGCACGTGGCGGCGGTGGTGGCCGATGTCGCGGTGGGCGACCACGGGTCGGTGTCGGTGTACCTGGCGGCGCTGGGGGTGCCGTTCTTCTTGACCGGCAACGGGATCGCCGAGCTCGCCGCCGGGTCGAGCACGCGGGGGTTCGTGGACGTCGCGCGGCCGCTCGACCTCGACGGGGACCTGCACAAGCTGGTCGACGCGGCGGCGCCGGACGAGGCGGTGGTGCGGTCGGCGGCCGCGCCGCTGGCCCGGCACCAGGGGCGGGCCCTGGACCTGTTGCAGCACAAGGTGTACCAGGTCCTGGGCCTGTCCCCGGAGCACCGGCCGCGCCCGCGCCGTTCGCGCCCGCGTTCATCCGGCCGACGCACCCGTGCAGCGCGTACCACGTCGTCGCGGAGGTGGGCGGCGACGAGGTCGTCGTCGAGCGGTACCCGGCGGCGGTGGCGCGGTACCGGCAGGCTTCCGTGCACCGCGAGCACGTCCTCGTCGCCGAGGACACCGAACTCGACACCGAGGTCCGCGACAACGCCGAGGTCGTGGTGTCGAGCACGCGCAGGAGCGTCGCGGAGGCGCGCAGGCGCGTGGACGTGCTGCTCGCGGACATGTTCTGCTCGCTGGCCGGGGCCGCGGTGGACGACGGGCTGGTGCTGCGGTTCCGCCACGGCCCGGCGTGGCGGGTCCGGGCGCGGGGCGGGCACGCGGCGCTGGTCGCGGCCGCGGTGCACGCGTGGCTGGTCGCCCGGCCGCACCACACCGGGGACTTCCGCTTCACCGCCCGCGCGGGCGACCTCGCGGTGCGGGTCCGGGCGATCCCGCTGGATCCCTAGCCCGGCAACGGTTTCCCGGTCTGCGCGTACAGCGCGGAGAGGCGTTGCGCGCACTCCGCCGCCAGCGGGCCGTCGTCGGTCCGCGCGGCCACGTCGGCCAGCAGCTCCAGCGCCTGGATCTCCTTGACCGGCTGCCCGCGGCGCCGCATCGCCTCCGCCGCGCGCGTCAGCGGGTGCCGCGCCTGGTCCGGGCTCCCCGCGCGCAAGCGGGCGCTGCCCAGCACGATCGACGCGCGCGCCGCCGTCGTCTCGTCGGCGATCTCCTCCGCCGTGCTCAGCGCGCGCTCCAGCAGCGCGACGGCCTCGCCGAGCGCGATCCCGCCGCGCACCAGCGCGTCCGCCCGGTGGTAGCACTCCAGCGCGGTGCCGCGCCGGTCGCCGATCCGCTCGTTGATGCGCAGCGACCCGGCGAAGTGGCTCGCGGCGTCGGTGAACCGCTCCCTGCTCAACGCGAGGACGCCTTCGCTCTCCAGCACCACCGCCCGCGCCCGCGGCTCGTCCGACAGCGCCGCCGCCGCACCGGCCGCGGCCAGCTCGGCCTCGGCGTCGGCGTCGCGGTGCAGCTCGATGTACGCGCGGGCGAGCTGGTTGCGCATCCGCGCCTCCGCGACCGGGTCGTTCGCCCGCACGGCCGCCGCGACGCCGAGGCGGTGCGCCTCGATCCAGTCCGCGTGGTGCTTGCGCCCGTGGTAGAAGGGCCAGAGCGCTTCGCAGAACGCGAGGACGGCGGCGTCGCGGTGGCGGTCGGCGGCCTCCCGGACGACCGCGATCAGGTTGGCCCGTTCCGCCTCGTACCAGTCCATCGCGGCCGCGGCGGTCATCGGCGCCAGGACCGCGGTCGACGGCTGCAGCCGCCACCGGTCCGGACCCGCGGCGCCGCGGTCGGCCGCCGCGGCGCCCGCGAGGTACCACGCCTCGATGCGCCCCCACAGCTCGTCGGGGTCCTCCGCGCCCGCGGCCGCCGCCGCGTGCAGGCGGATGAGGTCGTGCAGCCGGTACCGGCCCCCGGCCGTGCGCTCGACCAGGTGCGCCTCGTCGAGCCGGGCCAGCGCGTCGGCCGCCGCGGCGAGGTCGAGCGCGGCCGCGCGGCGGCGGCCCCGGTGGCGAAGTCCGGTCCCGGGTGGGCGCCGAGGCAGCGGTACAGGCGCCGGGCGTGGTCGGGGAGCCCGGCGACGACGGTGTCGAAGACGCGGCTCATCGGGCGCTCCTCGTGGGACAGGCGGTCCAGGCGGGTGCCCGCGTCGGACAGGTAGGCGGTCAGCCCGGCCGCGCCGTGCCGGGCGATGCGCGCCGCGGCCACCCGGATCGCGACCGGCAGGCCCGCGCACAGGGCGAGCACGGCGCCGGTGCGGGCGGTGTCGAGTTCGGCGCGGACCCGGTGCGGCGTCAGCTCCGTCAGCACGCGCAGGCTCTCCTCGGGGCCCAGCGGGCGGACGTCGATGAACTCCGCGTCGTCGAACACCAGGCCGCTCAAGCGGTTGCGGCTGGTCACGATGACCGCGCTGCCCGCGGCGCCGGGCACCAGCGGGCGGACCTGCGCGGCCTGGTCGGCGTCGTCGACGAACACCAGGACCGGCTGGGCCGCGGTCCGGCTGCGGAACAGCGCGGCCCGCTCGGCCAGGCGCGCCGGGATGAAGTGCTCGTGCACGCCCATGGCGATGAGCAGCCCGCCCAGGACGTCGTGCACGGCGACCCCGCCCGCGTGCCGGTAGAAGGAGAGGTCGACGTAGAGCTGGCCGCCGGGGAACAGGTCCGCGTTGGACCGCGCCCAGTGCAGGCCCATCGCCGTCTTTCCGACCCCGCTCATGCCGTTGAGGACCACGATCAGCGGCGGGGCGTCGCGCACGCCGGTCAGCTCGTCGAGGTCGCGCAGCTCGCCCGCGCGGTTGACGAACCGGCGCGGCGGGGCGGGGAGCTGCCGGGGCGGCTGCCGCCGCGCGTCGGCCGGGGCCACGACGACCGCGCCGATGCTGCCCGCCTGCACGACGTTCTCCGCCTGCACGACGCCGCCCAGCACCCCGCCCGCGGTGGTGATCGCGTTGACCACGCCGCGGTCGAGAGGACTGGCGGTCATCGCACCCACCCCGGGGTGACGTCCGGTTCGTGCCCGCTGTGCCGTCCGATTCGAGCACGCCCGCGGTGCCGGACGGGTCGCGGACGGCGCACGGGCACCCGATCGGGTCGGGGCGACACCCGGCGAATCGCGGTGGCGGACCGGGTGTTACAGCCCCAGCCATGGTCTTGCCGCGCGGCAGGCCGGTCAACCGCCAAGTCGGGGGTGTGCCGGTCCGCTACGCGGTGAACCGCGGGCCGGGACGCCGCCGGTGCCGGTCGGGTGGAGTTGGAGGCCGGTCTCGGTGCCGACGCAGAGGGCGTCGGCGGTGAAGCAACAGCCGATGGGGCGGGGGTGGGGATGGTGGGGCGGTCGCCGTCGACGCGGCGGATGCCGTCGGGGGCGGCGGCCCAGAGGTGGCCCGCGGTGTCGACGGCGAGGGCGGTGGCGGGGGTGTCGGCGAGGCGGACGGGGTCGCCGAGGTGGCCGTTGGGGAGGTCGTAGGGGTGGGCGTCGATGCCGGTGGGGGTGGCGCGGTAGAGGACGGTGGCGCGGGGGTGCCAGGTGAGGGCGAGGGTGGGGCCCGCGGCGGCGGCGCGGAGGCGGCCGGTGAGGTCGGCGCGGAGGAGGGTGTCGGGGGTGGCGAGCCAGAGGCGGCCGCCGGGGTCGCAGGCGAGGAGGTGGGCGGCGGGCCAGGGGGTGGGGGTGGTGCGGCCGTCGCGGCGGAGGTGGACGGTGCCCGCGGTGGTGGCGACGAGCCAGCCGGTGCGGCAGGGGAGGGCGCTGAGGGGGTGGGCGTCGAGGGCGTAGGCGGCGGTGGGGCGCAGGGCGCCGTCGGTGGCGCGGGCGACGCGGAGGCGTTCGGCGCGGTGGTCGAGCCAGGTCACCTCGCGGCCGCACCAGACCGGGGCGCGGGCCGGGCCCGCGAGCGAGTGCGCCGTCGTCGTCATGGGCTACCCCCAAGTGGTCCAAACCAATCTGGGGCATCGGCGGGTCGCCGCGCAAGGGTCAGAGTGCCCGGAGTGCCGCCCGGATGCGCTCGGCGTAGTGCTCCGCGGGGTGCTCGGCGTCGTACTTGACCCTCGGACCGAGCCAGAAGCGCAGCCCATCCTTCCTCTTGCGGGGGATAACGTGCAAGTGCATGTGTGGAACTGACTGCGAAACGACATTATTGAGCAAGACCAACGAGCCCTCAGAACTTGTTGCGAACTCGATCGCCCGCTCCAGCGACTGCGCACGGTGGAAGAAGTCGGCCACCCGTTCGGCGGGCAGATCGCTCATCCGGACCACGTGGAGTTTGGGAACCAGCAGCGTATGGCCCCGGAAGAGCGGTCGGTGGTCCAGGAAGGCGATCGTCCGATCATCCTCATGGACTACTGAAGCGGCCAGATCACCGCCGATGATTCGGCAGAACGTGCACGCTTCCGACACCTGTTTCGCCACCGTGGCCTCCCATCCGAATCCTCCTGGGCACAATGGTGCGCGTGACCGTTCCAGACACTCCGTACGAGGTGCGCCGGACGCCCACCCAGTACCGTGCCAGCCGCCGCATCGAGCGCATCCTCGACGCCGCGTCGCGGGTCGCCGCGGAGAAGGGGTTCTCGGGGACCACGACCGCGGACATCGCCAAGGCGGCCAAGGTGTCCATCGGCTCGGTCTACCGGTACTTCCCCGACAAGCTCGCGGTCATGAAGGCGGTGCACGGGCGCAACTCGGTGCGCTACCGGGAGCTGGTGCGCGAGGCCACCAAGGAGCTGCCGCTCGCCGACTGGCGCGGGGCCGTCGACCGGTCGTTCGCGATCTACGTCGACATGTGCCGGACCGACGACGGGTTCCGCGCGGTGAGCAAGGCGGGCCTCGCCGCCACCGAGCTCGACGAGACCGCCGAGCCGGACGACCCGCTGGCCGACACCCTGTCCGACCTGCTGGTGGACCGCTTCGGCTTCGCCGACACCGTCGACCTGCGCACCGCGCTGCTGCAGTGCGTCACGGTCGGGGACGTGCTGACCCGGCTGGCGTTCCGGCTCGCCGACTCCGGGCACCAGGACACCCTCGCGAAGACCCACCGGATCATCGTGGACCTGGTCGCCGAGCACGCGCCCGGCTGACCGGCCGATTCGTCCCCGAAGCGGATTCGGGGGAGCGCTCCCCGGGTATCGTGAATCGAATTCACGACACCTCGGGATCACCGGCTCCGCGCTCCGGTTCCGGCGACCCGCCAACGGCGTCGCGGCCGGCCCATCCTGGCGTCCCGACGACGACTGGAGACGCGGATGAGCCGGATCGCCACGCTCGCCGTGCACGCGGGCCGCGACGACCTCGCTGGCCTGGGTGTGCACGTCCCCCCGATCGATCTGTCCACGACCAACCCCGTGCCGGACCTCGCCTCCGGCGCCGCCGCGTACGACGCGCTGGCCTCCGGTGGGCTCCCGCCCGCCGACGGCGGCCTGGTCTACCAGCGGCTGTGGAACCCGACGGTGGCGCGGTTCGAGGTCGCGCTCGCCGAGCTGGAGGGCGCCGAGGAGGCGGTGGCGTTCGCGTCCGGCATGGCGGCCCTGTCGGCCTGCCTGCTCGCCGCGCGCGCCGGCGGGACGCCGCACGTGGTCGCCGTCCGCCCGCTCTACGGCGGGTCCGACCACCTGCTCGCCACCGGCCTGCTCGGCACCGAGGTCACCTGGACGACCCCCGAGGGCGTGGCGGAGGCGCTGCGCCCCGACACCGGGCTGGTGCTGCTGGAGACCCCGGCCAACCCGACCCTGGAGCTGGTCGACATCGCCGCGGTCGTGGCGCGGGCCGGGGCGGTGCCGGTGGTCGTCGACAACACCTTCGCGACGCCGGTGCTCCAGCGGCCGGTCGAGCACGGCGCGGCGCTGGTGCTGCACTCGGCGACGAAGTACCTCGGCGGGCACGGCGACGTCATCGGCGGCGTGGTGGCGACCTCGGCGGAGTGGGCGGCGCGGCTGCGGCGCGTCCGGGCGGTGACCGGCGGGCTGCTGCACCCGCTCGCGGCGTACCTGCTGCACCGGGGGCTCCAGACGCTGCCGCTGCGCGTGCGCGAGCAGCAGCGCGCGGCGGGCTCGCTCGCGGAGTGGCTCGCGGGGCACCCGCTGGTCGAGCGCGTGCACTACCCGTCCGGGCCGCTCGTGGGGACGCAGATGAGCGGGCCGGGCGCGATGGTCGCCTTCGCGGTGGTGGGCGGGTTCGAGGCCGCAGCCCGTACGGTGGAGCACGTGCGGCTCATCACACACGCGGTGTCCCTCGGCGGCGTCGACACGCTCATCCAGCACCCGGCGTCGCTGACGCACCGGCCGGTGGCAGACTCCGCCAAACCGGCGGCGGGGGTGTTGCGGATGTCGGTCGGCCTGGAAGATGAGCAGGATCTCCGCGCAGACCTGGAGGCCTCACTGAAGGAAGCTCACGTCTGACGTAGATTCGGCCGGACCGGTCCGGGGGCGGAAAGAGAGCAGAATGGGCCAACCAGCCGAACTCGACTCCATCGACATCGCGATCCTCCGCGAGCTGCAGCGGGACGCCCGGCTGCAGAACAAGGAGCTGGCGTCGATCGTGGGGTCGCGCCGTCCACCGCGCTCGAACGGGTGCGCTCCCTGCGCAGGCGCGGGGTGCTCACCGGGTTCCACGCGACGGTCAGCCTCGCCGCCCTGGGCAGGCCGATCAGCGCGCTGTTATCGGTGCGGGTCCGCCCGCACCGCCAACGCGTCGTGGAGGCGTTCAAGGGTTTCGTGCTCGACCAGCCCGAGACGGTGTCGCTGCTGCACGTGGCCGGGCCCGACGACTACCTGATCCAGGTCGCCGTGCCCGACACCACCCACCTCCAGCAGCTCCTGATCACCCGGCTGCTCAGCAGGCCCGAGGTGGTCTCGGTGAACACCCTGCTGGTGTTCGAGGCCATCACCCAGCCGGTCCAGACACCGATCCAATAGGAGAGCACTGTTCGCACCGTGCCGCACGGCGCGGACGGTGCCCCTGTTGACGATGAGTGCCCGCCGGGTTACCGATCGCGCTGGTGGCAGGTCATCCTGGTGGGAATTCACAGAAAGCAGGTTTCTTTCGCGCTGCGCGGTGACAGATTGTGCGTGACGGGCATGTGTCTTCGCTGCCAAACCCTCGCCATCCCCCTATCGGGTGAGGTAAACAAGACACAGAGCACACTGTGTCATCTGGACTGGGTCCCGCAGCTCAGGTGTCACTGGCCGATCGGGTGATGACCATGACTCAGCCCTGCGAGCAGTCACTCGGCGCCGCCGACGCGGATCTCGGCGAAGTCGACGACCTGTTACGAGCTGTCGTTGCCGACGGGTTCACGGTGTACCTCTGCGGCGGGCAGCGCCAGCCCGAGGCGATCGTGGCCACCTACACCTGGGAGCACCACGTCGACTTCGTCGTGATCAAGGACAAGCACGACGTCGCCGCCGCCCGCGCCCGCCAGGAGCCGGGCTGGGACGTGTTCGCCCCCGACAAGGTCATCTGGTCCTACCACGGCCACGCGCGCTGGGCGCTGCGGGCCATCCTCGACCTGCACCACCCCGAGCACCCCGACGCCCCCGACGACGAGCACCCCGCGCCCGCGGCCCTGCTCGTCCCCGAGGAGTACCTGCGCTCGGTGTCCGTGCGCTCCCCGCGGCCCGGCCTGGTGGCCCGGCGCGCGATGCGCCTGCGCCTGGTCTGAGCGCCCGCCTGAGAGCGGGCACAGCTTCGCCGGGGAGTATCGGGGCATGAACCGGTACCTGCTTGGCGCGCTGGCCGCCGCGGCGGCGTGGGGGTTGCGCGACCTGCCCGCCCAGTTCGGCGGACGCGGCGCCGACGAGCGCGTGCGCCGCTCGCCGCAGTTCCGCGACGGCGCCTTCCACAACCGCGAGCAGACCTCCTCCGTGCCCGTCGAGGGCGGCAACCTGGTGCGCGAGCTGCTGTTCGGCAAGCAGCAGCGCAAGCCGGTCGGGGCCGTCCCGCTGGTCGCGCCCCAGCCGCCGGTCGGGTCCGGCGCGCACCTGACCTGGTACGGCCACTCGACCGCCCTGGTCGAGGTCGACGGCGCGGTCGTGCTCCTCGACCCGGTGTGGGGCGACCGCGTGTCGCCGCTGGCGTTCGCCGGGCCGAAGCGGCTGCACGCCGCGCCCGCGCCGCTGGAGGAGCTGCCCCGCGTCGACGCCGTCGTCATCTCGCACGACCACTACGACCACCTCGACATGGCCACCGTCCGGCGGCTCGTCCGCGCGCAGGACGCGCCGTTCGTGGTGCCGCTGGGCGTCGGGGCGCACCTGCGCCGCTGGCGGGTGCCCGTCGACCGGATCGTCGAGCTGGACTGGGGCGAGTCGGTCGAGGTCGGCGCCCTGCGGATCGTGGCGACCCCCGCACGGCACTTCTCCGGGCGCGGCCTCCGGCGCGACCGGACGCTGTGGGCGTCGTACGCGCTGATCGGCCCCGAGCACCGCGTCTTCTACACCGGCGACTCCGGCTACTTCCCCGGCTACGCCGACATCGGCGCCGAGCACGGGCCGTTCGACGCGACGCTCGTGCAGATCGGCGCGTACTCCGACGGCTGGCCGGACATCCACATGACCCCCGAGGAGGGCGTCGCCGCGCACCTCGACGTCCGCGGCGACCTGCTGGTGCCCGTGCACTGGGCGACGTTCAACCTCGCCCTGCACGCCTGGACCGAGCCCGTCGACCGGCTCTGGGCCGAGGCGAAGGCGCGCGGGGTGCGGCTGGCCGTGCCGCGCCCGGGCCAGCGCGTCGACGTGGCCGACCCGGGACCGGTGGACCCCTGGTGGCAGCTGCTGAGGACCTAAGCTCGCGGTCGTGGAGTACCGCGCAGCCACCATCGACGACGTCCCCGCCCTGGTCGCCCTGGTCGAGTCCGCCTACCGCGGCGACGCCAGCCGGGCCGGGTGGACCACCGAGGCCGACTTCCTCGACGGCCAGCGGACCGACCCGGAGGAGATCGCCCGCCTCGTCGGCACGCCCAAGAACCTCGTGCTGATGGCGTTCGACCCCGACCTGGTCGCCTGCTGCCACCTCGCCGAGGTCGACGGCGCGGGCTACTTCGGCATGTTCGCCGTCGCCCCCGGCCTGCAGGGCGGCGGCGTCGGCCGGGCCGTGCTCGCCGAGGCCGAGCGGGTCCTGGCGTCGTGGGGGCTGCCCGAGGTGCGGATGAAGGTCATCGACCGGCGCGCGGAGTTGATCGCGTGGTACGAGCGGCGCGGCTATGCGAACACCGGCGAGCTGACGCCCTTCCCCTACGGCGACGAGCGCTTCGGCAAACCGCTGGCCGACGACCTGCGGTTCGTGACGATGGTCAAGAGCCTTGACGCAAGGGGCGGTCAAGCGGTGGGCTGACGCCCGTGGAATACCGCCAGGTCCGCTTCGCCGTGCCCCCGGGGCGACCGACATGTTCCTCATCCGCCACGGGGAGTCCGCGCCCGCGGTCCCCGGTCAGCCGTTCGACCGGCTCGCCGACGGCCAGGGCGACCCGCCGCTGGCGCCCGAGGGCGTCGCGCAGGCCGCCAGCGTCGCGTCCCGCCTGGTCGAGGCGGGCATCGACGCCGTCTACGTGACGACCCTGCGCCGCACGGTCGAGACCGCCGCGCCCCTGCTCGGCAAGCTCGGCCTGACCCCGCGGTCGAACCCGACCTGCGCGAGGTGCACCTCGGCGAGTGGGAGGCGGGGGTGTTCCGGATGAAGGTCGCCGCGGGCGACCCGATCGTCCTGCGCATGGTCGCCGAGCAGCGCTGGGACGTCGTCCCCGGCGCCGAGCCCGACGAGGTGTTCACCGCGCGCGTGCGGGCGGGCATCCAGCGGCTGCACGCCGACAACCCCGGGCGCAGGCTCGCCGTGTTCACCCACAGCGGGGTGATCGGGTGCGTGCTGTCGCTGGCCACGGGCGCGTCGCGGCTGGCGTTCTCCCGGTCCGACAACGGCTCGATCACCCGGATCGTGGTGGACGGGCCGGAGTGGCACGTCCGCTCGTTCAACGACACCGCGCACCTGGCGGACGAACATACTCGTGAGTAACATGCGCGGTATGCGACAGGTTTCCGCCACCCGCGTGATCAACGCGCCCGCCGCGACGATCTTCGACCTGCTGGCCGACCCGGCCAAGCACCCGCTGATCGACGGCTCCGGCACCGTGCGCGCCGCGCTCGGCACCCCGGGGCGCAGGCTGGGCCTGGGCGACCGGTTCGGCATGGACATGAAGGCTGGGCTGCCCTACAAGATCCGCAACACGGTGGTGGAGTTCGAGGAGAACGCCCTCATCGCCTGGCGGCACTTCTACGGCCACCGCTGGCGCTGGCGGCTCAAGGACCTCGGCGACGGCCGCACCGAGGTCACCGAGACCTTCGACTGGTCCACCGCGTGGAGCGGGTTCCTGCTGGAGATCGCCAAGTTCCCCGCCATGAACCTCAAGGCCATCCGCGCGACGCTCGAACGGCTGGACAAGATGTTCCCGGAAAGCGCTCGTCCGGCGGGGTGACCGACCCGGGTTGACAATCGGGTCATGACCTACGAACCCGACCCGCCGACGCGGCGCTACGACCCGGCGCCCCCGGTCGACCCCGCTTACCGCGACCCGCAGGAAGAGGTCGTCCACGAGCGGACCGAGGACAGCCACGCGCGCAGGATCCGCACCGTCCGGATCATCACGTCCCTCGTCAGCTTCATCACCGGCCTCTTCGCGGTCGTGCTGGCCATCAACATCGTCCTGGTGCTCGCCGGGGCGAACCCGGACAACGGGTTCGCCGCGTTCATCGGCGACTTCGCGGGCGCGGTGTCCCTCGGCTTCGACGGGCTGTTCACCCCCGAGTCCGAGAAGCTCGCCGTGCTGCTCAACCACGGCCTCGCCGCGATCGTCTGGCTGCTGATCGGGGCCGCGGTGAACTTCCTGGTGCGCCGCTTCGCGCTGCCCACCGGCGCCAACCGGACCGTCAGCTACCGGCGGACCATCACCTGAGCACCGCGAACGCGTCCGGCGGCAGCTCACCGCCCGCCGGACCCAGCCGGGCGCCCGGCGAGGCCAGCAGCACCTCGCCGGTCGCCTGCGCGGGCGACTTGCCCAGGTTCGCCACCACGCGCAGCGGGCGCGGCGCAGCTCGACGACGCCGTCGTCGACCTCGACGGCGAACCGGTCCAGCCGCGGGTCGCTCAGCTCCGGGTGCGCCTTCCGCAGCGCGATCAGGGCTTTGTACGTGTCGTAGACGGCGCGGTGGTCGGGGTCGGCCAGCTCGCCCCAGTGCAGCGTGGAGCGCAGGACCGTCGCCGGGTCCACCGGGTCGGGGATCTCGGCGGCGCCCCAGCCGTGCTGCGCGAACTCGCGGCGGCGGCCGGTGCGGACCGCGTCGGCGAGCTCCGGGTCGGGGAACGACGCGAAGAACTGCCACGGGGTGGTCGCGGCCCACTCCTCGCCCATGAACAGCATCGGCGTGTACGGCGAGCACAGCAGCAGCGCCGCCCCGCACAGCACGCGCTGCGCGGGGACCGTCGCGGTCAGCCGGTCGCCGGTGGCGCGGTTGCCGATCTGGTCGTGGTTCTGCAGGCACACCACGAACCGGTGCCCCGGGGTCAGGGTCCGGTCTATCGGGCGGCCGTGCGTGCGCTCCCGGAACGACGACCACGTGCCCGCGTGGAAGAACGCGTTCTCCAGCGTCTGCTTGAGAGCGCCGTCGAAGTCGGCGTAGTAGCCGGTCGTCTCGCCGGTCAGCGCGACGTGCAGGGCGTGGTGGACGTCGTCGCACCACTGGGCATGCAGGCCGAACCCGCCCGCCGCGCGCGGCCGGGTGTGCTTGGGGTCGTTGAGGTCCGACTCGGCGATGAGGCTCAGCGGCCTGCCCAGCGCCGCGGCGAGCGCGTCGGTCTCGGCGGACAGCTCCTCGAGCAGGTGGGTGGCGCGCTCGTCGTGCAGGGCGTGCACGGCGTCCAGGCGCAGCGCGTCCACGTGGAATTCGCGGAACCACGTCAGCGCGTTGTCGATGACGTAGCGGCGCACCTCGTCCGAGCCGGGGCCGTCGAGGTTGAGCGACGGGCCCCAGATGGTCTCGCCCTTGAAGTACGGCCCGAACCGGTCGAGGTACGCCCCCGACGGGCCGAGGTGGTTGTAGACCACGTCGAGCACGACGCCGAGGCCGCGGGCGTGGCAGGCGTCGACGAACCGCTTGAACGCGTCCGGTCCGCCGTAGGGCTGGTGCACCGCGCCCCACAGCACCCCGTCGTAGCCCCAGCCCGCGTCGCCGTCGAAGGCGTTGACGGGCAGCACTTCCACCAGGTCGACGCCGAGGTCCACGAGGTGGTCGAGGTGCTCGATGGCGCGGTTGAACGTGCCTTCCTCGGTGAACGTGCCGATGTGCAGCTCGTAGACGACCGACCCGGGCAGCGCGCGACCGGTCCAGCCCTGGTCGGTCCACGGGAACGCGCGGTGCTCGTAGCGGCGCGACGGGCCGTGCACGCCCTCGGGCTGCCACTGCGAGCGCGGGTCCGGCAGGCGGGTCTCGTCGTCGTCGACGCGGAAGGCGTAGTCGGTGCCCGCGCCGGAGCCCGGGACCTCCGCGCGCCACCAGCCGCCGCCCGCGACGGCCATCTCGTGCTCGATGTCCCCGATGACCAGCCGCACGCGCTCGGCGGCGGGCGCCCACACGGTGAAGACCTCGTCGTCCATCAGCGTCCTCGCAGCAGCAGGGCGACCGGGTAGCGGTCGAGCGAACCGGCGAACCGGCTGCCCGTCAACAGGTCCGTCCACTCGCCGTCGATCTCGACGCGCGTGTCGGGGTGGGTGAGCGGGAGGCGGCGGGCGACGGCGGCGACCCCGTCGCGCTCGAACGCCACCGCGTGCTCGCCGACGTCGATCGGGCGGTAGCCGGTGAACAGCTCCGGCCGCTCGCGCCGCAGCCGCAGCACCGTGCGGACCACGTGCAGCTTCGCCGCGCCGGTCGCGTCGACCGGCGGCAGCCAGCCGCCGTCCAGCCGGGCCAGCAGTTCGCGGCGCAGCGCGAAGTCCACCGGGCGGCGGTTGTCGGGGTCCACAAGGGACAGGTCCCACAGCTCGGTGCCCTGGTACACGTCGGGGATGCCGGGACCGGCGAGCTGGAGCAGCTTCTGGCCCAGCGCGTTCGACCACCCGGCGGGCGTGATCCGGTCGACGAACGACCGCACGTCGGCCATCAGCGCGTCGTCGCCGAGCACCTGCGCGGGCCAGGCGCGCACCTCGGCCTCGAACTCCGCGTCCTGCTCGGTCCACGTCGTGGCGACCTTCGCCTCGCGCGCGGCCTTGATGAGGTAGTCGGCGAGCCGCTCGGCGCTGATCGGCCACGCGCCGACGAGGGTCTGCCAGGCCAGCAGGTCCAGCGTCGGCTCGGACAGCCCGTGCGTGGCGGTCCAGCGCCGCACCGCGGAAGCCCATTCGGCGGGGATCTCGGCGAGCACGGCCAGCCGGGCGCGCACGTCCTCCGACCGCTTGGTGTCGTGAGTGGACAGAGTTGTCATCGCGGCGGGGTGCCGGGCCTCGCGGCGGGCCTGCGCGGCGTGGAACTCGGCCAGGGCACGCCGAACCGCTCGGGCGCGCCGCCGACCTCGGTGAGCGCGGCGAAGCGGGTGTAGCGGTAGAAGGCGGTGTCCTCGGTGCCCTTGGCCACGACCATGCCGGAGGTCTGCTGGATGCGCAGCGCCAGCTCGCCGGTCGGCTCGGCGCGGACCCGCTTGTCGAGGTCGGCCAGGTCCTCGGCCAGCTCGGGGTGCGCGGTCCGGGCGGCGTCGACGGCGGCGGCCCAGTGGTCGGCGCCGTCGGGCAGGTACGAGCGGTAGACCGGGAAGCGCGCCATCAGCTCGGCCACCGCGCGGCGCGGCTCACCGGGCACGCACGCGGCGATCCGGCGCACCTCCGCGGCCAGCGACGTGTCGGTGACCAGCCGCCTGCACGCCGCGCGCACGGCCGCGAAGTCAGTCTCCACGCCGCGTTCCAGCGCGAGCGCGGTGATCGGGGCCTCGCCCGCCGGGTCGACGAACACCCCGCACACCTCGCGCAGCGCGTCGTAGCCGGTGGTGCCCGCGACCGGCCAGTCCGGCAGCGCCTCGTCGGCCTCCAGGATCTTCTCCAGCACGATCCAGCAGCCCGCCCGCTCGGCCAGCCGCCGCGCGTACCCGGCGGGGTCGGTCAGGCCGTCCGGGTGGTCGACCCGCAGCCCGGTGACGTCGCCCTCGGCGACCCAGCGCAGCACCTCGGCGTGCGTCGCCTCGAACACCTCGGGGTCCTCGACGCGGACCGCGGCGAGCGTGGTGATGTCGAAGAACCGCCGGTAGTTCAGCTCCGCCGACGCGCGCCGCCAGTCGACCAGCCGGTAGTGCTGGCGCTCGCGCACCTCCGCCGCGGTGCCGTCGCCGGTGCCGGGCGCGATCGGGAACGCGTGCTCGTAGTACCGCAGCAGCCCGCCATCGACCTCCACCTCGTCCTCATCGGACCCCAGGACCGGGATGAGGACGGGGAAGGACTCGATGTCGAAGTAGCGCGCGTACCGCGACGACGGGCCGTGCTCCAGCACGTCCCACCACCACGGGTTCGCCTTCGGCACCTCGACCGACACGTGGTTGGGCACGATGTCGACCACCATCGCCAGCCCCACCGCGCGCAGCCGCGCGACCAGCGCCAGGCGGCCCTCCTCGCCGCCCAGCTCCGGGTTCGCCCGGGTCGGGTCGACCACGTCGTAGCCGTGCGTCGAGCCGGGCGCGGCGGCCAGGATCGGCGAGGTGTAGAGCGCGCCGACGCCCAGGTCGGCGAGGTAGTCGGCGATGGCGGCGGTGTCGGCGAACCCGAAGTCGGGCCGGACCTGCACCCGGTAGGTCGAGGACGGCGCCGTCACGGGGCGACCCGGCGCAGCACGATCAGCGAGCGCGGCGGCAGGGTCAGCGTGCCGCCGCCCGCGACGCGGTCCGGCTCGGCGGGCGAGACCTCGCCGGTCGCGGTGTCCACGACGACCTCCCACTCCGCGCCGTACTCGCCGTCCGGGATGGTCGACTCGATGTCCTCGTGGTGGGCGTTGAAGCACAGCAGGAACGAGTCGTCGGTGACCCGCTCGCCGCGCTGGTCCATGTCCGGGATGCCCTCGCCGTTGAGGAAGGTGACGATGCAGCGGCCGAAGCCGGACTCCCAGTCCTCGTCGGTCATCTCCCGCCCGGACGGGGTGAACCAGGCGATGTCGCGCAGCTCGTCGCCGCGCCGGATCGGGCGGCCCGCGAAGAACCGGCGGCGCCGGAACACCGGGTGCGCGTGCCGCAGCGCGATCACCCGCGAGGTGAACTCCAGCAGGTCGGCGTTGGCCTCGGCGAGCGACCAGTCCACCCAGGACAGCTCGTTGTCCTGGCAGTAGGCGTTGTTGTTGCCGTCCTGCGTGCGGCCGATCTCGTCGCCGTGCAGCAGCATCGGCACGCCCTGCGACAGCACCACCGTGGCGATCATGTTGCGGCGCTGCCTGCCGCGCAGGTCGTTGATCTTCTCGTCGTCGGTCGGGCCCTCGGCGCCGCAGTTCCAGGACCGGTTGTCCGAGTGCCCGTCGCGGTTGTCCTCGCCGTTGGCCTCGTTGTGCTTGTCGTTGTACGACACCAGGTCGTTGAGCGTGAAGCCGTCGTGCGCGGTGACGAAGTTGATCGACGCGAACGGTCGCCTGCCGTCGTCCTGGTAGAGGTCGGAGGAGCCGGTGATGCGGGAGGCGAACTCGCCGAGCGTGGCGTGCTCGCCGCGCCAGAAGTCGCGCACGGTGTCCCGGAACTGGCCGTTCCACTCCGTCCACAGTGGAGGGAAGTTGCCGACCTGGTAGCCGCCGGGGCCGACGTCCCACGGCTCGGCGATCAGCTTGACCTGGCTGATCACCGGGTCCTGCTGGATGATGTCGAAGAACGCCGACAGCCGGTCCACGTCGTAGAACTCGCGGGCCAGGGTGGCGGCGAGGTCGAAGCGGAAGCCGTCCACCCGCATCTCGGTCACCCAGTAGCGCAGCGAGTCCATGATGAGCTGCAGGGTGTGCGGGTTGCGCGCGTTGAGCGAGTTCCCGGTGCCGGTGTAGTCGGTGTAGTACTGCTTGTCGTCGTCCTCGAGGCGGTAGTACGCCTCGTTGTCGATGCCGCGCAGCGACAGCGTCGGGCCGAGGTGGTTGCCCTCGGCGGTGTGGTTGTAGACGACGTCGAGGATGACCTCGATGTCGGCCTCGTGCAGGGTGCGCACCATCGCCTTGAACTCCTGCACCTGCGCGCCCTGCGCGGTGTTGGCGGCGTAGCCGTCGTGCGGGGCGAAGAACGCGATCGTGTTGTAGCCCCAGTAGTTCCGCAGGCCGCGCTCGGTCAGGCCGTGGTCGTGCAGGAACTGGTGCACCGGCATCAGCTCGATCGCGGTGACGCCCAGCTTCGTCAGGTGCTCCACCACGGCCGGGTGCGCGAGGCCGGAGTACGTGCCGCGCAGCTCCTCCGGCACGTCCGGGTGCAGCATCGTCAGGCCGCGCACGTGCGCCTCGTAGATGACGGTCTCGTTGTACGGGTGCTGCGGGGGCGGTCGTTTCCCCAGTCGAAGAACGGGTTGACCACCACGCCGGTCACGGTGTGCGCGGCGGAATCGGCGTCGTTGCGCTGGTCGGGCGCGTCGAACTGGTAGCCGAACACCGACTCGTCCCAGTCGACGGTCCCCGCGACGGCCTTGGCGTACGGGTCGAGCAGCAGCTTGTTCGGGTTGCAGCGCTGCCCGTTGCGCGGGTCGTGCGGGCCGGTCACCCGGTAGCCGTAGCGCTGGCCGGGCAGCACCCCGGGCAGGTAGCCGTGCCACACGTAGCCGTCGACCTCGGGCAGCCGGATGCGCCGCTCCTCGCCGTGCTCGTCGAGCAGGCACAGGTCGACGCGGGTGGCGACCTCGGAGAACAGGGCGAAGTTGGTGCCCGCGCCGTCGTAGGTGGCGCCGAGCGGGTAGGGGTACCAGGCCAGGGCCGCACCGCGTCTCCTCCACACCGGAAGCTGTCACGACAACCCTAGGGCCGATCACGCGCCGCCGCGTGATCACCGAGGGCTGAACTTCTAGGTACCGACGGGCAGCAGCCGCTCGGTGTCCTCCACGCGCCTGCGCCACGGCTGGGGCCGGGGCCGCGGCAGAGCGCGGCGGCGGCGAGGCGCTGGGCGCAGTCGGCCGCGGTGGGCCGGTGCGCCGGGTCGCCCGCGGTCATCGCCGCGAGGGTGGCCGTCCAGACCGGGGGCAGCCAGGCGGGCAGGCGCGGCGGGCGGGACAGCCGCGCCACCGCCGCCTCCAGCTCCGGGCCCTCGTACTCGGGCCTGCCGGTGACGCACTCGAGCAGCATCAGGCCGAGCGCGTAGATGTCGGCGGCCGGTCCGACGGGCTCGCCGCGGACCTGCTCGGGCGCGAGGTAGGCGGCGGTGCCGACGCAGTGGCCCTTGCTGGTGAGCCGGGCCGAGCCGAGCGCGCGGGCGATGCCGAAGTCGGTGAGGTAGCAGCCGCCGTCGCGGTCGAGCAGGACGTTGGCGGGCTTGACGTCGCGGTGGATGATGCCGTGCGCGTGCACGCAGGCCAGGGCGTCGGCGAGCCGGGTGCCGATGCGGGCGGCGGTGGGCAGGTCGAGCGCGCCGCCGGTGTCGATCCGGCGGCGCAGCGTGGGCCCATCGATGAGCTGCATGACCAGGTACGGCGGCTCGTGGTCGGGCGCGGCGTCGTAGACGCGGACCAGGGAGGGTGGCACAGGCCCGCGAGCAGGCGGGCCTCGATGGCCGACCGCTCGGTCTCGGCGTGGAAGACCTTCACCGCGACCTGGCGGCTGAGCCGCGTGTCGGTCGCGCGGTGCACGTCCGCCATCCCGCCCCGCCCGATCACCGCGCCCAGCTCGTACCGCTGGTCGAGCAGCTCGCCCATCGCCGCCTCCTACCTCTCCACCCATGGCCTACCACCGCCCGGGACCGCGCAAACCCCGCCCGGATCGGGTGGTGGCGCGCTTGGGGACCCCGAACGGGGGTATCTCGCGGTTGTCCTAATGCGAACCGATCGGGGAGGACCCATGTCCTTGGAAGACGACGACATCCGCAGCGGCCAGGTGGGCTCGGGCGGACCCGGCACCGCGGACCACGGCGCCGAAGGCGTCCCCGGCGGCCACGACGGCGGCGCGGACGGCGGAGCCGACAGCGGTGCGGGCGGCGAGGGGTACGGCGGCGGCGAGGGCGGCTTCGGCTCCGGCGGCGCGGGCGGCGAGTCGTTCGGCGGCGGCGCTGACGGCGGGGCCGACGGCGGTGCGGGCGGCGGTTACGGCTCCGGCGAGGGGACGGCCGACCACGGCGCGTCCGGGTCGCCCGGTGGCCAGGACGGGGGCGCGGACGGCAGCGCGGGCCGCGACGGCCTGGAGGACGGCGGCGCCGACGGTGGCGCCGACGGCGGTGCGGACAGCGGCGCGGGCCAGGGCCGCGAGGCGCTCGGCGGGTACGGCGGCACCGAGGGCGGCGGCTCGGTGGGCGGGGGCGGGTACAGCTCCGGCGACGACCGCTGACATGACCGCTCTCCCCGGTCTCCGCGCCGGGCGGGACGCGCTGCGCCGGTGCGCGGCGGTCCCGCCCGGCGAGTTCGCCGACCGCGTGTGGGGCCGCGCGCCCCTGCTCAGCCCCGGGGTGTCGGACTTCTCCGACCTGCTGACCCTGGCCGACGTCGACGAGCTGCTGTCGCGGCGCGGGCTGCGCACGCCGTTCATCCGGATGGCGCGCGACGGGGCCGTGGTCGGGTCGGCGCAGTTCACCGGCGGCGGCGGGGTCGGCGCGGAGGTCGGCGACCAGGTGCGCGACGACAAGGTGGCCGCGCTGTTCGCGGCGGGCTCGACCGTGGTGCTGCAGGGCCTGCACCGGATGTGGCCGCCGCTCATCGACTTCGCCCGCGACCTCGTCGCCGACCTCGGCCACCCGGTGCAGGTCAACGCGTACATCACGCCCCCGTCGTCGCAGGGGTTCAGCGCGCACTACGACGTCCACGACGTGTTCGTGCTCCAGGTGGCGGGGCGCAAGCGGTGGTCGGTGCACGAGCCGGTGCACCGCGACCCGCTGCGCTCGCAGCCGTGGGACCGGCGCAAGGACGCCGTCGCCCGGCGGGCGCGGGAGGAACCCGCGCTGGAGGCGACGCTCTCGCCCGGTGACGCGCTCTACCTCCCGCGCGGCTACCTGCACTCGGCGCGGGCGCTCGGCGAGGTGTCGGCGCACCTGACCGTCGGCGTGCACGTGCTCACCCGGTACGCCGTCGCCGAGGCCCTGCTGGCCCTCGCGGGCGAGTCGGAGGAGCTGCGGGCGTCGCTGCCGCTGGGCGTGGACGCCGCCGACGGCGCGCAGCTCGGTGTCGAGGACACCGTGGCGGCGCTGGTGCGCGCCCTGCGCGGCGTCGACCCCGACGACGTGGCCCGGGTCGTGCGGGACCGCGTGTGGTCGGGCACCCGGCCCGCGCCGCTGGCGCCGCTCGCGCAGGCCGCCGCGGCGGGCACCGCCGACGTCGGCACCGCGGTCGAGCCCCGGGCGGGCCTGCGCCACCGGACCGGCGTCGACGGCGACCGGGCGTGGCTGGAGGTGCCGGGCGACCGGCTCGACCTGCCCGCGTCGACCGCGCCCGCGCTGGCCGCGCTGCTGGCGGGCCGGTGCGTCGTCGGGGACCTGCCGGGGCTCCCCGCCGAGGACCAGGTGGTGCTGGTGCGGCGGCTGCTGCGGGAGGGCGTCCTGCGGCCCGCCGACCCGGCGTGACCCGCGAGCGCTGCGCGCAGGCCCGGCGCAGGCGCGGCGACCCGCTGGTCGGGACCGCGCCGCCGGTGCGGCGCTGGCTGCTGGTCGAGCAGCCCGGGCCGTGGGGACCGCAGCCGGTCCCCGACTCCGCGCTGCCCGCGCCCGTCAAGGCGGCGCTGGTGGCGCGCGCGGCGGACCTGGGCGCGCGGCTGCTGCTGATCCGCCCGCCCGGCCGGTGGCCCGAGGGTCCCCGCCGCTGCGGGTACGCCGACTCGGTCGCCGGGACGCTGCGGTGGGCGTCCTGCGACGACCCGGCCGACCTGCCCGGGCTCGACCCGACGACCGGCGTCCTCGACGAGGAGCCGCTGTACCTGGTGTGCGCGCACGGCGGGCACGACGCGTGCTGCGCGGTCCTGGGCCGCCCGGCCGCCGCCGCGCTGGCCGCCGCCCGGCCCGGTCGCGTGTGGGAGTGCTCGCACCTGGGCGGGGACCGGTTCGCGGGCAACGTCGTCGTGCTGCCGGAGGGGCTCTACTACGGCGACGTCACCGCGGACGCCGCCGCCGGGCTCGCCGACGCCCACGACAAGGGCCTCATCACCCCGGACCTGTTCCGCGGCCGCTCCACGCTGCCCGCCCCGGCGCAGGCGGCGCAGCACTTCGCCCGGCTCAGGGACGGCGTCGCGGCCATCGGGTCGTACCCGCCGCGCGAGGTCGTCCGGGTGGGGCACGAGGTGTGGGACGTCCGCTTCGACGGCGAGGTGCTGCGGGTGCGGGCGGTGTTCGAGCGGTCGGACACGCCGCTGACGTGCGCGGCGACCGTGCCCGCGGCGATCAGGTCGTTCGAGCTGGTCAGCGCGCGCGCCGAGCCTGGCGGCGCGCCATGACCCGGAACACCACGAGGTGCACGGGGTACACCGCCCACCAGTAGGCCTTCCCCAGCCACCCGTTGGGGCGCAGCGCGCCGACCTGGGTGAGGGTGCCGTCGGCGATCCGGTAGCCGAGCCACGCCTCGCCGGAGAACCACTTGTCGGTGTGCAGGACGAGCCGGTGCGCGTCGACGTCGACCACCGTCCACCAGTCCACAGTGGACCCCGGGGCGACGCGGTCGGGGCGGTGCAGGCGCAGGCGCTCGCCGAAGAACCAGCCGAGCGCGATCCGCAGCCACCACGTCCACACCAGGCCGTACCAGCGCAGGCTCCCGCCGAGCCCGGTCAGGTCGAGCCGCTCGCCCCGCGCCGGGACCGCGACGCGCATCGCGTACACCCCGGCGGGCGGCGCGCTGTCGAACAGGTCCTCCACGGCGACGACCGTATACGGTCGCGGCGTGACCCACGTCGTAGTGCTCACCACGACCGCCACCGCCGACGCCGCCGCCGCGCTGGGCCGGGCCGCGGTGGACGCGGGCCTGGCCGCGTGCGCTCAGGTCGTCGGCCCGATCCGCAGCATCTACCGCTGGGACGGCGAACTCCAGGACGACACCGAGCACCAGCTCCTGCTCAAGACGGCGCTGGAGCACGTCGAGCCGCTGACCGCGTTCCTCACCGAGCGCCACGACTACGACGTGCCCGAGGTGATCGCGCTGCCCGTGGTCGGCGGCAGCGCCGCCTACCTGGACTGGATCACCGCGCAGACCCGCTGACCAGGCCGGCGCAGCTGCGCGCGACCACGCCCGCCGCCCGGCGCTGCGCGTCGGTGAGGGCGGCGTCGAGCGAGCGCGCCCGCCAGCGGACCAGCGCGGCGTACGGGTCGTCGCACGCGCGGTCCGGGCCCGCGGCGCCCAGCAGGACGCGGGCCTCGGTCACCGCGGCGTCGCCCAGGGCGTCCAGCGACACCCGGCCCGAGCGCAGCGCGGCCAGCAGGCGCAGCTCGCGCAATTCGTGCGCGGACGCGGTCACCCGCTCCACCTCCGCGACCACCGCGGCCGCGGGTCCTTGCGCGCCACCGCGCGCACCGCGGCGAGCGCCGAGCGGGCGCGCAGCACGGGGGCGCGGTCGGCGAAGCACTCGGCGACGGCCGCGCGGACCTCGCCGATGCCGCTGGCCCGGGACAGCTCCGCGGGCAGGTCCGCCGACCGGCGGGCCAGCGACAGCGCCAGCCGCACCGCGAACAGCCCGAACCGCTCGACCAGGGCGGTCCGGTCCGCCGACGGCACCGGCAGGGCGGCGGCGGTGAACCGGTCCACCGACAGCAGCGCCGCGTCCAGGTCCGGGCGCGGCACCGCGGCCAGCGCGCGCAGCGCGGCGTCCTCGGCCGCGGTCATGGTCGCCGCGGCGAGCGCGGTGAGCCCGGACACCGCGACCACGTCCTGGCAGCGCGCGCCCAGCTCGCCGCGGGCGTGCCTGCGGGCGAGCTGGCGCGCCGACACCATGGCGTCGACCCGGCCCGCGCCCAGCTCGTCGGCCCTGGCCAGCACGGCGATCGACGCGACCGGGTCCAGCGCGTCCGGGTACGGCGGCGCGGGGCGGGGCAGCAGGACCAGGACCGCGTCGGCGTCGGCGGCGTCGCCGTCGATCAGCTCGACCGCGCCCGGCCAGTCGACGACGACCCGGTCGGCGCGCGCGGTGAACGGCTCGCCGACGATCGCGTCGAGCAGCGTGGAGCGCCCGGAGCCCGCCGCGCCCACCGCGGCGACGCGCAGCGGGCCGGACAGCGCGGACAGCCGCGCGTCGAGGTACGCCGCGGCGCGCGGGTCGTCGCGGTAGGCGGCGCGGGCGCGCTCCAGCAGCGCCCACACGGCGTCGGTGAAGCTCATGCGGTGAGCCCCCTGGGCACCGGCGGGGGCACGCGGCCGGACTCGGCGCGCCCGCGCAGCGCGGTCAGCTTGGTCAGGTCGCGGCGCACGCCCGCGATCAGCTCGTTGCGGCGCTGGGTGGCCGCGTCGACGCCGCGCTTGACCCGCTTCGCCGACTCGGTGGCCTCGGCGGCGACCCGCTGGGCGACCTCGTCGACGCGGTCGCGCAGCGCGCGGTGGATCACCCGGACGGTGTCGCGGGTCTGCTTGCCGTAGGCGAGGAAGAAGTCGTCGACGTGCCGCTGGGCGGCGGTCTTGGCGACCGCCTGGCGGCGCTTGAGCCGGGCCCCGCGCTCCTCGAACACGCTGCGCGCGCCGAACGCGACGCCCGCGCCGATGGAGATCGGGTTGATCAGCGGGAGCCCGGCCAGCGTGGTGGCCAGGCCGGACATCAGCAGACCGCTGTAGGAGCCGCGCAGGCCGACGAACATCTTCTGCACCGGGGTGAACGGCTCGACGTTCGGGGCGCGCAGGTCGTCGACGCCCGCGGAGTCCAGCAGGGCGGGCAGGTCGGCGACGTCGGCGGCCAGCCTGCCCGCGATCCACTCGAACCGGCGCAGCAGCCAGTCGGCGTTGGCCTCGGCGACCGCGGTCAGGGTCGAGCGCATCCAGTCGCTGAACTCCGGCCACACCTTGAGCGGGTCGGCCTGCTCGAAGTAGTCGTCGACCTCGCGCAGCACGCGCCGGGTGCGGTCGCGCAGGTCGTACTCGACGTCGGAGTTGAGGTCGGCGACGTCGTCGGCGAGCTGGGTCTGCATGCGGGCGGCGTCCCGGCGCACCTGCTCGACGCGCGCGGTCGCCTTGCGCAGCGCGTCCTGGGAGGCGGCGGGCGGCAGCGCGGCGGCGCGCTCCTTGACCGGGCCGATCAGCTCCTCGAGGACCAGCGCGCAGGTGGCGGCGGCGGTGCGGCCCGCGGCGGCGACCGGGTCGGCCAGGACGGCGGCGCGCAGGCACTCGACCAGCGCGGTGAACCCGGACTCGGCGTTGAGCGCCTTGTCGTTGGCGCGGGCGGCGGCCAGCCGCAGCGTCGAGGACACCGGCAGCACGGGGGCGCTGATGCCCGCGCCCGCCAGCCGGTTGCGGTCGACCTCGGCGACGTGCCGCCAGCGCGGCACCAGGTCGATCTTGGTGACGACCACCGCGACGGCCGGGCACAGCCGGGCTACCTGCGCGAGCAGGTCCAGCTCCAGCGGGGTGATCGCGGCTGTGGCGTCGGTCACCAGCAGCGCGCAGTCGGCCTCGGCGAGCGCGGCCATGGCCAGCCCGGTGCGCCGCGGGTCGGCCACCGGGGCGCGTCGACCAGCACCAGGCCGGAGCTGAGCAGGGCGCGGGGCAGGCCGATCTCGGTGCCGGTGGCGTCCGGGTCGGCGTTGGCCCGCGCGGTCGCCGACTCGACGGGGCCGCCCCGGTCGGCCGCGCCGAGCAGCGCGGCGGTCGGGGTCGCGGCGTGCCGCAGGACGGCGGGCACGGCGGTGGTGACGTCGTCGCCGACGGCGCAGACCTGCGCGCCGAGCAGGGCGTTCACGAGCTGGCTCTTGCCCTGGCCCGCGCAGCCGAACACCACGACGCGTCTGCCTGCGGCGAGGCCCGCGCGCCGCGCGCGCAGCCGTTCTCCCAGGTCGGGCCGGTCGAACTGGTCGCAGGCCCGGATCGTCTCGTCCAGCAGCTCCAGCCAAGGCGGTGCCGTCGTCACCCGGACGAGTGTGCCGTGTTCCCCGCCCGGGGGAACGGCGGGAGCGGGGCCGGAGGAATCCGACCCCGCTCCCTCATTCCGCGGAGATCAGCCGTCGAGGCCGAGCGTGTCGGTCACGCCGCCCACGTCGAGGAGGCCGCCGTCGCCCGCGACCTGGCCCAGCGGGGTGTCGCTGACCAGCTCGCCCGCGGTCTGCGGCAGCGCGCCCAGCTCCGGCAGCGGGTTGGCCACCGGCAGGTCGACGGGCAGCTCGGGCAGCTCGACCGGCAGGTCGCCCAGCTCGGGCAGCTGCACCGGCAGGTCGCCCAGCTCGGGCACCTCGACGGGCAGGTCGCCCACCGACGGGACGTCGACCGGCAGGTCGACGGGCAGCTCGCCCAGCTCGGGCAGCTCGACCGGGAGGTCGGTCGGCAGGTCGCCCAGCTCCGGCACGGCGGGCAGCGCCGGGACGGCGGGCAGGTCGACCGGCAGGTCCTCGGTCACGGTCGGCAGCACGCCGCCCAGGGCCGGGATGTCGGCCGCCGACAGGTCGCCACCGGCGGTGACGAAGTTGGCGACCGCGCCGACGGTCACGTCACCGGCGCGCAGGGCGTCGGCGTCGAGCAGGCCGGTCACGTCGTCCAGGCCGCCGAGCTGCGGGGCGGTCAGCTCCGGCAGCTCCACGCCCGCGACGGCGAGGTCGGCGCCACCCGCGACGCCGCTGGTGGCCAGCGCCAGGTCGCCGTCGATCGACAGCGCGTCGGAGTCCAGGGCCAGGCCGGTGTCCACGCCGCCGGTGGAGGCCGACAGGCCGCCGCCGACCGAGCCGAGCGCGCTGTCCACGGCCACGCTGCCCGCGCCGCCGTCGAGGCCCAGGGTGGAGTCGGCGCCGAGCGAGCCGACCGCGGAGTGCGTGCCGAAGCCCGCGGACACGCCCTCGGTGGTGGCGACGAAGCCGCCCTCGCCGCCCGCGAGGCCGCCGTCGATGCCCGCCGAGCCCGCCACGCCCTCGGTGCCCGCGGCCAGGTCCGCGCCGCCGGTGACGTAGTCGGAGTCGATGCCCGCGCCGGTCGCGACGCCGCTGGTGGTGGCCGCGATGTCGCCGCCAGCCGCCAGGTTCTCGGAGTCCACGCCGAAGGAGCCCGCGGCGCCCTCGGTGGAGGCGACCAGCTCGCCGCCCAGGGCGCCGTAGTTGGTCTCGCCCAGGAAGCCCGTGGACACGCCGTCGGCGGAGGCCGCGAGGTCGCCGCTGGCCGCGACGTGGTCGGTGGCCAGCGCGAAGGCACCCGAGCCGCCGTCGGTGGTGACGGCGAACTCGCCGCTGCCCGCGCCCAGGCCGGTCTCGGCGCCGAACGCGCCCGCCGCGCCGTCGGTGGACAGCGCGAACTCGCCGGAGCCGGTGCCGTGGTCGGACACGAAGCCGAGGGCGCCGGTCGCGCCGTCGAGGCCCGCGGCCAGGTCGCCGCTGGTGGCGAGCTGGTCGGAGGTGACGCCGTAGGCGCTGTACACGCCGTCGGTGGAGGCGGCGACCTCACCGGCGACGTCGCCGAAGCCGCTGACCACGCCGACCGCGCCGTCGGCGCCGTCGAGGGTGGCCGCGCCGTCGCCGAAGACGGACAGGTGGTCGGACTCGACCGCGAGGTTGCCCGCGGCGCCGTCGGTGGAGGCGGCGGCCTCGCCGTACACGGTGCCGTAGGAGGACTCGCCGTGGACCGAGCCCGCGGCGCCGTCGGTGCTCGCCGACAGCTCGCCCGCGGCGGCGGCGAAGGCCTGGAGCTGGCCGATCGCGCTGGCGTCGGTCGGCAGGGTCAGGTCGAGGCCCGCGGGGCGTAGTCGACGACCAGCGGGATGACGTCGGAGACGTCGGTGGCGGTGATGTCGTCCAGACCGGCGGCCGACAGGCAGGAGCCCGGGTCCGCGGCGAAGGCCGAGCGGGCGGCGTCGTCGGTGAGCAGGGTGAGCACGAAGTCGTGCAGGGTCTGGTCGGGGGTGATCACGGGGACCGGTTCTCCAAGGGTGCGGGAAGGGGGTCGTGGCCCGGACCGGGGCATCGGCTCGGGCAGCGGTGATCACGCTAGGTGCGGGGCCCGTTCACCCACATCGGGGATGACTCCCCGTCTGCTCCTAACGCTCTAACGGGGGACCGGGTTTCACTCGTTAGGGGATTAGGGGGTGACGAGTTGGCCACCCGGGGTTGTGGTGCGGGGGTCGCCTCCTGGTACGAACAGGGGCACGTGGCAGCGCCCCCAGCCGGATGGAGTCCTTCATGCCGTACGTGCTCGGCGTCGACGTCGGCCGCACCCGCGGCGCGGCGGCGGTGTGCAGGCACGACGGGCAGCCGGACGTGGTCGCCGCCGACCTCCCCGCCGCGCTCGCCGTGGCGAACGGGGAGATGGTGGTGGGCGCCCCGGCCCTGGCCGCGCCGCCCGAGCGGGTCGCGGCCGACCTCGTCGACCAGGTCGGCGACGACGTGCCCGTGCTCCTCGACGGCGTCGCCTACACCGCCCACGACCTGCTGGCCGCCCTGGTCGCCGCGATCGCGGACCGGGTCGCCGAGGCCGAGGGCGGACCCCCGACCGCATCGCCGTGACTCACCCACCCGATTGGGGGGCCTACCGGCGCGGGCTGCTCCGCGACGCGCTCGCCGCCGCGGGCTTCCCCGGCCCCCTGCTGCTGCCCACCGTGGTCGCCGCGGGCGAGGCCGAGCACGCGGTCGCGCCGCTGCGCCCCGGCCAGTCGCTCGGCGTGGCGCTGCTCGGCGGCAGGCACGTCGAGTTCGCGGTGCTGGTCCGCGGCCAGACCGCGTTCGAGCTGGCCGACCACGCCGCCCCGCCGGAGCCCGCCGCGGGCGCCGCGCTCGACGACCTGCTCGCCGACCTCGGCGGGCGGGCGGTCAAGGAGCGGCTGAGCACCGCCGTCGAGGTCGCCGTCGGGGACGCCGTGGTCACCCGGGCCGCGTTCGCCGACCTGGCCCGCCCGCTGCTGACCCGCTCCCTCGACGCCTTCCACGCCTACCTGTCCGCCCACCGGCCCGACCGCGCCACCGTCGCGGGCGGGACCGCCCGCGTCCCCCTGGTCACCACCTTGATCGACGCCCTCCCGGCCCCGACCACCCTGCGCGAGGACCCGGCCACCGCCCCCGCCCGGGGCGCCGCCCTCGCCGCCCGGCCGCGCCTGCCCGCGCCCCGGGCGAGCGGCTCGCACCCCGGCATGCGGCCCGTGCGCGGGCCCGAGGGCTCCGACCCGGCGCTGCGCCCGGCGGGGTCCAACCCGCGGATGCTGCCCGTCGGCGCCCGCGCCGCCCTCGACGAGCTGGACACCGTCGTCTCGCACCCGGGCTTCCCGCCGGTGCGGCTGCCCGCCGACAGCGAGCCGCCGCCGCGGCCGCCGGTGGAGATCACCCCGCTCGAACCGCCGCCGCGCCGCTTCCCGAGGGCCCGGCGGGGCAGGGGCGACGCGTGATACCCGGTCACCTGCACCCCGGCGAGCTGATCCTGGACGAGCCGACCCGCAGGCTGTGCGCCGACATCGCCGCCGGGGGCGGGGCCCGGTGCGGCTGGCGGTGATCGCCCCCGGCGGCTACGGCAAGTCCGCGCTGCTCGACCGGCTCGCCGAGGTCGACGGCGCGGTCCGGCACCGCAGGGGCGTGGTCCCGGACGCGGGCCTGCTGCTGGTCGACGACGCCCACCTGCTCGGCGACGCCGGGCTGGCCGAGGTCGCCGAGCTGGCCGCCGACGACCGGCTCGGCGTGGTCGTCGCCGCCCGGCCCTGGCCGAGGCCCCACGGCTTGAGCGCGGTGCTGGCGCGCCTGCGCGGGCAGATCGTCCTGCGCCCCTTCGACCGGGACCGGGTCGCCGCCTGCCTGCGCGTGGTCACCGGCGCCGACCCCGAACCGTCCACCGTGGACAAGGTGCACGCGCTGACCGGCGGCGTGCCCGGCCTGGTGCACCGGCTCGCCCCGCACCTGCGCGCGCCGGACCCGGCCCTGGCCGCCGAGGACCTGCGCTTCGACGTCGACCGGCTCGACCGCGACGCGCGCCGGGTGCTCGTCGCCGCCGAGGCCGGGATCGCCGACCTGCCGCCGGGCGTGCTCGACCGGCAGGCCGCCGAGGTCGTCGCCGAGGTGCGGGCGGGCGGGCTCACCGCCCCGGACGGCGCGCTGCTGCCGGTCGCGGCCGCCGCGGTGCGGGCCGTGGTGCCCGACGAGGAGCGCGCGAGCGCGTTCGCCGCGGTCGCGACCGCCCGGCTGGCCGCGGGCGGTCCGCTGGTCGCCACCGCGCGGGCGCTGCTGGACGCGGGCGCGAGCGGCCCCGAGGCGGCCGAGCTGTACGCCGCCGCCGCGCCCGAGGCCGAGCCCGCGCAGGCCGTGCGGCTCTACGCCGCCGCGGCGGCGGCCGGGCACGAGGTCGACGAGGCCGGGTGGGCCGAGGCCGAGGTCCGCGCGGGCGACCCGGCCGCGGCCCTGCGCCGCGCCGACGCGGTGATCGGGCGGGGGACCGGGGCCGCGCGCGCCCGGGCCGCCGCGGTCGCCGGGGCGGCGCTGGCCCACCGCGGGCAGCTCGCCCGCAGCGCCGAGCTGTACCGGTGGGGCGGTGGCGCGGTGTCCGCGGCGTTCGCCGCGATCGGGTACGTCGGCACGGGCAAGCTGGAGGAGGCCCGGCTCGCCCTGAAGGACGCCGAGGACGCCCCGCCGACGGTCTTCGCGGGCGCGGTCACCGCCACCGCGCGCGGCGTGCTCGACTCCGTCGCCGGACCCGCTTTGTCCACTGTGGTGCACGCCGCCGAGGCGATGGAGGCGGTCGGCGCGGGCGCGCTGCTGCCGGACAGCCCGGCGGCGATCGCGGCGCTCATGGCGCTGCACGGCGGCGACCCGGCCGCCGCGGAGCCGGTGCTGGACCGGGCCGTCGCGGCCCGGGTCGGCGGGGCGCCGCTGGTCGCGCGGCACCGGCTGCTGCGCGGGTGGGCGGCGATGGTCGCGGGCGACGAGGCCGCGGCGACCGCCGCCGTCGGCGCCGAGCCCGCCGGTCGGGACGCGGTGTTCGCCGCCGGTCTCGCGGTCGGCGTGGCCCGGCGCGGCAGCGACCTGGGCGCGCTGCGCCGCCGCTGGGAGGGCGCCTGCGCGGCCGTCGCCCGGCAGCCGGTCGACCTGTTCACGCTGCTGCCGCTGGGCGAGCTGGCCGTCGCCGCGGCCCGGCTCGGCGACCGCGACCGGCTCGCGCCGCACGTGGCCGCCGCGTGGGAGCTGCTCGCCGCGCTCGGCGATCCTCCACTGTGGACGACCATGCCGCACTGGCACGGCCTGCACGCCGAACTGCTCGCCGACGACCCCGACGCCGCCCGCGGGCACGCCGACGCGCTGCGCGCCGCCGCGGACGCCGGTCCGGTCACCGCGGCGCTGGCCGACGCCGCCCAGGTGTGGCTGCGGGTGGTGGGCGGCGACGTCGACCGGGACGCCGTCGAGTCCGCCGCCCGCGCGCTGCACACCGCGGGCCTGCGCTGGGACGGCGCGCGTTTAGCCGGTCAGGCGGCCATCCGCACGCCCGACCGCGCCGCCATGGTCGGGCTGCTGGAGTGCGCGCGCGGGCTCCAGGGCCCCGCCGCCACCCCGCCCCGGACGCGGCGGGCGAGCCCGCCCGGCTCAGCGAGCGCGAGCTGCAGGTCGCGGGCCTGGTGCTGGCGGGCATGACCTACCGGCAGATCGGCGACAAGCTGTTCATCTCGGCGAAGACCGTGGAGCACCACATGGCGCGGATGCGGGCGCGGCTCGGCGCGGCCAGCCGCGCGGACCTGCTGGCCCGCCTGCGCGACCTGGTGGGGAAGGGTTAGGAGACCACGGCGACGAGGACGGCGGCGATGAGCAGCGCTGGGGCCAGCGCCCACCACGCGTTCGTCATCGCGGTCACCGTGACGATCAGGCCGACCGCGCCGACGACGAACCCGCCGATCAGCAGGTTGTTGGCGCGCCGCCGGGACGCGCGCTGGAGGACCCGCGACGGCGCGGGCTCGGGCAGCGCCGCCTCCTCCGGCGGGGGCTGGTCGAACTCGGGGTGCGGCTCGGGCAGGTCCTCGAACACCGCGAGCACCTCGCCGCGGGTGCGGGCGGCGGTGGCGGCGGCGCAGCGCTGCTCGTACTCGCCGACGTCGATGCGCCCGGCGGTGAAGTGGTCCGACAGCAGTGCCACCGCACGCTCCCGGTCGGCCGTCCCGACCCGGATGTCCGCATCGCGCCCCATGCCCCCGACTGTACGAGAACGCGGCGGAGCCCGCCCCGGTCGCGCGGGGCGGGCTCCGTCACGCTCAGCCGGTGACCAGGGTCAGGCCGTACGCCGCCAGGATCTCGTTGACGGGCTGGAAGTACGTCGTCCCCCGCTGGTGCAGTCGCCGGAGCCGCCCGAGGTCACGCCCTGCGCCTCGGTGCCGCTGACCCACGAGCCGCCCGAGTCGCCCGGCTCGGCGCAGGCGTCGGTCCTGGTCAGGCCGGTGACCGTGCCCTCGGCGTAGTTCACCGTCTCGTCGAGCGCCTGCACGGTGCCGCAGTGCCAGCCGGTCGTGGAGCCGGACCGGCAGATGCTCGCGCCGACCGCCGCCTCCTGCGACCCGGTGACGGTCACGTCGCCGTTGCCGTACCCGTTGACGACCGGGCTGGGCGTCCACGAGTCGTTCGTGCTGACCCAGGCGTGGTCGTCGCCGGGGAACGACGAGCCCTCGAACTGGCCCATCGCGGTGTTCTGGTCCGCGCCGGTGACCTGCGAGCCGGGCTGCCCGCAGTGGCCCGCGGTGACGAAGCCGCCCTCGACGGAGAAGCCGACCGAGCACCGGCCGGAACCGTCGATGTAGTAGGCGTCACCGCCCACGACGTCGGCGTAGAGCCGCGGCCGCTCGCCCGCCCGCTCGACCCGGACCGGGCCGTCGACGGCGTCCACGAAGGACTCCACCGCCGGGGTGGTGGACAGCGCCTCCACCACGACCGCGTTCGACCGCACGTCGACGTACCAGCCGGTGACCTCGTCCGGCGCGGCCGCCGCCCGGCCGTCCATCGCGGCCTTCGTGTTGTCCAAAGTGGATGCCGAGTGGGGGACGACCGTCGCCTCGCCGCCCGCGGCGGCCACCTCGTCGACCAGGGCCGGGTCGGTCACCGCGACGCGCAGCGCGCCGCCGTCGAGCCACGCGCCGCCGAACGCGCTTCCCGCCGCCTCCGACACGGCGGGAAGCAGCGCGCGGGCCGCGTTCTCCTTGGCGAGCAGGGAATGCACCTGCTCGGTGGTCAGCCCGAGGTCGCGCTGCAGGGCCGGGACGAGCGCCTCCGGCGCGGCGCCCGCGGGCAGGCTGACGGCGACTCCCGCCGCCAAGCCCGCCAAACCCCCAACGATGCCAATGGTTTTCCGCATGCACCTCTCCGTTGTCCGCAGGGCCGGGAAAGACCGGAGAGTGGCCTTCCCGGACCGGCCCGCCCGGATCACGACCGGACCGGTGGACCGACGCTAACCGCGCCGCGGAGGGGTGGGCACCCTACGAACGTCGGTTCTGAGAGGGATTCACAGACCGAAAGCAGACTTTGTGGACACGTCCGGGGTGCAATCGTTACGCCATACGGGTGACAAGTGTGTCAGCATGTGACCAACCAGCGCGCACTCGGGGGAGCAATGGACACCTGGCCTGAGCCCGGGACGGTCGTCACGTTCGGCATGGTCGACTTCCGGGAGGGCAACCCGCAGTTCGTCGGGATAGGCGTCATCTCCGGGCCGCCCGAGCGGCACCCGCACGGCGACTGGTGGCGGCTGCCGGTGGTCCCGCTGGACGAGGACGCGCCCGCCACACCGGACTGGATCACGGTGGCGGACATCATCGACGAGCTGCCGCCGGGGTGAGCGGCGCCCGGCCGGGCAAGGGGCAGACCCGGCCGGGCGCTCGTCCTCAGCGGCCCCGCGGCCTCGTGCGGCCGTGCGCGGTGTCCTGCACCTTCCGCACCGCCGAACCGATCTTGTCGTGGTACTTGCCCCCGGTGCGCCGGTCGATGACCTGGCCCGCCTTGGCGGCCCAGCGGTCGACCTTGTCCGGGTGCTTCTTGGCGTACTTGGTCGCGGCGGCCGCGCGCCCGCGAGGGCGGTGAGTCGCTTGATCAGCGGCATATCGATCCTTTCCTCGGCTGCGCCCGTTCAACGTGCGAGGTACCCCCTCGGGTTCCGGGTCAACCGTCGTGTCCGATTCCCGCCAGCGCCCGCGCCGGCCCTGGTCCACTGTGGGAAGCCGGAACGAAAGCGAGGAACCACCAGTGCGTGCGCACACCGTCACCGACAGCCCCGTCGGCCCGCTGACCCTCGTCGCCACGGACGGCACCCTGTCCGGCCTCTACATGACCGAGCAGCGGCACCGGCCCGCCGACGCCACCTTCGGCGACCGCGACGACACCCTCCTGCCCGCGGTCAAGGAGCAGCTCGCCGCCTACTTCGCGGGCGAGCTGACCGACTTCGACCTGCCCCTGCACCTCGGCGGCACCCCGTTCCAGCGCGAGGTGTGGCGGGCGCTCACCACCATCCCGTACGGCGAGACCATCAGCTACGGCGAGCTGGCCCTGCGCGTCGGCAGGCCGACCGCCTCGCGGGCGGTCGGCGCGGCCAACGGGCGCAACCCGATCAGCGTCGTCGTCCCCTGCCACCGGGTCATCGGCTCGGCGGGCGACCTCACCGGCTACGGCGGCGGCGTCGAGCGCAAGCGCTTCCTGCTGGACTTCGAGCGCCGCTAGCTAGAGCCGGACGACGTTGTCGCCCTCGGCCACCCCGCGGGTGTCGAGCACGCACCGGGCGTCCCGCAGCACCTCCCCGAGGTCGACCGCCGCGTGGTCCTGCAGCACCACCGCGATGTCGCACGGGCCCGACCCGGCGGGCACCGGCACCCCGTCCACGGCGAACGCGGGCACGTGCGGGTCGTGGTAGGCCACCCGGACGCCGAGCGCGCGGAGCTGGCGGACCACCGACGTGGCGGGCGTCTGGCGCACGTCGGCCACGTCCGCCTTGTACGCCACCCCCACCAGCAGCGCCGACGAGCCGGCCACCGGCCGCTCCGCGGCCAGCAGCTCGCACGCGCGCCGGGCGACGTAGCCGGGCATGCCCGCGGTGACCTCCAGCGCCGTCGTGATCATCGTCGCGGGCAGCGCCGACGCCCGCGCCCGCGCGGCGAGGTAGCGCGGGTCCACCGGGATGCAGTGCCCGCCGACGCCCGGCCCCGGCCGGAACGGCTGGAACCCGAACGGCTTGGTCGCCGCGCACCGCAGCACCTCCCACACGTCGACGCCCAGGCCCGCGCAGAACACGGCCAGCTCGTCGACGAGCGCGATGTTCACCAGGCGGTAGCTGTTCTCCAGCAGCTTCGCCGTCTCCGCCTCGCGCAGGCCGGACGCGACGACCACGGTGTCCACCAGGTCCTCGTAGAACGCCGCGCACCGCTTCGCGCAGACCGGGGTGAGCCCGCCGACCACCTTCGGGGTGCTCCGGAACGAGAACGCGGTGTTGCCGGGGTCGATGCGCTCCGGCGAGAACGCCAGGTGGAAGTCTGCGCCCGCCACCAGGCCGCCGGACTCCAGCACCGGGGCCAGCACCTCCTCGGTGGTGCCGGGGAAGCTGGTCGACTCCAGCACCACCAGCGTCCCCGGCCGCAGGTGCCGGGCGACCGACCGCGCCGCCGACAGCACCGCCGACAGGTCGGGCTCGCCGTCGACCAGCCCGGTCGGCACGCAGATCACCACGGTGTCGGCCGCGCCGACCGGGGCCGGGTTCGCGGTCGCGGTGAACCCGGCGGCGAGCATCTCGGCGACCTCGGCGTCGGTGATGTCGCCGACGTGCGAGCGGCCCGCCCGCAGCCCCGCCACCACCTCCCGCGACGTGTCGACCCCGGCCACCGCCAGCCCGGCCGCGCAGGCGGCGCGGGCCAGCGGGAGCCCGACGTACCCCAGTCCGACGACTACCAGGTCGAGAGCCATGCCGGATCAGGGCGCGCGGAAGCTGCCGACGGCGCTGACGTGCGTGCCGTACCCCGGTTTCACCCGGGCGAACGGCTCGATCGGCAGCAGGCACAGCGGGTCGGCGTAGATCACCACCACCTGGTCGGTCTGGTTGAAGATCAGGTGCGACGCGATCGGCAGGGTGTGGCAGCCGGACGGGTCCACCCAGACCTGCAGCGCGTCGAACTCGTGGGTGAAGGCCACCACCTGGCCGGTCGCGGCGTGGGCGGGCTGGGCGGCGAGCGCGGTGGCCGCCACCGCGGCGAGCGCGCCGATCCGGACCGCTCGGGTGAAGCGCATGGGGTTCCTCCGATTGCCGATCGAGTGGGCGCTTCCATATTTCTGGCGAATCCCGTCCGGGGCCAGTCGCTTGTTCGGGTACGCATTTTCACCCGCTGGGCCCGAGCGGGCCGACCCGGCTTCTCATAGCGTGCTCAACGCACGTCCCGATGAGAAAGGCAATCGATGACGCGATATGACTGGGCGTTGACCCATCCGGGTGTCGATCGTATTCGGGCTGCGATCGAACCGATGCGCGATGAGGTAACGGGTCACCCGATTTACCGCCAGATCGCCACCGGTGCGGACGTAGCGGTGTTCATGTCCCACCACGTGTTCGCCGTCTGGGACTTCATGTCCCTGCTGAAGAGCCTGCAGCGCGAGCTGACCTGCGTGGCGGTGCCCTGGGTGCCCACCCCGCAGCCGATCAGCCGCAGGCTCATCAACGACATCGTGCTGGTCGAGGAGAGCGACGAGTTCGGCGAGGGCTACGTCAGCCACTTCGAGCTGTACCGGCACGCGATGACCGAGTCCGGCGCCGACACCGGGCCGGTCGACCGCTTCCTCGACCTGCTCCGCGCCGGGGCCCCGGTCGGGGAAGCGCTGGTCAGGGCCCGGGTGCCCGCGCCCGCGGCGCAGTTCGTGCGGTCGACGTGGTCGCTGATCGAGACCGCGCCCGTGCACGCGCAGGCCGCCGCGTTCGCCTTCGGCCGGGAGGACATCATCCCGGCGATGTTCGAGCAGGTGCTCGCCGCCGACCCGCTGCCGCTGTTCGCCGAGTACCTCGCCCGGCACATCGAGGTCGACGGCGAGCAGCACACCCCCATGGCCATGCAGATGGTCGCCGACCTATGCGGTCCCGACGATGCGAAATGGGCGGAATGCGCGAGCACCGTCATCGGCGTGCTGCGCGCCCGCCTGCACCTGTGGAACGGGATCTCCGCCGCGCTCGACCGCGCGCCGACGTTCGCTGAGTAGTCGCCGCGGGCCCGATCGGGGAGCCGGTAATGCACCCGAAAAGGGGGTCGTGAACCGCTGCCGGAATCGGTCGGCCGCACTACTGTCGAGAACGCGGGGCTTTCGCGCCAATCCGCGCCGCTCCGCGACGAGGGTAATCACCACAGAATCCGAAGGAGCATGGTTGTGACCGCTAGCGTCCAGGACAGCCGACTGAAGCGCCGTTTCGAGCTGTGGGACTCCAACGGCGACGGCACCATCGACAAGTCCGACTACGAGACGGAGGCCCGCCGCATCCTGCAGTCGTTCGGCGAGCAGGAGACGAGCGCCAAGGGCCGGGCCCTCATGTCGGCCTACCTCGGCATGTGGGACAAGCTGGCGAACAAGGCCAACGTGGGCCCGCAGGGCAAGGTCTCGATGGACCAGTTCCTCCAGGTCAGCGAGCAGGAGCTGGTGCAGGGCGGGGACGCGGGCTTCGACCGCAACCTGCGCCCGACCATCGAGGCCATCGTCGACATCTGCGACACCGACGGCGACGGCGAGGTCAGCCCGAACGAGTTCAAGCGCTGGATGCGGGCGGCCGGCGTGGACGAGCGCCAGGCCGACCAGGCGTTCCGGAAGATGGACACGAACCAGAGCGGCCACCTGTCGGTGGAGGAGCTGGTCGAGGCGGTGAAGGCGTACCACCAGGGCACGTCCGACATCAACCTGCTGGGGCGCTGACCAGGCGCGCGGGAACGGCGGAGGCCCCGGGGCGATCCCCGGGGCTTCCGCCGCGTTCAGCGCTCGACGCGCGGGCCGGGCAGGTGCAGCCGGGCCTCGCTGAGCAGCGTCCGCCCGAGGATGTCCGCGCGCAGCAGCTCGCGCGGGTGGACGCGCATGTTGACCACGTCGAGGAACCGGCGGTTCACCACCGGGTCGGTCATCGCGGCCCGGTCGATGGCCGCCGACACCGCCTGCATGACGCGGTGCCCGCGGGGCCGCTCGCCGCGCACGTGCGGCAGCCGGAAGTCCTCGACCACCGACGTCTGCCACGCCGCGTCCACCAGCACGCGCAGGCGGTCGAAGTAGGCGTCCACACCGGACCCCTCGGCGAGCCAGTGCACCAGCGCCGACACGTGCAGCGCCGCCGACGGCACGCCCTGGCCGTAGACCGGGTTGAACGACGCGACCGCGTCGCCCACCGGGACCAGGCCCGCCGGGAACTCCGCGGCGAGGTGGAAGTCCCGGCGCAGGCTGTGCGGGAACCGGTGCACCGCGACCGGGCCGCGGGCGCGCAGTCGCGCACCAGCGCGGCGAACGCGGGCGCGGGCTCGGCGAGGCAGCGCAGCCGGAACGCGTCCGCCGCGCGGCCCGGGCGGCGCGCTCCGTAGCCCGCGACCGTGCACAGCCACCGGTCCGGCGACACCGCCGCCACGCACGACACCCCCGGGTCGGGGTGCCCGCCGTGCGCAGCGAGTGCACCGCGAGCAGCCCGTCGAGCCGCTGGCCCGGGGTGCGGTGGAACAGCGCCGTGGCGTAGCCGAGGTCCAGGTGCACGCGCCGCTTGGGCGGCGGGGCGACGCCGAGCGCGCGCAGCCGCTCGCCGAGCCGCGTGCCGCGGCCGGTGGCGTCGACCACGAGGTCCGCGGGGACGCGGGTGCCGTCGGCGAGCAGCACCCCGCCGACCCGCTTGTGGTTGCCGCACAAGCCGACCACGCGCCCGCGGCGGGCCACCACCGCGGGCGCGACCGCCCGCCGCACGTGCCACTCCACCAGCGGGCGGTACACCGGCATCAGCTCGTCGTCGGGCACGGTCGGGCGCGGCCTGCCGTCGACCAGCATGCGGCCGTCCCGGGTGGGCATCGGGACAGCGCCCGCGGCGGCCAGGTCGGCGAACAGGTCGGGGAACCAGTGGTCGAGCAGGCGGCGGGCCAGCGCGTGCAGGATGTGGAACTGCTCGGCCTGCGGCGTGCCGGGCCGCCCGCGCGGCGCCTCCGGCGGGTCGTCGGGCTCGACGACCACCACCTCGTCGGCGCGGTCGGCCAGGGCGCGCGCCGCGACCAGGCCCGCGAGGCCGCCGCCCGCGACCACCGCCCGCCTCATCCGAACCGCACCGGGGACTCCGGGCTCAGCGCGATGTCCGAACCGGTCACCGGGGCGTCGCGGCGGATGAGGATGTTGTAGTGGTTGGGGAAGTGGCAGGCGTCGAACCCGAGCACGGTGCCGACGACGGCGCCGCCGATGCGCACCTCGTCGCCGCGGTCGATGACCCCGCCGGTCTCGATCTCGGCGAACCCGAGGAACCCGACCCGATCGATGCGCCCGTCGGCGACGTCGTGGTCGGTGGTCACCAGCTCGTGCACCTCGCCCTTGCGCACGCACCGGCTGGCGAACTCCTCCAGCCGCATGCCGCGGTCCTCGCGCCGGTGCACCAGCACCTTGACCAGCGTCCCGGCCACCGCCCGCTTGTCGCCGTCCTCGATCACCGCAGCGCTCCCCGCTCGGCCCGGTAGGCCGCGTCCACCAGTTCCAGCGCGGCCAGGCCCGCGGTGTCCGGCCCGCCGTCGTGCACGGCCCGGGCGAACGCGCGCAGCACCCCGGCGTACTCGTGCCACAGCGACTGCTTGAAGCCGGGGAACCCGGCCAGCATGTCCGCGTGCCGCACGCCGCCGTCGGCCAGCCGCACCTCGATGTCCTTGGTCTCGCCCGGGTACGACCAGTCCAGCTCGACCTCCGCGGTCGCCCCGCACTCGGCGTCCAGCGCCAGCCGCGCCCAGCGGTCCACTCGGACCCGTCGCGGTGGACCTCCACATCGGACAGTTCCACCGGGCCGAGCAGCAGCCGGACGAGGTCGAGGGCGTTCGGGCCGTTGTCGGCGACGCAGCCGCCGCCGCAGCGGGCCGGGTCGAGGTACCAGCCGTCGTCGCCCGCGTGGTCCTCGATGCGCTCCAGGTACCGCACCTTCACCGAGTCGATCGCCCAGCGCGGCGGCAGCCCGAGCAGCAGGTCGCGCACGCGGGCGTTGTAGCGGCGGTGGAACGAGGTGAACAGGACCGTGCCGCGCGACTCGGCCAGCGCGGCCAGCTCCAGGCCCTCGGCCAGCGTCGTCGCCAGCGGCTTCTCCACGCACACCGGCACCCCCGCGTCGAGCAGGTCCCGGCAGACCTCGGCGTGCGTGTCGTTGGGCGTGGTCACCACGACCGCGTCGAGCCCGCCGTCGGCGATGAGGTCGCGGTGGTCGGTGTAGCAGCGGGTCTCGTCCCGGAACGGGGCCAGCGCGGCGCGGCGCCGGTCGCACACCGCGCCCAGCCGCAGCGGCCCGCTGTCGCGCAGCGCGGCCAGGTAGAACCGGGAAATCACCCCGAGGCCGACGATCCCGACCCGCATCAGCACGCCTCCGGCATCCGCAGGCCCAGCCGCTCGGCCACGGCCGCCAGCTCGGCGGCCAGCTCCGGCGCCAGCGGCACGCCGTGCGCGTCGGCGTCGGCGGCGTGCGCGGCCTCCGGGCAGCCCGGGTAGGTGACGGGCCGGTCCGGGTCGACCGGCGGGCAGTCCAGCAGCGCGCCGAACAGCGCGCCCGCGTCCCGGTCGAACGCGCCCGGCTCGCGCAGCGCGCCCGGGGCGACCGCGAGCAGCAGGTACCCGATGTCGTCGTCGGCGGGCAGCCCGCCCGGCGCGGCGCCGATCGGGCCGATGCCCGATCCCGGGACCAGCGCGGCGAACACCTCCACCAGCAGGCCCAGCCCGAAGCCCTTGTACGCCCCGGGGCCGGGCGCGCCCAGCCACGCCAGGTGCGCCTCGCCCGCGTCGAAGCGCGTCGGGTCGGTGACCGCCGCGCCGGTGTCGTCGGCCAGCCAGCCGGGCGGGATGTCCGTGCCCGCCCGCGCCGCCGCCCGGATCTTGCCGGTCGGCGCGGCCGTGGTGCTCATGTCCAGCAGGAAGGTCGGCCGACCGCCGCGGCGCGGCCACCGCGAGGGGTTGGTCCCGAGCATCGGCGCGCGCCCGCCCGGGGGCCGGGCGATCCGCTGGTGGCCGCAGTTGGCCGCGACCAGCCCGACCATGCCGCGCCGGGCGGCCTTGAGCGCCGGGTGGCCCGCGCAGCCGAAGTGCGTGCCGCCGCGCACCGACACCAGGCCGACGCCGTACTCGGCGGCCCGGCGGCAGGCCAGGTCCATCGCCTCGCCCGCCAGCCACAGCCCGAGCGCGCCCGCCCCGTCGAGCAGCACCGCGGCCCGCGGTCGGCGGCCACCCTCGGCTCGGCGTCGACGTCGGCCCGGCCGGACTCCAGCAGCGGGAGGTAGATGCGGGTCAGGTTCACCAGCCCGTGCGATGTGGTGCCGGTGATGTCGCCGTGGCAGAGCGCCTCGGCCGCCGCGGTGGCGCGCGCGGGCGGGAGGCCGTGGGCGACGAACACCGCCGCGGTGAAGTCGAGCAGCGCCCCCACCGGTATGCGGACGGCGGCGCGGGCGGGCGCGGTGTCGAGGTCGGTCATCGGGTGGTTCCTCCGGGCGTCGGGTCGGCGAAGGCCAGCAGGAGTCGGGAGACCTGGGCGGCGAAGGCGTCCAGGTCGGCCAGGCGGGCGTGCTCGCCCGCCGCGTGCGCGCGGTTCGCCGCGAGGTCGCCGGGGCCGAGCACGGCGGTCGCCCCGGGCGTCCCGGACATCCAGATGGCGTCGCAGGTGAAGGCCGCGGCGCCGCGCGGGATGCCCGCGGCGGCCATCAGCGCGGCCAGGCCGGGGCCCGCGTCGGACAGCGTGGGCAGGCCGCGCTTGCGCCAGCGCACGCTGGTGATCGCGGCCGCGTCGGCGGCGGTGCGGGCCAGGGTGGGGCGCGCGGCGTACCGGGTGGCGAAGTCGGCGACCCCGGTGGCGACGTGGTGCTCCAGCGCCGCGGTCAGCTCCGCGCCGTGCGCGGCGGTGGCGTAGGGGAGGTTCACCAGCAGCGAGCCCGACCCGTAGACGCGGTTGTGCGCGGTTCCGGTGTGCAGGCCTGCGATGCACACGCGGTCGAGCCGGTCGCCGAGGTGCGCGGCGAGGTGCCCGAGCAGCACGGTCGCGTTGTGGCCCGCCTCGGGGGCGTCGTCGATGGCGTCCTCGCCGTCGACCCGGACCTCGGCGGTCGCGGCGGCGGTGGCGGTCGGCTGGTAGCGGCCCGACGTGGGCTCGCAGAAGACGTTGAGCGCGCCCACGTACCCGGCCTCGACCAGCGGGCGGGTGCCGAAGACGCCCATCGCGCCGCCCTCCTCGCCGGACACCGCCTGCACGAGCACCCCGACCCGGGTGCCGATCGCCGGGTCGCGGCGCGCGGCGTCCCGGATGCCCGCGAGCAGCGCCACGGCGGGCCCCTTGGCGTCGATGGCGCCGCGCCGCGGAAGACCGCGCCGTCGAAGGACACCGGCTCCCCGCCCGCCACGGTGTCCAGGTGCACGTTGAACATGACCGTCCGCTCCGGCGGCAGCGGCGGGCCCAGGCGCAGGACGAGGTTGGGCTGGCAGGACAGGAAGTCCGCGCCCCGCCCGCGCACGGTCTCGGGCACGTCCGGGCGGGCCAGCACCGCGGGGTCGGCGGGGCCGTGGTGCACGACGGCGAGCCCGGACGCGTCGGCGTACGCCTTCTGCGCCTCCCACAGCCGCACCGGTCCGCTGGTCTCCAGCGGACCCGCGGTGGGGAGGGCGAGCAGGTCGAGCAGCAGCGCGTGGTCGGCCTCGGTGAGCACTCACGCCTCCGAGCGCGCGGGCACCGGCACGGCGAGGAGCGCTTCGAGGGCGCGGCCCGCGGCGTGGAAGCCCTCCACCTCGCCGGGGCGGCCGTCGCGCTCGTGCGGGCGCATGCTCAGGTGCGGCTCCAGCGACAGCGCCCCGGTGTAGCCGTGCGCGGCCAGCAGCGACAGCGCGCCCGGGACGTCGGCGCTGCCCCGGCCGGGCACCGTCCACTGCGGTCCGGAGCGGCCGTCCTTGACGTGCACGTGCCGCACGTGCGGGGCGATCGCGGCGAGCAGGTCGACGCCGGAGTAGCCGTGGGCGATCCCGTTGCCGGTGTCGAACAGCAGGCCGAGGCCGTCGTCGACGAGGGCGAGCATGCGGTCGGCGTCGGCGGCGGCCCAGCCCGCGCAGTTCTCGTGCAGCAGCACCAGGTCGGACTGCTCGGCGCGGCGGGCCAGCTCGCGCAGCCGCCTGCGCACCCGGCGCTCCCACTCCGCGGGCGGCAGGCCCGCGTTCGGGTACGACATCACCCGCACGTACCGGGTGCCGAGCGCGCGGCAGCGGGCCGCCAGCACCCGCAGCTCGTCGAGGTCGTGGCTGAAGTCGTCGGTGATCTCCGAGGACCAGTCGCCGATGCGCGAGTCCACGCACACCACGTCCAGCCCGTGCTCGGCCAGCGTCGCGGCGACCGCGTCGAACGCGGCGTCGGTCAGGTCGGCCACGGCGACGCCGTCGACGGTGCGCAGCTCGATGGCCGACCAGCCCAGCCCGGTCACCGCGGCGACCTGCTCGGCCAGCGACGGGCCCGCCTCGTCGCCGATCCCGGCCAGCCTGATCACCGCGCCGCCCCGACCGGCGCGGCGAGCCGCTTGGCGTCGGCGATGAGCGACACCACCGCCGCGCCCGACGCCAGCTCGCCCGGCATCGGCTCGACCCCCGCGAAGTGCCGGTACGCCCGTGCGGTGAACGCGGTCAGCGAGTCGTCCCGGAACACCGACCGGGTGGTGGCGCTCGGCGTGCGGACGCGCAGCTGCGCGTACTCGTCGGCGGCGCTGACCGCGAAGTGGCCGACCGCGGTCCCGCGCTCGAACTCGACGGTGACCCGGCGCTCGCGCACCGGTGCGGTGAGGTCGGTGCTGATCTCGGTGCGCAGGCCGTCCTCGTGCTCCAGCGCCAGCCACGCGCCGCCGAGCCCGGGGAACACCGCCGCGCCCAGCAGCATGTCCGACGACCCGGCGGCGACCACCCGGGCGGGGCCGCCGAGGCGCAGCGCCAGGCCCACCGAGTGCGGCGCCTCGACGTCGAACGCGCTCGGGTGGGCGTCACCGGACAGGGTGCGGGTGAACCGGGGCTTGGCCTGCCGGACCGCGATGGACACCGGCCGCCCGAGGGCGCCCCGCAGGTCGAGGAGCCTGCGGGTCAGCTCGCTGTGCCGCCACGGGCCGACCGGGACGACGTCGAGGTCGGCGGCGCGGGCGAGGTCGAGCAGCGCGGAGAGCCCGGCCGGGTCGGCGGCCAGCGGCTTCTCCACCAGGAACCGGCGGAAGCCCGCCGCGGCGAACGCGGCGACCGGGTCGCGCCGGGCCGAGGGCGGCGTGCACACGTGCACGACCGTGGTCGCCGGGTCGGTGAGCAGGGCGGCGTGCGCCGGGTCCCGGGCGACGACCACGTCGGGTCCAAGCTGGACACTCCGAACGGGATCGAACACCACGATCGGGGGCGCCGGGGCGGGATCGAGGTCGCGGAGCGTGCGCACGACGGGGAGGTGCAGGTGCGCTCCGGCCCGGCCGAGTCCCACGACTAGCGTGCCCAGCATGCAGTGCCGCCTCCCCGGACCGTGACAACGCCCAAACCCTGACGCGCGCGCCCGGGCGTGTCAACGCGGGCCACACGTCCGTGTGATCTTTGGATTCGTTGCGGCGCAAGCGATGCGAGCGTGGATAGTGTCGGGTGGCGGACCGGTGTCCGCCGGTGTCCACGAGCCCAGTCCGGAAAGGACGCGCATGGAGCACGCCGCTGCGCTCGCCGCGCCAGCCGTGCCGGTCCCGTTCTTCACCCAGGCCGCGACGCTCGAGGCCGTCTGGCCGCAGGCCGAGGCGAACCTGGCCGAGGTGATCGCCCGGGGCAAGTACTCCCACGGCCACATGGTCGAGCGGTTCGAGCACGTCCTCGCCGAGCGGATCGGCGCGGCCCGCGTGGTCGGCGTCGGCTCCGGCACCGACGCGCTGGTGCTGCTGCTGCGCGCGATCGGCCTGGAACCCGGCGACGAGGTCGTCGTGCCCGCGTTCAGCTTCATCGCCAGCGCCTCGTCGGTCGTGCTCGCGGGCGGGCGGCCGGTGTTCGCCGACATCGGCCCGGACGACTACGCCATCGACCCCGACGCCGCCGCGGACGCGGTCACCGACCTCACCCGCGCGCTCATGCCGGTGCACCTGTTCAGCCAGCTCGCCGACCTCGGCGCGCTCGCCGAGGTGGCCGACCGGTACGCGGTCAGCCTGGTCGAGGACAGCGCCGAGGCGATCGGCATGCGCTGGGACGGCCGCCACGCGGGCCTGCACGGCAGCGGCGGGGTGCTCTCGTTCTTCCCGACCAAGACCCTCGGCGCGCTCGGCGACGCGGGCGCGGTCATCACCGACGACGACCGCATCGCCGACACCGCGGCCGCGCTGCGCCACCACGGCCGCTTCGGGCGCACCCTCGCGCACTTCCCCGGCATCGCCAACGAGACCGTGCTGCCCGGGTTCAACAGCAAGATGGACGACTTCCAGGCCGCGGTCCTGCTCGCCAAGCTGACCCGGCTCGACGCCGACATCGCCCGCCGCGCCGAGCTGGCCCGCGCCTACACCGAGCGCCTCGCGGGCTGCCCCGGAGTGCGCAAGACCCCGGTGCTCGTCGACCGCGGCGTGCCGACCGACCCGGTGTTCTACGTCTACCTGGTCGAGGTCGAGCGCCGCGACGCGCTCGCCGCGCACCTGGCCGCGCACGGCGTCGGCACCGAGACCTACTACCCCGTCCCGCTGCACCTGCAGCCCTGCTTCGCCGACCTCGGCTACCGCGCGGGCCAGTTCCCGGTCGCCGAGGCCGCCTGCGCGCACACCCTCGCCCTGCCGCTGTACCCCGACCTGCCCGACGCCGCCGTCGACCGGGTCTGCGAGCTGGTCCGCGCCTTCTACACCGGGAACCCCACGTGAGCGCCCTGCCCTTCTTCCCGCCCGACCTGTTCGACCACGACCGCGACCTGCTGCTGGAGACCGTCCGCCGGATCGGCACCGACCCGGCGCAGAAGTTCATCCTCGGCGAGCGCACCGCCGCGTTCGAGGCCGCGCTGCGCGCCGAGACCGGCGCCGCCGACGTCGTCGCCTGCGGCAGCGGCACCGGCGCGCTGGGCCTGGTGCTGCGCGCCATGGACATCGGCCCCGGCGACGAGGTCGTGGTGCCCGCGCTCGGCTGCGCGCCGCTGGCCGCGTCGGTGGTCAACGCGGGCGCCACGCCGGTGTTCGCCGACGTGCACCCGTGGACGATGGTCGTCGAGCCCTACGAGGTCGAGGCCGCGATCGGCGACGAGACCGCGGCGATCATGCCCGCGCACATGTTCTCGGTGATGGCCGACATGCCGACCCTGTCCGCGCTGGCCGACCGCCACCAGGTGCGGCTCGTCGAGGACTCGGCGGTCGCCCAGGGCGGGGTGCTGGCGGGCGTGCCCGCCGGTCGCTGGGGCGACGCGGGCGTGTACTCGTTCGTGCAGGTCAAGACGTTCGGCACGGTCGGCGAGGGCGGCGCGGTGGTCACCGACGACGTCGAGCTGGCCGCGACCGTGCGGATGCTGCGCAACCACGGCCAGGACGGCCGGACCCGGTTCGTGCACCACCTCGTCGGCCAGAACAGCCGCTTCGACGAGATCCTCGCCGACTACCAGCTCCACCGCCTGCCCGGCCTCGCCGAGCGGCTGGAGCGCCGCGCCCGGATCGCCGACTTCTACACCGAGCGGTTCGCCGACCTCGCCGACCGCGGCGTGCAGGCCCCGCCGCCCGGCCGCGACGGCCGCTGCTTCTACGTGTACTGCCTGCTCGCCGAGCGCCGCGACGAGCTGCGCCACCACCTCGCGCAGCGCGGCGTCGGCACGCACGTCTACTACCCGACGCCGCTGCCGCTGCAGCCCGCGTTCGCCCAGTACGCCCGCGGCGGGCGCTGCTGGCCGCACGCGGAGCTGGCCAGCGCGCGGATGCTCGCCCTGCCCATCTACCCGCACCTGACCGACGCGCAGGTCGAGCACGTCGCCGACAGCGTCGTGGCGTTCTGCGGAGGGACCCGATGAGCCACGCCGTCCACCCGGTGCCCACCCGGCTGGGCGCCTTCGCCCGGCTGGCCAAGCTCGACGTGTGGGACTACTACCTCGCCGTCCCGCTGGCCTGGTCGCTGTGCGGGCCGGACGGGTGGGGCTCGGCGCCGGTGCTGGCCACGCTCGGGCTGTTCCTCGTCGGCGCGGTCGGCGTCGTGGCGGGCGCGGTCGCCTTCGACGACGTCACCGGCTTCCGGGACGGCAGCGACTGGGCGAACTACGGCCCGAACGCGCCCGCCCGCAGGCTGGCCCGCAAGCCGCTGCTGACCGGGGAGCTGAGCGAGCGCGAGGCCGTCGTCTTCGGCTGGGGCGCGACCCTGTTCGGCCTGCTGGTGTGGACGTGGACGGTCGCCTTCGCGCCGCACTCCCCGCTGTGGGCGGTGCTGCTGCTGGCGCTGTGCTTCTTCGCCGCCGTCCAGTACTCCTGGGGCCTCAAGATCAGCTACCGGGGTTGGCAGGAGGTGTTCCTCGCCGGGTTCGGCGTCGGGCTGGTGCTGGCCGCGGTCGGCCTGTGCACGGGCGAGCTCAGCGGGTTCGCCGCAGTGCAGGCCGTGCTGTTCGGGCTCGGCCCGCTGCTGTTCGGGGTGTACTCCAACACCCGCGACGCCGCCGGTGACGCCCGGGTCGGGCGGCCCACCGCGGCGGTGCTGCTGAGCGCGCAGGGCAACAAGCTGTTCATCGCGGGCCTGTCCGTCGCCGAGGTCGCGCTGATCGTCACCGCGGCCGGGCTGGGCGCGGCCCCGTGGTGGTTCTCGCCGGCCATGCTGCCCGCCGTCGCGCTGCGCGTCGCGCAGCTGCGCCGGGGCGTCGGCCTCGGCGACCTGCTGGGCGCGCGGCTGATCGGCCTGCACGCGCACCGGGCGACGGTGGCGCTGCTGGTGCTGGTCAACCTGTTCGCCCCGGTGCTGGGAGGGACCTGATGGGCACGGACCTCGACGTCGCGGTGGTGGGGGCGGGCATCGCCGGGCTCGCCGTCGCCCACCACCTGCGCCGCGCGGGCAGGCAGGTGCACGTCTTCGAGTCCGCCGACCACGTCGGCGGCCGGATGCGCACCGAGCGCCGCGACGGCTGGCTGGTCGACACCGGCGCCGAGCTGCTCGCCACGCACGGCTACCCCGCCACCTGGCGGCTCATCGACGAGGTCGGCCTGACCGGGGCCGACGCCCCGGTGATCGGCACCGGGCTCGCGGTGTGGCGGGAGGGCCGCGCGCACCCCGGCGTCGGCGACCCGCGGGTCGCCGCGGGCCTGTCGCCGACCGCGCGGATCGCGCTGGCCCGGCTCGCGGCGGGCGTGCGGCTGCGCGCGAAGCGGTACGACCCCGACCACCCGGAGGCCACGCCGCTCGGCGCGGCCACGCTGGCCGACCTGCTGCGCCGCCGCCACCGCGACCTCCACGACTACCTGTTCGCGCCGCTGGCCGCGGGCTTCCACGGCTGGGACACCGCGCTCGCCTGCGCGGGCCCGCTGTTCGCGCACCTCAACGCGGTCGGCCCGATCAGCACGTTCCGGGTCTACCGGGACGGCATGGACACCCTGGCCCGCGCGCTGGCCGAGCGCGTCGACGTGTCCACCGGGATGGCCGTCACCTCGGTGTCCACGACGGACACCGGGGCGCGGCTGGTGGTCGACGGCGCGGAGCTGGCCGCGCGCCAGGTCGTGCTCGCGGTGCCCGCCCCGGTCGCCGCCGCCCTGCACGAGGACGCCCCCGCGTACGTGCGCGCCGTCCCGTACCGGCCGATGGTGAAGGTCTCCTGCCTGCTCGACGTGCCGGTGCTCGCCCCGGGCGGCGGGTTCGGGCTGCTCGTGCCGCCCGTGGAGAACCCGGTGTTCGCGGGCGCGCTGTTCGACGAGCGCCGCAACCCCGGCTCGGTGCCGCCCGGCCGCGGCGCGGTCACCCTGTTCGCCGCCCAGGCCGCCACCCCCGACCTCGTCGCCGGTCCGCCCGAGCGGGCCGCCGAGGTGCTGCTCGCCGAGGCCCGCCGCTACCTGCCCGGCCTGCGCTGCCGGGACACCGCCGTGTCGGTGTTCCGGCACGGCCAGCCGATGCCGACCGGCGCGGCGCTGGCCACCCGCGGCGAGTTCGTCCGGCGCGCGCCGTCGGCGGTGGAGCACGCGGGCGACTGGTACGCGCTGCGCCCGTCCAGCGAGGGCGCGGTCCGCTCCGCGGAGATCGTCGCGGCGCGGGTGCTCGCCCGCACGCCGAGCCTGGCGGTGGCCGGTGGCTGAGACCGGGTACTGCTTCGACACCGGCTTCGACCGCGAGTCCGAGCGGCTCGCCCTCGGCGAGGCCCTGTGGGACGACGGCACCTTCGCCCGGCTGGCGCCGCTGGTCGGCCCCGGCACGCGGTGCCTGGAGGTCGGCGCGGGCCACGGCTCCGTCGCCCGGTGGATGGCCGCGCGCGGCGCCGAGGTCACCGCCGTCGACCGCGACGTGTCCCACGTGGACGCCCCCGGCGCGCGGGTGGTGCGCATGGACGTCTGCCACGGCCTGCCCGGCGACGGCTACGACGTCGTGCACGCGCGGCTCGTCGTCCAGCACCTCGCCGACCGGCTCGGCGCGGTCCGGCGGATGGCCGCCGCCCTCAAGCCCAGCGGGCACCTCGTGCTGGAGGACACCGACACCGCGGCGCTGTTCAGCCACGCCGACGGCCACTTCCACGACGGCGTCAAGCGCGCCGCGTACGCGGTCATGCGCGCCACCGGCTACCACCCGCGCTGCGGGCTGCTCGACGTCGAGCTGGTCGAGGCCGCGGGCCTGGCCGACGTCCGGGCGGACGGGCGCGCCGAGGTGGTGCGCGGCGGCTCGCCCGGCGGGCGGTGGTTCGCGCTGTGGCTGGAGCACCTGCGCCCGCGCCTGGCCGGGGTGTCCGACGCCGACGTCGACCGCGCGATCGCCGACCTGCTCGACCCGCGCCACGCCTGGCTGTCCCAGGTGATGGTGACCGTCATCGGCCGGAAGGTGCAGCCGTGAAGCCGTCCGATCTGGGCACCCTGTTCGACGAGCTGGTGGACCGCGGCGTCCGCACCGCCATCGAACTGGACCGCCCGCTGGACATCGCCCCGGACTTCGGGACCAGCTACACCGTGGCCGACGTGGCGGGCCTGGTCCGCAACGCGGCGGGCTGGCTGCACGCGGCCGGGGTCGGGCCGGGCGACCGGGTCGCGGTGGTCAAGGAGAACCACTGGGACTACGTGCTGCTGGCGTGCGCGGCGGCCCGGCTCGGCGCGGTGCCTGCGCTGCTGTCCGACCACCTGCCGCCGCAGACCCTCCAGGTGCTGCTCAAGCGCCTCGACCCGGCGCTGCTGGTGACGACGTCGGCGGTGCTGGAGAACGCCCGCGACGACGAGACCGACCTGCTCGGCTTCGCCCGGCGCGCGCTCGTGCTCGACCACCGCTACCCCGGCGCCCTGGACCTGGGCGCGCTGCGCGGGACCCGCCCGCCCGGCCCGGTCCGCCGCGACCCGTCCGCGCCGCTGGCCATCCACCACACCTCCGGCACCACGGGCACGCCGAAGCTGGTGGTGCACACCACGCGCACCCTGCTGCACCTGCTGGCCGCGCGGGAGTCCCAGCGCGTCCCGGTCCTGTCGAGCCGCCCCGACGACACCGTCGCCTCGGCCATCGCGTTCTGCCACGGCCGCGCGATCCCGTGGACGGCGAGCGTGCTGTGGCTCGCGCCGCGCAAGGTGGTCGTCGTCGGCGGCGACTCCCCGGACGTGCTGCGCGCGCACCGCCCGACGACGCTGGAGGCGCTGCCGTCGGCGTTCGTCCGCTGGCAGGGCCTGGCCGGGCCGGACGGCCCGTTCGGGGACGTGCGGCTGTTCATCAACACCTTCGACGCGATGCACCCGCCGACGGTCCGCGCCTACCTCAACGGCACGCGGCGCAAGCACCCGCTGTGGGTGCAGGTGTGGGGCCAGACCGAGACCGGCCCGATGACGTTCCGCTTCCTCACCCGCCGCTCGATCGGCGCGGAGGGCGACAGGCACCCGACCACCCGCAACCTCGGCCGCCCGGTCCCGGGCCGCACCCGGCTGCGCGTGGTCGACCCGCGCACGTTCCAGGACGTGCCGACGGGCCGCCCCGGCCTGGTGCTGGTCCGCACCGCGCCCGCTGCGTGGACTACGTGGGCGAGACGGCGCGCTGGGAGTCCAAGGTGTCCGGTCGCTGGTGGAACTCCGGGGACGTCGGCATGCGCACCCGGTCGGGCGCGTACCTGCTGCTGGACCGCGAGGTCGACGTCATCCCGGGGCAGAGCTGCGTGGAGCTGGAGGACGTCATCTCCGACCGCGTCCCCGAGGTGGTCGAGTGCGTCGTGCTGGGCACGCCCGGGCAGCTCCCGGTGCCGGTCGTCGTCACCGACGACGGCGCGCTGGACGAGCGGGGTGGGCGTCGGCGGTCCGCGACCTGCCCGCCCTGGCCGACCCGGTGGTGCTCACCTGGGACCGCGTCCCGCGCACGGGGACGGGCAAGGTCCGGCGGATGGAGCTGCGCGCGCTGCTGCGCCGCGGCGCAGCGACGTTCGGCACGGGCAACTGGACGTAGCTTGCGGAGAGGGCAGGATTCGAACCTGCGCGGGCCAGGGGCCCTTCCTGTGAACAGGAACCCGATAAACCGCTCCGGGCACCTCTCCCTGTCTTGCTTCGCCTTGCTGGGAACAACTATGCGGGCGAAGCCTGACAGTGCGGTGATCTGGCGCTGACCTACTCGACGACCTCGAGGCGGAGCGTGTCGAGCGGGTAGAGGACGGTGCCGCTGCGCTCCTCGCCCCAGGACTCGGTGTCGCCGCGGGTCCAGGTGCGGCCGCCCTCGGCCTCGATGAAGGCGTAGGAGACCTTCGCGCGGACCTCGGTCTCGACCTGCTCGGTGAGCTCCTGGGTGCTGCTGGCCGACAGCTCCATCTCGTGGACGGCCTGCACGGCGTCGATCGCGAGGACCTGCTTGTCGCCGAGGTTGTAGTGGCAGTCGCCCTTGAGGACGTCGCCCTCGGGGTTCTCCGCGCGGACGATGACCCGGCCGGACCGGGGCACCACGATGTCGTTGCAGGTGAACGGGCCGTGCTCGGTCTCGCAGCGGTTCGTCTCGGACGGGACGACGTCGGAGCCGTCGTCGCCGACGAAGGTCACCTCGGCGACGTAGGACGACAGCAGGTAGCTGGCGCCGCGCTCGTCGGTGGTGTGCATGGCGATGCTGAAGTCGACGGTCACCGTGCCCAGCTCGGCGCGCTCGCGGGCCGGGCCCGCGATGACGTCGATCGTGCGGGACTCGTGGGCCACGGTCTGCGTGGAGTTGTTGATCTCCATCGCGACGTAGGCGTACACCTCGGCCTGGCCCTGCTCCAGCGACTCGGCGGTCAGCGTGAACTGGGACTCCTCGCTGGCGGCGAGGTTGATGTCGTGGTTCTCGTACTCGCCGCCGACGACCATGGTCAGGACGGCCGCGCCGGACTGCTCGGTGCCGGTGTTGCGGACCTGCACGGTGAGCGTGCCGCCGCCGGTGTCGTAGGCCTCGCCGGGGCCCGCGGACATGCCCTCCACGCGGCCCGCCTTGAACTCGAAGACGGTGATCTCCAGCTCCGGCAGCGGCTGCTCGGTGTACCCGCCGCCGCCGTTGCCGCTCTGGCCCGCGCCCGCGCCCGCTCCCGCGACGGTGAACTGGGACTGCTCCTGGCCGAGCACCTGCGACATGCCGTCGACCTCGGCGTAGACGAGGACGTCGAGCGGGTGCGTCCCGGCCGGCAGCGAACCCACCACGTACTGCGCCCACTGGGTCTCGCCGGGGCCGATGTTGAGGCCCACCGCCTCGGTCCGGTCGGCGACGGAGAAGTTCACCCCGAGCGTGATCGGGCTCCCGTCGTCGTTGGTCACCTGCGCGAACACCTGTACCTCGGTGTGCTCGTCCAAGGTGCCGGACGTCCCGTCCGCCCGACCCGCCCCCACCTGGTGCACTGTCACCGATGCCATCGCCGTCGTCCTCTCCACGAGCGTCAACGGCCATCGTGTCGGCGCGTGCGCGGGCCGGGGATGCCCTTCGGGGCGGTCAGCCGGGCGGACTTTGCGGGGTCGTTCGGCGAGGGGACAATCCCCGACCATGGCGTTCCAGCCGTACGGGCCCTCGCACTGGGCCGTCCTGGCGCTGTTCGCGGCGGTGTCCGCGGCGCTGGTCCTGGTCGGCGGGTCGAGGCGCGGGGAGCGCGCGGCCGCGGTGGTCATGGCGGTGCTGTTCGCCGGGATGGTGGTGTACCTGAACACGCCGCCCCGGTTCGGGTGGGGGCACTCGCTGCCGTTGCAGCTGTCGGACCTGGTGACGGTGTCGGCGATCTGCGCGCTGTGGTCGCGGGCGCGGTGGGCGTACGCGCTGACGTACTACTGGGCGCTGGTGCTGAGCACGCAGGCGCTGGTGTCGCCCGCGCTGTCCGGTCCGGACTTCCCGAGCGTGGAGTTCCTGGTGTTCTGGGGCCTGCACCTGGCGGTGGTGTGGGTGGCGATCTACCAGACGTGGGGGCTGGGGATGCGTCCCGATTGGCGCGACTACCGGGTGGCGGTGGTCGTGAGCCTCGCGTGGGCGGGGGTGGCGCTGGGGGTGAACGCGCTCAGCGGCGGCAATTACGGGTTCCTCAGCCGCAAGCCGGAGGTCGACTCGCTGCTGGACCTGCTGGGCCCGTGGCCGTGGTACCTGCTGCCGGTGGTGGTCCTGGTGTTCGGCGTGTGGGCGCTGATGACGTGGCCGTGGACCCGTCAGCGGTCGCGGTGCACGACGTAGTGCGCGAGCGCGGCCAGCTCGGCCTCGGCGGCCTGCGGCAGGTCCGCGCGGCGGAGGTCGTCGAGGGCGGCGGCGAGCAGGCGGTCGGCCTGGCGCAGGCAGTGCGCGCGCCCGCCCGCCCGGTCGGCCAGCTCGGCGACGTGGACGACGTCGGCGGCGGTGAGCGGGTCCGGGGCGTGGTAGAGGGCGGCCAGCTCGCGGCCCGCTGACGTGCCGGAGGCCATCGCGGCGAGCACGGGGAGGGTCTTCTTGCGGCGGTCGAGGTCGGCGTAGACGGGCTTGCCGGTGGCCGCGGGTCGCCCCAGATCCCGAGGACGTCGTCGACGTGCTGGTAGGCGAGGCCGAGCAAGGCGCCGAACCCGCGCAGCGCGGGCGCCCCGAGCGCGGCCGCCGCGGCGAACAGCGCGCCCGTCTTGCGCTCGGCGGCCCGTACGCCCTCGGCGAGGGTGACGTCGGTGCGGCGCTCGAACGCGAGGTCCGCCGCCTGCCCCTCCTGCTGCGCGGTGATGGCCGCGGTGAGCACCCGGATCGCGGTGGCGTCGCCCGCGAGGACGTCGTAGGCGGCGGCGAGGAGCGCCTCCCCCGCCAGGACCGCCGCGCCCCGCCCGAACACCGCCCACGCGGAGGGCCTGCCCCGCCGGGCGAGATCCCCGTCGAGCACGTCGTCGAGCACCCGGGCGTGGTTGTGCGCCAGCTCCACCGCCACCGCCGCCGGGATGGCCTTGGGATCCCCTGCGCCGCCGCGAGCGTCAACGCGGGCCGGATCGCCTTGCCGCCGGGCGCGTCCACGGGCTCCCCGTGCTCGTCCCACCAGCCCAGGTGGTACCCGGCGGCCTGCCGCGTGACCTCCGGCAACCCCTCCACCGCCGCCCGCAACCCCGGCTCGACCACCACCCTGGCCCGCGCCACCACCTCAGGCGCGCCCCGGTGACCGCAGACGAGGTCGAGAACCGACACCGGCATCCCCCGAGCACTACGCGTCCACTGTGGACGAACATGGGCTGATCGCCGATCAACCTAACACCGGTTCGCCCACCCGGGGATTTCAAACCCGCCAACCACCCGAACCGGTGGCCGCTGGTCGGGCGGGTGGGGCGTGCCGCCGAGACGGGGTGGGGCGGCGGTGGCGCGACACGTCCGTGCGAGGCTGTCAGCGCCGTGGACGGCCGTGCAGACCCGGGGGTGCCCTCATGATCGACGTGTTCTCCGCTGTTCTCACCTGGGCGGCGGTGGCGCGGCGCTGTGGGCGTTGGTGTTGGTCGTGCTCAACCGGCCCCTGCTGTTGGACAAGGCCGACAGCGGGTTGCTGGTGGTGTTCCTGCTGCTGATCGAGGTCGGGCTGCTGGTGCAGGCCGTGATCGGGTTCGTGCGGCTCGCCGGGACCGATCGGGCGGTGGACGGGTGGTCGTTCGGGGGTACCTCGTCGGCGGGTTGCTGCTGCTGCCGCTGGCGGTGTTCTGGTCGATGCTGGAGCGGAGCCGGTGGGGGATGGCGGTCGTGGTGGTGGGGGCGTTGCTGGTGCCGGTGATCATCGTCCGGTTGAACGACATCTGGGGGGTGGCCGGTGGCTGAGCTGAGGAGCGGGCCGGGGCGGTTGTTGGTCGCCGTGTACGCGGTGTTCGCGTTGGCGGCTTGTGCTCGGTCGGCCGTGCAGATCGGGACGCGGTTCTCGGTCGCGCCGGTGGCGTACCTGCTGTCGGGGGTCGCCGCTGCCGTGTACGTCGTGGCGACTGTCGCGTTGGTCAAGGGGTGGCGGGGGTGGCTGTGGCCGCCTGTGTCGTGGAGTTGGTGGGGGTGCTCAGCGTGGGCGCGGTGAGTTCCCTGGTGCCGTCGGCGTTCCCCGACGCGACCGTGTGGTCGGGGTTCGGGCAGGGGTACGGGTTCGTGCCCGCGGTGTTGCCCGTCCTCGGGCTGTGGTGGCTGGCTAGAGCGCGCGGATGACGTGGGCGCCGACGCGGGCCGCCACGGCGGGCTGGTCGGCCAGGTAGAAGTGGCCGCCGGGGAATTCCTCGACGGTGCAGTCCGCGGTGGTGTGCTCGGACCAGCGGTCGGCCTCGGGGCGGGTGACCTTCGGGTCGTCGGAGCCGAGGAGGACGTGGATGGGGATGTCCAGGGGCTTGGTGCCGGGGGTGGGGCGGTACAGCTCGGCGGCGCGGTAGTCGGCGCGGATGGCCGGGAGGACCATCGCCAGGATCTCCGGGTCGCTCAGGAGGGGGCCCTGGGTGCCGTCGAGGGAGCGGATCTCGTCGAGGAAGCCCTCGTCGTCGCGTTCGTGGACGCGTTCGTCGCGGAAGGCGTTGGGGGCGCGGCGGCCGGAGACGACGAGGCAGGCCGGGCGGACGCCGATCTCGCGCAGGCGCAGCGCCAGTTCGTACGCCACGGAGGCGCCCATGCTGTGGCCGAACAGGGCCAGGGGCGCGTCGGTCCACGGCTCGACGACGTCGGACAGCACGTCGGCGAGGTCGGCGACGGTCTCCACGCACGGCTCGGTGCGGCGGTCCTGGCGGCCCGGGTACTGCACCGCCAGCACCTCGACGTCCGGGGCGAGGTCGCGCGACATCGGGAAGTAGTAGCTCGCCGCGCCGCCCGCGTGCGGCAGGACGAGGAGCCTGGCCCTGGCCGATGGCGACCGGTGGAACCGGCGGACCCAGAGGTCGGTCGTGTCGGCGGGAGCGGCCATCTGCTGATCACCTCGGGGACTGGGCGCGTGCGCGTGCACCCCGATCCTCCCAGGGGTGCTGACGTCGCGGGAGCCTCTCGGGCTGTGGGAGCGCAGCGTCACTAGATCATCGGAACGGACTGGGCCGAACGGGTGGAAATAGGTAGTAGATCGTTCAACTTGGCTGACGAGCTGTAACCGGGAGCGCGCCCGGGCGATGCACCGGGAGGAAGTTGACCATCGAATGACCTCCGGGCGTCGCACCGGTCGGCCGAACCGCGTTCGGCCCTTCGGTCGTGAGGGGCGCCCGGCGTCGAATGGGGTTGCCCATGTCCCTCGCCCTCTGGATCGCGTGCGGGGTCGCCGTCCTCGCCCTGCTCGCCTGGCGCCTGCGCGTCGCCGGGGCGGTGCTGCGCGGGATCCTGGCCGAGGACGCCGCACCGGCGCCCGAGGCCGCCGAACCCGCCATCGCCTGGCCCCACCCGCCGCGGCGGCTCTGGGTCGACCGCTGACGCCGGGCCGCCCCGCGGCCCGGCGGGCGGTCAGCAGCGCAGCGCCGCCGCGATCGCCGCGCGGTCCACCCGGCCGACGTGGGCGCTGGCCCGGCCGTCGCGGAAGAACCACAGGTGCCGCTGGCCCCACCGGACGACCCGGCCGTCGTGCCCGGTCGGCGCCATCGGGTCGCCCGCGTAAGTGCCCGCGAACTCCAAGCGCACCTGCACCGAATCGATGTCACCGGGCCGGACGTCCCGGATGCGGGCATACAGGTCCGGCATCCGCCTGCGCAGCGCCTCCACCTTCGCCCGCAGCCCGGCCGGGCCGTCGGGGAATACGCGGGGCTCCGACAAATCGCGGAGTTCGGGGTGGGCGAAATCGTCGAGCACGGTGAAATCGCCCTCGTTCACCGCTTCCGCGATGAATGCGACGGTGATCTCCACATTCGCGTGGTCGACCCGGGGTCCCACAATACGGAACGGCGTCCGCGCGCCGGTCACCTCGCCTGCTCCGACAGCGCGCCGGTCAGCGACCGGCGGTGCTCCCGCCGGATCTCCGCGGCGCGGGCGGCGGCGTACTCCGCCTCGGTCTCCGGGTACACCCCGGGCACCGCGCGGGGGTTGCCGTCGGCGTCCACCGCGACGAACACCAGGTGCGCCTCGGCGACCGGCACCCGCTCGTCGGCGCCGCGCTGGGCGGTGACGTACACGCCGATGTCCATCGACGTCCGGCCGGTGCCCTCCACCTGGGCGAACGCGGTGACGACGTCACCGGCCCAGGTCGGGTTGCGGAAGATCATGTGCTCGACGGTCGCGGTGACCGCGTGTCCGCCCGCGTGCCGCGACGCGGTCGCCCACGCCACGTCGTCGACCAGTTCGAGCACCAGCGTGCCGCGGCCGGAGCCGAACATGTTCTGGTCCGCGCGCCAGACCACGCGGGAGAGTTCGCATCGGGAGGAATTCATCGTCTTGGGCGGGGTGTCGGAATCAACGGCGCGTGCGCTGACCGCAGCGTCGGTGGACGGCATCTGAGGAGTGCTCCACTTGGGTCGTCGGAAAAGGACCGGAACCACGGGGACCGGTACGCGACAACACTAAACGATAACGCCCCGCGTTGTTGTCCCGCCCTCTCGCATTAACTCATTGCGGTGACAACGGCGAGGGATGCGGATATGTCTATTCGAGCGCGCATTCGCCCGCCGCCGGGCCGGGTCGGCGAAGATCGGCCTGCGGGGCCCGCCGCGTCGATAGGATCGGGAACCATGCGGACACGGGCCTCCACGCTGGTAGGCCGGGACAGCGAGGTCGACCGGCTGGCCGGTCTGCTCGACGCGGCCCGGGCCGGGCGGGGCGGCGCCGCGTTCGTGGTCGGCGAGCCCGGGATCGGGAAGTCGCGGCTGGCGGCCGAGGCGCTGCTGCGCGCCGCCGACGCGGGCGTGGTCGTGCTCCGCGGCCGGGCCAGCGCGACCGGCCCCACCGTGCCGTTCCGGCCGCTCACCGAGGCCCTGATGTCGCTGGCGCGCGCCGGGGTCCCGCTGCCCGCCGACGCGCTGGGCCCGTACCGGCCCGTCCTCGGGCGGCTGGTCCCCGAGTGGAGCGAAGGCGAACCAGGACCGGCCGGGGATTCCCTGATCGTGCTGGCGGAGGCCATCCTGCGGCTGACCGCGGCCGTCGGCGCGGGGCGCGGCTGCCTGCTGTTCCTCGACGACCTGCACGACGCCGACGTCGAGTCGCTCGCCGTCGTGGAGTACTTGTGCGACAACCTGGACACGCAGTCCACGGCGCTGCTCGCGACCGTGCGCAGCGAGCCGGGGCCCGCGTTCGACCTGGCCCGGTCGGTGGGCAGGCGGGGCAGCGGCGCGATCGTCGACCTGGGCAGGCTCGACCTCGCCGACGCGCCCGAGTTCATCGCCTCCTGCCTCGGCGACGGGACCGCGCCCGCGGGGCTCGCGGAACGGCTGTGGCGCGACAGCGCGGGCGTGCCGTTCGTCGCCGAGGAACTGCTGCACGGCATGGTCGACAGCGGCGCGCTGGTGCGCGGACCGGACGGGTGGCGGCTCGCCGGGGACGCGGGCACCGCGGTCCCGCCGACGGTCGCGCGGGCCATCGTCGACCGGGCCGAGCGGCTCGGCCCGCACGGCAGGCTGCTGTGCTCGGCCGCCGCGGTCGCGGGCAGGCGGTTCTCCCTGACGGTCGTGCAGCGCGTCACCGGCATCGAGGACCGGTCCCTGCTGGAGCACCTGAACGCGGGCGTCGAGGCGCAGTTGATCGCGCGCGACGACCACAGCGCCGAGTGGTACACCTTCCAGCACCCGCTCACGGCGGAGGCGTTGCGGTCGCGGCTGACCCCGGCCGAGCGCGCCGACCTGTCGCGCCGGGCCGCGGACGCCGTCGCCGAGCTGCACCCCGGGCTGCCCGGCGAGTGGTGCCAGCTCGCCGCGCTGCTGCGCGCCGGGGCGGACCAGCCGGTCGAGGCGGCGGCGCTGTTCGCCGAGGCGGGCGCCCGCGCCCTGTCCGACGGGGCCGCGGGGTCCGCGGTGGCGCTGCTGGAGCGCGCCGAGCGCCTGCTGGCGGGCGCGGGCGAGCCGGGCAAGCGCGCCGACGTGCTGGAGCAGCTCCTCTACGCGTTGGCCGAGCACGGCCAGTTCGACCGCGCCTTCGAGCTGGCCGACGCGCTCGCCGGGCAGACCCCCGACCGCAGGCTGGCGCTGCACGTCCGGCTCGCCTGGGCGGGCCACATCGCCGGGCGCTGGGCGGACGGCATGGCGCAGGTCGAGGCGGCCAGGGCGCTGCTGCCGCCGGACGCCGACGTCGCCACCACCGCCCCGGTCGACGTGATCGCCGCGTACCTCGCGCTGGACGGCCCCGGCGAGGACCGCCACGCGCAGGCGGAGGCGTTGGCGCGCAAGGTGATCGACGCGGGCGCGGTCAACCCGACCGTGCTGTGCCAGGCGTGGCAGGTGATCGGCGTCGTCGCCCGCGACCGCGACCTCGCCGAGGCGCGCGCCTGCTTCGACCGCGTGCGGGAGGTCGCGCAGGCGGGCGGGCTGCCCATCTGGGAGGTGTACGGGGTCATCGGCGGCGCGTCCATCGCGTGGCTGATCGACGGCGACAGCACCGTGGTCGAGGAGGCGCGCGACGCCGCGCTGCGGGTCGGCGCGATCACGCTGGCCGAGAACATGTCCGCGTCCATCGCGATGTTCTCCGCGCTGTGCGGCGATTTCGCCGCGGCCGACGAGCAGATCGACGCGGCGCTGCGGTCGGTGCGCAGGCTGCGGCTGGCCGCGGTGGAGCGCTACCTGCACGTCGTGCGCGCGACGCTGGCCGCGCACCGGGGCAGGCGCGCGGAGATGGAGCGCGCGCTGGTCGACTTCCGCGCGTCCGGCGACGAGCGCGCCCAGGAACGACCCCTGGCGCACGGCCTCGCGGGCGCGTTCTGCGCGCTGCTGGAGGAGGACGGCGCGACCGCGCGCCGGGAGCTGGCCGTCGCCGCGGAGGTCGAGGCGCGCAGCCCGACGACGTTCCACCTGTCCGGCACCAACGGGCTGCGCGTTCTGCTGTCCGCTGTGGACGGTGAGCTGTCCGTCGCGGAGGTCGCCGGGTACGCGGGCAAGGCGCCGGGGCAGATGCGGTGGAACCGCCAGTTCGTGCTGTTCGCCGAGGCCGTCGCGCTGGGCGCGGCGGGGACCCGGCGGCGGCGAACGCCAAGGCGGAGGCCGCGGTGGCGCGGGCCGCCCGTTCGCGATGGCCCGCCACCTCGCCCTGCGCCTGGTGGCCGAGGCCGCCCTCCGGGACGGCTGGGGCGAGCCGGTGGCGTGGCTGCGCGCGGCCGAGGAGCACTTCCACCAGGCCGGGAACGTCCCGGTGGCGAGCGCGTGCCGCCGCCTGCTGCGCTCGGCGGGCGAGTCGGTGCGCCAGCGCCGCGCGGGCACCGACCGGGTGCCCGCCCGGCTGCGCGCGGTCGGCGTGACCATCCGCGAGTACGAGGTCTTCGAGCTGCTGCCCGAGCGCCTCGGCAACAAGGACCTCGCGGGCCGCCTGCACATCTCCCCGCGCACGGTGGAGAAGCACGTCGCCAGCCTCATCATGAAGACCGGCAGCGCCGACCGCGCCGAGCTGGTCGAGTTCGCCCGGCGCCTCGCGGGCTGATCAGCGGACCGCGGCCACCGGCACCAGCGGGGTGTCGCGGTCGCCGACGCACGCCCGGACGTAGGACTCCATGCGGTAGCGGCCGTCCGGGGTCGGGGTCAGCAGGTTCGCCAGCAGCAGCCGCTCGACGCCGTCCCCGGCCGCGGGCAGCCCCACCAGGTCGCACAGTCCGAAGTGGACCCCGCCGATGCGGGCCACCGACCGCAGCGCGGCCCGCTCGGTCGCGTCGAGGCCGGACAGGTGCGCCAGCACGCTCGCCCGCAGCGACAGGTCGCCGACCGACAGGTGGTCCAGCCGGGTCCGCTCGTCGCGCAGCAGGGTCGCCAGGTCCGACATGCGCCGGTACGGGCGCGCCACCAGCCACGACCCCGCGATGCGCAGCGCCAGCGGCAGCCGCCAGCAGGCGCGGGCCACCGCGACCGTCGCGGCGGGCTCGGCCGCGGCGCGGCTGTCGCCCACGACCGACGCCAGCAGGTGCACCGCAGCGCGCTCGGACAGCGGGCCCAGCTTCACCGTGGCCGCCGCCTTGAGCGTCACCAGCGGCCTGCGCGCGGCCACCAGCAGCGCGCTCGTCGAGGAGCCGGTGAGCAGCGGGCGGACGTCCGCCTCGCCGTCGACGTCGTCGAGGACGACCAGCACCCGCCGCACCGACAGCTCGGCGCGCAGCAGCGCGGCGCGCTCGTCGACGGACTCGGGCGGGTTCACCGCGCCCAACGAGCGCAGCAGCCTGCCCAGCAGCGCCGCCGCGCGCTGCGGGCCCGCGGGCAGCCCGCGCAGGTCGACGTGGAGCTGGCCGTCGGGGAACTGCCTGCGCAGCCGGTGCGCGACCCGCACGACCAGCGCGGTGCGGCCCGAGCCGGGGCCGCCGGTGACCACGGCGAGCCGGGCCACCGACGCCGGGACCCGCTCGGTCAGCGCGCGCACCAGCTGGTCGGACACCTCCGCGCGGCCGACCAGGTCCGGCACGTCGGCGGGCAGCTCGCAGCGCCCGCGCGGGACCTCGGCGCTCACCCGGGGAGCGGGCGCGGTCGGACGCGGCTGGCGACCGCCCTGGCGCGCGGCGCGCAGCAGGTCGGCGCAGGCCTGGTCGGTCAGCCCGAGCGCGCCCGCGAGGAGCCGCGCGGACTGCGGGTGCGGCTGCCGGGTGCGGCCGATCTCGAGGTTCCGGATCGCCCGCACGCTCAACCCGGACGCCGCCGCCAGGTCCTCCTGCGTCATGCCCCGCGAGACCCGGTGCCCGCGCAGCACCGCGCCGAACGACGTCTCCGCGGGGACCCCCTGACCTGCGTGTCCACCGTGTGCAGCCGCATCATCCCCGCCGTCCTCCCACGCCCGCTCCCGTACCGGCGCCCGGACGGCTCGCCCCCTGGTGCGGGCCGACCGGGCCGAGTACCACGGTGCCCCGGGGAGCGCCCCCAGCACATGGGGGATGCGCCCCCACATTCGGCACAGTTCCGAAACTGCCGGTGCGGAATGCCTGGTCAGGCCGCCGCGGGCTGGGGTGTCCTGGGGCTCGACGCCAGGGTCGGGGAGGTGTTCCGGGGTTGACCGCGCTGCTCGCCGCCCGCCCGTTCCCCGCGCTCGACCACTGCTTCTGGGACCGCGGCGCCCTCACCGTCGTCGCCCGCGTCGCGCCGGACCACCCGTTCGCGGGGAGCGCCACCCGGGCCTGCTGGTGCTGGAGACCCTCGTCCAGGCCGCGCGCCGCGCGCTGGGCCGCCCCGACCTCGGGCTGGCCGCCGTCGACGCGGCCGTGCTCCGCGTCCTGCCGCCCGGCCCGCTGACCCTGCGGCCGACGATCACCCACACGCCGGACGGCTGCGCCGTCGCCGCCGACGGCGTCGCGGTGCGCTGCGCCCGCGGGGCCGCCGACGCCTACCCGGCGACGTTCGTGCTCGCCGCCTTCGCCCGCGCGTGCTCCGGACCGGGACCCGCGGAACCGCTGGCGCTGCGCGGGGTCGCGGTGCGCGGCGCCGCGCGCCCGGGCCAGGTCCTCGCGCACCGGGCGACCGCGCGCCCCGACGGCTCGATCACCGGGTGGACCGGGGTCGGCGGGCGGCGCGTGCTGACCGTCGACCGCTTCGCACCGGGGGAGGCGGCCACGACCGGCTGACCGCGCCCCGCGCGACCCGGACCGCCGCGGCGGCCCGGGGTTTTCCGCTGCCGCGCGAAACTGGGGGCCTTGTGGCCATTCCCCTGCCGCCCGATCCGTGTCAGTGTCGGTCGCCGTGAGGGAGATCGCGACCACGCGGGCCGCGTGGTGGACCGGGGGCACGTGCGCAGCCGACACCGATCTCCCCGGTTCACCCGATTGGGCCACGTTCATCGAATCCGCTCCCGCGCAAGGGGTCCAAGCTCCTGGGCCTGCCGCCGACGACCCGTGTGCGCCGTTCGGCCGGGCCCTGGCCCGCTACACCGGCGCCGCCGTGGAGAAGCTGCGCGCGGAGGTCGCGCACCTGCCCGGGATCGACCTGCCCGCCGTGCTCGCCGACACCGCCGCCGAGCTGGGCCGCAGGCTCGGCGGGCTCGCCGCGCGCACCTTCGTCTACGAGCTGCACGCCGCCCGCCCCGCGCTCGAGGGCGCCACCGGCGCCGAGCGGTTCGCCGACTTCCTGCGCCGCGTCGACGTCCCCGGCCTGCTGGAGCGCTACCCCGTGCTGGCGCGCGTGATCGGCCAGACGTGCCTGCGCGCCGCCGAGTCCACCGCCGAGCTCCTCACCCGCCTGGCCCAGGACCGCCGCGCCGTCGCGGGCCTGCTCGGCGACGACCCCGGGCCGCTGGTGGCGCTGCGGGTCGGCGCGGGCGACCGGCACCGCGGCGGGCGCGCCACCGCGCTGCTGCGCTTCGCCGACGGCCGCGGCGTCGCCTACCAGCCGCGGTCGCTGGAGCTGCACGCCCGCTTCGGCGACCTCGTCGGGTGGCTCGACCGGCACGTCGCCCTCGGGCTGCGCCCGGCCCGCTGCGCGCCGCGCGCCGGGTACGGCTGGGTCGAGCTGGTCGAGCACCGGCCGTGCCGCGACGCCGCCGAGGTCGAGCTGTTCTACCGCCGCCAGGGCGCGCTGCTGGCGCTGCTGTACGCCGTCGACGGCACCGACGTCCACTACGAGAACCTGATCGCCGCGGGCCCGATGCCGGTCCTGGTCGACATCGAGACCCTGTTCCACCCGGCGTTCCCCGAGGAGTCGGCGACCGGGCCGGACCCGGCGGGCGCCGCGCTGGCCGCCTCGGTCGCCCGCACCGCGCTGGTCCCGGTCATGGCGATCGGCGACGGCGGCGCCCTGGACATCTCCGGCATCGGCGCGGCGTCCGGCTGGTACCCCGCCGACGTGGCCCGCTGGGTCGACGCGGGCACCGACGCGATGCGCCTGGAGCGGGTGCGGGTCCCGTTCGCGGGCGCGGCGAACCGGCCGGTGCTCGACGGCCGCCCGGTCGAGCCCGCCGCGCACCTGCCCGCGCTCCTCGGCGGCTTCCGCGCGGGCTACGAGGCGATCACCGGCCACGCCACCGAGTTCGCGGGCCTGCTGGCCCGGTGCGCGGGCGCGGAGACCCGCGTCGTGCTGCGCAACACCCAGCGGTACGCCGACCTGCTCGCCGTGTCCACGCACCCGGACCTGCTGCGCTCGGCCGCCGACCGGGACCGCCTGTTCGGGCTGCTGCGCTCCGAGCCGACCGGGGTCGCGGGCGCGGTCGAGCCCGAGATCGCCGACCTGTGGGCGGGTGACGTCCCGACCTTCCACGGGCGCCCCGCCAGCAGGCACCTCTGGACCTCGACCGGCGTCTGCCTGCCGTACCGCCTCCAGCGCACGGGCTTGCGCGCGGCGACGGAGAAGCTGGCCCGCATGGGTCCGGTCGACCAGCGCGCCCAGGAGTGGGTGATCACCGCGGCCTTCGCCACCCGCGACGCCGCCGTGGTCCACAGGTTCACGCCCGACGCCGACGACCGGGAGCCCGTCCGGGAGTTCACCCCGGAGCGGGCGCTGGCCGCCGCCACCGGGATCGCCGAGGAGCTGGCGCGCCGCGCCGTGCACGGGCCCGCGCGGGTCAACTGGCTGGGCGTCGAGCCCGTCGACGACCGGTTCTGGTCGCTGCTGCCGATGGGCGCCGGGCTGTTCAGCGGGTACGCGGGCGTCGCGCTGGCGGTCGCCGAGATCGGCGTGCTCGCCGACCGGCCCGACCTGCGCGCGCTCGCCGCCCGCGCGGCGTCGCCGCTGGTGGCGCTGGTCGACCGGTTCGCCGTCGACCCGGGCGCGGCCCGGCTGGCGGGCGGCGGGATGGCCGGGGTCGGGGGCATCGCCTACGCGCTGGCCAGGGTCGGCGGGCTGCTCGCCGACCCCGCCCTGCTCGACGCCGCGGAGCGGCTGCTGCCGGTCGCCGCGGACGCCGCGCCCGCCTCCGTGCACGACGGCGCGGCGGGCGGCGTGCTGGCCGCGGTCGCCGTGCACGCGGCCACCGGGTCGGCGGGCGCGCTCGACGTCGCCGCGCGGCTCGCCGACCGGTTGACCGACGCAGGCCCGCTGCCGCCGGGGTTCCTGCACGGTTCCGCGGGCGTCGGCCACGCCCTGCACACCTACGGCCGCCTGGCAGGCTCCGCCCGCCACCGCGCCGCCGGGCACCGCGCTCTCGAGGCGGCCCTCGACCACGCGCTCGCCGCGGACGTCGACGCGAGTTGGTGCTCCGGCTGGGCGGGCATCGCGCTCGCCTGCGCGAAGGCGGGCCGCACCGCACCCATGGCGGCGTCGCGCCCGAGCGCCGACGCCTCCCCTGTCACGGCGAGACCGGTGTCCTCACCGCGCTCGCCGCGCTCGCCGGGACGGACGGCATGGCCCGTCGCGGCGGGCGGTTGCTGGACGCGCTGGCCCCACCGGGCCCGCGCGGTGGCGCCCCGTCCGGGGTCGTCACACCCGCCCTGCTGACGGGCTCGGCGGGCACCGGGCACGTGCTCGCGCACCTCGCGCTCCCCGAGCGGGTGCCGTCCGTGCTCCTGTTCGAGCCCGACCGGCCGGGCGTTCCCCGCAGCACCCCCGCGAAGGAAGGATGACCAGCAGATGGACCTCGACCACCTGACCCCCGCAGGCATCGACGCGAGCAGCGCCGTCGGCGGCGACCCGTTCGCCGCCCCGGCCGCCCACGCGCCCGGCAGCCGCGCCCGCGCCCTGGCCGGGCTCAGCGCCGCGGGCGGCGGCGGGATGCAGTTCTCCTGGGTGTTCACCACCATCAGCGCCCCGGAGGTCTGACGCCGCCGGGCAGGCCGCTCCCCGGGCGGCCTGCCCCGCGGTTCCCCGTTGCCTGATGCTGCACGTGCCGTTGTCCCGGCCTCCCCGCCTGGGCTAGACAGGTGACATGACACGAGTAAGGACCCCGCAGTCGAGGATCGTTCGGGTTGTGACCGGGATCATCGCGGCCGCCGCGCTGACCCTCGCCGCGGTCCCCGGGACCGCCACCGCGGCGGACACCGCACCGCCCCCAGCACCTCGAAGGACGTGCTCAACGACCCCAGCGACTGGCCGTGGCTGACGCCCAAGCCGAGCTGACCCGTCGATGACACGGGAAATATTCACCGCCGCCGCTGACTTGTGCAGCCCGCTCGACTCCAGTTACGGTCACCTTTACTGAAGGCGGTGACCGCGCGGTCGCCGGTATCGCGGAGGGTCGGTGACGGTGAGCAGCAGCGTCGGCATCCGGCAGCCGGAGTTCGGCCAGCGGCTGAGGCGGCTGCGCCTGGCGAAGGGCCTCTCCCAGCGGGACGTGGCGGGCACGGTCGTGAACCCCAGCTACATCTCGCTGCTGGAGTCCGGCGCCCGCGTGCCGACCCTCGAGGTCGTCATGCAGCTCGCCGCGGCCCTGGAGGTCGCGCCGGAGGACCTGGCGGGCATCACCGTCCCCACCGGCCTGCCCGCGCAGCCGCGGGCAGGCGGCCGAAGCAGGCCGAGCCCGAGGGCGGGCCGCGCAGCAGGCTCGTGCACGAGGTCCTGGTGCGCTCGGCGTGGGACGTCGGCGCCTGGGACGAGGCGCAGGCCCGGCACGAGCGCGGGTACGCCGAGGCCGTGGCCTCCGGCGGCCTGGCCGCGGTGCTCGAGCACGGCATCGCCCTGCACGACCTGCTCGCCCTGCGCGGCGACCACGACGCCCGGTACGCGCTGCTGGTCGACCTGGTGCGCGCGGCCGAGGAGTTCGGCGTCACCGAGCTGATCGTCAAGCTGCGCCTGGACCTCGCCACCGCCGCCCGCGACTGCGGCAGGCTCGGCGAGGCGCTCGGGCTGGCCGAGTCCGCGGTGAGCGCGCTGCCCCGCACCGAGCTGGCCAAGACCGCCGAGCACGTCCGCGCGCTGGGCGTGCTCGTCTCGGTGAAGGTCGACTCCGGCGACACCGCCGAGATCGACCCGCTGATCGACACCATGCTCGCGCTCGCCGAGTCGCTGTCCTCCCCGACGGTGCTCGGCCGCTCGCACTGGGCCGCCTCGATCGCCTACGCCCGGCTCGGCCGGTCGGACCGGACCCTGCACCACATCAGCAACGCCCACCGGATGCTCGCCCACCCGGACACCTCGCTGCGCGACTGGGGCCGCTTCGCCCGCGCCGCGGCGTCCGCGCTGCTGGACACCGACGCCGCGCTGGACGACATCGACACCTACATCCGCTGGATGCGCTCCGCCGCCGAGCTGAGCGACTCGCCGACCGACCACGCGCACACGTCGCTGATCGAGGCGCGGTACGCCCTGCGCACCGGCGACGCCGAGCAGGCGCTCGCGCTGACCGAGCACGAGCCGGTCAACCTGACCACGACCGACGTCATCCGCCACCACCTGACGCACGGCCAGGCCGAGCACCGGCTGGGCCGCACGGCGGCGGCGATCGGGACCCTGCGCGCCGCGGCGCAGCTCGCCGAGCAGCACTCGAACTACCGCCTCGCGACCCAGATCTGGCGCGAGATCGACCGCGTGCACACCTCCGCCCCGGTCAGCGCCGCTGACCGCGAGAGCTGACCGCGCGTCCGGCGGTACGCCGCTGCTCCGAACGGCCTCAGTAATCCTGTCTTACCCCTGTCAGCGCCACTCGGGTTGCGCAATGTCAGCACCTGCTGCTTACCCTGCGCTGAACTGCGGAGACGTCAAAGTTAACTCTCAGTTGCGAACGTTGGGCATACTGACGGAACTTCTCGATAGTCATTGACAGCCAGTTGGCCTGGTCATACTGTCGTGACAGTTGTAATGCCGCCACAGGCGTTGTCTTCTCCGACAGGGGTGATCGGGCATGGGACAGGCGATCGCGGGCGCGGTGTTGACGGACCCGGCGCAGGCGCGCCGGGCCGTCGACACCGGACTGCTCGGGTTAACCGAGGAAGACGAAGCGGCGTATCGGATGCTGCTGCGCGGCCGGTCGTGGACCGCCGCGGGGCTGGCCGCCCGGCTCGGGTGGCCGGTCGAGCGGGCCGACGAGGCGCTGACCCGCCTCGCCGCCGACGGCCTGACCGCCGAGTCCGCCGAGCGCCCGGGCGCCGTCCGCGCCGTCGAGCCGTGCGTGGCGCTGCCGACCCTGGCGGGCAAGCGCGCCCGCCCCGAGGACGCGGGCGACGCCGCCGCGATCGCCCGGTTCGTCGCGTCGACCCGGCGCCCCCTCGGCGGCCCCGGCCAGCACGTCGCCTTCGCGGGCCTGGACGACGCGGCCGCCTACCTCGAGCGCCTCGCCACCGCCGTCAGCAGCGAACTCGTCTTCCTGGTGCCGACGTGGAACCCGGGCGGGCACGAGTTCGCCAGGCACATCGCCGAGACCGCGCTGCGCCGCGGCGCGACCGTGCGCCACATCTGGTCGGCGGCCGTCGCCGACCACCCGCAGGCCGCCGAGTACGCCGCCTGGCTGTCCGCCCGCTGGGCCCCGCCCCGCGTGGTCGACCAGGTCCCGGTCCGCGCCACCCTGGTCGACGGCGCCACCGCCGTCCTCGCCGACACCCAGCGCACCGGCCTGGTCCGCGCGACCGCCACGCTGAACACCCTGACCCACATGGCCGACCGGCTCTGGGCGTCCGCCCGCCCGGTCCCCGCCCGCCCCTGCCGGGGTCGCGCGGGCTCCCCGGACTCCCGCAACCAGGTGGTCCTCCGGCTGCTCGCCGACGGCCTCACCGACGACGCCATCGCCCGCCGGGTCGGCGTCAGCGTCCGCACCATCCGCAACGACGTCGCCGACGCGATGACCCGGCTCCAGGCCCGCAGCCGCTTCCAGGCGGGGGTCCGGGCCGTCCAACTAGGACTGATCTAGCACCGCGACCTGGTCCGCGGTCAGCGTGATCGCGTCGGCGGACATGTTCTCCCGCAGGTGTTCCAGCGACGTCGTGCCTGGAATCGGTTGGATCGCGGGGGAACGGGCCAGCAGCCAGGCCAGGGCGACGGCTGCCTCGGGCGCGCCCAGCTCGGCGGCGACCTTGGCGACGCGGGCGTCACCGCGCGGGATCGGGCGCCAGGGGACGAAGGCGATGGACTCGGCGGTGCAGTGGTCGACCACCTCCTCGTAGGCGCGGTCGTCGACGCTGTACTTGTTCTGGACCGCGCTGATCGGGGCGACCCGGCGCGCGGCTTCGATGGTCTCGACGTCCACTTCGGACAAGCCGATGCGGTCGACCTTGCCCTCGGCGCGCAGGTCGGCCAAGGCGCCCACCTGGTCGGCCAGGGGGACCGCGGGGTCGACGCGGTGCAGGTAGAACAGGTCCAGGCGCTCGACGCGGAGCCTGCGCAGGCTCAGCTCCGCCTGCTGGCGCAGGTACTCAGGGCGGCCGAGCGGGACCCACTCGCCGCGGCCCGGCCTGCACTGCCCCGCCTTGGTGGCGACCGTCAGACCCGCGGGGTACGGGTGCAGCGCCTCGGCGATCAGCTCCTCGTTCGCGCCCACGCCGTACGCGTCGGCCGTGTCGATCATGTGGACGCCCAGGTCGACGGCGGTGCGGAGGACGGCCTTCGCGGCGTCGCGGTCGACCGGCGGACCCCAGCCGCCGTCGGTCAGGTGGAGCGCGCCGAAACCCAGTCTCGATGTCATGCCGACACCCTCCCCGACGCCGTCGCGCACGGCCAACGATTAAGCCAGGGCTAAACTCACCGGGGTGCTCACGCTGTCCTTCACCGCCCGCGACGTGGCCAGGACGCGGTTCGCGGTCTCGCCGCTGTGGGAGGTGGTGGCGAGCATCCGGGCGCTGAACAGGCCCGACGTGCACACCGCGCACCGGCCGTGGGCCGAGCGGGTCCGGCCGCGGCTGGCAGGGGTCGAGTGGTCGCTGTTGGCGGCGCTGGTGCCGGACCGCCGCATCCCGGGGTTCATCGCGCCGCCGCCCGCCACGCCGGTGCCCGACCTCGCCGTCGAGCTGGCCGGGCTGCGGGCGACACCCCCGGAGGACGTGCGGGCGGGCGTCGACCGGCTGCCGCCGAGCCCCGCCCTCGCCGCCCTGCGCGACGACCCGGCCGCCGGGCTGGACCGGCTGTGCGGGCAGGTCCAGGACTACTTCGACGCCGCCATCGCCCCGTTCTGGCCGCGCGTGCGCGCGCTGCTGGAGGGCGACGTCCTGCGCCGCGCGCGGCTGCTCGCCGAGGGCGGCGTCGACCGGCTGCTCAACGACATCGACCCCGCCGTCCGCTTCGCCGACGACGCCCTGTCCGTCGCGCACCGCGCCGAGCCCGCGGCCCTGCGGCTGCGCGGGCGCGGCCTGCTGCTGGTCCCGTCGGTGTTCGTGTGGCCGAGGGTGTTCACGCTGGTCGCGCAGCCGTGGCAGCCGACGCTGCGGTACCCGCCGCGCGGGGTCGCCACCCTGTGGGAACCCGCGCCCCGCGCCGTGCCGCGCGGGCTGGCGGGCGTCCTCGGGACCTCGCGCGCCCGCATCCTGTCCGCATTGGACACCCCGACGTCCACAACGGATCTGGCGGCGGGCACCGGGCTCACCGCGGGCGCGGTCTCCCAGCACCTCACCGCCCTGCGCGGCGCGGGACTGGTCACCGGGCACCGCGTCGGCAGGCTCGTCCTCTACACCCGCACCGAGGTCGCCGAGGCGCTGGTCACGCGGTCCGGCTGAGCGCGCGCACCCGCTCGACCCGCTCCACCCACCACCGCCGCCGCTCCTCCGCGGCGGGCCACTCCACCACCGGCACGGGCGCGACCCGCGGCACCGCCACCACCCCGTCGACCGGGGCCAGCGGGGCCGCCACCACGTCCCCCGACAACAACGCCAGGGTCCCCACGCCGCAAGCGAAGTCCAACGACGGCAGCGCGCCCGCCAACGCGATCTCCGCGGCCAGGCCCACGCTGGTCTCCAGCGCCGACGACACCACGCACGGCAGCCCGCACGCCTCCGCGACCGCCAGCGCCCGCCGCACCCCGCCCAGCGGGGCGCACTTGAGCACCGCGACGTCCGCCGCCCCCGCCACGGCCACTCGCAGCGGGTCCTCCGCGCGCCGGATCGACTCGTCCGCCGCGATCCGCACGTCCACCCGCCTGCGCACCGCGGCCAGCTCGGGCACCGTGGGGCACGGCTGCTCGACGTACTCCAGCCCGCCCGCAGCGCGGTCCAGCTCGCGGATGCGACGCACCGCCGTGTCGACGTCCCACGCGCCGTTCGCGTCGACCCGGACCAGCGGGACGGCGGCGCGCACCGCCTCGACCCGGGCGACGTCCTCCGCCGCCGAACCCGGGTGGTCGGCCACCTTGACCTTCGCCGTCGCGCACCCCGACGCCGCCGCGATCGCGTGCGCCCGCTCGGGGTCCACCGCGGGCACGATGCAGTTCACCGGGACGCGGTCGCGGACCGGCGCGGGCCAGCCGACCTCGGCCGCCTCCTCCGCCGCGGCCCACCACGCCGCGGCCTCCGCGTCGCCGTACTCGGGGAACGGGCAGAACTCGCCCCACCCGGCGGCGCCCTCGACCAGCACGCCCTCGCGCGCGTCGATGCCGCGGAACCGGGTGCGCAGCGGGATCGAGTAGACCCTCACAGCGCCTCCGCCCGGGCCGCGCGGCGGGCGAACACCGCGTCGCGCTTGTCGGCCATCTCGCGCAGCGCGCGGCGGCGCTTCCGGTCGCTCACCCGGTCGAGGTACACGTGCCCGGCGAGGTGGTCGGTCTCGTGCAGCAGGCAGCGGGCGAAGTAGCCGCGCCCCTCGACGGTGACCGGGCGCCCGTCGACGTCGCGGCCGTGCACGACCGCGTGGTCGGGCCGGGCGAGGCGCAGCGTCGCGCCGGGCACCGACAGGCAGCCTTCGCGCTGGTCGATCGGCCGTGCGGACACCTCGGCGACGACCGGGTTGCAGACGTGGCCGGTGTGCCGCGCGCCGGTCTCGTCGACGCAGTCGTAGACGAACAGGCGCAGGTCCACGCCGACCTGGTTGGCGGCGAGCCCGGCGCCCTCGGCGACGGCCATCGTCAGCTCCATGTCCGCGACGAGCCGGGCCAGCTCGGGGTCGCCGAAGCCGGTCACGTCCCGGCAGGGGCGGTGCAGGACGTCCTCCCCGATGACCGCGATGCGCAGCGCCTTCGCCATGGCGGCAAGCTATCAGCCGAGGACGGGAAGGGGCGGTCATGGCGCTGGTGCTGCTCGCGGTGGCGATCGGGTGCGAGGTCCTCGCGACGAGCCTGCTGAAGGCGACGGAGGGGTTCACCCGGCTGTGGCCGACGCTGGCCTGCCTCACCGCCTACGGGCTGGCGTTCTTCGCCTTGGCGCTGGGCATCCAGCGGGGCCTGCAGGTGGGGTTCGCGTACGCGGTCTGGTCCGGGCTGGGCACGACGCTGATCGTGCTGATCGGCGCGCTGTTCCTGCACGAGCCGATCACGGCGTGGAAGGCGCTCGGGGTGGCGCTGGTGGTCGCCGGGGTGGTCGTGCTCAACCTGACCGGCGCGCACTGATCAGACGGCCTGCGAGTACGCGGGGACGGGCGCGCCCAGCGCGGGGTCGGACATGAGGATCGAGCGCTGCAGCGAGCGCAGCGCGGGCGAGGGCTCCAGGCCCAGGTCGCGGACCTGGCCCGCGCGCAGCCGCTGGTAGGCGGCCAGCGCCTCGCCCTGCCTGCCCGAGCGGTACAGCGCGATCATGTACTGCGCGTGCAGGCCCTCGTGGCGGCTGTTGCGGGCCACCAGCGCGGACAGCTCGCTGATCAGCATGTGGTGGCGGCCCAGCCGCAGGTCGGCCTCGATGCGCCGCTCCTGCACGCCCAGCCGCACCTCGTCGAGCCTGCGGGCCTCGACGCCGAGCAGCGCGCCGACGGCGACGTCGACCAGCGCGGGGCCGCGCCACAGGTCCAGCGCGTCGGCGAACAGCGACGACGCCAGCGCGGGCTCGTCGGACTCCAGCGCGCGGTGGCCCGCGGCGGCCAGCCGCTCGAACTCGACGACGTCGACCGAGCCGCCCGCGGTGTCGAGCAGGTACCCGCCGGGCACCGTGGTGAGCACCCGCTTGGGGTCGCGGCCGGTGGCGGCGATCAGGTTGCGCACGTGCAGGATGTAGGTCTGCAGGGTGGTGCTCGCGCTGCGCGGGGGCGGTCGCCCCACAGCTCCTCCAGCAGGGCCTGCACGGGCACCAGCCGGTTGGCGTGCACGGCGAGCAGGGCCAGCAGCTTGCGGGGCTTGGCCGCGGTCGGCGCGATCGACTGCCCGTTCTCCCTGACCGAAAGCGGTCCCAAAACCTGGATGTCCACGTCAGCTCTCCTCTCGCGGCTACCGACAATTCATTCCACTGTGCTCAGTCCTGCTGCGTCAACGCGCGCTGCCAGTTCCGGAAGCGGTCCTGAGTGGACTCGCGGCGAAGATCGCCCGTACCAGCGCGGCTTCGTGCTCGACGAGGTAGAAGTGGCCGCCCGGCCAGACGGTGCTGTCGAACCCGGCCGTGGTCAGCTCGGCCCAGCCGCGGACGTCCTCGGGCGGGGCCTCCGGGTCGTCGGTGGCGGTGTGCGCGGCGATGGGCACCGGGATCGGCGGCAGCGCGCCGGGCCGGTAGGTGCGGACCAGGTGGTAGTCCGCGCGGATGGCGGGCAGCAGCAGGTCCCGCAGCTCCGGGTGGTCGAGCGCGGCCGACCCGGCCTCGCCGAGGCGCTTGACGTCCGCCACGATCGCGTCGTCGCCCTGGACGTCGCGGATGCGCAACAGGTGCGGGGGCCTGCGCCCGGACACCGCGAGCAGCACCGGCGGCACCGGCAGCGCGCGCGCCACCTCGTGCGCGACCGAGGCGCCCATGCTGTGCCCGAAGAGGATGGTGGGCAGCGGGGCGAGGCCGGCGAACGCGGTCACCAGCTCGGCGACCAGCGGCGCCATAGCGTCGATGCACGGCTCGGCGATCCGGTCCTGGCGGCCGGGGTAGCGCACGGCGAGCACCTCGACGTCGGCGGGCGCGTGCGCCCCCAGCCGCGGAACGCCGCGGCGGTCCCGCCCGCGTGGGGGAAGCACACCAGCCGCGCGGCGGGCGCGGCGGGCGAGGTGACGGCGCGGAACCAGGTGCTCATGCCAGTGCTCGCTTTCGGGTCGCTCGTAACCACTCGGCGCGGATGAGGCCGCTGGGCAGCCGGATGAGCCGCCAGTACCACCGGAACTTGCGCCGGGTCTCCTCGTCGGTCGCCAGCACGCGCGTCTCGGTGCGCAGGACGCCGTCGCGCACGCGGAAGTCGAAGGCGACCTTGTAGCAGCCCGGCTCCTCGGCCGCCCGGAACGCCGCCGCGGGGCGTCGCCCAGGGGGACGGGACCGGCGGCGCCGCCGGTCCGCACGACCGCGCCGACGACCAGCGCGTCGGGGGTGCGGGACAGGACGGTGAAGCCGCCGGAGGTGAGGTGGGCCAGGAAGGGGCGGTCGGCGGGCAGCCGGGTGCGGCCCAGGGAGCCCGCGAACAGCAGCGCCCGGAACAGCGGCACCTCGCGGTAGGTCACCCGCTCGACCGCGGCCAGCGGGTCGGGCGCGGCGCCGACGGCGATCTCGTGGCGCTCGCTGAACTGGAAATGGGGGAGGACGTCGTCGAGGGTCATGCCCGGCCCCGGGTCGCGCGCTGGTAGACGAAGGCCGCGATCGCACTGACGATGCCGCCCAGGAACCAGTAGGGCTCGTAGCCGAAGTAGCTGAACCGCTCCGGCAGCGACAGCGTGTGCTGCTCGCCGCGCGCCAGGACCGCGGTGGCCGAGATGACGGTGGGCACCGAGTGCACCAGGCACAGCGCGGCCATGGCCCACGCGGCGACCAGGAGCAGCCTGCGCGGGAAGCGGGCGCCCCACGGGCGCACCAGGGCGAGCCCGAGGAGCCCGCCCCCGACGCACAGCGGCACCGCGATGATGTCGATGACCAGCAGCATCGTGTTGTCCGGCACCGAGAACCCCTCGGGCAGGCCGAGCCCGCCGCCGAAGGCCCAGTAGACGTGGACGACCGCGAACGCGAACGCCCATCCCGCCGTGGCGTAGGCGAACCAGGGCGTCCCGGTCCGGGCGGCGTGGTCGGGGGCGCGGCCGAAACGCGGCGCTCGGGCATCGTGGTCCTCTCTCCGCCTGATCTTGGCTCCAGCGTAGGTCGAGCGGCGCTGTCCCCAGTCATCGGCTTCCTGATCCTGCACGCGTCGTTGTCCGTGTTCCGGGCGGTGCGTTAGACAGGGTGCATGACTTTAGTAAACATCGCAAGTCGGGTCAGGATCAGCCACATCGCCGCCGCCGCGCTCGTCGCGGCCGCCCTGGTCGCAGGCGATCACGCCGCAGCGGCTTCCGGGCTGGTCTGGGGCGCTGTGCCTGCGGTTTCGCCGCAGTCGGAGATCGTCGTCGCCGAGCCGGGCGACTGGCCGTGGCGGGTGCAGCCGACGCCCACGGCATGAGGAACGCGAGCTGGTTTCGGGTCCGCCCTTGTGCCCGGAGTTCGACTCCAGTTATTGTTGTCTTTACAACCTGACAAGCAGGTGATGACCCGTAATCCCGTTGACCGGCAGCGGTTGGTCACGGCGAGAGAAAGTCGGTCGAGTGGCTATCGGAGGCATCCGGCAACCGGAGTTCGGGCGGCGGCTGCGCAAGCTGCGCCAAGAGCGCAGGCTGTCGCAGCGCGACGTGGCGGGGACCGTGGTGAACCCGAGCTACATCTCGCTGCTGGAGTCCGGGGCGCGGGTCCCCACCCTCGAGGTCGTGCTGCGGATCGCCGAGGTCCTCGACGTGCCGGTCGAGGAGCTGGCGGGGACGCCGGTCCCGGTGCGGATCGACCCGCCGCGCGCCCGGTACGACCGCGACCTGGTGCACAACGTGCTCGTGCGCAGCGCCCTGGACGTCGGGGCGCTCGACGAGGCCCAGGCCCGGCACGAGCGGGTCTACACCGAGGCCGTGCGCGACGGCGTGCCCGCCGCGGTGCTCGAGCACGGCATCGCACTGCAGGACCTGCTGAACCAGCGCGGCGACCACCAGGCGCGGCACGCCCTGCTGACCGACCTGCTCCGGGTCGCCGAGGACTTCGGCGTCGTGGAGATCCTGGTCAAGCTGCGCCTGGACATGGCGACCGCCGCGCGCGACCGCGGCGACCTCGGCGAGGCCGTCGGGCTGGCCGAGGCGGCGGTGGCCGCGCTGCCCGGGACCGAGCTGGCGGGCACCCCCGAGCACGTGCGCGCGCTGGGCATCCTGCTGTCGGTCCGGGTCGACTCCGGCGAGACCGGCGACGTCGCCGCGCTCGTCGAGCGGATGCTGTCGGTGGCCGAGCAGCTGGGCAGCCCGACCGTGCTGGGCCGCTCGCACTGGGCCGCCTCCGTCGCCTTCGCCCGCGTCGGCGACGCCGAGCGGACCGAGCGGCACATCCGCCGGGCGCGGTCGATGCTGACCCACCCGGACACCTCCATCCGGGAGTGGGGCCGCTTCGCGGGGGCGGCGGCGTCCGCCCTGCTCGACGCGGACGGCGACCTCAGCGAGATCGAGACCTACGTGTCGTGGATGCGGGCGGCGCTGGAGCTGGTCGACATCCCCGGCGAGCGGGACCGCGCCACCGGCGTCGAGGCCCGCTACGCGCTGCGCTCCGGGCACCCGGAGCTGGCCCTGGAGCTGACCGAGGAGATGCCGGGGGAGCTGCCCAACAGCGACCGCATCCGGCTGCGCCGCACCCGCGGGCGCGCGCTGTCCGCGCTGGGGCGGACCGACGAGGCCATCGAGGTCCTGCGCACCGCGGCGGAGCTGTGCGAGCGGCTCTCCGCCTACCGCCTGGCCACCGTCGTCTGGCGGGAGATCGACGAGATCCGCTCCGGCGGTCACTGACAGAGTCATGTACGTGTCAACAAACAGGCCGTGACACCGTGCTAGCGCTGTGCGAGCGCTGAGCGGCTCATCGCCCTGAGCTGCGACAACTGTTACGCCCGCGAGGCCGTTTCCGCGGTATGCAGTTTTCTCGAAAGTCATTGACAGCGACTCTACCGGCGCTCTAACGTCCTGACTGCTGTAAGTCATCGGGGCGTTTTCCGGCGGCTGGGACGCCGACCGGGGACGGGAAGGGGATCGGGCCATGACGAGGCAGCCAACGCCGTTATCCGACCGCAGGGGCGGTGGTCGGGCATGACCGCCATGTCGATCAGGCCGCCCGCACCCGCGTCCGCCACCGGCCTCGACCAGGACGCGGACGCCGCCTACCGGGCCATGCTCAAGGCCCGCCACTGGGCGGTCGGCGACCTCGCCGCCGTCCTCGGCTGGACCGCCGAGCGGGCCGACCGGGTCGTCGCCGACCTGCTCGCCGACGGGCTCGCCGTCGCCTCGGCCGAGCGGCCCGACGCCGTGCGCGCCGTCGAACCCGCCATCGCCCTGCCCGCGCTGACCGCCCGCCGCTTCCGCGGCAGGCCCGGCGACCGGCTGGCCGACCCGGCGGGCATCGCCCGGCTCGGCGTCGCCGGACCGGTGGGGCCCGCCGCGCTGGCCGGGCTGGACGAGGCCGCCGCGTGCGTCGAGCGGCTCGTCGCGGGCGTGCGCGGCGAGGTCGTGCAGCTCGCCTGCGCCCACGTGCCCGGGGCGCCCGAGTTCTCCCGCCAGGTCGCCGAGGCGGTGCTGTCCCGCGGCGCCGCGCTGCGCCCGGTGTGGAGCTCCGCCGTGCTGGCCGAGCCCGCCGCCGCCGAGCACGCCGCGTGGCTGGCCGCGCGCTGGGCAGCGCCGCGCGTGGTCGACGCCGTGCCGATGCGCGCCACCGTCGTCGACGGCGTCGTCGCGGTCGTGCACGACGAGCGCGGCAAGGCCGGGGTGATCCGGGCGGGCCGCGCGCTCGGCGAGATCGGCCGCATCGCCGACCGGCTGTGGGAGCGCGGGGTCGCGGTGACCCCGCCGCCCGCCAAGTCCGAGCCCGGGGCCGCGGACTCCCGCAACGAGCTGGTGCTGCGCCTGCTCGCCGACGGGCTCACCGACGACGCCATCGCCCGCCGGGTCGGCGTCAGCGTGCGCACCGTCCGCAACGACGTGGCGGGCACCATGGCCCGCCTCAAGGCGCGCAGCCGCTTCCAGGCCGGCGTGCGTGCTGTCCAACTAGGACTGATCTGAGCAGTCCGCGCTGAGGGGCCGCGACCGGTGCACCGGTCGCGGCCCCGCGTGCTTTTCACAGCTTTTCCCTACCGTGCAACATGATGCAACGGCGTTGAGGTCCGGCCCGGGACGCGGTGAAGTAGAGGGGAATCCAAGCAACCGACACCGCGGAGCACTCCCATGACACCAGGTTTGTCCGGAAAGGACGACAACCGCCGGGTGGTGATCACCGGCCTCGGTGTGTTCTCCAGCATCGGGACCGGGGCGGCCGAGTTCGTCGACGGCCTGCGCGGCGGCCGCAGCGGCGCCCGCCCGATCTCGATGTTCGACACCACCGGATACGCGCACGCGGGCGGCTGCGAGGTCACCGACTTCGAGCCCGAGCGCTGGATCTCCCGCCTCGACCCGCGCGAGCTCGGCCGGGCCACCCAGTTCTCCGTCGCCGCCGCCGGGATGGCCGTGCGCGACGCCGGGCTCGACCCCGCCTACCTGCGGTCGCGGCACGGCGTGATCTCCATCGGCACCACCGACGGCGAGTCCCGCGACCTCGACCAGCTCGTCGAGACCGAGGTCCGCGACGGCGCCGAGCGGATGGACCCGGTGCAGGTCGCCCGCGTCCCCGCGGGCAGGCTGTCCGCCGCCATCGCCCAAGAGCTGGAGCTGTCCGATGTGGAGGCCGTGACGCTGCCGACGGCGTGCGCCGCGGGCAACTACGCCATCGGCTACGGCTTCGACGCGGTCCGCTCCGGCGAGGCCGAGTACGCGATCGTGGGCGGCGCGGACGCCATGTGCCGCAAGACGTTCACCGGCTTCTACCGGCTGGGCACCATCGCGCCCGAGCGCTGCCAGCCCTTCGACGTCGACCGCAAGGGCATCCTCACCGGCGAGGGCGCGGGCGTGCTCGTGCTGGAGAGCCTGGAGTCGGCCAGGGCGCGCGGCGCGCGCATCTACGCCGAGGTGCTGGGCTACGGCCTCAACTGCGACGCCTACCACCAGGTCGCGCCGAAGCAGGACAGCGTCGCCGAGTGCATGCGCCGCGCGCTGGAGAACGCCGGGGTCAAGCCGTCCGAGGTCGACCTGGTGTCCGCGCACGGCACCGGCACGAAGGCCAACGACGTCACCGAGTCGCGCGCGATCCGGGCCGTGTTCGGCGAGGATCCGCCGCGCACGATCTCCATCAAGTCGATGATCGGCCACACCATGGGCGCGGCGAGCGCCCTGGCCGCGATCGCCTGCGCGCTGGCCATCACCGAGGGCTTCATCCCGCCCACGATCAACCACACCCAGACCGACCCCGAGTGCGACGTGGACTGCGTGCCCAACCACGCCGTCCCCGCGGACCTGCGGATCGTGCAGAACAACGGATTGGCCTTCGGCGGCAACAACGCCGTCGTCATCCTCGGCAAGCACGTCCAGGAGGCCCTGTCATGAGCTGGAACATCACCGGGGCGGGCGCGATCGCCAGCGTCGGGCGCGGGGTGGACGAGCTGTTCACCAACCTCTGCCTCGGCCGGACCGGCCTGCACCCGCTGCGCGGCTTCGACCCGGCGCCGTACCGCGCCAAGAGCGCCTACGAGATCGACAACCGGCCCGCGCCGGGCGTGGACGCCCCGCACCGGGCGACCGACATCCTCGTCGCCGCGATCCGCGAGGCCGCCGCCGACGCCGGGGTCGACGACCTGACCGACGTCCCGATCCTGGTCGGCACCGGCCTGCGCGAGCTGCGGTCGCTGGAGCTGTGGTGGCGCGACGGCGTGCCGTTCAGCGCCGACGACCTGCACTTCGGCACCGCCCTGCGCGAGCAGCTGGGCGCCGAGGTCACCTACACCTTCTCCAACGCCTGCGCCGCGTCGCTGTACGCGCTGGCGATGGGCACCGACCTGCTGGCGCTCGACGCCGCGGACACCATCGTCGTCGCGGGCGTCGACGTGCTGACCGAGAGCATGCACGGCCTGCTGGAGCGGGTGCACGCGGTGCCGCCGGACCGGGTCCGCCCGTTCGACCGCAACCGCACCGGCGTGCTGATGGGCGACGGCGCCGCGGCGATCGTCGTGCAGCGCGACACCGCGGGCAAGGCCCCGCGCGGCCTGCTGCGCGCGGTGTCGGCCAACTGCGACGCCTACCACGTCACCGCGCCCGACCCGCAGGGCATCGCGACCGCGATGCGCGCCGCGCACGAGCTGGCGGGCGTCAAGCCCGAGGACATCGACCTGGTGATGCTGCACGGCACCGGGACCCTGCTCAACGACGAGGTCGAGGCGACCGCGATGGGCGAGGTCTACGGCGAGCACGTCGGCGGCCCGCTGATGACCGCCATCAAGTCGATGACCGGCCACACCTCCGGCGCGTCCGGGCTGATGGGCCTGGTGATGGGCCTGGAGTCGCTGCGCTGCGGCGTCGTCCCGCCGACGGTCGGCCTGACCGACCCGGTCGACGAGGCCGCCCGCTTCCGGTTCGTGCGCGGCGAGGCCGAGAGCGCGGAACTGGCGGTGGCGCAGCTCAACGCCTTCGGTTTCGGGGGCATCAACGCCGTGGCGATCGTGGAGGCCGTGCAGTGAAGCGGGAAGTCACCCAGAGGGAAGTCGTCGTGACCGGGGTGGGGGTGGCCCTCCCCAGGGCCAGCTCGCCGCAGAGCCTGCTGACGGCGGTCGCGCACACCGCGGAGCCGGTCAACCCGGAGACCCGGGTCGGCAAGAAGGGCCTGCGCTACAAGGACCGCGCCACCCAGCTCGGCTACTGCGCCGCCGACGCCGCGCTGCGCGACGCCGGGCTGCTGGTGGACAAGGACCTCACCGTCGAGGACAAGACCGTCGGCGTGGTCGCCAGCTCGAACCTGGGCAACGTGGACACCGTCGTCGGCGCGCTCGACACGATCGCGGCCGAGACCACGATGGGCACCAGCCCGATGGGCCTGCCCAACGCCTCCAGCAACGTGATCGCGACGTCCATCGCGATCCGCTTCGGCCTGCGCGGCCCGAACCTGATGGTGTGCAACGGGGCCACCTCCGGCCTCGACGCGATCCACTGGGCGGCCACGATGATCGCCGCGGGCCGCGCGCCGCGCGTGCTGGTCGTCGGCGTCGAGCCGGACAACGAGCCGGTGCGCAAGCTGCTCGGCGGCAAGCGCGCGGTCGACGGCGCGGTCGGCGTGGTCCTGGAGGACGCCACCGCCGCGGCCGAGCGCGGCGCGACCCCGCGCGCGGTGGTCGGCCGGTACGCCCGGACCGGCGACGTCGCCAAGACCGTCGCCCGGATCGCCGACGGGGAGGCGCCGGTGCTGTGGCACGCCCCCGAGGGCGGCGGCGCGCCGACCCCGGCGCTGGTCGGGGTGCCCGGCTACGACCTGGCCAAGACCTGGGGCGTCACCTCGGGCGCGCACGGCGTGCTCCAGTGCGCCGCGGCCGTCGGCTGGTTCGAGGGCGGCGGCGCGGGTCCGGTGTACGCGCTGGCGGGCGCCCCGGAGGCGACCGCCGGGCTGGTGCTGCGCCCGGTCGGGGCCGCGCGATGACCACGCTCGAGGTCGAGCGCCCGGTCGTCCTGCGGCAGCGCAGGGCGGGCGCCGACGGCAGGCTCCTGCTGCTGCACGGGCTGGCCAACAGCGCCACCGTGTGGCAGGGGTTCACCGAGCACGACACCGGGTTCGCCACCTGGGCCGCGGACCTGCCGTGGCGCGGCGAGGGCGTCGCGGGCTGGTCGCAGCGCGGGGACCTGGCGGGCTGGGTGGCCGAGGCCATCGCGTCGGTGCCCGGTGACGGCCCGCTGACCGTGGTGGCGCACTCGTTCTCGGCGAACCTGCTGCTGGCGCTGCTCGACCGCGAGCCCGCGCTGGTCGGCGACCTCGCGTCGGTGGTGCTGGTGTCGCCGTTCTACCGCAGCGCGCCCGAGCGCTTCGAGTGGACCGACATCTCCCGCTACCTCAACGACTTCCACACGATCATGGAGGACGGCATCCGGGCGCAGGGCGGGCAGCGGCTCAGCCCGGCCGTCCGCCGGGAGCTGGCGCTGCGGGTGCGCGACCTGGTCGGCCCGTACGGCTGGACCCGCTTCTTCCAGACCTACCTGGACACCCCGTGGCTGCGGCTGGACCGGCTGGACCTGCCGGTGCTGGTGCTGTCCGGGGAGAACGACTTCGCCGCACTGCCCGGCGAAGCCCGCGCGCTGGCGGCGGCGCTGCCCGACGCGCGGGTGCGGGTGCTGCCCGACTGCGGCCACTTCCTGATGGCCGAACGCCCCGAGCGGTTCGCCGCCGAGATCACCCGATTCGTCCACCCACTATCCGTAGGGGAGACCACCCGATGACCGCCGTCGCCGAGTCCGCAACCCGGGCGCTGCTGTCGCAGACCACCACGGTCGCGCTGCGCCCCGGTACGAGGGCAACAACATCTGCACCTGGATCGGCTTCAAGCACGTGAACTACCTCGTCGAGGAGGCCGTGCTGGAGCACTTCCGCCAGGCCGGGCTGTCCAGCAGGCGGCTGTTCGAGGACTTCGGCCTCGGCCTCGACATCGTGTCGATCGACACCCGCATCCTCAACGCCTTCCACCTCGACGAGGTCGGCATCGCCACCGTCGAGCCGGTGGTCAAGGACGACGACCAGCTGCGCTTCGCGGTGACCATCGTCAAGGAGGGCGGCATCACCAAGGACGTCACCTCGAAGGTGACCGTCGCGCTGCGCAAGGACACCTACATCGACCCGGCGTCGGTGGCGCTGCCCGAGGACCTGGCCCGCTACGCCGTCGACCGCATCGCCACCGCGGAGCCGGGCGACGCCGTCACCCCCGCCGACACCACGGCCCTGTCGCTCAACCGCGGCACCTCGGTCGACCCGGTGCTGGCGCACCTGACCGAGGGCAGCAACTCCTTCGGCTGGAAGTGGCGCATCCCCTACCCCTACTGCCACAACAACGAGCGCCTGCAGATGTCGGGCTACCTGCGCCAGATGGAGGAGGTCGTCGACCTGTTCCTCGCCGACCGCGGCATCTCCATCAAGACGCTGCTCGACGACCGCAAGTGGATCCCCGTCGTGCCGCACTCGAAGATCCAGTTCCTCGACGAGGCCCTGATGGAGGAGGACCTCTACACGATCTACACGGTCGAGGAGATCTTCAAGGACTTCACCTACCGCTCGCGGATGGACACCTACGTCGTCCGCGACGGCCGCCTGGTGCAGACCTCCACCGGCACCATCACGCACGGCTACGCGGTCATCGAGAACCGCCGTGACTGGAAGCTCGTGCCCTTCGACCAGCGCGTGCTGGACGCCTTCCGGGGCGTGAACGGCCGATGAGCGCGCCGACCGGGACCCAGCACCTGCTGGTGGCCTCGCGCGGGCCGTGGTCCGGACCGGGGGCCGAGCGGTTCCTGTCCGACGCCACCGCGCTCGCCGGGACCGGGGCCGCCGTCACCGTGCTGCTGGTCGCCGACGCCGTCCCGCTGGTCGCCGGGGACGCCCTGGCCGACCTGCTGGCGGCGGGCGGCCGGGTCCTGGTCGACCGCTTCGCCGCGACCCAGCGCGGCGTCGCCGGGCACCCGCTGCCCGACGGCGCCCGCTGGGCCGACCTCGACGAGCCCGCCGCGCTGCTGCTCGACCCGGACGTGAAGGTGGTGTGGCACTGATGCCCCGCGCGATCCCGCGCACCGACGTGCTGGTGACCATCATGGGCGCCCCGCACGCCGACGACACCGTGACCACCGCGCTGCGCCTGGTCGACGCGGCGCTGGCGCGCGGCGGCAGCGTCCAGGTGTGGACGTGCGGCTACGCGACCCTGCTGACCCAGCGCGGCCTCGGGGAGCACAAGCCCCGCAACCTGGCCGACTGGGAGGCCGAGTACCCCACCACCGCGACCATCGCCGCCGACCTGCTCGCGGCCTACCCGGACACCCTGTTCTGGTACGGCTGCCGGTTCTGCAGCGACGACCGCGGTGCGGTGGACCACCTGCCCGGCGTGGTGCTGCGCGCCCCCGCCCGCTACGCCGACAACGTCGCCGCCGCGGGCAAGACCGTGCTGGTCGGGGTGATGTGACCGTGGCCGACACCCTCGCGATCGTCGAGCGCGCCTACCGGGGCGCGGTCGAGAAGCAGTTCTTCGACGCGCTCTACCTCGCCGTCGAGCTGCACCGCCAGCTCGGCGGGATGGACCTGCTGCTGCGCGGCCCGCGGTGAGCTACGCCGCCGCCGACGCGCGGGTCGAGCCGATCACCCTCGGCGGGCGGCGGCTCGCCACCCTGACCGACCCCCGCGCGGACCTGCGCAGGCTCCAGGACGAGGGCGTCGCGGTGTGGGCCGAGCGGCCCGATGTCGCCGCCTTCGGGGTCGGCGCCCTGCTGCCCGGGGTCGGCGTCGCCGAGGCCGGGGAGTTCGCCCGGCGCTGGGGCGAGTACGCCCGAGTCTGTTTCCTCTGACACGAATGGAGAACCGGCCGTGAGCACTGCCACAGCCCCGTGATCACCGCGTGGTCCGCGGTCTCGCCGTTCGGCGTCGGCCGCGCCGCCTTCGTCGACGGGCTGCACGCCGGGCGGGAGACCGTCGCCGACCTCGACCGCGAGCAGTGGGCGGGCCCGGACACCGTCGCCTGCCTGGTGCCCGACTTCACCGCCAAGGACGCCCTCGGCAAGAAGGGCACCCGGTCGATGGACCGCGCCACCGGCCTGGCCGTGGCGACCGTCGGGCGCATGCTCGACGACCAGCCCGCGGGCCGCGAGACCGCGACCGGCGACCACGCCGCGCTGGTGCTCGGCACCACCACCGGCAGCGCGCAGTCCATGATGGACTTCACCCGCGACTCGCTGACCGGTGAGAAGCCGTTCTTCGTCGACCCGTCCCGGTTCCCCAACACGGTGATGAACTGCGCGGCGGGCCAGTGCGCCATCTGGCACCAGCTGCGCGGTCCGAACGCGACGGTCGCGGGCGGCCGGGTCGCCGGGCTGCACGCCTTGAACTACGGCCGCAGGCTGCTGCTGACCGGCCGCGCCGCGACCGCGCTGTGCGGCGCGGTGGAGGAGTACTCCGCCGCCCGCGCCTGGCTGCACCGGCTCGGCGGCACCGCCGACACCACCGTGCTCGGCGAGGGCTGCGCGATGCTCCAGGTCGAGGCGGCCGGGGCCGAGCGGGCGCTGGCCGAGGTGCTGTCGGTGGAGTTCGGCGCGTTCGCCGGGGACTACCGCGACGCGCTCGCCGCGTGCGTGCGCCGCGGCCTGGACCGCTCGGGCACCACGGCGGCCGAGGTGTGGGCGGTCTCGCCGTGCGGCACCGCCGGTCCCGCCGAGGACGAGGTGCTGGCCGGGTTCGCGGGTGCCGTGCGCCCGGACCTGTCCGGCATCGGCGACACCTCCGGCGCGGCGGCGGCCATGCAGATCGCCGCGGTCCTCGCGCTCGCCGAGCGCGACCCGTCCGCCGCGGGCCGCACCGCGCTGGTGACCGCCGTCGACCACGAGGGCGTCGTCGGGTGCACCGTGCTGCGCATGCGGGGGCGGTCGTGACAGCCGTCGTCGGTCAGCCCCGTGTCGAGTCCACCGCCACCGACCCCCGCGACCCGGAGCTGCGCCTGACCGCGCTGCTCGACCCGGGCTCGCCGAAGGTGTTCGCCCCGCGGGCGAGACCGGGGTGGTCGCGGCGGCCGGGCTGGTCGACGGGACCCCGGTCGTGGCGTTCTGCACCGACGCGACCCGCATGGGCGGGGCGATGCGGCGGGAGGGCTGCGCGCGCATCGTCGAGGCCATCGAGACCGCGGTGCGGGAGAACTGCCCGGTGATCGGCGTGTGGCACTCCGGCGGCGCGGCGCTGGCCGAGGGCGTCGACGCCCTGCACGCCGTCGGCCGGGTGTTCAACGCGATGGTGCACGCCTCCGGCAAGGTCCCGCAGATCTCCGTCGTGCTCGGCCCCGCCGCGGGCGGCGCGGCGTACGGCCCGGCGCTCACCGACGTCGTGATCATGGCGCCGAAGGGCCGGGTCTTCGTGACCGGGCCGGACGTCGTGCGCAGCGTCACCGGCGAGCAGATCGACCAGGAGGGCCTGGGCGGCGCGGACGCGCACGGCCGCAAGTCCGGGGTCGTGCACGTGCTCGCCGACGACGAGGCCGACGCCCTGGCCCGCGCCCGGCGGATCACCGGCCTGCTCACCCGGCCCGGCTGGGTGGACCCGGCCGCGGTCCGCGAGCCGGTCGACCTGGCGCGCTTCCTGCCGGACCGCCCGCAGCGGGCCTACGACGTCAAGCCGATCGTCCGCGGCCTGCTCGACGCGGGCTCGTTCGAGGAGCTGCAGGCGAAGTGGGCGCCCAACGTCGTCGTCGGCCTCGGTCGCCTCGGTGGGCGCACGGTCGGCGTCATCGCGAACAACCCGCTGCGCAAGGGCGGCTGCCTGGACTCGCTGTCGGCGGAGAAGGCCGCGCGGTTCGTGCGGATGTGCGACAGCTTCGGCGTCCCGCTCGTGGTCCTGGTGGACGTGCCCGGCTACCTGCCCGGCGTCGGGCAGGAGTGGGGCGGCGTCGTCCGGCGCGGCGCGAAACTGCTGCACGCCTTCGCCGAGGCCGTCGTCCCGCGCATCACCGTCGTGCTCCGCAAGTCCTACGGCGGCGCGTACATCGCCATGAACGGCCGCTCGCTCGGCGCCACCGCGGTCTACGCGTGGCCCGACGCCGAGGTCGCCGTCATGGGGGCGCGCGCGGCCGTGGGCATCCTGCACCGCAAGAAGATCGCCGCCGCCCCCGAGGACGAGCGCGCCGCGCTGCTCGACGCGCTGACCGCCGAGCAGGAGCGGGTGGCGGGCGGCGTCGACCGGGCCAGGGCGATCGGCGTCGTGGACGAGGTCATCGACCCCGCGCTGACCCGCGCCGTGCTCGCCGGGGCCATCGCCGCCCGGCCGGTCGCCCGCGGCGACCACCGCAACATTCCGCTGTAGAGACCCGATGGGAGCCCACCGATGACCACGACCGCGCTGGACAAGGACGACCTGCGGCGCACCGTCGCCGAGGTGCTGGACCTCGACGTCGACGACATCACCGACACCGCGTCCTTCGTCGACGACCTGGAGGTCGACTCGCTGATGGCGCTGGAGGTCGTCGTCGTGCTGGAGAAGAAGTACGGCGTGAAGCTGCGCGAGGGCGAGCTGAAGCGCATCAGCTGCCTCGACGCCGCCTACCAGGTCATGCTCGAGAAGCTGGGCGGCTGACGATGGCGACGTCCTGCTCGCCCGTGCGCGGGCCGATCCGGGTCGACGCCGACGGGCGCGTCACCGTCACCATCGACCGCGACGACCCGATCTTCGCCGGGCACTACCCCGGGTTCCCGATCTTCCCCGGCGTCGGCCTCGTCGAGTGCGTCCACCGGGGCGCGCAGGCCAGCGCGCCCGCCGAGCTGCGCCTGGCCGCCATCGAGTCGACCCGGTTCACCGGCCCGACCTTCCCCGGCGACGAGCTGACGGTGTCCATCGCGTGGTCCGAAGTGGACGGCGGGTGGCGCTGCTCGGCCGAGGTCGCCTGCCCCGCGGCCCCGCCGCCACCGTGAAGCTGCGCTACGAGGAGGTGCGCGCGTGATCACCGACGTCCGCCGGGTGCTCCCGCACCGCTACCCGATGCTGCTCGTCGACGCCGTCGACGAGGTCGTCCCCGGCGAGCGGCTGACCGCCCGCAAGGCCGTCAGCGTCAACGAGCCGTGGTACGCGGGCCTGCCCGACGACCTGCGCGCCGAGCAGCTCGCCTACCCGGAGGTGCTGCTGGTCGAGTCCTGGTGCCAGGCGGCGGGTGTGCTCGCCACCTGGGAGTCGCCGAACCCGGACGTGCTCACCGGCTCGGTGATGCTGTTCGGCGCGATCAGCGGCATCGAGTTCCACCGCCCGGTCCTGCCCGGCGACGTCGTCGTGCACCACGTCGAGGTGTTCCGCGCGCTGGGCGACACCGTCATGTTCACCGGCAAGGCCGCGGTGGACGGCGAGGACGTGCTGACGGTGACCCGCATCGTCATGGCGTTCCGCCCCGCCGAGGTCCTCACCGCAGGGAGTCAGGGATGAGCAAGGTCGCACTGGTCACCGGTGGCTCGCGCGGCATCGGCCGCGCGTGCGTGCTGAAGCTGGCCGCCGACGGCTACGACGTCGGCTTCTGCTACCGCTCGGACGACGAGTCCGCGCGGCTGCTGGAGAAGCAGGCCGCGGAGCTGGGCGGGAAGGTCCGCGCGGTGCGCGCCGACGTCGCCGACGCCGCGTCCGCCAAGGCGCTGCTCGCCGAACTCGGCGAGGAGCTGGGCCCGGTGCACACCGTGGTCACCTCCGCGGGCATCACCCGGGACAACCCGCTGCTGATGATGTCCGACGAGGACTGGAACCAGGTCATCGACACCAACCTGACCGGCGTCTACAACGTCTGCCGGGCCGCGGTGTTCGAGATGATGAAGCGCCGCTCCGGCGCGATCGTCACGCTGTCGTCGGTCGCGGGCGTGTACGGCAACGCCACGCAGACCAACTACTCCGCCTCCAAGGCCGGGCTCATCGGGTTCAGCCGGGCGCTGGCCAAGGAGGTCGGCCGGTACGGCATCCGGGTCAACGCCGTCGCGCCCGGGTTCATCGACACCGACATGACCTCGGTGCTCACCGACAAGGTCAAGGACAAGGCGGTCGCCTCGATCCCGCTGGGCCGCCTGGGCACCGCCGCCGAGGTCGCCGACCTGGTCGCGTACCTGGTGTCCGACCGCGCCGCCTACATCACCGGCTCGGTCTTCCAGATCGACGGCGGAATCACCATCTAGGAGGGACCGATGGCCAGGAAACCGCCCCGCTGGTACTTCTCGTTCCGCAGCCCGTACTCGTGGCTGGCGTACCGGGAACTGGTCGACCAGCACCCCGACGTCGCCGACGCGCTGGAGTGGCGCCCGTTCTGGGAGCCCGAGCCCGCGCTGGCCGAGCGGCTCGCCGCCGCGGGCGGGGAGTTCCCGTACGTGCCGATGTCGCGCGAGAAGCACCGCTACATCCTGCAGGACGTGCGCAGGCTGACCGCCGAGCGCGGCCTGTCCTTCGCCTGGCCGGTGGACCGGGCGCCGCGGTGGGAGGTCGCCCACCTGGGCTACCTGGTCGCCGCGGAGCGCGGGCTGGGCCGGGAGTACATCGCCGAGGTGTACCGGGCCCGCTGGGAGCTGGGGCTCGACATCTCCGACCCGCTGACGATCACCACGATCGCCGCCGAGCTGGACACCGACCCGCGCGGGATCGCCGACGCCGCCGACGACCCGGCGGTGCGCGAGCGCGGCCTGGCCGCCCTGCTGGACGTGTCGAAGGACGGCGTGTTCGGCGTGCCGTTCTTCGCCAAGGGCTTCGACAAGTTCTGGGGCCTCGACCGGCTCCCGGCGTTCGTCGCCGCTCTGCGGGCCGACGCGCCCGCGCCCGTCCCCCAGGACGACCACACCCCCGCCTTGGCCGCGACCGGCGACTTCGGCCACGCGGGCGGCTGCGGCTGACCCGCCCCGACGACCTCGAAGAAGGAACCGCCATGTCCGACACCGGGCCACGCGCGCTGACCGCCGCCCAGGCGGGGATCTGGTACGCGCAGCAGCTCGACCCCGACAACCCGATCTACAACGCGGGCGAGTACCTGCGCGTCGCCGGTCGCCTCGACCCGGGCGTGCTGGACCGGGCGCTGCGCCGGGTGCTGGCCGAGGCGGAGACGCTGCGCGCGCGGGTGGTGGCGCACGAGGACGGCCCGCGCCAGGTCATCGCCGACCCGCCCGCGACCGCGCTGGTCGTGCACGAGGCGGCCGACGAGGCCGGGGCGGTCGCCGCGATGCGGGCCGACCTGGCGACCCCGGTCGACCCGGGCACCGGCCCGCTGCACCACTTCGCGCTGTACCGCCTGCCCGACGGCGCCTCCCCGGGAGAGACCTGCTCTACTACCGCTACCACCACGTCGTCGTCGACGGGTACACCGTCGCGCTCGTGGCGCAGCGGATCGCCGAGGTCTACACCGCGCTCGCCGCGGGCGGCCCGGTGCCGCCGTCGCCGTTCGCGCCGCTGGACGGGCTGCTCGCGCTCGACGCCGAGTACCGCGCGTCGGAGCGCTTCGCCGAGGACCGCGCGTTCTGGGCCGCCGAGCTGGACGGCGCGCCCGAGCCCGCGACCCTGGCGTCGCGCACCCCGGTGATGGCGCACGGGCTGGTCCGGCACACCGAGTACCTCGACGAGCCGGTGGCCGAGGCGCTCAAGGACCTCGCCCGCGAGGTCGGCGTCACCTGGCCGTCGGTGCTGATGGCCGCGACCGCGGCGTACCTGCGCCGCAACACCGCGGTCGAGGAGATCGTGCTCGGCCTGCCGGTGACCACCCGCGTCGGCAAGGTCGCCCGGAACACCCCGGGCATGGTGTCGAACGTGGTGCCGCTGCGCGTCGCGGTGTCCCCTTCGGACACCGTGCGCGCGTTGCTGGAGCACACCTCGCGGCGGCTGCGGTCGGCGATGCGCCACCAGAAGTACCGGTACGAGGACCTGCGCCGCGACCGCGGGTTCGACCAGCGCCTGGTCGGGCCCGAGGTCAACGTGATGATCTTCGACTACGACCTGAAGTTCGGCGAGCACCGCGCGCTGGTGCGCAACCTGTCGATCGGGCCGTCCGACGACCTGTCGGTCAACGTCTACGACCGCGGCGACGGGCGCGGCCTGCAGATCGACTTCGACGCCAACCCCGCGCTCTACGGCGAGGACGAGATCGTCGCCCACCAGCGCCGCTTCGCCCGGTTCCTGGCGAACCTGGCGGAGGCGGGCCCGGACCAGCCGGTCGGGACCGTCGACGCGCTGCTGCCGGGCGAGCGCGAGCAGGTGGTCGGCGCGTTCAACGCCACCGCCGCCGAGGTCGAGGACACCACCCTGACCGCGCTGCTGGAGCGCCGGGCCGCCGCGTGCCCGGACGCCGTGGCGGTGCGGTTCGAGGACGAGACCCTGACCTACGCCGAGCTGCACGCCCGCGCCGACCGCCTCGCCCGGCTGCTGGCCGAGCACGGCGCCGGTCCGGAGGGCGTGGTCGCGCTGGCCGTGCCGCGCTCGCTGGAGCTGGTCGTCGGGCTGGTCGCGGTGCTCAAGGCGGGCGCGGCGTACCTGCCGATCGACCCGGACTACCCGGCCGACCGGATCGCGTTCACCCTCGCCGACGCCCGCCCCGCCCTGCTGCTGGCCACCACGGCCACGGCGGCGGGCATGCCCGAGGACGTGCCGACGCTGCTGCTCGACGAGCAGGCCCCGCCCGCGTCGGACACCCCGCTCACCGCGCCGCTCCCCGCGAACCCGGCGTACGTCATCTACACCTCCGGGTCGACCGGCAAGCCCAAGGGCGTGCTCGTGCCGCACGCGGGCATCGTCAACCGGCTGCGCTGGATGCAGCACCGCTACGGCCTCACCCCGGCCGACCGCGTCCTGCAGAAGACGCCGTCCGGGTTCGACGTGTCGGTGTGGGAGTTCTTCTGGCCGCTCATCGAGGGCGCCACGCTCGTGGTCGCCCGGCCCGAGGGCCACAAGGACCCCGCGTACCTCGCCGAGGTCATCACCGGGACCGGCGTGACGACCGTCCACTTCGTCCCGTCGATGCTCCAGGCGTTCCTCGCCGACCCGGCCGCCGCGACCTGCACCGGCCTGCGGCGCGTGGTGTGCAGCGGCGAGGCGCTGCCGGTCGACGCCGTCGCCCGGTTCCACCGCACGCTGCCCGGCGTCGAGCTGCACAACCTGTACGGCCCGACCGAGGCGTCGGTCGACGTCACCTCGTGGGAGTGCGCGAGCGCCGACGGTCCGGTCCCGATCGGCGCGCCGGTGTGGAACACCCGCACCTACGTGCTCGACGCCGCGCTCAACCCCGCGCCGGTCGGCGCGACCGGGGAGCTGTACCTGGCGGGCGTCCAGCTCGCCCGCGGCTACCACGACCGGTTCGCGCTGACCGCCGAGCGGTTCGTCGCCGACCCGTTCGGCCCGCCCGGCGAGCGGATGTACCGCACCGGCGACCTCGCCCGCTGGACCGCGGACGGCCAGCTCGACTACGTCGGCCGCGCCGACCACCAGGTCAAGCTGCGCGGCCTGCGCATCGAGCTGGGCGAGATCGAGGCCGTGGCCGCCGCCCAGCCGGGCGTCGACGCCGCGGCGGTGCTGGTCCGCGAGGACCGGCCCGGCGACCAGCGGCTCGTCGCCTACCTCGCCGGGTCCGCTGTGGACGTTCCGCGGTGCGCGCCGCGCTGGCGTCGGCGCTGCCGGACTACATGGTGCCGTCGGCGGTCGTGGTGCTGCCCGCGCTCCCGGTGGGGCCCAACGGGAAGCTCGACCGCAAGGCGCTGCCCGCGCCCGAGGTCGAGGTCACCGCGGGCCGCGCGCCGCGCACGCCGCGCGAGGAGCTGCTGGCCGGGCTGTTCGCCGAGGTGCTGGGGTTGCCGAGGGTCGGGGTGGACGACAACTTCTTCGACCTGGGCGGGCACTCGCTGCTCGCCACCCGGCTGATCGGCCGCGTCCGGGAGACCTTCGGCGTCGTGCTCACCATCCGCACGGTGTTCGAGGCGCCGACCGTGGCGACCCTGGTCGACAAGCTCGACGCCGACGCCCGCACCGGCGACGCGCTCGACGTGCTGCTTCCCCTGCGCCCGTACGGGGACGCGCCCGCCGTGTTCTGCGTGCACCCCGCGGGCGGCCTGGCGTGGTGCTACGCGGGGCTGATCAAGCACATCGAGGGCGGCCACCCGGTCTACGGCCTGCAAGCGGTCGGCCTGGACGACGACACCGCGCCGCTGCCCGCGACCCTCACCGAGGCCGCGGAGCACTACCTGCGGGTGATCAAGGAGGTGCAGCCCGAGGGCCCGTACCACCTGCTCGGCTACTCCTCGGGCGGCCTGCTCGCGCACTCGATGGCCGCGATGCTCGCCGAGCGCGGCGACGAGGTGGGGCTGCTGGCCATCCTGGACACCTACCCCGGCCAGACGCTCGCCGAGATCGGCGAGCAGGAGGTGCTGGCCGACCTGCTCGGCTGGGTCGGGTTCGACCGGCGGCACCTGGGCCGCAAACCGCTGACCCACGCCAAGGTCTCCGCGACCCTGCGCAAGCTCGGCAGTTCCCTGGCGAGCCTGGAGCAGCGGCACGTGGAATCGATCGGCCGCATCTACGCCAACAACCGCGGCCTCGTGCACGAGAGCGAGCCGCCGCTTTACCCGGGGGACGTGACGGTCATCGTCGCGACCCTCGACAAAATCGATATTTCCCCCACGCCCGAGACCTGGCGGCCTTTCGTGGGCGGCCGGATCATCACCCGGCGCGTGGACCGCAAGCACAACGACCTGATGAAGCCCGGCCCGCTGGCCGAGGTCGGCGCGATTCTGTCCGCTGAATTGCGTTCGCTGTCCGAATCACCAGAGGGAGAGAAACGATGACCAATCCGTTCGACAACCCGGACGGCGCCTTCTCCGTGCTCGTCAACGCCGAGGACCAGCACTCGCTGTGGCCCGCCTTCGTGCCGGTCCCCGCCGGCTGGACCGTCGTCCACGAGGCCGACCGCGCCGCGTGCGTCGACTACATCGAGGCCAACTGGACCGACATGCGGCCCAAGAGCCTGATCGACAGCTGATCCACCCGCCTGCCGCCGGAAAAGCGAATGACGCTTTCCCGGCGGCTCAGGCGTGCCCGGAAAACGATTTCCGAGCAGGCTTTGCAGCATCAGGAAACGCGATGGCAGGGCCTGTGCGGAATTGCGCAGACTGAAAGAGCCACAGCGGGCCCCCAGCCCGCGGATGCGAAGGAAAATCACGATGACTGCCGCAGTCGACGCGCGCATGGAGCAGATCAAGGACATCGTCTGCGAGATCCTCGAGATCGACGCCGACGAGGTCACCGAGACCAGCCTGTTCAAGGAGGACCACGGCGCCGACTCGCTGCGCGCCATCGAGATCCTCGCCTCGCTGGAGAAGCAGTTCTCCACCGTCATCGACCAGGCCGAGCTGGGCCGCATGGTCAACCTGGCGGGTGTCTACCAGGTGGTGGGCGAGGCCGCGGGCTGGTAGCCCGCGGCCGGGGCGGGCCCCGGGCGTTCCCCGCGAACCCCCGGCGTCCGCCCCCGCCCCCTTTCTCCCCCGATCCGCAGCCACGACCAGAGGGTGGAAGACCATGTCAGAGCCGGAGTGGAGCGACCTGCTCGCGCGGCGGAACGACACCGCCGCCGAGGTGCCGGACGTGGACGTCTCCGTGCTCGTGGCACGGCAGGCGGCCCGCACCCCGGACGCCGTCGCCGTCGAGCTGGGCCGGGACCGGCTCACCTACGCCGACCTCGACCGCCGCGCCAACCGCCTGGCCCGGCTGCTCACCGCCCGCGGCGCCGCGGAATCCTTCGTCGCGCTGGCCCTTCCCCGCTCGGTCGACGTCCTCGTCGCCGTCCTGGGCGTGCTGAAGTCCGGCGCCGCCTACCTGCCGCTGGACCCCGCCCAGCCCGCCGACCGCGTCGCGCTCATGCTCGACGACGCCCGGCCCACCCTCACCCTGGCCACCGCGGAGACCGCGGACATGGTCACCACCGACGACGTCATCTGGCTCGACCGACCCGAGACCCTCGCCGGACTGTCCGATGCGGACGTCGAGGTCGACGTCGACCCGCGCCACCCCGCGTACGTCATCTACACCTCCGGCTCCACCGGCCGCCCGAAGGGCGTGGTCATCACCCGGGGAGCCTGGCGAACTTCGTCGCGGCGCTCGGCCCGTGGTTCGGCTTCGGGCCGGACGACCGGCTGCTCTCGCCCACCACCATCGCCTTCGACATGGCGGTGCCGGAGCTGTACCTGCCGCTGCTGGCGGGCGCCCGGCTCGTCCTGGTCGACAAGCGCGACGTGCGCGACCCGGCCGCGCTGGCCAAGCTCATCGCCACCACCGGCGCTACCGCGCTCCAGGCCACGCCGAGCCTGTGGCAGGCGCTCGTCGCGCACGACCCGGAGGCGGTGCGCGGGCTGCGCGTGTTCGTCGGCGCCGAGGCGCTGCCGCCCGCGCTCGCCGACCGGCTCTGCGCGCTGGGGTCGTCGGTCACGCACCTCTACGGGCCGACCGAGACGACCGTGTGGTCGACGGTGACCCGGCTCGCGGGCGGCCCGCCGACGATCGGCGCGCCCGTCGCCAACACGCAGGTGCACCTGCTGGACGACCAGCTGCGCCCGGTCGGCCCTGGGACGCCCGGCGACCTCTACATCGGCGGCCACGGCCTGGCCGCGGCTACCACCGCAGGCCCGCGCTCACCGCGGAGCGGTTCGTCGCCGACCCGTTCGGCGCGCCCGGCGCGCGGCTGTACCGCACGGGCGACATCGCCCGGTGGACCCGCGACGGGCAGCTGGAGTTCCTCGGCCGCGCCGACCACCAGGTCAAGATCCGCGGGCACCGGGTCGAGCTGGGCGAGATCGAGGCCGTGCTGGCCGCGCACCCCGGCGTCGCCCAGGCCGTCGTCACCGCGCGGACCGACGCGTCCGGCGCGACCTCGCTGGTCGGGTACGTCGTGCCCGAGCACGCGGGGTCGAGCAGTGGCGCGACGTCTACGACCACGTGTACACCTCGCTGGAGACCGGCGAGGACTTCTCCGCCTGGGTGTCCCAAGAGGACGGTCAGCCGATCCCGGTCGACGAGATGCGCGCCTGGCGCGCGGCGACCGTGGCCGAGGTGCTGGCCGACCGGCCGCGCCGGGTGCTGGAGATCGGCGTCGGCAACGGGCTGCTGCTGACCCACCTCGCCCCGCACGTCGAGCACTACCACGGCATCGACATCTCCCCGGCCGCGATCGAGCGGCTGCGCGCCGCCGTCGCGGACCTGGCGGACCGGGTCGAGCTGGGCGTGTGCGCGGCGCACGACATCGACGGGCTGCCCGGCGGGTACGACACCGTCCTGATCAACTCGGTGGCGCAGTACTTCCCGAGCGCCGACTACCTCGCGGACGTGCTCGCCAAGGCGGTGCGGCTGCTCGCGCCCGGCGGGCGGGTGCACGTCGGCGACGTCCGCAACCACGCCCTGCTGCACCCGCTGCACGTGGCCGCGCGCCTGCGCCGCGGCGACGGCAACCGGGGCGCGGCGTCGCTGCTGGCCGCGCCCGCGCCGCGGCGGGGTCGGAGGCGGAGCTGCTGCTGGACCCCGCGTTCTTCGGCGAGGTCGCCCTCCCCGGCGTGACCGCGGTCGACGTGCGGCTCAAGCGCGGCGGGTACGACAACGAGCTGAGCCGCTACCGCTACGACGTCACGTTGCGCACGGGCGCCGTCGACGCCGTCGACGAGGTCGTCGTGCCGTGGGCGTCCGCCGACGCGGTGGCCGCCCGCCTGGCCGAGCGCCCGGCCCGGCTGCGCGTGACCGGCGTGCCCAACGGCCGCGTCGCGGGCGAGCTGGCGCGGCGGCGGCCCTCACCGAGGACGCCGAGCCCGCCGACGTCCTGCACGCGCTGCTGGAGACCGAGCCCGGCGTAGACCCCGACGAGCTGCTCGCCATCGGTGAGGCCCTCGGCTACCGCGCCGCCGCGGCGTTCTGCGCTGGTGACCCGCTGGGCCGGTTCGACGCGGTGTTCACCGCCGACGCCGCTTGCGGGCTCGGGGCGTGCCCGCCGCCCGCGTACGGCCCGCTGGCGAGCACCCGCGGCTGAGCCCGGAGCCGCCGGTCGACCTGCGCGCGCACGCCGCGGCGAAGCTGCCGGAGTACATGGTCCCCGCCGCGTTCGTGGCGCTGCCCGCGTTCCCGCTGACCCCCAACGGGAAGCTCGACCGCAACGCGCTGCCCGACCCCGTCGTCACCTCCGGCGCGGGCGGCGCCGCCCGCACCGGCACCGAGGCCGCGCTGTGCGCGCTGTTCGGCGAGCTGCTGGGCGTCGCCGAGGTCGGCGTGGACGACGACTTCTTCGCCCTGGGCGGCCACTCCCTGCTGGCGACCCGCCTGACGAGCCGCGCCCGGACCCTGTTCGACCGCGAGCTGACCGTCAGCGCGGTCTTCGAGTCCCGCACCCCCGCCGCCCTGGCCCGCGCCGTCGCCGAGGCCCCGTCCGCCCGCCCGGCCCTGCGCCCGCTCCCGCGCCCCGAGCGCACCCCGCTGTCGGCGGCGCAGCGCTCCCTGTGGTTCCTCGACCGCCTCACCGGCGCGAACCCGGCGTACCACCTGCCGTACGCGCTGGAGATCACCGGCAGGCTCCACGTCCCCGCGCTGCGCACCGCGCTCGCCGACGTCGCGACCCGCCACGAGGCCCTGCGCACGGTCATCGCCGAGCACGACGGCGTCCCGCACCAGGTCGTCACCGACCGCGAGCCCACCCTGACCCTGACAACGGCATCGACGTCCGAAGTGGACACCGTGGTCGCCGGACTGGCCCGCGCCCCGTTCGACCTGGCCACCGACCTCCCCCTGCGCGCTCACCTGGTCACGGTCGACACCGACCGCCACGTCCTCCTGGTGGTCCTGCACCACATCGCGGGCGACGGCTGGTCCCTGGTCCCCCTGGCCGCCGACCTGGCGACCGCGTACGGCGCCCGCGCCACGGGCACGGCCCCGCAGTGGTCCCCGCTGCCCGTCCAGTACGCCGACTACGCCCTCTGGCAGCGCGACCTCCTGGGCTCCCCGACGACCTGGCGAGCCTCCTGACCCGCCAACTCGCCTTCTGGACCGACGCGCTGGCAGGAGCCCCCGAGCAGCTCGACCTCCCCACCGACCGCCCGCGCCCACCCGTCGCCGCCCACCACGGCGCCACCTGCGCCTTCACCATCCCCGCGGAGCTGGACACCCGCCTGCGCGACCTCGCGGGCCGCCACCAGGCCAGCCTGTTCATGGTCCTCCGCGCGGGCCTCGCGGCCCTGCTGACCCGCCTGGGCGCCGGCACCGACGTCCCCATCGGCAGCGTCGTCGCGGGCCGCACCGACGAATCCCTGACCGACCTGGTCGGCTTCTTCGTCAACACCCTGGTATTCCGCACCGACACCTCCGGCGACCCGACGTTCGCCGAGCTGCTCGACCGCGTCCGCCGCACCGACCTCGCGGCCTTCGCCCACGCCGACGTCCCCTTCGAGCGCCTGGTCGACGCGGTCGCCCCGGACCGCTCCCTGGCCCGTCACCCCCTGTTCCAGGTCATGCTCATCCTGCAGAACAACGCGGCGAGCACCTTCGGCCTACCGGGCCTCGACGTCACCATGTCCCGAGTGGACACCGGCGCCGCCCGCTTCGACCTGGCGGTGGAGCTGACCGAGACGGCGTCCGGCATCGAGGGCCTGATCGAATACCGCACCGACCTCTTCGACGCGGCCACGGTCGACGCCATCGCCACGCGCTACGTCCGCCTCCTGGACGCGGTGACCGCCAACCCCCACACCCCCATCGGCGCCGCGCCGATCATGTCCTCGCCGGAGCAGTCCCGCGTCCTGGTCGACTGGAACGCCACCTCTCCCCGCCCGACCCCCGCCACCGTCCCGGCCCTCTTCGCCGCCCAGGTGGCCGCCACCCCCGACGCCGAAGCCGTCCGCTACGAGTCCGAATCCCTCACGTACGCGGAACTGGACGCCCGCTCCACGGCCCTCGCGCACCACCTCCGCACCCTCGGCGCGGGCCCGGAACGCTTCGTCGCGGTAGCGGTCCCGCGCTCCGCGGACATGGTCGTAGCGCTGCTGGCGGTGGAAAAGGCAGGCGCCGCCTACCTCCCGATCGACCCGGACTACCCCCAGGACCGCATCGCGTACATGCTCGACGACGCCCGCCCGGTCCTCACCATCACCACGTCGCCGACGACCCTGCCCGGCGACACCCCACGCCTGAACCTCGACGCGGTGCAGGTGGAGATGGTCGATGCGGTCGGGGTGGAGCTGACACCCGCCCACCCCGCCTACCTGATCTACACCTCCGGCTCCACCGGCCGACCCAAGGGCGTCGTCGTCACCCACACCGGCGTCGCCGCGCTCGTCGCGACGCAGCGGGAGCGGCTGGAGGTCGGCCCCGGCGCGCGCGTGCTCCAGTTCGCCTCGCCCAGCTTCGACGCCGCCTTCTGGGAGGTCGCGCAAGCCCTCCTCACCGGGGCCACGCTCGTCCTCGCCCCCGCCGAGCGGCTCCTGCCCGGCGCCCCGCTCGCCGAGGTGCTCACCGAGCACGCGATCACCCACGCCACCATCCCGCCGGTCGCGCTCGCCGCCATGTCCGAAGTGGACGTCATCAGGAACGGCACGCTGGTCTCCGCGGGCGAGGCGTGCTCGGCCGAGCTGGTCGCCCGCTGGGCCCCCGGACGCCGGATGATCAACGCGTACGGACCCACCGAGTCCACCGTCTGCACCTCGATGAGCGCCCCGCTCACCCCGTCCGACCTCGGCCCCCGATCGGCCGCTCCGTCATCGGCACCCGCAACTACGTCCTCGACGCCGCACTCCGCCCCGTCCCCCGGGCACCCCCGGCGAACTCTACGTAGCGGGCGACGGCCTCGCCCGCGGCTACCACGACCGACCCGCCCTCACCGCCGCCCGCTTCGTCGCCGACCCCTACGGCGCCCCCGGCGACCGGATGTACCGCACCGGTGACGTCGTCAAGTGGACCGCAGGCGGCGAACTCCGCTTCGTCGGCCGCGCCGACGACCAGGTCAAGATCCGCGGTTTCCGCATCGAGCCCGGCGAGATCGAGGCCGTCATCGCCACCCACGACGCCGTCCGCCAGGTCGCGGTCATCGCCCGCGAGGACCGCACCCGCATGCTCGTCGCCTACGTGGTCCTCGACCGCCCCACCCCCACGGCCGACCTGCGCGCCAGGGTCGCCGAGCGGCTGCCGGAGTACATGGTCCCCGCCGCGTTCGTCGTCCTCGACGCGTTCCCGGTGACCCCCAACGGCAAGCTCGACCGCAAAGCCCTGCCCGCCCCCGACTTCGACACCGACGGCCGGACCGCCGAGACCGACGTCGAGAAGGTGCTCTGCGGACTGTTCGCCGAGGTCCTCGGCGTCACCGACCCGCCTGCCGACCAGAGCTTCTTCGACCTCGGCGGCGACAGCATCGTCTCGATCCAGCTCGTCAGCCGCGCCCGCGCCGCCGGGCTCGCCATCACCCCGCGCGAGATCTTCGAGCACAAGACCGTCGAGGCCCTCGCCCGCGTCGCCCGGCCCATCGTCGAGGCGCCGCGCCAGGTCGACGACGGGGTGGGCCGGGTGCCCGCGACGCCGATCGTCGAGTGGCTGCGGGAGCAGGGCGGCCCGATCGGGCGGTTCCACCAGTCCGTGCTGCTGCACGCGCCCGCCGACCTCACCGAGGAGAAGCTGACCCGCGCCGTGCAGCGGCTCGTCGACCACCACGACGCCCTGCGCGCCCGGCTGGTCCGCGGCCCGCGCTGGGAGCTGGAGGTGCCGCCGCCGGGCGCGCCCGTCCAGGTCCGGCGGGTCACCGAGATCGACGAGCCCCAGCTGGACCCGGACGCGGGCCGCATGGTCGACGTCGTCTGGATCGACCCGGGGTACGTGCTCATCCGCGTGCACCACCTCGTCGTCGACGGCGTGTCCTGGCGGGTCCTCGTGCCCGACCTGGCCAAGGCGTACGCGGGGGAGGAGCTGGAGCCGGTGCGCACGTCGCTGCGCGGCTGGGCGCTGCACCTCCACGAACGCGCCGCCGCCGAAGCCCCGAAGCTTCCACTGTGGACGGAGATGCTGGCCGCCGACCGCAGCCCCGACCCGCTCGACTCCGCCGCGCTCGACCCGGCCCGCGACACCCGCGCCACCGAGCGCGCCCTGACGCTGACCCTCGACACCGAGACCACGACGGCGCTGCTCACCACGCTGCCCGCCGCCTACCACGCGGGCGTCAACGACGTGCTGCTCACCGGCCTCGCGGTCGCCGTCGCCGACTGGCGCGGGCGGACCACCGCGTCGCGGCGCACCGACCTGCTGCTCGACCTCGAGGGCCACGGCCGCGACGAGGCCGACGGCCAGGACCTCTCCCGCACCGTCGGCTGGTTCACCAGCCTGTGCCCGCTGCGCGTCGACCCCGGCGCCCACGACTGGGCCGACCTCGGCCCCGCGATCAAGGCGGTCAAGGAACAGGTCCGGGCGGTGCCCGCACTCGGGCACGGGCTGCTGCGCCACCTCAACCCGGAGACCGCGCGGGTGCTCGCGCCGCTCGGCCCGCCGCGGCTGGCGTTCAACTACCTCGGCCGGTTCGACGCCGACACCGGTGCCGGGCCCTGGAAGCCCGCGGGCGACGACGCCCTCGGCGGCGGCGTCGACCCGGACGCGCCGTTCGGGCACGCGCTCGAGCTGAACGCGCACACCGCCGACCACGCGGACGGTCCGCGCCTGGTCGCCACCTGGACCTGGCCCGCCGCCGCGCTCGCCGAGACCGACGCGCGCGACATCGCCGAGACCTGGTTCCGCGCTCTGGGCGTGCTCGCCGGGTCGCAGGACACCGGCGGCTACACCCTTCCGACCTCGACCTGGTCGCGCTGACCCAGGACGAGATCGACCTGCTGGAAGCTGACTGGAGGCTGTAGAAGATGACCAAGCCCGGCCTCGCGGACGTGCTGCCGCTCTCGCCGCTGCAGGAAGGTCTGCTGTTCCACTCGCTCTACAACCAGCAGGGCGTGGACGTCTACACCGTGCAACTGCTGTTCGACCTGGACGGCCCGCTGGACGCCGACGCGCTGCGCGACGCCGCCCGCGGACTGCTGCGCAGGCACCCCAACCTGCGGGCCGCGTTCCGGTACGAGAAGCTCAGCAAGCCGGTGCAGATCATCCCGCGCGAGATCGATCCGCCCTGGCAGTACCTGGAACTGGCCGACGACGCCGCGTTCGAGGCGGCCGTCGCCGCCGACCGCGCCGAGCGCTTCGACCTGACCCGGCCGCCGCTGATCCGCTTCACCCTCGTCAAGCGCGGTCCCGACCGGCACACGCTGGTCATGACCAACCACCACATCCTGGTGGACGGCTGGTCCATGCCCATCATGGTCCGCGAGCTTTTCGCCTTGTACGCCGGGGAAAGCCTGCCGCCGGTCACCCCGTTCAAGAACTACCTCGCCTGGCTGTCCAAGCAGGACACCGGTGCCGCGGAGCAGGCGTGGCGCGACGCCCTCGCCGGGCTCGACGAGCCCACCCTGTTCGCCCCCGACGCCCCCGAGAGCGCCGCGCCCGCGCACCTCACGGTCCGGCTCTCGACGGACGCGACCCGCCGCCTCAAGGACCAGGCCCGCGCGCACGGCCTCACCCTCAACACCGTCGTGCAGGGCGCGTGGGCGCTGCTGCTGGCCCGGCACACCGGCCGCGAGGACGTCGTCTTCGGCGCGACCGTCAACGGCCGCCCGCCGGAGATCCCCGGCATCGAGGGCATGGTCGGCCTGTTCATCAACACCCTGCCCGTCCGGGTCCGGCTCACCCCGACCGACACCCTCGCCGACGCCCTGCGCCGCGTGCAGGACGAGCAGTCGAAGCTCATGGCGCACCAGCACATCGGCCTGACCGACGTGCAGCGCGCCGCGGGCCACCCCACCCTGTTCGACACCATCGCGGTGTTCGAGAACTACCCGCTCGACCCCGCCGAACTGCACGCCACCGCGGGCGGCATCACCGTCGCCGGGGTGCGCGCGATCGACGCGACGCACTACCCCCTCGGCCTCATCGCGGGCATCGAGGACGAGCGGCTCACCCTGCGCGTCGACCACCTGCCCGACGCCGTCCCGGACGCCGACGCCATCGCGGGCAGGCTCGTCCACCTCCTGGAGACCCTGGACCTCGACGCCCCCGCGGGCCGCGCGGGCGGGCTCACCCCGGCCGAGCAGCACCTGGTGATCGAGGCTTGGAACGACGCCACCGACGCCAAACCCGCCGCCGACGCGTCGATCGCCGCCGCGTTCGCCCGGCAGGCCGCGCAAACCCCGGACGCCACCGCCGTCGTCCACGACGGCATCCGGCTCACCTACCGCGAGCTGGACGAGGCCGCCAACCGCCTGGCCCACCTCCTGGTCGCGCGCGGCGCCGGTCCCGAACGCTTCGTCGCGCTGGCCGTGCCGCGCTCGGCGGACATGGTCGTGGCGCTGCTCGCGGTCATCAAGTCCGGCGCCGCCTACCTGCCGCTCGACCCCGAGTACCCCGCGGACCGGCTGGCGTACATGATCGCCGACGCCGACCCCGCGCTGCTCGTCGGCACGCGCGCCGCCCTGGCCGGGCTGCCCGCCGACGTCGACCGGGTCGTCCTCGACGACGCCGCCGAGCTGCTGGTCACCCAGCCGCCGACCGCGCCCGGGGTCGCGCTGCGGCCCGAGCACCCGGCGTACGTCATCTACACCTCCGGGTCGACCGGCAAGCCCAAGGGCGTCGTCATCCCGCACGGCAACGTGCTGCGCCTGTTCTCCGCCACCGACCACTGGTTCCACTTCGGACCGGACGACGCGTGGACCCTGTTCCACTCCTACGCGTTCGACTTCTCCGTCTGGGAGATCTGGGGCCCGCTGCTGCACGGCGGCAAGCTCGTCGTCGTCCCGCACGCGGTCAGCCGCGCGCCGGAGGAGTTCCTGCGGCTGCTCGCCCGCGAACGGGTCACCGTGCTCAACCAGACCCCTTCGGCTTTCTCCCAGCTCATGCAGGCCGACCGGGAGAACCCCGGGCAGGACCTCGCGCTGCGCTACGTCGTGTTCGGCGGCGAGGCGCTGGACCTGTGGCGGCTCGCCGACTGGTACTCGCGCCACGACGACCAGGCCCCGGTGCTGGTCAACATGTACGGCATCACCGAGACCACGGTGCACGTCAGCTACCTCGCGCTCGACGCCCCCTCGGCCGCCGAAGGCCCCGGCAGCATGATCGGCCGCGCCATCCCCGACCTGCGCGTGTACGTCCTCGACACCGCCCTGCGGCCCTGCCCGCCCGGCGTCGTCGGCGAGATGTACGTCGCGGGCGAGGGCCTGGCCGCGGCTACCACGGCCGCCCGGCGCTCACCGCGGGCCGGTTCGTCGCCGACCCGTTCGGCGCCCCCGGCTCCCGCATGTACCGCTCCGGCGACCTGGCCCGCTGGGTCGACGGGAACCTGGAGTTCACCGGCCGCGCCGACCACCAGGTCAAGATCCGCGGCTTCCGCATCGAGCTGGGCGAGATCGAGTCCGTGCTCGGCGCGCACCCGGGCGTCGGCGACGTCGCGGTGATCGTCCGCGAGGACCAGCCCGGCGACAAGCGCCTGGTCGCCTACGTCGTCGCCGAGAGCGCGGACGGCCTGCGGGAGCACGTCGCCGCGCACGTGCCCGAGCACATGGTGCCGTCGGCGTTCGTCCTGCTCGACGTCCTTCCCCTGACCGCCAACGGGAAGCTCGACCGCAAGGCGCTGCCCGCCCCGAGTACGCCGCGAGCCGCACCCGCGCCGCCCGCACCCCGGCCGAGGAGCTGCTGTCCGGGATGTTCGCCGAGGTGCTGGGCGTGCCGTCGGTCGGCGTCGAGGACAGCTTCTTCGACCTCGGCGGGCACTCGCTGCTCGCCACCCGCCTGGTCAGCCGGGTCCGCGCAGCGTTCGGCGTGGAACTGGCCATCCGCACCCTGTTCGAGGCGCCCACGGTCGCCGCGCTCGCCGACCGGCTCGCGGGCGCCGACGCCGCCCGCCCCGCCGTGGTCCCGGTGGCGCGGCCCGAGATCGTGCCGCTGTCGTTCGGGCAGCGCAGGCTGTGGTTCCTCAACCGCTTCGAGGACGACTCCACCGCCTACGACATGCCGCTGACCCTGCGGCTGCGCGGCCCGCTCGACCCGGACGCGCTGGAGGACGCCGTCAACGACGTCGTCGGCAGGCACGAGGCGCTGCGCACCCGGTTCCCCGACGAGGACGGCGCCCCCGCCAGGAGGTCGTCGACGCCCGGGTCCCGCTGTCGCGCACCGCACCCGTCCCGGGCTTCGACCTCGCCACCGACCTGCCGGTCCGCGCGCACCTGGTCGCCGAGGGCCCCGAGGACCACGTGCTGGTCCTGGTCATGCACCACATCGCCGCCGACGGCTGGTCGATGGCGCCGCTGGCCCGCGACCTGTCCACCGCGTACGCCGCGCGCATCGCCGGGCACGCCCCGGACTGGGCGCCGCTGCCCGTGCAGTACGCCGACTACGCCCTCTGGCAGCGCGACCTGCTCGGCGACGCCAAGGACCCGGAGAGCCTGCTGGCCAAGCAGCTCGCGTTCTGGTCGGAGACCATGGCGGGCGCCCCGGAGGAGCTGGCGCTGCCCGCCGACCGGTCCCGCCCGCGGTCGCCTCCCAGCGCGGCGGCTGCGTCGAGTTCACCGTCGACCCCGAGCTGCACCGGCGGCTCGTGGCGGTGGCGAAGCAGACCAAGACGAGCCTGTTCATGGTGCTGCAGGCCGGTTTGGCCGCCCTGCTGAGCCGGATGGGCTCCGGGACCGACATCCCGATCGGCACCGTCGTCGCGGGCCGCGCCGACCAAGCGCTCGACGACCTCGTCGGGTTCTTCGTCAACACGCTCGTCCTGCGCACCGACACCGCGGGCGACCCGACCTTCGCCGAGCTGCTCGACCGCGTCCGGCGCGCCGACCTGGCCGCGTTCGCCCACTCCGACGTCCCGTTCGAGCGGCTGGTCGACGCGCTCGCCCCGGACCGGTCGCTGGCCCGGCACCCGCTGTTCCAGGTGCTGCTGACCCTGCAGAACAACCCGGCGCCCGAGTTCGCCCTGCCCGGCCTCGACGTCGAGCTGGTCGCGCCCGGCGTCGAGTCGGCGAAGTTCGACCTGTCGCTGGTGTTCGAGGAGCGCGCCGACGGCCTGCACGGCGCGATCGACTTCGCGCACGACCTGTTCGACGCCGCCACCGTCGAGGCCCTCGCCGCCCGCCTGACCCGCGTGCTCGCCGCGCTCGCCGCCGACCCGAAGGCCCGGGTGGGCGAGGTCGACCTGCTCGACCCGGCCGAGCGCACCCGCCTGCTGGTCGACTGGAACGGCGCCCGCCGCGACGTCCCCGTCGTCACCCTGCCCGAGCGGTTCCGGCGCGCCGCGGCGGCCACCCCGGACGCCACCGCGCTCATCCACGACGGCACGCGGGTGTCCTACGCGGACCTCAACGCCCGCGCGAACCGGCTGGCCCGCCTGCTGGTCGAACGCGGCGCGGGACCGGAGCGGTACGTCGCGATCGCCCTGCCGCGGTCGGTGGACCTGGTGGTCGCGCTGCTCGCGGTGCTCAAGTCGGGCGCGGCGTACCTGCCGCTCGACCCCGAGTACCCGGCCGAGCGCATCCGCTTCATGCTGGAGGACACCGCGCCCGAGCTGATGCTCACCGCGACCGGCGTCGGCGTCGACGGGCCCAACCCGATCCTGCTCGACCAGGTCGACCTCAGCGGCCACGGCGCCGGTGACGTCGACCGCGCCGAGCCGGGCAGCCCGGCGTACGTCATCTACACCTCCGGCTCCACCGGCCGCCCCAAGGGCGTGATCATCGAGCACGCCGCGCTGTCGGCGTACCTGGCGTGGACGTCGGCGCACTACCCGAGCACCACCGGCGTCACGGTGCTGCACTCGCCGATCTCCTTCGACCTCACCGTCACCGGCCTCTACACCCCGCTGGTGTCCGGCGGCGCGGTCCTGCTGGCCGCGCTGGAGGACGACGACCGGGTCCGCGCCGACCTCGCGACCGCCGAGTGCACGTTCCTCAAGGCGACGCCGAGCCACGTCGCGCTGCTCGACGCGCTGCCCGCCGAGTTCTCCCCGTCCGGGCACCTGCTGCTCGGCGGCGAGACGCTGGTCGGCGAGAACCTCGCCAAGGTCCGCGCCGCCAAGCCCGGCCTGACCGTGCTCAACGTGTACGGCCAGACCGAGACGACGGTCAACTGCGCCGAGTACCGCATCCACCCCGGCGTCGAGCTGCCGACCGGCGCGCTGCCGGTGGGCAGGCCGTTCGACAACATCGACGTCTACGTCCTCGACGAGCGGCTGCGCCCGGTGCCGCCGGGCGTCGCGGGCGAGGTGTACGTCGCGGGCACCCAGACCGGGCGCGGCTACCTCAACCGGTTCGCGCTCACCGCGGAGCGGTTCGTGGCCAACCCGTTCGGCCCGCCCGGGTCCCGCATGTACCGCTCGGGCGACGTCGCGAAGCGGCGCTCCGACGGCGACCTGGTGTTCGTCGGCCGGGTCGACGACCAGGTGAAGATGCGCGGGTTCCGCATCGAGCTGGGCGAGATCCAGTCCGTCGTGCACGGCGCGCCCGGCGTCGAGCGGGCCGCGGTCGTGGTCCGCGAGGACAAGCCCGGCGACAAGCGGATCGTCGCCTACGTCGTCGGCGGCGACCCGGACGCGGTGCGCGAGCACGCCGAGCGGACCCTGCCCGAGCACATGGTGCCGTCGGCGGTCGTGCCGCTGGACGCCCTGCCGCTCACCCCGAACGGCAAGCTCGACCGCAAGGCGCTGCCCGCGCCCGCCGCCGCGGCGGCCGGGGGCGGCGGCGGGCCGCGCGACCGGGCCGAGGAGGTCCTGTGCGGGCTGTTCGCCGACCTGCTCGGCGTGCCCGAGGTCGGCATCGCGGACAACTTCTTCGAGCTGGGCGGCGACAGCATCATCTCCATCCAGCTCGTCAGCCGGGCCCGCAAGGCCGGGCTGGTGCTGACCCCGCGCAACGTGTTCGAGGCCAAGACCGTCGCCGCGCTGGCCGCGCTGGCGGGCACCCTCGACACCCCGACCGAGTCCACCCCGGACGTCGGCACCGGGCGGGTCCCGCTGACCCCGGCCGTGCACCGGTTCCGCGAGCGCGGCGGCCCGATCACCCGGTTCAACCAGGCGATGACGCTGCACGCCCCCGACGGGCTCAGCCTCGGCGGGCTGGTCGCCGCCGTGCAGGCCGTGCTCGACCGGCACGACGTGCTGCGCATGCGCCTGGACCGCGACGCCACCGGCGCCGAGTGGGTGCTGACCGTGCCCGAGCCGGGCGCGGTGCCCGCGGAGGAGTGCGTGCGCCGCGTCGACGTCCTCGGCCTGGCGGGCGACCCGCTGGCCAAGGCGGTCGCCGCGCACAGCGACGAGGCGTGGGACCGCACCGACCCCGCCGCGGGCCGGATGCTCCAGGTGGTCTGGTTCGACGCGGGCCCCGGCGCCCCCGGCCGGGTCCTGGTCGTCGCCCACCACCTCGCCGTCGACGGCGTGTCCTGGCGCATCATCACCGACGACCTGGCGAACGCCTGGGCCGCGGTGTCCGAGGGCAGGACCCCCGAGCTGGCCGAGGTCGGGACGTCGTTCCGCCGCTGGGCCGAGCACCTGACCGCGAACGCCCACACCGCCACCCGGGTGTCCGAAATGGACCATTGGGTGGACGTGCTCGACGAGTACGACCCGCTGCTGGGCGACCGCCCGCTCGACCCGACGCAGGACACCATCGGCGCCGTCGCCTACGCCGCCGAGACCCTGCCGACCGCGCTCACCACACCGCTGCTCACGGTCGTCCCCGGCCTCTACCAGGCGGGCGTCAACGACGTCCTGCTGACCGGCCTCGCGCTCGCCGTCAACCGGTGGCGCGCCGACCGCGACGAGGACGAGACGACGTCGGTGATGGTCGACCTGGAGGGCCACGGCCGCGAGGACTCCGTCGCCCCCGCCGACCTGGCCCGCACGGTCGGCTGGTTCACCAGCCGCTACCCCGTCCGCCTCGACCCGGGCGAGGTGCCCGACCCCGTCGCGGGCGGCCCGGAGGTGGGCGCGGCGCTCAAGCGGGTCAAGGAGCAGATGCGCGCCATCCCGGACAACGGCATCGGCTACGGCCAGCTCCGCTACCTCAACCACGACACCCGCGAGGCGCTGGTCGACCTGCTCGACCCGCAGATCAGCTTCAACTACCTCGGCCGCTACGCCGCCGCGGGCGCCTCGAAGGCGTGGGCCGCGGTCACCGACGAGGGCACCATCGGCGGCGCCGACCTCACCGGCAGCAGGCCCGACCCGGCCACCCCGCTGACCCACGCCCTGTCGGTCAACGCGGTCACCGAGGACCACCCCGACGGCCCCCGCCTGGTCGTCGTCTGGTCCTGGCCCCGCACCCTCCTGGCCGAGGCCGACGTGCGAGCCCTGATGGCCCGCTTCACCGAAGCCCTGCACGGCCTGGTGACCCACGCCTCCGGCGACACCGCGGGCGGCCTCACCCCGTCCGACACCGGCCTGGTCGCCCTCACCCAGGACCAGCTCGACCGCTTCGAGACCGCCGTGGACTCCGCCGACGACACCGATGACGACGACTTCGCCGACGAGGCGGAGGACGAGTGGGAGATGGTCCGGTGAAGCAGCCGAAGATCGAGGACGTCCTGCCCCTGTCGCCGTTGCAGGAGGGGCTGCTGTTCCAGACCCTGCTCGACGACGGCGGTGAGGACCTCTACGTCTCGCAGCTCCTCGCCGACATCGAGGGCCCCCTTGACGTGAAAGCGTTGCGGGGCGCGGCGAAGGGGCTGCTGGCCCGGCACGCCAACCTTCGGGCCGGGTTCCAGCACGAGGGCCTGGCCGAGCCGGTGCAGGTGATCCCGCGGGCGGTGACCGTGCCGTGGACGCAGGTCGACCTGTCCGGGTTGGACCCGGTGGCGCGGGAGGCGGAGCTGGCCGCGCGGCACGCCGCCGACCGGGCGACGCGGTTCGACCTGGCGAGTCCGCCGCTGTTGCGGTTCTCGGTGTACCGGGTCGCGCCCGGCAGGTTCCGGTTGGCGATGACCAAGCACCACCTGCTCCTCGACGGCTGGTCCATGCCGATCCTGGTGCGCGAGCTGTTCACCCTGTACGAGGGCGGGTCCCTGCCGCCGGTCACCCCGTACCGCGACTACCTGTCGTGGATCGCGGCGCAGGACAAGGACGCGGCGCGGGACGCCTGGCGGGACGCGATGGCCGGGCTGGACGAGCCGACGCTGCTGGCGCCCGCCGACCTCGACCCCGCGCCCGCCCGGCCGCGCACCCTGATCCGGGTCGTGCCCGCCGAGCTGTCCGCGGCGCTGCACCGCCGGGCCCGCGAGCGCGGCCTGACCATGAGCACCCTGACCCAGGGCGCCTGGGGTCTGCTGTGCGGCGCGCTCACCGGCCGCCGCGACGTCGTGTTCGGGGCGACCGTCTCGGGGCGGCCCGCGGAGATCCCCGGCATCGAGTCGATGGTCGGGCTGTTCATCAACACGCTGCCCGTGCGGGTCCGGTGGGACTGGGCCGAGCCGGTGTCGGCCGTGCTGGAGCGGTTGCAGCTCGCCCAGTCCGACCTGATGCCCTACCAGCACACGCACCTCGCCGAGGTGCAGCGGCTCGCGGGCCACCAGAAGCTGTTCGACACCGTCAGCGTGTTCCAGAACTACCCGGTCGACTCCGACGACGACACGCTGTCGGTCGCGGGCCTGCGGATCAGCGGCGTCCCCACGACCGACGGCACGCACTACCCGCTCAGCTTCGCCGCGGGCACCGCCGGTCCCGAACTGCAGCTCCGCCTGTCCTACCGCGCCGACCTCTACAGCGACGCCTGGATCGAGTCCACTATGGATCGATTGGTGCGCCTGCTGTCCGCGGTGTGCGCCAACCCGGACAAGCCGGTGGCGCGGCTCGACGCGCTGTCGTCCGCCGAGCGGCGGCGCATCCTCGCCGAGTGGAACGACAGCACCGCCGACGTCGCCCCCGCGACCATCCCCGCGCTGTTCGAGGCGCAGGTGCGCGCCCGGCCGGACGCGCCCGCGCTGGAGATCGGCGACACCGTCGTCAGCTACGCCGAGCTGGACGCCCGCGTCAACCGGCTCGCGCACCTGCTCGTCGAGCGCGGCGTCGGCCCGGAGGACATCGTCGCGGTGTCGGCGGTCCGCTCGGTCGGGCTGCTCGTCGCGCTGCTCGCGGTGTCCAAGGCGGGCGCGGCCTACCTGCCGGTCGACGCCGACTACCCGGAAGACCGCATCCGGTACATGCTCGACGACGCCCGCCCGGTCCTGGCCGTCGTGGACGCCGCGTCCGCGCCCGCCATCCCGGACCTGCCCGCGCTCGTCCTCGACGACCTCGACCTGTCCGCGTACCCCGAGCACTCGCCGGGGAGCGGGCGCGCCCGAGCCACCCCGCCTACGTCATCTACACCTCCGGGTCGACCGGCCGCCCCAAGGGCGTCGTGGTGACCCACGCGGGCGTGCCCGGCATGGTGCACACCCACGCGCACCGGCTCGGCGTCACCCCGGACGCCCGCGTGCTCCAGTTCGCCTCGCCGAGCTTCGACGCGGCGTTCTGGGAGTTCGCCATGGCGCTGTTCTCCGGCGGCGTGCTCGTGCTCGCCTCGCCGGAGGACATGCTGCTGGGCGAGCCGCTGGCCGGGGTGCTGCGCAGGCACCGGGTCACGCACGCCACGCTGCCGCCGGTCGCGCTCGCCGTCACCGAGCCCGCCGCGGACCTGGTGCCGGAGCTGCTGATCACCGCGGGCGAGGCGTGCTCGCCGGAACTGGTCGAGCAGTGGTCCGCCGACCGCCGCATGGTCAACGGGTACGGCCCGACAGAGACCACCGTCGCCACCTCCGTCAGCACGCCGCTGCGCCCCGGCGGCACGCCGCCGATCGGGCGGGCGGTCACCAACCTGCGCTGCTACGTCCTCGACGCCGCGCTGCGGCCGGTCCCGCCGGGCGTGCCGGGGGAGCTGTACGTCTCCGGCGACGGCCTGGCCCGCGGCTACCTGCGCCGCCCCGGGCTGACCGCGCAGCGGTTCGTCGCCAACCCGTTCGAGCCCGCGGCGCGCATGTACCGCACCGGCGACCTCGTCCGCTGGTCCGCCGCGGGGAGCTGGAGTTCGTCGGCCGCGCCGACGAGCAGGTGAAGATCCGCGGGTTCCGGGTCGAGCTGGGCGAGATCGAGTCCGCGCTGCTCGCCCAGCCGGGCGTGCGGCAGGTCGCGGTCATCCCGCGCGAGGACCGGCCCGGCGACAAGCGCCTCGTCGGCTACCTCGTGGGCGACGCCGACCCGGCCGACGTGCGCGCCGCCGTCGCCGAGGGCCTGCCCGACTACATGGTCCCGTCCGCGCTGGTCGTGCTCGACGAACTGCCCGTCACCCCCAACGGCAAGCTCGACAAGCGCGCCCTGCCCGCGCCCGAGCTGACCGCCGAGGGCCGCGCCCCGGAGACCGACGAGGAGCGCGCCCTGTGCGGGCTGTTCGCCGACGTGCTCGGGCTGCCCGAGGTCGGCGTCGAGCAGAGCTTCTTCGACCTGGGCGGCCATTCGCTGCTGGCGACCCGCCTGGTCGGGCGCGTCCGCGCCGCGCTCGGCGTCGAGGTGAGCGTCCGGGACCTGTTCGAGGCCCCGACCGCCGAGGCGCTGGCCGCCCGGCTCACCGCGCCCACCGGCCCCACCCGGCCCGCGCTGACCCCGCGCCCGCGCCCGGCGGCCGTGCCGTTGTCGGACGCCCAGCGCAGGCTGTGGTTCCTCAACCGCATGGGCGGCCAATCCGCCGCGTACACCATGCCGGTCGCGCTGCGCCTCGATGGCCGCCTCGACGTGGCCGCCCTGCGCGCCGCGCTGTCCGATGTGGTCGGTCGGCACGAGTCGCTGCGCACGGTGTTCCCCGACGACGGCGGAGCCCCGCGCCAGCTCGTCCTCGCCGCGCAGGAGGTGGAACTCGCCTTCGCCGACCTCGGACCCGGCGGCGACGTCGACGCCGCGATCGCCGAGCGCGCCGCGCAGCCGTTCGACCTCACCACCGACCCGCCGCTGCGCGCGCACCTGCTCGCCACCGGCCCCGACGCGCACGTCCTCGTCCTGGTCCTGCACCACATCGCCGCCGACGGCTGGTCGATGGCGCCGCTGGCCCGCGACCTCGCCACCGCCTACACCGCCCGCTCCGCGGGCCGGCGTCCCCAGTGGACGGACCTGCCGGTGCAGTACGCCGACTACACCCTCTGGCACGCCGAGGTCCTGGGCAGCGAGGACGACCCGGACAGCGCGATCTCCGCGCAGCTCGCCTACTGGAAGCAGCGGCTCGCCGACCTGCCCGACCAGCTCGCCCTGCCCACCGACCGGCCCCGGCCCGCGACGCCGAGCGCCGAGGGCGGCCGGGTGCCGGTGCAGGTGGACGCGGCGACCCACGCCCGCCTGGCCGCGCTCGCAGGCTCCGCGAAGGCGAGCCCGTTCATGGTGCTGCGGGCCGCGTTCGCCGCGCTGCTGACCCGGCTCGGCGCGGGCGCCGACATCCCGATCGGCGCGCCGATCGCGGGCCGCACCGACCCCGCGCTCGACGACCTCGTCGGGTTCTTCGTCAACACGCTCGTGCTGCGCACCGACACCTCCGGCGACCCCACCTTCCGGGAGCTGCTCGCCCGGGTGGCCGACGGCGACCTCGCCGCGCACGCCCACGCCGACGTGCCGTTCGAGCGGCTGGTCGAGGTGCTGAACCCGGCCCGGTCCCTGGCCCGCCACCCGCTGTTCCAGGTGATGCTGACCCTGCAGAACAACGCCGAGGCGGTGCTGGAGCTGCCCGGCGTCACGGTCACCCCGCACCGGTCGGCGGGCGGGTCGGTCAAGTTCGACCTGTCGATGAGCCTGGTCGAGCGCGCCGGGCACGCCGGGGTGGACGGCATCCTGTCCTACCGCGCCGACCTGTTCGACGAGGCCACCGCCGCCCGCATCGCCCGCTGGTACGGCAGGCTGCTGGCCGCCGCCGTCGCCGAGCCCGACCGGCCCATCACGGACCTGCCGCTGCTCGACGCCGACGAGCACCGCGCCGCGCTCGGCGACGACGTCCCGCACGACGTCCCGATCGTCCCGGTCGCCGAGCTGATCGAGGCCCAGGTCGAGCGGACGCCCGACGCGGTCGCGGTCAGCGGCGCCGGGCAGGCGCTCACCTACCGCGAGCTGGACGACCGCGCCACCGCGCTGGCCGGGGTGCTGGCCGCCCGCGGGGCCGAGCCGGGCGCGATCGTCGCCCTGGCCCTGCCGCGCGGCGTCGACTTGGTGGTCGCGCTGCTGGGCGTGCTCAAGTCCGGCGCCGCGTACCTGCCGCTCGACCCCGAGTGGCCCGCCGACCGGCTGTCCTACGTGCTCGGTGACGCCGCGCCCGCGCTGCTGCTCACCACCGGCGAGCTGGCCCACCGCGTCCCGGACACGGGCGTGCCGCGGCTGCTGGTCGAGCACGCGGGTGTCGTGGACCGGGCGCCGGTGCGCAGGGCCCGGCCGGGGCACCCGGCGTACGTCATCTACACGTCCGGGTCGACCGGGCGGCCGAAGGGCGTCGTCGTCGAGCACCGGTCGGTCGCCGACTACCTCGGGTGGACCAAGGCCGCGTACCCGAGCGCGGCCGGCGGGGCGCTGCTGCACTCCCCGGTGTCGTTCGACCTGACCGTCACCGCGCTCTACACCCCGCTGGTGTGCGGCGGCAGCGTGCACGTCGCGCCGCTGACCGAGGACGCCGACACCGCGGCGGCCCTGGCCGAGCGGCCCTGCACGTTCCTCAAGGCCACGCCCAGCCACCTGCCGCTGCTCGCGGAGCTGCCCGGCGCGTACTCGCCCGCCGGGGAGCTGCTGCTCGGCGGCGAGGCGCTGCTGGGCGAGGCGGTGGCCGCGTGGCGGGCCGCGCACCCGGACGCCGACGTCGTCAACGTGTACGGCCCCACCGAGGCCACGGTGAACTGCACCCAGCACCGCGTGCCCGCCGGGACCGCGCTGCCGCCGGGGCCGGTGCCGATCGGCAAGCCGTTCGCGGGCACCCGCGCCTACGTCCTCGACGCGCGGCTCCGGCCGGTCCCGCCCGGCGTGCCGGGGGAGCTGTACATCGCGGGCGCGTCGCTGGCCCGCGGCTACCTCAACCGGCCCGGCCTGACCGCCGAGCGGTTCACCGCCGACCCGTACGGCCCGCCCGGCGCGCGCATGTACCGCACCGGCGACGTCGCCCGCAGGCTCCCGTCGGGGGACCTGGTCTACCTCGGCCGCGCCGACGACCAGGTGAAGGTCCGCGGGCACCGCATCGAGCTGGGCGAGATCGAGGCCGTCCTGCGCGCCCTGCCCGGCGTCCGCGACGCCGCGGTCGTCGTCCGCGAGGAGCGACTGGTCGCCTACGTCACCGGCACGCCCGGCGACGTCAAGGCGGGCGCGGCGGAGAAGCTGCCGGACTACATGGTCCCCGCCGCGGTCGTCCCGCTCGACCGGCTCCCGCTGACCGCCAACGGCAAGCTCGACCGCAAGGCCCTGCCGGACCCGGAGTTCCGGGCGGGCGGGCGCGCCGCGGTCACGCCGCTGGAGCACGCCCTGTGCGGGCTGTTCGGCGAGGTGCTGGGCGTCGAGGGCGTCGGCGTGGACGACAACTTCTTCGACCTCGGCGGCCACTCCCTGCTCACCGTCCGCCTGGTCGGGCTGGTCCGCGAGCGGCTCGGTGTCGACCTGGGGATCATGGCGCTGTTCCAGGCGCCCACGGTCGCCCAGCTCGCCCGCCTGGTCGGGGAGCCCGCGCAGGCCGGGCCGCTGGTCCCGCTGCGCGAGCGCGGCGAGGGCGTCCCGCTGTTCTGCGTCCACCCGGGCCTGGGCATCGCGTCCGTCTACTCGGGACTGCTCGCGGAGCTGTCCGAGCCGGTGTACGCGTTGCAGGCCAGGGGCATCACCGACGACGGCCCGCTGCCCGACTCCCTCGACGCCATGGCGGAGGACTACGTCGCCGCGATCCGCGCGGTCCGCCCCGACGGCCCGTACCGGCTGATCGGGTGGTCCTTCGGCGGCGTCGTCGCCCACGCGATGGCGGTCCGGCTGCGCGCCGCGGGCGCCGAGGTCGAGCTGTCCATGATGGACGCCTACCCGGTCGTCCAGCGCGGCACGCACGACCGGGCGTCGTTCCGGGCGGCCATCGCGGGAACCCCGGTGGCCGCGCTCGACGAGGACACCCTGGTCCGGGTCGAGCGGGTCGCCGCCAACAACGCCCGCATCGCCGCCGACCACCGGCCCGCCCGCTTCGACGGCGACGTCCAGTACTTCCAGGCCGTCCACGGCCGCGGCCCGGCGCGCCGACCGTCGACGCCTGGGAGTCCGCTGTGGACGGACGCATCACCGTGCACGCGGTCGAGTGCACGCACGACGAGATGACCCTGCCGGAACCGCTGTCCCGCGTCGCGGGCGTGCTGTCCGCCGGTGCCGTGATTACCCACTCCTGAGAGGTCAGAGGCCATGGACTACGCGATCCGCGCGGAAGGTCTGCGCAAGCGGTACGGGGACAAGCAGGCCGTCGACGGCGTCGACCTGCTCGTGCCGTCCGGCAGCATCCTGGGTGTGCTCGGCCCCAACGGGGCGGGCAAGACCACCACCGTGCGCATGCTCGCCACCCTGCTGCCGCCCGACGAGGGCCGCGCCGAGGTGGCCGGGCACGACGTGGTCGCCGAGGCGAAGGCGGTGCGCGCCCGCATCGGGCTCACCGGCCAGTACGCCGCGGTCGACCAGCGGCTCACCGGCCGCGAGAACCTGTACCTGATCGGCGTCCTGCAGCGGCTCGGCCGCCGCGGCGCCAAGGCCCGCGCCGACGAGCTGATCGAGCGCTTCGGCCTCACCGACGCCGCGAACAAGCTGTCCCGCACCTACTCGGGCGGCATGCGCAGGCGGCTCGACCTCGCCGCCAGCCTGCTCGCCAAGCCCGCCGTGCTGTTCCTCGACGAGCCCACCACCGGTCTCGACCCGGCCAGCCGCAACGACCTCTGGGACATGATCCGCGCCGAGGTCGCGGGCGGCCTGACCGTGCTGCTGACCACGCAGTACCTCGAGGAGGCCGACCAGCTCGCCGACCGCATCGCCGTGGTCGACCAGGGCCAGGTCATCGCCGACGGCACGCCCGAGGAGCTCAAGCGCAAGGTCGGCGCGGAGCGGCTCGACATCACCGTCGCGCACGCCACCGACGCGCCCGCCGTGGTCTCCGCCCTCGCGTCGGCGACCACCGAGGTCCCGACCGTCGGCGACGACGGCCGCACGGTCTCGCTGACCCTGCCCGGCGGCACCCTCGGCATCTCCACGGCCATGGCCGCGCTCGGCGAGGCCCGGGTCGAACTGGCCGACCTGGCCGTGCGCAGGCCCACGCTCGACGACGTCTTCATCGCGCTCACCGGCGGCGGGCGCGACCCCGAAGGGAGCACGGAATGACCACCCGAGCGGAGCTCGGCATTGTCACAGTCATCGAGGACTGGCGCGCGCTCGTCTGGCGCCACCTGCTGCACCTGCGCAGGATGCCGGACAAGCTCATCAGCGCCACCGTCCTGCCGATGGTGTTCGTGGTGCTGTTCGGCGTCCTGTTCGGCAGCGCCATCAGCATCCCCAACGGCGACTACCGCGAGTTCATCATGGCGGGCATCTTCACCCAGGTCATGATCACCGCGGTGCCGAACACCGCGATCGGCATGCTGGAGGACCTCGGCAACGGCCTGGTCGACCGGTTCCGCTCGCTGCCGATGTCCCCGTCCGCGGTGCTCGTCGGCCGCACCGTCGGCGACACCGCCCTGCGCGCCGTCACCTGCGTCGCGATGACCGCCGTCGGGCTGCTCATCGGCTGGAACATCGGCGGCGGCGTCGGCGCGGCGCTGGCCGGGTTCGGCATCCTGCTGCTGTTCGGCTTCACCATGGCGTGGGTCGGCGCGCTGCTCGGCATGAAGGTGCGCAGCCCCGAGGCCGCCGCGTCGATGCCGTCGGTGCTGCTGATGCCGCTGATGTTCCTGTCCAGCGCGTACATCCCGCTCGGCGGGCTGCCCGGCTGGCTGCGCGCCATCGCTGAGTGGAACCCCATCAGCGCCGTCGCGGGCGCCCTGCGCGAGCTGTGGGGCAACCCGGTCGCCGCGGGCGACAGCTTCGCCGCCCGCAACCCGGTGCCCATGGCGCTGGCCTGGCTCGCCCTGATCCTGCTGCTCGTCGTCCCCGCCGCCGTCCGCAACTACCGAACCGCCGCCGCCGCGAAGTGAGCGAGGACAACCCATGTCGAACCGCCGGTTAGTGCTGCTGTCGAGCGTGTCGTCGGACGCGCACACCTGGAACCTCGTCTACCTCCAGCTCCTCATCGAGGAGATGGGCCACCGCGTCGTCAACATCGGCGCCTGCGTGCCCGACCGGCTGCTCGTCGAGCACGCGGTGCGCGAGAAGCCCGACCTGATCGTCCTGTCGACGGTGAACGGGCACGGCTACGGCGACGGCAAGCGCGTCATCGGCGTGCTGCGCGGCGAGGACGCCCTGCGCGCCACGCCCGTCGTCATCGGCGGCAAGCTCGGCGTGGCCGGGCCGCTCACCGCCGAGCAGGTCGACGAACTGCGCACGGCCGGGTTCGACGCCGTGTTCGGCGACGACGCCGGGCGCGACGACCTGCGCCGGTTCATCGGCGAACTGGTGCCGACATCACCGGGGAGAGCTGGTGACGTGACATTCGCCCACTTCGTCAGCGGGTCCGCTGAGCGCGGAGTGCTGGCCGTCCAGCCGAGGATGGGGTTCAGCGACCCCGAGGAGATGCGCCGCGGCCTGCTCGCCGTGGCGCGGTCCTCGGCCCGCACGGTCGCCACCATCACGCTGGACAGCTACACCCGGGTCAACGACGTCCCGGCCGCCGCAGCCGCCCTGCGCGCGGGCGTCCCGCTCAACGGGTACCCGATCCTCAACCACAGCCCGGCGGTCACCCGCTCGCTCGTCGAGCCGCTCGCCGAGCTGGGGGTGCCGGTGCAGGTCCGGCACGGGTCGGCCCTGCCCCTGGAGATCTTCGCCGCGCTGCCCGCCTGCGGGCTCGCCGCGACCGAGGGCGGGCCGGTGTCCTACTGCCTGCCCTACAGCCGGGTCCCGCTGCCGCTGGCGGTGGACAACTGGGCCCGGTCCTGCGAGCTGCTCGCCGGGATCGAGGGCGCGCACCTGGAGAGCTTCGGCGGGTGCATGCTCGGCCAGCTCTGCCCGCCGAGCCTGCTCATCGCGATCTCCGTGCTGGAGGCCATGTTCTTCCGCCAGCACGGGGTGCGCAGCGTGTCGCTGAGCTACGCCCAGCAGACCGACCGCCGCCAGGACGTCGAGGCGATGGAGGCGCTGCACCGCATCGCCTCGGCGGAACTGGCCGACATCGACTGGCACGTCGTGCTCTACGCGTACATGGGGGTGTTCCCGCGCACCCGCTCGGGCGCGCTCGACCTGCTCGGCGACGCCGCCGAGCTGGCCGTGCACGGCGGGGCGGCGCGGCTGATCGTCAAGACGCCCGCGGAGGCGTTCCGCATCCCGACCGTCGAGGAGAACGTCTCGTCGATGGAGTACGCCGCCGCGGTCGCCGACGAGGTGGCCAGGGGCGAACCGCGCACCCAGCGGCTCGTCGACACCGGGGTGTACGCGGAGGCGCGGACGCTGGTCGACGCGGTGCTGGAACTGAGCCCGGACATCGGCCGCGCGCTGCGGCTGGCGTTCGCCAGGGGGTGCTCGACGTGCCGTACTGCCTGCACCCGGACAACGCGGGCCTGTCCCGCAGCGTCCTGGACGCCACGGGCAGCCTGCGGTGGTCGCGGGTGGGCCGCATGCCGCTGCCCCGCCCGGCGGCGGTGCCGGGCGGCTCGGGCTCGCCCAGCGCGGACCTGCTCAGCGCGCTGTCCTATGTGGAGCGCAAGTACGACGGTCCCGGCCCCGTCTACGCTACGCCCGCGGTCGACGTCTGACCCGCCGGGTTGCCGGAACCTGCGACGAGCGCGCGGACCGGCAACCCGGGGGTCATCGTGGGGGCGTGAGCGCTTTTACGTCAGGACTGCTGTTCGTGGCGGGGACCCTCGCCGCGGTGGCGGTGTTGGCCGCGCTCGCGCGCAAGCTGCTGGGGCTACGCGTCGGGTTCCTGCGGACGCTCGTCGCGGGCGGCCTGGGGCTCATCGCGCAGACGGTGTTCGCGCTGTCGGTCGAGCCCAGTGGCAACCAGCCGGTGCTGGTGAGCATCCAGTTCGGCGTCGCGCTGCTGGTGGCGGTCGTGTTCCTGGTCGCCGCGGAGGCGCTGGTGCCGACCGGGGCGCTGGGCTGGCCCAACGACTGGGTGCGCGGCGTCCGGCGCTGGCTGGCCAGGACCCGGCGGTACTCGCAGATCACCGGCATCGCCGTGCGGCACGGGCTCGGCCCGTACCTCTGGGGGCGCAGGCGCTCGCGCGCCGACGGGCCGCGCCCGCCCGCGCTGGCCAGGGCGCTGCGGCTGGCGCTGGAGGACGGCGGGGTCACCTTCGTCAAGCTCGGCCAGCTCGTGGCCACCCGCGGCGACCTGCTGCCGCCGGAGTTCGTCGACGAGCTGTCCCGGCTGCACAGCCAGGTCACGCCGGTGCCGTGGGCGGGGGTGCGGCAGGTGCTCGAGGAGGAACTCGGCCGCCCGATCGACGCGGTGTTCGCGCACGTCGAGCCGGAGCCGCTGGCCGCGGCGGCGATCGCCCAGGTGCACCTGGCGACCCTGCGCGACGGCGCTCAGGTCGTGGTCAAGATCCAGCGGCCCGGCATCCGCACCGAGGTCACCCGCGACCTCGACATCCTGTCCCGGCTCGCGCGGACCCTGCAGAACCGCACCCGCTGGGGCGCCGCGCTCGGCGTCCTCGACCTCGCCGAGGGCTTCGCCGTCGCGCTGCGCGAGGAACTGGACTTCCGGGTCGAGCTGCGCAACACCCTGGCCGTCGCCGAGAGCGCGCCCGACGAGCCGGACGTGCTCATCCCGACGGTCCACAAAGGTCTTTCCTCGGCCCGGGTGCTGGTGCTCGACCGGCTCGACGGGCACCCCTCGGCGCCGCCGACCTCGCCGCGCTGCCCGCCGACGCCCGCGCCGGGCTCGCCGCGACGCTGCTGCGCTGCCTGCTCCGCCAGATCATGGTCCACGGCCTCTTCCACGCCGACCCGCACCCGGGCAACGTCATGCTGCTGCGCGACGGCCGCCTCGCCCTGCTCGACTACGGCTCCGTCGGCAGGCTCGACGCCACCACCCGCGCCGCGCTCCAGCGCGTCCTCATGGCCGCCGACAGCGGCGACCCGGCCGCCCTGCGCGACGCCCTGATGGAGCTGGTCGTCCCCGAGGGCGACGTCGACGAGGCCAAACTGGAGCGCGCGCTCGGCCAGTACCTCGCCGTCCACCTCGGCGCGGGCAGCACCGGCCCCGACCTCGCCATGTTCACCGCGCTGCTGCGGCTCACCGCCCGCTTCGGCCTCGCCGTGCCGCCCGAGGTGGCCGCGGTGTTCCGCTCGCTGGTCACCCTCGACGGCACGCTGACGGTGATCAGCCCCGGCTTCGACCTGGTCGAGGGGTCGCGGGCCGGGGCGTTCGCGCTGCTGGCCGACAAGTTCTCCTTCGCCTCCCTGCGCCGCTCGGCCGCCGACGAGGCGCTCGCCGTGCTGCCGATGCTGCGCAGGCTCCCCGCAGGCTCGACCGCATCACCGGCGCGCTGGAGCGCGGCCAGCTCTCGATGCGCATCCGCCTGCTGTCCGACGGGGACGACCGGCGCGCCGTCACCTCGATGCTCGACCAGGTGCTCACCGCGTTCCTGGGCGGCACCACCGGGATCATGGCCGTGCTGCTGCTCGGCACCGGTGGCGGCCCCTCGGTCACCCGCGACGTCACGCTGTTCCAGGTCATCGGCTACAACCTGCTCGTGGTGAGCTGCGTGCTGGTCCTGCGCGTGCTGTTCCTGATGCTGCGCCGCTAGCGGTCGCCGAGCAGCGCCGTCAGCTCCCCGTCGGTGCCGAGCGCCCGGTCGCACAGGGCGGCGAGGGCGTGGTTCGGCCGGGCGCGGCCGTTCTCCACTTTGCTCAGGTAACCCTTGGTGAAGTAGACGGCCTGGCCCAGGGAGGCCAGCGACATGCCTTTCGACTGGCGCAGGCGCCGCAGTTCCGCTCCGAATTCCATCAGTGGCCCCTTTGTGTACTCGAAATGGTGCCCCGGTCGCCGGACCCGGGGGTCCGGCGACCGCGAGCGTGGGCGCGTCCGGCCATTTCAGCCCATCAGCACGGTGATCAGGCCGGTCAGGACGAGAATGATGTGGGTGTGCATGGTCCGCTCCTGTGCAGGCAGTGGACCGCGCCGATCGAGCGAGGGTCGACGGAGGGTTCGGCGTCGGCGCCCGCAGTGGTCTGGAGCCCCACGAGCAGGCCGGCGGTGAAGCCGGCGAGCAGCATCCAGAACCCCAATCGCACCGCGAAGGAAAAGAGAGGAGCACCTTCACCGCGACTCCCGTTGACTGGTCGATTTCGATTCGCCGCAGGTCCTTTTGTGGCGATTCGCCGGAGGAATTCCGACACCACAAGAATGACTTCCGCTGCGAATCGTCGGCAGTCGTTTCCCGTCGACTCCGGGAAAGGAAACCGGGAAACCGTGGATGAGCAGCCGCGATGCGCGAACGCGCGCCGCGACGGCGGCGATACAATCTGGCGCACCGGTGCGAGAGGTGGGCGATGGACGCTGGAATCGCAGGGCTGATCGACGACCTCAAGGCGGTGCGCCGCGGCTGGGGGTGCACGCGCCGGACCTCGCGGCGCGCGTCGGCCCCGCGCTCGCCCGGGTCTGCGCGGTCGCCGAGACCGACGCCCCGGGCCTGCGCAGGCACAAGGTGATCACCACGCTGACCGAGCTGACCGACCGGCTGCCCGCCTCGCCCCGGACCATCGGCCGGATCGCGTTCGGTTTGGACGGCGCTGGCCATGAGCGCTACACCGCCCGCGTCTCGCGCATCGCGGGGCTCATCGACCGCGACACCCGCACCGCGCAGCGCCGCGTCGACGACGTCATCGCCCAGATCGCCGAGTCGGCGACCTCCGCGGTGCCCCGGCAGTCCCGCCGCGACATGGACTGGCACACGACGGCGGTGAAGGTCGTCGTGGCGCTGCACCTGCCGGTCGTCGAGGTCATCGAGACCCGGACCGTGCTCAGCCACCGGACCGCCCTGACCGAGGTCGACCACTCGGTGTCGGTGGCGCGCCCGCCCGGCGCCTCCGGGCCGCCGTCGCTGGCCGACCTCGGCGTCGACCTGCTGTACGGGGGCGTGCTGCTCGCGCCCGAGCTGATCACGGCCAGCCGCGTCCGACTGCGCCTGCGGCGCCGCAGGCGCTGGACCAGGGGAGAGCCACGAGTTCTCGTTCCGCATCCGGCTTCCTCAGGGGCTAGCGCCGTTCTACGTCTGCACGCCGATGGCCCCGTGCGAGCGCTTCGAGCTGACCGTCGGCTTCGGCGCGGACCGGGCGCCGGAACGCATCTGGCTGATCGAGGACGAGTTCGCCCTCGACGCGGGCGAGGACGTCCCCGGCAGGCCGCAGGTGACCGCGGACGCGGCGGGCCAGGTGCGGGCGGTGTTCACCGACCTCGCGCCGCAGCGCTCCTACGGGCTGGGCTGGGCGGCGGTTCACGGCGCCACCCCTGACTGAGGGCGGGCGCGGGCGGCGGCGGCGTCGCGGGCACGCCGAGCGCGGGGCCGGACGGGCCGGGTGACCACAGCCCGACCGCGGCGACGGCGACCAGCACGCCCGCGAACTTGGTGCGCCGGGCGCGGCGGGGGTCGACGGGCGGCGGCGGCTCGGGCAGCCGGGGGACGGCGGGCCAGCCCGCGAGGCCCGGCGCGGTCGCGTCGAGCAGCTCGGCCGTCGCGGCGGCGTGCGGCCTGCGCGCGGGGTCCTTGTCGAGCAGCGCGGCGATGACCGCCCACAGCCGGTCGGGCACGCCGCCGGGCCGGGTGGGCACGAGGTGCGCGAGGTCGGCGGCGCCGCGGCCCGCGAACGGCGGCACGCCGCAGCTCAGCTCGTAGAGGACGACGCCCAGCGCGTAGAGGTCGGCGGGCGGTCCGACGGCGCCGCCGAGCGGGATCTCCGGGGCGGTGTACTGCGGGGTGTTCAGCAGGACGGCCAGCGGCCCGGACTCGGCCAGCAGGAGGGGACCAGGCAGTGCCCGGTCAGCCGCACCCGGCACCCGTCGACCAGCACGTTCTCCGGTTTGACGGCCAGGTGGGCGAACCGGCGCGCGTGCAGCACGGCCAGCGCGGCGGCGATCCGCGCCCCGGTCTCGGCGACCCGCGCGGGCGGCATGGGGCCGTGCTCGGCCAGCCGCCCGCGCAGGGACTCCCCGGGGCGAGGTCCATCACCAGCCCCACGACCTCCCCGTCGCGGAACCAGTCCCACACGGCGACGAGGTCGGGCCCGCCGACCCCGTGCACCTCGGCCACCAGGTCGCGCAGCCGCGGCGCGGTGCCCGGGCGGGCGGCGAGGTCGCGGCGCAGCAGCTTCACCGCGACCTCGGCGGGCACGCCGTCGCCGCGGACCGCGCCGACGACCTCTCCCATCGGCCCCGCACCCAGCCGCCCGGTCACCCGGTACCGGTCTTGCCACCGCATAGCTGGTGCCCCGCTTCCCGCGCCCGCTGCGCTGCTCCCAAGCACACCGCCCGGGGCGGGCGCGGGGAACGTCACCGCGTGGACAGAAACGTGACAGCTAGGCGGTCAAGGGGTCAGGCCTTGAGCTTGGCGAGGCGCTGCGGGGTGGGCCAGCGGACGTCGGTCACCCAGCCGAGCTTCTCGAAGACCCAGATGAGCCGGGCCGAGATGTCGACCTCGAACTTCCGCACGCCGTGCCGCGCGCACGTCGGGTCGGCGTGGTGGAGGTTGTGCCACGCCTCGCCCATCGACAGGACGGCCAGCGGCCAGAAGTTCGTCGCCTTGTCGCGCGACTTGAAGGGGCGCTCGCCAACCATGTGGCAGATCGAGTTCACCGACCACGTGACGTGGTGCAGGAAGGACACGCGCACCAGCCCGGCCCAGAAGAACGCGGTCACCGCGCCCCACCACGACCAGGTGATCAGCCCGCCGAGCACGGCGGGCGCGAGCAGCGTGACGGCCGTCCAGAGGCCGAACTGGCGGTGCACCCGCCGGATGTCGTCGTCGGCGAGCAGGTCGGGCGCGAAGCGCTCCTGGTTGGTGAGGTTCCGGTCGAACACCCACCCCATGTGCGCGTGCCAGAACCCCTTGACCAGCGCCGCGGGGACGTCCCGAACGCCCACGGCGAGTGCGGGTCACCAGCGCGGTCGGCGTAGGCGTGGTGGCGCCGGTGGTCGGCCACCCAGTGCATGATCGGCCCCTGCAGCGCCATGCTCCCGACGATCGCCAGCCCGACCCGCACGGCCCGCGGCGCCTTGAACGCCCCGTGCGTGAAGTACCGGTGGAACCCGACGGTCACCCCGAGGCAGGTGAACGTGTAGAAGAACGCCGCGAGCCCGACGTCCACCCACCCGAGCCCCCACCCCCACGCGAACGGCACCGCCGCGACCAGCGCGAGGAACGGCACGAGGATGAACAGGTACGTCCCGACCTGCGGCCACACCCCCGGGGCGCCCCGAAGATCGGCTTGGGACCGGCGTCGTCGGACGCCGCGGGCGACCCGTCATCGGCAACGGACAAGGACATGGCCACTCCTGGGTTGGGAACCGGGCAGAACCGGGGCAAGCAAACCAGCCCTCGGGGTACCCGACCAACCCCCCACCCACGCCCCCATCCGATCCGCCCGCAGGCATTCACCCTCCCGGCACCAAAAGGTGAGGCGTACGTCACTACGCGGACGAGCCGACCACCCCCTACAGATGCGCTGCTCGGTGGGCCCCGGCCGGCGACCTGGTCGAGACCGTCCTGCGCACCATCGTCAACGGCACGCGGAAAGCGGGCTCGGGGGTGGCGAGAACTCAGGAGCCCAACATGTCGAAATGGAATCCGACGGCGAGGAGGAACAAGCTGGCACAACGCACGACGTTCACCACCCGGGACTCTTCGCGCAGCCACCCCAGGGCCAAAACGCCGAAGAGGAAATAGAGAAGGGCGAGTGCCATGACGGAGGACAGCACGCCGCCAAGGGCGAGCGCCCAGAACAGCCAGCCGGAAGCGTCGCCCAGTGCGGGAAACAGGAAGACGAACTCCGCCACCACGACCATCAGTGACAGCGCGGCCCAACGACCGGTGTGAGCAGGGAACTTCGTGCGGGGGTGGTCGGAGAGGAGCAGGCCGAGATAGGCGGCTACGCGCTGTGGCCCAACGATGTCCAGCACGATCACCAGCCCGGCCAAGAAGGCGAGGGCCTTGCCGATTCTTCCCCACCAGCCGATCTGCAGACCCCAAAGGAAGGCGTGCTTCAAGGAGTCGTCAAGGGCGGACCAGCGGGACCAGGCGTCGAAGTAGCTGACTTCATCCATTCATGGTCCGCCGTACCTCGCGGAGTCCACCTGCTCGGAATGAGTGCTCGTCGCCATCGAACCACCTCCTTGTAAGGAGGTCGCAAACCAAGTCGTGGGTGTTGCACTCGATGGTGTGCACGTGGTCGGCGGGTGGCCCGCTCGCGCGGGTGGTCAGACCGAGTCGCGGTCCACCAGTTCCGTCGGGAGGACCACCGGGTCGCCCGGGGGTGGCCGCCGATCTGGAGGAGCAGCAGCTCCGTCATCGTGCGCGCCTGGTCGACCACCGGCTGGCGGACCGTCGTCAGGGCCGGGTCGGTGTGCTGGGTCAGTTCGATGTCGTCGTACCCGACCACCGACACGTCCTCCGGGACCCGGCGGCCCGCGGCGCGCAAGGTGCGGAGGGCGCCGATGGCCATCATGTCGTTGGCGGCGAAGACGGCGTCGATGTCCGGGTCGCGGTCCAGCAGGGTGCGCATGGCGGACTCGCCGGAGGTGCGGGTGAAGTCGCCGAAGGCCACCGGGCCCGCGTCGCGGCCCGCGCGGGAGAGGGAGCGGTGGTAGCCGGTGAGGCGGTCGGCGGCCGCGGTCATGTCGGGGGTCCGGCGATGTGGGCGATGCGGGTGCGGCCGACCGACAGGAGGTGGTCGGTGGCCAGCTGGGCGCCGCCGACGTTGTCGCTGTCCACGTACACCAGACCCGGGATCGGCCGCTCCGGGCGACCGCCCACCACCACCGGGACGCGCGCGTTCACCAGCAGCTGCGGCAGGGGGTCGTCGGCGTGCATCGACGCCAGCAGGACCCCGTCGACGTGGCCGCTGCGCACGTACTCCCCGACGCGCTGGTGTTCGGCGTCGTTCTGGGCGTTGACCAGGACCAGTTGGACGCCCGTGCCGACCAGGGCCTGGCTGGTCGCGATGATCACCGCGGACAGGTACGGGTCCGCCAGCACCGTCGCGTCGGCCTCGCGGAGGACCAGGGCGATGGAGTCGGTGCGCCGGGACGCCAGGGTCCTGGCGGCGCGGTTCGGCACGTAGCCCAGGCGCGCGATGGTGTCCTCCACCAGGTCGCGCGCCTCGGGGAGACCCGGGGTGATCCGTTGATCACCCGGGACACCGTGGCCCTGGACACCCCGCCGCGGCGGCGACGGTGTCCAGGGTGGGCTGCCGTTCGGTCGTCATGTGCCGTTCGCTTTGATCACCTCGCGGTACCAGTGCGCGCTGTCCTTCCAGACCCGGCGCTGGGTCGCGTAGTCCACGTGGACGATACCGAAGCGCTTCGCGTACCCGAAGGACCACTCGAAGTTGTCCAGGAGGGACCACACGAAGTACCCCGCACGTCCGCCCCGCGGCGATCGCGTCGTGCACCGCCGCCACGTGCGAGCGCAGGTACGCCACCCGGTCGGCGTCGTGCACCGCCCCGTCCACGACCTCGTCCGGGAACGCCGCGCCGTTCTCGGTGACCGCCAGCGGCACCCCGTACTCCGCGTGCAGGCGGGTCAGCAGCGACGTCAGGCCCGCCGGGTCGATGCCCCAGCCCATGGCCGTCGTCGGGCCGCTGACCGGCGTGAACCGGACGTGCTCGCTGCCCGCCCACGGCGACGGGGTCTCGGGCTCGCCGAAGCCCTCGACCCGCGCCGTCGAGTAGTAGTTCACCCCCAGCAGGTCGATCGGGGTGGCGATCGCGGCCTCGTCGCCGTCCTCGACGAACGACCAGTCGGTGATCCGCATGGTGTCGAGCAGCAGGTCGTCCGGGTAGCCGCCGCGGAACAGCGGGTCGAGGAACACCCGGTTGCCGACCGCGTCGATGCGCCGCGCCGCCTCCAGCGCGTCGGCCGACCCGGACGCGGGCACGACCTCGTGCGGGTTCAGCGCGATCGACACCGACGCGTCCGCGGGCAGCGCCGCGCGCAGCGCCTGCACGCCCCACCCGTGGGCGAGGTTGAGGTGGTGCGCGGCCCGCAGCGCGGCGAGCGGGTCGGTCCGGCCGGGGGCGTGCAGGCCGCTGCCGTACCCGAGGAACGCCGAGCACCACGGCTCGTTCAGCGTCGTCCACAGCGGGACGCGGTCGCCCAGCCGGGCCGCGACCACCCCGGCGTACTCGGCGAACCGCGCCGCGGTGTCGCGGGCCGTCCAGCCGCCCGCGTCCTCGAGCTCCTGCGGCAGGTCCCAGTGGTAGAGCGTCAGCACCGGGGTGATGCCCCGGTCGAGCAGCTCGTCGACCAGGCCCGCGTAGAAGTCGAGGTCGCCCGCCAGCACCCTCGGCCACGACACCGAGAACCGGTACGCCCCGAGCCCCAGGTCCGCCATGACCGCGACGTCCGAGCGGAACCGCCGGTAGTGGTCGGCGGCGACGTCGCCGGTGTCGCCCCGGTCGACCTTGCCCGGCGTCCGGGCGAAGGTGTCCCAGATGGACGGCCCGCGCAGCTCGGCGGCCCCTCCACCTGGTACGACGCCGTGGCCGCTCCCCAGACGAACCCCTCCGGGAACCTCATCCCTTCACCGCTCCCTGCATGATGCCTCCGATGATCTGGCGCCCGAGCAGCAGGAACACGATCACCATCGGGAAGGTGGCGATCACCGTGCCCGCGAGCACCAGCGAGTAGTCGACCTCGATGCCGCCCGCGGTGTTGGCGATGGCCACCTGCACCGTCGGGTTCTGCGTGTTCAGCAGGATCAGCGGCCAGAACAGGTCGTTCCAGTAGGTGATGAACGTCAGCAGCCCCAGCACGGCCGCCCCGGCCGGGCCAGCGGCAGCACGACGTTCCAGTAGATGCGCCACGTGCTCGCGCCGTCCAGCCTGCCCGCCTCCAGCAGCTCGTGCGACACCGCCGACGACAGGTACTGGCGCATGAAGAACACGCCGAACGCCGTCACCAGCGCGGGCACGATGACGCCGCGCAGGTCGTTCGCCCAGCCGAACCACTGCGTGATCATGATGTACAGCGGGATGATCGCCAGTTGGGTCGGCACCAGCATCGTCGCCACCACCGCGCCGAACAGCGCGTCGCGGCCGCGGAAGCGCAGCTTGGCGAACGCGAACCCGGCCAGGGTGGACGTCATCACCACCGACACCGTGATGGTGCCCGCCACGATCGTGGAGTTGAGCAGGGCCAGCCCGAAGTTGCCCTGCTCGTACGCCGCGGTGATGTTGTCCCACAGGTTCCCGCCCGGCACCAGCGGCGGCGGGTAGCTGCCCACGGACTGCTGGTCCCGCGACGAGACCACGATGGACCAGTACAGCGGGAACACCGACACCACGACGATCCCGACCAGCAGCGCGTACGTCGGCCAGCGTGCCCCGGATGCCTTCATCGCCACCTCACTCCGACGACCGGATGCGCCGCACGACAAGGAAGTTGACCAGCACGATCACCACGGTCACCAGGAACAGCGTCCACGCGATCGCCGCGCCGTAGCCGTAGCGGCCGTTGGTCCAGAACTGCTGGTACAGGTACAGCACGACGGTCTGGAACTGCCGCTCCGCGCCGCCGTTGTGGTTGCGGGTCGTGTCGAACAGGAACGGCTCCGCGAACAGCTGCAGAGCGCCCACTGTGGACACGATGACCGTGAAGATGATCGTCGGCCGCAGGCTCGGCACGGTGATCGACCAGAACTGCCGCCACCGGCTCGCGCCGTCGATGGCCGCCGACTCGTACAGCTCGTACGGGATCGTCTGCATCGCGGCGAGGTAGATCAGCGCGTTGTAGCCGGTCCAGTGCCAGGTCACCATGACGGACACCGCGAACCAGCTCGCCGCCGTGCTCGCCCGCCAGTCGATCGGGGCGTCGGTGAACGGCGACAGCAGCCAGTTCAGCAGGCCGAAGTCGCGGGCGAAGATCTGGTTGAAGATCAGCGCCACGGCGGCCACCGACGTCACGTACGGCACCAGCACGCCCATGCGCAGCGCCAGGCGCCCGCGGAGCTTGTAGTTGAGCAGGTGCGCGATCCCGAGGGCGAACAGGAGCTGCGGGACGGTGGCGAACACCCCGATGCCCAGGGTGTTCCACAGCGCGTTCCAGAAGTTCTCGTCGCCCATGAGCGTGCCGTAGTTGTCCAGGCCGACCGACTGGTCCTCGCTGCCGGGCCGCCGCGTGTTCCACGCGGTGGTCGAGATCAGCGCGGTGTACGCCAGCGGGAGCACGCCGAACACGCCGAACAGCAGGAAGAACGGGGCGACGTAGAGGTACGGCGAGCCCTTGACGTCCCAGCGGTGCAGCCGGGACCGCCAGGCGGCCCGGCGGTCGGGTGGTTCCGCGAGCCGCCGCCGGTCGGCCGACGGCGGCTCGCGGAGCGCGGTGCGGGTCATCCGGTCCCGCGGCGGCCTCGATGTCGGTCATGGCCTTCGACCAGGCCTCGTCGGGCTTGCCGCCCTGCTCGACGCTGTTGAGCGCGACGGCGAAGGTGTTGCCGATGACGCCGCTCTGCGGGCCGACGACCTGGACGGGCGCGTTCGCCAGCGACGCGGGGAAGATCGTGCCCGCGGGCGCGTCGTTGAAGAACGGCGCGGTGAAGTCCTTGACCGCGGGCTGCTCCCACGTGCTGCGCTGGCTGGGGAAGTTGCCGATCTTCTGGAACAGCTTGACGGCCTGCTCGGGCGCGGTCAGCCACTTCGCCAGCTCGACCGCGGCGGCGGTGTTCTTGCCCTGGCTGGGCACGGTCACGTACGAGCCGCCCCAGTTGCCCGAGCCGCCGGGGATCGTGGCGATGTCCCACTTGCCCTCGGTGTCGGCGGCGTTGGACTTGATGTAGCCCATCATCCACGCCGGGCAGGTGATCGTGGCGAACTGGCCCTGCTGGAAGCCGGTGTTCCACTCGGGGGTGAACTCGGGCAGCGCGGCGGACTGGCCGCCCTGGATCGCCTTCACGGTCAGGTCCCAGGCGGCCTTCACCTTCGGGTTCTGCGCGACGATGAGGTCGCCCGCGGCGTTGTAGAAGGTCTCCTGCTCGTTGCCGAGGACGCCGGTGAAGACGTGCCCGCCCGCGTCGAACCACTTGGCCTTGCCGGGCGCCTTGGCCAGGAAGCGCTCGCCGGTGGCGACGTACTGGTCCCAGGTCGGCCAGAGCGCGGAGACCTCGGCGCGGTCTGTCGGCAGGCCCGCGGCCTTGAACAGGTCCGTGCGGTAGCACATCGCGAGGCCGCCGATGTCGGTCGGCAGGCCGATCAGCGCCGACTTGTCCGGTGTGGACGCTCGCGCCAGGGTGGCGTCGGTCCACGCCGCGGTGTCGACGCCGTGGTCGCGGAAGTTGACGAACTTGTCGGTCTGGCCGACGTAGCCCGCGACCTGGCCGACCTCGATGACCTCCAGGTCGGCGGCGCCGCTGCCCGCGGTCAGCCGGGCCTGCAGGTTCTGGTGGTGGGTGCCGAAGTCGCCGCGGTTCTCGACGATCTTCACGTTCGGGTGCAGCTTCTCGTACTCGTCGTACAGCGAGCGGTCGCCGGGGAGCGAGAAGTTGTCGCCGAAGACGTTGACCGTCAGCGTGACGGGGGCGTTGGGGTCGCCGCCCGACCCCTGGTCCCCGCCGCCGCCCGAGCACGCCGTGACGACGAGGCCGCAGACCAGCAGCCCTACCGCGGCGCGCACGCGTCCTGCTCTGCGCATTCCGTGCCTCCTGAAAGCCCGTGAGAGCGGTCTCACGGAGTTGTTGATCTCTGCGTGTGGTTGACTGGGGAGGCGGACCCCGCCGCGGGACCGGCGGCGGGGTCCGCGTGGCCTAGCGGGCGAAGGTGAACCAGTTGACGTTGACGAAGTCGGCGGGCTGGCCGCTGGTGAACGTCAGGTACACGTCGTGCACCCCGCTCACCCCGCTGATGTTGGCCGGGACCGTCCGCCAGCTCTGCCAGCCGCCGGTGTTGGCGACGGCGAAGCTGCCGATCGGCGCGTTCGACCGGCTGTCGAGGCGCACCTCGACCAGGCCGGACACCCCGCCCGCCGCGCCGGAGGCGACCCGGGCGTTGAACTGCCGGGCGACCCCGGCGCCGAAGTCGATCCCGCGGTAGAGCGCCCAGTCGCCGTTGGCGAGGTGGCTGATGTTCTGCCCGCCGCCGGTGTCGGTGGTCGTCTCGACGCCGACGCCGCCCTGGCCCTGGAACGCCTCGGCCTGGATGGTCGAGTACGCGCTGCCGCCGCCGGTCGGCGGGGTCGTGGTGGTCGTCGTGGTCGTCGTGGTCGTGGTCGGCGGGGTGCCGCCGCGGGTGTAGACCGCGACGTAGTCGACGACCATCGGGTGCCCGGGGACGGTCGCCGCGGTCGGCGTCGGGCTGCCGTTGACGCCGTCCGGGAACGCGCCGCCCATGGCGACGTTGAGCAGGATGAAGTAGCCCGCGTGGTTGGTCATGTTCGCCCACGACGTGGCGTCCATCTGGCTCTGCGTCACCCGGTGGAACTCCTGGCCGTCGACGTACCAGCGGAGCTGGTTGGGCGCGACGCTGGTGTCCCACTCGAAGCGGTAGGTGTGGAAGGCGCTCTGGCAGGACGCGCCGGGGCAGGCCCGGCTGGCGCCGAGGCCGGAGAACTCGTTGCACGGCCCGCCCGGCGCCACGCCGCAGTGCAGCACGCCCCAGACGGAGTTGATGCCGTTGACGTTCTCCATCACGTCGAACTCGCCGATGCCCGGCCAGTTCCAGTAGTTGCCGCGGTACGGCGAGCCGAGCGCCCAGAACGCGGGCCAGTAGCCCAGCGCCGCCTGGCCGGTGACGTTGGGCATCTGGATGCGGCCCTCGATCGCCATGACCCCGCCCGCGGGCGGTCGGAAGTTCGACCGCTGGGTCTCGATGCGCGCGGACGTCCAGCCGCCCGCGGCGTCGCGCCGCGGGGTGATCCGCAGGTTCCCCGCGCCGTCGAGGGCGAGGTTCTGCGTGCTGTTGGTGTAGTTCTGGATCTCGCCGGTGCCCCAGTTGGCGGGGCCGCCGGGGTAGCCGTGGCCGAGGTCGATGATCCAGTTCTGGCTCGACGGCAGGGTGTTGGCGGGACCGGTGAAGTCGTCGCTCCAGGCCAGCGACCACCCGTTGGACGGCGGGGGACGGCGGCCTGCGCGACCAGGGTGAGCGGGACGGCGACCAGCGCAGCCGCCGCCGCCACCCCGAGCGCCAGGCGTTTGCGGTGCAGGGTGAGCACGGTGGGGGACCTCCTTGTCGACCCGAACGCGCGGTTTGTTGTCCATGAGAACAAACTTGAGGACTGATGTAAGCGCTCTCACGGAACCTTGTCAATGATCCGGGCAAAACGATCACGGAGAGATGACCCTGGGTGCCCGATTCGTCACCCGGACGTGGCGAAGCGCGGCCCGGCTGGCGCTAGAGGTCCGGGGCGCGCTGGGGCAGCCTTGTGATCCTTTCGGCGGAAGGAGCGCGAATGGCCAGCCAACTCCAGCGCGGCAAGGTGACCGCGGTGTTCCGGGCGATGGACGCCGACGGCGACGGCTACCTCACCGAGGCCGACTTCCACGCCATCACCGACCGGTGGACCCGCCTGCGCGGCGCGGAGCCCGGCGACCGCGAGCGGGTGGGAGCGATCATGCTCGGCTGGTGGTCGACCCTGTCCACCGCCTACGACGCCGACGGCGACGACCGCGTCACCGTCGACGAGGTCCTGGCCGTCGTCGACCGCCTGCCCCAGATGCTCGACGCCGTGACCGCGACGGCGTCAGCCATGTTCGACGCGGTGGACGCCGACCGCGACGACCGCATCTCCGCCACCGAGTACCGCACCCTCATCGAGGCGTGGAACGGCCGCCGCACCGACACCGACTCCATCTTCAACATCCTCGACGACGACGGCGACGGCTCCCTCAGCCGCGAGGAGTTCACGGACCTGTGGACCCAGTTCTGGGCGGGCGACGACCCGGCCGCGCCGGGCAACTGGGTCTTCGGGCACTTCGCGTTGCCCACGAGCTAAAGGCGGGGACCACCGCGATACCCCCGGCACCTCGGTGGTCCCCTGGTCACCAGGAGGAGCAGACCACCGCGGTGCCCGCCTGCACCGCGGTGGCCCTCTCCTCCCGATCAGTACCCGGCGCAGGCGTTCAAAACGGCCGAAGCCTGCGATGTGCGCTCCTGGAGCCAGTCGACCGGGGTCGCGAGGTCGTCCAGGGTGACGCTGGTGAGGGCGGTGGCGACGCTGCTGAGGGCCTCGGAAACCGTGACGTCCGCGGCCTGTTCGGCCAATGTGGACAGTTCGGCGGCGGCGGAGCGCGTCTGGTCCAGGGCGGTCTGCGGATCCGTGGAGATGCTGAAGTCGATGGCGCCGATGGCCTGGGCGCAGACCTGCGCCGTGGTCAGCGCGCGGTCGGCGGCGTCGACCGTGTTGGCGGCCTCCTGCACGGCGGCGCAGCCCGTGAGCAGGGCGAGACCCGCCACCACGGCTACCGCGGAAACCATTCGACGCATTGCGCAACCCTCCGGCCTCGAGCGACCGAAGGTCTCCCCACCACCCCGATGGGCGGCGCTCGGGCCGGTCAGGCGTGGGCCTGACGTAGTGACGACCGCGAGCCGGGCGGGTACTCCCCTTCGCGCCACCAGAGTACCGACGGCGATCACCCGGTGTCCAGTGCGGTGTCGATCACGGTGCCAAGTGGCGGAATGCCGCCCGTGCCATGGCGATCAGCAACTTGTCGTTCGGTGCGCGCTCGGAGCGCAGGTCCCAGCTCGGGCGGGGGCCGTCGGGGCTGAACGGCTCGACGGTGATCTCCAGGTCGAGGGTGTCGCCGTCGCCGATCTCCACATCGGACAGGGGCTTGTCGGGCACCGGCTCGTCGTCGGCGAGCAGGCGGTAGCCGAACCGCAGGCCGACGCGGCCGCCGAAGCGGGACTCCTCGGTGGGCAGGGCGAGCGCGCGCCGGACCAGGTCGTGGAGGTCCTGCCCGGTGGTGTCGGGCGGGGTGGTGACGGTGTGCGCGACGCCGAGGGCGCGGTTGCGGATGTAGAGGGTGATGCCGGGCGGGGTCGGCCGGGGCTGGGGGACGACGGGCACCCGCTGGTCGAGGTCGCGCCGCCAGGTCGCGGCCAGCTTGGCGACCGCGCCGTCCCAGTCCTCGGCGGCGTCGAGGTACTTGCGGGCGGCGAGCAGCGCGGGCAGCGGGGTGGCGTCGAGCCGCAGGACGAACAGGAACGCGCGCTGCTCGGCGATCTCCTTGGCGAATGCGGCGGTCCACTCGGCGTCGACGTACGGGCGGTCGACGGCGGCGGCGGACCACAGCAGCACGTAGTAGTCCGAGCGGTCCAGCTCGCGGCTCAGGGTCAGCACGACGTTCGCGCCGGGCACGAGCTCGCACTCGTCGACGAAGGCGCGCACGCCCTCGCCGCGCAGGTCGTCGCGCAGTCGCACGGCGAATGGGCGGTCCGGGCCCGCGAAGGAGACGAAGACGGCGGGCGGGCGGGCGTCAGCGAACTGGGGCACGGCTGCTCCGGATGCGTCGGCGGAGCGGGCCCGCCGCGGTTTGGAACCCCGGGTCGCCGTACAGCGCCCAGCAGCCCCACCGCGCCGGGTGCTCCTCGATGGACAGTTGGGCGCGCTGGAGCGCGATGTCGCGCGGCAGGTGCCGCAGGTTGGCGCCGAAGCGGTCCAGCAGGGCCGCGGCGGTGCCGTCGGCGGCGACCCAGCGGGCGGCGAGGACGGCCGACGCGCCCGCCAGCAGCGCGGACCGGACGAACCCGACCGGCTCGTCGCGCCCGCGCGGCTGCGCCATCCCCGACTCGCACGCCCCGAGGGTCACGGTGCCGCGCAACGGGATGCGCCGCAGCCGTTCGGCGGTGAGGCGCTCGCCGCCCGCGAGGGTGAGCCACGAGCCGTCCGGGTCGTCCTCGTCGTGCACGCCGTGGCAGTCGATCCGGATGACGCGGTGCTCGGGCGCCCGCGCGTCGAGCGCGGCGACCGTCGCCCGGTCGTCGGTGAGCGGGGTGAACCCGGCGGGCTCGGCCCGGGTGAGACCGTCCGGCGGGCTGACGAGCAGTCCGGCGTCGCCGCGCGAGCGCCGGGAGCGGGCGCGCAGCGGCTGCCGGATCGACAGCGACGGCAGGTCCGACAACGCGAACCGCGCCACCAGCGGCGTGTCCTGTGTGGACAAAGCAGCCCACGGGAGGTCGCTGAGCGGACCGGCGGCGATGGTCGTGACCCGGGTGGCGGTCGGCGGGAGGAGCGCCACCGCGGCGTCGAGGCCGACGCGCCGGGCGAGGTCGGCGAGCGCGGCGTCGAAGTCGCCGGACTCGACGCTGAGCGGCAGGTCGTCCGGGTGCAGGAACGCCTGGAACTCGGCGACCGCGTCGGAGAGCCGGGTGACGTCGGCGGGCGTGCTGGTGATGCGGACGCGCCCGCGGGTGAGGACGGCGTGGTGCACGCGGTCGCTGGTCGCGTGCGAGAGCCAGAGCGCCTGGTCCCGGTGCAGGTCGCGGGTCATCGCCTTCAGCCACCGCCACGTGCCTTCCCGGTCGCGCAGCGCGGGCAGGTCGCGGGCGGCGAGCAGCGTGCCGCCCCGGGCGGCCTCCATGGCGACGACGACCGCGGCGGCCCGCGCCGGGTCGCGCTGGGCGGCCTGCGCGGTGGCCCCGATGGCGTGGTCGTGCTCGGTGTCCGCGGCGGCGAGCAGCCGGACCCGCGCCCAGTCGCTGTCCTGCGCCGCGGCGACGACCTCCTCGGCGCGGTGCGCGGCCGACCAGCACTCGGCGGCCCGGCGCTCGTCGCCCGCCCGGAAGCAGGCCAGCCCGAGGCGGCGCAGCGCGAGCACGCGCAGCTCGGTGCGCCCGAGCCCGGTCGCGGCGTCGGCGGCCGTGGCGAGGTGGGTGACGGCCTCCGGCAGCGCGTCGCGGGCCAGCTCCAGCTCGCCCGCGGCGAGCCGCCACAGCGCGGTGTCGGTCGGGGTGGCGGGGGTCAAGCCGGAGAGGACGGACTCCGCGTCGGCCAGCCGGTCCTCCTCGACGAGCTGCCGGGCGAGCCGGACGCGGTCGGGGACGGTGGTGGGGTCGGGGCCGCGGGTCTCCGGCCAGACCCGGGCGGCGGTCGCGCCGCTGGGGTCGAGTTCGGCGATGAGCGGCGTGAGGCGCTCGGCGGCGTCGTCGCGGCGCAGGAGGCGCAGCAGCACCGCCAGCTCGCCGACCACCGGGAGCCGCAGGGCCGGGTCGAGCCCGGGGGACAGGGCGTCGGCGAGCACCAGCGACAGCGCCTCCTCGTACCGCAAGCGCTTGCGCAACGCTTCGGCGTGGCGGAGCCGCTCGGCCGGGGTGGTCGCGTCGGTCGCGAGAGCGAGGTCGACGGCGTGCGGGTCGTGCAGGCGGACGGCGATGGCGACCCGGTCGTGGTCGACGGCGTCGGTCCCCGCGGTGTGGCCCGCCCGCGCGAACAGGGCGCGGGCCTCGCCGAGCTTGGCGTCGGCTGTGGCGAAGTCGCGCCGGTCGGCGGCGGCCAGGCCCTCGACGCGCAGCAGCCGCGCCCGCCGCGTCCCCGACGCGGACGCCAGGGCGGTCGCGGCGTCGGCCGCGGCGGCCCGGTGGTCGCCCTTCGCGCTGCGTACCTCCGCGCGCACGCCCACCAGCGGGACGTGCCCGGGGAACCGCGCGAGGTGCTCGGCGCAGCGCCGCTCGGCCAGGTCGACCGCGCCGAGCGCGAGAAGGGCAGAGACGTGGTCGACGGCCACCGCCGGGGCCACCGCGGGCTCCGCGATGGCGAGCGCGGCGCGGTAGTCGCGGTCGGCGTCGGCGGGGTCGCGCGCCGCCGACGCCGAGGCCACGGCGTCGGCGAGGGCGTGCCGGGCGGCAGCTCGATCATGCGCAGCCGGGCAGGTCTTCGGCGTCCTCCGGGCACACCAGCAGGACGCGGGCCGCGGGGCGGGCGGGTCGGCGGGCGGCGGCGGCGCGGCCGTCGTGGTGACGGCCTGCGCGTTGCCGACCGCGTTCACCGTGCGGCCGTCCACCCGCCACCAGGTCCCGCCGAAGTCGGTGCGGACCTCGGCCCGGCTGTGGAAGCCGTCCTCCGGGCGGGCCTCGCGGACGGTGACGGTCGCGTCGAGCGGGAGCGCGTCGGCGGGGACCGGCCCCTCGGACAGCGACAGGTCGGCGCGGAACTGGTTGTGGAAGTACACCGCGTCGTCGGTGGCCAGCGCCTCGCCCAGCGTCGTCTCGCGCGGCGCGGTGGGGTCGCGCAGGCCGCCGGGGACCACGTGGAACAGCCGGTCGCCCGCGACCCGCACGACCGGGACGCGGCCGAGGTCCGGGCCGAGCGCGGCGTACACCCGCGCGGCCCACGGGTCGGTCGGCGGGAGGAGTTCGACGCCGTCCGCCCGGACCAGGGCGACGCCGTCCGGGCCGAGCGCCACCGCGCGGGTCTCGCCGTCGCGCGCGGCGGCCATCGCCTCGGCCACCGTCGGCATGTCCCGCAGCAGCGCGGCGCCCTCGGCGGCCGAGGCCAGGCCGAGCACCGGGTCGTCGACCGGGGTCGCCCAGCCGTCCCTGGACTCGTGGACGGCGCCGATGCGGCCGTCGCGGGTGGTCACCTTGATCGGCGGGCCGCCGGGCGGGGAGTCGGAGAAGGTCGCGGGCCCCGCGGCCGACGGTCAGCCAGCCCGTCGGCGGGCCGGGGCCCGCGGTGAACCCGCCGTGCAGGAACGCGGGCGCGCCGTCCGGGCCGGGGGCGCCCACCCGCAGGGTGAGCGCGTCGGCGGGGGCGCCGAGGTCGGCGGTGATCGCCAGCCACGGGTCGTCGCCGTCGCCGACGCGGTGCACGGTCTTGCCGCCCGCGGTGTGCGAGTAGAGGACCCCGCGCCCGGCGTCGTCCCCGCGTCCGGGTCCTTGACGAGCCGGGCCTGCAGGTCGGACAGGGCGACGCGGGCGCGGTCGACGAGGCCGGTGCGCCACGACACCGTCACGGTGCGGCCGTCCGAGACCGCGGTGACGCCGCCCAGGTCCTTGCCGTGGAGGGACATCGAGTGCTCGACGCGCCCGCCGCCCGCGGACAGCGTGGTGCCGACCGCCCGCTTGACCGACTTGTCCAGCCACACCTTCAGCGCGCCCAGCGGCGACACCGCGCGCCCGCCGCCGGTCGTGGCGACCACGGACGCGCCCCCGGCCCGACCGACAGGTCGCGGGTGACGACCTCGACCACCTGTCCGCGGTCGTCCAGCACCGGGTTGCTGATCTTGCCGCTGCCGGAACCGTCCACACCGGACGACTCGTCGACCAGGCCTGCCCGGTTCGCGCCGGGCGGCAGGTCGGCGGTGTAGTCGCGGCCGCCCTTGCGGGCCAGGACGTCGCCCAGGCTGACGCCGCCCTCGATCCACCGGGTGCCGCAGGCCTCGTAGGTGTCCGACACCCGGGGCACCAGCTCCTCCGGGTCGGCGCCCTCGACCACCAGCAGCGGGTCGCGCTCGCGCAGGTCGTCGCGGCTCGCGTACCAGTCGGCGTACCGCAGGTCGGACTTGACCTCCTCCGGCGGCACCAGCGCCAGGCGGTGCTCGGTCTCGCTCGTCAGCCACTCCAGCGCCGCGCTCCAGCGCATCAGCCCCTCGAGGCGCGCGTACTGCGGCTCGTAGTCGGCGACGGCCTGGTAGTGGCGGTCCCACCAGCGCAGGCCCCGGGAGAACTGGTGGCTGCTCTCCACCTCGCGACCGCCGTCGGCGTCGGACCGGGTGAACAGGCGGGTCGCCTGCGCGCCGATGTCGACGCGCCCGTCGTGGAAGGCGAACGCGTTGTCGGCCTGCCCGAACCACAGCCGCCCCGACTCCGCGCCGGTGTCGGCGCAGTGGCTCCACGCGGTGGGCGCCCCGGTCGCGGGCACGAACCCGGGCACCGCCTCGGACGGCACGCCGCCGCCGACGCCCGCGGCCCAGTCCTTCGCGATGTGGTCGGTGTAGAAGAGGGTCATCCCCACTTCGGTGCCCTCGAGCCCGCCGTCGTACCGGGCGTGGCTCGAGAACGACGTGCCCTCGGCCGCGTGCAGCAGCGCCCACAATTCCGAGCGGTCGTCGGAGATGCCGTAATCGGCGAGCCTGCCGAGCGTGCGCCCGTCGAACAGGACGCGTTCGACGTCGAGGGCGAAGGAATCGTACGAACCGAACTCGGTGCTGCCCCAATCGCCGCTGATGACGACTTCCGCGAACTCGCGGTCCAATTCGGGCAGTGCGGCGAGCAGTCCGTCGAGGGTCGGGTCGGACGGGTCGAGCGAGAACCCCGGGCGGTCGTCGCCGGTGTACGCGCGGTGCAGGACGGAGACGTCCTCGGGCGTCAGCGCCGGACCCGGCCAGGCCCAGCCGCCCGCCCACACCTCCGCGCCGCGGACCTCCAGGGTGGACAGCGTCGTGGCCTTGCCGAGGAAGTCGGCGAGCCCTTGCGCGCCGTCCACCCGCGCCTCGACGTAGCCCAGCTCGGCGCGCAGCGACGCCGTCGGCACGGGGTCGGCGGAGTCGACCTCGACGGTGTCGCCGCGCTCGGTGTAGTGGTGCAGCCGCACCTGCGGGGCGTCGGACCCGGCGTCGGCGCGGTGCTGGTCCAGCAGCAGGCCCGCGGTCCGCCGGTCGCCCGCGGGGCCAGCACGTGCAGGGTGTCGCCCGCGAACAGCGCCCGGCCCGGGCCGACCGGCTGGCGGGCGAGGTCGGCGAAGCCGTCGTCGCGCACCGGCAGCGTGTCGTAGGACTGGTCGCGCAGGGCCGCGGTGTCCAGGCCCAGGTGCGCGGCCAGCGCGGTGCGCAGCCAGTCGCGGCGCTGGTCGGCGGCCTCGCCCGGGTCCAGCGCGGCGAGCCGGTGCGCCGCGCCCGACAGGTCCACCTGGAAATCCGGACCGCCCAGCCGCGGCGGTTCCGCCGACGTGCAGCCCGCCGCCAGGATCGCGATTGCGGAAAGGTACGCGAGCGAACGTTTGGCGCGGGGCATCGAACACCTTCCGACGTTTGGCGTAGGCGGAGCCTAAAGGCCAGGCGCCCGCCGGGTGCCCCCGTTGTCGGCATTGTGTCCACAAAATGTCCGGACCCGAATTGCGCGCGTCCCGGTCAATGCGGAGAAAACCTCGGCAATGCGCGGGCGCTCAGTCCCAGACCATGCCCGTCGACGCTTCCAGGTCGACCTGGGCGAGCAGGGCCTCGTCGATGTCGGGCAGGGACCAGACCATGTGCCGCACTCCCGTCTCCGCCATGTGGGCCCGCTGGAAGCTGTGCGGGTGGTCGCTGGGCACCCCGATGAACGAGACGCCCACGTCCTTGGCGAACTCGGCGAACCGGTTGACGTCGTCGATGAACAGGGCCTCGTCCGGCGCGACGCCGTAGTAGCCGACGATCTCGCGGATGCCGGGGCGGAAGTCGTTGGTGCTGATGTACTGCGGCTGAGCGAAGCGGTGCCGCCACGGGCCGAAGAACTCGTCGAACTGGCCGCGGTCCATGCCGCCGTAGCAGATCAGCGTGGCGCCGGCGTCGGCGAGCAGGTCGATCAGCTCGCCCGCGCCCTTCGCCGGGGCCATCGGGTGCTCGGCCAGGTACCGGTCGCGCTCGGCGAAGAACGCGGCCAGGGCTTGCTCGGTCGTCCACGGCATCCGCGTCGCCGACGCCAGGATCGCGCCCGCGACCTGGCGCGGCTGGGACAGCAGCAGCCGCTCGAGCTCACCGGTGTACTCGGCGCCGTGCCCGGTCACCACCCCGTGCAGCGCCGGGCTGAAGGTGTCGGGCAGCAGGACGCCGTCAAGGTTGAGACACACCAACTTCAAGTGCTGGAACCGCATTGGTGCCTCCGGGCAGGTGGGCGGGCGGGATGGTGCCGCCCGGCGTGAAGGTGGCCAGCCGCCACGGCGGGACCAGGCCGGGCAGGGCGATCCGCCACAGGTCGGTGATGCGCTCGTGCACGTCGGCGCGGCTGGTGAGCACCTCGGAGAGGATCTGGATGCCGATGACCGATCCGGTCACCCAGGGCGCGACGACGTTGGGGTCGAGTTCGGGGTGCAGGTCGCCGCGCGCGCGGGCGGCCTGCAGGTGCATGCGGACGACGCTGATCCAGCGCAGGTACGGCCCCGGCTGCGGGGAGGTGAACACGCCGGTCTCGATGGTGAGCCGGACGCTGGCCCGCACGCGGACGTTGGTCAGCAGCGCGTGGACGAACAGGTGGCTGAGGTCGATGACCTCCTGGAGCCCGTACGAGGGCGGTTCGGCGGAGGCGTCCGGACCGCCGATGGCGAACTGCTCGTCGATGAGCGCGTGCGCCAGCTCCTCCTTGGACGAGAAGTGGAAGTAGAACGCGCCCTTCGTCACCCCGGCCTCGGCCAGGATCCCGGAGAGCCGGGCCCCCTGGAAGCCGTGCTGGTCGATGACCGCGGCGGCCGCGTCGAGGATCTGCGTCCGGGTGCGCTCGGCGCGCTGCTGCTGTGCCACTTGTCGTTACCTCCCCACGGGCGCGGTCCGGTCCAGGCCCCGCAGCGGCGAGTCTGTCAGCTTCCCGTCAGGAAAGAAACCGCCTGGTAGGTTTGTTCCGCGTGTTTGTGACGTGGATCACCGCCATGTGGGTGCCGATCCGGTAGCTCGACTTTGCAAGGTCATGTCGCCGATGTCTGGGCAAGATCGGGTCCGGGTTGCTAGATTGCCAGCTAGGGTCCACTTTTCGTACGAGCCTCAGGTTTGGTTCCAGACCATTGCCCTTCGGGGCGGAACCCTCACGAAGAGCGTTGACAAACCGGCTGGTCGGTTTTATGTTTCCCCTAACGTTGGACCAGTGACCTCGGGAAACCCGCCTCGCGGGCTCCCACCCGTCCTCGGGGGAGGCGGGCGCGGGTCGCCGGTCGCAGGGCCGGGAGTGGGGAGAGGCGCATGCCGGGTTCCGAGCCGATAGCCGTGGTAGCCATGGCCTGCCGGTTGCCCGGCGGGATCGACACCCCGGAGGCCTTCTGGCGGCTGCTCGTCGACGGCGGCGACGCCATCGAGGCGTTCCCGGCCCGCTGGGACGGGCTCGACCTGGGCGACGCCGAGGTCCGGGCGGGCGGGTTCCTCCACGACGCCGACCGCTTCGACGCCGCGTTCTTCGGCCTCTCCCCGCTGGCCGCGCAGGCGATGGAGCCCGAGCGCCGGGTCGCGGTGGAGACGGTGTGGGAGGCGCTGGAGCGCGCGGGCGTCGGCGCCGGGTCGCACGTCGGGCTCTACCTCGGCGCGACCGACTACCTCGACCGCCGCGTCGTGCTCGGCGGGCACACCGGCGGCCTGGCCGCCCGGGTCGCCGCCACGCTCGGGCTGCGCGGGCCGGAGGTCACCGCGGACACCGCGTGCTCATCGTCGCTGGTCGCCCTGCACCTGGCCGTGACCGCGCTGCGCGAGCGGGCGTGCTCGGTCGCCGTCGCGGGCGGCGTGACCGTGATGACCACGCCCGCCGCCTACCTGGAGGCCGCCGCGGACAACGCCGCCGACGGGCGCTGCAAGAGCTTCTCCGCCACCGCGGACGGCACCGGCTGGGCCGAGGGCTGCGGCGCGGTGGTCCTCAAGCGCCTCGCCGACGCGCTCGCCGACGGCGACGAGGTGCTGGCCGTGCTGCGCGGCACCGCCGCGGCCGACGCCGACCCGGCCGCCGTCATCACCGCCGCCCTGGCCGACGCGGGCCTGCGCCCCGAGGACGTCGACGCCGTCGAGGCGCACGGCGCGGGCGTGGCCGCAGCGGACGCCGCCGAGGCCGCCGCGCTGGCGGCCGTGCACGCCGACCGCGACCGTCCACTCTGGATCGGGTCGGCGAAGTCGAACGTCGGGCACACCCAGGCCGCCGCGGGCGTCACCGGGCTCATCAAGGTCGTGCTGGCGCTGCGCGAGCGGACCCTGCCGCCCACCGCGCACGCCGACGAGCCCGCGCGCTGCCTCACCGGCGAGCTGACCCTGCTGACCGCGCCCGTGCCGTGGCCCGGCGGGCCTGCGCCCCGGCGCGCCGGGGTGTCCGCGTTCGGCCTCGGCGGAACCAACGCGCACGTCGTGGTGGAGGAGGCGCCCCCGGTCGCGCCGCGCCCGCCCGCCTGCGCCGACGGCATCGCCTACCCGGTCGTGCTGTCCGGGCACGACGAGGAGGCCGTGCGCGACCAGGCCCGCAGCTGGGCCGACCACCTGGCCGCCGAGGACGTCCCGGTGCTCGACGTCGCCGCGACCGCGGCCCTGCACCGCACCTGTTTCGCGGTCCGCGCGTGCGTCACCGCGGCGTCGCGGGCCGAGCTGATCGCCGGGCTGCGCGACGTCGCCGACGGGATCGTCGCGCCCCAGCGGGCCACCGACGGCGGGCTGGCCATGGTCTTCACCGGCCACGGCGTGCAGCGCATCGGCACCGGCCTGGCCCTCTACACCGCGTTCCCCGTCTTCGCCGAGGCGTTCGACGCCGCGTGCGACGAGTTCGACGTCGACGTCCGGGCCGCCCTGTTCGGCGCGGACGAGGACGCCGCGCACGACCCGGCGATCGCGCAGCCCGCGCTGTTCGCCGTGCAGGTCGCGCTGTTCCGGCTGTGGGTGTCGTGGGGCGTGCTGCCCTCGGCGGTCACCGGGCACGCGGTCGGCGAGGTGGCCGCCGCGCACGTCGCGGGCGTGCTGTCGCTGCCCGACGCCGCCCGGCTCGTCGCCGCGCGCGGTCGCCTGTTCAGCGCCTTCCCGGGCGGCGCGATGGTCTCGGTCCCGCTGGGCGAGGACGAGACCGTCGACATCGTGTCCGAATTGGACGTCGCGGTGGCGCCGTCGCCCACGCCGGGCGAGTGCGTGGTGAGCGGCCCCGAGGTCGCGGTGCTCAGCGCGGTGCGGCGGCTGTCGGCGCGCGGCGTCGAGGTGCGCAGGCTGACCGTCGCCAGCGGGACCCCCGACGCGGGCGCGCTGCTCGCCGAGTACGGCGCGGTCCTGCGGTCGTGCACGCTGCACGCCCCCGAGCTGCCGATGGTGTCCGCGGTGACCGGCGAGTGGATGGGCCCCGACCTCGCCGAGGGCGACGGCGTCCGCTCGACGCTGCACTGGATCGACCAGCTCGGCGGCGCGCCCCGCTTCGCCGAGGCGATCCGGGTGCTGGAGGACGCGGGCATCGGCGGCTACCTCGAGTGCGGCCCCGGCCCGGTGCCGACCGCGACCGCCCTGGCCTGCCTGCCCGCCGACTCGCCGAGCCTGTTCATGCCCAGCCTGCGCGGCGCCGACGAGGCCCGCGACGTGCTCGCCGCCCTCGGCGCGCTGCACGCGGTCGGCCAGGAGGTCGACTGGGTGGAGGTGTTCGACGGCCGCGGCGCCTGCCGCGTCGCGCTGCCGCCGCCCGCGTTCCGCCGCGAGCGCTACTGGCTGCCCGTCGCCCGCTCCGGCGGCGACCTGCGGCCGGTGAGCCCGGAGGCGCTGCCGCACCCGTGGCTCGACGCGGTCACCAGCACCGCCGACGGCGAGGGCCACCTGTTCACCGGGCGGCTGTCGCTGGAGGCGCACCCGTGGCTCGGCGACCACTGCCTGTTCGGCGCCGCGGTCATGCCCGGCGCGGGCGTGGTCGAGCTGGCCGCCGCCGCGGCGGACCAGGTCGGCGCGGCGGGGATCGGCGAGCTGTCGCTGGCCCGCCCGCTGGTGCTCCCGCCGACCGGGTACGTCCGGCTGCGCGTCACGCTCGGCGCGGAGTCCGACGGCGTGCGCCCGATCGCGGTGTACTCCCAGCCCGAGGAGTCCCCCGACGGCTGGACGCTGCACGCCGTCGGCACCGTCGTCACCGCGTGGGCCGAGCACGACCCGGGCTGGACCGAGTGGCCCGACCTGGACCCGGTGCCCGTCGTCGGCGTGCGCGCGCGGCTGCTGGCGCAGGGCATGGCGTGCGGCCCGGCGTTCCGCGGCCTGACCGAGCTGTACCGCGCGGGCGACTCCGCGTACGGCGTCATCCGGGTGCCCGAGCAGCTCGAGGGCGACTTCGACGGCGTCCACCCGGCCCTGCTCGACGCCGCCCTGCACGCGCTGGCCGCGCTGCGCCCCGGCGCGGAGCTGCTGATCCCGGTGTCGTGGCGCGGGGTGACCCTGTACGGGTCGTCGGGCACGCACCTGCGGTTCCGGCTGGACCTGACCGACAAGGGCGAGCACAGCGTCGCCCGGCTGTGGGTGACCGACGAGGAGGACGTGCCGGTCGCGTACGTCGACGAGCTGGGCCTGCGCCCGGTGACCGCCGAGCAGGTCCGCGCGGGCGACCCCGCGCGCCACCTGTACCGGGTCGACTCGGTGCCGGTCGCCGTCCCGCCGGTCGTGCCCGGTCCGGTGTGGACGCTCGCCGACCTGCCCACGCTGGGCTCCGGCCCGCCGCCGTCGCGGCTGGTCATCGAGGTGCCGAACCTGGACACGCCGGACACGGCCGCGGCCGCCCGGCTGACCGCGGCGGGCGCGCTGGACGTCCTGCAGACCGTCCTCGCGGACCCGCGCCTGGCGTCGACGGAACTGGTGTGGGTCACCCGCGGCGGCCTGGCGGCGGCGCCCGTGCGCGGCCTGGTCCGCGCGGCCCGCGCCGAGCACGGCGACCGCCTGCGGCTGATCGACGCGCCGCCGGGCGTGGACGTCAGCGCGGCGCTGGCGGTGACCGACGAGCCCGAGCTGGTGGTCCGCGACGGCGTCGTGCGGGCGGTGCGCCTGGCGCGCGCCGTGGCGCCCGACGCCCCGCCGCGCCCGCTGGGCCCCGGCGGCACGGTGCTCATCACCGGCGGGACGACCGAGCTGGGCAGGCTGGTGGCGCTGCACCTGGTGCGCCGCTACGGCGTCCGGCACCTGGTCCTGACGTCGCTGGAGGGCCCGTTCGCGCCGGGCGCGGGCCAGGTCGTCGGGGCGCTGCTGGAGGCGGGCGCGCAGTCGGTGCGCGTGCCGCGCTGCGACGTCGCCAACCGCGCCGACCTGGAGCGCGTCCTGGCGGGCGTGGACCCGAGGCTGCCCCTGCACGGCGTGTTCCACCTCGCCCCCACGACCCCGGACGGCCTGCTGAGCGAGCAGACCGCCGAGCGCGTCGACCGCGTCCTGGCCCGCGGGTCGCGGGCGCCCTGCACCTCGACGCCCTGACCCGCGGCATGGACCTGTCGGCCTTCGTGCTGTTCTCCTCGGCCTCCGGCGTCCTCGGCGCGCCCGGCCAGGTGGCGCACTCGGCCGCCGACACGTTCCTCGACGCGCTCGCCGAGGACCGCCGCACGCGCGGCCTGGCGGGCTCCAGCCTCGCGTGGGGGAGCTGGACCACCGACCCGAACCCGCGCCCGACCCCCGGCGCCCTCACCAACCCGGAGGCCCTGCGCCTGCTCGACGCCGCCCTGGCCCGCCCGGACACGCACCTGGTCCCGGCGAAGCTGGAACTCGCCCGCGGCGGCGACACCCCGGCGGTCCTGCGGTCCCTGGCCCGCCCGGCGACCCCGTAGCGGGCCGCCGGGCGGGACCCCCGGTCACACGTTCCTGGGGAAGCCCAGGTTGACCCCGCCGTGCGAGGGTCGAGCCAGCGGCTCGTCACGACCTTCGTCCGGGTGAAGAAGTGGATGCCGTCGGGCCCGTAGGCGTGCGAGTCGCCGAACAGCGACGCCTTCCACCCGCCGAAGCTGTAGTAGCCGACCGGCACCGGGATGGGGACGTTGACGCCGACCATCCCGACCTCCACCTCGTTCTGGAACCGCCGGGCCGCCCCGCCGTCGTTGGTGAAGATGGCCGTCCCGTTCCCGTACGGGTTGCCGTTGACCAGCGCGAGGGCGTCCGAATAGGACTCGGCGCGGACCACCGACAGTACCGGGCCGAAGATCTCGTCCCGGTACACCGACATCTCCGGGCGCACCCCGTCGAACAGGGTCGGGCCGAGCCAGAACCCGGACTCCGCGCCCTCGACGGCGTGCCCGCGCCCGTCGACCACCAGCCGCGCGCCCTCCGCGACGCCCGCGTCGAGGTACGCCGCGACCTTGTCCCGGTGGGCCGAGGTGACCAGCGGCCCCATGTCGCAGCCGGGCGCGGACCCGACCCGCAGGTCGGCGATCCGCGCGGCGATCCGGTCGACCAGGTCCGACCCCACCGGGTCGACCGCGACCACCACCGAGATCGCCATGCAGCGCTCGCCCGCCGACCCGAACCCCGCCGACACCGCGGCGTCGGCGGCCAGGTCGAGGTCCGCGTCCGGCAGGACCACCATGTGGTTCTTCGCGCCGCCCAACGCCTGCACGCGCTTGCCGTTGCGGGTGCCCGTCTCGTAGACGTACCGGGCGATCGGGGTCGAGCCGACGAAGGACACCGCGCTCACGTCGGGGTGGGTCAGCAGCCCGTCGACGGCCGCCTTGTCGCCGTGCAGGACGTTGAGGACGCCGTCGGGCAGGCCCGCCTCCGACCACAGCGACGCCAGGAAGTTCGCCGCGGACGGGTCCTTCTCCGACGGCTTGAGCACCACCGCGTTCCCGCACGCCACCGCGTTCGGGACGAACCACAGCGGCACCATCGCGGGGAAGTTGAACGGCGAGATGACCGCGACCACGCCCAGCGGCTGCCGCAGCGAGTACACGTCCACCCCGCGCGAGGCGTTCTCGCTGAACCCGCCCTTGAGCAGGTGCGGGATGCCGCACGCGAAGTCGACCGCCTCCAGCGCCCGCTGCACCTCGCCGCGCGCGTCGTCGAGGACCTTGCCGTGCTCGGCGGACACGATCCCGGCCAGTTCGTCGCGGCGCTCGAACAGCAGCCGCCGGAACTCGAACAGCACCGCCGACCGCGCGGCCAGCGAGGTGTCCCGCCAGCCGTCGGCCGCCGCCCGCGCCGCCGCGACCGCCTCGTCCACTTCGGACTGCGCGGCGAAGTCGACGGTGGCGCGGACCGCGCCCGTGGTCGGGTCGTACACCTCGCCCGAGCGGGACGCCGCCCCGGTCCAGGGCTTGCCGGAGATCCAGTGCGTGATCCTCACAGCGACCCCACCGCCCCGGCGAGCGCGTCCAGCGCCTCGTCGACCTCGTCCGCGGTGACCGTCATCGGCGGGGCCAGGCGGATCACGTTGTTGTGCAGGCCGCCCTTGCCGACCAGCAGGCCGCGCGCCCGCGTCCCCTCCAGCACCGCGACCGCGGCCTCCGGCGCCGGTTCCTTGCCGCCCGGCTTCACCAGTTCGATGCCGACCATCAGGCCCTTGCCGCGCACGTCGCCGATCCACGGCGAGTCGATCGCGCGCAGCCCGGCCAGCAGCGCCGCGCCCCGCTCCGCGGCGTTGGCCTGGAGGTCGTGGTCGGCGATGTAGTCCAGCACCGCGGTCGCGCCGACCGTCGCCACCGGGTTGCCGCCGAAGGTGGAGATGGAGTTCGCGGTCAGGCTGTCCATGACCTCCGCGCGGGCCACCACGCCGCCGATCGCCAGGCCGTTGCCGAGGCCCTTGGCGAAGGTCATCATGTCCGGCGTCACGCCGTGCGCGCCGATGCCCCAGAAGTGCTCCCCGGTGCGGCCCCAGCCGGTCTGCACCTCGTCGGAGATGAACAGGATCCCGTACTCCGCCAGCACCTCCGCGAACGCGCCGTACAGGCCGTCCGGCGGCACGCAGAACCCGCCGACGCCCTGGATCGGCTCGGCGATCAGGCACGCCACGTCCCCCGACGTCGTGGTCTGGATGACCTCGCGCAGGTCCTCCACGCACGCGGCGGTGTAGTCCGCGTCCGACAGCGCCGCGAACGGGCCGCGGTACCGGTAGCCGCCGTGCACGTAGCTCACCCGGACGGGCGACAGCGCGCTCGCCGACCAGCCGCGGTTGCCGGTCACGCCGACCGTCGCGAACGCGCGCCCGTGGTAGGAGTTGCGCATCGCCAGCACCTGGTTGCTGCGGCGGTGCTGGGTCGCGAGCATCAGCGCGGTCTCGTTGGCCTCGGTGCCGGAGTTGGTGAAGAACACCTTCGCGTCCGGGATGCCCGACAGCGCCGCGATCCGCTCGGCCAGCTCCACCTGGCTGCGGATCAGGTACAGGGTCGAGGTGTGCAGGATGCCGCTGTCGAGCTGCTTGCGGACCGCGTCGGAGACCTCGGCGACGTCGTAGCCGATCGCGTTGGTCAGGATGCCCGCGAAGAAGTCCAGGTAGCTCTTGCCGGTCGAGTCGGTCACCCGGCGCCCGTGCCCGCTGACGATCTCCAGCGGGTCGGCGTAGTAGAGGGCCAGCCAGTTCGGGAGCACGGCGCGGTGGCGCTCGATCAGGGTCATAGGGCGAAGTGTGCGGGCCGCGCGGCCCCGCCGCCACGGACAAACTGCATCGTGATCACGGTCCGCGCCTTACACTCTGTCCGGTGTACCCGACGGTGTCCGACGCCCTCGCGCTGCCGGTCGTCCGGGCGGGCGGGCCGCGGGTGGTCGCCGGGTCGGCCGGGCTGGACCGGCGCGTGCGCTGGGTGCACGCCGCCGAGGTCGCCGACATCGCCGCCCTGCTGCGCGGCGGGGAACTCGTCCTCACCACCGGCATCGCCCTGCCCGACGACCCCGACGGCCTGACCCGCTACGTCGACGAGCTGGCCGCCGCGCGCATCGCGGGCCTGGTCGTCGAGCTGGTCCGGCACTGGCGCGGCGCGCTGCCGGCCGCCCTGGTCGCCGCCGCGGACCGGCACGGGCTGCCGCTGGTCACCCTGGCCAGGGAGACCCGGTTCGTGGCCGTCACCGAGGCCGTCGTCGGGCTCATCCTCGACGCGCAGATGGCCGAGCTGCGCGCCGCCGAGCAGGTCCACGAGACCTTCACCGCGCTGACCGTCGCGGGCGCCGAGCCGGTCGAGGTGCTGCGCGAGGTGACCAGGGCGTGCGGGCTGCCGGTCGTGCTGGAGACCCTCGCGCACGAGGTGCTGGCCTACGACACCGCCGGGCTCGACCCGGGCGAGCTGCTCGCCGACTGGGCCCGCCGCTCCCGCGCGGTCGCCGTCGCCGAGCGCACCGCCTACCACGCCGAGGCGGGCTGGCTGGTCACCGTCGTCGGGGCGCGCGGGCACCACTGGGGCAGGCTCGTGCTGGTCAGCCCGCAGGAGCCCGCGCACCGGCTGCGGGTGATCGCCGAGCGGGCGGCGTCCGCGCTGGCCGTGCACCGGCTCATCGCCCGCGACCGGGAGAGCCTGGAGCGCCACGCCCACCGGACCCTGCTCGCCGACCTGCTCACCGAGGCCGGGCCGGAGGTCACCGCGCACAGCGTCGCGCTCGGCGTGCCGCTGGAGCGCCGCCAGCTCATCGGCCTCGCGGTGCGCCCGGCCGCGGTCGCCGCGACCCGGTCCATGGCCACCCACGAGGTGCTGCGCGACCTGGCCGAGGCGACCGCGCTCGCCGCCCGCCGCGCGCGGGTCGCGGCGCTGGTCGGCATCGTCGACGACACCAGCGTCCGCGCCCTGCTGTCGCTGACCCCGCAGGCCGCCCCGGACGCCGTGCTGTCCCGGCTGGCCGCCGAGACCCACCAGGCCGCCGCCGTGCCGGTGGTCGTCGCGGTCGGCAGCACCGTCACCTCGCCCGCCGAGGCCCGCCGCAGCCTGGTCGAGGCCGCCCAGGTCGCGCAGGCCGTGCGCGCGCCCGGCAGCGCGCCGTACCACCGCCTCGACGACGTCCGCCTCCGCGGCCTGCTGCACCTGCTCGCGGGCGACGAGCGCGTCGCCGCCTTCGCCGAGCGCGAGCTGGGCCCGCTGCTGGCCCGCGACGCCGCGCACGGCAGCAGGCTGGTCGAGGCGCTCCGGCACTTCTGCGAGCACGGCGGCAACAAGTCCGCCGCCGCGGCGGCGGCCCACCTCTCCCGCACCGCCTACTACCAGCAGCTCGCCCGCGTCGAGCAGGTGCTCGGCGTGTCCCTCGACGACGCGGAGTCGGTCGTCTCGCTCCATGTGGCGCTGCTCGCACTCGACGCCGGGGCCGCGCAGCCCGACTGATCACTCGAACGGGTCAACAGCAGGTGACGGCGGGGTTTCGAGCACCGTCCCGTGCGGAGCGCAATGGACAAAGTGTGCGCAGTGCCGGACAAGACCGTACACAGTGACGCTGCCCGCGCCCCCGGCCCGCCACCACGATGCCCGGATGGAACTCGGAACCGGGACCACCAGCCACCCGGACGGCCGGGTCGAACTGGTCGACACCGCCGCCGTCGCCGACAGCCCGTACAGCAACCCGGAACTCGCGCCCGTCCCGATCGACGAGCGCAAGTGGACGACGTACAACTTCGCCGCCCTCTGGGTCGGCATGGCCCACAACATCCCCAGCTACACCCTCGCGGCCGGGCTCATCGCCCTGGGCATGGACTGGGTGCAGGCGTTCCTGACCATCACCCTCGGCAACCTGCTCGTGCTCATCCCGATGCTCCTCAACAGCCACGCGGGGACCAAGTACGGCATCCCGTTCCCGGTCTTCGCCCGCGCGTTCTACGGCATCCGCGGCGCCAACGTGCCCGCGCTGCTGCGGGCGCTCATCGCCTGCGGCTGGTTCGGCATCCAGACGTGGATCGGCGGCGCGGGCGTGCACGTCATCGCCAGCAAGCTGTTCGGCACGTGGTGGTCGGAGGCGGCGCCCGTCGCGGGCAAGCCGTGGACGCTGTGGGCGTCGTTCCTGCTGTTCTGGGCGATCGAGATGTGGATCATCTGGAAGGGCATGGACACCCTGCGCCGGTTCGAGAACTGGGCGGCGCCGTTCGTCATCGTGGTCGCCGTCGCGCTGCTGGTGTGGGTGCTGGTCGAGGCGGGCGGGTTCGGCCCGATCCTGTCGCAGCCCTCCGCGCTGGGCTGGGGCCCAGAGTTCTGGGCGATCTTCTTCCCGGCGCTGATGGCGATGATCGCGTTCTGGTCGACGCTGTCGCTGAACATGCCGGACTTCACCCGGTTCGGGGCGGGGCAGCGCCAGCAGGTCGTCGGCCAGTCGCTCGGCCTGCCCACCACGATGTCGTTCTTCGCGATCCTGTCCATCGTGATCACCGCGGGCACGCAGGTGATCTACGGCGAGGCCATCTGGGACCCGGTGGTGCTCGCGGGCAAGTTCGACAACGCGCTCGTGGTCGCGCTGGCGCTGTTCACCGTCCTGGTCGCGACGCTGTCGGTGAACGTCGCGGCCAACGTGGTCAGCCCGTCGTACGACTTCTCCAACGTCGCGCCGAGGGTGATCAGCCGCAGGGGCGGCGCGCTCATCACCGGCGTGCTCGGCATCGTGATCATGCCGTGGTACCTGTACGAGAGCCCGGAGATCTACATCTTCACCTGGCTCCAGACCTACGGCGGCCTGCTCGGCGCGGTCGCGGGCGTCCTCATCGGCGGGTACTGGCTGCTCGCCCGCACCCGGCTCGACCTGGTCGACCTGTACCGCCGCGACGGCCGCTACTGGTTCACCGGCGGCTTCGGCGTCCCCGCGCTCGTCGCGACCGCAGTGGGCATGCTGCTGTCGGTGGGCGGCGCGTACTCGCGGCCCGGTGAGGGGCCGTTCCCCGAGGATGGGCTCATCCCGTTCCTCAAACCGCTCTACGACTACAGCTGGGTCGTCGGCCTGGCCTCGGCGCTGCTGGTGTTCGTGGCGCTGTCCCGCACCGCCCGACGCGAACGGGTGACCGGGGTGGCCGCCGAGCCCGCGGTGTCCTGACAATCGACCATCCGAAGGGAGACGCACCGTGATCGTCCGAGCCGGGCTCGTCCAGCAGCGCTGGACCGGCGACAAGGAGTCGATGATCGCCAACGCGGTCTCGGCCGTCGCCACCGCCGCCTCGCAGGGGGCGCAGGTGGTGTGCCTGCAGGAGTTGTTCTACGGCCCGTACTTCTGCCAGGTCCAGGACGCCGACTACTACTCCTACACCGAGGCCATCCCGGATGGCCCCACGACCCGCCTCATGTGCGAGGTGGCCGAGCAGCACGGGGTGGTGCTGGTCGTCCCGATGTACGAGCAGGAGCAGCCCGGGGTGTACTACAACACCGCGGCTGTCATCGACGCCGATGGGAGGTATCTGGGCAAGCACCGGAAGAACCACATCCCCCAGGTGAAGGGGTTCTGGGAGAAGTTCTACTTCCGGCCGGGGAACCTGGGCTACCCGGTGTTCGACACCGCGGTGGGCCGCATAGGGGTTTACATCTGTTACGAGAGGCACTTCCCGGAGGGATGGCGGGCCCTCGGGCTCGCCGGGGCGAAGATCGTGTTCAACCCCTCGGCGACCAGCCGGGGGCTCTCGGAGTACCTGTGGCGGCTGGAGCAGCCCGCGGCGGCGGTCGCCAACGAGTACTTCGTCGGGACCATCAACCGGGTCGGCGTGGAGCCGTTGGGCGACAACGACTTCTACGGGCAGTCGTACTTCGCCGACCCGCGCGGGCAGCTCGTCGGGGAGGCGGCGTCGGACTCCGAGGAGGAGGTCGTCGTGCGCGACCTGGACATGGACCAGCTCGCCGCGGTCCGCGACCTGTGGGCGTTCTACCGCGACCGCAGGCCGGACACCTACGGACCGCTGGCGGAGGCGTGACATGCGCACGCTGATCCGCGGCGGGACCGTGGTCAACTCCGGCGGCGGGTTCGCCGCCGACGTCCTGGTCGACGGCGAGACCATCGCCGCCGTCGCCGCCCCCGGCCTGTTCACCGAGGCGGACCGGGTCATCGATGCCGCCGGGAAGTACGTGCTCCCCGGCGGCATCGACGCCCACACGCACATGGAGATGCCCTTCGGCGGGACGTCCTCATCGGACACCTTCGGCACCGGCACCACCGCGGCGGCGTGGGGCGGCACGACGACGATCATCGACTTCGCCGTGCAGGCGAAGGGCACGTCGTTGCTGGCCACGATGGACAAGTGGCACGAGAAGGCGGGCGGGCACTGCGCGGTCGACTACTCGTTCCACATGATCGTCTCCGACGTCAACGACACCACGCTCAAGGAGATGGAGTCCTGCGTCGCGGCCGGGGTGAACAGCTTCAAGATGTTCATGGCCTACCCCGGCGTCTTCTACGCCACCGACGGCGAGATCCTGCGCGCGATGCAGAAGGCCCGCGAGACCGGGTCGATGATCATGATGCACGCCGAGAACGGCATCGCGATCGACCAGCTCGTCGCCCAGGCCCTCGCCGACGGCCGCACCGACCCCGTGCACCACGGGCTCACCCGGCCGCCGGAGCTGGAGGGCGAGGCGACGCACCGGGCCATCAAGCTGGCCGCGGTGACCGGCGCGCCGCTCTACATCGTGCACCTGTCGTCCCGCCACGCGCTGGAAGCGGTGACGGCGGCCCGCGACACCGGCCAGAACGTGTTCGCCGAGACCTGCCCGCAATACCTGTTCCTGTCCATCGAGGACATGGCGCGGGAGGGCTTCGAGGGCGCGAAGTTCGTCTGCTCGCCGCCGCTGCGCCCGGCCGACCACCAGCTCGACCTGTGGCGCGGCCTGCGCACCAACGACCTGTCGGTGGTCTCGACCGACCACTGCCCGTTCTGCTTCAAGGACCAGAAGGTGCTGGGCCTCGGCGACTTCTCCAAGATCCCCAACGGGATGCCGGGCGTCGAGCACCGCATGGACCTGCTGCACCAGGGCGTCGTCCGCGGCGAGATCTCGCTGTCGCGGTGGGTGGAGATCAGCTCGACCACGCCCGCCCGGATGTTCGGCCTGTACCCGCGCAAGGGCGTCATCGCGCCGGGCTCGGACGCCGACATCGTGGTGTACGACCCGGCGGCGACCCAGGTCCTGTCGGCGGCGACGCACCACATGAACGTCGACTACTCCGCGTACGAGGGGATGGAGCTGGTCGGCAAGGTCGACGCGGTCCTCTCCCGCGGCGCGCTCGTCATCGCCGACGGCGCCTTCCACGGGCACGAGGGGCACGGCAAGTTCCTCGAGCGCGACCTCTGCCAATACCTGCGATAGGAGGGCGTCATGGACTTCGGCCTGGTGCTGCAGACCGACCCGCCCGCGCGCGACGTCGTGCGGCTGATGGCGGAGGCGGAGGAGCGCGGCTTCCGCTACGGCTGGACGTTCGACTCGTGCGTGCTGTGGCAGGAGCCGTTCGTCATCTACTCGCAGATCCTCGCCGCGACCTCGGACCTGGTCGTCGGCCCGATGGTGACCAACCCGAGCACCCGCGATTGGTCGGTCACCGCGTCGCTGTTCGCCACCCTGAACGACATGTACGGCAACCGCACGGTGTGCGGCATCGGCCGGGGCGACTCGGCCCGCCGCGTCATCGGCCAGAAACCGGCGTCGCTGGCGGTCCTGGGCGAGGCGATGCACGTCATCCGCGAGTTGGCGGAAGGCCGCGAGGCGATGCTGCACGGCGCGCCCGTGCGCATCCCGTGGGTCCGCGAGGGCCGCCTGGAGATCTGGATGGCGGCGTACGGCCCCCGCGCCCTGAAGCTGGTGGGGGAGCAGGCGGACGGCTTCATCCTCCAGTGCGCGGACCCCGCGATCGCCAGGTGGACCATCGAGTCCGTCCGCGCCGCCGCGCGGCCGCCGGCCGCGACCCGGGTGGGATCACCATCTGCGTCGCCGCCCCCGCGTACGTCGGCACCGACCTGGCCCACCAGCGCGACCAGCTCCGCTGGTTCGGCGGCATGGTCGGCAACCACGTCGCCGACCTGGTCGCCCGCTACGGCGACTCCGGCCCGGTCCCGCACGAGCTGACCGACTACATCCGCGACCGGCAGGGGTACGACTACTCCCACCACGGCAAGGCGGGCAACCGCTCCACCGACTTCGTCCCGGACTCCATCGTCGACCGCTTCTGCCTCCTCGGCCCCGCCTCCGCCCACGTCGACCGGCTGGCGGAGCTGGCGGAGCTGGGGGTGGACCAGTTCGCGGTGTACCTGATGCACGACGACCGGGAGGGCACGCTGCGCTCGTACGGGGAGGAGATCGTCGGCAAGGTCGCCGTGCCCGCGTGACCCGGCTCACCCGCGCCGCCTGTCACGCCGCGTGAGGCGCTCCCGTCCCGAGGGTGGAAGTCCACCGAGGAACGGGGAAGATGATGGTCCGGATCGACGAGGCGCCGCGCACCACCCGCCGCTGGCCGCGATGGCTGGCGGCGGGTGTCGCCGTGCTGCTGGCGGCGGTGCTTTTCATCGCCTACGCGTGGCAACCGTCCGGTGTGGAGGGATACCGGTCGCCGTACCTGGAACGTGTCCAGTCCCTCTACGCCGACAGCCCGGTCGCGCGGTTCCACTACACGAGGACCGGGCAGGGCTCGCCGGTCGTGCTGGTCGCGGGCGGCGCCCAGTGGCTGTACTCGTTCCGGGACACCATCCCGGCCCTGGCCGAGCACCACACGGTCTACGCCGTCGACCTGCCGAGCCAGGGCTACACGCGGGCCGCCGACGACTTCGAGTACACGATCCCGGCCATGGGCGAGGCGATCGGCGCGTTCCTCGACGCGGTCGGCGTGGAGAAGGCCTCGCTGGTCGGGCACTCGTGGGGTGGTGCGTGGAGCCTGTCCTTCGTGGAGCGCCACCCCGAGCGCGTCGACCGGCTGGTGCTGATGGACTCACCCGGGCTGGACAAGGACCTCGCGTCGCAGACGGCGCTCTTCCAGGTGCCGGTCGTGGGCGAGGCCGCGGTGAAGCTCATGCGCCGCTCGGACTTCGAGACCAGCCTGCGGTCGGCGTTCGCGCACCAGGACCGGGTCACCGCCGACGTGGTCGACGAGACGTGGGCGTGGATGTCGGCCCCCGAGGCGCGGGCCGCGTTCGTCGACCTCGTCCGCAGCCAGGACTACGCGCCGATCGACCAGGGGCTCGGCCGCATCACCGCGAGGACGTTGGTCGTGTGGGGGCAGGAGGACCAGTGGCTCCCCGCCGCCTACGCCCACGAGTACGGCGCGCGCGTCCCGGGCGCGGAGGTGCGGGTGGTGCCCGGCGCGGGGCACAACGTGCACGAGGACGACCCGGCCCGGGTGAACCCGCTGCTCGTGGAGTTCCTGGGGCGGAGCTGACTCAGAGGTGCTTGTCCAGGAACGCGACCGTGGCCGAGACCGCGGCGGCGACGTGGGGTTCGACGTCGTAGAGGTCGATGTGCTCGGTGGCGTCGAGCCACACGAACTGCTTGTCGGGGTTGGGGATGCGGGTGTGCATCGCCTCGGCGAGGTCGGGGGAGCAGTAGGCGTCGACGCGGCCGTGGACGATGAGGGTGGGGGTGGCGGTGAGCAGGTCGGCCGCGGAGAGGGCGTCGAAGGTCATCAAGGAGTGGAGGGAGCCGCGGGTGACCTCGTTGCGCCAGTGCGGTGACGCCGAGCGCTCGGTGCCGTAGTAGCGGTAGGGCTCGTCGCCCGCCATGGCCGCTGCCCCGCCGTCGGGGGCCACGGCGGGGAGGAGGTCGTCGTAGCCCGCGATGAACGACGCCAGGGCGCCCCGGTAGTTCTCGTGGCCCATGCCCTCGGCGAACCAGGACGGGCTGTTGTACGCCCCCGCGATGCCCGCGACCGCGGCGACGCGGGGTCGGTGGCGGCGGCGCGCATGACGTAGCCGCCGCCCAGGCAGACGCCGACGAGCCCGACGCGGTCGTGGCGGGTGCTCAGGAACGTCACCGCGGCGCGCAGGTCGGCGAGCTTGCCCTGGGTGTCCTCGTGGCCACGCCGTCCGCCGCTCTCGCCGAAGCCGCGGTGGTCCAGGGCCAGCGCGGCGTACCCCGCCTCGGCGATGCGCTCGGCGTACTGGCCGGTCACCTGGTCCTTGACGCCGGTGAACGGACCGCTCAGGGCGACCGCGGCCCGCGCGCCCGGAGGGGCGTGCAGCGTCCCGACGACCTCGACACCGTCCGCGTTGAGCACTACTCGTTCGGGCATGGCGCGCCTCCGTTCGACGGCTCGACCGTACGCCCGGGCGCAACTGCGTTTCCGCACAACATGGTGAAGCATTCTCGTCACCCGAATGTGTGTCACTCGTTAGTGGGATGTCACAGTCCGTTCCCCGGCTGGAGGTCCCCCATGCCCCGACTGCGCGCCCTACTCGCCGCGGCGGTGCTCGTGCCCGCCCTGTCCGTGCCCGCCAGCGCCGAAGGGGCGCTCGCCCGGGTGTCCGAGTCGCTCGCGGGGGTGCTCGCGGGCGCCCTGCCGACCCAGGAGCTGACCGTGCTCGTGCACGGGGCCACCGCCGGGGACGCCGTCAACCGGGCGGGCATGCGCAAGGTGACGGAGTTCCGCAAGATCGGCGTCGTCGCGGCCAAGGGCACGTCCGCCCAGGTCGCCGCCGTGCGCGCCGCTTCCGGCGTGACCTACGTGGAGAACAACGACCCCATCGAGTTCCACGCCACCTCCGGCACCACCGCGACCCGGTCGCGCGAGGCGCAGCAGACGCTGACCGGGGCGAACGGGCGCAGGCTCGCGGGCAGCGGCGTCAGCATCGCGGTGATCGACTCCGGCATCGACCCCACCCACCCGGCGTTCCGCGGCGACGACGGCCGCACCCGGGTCGTGCGCAACCTCAAGAGCGCCTGCCTGGACGGCTCCACCACCGGCACCGCGTGCGTCGTCGACCTGCCGACCTCGGTCGACACCGACACCCTCTCCATCGGCGGGCACGGCACGCACGTCAGCGGGATCGCCGCGGGCCGCGAGTACACCCTGTCCGGCGGCACGGTCGTCGGCGGGTCCGCGCCCGACGCGAAGATCGTGTCGATCTCGACCGGCGCGGTCATCGTCATCCTCGGCGCGGACGCCGCGCTGAACTGGGTCCTGGAGAACCACCGCGCGCCCTGCGGCGCGGGCGTCCCGGCGTCGACCTGCCCGCCGATCAAGGTCATCAACAACTCCTACGGCCCGGCGGGCGGCGGCGCGTTCGACCCCGAGTCCGCGACGGTGAAGCTGCAGCGCGCGCTGGCCGCCGAGGGCGTGGTCGTGGTGTGGGCCAACGGCAACGACGGCGGCGACGGGTCGACCAGCCTGTCCAACCCGCCCGGCCAGGACCCGACGCCCGGCGTCATCTCCGTCGCGTCGTACAACGACCAGGGCACCGGCACCCGCGACGGCGCGGTGTCCGAGTTCTCCTCGCGCGGCGCGGCGGCCGACCCGTCGACCTGGCCGGACCTGTCCGCCCCCGGCGAGAACATCGTCTCCGCCTGCAGGCTGTACCTGGCGATCTGCGCGACCGGCCTGCAGCCGATCAACGGCCCCGGCGTGCTCGACCTGGGCACCTACAACGTGATCAGCGGGACGTCGATGGCCGCGCCGCAGATCGCGGGCATCGTCGCGCAGCTGTTCCAGGCCGACCCGACCGCCACCCCGGCCGAAGTCGAGGCGGCGCTGAAGTCGACCACGCACAAGTTCACCGACGGCGCCCCGTACCAGCAGGTCGGCCCGTACGAGACCAGCTACGACAAGGGCACCGGGCTCGTCGACGCGGTCGCCGCGGCGGTGTCGCTGGGCGCGCAGTAGCGCTCGGCGTACGCCAGGAGCGCCGCGGACCCGCGCAACCGGGCCAGGCTCTGCCGGTCCAGGTCGCGGTCGCGGCGCTCCAGCTCGGCGCGGGCGCGCCCCGGGTCGCCGGTGGCGCGCAGCGCGCCGAGCACGGCGGCGATGATCGGGAACGCGTACGCGCCGCGCCGCAGCACCGCGACCAGGTGCGCGGCGCGCTGCTCGGCGGCGTCGTAGGCGCGGTACCCCTTGCGGTCGCGGCCGGGGGACAGCAGGCCGCGCGCCTCCCACTGGCGCAGGACCGGCGTGGTGACGCCGATGGCGCGCGCCAGCTCCCCGATGCGCACCGGCCCGCGCGCGGCCGACGGCGGCGCCGACGCGACGGTCGCGAACGCCCGCGTCGCCTGGGCGATCTCCGCGCGCTCGTGGGCGAGTTCGGCGTGCCCGGCGTCGACGAGGGCGAGCGCGGCCGGGAGCTGTCCGGAGTGGACGGCGGTCATGATCGCCCGGGTGCGGGCCCAGCCGTGCCCGTCGGCCAGGGCGCGGGTGGTCGTCAGCGCGGCGGCGTGGGCGTCGGTGAGGACGCGGTAGCCGTTCGGGGCGCGGTCGGCGGGCGGCAGCAGGCCCTCGTCCAGGTAGTTGCGGACCTGCTGCGGGGTGACCCCGGCGAGCCGGGCGAGGTCGGCGAGGCGCGGCACCCGAGCGATTCTACGGGCGGTTGAGGGTTTCCCGGCGGCCTGCCAGGTGGATCGTGGAAAAGTCTCTAATAGCAGGTCAATGGGACAATTGAAGCATGGATGATCGGCAGGTAGTCGGCCTGCTCACGGCCAAGCTCGACGGCGTCATCGTCATGGAGAACCGCGGGGACTCGTTCCTCGTCTACGACCCGGACGGCGACGTCCCCTACAACCGGCGCTTCCCGTTCGCCACCGTGGTGACGGGCGACCACTACGACTCCGCGTCCGACCTCGGCAGGCCCGGCGCGTTCCGGCTCAACCTCGGCCTCACCAAGCAGGTCTACCGCGACCTCTTCGCCGACGGCGACCCGGTGAACCACGCCGCGGTCGACCGGCTGATGCCGCACCCGGTCTACGCCTCGCAGCACTGGGTGTGCGTCGTCAACCCGTCCGAGCGCACCCTCGACGAGGCGTGGCCGCTGGTGGAGGACGCCTACGGGTTCGCCGTCCGCAAGCACGCCAACCGGCGCAAGCCCTAGCGCCCCAACGCCGCCAGCGCCGCCGCGACCGCGGGCCGCGCAGCTCGTCGGCGGGCACCGCCGCGAAGTGCATCGTGCAGTCCTGCAGCCCGCCGAGCGCGACGACGGCGCGGGTGGCCTCCCCGAGGTCCGCGTCGGGCCCGACGAGCAGGGTGGCGAGCCGACCGCGCCAGGTCAGCACGGTCTCGATGAGGTCCAGCTCGGTGAGCGTGGCGTACTCGGTCAGCACCAGGATGATCTCGTTGCGGTGCCGGTAGTGGAAGTCGAAGTACCCGGCCAGCAGGTCCGCGGGCGACGCCGGGTCGGCCTCCTGGGCGCGCACGAACGCCTCGCCGTCGTCGATGATCGGCGCGACGATGCTGCGCACCAGGTCCTCCCGCGAGCGGAAGTGGTAGTACAGCGCGGGTTTCGTGATGCCGAGCCGGTCGGCGATCTCCTGCAGGCTCGTGCGCTGCACGCCCTTCTCGGCGAACAGCGCGCGGGCCGCCTCCTGGATGCGGCGCTTGGTGTCCATCAAGTCGGTAGCGTAGCTGACTTAACGGTCGGTAAGCTGGCGGTGGACTTACTGACCGTTAAGTAAGGAGGCGTCGTGCGCGTTCTCATCTCCGGGGCGAGCATCGCCGGGCCGGTCCTGGCGTACTGGCTGGTCAGGCACGGCTTCGAGGTCACCGTCGTGGAACGGGCCGAGGCGCTGCGCAAGGCGGGCGGGCACGCCGTCGACCTGTTCCGGCCCGCGGTGGAGATCTCCGAGCGGATGGGTGTGCTCGACCGGATCGAGGAGCGCGCCACCGGCACCGACCGCATGGTGATCCACCGGCCCGGGCGCGCCCGCCCGGTCGCCGTCGACGTCGGGCGGGTCTTCTCCGCGCTGACCGACCGGCACGTCGAGGTCATGCGCGACGACCTCAGCGAGGTCTACTACGACGCCACCCGCGACGACGTCGAGTACGTCTTCGGCGACTCGATCGCCGCGATCGGCGACGAGGTGGCCTTCGAGCGCGGCGCGCCCCGCCGCTTCGACCTCGTCGTCGGCGCGGACGGCCTGCACTCGAACGTCCGCTCGCTCGTGTTCGGGCCGGAGGAGCGCTACAGCCACTTCATCGGGGCCTACCTCGCCGTGCTCGCGCTGCCCGGCGAGCACGCCGAGCCCGGCACGTTCACCGGCCACTTCCACCCGAACCGCGTCGTCGGCGTCTACGGCGACCGCCGCGGCGGCGACGCGCGCGCCGTGTTCCTCTTCCGCTCCCCGCCGCTGGACTACCACCACCGCGACACCGACCGGCAGAAAACCCTGCTGCGCGAAGCCTTCGCGGGCGTGCACGCCGACGTCGACCGCTGGCTGTCCGAAGTGGACGGAGGTGGCGCGTTCTACTTCGACTCCATCACGCAGCTCCGCATGGACACCTGGAGCCGGGGCCGGGTCACCCTGGTCGGCGACGCGGGCTACTGCCCGGGGCCGGCGGTCGGCGGCAGCACCAGCCTGGCCGTGCTCGGCGCGTACACCCTGGCGGGCGAGCTGGCCGCCGCGGGCGGGGACCACGAGCGCGCGTTCCCCGCCTACGAGCGGGCCATGGCCGACGCCGTCGCGGGCAGCCGCGCGTTCGCGCTCGGCGCGGCCAAGGGGCTGATCCCGACCTCGCGGGTCGGTGTCGCCGCGCTGGTCGGCGGGTTCCGGCTGCTCGGCGGCCTGCCGACCGGACTGGCCCGGCGCTGGCGCGGCTCGACACCAAGGGGATGCGGCTGCACGACTCGTTCGAGGTCAAGGACTTCAGCGGCCTTGCAAGCGCTTGACGTTGTCGCCGAAGGTCCAGTTGCGGGAGCCGTCCCAGTTGATCGACCACGTCATCAGGCCCTTGAGCCCGCCGCGGTAGTGGTTCCACGCGCTCGCGACCAGCGACGGCGACATGTAGCCGCCGCCCGCGCCGGGCTGCGCGGGTAGACCGGGCACCTGGCGGTCGTACGGCACGCGGATCGTCGTGCCCTGGATCACCAGGCCGCGGTCGAGGCAGTCGGTCTGCGCGACGAAGCCCGCCACCGTGCCCGCGCTGTAGGAGTCGCCCGAGCAGCCGTACATGCTGCCGTTGTAGTACTGCATGTTGAGCCACCACAGGCGGCCGTTGTCGGCGTACTTCTTGATGATCGGCAGGTACGCGCCCCAGATGGACCCGTACGCGACGCTGCCGCCGGTCACGTACGCCGTCTCCGGGGCCATCGTCAGGCCGAAGCCGGGCGGCATCGCGGCGAGCACGCCGTCGATGATCCGGACCAGGTTGGCCTGCGACGTCGAGAGCTGGGTGATGCGGCCGCTGCCGACCAGCCCGGTCTCGATGTCGATGTCGATCCCGTCGAAGTTGTAGCGCTTGAGGATCGGGACCACCGTCGCGACGAACCGGTCGGCGACCGCGGCCGAGCTGAGGTCGATGCCCGCGGTCGCGCCGCCGATCGACAGCAGGATGGTCAGGCCCGCGGCCTTCGCCTCGCACATCTCCGCCGGTGTGGGCACCTTCACGGTGGTGTCCATCCCGTCCTCCCACAGCACGGTGCCGTCGGAGCGGATGACCGGGAACGCGGCGTTGATCACGTTGTAACCGTGGTCGCGGATGCGCCGGTCGGTGATGGGTATCCAGCCCATCGGCGGGTGCACGCCGTTGGCGGCGCCGTCCCAGTTCTCCCAGTACCCGTGCAGGACTTTGCCCGCGGGCCTGGGTTTGGGCGCGCAGACGTCGACCGCAGCCGCCTGCGCCGCGGGCAGCGGGGCGGCGAGGGCGAGCGCGAGCGCGATGGCCGAGACCCGACCGAACATGGGGATCCCCCGATCACTCGAAGCCGGAACCCGAGTGAACCAAGCGGGCCGCGCGCCGGTCCACGGATGGCGGCCCGCGTCGAGCATCTCGACGGTCGGCGGGTTGACCGGCGTGCGGGAGGGTGCGACTGCCGCACTGGGTACCCGCTGGGGGTATCGTTGCCGGTGTTCGGTGGAGAGGATGGGCCAGTGATGGGATCGACCGGGGTGCGGGCCGGATGAACACCGCGGGCAAGCTCGCCGCGTACGGCGCGGCGGTGGTGCTGGTGGCGGCCGGGGCGTACGCGGTCGGGTCGGCCGTCGGGCCGCTGGCCGGGGAGACGGCCGCGCCCGCGGGCACGGCGGCGACGGGCACGGCGCGGGACCCGCGGCGCGGGCGAAGGCCCCGACCGGGTTGGCGTCGACGGTCGGCGGCTACACGTTCGTCCCCGCGTCCACCACGCTGGACGGGGGCGAGTTCGCCTTCCGCATCACCGGTCCGGACGGCCGCGCCGTCACCGGGTTCGACGTGGCGCACGACAAGCGGATGCACCTCATCGTGGTGCGCCGCGACCTCGTGGAGTACCAGCACGTGCACCCGGAGCAGGCCCCGGACGGGACGTGGACCGTCCCGCTGGAGGTCGGCAGGCCGGGCGCGTACCGGGCGTTCGCCGACTTCGACCCCGAGGGCGGCGACCCGGTGACGCTCGGCGTCGACCTGTTCGCCGACGGCGACGCCCAGCGGGTCGCGCACGCCAACTCCACTGTGGACACCGTCGACGGGTACGAGGTGCGGCTGGACGGCGAGCTGTCCGCGGTCACCGCGACCGTCACCAAGGACGGGGTCGAGGTGACCGACCTGGAGCCCTACCTGGGGGCGTACGGTCATCTCGTGGCGCTGCGCGAGGGCGACCTGGCCTACCTGCACGTCCACCCGGACGGCGCGCCCGGCGACGGCCGCACGGCCGCCGGACCGCGCATCGGGTTCGGCGTGGAGGTGCCCTCGGCGGGCAAGTACCGCCTGTTCCTGGACTTCAAGCACGGCGGCGTCGTGCGGACCGCCGACTTCACGGTGACCGCGGACGGCGCGGGGAGCACGGCCATGGCTGACGGGACCAGGATCGAACTCGCGATCGGCGGCATGACGTGCGCGTCCTGCGCGAACCGCGTCGAGCGCAAGCTGAACAAGCTCGACGGCGTGACCGCGTCGGTCAACTACGCGACCGAGAAGGCCACCGTCGTCTACCCGGAGGGGATGGACCCGGCGGTGCTGGTCGGCCAGGTGGAGGCCGCGGGCTACACCGCGGTCCTGCCCGCCGCGGAGCCCGCCGGTCCCGCCGAGGACGAGGACGCCGAGCTGCGTCCGCTGCGCCAGCGGCTCGTCGGGTCGGTGGTGCTGTCGGTGCCGGTGATCGCGATGGCGATGGTCCCGGTGTTGCAGTTCACGTACTGGCAGTGGATCTCGCTGGCGTTGGCGGGTCCGGTGTTGGTGTGGGCGGCGTGGCCGTTCCACAGGGCGGCGTGGGCGAATTTGCGCCATGGTGCGGCCACGATGGACACGTTGATCTCGATGGGGACGGTGGCGGCGTTTCTGTGGTCGCTGTACGCGCTGCTGTTCGGCAGCGCGGGTGAGCCGGGGATGACGCACCCGTTCGAGCTGACCATCCAGCGCATGAGCGGCGACGCGAACATCTACCTGGAGGTCGCGGCCGGGGTGACGGCGTTCATCCTGGCGGGCCGCTACTTCGAGGCGCGCTCAAGCGGCGCGCCGGAGCGGCGCTGCGGGCGCTGATGGAACTCGGCGCCAAGGACGTCGCGGTGCTGCGCGGGGACCGCGAAGTGCGGGTCCCGGTGGACCAGTTGGCCGTGGGGGACCGGTTCGTGGTCCGGCCTGGCGAGAAGATCGCCACCGACGGCGTCGTCGAGGACGGCTCGTCGGCGGTCGACGCGAGCATGCTGACCGGCGAGTCGGTGCCGGTGGAGGTCGGGCCGGGGTCTGGGGTGGTCGGCGCGACGGTGAACGCGGGCGGCAGGTTGGTCGTCCGGGCGACCCGGGTCGGCGGTGACACCCAGCTCGCGCGGATGGCGGAGTTGGTCGAGGACGCGCAGACCGGCAAGGCGGAGGTGCAGCGGCTGGCCGACCGCGTGTCGGGGGTGTTCGTCCCCATCGTGATCGCCCTGGCCGTCGGGACGCTCGCGTTCTGGCTGGGCGCGGGTGGCAGCGTGGCGGCGGCGTTCACCGCGGCGGTCGCGGTGCTGATCATCGCGTGCCCGTGCGCCCTGGGCCTGGCGACCCCGACCGCGCTGCTGGTCGGCACCGGGCGGGGCGCGCAGCTGGGCGTCCTGATCCGCGGCCCCGAGGTCCTGGAGTCCACCCGCCGCGTCGACACGATCGTCCTGGACAAGACCGGGACGGTGACGACGGGCCGCATGTCCCTGGTGGACGTGGTGACGGTCGCGGACGTCTCCCGAGCCGACGCCCTGCGCCTCGCCGGCGCGGTGGAGCACGCGTCCGAGCACCCCGTCGCCGCGGCCATCGCCGCGGGGCGGCGGAGGAGGTCGGGGAGCTGCCCCCGGTGTCGGACTTCGCGAACACGGCCGGGCTGGGCGTCCAGGGCGTGGTCGAGGGGCACGCGGTGGTGGTCGGTCGGGTGGCGCTGCTGGAGCAGTGGTCCCTGCGCCTGCCGCAGGACCTGGCCGACGCCAAAGCCGCCGCTGAGGGACGCGGCCACACCGCGGTCGCGGTCGGCTGGGACGGTGCCGCGCGCGCCCTGCTGGTGGTGGCCGACACGGTCAAGCCGACCTCGGGCGAGGCGATCAGCCGCCTCCGCGGCCTCGGCCTGACCCCGGTCCTGCTGACCGGCGACAACAAGGCCGTGGCCGAGTCCGTCGCGGCCGAAGTCGGCATCGACGAGGTGATCGCCGAGGTCCTCCCGGAAGACAAGGTCGCCGCGATCAAACGCCTGCAATCCGAGGGCCGCGTGGTCGCCATGGTCGGCGACGGCGTCAACGACGCCGCGGCCCTGGCCCAAGCCGACCTCGGTCTGGCCATGGGCACCGGCACCGACGCCGCCATCGAGGCCGCCGACCTGACCCTGGTCCGCGGCGACCTCCTGGCGGCGGTCGACGCCATCCGGCTGTCCCGGCGCACGCTGACGACGATCAAGGGCAACCTGTTCTGGGCCTTTGCCTACAACGTCGCCGCCCTCCCGCTCGCCGCGGCGGGCCTGCTGAACCCGATGCTGGCGGGCGCGGCGATGGCGTTCAGCTCGGTCTTCGTGGTCACCAACAGCCTCCGCCTGCGGGGCTTCCGCAGCATCGCCCCCAGCACCCAGGACCTCACCCCCGCCACCCCGACCCGCAAGCCCCGCGTCACCGCCTGAATCCCAGATGATGGCGTCATATGACGTCATCATCTGAATGGTGCGATCATATGTTCTCATCATCTGAGTGTTCGCGGCGCGGACGCCGGGGCGGGTGGAGACTGGCGCTGTGGTGGTGGGGAACAGGGGTGACGGCGGCCGGGGTCAGCTGCGGATCTACCTCGGCGCGGCGCCCGGCGTGGGGAAGACGTTCGCCATGCTCGGGGAGGCGCGACGGCGGCGGGAGCGCGGCACGGACGTCGTCGTCGGGGTCGTGGAGCCGCACGGGCGGAGCAAGACCGCCGAGCTGCTGACCGGGCTGGAGGTCCTCCCGCGCGCCCGCGACGGCGGGCTGGACCTCGACGCGCTCCTCGCCCGCGCACCCCGCGTCGCCGTCGTCGACGAGTTGGCGCACGTCAACGGGCCGGGCGCGCGGAACGCCCGGCGGTGGCAGGACGTGGAGGAACTGCTGGCCGCGGGGATCGACGTGCTGTCCACGGTCAACGTGCACGAGCTGGCCTCCCTGGACGACGTCGTGCGGCGGATCACCGGGGCGCCGCAGGGCGAGTCCGTGCCGGACGTCGTCGTGCGCGGGGCCGAGCAGGTCGAGCTGGTCGACATCACGCCCGAGGCGCTGCGGCGCAGGCTGGCGCACGGGAACGTCTACCCCGCCGACCGGATCGACGCCGCCATGGCGACCCGGTTCCGCGTCGACACCCTCACCGCGCTGCGCGAGCTCTCCCTGCTCTGGCTCGCCGACCAAGTCGACGTCGCGCTCCAGCGGCACCGCAGCGACCACGCCGTCACCGACACCTGGGAGGCCCGGGAGCGCGTCGTCGTCGCCGTCACCGGTGGGCCGGAGAGCGGGACGCTGATCCGGCGCGCCCGCCGGATCGCCCGGCGCGCGGGGGCGGACCTGCTCGCCGTGCACGTCCTGCGCGGGGCCGACCCCGACCAGGTCGCCCGGCTCCGGGCGCTGACCGAGGACCTCGGCGCCACCTTCCACACCGTCGTCGGCGACGACGTCCCCAAGGCCCTGCTCGACTTCGCCCGCGGGGTCAACGCGACGCAGCTCGTCCTCGGCACCTCGCGGCGGTCGCGGCTCGCCCGGGTGCTCGACGAGGGCATCGGCGCGGCCACCATCCAGGCGTCGGGCCCGATCGACGTGCACATGGTCACGCACGAGGAGTCCGGCGAACCGCGCCGTCCCCGCGCGCCTGGGCGGCGGCGGTGGTGCTGCCCGCCGCGGTCACGGGCCTCGGCGTGGTCACGAGCGCGGGCCACGGCACCACGCTCGCCGGGTACTTCGCGGCGACCGTCGCCGTCGCGCTGCTCGGGGGCTCCTGCCCGCGTCGCCGCGGCGGTGCTCGGCGCGGCGCTGCTCAACTTCTTCTTCACCGACCCGACGTACTCCTCGCCGTCGCGGACGTCACGAGCCTCGTCACGCTGGTCGCGGTGGTCGCCGCGGGCGTGCTCGTCGCCGTCGTCGTGGACCGCGCCGCCCACCTGGCCGAGCGGGGGACGCGGGCGCGCACGGAGGCCGCCCTGCTCGCCTCGTACTCCCGCACCGCGCTCACCGACCCCGACCCGCTGCCGCGCCTGCTCGCCCAGGTCCGGGAGAACTTCGCCCAGGAGTCGGCCACCCTCCTCGAACGCCGCGACGGCCGCTGGACCGAGGTCGCCCACGACGGCGCCCCGGCGACCGGCGACCCCGACGTCGAGGTCCCGGTCACCGACGACGTCGCGCTCGCGCTGCGCGGCAGGCCGCTGCCCGCCGCCGACCGGCGCGTGCTGGCGGCCGCCGCGGGGCAGGCGCTGCTCGCGCTGCGCCAGCAGCGGATGGCCGCCGAGACCGCCGCCGCCCAGCGCCGCGCCGAGACCACCGAGCTGCGCACGGCGATCCTGTCCGCGGTGGGCCACGACCTGCGCACCCCGCTGACGTCCATCAAGGCCGCCGTCGCCAGCCTCCGCGACCCCGACCTCGCACTGTCCCCTTCGGACACCGCCGAGCTGCTCGAGACCGCGGAGGTGTCCGTCGACCGGCTCTCGGCGCTGGTCGACAACCTCCTCGACTCCTCCCGCATCGCCACCGGCGCGGTCACCCCGCGGTTCGGCCCGACCGCGCTCGACGAGGCCGTCGCCCGCGCGCTCGCGGGCATCGACGACCGGTCCTCGGTCACCGTCGACGTGCCCGAGCACCTCCCGCCCGTGCGCGCCGACCTGGGCCTGCTCGAACGCGTCATCGCCAACGTCGTCGACAACGCCCTCCGGCACGGCGGCCCCGAGGTCGCGGTCCGCGCCAGCACGCACGGCCCCCGCGCCGAGCTGCGCGTCGTCGACCACGGACCGGGCGTGCCCCGCGACGCCGCCGACGCCCTGTTCGCGCCGTTCCAGCGCCTCGGCGACCGCACCCCCGGCACCGGCCTCGGCCTGAGCGTCGCCAAGGGCTTCACCGAGGCCATGGGCGGCGCCATCACCGCCGAGGACACCCCCGGCGGCGGCCTGACGATCGCGATCGCGCTGCCCCTGGCCTGAGTGGCACGCGAGTGCAACCGGACTGCCCCGCCCGCCCGGGCACTGTTCCCCGGCGGTGTCACGTCTACGGGGAGGTCGCCGGTGGGTGCGCGGAAGCGGTGGGGCGTCGTCGGCACGGCAGTCGCGGTCGCGGTCGCGGGGGTGGTCGCCTGGCCTGCCCCGCCGGACGGCGGACCCCGGTCGAGGTGGTCGCGGAAGCCCCGGACACGGGCAGCGCCGTCGCCGCGCCGCGGCGCAGGGCTCGCCGGTGGTCGTCGCCGACCTCACCACCGAGACCCGGCTGGTGCGCGCCCACCCGGACGGCACCCTCGCCGCCGAGCTCGCCGCCGCGCCCGCCCGCGTCCGCCGCGGCGGGGCCTGGACGCCGATCGACCCGACCCTGGTCCGCGACGGCGACGCCGTCCGGCCCAAGGCGGCGGGGACCGCGCTCGCGTTCTCCGCGGGCGGCGACGCCCCGATGGTCACCTACGGCGACCCGGGCCGGTCGGTGTCGCTGCGCTGGCCGCGCCCCCTGCCCGAGCCCCGCCTCGACGGGCCGACCGCGACCTACCCGGAGGTGCTGGCGGGCGTCGACCTGGTGCTGCGCGCCGACGCCGACGGGTTCGCCCAGTACCTCGTGGTCGCGCGCCCCACAGCGGCCGTCCGGTCGGTCCGGCTCGGCCTGCGCGCCGACGGCCTGCGGGTCCGCGCCACCCGCGACGGCGGCCTGACCGCCACCGCGGGCGACCGGGTCGCGTTCACCACCCCGCCCGCCGAGATGTGGGACGCCGACGGCAGGCGCGCGAAGGTCGCCCTCGCCGTCGACGGCGGCCACCTCACCCTCACCCCCGACGCCGGGCTCCTCGCCACCGGCCGCTACCCGGTCACCATCGACCCGCTCTGGCACCCCTTCCACAAGAGCGGCTGGACCAAGGTGTTCTCCGGGACGGGGAGCGGAACCGGGCACTGGAACGGCGCGCAGGACACCGAGAGCAACGGCCAGAACTGGGCGAAGGTCGGCTACTGCGGCTTCTCCTACTGCAACGGCATCAACGTCGCCCGCAGCTACTTCCAGTTCGACACCGGCTTCCTCGGCGACAAGGACCGCGTCGTCGAGGCGAACCTGACCGCCGGTGTCGCGCATGGACCGAGCTGCGGCATCAACCGGAACCACCGCCTGCACATGGCGGGCGACCGGATCGGCGCCGGGACCACCTGGCACAACCAGCCCGAGGGCGCACACCTCTGGACGACGTCGGTGCCCAGCACCTACAGCGGCTGCGGCGGCCACCAGGAGACCAGCTTCGCCGTCGTCCTGCGGGACGACCCGGACTTCCGCACCAAGATCAGCACGGGTGGCACGTCCACCTACTACCTGCGCGCGGAGAACGAGTCCGACGCCAACGCCTGGCGCCGCTACGACCCCGCGTCGGTGGTGCTGCACGTCCGCTACAACAAGCGCCCGAACGCGCCCGCCGACCTCACCACCGACCCGCGCGTGCCCGACCCGTGCCGCTGGTGCGGTGGCGTCTCCTACTTCCCCGACGAGCGCGTGCGCCTGGTCGCCCGGCTCTCCGACCCGGAGAACGACCAGGTCCGCCCGATCTGGGACATCCACGCGAACGGCGTCCACGAGCGCCGCGACACCGACCCGGCGCAGATCTCCGGCGCGCTGTTCAGCACCGAGGTCGACCTCCGCTCCCGCGACGGCCAGACGGTCGAGTGGCACGTGTGGGCCACCGACGGCCACGACGGCGGCCCGTCAGCCGCGGGCCGCGCCGGTTCGTCGTCGACCGCACCCCGGTCACGCAGGCCCCGACCGTCGACAGCCCCCTCTACCGCCCGGACGAGAGCTGGCACGGCGGCGCGAACGTCCCCGGCGACTTCACCTTCGGCGCGAGCGGCACCGCCGACGTCGACCACTACCTGTACGGCTGGCAGGACCCGCCCGCCACCAAGGTCGACGCGAGCGCCCTCGGCGGCCCCGCGACCGTCGCCACCGCCCCGCCCGGCGACGGCCCGCGCACGCTCTACGTCCGCAGCGTCGACCGCGCGGGCCACCAGAGCCCCACCACCGCGTACCGGACCTACGTGCGCCCCGGCAACGGCGCGCTCGCCCAGTGGACCCTGGACGGCCACGCCCGCGACAGCGCCCACCTCGGCGCCCGCCACGGCACCCTCACCGGCGGCTCCTACACCCCGGGCGCGGTCGGCCAGGCCGTGCGCCTCGACGGCGTCGACGACGTCGTCACCGCGCCCAACGCGGTCCGCACCGACACCAGCTTCACCGTCTCCGCGTGGCTGCGCCCCGACCGCGCCCCGGCCCAGGACGCCACGTTCACCGCGCTGTCCCAGGACGGCACCGTCAACAGCGGCTTCTACCTCGGCTACCGGCAGCTCGCGGGCGGCGGCGTGTGGGAGGCCTCCTACCCCACCCACGACGCCGTCGACCGCCCCGGCGACGAGATCGTCCGCAGCACCTCCGCCGCCGTCGGCGCCTGGACGCACGTCGCCGCGGTCTACGACGCCCCGCGCCGCCAGATCCGCCTGTACGTGAACGGCACCCCGGCCGGGACCGCCGCGCGCACCCTCGGCTTCGCCGCGGCGGGCGACTTCGTGATCGGCCGGGGCCGCTGGCACGGCGGCGACGCCAACCGCTGGCCCGGCGCGGTCGACGAGGTCCGGGTGCACGACCGCGAGCTGTCCGACGCCGAGGTCGCCGGACTCGTCAGCCACGACAACGTCCAATCAGGGCACTGGAAGTTCGACGAGGCCGACGGCGCCACCGCGGGCAACACCGTCGCGGGCGGCAGCGCGGGCGTCCTGCGCGACGGCGCCCGCTTCACCCCCGACGGCGCGGTCCGCGGCGCGGTCGACCTCGCGGGCGGCCAGGTCGGCACCGGCGCCCCGGTCGTGCGGACCGACCAGAGCTTCTCCGTGGCGACCTGGGTGCGGCCCGGCGCCACCGCGGACGCGACCGCGCTGGCTCAGCTCGGGACGCACACGCCCGGGTTCCGGCTCGGCCAGCGCGGCGGCCGGTGGGAGTGGGCGCTGGCGTCCGCCGACGCCGCCGAGCGCCCCGCCGACGCCGTCGTGACCGCCGCGACCGGCCCCACCGCGGGCTCCTGGACCCACTTGGCGGGCGTGCACGACGCCGCCGCGGGCGAGATCCGGCTCTACGTCGACGGCGTCCTCGCCGGGCGCGCCCCGCGCTCGACCGCGTTCGACGCCGCAGGGGAGCTGCGGATCACCTACCCCGGGGCCGTCGACGAGCTGCGCGCCTACACCCGCGCGGTCGGCGAGGCCGAGATCCGCGGCATGGTCAGCCGGGACGCCGTCGCCGCCGGGCACTGGCCCCTCGACGGCGACGCCGCCGACGCCTCCGGCCGGGGCAGGCACGGCACCGCGTCGGGCGGGCCCGGCTGGTCGGGCGGCCAGAGCGCCTACCCCGCCCCGGACGACCTGGCCGCGCACCTCGACGGCGCGGACGACGTGATCACCGCGCCGCACGCCGTCGACACCGACCGGTCCTTCGCGGTCACCGCGTGGGCCAGGCTCGACCGCGCGGGCAGCGCCACCGTCGTCGCCCAGGACGGCGCGACCGGCGGCGCGTTCCGCCTGCACGCCACCGCCGACGGCAAGTGGGCCTTCGCCGTGCCGCGCTCCGACGGCGGCGCGGACGACCTCGCCGCGGGCGGCGCCGCGCAGGTCGGCGCGTGGACGCACCTGGTCGGCGTGCACGACGCCGCGGCGAGGCAGGTCCACCTGTACGTCAACGGCGTGCTCACCGCGTCCGCCGCGCACCCGACCGCGTGGAACCACCCGACCGGCGGGCTGCGGATCGGCGCCGGGTTCGCGGGCTCGGTCGACGACGTGACCGCCCACCCCCGCGTCCTGTTCGCCGACGAGATCCGCACGCTGGCCGGTCGCGACCTCACCCTGGTCCACCACTGGCGGATGGACGAGCCGGGCGGGACGGCCGCCGCCGACAGCGTCGGCAACCGGCCCGCCGCGCTCGCCGGCGCCGCGTTCGCGCCCGGCCGCTCCGGCAACGCCGCGGCGTTCGACGGCGTCGACGACGCGGCCACCACCACCGGGGTCGACTTCGCCACCGACGCGAGCTTCACCGTCGCCGGGTGGGTGTTCCTGGCCGACAGCGCGTGCGCCGCCCCGGTGTGCCGCCGGGACGCGGTCAGCCTCGCGGGCGCGCACGCCAGCAAGTTCCGCCTCGGGCACGTCATCGACGACGACCGGTACATGCTGGGGCACTGGATCTTCGAGATGCCCGAGTCCGACGCGCCGGGCGCGCGGGTCACCCAGGCCGCCGTGGACACCGCGCCGAGCGACGTCGGCAAGTGGGTGCACCTGGTCGGCGTGTACGACGCGCCCGCCAAGCAGCTCCACATCTACGTCAACGGCACCCGCCGCGGCGAGGGCAGCCTGCAGAACGCCTCCCGCTTCGGCACCGAGCTGACCGTCGGCCGCGGCAAGGCGGGCGGCGCGGCCACCGCGCACTGGCCCGGCCGGGTCGACGACGTGCGCGTGCACACCGGCGCGCTCGACTCCGGCCGCGTCGCAGCCCTGCACCGCTCCTACCCCGCGGAGCTGCCGCCCGCCGCGCTGCCGGTGGCCGACGCGGGCCACTGGCCGCTGGACGAGACCGGTGGCGCCACCGCCGCCGACACCAGCGCCAAAGCCCGTTCCGCCACCGTCGTCGGCGACCCCACGCGCACCGGCGGGCGCTCCGGCCGCGCGCTGTGGCTCAACGGGACCAGCCAGTACGCGCAGACCGCGGGACCGGTGCTGACCACGACGCGGGCGTTCACCGTCACCGCGTGGGTGTACCTGGCCGACCTCGGCCGCGACCAGATCGCGGTTTCCCAGGACGGCAGCCGGACCGGCGCGTTCGCGTTCGGCTACAACGCCGGCGTCGGCCGTTGGGCGGTCGCCGCGCCCAAGACCGACACCGACAACGCCGAGACGGTGTTCTTCACCTCCGACGCCGCCGCGGCGGGCGGCGAGTGGGCCCACCTGGCCGTCACCTACGACCCCCGGCTGCGCCAACTCCGCTTGTACGTCAACGGTTACCTCGCCAACGCGCAGGTCGGCGCGCAGGTGTTCGCCGCGAGCGGGCCGCTGGCCATCGGCAGGGGAAAGTGGAACGGCGCGCACACCGGGTTGTTCAGCGGCGGCGTCGACGACGTCCGTGCCTACGCCAAGGCGCTGACCGCGGGCGAGGTCCGCATGGTCCACGACGACGCGCAGCACCCGGTCGTCGGGTCGTGGCGGTTCACCGACGGCGGCGGGGCCGACGCGTCGTACCGCGCCAACCACGCCGTCGTCCAGAACGCCACGACGACCACGGGCGTGCACGGCGGCGCGCTGCGCTTCACCGGGACCGGCGAGGCCGTTACCCCGGAGCCGGGCGCGTCGATGCGCGACAGCGTCACCGTCTCGGCGTGGGCGCGGCTGGACCGCACCGACGTCACGCAGACGGTGCTGGGCCAGGACGGCGCGCGCACCAGCGGGTTCGTCCTGCAGTACCGGGCGGGCCTGAACCGCTGGGTGTTCGGCGCCCCCAACCAGGACGCCGACGGCGCGACCGTCCTGCACGCGACCCAGGCCGCCGCGCCGAAACCGGGCTGGACGCACCTCGCGGGCGTGTACGACCACCCGGCGCGGCAGCTGCGGCTCTACGTCGACGGCGCGCTCGCGGGCGTGCGGGACGACGTCGCCATCTGGTACGCGGGCGGCGGGCTGACCATCGGCCGCGGCAAGCGCGACGGCCTGCCCGCCGACCGGCTGACCGGCGCGGTCGACGAGGTCCGCGTCGACCTCGGCGCGGTGCCCGCCGCCGAGCTGGCGGCCCGCGCGGCGTGGCCCGCCCCGGCCCCCGGCCAGCTCGGCCGGTTCGTCAACGACGCGGGCGACCGGTACACCGGGTCGACGTCCGCGCCGGTCCGCGCCGGGTACCGGTTCGAGGCGGCGCTGGGCGTCCTGCCCCGGAGGGCGCGGAAGGCACCCGGGTGCTGTACGCGTGCCAGTACGGCGCGGACGCGTTCACCTCGACCGACAGCGCGTGCGAGGGCCAGGTGGTGGTCGGCGAGATCGGCCGGGTGTGGGCGCAGGCCCCGGTGTCCGGGCTGGGCGTGCCGGTGCACCGCTGCAACACCGGTCCCGACCACTTCGAGTCCCGCCACGCGGGCTGCGAGGGCGCGACCGCCGAGCACGTCCTGGGCTACGTCGCCGGGTACGCGGCGCTGACCAGGAGCGTCGACCACCACGGCGACCACTGGGTGTCGGTCGACGGCCCGGCCGCCGGGCACCGCGTCGAGCACCGGTACGGCTACACCGCCCTGACCGCCGAACCCGGCACCGTCGCGCTGACGAGCTGCCGCGACGGCGTCGACCAGTTCCTGTCGCTGGACACCGCGTGCGGGGGCAAGACGGTGCTCGGCCCCATCGGTCGCGTGTGGACGGAGAAGCCGGAGGGCCCGCCGAGCAGGCTGCTGCACGCTTGCCGCGCGTGGGGCGAGCGGTTCGTGTCCGACCGGCCGGACTGCGAGGGCCACACCGTCGACGGCGTCCTCGGCCACGTGGTCGACGCGCCGAGGCAGGTGGCGTGATGACGACCCGAGGAGGAGCAGTGCGCGTCCTGGCCGCGGCGATGGCCGTGACCCTGCTGGCGACCACCCTGGCGACCGTGGCCCCGGAGCCCGCCGCGGCGAGCACCGGACCGTCGGTGCCGCTGCCCGGCACCCCGTCCACGCCGGTCACCCGGCAGGTGGTGTCGCCGCGCCCCGACGACGAGGTCAAGGGCAAGGCGCTCAGCGGGAACCAGGCCGCGGAGGCGGTCGGCGAGGGCGCGGGGAACCTGTCCGCGACCCCGCTGTCCCCGTCGGCGGAGTGGTCGGTCGGCCCGCACACCGGCGAGTTCACCTGGACCTACCCGCTGCGCCTGCCGCCCGCCCCCGGCGGGTCCGAACCCGCCCTGGCCCTGTCGTACAACTCCTCGACCGTGGACGGGCGCACCAGCGCGACCAACAACCAGGCGTCCTGGGTCGGCGACGGCTGGTCCCTGGACGCCGGGTTCGTCGAGCGCACCTACGGCGCGTGCGCCGCCGACACCGACGGCGTCGACCCGGGCCGGGTGGGCGACCTGTGCTGGCGCACCAACAACGCCACCGCGAACTACCCCGGCGGCGGGGGACCGCTCATCGAGGAGGCGGGCAGCCGGTGGCGCGCCAAGTCCGACGACGGCTCCCGGATCGAGCGGCTGACCGGCGCCGCCAACGGCGACGACGACGGCGAGCACTGGAAGATCACCACCGTCGACGGCACCCAGTACTTCTTCGGCACCACCGCGACCTCCGCGTGGAAGGTCCCGGTGTTCGGCGACGACGCGGGCGAGCCCTGCCACGCGAGCACCTTCGCCGCGTCGCACTGCGCGCAGACGTGGCGCTGGAACCTCGACAAGGTCGTCGACCGCCACGGCGACACCACGCTCTACCACTACGCCCCCGAGACCAACTCCTACGGCCTCAACCTCAAGGACACCGCCGTGTCCTACACCCGAAGCGGCCACCTGACGCGGATCGAGTACGGCGTCCGCGCGGGCGTCGCCGCGACCGGCCGGGTCGACTTCACCGTCGCCGACCGGTGCGTCCCGGGCAGCGAGTGCACGCCCCAGCGGCCGGAGAACTGGCCGGACGTGCCGTGGGACAGCAAGTGCGACACCGCGACCTGCGCCGACAAGCACCACCCGTCGTTCTGGACGACCAAGCGGCTGGCGAAGGTCACCGCGTCCGTGCGCGACGGCGCGGCGTACACCCCGGTCGACTCGTGGACCCTGGAGCACCAGTACCCCGACCCCGGCGACGGCGAGAAGGCCGCCCTGTGGCTGCGCTCCATCGTCCACACCGGACACATCGGGGACGGCCGCGCTGCCGCCGGTGGTGTTCGAGGGCACGGCGATGAACAACCGCGTGTCGACCGCGGCCGGGCTCGCCCCGATCAACCGCTTCCGCGTCACCGGCGTCGTCTCCGAGACCGGCGGCGTGCTCAGCGTGGACTACGCCGACCCGGACTGCCTCGCGCCGCCCGCCAAGGCCGAGGAGAACACCCTGCGCTGCTTCCCCGCGCACTGGGCGAAGAAGGACTACGCCGAGCGGCTCGACTGGTTCCACAAGTACGTCGTCGCGTCCGTCGTCCAGTCCGACCGCATCTCCGGCAGCCCCGAGGACGTCACCTCCTACGAGTACGTCGGCGGCGCGGCCTGGCACCACGACACCTCGGAGTTCACCAAGGCGGACAAGAAGTCCTGGAGCGAGTACCGCGGCTACGGCCGGGTCCGCACCACCCGGGGCAAGGCCGACGACCGCAGCGGCCCGGTGACCCGCACCGAGGCCGTGTACTACCGCGGCATGCACGGCGACAAGCTGCCGTCCGGCACCCGCACCGCGACCGTCACCGACTCCGCGGGCGGCGTCGCGGAGGACTCCGACTGGCTCGCCGGGTTCCGCCGCGAGTCGCTGGTGCTCAACGGCGACGCGGTCGTCGTCAAGGAGGTCACCGAGCCGGTGTGGCAGGGGCCGTCCGCGCACCGCGGCGACCTGCGCTCGTACCTCGTGCGGCCCGGGACGGTCACCACCCGCACGGCGGTCGGGTCGGGGTGGCGCACGACGAGGACGGTGACCGCGTACGACGACCGGGGCCTGGCCGAGCGCGTCGACGACCTCGGCGACACCGCGACCGCCGCGGACGACCTGTGCACCCGCACGACGTACGCGCGCAACACGGACCTGTGGCTGCTCAGCTACCCCAGCAAGGTGGAGACGGTCTCGGTCGCGTGCGGGACCGCGCCGACGTACCCGGCGGACGCGGTCAGCGCCAAGCGCACCGCCTACGACGGCCGCGCGTTCGGGGACCCGCCGTCGCGCGGCGACGCCACGCGCGTCGAGGTGCTCGCGGAGCGGCCCGCGAGCGGCGAGGTGTGGGCGCCGTCGTCGTCGGCCGAGTACGACGCCCACGGCCGGGCCACCCGCGCGGCCGACGCGCTCGACCGCGCCACCACCACCGCGTACACGCCGGTCACCGGCGGGCCGACCACGCGCACGGTCGTCACCGACGCCCTCGGCCACGCGGTCACCACGGACCACCTCACCGCGAACGGCGCGGTCACCAAGTCGGTCGACGCCAACGACCGCGTCACCGAACGCGCCTACGACCCGCTCGGCAGGCTGCTCGAGGTGTGGCTGCCCAACCGGCCGCGCGCGAGCGGCGACGGCAACGCACGCCACGCCTACCGCATCCGCAACGACGGCGCGAGCGTCGTCACCACGTCCACCCTCGGCCCGAAGGGCACCTACAAGACCACGAAGACGCTGTACGACGGCCTGCTGCGCCCGCGGCAGACCCAGGCGCCCGCGTGGGGCGGCGGCAGGCTCATCACCGACACCCGCTACGACACCCAAGGCCGTCCACACAGGACGACCCAGCCGTACTTCACCGACACCCCGCTCGACGACGAGCTGTGGGTCGCCGCCGACGCCGCCGTCGCGGGCCTCACGCTGACCGAGCACGACGGCGCGGGCCGCGTCGTGGCCAGCGCCTTCCTCGGCGCGGGCACGGAGAAGTGGCGCACCACCACCGAGTACGGCGGCGACTGGACGAAGGTCACCCCGCCCTCGGGCGGCACCGTCACCACGGCCTTCACCGACGCCCGCGGCCGCACCACGGAGTTGCGCCAGCACAAGCCCGGCGGCCACGACGCCACGCGTTACACCTACACCGAGGCGGGCCTGCTGGAGACCGTGACCGACCCCGCGGGCGCCGTGTGGCGGCGCGGGTACGACCTGCGCGGGCGGCAGGTCCGCGACGAGGACCCGGACAAGGGCACCTCGACCCGCACCCACGACCACGCGGGCCAGGTGGTCACCAGCACCGACGCGCGCGGCCGCACCCTCACCCACGGCCACGACGCGCTGGGCAGGCCGACGACGCTGCGCAGCGGCGCGACGACGCTGGTGCAGCACACCTACGACACCGCGACCCGCGGCAAGGGGCGGCTCGCCACCAGCACGCGGTACGTCGACGGGGCGCCGTACAAGGTCGCCGTCGGCGGGTACACGTCGCTGTACCGGCCGGTCAGCACGCAGGTGACGATCCCGGAGGTCGAGGAGACGCTGTCGGGGACGTACACGACGTCGTACGCGTACGCCGCCGACGGCAGCCCGCACGGCGTAACCCTGCCCGCGATCGGCGACCTGCCGCAGGAGGCCGTCACCCACCGCTGGGACGACCTCGGCAAGGCGGTCGGCCTGTACGGCGGCTGGGACGGCACCGTCGACTACGTCGCGGCCACCGACGCCACCCGCTACGGCGAGACCGCCCGCGTCCAGCTCGGCGCGACCGACCGGGTCTGGCTGTCGCACTACTACGACGACCACACCCGGCGGCTGCTGCGGTCCATCGTGGACACCGAGGTCGCCGAGCCGATGCAGGCCGACGTCCGGTACACCCGCGACCCCGCGGGCACGGTCACCGGCATCGCCGACGCCCGCCGCGGCGACGCCCAGTGCTTCCGGCACGACCACCTGCGCAGGCTCACCGAGGCGTGGACCCCCGCGTCGGGCGACTGCGCCCCGCCCCGCGGCCCTGGGCGGCCCCGCGCCCTACCACCACTCGTTCACCTACGACGCCGCGGGCAACCGCGCCACGGCGACCAAGCGCACCCCGACGGCCACCGACGTCCGCACCTCGACCCCGGTCCGGGCCACCGCGTCGCCGCGGTGACCGCCACCTCCGGCGACGAGCACTACACCCACGACGCCGCGGGCAACCCGACCCGCCGTGTGGTCGGCGCCGCCACCCAGGACCTCACCTGGGACGACGAGGGCAGGCTCGTCCGCGTCACCGCGGGCGCCCAGGTCACCGAGTTCGTCCACACCCCCGACGGCAAGCGCCTGCTCCGCCGCGACCCGACGGGCACGACGCTGTACCTGGGCGACCAAGAACTCCGCCTGACCCACGCCGACGGCGCCCTCACCGCGACCCGCTACTACCGCTTCGGCCCCCAAGCCGTCGCCGTCCGCACCGCCTCGGGCCTGACCTGGCTGGCGGGCGACCACCAGGGCACCGCCGCCCTCGCGGTCGAGGCCGACGGCCTGACCACCACCCGCCGCTACCAGACCCCTTCGGCGAACCCGCGGCCCGCGGCGGACCTCCCGGGCGAGACGGGCTTCGTCGGCGGCACGGAAGACGCGTCGGTCGGCCTGACGACCCTGGGCGTGCGGCAGTACGACGCCGCGAACGGCCGGTTCCTGTCGGTCGACCCGCTGATGGACCTGAAGGACCCCCAGCAGATGCACGGGTACGCGTACGCCAACAACAGCCCGGTGACCCTGAGCGACCCGACGGGCCTGCGCCCGGACAACAGCTTCGCGGGCTGCCCCGGCTGCATCGCCAACGGCGGCATCAACCCGATCACGGGCCACCTGGCGCAGGACTGCTCGTACGTCGGCGACAACTGCGGACGCCAAGGCCAGTACCGGCGCCCGCTCCCGAAGTGCCGGTGGGCGTGCGACGGCCCGGTGGCGGGCGCCCCCAAGAAGCGCTACCCCGGCATCCCCGACAAGTACTACGACCGGTTCAACCCGGAATCCGACCGCATCGACCACTTCCTGGCCCTCATCGAGTACGCCCCGAACCTCCGCGGCTCCGTCAACCTGTGCGTCAGCGGGCTCATCGCCTGGATGTCGGTGGCCATCGGCGGCGAGCAGTGCGTGTCGTTCGACCGGTACGGCCTCGCCTTCAACCAGGCCAAGAAGGTCGGGGTGGCGTTCGGCGACGGCTTCGACCTCGGCGTGGACCTCAAGGCCGACACCGACCTGGCCAACGAGGTGAACAGCGGTATGACCTTCTACGCCGAAGGAGGTGCGGGCAAGGGGCTGCGCCGCGCCGGGGCGGGCGTCCAGTTCAACCCGGAGACCGGTGACTGGTCCGGCTCGGTGTCCGGCGGGTTCGGGGGCGGCGTCGGCAAGAACGTCGGCTCGGCGGGCGTGCAGTTCGGCACGAACGACGGCTACGCGCTCAGGTGGGAGGACGTGATCCGGAGGAGCGTGTCCTTCGCCGAGCGGAACTGGCGGTCCCTCGTCTTCTGACCCGCGTATGCCATTCGGGGTAGGTCCACGGGCGGACGTCCGGGCGCGATACCCGACTTGTGGGGGCTACTCCGAATGGCGGTCCGCGCGGTTGGCTGGTGTCCTCAGTACGCAGAAGGAGACACCAGCGTGGGACCACTCAGGGCCGGGGCAGCCGCCGTCGCCGCCGTCGTCGTCGCGGGGTGCGCGGCGGCGCCCGCCCCGCCCGACCGCTACTACGGCCAGACCCTCGACTGGAAGGCGTGCGGCGACTTCCAGTGCGCCACCCTCACCGTCCCCGTCGACTACGCCCAGCCCGACGGGCCGACCTTCGCCCTCCCGGTGATCAAGAAGCCCGCCACCGGGCAGCGGATCGGCGTGCTGGTCGCGGGCGCGGGCGGGCCGGGGCAGTCCGGGGTCGAGATGGTGCGGGACTCGCCCGAGTCGTTCCCCGCCGAGGTCCGGGAGAAGTTCGACGTCGTCAGCTTCGACAACCGGGGCGTCGGCGGCAGCGAGCCCCGCATCGAGTGCCCGGTCGAGGGGGAGCCGACCGAGGAGGCCCCCGACCTGGAGCTGGTCGGGCCCGACGTGCCCGGCAGCAAGCAGTACGCGCAGGCGTGCGTCAAAGCGACCGGCGAGCACGTGCTGCGCAACGTCGGCACCGCCAACGTCATCCGGGACCTCGACGTCCTGCGCGCCGCCACCGGCCAGGACAAGCTGACCTACGTCGGCTACTCCTACGGCACCCGGGTCGGCCAGCTCTACGCCGAGCGCTACCCCGACAAGGTCCGCGCGATGGTCCTCGACGGCGTCGACAACGTCTTCCTCGACTGGCGCGACGACGCCGTCCAGCAGGCCGAGGGCGCCGAGCAGGCCCTGCACGTCTACGCCCGCGAGTGCACCACCCGCGTCGACGCCTGCCCCGGCGAGGACGAGGCCGCGATCCTCGCCGCGGTCAACGACGCGCTGGCCCGCGCGGACGAGACCGGCGACGGCGACGCGCTGCGGTCCGACATCGCGGGCAAGCTGCCGTTCCCGGCGGAGTGGGCCGCGATCGCCGACCTGGTCGCCCCCGCGTCCGACCAGCCCGAGGAGCCGGAGCAGCCCGCGGAGGGGCCGAGGCCGCCGAGGACGACGAGGGCGACGCGCTCACCGTCGTGAGCTGCATGGACCGCCGCCACCCCACCGACCTGGCCGCCTACGAGGAGATGGCGGAGGCGCTGCGCCGCGCGTCCCGACTCGGGTCCGCGGACGGGTGGCTGCCGTGCGCGTTCCTGCCGACGTCGCCGGTCGAGCCGCACGTGGTGCGGGCCGAGGGCGCGCCGCCGATCCTGCTGGTCGGCAGCACCGTGGACGCCGCGACGCCGTACCGGTGGGCGCAGGCGCTGGCCACCTCGATGCCGTCGGCGGTCCTGCTGACCAACGAGGACGTCGGCCACGCCGTCTACGGCGGCGACGTCCCGTGCGTGAACGCCGCCGTGACCCGCTACCTGGTCGACCTCACCCCGCCCGCTCCGCGGTGCCCACCCGTGTGATGCTGGCCCGCATGCGGCTCGGCCCACTCCTGCTCGCCGCGTTCGTCGCCGCGGTCACCGCGGTCACGGCCGACCTGCTGTCCCTGTGGGGGTGGCCGGACGTCCTGACCCCGGTGCCCGCGCCGGTCGTCGCGGGCGCCGCCGCGCTCGCGGGCGCGGTGGTGCTGCTGCGCGCGCACGGCGCGGCGCTGGTGGTCGCGGCGGTCCTGTTCGGCGCGTTCCCGGCGGCGGGCGCGGCGCTCGCGGTCACCGCGCACGCGGCGGGCGGCGGGCGGCCCCGGCTGCTCGCGGTCGCCGCGCCGCTGCCGATCGCGGTGGTCCTGCTGACGCAGCCGGTGTCGCGCTGGGGGTACGTCCTGGTGGCGATGGCCGTGGCGACCGCGCTGGCCGTCGGGCTGCCCGGCCTGGTCGGCATGACGCAGGCGCAGCACGCCCGCCTCGCGGCCGACCGCGCCGAACTGGCCCGGCTCGCCGAGCGCGCCCGCATCGCGGGGGAGATGCACGACCACATCGGCCACCGGCTCAGCCTCATCGCGATGTACACCGGCGCCCTGGAGGTCGCGGCCGCCGACCCCGAGCTGCGCGACGCCGCCCACCAGGTCCGCACCACCGCCCGCACGGCGCTCGACGAGCTGCGCCAGACCCTCGGCGCGCACCCGGTCGACCGGACCGAGGCCATCGGCACCCGCGCCGACGTCGAGCGGCTCGCCGCCGAGTCCCGCGCGGCGCTGGACTGGCGCGGCCCCGACCCGCGCCCGCTCGCCGTCCGCCACGCCCTGCACCGCGTCGTCCGGGAGGCCCTCACCAACGCGCACAAGCACGCCCCGGGCGCGGACGCGGTGATCACCGTCCGCTCCGGCGACGCGGTCACCGTCGAGGTCCGCAACGGCCCGGCCCGCGGCGGCGAGCGGCTCCCCGGCACCGGCCGCGGGCTGCTCGGTCTCCGCGAGCGCGTCGCCCTCCTCGGCGGCGCCCTCACCAGCGGCCCCACCCCGGACGGCGGCTTCGCGCTGACCGCGGTGCTCCCGCTCGACGCCCACCCCGCCGCGCCCGCCGCCACCCCGCGCAGGCCGCGGCTGGTCGAGGGCCTGCTGCTGTGCACCGGCCTGGTCGCGGTGTCGGCGATGCTGCTGCTGACCATCGCCCTGCTCCCGCCGTTCGAGCACGGCGACGACGACCACCCGCTCGACGCCATGACCCCCGGCATGTCCCGTTCGGACGTCGCCCGCGTCTTCGGCCCCAACGTCCCCATCGCCGAGATCGCGTCCGCGGGCGTCGAACCGCCCCGCCCGCCCGGCACGACGTGCGACTACGTCCCCGCCGACGACCCCCGGACGCGGAGACCGCCGCGGTGTTCCGGTTCTGCTTCGACGGCACCGGCCTGGTCGACCGGACCTGGTACGAGATCGGGGTCCCGTGATCCGCGTCCTCATCGCCGACGACGAGCCGCTCATCCGCGCCGCCACCCGCCTGCTGCTGGGCCGCGCCGACGACCTGGCCGTCGTCGCCGAGGCCGCCGACGGCGCCGAGGCGGTCGCCGCCGCCGTCGAGCACGCCCCGGACGTCGCGCTGGTCGACATCCGCATGCCGGTCCTGGACGGCCTGGGCGCGGTGGAGGAGCTGTCGCGCGTGGCCCCAGCGGTCCGCGCCATCGTCCTGACCACTTTCGGCGACGAGGAGTACGTCGCCCGCGCGCTGCGGGCGGGCGCGGCGGGCTTCCTCCTCAAGGACACCGACCCGACCCAGATCCTCCACGCCGTCCGCGCCGCCGCCGCGGGCGACGCCGTCCTGTCGCCCCCGATCGCCCGCCAGGTCATCGCCCGCTGCTACGCCGCCCCCGACCCGCGCCCCCGCGACCTGTCGTCCCTCACCGCCCGCGAACGCGAGGTCCTGGCCCTGGTCGGCCACGGCCTGTCCAACGCCGAGATCGGCGCCCGCCTGGGCACGACGGCGGGGACGGTGAAGGTCCACGTGGCGCGGATCCTGTCCAAACTGGCCTGCGCCAACCGCGTCCAGGCGGCGATCATCGCCCATGACTCCGGCCTGCTCCGCCGGTAGGTTCTGGGCATGCGCGTGCTGTTCGCGAGCCTGGCGTCCCCCGGCCACACCCACCCCTGATCCCGTTGGCCACCGCCACCCGCGACGCGGGCCACGACGTCCACTTCGCCGCGGGCGAGCACGTCCACCCGCCCTCGCGGGCCTCAACCCGTTCCGCCCCGCCGACGCGTTCTACGAGATCTACCCGGAAGACCTGGCCCTCGCCCTGACCCGCCTGGCCCCGGACCTCGTCATCGCGGGCTGGGGCGTTCCCGGCGCGGTCCGCGCGGCCCGGGCGCACGGCATCCCGGTCCTGTGGCACGGCTTCGGCCGCATGGTCCCCGAGGGCACCGGCCTGGAGTCCCCGCTGGCGGCCGCCCCGGCCTGACCCACATCGACATCTGCCCGATGTCGTTGCAGGACAAAGCTTTCCTGGACGAGCCCCGCATCCCCCTGCGCCCGGTCCCGCACGCGGACGCCGCCCGAGCCCCCGACCTCCCCGCCCCGTTGATCTACCTGACCCTCGGCACCGCCTTCGCCACCGCCGCCCTCCTCCGCACCGCCCTGGCCGCCCTCGCCCCGCTCGCGCGGGTCGTCGCCGCCACCGGCAACGTCCCGCCCGCGGCGGTGAACCCGTTGCCCGCCACCACCTCCGCCCACGCCTGGCTCCCGCAGACCGCGGTCATCTCCCACGCCGCCCTGGTCGTCCACCACGGCGGCAGCGGCACGATGCTCGCCGCCCTCGCCGCGGGCGTCCCGCAACTCCTCCTCCCGCAGGGCGCCGACCAGTTCGCCAACGCCGCCGCCCTCACCGCCGCGGGCGCCTGCCTGACCCTGCCCCCGCCCGACCAGACCGCCGACGCCATCACCACCCACGCCCGCACCCTGCTCACCGACCCGGCCTTCCGCGACAACGCCCGCGCCCTGGCCGGGACCATCGCCGCGATGCCGTCCCCGCGGACGTGGCCCGGCGGCTGCCGGACCACGCCGCGCGAGCCGACTAGCCCTTCGTGAAGACCTGGTTCGCCGGTGCGGGCGAGCCGCACGCCGCCAGGCGGATCGGGGAGCCGTTGGCCGAGCCCGCGGCGGTGAGGCACTTGCCGGACTGCGCGCCGACGTACTGCCCCGCCGCGGTCGCGGTCCAGCGCTGGTTCGCGCCGCCGTGGCAGTCCCAGGTGAGGATCGCGGTGCCGTCGGCGGTCCCCGCCGCCTCGGCGTCCAGGCACTTCACCGCGCCGTTCACGGTGACCCGCAGTTCGCCCGCCGCCGTGTGGGTCCAGCGCTGGTTGGCGCCGCCGTGGCAGTCCCAGAGGGACAGCCGCACGCCGTTGGCGGTGCTCGACGCCGGGACGTCGAGGCAGCGGGACTGGTTGACCAGGGTCCCCGCCGTGCTCGGGTGCCACGGGATCTGCGGCGAGGCGTAGTACGCGATCCCGAGTTCCGCCCACCGCGGGCCGTGCGCGGCCAGGCGGGTGCGGAAGGACGTCCAGTCGTGGGTCGACCACGGCGACCACCCGAGTTCCGCGATCGCGGGCAGGCGGGGAACGTCATGAAGTCCAGGTGCCCCTCCGTCGACACTGTCTCGCCCCACAGCGGCGCCTCCACGCCCAGCACCGCCGACTCCGGCACCCCCGACAGGTGCGTCCCCGGGTTCCACTCGTACGCCGTCTGCACCTCGACGTACCCCGCCCACGCCAGCCCCAACGGCGTCGCCGGGTTGTACTTCATGTCCAGGTACGCCTTGTTCGCGGGCGACAGCACCGCCTTCGCCCCCGCGACACCGCGCCGCTGACGAGGGTGTCCGACGTCCCCGTGCCCCAGTACTGCACGACCCGCTCCGGCGAGTGGTCCGCCGCGCCGATCTGGTGCCAGCCGACCACCGTCTTCCCCAGGCCCGCCACCACCGGCTGGGCGCGGTCCAGGAACGCCTTGTAGTCCGCCGCGGGCGTCGAGTGCGCCTCGTCGCCGCCGATGTGGAGGTACGGGCCGGGCGTCATGGCGGCGATCTCCCGCAGCACGTCCGCGATGAACGTGTACGTGATCTCCTTGGACGTGCACAGCGAGCTGAACCCGACCGCCGTCCCGGTGTACAGCGGACGCGCCTGGCCGTCGCAGTTCAGCGCGGCGTAGGAGGCGAGGGCGGCGTTCGTGTGCCCCGGCATGTCGATCTCGGGCACGATCGTCATGTGCCGCGCCGCCGCGTAGGCCACGATGTCCTGGTACTGCGCCTTCGTGTAGTACCCGCCCGGCCCGCCGCCGACCTGGGTGCTGCCGCCGTGCGCCGCGAGGTTCGGCCACGAGTCGATCGCGATGCGCCAGCCCTGGTCGTCGGTCAGGTGCAGGTGCAGGTGGTTGATCTTGTACAGCGCGAGCTGGTCGATGTAGCGCTTCACCGTCGACACCGGCAGGAAGTGCCGCGCCGGGTCCAGCATCCCGCTCCGGTACGCGAACCGCGGGTAGTCGACGATCCGGCCGCCCGGCAGCGTCCACGGACCCGGGCGCGCCGAGCGCCGCTCCACTGTGGACGGCAGGAGCTGCCGCAGCGTCTGCACGCCGTGGAACAGGCCCGCCTGCGTCTGCGCCCGCAGCACCACCGACGACGCGGTCACGTCGAGCTGGTAGCCCTCCGCCCCGACGCGCGGGTCCGCCCCCGACAGCAGCAGGGCCACCCCGTCGCCGGGCGCGGTGGTCGTGGCGACGACCGGCAGCGCGTACCCGGTCGGGGGCCGCAGCAGGTCCGCGAGCTGGGCGGCCACGCCACCCGCCCCCGGCCCCGCCCAGATCCGGGCGGACGACGGCAGCGTGTACGCCACGCCTGCCGCGGGCTGCACCACCGCGGGCGCGGGCACCACCCCGCCGAGCGGCGCCGTCGCGGCCGAGGCGGGCGCCGCGGTGAGCAGGGGAGGACGAGGAGGGGGCCGACGAGGGACCGGAGTATGCGCATGTTCCATCCAAGACGTGATCGAACCTGCTGATTCGGGCCATCGTATGAGCAGGAACCAGCAGTCGGCAAGCGTGGTTTGGACCAGTGCTCAGCGCACCGGGTGGCCGAGCAGGTCGTCCGGGTCGGTGGCGTAGTTGGGTTCCACGGCCCCCAGGCAGGCGAGGCGGTCGCGCGCCAGCGCCTCGCCGTAGCGGTCCTGGCAGCTCACCGCCAGCTCGAGCGCGGTGGTGAACGCCGCGCGGGCGGCGTCGGTGTCGCCGAGCAGGTGGTGGGCGAAGCCCAGGTTGACCCACGCGATGGTCGTGAAGTGCGGGTCGCCCGAGCGGGTCGTGGTGGCCACCGCCTCGACGCCGACCGGGAGCGCGTCGGCGGGCCTGCCCATCCGGGCGTAGAGGCTCGCCAGGTTCACCTGCACCGCGCCGACTCCGTACTCGTTGCCCTCCGCGCGGAAGTGGCGCATCGCCTGCTCGTAGCACGCGCTCGCCTCGTCGTACTGGAACAGGCGGCGGTGGGCGATCCCGAGGCTGTTGAACACCGCGCCGCGCAGCTTCGGGTCGGTGGCGACGGCCAGCGCCTCCCGGTGACGGGCGATGGCGGCCTCGACCCGGCCGCTCTCCTCCAGCGCGTTGCCGAGCCGGTGCAGGACGCGGCCCTCGGCGACCGCGTCGCCGTCCGCGCGGGCGCGGCGCAGCGCGATCTCGTGCGTGGCGACCCACTCGTCCCAGTGCTTGCGCAGCGCGAACGCGCTCGCCAGCGCCAACGGCAGGTGGTAGGCGTGCGGCAGCTCGGCGTCGGCGGCCGCGGCGACCAGCGCCAGCACGCTCGGCCGCGCGCGCTCGTACCACGCCAGCGCGGCGTCGCGGTCGGCGAACGCGTGGCGGCGCTCCTCCGGCGGGGTCGACCGGCGCAGCAGCGTGTCGACCGAGCGGGCGCGGTCGAGGTAGTGGTCGAACACCCGCGCCAGCGCGGCGGCGCCCTCGTCGGCGAGGTCGAGTTCGCACCGCATCCGCGCGTACGAGCGCATCAGGTCGTGCAGGGCGTAGCGGCCGGGGGCGCGGCGCAGCACCAGGCTCGCCGCCACCAGTCGGTCCACTTCGGACTCCACGTCGGGCTCGCCCGCCGCCGCGGCGGCCGCGTCCGCGTCGAAGTCCAGGCCCGGCAGCAGGCCGAGCAGCGCGAACACCCGACGCGACCGCGCGCTCAGCGCGGTGTACGACAGGTCGAACGCCTCGCGGACCGACGCCTGCGGGTCGTCCGGCACCGACAGCAGGTCGACCCGGCAGCCGCGGCGCAGCACCCCGGCGTACCCGCCGACCGGCTGACCCGGGCGGGCGGCCAGGTGCGCCGCGGCGATGCGCAGCGCCAGCGGCAGGTGCGCGCACACGTCGGCCAGGTCGGCCAGCTCGGCGTCGTCGGCGTCGAGCAGCCCGCGCAGCAGCGCGGCGGACTCGGCGGGGGTGAGCGGCGGGACCGGCGCGCACCGCGCGCCCTCGGTCGCGGCCAGGCCGGTCAGCTCGGTGCGGCTGGTCACCAGCACCGCGCTGGTCCCGCCCGGGATCAGCGGGCGCACCTGGTCGGCGCGGGCGACGTTGTCGAGCAGGACGAGCAGCCGCTTGCCGCCCGCGACCGACCGGAACAGCGCGGACTGCGCGGCCATGCCGTCCGGGATCGCCTGCCGGTCGACGCCCAGCGCCCCGAGGAACCGGGTCAGCACGACCGACGCGGGGACCGAGCGCTCGGCGTCGGGCCCGCCGAGGTCCGCGACGAGCTGCCCGTCGGGGAACCGGTCCGCCACCCGGTGCGCGACCCGGGTCGCCAGCGCCGTCTTCCCGGTGCCCGGCGGCCCGGACAGCGCGACCAGGCGCGGCCCGTCGACCAGCCAGCGCTCGATCCGGCCGATCAGCTCGGCCCGGCCGACGAAGTCCGGGATGTCCGGGCAGAGCTCGCGCGGCGGCCAGTCCGGGCGCGGCGCGGCGACCACCCGGCCGACCGGGAAGCGGCGGGCCAGCGCGGCGGCGTCGCCGGTCAGGACCGCCTGGTGGACCTCGCGGGTCTCCTGGCTGACGTCGATGCCGAGGTCCCGGTCGAGCCGCTCGCGCAGGTCGCGGAACGCGGCCAGCGCCTCGGCCTGCCTGCCGCTGCGGTGCAGGGCGACCATGCGCTGCTGCCAGAACCGCTCGCGCAGCGGGTGCTCCCGGGTCAGCTCGCCCAGCGCGCCGACGACCGCGGCGTGCTCGCCGAGCGACAGCCGGGCCGCCACGAGCCGTTCCGCGCAGTCGATCCGGCCCTCGACGAGCACCGGGACGACCTCGCGGTGCAGGGCGTCGGAGTGGACGTCGGCCAGCGGCGCGCCGCGCCACAGCGCGAGCGCCCGGCCGAGCAGCGCGGCCTCGGTCTCCGGGTCCGCTGCGGTGGCCGCGCGCGCCGCGAGGTCCTCGAACTCCAGGACGTCGACCTCGGCGCGCCCGGCGGCGAGCAGGTACCCGGGCGGCCTGCTGCGGACCCGCTCGGCGTCGCCCAGCGCGGTCCGCAGCCGCCGCACGTACGAGCGGACGGTCACCGCGGACCCGGCGTCGGGCTCGCCCCACATGTGCCTGCGCAGGTCGTCGACCGGCACGGGGCGGCCGGACCGGTACGCCAGGGACGCGAGCAGGACCCGGAGCCTCCCGCGGGCACGTGGACGGCGTCCGCGCCGTCCACGACCTCCAGCGGCCCGAGCAGGTGAAACCGCACCCGCCCAGACTAGTGCGGCTCGATCTCCGACCACGTCGGTAATTCCGCCCATTCCAGCCGCACGACGCGGGCCGTGCCGCCCTCCGCGACGACCGACGCGCTGGTCGCGCCGCCCGGCGGGAAGACCTGGTCGGTCAGGCAGACCTCGCCGCCCGCCGCGAACACCTCGACCGAGGTCCGGTCCAGCAGCACCCGCAGCCGCAGCACGCCGTCGCGCGGGCGCACCTCCGCCGCCTCCACCGACGCGAACGCCGGGTGGAACCCCGCGTCGCCCGAGCCCGCGCGGTCCAGCGCCAGCCGCCCGGTCCGGGTGTCCCAGCGCAGTCGGGTGGCCGCGCCGCCGCCCACCGCGAGGTCCAACCCGACCGCGTCGGCGTCGCCCGGCTCGAACTCGACGTCGACCCGGCAGCACGCCCCCGCCTCGAATTCCCACGACCCCGCCAGGTCGAACGGTGCCACGGCCCGCACCTCGCCCTCGGCGGCGGCCAGCTCCGCGGCGGCCACTGGACCAGCCGGACGTCCCCGTCGACGTCGACCAGCGACAGCTCGCGCGGGACGGTCATCGCGCCCCGCCACGGCGTGGTCGGCGTCGCCGCCTGGTACTCCCAGTTGCCCATCCAGCCCAGCAGCAGCCGCCGCCCGGAGGGCTCGTCGGCGAAGGTGACCGCGGCGTAGCAGTCGCGGCCGTGGTCGAGCCTGCGGAAGCCGCTCGTCGGCGTGAACGCGACGCCGTCCCAGTCGCCGACGAAGTACCGCGTCGCCGAGCCGTCGCCGTCCGGGTCGGGGTTGAGGCTGACCACCAGCACCCACACCAGCCGCCCGCCGACCGGCAGCGCGAACAGGTCCGGGCACTCCCACAGGCTGCCCGGCGCGAGCCCGGGCGCGAACGTGCTCAGGTGCTCCCAGGTGAGCAGGTCGTCGGACCGGTGGAACAGGACCTCGCCCGCCTCGGCCTCCACCGCGACCATCACCCAGTGCCCCGGCTCCTGCCAGAACACCTTCGGGTCGCGGAACGCCTTGGAACCGCGGTCCAGCACGGGGTTGCCCGAGTGCTTGACCCACGTCTCCCCGCCGTCGCGGCTGTACGCGAGGGACTGCGCCTGCCGCCCGTCCGGGTACGCGCTGGTGTAGATCGCCACCAGCACGGGCGCGCCGCCGCCGAGGCCGGAGGTGTCCCGGTGGTCGAGCACGACCGACCCGGACCACACCTCCTCGTCGGCGTCGCACGGGATCGCGACCGGGTGCTCGGTCCAGCGCACCAGGTCCGGGCTGCTCGCGTGCCCCCAGCTCATGTTCCCCCACGTGTCGCCGTGCGGGTTGTGCTGGAAGAACACGTGGTAGCGGCCGTCGTGCCAGACGAGGCCGTTGGGGTCGTTCATCCAGCGCAGGCCCGGCGTGAGGTGGTAGCCGGGCCTGCGCTGGTGGTGGTGCTGCTGCGTCACGTGGCGGGCCTGTCGTCGAAGGTGACGTGGTCGACGAGGACGTGCCCCCACCCACCGGTGGTGGTGTCGACCACCTGGATGTGCGCGGTCTGCCCCACGAGGTCGCCGACGTCCCACGACGCCCAGCGCAGGTGTTCCGCGTCCTGCCCGGTCGCGGTGCGCACGACCTGGCCGCCGACGACGAGGTTCACCGTCGTCTGCGCGTCCGGCTCGCCGACGACCGCGCCCGGGCCGTTGGCGAACAGGATCTGGTCCACCGCGAGGTGCCCCACGTGTGGCCCGCGTTGTTGTCCACGACCTGGATCCGCGCCTTGCGGCCGATCAGGTCGCGGACGTCCCACGCGACCGGGGACATCGTCGCGCTGTTGTTGCCGGTCGCCGTGCGGTGCACGACGCCGTCGACTAGCAGGTTGACCGCCATCGCCGCGGACGAGCCCCACGGGTTCCGGCCGCCCGCGACGAGGAAGTCGATGTAGTCGCGGGTGATCGTGAACTCCGGCGAGGTGATCGTGCCGGTGGCCGGGTCGCCGCCGCCCGCGTAGGTGTCGAGCACCTTCGCGCCGACCTGCCCGGTCAGCCCGGACGTGCTCGGCCCTTGGCCGACGTAGTCGCCGGTGGCGCTCCACCCGGTGCCGACGGTCGACCCCTCGAAGCCCGCGAACAGCTCCGACGGGCGCGGGTGCCGCCCGCCGCCGACGAGCAGGTTCACGAACGGCTCGGTGACGGTGAAGTCGGGCGAGCGCAGCGTCCCGGTGCTCGCGTCACCGCCGTGGAAGCTGTTGACCAGCCTTGAGCCCTGGTACCCGGTGACCGGGAGCTGGCCCGTCAGCCCGCCCGCGGCCGGGCCGGACCCGAACGCGGTGCCCGTCGTCGTCCAGCCCGCCGGGTACGCCGTGCTCTCGAACCCCGCCCACGCCGCCGCCGGGTCGGCGCGGTGGTGGTGTCGCGGAACTCCTTGACGGCGATGTTGGCGAACGTCGCCGAACCGCCGTCGGCGTACAGGGAGACGCCCGCGTCACCGGGTCGGAAGTAGACGGTGTTGGAGTGGACGGTCTCACCGTTGTCCAGGAACACCTCGACGCTGCCGCGGTCGACCAGGATGCGCAAGTGCGCCGACGTCGTCGCCGGGATGGTCGACTCCGACTTCTGCCACTGCCCGAAGGTGTAGTTGGGCTGGTCGGACTTCGCGCGGTCGACGTAGAGCTTGTTCCCGCCGAAGATGCCGATGTTCGTCTGCCGGGTCTTGTCCGCGGACTGGCCGACCGACACGCCGACGTTGGTCACCGACGACCACGACACGTCGACGTCCAACTGGTACGCCGTCCCGTGGTAGCCCAGCTCCACCGCGCCGTTGTTCACCGTCACGTTCGCCGGGGTGATCGTCTTGGTGACGATCCCGTCCAGCGCGGGGATCGGGCGGGACCGCAGCTCGTACACGCTGCCGTCCTTGGCCAGGTTGATCTCCCGGGTGACCGACATCTGGCCGTTGTAGCCGTCGGTGTCGTCGGTGGGCACCGCGCGCGGCGCGTACTGCCAGTTGTTCATCCACGCTGTCGCGAACCGGCTGGTGTCGGGCGCGGCCTGGTTGGGCCAGGTGACCGCGGCGTACCAGTCGCGGCCCCAGTCCAGCCAGCGCGGGTCCGCCGCGTCGGGGCTGAACGCGGTGCCGTTCCACGACCCCGTCCAGTAGGCGAAGGTGTTCTGCAGCCCGCTGTAGTCGCCCTGCATGCTCGCGCCGAACACCCAGTGCCAGGTGCCGTCGTCGGCCTTGATGCGGAACAGGTCGGGGCACTCGAAGCCGCCGATGTTCGGCGTGGTGTAGCTGAACGTCGTCCGGTAGGTCCAGTTCTTCAGGTCCGGGGAGGTGTAGAAGACCGCCGACTGGAGCCGCCCGATCACCGCGATCCACCGGTTCGCGACCGGGTCCCACTCGATCTTCGGGTCGCGGAACCAGTCGCTGCCGTCGGGGTTGCTGATGACCGGCGGGCCGTACGCGGTGAAGGTGTGGCCGTTGTCGGTCGAGTAGTAGAGGTACTGCTCCTGGTCGAAGCGGTTGCCGCCGGTCGGCTGGGTGGCGAGCACGACGACCGCGCCCGCGCCGAACCCGGCGGTGTTGTTGGTGTCTACAACGCCGGAACCCGTCCACACCGGGAAGTCGGGGCCCTTGGCGATCGCGATGCCCTCGTCCTTGAACACCACGCCGTCGGTGGTCGTCGCGTGCCGCCAGCCGCCGTGGCCGTTGTTCTGGTCGCTGTGCAGGTAGTAGAGGTGGTACTTGCCGCCCGCGTAGATCGGCCGCTGCGGGTCGCTGAGCCAGTCGGCGGGCGGGGTCAGGTGGTATTGGGCGCGCAGGGAGTGCTCGAGCGGGTTGCCGCCGCTGGTCAACGCGATCGGCACGGCCGTGTCGGTGGCCACGAGCACCGCGGTGGCCAGCAGGGTGGAAGCGGTCAACAGCCTGGGTCGGGACTTCGTTGTCTTCATCCGTACCTCGGGACTGAAGCGCGTTACTAACGCGCGTTAGTAGGTAGTCGCCAGGCTAGCCCCGGGTCCGGCGGGGGACAAGGGTCAGACCGACGCGCGCTCCACCAGCGGGCAGCCGATCGTGCGGCCCGCGCCCGGGCCGTCGGGGTCGGTGAGCATGGCGACCGCGGCGGCGCCCATCTCGTCGAAGGGCAGCGCCACCGTGGTCAGCGGCGGCCGCAGGTACGCGGCGATGATCTCCTGGTTGTCGTACCCGACGACGCCGATGTCCTGCGGCACGCGCAAACCGCGCTCGCGGACGGCGTCGTAGGCGCCCATCGCCATGCGGTCGGTGCAGCAGAACAGGCCCGTCGGCGGGTCGTCGAGGTCCAGCAGCTCGGCGGCGCGCTCGAAGCCGCTGGTCGCGGTGGCGTCGCCGGAGACGATGAGCCGCGGGTCGACCGGGATGCCCGCCTCCGCGAGCGCGCGCTCGTAGCCCGCCCGCCTGCCGACCGCGGCGGGCACGGCGGGGTCGAGGTTGATCAGGCCGATCCGCCGGTGGCCCGCGTCGATGAGCCTGCGGGTGCCGGTCCGCCCGCCCTCGGCCTCGTCGGGCAGCACGTGCGGGAGGGCGCCGTCGAAGCAGTGCACCAGCACCGTCGGCACCTCGGTCATCGCCTTGGGCACGGCGACCTCGCGGTGCGCCAGCGTCGCGTAGATCATCCCCTCGACCCGGCGCTCCAGCAGCATGTCCACGGCCGCCGCCTCGACCCCGGGGTCGCCGTCGGTGCCCACGATCAGCAGCAGCTTCCCCTGCCGCCACGCGGCGTCCTGCGCGCCCTGGACGATCCCGCCGCCGAACGGGCTGGTGGTGATGTCGGTGACCACGCCGATCAGGTCGGTGCGCCGCGCCGCCAGCGACCGCGCGCCCGCGTCCGGCCGGTAGCCGAGGTCGCGCACGGCGTCCCAGACCCGCTTGCGCGACTCCTCCGAGATGTTCATGTCGGTGCGGCCGTTGATCACGAACGAGACCGTCGTGCGGCTCAGCCCGACGTGGCGGGCGATGTCGTCCATCGAGACCCTGCGCCTGGGCATGCGCGCGATTCTCGCACGGGCTACCGGCGCGCGCGGCCCGCGGAGTCGCGCTCGACCGGCGGGCACGCCAGCCGGACCGGCTCGTCGGCGGGGCCGCCCTCGAGCAGCAGCCGCACGCCGGCCGCGCCCAGCTCGTAGTGCGGCAGGGCCACCGTGGACAGCGGCGGCCGCAGGTGCGCGGCGATGACCTCCTGGTTGTCGAACCCCACCACCGCCAGGTCCCCGGGCACGGACAGGCCGCGCTCGCGCAGCCCGTCGTAGAGGCCCATGGCGACCCGGTCGTTGTGGCAGAACACCGCCGTCGCGCCGCGCTCGAGCAGCTCCGGGACGGTCCGGTAGCCGCCCTCCTGGTTCGGCACGGCGTCGAACACCAGGCCCGGGTCGAACGGGATGCCCGCGGCCTCCAGCGCCTCGCGGTAGCCGCGCAGCCGCCCGTCGCGCGCGGGCGCGGCCGTGGTGGTGTTGATGAACGCGATCCGGCGGTGCCCGCGCGCGGCCAGCAGCTCCGTCGCGGTCCGCCCGCCCTGCACCTCGTCGGGCACCACGGTCGGCGCGCCGCCGTCGGGGAGTAGCAGTTGACGAGCACGAAGTCGGTCTCCCGCAGCGCTTCCGGCACCTCGGTCGCCCGGTGGAACCACGTCGAGTAGAGGATGCCGCGCACCTTGTGCTCCAGCATCATCGCGATCGCCTCGCGCTCCGCGGCGGCGTTGCCCTCGGTGTTGGCGACCAGCAGCACGAACCCGTGCTTCCACGCCTCGTCCTGCGCGCCGCTGACGATCTGCCCGGCGAACGGCGTGCTCGCGATGGCGTCGGCGACCAGCCCGATGAACCGGGAGTTGCCGCGCACCAGGGTCTTGGCCAGCGCGTTGGGCCGGTAGCCCAGCTCCCGGATGGCCTCCTGCACCCGCCGCCGGGTGGCCTCGCCGATCCGCGCGCCCGGCTTCTCGTTGACCACCATCGACACGGTCGCGACCGACACCCCGGCGGCGGCGGCGACCTCGCGCAGCGTCACCGGGCTCGTCGGCGGCCGACCCCGCGCTCGCTCATCCCTTCGTCGCCCCGCTCTCCAGGCCGTAGATCATCGCCCGGTTCAGCACCAGGAACACCAGCAGCAAGGGCGTGATCATGACACACCGCGGCGAACGTGGCGGTCCAGTCGGTCTTGCCCATCGCGCCGATGAAGTTCTGCAGCCCCAGCGGGACCGTCTTCAGCTCCTCCGACAGCACGAACGTGTTGGCGAAGATGAAGTCGTTCCAGATGAAGATGCTGTTGACGAGCACGACCGTGACCACCGTGTTCACCGACAGCGGCAGCGTGATCCGCGCGAAGATCCGGTACGGGCCCGCGCCGTCGAGCGACGCGGCCTCGTACATCTCGCGCGGGATGTACTCGTAGAACGACGAGAACAGGTAGACCGACATCGGCAGCCCGAACGCCGCCAGCGGGATGATCATCGACAGGTGCGTGTCGAGCAGGCCCACGGTCGAGTAGTCGATGAACAGCGGCACCAGCGCGATCTGCACCGGCACGATGATCCCGATGAGGAACAGGCCCCGCACGAACCCGCTGAACCGGAACCCGAGCGCCTGCAGCGCGTAGGCGGCCATCATGCCCAGCAGCACGATGAGCACGTTCGCGCCCGCGGTGACGATGAGGCTGTTGAGGATGTTGCCCCAGATGTCGCCGCGCTCGAACGCCCGGCTGAAGTTGTCGAAGGTGATGGTGGTGGGCAGCGCGAACGGGTTGCCGGTGGCGAAGTCCCGCTCGTCGCGCACGCTGGTCAGGAACAGCCACACCAGCGGGTACACCTGCACCACGGCCAGGACCGCCACGAGCGCGGTCGACAGCGCGTGGTGCACGCTCGGCGGCTTGCGCCGCTTGCGCGGCGGTTCGGGTGTGGGGCGGGCGGCCACGGCGGTCGGGGCGTACTTCGTGATCACGCGTCCCCCTTTCGCTTGAGCAGGCGGACGATGAGCCAGACGGCGACCAGGCACTGCACGACGATGAACACCGAGATGGTGCTCGCGTAGCCGAAGTCGGTGCTGGTGAACGCCGTCTTGTACATGTAGGTGGTCAGCAGCTCCGACGACTGGCCCGGTCCGCCGTTGGTCAGCAGGTACGGGATGTCGAAGCCGCGCAGGGCGTACGTCGTGGCCATGATCGTGGTGGTGATCCACACCGGCCGGATGTACGGGAAGCGGATCTTGGTGAAGACCTGCCAGCGGGACGCGCCGTCGAGCCGCGCCGCCTCCTCCAGCTCCCGCGGCACCGCCAGCAGCGCCGCGTAGATGATGAGCATGTAGAGGCCCGCGAACCGCCAGCCCTCCGGCGCGGAGACGGCCGCGAGCACCGTGTCGGTGTCCGACAGCCACGACCGCTGGACCCCGTCGAGGCCGAGCCAGCCGAGCAGCCGGTTCAGCAGGCCCTCGGGGGCGTAGATCCGCTGGAACAGGAACGCGATCGCCACGGTGGAGATCACCGCGGGCAGCAGGTACAGCGTCTTGACGAACTCCCGCCCGCGGGGCAGCGCGGTGAGCAGGCTGGCCACCAGCAGCGCGCCGCCGAGCTGCAGGACCAGGCAGACGGCCAGGTAGACGAGGGCGTTGCCGAACGCGGTCCAGAAGACGGAGTCGCCGGTGAGCATGCGGGCGTAGTTGTCCAGCCCGACGAACTCCATGGCGCTGATCCCGTCCCACGAGAAGAAGCTCAGGAACAGCGACTGCAGGATCGGGGCGAGTACGGCGACCCCGTAAAGCAGCAGCGGCGGGATCAGGAACACCAGGACCGACAGGCGGGAGCGGCCGGGAATCATGGGTGGGCCTTCCAGGCGGGGGCGCGGGGCGCCCCGCCGCTGGGAGCTACTTGAAGAACTTCGGCGCGTTCTGCGCGATCGTCTGGTCGAGCGTCGCGGTGAACTCGGCGGGCGTGGTGTCGCCCTGGACCAGCAGCACCAGCTCCTGCTGGAGCCGCGTGTTCGACGTCGGGTCGAGCTGGGTGTCCCACGGCATCGCCAGGTTCGCCCCGACGTCACCGGCGGCGTCGACCGCCTTGCGGTACAGCGGGGTCGCGCCCTCGGGGACGGTGGTCTCGACGTCGAGGGTGGGGAGAGCGCGCCGGTCGCGGCGTACTCGGCGGGGTAGCGGGCGAGCGCGAACTCCAGGAAGTCGCGCACCAGCGGGTCGTAGGTGGACGCGTTGACCGCCATGCCGATGCCGGAGCTGACGACGTACTCGTTGGCCGCGGTCACCGACCCCGGCCCGGCGGGCAGGGTGAAGTAGTCGACGGCGTCGCGGACGGAGGCGTCCAGCTTCTCCGTCGCCAGGCTTCCCAGCTCCCAGGTGCCGATGTTGTACATCGCCGCGCGCCCGGTGGTGAACAGGTTCTGCGCGTCGGAGTAGCCCTGCGCGGAGAAGCCCTCCTGGAAGCAGCCCGCCGAGCCCAGCTCGGCCATCCACGCCACCGTCTTCTGCCCGACGGGGTCGCTGAACGCGGCCTCGCCCTTCTTGAGCTTCTGCACGTACTCCGGCCCGGCGAGCCGGAACGGCTGGTAGGCGATGTAGCGCTCCAGCGGCCACTGGTCGAGGCCGTCGATCGCGATCGGGGTGATGCCCTTGTCGCGCAATCGCTTGCACAGCGCGGGGATCTCGTCGAGGGAGGCGGGAGGGGCGATCCCGGCCTTGGCGAAGAGGTCCTTGTTGTACCAGAAGAATTCCAGCTCGTACTGGAACGGGATCATGTGCAGCGAGCCGTCGTCGAAGCGCTGGTAGTCCAACGCGGCGGGGCGGTACTTGTCGTAGACGCCGATGCTCTTGAGGAGGGCGTCGACGTCGACCATGGTGCCCTGCTTGGCGAGCTTCTGCGCGAACGGCGTCGCGTCGGTGTCGAACAGCTCGGGCAGCTTCTTGGCCGCGGCCAGCGTCTCGTACTTCTGGATGTAGGACGGCCGGTCGGGGGTGGTGATGAGGTTGAGCTTGAACCCGGGGTGGGCGGCGGCGTAGTCGGCGGCGATCTTCTCCATGATGGTGATGACCGCGCCGTCCGCGGGCCGGGAGAGCAGCCACGAGATCTCGCGGGGCTTGATCTCGCCCCGCGGGTCGATGTCGGTGCTCTTGACGGGGGCGCCGCCACCGCACGCGGTGAGGGCGAGGGCTGCTGCCGTGGTGAGGGCGACCGCTCTGGTCTTCATGCCCGGCTCCTTCGGTGGGCCTGCTGAGGGGAGTGTTCAGTTGTCGGAGCGGACCCGCACCCGCAGGTCGCGGACGGTCGCCCCGCCTTCGCCGACGAAGGCGCCGATCCGCCCGGTGGGGTGGTCGTAGACGCGGGTGCTGAGCGCGACCCGCCGGTCCAGGACGACGACGCACGCGTCGCCGTCGACGACGACGTCGAGGGTGTGCTCGCCGGGCGGCAGCGCGCAGGGGCGCTCCAGCTCCACGGCGAACGGGACGTCGCCGGAGACGTGCCACTGCGCGTCCCCGGTGGTCCGGCGCGGCCAGCGGTCGAAGACCAGCCTGCCGCGCTTGGGTTCCAGGCGGACGACGTACCCGCGGTCGCCGTCCGCGCTCGCGCGCAGCAGCACCCCGCACTCGGTGGTGCCCGGCTCGACGTCGAGCACGACCCGCGCGTGGAACTGGTCGGGCAGGTCGTCGGCCGACACCGCCACCTGGTACCCGTCGGGGGCCTGGAGGCCGGTGTCCGCGTGCCCGTCGAGCACGCAGGGGACGTCGTCGGTGAAGCTGTCGAGGAGTTCGTCCGGGAACGCGAAGGACAAGGCGCCGTCGTCGTCCTGGTGCGCCTCCAGCACCGACAGCGTCCCGGCCCACTGCCAGGCGCCGTCGTCGCGGGAGTCCTCCTTGGTGGCGATCCAGCCGAAGAAGAACCGGCGGCCGTCGCGCTCGGCCGTCTTCGCCGCGTAGAACGCCCGGCCGTCGACGGTGTCCCGGTCGGGGACGGTCCACGGGCCGTCGGGGCTCTTGGCCACGCGGTAGCGGGTGCAGAAGGACTCCGAGAACTCCGAGTACACCAGGTACCACCAGTCGCCCCACTGGAACACGTCCGGGCACTCGTGCGTGATGTACCGGCGCGGGTCCCAGAAGGGCTCGGCGGGCTCCCAGCGCACGAGGTCGGTCGACACGCACTGCGCGATGACGCCGCGCCTGCGCTCCGGCCCGGAGGTGTGGCGGGCGGCGATCAGCATGCGCCACAGCCCCGCGCGCTCGTCGCGGAAGACGAAGGGGTCGCGCCAGTCCGCGGGCTCGTGGCCCGGGGTGGCGCCGAACGTCCGCTCGGGGTGCTTGACCCAGGTGCGCATGCCGTCGGTGCTCGTGGCGTGCATGACGACCTGCAGCGGCTGCCCGTCCGGGCCGAGGCGCCGGGGGTTCTGCCCCGTGTAGAACAGGTGGTCCGTCCCGTCCGGCCCGCGCACCACGCTCCCGGTGTACGCGTTGAAGTCCGCGTCGTCGGGGCCGCCGCCCGGCAGGGCGGCGCCGTGGTCCTCGAAGCCGACGAAGTCCTTGGTGACGACCAGGTGCCACGGCGTCCCCGGCTTCGGGCTCTCCCGCACCTCGTGCAGGTAGAACAGGCGGAACAGGCCGTCGCGCTCGACCGGGATGACGTCGCCGACCCAGCCGTGGGGCGGGCGGAAGAAGACCGGAGCTGCCATGGGCACCTTCCCGTGCTAAAACGTTTCACCACGGGACTGTAGTCCACGCCACACCGTTGCTCAAGCGTTTCACCACGGTTAATCGCCCGCGAAACGCCGCGAGCCCGGAGCGGGTGCTCCGGGCTCGCGGCGGGACGTGCGGGGTCAGATCAGGCGGTCGCCCGACTCCGGGTGGAACAGGTGGATCTCCTCCGGGTGGCGCAGCGTCACGCGCACGATCTGGCCCAGCGCGGGCGGCGTGCGGCCGTCGACGCGCATCACCAGGCGGGCGCCGGACTCGCCCGCGACGGTGCCGTGCACCAGCGCGTCGGCGCCCAGCTCCTCGACCAGCTCGACGGTGAGGTCGAAGGCCTGCGCGGTGTCGGCCGGGGCGAGGCTCAGCGACTCCGGCCGCACGCCGACGGTGACCGTCTGCAGGTTGTGCTTGGCCGCGGCGTTGAACGCGTCGCGGGTCAGCGGCACCGTCATGCCGCCGATGACCACGCCGCCGCCGGAGACCGGGGCCTCGCGCAGGTTCATCGCCGGGCTGCCGATGAAGCCCGCGACGAACGCGTTGGCGGGCGAGTCGTACAGCGCGCGCGGGGTGTCGCACTGCTGGAGCAGGCCGTCCTTGAGCACGGCGACCCGGTGGCCCATGGTCATGGCCTCGACCTGGTCGTGCGTGACGTAGATGGTCGTGGTGCCCAGGCGGCGCTGGAGCGCGGCGATGTTCGCGCGGGTCTCCACGCGCAGCTTCGCGTCCAGGTTGGACAGCGGCTCGTCCATGAGGAAGACCGCGGGGTCGCGGACGATGGCGCGGCCCATGGCCACGCGCTGGCGCTGGCCGCCGGAGAGCGCCTTCGGCTTGCGCGCCAGGTACTTCTCGAGGTCGAGGAGCTTCGCCGCCTCGGTCACCTTCTCGGTGATCTGCGCCTTGGGCAGGCCCTGCAGCTTGAGCGCGAAGCCCATGTTCTGCGCGACCGTCATGTGCGGGTACAGCGCGTAGGACTGGAACACCATCGCGATGTCGCGGCCCTTCGGCGGGACGTGGGTGACGTCGCGGTCGCCGATGCGGATGGCGCCCTCGTCGATGTCCTCCAGCCCGGCCAGCATGCGCAGCGCCGTCGACTTGCCCGAGCCCGACGGCCCGACCAGCACCAGGAACTCGCCGTCCTCGACGTTCAACTCGAGTCGGTCGACCGCGCGGACCGGCGGGGAACCCGCATAGACCCGCGACGCTGACTCGTACCGGACCTCGGCCACCTCGTCCTCCTCGCCGAAAACTTGCGCCGTGAATGCATTCAGACGGCTTAGTCGCACAGCATGCCTCACGCCCGCGCGCAACACCAGAGCCGCGTGACAACGGATTTCAAGATCCGTCAAGAATCGGTAACGAACCCGTACCCGGCGGTACCGACCGCACCCGGGTGGGTGCACAGTGCTCGACACCGCGACGCAGCGGTCTGCGCTCCCGCGCAGCCGCTGTGTCTCTGAACCGATTCACATGGAGGCGCCGTGCCGACGCACCGGGCAGTAGGGACCACTCCCGTGCGCAAGACTCACCGTTCCACCGCGATCCGACTCGCTGCCATCGCCGCCGTCGCCGTGACCGCCGCCGCGTGCGGCTCCGGCGACCCCGCCCCGTCGCAGGGCGGCGGCAACGGCGCCGTCGCCCTCGAGGGCGTCGGGCCCATCACGCTGGCATCGGGCAAGGACACCTCAGGGAACCTGCAGAAGCAGGTCGACGCGTGGAATGCCCAGCACCCCGACCAGAAGGTCACCGTCATCGAGCTGCCCGAGTCCGCGGACGCGCAGCGGCAGCAGATGGTGCAGAACGCCCAGACCAAGTCCGACGCCTACTCGGTGCTCAACCTCGACGTGGTCTGGACCGCGGAGTTCGCCGCGAACCAGTGGGTCGTCTCCTTGCCGGAGAACGAGTTCCCGCTGGACAAGCTGCTCCCCGCGACGGTCGAGACGGGCAAGTACTTCAACAAGCTCTACGCCGTGCCGACCACCTCCGACGGCGGCCTGCTGTACTACCGCAAGGACCTCCTCGACGCCGTCGGCGCGCAGCCGCCGACCACGTGGGCGGAGATGGCCGCGACCTGCGAGAAGGTCAAGGCCAAGAACCCGTCGCTGGACTGCTACGCGGGCCAGTTCGAGAAGTACGAGGGCCTGACGGTCAACTTCAGCGAGGCCATCAACTCGGCGGGCGGCGTCGTCGTCGGCGACGACGGCAAGCCCAACGTCAACACCCCCGAGGCCGCGCAGGGCCTGCAGTTCCTGGTCGACGGTGTCAAGAACGGCACCATCCCGGCCGAGGCCCGCACGTACAAGGAGGAGGAGGGCCGCCGCGCCTTCCAGGCCGGTGAGCTGATCTTCCACCGCCAGTGGCCGTACCAGTACGCCCTGGCCAACGCCAAGGACGGGTCGTCGAAGGTGGCGGGCAAGTTCGCCGTCGCCCCGCTGCCCGGCCTGAACGGCCCCGGCGCCTCCACGCTCGGCGGCCACAACTACGCCATCAGCGCGTTCACCCCGAACAAGAAGACCGCGCTGGACTTCATCAAGTTCATGGTCGACGAGCCCCAGCAGCGGGCCAACCTGATGGCGACGTCGCAGGCGCCCACCTGGGCCGCCCTGTACGACGACGCGGAGCTGGTCAAGCAGTTCCCGTACCTGCCGGGTCTGAAGGCGTCCATCGAGAACGCCAAGAAGCGCCCGTCGGTGGTCAAGTACCAGGAGGTCTCGACCGCGATCCAGGAGGCCGCGTACTCGGCCATGAGCGGCTCCGTGCCGCCCGCCGACGCCCTGGCCACCCTGCAGACCAAGCTGGAACAACTGACCGCGAGCTGATCGACCGATCGGGTGGTCCCGGGGACCCCGTCCCCGGGACCTCCCCTTGGAGGACCAATGACCACCATGGTCGGCGCTCCAGTCGATCCCAAGCCCGAAGCGACACCCCCGGCGCGGGCCGCCGGGCGGGCGTCGGACGGCTGGCCGCGCTCCTCGTTTCCCCGACCCTCATCGTCCTGCTGCTGGTCGTCGCCTACCCGATCATCTCCGCCATCCGCCTGGCGTTCTACCGCCAGAGCGACGGCATCGACCCGCAGACCGGCCTGGTCATCCAGGGCGACGAGTTCGTCGGCCTGGACAACTTCCTGGACATGTTCCGCGGCGACACCGGCGCCCGGTTCCTCAACGCCCTGTGGAACACGACCGCGTTCACCATCGTCGCGGTGGGCCTGGAGGTCGTCATCGGCGTCCTCATGGCCCTGGTCATGCACCGCGCGTTCCGCGGCCGGGCCCTGGTCCGCGCCAGCATCCTGGTCCCGTGGGCCGTCCCCACGGCCATCGCGGGCCTGCTCTGGCGCTGGATCTTCCAGGCCGACGGCGTGGCCAACGACCTCGTCCCCGGCGCCCCGATCCTGTGGACCGCCGACGGCCCGCCCGCCTGGCTGGCCGTCGTCATCGCCGACACGTGGAAGACCGCCCCGTTCATCGGCCTGCTCGTCCTGGCTGGCCTGCAGGTGATCTCCAACGAGGTCTACGAAGCCGCCAAGCTCGACGGGGCGTCGCCGTGGAAGACCTTCTGGTCGATCACGCTGCCCCTGGTGAAGCCCGCCCTGCTGGTGGCGGTGCTCTTCCGCATCCTCGACACCCTCCGCATGTTCGACCTGCCCTACACGTTGATCGGGCCCGGCAAGGACTCGACCGACACGGTCACGGTCCTGGCGTTCGAGGAAGCGGTGAAGTTCGGCAACTACGGCGAGGCCTCGGCGTACTCGGTGACCCTGTTCGTCTACGTCGCGACCGTCGCGTTCGTCTTCGTCAAGCTCCTGGGAGCCGACGTCATCGGCGCCCGGACGGGGAGGAACCGATGACCTCGAAAGTCCGCGTGTGGCTGCCGTACCTCGGCATCGCCGCGATCGTGCTGTACTGCCTGTCGCCGTTCTACTGGATGCTGGTCTCCAGCCTCCGCAGGCAGTCCGACCTGTTCTCCGGCACCCCGCTGCCCAACCCGGTCAGCCTGGAGAACTACGAGGCCGCCTTCGCCCCCAGAACGGCTTCCTCCGGGCGCTGGGCAACAGCTTCCTGGTGGCGGGCGTGACCACGGTCGCGGTGCTGATCATCGGCATCCTGACCGCCTACGCCCTGGCCCGCCTGGACTTCAAGTTCAAGAACCTGGTCCTGGCGATCATCATCACCACGTCCATGTTCCCGGGCATCTCGCTCCTGGTGCCGCTGCTCGAGCTCTTCAACGCCATCGGCTGGTTCAACACCTACCAGGCGATGATCGTCCCGAGCATGAGCTTCGCCCTGCCGCTCGCGGTCTGGAACCTAACGGCCTTCTTCCGCCAAATGCCGACGGAACTGGAAGAAGCCGCCCAGATCGACGGCTGCACCCCCGCCCAGGCGTTCCGCAAGGTCATCCTCCCGCTGGCCGCCCCAGGCGTCTTCACCACCGCGATCATCACCTTCATCGCCGCGTGGAACGAGTTCATCATCGCCCTGTCGGTGGTGAACAAGCAGGACCTGAAGACGGCCCCGGTGATCACCTCCCAGTTCACCGGCCAAACCAACTTCGACGCCCCCTTCGGCACCCAGATGGCCGCAGGCGTGATCGTCACGATCCCCCTGGTCATCCTGGTCCTGCTCTTCCAACGCCGCATCGTCGCAGGCCTCACAGCAGGCGGCGTGAAGTAACACCCCACGCGCACGGGGCCCAGCCCGATTTCCCGGCCCCGGACCCCGTGCGCTAGGCTTCCACCCGTTGGAAGCCGCCCCCGTAGCTCAGGGGATAGAGCACCGCCCTCCGGAGGCGGGAGCGCAGGTTCGAATCCTGCCGGGGGCACCACGCAAACCATCAACGCCCTGACCTGCAGGTTCGCAGGTCAGGGCTTCGTCATGTGCCGCGGGTCGCGGGAATGGGATGACGTTGTCGGCCGCTTCGGTGGCCACCTGTTGGATGCTGTGCCCGATCAGGGTGATGGTGTAGGTGGCGGTGCGGGTGTCGTGGTTGTAGGTGATCTGCAGGCGGAGTGCTTCGAAGAGTCGTCGGGTGATGTGTTCGGGCAGGTCGTCGAGCTGGATGGTGCCGACGGGGAGTTGATCGAGCAGTTCTGGGCTGGGTGCGTGGTTGATGAGGTCCTGGACGTCGGCGAGTTGCTCTTCGAGCGCGGTGCGTTCGGCTTTGAGTTCGGCGCGGCGGTCGTTGATGTCGCGGACGAGGTCCTCGTTGATGTTCTCGGAGACCTCCAGGGTGCGGAGCAGGTTCTTGTTTCTCGTGTGGGTGTCGGCGATGGCTCGCTGGAGTGCGGTGACTCGTTCGGTGTGGTCGCGTCGGTGGGTGTCGGCGAGGGTCTTGAGGTTGCGGTCGAGGAGGTCGCGGCGATAGGCGCCGAAAACCCATTTGTTGAGGAAGGTTTCGAGGAGGTCGAGGAGGGCGTCTTCGCGGGCGCGGAGGATGGTGGGGTGTGCGGCGGGTCGCCAGGTCTTCTTGGGTGAGCAGGCGTAGTAGGTGTGGCGGTTCTTCATGTTGTTGCCGAACATGCGTCGGCCGCAGAGTTCGCAGGTGATGAAGCTGCGGAGGCGGTAGACGCGTTTGGTTTTGGGGTCGGTGTTGCGGCCGGGGGCGGTGCGGGACCGTTCGCGGTGTTCGGCGACCTGTTGGGCCTGGATGTAGGTTTCCAGGTCGATGAGCGCCTGGTGGACGGGGTGGGTGGACCACACCCATTCGGTGACGGGGTTGATGCGGTTGTGGCCGTTGCCTTTGCGGGCGCGGCGGTTCCACACCATGTGGCCGGTGTATTTGGGGTTGGTGAGGACTTCGCGGACGCTGGAGTAGGTCCATTTGCCGACGGCGCGGCCGGGGTCGACCGGTTGTGGGGGCGGGTTGGTGATCAGGTCGAGGTTGAGTCGGTCGGCGATGTCCTCGTAGCCGAGCCGTTCTTTGATGCGCCAGTCGTAGATCTTGACCACGACGGCCCCTTCGACGTCGTGGACGACGAGGCGGGTTTTCTTGACGCCTTTGGCGCGTTTGGCCGGTACTGGGTGGGGGACGTGGTGGGGGCGGAAGCCGTAGCAGGGTTTGCCGACGTTGTAGCCCTGCTCGGTGTGGACTTCGAACCCGTCCCAGCTCTTCTCCAGCATCTCGGTGACGTACCACTCGGCGACGCCCTGCTTGACGCGGCGGGTCAGGACTCGGGTGGCTTTCTTGACCCGTCGCCCGCTGCGGGGAAGGTCGATGCCTTCGTCGACGGCGACGAGTGTGACGCCGAGTTGTTCGAGTCGATGCTCGATGTCGGTGCCGATGTGGACGCGGCGGGCGACGCGGCCGATCTCCTCGCAGATGACGTAGTCGAAGCGGCGGTCGGGGCGGGCGGCTTCGGCGAGGAGGTCTTCGACGCCGCCGTCGCGCGGCACCGGGATGTCGAACATGTCGTGGGCGCTGGCGCGGCTGCGGGTCGAGGCGTCTTTGCGGCCGGACTCGATGTCGTAGAAGTGTGCTGTGATCGCGGCGTTGTCGGGCAGCGCGAAGCGACAGGCATCGAACTGACGCGGGATTGACAAGGTCGGGTCCTGCAGGTCATAGGTCGAGGTGCGCCCCAAGAACGCGAACCTGAGCATGTCGTGCTGCGCGTCGGCGGCGTGGCGGGGGTCGAGAACGGCACGCCGTGGCCCTGTCCACTGCCGTACCGCCTCGGGACTATCGGCCACGGCGGCACCACACCGCGGGTTCCGCACGGACGATCAGGAGACGGATCACCGGGTGCTGAGCCATGCGATCACCTCCTGAAGTGGTTCCGCCTGTTCCCGCTCCAGGCGATCCGCTTCCGTGCCGTGAACAGTTCTGATCTCCAACAAGCCCTGCACTTCTTTTCCCGCCGACGAATCACCGGCGAATGGCTTCTGATCGGTCACCGGGACCGCCCACTCACCACGGTCGACGGACGAAAGAGCCAGCTGGTCCCGACGCGTTCCTGTGCCAGCTGTACCACAAACCAAACGATCAGGCCACGACCGTGGTCGAAGCTGCGCCACCTTGATGAACCCCGCGGCGCGAAGGCTGGAGCCGCTCTCCCCGCACTGTGTGTAGGTGACCAGCCGCGAGTAGCCGAGTCCACGTGCGACCCGCCACGCGGCGCCGTACAGCATCGAGTTCGAGTTCGCCGTCCCGTCCGTACAGGTCCGTGTCACCTCGACTGTCATTCCATCGTCCAAGTGCCGCGCCACGGGTCTGCCGATCACCGCAACACCCACCAGGGCGTCTCCCGCCGCGACGCCAACGGCGAACTTCATCCCGCGCGGAGGCCGATGGTGACGATGGTGTGCCTCGACGAACACACAAGCCTGACGGAAGGTGACAGGAACCACGCGCAGCCTCATCGGTTGGCTCCGAGTGCTCATGCCGCACGCTCCCGGTGACCGTCATCCGTACTCGGTGTGGTGGCGGTGGCTGGTTCACCGGACCGGCACGACCACGGCGAGCACCCATCGGGGTCTCCTCCTCTTCCGCGCCGTTCACTGCTGTGCGTGCGGAGTCGGTGGTGATGAGCCGTAGGTGTTTCGTGGTCCGGGACTTGGGTTGCGCGTCGAGGTCGACTTGGTCCAGCGGCAGGCAGGAGCGGTGTAGGAAGTACTGCCCGCGCAGTTCTTGGCCTTGGGTGGTGGGCGTGGGGTAGCCGTGGTGGATGGCGTGACAGAACTTGACTGCCTCGGCCCAGCACTTCGGGTCGTGGTCGCGCACCCAGCGCCACCCGGCGCCGAGGGACAGCAGTCGCAACGTCGGCCCGGTGTCGGGCGTCGTCTGGCTTGTGGCGGTCATGCCGCGGTCACCTCCTGGCCGGTCGGCGACCGGTGGTCGGTGTGGGTGGTGATGTCGAGGAGTTCGGCGAGGTCGTCCAGCAGCAGGGCCACCGCGTAGGCGGCCTGCTGGGGAACGACGCCGTTGCCCAGCGCGCGGAGCTGCGCGGTGCGGGGCAGGGAGAGGCCGGTGATCCAGCCGGGGATCAGGCCCATGAGGTGCTCGACGAAGGCGGGCGCGAGGACCGGGCGGCCGTGGTTGCCGGGCTGGGTCGGGTGTGGTGCCGGGCGGCCCAGGATCGTTTCCCAGCGGCGGATCGCCGCCTCGTACACGCCCCAGTTCACCGGCGCCGACGCGACGCGGGAGGCCGGACTCGTCTCGACGTCGAGGTCGGGAACCACTACGAGATGTCGTCGGTCTCGCTCTCGCCAGCCTCGATGCGTGCTGGCGGGGTGAGCAGGCGGATGACCGCCGAGGGCAGCATCAGGTCGCCCTTGGACCCACGCTGTGCCGGGCAACCTTTCGTCCCGTCCGTCGCTCGGGGTGTCGGCAGGAACGCTTCGGGGTCCACCAGCGGGAGCACCTGTTGCGACAGCGGCGGACGGAACCCGACACCGGCTTGTCCGCTTCGGCCAGGTCGCCGAGTACACGGTGGAGTCCTCCCCGCGCCAGCGAAGCGCGGCGACGTTCTCCAGCACGACGAGCGCGGGTCGTAGTAGGCGAAGACCCGCCACGATGTCGGTCCACAGGCCACTGCGGGCTCCTTCTCGATGCCCGCGCGCTTGCCCGCGGCGGAGATGTCCTGGCACGGGAACCCGGCGACGACCACCTCGACCGGCTCCACCGCGCCCCAGTCGATACGCCGCAGGTCGCCGAGGTTCGGCGCGTCGGGCATCCGGGCGTCGAGGATCAGTCGAATGTGTGGGTCGGGGTCGGCGACCCAGGCGATCCGGCCGCCGCCGAAGGCGGCCAGCACACCCAGGTCCAAGCCGCCGTACCCGGTGCACAACGACCCCACCACCGGCCCACCCTCGACCGGTGCCCGCACGTTGCGCGCGGGCGATGAGCGACGGCGGGTCATGCCGCTCGCCCCCGCCCCGTCGCGCCGCCACGGGACGCGGTTCGCCGTGCCGCCCGGGCCTGGTCGAGGTCGGTCACCGTCGCCGCGGGCGCGCCCGCCGCCTTGTGTAGGGCGGTGCGGAAGACGACCACGTCCTCGTGGGCGATCAGGTGCAGCGGCAGCCCGGCGTCGCGCTGTTTGCGGATGAAGTCGCGCTGGAAGAAGCTGCCGCGAGCGACCAGGTCGGTCTCGGCCACGCGGGCCAGCAGCGCGACGTTGCGCTCCACCGGGATCAGCCCGGCGGCGCGACCGCAGGCCAGGATCTGCGAGGGCAGGTCGATCAGCTCGGCGTGCTCCCGCCACGGGCGGATGGTGATGACGATGTGCCCGCCTGGGCGCAGGAAGGTGCGCAGCGCGGCGAGGATGCGGGTGAACCCGGCCAGCAGCCGGTGGTGGCCGATGTTGGCGAGGTTCCCGCGATCGAGGGTGTTGCCGTAGAGGTGGTGGTACTTCTGCACCCCGGCGCCGGGCGCGACCGAGACCTGCCCGTGGGTCGAGGGCCCGTAGGGCGGGGACGTCACCACCAGCGCCGCCTGTCCGACGTACTCAGGCGGCAGCAGCGTCATGAGTTGGCGGGCGTCACCGTGGAAGACCCGCGCGTCGTGGTCGATCCCGTGTTCGCGCGCGAGGTCGAGGTTGGCGCGCGCGACGTCGACCCAATGCGGCTCGTACTCCACGCCGACCGCGCGCCGACCGTGCCGGACGGCCTCGACCAGGGTGGTGCCGATCCCGCACATCGGGTCCAGCACCAGATCGCCCGGCTCGGTGTAGTGCGCGACGGCGTGGCGCACGACTTCGGGCAGCATCTTCGCCGGGTGCGCGGTGGACTCCGGCACGTACTTGTTCTTGCGTTGCGCGGCAGGGGAGGTCTGCGCGGTGGTCCACACCGACACCGCGGGCGGCGCCCCGGCGTCCTCGATCGAGCTGTTGCGCACCGGGCTGTCCGCAACGGTGGGTGGGGTGTCGAGCGCGGCGATGAGCGCTGCCGGGATGCGCTGGGTCGACTCGTCGCCGACCTTGTGGGCGGTGTGGTGGGAGGGCTCGCCCGTGCGCCGGGAGGTGGAGTCGTGCGGCGCGGACAGCTTGCGCGGGCGACGCGGTCGGGGGTGTGTGACGTCGGGGTTCGGCGCGTCGTTCATGCCAGGTCTCCGCTCTGCGTGGCGGCGTGCGCGGCGAGGGCGGACGGCGGCTGGTGGTCGTGCGGTTGGGCGAAGACGAGGACGTCGGAGTGGATGCGCCGATGCGGCGGGGAAGTCCACGCACCAGGGCGCGGTGACGCGCACGTGCCTGGCTGTCGTCGGTGTCGCCGTCGTCGGTGTCGCGGTCGTCGTGGACGCCGTCGGGGTGGGCGTCGGTGAGGTGGAGACGGCCGTCGTGGACGGGCGTGTGCAGGGCGACGATGTGTTGCAGGTAGAGCAGGTCGGCGTTCTGTGCCGCGGTCACCACCGGGCCCGTGTGGTCGGTCAGCTCGCCCGACGTCCAGTCACAGTGCGTGAGTACGGCGAGGATGCCGCCGACGCGGAGCCGCCGTGCCGCGTAGAGGGCGACGAGGTCGGCGGTGTTGCCGTGACCGAGGTGGTCGCAGCGGTGCGGCGCGAGGCTGGTGACGATCAGGTCGGCGCTGTCCGCGGGCTCTGTCGTCGTGCCGGGGAAGGGCGCCTCGATGGTGACTTCCGGTGCCGTGGGGACCGTGGGAGGCGGGGTCGCCGCGCCGATGAGGTCGGCCCAGAACGGGCGGGAGGCCGGTGCGGTGGACGTCGGGTCGACCGGGACGCGCTCGATGCGCGCGGCGCGGTCGAGGCGTTCGATGGCGGCGATGGCGTCGGCCAGCTCGGGGTCAGGTTCAGCGTCGGGAGCATGCGTGATGACGCCGTCGGCGCGGACCGCGCCGAGGGCCGGGAGGGGCGGTCGGGGGTCGGCCAGTCCAGCAGCACGACCCGTTCGGCGGGCTTGCTGAACGAGGTGACGATCCGCTCGACGAGGGCCGCGGGCCACGTGGCGTCGAGGTCGATCGGCGCGGGGCCGGCGGTCCAGACGGTCGCCGGAGTCGGGGTCGAGGCCGATCCGCGTGAGCGTGAGCGGCCGGTGCTGGCGGTGGGCTTCGCGGGCTTGGCGGGGCTGACGCGGGTGCTGGTCGGAGCGGTCGGCCAGGGTCGGCGGTCCCCGCCTCGGCGCCCGCCGGGACGGGCCGGAGCCGGGTGGGTGGAGTCCGGTCGAGCGGTGCTGCGCCGTCGAGGCGAACGGCGGGCGGAGTTGTCGGGCTGGGCCACGGGTGTCCCTTCGCCAGGGTGGGCGCGCCTGTCGGTGCGAGGCGCTGATGACACCCCTGAACTCCGAAATACGACCCCTTTGGGGACACGTCCCAGTCACTTTCTTTCCACCGTCTTCCACGGCTGCGAACATCCGGGAAAGGTTCACGCGCGCGTGCGCGCACCGGGAGGCGGCGGGTCCAGCAGAAGGGAACTGGGCACCTTTTCCGAGCCCGCCGGAAACCGCGAGCACTCCGACCGATCCGCGGCACATGACGGCCCGCTCACGGCTATGACCACACTAATACCGACCTAGTACCGGGAACCCATATCGCCAGCTAGATAGACATTTCCGTGCAACGTGATTCGATCTTGACCGCGTGCGCTCGGTGACCCGCGAGGCGGGCCAGGGTGGATGTTGTGACGCCTCCGGTGCGGGCGTGATGATCGCCGGTACCTCTGCGGTAGTAGCTCGGTACCTGTTCGGTTATCGGTTGGTACCACCTGCTGTGGCGTCCTGGGCGAGTCGTTGATTCCGACTCGGCTTCGGGAGCCATTCCATGAGTTCACGTGAGGCTATTCCGCGCTCGGGTTTCGAGCGCGATTCCATGCCGCTGGACGCGGCGCGGTCGGCGTTCGAGTGGCTGGTCGCCGGACCGCATCCGGTATCGGTGGACGGCCGGTTGTTCCCCGGTCTTCCGGCGCGGCGGGTGCCGCTGGACGAGCTGCGCGACCGGCTGCTGCGCCGCCGCTGCCCGCAGACGCTGCGCGACGCGGCGTGGGCGCACCTGGTCCTGCTCGCCCGCACCGAGGGCGGCGCCTGGACCGTGGGCGCGGTCGGTGTCGCGCTGCCCGCGCTGACCTCCATCACCGCCACCCTCTCGGCCAAGTTCGCCGGTGACCCCAGCGACATCCACGCCGCGGTGCTCGCCGGGTTCATCGCCGAACTCGCCACGATCGACCTGCGCCGCCCGCGCGTGATGTTGCGGCTGCGGTGGGCCGCCTACCGCGCCGGCCACGCCGCGGTTCGGGAGGCGCTGGACGCGCCGGTGCCCTCGGGGCACGGGTTCCGCTCGGCGATGCCGCCGCCCCCGTGGGGCCACCCCGACTTCGTCCTCGCCCGCGCCGTCGCCGAGCACGCGATCACCTCCGCCGAGGCCGAACTCATCGGCTCCACCCGGCTCGAAGGCGTGGCCCTGGCCGACGCCGCGGCCGAACGCAACCTGTCCTACCAAGCGGCGAAGAAGGCGCGCCAACGCGCCGAGCACCGCCTGGTCGCCTACCTGCTCGATGACATCGCAGACGCCTCCGACACCCCGCACGCCGGTCCCTACGAGGGCGACGTGGCGACCCAGGTGGCCGACGCGGTGACCATCACCGCCGCCGCCCAGCACCCGACCGCCACCGCCCACCGATCACGCAGGGTCACCGACCCGGCGACACGCGCGGCGAAGAAACACGGCGACCGCGTGTCCCCGCAGGGCCGATTTCCCGGAGTTCAGGGGTGCGGGAGGCAACCAGCCACCCCCGCGCACACCACCTCCTCGCCCACGCCGCCGCGCGAGTCCACACAGCACTCGACACAGCGGCCGTCGGGCACGACTCCGGGAGTGCCGCGATGCGCCTGACCCGTACCCCTCTTCGTCCTCACCACGCCCTCCGGCCCGGTGACAACCGGCCCGCGGCGGGGTTGTCTCCCGCCGCCGCGAGGCGACCTCGCGGCCCCAGGCGCCGATTTGCGCGGGCCGCGGCGTCGCGTGCCGCTGACCACCGGACTGGTCGTCGTGGCGCTGCTGGCCTCCGGCGCGACCGCGCACGGCGACACCGTGGTGCTCGCGATCGCGGGCAGCGTCGAGGAGGTCCTGACCAACATCCGCAACTGGCTGATGGGCATCCTCGCCGGGCTGGCGACGGTGTTCCTCACCATCGGTGGCGTGCGTCGCGTGTTCGGCAGCGGCGATCCCGGCGAGCAGGAGAAGGCCAAGGAGGCGTTCAAGGCCGCCGGGATCGGCTACGGTCTGGCCGCGCTCGCCCCGCTGGTCGTGACCGTGCTCAAGGGCATCGTGGGGGCGTGACGCGATGCGCCCACCCCCACGCGCAGGCGGGCCACACCCGCTCGAGCCGTACTCGCGCTCGCCGCGGGAATCGTCGTGCTGCTCGGCGGCGCCCTGGCCGCCGCCGCTTCCGCGCAGCCGGTGTCCCAGCTCCCCGGCGGACAGCCCCGGCGATCCCGACGGTCGACGCCGACCCGTGCGGTCCCGGCGCGCTGCCCGTGCCCGGCTGCGTCCCACACACCGACAACCGCCCCGACGACCGCAGCACCGTGCACTGGGGAAGGCTGCATCCCCCGACCTGCCACCCCCACCGCGCCGCCCCCACCCTCGGACCCGGGCACCCTCGACCGGGCGAGGAGCCGGAGAGCGAGTGCGGGATCACCGACATCGGCGCCTGCATCACCGAGGCCATCAACGCGTTCTTCCGCGGCATCGTCGTCGACGCGCTCAACCCGCTGCTGGACCTGCTGTCGCAGACGCTGCTCACCACGCCCATGCCCGACTCGCTGCCACGGGTCGGCGAGCTGTGGGAGAACTCCTGGCAGATCCTGCTGGTGTCCTACGGCCTGCTCGTCCTCATCGCCGGTGTCATCGCGATGGGCTACCAGACCGTCCAGACCCGACACTCCATCAAGGAACTCGCCCCGCGCGTCGTGCTGGGGTTCTTGGCGGGTGCGCTGTCGCTGTGGGTTGCGACCAAGGGCATCCAGATCGCCAACGCCCTTGTCGAGGCGATCATGGGCGGCGGCGTCGACGCGAACGCGGCCGGCGAGACGCTGCGCAACCTCGTGCTCGGCAGCATCAACGGCGGCATCTGGGTCATCTTCATCGGCATCTTCCTCGCCGGGATGCTCGTCGCGCTCCTGGTCACCTACGTGGTGCGGGTCGCGCTGACCATCATCCTCATCGCCGGTGCCCCGCTGGCGCTGATGCTGCACGCGCTGCCGCAGACCGAGGGCGTCGCCTACTGGTGGTGGAAAGCCTACGGTGGCTGCCTCGCCATCCAGGTCGGCCAGAGCATGACACTGATCGTCGGGATGAACGTCTTCCTCGCCCCCGGCGGATTCACCCTCTTCGGCCCCACCATGACCGGGCTGGTCAACCTGCTCGTCGCCCTCGCCTTGATGTACATCCTGTTCAAGATCCCGTTCTGGGTGCTGGCGTCCATCCGGGGCGGTGGCGGGCGAAGCCTCATCGGATCCCTGATCAAGGGCTTCATCGCCTACAAGACCTTCGGACTGCTCGGCGCCCGCGGGGAAGCGGCCCGAAGCCTCGCCGCCCTTCGGGCGGCGGCCGGGCCGGGAACGGCGGCGGCGGAGGTTCGGCGGGCGGCAGCGGTGCGTCAAACCCGTACGCCAACGCGCGCACCACCGCGGGCGGGCAGTACGTCCTGCCGCTGCCCGGCGTGCGCCGGACCCGCCCGACCGGCAGGCCCGTGCCGAAACCGACGTCCGGTCCGAGCCCGAAGTCCTTCGGTCCGCAGGGTCGTCAAATGGCGTTGCCGTTGGGTGAGGACTGGCCGGAGAACAAGCCGGTGCTCGGCCGCGACGGGCAGTATCGGCTGCCCCTGAACGTCCAGCGCACCCCGCCACGGCCGGCCTCACCCCCGGGACCGACACCGGCGCTCGTCGCACCCGCGCCGCCGGGGGCAGGCAGCTGGAGTTGCGGTGGGACCCCTATCGGGGCAACCGCCCCAACCGGTCCGGGCAGTACCCGCTGCCCTTTCGACGGCGTGCGCCGCGTGCCGCGCCCGGCGAGCCCACCGCCGCCCCCGAGCCCCCGGCCGAGCGGACGTCGGGTGGTCCAGCCGGAACTGCCCTTCGACCCCTACAAGGGCAACCGCGCGACCCGCGGCGGCCAGTACCCGCTGCCGCTCGACGGCGTGCGGCGGGCTCCCGCCCCCAAGGCCGAACCCACCGCGCCACCGGCGACATCAGCGCCTCGGCCCGCGCCGCGGTGGGCCGACAGTTGCGGTTGCCGCTGGACCTGCCCAAACCCGGCAAGCCACCGACAGCGACACCGCCGGACTCCAGCTCACCACCGCCGCGATCGGCGCGGCCGAGCCCCAAGCCTGGAGGTAAGTCCTCATGACCGCTCCCGTCCGTATCCCGGCCGATGTCGACATGCACGACCGTGTCCTGGGGCCGCTGACCGCACGCCAACTGGCCATCCTCGCCGCCGCCGGGGCGGTGCTCTACCTGATCTGGGCGGCCACCCGCGCCTTCATCCCGATCCCGGTGTTCCTGGCCTTCGCGGTCCCGGTCGCCGCCGCGGCGGCGATGCTCGCCCTGGGCAAGCGCGACGGCGTGCCGATGGACAAGCTGCTCGTCGCCGCGATCCGGCAACGGATCGCGCCCCGGCACCGGGTCGCCGCGCCCGAGGGCGTGCGCCCCGCACCCGCCTGGCTCACCCCGGACACCGACCGAACCGCCGGCCGCAAGGACGGCACAGGCCGGGCCGGACAGCCCGAGCAGGTGTCGCCCTCGGCGTTGCGGCTGCCGGCCGAAGCCGTCACCGAGACCGGCGTGGTCGACCTCGGCGCCGACGGGCTGGCGGTGGTCGCGGTCACCTCCACGGTCAACTTCGCGCTCAGGACGGCGAACGAGCAGGAAGCCCTCGTCGCGAGCTTCGGCCGCTACCTCCACTCGCTGACCGCCCCGGTCCAAGTGCTCGTACGCACCGAACGCCTCAACCTCACCACCCAGATCGTTGAACTGCGCGAGCGCGCCGGGGGCCTGCCGCACCCAGCGCTGGAGGCCGCCGCGATCGAGCACGCCGACTACCTCGTGCAGCTCGCCCACCAGTCGGATCTGCAGCGCCGCCAAGTCCTGCTCGTCCTGCGCGAGAGCCTGCAGCCGGCAGTCCCCACCGATGGATTGGGCGGACCCGGCCCGCTGGCCGTGCTCCGGGCGATGACGGGCAAGCGCCGCAAGCAGGCGGGCGGACAGGTCGACCCCGGTGCCCGCCGGGCCGCCGAGTCGCGTCTGGTGCGTCGTCTCGGCGAGGCGATCGAGCTGCTGTCCCCGGCCGGGATCGTGGTCACCCCGCTCGACGCGGGACAGGCGACGGCGGTGCTGGCCTCGGCGTGCAATCCCGACAGTCTGCTGCCGCCTTCGGCGGGACTGGCCGGTGCGGACGAGGTCATCACCACCTCCGCCGCGGACCTCACCGAGGACGACTTCGACGACAGCTCCTTGTCCGCCCACACGGGGCCCAGCCCTGCGCCGTCGGGGCGCTCCGAGGACGACGACTACGGGGACGCCTGGGACTACGAGCACGACGACTACCCGGACGACGGCGCGGACGAGAGGAGGCGGTCCTGATGGCCTCCCGCACTCGCAAAACCAGCGGCAACCCGACCGCCCAGGCGGGCTCGTCGGCTGCTGCCGCGTTCACCCCCGACGCCCTGTCGGTGGCCGCGCGGCACCTGGAGGTCGGCGGCGAGTGGGTGTCCAGCTTCGCCGTGGTCGGCTTCCCGCGCGAGGTGCACCCCGGCTGGCTCGCCCCCTTGTTGACCTACCCCGGTCGTCTGGACGTCTCGGTGCACATCGAGCCGATCGACCCGGCCACCGCCGCCTCTCGGCTGCGCAAGCAGCTGGCGAAGCTGGAGGCCGGGCGGCGGCACACCGCCGAGCACGGGCGCCTTCACGACCCGCAGGTCGAGGCCGCCACCGAGGACGCCTACGACCTGTCGTCCCGCGTCGCCCGCGGCGAGGAAAGCTGTTCCGGGTCGGGCTGTACCTGACCATCCACGCCGCTTCGGAGAAGGCGCTGGCCGACGAGGTGGCCGCGCTGCGGTCGCTGTGCGCGAGCCTGTTGCTCGACGCCAAGCACACCACCTACCGGTCCCTGCAGGGCTGGGTGTCGACGCTACCGATGGGCCTGGACCTCATCGGTATGCGCCGCACGTTCGACACCTCGGCGTTGGCGGCGGCGTTCCCGTTCACCAGCCCCGATCTGCCCGCCCCCGACCCCACCTCGGTCGCAGCGCCGTCCGGGGTGCTCTACGGCTACAACGTCGGCTCCCAGGGCCTGGTGCACTGGGACCGGTTCGGCGACGGGATGCACAACCACAACTCGGTGATCCTCGGCCGCTCCGGCGCGGGCAAGTCCTACCTGGTGAAGCTGGAGCTGCTGCGGTCGCTGTACCGGGGCATCGAGATCGCCGTCGTCGACCCCGAGGACGAGTACGCCCGGCTGGCCGCCGCGGTCGGCGGCACCTACGTCCACCTCGGCGCACCCGAGGTGCGCCTCAACCCGTTCGACCTGCCGATCCACACCCGCGCCGACGGCCGCCGCACCGCACCGAAGGACGCGCTCGTCCGGCGGTCGTTGTTCCTGCACACCGTCATCGCCGTCTTGATCGGCGGCGAGCTGGAGGGGCGGAGCGGGCGGCGTTGGACCGGGCGATCGCCGCGACCTACCAGAGCGTCGGGATCACCGCCGACGCCCGCACTTGGACCCGGCCGGCCCCGACGCTGCGGGTCTTGCGGGACCGGCTCGCGGGCGCCGGGCAGGCCGGCGACCGCGCCGCGGGCGAACTCGCGGCGAGACTGCACCCCTACGTGGAGGGCGCGTTCAAGCAGCTGTTCGACGGGCCCAGCAGCGTCAACCCCGAGGGCCATCTCGTGGTGTTCAGCCTGCGCGACCTGCCCGACGAGCTGAAGGGCATCGGCACTCTGCTCACCCTGGATGCGCGTGACGATGCACGCGCAGAAGCCCGTGCAACTTCCGGAAACCTCCAAGCGACGGACAGAATGCAGCCCACCACCGATATTCCGGTCTGTTCTCAGCAACACTTGACGACGTAGTGGACGGCAGGCCACGCAGTCCAGCACCAGTACGCTCTCCAGCCGCTGCGCACGCTAAGCCCAAGAATCGTCGGCTCCACCGGGGAACCTCTCCAGACCGACCTATGCTCGGGTCAGCACCAGCTGGCGTCCGTGCAGCCGGTCGTTCGCACCCGCTCGGCCTACCGCGTCCGACCCGAGAGCGACCGCCATGTCGGTGGGCCGAGACCCAGAAGGCGTTCGCGAACGCGTGCACCCGCGCAGGTGACGTGGTTCGTGTCGGCGCCCTCGGAGGAACGCGCCAGCTCCGGAGCCGTCCCAGTGCAGAACCGGTAGAGCTACGTATTCGAGCGCGATGAGTTCACCGGCCCTCGGTATGTGCGAAACGGGTCCGATCGAGACGCGATGATTGGAGGGTGACGAGTTCGCCGATTCCGCAGCCCGAGCGTCCGGCCGTGCCGATGAAGCCGCCCTCCACAGGCACGGTCGCCGCCGCGGTCGGCGGGGTCGTGGTGGCGGTCGGCGGGTTGCTGACGGTGCTGTGGCTGCTGATCGACGGCGGTTCCCCGCAGGCGCCCACCCAGCTGGAGTTGGTGCGGGTCGGGTTGACCGTGCTGCTGGGCACCGGCGGCCTCTTCGGCCTCTGGCTGGCGTGGCGGCGGCAACGCTCCACCGAGATCGCCCTGCAGCAGAAGGAGCGTGACCAGACCGACGTCGCCCGCGCCTACGCACTGCAGGAACGCACCGCCCTGGCCAGCGAAGCCGACGCCGCCGCCCGCCGGATCACCGACCTCTACACCAAAGCGGTCGAGCAGCTCGGCTCCGACAAGGCCCCGTCCGCCTGGGCGGGCTCTACGCCCTCGAACGCCTCGCCCAAGACCACACCGACCAGCGGCAAACCATCGTCAACGTCCTCTGCGCCTACCTGCGCATGCCCTACACCGCCCCCAGCGACCCACCCGAAACCGACGACACCACGGACCCGCGGTCCGCAAGAGCTGATCGCCGAACACCGCGAACAGGTCCAAGAGCGGGAAGTCCGACTCGCCGCCCAACGCATCCTCGCCCACCACCTGAACCCCGGCGACGACACCGACCGCCCCGTCAAGACCTTCTGGGCACACATCGACCTCGACCTCACCGGCGCCACCCTGATCGATCTCGACCTCGACTACTGCACCATCCACACCGCCCAATTCGTGAGGGCGACCTTCACCGGTGACGCCTGGTTCAACTGGGCGACCTTCACCGACATAGCCGGGTTCCTCGGGGCGACCTTCACTCGCGACGCCTCGTTCGTTGGGGCGACCTTCACCGGCTACGCCCTGTTCGACGGGGCGACCTTCACCGGCGACGCCGGGTTCGACAAGGCGACCTTCACCCGCAACGCCGAGTTCGGCGGGGCGACCTTCACCGGCGACGCCAAGTTCGGCGAGGCGACCTTCACCCGCAACGCCGAGTTCGGCGGGGCGACCTTCACCGGCGACGCCGAGTTCGGCGGGGCGACCTTCACCGGCGACGCCAAGTTCGGCGGGGCGACCTTCACCGGCGACGCCCGGTTCGCCGGGGCGTCGCTGCCGAGCACCCGCTACAGGGGCCACCCGACGCCGTCGCCGTGGACCAACTTCTCCGACGCTCGTTTCGAGCGCGGCGTGTCCGCGGAGGTGGCGCGGTTCGTGTCGGCGCCCTCGGCGGGGATGCTCCGGGCTCCGGAGCCGACCCGCTTCAGACCGGGTGATAATGCGCTGTATCACCCAGTTCGGTCGTGGGCCCCGCCGGCGTCCCGATCACGAGCTGCGGCTCATCGCCCGGACGTCGCCGCGGTATTGGGGAGTGGTCGGTTTCCAGCCAGGTGGTGCAGGTCGGCTGGGGTCGTTGCCAGTCCCGTCGCGGGTGGTGGTTTTGGTGTCGCGGCATGGAGTGGATGTGCGACAGTCCGGTGGCGGTCGTGATCGCTGCGACGAGGCGGGAGGGAGGGCGGGGATGACGCGGACCAGGTGGTTGCCTCCGCGGCCGACGCCGGGGGCGAGCCCCTGTGATCCGGTGGCGGCGTCGCCGCGACGAGCCTGGCCCCGACCGGGGTGAGGCGGGTGTCCGCGCGGTGTCCGGCCCACCACCGGCGCCCACCGGCGGTGTTGCCGACTCCGTGTCGTCCGCTGCTGTGGTCGGCGGGGGCGGGGGCGGGGGTGGGTCGAGCGTGGAGAACAGAACGGTCGTAGAGAACGGCGCGACCGTGGGCTCGGTTCTGCAGGCTGGGGACATCGGCGAGGTGCGGATTGACACCCACATTCATCTGCCTGCCGAGGCAGGTCGTCCGGCGACGCAGGTGGTGCAGGTCACCGGCGCCGAGGTCGACGTTGTGTTCACCGGCCGCGGCGGGCAGGTCGAACGGTTGCGGGCGGTGTTGAAGCCGGCTGCTGCGGGGGTGGCGGTGGTGGTGTCGGCAGGGATGGGTGGGGTGGGCAAGACCGCGCTGGCCCGGCACTGCGCCGCGCACGCCGCCGCGGAGGGCTGGTTTCCCGGTGGGGTGTTCGTGGTGGACATGCTCGGCTACAGCCCCACCCCGGTCCCGGTCGAGGCGGTGTACTCCCCGCTGCTGCGCCGCCTCGGCCTGGCAGGCGAGCAGATCCCGGCCGACGCCACTGACGCGCACGCCGTCTACCACCAGGTCCTCGCCCACCTCGCGGCGGCGGGTCGGCGGGTGTTGCTGGTGGTGGACAACGTCTCCACCAGCGCCCAAGCCAAGCCGTTGCTGCCCGCGCCGGGCAGTGGTCACGTGGTGGTGGTGACCACCCGCGACACCCTGGCCTTGCCCGCGATGTCCGTGCCGCTGGACATCCTCGACGAGCCCGACTCGGTCGCCCTGCTCGCCAAAGCCCTACGTGCGATCGCCCCCGACGACCGGCGCCTGGCCGAGGACCCGGAGGGGGCGGGCGAGTTGGCGCGGGCGTGTGGGGGTTGCCGCTGGCGCTGCGGGTGGTCGCGCCGCTGCTGGCCGACGAACCTCACCTCGCCCCCGCAGAACTCGCCGCGCAACTCCGCGCGGCGCCCGGGGTCGACGGTTACGCCCACGGCGAGCAGGCCGTGGCCGCGGTCCTGGACCTGTCCTGGCAACGCCTCCTCGACCAGCACCCGGAGCGGGCGCGGACGCTGCGGCTGCTGTGCCTGGCCCCCGGACCCGACGTGTCCACCGACACCGCCGCCGCCCTCACCGACCAACCCCCGCCACAACACGGGTCCAACTCCGCGGGCTGCGCCACGCCCACCTCCTACGACCCGCAGGCCCCGACCGCTGGACGCTGCACGACCTCGTCCGCGCCCACACCAGCACCCACACTCCACCCTCCCTACACCCCCACCACCTCGACGCCGCCCAGACCCGGCTCCTGAACCACTACACCGAAACCACTGGTCAGGCCCACGAACACCTGGCCGCCCTACCCGGACAGGCCGTACCGCCACGGTTCACCGGACGCCAGGACGCCCTGCGCTGGCTCGACGCGGAACGGGCCAACCTCATCGCCACCGTCACCCACGCCGCCACCACCGGCTACCACACCCACACCGCCCGCCTGGGCACCGCCCTCGCCCGGTACCTGCTGTGGCGGCGACACCTCGCCGACTGGGTCACCGTCGCTACCCACGCCCACACCAGCGCCACCCACCTCACCCCCCACCACCAAGCCAGCACAGCCACCATTCTCGGTCTTGCCCTGCAGGAGGTGCGGCGGTTCGAGGAGGCGATCACCGCCCATCAGCACGCCCGCACCCTGTACCAGGAGGCAGGCGACCGCCACAGCGAGGGGATGGCGTGGAACAACCTCGGCCTCGCCCTGCGGGCGGTGCGGCGGTTCGACGAGGCGATCACCGCCCACCAGCACGCCCGCACCCTGTACCAGGAGACAGGCGACCGCCACAGCGAGGGGAAGGCGTGGGGCAACCTCGGCAACGCCCTGCAGGAGGTGCGGCGGTTCGACGAGGCGATCACCGCCCACCAGCACGCCCGCACCCTGTTCCAGGAACTGGGTGACCGCCACGGCGAGGGGACGACGTGGAACAACCTCGGCAACGCCCTGCGAGCGGTGCGGCGGTTCGACGAGGCGATCACCGCCCACCAGCACGCCCTGGCCATCTGCCAGGACATGGGCGACCGCAACGGCGAGGGGCGGGCGTGGAACAACCTCGGCCTCGCCCTGCAGGAGGTGCGGCGGTTCGACGAGGCGATCACCGCCCACCAGCACGCCCTGGCCATCTGCCAGGACATGGGTGACCGCCACGGCGAGGGGACGACGTGGAACAACCTCGGCCTCGCCCTGCGAGCGGTGCGGCGGTTCGACGAGGCGATCACCGCCCACCAGCACGCCCTGGCCATCTGCCAGGACATGGGTGACCGCCACGGCGAGGGAATGGCGTGGGGCAACCTCGGCCTCGCCCTACGAGAGGTGCGGCGACTCAACGAAGCCGCACAGTGCTGGGAACAGGCACAGGCCGCCTTCACCGACACAGACGACCTCGACAACGTCGAGTACGTCGCCGGTCTTCTCCGTGGCCTGCCTCCGCCCCCGGAACCGACGCTCTGACGCCGCCGCCCCCGGGCACACCAAGCTCGCCCCCGTTCCCGGCGCCTTGCCACCACCTGGTTCGGACCCAAGACGAACCAGCTCAACGCAGGCGGCACCCGGCCTCCTCCGGGATAGGAGGTCGATTGTCGGCCCACACCAGCACACTCGCCGACTACCACTGACCACACCTGACACCGAGCGGCGAACCTTCCGCGACAACACGGCGGAGAATCCCCATGAGCGACAGCGACAGCACGCAGCGCGAGCGGCCGAAGAGTTCCTCACCGAGACGCAGGAGCACAGCGAGACCATGAGCCGCTACCAGAACCAAGACCAATGAGCACCGGCACGATCGTCGGCGGCAGGCCCGACCGTGCTGCGCGCGGTGGCCGGGTCCGCGACAGTCGCGCACGAGCTGGTTGACCGGGCGACCGCGGAGTCCCCTACGGTCCTCGAGCTGGATGATCGGGAAGGTGCGGTCCGCGTTGCCCGCCGCTGACGCCAAAGCCCTGGCATCCGCCGTGGAGGGCTTTCTGATGAAACACACCAAACAAGATCAACCCACGGACCGGCCCGCCATGACCTGATCATCGTCGGTATGCCGTAGATGCCGGGCTGCCGTCGCGTGCCGTCGTCGAGGGTTGCAGCCGATGCGTGGCAGCACGTACGCCGGTCACCGGACGCCGTTCGCCGTCTTGGGTAGCTGGTACGCTCATCGTGGCCGGTACGCAGGCCACACTCCGAGCGTCCGTTCGCCCACGTCAAATCGGACGCGTCGAGGACAAGGTTCGATGAATCGCGTATGGCTCACTCCCAAGTCGGTTCGAGACCATGCGGGGTGACGTGGGGATCTCGCAGCCAGGTTCAGAACATGACTCACGACCGGCACATCAAGGCCACCACGCGTAATCGGGCCGAGTGTCTTGGCCAGACGTACACACAAGCCCGGCGCGACATCCTCGGCGAAGTCGAACGGTTGCACCAGTTCCCGCACCTCCCGATCACCTGGGAGGTCGGCCGCCCATCCCGACGGTGCGCTCCCGAAGTGGCCGCCTATCGAGGAGCATTGGGTGCTGTTGAGCTTGCCCTGCGTGACTGCGACATCCTGAGCGGCGCGGCCAATCGCGACCGTTGGCGAACCCTTGACGGACACATCGATCTCGATTGGGAGGGTGGACCCTTCGCTCATGACGTTGTCTGTGAACTGATCGCCCTCGCCGAGGACGAGCTCAACCGAGTGCTCGTACCTGGAGAGGTTGCGCCAGGGATGGACCGTATCGGCAATCTCAATGCAGTCTGGATCAACGGAGTTCGTGTCCGATTCCGTCCTTTCCGTCCTATCGGCGCCGAAGCGAGTCACCAGCTTGCGTGGGAGGCCCTACGCGAGCGGATGGAGGCAACGCACCGTACATAGCGCCGTCCCGCCATCGACCAGCCGAAGACTCCGCGGTGCGGATCACACGTAGAAGGCGGACCTGCTTTGAGGCGGTCGCGGCCGGGCACGGCAGCGGGGTGCCGCAATCGGCGGCACGGGTGAACCGTCAGCGGTTGCTCGGGTGCGGGCAGGGCCCGTGCGCTCCGCCCGTTGCCCGGACGTGTCGGCGGGTGGAGCCAAGCTGTCCACCGGCTCGTCAGAACAGCGCGCCTACCCGACGGTTCACCCTGGCTACTACTCCTGTGGCCCGAAGTTCTCATCCACGAACAGTTTTGACGGCAGGTCCGACAATGCCCTGACGCCCGTGCCCACAACGGCACCGCCCGCGCCACACCGTCGCCCCGGCAGCGGTTGGTGGTCACGGTCTCGCTGCCCTGACCACCTCAACGCGCGAGCCACACCTCCACCGACTGATCACTGGACCAGCGGTAGTCGGGAGTAGTCGCCCTCGAGGCCTGGGATGTCTACAGCGAAGAGGTCTGCGGTGCATTGCGTCGATCCGTCGCAGCGGAGGGTGGGAAGGTAGACGCGGTTAGGTGTCACCCGGATGCCGAACCACGGGTCGTCGAAGAGGAAGGTTCGTCCGTTGTGGCCGATGCCGCCGACGCGAAAGCCGCTCTCCACCTGATCGGTCCGTGAGTACACGACCAACTCGGCATACGTGGCGAGGTCGGATCGCAAGGTCTTTTGGACGACGTACCGGCCCGTGATGTCCACCGCCACACGCGCTGCGGCGACATCGGGATCCAGCTTGAACGTAGTCGCCACGGCACCGCTCGGCGTGTAGCGGGTGACATGGATGCGATCACTGCCACTTTCCCGCTCGTACGCTGTGGCGACGACGATCACCCCACCGTCGGGAGTGGCCTGGATGTCGAGCACGGTGGCGCACCGCACGGCAAGCGGGGTGACCCAGGCGAGTCCTGAGGGATCGTACGCGGCCACGACCTGATGCGCTCCGCTCGGGCAATCTTCGGACGGCTCGTCATTCCGAAAGAGCACACTCAGGTAGCGACCTTCGATGGTGGCGGCAGCGTCTCCCCAATTCAGGTCGGGGAAGCCGATGGGTGTCGTGCCGACGAGGTCGCCTGTGTAGGAGTGGCGATAGAGGGTATCGGCGAAGGAGTAGACGATGCCCTGCGCGTACGCCTCCGGGATCGAGGTCATGTCGACGGGTTGGTCCGTACGGACGGTGCCGTCGCGGCCGTCTATTCCGAGGAACCTCGTCTGGCGCCTCGTGCAATCGGGGTCTCGTGCGTCGACCACCACATGGAGGTCGCCGTTGGCGGTCGGGCTCAGCCAGTAGGCGGTGCTGGGGTAGTTTTCTGGGCATCCGTAGTCCGGGATCGGCGTGCTCCACAAGATCCGATCGGCGCGCATCGCGGTCAGGTGGTTCTGACCGGTCGCGGGATCGAGGATCGAGCCGTAGAAGATCCCGGCCGGTCCGGCTTGGGTGAAGCGCCCACATCCAGGCGATCGCAACTCGATGGCGTTGTCGAGGTCGCGGTCAAACGTTCGGTAGACGTTGTTCTGCGCGCAGTCGACGTGGACGGTCGTCACAGAACCGTCGGAGTGGGCGATGTACTCGCCGTCTGGATCGAGCGGGTGGGTCCACGCGATGGTGGCCGCACCTTGACAGGGCACGCTGGCCGTGCGAACGGCGGCTCCCGCGTTGATCGTGCTGAAGGGCTGGCCGGGGACCGCGGTCCCGGCTCGTCGTGCACTTCCGACGATGCAATCCTTCACCACGGCCGCTGAACGGCTCGGGTCCGCGGCGATCACCAACCCGGCCAGTCCGGCGACTTGCGGGGTGGCCATCGAGGTGCCCGACTGCTCGCCGTAGGTGTCTATGCATAGGAATCGGCCGAACAGGCAGCCGATGCGGGGCATGGTGGAGTAGATGTCGACGCCAGGTGCCGCCACCGACACGACCGGTCCGGCGTTGGAGAAGCTGGCGAGCCTGCCGTCCTGCCCGATCGCGGCGACGGTGAGGGTGTCCAACGGGAACCGGGCACCCAACCCGCCGGGGGCGGTGAACCGAGCGTCGCGACCACACTCGTTGCCGGCCGCCAGGGTCCAGAGCACTTCCCGGTTTTCTCGTTGGGCCATCAGAACGGCTCTCTCGAAGACGTCGTTCGCGTCGGCAGCGGCCCGCTCGACCACCACCGGGTCGGCGGCGCAGTTGCCGTTCTCGATGTAGTTGAGGCTCATATTCACCACACGCGCACCGTCCCCGACCGCGTCCACCATCTCGGACGCCGTTTCGGCGACCGTCGTTCCGGCAGCGAAGAAGCGCAAGTCGCATCTCCAGGCCATGCCAGTGATCCCGTGGTTGTTGTCGCCCTCAGCGCAGATCGTTCCGGCCACATGGGTTCCGTGGGAGCCAGTGCTCACCACATCGCGGGAGACGTTGTTGCGCAAGTCGCCGTGGTGGGGGTCGAAACCGCTGTCGATGACCGCAATGCGGACGCCCGATCCGCCGGTCTCCACATCCCAGGCGATCGGGGCCTTGACCCACTCCATGCTCCAGTTGTTCCCTGCAGGCGACGCCAGGTCCCAGTCGTCCCAGTCTGGATCATTGGGAACGGTGTCCGTTCCCGGCGAGAACTCGACGTAGTTCAGGGCCGTGAAGTCCACGTCCGCGACGCCCTCCGCCGACGCGGCAAGGCGCGCCAGGTCGGGAGCGCTGGCGCCGGGTACGCGCAACTGGTACAGCCGGATCCCGGGGATCGAGCCGGTGATCGAAGCGTGCAACACCGCGGCAGCCTGGGCGGCAACCGCGTCGGGATCCGGAGCCGCCATACCTACCCCGATGAGTACTTCGTCCCGCACCACCCGCTGTGCGTCGGTGAGCAGCGAGATCCGGTCGTCGGATGGCCTCACGGGCCTTTTGTGCACGGCATCCTGATCCTCCTCGATCGCGGTCACCCTGACCGACAGCGCCGGGCCGAGATTGGCTGTGCCGGACTTGAGCTGCAAAGATCCGGCGTATACCCCGGTCGTCGCGGGGAACGTTTAGCAGGACGGGCAACGAGTAGTCGTCGTTTCCAAGGTGCGTAACTTGCCGCACATCGACCCGCATTACAGCGGTCACGCTCCCGACCAACTCCATGACCGGGTTGGTTACGGAGGCGATTCCCGTTGCGCTGAAACGTATGTCCGCTGTGGTAGAGGTTCCGCGGGCACGGATCGCAACCACTGGCGCTGGGCCCACGCGATCGTCGGGTCCGGCGAGGCCACTGCCACAGGGGCGACGAACGACGACAACACCAGTGCGATCACGAGAAGTCGTCCGACTCGACCCATGAGGAAACTCACCGGCATACCCCTCTCGGCAACCAACTCCGCTCGCCAACGTGTCGCCGCCACGCCCACCGATGTGACCAACAACGGGAAACCTCACCCGCTCAGCGCATCGCCTCACCCTGAACGGCTTAGCCGGAAGTCACCACCGCCGAGGCTCTCGCGGTCCCCCGGATCGCCCCCTCTTACTGCGAGCGCCGGTGCAGTGATCCACTGCCCGCCGCACCCCAGAAGGGGCGCGGCGGCGCTCGGGCGGAGGTCGCGCCGGTCCGCCGCCGCGTCGACTCGCTGCCCGGACATGCCGACCGCGCCGCGCGGCCGACCGGGGTTCAAGCCGAGCAGGCCACGAGGCGGCCGATCGTGCGCACCGACACGGTCATGCCACTGCCAACGAGTTCCAGCCCATTGATCTCCCTATGGGGGTGAAGACGCTCGGGTCGCACATAGGCCTGCTCTCCCTTGCACGAGCACCCGAGGGTTCCAACCCTCGCTCCGCGGCATGAGACTGCATTCGCGATGGCGTGGAATGTCGGCGTATCCGTAGCGGTTGATCGGTGACGCGCGATGGATCGTGCAGGCTTGGTCGGTTCTGGCCGTACATGGCGTGGCCTGCTTGCGGCGGGTGTAGTTAGGGGTGTCGGTTGTCCGAGGTCGTGATTGTTGGTGGTGCCGGGTCGGCGGTGTTGGACTTGGTGTTCCTGCACGGCCTGGACGGCGATGCACGCCGGTCGTGGACGAGTGGGGACGGGGGCGTCGTTCTGGCCGAAACGGTTGGGCGAGGACATTCCCGGCGTGGCAGTGTGGTCGGTCGGCTGCGAGGCGTGGTTGAGTGGGTGGCGGGGTCGGTCGATGCCGAGGAGAGTGGATGCGGCGAGAACAGTGGCGAACGATCCGCAACTGCGTTAGACGGAACGCCTGACCTGCTGATTCGGCGGTTACGCCAGGTCAGAGCGACGTGGGTACCACGCTGGCAGTGAGGTGCGGATTCGGGGCGGTGCGGGACGGCTGTGCGGCGTTATGGGTGGGGGAGGTTGGTGTTGTGGGTGATGAATTGTGCGGTGTGGGGGAGTCGGGGGTGAGTTCGGTCCAGTTGTGGTGGCCGATGATGTTGGGGGTGCCGCGGTAGTGGGCGATGCGGTGGTCGGGGGTGTTGTTGGGGTTGTGGTGCCAGTTGCGGAGTGGGGTGATGTCGATGTGGTTGATGGTGGTGTGGTGGGGCCAGTGGGGTGTGGTGTTGGTGGTGGTGAGGAGGGCGGCCCACCAGTGGTGGTGGTCGATGCGGACGCGGAGCCAGTGGTGGGGTGCCCAGGCCCAGAGGTGGGTGGTGGTGGGTGGTGTGGTGGGGAGGTGGGTGGTGTGGTGGAAGCCTGCGGGGTCGGCCCAGGCGGTGTGCCAGTGGGGTGTGATGGTGTGGAGGGTGGTCCAGGTGGTGGCGGGTTGGCGTCCGCTGCCGTGGAGGGTCCAGGTGGTCATGGTGTCTCGGTGGTGAGGTGGGTGTGGAGGGTGGTGAGGTCGGGGGGTTGCCAGGTGGGGGTGGTGATGGTGGCGGAGCCGTAGCCGCGGGTGGTGTGGCCGCCGATGCCGATGTGGCCGTCGTGGAGGTCGGTGATGGCGGCGTCGAGGAGGAGGCGTTGGATTGTGGTGAGGGGTGAGAGGGCGGTGATGGTGAGGGTGAAGGTGCCGCCGGTGATGGCTTCGAGGGTGTAGAGGAGGCGGGGGCGGCGCCGCCGGTGACGCGGTCGAGGGCGACGTGGGTGTGGTGTTCGATGGTGGGGTTGGTGATGGGGGTGTCATGGATACGGATGCGGGCGCGTGCGGCGGTGCCGTCGGTGTTGCTGTGGCCGAAGATCTGGCAGGGGTGGCAGTGGCCGCAGGTTTGGGTGGTGCAGGCGGGGTGGTCGAGGACGCGGCAGATGTATTCGACGCGGGAGCGCAGGGCGCCTTTGAGGGTGGTTCCGGGGATGGTGGGTGTGGTGTCGGCGCGGTGGGTGAGGAAGAGTTGATGGCCGTCGTCGGTGGTGGTGTGGGTGCCGGTTCCGATGTGGAGGGCGTCGACGATGGCGAAGGTGAGGGTGATGATCGGTTCGGGGGGTGTCGCGGGGGTGGTGAGGGGTTCGGGTTCGGGGTAGGGGGTGTCGGTGAGCCAGGCAAGGAGGCCGGTGGGGGTGGTGAGGTCGTAGTCGTGGTGGGCGAGGGCGGTGACGGCGCATTGCCCGGCGCCGGTGCTGGTGGCGCGGCCGAGGGCGGGGGTCCAGGTGGTGAGCTGGTGCAGGAGGGCGGTGAGGTGGGTGGGGTGGGGGTTGTCCCAGCGCAGGACGATGTCGAACTCGGTGCCTGCGGGGAGTTGTTGGACGCCGTGGAGGGTGTGGGTGGCGGGTGCGCGGCGGTGGCGGTCGATGCGGGTGCGCAGCCGGGTGACCGGCTCGATGTTCGGGGTGCGGTGGAGGGTGCCGAGGATCTGGATGGGGGAGGCGGCGCGCTGGTCGCCGGGTGTGGGGCCGAAGGCGTCGGCGAGGGTGGGGGTGTCGCGGCAGTGGGCGCGCAGGCTGCCGGCGATGGTGGTGCCGGGCAGGTGCGGGTTGCCCGCGGTGTCGGTGCGCAGGGGCAGGACGTGGGTGTCGGGGTCGAGGCCGTCGGTGTGGTGTTCGGGTGCGGTGACGCCGCCGGGGGTGGTCATGCGCAGGCGCAGGCTGATGAGGGTGGTTCTCATCGTTCGTCCAGGAAGTCGAGCAGGGTGTCGTAGGCGGTGGGGTCGGTGGTGGCGAGCATGGTGCGCACTCCGCGGGCGATGGGGTCGGGCATCTTGCCGGAGGCGAGCAGCGTGGTGAGCTGGGTGTCGTCGACGGCGCCCGCCCGCAGGGGCGCGGCCCGCTCGCGCAGGCGTCGGATCAGGTTCTGGGAGACGCGCAGGGGGCGATGGCTTCGGCGAGGACGGCGAACCCGGGGGTGCGGGCGGGCGGTGGTAGAGGGCGCCACAGCCTTCGCGACGGCGTAGGCCGATGCCGCGGGTGGCGAGGGTGGTGAGCGCGGTGGTGGTGGGGTGGGGGGTGCAGTCGAGCAGGTAGGTGGAGCCCGCGGCGACGGCGCGGTCGGTGGGTTTGGGCAGGCCACTGGCGGCGTGCCAGCCGCCGACCTCGGTCCACCGGGTCCACGATCGAGTGACGCGCACATCGTCGACGGCGAGCTGGTCGGCGAGTTCGTCGGTGTCGGGGGTGTCGGTGGGCAGGCCGTAGGCGTCGACGAACACGCCAGGGGAGGCCAGGCGCAGCACGACCTGGTCGTCGTGGGTCTCGACGGGGTCGGGCCGGTCGTCGGGGTGCAGGTGCAGGGCGGCGGCGCCGCGGACGCTGCGGCGGGAGCCGAGCAGGACATCGCCGACCGGCTGCCCGTTGTGTCGGAGGGCGGCGGTGGCGGGGCCGTGGACCCAGCCGTGCAGGGTCTGTCCGGTGCGCAGGGCGCGGTCGTGGAAGAGCATGCCGTCGCGGGCCACGCCGTCGCTGTCCAGGGCGGCGCTGGTGCGCCCGACGACAGGGACCTCGCCGACGGGTTGGCCTTTGCTGGCCACGAGGGGGAGTCGCAGCGATCGCAGGTGGTGGCGTGTTCGCCGCGGGCTTGGTCCCACCAGAGTTGTCGGCAGCGGCGGGTGGGCGGGTACTTGTGCACGAGCACCGACAGCGGGATCGGGAGGCCGGCGGGGGAGTGCAGGGGGCCGAACGCTCCGTCGCCTTCGAAGATGTCGGTGAAGGCGGGGTCGGTGGTGGGGATGTCGGGGTTGCGGGCGATCCAGGCGGCGGCCAGGGCGCCGCGCAGGACGGAGCCGGGGATGTGGGTGAAGGTGTCGCGGCGGAAGTCCGCGCGGGGCCGCGGCCGGCGGAGACCGCTTCGGTGAGGGTGACGCTGACCCGCACGGCGCTGGTGGGTGTGGTCATGGTGTGCGCAGGTCCAGGAATCGGCGGGTGGCGGCGGTGTCGAGAGCGATGTCGGGGCAGGTGATGGCGACCCAGCCGAGGCCGCGGCGGCGGTTGCCGCCCAAGGATCGGGTGGCCTGCCCGGCGACGGCCAGGACGAGGCGGTGCAGGTCGAGGGTGTCGGTGGGCAGCGGGTGTCGGGGGTGACGGTGAAGGTGGCGCTGGTGGCGCCGGTCTGTTCGGCGGTGCCGAGCATGTCGGGGCGGGCGGTGTGGGTGTCGGGGTCGATGGTGACCCGCGCGGCCGGTTTCGGGGTGTGCCAGCCGTCGCTGTCGGGGGTCGCGGCGCTCCACCGCCACGGGGTGGGGGTGGCGGGGGAGCCGAACACGGCGGCGATGATCGGCGCGTCGCCGAGCAGGGCGGTGGCGGTGGCGCGCATGAGTCCTTTGAGGCTGGTCGCGGGCAGCGGGTCGTCACGGTCGATCACCGCGTCGATGCCTGCGTGGGCGGCGCCGGTGGACACCCGGAACGGGGTGTGGAACACGATCTGGAACCGCAGGCCGCTCACGTCCACCACCTCGTGAGGGCGAGCGCGTCATCCAACGCGATCCCGCCGTGGCCGCGGAACGGTGCGGTGGTCTCGCCGATGCCGAGCCGTTCGGCGTGGGCGTCGAGACGGTGCGGGGCGGCGCCGCGTCGCTCTGCCAGACACAGCTCGCCCAGCCGCGCGCGGGCCGACCCGGGCAGCGCGGCCAGCCGGGCCAGATCCGGCCACCGCGCGGCCAGGTCGGCCACCGGCAGGCTGGGGCGCGTGATCCGGTCGGTTCCGTCGTGGGTGACGCTTTGCCAGCCGATCGCCGCGTGTTGCCCCCGGTGGTCCTGTTTCGCCGCGGTCAGCAGCCGCCACGCCAGGTCGGCCACTGTGGACAGTGGCTCGGCGCGGTGGTGGACGACCACCCCGGCCGAGAGGGTCGGGGCGGTGACCTTGCGCAGCCGCCGGTCGGTGGTGGTGTGCTCGGCGAAGGCGGGAAGCAGCGCGGCGAGGAACCGCCACACCTGGTGCGCGGGGACGGACACCAGGACGTCGTCGCCGCCGACGAAATGCGCCACCATGGGCAACACCGTCGCATGCGCCGGGGTGATGGCGGCGATTGCGGCCAGCAGCGCCGACCAGGTGGCCTCGGAGATCGTCGCGGCGACCGGGAACCCGGGGAGCGGGTGTGGGCGTCGGTGACGAAGCGGCCGATGGCGTTGCCGTCGGCGTGCAGGGTGGCCACGTGTGTGCTCGCCCGGCGGACCGAGTTCGGCCAGTTCGGTGAAGTCGTTCGGCACCCGCGCGGCGGTGTCGAGGCGGGCCAGGAGGTCGCGTTCGGTGCCCGGCGCGCGCCCGGCGCGGGTGCTCACGGTTGACCCGGCCGCCACGCGGCGGGCCAGACAGTCCCGGCACAACCCGATGTGCTCGTCGGCGGTCTTGACCATCTGCGACGCGGTCCACGTCCGGCACCAGTCGCACGGCTTGCCCGCGGGCCATTCCGGCACCATCGGCACCCATTCCCGCTGCGCGAGCACGGTGTCGGCGGCGCGGGCGGCGGCGTAGGAGTCACCGCGCAGATGCACCGCCCGCAGCGACGCGGCAGGCAGCCGGGCACGCAGATGCTCGGCGACCGCCCATTCGGCCCGCTCGGCGTCGGCGTCGCCGTCGGCGAGCAGGCGCAGCGCCACCACCCCGTCGACCTGTCCCGCGTCGGTGTTGACCGCGGCGATCTCGCCCAACCCCGGGATGTCGGCCATGACACGGGCGGGGTCGGTGGCCTCCCGGATCAGGGTGGAGGCGCCCCGGCGGCCCTGCAGGTTCGAGGTCCTGGTCAGCCACGACTGCACACCCACCACCGCGACGTCCAGAAACCGGGCACTCACCGGCGACCCCGCCGGTCGGGGCGGTCCGGCAGCGGGCGCGCGGACGCCTTGGTGACGATCTCCATCGACTGGTCGGCGTCACCGACCTCGGGCAGGCCCTGCAACGGGAACCCCATCCTGCGGCCGTCCTTACGGGCCTGTTCCAGGCCGCTGGTCTGCTTCCAGAACTCGAAACCCTCACCGAACTTCTCGGTGTCCACCGCGGCCCAGCCCGCGCCCGGCGGGTAGGTCACCCGGGATCCGTCCACCGCGTCGGCCGAGAGCACCTTCACCACTGCGGGCCACACGGCCGCGACCTCCCTGGGTGCCTGCTCACGGAACCGGCGCACGAACTCGCCGAGCGCCACCCCCGCCACGGTGTCGACCGCCCCGTAGCGGGCGGCCGAGGACCACACGCTGCTCGTCGGCTCCACCGTCGTGCGGCACGACCCGAGCCCGAGCGGACGCCCGCCACCGATGTGGCGCACCACGTCCTCGCCCAGCAAAAGACCAGGTTCCAGCGCCGCCAACAGACCGCCCACCTGGGCGGGGTCGAGATCGGTGAACCGCACCGTCATGGTGAACACCGTGCCCGCCGGGATGAGCTCCACGGTGGCCGACATCGCCTCGTTGTCCTGCCCGGCCCCGGCACGAGCCCGCCGAGGCGGGCTGCCGTCGGCGGCGGGGGTGTGCCAGTAGAACTTGCGGCCACGCAGCATGCGCCCATCGCCAGCGCGCCACTCCCGCGACGCCGGGACGGCGGCGTCGCCGCGGGTTCGCGCGTCACTGTCCAGGTAGAACTGCCCGGCTCCCGGCCGAGGCATTCCCTGTGGTGCCAGGCTGATCACCAGCGGCTGCACCGTCTGCTCCGTCACGGCGTTGCCGAAGCGCACATGCCCGGCGTAGGAGACCTGCCGCGCGCGCCGGGTCTCCTCCTGTTCGCCCGGGTTGTCGCCGTTCGGGTGGATGGAGCCGAACACCGCGCAACTCGGACACAACACCAGGCTCGAACAGGCCGCCGCGCCCCGAGGAATCCGGGTCGACGCGACGCCGCTGCCGGTGTGCCGCCACACCACCCCCAACCGCAACGCCGTGATCTCGTCGCCGTCCAGGCGCACCCACACCGGTTGGCCCTCGCGCAGCTGCGGCGAGGGCCGATACCGGCGGCCGACCGTGATCCTGCGCTTCGGTTGTCCGCGCGGCGCGTACTCGAACACCACGTCCACGAACGGGTCGTCCCCGGCGTCGTCCTGCCGGGCCGGACGCAGGTCGTCACTGCCCAGCAACGCCGACTTGAACTCCTCCCACACCCACACCGGCACATCCCGCACCGCAGGTGATTCCGGCAGGCGGCACAACCGCGCCCGATACGGCTTGGTCGCATCCCGCGCGCCCGCGTCGGTGAGCATCAACACCCACCGCCCCTCCGGATCACGCCGGAACCCCCATCCGGAGCGCGGGTGAACCGCTCACCCGAACACAACGGCGACTGCCGGTGCAACGACTCCAACTGAGTCTGATCGAGCCGATCCCACTCCGGATCCCCCGGCTCGCACAGCATCACCTCCGGCGGACCCTCCGGAAACATGCGGTGCACCACCGCCAGCACCACATCCCCGATCACCGACCGCACCGCCGCGTCCCGATACCGCGGCACGAACTCACCGTCGAAGACCCGCACACACCCACCCGCCACCGTCTCGTGCAGCGACCGCACCGCGCCCTTCACCGCCGAACCGGGAAGAAACACCGCACCATCCGGGCGCCGCGGCGCCGCACCACCCCATCCGCGCCCGATAAGGCTCGCACCAACAACGGCGACACCGCCTCGATCCGCACATCCAGCGAACCCGACAACAACTCAGGATTCCCGGCGTGACCGTGCGGTGCGACCCGACGCGGGAACACGCTCGGGAACGGCACAAAGGTGTAGGGATTGACGAATCGTTCGCTCACGACACCCCATTCGGCCCGGCCTGACGATCACGTCGTGCATCGGGACACCGCTGCGGTACGTTACCGCTCGCCGCGCGCCCAGCAGCCGAACGAGGTGGACCGATGAGCAGCCGCCCGCCCCGCCGCACCGTGCCCGGAACGGCACGCGTGTCCCTGGCCAACACCGCCGTCGTCGTCCTCGCCGCCCTCATCACCGCCGCCCTGGCCCTCGTCGTCGAAGACGCCCTCGCCAAACCCACCCCCGACGCGCGCGTCGTGGCCTCCCGACTCGTCCTCCTCGGCGCGGCGCTGGTGCTGCTCGGGGTCGGGCTCTGGCTGCGCTCCCGCATCCACCGCACCAGCGGCACCCTCTTCCACATCCACCTGCTCGACAGCGGCATGCGCGACCGACGCCACCGCGCCGTCCAGGCCGCGGCCACCCGACGCATGAGCACCCGCGCCGTCATCCGCTGGGTCGACCTCACCCCCGGCGACCCGCTGCCCGACATCTCCGCCGACTGCGCCGAAATCGGCCGCGCCCTCGAAGCCCTGGTCAACAACGACCGCGACGACACCGGCCACACCGTCGCCCCCAACCTGCTCTGGCCCGCCGCCCTCGCCATCGGCGCCTACCTGCCCGCCCCGGCAGGCATGCGGCTGCTCGAACTCCCCCGACCGACGACGCCGACGAGATCGAATTCGCCCTCGACCACCCCACCACCCCGCTCGCCCCCGTCACCACCCACGACCTCGCCGCCCCCACCGGCGACAGGATCGGCGTCTGGCTGCGCTTTACCCAAGCCGCCACCGAACTCGACCCACAGACCTTCGCCGACTACGGCGTCCGCACCGTGCACACCCTGACCAGCACCGCGAACTCACTGACCGATCTCGACCGCGACCACCTCGCCGGACTCGGCCACGCCATCGCCCAACAACTCGCCCACATCAAGAAGACCGCGGGCAAGCGGGAACTCGTCCTCATCGCCATGATCCCCAAAACCGTCGCACTCACCCTCGGCTGGCACCTCGCCCGCACCGACACCCGCTTCTTCCCCCACACCCACCTCCTCCACTACACCGGCCCCACCCACGGCTACACACCCCTACGCGTCCACCCCACCCAACCCACCCACCCCCACGCCGACACCCCGACCCCCCAACCCACATCCGCAACCTCACCCCCCACAAACTCGTCATCACCACCCCCGACGGCACCCTCACCCTCCCCCCACACCCCCAACCACCCCGCGTCCACGAAACCACCACCCCCACCCACCACATCCCCACAGGCGCCATCCACGTGCCCGTGCTCACCGCCCACCACGGCCCCACCCACCACCTTCCCGACCCCGAACCCGCCACCCTGCTCGTCGTCTCCCGACCCGTCGCCGTGGCCCACCCCCACCGCCACGACCTCGTCGTCCCCTTCGACGAAATCCGCGACGCCGACGGACACATCACCGCCTGCCGCGCCCTGGCCCACCTCACCTGAAACCCCCCATGCCCGCCACCCTCACCCTGCACCTCGACCTCACCGGCAACCCCCGCATCTACCCCGCACGCCTGCACGGCGCCGCCTGCGCCCTCACCGGCCACCACGGCACCGGCCACCACGGCCCCCCTTCGCCGTCGGACCACTCGCAGACCACCCCGACGGCACCACCACCTGGCGCCTCGGCTGGCTCACCGACGACCCTCCACCCACCCCGCCGGCCACCATCACCTTCGGCGACACCCCCTGCTCAGTCCTGCACCACACCACCCACACCCGCACCTACGCCCAACTCGCCACCAGCCCACCCGCCCGCCACGCCCACCTCACCATTACCACCCCCTCTACTTCTCCCGCAACGGCCACGACCACCCCCTCCCCGACCCCGCACTCCTCTACCGCAGCGCCGCCACCCGCTGGAACCACCACGCCCCCACACCACTCACCATCCCCGACCACGACCTCCACGACCTCCGCAAACACACCTACATCACCCACCTCGACGGCCAGACCACACAAGCCCCCGTCTCCGCCACCATGAACCAAACCGGCTTTATCGGCCAACTCCACCTCGCCCTCACCCGCCACACCACCCCCACCACCCGCACCCTCTTCGCCACCCTCACCCACTACCTCACCATCGCAGGCGCAGGCGCCCAAACCACCCACGGATTCGGCTCACTCCACCTCGACAAACTCACACCATGAACACCCCGTACAAGACAACCAGCAACAACCCCCGCACACCCCACGCCCTCGCAACCCAAAAACCGCAGCTCAACGCCCCAATCGAACCCCGCCCAACACCGAACCCAACCGCAATCAACATCAACACCACCACGGTCCTCGCAAACCGTGCTAACGTCCCAGCTCACAGGGCACGCCAACGGCCATCCCTCGCAACGCATAGCCCGACGCCAAGGGCATAGAAACTCGCTGAAGATGCTGTCGAGGACGTCGAGGGTGAACACTCGCAACGCATAGCCCGACGCCAAGGGCATAGAAACCGGTCACGGTCAGCACCTGCAGGGTTTTTCCGCTCGCAACGCATAGCCCGACGCCAAGGGTATAGAAACGCCTCGGTCGAACAACTTCTCCGCGAACATCAGCCTCGCAACGCATAGCCCGACGCCAAGGGCATAGAAACCGAACCGTCGAGACTGAGAGTGACGAGCCGACTCTTGCCTCGCAACGCATAGCCCGACGCCAAGGGCATAGAAACGAGAGGACTTCCGGGATCTTGTCCCCGGGCACGTTCTCGCAACGCATAGCCCGACGCCAAGGGCATAGAAACGAGTCGTCGTAACCCCAGACGAGGACGAGACGCGCTCGCAACGCATAGCCCGACGCCAAGGGCATAGAAACCCAAATGTCGAAGCTCAGGCACGTCACGCCTTCCGTAACGAATAGCCCCGGTGGGACTGTGGAAGCGGGACTCCGCGGTGGTCGAGAGGGCGAGTGGGCCTCGTCGGGCTTTGCCTGGCGCGGCGATCCTATCGTCGGATGATTGCTGGGTGTGATTGGCTGGCGTGAGTGAAACGCGTGGGTGGTGTCGGGCGACTCTGTTGGCAGGTGATGTGGGTTGAGAGGGGGTGAGTAGGTTGGGTGTGTTGTTTGCGGAGGCGTTTAAGCAGCAGGCCTTGTTGGATGCGTGGGATCGGGTGCGTGATGCGGCGCTGGAGGATGGGAGGCCGGACGGCGCGGTGGAGGCGTTTGAGGTGGATGCGGCGTTGCGGATTGCGGAGATGGCGGCGGCGTTGGGGGAGGGGAGGTGGGAGCCGTCGCCGGTGCGGCGGGTGGAGATTCCGAAGCCGTCGGGTGGGGTTCGGCGGTTGGCGGTTCCGGTGTTGGCTGATCGGATTGTGGAGCGGGCGCTTCTGGGGGTGTTGGATCCGGTGGTCGATCCGGTGTTGTTGCCGTGGAGTTTCGCGTATCGCCGTGGGCTCGGGGTCACTGATGCTATTGCCGCGTTGACTGAGGCGCGTGATTCGGGGGCCGGGTGGGTGGCGCGGGCGGATGTGAAGGAGTGCTTCGATCGGATTCCGCGGTGGGAGGTGATGCGGCGGTTGCGGGAGCTCGTCGAGGACGAGCGGGTGGTGCATCTGGTGGGGATGTTGCTGGACCGGCCCGTGGTGGGTGGGCGGCGGGATGCCGCTGATCGGGGAGGGGTTGCATCAGGGCAGCGTGTTGTCGCCGCTGCTGAGCAATCTGTACTTGGACGCTTTCGACCGTGCGATGCTGGCAGACGGGTGGCGGGTGATCCGCTATGGCGACGACTTCGCCATCCCGGTGTCGAGCAGGCTCGACGGGGAGTGCGCGCTCCAGGCCGCCGGGGTGGAGTTGGAGACGTTGCGGTTGGAGCTCAACGCGGGCAAGTGCCATGTGGCGTCCTTCGATGGCGGCGTGCGGTTCCTGGGCGAGACGTTGACGCCGTCCACGCTCGGTGCCCGCGAAGCCCTGTCGAACCCGTTGGAAACGGTCGTCTACGTCGAACGGCAGGGAGCCACGGTGCGGGTGCGGGGTGACCGTTTGATCGTCACCGATGGCGAGGAGTCCCTGCTTCGGCTCGGGTTGCGGCGTGTGCGGCAAGTGGTGTGTTTCGGACGTGTAGGTCTCACCACACCGTTCCTTCATCGCGCTGTCTTGGAGAGGATCGAGGTCGTGCTGCTCACCGACCAAGGCACTCTCGGCGGCAGGCTCACGGCCCCGACCACGTCCGATCCGAGCGCCCGGCGCGCGCAGTACCGGGCGGCGGACAACGAGGGACGCAGCCGCGAACTGGCCGCCGCCTTCGTGGCGGGCAAGATCGCCAACATGAGGGTCTGGCTGCTGCGCTCCGCCCGACGCGCCGACGACACCGAAGCCGCCGTCGCCGCCGACCGACTGGAAACCGCCCACGGCAAAGTCGACGCGGCGACCTCCATCGACGAGCTGATGGGCCTGGAAGGCGCCGCCACCCGCGACTACATGCGCGGACTGCAACGCCTCATCGACCCCGAATGGGGGTTCCTCTCCCGCCAACGCCGCCCGCCGCCCGACCCGGTCAACGCGATGCTCTCCTACGGCTACGTCCTGCTCTGCCACGAAGCCAGCGCGGCCCTGGAAGCCGCCGGACTCGATCCGCTCGTCGGCTTCCTGCACCAGCACCGCTGGGGCAGACCCTCGCTCGCGTTGGACCTGATGGAGGAGGTCCGCCCCATCACCGTCGACGTCGCGGTCTGGCGATGCCTGAGCACCCGACAGGTGCGCACCGAACAGTTCACCCACCAACCCGACACCGGATGCCGCATGGGAGACGACGCCAAGAACACCTTCCTCGCCGCCTACGAGAAACGGATGCTCACCCTGACCAGCCACCAAGGAACCGGACGCCGCGTCTCCTTCCGCGTAGCCCTCCACCTGCAAGCCAAAGCACTGGCCGCCGCCCTGCTCGCCGACAACGGCCGCTACCGGCCCCTCCGCTGGAAGTAAAGGACAACAAGACCATGATCGTCGTGGTGGCCTACGACATCGTCGACGACCGACGCCGCGAAGACGTCGCCATGGCCCTGTCCGGATACGGCCCACGGGTGCAACTGTCGGTTTTCGAATGCGACGTTCCCACCACCGCCGAACTGCACCGCCTCCGCGCCCGACTACGCGAACTCATCGACCCACTCGAAGACCAAGTCAGGATGTACCCAACCGACACCACCACCTACAACCAGCGCTACATCATCGGCGCCAGAACCGTCGAAGAACGCTCCCACTACTGGATCATCAGATAACCCGTGCAGATCAACTCAACACCGACCCAAACCGCCCCGGTCCTCGCAACCCCATCCACGCAGGTCACACCCTACGAACACCACACCACCACCCCGCAAGGCCCCCACAGGCCCTCACCCCACGCCCGGTCCTCGCCGAAGCTGCTATCGTCGCAGCTCACAGCCCACCAGAACTGACATCCCCCGCAACGCATAGCCCGAACACCAGGGCATAGAAACTTCCTTGGGTGGTGTGCAGGCCTGGTCGGTCCCAGGCCTGTGATCCCCGCAACGCATAGCCCGAACACCAGGGCATAGAAACTTGTCGAGCACCATGGCCTGGAGGATCACCTTCGTCCCGCAACGCATAGCCCGAACACCAGGGCATAGAAACGTTGGCAGAGCCCATGCTTGCACCGAAGGTCATCCCGGAACGCATAGCCCGAACACCAGGGCATAGAAACCGATGGCAACCGGCAACCCGAAGATCGTGGCACCCCCGCCACGCATATCCCGAACACCAGGGCATAGAAACCGCCCTCGTAGAGACGCTGGACAAGCGGTCGGGTCCCGCAACGCATAGCCCGACCGACAAGGGTGTAGAAACGGCATCAAACCGCCGCCCACAACACGCGACGCAAGCCCCGCAACGCATAGCCCCCAAACCATCAGGGGCTCTGGCGTCGGCCGGTAGGGGACGATCCAGCCCGACGCGTCGCTATTTCGCCAGGTATCGAACATTCTCATGTTACGATCCGTGCATCCCACGCGCGCATGCAGCTGACCGTGCGGTCGAACGCAGCGGCACGGGCGCTAGAAGAGGCCGGGGCGATGATGGCTGGTGGAGTGTCGTGGGAGCACTGTGGGGAGCAGGTTGGGAGCCGTCGGGCGGGTTCGACTGCCCTGGACTGCGCTCAACGGCTCCCAACTGACCTGTCGTGACCTGCTGGACTCTTGTTTCCGCAGGTCAGCGTGTATTTCTGGCTTGGTTCACACATATGGGCTCTTCAACTGTGCTCAACCGACCTCAACTGCGTCGAACCGCAGGTCAACGGCCGTGAACTGCATCGGTGAGAGGTGCGTTGTCGGGTGAGCTCTTAGTTCTTCTGGGAGCGGGTCGGAGCTGCCTTGGTTCGCTCACCGATGAACGTCCGCTCGTGCCGATGAGCGTGCGGTGCCCTATCAGGGCGGTTTCGCAGAACAACTCTAGAGTGGTCCGGGTGATGTACTAGCTCGCTAGACGAGCGCGTCGCCACCAGGATTCGTCGATGGCCAGTTCTTTGCGGGCCTGTTCCACGAATGCGGTGAGTGCCGCCTCCAGCTTGGTTCGGTCGGCTGGCGGGTAGATCCGGTCAAGCCGTCGAGGGACGGGCGTGAACGGCCGTCGCCGTGGCGCTTCGTCGAGTAGTCGGTCGAGCATGTCGTAGCCGATGTCGGCGAGCTCGGCGAACAGTGTCCGGCCTTGTTTGGTGCCGACGAGGTGAATCTGGCCTCGGGCGTGGAAGAGTGCTGATCGCGCGGCCCGGACGTCGGCCAGGTCCCGGATGCCTTCGACCGTCATCAGGGCGCGTAGACCATCGGCGTATGCCTCGCGCAACAGGTCGCGTCGGCGGGCGTGTGCGGTTCGTCGGGTGCTGACGATCTGGGCGAGAATCCCGCCGCCGAAGCCGAGAATCGGGCTGAGCACCGCAATCAGGGTCAAAGTCATGGCACACAGAATGCCCGTTGCCACCGACAGGTCCGGATATCTGAGGTCGTGATCTCGGAGTCGGGAAGCCCGTCCGGTCTCGTCTGGTGTCTCCGAGGGGGTGGTGTCAGCATCGGTGGATGCCGCGAGCAGAGGACGCGCCGGAACAAGATGTGTGGTGGGCAGGGTTGCGGTGGGTTGAGGCCGCCCGGATGCAGGTCAGCCGGTTTGAGGACGTCGTCTATGCCCTGGTGAGAGCCTATGCGGATGCGGAAACTCGGGCTCGGATGGACGAGCCCTCCGAGTCCACCGCGGAGTGGCGTGCGTTCTACGACGGCCTGCCGCCTCGTGACGATCAGCGGCCGGAGACAGTTCCCTCCTACGCGTTGTTGATGCAGGTATCGACGGAACTCGACCTGCTGGTGGTTGCGGTGCGAAACGTGCTGCGGGCACAACGTCGACTTCCCGACCACCTGCGGACGTCAATGACCGACCAAGAGGCGATCGAACTGCTCCGTAACATCGCCGAACACTGGGACGAGATAGGAGGCCGCTCCGCCGAGCGACTCGCCGCCGCCTATCCGGACGTGTCAGCCACCAGCTACACCTACAACACGAAGGAGATATGGATCGGCAACGCGATACCGTTGTCGCGGGTGATCGCGTGGCTTGCGCGTGTCCAGAGCGCCCTGGTTGAGGCGCTCTCGACCGCGGGCATCTCCGTCCCGGACGACCTCGTCTCCATGGTGGAAGGAGATGACGAACTACCGTGGCCCCACGACCGGCTCCGCTTCCGATATTGGGCCCTGCCCCTTGCGGAGAAGAAGGACTGGCCGACCGAAGGTCTTCCAGACGATGCCGCCGAGCTGCTCGGACAGTTGTTCCTGAATCGGCGGCGACGCGATCATGCCGACTGACCGGTTGCCGACGAACCATCGGATACCCCGACCACGGGCAGACCGTGCAGAGACCTCCGGTCGACCGGATTGCGTTGAGATCGTACGCTTCTCAACGAACATCCGCTCTTGCCGCTGATCGTGTGTGTTGTGAGGCGTTGACGGTCAGATCTCGAGGGGCCGTCGCACGACGGTTTCGGACTGCACCGCGGAGCACATCGACTCGAACGTGCCGGCAATCGAGTCGCGCGATTATCCGCGCTCACGTCGAGGCTCGGGTGGACCGCTTCGGCGCGGGCTCGCCTTGGTGGTGGCGTGGACACGACCGCTCCGCCCGGTCGAGCCGAAGCGGCATTAACCGCCTGGGACCTGTACGAGGATCAACAGTTGTGTCCGGCTAGGCCGTCTCAGCGGGGCGTGTCTCGATCAGGTCGAGGTCGCGCACGCAGAAGCGGTGGTGCTCGAAGGTTTCGTTGAGCACGGTGCCGAGACATTGCCGAACCGAGCGGCCGCGTGCGTAGGGAGGCCAGACATCGTCGGCGGGCACCGGTGCCTGCGCTGCGAGTTGCTGATTGGTGACCTCGTCGAGCCAGGCCATCAGCTCCGCCGCCCTCGACTCGAGAACGCTCGCGATCTCGTCGAAGTTCGGATCGAGCGAGAGGTCGAGCCCGTGCGCTTCACGGTAGGGCTCGACGCTCGGTCCGATACCCATCGGCGTGAACCGATCCGTCGAACCCAGGAGGCAACGTCGAAACCACGAGTCGTAAACGAAGACCAGGTGGCGCATCGTCTGCGCAGCCGACCATTCGCCGTCCACGCTACGGCGCTCGATTCCGGGCGTCCGGCGGATGCGCTCGATCGTGGCGGCCCAGTCGGCACTGAGCTGTCGGGCGGCCGCGCGCAGATCGGCGAGGTCGTCGGACCGGAGCAACACCCGCACCGGATGACGCCTGTCCAGCTCCGCCTCGACATACCCGGTCACCTCGACACCATTCACCACAAGGTTGGTGACGAGCCCATCGATCACAGCACCCTGCATGACGACGCCGATCAGGCGCGCATCGGTCAGATCACACTCGCGGAACTCCGCACCACGGAAGTCTTCATCGATATATCGCGTCATCCCTCCACCCTAGGCACAGCCACCGACAGCATGCGCACCAACGAAAGCGGTCCTGAACAAGGACTTCGCGGTGATAAGACCTGGTCTCAAACTTAAGGGGGCACTGCGTAACCTGCCGATCTTGGTCGTCGATCGTGGGCAGTCGTGGCGAAGACGACGCAGCAGGGGCGGGTCGAGGACCGGCTCTGTGGGAGCTGATCGAACCTTTGATCCCGTTCCGACCAGCGCTGCGCGGTCCGGGTTCGCGGCCCCGGATCGATGACCGTGCCGCGCTAGAGGCGATCTTGTTCGTGCTCGACACCGGCTGCCGCTGGCGAGACCTACCTGAGCAGCTCGGATGCGGTTCCAGGCACACCGTTTGGCGGCGGTTACGTGAGTGGCAGGGCGCTGGCGTGTGGGACCGGCTGCACCAGCTCGTGCTCGACGAGCTGTCCAACATCGACGAGCTCGACTGGACCAGAGGCTGTATCGACGCGGTGTCAGTGCGGTCGAAAGGGGCGAGCTGACCGGCCGCAGCCCCACTGACCGGAGTAAAGCCGGCTCCAAGTACCACGTTCTGTGCGACGCGAACGGGCTACCGCTGCACATCATGTTGTCGGCGGCAAACACCCACGACAGCGTGCTGTTCGAGCCGCTGGTGGACACGAACCCGACCGTGCGCGGGCGGGCCGGGCACGATGCCGACCGGACAAGCTGCACGCCGACAAGGGGTACGACTACCGCCGCTACCTGACCCGCCGCGGTATCAGGTCCGTTTGCCCGGCGCGGGATTGAGGGCAAGTCCAGCCTCGGCCGGGGCTGCTGGGTTGTCAACCGCACCAACTCCTGGCTGCTGCGGTTCAAACGCCTCGGGCTGCGCTACGACCGGACCGAACGCGCCACGCTGGCGCTACTCACCATGGCCGGCACCGTGATCAACCTCCGCCGGCTCGTAAAGATCGAGCTCTGCGAACAGGTCAAACGCATCCGTTCACTCGTTTGGGATACATCGGTAGCTCTGTGTCGTGGGTGGGGTGACTGGTGAGCTTCTGAGCGCGGAACAGGTCCTCGGGTCGGCACAGGGCTCACGTCACCACGAGGGAGATCGATCTCCTGGAGGAGGCTGCAGCCGCGTTGCTGACGGCACCATCGACGGGGATGAACGAGCACTCTCGTCGGGAAGTGATCAGCCACCGGTGGGGCCGGCTCTTCAGAGGCGTTCGATGCGGTCGGCCTGCGGGCCCCGGTCGCTCTGACGCACCGCGTACCGGACCCGGTCACCCTTCTGCAGCGGCTCCGACCCCATGATCACGGACACGTGGGCGAAGAGATCGTCGCCGCCTGCGTCCGGGGTGATGAAGCCGAAGCCGCGGTCGGCGTCGTAGCGCGCGACGACGCCCTCGCCGCCTCGTACGGGCACGTCCCGCGCCGCCGGCCGTGCGGCCGCGGCAGGTTCCGACCGCTGCGGCACCGTCTGGGGCTCGGCGCCCCGGACCAGGTGCACATCGCGGGCCTGCGGGCCCTTGTCTCCACTAGCCACCTCGTAGGCGACGCGGTCGCCCTCCGCGAGCCACGTCAGCCCCTCGGTCAAGGCCCGGGCGTGAACGAAAACGTCCCCGGCGCCGGAGTCGGGGTTGATGAAGCCGAAGCCCTTGTCCTCGTCGTACCAGGCCACCGTGCCGTCGGCACCGTCCGCGATACCAGCCGCAGCGGGTGAGCCAGCCCCTGCTCCCAGCGGGATCACGTGCCCGGCCTGCGGGCCGCGCTCGCCTTCGACGATCAGGAAGGCCACCCGCTGCCCCTCGGTGACCACGCCGCCGGTCACGATGGCGGAGCTGTGCACGAAGATGTCGGCGCCGCCGCCGTCCGGCGACGCGAAGCCGTAGCCCTTGCCCGGCTCGTACCAGTTGATGGTGCCAAGCAAGCCCACGGCGCTGCCGGTGGCCGCATCGGCGGTGACGCGAACGCGCAGCGCCTGGGGCCCGCGGTCGTTCTCGCCGACCTCGAACACGACGGCCTGACCCTCGCGGAGCATCTTCGTGCCGCCGTCCCCGACGATCTCGGAGGCGTGCACGAACACGTCCGGCGAGCCGTCCTCGGGTGCGAGGAAGCCGAAACCCCGTTCGGCGTCGAACCAACGGACGGTCCCCTGCGGCATCAAAGGCTCCAGGTCGAGAGGGCGGGCAATGGCCCCCAGTCTCCCTGACTGACCTGCGGTCCGTCGGGCCGGGCCCACAGGCGCGCGGTGCGGAGCCAGGGGCGGGCCGTTGGTTCACCTAGCGACACGCCGAGTTTGAGACCAGGTCTAACGACCACCGGCGATGCTCGTCCGACAGCATGGCAAGGCGCGGGACGATGTTCGCGTCGGCCCCGCCCAGGCCAGGGGCCAGGGCCGGGGTCGGGTAGTCCGGCACGGGGTAGGCGCGCTCGACGCGTGCGGCGTCGTCGCCGAACGAGCCCTGCAGGCGCGGCGCCCTGACGGTCGGCCGAGGCTCCCGCCTCCGGAGAGCGGGTCACCCAGCATCTCTGACCTGCATAAACAGAGCTGCATTCGAAGACTTGGGCACGTATTGGGCAGGACACCTGGTTTCGTGGGGCTTTGGGCGGCGGCCCGCCGGTTATGTCCGAGTGCTTGCGGCTGTTGACGTCGATGAGTCCGACGGAAGGTGGGGTACTGGGAAGCTGTCGTGGATGGTCGACGGGGGGCCGTCGACACTCACCGGGCGAAGGACCGACCGGGTACTAATCCAGCGGAGGGCGGTCTCGCTCGACTGGCTGGTTTGATCGTTGACCCGCTTGAGGCTTCGGCTGGTCGAGGTCACCACGCTCGGTCGGTTGGCCTCCGTCCGCCATGAAAACGCAACGTCCGGTCATGCCGATGTGCGGGTATTCGGGCCGGGACGGACACTGCCGGGTCTCGGCCAAGAGTGCGGGACCCGGATCGCCGGGCCTGCAGTCGGATTCGGCCGGGCATGCTCCGAGTGCGGCTCGTTCAGTGTGATCAGCACCTTGGTAGACAAAGTCGGGCCGAGAGTGCAGCTGGTTGACGTATCGATAGAGTTCGAGACATGTCACTGGTGCGCGAAGAGGCCGATTGGATCAAGCGCTGCGATGCGGCCCGACTTGACGAGGGCCAGCGTGTTCTGCTCGAGGGGTCGTGGTTGCGTGCTCTGCGGAAGTAGTCTTCACACGACACGCCACCAGCTCCGGGAGTGCGGTCGCGGCACTTGCCCGGGCGCATTCTGCGTTGGAGTCCCGGGCGCGGCTGGATCGGCTGAAAGCGCAGCCGTACGAGAAACCAACGCTCGGTCTGGTTTCAGCTGCGTTGGTGGTAGTTGAATCGTTGACGTCGATTCTCCCACCGAATGCACTTGACGAAACGATCAGCACGTTGAGAGCCATCAAGGCCCGTGATGAGGCGGGACTGAAGGATTCGGGTGACTGCGCTGCGGCTGCTGAGGATCTAGCGGCCCGGTTGGTTGAGGTGCGTACCGCTGTGGTGCAGCGCTTCGTAACGGCCTGGCAGGAAAACGCCGCCAGGGACGTCGCCGGGCGCCTAGGACTGGAGATGGCCTCGCTCTGCATGATAGAAGGCCGATGGCAGCCGCAACTGTCCGACGACGTGCGTGCCGCGTTGAGCCGAGGACCGCTTGACGGCAACCAGATGCTGAGTGTGCTGCTGCCAGCGGAGCAGAGTTTCCGCGTTGCCGTGGTCATCGAAGGCACTTCCGGGCTGGAGTCGGTGGCTGGATTGATGGATCCGGCAGCGGCGCTAGTGGAGATTCAGCCCGGAGCACAAGTAACCGGCTGGGGAAGTCGCACTGCCGATCTGAAGGCCCTCGCCGCACTTGCCGAAGTCTCGTCCAGCGCGCGTCGTGCCTGGTCAGCGAATCACGCGGGCGGCCATGTGTTGCTTGACTTCACTGTCCGCGCTCGCGACCTTGGCGGTGCCGCGCGGTTCGGTCGACGGCAGGTGATGGAGTTGCTCGACCAGTATGTGGCTGGGCAGCGAATCGCGGAGATCCGGCTGCGGCCAGAAACCCTAGCCCGTGACACTGCCTCGGGTCGAGTGCTGCGGCTCTCGGAGCCTGCGTTGGGAACAGGTCGGCTGCGGCCTCTGACCACCAACTGGCCGCCAGCGCTGCGTGAGTGCCTGCGCACCGCGCACATCGCACGTATCACCGAGGCCCCCATGGCCGCCGCTGGACTGTGCTGGGCTGCCTTGGAGGCCTTGGAGGTGAAGCCCAAGAGCATCGACAAATTGGCCCGTGCGCTTAGTCTGCAGGCTGTGCGTCAACAAATAGTGGACTTGCACCAGCAGACCCGTAACGCCATCGCGGCCACTGCGAAGGCTGCGCACAACGCCCACCGTGTGGCACAGAATGTCTCTGATAGCTTGGAATCCGCGGCCACGGCAGCAGGGAAAGACAGAAAAGCAACTCTGGAGGCGAAGTTAGCGGAGGCCCGAGACATCGTGATCAATCGGCACGCAGCGCTGAAGCGAGCCATGAAGGCTGAGGCGCATCTTACGACTGTAGACGCGTGGACTGGCGTGAGTAGCAGTGCGAAGTTGCACGATCTGGACCGCTGGCTCGACGTGCTCGCCGCACCCGCAGACGTGAAACCGGAGCTACGCATGGCCGCCGACGCCATGACAGCTCTCGCCGACGATCTTGGCGGTGAGGCTGGCGCGAGGCTACAGACTTGGCGCGTGCTGGTGGCCACACCGGTCGCTCTTGCCGAGTGGATCGAGACCACCGCCAAGCAGTTCGAGAAGGACCTTGAATGGCTGTACGCCTTGCGCAACACTGCGCTGCACGACGGACGGTTCACGTCCGCCACCGATATGCTCGACGCCCATGCTGGACGTGCCTTCGTCGACATGACGCTGGAGTTCTTGGGCAACTGGTACTCGCAGGCAACCAGCACCCACTCAGAACGAGCGGCGTGGGCAGCGATCAAAGTTATCCACGACCTGTCTGACCGCCAGCGGACCGTGGTAGCAGGACTGCGACGCGGCACGCGAACAGGGTTGAACACCAGCCACTTGACCAGTCCGACATCAAACGGGTGGGACCGTGCCTGATCGGTAGTTCAGTGAAGGTTGGGAGCGTCCTACCAATTGAACGAGCACGCACAGCGGCGGCCGGAGACTCGAACTCCGATTACTCCCTGGTGAACCGGCGCGATGACGAATCGCTGCACCTGATGTGCTCCAGCTCTACTAACTCAGTGTACGCGCATGACCGTCGGGGTGGCAGGACCCCCTCCTCCACTTACGGACATCTCGGTGGATCCCGGAAGGTAGTGGAGGTTCCTTACCCGCTTCGCCGCGAACAGCTGCTGGTCGGCGTGGGAGCGGACGATGCGGGCGAACCTGCCGCTTGACTGAGGCACAACCCGAACCGGGCTCCCACAGATCAGCGGCAGGACAACGTCCGCTTCTGCCGCTTAGGGCGCGTGTTGGCGGTGCACAGGTCATGCGAATAGAGAGCCTTTCGCAAGCGTACGGGGCGCCGCTTCGGGCTGATGGCAGGATGTCGCTGTGCTGGAAGGACTTGACCAGGTGGATTGGGCGAGGCTGCCCCACGCGTACGGCCCGGCGGATGACGTGCCCGGACAGATCCGGGCGTTGCGGTCATCGGAGGCAAGCCAGCGCACTGATGCGCTATGGCAGCTGTACGGCAACATCTTCCATCAAGGCACCCGGTATGAAGCGACCGCGTACGCGGTGCCGTTCCTGCTGGAAGTACTGGCAGCCCCGGACACCGCCGACCGGGCCGGTCTGCTGGACCTTCTGGCCAACATCGCCGTCGGATATGACGAGACCTGGCTACCGGCCGGGCTGCCGATCACTGAACACCGCCAGGCAGCGATCGGCGGCGACGCTCTGCTGGCCATGACGCCACGTCCCGGCGACGACGGTTACGACGAGGACGAAGGAGACTTCCAGTACCTGGAGTCACTCTCTGGTGAGGATCAGAATCGGCTCTTCGCCCATGTGGCGGTGACCGCCTACGACGCTGTCCGAGTCGGCGTGCCACTGTTTCGCACGCTCTTGACCGATCTCGACCCCGTGGTGCGGACCAGGGCGGCATACGCGCTGGCGTGGTTTCCCGAAGAGGCATCCGGCAGTTTGTCCGCACTGGACGCCGCAACCAGCGGGAACCTAGCTGATTCCGGCAACGAGGTGGCCGCGGCTACTGCGATGGTGGCCACCGGCCTGCTTCGTGGCCGGCCGCCCGCCGCAGCTCTCAACGACCCGCGACCACTCGTGCGCTGGGGCGCGGCGATCGCGCTCGCGAACGTCGACGGGACGGCCGCCAGCCAAGCCGTCGTTGACGAACTGCTCGCCTGGACCGGAGCCCCGACAGCGGCAACCACCACGTGCCCTTCCTCGGCGGCGACCTCGCGGGATACGCCGGACTCGCACTCGGCCAGGTGGGTGAGCGGCACGTCGACACCGCGTTCGACGCGCTATTGGCCCGCATCCCTTCGGTGTCAGGCATGCCAGCGTTGCCCGTCCTCGGGGAGGCGCTCCGCGTGGCTTTCCCCGCAGGCCCCCTGCCTGCTGGCACCTCCTACACGACCCTCAACGCCCGGCAACGCCGCCTCGTCGACCTACTGGTACAGCTACCAGACATCTGGCGGATCAATGACATGACCTTCGCCAACTTCAGCGCACTCCTCCGCGCGTACGGCCTGCCCCACGACAGGCACGCCCTGCAGGCATACACCGAAACACCTCCCTGAACGCGCTACCGCGCGGGCAGAACCAGCCCACCAAGCCCAGATAGAACAACAGCGAAGCGCGCACGCAAACCACACTCACAAGCCGCGCGATGCCGGCGTTATTGACCTCTGAGCCGACGTCCGCTTCTGCCGACGAGCGTGCGTTCATGGAGAGACGCCAAGCAGGTGAGTCGTCGTGGTCGGTAGTGGCCCAGGTATGCGGTGTGGTTGTGGCTGCACTGCCACTGCTACGTCGCTCGGTTGCCGTTGTGCCAGGCTTCCAGCACGCGCACTGCGGCAACGGTGTCGGGGTGGTCGCCGAGCAGACGCTGCCGATCGGCGACCACCTGCTCCAGGATCGGGATGGCCTCACTGGTGCGCCCCGCCTGCCGATACGAGCCAGCGAGGTTGGCGCGGGCGGTCACGGTGTTGGGGTGGTCGCCGAGCAGACGCTCGTAGTCGGCGACCACCTGCTCCTCGATCGGGATGGCCTCGTCGGTGCGCCCCGCCTGCCAGTACGAGCCAGCGAGGTTGGCGCGGGCGGTCACGGTGTCGGGGTGGTCGCCGAGCAGACGCTGCCGATCGGCGACCACCTGCTCCAGGATCGGGATGGCCTCACTGGTGCGCCCCGCCTGCCGACGCACGCTCATGCCGCTGAGCGGTTGAAACGGGATTGGGTGTGGCGGCGATGCGCCTAGTGGGCTGAGGTGGCACGGAGAGGGTGTCGGCGGTGCGGTTCACGCTGAACGGTGATCAGTTCGAGGTCGATGCCAACACGGTGATCGGTCGATTGCTCGGGCGAGAACCCGAACCCGTGCAGGTTCACTGGGTCGAGGTCGGCGGAGTGCGATTCCCGGTCAAGCAGGCTCTCGAAGCGGTGCTCGGGGTGAATCGGGCGACGTTCACCTCGCACATGGCCCGCTTGCAGTTCGCCAGGCTCGGCTTCGTGACCAGCAACGTTCCGGACCGAGCACACGGCCGCGTCGAGCCGAGGCAACAACGCCCACCCGCGCCGGGTTCGGTGGTCGGCATCGAGGAAGCCGGGGAGGCCTTCGCCACGCTCGTCGCGTTTCTACGGCACGCTCCCTTCACCACGTGCGTCGATCACCTCGAACACGAACTGGTCGGCATCGACAGTTCCACAGCGCCCGTCGTGACCCGTGCCGCCGGGCTCAGTGACGAACTGCTCGAAGCCGCGCTGATCGTGCGCCGTGACGTCGGCCGGGTCAGCGATGTCATCCACGCCACCGTCATCGCCCTGGCCCTGCCGAAGATCCTCGAACCAGGTGAAGTCATCACGAACCGACCCTCACTCGGCCCCGGCAACGACAAGACCCGCCCCTTCGACCTGGAAACCGACCGCCGAATCGCCGAGTTCAAGGTCGCGCTCTGGTCCGGCGGCGACATGGCGCGAAAACGCACCCTGACCGCCGACCTCGTCCACCTCGCCCTCGACCAGTCAGGCCGCCGCCCCGAACTCTGGGTAGCAGGCGCCGAACCAATCCGGTTCCTCCAAACAAGCACCAGCCCTGTCGGCGACCTGCTATCGAGAACCTCCCGGCACCTCCGCGCCCGCTACCACGACCGCTACGGCACCGACGCCATCCCACTACGCGACTTCGTCACCCAACACGCCGCGCACATCCACCACCGCAACATCGCCGACGTGCTCCCCACGGTGTCCACAGCACTCGGCTGAACAAGTCACGGACGGCGATGCACTCTCATGCCGCTGGTCGTGCGCCGCAAGCGGGCAGCGCCGTGGGCGCGTGGAGTCTTTCCCACGCTCGGCGTATGCCTGGGCGTGGCGGCGAGACCGAGCTATGGCGAGTCTTGTTCGGCCCAGTCGATGATCATGAGAACGGCTCGTTCTCGTCTTGCGAGGTCTGGCATGCGCAGGTGGTTGAAGATGGCGAGGGCTTTGTGAGAGGACTCGATTGCCGCGTCTCGTCGGCCAAGGGACCAATAGACGATGCTCAGGTTGCTGTGGGCGTGGGCTTGGCCGTGGTGGTCGCCGAGTTCTTGGCAGATGGTCAAGGCCTGCTGGTTGCATTCCAAAGCTGCGTCGAACTGGTGTAGGCGGTCGTGCGCGATCCCGAGGTTGAGCAGGGTCACCGCTTGTCCGTGCCGGTCCTGTTCTTCGCGGTTGATCGCCAGGGCCTGGTGATAGCAGGTGAGCGCTTCGGGAAGTCGTGACAGCTCGTGGTAGGCGTTGCCGAGGCTGGTCATCGTGATCCCGCGTGCGGGTCGGTCGGATGGTTCGGTGAGTAGGTCGAGTGCCTGCTGAAGGCATCGCATCGCCTCGTCGGGTTGCTTCGCGTCCAGGTAGGCGTTGCCCAGGCTGGTGAGTGTGACCCCCATGCTGCGACGGTCACCGACATCTTGCCAACAGGTCAGGGCGAGCGTGTGGCATTCGATCGCCTCGTCGAACCGGTCCAGTTCCCGGTAGGCGCCGCCCAGCCGGTTGCGGATGGCTGCCTCACCACGTTTGTCGCCCAGCCGTACGGCGGCTGCCAGACCATGCTCGCTGGTGGTGACCCAGTCGTCCCAGTGTTTGTGCAGGTAGAAGTAGGCGTAGAGACAGACCGGCAGGTCCTGGGCGTGGGTGTCGAAGCCTTCCCGGACTGCTAGGTCGACTGCGGCGACCAGGTTTTCCCGCTGCGCGTCCAGCCAGGCCAGGGCCGCGCTGCGATCGGTGAACCTGGCGGTGCTGTGTTGTTCGGCAAGGTCGTTGATGCGCCTGACGTTGAGATGCATGTCGGCGTCCCAGGCAGCGTCCCGGTAGTGGTCCAACAGCCGATGTGTCGCGTCGGCGCGGTCGTCGACTGATTCCTCCTGGTGACACCGTCCGTCTGCGTAGAGCCGCAACAGGTCATGGAACCCGTATCCGACACCATCCGGGGCAGGTTGAATCAGGTGGGCGCGACGCAGCGCCTGAAGAGATCGGCGGACGACGTCTTCAGGCTCATCAGCCAGGGCTGCCGCCGCGGCGATACTGATATGAGGTCCTGGATTGAGCGCCATCAGCCGGAACAACTGCCGCTGAGCGTCTGGTAGACGCTGGTACGAGGCGTCGAACGCCGTCCGTACCCCCAGCGAGTCGTCGTATGCCAGTTCGCCGAGGCGGTCCTGTGCCGCTGAGAGCACCCACACGAGGTCGGCTACGGTTCGCTCGGGCTGGTCTGCCAGCAGCTCCGCGACGATCCTCAATGCCAAGGGAAGGTAGCCGCACAATCTGACCAGCTCGCTGGCGGCTGCGGGGTCATCGGCGACACGTGTGTCGTCCGGATCGGTTGCACGTAGCGCCAGTTCCAGCACCGCCTGCGCGTCAGCCGCAGGCAGCACATCAACCTCGACTCGCCGCGCACCGGGGATGGGCAGGTTGTTCCGGCTGGTCACGATCATGCGATGTTTGGAACCGGTTGGGCGCAGCGGAAGCACCTGGGACAGTTGTGCCGCGTTGTCGGCGATCACCAGAACGCGGTCGCCGGCTTCGCTCAATGCGGTCAGTACGGACCGATACAGCACCTCGCGCGCGTCCTGCTCGGGCGGGATGTGCTCGTCTGGTGTCCCCAAAGCACGCAGGAAGATGGCCAGTGCCGCAGTGGGATCGACAGAACGGCCCGGATCGAAGCCATGCAGATCGATGAACAACACTCTGCCCGAGAACTCACGTGCCGAACGCACCGCCAGCGCGGTCTTGCCGACCCCCGCCAGCCCCGCCACGGTGCATACCACCACGCTCGACACCGGACCCTGCGCATCGGTTCGCTCCGCCAAGACCTCGGAGAGGGCGGCCAGGTCGGGCTCGCGCCCGGTGAACCCTTCGTCCGCCGGAAGACCCCGACAGGCCTCCGGCACCGACCTCGGGCCGCGGTAGTGAACCCACCATGCACTACGCCCACCTGAATCAGCGAACCAGTCAACGGCCCGGCTACGTCATTGGCGATCTCTGGCACCCACCGAGTATCGAACAAGCCAACCAGCCTGTCTGCTCGAACCCGACATAGGCCAATGACGACTACCGGCGGGGTCAACGCGGCGCCGAAACCAGCCTTGGCCATGGGGAAGTACGGCCGACGCCGTCCCCGGCGAACGTCCGCTTGTGCCGATGAGCGCGAGACAGAAGCTGCGTCATCCTGCCCGCGTTGGCGGGCATGAAGGTATCTCGGGTGTTGCCGGGCTGGCGGTACCCTCGCTAGTCGAAGTCGCGTCGGGGGTGCTGGGCTCAACTGCTGGCGTCGGGTGACTCACGGACGGGGGTGGACGGTTGGACGAGGCAGAGTTCGCTAGGTGTGTCGAGCTGGGTCGCGAGAACGCCCGGATCATGGGACTGGCTGCGAATCACTGCCAGCACATGCGGTTCGTGGAGTCCGGCGGCCGCGGGATGTTGGAGGACGCGACCGGGCTGCCGTTGAACGCGCGTCGGGTGGAGTGTCCAGTCGCCATCGGGAACACCTCTGGGATGCGGTTGGACGACGTGACGTTCGGGTTCTACGCCGAGCACTGCGTGGGCTGCGTCATGCGGAGTCCTACGGGCCGACTTCCCAATCTGGAGAGCGAAGCTCTAACCCGCCAGCAGGAGGCTGAGGCCAAGGAGGCCGAGCGGGCTGAGAAGCTGCGGGTCCGGGCTATTGCTCGAGCTAGGCGGGTAGAGCGACGGCGGAGCCTGCGGGTGACCGCAGATCCAGCGACCGCTGGCATCCTGGACGACCTCGATGTTCTCGATCCGGGACCCGACTGTTGACGTCGACGCTGACGCGACGGTTGCGGCGCGGCGCCGGTTGACGACGGTTGCTGGTCGTGCGGCGGACCGGTTCGATGAAAGCATCATCGGCGAGCTGTTCGATGCGGTGGAGAGCGTCGGGCTTGTCGAGCTGCTAGAGCCGTTGCGACACCTGGCCTCGCGGCGACCGGAGCTCGCGGAGCGCCTGGTGGCGACTGCGCTGGCGGCGTTGCGGAGGGTTCCATCGCTGGAGGCGGGCCGCTGCCTGACCGATCACCCGGACTTGGTGGACACAGCAGCGGTCGATGATGCGGTCATCTGGGCGGTCGTGGTGTTGGCTGGGTCGAAGACACGCGGTGACCATCGGTTCTCCGGCCCGACACCGGTGGTGCACGCGAACGACCCGGGCCCGTTGCGGGTGCTCGCAGACCTGTGTCCGGACAAGTTGGTCGCCCGCCTGGGTGGGATGCTGCCGCGGCCGCGGTGACGGGCCTCATCGTGAACCCAGCGCACCGGCCGCGGTTGGTCTCCGACTTCGACCGGCGGGCCGCCGCTGGCGCTGTTGAGCATCTGGCGACGGCCCATCTCGAGTTGGCTGTCCAGCTTCTGCCGAACTTGGCCGTTTCCATGTGCGTTCCACCGCAGGACAGCTACGACCCAGGCACGGTCGGGACCGCCGAGAGGGCAGTCGCCCGAATGTTCATCTCCGCGCCAGCCCGGATTGCCCCGTTATTGGAGGATGCGGGCCGGCACGCGCCCGAGAAGACTCGAGACGGCCTCATCGGCTCGGTCCGACATGCCCTGGACATGATCGACACCGAGTATGTCCACCGACGCCCTGATGACCCGGTGGCGACACCTGAGGAAGCGGCGGAGATCACCGACGCGGCGTTCGTGTTCCTCCTCGCCCGCACCGACGAGTCGTGGGGACCTCGGGTGACGTTCTCCGCTGCCGAAGCCATCGAGCGGATGGGCAGCTCGCATAGCGAGGCCCTCGCCGGACGCCTGGACGCGACTCTCGGCGCGTTCGTCAGGTTAACCCGCCACCGACTCGCCAAGCGGGAGAGCGTGCTCACCTCTACCGCAGCGCCGGGACCGCTCGCGGAAATGGAGGAGTGGTCGCGCAGGAACAGCCTGTATCAGTCCGCCCAACGCCTGCTGAGTGCGGTGGAATCCGCATCATCGACCAACCCGTTGGCCGTGTGCGAAACCATCACAGCGCTCATGACGAGCGAACGCGACACTGCCCTGGATGCCGAGGTGGTGTACCCGCTCCTGACTACCCTCGGCGAAGTAGGCCGCCGCCACGGAAACCAGCCCGGAGTGCTCCAAGCTGTCCTGCCGACTCTCCACACGTACCTGGTCGACGCCGACCCCGGACCACGCGCCGCGGCGCTCAAGGCATGGACGACCATCGGTGGAACCCACGCCCTCCCGTCGACCGTCGCGGACCTACTCCCGGCACTTGTCTCGGACGCATATGTTGTGGTGATCGATGCCGTCCTCGAGGCCGCGTGCAGGCTAACCTGGCCGGACCAGGAGTCTCGGATTCAGTTGGCTCTCCACGCTGCGACGGTGATGGAGGGCATCGACGACCTCGGCCAAGCCAAGCTGCGGGAGTCGGCATGGCGAGATGTTCCGATCGAACTGCGTTTCCAGGAGGCGCTGGCCAAGCGGGACAGCCTGGAGGAGCTGGTCGGTCACGGCCGAGCAGGTGCTCAGGGACGCCGAAGCTGCAGAACAGCGGGCCACCGCGCGGGCTGCCGAGATCACCGTCTCCGACCGGCTGATCGCGCTGCTCGGCGCGGACTTCGTCGACCTTGATCGTGACGCACCTGTCCTGATCGACCGGATCGCGGAAGCCGTCGAGGTTGCCGAGACTGAGCAGCATGCCCTCAAAGGCAAGCAGGAAACCGATGAGCGTGCGCTGATCGCACTCGGTTCGGGTGGCCTCCTGCCACCACCCGACGATGTCGTCCGTGCGGTCGAAGTCTTGGAGAACAACAAGATCCCCGCGTGGTCCGGTTGGCGCTACCTGTCCAAGCTGACGCCCGAAGACCAAGCCCGGACGCTGCAGACGTTCCCACACCTGGTCGGTGGCATCGTGCTCAACTCCGCCGATGACTACGAACGAGCCGAGCAGTTTCTCACGGATGCGCTTCTGCTGCCCTGTTCGGTTGTGCCGGTCGGCGACACGGCGGTGCTGCTCGACGTCACCAGCTCCGCGGCCAAGGGCGTCGGGTTCCTGGTGCCGCCCAACCCCGCGATGTATGACGAAGACGCGGCGGACGCCGAGCGCGAGGTCATCAAGGAACGCCATGACGAGCGTGGTAGGCGGCTGGGGAGCTCCGGCAACAGCTCACAACCGACCGCGTGCTACTTGGCCGCCTCCGCGACTGGCAGCGGGATTACCCGCCCGGCGCGGTCACCCAGATCGCGGGTGCGGCAGACGACGCCAAGCGAGCCCTTGCCGGACTGCAAGGTGAGGTCGAGACAGCCCAAGGCGCGGTCGATGACCTTGCCGACAAGGAGCAGCTCCTCGCTGCCCGGCTGCCTGATCTGCGCGAACTCGAGTCCACGGCCCGCGACCGAGCTCGAGATCTTGCTGGTCTCGCCGAGCAGGCGGAGCGGATCCCGGGATGGCTTGAGGAGGCGTCCGTCGCCGAACTCGGCGCCAAGGACGCGCGTCGTCAGGCGACGGAGGCAGGCGAACGGGCCGAGGCGGCGCGCCGCCGGGCTGCGGAACTTCGCGGCGCCGCTGGCGATCATCGGCGCACCGCGACCACCTGTCGTAGCGAACTCGCGCAGATCCCCGGGGTGGCGCGGTCGACGAGTCGGACGCGGTGCCCGACGAACCCGTCGAGGTGCTGCGCCAGAAGTACCGGCTGGCGGCGGAGGCGTACGGGAAAGTCCAGGTCGGCAACGATCTTATGCGCGATCTGGACAACGCGAAGGCGGAGGAGGCGCGAGCCCGCAGTGACGTAGAACGGTTGAGCGCGAGCGTGCGGGAGGTGATCAGCGAGCTGCTAGCGGGACCGGACGGTGCCGATGCCCCGGCAAGGGCCGCCGCGACTGAGCGCGCACGGCAGCTGGTGAAGAGACTGGAGGCGGAGTTGCAGGCCGCGACCCGCAAGGTCGGCCAGCTCGACAGTGAGCACAAGGCGTTCAAGCCGCAAGACCGTTCCCTGGAGCCCTACGGTCGACCTGTCGACATAGAGCACGGCGAGCAATTGATCATCCGTGCGTCGGCCGACAGGGACGCGGCGTTCGAGGTGTTCGCCGAGCTTCGCGATGAACGAATCCGGCTGGACGGGAAGGTCGCCGAGGCCGAGCAGAACGCCCACGGTTTCGATGATCTCGTGACGTTGCTGGCCGACCTGTCGGCAGGGACACCGCACGCCGACACTCCTGCGTTCGCTGGAAGCCTCGACGAGGCTCGGACGCGGTCCGTCGCTTTGCGCAGCACCCTCGCCGAGGCGAAGGAGCTGCTGGACGGCGCCGAAGCAGCGGTCCGCACGGCAGCGGGTGATCTTGCTCGGTACGCGGCCGAACCCCGGTTCGAGAAGGTGGACAGCCACGTTCGCAGGCAGCTGCTCGCGGTAGGCGTGGAGCGGCTCCCGCACTTCGCCGACGAATGGGAACGAGCGCTGCGGCCCCGGTTGCGCACCCTGGCCCTTGACCTCGAACAGATCACCGTTCACCGGAGCAACATCGTGACGAGGCTCAAGGGAATGGTGGAGGCTGCGTTGGCCACCCTGCGGGCCGCCCAGCGGCTGTCATGTCTGCCCGACAACCTCGCTGACTGGTCGGGCCAGGAGTTCCTGCGCGTCAAGTTTGAGGATCCGGATGAGAACGTGCTGGTCGGCAGGCTCGGCGAGGTCGTCGACGAGGCGGTCGATGGCGGAGGCGAGGCGAAGAAGCTGGACGGGATGACCCTGCTGCTTGAGGGCGTCCGCGCCGCGACGCCGAAGGGCGTGCGGGTGGAGATGCTCAAGCCGGACGCCGTGCTGCGGACGGAACGGATGCGGGTGTCGGAGATCCATGACGTGTTCTCCGGCGGCCAACAGCTCACCGCCGCGATCATCCTGTACTGCACGATGGCAGCGCTACGCGCCAACGATCGGGGCAACAGCAGGCAACGGCATTCCGGAGTGCTGTTCCTCGACAATCCGATCGGCAGAGCCTCAGCGGGCTACCTGCTGGAACTGCAACTCAAGATGGCCGACAGACTGGGGGTGCAGTTGATCTACACCACGGGCCTGTTCGACATGGACGCGCTGTCGGTATTCCCACTCATCGTTCGGCTCCGCAACGATGCCGACATCCGCAAGGGGATGAAGTACCTGTCTATGGACTCCGCGGTGCGGCGACCATTGGAGGAGCTCGGTGAGCACGACGACAGTGGGCGCATCGGCGCGACGAGGCTGTTCAGCCATCAGGTTCGACCATGACAGAACTGTCGTCGCGCGCCCGGAGACTCGTTCGCGCCTTGGATGACTGGCCGAACCGCCGAGTATCCCTGCGTGACCTGTGGCGTGTTCTCGACGAGACGGATCCGTCGAGCGGCGCCCGCGCGGGCCGTCGACAGCTCCTTGCGGACGTGCTGAACGAACTCGCCGCCGCCGATCAGCTCGAACTGCCGTCCACTCGTTCCTATGACCGCACTGAGCGGCCTGCGTTGCCCACGTTCGTCACCCTGCCTGGGGACGCTGAACCACAGCGCCGGTTCCCGGACCCGGTATGGCATCCGAAACTCGCCTGGGCTGCGGGGGCACGGCTGACGGCCGGGCAACGGGAGCTGCTGGGCAAGATCAACGAGTGGCTCTTTCGCAGCCGAGACGACCTGGTCGTGCCATTGCGAGAACGTTCGCTGGAGATCATGGGCGACGAGAAGGCCCTGGACGGCAAGTTCGCCACCGCTCTGTTCGGCGAAGGCAGGCTGTCACTGGACCTGCTTCGCGCCCACCGAACCGCTCTGCCGCTGTATGCGGAGCGGGTTGGCGACGGCCCGGTGCTCCTAGTGGTCGAGAATAGCGCGACGTTCCATACGATGGTCTCGGTGCTAGGGGACAATCCAAGTCGGGTGGGCTGGATAGGGTGGGGCGCGGGCGCGGGCTTCGAGACATCCGTACATTCGATCCCAGCACTTGGCCCGCCGCTCGTGCGCGAAATCCGATATTTCGGCGACCTGGACCGCAATGGACTGCGCATCCCGGCTAGCGCCTCCCGCATCGCTGAGTTGTCCGGATTGCCGCCCGTCCTTCCGGCCTCCCCGCTGTATCGGATCCTGCTCGAGATCGGTGTACCGCAACCCGGTCAGCCGAAGATTCCCGTCGCCGCCGCGACGGCCTTGGTCGACTGGCTTGACCCCGCACACGCTGACGAAGCCCGGGACTTGTTGACGAACGGGTTCCGCCTGGCACAAGAAGCGGTCGGCACGCGATACCTGCGGACGGATGCTAGTGCGGCGCGGTGTCTAGCCCTGTGACGAAGATCGGAACTCCAGCGGCGATATCAGCAAGCAATTCTGGTTGCAGAAACCGCCGCGGGCCGCGAAGCTCTTGGCTGACGGCGACGATTGTGGTGGTGTTAGCAATGCGCGCGCGAGTTTCCGTGCAAGAATGACAGTTCCCGCGTGCAGTTGATAGTTGTCCGATCTTGTGATCAGGACTGCGGAGAGAGTGTCCGGCCGACGGCCCGTTCATCTGGCTAACGATGACCGCCAGTGCCAGCGGAGAGGTTCCCTGGGGGCGTCAGAGACCGGTGTCCTGACCCCGCCCGCTCGTAGTCGTCATGGGTGTGGTTATGCGGCCGTCCTGGAGGGTGGTGGTTTGGGTGGCGGTGGTGAGGTGGGTGGGGTCGTGGGTGACCAGGACGGTGGCGGTGGATTGGTGGTGGGTGAGGTGGGTGATGAGGTCGATCACCGCTGCGCCGCGGTCGTGGTCCAGGGCGCTGGTGGGTTCGTCGACCAGGAGGACGGTGGGGGTGTTCATCAGGGCTCGGGCGATGTTGACGCGTTGGCGTTGGCCGCCGGAGAGTTGGTGGGGGTGGCGGTGGGCTTGGGCGGCCAGGCCGACGGCGTCGAGGAGGGCTAGGGCGCGGGGGCGGGACTTGGTGGGGTTGTGGCCGGTGATGTGGCTCATGACTTGGAGTTGCTCCACCGCGGTCAGGGCGGGTAGCAGGTTGGGTTGCTGGAAGACGATGCCGATGTGGTTCCGGCGGAGGTCGGCTAGTTGGGCTCTCGTCATGCCGGTTGTGGGGGTGCCGTCGATGGTGACGGTGCCCGTGTCGGGGGTGATGAGCGTGGCGGCGACGGCTAGGAGGCTGGACTTGCCGGAGCCGGATGGGCCGATGACGGCGGTGATGGTGCCTTTCGGCACGTGCAGGGAGATCTGGTCGAGGGCGGTCAGGCGGGTGTCGCCGTCGGGGTAGGTGAGGGTGATGTCGGTCAGGGTGAGGCTCATCGGGCGCTCCCGAGGGCGGTCAGCGGGTCGACTGTGGTGATGCGGCGGACCGCCAGTGCGGCGCCGAGGGCGCCGAGCAGGACGGTGGTCGCGGCGGGGGTGAGGGCGGTCGCGGGCTCGAGCAGGAACGGGATGGCGTCGTCGGGGAGGAGCGCCCCGATCGCGGCGGCGAGGGCGGTGCCGGTGAGGGTGCCCGCGACTAGGAGGACGACGGCCTGGCCGAGTGCGTCGCGCAGCAGGGTGGCGGTGGGGGCGCCGAGGGCTTTGAGGACGGCGATGTCGCCGCTGCGCTGGATGGTCCAGACCGTGAAGAACGCGCCGATCACCAGGGCGGAGATGGCGAACAGGAACCCGCGCATGAGCTGCAGGGAGCCGTTCTCCGACTGGTAGGAGCCGATGGCCCGCAACGACTCCTCCTTGGTGGCGGTCCGGGTGCCCGCGGCCGCGTCGATCGTCGCGATGTCGGCGTCGGTCGTCGTGAGGGCGATGACCGTGGCGTCGCCCGCGCCGGGTGGGGCGGTGTGCCGCCAGGTGGCGAGGCTGGTCCACACGACCGGGGTGTGGCTGAAGGAGGCGTCGCCCCGCACGGCGGCGACGGTCAGGTCCCGGCCCGCGAGCGCGACGGTGTCGCCGGTGGTGAGCCCGAGTTCGTCGGCGGCCTCGGTGGACAGGACCGCCGAGCGGTCGTCGACGTCGGGGGCGAGGGCGGAGCCGGGGCGCACGCCGAAGATCGAGACCGCGGCGCTGCCGCTGCCCGTGGTGGCCTTGGTGGTGGTGATGCCCAGCGGTTCGGCGGCGACCACCCCGGGCGCGGCGGCCCACGTCCGCCACTGCGCCGCGGTGACGGTGGAGTCCGAGTAGGACAGCTCCTCGGCCGCCCCGCCGAACGCGATGCGGTCCACGGGCAGGTCGGTGATCGCGGAGACGTTCTGCCTGCCGAGGCCCGCGGTCAGGCCGGACAGCAGTCCCACCAACAGGGTGATGAGCACGATGACAGCGCCCATGAGGGCGAAGCGGCCTTTGGCGAACCTCAGGTCTCTCAGGGCGACGAACAAGGGTTTCCTTCCGACAGCGGGCGGTGCTTCCACTGTCGTCGTCGGCGCTCCCGCGGGCATCTGGCGAGAGGTGGCACTCCACGGTTCGAAAGGACGGCCCGGGCCTCCACCTTTCGATAGAGGCCGAAGCGGAACGGTGCGCTTAAGCTGGGACAACCGTGGACACGACGACCTCGCCCGCCCCGGTCAGCCGAGCGCTGACCTGGTGCCTGCACCTGCTGGTCGCCTGCCTGCTCGCCCTCACCGCGGGCCGGGCGCTGGTCGACGGGCGGCCGGGCGTCGTCGCGCTCGCCGCCGTGCTGGGCGCGGTGTACGCGGTCGGTCCGCTCGTGCCGAGCGTGCGGACGTCGTGGCGGGTCGCGGTGGTGTGGTCGGTCGTCGTCGGCGGGGTGTGGGTGGCGCTGCTGGTGCTGTCCGCCGAAGCCGTGTGGCTGGCGTTCCCGCTGTACCTGCTGCAACTGCACCTGTTGCCGCGCCTGCTGGGCTTGGCGGCCGTGCTGGTGACGGCGGTCGCCGCGATCACCGGGTACGCCGCGCACACCGGCTCCTTCGCCCCCGCGACGGCCATCGGGCCCGCGCTCGGCGCCGCGGTGGCGGTCGCGGTGGTGTGGGGGTACCAAGCCCTCCACCGGGAGAGCGAACGCCGCCGCCTGCTCATCGACGAACTCACCGCCACCCGCGCCGACCTGGCCGACGCCCAGCACACCGCGGGCGTGCTCGCCGAACGCGAACGGCTGGCCGCGGAGATCCACGACACCCTCGCCCAAGGGCTGTCCAGCATCCAGCTGCTCCTGCGCGCCGCCGCGCGCCCGGCCCGACCAGGCCGCGGACTACGTCGAACAGGCCCGGCAGGCGGCGGCGGACAACCTCGCCGAGGCCCGCCGCTTCGTCGTCGCCCTCGCCCCGCCCGCGCTGGAGGGCGCGACCCTGGCCGACGCGCTGGAACGCCTGTGCGCCACGACGTCCGCGCGGCACCGGCTCACCGCGCGCTTCCACGTCACCGGCGACGCCGCGCCGCTGCCCACCGCCCACGAGGTCGCCCTGCTGCGCATCGCCCAGTCCGCGCTCGCCAACACCGTCCACCACGCCCGCGCCCGCACCGCCGACGTCACCCTCCGGTACTCCGGCGACGAGGTCGCGGTGGACGTCGTCGACGACGGCGCGGGCTTCGACGCCGACGTCCCGCCGGACGGCGACAGCTTCGGGCTGGCCGCCATGCGCGCCCGCACCGACGCACTCGGCGGCACCCTCACCGTCGACACCACCCCCGGCCGCGGCACCGCCCTGGTCGCCCGGCTCCCGGTGGCCGCGCCGTGACCCCCATCCGCCTCCTGCTCGCCGACGACCACCCCGTCGTCCGCGCGGGCCTGCGCGCCGTCCTGGAGACCGAACCCGACCTCGTGGTCGTCGCGGAGGCCGCCACCGCGAGGCGGCCGTCGCGCGCGCCCTGGCGGGCGACGTCGACGTGGTGCTGATGGACCTCCGCTTCAAGACGGGCATGACCGGCGCCGAGGCCACCGCCGCCATCACCGCCCACCCCGACGCCCCCCGCGTCCTGGTCGTCACGACCTACGACACCGACGCCGACACCCTCCCCGCGATCGAGGCGGGCGCCACCGGCTACCTCCTCAAGGACGCCCCGCCCGAGGACCTGGCCACCGCCGTCCGCACCGCCGCCGCGGGCCGCACCACCCTCGCCCCGGCCGTCGCCGAGCGCCTGGTGACCCGCCTGCGCAGCCCGCTCCCGACCCTGACCCGCCGCGAGGCCGAGGTCCTCGCCCTGGTCGCCGACGGCCTGTCCAACCACGCGATCAGCGCCCGGCTCCACCTCACCGAGGGCACCGTCAAATCCCACCTGGCCCGCGTCTACACCAAACTCGGCGTCAATTCCCGCACGGCCGCCGTCGCGACCGCCACCGACCTCGGCGTCATCCAGCGCCTTCCGCGCTGACGTCGTACGCGGCGGTGGGCAGGCCGCCCGCCGTGATGCGGGCCTTGCGGGCCACGTCGGGGGCGTTGAGTTCGGCGCGGAGGACGTCGAAGGCGGTGGTCAGGAGGATGACGACTACGTAGATGAGGGTGTCGAGGTCGGCGGGGTGGTCGTCGACCAGCCAGTCTTCGATCAGTTCGGCTAGGCCGCCTGCGAAGAACATGGTGCCGACCTGGAGGAGGGGGCCGCCTTCGACGCCCAGGTGGTGGGTGGCCAGGGCGGCGATGACGCCTGCGAAGTCGCGGGTGACGTCGCGGCGGCGGTGTTCGAGGGTGGGGCTGATGCCGACCACCTCGATGAAGATGACGCGGGCGCGGCGGTGGTCGGCGGCTACGAAGCGGACGAAGGTGCCGATGCCTGCGGCTGCCTGGCTTTCGATGGTGGGTTCGGCGGTGGCCAGGGCGGTCAGGGTGGCTTGTTTCAGTGCCTCAACCTGTTCGGTGAAGACGCTGGTCAGGAGGTCTTCGCGGTCGGTGAAGGATTGGTAGAAGTAGCGTTCGGTGAGGCCTGCTGCTTGGCAGATCTGTTTGACCGTGACAGCGGCGTAGCCCGCGGTGCCGAAGAGTTCCAGGCCCGCTTCCAAGAGGCGGGCGCGGCGGTCGGCGTGGCGTTGGGCGGCGTCTTGGCCGCGGTAGCGGCGGGCGTCGCTGGCCATGGGGCTCCTGCCTTGACGGGTCGGTCGGCGTCTGACACGCTCTCATGTCAGATGATGTGACATGTGGCTTTGTCAGATTAGAGGATGCGTCGGTGCGCACCAGACCACTCGCCGGGACGGTCGTGGCCGTGACCGGTGGGGCCGCGGGTAGCGCGATCGCGGAGGCGGTCGCGGGGGCCGGGGCGGCCGTGGTGATGGGGGCGGTCGACGGGGACGCGGTGCGCGTCGCGGCGAGCGTAATCGCGGGGCGGACCGGGGCAGCTGTGGTCGGGGCGCGGCTCGACGTCGCGCAGGCGGAGTGGTTCTCGGCGTTCCTGGAGCACGCCGAGAGCGAGTGCGGGCCCGTTGACGTGCTGGTCAACAGCGCTGGGGTCGAGTGGGCGGGGGCGTTCGACGACGAGCCCGACGAGGTCGCGCAGCGGCAGTTCGCGGTCAACGTGCTCGGCGTGGTGAACGGGATGAAGCTGGCGATCCCGGGGATGCGGCGGCGCGGCGGGGGGCACGTGGTCAACGTCGCGGGTGCGGGCGTGGCGGCCACGGAGGTGGCGACGCGGTGCGCCGTGCGCGGCTATTCGGCGGCTGTGCGGGCGCAGGTGCGGGGTAGCGGGGTCAGGGTGTCCGTGGTGGTGCCCAGCGAGCGGCGGCCGGTGGCGGCGGCCGTGCTCGGGGTCATCCTGCGGGGGCGTCGGGCGGGGTGACTCGGTGGTGAGCATCCGAAGAGGACAGACGGGAGAGCCCGCCGCGGACGAACTCCGCGAGGAGGGTCATCGCGGTGTCGTCCGGCGTGTCGGCGGTGGCAGCGGTCTCCGCCAGGGCCAGGCACAGGGCGGCCAGGAGGTCCGCGGCGCGGTCGTGCTCACGTCGGCACGCGGTGATGAGGGCGTCGGGGACGCGGCGGTCCGTGTCGGCGAGGAGGCGGTGGGCGCCGGGGTTGGCGCGGTGGAAGGTGAAGACGGCGCGGAGGGCGGCGTCCAGGTCGGGGGCGTCCGCGACCGCCTGGTGCAGGCGGTGGTCGAGGTCTTCGGCGACGGCGGCGAACAGTGCGCCCTTGTCCCCGAATTGCTCGTAGACGCTCTGGCGGGAGACCCCTGCGGCGCGGGCGATCGCGGCGACGCTCGCGCCCTGGGCGCCGTGCGCGGCGAACTCGGCGCGGGCCGCGGTGAAGACGCGGGTGCGCAGTTCGTCGGCCGGGAACCTCGGGTGCGGGCCGGGGCGTCTGCGGGGGTCGGACACGGGGGTCACGCTAACAGCGGCGGCGTTCATGGCGCGGTCCGCCAAAGGGTTCCGCGGTTTTCAGCGCGTCGCGCACAAGCCCGGGCGAGCCGTCGACCTCGGGGTTGACCCGGCGCGAGATCCGCGCGCAGGCTAATTCCGACACTGTGTCGGAATTAGCGACTCAACGGAGAGACCCATGACCGGAAAAGGCAGGCGGAGCCTGGCGGCCTGCGTGGTGGTGGCGCTGTGCGCGGCGGGGACCACCGCGATCCTCACCGCGGCGGCACGGCCGTCGCCGCGGACGACGTCTACACCGCCCCGGTCCCGCTGCCCGCGGGACAACCCGGGGACGTGATCAAGTCGGCGCCCGCGTCGTTCAACGGGGCGACCGCGACCAAGGTGCAATACCTGACGCGGGACGCCAAGGACCAGGCGGTGGCGGTGAGCGGGCTGGTGCTGGTGCCGACCGCGCCGTGGACGGGGCCGGGGCAGCGGCCGATCGTCGGGTTCGCGCCCTTCACCTTCGGGATGGGGGCGCAGTGCGCGCCGTCGAAGACGCTGACCGGGCAGGGCGGGGACATCGTGTCCTCGGTCCAGGGCCAGTTCGTCTCGGCGCTGCTGGGTAAGGGCTTCGCGGTCGCGCAGACCGACTACATCGGACCGTGGGTCAGCGGGCAGGGTGAGCACCCGTACGTCATGCGGGCCTCCGCCGGGCGGGCCGTGCTCGACGGCATCCGGGCCGCGCAGCGGCTTCCCGGCGGGAACCTGCCGACCGGCGGGCCGGTCGGCGTGTACGGGTACTCCGAGGGCGGCGGCGGGGCCGCGGCGGCCATCGAGCTGGCGTCGACCTACGCGCCGGAGCTGAAGATGGTCGCCGGGTACGCCGGTGCGCCGCCCGCGGACCTTCACGTACTCTCGTCCTCTTTGGACGGCGGGTTCTACGCCGCGTTCCTCGGGTTCGCCCTCATCGGCATCCACCGCACGTACCCGGAGGCCGGGATGCTGGACCTGGCCAACCAAAAGGGCGCGCAGATGTTCGTCGAGGCGAGCAAGACCTGCACGATGGACGCGGTGTTCAAGTTCTCGTTCACCCAGACCAGCACGCTGACGAAGAGCGGCAAGCCGGTGTCGTCGTTCATCGCGCAGGAGCCGTTCAAGAGCATCGTCGCGCAGAACCGGCTGGGCACGGTCAAGCCCGCGGCGCCGATGCTGGTCGAGTCCTCACCGATGGACGACGTCATCCCGAACAAGGTCGTCAAGCAGCTGGTGGCGGACTGGTGCGGGCAGGGCGGGACGGTCAAGTACCAGGACCTGACGACCTTCTCGCCGTTCTTCTCCCACGTCATGGGCGCCTTCTCGGGCATGGGCAGCGGCGCGAACTACCTCGCCGACCGGTTCGCGGGCAAGCCCGCCCCGAACTCCTGCTGACGCACGGCCGGCCCGGCGGGGCACCGGGCCGGCCGTCGGTCAGCCGACGCGGTGGGGTCGGATCCCTGATCGCTCCGTGATCAGGCGGCTTTCGCGGGTGCGTCGGTCGGGATGGGGACGGGGCCGCGGTTGCGGCGCTCGTCCTTGATCTCGGCGGCGACCCAGCCGAAACAGGTCGCGGCGACGGTCACGCAGCCGACCACGATCGCGCCGAGGCGGATGGCTTGGGGGCTGGGGTGGTGATCATGGTCGGCTCCTTTCCCGTGTCGTCATGGTGCGCCCGAGGTGGGGTGAGCGACAGGGGAAGTGGCTGGCGGTGGGCCCTCTCGTGTCACCGGATGAAAACGATTACCAGACTGCGTCCAGCGCGATAACTGAATTGGTTAGGTCGACCACGAGTGATCTTGCGCATCGAGGACCGCCTTCAAGAGCGGGAAGGCACGCACTATCCTGCCAAGGCGTTCACGAACGAGTGGAGCGCAGTGCCAAGTTGGCAAGGCTTCTTGGGGATTCACGCGGCTTGGAACCGCGTTCGTGACGCGCGGTGAGCCCATCACTGGTGATGGGCGGTCCGACCGCCCTGTTGTCACTAGGACGGCCGGTTGCGCGTGTGGGGTTGACGAGTCACGGTGGAGGTTGAGGGTGCGAATGCGTTCCATTGCCCCGGCCGCGACAGGGGAGGCGCCGTGATGGTCCTGTGTCCGGTTCGCGGACTCATCGCGGGTCGGCGGATGCGTCGAGGACGATGATGCAGCGGAAGGTGACATCGTCCTCGGACGTCGTGATGCGGGCGGTCGGCGTCGAGTTGCGGCTCGCCCGGCTGTCGCGGGGCATGACGCTGGCGCAGGTCGCGGACAAGCTGCCCTCCGGTATTCGCGTTCCCACGCTGTCCGGGTACGAGACGGGGACCAAGGGGTTCCAGGTGGGCCGCATGGTCGAGATCTGCGAGGCGATCGGGGTCTCCGCCCCTACCCTCCTCGAGGCGGCCATCCACCGCGCGGGTCTGGGGTTGGCCGCAGTGGGGGTCGTCATCGATTTGAGGTCGGTGGTGGAAGGGGCCTCGCGGGACTTGGGCCCGCTGCGCCAGTGGGCGCGCCGGAAGCTCGAGGACAACGCCGACGCGGTGACGATGGTCGAGCCTGCGATGATCCGCGAGATGGCGGGCTTCTGCGGTATGTCGGTGCCCACCATGGCGGCCGCCTTGGAGCGGTTCGCGCCCGCCTAGTCGGGCGCGAACCGCGTCCTCAGGGCTGGACCGTGTGGTACCTCCACCACAGGAGGTCCGCTGATTCGGGGATTCGGAAGTCGCGTAGGCCGGGGCCGAGAACAGGACCATGGCCGCGATGGTCGCCAGTGCGACGAGGCAGCGCCGGTACTTCACTGGTTGTGCTCCTTCGAGCGATGGCGGTTCTCTAAGTCGAGAACCTGCTTCGAGGGGAGCAAACCTAGCGCATCGATCGGAGCCCTTCGCGGATGGGTCGGAGGGGATGTCGCATGTCGACGGCCGGGACGAGCCGTTGCGACATTATCTGCGGGAACCCCGTTGGGGTGTCTGCAACTTCACTCGATGGGGCGAACTTGGCAGTCCTAGAGCAACCCCGCGTGGGTGTCGCCGTCGTCCGGTTCGGACGGCCTCGACGGGGAAGGGGCGATGGTGCCGTTGAGCAGGCCGCGCATGCGGTCGGCGCTCGCCCGGTCGTGGAGCTGGGTGTAGGCGTGCAGGGCCTCGGTCCAGCTCAAGTGGGCCTGCTTGTCGTCGCGGAGCTGGTGGCACGCGTGGCCAAGGAGGTCCAGGCCTTCGGCCAGGGTCGACAGCGCGCTGATGCGCCGGGCGAGGGTTACGCCGCGGCGGGCGGCGGGCTCGGCGGACGCCGGGGCGCCGCGCTCGAGGTGGAGGGCGGCGAGGGCGGTGTGCAGGCGGGCGGCGACGGGCAGGTCGTCGGCGGTCGTGAGGGCCAGCGCGTTGTCCAGGTACCCGGCCGCGGTCGCCCACTCGCGCCTGCTCCGGTGGACCTCCGCGAGGCCTTCCAGGCTCTCGGCCAGCGCCGAGCTGTCCCCGAGCCGCCTGCTGTGGAACTCGCCCCAGCGCAGGTGGAACTCGGCGTCCTGGGTGTTGCCCGCGCGGAGCAGGGCCTTGCCGAGGGCGCAGTTGGCCCACGCCAACGACTCGGCGTCGTCCAAGCCGACGGCGAGGCGGTGGTGCTCGCCCAGCAGCCGGACGGCGGCGTTGACGGAGCCGCTGGTGAGTTCGAGTTCCCCCAGGGCCTTGAGGACGGCGCTGCGGGCGCGGTCGTGGCCCGCGGCGGTCGTCCAGTCGTGCGCCGCGGTGAGGTGCAGCCGGGCCTCGTCGGTGTGCCCCGACGCCATGAGGAGCAGACCGAGTTCGTGGTGGATCGACGCTTCCGCCTCCGGGAAGCCGTCCGCGTGGGCGGCGCGCGCAGCGAGTTCGTGCACGCGCAGGCAGTCGGCGAAGTGGCCGCGCCGCATCAGGTAGCCGCTGACGCAGTCGGCGAGCCGCCACGCCCGGCCGTGCTCACCCCGCTCGGTGGCCAGGGCGACCGCGCGGACCACCGCGGCGCGCTCGGTGGCGAACCAGGCGCTCGCCTCGCCCGCGGAGCCGAAATCCAGCGGGCGAGCGGCGGGGTCGCACCTCAGGTCCAGGTCGCGGGCGTGCTGCACGGGGAAGAGTGCGCGCTGCGCGGCGTGCGCGCTGAACAGGTAGTGGTCCAGCACCCTCAGCACGGCGCGCCCGTGCTCGGCCGGGTCCTCGGACTCGGACCGGTGCCGCGCGTAGCGCCGCAGGAGGTCGTGGAACTGGTAGCGCTGGCGCCCGCCCGCGCGGGTCAGCAGGTGCCCGCCCACCAGCACGCCCAAGGCGTCGCGGGCCTCGTCCTCGCCGACGCCCGCGCACGCCGCCGCCGACGCGAGGCTGAAGTCGCCCGCCGGGTGCAGCGCCGCGAGCCGGAACACGCGCCGTGCGGGGTCCGGCAGGACGCGGTAGGACCAGTCGAACACCTGCTCCGGGGACGGGTGGCCATCGCCGTCGCGGCCGAGCTCGAATAGCAGGTCGTCGGGGGTCGGCGTCGCGGGCGTGCCGGTGTGGGTCGCGAGGTAGTCGGCCACCAGGTCGACGATCAGGGGAGTCCCCGCAGGAGGCGACGAGGCCGTCGACCCGCTCGGGCAGCGGCGCCCGGCCCGCCACCCTGGCCTCGAGCAGCTCGGCGCACTCGGGGTGGGTCAGGGGCGGCACGGTGATCGCCTTCGCGCCCTTGCGGCTCAGCTTCGTGAGGCGGGTGCGGCTGACGACCAGCACCAGGCAGTCGGCCAGCACGGGGAGCAGGTCGTCCACGTGCTGCGAGTTCGCGGCGTTGTCGAGCAGGACCAGCAGCCTGCGCCCCGCGATCAGCCGCCGCAGGGCCGTGGTGCGGTCGCTTCCGGGATCGGCGGTCCTGTCCTCCGGGGCGAGGTGGACCACCAGGGCGTCCACCACGGACCCGGGACCGACCGGGTCCTCGTCGGAGAAGCCGTTCAAGTCGAAGTAGGCGACCTCGTCCACCCGGTCGCGCACGCGGTGCGCCCAATGGATGGTGAGCGTGCTCTTGCCGACCCCGGGCGGACCGTCGACCAGCACGACGCCGCGCCGCGGTGCTCCGGCGGGGTCGAGCGCGACCCGGTCGAGCGCCGCCAGTTGGTCGCCGCGCCCGAGGAAATCCTGGTAGTCCGGGGGCAGCGTGCAGGGCGCGTGCTCGGCCCCCGACCGCGGTGGCCGGGCGCTCGCGGGCTTGCGGGGAACATGAGCGCGTCGTGGTGCTTGTGCAGCAGCAGTGCGCCTTCCTCGTCGCCCAGTTCCAGCAGCGCGGCGCGCACCTCCCGGAAGTAGGTCGTCGCGTCGATGCGGTGGTCGCGGGTCGCGAGCGCGGAGATGCGGAGCCGCGCCAGGCGCACGTCGTGCGGGTGGTCGCGCTGCACTTCATCGAGGGCGACTAGCGCTTGATCGGGTTCGTCCAGCGTCAGCAGTGCTTCCAGCAGGGTGACGTAGGCGGGGACCAGCTGGTGGCGCGAAACCCGCTGCCGGAACCGGTCCGCCGCCTCGGTCCGCAGGTCGTCCAGCGCCGGACCGCGCCAGAGCCGGACGGCGTCCTGCGCGAGCTCGGCCGCGCTCCGCGGGTCGGCCGCTTCCTGGCCCGCCTGGCCATCTCCTGGAAGCGGCCCAAGTCCACGTCGGCGGGGTCGGCGGGGATGCGGAACTTGCGGTCCCTGGTCTGGACGCGGGGCTCGCCGGGCAGCCGCTCCAAGTACGGTTTGAGCCTGCTGGCGTAGCTGTCGAGGGTGCTGCAGGGGTACTTCGGCTCGGCTTCCGGTGTCCACATCAGCTCGGTCAGCGCGTCCCACCGCAGCCACGCCCCCGGTCGGGTCAGCAGCGCAGCCACCATGGCTCGCAGGCGCGGCGGCCCCCAGTCGTCGACGAGGTCGTCGCCGAGGCGCAACGCGGTCGTGCCCAGGATCCCGAACAGCGTGTTCACCAGCTCACCCCTAAGCCGGTAGGGACTGTTCCGCTCTGCCCGCACCCGTCCACCGAAACGTGGACCAGTCGCATTGTGATCTTGGAGTCTAGCCGACCCGACTCCGAACGAGGACTGGCAGAACAATGACAGTAATCCGCAAGCGTGTCCATTTCCCGCGGCGGAGCGCGGCGCCGGTCGCAAGTCGATGAACCCGATGGCGGAAGGAATCCGCGCGAATGCCCGGGTGATGCTCGTCAGTGGCGGCGGGGGCATTCCCCCGAATGGCGCGCGGAAGGGGAGGCTGCGGTGGACACGGCGAGGTGGATTCGCGGACCGGTCGGGCACGGCGCGACCGGCAGGCTCACGCGCGTGGGTCTCAAGACGGTGTTGGTGCTGGTCCAGACGGTGACGGCGGCGAACCGGCTGGCCGACGTGCTCCCGGTCATCGATGGGGACCACCGGGTCCAGCCGGTGTACGCGGTGCCGCACGGCGCGGACGCCTGGCACGGCGTCGAATCGCACGTGCGCTCGCTCGGCGGTCTGGTATTGCCCTGGGAGCAGGCCATTAGGGAGAAATGGGACCTGGTCGTCAGCACGTGCCGGGAGGGAATCGAGCAGGTGCACGGGAATCTGCTCATGCTCCCGCACGGCGCCGGGGCCGGAAAGTCGCGGCTGCGCAGCCGGATGAGCACGGCGACCGAGCCGACGACCGGTCTGGACCGCGAGGTGCTCGTGCGGAGCGGGCGGATCATCCCGACGCGGATCGCGCTGCACACCGACGCCGACCTGCGCCTCATCGCGGGGCGCTGCCCCGAAGCGCGCAGCAGGGCGTTCATCGCGGGCGACCCGTGCCTGGACCGCATGCTCGCGTCCCGGCCGCTGCGCGAGCGCTACCGCGCGGCGATGGGCGCGTCACCCGGGCAGGACCTCGTGCTCCTCACCTCGACGTGGTCGCCGGAGTCGGCGTTCGGCCGCCACCCGGACCTGCCCGCCCGGTTGGTCGACGAGTTCCCGGCGGCGCGGGTCGGTCTCGTCCTGCACCCGAACGTGTGGGCCGTGCACGGCGCCTCGGCGATCCGCGGCTGGCTGTCCCGGGCGCTCACCCGCGGGTTGGTCGTCGTCCCGCCGGAGCGCGGCTGGCAGGGTGCGGTGCTCGCCGCCGACGTGGTCGTGGGCGACCACGGCTCCACCACCGCATACGCGCTCGCGGTCGGCGCGCGGGTCGCGCTCGCCGCGGCGCCGGTCGACAACCTGCGGCGCGGCAGCGTCTCCGACCAGGTGCGCCGGATGGCCACCACCCTGGACCACGGATCGCCGCTGGCCCCGCAGCTGGCGCGCGCCGCGGCCGTGCCCGCGTTCGCCGGAGTGCTGTCGTCCCGCATCGGCGAGGCGCACGCCCGCCTGCGGGAAGCGGTGTACCAGCCCCTCGGGCTCCCGGAACCCGACTGGGCGGCGACACCGGGGTGCGTGCCGGTCCCCGCCGTACTGCCGTGGTAGGGGTGGGCGCCGTGGGGATCATCTGGATGCGCCTCGTCCCGGTGGCCGACGGCGTGCACCGCGCCGTCTGGCTGCACTCCGCGCTGGGGCTGGGCGACGCCGTCGTGGTGGAAGACGACGGCGCCGCTGCCCGGGAGTGGCGCGCGGTCGCCGACGTCGTGGTGGCGGGCGGGGCGGTCGACGCCGCGGTCAGGTCCTATGTGGATGAACTCCATCGATGCGCGCGCGCACGGTGCTCGCCTTCGCGTCGTCCAGGGATTCGTACAACTCGGCGGCCTCCGTCCACGCGCTGACGGCCGCCACCCCGTCACCGTCGTGGTGGGCCGCGTCGCCCAACGCGGCGAGGATTTCGGCGGTGTAGTACGGCGACCCGAGTTCGCGCATCGCGGCGACCGCATCCGCCAGCACCCGGCGGGCGCGGTCGCCGTCGCCCTTGCGGAGTTCGACCCGCGCGAGCAGCGCGACGGAGCGGGCATGCTGGGTGGGGTCGCGGAGTTCGGCCATCGCGGCCGCCGCCGCCGTGAGTTCCTCGGCCGCGCCGCCGAGGTCGCCTTGGTCGGCGAGCACCTCGCCGATGCGCCTGCGGCACAGCGCTACCGCGCGGGTCCGGCCCAGCCGCGCGTTGAGGTCGCGCGAGTGCCGGAAGCAGTGCAGGGCGCGGCCCGGGTCCGCACCGCGAACGGCCAGTCCCAACTGCTCCCACGCGCTCGCTTCGCCGAGCCCGTCGGCGCAGCTCCGCGCCAGCTCCATCGCGCGGCCGCTCTCCTCCGCGGCGCTGTCGACCTCACCCAGCTGGGAGTACGCGTACGCCAGCTGGTTGCGCAGCCTGCCTTCCGCGCGGACGTCCCCGCACCGCTGGGCGCTGCGGATGCCCACGCGCTGCAGATCGATCCATTCCGCGTACCGCCTGGTGTGCAGGAACCGGCCCCACAGCGCCTCGCAGAACTGCCACACGAGGTCGTCCCAGCCGCGCTCCGCGGCCGCGTCCACCGCGGCGCGCACGTTCGCCCGCTCGCTCTCGGCCCAGGCCAGGGCTTCCTGAGCGGACCCGAGGGCGCGGGCCCCGGTGAAGCCGGGGCCGATACGCGGGCGCAGCGGGTGCACCGCGAGGTCCGCGGCGATGGATCGGGCCAGGTACCACTCGACCATGTCGCGCACGACCGCCGGGTCGCCCCATCCCCGGCCGTGCAGGCGCACGAGGTCGTGGAGCGTGTACCGCTCGTCCGCCACCTCCATCACCAGGCCGGCCTCGCGCAGCTCCTCGAGCCGCGCCGCCATCGCCGCTTCGGCCACGCCCGCTCCAGCGGCCAGCACGGGCGCGCCGAACACCCGCCCGGGGTGCCAGGCGCACAGCAGGTAGGCCTCGCGCAGGGGTTCGGTGAGACCGCGCACGGAGAGGTCCAGCGCCGCGCCGACGGACAGGTCGTCGCTCAGGGCGAGCGCTGCCAGGCGTTCCTGTTCGCTGCCCAGGTTGTCCACCTCCCACTCCAGCGGTCGCCGCGCCCGCGTCGCCAACCGGGCGCCTACGACGGACAGCGCGAGCGGCAGGCCACCGCAGAGCCTCCCGAGCGCCTCGGCCGCGCCCGGCTCGGCGGTCACCCGGTCGCGGCCGACCACCGATTCCAGGAGGCGCACGGAGTCCGCCGCGCCCAGCGGGCCGACGTGCACCCATTGGGCGCCGTCGAGGGCGAGCCCGGACAGCAGCGCGCGCGAGGTCACCACGACGACGCCGTCGCCCGCGGGCAGCAGGGGCCGCACCTGCCGCGCCGAGACGGCGTCGTCGAGCAGCACCCTCAGCCGCGTGCCGGCCGTGACCGACCGGTACAGCGACGCGCGGCGGTCCTCGTCGAGCGGGACCTGCTCGGGCGGCACGCCCAACGAGATGAGGAACCACTCCAGGACGTCGGCGGGCGTCGCGGGTCCGCCGAGCACCGCGTAGAGGGAGCCGTCGAACTCCTCGGCCCGCAGCCCGGTCAGCCACCGGACGGCGAGGGCCGACTTGCCCGCGCCGCCGATGCCGGTCAGCACGAGCGGTCCGCGACCGGCCGCGCGGACGCGGTCCATGTCGGCCAGCTCCGCGACGCGTCCGACGAGGCCCGCGGGGCTCTCGGCAGTTGGTCGGGCGCGATTCGCCACCGGGGACGTTCGTGGAAGTGGACCTCGCCGATCCGCCCGGCCTGCACGACGGGTCCGGTGGCGCTCTGCACCGCGTTGTCCACCGACCCGTGCTCGCCGCGGCTCCCAACGACCATGCCCACCCCCGTGAGTCAGTCCCTTCCTGTCTAGTCGCTCACGATCACCCCGTCGGTACACACAGCGATGACACCACCCGAACGGCCGAACTCGATCGGGGCTCATGCCGGAGTTCCCCGTTCTCCCGCGGAGTCGGTGGCGGGCGCGGAGGAGGTGGTGGCGCGGTTCCGGTCGTTGGTGGGGACGATTCCGAGTATCTGCCGTTGGGTTGCGCCGGGTGGTGAGCGCGGAGAATCCGGGTAAGCGGGCGGACCTCGCGGGTGGGCTGCTGAAGCTGGGCGCGCGCTACGCCGAGGTCGGCAGGCTTGGGGAAGCGTTGGCCACGACCGAGGAGGCGTTGGCGCTCTGCAAGGCGGAGGCGGCGGAGAGAGCCCGATGCACCTGCGGCACGTCGCGTTGGCGCTGAACCACATCAGCGACTTCCACGCGGCGGTCGGCGCGCACGGCGAGTCCGTCGTGGCCGCGGAAGAAGCCGTCGGGTTCTCGCGCGAGCACGTTGCGGTGAATCCGGCGGCGCTGCCGACCCTTGCGAGAAGTCTGAACAACCTCAGCGAGCGCTACCACCGGGTCGCACGGTTCGCGGCCAGGTCGGCGGAGGAGGTCATCGGGCTGCTCCGCCCGTTGGCCGTCGCGATGGCCCTGCAGACCTCAGCGCTCGCTATGAGGCGGTAGGTGAGAACGAGAAGGCGGTGAGCCTGGCTGAAGAGGCCGTGGCGCTCTTGGCGGAGGACTCCGGTCACGCGGCTCAGCACGTGGAGGCGATGGCGCACCTGGAACGCGTGCGGTAGTTCAGGAATGAGCCGATCATTCGCTGGAAACCGTGGTCGCGTCGGGCCTGAGGGAGAGGTAGGCGTGGAGTTCGGCGGCGGCGGTGAGGAGGGCGCGGCTGCGGGTGGTGAGGCGGGTTTGCCAGGCGTCGAGGAAGGGGCGTAGGGCGGTGGGGGTGCCTGCTTCGTGGAGGGTGGTGAGGAAGGTCGCGATGTGGGGAGGGGGTGGCCGCCGCGGCGGAGTTGGCGGGTTATTTCGGCGTCGCGGATGGTGGTGGGGGTGTAGAGGCGGTGGCCTGCTTTGTCGCGGGTGGGGTGGAGGAGGCCTGCGGATTCCCAGGTGCGGAGGGTGGCTGGGTGGACGCCGATTCGGTGGGAGAGTTCGCCGATGGTGAGGGGGGTGGGGGCGGGGAGGGGGTGGTGGAGAGGGTGGTGAGGGCGTTGGCGACCTCGGCGTGGGTGGTGCGTTCGGTGTGCAGGGCCAGGTGGGTGGCGTCGATCAGGCGGTAGGCGGCGTCGGGGTTGTTGGTGTTGATGGCGCGCATGATCTCGGTGGCTTGGGGGTGGCCGTGGGCTGTGCGGAGGGCGAGGAAGGCGCGGAGGGCTTGGGCGTGCAGGGGGTGTAGCGGCGGTAGCCGGTTTCGGTGCGGGGGTTGGGGGAGGACGCCTGCGTCCTCGTAGTTGCGGATCGCCTGGGCGGAGAGGCCGTGTTCTCGGGCTAGGTCGATGGGGCGCAGGGTTGGCTCCGGTTGAGGGTTGAGGGTTGAGGGTTGAGGGGCTGGGTGCTGGTGGTTTGCGGGCCAAGTTTCACCCGAATGTTCAACGATAGTGTTGAGGGCATTCCTGGTGGAAGGGGTGTCGATGCTGGGTGGGATCGGGCGTCGTGCGGGGGACGCGGCGGGGTTGGGGCGGGCGTTGGACGAGGTGCTCGACGGGCGGGTGCCGGAGGTGTTCGCGCTCGGGGAGGCGATGCACGGGGTGGCGGCGTTTCCGTTGCTGCGCAATGAGGTGCTCGCGCACCTGGTTGAGCGGGGGTTCCGGTCGATCGCGTTGGAGATCGATTACTTCGCTGCGGGGGTGGTCGATGAGTACGTCAACGGGGTGGGGTATCTGGAAAACGTGCTCGCGGAAGGGTTCAGCCATGGGTTCGGGCGGGTGCCGGGGAATCGGGAGCTCGTCGAATGGCTGCGGGCGTACAACGCGCGCGCGGAGGAGCGGGTTCGGTTCTACGGGTTCGACGCGCCCATCGAGTACGCGGGGGCGGCGAGTCCGCGGCGGACGTTGGTCGCGGTCGTCGAGGGGTTGGGGGCGACGCGAGCGACATCAACGCGTTGGTGGGGGTGGATGAGGAGTGGACCAACCCGGCGGCGATGTACGACCCGGCGGCGTCGATCGGTGCGTCGGCGCGGGCGGAGGAGCTGCGGGGGATCGCGGACGACCTCGCGCGGCGGGTGCGGACGCCGGAGTTGGCGGCGCACGCGCGGACGGCGCGGGGGTTGTTGCGGTACCACGCGGCGATGGCGTCCGGGGAGCCGGATCGGATCGGGCGGCTGGTCGCGGTGCGGGCGGAGATGATGGCGGACAACCTGCGGGCCATCGCCGCGCGGGAGCGGGGCGCGGGCCCTGCCTGGTGCACGCGCACAACCGGCACCTGCACCCGCGCTCGGGCGCGGGGCGCTCGTCGCGGGCGAGGTGCCGTACCTGTTCGTCGCGACCGACGGCGGCCCGGGCGCGCCGGGGACGCTCCAGGGGAGCTGGCGGCGGCGACCGAGGGGCGCGGCCTGTTCCCGGGGACGCGCTCCGGGCCGCCCTCCCGAAGGACGTCCCGGTGGGCGAACCGGTGGTGCGGGGGCACCTGCCGCTGACCCGCGACGACCTCGACGGGACGGACGCGGTCGTGTTCGTCGCCGAGCCCGGTGAGCAGCACCGGTACTGGTGATCAGGTCAGCACGACCGCCGGGCCCGCCAGTTCGCGGATCGCGTCGGACAGGGACGGGAAGACGGGCAGGGCGGCCTGGCCCATGCGCAGCAGGCGCAGCGCGGTGCGGTCGTGCGCGACGACGCCGAGGCCGCCGCCCGCCGCGATCGCCCGGTCGTTCGCCGCGATGAGCAGGCGCAGGCCCGTCACCGCGAGGAACGCGACGTTCGTCAGGTCGACGATGAGGACCCGCGCGTCGTCCGCGTCCAGCGCCTCGGCGAGGGCGGGCTCGGCGCTGAGGTCGACCTCGCCCGTGACGCTGATGACGAGCACGTCGGAGCGGTACCGCACCCGTCTGGTGCGGAGGGGCGTGGGGGTTGCATGCGGGTTTCCTCGGTGATCCAGTCCAGGACGGCGCGTGCGGTGTTCCTCCGAGCGGGGCGGATCAAACGTCAGGGCATGCGGCGCATGATCCACAGCAGTTGCCGGATCTCCTCGTTCCAGTGCGCGATGAGGGTCTTCGACGCCCTGGCGTCGACCGCGGCGTTGCGGGCGTGGATGGCGATGTTCAGCGCCTCCTGCGGGGCGAACTGGCCTTGCATCTTGCGGGCGTACTCCGCCGACAGCGACTCGAATTGAGCGTAGATGCGGTCCTTCGCCTCGCCCCACGCGCCACCGCCGGACACCGTTTGCCCTGGTAGGGCTGCCGGCTGGAGGGCCAGGAGGTCGGCGAGGGTCTGGATGGGCTTGTCGTAGACCGCCGTGTCGGTGGCCGGGTCGCGCCAGACCGGGACGGCGCGCGGGTGCAGGTCGGCGATCGGCACCCGCGGCGGCTGCGGGTCCGAGGAGTTGAAGATGCGCTTCCACCAGGGGATGGACGCCGCGTGCTCGCGCCGGAGCCGGGCGGACGGGACCTGCGCGAACAGGCGCGCGGCCTGGTCGGGGTCGCGGGTGCTCATCGACGCCGTGAGCAGCGCGGACGCCTCCTCGACGGCGAACGCGTCGACCTCGCCGCTGGGCGGGTCGAGCCTGCCGAGGCCCCAGTACGGCTCCCAGCTCGTCGGGTGCGCCGGGATCGGGACGCCGTTGCGCCTGCGGAACTCCGCGTCGGCCCGGTCGAACGCGCGCACCTCGGGTCGGACGATGTCCATCACCCGAGCCTAAGGCCCGCGGCACATAAGTACCCGCCTACGCAGTTCCGCCGATGTGAGCCGGGACTCCCGCTCCTAGCGTGCTCAAGTGCCCGCCGGGGCATCCAACGAGGAGGCCTGACATGAGGAAACGCCTGATCGCGCTGGGGGTGGCGGCGGCCATCGCGGCCGTGGTGCCGACCGTGGGGGACGCCGTCGCGGCCGACTGCCCGGCGACGACGGCGGGATGGGGGCCGCCGGGCCGTACGCGGTCACCGTGGAGGCGGGCGGGTCCGCGCACACCGTCTACCGGCCCACCCGGTTCTGCGGGGCGCACCCGGTGATCATCTGGGGCAACGGGACGTTCGGGAAGCCCTCGTCGTACGACGGGCTGCTGAAGCACCTCGCGTCGCACGGGTTCATCGTCGCGGCCGCCAACACCGGGTGGGCGGGGTCCGGTCGGGAGATGCTGGCCGGTCTGGACTACCTGACCAGGCGGAACGGCACCGCGGGCGACGCCTACGCCGGGCACGTCGACGTGACCCGGGTCGGCGCGACCGGCCACTCCCAGGGCGGTGGCGGGGCCATCGCGGCGGCGGCGGACGCGCGGGTCGACACGACCGTGCCCGTCGAGCCCGGGCCGCAGGGCTCGGTCGCCGCGCTGCACGGGCCGGTGTTCTTCCTCGCCGGGGAGAACGACGGCATCGTCAACCCGGACACGCTGGTCTACCCGCGGTTCAAGCAGGTGGGGCACGTGCCCGCGGTGTACGGCGAGCTGGCGGGCGCGGGCCACTTCACCCCGGTCGGGAACGGCGGCGGCTTCCGGGGACCGATCACCGCGTGGTTCCGCGCCGAGCTGCTGGCCGACGCGGCCGCCCGCGCCGAGTTCACCGGGCCGGACTGCGGGTACTGCGCCGCCCCCATGTGGTCGCGCTTCGAGCGGAACGCGCTCGTAGGCTGACCGCGTGGCGTCGTGGCGGGAGAACGGCCGGGTGCTGGCGGTGGTGGCGCTCGGCGGGGTCGTGGGGGCGTGCGCGCGGTACGGGGCGGGCCTGCTGTGGCCCGCCCCGCCCGGCGCCTTCCCGTGGACCACGCTCGTCGTCAACGCGACCGGGTGCGCCGCCCTCGGCGTCGTCATGGTGCTGTGGTCGGAGCGGCCGTTGCTGAGGCCGTTCGCGGGCACCGGGGTGCTCGGCGGGTTCACCACGTTCTCGGCGTACACCGCGGACGTCCACCGGCTCGTCGCCGGGGGCGGGTGGCGGTCGGGATGGCGTACCTGGGGCTGACGGTCCTCGCCGCGCTGGTCTGCGTCTGGGTGGCGGTCGCGGTCACCGAGCGGGTCGCGCGGTGACGTGGCTGCTGGTCGCGCTCGGCGCGGCGGTGGGCGCGCCCCTGCGGTACCTCGCGGACCGCGCCTTGCGGGGGCGGGTGTTCCCGTGGGGGACGTTCGCGGTCAACGTCGCGGGGAGCTTCGCGTTGGGGGCGCTCACAGGTGTGGGGATGGAGCTGCACCTGCTGCTCGGGACCGGGCTGTGCGGGGCGCTGACCACGTACTCGACGTTCTCGTACGAGACGCTCCGCCTCGCCCGGACCGGCGCGCCGCTGCTCGCCGCGGCGAACGTGGTCGGCAACGTCGCGGCCGGGCTGGCGGCGGTGGTCGCGGGGACCGCGCTGGTGGCGTGACCGGCCGTCGGCAGATGCCTGCATGGCACAGGTGGTGGTCGAGGAGCACGCGGTGGCCGACGGAGGCCCGCACACCCTCACGACCGGACCCGACGGCGCGCTGCCGTTCACCGGGTACCGGGGCCACCGCCCTGGAGTCCGGGGCGCTCGCCCGCGTCGCGGGTCAGGCGCCGTAGCCGTTGGCGATGATGTGCTGGGCCGCGGCGGCGTAGCGGGCGGGGTCGTCGGGGGCGAGGGTGGCGAGGCCGTCGACGTAGCGGTTGTACATGCAGAACGCGGCGGCGATCAGGACCGTGTCGTGGATCTCCAGGTCGGTGGCGCCCGCATCGCGGGCGGCGGCGACGAGTTCGGGGTGACCTTGCGGCCGGTGTCCTGGACGGCGCCCGCGATGCGGAGCAGGGCGCGGAGCTTCGGGGTGACCGGGGCCGTGTCGAGGTTGGCGCGGACCTGGTCGACCAGCGGCATGCCGTCGGTGAGCTGGGCCGCGGCGAACGCGGAGTGGGCCGAGCAGCAGAAGGTGCACTCGTTGAGGCCGGAGACGTACGCGGCGATCAGCTCGCGCTCGCCCGGGGTCAGCGGGTGCGGTTCGGCGCGGAGCAGGATCTCGGCCAGCTCGTTCAGCGGCTTCGCCGTCTCCGGGCGGTAGCGCATCGGGCCGTTGATGCCGGGGTACCGGGTCTCGTCGACACCGAGGTCGATGTGGGCCATCGGGTCATCGCTCCGTTCGTCGGGATTCCCAGCCTCGTCGGCCGGGCCGGGCCGGAGCAACTCCCGGAGTTGCACGTTGCGCCACGCCACGCGCCGGAATCCGGGCCCGGGAGCCCGTGTCGGTCCTCAATGGACGCGAGCCGGAGCGCGACGTGGCGCTGATCCGGACCGCGCCCGGGGTGCGGGCGCGGTCCGGAGGGGATCAGCTCTTGGGGAGCAGGACGCTGTCGATCAGGTAGACCGTGGCGTTGGCGGTCATCACGCCGCCGCAGATGACGTTGGCGTCGTTGACCTTCAGGCTGTCGCCGGAGCCGGTGACCTCGACGGTGCCCTTCTGGACGGTGGTCTGCTCGCCGACGACCGCGTCGGGGGTCTTCTGGCCGGGGACGACGTGGTAGGTGAGGATGGTGGTGAGGAGCTTGTCGTCGGTCTTGAGCTTCTCGATGGTCGCGGCGTCGATCTTCTTGAACGCGTCGTCGGTCGGCGCGAACACGGTGAACTCGCCGCCGTTGAGGGTGTCGACGAGGTTCACCTTCGGGTTCAGCTTGCCGGACACGGCCGCGACGAGGGTCGTGAGCAGCGGGTTGTTGCTGGCGGCCGTCGCCACCGGGTCCTGGGCCATGCCGGACACCGAGCCCGCGCCGTCCGGGACGGCCTTCGCGTAGTCGGCGCAGCCGGGGCCGACCAGGTTCGCGGCCGGGTCCATCGCCGCGGCGGTGGTCGTGGTGGTCATGGGGGCCATCGTGGTCGTCGTGGCGGCCTGTCCGCCGGTGGAGGCCGTGTCGCCCCCGCCGCAGGCGGACAGCACGAGGGCCAGCGCGCCGACGCTGCTCGCGATGACGGTGTTGCGAACGGAAGTCTTCATCCTGGTCTCACTCCGATGGCGTGGGCGGGCGCGCGGGGGCGCCGCGCCGGTCCGGGTCTCCCGCGCCGGCGGCTCCGGTCGCGGTGTCACCAGGGATTCGGGACGGGGGTGGGACCGGATTGGTGTTCGCTCGATCGGATTAAATCCTCTTTAGAGCCACTGGTTGCGTTTGAACGAGCGGTACAGCACCAGGCACACCGCGAACGTCAGGGCTAGCACCACCGGATACCCGTAGCGCCAATGCAGTTCCGGCATGTGGTCGAAGTTCATCCCGTACACGCCCACCACCAGCGTCGGGACGGCGATGATCGCGGCCCACGCGGTGATGCGGCGCATGTCGTTGTTCTGCTGCAGGGTCACCTTCGCCAGCGTCGCGTTGAGCAGCGTCGTGAGGATCTCGTCGAAGCCCGCGATGCGTTCGGCGACGGTCTCCAGGTGGTCGGCGACGTCGCGGTAGTAGGAGCTGATGGACTCCGGGACGAGCGCGCGGTTGTCGGCGAGGACGCGCAGCGGGGTGGCGAGCGGGGCGATGGAGCGGCGCAGCTCGATCAGCTCGCGCTTCATCAGGTGCATCTGCTCCGGGCTGATGGTGCTGCGCGGCGCGAACACCAGGCCCTCGACCTCGTCGATGTCGTGCTCGAACGCCTCGGTGACCGCGAGGTAGTCGTCGACGACGTGGTCGACCAGCGCGTGCAGCACGGCCGCCGGGCCGAGCGCGAGCCGGTCGGGCGCGGCCTCCAGCTCCGCGCGGAGCGCGCCGAGCCGGGACTGGTCGCGGTGGCGCACGGTGACGATGTGGCCCGCGCCGAGGAACACCATGATCTCCCCGGTCTCGACGATCTCGCTCGCCGACGCCGCGGAGGTGTGGGCGACGTGCTTGACCGTCTTCAGCACCAGGAACAGGCCCTCGCGGAAGCGCTCCAGCTTGGGCCGCTGGTGCGCGCGGACGGCGTTGTGGACGCCGAGTTCGGGCAGGTCGAACACCTCGGCGATGCGGGACAGCTCGGCGAGGTCGGGCTCGAACAGGCCGACCCAGGCGAAGCCGCCCTCCCGCTCGGCGAGGTCCTTCGCCTCCCCGGGGTCGGGGTCCCGGGGAGGCGGTGGCCGTCGACGTACACGGCGCAGTCGACCAGCCCGGGCCTGCGGTCGGCGGCGGGCGGGCGTTCGTCGGAATCCGGTGGGGGCGAGGTCCGCGTCACCGGCGGATGATCGCACGCGGACGGCCCGGACCACGCCGGTTCGCGCAGGATGAAGCCCCGACCACCCGGGGGAGGTCGGGGCTTCGGGGTGGCGCCGGTCAGTACCGGCGGCCGGGGGACGGCATCTGCTCGGTGGGGGTGGTCATCTGGACCTGCTCGGCGGGCGTGGCCATCGGGCCGGTCGGGTCGCCCGCGGCGGTGTGGCGACCGGCGTTGTAGGCCTGGGCCTCGCGGCGCGCCTGCGGGATCTCCTGCTCGGCGCGGTTCAGCCAGCCCTGCCAGCGGTCCTGCATCGGCCGGATCAGGCCGCCGCCGACGCCGACGACGGCGATACCGCCGATGGTGGCGAGGACGGTGATCAGGATCGGGGTGGTGACCGTGGTGGCGACGCCGATCTGGTTCAGCGCGGCGATCACGCCGAGGCCGAGGATGAAGATCGAGGCGATGTTCGCCAGGACGTTCCCGTACGACAGGCCGCCGAGCGCGCCGGAGACCATGCCCTTGACCGCGTTGGCGATCGCGGCGGCCACGACGATGATGACGATCGCGACGATCGCCCTCGGCAGCCACGCCACGATGGCGGTGAGCATCGCGGACACGGGGTTGGGACCCCACACGCCGAACGCGATCTGCAGCGTGATCAGCAGCAGCGCGTAGTAGACCAGCTTCGCGATGATGTCGGAGGCGTCGAACTTCGACCTGGCCAGCGCCTTCTTCACGCCGCCGCGCTCGACGACGCGGTCGAACCCGACGCGCTCGAGGACGGCGTTGACGGCTTTCGCGACCATCTTCGCGACGAACCAGCCGATGAGGAGGATGACGAGGAACGCGACGAACTTCGGCACGAACGTCGCCACCGCCCGCCAGGCGTCGGAGAGACCTTGACCGATGTCGACCTGGGCAATCGTTGTGTCCACGGACGTGCTCCTTCCCGGTGTGATGCCCGCGCAGGGGCCCGTTGCCGGATCGGGTACCCCGGAAGCGGCAATTCCCACAAACTGCGCGTCCGGGTCCCCGCCACGAGGGAGTCGCCACGCTCGGTGTTTGAGCGTTCCCGCCCCGGGCATCACTGCCTCCACCTCGACAGATGGGAGAAAGCGATGTCTGCGAGCACCGGCTGGCGGCGGCGCCTCCCGCCGCGCACCGCGAAGGGCGGGTGGCTGCACGACCACCTGCTGACCATCGTGCTGGTGGCCCTGTTCCTGCTGTCGTGGCTCGGCCAGTTCGCCGCGCAGGTGGTCGAGGTCGGCAAGGAGGCCGAGGAGCACGGCCAGCAGTTCGCCTGGTCGGACTTCTGGCCGCGGTTCCTGTCCGCGACGATGGAGAACTGGCAGAGCGAGTTCCTGCAGCTGTTCACCTTCGTCCTGCTCACCGCCTACCTGATCCACCGCAACAGCGCGGAGAGCCCGGACGGCGACGACGAGCTGAAGGCGATGCTGGAGGAGCTGCTGGCCCGCACGGAGAAGTCGTAGTTTGCCGCCGCACCCGGGAGGCAACCCACCGGCATGGACCTCCCGCGGGATTCGCTGCACTTCGTCGGCAACGCGACCACCGTCCTGCGGGTGGGTCCGTTCCGCGTGCTCACCGACCCGAACTTCCTCCGCCGCGGGCAGTGGGCGTACCTCGGGTACGGGATGGTGTCGCGCAGGCTCCGCGACCCCGCCACGACCGTCGACGAGCTGCCGCCGCTGGACGCGGTGCTGCTGTCCCACATGCACGGCGACCACTTCGACCGGGTCGCCGCGCGCGGGCTCGACAAGGACCTTCCGGTGCTCACCACCCGGCAGGCGTCGGCGCGGCTGCGCAGGCGCGGCTTCCGGGAGGCCGTGCCGCTGCGCACGTGGTCGTCCACCGCGTTCGACAAGGACGGCGCCCGGCTGACCGTCCACGCCGTCCCCGGCAGGCACGGGCCCGGGGCGTCGGCGGCCGTGCTGCCCCCGGTGATGGGCAGCGTCGTCGAGTACGAGGCGCCGGGGGCCGAGCCGCTGCGGGTGTACTTCAGCGGCGACACCATCGTGCACCGGGAGCTGCGCGAGATCCGCGAGCGCTTCCCGACCATCGACCTGGCCGTCCTGCACCTCGGCGGCACCAAGATCCTCGGGCTGACCGTGACGATGGACGCCCGGCAGGGCGTCGACCTGCTGGAACTGCTCGCCCGCGGCGCGCGGTGCCCGTCCACTACGAGGAGTACGGGGTGATGAAGTCGCCGCTGTCGGCGTTCGTCGACGAGGTGCGGCGGCGGACCCCGCCGGGCGCGGTGACCTGCCTGGAGCGCGGCGAGAGCCTGGCGCTGCCGTCCCAGCGGGCCGGGGCCTGACCCGGTGGCCGACGAGGGCAGGCTGCGGCGGCTGGCCGAGGAGAAGTTCGGCTGGGACCGGCTGACCGACGAGCAGGTCGCGGCGATGGGGGCGGTGATGGCCGGGCACGACGTGCTCGCCGTGCTGCCCACCGGCGCGGGCAAGTCCGCGATCTACCAGGTGCCCGCGCTGCTGCTCGACGGGCCGACGGTCGTCGTCTCGCCGCTGATCGCGCTGCAGGACGACCAGGTGCAGGGCTTGGCGGGGACGGACGCGCCGGACGCCGTCGCGGTGAACTCGACGCTGGGCGCGGAGGAGACCCGGGCCGCGTGGCAGGCGCTGCGCGACGGGTCGACCGAGTACGTGTTCCTGTCGCCCGAGCAGTTGGCGAAGGACGAGGTGGTCGACGAGCTGGCGGACCTCGGGGTGTCGCTGTTCGTGGTGGACGAGGCGCACTGCATCTCCTCGTGGGGCCACGACTTCCGGCCCGACTACCTCCGCCTGGGCCCGGTGCTCGAGCGGGTCGGGCGGCCGCGGGTGATCGCGCTGACCGCGACCGCCGCGCCCCCGGTGCGCGACGACATCGTGCGGCGGCTCGGCATGCGCGACCACACGGAGGTCGTGGCGAGCTTCGACCGGCCGAACCTGCGGCTGGAGGTCGAGCGGTTCACCCACGACCACCTCAAGCGCGCGGGCGTCGTCGACCGGGTCGTGGTGCTCGGCGCGGGCGGGGCCGCGGGGCTGGTGTACGCGGCGACCCGCAAGGACGCCGAGCACTACGCCGAGCGGCTCGTCGAGGAGGGCATCCGCGCCGCGGCCTACCACGCGGGGATGCGCGCCGCGGACCGCGAGCGGGTGCACGAGGACTTCCTGGCCCGCGACGTCGACGTCGTCGTCGCCACCTCGGCGTTCGGGATGGGCATCGACAAACCCGACGTGCGGTTCGTCGTGCACGCGGCCATCCCCGACTCCCTCGACTCGTACTACCAGCAGGTCGGGCGCGCGGGCCGGGACGGCGAGCCCGCGGTCGCGGTGCTGTTCCACCGCGCCGAGGACGTCGGCCTCCAGCGGTTCCTGACCGGCGGCGGACCGCCGGAGGACGCCATCGAGGAGGTCGTCCGCGTGCTCGACGAGGCCGACGGCGCGGTCCCGCCGAAGCGGCTGCGGGAGGAGGCCGACCTCAGGGCCCCGCTCGCCACCAAGGCGGTCGGGCTGCTCGCCGACGCGGGCGAGGTCGTCACCGAGGGCTCGGGCGCGGTCCGGTACGCCGGGTCCGACCCGGCGGCGGCCGTGCGGTCGGCCGTCGAGCGGGCGGAGGCGCACCGCGGCCTGGTGCGCTCGCGGGTCGAGATGATGCGGGAGTACGCCGAGAGCACCGGGTGCAGGCGCCAGCGCCTCCTCGGCTACTTCGGCGAGCACCTGACCGACCCCTGCGGCAACTGCGACACCTGCGACGCCGGGACGGCGCGGCGCAAACCCCGCGGCGACGGCGAGTTCCCCGTCGACACCGCCGTCCGGCACGCCGAGTGGGGGCGCGGCGTGGTGACCGGGGTGGAGACCGACCGGGTCACCGTCCTGTTCGACGACGTCGGCTACCGCACCCTGTCGCTGGCGGTGCTCCGCCGAGGGGTCTGCTGGAGCGCGACTAGCGCGCCGCGAGGAACGCGTGGTCGAGGCTGATCCGGACGGTCGTGCTGGAGATCAGGCCGGTGAGGATCAGCACGTTCTCCACGACCCCGTGCTCCGGCGCGACCACGACGAGGTCGTACCCGCTCTCCTTCGCCTCGCGCTGCCCGTTGACCAGCGCCACCAGCGCCCGCGACCCGCAGAACCGCACCGCGCTCATGTCCACCACGAGCAGCCGCGCCCGACCGCGACCGCCAGGGCGGTCCCCGAGGTGATCCCGTCGGCCAGCTCGGGGGCGTTGGCGGCGTCGATCTCGCCGCGGACGGTGACCACGACCGCGTTCTCGGTCTCGACGTGCTCGACGGTGGTGTTGGGACGCGCGCTCACGATGGCATCAAAGCGCCCCGGCGACCGGTCCGCCACCGGATCGGCGCGGGATCGTGGTCCAACCGGGTGATCCCGTTGCGGGGGAACGCATCGACGGGGTTGACCGCGCCCGCGGGCGGGCACCCGCGTGGGTCAGACCCCGACCCGGAACGGAAACCCCTGCCATGGCGTTCAACCCGCTCGACCACCGAGGCATCCCGCTGGACCGCCAGGTCCGGACCTGGCGGGAGCTGGACGTGGAGCCCATCGACCCCGACCACGCCGACCCGTACACGCGGTGCCGGATCATCGCGATGAACGGGATCGAGGTGGAAGCGCTGCTGTTCAGCCACCAGTTCGCGCGCAACTGCCTCGACATGGACGTCAAGCGCCGCCTCGCGGAGGTGCGCTACCTGGAGCACCAGCAGCAGAAGGTGGTGAACTGGCTGCTGCCCGGCTCGGCGTCCGCGCTGGAGACGACCATCGCCTACGAGCAGGTCGCCGTCGACCTGACCGCGTGGGTGGCGCGCATGGAGCCGGACGCGTACTTGAAGCAGGCGTACAACTTCGGCGTGCTGGAGGACTTCGACCACCTGTACCGCTACGCGAACCTGTACGAGATGGTGCAGCGCCGCAAGGCGGAGAAGATCGTGGACGGCCTCACCGAGGTCATCCCGGGCAGGCCGACGAAGTACCACCACCGCCACCCCGCCGACAACGTCCGCACCCCGTACGACCGCACGACCACCGCGCCGATCTCGAAGCTGCACGCGCTGACGATCATGGCGGCGGAGCAGCAGACCATGAACTTCTACATGAACGTCGGCCCGCAGTACATGGAGCCGATCGCGCGGCAGCTCTACCAGGAGATCGGGCTGATCGAGGAGGAGCACGTCACCCACTACGAGTCCCTCGTCGACCCCGGCGAGACCTGGTGGGAGCGCCTGGTCCTGCACGAGTACAACGAGTGCTACCTCTACCACTCCTTCATGGAGACCGAGTCCGACCGGCGCGTGAAGGCGATCTGGGAGCTGCACCTCAACATGGAGCTGGAGCACCTGCACGCCGCGTGCGACCTCATGCGCGCCTACGACGAGCGCGAGCCGGAGGAGGTCCTCGGCCCGGAGCTGCCCGCCCCGGTGACCTTCGAGCCCAACAAGGAGTACCTGCGCGAACTGCTCGACACCCAGATCGACCTGACGACCCTCGGCGAGGGCTACGTCCGCGAGGCGCACGAGCGGTTCGAGGCGATGCAGGAGGCGCTGCACGGCGGCGAGGAGCCGCCGAGCGAGCGGGTCATCGACGCGCACCGGGAGTCCTTCGGGGATGACTACCGGTTGGCGGCGCGATGAACGTCGTCGAACTGCTCATCGCCCAGCACATGGAGATCCGGGACCTGTTCGCCGAGGTCCAGAAGGCGTCGGGCGCCGAGCGGGCGGACGCGTTCGCGCGGCTGGTGCGGCTGCTCGCCGTGCACGAGACGGCGGAGGAGGTCGTCGTGCACCCGCGGCGCGGTCCCTCGACGGGGGCGCGGACATCGTCGCCGACCGGCTCGCCGAGGAGCGCGAGGCGAAGGAACTGCTGTCCCGCCTGGAAGACCTCGGCCCGGACCACCCGGCGTTCCCGGACGAGCTGGAGCTGCTGCGCGGGATGGTGCTGGAGCACGCGCACCACGAGGAGGCGTACGAGTTCCGCTACCTGCTCGCCCACCACGACCCCGAGCGGCTGGAGGCGATGGCCGGGCTCGTCCGCGCGGCCGAGCGCGCCGCGCCGACGCACCCCCACCCGGGCACGGAGTCCGCGGCGGCCAACCTCGCCGTCGGGCCCGTCGTCGCGCTGTTCGACCGGGTCAAGGACGCCGTGCGCGGGTCGCTGGAGCGGTGACGCTCAGCGGTGCTCGGGGTTGTCGGAGTCGAAGCGGCAGCCCGCGTCCCATTCGGACCGCTGGTTGCCGTGCGCGGGGACGCCGCCCGCGTCCTTGAGCATCCGGGCGAGGTGCAGGAGGTTCCACGTCATGAAGGTGGTGTTGCGGTTGGTGAAGTCGTTCTCCGGGCCGCCCGAGCCGGGGTCCAGGTAGGACGGGCCGGGGCCCGCCTCGCCGATCCAGCCCGCGTCCGCCTGGGGCGGGATGGTGTAGCCGAGGTGCTGGAGGCTGTAGAGGACGTTCATCGCGCAGTGCTTGACGCCGTCCTCGTTGCCGGTGATCAGGCAGCCGCCGACCTTGCCGTAGTAGGCGTACTGGCCCGCGTCGTTGAGCAGGGAGGAGCAGGCGTACAGGCGCTCGATCACCTGCTTGGTGATGGAGCTGTTGTCGCCCAACCAGATGGGACCGGCGATGACGAGGATGTCGGCCGCCATCACCTTCGCGTACAGCGCGGGCCACTCGTCGGTGGCCCAGCCGTGCTCGGTCATGTCGGGCCAGACGCCGGTCGCGATGTCGTGGTCGACCGCGCGCACCACCTCGACGTCCACGCCCTGCTTCGCCATGATCCGGCGGCTCAGTGCGATCAGGCCGTCGGTGTGGCTGCGCTCGGGGAACGCTTGAGCGTGCCGTTGATGAACAGGGCGCGCAGGTCGTCGAAGGCCATGTCGGCTCTCCTCAGGCGGGGACGGCCTCGGTGCCGTCGAAGGGCGGGTGGTGCTCGGCGCCGGTCCGCTCCGCGGCGGCGATGAACGCCGAGAGGGCGTCGCGGGAGCGGGCGAGGCGGTCGAGCTGGTCATCGATGCGGGTGAGGCGGGAGCGCATGGCGGTGAGCAGCTCCGGGCAGCCGACCAGCTCGGGGGTCTCGCCGTCGGCGCACGGCAGCAGGTAGGCGATGTCCTCGGAGGACAGGCCCGCGGCGAGGAGGTGGCGGATCTGCTTGACCCGGATGACGGCGCTCTCGTCGTACTCGCGGTACCCGTTCGGGGTGCGCTCGGCGTCGAGGAGGCCCTGCGACTCGTAGTACCGGAGCTGGCGGGCGTTGACGCCCGTCCGACGGCACAGTTCCCCGATCCGCATCGCGACCTCGCTTGACCTTCACACCGGTGTCAACGTCGACGATGCTGCCATGAACACCGCACCTGTGTCGGTCGTCGGGCTCGGGCTCATGGGCCAGGCGCTCGCAAGCGCTTTCCTCGCGGCCGGGCACCCCACCACCGTCTGGAACCGCACCCCCGCCAAGGCCGACGCGCTCGTCGAGCGCGGGGCGCGCCTGGCGCCCTCGATCGCCGACGCCGTCCGCTCGCCCCTCACCGTCGTCTGCCTCACCGACTACGACGCCGTCCTCGGCCTGCTCGACACCGACCTGTCGGGCACCACGCTGGTCAACCTGACCTCCGGCGACTCCGGCCAGGCGCGCGACGCCGCGCGCTGGGCCGCCGAGCGCGGCGCCCGCTACCTCGACGGCGCGATCATGGCCGTCCCGCCCGACATCGGCACCGCCGACGCGGTCGTCCTGCACAGCGGGCCGCGCGCGGACTTCGACGAGCACGCCGCGACGCTCGGCGCGCTCGGCACCGTCACCCACCTCGGCGACGACCACGGCCTCGCTTCGCTCTACGACGTGGCGGGCCTGGCGATGATGTGGAGCGTGCTGAACGCGTGGCTCCTCGGCACCGCCCTGGTCGGGACCGCCGGCATCGACGCGGCCGCCTACGCGCCGTTCGCGCGGCGGATGGCGGTCCTGGTGGCCGACTGGCTGCCCGGGTACGCCGAGCAGGTCGACCGCGGCGCGTTCCCCGCCGAGGTGTCCGCCCTGGAGACCGACGTCCGGGCGATGGAGCACCTGGTCGCCGAGGCCGAGGCGCAGGGCGTCAACGCGGAGCTGCCCCGGCTGTTCAAGGCGATCGCCGACCGCGCGATCGCCGCGGCCTCGGCGGCGAGCAGTACCCGGTGCTCATCGGGGAGTTCAGCAGGCCCAGGGGGTAGCTTGCGGGCGTGACCGGCTCGTTCTGGTGGGACCTCGCCCTGGGCGTCGCCGCCGCGCTCGTCGCCACCTGGGTGGCGCTCATCCTGGTGCTGGTGGTCGTCCGGCCGCGCGGCGGGCTGCTGCGGGAGGCGCTGCGGCTGCTCCCGGACGTCGTGCGGCTGGTCCGCGGGCTCGCCGCGGACAAGGCGCTGCCGCGGGCGTGCGCGTCCGGCTGGGCCTGCTGCTGGCCTACCTGGCGCTGCCGATCGACCTCGTCCCCGACTTCATCCCCGTGCTCGGGTACGCCGACGACGCGATCGTCGTCGTCGCGGTGCTGCGCGCCGTCGTCCGGCGGGCCGGGATCGACGCCGTGCGGGCGCACTGGCCCGGCAGCGACGACGGGTTCGCCGCGCTCGTCCGGCTCACCGGGCTGCGCTGAGGGTCAGGGATGTGTCACGCGGCCGTGCCAGCGTGGGCGCATGAAGCTGATCACCGCTCTGACGTTGGCACTCGGGCTGCTCGTGGTCCCGCAGACCGCCGCGGCGGCGACGTGCGCCTGGCGGGTGAGCGAGCTGCCCGCGCCCGCCGGGTACTCGCACGCGACCGCCACCGGGCACGCCGGGACCGGGCTGGTCGTCGGCACGGTGTGGAAGACCGACCACCGCGAGGGCGTGGTGTGGCGGTCCGGCGTGCCGCAGGTCCTCCCGCAGCCGCCCGGCCGCGGCGCCGGGTCGAACTACCCGCTCGCGGTGAACCCGAACGGCGTCATCGCCGGGCGCTGGCAGGGCAGCGACGGCGCGCACTTCGCGTGGCGCTACCAGAACGGCGCCTACCAGGCGCTGCCGAACCGGGGCACCTGGGTGTCGGTGCCCACCGACATCAACCGGGCGGGCGACGTCGTCGGGTTCAGCAGGCTGTTCTTCGGCGGCGCGCAGGTCAACGCCCTGCTGTGGCCGGTCGCCACGCCCGGGTCGTACGTCGACTTCGGCGAGGCCGCCCCGCGCGGCGTCGACGACTCCCGCCGCGTCGTGCTCTCCACCGGGCGCGTGGTGAACGCGGACGGGACGTCGTGGCAGCTCCAGGGCGGCCTGCCGTCGGCGTACGAGGACGGGCGGCTCGTCGGCTACCGCGGCACCGCATCGCCGTACACGATCGTGGAGTGGAACCTGTCCGGCCAGGTGCTCCGCACCATCCCCGACGGCGTCCCGACCGGCGTGAACGCGTCCGGCGTGATCGTCGGGGTGCACACCAACGGGGGACCGCGGTGTGGCGCAACGGCGGCGTGGAGTACGTGACCTCGCCGGTCCCGGCGCGCAGCTACCTCCTCGACATCACCGACGACAACGCGATCATCAGCGACTACCGCGTCTCCGACACCACGCGCAGCGGGATCTGGCGCTGCGTCTGACCGTCCACGGGGACACCGGCGGCGCCGGTGTCCCCCGCTGTGTGAACTCCTTACCCCACAAGCGGTACTGGCGTTCATCGGGCCGCCCTGGGGGAAACAGTGGAGCGGGAGGGCAATCCGAGCCGAAAGGACCGTGCCATGTCCGCTCCGCTGACCAAGGTGGCCGTGATCACCGCCGTGCTGTTCGGCGCCGCCGTCACCCCCGCCGCCGCGGTCGACCCGGACGACGGCGTCCTGGTGTACTCGATCGACTTCACCCCGTACGACGTGTACGAGAAGCCGGGCTGCTACCAGCTCCTGCCGACCGCGCACGTCGTCCTCAACCACTCCGACCGGCCCATCCGCATCCACGCGGCCCCCGCCTGCCTCGGCCCGAGCGTCCCCCTGCAGCCGGGCACCGGGGCGCACACCGCCCAGATCCTCGGCGGCGTGTTCGGCAGCCTGTCGGTCCCGCGCGGCTGAGCCGGAGCCCGCGCCCCGCATTCAGGCACCGCTGAACCTCCTGGTCGGCGGCGTCGCGGCGTTGAGAAGATGCGCCGCCGCCGACGCAGGGGGAAGCCATGGCCGTTGTTCGCGAATACGGGGTGCTCGGGCCGCTGGAGGCCCGCGTCGACGGGCGGTCCGTCGACATCACCACGCCGAAGCTGCGCGTGCTGCTGGCCGCGCTGCTGGTGAGCGCGAACCGGGTCGTGCCGGTGGAGCGGCTGGTCGGGTACCTGTGGGACGAGCCGCCCGCCAGCGCCCGCAAGACCGTCCAGATCTACGTCCTGCGGCTGCGCAGGCTCCTCGGCGACGACCCGGACCGGCCCGACGTCATCCTGACCCGGCCCGACGGGTACCTGGTCTCGGTCGCCGACGAGCACCTCGACCTGTCACGCTTCACCGCGGCGGCGACCGCGGCGGGCCGCACCGACGACCCGGCCGGGCAGGCCGCCCTCCTCGACCGCGCCGAGGCGAGCTGGCGCGGCCCGGCCCTGGCCGACGTCCCCTCCGACTCGCTGCGCCGCGAGGTCGGACCGTGGCTGGCCGAGGAGCGGGTCCGCGCCGCCGAGCGCCGCGCCCGCGCGTACCTCGAGCTGGGCAGGCACGCCGAACTCGTCGGCGACCTGGTGCTGCTGACCGAGGAGCACCCGTGGCGCGAGCCGCTGTGGGCCCACCTCGTCATCGCCCTGCACCGCTCGGGCAGGCAGGCCGACGCGCTGGCCACCTACCGCGCCGTCGACCAGCGGTTCCGGACCGAGCTGGGCGTGGACGTCGGGCCGGAGCTGCGGGCGGCGCACCAGGCGGTGCTGTCGGCGGAGCGGCCCGTCGGCCAGCTCCCGGCCGACCTGCGCGGGTTCGCGGGCCGCCACGCGGAGTTGGCGGCGCTGGAGGCGCTGCTGTCCGCCGACGACTCCCCGGTGGCGCTGATCTCCGGCGCGCCCGGGGTGGGGAAGACGGCCCTCGCGGTCCGCGCGGCGCACCGGGTCCGCTCGCGGTTCCCGGACGGGCAGCTGCACGCCGACCTGCGGGGGTTCGCGGCCGAGCCCGCGCTGGAGCCCGCGGTGGTGCTGGCCCGTTTCCTGGCGGCGCTGGGGGTGCCGCCGGGGCGGGTGCCCGCGGAGCTGGACGAGCGCGCGGCGATGTTCCGGAGCGTGGTGGCGGACCGGCGCGTGCTGATCGTGCTGGACGACGCCGCGAGTCCCGCGCAGGTCCGCCCGCTGCTGCCCGGCGTCCCCGGGTGCGCGGTGCTGTTGACCAGTCGGCACGACTTGCGGGGATTGGGCGTGCGGCAGGCGCTCGACCGGGTGCGTCTGTCCGAATTGGACCCGGCGGGGGCGCTGGCGGTCCTCGCCGCGCAGCTCGGACCGGACCGCTGCGCCGCCGAACCCGAAGCCGTGTCCCGGCTCGCGGCCCTGTGCGGGTACCTGCCGCTGGCGCTGCGCATCGCGGGCGCCCACCTGTCGGCCGACCCGTACCGCCGGGTCTCGGACTACGCCGCCTCGCTGTCGGGCCCGGACCGCCTCGCCCGGCTGTCGGTCGACGGCGACGAGTCCTCCGCGCTGCTGAGCGCGTACACCCGGTCGTGCGCGGGCTTGAGACCCGACGACCGCACCACGCTGAGACGGTTGGCGTCGGTGGGGGACTTCGGCTCCACCGAGGCCGCCGAACTGCTCGGCACCAGCCCCTGGCGGCGCTGCGCGTGTTGGACCGGCTGGCCGCGGTCAACCTGGTGACCCGCTACCTCCCGGACCGCTTCCGCCTCCCGGTCCTCATCCGCGAGTTCGCGCTGAGCTTCCCTGCGAGTCGACGCCGCTGGCGTCCGTGGGCTGAAACCGCCGCGCAGCCGGGATGCAGGCGGCCCCGTCCACCCTGGTCGGGCAAGCGGGTCCAGGCCGGGAGGGAACAGTGCGGCTACGTCGTGTGGTGGCAGTGGGGGTGGTGACGGCCGTCGTCGGGTCCGTCGTCGCGCTGGCTGTGGTTGATGGGCAGGAGCAGCCGCCCGGAGCAGCCCCGGTCGCCGTGGCGCCGGACGCGGCGAGCGCGGTCCTGGCGGCGCGGGCGCAGGGGAGTCGGGTGGAGATCCTCGACGAGCGCACGCCCAGCAGGGTCGTGTACGCCGACCCCGATGGCGGGCGGACCGCGGAACTGCACGCCGTGCCCGTGCGGGTGCGCAAGGGCGGCGAGTGGAGACCGGTCGACCCGACGCTGCACCGCAGACCCGACGGCGCGGTCGAACCCGCCGCGAACCTCGGCGACCTGGTGCTCTCCGGGGGCGGCACGGGACCGCTGGCCACGATGACCAGCCAGGGCACGCGGTTCGCCGTGACCTGGCCCGCGGCGCTCCCCGAGCCGGTGCTCGACGGGGCCACCGCGACCTACCCCGACGTCATGCCCGGTGTCGACCTGCGGATGATCGCCGAGCGCGCGGGCTACCGCCAGCACCTCGTCGTCAAGACGCCCGACGCGGCCAAGCACCTGCGCTCGGTGCGCATGGGGCTCGACGCGGGCGGGCTGCGGGTGCGCGCGGAGAAGTCCGGGGCGCTCAGCGCGGTCGACGCCGACGGGGATGTCGTGTTCAGCTCGCCGCCCGCGAAGATGTGGGACGCCAAGGCGCGGACCAGGAAGGTCGGGATCGCGCTCGGCAAGGGGACGATGGACCTCAAGCCCGACACCGCGTTCCTCACCGACCCCGCCACGACCTACCCGGTGACCATCGACCCCGACTGGACGCCGGACAAGGACGGCTGGACCAGCGTGCTCTCCGGCAACGGCGACCAGACCTACTGGAACAGCAGCGGCGACGGCACGAACGCCCAGGTCGGGCAGTGCTACGACAACGGGTACTGCTACGGCATCGATGAGGCCTGGTCGTACTTCCAGTGGCACACCGGGTTCCTCAACGGCCGCGACGTCCGCGCCGCCACCCTCAACACCGCCATCAACTACAGCCCGGTCTGCACGACCAAGAAGCACGAGCTGTACGAGGCCCAGGGCGACATCTCCAGCGGCACGACGTGGAACAACCGCCCCTGGGGGATCAGGCTGCACGAGTACGACGCGCACGGCGTCCGCGCGGGCTGCGACGGGTGGAAGTCCCTGGGCTTCGGCATCCCCGTCGGCGACATCGACACGACCGGGTACTCGACGTTCTTCATCAAGGCGAAGGACGGCGCCGACCAGGGCGCCTGGCGCAAGTACGACCCGGGCTCGACGAAGCTGACCATCACCTACAACACCACCCCCAACGCGCCGAGCGACCTGCACACCGACCCGCTGCTGCGGGACCCGTGCCGCTGGTGCGGCGGCGTGACCTACTTCGGCCAGGACAGCATCCGGTTCATCGCGCGCCTGACCGACCCCGACCGCGACACCCTCGGCGCGCACTGGCGCATCCGCCGCGACGGCGTCGAGACCGGGCTCGGCTGGGACGGCACCTGGCGCACCAACGACAACTGGCACGACAGGACCTACACGTTCGCCCCCGAGGACAACGGCAAGACGTTCACCTGGGGCGCGCTGGCCGGTGACGGGATCACGGTCGGCCCGTGGGCGGACTCCCCGCGCGGCTTCGTGGTCGACCGGGTGGGGGTGGACACCGCTCCCGCGGTCTCGGCGAAGCTGTACGCCGAGGACAACCGCTGGCACGGCGGCGTCGGCATCGCCGACCAGTTCACCTTCTCCGCCAACGGCGTCGGCGACATCGACCGCTACCTCCGCTCCTGGGAGCCGGACCCGCAGGACATCCCGGAGAACCGGGTGGACGCCGACGCCCTCGGCGGCAGCGCCACCGTGACGCTCACCCCGCCCGGCGACGGCCCCCGCACCCTGTACGTGAAGTCGGTCGACCGCGCGGGCCACGTGAGCCCGCAGCGGGAGTACCGGATCTACGTCCGGGCGGGCAACGGCGCGCTGGCGCAGTACTCCTTCGAGGGCGACGCCGACGACACCGCGTTCCTGGGCGACCGGCACGGCACCCTCGCGGGCGGCGCGGCGATCACCGGGCACGGCGCGGTGGGCAGCGCCGCCGCGTTCGCCGGGACCGCGCACGTGACCGCGCCCGCCGCGGTGCGGACCGACGTGCCGTTCTCCGTCGCCGCGTGGGTCAAGCCGACCGAGCTGCCCGCGGCGGGCGGCACGATGACCGCGCTGGCGCAGGACGGCACGACCATGAGCGGCTTCATGCTGGGCTACCGCAACGCCTCCGGCGCGAAGTGGGAGATCTACAGCCCCTCGGCCGACGCGCAGACCCGGTCCACCGACGAGGTGGTGCAGTCGAACCGGTCGGTCGCCCTGAACACCTGGACCCACCTGGCCGCGGTGTTCGACCCCGCCGCCAAGACGATGAAGCTGTACGTCAACGGCGACCTCGCCGCGACCGCCACCCGCGCGAAGGGCTTCGCCGCGACCGGCGCGTTCACCATCGGCCGGTCCCGCTGGGACGGCGCGCCCGCGCACCACTGGCGCGGCGCCATCGACGAGGTGCAGGTGTACGACCGGCTGCTCAGCGGCGCGGAGATCGCCGCCGCGGTGAACACCAGCGGCGTGCAGCTCGCGCACTGGAAGTTCGACGAGGGCAGCGGCGCGACCGTCCGCAACGGCGTGACCGGCGGCCTGGACGCGGTGCTGGAGAACGGCGCGGCGTTCATCCCCGACGGCGCGGTCAAGGGCGGCGCCCGGCTCGACGGCGTCGACGACGTGGCGTCGACCCCGGGCCCGGTCGTCCGCACCGACCAGAGCTTCACGGTGTCCGCGCAGGTCCGGCTCGACCGCTTCGACGGCGGCACGTACACGGTGCTGTCCCAGGACGGCACGACCTTCTGCGGCTTCTGCCTCCAGTACCAGAACGGCCGCTGGGTGTTCGTCACCCCCGGCTCCGACGCGGCCAGCCCGCCCGCGTACCACTTCGCGTCCGCGGCGGCGTCGGCGAAGACCGGCTACACGCACCTCGTCGGCGTCTACGACGCGGCGGCGGGCAAGCTGCGGCTCTACGTCGACGGCGCGCTCGCGGCCGAGGGGAACCGCCCGACCGCGTGGAGCGCCGAGGGCCCGTTCCGGATCGGCAGGGCGCTGATCTCCGGCAACAACGCCCAGCACCTGCCGGGCGCGGTGGATGAGGTGCGCGTGCTCAGCCGCGCCGTCGGCCTGGACGAGGTCCAGGGCATGCTCGCCCGCGACGGCGTCAGCGCCGCGCACTGGCCCCTCGACGGCACCGCGGCCGAGGCCACCGGGCGGCACCCGGTCGGCACCCCGCGCGACGGCGCGGACTGGGCGGCGGGCCAGACCGACGAGCCGAACGCGGGCGACCTCGCCGTGCGGCTCAACGGGACGGGCGCGCACGTCAGCGTCCCCGGCGTCGTCGACACCAGCGGCAGCTTCGCGATCGCGGCGTGGGCGCGCCTGGACGCCGTCGGCGGCACCGCGACCGTGGTGTCCCAGGACGGGCAGGCCGTCAGCGGGTTCGCGCTGCGCGCGCTGCCCAGCGGCAAGTGGTCGTTCCGCGGCGCGCACACCGACGCGGCCACCGGCACCGGCTCGGAGGCGGTCAGCGCGACCTCCGCCCAGCCGGGCGTGTGGACGCACCTGGTCGGCGTGCACCGCAAGGACGCCAAGCGGATCGAGCTGTACGTCAACGGCGTGCTGGCCGGGTCGGCCGAGCACACCGGCGGGTTCCGCGCGACGGGCCAGACCCAGATCGGCCGAGGGAAGGCGAACGGCGCGGCGGCCGACCACTTCGCCGGGTCGATCGACGACGTCATCGCCTACACCAGGCCGCTCTACGCCGCCGAGATCAAGGCGATGGCGGGCCGCGACCTGAGCCTGGCCCACAACTGGACCCTCGACGAGGGCTCCGGCACGACCTCCGGCGACGCGGTCGGCGGGCGCCCGGCGACCCTGCGCGGCGGCGCGGCGTTCGGCGCGGGCCGGACCGGCAACGCCGTGCGGCTCGACGGGGTCGACGACCACGCCACCACCGACGGCGTCGACGTCCGGACCTCGGCCGACTTCACCGTGTCGGCGTGGATCCGGCTGGAGACCAAGACCTGCGCCACCACCCGCTGCCTGGTCAGCGCGGTGTCCCTGGACGGCGGCACCACCCAGCACAGCAAGTTCCGGCTCGGGTACGTCATCGACGACGACAACTACCCGAGCGGCAACTGGATCTTCGAGATGACCGAGCCCAACGGCACGGTCACCGAGGCCGCCATCGCGGTGCGCCCCGGCGAGACGGAGCAGTGGGTCCACCTCACCGGCGTGTACAGCGCCGGGGCCCGCGCCATCTCCCTCTACGTCAACGGCTCCTACGCCGAAGACGGCACGCTGGTGGGGCCGTGGGACGGCACCGGGGCGCTGCGCATCGGCGCGGGCCTGCGAGCGGGCCAGCCGACAGGGTTCTGGCACGGCAGCGTCGACGACGTCCGCCTCTACACCGGCGCGCTCAACGACGCCCGCATCACCGCGCTCTACCGCGCCTACCCGCCGGAGAAGACCACGGCCACGCTGCCGGTGGCCGACGCGGGCCACTGGAAGCTCGACGACGGAACCGGGACCACCGCCGCCGACGCCAGCGGCGCCGGGCGCACCGCGACGGTGCGCGGCGCGACCTGGGGCGGCGGCCGGGACCTCGGCTCGCTGATGTTCGACGGCACCGGCGGGCACGCCGAGACCGCGGGTCCCGTCCTCGACACGACCGGCAGCTTCTCGGTGTCGGCGTGGGTGAACCTCACCGACACCACCAAGTACGCCGCCGCGTTCGGCCAGGACGGCACCAGCGTCAGCACCTTCTACGTCCAGCACGACGCCGCCGCCAAGAAGTGGGGCGTGGTCGTCCCGCGGACCGACGACGCGGCGCCGGTCCTGGACCAGGTGCTGTCGACCGAACCCGCCCTGCCGTGGACGTGGACGCACCTGACGGTCGTGTACGACAGCATCACCACGCAGCTCCGGCTGTACGTCAACGGCGCGCCCTCGGGGGTGAAGGTCGGCATCCGGCCGCGGCCCTCGACCGGTCCGCTGACCATCGGCCGGTGCAAGTGGAACGGCGCCAAGGGCTGCTTCTTCCCCAAGGGCGTCGACGACGTCCGCGCGTTCGGCAAGGCGCTCAGCGACGCGGAGGTCCGGCGGGTGCACGACGCCGCGCCGCCGTCCGCGCACGGCTCCTGGCGCTTCGACGACAGCACGGTCCGGGATTCCTCGTGGCGGGCCAACCCGACCACGACCACCGGGACCGTGACCTACCCGGCGGGCCTGTCCGGCCCGGCGCTCGGCCTCGACGGCGTGTCCGCCGCGGCGACCGCGACCAACGCGGGCATCCCGATGCGGACCAGCTTCACCGTGTCCGCGTGGGCGAAGCTGAGCAGGCTCGACAAGCACGCCGTGGTCCTCGGGCAGGACGGCGTCCAGCAGAGCGGGTTCACCATCCAGTACCGGCCCGAGGTCAACCGGTGGATGTTCGGCCAGGCCACGCACGACGCCGACGGCGCGCCGACGCTGTACGTCCCCTCGCTGAACCCGCCGGTCGTGAACACCTGGACGCACCTGACCGGCGTCTACGACCACGCGGGGCGCCAGCTCCGGATCTACGTCGACGGCCAGCTCGTCGGCATCCGGGACAACGTCCAGCTGTGGCAGGCCACGGGCGGCTTCACCATCGGGCGAGGCAAGGTCGACGGCGCGCCCGCGGGCTTCTTCCCCGGCCACCTCGACGACGTCACCACCGACCTGGGCGTGGTGCCGGACGCCGACATCGCGCAGCGCGGCACCCGGGCCCTGCCCACCGGCGGGCAGGTCGGCCGGTTCCTGCACACCGGCGGCGATCGGCGGTCGATCAACGCCGCCACCGGGATCTGGGACGCTTTCAGCCCCGTCCCCGCCGACTACCGGTTCGAGGGGCCGCTCGGCATGACCGTCCCGGAGGGGACGCCCGGTGCGCACCCGCTGTACTCGTGCCAGGCGGGCGCGGACAGCTTCACCTCGAAGGACCCGGGCTGCGGGGGCGCGGTGAAGCTGGGCGACTTCGGCTGGGTCTACACCGAGCCCCCGGCCGGGGTGCGGACCGTCCCGCTGAACGCCTGCCGCATCGGCGGCGACCGCGCCGACTCCGTCGACACCGCCTGCGAGGGCGGGACCGTCGAGGCCGCGCTCGGCCACCTGGTCGCGTACGCCCCGCTCACCCGCTACGTCGACGGCCGCCGAGGCGACCACGCGGCGAGCACCGGGGCCGTCCCGCCCGGCTACCGCTGGGAGGGCGCGCTCGGCCTGCTCGCCCGCTCGCCCACCGAGCCCGGCATCGTCCTGCTGCGGTCGTGCCGCGACGGAACGGACCTGTTCCTGTCGACCGACCCCGCGTGCGGGGGCAAGGTGGTCGGCGGCGTGCTCGGCGGCATCTGGCCGGAGCCCCCGACGGGCTTGCCGTCCACCGCGCTCTACCAGTGCCGGACCAGCCCGACGAACCACTTCGCCTCAACCGACGCCGCCTGCGAGGGCCTCACCGTGGTCGGCAGGCTCGGCTACGTCCTGACGGGGGTGCCGGGGGCGTGAACGGACTCAAGGAGAACGGGATGCGGTTCCGCCGTGCGGTGATCGCGGGGTGGTCACCCTCCTGACCGCCTCGCTCGTGCAGGCCGCCACCGCCCCGGTGGCGGGGGCGGCGGGCGGCCCGTCGGTCGCCCCGCCCGAGATCGCGCCGACCCCGGTAGTCGCCGAGGGGATGGCCCCCGCGAACCGGACGGCGCGGCGCTCGCCGAGTTGACCGGTGACCAGGGCGCCGTCGCGGAGGACGACGGCGCCGGCCAGGCGAGCGCCCAGCCGCTGTCGCCGACCGCGAACTGGGACGTCGCCACCCACACCGGCGACTTCACCTGGACCTACCCGATGCGGGTGCCGCCCGCGCCGGGTGGGCTGGTGCCCGAGCTGGGCCTGACCTACCGGTCGTCGGCCGTGGACGGGCGCACCAGCGCGACCAACAACCAGCCGTCGTGGGTCGGCGAGGGCTGGGACCTCGCGCCCGGGTTCGTCGAGCGCACCTACGGCGCCTGCGCCGACGACACCGCGGGCGGCACCACCCCGCCGAAGAACGGCGACCTGTGCTGGCGCTCGGACAACGCCACCGCGGTGTTCCCCGGGGGCGGCGGGATGCTGGTGCGCGACGACGGCACCGGCACGTGGAAGTCCCGCGCCGACGACGGCGCCCGGGTCGAGCGCAAGTCGGGCGCGGGCAACGGCGACGACGACGGCGAGCACTGGGTCATCACCACCGTCGACGGCACCCAGTACTGGTTCGGCTCGACCCCGGACGCCAAGTCCACGTGGACCGTCCCGGTGTTCGGCGACGACGCGGGCGAGCCGTGCCACAAGGCCGCGTTCGACGCCGCCCACTGCACACAGGCGTGGCGGTGGAACCTCGACAAGGTCGTGGACCGCAACGGCAACGTGATCCGCTACTTCTACGCCCCCGAGACCAACAGGTACGGGATGAACCTGAAGGACACCGCCGTGTCCTACACCCGCGGCGGCACGCTCGAGCGCATCGAGTACGGCCTGCGCGCCGACGTCGCCACCCCGGCGGCGCGGGTGCTGTTCGCCCACGCCGGGCGCTGCGTCCCCGGCAGCGGGTGCCTGACCACGCAGCACGACAACTGGCCGGACGTCGCGTGGAAGGCGCACTGCGACACCGACCTGTGCGCGGACAAGCACACACCGACGTTCTGGACGACCAGGCGGCTGGCGTCGGTGACCACCGAGGTCCGCCGGGGCTCGGACTTCACCCCGGTCGACCGGTGGACCTTCGAGCACGCGTTCCCGAACCCCGGCGACGGGGAGAAGGCCGCGCTGTGGCTCAAGGCGATCAAGCACAGCGGCCTGGTCGGCGGGACCGCCGAGCTGCCGTCGATCACCTTCGAGGGCACCGCGCTGCCCAACCGCGTCGACACGCAGGCCGACGGGATCGCGCCGCTCAACCGGTACCGGCTCACCGCCGTGGTCTCCGAGGCGGGCGGCGTGACCGAGGTGCGGTACGCCAGCGAGTGCAGGCCCGGCGGGCCGCAGCCCGCCGCCGCGCACGAGAACACGCTGCGCTGCTTCCCGGTCCGCTGGGCCAAGCGCAACTTCGAGGAGCGCACCGACCACTTCCACAAGTACGTCGTGGAATCCGTCCTCGAGTACGACCGGACCGCGAGCAGCCGGGCGAAACAGACCCGCTACGAGTACCTCGGCGGCGCGGCCTGGCACTGGGACACCGGCGAGTTCGCGGCCGACGACGAGAAGTCGTGGACCGAGTTCCGCGGGTTCGGGCGGGTCCGGGTCCGCGTCGGCGCGGCCGACGACCAGGCCGGGCCGGTCACCATGACCGAGGAGCGCTACCACCGCGGCATGGACGGCGACCGGCTCCCCACGGGCAAGCGCGCGGTGTCGGTCGCCGACTCCGAGGGCGGCTCCCGGGTCGACGCCGACTGGCTGGCCGGGTTCCGGTTCGAGACCGCCACCTTCGAGCGCGAGGCCGCGTCCGACCAGCCCGACCCGGTCCGGGTGGGCAAGACCCTCACCGATCCCGCCGTGCACGGCCCGACCGCGACCCGCGGCGAGTACAAGGCGTACATCGTTCGCACGGGGACGACGCGGACGTTCACCCCGGTGGAGGGCGGTGTCCGGAAGACGGCGTCCACGACGCTGTACGACGAGCACGGCCTGCCGTACCGCACCGACGACCAGGGCGACACCGCCACCGCGGCCGACGACCTGTGCACCACCACCACGTACCACCGGGACACCGGGAAGTGGCTGATGGCGCTGCCCGCCACCACGCGCACGGTGTCCGTCCACTGTGGTGAGACGGCGGTGTTCCCGACGCACGCCGTGTCCGCGACGCGGACCACGTACGACGATTTCGGCAACGCCACGAAGACCGAGGTCGGGGACACGTGGACCGGCGCGGACCCGGTCTACGCCGTCACCGCCACCATGGGCTACGACGCCCACGGCCGCCCGACCTCGGTGACCGACGCGCTGGGCAAGACCACCACGACCGACTACACCCCGGCCCACGGCGGCCCGCTGACGGCCACGACGGTGACCACGCCCCCGACCCCGGCGGTGCAGGCGGGGCTGGTCACCACGACCACGATCGACCCCGCGTGGGGCGTTCCGACGCTGACCGTCGACCCCAACGGGCGCACGACCGAGGTCCGCCACGACCCGCTGGGCAGGCGGGTGAAGGTGTGGCTGCCGAACCGGCGCAGCGCCGAGCACCCGACGCCGAGCGTCGAGACGACCTACCAGGTGCGCAAGGACGACCTGTCCGCGGTCACCACCACCCGCGTCGGGCCCAACGGCACCGGGATCACCAGCACCGCGCTGCACGACGGCCTGCTGCGGCACCGCCAGACCCAGTCGCCCGCGTTCGACGGCGGCAGGCTGCTCACCGACACCCGCTACGACTCGCACGGCAGGCCGTGGAAGACGACCCAGCCGTACTTCGCCGAGGGGCCGGTCGACACGAAGCTGTGGACGGCCGCGGACACCGCCATCCCCGGCCACACCCGCACCCTGCACGACGGCGCCGGTCGCCGCGTCGCGTCGGTGTACTTCGCGGGCGCGTTCGAGAAGTGGCGCACCACCACCGCGCACGGCGGCGACCGCGTCCACGTCACCCCGCCCGCGGGCGGCACGGCGACGACGACCATCACCGACGCGCGTGGCCGCGTGGTGGAGCTGCGCCAGCACCGCTCCGCCACGGACTTCGACACCACCCGCTACACCTACACCCCCACGGGGAACCTGGAGACGCTGACCGATCCCGCCGACGCGGTGTGGCGCTACGAGTACGACCTGCGCGGCAGGCGCACCAAGGCCGACGACCCCGACTCCGGCGTCACCACCACGGCCTACGACGCGGCGAGCCGGATCGCCAAGGTCACCGACGCCCGCGGCAGCGCCGTCACCTACGGCTACGACTCCCTCGGCAGGCGCACCACCGCGTCGAAGGGCACCGCCAAGTTCGCCGAGTGGACCTACGACACCGCCACCAAGGGCAAGGGCAGGCTCGCGACCACCACCCGGTGGACGGCGGGCCGGGCGTACAAGACCGGGGTGTCGGGGTACACGGCGCTGTACCTGCCGCTGAGCCGGTCGGTGACGATCCCGGCGGAGGAGGGCCTGCTGGCGGGGACGTACGAGACGTTCTACGGCTACGAACCCGACGGCAGCCTCTCCGCCGAGAGCTACCCCGCCGCGGGCGAACTACCGGAGGAGTCGGTCAACTACGACTACCACGACACCGGCCAGCCCAATACCAGCACCGGCGGCTACAACGGCGAGACCCACCGCCACGTCGCGGGCACGACCTACACGCGCTACGGCGAGCTCGAGCGCGTCGAAATGGGCTCCGGCACGAAGCGCGCGTGGCTGACGCACTACTACGACGCGAACACCCGCAGGCTCAAGCGCACCGTCGTCGACGCCGAACTCCCGTCCCCGAAGCTCTCCGACACCACCTACACCCGCGACGACGCCGGGAACATCACCGCCATCGCGGACGGCGCCGACGTCCAGTGCTTCCGCCACGACCCGCTGGGCCGCGTCACCGAGGCGTACACCGCGGACTGCTCGTCCGACCCCGCGGTGGCGTCGCTGGCCGGTCCCGCGTCGTACTGGCACTCGTACACCTACGACAAGTCCGGCAACCGGAAGACCGAGACCCACCACGCCGCATCGGGCGACATCGTCCGCACGTACGCGTACGGGGTCCCCGGCCACGCCCACGCGGTGGGGTCGGTGACGACGCAGGGCCCCGGCGGGACCACGTCCGCGTCGTACGCGTACCTCGCGTCGGGCCAGACGGCGACCCGCCCGGGCCAAAGCCTGACGTGGGACACCGAGGGCCGCCTGGCGTCGGTGGTCGAGGGCACGAAGACGACATCGTTCGTCTACGACGCCGACGGCAACCGGTTGATGCGCAAGGAACCCGGCGCGACGACGCTGTACCTGGGCAACCAGGAACTCCGCCTGGGCGCCTCCGGGACGCCTTCGGTCACCCGGTACTACAGCAGCGGTGGTCGCGTGGTCGCGCTGCGCCGAGGCCTGGGCGCCCTGACCTGGCTGGCCTCCGACCACCAGTCCACCGCCCAGCTCGCGATCGCGTCGGACACCCAGGAGGTCACCCGCCGCCGCCACCTCCCCTTCGGCGCCCCCGGGGCACCGACCCCACCTGGCCCTCCGACCACGGCTTCGTCGGCGGCACCAGGGACGCGACGGGCCTGACCCACCTGGGCGCCCGCGAGTACGACCCGTCGCTGGGCCGCTTCCTCTCGGTGGACCCGCTGATGGCGTTGAACGACCCGCAGCAGGTGAACGGGTACACGTACAGCAACAACAGCCCGATCACCCGCAGCGACCCCACCGGCCTGGTCAGCCACATGTGCCCCGACGGCGACTGCAGCGTCGGCCGCAAGGACCCGCCATCGCCCCAATGCGCGGAGCACCCGTATGTCTGCACGAGCCAGCCGTACCAGCGCAGCTGCGAGCGGTTCGGCTGCTGGGACACCAAGCCGCAGTGGCAGGTGAAGAACTGCAACCACCCCGTGCTCTGCCAGAAGATGGCGCCGGAGCCGAAGAAGGCCCCGCCGCCGCCGCCGCTCCCGCTGCCTGTCCCGGTGTGGGTGCTCTTCCCGGATGGGAAGGCGCACGCGGCCGAAGGCGTCCTCGCCCTCTGCGGGGGAGGCAGTGTGCAGTACGCGACGGGCAACAAGGGCTGGGAGGGCTGCGTCGCCATGGACGCCAAGGGCTACGGCTGGTCCACGGCCGAGAAGCACGGCCTCGGCAACACCCACGGCAAGGGCGCCGACATCGGCATCAGCGGCAAGATCGCCCAGGGCGACATCGAAGGCCTCGGCGGGAACGGCCACTGGATCGCCGCCGACGTCGGCAAGCGCGGCGGCGTCGAAATCGGCCAGAGCGACGAGACCGGCGACCTGTCCTTCTCCGCGGGCCTCAACGCGGGCATCGGCGACGGCTCGCCGGTCACCGCGGGCACCGAGGAAGCCAAGAGCGGCTACATCCCCGGCCACAACCAGCAGAAGCACAACGCCATCTGGTCCGCCTTCACCTGGCTCGGCTACAACCAACCATCCCTCGCGGGCCGAATCGGCTTCTGGAAAGCCTTCGGCGAGTGACCGGCGGGCGGCGGAGCCCCACTTCCCCCAGCCCTCCGCCGCCCGCCCTCCCACCGCGGGCCACGACCTTCCCCGAGGTCGTGGCCCGCGGTGCGCGTTCCCGTGATCGGGAACCCAGCCACCTCCCGCGGCGACTACCTGGGGCGTGGAGTGTGGAACCTGCCGTGAAGCGCTGTCGGCCCGGATGGACGGGGAGGCGGAGCACGTGCCGTCCCTGGAGGTGGACGCGCACTTAGCGGGGTGTGCCACGTGTGCGCGGTGGTTGGAGCAGAGCGAGGCGCTCACCCGGCGGTTGCGGGTGGGGCCGGTGGTGGAGGCGCCCGATCTCAGCGGCGCGATCCTCGCGCGGGTGCCGGTCAAGGCGGAGCCGCGGTACGGGCTGGTGGTTGTCGCGGTGCTGCAGATGGGGGTCGCGTTGTCGCAGGTGCTCGGGTCGGTGGCGCACGGCGCGGGGCACTTGTTCAACGAAGGGGTCGCGTGGAACCTCGCGCTCGCGGTGGGGTTCCTCGTGGCGGCGATGCGGCCCGAGCACGTGCCGGGGCTGCGGGTGGTGCTTGCCGGGTTCGTCTCGGTGCTCGGGGCTTACTCCGTCTACGACCTCGTCACCGCGGAGGCGAGTCTCGTCCGGGTGCTCTCGCACCTGCCCGTGCTCCTCGGGCTCGTCCTGCTGTACGTCGGGAACGGGCCGGGGGACAGGGCAGTGGCGGACGGCGGTGGGATCGCGGGGATCTCACCGCCGTCCGAGGGGCGGGACGCGGCCTAGGCGCGGGCCAGGCGGTACTGGCGGACCAGCGGGACGATGTTGAGCAGCAGGCCCGCCACCGCGATGCCGGTGACCAGGTTGATGCCCGGGTGGAACTGGGCGAAGTCGCCGGTGTGGGCGGTGCCCGCGACCAGCGCGGTCACCACGGCCAGGACCAGTGCGGCGCCGACCTGGCCGGACGTCTGGACCAGGCCCGACGCCAGGCCCTGCTCGTGGTCGGCGATGCCGTCGGTCGCCTGGGCCATGATCGAGCTGAAGCCGAACGCGAAGCCGCCGCCCAGCAGGACCATCGTCGGCAGGACCGACACCACGTAGTCCGGGGTGCTGCCCGAGGTCGACAGGAACCAGACGTAGCCCAGGCTGAGCGACACCATCGACGCCAGGATCAGCCGGGCGGTGCCGTAGCGGTCGATCAGCTTGCCGACGAACGGCGAGCCGAACGCGACGATCAGGCCCGCGGGCAGCAGGGCCAGCGCCATCTGGAGCGGCGACCAGCGCAGGACGTCCTGCAGGTAGATCGTCATCATGAACTGGAAGCTCAGGTACGACCCGAACAGGGCGATCAAGCTCAGGTTGGCCCGAACGACGCTCGCCACGCGGAGGATGCCCAGGCGGATCAGCGGGTGCCGGACGCGGTTCTCGGTGATGAAGAACGCCGTGAGCAGCGCCGCCGCCAGGGCCGCCGAGCCGAGGGTCAGCGGGCTCAGCCAGCCTTGTTCTGGTGCGGCGACCACGGTGTACACCGCCAGCAGCATGCCGCTGGTCAGCGTGACCGCGCCGATGAGGTCGTGGCCGCCGTCGGCGCTCGGGCGGTCCTTGGGGATGAGGCCCCAGCCGACGACCAGGGCGAGGACGGCGATCGGGACCGGGGTGAGGAACGTCCAGCGCCAGCCCGCGCTGGTCAGCAGGCCGCCGAGGATCAGGCCCGAGGAGAACCCGCTGGCGCCGAAGACGGTGAAGATGGACAGGGCGCGGTTGCGGGCGGGGCCCTCCGCGAAGGTCGTGGTGAGGATGGACATGGCGGTGGGCGCGGTGAAGGCCGCGGCCACGCCCTTGACGAAGCGCGTGGCGATCAGCAGGGCGCCGTCGTCGACGAGCGCGCCGACGAGCGACGCGGCGGCGAACACGGCCAGGGCGACGAGGAACACGCGGCGGCGGCCGAGCAGGTCGGCGGTGCGCCCGCCGAGGAGCAGCAGGCCGCCGTACCCCAGGACGTAGCCGTTGACCAGCCACTGCAGCGACGTGGTGGACAGGCCGAGTTCCGCGCCGATCGACGGCAGGGCGACGCCGACCATGGAGACGTCGAGGCCGTCCAGGAACAGGACCAGGCACAGCACGGCGAGGACGCCCCACAGGCGCGGCGACCACCGCTGCGCCGTCCCGGCCGGTGCTTGCACTGGAGAGTGATCGGTGATGGACACGGCGGCGAAGTTACATGCGCTCGCATCTAATGTGCAAGCATCATTCCCACGTGCATTAAATGCGTTGTCATAATGTGTGCGTGCATGCTAGGGTGCCGGTCATGTCCGCGGAGTCGCGCCTCGTCGACCGGTGGCGGGCGCTGGCGGCGTGCTACAACGACCTCGCCGGTCGCCTGGACCGGGCGCTCGACGACGCCCACGGGGTGAGCCTCAACGAGTTCGAGACGCTCGACCGGCTGCTCGCCGACGAGCGCGACCACTGCCGCATGCAGGACCTGGCGACGGTCATGTACCTCAGCCAGAGCGCGCTGTCCCGCACCGTCGCCCGGCTGGAGCGCGACGGCCTGGTCGAGCGCAAGATGTGCCCGGAGGACCGGCGCGGCGTGTACGTCGAGATCACCGACCTGGGCCGGGCCCGGCACGCCGACGCGCGCAAGACGCACCTGGAGATCCTGGCGGCGCACCTCCAGGAGGACTGATCACCCGTCCGGGTAGCGGTCGTCCTCGACCGGGACCGCGATGTGCTGGTCGGCGTGGTCGGCCTCGTCGGCCTCCGCGGGCAGCGGCGTGGTCCCGCGGTGGTCGTACTCCTCGGGGGCGTCGTCGCGCTGCTGGTCGAGCACGTCCTCGACGGGCTTCGGCTCGCCGTCCGGTTGCGCCATCCTCGGGCCTCCTCCGTGCGGTGGTCGGGGAGTACCCCGGCGCGGTCGGGTCAACCGGAGCGGGGCTGCCAGCCGGGCGGCGGGTCCTCGCCGACGCGGCCGTCGACGGACTCGCGGAGCAGGTCGGCGTGGCCGGTGTGCCTGCCGTACTCCTCGATGAGGTCGCAGACGAGCCTGCGCAGGCTGGCGTGGCGGCCGTCGCCGTCGGAGGCGTGCACGAGCTGGTCGAGCCCGCCGTCGGCGAGCGCGTCGGCCAGCCGCGCCCGGGAGCGCTGGACCGCGCCGTCCCAGTACGCGTAGAGCTGCGCGGGCGTGTCGTCGCCCGCGGACGCGAACGCCCAGTCGTGCGGCTCGCCCTCGGGGTGCCAGGGTTCGCCGAGCGGATGGCCGCGCAGCTTCGTCGTGAAGGTGTAGTCCTCCACCACGGCGAGGTGCTTGAGCAATCCGCCGAGGGTCAGCGCGGAGGCGCCGACGCGGGCGCGCAGGCCCTCGGCGTCGAGGTCGTCGGCCTTCCAGCGGAACGTCGCGCGGAGCCGGTCGAGCGCGCCGAGCAGGTGTTCCACCTCGGAGGCGGCCAGCGGGGGTTCCCAAGGCGTGGCACCGGTCATGCCCGCCACCCTAGTGGGCCTCCGAGTAGGTCTCACCTTCATGCGGTGGTCATCCGCGGCCGTTGACCAGGTCTCTGGTAGTACGCGGGCACCGCGGGCGACCATGATCGCCGATCCCGGACTGCGGAGGCGAGATGGACGGCTTCACGGTGCTGCTCGGTCCGGACTTCGCGGGCAAGTCCACTGTGCTCGGTCACCTGGCGCGGGCGGGCTGGCACTGCGTGTCCTACGACGACGAGTTCCTGCCCGCCGACTGCGGCCTCGTCGCCGAGCTGCGCGACGGCTTCCTCGGGCGCGCGCTGCGCGGCCCGCACTCGGCGGACTTCGTCGTCACCATCCTGCAGACCGCGGTGGTGCACCTGCGCGACGAGATCGGCCGCGCGGGCGGCAAACCGGTCGCCGTCGACTCGTACTACTACAAGATCCTCGCCAAGTGCCTGCTCACCGGGCTCGTCAACGACGCGCTGCTCGGCTGGTGGCGGACGTTCCCGAAGCCCGCCCGCGTGGTCTACCTCGACACCGACCTGGCCGAGGCGTGGCGGCGCAGCGGCGACGGGCAGCGGCTCAACCGCTTCGAGCACTACGGCGACGCGCCCACCTGGCCCGGGTTCCGCCGGTTCCAGACCGACCTGCGGGAGCGGGTCTTCGCCGAGATCCGGGGCCTGCCCGTGCACGTCGTCCCCCGGGGCGACGCGCGCCTGGCCCTCACCGCGCTCACCGGGGGTGACGATGTCCGCGCCGCATGACCGGGTCGCCGACTACCGGCGGCGGGTGCTCGCCGAGCGGGACGCCGCCGAGGCCGCGCTCGCCGATCCCGTGGGGGTGCAGGAATCCGTGCTCCGCGCGGTGCTGGAGTTCAACGCCGACACGGCTTTCGGTGTTGAGCACGGGTTCAAGTCGATCCGCACCGCCGCGGAGTTCCGCGCCGCCGTGCCGATCCGCGACTACGACGGCCTCGCGCCGTGGATCGAGCGCGCCGCCAAGGGGAGCGCGGCGTGCTGTCGGCCGACGACCCCGTCGTGTACTTCATGAGCAGCGGCAGCACGGGCGACAGCAAGAAGGTCCCGATCACCCGGGAGTACATGCGCACGGGCTTCTTCCCGTCGTACTACGCCGCGTGGGCGCCGTTCGTCGAGCACTACCCGTCGGTGGTCTCCGACGACGCGAGCACGCTCAACCTCAAGCACGACCCGGTCAGCCGCACCGCCACGACGGCGTCGGGCAGGCCGCACCTGGGCGCCAGCCAGGTCGACTTCGGCGCCGCGTTCGGCGAACCCCTGGCCGCGGAGCCGGGATCGCGCGCGCCGTGGGCGACCCTGCCCGTGCCGGTGGGCGACACGGACTACCTGGAGAAGGCGTACCTGCGGCTGCGGCTGGCGGCCGAGCACGACGTGCGGTGCGTCATCGGGATCAACCCGGCCGTCGTGGCGGCGCTGCCGTACCAGTTGGAGCTGTGGTGGCCGCGGCTGGTGAAGGAGCTGCACGACGGCACCGTCGGCGGGGTGCGGCACGGTGACCGCGCGCCGGAGCGGGCCGCGCTGCTGGAGCGGCTGGCCGGGCACTTCGGCACGCTGCGCCCCGCGCACCTGTGGCCGCGGTTCCAGGTGCTGTTCTGCTGGACCACCGGACTGGCGACGCTCTACCTGCCGCGGCTGGCCGAGTCGTTCGGGCCGGGTGTCACCGCGCTGCCCGCGCCCGTCGCGGCGTCCGAGGGGTTCGTCGCCGTCGCGCTGGACCGGCACGGCGCGGCCTGCTCGCCGTCGGTCACCGCCGCGTACCACGAGTTCGCCGACGCCGACCGGCCGCTGACCGCGGACGCGCCGACGTGCTCGTACGCCGACCTGGAGGTGGGCGGCGAGTACCACGTCGTGCTGACCCACGTCGGCGGGCTCTACCGCTACGCCCTCGGCGACGTGGTGCGCGTCGTGGACCGCAAGCACGGCGTCCCGAGGGTCCTCTACGCGGGCCGCAACACCGTCTCCGACCTCGCGGGCGAGCGGCTGCGCGAGTCGCACGTCGTGCGCGCCCTCGGCGACGCCCTTGCCGCGGGCGGCCTGCACGCGCGCAACGCCACCTGCCGCGGCGGCGACGGCCGGTACGAGTTCGCCATAGCCTTCGACGACCCGGTCGACGCCCGGGAGCGGGCCGCGTTGACGTCCTCTGTGGACACGTCGCTGCGCGCGCTGTCCCGCGGCTACGACGCCGCCCGCCGCGCGGGCGAGCTGGCCGACCCCGTGCTGCACGTGCTCGACGGGAACGCGTTCCTGCGCGAGTGGCACGCCCGGGTCGAGTCCGGTATCCGGCCGCCGCAGGTGAAGGACCGGGTGTTCCAGCGCGACGAGGGCGCGTGGCAGCGGCTGCTGGGCGGCCTGCCGTGACCGCCTTCGACGCCGTCGCCCGGACCTCGCTGCTCACCGCGGCCCTGCGCAGCCGCGAGAGCGCCGCCGCGAACCGCCTCTACGACGACCCGTACGCGCACCTGCTGTGCGGCCGCGAGGGCCACGCCCTGCTCGACCGCGTCCAGGCCGCCACCACCCGCGACGACGTCTGCGACGACGGCCGCCGCGTCCCGGACACCGTCGACTACAACGCCATCCGCACCCGGTTCCTCGACGACTGGCTGCGCGCGCAGGTCGCCGATTCCTGGTACTCGCAGGTCGTCATCGCCGCCGCCGGGATGGACACCCGCGCCTACCGGCTCGACTGGCCCCGCCCGGTGACCGTCTACGAGATCGACCGCGCCCCGGTGCTCGCCCACAAGGCCGAGCGGCTCGCGGGCCACACCCCGCGCGCCGAGCGCCGCGAGGTGCCCGCCGACCTCGTCACCGACGACTGGCGGGCCGCGCTCACCGACGCCGGGTTCGACCCCGCCGAACCCGCGGTGTGGCTGTTCGAGGGCCTGTTCTACTACCTGCCCCCGGTCGCGGCGCACCGGCTGATCGCCCAGCTCGCCGGGTTCTGCGCGCCGGACAGCCGGGTCGCCGCGGACGTGGTCAACCGGGACGCCCTGGACGCGCCGTCGACCCGCGCGCTCATGTCCCTCTACGCCGAGTGGGGCTCGCCGTGGCTGTTCGGCTGCGACGAGCCGGAGGCGGCGTTCGCCGCGCACGGGTTCGCGGTGGCCGCGGTGCAGCCCGGCGAGCCCGGCGCCGACTACGGCCGCTGGACCGACGACGTCACGCCCCGCGGGGTGCCCGGGGTGCCGCGCGTGTTCTACGTCCACGGGAGGAGAACCTGATGCGCACCGCGATCGTCGTCGGGGAAGCACCACGGGGCTGTCCGCCGCGCTCGCCCTGCAGCCGCTCGGCTACCGGGTCCGGGTGCTCGACCGGGACACCGGGCCGGTGCCCACCACCGTCGAGGCGGCCAACCGCGAGTGGGTCCGGGCGACCGTGCCGCAGGCGCTGCACTCGCATTCCTTCACGTCCCTGGCCCTGCGGCACCTGGCCGACGGCGCGCCGCACGTGCTCGACGCGCTGCTCGACGCGGGCGCCACCGAGCTGCGCCTCACCCCGGACCTGCCGTTCCTGGCGTGCAGGCGGCGCACCTTCGACCAGGTCATGAGCACGGCGGCCGGGGTGGAGATCTGGCGCGGCCACCGGGTCACCGGGCTCGAGCTGGACGGCGCGCCCCGGGTCACGGGGGTGCGATTGGCGGGTGGGGCGAGGCTCGACGCCGACCTGGTGCTCGACGCCACCGGCCGCGCCTGCGAGTCCCGCCGCTGGCTCGCGGCGGCGGGCCTGCCGGTCCCCGACGACCGGGTCAGCCCGTCCGGCATCGCCTGCTACACCCGGTTCTACCGCTCGCACGACGGCGCGCTGCCCGGCCCGCTGAACCTGGGCACCGCGGCGGGCGGCGCGTTCGGCACCTACCTGGCGTTCGCCCACCCCGGCGACAACGGCACGTTCTCCGTCGGCATCGGCGTGCTGCCCGAGGACCGCGTGCTGCGCTCCGCCCACCAGGCCGCGGTGTTCGACGCCGTCGTCCGCGCCACCCCGCTCGGCGCGTGGCTGGACGCGGCCTACCCGATCTCGCCCGTGCACGCGATCCGCTTCCCCGACAACACCTTCCGCGGCATTGCGACCCGCAACCCCGTGGCGGGCCTGCACGCCGTGGGTGACGCGGCCTGCATCACCAACCCGCTGTACGGGCGCGGTGTCGCGCTGGGCATCGCGCACGCCTTCGACCTCGCCCAGGTCCTCCCGGACGCCGACGCCGCCGCGGAGCTGGCCGAGGACCTGCTGCTGCCGTGGTACGAGCGTGCGGTCGTCGACGACGTCGACCGCAACCGCGGCTGGCGGATGGCCGTGCTGGGGCAGGACTCGCCGCCCGCGCCGACCGGGCACCTGTCGTTCGGGCACGCGAGCCTCGCCGCGGCGCGCGACCCGCTGGTGGCCGAGCGGCTGGCCGCGGTGCGCATGTCGGTCGGGCACCCGGACGACTTCTACGCCGACCTCGCCGTCCGGTCCCGCATCGCCGACGCCCTGGCCGCTGGGCCGCCGCCGTCGGCCGGGCCGAGCAGGCCGGAGCTGGTGGAACTGGTCGAGGAGGCGGCGTGAGCGCCCGGGTCCTGCTCGCGCCGGTGACCGTCACGCCCACCAAGCCGCTCACCCCGAGCCACGTCAAGGGCCTGCTGTGGCTGGACGTCATGTACCGGGCCACGCGGCTGTGCGCCGACGTCGACTTCCAGTACAGCCTGAGCACCTACAACGCGACCGCCCAGACCCTCGGGTTCTGGGAGTACCTCGACCGCGTCCACCCCGAGGTGGACTACCGCGACCACGACGAGGCCGACATCGGCGCGCTGTACGTGCGGTACCAGGCCGACGGGTTCCGGGCGCCGTTCGCCGCGCTGCGCCCGTACCTGGCGGCCGTCGAGGCGACCGGCTGGGTGCACCCGGCGAGCGCGCGGCTGGTGGAGATCTGGCGCGGCCACTACGCCCACCTCGGCATGCACGACCCCGGGCTGGGCGACTTCCGGCCGCCGCCGATGGGCCACGAGGAGACCATCGAACGGCTCTGCGCGCGCGGCATCTGCCTGGACGGCCGCCGCCAGGGCGGCGCGGTGTACCTGGACCTGACCCGGTTCGGGCAGCCGCTGCGCCGCATCGCCACCGCCGACGACCAGGCGAACTACCTGCTGCTGGCGCTGCGCGAGCTGGTCGGCAAGGTCGAGGCGTACGACGAGATCGTCCTCATCCACGACCGCGAGCTGACCGAGGACTTCGAGCTGCTGCGCCGCGCCGTCGACGCCCTCGGCGGCAGCGCGGTGCGGGTCGCGGTGGACCGGGTGCCCATCGACGGCGTGGTCAAGTCCAGCAGGCACGGCGGCTGGGAGGGCGCGACGCTGCCCGCGATCCTCGCCGACTGCCCCGCGGACGACCCGGCCGCGCTGCGCCTGGGCCTGCGCGTGTACTTCCTCGCCCAGCTCGGCAAGGACCGCACCCAGTCGTTCCGCGCCGACCTGCTGCGCGGGGCGCTCAAGCGGGCCCGGAAGCTGCTCGGTGCCGCCCAACCGTCCCTTGTGGACGTCGCGGGGTTCGTCGCCGGGCACCGGGGAGAACCGGCACGTCGACCCGTACCGGCTCACCTCGGGCCTGCTGGCCAAGCACCGCAACCCGCCGGTGCGCGCGGTCGCAGAGGCGGTGTACTGCTGATGTTCACCCAGGACGCGCTCAGCCGGGAACTCGCGCTGCGGGTCGCCGAGGCCGCCGCCGGGCCGGGTCAGCCGGTCGTGGCGCCGGGGGACCCGTCGACCTGGACCAGCTGGTGGCGGCCGTCGCGGAGGCGCCCGACACCGTCGCGGTGGTCGTGCTGTGCAAGTTCGACGCGGCGGTGTTCGCCCGCTCGTCGCTGGCGTTCGCGGCGGGGCTGGACCCGGACGCGGCGGCCCGCTGGTTCAGCGCCTACACGCGCACGGTGTTCCTCGTCGGCAACCCGGCCAACCTCACCCGCTTCCCGTTCGCGCACGTCTCCGACGACGGCACCACCGGCTGGCTCGGCCCCGACCCGGCGGCGCGCTTCCTCGGCCTGCGCAGGCTGCTGAAGCTGTTCACCCCGCCGCGCCGCCCGAGCCGCCCGCCGAGATCCCGCTGCGCGTGCCCGGCCGCGGCGGCGGGCGGCGGCTGGTGCTGGAGGTCGCCACCGCCGGGGTGTCCACAGGGGACTACCTGGTGCACCTCAACCACATCCTGGCGGAGTCCGTGCTGACCGAGGAGCTGCGGCCCGGCGACCGCCTGCTGCTGCGCCACGTCCCGACCGTCGTCGGCGGCCCGTACCTGCGGCTGCGCGTGGCCCGCGACGGCGAGCGGCTGCGCGCGTACGCCAGCCTGACGAGCGAGTCCACAGTGGAAACGGAGCCAGCCGATGAGCGCAGAAGCCACCGCCCCGCCCAGCCCGACGCTGCCTGACCGGCTCCCGCCCGGCCCGCGGCTGCCCATGGTCGCGCAGACCCTGCTGTACCGGGTCCGCAGGCACACCTGGCTGCCCAAGCTGCGGGAGCGCTACGGCGACGTCATCGCGGTCAAGACGTTCCCCGAGGGCCCGGTCGTCCTGCTCGCCGACCCCGACCACATCCGCGCCCTGTTCGCCGCGTCGCCGTCGACCTACCACGCGGGCGAGGGCAAGCTGATCATGACGCCGATGCTGGGCGAGCAGTCGGTCATGCTGACCGACGAGGAGCGCCACCAGCGCGTCCGCAGGCTGCTGATGCCCGCCTTCACCGGCGCCGCCCTGCGCGGCTACCGCGAGCTGATGGCCGCCGCCGCCCGCGAGGAGGTCGCCACCTGGGTGCCGGGCGTCCCGTTCGCCGCCCACCCGCGCATGCAGGCGGTCACCCTGGAGATCATCCTGCGCGTCGTGTTCGGCCTGGCCGACAGCCCCCGCCACGCCGAACTCCGCACCCTGCTCGCGGAGGTCATCGACGTCGGCGCCCTGCACCTCATCGGCTGGCAGAACCCCGACCTCCGCCGCTTCGAGCCTTGGCGCGGCCACGCCCGCATCCAGTCCCGCGTGGACGAACTCCTCCGCGCCGAGATCACCGAGCGCGCCGCTGTGGTGGACCTCCCCGACCGCGCCGACGTCCTCTCCCGCCTGTTGACCGCCAACCGCACCGCCACCGGCGACGACGTCCTGACCGACGACGAGATCCGCGACCAGCTCGTCACCCTGCTCCTGGCGGGCCACGAGAGCACCGCGACCGCCCTCGCCTGGGCCCTGCACGACCTCGCCCGCTCCCCGGCCTGGCAAGCGGACCGCTCGGACGAGGTGCTGGAGGCCGTCGTCAAGGAGTCGATGCGCCTGCACCCGGTGGTCTACGAGGTGGCCCGCAAGACCACCGAGGACGTCGAGATCGGCGGCTACCGCATCCCGGCCGGGTGGACCATCATGCCGTCGATCAACCTGGTGCACTTCAACGAGACCCTGCACCCGTCGGCCCTGGAGTTCCGCCCCGACCGCTTCCTCGCAGGCTCGGTCGCCCCACCCACGTGGATCCCCTTCGGCGGCGGCATCCGCCGCTGCCTGGGCGCCGCCTTCTCCCTCCTCGAAGCCACCGAAATCCTCCGCGCGGCCCTCGACCACTACCACGTCTGGCCCGACCGCCCGGAAGTCGAACAGCCCGTCCCCCGCAACGTCACCATGCCCCTGGCCGCGGCGCCCGCATCCAGCTGAAGCCGCGCTAGCGGTACCAGATCCGGTGGCTGACGGGCCCGACGGCCAGCACCGACACGCCCGCGACGATGGAGCCCGTCCACACGAGCCAGTCGGTCGACCCGGCGACTGCCCACGCGATCGCGGCGGCCACGACCGCGGGCGTGCCAGGGTGAACGGGCCCAAGCCGACCAGGATGACGAAAGTGCTGCCGCGCATGGGAAGCGTCCAGTACGCGGCGATGGAGGCGACCACCACCGCGGCGTAAGGCAGCAGGACGTGCAGCATGCGCGTGCCCGCCGCCTCCAACTCGGCGTACCGCGCGGGCGAATCGATGGCGAGACCCAGCAGGAGCGCGACCAAGCCGAGCCCGACCGCGCCGACCACCACCCCCGCCCCGCCGCGCGCACGAAGTACGCGCCCTTGCGGATCAACGCGTTGCGGCCCGTCGCGGCGCGGAAACCGGCGAAGCAGGCGTCGGTCAGGGCGAGGACCACCAGGGACACGGGGACGGTCATGCCGGGACCAGACCGCGGGCTCGGCGGCCGAGGGCGTCCTGGAACAGCGCCGGGTCGCGGGTGCCGATGATCGCGCGCATGCCCGCCGCGAACGGGTTGCTGTGGCGGAGCGGGCCGTAGCGGAAGGTCGGCATCCCGGCGCTGGAGGCGGCGGTGAACAGGAGGGGGTCCGGGTGGGCGCGGCGGGCGGAGGCCACGCCGTCGTGCCTGCCGAGGGGCGCGCGCATGCGGGCGCGGTGGAAGACCCAGGCGCCGAAGGGGGCCAGGCGGGTGGGGGCGATGTCGTAGTGCAGGAAGGCGCGGGTGCCGGGGCGGTCCTGGGCGGCGAAGAAGGCCGGGAGGTCGGCGGGGGCGATGTGGTGGAGGACGCCGTTGGAGAGGTAGACGGTGGCGTCCTCGGGGAGGGCGAAGGCGTCGGCCACCAGGAAGCGGCAGGGGAGGGACTCCTCGGCCGCCAGCCGGGTCGCCTCGGCCACGAGCGCGGGGTTGAAGTCGACGCCGACCAGGTCGACGTCCGGCAGGTCCCCCGACGCGGCCAGGGCGCGGACCAGGAAGCCCAGGCCGCAGCCGATGTCGACGACGCGCGGGCGGGTCGTGCCCGCGGACCGGGCCGCGGCGAGCAGGGGAGGAGCAGTTCGGCGAAGCGGCGGGGCATGTGCAGCTCCTCGTTGAGGCGCTGCAGCTCGGTGTGGACGCGGACGAGGAGGTGGTCGACCGCGTCCGGGTCGAGCACGCCGCCGGGCGCGGGGATGCGCCCGACGATCCGGGCGGCGCGGCGGTCCCCGGCCGCGCGCAGGCGGGCGACGACCTCGGCGCGGTGGACCGGGACGCGCTCGCCGCGGTCCCAGCGGACTACGAGGTCGGAGATCTCCAGCACCGGCGGAGCCTAATCCGCGACGACGTACCCCGGGGCGCTTCCACCTCCTCGACCACGCCCTCCCGGTCGACCGCGATGGTGAGGTCCCCGCCGGGCAGCGGGATGCCGGACACGCGCAGCGCCCCGAACGGCGACGGCCGCGGCGGGCGCACGATGATCTCCTTGCCGTCGACGCGCAGCCCCAGCAGCGCCTTCAGCACCGCGAGCGCGGCGGCCGACGACCACGCCTGGGGCCTGCACGCGGCCGGGTACGGGACGGGTGCCCCGACCTCGTCCGCGCCGACCCCGGCGTACAGCTCGGGCAGTTCCCCGATCGCCGCGCCCGCGCGGATCAGCTGGGCGCCCAGGGCGGCGGCCTGGTCTACGGCGCCCACCAGCCCGAGGCCGCGGACCGCGATCGCGGTGTCGTGCGGCCACACCGAGCCGCAGTGGTAGCTGAGCGGGTTGTACGCCGCTGAGGCGGTCGACAGGGTGCGCAGGCCGAAGCCGCTGGTCAGGTCGGGTTCGGCGAGGCGCGCGGCGACGCGGGCGGACTCGTCGGCGGTGAGCAGGCCGGTGCCGAGCAGGTGCGCCATGTTGCTCGCAGGGGAGTCGACCGGGGTGTCGTCGGCGTCGAGGGCCATCGCCGGGAACCCGTCGACCCAATAGCGCTCGCGGAAGCGGGCCGCGACGTCGGCGGCGCGCTCGCGGAGGTCGCCGGTCGGCTCGCCGAAGGCGTCGAGGAGGGCGGCGCCCGAGATCAGCGCCTCGTGGTCGTACCCCTGCACCTCGCACAGCGCGATGGGCGGGGCGGCGCGGCGGCCGTCGGTGAACCGGATGGCGTCGACGGAGTCCTTCCAGCCCTGGTTGGCCAGCCCGTGCCCGGTCTCGTCCCGGTACCGCCCGTCCGACGCGCGGACCCAGTCGAGCGCGGCGCGCAGCGCGGGCAGCAGCGGGCGCACCTGCGCGTCGGGCAGGCCGTGCCGCCACGCGTCGTGCAGCAGGCACACCCACAGCGCGGTGGCGTCGACCGTGCCGTAGTACAGCGGCGGCAGCACCATGTCGCCGAGCCGGAACCCCGCGCGGCGCCGCTCGTGGGGGATCTTGCCGGGCGCCTCCCCGGTGCCCGGGTCGTGCTCCGTGCCCTGCACGCGGGCCAGGACGCGCAGCGTCGACGCGGCGAGGTCGAGGGTCCAGGGCAGGCCGAGCCGCGCGGTCCACAGGCTGTCGCGGCCGAAGAGGGTGAGGTACCAGGGCGCGCCCGCGGCGGCGAAGACGTCGTCGCCGTCGGCGAGCAGCAGCGCGTTCAGGTCCGCGACCGCGCGGCCGACGACCGCGCCACCCGCGGGTCGTCGCACACCACCTCCGGCGACGGGACCACCGCGGCAGCGGCGGTGAACACCGCCTCCGGGTCGTCCACCACGACCGTCCACTCCAGACCGGCCGACCCCTCGACGGTCCACTCGACGACCAGCTCGTCCCCGCGCGCGACGACGACCGCCCCCGGCGCGGTGACCCGGACCCGCAGGCCGCGCGCGGCCCACCCGTCGCCCCGGGGCGGGACCGCGGGTCCTCGACGCCGGAGCGCACGTGCTCGATCCCCGCGAAGTCCGCCCACAGCACGAGCCGCACGACGTGCGTGCCGTCCGGCACCACGAGGTCCACGCGCTCGACCAGCTCCCCGGCGCGCAGCACCCGCCGCCGCCACACCCGCGCCTCGGGGTCGGACCCGCTGTCGAGGTCGCGCAGCAGCCCGAGGAACCCGTCCCGGTGCGCGATGGCCTCCGGCTCCCGCCCGTCGACGGTCAGCACCGCCCCGGCGAGCACCCGCCGGTCGCCGTGCAGCAGGCCGTGCGCGCCGGTCCCGCGGAGCTGGCCGTCCGCGCCGGACAGCAGCACCGACGGCGCGGCGGTCTCGATCACCAGGTCGTGCACCAGCGGATGCCTCATGCGCCCCAGTGTGGCCGAACCCGGTTCACACGGGTGGCCCACACCACCTTGCCAGCCCCTTAGGTTAGCTTTACCTTGTGCAGGCCCACTGGTCGGGGGTCGTACCGAGGAGGACCGCCGTGTCGCGTCGCGCGCGCGCACTCATGCTGACCTTGGCGTTGATCGCCACCCCGCTCGCCGCCTGCGGTGGCGAGGACGGCCTGGTGATCTACTCCGGTCGCAACGAAGCGCTGGTCGGCGGTGTCATCGAGCAGTTGGAGAAGGCCACCGGCGTCGAGGTCACGGTGCGCTACGGCAGCACCGGCGAGATGGCCGCGCAGCTCCTCGAGGAGGGCGACGGCACCGACGCCGACCTGTTCTTCGCGCAGGACGCGGGCGCGCTCGGCGCGGTCTCCGACCTGCTGGCCGACCTCCCCGCCGACGTCCTGGCCCTCGCGCCCGAGGAGTACCGCGCCGACAACGGCCGCTGGGTCGCCACCTCCGCGCGCGCCCGCGTCGTCGCCTACGACCCCGCGAAGGTCGCCGAGGCGGACCTGCCGGGCAGCCTCGACGACGTCGTCGACCCCAAGTGGAAGGGCAAGATCGGCTTCGCGCCGACCAACGGCTCGTGGCAGGCGTTCGTCACCTCGATCCGGGTGATCAAGGGCGAGGACTACGCCAAGCAGTGGCTCGCGAAGTTCGCGGCGAACGAGCCGCAGCGGTTCGAGAACAACGTCGCGATCCTCACCGCGATCAACGACGGCCAGCTCCCGGTCGGCCTGATCAACCACTACTACTGGTACGCCAAGGTAGCCGAGCTCGGCAAGGACGCGGTCAAGGCGAAGCTGCACTACGTCGGCGGCGGCGACCCGCTCGGCCTGGTCAACGTCGCGGGCGTCGGCGTGCTCGCGGGCAACGACCAGAACGACGCGGCGCAGAAGGCCGTGCGGTTCCTGCTGTCCGAGCAGGCGCAGCGCTACTTCGCCGACGAGACCGCCGAGTACCCCGTCGCGCCGGGCGTCGCGTCGACCAAGCACGACCTGCCCCCGCTGTCGGAGCTGAACGGCCCCGACATCGACCTGTCCAAGCTCTCCACGCTCCAGGAGACGCTGGCGCTGCTGCAGGAAGCGGGGCTGTCCTGACCACCGCCGGGAAGGCGCTCCGCGCCGCCCCGGCGAACGCGACGCTCGCCCTGGTGGTCGCCGCGGTCGCGCTGACCCCGCTCGGCTACCTCGCGGTCCGGTCGTTCGACCGCGCCCCGAGGCCGTCTGGGCCGTGCTCTGGCGCGGCCGCACGCTCGACCTCGCGCTGCGCAGCCTCGCGCTGGCGGGGGCGGTCACCGCGGCGTGCGTGGTGATCGGCGTGCTCGCTGCGTGGCTGGTGGTGCGCAGCGACCTGCCCGGGCGCCGCGTGTTCGGCGTCCTGCTGGTGCTGCCGCTGGCCGTCCCGTCGTACGTCGCCGGGTTCACCTGGCTCGCCGTCGCGCCCGGGCTGACCGGGTTCGCGGGCGCGTTCCTCGTGCTGACGCTCGTGTCCTACCCGTACGTCCTGCTGCCCGTCGCCGCCGCGCTGCGCACCGCCGACCCCGCGGTCGAGGAGGTCGCGCGGTCGCTGGGCCGCTCCAGCGCGCGCACGTTCCTCACCGTGACGCTGCGCCAAGTCCGGCCCGCGGCCACCGCGGCGGGCTGCTGGTCGCGCTGTACGTGCTCAGCGACTTCGGCGCGGTGTCGCTCATGCGGTTCGAGGCGTTCACCCTCGGCATCTTCACCAGCTACCGGGCCACGTTCGACCGCACGCCCGCGGCGGTCCTCGGCTGCGTGCTCGTCGTGCTCGCGATCGCTTTGACCCTCGGTGAGCGCCGCGCGCGGGGCCGCGGCGGGCACCCGCGGCAGGCGGCTCGGCGCGCCCGTCCCGCTCGGCGCGGCCCGCGGCCCGGCGCTGCTGGGCTCGACGGCGCTCGCGCTGCTCTCGCTCGGCGTCCCGGTCGCCAGCCTCACGTGGTGGCTGGCCGTGGGCCGGTCCTCGGCCGACGGCGACCTGCTCGCGACCACCGCCGCCACCGTCGGCGTCGCCGCGCTGGGCGCGTTGCTCACCACCGCGATGGCGCTGCCCGTCGGCGTGCTCACCGCCCGGCACGCCGGGCCGCTCGCCCGCGGCGTCGAGCTGGCCAGCTTCGCCGGGCACGCGCTGCCCGGCATCACGGTCGGCCTGGCGCTGGTGTTCTTCGGCATCCGCTTCGCCCCGGGGCTCTACCAGACGACGCCGATGCTGGCGTTCGCGTACGCCGTGCTGTTCCTGCCGCTGGCCGTGGGCGCGGTGCGCACCGCCGTCGCGCACGCCCCGCCCGTGCTGGAGGACGTGTCCCGCTCGCTGGGCCGCGGCCGCACCGCGACCCGGCTGCTGGTGACCGTCCCGCTCGCCGCCCCCGGCGTGCTGGCGGGCGCCGCGCTGGTGTTCCTCACCTGCGCCAAGGAGCTGCCCGCGACGCTGATGCTGCGCCCCACCGGCGTCGACACGCTCGCCACGCAGCTCTGGACGAAGACCGAGGTGGGCGCGTACGCCGCGGCCGCGCCCTACGCGGCGGTGCTGCTCGTGGTGGCGGCCATCCCCGCCGTGGTGCTGGACCGGTTCCTGCGTGGAGGTGACGACCGATGAGCGGACTGGACGTCAAGGCCCTGGTGGCCGGGTACGGCGCCGACCCGGTGCTGCGCGGGGTCGACCTCGCCGTGCCGGAGGGCGGCCTGCTCGCCGTCCTCGGCCCCTCCGGCTGCGGCAAGACGACCCTGCTGCGCGTGCTCGCGGGCTTCCACCCGGTCCGCGCCGGGCGGGTCAGCCTGGGCGGGCGGGTGCTGTCGGAGCCGGGGACGCAGGTGCCGCCGGAGAAGCGCGGCATCGGGATCGTGCCGCAGGAGGGCGCGCTGTTCCCGCACCTGAGCGTCGCGGGCAACATCGGCTTCGGCCTGCCCCGCGCCCAGCGCGCCTGCCGCGTCGACGAGCTGCTCGAGCTGGTCGGTCTCGCCGGGTACGGGCGGCGGATGCCCGCGCAGCTCTCCGGCGGGCAGCAGCAGCGGGTCGCGCTGGCCCGCGCGCTCGCGCCCCGCCCCGGCGTCGTGCTGATGGACGAGCCGTTCTCCGCCCTCGACGCGGGCCTGCGCGACGAGCTGCGCGCCGACGTCCGCGCCGCGCTGCGCGCGTTCGGCGCGACGGCGCTGCTGGTCACCCACGACCAGGAGGAGGCGCTGGGCGTCGCCGACCTCGTCGCGGTGCTCCGCGACGGCGTCGTGGCGCAGCTCGGCACCCCCGAGCAGGTCTACGCCGAGCCCGCCGACCTCGGCGTCGCGCTGTTCGTCGGCGAGGCGGTCACCTTCGACGGCACCGCCGGGGCGGGCGTCGCGGAGACCCCGCTGGGCAGGCTCCCGGTGCGCGGCAGCGGCGCGGGCACCGTGCTGGTGCGGCCCGAGCAGCTCCGCGTCGGCGGGGACGGCGTCGCCGCCACCGTCGACGACGTGCTGTTCCACGGCCACGACGCCACCGTCCTGCTGCGCCTGGCCGACGGCGCCCGGGTGCGCTCGCGGGTGCAGGGCCGCCCGCCGGTGCGGCCGGGCGACACCACCGCCGTGCGGGTGTCGGGGGACGCCCTGTTCTTCGCGAGACCGTCGTGACCGCCACCGCGCCGGTCGGCTTCGCCGCCGGGCTGGCCCACTTCGGCGACCGGACCGCGCTCGTGGGCCCCGGCGGCGCGGTCGCCTACCGCGAGCTGGACGCGCGGGTCGCCGCCGTGGCCGACCGGCTCGGCCCGGTGCGGCGGCTGGTGCTGCTGGCCGCCCGCAACGACGTCGACACCGTGGTCGCCTACCTCGCCGCGCTGCGCGGCGGGCACCCGGTACTGCTCGCCGACGCGTCCCAAGTGGACGGACTCGCGGCGGTGTACGACCCGGACGTCGTGGTCGACGGCGACCTGCGCGAGCGGCGGCCGGGCACCGCGCACGAGCTGCACCCGGAGCTGGCGCTGCTGCTGTCGACCTCGGGCACCACCGGCTCGCCGAAGCTGGTCCGGCTGTCCGCCGACGCCTTGCGCGCCAACGCCGACGCCATCGCCGAATACCTCGGCATCCGACCGACCGACCGCGCGATCACCTCGCTGCCGCTGCACTACTGCTACGGCCTGTCGGTCCTCAACAGCAACCTCTCCGCGGCGCGGGCGTCGTGCTCACCGACAAGTCCGTTGTGGACGCCGAGTTCTGGGCGACCGTGAGGGAACACCGGGTGACGAGCCTGCACGGCGTGCCGCACACGTTCGCGCTGCTCGACCGCGTCGGGTTCTCCGACCTCGACCTCCCGCACCTGCGGTACGTCACGCAGGCGGGCGGCAAGCTCGACCCGGCGACCGTCCGCCGGTACGCGGAGCTGGGCGAGGCGCGCGGGTGGCGGCTGTTCGTCATGTACGGCCAGACCGAGGCGACCGCCCGCATGGCCTACCTGCCGCCGGAGCTGGCCTGCGCGCACCCTGCGGCGATCGGCGTGCCCATCCCGGGCGGCGACTTCACCCTCGACGACGGCGAGCTGGTCTACCGCGGCCCCAACGTCATGCTCGGCTACGCCACCGCGCCCGCCGACCTCGCCCTGGGCCGCGAGGTCACCGAGCTGCGCACCGGCGACCTCGCCCGCCGCACCCCCGAGGGCCTGTACGAGGTGGTCGGGCGCAGGAGCCGGTTCATCAAGCCGTTCGGCCTGCGCGTCGACCTCGACGCCGTCGAGCGGTTCCTGGCGGGCGAGGGCGTCCCCGCCGCGTGCGCGGGCGACGACGACGCGCTGGTCGTCGCCGCGCTCGGCGACCGCAAGCGGGCGGGCGCGCTGGTCCGCGCCCGCTTCGGCCTGCCCGCGGGCAGCGTGCGCGTCGTGCCGGTCGACGAGATCCCGCGGCTGCCCAGCGGGAAACCGGACTACCCGGCGATCGCCCGGCTCGGCGCCCGCGCCGCGGCCCGGCGTCGGTGCGCGGGGTGTTCGAGGACGCGCTGGGCGCGCCGGTGCCCGACGACGCCACGTTCGTCGCGCTCGGCGGGGACTCCCTGACCTACGTGCGGACCTCCGTCGCGCTGGAGCGGCTGGTCGGGACGCTGCCCGAGGACTGGCCGCGGATGACCGTCGCCGCGCTGGAATCCCTGCGCAGGCCGCCGCGGCGGCTGCCCCGCGTCGAGACCGACATCGTCCTGCGGGCCGTCGCGATCGTCACCGTCGTCGCCTCGCACGTCGGCATCGGCGGCGTGCTCGGCGGGGCGCACCTGCTGCTGGCCATCGCGGGCTGGAACTTCGCCCGGTTCCTGCTGCCCGGCACCGGCACCCGGATCGCGCGCAGCGCCGCCCTGGTCGCCGCGCCCGCGTTCGCGTGGCTGGTGTTCCGCTGGTTCGCCGCCGACGACGTGACCGTCGTGCACCTGGTGTTCGCGGACAACTTCGTCTACACGGGAGCGATCGGGTACTGGTTCGTCGAAGTGCTCCTGCACGCGCTGCTGGTGCTGGCGCTGCTGTTCGCGATCCCGGCGGTGCGGCGGTGGGAGCGGGCGCACGGGTTCGCGTTCGCGCTGGCGGCGCTGGCCGCGGCGTACGCGCTGCGCCTTGCGTTCGTCGACGACCAGGTCTTCTTCGACCGCAACCTGACCACCGTCGGCGCGGTCTGGTTCTTCCCGCTCGGCTGGCTCGCCTACCGGGCGCGCACGCCCGCGCAGAAGCGGCTGGTGCTGGGCATCGCGCTGGTGCTCATCACCGGCAACTTCGGCGACCTGCCGCGCGGAGGCGTTCATCGCGGTCGGGCTCGCGCTGCTGCTCGCGGCGCCCCGCCTGCCGGTGCCCCGGCCGCTGGTCGCGGTGTTCAGCCTCGTCGCGTGCTCGTCGCTCTACATCTACCTGACGCACTACGCGGTGTTCCCGTCGTTGGTGCCGCACCTGCCGGCGGGCGTCGTCGTCGCGGTGTGCGTGCTGGTCGGGGTGCTGTCCTGGCAGGTGGTACGGCGGGTCGGTCGGATGGCCGGGCGCGCGGGCGTGGGCCACGATGGGAGCCGACCGGCCGACGAGAGGACAGCCCGCGATGCCGCTGCACGGTGAGTACGAGCCCAGCCCGGAGAAGTGGGTCCGCGAGCAGGTCGAGCTGTACGAGAGCAGCGGCGGGACCGAGGGCACGACCATGCGCGGCAAGCCGGTCGTCCTGCTCACCACCCGGGGCGCGAAGTCGGGCAAGATCCGCAAGACCCCGCTGATGCGCGTCGAGCACGAGGGCCGCTACGCCGTGGTCGCCTCGCTCGGCGGCGCCCCCAAGCACCCGGTCTGGTACCACAACATCAAGGCCGACCCGCACGTCGAGCTGCAGGACGGCCCGGTGCGCCAGGACCTGCGCGCCCGCGAGGTCACCGGCGACGAGAAGGCGTTCTGGTGGGCGAAGGCCGTCGAAGCCTGGCCCGACTACGCCGACTACCAGCGCAAGACCGACCGCGAGATCCCCGTGCTGGTGCTCGAGCCGTAGGCCCGCGCCGCGTCGTCGAGCGCGGCGACCGCGGCGGCGACGACGGGGTGCCCGGCCGAGCCGCGCCGGAACGCGACCCGCGTGCGCCTGCGCGTCGACAACGGCACGAGGCGCACGTCGGCGGGCGGGTGCGGCACCGCGAGCCGGGGCACGACCGCGACGCCCTGGCCCGCGCCGACCAGCGCCAGCACGGTGGTGAAGTCGTCCGCGTGGTGCCGGACCCGCGGGTGGAAGCCCGCGGCCCGGCACAGCCGCAGCGCGACGGTGTGGCAGAGCGTCCCCGGGGAGCCGACCACCCACGTGCTGTCCCGCGCGTCGTCGATCGACGCCGTCCCCGTCCCCGCGGGCACGGCCAGGTGCACCGGCTCGTCGAGCAGCGCCGCGGTGTCCAGCGCCGGGTCCGGGTCGACGGGGGCGACGTCGTAGTCGTGCAGCAGCCCCACGTCCACGCGCCGCTCGCGCAGGGCGTCGGGGACCGCGGCGGGGTCGAGTTCGCTGACGTGCAGTTCGAGGTCGGGGTGCTCCTGACCCAGCCGCACCAGCGCGGCGGGCAGCAGCGTCCGCACCGCGGTGGGGAACGCCCCGATCCGCAGCGGCCCCGACAGCCGCGCGCCCGCCGACGCCACCGCCGCCTCCGCCTGCTCCAGCGCGTCGAGCACGACCTCCGCGTGCCGGACGAGCACGTGCCCCGCGGGCGTCAGCTCGACCCGCCTGCCGCTGCGCGTGAGCAGCGCCGCCCCGGCTTCCCGTTCCAGCGCGGAGAGCTGCTGCGACACCGCGGAGGCGGTGTACCGGTGCGCGTCGGCGACCGCGCTGATCGTCCCCAGCCGGGCGAGGTCGCGGAGCAGTCGAAGCCTGCGCGGATCGAGCATAAGCACAGCTTAAGCTCAACCGCAGAAACGTGAACTGGATCTGACGCTCGCCGCCGCTCACGCTGGGTCCATGAACCTCACCGGTGTCCACGTCCCCCTGATCACCCCCTTCGACGCCGCGGGCGAGGTCGCCGCCGACGCCCTCGAACGCCTGGCCCACGACGTCCTCGACGACGGCGCCACCGGTCTGGTCGCGCTCGGCACCACCGCGGAGGCGTCCGCGCTCACCGACCGCGAGAAGGCGCGGGTGGTGGAGATCGCCTCGCGCGTCTCCCGCGCCCGCAGAACGCCGCTGATCGTCGGCGGGGGCGTGGCCGGGGTGACGCCGCCCTGGTCCTCGTCCCGCCCTTCACCCGCCCCGGCGAGGCGGGCGCGGTCGCCTACTTGCGCGCCCGAGCGGCCGCGAGCCCGATCCCGGTGGTCGTCTACCACGTGCCGCAGCGCACCGGCCAAGACCTGTCGGTCGACGCGCTGCTCGCCATCGCCGCGATCCCGAACGTCGTCGGCATGAAGTACGCGAAGCCCGCCGTCGACGCCGACACCGTGGCCTTCCTGTCCGCCGCCCCGCGGACTTCGCCGTCCTCGCGGGCGACGACGGCACCCTCTCGCCCCTGCTCGCCCTCGGTGCCCCGGGCGCGGTCCTCGCCTCGGCGCACATCAGCACAGCGGCCTTCGTGGATCTGGTCACCGCCTGGGGATCCGGCGACCTCCCCACCGCCCGCAAGCTCGGCGCCGATCTCGCCCGCCTCTCCGCCGCGCTGTTCGCCGAGCCGAACCCGACGGTCATCAAGGCCGTCCTGCACGCCGAGGGCCGCATCCCCACACCCGCGGTGCGGCTGCCGCTCTTGGCGGCCCGCCCGGAGAGCGTGGCGGCGGCGCTGCGCTAGTCGGTCTCGCGGAGGTTGCACTCCATGCGCTGGATCGCCGCCAGCGTCGCGTCGCGCTCGGCCTCCGTGAGGCCCTCGGTGGTGCGCTTCTCCAGGTCGTGCCACATCGCCTCGACCTGGGCGCGCAGGGCGTTCCCGGCGGCGGTGGGGGAGACGATGACCGAGCGGCCGTCGGTGGGGCTGGGGGTGCAGCGGACGAAGCCGCCGCGTTCGAGCCTGCGGACGGTGCGGGTGATCGTCGCCGAGTCGGAGCCGAGGAGGGCGGCGAGGTCGGCCTGGCGCTGCGGGCCCCACTCCCAGAGCTGCATCATCAGCAGCTCCTGGCCGGGGTGCAGGCCCAGGCCGCGCAGCAGGCTCGCGGCGACCATCTTGTGCAGGCGGGTCAGCCGGAAGATCGCGTGGCTGATCGGCCCGCAGCTCGCCGCGGCGGGGACCGGGACGGTCGGTCGGTGCCCGCTTTCGCCCATCTGAACCTCCTCCGGGCCATCCTACGGTCCGCGCCCGACTGTGACGCCGGACACGTTCGGCAAGATCGGGAAGGGGTCGGCGCATTTACCTGTTCGGACAGGTATGACTACCGCCTTTGACCCCATCGACCTCGCCGGGCTCCCGCTGGCCAACCGCATCGCGATGGCCCCGATGACGCGGAGCCGCGCGTACGGCGATGGCGGATCGCCCACCGAGGCCATGGCCGAGTACTACGCCCAGCGCGCGGGCGCCGGTCTGATCATCACCGAGGGCACGCAGCCTTCGCTGGTCGGACAGGGATACCCGGACACGCCGGGGCTGCACAGCGACGCGCAGGTCGAGGGCTGGCGCCGGGTCACCGACGCCGTGCACGCGGCGGGCGGCAAGATCTTCGCCCAGATCATGCACACCGGCCGCATCGGCCACCCGGTGCTGCTGCCGGACGGCCTGCACCCGGTCGCCCCGTCCCCGGTGCGCGCCGCGGGCCAGGTGTTCACCGGTCAGGGCATGGCGGACTTCGTCACCCCGCGCGAGCTGACCGACGCGGAGATCGAGGCGACGATCGCCGACTTCGCCACCGCCGCCCGCAACGCCGTCGACGCGGGCTTCGACGGCATCGAGCTGCACGGCGCCAACGGCTACCTGATCCACCAGTTCCTCTCCACCAACACCAACCTGCGCACCGACGCCTGGGGCGGCTCGGTGGACAAGCGCGTCCGCTTCGCCGTCGAGGTCGCCCGCGCCACCGCCGACGCCATCGGCGCGAACCGCGTGGGCCTGCGCGTCTCCCCGGGCAACCCGTACAACGACATCGCCGAGGCCGACCCGCACGACACCTACCCCGCTCTGGTCGACGCCATCGAGCCGCTGGGCCTGGCGTACCTGCACGTCGTCGAGTCCGACCGCGACCTGACCCTGCGGCTGCGCAAGCAGTTCTCCGGGACCTTCATCCTCAACCCGCACACCGCCCCGCGCCCCACCGGCGTGTCCGAAGTGGACCTGGTCGCCGAGGGCGTCACCGACGTCGTCTCGTTCGGCTCGCTGTTCCTCGCGAACCCGGACCTGCCCGCGCGCCTGGCCGCTGGCGGCCCGTTCAACACCCCGACCCCGCCACCTTCTACGGCGGCGACCACCGGGGCTACACCGACTACCCGGCGCTGTCCGCGTAAGCCGGGGACGACGAGGCCCCGCTTCCTCCCGGGAAGCGGGGCCTCGTCGCGTTCACGCCCCGGCCCAGCCGCAGCCCTCGGTGGCCACGGTCTCGTCGCCGAGTTCGCCGATCACGTTGCCCACCAGGCCGCAGGGCAGGTCGAGCACCTCCTCGACGAGCCCGGGCTCCTCGGCGCCGGTGGGCGCCTCCGGCTCGACCGGCATCGGCTTCTCCGGCTCCGCGGGCTCGGCCGGTTCGGCGGGCTGCGCGGGCTTGCCGGGCTTGGTCGGGGTCGCGGGCTTGGCGGGTTTGGCGGGCTTCGCCGGGGTGCGGCGGGCACCGGGCGCGGCTCCGGCGCGGCGGCCGGGGTCTGCACCGGGCGGTCCCCGTCGACCAGCAGGGGCGGCAGGTCCGTGGGCGAGCCCGCCGGGCGCGGGGCGAGCGGGGTCGCGCCGCCGGAGTAGACGTGCATCCAGGACAGGACGGCCGCGACGTAGGACTCGGAGTGGTTGTAGCGGTAGATCGCCGCGCGCAGGTCCGCGGGATCGGCCAGGTCCATGCCGCCCGAGCACAGGTACGCGCCCGCCGACGCCGCGGCGTCGGTGAGGTGGTGCGGGTCGGCGTCGCCGTCGGAGTCGGCGTCGACGCCGTAGGCGGCCCAGGTGGACGGGATGAACTGCATCGGGCCGACGGCGCGGTCCCAGACCAGGTCGCTGTCGAGCCTGCCGTCGTCGGTGTCCGGGATCGCGGCGATGCCCGGGCCGCCGTCCAGGCGCGGCCCGAGGATGCGCGGCGCGGTGTCGCCCGCGGGCGTGGCCTGCCCGCCGCGGGCGTGGCCGGACTCGATGACGCCGATGCCCGCCAGGTGGTGCCAGCGCAGGTGGCAGCCGGGGTGGCTGCGGGCCAGCGCGGCCTCCGCCGCCCGGTAGGCGGCCAGGACGTTCGACGGGACGCCCGCCGTGCCCGTCGGGGCCGCCGCCGCGACCACCACGGCGCCGGTGCTCGTGCGCGGCTGCGGCAGGTGCACCCGGACCGGGGCCTGCGCGCGCGGGGCGCGGTCGACGGCCGGGGCGATGTCCGGCTGGCGGGAGCCGCTGGCGGCCATGCACGACGCGACCAGGGCGAGGGCGGTGACGGGGCGGACGCAGGTGTGGATTCGCAATCGAGCCTCATTCCCGGCGCTTGAGCTGATCTCCTCTGGAGTACCAGCCCGCGCGCCGCTGACCGGTTATCCGCGCGTGCTTAACCCCCGTTCGTGTGATCTCCGGCATTGCACTCATGCGCATGCGACAATATGTTTGTCGGCGAGGGACCCGGCGGGAGGAGCGGACATGGGGCACGGCCACGGACACGCGCCGAGGAGCGCGTCCGGGCGGATGGTGGGCAGGCTGTGGTGGGCCTTCGGGATCGCCGCGGCGTTCATGGCGGCCGAGTTCGCGGTGGGGATCGCGACGTCGTCGCTGGCCCTGCTGTCCGACGCCGCCCACATGCTCACCGACGTCGTCGGGGTCGGCCTCGCGCTGGCCGCGATCGTGGCCGCCAACCGCGCCGCGGGCAAGCCCAACCGCACGTTCGGGCTCTACCGGGCCGAGGTGCTCGCCGCGCTCGCCAACGCCGTCCTGCTGTTCGGCGTCGCCGGGTACGTGCTGGTCGAGGCCGTCGACCGGATCGGCGACCCGCCCGCGGTGCCCGGCTGGCCGGTGCTGCTGACCGCCCTGGGCGGCCTCGCCGCCAACGTCGTCGCGTTCCTCCTGCTGCGCGACGGCGCCCAGGAGAGCCTCAACGTCCGCGGCGCGTACCTGGAGGTCGTCGCCGACATGATCGGCTCGATCGGCGTGCTGCTCAGCGCGGGCGCCACCCTGGTGTTCGGCTGGCGGTACGCCGACACCGTCGTCGGTGTCCTCATCGGCCTGTGGGTGCTGCCGAGGACCTACAGCCTGGCCCGCCGCGCCCTGCGCATCCTGTTCCAGCACGCGCCCGAGCAGTGCGACGTCGCCGAGATGTCCCGGAAGCTGACCGCGCTGCCCGGCGTGCGAGAGGTCCACGACCTGCACGTCTGGACGCTGACCAGCGGCATGGAGGTCGCCTCTGCGCACCTGACCGCCGACGGCGACCGCGAGGCCGTGCTGGTCGCCGCCCGGGACCTGCTGCGCACCGACTACGGCATCGAGCACGCCACGCTCCAGGTGGAGGGCCCGGCCTACCGGTGCGAGCCCACCTGGTGAGCGGTCACGGGAACGGCAGCGGCTCCGCGCCCCGCTCGGCGAGCATCGAGCGCATCAGCGCGGACTCGGCGTCCTGGCCCGCCGCGATCTTCCCCGCCAGCGTCCGCAGGTAGCTGGTCTGCGCGTTCGCCCCGGCGAACTCCGCCATCTCCAGCCCGCCCTGGTGGTGGCGCAGCATGAGCTGCAGGAAGTACACGTCCAGCTCCGCACCGGACAGCGACCGCAGCTTCGCCAGCTCCTCGGTCGTGGCCATGCCGGGCATCCGCGGCACGCCCGCGCCGTCGGACCCGTGCCCGCCGTGGCCGCCCCCGGCGGGCATCCACCGCATGTGCGGCTCGCCCGGCGGCGGCAGCTCCGGCTGGTCCCACACCGCGAGCCAGCCCGCCAGCCGCCCGCTCTGGTCGAGCTGGGTCGACTCGATGTCGAACGCCAGCCCCCGCACGGCCGGGTCGGTGCTGCGGTCGCGGGCCTGCCCGGCCATCGTGATCGCCTGCAGGTGGTGCACGCGCATGTCCTGCGCGAACCCGACGTCGACCGACCCGGCGTCGGGGACCGGCTCCGGGCGGACGACGCCGAGGGTCAGCAGCATGCCGATGGCGGCGCCGACCAGCAGCACCGCCACCGCGGCGACCGAGTAGATCGCGACGCGGCCGCGGACCCCGCGCCCCCGGGGGCGTCGACATCCGCGGCCTGGGCCTCCGAGGTCACTTCGACGGCTTGGCGGCGGTCGTGGTCGGGGTCGGCGCGGGGGAGCTGGGCGGGACGATGCCGGTGCCGTCCATCTTCACCGCGTCCGGGCCCGGGGCCTCCGCCACGAACGGCGGCGGGTTGGACACGTCGAAGCTCGCCGGGCTGCTGTCGCAGCGACCGCCGGGCTCGGGGTTCTGGAACCGGTTGGACCGCAGCGACCGGATGAACTGGTCGATCCGCTCGTCGTTGGCGTCGTCGAGCTTGAGCTGGTGGCCCCACGACTGCAGCGAGATCGGCCGGTCGAGGCCCGGGTACGGCGACATCATCATGTACGGCTGGCCCTCGACCTTGGCCTTGAGCGTGTCCAGCGCCGGGCCGGTGACCTTGTCCGGGTTGTAGGCGATCCACACCGCGCCGTGCTCGAGCGCGTGGACCATGTTCTCGGTCCGCACGGCCACGGGGTAGACGACGCCGGTGCAGTCGGCCCAGACGTTGTCGTGCGGGCCGCCGTAGGGCGGGGTCTTGTCATAGGCGACGCGCTGGTCGGGGTTGACGTGCTTGCTGCCCTCGTACGTGGCCCGCTCGACGCCGTCGATGTTCTCCGAGGGTCCTTGTTCTCCTCGGAGACGGTGAACGCCTTGACCGAGTCGATCTGCACGTAGGCGTAGCCGAAGACGCCCGCGGCGATCAGCAGGACGGCCGCGATCGCGGCGATCATGCCCCACGGCGGGCCCTTCTTCGAGACGACGGACGCGCGAGCGGCCTTGAGCGCGGCCTTGCCGCCTTTGTTCTTGGTCTTGTTGGCCATGCCCGTCCTCGGACTCTCGGGACACCGGTTTGCGGGGTCAGTTTAGGGAGGGGTGTTCGGTTGCCGTCAACCGCCGGTCACGGGAACGGAGTCCGGACCTGGGGGACCGCTCTGGAACGGCGGCGGGTCGTCCTCGTCGAAGTACTCCGGGCCCGGGGAGTCGCAGCGCGCCCCGGCTCCGGCGAGAGGTCCGGGTTTCCCCTGGTCGCGGCGATGAACTCGGGGATGCGCGGGTCGTCGACCGCGTCGACCTGGAGCTGCCTGCCCCAGGCCTGGGCCGAGACCGCCTTCCCCTGCCCGGGGAAGGGCGACATCACCAGGTACGGCTGGCCCTCGACCAGCCTGACCAGCGGTTCCAGGTCGTCGCCGGTGACCTTCTCGGGGTCGTAGGTGATCCACACCGCGCCGTGCTCCATCGAGTGCACGAAGTGCTCGGTGCGAACGGCAACTGTGAAAACCTGGCCCATGCAGGGCGCCCAGTAGAAGTCGTGCGCCCCGCCCAGCGGCGGCAGGTGGTCGTAGGCCACCCGCTGGGGCGCGGCGACGTGCTTGATCCCCGACGGGTAGTCGATCTTCAGGACGCCCTCGATGCCCGCCGTCGGGTCCGGCCCGCCCTCGTCGGTCCCCTGGTCGCCGCCCTCGTCCTGGTCCCGGTCCTGGTCGGTCCCCCGGTCCTCGCGCCGCTCCCCGGCGCGGCCACCGGGGCGCCCGCGACCGACGTCGCGCACCCCCGACCAGCAGCGCTCCCACCAGCGTCGCGGCGAGCCGCGCGCGCGAGTCAGACACCATGCCGCTGGAGTCTAGGGTCACGTGAAACTCGCTGGTGAGGGCTCCCTAGACTTGGCCACCGTGACCCCCGCTGCCCTCGCCGACGCCGTCCGCGCCGCCGCCGTCCGGGTGCTGGGCGACCGCGGCCTCGACACGGGCGTGGTCCCGGGGGCCGTGACCGTCGAGCGCCCCCGCAACCCCGAGCACGGCGACTACGCCACCAACGTGGCCATGCAGGTCGCCAAGCGGGCCGGGGTGGCGCCGCGCGACCTGGCCGGGTGGCTGGCCGACGCCCTCGCCGCCGTCGACGGCGTGGACAGCGCCGAGGTGGCCGGTCCCGGGTTCCTCAACATCCGGCTCGCCGCCGCCGCGCAGGGCGCGATCGTCGCCCAGGTGCTCGCCGCGGGCGACCGGTACGGCCGCGGCGACGCCCTCGCGGGCCGCAAGGTCAACCTCGAGTTCGTCAGCGCCAACCCGACCGGCCCCCTGCACCTCGGCGGCACCCGCTGGGCCGCGGTCGGCGACGCCCTCGGCCGCGTCCTCGCCTTCCAGGGCGCCGACGTCACCCGCGAGTACTACTTCAACGACGCGGGCGCGCAGATCGACCGCTTCGTCCGCTCGCTGATCGCCGCCGCCAAGGGCGAGCCCGCCCCCGAGGACGGCTACGCGGGCGCCTACATCTCCGACATCGCCGCCGCCGTGCTGCGCGCCGAGCCCGGCGCCCTGGCCGCCGACGACCCCGCCGAGGTGTTCCGCCGGGTCGGCGTCGGGATGATGTTCGAGCAGATCAAGGCCAGCCTGCGCGCCTTCAAGACCGACTTCGACGTCTACTTCCACGAGGACTCGCTGCACGCCTCCGGCGCGGTCACCGAGGCCGTGGAGAAGCTCAAGGCCTCGGGCGCGCTGTACCTCGAGGACGACGCCTGGTGGCTGCGCTCCACCGAGTACGGCGACGACAAGGACCGCGTGGTCATCAAGAGCGACGGCGACCCGGCGTACATCGCGGGCGACATCGCCTACTTCCAGGACAAGCGCGCCCGCGGCTTCGACCTGTGCCTGTACCTGCTCGGCGCCGACCACCACGGCTACGTCGCCCGCCTCAAGGCCGCCGCCGCGCGCTCGGCGACAGCCCGGACACCGTCGAGGTCCTCATCGGACAGCTGGTGAACCTGGTCAGCGGCGGCAAGCCGGTGCGGATGAGCAAGCGCGCGGGCACGGTCATCACCATGGAGGACCTGGTCGACGCCGTCGGCGTGGACGCTGCCCGGTACGCGCTGATCCGCTCGTCGGTCGACTCCACTGTGGACATCGACCTGGACCTCTGGGCCAAGCGCAGCAGCGACAACCCGGTCTACTACGTCCAGTACGCGCACGCGCGCCTCAGCTCGATCCTGCGCAACGCCGACGACCTCGGCGTGCGCACCGGCGGGGCCGACCCCGGACTGCTCACCCACGAGCGCGAGGGCGACCTCATCCGCACCCTCGGCGAGTTCCCGCGCGTGGTGGCCACCGCCGCCGAGCTGCGCGAGCCGCACCGGGTCGCCCGCTACCTCGAGGAGCTGGCGGGCGCCTACCACAAGTTCTACGACTCGTGCCGGGTCCTGCCGCAGGGCGACGAAGACCCCGGCCCGCTGCACGCCGCCCGCCTGGCGCTGTGCGCGGCGTCCCGGCAGGTGCTGGCCAACGGCCTGGGCCTGCTGGGCGTCGACGCGCCCGAGCGCATGTGACCTGGAGTTGACATGAGGGCACACCCGGCTGGACCCCGCCACGCCGAGATCCTGCCGCCCAGCACCATCGGGACCCAGCGCCCCGACGGCCCCGAAGCGCTCGACGAGCTGCACCCCGACGTCTGGCCCCGCAACGCCGCCCGCGGCGACGACGGCGCGGTCCGCATCGCGGGCGTCGACGTGCGCGAGCTGGCCGAGACCTACGGCACCCCGCTGTTCGTCGTCGACGAGGCCGACTTCCGGTCCCGCTGCCAGGACCACGCCCGCGCGTTCGGCGACCCCGCCAACGTGCACTACGCGGGCAAGGCGTTCCTCAGCGTGGAGATCGCCCGCTGGGTGGCGCAGGAGGGCCTGAGCCTGGACGTGTGCAGCGGCGGCGAGCTGGCCGTGGCGCTGCGCGCGGACTTCCCGCCGGAGCGGATCACCTTCCACGGCAACAACAAGTCGGTGGCCGAGCTGGCCGAGGCGCTCGACGCGGGCGTCGGGACCGTGGTGGTCGACTCGTTCGCCGAGATCGCCCGGCTGGACAAGCTGGCCCGCGAGCGCGGGACCACCGCGTCGGTGCTGGTGCGGATCACCGTCGGCGTCGAGGCGCACACCCACGAGTTCATCGCGACCGCGCACGAGGACCAGAAGTTCGGGTTCTCGCTGGCGGGCGGGGCCGCGGCCGAGGCGTGCGCGATGGTCGTCAAGTGCGAGGGCCTGCGGCTGACCGGCCTGCACAGCCACATCGGCTCGCAGATCTTCGACGCCGACGGCTTCGAGGTCGCCGCGCACCGGGTCATCGGCCTGCTCGCCGAGCTGCACCGCACGCACGCGCCGGAGGACCTGGCCGACCTGACCACCGTCGACCTCGGCGGCGGCCTGGGCATCGCCTACACCGCGGCCGACGACCCGCCGCCGCCCGCGTGGCTGGCGGAGCAGCTGCGGGCGATCGTGGCGAAGGAGTGCGAGCAGGAGGGCTTGGCGATCCCCCGGGTCGCGGTCGAGCCCGGCCGGGCGATCGTCGGCCCCGGCACCATCACGCTGTACGAAGTCGGTACGACCAAGGACGTCGGGCTCGGCCACGGGGTGTCGCGCCGCTACGTCAGCGTCGACGGCGGGATGAGCGACAACATCCGCACGGCGCTGTACGACGCGGTGTACGACACCCGCCTGGTGTCCCGGTCGGCCGCGGAAGGGGACCAGCGCACGGGCGCAACCCTGTCCCGAGTAGTGGGCAAGCACTGTGAGTCCGGGGACGTTGTGGTGCGAGACTGCTGGCTGCCGGAGAACCTGGCGCCCGGCGACCTGCTCGCCGTGGCGGCCACGGGTGCCTACTGCTACTCGATGGCCAGCAACTACAACCGGCTGCCGCGCCCGCCGTGGTGGCCGTGCGCGACGGCGCGGCGCGGCTCCTGCTGCGCCGGGAGACCGTGGACGACCTGCTCCGACTGGAGGTTCAGTGAGCGCCGAGGCCGGTAAACCCATCCGCGTCGCCCTGCTCGGCTGCGGGACGGTGGGCACCGAGATCGTCCGCCTGCTGCGCGAGCAGGCCGACGACCTGGCCGCCCGGGTGGGGGCGCCGGTCGAGCTGGCGGGCATCGCCGTCCGGCGGGCGAACAAGCCGCGGCCGGGCGTGCCCGCCGAGCTGCTCACCACCGACGCCGCCGAGCTGGTCACCCGCGACGACGTGGACGTCGTGGTCGAGGTCATCGGCGGGATCGACCCGACCCGGGACTGGCTGCTGACCGCGCTGAAGGCGGGCAAGTCCGTCGTCACCGCCAACAAGGCGCTGCTGGCCGAGCACGCGGGCGACCTGTTCGCCGCGGCCGACGCCACCGGCTCCGACCTGTACTTCGAGGCCGCGGTCGCGGGCGCGATCCCGCTGCTGCGCCCCTGCGCGAGTCGCTCGCGGGCGACCGCATCACCCGCGTCATGGGCATCGTCAACGGGACGACGAACTTCATCCTCTCCGCGATGGACGAGACCGGCGCGGGCTACGCCGAGACCCTCGACGAGGCGTCCCGGCTGGGCTACGCCGAGGCCGACCCGACCGCCGACGTCGAGGGCTACGACGCCGCGTCCAAGGCGGCGATCCTGGCCTCCATCGCCTTCCACACCCGGGTCACCGCGGGCCAGGTGCACCGCGAGGGCATCACCGCGGTCACCCCGGCCGACATCGCCGCGGCGCGGGCGCTGGGCCGCACCATCAAGCTGCTGGCCATCTGCGAGCGCGTCGCCGACGGCGACGGCGGGGAGTCCGTCGCGGTGCGCGTGCACCCGGCGATGATCCCGCGCTCCCACCCCTCGCCGGGGTCGGCGGGGCGTTCAACGCGGTGTTCGTCGAGGCGGACGCGGCGGGCCAGCTCATGTTCTACGGACGAGGCGCGGGCGGCGCACCCACCGCCAGCGCCGTCCTCGGCGACCTGGTGGCGGTAGCCCGCAACCGGGTCGTCGGCGGGCGGGGTCCGCGCGAGTCGGCGTACGCCGACCTGCCGGTCCGACCCATCGCGCAGGCCGCGACCAGGTACCACATCAGCCTGGACGTGGCCGACCGCGCGGGCGTGCTGGCGGCCGTGGCCGCCGTGTTCGCCCAGCACGAGGTGAGCATCGCCGCTGTGCGCCAGGAGGGGCGGGCGGCCGACGCGAGCCTGGTCGTCGTCACCCACTCCGCGCCGGACGCCGCCCTGCGGTCCACTGTGGACAAGATCGCCGGGCTGCCGTTCGTGCACGAGGTCGTGAGCGTGATGCGGGTCGAAGGCGAGGAGCTATGACCGTTCCCACGGGCGTCCGGCCGGGCTGGCCGGGCATCATCCGGGCGTACCCCACCAGGATCGCGGTGCCCCCGGGCGCCGAGGTCATCACCCTGGGGAGGGCAACACCCCGCTGCTGCCCGCCCCCACCTGTCGGAGCTGACCGGCGCCACGGTCTACCTCAAGACCGAGGGCCTCAACCCGACCGGGTCGTTCAAGGACCGCGGTATGACCGTGGCCGTCACGCACGCCAAGGCGATCGGCCGCGAGGCCGTGCTCTGCGCGTCGACCGGCAACACCTCGGCGTCGGCCGCGGCCTACGCCGCGCGCGCGGGCCTGATGTGCGCCGTGCTGGTGCCCACCGGGAAGATCGCGCTCGGCAAGCTGGCCCAGGCGGTCGCCTACGGCGCGCGCATCCTGCAGATCCAGGGCAACTTCGACGACTGCCTCGAACTGGCCCAGAAGACCGCGGCCGAGTACCCGATCGAGCTGGTCAACTCCGTCAACCCGGTGCGGCTCATCGGCCAGCGCACGGTCGCCTGGGAGGTCTGCGACGTGCTCGGCCGCGCGCCGGACGTGCACCTGCTCCCGGTCGGCAACGCGGGCAACATCACCGCGCTCTGGCAGGGCTACAAGGCCTACGCCCACGACGGGCTCATCGAGGCGCTGCCGAGGATGTTCGGCTTCCAGGCCGAGGGCGCCGCGCCCATCGTGCGCGGCGAGCCCGTGCCGAACCCGGAGACCATCGCCACCGCGATCCGCGTGGGCAGCCCGGCGTCCTGGGCGGGCGCGGTGACCGCGCGCGACGAGTCCGGCGGGCTGGTCGACTCGGTCTCCGACGAGCAGATCCTGGCCGCCTACAAGCTGCTGGCGTCCCGCGAGGGCGTCTTCGTCGAGCCCGCGTCGGCGGCGTCGGTCGCGGGCCTGCTCAAGACCGCCGCGGACGGGCGGCTCCCGCGCGGGGCCACCGTGGTCTGCACGGTCACCGGCCACGGCCTCAAGGACCCCGACACCGCGCTGGACGGGATCGCCGAGGTGGAGCCGGTCCCGGTGGACGCCACCGCGGTGGCGTCGGCCCTGGAACTGGCGTGAGCGGGGTCCGGGTCCGCGTCCCGGCGTCGACGGCCAACCTCGGGTCCGGCTTCGACGCCCTGGGCATGGCGCTGGGCCGCCACGACGAGGTGGTGGTCCGGCCCGCCCTCGCCACCGCCGTGCACGTCACCGGCGAGGGCGCGGGCGAGGTCGCGCTGGACGAGCGGCACCTGGTGCTGCGCGCCCTGCGCGCCGCCGCGGCCAAGCTCGGGACCGATCCGGGCCCGGTGGAGCTGATCTGCGCGAACACCATCCCGCACGCGCGTGGGCTGGGGTCCTCCGCGGCGGCGATCGTCGCGGGCATCGCCGCGGCCTACGGCCTCGCGGGCAAGCGCCTCGACGAGGACGCGCTGCACCTGGCCGCCGAGTTCGAGGGCCACGCCGACAACGTCGCCGCGAGCCTGCTGGGCGGGCTCGTGGTGGCCTGGCACGACGACGGCGGGTTCCGGGCCGCGCGCCTGGAACCGCACCCCGACCTGCGGGTCACCGCGATCGTGCCCGCCGAGCGGTCGGACACCCACGTCACCCGCGGCCTGCTCCCGGAGACCGTCCCGCACGCCGACGCCGCGTTCGCCGCGGGCCGCGCCGCGCTGGCCGTGCACGCCCTCACCGCGGCCCCGGAGCTGCTGCTCGCCGCGACGGCCGACCGGCTGCACCAGGACTACCGCGAATCCGCCTACCCGGCCACGCTGCGCCTGGTGCGCGAACTGCGCGCCCTCGGGGTCGCGGCGGTGGTGTCCGGTGCGGGGCCGACCGTTCTCGCGCTGTCCACCGAACAGGACTTGCCCGATGGGTTGGACCTGCGCGGATTCACCGCGTGGCCGCTCGACGTAGACCGTTCCGGCGTGGTTGTGGAGGGCGCGTGATGATGTCGTCATGCGCTTGGAACCAGGTGGTGACGGACATCACCGGGCAAAGTCACGATTCGTGCGACGCGCTGTAGGGGGTTGTTGCACTAGGGGTGACGGGCGTCTACCCTCGGGGCTGTTCAGTCACCGCGCGCACGGGCGCCCGGTGTCGTTCCCGGGGAAGTTTGCTCCGGGCCGCATCATCTGCCGACGATCTCGGTTCTGCGTATCCAGATCCCGGGTCGGTGACGGCAGGTACCCGACGACCGTGGTGACCAGATGCTCCCAATCAGCGACCGAGTCGCACGATTGGCCCGCAGCGTGGTCCAACGCGGCGTTGCCAGGATCGTGTCGGGTGCGCGCCGCAGATGGGGAGAACGGCCGTCTCGCGTTCCGTCGGGCGGCGGTCCGCTGGTCCACGTTGGAGGCGGGGACCGGTCAGGAAGGACATGTGTGAGCAATACCGAACTACTGAGCAGTGACAGCGCTGCCGAGTCCGCGGAATCCGGCGCCAAGCGCAACGGCGGCGCGCCGCGCAAGCGGGCGGGCCTGTCCGGGATGGTGCTCCCCGAGTTGCGGGAACTCGCGGGGCAGCTGGGCATCTCCGGCATCACGGGCATGCGCAAGGGCGACCTGATCGCGGCGATCAAGGAGCGCCAGGGTGCGGCCGGGGCCGCGCCCCGGCGGAGTCCCAGGACAACGTTGCCGCACCTGTCACCGAAGAAGCCCCCGCCGCGAGAACCGCCGCAGGCGCGCCGTCGTGCGCCCGCGGGCAGCCCCGAGAAGGCCGCCGCCACGCAGGAGGCCCTGTCGATCGAGGCTCCCGCCGCCGAGGCGCCGACCGCGACCGCGCCCGCTCCGGCGGAGGAGCAGGCGCAGCGGCCGGAGCGCCAGCAGGGCGACGGCCAGGGCCGCCGGGAGCGCCAGCGCGACCGCGGTGACCGCGGCGAGCGCCAGGACCGCGGCGAGCGCCAGGACCGCGGGGACCGGCAGGAGCGCGGCGACCGGCAGGACCGGGGCGAGCGCCAGGAGCGCGGCGAGCGCCAGGACCGGGGCGAGCGCCAGGACCGCGGCGAGCGGCAGGACCGCGGTGACCGGGGCGACCGGCAGGACCGCGACCGGGGCCGCCAGGACAACCGGGGCCAGCAGTCGGACAACCGCGCCGCGGCCGACGACGATGACGACGACGAGCGCGGCGGCCGCCGCGGCCGCCGGTTCCGCGACCGCCGCAGGCGCGGTGGCCGGGCCGAGGGCGGCGGCGGTGGCGGGCAGAACGACACCGAGGTCCGCGAGGACGACGTGCTGCTGCCGGTCGCCGGTGTGCTCGACGTGCTGGAGAACTACGCGTTCGTCCGGACCTCGGGCTACCTGTCCGGCCCGAACGACGTCTACGTCTCGCTGTCGCTGGTCCGCAAGTACGGGCTGCGCCGCGGCGACGCCATCACCGGCCTGGTCCGCCAGCCGCGCGAGGGCGAGCAGCAGCGGCAGAAGTTCAACCCGCTGGTGCGGGTGGAGACGATCAACGGCCTGGAGCCGGACCAGGCGCGCAACCGCGCCGAGTTCACCAAGCTGACCGCGCTCTACCCGAACGAGCGCCTCCGCCTGGAGACCGAGCCGCACATCCTCACCACGCGCGTCATAGACCTCGTGATGCCGCTGGGCAAGGGGCAGCGCGCGCTGGTCGTGTCGCCGCCGAAGGCGGGCAAGACCTCCGTGCTGCAGGCGATCGCCAACGCGATCACCACGAACAACCCCGAGTGCTACCTGATGGTCGTGCTCGTGGACGAGCGGCCGGAAGAGGTCACCGACATGCAGCGGTCGGTGAAGGGCGAGGTCATCGCCTCCACCTTCGACCGCCCGCCGTCGGACCACACCACGGTGGCCGAGCTGTCCATCGAGCGCGCCAAGCGCCTGGTGGAGATGGGGCACGACGTGGTCGTGCTGCTCGACTCGATCACCCGCCTCGGCCGCGCGTACAACCTCGCGGCCCCGGCGTCCGGGCGCATCCTGTCCGGTGGTGTCGACTCGACCGCGCTCTACCCGCCGAAGCGGTTCCTCGGCGCGGCGCGCAACATCGAGAACGGCGGCTCGCTCACGATCATCGCGACCGCGCTGGTGGAGACCGGCTCCGCGGCCGACACGGTGATCTTCGAGGAGTTCAAGGGCACCGGCAACGCCGAGCTGAAGCTGGACCGCAAGATCGCCGACAAGCGGACCTTCCCGGCCGTGGACGTCGACCAGTCCAGCACCCGCAAGGAGGAGCTGCTGCTCTCCCCGGACGAGCTGGCGGTCACCGTCAAGCTCCGCCGCGTGCTGCACGCGCTGGACAGCCAGGCCGCGATCGAGCTGCTGCTCGACCGGCTGCGCAAGTCCCGCACCAACATCGAGTTCCTGATGCAGGTGGCCAAGACGACCCCGTCGCAGGCCGACGACTGATCCGGACCCGGTAGCCGAGAAAGGCCGCCCTGTCGTGGGGCGGCCTTTCTCATGGGTTGACGCATACCGATATGGGTATGTATTCTTGGGGCATGGCGAGGGCAGCGACCACGACGGACGCGTTCAACGCGGTGGCCGAGCCCCGGCGGCGGCAGATCCTGGACCTACTGGCGGCGGGGGAGCGGTCGGTCACCGACCTGGTCGCGGCGATGGGCGTCGTGCAGCCGCTGGTCTCCAAGCACCTCCGGGTCCTGCGGGAAGTGGGGCTGGTGGAGGTGCGCGAAGAAGGGCGGCAGCGGATGTACCGGCTCAACGGCGCGCCCCTCAAGCCCATCTACGACTGGGTCAGGGCCTACGAAGACACCTGGAACCGGCGTTTCGACCTCATGGACGCCGTGCTGGAAGACTTGAAGGAGCAGGAAGATGTCGACGACCACGACTAAGAACACCGCCGTAGTCACCCTCCAGGGCGACAACGACCTCATCATCACCCGCGAGTTCAACGCGCCGAAGCGCCTGGTGTGGCGCGTGCTGACCGAGCCGGAGCTGATCCGCAAGTGGTGGCACGCCAACCGCGGCGAGGTCACCGTGTGCGACGTCGACTTCCGGGTCGGCGGCCGGTGGCGCTACGTCTCGGTCACCCCGGACGGCTTCGAGGTCGCGTTCAGCGGGGAGTACCGCGAGATCGTGCCGGGCGAGCGGGTGGTCCACACCGAGCTGTACGAGGGCATCCCGGACGCGAGCGACGCCGACGCGGCGGTCAACACCGTCACCCTCGTCGAGCACGACGGGCGCACGACCATGACCGTCCACGTGCACATGGCGCAGCCGGAGCACCGCACCGCGATGATCGAGTCCGGCATGGAGGCGGGCATGCAGGACGCCTACAACCTCCTGGAGGAGCTGGCCGCAGGCCTCCGCTGAACGGCCACTGTGGACGGGTCAGACCTCGCGGGCGCGCCGCCAGAGCAGGCGCACCAGGGCGGCGACGCCCGCGACCCCGGCCGCCAGCACCGGCCACGTCGGCAGCGCGACGCCGTCCAGCGCGAACCCGGCGACCAGCAGCGCCACCGGGTACGGGACGGCCAGCAGCACCCGCTGGCGGCGCGACCGCCACGCGACCGCGTCGGCCATGACCGCGGCGATCGCGGTGGCCGCCCCGCCGAGCGCGCTGGACAGGGCCACCGGCCACGGGGCGGCGACCAGCAGCCCGCCGACCGCGGTGATGCCCAGGACCGACGCCGCGAACACCAGCGGCGCCACCAGCCACGCGGTAACCGAGAGCGGTCTGTCCACGGCGCAGAGCACCTGGACAGTCTGCGACGGCCGAACGGCGCAAGCGCGCCACGTTCGGTGAGCGGACCGACACAGTCGGCAAGCGGTTACCGGTAAGCGCTGAGCGGTGGTGCGCGGAATACGCGCACCCGCCCGCGCGTTGCAGCAGGCGCGTCTGGCAGACTGTCAGGTCGAGTCCGGCACCGGTTCACCCCGCGAGGGATGGGGACCCGGCGGCCACCCGAGGAAGGCGACCAATGAAGAACGGCATCCACCCCGAGTACGTCACGACCGAGGTGCACTGCGGCTGCGGGAACACGTTCACCACGCGCAGCACCAAGAAGTCGGGAAACATCACCGTCGAGGTCTGCTCGGCTTGCCACCCGTTCTACACGGGCAAGCAGAAGATCCTGGACACCGGCGGCCGGGTCGCGCGCTTCGAGGCGCGCTACGGCAAGCGCGCCAAGGCCGCGAAGTAGCTTCGCCGACGGCGCCCGTCCCCCTGCGCGGGGAGGGGCGCCGTCGCCGTGTTTCGGGGGTCTTCTCACGAGAGGGAGTGCGGTGGACGCGTCGCAGCTAGCGGAGCGGGTGCGGGAGTACGAGGAGCTGGAAGCGGCCCTCGCCGACCCCGGCATCCACTCCGACCAGGACCGGGTCCGCAAGCTGGGCCGCCGCTACGCCGAGCTGACCCCCGTCATCCGCACCATGCGCGAGCTGGACACCGCCCGCAGCGACCTCGAGGCCGCCCGCGAGCTGGCCAAGGAGGACGAGGCGTTCGCCGCCGAGGCCGACGAGCTCACCGCCCGCATCCCCGCGCTGGAGGCCAAGCTCACCGAGCTGCTGCTGCCCCGCGACCCGCACGACGGCGCCGACGTCGTCCTGGAGGTCAAGTCCGGCGAGGGCGGCGAGGAGTCCGCGCTGTTCGCGGGCGACCTGCTGCGCATGTACCTGCGCTACGCCGAGCGCCACGGCTGGAAGTCCGAGGTGCTCGACGCCACCGACTCCGACCTGGGCGGCGTCAAGGACGCCACGGTCGTCATCAAGAGCACCGGCTCCGACCCCGACGGCGTGTGGGCGCGCCTGAAGTGGGAGGGCGGCGTGCACCGCGTCCAGCGCGTGCCGGTGACCGAGTCCCAGGGCCGCATCCACACCTCCGCCGCGGGCGTGCTGGTGTACCCGGAGGCCGAGGAGGCCGCCGAGCTGGGCGACATCCCGGACAAGGACCTGCGCGTCGACGTCTACCGGTCCTCCGGCAAGGGCGGGCAGAGCGTCAACACGACCGACTCCGCGGTGCGCATCACCCACCTGCCGACCGGCATCGTCGTCTCCTGCCAGAACGAGCGCTCCCAGCTGCAGAACAAGGCCCGCGCGATGCAGGTCCTCCGCGCCCGCCTGCTGGCCCTGGCCGAGGAGGAGGCCGCGGCCCGCGCCAGCGACGCCCGCCGCAGCCAGATCCGCACCGTCGACCGCTCCGAGCGGGTCCGGACCTACAACTTCCCGGAGAACCGCATCTCCGACCACCGGGTCGGCTACAAGGCCCACAACCTCGACGCCGTGCTGCAGGGCGACCTCGACGGCGTCCTCGACGCCCTCGTCGCCGCCGACCGCGCCGAGCGGCTGGCCGCCCAGGAGAACACGGGCTGACGCGCGCCGGTCCGGTGCTCGGCGACGGGCCCGTGCGAAGCTGGACGCCATGGACCGCCAGCCCCTCCGACTCGCCATCCTCGACGCCGAGCGCATCCTGAGCACCGCGGGCGTCGACTCGCCCCGGGTGGACGCCGAGCTGCTGGCCGCGCACGTCCTCGGGGTCGAGCGGGGCAAGCTGCCGATGGTCCCCCTGGTCGACCGCGCCGTCGTCGAGGCGATCGGGAAGCTGGTGGCCCGACGCGCCAAGCGCGAACCGCTCCAGCACCTGACCGGCACCGCCGCGATGGGCGCCGTCGACCTCGCCGTCGGCCCCGGCGTCTTCGTCCCCCGACCGGAGACCGAGCTGCTGCTCGAATGGGGCCTCGCCGCCACCGCGGGCACCGCGTCCCCGGTCGTGGTCGACCTGTGCACCGGCTCCGGGGCGCTGGCCCTCGCCTACGCCGCCGCCCGCCCGGACGCGACCGTGCACGCCGTCGAACGCGACCCCGTGGCCCTGTCCTGGGCGCGCCGCAACGCCGACGCCCGCGCCGCCGAGGGCGACACCCCGATCCGCCTGCTCGCGGGCGACGTCACCGACCCCGGCCTGCTCCCCGAGCTGGACGGGCGCGTGCACCTGGTCCTCTGCAACCCCCGTACGTCCCCGAGTACACCGACGTCCCACCCGAGGTCCGCGACCACGACCCGCACCACGCGGTGTTCTCCGGCGTCGACGGGCTCGGCGTCATCCGGCCCGTGGTGGCCCTGGCGGCCCGCCTGCTGGCGCCCGGCGGCGGGGTGGCCATCGAGCACGACGACAGCCACGGCGAGGCCGTCCCGGCCCTCCTGGCGGCCCGTTCGGTGCTCACCGGGGTGGCGGCGCACCGGGACCTGGCGGGCAGGCCGCGGTTCGCCACCGCGCGGCGCGCCTAGGGCTCGGTGTTGCGCATCATCGTGCGGTAGATCGGCTCGGTCTCCGACCAGCGGTCCGTCGAGGACGCCGCGTAGATGAAGAACTCCGTGCCGTCGACGCGCCAGTAGAGCGACTTCGCGTGCCTGCGGCCGCCGGGGGCGTCGTGCGCGAACTCCCACTCGACGGCGGGGACGCCGCGGTAGCTCAGGGCGTCGAGGCGGATCGAGGTGTAGCCGGGCTTGCTCGCCGCGAACTGCTTCGCGTAGTCCACATGCGACTCGTTGAGGCCCTCGGCGGGGCTGGGCGCGCCGCCGTAGCGGACGAACCGGTCCGGGTCGTCGGGGTCGGTGGCCTGGACCGAGCCGGGACCGGTCGAGCGGGTGATCGTCCAGCCCTTCGGGACGGTCGTGAGCAGACCGCCGGGACCCGCTACCCGTTGGTAACCCTCGGGGATCGGCAGCGCCACCATCGACGGGCTCGGCGTGGTGATGAGCGGGCGGCCGGTCGGGGAGTCCGCCGTGGACGACGGCCCGGACGGCGTCGGCGCGCTGGGCTCGTAGACGTAGGTCGTGCGCGGCAGCCCGGTGGCCTCCGGCGCGGGCGGGGCGGCCAGCAGGGTCGCGCCGAGCACGCTGCTCGCGGCGACGTAGGCCGTGACGAGCACGGACGCCAGCCTGCCTGAGCTGGGCTGGAACCCTCTGCGCGGAGATCGGTGGCTCGTGGGTGCTCCTCGTCTGCGCGCCGCATGCGCCGATGCGGCGTCCCCTCCGGGGCCTACCGAGAGTAGCGTGCTTGCCCGGGTGATCCAATGCTACGAACCTGGCAGGACGTGACCGAGAAGTGGCGGCTGGCTCCGGACCCGGAGCCCGGCGCCGCCGACGGGCACGCCGCGCGCGGCCGGGCCGCGCTCCTCGCCGGCGACCTCGACGAGGCGCTGCGCGAGTTCCGGACCGCGGGCGAACTGCGCGTCCACCCGCACGACGAGGTCGGGGTGGGGGACGTGCTGCTGGCGCGCGGCCGCTGGCGGGCGGCCCTGCGCCGCTACCAGCGCGCCGCCCGGGTCGCCCCGGACGACCCGCTGGCCATCCTCGGCCGGTCGCAGGCGCTGGTCGCGGGCGGCGTCGCCCGGGAGGCCGCCGCCGAGCTGGAGGTCCGCTACGCGGGCTCGCCCGACCCGGTCCTGCGCTACTACCTGGCCAGCACGTGGTGCTCGGTCGCCGACCAGGCCCGCACCCGCACGTCCGACGACGTCCTGGTGTTCACCAGCGCCGACCAGGTCGACGTCTGCGAGCGCGCCGCCCGCCGCATCCTCGCCCTCGACGTGCCCGACGCCGAGCTGCGCCGCGGCGCGCACCGGCTGCTCGCCGAGGTCGCCACCGCCCGCCGGTGGCGGTGGGAGCCGGAGGGCATCGCGGTCAGCCTCGCCGTGCTCGCCGCGTCCCTGGGCTTCCTGCTGGTCGCCATGGGCGGGCTCGCCGGGAACGTCGCCGTCGTCGTCACCGGGGTCCTGCTGGGCGGGGCCCTGCTCGGCGTGATCGTCCTGCGCTTCCGCAGGCAGACCTGGCAGGTGCTGGCCGAGCGGCGGGCCAAGGGGCAGCGGGGATAGGGTCGCGCCCGTGAGCATGGTCTTTGACTGCGCGGTCCCCGAGGAGCGCGCGGACGGGCTCGCCGCCGCCGCCAGCGCGGTGCGCGCCGGGCAGCTGGTCGTGATCCCCACCGACACCGTGTACGGCATCGGGTGCGACGCGTTCGCCGCCGACTCGGTCGTGTCGCTGCTGGCCGCGAAGGGCCGCGGGCCGGACATGCCGGTCGGCGTGCTCGTCGGGTCCTGGTCCACCCTCGACGGCCTGGTGATGACCGTGCCCCCGCAGGCGCGGACCCTCGTCGAGGCGTTCTGGCCCGGCGACCTGTCCATCGTGCTGCCGCACGCGCCCTCGCTGGCGTGGGACCTCGGCCGCACCGGCGGCACGGTCATGCTGCGCATGCCGCTGCACCCGGTCGCCCTGGAACTGCTCCGCGACGTCGGCCCGATGGCGGTCTCCAGCGCCAACCGCACCGGCAGGCCCGCCCCCAACAACGCCGCGGGCGCCCGCGAGCAGCTCGGCGAGGCGGTCACCGTGTACCTCGACGGCGGCCCGTGCGGCGACCCGGTGCCGTCCACCATCGTCGACCTGACCGGCGACGAGCCGGTGGTGCTGCGCGAGGGCGCGGTCGCCGTCGACAAGATCGTGGAGGCGCTCGGGACCCCGGTCCGCGTCGGGCGGTAACGTTGCGGCCCACCCCTTCCCCGCTGGAGATGCGAGCGACCGTGCCCGAGGACCGAGCCTGACATGGGGCCCACCGGCTACGCCGCCGCGGGCCTCCCGGTGCGGGAGTACCTGCTGGTCGCCCTCGTCACCGCCGTCATCACCTTCCTGTCGACGGGCCTCGTGCGGGTGTTCGCCATCCGCATCGGCGCCGTGGCCTACCCCGCTCCCGCGACGTGCACGTCGTGCCGATCCCGCGCATGGGCGGGCTGGCGATGTACCTGGGGGTGTGCGGCGGCATGCTGCTGGCCCACCAGCTCCCGGTGCTGCGCCGCGCGTTCTCGTTCACCCTCGACCCGGTCGCGGTGCTCATCGGCGGCGGCATCATCGTCCTGCTCGGCATGCTCGACGACCGCTTCGAGCTGGACTCGCTGACCAAGCTCGCGGGGCAGACCACGTGCGCGGGCATCCTCGTCCTGTTCGGCATCTCCTGGTACGTCTTCTGGGTGCCGTGGGGCGGCGAGGAGGGCTCGGTGCTGGTCCTCGACCAGAACCAGGGCGGGATGCTCACCATCCTGCTCGCGGTCACCCTGGTCAACGCTATGAACTTCGTCGACGGCCTCGACGGGCTGGCCGCCGGCATAGGGATGATCGCCGCGGCCGCGACCCTGGCGTTCAGCCTGCACCTGCTCAGCCAATCCGGCGGCGACGTCAACAACTACCCGCCCGCGCTCATCGCCGCGACGCTGGCGGGCGCGTGCCTGGGCTTCCTGCCGCACAACTTCCAGCCCGCGCGGATCTTCATGGGCGACACCGGGTCGATGCTCATCGGCCTCATGCTGGCCGCGGCGAGCACGTCCGCCTCCGGCCGGGCGAACCCGTCGCTGTGGGGCGCGACCGAGACCGTCGCCGTGCTGTCCCCGCTGCTGATCGTCGCGGCGGTGCTGTTCGTGCCGATCCTCGACCTGCTGATGGCGATCGTGCGGCGCACCCGGCGCGGCGAGAGCCCGTTCTCCCCGGACAAGATGCACCTGCACCACCGGCTGCTGGCCTTCGGCCACTCCCAGCGCCGCGCCGTGCTGCTGATCTACCTGTGGGTCGGCGTCATCGCCTTCGGCGCGGTCGCGGTCACCATGTTCGACCCGCTCGGCGTGACCCTCGGCCTGGCCGGGGCCGTCGTGGTGGCCGCGGCGGTGTCGTTCCTGCCGTCGGTGCGCGGGAACAAGTAGCTACCGCGCGTAGACCGACACCAGGACGGCGCCGTCCACCACCGGCTCGCCCTCCCACCCGCCGTGCCGGGACACCAGGCGCAGCCCGGCGATCCGCGCCATCAGGTCCAGCTCCGCGGCCACACGTAGCGGCCGGACTCCGCGGCGGTGTGCACGCCGTGCTCGTCGTGCACGGCGAACGACGCCGAGACGCCCTGGGTCGGGAAGTGCGCCGAGGTCGTGTAGTACGCCACCGCCGACCCCGACAGCGGCCGCATCGACACCGTCGGGTTCTGCTGCCGGTACAGCACGCTCGGGTCGAAGTGCTCCAGAACCACCCGCCCGCCGTCGGCGAGCTGCTCGGCCGCCCTGGCGAGCGCGGCGACCTGGCCCTCCTGCGTCGGCACCGCGAACAGCGTGTTGACCGCCAGCACGACGACGTCGAAGCGCCCGCCGACGACGTCGGCGGTGAAGTCGCCGACCACCGTCTCCACGGCGTCCCCGCCGGGCCTGCCCTTGAGCACCGCCAGCATGTCCGGGTCGACGTCGATCCCGTGGACCCGCACGCCGCGGGCGGCCAGCGGCACCGCGACCCGGCCGGTGCCGACGCCGAATTCCAGCACCCGGCCGCCCGGCGGGCACAGCGCCGCCAGGAATGCGGTGATGGCGTCCACTTTCGCCCCGGCCGGGTAGAGCAGGTCGTAAATGCGCGCCATTCCCGGTGGCGAGGCCGGGTCGGTCATGCGAGCCCCCTGATGCACGTGTCGACCGAAGGGTGTTGATCGAGTTTCACGAGCCGCGCGCCACCGGGCAACGGGTGCGCGCAGGACTACCTCTAGACGGCCGATCGGCACTGAGGCGATGATCACAGGGGAAGGCGGTCGCGTCAGCCGACCGGAGCAGCATCTAGACTGGCGGGGCGATGAGCGAGAATTCCGGGCGCAATCCCCACACCGAGGCGTTGCTCACATTGGCGAGCGCGATGTTCCGCTACGCCATTGGCCCTCGATAGCCGTCGGCGCGCTGGGCGTCGTCCTCTTCGGGCTGGTCAACGGCGCGCCGGGCGCGGTCGGCGCGGCCATCGGCGCCGTCCTGGCGATCGCCTCGTCGATGCTGACGCTGTTCCTGATGCGCAAATCCGCCAACGCGGGCCCGCATATCGCGATGGCCGCGTCGCTCGGCGGCTTCGTCCTGAAGCTGCTGCTCCTGCTGATCATCATGATGGCGCTCAAGAACGTCGATGCGCTGCACCGCGAGTCGCTCGGGATCACCATGATCGCGGTGGTGCTGGTGGCCGCCGCCGCGGAGGCGATCGCGTTCCGCCGGACCAAGCTCCCGACCATCATCCCCGCAGGTGAGAGCCCCTCCGAGGACTAAGCAGTACGCCTGTCCCACCTTCGGTGGACCCCTGGTAGGGTGCGGCTGAGGGCGGCGGCGTTGCCGTGGGCTCCGAGTGTGCCGATCCGGCGTTCGGAAGCAGGGGCAGCCGCCTGAAGACAGGCTGAACTCGTCAGGTACTTTACGTCCTGATCGTGACGATTCCCCCGGCGGACGCGACGCCGGCCGGGAGAACCGGAAGGAGCCCACAGTTGGGCAGGCTGGTGTTGGCGCAGGGTGAGGAGTTCGCCCCGCCCGGTGTCCGCGACTTTTTCCTCCCGCCGATCTTCGGCGGGGTCACGAAGCCGATGGTGCTGGTGGTGCTCTCGGTCATCATCATCGCGGGCTTCTTCCTCCTGGCCACCCGCAAGATGAAGATCGTCCCGGGCAAGTTCCAGTTCGCCGCCGAGTCGGTCTACGACTTCGGTCGCAACAACATCGCCCGGGAGCAGATCGGTTCCCATGATTTCCGGCCGTTCGTGCCGCTCATTCTCACGTTGTTCACCTTCATTTTGGTCAACAACATCTTCGGCGTCATCCCGGTGATCCAGTTCCCGACGATGTCGCACATCGCCTTCCCGCTGGCCCTGTCGGTGCTCGTGGTCTACCCGGTGTACCACTTCGTCGGCTTCAAGCGGCACGGCTTCAAGGGCTACCTGAAGAACCAGCTGTTCCCCGCGGGCGCCCCGCGCCGGTGTACCTGCTGCTGACCCCGATCGAGTTCTTCCAGAAGTTCCTGCTGAACCCGATCACCCTGGCGATCCGAGTCTTCGGCGCCATGTTCGCCGGTCACCTCATCCTGCTGGTGTTCACCCTGGGCGGCGAGTTCCTGCTGCTGCACGCCGACTGGCCGCTCAAGCCGGTCTCGATCATCTCCTGGGCCTTCGCCATCGCGATGACCTTCCTGGAGGCGTTCATCCAGGTGCTGCAGGCGTACATCTTCGCGCTGCTGTCGGCCGGCTACATCGGCATGGCACTGGCGTCGGACCACTGAGCTAGGCCGTCTGAGGACCACCTCGGACCTTGAGACCCCGATCCGCGGGTGCCCGCGGACCGAGTTGGAAAGGAAACACACAGTGAGCGCAGTCGTTCTCGCCCAGCAGGCCGAAAGCATCAACTCCGGCCTCGCGGCCATCGGCTACGGCCTCGGCGCGGTCGGCCCGGGCATCGGCGTGGGTCTGATCTGGGCCGCCGTCATCAACGGCACCGCCCGTCAGCCGGAGGCCCAGAGCAAGCTCATGGGTATCGCGTGGACCACGTTCGTCCTGGTCGAGGTGCTCGCCCTGATCGGCCTGGTCGTCTTCTTCATCGCCTCCTGATCAGTCCGCTCCGGTGTAGGGAGACATCATGAACCTGACGGCAGAGCTGATTCTGGCCGAGGAAGAGCTGAACCCGGTTCTTCCGCACTTGTCCGAGATCATCCTCGGCCTGGTGGCGTTCCTGCTGCTGCTGTTCGTCATCTCCAAGTTCGTGGCGCCGCGGTTCGAGAAGCTCTACGCGGAGCGGACCGAGAAGATCGAGGGCGGCATCAAGAAGGCGGAGGCGGCCCAGGCCGAGGCCCAGGCCGCGCTGGAGCAGTACCAGGCGCAGCTCGCCGAGGCCCGCGCCGAGTCCGCGCGCATCCGCGACGACGCGCGCGCCGAGGCCGAGCAGATCAAGGACGAACTGCGCGTGCAGGCCCAGGAAGAGGCGGCGCGCATCGTCGCCCAGGGCGAGGCGCGGCTGGCCGCGCAGCGCGCGCAGATCGTCGCCGAGCTGCGGGCCGACCTCGGCCGCCAGGCCGTGGAGCTGGCCAGCCGGATCGTCGGCGAGTCCCTCGAGGACGAGGCGCGTCGCCGGGGCACCGTCGACCGCTTCCTGTCCGAGCTGGACTCCGTCTCCGCTCCCGCGAAGAACTAGAGGTCCCCGCACCGCGGGCTGGTCCAGGGCAAAACGGCATGGCACTGCACGCCGCGAGCCGTGGTCCCCGCCACGCGGGGCTGAGCGAGTAAGGAACTCTGATGGCACTGCAAGCTGCGAGCCGGGAAGCCCTGGCCGCCGTCGAGCTGAGGCTGCTCGACACCCTGGAGGGCGCCGCCACCGACGACCTCGGCGAGCAGCTGTTCGCGGTCGTCGGCCTGCTCGACCGGGAGATCGGCCTGCGCCGCGCGCTGGCCGACCACTCCACCGACCCCGCCAGCCGGGAGCGGCTCGTCCGCGACCTGCTCGGCGGCAAGATCGGTGCGGGCGCGCTGGACGTCGTGGCCGCCGCGGTCGCGGCGCGCTGGTCGAGCCCGCGGGAGCTGGTCGACGGTCTCGAGGCGCTGGGCACCACCGCGCTGCTGGTCCGCGCCGAGCGCGCGGGCAGGCTCGACGCGGTGGAGGACGAGCTGTTCCGGCTCGGCCGCATCATCGCCGACCAGACCGAGCTGGAGCAGGTGCTCTCGGACCGGACGGCGGCCAAGGAGGGCAAGCTCGCCCTGGTCCGCGGGCTGATCGAGGCCAAGACCGACGCCACCACCGTGGCGCTGGTGGAGAACCTCGTCGGCCAGCCGCGCGGGCGCGGCGTCGTGTCCGGCCTCGAGGCGCTGGCGGCCGAGGCCGCCAAGCGCCGGGAGCGCTCGGTCGCGCACGTCGTCTCCGCCGCGCCGCTGACCGCGGCCCAGCAGGAGCAGCTCTCCGCGACGCTGCAGCGGATCTACGCCCGGCCCATCGCGCTGCACCTCGAGATCGACGAGACCCTGCGAGGCGGCATGGTCGTGCGCGTCGGCGACGAGGTCATCGACGGCAGCGTGGCGGGCAGGCTCGACGCACTGCGGCGCCGGTTCGCCGCCTAAGAACTTTCACCCAGATACGAAGCGAGAGCAGGAAACCCCAATGGCGGAGCTGACGATCTCGTCGGACGAGATCCGCAATGCGATCGAAAACTACGTCTCCAGCTACTCCCCGGATGTCAACCGGGAGGAAGTCGGCGTCGTGGCCGACACCGGCGACGGCATCGCCCACGTGGAGGGCCTGCCCTCGGCCATGGCCAACGAGCTGCTGGAGTTCCCGGGCGGCGTGCTCGGTGTCGCGCTGAACCTCGACGCGCGCGAGATCGGCGCCGCCATCCTCGGTGACTACGACAAGATCGAGGAGGGCCAGGAGGTCAAGCGCACCGGCCGGGTCCTCTCGGTCCCGGTCGGCGACGGCTTCCTCGGCCGCGTGGTGGACCCGCTGGGCGCCCCGATCGACGGCCTCGGCGAGATCGCCGCCGAGGACCTGCGCGCCCTGGAGCTGCAGGCGCCCACCGTCGTGCAGCGGCAGCCGGTCGGCGAGCCGATGCAGACCGGCATCAAGGCCATCGACTCGATGACCCCGATCGGCCGCGGCCAGCGCCAGCTGATCATCGGCGACCGCAAGACCGGCAAGACCGCGGTCTGCGTCGACACGATCATCAACCAGAAGAAGGCGTGGGCCACCGGCGACCCGAAGCAGCAGGTCCGCTGCATCTACGTCGCGGTCGGCCAGAAGGGCTCCACCATCGCGGGCGTCAAGTCCGCGCTGGAGGAGGCGGGCGCGATGGAGTACACCACCATCGTCGCCGCCCCGGCGTCGGACTCCGCGGGCTTCAAGTGGCTGGCGCCCTACACCGGCTCCGCCATCGGCCAGCACTGGATGTACCAGGGCAAGCACGTCCTGATCATCTTCGACGACCTGACCAAGCAGGCCGAGGCGTACCGCGCGATCTCGCTGCTGCTGCGCCGCCCGCCGGGCCGCGAGGCGTACCCGGGCGACGTCTTCTACTTGCACTCGCGCCTGCTGGAGCGCTGCGCGAAGCTCTCCGACGAGGAGGGCGGCGGCTCGATGACCGGTCTGCCGATCATCGAGACCAAGGCCAACGACATCTCGGCCTACATCCCGACGAACGTCATCTCCATCACCGACGGCCAGTGCTTCCTGGAGTCGGACCTGTTCAACGCCGGTCAGCGCCCGGCCGTCAACGTCGGCACCTCGGTGTCCCGCGTCGGTGGCGCCGCGCAGACCAAGGCGATGAAGTCCATCTCCGGCACCCTGCGCCTCGAGCTGGCCCAGTACCGCGAGCTGGAGGCGTTCGCCGCCTTCGCCTCCGACCTGGACGCCACCTCGAAGGCCCAGCTCGCCCGCGGCACCCGCATGATGGAGCTGCTCAAGCAGGGCCAGTACCAGCCGATGCCGGTCGAGGAGCAGGTCGTCTCGATCTTCGTGGGCACCAAGGGCTACCTCGACTCCGTGCCGGTCGCCGACGTGCGCCGCTTCGAGTCGGAGCTGCTGGAGAACCTGCGGCACCGCCAGGCGGGCATCCTCGAGGAGATCCGCTCGACCGGCAAGCTCGCCGACGACAACACCGAGCGCCTGGTCGCCGCGATCGAGGAGTTCAAGAAGGGCTTCCGCGCGGGCGACGGCACCTCGGTGGTCGTGCACGACGACGAGGCCGAGGCCATGGACGCCGGTGCGGTCGGCCAGGAGACCGTGAAGGTCGCCAAGACCGCGCCGAAGAAGTGACCCGCTATGGCCCAACTCCGTGAGATCCGGGCGCGGATCAAGTCCGCGCAGTCGTTCAAGAAGATCTTCAAGGCGCAGGAGCTGATCGCGACCTCGCGCATCGGCAAGGCGCAGGCGCGGGTCGAGCAGTCCAAGCCCTACGCCGACGAGATCACCAAGGTGCTCAGCCTCCTGGCGGGCGGTGTGGCCAATGTGGACACCCCGCTGCTGACCGAGCGCGAGCAGCCCAAGCGCGCGGGCGTCATCGTGATCACCAGCGACCGCGGCCTGTGCGGCGGCTACAACGCCAACGCGCTGCGCGCGGCGGAGGAGCTGCAGGCGCTGCTGCGCGAGCAGGGCAAGACCCCGGTGCTGTACGTCATCGGGCGCAAGGGCCTGAACTTCTACAAGTTCCGGCAGCGCAAGGTCGCCGACGCGTGGACCGGCTTCTCCGAGAAGCCCGGCTACGCCAACGCGGCTGAGGCCGGTCGCGCGGTCGTGGAGGCGTTCCTCGCGGGCGCCGACGACGACGGTGAGAACCCCGGTCCCGACGGTGTGCTCGGCGTGGACGAGCTCCACATCGTCTACACCGAGTTCGTGTCGATGCTGACGCAGCGGCCGACCGCGAAGCGGATCGCGCCGATGGTGCTGGAGTACTCCACCGAGGAGGAGGCGGCGGCGAACAAGGGGCTCAAGTCGGCCTACGCGTTCGAGCCGGGTCCGGAGAAGCTGCTGGACGACCTGCTCCCGAAGTACGTCAACACCCGCATCTACGCGGCGATGCTCGAATCGGCGGCGTCGGAGTCGGCGGCGCGGCGGACCGCGATGAAGTCCGCCACGGACAACGCCGACGAGCTGGTGCGCAGCTTCACCCGCGTGGCCAACCAGGTTCGCCAGGCGCAGATCACCCAGGAGATCAGCGAGATCGTCGGCGGTGTGGAGGCTCTTGCCGCAGCCGCAGGAAGTGATGACTAAGCCATGACTGCCATTCAGGAAACCAAGAACGCCGTCGGGCGCGTCGTCCGGGTCATCGGTCCGGTCGTCGACGTCGAGTTTCCCCGGGACTCGGTGCCCGAGCTGTACAACGCTCTCAAGGCCGAGGTCACCTTCGAGGCGCTGCGCAAGACCCTGACCCTGGAGGTCGCCCAGCACCTCGGCGACAACCTGGTCCGCACGATCTGCATGCAGCCGCAGGACGGCCTGGTGCGCGGCACCCCGGTGACCGACACCGGCGAGTCCATCTCGGTGCCGGTCGGCGACGCCGTCAAGGGCCACGTGTTCAACGCCCTCGGCGACTGCCTCGACAAGCCGGGCCACGCCTCCGACGCCGAGCGCTGGGGCATCCACCGCAAGCCCCCGGCGTTCGACCAGCTCGAGGGCAAGACCAAGATGCTGGAGACCGGCGTCAAGGTCCTCGACCTGCTCACCCCGTACGTCGAGGGCGGCAAGATCGGCCTGTTCGGCGGCGCGGGCGTCGGCAAGACGGTGCTCATCCAGGAGATGATCACCCGTATCGCCCGCAACTTCGGTGGTACGTCCGTCTTCGCCGGTGTCGGCGAGCGCACCCGCGAGGGCACCGACCTCTTCCTCGAGATGGAGGAGATGGGCGTCCTCCCGGACACCGCGCTGGTGTTCGGCCAGATGGACGAGCCCCGGGCACGCGCATGCGCGTCGCGCTCTCGGCGCTGACCATGGCGGAGTACTTCCGCGATGTGCAGAACCAGGACGTGCTGCTGTTCATCGACAACATCTTCCGCTTCACCCAGGCCGGTTCCGAGGTGTCGACCCTGCTGGGCCGCATGCCCTCCGCGGTCGGCTACCAGCCGACCCTGGCCGACGAGATGGGCGAGCTGCAGGAGCGGATCACCTCGACCCGCGGCCGCTCGATCACCTCGATGCAGGCGATCTACGTCCCCGCGGACGACTACACCGACCCGGCCCCGGCGACCACCTTCGCCCACCTGGACGCGACGACGGAGCTCTCCCGTCCGATCTCCCAGAAGGGCATCTACCCGGCGGTCGACCCGCTGACCTCGTCCTCCCGCATCCTCGACCCGGCCATCGTCGGCGACGAGCACTACCGGGTGGCGCAGGAGGTCAAGCGGATCCTGCAGAAGTACAAGGAGCTGCAGGACATCATCGCCATCCTCGGCATGGACGAGCTGTCCGAAGAGGACAAGGTGACGGTCAACCGCGCCCGCCGCATCGAGCGCTTCCTCTCCCAGAACTTCTTCGTCGCCCAGAAGTTCACCGGCGAGGAGGGCTCGTTCGTCAAGGTCGCCGACACCATCGAGGCCTTCGACAAGGTCGCCAAGGGCGACTACGACCACGTCCCCGAGCAGGCCTTCCTCTCCATCGGTGGCCTGGACGACCTGGAGCGCAAGTACCAGCAGCTCACCGGCAAGAAGTAGTTCTCGGCTCTACCGCATAGGGGCCGGTGTCCACAAGGACACCGGCCCCTATTGCATTCGCAGTATTGGAAATCACGTCGTGAGTGATACTCACTTTTGCTCATTCCTGCACTGGAAAAGCTACTGGACGCCACTGTCTCCTGATTGCTAGCCTGATCTCAGGGGGCCCTCTCTGATGCTGCGGTGGGAAATCCGCCGCGAGATCGTAGGAATGCCGTATCGGCAGGACTTGTGATGCTTCAGAAAGGATTGGCATGAGATTGTCGCGGGTGTTCGCGGGAATGGCGACCGTGGTCGCGACCGTTTTCGGGTTGAGCGTGGCGACCGCGGGCAGCGCCGCCGCCGCGACGGGCGAGTGGCGGGCCTACGGCAACACCAACCCAATTACCTCCAGCTCCAGCACCTGGCACTGCAATCTTACCGTGATCATTGCGACGGACGTGAGCGCGCAAGTCTGCGCGATCAGGTCGGCGAGCAAGACAAGCGTGCAGGGTGCTGTGATCGTGCGCAACAATACGTCGTCCCTCTTCTCTGCGAGTGCGCTGATTTACGTGTACAACGCGCACGGTTTCCCGCAGGGGGAATGGCAGTGCCCCTCATCGGGCGTCGGCGCGAATTCCTGGTCGGTGTGCTTCGGGCAGAGTTTCACCTTCGAGAACGTCGTCCGGGCGTACGGGAAGGCCAATACGAGCCCCCTCGGCTTCTCGCCGTACGTCTAGATCTGCATGGCTCGGCCGACTTCAGGAAGGATCGACATGCGAATCTCGCGTATTGTCGCGGGAATGACGACCGTCACCACGACCGTTCTCGGGCTCGGTCTGGCGACCGCCGGGAACGCTGCGGCGGCGACGGGCGTGTGGCGTGCCTACGGCAACACGAACCCGATCACCTCCAGCTCCAGCACCTGGGCGTGCAACACCTCGAAGACCATCGCTGAGTACGTGAGTGCGCAGATCTGCGCGGTCAGGTCGGCCAGCGGGTCCGGGGTGCAGGGCGCGGTGATCGTCCGCAACAACCGGTCGTCCCTGTTCTCCTCCGACGCGGAGATCTTCCTGTACGACGTCAACCCGTCGCGCCTGGGCGAGTGGCAGTGCCCCTCGTCGGGGGTCGCGGCGAACTCCTGGTCGGTGTGCTTCGGGCAGACCCTGATCCACCCCAACGACGTGGCGGCGTCGGGGTTCGCGAATTCGCACGGTCTCGTCATGTCGCCGTACGTCTGATCCGCGGCGCGCCTGTAAGACGTTCCGGAGTCGGTGCCCCGCCAGGGCACCGACTCCGGCCGTTCTGGGCGGCTTCACTGGCCGACGTCCGCGCCCTGACCCGCGCAGGCGAGTGGGCTGACCTCGGCCTCTCCGACGTGCTACCTGGCCCTGCGATAGGAAAAGCGCCGGTGCCCTCTCGGACACCGGCGCTCCCTGGTGGCGATCAGCCCACCGAAGTGATGACCTCGCCCTTGCCCGGGGTGGTGACCCGGACCTGGCCGTCACCGGGCAGGTGGGCGGCGTCGGTGCCCATCTCCTGCCATTCGGCGTCCTCATCCGCGCGGTAGGCCAGGGTCGCGCCGCGGGCGGCGACGATCCAGCCCTGGCCGTCCGGGAGGCGGACCTTGGCCGGGAGGGCTGCCTCCCGGTCGATCCGGCCGCCGTAGGTCATGGACACCGGCTTCCCGTCGGCGTCGACGACCACGGCGTAGAAGCGGCTGCCCGCGTCCATCGCCGGGACCATCTCGAACGCGGTGACCGAGCGGCCGTCCGGGAGGTCGGCGACGACGTGGAAGCCGGTCACCACGGCCTTGACGCCGGGGTCGAGGTAGCCCTGCTCGACGAACCAGGCGTCCGGGAGTTCGCGGTCGAGGAGGGACGGGCTGGTCGCGGACGCGACGCCGAGCTTCGGGAGCTGGGGCCAGTCCACCGTGCGCAGCGGGATCGGCTTGGACTGCATGTCCATCCCGGTGCCGTACGCCGACGCGCGCAGCGACACCACGGTCATGCCGTCCGCCCGGACCTCCGCGGTCGCCGCGTCGCCCTCGTCGAGGTGGACCAGCCCGACGCCGTCGCCGCCCGGCAGGTCGTGCCACACGCGCTCACCGCGGCCGTCCTCGGCCTCGACCCACTTCGACCACTCCATCGGGACGCCGAGGTCGAGGGCGAGCAGCATCCGGTCGTCCGGTCCGAACAGGAACGCGGGGGTGAAGGAGATCGACCCGGGGCGGTCGGCCACCAGCACGGGCGGGTCGCCCGCGACCAGGCCGATCGCGAACTCCTTCGGCCCGTCCGCCTGCGCCACGACGGCGGCGCGGCCGACCGGGGTGGTGCCCGCCCAGACGACCTTCGGGTCGCCTTCCAAGTCCGCCCCGCCCAGGTTCGGCGAGGTCTTCGCGCCGGTCCGCCACGCCTCGCGGACCTCCGCCAGGTAGGCGGTGTCGCCCGCCAGGTCGCCGCGGGTGGGGCGCTCGACGAGCCGGGCCAGCGGGTCGCGCGCGCCCGCCGGGGTGCTGAACCCGGGGTCGCCCGGCAGGACTGTGGCGATCGTCACCACCCCCATGACGGCGGCGAGCGCCAGCGCACCCCCACGCGCCTGCGGGTCTGCCTGCGGCGGGCGCTGCGGAGGACGTCGTCGGTGAAGCCCGGGCGGGGGTCAGGTCGTCGGTGGCCGCGGACAGCGTCCTGGCCAGGTCAGTCGTGTCCACGGACACCTCCGGTGGTCAGCGGGAACAGGGCGCGCAGGCGGTCGAGGCCGCGGGCGTTCTGGCTCTTGACGGTCCCGACCGAGCAGCCCAGGGCGCGGGCGGTCTCGGCCTCGGTGAGGTCGTCGAAGTAGCGCAGGACGATGACCGCCCGCATGCGCGGCGGGAGGGTGCTCAGCGCGCGGGCGACCTCGTCGCGGGTGGCGATGGCGTCCTCGGCGCCGGGGCTGCCCTCGTCGCGGTCGTCGAGCGGGGTCTCGGCGACGCGCCTGCCGAGCCGTCGCCAGCGGTTGGCCGCGGTGTTGGCCAGTGCGGCGCGGGCGTAGGGCTCGTAGTCGCCCCGGATGCGGCGTCTGCGCAGGTAGACGCGTTCCAGGACGTCCTGGAGCAGGTCTTCGGCCGCGCCCCGGTCGCCTGCGCAGAGCAGGTACGCGGTGCGCAGCAGCGCAGGTGATCGGTGCGCCACGAAGTCGGTGAACTCGCGGTCCCGGTCTATGGCGTCCACCCCCAGTCGTCTGTGTTGTCCATCGTGGGGGAAGACACCCGGGTGGCGTCGGAGGGTTGACACCGGGCCGACTAGACTCCGGGACAACCGCGAGCCGAAGGAGAGACGCGTGGCTGAGATGTCCGTCCAACTGGTCGCCGTGGAACGACGCCTCTGGTCGGGCTCCGCCACGTTCGTCGTGGCGCAGACCACCGAGGGCGAGATCGGCCTGATGGCCGGGCACGAGCCGGTGCTGGGCGAGCTGGTCGACGGCGGCGTCGTCAAGATCACGACCACGGACGGCGAGACCGTCATCGCGGCCGTGCACGGCGGCTTCCTGTCGGTCAACGCGAACAACGTCAGCATCCTCGCCGAGTCCGCCGAGCTGTCCGGCGAGATCGACGTCGACGCCGCCCGCCGCGACCTCCAGGCCGACGACGCCGACGAGCGCGCCCGAGCCGCGGCCCGCATCCGCGCCGCGGACACCGCAGCCTGATGAGACGCTGACGAGCGGGGGAGCGGCCGGTGGACATCAGCGACGTGGTCGTCATCGCGCTGGCCCTCGTCCTGGTCGTCCTCCTCCTGCTCGTCGCCCGCCGCGTCCGCCTGCTCCGCATGGGCGGGGTCCACGTGGCCATCCGCACCCGCGTCGACGACTCCGGCAAGGGCTGGCACCTCGGCGTGGGCCGCTACCAGGGCGACGAGTTCGCCTGGTTCCGCGCCTTCAGCCTCCGCGCGGGCCCGAACCTCATGATCCACCGCGACGGCCTCGAGATCGCCGACCGCCGCGACCCGGCCCGCGCCGAGGTCCCGGTGGTGCCGCTGGGCTCCCGCATCCTCCGGGTGGAGGTCGGCGACACGCGGTACGAGATCGCCATGGGCCCCGACGCCCTGACGGGCTTCCTGTCGTGGCTGGAGAGCGCCCCGCCCGGCCGCCGCCTGCCCTGGGCGTCATGACCCAACCACCGCCCGGCTGGCAACCCGGCCCGGCTCAGCCGCCCGCTCCTGGCAGTCAGCCGGTCCCGGGGCAGCAAGCGGGCCCTGGTTGGCAGTCACCGCCCGGCCAGTCGTTCCCCGGTCAGCCGCAGGCCGCTCCTGGTTGGCCGCCTGCTCCAGGGTGGCAAGGTCCGCCCGGCCTCGGTCACCCGCCCGTCCGCCCGAAGAAGAAGGGCGTCGTCGGCTGGGTCGTCGGCGGCCTGCTCGGCGCCGCGGCGATCGCGGGCGTGGTCGTCTGGCTGCTGTTCTTCTTCAGCTTCCCCGACCAGGTCGCCCGCGACTTCGTCGCCGCCGTCAACAGCGGCGACATGGCCGCCGCCGCGGAACTGGGCTGCAACGGCACCTCCACGGTCGCCCAGTCCACCCCGACCGGCCTCACCTGGAGCTACAACAGCAAGCGCGGCGACGCCTACCTCGCGCAACTGCACCGCGGCGCCGCCACGCAGCCCGAGGCCGAGCTGCTGGTGATCAAGCAGGGCCTGACGTACTGCGTAGAAGCCGTCACGCTCCTACCCCAGCTCGGCGAGTCCTAGCGCCCCGCTCCCGGCTTCCACAGCACGTCCCCGTCGGGGTTCGCGACCCGCCCGAGCACGAACAGCAGGTCGGACAGCCGGTTGAGGTACTTCGCCGCGAGCGCGTTCGTCGTCTCCGGCTCGACCTCCACCAACGCCCACGCGTTCCGCTCCGCCCGCCGCGCCACCGTCCTCGCCTGGTGCAGGAACGCCGCCGCAGGCGTACCCCGGGCAGGATGAACGAGTTCAACTTCGGCAACCGCGCGTTGAACTCATCGATCCACCCCTCCAACCGCGTCACGTACGCCTCGGTGATCCGCAACGGCTCGAACGGCGGATCGACGACAACCGGCGTGCACAAATCCGCACCGACGTCGAACATGTCGTTCTGCACCGCCCGCAACACCCCGGCGACGTCCTCCGCGGGCGCGCCCACGGCCAGGACGAGCCCGATCGCCGCGTTCGCCTCATCCACATCGGCATACGCCGCCAACCGCGCAGACGTCTTCGGCACCCGACTCCCGTCCCCGAGCGCCGTAGTCCCGCTATCGCCAACCTTGGTGTACACGCGCGTGATGTGGACCGACATGGGTCGAGCCTATCTGGCGACGCGGAACATCCGGCCACGCTCGACGTTCAGCTGAAAGAGCTAACGATCTACGACATTCGCACCAACCGCGGCCCCTAAGATCGTTCCGATAGGTGGGACCGGGGGAGCGGTGCAGTGGCGTTCGAAGTGCGGACCAGCGCGTTGCGCGAGTTGGCGGGCTTGCTCGACCGCGCCCGCGAGGACGCGGACCTGATCAAGGCGCACTTCGGGCGCATCAGGGACTTCGCGGGCGGCGAGGGCGTGCTCAACCAGGTCGTCGGCGGACACCACGCCGTCCACCAGGCCGTCGACCACTGGCTCGGTGCGCTCGCGCACCCGACGCTGGCGGCGGTGTCGCAGGCGGTGGCCGAGTCGGCGACCTACTACGACCACACCGACGCGGCGTCCGCGGAGAAGCTCGACAACTCCTATCCCGCGACCGACGTGACCCGGGTCCGGGAGCGGCTCGGAGCGGGCAGGCTCGACATGCCCGCCGGGTACGCGCCCTTCCGCGAGATCACCGAACCGGCGGCGTTCCTGGCCGAGCCCAAGGACTACACAGTGGAGTTGGACGGCTCACCGAACTGGTGGGACGTCATGAGCCCCATGGCGCAGATCGGCGCCGCGCTCGAAACCGTCACCGAGGTCGCCGTGTGGCTCGGCTGGCTCCAGAGCCCGATCGACCCGCAGGCGGAGATCGTCAAGCCGTTCGTGGGCGACTGGGCGGGGGTGCGCGCGGCGGCCGACGTCATGCGGGACGTGGCGGCCGCGGTGCACGCGGTCGCGAACAACATCACGTGGGCGTCGCAGAACACCGAGGCGGTGTGGCGGGGCAACGCGGGGGCGGGCGCGGCGGCCTACCTGGTCGAGTTGGCCGATCCGGTGGACGGCTTCCGCGCCCCTGCACACCCTGGCCGACGCCTACGCCGAGGCGTCCGCCGAGATGGTGGTGCTGCGCGACGCCGCGGTGAACATCCTCAACCAGATCGGGGACGCCGCGATCCAGGCGGCGGCGTCCGCGGGGTTCGCCGCGGGCGCGGCGTCGACAGGAGCGGGCACGCCGATCGCGCTCCTGCTGGGGGCGCTCGCCGGGTACAAGGTCCACCGGGTGGTCGACGGCATCCGGTCCCTGATGGAGGTCATCGGGAAGCTGGACGCCCTGACGAGCGTGCTGAAGGCGTCGCAGACGGAGTTCGGCGACCTCCGGAACGGCGTGCGGCTGCCCGCCCTGCCCGACCGGACCGTCACCCTGCCGAAGTAGGAGGACCCGTGACCGCTCGCTTCCCCGCCGACATCAAGGGGCTGGTCGACCTCGCGAGGGGGACGCCCTGGGAGCGTGTCGTCGCCGACGAGGCCGCCCTCGAGCAGGTGCTCGTGAAGGAGATGGCCGCCAGCGCCGACCCGCTCACCAAGGAGATCGGCGCGGGACTGGCCGACGGCTCGATGACCTGGCGCACCGTGGCGAGCACGTCGGCCTACGCCGAGTTCGTCGGGCGCGGCCTCGACGCCCTGCGGTCGTACGACTTCGAGCAGCTCGCGAACGCCCTCGCCGACGGCGGCGTCGAGGAGGCCGACGAGGAAGACCCCGACGAACCGCTCTGGCAGGGCTTCGGAGGCCACCGGTGACCCGGTTCGCCTGGGTGGCCGCGTGCCTGGTCCTCGCCGCCTGCGCCGAAGCCACGGTCGCGCCCGCCACGTCGTCGGCGGAGCGCGCTCCGGACCTCGTCGTACCCGGGGTCGAGCGGCCGCTCGCGGCGGACGGGTTCAAGGCCGATCCCTGCGCTTTGGTGCCCGCCGAGGACCGGGCCGCGCTGGGGCTGAGCGCGGCACGGGCCAGCGACACCGTCTCGGCGGGGTGCGACCTGGTGGCCGACGGCCCGGACGAGTTCCTGCGGGTCAGCTTCAACCACGGCCTCCAGCGCCTCGTGGACCTGTGCGGGACATCAGCCGCCGCCCGGTGCGACTCATGGCGGATGACCGACGTCGACGGCTACCCGGCCATCGACGCCACCAGCGACCTCGAGGAGCGCAACGGGTCGTGCAGGCTGTTCCTGGGCATCTCCGACGCCGAGTCGGTCCTGCTCGCGGACATCCGCGTGGCGAAGCCCAGGACCGCCGGGTGCGACCGTGCCCGACGCGCGGCGGGCGTGGTGCTCGGAACCCTGCGCTAGGTTCGACCGATGGCGCGCCCGCCCTTCCGCCGCACGGCTTGGACGCTGCTGCTCAGCGGTCTCGCCCTGCTCGCCGCGATGGTCACCGCGGGGCTCATCGCGGCTGGTCACGGGCGACCCGTGGGACCGGGGCACCAGGCGGTCTGGCAGGCGGGGAGACCATCGCCTTGTACCAGCCCCTGCGGCCGGGCTCGCCCTCAGCGGGCACCTACTCGACCTGCGACGTCGGCGGGCAGCGCGTGGAGATCGCGATCCGGCAGCCACTCCGGCCCACCGGCGCGGAACCGCGCGTCATGACCTGCGACGACGACGTCCACCTGCTCGCGGACGGGGCACGGGAGGTGTCCGCCGTGGTCCGCAGCGAGTTGATCATCCTGCCGGTCGCCATGGTCATCGTCGGCGCGTACTTGTTCTTCCCCAGGCTGTTGTGGTTCATGGCGTGGTTCAGCACGCCGAAGGCGATGCGCCCCGGTGGTGGTCGGGCTTGAGCGGTCAAGGATGATGCTCGGCGTGACTGAGCATTTCCAGGTTCGCGGCGGTGCGCGGCTGGTGGGCGCCGTTGACGTTGTGGGCGCCAAGAACAGCGTGCTGAAGCTGATGGCGGCGGCGTTGCTGGCCGAGGGCACCACGACGGTGACGAACTGCCCCGAGATCCTGGACGTCCCCCTGATGGCGGACGTGCTGCGCAGCCTGGGCTGCGAGGTGGTGATCGACGGGGACACGGTGGCGATCACGACGCCGGTGGAGTTGAACCACCGGGCGGATTCGCCGTCGATGGGGAAGTTGCGGGCGAGCGTGTGCGTGCTCGGGCCGTTGGTGGGGCGGTGCAAGCGGGCGGTGGTGGCGCTGCCCGGTGGGGACGCGATCGGGTCGCGGCCGTTGGACATGCACCAGAACGGGTTGCGGCAGCTCGGGGCGCGGACCGAGATCGAGCACGGCTGCGTGGTGGCGGAGGCCGAGGGGCTGCACGGGGCGCAGATCTGGCTGGACTTCCCCAGCGTGGGGGCGACGGAGAACATCCTGATGGCGGCCGTGCTGGCCGACGGGACGACCGTCATCGACAACGCCGCGCGCGAGCCGGAGATCGTCGACCTGTGCGTGATGCTCCAGCAGATGGGCGCGAAGATCGAGGGCGCCGGGACGTCGACGCTCACCGTGCACGGCGTCAGCTCGCTGCGCCCGACCGAGCACCGCGTCGTCGGCGACCGGATCGTGGGCGCGACCTGGGCGTTCGCGGCGGCGATGACCCGGGGTGACATCACCGTCAACGGGGTCGACCCGCACCACCTGGACCTGGTCCTGGAGAAGCTGCGCACCGCGGGCGCCGAGATCACCCTGCTCGAGCACGGCTTCCGCGTCGTCCAGCACGAGCGGCCGACGTCGGTGGACTTCGTGACCCTGCCCTACCCGGGCTTCGCGACCGACCTGCAGCCCTTCGCCATCGCCCTCAGCGCGGTGTCCGACGGCACGTCGATGATCACCGAGAACCTGTTCGAGGCGCGCTTCCGCTTCGTCGAGGAGATGGTCCGCCTGGGCGCCGACGCCCGCACCGACGGCCACCACGCGGTCGTCCGGGGCGTCCCGGTCCTGTCGAGCGCCCCGGTGTGGGCGTCGGACATCCGGGCCGGTGTCGGCCTGGTCCTGGCGGGCCTCTGCGCCGACGGCGTCACCGAGGTCTGGGACGTCTTCCACATCGACCGCGGCTATCCCCGCTTCGTGGAGAACATGCAGCGCCTGGGCGCCGACGTCCGCCGAGTCCAGACGAGCCCCGACCGCGGCTAGATCGCTCAGGATTCTCGATAGCGCTGTGGTTCCTAGCGAATCTTCACCGGTTCGGGCCACCATCGGCGTGCGGATTCCAGCGCCTCGACGCTCATGGCGCCGTCGTTCTCGGCCTCGGCGATCCGCCCGGCGACGGCGGTTGAGTACGCACGAAGCACAAGGGTCGCGCGCCAGCGGTCGAGTTGTCCTTGCCCACGGTGAGCAAGGAAGGCGTCGGTCCCGCGGCGGCGTCTCGCCTTGCAGGTTCGCCTTCCGTATCAGCTCCATTGGTGATCTCCACCCGCCGACGGTCAGGCGCATGCGACCAACAGTCACACGTGGTTGATCCCGTCGGAACAGCCCAAGTGATCATCACCCGGTCGGCGGTCCAGCACCGCTTAAGTGATCCCTTCGGTGTGAACCAAGCTAGAAATCTGCGCTGACCCGCGAGAGCAAGGCTCGCCAGGTCGCAGCAGGTCGGTTGTGAGCCGTTGAGTGCGGTTCAGCGCAGTGGAACGCGCCCGACGGCTCTCAACATGCTCCCTACAGTGCTCCCACGACGCTCCACCCAGCCGCCAAACGCCCCGTCCCCCTCCGCCACCACAGCCCGCGTCTCTGTGTCCGGGGGTCTTGCCGGGTTGTTGCCGTTGGTGGATTCAGCGGAGCCGCGGGTCCACTAGCAGCGCCAGTTGGTTAACCACCGGATTGGACCCGAGGACCAGGCGACCCTCGGTCTCACGACTGTTCGCGGTTGGCGGCTGGCCGGGCTGCGGCAGGCCTGGGTGTGGTCCACTTCTGCCGTGGGTGGAACTGCGTTGAGCGTCTTGAGCCCGTATCCCGCTGGACGCGTCGAGCCGGTGGTGGTCGCGGAGATGAGCGCGGAGGGCATGACCCAGCACGCCGCGCACCTGAAGTACTGGCACTCTAACGACGGAACGCCCTACGGCTACTCGCTCAACGCGCCAGACAGCGAGACCGAGCAGGTGGACCTGCGGCTCATCGAGCGGGCGGCTGGCGAGGCTATGCGCTGCGACATCCTGCTGCACGTCTTCGTCAGCGATCTCGCGGGCCGCCCTGTGCTGGGCAGGCTGGCCCAGCGCGTCGCAGCCCGAACCGCAGGTTGGGTGTTCGTCGAGTTCCAGGTTCCCCCTCGACGCGCCTGCTCGATCACTTCGAGACCGCGGGCCGCTGTATCCGCGTCAACGACTACGTCTACCTCGACGCACTTGCGATGGCAGCCTGGTGCGCCCACCCGGACTTCCACGTCATCAAGTAGGCGATTCACCCGACAACGCACCTCTCACCGACGCAGTCAACCACCGTTGACCTACGGTTCGACGCAGTTGAGGCCAGTTGAGCACACTTCGAAGAGCCCATATGTGTGAACGACGTGCTCCCCGAACGCAGGGCTAGACCACCCCCGCCTCCTGGGCCAGGACCGCGGCCTGCACCCGGGAGCGCAGGTCGAGCTTGGTCAACACCCGGGAGACGTGGGTTTTCACCGTGGCCTCGCCGATGCCGAGCTTGCGGCCGATCTGGTGGTTCGACAGGCCCTCGCCCAGGCAGACCAGCACATCGCGTTCGCGGTCGGTCAGGCGGTCGAGGCCCGGTGGGGGTTCGACGGGGGCGGGGGCGGACTCGGCGAAGGCGCGGATGAGCCTGCGGGTGACGCTGGGTTCGATGACGCCGTCGCCCGCGGCGACGAGGCGGATGGACTCGATGAGGCGGGCGGAGTCGACCGACTTGAGGAGGAACCCGGCCGCGCCTGCGCGCAGGGCGCCGTAGACGTACTCGTCCATGTCGAAGGTGGTCAGGACCAGGACCGGGCAGGTGCCGTCGGCGACGAGTTGGCGGGTGGCCTCGATGCCGTCGACGTCGGGCATGCGGACGTCCATAAGGACGAGGTCGGGGCGCAGGGCGCGGGCTTTGCGGACGGCCGCGGCGCCGTCGCCCGCCTCGGCGACGACCTCGATGCCGTCGGCGCCGTCGAGGATGAGGCAGAGGCCCGCGCGGATGGCGGCGTGGTCGTCGGCGACCAGCACGCGGATGGTCACGGGGCCTCCAGGGGGAGATCGGCGCGGACGTGCCAGCGGCCGTCGCGGGGGCCCGCGGACAGGGCCCCGCCGACCGCCTCGGCGCGCTCGGTCATGGACAGCAGGCCGGTGCCGTCGCCGGGTGGGCGCGGCGCCAGGACGTCGTTGACGACCTCGACGACGAGGCGGTCGTCGGAGCGGCGGACGGTGACCTCGGCGCGGGCGCCGCCGTGCTTGACCGCGTTGGTCAGCGCCTCCTGCACGATCCGGTACGCGGACAGGTCGACGGCGGCGGGCAGGTCGCCGACCTCGGCCGATGCCAGCACGTCGAGGCCCGCGGCGCGGGCGGAGCCGACCAGGGCCTCGAGGTCGCGCAGGCGGGCGGGCGCGGTCAGGGCGTCCGGGGTGGAGGAGCGCAGCAGGCCGATCATGGCGCGCATCTCGGTGAGCGCGGCGACGCTGTTCTCCCGGACCGAGCGCAGCACGGCCCGCACGGTGGCCGGGTCGCCGTCGGCGCGGGCGAGCAGGGCCTCGGACTGGATGGCGACCGCCGAGACGTGCCCGGCGATGACGTCGTGCAGGTCGCGGGCCATGGCGGCGCGCTCGGCGTGGACGGCGGCGGCGCGGTCCAGCTCGGCGATGTGGGCGAGCTGGTCGGCGCGGGCGCGCTCGGCCTCGGCGGCCTCGCGCTGGCGGCGGACGTTGGTCGCCCACCAGACCGGGATCATCGGGATCGGCGCGATCGACAGGAAGTACAGCGCGGAGTCACGCAGGTCCTTGCCGATGGTCAGCGAGACGGCCGCGGTCGCGGCGGTCGCGGCGAAGGCGAGGCACAGCAGGACGCGGCTGGCGCGCCGCGAGCCGTTGAGGACGGCGGCGTACAGCAGGTCGCCCGCGGCGAGCAGCGCGGACAGGCTCAGCCCCATCGCGGCGTCGAGGGCGAGCAGCGGCTGACCGGCGATCAGCGCGGGCACGGGGTGGCGGTCGCGGAGCAGTTGCAGCGAGCAGATCGCGCCGAGCAGGACCAGGCGCACCCACCCCGGCGCGGTGATGAGGGAGCCGTCGAAGACGTGCGGGACGTCGACGGCGAGCAGCACGCTGCCGAAGCCGAACCAGATGACGGCGTGCCACACCGGCATCTGCCACGGTCGTCTCCCGCTCTCCACACCTGACATCCCAGCACACGCGCGCGGCCCGGGCGTCCGACCTTCGTCGGACCTCCGCCGAAGTGATGACGCCGCCTCGCCTGGTCGTCCGACGCGCCCGCGGCGGCTCGGCCAGCAGGGTGGGTGGCGTGGAGTGGATCGCGGAAAACCCGATGGTGGCGCTGATCGTCGCGTGCGAGGTCGGGTTCTGGGTGCTGGCGGCGGCCGGACTGGTCGCCAGGTACGCGCTGCGGTGGCGGCGCACGGGCATGGCGCTGCTGGTCGCGACGCCGGTCGTCGATGTCGTGCTGCTCGTGGCGACGGCGGTCGACCTGCGCGGGGGCGGCGAGGCGGGGCTGCCGCACGCGCTGGCCGCGCTGTACCTCGGGTTCAGCGTGGTGTTCGGGCACGGCCTGATCCGGTGGGCGGACGTGCGCGTGGCGCACCGGTTCGCGGGCGGCCCGCCACCGCGGCGGCTGCCGAAGTCGGGGCCGGAGCGGCTCGCGCACGAGTGGCGGGAGTGGGTGAAGTGCTTGGCCGCGTGCGCGATCACCGGCGGCGCGGTGCTGTTCCTGTCCTATGTGGTCGGTACGCCGGAGCAGACCCGGGCGTTGCTGGACGTGCTGCCCCGGCTGGGCTGGATCGCGGGGCTGTGGTTCGTGTTCGGTCCATTGTGGAACTTGTTCGACAAGGAGAAGGTGCGGGCATGAGGGAGGCGATCGGCATCCTGCTCTGCATCCAGGCGGTCGGGGGCGGGATCTCGGCGGTGCTGGACGGGTCGCGGAGCTGGTTCGTCCAGCGGTACGTGGTGCCGGAGGCGTTGCAGGTGCCGGTGAGCGTGGTCATGCTCGCCGTGGCGCTGGCGCTGTTGTGGTCCAGTCGGGAGAAGGCGCGCTGACGCCGGCGAGCAGCGGCACCCGCTCGGCGCGCGGGGCTTGACACCACGTAATGGTCTAGTCCATTTTGAGGGCACCCTGCATGCCCCATGGAGGCAAGCCATGACGTCCCAAGCCAAGCGGGCGCTCGCCGCGCTGGTCGCCGCGGTCGCGGTCTGCGCCGGGCTGGTGCTGGTCACGACCGGCACGGCCAGCGCAGCGAACCTGCTGCTCAACCCCGGGTTCGAGACCGGGAACCTGACGGGGTGGACCTGCACGGGGTCCGCTTCCGTTACCTCGACGGACAAGAAGACCGGTGCGTACGCGGTCACCGCGACCCCGGCGGGGCAGGACAACGCCCGCTGCTCCCAGACGGTCACCGTCCAGCCCGGCCAGCGCTACACGCTCACCGCGTGGGTCAAGGGCGCCTACACCTACCTCGGCGCCAGCGGCACCGGCACGACCGACGTGAGCACGTGGACGCCGTCGACCGCGTGGACGCAGCTCTCGACCGCGTTCACCACGGGCGCGTCGACCCGCCAGGTCACGGTGTACGTGCACAGCTGGTACGGCCAGCCGTCCTACTTCGCCGACGACATCAACCTCGACGGCCCCGGCAGCCCGCCCACCCTGACCACCACGCCAACCACCACCACCACCACGACTACGACGGCCACCACGACCACGACCACAACGACGACGACTCCCCAGCCGCCGACGGGCCTGCCGAAGCACGTCCTCACCGGCTACTGGCACAACTTCGACAACGGCGCCCGCGTGCTGAAGATCGCCGACGTGCCGACGACGTACGACATCATCGCCGTGGCCTTCGCCGACGCCGTCCCGAGCGTCCGCGGCGCGGTCGACTTCACCCTCGACCCGACCCTGGCGAGCAAGCTCGGCGGCTACACCGACGCCCAGTTCAAGGCCGACATCCGCACCGCCAAAGCGCGCGGGCAGAAGGTCATCATCTCCGTCGGCGGCGAGAAGGGCACCATCTGGGTCGGCGACAGCGCCGCCGCGACCGCGTTCGCCAACTCCGTCGTCGCCCTGATCAACGAGTACGGCTTCGACGGCGTCGACATCGACCTGGAGAACGGCATCCACGCCCAGTACATGGCGCAGGCGCTGCGTTCCATCCACGCGGGCGGCGGCAAGATCATCACGATGGCGCCGCAGACGATCGACATGCAGTCCACCCAGGGCGGCTACTTCCAGCTCGCGTTGGCGGTCAAGGACATCCTGACGATCGTCAACATGCAGTACTACAACTCCGGCACGATGATGGGCTGCAACCAGCAGGTCTACGCCCAGGGCTCGGTCGACTTCCTGACCGCGCTCGCCTGCATCCAGCTCCAGGGCGGCCTGCGCCCCGACCAGGTCGGCTTGGGCCTGCCCGCCTCCCCGTCCGGCGCGGGCGGCGGCTACCAGCCCCCGGCCAACGTCAACCGGGCCTTGGACTGCCTTGCCAAGGGCACAAACTGCGGCAGCTTCAAGCCATCGACCACGTACCCGTCGATCCGCGGCGCGATGACGTGGTCGATCAACTGGGACGCCTCCAACGGGTACGCGTTCGCCAACTCGGTGGCCGCGCACCTGGACACCCTGCCGTAAGAGGGGGCCGTCCCGGGGGACGTGCGCGGCGGTCGGAGGGCGTCCGCCGCGCACGTCCTTGTTGGGGATAACCGCCCGGCATCCGCACAAGGCGCGCGTCGCTAGGCTGCGTCGCCATGCAGGCGCCGCTCGGGTTGACAGTGTTCCTCGGAGTGCTGGTGCCGGTCGCAGGGTTGACGGGCGCTTTGGGTGGGCAATGGTTGGCCGCTCGACGCGATGACCGCAGGTGGCTGCGCGAACGCGCCGCACGCCTCGAAGACCGTGCCCACGACGACCTGGTCTACTGGCGGGGCGAACGCGTCCGCGTCTACGGGTCGTTCACGACAGCCATGAACAACTGGCGAGTGGCCTTGTGGCGCCGGAACCTCCAGTCCCTCCCAGAGCTGATTGCGGTGGCCGAGGATGCGTACGGCGCCACTGCGATCGTCGGCACCGATGTCGTTCGCGGGGCGGCGACAGACCTGTTGAAGGAATTCCGCCTCGTCCATCAAGCAGTGCTCGATGGTGGGAGCGTGGACACGACGCCCCTCGTCGGGCACCTGCGGACGTTCAACCACCAGGCTCGCACCGATCTGCAGGTTCCAGACGACGCGGCGAACAGAGCGTCTCCACCCGCTGTGACCACCTGACCGGCAGACTCAGTCCGGCCAGACGGGGGCGCGCTTCTCGAGGAAGGCGGCCATGCCTTCCTTCGCGCCGGGCGACTGCGACGCCTCCGCCATGACCTCCAGGGCGATGGCGTACGCGTCGGCTTCGGGGCGGTCGAGTTGGGCGTAGAGGGTGCGTTTGCCGATGGCCTTGCCCGCGCGGCTGCCCCTGGTGGCGCGGTGGAGGAGGTCGGCGACGGCGGCGTCGAGGTCGGGTTCGGGGACGACGCGGTTGACCAGGCCCCAGTCGAGGGCGGTGGCGGCGTCGATGGGGTCGCCGGTGAGGGCGAGTTCCATGAGGCGCTTGCGGCCGACGGCGCGGGCGACGGGGACGGCGGGGGTGTGGCAGAACCAGCCGCCCTTGCCGCCGGGGAGGGCGAAGCCCGCGGTGTCGGCGGCGACGGCGAGGTCGCAGGAGGCGACGAGCTGGCAGCCCGCGGCGGTCGCCAGGCCGTGGACGCGCGCGACGACGACCTGCGGGACGTGCTGGATCGTCGTCATCAGGTCGGTGCACAGGCGCAGCAGCGCGCGGACGCCGTCGAGGTCGCGGGCGGCGACATCGGCGAAGTCGTGGCCCGCGGAGAACACCGGGCCGTTGCCCGCGAGGACGATGCCGCTCGCGTCGGAGTCGCCCGCCTCCCGGAACGCGGCGAGCAGTTCGGCGAGGTGGTCGGCGGACAGCGCGTTGCGGCGGGACGGCCGGTCCATGGTGACGCGCACGGCGTCCCCGGCCCGCTCGACCAGGATGTGCTGGTACATGCGCCCGACCGTAGCGCGTACCGTCGCCCCGTGGCTGTCCCCGAACGCGTCGCCTGGGCCGTGGAGCGGGTCGCGCCGCGCCCGGGGATGCGGGTGCTGGAGATCGGGTTCGGGCGCGGCGTCGCGGTCGACCTGCTGTGCCGGGCCGGGGCGGTGGTGACGGGGGTGGACCGGTCCGCGCGGATGGTCGAGGTCGCGTCCCGCCGCAACGCCGAGCACGTCGCCGCGGGCGTCGCCGACCTGCGCCTGGGCACCCTCGCCGACGTGACCGGGTCCTTCGACGCCGTCCTCGCCGTCAACGTCAACGCCTTCTGGACCGCGCCCCGCGACCTCGCCCCCGTCACGGCCGCGCTCGCCCCCGGCGGGGTCCTGCACCTCTGCTACGAGCCGCCAACGGCCGCGCAGGTCGAGACGATCGCGGACCGCATCCGCCCGGCGCTGGCCGGGTTCACCGTGCAGACCGCCACCCGGGGCGATCGCCTGCTGTGCATCACCGCGCGCTGACAGCCTTCGTCGGTGTTGTCCACCCACTGGTCGACGGCACCCGTCAGCGGGGTGAGGCCGCGGTCGTTGTGGTGGCGCGCGAGACCGAGTACGCGGTGGCGAGGTGCCGTTCGCGCTCGCGCCAGGCGGACGAGGCCAGGGCCGCGGTGAGGGCGGGGCCCGCGGTGGCGGCGACGGGGAGCCGCGCGAACGCGCTGCCCAGCCACTTCCCGTACGGCGGGTAGACGCGGTCGAGCAGGAGGGCTAGGCGCACCAGGTCGCGGGCGATCCGCGCGGCCGCGACCGCCGAGCCGAGTTCGTCGCCGCACTCGCCGCACCGGCCGACGAACGCCTCCTCCTCCGACACCCGTTGCCACTGGCAGGCCAGGACGTGCCGCCACACCTCGTCCGGGTACCAGGCCAGGCGCCCGCGGTCGCCTCGGCGAGGGCCTGGGTCGGGGTCGCCAGCCAGTGCGCGGTCGTGATGGGCGCGCGGGGGTCGAAGCCCAGGTGGCGCGCGAACCAGTAGAAGCGCCGCGACAACTCCAAGCCCGGTACGAACACGGCGCCCATCATGACCACTCGTCGGCCGACAGCGCCTCCCCATAAAGGGGCGCGGACCTCGCGGTCCGCGCCCCTCATGGGTCGACTACTGCGCCCAACAGTTGCCCAGGGCCGGGACGCCCGCGAAGCGGGCCTCCAGCCAGCCGAACACCGTGGGGTAGGCGGCGATCGCGCCGCCGACGTGGGTCGGGGACAGGTTGGTCTCGAACTTGACGTTGGCACCCAGGCCGCACCAATCCTTGACGACCTTGCGGCCGACCGCGATCGGGATGACGTCGTCGAGGACCGTGTGCGTCACCAGGACCGGCACGCGGGGCTTGACGCGGCCCATGAGCTGCTCGTCCACGACCGCCTTGAGCTGGGGGTTGTTGTTCAGCAGGTCGGTCAGGGGCTTGCCGTCGGCGGTGAGGGTCTCCGAGCGGGTCAGGGCGTACTTGGCGACCGCCTGGATCGTGCAGTGCTGCTCCAGCTCCGCGAACAGCGCCTTGCCGCGGTCGTTCAGGTACGGCGCCATGTCGATGCCGTAGCCCGCCGCCAGGCCGATCGCGGCGTAGCCCAGGAACGCGGCGTAGACGCCGCCGTCCAGGTTGACGCCGACCTTGTAGAGGTCCGCGGGGATCGCGCTCGCCGCGACGCCCTTCAGCTTCAGCTCCGGGGCGTAGTCGGGGGCGATTTCGGCCGCCGCGGCTGCCGCGCCGCCGCCCTGGGAGTAGCCGGCGATGGCGACGGGGCCGTTGTCGGGCAGGCCCGCCTCGGGGAGGCGCTGGGCCGCGCGGATCGAGTCCAGGACCGCTCGGCCGGACACGACGCGGTTGACGTAGGTGTGGACGCCGGGCGTGCCGAGGCCCTCGTAGTCGGTGATGGCGATGCCGTAGCCGCGCATCAGCAGGCCCTCGATGAACGGGCCCTCGTACTCGCTGCCCATCGCCATCTGCTGGGACGGCGCGCAGTGGTCGCCGAGGCCCTGGGTGCCGGGCGCGTACCCGACGATGGGGCGCTCGCCGAGGCCCATCCACGGCCCGCGCGGGGTGATGACGGTGCCGGTCACCGCGATGGGCGTGCCGTCGCGGTCGGTGGTCTTGTACATGACCCGGTTGACGGTCGCGTCGACCTTGAGCAGCTTGACCGGGTCGAGGTAGAAGTCGGCCGACTCCGAGCGGACGACGTCGCCGTCGCGGGCGGGAAGGGTCGCGGGCGGGTCGTAGAACGACCCGGCGAACGCGGCCGGGGCGACGAGCAGACCGGCGGCCGTGCCGCGGCGAGCGCGACGAGACCGACGCGCCGGGTGGACTTGCGGAGTGCCACTGTGAACTCCTCGCGAACTGCGGTCCCAAAGCTACCCGGGAGTAGCGTGAGCTCCGCAACAGTGGCGAACGGGTTAAGGGTTTGTCAACGAGACCGAGCCGTTCTTGTCACCGGACTCCAAATACCGGGTGCGCCGGTCGCGAGGATGCTCAGTTCCGGTCAAGGACGGCGTGCAGGAATTCGCGGGTCCTCTCCTCGCGGGGGTCGGAGAACAGCTGCTCCGGCGGCCCCTCCTCGACGACCCGGCCCGCGTCGAACATCAGCACGCGGTCCGACACCTGGCGGGCGAAGCCCATCTCGTGCGTCACGCACAGGAACGTGATGCCCGTGGTCCGCGCCAGCTCGCCGAGCAGGTCGAGCACGCCCGCCACCAGCTCCGGGTCCAGCGCGGAGGTCACCTCGTCGAGCAGCAGCACGTCCGGGCGCATGGCCAGCGCGCGGGCGATCGCCACCCGCTGCTGCTGGCCGCCGGAGAGCCGCGTCGGGTGCTCGTCGCAGCGGTCACCGAGGCCGACCAGACGCAGCAGCTCCCGCGCGCGGTCCTCCGCCTCGGCCGGGGACAGGCCCAGCACGTGCACCGGCGCCTCGGTGATGTTGCGCAGCACGCTCATGTTCGGGAACAGGTTGAACTGCTGGAACACCATCCCGATGCGGCGGCGCGCGGCGGCCAGGTGCTCGTCGTCGGCGGGGACGAGCCGGTCGCCGCGGCGCATGTGCGACAGCGGCTCGCCGCCGACGCTGATGACGCCCCCGCTGACCCGCTCCAGGGTCATCAGCAGGCGCAGGATGGTCGTCTTCCCGGACCCGCTCGGCCCGATCAGCGAGACGAACTCGCCGGGCGCTGCGGTGAAGCTCAGCCCGTCGAGGACGGTCGTGGCGCCGAAGCGCTTGACCACGCCGTCGAACTCGACCATGGGCTCAGGGGTGTGCGACACGGCGCTCCAGTCTCCGCACCAGCAGCGACGCGGGGTAGCTCAGCAGCAGGAACAGCACGCCCGCGATCGTGTAGACCTCCACGAACCGGTACGCGTCGCTGCCCTCCTCCCGCGCCGCGTTGACCAGGTCGACGACGCTGATCGCCAGCAGCAGCGGGGTTTCCTTGAACATCGAGATGGTGTAGTTGCCCAGCGCGGGCACCACGCGCGGCACCGCCTGCGGCAGGACCACGGCCGTCCACACGCGACGCCTCGGCAGGCTCAGCGCGCACGCCGCCTCCCACTGCCCCCTCGGGACGGCGTCGATGCCCGCCCGGTACACCTCCGCGGCGTAGCAGGCGTAGTGGACGCCGATCACCAGCACGCCCGTCGCGAACGCCGACATCCGGATGCCCAGCGCCGACGGGAACAGGTAGTACACGGCGAAGAGCTGCACCAGGAGCGGCGTGCTGCGCACGAACTCGATGAACCCCCGCACGACGAGCCCGAGCCCCCGGACGCGCCGCAGCAGCGCGAGGACAAGCCCGAGGGTGTACGCCAACAGGGACCCGAGGACGGTGATCTCCAGCGTGGTCAGCAGACCGCGCAGGATGCCGGGCATCGCCGCCCAGACGAACTGCCAGTCCCAGCTCACGAGGTCACCCCCGCCCCGATCGGACGCCTGCCGACGCGGCGCGCGAACACCCGCTCCAGCAGTCGCATCACGGCCGTGATCAGCAGCGCCAACACCAGGTACAGCACGAGTTCCACGGCGTAGACGAACCCGATGTCCGCGCCGAAGATCGGCCGCAGCGTCTCGCCGCGCTGCACGACCTCCTGCACCTGGATGAACGACAGCAGCGCCGTGCTCTTCAACAGCTGGATGAACAGGTTGTTGAACGGCGGCGCCGTCTCCACCAGCGCTTGCGGCAGCACCACGCGGCGCATCCGCTGGGCGGGGGTGAAGCTGAGCGCGACCGCGCCCTCGACCTGCGCCCTCGGCACCGACCGCACGGCCCGCGGACGATCTCCGCGCCGTACGCGCCGTGGTTGAGGCCGAGCACGAGCACGCCCGCGAACAGCGGCACGAGCTGGAGTCCAACCAGGACGGGCAGCGCGAAGAAGATCCAGAAGAGCTGGACGACCTCCGACGTGCCCCGGAACACCTCGACGTACGCGCGGCTGACCCCGCGGAGCACGCGCGAGCGCGACAGCATCGCCAGCCCCGCGGCGAACGACAGCACGACGGTGAGCGCGATGCCCCCGACCGTGGCGATCACGGTGAAGGGCAAGCCCTGCAGCAGGACTTCGACTATGCGCGGATACGAATCGGGCACGGGATCAGGCGGCGCACAGCTTCTCGGTCGTCAGCTCCGCGCCGGGCAGGTTGTCCGGGCCGAAGCCGAAGGGCTCGACGATGCGCAGCCACTCGCCGCTCTCGTGCAGCTTGGCCAGTTCGGCGTTGAACGCGTCGCGCAGCGCGGTGTCGTCGGAGCGGAAGACGAACCCGCCGCCGGAGACGACTTCCGCGCCGTCCTTCGTCGGCACGAAACCGGGTGTGACCTCGACGGGGGCGTCCGGGTTCTTCTTGACCAGGTCGTTGAGCGAGATGTCGGTGAGCGCGGCGGCGTAGACGCGGCCGTCGGCGACCGCGCGCAGCAAGGAGTCCTGCGAGTCCAGGCTCTGCGCGTCGGCGACGCCCGCGTCCTCGGCGTACCCCTTCTCGACCGCGGCGGACAGCACGGCCAGCGGCACGCCCTTCGCCTTCACGTCGGCGAAGTCCTTGACGCCCTTGGGGTTCCCCTTCGGCACGAGCAGCGCGGTGAGCGCCGTGTAGTCCGGGATGGAGAACGCGACCTGGCCGCAGCGCTCCGGCGTGATGTTCATGCCGGCCGCGACCATGTCGAACTGGCGCGCGTTCACCCCGGGGATGAGGCCGTCGAAGTTCCCCGCGACGGCCTCGACCTCGTTGACCCCCAACGCCTTGAACACCGCGCGGGCGACCTCGGGCGCCTCGCCGGTCACCCGGCCGCCCGCGTCGGTGTAGCCGTACGGGGCCTCGTTGGCGATGCCGATCCGGATCTTCCCGTTGCGCCGCGCGGTTTCCAGCGCGTCACCGGGTTCGGCGACGGTGGTGCACGCCGAGGCCGCGGGAGGGCTATCGCGCCCGCCAAGGCCGTCCTCCGGAAGAAGTCCCGTCGTGTCCAGCCGTGATCGAGCACCCGTCGCCCCCGTTTCGCGCAAGCCCAAGTCAGTTCCGTGTGTGAGCACCGAACCTAGGCGTTACTCCGTTAGGGGTCAACCCGCACCGCGCGGATCAGGCGCTGACCAGGCCGTTCGCCTCCCGGATGACGGTCACGATCTCGGCCATGATCTGCGTCATCTCGTAGTCCTTGGGCGTGAACACCCGCGCGACCCCGGATTCCAGCAGCACCTTGGCGTCCTCGGGCGGCACGATCCCGCCGACCACCACCGGGATGTCGCCCGCGCCCGCGGCCTTGAGGCCCTCGACCACGGCGGGCACGGCCTCCAGGTGCGATCCGGACAGGATGGACAGTCCGACGACGTGCACGCCCTCCTGCACCGCGGCCGCGACGATCTGGTCCGCGGTGAGCCGGATGCCCTGGTAGACCACCTCGAAGCCGGTGTCGCGGGCGCGCACGGCGATCTGCTCGGCGCCGTTGGAGTGCCCGTCCAGGCCGGGCTTGCCGACCAGCATGCGCAGCCGCTCGCCCAGCTCGTCGCCGGTCGACTTGACCCGCTCGCGGACCTCGCCCAGCGCGGCGCCCGCCTCGCCGGACGCGGACACGCCCGCGACGCCCGTGGGGGCGCGGTACTCGCCGAACACCTCGCGCAGCGCCGCGGACCACTCGCCGGTCGTCACGCCCGCGCGGGCGCACGCCAGGGTGGCGTCCATCAGGTTCGCGTCGGTCTTCGCCGCGTCCCGCAGCGCGGCCAGCGCATCGGTGACGGCGGTGGCGTCGCGGTCGGCCCGCCAGGCGGCGATGGCCTCGACGGCCTCCCGCTCGGCGACCGGGTCGACGGTCTCGATGGCCTTCACGTCACCGGACTGCAGCGGGCTCGGCTCGGTGGCCTCGAACTTGTTGACCCCGACGATGATCTCCTCGCCCGCCTCGATCCGGCGGCGGCGCTCGGCCAGCGAGGACACCATCTGCGTCTTCATGTAGCCGTTCTCGACGGCCACCACCGCGCCGCCCATGGCCTGCACGCGGTCGATCTCGGCCTTCGCGCCCGCCACGATCTCGTCCACTTTGGCCTGGATGACCGGCGACCCGTCGAAGATGTCCTCGTACTCCAGCAGGTCGGTCTCGAACGCGAGCACCTGCTGCATCCGCAGCGCCCACTGCTGGTCCCACGGCCGCGGCAGCCCGAGCGCCTCGTTCCACGCAGGCAGCTGGATGGCCCGCGCCCGCGCCTTGCGCGACAGCGACACGGCCAGCATCTCCAGCACGATCCGCTGGACGTTGTTCTCCGGCTGCGCCTCGGTCAGCCCGAGCGAGTTCACCTGGACGCCGTAGCGGAACCGGCGCTGCTTCGGGTCGGCGATGCCGTACCGGTCGCGGGTGATCTCGTCCCACAGCTCGGTGAACGCCCGCATCTTGCACATCTCCTCGACGAACCGCACCCCGGCGTTGACGAAGAAGGAGATGCGCGCCACGACCTCGCCGAACCGCTCCTCCGGCACCTGCCCGGAGTTCTTGACCGCGTCCAGCACCGCGATGGCCGTGCACATCGAGTAGGCGACCTCCTGCACGGGGGTCGCGCCGACCTCCTGCAGGTGGTAGCTGCAGATGTTGATCGGGTTCCACTTGGGCACGTTCGCCACGGTCCACGCCACCATGTCGGTGATCAGCCGCAGGCTCGGCCCGGGCGGGAAGACGTACGTCCCGCGCGACAGGTACTCCTTGATGATGTCGTTCTGCGTGGTCCCGGCGAGCTTCGCGACGACCTCGTGCCAGTCGCGCCCCTCCGCCTCGGCCTGCTCCTGCGCCACGCTGACGTACAGCGACAGCAGCCACATGGCCGTCGCGTTGATCGTCATCGAGGTGTTGGCCTCGCCGAGCGGAATACCGCTGAACAGCGTCCGCATGTCGCCGATGTGGCTGACCGGGACACCGACCTTGCCGACCTCACCGCGCGCCAGCTCGTGGTCGGGGTCGTACCCGGTCTGCGTGGGCAGGTCGAACGCCACCGACAGCCCCGTCTGCCCCTTGGCCAGGTTGCGCCGGTACAGCTCGTTGGACTTCTTCGCGGAGGAGTGGCCCGCGTAGGTCCGCATGACCCACGGACGGTCCCGCTCGCGATCAGTGGGGTACGGCACCGGTTAACCTCCGTTTACGCGCCCTTTCGGCGAAGCGTACTGGCCGGTAACGCGGCCCCGGCGGTGCCATTGCTCACAGGATCGGTCGAGACCGCGTCCGCGCCGCTCCCAGCATGGGTTACGCGCGGGTAGACCGCCATCCGGGGGCATGATGGTGGGGTGGACGTCCCCGGGCCGTACCTGACGCTGATCGCGCTGCTGGTCGTCGGCCTGCTGGGCCTGGTCCTGCGCTGGTCCTTCGCGGGCGAGCGCCGCGACTACGGGATGCTGCGCGAGGTGGCCAAGGTGCCCAGCCAGCGGGCGGCGGCGGTGGTGACGAGCAGGCTCCGCGCGGAGGGCATCCGGGTGACGACGGTCCGGTCCCCGGACGGCGAGTCGCTCCGGATCATGGTCTTCCCGGCCGACGAGCGGCGCGCGATCGACGCCTTGTTGGAGGAGTAGTGCTGATTCGGGTCGCGGACGGGGTGCTGGTCCACCAGAGCCCGCTGCTGAGGAACAACTCCGTGGTGGTGGTCGGCCGGGCCGGGGTCCTGCTCGTCGACCCGGGCATCACCGGCGATGAGATGGCGTGCCTGGTGGACGACCTCGCGGGGTTGGACCTGCCGGTGGCGGCGGGCTTCTCGACGCACCCGGATTGGGACCACGCGCTGTGGCATGCGGGGTTCGGGTCGGTCCCGCGCTACGGGACGGCTCGCGGTGCGGCTTTCCTGCGGGAGTTGCTGGCGGACCCGGGGTGGCGGGCGCGGGTCGAGGAGGGGCTGCCCCGGAGATCGCTTCGGAGATCCCGCTGGAGTTGTTCGGCCTGATCACGGGTGTGCCTGGTGATTCGGTCCCCTGGGACGGGCCGCGGGTGCGGGTTGTCGAGCACCGGGGGCATGCCGACGGCCATGCGGCGCTGGTGGTCGAGGAGTCCGGGGTCCTGATCGCGGGGGACATGCTGTCCGACGTCCTCGTCCCGTTCCCGGACCTGGGCGCTGACGACCCGATCGGCGACTACCTGGCGGGGTTGGCGCGGCTGGAGGAGGTGGCGGGCGAGGTCTCGGCCGTCATCCCCGGCCACGGGTCGGTCGGTGGGGCTGATGAGGTGCGGGCGCGGATCGACCTGGACCGGGCGTACGTGCACGCCTTGGCCGACGGCCGCCTTCCCGACGACCCGCGCATCGGCCCCGCGGCGACCTTCGGCGAGGACTGGCTCCCGGAGGTGGCCCAGTGGCAGGTACGCCACCTCGCCGAGAAACGAGACAGCACGCCTGACTAGGCGGCCCGGTGTAAAGGTGGCGGGCTGACCTGTCGGTCTGCCGGGGCTGGCGGGCAGAGGCCGTCACGGGCGCCCGGTGGAGCGCGGCGACGCCTGGCAGTGGGGCACGTGTGGGTAAGAGGTGCGTGGTGTGGTGGGTCTGAGTGGCACCTGTAGTTGAGAGGTGCCGTGGTGCGGTGGGTCTGAGTGGCACCCGCGGGTCAGAGGTGCGTGGGTGCGGTCGGTCCGAGTGATGCCCGCGGGTCAGAGGTGAAGTCGTGTCTTGGGTTTGGTGTGGTGGCGACGGGGTTCGCGGTGGGCTGGTTGGGCGGTGGTGGCCCGGGTAGTGGGCCACCACCGCTGCGGGGTTAGGGGCGGGGGAGGACTACGCCTGCGTGGGTGCCGCCTCGGCGGACTGGTTCGCCTACGGCTAGGACGCGGCCGTTGGGGGTGAATTCGAGGGCGGCGGCGGCGCCGATTTCCTGTTGTTCGGCGAAGGTGTGGCCTAGGGACTTCAGGCCCCCTGCGGCGGCGATGAAGGCGGGTTCGGCCAAGGTGTTGGGGGCGTTGCGCTGGGAGGCGCGGGGGGCCGCGACGGCGTCGCGGAGGGGCATGGCGAAGTCGATGCGGTTGATGAGGATTTGGAGGACGGTGGTGATGATGGTGGAGCCGCCGGGGGAGCCGAGGGCCAGGAAGGGTTCGCCGTCCTTCAGGACGATGGTGGGGGACATGCTGGAGCGGGGCGCTTGCCCGCGGCGGGGAGGTTGGGGTCGGGGGCGGCGCCCTGCGTCGGGGTGAAGTTGAAGTCGGTCAGTTCGTTGTTCAGGAGGAAGCCGCGGCCGGGGACGACGATGCCGCTGCCGCCTACCTGCTCGATGGTGTTCGTGTACGAGACGACGTTGCCGCGGGCGTCGGAGACGACGAAGTGGTTGGTGTGGACCTCGGGTTCGGAGACCGTGCCCGCGGGCGGGGGCGGGGTGCAGACGTGGGGGCCGTCCGGGTTGCCGGGGGCGGCGGGGGCCGGGAGGACGCGGATGGGGTCGATCAGGCAGCTGCGGGCGGCGGCGTAGGGCTCCGCCAGGAGTTCCTGCTGCGGCACGTCCACGTACGCCGGGTCGCCGATGTAGCGGTTGCGGTCGGCGTAGGCGAGCTTGCTGGCCTCCAGGTAGTGGTGGAGCGCCTTGGTGCGGTCCCACGAACCCAGGTCGAAGTTCTCCAGGGTGTTCAGGGCCATGCCGACCGTCATGCCGCCGCTCGACGACGGGGCCATGCCGTAGACGTCGTAGCCGCGGTACTCCACGTGCGTGGGTTTGCGGTCGATGGTGCGGTAGTGCTTGAGGTCCTTCAGGGTCATCAGGCCCGCGGGCGGGTCGATGGTGGCGTCGGGGGCCAGCGGCGGGTGCTGGACCGCGGCGACGACGTCCGCGCCGACGGAGCCGCCGTAGAGCGCGCGGGTGCCCCGCCGGGCGATCTCGCGGTACGTGTCGGCCAGGTCGGGGTTGCGCATCGTCGTGCCGACCGCGGGGACGGAGCCGCCGGGGAGGAACAGGTCGCGCGTGGAGGTGAACTGGCGGAAGCGGGACTCGTTGGCGACGATCTGGCCGCGCAGCGTCGGGGTGAGCGGCCAGCCGCGGTCGGCCACCTCGATCGCCGGTTGCAGCATCTCGGCCAGGCTGAACCTGCCCCACTTGCGCAGGGCGCGCTCCCAGGTGGCGAGCATGCCCGGCGTGCCGACCGACAGGCCGCTGGTCACCGCGCGCGGGAACGCGTACGGCTGGCCCGTCGCGGGGTCGATGAACAGGCGCTCGTCGGCCGCCGCTGGGGCCGTCTCGCGGCCGTCGATGGTCGAGACCTTGCCGGTGCGGGCGTCGTAGTGCACGAAGTACCCGCCGCCGCCGAGGCCCGCCATCATCGGGTCGGTGACGCCGAGCGTGGCGGCGACCGCGACGGCGGCGTCGGTCGCCGTGCCGCCGCGGCGGAGCACGCGCAGGCCCGCCTCGGTGGCCTCGACGGTGTCCGACACGACCGCCCCGCCGTAGCCCGTGGCGAAGTCGGCCGACGGCGCGGCGGCGGCGGGCGCGGCCGCCAGACCGCCCGCCACCAGCAACGTCACCGTGAGAAGCGCTCTGCGGCGCGGAGTGCGCATCGTCTCCCTCATTCCGATAGTCCGGCTTCGGTTCCCCCATCCTGTACCCCCGCGTGTGGTCGAGGCCACAGGAACATCACAGCCTGTGGACAACCGCTGCGCTGTCGGTGTCCGGCACTACCGTTCGCCCGGAACGGATGACGCGAGGAGAACCGGTGCGGCTGGAGTACGTCGACGGCGGGTCGGCGAAGTTCTGGGAGGGCGAGCGGTCGGGCGCGGCCGTGACCGTCCGGTGGGGACGGATCGGCACCGCGGGCCAGGTCAAGGCCCGCGACTTCGCCGACGACGCCGCCGCGCGGGCGTTCCTGGACAAGCAGGTCGCCGAGAAGACCCGCAAGGGCTACCGGGAAACCGGCGTTCGTCCACTTGAACCAGTCGCCGAAGTCCGATCGGCCGAACCGGAGCCCGTCGAGCACGACGAGGACGCCTTCGCACTCTCCCCGGGCCTGGCCAAGCAGGCGCTGCCCCGCCGCGACCGCGACCCCGCCAAGCGCCGCCCCGACCCCAAGGCCGAGGCCGCCTACGACGAGTTCCTGCTCAGGTACCGCAAGGCGGTCGACGCGGCCCTGACCAACCCGCGCACCGAGCCCGCGCTCCGCGACGCCGCCCAGCGCTACCTCGCCGGTGACCGCCAGCCGCTCGGCGCCGCCGCCGTCGCCGCCGCGATCGGCCTCGCCCAGGGCTGGCAGGGCCGCGACGCCCTCGACGTCGTGGGCAAGGGGTGGGTCGCCCGGCACGGCGTCGTGTTCGCCGTCCAGGCGTGCGCCGACCTCGCCGCGGTCGCGGGGCAGTGGGAGTCGAAGGCGCCCCACCTGCGGCTGCGGCGCCCGGACGAGGGCCTGGGCTCGCACTGGTGCGGCGAGCTGGCCGCGATGAAGGTCCGGTCCGCCCTCGCCGTGGCCGACGAGTCGGCCGCCGACGCCCTGGCCGAGCGCCGCGCGACCCGGGCGCAGCGCGTCGTCGCCGCCTTCCTCGAGCCCACCGAGACCGCGTGGGTCGACGAGGCGTGCGCCGAGGCGACCGGCGAGTCGGCCAGCGAGAACATGATGCTGATGTGCGCGGTGAGCACCGCCGCCCAGTTCGAGCGGATCGCGCCGAACATCACCACGTGGGAGTTCGAGCGCGAGCCGCGCACCCTCGCCACCCTGGTCGCCGGGGTCGGCCCCGCCATCGCGCCCCACCTGGCCGGGTTCCTGCGGAACGGCAGCGCCGAGTTCACCCGCAAACTGCTCGGCGTCCTCGCCGAACTGCCCACCGACGAGGCGTTCGACCTGCTGCTGGACCGGATCGACGAGAAGTACGTGCAGCCGGTCCTGCTCGAAGCCATGAAGCGCTACCCCCAGCGCGCGGTACGCCTGCTCGCGGCCCGCAAGGGCCCTCGGCGCACGCCCTGCTGTGCGCGCACCTGGTCAGCCACCCCGACCTCGACGTCGAGCTGGCCCCCGACGCCGCCGCGGTCGTCGAGGCGGCGCGCGCGTCGGTCCGGCGGCTGCCCGACGCCCCCGCCGACGCCCTGCCCGACGTGCTGGTCACCCCGCCCTGGGAGCGGCCGCGGCCGAAGGAGCGGCGGATCGAGGTCGCCCTGCCCGTCCCGGAGCGCACCGAACTCCGCTGGGCCGCGGGCGAGCAGGAGGAGTGGGCCGCGCTCGCGCAGCGGTTCCGCCACCACCTCCGCAAGGAGACCTGGGCGGAGGCGATCGCGCGCCTCACGACCGGCAGGACCGTCCACTACCAGGCCGTCCACGTCCTGCTCAGCGCCCCCGAGGACGTCGTCCGCCCGATGCTCCCCGGCTGGACCCCGGGCCACAACTGGGACATCGAGGGCTGGGGCCGCGCGCTGCTCGCCCGCTACGGCACCGACGCCCTGCCCAGCCTGATCACCGCCATCACCGAGGAGCCGAGCCCGGCGGGCGCGGGCGTCCTGCTGCCGGTGCTCGACACCCGCGTCGCCGCGCTCATGGCCGACTTCCTGGTGCGCCTCAAGGCCATCCGCAAGCAGGCGCTGGCCTGGTTCGCCCGGCACGGGGCCGCCGCCGCGCCCCTGCTCACCCCCGCCGCCCTCGGCCCGGCGGGCAAGCCCCGCACGGCCGCGGAGGCCGCCATCCGGCTGATCGCGCGCACCGCGGGCGACGACGCCGTGCTCGCCGAGGTCCCCGAGGAGGGCAGGGAAGGCATCGCCGCCCTGCTGGCCCGCGACCCGCTCGCCGAGCTGCCCGCCCGGCTGCCCAAGGTCGGCGACTGGGCCGACCCGGCGCTGCTGCCGCAGGTGCGCGTCCGGGGCGGCGAGCATGCGCTGCCGCTGCCCGCCGTCGGCCACCTGCTGACCATGCTCGCCCTCGGCAAGCCCGGCGAGCCGTACCCGGGCGTCGACCTGGTCAAGCAGGCGTGCGAGCCGATGGCCGAGTTCGCGTGGGGCCTGTTCCAGCGCTGGCAGGCCGCGGGCCACCCCGCCAAGGACGGCTGGGTCATGACCGCGCTCGGCGCGCTCGGCGACGACGGCACCGTCCGCGCGCTCGCCCCGCTCATCCGCGCGTGGCCCGGCGAGGGCGGCCACCAGCGGGCCGTCACCGGCCTGGACGTGCTCACCGACATCGGCACCGACGTCGCCCTGCTGCACCTCAACGGGATCGCGCAGAAGGTCAAGTTCACCGGCCTGAAGACCCGCGCGCAGGAGAAGATCGCCCAGCTCGCCGCCGACCTGGGCCTGTCGGCCGAGCAGCTCGCCGACCGGCTGGTCCCCGACTTCGGCCTGGCCGCCGACGGCAGCATGGTCCTCGACTACGGCCCGCGGGCGTTCACCGTCGGCTTCGACGAGCAGCTCAAGCCCTTCGTGTCCGATGTGGACGGACCGGTACGCAAGGCGCTGCCGAAGCCCTCCGCCAAGGACGACCCCGAGCTGGCTCCGCGGCCTACGCGCGCTTCACCGCGCTCAAGAAGGACGTCAAGGCCGTCGCCGCCGACCAGATCCGCAGGCTCGAACTCGCGATGGTCGCCCAGCGCCGCTGGACCGCGCGGGAGTTCACCGAGCTGTTCGCCACCCACCCGCTGCTCTGGCACGTCGTGCGCAGGCTGGTGTGGGCCGTCTACACCGACGACGGCGCCACCGGCTTCCGCGTCGCCGAGGACCGCACCCTCGCCGACGCCGACGACGAGACCTTCACCCTCCCCGACGACGCCGTGGTCGGCGTCGCGCACCCGCTGCACCTGGGCGACGCCCTGCCCGCGTGGGCCGAGGTGTTCGCCGACTACGAGATCCTGCAGCCCTTCCCGCAGCTCGGCCGCCCCGTGCACGCCCTGACCGACGCCGAGCGCGCGGGCTCCGAGCTGACCCGGTTCGACGGCGCGAAAGCGAGCACCGGCCGGGTCCTCACGCTGGTCCGCCGCGGCTGGCAGCGCGGCGCGCCGCAGGACGCGGGCGTCGAGCCGTGGATCCTCAAGCCGCTGCCCGACGGCCGGGTCGTGGTCGTCCACCTCGACCCCGGCATCGTCGTCGGCGAGGTCATGGCCTTCCCCGAGCAGAAGCTGGACGCGGTGCGCGTCGACACCGCGGGCGGCTACTACTGGGGCGCCCACCGCTCCACCCAGACCTTCGCGACGCTCGACCCGGTGACCGAGTCCGAGCTGATCGCCGACCTGACCGAGGTGTTCGCGTGACCGACCGATCCGAGCAGCGGCCCCCGCCGAGGTGCGCTTCGCCGACGAGCTGGCCCGGCTGCGCGCCGACGACACCGCGCCCCGCCCGCCCGGCTGGGCGATGAGCCTCGACGCCGCCCGCCGGTTCATCGTCGGCGACCCGGCGCGCGGGGTCGCCCGCAAGTTCGTCGGCGACCCGTCGCTGGTCGACCGCGCCCTGATCACCCTGGCCACCAACCGCGGCCTGCTGCTGGTCGGCGAGCCCGGCACGGCGAAGTCGCTGCTGTCGGAGCTGGTCGCGGCGGCCGTCAGCGGCGAGTCGACGCTGACCATCCAGGGCGGCGCGGCCACCACCGAGGACCAGATCCGCTACTCGTGGAACTACGCGCTGCTGGTCGCCGAGGGCCCGTCGACGCGCTCGCTGGTGCCCGCGCCGCTGCTGCGCGGCATGGCCGAGGGCAAGGTCGTGCGGTTCGAGGAGATCACCCGCTGCCCGCTGGAGGTGCAGGACACGCTGCTGTCACCGCTGTCCGACCGGGTCATCGCCATCCCCGAGCTGAGCGGCCCGGACGGGATGGTGTTCGCCCGCGACGGCTTCAACATCATCGCCACCGCCAACTCCCGCGACCGCGGCGTCAACGAGATGAGCGCGGCGCTCAAGCGGCGCTTCAACTTCGAGACCGTGTTCCCGATCCCGGACCTGGCGACCGAGCTGGCGCTGGTGGAGGCCGAGGCGGGCGCGCTGCTGGCCCGCTCGGGCGTGCCGGTGGCGCAGCGGCCGGAGGTGCTGGAGGTGCTGGTCACCGCGTTCCGCGAGCTGCGCTCCGGCGGCGAGCGGCTGTCCACGGTGATGAGCACGGCCGAGGCGGTGTCGGTGGCGCACGCGGTCGGCCTGCGCGGCTGGTACCTGCGCGGCGAGCCCGGGTCGGCGGAGGACGTCGTGGAGTGCCTGGCGGGCACGGCGGCCAAGGACAACGCCGACGACCTGGCCAAGCTGCGCCGGTACCTGGAGCAGCAGGTGCCGACCAAGGGCGGGCCGCACTGGGCCGAGCTGCACCGGGCCCGGCTGCGGCTGCCCGGCTGATGGGCGCCGTCTTCGTCGGCGTCCGCCACCACAGCCCGGCCTGCGCGCGGCTGGTGGCCGACGTCATCGACCGGCTGCGGCCCGCGCACGTGCTCATCGAGGGACCGGCCGACTTCCCCGTCGCGGACCTGCTGCTCGGCCACACCCCGCCGGTCGCGATCTTCAGCTACGTGCGCGGCGAGCACATGTCGTGGACGCCGTTCTGCGACTACTCGCCCGAGTGGGTCGCGCTCACCCGCGGCCACGCCGTGGGGGCGCGGGTGCGGTTCATCGACCTGCCCGCCTGGCACCCGGCGTTCGAGCGCACCAACCGCTACGCCGACGCCGAGCGCCGCTACGCCGACGCGATGGACGCGCTCTGCCGGGCGTTCGCCGTCGACAACGTCGACACCCTGTGGGACCACATGGTCGAGGCGCACCCCGACGACGGCCTCGCCGAGCGGCTGGAGACCTACTTCGACCTCGTCCGCGGGGAGGCCGAGGCCGGGGAGTCCGACACCGAGCGCGAGGCGTACATGGCGCGCTGGGTCCGCGCCGCCGTGCGCGCAGGCGACGGGCCGGTCGTCGTGGTCACCGGCGGCTTCCACCGGCCCGCGCTGGTCGCGCTGTGCGCGAACGACGACGGCGCCACCGGCTGGCCGGAGGTCCCGGCCGCGCCGAACGGCGGCAGCTACCTCGTCCCGTACTCGCACAAGCGCCTCGACGCGTTCACCGGCTACCAGTCCGGCATGCCCTCGCCCGGCTACTACCAGCGGTTGTGGGAGTCCGGGCCGCGGGAAGCCGCGTGGGGCCTGATGGGCGACGTCGCCACCCGGCTGCGGCAGCGCAAGCAGGTCGTGTCCACAGCGGACCTGATCGCCGCGCGCACCATGGCCGCCGGGCTCGCCGCGCTGCGCGGGCACGCCGAGCCCGCCCGCGCCGACGTGCTCGACGGGCTGGTCAGCGCGCTCGTCTCGGACGGGCTCGACCAGCCGCTGCCCTGGTCCACCCGCGGCACCCTCGCGCCGGGCGCGCACCCGGTCGTGGTCGAGATGGTGGCGGCGCTGACCGGCGACCGGGTCGGGGCGCTGCACCCGGACACGCCCGCGCCGCCGCTGCTGCCCGAGGTCACCGCCCTGCTCACCGAGCACGGGCTCGACGGGACCGGGGAAGTGGAGCTGGACCTGGTCGCGGACGCCGCCCGCAGCCGCGTGCTGCACCGGCTGCGCGTGCTCGGTGTTCCCGGCTTCGAGCGGCTCGCCGGACCGGTCGGCGGGGGCGACCCGGTCGCGGGCGAGCGCTGGTCGCTCGCCCCGTCCGACCTGCGCCTGCCCGCGCTGATCGAGGCCGCCGCGCACGGCGCGACCCTCGCCGACGCCGCCACCGCCGTGCTCGCGGGCCGCGCCGCCGACGCGGGGGTGGGCGCGCTCGCCGACGTCCTGTTCGACGCCGTCCTCTGCGGGTTCGCGGACGTGTCCGACCAGGTCGGCGTGGCCCTGGCGGGCGCGCTGGCCGACGCGCGCGAGCTGGCCGCGGTCGGCAAGGCGCTGGCCACCTCGGTCGGGCTGTGGCGGCACGACCGGCTGCTCGGGTCGGCCGGGAGCGCGCTGGCGGGCGCGGTGGTAGCCGCCGCGACGCCCCGCGCGCTGTGGCTGGCCGAGGGGGTCCGCGGTGGTCCCGGCCCCGCCGACCTGGGACGTCTCGCCGCGATCGCCGCAGTCCGCGACGCCCTGCGGTACGCGCCCGCGACCGCGGGCACGTCGGTGGAGGTGGCGGTCGGCGTGGCCCGCCGCATCGCCGCGGGCGCCGACGTGCCGCCGGACCTGCGCGGCGCGGCGACCGGGCTGGCGCGGGCGCTGGGCGCGGACGTCGACCGGTCGCCGCCGCGCGCCGCCGGGGTCGTCGGCGACTGGCTGGCCGGGCTGTTCGCCGTCGCCCGCGAGGAGGTGCTGGCCGACGACGCCCTGCTGGCCGCGCTCGACGACGTCGTGGTCGCCATGGCAGAGCACGACTTCCTCGTCGCGCTGCCCGCGCTGCGGCAGGCGTTCGAGTTCTTCCCGCCGTCGGAGCGGGAGGCGATCGCGGCGGGCCTGCTGCGCCGCCGCGGGACGACCGGATCCGCCCGGGCGCTGGTGCGGCTGCGCGCGGACCCGCTCGCCGTCGCCGAGGGGCAGGCGGTGGAGGCCGCGGTGGACCGGGCGCTGGCGAAGGCGGGGCTGCTGTGACATCGGATCTGGAGCGCTGGCGGCTCATCCTGGGCGAGCCCGCGGGCGGGATGGCCGCGCTCGGGCCGGAGGCCGCGGCCCGCGACGCCGCGCTGGCCTGGCTCTACGGCCGCGACCCCGGCCTGGCCCAGCGCGGCGTGCGCACCGGGGGCGGGGGCGCGTCGCAGCTGTCCACCGTGGACTGGCTGGACGACGTGCACCGGCTGTTCCCGAAGGAGACCATCGAGCGGCTGGAGCAGGACGCGGTCGAGCGCTACGACATCCACGAGGTCGTCACCGACCCGGATGTGCTCTCCCGCGTCGAGCCGAACCCGGCCCTGCTGCGGGCCGTCCTGCGCACCAAGCACCTGATGAACCCGGAGGTGCTGGCGCTGGCGCGGCGGCTCGTCGCCGAGGTGGTGCGGCAGCTCGTCGCGGCGCTCGCGGTGGACGTGCGGCGCAGCCTGACCGGCACCCGGGCGCGCAAGCCGTCGACGTTCCGGCTGGCCCGCGACTTCGACTTCCGCGGCACCATCGGGGCGAACCTGCGCCACTACGACCCCGAGCGCAAGCGCTTGCTCATCGAGCGGGCGCGGTTCACCTCGCGCACCCGCAAGCACACCGAGCCGTGGCAGCTCGTGCTGCTGGTCGACCAGTCCGGGTCGATGGCGGGTTCGGTGATCCACTCCGCGGTGACCGCGGCGTGCCTGTGGGGCGTGCCGGGGCTGCGCACCCATCTGGTGGCGTTCGACACCGAGGTCGTCGACCTGACCGCCGACGTCACCGACCCCGTGGAGCTGCTGATGAAGGTCCAGCTGGGCGGCGGCACCGACATCGCCCGCGCCGCGCGCTACGCCGCCGGGCTGGTCGACTCGCCGCGGCGCGCGATCGTGGCGATCGTGTCCGACTTCTACGAGGGCGGCGACGAGCACGCGCTGGTTCGCACCGTCCGCGGGCTGGTCGAGCAGGGCACGCACGTGCTGTGCCTGGCCGCGCTCGACGTCGACGCCGTGCCCGACTACGACCGCGCGCTCGCGGGCAGGCTCGCCGGGGCCGGGGCGCACGTCGGCGCGATGACGCCGGGCGAGCTGGCCGGGTTCGTCGCGGAACGGATCGGCCGGTGAGCCGCCCCGACCTGCTCGCACTGACCCCCGATGCGCTGGCCGCGCTGGCCAACCGGGGCCTGGTCAAGCGCGCCACCAAGGAGGCCGAGACCGCCGAGGTGTCCTGTGTGGACGGCGCGGTGACCGCGGCGCTGGCCGACGGGTCGCGGGTCGTGCTCCCGCCGGGGGTCGGGCTGGACGGCGCGTCGTGCACGTGCGGGGCGCCCGGGGTGTGCAGGCACCGGATCGCGGCCGTGCTCGCCTTCCAGGCCACGGCCGCCGCGCCGAGCGCCCCGGTGGACTGGTCGCCGGGCGCGGTCACCGACGAGGAGTTGGCCGAGCGGTTCGGCGACCGGGCGCTGGCCGCCGCCCGCCGCACCCGCGCCGCCGGGTACTCCGCGCGCGTGCGCCGCGCCGACCTCGTCGTGGAGATGGCGGCGGCGACCGTCCGCTTCCTGGTCCCGGGCGACCTGTCGTACATCGACTGCGACGCCCGACCCGCCGCGCACCCGGAACTGGTGGTGCTGGCGGTGTGGGCGTGCCGCGCGGCCGACGCCGAGCACCCGGGCGAGGCCGACGCGACCGTCGACATCGGCGCGGTCGCCTGCGGCTCGACGGCGCAGGTCGTGTCCGTTGTGGACGATCTGCTGCGGGACGGCGCGGCCACCGCGGGCGCGGTCCTCACCGCCGCCCTGCGCCGCGAGCGCGACGCCCTGGACCGGGCGGGCCTGCGCTGGCCCGCCGCCGCCGCGGACGACCTCGTCGAGCAGCTCACCGCGTACGCCGAGCGCGGCGCGGCGCACTCGCCCGCCCGGGTCGCGGAGCTGGTCGCCGAACTCCACGCCCGCCACCGCGTCCCGCCGTCGCCGCGGGCGCTGGGCACCGAGGAGCCCGCGCGGACCCCGCTGAAGCAGGTCCGCCTGGTCGGCCTCGGCGCGCGCGTCGGCGAGGACACCGCGGAGGTGTTCCTGGCCCACCCGGCGACCGCGACCGTGCTCGTGCTGCGCCACCGGGTCACCCGCGAGGACGGCAAGCTGAGCGCCCGCCGGATCTCGGGCGCGACCCTGGCGTCGGTCGCGGCGGGCAACGTCGTCAGCGAGGCCGCCGTCCGCAGCGCGAGCCGCGTGGTCCGGTTCTCCGCGGGCGCGCTGGCCAGGACGGCCGTGACGCCGCTCGGCGACGCGTGGTCGGGCCTGCCCGCCGCGCTGCGGGTCGACGACGTCGACGCGGTCCTGGCCGAACTCGCCGACCTGCCGCCGCGCCTGGTCCGCGCCCGCGTGGAGGCCGAGCACGTCCGCGTGGTCCCGGTCGCCGCGGTGCGGTCTGTCGACTACCGGCCCGGCGCGCAGCGGGTGGACGCCGTCGTCGAGACCCCGTGCGGAGCGGACGTCACGGTCACGCTCACCCACAGCGCGACCGCCCCCGCCGCCGTCGACGCGCTGGTCCACGCCCTGGCCGACGGCCCGCGCGCGGTCAGCGGCCCGCTCCGGCGGGTCCGCGGCGGGCTCCAGGTGACACCGCTGGCGGTGCTGTCGGCGAGCGGCCCGGTCGTCCCCGACCTCGCCCCGGCAGGCGCGGCGGCCCTGGCCGTCGCGGGCGCCCCGGCGTCCGACCCCGTGTCCGACGCGCTCGCCGTGCTGGCCGAGGCCGCCCACCGCGGCCTGCGCCACCTCCCGCCGACCTACCCGGACCGCGTCGACCGCGCCGCGGACGCCCTGACGGGCGTTGGCCTGGCCCGCTGCGCCGCCGTCCTGCGCGAGTGGGGCGGAACGGACCGCGCGGGCGCGTGGGTGGACGCCGCCATCCGGCTGCTCACCGCCGCCGAGCTGCGGTAGCGGGGCATCAGTGGAGCAGGTCCGGCCGGACCCTGGCTATCTCCTGGGTCAGCTGGTGGACCGTGGCGATCGGCAGTCTCAGCTCCACGTCCCGATTGGCGTCCATCAGGGGTTTCACCAGTGCGCTGTGGCGGGTCGCGAAATGGCCGTCCGCGGGGTGAACACCAGGGCCGACCGCACGGGCTTCGAGTTCGGGTCGTCCTTGACCGGTGAGCGCGGCTCCTGTCCGCGCACGGCGCGCACCTCCTCCCACGCGATCAGGTCGGATTTGCGACCGGCTCGCCACCACAGTCCACGGTGGTCGACGACGAAGCGGTGCACGCGGGGGACCGAGCCCACCATGAACATCAGGCCGGACAGCGCGACCGCGCCGAAGAGGATCGACCCGGCGGCCGGGTCGAGGTTCTTCGCCCTCGACGAACCCGACGGGTTCCCGACGTCCGGGAAGACGGCGGCCAACCCGAAGAGGACGAACAGGGCCAGCCCGCCGATGAACGCCCACCGGCCGGTTCTGTATTCGACGACGGGCGTCGCGGGATCGGGGGACCACGTCTGTTCGGGCACGGGCGGCAGGGTACCGAAAGACGGTGAAGCGCCCGGGCTAGCGCAGCAGGAGCAGGGCGTACGCGGCGATGGACTGGGCGTCGGTGATCACGCCGTCGCGGACCATCGCCTCGAACTGCGCGCGGGTGAACCAGGCGGAGCGCATGTCCTGCTCCTCCGGTTCGCGTTCGTGGTCGCCCTCGGCCAGGTCGGTCGCCAGGAAGACGTGGCCGCGCTGGCTCGACATGCCCGGGGCGCAGTCCAGGCCGCCGATGCGGACGATCCGGCCCGCGCGCAGGCCGGTCTCCTCGCGCAGCTCGCGGGCGGCCAGCTCCTCCGGGGCGACGTCGGCGCGGTCCGGGGCGGTGCCCTGCGGGAACTCCCAGCGGCGCGCGCCCAGCGGGTAGCGGTACTGCTCGACCAGCATCAGGCGGTCCCCGTCGAGCGGGACCACCAGCGCGTAGTCCGGCTTGTCGATCACGCCGTAGATCCCGGCGCTGCCGTCGGGGCGGCGGATGTCGTCCTCGCGGACGGTCATCCACGGGTTCGCGTACACCTGACGGGTGCCCAGTGACTCCACGTCGCCCATTGTTCACCGCAGGGGCTAACCTGCTCGGCGTGCGTCTCGTCATTGCTCGCTGCCAGGTCGACTACTTCGGGCGGCTCACCGCGCACCTGCCGATGGCCAACCGGCTGTTGATGGTGAAAGCGGACGGTTCGGTGCTCGTGCACTCCGACGGCGGCTCCTACAAGCCGCTGAACTGGATGTCGCCGCCGTGCTGGCTCATCGAGGACCCGGACGTGTGGACCGTCCAGAACAAGCTGGGCGAGAAGCTCGTGATCTCCATCGAGGAGATCACGCACGACTCGAAGCACGAGCTGGGCATCGACCCGGGCCTGCAGAAGGACGGCGTCGAGGCGCACCTGCAGGAGCTGCTGGCCGAGCACGTCACCACCCTCGGCGACGGCTGGACCCTGGTGCGCCGCGAGTACCCGACCGCGATCGGCCCGGTCGACCTGATGTGCCGCGACGCCGCGGGCGGCAGCGTCGCCGTCGAGATCAAGCGCCGCGGCGAGATCGACGGCGTCGAGCAGCTCACCCGCTACCTGGAGCTGCTCAACCGCGACCCGCTGCTGGCCCCGGTCAAGGGCGTCTTCGCCGCGCAGCAGATCAAGCCGCAGGCCCGCACGCTGGCCGAGGACCGCGGCATCCGGTGCGTCGTGCTCGACTACGAGGCCCTGCGGGGCACGGATTCGGACGAGTTCCGGCTTTTCTGACCAGTTCCGGGCGCGGGCGGTGTCGACCCCGGTGTGAAGACCGAATCAGGAGGGGCCCGGCTGCTCGGGCGGGCGCGCGCCGGGGACGGTGAGGCGTTCCGCGAGCTGGTGGAGCCGTACCGCCGGGAGCTGCAAGTCCACTGCTACCGCATCCTCGGGTCCGTGCAGGACGCCGAGGACCTGCTCCAGGAGACGCTGCTGGCCGCGTGGCGCGGCATCGACGGGTACGCCGAGCGCGCCTCGGTGCGGACGTGGCTGTACCGGATCGCGACCAACCGCTGCCTCAACGCGCTGCGCGCCGGGACGCGCCGCCCGGCGCCCGCCGAGCCGGGCCCGGCGGTGCCGGAGCCCTCGCGCAGGCGCGCGGAGCCGAGCTGGCTGGAGCCGTACCCGGACGCGCTGCTCGACGCGGGCCCGGAGGCGCGCTACGAGCTGCGGGAGTCGGTGTCGCTGGCGTTCCTGGCCGCGCTCCAGCACCTGCCGCCGCGCCAGCGGGCCGTGCTCGTGCTGCGCGACGTCCTGGGCTTCCGCGCCGCTGAGGTCGCGGACATGCTCGACACCACGGAGAACGCGGTCACCAGCGCGTTGAAGCGGGCGCGGGCGGCGATGCCCGGGCACGACCGGGAGAGCGCGCCGCTGCCGGACTCCCTGCGGAGCGGCGGCTGGTCGCCGACTTCGTGCGCGCGTTCGAGTCCGGCGACGTCGAGGGGATCGTCGCCCTGCTGACCGGCGACGCGTGGCTGACGATGCCGCCCGTGCCGCTGGAGTACCAGGGCCACGACGCCATCCGCGGGTTCCTCGCCGCGGTCGCCATGCGCGACGGGCGTTCGTACCGGCTGATCCCCACGCGCGCCAACGGCCAGCCCGCGTTCGCGTGCTACCTGCGGGACCCGGCGACGCCGATCCTGCACGCGCACGGCGTCATCGTCCTGACGCTGGAGGGCGACCGCATCTCCGTCCTGACCCGGTTCCTGGACAACGCGCTGCTCGCGGTGTTCGGGTTCCCGCGGTCGCTGCGCGCGTGAGCCGCGCGCAGGCGTGGGTGCTGGGCCTGGCCTCGCTCGCGTCGTTCATGATGGCGCTGGACAGCCTGGTCGTGTCGACCGCGCTGACCACGATCCGCCAGGACCTTTCCGCGTCCGTCGAGTCGCTCGAGTGGACGGTCACCGCCTACAACCTCGCGTTCGCCGTGCTGCTGCTGACCGGCGCTGCGCTGGGCGACCGGTTCGGCCGCAAGCGGGTGTTCGTCATCGGGCTGGCGGTGTTCACCGCGGCGTCGGCGGCGTGCGCGCTGTCCCCGGGCATCGGCGCGCTGATCGCGGCGCGCGTGGCGCAGGGGGTCGGCGCGGCGATGGTGCTGCCGCTGTCGCTGACGCTGATCAGCGCGGCGTTCCCGCCGCAGCGGCGCGGCAAGGCGATGGGGGTGTACCTGGGGATCACCGGGCTGGCGACGTTCAGCGGGCCGTTCATCGGCGGGGTCATCGCCGAGGGGCTGGCCTGGCAGTGGATCTTCTGGCTGAACCTGCCGGTCGGCGTGGTCGCGATCGCGCTGACCGCGCTGCGCGTCGAGGAGGGCGTCGGGCCGAACAACCGGTTGGACGTCGGTGGTGTCGTGCTCGTGACGCTGGGCGCGTTCGGCGTCGTCTGGGGTCTCGTGCGCGGGAACGCCGCGGGCTGGGGAGCGCGGAGGTGCTGGGCGCGGTGGCGCTCGGGATCGCGCTGCTGGCCGCGTTCGTCGCGTGGGAGCGGCGCACGGCCGCGCCGATGCTGCCGATGCGGTTCTTCCGGCTGCGCGCGTTCGCCACGGCCAACCCGGCGAACTTCTGCGTGTTCGCGTCGCTCTACGGGACGATGTTCTTCCTGGCGCAGCACTTCCAGAACGTCGACGGGGACGGGCCGCTCGCGGCGGGCCTGAAGCTGGTGCCGTGGACGGCGACGCTGATGGTGTGCGCGCCGATCGCGGGCGCGCTCGCGGACCGGTACGGGGAGAAGGCGTTCGTGGTCGGCGGGCTGGCCCTGCAGACCGCGGCGTCGGCCTGGGTCGCGCTGGCCGTCGCGGGCGGCGCGGGGTACCTGGAGCTGCTGCCCGCCCTGGTCGTCGGCGGGGTGGGGTTGACCATGGCGATGCCCGCCGCGCAGAAGGCCGTCGTCGCGGCGGTGCGGCCGGAGGAAATCGGTCAGGCGTCCGGGGCGTTCATGGTGTTGAGGATCTTCGGCGGGGTGTTCGGCGTCGCGGTGGCGGTCGCCGTGTTCGCCGGGGTCGGCGGCTACTCCTCGCCCGAGGAGTTCACCGCCGGGTTCGCGGCGGCGATGTGGGCCGTCACCGCGATCGCGTCCGCCGGGCTGTTCGCCGCGCTCGCCATGCCCGCCGACGTCGAGGAGGAAGCCCGTGTCCGGTGAGAAGGCCCAGCGGTTCCGCGCCCTGCACGGGGAAGGCCTGCTCGTGCTCCCGAACGCGTGGGACGCCGCCAGCGCCCGGGTCGTGGCCGACGCGGGATTCTCGGCGGTGGCCACGTCCAGCGTCGCGGTCGCCGCGGTGCTCGGGTACCGCGACGGGGAGGACGCGCCGTGGTCGGAGATGTTCGCCGCGGCGGGCCGGATCGCCGCCGCGGTGCCGGTCCCGGTGACGGTGGACGCCGAGGCCGGGTACGGCATGGCGCCGGGGAACTGGTCGACCGCCTGCTGGAGGCCGGTGTCGCCGGGTGCAACCTGGAGGACACCGACCACCGCGCGGGCGGCCTCCGCGACCCGGACGAGCACGCCGACTGGCTCGCGGGCGTCCGCGCCGCCGCGGGGAGTCGCTGGTCGTCAACGCCCGCGTCGACGCCTTCCTCCCCCACAGCGGCGTCCCGGAACCCGAACGCCTCAGCGAGGCGGTGCGCCGCGGCAGGCGCTACCTGGAAGCGGGCGTCGACTGCGTGTACCCGATCGGCGTTCGGGACAAGGCAACGATCACCGCCCTGGTCCGCGACCTCCCCGGCCCGGTCAACGGCAACACCAGCGACGAGCTGACCCTCGACGTCCTCCGCGACATCGGCGTGGCCCGGGTGACGTACGGGCCGCGGTTCCACTTCGCGGCCCTGGACGCCCTCCGCACCGCGCTCAGCGCCCTCTAGGCGGGCGCGTACCGGAGCACCACGCTGGGGAACTCGTCCCAGGTGCGCACGCCGAGCAGCCGGAACGCCATCGGCCGGAACGCGGGCGTGCCGCCGCCGACCGCGGCGGCGCCCACGACCACGTGGAACTCGTCGACCAGCCCGGCGTCGAACAACGCGCCGCGCAGGGTGGCGCTGCCGAACACGACGACCGAGCCGCGCTGCTTCAGGGCGCGCAGGTGGTCGGCCGCTTCCGCGCGGCCGACCACCTCGGTGGTCGACTCCCAGGGCGCGGTGTCGGTGAGGGTGTCGGAGACGACGACCTTCGCCATGCGCTCGAAGTGGCCGTGGATCTCGCGCTCGACCGCGTGCGGGTTGTCGCCCTGGTGCGGCCAGTAGCCCTGGAACTGCTGGAACGTCACGCGCCCGCGGCGACGGTGTCGGCGGCGGCCATCAGCTCCGCGTTGTGGAGGTCGAAGGCGGGGTCGAACGGCAGGGCGGTCAGGTCGCCGCCGGGGCCCTCGCAGTAGCCGTCGAGCGAGACCAGGGTGGTCGCGATGAGCATGGTGCCCTCCTCGGTTGGTGGTCTACCGGGGTAGAGCCGCCCGCGCCCCGGAACTCATCGGTCCCTCCGGAATCCCGAGCCGGTCCAGCAGGGCGGGGTCGAGGAACGCGGTGATCGCGGCGACGCGGCCGTCGCGCACGTCCAGCACCATCGCCGCCGCGCGCGTGCCGTCCGACCAGCAGGCGAACGCGGGCTGGCCGTTGAGCCGCACCGGGCTCAGCCGCCAGCGGGTCTCGAACACGCGCTCGGCGAGGAACCGGCCCACCATCTCCCGGCCCCGGAACCACGCGGGCAGCGGCGGCATGGTGAACGTCGCGTCCCCGGTGAGCAGGTCGAGCAGCGCGGGCACGTCGGCCGCCTCCCACGCCGCGGCGAACCGGGCCGCGAGGTCGCCCACGTCGGCCCGCTGGGGCCGCGCCGGGGCACCGAGGGTCTTCCTGGCCCGCTGGAGCGCGCTGTTGACCGACGCGACGGTGGTGTCGAGCAGGTCCGCGGTCTCGGCGGCGCTGAACTGGAGCACCTCGCGCATGACCAGCACGGCGCGCTGCGTGCCCGGGAGGCGTTGGAGGGCGGCCACGAACGCCAGCTCGATGCTCTCCCGCTGCTCGTACCGCGCCGCCGGGTCGTCCGGCCACGGCTCCAGCCACAGCGGTTCGAGCACGGGCTCGCCCAGGTCGGCGGTCTGGTCCAGGGGCTCGGCGAGCGTCAGCACCCGCTGCTTGCCCGCCTGGCGCAGGCACGCGTTGGTGCACACGCGGTACAGCCACGTCCGCGCCGAGGACCGGCCCTCGAAGCCCGCGAACCCCTTCCACGCGCCGAGGAGCGCTTCCTGCAGCGCGTCCTCGGCGTCGTGCAGGGAGCCCAGCATCCGGTAGCAGTGCGCGAGCAACTCCGCCGGTGCTCCTCAACGAGCGCCGCGAACGCGTCCCGGTCCACCGCCGGAGTCTGGCACGCCCGCCCGCGACACCCCGACCGCGTCGCCCGCGTGCCGCAGGTAGATCCGGACGTCGGGCCGCCGCGTGGCGATCGCCGGATCGGCCCCCGTCGCCACCGACGCCTCCGGCCCGCGCGGCCCGACCACCACGACCGGCTCCCGGTACCCCGGCACGTCCGCCGCGTGCCGCGGCGCCCACGTCCCGACGTCGGCGAACCCCGGCGACCCGACCACCGCCACCGCGAACACGTGCTCGGCAGCGAACCGCTCCAACGCCTCGACGACGGTGAACGCCGCGTACTCCGGGTGCGGCTCCCAGCCCACCTCCGCCACCTCCGTCAGGTGCCGCACGACCGCGCTGCGCGTCCCCATCCGCACCGCCCGCCCCATGAACCCGAGCGGCTCGACGGGCACCACCAGCGGCTCCTCCCGACACCCGCGCTCGGGGTCGAACACCACCAGGTCGAACCGCGCCCCACCCGCGTGCGGGACGACCACCGTCCGCACGTCGTCGTACACCGCCCACGACGCCCCCGCGTCGTGCAACCACGCCCGGAACTCCCCGCGGCGACGACCTCGTACCAGACCCCGGCCGCCAGCAACGGCTCCACCGCGCCGACCCCCAGGTGCTCGGCCAGCAGCACCCCCGCCGCACTCGGCGGGACCTCGTCCGCGTCGGCCGCCACGTGCCGGTCGACCAGTTCGGTGAGATCCATGGCGCTCCTCGACCACCTGCTTCGAGGAACGTCGCCCGGAAGGCGGAACCCGTTACTCCATCCGTGTCGCTAGCGGCGCAGACCCAGTGCGGTGAACACCTGCTCCGCCCACACCCAGGTCGCCATCCGGATCGCGGAGTGGACGGCGGTGCGGGGCGCACCCGAGGCGATGGCCGGGTCGGTCCCGATGATGCACCGCGTCGTGGTCGAGCACGGTCACCGGCGTGCCGTCGACCGCGGCGCCCCCGGGTGACGACGTGCGCCGCCGCGGTCAGGACGCCGGTGGTCCCCTTCCGCGCCCGGATTCCGACCGTCCCGATCGACCCGGGCCCGGTCACCGTCGCGCTCGGCAGCAACGCGGGGGCGCCGACGACGATCGCCGTGAAGGGTCTGCTCGCCGCGACGACGGGATCGGCGTCCTCGCCCAGTCCCGGGTCGAACACCACCAGGCTGTACCGCCGACCGCGGCACGACCACCCTCCGGGTGTCCTCCGACAGCGCGCGCGAACCGCCCGCGACCACCAACCCCGGGCCCCGGCGTGCAGGTCCGCCAGTTCGGTGAGGTCCACGTCGTGGGGGTCGGCGGCCGGACACGGGCTGTTGCGGCTCGTCGTGCGGGAGCGCGCCCAAGGGGCCATGCTGTGGCCGATCACCGTCGATCATCTCGGCTGGGGGTGTCCATGGACGTGGTGGCGCAGGCGGACCTGCGGCTCGATGCGGGCTGGGTCGACTACGCGTTGCTGGCGACGTACTTCGTCGTGGTGCTGGGGATCGGGTACCTGGCGCGGAAGTCGGTGTCGAGCAGTCTGGACTTCTTCCTGTCCGGGCGGTCGCTGCCCGCGTGGGTGACCGGGTTGGCGTTCATCTCGGCGAACCTCGGCGCGGTCGAGATCTTCGGGATGACGGCCAACGGGGCGCAGTACGGGATACCCACCGCGCACTACTACTGGATCGGCGCGATCCCGGCCATGGTGTTCCTCGGCCTGGTGATGATGCCGTTCTACTACGGCTCCAAGGTCCGCAGCGTGCCCGAGTTCCTGCTGCGCCGCTTCGGCAAGTTCGCGCACCTGGTCAACGGGCTCAGCTTCGCCACAGCGCAGGTGCTGATCGCGGGTGTCAACCTGTTCGCGCTGGCGACCGTGGTCAACCTGCTGCTCGGGTGGCCGCTGTGGCTGTCGGTGGTGGTCGCGGCGGCGATCGTGCTGGCGTACACCTCGCTCGGCGGGCTCAGCGCGGCGGTCTACAACGAGGTCATGCAGTTCTTCGTCATCGTGGCGATGCTGCTGCCGCTGACGTTCGTCGGGCTGCACCGGGTCGGCGGGTGGGACGGGCTGGTCGACAAGATCAGCGGGCAGGCCGACGGGGCCGCGCAGCTCAGCAGTTGGCCGGGCACCAACCTCACCGGCATCGGCGACGCCACCCTGTCCGTCCTCGGGATCGTGTTCGGCCTGGGCTTCGTGCTCAGCTTCGGGTACTGGACGACGAACTTCGCCGAGGTGCAGCGGGCGATGTCGGCGAAGTCGATGTCCGCGGCGCGGCGCACGCCGCTGATCGGCGCGTACCCGAAGACGCTGATCGCGCTGGTCATCATCATCCCCGGCATGATCGCCGCGGTGCTCTCGCCCGAGCTGGCCGAGTACAAGGCCAGCGGCGGCACCGCCGACACCGGCGTCACCTACAACAACGCGATCCTGCTGCTGATCCGGGACCTGCTGCCCAACGGCATGCTCGGCATCGCGATCACCGGTCTGCTGGCGGCGTTCATGGCGGGCATGGCGGCCAACGTCAGCTCGTTCAACACCGTCTTCACCTACGACATCTGGCAGTCCTACGTCGTCAAGGACAAGCCGGACGCCTACTACCTGCGCGTCGGCAGGCTCATCACCGTCGTCGGCTGCCTCGCCGCGATCGGGACAGCGTTCATCGCGGCCAGCTTCAACAACATCATGGACTACCTCCAGACGTTGTTCGGCTTCTTCAACGCGCCGCTGTTCGCGACGTTCATCCTCGGTATGTTCTGGAAGCGGATGACGCCGCTGGCGGGCGGGCTCGGCCTGATCGCGGGCACGGCGGCGGCGGTGACCGTCGACGTGCTCAACCGGGCGGGCGTGCTCGGCCTGGCCGGGCAGGGTGCCAGCTTCGTCGCGGCCAGCACGGCGTTCGTGGTCGACATCGCGGTCAGCGTCGCGGTGTCGCTGGTGACCAAGCCCAAGCCGGACCGCGAGCTGGTCGGGCTGGTGTGGTCGCTGACCCCGCGCGACCAGCTCCGGCACGAGACCACCGGCGACGCGGCCGGGTGGTACCGGCGGCCCGGGGTGCTCGCCGCGGGCGTGCTCGCGCTGACCGTCGCGCTCAACGTGATCTTCTGGTGAGGGAGGACCCGGTGGCGAAGCGAGCCGGACTGTTCGACCTGCGGGGCGTGCTGGCCCTGCTGTTCGGGATCTACGGCGTCGTCCTGACGATCATGGGGATCGTCGCCACGAGCGACGACGACCTGCGCAAGGCGGGCGGCATCAACGTCAACCTGTGGATGGGGTTGGGCATGCTCGCCACGGCCGCGCTGTTCGCCCTGTGGCAGCGGCTGCGGCCCTCGCGGTGCCCGGGGAGACCATCGATTGAGCCGGTCGCCCGCCCCGCCCGCCGGATCGGCCGCTACCGCGCTGCCCAGCCCGGGTGTAGGAACGAATCCGGGACTCGAGGAGGCGCCCCGATGAAGAAGATCATCAACCGCCCGGACCAGGTGGTCGCCGAGAGCCTGCGCGGACTCGCCGCCGCGCACGGCGACCTGCTGCGGGTGGTCGACGACCCCGCGCAGGTGCTGCGGGCCGACGCGCCCGTGCCCGGCAAGGTCGCGCTGGTGTCCGGCGGCGGGTCCGGCCACGAGCCCCTGCACGGCGGGTTCGTCGGACCGGGCATGCTCGACGCCGCCTGCCCGGGCGCGGTGTTCACCTCGCCCACCCCGACCAGGTGCACGCCGCGCTCAGCGCCGTGCACGGCGGGGCGGGCGTGCTGCTGCTGGTCAAGAACTACACCGGGGACGTGCTGAACTTCGAGACCGCCGCCGAGCTGGCCGCCGCCGACGGCATCGACGTGCGCACCGTGGTCATCGACGACGACGTCGCCGTGAAGGACTCGACGTACACCGCGGGCCGCCGCGGCGTCGGCGGGACGGTGCTGCTGGAGAAGATCGTCGGCGCGGCCGCGGAGTCCGGGGCGGACCTGGACACCTGCGAGCGCATCGCCCGCGCGGTCGTCGCCGACGTCCGGTCGATGGGGATGGCGCTGACCGCGCCGACCGTGCCGCACGTCGGGTCGCCCAGCTTCGACCTGGCCGACGACGAGATGGAGGTCGGCATCGGCATCCACGGCGAGCCGGGCCGCGCGCGCACCCCGCTGCTCGACGCGAGCGCGATCGTCGCCGGGCTGCTCGACCCCGTCCTGGCCGACCTGCCCTTCGCCGAGGGCGACGACGTGCTGCTGTTCACCAACTCCATGGGCGGCACGCCGCTGCTGGAGCTGTACCTCGCGCACGGCGTCGCCGAGGACCTGCTCGCCGCGCGCGGCATCGAGGTCCGGCGCAGGCTCGTCGGGCCGTACATCACCAGCCTGGAGATGCAGGGGATGAGCCTGACGCTGCTGCGCCTGACCGACGAGCTGCTCGAGCTGTGGGACGCCCCCGTGCACACCGCCGCGCTGCGGTGGGGCCGGTGATGCGCTGCGGCACCGCGGAGGTCATCGCGGGCGTGCGGCGCGCGGCGGCCGCGGTCGCCGAGCACCGCGACGAGCTGGTCGCGCTGGACAAGGCCATCGGCGACGGCGACCACGGCGAGAACCTCAAGCGCGGCTTCGGCTTCGTGCTGTCCGGTCTCGACGCCGCCGCGCCGCAGACCCCCGGCGCGGTGCTGAAGCTGGTCGCCACCACGCTGATCTCGAAGGTCGGCGGCGCGTCCGGGCCGCTGTACGGCACGGCGTTCCTCCGCGCGGCCGCCGCCGCGGCGACGCGCCCGAGCTGGACGTGCCCGCCGCCCTGCGGGCCGCGCTCGGCGGGATCACCGACCGAGGGAAGGCGGTCGTGGGCGACAAGACGATCGTCGACGCGCTCACCCCCGCCGTCGAGGCCGCCCTCGCGGGCGCGGACCTCGCCGCCGTCGCCGACGCCGCCGACGAGGGCGCGGCGTCGACGGTGCCGCTGGTCGCGCGCAAGGGCCGGGCGTCGTACCTGGGGCAGCGCAGCGCGGGCCACCTGGACCCGGGCGCCCGGTCGACGGCGATCATCCTGCGCGCGTTCGCCGGGGGACGCCGTGAGCCGGGTCGGCCTGGTGCTGGTCTCGCACAGCGCCCGCCTCGCCGAGGGCCTCGCGGAGCTGGCCGCGCAGATGGCGCCGGACGTCGCGATCATCCCGGCGGGCGGCTCGGAGGGCGACCTCGGCACCGACTTCGACCTGGTGTCGGACGCGCTCGGCCGGGCGCAGTCCGGCGCGGGTGTGATCCTGCTGTACGACCTGGGCAGCGCGAAGCTGGTCGCCGACATCGCCGTCGAGATGCTGGGCGACCCGACGACGGCCGCCGTGGTCGACGCGCCGCTGGTGGAGGGCGCCATCGCCGCCGCCGTCGCCGCGCAGTCCGGCGCCCCGCTGGACGCGGTCCTGTCGGCCGCCGCGTCGGCCCTGCACCCGGGCTCCGACGGCGCGCTGGCGGCGGGCAACCGCGTCGAGGTCGAGCTGACCAACGACGTCGGCCTGCACGCCCGACCCGCCGGTCTCCTGGTCCGCGCCCTGGCGGGCCTGGACGCGGAGGTGCGCGTCGAGCACGCGGGCCGCACCGCCGACGCCCGCAGCGTCCTGGCGCTCCTCGGCCTCGGCGCGCACGCGGGCGCCCGGGTGACGGTGACCGCCGACGGCCCCGATGCCGCGGAGGCCCTCCTGCGCGTCCAGACCCTCGCTGCCGGTGGCTTCGCGGGCTAAGTACCAGCTCGGGGTTGTACGGCGGCGTTAGAACGGGTGATTCTCGACCGGTCCAGTGGCGGAGTTCACCCGGCGGGTCCGCGTCAGCGTGGCAGGATCGAGCGAAAGTTACCCGTAGGTAGCATCGCGTCGATTCTCCGGAGGTCACTGTGGCGCGCGAGTTCTCCACCATCGGTGTTGTCGGCCTGGGGACCATGGGTGCGGGCATCGCCGAGGTACTCGCGCGGACCGGCCTGAAGGTGGTCGCCGTCGAGGTCGACGAGGCGGGCATCGAGCGCGGCAAGGGCCACATCACGCACTCCACCGAGCGGGCGCTGGCCAAGGGCAAGCTCGACGGGGCCGCGCTGGCCGAGCTGCGCGACCGGATCAGCTATAGCACCGACCTGCAGGACCTCGCCGACGCCGACCTCGTCATCGAGGCCATCCCGGAGAGCCTGGAGACCAAGGCCCGGGTGTTCGCCGAGCTGGACAAGATCGTCCGCCCGGAGGCCATCCTGGCCTCCAACACCTCCTCGCTGTCGATCACCGAGATCGGCGTCCACACCGGACGCCCCGGCAAGGTCGTCGGCCTGCACTTCTTCAACCCCGCGCCGGTGCTCAAGCTGACCGAGATCGTGCGCACCGTGGTCACCGAGCCGGACGTCGTCACCGACGTCGTCGAGTTCGCCAAGCGGCTGGGCAAGGAGCCGGTCGTCATGGGCGACCGCGCGGGCTTCATCGCCAACGCGCTGCTGTTCGGCTACCTCAACCACGCCGTGTCGATGTACGAGCAGAAGTACGCCACGCGCGAGGACCTCGACGCCGCCATGCGCTTCGGCTGCGGCTACCCGATGGGCCCGCTCGCCCTGCTCGACCTGATCGGCCTCGACACCGCGTACGAGATCCTCGAGACGATGTACGCGCAGTCGCGCAACCGCCTGCACGCGCCGTCGCCGATCCTCAAGCAGATGATCACCGCGGGCCTGCTGGGCCGCAAGACCGGCGCGGCTTCTACACCTACGACGGCCCGGACTCGCCGACCGTGGTCGCCGACGCCCAGACCCCCGCCGCGGGCGGCGAGGGCGACGTCCCCCTGCGCGACGTGCAGCGGGTCGGCGTCGTCGGCACCGGCACCATGGCCACCGGCATCGTCGAGGTGTTCGCCCGCAAGGGCTTCGACGTCGTCCTGCGCGCCCGCACCGCCGACAAGGCGCAGGCCGCGCTGGGCAAGGTGCGCAAGTCGCTGGACCGCCAGGTCGCCAAGGGCCGCCTGACCGAGGAGGTCCGCGACGAGATCCTCGGCCGCGTCTCCCCGGCCGTGGAGTTCGAGGAGCTCGCCGACTGCGACCTGGTCGTCGAGGCCGTCGCCGAGGACCTGGCCGTCAAGCAGGCCGTGTTCGGCGCGCTGGACGAGGTGGTGAAGCCGGGCGCGATCCTGGCCACCACGACCTCGTCGCTGCCGGTCATCGAGTGCGCCGCCGCCACCTCCCGGCCCGCCGACGTCATCGGCCTGCACTTCTTCAACCCCGCGCCGATCATGAAGCTGGTCGAGATCGTGGAGACCATCTCCACCGGCGCGGACGTGGTCGCGACCTCGCGGGCGATCTGCCAGAAGGTCGGCAAGCACCCGGTGCACTGCGGCGACCGCGCGGGCTTCATCGTCAACGCCCTGCTCTTCCCGTACCTGAACGACGCGGTGAAGATGCTGGAGGCGCACTACGCCGACGCCGACGACATCGACACCGCGATGAAGGTCGGCTGCGGCCTGCCGATGGGCCCGTTCGAGCTGCTCGACGTCGTCGGTCTGGACGTCTCGCTGGCCATCCAGCGCACCCTGTACAACGAGTTCCGCGAGGCGGGCTTCGCGCCCGCCCCGCTGCTCGAGCACCTGGTCACCGCGGGCCGCCTGGGCCGCAAGACCGGCAAGGGCTTCCGCGACTACAGCTAAGCGACCGCCTCGGTCGGCTGGACCACCAGGTCCAGCGCCGCGACGACCTCCGCGACCCGGTCCGCCAAGCGGGCCGGGTCGTCGGCGCTCACCACCACCCAGCCCAGCTTGCGGCCCGCCTCGGTGAACGGCTGGACCACGTCGCCCGGTTGGACGAACAGTTCCACCGACGCCACGTCCGGCAGCGCCGCCACCGCGGCCAGGCCGGCCGCGGACACGAACTCGCCCGGCACCGCCAGCGGCGAGGTGAGCACGTGCAGCCGCGTCGGCCGACGCCGCGTCGGCTCCAGCCGCACCGGCTCGCCGATCGCGAGGTCGACCAGCGCGGCGACGCAGTCCACCCCGGCCAGCGCGGACACCAGCCGCGGGAAGCCGTTGCCGGACATGCGGGCGCCCACCTCCAGCACGTACCGCGTGCCGTCCGGGGCGACCACGACGTCGAAGTTGGCGGGCCCGTCGAGCAGGCCGAAGGCGAGGCACAGGTCGCGCGCCTGCGCGGTCAGGGCCGCCTCCACGTCCGGGGCCAGCGCCGCGGGCGCGGTGTGGCCGCCGATGAGGAAGCCCGGGCCGGGCAGGATGTTCTTCTCCGTGATCACGCTCAGCGCGACGCCGCCGCCGGACATGACGACGTTCACGGTGTAGTTCGACCCCTCGACGAACTCCTCGACGATCACCTGCCCGCGCGGGGAGTGCCGCGCCGCCCAGCGCAGCGCGGCGTCCAGTTCGGACGGCTCCGGCACGCCGGTGACGCCGCGCCCGCCGGAGGCGTCGGTGGGCTTGACGACCACCGGGAACCGGAACCCGCGCGCGGCGCCGGTCAGCTCGGCCAGGTCGTCGGACTGCGCCCAGCGGTACGTCGGCACCCCCGTGGCGGCGGCGATCCGGTGGAACGCCGACTTGTCCATCGACGCCGCCGCGGCCTCCGCCGGGTACACCCACGGCGTGCCGAAGTGCGCCGACAGGTGGTGCCAGGACTCCAGGCAGGTGTCGGCCGCGGTGGACACGACGCCCGCGATCTCCCGGTCCGGCAACGCGTCCGCGATGGCCTTGTGGTCCATCGTGGAGATCTGGAGGAACTCGTCGGCCAGCGCGATGCCGGGCCGGTCGGCGCGCATGTCGACCGCGATCGTCCGCAGGCCGCGCCGCCGGGCCTCCTGGTACAGCACGACCTGCTCCTCGCCCGCGCCGAGGACCAGCAGGGCGCTCACCGCGGCACCGCCACGTCGGCCGGGCGCGCGGGCGGCGGGGGCGCGGGGACGCCCCGGTCGAGGAGGTCGTCGTCGGACACCGGGATGTTCGCCTCCCGCACGTAGTAGATCCGGCGGGGGCGGACGTCGACCATCCGCCGGTACAGGTAGCGCCCGACGACCGCCGTGCCGACCGCCGCCGTCGCCGACACCAGCAGCCCGGCCACCAGCAGCGCGGTCGGGCCGACGGCGCGGAACGCGCCGAGGACGCCGAGCAGCACCGCGGTGAACGCGGCCAGCGCCGCCAGCAGGTACACCGCGTTCAACGGCCGCCACGAGAAGCCGAACCACAGCTCGAACGCGTCCCCGGCCAGCCGCCCCAGCCGGAACTTCGACGACCCCGCCTCCCGCTCGCGGTGCGCGACCGGGACGGTGGCGCACCGGGCGCCGACCTGCGGGGCCTTGGCGACGAAGTGCGAGTTGCCGGTCGGCAGGTTCACGATGGTGCGGCCGACCTCGGTGCGCACCACCCGGAACGACGTCGCCCCGTGCGGCACCTCCACCCGCAGCAGCCTGCGCGCCACCCAGTGCGCGCCCGCCGCGCCGAGCCGCCGCAGCGCCGAGTCCTTCCGGTCGGCGCGGATGCCGAACACGACGTCGTAGCCGTCGCGCGCGGTGTCGAGCAGCCGCCACGTCTCCGCCGCCGGGAACTGCATGTCCGCGTCGAGCTGCACCGCCCAGGGCCGCGCGGCGTAGCGGAACCCGGCGGTGACCGCGGCGGGCAGGCCGAAGTTGCGGGCGAACGACACGTAGTGCACCCGCGGGTCGGCCGCGGCGATCCGCTTGATCCGCTCCAGCGTGTCGTCGCGGCTGCCGTCGTCGACGAACAGCAGCTCCAACCCGTCGAGCACCCCGAGCGCCTCGCACACCTCGCGGTAGGCGACGTCGACCTGGGCGCCCTCGTTGTAGCAGGGCACGATCGCCGTCAGCCCGCTCACATCAGCCGCCGGGTCCAGGTCGCCGGGGTCAGCTCGTTGACGATCTCGAGCTGGAGGTTGTAGTCGAACTCGCGCGGGCCCTGCCGGGAGATCCACTCGACCATCTCGGCCAAGCCCTCGCGGAGGCCGACCTGCGTGCGGTAACCGAGGAGCTTGCGCGCCTTGTCCGAGCTGCACGTGGCGTGGTGGACCTCGAGCGGCCGGGCGGGCATGAAGATCGGGTCGCACTCGACGCCGACGATGTCGCAGATGGTCCGGGCCAGCTCCAGGACGGTGACGGTGCCCTCGTCCGGGCCGACGTTGACGATCTCCCCGGTGATGTCCGGGTCGACCGCGAGCTTGGTCAGGCAGGAGACCACGTCGGACACGAAGCTGAAGCAGCGCAACTGGCTGCCGTCGCCGTAGACCACCGGCTGCAGCCCGCGCAGCACCCGGTTGATCATGATGGCGGCGACGTTGCGGTACGGGTCGTCGAAGCGCTGGCGGGGCCGATGATGTTGTGCGGCACCGCGATGTTGTGCTCCATGCCGTGCACCCCGGCGATCGCCCGCACCTGCAGGTCCGCCGCGTACTTCGCGATCCCGTACGGCGTCAGGGGTTCCGGGCGCATGTCCTCGGTGAACGGCGGGACCAGCTCGCCGTAGCGCGACATCGACGAGCAGTGCACGAAGCGCCGCACGCCGTTGCGCACCGATGCCGACAGCATCGCGACCGTGGCCCCGGTGGTGTGCTCGTTCACCAGGTAGGGCGCGAACACGGACAGGCCCTCGTAGGGCGCGGCCGCGCAGTGGAAAACGATCTCCACGCCGTCGAGCATGTCCTCGTACTCGGCGGCGTTGCGGCAGTCGGCGACCCGGAAGTCGACCCCGTCCGGCACGTTTTCCTTGAATCCGTCGATCATGTTGTCGATTCCGCGGACCCGGTAGCCCTGGGTAAGCATCGAATCCGCCACGTGACTGCCGAGGAACCCGGCAACCCCGGTGATGAGAACGCTGTCTTCCATCGTTGCGTCGCCCTTTCCGCACGGCGCGAAGTGCCCGGACTGTAACAATCGGCCAGCTGTCCGGAAAGAGCGATCTTTTCAAGAAAATGCCGGTTATTCGGGACTACTCCGTACGGCGGGGGTGCATTGGTCGTGAACGAGCAACCAGCGGCCGCCGACCGGGACGAACACCAGCCCCATCGCGAACCGGGAGGGCGTCGCGCCCGGCCCGTCGACGTAGGTCACCTCGACCACCCGGGTCGCCACCCCGGCCGCCGTCGTCCGGTGGGTCGTCACCGCCTCGTAGGTCCAGCCGGGCTCGGCGAACCAGGCCTCGTGGAACGCGGTGACCTCGGCGGCCCCGGTCATCACCCGGCCGCTGGTGACCACCACGACGACGTCCGGGTGCAGCGTCGCGGCGTACCCGGCGAGGTCGCGCGCGGGGATCGCCGCCAGGTGCGCGTCGATGACCGCCTGCGGGTCGGTTCCGTCGGCCACGAGCCGTCCCTCCGGGGGTTTTCCTGGGTAATTGACCGCGCGCACGGTACGCCTTTTCCGGCCCGCTTCCAACGCGCCGATCGGAGCAGCGTTTCGCCATTTACAGGGTTACCGGGGTGGGAACTGCGGCCGAACGGCCGCACGGCTTGCTCCGCTCCGTCGAACCCCTTCCCATTCCGCCCCGGGTGGTTACGATGCGCCCACCGGTGGGTTCGGAATTTCCCTGGAGCGTTCATGGCCGTCGATCAGTCCGTTTTCCGGGCGCACCGCGCCTTCATCGTCCTGACGGTGGCCGCGTTCGCCGCCGCCGCGGGCGTGTGGTTCGGGTTCCCGCACGAGAAGGACATCCCCAACATCTGGGTGTTCCTGGTCAAGCTCCTGCCGTTCGTGCTCGCCGTCGAGGCGATCGCCGCGATGAACCTCAGCGCGGCCGTGCGCCGCGGCATCGCGCTCGCCGCCGTCCCGGTGTGCTTCCTGGTGTACTTCACCTACTTCGTCCCGAAGATCTTCTTCGGCGAGGGCGTGTACTACCTCGTGCTCGTCCTGACCCCGTTCCTGATCCTGGCGCTGGTGCTGGCCTTCCGGCTCGGCGGCGGCGCGGCGGGGACGGCCCGGCGGCTCGGGTACGCGTGCATCCTCCTGCAGCTGTCCGGTCTGGAGGACCTGGCGTACCTGACGATCAACCCGCACACCGACCCGAAGTGGACGCCGATCCCGGAGGTCTGGTCCTGGGCGGACCACATGACCGTCCGGGTGGGCCACGAGCTGACCAAGAACGAGGCGTTCGTGTTCATCGGCGTGCACGTCGTCCTCGCCGTCCTCGTGCTCACGCTGCCCGACCGCTTCTGGCGCAGGCTCGTCGGCCGCCGCGCCGAGCCGCGGCGCCCGCGGAGCCGGAGACCGTCCGGGCGGGCGGCTGAGCGGGCCGTGCGCGGGCGCCGCCGCGCCGACGCCCTGCGGGTCATCGCGGGGCGCGGGACCGCGCGGGCCTGCATCGCGCTGTCCCCGGTCGTGCTGCTGCCGGTGTGGGGCGCGGAGCGCTTCGGCGAGTACGTCGCCGCCACCAGCACGTTCGGGTTCCTGCTGCTGCTGGTGATGGGCGCGGAGAAGACGCTGCTCACCGCCGTCCCGAGGACGCGCGTCCTGGCCCACGAGGCGACCCGCGCCCTGCTGGCCCGCGCCGCCGCCCCGGTGGCGTGCTGCCTCGCGCTCGCCGTGGTCCTCGCACCGGTCGGCGGTGCGGCGTCGCTGTACGCGCTGGGCGCGGCCTACCTCACCGGTCAGGGCCTGCTCTCCGCGCTCGCCGCGACCCACCGACTGCTCGGTCACCCGGTGCGCGACGGGCTGGCGTTCACCGCGCTCGCCCTCCACGTGCTCGCGGCGACGGCGCTGGCGGCAGCGGGAGTTCTCGCGCCGCACGCGTACCTGGTCGTGCTCGTGGCCGGGGTGCTGGTGGTCTGCGCGGTGCTCGCGGCGCTGGTGCCCGCGGTCCGGAGCCGCCCGGCGCGACCCGCGGCGGGCTCGGCCGCGTGCTGACCCGCCGCGCCGCGCTCGCCTCGGTGACCGATGTGGCCGACGCGGCGTCCATCTCGGTCGTCTACGTCGCCCTCGCGGCACTGGCCGTGCCCGAGCAGGTCGCCGTGGTCTACGTGGCGCTGCTGGTGTCCTCCGCGCTCGGCGGGCTGGTCCTGCTCCTGCTGCGGATCGCCCAGCCCGCGACGTCCCTGCGGCTGCGCGGCACCGCGGGCCGCACCGGGCAGGCCCGCGCGCGCCGGATCAGCGGCGCGGCCGTCGTGGTGACGGCGGTGGCGGTCGCGGTGGTCGCCGCGGCGGCCGGGGTGGCGTGGGCGTCGGGCGGCCCGGCGTCGGTGCGGGCGCTCGGCGCGGACCCGCTGGCGGTGGCCGCGGTGACGCTCGTGGAGATGACCGTGTTCTGCGCCGTGCTGTACGCGGTGTACCTGCTGGAGAACACCACGGGCGCGGCGCTGCGCACCACCGGGTCCGCGGCGGCCGCCGGGCTCGTCGCGACCGCGGTGACGGCGCTGGTCGCGGTGCCCGCGCTCGGCGCGGCGGGCGCGATGACGGCGCTGGTGGTCGGGCTGGCGGCCAAGGCGGTGTGGCTGCGGGCGCGGCTGCGCGGCCCGGTCGCGGTGCCCGCGCCGGTGCCGGTCTGACCGGTCAGCGCAGCAGGGCGGCGTACTGCGCGCGCTCGGTCGCCCCGACCGACGACTTCAGCCTGCCCTTCCCCTTGCCCAGCAGCAGCGCGGGCCGCCCGTGCGCGGTGACCCACTCGACGAGCCGGGTGATGTGCAGGAAGTACAGGTCCCGCACGCCGCCGTCGTCGACCGGGACCATCGCCCAGGTGCGCCAGACCGGCGTGGTCGGGTGGTCGAGCAGGATGCCGACGCCGACGAGCCTGCCCGTGTCGGGGTCGGTGTACCGGAACGTCACGGTGTCCGGTTGGGCGGTCAGCGTCTCGATGTAGCCGGTGAGCTGCGGCACCGGGTTGTGCATGATGCCCTTGTACTTGGCGTTGTTGCCGCGCAGCAGCTCGGTCACCTCGGCGGCCTGCTCGACGGGCTCGCCCGCGGTGACGGTCAGCGCCACGCGGTCGGCGAGCTTGCGCCCGATCACCCGCAGGTTGCTGCGCCGCTTCTTGTCCAGGCGACCCAGCCAGCCGTCCACATCGGACAACCCGGCGGTGTCGATGCCCCAGATCGGTTCCGTGATGCGCGACAGGACGACCCGGCTGCCCAAAGCGGACAGCTCCTCCGGGCTGGCCTGCCGCAGGACCGTGGCCACGCAGCCGAAGCCGAGTTCGGCGCGCATCGCCCGCTGGTACCCGGCGAGCGCCCCCACCCCGTCCGCCATCCACCAGCCGGGGACGGCGCTGCTGCCCGGCCCGCGCACGTGCAGCGCGCCGACCCGGGGCCGCGCGCCCACCCGCAGGAACCGCGAGTAGCGGCCCGGCAGGCCCAGCCAGCCCGCGTTCACCACCCCGACCGGCTCGCCGCCGTCGTGCAGGACGGTGATCAGGTGCGGGCAGCGGTCGCTCCAGGACTGCACCTCCAGCACCCGCCACGCCCAGTCCGCGCGCAGCCCCGCCCGCTGCCGCAGGTCCGCCCAGTACGGCGGCGGCGGGTCGGTGCGCGGGTCCAGGACCTCGATCATCGGACCCCCACCGCCGGAGCGGGCACGGCCACGGTGTGCAGCTCGCGCGCGCGGAACCCCAGCGACGCCTTCACGGCCATCAGCCCCCGCCCTGAGGTCAGCTCCTCGCGCCCGGCCGACACCAGGTGCCGGACGCAGCGCAGGTAGCAGTCGAAGTACAGGTTGTGCCTGCCGCCCTCGGCGGGCGAGCGCGCCGCCCAGTGCTGCAGGACCGTGCTCGACGGGTGGTCCAGCAGCGTGTTCGCGGCGAGCAGGGCGCCGTCGGCGGCCCGGTAGGTGAGCAGGCGGACGTCGTCGCGGCGCACGAACTCCGCCAGGAACGCGCCCGCCACGCCGGTCCGCCGGTCGGTGCGCGGGATGCCCAGGCGGGCGCGGTGCCGGTTGATGAGGGCGGCCAGCTCGTGCGGGTCGACGTCGGTGCGCCCCCAGCCCTCCCGCACCTCCAGCGTCGGGTCGGCGGCGATCTTGCGGGCGTAGCGGCGGATGGCGGTGCGCCGCTCCCGGCTCAGCCCGGCCAGCCACCCGTCCTCGGTCGGCCACTCGTTGCGCAGGACCGCGGTCGGGTCGTTGGACCACGACCGGCGCAGCGGGCCCGCGAGCGCGGGGACGTCGTCGGCGTACACCGCGCGGTAGGCGATCCCGAGCAGCCCCGGTCCGATGTGGTGGCGCACGGCCCGCTCGAACGCGCGCACGCGGCGCGGCGGCCGTCATCGGACAGGTCCGGGTCGAACACGATCGCCGGGTAGCCCGACAGCCAGGGCGTGTAGACCTCGGCCCAGCGCGGGCGCAGCCGCGCAGTCCTCGGCGTCGGGGGTTCGGCATAGCGGGGCGTCCACCAGGGCCTGCAGACCAGCACGGTCGCCGCGGCGACGATGCGGTCGCCGTCGCGGACGACGCCGAGCATCGCGGGGTTGCGCGACAGCCACGCCTCCAGCCGCATCAGCCCGTAGTCCCACACCGCGTGCAGGCGGCAGCGGGCGGCGAACCCGGCCCAGCCCTCCGGCTCGTCGTCCGCGCGCGGGTCGTGGACGCGGGCGGAGAGCGTCACGGCTCCACCACCGGCGTGCCGTGCCGCGGGCACCACCCGGGGCGCCCGTCGCCCGCGAGGACGTCCACCAGGCTCGGCGACCGCTGCCGCAGCAGCGTGTACGCCGCCCCGGCGGTGGTGGACCGCAGGTGGACGCGGGCGTGGTCGAGGTGCCATCGGCCGCACCCGGCGAGGCCGCCGAGCACGCCGAGCAGCGGGTGCGCCAGAAGCGCGAGCGGGCCGACCGGCGCGGCCAGGTCCTCGGGGGCGCGCAGCGGCACCCGGGTCACCCGGTGCGCCTCGGGCAGGGCGGCGTCGAGCTGGTCCAGGTCCTTGTCCCCGCCGACGGCGACGACCGGCTGACCGCGGCGCAGGTGGTTCGCCACCTCGTCGACCACGCCCGCGTACGGCCCGCCCAGCCCACCCGGGTCGAGCACGCACGACCGCACGCCCGACGGGAGGTCCAGCGGGGCCGCGGCGTCGCCGGGTCGACCACGACGACCAGCGCGCCCGCCCGCAGCGGCACGTGCGCGCCGAGCACGGAACCCAGGCCGCGCAACGGATCGATCTCGGCGGACCCGCCCGCCAGCGGGACGAGGTCACCCACCCGGCCGGTCAGCGCCGACGGCCGGACCGCGCCGCCGTCCACACCGGTCCGCCCGGGCACCAGCACGGGGTCGGTGCGGCCGCCCAGCGCCCACAGCTCGCGGTAGAACGGGACCGTCGCGAAGGACGCGCGCACCACCCGAAGGTAGCTCCGCCGCCACCGCTCCGCCCGCACCCGCTTCCGCACCCGGCGGAGTGTGCCGGCCGGATCGCCGCAGGTCACCGGTTCGGCGGGGGAAACGGCCGGTCGGCGTAACCGGCGCTAGCTCAGCCGCAGCAGCCGCCGCCGCAGCACCCGCCGCTCGGCGCGGGGGCCGCCGCGCTGCCGGACAGGCCCGCCATGCGCAGCAGCTTGACCGTGTCCGCGTGCCCCTCGGGGCACGGCGCGGGCGCGTTCGCCTCGCTCATCGGCCGCTTCACGTCGAAGGTGCCGCCGCACTCGCGGCAGCGGAACTCGTAGGTGGGCACGCGTCCATTGTGCCGCACGCATACCCTGGGGACCCGTGCCCCGCCGCAACCGACCGCAGTCCCCCGAGCCGCGCCCGCTGGGCGGTGGACTGGCGAACCAGCGCCGGGAGAGCGGCGCCGACGGCGAGTGGTTGGTGCGCAGCGTCCCGGGTACCCACGCCACCAAGACGTACCGCTGCCCCGGGTGCGACCACGAGATCCGGCCCGGGACGGCGCACGTGGTGGTGTGGTCGGCTGAGGAGGGCGGGACCGTGGCGGACCGTCGGCACTGGCACAGCGGGTGTTGGGCGGCGCGCTCGCGTCGGCGCTGGTGATGGACGATCATGGACGCCATGGAAACCCTGCCCTGCCCCAAGGTCTGGCGCCGTCCTGACGGGACGCCGCGCCAGGAGTCGACGCCGAGCGGGATGGTGTGCACCGTCGCCGCCCACGGCGAGACCGGACTGCTGTTCCCGAGCAGGGGCACCCGGCGCGCGGCGGCGTTCGTGCTGGTCGGCGTCGGGCTGGTGCTGGCCCTGCTGTCGGGTTTCCTGGTCACCGCCGAGCCGGTGATCGCCGTCGTCGGCGGCGTCGTGCTCGGCCTGCTCGGTGTCCTGCTCATCGCGGCGGGCCTGTTCGCGCTGCGGCACCGGCCGCTCACCACCGGCCTGCTGATGACCCCGGAGGGCGTCGCGCTCACCTGGCTGCGGCCCGCGGTCCGGTTGGGCTGGGACGACATCCACGAGATCCGGCCCCTGGTCCTGCGCATGGGCCGCTCCGCGCAGGCGCCCAGCCGCCACTACGTCGGCGTGGTCTCGCGCGGCAAGCCCGACGTGGGCGAGCGGATGCGGAAGGTGGCGGTCCGGTTCGGCCCGGACGTGGCGTGCGCGGTGCCGGTCGGGTCGCTCGACGTCGACCAGCTCGTGGTGCTGCACACCCTGGCGTACTACCGCGACCACCCGGAGGCGCGCGCCGAGCTGGCGGGCGACGCGGCGGTCCTGCGGGTGCGCGAGGTCCGGCTGCGCGCACCAGAATGACGGCGTGACCCTCGTACTCCTGCACGCGTTCCCGTTCGACTCCCGGATGTGGGACGCCGTCCGCTCGCTGCCCGACCTGATCACCCCGGACCTGCCCGGCTTCGGCGGCGTCCCGCTCCCCGACGGCGAACCCGACCTGGGCCTGCTCGCCGACGCCGTGTTCGCCGAGCTGGACGCCGCGGGGTGGGGCGCGCGGTGATCGGCGGCTGCTCGATGGGCGGCTACGTCGCGATGGCCATGCTGCGCAAGGACCCGTCCCGGTTCGCCGGGCTGCTGTTCGTCGACACCAAGGCCGTCGCGGACACCCCCGAGGCCGCCGCCGCGCGGCTCGCCATCGCCGAGCGGGCCGAGCGCGAGGGCACCAAGCCGTGGCTGGCCGACAACTCGCTGCCGACGCTGCTGCACGACCAGGCCGCGGCGGGCACCGTCCGGGAGTTCATCGAGGCGCAGGACCCGGCGTCGGTGGCCTGGTGCCAGCGCGCGATGGCCGCCCGCCCGGCGTCGCACGACGTGCTCGGCATCGGCGTGCCCGCGCTGGTGGTGCACGGCGCCGAGGACGGGCTGATGCCGGTCGCGCTCGCCGAGGACCTCGCGGAGGCGGCGTCGGGGACGCTGACCGTGCTGCCGGGCGTCGGCCACCTGCCGCCGATCGAGGCGCCCGAGGCGTTCGTCGCCGCGGTCCGGCCGTGGCTGGCGGCGCTGTGAACGAGGTGCTGGCGCGGGCGTGGGACGAGGCCGCCGACGGGTACGAGGCGTACTTCGTGCCGAGGTTCGCGCCGTGGGTGGCGGCGGCGGTCGCGGCGGTCGACGAGGTGCCCGCCGGACCCGTGCTGGTGCCGTGCTGCGGGACGTTCCCCGAGGCCGACCCGCTGGTGGCCCGGTTCCCCGGGCGGGAGGTCGTCGGGATCGACCTGTCCGCGGGGATGGTGCGGCGGGCGAACGCCCGGGTGTCGGGGATGCCGGGCGTGCGGGCCGTCGTCGGCGACGCGGCGGCGCTGGACCCGGGGTGGGAGGGCCGCTGCGCGGCGGTCGTGTCGGTGTTCGGGCTCCAGCAGATCCCCGACGCGCTGGGCGCGGTCCGGTCGTGGGTCGGCGCGCTGGCCCCGGGCGGGCGGCTGTCGGTCGTCTACTGGCCGGAGGACACCGAGGAGGACGGGCCGTTCGCGCTCATGCGCTCGATCCTGCCCGTCCGGTCGGAGCGGTCCTGGGAGCCCGGTCTCCTCGACGCGGTCGCGTCGGCGGGCGCGACCGTGATCCGCGACGAGCACCCGGCCTTCCCGATGGAGCACGCCGACGCGGAGACCTTCTTCCACGCCTTCTCGTGCTCCGGCCCGATGCGCGCCAGCGCGCTCGTCCACGGCGAGGAGTTCGTCGCCCGGGTCCGGGCCGACTTCCTGCGCGCCGCGCCGAGCGGGCGGTGGACCCACACCCCGCGCGCCCGGCTGGTCACCGCGGTCCGCTAGCGCCTGCGCCTGCGGCGGGGCGGGTCCGGCTCCAGCGGGATCGCGGGCAGCGCGTCCTCCTCCTCGCGGGTCAGCAGGCGCGCGGCGCGCTGTTGCACGGCGTCGACCAGGCTCGGGGCGGTGTCGTCGGCGCGGCGGAGGACGGCCAGCCGGAGCCTGCTGTAGCCGCGCACCGACACCGGGCGGCGGGAGCGGACCTGGAACTCGGGCAGCGGCTTCAGCTCGTCGGCCAGGGCGCGGTCGATGAGGACCGTGCCGGGCCGGGCGACCGAGGTCAGCCGGGCGGCGATGTTGACCACCGAGCCGTAGACGTCGCCGAAGCGGCTCAGCACGCGGCCGTAGGCGACGCCCGCGCGCAGCGGCGGCAGGTCGGGGTCCTCGTCCGCGGCCTCCAGCAGGCCCAGCGCGATCGCGGCGCCGTCTCGCGGGGTGTCGGCGACGTAGAGCACCTCGTCGCCGAGCATCTTCACGATCCGGCCGCCGTTCTCGGCGATGACCTCCGCGGTGACCTCGTCGAACCGGTCGACCACGCTGACCAGGCCGGCGTCGTCGGTGCGGCGGGTCAGCGTGGTGAACCCGACCATGTCGGCGAACCCGACGACCGCGGTCCGGTTCTCCTGGATCTCGCCCGGCCGGGCCAGCGCCCGGCCCGCGTGCGCGGACAGGTGCCTGCGCCACGCGTAGTCCTGCAGCCGCTCCAGCTCCGGCACCAGGCGCTCGATGAGGGCGGCCAGGTGGCGCTCGTCGGAGAGCATCTCCGGGTTGGCGAGCAGCACCTCGCGCAGCACGTCGACCTGCCACTCGGCCAGCCGGGACAGGTGCTGGCCGAGCATCCGCGCCGTCGCGGTGGCCGTGTCCGGGGCCAGCAGGCCCTGGTACATGAGGTCGTGGGTGGCGCGCAGCGCGTCGGCGTCGGCGTCGGTGAACACGACCGCGTCGTCGCCGACGGTCGCGAAGCCCAGCGACTTCCACAGCGCCGTCGCGCGCTCCTGCGGCACGCCCGCCTTCGCGCAGACCTGCTCGCGCGTGTACTTGCGCTCCCCGCCGAGCAGCAGCTCCTCGACCCGCGCGGCCTGGTCGGTCACGTCGTGTGGACGATCAGCACGTCGACGGTCGACTTGCGGGCGGCCTCGGACGGCACCGACCCGAGGATGCGCCCGGCCAGCGTGTTCAGGCCCCGGTTGCCGACGACCAGCAGGTCGGCGTCGTGCTCGTGCACGACCCGGGTCAGCGCGGGCACCGGCTCGCCGTCCACCACCACGGTCTTGATCGACTGCGCGCCCGCCTTGCGCGCCCGCTCGGCCGCGCTGCGCACCGCCTCGTCGGCCGGGTTGGAGCCGACGACCTGGTAGGCGACGTCGTCGCCGAGGTCGTCCTGCGCCCGCCGCACGTCCCGCTCGCTCGCGGGGTGGAACGCGCACGCGATGACCAGCGTGGCCCCGGTGTCCGCGGCGATCTCCGCGGCCCGGTCCACGGCCCGGTACGAGGAATCCGATCCGTCGGTGCCGACGACGACGGTCTGGTAGGCGCCCATGGTCCTCCCTCGGTGGCTACTTGCCGGTAAACCTACCCAGCACAACGAGGCGCGCGCCTGCGGGACGCGCCACAATCGCCGTCCATGGACCCCATGTTGGCGATCGCCCTCGCCGAGGCCCGCGCCGGGCTGGCATCGGGCGGCATCCCCATCGGCGCCGCCCTCGTCGGCCCGCACGGCGCCGTCTGGGGCCGCGGCCACAACCGCCGCGTCCAGGACGGCGACCCCTCCGCCCACGGCGAGACCTCGGCCTTCCGCGCCGCGGGCCGCCGCCGCTCCTACCGCGGCACGACGATGGTCACGACCCTGTCCCCGTGCTGGTACTGCAGCGGCCTGATCCGCCAGTTCGGCATCACGTCGGTCCTCATCGGCGAGGCCACCACCTTCTCCGGCGGCCACGACTGGCTCGCCGAGCACGGCGTCGCGGTCACGGTCCTGGACGACCCGGAGTGCGTCGCCCTGATGACCGACTTCATCGCGACCCGCCCCGACCTGTGGTTCGAGGACATCGGGGAGTAGCTCAGCCGCGCAAGCGCTCGCGGACCTCGGTGAGCGCGAAGCCCAGCAGGTTGAGGCCGCGCCAGGTGGCCCGGTCCCGGGCGCGCGGGTCGTCGGCGGCCAGGCCGATGCCCCAGACCGGGTCGACCGGGCTGGCCTCGACCAGCACCCGGTCGCCGGTGGACAGCAGGAAGCGGCGCAGGTCGTCGTGCTGGCCGAACTTGGCGAGGTTGCCCGCCACGACGATCCCGTAGCGCTCGGCCTCCCAGCGCGCGTGGTCGAACCCGCGGACGCGGCGGCCGAGGTCCTTGGCCGCGGCGGGCGAGGCCGCGGCGAGGACCTGCCCGGCGATCCCGGCGTCGCCGAACAGGGTCGCCTTGCGCCACATCATGTAGTGCTCGGCGGAGGCGAACGGGTGCCCGTCGGCCTCGAAGTCGACCGGCCACCACTGGCTCAGGCAGCCCTTGCCGACCCGGCCGTCGGGCTCGGGCCGGTGGCCCCAGAAGAAGAGGTACTCGGACACGGCGGGCAGTGTCGTGCACCCGCCCACCGCGGGGCGAGCGGTTATCGGCGGGTCTTGACCGGCGCCGACTTCGTGGTCGCCTCGGCGTCCTTCTTCTCCACGGGCTCCGGGCGGGCCAGGCGCTGGGTCTGGCCGCCGTCGGGGTCCTTCGCCTCCCACGACTCGCGCGGGGGACCGGAGGTCTCCGACGCGGGCTTGACCGGGGTCATCATCGTGCGCGTGGGGGAGTTGTCGGCGGGGGCGCCGTCGACCGTCGTCGGGACGCGCTCCTCGGGGAGCGGGTCGAGGGTCGGGGCGGCGTCGGCCAGTTGCACGTGGGCGTCGGCGATGAGGTCGCGGGCGCTGTTGAGCTGGTCGGCCACCCGCGCGCGGAGCTGGCGCAGGGCCGAGACCCGCTGCGCGGCGTGCGAGATGCGGCGGTTGGCCTCCTCCGTCGCCTCGCGGACGCGGCGGTGCGCCTCGGAGGTCGCTTCCTCCAGGCGGGCCTTCGCCTCGGCGATCGAGTCGTGGCGGCGGCGGTTCGCTTCCTCGGTCGCCTCGCGGACGCGGCGCTCGGCCTCGGACTTGCTGGTGGCCTCCTGCTCGGCGAGGGCGCGCATCGCCTCCGTGCGGCGGCCGGACATCGCGATCTCGAAGTCCTCCTCCACCTGGTCGCGGCGGCGCTGGGCGGCGGCGTCCAGGCGGTCGGCCTCGGCCCGCGCCTCGGCGACCAGGTGGTCGGCCTCGGCGCGGGCCTTGGTCAGGACCTCGCGGTGTTCGGTCTCCATGTCCGCGCGGCGCTTCTCCAGCTCGGCGAGCATGCGCTCGTAGCGCTGGCGCAGCTCGTTGCCGTCGGCCTCGGCCTTGGCCCGGATGTGCCCGGCCTCGGCCTCGGCGCGCGCCTTCGTCTCCGCGGACTCCTCCTGGGCGAGCCGCAGCATCCGCTGCAGGCGTTCGCTCAGGCCTTCCAGGGTGGTGGGGGGCAGGGAGAGGCGATCGATCTGCTTGCGCAGGTCGTCGATCTCCGAGCGGCTCTGTTCCAGCTGCTTGGCCAGATCGGCAGCCTGCGACACCGCCGCGTTGCGGTCGGCGTGCATGAGCTGCAGTTCGGCCTCCAGCCGCTCCAGGTGCTCATTCACCTGCGCGGTGTGGTAGCCGCGCTTGGTGATGTCGAACCCGGGGCCCAGAGGCACCAGCTCTCGTTCCTCGCCCAGACCCATACCCACACGCTACCCGGAAGGGTTACGGCCCACGGAACTACACGCCCCGGAACCGGTTGATCGCGTCGAGGTGCTTCGCGCGCAGCTCGTGGTCGCGCACGCCCAGGCCCTCCTCCGGCGACAGGCAGAGCACGCCGACCTTGCCCTGGTGGGCGTTGCGGTGCACGTCCAGCGCCGCCTGGCCGGTGTCCTCGAGCGCGTACGTCTTCGACAGCGTCGGGTGGATCATGCCCTTGGCGATCAGCCGGTTCGCTTCCCAGGACTCGCGGTAGTTCGCGAAGTGCGAGCTGATGATGTTCTTCAGGTTCATCCACAGGTACCGGTTGTCGTACTGGTGCATGTAACCGGAGGTCGACGCGCACGTGACGATCGTGCCGCCCTTGCGCGCCACGTAAACCGAGGCGCCGAAGGTCTCCCGGCCCGGGTGCTCGAACACGATGTCCGGGTCCTCACCGCCGGTCAGCTCGCGGATCTTCGCGCCGAACCGCTGCCACTCCTTGGGGTCCTGGGTGTTCTCGTCCTTCCAGAACTTGTAGCCCTCGGCGCTGCGGTCGATGATCAGCTCCGCGCCCATCCTGCGGCAGATCTCCGCCTTCTCCGGGCTGGACACCACGCACACCGGGATCGCGCCGCCGTTGAGGGCGTACTGCGTGGCGTAGCCGCCGAGGCCGCCGGACGCGCCCCAGATCAGCACGACGTCGCCCTGCTTCATGCCCGCGCCGTTGCGCGAGACGAGCTGCCGGTACGCGGTGCAGTTCACCAGGCCGGGGAGGCGGCCTCCTCCCAGGTGAGGTGCTCGGGCATCGGCATGAGCTGGTTGGCCTTGACGAGCGCGACCTCGGCGAGGCCGCCGAAGTTGGTCTCGAAGCCCCAGATGCGCTGCTCGGCGTCCATCATCGTGTCGTTGTGGCCGTCCGGGCCCTCCAGGTTCACGTCGAGGCAGTGCGCCACGACGCGGTCGCCCGGCTTCCAGTTGTGCACGCCCGGACCGGTGCGCAGCACGACGCCCGCGGCGTCGGAGCCGACCACGTGGTACGGCAGGTCGTGGCGCTTGGTCAGCGGCGAGAGCTTCCCGTAGCGCTGGAGGAACTTGAACGTCGAGACCGGCTCGAAGATCGAGGTCCACACGGTGTTGTAGTTGATGGCGCTGGCCATCACGGCGATCAGCGCCTCACCGGGGCCCAGCTCCGGCACGGGCACCTCGTCGAGGTGCAGCGACTTGCGCGGGTCCTTCTCCCGGGAAGGCAACCCGGCGAACATCTCGGCCTCATCGGCGTGCACCGTGATCCCGCGGTAGGTCTCCGGGACCGACAGGTGGCCGATCGAATCCAGCTCATCGGCCAGGATGGCGTCGAGGATCTTCTGCACGGGACTCCTCCAAGGACGGCATGGGTTTGCGCGATGTTACTTTCGAGTAGCGATTCAGAACCCCGCGATGTGAGCGATGGCACCCGATCGGGGGCCGCCGAATCGCTTGTTGACCTGCGGGCATGCCGGGCGGACCATTTGTGGCGGGGATCTCCTTTTCTCGCGGAGGTGGTCTCGAATGAGTGAAATGCAGCAGGCCCGCCCCTGGACCCGCCCCTTCGACTGGGCGGAGGTGGTGCTGGGCGTGGTCGCGATCCTGTCGCCCCTGTGGATGGCCACCGACGACGCCGCCATGTGGACGATGATCGTCCTCGGCGCCCTGATCGCGCTGGACGGGCTCGTGTCGCTGGCCCGGCCCGGCCTGGTCGCGGGCGAGGCCGTGCAGATCGTCCTCGGCGCCCTGATGTTCATCTCGCCGTGGGTGATGAGCTACGCGGACATGACGGGCATCGCCTGGTCGTCGTGGATCATCGGCGCGCTGACCGTCGTGGCGGGCGCCGCCGCCCTGCCGATGGCGCAGGCGGCCCACCGGATGGCCGGATCGCACTGACCCGAGAGGAGTAGTCCCGGCCGGGGTCGACGCCCCGGCCGAGGACCCCAGGCCGTACCTTCCTGCGTATGGCAACCTCTACCGAGGAAACGACGCCGAAAGGTTTTTCGGACACCCACGAGGGTTGGCGAACCTCTTCGGCACCGAGATGTGGGAGCGCTTCTCCTTCTACGGGATGCAGGCGATCCTGCTGTACTACCTGTACTTCAGCGCGGCCGAGGGCGGGCTGGGCATCGATGAGGCCGTCGCCGCGGGCATCGTCGGCGCGTACGGCGGGTCGGTGTACCTGGCCACCATCGCGGGCTCGTGGGTGGCCGACCGCCTCTTCGGCCCCGAGCGCACCCTGCTCTACAGCGCGTCCCTGATCCTCGCGGGCCACGTCGCGCTCGCGGTCCTGCCCGGCGTGACCGGCGTCGCCGTCGGCCTGGTCTGCGTCGCGCTCGGCTCCGGCGGCCTCAAGGCGACCGCGACCGTCCTGGTCGGCATGCTCTACGCCGCCGACGACGACCGCCGCGACGCCGGCTTCTCGATCTTCTACATGGGCGTCAACATCGGCGCGCTCGCCGGCCCGCTGCTGACCGGGCTGCTGCAGGACAAGATCGGCTTCCACTGGGGCTTCGGCCTCGCCGCCGTCGGCATGGCCGCAGGCCTGGCGCAGTACGTCCTGCAGCGCCGCAACCTCCCGCCCGCGGGCCGCGAGGTCCCGAACCCGCTGGTCGGCGCGGAGCGCACCCGCGCCCTCGGCTTCATCGCGGTGCTGGTCGCGGCTCTGGTCGCGCTGGTCCTGGGCGGGTACATCAACCCGGACAACCTGGCGACCGTCGTGACGTGGGTGATCTCGGTGGCGGCGGTGGGCCTGTTCGCGATGCTGCTGACCAGCAGGCGCGTGGACGGCGTCGAGCGGCGCCGGGTGGTCGCGTTCATCCCGATGTTCCTGGTCAGCTTCGGCTTCTGGGCGCTGTTCCAGCAGCAGTTCACCGTCCTGGCGATCTACGCCGAACAGCGCGTGGACCTGGACGCGCTGGGGTTCTTCAGCATCCCGCCGTCGTGGTTCAACTCCGTCGAGCCGCTGTTCGTCGTCCTGCTCGCACCGGTCTTCGCGGCGCTGTGGGTGCGGTTGGGGGACCGCCAGCCGTCGACCCCGGTGAAGTTCGCCCTGGGCGTGTCCGCGATGGGCGTCGCGTTCCTGGTGATGGCCCTGCTGGGCTTCACCCGCGGGGACGGCGTGATCAACCCGCTGCTGCTGGTCCTGGTGCTGGTGATCTTCGTCCTGGGCGAGCTGTGCCTGTCCCCGGTGGGGCTGTCGTTGTCGACGAAGCTCGCGCCGCGGGCGTACGGGGCGCAAATGGTCGCCCTGTTCTACCTGTCGATCGCCCTGGGCTCGTCGGTCGCGGGCGCACTCGCGGGCTACTACGCGAAGGACGCGGAGCCGGGCTACTTCGGCCTGCTGGGTGCGGGCGCTTTGGTGATCGGCGCGGTCATGTTCGCCCTGTCGCCGCTGGTCAGGCGGTTGATGAGGGGTGCGGTAGGGGGTGGGGCGGCGGCGTGTGCCGCCGCGCCGTCACGGTGCGCCGTAGCCCAGGGTGTACGAGCCCGAGCCGGTCACCGCGGTGATGCGGTAGGTGTAGTAGCCCGACGTGCCCGTGTACGTGAGCGTCTCGTCCGGGGACGACGTCGTGGCGGAGGCGACGGTGGCCCAGGCGGAGCCGTTCCACTTCTGGAGGGCGAGGTCGAAGTTGGCGCCGGTCGGGCCGTCGAGGCAGGCGCGGTGGGAGCCCGCGGCGGCCTGGAAGTAGGAGCCGTCCGGTTGGTGGGCGGAGGCGCCCGCGTTGAGGCTGCCGGTGCGGGTGGTCGGGTAGGACGTGCAGCCGGTGGGCGTGGTGCTGATCTTGCTGCGGATGGCGCGGTCCATGACGTCGAGGCTGACGGAGTTGAAGGGCTTGCCAAGGGTGCGCATCAGGGAGTCCTGCGACGGGCGGTAGATGCCGCGTTCGTACTGGTGGCCGCCCTGGTAGGCGCCGATCGTGCCGCCGTCGGGGGTCGGTTTGCCCAGGTAGGAGGACCACTTCGCGCCGCTCGGGTCCTTGGTGACGTTGGGTTCGCGGGGCTCGGTGCCGGTGTAGGTGGTGCCCGCGGTCCAGTACTCGTCGGCCAGGCCGCCGACGGAGTGGCCGAGTTCGTGGATGGCGACCTGCGCGGACTGGGCGTTGCCGCCGGAGACCGTCGACAGGCTCGGGTAGCCCGCGCCGCCGTACTTCGTGCTGTTGCCGACCGCGACGATCGCGTCGACCCCGGGCGCCTGCGCGGCGTACGACTTCGCCTTGGACTCGTTGACGCACAGCAGGCGCTCGATGTTGAAGCACCAGAAGCCCATGTCGAGGGCGGTGTCGCGGCTCACCCCCTGCGTCGGGTCGTTGTCCACACCGGACTGGTTGGAGACGACGCCGACCAGCCACACGTTGATCGAGCCCTTGTGCTTGTCCCACGGCGCGGTCGCGGAGATCTCGTTCCACTTCGCGACGGCGTGCTGGCGCAGCAGCCCCTGCTCGGACGCGGTGTACCCGTCGCCGACGATCACCATGTCGAACCGGTTCGCGGCGGGCCCGGTCTCCTGGATCGGCTCGACCGCCGCGATCGCGACGTCCTGCACCCCCACTTGCGGCTCGACGACCACCGGGACCCGGACGCGCGTGATGCGCCCGTCCGGCGAGAACACCTCCTTCCACTCCGTGCCTTTGTGCGGTTGCGAGACGGCGGGTGACGGGACGAGGGCCACCGCCGCGGCCAAGGCGGCGGCCAGGCACAGGACGCGCATGGGGACGCTCCTCGATGGGGGACAGGGTCGGGACCCCTCCGACCGTTCCCACTTCCCGCCCCCGCGGAAATCCCACTGGGGATAACTCGGGAGTGATGGACCTGTACCCGCCCCAGCCCCCGCAATATCCTCGCCGGTGATGGAGCTGGAGCTGCGCCACCTCAACTCCCTCTGCGTGATCGCCGACGCGGGCAGCGTCTCCCGGGCGGCCACGCTCCTGGGCGTGTCCCAACCCGCCCTCACAGCGCAGCTGCAACGCGTCGAACGGGAACTGGGCGCGCAGATCTTCATCCGCGACCGCCGCGGCGTCACCCCGACCCCGATGGGCCAGTTCCTCCTCACCCGCGCCCGCGCCGTCCTCCAGGCGATGGAAGAACTCCGCCGCGACGCCGACCGCCAAGCGCTTTCCGCGCGCCCGGTGGTCCGACTCGGCGGGCTCGCGAGCGCGGTGTCGGCGGGGTTGGCGGGGCGGCTCAGCGATCACCTGCCGGATTCCGAGGTCCACCTCCAAACGGAGTACTCGCCGCGGGTCCTGTGGGACTTGCTGATGGCAGGCAGGCTGGACGCGGTGGCCTTGGTCGACTACCCCGGCCACGCCCTCCGCCCGCCCGGCACCGTGTTGTCGCAGGTGATCGCGGTGGAACCGGTCTTCGTGGCCCTGGCCGACCGCCATCCCCTCGCCGCACGGGACACCGTCGACTTGGCCGACCTGGCCCACGAACCTTGGGCGCTGACCCCGTACGACGGCGCAGGCTGGCCCGACTGCTTCTACGCCGCCTGCGAACAAGCAGGCTTCACCCCACGCGTCCTCTACACGGTCTCCGACGCCACCCCATGCCGCGAGCTGGTGGCACTGGGCCGCGCCGTCACCCCGTGCCAGGCCGTCTTCGCCCGCGGCGACGGCGTGGTGGTCCGCCCCTGACCGGCGACCCGATCCACATGCGCCACATGCTGTTGTGCCGCACCGCCAGCCCGTTGGCCGACCAGTTCGACAAACTCCTCCGCATGGCCTGCGACGCGTACTGGGAATACGCCCAACGCCGCCCGGACTACCTCTCGTGGCTGGGTCAGGGGGCCAAATCGGTTACCAACCCTTCCAGCGCCGCGGACAAGTCCTCGTCGACCCCGTGATCCCGTTTCCGGTGCCGTTTGCGCGCCAGGTCCATGACCGCGGCCGCTTCTGACGGCCAGTGGTCCCCGTCAGCCAGGAGATCCAGCACCTCAGCGTGCCGGTACGCCGCGACCGCGAGGCGCAGCGGAACGGCCCCGCTTTTCACGCTGAACGCCCACGACGCCAGATGGCGCGCCCACCCCTTCTGCCACCTGCCGGGTTTCGTGCACAGCAGCGCCCAGGCGCGGTCGGCGAGCCCGTCCCAGTAGTGGTCCTTCGGGGGCGGCGGGAGCGCGGGATCGGGCCACCCCTCCACCGGCAGGGCTTCGAGGAGGGTGATCGTCCGATCCGGGGCGTTCCGGATCATCCGCTCGAACGGCCCGAGGAGTTCGACGTTCCCCGACGCCACGAGCACGCCCATCAACCTCTGCGCGGCGCTGTCCTCATCACCCCGGAGGACGTCCGCCTGGATGCCCGCGTGAGCACGCGTCTCCAACCCCAGGAGCCCCGACTGGATCCGGTTGCCCTTGCGTCGCAGTCGGTCCAGCACGGACATCAGGGCGATCGTGGTCAACCCGGCTTCCCACAGGCTCACCTGCTCGCCCCAGCACGTGGCCCACGGCGGCTTCGACAACGGGATCGGCTTACCGGTGCGGGTGCGCAAGAGGACCAGGTTGGCCGAGTAGGCGGCAGTCGCCTTGATCTGGTGCCTGCGCACTCCGAGGTAAGTGGTGAAGTAGCGGGACTGGGGTCTGCTGGCGAGCTTGTCCACGAGTGCGTCCAGTTTGCCGACCAGTTCGGGGTGCCCGGCCAGCCGCTCGTCCAGGAAGAAGAGGATCGGCTGCTGGATCGACAGGGGTTCGTGGGAGAGCAGGGCGAAGAGGAGGTCGTCGTCCGTGGGCGTTGTCTTGTCCGCGAGCACGTCGACCACGAAGTTGGCGACCAGGTACTCCGCGAAGGTCAGGTGCAGGAACTCGTAGCTGCGTTGAGCGCTCGTGGACACCGCCTGAGCGGTGTGGACGAAGAAGAACTCGCCGAGCAGGCGTTCACCGCTCACCGGGTTTTCCTCCAGGGCGAGGAGGTCGGCGGTCAGTTCGGCCTCCGTGATGCTCTGCCTGCCCCGGTTGAACATCCCCAAGGCTGCGATGGCCAGGCGGCGCAGGAGGGCGGTGATCTCCTGTTCCCGGGCCTCCGGCCGCAGAGCGCCGTGTTTGGCCACCTCACGCTCGGCATAGGTGCGCAGGAGGCGGCGGTACAACTCGGCGGTGGACAGGTCGGTCCGCAGCTCGACGTCCGGGTCGGCGAAATACAGGGCGAGCATGAGCAGCAGCAGCGGTTGCCGGGCGATCTCGGACTGCGAGCGCGCGACGGCGACCGGCAGCGGCCGGGCCGGACCGCCCGCGTTGGTCTCGTTCCAGCGGAGGATCCAGTCCGCCACCTGGTCGTCGGTGAAGTCGCTGATGGTGACGACCGGGCAGTGGTCCGGGATGGTGACCCGGTCCGCCGCGACCGTGCGGGAGGTGACCACGACCGCGACGGGCCGGTTCACCAGTGCCTCCACGCGCTGGAACTCGACGACGTTGTGCAGGTAGTCCTGGCGGTCCTGGCCGGTCGCCTGCAGCAGCTCGTCCAAGCCGTCGAGCAGGACGACCCGCAGCTCGTCCGTCGATTCCGCGGCGAGGCGGGGCCAGGTGACCGCGCCGTTCGTCTGCGCCTTGAGGGCCTGGCCGATCTGCTCGGGGATGGAGGCGTTGGCGTTGACCGACCGCAGCGGGACGCGGACGGCGGTGTAGCCGGTCCGGCTGAGGCGGGCGGCGAGGACCTTGGTGAGCAGGGACTTACCGGCGCCGGGGTGGCCGAGCAGGACCAGCGGGTGGGTGGTGGCGTCGGCGGTGGTGAAGTGGCGGGCGAGCATCCACTCCAGGTCCGTGCGCTCCTCGTCGCCGACCTTGTAATGGGGGCTGATGAAGATCCGGTCGATCGTGGGCATGACCGCGCCGACGCCGTAGCCCTCCGTGTTCACGTCCAGCACGGGCCGGTCGAGTTCGGCGGTGTTGACCGCGGCGACCGTCGCCTGGGCGTCGCGTTGGACCATGCCGGGGCCGCGGGTGAGGAGGTGTTCCACGCGGTCGAGGGCGTGGTGGGTCGCGTCGTGGGCGGTGTTGTCGGCCCAGATGGCGAATTCGGGGACCTCGGTCTGGAGCTGGAGGTACAGCGAGCGGTACTCGGCGACCGTCGACGTCGCGAGGGGCGGGACGTTCGGGATGCCGACGGAGAGGCCGCTGAGGAAGTCGCGCAGGGAGTTGGCCATCATGCCCGCCCACCGGCCGAGGTCGGCGCGGACGGCCGTGAAGCCCGCGATGGCCGACGGCGTGGGGACCGGGGTGTCGTAGAGGTCTTTGACGAAACTCCGGCCTGCTCGCGGGTGGCCCGCGATGGCGACCTTCTCGGCGTCGGTGATGTCGAGGTCGCCGATGGCGTCCCGGGCGGCGTTGAAAAACGCCGTCAGGACGATCGTCGTGTGGGCGGCGACAACCAATTCGTGCCTGCGGAGGCCGCCGGTGTCCGTGATGCGGTTGGTCGCCCAGGTCACCGCGTCGTGGAGGAGGCTGGTGGCCTCGTTCTTCTGGTCGACCCAGCCCCACACCTGCGGCAGCGGGTTGATCAGGCCGGTCGCCAGGATGGCCCCGCCGAGCGCCCTGTCGAGCGGCTTGAGCCAGGCGGGCTCGTCCTTGCCGAGGATCTTCAGGGCGCCGCGGAACGACAGCGCGGGGTCGCGAGCCACCCCGACGACTCTAGCGGCGGAAGATCGTCAGCCGAAGGTCGACGCGAGCCAGGTGGTCCACTGCTGCCGGTGTTCTGCCGCGTTCTCCGCGCGGGCGTAGTCCGTCGGCACGGGCAGGGCGCCGGGCAGGTCGCGGGCGATGGTGGCCAGCGCGGCGAACCAGGAGTCCTCGACGGCCTCGTACGTGCCATCCGGGGTCTCCAGGCGCAGCGCGTACTCCAGCCAGCCGCGGTGCCACCAGGTGAGGGTGCCCAGGCCGATCTCGGCGGTGTTCACGGTGGCGGTGCTCAATGCGCCTCCCCGGGCTCGACCAGCTCCAGCAGCACGCCGCCCGCGTCCTTGGGGTGGACGAAGTTGACCTTGCTGCCCGCGGTGCCGCGCTTGGCCTTGTCGTAGAGCAGGCGCAGGCCCGCGGCGCGGAGGGACTCGGCGGCGGCCTCGACGTCGGTGACGCGGTAGGCGAGTTGCTGGAGGCCGGGGCCGCTGCGGTCGATGAACTTCGCGATCGTCGACTCGGGGGTGAGGGGGCCAGGAGCTGGATGGCGGTGCCCGTCCCGTCGTCGCCGGGGGCGCGGAGCATCGCCTCGCGGACGCCCTGCTCCTCGTTCGTCTCCTCGTGCGCGTTGACGAGGCCGAAGTTGTCGGCGTAGAAGGAAATCGCGGCGTCCAGGTCGGGTACGGCGATGCCGACGTGGTCCACCGCGGTCACGAACTGCTTCAGCGCTTCCTGCATAGGAAGACAATACGACTACTCGCGGGTAACTTTTCCTGTGCGGCTCGCCACACAGCCACGTGGCGGGACGGTCACGCGCGAGTATGGTGCCGGTTAACGCTCGTTCGCTCTCGTCGCTAGGAGACCGCTGTGTCCGGAAGCGTCATCGTCGCGGGGGCCCGCACCCCCATCGGCCGCCTGCTCGGCTCCCTCAAGGACTTCACCGGCGCGCAGCTCGGTGGCGTCGCCATCAAGGCGGCCCTGGAGAAGGCGGGCGTCAAGCCCGAGCAGGTGCAGTACACGATCATGGGCCAGGTGCTGACCGCGGGCGCGGGCAGATCCCGGCGCGGCAGGCCGCCGTGGCCGCGGGCATCCCGATGTCGGTGCCCGCGCTGACCATCAACAAGGTCTGCCTGTCCGGCCTCGACGCGATCGCGCTGGCCGACCAGCTCATCCGGGCCGGGGAGTTCGACATCATCGTGGCAGGCGGCCAGGAGTCGATGACCCAGGCCCCGCACCTGCTGCCGAAGTCCCGCTCCGGCTTCAAGTACGGCGACGTCACCCTGCAGGACCACATGGCCTACGACGGCCTGTTCTGCGCGTTCGACCAGGTCGCCATGGGCAACTCGACCGAGAAGTTCAACGCCCGCTACGGCCTGACCCGCGAGGAGCAGGACGCCTTCTCCGCCGCGTCGCACCAGCGCGCCGCCGCCGCGATCGCCGAGGGCCGCTTCGCCGACGAGCTGGCCCCGGTCACCATCCCGCAGCGCAAGGGCGACCCGGTCGTGTTCGCCTCCGACGAGGGCGTGCGCGGCGACACCACCGCCGAGAGCCTGGCCAAGCTGCGCCCGGCGTTCGCCGCCGACGGCACCATCACCGCGGGCTCGGCCTCGCAGATCTCCGACGGCGCCGCCGCGGTGGTCGTGATGAGCAAGGCCAAGGCCGAGGAGCTGGGCCTGACCTGGATCGCCGAGATCGGCGCGCACGGCGTCGTCGCCGGTCCGGACGCCAGCCTGCACGAGCAGCCGTCCAACGCGATCAAGGCCGCGCTGGCCAAGCAGGGCCTGTCCACGTCCGACCTGGACCTGGTGGAGATCAACGAGGCGTTCGCCGCGGTCGGCATCGTGTCGACCCGCGAGCTGGGCATCAGCTCCGACATCGTCAACGTCAACGGCGGCGCGATCGCCCTCGGCCACCCGATCGGCGCGTCCGGCGCCCGCGTGCTGGTGCACCTGGCGTACGAGCTGAAGCGCCGCGGCGGCGGCGTCGGCGCGGCCGCGCTCTGCGGTGGCGGCGGCCAGGGCGACGCCCTGATCATCACCGTGCCGAAGGGCTGAGCTTGGCCCGCCAGGTCGACGTCGCTGACCTGGTCGACCGCGCGCGGCGGCAGGAGCCGCGCGCGGTCGCCCGGCTGATCTCGCTGGTCGAGGACGCCAGCCCGCACCTGCGCGCGGTCGCCGCCGCGCTCGCGCCGCTGACCGGCCGCGCGCAGGTCGTCGGGTTGACCGGGCCCCCGGCGTCGGCAAGTCCACCACCACGTCCGCCCTGGTCAGCGCCCTGCGCGCGGCCGGGAAGCGGGTCGGCGTGCTGGCCATCGACCCGTCGTCGCCGTTCTCCGGCGGCGCGCTGCTCGGCGACCGCATCCGCATGCAGGACCACGCCACCGACCCGGGCGTGTTCATCCGCTCGATGGCCACCCGAGGCCACCTCGGCGGCCTGAGCTGGGCCACCCCGCAAGCGCTGCGCGTCCTCGACGCCGCGGGCTTCGACGTCGTCCTGATCGAGACCGTCGGCGTCGGCCAGTCCGAAGTGGACGTCGTCGGCCTCGCGGACACCACGCTGGTGCTGCTGGCCCCCGGCATGGGCGACGGCATCCAGGCCGCCAAGGCGGGCATCCTGGAGATCGCCGACGTGTTCGTGGTCAACAAAGCCGACCGCGACGGCGCCGACACCACCGCCCGCGAACTGAAGTACATGATCTCGCTGGGCCGCCGCGAGATCCGCGGCCCCCAGTGGCGCCAGCCCATCGTCAAAACGGTCGCCTCCCGCGCCGAGGGCATCGACGACGTCGTCACCGCCATCGCCGACCACGCCACCTGGACCCGCACCCACGGCGAATGGGACGCCCGCCGCGCCGCCCGCGCCCGCACCGAGATCGAGGCCATCGCGGTGGAAACCGTCCGCACCCGCATCGGCGACCTCCGCGGCGGCGACACCCTCGACGCCCTCGCCAAGCGCGTCATGGCAGGCGACCTCGACCCCTACGCGGCGGCGGACACGCTGGTGGGCGACATCTAGCCGGTCGAGCACCGCGCCCGCTGGCTCGCCGCCTCGACCTGCCGCAACCTGCTGACGACGGCGGCCGCCACCGCCTGCGCATCCTCGGGCACCACCCGCGCACAGCAGTCGGAGTAGGCGCGGGTGTCGAGGGCGAACACGGTCGACCCGACCCGGAACACCCCGTGCATCCCCACGCCCTCGGACGCGAGGGTCTTGGCGGACTCGACACCCCACAGGGGGCGGTGTACTCGTCGCCACCGGCCGCCTGCAACGACACCGGCTGCTCGGCGATCCTCGGCTCGGCCCACGTGCCCCCCACTTGCCCGCGTCGAGCCGCACCAACTGCCCCCACACGTCGCCGGGGATCGCCGCGTTGGCCGACACCATGGCGGTGTAGCCGTCGGCGGCGGCGAAGGTGTGCAGCTCGATCCGCCCGTGGTCGAAGTGCTTGGCGCCCTGGTAGGCGGCCTCCACGCCCAGGGCGCACCCGTCGGGGCAGAGCGCGGGTTCGGTCAGCCGTCGAGTACCCGCCAGCCACTCGGGACGCTGTTCACGTCAGGGAGCACCGCGCACTTGCGGGTCGTCCGGGTCGGTGTCGAAGCTGTGCAGGAGGGCCGGGTCGACGTGCACGGCGACCAGCGCGCGTAGGCGCTGTGCGGCGGCGGCCAGCGCGACTGCGTCCTCGACATCCCCCATGGTGCCTCCGTTCCGCGACCCCGAACGTATCGGCGGGCGCGCGGGTGCTCCAGGGGCTCGCGCGAAGAGGAAACCCGTCAGGGGCCGAAGAAGCGGGTCTCCGGGGTGAGCCGGTCGCCGCAGGAGCCGAGGGGTTGGGCGGAGGCGGCGTCCCACTGGGCCGATGCCGACCCGGCCGCCGTGCGGAGGTCGGTGAGGGATGTTGAGGTCGGGAGGGCGTCGCGGCGGACCCACTTCTCGCGGTTGCCGCGTTCGCGTTTGATCAGTTCGTAGTCGGCGAAGAGGCGGGGGTCGGTGAGGACGCCGGTGGCTTTGGCCCAGCCGCCGTGGGCGGTGATGAAGGTGGGTTTGGCTTCGGTGAAGACGTAGTCGCGCAGGCCGGGCATGTCGTCGGCGCCCCAGTGCTCGGCGATGCGGCGGTGGGCGAGGCCCGCCAGGTCGATGATCTCCAGGTCGCTGGTCAGGGCGGCGCCGCCTACGTCGGGGACCAGGAGGGAGCCGTCGCGGACGCCCAGCAACGCGGCGTAGGTGTTGAACTCCCAGCCGTCGATTTGGGCGATGACGCAGGTGGGGACGGTCGGGCCGGTGCGGAAGCGGTCGGCCGCCTCCCACCACAGGGTGGTCGAGTGGGCGAGGCCGAGCACGCCCAGCACCGCCACCACGGCTCGGCCGCGCACGGCGAGCCCGCCGAGCACCTGCGCCCCGGCCGCGGTGCCCGCCAGCGCGGTCAGCGGCCAGACCGGGGTGGCGAACCGGAACTGCGGCATCCAGTCCGCGGCGAGCACGCCGAAGGCGAACACCGCCAGGCCGAGCGGCACCAGCAGCGCGAGCAGGCCGTTGCGCTCCGCCGACGGGCGCAGCAGCGCCGCGCCGATCAGCACCACCGCGACCAGCAACATCAGCCAGCCCGTGTACGCGACGATCGTCGCGGGCTTGACCAGGTCCTGCGGTGACGGCACCTGCTGCGCCTTCGCCAGCGCCGTGTTCGGCAGCCACGCCCCGAACACCGACCACCGCCAGACGAAGTACGCCCCGACGGGCACCGCGAACGCCGCGACGCTCAGCAGCACCGGGCCGATCGCCGCCCGCGGTGAGCGCAGGAACACCAGCGCCACCAGCGGGAACGCGCCCGCGTACACGAGCCCGTCCGGGCGGGTCAGCGCCGCGAGCGCCGCCAGCAGACCGCAGACGACGGCCGTGCGGGTGGTCAGCAGCCGGTCCTGCGCCACCGCCCGGACCAGGACCGCGGCCAGCGCGACGACGGCGAACGCGAGCAGCGGGTTCTCCAGCCCGGAGAACATCCAGATCGCGAACGACGGCACCAGCGCGGTGACCGTCCCCGCGATCACCGTCACCAGGCCGGGCCTGCGGGTCAGCACCTCGGCGGCGAAGTGGAAGGCGACGAACACCCCCGCGCCCAGCAGCAGCGCGACGGCCTTGGGGAACGCGGCGTAGTCCGGGACGCCGAACCACGCGCCGCTGTCGAAGAGCCCGACCAGCCTGCCCACCGCCAGCACGGCCAGCCACGCCGGGTTGGAGTAGCCCTCGACCGGGTCGACGCCGGGTTGCAGCACCGGGCCCGCGCCGCTGGTCACCGAGCGCGCGTACGCGAAGGTGATGGCCGCGTCGTCGACGATCCACCGGCCGTAGAGCCAGCCGTGCGAACCGAGCACCGCTGTGGGGACCAAGGCGGGGACTAGACGGGTCTTCACCCGGGCGACCGTAGTGCCGGCCCGTATACGCCGCTTCACGGCGGTGTTGCCGATGCGTTCACTCGAACAGATCAACCGGGCCGCGGTCCGCCATTACGGTGGGCCCATGACCGCCGCGCTCGACGTCCGCGACATCCGCAAGTCCTACGGTGACCTGAAAGCCGTCGACGGCGTCTCGTTCACCGTCGCCGAGGGCGAGTTCTTCGGCATCCTCGGCCCGAACGGCGCGGGCAAGACGACCACGCTGGAGATCGTCGAGGGCCTGCGCGACCCCGACGCGGGCTCGGTGCGGCTGCTCGGGATGGACCCGTTCCCGCGCAACCCCGCGCTGCTGCCGCGCATCGGCGTGCAGCTCCAGGCGTCGGCGTTCTTCGAGAAGCTGACCGCGCGCGAGCAGCTCGAGACGTTCGCCGCCCTCTACGGGGTCGACGGGCAGCGGGCGCGGGAGACCCTGGAACTGGTCGGGCTGACCGAGAAGGCCGACACCCGCGAGGACAAGCTCTCCGGCGGCCAGCGGCAGCGGCTGTCCATCGCGTGCGCGCTCGTCCACGACCCGGACGTGCTGTTCCTCGACGAGCCGACCGCCGCGCTCGACCCGCAGGCCCGGCGCAACCTGTGGGACGTGCTGCGCGCCATCCAGGGCCGCGGCAAGACCATCGTCTACACCACCCACTACCTCGACGAGGCCGAGATCCTCTGCGACCGGGTCGCGATCATGGACCACGGCCGCGTCCTCGCCCTCGACGCGCCCGCGGCCCTCATCCGCGGCCTCGACGCCCCCACCCGCGTCTCCCTGGAGGCGGGCGTGATCACGGCCGCGGAGGCGCGGGCGCTGGCGGGCGCGGACAGCGCGCACGAGGACGAGCAGTCGCTCACCATCACCACCCGCACCCCCGCGCCGCTGCTGTCGGCGCTGGCCGAGCGCGGCACCCTCGACGGCCTGCAGGTGCGGACCGCGACCCTGGAGGACGTGTTCCTCGACCTGACCGGACGGGAGTACCGCGCGTGACCGCGTTCAAGAGCCTGGCCTCGGCGATGGCCAAGGGCTACTACCGGGACAAGGCCACCCTGTTCTTCGCGTTCGTGTTCCCGCTGATGTTCCTCGTCGTCTTCGGCCTGCTGTTCCGCGACGGCGGCGTCGACCGGATCAAGCTCGGCGTCGTCGGCGACGGCCCGGTCGTGGCCGCGCTGGAGTCGACCGGCGCGGTCGAGATCACCCGGCCCGGCCGCGACGAAGGGCTCGCCCAGGTCCGCGCGGGCGACCTGCCGGGGCTGGTCGAGGTCGACGGCAGGGGCGTCACCCTGCACTACGCCGCCAGCGACCAGGCCCGCGCCGGCCTGGTGCAGGGCCTGGTCTCCGGGGTGACCCAGTCCGCCAACGTCGCCGCGACCGGTCAGCCGCCCGCGTTCCGCTACAGCGCGCAGCAGGTCGAGGACGACTCGCTGCAGCCGATCCAGTACCTGACGCCCGGCATCCTGAGCTGGGGCATCGCGGTCACCGCGGTGTTCGGCGCGGCGCTGTCGCTGGTGTCGTGGCGGCGCAAGCAGGTGCTGCGGCGGCTGCGCCTCGCGCCGGTGACCGTCGGCACGGTGCTGACGGCGCGGATCGTGGTGACGATCGGCGTCGCGGTGTTGCAGGCGTTGCTGTTCGTCGCCGTGGCGCTGCTGCCCGTGTTCGGGCTCCAGCTGTCCGGCACGTGGTGGATGTCGCTCCCGGTGTTCCTGTCCGGCATCCTCGCGTTCTTCGCCATCGGCATGCTCGTCGGCGCGTTCTGCAAGACCGAGGAAGCGGCGACGGGCGCGGCGAACATCGTCGTGCTGCCCATGGCTTTCCTGTCCGGGACGTTCTTCCCCGTCGACGCCGCCCCGCCGTGGGTGCAGGCGGTGTCTCAGGTGTTTCCCTTGCGGCACATGAACGACGGCATGCTCGCGTTCCTGGTGCGCGGTCAGGGCGCGGAGGCGCTGCTGCTGCCGTGCGGGGTGCTGCTCGCCTTCACGGTTGTGGTCTCCGCCATAGCCGCCAAGGTCTTCACCTGGGAGGACTAGACCCCGACGGGGGTGTGGGGCCGCTCACGCTCCACACTGGAGGCATGCCCACCGCCGCGTTGTTCCGCTTCGTCGCCCTGGCCGAGGCCGCCTCCTGGATCGGCCTGCTCACCGGCATGTTCTTCAAGCACGTCACCGACACGACCGAGCTGGGCGTCAAGGTGTTCGGCCCGCTCCACGGCGCGATCTTCGTCGCCTACATCGCTGTGGCGTGGTTCACCTCCCGCAAGCTCGCCTGGGACCGCCGCGCCACCCTGTGGGCGTTCGTGTGCAGCGTCCCGCCGCTCGCCACGGTCCTCTTCGAGCGCTGGGCGTTGCGCACCGGCAAGCTCGACCCCGTCGCCCTGCGCCGCCGCTTCTAAGCCAACTCGGCGTCCGCCCGCTCGGTGACGGTGGTGAGGACGCGGGCCGCGGTGGCGAGGTCTTCGGCCGGGATGCCGCAGTACAGGCGCTCGGTGATCGCGGCGACACCGTCCGCGATGCGGTGGTAGCGCTCGCGTCCAGCGGCGGTGAGGGTGTCGTCCGCGAAGAGGGGGCCGGCGAAGAGCGCGTCCACAGTGGACTTGTCGAGGCGCAGCGCGCTCGTCATGCGGGTGGTGATCTGCTCGCGGGTTCCGCCGCCCGCGGCGAGGTTGAGGGCCACCCACTGCTCGAAGGTCGTGGCGTGGTCGTCGAGGAGCCGGTCGAGGACGGCGCGGGTGGAGCGCTCGGCCTGTCCGATGATCTGGCCGTTCATGGTCATGCCTCCAGTGGGGTGTCGAGCAAGGTCGTGAGCGTGTCGGCGAACGCCCGCGTGCGGGGGTCGTCGAGGCCGCCCAGGGGTTCGAGGAGTTGGTCGAGCAGGCCGCGGACGACGCCGATCGCCTCGCCCGTGACCGTGCGACCGCGGTCGGTGAGGGCGAGTCGGACGGCGCGGCTGTCGTCGGGGTCGGGGGTGCGCTCGATGAGCCCCAGGTCGTCGAGCGCGCGGGCGAGCTTGGAGACGTAGAGCGGTTCGAGGCCGGTGTGGTCGGCGAGCATGCGCTGGCTGGGGCGTTCGTCGATGCCGTAGAGGGTCGCCATCAGGGAGTACTGGGCGTGGGTCATGCCCAGGGGGCGAGGGCGCGGTCCACGGCGACGCGCCATTTGGTCGCCAGGCGCCAGACGAGGTATCCGGGGGTGGGGCTCACGAGAGATAGAGTACATGGCTATTAAGTACATGGCTACTATCTTCGGCCCGCGAACGCGCAGCCCGTCCACAGTGGAACGGGTCAGTCCTGGAAGTCGCCCGTCGCCTTGCGGACCTTCGCGAGGAGGTCGGTGAGGTTGGCGGTCTGGCGGTCGGTGAGGCCGCGCAGGCCGAAGCCGATGGCGGTGACCGCCTCGGTCGCCTCGGCGCGGCGGGTGCGGCCCGCCTCGGTGATCTCGGCCAGGGTGGTGCGCCGGTCCGTGGGGTGGGGGAGGCGGCGGACGAGGCCGTCGGCCTCCAGCCGGTCGACGATGTTGGTGACGCTCGTCGGGTGGAGCTGCAGCCGCTCGCCCATGACCCGCATCGGGAGGCTGCCGCGGCGGGCGAAGGTGAGGAGGACCAGCGCCTCGTAGCGGGCGAAGGTGAGGCCGTGCGGCTTGAGCGCGGCGTCCACAGCGGACTGGACGATCTGCTGCACGCGCATGATGCTCGTCACCGCGGCCATCGCGGTGGAATCGCCGATGCGTTCGGACCACAGCTCCGCGGCGCGGGCGATCGGGTCGAACGGCAACGTGCGCGGCCTCATGCGCCTGAACGTACCAGTGCGAACCGATCAGTAGCCCCCGGCGGCGGCGCGAACTCGGCCCACACGCCCAGCAGGCGGATGGGCCTGGCCAGGTCGAACCGCTCGAACACCTCCCGCGCCGCGGCGGCGATGGCCGCGCCGTCCGACGTCGGGGCGGCCAGGGTGGCGCTGCGGGTGCGGGTCAGGAAGGGGCGAACCGGGCCTTGACGCCGACCCGGACCGCGGGCCTGCCCTCCGCGACCACGTCCTCCGCGACCCGGGCGGCCAAAGCGGCCAGCTCGCGGCGCAGGTCGTCGGGGTCGGTCAGGTCGTGCTGGAAGGTGGTCTCCCGGCTGTGCGAGCGCGGCACCCACGGGGTGGCGCTGACCTCGGTCGACCCCGCCCCGAGCGCCAGCGTCCGGTACCAGGGGCCCATCTTCGGGCCCAGCACCAGCAGGTCCTCGGGGTCGGCGGCGGCCAGCTCCGCGACGGTGGTGTAGCCCAGCTCGGCGAGCTTGCGGGCCGTCCGCGTGCCGATGCCCCACAGCGCCGTCGTCGGGCGGTGCGCCATGACCTCGAACCAGTTGTCCCGGGTGAGCTGGAAGATCCCGGCGGGCTTGGCGAACCCGGTGGCGAGCTTCGCCCGCAGCTTCGTGTCGCCGATGCCGACCGCGCAGCTCAGCCGCGTCCCCACCCACACCGCGTCCTGGATGCGCCCGGCCAGCTCGCCCGGGTCGTCGGTGTCCGCGCCGACGAACGCCTCGTCCCAGCCGAGCACCTCCACGACCACGTCGAAGCCGCGCAGCACGGCCATGACCTCGGCGGACGCGGCGTCGTACGCGGGCGCGTCGGCGGGCAGGAACACCGCCTCCGGGCAGCGCTTGGCCGCGGTGCGCATCGGCATGCCCGACTTGATCCCGTACTCGCGGGCCTCGTACGACGCGGTCGCCACCACCGACCGCAGCTTCGGGTCGCCCGACCCGCCGACCACGACCGGCTTGCCCGCCAGCTCCGGGCGGCGCAGCAGCTCGACCGCGGCGATGAACTGGTCGAGGTCGACGTGCAGAACCCACGATCCCACCCGGCTAGTGTGCGCTGGACCGCCGTCGTCCGTCAGGAGGAGCCAGTGCTCGTCGCGTTCAGCGTCAGCCCGTTGGGCGGGGAATCGGAGAACGTCGGCCGCGCGGTCGCCGAGGCCGTGCGCGTCGTGCGCGAGTCCGGCCTGCCGCACGAGCTGTCCAGCATGTACACCACGGTCGAGGGGAGTGGGACGAGGTGATGGCCGTGGTCAAGCGGGCCACCGACGTCCTGCTGGCCAAGTACCCGAGGGTGTCGCTGGTGCTCAAGGCCGACATCCGGCCCGGCCACACCGGCCAGCTCACCGCGAAAGTCGCCCGGGTCGAGGAGTACCTGGCCGATTAGGATCGGCCCGGTGACCACGCCCCGCGCCCTGTGGATGTGCTTCGAGCCCTACCACGACGTCACCTACTTCACCCCCGAGAGCCGCGCCGCCACCGACGCCCTCGGCTGCAAGGGCGGCTGGATGGGCTACTTCGGCATGCGCGCCGCCCCGCTCGGCGCGGCCCCCGAGTGGCTCGTCACGAGCGTGTTCTACAACTTCCACACCTCCCGCGTCGCCCGCGCGATCCCCGAGGTGTGGGACATCGCGAGCCCCGCGCAGTTCCTCGACGCCCGGCTCGCGGGCGTCGACGGCGCCCTGCGCCGCATGCTCGGCGCCGACGTCGCGGGCGACGACCTCGCCGAGGCCGCGTCCCTGGCGGTCGAGGCCGCGGGCGCCGCGGCGACGGCGGGCCGCCCGCTCGGCGCGGCGAACGCGGCGCTGCCGCTCCCGGCGGAGCCGCACCTGGCGCTGTGGCAGGCGGCGACGACCCTGCGCGAGTCCCGGGGCGACGGCCACGTCGCCGCGCTGGTGACCGCCGGGCTGGACCCGTGCGAGGCGCTGGTCCTGTTCGCCACCGACAACGGCCTGACCGACGAGTACATGAAGGCCGCCCGCAACTGGCCGGACGAGGACTGGGCCGCCGCGAAGACCCGCCTCGTCGAGCGCGGCCTCCTGTCCGACGCCGGCCTGACCGAGGACGGCGCCGCGCTCCGCGAGACGGTCGAGGCCCTGACCGACGACGCCGCCGCGGGCCGTGGGAGCACCTCGGCCCCGACGCGACCGCCCGCCTGGTCCGCCTCCTCGCGCCCCTGTCGCTCCGGATCGTCCGCGCCAACGAGGCCATGCGCCAGAACCCCATGGCCCTGCACCCGGAGTCGGAGCTGGAACGCCTGGCGGGATGACTCCCAGCCCGTTGTCACCCGTCCACATATGTGGACGGGCTCCACGCATGTGTCAGCGCACGCCTGCGTGGACGGGTCGCGGTGTTCGGGGGCTTCGATGCCGCGCCGGTGCCGCCTCTGCCAAGATGTGATCGTGACCAGGCCAGACCCCCGCAACACCGCTGCTCTGTCCGCCGCCCTGTCCCGGGCTGTCGACCTGTCGGCGCTCAAGGCCAGGGCGGACGCCGCCCGGACCGCACCGCCCGGCGGGGCGAGCGCGCCCGCGGGGGCGGGGAGCACGTGGTGGACGTGACCGAGGCCACCTTCCAGGCCGAGGTCGTCGAGCGGTCGCTCGAGGTGCCGGTGATCGTGGCCCTCGTCGCGAGCTGGTCCGGCCAGTCGCAGCAGCTCGTCGCGCTGCTGGAGAAGCTCGCCGCCGAGTTCAAGGGCACCTGGAAGCTCGCGAAGGTCGACGTCGAGACCAGCCCGCGCGTCGCCCAGCTCTTCGGCGCGCAGGCCGTGCCGATGACGATCGCCGTCGCCGCCGGGCAGCCGGTCGAGGCGTTCGGCGACATCCCGCCGGAGCCGCAGCTCCGCCAGTGGCTGACCAGCCTGGTCGACGCCCTGCGCGACCGCCTCCCCGGCATCAAGGCCGCCGAGTCGGCGGGCGGCGCCGAGCAGGTCGACCAGCCCGAGCCCGAGGACCCGCGCCTCGTCGCGGCCGAGGACGCCCTCGACCGCGGCGACTACGCCGCCGCCGAGGCCGCCTACCAGGGCATCCTCGACGCCGAGCCGGCCAACGAGCACGCCGCCGCCGCGCTCGCCCAGGTCCGGTTCATGGCCCGCACCCAGGCCACCGACCCGTCGGTGATCGTCCGCGCGGACACCTCCCCGGACGACGTCGACGCCCAGGTCGCCGCCGCCGACCTCGAGGTGGCGGGCCAGCAGGTGGAGAAGGCGTTCGCGCGCCTCATCGCGGCCGTCCGCCGCTCCTCCGGCGACGACCGCGACAAGGCCCGCGGCCACCTCGTCGGCCTGTTCGACCTCTTCGCCCCCGACGACCCGCGCGTGGCGAAGGCGCGCCGGGACCTGGCCAGCGCCCTGTTCTAGGGCGTACCCGCCTTCCTCCGCCTGCCGACGACGCTCAGCAGCACGCCGAGGCCGAGCAGCAGCGCGCCCAGGACCAGCGGCAACCCCGCGTCCACACCGGTGTCCGCGAGCGCTCCGGTCGGCGCCGGCCTGCCAGCGGGCGCGCCGGGCGACCCGGCGGGCGGGGTGCTCGAGCCGGGCGACGAGACCGTCGTCGTCGACGTGGTCACCGTGGGCTCCGTGGTCGTGGTCGAGCCGGTGGTCGTCGTGGGCGTCGTGGTCGGCGGGGTGGTCGGGCCCGTGGTGGACGTGCAGCCGGTGTGGGCCGGGTTGGACCGGCCGATGCCGTGGTTGCGGTCGCACTCGTAGCCCGCGTTGCCGTCCTGCGGCCCGGGGAGCTGGCCCGGCGGGTTCTTGTTGTCCGCCTTGCCGACGCAGCCCGCGCACGGTTTGCCGACCGACTTGCCCGTGCCGCTGCCGTTGCCGGACGGCGAGCCGTCGCGGGTGGAGTCGTACGGGCCGTGGGTGTTCGCGCCGTGGCCGGTGAAGTCGGCGTTGCTCGGCGGCTGCGGGACGGTCGTGTCCGCGGCCGGTCTCTTGGCCTGACCAGGGGCCGAGTGCCCGGGCTTGTCCGGGGCGGCTCCGCCCCGGCGGCGACCGGGCCGCCGATGGCCAGGCAGATCGCGGCGGCGAGGATGAGTGTCTTGCGCATGTGGCGCCTCCAACCCCTGCATAGGGATAACGCTCGAACGGGGGCCCTCGTTACGGTGAACGGCCCAGGTCGGGTGGCAGCGGGTAGGGTCCAGGCCGCGATGGGGGTGGATGTGCGCAAGGTCCTGACGAGCCCGGCGCTCGGGCTGCTGCTGGTCGGCGTCGTGGTGTCGGCCGTCGACGGGCGGTTCTGGCTGGGGCTGCTCGCCACGCTCGGCGGCTACCTCGGCGGGCTGCTCGCGCTGCAGCTCGGCATGCTGGCGGGCGCGCTCGCCTTCGGGGTGTCGGTGCGGTCGGTCGTCGTCGGCGTCGGTCCGCGGGTGACCGACCGGTCGACGCCGCGCCGCACCCTCGTCGTCCGGGCCGTCCCGCTGTTCCTCTCGGTGTCGATCGCCCCCGGCAAGGCGCCCGTGCGGCCCCGGATGTGGGCGGCGGCGTTCAGCTCGGCCGTCGCGGGGATCGCCGCGACCACCGCGCTCGCCCTGCTCTGGTGGGTCCCCGCCGTCGCGTGCGGGCTGACGGTCGGCCACGCCCTGGTCCCCCGGCGCACCGCGGGCGCGACCTCGACCGGGTGGCTGCTGGTGCACCTGTTCCGCCTGACCGGCGCGCAGGCCGCGCAGCTCGACGCCGCCCCGGTCGTCACCGGCCGTCGACGCCGCGCTGGAGGGCGACCTCGTCAAGGCCGACGAGCTGGCCGCGCGCCTGGCGGCGGAGCACCCCGACCTGCGCACCGCGCGCGCCGCCCGGATCCTCGTCCACCAGGCCCGCGCCCGGTACGCCGAGGCGCTGGTCATCGCCATGGCGATGGTCGACGACGCCCAGCAGACCCCCGCCGAGGCCGCGCCGTTCTTCGCCGCGCTCGCCGGGCTGGCCTGCGAGACCGTCGAGGCGGGCCAGCTCGACCCCGCGATCGGCCTGCCCACCGCGGTCACCGCGATGGAGTCCGCGGAGGCGCTCGGCTACCCCTCCTACAAGCTCACCGGCACGAAGGCCCTGCACGCGCTGCTCACCGGCGAGGTCGAGCGCGCCATCGGCCTCGCCCGCCGCGCCGTGGAGACCAACGACGACCGCATCGGCCGCGCCGACGACCTCGCCACCCTGGCCAGGGCGCACATGGCCGACCACGACAACCGCAGCGCCCGCGCCGCCATCGCCGAGGCCGAGAAGGCGGTGCCCTGGTGGCCGAGGGTCAAGGCCACCAGGGCGCGCCTGGACGTCTAGGCCAGGACGACCTTGCCCAGCTCGGCCGGGGTCGCGAGCAGCCCGTGCCGGGGCAGCACCCGCACGGTCACGCCGAGCGCGCCCGCGTGCGGCAGGGGCAGCTCGGTGACGTAGCGGCCGTGCTCGGCGGGCCGCATCGGCGCGGTCACCACGTCGGTCAGGTCGTCGGTGTCGCCGACCCGGCCGACCACCGCCTGGACCTCCACATCGGACGGTGACAGCCCGGCCAGGTCGACCACGGCGTGCACCTCGACCGGGTCGCCGATGACCGGCGTGTGGCCGTCGTCCATGCCCAGCTCGCAGCCGGTGACCCGGACGTAGGACCACGCGCCCGCCAGCCTGCGCCGGTAGTCGGCGAGGTCGCGGGCCATCCGGAAGTCCTCGGCCTCCGCGAGCGCGCCGCGGCCGCCGCCGGGGCGTAGTACCGGTCGACGTACTCGCCCACCATGCGGGAGGCCTGCACCCGGGGGCCGAGGGTGTCCAGCGTGTGCCGGACCATCGACAGCCAGCGGGTCGGCACGCCCGCGGCGTCCCGGTCGTAGAACAGCGGCGCGACCTGCGAGCCCATCAGCTCGTAGAGCGCGGCGGCCTCGAGGTCGTCGCGGCGCACCGGGTCGGTGACGCCGTCGGCGGTCGGGATCGCCCAGCCGTTGCTGCCGTCGTGGAACTCGTCCCACCAACCGTCCCGGATGGACAGGTTGAGCCCGCCGTTGAGCGCGGCCTTCATGCCGGAGGTCCCGCACGCCTCCAGCGGGCGCATCGGGTTGTTCAGCCACACGTCGCAGCCCCAGTACAGGAACCGCGCCATCGACATGTCGTAGTCGGGCAGGAAGACGATCCGGTGGCGCACCCGCGGGTCGTCGGCGAACCGGACGATCTGCTGGATCAGCGCCTTGCCGCCGTCGTCGGCCGGGTGCGACTTGCCCGCGACCACCAGCTGCACCGGCCGGTCCGGGTTGAGCAGCAGCGACCGCAGCCGCTCCGGGTCGCGCAGCATCAGGGTCAGCCGCTTGTACGTCGGCACGCGGCGGGCGAACCCGACGGTCAGCACGTCCGGGTCGAAGACCGTCTCGGTCCAGTTCAGCTCCAGCGCCGACGCGCCGCGCTGCAGCCACGCCGCCCGCACCCGCCGCCGCACCTCGGCCACCAGCCTGCCGCGCAGGGTGTTCCGGATCTGCCACAGCTCGGCGTCGCCGACCCCGGACAGCCCGGCCGACGGGTCGGTCCAGTCGGCCAGCGCGGTCACCTCCCGCGCCGCCCACGTCGGGCCGTGCACGCCGTTGGTGACCGACGAGATCGGCACCTCGTCGGTGTCGAAGCCCGGCCACAGCGCGCCGAACATCCCGCGGCTGACCGCGCCGTGCAGCTTCGACACGCCGTTGGCGCGCTGGGCCAGGCGCAGCCCCATGTGCGCCATGTTGAACATGCCCGCGTTCTCCTCGGCGCCCAGCGACAGCACCCGGCGGACCTCGATGCCGGGCAGCAGCGCCTCGTCGCCGAAGTAGTGCTGCACCAGGTCGACGGGGAACCGGTCGATGCCCGCCGGGACCGGCGTGTGCGTGGTGAACACCGTCCCCGCGCGCACCGCCGACAGCGCCTGGTCGAAGTCGAGGCCGCGGCCGGACACCAGCTCGCGCAGCCGCTCCAGGCCGAGGAAGCCCGCGTGGCCCTCGTTGGTGTGGAACACCTCCGGCTGCGGCGTCCCGCTCAGCTCGCAGTACGCGCGCACCGCGCGGACGCCGCCGATCCCGGCGAGGATCTCCTGCCGGATGCGGTGGTCCTGGTCGCCGCCGTAGAGCCGGTCGGTGACGTTGCGCAGGTCGTCCGGGTTCTCCTCGATGTCGGAGTCCAGCAGCAGCAGCGGCACCCGCCCGACCTGGGCCTTCCAGATCCGCGCGCGCAGCACCCGGCCGCCGGGCATGGCCACGTGCACCAGGATCGGCGCCCCGCTCGGCTCGGTCAGCGGCTCCAGCGGCAGCCCGTTGGGGTCTATCACCGGGTAGTGCTCGACCTGCCAGCCGTCCAGCGACAGCGACTGCCGGAAGTACCCGGACCGGTAGAGCAGGCCGACGCCGATCAGCGGGACGCCGAGGTCGGACGCCGCCTTGAGGTGGTCGCCCGCGAGCACCCCCAGACCGCCGGAGTAGTTCGGCAGGGCCTCGGTGACGCCGAACTCCATCGAGAAGTAGGCGATCGCCTTCGGCAGCCGGGACCCGTTGGAGCCCTGGTCGCGCTCCTGGTACCAGCGGGGGCCGGTCAGGTACTCGCGCAGCTCGTCGGAGAGCGCGCGGACCCGGGCCAGGAAGTCCGGGTCGGCGGCCAGCGCCTCCAGCCGCTCGGCGGGGACCTGGGCGAGCAGGTGCAGCGGGTCGCCGCCGACTCTGCTCCACACGTCGGGGTCCACCGCGGCGAACAGGTCCTGGGTGGGCGGGTGCCAGGTCCAACGGAGGTTGGTCGCCAGCAGGCCGAGGTCGGTCAACGGCTCGGGCAGTCCGGCACGGACGGTGAATCGGCGTACGGCTCTCACGGCACACGACCCTAGCGGCCGGATGGACGCGGGCAAGCCCGCCGGGCGGACGGTCCGGCCCCCACCCGTCGTGTGGGCCTGGATCGAGCAAGGCAGACTAGGGGCAGGGACGAGCGATCCAGGTTAGGAGCCGCACCGGTGGGACACTTCCTGTCAACCCCGGCGACGAGGCAGCCCGAGCCCAACGGCTCGCGACCGCACCCGAGGGGGTCGGGACGCAACCCCGCCCCGGGCGCCCGCAGAACCGGGGCGTTCCAGTCCACCGGGACCACGACGGTCAAACCGCAGGGAGGCGGACCAGTGAGCGGTCGGATCGGCATCGATGACGTCTCCCCGGTCGTGTCGTGCGGCCGTTACCCGGCCAAGGCCGTGGTGGGCGAGCACATCCCCGTCAGGGCGACCGTGTGGCGCGAGGGCCACGACGCGGTCGCCGCGACCGTCTCCTGGCGCGGGCCGCAGGACCCGGTCTCGCGCAGCACCCGGATGGCGCCCGAGGGCATCGGGCTGGACCGCTGGGTGGCGCACATCGTCCCCGACTGCGAGGGGTTGTGGACGTTCCGGGTGGACGCCTGGAGCGACCCGTGGTCGACGTGGCGGCACGCGGTCGAGGTGAAGGTCGCCGCCGGGCAGACCGCCGACGAACTGGCCAACGACCTGGAGACCGGGGCGCGGCTGGTGGAGCGGGTCGGCAGGCGGCCGGACCGCAACGGCGAGCGGAAGCTGCTGCTGTCGGCGGCCCGCGCGCTGCGCGACACCACGATGCCGCTGGCCGCGCGCATCGCCGAGGCGCTGTCCGAGCCCGCGCACCGGGTCATGACCGCCTACCCCGTGCGCGAGCTGATCACCAAGGGCAAGGCGCAGCAGGTCTGGGTCGACCGCAAGACCGCGCTGTACGGCTCCTGGTACGAGTTCTTCCCCGCTCGACCGGCGGCGTCGACGAGTCGGGCAAGCCGGTGCACGGCACGTTCCAGACCGCGATCGGCGAGCTGGACCGCATCGCCGACATGGGCTTCGACGTCGTCTACCTCCCACCGATCCACCCGGTCGGCCGGGTCAACCGCAAGGGACCCAACAACAGCGTCGTCTCCGTGCCCGAGGACGTGGGCTCGGTGTGGGCGATCGGCGCCGAGGAGGGCGGCCACGACGCCATCCACCCGGAGCTGGGCACCTTCGCCGACTTCGACGCGTTCGTCGCGCGGGCCAAGGAGCTGGACCTGGAGGTCGCGCTCGACCTCGCCCTGCAGTGCGCGCCGGACCACCCGTGGGTCACCGAGCACCCCGAGTGGTTCACCACCCGGCCTGACGGGACCATCGCGTACGCGGAGAACCCGCCGAAGAAGTACCAGGACATCTACCCGCTGAACTTCGACAACGACCCGGCCGGGCTGTACGCCGAGGTGCTGCGCGTCGTGCTCCTGTGGGTCGACCACGGGGTGCGGATCTTCCGGGTCGACAACCCGCACACCAAGCCGCCGGACTTCTGGGAGTGGCTGATCCGCGAGGTCAAGGCGGTCGCCCCGGACGTGCTGTTCCTGTCCGAGGCGTTCACCCGGCCCGCGCGGCTCTACGGCCTGGCCAAGCTCGGGTTCACCCAGTCGTACACGTACTTCACGTGGCGGACCGGCAAGCAGGAGCTGATCGACTTCGGGGTGGACATCACCGCCCACATCGACGAGGCCCGGCCGAACCTGTTCGTCAACACCCCGGACATCCTGCACGCGTCCCTCCAGCACGGCGGCCCGGCGATGTTCGCCATCCGCGCCGCGCTGGCCGCGACGATGTCGTCGACCTGGGGCGTCTACGCCGGGTACGAGCTGTACGAGGGCACGGCCGTCCGCGAGGGCAGCGAGGAGTACCTCGACTCGGAGAAGTACCAGCTCCGCCCGCGCGACTTCGCCGCGGCGCTCAACCAGGGCCGCTCGCTGCAGCCGTGGATCACCCGGCTGAACGCGATCCGCCGCGTCCACCCCGCGCTCCAGCAGCAGCGCACGCTGCACTTCCACCACATCGACAACGACGCGCTGATCGCGTACTCGAAGGTGGACCCGGCGACGGGCGACACGGTGGTCACCGTGATCACGCTGGACCCGCACACCCCGCACGAGGGCACGCTGTACCTCGACCTGGCCGCCCTCGGCCTCGACCCCACCGCCACCTACCCGGCGTACGACGAGGTCACCGGCCAGAGCTGGATGTGGGGCGGGGCGAACTACGTGCGCCTGGAGCCGTGGCAGTCCGTGGCGCACATCGTCCACATCCGACGGTGAGCCCCTGACCCCCGTCCCCCACGTGACAGGCGACATCAGTCTGTCAGCCTGACAGCCCCTGGCTGCCATCCACATATGTGGACGGCAGCCAGGGACCGGGTGTCAGGCCAGCCGGGTGATGCGGCCCTCGCCGCCCTCCGGGTAGGCCGCCGCGGTGATCGCGCCGCTGAGGCCGTCGACCACGTACTCCGACAGGGACTGCTGGTAGGTCAGGCCGACCGTGGTGAACGGCAGGCCGCGGAACGGGTACTGGTCGCCGCCGCGGGCGCTGAAGTCGTTGGTGGCCACCGAGATCCCCGGTCCGGCCACCACCGCCCCGTCGACCACGATCGGCGTCCCGTCGTCCAGGGTGACGCTGCGGACCCGGGAGCCCGGGGTCAGCACCGTGCCCGCGTTGTCGACCGCCTGCGCCTGCCGCGTGGAGTCGTAGGTGAACGAGAAGCCCGCGACCTGCGCGAACCGGCCGTCGGCGAGCGGGATGCGGGAGACCGCGTTCTCCAGCAGCTCCTTGAACTGCGCGCGCGGCACGTTCGGCACCACGGAGACGAAGTTCGCGAACGCCGCGATCTGGAACGTGTGCAGCTCGGTGAACGGGCCCGCCGGGATCAGGTTGTTGTTCCGGATGCCGCCGCCGTTCTGCAGCGCGACCTGCGGCGCCGGGACGCCGTACGCCGCCGCCCGCTGCTGACCGCTGTAGAGCAGGGCGTCGGCGAGCAGGTTCCCGAGGTTGGTCTCCCGGGTCCGCACGCCCGGGTCGCGCCTGCCGTCGAGCGCGACGGCCGACTGGCCGATGACGTTCGCCGCGAGGGCGTTGACGTACGCCCGGACCGGGTCCACGACCTGGGCCTGGACGAACGGGTCCGGCGCGACCGCGTCGGGGGCGACCCCGGAGACGCGGACCGGGCCGCTGGTGTCGTCGACCGACAGCACCCTGCCCGCCTTGTCGAACGCCACGACGAGCCTGCCGACGTACTTGTAGTCACCGGCGGTGGTCACGATCGGCACGCTCGTGCCGTCGGCGTCGGTGGCGAGGATCGGGTACGGCAGCGGCTGGCCGGTCACCGGGTCGACCGAGCGGGTGTCGCCGGGCACCAGCGGGTCGTCGGCGTTGGCGAGCAGCTCGTCGCCGCCGCCCGCGATGGCCACGTCGACGTCGCGCAGCATCGGCACCAGCGCGCGGTCCTCGGCGACGTTCTGCAGGTGGCTGATGAGCACGACCTTGTCGACGCCGCGGGCGGTCAGCGCGTCGACCTCGCGCTGGACGATCCCGGCCACGTCCGGCAGCACCCGGACGCCGCGCGGGCTGGAGATCGCGGGCAGCAGCGGGGTGGTCGCCCCGACGATGCCGATGCGCTCGCCGCGCTCGCGCAGCACCGCGCTGGCCACGATCGTGCCGTCCTGGGCCAGCGCCGCCAGCCGCGGCTCGGCCGAGACGTCGAGGTTCGCCGAGACGAACGGCGGGCCCGCCGCGCCGAACCCCTCGATGAAGTCGGCCAGGTTGTCCGGGCCGAAGTCGAACTCGTGGTTGCCGATGGCCATGGCGTCGTACCCGACCGCGGCGAGGCCGATCGAGTCGTAGAACGGCACGCCCTTGGCCAGGCTCGCCGCGTACTCCGGGCCTGCGAGGAAGTTGTCCCCGGACGAGAGCACGATCGCCCCGCGCTTGCCGGGGCCGCCCTCACCGGCCGCCCTGAGCTGGTCGACCAGCGTGGCGAACCGGGCGATGCCGCCGAAGTCGGGCTGCCCGGGCGCCCCGAGCAGCTTCGACTCCCCGTCGTTGTTGTGCAGGATGGTCAGCGTGAAGTCGACCTTGGGGTCCGGCTTCGCGGAAGCGGGGACGGCGGCCAGCGGGATCACCGCGACCGTCGCGATCAATCCTGCGGCCAAGCGCCGTCTGCCTGACAATGGTCCCATGTCCTGTCCTCCAACTGGGGTACGGAGTGGACTGACGTGTCTGGGCACCGCAACATAGTCCGCGACGCCGGTCAACCCGTGACGGTTGGTGACCGCGCCGACGTGGTACGCCACCAGGACCGGCAGAATCCCACCCCACCGGACAGAACACCGGCCAACGACGACGGTGACAAGGCGACACATGACGTATCCCGCTGCCCCGGATGCTGCCCTGGGCCTGGAAGGTATCCCGCACACCGGCGAGGGGTGACCGCGGACGGTCACCTCACCGAGCCCCAGTCGGAGGACTTCGACCACGCTCGACAGGCGCCCGCGGACCCCCAGTGGTACAAGACCGCGGTCTTCTACGAGGTGCTGGTCCGCGCCTTCAACGACTCCGACGGCAACGGCACCGGCGACCTGCGCGGCCTCGCCGACAAGCTGGACTACCTGCAATGGCTCGGCGTCGACTGCCTCTGGCTGCCGCCGTTCTACGCCTCCCCGCTGCGCGACGGCGGCTACGACATCAGCGACTTCCGCGCGATCCTGCCCGAGTTCGGCACCGTGGACGACTTCGTCTACCTGCTCGACCAGGCGCACAAGCGCGGCATCCGGGTGATCACCGACCTGGTCCTGAACCACACCTCCGACGCCCACCCCTGGTTCCAGGAGTCCCGGAACAACCCGGACGGCCCCTACGGCGACTACTACGTCTGGGACGACAGCGACGAGAAGTACCCCGACGCGCGGATCATCTTCGTCGACACCGAGACGTCCAACTGGACCTTCGACCCGGTGCGCGGCCAGTTCTACTGGCACCGGTTCTTCTCCCACCAGCCGGACCTCAACTACGAGAACCCCGAGGTCCAGGAGGCGATGCTGGACGTCCTGCGGTTCTGGCTCGACCTGGGCATCGACGGGTTCCGGCTGGACGCGGTCCCCTACCTGTTCGAGGAGGAGGGCACCAACTGCGAGAACCTCCCCGCACCCACGAGTTCCTGCGCCGCTGCCGCAAGGTCGTCGACGACGAGTTCCCGGGCCGGGTGCTGCTGGCCGAGGCCAACCAGTGGCCCGCCGACGTCGTCGAGTACTTCGGCGACCCGTCGACCGGCGGCGACGAGTGCCACATGGCGTTCCACTTCCCGCTGATGCCGCGGATCTTCATGGCGGTCCGCCGGGAGTCGCGGTTCCCGATCTCGGAGATCCTGGCCCAGACGCCGGCCATCCCGAGCGGCGCCCAGTGGGGGATCTTCCTGCGCAACCACGACGAGCTGACCCTGGAGATGGTCACCGACGAGGAGCGCGACTACATGTACGCGGAGTACGCCAAGGACCCGCGGATGAAGGCCAACATCGGCATCCGCAGGCGGCTGGCCCCGCTGCTCGACAACGACCGCAACCAGCAGGAACTGTTCACCGCGCTGCTGCTGAGCCTGCCCGGCTCCCCGGTGCTGTACTACGGCGACGAGATCGGCATGGGCGACAACATCTGGCTCGGCGACCGCGACGCCGTCCGCACCCCGATGCAGTGGTCACCTGACCGCAACGCCGGGTTCTCCCGGACGGACCCCGGGCGCCTGTACCTTCCGGTGATCATGGACCCGATCTACGGGTTCCAGGCGGTCAACGTCGAGGCCCAGATGAACAACACGTCGTCGCTGCTGCACTGGACGCGCCGCATGCTCCAGGTCCGCACCCAGCACACCGCGTTCGGCCTGGGCGACTACGCCGAGCTGGGCTCGTCCAACCCCAGCGTGCTGGCCTACCTGCGCCGCCACGGCGACGACGTCATCCTCTGCGTCAACAACCTCTCGCGCTTCCCCCAGCCGGTCGAGCTGCACCTGGCCCCGTACGAGGGCCGCGTCCCGGTCGAGCTGACCGGTGGGGTTCGTTTCCCCGCGATCGGGGAACTGCCTTATTTGCTGACCCTGCCCGGACACGGCTTCTACTGGTTCCAGATCAGCACGGAGGAGGGCGACCGCCAATGACCACCCGCCCGCGGCACGCCGTCGCCGCGCTGGCCGATGACCTCGCCGAGTGGCTGCCCAGCCAGCGCTGGTACGCGGCGAAGGGGTCGAGACCGGCGAGCGTCGGCGTGCGCGCGGCGGCCCAGCTCAAGGCGGGCGACCCCGCGCTGCTGCACGCCATCGTCGACGTCGACGACACCGAGCCGTACCAGCTGCTCATCGGCGTGCGGCGGGACCTGCCCGACCACCTCTCGCACGCGGTGATCGGGCGCATCGGCGGCGACTACGCCTACGAGGCCACCCAGGACCCCGAGCTGATGTCGCTGCTGCTCGAGCTGCTGGCCGCTGGCGCGCGGTCCGAGGGCATCTCCTGGACCCGCGAGCCGGGGATCGAGCTGGTCACCGGGCTGCGGGCGCGGCCGATCGGGGTCGAGCAGTCCAACACCTCGGTGATCTTCGGCTACCACTACATCCTCAAGCTGTTCCGCCGCCCGGCGCCCGGCCCGAACCGGGACGTCGAGCTGCACCGGGCGTTGTTCCGGGCGGGCAGCGCGCAGGTCGCCGAGCCGGTCGCCGTGGTCGAGTCCGACGAGCTGGTCCTCGGCTTCGCCCAGCGCTACCTCGACGACGCCGTCGAGGGCTGGGCGGCGGCGACCGCCAGCGTGCGGGACCTGCTGGCCGAGGGCGACCTGTTCGCCGCGGAGGTCGGCGGGGACTTCGCCGCCGAGTCCGGGCGGCTCGGCGAGGCGGTGGCCAGCGTGCACCGCGACCTCGCCCGGGTCATGGGCGTCGACCGGATCGGCGCGGACGGCGTGCGGGCCGCGGTCGAGGGGCTGCACGGCAGGCTCGACGCCGCGCTGCTGAAGGTGCCCGAGCTGGCCGAGCACGAGGCGATGGTCCGGGCCGCGTTCGACGCGGTCCGCGGGCTCGACGGCGTCGAGGTCCAGCAGGTGCACGGCGACCTGCACCTCGGGCAGACGCTGCGGACCCGAACCGGCTGGGTGCTGATCGACTTCGAGGGCGAGCCGCTGGCCAGCCCGGCCGACCGGCTGCGGACGCGGTCGCCGCTGCGCGACGTGGCCGGGATGCTGCGCTCGTTCGACTACGCCGCGCTGCACCTGCTCGCAGGCGGTGAGCCCGACCGCCAGCACCTCACCCGGGCGCTGGAGTGGGCCGACCGCAACCGCGACGCCTTCTGCGACGGCTACGCCCGGGTCGCGGGCGACCCCGCGAGCACGCCGCCCTGCTCCGCGCGCTGGAGCTGGACAAGGCCGTCTACGAGGTCGTCTACGAGGCCGGGCACCGGCCCGACTGGCTCGAGATACCCCTCGCGGCATTGCGCAGGTCCGGATGAAATCCCAGGTCGGAGCGCTGCAACCGGGTGACGGCGGGTGCCCGGGCTTGCCCATCGCGGATAGCCTGATCGTTCACCATGTCGTCGACGGGATCGGGGTGACCGGTATGCGGATCTCGGATGTGCTGCGCAGCAAGGGTTCGGCTGTGGCGACGATCGACCCAGGACTCACGGTGGCGGGGCTCATCGCCGAACTCGCCCGGCACAACGTCGGCGCGCTGGTCGTCGTCGACGCGGACGCCGTCGTCGGGATCGTGTCCGAGCGCGACGTCGTGCGCGGGCTCGCCGAGCGCGGCGCCGGGCTGCTGGACGTGCCCGTCGCCGAGATCATGACCGCCGAGGTGTACACCTGCGAGCCGGGCGACACCGTCGACTCGCTCGCGGGCGTGATGACCGAGCGCCGCATCCGGCACATGCCGGTGCTCTCCGGCGGCGCGCTGGTCGGCATCGTCAGCATCGGCGATGTGGTGAAGAGCCGCATCAGCCAGTTGGAGAGCGATCGCGACCAGTTGACCTCCTACATCCAAGGGTGAACACCGTTGCATGACGACTTCGACCGGCTCATCGCCGGGGCGCACCACGACCCGCACTCGCTGCTCGGCGTCCACCCGCTGCCCGGCAAGCCGGGCCGGGTCGCGGTCCGGGCGCTGCGCCCGCACGCGAAGGGGTGCGCGCTGCTGACCGGCGCCCCGGCGGGGGCCGGGAGTCGTCATGAGATGGACCAGGTCGCCGACGGGTTGTTCGAGGTCGAACTGCCAGAGGTGCCGGGCGAGTACGTCTTCGAGGTCGATTACGGCACCGGCGACGTCGTGCTCGCCGAGGACCCGTACAAGTGGCTGCCGACCCTCGGCGAACTGGACTTGCACCTGTTCGGCGAGGGTCGGCACGAACGGCTGTGGGACGCCCTCGGGGCCCACGTGCGCTCCTACGACACCCCGTCCGGCACCGTCGAGGGCACGTCGTTCGCGGTCTGGGCGCCCTCGGCGCGCGGGGTGCGGGTGTGCGGCGACTTCGACGGCTGGGACGGGCGCGGGCACCCGATGCGCTCGCTCGGCTCGTCCGGGGTGTGGGAGCTGTTCGTCCCGGGGTGCCCGCGGGCACCAAGTACAAGTTCCGCATCCACGCCGCCGACGGGTCCTGGCACGAGAAGGCCGACCCGATGGCGTTCGCCACCGAGCACCCGCCCGCGACCGCGTCCGTGGTGTCCACATCGGAGCACGTCTGGGGCGACCAGGACTGGATGGCGCTGCGCGAGGCCACCGACTGGAGCCGCGCGCCGATCAGCGTGTACGAGGTGCACCTGGGCTCGTGGCGGCCCGGCCTCGGCTACCGCGAGCTGGCCGACCAGCTCGCCGACTACCTGGTCGAGCACAACTTCACCCACGTCGAGCTGCTGCCGGTCGCCGAGCACCCGTTCGGCGGCTCGTGGGGCTACCAGGTCACCTCCTACTACGCGCCGACCTCCCGGTTCGGCTCGCCCGACGACTTCCGCCACTTCGTCGACGTGCTGCACCGGCGCGGCGTCGGCGTCCTGGTCGACTGGGTGCCCGCGCACTTCCCGAAGGACAGCTGGGCGCTCGCCCGCTTCGACGGCACGCCGCTCTACGAGCACGCCGACCCCGCCGCGGCGAGCACCCGGACTGGGGCACGCTGGTCTTCGACTTCGGCCGCACCGAGGTCCGCAACTTCCTCGTCGCCAACGCGCTGTTCTGGCTGGAGGAGTTCCACGTCGACGGCCTGCGCGTCGACGCGGTCGCGTCGATGCTGTACCTGGACTACTCCCGCAAGGAGGAGTGGCTGCCGAACGCGCACGGCGGCCGGGAGAACCTCGACGCGGTGCGCTTCCTGCAGGAGCTGAACGCGACCGTCTACAAGCACCACCCCGGGATCATGATGATCGCCGAGGAGTCCACCGCGTGGCCCGGCGTCACCCGGCCCACCCACCTCGGCGGGCTCGGCTTCGGCTTCAAGTGGAACATGGGCTGGATGCACGACACGCTCCGCTACATCGGCCACGACCCCGTGCACCGCTCGTTCCACCACAACGAGCTGACCTTCTCCCTGATGTACGCCTGGAGCGAGAACTACGTGCTGCCGCTGTCGCACGACGAGGTCGTGCACGGCAAGGGCTCGCTGTGGTCGCGCATGCCCGGCGACGACTGGAACAAGGCCGCGGGCCTGCGCGCCCTGCTGGCCTACATGTGGGCGCACCCGGGCAAGCAGCTGCTGTTCATGGGCGGCGAGTTCGGGCAGGTCGGCGAGTGGTCGGAGAGCCGGTCGCTGGACTGGCACCTGGTCGAGCAGGGCGGCCTGCACGCGGGCGTGCAGCGGCTGGTCCGCGACCTCAACGCCGTCTACCGGGCCACCCCCGCCCTGTACGCGCGCGACACCAGCCCGGACGGGTTCGCGTGGATCGACGCGAACGACTCGGGCAACAACGTCGTCACGTTCCTGCGCTCCGGCGAGGGCGTCGAGCTGGCCTGCCTGGCGAACTTCGCGGGCGTCCCGTTCCACGGCTACCGCGTCGGCCTGCCCCGCGCGGGCCGCTGGCGCGAGGTGCTCAACACCGACGCCCCCGAGTACGGCGGCTCCGGCGTCGGCAACCTCGGCGGCGTCGTCGCCCAGGAGATCGGCTGGCACGGCCGCCCGGCGTCCGCGCTGGTCGACCTCCCGCCGCAGGGCGTGGTCTGGCTGGTCCCGGAGGATTAGGCCAACGGCCGGTCGGCGGCGCGGGCATCGGGCAGACTGGTAGCCGTGCGAGGGCGTTTACCCGGGACCGTGCTGGGACTGCTGCTGTCGGGCGCGCTGGTGGCGTGCACGACCGCCGTCCCGGGCGTGCCCGTGTCGCAGGGCCGCGTCGTCAAGGAGACCCCGGACGGCGTCGACCCGAAGGCGGTCGTCGAGAACACCGACGGCGGCGACACCGACCGGCTGGCGGCCACCATCGTCGAGGACCTGCGGGTCTACTGGGGCGCGACGTTCCCCGAGGTGTTCGACAAGGAGTTCACCGACCTCAAGGGCGGCTACTACTCCGTCGACACCGCCGACGCCGACGCGCCCGAGCCGCCGTGCACCGACGCCGCGCCCGAGGTCGAGGGCAACGCCTTCTACTGCCCGACCGCCGACGTCATCGCCTGGGACCGGGCGGCGCTGCTGCCGGTCCTGGAGGACCGCTTCGGCGAGGCGGGCGTGATGCTGGTCCTCGCCCACGAGATGGGGCACGCGGTGCAGAACCGCACGGGCGCGGGCCTCGACGAGCGCCGCGCCGACCCGGAGAAGTGGCCGACGATCCTGGTCGAGGCCATGGCCGACTGCTACGCGGGCGCGTTCATCCGCTGGGTGGTCGACGGCCGCGCCGAGCACCTGGAGTTCCGGCCCGACCAGCTCGACGCCGCGCTCGCGGCGATGATCAGCTTCCGGGACCCGATCGGCACCGAGGCCACCGACCGCGGCGCGCACGGCGACGCGTTCGACCGGGTCTCGGCGTTCCTCGACGGCTACGAGTCCGGCGCGCGGCTGTGCTCGGAGATGACCGTGGACAACCGGACGTTCACCCTGTCCGGGTTCATCGACGCGAGCGACGCCGCGCGCGGCGGCAACATCGAGTTCGACCAGATCGTCGAGTCCATCACCACCCTGCTCGACCCGTACTTCGCCGAGGTCGCGGGCTCGGGGTGGCGCAAGCCGGAGGTCAGGGAGACCGAGGCCCGGCCCGCCTGCACCGCCGAGCCGCAGGGGCCCGTGGCGTTCTGCCCGGACGGCGGCGCGATCGAGGTCGACGTCGCCAGAGAGCTGCCCGGCATCCACGCCGAGATCGGCGACTACGCCACCGGCACCCTGGTCGCGGGCCGGTACGCGCTGGCGTCGCTGGCCGCGGCGGGCGAGCCGGTCGCCGGGCCCGACGCGCAGAAGGCCGCGGTGTGCCTGACCGGGTCGTTCACCGCGTCGCTGTTCGACCGCGAGCAGCGGTTCCTCTCGCCCGGCGACATGGACGAGGCCGTCCGCGTGCTGCTCGACTACGACTACGTCGCCCGCGACGTCGACGGCGCGTCGCTGCGATCCGGGTTCGAGCGGGTGACGCTGTTCCGGAAGGGCTTCGTCTCCGGCGCGCAGGAGTGCTGATCCGCGTACACCGGGCTTGATCGACCAGTAGGGTGCTGCTCGTTCGAGTCGATGGCAGGGGTGTGTCGGGGATGAAGGCTTACAGGGTGGCGGTCGCGCTCGCGCTCGGGGCGGCGGTGGTCGCGGGCTGCGGCCAGTCGATCACGGGCCAGCCGAAGGCGGCGGGCGCGGTCGACGCGGGCACGGCGGCGGGGCTGCCGATCGACAACAGCTCGCCCAGCGGCCCCGCGAGGGCGTCCCGGACGCCGAGCTGGCCGTCGAGAACGCCGACAACGGCGAGATGGACCGGCTCGCGGTCAACGCCCTGGCCGACATCTACGACTACTGGACCGAGCGGATGCCCGCCGACTTCGGCGGCCAGAAGTTCGAGCCGATCGCCCGCCTGGCCTCGTACGACTCCGGCGGCAAGCCGGTCGAGCTGTGCGGGACGAGCACCGCGGGCCTGGTCAACGCCTTCTACTGCGGCGCCGACGACAGCGTCGCCTGGGACCGCGGCGAGCTGCTGCCGATGCTGGACAAGCAGTTCGGCCCGATGTCGGTGGTGGCCGTGCTCGCCCACGAGATGGGCCACGCCGTCCAGTTCCGGCTCGGCGAGAAGTCCAACATGAACCAGGGCACGCCGACGATCGTCAAGGAGCAGCAGGCCGACTGCTACGCGGGCGGCTTCTTCCGGTACGTCGCCGAGGGCAAGGCCAAGCACTTCACGATCAACACCGGCACCGGGTTGAACCAGGCGCTGGCGACGATGTTCTTCATCCGCGACCCCGCTGGGCTGTCGGCGAAGGAGCAGGGCGCGCACGGCCTGGCGTTCGACCGCGTGTACGCGTTCCAGGCCGGTTTCGCCGAGGGCCCGAAGCGCTGCGCCAAGATGGACGTCGCCGAGATCGAGGGCCGCATCGAGGAGAAGGAGCGGACCGAGAGCGACGAGCGGGCGGGCGGCGAGGTCGACATCACCGAAGAGGACAAGTTCGCCCTGTTCGAGGAGAGCGTCAAGTCGGCCTTCAGCGCGGCGGGCGAGCAGCCCCGCATCAGCATCGACGGCGCCTCCTGCGGCGGCTCCGCGGGCACCCCGCCGGTGAGCTACTGCCCCGACGGCAACACCGTCGCGGTCGACCTCGAGGAGCTGGCCAAGATCGCCACCCCGCCGAAGCGCGGCGAGGAGCCGGGCGTCGACGGCAACGGCATCGGCGACTTCGCGGCCTTCGCCGAAATCGTGTCCCGCTACGCGCTGGGCGTGCAGAAGGGCGCGGGCGCGACCCTGGAGGGCGAGACCGCGGGCCTGCGCACCGCGTGCCTGGTCGGCGCGTGGGCGGAGTTCACCGTCGACAAGACCCCCGGCGACGGCGACCGGCAACTGCACCTCGCGGTCGGCGACCTCGACGAGGCGGTCGCGGAGCTGCTCCAGGAGAACAGCCTGATCGCCGCCGACATCAACGGCAAGCAGGTCCCCTCCGGCTTCGCCCGCGTCGAGGCGTTCCGCATCGGCTACCACGACGGCGACGCGGGGTGCGCGCGAGCGTTCAGCTAGACCTGTCCGCGGACCCGGGTTCGTGGACTCCTGAGGGCCGCTGGCGGTGGCGCCCGCGGCGCGCGGGGTAGCGTGGTGGCGTGTTCGTCAAGGTGTGCGGCCTGAAAACCGCGGTCGACGTCGCCGCCGCGGTCTCCGCGGGCGCCGACGCGATCGGCTTCGTGTTCGCCCGCAGCCCGCGGAGGTCGACCCCGGGGTGGCCCGCTCCCTCTCCTCGGAAATCCCCCCGAGGTGCTGACCGTCGGCGTCTTCAAGGACGTCCCGGCCTCCCGGGCCGCCGCCATCGCCCGCGAGGCGGGCGTCGCCGCCGTCCAACTCCACGGCGACTACCCCCCGAGGCGTTCACCCACTTCGAGGGCGTCCGCCTCATCCGCGCCACCACCCTCACCCCCGAAACCGACACCCGGGTCGGCGCCTACGGCGAGGACATCCTCCTCCTCGACTCCGCGATCGCGGGCTCCGGCGAACGCTGGGACCTCACCGACCTCCCCCTCCCCACGGGCGACTGGCTCCTCGCGGGCGGGCTCACCCCCGCCAACGTCACCACGGCCATCACCGAAGCCAACCCCTGGGGCGTCGACGTCTCCAGCGGCGTCGAGGTGCGGCGCGGCGTGAAGGACCCGGCCCTGATCAGGGACTTCATCGCCGCCGCCAAGGGCTGACCGCCCGCTTCACCACGCCCGCCGACCAGGCCCGCGAAGGGCTAGGGCCGGGCTGCCGCTCCACCACCCCTCTCGTCAGTCGGTGCCGTCTCCTCCGGGCGCGTCGGTGCGGGGTGCGCGGAGGAGGTGGAGGGTGTGGGGGCCGAGCTTGAGGACGGTTTCCGGGGCGTAGGGCTCGGTGTTGCGGGGGAGGCCCGTCGGGGTGGTGCTGTCCAGTTCCGGGACGAAGCACCGGCCGTAGCGGTCGGTGGGGAGGGTGAACTTGGCGGCTTCGGATCCCGCGTGCAACAGGAGGAGCCAGGAGTCGTCGGCTACCAGTTCGCCTTCGCGGTCGCGGGAGAGGCACTCCGAGCCGTCGATCCACATGCCGAGGGTGCGGCGGGAGTCGTCGAACCAGTCGTCGTCGGTCATGGGGGTGCCGTCGGGGCGGAACCAGACCAGGTCGGGTTCGCCGGAGCGGGTGGGGCGGCCGTCGAAGTACTCGGGTTGGCGGAGGGCCGGGGAGGCGGCGCGGAGGGCCGTGAGGCGGCGGGTGAAGGCGAGCATCGCGTCGGCGCGGTCCGAGTGGCTCCAGTCCACCCAGGACGTCTGGTTGTCCAGGCAGTACGGGTTGTTGTTGCCGTGTTGGGTGCGCCAGCGCTCGTCGCCCGCGACCAGCATGGGGGTGCCGGTGGACAGGAGGAGGGTGGCCAGGAGGTTGCGGGCCTGGCGGTCGCGGACGGCCAGGACGGTCGGGTCCTGGGTCTCGCCCTCCGCGCCGCAGTTCCAGCTGCGGTTGTCGTTGGTGCCGTCGGCGTTGTGCTCGCCGTTCTCGTGGTTGTGCTTGTGCTCGTACGACACCAGGTCGCGCAGGGTGAAGCCGTCGTGGGCGGTGACGAAGTTGACCGACGACCAGGGCCGCCGACCGCTGATCGCGTACAGGTCCGACGACCCCGACAGCCGGTACGCCAGGTCCCGCACCCCGGTCGCCCCGCGCCAGAAGTCGCGGACGCCGTCGCGGAACCGGCCGTTCCACTCCGCCCACTGCACCGCGAACCCCCGACGCGGTACCCGTCGCCGGTGGCGTCCCACGGTTCGGCGATGAGCTTGCGGCGGGACAGCAGCGGGTCGGTGGTGATCGCGGTCAGCAGCGCCGCGTTCGGGTCGAACCCGCCGCCGCGGGGCGGCCGAGGGCCGAGGCCAGGTCGAACCGGAACCCGTCGACGCCCAGCTCGCCCGCGAAGTACCGCAGCGAGTCCAGCACCAGCCGGACGACGGTGGGCGAGCCCGGGTCGAGGGTGTTGCCGCAGCCGCTCAGGTCGACGTCGCGGCCCGCCTCGTCCAGCAGGTAGTACGCGGGCGCGTCCAGGCCGCGGAAGGACAGCGTCGGACCGGCGATCCCGCCCTCGCAGGTGTGGTTGAACACCACGTCCAGGATGACCTCGATGCCCGCCGCGTGGAGGGCGGCGACCATCGTGCGGAACTCCTCGACCTCGTGGCCGGGCCTGCTGGCGTACCCGGCGTGCGGGGCGAGGTAGCCGAGGGTGGAGTAGCCCCAGTAGTTGTGCCTGCCGGTGCGCAGCAGCAGCGGCTCGTCGGCGAACGAGTGCACCGGCAGCAGCTCCACCGCGGTCACGCCGAGCCGCTGGAGGTACTCGACGACCGCCGGGTGGGCCAGGCCGAGGTACGTGCCGCGCAGGTTCTTCGGCACGTCCGGGTGCAGCTTGGTGAACCCGCGGACGTGCAGCTCGCAGATCACCGACTCCTCGAACGGCACGTCCGGGAGCACACCGGTGTTCGGGCCGCCGGGCGAGGTGACCACCGACAGCGGCACCGACCCGAGCGAGTCGATCCGCGACGGCGGCCCGGTCATCGGGTCGCCGCGGTGGCTGCGGGTCGCGCCGAGGTCGCGCACGGACCCGGTGATCCGCCGCGCGTACGGGTCGACCAGCAGCTTCTGCGGGTTGCAGCGCAGGCCGCGGGCCGGGTCGTAGGGGCCGTGGACGCGGAAGCCGTAGCGCTGGCCGGGGGTGATGCCCGCGATCACCCCGTGCCAGATGCCGAAGGTCCGCTCGGTCAGCTCGACGCGCTGCTCGACCGGCCGCCCGTCGTCGTCCTCCCCGACCAGGCAGACCTCGACGGCGTCGGCCACCGACGACGCGACGGCGAAGCGCACCCCGCCCGCCTCGGGGTGCGCCCCGAGCGGGAACGGGTGTCCGGGCAGCAGGCGCGAGTCCGAATAAGCCACGCCCCCATCCTGGCTCACAATCCCGACGTGATCGATCTCCCAGATCGTTCAACGATGGGATTGTTCAACGATTGAACACGTGAACAAGGGGACAAAAGGATGGTGTGCCGGGTGACGGGCGCGTCGGGAGACAAGAAAGAATGGCGCCGTGACCGCGCAGACTGACCTCGACGACCTCGTTGTGCACATGGCGGACGTCGGTGTCCGCAGGGGGACGACCCACCTGCTGACCGGCGTCGACTGGCAGGTCGAGGTCGACGAGCGCTGGGTGGTGCTCGGGCCCAACGGCGCGGGCAAGACCACCCTGCTGCGCCTCGCGGGCGCGGAGCTGCACCCGACCACCGGGACCGTGCGCGTGCTCGGCGAGCAGCTCGGCAAGGTCGACATCTTCGAGCTGCGCACCCGCCTCGGCTTCTGCTCGGCCGCCCTCGCCAACCGCGTCCCGTCCGAGGAGAAGGTGCTCGACGTCGTCGTCAGCGCCGGCTACGCCGTCCTGGGACGCTGGCGCGAGCAGTACGACCAGCTCGACACCGGCCGCGCGGCGGACCTGCTCAAGGCCATGGGCATCGCGCACCTGGCCGACCGCACCTTCGGCACCCTCTCCGAGGGCGAGCGCAAGCGGACGCTCATCGCCCGCGCGCTGATGACCGACCCGGAGCTGCTCCTGCTCGACGAGCCCGCCGCGGGCCTCGACCTCGGCGGCCGCGAGGACCTGGTGGCCCGGCTGACCGACCTCGCCGACGACGCGGACGCCCCGACCTCGATCCTGGTCACCCACCACGTCGAGGAGATCCCGCCCGGCTACACCCACCTCATGCTGCTCAGCGGCGGCGGCGTGGTCGCCCAAGGCTTGATCGACGACGTCCTGACCAGCGACAACCTGTCCGCCGCCTTCGGTCAGCAGCTCGAGCTGACCCGCTCGGGCGACCGGTTCTTCGCCCGCAGGCGGGCGTGAGCTACTGGCAGGTAGCCTTCGCGGAGCAACGACAGCAGGGAGGACAGCGCCGTGGGTGAGTTCGTGCGGCTCGAAGTGGCGGACGGCATCGGCACGATCCGGCTGGACCGGCCGCCGATGAACATCATCAACCGGCAGCTCCAGGCCGAGCTGCGGGCGGCCGCCATCGAGGCGCGGGAGCGCGCCGACGTCAAGGCGGTGATCGTCTACGGCGGGCCGAAGGTCTTCGCCGCGGGCGCGGACGTCAAGGAGTTCGCCACGATGTCCTACCCGGACATCGCCGCGTACGGCCCCGAGCTGTCCGGGTCGCTGACCGTGCTGGCCGAGCTGCCGAAGCCGACCGTCGCCGCGATCACCGGCTTCGCCCTCGGCGGCGGCTACGAGCTGGCGCTGTGCTGCGACCGCCGGATCGCGGGCGACAACGCCAAGGTCGGGCAGCCGGAGATCCTGCTCGGCATCATCCCCGGCGCGGGCGGCACGCAGCGCCTCGCCCGGCTCATCGGGCCGTCGAAGGCCAAGGACCTGATCTTCACCGGCCGGTTCGTGCGCGCCGAGGAGGCGCTGTCGCTGGGCATGGTCGACGAGGTCGTCGCCCCCGACGACGTGTACGAGGCGGCCCGCAAGTGGGCGGCGCAGTTCGTCACCGGCCCGACGCTGGCGCTGGCCGCCGCGAAGGCCGCGGTCGACGGCGGCCTCGACGGCGACCTGACCAGCGGTCTGAAGCTGGAGTCGCACCTGTTCGCCGCGCTGTGGGCGACCGAGGACCAGACGACCGGCATGCGGTCGTTCATCGAGAACGGGCCCGGGAAGGCCGAGTTCGATGGCCGCTGACCCGACGCCGAACCCGCACGCCAGCGCCGAGGAGGTCCAGGCGGCCTACGGCGACCCCAAGCTCGCCAACGTCCTCTACCACGACTGGGAAGCGGGCACGTACGACGAGAAGTGGTCGATCTCGTACGACGAGCGCTGCATCTCCTACGCCACCGAGCGGTTCAAGGCGGTCGCGGGCGACCTCGGCCCGTACGAGAACGCCATGGAGCTGGGCAGCGGGACCGGGTTCTTCCTGCTGAACCTCATGCAGGGCGGCGTGATCAAGAAGGGCCACGTCACCGACCTGTCGCCCGGCATGGTCGAGGTCGCGCTGCGCAACGCCCGCGGCCTCGGACTCGACGTCGAGGGCCGGGTGGCCGACGCCGAGGGCATCCCGTACGAGGACGAGTCGTTCGACCTCGTCATCGGGCACGCGGTCCTGCACCACATCCCGGACGTCCCGGCCGCCATGCGCGAGGTCCGGCGCGTGCTCAAGCCCGGCGGGCGGTTCGTCTTCGCGGGCGAGCCCACCAAGATCGGCGACAAGTACGCCCGCAAGCTCGGCCAGGCGACCTGGTGGCTCACCACCAACGCGACGAAGTTCGGCCCGCTCCAGGCGTGGCGCAAGCCGCAGGAGGAGCTGGACGAGTCCTCGCGCGCCGCGGCGCTGGAGGCCGTGGTCGACCTGCACACCTTCGACCCGTCGGCGCTGGAGGACGTGTGCCGCGCGGCGGGCCTGGTCGACGTGCGCGCGGTGACCGAGGAGTTCGCCGCCGCCCTGTTCGGCTGGCCGGTCCGCACGTTCGAGGCCGCGGTGCCGCGGAGAAGCTGGGCTTCGGCTGGGCGATGTTCGCCTACCGCACCTGGCAGCGCCTGAGCTGGCTCGACGAGCGCGTGCTGCGCAAGGTCCTGCCGCGCGAGCTGTTCTACAACGTGCTGATCACCGGGCGTAAGCCGGGCTGAGTTGGGCTATCCGTTCACCACCGGCGACGTCGCGTACCTGCGCTCGCCCGAGGGGATCGCGGCGGCGGCCGAGGTCGACCGCCTGCCGCTGACCCCGGCGTCGCACCTGGCGGACGTGACCGCCGCGCGCGGCCTCGCGGGGCCGCGCGCGGCGGCGCTGGTGGAGACGGTGCTGCTGCGGCGCAAGGCCGCGGCGAAGGTCCCGACGCCCGCGGACTGGCTGTTCACCGCGGACGCCCTGCAGCAGGCCACGCCCTGGCCGGTCGCCGTGGCGCGGGCCCGTCGGCTGGCGGGGCGCGCGGTGCATGACGTGACGTGCTCGGTGGGGGTGGACCTGGCGGCGGCGGCCGAGGTGGCCGCGCTCGCCGTGGGGTCCGATGTGGACGCCGTGCGGCTGGCGATGGCGCGGGGCAACGTCCCCGGGGCCGCGTTCGTGCGCGCCGACGCGCTGCGGGCGGTGACGCGGGGGACGGTCGTGCTCGCGGACCCGGCCCGCCGCGACGCGTCGGGACGGCGGCGGTGGCGCCCGTCGGACTTCGCGCCGCCGCTGGACGAGCTGTCCGCGGCGTACGCGGGCCGGGACCTCGTGGTGAAGTGCGCGCCGGGCATCGACCCGGACGTGGTGCCGTGGGCGGACGAGCTGGAACTGGTGTCGCTGGACGGCGCGGTCCGCGAGACGTGCCTGTGGACCGGCTCCCTGGCGACGGCCCACCGCCGCGCCACGGTCCTGCGCTCCGACGGCGCGGAGTGGACGATCACCGACGCCGACGACGACACCTGCCCGGTCCGGCCGGTCGACCAGTGGATCATCGACCCGGACGGCGCGGTCGTGCGGGCGGGCCTCGTGCGCCACTACGCCGCGCGGCACGGCCTCGCCCAACTCGACGAGCACATCGCGTACCTGACCGGCCCGACCCCGCCGCCGGGCGTCCGCGCCTTCCGGGTGCTGGAGCACGCCAAGTACACCGAGAAGGCCCTCCGCGCAGCCCTGTCCCGCCGCTCGGTGGGCCGCGCCGAGATCCTGGTCCGCGGCCTCGACGTCGACCCCAACGCCCTCCGCCCCCGCCTGAAGCTCCGCGGCCCCGAGGAGGTGTCGGTCGTCCTGACCCGCATCGGCCGCACCCCCACCGCGATCCTCTGCCAAGCCGAGCGCATCCCAGATGACGTGACCATCTGAACTCAGATGACGTGACCATCTGAATCTCACATGGTGGCGCCATCCACGCCCAGATGATGCGACCATCCGAACCCGGATGATGCGATCATCCGAAACTCACATGATCTGACCATGCGAAATTTCGCGTGATGGCATCATCTGGCCGACCGTTCGAGATGATGGCATCATGCGGATTTCAGATGATGTCATCATCCGGATGATGTCATCATTCGGTCGAGGATGAAGGCGCGGAGGGCGTCGAGGTCGGCGTCGAGGGCGACGTCGAGTTCGCGGTAGCCGGGGGTCAGGGGAGGCCCTTGCGGCGGTCGGCGATGACGGCGCCGCGGGCGGGGCCGGTCGTCTGGACGGTGATGCGGACGCGCTCGGTGCGCAGGATGCCCGGTTTGATCGTCTCCGCGACCGCGACGGCGTCGTGCAGGATCGTGGAGTCGTAGCCGAGGAGTTCGGTGTAGTGGGCGCGGTAGTCGGTCGTGAAGGACTCCAGCGCCTCGCCGAGCGGGCCGGACTCGCGGAGGGTCGTCAGCCAGGCGCCGTCGACGGCGCAGCGGTAGGTGAGGTCGATGGGGACCAGGAGCGTCGGGACGTCCTCCTCCACCAGGACGCGGTACGCGGCCTCGGGGTCCGACCAGAGGTTGAACTCGGCCGCCGCGGTCGTGTTGCCGCCGGTGAGGCCGCCGCCCATCACGACCAGGCGGGCGATCTTGGGCTTCACCTCCGGGTGCGTGGCGAGGAGCAGGGCGATGTTCGTCAGCGGCCCGATCGGCGCGATCGTCACCGGTTCGGGTGATTCGGCGAGGAGGCGGGCGAGGAACGGGACCGCGGCCTCCGCGACCGGCGCGGGCCGGTCGGCGGGCAGGCGCGACGCCTGGCCGGAGAGCCCGTCCCGGCCGTGCGCGTAGTCCGCCTCGTGCTGGGCGGGGAAGACCAGCGGGCGGGCCGCGCCCACCGCGACCGGCACGTCCGGGCGGCCCGACAGGGCGAGCAGGCCGAGGGCGTTCGCGGTGGTCCTGTCCAGGCCGACGTTGCCGAAGACGGTGGTCAGGGCCACCAGGTCGACCTCGGGGGAGCGGGCGGCCAGGGCGATCGCGAAGGCGTCGTCGACGCCGGGGTCGGTGTCGATGATGAGTCGGGGCATGTCCTCACCCTGCCGGCCGCTGGGTTACCTTTCTGCGCATGACGTCCATGTGGGGTTCGCCGTTCACCTCCCGGTTGCGCCAGCGCCGCGACCCGGCGCAGGCCAGGTTCCTCACCCTGGACTCGCTGCGCTGGGTGATCCGGCACCGGGCGTACACCCCGTGGTACCTCGTCCGGTACTGGCGGCTGCTCAAGTTCCGCGTCGCCAACCCGCACATCGTCCTGCGCGGCATGGTGTTCCTCGGCAAGGACGTCGAGATCCACGCCCGCCCCGGCTTCGGCAGGCTCGAGATCGGCCGCTGGGTGCACATCGGCGACGGCAACGCCATCCGCTGCCACGAGGGTTCGCTGCGCATCGGCGACAAGGTCGTGTTCGGCAGGCAGAACGTCGTCAACTGCTACCTCGACATCGAGTTCGGCGAAGCCGCCCTGGTCGCCGACTGGGTGTACATCTGCGACTTCGACCACGTCACCGACGACATCCACCAGCCCATCAAGGACCAGGGCATCGTCAAGTCCCCGGTCCGCATCGGCCCCGACACGTGGATCTGCACCAAGGTCACCGTCACCAAGGGCACCCGCATCGGCCGCGGCTGCGTCCTCGGCGCCCACGCCGTCGTCCGCGGCGACATCCCCGACTACGCCGTGGCCGCGGGCATCCCCGCCCGCGTCGTCCGCGACCGCAGGCAGGCCTACGAAGCCGACGCCATCCGCCGCGAAGCCATCGCCGACATGGGCCGCAAAGCCGAGCGGGCGCTGCGGGAAACCCTGGAATCGGCTTAGCGGTTGGCCGGGAAGTACCCCGAGCCAGGCAGCAGGTACCCCACACCCCGCTCCTCCGGCGCCTCCCGCACCCCCAGCGGCCGCGCCCGCGCGGGGCCGCGCTGCTGGGTCGACCAGTCCGCGCGGATCAGCGGGCTCGGGCCGACCACTTCGGAGGGACGGACGCTGGTCGCGCGGGTGCCGTAGCGCGCCAGGACGTGGTCCTCGCAGGTCAGCACTTCTGTGTCGCGTACCGGTTGCCGCGGCGGGGATTGCATGGACCCACTACGGCCCGAACGCGTTCCCCGACGCGATCTTCGGCCTGCCCAGCGGCGGGTGGTCGCCGACCGATGCCCGCGCGTACACCGACACCGTCTGCGTGGCGATCAGGTCCCAGTCGAAGTCGACCGAAAGCCGGGCCTTCGCGGCCTTCGCTCGACGGCGGGCCGCCGCGGGGTCGTCCAACACGGCGCGCACGGCACGGGTGAGGCCGTCCACATCGCCCGGGGCGAAGGACAAGCCGGTGGTGCCGTCGACGACGACCTCGCCGAGGCCGCCCGCGGTCGAGGCCACCAGCGGAGCGCCCGCGGCCGCCGCCTCCAACGCCACGATGCCGAACGGCTCGTACCGGCTCGGCAGCACGACCGCGTCAGCCGCCGCCAGCAAAGCCGACAACCGGTCGTCCGACAGATGACCCGCGAAGTCCACCGCCCGCCGCACGCGCAGCTTCCGCGACAGCTCGACCAGGTTGTGCACCTGGGACCCCCGACCCGCCACCACCAACCGCGCCCCCGGGTGCGTGCGGCGGATGCGGGGCAGGGCCGCGATCAGGTCGTGGACGCCCTTCTCCCACTCCAGCCTGCCGAAGAACAGCAGCAGCGGCCCGCCCTGCTCGGCCCGCACCGCGCGCACCGCCGCGGGCGGCACCCGCCAGCTCCGGGGCTCGATGCCGTTGTGGATGACCTCGATCGCGTCCGCGTCCAGGTCGAACAGGTGCGCTGCCTCGGCGCGCATCGCCGACGAGCAGGTGATCAGGGCGTCGGCGCGGTTGGCGAGCCACCACTCCGCCGAGTGGACCTGCTGGTTCAACGGCTGGGACAGCCAGCCCGAGTGCCTGCCCGCCTCGGTCGCGTGGAGGGTGGCGACCAGCGGCGCGCCCGCCTGCTCGGACAGGGTGATCGCCGGGTGGGTGACCAGCCAGTCGTGGGCGTGGACGACGTCCGGGCGCCAGTCGTCGAGCAGGCGCAGGCCCGCGCGGATCATGGCGTGGCCCATGGCCAGGGTCCAGGCGACGAGGTCCTTCTCGAAGACCAGGTGGGTGGGGTCCTCGGCGACCCGCAGCACGCGGACGCCCTCGTGGACGGCGTCCTCGGTGGGGTGGGTCGACGCGTCGGTGCCCGCTTCGTGCCTGCACAGGACGACGACCTCGTGGCCCTGGGCGGCGATGTGGCGGGCGATGGCGTGCACGTGCCTGCCGAGCCCGCCGACGACGACCGGGGGTACTCCCACGACAGCATCAGGACGCGCATCGGGACACCCTACTCGTCGGTAAGCAGATCGCGGGCATCGAGCGCGCCGAACAGGCCGTCCTCCGCGCGCAGCTCGGCGGCGCGGGCCGCGGCCCGGTCGCGGGCGCCCGCGCGCAGCAGGGACGCCAGTTCGGCGTACCGCTCGCCGTGCACCTTGGCGCGGCGGCGGGCGTAGTCGGCGGCGGAGTCCTTCGTGACCATGAACGCCCAGTCGCTCGACAGGGCCAGCAGCGCCTCGCGGGCCGCCTGGTCGCGTACGGCGTCGCGGGTCGTGCCCGGGGCGGCGAGGTCGAGCAGGTCGGCCTGCAGGCGCGCGCCCGCGTCGACCAGGTCGGCGACCTGCGCGCCGTCCCACACCCGCCAGTCCTTGCCCGACCCCCACGACGACGCGGGCAGCTCGACGGGGTCGCCGACGTACCGGTCGAGCGCCTTGCCCAGCGTCGTCACCTCGACCCCGGCCTCGGGCAGGGCGCGCAGCACGGCCTCCAGCCACGCCGGGCCCTCGTGCCACCAGTGCCCGTACAGCTCCGTGTCGTACGCCGACACCACCAGCGCGGGCCTGCCGTGCCGCGTACGCAGGTCCACGAGCCGGGCGACGACCGTCTCGACGAAGTCCGCCGCGTGCCTGCGCACCGCGTCCGCGGCGAGCGCGGGCTCGTACGGCTTCTTGTCCTCCGGCGCGACCGTCCGGCCGGTCACCCGGGACGGCTTGAGGCCCGACGGGTGGTCGTAGGTGTGGAAGTCCTTGTACGCCGCGTCGCCGGGGTAGCCCGCCTTGGGCGACCACACCCGGTAGGTGACCTCCAGGTCCCGGCCGAAGCACACGACCCCGGAATCCCCGACCGGGCGGGCGAACGCGGTGTCGCCATGCAGGGCCGGACCGTCCACCAGGAACCGCCGCACCCCCGCCGCCGCGTACCCGGACTCCATCCCCGGCGCGTACCCGCACTCCGGCGCCCAGATCCCCTCCGGCGTCCGCCCGATCCGGCGGTGCGTGTCCGCCAGCCCGGCGCGCAAAGCGAAACCGCGGACGCGCGGGTCCAACAGCGGTTGGAACGGGTGGGTCGCGGGTCCGCCGATCAGCTCGACCACCCCGCTGTCCACCAGGGGCCGCAGCACCGGGGAGAACCCGTGCCGCCAGGTCGTCTCGAAGTCGTGCAGCGCCGCGGCCGATGCCCGGAACTCGGCGGCGGCCAGGTCGCGCAGGCGGTGGTCGGCCGACCGCCAGTTCACCGCGGCGTACTGCGCGCGGACGTGCCAGTTGCCGAGCCACTCGTGCATCGAGCGCAGCGCGTACGGGTCGTCGAGCTGGGCCGCCAGGACCGGGGTGACGCCGAGGGTGAGCACGTCGGACCGGCCCTCGTCGGCGAAGCGGCGCAGCAGGTCCACGACGGGCAGGTAGGAGTGCGCCCACGCCTGGTAGAGCCACTCCTCGCCGACCGGCCACGTGCCGTGGTGCGGCAGCCAGGGCAGGTGGCTGTGCAGGACGAGGGCGAACCCGCCGATGCGCTCGGTCATGCCCGCGCGACCGCGACGAGGTCGAGCGACGCGTCGACGTCGTCCGCGCTGATCACGAAGTCCCCGCGGTGACCGAGGCGACCGCGTCGGTCAGCTCCGCGGGCCACTCCGCGCCCGCCACCGCGACCTCCACCTGCGCGTCGATGATCGACCCGCCGAACCGCGCGTCCAGCTCCGCCAGCCGGGGGCCGTGGTGCACGCCGCCGAGGAACTCGACGGTGAACCCGGCGTCGAGCAGCATCCCGCGCAGCTCCTCGCCCGCCAGTTCGCGGGTGTGGAACGGGTTGAGCGGGGTGTCGCGCCCGGGGAGAACGTGATCCGGTTCGGCGTGGTCACCAGCAGCACCCCGCCGGGGCGCAGCACGCGGCGGCACTCGGCGAGGAAGCCCTCCTGGTCCCACAGGTGCTCGATCACCTGGAGGTTCGCCACCACGTCCACCGCGCCGTCGCGCAGCGGCAGGCCCGCGAGGTTCCCGCGCACCGCGCTCACCGCCGGGTACGCCCGTGCGACGTGCGCCGCGGTCTGGGCGTCGTAGTCGAGGGCGATCACGTGCCGCGCGGCGCCCGCCAGCAGGTCGGCGCCGTACCCCTCGCCGCAGCCCGCCTCCAGCACGACCGCGTCCGCGCAGTGCCCGACCAGGTGCAGGTAAGCGACTTCGTGGCGCCTGAACCAATAGTTTTCCTGCACGATCCCGGGCACGGTGCGTTCACCGGTCAGCGGGAGCGGGGTCGTGTCCGTCGGCACCCGGGCACGGTAACCCATGGCCCGCCGTGCCTACCCGCCGGTAGTGTGTGGTCCATGCGGGTGGGCATCACCGGCCACATCGACCTGGCCGAGACCGCGGTGCCGCTCATCGCGGACGCGATCGAGTCCGAACTCGCCGACCAGCCGGACCTGGTCGGCGTCACCTGCCTCGCCCGGGGCGCGGACCAGGTGTTCGCCCGGGTCGTGCTCGGCCTCGGCGGCGCGGTCGACGTCGTGCTCCCGTCCGCCGACTACCGGGCCGTCGTCGGTCCGGACGGCGCCGCCGACTTCGACGCGCTCCTCGGACGCGCGCGCAGCGTGCGCACCCTGCCGTACGCCGAGGCGTGCGAGACCGCGTACGCCGCCGCCAACGAGGACGTGCTCGACCGGGTCGACGCGCTCATCGCCGTGTGGGACGGCGGGCCCGCCGGGCCGCGGCGGCACCGCGGAGGTCGTGGCGTCGGCGCGGCGGCGCGGGCTGCCCGTCACCGTCGTGTGGCCCGAGGGCGCGGCGCGCGGTTAGCGCTTGACGCCCACGCCGCCCGCGATGCACTTCGACACCGCGTCCAGCTCCTTGAGCTGCGGGCCGTCCGGCCACCACTCGGCGCACAGCGTGACGCCCGGCTCGACCATCTCCAGGCCGGGGAACATCGCCTCGATCTGCGCCTGCGTGCGGAAGACGCCCGACCCCATCGGGCTGTGCACGAACACGTCCTCCATGCGGCGGGCCAGTTTGGACAGCTCGCCGCCGTCCTCGGGGTCGTAGAAGTGGCTGATCGCCACGACCGAGCCCTTCGGGAGCGCGTCGATGTAGGTCTGCATGATGTCGGCGGGCGGGCGCTCGCCGTCGTAGTGGTGGATGGTGCCCAGCTGGAACAGCGCGATCGGCTCGCTGAAGTCGAGGTGGCGCTGCAGGGTCTCGTTCTGCAACAGGCGCTCGGGCTCGAAGATGTCCTCGGCGATGAAGTGCGTGAACTCGTTCTCCTCCAGCAGCGCGCGGCCGTGCGCGAGGACGACGGGGTCGTTGTCCACGTACACGACGGTCGCGTCCGGCTCGAGGCGCTGGACGACCTGGTGGGTGTTCTCCGCGGTGGGCAGGCCGGACCCGCAGTCGAGGTACTGGCGGATGCCGGTCTGCGCGGCGACGAACCGGCTCACCCGGATCAGGAACTGGCGGTTGTCGAAGGCGAGCGTGGCCGCTTCGGGCGCGACCTGCTTGACCCGCCGGAACACCTCGCGGTCGATCTCGTAGTTGTCCTTGCCGCCGAGGAACGCGTCGTACACCCGCGCGATGCTCGCCTTGGTCGTGTCTATGTACACCGGGACGTCGTGGTCAGTGGTCATCGGCACCCTCACTGAGCGTCGTCGATCATGGACGATGTGCAGTCAAGGAGTATCCTCGCATCAGCGCCGGCGGCAAGGGGCGCGTGGTGTCTCGATCGAGGAGAGGGCTCCCGTGCCTGAGCGACGCCCGGAAGGCAGGCCCACGGCCCGCCGGATCGTGCTCGGCTCCCAGCTCCGGCGCCTGCGCGAGGCGGCCGAGATCAGCCGGGGCGAAGCCGGCTACCGCATCCGCGGCTCCGAGTCGAAGATCAGCCGGATGGAGCTGGGCCGGGTCGGCTTCAAGGAGCGCGACGTCGCCGACCTGCTCGCGATGTACGGCGTCACCGACCCCGCGGAGGTCGACGAGTACCTCCAGATGGTCAAGGAGTCCAACAACCCGGGCTGGTGGCACCGCTACGGCGACCTGATGCCGAACTGGCTGCAGGACTTCATCGGCCTGGAGGAGTCGGCGTCCCGCATCCAGACCTACGAGCTGCAGTTCATCCCGGGTCTCATGCAGACCGAGGACTACATCCGGGCGATCGTCAGCCACGGCAGGCCGGACATGTCCACCCCGGACATCGAGCGCCGCGTGAAGCTGCGCATGGACCGCCAGAAGGTCCTGCACCGCGCCGACGCGCCGAAGCTGTGGGCGGTCGTCGACGAGTCGGTGCTGCACCGGCCGATCGGCGGCCTGCGGGTGCTGCGCGGCCAGATCGACTACCTGCTGGAGATCACCCGGCTGCCCAACATCACGCTCCAGGTCGTGCCGTACGGCCTGAGCGGGTACGCCGCCGAGGGCGCGTTCACGATGCTGCGCTTCGCCGAGGCCGAGCTGCCCGACCTGGTCTACATCGAGCACCTCACCGGCGCGCTCTACCTGGACAAGCTCGAGGAGATCGAGCAGTACAGCCGGGTCGTGGACCGGCTGACCGTCGACGCGGAGACGCCGAGCCGCACCCGGCAGCTCCTGTCGAAGCGCCGCGCAGAGCTGTGACGATCACGCTGAGCTGACCGCGGACGGGTATTGGTAGGGACAACTACTGCGATCGGGTCAACTTGGCATCGTGCGGATGCACGTGCATTTGCGCGGTTCGGTGCACGTGTTAGGGTCGTCACTACGCAAATGCACGTGCATCTGCACTGACCGTGAACCCGCTGGAAGGTGGTCCTCGTGATCCGCAACGGTGTTTCGGCCGAGTCCCTGACCGGCGCCGAGTGGCGCAAGAGCAGCCGCAGCGGCGCGGTCGGCAACTGCGTGGAGCTGGCCCCGCTGGGCGAGCTGACCGCGGTGCGCGACTCCAAGTGCCCGACCGGGCCCGCCCTGGTCTTCCCCGGCTCGGTGGCCGACGTGGTCAGGGGATTCACGCGGTGAATTCCGACACGGAGTCGCAACTGCGCGCGCTGGTGGGGCGCGGCTTCGAGTTCCTGCACCCCCGTGACGCCAACGGCGAGTTGACCGCCGTCGTCGGCGTGCGGGTGCACCACGACGTCATCGATGTCGTCCGGCTGCGCGCCGAGGACGACGTCGTGGCGTCGAGAATGCCGGGGAGACGGTGGACATCACGCGTCCGACCACCCTCCTCTGGGAACGCAAGGGATACGCCTCCGACGTCCTGGGCGCGCTGCTCGCCCTGCCGGAGGACCACACCCCCGGTGTGACCGACCGACCCCGCTCCGCGAAGCCCGCGGGCGGGTGTTGGGTGCCCCTCACCCCGGGCCGGGCCAAGTGGCTGCCCGCGACCGCGTAGTCGCGTCCAACCCGAGCGCCCACCGCGTCCCGCCGCCGCGCCCGGCGGGAACGCCCACGTGAAGGCCACTCCCCGTCAGTCAGGGGAGTGGCCTTCACGTCGTGTAAGTCCAGGTGAGAACCGTCACCGGGGGCCTGGGTTGCCGCGGTCCTACTGGCTAGTAACATCGTGGTGGCAAAGGCCACCGTGCCGTGCGGCCGCGCCTCATGGCAAGGTCGGCCGAACCGCACGACAATCGGCACGTCGCGCCGCTTCGGTCGGCTGCTCGTACCCGGGAGGTCGAAGAAGACCCATGCCAAACATCGTTGTCCTGGTCAAGCAGGTGCCAGACACCTACTCGGAGCGCAAACTCTCCGACAGCGACCACACGCTCGACCGCGAGTCCGCCGACGCGGTGCTCGACGAGATCAACGAGCGCGCCGTCGAGGAGGCGCTGCTGATCAAGGAGGCCCAGGGCGGCGAGGTGACGGTGCTCAGCGTCGGCCCCGACCGGGCCACCGAGGCCATCCGCAAGGCCCTCTCCATGGGCGCCGACAAGGCCATCCACGTCTCCGACGAGGCCCTGCACGGCGCCTGCCTGCTCCAGACCACCAAGGTCCTGGCCGCCGCCATCGGCCGCGTCGAGGGCGTCGACCTGGTCATCGCGGGCAACGAGGCCACCGACGGCCGCGGCGGCGCGATCCCGGCGATGCTCGCCGAGGTGCTCGGCTTCCCGCAGCTCACCCACGCCCGCAAGGTCGAGATCGACGGCAGCGCCATCAAGGTGACCCGCGAGACCGACGCCGGGCTGGCCCACCTCGAGGCCACGCTGCCCGCCGTGGTGAGCGTCGGCGAGAAGATCAACGAGCCGCGGTACCCGTCCTTCAAGGGCATCATGGCCGCGAAGAAGAAGCCGGTCGAGACGCTCACCGTCGCCGACCTCGGCATCGACGCCGGTTCCGTCGGCCTGGCGGCGGCCAGCACCGCGGTCCTCGAGGCGGCCCCCAAGCCGCCGCGCGCGGCGGGCACCCGGGTCAGCGACGAGGGCGACGGCGGCGCGAAGATCGCCGAGTACCTGGTCGGCCAGAAGCTCATCTGAGCCAGTCCACTAAGGAGAACGAGACATGTCCGAGGTCCTCGTCCTCGTCGACCAGGTGGACGGCGAGGTCAAGAAGGTCACCTTCGAGCTGCTGACCGCGGCCCGCGCGCTCGGTGAGCCCGCGGCCGTCGTGGTGGCCGCCCCGGCACCGCCGGGAAGGTGAAGGACGCGCTGGCCGGCTACGGCGCGGCCAAGGTGTACGTCGCCGAGTCCGACGACGCCGCGACGTACCTGGTGACGCCGAAGGTGGACGTCCTGGCCGCCCTCGTCGCCGCCAAGTCCCCCGCCGCCGTGCTCGTCGCGGCGACCGCGGAGGGCAAGGAGATCGCGGGCAGGCTCGCCGTCCGCACCGACTCCGGCCTGCTGATCGAGGCGGTCGGCGTGGAGAAGTCCGGCGACGACGTCGTCGGCGTGCAGTCGATCTTCGGTGGCGCGTTCACCGTGAAGTCGAAGGCCACCCGCGGCACCCCGATCGTGACCGTGCGCCCCGGTGGCGTGGACGCCGAGCCCGCCGAGGGCGCGGCGGCCGAGGAGACCGTCGACGTCCCGGCCGTGGACGCCGCGAAGGCCACCAAGGTCACCGGCACCGAGCCGATCATCGGCGGCGACCGCCCCGAGCTGACCGAGGCGTCGGTCGTCGTCTCCGGCGGCCGCGGCGTCGGCTCGGCGGAGAAGTTCGACGTCGTGGAGAAGCTGGCGGACGCGCTCGGCGCGGCCGTGGGCGCCTCCCGCGCGGCGGTCGACTCCGGCTACTACCCGGCCCAGTTCCAGGTCGGCCAGACCGGCAAGACCGTCTCGCCGCAGCTCTACATCGCCCTGGGCATCTCCGGCGCCATCCAGCACCGGGCGGGCATGCAGACGTCGAAGACGATCGTGGCCGTGAACAAGGACGCCGAGGCGCCGATCTTCGAGATCGCCGACTTCGGCGTGGTCGGCGACCTGTTCGCCGTCGCCCCGCAGCTGACCGACGAGGTCAGCAAGCGCAAGGGCTGAGACACGAGGTCTGAAGGGGCGGCTCCCGATTTGGGGGCCGCCCCTTCGGCTTATCTGCGCGGGTACCACCAGTTCCCCTTGTCCAGCACCGCGATCGCGGCGGGGACGAGGACGGCGCGGATGACGGTGGCGTCGAGGAAGATGCCCAGCGCGACGGCCGAGCCGAACACGGCGACGTCGAGTTCCCCGCCGAGCGCCAGGGTCGCGAACGAGCAGAACAGGATCAGCGCCGCGCGGGTGACGAGCCGCCCGGTCGCGCCGAGGCCGTCGACCACCGCGCGCGTGGTGGAACCCGTGCGGTCGTACTCCTCGCGGATCCGGGCGACGATGAAGACCTCGTAGTCCATCGTGAGTCCGAAGAGGAACGCGAAGACGGTGATCGGCACGAAGGTGCCCACCGCGCCGTCGGGCCGCACGCCCAGCAGCGCCTCGGTGCCCCAGCCCCACTGCCACAGGACGACGGTCGCGCCGAGCACCGCGCCGAGTGACAGCAGGTTCAGCAGGATCGCCTTCAGCGGCAGCAGCACCGACCGGAACGCGCACGCCAAGAGCAGGAACGTCGCCAGGGACAGCGCGGCGAGCATCCACGGGAACGCGCCGTACGCGGCGTCGAGGTAGTCCTCCTGCTGGGTCGCGTTCCCGCCGACGAGCACCCCGGGTGGGACGGCGGCGCGCACCCGGTCGACGACCGCCGGGTCCTCCGAGGACGGCAGCACCGTCATGAGCCGGTCGTCGGGCCAGGTGACGACGGCGTGCACGCCCTCGACGCCGTCCAGCCGGACCGGGCCGTCGGGGGCGAAGACGTCGAACGACGTGAGCACGCCCGACGGGACGCCCGCGGCGGTCAGCGCCGTCAGCCCCGCGCGGCCCTCGCCGATCGGGGCGAGGTCGGCGGTGCGGGGAACGTGCAGGTTGATGGTCAGCGCGACGGCGGACAGGCCCAGCAGCGCGGACCCGGACAGCACGAGCGCCGCGACCTTGTGCCGGACGACGAACGCCGCCCACCGCGGCCACCGCGTGCTCCGCGCCTCCGGCTCCGGCGCGCGGGCGCGGACGAGCAGCAGCGGGAGCAGGGTCAGCGAGACGGCGGCGCTGGCCGCGGTGACCAGCATCCCGCCGACGCCGAGGCTGCGCAGCAGCGGTATCGGCAGCACCGCCATCGTGGCCAGGCCGACCGCGACGACGGCGGCGCTGAACGCGACCGCGTGCCCGGCGGTCGCCATCGCGGTGTGCACGGCGTCCGTCGCGGACGCGCCCGCGGAGCGCTCCTCGCGCCAGCGGGTCACCAGCAGCAGGCCGTAGTCCACGGCGATCCCGACGCCGAACAGCGGCGCCATCATCAGCGTCGTCTCGTGCACGTCGATGACCGCGCTCGCGGCCAGCAACCCGAGGAACGACACCGGGACGGCGACCAGGGCGGTCAGCAGCGGGACCGCGGCCAGCCGCGACCGGAACGCCCACAGCAGCACGGCGAGCGCGGCGGCGGTGGTGATCGCGAGCTTCACCGGCACGTCGACGCCGCCCGCGTCGACGCCGGTGGCGAGCGCGTCGAGGCCGGTGACGTGCAGGCGCGCGCCGGGCGGCAGGTGCGGGGCCATCGCGGCGCGCACCCGCTCGGCGAGGTCGGTGCCCTCGCCGAGCGCGCTGCCCGGGATGCCGCCCGCCTCGACGGGGCCGCCGTACACCAGGGCGTAGCGGGTGTTCCCGCGGTGAAGACGGGGTCCCGCCAGGCGACGCGGGCGCCGGTCCGCTCGGTGACGGCGGTGAACGCGGCGGTGAGGTCGGCGGGGCCTTCCAGTTCGACGACCGGCACGACCGGGCGTTCGTACCCGCCGGTGCCGAACTCGGCGAGGATGCGCTGGTTGGCTTCGTAGCCCGGGAGACCGGGGTAGGTGTTGGCCTCGGTGACGCGCGGCAGCAGCAGGGCGACGGCCGCGCCGCCGAGGAGGGTGGCGGCGAGGACCGCGAGGGCGACCAGCCGCGCGTGGCCGAGGACGAACCGGGAGAACCGTTCCATGGTGGACAGCCCACCGCCGCGGCCTTCCGGCGCCCTGCGCCCGCTCTGGGAGTTCTCTGTGAAAGCCGGGGTCGCGGCCGCGGCGGCGGCAGACTGGGGCCGTGAACCCGCGCATCCTCGTGGTCGACGACGAGCACCACCTGGCCGACCTCGTCGCCACCGCCCTGCGCTACGAGGGCTTCCGCACCGCCGTGGCGGGCAGCGTCCGGGAGGCGCTGGCGCAGGTCGCCGGGTTCGCGCCGGACCTGGTGGTGCTGGACGTGCGCCTGCCGGACGGGTCCGGCTTCGACGCGTGCCGGGCGCTGCGCGGGCGCGGCGTGGACACGCCCGTGCTGTTCCTGACCGCGCTGGACAGCCCGGCGGACAAGGTCACCGGGCTCACCGCGGGCGGCGACGACTACCTCGCCAAGCCGTTCAGCCTCGACGAGCTGGTGGCGCGGGTGCGGGCGGTCCTGCGGCGCACCAAGCCGCAGCGCAGGCTGTCGGTGCACGACCTGGAGATCGACGAGGACGCGCACGTCGTGCGGCGGGCCGGGGTGCCGGTCGAGCTGACGCCGACGGAGTTCGCGCTGCTGCGGTTCCTGGTGGCGAACGCGGGCCGGGTGCTGTCGAAGAAGCAGATCCTCGACCACGTGTGGCAGTACGACTTCGGCGGCAACGACGGCGTCGTCCAGACCTACATCTCCTACCTCCGGCGCAAGATCGACACGGTGGACCCGCCGCTGATCCACACGGTCCCGCGGGTCGGGTACGTCGTCAGGACGCCGCTGTGAGCCTGCGGTCCCGGCTGGTGGTCACGCTGCTGGCGCTGGTCGTCCTCGGGGTGGGGATCGCGGTCGGGGCGCTGTTCGGGGCGGTGCAGGACTGGGCGTCCGACCGCACCGACGACGTCCTCACCGCCGTCGGCGACCGGCTCGCGGCGGAAGGCGTGGCGGACGCGTGGGCGGTGGTCGCCGCGGAGTCGGACGCGCCGTCGTACGTCGAGCTGCGCGGGCCGGACGGGGTGCGGACGCTGTCCGCGGGGAGGCCCCGGTCCTCGGCGAGGTGCCGCTGGGGTTCAGCACGGTCGGCGACTGGCTGGTGCGCGCCGTTCCCGCGGGCGACTCGACGCTGATCGTGGCGATGCGGACCGACACCTCGGACGCGCTGCTCGGCCGGGCCACCGGGGTCGTCGTCGGGTCGGCCACCGCCGCGCTGCTCGCCGTCGCGCTGCTCGCGCCCGTGCTCGTCCGGCGCGCGCTTCGCCCCTCGACGACCTCGTCGACACCGCCGCGGCGATCGGCGGCGGCACCCCGGGGCCGAGCGCGGGCCGCACCGAGGTCGCGCGGCTGGCGAGCGCGCTCACCGCGACCGGCGACCGCATCGACGCCGCGCTGCGCGAGCGCGACGAGTCCGCCGAGCGGCTGCGCCGGTTCGTCGCCGACGCCTCGCACGAGCTGCGCACCCCCGTCGCAGCCATCCGCGGCTACGCCGAGCTGTACCGGCGGGGAGCCGCCGACCGACCCGAGGATCTCGCCAAGGTGCTCGCCCGGATCGAGGCCGAGGCGGCCCGCGTCGGCAGGCTCGTGGACGATTTGCTCCTTCTCGCCCGAATCGATCAGCACCGCCCCCTCGCCCGCCGAATGGTTGATTTGTCCGCCGTTTGTTCCGACGCCATCTCCGCCGCACGCCTCGTTCACCCCGACCGCGCGTGGGAACTGGACCACGGGCCGACCGCGGTCCTCGGCCATCCCGACCGGTTGCGCCAGATAGTCGACAACTTGCTCGCCAACGTCGCCGAGCACACCCTCCCGGCACTCCCGCGCACGTCCGAATCGGCGTCGAAGGGGACGCCGCCGTCCTGCGCGTCCGCGACCGGGGACCCGGTCTGCGCGACGCTGACCTGGGGAAAGTGTTCGAGCGGTTCCACGGCGCGGGCACCGGGTCCGGGCTCGGGCTGGCCATTGTCGCGGCCATCGCGCAAGCCCACGGCGGATCGGTTGCGGTTTGCAACCCGGAGGGTGGCGGAGCGGAATTCACGGTCCGGATACCCGTCGTACCGGCAATTCACGGAAGGGCCACCCAAAAGTAAATGGAACTGGGCCGTGGCGTACCCGGCCAAGGCCGTATACACCTATTCCATGACCCACTCCCAGGTCCTGCTGAGCACTGCGAAGCCCGGAACGGACGAGCAGCGGTACTCGCTGCTGGTCGCCCACGACTCCGCGGAGGTCGAGGCGGCGCAGCGGCTGCGGCACGACGTCTTCGCGGGCGAGATGGGGGCCACCCTCAGCTCGCCGGTGGCGGGGCTGGACGTGGACCGGTTCGACGAGCACTGCGACCACCTCGTCGTCCGCCACGACCAGACCGGTCAGATCGTGGGCACCTACCGGATGCTGCCCCGGAGCGCGCGCGCCGCGGGCGGGTTGTACTCCGAGACCGAGTTCGACCTGTCGCGGCTCTCCGGCCTGCGCGGGCAGCTCGTCGAGACCGGCCGCTCCTGCGTGCACCCCGACCACCGCACCGGGGCCGTCGTCAGCCTCGTGTGGGCGGGCATCGCGCGCTACATGCTGCTGTCCGGCCACCAGTGGCTCGCGGGCTGCGCGTCGGTCCCGCTGGCCGACGGCGGCGCGCTCGCCGCGGGCGTCTGGCAGACGGTGCGCGCCAAGCACTACGCCGCCGACGAGTACCGGGTCGAGCCGCTGAACCCGTGGCTGCCCGAGTCCGTCGAGGCCCCGCGCGCGCCGTCATGCCGCCGCTGCTCAAGGGCTACCTGCGCCTGGGCGCGTGGGTGTGCGGTCGGCCCGCGCTGGACGCCGACTTCGGCGTGGCGGACTTCTTCGTCCTGCTGGGCCTGCAGCACGTCGACCAGCGGTACCTGAAGTTCTTCCTCGGGGAGTAGCGGTGTCCCACCCGTACATGCCGCTGTCCCCGTGCGGACCGGACTGCCTCGACGGCGGCGAGCCGACCGTCGGCCGCGCGCGGGCCGTCGGCAGGCTCGCCGCGGCGATCGGCGTCCTGCTCGGCGCGTTCCTCGTGGTGCCGCTGCTGTCGCTGATCGGCTGGCGCGGGCGCGAGTTCGCGGCGCGGACGGTGTTCCGCGGGCTGCTGCGCGCGTTCGGCGTCCGGCTGACCGTCACCGGGTCGCTGCCGCGCTCCGACGGGCGCGGCGTGCTCGTGGTGACCAACCACATCTCCTGGCTGGACGTCGCCGCGCTCAACGCGGTCCGCCCGATGCGGGCGATGGCGAAGACCGACGTGCGGGCCTGGCCCGTGCTGGGCTCGCTCATCGCCCGCGCCGGCACGGTGTTCCTCGACCGGGAGAGCCTGCGCAAGCTGCCCGGCGCGGTCGCCGAACTGGCGCGCGTGCTGCGCGCCGGGTCGATGATCTACGTCTGCCCGGAGGGCACCACCTGGTGCGGGCGCGGCATGGGCCGGTTCCGGCCCGCGCTGTTCCAGTCCGCCATCGACGCGGGCGTTCCCGTCCGCCCGGTCGCCCTGCGCTACCACCTCGCCGACGGCCGCGAGACCCCGCGCCCGCGTTCATCGGCGACGAGACCCTCATCGACTCGATGATGCGCGTGGTCCGCCTCCGCGGCCTCCACGTCGACCTGCGGGTCGGCGACGAGATCGCCCCGGGCCGCGCCGCCGACCGCCGCGCCCTCGCCGCGCTCACCGAGGCGGCCATGAACACCGCCCTCGGCCTGCGCGTGACGATCCCGGCCCCGAGAACGGTCTGGACCTCCAGCGCGCTGGAGAGTGCACGATGGACCGGTGACCACGACCGAACCTGAGGTAACCGCCCCGAACCCGTTGTGGGGCAGGCAGAACCGCGCGACCACCGTCGGCATCCTCCTGCTCATCACCATCGGCGCGTTCGAGCACCTGGGCGTCAGCACCGCGATGCCCCGCATGCTCGCCGAACTCGACGGCGGCCACCTGTACTCCTGGCCGTTCACCGCGTTCCTCGCCGCCAGCGTCATCTCCACGGTGCTGGCGGGCCGGGTCAGCGACCGCATCGGCCCCCGCCCGGTGCTGCTGGTGGGCCCGGCGGTGTTCCTGGCCGGGCTGGTGGTGGCGGGGACGGCGTCGGACATGCCGACCCTGCTCGCGGCCCGCTTCCTCCAGGGGCTCGGGTTGGGCGCGGAGGCCGTGGCGATCTACGTGCTGATCGCCCAGGTGTACCCGGAGCGCGAGCGGCCCCGGATGTTCGGCCTGCTCGCGGCGGCGTGGGTGGTGCCGTCGATCCTGGGCCCGACGGCGGCCGGGGTGGTCACGGAGTTCATCGGGTGGCGGTGGGTGTTCCTCGGGTTGGCCCCGCTGGCACTGCTGGGCGTGGTGCTGCTGGTTCCCGCCCTGCGCGCTTTGCCACCGGTGACGTCGTCCGGTGCTGTGCGTCGTGGACTTCCGCTGGCCGCTGTCGCCGCGGGTGTCGGGATCGCTTCGTTGACGTGGGCGGTGCAGCACTCGGTGTGGTGGCTCGGTCTCGCGGGCGTCGCGCTGCTGGCCCCGCGCTGCGCGTCCTGCTGCCTGCGGGCACCCTGCGCGCCCGACCTGGTTTGCCGCGCGTGGTGCTGGCACGGGGGCTGTTCGCGGGCGCGTTCTTCGGCGTGGAGGCTTTCGTGCCTTTGACCCTGTCGGCGGTGCACGGGTACTCGCCCGCGCTGGCGGGCCTACCGCTGACCGTCGGCGCGCTGGGCTGGTCCGCGGCGTCGTGGTGGCAGGGCCGGGTCGACACGCCGCGCTCGATCCTCGTCCGCGTCGGGTTCGTGACGTTGGCGGTGGGTCTCGCGGGCATGGCGTTGGTGGCGCCCGCATGGCCCCTCGCGTGGACGGCGTCACTGTGGTGGGCGATCGCGGGCGCCGGCATGGGCCTGGCGTTCCCGTCGGTCAGCGTCCTGGCATTGGGCTACGCGTCGGAGGGCGAACGCGGCTTCGCGTCGTCGGCCCTCCAGGTCTCCGACATGGTCTTCTCCGCCGTCCTCGTCGGCACCGGCGGCGTCCTCCTGGCGGCGCTCGCCTCCCCGGAGAACCCGACCACGGCGGTGGTCCTGATCAACCTGCTCATGGCCGCCGTCGCCGCGTTCGGCGCCCTCCTGTTCGCGAAGGTCCGGGACTAAAGCGACGGGCGGTCGCGCGCGACGCGGGCGTCACAGCGGGTCATCGCCGGTCCCCACGATCACGCAGTCGAGGAGTTCGCGGACCACTTGGTGCGCGACCGTCCAGCGAACCGTCGGGTCGTCGAACGTCGACGTCACCTCGCCGACGACCTCGAGCCGACCACCGCCTGGCCGATACTGCACGCCCCGCACACCCACCAGGGGATGCGTCCGGGACCGGACGAAGACGTGGCCCTGCCGCAGGCTCGGACAGAGCCGCGCGGCCATCCGCGCGCACGGGAGGCACACCGGTGGGTCCTCCGTGGCCATCCCAGCAGGCCAACCAGTCCAGTCGCCGCGGTAGTCCCGCGTCAACCACAACACCCCACGATCGTCCCGGTGCGACTCGCCGCCGCACACCTGGCACAGCAGCCGCCGCATCGCCCGCCGCTGCCGCATCGAATGGAGTTGCCCGAACAGCGGTTCGCCCACTCCCGGTCTCGACTCCACACGTGTCCACAACACGCCTGACTCGTCGCGATCTGACAGGCCCTCGTCCAGGAACCGCACGCCCACTCCGGTGCTCCGAGCGACCACCACAGCCGGAATGGTTCGCTCGCCACTCCACGTCGCGACGTACGGAACTGTCACCCGAGGGTTCGCCACCTGCAGCACGCCAAGTCTCCCATCAGTCCGCGCAGCCCGCGTTATCGCAGGTCAGGACCCTGACGCTACGATCACGCGGCGGTTGAAAGAACTGACAGGCAGTGCGAGTGCAGCTGCACGGCGGGTGGAAGCGCGGGGAGCACCTATGCGGAGCCAACCGGGAACGCTGACTGGTGGTCATGGTTCACGGACGATCGGTGTCGTTTCCGGGTTCGTGCTGAAGCTCGCCCGGCAGTCCGCGGGCCTGACGCAGGAAAAGCTCGCCGAAGCGCTGAAGGTGGACGTGACCACGGTGCAAGGCTGGGAATCCGGTCGTCGGCCGATCGCGGCGATGAACGCGGGCGATTTCCTGCAAGTGAGCGGCCGGTTGTCGCGGCTCGGCGCGCCCGCGTCGACCGGGCGGCACCTGCGCGAGGCGATCCAAGCCGATCAGGTCCTGTCGACGGGAATCACGGCGGGTCCCGAGTGGGTCGACGCGGACACCCATCCTTTGGCCGCGAGCGTGCACCGCAGGACGATCACCAATCTGATCACCTGGCCCATCACCGGCAAGCTGACGCGCCACCTACACGAGTTCACGCCGAAGGTGTCCCGCCGTGGACCTCAGCCGCTCCATCCGTCCCTGAGCGCCGAAGAACGGAACCGGTTCTTCGACCACCTGCTGACCGTCGCAGAACGCGGCAAGCATCCGGACGAGGCACTTCTGCGAAGGCAAGCCGTCTACCTACTCGGCTTCGACGGACGACCGCGAGCAACGAGCTGGCTTCGCGGCGAATGGCAGCGCGCTGGACGCCGACCGATCAAGCACGGGGACATCACCGGCCTCTTGGAGGCGCGCTCCGCATCGGTCGCGCTCGCCTCCGTCGGTGACGGCACCTGCATCCACGACTTCGTGGAGCACGCGACCGACACGAGCGCCGAGATCGCGAACCTCAATTACTGGGCGCACTGGGTCGGGGAGCTGGATGACGAGCAGATCAGCGACTCGTTCATGCTCCAGCAGGACACCCGGTCGTGGGCCGGAACCCGGTTGCTCGACCACCTGACGACTCGCCTGCGACCAGATTCGCCGCATCTCCCGCTGAACCTCCACACACTTCACGCCTTGGTCGCGTCCCGCCCGTCGCTGCTAGCTGGACGACCTGCCGTGCGTGCTTCCTCGTCGAGGCGCTCGACAAGCTCTCTTTGGGGGACCGGCTGACCAGGACCGGGCGTGACCAGCTCGCCGGGCTCCACTACGCCTTGCGCATCGCAGGCAGCTAGAGAGGACAGGACGTGTCAGACGACGGCGCCGCGCTTGCCGCTTTCGGGTATGAACTCGGGGTGCTCAAGCGCATCCGGCGCACCGGGTGGTGGCGGGGGTGCGGGACCCCGAGTCGATCGCGGAGCACACCATGCGGGTCGCGCAGTTGGCCGCAATCATCGCCGCTGAGGAAGGAGCCGACCCGGTGCGCGCGTCGTTCCTCGCCTTGTGGCACGACACGCAGGAGACGCGGACCGGGGACATCCCGCACACGGCGGGCCCGTACTTGACCAAGCCCGATCCGCGGGAGGTCACGGCTGATCAGACCGCCGCGCTGCCCGAGCGGTCGCGCGAGGTGATCCGCGATGCGGTGGACGAGTACGAGGCGCGGCAGAGCGCTGCGGCGCTGTGCGCGAAGGACGCCGACAAGCTGGAGATGCTGTTGCAGGCGGTCGAGTACCGCGACGTCGGCGTCCAGCGGGTCGACGGCTGGATCGAGTCGGCCCGGCGGGGGCTGCGCACCGAGACGGCGCGGCGGATCGCTGAGGCCGCCCTGACCGTGTCGCCGCTGGCGTGGCGGGAGCGCTAGCGGCGGGTCATCGAGCGCAGGGCTTGGGCGGCGTTGAGGCCCTCGTACGCGTACGGGCCCGGGCGGACGCCGCCCACTTCGATGGCGCGGGCGAGGGCTTCCAGCTGGAAGGCCGGGAGGCGGCGGCCGTAGTAGGACAGCGGGATCTTCGTGCGGCCGACGCACAGCAGGGGGACGCGGTACACCGTGCGGACCTCGAAGCTGCCCTGCTGGCTGGTGGTGCTCTCCGTGCGCTCCCCGAAGTAGAAGCGCACCGCGCGCGCCAGGTCGACCCGGCTGGTGGTGAAGGTCGTGCGAACCGTCACCACCGTGCGGTTCAGGCGGACGCCGTAGCGGTAGGCGTGGAGGAGGCCGATCAGGCAGCCGACCAGCACCAGCAGGGGCAGGACGGTGAACCAGACGCGCAGGGCGTCGGGGATCGGGCCCGCGTCGAGGGGAGGAGTTCGCGCAGGTCGGCGGGCAGGATGTCGTTCACCAACCGGCGTGCGCGGGGTGACACCAGGGCCAGGAACGACAGGGCGATCGTGGCGATGAAGGCCACCACCACCGTCGCGAACAGCTTGCCGAACGCGCCCAGTCCGATGCTCAGCCGCATGGCCGTCCCCTTCCCCGTCACCGGCTACATCGGGGGCGCCCGCGGGACCGTTGTGCTCCCGTCGGGTGAAAACGCGGAACAACCGCGCGTGTACGGAGCGTTGGAACGAGGGTGCTGACCCCGACGCCCTCCCCGGGCCTGGTTACGCTGGTGGCGCGATGACCTATCTCGACCACGCGGCCACCACGCCGCTGCTGCCGGAGGCGGCCGCGGCGCTCACCGAGGCGTTGTCCACCGTCGGCAACGCGTCGTCGCTGCACACCTCCGGGCGGCGGGCGCGGCGGGCCGTCGAGGAGGCCAGGGAGTCCATCGCGGAGTCGCTGGGCGCGCGGCCGAGCGAGGTCGTGTTCACCTCCGGCGGCACCGAGGCCGACAACCTCGCGGTCAAGGGCGTCCACTGGGGCAGGCCGGGCAAGGGCCGGGTGCTGGTCGGCGCGATCGAGCACCACGCCGTGCTCGACGCCGCGCACTGGCTCGGGGAGCACGCGGGCGCCGAGATCACCTACCTCGAGGTCGACGACTTCGGGCGCGTGCACGACGACACGCTGCGCGCCGCCATCGCCGAGGACCCCGACGCCGTGTCGCTGGTCAGCGTCATGTGGGCGAACAACGAGGTCGGCACGGTCAACCCGGTCCGCGAGCTGGCCGCGACGTGCGCCGAGTTCGGCATCCCCTTCCACACCGACGCCGTGCAGGCCGTCGGGGCGCTCCCGGTCGACTTCGCCGCGACCGGCGCGAGCGCGCTGACCGTGTCCGGCCACAAGGTCGGCGGACCGTACGGCGTGGGCGCGCTGCTGCTGGGCCGCGACGTGGCGTGCGTGCCGCTGTCCCACGGCGGCGGGCAGGAGCGCGACGTGCGCTCCGGCACCATCGACGTGCCCGGCGTGGTCGCCATGGCCGCCGCGCTGCGGGTCGCGACCGCGGAGCAGGCCGAGCGGGCGCGGGCGCTCGCCGACCTGCGCGACGAACTGGTCCGCGTGGTCAAGGCCGCGGTGCCCGGCGCCGTCCTCAACGGCGACCCCGGGCAGACCGCCATGGACGGCGGGCCGTCCCGGCTGCCCGGCAACGCCCACTTCACCTTCCCCGGCTGCGAGGGCGACAGCCTGCTGATGCTCCTCGACGCCCGCGGCATCGAGTGCTCCACCGGCTCCGCCTGCACCGCCGGGGTCGCCCAGCCCAGCCACGTGCTGCTCGGCATGGGCGTCGACCCGAAGCGGGCGCGCGGCTCGCTGCGGTTCTCCCTCGGCCACACCTCGACCCGCGCCGACGTCGACGCGCTCGCCGCCGCGATCGGGCCGGTCGTCGAGCGCGCCCAGTCCGCCGGGCTGGCCGGGCTGCGCCGGGCGGAGGTCTGATGCGCGTGCTGGCCGCCATGAGCGGCGGGGTGGACTCGGCGGTGGCCGCGGCGCGCGCGGTCGACGCCGGGCACGACGTCGTCGGCGTGCACCTGGCCCTGTCGGCCAAGCCGGGCACGCTGCGCACCGGGTCGCGCGGCTGCTGCACCGTCGAGGACGCGCACGACGCCCGCCGGGCCGCCGACATCCTCGGCATCCCGTTCTACGTGTGGGACTTCGCGGAGCGGTTCACCGAGGAGGTCATCGAGGACTTCGTCGCCGAGTACGCCGCGGGCCGCACCCCCAACCCGTGCCTGAAGTGCAACGAGCGCATCAAGTTCGACGCGCTGCTCGACAAGGCCCTCGCCCTCGGCTTCGACGCGGTCTGCACCGGCCACTACGCGCGCCTCGACGCGGGCACCCTGCGCCGCGCCGCCGACGCCGACAAGGACCAGTCGTACGTCCTCGCGTCGCTGACCCCCGAGCAGCTCCGGCACGCGATGTTCCCCGTCGGCGACACCACCAAGGACGGCATCCGCGCCGAGGCCGCCGCCCGCGGGCTCGCGGTCGCGGACAAGCCCGACAGCTACGACATCTGCTTCATCCCCGACGGCGACACCCGCGGGTTCCTCGAGAAGCGCATCGGGACCAAGCCGGGGCAGCTCGTCGACGCCGAGACCGGCGCGGTGCTCGGCGTCCACACCGGCGTGCACGGCTTCACCGTCGGGCAGCGGCACGGGCTCGGCATCGACCGGCCCGCGCCGGACGGCCGGCCGCGGTACGTGCTCTCGCTCGAACCCGTCGACGGGACCGTCCGGGTGGGCTCGGCCGAGCGGCTCGCGGTCCGGGAGATCGTGGCCGACCGCGCGGTGTGGCCGCACGGCGTGCCGCTGGAGGGGATCGTCGAGTGCGTGGCGCAGGTGCGCGCGCACGGCGGCACCAGCCCGGCCACCGCGGAGGTCGTCGACGGCGCGCTCGTGGTGCGGCCCAGCGCGGCGCTGCGCGGCGTCGCGCCCGGTCAGGCGGTCGTGCTGTACCGGCCGGACGCGGGCGGCGACGTCGTGCTCGGCAGCGCCACCATCCGCGCGACGTCCGCCTGAGAGCACTGCTACGGCTGTGTGAGTGAGGGCCGGGGTTTCCTTCTACGGAAAGTCACTGCTCTCGCCCCACAGTGACTTCACGCCGTCCCGTTACGCAGCAATTATGTAGAGCGACGTATCTGGCGTATCACTTGGTGCTCTACTACCAACGGCAGATAAAGCCGGAATCTCGACACGGACAGTCACGGAGGGGTGGGGCGATGGTGACCATGGGACCGCACGGCGCGCCGTCGATCGACGAGGACTGCCCGCCGGGCGAGGGCACCAGGCTGCCCGTCGGTCCGGCCGTCGCGCTGCTCGAACGGCACCGCGCGCGCGTCCTCGACCCGGCGTCGGCGTTGCCCGGCCCGGAGGGCGCCAAGCCCGGATCGACCCTCTACCGCGGCGACACCCTGCTGGTGCCGCTGCGCATCGTCCGCGACCCGGAGGGGATGGCCCGGCTCAACGAGGTCCTCGCCCCGGTCGGCGCGCAGCTCGAAGCGGTGGTGCCGCAGACCAAGCGCTGGACCGAGCTGCTGCCGAGGCTCGACGGCGACCTGCCGGTGTCCACCCTGGTCCGGCTCAGCGAGGACTCCGTCCTCGACCAGCTCCCCGACCCGTGGGCGCTGCTGGTCCGCCTGCGCCGCAAGCTCGGCGACGCGGACACCAAGGGGATCGGGCTCGAACACCTGGCGGGAGCGGCTTCGGTGGAACTGCACGGCACGCCGTTCGGGCACGGGCAGCCCTTCGGCCACGGACAACCGTTCGGCCACGGGCAGCCCTTCGGGCACGGCCAGCCGTTCGGGCACGGGCAGGGCCCGCGGGCCTGCCGCTGGCGACCGGCAACCGCAACCCGGTCCGCCTGTTCGTCCCGCAGCCCCGCCGCCGCGACGTCGCGGACATCGGCGCGGGCAGGCGCCCGGTCGTCGCGGTGCTCGACACCGGCATCGGCGAGCACCCGTGGCTGCCGGTCGGCGACCCGGCCGACGACCCGGTGGTGGAGATCGCCCCCGACTTCCAGCAGCTCCTCGCCGACTCCGAGGCCGCCCTGGCCGCCGCGAGCGGCCACCAGCCCGGCCCGTCGCTGGCCTCGCCCAACGACCAGCGCGACGTCGTCCAGCCCCTGCTGGGCCTGACCGACTCGCACAGCGGCCACGGCACGTTCGTGACCGGCCTGGTGCACCAGAACTGCCCGGACGCGCGGATCCTGTCGCTGCGCGTGCTGCACACCGACGGCGTCACCACCGACCGGATCGTCCTGCTGGCCCTGGAGTGGCTGCGGCTGCGCGTGCAGGCCGCGCTGGACAACGGCACCCCGGAGGACCTGGTCGACGTCGTGTCGCTGTCGCTGGGCTTCTACCCGGAGGCCGACGACACCCAGACCGGGTTCTTGCTGGCCGAGGCCGTCCGCAAGCTCACCGACCTCGGCGTCACCGTGGTCGCCGCCGCGGGCAACGACGCCACCGCCCGCCCGTTCGTCCCGGCCGCCCACGCGTTGAACGCCGACGGCAGCAACAACGGCAACAAGCTGCTCGTCGCGGTGGGCGCCCTCAACGCCTCCGGCAAGACGGTGGCCGCGTTCTCCAACGAGGGCGACTGGGTCACCCGCTGGGCCCCCGGCAACGCACTGGTGTCGACCGTCCCGCTGTGGCAGGGCTCGGGCCAGGGCGTCCTGGAACTGGAGAACGGCGGCTACACCCGCTCCGGCCCGGACGGCGACGACCTCACCACCGGCTTCGCCGTGTGGGCGGGCACCTCGTTCGCCACCCCGGTCATCGCGGGCCTCCTCGCCGAGCGCCTCGCCGACCGCCCCGACCCCACCGACCCCACCGACCGCCCCCAGCGCGCCGCCGACGCCCTGGCCGAGGTCGACGCCCACCTGACCACCCTCGGCTGGAAGCGCTGACCCACCAAGCCCGAACGACCCCCACCCGCCGCCCAAGCCACCGCCACACCTCGGTGTCTCGAGCAGCATGGTGGGGGTCGTCCACGTATGTGGACGGGTCTCAGGTACGTGGAGGTGATCGTCGGCCTGTCTGCCCGCTGGGCAGTGTCCACATATGTGGACGGCGACCCTCCTGCAACACCCAACCGTCATCCACATACGTGGACGCCAACCAGCCCGCCGGCGAACTATTCACGAGCGGATGGCCGCTTCAACCCCTCCAGCACTCGGCCGCCGTCCACATACGTGGACGCCAACCAGCCCGCCGGCGAACTATTCACGAGCGGATGGCCGCTTCAACCCCTCCAGCACTCGGCCGCCGTCCACATACATGGACACCATCCACCCCACAGCCGAACGACTCATGGGCGGACGCCGCCTCCCCTTCAACACTCTGTCGCCGTGGAAGTGGCCGTCCGCCCATGGGTGGTTCGGCAGCGGGCTGGGTGCCGTCCACGTATGTGGACGGCGTCCGGGGTTGGGGGTGCCGCGGTGGGCTGGGGGCGCTGGGGCACCATTCGGGCATGACCCCGACGCGATGCCCCTGCGGGCTTGGTGACTACGCCGCGTGCTGTGGGCGGTTCCACGCCGGGGAGGCGCGGCCTGCTACCGCGGAGCAGTTGATGCGGTCGCGGTACAGCGCCTTCGCGGTGGGGGACGCGGCGTACCTGCGGGCGACCTGGCACCCGAGCACTCGGCCCGCTGACGTGGACCTCGACCCGGCCACCCGGTGGACGGCGTTGGAGATCCTCGACCGGGTGCGGGGTGGGCCGTTCGACCAGGCGGGTGAGGTGGAGTTCCGGGCGTACCACCGGGGTGGGGTGGTGCACGAGCGGAGTCGGTTCCGGCGGGAGGACGGGGCCTGGCTTTACGTCGACGGGGACCACCGGTCAACCGACCGGACATAGGAGTCCGGGCGTCGAGTCCGTACTGTAGTGATCCGTGGCCAGCATCCGTGACCGGGTTTTGCGCCGGGCGGGCCGGTTCCAGCAACGCGCCCGGCAGGCTGTTCACGCCTACCGCTTCGCCGACGCGCGGGGGCGCTGCGCTCGGCGCTCGCGGTCCTCGACACCGTGGACCACGTGGGCGATCCCGAGCTGTGCACCATGCGCATCCAGGTGCTGGTCAGCCTGTCGTACTCCGACCAGGAGAACGCGGGTGGCGGGCTCGGGCTGCTCGACACCGCGCAGGACCTGCTCGCCGAGATCCCCGCGGGCCGCGCAGGCTGGAGCTGCAGGGCCTGATCGAGCAGCAGCGCGGCTTCCTGCTCATCCGCGCGGGCCGCGGCGCGGAGGGCATGCGGGTGCTCGACTCCGCCGTGCGGCACCTGGAAACCGGGCTGGCGCTGGGCGTCGGCGATCCGGACGTGCTGGCGGGGCTGCACGTCAACCGGAGCCTGGTGCTCATCGAGCGGGCCGACACCGCGGGAGCGGTGGCCGAGTTGCGGCGCAGCGTCGACCTGGCCGAGCGGTACGGGCTGGGGACGGTCGGCATCAAGGCGCGGCACAACATCGGCTACATCGCCTACATGACCGGCGACCTGCCGACCGCGCTGCGCGACTTCGAGCAGACCGCCCGCGAGTGCGCGGCCCGCGCCCCCAGCCTGCTGCCGGTCGTGCGCCTCGACCAGGCCCGCGCCCTGCTCGCCGCCGGGCTGCCCGAGGAGGCCGCCCGCCACCTGGAGGACGCGCTGCCGCTGCTGCGCAAGCAGCGCGCGGGCCAGGACGCCGCCGAGGCCGAGGTGACGCTGGCCGCCTCCGCCCTGCTCGAGGACCGCGTGCGGGACGCGCGCAAGTGGGCGCGCTCCGCCGAGCGGCGGTTCATCCGGCGCGGCAACCAGCGGTGGGCCGCCGTCGCCGCGCTGGCCGGGCTGCGCGCCGAGACGGCGACCGCGCTCGGCGCGGACCGGGTGCCGGGGTCGCTGCCCGCGGTCGCGGTGAAGCTCGCCGAGGAGTTGCGCGGGCTCGGTTTGGTCGACGAGACCGCGCTCGCCCTGATGCTGGCCGTGCGGCTGGAGCTGCGCCGCGGTGACCGGGAGGCGGCGCGGTCGCTGCTGGCCCAGGTGCCGCGCCCCGGCCGACCACCCCGGTCGACCACCGGATGCTGCGGCGGCTGTGCCGGGCCGAGCTGGCCGTCGCCGACAGCGACCGCCGCCGCGCGCTGGCCGAGGCCCGGTACGGGCTGACCGAGCTGGGTTCCGCCCGCGACCGCATGGGCGGTCTGGACCTGGTGTGCGGCACCGCGGTGCACGGCAGGCAGCTCGGCGAGCTGGCCGTGAAGCTGACGCTGCGCGGCAGGCCCCGGGCGCTGTTCGACTGGCTGGAGCGCACCCGCGCGCAGGTCTACCGGTACGAGCCGCTGCCCGACATCGACGACCCGCGCATCGCGCAGACCGCGGCGGAGCTGCGCCGGTCCCGCCGCGAGGCGCAGCTCGCCCGGCTGTCCGGCCGCTCGGCGGGTCAGCTGGAGAAGCAGACCGCGGCGCTGGAGCGCGAGGTCGTCCGGCTCGGCTGGTACGCCAGCCCGTGGGGCAAGCCGAAGCCGGTCGCGCCGCTGGCCGACGTCGCCGCCGCCCTCGGCGACGCCGCGCTGGTCGAGTTCGCCTCCTCCGACGGCGACCTCGTCGCGGTCGTGGTCGCCGACGGCGCGACGCGGCTGGTCCGGCTCGGCGCGATGGCCGAGGCCGCCGAGTGGGCGGTGCGGCTCTACAACGACCTCAACGCCCTCGCCCCGGACGTGCTGCCGCCGCCGATCGCCGCCGTGGTGCGCGACAGCGCCGTGCGCAGCGCCGCCCGGCTCGACGAGCTGCTGGTGCGCCCGCTGCTGCCGGTCATCGGCGACCGCGACCTCGTCGTCGTGCCGACCGGCGAGCTGTACGCCGTCCAGTGGGGCAGCCTGCCGTCGCTGGTCGGCAGGCCCGTCGTGGTCGCGCCGTCGGCGACCGCGTGGCACGCCGCCGCGACCGCGCCGCCCGCGGCGTCGTCCCGTGTGTTGTTGGCCCGCGGCCCCAACCTGACCGGGCGGGTCGCCGAGGGCGAGTCGCTGCGCGGCATCTACCCCGACGCCGTCGACCTCGACGGCGAGGCCGCCACGGTGGCGGAGGTGCTCGCCGCGCTCGACGGCGCCGCGCTGGCGCACGTGGCCGCGCACGGCGAGCACGAGTCGACCAACGCCCTGTTCTCCCAGCTCGACCTCGCCGACGGCCCGCTGTTCGCCTACGAGGTCGCGCGCCTGCCCCGCCCGCCCCGGCAGGTCGTGCTGGCGGCGTGCGAACTGGCGCTGAGCTACGTCCGACCGGGTGACGAGGCGCTGGGGTACGCGGGTGCGCTGCTGGCCGCGGGCGTCCCGACCGTCATCGCCGCCACCAGCCGGGTCGGCGACGAGGCCGCGGCGACCGCGATGGTCGACTACCACGGCCGCCTGCGCGCGGGCCTGCCCCCGGCGCGCGCCCTGGCCGAGGCGGTCGCCGTCGACCCCTACCGTCGCCCGTTCGTGTGCCTGGGGTCGGGGTGGAACGCCCCGATCGGGGCGGTTGGACCATAGACACGCGTCTGAGCCGTACCTACGATCACGCCACTGCGTGTTGTGACCCGCACCACCCCCGGAGGCGTGATGAGTTCTCCCGAGACCCTGTGCTCCGCGTTCCAGGACATCGCCGCCCGCCAACCCGACCTGGTCGCGCTGCGCACCCCGGGCGACGCGGTCTCGCTGCGCTGGCGGGAGTACGCCGACCGCGTGCGCGGGGTCGCGGGCGGCCTGGCCGCGCTGGGCGTCGCGCGGGGCGACACCGTCGGGATCATGCTGAGCAACCGGCCCGAGTTCCACGTCGTCGACGCGGGCGCGCTGCACCTGGGCGCGGTCCCGTTCAGCGTCTACAACACCCTCGCCGCCGAGCAGCTCGCGTACGTGTTCGCCAACGCGGGCAACTCCGTGGTCATCACCGAGGAGCAGTTCCTGCCGGTGGTCCGCGCCTGCGGCGCCGACGTGACGGTGGTCTGCGTCGAGGACGGCGTCGAGGGGACGATGTCGCTGCGCGAGCTGGAGGGCTCCGGCGCCGAGGACTTCGACTTCGAGGCCGCGTGGCGGGCGGTCGACCCCGAGGACCTGGCCACGATCATCTACACCTCCGGCACGACCGGCCCGCCGAAGGGCGTCGAGCTGACCCACAAGAACGTGCTCTCGGTGGCCGACGCGGTCAAGCACGCCTTCGAGATCCGGCACGGCGACCGGGTGCTGTCGTTCCTGCCGTCCGCGCACATCGCCGACCGGGTGGTGTCGCACTACAGCTCGATGCTGTTCGGCTCGGTGGTGACCTCGGTCGCCGACCCGAAGCAGCTCGCCGTCGGCCTGGCCGACTGCCACCCGCACGTGTTCTTCGCGGTGCCGAGGGTGTGGCAGAAGTTCAAGCTCGCCATCGACAGCGCGTTGGCCGCGGAGCCGGAGAAGAAGCAGAAGATCGCGGGCTGGGCGATCCGGACCGGGATCAAGCACGTCAAGCTGACGCTGGAGGACAAGCCGGTGCCCGCGCTGCTGAAGGTGCAGCACGCGATCGCCGACAAGCTCGTGCTGTCGAAGCTGCGCCACAAGCTCGGGCTCGACGAGTGCCGCGTCGCGGTGTCGGGGGCGGCGGCCATCCCGGTCGAGACGATGGAGTTCTTCTGGGGCCTCGGGATCCCGGTGTACGAGGTGTGGGGCATGTCCGAGACCGCGGGCATGGGCACCTCCTGCAAGCCGGGGCACGTCAAGCTCGGCACGGTCGGCGTCGCCACCTACGGCGCGGAGGTCGCGCTGGCCGAGGACGGCGAGCTGCTGGTCCGCTGCGCGTCGGTCATGCGGGGCTACCGCAAGGACCCGCAGCGCACCGCGGAGACCGTCGACCACGACGGCTGGGTGCACACCGGCGACATCGGGGTGATCGACGCCGACGGCTTCGTGTCCATCGTGGACCGGAAGAAGGAGCTGATCATCAACTCCTCGGGGAAGAACATGTCCCCGACGAACATCGAGAACGCGATCAAGGCGGCCAGCTCGGTGATCGGGCAGGTCGTGGCGATCGGCGACGACCGCCCGTACGTGACCGCGCTGGTCGTCCTCGACGCCGACGCCGCCGCGGGCCTGGCCGCCAAGCTCGGCGTGAGCGACTCGCCGAGCGCGGTCGCCGAGCACGAGAAGGTGCGGGAGCTGGTGGCGGGCGCGGTCCGCGAGGGCAACGCCAAGCTGTCCCGCGTCGAGCAGGTGAAGCGGTTCCGCATCCTGCCCGCCACGTGGGAGCCCGGCGGCGACGAGCTGACCCCGACGCTGAAGCTGCGCCGCAAGCCCATCGCCCGCAAGTACACCCACGAGATCGACGACCTCTACGCCGAGTCCCCGAGCCCGGCGACGGTCAACGCGGGAACCTGACGAGCCCGTAGCCGGTCACGAGCGCGGCCAGCCCGACCAGGGCGACCCCCGCGCCCGTGACCGGCCACGCGCCGAGCAGGGCGCCGGTGACGGCGAGCGCCTGGCCCGCCGCGCCGAGCTGCACCACCCGCAGGGTCGCGAGGTCGGTCCACCGGACGCGGTCGCCGCCCGCGGCGAGGAGCGGCAGCACCGGCGCCGCCCACGGCAGCAGCACGACGTCGACCACCGCGACGACCGCGACGAACGCGACCGCGGCGCCGAGCGCGAGCCGGGTGTGCGGGCGCATGGTCAGGCGGGCGACCAGTCGGAGTTCGCTCCACAGAGGACCACGCAGGCCAGCCCGTCGCCGACCCGCCCGGCCAGCCACGCGGCGAACGGGACCGCGGCGGCGGGCTCGACGGCCAGCCGGAACTCGTCCCACAGCCGGTCGCGCGCGGCGAGGGTCTCGGCGTCGGTGACCAGCTCCGAGCGGACCCCGCGCAGGACCGCGAACGGCGCGTCGCCGACCCGGGTCGCGCCCAGCGCGCTGGCGCTGATCGAGTCGACGGGGAGTCGACGGGCTCCCCGGCCGCCAGCGCGCGGTGCAGGGCGCAGCAGCCCTCGGGCTCGACGGCGACGACGGGACGCCCGCCGCCGAGCACGGTGCCCGCGGCCAGCCCGCCGCCGCCGACCGCGACGGCGAAGACCTCGATGTCGGGGGCGTCGGCGACGGCCTCGGCCGCGCAGGTGCCCTGGCCCGCGATGACCAGCGGGTCGTCGTAGGCGGAGACGTACCGGCCCGGCTGGGCGCGGGCGGCCTCGTTGGCCTCCGCGTAGGTCAGTCCGACCCGGACCAGCTTCGCGCCGGCCTCCTCGATGCGCCGCGCCTTCGCCTCGGGCGCGGTCGTCGGGACGTAGACGGTCGCGGGCAGGCCGAGCAGCCGCGCGGCGGTGGCCACCGCGACGCCGTGGTTGCCGCCGGACGCGGTGACGACGTGGTCGGGCGCGGGGCCGCCGAGCAGGGCGTTGAGCGCGCCCCGGAGCTTGAACGAGCCGGTGCGCTGGAGGTGCTCGAGCTTGAACACCACCGGCCTGCCGTCCACTTCGGCGCGCAGGACCGGCGTCCTGCGGAGGTGCTGCGCGATGCGCCGGGCTGCGGCCGCGACCTGGTCCATACCGCCACTCTGCCAAACTGCGCGGATGAGCACCGCACCCTGGACCCCGGGAGCGGCGACCGGCATCGGCTCGCTGCCCGGCCGCGAACCGGTCGAAGCCGCCGCCGTCGTCCTCGGCGAGCTGCCCGACCTCCCGCACCTGCCCGAGCTGCCCGCCCGCGGCCTCGGCGCCGACATGCTCGGCCGCGCCGCGGGCTGCTGGTCGACATCGCCGTCGAGCTGGTCCCGTCCGGGTACCGCATCACCGCCCGGCCCGGCGGCGACCACCGGCGCGCCGTCGACCTGCTGCGCCGCGACCTCGACGCCGTCGAGGAGGCCATCGGGCGGGCGGGCGCGGCGCCGCCGGTGCTCAAGGTCCAGGTCACGGGTCCGTGGACGCTGGCGTCGGGGATCGAGCTGCCGCGCGGGCACAAGGTGCTGACCGACCGCGGCGCCCTGCGCGACCTGGCGGAGTCGCTGTCGGAGGGCGTCGCCCAGCACGTCGCGGAAGCCCGCAAGCGCACGGGCGCGAACGTCGTCGTCCAGTTCGACGAGCCCGGCCTGCCCGCGGTGCTCGCGGGCGCGGTGCCCACGCCGTCGGGTTACGGCACGGTGCCCGCGGTGGCCGAGCCGGAGGCGCGCGAGGTCCTGTCCACGCTGGTCGATGCGGCGCGCGCGGCCAGCGGGCAGCCCGTCGTGGTGCACTGCTGCGCGGCCCGGCCGCCGTTCGCCCTGCTGCGGTCGGCGGGCGCGGACGCCCTCGCCTTCGACGCCACCCTGCCGCAGGACGCGGCGGCGCTGGACGAGCTGGGGGAGGCGTGGGACGCCGGGACGACGCTGTTCCTCGGGGTGGTCCCGGGCGTGGCTTCCGGACCGGTGAGCCTGCGCAAGGCGGCGGACCCGGCGCTGCGGCTGGTCGACCGGCTCGGCTTCCCCGCTCCCTGCTGGCCACCCGCGCGGTCCCGACCCCGGCGTGCGGGCTGGCGGGCGCGACCCCGGAGTGGGCCCGGCGCGCGATGACCCTGGTCCGCGACGTCGGCAAGGCGTTCGTCGAGCCGCCGGAGTCTTGGTAGCCCTGACAGGGCCACTGTTCTGGGGCTTCCGCGCACCAGACTGGCGGCATGCGATACCGACTGTTCGGCCGGACCGGCCTGCGCGTCTCCGAGCTGATGCTCGGCGCCATGACCTTCAGCGACCCCGCTGAGGCCAAGCGCGTCATCGACACCTTCGCCGACGCGGGCGGCAACGCCATCGACACGGCGTCGGCGTACGGGGACAGCGAGGAGATCCTGGGCGAGGTCCTCGGCGACCGGGACCGGTTCGTCATCGGCACGAAGTACACGCTGAGCCGCGACCGCACGGACCCGAACGCCTCGGGCAACCACCGCAAGAACCTCGTCCGCTCCCTGGACAGGAGCCTCCGCCGCCTCCGCACGGACTACGTCGACATCTACTGGGTGCACATCTGGGACCGCCACACGCCGCTCGAGGAGACGATGCGCGCCCTCGACGACGTCGTCCGCGCGGGCAAGGTCCTCCACATCGGCATCTCCGACGCCCCCGCGTGGGTGGTGTCCCGGGCGAACACCCTGGCGGAGTGGCGCGGGTGGACCCCGTTCTCGGGCCTGCAGGTCCCGTACAACCTGCTGAACCGCGACATCGAACGCGAACTCCTGCCCATGGCGGAGTCTTTCGGGATGACCGTCACCGCGTGGGCGCCCTCGCCGCGGGCAAGCTCTCCGGCGGCACCCGCCGCGGCCAGACCCCGACCCCGCGCGAGCAACCCGCCGTGGCGGCCGTCCGCTCCGTCGCTGCCGACCTGGGCGCGACCCCGGCCCAGGTCGCCCTGGCGTGGATCAGGTCCAAGTCCCGCGCGGTGATCCCGCTGGTGGGGGTCAGCAGCACCGACCAGCTCACCGACAACCTCCGCGCCCTCGACCTCACCCTCCCCGCCGACGCCCTCACCCACCTGGAATCCGCGGTCCCCTTCGACCTCGGCTTCCCCGGCGCCTTCATCGCCGAATGCGAACCAAACCCGTTCGTCTTCGGCGACTCCGCGACCAAGGTGGACGCCTGACATAGGTGACGGTGGCGCGCACGTCTGCTGGGTGGGTGAAACTTTCCGCCCGTTCCCGCGATACACCTCATTGATCAAGCCGACCGGATGGGGTGTGCGTGGGCGTCGAGGCGTTCGGAATCGAGAAGGAATTCCTCAAGGACCTGTTGACCCAGGTCGACCGGGGCGAGGCCCAATTGCCGGAGTTCCAGCGCGGTTGGGTGTGGCCGGACCGCAACATCGCCAGCCTGATCTCATCGATCTCGCTCGGCTACCCGGCAGGCACGGTGATGATGCTCAAGCACGGCGGCGAGGTCCGGTTCAAGGTCCGCCCCGTTGAGGGCGCGACCGCCGAGGCGCCGCCGGACCGGCTGATCCTCGACGGGCAGCAGCGGCTTACCTCGCTCTACCAGGCGCTCTTCCGCGGCAAGCCGGTGGAGACGCAGGACGTGCGTGGCAAGGCCGTGCGCGGCTGGTTCTACATCGACATGCGGCGCGCGCTCCTGGACGAGGCCGATCGGGAAGAGGCGATCGTCTTGGTGCCCGACACGAAGGTCCGGGTGGACTTCCGCGGACAGCCCGTGCTGGACCTGTCCACCCCGGAGCACGAGTATCGCGCGCAGATGTTCCCCTGCACCGCCCTGTTCTCCCCGATGGAATGGATGTTCGGTTTCGTCCAGCACGATCCCGAGCGCCACGCCGAGAGCCTCGCCCTGTGGGGCCGGTTCCAGGAGAAGGTCGTCAAGCGGTTCGACCAGTACCAGATGCCCGTGATCGAACTCGGCCGGTCCACCCCGCGGCAAGCGGTGTGCCAGGTCTTCGAGAAGGTCAACACCGGTGGCGTCACCCTGACCGTCTTCGAACTGCTCACCGCCACCTTCGCTGCCGACAACTTCGACCTGCGGGAGGATTGGGATCGGCAGCGGGGGCGTGGGCCGACAGCAAGTACCGCCTGCTCAGCGAGGTCTCCAACACCGACTTCCTGCAAGCGGTGACCCTGCTGGCCACGCACGAGCGCCATCGGGCGGCGATCGAGGCGGGCAAGGACAGCAGCACCGCGCGCATCGGATGCCGCCGCGTGGACATGCTCAACCTCGGGTTGGAGGAGTACCGCAAGTGGGCTCCGCGGTCACCGAGGGTTTCAAGGCCGCCGCCCAGTTCCTGTACGGGCACCACATCTTCGACACCAGGTTCCTGCCGTACGGCAGCCAGCTCATCCCGCTGGCCGCCATCCTGGCCCTGCTCGGCCAGCAGGCCGAGACCGCGGGCGCTCGCGCGAAGATCACCAGGTGGTACTGGTCCGGTGTCTTCGGCGAACTCTACGGCGGCACCACGGAAACCCGCTTCGCCCGTGACCTCCCCGACATGCTCGCCTGGGTCACCGGACCTGACGCCGACCTCCCGCGCACGGTCGTCGAAGCCCAGTTCGCCGCGAGCAGGCTGCAATCACTCCGGACCCGGGGCTCAGCCGCCTACAAAGGCATCTACGCGCTCCTGCTCAAGGAGGGGCCGCTCGATTGGGCCACGGGCACCGACATGTCCGACGAGAACTACTTCGACAACGCCGTCGACATCCACCACATCTTCCCCAAGGCGTGGTGCGAGAAGCAGGGCATCCCAGCAGCCTTGTACAACTCCATCGCCAACAAGACCCCGCTCACCGCGCGCACCAACCGGCTCATCGGCGGCCGGGCCCCTTCCGCCTACCTCCGGAGCCTCTCCAAGACCGCCCAGACACCCCCTGAGCAGGTCGACCGCGCCGTCGCCACCCACCTGATCCCCACCCCGGACCTGCACGCCGACGACTTCCACACCGCCATGCGGCACCGGGAACAGGCTCTGTTGGACCTCATCAGCGCAGCGATGGGCAAAGACATCCAGAACGACAGCTGAGGTGGTGTCGTTCACCGAGAGCTGGCACTGACGCCGTGACCCAGGTGTTCCACCAGGACCGCCTGGAACGCGCGGGCGGCTGAGGTGGGTGGGGCGTCGCTGCGGTGGGCGAGGGCGACCGTGCGGCGGAGGCCTGCCAAGGGGGACGCGTGCAGGCGAGGGTGTTCGGCCAGGACGAGGCTCGGTACCACCGCCACGCCCAGGCCGGCCTCCACGAAACGCAAGACCGCGTCCATCTCGCCGCCCTCGACCGACAGGCGGGGTTCGAAGCCTGCGGTGCGGCAGGCGGTGAGGGTGGTTTCGCGGAGGTCGTAGCCCTGGCGGTACATCACCATCGGGCGGTCGCGGAGGTCCGCCACGCGCATGCGCGGGGGAGTTCGGTGGACGACGCCACCACGAGGTCGTCGCGGAGGACCGGGGTGGCGCGGAGGGACGGGTCGACGCCCTGCGGGGGACGATGACCAAAGCGAGGTCTAGGTCGCCCGCGATCAGGGCGCGGGTCAGGTCCCCCGACCCGCTCTCCTCGACCAGCAGGCGGACGCCGGGGTGGGCGTCGTGGAAGCGGCGCAGGACGTCGGGGAGGACGCCGACGCTGATGCTCGGCGTGGCGCCCAGGCGGATGCGGCCGCGGCGCAGGCCCGCCAGCTCCGCGACCTCCAGCCGCGCTGAGTCCACATCGGACAGGATGCGGTTGGCGATCGGCAGCAGGGCCTCGCCCGCGGGGTCAGGGCGACGGCGGGGGTGCGGGTGAACAGCGCCGAGCCCAGCTCCGCCTCCAGGGCGCGGACCTGCTTGCTGAGTGAGGGCTGCGCCACGTGCTCGCGGGCCGCGGCGCGGGTGAAGTTGCGCGTCTCGGCCACGGCCAGGAAGTACGCGAGCTGCTGGAGCGTCATAGCCCCAGGCTATCGACTCCAGCTCATCCATGTATTGGACGACTCGACGCGGGCGCGCCTAGCGTGGCGGCATGCTCACGGAATCCCCGGTGCGCCAACGGATCCGCACGTCCGCGGGCCGCAAGGCCGTGATGGCCGTCACCGGGCTCATCCTCCTCGCCTACGTCGTCGTGCACATGCTCGGCAACCTCAAGGCGTTCGCCGGTCCCGACTCCTTCGACGGCTACGGCCGCTTCCTGCGCGAGTTCCTCGCCCCCGTGCTCGGCCACGGCGGGTTCCTGTGGATCGTCCGCGTGGTCCTGCTCGCCGCGGTGGTCGCGCACATCGCGGCGGCGGTCTCGCTCACCCGGCAGGCGCGCAGGGCGCGGCCGGTCGGGTACGCGGTGCGCCCCAAGGGCGGGTACGCGGCGCGCACCATGCGCTGGGGCGGGGTCATCGTCGCGCTGTTCGTCGTCTACCACCTGCTCGACCTCACCGCGGGCGTGCTCAACCCGCACGGCGTGCCCGGGGAGATCCACGCCAACGTCGTCGCCGGGTTCGCGCACTGGTACGTCGTCGCCGCGTACACCGTCGCCGTGGTCGCGCTCGGCTTCCACATCCGGCACGGCGCGTGGAGCGCGCTGCGCAGCCTCGGGCTGCGGGTGTCCGCGCAGCCCGCCGCGCTGGCGCTGGCCGTCGCCGTCACCGCGGGCTTCCTGTCCGTGCCCTACGCCGTCCTGCTGGGAGTCATCAGATGACCTACACCGAGGGTGCGCCGCTGCGCGACACCCGCGCCCCCGACGGCGCGCTGGAGACCCGGTGGGAGCGGCGCAAGCTCGCCGCCCGGCTGGTCAGCCCGGCCAACCGGCGGCGGATGAGCGTCATCGTCGTCGGCACCGGCCTCGCCGGCGCGTCCGCCGCGGCGACACTCGCCGAACTGGGCTACACCGTCCTCTCCTTCTGCTACCAGGACAGCCCGCGCCGGGCGCACAGCGTCGCCGCGCAGGGCGGCATCAACGCGGCGAAGAACTACGCGGGCGACGGCGACAGCGTCGCGCGGCTGTTCCACGACACCATCAAGGGCGGCGACTTCCGCGCCCGCGAGTCCAACGTGCACCGGCTGGCGGAGGTCAGCGGCGCGATCATCGACCACTGCGTCGCCCAGGGCGTCCCGTTCGCCCGCGAGTACGGCGGCCTGCTCGACACCCGCTCCTTCGGCGGCGCGCAGGTCTCCCGCACCTTCTACGCGCGCGGCCAGACCGGCCAGCAGCTCCTGCTCGGCGCGTACCAGGCGCTCGCCCGCCAGATCCACGCCGGGCGCGTGGTGAGCCGCCCGCGCACCGAGATGCTCGACCTCGTCGTCTCCGGCGGACGCGCCCGCGGCGTCGTCGTCCGGGACCTGGTGACCGGCGAGATCGCCACGCACACCGCGGACGCCGTCGTCCTGGCCACCGGCGGGTACGGCAACGTCTTCCACCTGTCCACCAACGCCAAGGGCTGCAACACGACCGCGATCTGGCGCGCCCACAAGCGCGGCGCGTGGTTCGCCAACCCGTGCTTCACCCAGATCCACCCGACGTGCATCCCGGTCGGCGGCGACCACCAGTCGAAGCTGACCCTGATGAGCGAGTCGCTGCGCAACGACGGCCGCGTGTGGGTGCCGTCCCGCGCGGGCGACCCGCGCCCGCCGGGCGAGATCCCCGAGTCCGAACGCGACTACTTCCTCGAACGCCGCTACCCGCGGTTCGGCAACCTCGTCCCGCGCGACATCGCCGCCCGCGCCACCAAGGCCGTGTGCGACGCGGGGTTCGGCGTCGGCCGCGGCGTGTACCTCGACTTCGCCGACGCCCTCGACCGCCTCGGTCGCGACACCATCAGCGAGCGGTACGGGAACCTGTTCGAGATGTACCAGCGGATCACCGCTGAGGACCCGTACGAGACGCCCATGCGCATCTACCCCGCCGTGCACTACACGATGGGCGGGCTGTGGGTGGACTACGACCTGCGCTCCACGATCCCCGGCCTGTTCGTCATCGGGGAGGCGAACTTCTCCGACCACGGCGCCAACCGGCTCGGCGCGAGCGCGCTCATGCAGGGCCTGGCCGACGGGTACTTCGTCCTGCCCGCGGTCATCGGCGACTACCTGGCCGACGGCCCCTTCGGCGACGTCGACCGGGCCGCGGCCGAGGAGGCGGAGGACGCCGTCCGGGCGACCGTCGCCGCGCTGCTGTCCGTCGACGGCGACCGCACGCCCGAGTCCTTCCACCGCGAGCTGGGCAAGCTCATGTGGGACCAGTGCGGCATGGAGCGCAGCGCCGAGGGCTTGGGCGACGCGCTCAAGCGCATCCCCGACCTGCGCGCCGAGTTCTGGCGCCGGGTCAAGGTGACCGGCTCGGGCGCGACCCTCAACCAGACCCTCGAGCACGCGGGCCGGGTCGCCGACTTCCTCGAACTGGCCGAGCTGATGTGCCTCGACGCCCTGCACCGCACCGAGTCGTGCGGCGGCCACTTCCGCGTCGAGAGCCAGACCCCGGACGGCGAGGCCCGCCGCGACGACGCCCGGTTCGCCTACGTCGCGGCGTGGGAGCACACCGGCGGCCCCCGGTCCTGCACCGCGAGGACCTGGAGTTCACCGCCGCCCGCCCGTCCGAGAGGAGCTACCGGTGAAGTACACCGTGCGCGTCTGGCGCCAAGCGGGCCCGTCCGAGCGGGGACGGCTGGTGGAGTACACCGTCGACGGCGTCACCCCGGACATGTCGTTCCTGGAGATGCTCGACGTCCTCAACGAACGCCTCCTGCTGGAGGGCGAGGAGCCGGTCGCGTTCGACCACGACTGCCGCGAGGGCATCTGCGGCATGTGCGGCGTCATGATCGACGGCGTCGCGCACGGCCCGCAGAAGGCGACCACGACCTGCCAGCTCCACATGCGGTCGTTCGACCCGCGCAAGCCGATCACGGTCGAGCCGTGGCGCGCCCGCCCGTTCCCGGTGGTCCGGGACCTGGTGGTCGACCGCTCGGCGCTGGACCGCGTCATCGAGTCCGGCGGCCACGTCGGCGTCCACGCGGGCGCCGCCCCCGACGCGCACGCCGAGCGCGTCCCGAAACCGGCCGCCGACCGGGCGTTCGCGGCGGCGGCGTGCATCGGCTGCGGCGCGTGCGTCGCGGCGTGCCCGAACGGGTCGGCGATGCTGTTCACCGCCGCCAAGGCCGCGCACCTGGCCGCCCTGCCCCGGGTCAGCCGGAACGGGCGTCGCGCGCGGTCGACATGCTGACCACGCAGGACGCCCTGGGCTTCGGCGGCTGCACCCAGACCGGCGAGTGCGCGACGGCGTGCCCGAAGGGCATCGGCACGGACGTCATCGCCGAACTCAACCGCGACGTGCTCTGGTCCTAGGCCTTGCGGGCGGCGAGGCGCTCGACGGTCCCGGCCTTCAGGCGCTCCTGCCGCACGACCGTGAAGCCCGCTTCCTCGACCAGCGGGAGCGGGCGGCGGGTCTGGTAGTCGCCCATCATGCGGACGGTCAGCTTCTCGACCAGGCGCTGGACCAGCCAGATCGGCTTGTGGTGGCTGCCCACGTGGTCGAGCAGGAGCAGCGTCCCGCCGGGCCGCAGGACGCGGTGCATCTCCGCGATGGCGCGGCGCTCGTCGGGGATGCCGCAGAGGCCGAGCGTGCAGACGACGGTGTCGAAGGCGGCGTCGGGGAAGGGGAGCGCCTGGGCGTCGGCCTCCCGGAGGGTCACCTCCCGGCCCAGGGCGCGGGCGCGCTCGGTCGCCTGCGCCAGCATCCCGGGGCTGAAGTCGACGCCGGTCAGGCGCACGCCGGGCGGGTAGTGCGGCAGGTTGCGGCCGGTGCCGATCGCGACCTCCAGCACGTCACCGGTCGCCTGCTCGCAGACCCAGCGTCGGCCGTCGGCGAACTGGACGCGCTCGAAGAACCGGATGTCCCGGTCGTAGCGCTTGGCGTATTCGTCCCATTTCCCGCGCAGGTCGGCCATGACCTCAGCGAACCACGATCGTCGGTGGTTCGGCGTAGCGTGTCCCACACCACACCGAGGAGGGGACGATGACGCAGGACGTGCTGGTGGCGATCGGTACGCGCAAGGGCCTGTTCCTGGCTTCCCAGGGCGGCGGCGACTGGCAGGTGACCGGCCCGCACCACCCCATGACCGACGTCTACGCCGTCGCGATCGACACCCGGGGCCCGACCCGCGGCTGCTGGCGGGGTGACCTCCGAGCACTGGGGCCCGAGCGTCGCGGTCAGCGACGACCTGGGCAAGACCTGGGAGGAACCGGACCACGCCCCGGTCGCCTTCCCGGCCGACACCGGCGCCTCGCTCGGCCGTGTCTGGCAGCTCGCGCCCGGGCCCGCGGAGCAGCCGGACGTCGTCTACGCGGGCGCCGAGCCGTCCGCGCTGTTCAAGTCCACCGACGGCGGCCGCACCTACGACTTCGTCCGCGGCCTCTGGGACCACCCGCACCGGGAGGACTGGCAGCCCGGGTTCGGCGGCCAGGCCGTGCACACCGTCATCCCGCACCCCACCGACCCCGACCAGGTCACCGTCGCCATGTCCACCGGCGGCGTCTACCGCACCACCGACGGCGGCGCGTCGTTCACCGCGGCCAACCAGGGCATCAAGGCGTACTTCCTGCCCGACCCGTACCCCGAGTACGGCCAGTGCGTGCACAAGGTCGCCCAGCACCCGGCCCGCCCCGACCGCTTCTACGCCCAGAACCACCACGGCGTCTACCGCAGCGACGACGGCGGCGCGACGTGGGAGTCCATCGCCGAGGGCCTGCCGTCCGACTTCGGCTTCCCGATCGCGGTCCACCCCCACGACCCCGACACGGTCTACACCTTCCCGCTGGTCGCCGACGGCCACCGCTTCCCGCCCGACGGCCGCTGCCGCGTCTACCGCAGCCGCGACGCGGGCGAGACCTGGGAAGCCCTCGACAAGGGCCTCCCCACGGGCCCGTACTGGACCACCGTCCTCCGCGACGCCCTCTGCGTCGACGACGCCGACCCGGCGGGCGTCTACTTCGGCTCCCGCTCCGGCGACGTCTACGGCAGCCGCGACGGCGGCGACACCTGGGTCCGCATCGCCGAGAACCTCCCCGACGTCCTGTCGATCCGGGCCGCGGTGGTCTGATGACCGTCACCGTCCGCCTCCCCGGCGTCCTGCGCCCCCGCGCGGGCGACAGCGCCGAACTCCAGGTCGACGTCGCCCCCACGGCCACCCTCGCCGACGTCCTCGACCACCTGGCCACCCGCTACCCCGCCCTCGACCGCCGCCTCCGCGACGAACAGGGCACCCTCCGCCGCTACGTCAACTTCTACGTCGACGGCGAGGAGTGCAGGCGCCTGGCGGGCAAGGACACCCCCGTGCCCCCGGGTGCGGAGATCCAGGTCATCCCCTCGGTCGCGGGCGGTTAAATGGGGGATGACCCCCACCGAGCGCGCAGAGCGGTTCTGGACGGCCTGGCACACCCACCTGCCCTCGATCTCCGCCGCCCTCGGCGACGGTGACCTGCAGCGGGTGGAGCCGTTGTTGTGCGAGCTGGTCGCCGGGCTGCACCCGGACCTGCACTTCGCGCTGGAGCGCGGGGAGCGGGCGATCTACGCGTTCGTCGTGTCCGGGCAGGAGGACCCGGCGCTGCGGCCGGTCACCGACGCGTGGAAGGCCGCGGCGCCGCCGGACGACGCGATCTGGGAGTTCCACGACTCCGTGCCGCCGGTGCCGGACCCGACCGGGGTGGCGGTGAACATCGGGGCGCACCGGATCGCGTTGGCCGACGTGCGGGTGCACGTCCAGGTCGACGGGGGCGTGGTCGACGTGGCCGTGCACCACCCGCTGCTGGCGGAGCTGGCGCCCGAGGCGCGGGAGGCGATGACGTTCCTGCCGCTCGACGCGACGCTCGGGGAGCGGCTGGCGGGGGAGCGGTTGCGGCGGGTCGAACTGGCCGAGCGGGAGCCGGAGAACACCATCGGGCTGCTCGAGCTGCGCGATCTCGTGCGCGGTCTTGCCGAATAGGCCCTACACCGGGAAAGTGTCGGTCCCGGTGGCTAGTCTAGGCCGGTGACCAGTGAGAACACCGAGACGACCGACGTTCCGACCGACGTGCGCGATCGCCACGCGGTGTTGTCCGAGGAGCTGCTGGGCCACCAGTTCCGGTACTACGTCCTCGACGCGCCGACCATCTCCGACGGCGAGTTCGACGCGCTGCTGAGGAGCTGGCGGGGCTGGAGGAGCGGTACCCGATCCTGGTCACCCCGGAGTCGCCGACGCAGCGGGTCGGCGGCACGTTCTCCACCGAGTTCGCCGCGCACGACCACCTCGAGCGCATGCTGAGCCTCGACAACGCCTTCGACCTCGACGAGCTCGGCGCGTGGGTGGACCGGGTCCGCAAGGAGGCCGCCGACGCGGCGTACCTGTGCGAGCTGAAGATCGACGGGCTGGCGGTCAACCTGCTCTACGAGGACGGCCGCCTGACCCGCGCCCTGACCCGCGGCGACGGCCGCACCGGCGAGGACGTCACCCTCAACGTGCGCACCATGGCGGGCGTGCCCGAGCGGCTGACCGGCACCGACGAGTTCCCGGTGCCGAGGCTGGTCGAGGTCCGCGGCGAGGTGTTCTTCGAGGTCGAGGACTTCCTCGCGCTCAACGCGCGGCTGGTCGAGGCGGGCAAGCCGCCGTTCGCCAACCCGCGCAACACCGCCGCCGGGTCGCTGCGGCAGAAGGACCCGAGGGTCACCGCGTCGCGCAACCTCCAGCTGATCTGCCACGGCCTCGGCAAGCGCGACGGCTTCGAGCCCGTCGCCCAGTCCGAGGCGTACCGGGCGCTGGCCGCGTGGGGCCTGCCGGTGTCCCAGCACACGAAGGTGATCACCGACCCGGACGAGCTGGCCGCGCACGTCAAGCACTGGGGCGAGCGCCGCCACGACAACTCCTACGAGATCGACGGCGTGGTCATCAAGGTCGACCAGGTCGCGCTCCAGCGCCGCCTCGGCACCACCTCCCGCGCGCCCCGGTGGGCCATCGCCTACAAGTACCCGCCGGAGGAGGCCACGACGACCCTGCTCAACATCGAGGTCAACGTCGGCCGCACCGGCCGGGTCACCCCGTTCGCGGTGATGGAGCCGGTGAAGATCGCGGGCTCGACGGTGGCGATGGCGACCCTGCACAACGCCTCCGAGGTCAAGCGCAAGGGCGTGCTCATCGGCGACCGCGTGGTGATCCGCAAGGCGGGCGACGTCATCCCCGAGGTGCTCGGCCCGGTGGTCGACGCCCGCCCGGCCGACGCGCGCGAGTTCGTCATGCCGACCGAGTGCCCGGTGTGCGGCACGACCCTGCGGTACGAGAAGGAGGGCGACGCCGACATCCGGTGCCCCAACGCCCGCTCGTGCCCCGCCCAGCTCCGCGAGCGCCTGTTCCACCTCGCGGGCCGCGGCGCGTTCGACATCGAGGGGCTCGGCTACGAGGCCGCGTCCGCCCTGCTCGCCTCCGGCGTGGTCGCCGACGAGGGCGACGTGTTCGACCTCGACGAGGACAAGCTCATCCGGGTCGACCTGTTCCGCACCAAGGCGGGCGAGCTGTCCGCCAACGGCCGCAAGCTGCTGGCGAACCTCGACGTCGCCAAGGAGCGTCCACTGTGGAAGGTCCTGGTGGGCCTGTCCATCCGGCACGTCGGCCCCACCGCCGCCCAGGCCCTGGCCCGCGAGTTCGGCTCGGTGGACGCCATCCGCGACGCCGACGACGACCGCCTCGCGGGCGCCGAGGGCGTCGGGCCCACCATCGCCGCCGCCGTCAAGGACTGGTTCGCCGTCGACTGGCACGCCGACGTCGTCGAGAAGTGGCGCGCCGCCGGTGTCCGCATGGCCGAGGAGCGCGACGACTCCGTCCCGCGCACCCTGGAGGGCATGTCCATCGTCGTCACCGGCAGCCTCGCGACCTACTCCCGCGACGAGGCCAAGGAAGCCATCATGACCCGCGGCGGCAAGGCGTCCGGCTCGGTGTCGAAGAAGACCGCGTTCGTCGTCGTCGGCGACGCCCCGGGGTCGAAGTACGACAAGGCCGTCCAGCTCAAGGTGCCGGTCCTCGACGAGGACGGCTTCACCGTCCTGCTCACCGAGGGCCCCGACGCCGCCCGCGGGGTCGCCACCGTCGGCGACGGCGCCGCGGAGCCCGAGGGCGAGTAGCCGCTACCCGGCGCGGGTGCGGAGGTCGTCGGCGTGCGGGTCGCCGAGCTTGTCGAACAGGACGAGCGCGGCGCGCCAGTGCTCGACGGCCCCCGCCCGGTCGCCGGTCGCGTCCATGGCGTTGCCGAGCGCCTCGTGGGCCATGGCCTCGCAGCGCCAGTCGTCGATGGCCTGGTTGAGCTCCAGCGCCCCCGCCGCTTCCGCGCGCGCCGACTCGAGGTCGCCGACCCGCAGCAGCGCCGTGCTCAGCTCGGTGCGGACGATGGCGATGTTCCGCGGGTCGCCGTGCTCCTCCCGGATGGCGAGCGACCGGCGGAAGCTCCGCAGCGCGTCGTCGGGCCGGTCGAGGCCCAGCTCGACCGCGCCCAGCAGGGCGAGCGCGGTCGCCTCGCCGAACGAGTCGCCTTCGGCGACGTGCATCTCCAGCGCCGTGCGCAGCATGCCCTCGGCCCGCGCGTGGTCGCCCATGAGGCTGTGCACGTGGCCGAGGTCGCGCATCGCCCACGCCTGCGCCCAGCGCTCGTCCAGCTCGCGCCACGCGTCGAGCCCGGCTTCGAGGTGGCGCACCGCGGCCGGGTACTCGCGCAGGCCGCGGTAGGCGAGGCCGACGCTGGTGTGCAGCCACGCCACCACGGGCAGCCTGCCGTCCGCGGTCGCGGCGTCGATGCCGATCAGGTGGGTGCGCACCCACGTCCGCAGCGGCCTGCGCACCAGGAACGCGCCGAACAGCGCCACCGGGAGCTGCCACGCCAGGCCGGTCTCGCCCAGCTCGCCCGCCTGCTCCACCGCGGCCAGCAGGTTCGCCTGCTCGGCGTCGTACCAGTGCAGGGCCGCCGCCGAGTCGGCGAAGGCCAGCGGCGCGTGCGCGGACTCCGGGGATCGGCCTCGATGCGCGAGAAGATCGGCGTGACCTGCGCCGCGGCCGCCTTCGCGGTGTGCGCGTACCAGGTGGCCGTGCGCCGGAAGGCGGCCCGGACCTCCGCGGGTCCTCCTCCGCGGCGGCGCACTCGTCGGCGTAGAGGTGCACCAGGTCGTGGAAGTGGAACCGGCCCGGCGTGTCCTCGCGCAGCAGGTGCGCGTTCACCAGCGCGTCCAGCTCGCGCCGCGCCCGCGCCGGGGTGAGGTCGAGGAGCGCCGCGGCGGCCTGCAGCCCGATGTCGCCGCCGGTCGGCACGCTCAGCAGCCGGAACGCGCGGGCGGTCGCGGGGTCCAGCGCCCGGTAGGACCAGGAGAACACCGCGCGCACCGTCTGCTCGTCGTCGGCGAGTGAGTCGAGCCTGCCGCGCGACTCGGCCAGCTCGGCGACCAGCTCCGGCACGGACAACGACGGCGAGAGCAGCAGCCTGCTCGCGGCGATGCGCAGGGCCAGCGGCAGGTACCCGCACAGCCGGGCCAGTTCGCCGACCGCGGCGGCGTCGGCGGCCCGCTCCTCGCCGACGATGCGGGTGAGCAGTGCGACGGCCTCCCGCTCGGGCAGCACATCCAAGGCCATCAACCGCGCTCCTTCGCCGCTCACCAGTCCGGCCAACCTACCCCGGCTGGTGATCAGTACACGGCACGTCGCGGACCCTGGCAACAACGGCCGCACCTGGCGGACGGTCGCCGCGTTGTCCAGGAAAAGCAGGATCTGCTTGCCGTACGTGAGGGTGCGGTAGAGCGACGCCTTCGTGGCCTCCGCGGCGGGCAGCCGGTCGGCGGGCACGTCCAGCGACCGGAGCAGGTGGTCCAACGCGTCGGCGGTGGTCAGCTCCGAGTCCGCGTGGTAGCCGCGCAGGTCCAGGTACAGGTCCCCGTCGGGGAAGCGGTCCCGCACCCGGTGCGCCCACCGGGTCGCGAGCGAGGTCTTGCCGACCCCGCCCACCCCGACGATCACCCGGGGCGCGTCGGGCCGGTCCCGCTCCAGCCAGTGGTCCAGAGCGGCGAAGAACACGTCGCGGTCGGTGAAGTGGGCGACGTCCGCGGGCAGCTGGCGCGGCACCGGCGCGGTGGCCGACTGGTGGAAGTGGACGCCCGCGATCGTGTGCGCCTGGATGACGGTGTCCACACGCGCGTCGGAGACGGTGTTGTGCGTGCTTTCCTCGGCCACGGCTGCCTTCCCCGACGCATGCCAAGATCGGAAAGCCGAGGATATGGGCGCGCGGTCGGTCTCCGGGATGATCACCGGGGACCGGTGGCGGAGTTCGGCCGCTCGGGGCAGCGCGCGTCACCACCCCCGTCGCAGCGGGTGGGGCGTTCGGAGCAGGATCAGTCCGGCAGGACCACCGAGACGATCCCGGCCAGGTGCGCCAGGCGCGCCACCTCGGCGGCCCGGAACATCGGGCCGCCGGGACGGCCGACCAGGAGGACGCGCTCCGGCTTGCCCACCGGGGTCGCGGCCAGTTCGGTGCCCAGCTCGCGCCAGGTGTCCGGGACCCAGGTCTCCTCGCCGTCCAGCACGGTGGCGCGGGCCAGCGGCATCCACGGGAGGTCGAGTTCCAGCAGCTCGGGGGCGCGGTGGAGGCGGCGAGCCTGCCTGCGGGGCCGATCACCACGGCCCAGCCCGCGCGGATGATCTTCGGGACGCCCTCGGTGAAGATGCGCAGGCCGCCCGCCGGGTCGGCGGCGACCTCCTCGACCAGCTCGAGCTCGCGGTGGGTGTCCAGGACGCCCGCGTAGGGGCGGACCGCGTCGACCTCGACCCCGGTGACCGACTCCGCCGCGGTGATCAGGACGTCCGGCAGCCTGCCGCTGGGCAGCTCGACCACCAGGTCGTCGATCGCGACGCCGCCGACCCGCTCGACGACGTCGACACTGAGGATGTCGGCCCCGATGGCGCCCAGGGCGGTCGCGACCGCGCCCAGCGTGCCAGGGCTGTCCGGGAGCTGGACCCGGATCAGGAAGGACACCTCGAACGCCTCCCGCTACTACTCGGTGTTCGGCGCCCGGACTCCCGGCCAGTCGCCATGCCGATCGCTGATTCTCGCAGACCCACCGCGCCGAGGGTCCACCCCGGACCGCATACCGGGACGACAACCGGTTCGACCGGGAAATAGACTCCGCTGGACAAGACCCGCGAGACCCCGGGGTTCGTGCCCAGTGCCCAGCATTTCCCGCGACGAGGTGGCCCACCTCGCCCGCCTGGCCCGGTTGGCCGTGACGGAAGCCGAGCTGGACAAGTTCGCAGGCCAGCTCGACCAGATCGTCGGCGCGGTGGCCGCCGTCGGCGCCGTCGCCGACCAGGACGTGCCGCCCACCTCGCACGCGGTCCCGCTGACGAACGTGTTCCGCGCCGACCAGGTCCGGCCCGGGCTGACCCAGGCGCAGGCGCTGGCCGCCGCGCCCGCCGCCGAGGACGGCCGCTTCCGCGTGCCGCGCATCCTGGGGGAAGAGGCATGATCCGCAAGACCGCGGCCGAGCTGGCCGAACTGATCCGCACCCGCGAGGTCTCCGCCGTCGAGGTCGCCCAGGCGCACCTGGACCGCATCGCCGAGGTCGAGCCCGCCGTGCACGCGTTCCTGCACGTCGACGCCGAGCGCGCGCTCAACGCCGCCCGCGCCGTCGACGAGGACGTCGCCGCGGGCCGCGAGCCCGCGTCGCCGCTGGCGGGCGTGCCCATCGCCGTCAAGGACGTCCTCACCATGCAGGGCGCGCCGACCACCTGCGGGTCCAAGATCCTCGATGGCTGGCACCCGCCGTACGACTCGACCGTCGTGACGAAGCTGCTGGCCGCGGGCATGGTCGTGCTCGGCAAGACGAACATGGACGAGTTCGCGATGGGCTCCTCCACCGAGAACTCCGCCTACGGCCCCACCCGCAACCCGTGGGACCTCGACCGCATCCCCGGCGGCTCCGGCGGCGGCTCGTCGGCCGCGCTGGCCGCGTTCGAGGCGCCGCTGGCCATCGGCACCGACACCGGCGGCTCCATCCGCCAGCCCGGGTCGGTGACCGGCACCGTCGGCGTCAAGCCCACCTACGGCACGGTCTCCCGCTACGGGCTGGTCGCGTTCTCCTCCTCGCTCGACCAGGCCGGGCCGTGCGCGCGCACCGTGCTCGACGCCGCGCTGCTGCACGAGGTCATCGCGGGCCACGACCCGCTGGACTCCACCTCGATCGACGCGCCGGTCCCGCCGGTGGTCGCCGCGGTCCGCGAGGGCCAGACCGGCGACCTGTCCGGCGTCCGCGTCGGCATCGTCACCGAGCTGGGCGGCGAGGGCTACCAGGACGGCGTGCTCGCGGCGTTCCACGACGCCGTCGAGCAGCTCCGCGCGCTCGGCGCGGAGGTCGTCGAGGTGTCCTGCCCGAGCTTCGACCTCGCGCTGCCCGCGTACTACCTGATCGCGCCGAGCGAGGCGTCGTCGAACCTCGCCCGCTTCGACGCGATGCGCTACGGCCTGCGCCTGGGCGACGACGCGGACCGCAGCGCCGAGGACGTCATGTCGCTGACCCGCGAGGCCGGGTTCGGCGCGGAGGTCAAGCGCCGCATCATGCTCGGCACCTACGCGCTGTCCGCGGGCTACTACGACGCCTACTACGGCTCGGCGCAGAAGGTCCGCACGCTCATCACCCGCGACTTCGCCGCCGCGTTCGAGAAGGTCGACGTGCTCGTCTCGCCGACCACGCCGACCACGGCGTTCCGCATCGGCGAGCGGGTCGACGACCCGATGGCGATGTACCGCGCCGACCTGTGCACGATCCCGTCGAACATGGCGGGCAACGCCGCGCTGAGCGTCCCGTGTGGACTGTCCGATGGGCTGCCGGTCGGCCTGCAGATCATGTCGCCCGCGCTGCAGGACCACCGCGGCTACCGGGTGGCGGCCGCGTACGAGGCGGCCCGCGACGCCGCGCAGGGCGGCGCCCTGATCCACCGCGTTCCGGAACTGGAGGTCGCACACTGATGGCGCAGAAGAAGGTCAAGGGCGCGTTCGGCATCGTCAGCTCGGTGGCCGCGGCCACCAGCGCGGTCAACACGCTCAAGACGGCCCGCGCGGACAAGGACAAGCTGGCGCTGGTCAACGCGCTCGGCAGCATCCTCGTCGCGATCACCGGCGTGCTCATCGCGATCCGAGTGCTGAGGGACGGCAAGTGACCGGCGTCGTGGAGCTGATGGACTACGACGACGTCGTCGCCCGCTTCGACCCGGTGCTCGGGTTGGAGGTGCACGTCGAGCTGTCCACCAACACGAAGATGTTCTGCGGCTGCCCGACCGCGTTCGGCGCCGAGCCCAACACCCAGGTCTGCCCGACCTGCCTGGGCCTGCCCGGCTCGCTGCCCGCGCTGAACGGGACCGCGGTGGAGTCGGCCATCCGGATCGGCCTGGCGCTCAACTGCTCGATCGCCGAGTGGTGCCGGTTCGCCCGGAAGAACTACTTCTACCCGGACATGCCGAAGAACTTCCAGACCTCCCAGTACGACGAGCCCATCGCCTTCGACGGGTACCTCGACGTGACGCTGGAGGACGGCGAGGTCGTCCGGGTCGGCATCGAGCGCGCGCACATGGAGGAGGACACCGGCAAGTCGCTGCACGTCGGCGGCGCGACCGGGCGCATCCACGGCGCGGACTACTCGCTGCTGGACTACAACCGCGCGGGCGTCCCGCTGATCGAGATCGTCACCAAGCCGATCACCGGCACCGGTGCCCGGGCGCCGGAGGTCGCGCGTGCGTACGTCACCGCCCTGCGCGACCTGCTCAAGGCCCTCGACGTCTCCGACGTCCGCATGGACCAGGGCTCGCTGCGCTGCGACGCCAACGTCTCGCTGATGGCCAAGGACGCCACCGAGTTCGGCACCCGCACCGAGACGAAGAACGTCAACTCGCTGCGCAGCGTCGAGCGCGCCGTCCGGCACGAGATGACCCGCCAGGCCGCGCTGCTGGCCGCGGGCGGCTCGATCCTGCAGGAGACCCGCCACTTCGACGAGGCCACCGGGACCACCAGCGCGGGCCGCCGCAAGGAGACCTCGGAGGACTACCGGTACTTCCCGGAGCCCGACCTGGTGCCGATCGCCCCGTCCCGCGAGTGGGTCGACGAGCTGCGCGGGACGCTGCCGGAGATGCCGTGGGAGCGCCGCAAGCGCATCCAGGCCGACTGGGGCCTCTCCGACGCCGAGCTGCGCGACCTGGTCAACGTCGGCGCGGTCGACCTCATCGCGGCCACCGCCGACGCGGGCGCCCCGCCCGCCGAGGCCCGGTCCTGGTGGGTGTCGTACCTCGCCCAGCAGGCCAACACCCGCGGCGTCGAGCTGGCCGAGCTGCCCATCACCCCGGCCCAGGTCGCCGCGGTCATCGCCCTGGTCGCCGACGGCGCCCTCACCAAGGCCCTGGCCCGCGAGGTCGTCGACGGCGTCCTGGCGGGCGAGGGCGAGCCCGCGGAGGTCGTGGAGCGGCGCGGCCTCAAGGTCGTCTCCGACGACTCCGCCCTCTACGCCGCCGTCGACGAGGCCCTCGCCGCCCAACCCGACGTCGCCGCCAAGATCCGCGACGGCAAGCACGCCGCCGCGGGCGCCATCGTCGGCGCGGTCATGAAGGCCACCAAGGGCCAGGCCGACGCCAAGCGCGTCCGGGAACTGGTGCTCGAGCGCTGCCAGTGACGTGAGCCCGCGCAGAACGGCCCCGCCTCTCCCGGCGGGGCCGTTCTCGCGTCTCAGTCCGATCCGCTCGGGCCCAGGCTGGTCAGGACGATGGCGATGGCGCGGTCGTCGCTGGAGACGGGTTTGCCGCCGCGCTTGTTGACGGTGCCCGCGACGGCCATGGAGTCGTTGACGAGGTCGAGGCCCGCGAGCCTGCCGAAACCCTCGTCCTCCTCGTCCATGCTGATCTGGGGCTTGCCGGTGAAGGAGCCGTCCGGGGCCTGGGGGAGGTTCTGGAGGTGGCCCGCGGTGGACATGGCGATCCACAGGACGTCCGCGGTGGAGGCGCAGCCCGCGACGCCGGGTTTGTCGCGCCAGGACCAGGCGGGGTTGCCGAGGGGTTTGCCGTAGTCGACGCGGTGGACGACGTCGGCGCGGGGGTGCGGTCGGTGACCCAGGTGCGGGAGCCGTCGAGGGAGGCGCAGACGCCGCCGGGGGCGGTGAGGCCGGAGACGACGATCGGGGTCTTCGGGTCGGGGTTGTCGGGGTGCGGCTTGCCGGTGGCGGACAGGCGCAGGAGCTTGCCCGCGAGCGACCGCGGGTCGGCGGGCTTGCCCGCGTTCCCGGTGGCCAGCAGCAGGGCGCCGCGGTGGTCGAGCGCGAGGGCGCCGCGGTTGCCGGTCGCGCCGCGCGGGATGCCGGTCAGGACCGGCTTGGCGACGTCGCCGGGGGCGATGCGGACCAGGCGGTTGTCGGTCGCGGTGGTGACGTAGGCGAAGACCAGGCGGTCCTCGGCGTAGCTGGGGGACAGCGCGAGGCCGGTCAGGCCGCCGTCGGTGCTGCCGTCGACCGGGACGGTGGCCACGACCTCGGGCTCGGAGTCCCTGCGGACGAGCAGGATGCGGCCGGTGGTGCGCTCGCCGACCAGCGCGGTCGGGTTGCTGCCGTCGCCGGGGAGCGCGGCGACCGCGACCGCGGAGTCCAGGCAGGTGCCGAGCACGGCGGGGTGGAAGTCCTTGCAGCCGTCCGGGGGCGGGACGGACTCCGGGGGCTGCTGCCGGGGGTCGCCCCCGCCGCCGGGGCCCCCGCCGGGGCCGCCCTCCTGCGGGGCGGGACCGGCCTGCGGGGTGAGCGGGACCTGCGGCTCCCACCGCTCGGGCGGCGGCTGGGCGGTGAAGGTGGCGCAGCCGCTGGCGGCCACGATCACCCCGGCGGCCAGCGCGACGAGGTGGTGGCGTCCCATGCGTCCAGGCTAGGTGGCCCGCCGTGAACCGCTGGTTAGGGCCGCGCGCGCTCGACCGCGGCGACCCTGGCCAGCAGGGCGGACAGCTCGGCGGTGATCTCGCCGGGCGCTTCCAGCGGCACGAAGTGGCTGGTCGGGACGACGCGGGTGCGGGCGTGGGGCAGCACCCGGACCGGCCGGACCGCCCGCTCCGGGGCGGCGACCAGGTCGTACTTCGCGGCCAGGACGGTCACCGGGCAGGTCACGCCGGTCAGATCGGGCTCGGGGACGTCCGCGAGGGCCAGCGCCAGCGTCACGTACCAGCGCCAGTCGTGGCGCAGGAACCGGCGGACGGCGCGGGCGACGTCGTCGGGGTCGGCGCCGGGCAGCATGAAGCCGCTGCGCTGGAGGGCCGCGGCGGTGTGCCGGTTGACCGGGACGTTGTGCAGCACCAGGTCGACCAGCGGCCCGAGGGCGCGGACGGCGTGCGCGGCGGTCAGTGTCAAACGCTTGCGCACCGGGGCGGGGATGCCGAGCACCCCGAGGAGGCCGCCGAACAGGTCGCCGGGCACGCCAGCCGCGAGCAGCAGCCCCGACACCCGGTGCGGGTGGGTGCGGGCCAGCTCCGCGGCCACCATGACCCCGACCGACCAGCCCATGACCACGCACCGCTGGACCCCGCGGCGTCGAGCACGGCCAGCGCGTCGGACACGTGGTCGGCGAGGGTGATGCGGGTCGGGTCGGCCGGGCGGTCGGAGCCCATGGTGCCGCGGTGGTACCAGCTCAGCACCCGCACGCCGGACGACGGCAGCAGCAGCGCGGGCCACGCCTCGGGGATGGTGCCCAGGCCGGGGCACAGCAGGACGGGCGGTCCCGCGGACTCGGTCTGCCAGCCCAGCAGCCGGGTGCCGTCGGCCGCGAGCAGCGGGTGTTCGCGCATGGTGGCACCAGTGTGCCGGGACCGTCGGCCCGCGGGCGACCCCGGCTACTGCTTGTGCGGGGCGGCGGTGGTGTTGCCGCCCGCGATCATCCGGCTGGCCTGGAGGGTCGGGATGCTCAGCAGGCCGATCAGCTCCAGCACGACGTGGCGCAGGACCAGGCTCTCGGACAGCGTCGGCAGGGGCAGCTCGAGCGAGGCGCAGATCGCGGCGAGGTCCGCGTTGGTGAGCTTGGTGACCTTCTTGGTGCGGATGTGGTGCTCCGCGGCCTCGACGAGGGACGCCAGCATGGTGTCGAAGACGACGGCGCCGAAGTTGACGTTGAGCCAGTCCGGGATGTGCCCGACCACCGGGATCGGCTCCATCGGGTGCGCGCCGAAGCCCAGGGCGATGAGGATGAACGAGCGCGTGGCGAAGTCGGGGACCAGGAAGAACACGACGCGGCCGTCGAAGGTGTGCCGGTAGGTGGTGCTGTTGATCCACGCGTAGAGCGGGTGGGTTTCGAGCACGCGGGTGGCCGAGCTGATGATCACGTCGTTGCCGACGCCCAGCTCGTACAGGTGCTGGCCCTCCGGGGTGACGGCCAGCACCTCCAGGTCGGGCTCCCGGGCCCCCTCGAGGTCGCGGATCGTCTTCCCCACCGCCGCGTTGGGGCTGCCCTCGGCGTCGAAGCTGCCGGGGAACGCCTGGAAGCAGGCGGTCGCCATGGTGAGCGGGTCGATGTCGGTGCCCTCGACGAACGCCTTCATGAGCGCGTCGGACACGGGGAAGCTCAGCACGTGCCCGTACACGTGCCCGCTCTTCTCGTCCTTGGCGCGCAAGGCGATCCCGCGCAGGCCCCGGGCGCGGTCCCCGGGGTGAGGACCTCGTCGAACTTCGCGCGGAAGAACTTGGTGATCTCGTGGACCGCCTTCTCGGGCACGGCCTCCTTGGTCGCGCCCGCGAGCTGGGCGCCGTCGAGTTCGGTGACCGGCGCGGGCAGGTCGAACAGGCCGCAGCGGTTGATCAGGCCGCACAGCTCGGGGACCTCGAGGACGCCGCGCTTGATCCCGAGGGGCTCCAGGAGCCGCACCGGCTCGATGACCACGCCCACGTGGGTGCCCACCCGCCGCCGCCCCACGAACCGGTTGCGGTTTAACAGTCTGCTGAGGGGTCTGCTGGCGAACATGGCTACTCCCTGGGTCTGGATCAACACCGGGGGTGTCGCCGGGGTGGTCGCTTGCGTAACGACAATTGCACGATCGGCGTAATGGTTAGGGTGGGGGAGTGACGGTCACCGTTCTTGTCCCTGATCAGCGCGGTGCGGAGGCGCTCGCCGCGGTCGCGGGCGTCGAGGCGCTCGTCTACCGCGATCTCGACGACCTGCCCCCGGGGGCGGAGAAGGCGCAGGTGCTCGTCCCCGGCTTCGGGGTGCGGCCCGGCGCGGACCTCGTCGACCGGCTGCCGTCGCTGCGGCTGGTGCAGCTGCTCACCGCGGGCGCGGAGGCGTGGATCGGCACGCTGCCCGACGACGTCCTGGTCTCCACCTGCCGGGGCGCGCACGGCGCGCCCACCGCGGAGTGGGTGGTGACCGCGCTGCTCACCGTGTACCGGGAGTTCCGCGAACTGGAGGACGCCCGCCGCGAGCAGCGCTGGGCGAGCCGGGTCACCGGGACCCTCGCGGGCAAGCGGGTGCTCGTCGTCGGCGCGGGCGACATCGGCCGGGACCTGCGCCGCAAGCTCGACGCGTTCGACGCGGCCACCACCCTCGTCGGCGCCCGCGCCCGCGACGGCGTGCGCGGCGTCGACGAGCTGCCGTCCCTGCTGCCCGACCACGACGCCGTCGTGCTGGTCGTCCCGGTGACCTCGGCGACCCGCGGGATGGTCGACGCGGACTTCCTCGCCCGCATGCCCGACGGCGCGCTGCTGGTCAACGCCGCGCGCGGGGTCGTCGTCGACACCGACGCGCTGGTGGCGGAGCTGGCGTCGGGCAGGCTGCGCGCCGCGCTCGACGTCACCGATCCCGAGCCGCTGCCCGCCGGGCATCCACTGTGGACGGTCCAGGGCCTGCTGCTCACCCCGCACGTCGGCGGCAGCGTCGAGGGCCACCGCGACCGCGCTTTCCGGGTCGTCGCGGAGCAGGTCGCCGCGTTCGTCGAGTCTGGCCGGACGGACAACCTGGTGCACGGGGAGTACTGATCCCTAGTCTGCGCGGCGTGAGCAGCGACAGCGATTACTTCCGGCCGTCGGAGGCGCAGAGCACCGCCGCCTACGACAGCCCCTACGACACCAACGACACGACGGTCCTGAACAGGCCCGACCTGTCCGACGAAGACCCCTTCGCCCGGCCCGAGCCGGAGCCGCACCGCTGGCACTTCGGCGCCGACCTCGGCCTGTTCGCCCTGCGCGTCGTCCTGGGCGCGCTCGTGCTCGCGCACGGCCTGCAGAAGGTGTTCGGGATCATGCAGGGCCCGGGCATCGACGGCTTCGCCGCCGTCCTGACCGCGTTCGGCTTCCAGCACGCGACCCTGCTGTCCTGGATCTCCGGCGTGACCGAACTGGTCGCGGGCGCCCTGCTGGTCCTGGGCCTGTTCACCCCGGCCGCCGCCTCGGCCGTCGTGGGCATCCTCGCCACCGCGGTCTACCTGCGCGTCGACATCAACCTGTTCGCGGGCGGGGTGGAGCTGGAGACGCTCTACCTGGTCGCGGGCTTCACCCTGCTCTTCACCGGCGCGGGCCACTTCTCCCTGGACCGCCGCACGCCGTGGTTCCGCCGCGCCCCCGCCTTCGGCTTCATCTTCCTGGTCCTCGCGCTCGGGCTCTCCGCCGTCGCGCTGTTCGTGCTCCGCTGACGGCGGCGGGGAGGGTCCGCGCGGACCCTCCCCGCCCGCGCGTCACGCGGTCTCGGTGATCGGGCGGTCCACCCAGGACATCAGGCCGCGCAGCTTCGCGCCGGTCTCCTCGATCGGGTGCTCGGCGCCCTGCTCCTGGAGCTTCTTGTAGTTCGGGCGGCCCGCCTCGTCCTCGGCGACCCACTCGCGGGCGAAGGTGCCGTCCTGGATCTCGCCCAGGATCTTCTTCATCTCCTCCTTGACCGCGGGCGTGATGACGCGCGGGCCGCGGGTGAGGTCGCCGTACTCGGCGGTGTCGGACACCGAGTAGCGCTGGCGGGCGATGCCGCCCTCGTACATCAGGTCGACGATGAGCTTCAGCTCGTGCAGCACCTCGAAGTACGCGATCTCCGGGGCGTAGCCGGCCTCGGTCAGCACCTCGAAACCGGCCTGGACCAGCGCGGACGCGCCGCCGCACAGCACGGCCTGCTCGCCGAACAGGTCGGTCTCGGTCTCCTCGGTGAAGGTCGTCTTGATGACGCCCGCCCGCGCGCCGCCGATCGCCGCGGCGTAGGACAGGGCCAGCGCCTGCGCGCCGCCGGTGGCGTCCTGGTGCACCGCGATCAGCGCGGGCACGCCCTTGCCGTCGACGAACTGGCGGCGGACGAGGTGGCCCGGGCCCTTCGGCGCGACCATCGCGACGTCCACGTTGGCCGGGGGCTTGATGAGGTCGTAGCGGATGTTGAAGCCGTGGCCGAAGAACAGCGCGTCGCCGTCGTTCAGGTTGGGCTCGATGTCCTCGGCGTAGATGAACCGCTGCTTGGTGTCCGGCGCCAGCAGCATGATCAGGTCGGCCTCGGCGGACGCCTCGGCCGGGGTGAGCACGCGCAGGCCCTGCTCCTCGGCCTTGGCGCGGCTCTTGGAGCCCTCGGGGAGTCCGATGCGGACGTCCACACCGGAGTCCCGCAGGCTGAGCGCGTGGGCGTGGCCCTGGCTGCCGTAGCCGATGACGGCGACCTTGCGGCCCTGGATGATGCTCAGGTCGGCATCGGCGTCGTAGAAGATCTCGACGGACATGGGGACGGATACTTCCCTTCGGATTTGAACTAGCGAACCGCGGTCGCGGTGATGGACCGCGGTCCGCGGCCGATGGCGACCATGCCGGACTGGACCATCTCGCGCACCCCGTAGGGCTCCAGCATGCGCAGCAGCGCCTCCAGCTTGTCCGCGGTGCCGGTGGCCTCCACGGTCAGCGCCTCGGGCGAGACGTCGACGACCTTCGCGCGGAACAGCTGCACCGTCTCCAGCACCTGGCTGCGGACGGTGGCGTCGGCCCGCACCTTGACCAGCAGCAGCTCGCGCTGCACGGCCACCGCGGGCTCCAGCTCCACGATCTTGATGACGTTGACCAGCTTGTTGAGCTGCTTGGTGACCTGCTCGAGCGGCAGGTCCTCCACGGCGACCACGATCGTCATCCGGGAGACCTCGGGGTGCTCGGTCGGGCCGACCGCCAGCGAGTCGATGTTGAAGCCGCGCCGGGAGAACAGGCCCGCGACCCGGGCCAGCACGCCGGGCTTGTTCTCGACCAGCACGCTCAGGGTGTGGGTAGTCATCTCAGTCCTCGTCGAACAGGGGGCGGATGCCGCGCGCGGCCATGATCTCGTCGTTGCCGGTGCCCGCCGCGACCATCGGCCACACCTGGGCGTCCTTGCCGACCACGAAGTCGATGACGACCGGCCGGTCGTTGATCTCCATCGCCCGGTGGATGACCGCGTCGACGTCCTCGCGGGTCTCGCAGCGCAGGCCCGCGCAGCCCAGCGCCTCGGCCAGCAGCGTGAAGTCCGGGATGCGGTGCTTGTGCGTGCCCAGGTCGGTCTGCGAGTAGCGCTCGCTGTAGAACAGGTTCTGCCACTGGCGGACCATGCCGAGGTTGCCGTTGTTGATGACCGCGACCTTGATCGGCGCGCCCTCGATGGCGCAGGTGGCCAGCTCCTGGTTGGTCATCTGGAAGCAGCCGTCGCCGTCGATGGCCCACACGACCTTGTCCGGGCGGCCGAACTTCGCGCCCATCGCGGCGGGCACGGCGTAGCCCATGGTGCCGAGGCCGCCGGAGTTGAGCCAGGTGCCCGGCTTCTCGTACTTGATGAACTGCGCCGCCCACATCTGGTGCTGGCCGACGCCCGCGGTGTACAGCGCGTCCGGACCGGCGATCGCGCCGATGCGCTCGATGACGAACTGCGGCGACAGCGTCCCGTCCGCGGGCCACTCGTAGCCCAGCGGGAACTGCTCGCGCCACGACCCGGTCTGCTGCCACCACGGGCCCAGGTCGGCGGGCGGGGTCTGCGCCCGCTCGGCGCGCACCGCGGCGATCAGCTCGACCAGGATCTCCCGGCAGTCGCCGACGATCGGCACGTCCGCGCGGCGGTTCTTGGAGATCTCCGCGGGGTCGATGTCGGCGTGCACGACCGCGGCGTCGGGGGCGAAGGTGTCCAGCTTGCCCGTCACCCGGTCGTCGAAGCGGGCGCCGAGGGCGACGATGAGGTCGCTGCGCTGCAGCGCGCCGACCGCGGGCACCGTGCCGTGCATGCCGGGCATGCCCAGGTGCTGCGGGTGCGAGTCGGGGAACGCGCCGCGGGCCATCAGCGTGGTCACGACCGGGATGCCGGTCAGCTCGGCCAGCTCGCGCAGCTCGGCCGACGCGGCCGCCTTGATGACGCCGCCGCCGACGTAGAGCACCGGGCGCCGGGCGGAGTTGATCAGCCGGGCGGCCTCGCGGACCTGCTTGCCGTGCGGGCGGGTGGTCGGGCGGTAGCCGGGCAGGCGCAGCTCCGGCGGCCAGGAGAACGACGTCATCTCCTGCAGGACGTCCTTGGGGATGTCCACCAGGACCGGGCCGGGGCGGCCGGTCTTGGCCAGGTGGAACGCCTCGGCGATGGTGCGCGGGATCTCGGCCGGGTCGGTGACGAGGAAGTTGTGCTTGGTGATCGGCAGCGTGATGCCGCAGATGTCGGCTTCCTGGAACGCGTCGGTGCCGATCAGCGCCCGGGTCTGCTGGCCGGTGATGGCCACCACGGGCACCGAGTCCATGTTCGCGTCGGCCAGCGGGGTGACCAGGTTCGTCGCGCCCGGCCCCGAGGTCGCCATGCACACGCCGACCTCACCGGTCGCCTGCGCGTACCCGGTCGCGGCGTGGCCCGCGCCCTGCTCGTGCCGGACGAGCACGTGCCGCAGCTTCGTCGAGTCCAGCAGCGGGTCGTAGGCCGGGAGGATCGTGCCACCGGGGATCCCGAACACGACCTCGACGCCCACGGCCTCCAGCGACCGCACGAGCGACTGCGCGCCGGTCACGCGGATCGGCGCGCCCGCGGCGGCGCGGGCTTGGGACGCGCAGGCGCGGCGCCAGGATTTCCTGCGGCCGGGGTGGGCCGCGAAGTTGCGCTGGTCATCTCTGCCTCGTGGGTAGAAGGAGTCGGGGCCGGACACGAAAAACCCCCGCCGACCGCCAGGTGGGTCGTAGCGAGGGTCCGCGCGTTCGACGCAGGGAAAGGGCTTCCGTCAGCGTCGAACGCGCGGCGGAAGTACGAGGAGGAACTGCGTCGGCACGGTCGTGACGGTAGAGCTTCAGCGCTCGCGGCGTCAACTCTGCGGGACGGTCCTCTCGGATGATGGACACGACTGGGGGACCCGCGCGCGGGCGGCGATCGCGCGGAGTGCACCATCTAAGGGTGTCCGAGCAGCAGCTTCCGACCCGTCTGGTCTTCCGCGTACCGCAGGTCTCGATCCTCGCGGCCCTGCTGGTCGCGATCTGCGCCACACCGATGGCCGCCGCCCTCCCGGTGCTCGCGGTCATCTATGTGATCCCGGTCGCCGCGATCGTGTGGGTGGTGCGCGTGCGCACCGTCGCCGACGCCTCCGGCCTGACGGTTCGGAAGATCGCCGGCTCGGCGGACGTGGCGTGGGACGACCTCAAGGGACTGTTGCTCAACCCCAAGGGAACCGTCACGGCGGTCCGCAAGGACGACACCCGCCTGCCCCTGCCCTCGGTCCGCACCCGCCACCTACCGGCCCTCTCGGTGATCAGCGGCGGTCGCATCACCGACCCCACCGACACCACGGGTCCCCCACCGCTCCCTGGGGGACGGCCCTTGGCCAGTCTACCGGCGGAGAGGGAAGTGAGGATCACTCATCCACAGGTGAGGTCGACCCCGCTGAGCAGAAGAGCGCGTCCGCGCCGGAGTAACCTGGACGGCACCGCTCCCCATATCTCCCCCGAGGCCCACCGGCCCCGACGTCGCGCAAGACCGATCACGAACCCTGGAGGAGCCGTGCCAGCGCTGCGCTCCCGCACGACCACCCACGGCCGCAACGCGGCGGGCGCCCGCTCGCTGTGGCGGGCCACCGGCATGACCGACGACGACTTCGGCAAGCCGATCGTGGCCATCGCCAACTCCTACACCCAGTTCGTGCCGGGGCACGTGCACCTGCGCGACCTCGGCGACATCGTGGCCGAGGCGATCAGCGCGGCGGGGGTGTGGCGCGGGAGTTCCACACCATCGCCGTCGACGACGGCATCGCGATGGGGCACAGCGGCATGCTCTACTCGCTGCCCTCGCGCGAGGTCATCGCGGACGCCGTGGAGTACATGGTCAACGCGCACCAGGCGGACGCGCTGGTGTGCATCTCCAACTGCGACAAGATCACGCCGGGGATGCTCAACGCGGCGATGCGGCTCAACGTGCCGACGGTCTTCGTCTCGGGTGGACCGATGGAGGCGGGCAAGGCGGTCGTGGTCGGCGGGGTCGCGCACCCGTCGAGCGACCTCATCACCACCATCGCGGCGTCGGCGAACAGCGCGGTCGACGAGGCCGGGCTGTCGGAGGTCGAGCGTTCGGCGTGCCCGACCTGCGGGTCCTGCTCGGGCATGTTCACCGCGAACTCGATGAACTGCCTCACCGAGGCGCTGGGCCTGTCGCTGCCGGGCAACGGGTCGACCCTGGCCACGCACGCCGCCCGCCGCGACCTGTTCACCCGCGCCGGGACGACCGTCATGGAGCTGTGCAGGCGCTGGTACGGCGAGGACGACGCCACCGCCCTGCCCCGCGGCATCGCCACGCGCGCCGCGTTCGAGAACGCGATGGCCCTCGACGTCGCCATGGGCGGGTCGACCAACACGGTCCTGCACATCCTCGCCGCGGCGCAGGAGGGCGAGGTCGACTTCACCCTCGCCGACATCGACGCCGTGTCGCGCCGCGTGCCCTGCCTGAGCAAGGTCTCCCCGAACTCGGACTACCACATGGAGGACGTCCACCGGGCTGGCGGCATCCCCGCCATCCTGGGCGAACTCCACCGCGGCGGGCTGCTGAAGACCGACGTCACCTCCGTGCACAGCCCGACCCTCGACGAGTGGCTGTCCACCTGGGACATCCGCGCCGAGTCGCCGTCGCCGGAAGCCGTCGAGCTGTTCCACGCCGCGCCCGGCGGGGTCCGCACGACCAAGGCGTTCTCGACGTCGAACCGCTGGTCGAGCCTCGACACCGACGCGGCGGGCGGCTGCATCCGCTCCGTCGAGCACGCGTACACCGTCGAGGGCGGCCTGGCGGTGCTGTGGGGCAACCTGGCCGAGTCCGGCGCGATCATCAAGTCGGCCGGGATCGACGAGGACCTGTTCCGCTTCCAGGGCCCCGCGCGCGTCGTGGAGAGCCAGGAGGAGGCCGTGTCGGTCATCCTCGGCAAGAAGATCCAGCCCGGCGAGGTCCTGGTGGTCCGGTACGAGGGCCCGCGGGCGGCCCCGGCATGCAGGAGATGCTGCACCCGACCGCGTTCCTCAAGGGCTCCGGCCTGGGCAAGAAGTGCGCCCTGATCACCGACGGCCGCTTCTCCGGCGGCTCCTCGGGCCTGTCCGTCGGCCACATCTCCCCGGAAGCCGCGGGCGGCGGCACCATCGGCCTCGTCGAGGACGGCGACCAGATCCTCATCGACGTCCACGCCCGCAAGCTGGAACTCCTGGTCGATGCCGACGTCCTCGCCGAACGCCGCGCGAAGATGGTCGCGAGCGAGCGCCCCTGGCAACCGAAGGACCGCGTCCGCCCCGTCACCGCCGCCCTCCGCGCCTACGCCCGCCTCACCACCGACGCCTCCACCGGCGCCGTCCGCGACCCCAACCGCTGATCGCCGCCGAACGCCGGGTCCGCACTCGCCGGGCCCGGCGTTCGCGCGTTCTCAGAAGTCCGGTTCCGCGCGCAGGGTGATGAGGGCGTGCGGGGCCAGGTCGGGGTTGAAGGACCAGCCCGCGAAGCCGCCCCACTTGATGGACTCGCGCAGGTACTCGACGAGCGTGGTGTCCGGTTTGCCCGTGACGCCCAGGAGTGGCGGGTCGGCCAGGTCGCTGGGGAGGGCGATGGTGTGCTCGCCGCCCTCGATGTTGGCCTTGGCGAGTTCGTCGGGGGCGATGGGGAAGGCGAAGGCGGTGGGGTCGGGGCAGTGGTCCCACTCGTACGCCAGGGAATAGGCGTTGCCCAGGCACAGCGGGTCGGGGAATTCGGGGCTCGGTGGGCGGGTGCGGGGGCGGGTTGGCGGTGGTAGGTCAGGTCGAGGACCGCGCAGTCGCCCGCGAACCAGACCTCGCCGACGCGGCGGAGGCAGGCGTCGAGGGCCAGGGGAGGCCGCCGATCTTCTCGGTGAGGGCGTCGACCAGGGCGTCGTCGGACGGGGGCTCGTGCGGGGGGACGATCGGGTCGGCGCCGACCCAGCCGAGTTCCGGGAGGGCGGCGGCGATGCGGGCGACGTGCTGGGCCACGCGGATCATCGTCTCGTCGGCGACGGCGGCCGCGTCCTCGATGAGGGGTTCGGGGACCGGGCCGAGCGCGCGCAGCTCGGCCCACACGGCCTCGCGGTCGCCGCGCAGGTAGCGCCGGTAGTACGAGGTCACCCCGCTACGCTACTGAGCGCGACCGGTCCGGAGCGGGATCGACACGAGCCCCGCCTGCGGTATACCTGGTCCGGCCGAACCGATCGACACCGCGAGGGAGACCCGTCGATGGACAGCGCCCCGATCTACGACGACAAGGCCGAGGTCCGCGGCAACCTCGACCTCACCAAGGCCGAGTGGCAGCGCGCCGCCGAGCCCGACGCCGACCCCGACGGCGAGTACGTCGAGATCGCCTTCGTCCCGCACACCGACGGCAACCAGTACGTGGCCATGCGCAACAGCAAGTACACCGGCCCCGACGACACCGTCCTCGTCTTCACCATGTCCGAGTGGGACGCCTTCGTCGAGGGCGCCAAGGCGGGCGAGTTCGACGAGCCGTGGTGACCCGGTGACCGAAGGCCCGGCCTGGGTGCCCCCGGAGCAGGCGTCGTCCCCCTGGACGGACGAGGCCGCCCCGACCCGCGCCCTCCGCCCCGGCCAGACCCCGCCCCCGCCGCGCCCTCCCGCCCCGGCCACCCCGCCGCACCCAGGTCCCGCTGGGCAGCAGGCAGGACACCCCGGCCAGGGGCACGGACCGTCGCGCGCACCGCAGCAGGGGAGGCAGGCCCACGCCGGGCCGCCGGTGGGCGGTCCCGCACCGCGCGCCTTCCCCGGTGAACCGCAGCAGGGAAGGCCAGCGCCGCAGCCGCCTCGGCCGGGGAGCAGCAACGGTCCTGGGGAGTCGCAGCAGGGCAGGGTCGCACCGCAGCCCGGTCGGCCGGGGCCGAGCAACGGTCCTGGCGGACCGCGGAACCCGCAGCCGAGTGGGCCCGCCCCGAGCGGTGGTCCGGGTGAGCCGCAGGGCAGGCCTGTGCCGCAACCGGTTCGGCCCCCGACCGGCAACGGTGCTGGTGGACCTCAAAACCCGCAGCCGAGTGGGCCCGCGCCGAGCGGTGGTCCGGGTGAATCGCAGGGCAGGCCTGTGCCGCAACAGGCTCGACCCGTGCCGGGCAACGGACCCGGAGAACCCCGGAATTCGCAGGCCGGACGGGCTGCGCCTGCCAGCGCACCGCCGCCCGGGCGGCAGGTCTCGCCGCCGGGTCCCGGCCGTCCTGTGCAGCCGGGTGGTCCTGGGGCGCAGCGGCCCGCGCCGGTGAACGGTGGTCCGGCGCGGCCCGCGACCGGCCCGACCGGGCCGCAGCGGTCCGCGCCGTTGCCCGTACCCCCGCCCGCCCCACCGGTCCGGCGGCCGCAAACCGGGGCCGTCCCGCACAGTGGGACCGGGTTCGGGCCGCGACCCACCGCCGTCCCCCGCCGCCACCGGCACGGCCGCCCGTGCAGGCCCCGCCCGCGCCCGCACCGCTGCCACCGCCGCCCACCTCCGGGTTCGGGCCGACCGGCGGCGGGTTCGGGCCTGCCGGTTCCGGCAACGGCCCGACCGGGCAGACACCCGTGCCGGTGCGGTACGACGAGCCCGAGCCGGAGCCCGCTCCCGCTGCGCCGCCGCTGGTGAAACGGCCGTCCTACCTGGTCGAAGGGGACGACGACGAGATGTTCGGGAACGACGAGTTCACCGCGCCGCCCGTTATCGGGGAATGAACCTGACCAGAACCTGACATGTCACAAGTCTCACCCTCCGGGTGGAACGGTTCAGGTGCGGTCATAGACTGCCAGCCGGGTTACAGCGGCGTAACCGCATCCCCATTCGCACGCACCCCGGGAGTCGTAGCGTGACAACGAACCGTCCCGTCGTCCTGATCGCCGAGAAGCTCGCGCCGTCCGTGCTCGACGTGTTCGGTTCCGAGGTCGAGATCCGGCACGTCGACGGAACCGACCGGCCCGCACTGCTCGACGCGGTCGCGCAGGCCGACGCGCTGCTGGTGCGCAGCGCCACCCAGGTCGACGCCGAGGTGCTGAAGGCGAGCGACCGGCTCAAGGTGGTCGCGCGCGCGGGCGTCGGTCTGGACAACGTCGAGGTGCCCGCGGCGACCGAGCGCGGTGTGCTCGTCGTCAACGCGCCCACCTCGAACATCGTCAGCGCGGCCGAGCACGCCGTGGCGCTGCTGCTGGCCGTGGCCCGCCAGATCCCCGACGCGCACGCCACCCTGCAGGAGAAGCAGTGGAAGCGCAGCGCGTTCTCCGGCTTCGAGCTGCAGGGCAAGACCGTCGGCGTCGTCGGCCTCGGCAAGATCGGGCAGCTGTTCGCGCAGCGCCTGGCCGCGTTCGGCACGACGCTGATCGCCTACGACCCGTACGCCTCCGCCGCGCGCGCCGCGCAGCTCGGCACCGAGCTGGTCACCCTGGACGAGCTGCTGGCCCGCGCCGACGTGATCTCGGTGCACCTGCCCAAGACCAAGGAGACCGCGGGTCTCATCAACGCCGAGGCGCTCGCGAAGACCAAGAAGGGCGTCATCATCGTCAACGCCGCCCGCGGCGGTCTGATCGACGAGCAGGCGCTGGCCGACGCGGTCCGCTCGGGCCAGGTGCGCGGCGCGGGCGTGGACGTGTTCTCCAAGGAGCCCACGACCGACAACCCGCTGTTCGGCGTGCCCGGCGTGATCGTCACCCCGCACCTGGGCGCCTCGACCGCCGAGGCGCAGGACCGCGCGGGCACCGACGTGGCGCGCTCGGTGCTGCTGGCGCTGCGCGGCGACTTCGTGCCGGACGCGGTGAACGTGGCCGCGGGCGGGGTCGTCGGCGAGGAGGTGCGGCCGTACCTGCCGCTGACCCAGAAGCTCGGCGCGGTCGTGTCCGCGCTGGAGGGCAAGGCGCCGTCGGCGCTGCAGGTCATCGTCCGCGGTGAACTGTCCAGTGAGGACGTCGGCATCCTGCCGCTGGCCGCGCTGCGCGGGGTGTTCTCCGGCATCGTGACCGACCAGGTGACGTTCGTGAACGCGCCGCGGCTGGCCGAGGACCTCGGCGTCGCGGTCGAGCTGAGCACCGAGACCGAGAGCGCCAACCACCGCAGCCTGGTGACCCTGCGCGCGGTCTACGCCGACGGCTCCGTCATCACCGTCAGCGGCACGCTGTCCGGCCTGGCGCAGGTGGAGAAGCTGGTGGAGGTCAACGGCCGCCACTTCGACCTGCGCGCCGAGGGCAGCGTCCTGCTGCTGGAGTACCCGGAGCGCACCGGCGTCATGGGCACGGTCGGCACGCTGCTCGGCGAGGCGGGCATCAACATCGACGCCGCGCAGATCAGCCAGACCACCGACGGCACGGACGCGGTCATGCTGCTGCGCGTCGACCGGGCCGTGGACGCGTCGGTGCTGGAGTCGATCGGCGCGTCCGTCGGCGCCCGCGTCGTCCGCTCGATCGACTTCGGCTGAGTAACCCGCGAGGCGGTGCCCGGGGAGCTCCCCGGGCACCGTTCGTGTAAATGCACCCGTGAGAATCCACCCATCGGGGTGGCGCGATGCGGCAGCCGGGCGGCAGACCGGTAGCCTTCGTACGTCTACCAGGCCCCTTCGGGCCGATACCCCGGGAGGTGTGTGCATGCGGCTCGCGGTGATCCCAGGTGACGGGATCGGGCCGGAAGTGATCGCCGAGGCGCTGAAGGTGCTCGAGGAGGTCGTGCCGTCCGCCGAGACCACCCGCTACGACCTCGGCGCGGCGCGCTGGCACGCGACCGGGGAGCTGCTTCCCGAATCGGTGCTGGGCGAACTGCGCGAGCACGACGCGATCCTGCTGGGCGCGGTCGGCGACCCCTCGGTGCCCAGCGGCATCCTGGAGCGCGGCCTGCTGCTGCGCCTGCGGTTCGAGTTGGACCACCACGTGAACCTGCGCCCGGCGCGGCTGTACCCCGGGGTGAAGAGCCCGATCGCCGAGCCCGGCGAGATCGACATGATCGTCGTGCGGGAGGGCACCGAGGGCCTGTACGCGGGCAACGGCGGCCTGCTGCGCAAGGACACCCCGCACGAGATCGCCACCGAGGTCAGCGTCAACACCTCGTTCGGCGTCGAGCGGGTCGTGCGGGACGCGTTCGCCCGCGCGGCGTCGCGCCCGCGCAAGCACCTGACCCTGGTGCACAAGACCAACGTGCTGACCCACGCGGGTTCGCTGTGGTCGCGCGTGGTCGAGGAGGTGTCGCTCCAGCACCCGGACGTCACCGTCGCGTACCAGCACGTGGACGCCACGACCATCCACATGGTGACCGACCCGCAGCGGTTCGACGTGATCGTCACCGACAACCTGTTCGGCGACATCCTCACCGACCTCGCCGCCGCGGTGACCGGCGGCATCGGCCTCGCGGCCAGCGGCAACCTGGACATCACCCGCCGCAACCCGAGCATGTTCGAGCCCGTGCACGGCAGCGCGCCGGACATCGCGGGCCAGGGCATCGCCGACCCCACGGCGGCGGTCCTCTCGGTCGCCCTGATGCTCGACCACCTCGGCGAGACCGAGGCGGCGCGGCGCATCGAGGCGTCGGTGGCGTTCGACCTCGCGACCCGCGACCACGCCTCGCCCGGCGGCACGTTCGCCATCGGCGACCGGCTGGCCGCGCTGGTGTCGTCCAACGCGAAGGCGTTCTGACGCAAGCGCTCTAGGCGCCCGTCCCCGTCCGGGGGCGGGCGCTTTGCGTGCCCGGAAAGCCGCTGTCTTGACGCGGTTCTGGCACGCGGTGGAGCAGAACCGGCGCGTCCCGTTGCGTGAGACGTCGAGGTACGCGCGGTCGCACTCGGGGGCGGTGCACAGGCCGAGCCGGTCGACGGCGGCCTCGCCGAGGACGAGGGCGAGCCCGGTGGCCATGGACGCGGCCCAGCCGGTGTCCCAGGGCGCGTCCGGGGCGTGGAAGTGCAGGTGCCAGGGCTCGCCGTCATGGCGGGCGAGCACCGGGGTCGCGCCGGTGTCCCGCAGGACGCGGTTGATCTCCTCGCAGGCGGCGTCCATGTCGGTCGCGAGGGTCGCGATGACGCCGTACATGCGGACGCCGTAGCGGGCGAGGCCGTCCGCGGCGTCCTGGCTCGGCGGCGCCGACCACGCGCTGTTGTGCGCCTCGACGACCTCGCCGATCCCGTCGACCAGCGCCTGCCCGACCGGCGGCTGGTAGGGCCTGCCGCGGCGGTGACCGGGCGCGACCAGGTTCATCAGGTCCAGGGCGGCGATGAGCACCACACTGGAGTGACTGTCGAAGTTCACTTGACCAGTCACATCCTCAGCTCGTAGGTTGTCACTGTCGACACGTTGAACGACAGTTACCGGAGGGGTTCATGGACACGATAACCGCCCGCGCCTGGCTCGACCGCTGGGACGCCCAGCAGGAGCGCTACGTCGCCGCCCGCGAGGAGCGCTTCCGCGTCGTCGTCGACGTCGTGTCCGCCGCGGTCGCGGGGTCGACCGGCCGCGGGTCGTCGACCTCGGCTGCGGCCCCGGCTCGCTCGCCACCCGCGTCGCCGCCGCCCTGCCGGGCGCGGAGGTCGTCGGCATCGACGCCGACCCGCTGCTGCTCGACCTGGCCCGCTCCGCGGGCACACCGGCGCCCGCTTCGTCCACGGCTACCTCAACCGCCCCGGCTGGGAGTCGTGCCTGGAGGGCCCGTGGGACGCGGTGGTCTCCAGCACCGCCCTGCACTGGCTGGAGCACGACGAACTCGCCGCCGTCTTCGCCACCGCCGCCGCCCGCCTGCGCCCCGGGGGCGTCCTGGTCAACGCCGACAACATGCACCTCCCCGGCCCCCTGCGCGCCTACGGCGAGCACGTCCGCCGCTCCCACGCCGTCCGCGCGGGCACCACGGACAACGAGGACTGGCGCGCCTGGTGGGAAGCCGTCCTCGCCGACGTCGACCCCGAGACCGCCGCCGCCCACAACGCCCTGGCCATCTCCCACGACTCCTCCAGCGACCTCACCGTCACCGGGTACACCGACCTCCTGCTCCGCGGCGGGTTCAGCGCCGCGGGCCCGGTCTGGCAGGTCGGGGACGACCACGTGCTGGTCGCGGTCCGCTGACCGCCCACGAAGTGGGAACACCCGCCCGTGGAATGGACCTCCCGCGGGCGGGTGTGGCACGATCGGGGCGTGGCCGACTTCGTCGTGATCATTATTGACGAGCGCGCTGGATAGCCGGAGTACGACCGGCCCAGCGCGCAGACCTCTCGCATCCTCAGGCGGGGGTCTTTTTGTTTCCCGGCCAACCACCCTCACCAAGGAGCCCCCGTGACCCGCACCGTGTCGAGCAAGGAGCCCGCTGGGACACCGCTCGGTGACGCCTTCCACGTGTACGACACCACGTTGCGCGACGGGGCCCAGCGCGAGGGCATCTCCTACTCCGTCGCCGACAAGCTCAATGTCGCGCGGCTGCTGGACGGGCTCGGGGTCGGGTTCATCGAGGGCGGGTGGCCGGGGGCGCTGCCCAAGGACACGGAGTTCTTCGCGCGCGCCGCGGCGGGCGAGTTGGACCTCAAGCACGCGGCGCTGGTGGCGTTCGGGTCCACGCGGAGGGCGGGGGCGAAGGCGCACGAGGACCCGCAGGTCAAGGCGCTGCTGGACAGCCGGGCGCCGGTGATCACGCTGGTCGCGAAGTCCGACCGCAGGCACATCGACCTCGCCCTGCGGACCAGCGTCGACGAGGCCGCCGAGATGGTGCGCGACACCGTCGCGTTCCTCGTCGGCGAGGGGCGGCGGGTGTTCGTCGACGCCGAGCACTTCTTCGACGGGTACCGGTTCGACCCCGACACCGCGCTGCGGGTCATCGACGCGGCCATGACCGCGGGCGCGGACGTGGCCGTGCTCTGCGACACCAACGGCGGGCAGCTCCCGCTCGGCATCGCCGACACCGTCGGCGAGGTCATCGCCCGCACCGGGTTCCGGGTGGGCATCCACTGCCAGGACGACACGTCCTGCGCGGTGGCCAACAGCATCGCGGCCGTGCAGGCGGGGCCACCCACGTCCAGTGCACCGCGAACGGTTACGGGGAGCGGGCGGGCAACGCCGACCTGTTCGCCGTGATCGGCAACCTCGTGACCAAGCTCGGCCGCGACGTGCTCCCGACCGGGGCGCTGGGCGAGCTGACCCGGGTCTCCCATGCCCTTGCCGAGATCGCCAACATCGCACCCGACACCCACCAGGCCTACGTCGGGTCGTCGGCCTTCGCCCACAAGGCGGGCCTGCACGCGAGCGCGATCAAAGTGGACCCGGAGCTGTACAACCACATCGATCCGGACGTGGTCGGCAACGACATGCGGGTCCTGGTCACGGAGATGGCGGGCCGGGCGAGCCTCGAACTCAAGGGACACGAGTTCGGGCTCGACCTGGCCGCCAGGCCCGAGGCGCTGGGCAGCGCCCTGCGCCGGGTCAAGGAGCTGGAGGCGCGCGGCTGGTCGTTCGAGGCCGCCGACGCCTCCCTGGAACTGCTGCTGCGCGCCGAGCTGGACGAGCGCGCCCAGGTCCCGTTCGCCCTGGAGTCCTACCGGGTGATCCTGGACCACGCGATGGACGGCACGGTGGTGTCCGAGGCCACGGTGAAGGTGCACGTCGCGGGGGAGCGGGTCATCGCCACCGCCGAGGGCAACGGCCCCGTCCACGCCCTCGACGCCGCGCTGCGCAAGGCGCTCAGCCCGCACCTGGCGTGGCTCGACGAGGTCGAGCTGACCGACTACAAGGTGCGCATCATCAACCGCGGCGCCGCGCACGGCACCGACGCGGTCACCCGCGTGCTCGTCGAGTCCTCCGACCACGAGCGCGAGTGGACCACCGTGGGCGTGCACGGCAACATCGTCGAGGCCAGCTGGCTGGCCCTGTGCGACGCGCTGGCCCACAAGGCGATGCGGGTGACCGCCACGGTTTAGGGTTCTCCCGTGCGTATCGCTCGTATTGCCCACCCCGAGGGTGTCGCGTTCGTGGCCGTCGAAGGCTCCGGTGACGACCTCACCGCCGCCGAGATCGCCGACCAGCACCCGTTCGGGCCCCACACGTTCACCGGCAGGCGGTGGCCGCTGGCCGACGTCCGGCTGCTCGCCCCCATGCTCCCGCCGAAGATCGTCTGCATCGGCAAGAACTATGCCGACCACGCGGCGGAGATGGGCGGCGAGGCCCCCGCCAACCCGGTGATCTTCATGAAGCCGTCCACCGCCGTGGTGGGTCCGTCGGCGGCCGTCAAGCTGCCCGCCGACTCCGCCCGGGTCGACTTCGAGGGCGAGCTGGCCGTGGTCATGGGCCCCCGCCCGGTCCGCGACGTCCCGGCGTCCCGGGCGCTGGAGTTCGTCTTCGGGTACACGATCGCCAACGACGTCACCGCCCGCGACCAGCAGCACGCCGACGGCCAGTGGACCCGCGCCAAGAGCCACGACACCTTCTGCCCGCTCGGGCCGTGGATCGAGACCGAGCTGGACCCGTCCGACCTGGCCGTCCGCACGGAGCTGGACGGCCAGGTCAAGCAGGACGGCCGCACCTCCGCGCTGATCCACGACGTGCCGAAGGTCATCGAGTGGATCTCGCGGGTGATGACGCTGCTGCCGGGCGACGTGATCCTGACCGGGACGCCCGCGGGGTGGGACCGATGCGGGCGGGGCAGACGGTGTCGGTGACCATCGAGGGGATCGGCACGCTGACGAACTCGGTGGCCAACCGCTGAGCCGGTAGGCCTGCTGATTCGGCGGGTTGTGAGGTGGGCCCGCAGCGGTTGACGCCGCTGCGGGCTGTCATGCCGGCGTCGGTCGGTTCGGCGGCGGGTGTGGTGGTGGGGGTGTGGCCGCCTGCGCCAGGGCTGGCGCCGCCGCTGAGTCGGCGTGGCTGCGGCGGTCGGGTGTGAGGTCAGCAGCGGTGGTCGCCGTTGTGGGTTGGTCCGCTGCCGAGTCGGTCGGATCGGCTGCCGGACAGCCGCTCGGCGGTTGATCTCGCTGCTTCGCGTTGTTGGGCTGCTAGTCGGGGGATGGGAGCCCGCAGCCGCTGTTCACGGCCGCGGCGGAGATCTGTCCCCCTTTTGTCCTTGTCCTCCCGCTCCTGTTGGATACCGTGGCTTTTCGAGCGTCCGGCAGGGGTGAGGCGGATGGCTTCAGGTGCGGGTGCGCCGGAGTGCGGCGCGGAGCAGGGCGTAGGCGCTGGCGGCGTGGGGGACCTGGTCCTTCTCCACCAGGGCCACCGCCTCGTGGAAGGGCAGCAGGACGACGTCGAGGTCGGCCTCGCCGGGGTCGAGCGACGGGGTGCCCGAGGTCAGCCCGGTGGCCAGGAACACGTGGTCGACGTGGTTGCTGAGGCTGTCAGCGCCGTGGACCCGGCCCAGGGTCTCCCAGGTGCTCGCCGACAGGCCGGTCTCCTCGGCCAGTTCGCGCTGGGCGGTGGCCAGCGGGTCGGGGTCGCGGGCCTCGACGCCGCCGCCGGGCAGCCGCCACTGGCGGGTGCCCCACGTGTAGATGTACTGGCGCGTCAGCACCACGCGGTCGTCGTCGTCGATCGCGAGGACGGTGGCCGCGCCCGGCGCGACGACGTGGTCGTAGGTGGAGCGGGTGCCGTCCGGCCGGATGACGTCGTCGCGGTGGACGGCGAAGTACGGTGTGCGCGCCACCTCCCGGGTGCCCAGGAGCCGCCATGGTCTGCTGTGGGCGGCGTTCTCGCGAGTGCTTGCCATTCCGCAATCGAACCAGTCGCGGGACTCCCGGGGATAGATGCCGAGGGGGTGCTTCCCGTTGACTGAAACAGGGGCGCTGCTGCGGCGGCTGCGGGTCGAGCGGGGCTACTCGCTGGTGCGGTTCGCGCGGGAAGCCAACTACAGCAAGGGATACATCAGCAAGCTGGAGAACGGGGACAAGCCGGTGTCCCCGGAGATGGCCCGCCGGTTCGACCGGATTCTGGAAACGCAAGGGGTGCTCACCCGCGCGGTCGCGGGTCCGGTTCCGGCGCCGCCGGTGCTGCCCGACGGACCCGACCCGTGGGCGCTGGTCCTCGGCGGGACGGACCCGTTGGCGCCGAACAGCACCCACGTCGACGAGCAGACCGTCGAGGTGTACGCCGCCGCGTTCGAGACGTGGCGGATGATGGGACATCGGATGAGCCCGGCTTTCGTGCTGCCGAACCTCGTGGGCCACTGCCGGGCGCTGCGCGAGCTGATCGCCGTCAACCCGCTGCCCGACCTGATCCGCCAGGCGTCCCGCTACGCCGAGTACGCCGGGTGGATGTACCAGGAGGCGGGCGACAACACCCGCGCCAGGGAGTGGACCGCCACCGCCGTCCGCCTCGCCGACCGGGTCGGCGACGTCGGCCTGCGGAGCTGGGCGATGGTCCGCACCGCGGAGATCGCCCTCTACACCGAGGACGGCGCGACGATGGTGGAGTGGGCCCGCCGCGCCGCCGCGGCCCCGGAGTCGACCGCGGCGCTGCGCTCGGCCGCCGCCCAGCGCATGGCGCAGGGCTACGCGCTGCTCGGCGAGGCGTCGGCGTGTCTGTCCGCTTTGGACGAGGCGCACCGCTGGCAGGAGGCCGCGACCGCCGAGTCCGGCCCGCACTACGGCTCGACCAGCCTGCCGGACCAGATCGCCATCACCCGCGGCTGGTCGCTGCACCACCTGGACCGCAGCGCGGAGTCGGTGCTGCTGCTGGGCAGCGAGCTGGACCGCATCCCGCCGACGTCGATCCGCTCCCGCGTGCGCTTCGGCGTCCGCCTCGCCCTGGCGGAACTGGACTGCGGCGACGTCGAGGGGCCTGCGCCCGCATGGAGGCCCTGGTCGCCGACCTGCGCCGCACCGACAGCGCCACCGTCCGGGTCGACGTCAACACCATGCGGCGGCTGCTGCTCAAGCACACCGGCAACCCGGCGGCCAGCGTGCTGCGCCCGGAGCTGAACGAACTGGTGCGGACGGCGATCTAGCCGGATCAGCCCCAGCCGCGCAGCACCCCGGCGGCGGTGGTGACGAAACGCCGCCCGCGCGCGGTCAGGTCGTCGCCCGCGAGCAGGTCGCCCGCCGCGGCGAGGGTGGCGGTCCGCCAGCGGTCGAACTCGGCGCGGGCGCGCTCGGACCCCGGTCTGCGGCGCCAGAAGCCCGCCACGCCCAGGAAGGCGTAGACGCCGTGCAGGAGCGCGCCCGCCGGACGCGGGTCGGGGCGCCAGGGCGCGTGGTAGCGGGTGGCGCTGGGCTTCGTCAGGGCGTGGATGTCCATGACCACCGCCAGTTTCGCGTGGTGCAGCTCGTGGACGAGCGTGGCGGCGAGCGCTTCGGCGTCGGTGTTGAAGGTGAGGAAGACCGCGCCGAGCGCGTCGGTGACCGTGGAGCTGGTGGCGTGGCCGTCGGGCGCGGACAGCGGCACCAGCGTGGTGATCATCGCGGCGAACTCGGCCGCCGTGCCGGGGAGGGCGTCGGCCATGGTCCGCCAGGCTTCCCGGATGAGGGCGGAGTGGTCCCCGGGCGTGGCCTGCGGGAGGTCGGGCGGGAACAGGTGCGCGGGCAGCGGCGACACGGCGAGCGCGTGGCCGTCGACCGGCACCACGGGCGCGGGCGTCCAGCGCAGGCGGTCGGTGCGGCACGGCCCGGAAACCGGCTCCACGAGCGGGCCGAGCGACGGCAGGAAGCCCGAACCCGCCTGCGGGAAGGACAATTCGACCGGCACCCCGGCCCGGATGGCCGCCGCCGCGGCGGCGAACGCGAGATCCGTGGCGGGCGCGGCCCCGCGCGCGGTGGCCGCCGCCCACGCGCCCGTCGCCGGGTCGTCGAGCACGCGGTCGACCGCGGCGCGCGGTAATCGGGCCAGGGCGCGCAGCGCGGGCTCGGCGCGCGGGTCCGCGCGGACGGCGGCGGCGGTGAGCAGCAGGGTCGCGCCGCGCCGCGCCCGCACCAGCGACCGGGCGACGTCGACCCCGCCGCCGCCCCGGGCGAGCGCGTCGAGGTCGGCGTCGGCCAGCGCGACCGACCTCACCGCTCGCCCGCCAGCCGGGCCAGGTCGGCGGACAGCCGGGCGCGCACGTGCGTGGTGAACCGCAACAGGTCCGGGCAGTACACCGACGGGTTCGCGAAGCCGGTGCCCGGCGCGAACCGGTGGGCGGGATGACCGCCGCCGCACACCGCGACCACCGGGCATTCCCGGCACACCAACGGCGGACCGGGCGCTTCGGCCGACAACGCCGCGTCCAACGGGTCGGTCTGCACGCGCAAACCCGTCGCGCCCGCGCCCGGGTAGGCGACGGCGAGGATGTCGGACCGCTCGATGGAGCCGTCGGTCTCCACGACGAGCTGCGGCGACGGCGCGGAACCCAAGCCCTCCACCAGCGACGAGCCGCCCAGCCACAACGCGGTCACCGAGTCGAAGAAGCGCACCGACGTCGTCCCCGGCCCGGCGCACCAGTGGTCGAACACCGCGATCAGCCAGTCGGCGTAAGGGGTCGCGGCGCCGCCGGGCACGCGCCCCGGCGGCGGCGCGGCCCAAGTCCCGTGCGGCAGCAGGAAGTCCACCGTCGGCGGGTCGTGCTCGACCAGCGCCTCCAGGGTTTCCACCGGGTCGTTGCGGGTGTCGACGACGCACAGCAGGCCCGCGAACAGGTGCCGGTACTCCGGCGCGCGCAGCCGCTGGATCGCCGCGTGCACGCGGTGGTGGCTGCCCAGCCCGCGCGGGGTCCTGCGGTGCCGGTCGTGCGCCGCCGCCGCGCCGTCGAGGCTCACCCCGACCCGGATGCCGTGCTCGCCGAACAGGTCGAGGAAACCGCGGTCGAGCCGGATCCCGTTGGTCTGCACGGTGATCCGCGTCGCCGCGGGATGCGGGCCCGCGCGTCCCGCGCCAGCCGGTCGAGGAACGCCCGGCCCGCCAGCAGCGGTTCACCGCCGTGCAGCACGATCTCCACCGCGTCGAGGCCGTGCGCGCCCGCGTGCTCGGCGATGCGGGTGACCGCGGCGCGCGCCGTCGCCGGGGACATCGCGCGGGGCGCCGCCGCCAGCGCTGGTCCGGGGAGCGGAAAACGTAGCAGTAGTCGCAGTCGAGGTCGCACCGCCCGTGTACCTTCAGGATGAACTGGCGCGCGGTCGCCGTCACGATCCCCCTCCGTCGCGCGGGAAATCGCGCCGCGCCCGCCTCCACGAAACAGCTCGGTAACGTATGATCACATGCAGCGATGGTCGCATGTCGAGATGTCCTAACCGGTAGACAAAAAGAGGACAGATGACGCCGGAGAACACGACGCGGGACCCCGATCCGCCGGAGAACGGCGGCCTGCTCGACGTGGGCGACCTCGATCTCGACGCGCTCGCGGCGCTGCCGGATTCCGTGCTGGGCAACGCGGTCCTGCGCATTCTCGCCCAGCGGTCCGCGCTGCCCGACCGGTTCGCGGCATTCCAGAACTCGCTCTAGCCGATTGCGCCGATCGAGTGGTTCGGCGCCCGGTGGCCAACGATTCATCGCCGAGTGCGATACCCAGGAGGAGGAACGAGGCGGTTGAGTGGGAGCGAGATGAGCGGTGCGACCGGACAACCGCGCGTCGGGGTCGTGTTCCCCGCTTCCGGCCGCTGCGACCACGTCGACCTGACCGCGAACCTCGCGGTGCTGCTCGCCTGCTCCGGCAGGCGCGTCCTCGTGCTCGACTTCGCCGGTGACGACCGCTCGGTCCAGGAGTACCTCGCGCCGTTCCCGCGGACGTCGGTGCGCGCGCCGCTGGAGCTGCAGTCGGCGGTGACGGCGCTGGTCGCCGAGCCGCTGGTCGCCGTCGCCACGATGCTGCGCTTCGACCTGGCCGACGACCAGTCCGGCGCGGTGGCGACCATCGAGGTCGGCGAACCCGCGGGCCTGCCGCGCCTGGCGCCCGCCCGCGCGGGCGCCCAAGCCGTCACCGAGCTGCGCACGGCGCTGCTCGGCAGCGGCTTCGACGACGTGCTCGTCGCGCTGCCCGAACCCGAGCCGGACACCGCCGCCGCCGAGGCGCTGGCCGCCAAGCTCGCCGACACGGTCCTGGTGGCGTTCGGCCCCAGCGAGTCCGCGGTCACCGCCGCCGCGGGCGTGGTGCGCCGCATCCGCGAGGCGACGCCGGTCCTGGTGGACGTGCTGCCGGTGCTCACCCGCGTCCCGACCGCGGAGCCGCCCCCGCCGCTGATCGCCCGCGTGCGCGCGGAGGCCACGGCGCAGTTCGCGCTGCTGTTCGCCGAGCAGGCCGACCGGGGCGCCGACCAGCGCTGCGTCGAACTGCCGCAGGTGGCGTACTCCGAGTCGGCGGCGATCCTCGCCGTCGTCGCAGAGCCCCCGACGGCCCGCTGTGGCGCGAGTACGAGCGGATGGCCACCTGGCTCACCCGCCGCGAGCGGTGGACGCAGCCGCCGAGGCACGTCCGCAGCGGCTACCGCTACGCCGTCGGGCTCGACGCAACGCCCGCGGTCCGGCCGGTCGTCATCGGCGACCTCACCGGCGCTGGGGCGTGGGCGGACTGGGCGCGGACCCAGGTCGTCCGCGCGGGCGGCACCGTCGTCGCCCCGGCCGACGCGCCCCCGGGCACGCCCGCGCTGCTGCTCAGCCGCGGCGTCGACGACGACGACACCGAGGTCCCCGCCGACCTCGCCGCGCCCCGCCTGCACCAGGTCCCGATCACCGTCCCCGAGCCGTACAACGGCGGCGCCGGGTCCGCCGACGCCTTCCGCACCCGCCTGCTCGCCGCGTGCGGGTTCGTCGCGCCGCCGCGCGCGGGCGACCAGCCGCCCACCCGGTTCCCGTGGTCGCGCCCGGCGGTCCGGAACCTGCCGGTCGGCCGCGACCTCCCGGGCCGCACCGACCCGGACCTGGCGCGGCTGCGGGAACTCCTGCTCGTCCCCAGCGGCGCCCGGACGGTCGTGCTGCTGCACGGGCCGACCGGCGCGGGCAAGAGTGCGCTCGCCCAGGCCTACGCCGAGCACTTCGCCTGGGACTACCAGGGCGTCTGGTGGGTGTCGGCGGGGACCCGGCGCTCCGTGCTCCGCTCGGTGGCCGCGCTCGGCGCCGAACTGCTGCCCGCCGACCGCATGGCGGGCCGCTACGGCGAGACGCGCGTCCTCAACGCCGTCGCCCGGCCGCAGAACCGCAGGCACCTGCTCGTCTACGACGCCTGCGACGACCTCGCCGCGCTCACCCCGGACCTGCTGCCCCCGGTCGAGGGCGACGTCCACGTGCTCGTCACCACGCGGGCGGGCGGGACGGCCGACTGGGCCGACCACCGCATCGGGCTGAGCGACCTGCGCCCCGAGCAGGCGGTCGCCCGGCTCACCGATCGCGTCCCCGACCTCACCCCGCCGCCGCGGCGGCCGTCGGCGAGGCGCTGCGCCACGAGCCCTCCGCGGTGTGGCTCGCGGGCGCCTGGCTGCGCGAGCGCTGCGCCCGCCTGCGCGCGGCGGGCGACGACGCGCTGACCGCCGCCAACGCCGCCCGCACCGAACTGGTGACCGCGCTGGCCGACCGCGCCGAGCCGACCCGCACCGCCGCGATGCTCGCCGTCACCGTGGACACTCTGCTGTCGCCTGCGGTGGACCGCGCCGGGACCGGCCACGCCGCCGTGCTGGTGACCCGCTGCCTCGACCGGCTCTCGCCCGAGGGCGTCGACCTGGAGTTCGTCCAGTCCCGCGAGCTGACCCGGGCGCTGGCCGCCCACCTCGGGCCGCTCGGCGACGCGCTCGCCCTCGACAGCGCCGAGATCGACCGCGCGCTGGCCCTCGCCGAGCGGCACGGACTGCTCACGGTGGACTGGGGCGCCGCGGGCGTGGTCCGCGCGCACCGCGCCGAGTGCGCCGCGGTCGCCGCCCTCGCCGACCCCGTCGAGGCCGCGCGGATCGCCGCGCTGGTGCTCGACGCGCTCGCCGAGTTCGCCCCGCGGAGAGCGCCCCCGACGCCCTGCGCCGCCGGTTCCGCGAACTCGCCTGGCACGTCGAGTCCTCCGGCGCCCTGGAGAGCACCCGGCCCCAGGTGCGGCGGTGGCTGGTCAACCAGGTCCGCTACCACTACGAGCAGGACATCCGCGCGGTGTCGGAGGAAACGCTGCTGCACGGCGACCGGCTGCTCGCCGCGTGGGAGCGCGCGGGCGTCCCCGAGTCCGACCCGCTGCGCCTGCGCCTGATGGGCCAGCTCGCCAACCTCGCCCGCGCCCTCGGCGAGCGGGACCGCGCCAAGAAGCTCGACACCGAGGCGCTCGACGTGCAGACCGCCGTCCACCCGGTGCTGCCGCCCGCCGCGCTCGCCCTCTGCGCGGGCCTCGGCGGCGACGACCGGGGCCTGGGCAACTACCACGACGCGCTCGCCACCGACCAGCAGACGTGGGTCGGGCTCGTCCGCGAACTCGGCGAGGACCACCCGAGGACCCGGATGGCGGCCAACAACCTCGCCGCGTCCCTGTACCTGCTGGGCGACGTCCAGGGCGCGCTGGAAGCCGAGCGGCACAACCACGACCGGCTCACCCGGCTGTTCGGGCCGGGCCACGAGCGCACCGACTGGTCGGAGGTCCGGCTCGCCGTCTACGAGCGCGACCTCGGCCTCGGCGACCCGGTCGAGCGGCTGCGCGAGCTGTTCCAGCGGCTCAGCGGCAAACCCGGCCGGGAGCGGCTGTCCCGCATCGCGTGTTGGCAGTGGAGCATGGCCCTGCGCGACCGCGGCAGCCTCGGCCCGGCGCTCACCCGCGCCAACGAGGCGCTCCAGGGGTTGCGGACGATGCTGCCGCCCACCCACCCCGACATCATCGCCGCGATGCTCACCAACGCCTCCATCGTCCGGCGCGCGGACGGCCGGGCGCGCGAGGCGCTGGCCACCGCGGAACGCGCCTGCGCGGAGCTGGACCCGCGCGACATCGGCCCGGAGCACCCGTTCCGCGCGCTCGCGGGCCTCGGGCTCGGCCTGGCGATCGCCGCCGCGGGCGACCACGACGCGGGCACCGCCGCGGTGGCCGCGGCGGGCGCCGCGCTGCACGCCCGGTTCGACCGGGTCCACCCGTGGACGCTGGCCGCCGAACTCGACCTCGCCGTCCTCACCGCCGCCTCCGGCGACCGGGACACCGCGGTCGAGCTGACCGAGGCGGCGCTCGACGACCTGCTCGACGCGGACGCGGTGGGCCCCGCCCACCCGTACGTCCAGGTCGCCGAGCACAACCTCCGACTCGCGGCGGCGGGGGAGCTGGGGAACTGGAGGGAGATCGATGTCGACATCCCGCACACCTGATCCGGTGGCGCCCGACGACGCGTACCTGGCCGCCGTGCGCGACGCCTGCGCCGAGGCGATGGACCAGGTGCCCGAGCTGGTGTTCCTCGCCTACCTGCGCGACGGCAGGCCGCTGGTCAAGTTCGCCCGCGGCGACGACGCCGGGTTCACCGTGCTCGCCAAGCAGATGGCGTTCCAGTTCGCCCAGGTCGACGACGAACTGCAGAAAGCGCGCACCGGCAGGCTCATCCGCGTCGTGCTGCGCACCGACGGGCATGCCCTCTGCTACGACATGGTCCGCCCGGGCGAGGAGTTCCACGGCGTGGTCGCGGTGTCCGGGCCGGACGACCCCGTGGAGGCGGCGGGCGACAAGGCGGTCGCCGCGCTGGCGAGCCGGTTCCGGGCCGAGGCCGAGCTGCGGTCGGCGAACTACGGCGCCTACGAGGTCGAGTACGACGGCGACCCGCCCGAGGTCGACGAGCGCGGCGGCGTCGAGGACCGCATCCGGTCGGTGGTCAAGCCCGAGGGCGTGCACTTCGCGTCCTACTGGGCCGACGGCAAGCGCGTGCACGTCGCGCACTGCTTCGACGACGACCGGTTGAGCGTGCCGTTCGACGCCGACGAGGACGCCCGGCTGAGCCCCCACGAGCGCTACGAGTTCCACGTCGGCTTCTCCCGCAGCCTCCGGTCCCTCGTCCGGCGGCTGCGGCTGAGCTGCGGCGGCGCGTTGCGCGGCAAGCTGAACCGGGTCGTGCTGGACGTCGAGGCGGGCGCGGTCTACTACGTGCGCCTGTCGACGCAGCGCTACCTGACGACGGTCACGCTCGAGCAGTCGATGGTGCACCTCGCCGACGAGGCCACCGACCGGCTCGCGCGCAGCCTCCGCGCCGCGACGTGAAGCGCGCGGCGGTGCTGCTGGGCCTCGCGGGCGCGGGGTGGCTGGCGGCGCGGGCGTTCGGCCTCGACGGCGTCGCGCACTCGCCCGTCTACGCGTGGCTGATCACCGCGCTGCTGGGCGTCGGCCTGTACGCGGCGGCGTTCGGCATCGACCTGGGGGAGGCGCGCGCGCACCTGCGCACCGTGCTGCTCGCGGTGACCGTCGGCGTGATCGCCAAGGTCGCCGTCATCGCGGTGGTCGTCGTCGGCTTCTACGGCGACCCGCGGATGCTGCTGCTCGCGGTGGCCGTCGCGCAGATCGACCCGCTGTCCGTGGCGGCGCTGCGCAGCCGGTCCCGGCTGTCCCCGTCGGGCGTGACGCTGCTGTCCGCGTGGGCGTCGTTCGACGACCCCGTGACGGTGCTGCTGACCGCGTACCTCGCCGGTTTCGTCCTGCCCGTCGAGGGCGACGCCGGGCTCGGCGCGCTGGACACCGGTCTGGGGCCGTTCCTGCTGAACCTGGCCCTCAACGCGCTGCTCGCCGTCGTGGTCATCGCGGCGTGGCGGGGATTCCTGTGGTGGAAGGCCCGCGAGCGGCCGCTGTCGCCCCGGCTGCGGCAGGCCGGGCGGGTGGTCGCGGCGCTGCTGGTGCTCGCGGTGGCCGTGTTCGCGGTGTCCCAGGCGTTGCTGCTCGCGCTGGCGGTCATCGGCCTGTTCGTCCGGCCGCGGATCGATGCGGTGATCGACCGGGTAGCGCTCGTCGCGCTCTACTCCGCCACGTTCGCGATCGGCATGGTCGTCGTCGTGGACCGGGTGACCGCGCTGACCGGTGTGGTGCTCGGCGCGGCGGCGTTCTTCGCGCAGTTCCTCATCGCCTTGGTGCTGCCCGCCCGCGGGCTGTCCACAAGCGACCGCGTCAGCCTGGCGTTCGCGCAGCAGAACGGGTTGACCGCCATCGTGCTGGCCCTGCTGCTGGAACCGGTCTACCCGGGCGCGGCCGGGATCATCGCGTTCGCGGTGCTGGTGATCAACGCGACGCACGCGGGGATCGGGCTGCTGCGCGGCCCGGACGTCGCCGACCCGCCGCCGGTGCTCCCGCCGCCGCGGCTCAGGTCCGTCCTGCGACGGCGCTCAGCGCAGCGTCCCTGACCGCCACGGCGAACCCGCTGAGGGTCTCGGTGAGCTGGTGGGCCGCGGTGTCCGCGCCGATCGCCGGGTGCGGTCCGTCGACGGCCTTGTCCAGACCGTTCAACTGGAACAGCGGGACGGTGTCCTCGAGCGACTGGTAGGTCTCGCAGATCAAGCGCAGCGACTGCTCCGCCTCCGGCGTCCCGGCCTCCTCGGCGAACCACGCCGCGATCCGGTTCCGGAAGCCGCGCACGAACGCCTGCACGACGACCGCGGTGCCGATCGCGAGCCGCGCGTCCTCGCCGAACAGCCTGCGCCGGAACCGTGCGGTCGCGTCGTAGCCGCCCCGGGCGTAGGCGGCGGTCACCTGCGGGTCGAACTCCAGCACCCGGCCGAGCCGCTGCTCGACGAGCCGGAACAGCCCGGCCACCGGGTTCGGCAGCGCGTCGCCGGTGTCCGGTTCGGCCGGTGTGGACAGTTGCGGCCGCAGGTGCTCGGCGATCGCCCTGGCCAGCGGGGCCGCGTCCGGGGTCGCCCTGGACAGCGTCGACACCTGGGCGAGCAGGTCGGTGAGCGTGTACGAGATCTGGGCGAGCGTGCCGTGCGTGGGGGTGCGCGAGCCGGGGTCGGGGCTCAGCGCGCTGACCAGGTCCGCCTCGAACGTCGGGCGGCGGACGAGCGGCCGGGCGCCCAGCCGCTCGACGATCGCGGTCAGCGCGGTGTCGCTCGGCGGCGCGACGCACACCACGGTGATCGGCCGCTCGGTCGGCACCACCTCGTCGAGCCACGCGGTCAGGTCGTCGACCTCGTCCTGGGACAGCAGCGAGCGCGCCACCAGCACCGCGTGGTCGCCGCGGCGGTGCCCGGTCTCCACCCGGAACTCCGCCCACGACGCCGGGCGCAGCGGGACGCTCAGCTCCGACCACAGCGCCCAGTGGTTGCGCGCGGCGATCGCCCGGATCTCCTCGACCACGGTGTCGAACGTCGGCGGGACCAGCTCCTGCGCGGCGGCGTAGACCGTCCCGACGTCGATGCGCGGGAGCGTGTCGACCCAGCCGCGGGCGCCGTCGGGCAGCGGCGCGAGGTCGGCGGGCACGTCCGGCAGGTCGCGCACGGCCCGCGCGAACGCCGCGTGCAGCAGCCGCGTGACCTGACGGGGTTGCCGCGGGTGTAGTCGTGCACGGCGGTGGCGCCGTCCTCGCTGAGCGGGGCGAGCACGCGGCGGCCGAGGGTCCGCTCGTGGGACCGCAGCACCAGGTCGACGACCTCGCCCCGGGTGAAGTTCGGCAGCCGCACGTGGGCGTCGATGCGCCCCTTCACGCCGTCGTCGAAGCTCTCCATCAGGTCGGGCAGCCCGCACAGCACGAAGCACGACCCGGATTTCTTCGCGATCTCCAGCATCGTCTGGAACGGCTCGAGGAGCTGGTTGCGCGGGGTGGCGCTGCGGGCGAAGATCCCGCTCAGCTCGTCGATGGCCAGCACGAACTTGCGGTTGCGGCCGCCGAGCACCAGCGCGAGGACGCCGAGCGCCTCCATCGCCGCGATGTCGGTGCCGATGCGGTGGACGATGCCCCGGTTCGTCAGGCTGACCGCGGGCTCCTCGCCCTTGAGCCACCGCCACACCGGCTCGGCCATGCGCTTGTCCTTGGCCAGCAGCCACAGCGCGGTCGTGAAGTCCCGGTTGTCGGTGACCTCGGTCAGCCGGTCGTGCACGCGCCGGTAGATCTCGCTGTCGACCTCGAAGCCCGCCGACAGCCGCACGTGCGGGACGTCCGTCGCCGCCAGCTCGGCGGCGACCTCGTCGGCGTAGTACTGGTCGAGCTGGCGGACCAGCTCGTCCTTGGTGACCGCGTCCAGGACGCTGTGGAACAACTGGAGGAACCCGCCCCGGCCCGCGACGACGTACAGCGCGCGGACGGGCTCGCCGACGGCGGCGAGCGCCTTGTCCAGCAGCCGCACCAGCAAATGCGTTTTGCCCGAACCGTATTCCCCGGACACCATCATGGTGAGCCCGGTCCACTGCCCGGGCTGGGCGCGGAGGTAGCCGTCGAGCAGCGCGAGGGCGCGCGCCTGCTCGGCGGTGGCGACGTTGGCCTCGGCGGCGTCCGGGTCGTGCCCGATGAGCCCGGTGTCGGCCACCGCGGTGGCCCGGTACGGGTTCGTGCGCAACGTCGGTCCGTCGCTCATGGCTCTGCCCTCGCCGTCGTCGGGGTCAACACCGCCGCCTGGGCCGCGATCACGTCGACCTGGGTGATGACGTCATCGGTGGTGTATCTGTCGTTCTTGTCCAGCCGTGTCTGGTAAGCCTTGAAGCAAATGGCTTCCAACTGCCTAATTGTCCTGCACTTGCGGAGGATCGGCAGGCAGTCGTCGGCCAGGGTCGGGAATATACCGGTCCCGTGGGCCGCCGCACGGCGGACTTCGAGGAATCGGTGTACCTCTTCGGTGTTAATCAAGCGGAGTTTGACCATCACCAAGGGTGCTTTGTCCGAAGGCGCTTTGTCCCGGAGGTGGTCGTAGTCGATGGTCTGGAGTGAACTCGTCTCCGCGATGTAGACGATCCGTGGCCGTCGGATGGAGTACGCGTACGCGGTGATCTCGTCGACGAACTCGCCGGGGGTCGGCAGGTGGACGACGACGGCGACGCCGTTGACGAGGCACTGGTTGAGCCGGTGGAAAGCGAAGTGGTAGCTGCGGTCGAGCGCCTTCTCCAGCAGCGCGGTCGACCCGGTGTGGAGCGCGTCCTCCTGGTCGAGCTGCTCGAACAGCTCCCTGGCGACGAGCTCGATCCGCTCGGGGATCTTCAGCTCGGTCGCGGGGTCGTACGCCCAGGGGATGAGGTCGACGAAGTCGAGGTGCACGACCTTGTCGAAGTGCCCGCCCAGGATCGTGTCCATGTGGTGCAGGCACCGGTTGAGCAGGGCCGTCTTGCCGCACCCGGTGTCGCCGACGACGAGCACCATGCGCCCGTGCTCGATCACCGTGCCGAGGTCGAAGTCGTCCTGGAACGCCCGGTAGGCGCTGCCGCTGCCGCAGACGTCCACGTAGAGGTCGTCGTGGGTGGAGTCCGCGCGCGGTGCGAGGAGGCGGGCCTTGCCCCGGGCGATGCCGGGGGCGGCGAACGGGTTGACGAGCGGGAGGGACGCCGTCATCGGGTGGTCCCGCCGGGGGTCGCGCGGCGCGCTTGGCCAGGTGGGTGGCGAGCTGGCCGACGCCGGTCCGGAGGTCGTCGACCAGGGCGACCACCTCCTCGCCGCGCGCGGTCTTGTCGCCGCCCCAGCCGCCGGTCAGCGCGGGGACGCTGAGCGCGCCGCCGGTCAGCCGCAGGTACCACTCCTCGGCCGACTTCCAGCGCGGGCGCTCCACCCGCACGTCGAGCACCCGGGTCACCAGGGCGGTGTGCGCGACCCGCAGCCGCTCGACGGGCCGGTCGCCGACCTTGTGGTCGGCGTAGGCGCGCGCGGCGGAGTCGAACTCGGCGAGCGCGGCGGTCAACGCCTCGGCCTTGGTGCGCCGCCGGACCCGCCGCTCCTGGCCGAGCGCGGCCCAGTAGGCCAGCACGGCGGCAGTCAGCGCGGTGAGGAAGGGGAGCAGGTCGGCGAAGAACCCGGGCTGCGGCTTCGCGGCCCCGAACAGCGCCTCGCAGGTGTCGTCGAACGCGTCGGGGTCGCGGGTCCGCCAGGCGGCGACGTCCTGGACCTGGGCCCGGTCCTGCGCCTTGCCGAGCGCGACGGCGGCGTCGCGGAGGTGGTCCACCTGGGCGCCGGACAGGCAGAACACGACTTGGGCGTCGTCGACCGCCGCCGCGGGCGCGGCCGTCCCGCCGAGCGCGGTAGCGGTCAGCGCGAGGGTGAGCAGCACGCGCCTGCTGCCAGCGCGGATCACCGTCACCTCCGACGCCGTGGCTGTCCCGATCGACCTTACCGATCACTCGGTCGCCCAGGTCCGGGTTTCGTTACTTCCCCCACTCGATCGGCCTAGTTGCGGAATTGAGGCGAATTCACCTCCAATGCGGCGGCGACCGCGGCGACGGTGTCATCGGTGGTGGAGGCGTGCGGGGACAAGCGGATGTGGTCGGCCCGCACCGACGCGGCGATCCCGTGGTCCGCGAGGCTGCGCGCGGTCGTTTGGAGGTCAGTTGTGGCGAAAGCGACCATGGTCGGCCCACGGGACACGATGCGTCCGCCCGCCCTGACAACGGTGTCCGCCAGTTCCCCGACCCGCCTGCCGATGCCCTCGGCGATGGCGGCGACGCCGACGCGCTCGACGAGTTCGAGCGCCACGGCCAGGGCGGTCGCGGCGATGGGGCTGAGGTTCGTGATCCCCCACCGCGCGGCGCCGTCGGCGGGCGGGTGGATCTCGTCGTCGAACACCATCGGGTCGCGGGCGCCGGTCCAGCTCGACAGCAGCGGTTCGAGCCCGTCGAGCGCGCGCTCGGAGAACGCCGCGAACCCGGTTCCCCACCCTGCCCGCAGCCACTTCTGCCCACCGACGACGAGGACGTCCGCGGCGGCCCAGTCGGCGTCGACCGCCCCGAACCCCTGGATGCCGTCCACGACCAGCAACCGGTCGCCGACGGCTTCCCGCAGCGCGGCGAGGTCCATCCGGTACCCGGTCCGGAAGTCGACCGCGCTGACCGCGACGGCGGTGTGCTCCGGGGTGAGGGCTCGGGTGATCGCTTCCGGTGGCACGCGGTCGACTGTGATGCGCCCGGCCTGCTCGGCGCGGGCCCACGGGTAGGTGTTGGCGGGGAAGTCGGTGGTGGGGACCAGCACCCGGCCCGTGACGCCGAACGCGGCCTGCAGCAGCCCGAGGCTGGTGTTGGGGACGAGGACGACGCGGTCGGGGGTGCCGCCGCACAACCGCGCCGCGGTGGTCCGCGCGCGGGCGTCGGCGGTCATGAGGTCGTCGAGGGTGCTGGGGCCGCATCGGGCGGTTGCGCGGAGGGCGCGGTCGGAGGCGTCGACGACGGCGCGGCTGGGCGGCCCGAAGCGGGCGAAGTCGAGGTAGCCGGTGGGCTCGTCGAACTCGGCGAGGTAGGTGCGGTCCATGGGTGGTGAGTGTGGGGGATCAGGGAATGGTCAGTGGATGGTCAGGGGGAGGCTGGATAGTTGGTTCCAGCAAGGCGAGCAAAGACAGGGAGAGGTGCCCGGAGAGGCTTAACGGGTTCCTGTTCACAGGAAGGGTCTTCGGACCCGCGCAGGTTCGAATCCTGCCCTCTCCGCGCAAGGCAGCACGACAGGACACGCCGGGGTCCGCTGGGACGGGGACACTGGTGGTGTTTGGGGAGAGGTGCCCGGAGAGGCTTATCGGGTTCCTGCTCGCAGGAAGGGTCTTCGGACCCGCGCAGGTTCAAATCCTGCCCTCTCCGCGCTGGACAACTGAAGACCGCTTGGAGAGGTGCCCGGAGAGGCTTAACGGGTTCCTGTTCACAGGAAGGGCCTTGGCCCGCGCAGGTTCGAATCCTGCCCTCTCCGCTGCTATACCCCAGGGAGAGGTGCCCGGAGAGGCTTATCGGGTTCCTGCTCGCAGGAAGGGTCTTCGGACCCGCGCAGGTTCAAATCCTGCCCTCTCCGCGCTGGACAACTGAACACTGCTTGGAGAGGTGCCCGGAGAGGCTTAACGGGTTCCTGTTCACAGGAAGGGTCTTCGGACCCGCGCAGGTTCAAATCCTGCCCTCTCCGCGCTGGACAACTGAAGACCGCTTGGAGAGGTGCCCGGAGAGGCTTAACGGGTTCCTGTTCACAGGAAGGGCCTTGGCCCGCGCAGGTTCGAATCCTGCCCTCTCCGCTGCTGTACCCCAGGGAGAGGTGCCCGGAGAGGTTTATCGGGTTCCTGCTCGCAGGAAGGGTCTTCGGACCCGCGCAGGTTCAAATCCTGCCCTCTCCGCGCTGGACAACTGAACACCGCTTGGAGAGGTGCCCGGAGAGGCTTAACGGGTTCCTGTTCACAGGAAGGGTCTTCGGACCCACGCAGGTTCGAATCCTGCCCTCTCCGCAGCGACCGGGCGGTCCCCCCATGCCGCCCGGTCTTGCGCTGTCAGAAGGGGATCAGCTCGAACGCCACCGCCGGGCGACCTCCGAAGCGCTCGCCCGACTCCCTCGCCGCGGTGCGGAGCAGGGTGTCGGGGTCGGACGACGGGCCCGGGCCCAAGCCCTCCAGGTACGCGCGGTGCGCCTGCAGGGAAGCGATGCCCCGGTCCAGCGTCGTGCTGACGTCCACCGCGTGGGTCGGGTTCGGGGCGCCGTTGACCGCCACCCAGCGGACGCCGTTCCACGGGGGCAGGTCCAGGTCCCGGAACACCCAGCGGTTGCCCGCGTCGCCGATCGCGTCCAGCAGGGCCTCGCCGACGTTGCGGTGGTCGGGGGTGTTGCGGTAGCCGCCCGGCCAGGTGGGGGCGAAGTTCAGCGTCACCACCAGTTCGGGGCGGTGCCTGCGGATCGCCGCGGCCAAGTCGCGGCGCAGGGGAGACCGTACTCGATCACGCCGTCCTGGTGGTCGAGGAACTCGACCTCCGACACCCCGACGATCCGGGCCGCCTCGACCTGCTCCCGCGCGCGCAGCGGCCCGGTCTCCTCGGGGGCATCCCGTCGATGCCCGCCTCGCCGCGGCTGGCGAGGACGTACGCGACCGTGCGGCCCTCGTCGACCCAGCGGGCGATCGCCGCGGAGGCGCCGTACTCCAGGTCGTCGGGGTGGGCGACCACGGCGAGCGCGCGGTCCCAGTCGGTCGGCATCGGCGTGAGGTCCGTCATGTCGGCATGTCCTACCACTACCGCCGCGCGAACAGCGGCGTCGGCTCGGTCCGCACGCCCCGGCCCAGGACCAGCGCGGGCAGGCGGCGCAGCCGAGGGACGCGCTCCAGCACGCGCAGCGGCAGCGGGAGCCGGTCCGACCCGGCCACCTCGACCTCGCCCCGCACGACCGGGCCGATCGCGACGCGGTGCACGAACCGCTGCAGGGTCTGGAGGACGAACGTCGGCAGCAGCCGCCGCCTGCGGACGCGGTCGAGGTCGCGCGCGGTCAGCGTGCCGCTCTTGATCTTCGGCGCGAGCAGACCGGCCGCGGCGATGGCGTCCTGCACCGCCAGGTTGATGCCGACCCCGCCGACCGGGGACATCGCGTGCGCGGCGTCCCCGATGCACAGCAGACCGTCCACATGCCACCGGCGGAGGCGGTCCAGCTTGACGTCGAGCACCTTGACGTCGTCCCACGACGCCAGCGCCGACTCCCGGTCCGCCAGCCACGGCGCCCCGACCGCGAGCTGCCGGACGATCTCCCCGACCTCGCCCTTGCGCGCCACCTGGTCGGTGCCCTTGCCGATCAGCACCGCGCACTGCCAGTACTCGCCGCGGTCGATCATCACCGCGGCGCGGGCGGCGGTGATGTTGCCGACGATCCCCGACGGGTCGCTGTCGTGGCGCGGCAGCCGGAACCACCACACGTCCATCGGCGTCGGCCAGGACCGCGGCGCCAGCCAGGCCTCCGAGCGCAGCAGCGACGAGCGGCCGTCGCACGCCACCGTCAGGTCGGCGCGGATCTCGCCGGTCTCGCCGTCGCGCGTCTTGTACTCCACGCCGACGACCCGCCCCGCCTCGCGCACCAGGCCGGTCGCCTCGGTCTCCATGCGCAGCGTGAAGGTCGACTCCTGCTCCGCCGCCCGCTTGAGCAGGTCCAGGAAGTCCCACTGCGGCACCATCGCGATGTACGGGTGCTTGCCCTTGAGCTGCGACAGGTCGCCGACCTGGACGATGCGGCCCTGGTACGGCAGCCCGACGCGGTCGATGTGCCGCTGCGGGATGCCCGCGAACTCCGCGCCCAGGCCGAGGTCGTCGAGCAGGTCCAGGGTCGGCGGGTGCACCGTGTCGCCGCGGAAGTCCCGCAGGAAGTCCGAGTGCTTCTCCAGCACGGTCACCCCGATGCCCGCGCGGGCCAGCAGGAGCCCCAGCACCATCCCCGCGGGCCGCCCCCGACCACGCACACCGTCGTGCGGATCATGATCCCCTCCTTATTCAACGCTGGTTGAATAACTCCAGCATGCACCCGGACGCCGACGCCGTCAAGCCGCCGCGGCGGCGTTACGCTCACCACTGCCATGACCACGCCAAACGCAGACACCCCAGTCCGAGCCCGCTTCTGCCCGTCCCCCACGGGCACCCCGCACGTCGGGCTCATCCGCACCGCCCTGTTCAACTGGGCCTTCGCCCGCAACGCGGGCGGCAAGCTCGTCTTCCGGATCGAGGACACCGACGCCGCCCGCGACTCCGAGGAGAGCTACGCCGCCCTCCTCGACGCGCTGCGGTGGCTGGGCATCGATTGGGACGAGGGCCCCGAGGTCGGCGGCGACTACGGCCCCTACCGCCAGAGCCAGCGCAAGGACCGCTACGCCGAGGTCATCGCGAAGCTGGTCGACGGCGGCGAGCTGTACGAGTCGTACTCCACGCCGGAGGAGGTCGACGCCCGCCGCAAGGCCGCGGGCCAGGACCCCAAGCTCGGCTACGACAACGCCGACCGCGACACCACCGAGGCCCAGCGCGCCGAGTTCAAGGCCGCGGGCCGCGAGCCGGTGCTGCGGCTGCGCATGCCCGACCGCGACATCACCTTCACCGACCTCGTCCGCGGCGAGATCACCTTCCCGGCGGGCAGCGTGCCCGACCCGGTGCTCGTCCGCGCCAACGGCCAGCCGCTCTACACGCTGGTGAACCCGGTCGACGACGCCCTCATGCGGATCACCCACGTCCTGCGCGGCGAGGATCTGCTGCCGTCCACCCCGCGCCAGATCGCGCTCTACGAGGCGCTCCAGCGGGTGGGTGTCGCCGAGTTCACGCCGCACTTCGGGCACATGCCGCTGGTCCGCGGCGAGGGCAACAAGAAACTGTCCAAGCGCGACCCGGAATCGGACCTCTTCGCGTACCGGACCCGCGGGTTCATCCCCGAGGGAATGCTCAACTACCTCGCGCTGCTCGGCTGGTCCATCGCGGAGGACCGCGACATCTTCACCATGGACGAGATGGTGTCGGCATTCGACATCGGCCGGGTCAGCCCGAACCCGGCGCGATTCGACCTGAAGAAGGCCGAAGCCATCAACGCCGAGCACCTGCGCGCGCTGCCGGTCGAGGAATTCGTGCGCCGGTCGGTCCCGTACCTGGTGGACGCCGGATTGCTGCCCGCCGAGCCGACCGCGGAGCAGCTCGCCACGCTGTCCGCGGTGGCGCCGCTGGTGCAGGAGCGCGTCATCGTGCTCTCCGACACCGCGGGCATGGTCCGGTTCCTGTTCACCGACGAAGCCGACTTCGCCCCCGAGCCCGAGTCCGCCGCGAAGGCGCTCGGCCCGGACGCCAAGCCCGTTGTGGACGCCAGCGTCGAAGCCCTTGCCGCGCTGGACGAGTGGACCACCCCGGCCATCGAGGCGGCGCTCAAGGCGGCGCTCATCGACGGCCTCGGCCTCAAGCCCCGCAAGGCGTTCGCGCCCGTCCGGGTGGCCGCCACCGGGCGGACCGTGTCGCCGCCGCTGTACGAGTCGCTGGAGCTGCTGGGCCGGGAGCGCACCCTGTCCCGACTGCGCAAGGCAGTTCCGTAACGACACGCCGGGAGCCCGCGATATAGGCGCTTTTTCCGCCCGTGTCGCGGGTTCGCCGCGCTTGACCGAAAAAGATCTCGAAACATCACCTGAGCAGACGAATCGCTTTGGCGGGACCGCGATCTAACCTGCCGTAATGACTTCTGCGCGGGCGCCTTTCCATGCCGTCGCACACCCTGCCCGGGTGTCCGTCCCCGCCGCGCTCCCGCCAACGATTCACGCGATCTGCCTCGACGTGGACGACACGGTGATCGATTTCACCGGCTCGGCGAGAATGGCCCTCTCGGAATTGACCGGCCGCGACGACCTGTGGTCCCAGTGGCAAGCGATCACCGACGACCACCACGCCCGCGCCATCGCGGGCGAGTTCGACCACGACACCATGCGCCGCGTCCGCACCAAGGCGTTCCTCGACGCCCAGGGCGCCGACTTCGACGACGCCACCGTCGCCGTCCTGGAGGACCGCCGCCGCGACCGCATGACCCACTCCTGGCGCGCCTTCCCCGACGCCGCCCCCGCCCTCGACTGGCTCCGCGCCGCGGCCTCAAGATCGCCGCTGTGACCAACGCCTCACACCCCGACCAGCACGGCCGCCTCGCCCGCGTCGGCCTGGCCCGCTTCTTCGACGCCGTGATCAGCGCCGGAGCCCTGGGCGTCGCCAAACCCGCCCCCGCGATCTTCCACGCCGCCTGCGCCGAACTCGACGTCCCCCCGACCCACACCCTCCACGTCGGCGACCGCCTCGACCACGACGCCCGAGCCGCCGTGAACGCAGGCCTCCACGGCGTCTGGCTCGACCGCGCGGGCACCCCCACCCCCGTCGACCCCGGCATCCACGTCATCGACTCCCTCTCCGACCTCCCCACCCTCCTGGTGTCCGAATTCCGGACACCGACCGTCACGACCAGCACCGGAGTCCCCACCCCCGCCGCTAAGACCCCCGATTTCTCGATCAGCCCGGCCGTGGTCTAACATCTCTCCTGTCATCGAGCAGCGCGGACCGGGACTCAGGTTGCGGCCCGTCAGCCCGACGACATTGGGGTATGGTGTAATTGGCAGCACGACTGATTCTGGTTCAGTTAGTCTAGGTTCGAGTCCTGGTACCCCAGCGGAAAGCCTCCAGAAGCCCTCTGGTAAGCTTCCAGCCAGCAAGACAGCAAGACCAACTGAATCAAGTTCCTGGCCCCGTCGTCTAGCGGCCTAGGACGCCGCCCTCTCAAGGCGGTAGCGCGGGTTCAAATCCCGTCGGGGCTACGCGAAGATTGGAAGATCCCTGTCACCGGAAAGCGGTGACAGGGATCTTCGCGTTGTTGTATGTGGGGGCCGAGCCCCCACACCCCCACGGTGCGGTGGGTCCCGACCCGGCGTGAAGGCGGTTGAGATCCGGGTAGTTCGATCGCCGCAGGAGTCTCGCCTCGCCTGCCGTGCTTCTCTGCACTCCGCCTCTGCTAGGCGAGCGGTCGGTGGTGAGGTGACGCTGCGCTAGGACGGTGGGGTCACCAGTCTGAGCATGGTGGCGAAGGACTCGATCTTGTTGAGGTCCTCGGGGGTGAGGGGATCCTTCGAGATGTGCATCAGCTCGTTCCGGAGGGCCACGACGGCGGAGAGGAGTGTGATGAACCTGGTGTGGTCGAGAGGCCAGTCGAGTTCGGCAAAGTGCTCCGGACTGGCCAGGATCGACTTGTAGCGACCGAACGTGGGCGCGTCCGCCCAGTCCGGTGTGGCCTTTGCGTACAGCTCTGGCAGCTTCTTCTGCACGTGCCTGCGCAGGAGCAGTTCAGCCTCGCCCAGCAGGGAGAACGGGCGGGCTATGGCGCCGAACTGCCGGGCGAGGTCGTTCGCGGTCAACACGCCTACCAGTTCGTGCGCGTCGTTCTTCACCAGGATGAAGCCGTTGCGCTCGATCTCGTCGATGCGCCCGAAGAGGTCGTCGTCCTCGTGGACGATGTGTACGGAGGTGGTGGTCGCGTCGAGCAGGCCTGCCCGCGGATTGCGGATTTTGGCCTTGGCGATCGATTCCCACGTCACCACCCCCTGACGTGGCCGCCGTCGAGGACGGGGAGCTGGTTGAGGCCAGCTCCCAACATCGCCGTGGTGGCAGCTACGAGGCTGGCTGTGCTGCTGATGGTCTCGACCGTGCGTCCGGGCGGGAGCACCGTCCGGATCCGGACCGTTAGATGGTGATCATCCGGATCGTCCTGATCCGCGGTAACCGTGCGGTCCTCCGGTGCCCCGGGGTCAGGAGGCACCGCTATCAGTTCCACGACCGAGTCTATGCGCCCCCTTGTGAAGGGTGGCTTGGTGACGATGCCGCGCTCGTCCAACTCCGAAGTGATGACCTCCTCGGACACGCTCGTTCGCCTGCTGTAGCCCCAGAAGCCCAGCAACTCCCGGATGGTGAGGCTCACCCGGTCGCCGGACGCGACCTTGGCCCATAGGCTCTCGGGGGCGTCGTCCACGTCGGCGGTAGCGGCGGCGGGCCGCCATCCCGGGTCTGGTTCTCCCGCTGCGACGGCTCGGATCCGTTCCGGTGCGCCGTGCCGGGTGATCCCGTAGACCGTGAGCAGCGACCCCAGGGTGTTCCGGAGATCCGCCGCGAACTCGTCCCGGCTCACGTCCGTGCGCTGCCAAGCGACGGGGATCACGTGTTGGCCACTGGGTCGCGCGCCTTGCCGGTAGGAGTACGGTCCCGAGACCTCGCCGATCGCGTAGTAGCCCTGGGATTTCGGCAGCACGACCAGGTCGCCCGGGGCGATGACGTGGCTGAAACGCCAAAGCTGTCCCGTCCAGTTGCCGATGACGTAGTTCGTCCGGTCGGGGAAGACGGAGTGCAGGAGCGACCGTAGCTCCTGGCGCGTTCCGCAGGTTCGCAGATCGGGCAGGTCGGTCCAACCGACTATGGCCAGACCGTCCGTCAGTGCTTGATCAACGAACTCGCCGTTTCGGCCAGCCCTGACCATCCATGCGGCCTGGCCCATCGACGCTCCTTCGATGAAGTTCCCCTACTCGTCAACGGAGGGACCATCGAGCAGGTCGGACGGCCTGTTACAAGCGATTCTGCAACGCGTCAGCGGCAGCGAGCAGATCCGCGGCCCAACGCGCCCCAGGACGACGCCCCATCCGGTCGATAGGCCCGCTGACCGACACAGCAGCCACGACCATCCCCGACGTGTCCCGCACCGGAGCCGACACGCTGGCCACCCCGGGCTCCCGCTCAGCCACGCTCTGCGCCCACCCCCGCCGACGGACCTCCAGCAGAGCGCGCTCCCCGAAGACCGCCTCCTGCAGCAGGCTCCGCTGCGTAGCCGGATCAGCCCACGCCGCCAGGACCTTGGCGCCGGACCCGGCGGTCATGGGAAGCCGAGCCCCCACCGGCACAGTGTCACGAAGACCACTCGGCGGCTCCGCCGAACTGATGCACACCCGGTAAAGCCCATCCCGCCGGTACAGCTGCACGCTCTCCCCGGTGCGATCCCGCAACCGAGGCAGCACCGCGGCCGCGGCGTCCAGCAACGGGTCCGTCGCCCCACCGGCCAGCTCCGCGAGCGCGGCCCCCGGCCGCCACCGCCCGTCCGACCCCCGGCGCAGCAGCCGGTGGACCTCCAAGCCCACCGCCAGCCGGTGCGCCGTCGCCCGGGGCAGACCCGTCTTCGTGCACAGCTCGGCCAGGCCGCACGGCTCCTTCGCCACCGCCTGCAGAACTGCCATCGCCTTGTCCAGAACGCCGATGCCGCTATGCTGTCCCACGTCTCGATACTACGTTCCCGTTATATGGGATGTCCAGTCTGTGGGAAGCTGAGTGATGAGCGATGGGTAAGACGCTCGCCGAGAAGGTCTGGGACCAGCACGTCGTGCGCCGCGGTGACGGCGCCGAGCCGGACCTCCTCTACATCGACCTGCACCTCGTCCACGAGGTGACGAGTCCGCAGGCCTTCGACGGGCTGCGCCTCGCGGGCCGCCCGGTGCGCAGGCCCGATCTCACCATCGCGACCGAGGACCACAACGTCCCGACCGTCGGGATCGATCTCCCGATCGCGGACCCGGTGTCGCGCACCCAGGTCGAGACGCTGCGGCGCAACTGCGCGGAGTTCGGGGTGCGGCTGCACCCGATGGGCGACGCGGAGCAGGGCATCGTGCACGTCGTCGGGCCGCAGCTCGGGCTGACGCAGCCGGGGATGACCGTCGTCTGCGGCGACAGCCACACCTCGACGCACGGCGCGTTCGGGGCGCTCGCGTTCGGCATCGGCACCTCCGAGGTCGAGCACGTGCTCGCCACGCAGACGCTGCCGCTGCGTCCTTTCAAGACCATGGCGATCACCGTCGAGGGCGACCTGCCCGCCGGGGTCACCGCCAAGGACCTCATCCTCGCCGTCATCGCCCGCATCGGGACCGGCGGCGGGCAGGGCTACGTCCTGGAGTACCGGGGCAGCGCGATCGAGGCGCTGTCCATGGAAGCCCGCATGACCGTCTGCAACATGTCCATCGAGGCGGGCGCGCGCGCCGGGATGATCGCGCCCGACGACACCACCTTCGACTACCTCAAGGGCCGCCCGCACGCGCCCGAGGGCGCCGACTGGGACGCCGCCGTCGCGAACTGGCGCGAACTGCGCACGGACGAAGACGCCGTGTTCGACGCCGAGGTCGTCATCAACGCCGCCGAACTGGCGCCGTTCGTCACCTGGGGCACCAACCCCGGCCAGGGCCTGCCGCTGTCGGCGAGCGTCCCGGACCCGGAGGCCATCGCCGACGAGACCGAGCGGGTCGCGGCGGAGAAGGCGCTGGCGTACATGGGGCTGGCCGCGGGCACCCCGCTGCGGGAGGTGAGCGTCGACACGGTGTTCCTCGGGTCGTGCACCAACGGGCGCATCGAGGACCTCCGGGCCGCCGCCGACGTCCTGCAGGGGCGGCACGTGGCCAGCGGCGTGCGGATGCTCGTCGTGCCCGGATCGATGCGGGTCCGGGCGCAGGCCGAGGCCGAGGGCCTGCACAAGGTCTTCATCGACGCGGGCGCCGAATGGCGGCAGGCGGGCTGCTCCATGTGCCTGGGGATGAACCCCGACCAGCTCGCCCCCGGCGAGCGGAGCGCGTCCACATCGAACCGCAACTTCGAGGGCAGGCAGGGCAAGGGCGGGCGCACCCACCTGGTGTCCCCGCTGGTGGCCGCCGCGACCGCGGTCCGCGGCACCCTGTCCTCGCCCGCCGACCTCGACTGAAGAAGGAGCCCGCCATGGAGCCGTTCACCAGCCACACCGGCGTCGGCGTGCCCCTGCGCCGGTCCAACGTGGACACCGACCAGATCATCCCGGCCGTCTACCTCAAGCGGGTCACCCGGACCGGCTTCGATGACGGCCTGTTCGCCGCCTGGCGCGCCGACGAGCAGTTCGTGCTGAACTCCGAGCCCTACCGGGCGGGCAGCGTGCTCGTCGCCGGTCCGGACTTCGGCACCGGGTCCTCCCGCGAGCACGCGGTGTGGGCGCTGTCCGACTACGGCTTCCGGGTGGTCCTGTCCGCCCGGTTCGCCGACATCTTCCGGGGCAACGCCGGCAAGGCCGGGCTCGTCGCCGCCGAGCTGGACCAGTCGGACGTCGAGCAGCTCTGGAAGCTGCTCGAGGCCGAGCCCGGCACGGAGGTGACCGTGGACCTCGCCGCGAAGACCGTCACGGCCAAGGAGTTCACCGCCTCCTTCCGGATCGACGACTACACCCGTTGGCGGCTCTTGGAAGGGCTCGACGACATCGCCCTGACCCTGCGCCACGAGGCCGCGATCGACGCGTTTGAGCAGGCCAGGCCCAAGTGGAAGCCGGTGACGACACCGGTTCCGAGCTAGTTCGGAACGGGGGCCGGAACCCCTTCGACGACCCCGGATTCCGGCCCCCGAACCCCTCTCGAATACCTCCCCACACCGCCCACGCGACCCCCTAACACCCCTCGAACCCACCCCCGGTTGGCGAACCTCGGACGGTTCAAGGAAAAATTAGGGCGCGTCGCGTGGAAATTGCGCGTCCATAGGAATACGGTGACCTGAAGTCGGCCCATGGGCCGTAACGGCAGTGTGGTCTCAACGGAGGACTGAAGCGTGAACAAGGCCCAACTCATCGAGGCGCTTACGGAGCGGCTGGGCGACAAGAAGGCCGCAGGCGCTGCGGTCGACGGTCTCGTCGACGTGATCGTTCGCACGGTCAACAAGGGCGAGAAGGTCAACATCACCGGGTTCGGCGTCTTCGAGAAGCGCGCCCGCGCGGCTCGCACCGCCCGCAACCCGCGCACGGGCGAGACCGTGAAGGTGAAGAAGACCAACGTTCCCGCGTTCCGCGCGGGCACGATGTTCAAGGAGGTCGTGAGCGGGGCCAAGAAGCTGCCGAAGGTCGCGGCCCCGAAGGCGGGCGCGCGCACCGCGACCGCCACGAAGGCGGCGGCGGGCACCACGGCCACCAAGGCGGCCACCACCCGCAGCACGACCACCCGCACCCGCGCCGCGGCGGCGAAGCCCGCCGCCACCAAGGCGACGGCGGCGAAGGCCCCCGCGAAGACGACCGCGGCCAAGGCCCCCGCCAAGACCACCACCACGCGGGCCAAGGCGACGACCGCCAAGGCGACCACGGCGAAGGCCACCACGGCGAAGGCGACCACCGCCGCCAAGGCCGCGCCCGCCAAGAAGGCGACCACCGCCGCCAAGGCGACGCCTGCCAAGAAGACCACGTCCGCCGCTTCCAAGGCCAAGGCGCCCGCCAAGCGCGCCTCCGCCGCCAAGAAGTAACCCGGACGGTGGTCGGTCCGGGTCGTCCCGGACGCTGATCGCGAGAGCCCCGCACGCAGGCCACGTGCGGGGCTCTCGGGCGTTCAGGGGCGCTAGGGCTCGGCGACGTAGTGCGCCCCCACGACCTTGTCCCCGTCGAGGCCCAGCACCCACACGCTGCCCTTGCGGGACGGGGGCGCCCCTTCCACACCGGACTCCACCCCCAGCGCGGCCAGCAGGCCCGGGATGACCCCGCCCTGGCTGCACACCACGGCGGTGCCGCCCGCCGTCGCGATGGCCCGCAGGCGCGCCACGGCGTCCTCGGGCGACGCCTTGTACGACGCCTCCGCCAACGCCGGTTCGGGCGTCACCGGCGTCCCCAGGGCCCGCGCCAGCGGCGCCACGCTGTCCACGCAGCGCACGTTCGGGACCGAGTGCACCCGGGTCGGCCCGAACAGCGGCAGGAACGCGGTGAGCGCGGCGACCTGGTCGCGGCCCTTGGCCGACAGCGGGCGCTCCTCGTCGGGGCCGTCCCACTCGGATCGGCTGCCCGCGTGCGCGTGCCGCACCACGAGCGCGGTGACCGCGCGCGGGGCGGCGGCGAACTGGGACAGCACGTCGCGGTCCTGGTCGTAGGTCAGGCGCTCGGCCGCGTCCCCGGCGGCAGCCACACGAGTTCGTCGACCTCGTCATTCGGGTCGAACCCGCCGTCGCCCGCGCGCGCGGAGAAGTAGTCGACGGTTTTCGCCGAGTCGCGCACGCGGTATTCCACGCGGCACAGGTGGCGGCCCAGGACGGCGGCGAAACCGGTTTCCTCGCGCACCTCCCGGACCGCGGCGGAGTACACCGACTCACCGGGGTCGAGCTTGCCCTTGGGCAGGCTCCAGTCGTCGTAGCGGGGCCGGTGCGCCACCGCGACCTCGACCCCGCCGTCGGGCCGCTCGCGCCACAGCACCGCGCCCGCCGCTCGGATCACCATCGCGGCTCAGTCCCTCGACCGGTGCCGGGTCAGCATCTCGGTCTGGTGGTCGCGGACCGTCTCGCTCTCGGCGGGCGACGCCGTCCAGTCGCCGGTGCCCGACAGCACCCAGCAGCGGGTCGCCGGGTCCATCGCGGAGTCGAAGATGCCCGCCAGCTCCGCGCACAGCCGCGGGTCGGTGACCCGGACCATCACCTCGACGCGGCGGTCGAGGTTGCGGTGCATCATGTCCGCGCTGCCGATCCAGTGCTCGTCCGCGCCGACGAACCACACCGTCCGCGAGTGCTCCAGGAACCGGCCCAGGATCGAGCGGACCCGGATGTTCTCCGACAGCCCCGGGATGCCGGGCTTGAGCGCGCAGATCCCGCGCACCACCACGTCGACCGGGACGCCGTGCTGCGACGCCCGGTACAGCGCGTCGATCACCTGCTCGTCCACCAGCGAGTTCACCTTGAGCCGCACGCCCGCGGGCCGCCCGGCGGCGGCGTGCGCGATCTCGGCCTCGATGCGCTCGACGATGCCGCGCCGCACGCCGTGCGGGGCGACCAGGAGGCTGCGGTAGCTGTCTTGGCGGGCGTAGCCGGTGAGGACGTTGAACAGGTCGGTGAGGTCGGCGCCGATCGCGGGCTCCGCGGTGAGCAGGCCGACGTCCTCGTACAGGCGGGCGGTCTTCGGGTTGTAGTTGCCGGTGCCGATGTGGCAGTAGCGGCGGATCGTGGAGCCCTCCTGGCGGACCACCAGCGCGGTCTTGCAGTGCGTCTTGAGCCCGACGAGGCCGTACACCACGTGCACGCCCGCCTTCTCCAGCGTCCGCGCCCACTTGATGTTCGCCTGCTCGTCGAAGCGCGCCTTCAGCTCCACCAGCGCGACGACCTGCTTGCCCGCCTCGGCCGCGTCGATGAGCGCGTCCACGATCGGCGAGTCGCCGGAGGTGCGGTACAGGGTCTGCTTGATGGCCAGCACGTGCGGGTCGGCGGCGGCCTGCTCGACGAACCGCTGCACGCTCGTGGAGAACGAGTGGTACGGGTGGTGCACCAGCACGTCGCCCTCGCGCAGCCGGGCGAACACGCTCTTGGGCGTCTCGCCCTCGGCGAAGGCCGGGTGCGTGGCGGGCACGAACGGCGGGTCCTTCAGCTCCTTGCGGTCCACCCCGTAGATGCCCCACAGGCAGGACAGGTCGAGCAGGTCGCGCACGACGACGACGTCGTTCTCGTGCACGTCCATCTCGCGCAGCAGCAGCTCGAGCATGTGGTCGCTCATGTCGTCGGCGACCTCCAGGCGCACCGGCGGCCCGAACCGGCGCTGCGCCAGCTCCCGCTCGAGCGCCTTGAGGAGGTCCTCGTCGCGGTCCTCCTCGACCTCGAGGTCGGCGTTGCGGGTGACCCGGAACGCGTGCACCTCGATGATCTCCATGCCGCTGAACAGCATCTGGAGGTGCGCGGCGATCAGCTCCTCCAGGGGCAGGAACACCGCGGCGCGCTCGTCGGGGCTGCGGTCGACGCGGACCAGCCGGGGCACGTTGTCGGGCACCTTGACGCGGGCGAAGCGCGGCGTGCCCTCGTCCGGGTTGAGCACCGTCACCGCGAGGTTGAGCGAGAGCCCGGAGATGTAGGGGAACGGGTGCGCCGGGTCGAACGCGAGCGGGGTGAGCACCGGGAAGACCTGGTCGCGGAAGTACGCCGACATCTTCTGCGCCTGCTCGGGGGTCAGCTCCGACCAGGTGGCGATCCGGATGCCGACCTCGGCCAGCGCCGGGCGGATGTCCTCGGCGAAGGCCCTGGCGTGCTGCTCGACCAGCTCCTGGTTGCGCTTGGCGATCCAGGCCAGCTGCTCGCGCGGGGTCATGCCGTCCGCGCTGCGCACCGAGAGGCCGGTCTCCATCCGGCGCTTCAGCCCGGCCACCCGCACCATGTAGAACTCGTCGAGGTTCGACGCGAAGATCGCGAGGAACTTGGCGCGCTCGAGCAGCGGCTGGGAGGAGTCCTCGGCCAGCGCCAGCACCCGGGCGTTGAAGTCCAACCAGGACAGTTCCCGGTTGAGGTAGCGGTCGTCGGGCAGGTCGGTCGAGACCCGCGCCCGGGTCGCCGCGGGTGGCGCCGAGGGAGGCTGCGGGGTTCCGGGACGGCCTCGGTGGGGCTGTTGTCGGTGCTCACGGGTGCATTCTCCGGCAAAGCCGGGGCGAAAGCCCGTCTGGTGGGTGAATTCTCAGGTCAGCGCAGTGCGGCGGTGCTCGGGCCGAGCCCGAGCCGGGCCGCGGCGGCGAGGTCGGCGGGGGTGTCGACGTCCAGCCGCAGGGGGCCAGGTCCAGGCCGACGGCCACCGCGGACTCCGCGTGCCTGCCCGCCGAGCCGGGGCCGAAGCGCGGCGCGAGCGGCCCGCCGGGCGCGGACAGCAGCAGCACGGTGCCGGTGCCCTCGTGGTCGGGCACGTACGCGCGCCTGCCCGCGGCCTCGGTGATCGCGGCGCCCAGCGCGGCCGGGGTGAGCGCGGGCAGGTCCGCCTGGAGCGCGGCGACGGCGGTGGCGCGGTCGCGGGCGCGCAGCACGCCCGCCCCGAAGCGCAGGGTCGCGTTGAGCCCGGGCAGGCCGCGCTCGTCGACGCACTCCGCGCCGGTGCCCGCGAGCCCGGTGACGACCCGCTCGTCCTCGCACACCACCAGCACGGTGCGCACGCCCGGCGCGGCGACGGCCGCGGCGACCGTGTCCCGCACCACGGCGAGCACCAGCGCCCGGTGGTCCGGGTGCGCGCCGCGCAGCCGCGACTTGGCCCGGTCCAGGTGCTTGACGGGGATCACCACATCGACCACGGCTGGCGATCCTGCCAGTGACCCCTGCTGGACCGGGCGAGCGGGCGCAGGTCAGACTCTCACCTCAGCACCGAGCACGAGGAGGACCGGGGTGGGCAAGCGCGAGAAGAGCGGCTTCTGGGTGATGGCGGCCGCATCGTTCTTCTACCCGCTGAGCTGGCTGGGCAAGCGCACCTACCGGGGCGCGGAGAAGATCCCGGCCACCGGCGGCGCGCTGCTGGTCATGAACCACGTGTCCCACCTGGACCCGCCCAACGACGCCGTGTTCGTGCACCGCAACCGGCGGGTGCCGCGCTTCATGGCGAAGGACAGCCTGTTCAAGGTGCCGATCTTCGGCAAGATCCTGGCCGGGTCGGGCGGCATCCCGGTGTACCGGGGCTCGACCAGCGCGGCGGACAGCCTGAAGGCGGCGCACGCGGCGCTGCGCGAGGGCAAGCTGGTGGTCATCTACCCCGAGGGCACCATCAGCAAGGACCCGACCGGCTGGCCGATGCGCGCCCGCACCGGCGTGGCCCGGCTGGCGCTGGAGAACGACGTGCCGGTGCTGCCCGCGGCGCGGTGGGGCACCAACCACATCTGGGACGGGTACACCAAGAAGTTCCGGCCGTTCCCCCGCAAGGAGGTCTGGACCGTCGTGGGCGACCCGGTGGACCTGTCGGCTTACCGGGGGCAGCCGGTGACCAACCAGGTGCTGCGCGAGGTCACCGACCTGCTGATGACCCGCGTGCGGGACCTGCTGGCCGACATCCGCGACGAGCAGGCGCCCGCGGAGTTCTTCACCCCGGCCGGTCGTCGGGAGGCCGACAAGTGAGCGTGGCGGTGCTGGGCGCGGGGTCGTGGGGGACGACCTTCGCGAAGGTGCTCGCCGACTCCGGCCAGGACGTCGTCCTGTGGGCCCGCCGCCGCGACGTCGCCGAGGCCGTCGCCGACCACCGGGAGAACGCCGAGTACCTGCCGGGCGTGCCGCTGCCCCCGGCCTGCGCTCCACATCGGACCCGCGGGCCGCGCTCGAGGGCGCGACGACGGTGGTGCTGGCGGTGCCCAGCCAGAGCCTGCGGCACAACCTGACGGCCTGGCGCAGCCTGCTGCCCGGCGACGCGACGCTGGTCAGCCTGGCCAAGGGGATCGAGCTGGGCACGCTCAAGCGGATGAGCGAGGTCGTCGCCGAGGTCGCCGGGGCCGAGCCGGAGCGGGTGGCGGTGGTGTCCGGGCCGAACCTGGCCAAGGAGATCGCGCTGGAGCAGCCCACGGCGACGGTCATCGCCTGCCGCGACCACGACCGCGCGGTCGCGCTGCAGAACATGTGCACCACCGGCTACTTCCGCCCCTACACCATCACCGACGTCGTGGGCGTGGAGATCGGCGGCGCCTGCAAGAACGTCATCGCGCTGTCCTGCGGCATGGCGGCCGGGCTCGGCTTCGGCGCGAACACGCTGGCCACGCTGATCACCCGCGGCCTCGCCGAGACCGCGCGGCTGGGCGCGGCGCTGGGCGCGGACCCGATGACGCTGAGCGGCCTGGCCGGGCTGGGCGACCTGGTCGCGACGTGCTCGTCGCCGCTGTCGCGCAACCGCACCTTCGGCGAGCGGCTCGGCCGCGGCGAGACCGTCGCGCAGGCGCAGGCCGCGCAGCACGGGCAGGTTGCCGAGGGCGTGAAGTCGTGCTCGTCGATCCGCGACCTCGCCGCCCTGCACGGCGTGGAGATGCCGATCACCGAGGTGGTGCACCGGGTCTGCCACGACGGGTTCCACCCGCGCGAGATGGCGGGCGAGCTGATCGGCCGCAAGACGAAGCCGGAGCGGTGATGGACCGCGGTGACGGCACCCGCTGCGTGCACGCCGGGCTGCCCCCGGAGGCGCCCGGCGGACCGGTGCCCGCGCAGCCGGTGCTGGCCGCGCAGTACCACCTCGCCGACGACCCGGCCGCCGACTTCTACGGCCGCGCGGGCAACCCGACCTGGCGCGCGCTGGAGTCCGCGATCGGCGGCCTCGACGGCGGCGAGTGCCTGGTCTACCCGTCCGGCATGGCCGCGGTCTCCGCGCTGCTGCGGACCGTCGTCGCGCCCGGGGAGACGGTGGTGGTGCCGACGGACGGCTACTACCTGGCCCGCCGGTACGCGCACGAGCACCTGCCCGCGACCGTGCGGGAGGTCCCGACCACGGCGACGTCGTGGGACTTCACCGGCGCGCGGCTGGTCCTCGTCGAGACGCCGTCGAACCCGGGCCTCGACGTGTGCGACATCACCGCGGTCGTCGCCGCTGCCCGCGCGGCGGGCGCGCTCGTCGCGGTGGACAACACGACCCCGACCCCGCTGGGCCAGCGGCCGCTGGAACTCGGCGCGGACTTCGTCGTCGCCAGCGACACCAAGGCCCTCGCCGGGCACAGCGACGTCGTCCTCGGGCACGTCAGCACCGCGTCGGCCGAGTGGGCGGAGCGGCTGCGCGCCGAGCGCTCGACCTCGGGCGCGGTGCCCGGCCCGTTCGAGACCTGGCTGGCGCTGCGCGGCCTCGGCACCCTCGACCTCCGCCTGGCCCGCCAGGCGGAGAACGCCGCCGCTCTGCACGACGCGCTGCGCGGCCACCCGAAGGTGCGCGGGCTGCGCTGGCCCGGCGCGGCCGACGACCCGGCGCACGCCGTGGCGGTCCGGCAGATGCGCCGCTTCGGCGGGGTGCTCGCCGTCGACCTGGGGTCGGTGGAAGCGGCGGAGGCGTTCGTCGGCCGGGCGGAGCTGGTCACCTCGGCGACCAGCTTCGGCGGGCTGCACACCACCGCCGACCGCCGGGCCCGCTGGGGCGACGCCGTCCCGCCCGGCCTGCTGCGGGTCTCGTGCGGCTGCGAGGACGCCGACGACCTCGTCGCCGACGTCCTCGCCGCGCTCGGCTAGTCCAGCTCCATCTCCATGATCGGGTCGGTGGACGGCGTCGTGGACCCGCCCTCCGGCTCGACCGTGATGCCGATGTTCGTCGCGGTCGCCACCTCGCCGGTCGCGTCGATGATCGCGGCGCGGCCCTGGGCGTCGGCGGTGATCAGGCCGACCGAGTGGAACGGCGTGTCGCCGCCCATCAGCCACACCTGGTACGACTTGCCCTCCGGCGGGGCCGGGACGCCGCTGGCCAGCAGCAGCACGTCGCCGCGCTCCCGGGAGTAGAGGACCGTGCCGGACAGGTCGCCGACGCCGCCGGTGATCACCTTGGCGTCGCGGGCGGACAGGATCTCCGACATCGCCGCCGCCTGCGCGCGGGCGTCGGACAGGTCCTCCTGCGACCGGTACAGCACGACGCCCAGCGAGATGGACAGCGCGAGCAGGACCGCGGCGGCGAGGCCGAGGATGCGCACCGGCCACGGGCTGCGCGCGGGCGCGGGGCCGCGGCGCCGTCGCCGCCGACCGGCGGGAGCTGGCGGATGTTCTTGATCCCGGCCATGACCGCCGCCTTCAGCTCCGGCGGCGGCGCCTCCGCGGCGGCCTCGCCCAGCCGGGCGGCGGTGGCCTGCAGTTCGGCGACCTCCTGCGCGCAGGCGTCGCACTCGGCGAGGTGGCGCTCGAACGCGGCGCGTTCCAGCTCCGGGATGGCGTTGAGGGCGTAGGCCCCGGTCAGCGCGTGCACGTCCGCGTTCGTCATCGGGCCACCCCCAGGCAGTCGCGCATGCGGATGAGGCCGTCGCGCAGTCGGGTCTTGATGGTTCCCAACGGGGTGTCGAGCAGTTCCGACACCTCGCGGTAGGTCAGTCCTTTGTAATACGCCAGCTCCACCGACTGGCGTTGCAATTCGGTCAGCGACCCCAGGCAGCGGCGCACCTGCTCGTACTCCAGCCGCGTGCCCACCTGCTCGGCGACCTCGTCGAACGGGCGCGACGCCTCCTGCCGGTGCGCGCGGTCCTCCCGGTCCGACGCCGACTGCGCCGACCGCACCCGGTCGACCGCGCGGCGGTGCGCGAGCGTCAGCACCCACGTCATCGCGGAGCCGCGCTCGGGGAGTAGCGCGCGGCGGTGCGCCACAGCTCCAGCATCACCTCCTGCGTCACCTCCTCCGACTGCGCCGGGTCCCGCACGATCCGCCGGACCAGGCCGAAGACCGGCGCGCTGACCGCGTCGTAGAGCCGCTCGAACGCGGACTCGTCGCCCCGCGCCACGCGCTGGAGCAGCGCCCCGGGTTCGGGCGCGGATTCGCTGTCGGGCACGCCGGACAGCCTCCGCACGCGCTCGGCCATGGTGCAGCTCCGTTCTCCGCGTCGGCGGTCGGTCGGCGGTGGTGGCACTCTCCCATTCGGGCGTGGTGCCCGCCCGGATTGGTGTCCCAGGGCGTGGGCGCCGTTGCGGTCACGGGGGCCGTCTGCTTTCCTGGTCGCGTGCTGAAGCGCGTCGCGACCGGGCGGCGGGGTCACATCGACCTCGTCCGCGTCGCCAGCGCGCTCTGTCTGTGTCGGTGAACGGCCTCGTTCCCCTCTTCTCACCGACACCCCGGAGACCTCTCCCCATGTTCGCTGTGCCGCCGAACACCGTCGCCCTGGGCGGGACGCCCGCCACCGCGCACCCCGCGCTGATCGCCCAGCAGGTCGCGGGCGACCGCGCGCGCTGGGCCCACCTGCTCCGCTACGACCCCGACGAGCGCTACGCCGTGCTGGTCGAGGCCACCGCCGAGCAGGAGGTCTGGCTGATGAGCTGGCTGCCCGGCCAGGCCACCGACCAGCACGACCACGGCTGGGCCAGCGGCGCCTTCACCGTCGTCAGCGGGACTCTCACCGAGCGCGTGCTCGGGTCCGGGACCGAGCGGGAGCTGCGGCCGGGCCAGTCGCGGGTGTTCGGCCCCGGCTACGCCCACCAGGTCCGCAACGACTCCGTCGACCCGGCCGTCAGCATCCACGTCTACCGGGGCGAGCGTCCGCCCCGCGGTGGCTTCACCGTCGGCTGACGTGCTCCGGGACGTCCCACGTCCCGACCAGGTCCTCCGCGGGACCGGCTTGCCGAAGGACTGGACCACGGGGAGGACACCGGCCCACGCGGCGCCCGCGGCGATGTCGTCGTCCTCGTCGGACGGGCCGCCGTCGCGGACCTTCACGCTCGCCTCGGTCAGGTCGAGGGCGAGGACCAGGGTGGCGGCCAGCTCCTTCTGCGTCGGCGGTCGGGCGTGGTCCCACGAGCCGGGGGCCAGGTGCTCGGTCAGCACGCGCAGGGCGTGGAGCTTGGCGTCCGGGTCGGTGACCGGCACGGCCTCGCCGTGGACGACGGCCGAGCGGTAGTTCATGGAGTGGTCGAACACCGAGCGCGCGTAGACGATCCCGTCGAGCAGGGTGACGGCCACGCACACCCGGCCCGCCTCGCGCAGGCTGCGGGCGCCGGTCGACCCGTGCAGGTAGAGGGTGTCGCCGTCGCGGCCGTACCCGGTGGGCAGCACGCGCGGCGCGCCGTCGACGACCACCGCGAGGTGGCACACCAGGCCCGCGTCGAGCACCGCGTGCAGGGCGGCGCGGTCGGTGACCGCGCGGTGCTTGCCGCGGCGGATCGTGCTGCGGTCGGTGGGGGACAGGTCGGTCACGCGGTCGACCCTAGGCCCGGACAGTGGCACCCTTGTAGAGCCACGTCCGCGATGATCGAGGAGGCCACTTGGCAAGCCCCGCCCTGCCGGTCGCCGTCGACCGGGAGTCACCCACCCCGCTGGCCGTCCAGCTCGCCGACGCCCTGCGCGCCGCCGCGGCCGACGGCAGGCTGCGGGCGGGCGACCGGCTCCCGTCGACCCGCGCGCTCGCGTCGCAGCTCGACGTCAGCCGGACGGTGACCGCGGCGGCGTACGAGCAACTCCACGCCGAGGGCTGGATCGCGGGCAGGCACGGCTCCGGGACCTACATCACCACCGCGCCCCCGGCTCCCCGCGCGCCCGGCCCCGCCGCGCCCGCGCCGACGAGCCCGTCGCGGTGGAACTCGACCTCACCCCGGGATCGCCGTGGGCGGGCGGCATCGACCGGGCGGCGTGGCGGCGGGCCTGGCGCGGCGCGGCGGAAGCGGCCCCGCTGCCCCGGCCGCAGCGCGCCGGGCTGCCCGCGTACCGCGCGGTCGTCGCCGAGCACCTGCTGCGCCACCGCGGCCTGCGCGTCGACGACGGCGACTCCGTCCTCGCCACCGGCGGCACCACCGCGGCCGTCGCGGAACTGGCGGCGGGCGTGCTGCGCCGCGGCGACACCGTCGCCGTCGAGGAGCCGGGCTACCAGCGCGCCGTCGCCGCGATGCGGCCGCGGGCCTGCGCGTCGTGCCCGCGCAGGTCGACGCGGACGGGCTGCTCGTCGACGCGCTGCCCGCCGGGGTGCGCGCGGTGTACTGCTCGCCCGCGCACCAGTACCCGCTGGGCAGGCGCATGTCGGCCGCGCGCCGGGTCGAGCTGGTCGAGCGGGCCCGGCAGGCGGGCTGGCTGGTGATCGAGGACGACTACGACGGCGAGCTGCGCTACGACGTCGCCCCGCTGCCGATGCTGGCCGCGCTCGCCCCGGACGTCGTCGTGCACCTGGGCACCACCAGCAAGATCCTCACCCCGACGCTGGGCGCGGGCTGGATGGTCGCCCCGCCGCCGGTGGTCGCCGCCGTCCTGGAGCACCGCGACCGCACCGGCATCGGCCCGTCGCCCGCGGGCCAGCTCGTCGTGGTGGAACTCGCCCGCAACGGCGACCTCGGGCGGCACCTGCGCAAGATCCGGCGGGAGATGTCGGAGCGGCGGACCCTGCTGGTCGACGCCCTCGCCGCGGGCGGCGTCCCGTTCCTCGGCGACGACGCGGGCGCGCACCTGGTCGTCCCGCTGCCGTCCGCGGCGGCCGAGGCGGCGCTGATCGAGGCCGCCGCCCGGCACGGGCTCCGGCTCGACGGGCTGGCCCGCCACCACAGCGGCCGCGCCGCCCGCTTCGGCGTCGCCCTCGGCTACGCGGCGTGCTCGCGCGAGCAGCTCAAGACGGCCCTCCCGACGCTGGTGGCGCTGTTCTCGGGGCACTAGGCCGTCCGGGGTAGGGTCGCGCCCATGTCTAAAACCAGGGTTGCGGTGGTGTTCGGCGGGCGGAGCACGGAGCACGCGGTGTCGTGCGTCTCCGCGGCGAGCGTGCTCGCCCACCTCGACCCGGAGCGGTACGAGGCCGTGCCGGTCGGGATCACCCCGGACGGCCGGTGGGTGCTCGGCCCGTCCGACCCGGACGCGCTGCGCATCAGCGGCCGCACCCTGCCGAGCGTGTCCAGCGGGACCGCGCTGACGCTGCCCGCGTCCGGCGGCGAGCTGGTCGTGCTGGAGCCGGGCCGCGAGGGCGAGGTCCTGTCCGGTGTGGACGTCGTGTTCCCGGTGCTGCACGGCGCCTTCGGCGAGGACGGCACCATCCAGGGGCTGCTGGAGATGGTCGGGCTCCCGTACGTCGGCCCCGGCGTGCTCTCCAGCGCCGCGGCGATGGACAAGGGCTTCACCAAGAAGGTCCTGGCCGCCGACGGCCTGCCGATCGGCCGCTACGTCGACCTCCCGCGCGACCGCGCCGACCTGACCGACGCCGAGCGCGACCACCTGGGCCTGCCGGTGTTCGTCAAGCCCTCGCGCGCCGGGTCCTCCAGCGGCATCACCAAGGTCACCTCGTGGGACGCGCTGCCCGCCGCCGTCGCGCACGCCCGGACCGTCGACCCGAAGGTGCTGGTCGAGGCCGCCGTCGCGGGCCGCGAGGTGGAGTGCGGCGTGCTGGAGCACCCGGACGGCCGGGTCGAGGCGTCGCAGCCCGCGGAGATCCGGCTCGCCGAGGGCGCGGACTGGTACGACTTCGAGGCCAAGTACCTCGACGTCGGCGACCTCGACATCCCGGCCAAGCTGGACGACGCCGTCACCGAGCGGCTGCGCGCCACCGCGGTCGCGGCCTTCCGCGCCCTGGACTGCCAGGGCCTGGCCCGCGTCGACTTCTTCGTCGGCGACGGCGGCGAGCTGATCATCAACGAGGTCAACACGATGCCGGGCTTCACCCCGTCGTCGGCCTACCCGAAGATGTGGGCGGTCACCGGCGTCGACTACCGCACCCTCGTGACGACGCTCATCGAGACCGCGATCGCCCGCGGCACCGGCCTGCGCTGACCTACTCGAGCCCCAGGACCAGCACCGCGTCGGTCTGCCCGCCGCGGTGCACGGCCAGCTCGGCGTCGGGGCGCGTGCGGCGCAGGTGGTCCTCCAGCGCCGCGGTCAGCGCGTCCGGCGCTGCCTGGCCCAGCAGGGCGGTGACCAGCTCGCCGCCCGCGGCCAGCATCCGGTCCACCACGCCGGTCGCCGCGCGGGACAGCGCCTCCGGGGTCGCAGGCCCGGGTTCGACGAGCACGACCTCGCCGTCGGCGAAGCCCACCACGTCGCCCGCGGCGCACGGGCCGACCCAGGTGATCGCGTCCTCGGCGGCCACCAGCACCTCGCCGCGCCGGGTCGCCGCCGCGGCCTCGGCCATCGCCACCACGTCGTCCCCGGCGCGGCGGCGCGGGTCGTGCACGGCCAGCGCCGCCATCGCCTGCACCGGCGACGCGCACGGCACCACCACGACGTCCTGGCCCGCCGCGACCGCGCGGATCGCGGCCTCGTCGGCGGTCGCGGTCAGGTCGGGGTGGCCGGGCAGGACGGTGACGTGCGCCGCGCCCGTGCCGGTGATCACCTGGAGCAGCTCGTACGGCGTCGGCGGCAGGCCGTCGTCGACGCGCAGCACCGCGACGCCCTCGGCGAGGAACAGGTCGGCCAGGTCGTCGCCGCGGACCGGCGCGACGACGGCGCGCTCGCGCACGAACCGCGCGGGGCCGTCGGGGAGCGCGTCGGCGAACCGGGCGACCCGGACGCGCCGCGGGCGGCCCGCGTCGATCCCGGCCTCGATCGCCGCGCCGATGTCGTTGCAGTGCACGTGGACGGTCCACAGCGACTCGCCGTCGCCCGCGACCGACACCGAGTCGCCCAGGTCCTCCAGGACGTCGCGCAGCCGGTCGGCCGCTTCGGGGAGGCGTCCTCCAGCAGGTACATGACCTCGTACCCGTACAGCTCGGACCCGCCCTCGCGGGCGGCGACCACGGCGGTGTCCGGCGGCCGGGGGTCCCGTCGACCCGGGCCGCCGCGGTGCTCACCGGCTCGCCCGCGATCACCGCGACCAGCGCGTCCAGCAGCACGACCACCCCGCGCCCGCCCGCGTCGACCACGCCCGCCTCGGCCAGCACGGGCAGCTGCGCCGGGGTCTCGTCCAGCGCCGCGGCGGCGGCCCGGGCGGCGGCCAGCGCGACCTCGTGCAGACCGTCCCCGGACGCGGTGGCCGCGGCGGACAGCACGGTCAGCATGGTCCCCGGCGCGGGCTCCGACACCGCGGCCGACGCCAGCTCCGCGCCCCGCTCCAGCGCCGCGACCAGCAGGGCGCCGTCGACCGACCGGGCGTCGGCGACGGCCTCGGCCATGCCGCGCAGCAGCTGCGACGCGATCACCCCGGAGTTCCCGCGCGCGCCCGCCACCGCGCCCTTGGCCAGCACGCCGAGCGCCGTCCCCGCCGACGACCGCTCGGCCGACGGGGCGCGCAGCAGCGCCTCCAGGGCGGCGCGCAGGGTGTGCAGGAGGTTGGAGCCGGTGTCGCCGTCGGCGACCGGGAAGACGTTGATCCGGTCGATCAGCGCGCGGTGCGCGTCCAGCGACTCCACGCAGGCCGCGGCCCAGTGGCGGACCTCCCCGGCGTCCAGCGCGTCCAGCACCCGCGGCTCCTCTCGTCCGGGAGAGACTAGCCCCGGTTTGGAGCCCGCGATCCACACCCGTTACCCTGGTACGACCGCTCGGGCCGCGCCCGAGCCTTCGTACTGCAACCTGAAGGAGTGTTAGACGTGGCTGCCGTGTGCGACGTCTGTGGCAAGGGGCCAGGCTTCGGCAAGTCGGTCTCGCACTCCCACCGGCGCACCAACCGCAGGTGGAACCCGAACATCCAGACCGTCCACGCCAAGCTGGGCATCTCCCAGCGGAAGCGGATGAACGTGTGCACCTCGTGCATCAAGGCGGGCAAGGTCGTTCGGGGCTGACCCCAGACTTTTCCGAAACGGCGCCGGTGGCTCAGGTCACCGGCGCCGTTCTCGTCGTGTCCACCGCGCGCAGCGCCACGAGCGCGGCGACCCCGACGCACAGCGTCGCGACCCCGGCGAGCGCGAACGTCTCCCGCGCGCCGAGCAGCGCCACCACGACCCCGCCGAGCACGGTCCCCAGCACGTTGGACCCGACGAGCACCGCGCCCGCCGCGGCGAACGCCCGCCCGCGCAGGTGCTCCGGGCTGCGCGCCCGCACGATGCCCTGGTTGGTCACGTTCTGCGCCCCGTTCGCGATCCCGCCGACGACGTAGCCGAGCGCGACGGGCGCGGTGAAGGGCAGCACGGCGGGGATGAGCATGCCCACGCCCATCACCACGCACGCGGTCCCCAAGCCGACCAGCAGCGCCCGCTGCGTCACCAGCCGCACCGCGATCCGCGCGCCGATGAGCACGCCGACCATCCAGCAGGCGTGCAGCAGCCCGAGCGTGACCGCGCCCCCGCCGAGCACCTCGGTCACGTAGAAGACGTTGGCGACGTCGGCGAACATCACCCCGACGCACGCCACCCCGAGGCACAGCGTCGCCACGCGCAGCACGGGGTCGCTGACCAGCAGCCGCAGCCCCGCCGTCGCCCCGCGCCGCTCGCGGGTCCGCTGCCCGCGCGGATCGCGCTCCGCCTTGACGAACGACAGCATCGACGCCTGGACGAGGTAGGTCGCCGCGTCGACGAACAGCGCGTCCCGGGTGCCGAGCACGGCCACCAGCAGCCCGCCGACGGCCGACCCGGCCAGCATCCCCGCCCCGCGCCCGACCCCGAGCCACGAGTACCCGCGCGCGGACCGGTCCTCCCCGCAGATCACCGGGATCAGCGCGGCGGCGGCGGGGTTGACCACCGAGGTCCCGCAGCCCAGCACGACGAGCGTGACCAGGATCAGCGGGAGGCTGTGCAGCACGGTGGTGAGGGTGAGGACCGCGCCCGCCTGGAGGAGCTGCCCCGCGATCATCAGCTTGCGGTTGGGCAGCCGGTCCACGAGCAGACCGGACAGCGGCGCGACGAGGGTGACCGGCACGAACTCGGCGACCAGCACCCCGACCACGGCGTACGGGCCGAAGTCCTTGACGTGCAACAGGAGCACGATCAGGGTGACGGCGGTCCCGAACAGCGACACGGCGGCGCCGCTCGCCACCAGCGCCAGATCCCGTGTCCCCCGCACGAGCCGAACCTAGCTCTCACGGGAGCGGCGCCGGACAAGATTCACTCACCCAGCCTCACCCGCGGGGTGTTTCCCATCCACCGTATTCGTGCTTAGGGCAGCTTCCAGTCCACCGGCTCCGCGCCCTGCTCCACCAGCAGGGCGTTCGCCCGGCTGAACGGCCGCGAGCCGAAGAAACCGGAACTGGCCGACAGCGGGCTCGGGTGCGCGGACTCGATCACCGGCACCGAGCCCAGCATCGGGCGCAGGTTGCGGGCGTTGCGACCCCACAGGATCGCCACCAGCGGCCCGCCCCGCTCGGCCAGCGCGCGGATCGCCTGCTCGGTGACCGCCTCCCAGCCCTTGCCCTGGTGGGAGTTCGCCTTCCCCGGCTCGACGGTGAGCGCCCTGTTGAGCAGCAGCACGCCGTTCTCCGCCCACGGCGTCAGGTCGCCGCTGGACGGGGTCGGGTGGCCCAGGTCCGCGCAGTACTCCTTGTAGATGTTGATGAGGCTCTTCGGCGGCGCCACGCCCGGCGCGACCGAGAACGACAGGCCGACCGCGTGCCCCGGCGTCGGGTACGGGTCCTGCCCGACGATGAGCACGCGGACGTCGTGGAAGGGCTGCTGGAAGGCGCGCAGCACGTGCTCGCCCGACGGGAGGTAGCGCCGCCCCGCCGCGATCTCGGCCCGCAGGAACTGCCCCATGGCGGCGATCCGGTCGGCCACCGGCTCGAGGGCCTTCGCCCACCCGGCCTCGACGATCTCGCTCAACGGCTTCGTCACGCCGGATAACCCTACTCAGCCCAGCCTGCGCAGCCCTGCCCGGTAGACCCCGATGTTGCGCACGTAGTGCTCCACGATCCCGGACGTCATGTCCTCGGGCACTACGTGACCGGCCCTCGTCTTCGCGGGCACCCCCAACGCCATCGACCGGGCCGGGAGGTGGCCGTTGAACGACATCACCGCGCCCGCCCCGAGCACGGCCCCGTCCTCGACGACGGACCCGTTCAGCAGCACCGAGCCGGACGCGATCAGGCACCGGTCGCCGACCGTCGCGCCCTCGATGTGCACGTTGTGCCCGACGACGCAGTCCCGCCCGATGCGCACCGGGTGGAACTCGGTGACGTGCACGACCGTCCCGTCCTGCACGCTCGTCCGCGCCCCCACCTCGATGCGCCCGGAGTCCCCGCGCAGCACCGCCTGCGGCCACACCGACGCCTCGGCGTGCAGCACGACGTTCCCGATGACCGTGGCGTCCGGGTGGACGTAGGCGTCGGGGTGGATGTCGGGGATCAGGTCGCCGAGGGCGTAGACGGGCACGGGCTCTCCTCCATCAGGGCCTTGCCGAGGTGCACCGAGAGCGGTGCGTCGGCATAGTGCCCGAACGCGGGGACGTCGGTGTACCCCGCCGCGCGGTAGAGCGCCACGGCCTCGGGCTGCTTGAGCCCGGTCTCCAGGATCAGCCGCCGGTGCCCGGCGTCGCGCGCCCTGGTCTCCAGTTCGGCCAGCATCCGCTTCGCGTAGCCCCGCCCGCGCGCCGCGGGGTGACGTACATCCGCTTGATCTCCGCGTGCTCGCCGTGGCTGCGCCACCCCGGTCGCCACCGCCACCTCACCCGCGCCGACGTCGGCGTACCCGACGAGGAACAACCCGAGCGGCGGCGCGAACTCCACCGGGTCGACCGGCGACTCGTCCGGCCCGCCGTACCGCACGACGTACTCCTGCTGCACCTCGGCGATCAGAGCCGCCGAGTCCCTGTGGTCGTATCCCCGGATCTCGATGCGCACGCGGCCATTGTCCCAGGTCACTCCCAGACCAGGTCCCGCCCCGCCTTCGCGTACCACTTGGCCAGTTCCGCGTCGACCCGGTCGGACTCGTCCCGCCCGAGCACCACCGCCGCGTCCTGGTGCGGCCACGCCTCGACCAGCCGCGCCCGCAGCCCCGTCGGCGGGTGGCTGTCCCACAACGTCGACTCCGCCACCGTCTGGTCCCGCACCGCGGCCAGGTCGACACCCGCGCGTGCCGCCCGTGCCGCCTCGCGCCACGGCCCCGGCCCGGGGTGCGCGCTGCGCGGCGTCGCGGTCGCCTGCGTCTTCCGCTCGGCCGACACGACCGCGGTCTCCACCGCGCTCGCGGCCGCGATGCCGTCCAACAACGCGACGGCGGCACCCGACCCGGCCACCCGCGCGCTCAACGCGTCGGCGCAGTACTCGGCCCGCTGGTGGTCGCGGGTCGCGACGGCGAGCAGCCCGGCCTGCAGGAGCAGGAAACCGCGGGCGACCAGCCGCTGCACCGGCGCCAGGACCCACTCGGCGAACGCGATGAGCAGGTTCCCGTTGGTCAGCGACCGGCTCGGCCACAGCAATTGCGCGAGCACGCCGGGCGTGGTCAGCGCGGGCTGGGTGAGGATCGAGCGGGTCGGGTCGTTGTTCACGAAGTGCCCGAACTCGTGCCCCAGCAGCGCGACCCGCTGGTCCGGCTCCAGCGAGCCCCACAGGGGCAGGCCGAGCACCAGCGTGCGCGTGCGGCGCAGCCCGTGCACGCCCGCGCTCGCGTTGAACCGGTAGTCCAGGGCCACGACGTGCGGCATGGGCGCGCCCGTGGCGGTCGCCACCCGGGCAAGGAGCGCGAACAAGGTGGGGGCGTCGTCCTCGGTCACCACGGCCCACCGCTCACCAGCCGACCCGAGCCGGGGGCGCAGCGTCCACGCGATGCCGATCAGCACCAGGCCGGGGACCAGCCGCCACGAGGGGAACCCGTCGACCACCAGCCAGACGCCCAACGCCAGCAGGCCGAGCACGACGACGGTGATGGCGACCGACACGGCCACCAGTGCCACGCGGGCGCCGGTCCACCCGGCGCGCGACGGCGGGACCGCGGCGTAGGCGGCGAACTGGCGGGCGTCGAGCCGCCGGGCGAGGGCGCTGAGTCTGCTCACGGCGGGGCAGTGTGCCCGGCTTACCGCCAGTGCTGCCAGCCGGTATCGCCCGGGTACGGCTTGCCGTCGATGGTCACGCCCGTGCCTCGGGCGACGGAGCCGATGATGCGGAAGTCCGGGGGGACGGCGGAGGCATTCGGGAACGTCGCGGCCAGGGCGTGGTCCTCGCCGCCGGTGAGGACCCAGTGGCGGGCGTCGGCGCCCAGGGCGGACGCGACCTCGATGAGGCGCTGGTCCACCGGCACCCGGTCCCCGACGAGGTCGATCGCGACGTTCGACGCCTCCGCGATGTGGGCCAGGTCGGCCAGCAGGCCGTCCGACACGTCGATCATCGACGTGGCCCCCGCGAGCGCGGCAGCGGGACCCGCCGAATACGGGGGTGCGGGCACCCGGTGCGCGCCCACGACCGTCACAGGCGACCGGAAGCCGCGCCCCAGCACCGCCAGGCCCGCCGCGCTCCACCCGAGCTTGCCCGCCACCGCGACGATGTCCCCCGGCAGCGCGCCCGCGCGCGTCACGGGGGCTCGGCCGTCGAGGGTTCCCAACGCGGTGACCGAGATCACAAGGGTGTCCGAACGGGTCATGTCACCGCCGACGACGCCCGCGCGGGCTCGTGCGGCCTCGGCGGCTAAGCCCGCCGACAGCTCGTCCACGACGGACGCCCGCGTCGTCGACGGGCACGCGATCCCCACCAAGAGGGCGGTCGGCTCGGCGCCCATGGCGGCGATGTCGGCGAGGTTCACCGCGGCGGCCTTGCGGCCGACCTGTTCCGGCGGTGACCAGTCGAAGCGGAAGTGCACGCCCTCCACCAGCACGTCCGTGCACGCGACGACCCGGCCGTCCGGCGCGGCGACCACCGCCGCGTCGTCGCCCGGGCCCAGCAGGGTGGCGGGGCCCGCGGAGCGGTTCCCGGTGACGCGCCGGATCAGGGCGAACTCGCCGACGTCGGCCACCGTCTCCTCGACTTCGCCCACGTGGTCCTCCAATTGTCGGAATCCCCACTAATCCGGCCGAGTGGGGTACGTTTCACGACACTGTTCCTACCCGTTGACGACTCCGAGCCGCGAAGGGGCGCGCCGTGGTCCATGCATACATCCTGATCCAGACCGAGGTCGGCAAGGCCGCCGCGGTGGCCGCGGAGATCTCGGGCATCCCGGGGGTGACCACGGCGGAGGACGTCACCGGTCCCTACGACGTGATCGTGCGCGCCGAAGCCGACAACGTCGACCAGCTCGGCCAGCTCGTGGTGGCCCGCATCCAGGCTGTGGACGGCATCACCCGAACCCTCACCTGCCCGGTGGTGCATCTCTAGCCCGTGGTCTAGTTAAGCGGTGAGCGAGCCCCGCACCGCACCCCCGCGCGCCGCGGTCGTCGCGGCGGCAGTCCTGGTCGGACTGCTCGCCGTCGGAGTCGTCGTGGCCAGCCGGTTCGCGCCCGACGCCGGGCAGGAGCAGCCGCCGCAGGTCGCCGCCGGGCCGCTCGGGCTGGTGCCGGTCGACGCGCCGCAGGCCACCGCGCCGGAGTGCGCCGGGCTGCTCGCCGCGCTGCCCCGCGAACTGCCCAGCGGTGGCGGCGTCCTCGCCGCGCTGCCGCTGGCCGACCCCGCGCCCGCGGGCGCCACCGCGTGGGGCGACCGGATGGACCCGGTCGTGCTGCGCTGCGGCCTGCGCAAGCCGCCCGAGCTGACCCCGACCGCCGCGCTCCAGGTCGTCTCCGGGGTGCAGTGGCTGCCCGTGCGCGGCACCGGCTCCACCACGTGGTTCCTGGTCGACCGGGCCGTCTACGCCGCGCTGACCATGCCGGACGCGGCGGGCAGCGGTCCACTCCAGACGGTGTCCGAGGTCGTCGCGGCGGAGCTGAAGGCGCAGCCCGTCGACCCGTAGTGTCGGTGCCGCTCGGGACAATCGCGGGGCCGACGGCGGAAGGGACGGGCATGGTCGGGCTGGACGAGCGCCTCGACAAGGTGGTGGGCAAGAAGTCGGCCGACGCGCTGGCCGCGGCCTTCGAGCTGCGCACCGCGGGCGACCTGCTGCGCCACTACCCCCGCCGGTACGCCGAGCGCGGCCAGCTCACCGACATCGCGGGCCTGGAGGTCGGCGAGCACGTCACGGTGATGGCGCAGGTCACCTCGGTCAACAAGCGGCAGATGCGCACCAAGCGCGGCAGCCTCGTCGAGGTCGTCATCACCGACGGCAAGCGCTCGCTGGAGTGCGCGTTCTTCAACCAGCCCTGGCACATGGACCGGCTGCGCCCCGGGATGATGGCCCTGTTCGCGGGCAAGGTCACCGCGTTCCGCACCAAGCTCCAGCTCGCCAACCCCGACTACCAGCTCCTCGAGGCCGAGGACGGCAGCGGCGACCTCCCGGCCGCGCAGGTCGTCGAGGAGTTCGCGGGCGGCATGATCCCGGTCTACCCGGCCACCGCGCGCATCCAGTCGTGGCAGATCGCCAAGTGCGTCGGCCAGACCCTCGACATGCTCAGCGACGTCGACGACCCGATGCCGGAGGAGCTGCGGGAGCGGCTCGGGCTCTCCGGCCTCGAGGACGCCGTGCGCGCCATCCACCGGCCCGCCGACCAGGCCGCGCTGCAGGTCGCCCGGCACCGGCTCAAGTGGGACGAGGCGCTGGCCGTGCAGATCGCGCTGGCCCGCCGCCGCACCGCCGCGCACGCCCGGCCCGCGCCGGAGTGCCCGGTGAAGTCCGGCGGCATCCTCGACGCCTTCGACGAGCGGCTGCCCTTCACGCTCACCGCGGGCCAGGCCGAGGTGGGCGCGGCCATCGCCGAGGACCTGGCGCAGCGGCACCCGATGAACCGGCTCCTGCAGGGCGAGGTCGGCTCCGGCAAGACCGTCGTCGCGCTGCGCGCCATGCTCCAGGTGGTCGACTCCGGCAGGCAGACCGCGCTGCTCGCCCCGACGGAGGTGCTGGCCGCCCAGCACGCCCGCTCGCTCACCGACCTGCTCGGCGACCTCGCCCAGGGCGGTCAGCTCGGCGGCGCCGACAACGCCACCCGCGTCGTGCTGCTCACCGGGTCGATGGGCACCGCCGCGCGCAAGCAGGCGCTGCTGGACGTCGTGTCCGGCGAGGCGGGCATCGTCGTCGGGACGCACGCGATCATCCAGGACAAGGTGACCTTCGCGGATCTGGGCCTGCTCGTGGTCGACGAGCAGCACCGCTTCGGCGTCGAGCAGCGCGACGCGCTGCGCGGGCGGCCGGGGAGACCAGCCCGCACGTGCTGGTCATGACCGCGACCCCGATCCCGCGCACGGTCGCCATGACCGTCTACGGCGACCTGGAGGTCTCCGCGCTGCGCGAGCTGCCCGCGGGCCGCTCCCCGATCTCGACGAACGTCGTCCCGGTGTCGGAGAAGCCTGCCTGGCTGGACCGGGTGTGGCAGCGCATCCGCGAGGAGGTCGGCAAGGGCCACCAGGCGTACGTGGTGTGCCCGCGCATCGGCGACGGCGAGGCCGCCGAGGACGTCGGCGCCGACGGCGACGGCAAGCGCCCGCCGCTGGCGGTGTCCGACGTCGCGCCGATGCTGGCCGGGGGCCCGCTGTCCGGGCTGCGCGTGGGGATCCTGCACGGCCGCCTGCCCGCCGACGAGAAGGACACCGTCATGCGGGCGTTCGCCGCGGGCGAGGTCGACGTGCTGGTCGCCACCACGGTCGTCGAGGTCGGCGTCAACGTCCCCAACGCCACCGTCATGGCCATCATGGACGCCGACCGGTTCGGCGTGTCCCAGCTCCACCAGCTCCGCGGCCGGGTCGGCCGGGGCAGCGCGCCCGGGCTGTGCCTGCTGGTCACCGAGATGCCCGGCGGCACCGCCACCCGCGAGCGCCTCGACGCCGTGGCGTCCACTTTGGACGGTTTCGAGCTGGCCCAGCTCGACCTGGAGCTGCGCCGGGAGGGCGACATCCTCGGCGCCAGCCAGTCCGGGGCCAAGTCCGCGCTGAAGATGCTGTCCCTGCTGCGCGACGCCGACGTCATCGAGGACGCGCGCGCCGTCGCGCAGGCGCTCGTCACCGAGGACCCGGCGCTGTCCCAGTTCCCCGGTCTCGCCGCGATGGCGGGCCAGCTGGTCGCCGACGACCGCGCGGAGTACCTCGAGAAGTCTTGATCCCCCTGACGGGCGACATGCGCCGCGACGTCGGGTGAATCCCCTTGGCCGCGCCCGGCCCCGCCCGGACGGTGGTGGGAAGACCGGGAGGGAGATTCGCATGCGGCGGTTCTGGGTGGCGTTGGCGGCGGTCGGGATGGCGGTGCTGGGCACCCCCGCGTCGGCCGACCAGCGCATCGTCGGCGGGGAGGAGACCGACATCGATCAGGTCCCGTGGACGCTGAGCCTGCAGTACAACGGACAGCACTACTGCGGCGCGGTCCTCGTGGCCCCGCGGTGGCCCTGACGGCGGCCCACTGCACCGACGGCGTCCCCGTGACCGCGATGTCGATCCGGGCGGGCAGTTCCGTCCACGCGGCCAACGGGCGCACGCGCGCGGTGGTGCGGGTGATCCAGCACCCGTCGTACGCCCCGGATACGACGGACTACGACATCTCGGTGCTGCGCCTGTCGAGCCCGCTGCCCTACAGCGCCGACATCGCGCCCGCGCGCGTGTCGTCCAGCCCGGTGCTGTCGGGCACGCTGGCGCGGGTGTCCGGGTGGGGCAACATCACCGAGAGCGGCCCGGCGCCGCTGCACCTGCGCTCCGTCCGCGTCCCCGTCGTCGACCGGGCGACCTGCCGGGCGTCCTACGGCGAGGCGTCGATCACGTCCCGCATGCTGTGCGCGGGGTACGAACTGGGCAAAAAGGACTCCTGCCAAGGCGACTCCGGCGGCCCGCTGACCGCGGGCCGGACGCTGATCGGCCTGGTGTCGTGGGGCCACGGCTGCGCCCGCCCGAGGCTGTACGGCGTCTACACGAACGTCGCGAACGCGACGCTACGCGCGTGGATCACCGAGAAAGCGGGCGTGTAGGACCTCGGCGAGGGGGTGGCGGGCCGTCCGGTGAGGCGGGGGATGTCGTCGCTGACCCGGGCCAGCTCGCCGTTCCGGATGGCGGTGTAGGTGGACACCCAGGCGTCGACCTGCCAGTCGGGGGCGCCGTAGACCGCGCGCGACGCGTAGGCCTCGGCGTCGGTCTCCGGCTGGTAGGTCACGGCCTCGCCGGTCGCCTCGCTGATCGCGGCGGCGATGTCGGCCATGCTGAGGGACGCGGGGCCGGTGAGGTCGTACGTCTTGCCCGCGTGGGCACCGGGCTCGGTGAGGACGGCGGTGGCGGCGTCCGCGATGTCGTCCTGGGCGACGACGGCGGCCCTCCCGTCCCCCGCAGGGCCCCGGATCACCCCGTCCTGCCCGACGAGTTCGGGCGCGAAGTCGGCGTAGAGGTTGTCGCGCAGGAAAGTCGCGGGCAGCCCGGTCGCCCGGATGTGCTCCTCGGTCGCCCAGTGGTCCCGCGCGAGCGTGAAGGTGGCGTCGGGGGCGGCGCCGAAGAAGGACACGTAGACCAGGTGCCCCACCTCGGCTTCCGCCGCCGCGTCCACGAACCCGGTGTGCACCTCGACCCTGTCGGCCGATTCGGACGCGGACACCATCAACACCACGTCCACGCCCCGCAGCGCGCCGACGACGGCGTCCCGGTCCCCGAACCCGGCCCGCACCACCTCCGCCCCGGCCACCCGAGGGGCCCGCGCGGGATCCCGCACGAGCAACGTCTGCCGAACCCCGGCCCCCGCCAACCGCCGGGCCACCCGCCCGCCGAGCCTGCCGGTCGCCCCGGTCACCGCGATCCTCATGCGCCCGAGTATGCCGCCAGACGGGGACCGGGGCGTGCTCGTCGCCCCGAACGCGGCGAGGCCCGTTCCCGGTGGGGGAACGGGCCTCGCCGCGGGTGGTCCGCTTCGGCTGCTCGCTAGCGGCTGCCCGCGTTCGCGGGGGTGCCGTTGCGGGTGCTGCTTGCCTTCTTCGCGGGCTGCTTGGGCTCCTCGGCGGGGGTGAAGTGGCGCTTGGCCTCTTCCAGGAGGGAGAAGGCGTTGGTGACCTGGGCCGCCACGCGCTCGTGGAAGTCGGTGGCGGCGGTGTGGCGCTCCGTGGCCTCGGCGAGCTTGGCGTCGGCCTCGGCGGTGACGCGGCTGGCGTAGGCGTCGGCCTCGGCGCGCTGGGCGGCGATGGCGGTGTCGGCTTCCTGGCGGGCCGCGGCGAGGGCCGCCTCGGCGTCGGCCCTCTGCTTCTCCGCGTCGGCGATCAGGGCCGCGGCCTTCTGGTCGGCGTCGGCCAGTTGGGCGGTGATCTGCTCGTCGGTGGTCTTGCGGAGTTCGGCGAGCATTTCCTCGGTGTCGGCCTTCTGCTTCTCCGCGTCGGCGACGAGGGCCGCGGCCTTCTGGTCGGCGTCGGCCAGTTGGGCGGTGATCTGCTCGTCGGTGGTCTTGCGGAGTTCGGCGAGCATCTCCTCGGTGTCGGTCTTCTGCTGGCGGGCGTCGGCGACCAGGGCCGCTGCCTTCTGGTCCGCGTCGGCCAGCTGGGCGGCGATGCGGGCGTCGGCGTCGGCCTGGCGGGCCGCGATGTCGGCGTCGACCTCGGCGATGCGGGCGGCGAGGGACTCCTCGGCCGCGGTGCGGGTGGCCTCGATCTCGGCGGCGGAGGCGGTCTCGGCCTCGGTACGGCGCTGCTCGGACTCCAGCTCGAGGCGGGTGCGCAGCTCCTCGGCCTCGGCGTCGAGGCGGTTGCGCAGCTCCGTCGCCTCGGTGTCCAGGCGGGTGCGCTCGGCGGCGGCGTCGGCGTCGAGCTGGGCGATGCGGGCCTCGGCGGCCTTGGTGTTCGCCTCGATCTCGGCGCGGGAGTCGGCCATCAGCTTGGTGTGCTCGGCGGCCAGGGTCGAGCGCATCTGCTCGTACTCGGCGTCGAGCTGCTGGTGGTTGCGCTGGTAGTCGGCCTCGAGCTGGGCGCGGCGCTGCTCGAGCTCGGCCAGCTTGCGCTCGCCGCGGGCGCGCATCTCGGCGGCGTCGTTCTCCGCGGCCTTGCGCATCGCGGCGGCCTGGTCGTCTGCCTTCTTCAGCGCGTTGGCCGCGTACGCCTCGGCGCTGCGGCCGGTCTGCGCGGCCTGCTCCTCGGCGGTCGCCCGGATTCGGGCCCCCGCCGCCTCGGCCTCCTGGCGGTGCGCGACGGCCCACGCCTCGGCCTCGCCGCGGGTGTTCTTGCCGTACTCGTCGGCCTGCCGCTTGAACTCGGCGATCTCCTCCTCGGCGAGCTGCATCATCAGCCGCACCCGCTCGGTCATGCCCTCGGTGCTGTTGGGGTTGGCCGAGATGCGGTTGAGGCGGGTCGTGGTCTCGAGCAGCTGCTGCTGGAGCGAACCGAGCGATTTGGTCAGTTCGGCGACCTTTGCGGCCGCCTCGTCGCGGTCCTTCGTCAGATGCCGAAGGTCATACGTCAAACGGGTGACCCGTTCGTTCACCTGGCGCGGGTTATACCCGCGGAGAACGGTGTCGAAGTGGGGAAGGCGATCAGGGGATTCGGCGTCACCAGAGGGCATTGCTACACCATAGAGGGTCACCTGGAGTAGTTAATCCCGCGTCGCGGTTAATTCTCTGTGTTACGGATTGCCGACCGGCGGCACCGGCGCCGCGCACGTCGACTGCCCCGGTTCGATGCGCACCCGCAGGTTGGGGAGCTGGAACGGCTGCGGGATCGACATCACCCCGATGGTCCCGCGCACCTGCCGGAACTCCGCGTAGGTCGCGTCGATTCCGGCCCGGTGCTTGCCCGCCGGAACACGAAGTGGATTCGGGATGTACGCGCCGGAACCGTCCTTGACCGTGGTGACGTCGTGCCCCGGCAATCCGATCTTGACCACGCCGTCCATATCCAGCGCCCCGGAAGCCGAGGAGATGTCGAGTTCGACGTTCTCGGTGACGACTTCCCACGTGGAGGCGTTCCCGTCGCCACCGGTCACGTAAATGGTGAACCACGCCCCGAGCACCTGCTGCTGCACCGACAGGCACAGCTCGTTGAGCCGCCCGTTGGCGAACCCGAGCCGCCCGATCCGGATGGTCGAGGTCGTCCCGTCGGCGTTCTGCCTGGTCACGTCGCCCACCGACAGCCCGAAGTCGGTCCCGTAGAGCCCGCTGGTCGACAGCGCCAGGTTCCCGCCCTGGATCACCAGGTCGGCGGCGACCGCGCCGGAGGCGACCTGGCTGCCGAGCACCCCGCGGCGGCCAGCGCGGGCAGCCCCAGGGCCGCGGTCCGCCGCCAGTGCGTGCGCCCCCTCATTTGCTCGTCACCGTCAGCGTCGCGCCCGGCAGCCGCACCGGGTTGTCCCGGCCGCTGCTGGGCGTCGGGTTGAACGCCTTGAGCGCGTACAGGTCCATCTTCACGTCGCACAGGTGCACGCTCAGCGAGATCCCGAAGTCCAGCAGCCACTGCGCGGGCAGCGCGCACAGCAGCAGCGGGTGCGAGGCGTAGAGGTTCAGCGCCCACAGGTCGGTCTGCATCTGCTGGCCCGCGCTGTTGGTCCCGCCGAGCTGGCTGGTCCCCGACGACGACAGCGCCAGCGAGTAGTCGGTGTGCGCGGTGTCGGTGATGCGCAGGTTGTCCAGGGTGAGCGCGCGGAAGGTGTAGTGCGCGGCCTGGAAGGAGACCCCGTTCGCGTCCACCACCGTCTCCATGCCCTTGTACTGGATCGACGCCGCGTACCCGCCGCTCGCGGTGACCCGCAGCGGCTTGTCGCGGGGCATGGTCAGGAACCCGATCTGCGGGGCGGGCGCGGGCGGCGGCGCGGTCTGCGCGTGCAGGTACGCCAGGTCCGGCACCACGACCCCGGCCACCAGCAGCACGAAGATCCCCACCGCGGCGCCGAACAGGCGCCGGGGCCGCCGGGCCGCGGTCACGCCGCGACCCGCTCGACGTCCTCCGGCCCGTCCACGGGGGCGTCCTCTTCGGACTCCTCGACCGCCACGGCGCGCTCCTTCTTCGGACCCCACCCGAACACCATCGCCCCGCCGAGGATGCCGAGCAGCATCCCGACCAGGAACCCGCCCAGGTTGGACCCGACCAGTGACGCGATGGCGAACGCGCACCCCAGCACGCCCATGACGTGGCGCAGCGCCGGGTTCACCCACACCGCGAGGCCGAACAGCATGAGCCCGCCGCCGAGCAGGTACCCGGCGACGCCGCCGAAGCCCGCGCCCGCGACGACGGCGATGGGCGCGAAGGTGAGCGACATGATCGCCCAGCCGCCCAGGACCATCCACAGCCCGCCCCAGAACGGCCGGGTGCGGCGGAAGTCGGCGAACCAGCGCCAGGCGGTCCTCAGCACGTGATCCTCCCCGGCAGGATGGACAGCGTCAGGTTGGGCAGCGAGATGTTCCCGGAGATCTCCGCGGTGTAGGCGTCGGCGGTCAGCCCGCGCACCTCGACCACGCCCGCCTCCAGGCCGAACGCGCCGACGGTGCCGCCCTCCAGCGGCTGCCCGCCCATCTGCACCTGGTGGGCGGTCTTGCCGAGCACCATCTCGGAGAACGAGCTGTGCGTGCCCTGGACGGCCTTCGCCTCCAGGATCAGGTTGTAGGCGTCGATGACGTTCGGGCCGCCGTTGGGCGTGCCGTCGACGGGCGAGCCCGCGTTGAGCTTGAGCGTGTACGGCAGGCCGAGGATCGTCTGGTGCACCACCGCGCACAGCCCGTCGAGCCGGGCGGACTGGAAGCCCGCGCGGGCCATCGCCTCGCCCTTGCCCGCCGCGGTGCCGTCGGCGATCTGCCTGCTGTGCAGGAACGCGGCGAACCCGCTGCCGTTGACCTGGTCCGAGCGCAGGGTGAACGGCTGGCCCGCGACGAAGAAGTTGGCCGCGACCACGCCCTGCGCCATGCCGACGCCGAGCACCGCGGCCAAGCCGACCGCGGGCAGCCCGATGGCGGTGCTGCGCGACCAGCGCGTGCCGCGCCTGCCCGTCCGGGCCTCGCCGCGCATGCGCTCGTTCCACCGGCGGACTCGCTCCAGCGACATGGGCACTCCAGGGCAGGACGGGGGACGCCCGACTGCGGAGAGTGGCGGGCGGCGTGACGGTTGGCACACGATGACAAAGCTGTGACCACGGCGACAAGAGACCGTTTGCCGTAACACGTGACTTCAGGTCACAGTTACCTGCTCGTAACTGCAACTCTCCGTGAGGATGATGCAAGTGACCGGTCAGTAGAACTCGTGGTCACAGATACCGCCCCTGATCAGGCCCGCTGTGTCATCGACCGTTGATCGTGACCGTCTGTGATGATGTAACGGTTTGGTAATACTCACGAGGGGTAGGGTGCGGCATGCGCGCGTGGCGGGTTGTCGGAGCGGTCACCGCGATCGCGGGCGTCCTGGCGGTCGTCGCGGTCGCCGCCGCGGCCATCCTCGCCGTGCCGGTGTCGGGCGGCAGCATGCGGCCCACGCTCACGGAAGGTGACCGCGTCCTGCTGCACCCCTTCGGCGCCGACGTCGAGCGCGGCGACGTCGTCGCCGCCCGGTTCGGCCCCGGCGAGCCGCTGGTCGTCAAGCGCGTCATCGCCCTGCCCGGCGACGCCGTCCGCGCCGTCCCGGGCGACCGCGGACCGCTCGTCCAGGTCCGCCACGCGGGCGAGGCGGACTGGCGGACCGTGCCGACCCCGCCCGGCGACTGGGCGGGCGACCCCGAGGCGTGCTGCCTGCCCGACGGCCGCGCGGGCGACCCCGCCCTCGTCGACCCCGACGGCGCCGTGGTGCCCGGCGGATCGGCGTTCCTCCTCGGCGACGACCCCGCCCGCTCCGACGACTCGCGCGCCTTCGGCTGGGCCCCGCTCGCCGAGGTCCGCGGCGTCGTCTGGCTGCGCGTCTGGCCCCCGTGACCGGCAACCGGGAATGATTGCCGCACCCGGGCGGCCCTCCTAGACAGGGATCATGGCCACCACCCTGCACCGGCTGTCGCTGCTCGCGGCAGGCGTCCTGACCTTCTCGGCCGTGCTCACCGCGCCCGGCCACGCCGCCCCCACGGGCGACTACATCGTGGTGCTCAAGGCTGGCGCCCCCTCGACCGCGCGCCACGGCGGCGCCGTCGGGCGCCGCTTCTCCGTCATCAACGGCTTCTCCGCCGAGCTGACCGACCGCCAGGCGCGCGCCTACGCCGCCGACCCGTCGGTCGCCTACGTCGTCCCCGACACCCCCGTCCGCGCCTACGGCGACCAGCTCAACCCGCCGTGGGGCCTGGACCGCATCGACCAGCGCAGGCTGCCGCTGGACGGCCACTACCGCTACGCCACCGAGGCCCGCAACGTCACCGCGTACATCCTCGACACCGGCGTGCGCGCCACCCACACCGAGTTCGGCGGCCGGGTCTCCGGCGGCTACGACTTCATCGACAACGACACCGTTCCCGACGACGGCAACGGCCACGGCACGTTCATGGCCGGGCTGGTCGGCGGCAAGACCTACGGCGTCGCCAAGGGCGTGAAGCTCGTCCCGGTGCGGGTGCTCAACAACACCGGCTCCGGCACGATGTCCGGCGTCATCGCGGGCATCGACTGGATCACCCGCAACGCGGTCAAGCCCGCCGTGGTCAACGTCAGCCTGGGCGGCGCGGCCAACCAGGCCCTCGACGACGCCGTGCGCCGCTCCATCGCCTCGGGCATCACGTACTCGGTGACCGGCGGCTCGTCGCGCTCGCTGGCGAGCAACTTCTCGCCCGCCCGGGTCACCGAGGCGATCACCAGCGCCGCCATCGGCCGCGACGACTGCGCCGCGCCGCAGGGCAACTACGGCCCCGCCATCGACCTCTACGCGCCCGGCCTGGTCATCCCCGGCCCCTGGTACACCTCCGACACGGCCACCACGACGATCTCCGGCTCGTCGCTGGCCACCGCGCACACCACCGGCGGCGCGGCCCTGCACCTCGGGCTCTACCCCTGGGCCACGCCCGCCCAGGTGCAGTCCGCGCTGGTCCGCAACGCCAGCCCCGGGGTCTGCAACCTGCCGCCCGGCTCCCCGGACAAGATCCTCTACACCGGACCGTGAGTCCGAACGGGTGATACCGCCGGTCGGTGCCCGGCAGGCGGGAACCGGGCGGCGGGCGCGCGCCATCGCAAGGGTCGTCGCACGCCCGCCGCCACCCACGGAGCCCCGCACGTGCCCATCCGATTAGCCGCCTGCCTGCTCTCGGCAGCCCTGGCCGCCCCGACCCCGCCCGCCGTCGGCGTCTCCGCCGAGTTGGCGGGGTTCTGGCGCGCCTACCGCGCGGGCGCCCCCGACCTGGCGATGCGCGCCGCCCGCCTCGACCACGTCGTGCGCACCGGGCTCGGCCACGACGCCGAGCCGGTCCGCGAGGCCGTCCGGCTCCTCGCCGGTGACCCCGCCCGCGCCTGGACCGCGCGCCTCGCGCTCCTCGGCGCCCGGGGCCCCGCCGCCCAGCGGTCCTTCGTCGACGCCGCGGTCCGCGAGTACGACACCGCCTACGCCGCGCGCCCCGCCGCCGTCACCACCACCCTCGGCGCGCACGGCGGCCACGGCCCGGACCGGATGACCGACGGCGACCCCGCCACCTACTACTGGAGCGCCGGGCCAGCGGTCGCGGGCGCGGCCGTCACCGTCGACCTCGGCGGCCCGCGCCGGGTGCGCGGCGTCCGGCTGCTGCTGGGCAAGCCCGACCGCCCCCTCGACCACCTCCGCCGCGGCGTGCTCGAGTTCAGCCCGGACGGTCGCACGTGGACCCCCGTCGCCCGGGTCGAGCGCCCGGAGCACGCGGTCGACGTGACGGCCGACACCCGGTTCGTGCGGCTGCGGTCGGAAGCCGACCAGCCGCACTGGCTCGTCGTGCGCGAGCTGTCGGTCGTCGCCTGCCCCACCGGCCGCGCCACCGACGGCGACCCCACCACCGTGTTCACCGTCACAGGCGAGGCCGTCGAGCTGCCGCTGAGCGCCGACCGGCCCGCGTCCGCGCTCGTCGTGCGCGCCGCCCCGGGCACGGCGCCGGGCGGGGAAGTGCAGGTCAGGGCCGGTGCGGCGGGCTGGGCGACGGTCGGTCGGCTGGCCGGGCCGTACACCGAGGTGCCGCTGCCCGAGGGCGGCGCGACCCGGGTTCGGATCGTCCGCGGCGGGGAAATGACCCCCTGGAGGTGCACGAGGTCACCACCCGGCCGGCACGCTGAGCGGCACCGCCCTCACGGCGCGGTCACCGGGGAGTGAGATCGGGCGCGCACTGCCCGTTACGTGGGACGATGCTCCCGACTGGCGGGACAAACGCGGTAACCTCCTGCGACCGACCCCTAGGGATCTGGAGGTAGCCGGGCATGTTCCGCAAGGTGCTCGTCGCCAACCGCGGTGAGATCGCCATCCGGGCGTTCCGCGCCGGGTACGAACTCGGTGCAGGCACCGTCGCGGTCTTCCCCCACGAGGACCGCAACTCGCCGCACCGGATGAAGGCCGACGAGGCCTACCTGATCGGCGAGCCCGGCCACCCGGTGCGCGCCTACCTGTCCGTCGAGGCGATCGTCGACGCGGCCAGGAAGGCGGGCGCGGACGCCGTCTACCCCGGGTACGGCTTCCTCTCGGAGAACCCCGACCTCGCGCGCGCGTGCGCGGCCGCGGGATCACCTTCGTCGGCCCCGACGCCGACGTGCTCGAGCTGACCGGCAACAAGGCGCGCGCCATCGCCGCGGCCCGCGAGGCCGGGCTGCCGGTGCTGCGCTCGTCGGCCCCGTCGACCGACGTGGACGGCCTGCTCGCCGCGGCCGAGGAGATCGGCTTCCCGGTGTTCGTCAAGGCCGTCGCGGGCGGCGGCGGGCGCGGCATGCGCCGGGTCGAGGACCCCAAGGCGCTGCGCGAGTCGCTGGAGGCGGCGATGCGCGAGGCCGAGTCGGCCTTCGGCGACGCCACCGTGTTCCTCGAGCAGGCCGTGGTCGACCCGCGCCACATCGAGGTGCAGATCCTCGCCGACGGCGCGGGCAACGTCATCCACCTCTACGAGCGCGACTGCTCCATGCAGCGCCGCCACCAGAAGGTCATCGAGATCGCGCCCGCGCCGAACCTGGACCCGGAGCTGCGGGACCGGATCTGCGCCGACGCGGTGCGCTTCGCCCGGCACATCGGCTACAAGAACGCGGGCACCGTCGAGTTCCTGCTCGACACCCGCGGCGAGCACGTGTTCATCGAGATGAACCCGCGCATCCAGGTCGAGCACACGGTGACCGAGGAGGTCACCGACATCGACCTCGTGCAGTCCCAGCTCCGCATCGCCGCGGGCGAGACGCTGACCGACCTCGGCCTGTCCCAGGACGTCGTCTACCTGCGCGGCGCGGCCCTGCAGTGCCGCATCACCACCGAGGACCCGGCCAACGGGTTCCGCCCGGACACCGGGAAGATCTCCGCCTACCGCTCCCCGGGCGGCGGCGGCATCCGGCTCGACGGCGGCACCGCGGTCGGCGCGGAGGTCAGCGCGCACTTCGACTCCATGCTCGTCAAGCTCACCTGCCGCGGCCGGGACTTCGACGCCGCCGTGCGGCGGGCCCGCCGGGCGATCGCGGAGTTCCGCATCCGCGGCGTCGCCACCAACATCCCGTTCCTGCAGGCGGTGCTGGACGACGCGGACTTCACCGCGGGCCGGGTCACCACGGCGTTCATCGAGCAGCGCCCGCACCTGCTGACCGCGCGGCACTCCGCCGACCGCGGCACCCGCCTGCTGACCTACCTGGCCGACGTGACGGTCAACCGGCCGCACGGCGAGCGCCCGAAGGTCATCGACCCCCGGGAGAAGCTGCCCGCCGCCGACCTGGCCGCCGAGCCGCCCGCGGGCTCGAAGCAGAAGCTCGTCGAGCTGGGCCCGGAGGGCTTCGCCCGCTGGCTGCGCGAGTCCCGCGCGGTCGGCGTCACCGACACGACCTTCCGCGACGCGCACCAGTCGTTGCTGGCGACCCGGGTCCGCACCCGCGACCTGCTCGCGGTCGCCCCGCACGTCGCGCGGACCATGCCGGAGCTGCTGTCGCTGGAGTGCTGGGGCGGCGCGACCTACGACGTGGCGCTGCGCTTCCTCGCCGAGGACCCGTGGGAGCGGCTGGCCGCCCTGCGCGAGGCGGTGCCCAACATCTGCCTGCAGATGCTGCTGCGCGGCCGCAACACCGTCGGCTACACGCCCTACCCGACCGAGGTGACCACCGCCTTCGTCGAGGAGGCCACCAAGACCGGCATCGACATCTTCCGGATCTTCGACGCCCTCAACGACGTCGAGCAGATGCGGCCCGCCATCGAGGCCGTCCGGGAGACCGGGACCGCGGTCGCCGAGGTCGCCCTCTGCTACACCGCCGACCTGTCCGACCCGGGCGAGCAGCTCTACACGCTGGACTACTACCTCAAGCTCGCCGAGCAGATCGTCGGCGCGGGCGCGCACGTGCTCGCCGTCAAGGACATGGCGGGCCTGCTGCGCCCGCCCGCCGCGGCCCGGCTGATCACCGCGCTGCGCAAGGAGTTCGACCTGCCGGTGCACCTGCACACCCACGACACCGCGGGCGGGCAGCTGGCCACCTACCTGGCCGCCATCCAGTCCGGTGTGGACGCCGTCGACGGCGCGGTGGCGTCGATGTCGGGCACCACGTCGCAGCCGTCGCTGTCGGCGATCGTCGCCGCCACCGACCACAGCGACCGGGAGACCGGGCTGTCGCTGCAGGCGGTCGGCGACATGGAGCCGTACTGGGAGATCGTGCGCAAGGTCTACAAGCCGTTCGAGGCGGGCCTGCCGTCGCCGACCGGCCGCGTCTACCACCACGAGATCCCCGGCGGCCAGCTGTCGAACCTGCGCACCCAGGCGGTCGCGCTCGGCCTCGGCGACCGGTTCGAGGAGATCGAGACCATGTACGCCGCCGCCGACCGGATGCTCGGTCGGCTGGTCAAGGTGACCCCGTCGTCGAAGGTCGTCGGCGACCTCGCGCTGCACCTGGTCGGCGCGGGCGTCGACCCGGCCGAGTTCGAGGCCGAGCCGGGCCGCTTCGACATCCCGGACTCCGTCGTCGGCTTCCTGCACGGCGAGCTGGGCGACCCGGCGGGCGGGTGGCCGGAGCCGTTCCGCACCAAGGCGCTCGCGGGCAGGCCCGCCCCCAAGGGCATGGTCGAGCTGACCGCCGACGACCGCGCCGGGCTCGCCGAGGACCGCCGCGCGACGCTCAACCGGCTGCTGTTCGCCGGGCCCACCAAGGAGTTCCTGGCCCACCGCGAGCAGTTCGGCGACACCAGCGTGCTGGCGAGCAAGGACTTCTTCTACGGCCTCGAGCACGGCAAGGAGTACGCCGTCGCGCTCGACCGCGGCGTCACGCTGCTCATCGAGGTCGAAGCGGTCTCCGACCCGGACGAGCGCGGCATGCGCACGGTCATGACCAAGCTCAACGGCCAGCTCCGCCCGGTGCAGGTCCGCGACCGCTCGGTGGCGTCCAACGCCCCCGCCGCGGAGAAGGCCGACCGGGCCAACCCGAACCACGTCGCCGCCCCGTTCGCGGGCGTGGTCACCCTCGCCGTCGCGGCGGGCGACCAGGTCGAGGCGGGCGCGACGATCGCCACCATCGAGGCGATGAAGATGGAGGCCGCGATCACCTCGCCCCGCGCGGGCACGGTGTCGCGGGTGGCGATCGGCGGCGTGCAGCAGGTGGAGGGCGGCGACCTGCTCGTCGAGCTGACGACGTAGTCGGCTGGGCGGCGGAACTTTTCCCGCAAACCAGGAAGCTGTGGATCACCGGCGGTTACTATCCGGTGCCTGGCTTACCACTCTGGTGGGGGAGACATGACCGATCAGCCGCCCGGATTCCAACCTCAGGGCTACCAGCCGCCCCCGGTGGGCTACCCACACCGGGGGGCGGTTTCCGTCCACGGGGCCCTTCCCGTCGACCGGCCCGTTCCCGGCCACCGGGTCGTTCCCGACGCCCGGCTCCGGCTTCCCCGCGCCCGCGAAGCGCGGCCCGCTCGTCCCGCTGCTCGCCGCCGCGCTGGTGGTGTTCCTGGCCGCGGCGGGCCTGATGCTGTTCCTGTGGCTCGGCGCCGCCGACGACGCCAAAGCCGCGGACGTGCGCCTCCAGGAGACCGCGAAAACGCTGTCGGACCTGACCAAGCGCGCCGACGAGGCGGGCAAGTCCGCCGACGAGGCCGGTGCGGAGGCCGAGGACCTCACGACGAAGAACACCGAGCTGGAAGGCGAGATCGAGACCCTGCGCGAGTGCGCGGACCCGGTGCGCCGCACCCTCGACGCCGCCGCGTCGGGCAGCGACGCCCAGCTGCGCGAAGCCATCCAAGTCATGCTCGACAAGTGCTGAGCAGGGAGACCGAGCGATGAACTTCCCCGCCCCCGACCAGGTCGCGGGCTGGAACGCCCAGCCCCCGCCGCCCGGCGCGGCAAGACCCCGTCGTCGTCCTCGCCGTCCTGGCCGCCGTCTTCGCCATCACCGCGGGCGTCTTCACCGTCTTCTACTTCGGCGCCCAGGCCGAGGTCGACCGCGTCGCCGCCGAGCAGGCGGACAAGGACGCGGGCATCAAGACCGCCACCGACCGCCTCGAGCAGGCCGAGGTCGACCTCAAGGACGCCAACACCACCCTGTCCGAGGCGAAGGACCGCAACACCTCGCTCACCGACGAGCGCGACCAACTGGCCCTCTGCACGGAAGCGGCGGGCAAGTACATCGACAGCAAGCCGGACACCGCCGAACGGGACAAGTGGTTCGACCAGATGTACGAGCACTGCCGCGACGTCTGACCGTCCACACGGGAGCTAGCGGTCCATCAGCGCGAACACGCCCCAGCCGAGGAACTCCCGCTGGTAGCGGGCGTGCCGAGCGGGCGCCCCGGCCAGCTCGGCGCGCATCGCCGGGGCCAGCTCGTCGTCGGGGTTCGCGTCGAGCCACCGGCGCGTGCTGAGCCACTGGGCCGCGGCGTAGCGGTCCCAGCTGTCCTGGTCGGCGAGGACCATCTCGACGACGTCGCACCCGAGCGCGCCGAACTGCTCGAGCAGCTCGGGCAGCGGCAGGTACTCGTCGCGGCTCGTGGCGTGGCAGCCCTCGACGGTCGCCTGGTCCGGTGGCTCCCGCCGCCAGTACGGGTGCCCGATGAGGAGCAGCCCGCCGGGCCGGAGGCTGCGGCGCAGCAGCGCGACCGTCCCGCCCACCCCGCCGCCGATCCACGTCGCCCCGACGCAGGCGGCGACGTCGACGGGGCCGGCCGCGACGTACCCGGACGCGTCGCCGTGCTCGAACCGCACGCGGTCGGCCACCCCGAGCCCGACCGCGCGCTCCCGCGCCTTGGCGAGGAACGCGGTGCTGATGTCGACCCCGGTGCCGGTGGTCCGGTGGTCCCGGGCCCAGGTGCACAGCAGCTCGCCCGAGCCGCACGCCAGGTCGAGGACGGCCGCGTCCGGCGGCAGCCGCAGCGCCCGGCCGAGGGTGGCGAGCTTGCCGCTGGTGAACGGGTTGTGGATGCGGTGGTCGCTTTCCCGGATGACGAACGGTCGAGGCAGGTCCACCGGCGGAGCCAACCGCACCCGGGAGCGGGGCGTCCAGCCGTTTTCAGTCCGGCAGCAGCGGCACGGAGACGCCCGGGTCGTGGCCGAGGAGGGCGGCCCGGGTGACGGCGGTGGCGCCGTAGCGGTCGCGCAGGACGTCGAGGGTCGAGTCCAGGGTCGGGCCGCCGCGGTCGAAGGGGAGGGCGAGCTGGACCGCGTCGGCGTTCTCCAGGTTGGACAGGGAGAGGCCGATGAGGCTCAGGCCGTCGGCGGCGATCCTCGGCCACGCGGCGGTGAACAGCCCGCGGGCGGTGCGGAGGATGAGGGCGGTGTCGGTCGTCGCCTCGGCGAGGGTGTGGGAGCGGGTGGCGCGGGTGTAGTCCAGGTAGCGCATGCGCAGGGTGACGGTGCGGCAGGCGCGGTCGGCGCGGCGGAGGCGGCGGGCGAGCTTGTCGGCGAGGGCGGCCAGCGTTGCGTCCAGCTCCTCCTCGGTGCGGCGGCGCGAGCCGAGGGCGCGCTGGGCGCCGATGGAGCGGCGGCGCCTGCCGACGACGATCGGCCGCGGGTCGCGGTTGTGGGCCAGCGCGTGGATGTGCCGCCCGGCCGCGCGGCCCAGCATGCCGACCAATTCCGCCTCGCACAGCGCCGCGACTTGGCCGACGGTGCCGATGCCGTGGTCGCGCAGCTTCGCCGACGTCACCTTGCCCACGCCCCACAGGCGCTCGACCGGCAGCGGGTGCAGGAAAGCGAGTTCGCCGTCGTGGGGGACGATCAGCAGGCCGTCGGGCTTGGCCACCGCTGAGGCGACCTTCGCCAGGAACTTCGTCCGCGCGACGCCCACGGTGATCGGCAGGCCGACCGACCCGGCGACGTCCGCGCGCAGCTTCGCGGCGATCTCGCCGGCCGTGCCCGCGATCTTGCGCAGCCCGCCGACGTCGAGGAACGCCTCGTCGATCGAGATGCCCTCGACCAGCGGGGTGGTCCGCCGGAAGACCTCGAACACCGCCTTGGACGCCGCCGAGTACGCCGCCATCCGGGGCGGCACGACGACCGCGTGCGGGCACAGCCGCCGCGCCTGCCGACCGCCCATCGCCGTGCGCACCCCGAACGCCTTCGCCTCGTACGACGCCGCGAGCACGACCCCGCCGCCGACGATCACCGGCCGCCCGCGCAGCCGCGGGTCGTCGCGCTGCTCGACCGACGCGTAGAAGGAGTCGAGGTCGGCGTGCAGGAAGGGTCCCTCAATCGACACGAACATATGTTCGCATCTGGTGACCCCATTGACACGTGACCATCTGGTCACCTAATCTCGTCTACGTGGACGAGGTGTTCAAGGCGCTGGCCGATCCGACCCGCAGGGGCCTGCTGGACGAGCTGTTCCGCGAGGACGGGCAGACCCTCAGCGCGCTGGAGGCCCGCGTCCCGATGACCCGCTTCGGCGTGATGAAGCACCTGAAGCTGCTGGAGGAAGCCGGCCTCGTCGTCACGCGGCGGCGCGGCCGGGAGAAGGTCCACTACCTCAACCCCGTGCCCATCCGGCTGATCCACGACCGCTGGGTGAGCAAGTACGCCCAACCCTGGGCCGCCGGACTGGCGGACCTCAAAGCGACCCTGGAGAGCACCATGGAGAAGGTCTTCGAGATCTACATCCGCACCACCCCCGAGCGGCTCTGGGAGGCGATCACCGACGGCGACATCCGCGCCAAGTACAACTTCGGCGTGCGCGTCGCCTCGGACTGGACCCCGGGCGCCTACCTCGAGATGGTCCACCCCAACTCGCCCGACGCCCCGCTGGGCGACGGCGAGGTGGTCTCCGTCGACCCGCCGCGCAAGCTCGTGCACACCCTGCGCGCGCTGTGGAGCGACGACGTCAAGGCCGAGGGCACCTCGCGCGTGACGTGGGACATCGAGCAGGTGCGGGACTCGTGCAGGCTCACCGTCACCCACGACGAGCTGCGCGAGGGCGCCAACGACGAGCTGTACGGCGGCTGGCCGATGATCCTGTCCGGCCTCAAGACCTGGCTGGAGACCGGCGAGTCGCTGACCACGCCCGGCTCGCTGATGTACGGGTGAGCTACCGCGGCCAGGCCGGGTCCGACGTGACCACGGTCAGCCGCTGCGTGGCGCGGGTGAGCGCCACGTAGAGCGTCCTCGGCCCGGTCAGCGACTCGGTCACCAGCTCGCCCGGCTCGGCGAGCACCACCGCGTCGTACTCCAGGCCCTTGGACTCCAGCCCGTCGACGACCTTCACCCGCTCGTCGTCGATCCCCGCCACCGCCGCCCGCGCCGAGGAGACCCGGGACGCGGAGGTGATCACGCCGACGGTGCCCTGGACCTCGGCCAGCAGCGCCTTGGTCGCCTCGGCCACCGCGTCGGACACCGCGTCGGGCGCGACGACCCGGATCAGCGGCTCCTGCCCGGTGCTGCGCACCGCGTGCGGCAGCTCGTCCTTGGTGGCGATGTCGCTGACCACCTCGTGCGCCAGGGCGAAGATCTCCGCCGAGTTGCGGTAGTTCGTGCGCAGCGAGAACCGCCGGTGCTCGGTGGACGGCCCGCCCAGCGCGGTCACCCGGGCGCGCCGCGCCTCGTCGGGGTCCGGCCAGGAGCTCTGCACCGGGTCGCCCACCACGGTCCAGCTCGCGTACCGGCCGCGTCGGCCGACCATGCGCCACTGCATGGGGAGAGGTCCTGCGCCTCGTCCACGACGATGTGGGCGTACTCGTCGTAGTTGTCCGCGCGCGGCGGCTCCGGGGCGGCGCCCCTGCGGCGGCGCCTGGGCGGCTTGCCGAGCAGCACGCGCAGCTCGTCGAGGAGGGCGACGTCGGCGACCGACGGCCCGCTGTCGAGGTCGGACCAGCTCCGCGCGAGCAGGTCCACCTCGCGGCGGGTCAGCACCTTGCCCGCCGCGGCGGCCAGCCTGCGCCGGTCGCCGAGGGACCGCAGCACGTCCATCGGGGACAGCAGCTGCCACCAGACGACGACGAAGCGGTGGAAGTCCAGCCGTTCGCCGAGGTCGGTCAGCAGCTCGGCGCGGGTCGCGGGGAAGTCGCCGAACGCGTCCGCCTTGCGCCACAGCGCTTCCAGCAGCGCCTCGGCGGCGTCCACCCGGGACTGGTTCGGCGGCCTGCGTCCGTTGTGGACGGCCTTGCGCACGGCGGCGAGGTCGCGCTCGACGAGCTTGAGCACCTGGCCCTTGTAGACGATGCGCAGCTCGGTCGGGGCGTCCTCGGGGGCGTCGCGGATGGCCCGCTTGAGCACCCGCCGCATCCGCAGCGACCCCTTGATCGCGGCGACCTCGGCGGTGTCGTTGCGCACGCCGCGCACGCCGTCCATCACCTCGCCGAGCGACCGCAGCTCGACGCTGTCCTCGCCCATCGACGGCAGCACCCGGGAGATGTAGGAGGTGAACGCGGGCGACGGGCCGACCACCAGCACGCCCGTGCCGCCCATCCGCCGCCGGTCGCGGTACAGCAGGTACGCGACGCGGTGCAGCGCGACCGCCGTCTTGCCGGTGCCCGGGCCGCCGGTGATCTCGGTGACGCCCTTCCACGGCGCCCGGATCGCGACGTCCTGCTCCTTCTGGATGGTGGCGATGATGTCGCGCATGTTCTCGCCGCGGGCGCGGGTCAGGCTCGCCATCAGCGCGCCCTCGCCGACCACGGCCATCGTGTCCGACCGGGCGTCGGGCATCAGCAGGTCGTCGTCGATGTCCACGACCTGCTTGCCGGTCGACCGGATCACCCTGCGCCGCACGACGTCCATCGGGTGCTCGGCGGTGGCCTGGTAGAACGGCGCCGCCGCGGGGCGCGCCAGTCGGTGACCAGGTTGTCGAAGTTGCCGTCGCGCACCCCGAGGCGGCCGACGTACTGGGTCTCGCCGGTGGTCGAGTCCAATCGGCCGAACACCAGGCCCTCGTGCTCGGCGTCCAGGGTCCGCAGGATCTGGGTCGCGTGCCGCACCATGACGTCCCGCTCGAACAGCATCGCCGCCTGCTCGAACACCGCCTCGTTGCGCGCCCCGTGCGCCAACGCGTCGCCCTTGGTCCGCATGTCCTCCGCGTCGTCGCGGATCTCCGCGACCCGCGCGTAGACGACGTCCAGGTGCTTCTGCTCCACGGCGATCTCGGCCTCTCTCACAGAGGTCTCCGACACCCCGCTGTCCCCCTGCTCGACTCCGACCGGACAAGCGAGACTACGCGCTCCGCCGACCCGGTGAATCGGCCGCGTGGCGGGATGTGCCCGGCATCACCCGGTCGGATGGGCCACGCGGAGTATCGGGCACGATGACCCGGTGACCAGGATCGTCGCGGGCGCAGCGGGCGGCCGCAGGCTCGCCGTCCCACCCCGCGGCACCCGCCCCACCGCCGACCGCGTCCGCGAGGCGCTGTTCAGCGCCCTCGAAGCCACCCTCGACCTCGACGGCGCCCGCGTCCTCGACCTCTACGCGGGCTCCGGCGCCCTCGGCCTGGAAGCCCTCTCCGCGGCGCCGCCCTCGCCACCCTGGTCGAATCCGACCGGACCGCGGTCAAGATCCTCCGCGAGAACGCCACGTCCGTGGGCCTGCCGGGCGCGGACGTCCGCATGGGCCGGGTCGCGACAGTCCTCGCGGAGACCCCGTCCGCCCCGTACGACTTGGTCCTCGCCGACCCCCCATACGCGCTGGGAGAGGACGACTTGGCCGCGGTGTTGACCGCCCTCGTCGACAACGGGTGGACATCGGAAGGCACGGTCATCGTCGTCGAACGCGACCGCCGCTCCGGGCCCCGCGCTGGCCCACCACCCTCACCCCCGACCGCAGCCGCCGCTACGGCGAAACGGAACTGCACTGGGCCACCCGCCAGGGCGACCGGTGACCGGAGCCGAGCGCGAAATCGAGGCGTACCTCGGCGCACTCGCCGCCGTCGTCGACGCTCTCGGCCGCGGTCCACTCGCGGCGGGGAACGTCGGCGACCTGGTCCGCCTGTACCGCGCGCGTTCGATCCCGAAATCCGGCGCCGTCGACGAGCGCATCACCTACGAGATGCACGGGACCGGCTGCCTCTTCGTGATCGACGACCAGCGGGAGGTGGATGTCGACATCAGCGCGGCCGGTCGGGACGCCTTCGACGCGTGGCGCGTCAGGAGGCTCGCCTCCACCTCCGGGACCGCCGCCGCGTCGGCCCTCGCGGAACTTGTCGAGGAGTGCGACCGGATGGTCGGGCTCGGCGTCCTGGAGTCCTTGGCACCTGGCTGGTATTCGGTGTCCGCGTGATCACCACCACCCGGTGAGGGGCGGCGCGGCTGCTAGCGTCCGGCGCATGACCCGTGCTCTGTGTCCCGGCTCATACGACCCGCCGACGAACGGGCACCTGGACGTGTTCGAGCGGGCGGCCGGGTTGTTCGACGAGGTCGTCGTGACGGTGATGATCAACAAGAACAAGCGCGGGCTGTTCACCGTGGACGAGCGGATGGCCATGCTCGCGGAGATCACCGCGCACCTCGACAACGTCCGCGTGGACTCCTGGCACGGGCTGCTGGTCGACTACTGCGCCGCGCACGACATCAAGGCCATCCTCAAGGGTGTGCGGGTCGCGGGGGACTTCGACTACGAGCTGCAGATGGCGCAGATGAACAAGGGGCTCACCGGGGTGGAGACGCTGTTCATGCCGACCAGCCCGGTCAACAGCTTCCTGTCCAGCTCGCTGGTCAAGGAGGTCGCCACGCACGGCGGTGACGTGTCGCACCTGCTGCCCGAGCACGTCCACAAGCGACTCCTCAAGCGCATCGCCGAGAACGAGCGCGCCTGATCAGCGGTCCGCCCGGCTGAGGTCGAGCTTCATGCCGACGTGGCTGGCGACGAACCCCAGCCGCTCGTAGAAGCGGTGGGCGTCCTCGCGCGTGCGGTCGGTGGTGAGCTGGACCAGCGCCGCCGACCGGTCCCGCGCCCGCTCGACCGCCCACTCCACCAGCGCCTGGCCCAGGCCCGACCCGCGCTGGTCGGACCGCACCCGCACGCCCTCGATCGTCGCGCGCAGCGCGCCCAGCCGGGACAGCCCGGGCGTGAAGGTGAGCTGGAGTGTCCCCACGACCGCCCCGTCCAGTTCGGCGACCGCGAGGAGCTGGTTCGGGTCGGCGGCGATCTCGGCGTACGCCGCCGCGTAGCGCGGGTCGCCCGGGCGTTCGCGGGTCGCGCCCAGGGGGTCGTCGGCGAGGAGGGCGACGATGGCGGGGACGTCGGCGGCGGTGGCGGGGCGGATCACGCGGACGAGGTTGACACACCGGGGTGGATCTCCCCGTGCCGGGCAGCCGGGGGCGGCAGAATCGGGGACGGGAGTCAGCCGCGGCGAGGAGGAGTCGATGTACAAGGTCTTCGAGGCCATCGACGAGCTGGTCACGATCCTGGAGGAGGCGCGCGGCGTCCCCATGACCTCCGGCTGCGTCGTGCCGCGCGGTGACGCGCTCGAACTCCTCGACGAGATCCGGGACGCGTTCCCCTCGGAGATGGACGACGCCCAGGACGTCCTCGACCGCAAGGACGAGATCGTCGGGGCCGCCGAGCACGAGGCGGAGCAGAAGCTCAGCAAGGCCGCCCTCGACGCCGACCGGATGGTCGCCGAGGCGCGCGCCGAGGCGGAGCGGCTGGTCGCCGAGGCCACCGCGCACGCCGAGCGGCTGGTCGCCGACGCGCAGGCCGAGGCCGACCGGGTGGTGGCCGCGGGCCGCGCCGAGTACGAGACGCTCGTCGGCCGCTCCCAGGAGGAGGCCGACCGGATGCTCCAGGCGGGCCGCGAGTCCTACGAGCGCGCCGTCGAGGAGGGCCGCTACGAGCAGCAGCGGCTGGTCTCGCAGACCGAGGTCGTCGCCGCCGCGCAGGCCGAGGCGCAGCGCACCGTCGACGCCGCGACCGACGAGGCGGCCCGGCAGCGCGCCGAGTGCGACGAGTACGTCGACACCAAGCTCGCCGAGTTCGAGGACCTGCTCGGCCACACCCTGCGCACCGTCGCCAAGGGCCGCACCCACCTGCGCGGGTCGCTGCGCGGCGTCCCGGCGGGCGCCGTGCCCTACGACTACAACGGGTGATTTCGCCCCGGCCCGCCCGGTCGCGTAACCTGGGCGGGCCGCATCCGGCACCCCCTCAGCGTGGAAGACGACACCCGACCAGCCATGTCCCAGTCCCGCAAGACCAGCAGCGCCCGACCGGCGGTGTCCAGCCCGTGGGTGATCGACACCCGCGACCTGGGCCGCAGGCCGGGCTCCAGCCGCGCCCTCCAGCGCACGGCGCCCGCGACGCACGACATCGGCCTCGAGGGCGTCATCGCCATCCCGACCGGCGCGCCGGTCGAGCTGGACCTGCTGCTGGAGTCGGTGGTGGAGGGCGTGCTCGTCTCCGGGACCGCGACCGGCCCGCTGGCCGGTGAGTGCTCGCGCTGCCTCGACCCGATCACCGACGAGGTGTCGATCGAGGTGACCGAGCTGTTCGCCTACCCGGACAGCGCCACCGACGAGACGACCGACGACGACGAGGTCCCGCGCCTGGTGGACGACCTCGTCGACCTGGAGCCGGTGGTCCGGGACGCGGTCGTGCTGGCGGTGCCCTCGGCCCCGCTGTGCACACCGGACTGCCCGGGTCTGTGCCCCGACTGCGGTGGCAAGTGGGCCGAACTCGGGCCGGATCACGCGCATGAGACCATAGATCCTCGGTGGGCGGCGCTCCAGGAGCGGTTCCCGCGGGATCAGGGCCACTAGCCCATCCGAAGCTTCACGTTTTAGCACGTCAGAGGAGATGTAGTCGTGGCCGTCCCCAAGCGGAAGATGTCGCGTTCCAACACCCGCTCTCGCCGCTCGCAGTGGAAGACCACCGCGGTGCACCTGGTGACCTGCAGCAACCGGGCGTGCAAGGCGCCGAAGCCGCAGCACATCGCCTGCCCGACGTGCGGTCAGTACGACGGTCGTCAGGTCACCCAGCCCGCCTGATCCGTGGGGACCAAGCCGCCCCGCGGCCCGTCGCAGGACCCGCAAACGCTGCTCGCCGCGCTCGGCGTCGACATCGACGCCGAGCTGCTGCGGCTCGCGCTCACGCACCGCTCGTACGCCTACGAGAACGGTGGCCTGCCGCCGAACGAGCGGCTGGAGTTCCTCGGCGACGCCGTCCTCGGGCTGGTCGTGACCGACCACCTGTACCGGACGCACCCGGAGCTGCCCGAGGGGCAGCTCGCCAAGCTGCGGGCCAGCGTCGTCAACATGCACGCCCTCGCGGGCGTGGCGCGCACCCTCGGCGAAGGCGGCCTGGGCGCGCACCTGCTCCTCGGCAAGGGCGAGGAGCTGACCGGGGCCGAGACAAGGCGTCGATCCTCGCCGACGGCATGGAGGCGATCATCGGCGCGGTGTTCCTCAGCCACGGCATCGAGGTCGCCCGCGAGGTCGTCCACAAGCACTTCGACCCGCTGCTGGCCGAGGCGCCGCTGCTCGGCGCGGGCCTGGACTGGAAGACCAGCCTGCAGGAGCTGACCGCCGCGCGCGGCCTCGGCGTGCCCGAGTACAAGGTGCGCGAGGAAGGCCCCGACCACCGCAAGGAGTTCACCGCCACCGTCGTGGTGAACGGGCAGAGCTACGGCAACGGCGACGGCCGCACCAAGAAGGAAGCCGAGCAGAAGGCCGCGCAGGCCGCTTGGCGCGAGATCTCCGAGACGCCTCCGCCCGCGGCCGATGCCGGAACTGCCTGAGGTCGAGGTCGTCCGGCGCGGCCTCGACGCGCACGTCGCCGGGCGGACCGTCGCCGGGGTCGAGGTGCTGCACCCGCGTTCCGTCCGCCGGCACGTGCCCGGCGCGTTCGACTTCGTCGGCAGGCTGGTCGGGCAGACCCTGGTCGCGGTGCGCAGGCGCGGCAAGTACCTGTGGGTGGAGCTGGGCTCCGGCGAGGCCGTGCTCGCCCACCTGGGGATGAGCGGCCAGATGCTGGTCACCGCGCCCGACGCGCCGCCGGAGAAGCACCTGCGGGTCCGCCTGCGCTTCGCCGACGACGGCCCGGAGCTGCGGTTCGTCGACCAGCGCACCTTCGGCGGGCTGTCCGTCGAGGAGATGACCGAGGTCGACGGCGCCCTGCTGCCGGTCCCGGTCGCGCACATCGCGCGCGACCCGATGGACCCCTCGTTCTCCCTGGCCGACGCGGTCGACGCCGTCCGGCGCAAGCGCAGCGAGATCAAGCGCGTGCTGCTCGACCAGACCGTCGTGTCCGGCATCGGGAACATCTACGCCGACGAGGCGCTGTGGCGTTGCTCACTGCACTGGGCCCGCCCCGCCGACAAGCTGACCCGGCCCGCCGTGCGCCGGGTGCTGGCCGCCGCGACCGACGTGATGGGTGAGGCGCTCCAGGTCGGCGGGACGTCGTTCGACGCGCTGTACGTCAACGTCAACGGCCAGTCCGGCTACTTCGACCGCGCGCTGGCCGCCTACGGCCGGGAGGGCGAGCCGTGCCGCCGCTGCGGCGCCCCGATCCGTCGGGAGCCGTTCATGAACCGCTCCTCCTTCTCCTGCCCGCGCTGCCAGCCGAGGCCGCGGGCCACTCAGTAGCGCGTGCCTGCCCTGGCGCGGCGGAGCGGGCATAGTGGCGGCGTGACCAAGGTGCTGGTAGTCGACGACGAGCCCCAGATCGTCCGCGCCCTGCGCATCAACCTCAGCGCCCGCGGCTACGAGGTCGTCACCGCGGCCGACGGGGCCGCCGCGCTGCGCGCCGCCGCCGACGCCCACCCCGACGTCGTCGTGCTGGACCTGGGGCTGCCGGACATGGACGGCGACGACGTCATCGCGGGCATCCGCGGCTGGTCCACCGTCCCGATCCTGGTCCTGTCGGCCCGGGTGGACAGCCGCGACAAGGTCACCGCGCTCGACGCGGGAGCCGACGACTACGTCACCAAGCCGTTCGGGATGGACGAGTTCCTGGCCCGGCTGCGCGCCGCCGTGCGCAGGGCGGCGGCGCACACCGCCGACGAGCCCGCCGTCGTGGAGACCGCGGCGTTCACCGTCGACCTCGCGGCGAAGAAGGTCCACCGGGACGGCGTCGAGGTCCACCTGACCCCGACGGAGTGGGGCATCCTCGAGGTCCTGGTCCGCCACCGCGGGCGGCTGGTCGCGCAGAAGCAGATCCTGCGGGAGGTCTGGGGTCCCTCGTACGCGACCGAGACGCACTACCTGCGGGTCTACCTCGCCCAGCTGCGGCGCAAGCTGGAGCCGGTGCCGTCGCGGCCGTGCCACCTGATCACCGAGCCCGGCATGGGCTACCGGTTCGAGGTCTAGTACCCGAACACCTGGGTCCAGTAGAAGCCGTCGGTGTCCAGGCCCAGGCCCATGGTCTTCAGGTCGCAGTTGAGGATGTTCGCGCGGTGGCCGGGGAGTCCATCCACGCCTCCATGACCTGCTCGGCGCTCTGCTGGCCGCGGGCGATGTTCTCCGCGCCGGGGCTGCGGTAGCCCGCCTCCCTGGCCCGGTCGACGAACGAGCGGCCGTCGAGGCTGGTGTGCGAGAAGTAGTCGTTGTCCGACATGTCCTCGCTGTGGCCCTGGCCCGCCTCGGTGAGCCGGGCGTCGAGCTTCACCGCCGCGCAGCCCGCGTCGGCGCGCTCGGCGTTGACCAGCGCGAGCACCTCGGCGTCGACGGACAGGTCCGGTCGCTCGGTCGTGGTGGTCGTCGTGGTCGGCTTCGTGGTGGTCGGCTTGGGAGTGGTCGTCGTGGGCTTCGGGGTGGCCTTGGTCGTGGTGACGACCTTCGACGACGTGGTGGTGCTCGGGGATTGCGGGGAGGGCGGGGGTGCCGTGGTGACCGGGGGATCGGTCAGGTTCAACGCGACCGTGTCGGGGGTCGCCTCGTGCACGGGGGTGCCGCGAGGACGGTGGTGACGCCCGCGGTGCCCGCACCTGCCGCGCAGGCGACGAGCACCGCGGGAGTAAGCGGCCACGGCGTCTGGTCACGGTTCGGCAACGTACACGATCGGGTGTAACGCGCGCGGGTGGGGGTGACGGCCGTCACCCGGCCATCACGGGTTGCCGGGCTCCGTCGGCTCCGTGGTGGTGGGCTCGGTCGTCGTCGGCTGCGTCGTGGTCGTCGTCGGCCGGGTGGTCGTCGTCGGCTTCGGCGGCTTGGGACGCGTCGTGGTGGTCGTCGTGGTGGTCTGCTGCGGCGGGTTCGTGTGGCCCGGCGGCGGGTCGACCGGCGGCGCGACGACCTCGCCGCTGCTCGTGGTCGTCGTCGTGGTGGTCGTGGTCGTCGTGGTCGTGGTGGACGACGAGGTGGCGGGCGTGGTCGCCGTGGCGGTGTCCTCGCCGGGGGTCAGCGTCGTGGTGACCTGGACGCCGCCGCCCGGGTTGACCGTGGGCTGCTCGGGGGCGCCGCTGTCCTCGGTCCCGCCGGTGGCGAACGCGGCCACGGCGGCGAAGACGGTGGAGACGACGATGCCGGACACGCCGAGGACGGCGTAGGGGGCGTGGCGGAGGCGTCCGGTGGCGGGCGGGGCGAGGTCGTCCCGGGCGTCAGGCTCGGACATGCAGGCGGACTCCCATCCCCGGGCCGGGGTGCGGCCCGTCTCGGCGCCGGACCGTATCACCCCACCAGGGCTACCCCGTTCGGGTGGCACCCGGTGTCACGCTGCGCTAGGGCACCATAAGGGGCGTGCCGAGCGACCACGCCAGCCCCGTGCGCCTCACCGCCTTCGTCCGCGGCGCGGTGCAGGGCGTCGGCTTCCGCTGGTGGACGCGGTCCCGGGCGCTCGAACTCGGCCTCGCCGGGTGGGCCCGCAACACCGCGGACGGCCGCGTCGAGGTGGTCGCCGAGGGCCCGAGGGACGCCTGCGACCGGCTGCTGGCCGCGCTCACCTCCGGCCGCACGCCCGGCCGCGTCGACGGCGTGGTCGAGCAGTGGGCGGACGCCAAGGGCGACGTCGCGGGGTTCCGCGAGCGGTGACCAGGGGCATATTCGGCAGGCTGCTGAACCGCGGGCGCGGGCGCGGCGTACCACCGCGCGTGGGACCGCCCGCACCCGACGAGGACCTGGTGCGCGAGCTGTACCGCCGGTACCGGCGGCCGCTGCTCGCGTACGCCATGCGCGCCGTGGGCGGGGACCACCAGCGCGCGGAGGACATCGTGCAGGAGACCTTGCTGCGGGCGTGGCGCAACGCCGACACGCTCCACCCGGACCACGCGGGCCCGTGGCTCTACACCGTGGCCAAGAACCTGGTCATCTCCGGTTACCGCAGGCAGAGCGCCCGCGCGGCGGAGATCCCCATCGAGGGCACCGACGCGCTGCGCGCCGAGCACCCCGACGAGTTCGACCGCGTGCTGCAGGGCTGGCAGATCGCCGAGGCCATGCGCAGCCTCTCCCGCGACCACCGGGCCGTCATCGTCGAGCTGTTCTACCGCCGGCGGACCGTCACCGAGGCCGCGACCGCGCTCGGCATCCCGGCGGGCACGGTGAAATCGCGGTCGTTCTACGCCCTGCGCGCCCTGCGCGACGCGCTGGAGGAGCGGGGGTGACCGAGCCGTGAGCTGCCCGATGATCACCAACGTGGGCGCCTACCTGCTCGGCGCGCTCGACCCCGCCGACCGGGCGGTGTTCGAGGCGCACCTGGCGGGCTGCCCGGTGTGCGAGGCCGAGCTGCTGCGCATGGCCCCGCTGCCCGGCCTGCTCCAGCGGGTCGCCGAGGCCGACTTCGCCGACCCCGGGGACGACCCGGCCCCGGTGCCGCTGCCCGCGCTCCCGCGCCGCTCGCGGTGGCCCGCCCTGGTCGCCGCCGCGGCCGTCGTCCTGGTGCTCGCGCTGGCAGGCATCGCCGCGGTGACGGTGTTCGCGCCGTCGCAGCCGCAGCAGGTGACCTGGTCGGCGCAGGACCCGACCAGCGGCATCCGCGCCGACGTCGACCTGATCGCCCGGCCGTGGGGCACCGAGCTGAGCATCCGCATGCGCGACGTCCCGCCGGGCAAGCCGTGCAAGCTGGTGGTGCGCGCCCGCGACGGCAGCCGGGAGACCGCGGGCTGGTGGGCGGCGGGCACCACGGCCGAGGAGGAGATCCCGGGCAGCACGTCGTTCGACCTGGCCGCGATCGCCCGCGTCGAGGTCGTGACCGGCGAGGACGTCGTGATCGACATCACCCCGCCGGAGTAGCGCGCACCGCCACGCGGGGCCACCTCCCCAGGTCGGCGGGACCACGCGGGTACCCTCGGCCGAACGCCCCCGCACGGACAGGACCCGGCCAGTGCACCTCAAGAGCCTGACGCTGAAGGGCTTCAAGTCCTTCGCCTCGGCGACGACGCTGCGCTTCGAACCGGGCATCACCTGCGTGGTCGGCCCCAACGGCTCGGGCAAGTCCAACGTCCTCGACGCCCTGCGCTGGGTGATGGGCGAGGGCAGCGCCAAGGGCCTGCGCGGCGGCAAGATGGAGGACGTCATCTTCGCGGGCACCTCCGGCCGCGCGCCGCTGGGCCGCGCCGAGGTGACGCTGACCATCGACAACACCGACGGCGCCCTGCCGATCGACTACACCGAGGTCTCCATCACCCGCCGCATGTTCCGCGACGGGGCCAGCGAGTACGAGATCAACGGCACCTCCTGCCGCCTGCTCGACGTGCAGGAGCTGCTGTCGGACTCCGGCATCGGCCGGGAGATGCACGTCATCGTCGGCCAGGGCCAGCTCAGCGCGATCCTGGAGTCCAAGCCCGACGAGCGCCGCGCGTTCATCGAGGAGGCGGCGGGCGTCCTCAAGCACCGCAAGCGCAAGGAGAAGGCGCTGCGGAAGCTGGACGCGATGCAGGCCAACCTGACCCGGCTCACCGACCTCACCGCCGAGCTGCGCCGCCAGCTCAAGCCGCTGGGCAAGCAGGCCGAGGTGGCCCGCCGCGCCCAGGTCATCCAGGCCGAGCTGCGCGACGCCCGGCTGCGCCTGCACGCCGACGACCTGGTCACCCAGCGCGCCGACATCGCCCGCGAGGAGGCCGACGAGGCCGCCGCCCGGCGCAAGCGCGCCGAGGTCGAGCAGGCGCTGGAGATCTGCCAGGCCCGGCAGAACGAGCTGGAGGAGGACCTGGCCACCGACGCGCCGCTGCTGGCGCAGGCCCAGGAGACCTGGTACCGGCTCTCCGCGCTGGAGGAGCGGCTGCGCGGCACGGTCCGGCTGGCCGTCGAGCGGGCCCGGCACCTGTCGGCGTCGGTGGACGCCCCGCGCGGCGGGCGCGACCCCGACGAGCTCGACGCCGAGGCCGAGCACACCGCGCAGCGCGAGGCCGAGCTGGCCGAGGCCGTCACCGAGGCGCGGTACGCGCTGGCCGAGTCGACCGAGAAGCGCGCCGAGCTGGAGCGCATGGTGCAGGCCGCGGAGAAGGCGCACCTCGCCGCCGTCCGCGCCATCGCCGACCGCCGCGAGGGCCTGGCCAGGCTCGCGGGCCAGGTCGAGGCGCTGCGCAGCAAGACCAACGCCACCGCCGAGGAGATCGAGCGGCTCTCGGTGTCCTACGACGAGGCCCGGGAGCGCGCCGAGGTCGCCGCGGGCGAGCTGGAGCAGGCGCGGGCCGAGACCGGGGTCGAGGAGGGCGACGACGCCGAGTTGCGCGAGCGGCTGGCGCAGGCCACCGAGGCCAACGACGCGGCGAAGGCGCGCGTCGAGGAGCTGGTCCGGGCCGAGCGGACCGCGGAGAAGGACATCGCGTCGTGGAAGGCCCGGGTCGACGCGCTGTCGCTGGGCCTGTCCCGCAAGGACGGCGCCGGGGCGCTGCTGGCCGCCGCCGACCGGCTGCCGGGGCTGCTCGGGTCGGTCGCCGCGGTGCTGACCGTCGAGCCGGGCGCGGAGGCCGCGCTGGCCGCCGCCCTGGGCCCGATCGCCGACGCCGTCGCGGTCGCCGACCCGTACGGCGCGGTCGCCGCGCTGGAGATGCTGCGCGCGGGCGACGCCGGGCGGGCGGGCCTGCTCGTCGGCGGGCCGTCGGCCGCGCTCGACCGGTCCGCCTGGCCCGCGCTGCCGCCGGGCGCGCGGTGGGCGGTCGACCTCGTGCACGCGCCGGACGCGCTGCGGCCCGCGGTGCACCGGGCGCTCGACCGCATGGCCGTCGTGGACTCGCTGCGGGTCGCGCAGGACGTGGTGCTCGCGCACCCGGAGGTCCGCGCGGTGACCGCCGACGGCGACGTCCTCGGCGCGCACTGGGCGGTCGGCGGGTCGGAGAAGGCGCAGAGCGTCATCGAGGTGCAGGCCGCCGTCGACGAGGCGCAGGCCAAGCTGGCCGCCGCCGAGCGCGCGTTGGAGCACGCGTCGGCCGCGCTGGCCGGGGCGCGGGCCGAGCAGCAGGCGCGGCGGACCGAGGTCGGCGCGGTCAAGGACGAGATGGGCGAGGCCAAGGTCCGGGCCGCCCGCTCCGCGGAGCGGCTCAACCGGATGCGGCAGGCCCTGCGGTCCGCCGAGGCCGAGGTCGACCGGGCCGCGCAGCAGCGCGCGAAGGTCGAGCAGGCCCGCGAGGACGCGCTGGTCAAGCTCGCCGACCTGGAGGAGCGCCTGGCCGTCGTCCAGGAGCAGCCGGTCGACGACGAGCCCGACTCCAGCGAGCGCGACGAGTACAGCGCGGCGCTGGCGTCGGCGCGCCAGGAGGAGATGGAGGCGCGGCTGTCGCTGCGCACCGCCGAGGAGCGCCACCGCGCCCTGCACGGCAAGGCCGAGCAGCTCCGCAGGGCCGCCCGCGCCGAGCGCGAGGCCCGCGAGCGCGCCGCGCGCGCCATGGCCGCCCGCAAGCGCGGGGCGACGATCGCGCAGGCCGTCGTCGACGGCGGCGAGCTGGCGCTGGAGCGCATCGCGCTGTCGCTGGCCCGCGCCGCCGAGGAGCGCGACGTCGTGCAGGCCCGCCGGGCCGACCGCGAGCGCGTGCTCGCCGAGGTCCGCGGCAAGGTCCGCGAGCTGTCGGTCGAGCTGGAGAAGCTGACCGACGCCGTGCACCGCGACGAGGTGCTGCGCGCCGAGCAGCGCCTCCGGCTGGAGCAGCTCGAGACCCGCATCGCCGAGACGTTCGGCATCGGCCTCGACGACCTGGTCGCCGAGTACGGCCCCGACCAGCCGGTGCCGCCCACCCCGGCCGAGCTGGCCGAGTACGAGGCCGCCCGCGACCGCGGCGAGGACGTCAGCCCGCCCCCGCCGCTGCCCTACGACCGCGACACCCAGGCCCGCCGCGCCAAGCGCGCCGAACGCGACATGGCGACCCTCGGCAAGGTCAACCCGCTGGCGCTGGAGGAGTTCGCGGCGCTGGAGGAGCGGTACAAGTTCCTCTCGACGCAGCTCGAGGACCTCAAGGACACCCGGCGCGACCTGCTGACCGTGGTGAAGGAGGTCGACGAGAAGATCCTGGAGGTCTTCACCTCCGCCTACGAGGACGTCGCCCGCGAGTTCACCACGGTCTTCGACGTCCTGTTCCCCGGCGGCGAGGGTCGCATGGTGCTGACCGAGCCCGACGACATGCTGACCACCGGCGTCGACGTCGAGGCGCGCCCGCCGGGCAAGAAGGTCAAGCGGCTGTCGCTGCTCTCGGGCGGGGAGAAGTCGTTGGTCGCGGTCGCCATGCTGGTGGCCATCTTCCGCGCGCGCCCGTCGCCGTTCTACGTCATGGACGAGGTCGAGGCGGCGCTGGACGACACCAACATGCGCCGCCTGATCGGGTTGCTCGAGCAGCTCCGGTCCAGCTCGCAGCTCATCATCATCACGCACCAGAAGCCGACGATGGAGATCGCCGACGCGCTCTACGGCGTGTCGATGCGCGGCGACGGCATCACGCAGGTCATCTCGCAGCGCCTGCAGCAGCGCCGGGAGCAGGCCCCGCGGAGCCCGCCCCCGCCGCCGAGCCGGAGTAGCGGGTCAGGCGGTCGTCCGCTTGGCCGCCTGGAAGCTGAGGAACGCCGCGCGGACACGATCGCCGCGAGCAGGCCCAGGAACAGGCCGATGCTCGCGCCCACGAACGAGTCGAGCGTGATCCAGCGCAGCAGGATGAACAGGACCGCCACGCCCGCGAAGCTCAGCCACAGCACCGTGCGGTTGGGGACGTCGGTGCCCATGTGCGGCAGCAGCACGACCGCGCCCGCGCCCACGAGCAGCAGCACCGAGAACCACGCGAGGAACCCGGACTGCCAGGCCGAGCCCGACACCGACAGGTCGCCGAACACCTCCACCGAGAGCCACGGGAAGAAGCTGAACAGGAACGCCGCCACGCCCGCGCCGATGCCCGCCCACTCGATCGGGGTCACGCGCTTGGGGTCGAAGTTGGCCATGGGGGAGACCTCTCTGAACTGGGCGTACGCCAGACCGCACCGTCCGGTTGGGACGAGGGTTCGGCAAGTATGAACCTGATCGTCTCGCAGTGGAATAGCGTGACGGGTAAACCGCTCGCATCCCGTCCGCGCGGCGCGCAGGATTCACCCATGTATGCGATCCGACCCGCGCTGGCGGGCGACCGGGACGCGGTCGTCGACCTCGTCGTGCGGCTGCAGGCCGACCCCGGGCACCACATCGGCTACCACGGCGTGACCGCGGTCGAGGTGGCGGAGGAGTTGGCGGGGTTGCGGCCCGGGTGGCCCGGTGGCGCTGTGGTCGGGGTCGACGGGGCGGGCGCGCTCGGCGCGGTGCTGAGCGTGGACGCGGACGCCGAGGTGGGGCGGGCGTGGCTGTACGGGCCGTTCGTCGCGGTGCCGGAGGACCACCCGGTGCCCCGTCAGCTGTGGCACCGGACCGCGGACGAGCTGTTCGACGCGGCGGCCGCGCTGCTGCCCGGGATCGACGACCTGGAGCTGTTCGGGCACCGCAAGCACTGCCTGCTGGCGGATTTCGCGGCCCGCCACGGGTTCCGCGGCGGCGACGTGAGCCGCGTGTTCACCCTGTCGGGTGGCGCGCTGCGCGCGGTGCTGGTGTCCGCCGCCGACCCGGACGGCCCGCGGCGGCTCGCCCCGGACGACCCGCTGCGCGGCGACGTCGTCGAGTTGCACGAGCGCCTGTTCCCCAACCGCACGGCGAGCGGTCGGCAGGTGGTCGACGGCGACCGCGGCCACACCGTCGTGGCGCTGGCGGGCGCGGACGGGCTCATCGGGTACGCGGCGGGGTTCGTCCAACCGGGGAGTTCTATGTGGACTACGTCGGCGTCGTCCCGGGCATGCGCTCGGCGGGCGCGGGCCGGTCGGTGGTCCGCGGGCTGGTCCGCGCCCTCGCCGCCGAGCACGGCCCGCAGCAGCAGGCGGCCGCGGTGATCGCCCTGGGCAACGACGCGTCCGAGCGGATGTTCACCGGGCTCGGCTTCGACCTGCACCTGGAACTCGTCGGCTACCGCAGGACTGGATCACGCGGATGATCACCCGTTAGTGTGATCCCCCGCTGGGGACCGCTGCACGGGTGAGGAGTGTCCGGATGGGCGTGGGCAGGCGTCGGTTCCTGATCGGCGGAGCGGCGGCCGTGGTCGCGTTCGACCCCATCGGCCTGCGCTGGGTCGCGCACGCGACGCCCGGCGCCATCGCCGTCCCGGGCCTCGACGGCGAGCTGGTCACCGACCCGGCGGCGTTGGCGGAGGCGGCGGAGGACTACGGCCAGATCGTCCACACGTCCCCGCGCGCGGTGCTGCGTCCCGGCTCGGTGCGCGACATCGCCACGATGGTGCGGTTCGCGGGCAAGCACGGCATCCGGGTCGCGGTGCGCGGCCAGGGGCACTCGACGTTCGGGCAGGCCCAGTCGCCCGGCGTCGTCATCGATTCCCGCCCGCTGTCGTCGGTGACGATCTCCGGCAGCACCGCCGTGGTCGAGGCGGGGGCGCTGTGGGGCGCGGTCATCGATGCCGCGCTGCCGTTCGGTCTCATGCCGCCGGTGATGACGGACTACGTCGGCCTGTCGGTCGGCGGCACGCTGTCGGTGGGCGGCGTCGGCGGCGCGGCCCAGCACCACGGCCTCCAGGTGGACACGGTCCGCGAGCTGGAGGTCGTCACGGGCACGGGCGACCTGGTCCGCTGCCGCCCCGGCGACCGCCTGTTCGCCGCGGTGCTCGGTGGTCTGGGCCAGTACGGCCTGATCGTCCGCGCCCGCGTCGACCTGGTGCCGGCGCCCGCCTCGGCCCGGGTGTACAAGGTGACGTACACCCGCTTGGCGGACCTGACGACCGCCCAGCGCACCGCGGTCCGCGACGGCCGCTTCTCCTATGTGGAGGGTCAGGTCGCCCCCACGGACACCGGCTGGTCCTACATCTTCGAAGCCGCCGCCTACCACGACACCCCGCCGGACGACACCGCCCTGCTGTCCGGCCTCCCGCGGGCACCGTCGAGATCACCGACATGCCCCTGCACGCGTGGCTGAACCGCATCACGGCGGTGATCGACCAGATCCGCCCCCTCAAGTTCCAGAACCCCTGGGTCAACCTCTTCCTCCCCGACCACACCACCGACACCTTCGTCGCGGAGACCCTGTCGACCCTCACCCCCGCCGAGGTCGGCGGCGGCCCGATCCTCCTCTACCCGGTGCAGCGCAAGCGCTTGACCCGCCCCATGGTCCGCGTCCCCGGCACCGACCTCGTCTTCCTCCTGTCAATCCTCCGCGCCCTCCCCGCCGACGAGCCCACCGTCGAAGCCCTCCTGGCCGACAACCGCGCCATCCACGACAGGGCCATCGCCCTGGGCGCCACCCAGTACCCCATCGGCTCCATCCCCGTCACCCGCACCGACTGGCGCCGCCACTACGGCCCCCGCTGGCCCCAGGCCCTCGCCGACAAGACGACCTACGACCCCCGGGGCATCCTCACACCCGGTCAGGGTGTGTTCGGCTGACCTCGTCCTCCGGCTCGGGCGCCGCGGCGGCGGGTGCCGCAGCGCCAGCAGCCCGCCGACGATCAGGGTGATGCAGACGCCCAGTGGGGTGTACCAGGGGAAGGCGAGGGCGACCGTGTCGCCGGAGGCCTTGCTGAAGTCGACGCCCACGAAGCCGCCGCTGGACTTGCTGAACTTCAGGCCCAGGATCACGAAGGCCATCACCGCGACCGTCGTCACGAAGGCGATGATCGCGTCGGTCTGGCGGGCTCGCTTCACCAGCAGGCCCAGGAGGAACGCGCCCAGCAGGGCGCCGTACGTGTAGCCCGTGATGGCCAGGGCGGTCTCGACGATCGGGTTCTTGGTCGTGGTGAACAGCGACGCGAAGACCACCAGGGCGCCCGCCCACACGACCGTCCAGATGCGGCCCTGGCGCAGCAGTTCCGCGTCCGACAGCTCCCGGCGGGTGACCCGCTGGTAGACGTCGGTCACCGTGGACGACGCCAAAGCCCCGAGCGACGAACTCAGCGCCGCGGCGAGGATGCCCGCGATCACGAAGCCCGACAGGCCCGACGGGAGTTCCGTCACGATGAACGACGCGAACAGCTCGTCGTTAGCCGTCAGGCCGAGTTCCTTCACCGGGTCGAGTCCCTTGTAGAACGACCACAGCATCGTGCCGATGAACAGGAACAGCCCGAACTGCAGGAACACCACCACGCCGGACGCCATCAGCGCCTTCTGCGACGCCCGGACGTCGTTGCACGCCATCAGCCGTTGGACGATGAGCTGGTCCGCACCGTGCGACGCCATCGACAGCACCGCGCCGCCCAAGACCGCCGTCAGGAACGCATAGGGGTTGCTCAGCGGGCCCGAGGAGAAGTCGAGCAGCTGGGTCTTGCCCGCGTCGACGGCCGCGCTCAGCCAGCCATCGGGGAGTTTGCCGGACAGCACCACCACGACCGCTAGCCCGCCGACGACGTACCAGAGCATCTGGATCGCATCGACCCACACGACCGCGCGGACGCCGCCGAAGAACGTGTAGACCACCATCGCCACGCCCAGCACCGCGACGATCTGCCAGTACGCCGCGTCGACCCCGTACGCCTTCAGCACGACCTTGATGGGGATCGCGGTGGCGAACAGGCGGACGCCGTCGGCCAACAGCCGCGTCAGCAGGAACGTCACCGACGCCGTGCCCTGCAGCCCCGGGCCGAAGCGCTTGCCCAGGAAGTTGTACGCCGTCGTCATGTTCCCCGCGACGTACCGCGGCAGCAGGACGAACGCGACCACGATCCGGCCGATGATGTACCCGATCGCGAGCTGCAGGTACGTGAACATCCCCAGGTACGCCACCGTCGGCACGCTGAGCACCGTCAGGGTCGACGTCTCCGCCGACACCACCGACAGGCACGCCACCCACCACTTGATCTTGCCCTCGCCGACGAAGTAGTCGTTGGCCGAGCGCTGCCTGCCCCCGATGAGCACGCCCAGCAGCGGCATGCCGATCAGGAACGCCGCGATGATCAGCAGGTCAACCGCGCGCACGGGGCCTCCAGCGGGTTCGGGGACGGTGATGCGCAGCGACGTCGCCTGCGCGGTGGGCTCGGGCAGCCGGAGCGGTCCGGCGCCGGGGGTGATGCTGCCGTGCACGCGCGCGCCCGCCGCGCCGGTGCCCGGGTCGACGGGCGTGCCGTGCCAGGCGAGGTAGCCCAGGAGCGCGGCCAGGTAGGCCTCCTTGGCGTCGGCCGGGACGCCCAGCTCGTCGGTCGTGGTCAGCTCCGCCGGGGCGAGGGCGTCGGCGAGGGCGGCCATGAGCACCGGGTTGCGGACGCCGCCGCCGGAGGCGAGGACGCGTTCGACGCCGAAGCCGCGGCAGGCGTCGGCGACCGTCGTGGCGGTCAGGGCGACCAGGGTGGCCATGAGGTCGGCGTCGGCGACCACGGGCATGCGGCCCAGTGTCGCGCCGAGGTAGGCCGCGTTGAAGTGCTCCTTGCCGGTCGACTTCGGCGGACCGGCCGCGTAGTACGGGTCCGCGCGCAGCACGGACAGCAGGTCGGCGCGCACCCGGCCGCGGGCGGCGAGCGCGCCGCCGGTGTCCTGGTCGGCGCCGAGCAGCGCGCGGGCCGCGGCGTCGAGCAGGGCGTTGGCGGGGCCGGTGTCGAAGGCGACGGCCGGGGCGTCGGGGAGCAGGATCGTCACGTTGGCGATGCCGCCGAGGTTCAGCGCCGCCGTCGGCACGTCGGGCGTGCCGAGCAGCAGCCGGTCCAGCACCGGGGCCAGCGGGGCACCGTGGCCGCCCGCGGCGACGTCGCGGGCGCGCAGGTTGGTCACCACCGGCAGGCCGGTGGCCTCGGCGATCCACGCGGGCTGGCCGAGCTGGAGCGTGCCGCGGCAGTGCGTGCCCTCGACCCAGTGGTAGATCGTCTGGCCGAGCGAGGCGACCAGGTCCGCGCCGTCGGCCAGCTCCAGCGCGGCGCGGGCGAACGCCTGGCCGACGCCGGTGTCGAGCACGCAGAGGCGCTCGGCGGTGCAGCCGTTGGGCGGGAGCACGTCGATCAGCGATGACCGCAGCTCAGGCGGGTAGTCGACGGCGGCGTGCCGCACGGGCCGCAGCCGGATCTCCCCGTCCTCGGACTCGAAGTCGCCCACGGCCACATCGATGCCGTCCATCGACGTCCCGGAGATCAGCCCGACAACCCGCATGGCTTTGTGGTCTATTGCACACACCCCGGAAGCGCAAGAGGCGAGTTGGAAACTTACTGGACTTGCGGCCAAACGGTTGATCCTTGCCGGCCGCCGAGCCCTTCCCGGCCGCCACCACCCCCGGATGCGAGGATGGCCGCGTGTCGAGCACCCAGATCATCATTCTCGTCGCCGTCATCGTGCTGGTGGCCGCCGTGGTCACCGGCGTGGTGCTGGCCCGGCGCAGGCGCATCGACCTGGGCGAGACGGCGCCGCGCGTCGAGGAGAAGAAGCCGAAGGGCTACCAGGCGGGCGGCGGCATCACCCTCGCCCCGGGCGGCCACCCGGCTGGCGAGCGCACCGAGGTCGACGGCCAGCCCGGCGTCGGCGACGACGCCGCGGTGCCGCGCGACTCGGTCAAGCGCGGGTTCGTCGACGTCGACTTGCCCGAGCAGACCACCGCGGAGGAGGCCTCCGCCGACTCCCCGCTCGACATCCCGGTCCAGGGCGACCCGGCCACCGACCGCATCCCGACCCAGGCCCCCGCGCCCGCCGAGACCCCGCGGTGGTCATCCCGGAGGCCCGGCCCGCCGAGGAGATCGCCCCGACCGAGGGCAGGCTGGAGCGGCTGCGCGGGCGGCTGTCGCGGTCCCGCTCGGTCTTCGGCCAGGGCCTGCTCGGCCTGCTCGGCGCGGGCGACCTCGACGAGGACTCGTGGACCGAGGTCGAGGACACCCTCCTGCTGGCCGACCTGGGCGCGGCCACCACGCAGGAGATCGTCGACAAGCTGCGCACCGAGCTGGTCCGGCGCGGCGTGCGCACCCCGAGCAGGCCCGCGCGCTGCTGCGCGAGGTCCTGATCGAGGCGCTGCACCCGGAGATGACCCGCGCCGTCCGCGCCCTCCCGCACGGCGACGGCGACGGCCGCGTCCCGGCGGTCGTGCTGGTCGCGGGCGTCAACGGCACCGGCAAGACCACCACCACCGGCAAGCTCGCCCGCGTGCTCGTCGCCGACGGCCGCACGGTCGTGCTCGGCGCGGCCGACACCTTCCGCGCCGCCGCCGCCGACCAGCTCCAGACCTGGGCCGAGCGGGTCGGCGCCGAGGTCGTCCGCGGCAACGAGGGCGCCGACCCGGCCGCCGTCGCGTTCGACGCGGTCAAGCGCGGCCGCGAGGCGGGCGTCGACGCCGTCCTGGTCGACACCGCGGGCCGCCTGCACACCAAGACCGGCCTGATGGACGAGCTGGGCAAGGTCAAGCGGGTCGTGGAGAAGCAGGGCCCGGTCGACGAGGTGCTGCTGGTCCTCGACGCCACCACCGGCCAGAACGGCCTCACCCAGGCCCGCGTGTTCGCCGAGGTGGTCGACGTGACCGGCATCGTGCTGACCAAGCTCGACGGCACCGCCAAGGGCGGCATCGTCTTCCAGGTGCAGCGCGAGCTGGGCGTCCCGGTGAAGCTGGTCGGCCTCGGCGAGGGCGCCGACGACCTCGCCCCCTTCGACCCGCCCGCCTTCGTCGACGCTTTGCTGGGCTGATCCACTGCCGCCGCGCGGCGGCTACCCATACCCCCTGCGCGCGGGCCACTATGTCTAGATGGCCGACATCCAGGTGCTCGGCGGCCCGGTCGACCGGGGGTCGGAGATCCTGACCCCCGAGGCGCTGGAGTTCGTCGCCGGGCTGCACAGGGAGTTCGCGACCAGGCGGGACGAGCTGCTGGCCGAACGGGCCAGACGGCGCGCGCTGGGGGTGCTCGACTTCCGCGCCGACACCGCCGACGTGCGGGCCGACGACTGGCGGGTCGCGCCCGCCCCCGAGCCGCTGCGCGACCGCCGCGTCGAGATCACCGGGCCCACCGACGCCAAGATGGCGGTCAACGCCCTCAACTCCGGCGCGCGGGTGTGGCTGGCCGACCTGGAGGACGCGAACACCCCGCACTGGCACAACGTCGTCGGCGGCCAGGTCGTGCTGCGCGACGCCGCCCGCGGGTCCTGGAGCACACCTCCCCGAGGGCAAGCACTACGCGGTCACCGCCGAGCGGCCCGCCGTCGTCGTGGTCCGGCCGCGCGGCTGGCACCTCGACGACAAGCACGTCGAGGTCGACGGGCGTCGGGTCGTGGCCGCGCTGCTCGACTTCGGCCTGCACTTCTTCCACAACGCCGCCCTCGGCAGGCCGTACTACTACCTGCCGAAGCTGGAGAGCCACCTCGAGGCGCGGCTGTGGGACGACGTGTTCACCAAGGCCCAAGCCGACCTCGGCGTCCCGCGCGGCACCATCCGCGCGACCGTGCTGATCGAGACCATCCCGGCCGCGTTCGAGATGGACGAGATCCTCTTCGCGCTGCGCGACCACGCCGCCGGGCTCAACGCGGGCCGCTGGGACTACCTGTTCAGCATCATCAAGTTCTTCCGCGACGCGGGCCCCCGCTACGTCCTGCCCGACCGGGACAGCGTCACGATGGCCGCGCCGATGATGCGCGCCTACTGCGACCTGCTCGTGCGCACCTGCCACCGGCGCGGCGCGCACGCCATCGGCGGGATGGCGGCGTTCATCCCGAACCGGCGCGACCCCGAGGTCACCGAGCGGGCGCTGGCGCGGGTGCGGGCGGACAAGGAGCGCGAGGCCGCCGCCGGGTTCGACGGCTCGTGGGTGGCGCACCCGGACCTGGTGCCGGTGTGCGCGGAGGTGTTCGACGCGGTCCTCGGCGCCGCGCCCGACCAGCGCGCGGTCGTCCCGGACGTCGCGGTGACCGCCGCCGACCTGCTCGACGTCGCCGCGACCCCCGGCCGGGCCACCGCGGCGGGCCTGCGCTCGGCGGTCGACGTCGGGGTGCGGTACCTGGTGTCGTGGCTGGGCGGGACCGGCGCGGCGGCGATCCACAACCTGATGGAGGACGCGGCGACCGCGGAGATCGCCCGCTCGCAGGTGTGGCAGTGGCTGCGCAACGGCGTCGTGCTCGACACCGGCCAGCCGGTGACCGCCGACCTGGTCCGCGGCGTGCTGGCCGACGTCGGCGCCGCGCTGCCCGGCAGCGGCCCGGCGGTCGAGCTGTTCGCCGAGGTCGCGCTCGCCGAGCACTACCCGGACTTCCTCACCGTGCCCGCCTACGAACGGATCTGAGAATGCGCACCACGCTCGACGGCGCGCTGCTGACCGGCATCGCCGCGCGGCTGTCCCCGACCCCGGAGCCCCGGACCGGCGGCGGGCGCCAACCCGTGCACACCTGCTACGTGCCCGCCGACCGCGCCGACGTCGACCTGCCCGCCCGCTGGGGCTCGGCGGCGCTGGCCGCGCTGGAGGAGCACGCGCCGACCCCGGCCGCGCTCGCCGCCATCGTCGGCCTGCCGCCGGACCTCGCGCCGACGGTGTACGAGCGGGTGCGGGCCAAGCTGGCGAGCGAGCCGGTGGAGGACCTGCGCATCGACTTCGAGGACGGCTACGGCCAGCGCGACGACCAGACCGAGGACGCGCACGCCGTCGCCGCCGCCGACCTGCTCGGCACGTGGGAGCTGCCGTCGGCCGGGCTGCGGGTCAAGTCGTTCGAGTCGACGGCGTCGCTGATGCGGTCGGTGCGCACGCTCGACCTCGTGCTCACCCGGCTCGGCCGCCCCGGCCGCGGCTTCGCCCTGACCTTCCCGAAGGTGACAGCGGCCGACCAGGTCGCGGCGCTGGTCGAGGTGCTCGACGTGCTGGAGGAGCGGCTGGACCTGCGGCGCGGCGTGCTGCGCTTCGAGATCCAGGTGGAGACGCCCAGGGCCGTCGTCGCCGCGGACGGGCGGCTGGCCGTGCCCGGGCTCATCGACGCGGGCCGGGGCCGGGTGTCGGGGCTGCACTTCGGCACCTACGACTACACCGCCGCGTGCGGGCTGTCCGCCGTCGACCAGGACCTCGCGCACGGGGCGTGCGACTTCGCCCGGCACGTCATGCAGGTCGGGGCCGCGGGCACGGGGTGCGGCTGTCCGACGGGTCGACGAACGTGCTGCCGGTCGGCGACACCGCGACCGTCCGGCACGGCTGGCAGACCCACTACCGGCTGGTGCGGCGGTCGCTGCGGCACGGGTTCTTCCAGGGCTGGGACCTGCACCCGGCGCAGCTCGTCACCCGGTACGCCGCGGTCTACACCCACCACCTGGAGACCGCGGAGGCCGACGCCCGCCGCCTCGCCGCGTACCTGGGCGCGTCGTCGGGCGCGGTGCTGGACGAGCCCGCGACCGCGGCGGCGCTCGCCGGGTCGCTGCGCCGCGCGGTCGACTGCGGCGCGCTGACCGCCGACGAGGTCGCCGCGCACACCGGGCTGTCCGGCGACGAGCTGGTCGCGCTGGCCGAGCGCCGGGGGCTGGTGCCGAGGTGACCCTGGTCCGGGCGCGGCGCTGCATCACCCCGTCGGGCGAGACCGCGGCGGCGGTGCGGGTGCGGGCGGGCCGCATCGCGGCGGTCGAGCCGTTCGACGCGCCCGCGGGCGGCGACGAGGTGGTGGAGCTGGCCGCCGACGAGGTGCTGCTGCCCGGCCTGGTCGACACCCACGTGCACGTCAACGACCCGGGCCGCGCCGAGTGGGAGGGCTTCGCGTCGGCCACCGCGGCCGCCGCGGCGGGCGGGGTGACGACGCTGGTCGACATGCCGCTCAACAGCATCCCGCCGACGACGGACGTGCGGGCGCTGGAGATCAAGCAGGCGGCGGCCCGCGGTCGCTGCGCGGTCGACGTGGGGTTCTGGGGCGGCGCGGTGCCGGGCAACGCGGGGAGCTGGCGGCGCTGCACCGGGCCGGGGTGTTCGGCTTCAAGTGCTTCCTGCTCGACTCCGGCGTCGCCGAGTTCGGCTGCCTGCGGCCCGCGGAGCTGGTCGAGCACCTGACCGCCGTCGCGGCGTTCGACGGCCTGATGATCTGCCACGCCGAGGACGGCGCCCGCGTGGGCCGCGCCCACGGCCGCGAGTACGCCGACTTCCTCGCCTCCCGCCCGCCCGACGCCGAGGCGAGCGCGGTCGACCTGGTGGTCGAGGCGGCCCGGCGGACCGGCGCGCGCGTCCACATCGTCCACCTGTCGGCCGCGGAGTCCCTGCCGCTGCTGGCGGAGGCCCGCGCGTCCGGCGTCCGGATCACCGCCGAGACCTGCCCGCACTACCTGGCCTTCACCGCCGCCGACGTCCCCGACGGCGCGACGGCGTTCAAGTGCTGCCCCCGATCCGCGACGCCGCCAACCAGGACGCCCTGTGGCAGGCGCTGGCGGACGGCCTGATCACCGCGGTGGTCAGCGACCACTCGCCCTGCACGCCGGAGCTGAAACGCCTGGACACCGGCGACTTCGGGGCGGCGTGGGGCGGCATCTCGGGGCTCCAGGTCGGCCTGCCCGCGGTGTGGACGGCCGCCCGGTCGCGCGGCGTCCCGCTGGCGGAGGTCATCGGGTGGATGTCGTCGGGCCCCGCTGACCTGGTCGGCTTGCGGCGCAAGGGAAGGATCGCCGTCGGCCACGACGCGGACCTCGTGGCGTTCGCCCCCGACGAAGAGTTCACAGTGGACGCGACCCGCCTGCTGCACCGCAACCCCGTCAGCGCCTACGACGGCAAGACCCTCACGGGCGCCGTCCGGCGCGTCTGGCTGCGCGGAGCCCCCACGGGCAAGGGCGAACTCCTCGAACGGGGCACCGCATGACCGACTGGCTCACCCTCCCCGACCTCGCCACCCGCCGCTACGGCGGCTCCGTCGTCTGGGCCGACGACGAGACGTTCGCGGAGAAGGAGAACCTGATCACCGCGGCCCCACCCGTCTTCCACCCCCACACCTTCGGCCACAAGGGCCAGCTCTACGACGGCTGGGAAACCCGCCGCCGCAGAACCCCCGGCGACGACAACGCCGTCATCCGCCTGGGCCTGCCCGGCGTGATCCGCGGCGTCGTCGTCGACACGGCGTTCTTCACCGGCAACTACCCACCCGCGTGCTCGGTCTCCGCGGTGTCGGCCCCCGGCTACCCCGACCCCCACGAGCTGATCGCCGCCCCCTGGGAACCCCTCCTCACCCACGTCCCCCTGACCGGCGACACCCGCACCGAGTTCGACGTCGACAACCCCCGCCGCTTCACCCACGTCCGCCTCACCATGCACCCCGACGGCGGCATCGCCCGCCTCCGCGTCCACGGCCACCCCGTCCCCGACCCCGCCCTGATCGACCCCCACGCCCTGGACCTGGCAGCCCTGGAAAACGGCGCCCGCGTGATCGACTGCAGCGACATGTTCTACTCCCCACCCAGCAACCTGATCGCCCCCGGCACCCCCGCGTCGATGGGCGAAGGCTGGGAAACCCGCCGCCGCCGCGACACCGCCAACGATTGGGCCGTGATCCGCCTGGCCGCCGAAGGCACCATCCGCTTCGCCGAGATCGACACCACCCACTTCAAGGGCAACGCCCCCGGCTGGGCCACCCTCTCCGCAGGCACCCCCGACCACTGGACCCCACTGCTCCCGCGCACCCGCCTCCAACCCGACACCCGCCACCGCTTCCGCATCCCCAACCCCCACCCCACCACCCACGTCCGCCTGGACATCTACCCGGACGGCGGCGTAGCCCGCCTCCGCCTCCACGGCTCGCTCACGCCGGAGGGATTGCAAACGTTGGAAACCCTGCGGGCGTAACTCGCAGTTGGTTTTGAAACAGCGCCAAAGATCGACGCGACACCCAAGTACCAGTAGCGCGGGTGGGGAGCGTGGTCGAGCGCCATGGCAGAACCGAAGAAAGTCGAACTCACGTACCGTTTGCCCCTCACAACGGTCACCGTCGACGGAACACGAACCACAATCACGAATCCGTACACGAAGCCCAAAAGGGCAGTCACGTACACCTCGCACATCGCCACCCAGATCGAGGCCGACCCGAAGACGTTGTACCGCTTGCGCCTGCCCGATCCCAAGGACAGCGTCACATCGTGCACCGTGGAAGTCGCTCCCGACGGGAGGCTGACCTCGACGCAGGCCACCGTTGACGACAAGAGCCAGGAACGGACCCGGGCTCTTCTCAAGCTCAGTGCCGCGGCGGCGGGAACTCTGGTGCCGCTCGCTGTCACCGGGTTCTTGGCTCCCGCCCTGGTGCCGACCATGCTCGGCTTCACACTCGCCAGCTCAGCTTCACGGGCGATGTGGTTGATGCCTGACCGGCCCCCACCGGGCGGGTCGGACGACGCCCAGCAGGAATGTGAGCTGATACCTGAGGATTTCGGGGTCGAACCCGACTACTTCAAGGCCGACGGGCACGCGGCGGCGGTGCTGGTGAACCTCCGTTGGTCGGCCATGAAGCTGCAAGCGGCGATCGCCACCGCAAGCCGCAGTTTCGGCGATGATCCCCGATCGATGGCCCTCCACCTGCGGGACCTGACGAGATCTCACGTCCTGTTGCGGGAGGAATCGACTCGGGCCGAGGCGGCTTACGCGCAGTGGATCGCGGCGAGTGCTGACACTAAAGTCGAAACGTTCCACCACGTCTTCAGGCTCGAGGAGTTGCCCTCGACGGGCGAGTTGAAAACCAGGGCGTCCGCCGGGCACGGGAGTGGCGCCACGCCAGCCTGGTGGCAGTTGTTGACACAGTTGCATTGCGTCGTCAGCCGCGATTTCGAGGACGTCGACATCGAAGACCTCAACCCCGATGTGTCGTTGGGAACCTCGCGCTGCCCGGAACATATCGTGTACCGCATCCCGCGATTGGCGACGATCACCCACTGGTCTGCGGAACCGGCCGCCGGTCAGGACCCCATCTGCCCGGCCAAGTGGGAACTCACCGAGGTCCTGCGCGAGCGGCGGAAGGTCGTCCTGATGCAAGGTTTCGAGAGTTCCATCCCGTTGCGCCCGACGCGGCGGAGGTGGGGCAGGAACGCCCAGGGCGATTCCGACACCGGGCTGACGTTCGACGCGGACGGCATCCTGACGAAGATCAGCACCAAGCGCAGCGATCCGTCCCTGGAGCGCGCCACGACGCTGGCGGAGTTGCCTGAACAAGTGAAGGCGGGTTTCACGACGGGCAAGGCGATGCTCCGACCGTTGACGCCCGAGGGGCGAACGGAACGCCTCAAGGCGGAAACCGAGCTGATCAACGCTCAGAAGGAACTCAGGAAGGCCCAAGCGCCCTCGGCGGAAGACCCCTTGGCCAGCCTCAAGAGCGAGGTCGAGAAGGCCGAGTTGGAAGCGCGCCGCGCCCGCGCCCAGGCCATCCTGAGCGACCCGACCCGGAGCTACGTCGTGGTCACGGTGACCCCGAACCTGAACCACCAAGGCACCGGGGACTGACTCACGCCCCCGCGAGCCGAGCCGCGCGGACCTCGGGCCGTTGGCGGGGGCAGCTCACGCACTTGCCCTCCCCCTCCACCTCATAGATCAAGCAACACGACGCCCGCCGCACCACAACCCGGCCCCCCACGGTCACGAACCGCGGCACCGGCAATTCCGCCCCCACCGCCGCCGCGATGGCCGACGCGTGCGCCGAGGAGCCGCCCGCCCACAGCACCCGGTTCCCCACCGAATCTGTTGCGATCGCCCACAGCGCCCGAGATGACGCCCCCGTCACCCCCGCAACCGCCGCGATCCCCGCCGACAACACGCCCCGCAACCGCACCCCCGGGTCCGCGCAAGCACCCCCACCCGCGCGTCCAGCATCCGCCCGTCCGGCGTCACGAACAGCGACAGCGTCGACGTGTCCGCCACCGCCCCGCCCGCGACCACCGACTCCGCCACCGGCCCCACCAGCACCGAGCTGGCCGAGTACCACCACAGCGTCCCCAGCACCCGCGATGACGCCCCCGGTACCGCGACCGCGACAGGGCCACTTGGGAAGACACCCACGACGGGTCGCCCACCACGTCCACCGGTACCCAGCTCATCAGGCGGTCACGTTACAGCCACGCTGCGGTAGCCGATCGGATACGGACCGCGCACGCAACGTGGCCGTAACACGCCGGGACCGACAGTTCACCGGGCTGAAACCTGGCGCGTCATCCGGCGAAACAGGCCAATCGAATGATTCCGGGCAATCGATTGGTGATGGAGGACAGTGTGGACACAGGAGACACGGCCTGGGTGCTGGTCAGCGCCGCCCTGGTCATGCTCATGACGCCGGGACTCGCGTTCTTCTACGGCGGCATGGTGCGGGCCAAGAGCGTGCTCAACATGCTGATGATGAGCTTCATCTCGCTGGCCGTCGTCAGCGTGCTGTGGGTGCTCTACGGCTACTCGCTCGCGTTCGGCAACGACGTCGGCGGTGGTCTGCTGGGTGGCGGTGACTTCCTCGGCCTGGAGGGCGTGCTCGGCACCCAGACCGGCACCGTGCCGCACATCGTGTTCGTCGTCTTCCAGTTGATGTTCGCGATCATCACCGCGGCGCTGATCTCCGGCGCCGTCGCCGACCGCGCCAAGTTCTGGACCTGGACGATCTTCATCGCCGTCTGGGTGACCCTCGTGTACTTCCCGGTCGCGCACTGGGTGTTCAACTTCGACGCCTTCACCGGTGCCGACTACGTCGGCGGCTGGATCGCCAACACCCTCGGCGCGCTCGACTTCGCCGGTGGCACCGCCGTCCACATCAACGCGGGCGCCGCGGCCTGGCCCTGGCGATCGTCCTCGGCAAGCGCAAGGGCTGGCCGCGCGAGCCCATGCGCCCGCACAACCTGCCGTTCGTCCTGCTGGGCGCCGGTCTGCTGTGGTTCGGCTGGTACGGCTTCAACGCCGGTTCCGCCGTGGGCGCCAACGAGCTGGCCGGTGTCGCCTTCGCGACCACCACCGTCGCCACCGCCGCCGCCGTCCTCGGCTGGCTGGTCGTCGAGCAGATCCGCGACGGCAAGCCCACCACCCTCGGCGCGGCGTCCGGCGCCATCGCCGGTCTGGTCGCCATCACCCCGGCCGCGGGCTTCGTGTCGCCGCTGGGCGCCATCGCGATCGGCCTCATCGCCGGTGTCCTCTGCGCCCTGGCCGTCAGCCTGAAGTACAAGCTCGGCTACGACGACTCGCTCGACGTCGTCGGCGTGCACCTCGTCGGCGGCCTCGTCGGCACCCTGCTGATCGGCTTCTTCGCCACCACCAGCGTCAACGAGCTGGGCCAGGACGGCCTGTTCTACGGCGGCGGTGCGACCCTGCTGGGCAAGCAGGCCCTCGCCGCGGGCGTGGTGATGGTCTTCTCCTTCGTGGTGACCTTCATCATCGGGTTCATCCTGAACAAGACCATCGGCTTCCGGATCCCCGAGGAGGCCGAGACCACCGGCATCGACGAGTCCGAGCACGCCGAGTCCGGCTACGAGTTCTCCAGCCTGCGCGGCGGCGGCTCGACCATCGGCCGCTCCGCCGACGTGCTGGCCCAGAAGGTCTCCGCGAGCGCTGGCAAGGAAGGCTGAGCGACATGAAGCTCGTTACCGCCATCATCAAGCCCTTCACCCTCGACGACGTGAAGGCGGCGCTGGAGCAGATCGGCGTGCTCGGCATGACCGTGAGCGAGGTCCAGGGCTACGGCAGGCAGAAGGGCCACACCGAGGTCTACCGCGGCGCGGAGTACTCGGTGGACTTCGTGCCGAAGATCCGCGTCGAGGTGCTCGTCGACGACGTCATGGGCGACAAGGTCGTCGACGCCGTGGTCGAGTCCGCCCGCACCGGCAAGATCGGCGACGGCAAGGTCTGGGTCACCCCGGTGGAGACCGTCGTCCGGGTCCGGACCGGGGAACGCGGAACGGACGCGATCTAGCACATGGCACAGGGGGACAGCGCCCCGAACGCAGCGGACTTGGTGCTCGCCCGCGACCGGTTGCTCGGTCGCGCGGCGGGCGCCAGGTCCGCTGGCGTCTCCGGGGCCACCGGCTCAGCCCGCCCGCGCTCCGCGAGGCCCTGGCTGACCTGCACGAGTTCTGGCTCACCGCGCACGCGGCGCAGGCGGGCGTCGGCGGGCGCGGCGAGGGGTCGCGCTGCTGGCGGTCGGGGGCTCGGCCGCCGGGAGCTGGTCCCGTACGCCGACCTCGACCTGGTGCTCGTGCACGACGGCCGCAAGTCCGTCGACGCGGTCGCCGAGCGGCTCTGGTACCCGCTGTGGAACGCGGGCGTCGGCCTCGACCACTCCGTGCGCACCGTCGGCGAGGCGCTGGAGGTCGCGGGCAGCGACCTGCGGGTCGCGCTCGGCCTGCTCGACGCCCGGCACATGGCGGGCGACGCCGAGGTCGGCGTCCGGCTCGCGCAGGCCGCCCGCGACCAGTGGCGGGCCGGGGCGCGCAAGCGGCTCGGCGAGCTGCTGGAGTCGGTGCGCAAGCGCTGGGCGCGCGCGGGCGAGGTCGCGCACTGGGTCGAGCCGGACCTCAAGCACGGCCGCGGCGGGCTGCGCGACCTGGGCATCCTCGACGCGCTCGCGGCGGCGCAGCTCGTCGACCGGCCCGGCGAGGACGTCGAGGCCGCCCGCACCCTGCTCCTGGACACCCGCACCGAGCTGCGCCGCGTCCTCGGCAGGCCCCGGGACGTGCTGCGCCCGCAGGAGGGCGACGAGGTCGCGGCGGCGCTCGGCGTCGGCGACCGGTTCGCGCTGGTCCGCGCCCTGTCCGGGGCGGGCCGCACGGTCGCCTACGCGGTCGACGTCGCCTTGCGCGCGGTGTCCGCGGCGCAGCCGCAGCGCCGCGTGCTCGGCGTGCTGCGCCGCGCCCCGGAGCGCAGGCCGCTGGCCGAGGGCGTCGTCCTGCACGCGGGCGAGGTCGTCCTGGCCCGCGACGCCGACCCCGGCAAGGACCCCGGGCTGCTGCTGCGCGTCGCCGCCGCCGCGGTCCGCACCGGCCACCCGATCGCGCCCGCCGCGCTGTCCCGGCTCAGCGAGACCGCGCCGGAGCTGCGCACCCCGTGGCCGTCCGAGGTCCGCCAGGACCTGGTCGCGCTGCTCGGCGCGGGCGACGGCCTCACCGACGTCGTCGAGGCGATGGACCGCACCGGCCTGTGGGCGCGGCTGTTCCCGGAGTGGGGCGCCGTGCGCGACCTGCCGCCGCGCGACGCCGCGCACGTGTGGACGGTCGACCGGCACCTCGTGCAGGCCACCGTCAACGCAGCCCGCCGCGTGACCTCGGTGTCCCGCCCGGACCTGCTGCTGCTCGGCGCGCTGCTGCACGACATCGGCAAGGGCCGCGACCAGGACCACTCCGTGGTCGGCGCGGCGCTGGCCACCCAGGTCGGCCAGCGGCTCGGGCTGTCCAAAGAGGACGTCGACACCCTCGCCGCGATGGTCCGCCACCACCTGCTGCTGCCGGACACCGCGACCCGCCGCGACATCGAGGACCCGTCGACAGTCTCGCGCGTCGCCGAGACCCTCGGCCACGACCCCGTCCTCCTGGAACTGCTGCACGCCCTCGCCGAGGCCGACTCGCTGGCCACCGGCCCGGGCGTGTGGACGGACTGGAAGGCCGCCCTCATCGGCGACCTGGTGCGCGGCGTGCGGGCGGTCATGGCGGGGAGCCGCTGCCCGCGGCCGTCCTGCTCGACGCGGACAAGCGCGCGCTCGCCGAGTCGACGGCCGCGTCGGGCAAGCCGGACGTGCTCGTCGAGGGGCGGGCAGGCCCGCCACCGTCACCATCGCCACCGTCGACCGGCCCGGGGTGCTGTCCCGGGCCGCGGGCGTGCTCGCGTTGAACTCGCTGGAGGTGCACGCGGCGGCGATGGCCTCGCACGCGGGCGTCGCCGTCGGCGTGTTCACCGTGACGCCGCGCTTCGGCTCCATGCCGGACCCGACGCTGCTGCGCGAGCAGTTCACCCGCGCCGTCGCCGGGACGCTGCCCCTGGAGGAGAAGCTCGCCGCCAAGGAACGCGACTACGGCGGCGCGGCCGAGGACCCGCCCGCGCCGCGCGTCCTCTGGTTCGACCACGAGGCCGGGAGCCCCGACGTCGTGGTCCTGGAACTGCGCTGCGCCGACCGCATCGGCCTCCTGCACGCCGTCGCGGGCGCGCTGGAGCACTGCGGCGTGGACGTGCGGTGGACGCGCGTGGCGACGCTCGGCGGGTCCGTCGTGGACTCGTTCGGCATCCCCAAGGGCAGCGGTCCCGGCTGGCGCCGGGCGATCGAGACCGCGGTCCTGCGCGCCTGCGGTTGAGTAGAGCTACTCACCCGCACTCACGGGCGTCCACGCTGGGACGGGGCCCGCGCGGTCGGCAGACTTCGTGGTGTCCGGAACGGATCGGCAAGGGATCGCATCGGACCGGTTGGGGGACCGGGACGGCGGTCGGGGGCAGGCCGGGCCGGACACCGCCGGGAAGGGCCCGTCGAGGGGTCGGGCCCATCCCGGTGCACTACCCCAGCGCCACCAGCAACGCCTGCGTCCCGAACAGGACCACCACCGGCGCGGCCACCGTGCGCGCGCCGAGCAGCCCGACCAGCAGCAGCGGGACGACCCACGCGGGGTTGTCCGGGAGCTGCGCGGTGAGCAGCACGTCGGTCGGCGTCAGCGGCGCGATCCGCAGCGCTTCGATCCGCAACTCCGCGTCGACGAACGTCCGCGCCGTCATCGCCGCCAGCGTGAACCCCGTCGCCGCGACGACGACGGGCAGCGCGGGCCGCGCCAGCGCGAGCAGCACCAGCGGCCCGACCACCGCCGGCAGCGGCGCGGGCCCGCTGGCGAAGTCCCCGCCGAGCGTGTTCAGCAGCCAGGCGAGGTCGTGCAGCAGCAGGAGCGCCCCGCCCGCCGCCGTCCCCGCGTGCCCGTGCCGCAACCACAGGGCCGTGATCACCGCCGCCGACACCACCAGCCCGACAGCGGAGAACGCCGCCAGCGCGACCACCGTCAACGCCGGGTCCCCGCTCACCAACCCCAACCGCTGCCACGGCCCCGCGACCGCGATCCCCGCCAGCCCGATCCCCGCGAGCGGCCCACCCCAGTACGCGGGCAGCCGCCACGCGAGCACCAGCGCTCCCAGCAGCAGCGCCAACGTCACCCCGGCCCGGACGAGCCCCGGCACCGCCAACGCGGGCACCCCGTAGACCGCCAGCGCCACTGCGCCGCCCCCGAGCCCCGCCAGCAGCCCGTCGGACGACACCCACCGTGACCGCCACAGCGCGAGCCCGGCCACGAGGACGACCCCGCCGAGCGCCACCGCCGGAACCGCGCTGCCACCCTGCAACAACCCGACCGGCGGCACCGCCAACGCCCCGGCGACCACCAGCCCGCCGGCCACGTCCCGCCGCCCCACCGCGACGAGCGCGAGCACCACCGGTACGACCACCGCCACCAGTACCGCGACCGGATGCGGCTCGACGGGCTCACCGACGATCCCGGTCAAGGCCGCGACGGGCGCCACGCCTGCCCCGGCCGCGCCCGACGCGGCGGTGGCCCCGAGCACGGTCCAGAAGGTCCCCGCCCGCCGCGGGTCCGCCGGTTCGTCCTGGTCCACGACCTGGGGAGGCGCAACGGCTTCCCCAGAGTCGTCGTCACCCGATGCCGGAGTCCTCGAAGCAGGCACCACGCTGCCCGTGACCACCGCCAACCTCACCGAGCCGAGTGCCAGGACCTCCCGCACCGCCAGCCCGGCCGCCACGACCGCCACCCCCGCCAGCACCGCGACCGCGTACTGCCCGCTCAGCGACCCCAGCACCGGCGGCAGCACCAACCCCAGCCCGACCCACCCCACGGCCCCCGCAGCACCGCCAACGCCACCACCACCGGCGCCAGCACCACCGCCACGCCGAACTCGCGCGGCTCCACCGCCACCACCAGCACCTGACCGGCCAACCCGGCCCCGACCACCACAGCCGCCTGACCGGCGCCGCGCTCCACCGCGCCCGTCCCGACCCGCCACAGGACCAGCCCCGCGACCACCAGCAGGGCGGCCACCACGGGCCGTCCGGTCGGCCACAGCGCGTACGCCGCCACCGCCGCGCCACCCACCAGTGCGGCCCCCGCCGCCTTCGCGTCCAGCATCCGGCCCCCAGGGTGTGGAAGGGTCGGAAAGCTACCACCGCCGTCACCCGTACGGGTGGCGGGCGTTCCCCGGTACTCTCGGGGGACGTCCCAGCAACAGCATGGAGTGCCGCACCCGTGTTCGACACCCTCTCCGACCGGCTCTCGTCCGTCCTCCAGAACCTGCGCGGCAAGGGCAGGCTGAGCGACGCCGACATCGACACCACCGCGCGCGAGATCCGCATCGCGCTGCTGGAGGCCGATGTCGCGCTGCCGGTGGTGCGCGCGTTCATCGCGAAGGTGAAGGAGCGGGCGAAGGGCGCCGAGGTGTCCGGGGCGCTCAACCCGGCGCAGCAGGTCGTCAAGATCGTCAACGAGGAGCTCATCGGCATCCTCGGCGGCGAGACGCGCAGGCTGAACCTCGCCAAGACCCCGCCGAGCGTGATCATGCTCGCGGGTCTGCAGGGTGCCGGTAAGACGACGCTCGCGGGCAAGCTGGCGCGCTGGCTCAAGGCGCAGGGGCACGCCCCGCTGCTGGTCGCCTGCGACCTCCAGCGCCCCAACGCGGTCACCCAGCTGCAGGTCGTCGGCGAGCGCGCGGGCGTCACCGTGTTCGCGCCCGAGCCCGGCAACGGCGTCGGCGACCCGGTCGACGTGGCCCGGCGGAGCATCGACGAGGCCAAGCGCTCCCACTACGACGTCGTCGTCGTCGACACCGCCGGTCGCCTCGGCGTCGACGAGGAGATGATGCGGCAGGCCGCGGACATCCGCGCCGCCACCAACCCCGACGAGGTCCTGTTCGTCGTCGACGCCATGATCGGCCAGGACGCCGTGACCACCGCGGAGGCGTTCCGCGACGGCGTCGGCTTCACCGGTGTCGTGCTGACCAAGCTCGACGGCGACGCCCGCGGTGGCGCGGCGCTGTCGGTGCGCGAGGTCACCGGCGTCCCCATCCTGTTCGCCTCCAACGGCGAGAAGCTCGAGGACTTCGACACCTTCCACCCCGACCGGATGGCCTCGCGCATCCTCGGGATGGGCGACCTGCTGACCCTCATCGAGCAGGCCGAGCAGCACTTCGACCAGGCGCAGGCGGAGAAGGCCGCGGCCAAGATCGGCACCGGCGAGCTGACGCTGGAGGACTTCCTCGAGCAGATGCTGGCCGTGCGCAAGATGGGCCCGATCGCCAATCTGCTCGGCATGCTGCCCGGCGCGGGCCAGATGAAGGACGCGCTCGCCCAGGTCGACGAGAAGCACATCGACCGGCTGCAGGCGATCATCCGCGGCATGACCCCGGCCGAGCGGCAGGACCCGAAGATCATCAACGCGTCCCGGCGGCTGCGCATCGCCAACGGCTCGGGCGTGCAGGTCCGCGAGGTCAACGACCTGGTCAACCGGTTCTTCGAGGCGCGCAAGATGATGCAGCAGATGGCGGGCCGCTTCGGCATGCCCGGCGGGCGCAGCGCCACCAAGAAGCAGCCGAAGGGCCGCAAGGGCAAGAAGGGCAAGGGCAAGGGCCCGACCCAGCCGAAGATGCGCGGCAACTTCGGCGCGGGGATGCCCGACCTGTCGCACCTGCCGCCGAGCCTGCAGCAGATGCCGCCCGGCTTCGGCATGGACCAGCAGCTCCCGCCCGGCTTCGACATCTCCAAGCTGAAGTTCCCGAAGCAGTGACCGCACTGCACCTGCGCGGCGTCGTCCTGCCGGACGGCACGAACGGTGATGTGCGGGACCTGTGGATCGTCAACGGGCGCATCCGCACCACCGAGGTACCGAACGCGACCACGGTGTTCGACGGCGGGTTCCTGATCCCGGGCCTGGTCGACGCGCACTGCCACGTCGGCATCGGCCCCGGCGGGCCGGTCGACCTCGACACCGCCGCCACGCAGGCCGAGACCGACCGCGACGCGGGGACGCTGCTGATCCGCGACTGCGGCTCGCCCATCGACACCACGCCCCTGCAGGAGCGCCTCGACCTGCCCCGGATCATCCGCGCGGGCAGGCACATCGCCCGCCCCCGCCGCTACATCCGCCACCTCGGCGTCGAGATCGAGCCCGACGACCTGCCCGCGCAGGTCGCCGCGCAGGCCGCCCAAGGCGACGGCTGGGTCAAGCTCGTCGGCGACTGGATCGACCGCGAGAAGGGCGACCTCGCGCCGCTGTGGGCCGACGACGTGCTGAAAGAGGCGATCCAGGCCGCGCACGACGCGGGCGCCCGCGTCACCGCGCACGTCTTCGGCGAGGACGCCCTGCCCGGGCTGATCGAGGCGGGCATCGACTGCATCGAGCACGGCACCGGCCTCACCCCGGAGACCACCGCCGAGATGGCCCGCCGCGGCACCGCGCTGGTCCCCACGCTGATCAACATCGAGAACTTCCCGGGCATCGCGGCGGGCGCGGAGAAGTTCCCCGCCTACGCCAAGCACATGCTCGACCTGCACGCCAAGGTCCGCGCCACCGTCGCGCACGCCATCGACGCGGGCGTGCCCGTCTACGCGGGCACCGACGCGGGCGGCGGCATCGCGCACGGCCGCATCGTCGACGAGATCACCGCGCTGCACGAGGCGGGCCTGTCCGCCGAAGGGGCGATAGCGGCCGCGTCCTGGTCCGCGCGGGCGTGGTTGGGGTACTCCTCCCTGGTGGAGGGCGCCGCGGCGGACCTGCTGGCGTTCGCGGGCGACCCCGGGAAGACTTGTCCACGTTGCGCAACCCCGAACTCGTCGTGTTGCGCGGCAGGGTGGTCCGCCAAACCGTACGGTGATCCCGTTGGCCTCGGACCGCCCGGGGGAGCCGGACTGTCGGAGGTGTGATGGTGTCGCTGCCCGACGCCGCGTCGGCATCGGGGGTGCGCCCCCGCTCGGGACCACCGCTGGGGCTTCGGCGCGTTCCTCGCCGTCTACGGCGTGTTCGTGCTGTCCGCGGTCGTCATCGGCGTGCTCGTCGGCAACCCCAGACCCGGGGCCGACGACTCCATCACGGTGATCCTCATCGGCACGATCCTCCCGACCCTGCTGGCCACCGCGACCGCGCTCGTGGTCACCAAGGTCCGCGGCAACGGCCCCCGCGCCGACCTGCGCTGGTCGTTCAGCCGCGACGACCTGCGCGCGGGCGTCAAGTTCGGCGCGATCGGCCTGGTCGTCACCACCGTCGCCGCCGCGGTCTGGACCCGGGTGGTCGGCGAGGACAACGCGACGTCGTCGCTCGGCAGCCTGGTCGACGACCAGCGCATGCCGGTCGCCGCCGCGCTCACCCTGTTCGCCTACGTGTGGCTCGTCGGGCCGCTCTGCGAGGAGATCATCTACCGCGGCCTGCTGTGGGGCGCGCTGGAGCGCCTGCGCTGGGGCCGGTGGGCCGTGTTCGGCCTCACCACCGTGATCTTCGCCATCAGCCACCTCGAGCCGCTGCGCACGTCCCTGCTGCTGGTCATCGGCGTCCCCATCGGCCTGGCCCGGCTCTACACCGGCCGCCTCGGCGCGAGCGTCGTCGCCCACCAGGTCAACAACTTCCTGCCCGCGCTGGCCGTCCTGCTCATCTCGCTCGGGGTCATGACGCCGTGATCGACCTCAACTCCGACCTCGGCGAGGGCTTCGGCGTCTGGCGCCTCGGCGACGACGACGCCCTGCTCGACGTGGTCACCTCCGCCAACGTCGCCTGCGGCTTCCACGCGGGCGACGCCTCCACCATGCGCGCGGTCTGCGCGTCGGCCGCCGCGCGCGGCGTCGCCGTGGGCGCGCAGGTGTCCTACCGCGACCTCGCGGGGTTCGGCCGCCGGTTCATCGACGTCGACCCCGTCACCCTGGCCGACGAGGTGCTGTACCAGATCGGCGCGCTGGACGCCTTCGCCCGCGCGGCGGGCACGCGCGTGTCGTACGTCAAGCCGCACGGCGCGCTCTACAACGCCACCGTCCACCACGCCGCCCAGGCGTCGGCGGTGGTCGCGGGGACGCGCGCGTTCGGGGACCTGCCCGTCCTCGGCCTCCCCGGTTCCGAGTTGCTCGCCGCGGCCGGGGACAGCGGGGTCACCGAGGCGTTCGCCGACCGCGGCTACACCCCCGCCGGAACGCTCGTGCCCAGGTCGGAGCCGGGTGCGCTGCTCGCGGAGACCGACGCCGTCGTCGAGCGCGCGGTGCGGCTCGCGACCCGCGGCGAGATCGTCGCCGTCGACGGGACCGTGCTGCGGACCGGGGCCCGGTCGCTGTGCCTGCACGGCGACACCCCGGGCGCCGTCGCCCACGCCCGCGCCGTCCGAGCGGCCCTGGACGGCGCCGGGGTGGAGGTGATTCCGTTCGCCGGGTAGCCGTCTGGCACAATTGGCGGCTGTCCGCGGCGGCCGGACCCTCTCACCGTGCCGCGGCGACCCAGAACCAGGATGTGACGGCTCGACCCCACGGGGCCACCCGCGTCCACCCCGACGTTGTTACATAGACCAGGAGCACCCAGACCCGTGGCTGTCAAGATCAAGCTGCAGCGCCTCGGCAAGATCCGCGCGCCGTTCTACCGCATCATCGTCGCCGACGCCCGCACCCGCCGCGACGGCAAGGCCATCGAGACGATCGGCCGCTACAACCCGATGACCGAGCCCAGCCTGATCGAGGTCGACTCCGACCGCGCCCAGCACTGGCTGAAGGTCGGCGCCCAGCCGACCGACGCGGTCAAGCACCTCTTCGAGGTCACCGGCGACTGGCAGAAGTTCAAGGGCCTGCCGGGCGCCGAGGGCACCCTGCGGGTGGCCGAGCCGAAGCCGTCGAAGCAGGACCTGTTCAACGCGGCGCTGGCGGCGGCGGGCGAGGAGCCCACCACCGAGGCCATCAGCCCGAAGAAGAAGTCCGCCCCGAAGAAGGCCGAGAAGGCCGAGGAGAAGGCGGCTGAGCCCGAGACCGAGGCCGCGGCCGAGTGAGCGCCCTCGCGGACGCCCTGGAGCACCTGGTCCGAGGCATCGTCGACCACCCCGACGACGTCCAGGTGGAGCTGGTCACGACCCGTCGCGGCCGCACCCTCGAGGTGCACGTCAACCCCGAGGACCTGGGCAAGGTCATCGGCCGGGGCGGGCGCACCGCGACCGCACTGCGCACGGTGATGGCCGGGGTCGGCGGGCGCGGCATCCGCGTCGACGTGGTCGACACCGACCACTGATCCGCATGGCTGAGGTGGTCGTCGGCCGCGTGGCCAAGGCGCACGGCATCCGCGGCGAACTCGCCGTGGACGTGCACACCGACGCGCCCGAGCACCGGTTCGCCGAGGGCGCCCCGGTCGACGCGCGGCTCAAGGACGGCACCGTCCGCGCACTGACGATCGCAGCCGCCCGGTGGCACACCGGGCGGCTGCTCGTGCGCTTCGAGCAGGTCCCCGACCGCGACGACGCCGAGCGGCTGCGCGGCGCGCTGCTGCTGGCCGACGCGGCGGGCCTGCCCGAGCCGGAGGACCCCGAGGAGTTCCGCGACCACGACCTGATCGGCCTGGCCGCGGTGCTGGCCGACGGCACCGTCGTCGGGAGGGTCGCCGACGTCGAGCACGGACCCGGCGGCGACCTGCTGGTCATTTCCCGCGACGGCGGCGACGACGTGCTCGTCCCGTTCGTCACCGCGATCGTCCCCGAGGTCGACGTGCCCGGCGGGCGGATCGTGCTCGACCCGCCGGAAGGCCTGATCGAGTGATCGTGAGCGTCGACAGTGCAGGTTGATATCGTCACGATCTTCCCCGAGTACCTGGAGCCGCTGCGGGCGGCTCTGCTGGGCCGCGCCATCGAGCGCGGCCTGTTCCAGTTCCAGGTCCACGACCTGCGGAACTGGACCCACGACGTGCACCGCGCCGTCGACGACAGCCCGTACGGCGGCGGCCCCGGCATGGTGATGAAGCCCCAGGTGTGGGGCGACGCGCTGGACGAGGTCTGCGCGGGCGAGCCGCCCCGGCTGGTCGTCCCGACCCCGGCGGGCGTCCCGTTCACCCAGGCCAAGGCCCGCGAGTACGCCCAGCTCCCGCGCCTGGTGTTCGCCTGCGGGCGGTACGAGGGCATCGACCAGCGCGTCATCGACGACGCCTCCCGGCGCATGCAGGTCGACGAGGTCTCCATCGGCGACTACGTGCTGGTCGGCGGCGAGGTCGCGGTCATGGTGATCGTCGAGGCCGTGGCCCGGCTGCTGCCCGGCGTCCTCGGCAACCCCAAGTCCGCCGAGCAGGACTCCTTCTCCGACGGCCTGCTCGAGGGCCCCAGCTACACCCGCCCCGAGGTCTGGCGCGACCTCGCGGTGCCGGACGTGCTGCGCTCGGGCAACCACGCCGCCATCGACCGCTGGCGCCGCGACCGCGCCCTGGAGCGGACCCTGGACCGGCGGCCCGACCTGCTCGCCGCCCTTCCCGACGACGCCCTCGACCAGCGGGATCGCGCGCTGCTGCGGTCCCTGACGGGGGTCGATTTCGAATCCGGCGACCCCGTCTGACATACTTTCCGGGTTGCCGCGCCCGGCACCTGCCGATGCGCGCCGCAGACCACCCACTGGCCGGCTGTTCGGTATCACGCCGTCCCCGGTCGGTCTGTACTGACGACCATTGAGCACTGAGGACGGATTCCCCATGAACACCCTGGATGCCCTGGACGCCAAGTCGCTGCGTTCCGACGTCCCGGACTTCCGCCCGGGTGACACCCTCAAGGTCCACGTCCGGGTCATCGAGGGCACGCGCGAGCGCGTGCAGGTGTTCCAGGGCGTGGTCATCCGCCGCCACGGTGGCGGCGTCCGCGAGACCTTCACGGTCCGCAAGATCTCGTTCGGCGTCGGGGTCGAGCGCACCTTCCCGGTGCACACCCCGAACATCGCCAAGATCGAGGTCGTCACCCGCGGCGACGTCCGCCGCGCGAAGCTGTACTACCTCCGCGAGCTCCGCGGCAAGGCCGCGAAGATCAAGGAGAAGCGCGAGCCGCAGCCCGCTTCCTGACGCGCGGAGAACACCGGCTCACGTACCCTGACGTGCGTGGTCGACCGTTCCCCTCGCAGCGTGCCCCCGGGTGCCCGCCCATCCCAGGAGCACCCCGGGGAGCAGCGCGACCGCAGGCCCGAGGCCGCACCGGCGCCCCAGAACGGGACGCCGGTGAACGGCGCCTCGGGCCTTCGCCGTCCCGCTGACGCCCAGTTCTGGTTCGGCGACCCGCTGCCGGAGGACTCGCTCCCGCCCATCGAGGAGCACCGCAACGGCCACGCGCTGCTCCCGCCGACCCCCGGCGACACGCGCTACCCGCCCGCGGCCCCCGCCGCCCGGCCACCGGCGCCCCCGGCGACCGCGAGCGCCGCGGCCCGGCCGACGCGGGCCCGCCGTCGGTCTTCTTCACCCCGGTCGACCCGGACAACCCGCCGCTGTGGCCCACGCTCGCGGACTCCCCGTCGCTGACGTTCGCCCCGGTCGACCCGGTCCAGCACGTCACCGAGCCGGTCTCCCGCCGCGCCCTCCCGGAGCCCCCGCCGAGCCCGACCCGATCGCGCGGCGCCTCTTCGGCGACCCGGAGCCGACCCAGCACGTCACCGAGCCGGTCTCACGGCGCGCCGACCCGGCCCCGCCTGCCGCTGAGCCCACCCGGCGCGGCGTCCCGGACGTCGCGCCCGAGGCCACCCGGCACGTCGAGCCCCCGGCCCGCCGCGCCGAGCCGGAGCCGACACGGCACGTGGCCGCGCCCGACCCGGCCCAGCACGTCACCCAGCCGGTGTCGCGCCGCAGGCCGCCGCCGGACGAGGAGCTGACCAACGTCCTCCCGGTCGTCCCGCTGTCGGTGCCCGCGCCGCCCCGGCGCGACGAGCCCGCCGCGGTCGAGCCCGAGCCCGAGCCCCAGGCCGAGGACGAGCAGGCCGCCGACGACCAGCCCCGGCACGGCAAGCACCGCAGGCGCAAGAAGCAGCCGCTGTGGCGCGAGCTGGTCACCCTGGTCGCCGTCGCCCTCGTGCTGACCTTCCTGATCCAGCACTTCATCGGCCGCGTCTACTCCATCCCGTCCGGCTCGATGGAGCAGACCCTGCACGGCTGCCCCGGCTGCACCGGCGACCGCGTCTTCGTCGACAAGATCGTCTACGACTTCCGCGACCCGCTGCCCGGCGACGTGGTCGTCTTCCAGGGGCCGAACTCCTGGACCGGCGAGCAGGTCCGCGCCGACGGCAGCGGGAACAACCCGTTCGTGAAGGGCCTGCAGTACCTCGGCTCGCTCATCGGGATCGCGCCGCCGGACGAGCGCGACTTCGTCAAGCGGGTCATCGCGATCGGCGGGCAGACCGTCGAGTGCTGCGACGAGCAGTTCCGCGTCATGGTCGACGGCAAGCCGCTCGACGAGCCGTACGTGCACTGGGAGAGCGGCGGCCCCGACGAGCGCCAGCGGTTCGCACCCGTTACGGTGCCCGAGGGAACCCTGTGGGTCATGGGGGACAACCGGGCCAACTCGGCCGACTCGCGCATCCAGGGCGGCGGCGGCATCCGCGGTGTCGTGCCGATCACCAAGGTCATCGGGAAGGTCCGGGCCATCGTGCTCCCGCCGTCGCGCTGGCAGGGGGTCGGCGACCACAACCCGCAGGTGCCCACCCCGGTCGCCGCGCCCGCGTGGCACACGGGGCTGCCCGCCGGGCTCGGGGTGGCCGCCGCGTGGCCCGTGCTCTGGTTCGGCCGCCGCATCAGGAACTCTCTGACCAGCAGGAAGGCAGAATAGGTGTCGGACGCACACGGTGCCGGGGACCTCGGCGCCGAGCAGGCCAGCGCCCAGACCGAGGTCGCGGAGGAACCCGCGAAGGCGAAGAAGAAGCGCCCCTTCTGGGTGGAAGTGCCCATCCTCATCGGCATCGCCCTCGTCCTCACCGTCCTCATCCAGACCTTCCTCGCCCGGGTGTTCGTCATCCCGTCGGAGTCGATGGAGCAGACGCTGCACGGCTGCCCCGGCTGCACCGGCGACCGCGTCCTCGTCGACAAGGTCACCTACTACTTCCGCGACCCCGCGCCCGGCGACGTCGTGGTGTTCGAGCGCCCCGACACCTGGGACCACTTCGGCGGCGCCAACCGCTCCGGCAACCCCGTCGTGGCGTTCTTCCAGGACTTCGGCGCCCAGTTCGGCCTGGCCGCGCCGAGCGAGGACGACGTCGTCAAGCGGGTGATCGCCGTCGGCGGGCAGACCGTGCAGTGCTGCGACCCGCGCAACCGGGTCGTGGTCGACGGCGAGCCGCTCGACGAGCCGTACGTGTACATGCCGGATCAAGGCCAGCAGGCGCAGTTCGCGCCGATCACCGTCCCGCAGGGGATGCTGTTCGTGATGGGCGACAACCGCAACAACTCCCGCGACTCGCGCGCCCAGGGCGGCGGCGGGCTCAACGGGATGGTGCCGATCGACAAGGTCGTCGGGAAGGCGCGCGCGATCATCCTGCCGCCGTCGCGCTGGCAGGGCGTCGGCGACCACAACCCGCAGGCGCTGTCCGCCCCGGCGTGGCAGGCGGGCATCCCGGCGGGCATCGGCCTCGCCGCGGCGTTCCCCGTCCTGGCGCTGGTGCGGCGGCTGCGTCGGTAGGCTTGCGGCGTGTCTGACCCGGTGGAGGAGCAGCCCCGCCCGCGCAAGGCGAAGAAGCCGAAGCGGCCGTTCTGGATCGAGCTGCCGATCCTCATCGGCATCGCGCTCGTCCTGACGATCATCATCCAGACGTTCTTCGCGCGGGTCTTCCTGATCCCGTCGGAGTCGATGGAGCGGACGCTGCACGGCTGCCCCGGCTGCTACGGCGACCGGGTGCTCGTCGACAAGGTCGTGTACTGGTTCGGCGACCCGGAGCCCGGCGAGGTGGTCGTGTTCGAGCGGCCCACCACCTGGGACCGCGGGCCGGACGGGTCGGAGAACGCCTTCACCGACTGGCTCGGCGACATGTTCGCGCCGTTCGGGCTCGCCCCCGCCGACGAGGACGACGTGGTCAAGCGGGTGATCGCGGTCGGCGGGCAGACCGTCGAGTGCTGCGACGAGCAGAACCGGGTCCTGGTCGACGGCAAGCCGCTGACCGAGCCGTACATCCACTGGTCGACCGACCGCGGCAGCGCCCGCCAGGCCGAGTTCGGGCCGGTGTCGGTGCCGCCCGGCATGCTCTTCGTGATGGGCGACAACCGCAACAACTCGGGCGACTCGCGCACCCAGGGCGGCGGCGGGGTGAACGGCCTCGTGCCCGTGGACAACGTGATCGGCAAGGCGCGTGCGATCATCCTCCCACCGTCCCGGTGGGGCGGGGTGGGCGACGACAACCCGCAGGCGCTGGCGGCGGGCATCCCGGCAGGCGTCGGGCTGGCCCTGGCGTGGCCGGTGCTGGTCATCGGTCGGCGCCTGCGTGCGCGGTGGAGAGGAGGCCAGGGGTGACGACGGCGTTCCGCCCGCCGCGCGCGGTCCTGCGGCGCGACGCGGGCAACTGGGGCCTCCAGACCGCGCTGCACCGGCGCGGCCTCGGCCCGGTCGCCGGGGTCGACGAGGCCGGTCGCGGCGCGTGCGCGGGCCCGCTGGTGGTCGCCTCCTGCGTGCTGCGGCCCGGCGACGCGGCCCGGCTCGACGGGCTCACCGACTCGAAGCTGATGACCGCCGCCGCCCGCGACCGCATGTTCGACCTGGTCAGGGCCCGCGCGGTCGACTACGCGGTGGTGGTGATCCCGCCCGCCGAGGTCGACGTGCGCGGGGTGCACCAGGCGAACATCGAGGGCATGCGGCGGGCCGTGGCGCGGCTGTCGGTGCACCCGGGCTACGTGCTCGTCGACGGGTTCCGGGTGCCGGGCCTGACCGCGCCGCACATGCCGGTGGTGAAGGGCGACCAGGCCGCGGCGTGCGTCGCGGCGGCGTCGGTCCTGGCGAAGGTGACCAGGGACCGGATCATGGAGGAGCTGCACGAGCGGCTGCCGCAGTACGCTTTCGACGTGCACAAGGGCTACTGCACGCCGGTGCACACGAGGGCCCTGTCGGAGCACGGGCCGTCCGCGGAGCACCGCTGGTCGTTCGTGAACGTCGCGGGCGCGGGCCGCAAGCACGGCCTGCGCGCGCCACACCGGGTGGCGCTGAGCGTCGCCGCGGCGGCCGTGGTCCAGAATGGGACGTCGCCCGACTAGGGCGGCACGTGCGAGGACGACCAGGAGGGCGCGCGGCACATGAGCGCGGAGGATCTCGAGAAGTACGAGACCGAGATGGAGCTGCAGCTCTACCGGGAGTACCGCGACATCGTCGGTCAGTTCGCCTACGTCGTGGAGACCGAGCGGCGCTTCTACCTGGCCAACGGCGTGGACGTCCAGGTCCGCGACGCCGAGGGCGAGGTCTACTTCGAGGTGCGCATGTCGGACGCGTGGGTGTGGGACATGTACCGCCCCGCGCGCTTCGTCAAGAACGTCCGGGTGATCACGTTCAAGGACGTGAACGTCGAGGAGTTGGACAAGCCGGACCTGCGCCTCCCCGAGGACGGCCCCTTCAACGGGTAGTGACGCGCATTCGCTCGATCGAGTAATTGACGTGCGCTTTATCCCCACCCTAAAGAGTTTTGTGGCGCCCTTTCCGGCTTGATCGGCACGCTCGAATCAGATACCCGGCGAAGGGACCTGATTCATGAGCGACCACATCTCTTTCGGCACCGCGGGCGAAGCGTTGGCGGCCCGCCACCTCGAACACCTCGGCATGCGCCTGTTGAGCCGCAATTGGCGCTGCGCCCTGGGCGAGCTGGACATCATCGCCACCGACGGCCGGGAGTTGGTCATCTGCGAGGTCAAAACCCGCAGATCGACCACTCACGGCACCCCGCCGAGTCGGTCACCCCCGCCAAGGCCGACCGCATCCGCGCCCTGGCCACCCGCTGGCGCCACGACCACGGCATACCCCCGTGCCCGACCCGCTTCGACATCATCGCCATCCTCTGGCCCACCGGCACGCCCCCGTCGTCCACCACCTGACCGGCGCCTTCTGATGGGCCTCACCCGAGTCTGGTCCGTAGCCCTGGCCGGCGTCGACGGCGTCCCCGTCGAGATCGAAGCCGACATCGGCGGCGGCAAACCCCGCACCCAGATCGTCGGCCTCCCCGACGCCGCCCTCAACGAAGCCAAGGACCGCGTCCGCGCCGCCACCCGCAACTCCACCCTCCGCTGGCCCGACCAGGCCATCACCCTCGCCCTGTCCCCAGCCGCCCTCCCCAAAGGCGGCTCCGGCTACGACCTCGCGCTGGCCGTGGCCGTCCAGATCGCCGACAACCCGGCGGACTGCCGCACGCTCACCGACACCGTGTTCATCGGCGAGCTGGCCCTCGACGGCCGCCTCCGAGCCGTCCGCGGCGTCCTGCCGTGCCTCATGGCCGCCCGCAAGGCGGGCATCACCCGCGCCGTCGTCCCCCGCCCGACCCTGCCCGAAGCCGCCCTGCTCCCCGACCTGACCGTCCTCGGCGCCGACACCCTCGCCGACACCGTCCGCTGGGTCCGCGGCGACGACGACGCCCTCCACCCGCCCACCGCCGCACCCCCGCGCCCCACCCCACCCGTCCCCGACCTCGCCGACGTCGTCGGCCAGTCGGAAGGCAAGTGGGCGTTGGAAGTCGCCGCCGCGGGCGCGCACAACCTGCTGTTCGTCGGCCCACCGGGCGCGGGCAAGTCGATGCTGGCCCGCAGGCTCCCCGGCATCCTCCCCGACCTGACCCCCGAGCAGTCCCTCGAAGTCACCGCCGTCCACTCCGTCATCGGCGGCCTGTCCACCGACAACCCCCTGATCACCGTCCCGCCCTTCATCGCCCCCCACCACACCACCTCGGTCGCCGCCCTCACCGGCGGCGGCGTCGGCCTGGCCAAACCCGGCGCCATGAGCCTCGCCCACCGCGGCATCCTCTTCCTGGACGAGGTCTGCGAGTTCGCCGCCGACCGCCTCGAATGCCTCCGAACCGCCCTCGAGGAAGGCGAAGTCCGCCTAGCCCGCCGCGACGGCATCGTCCGCTACCCGGCCGCGTGCCAAGTCGTCATGGCCACCAACCCCTGCCCCTGCGCCCCCATCAAAGACCGCGACTGCACCTGCACCGCAGTAGCCCGCCGCCGCTACCTCTCCCGCCTCTCCGGCCCCCTCCTGGACCGCGTCGACCTCCAGATCCGCATCCCCGCCATCACCGCCCTCCCACCCGGCACCAATCCCGAAACCTCCGCCACCGTCGCCACCCGCGTCCAGGCGGCCCGCTCCCGAGCCACCCACCGCTGGCGCACCAACGGCTGGCACACCAACGCCGAAGTCCCCGGCCCCGCCCTCCGCCGCGAATTCGCCCCACCCCCGAAGCCACCACCCTCCTGGACCGAGCCCTCTCCGTCGGCGCCATCACCGCCCGAGGCGCCGACCGCTGCCTCCGCGTCGCCTGGACCCTCGCCGACCTCGCCGAAGCCCCCACCCCACCGCCGACCACGTAGCCTCCGCCCTCCACTTCCGCGACCGCCTGACCCTCCAAAAGGCGACACCCCGCCACCGCTACGCCCAAGCGGGGAGAGGTACGGCTAAGGCTGGACTCGTCTCCTGCGGCCGCCCCTCCTGCGGCGTTGCCCACCGAACTGCCCACCGGACAGCCCACCGGGTTGCTCAACGGGCTGCCGACCGGGTTGCTCAACGGGCTGCCGACGGGGTTGCCCGCCGGGCTGGCTGCCGGGCTGGGGCTCGCTTCCTGCCTTGCCTGTCTTGTCTGCCTCGATGCCTGCCTTGGTTGGGCTCTCCGCCCCTACCGCCGGTCGTTCTTCCTTTGCCCGCGTCGACCTGTCCTGCACCTGTTTGCTTCCACGCCGTCTTCCTTCTCCCCCACCGCTTGAGCACTCCTTTCTCGCTTCTACCCACGCTTTTAGTCCCGCGCCTTCCCGGCCCCTTTCTTCTCTTTGTTCTCCTCCCGCCCGAAAGGAAATCCCATGACCGAAATCAGGCTTGCCCGTGCTTACCTCAGCCGTGTTGCGGAGCCGCCTGCTCCTGCCCTCTACGCGTTCGTCGAGCGGTTGGGGCCGGTCGTGGCGGCGGAGCGGGTGCGTCAGGGGGACGTCCCTGGGGGTGTGGAGGCTGAGACGAGTGCCCGGCGGGAGCCGGATTGCGCGCGGGAGGACTTGGAGGCGGCTGCCGAGGTCGGGGCGCGGCTGGTCGTTCCCGAGGACGGGGAGTGGCCGTCGTGGCCGTTGTTGTCGTTGGCCAATGCGTTTGCGCGGGGGTTGGCGTGGGCGGCGCCGCCGTTGGCGTTGTGGGTGCGGGGGAGTCCGGGGGTGGCGGAGAGCTTGGAGCGGTCGGTGGCGATCGTGGGGGCTCGGGCGGCCACCGCGTACGGCGAGCACGTGGCGGGGGACTTCGGGCACGGGGTCGCGCTCGCGGGGATGACGGTGGTGTCCGGGGCCGCGTTCGGGATCGACGCGGCGGCGCATCGGGGGGCGTTGGCGGCGCGGGGGCGGACCATCGCGGTGTTGGGGTGTGGGATCGACATCGCTTATCCGCTGGCGCATGCGACGTTGCTCGGGCATGTGGAGAGGCAGGGGTTGGTGATCAGCGAGTACCCGCCTGGGGTGCGGGCGGCCAAGCACCGGTTCCTGGTCCGGAACCGGTTGATCGCGGCGTTGACCGCGGGGACGGTCGTCGTGGAGGCGGGGAGGCGCAGCGGGTCCCGTAACACCGCGTCCACTGCGGGGGCGTTGGGCAAACGCGTGTTGGCGGTGCCGGGTCCGGTCACGTCTGCGCAGTCCGTCGGGTGTCATGCGTTGGTGCGGGCGGGGTGCGCGGAACTCGTCGAGTCGACGGGGGACGTGTTGGAGGCGGTCGGGGGATCGGGGAGCACCTCGTCGAACCGGACGCCGGGCCCCGGCGCGTGACCGACGGGTTGAGCCCCGAGGCGCTGCGGGTGCACGACGCGCTGCGGGCGCGGAAAGAGTTGCCTGACGCGGTTGTCGCGGCGGAGGCGGGCGTGCCGGTGGAGCGGGTTCGGGCGTTGTTGACGGACCTGGAGATCACCGGGTTGGCGGTCCGCGGGGAGGAGGGGTGGCGGCGGGCGTGAGCACCCGCGCGGGGTGGGTCTGATCATCTCGGGGCGTGGCGGTACTTGACCGGGGCGCGTTGGTGGCGCAGCGTCGGAGGGGTGGCTGCTGCGGGAGCGCGGGGTGAACTGCGCGCGGTGCGGGCCGGTCTGGCTGAGGCGGACCGGGCCGTCGTCGACGAGTTCGAGCGGCACCTGGCGCTGGAGCGGGGGCTGTCCGAGCACACCGTGCGGGCCTACGTGGGCGACGTCGTGTCGATGTTGGGGCACGCGCAGGGCGGCGGCGTCGGGGTCGCGGGGGTCGAGTTGGCGACCCTGCGCGGTTGGTTGGCGCGCCTGCGGGAAGGCGGGGCGGAGCGGGCGTCGCTCGGCAGGCGGGCAGCGGCCGTGCGGGCGTTCACCGCATGGGCGCATCGGCGCGGGCACATGAGCACCGACCCGGGGCTGCGGCTGGTGGCGCCGAAGCGGGACCGGCGGCTGCCGGTCGTGCTCCGCGAGGACCAGGCCGCGGGGGTGATGGCGGCCTCGGCGGCCGGGGCCGAGCAACTTGATCCGGTCGCTCTGCGTGACCACGCCATCGTCGAGGTCCTGTACGCGACCGGGGTGCGGGTGGCTGAACTGTGCGGACTCGACGTCGACGACGTCGATCTCGGTAAACGGCTGGTCCGGGTGCTCGGGAAGGGCGGCAAGGAGCGGGTCGTCCCGTTCGGCGGACCGGCTGCGCGAGCGCTGCGGCTCTGGTTCGATCAGGGCAGGGAAACCCTTGCCCGGGACTACTCTCCGCCGGCAGTGTGGCTGGGTGCTCGCGGCGGCAGGTTGCAGCCTGCAAGCGTGCGGAAGATCGTGCGCGACGCCGTCGGAGCGGTGCCCGGGGTGCCGGGTGTCGGACCGCACGGGCTGCGGCATTCGGCGGCCACGCACCTGTTGGAGAGGGAGCCGACCTTCGTAGCGTCCAGGAGTTACTCGGTCACGCTACGCTGTCAACGACCCAGCTTTACACTCACGTGACCGTCGACCGGCTGAAGGCGATCCATGACCGAACCCATCCCCGCTCCCGATGACACCGGGGAAGGTTTGCGGACACCGGTGCGGCCGGAGCCCGAGAACCAGGTGAACGGCCACGTCCGGCTCGCGGGCGTCCTGCCCGGCGACCAGCGCACGGCCGACGACGTCGAGGCGGGCATCGTCGCGCTCTGGCGCCAGTACGGGGACCAGCGCGCCCAGTCGTTACGCGACAGGCTCGTCCTCCACTACGCCCCGCTGGTCAAGTACGTGGCGGGCCGCGTCGGGACGGGCCTGCCCGCGCACGTCGACGTCGCCGACCTGATCCAGTCCGGCATCTTCGGCCTCGTCGACGCGATCGAGAAGTTCGAGCCCGAGCGCGGCCTCAAGTTCGAGACCTACGCCATGCAGCGCATCCGCGGCGCCATCCTCGACGACCTCCGCGCCCAGGACTGGGTCCCCCGTACCGTCCGCGGCCGCGCCCGCGAGATCGAACGCGCCATGGAGCGCCTCGGCGGCAAGCTCCAGCGCACCCCGACCGACGCCGAGTTGGCCGACGAACTGGGCCTGTCCCTCACCGAGTTGCGCGAGGTCTACGCCCAGCTCCAGCTCACCAGCGTCGTCGCCCTAGACGAACTCGCCGCCGCGGGCCGCGGCACCACCTCCCTCGCCGACATCCTCGAGGACGAGCGCGCCGACGACCCGGTCGCCAGCCTGGTCGACCAGGACAACCGCCGCCAACTCGCCGCCGCCATCGGCAAGCTCGCCGAACGCGACCGCATCGTCGTCACCCTCTACTACTTCGAGAACCTCACCCTCGCCGAGATCGGCCGCGTCCTGGGCGTCACGGAATCCCGCGTGTGCCAACTCCACACCCGCGCCGTCCTCCGCCTCCGCGCCAAGCTGATGGAAACCGTCGACGTCTAGCGGTCAGAGCGGCAACAACCGCACCCGCAACGCCACCAACGCCTGCAACGGGTCCAGGTACACCCTCCCGCCGCAGCCCCCAGTGCAGGCAAGCGGCCCCCGGACACCCCCGGTGCCCGGCGACGAGCACCCCGATCCGCTCACCCGCCCGCACCCTGTCCCCGGCACCGACCGACGGCTCCACGGGCTCATAGGTGGTCCGCAACCCCCGTCGTGCGAGATCGACACGACCGAGCGATCCACCACCCGCCCCACGAACACGACCACGCCGTCCGCGCTGGCTAGGACCGGCGCGCCGGGCACCGCCGCGAGATCGACCCCCCGATGCCCGGCCGCGTACGGCCCCGGCGGCGGGTGGAACGGCCGCACGACCACGGGCGCGGGCTCCAGCGGCCACCGGAACCGCCCCGGTTCGTCTTGCGGGGCGGGGGAGGAGAAGACGTGCGGAGATGGCTGCCGATAGGCGGTGAAGGATGGCTTGGAGAAGGGGAGGCGGGTAGCGGCCCGCGCCTGGTGAGGACGCGAGTGCTGAGCGGGGAAGGGTGGCGGCAGGACTTGGCGCTGCGCTGTGCGCGACGTCGCCGACGGGGCGGAGATCGGTAGAGCGGCCGATCGGTGCTCGATTCGGAGTGCGTTCAGCGGCGCGGCCGTTGTCGGGGGTGATGCCGAGGCTGGGGTGTCTACGCGGGCGCCGCCCAGGAAGATGATCGTGAGGAACGCGGTCGTGACTGTGGTGGTGATCAGTCGGAGGCGGGGTTTGGCCTGGTCAGTAGTCATGTCTCCAGGTTGCTGATCACGCCCCGGGAGCCGCCACCCCGATCCGCGGCCTGTGGACAACTCCCGCCGCACGGGGGTCGGGGGAGCGGCGTACACTGCTTCTCGCACCCCGGAATTCTCTGGGGTGACTTCGCGCGCCAGTGCATCCGCCGAGAGGCGAACACGGGTGTCCGGCGGTCCCGCTGGTGAGAGCCACGGGTCCGGGGGCCCGCACGGCGCCAGGGCGGCGGTCCTACCGGGGTCGTCGCGGTAACCGAGTTCGCGTGGCCCGGGGGTGTTGAGCCGGGGCGCGCCCTACCGAGAGGTGCGATTCCGGCCATGGCCGTCGTCACCATGAAGCAGTTGCTGGATTCCGGTGTGCACTTCGGGCACCAGACCCGCCGCTGGAACCCGAAGATGAAGCGGTACATCCTCACGGACCGCAACGGCATCTACATCATCGACCTGCGCCAGACGCTGACCTACATCGACCGGGCCTTCGAGTTCGTGAAGGAGACGGTCGCGCACGGGGGCAGCATCCTGTTCGTCGGCACGAAGAAGCAGGCGCAGGAGGCGATCGCCAACGAGGCGCGCCGGGTCGGGATGCCGTTCGTCAACCAGCGCTGGCTGGGCGGCATGCTCACCAACTTCTCCACCGTGCACAAGCGCCTCCAGCGGCTCAAGGAGCTGGAGTCGATGGAGCAGACCGGTGGCTTCCAGGGTCTCACCAAGAAGGAGATCCTGATGCTCACCCGCGAGAAGGACAAGCTGGAGCGCACGCTCGGCGGTATCCGCGACATGGCGAAGGTGCCCTCCGCGGTGTGGATCGTGGACACCAAGAAGGAGCACATCGCCGTCGGCGAGGCGCGCAAGCTGAACATCCCGATCGTGGCGATCCTCGACACGAACTGCGACCCGGACGAGGTCGACTACCCGATCCCGGGCAACGACGACGCGATCCGGTCGGCCGCGCTGCTGACCAAGGTCGTCGCGGAGGCCGTCGCCGCCGGGCTGATGGCGCGCTCCGGCGCGCGCAGCAACGGGGCGGAGAAGCCCGAGGTCGCGGGCAGCGAGCCGCTGCCGGAGTGGGAGCAGGAGCTGCTGGCGGGCGCGGACACCACCGCGACCCCGGCCGCGACCGAGGCCCCGGCCGAGAACTGAGCCGACCAGCCCTCCCCGGGCGCGGAACCGCCCGGGGAGCGGCTGCCACACGACCACATCAACGCGCGTAAGGAATCACGCACGATGTCGAACTTCACCGCGGCCGACGTGAAGCGGCTCCGGGACATGACCGGCGCAGGCATGATGGACTGCAAGAAGGCGCTCGCCGAGTCGGACGGCGACTTCGAGAAGGCCGTCGAGCTGCTGCGCATCAAGGGCGCCAAGGACGTGGGCAAGCGCGCTGAGCGGGCGACCGCCCAGGGCCTGGTCGCCGCGGCGGACGGCGTCATGGTCGAGCTGAACTGCGAGACCGACTTCGTCGCCAAGAACGACGAGTTCCAGCAGCTGGCCGCCCGGATCGTCGAGGCCGCCAAGACCGCCAAGGCCGTCGACCTCGACGCGCTCAAGGGCGCCGAGCTGGACGGCGGGACCGTCGGCGACGCCGTGCAGGCGCTGTCGGCGAAGATCGGCGAGAAGCTGGAGCTGCGCCGCGTCGCCAACTACGACGGCAACGTCAGCACCTACCTGCACCGCCGCTCCTCCGACCTGCCGCCCGCCGTGGGCGTGCTGGTCGAGTACACCGGTGACAACGAGGACGCGGCCCGCGCCGCGCCATGCAGGTCGCCGCGATGAAGCCCCGCTACGTCACCCGCGACGAGGTGCCCGAGGACGTCGTGGCGTCCGAGCGCCGCATCGCCGAGGAGACCGCCCGCGAGGAGGGCAAGCCGGAGGCCGCGCTGCCCAAGATCGTCGAGGGCCGGGTCAACGGCTTCTACAAGGACGTCGTCCTCCTGGAGCAGTCCTCGGTGCAGGACTCCAAGAAGACCGTCAAGGCGATCCTGGACGAGGCCGGGGTCACCGTGACCCGCTTCGCCCGGTTCGAGGTCGGCCAGGCCTGAGCCACGGCCACGGTCTAAGGTTGTGCCCCGCCCGCGGCGTCGCGGGCGGGGCACGGTCACGAAAGGGGTCTTGCGTGACGCAGAGCGGATACCGCCGGGTGCTGCTCAAGCTGGGCGGCGAGATGTTCGGCGGCGGCGAGGTCGGCGTCGACCCCGACGTCGTCTACACCGTGGCCAGGCAGATCGCCGACGTCGTGCGCAGCGGGGTGCAGACCTCGATCGTCATCGGCGGCGGCAACTTCTTCCGCGGCGCCGAGCTGAGCCAGCGCGGCATGGACCGCGACCGCGCCGACTACATGGCGATGCTCGGCACGGTCATGAACTGCCTGGCGCTGCAGGACTTCCTGGAGAAGGAAGGCATCGACACGCGCGTGCAGACGGCGATCACCATGGGGCAGGTCGCCGAGCCCTACATCCCGCGCCGCGCGGAGCGGCACCTGGAGAAGGGCCGCGTGGTCATCTTCGGCTGCGGGGTCGGCATGCCGTACTTCTCCACCGACACCGCCGCCGCGCAGCGCGCGCTGGAGATCGGGTGCGACGTGGTGCTCATGGCGAAGGCCGTCGACGGGGTCTACGACGCCGACCCTCGGCTGGTCGCCGACGCCAAGATGTTCACCGAGATCACCCACCGCGAGGTGCTGGAGCGCGGCCTGAAGGTCGCCGACGCGACCGCGTTCAGCCTGTGCATGGACAACAACATGCCGATCATCGTGTTCAACCTGCTGACCGAGGGCAACATCGCCCGCGCGGTGCGTGGTGAGAGGATCGGCACCGTGGTGAGCACGCCCGCCGCCTGATCCGCCGAGACCACGAGGAGACCCCTTGATCGAGGAGACCCTGTTCGACGCCGAGGAGAAGATGGAGAAGGCGGTGTCGCACACCAAGGACGAGCTGTCGACGATCCGCACCGGGCGCGCCACCCCCGCCATGTTCTCCCGCATCCACCTCGACTACTACGGCGCGCCGACGCCGCTGAACCAGATGGCCAGCATCTCCATCCCCGAGGCGCGGATGGCCGTGATCAAGCCGTACGAGCCCAACCAGCTCCAGGCCGTGGAGAAGGCGATCCGGGACTCCGACCTGGGCGTCAACCCGTCCAACGACGGCTCGATCATCCGCGTGGTGTTCCCGCAGCTCTCCGAGGAGCGCCGCAAGGAGATGATCAAGGTCGCCAAGCACAAGGGCGAGGACGCGAAGGTCGCGATCCGCAACGTCCGGCGCAAGGCGAAGGACGAGCTGGACCGCCTGGTCAAGGACGGCGAGTCCGGTGAGGACGACGTGGTCCGCGCGGAGAAGGAACTGCAGAACCTGACCGACAAGTACGTCCACTCCGTCGACGAGCTGGTCAAGCACAAGGAAGCCGAGCTGCTCGAGGTCTGAGCGGTTCACCGGGGAGAGCGAAGAGTGACAACGGACGCGGTCGGCGCCGGGTCGCGCGCCGGGCGCAATCTGCCCGCCGCGATCGCGGTCGGAGTGCTGCTCGGCGGGGGCATCCTGCTGGCCCTGCTGACGGTGCGCGAGGTCTTCGTCGGCATCGTCGCCGCGGCGGTGGCGGTGGCGACGTGGGAGCTGGCGGGTGCGCTGGAGCGGGCGGCGGGCATCCGCGTCGCCGTGTGGCCGGTGCTCGTCGGCGGGCAGGCGATGGTGTGGCTGTCGTGGCCGTTCGGCCGCAACGGCCTGCTGGCCGCGTTCGTCGTGACCGTCCTGGTGGTGCTGCTGTGGCGCTTCCGCGGCGGTGTTCAGGGCTATGTGCGGGACGTGGCGGCGTCGGTGTTCACCGCCGCCTACGTGCCGCTGTTCGCCGCGTTCGCGGCCATGCTGGTGGTCCCGGAGGACGGCACCGCGCGGGTGCTGTGCTTCATGATCCTGGTCGTCTCCTCCGACACCGGCGGCTACGCGGCGGGCGTGCTGTTCGGCAAGCACCCGATGTCTCCGACGATCAGCCCGAAGAAGTCCTGGGAGGGCTTCGCGGGGTCGCTCACCGCGGGTGTGGTCGCGGGCGCGCTCAGCGTGCGCTACCTGCTCGGCGGCGAGGTGTGGGAGGGCATGCTGTTCGGCGTCGCGATCGTCGCCGTCGCGACCCTCGGCGACCTGGTCGAGTCGGTGATCAAGCGCGACTTGGGCATCAAGGACATGGGCACGCTGCTGCCCGGCCACGGCGGCCTCATGGACCGGATGGACTCGCTGCTGCCGTCGGCCGTGGTGTCCTGGCTGCTGCTGCAGCTCTTCGTGCCGGTCTAGTCCGCGTACGGGTCGTCGACCTCGGCGCCGATCTCGCTGATGTCCGCCTCCACGGTCACCGACCGGTCCAGCACGCTGAACTCCGCTCCGCGCGGGTCGCGCAGGACGGCGCTGCGCCCGTAGGGGAGTCGAACGGCGGGACGGCGATGGCGCCGCCGTGGGTGAGGGCGACGCGGCACAGCGCGTCGACGCCGGTGGCGGGGTCGGCCTCGAAGAACACCATCCAGTACGGCTCGCGGTCGCGCGGGAACTCGCGGCCCATGCGGAGCCTGCCGAGCACGTCCTCGCCGCCCATCGACCACGTCGTGTAGTCGTAGACCGTGCCGTCACCGATCTGGGTGGTCTCGAAGCCGAACAGGGCGGTGTAGAACGCGTCCGCGGCGTCGCCGTCCCAGGTGTACAGGTCGGCCCAGGTGAACGCGCCGGGGAAGCCGGTGCCGAGGGACCAGCCGCGGTCCTGGCGCCAGAAGCCGGTGGGGCCGCCGCTGGGGTCGGCGGCCACCAGCAGCCCGCCCTGGCCGGGGATCTCGCGGGGCTCGGCGAGGACCTCGCCGCCGAGCTGGCGGACCCGGTCCGCGGTGTTGTTCGTGTCGTGGACCGTGAGGTAGAGCGTCCACAGGTCGGGTTGGTCGCCCTGCGGGGTGTAGAGGCCCGCCACGGGCGTGCCGTCGGCGAGGGCGACCCGGTAGCCGTCGTCGCCGATCCGGTACTCCCACCCGAACACGGCGCTGTAGAACGCGGCCGAGCCCGCGGGTCGCGGGTGGCGAGCTCGACCCAGCACGGCTTGCCGGGCGTGCCCGGGGTAAGTCCTCGGCGGCGCTGATCGCATCGGTGACCATGCCGTGACGTTAGCTAGATCGGGTGAAGTTGGGGAGCCGACGACCGGTTGCCAATCTGTGCTTTGCTGGGGGGATGGGGATGGTGTCGCGCGCGCGGGGTTGGTGTCGGCGCTGCGCGCGCCGCAGATCGTGCCCAGTCCGAACATCTGGCACTGGCCCGCGGTGTACGAGGCGGAGAACCGCGCCCAGGACGCCGACGGCGCGGTGTGGCGCGCGCTGGAGCCGCTGGCGGACTGGACGGGCGACGTGGTCGACGTGGGCTGCGGCAGCGGGTTCCACCTGCCGCGCTTCGCCGAGCGGGCGCGGTCGGTGGTGGGGGTGGAGCCCCATGAGCCGCTGGTCGAGCAGGCCCGCGCAAGGGTTGCGGGGTCCGGTGTGGTCCGCAACCTTCTGTTGAGCGGTCATGGGACTCCGGAGCGGCTATTCGCCCCTCCGGCACGGGTCTGCCCGTCGAGGTGCTCGTGGGCTCCGCGCAGGCGCTGCCGCTGGCTGACGGCAGCGCGGACGTGGTGCACGCGCGCACGGCGTACTTCTTCGGCGCGGGCTGCGAGCCCGGCCTGCGCGAGGCCGACCGCGTGCTGCGGCCCGGCGGCGCGCTGGTGGTCGTCGACCTGGACGCGGCCCGACCGCCGTACGGGCGGTGGATGCGCGCGGACCTGCCGTCCTACGACGGCGCAGCGGTCGACGCGTTCTTCGAGGCCCAGGGCTTCACCCGGCGGCGGGTCGCCACGGTGTGGCGGTTCCCGGACCGGGCGACCCTGGTCTCGGTGCTGCGGATCGAGTTCTCCGCGGCGGTGGCGGCGCGCGCGGCGGCCGAGGTGGACGGCCTGGAGTTCACCGTCGGCTACCGCGTCCTGGTGCGCCGCAAGCCCTCGGGGCTGATCACCTAGCGCGGGGTGTCCTCGCCGAGGATGGCGTAGAGCTGGCGGCGGGCCTGGTCGAGGACGTCGACCGCGCGGGACTTCTGGTCGCCGCTGGCGGCCTGGGCGACGCCCATCACCGCGGTGGCGAGCCCGGCCAGGGCCTCGCGCAGGGCGCGGTCGGTCGGGTCGACGCCCGCGGCGGCGTGCTCCCACGGCGGGGTGTCGCCGAGGGCGCTCGCGGCCTCGCGGCCGGTGTCGGTCAGCTCGAACAGGCGCTTGCCGCCCTCGCCGTCGACGCCGCGGACCAGTCCCTCGTCGGCCAGGAGCTGGAGGGTCGGGTAGACCGAGCCCGGGGAGGGCTTCCACGCGCCGCCGCTGCGGGCGGCGATCTCCTGGATCATCTCGTAGCCGTGCATGGGGCGGTCGGTCAGCAGCGCGAGGACCGCGGCGCGCACGTCACCCCGGCGCTTGCGGCCGTGCGGGCGCGGTGGCCCCGGCCGAACATGCCGAACGGCGGCGGCGGCCCGGGCGGGACCTGCGGGAAGGGGGAACGGCGGGGTCACGTGGTCCTCCGGGAACTCGTGGTCGTGCAGGTCGGGGCGGACGGCCCAGGGGCCGCGGCGGAAGTGTCGGGTACGCATTTTGGTCTCCTTGAGTGTCGTGTTCGATCGCGATAGGTCAACGATATATCGGAACCTATCGAGATGCAACGGTGAGTTGAGTCTCCGCGGCGTGGGACAATGGAGCGGCCATGACCTCGCTCCCCCTCGTCTTCGACGCGCCCAAGCGCGGCCTCCCGCCGCGCCACCTCGCCGACCTCTCCAGCGCCGAGCGCCGCGCCGCCGTCGCCGAGCTGGGCGAGAAGCCCTTCCGCGCCGCGCAGCTCTCCACGCACTACTTCGGCAGGCTCACCGCCGACCCGACCGCGATGACCGACATCCCGGCGGGCGCCCGCGACCGCTTGGCCGACGCGCTGCTGCCGCCGTTGCTGTCCGTCGTCCGCCACGTGACCTGCGATGACGGCGACACCCGCAAGACGCTCTGGCGCGCCCACGACGGCACGCTGCTGGAGAGCGTCCTCATGCGGTACCACGACCGGACAACGCTGTGCGTGTCCTCGCAGGCGGGGTGCGGCATGGCCTGCCCGTTCTGCGCGACGGGCCAGGGCGGTCTGCAGCGCAACCTGTCGACCGCCGAGATCGTCGACCAGGTCCGCGCCGCCGCGGCCGCCATGCGCGACGGCGAACTGGGCGCACCGGGCAGGCTGAGCAACATCGTCTTCATGGGCATGGGCGAGCCGCTGGCGAACTACCGCCGCGTGGTCGACGCCGTGCACCGGATCTGCGACCCGGCGCCGGACGGCCTGGGCATCTCCCAGCGCTCGGTGACGGTGTCGACGGTCGGGCTGGTCCCCGCGATCCGGAAGCTGGCGGAGGAGGGCCTGCACGTCCGCCTGGCCGTGTCCCTGCACACGCCGGACGACGAGCTGCGCGACACGCTGGTGCCGGTCAACACGCGGTGGAAGGTCGCGGAGGTGCTGGACGCCGCGCGGCTGTACGCCGACCGCACGGGCCGCCGGGTGTCCATCGAGTACGCCCTGATCCGCGACGTGAACGATCACCCGTGGCGGGCGGACCTGCTCGGGAAGCTGCTGCGCAAGCACTTGGGGCAGCTCGCCCACGTCAACGTCATCCCGCTGAACCCGACCCCGGGCAGCCAGTGGGACGCCTCCCCGAAACCGGTCGAGCGCGAGTTCGTCCGCCGCGTCAACGCCGCGGGCGTCTCCTGCACGGTCCGCGACACCCGCGGCCAGGAAATCGCCGCCGCCTGCGGCCAGCTCGCCGCGGAGGGCTAGGAACACCACCGCCCGCCTGCCGGGAGGGCAAGCGGGCGGTGGGAAGTGTCAGGTGCTCAGCGGCGCCAGGAGGTGCGGCGCTTGTGGAGCATCCACGCAACGCCCGCCAGGAGGGCGAGGCCGGTGCCGATGAGCCAGAGGTTCTCGGTCCAGCCCGAGTGGTTGCCGACGAGCATGGCGAACATGCCGAGGCCGACGAAGATGCCCGCGGCGGGGGTGCCGACGCGGAAGGTGCCGTGCCAGCCCCAGTCGGCCGACGGCTCGTCGGCGGGGCTCACCGTGTGTCCGGAGACGGCGGTCGTCTTCCGCTTCTCCAGTGACGTGCCTGCCACGGTGGGGCCTCCCGTAAAAAGACGTGCGGTTCGATCGCGCACATGGTCGCACACCGGGCGCGGCAGGGGATGCCGCGCCCGGTGTGACCCTGGCGTCAGGTCCTGGCGCGGTTGCCGACCACCACTCGGTAGATGGCGAGCAGGATCAGGGCGCCGCCGATGGCGAGCAGCCACGTGCCGAGGTCGAAGAACTCCTGCAGGCCGCGGCCGAAGATGGCGTTGCCGATGAATCCGCCGAGGATGGCGCCGACGATGCCGATCAGGATCGTGACGATGATGCCGCCGGGGTCCCTGCCAGGCATGATCGCCTTGGCGATGAGACCGGCCAGCAGGCCGAGGACGATCCAGCCGAGAATGCCCATCGGTACTCCTTCCAGGTGCGCCCCCGCATTGGCGGTGGGCGCGTTGTTCCTGTGCCGTAAGTGCCACTGGTGGACCCGGTTCAACCGGACATCCTCAGATTCCTCTCAGGATTCGGCCGAACGGCCGTATGTCCACCGCCACGCCCCGGTGGCGACCTGGGGGCCCGGCGTCGGGGACAATGGCGGTGATGACTCCCCAGCGCTCACTCCTCGTGCTCGGCTCGACCGGGTCGGTCGGCACCCAGGCCCTCGACGTGGTGGCCGCGAACCCGGACCGGTTCCGGGTGGTCGGGTTGGCGGCGGGCGGGGGCAACCCCGAGCTGCTGGCCCGGCAGGCGCGCGAGCACGGCGTGACGCACGTGGCCGTGACCAGCGAGAACGCCGACCTCCGCGCGGCCCTGCCTGGCGTGGAGCTGTTCACCGGGCCCGACGCCGTCAACGACCTCATCGAGGCCGCGAAGGCCGACGTGGTGCTCAACGGCATCACCGGCTCCATCGGGCTCCCCGCGACGCTCAAGGCGCTCGAGACCGGCGCGACGCTGGCCCTGGCCAACAAGGAGTCGCTCATCGCGGGCGGACCGCTGGTGCTGGCCGCGGCCAAGCCGGGCCAGATCGTGCCGGTGGACTCCGAGCACTCCGCCATGGCGCAGGCGCTGCGCGGCGGGCGCGCCGACGAGGTCGACCGGCTCATCCTCACCGCGTCCGGCGGGCCCTTCCGCGGCCGTACCCGCGACCAGCTCGCCGGGGTCACCGCCGCCGAGGCGATGGCGCACCCGACCTGGGCGATGGGGCCGGTCATCACCATCAACTCCGCGACCCTGGTCAACAAGGCGCTGGAGCTGATGGAGGCCCACCTGCTCTTCGACGTGCCCTACGACCGCATCGACGTCGTCGTGCACCCCCAGTCCATCGTTCACTCGATGGTGTCCTTCTGCGACGGCTCGACCCTCGCCCAGGCCAGCCCGCCGGACATGCGGCTGCCGATCGCGCTGGCCCTGGCCTGGCCCGACCGGGTCCCCGGCGCGGCCAAGCCCTGCGACTGGAGCACCGCGTCGACCTGGACCTTCGAGCCCGTCGACGACGACACCTTCCCGGCCATCCGGCTCGCCCGCGCGGCCGGGACCGCGGGCGGCTGCCTGCCCGCGGTCTACAACGCCGCGAACGAGGAGGCCGTAGCCTCCTTCCGCGAAGGCCACGCCACCTTCACAGACATTGTGGACACTGTCGGCAGGGTGCTCGACGCCGCGCACGACTGGACCGGGTCGCCGCGCGACGTCGCCGACGTGCTGGCCGCGGAGGAGTGGGCACGGGCGCGCGCACGAGGGCTGCTCGCGCAGGGAGGTAGCCGACCTTGATCGCCTGGCTGTTGGGCCTGATCCTCTTCGCGACGGGCATCTGCCTGTCCATCGCGCTGCACGAGGCCGGGCACATGCTCACGGCCAAGGCCTTCGGGATGAAGGTCCGCCGGTACTTCATCGGGTTCGGCCCGACGCTGTTCTCCTTCCGCAGGGGCGAGACCGAGTACGGCCTCAAGGCCATCCCGGCGGGCGGGTTCTGCGACATCGCGGGCATGACCGCCCTCGACCCCGTCACCCCCGAGGAGTCCCGCGGGCGATGTGGCGGTTCGCGGTCTGGAAGCGCGTGGTCGTGCTGTCCGCCGGCTCCATCACCCACTTCATCCTGGGCTTCCTGATCCTGCTGGCCATGTCGATGACGCTCGGCCTGCCCAACGTCGAGGGCAAGGCCGTCGTCGGCAGCACCGACTGCGCCGCCGCGAGCCAGGACCCGACCACCCGCGCGCTGACCCCCTGCGGCCCCGCCGACCCCGGCCCGCGGCCGCGGCCTGGAGAAGGGCGACCTGGTCGTCGCCCTCGACGGCGCGCCGGTCGCCACCTGGCGCGACCTCGTCACGCGGGTGCGGACCCTGAGCGGCCCGCACCAGTTCCTCATCGAGCGCGACGGCGAGCAGCGCACGCTCACCATTGACATCGCCAGCGTCCAGCGGGTCGCCATGGACACCCCGGCGGGCCAGCCGGGCAAGCTGGAGACCGTCGGCGCGATCGGCGTCGGCCAGGGCTCGACGGTCGAGCACGGCTTCCTCTCGCGGTGCCCGCGACGCTCGACTACACGGGCTACATGTTCGTGGCCACGTGGGAAGGGCTGATGAAGTTCCCGGAGAAGATCCCGCGGTCGTCCGGGCCATCGGCGGCGAGGACGACCCGGAGCGCCCGGTCAGCGTCGTCGGCGCGAGCATCATCGGCGCGGACGCGGTGGAGCAGGGGATCTGGGAGATCTTCGTGCTCATGCTGGCCGCGCTGAACTTCTTCGTCGGCGTGTTCAACCTGCTGCCCCTGCTGCCGCTCGACGGCGGCCACATCGCGATCACCCTGTACGAGAAGGTGCGCGACGCCCTGCGCCGGGTGCGCGGGAAGGCCCCGGCGGCCCCGTGGACTACAACAAGCTGGCGGGCGTGACGATGGTGCTGGTCTTCATCGGCGGCGCGATCGTCCTGCTCACCGTCACCGCGGACATCGTCAACCCCGTCCGACTACCCCAGTGAGAGGCCCAGTGTCCAACGACGTCCTGCTCGGAATGCCCGCCCTCCCGCCGCCGGTGCTGTCCGAGCGGCGGAAGACCCGGCAGTTGCAGGTCGGGTCCGTGGGGGTGGGCAGCGAGCACCCCATCTCCGTGCAGTCGATGACCACGACGCTGACCGCGGACGTCAACGCCACGTTGCAGCAGATCGCGGAGCTGACCGCGGCGGGCTGCGACATCGTGCGGGTGGCGTGCCCGTCGCAGGACGACGCGGACGCGCTGGCGGCGATCGCGAAGAAGTCGCAGATCCCGGTCATCGCCGACATCCACTTCCAGCCGCGGTACGTCTTCGCCGCGATCGAGGCCGGGTGCGCCGCGGTGCGGGTGAACCCGGGCAACATCAAGAAGTTCGACGACAAGGTCAAGGAGATCGCGCAGGCCGCGCGCGACCACGGCACCCCCATCCGGATCGGGGTCAACGCCGGGTCGCTGGACCCGCGGCTGCTGGCCAAGCACGGCAAGGCCACCCCGGAGGCGCTGGTGGAGAGCGCGCTGTGGGAGGCGGGCCTGTTCGCCGAGCACGGCTTCCACGACATCAAGATCTCGGTCAAGCACAACGACCCGGTCGTGATGGTCCGCGCCTACGAGCTGCTGGCCGAGCAGTGCGACTACCCGCTGCACCTCGGGGTCACCGAGGCGGGCCCGGCGTTCCAGGGCACGATCAAGTCGGCGGTGGCGTTCGGGGCGCTGCTGCGGCAGGGCATCGGCGACACGATCCGGGTGTCGCTGTCCGCGCCGCCGGTCGAGGAGGTCAAGGTCGGCGCGCAGATCCTGCAGTCGCTGAACCTGCGGCCCCGCAAGCTGGAGATCGTGTCGTGCCCGTCGTGCGGGCGCGCGCAGGTCGACGTCTACAAGCTGGCCGACGAGGTGACCGCCGGGCTGGAGGGCATGGAGGTCCCGCTGCGCGTCGCGGTGATGGGCTGCGTCGTCAACGGGCCCGGCGAGGCCCGCGAGGCCGACCTCGGGGTGGCCTCCGGCAACGGCAAGGGCCAGATCTTCGTCAAGGGCGAGGTCATCAAGACCGTGCCCGAGCACCAGATCGTCGAGACCCTCATCGAGGAGGCCATGCGCCTCGCCGAGACGATGGAGCCCGGCGGGGAGTCACCGGTGGTAACCGTCTCCTGATCGATTCGCCGGATTGCCGTTCCCCGCTGCCGGGTGAGATCTGGCACGCTTGGAGAATGTTGCGCCTCGCCGGAGCACGGCTGCTCGACGAGCGGGACAGCCAGGCGGTGCGCGCGGTGCTCGCCGCCGACCAGGTCGCGTCCTGCATGGTCGCCTCGCGGGTCGAGGCGGCGGGGGTTGACCCGTGGCGGCTCGGCGGTGAGCTGTGGGGCTGCGGCATCCGCGCGGGCAGCAGGCTCGACGCGCTGTGCTTCGCGGGCCCGAACCTGGTGCCGCTGGCCGGGCGGCCGTCGGCGATCCGGGCGTTCGCCGAGCGCGCGGTGCGCCGCCGCAGGCTGTGCTCGTCGCTGGTCGGTCCCGCCGAGCAGGTGATGGGCATGTGGGCGGAGCTGGCCCCGGAGTGGGGACCGGCCCGCGACGTGCGCGAGGACCAGCCGCTCATGGCCATCAACGGGCCGACGAAGGTGCGTCCCGACCCGCTCGTTCGGGCCGTGCGGCCCGACGAGCTGGACCGCTACCTGCCCGCCGCGATCGCCATGTTCATCGAGGAGGTCGGCGTCGACCCCCGGGTGGGCGACGGCGGCGCGGGCTACCGGGCGCGGGTGGCGGAGCTGATCGCCGCGGGCCGCGCGTTCGCCCGGTTCGAGGGCGGCGAGGTCGTGTTCAAGGCCGAGATCGGGGCGATGTCGCGCGCGGTCGGGCAGATCCAGGGCGTCTGGGTGCACCCGGACCAGCGCGGCCACGGCCACGGCGCGGCGGGCACGGCGGCGGTGGTCCGCAGGCTGGTCGACGGGCTGGGCCGCACAGCGAGCCTCTACGTGAACTCGTACAACACGCCCGCGAGGGCGGTGTATGACCGGATCGGGTTCGTGCAGGTCGGGCAGTACGCGACCGTGTTGTTCTAGGCCGCCGCGCACCCGCGTGCGGCGGCCACCCCGGTGATCGCGGCATACTGCGGCCGTGCGCTCTCTCCGCCGTCCCTCCGCGCTGGCCGCCGCCCTGATCGCCGTGCTCCCGCTCAGCGGGTGCGGGCTGTTCGGCGAGGACTCCGGCCCCCGTGACGTCGCCGCCCAGTTCGTCGCCGCGTTCGCCGGTGGCGACAGCACCACGGCCGCGTCGCACACCGACACCCCGGAGTCGGCGAAGGCGCTGATGGACCAGGTCCGCGAGCGGCTCAAGCCCGCGACCGTGCAGGCCTCGGTGGTCGAGGTCGGCGAGGCGGGCGACGCCGACGTGACCAAGGCCCGGTACTCGGTGACCTGGGACCTCGGCAAGGGCCGCAACTGGACCTACGAGTCCGCGTTCGAGCTGCGCCGCGGCGACGAGGCGTGGAAGGTGCACTGGGCGCCGTCGGTGCTGCACCCGAAGCTGGCGTCGGGCCAGTCGGTGGCGGTGGAGACGCTGGAGTCGCCGCTGGCGCCCGTGCTCGACCGCGACGGCACCCCGCTGCTCGCCCCCACCCGGGTGATCTCGGTGCTGTTCGAGAAGGCCAAGTCCGACAACCCGGACGCCGTCGCCGGGACGCTGGCCCGCGCGCTGTCCGGCATCGACAAGTCGATCACCAAGAAGTCGATCCTCGACGGCGCGGCGAAGTCCGCGACCTACACCGTCGTCGCCCTGCGCGAGACCGACTACTCCGCGGTGAAGTCCGCGATCTACGAGCTGCCGGGCGTCCGGTTCACCTCCGAGTCGCGGCTGCTGGCCCCGGACAAGACGTTCGCGCCGTCGCTGGTGCCCGCGATCCGCAAGCAGGTGGAGGAGTCCGTCGAGGGCAAGGCGGGCTGGCGGGTGCACACCGTGGACAGCACCGGCGCCGAGGTGGAGGAGCTGTTCGCCGAGGACGCCGAGCCCGCCGACGCCGTGCGCACCGTGCTCAGCGTGAAGACGCAGAAGGCCGCGGAGAACGCGCTGCGGAGCGAGAAGAAGCCCGCGATGCTGGTGGCCATCCAGCCGTCGACGGGCGAGGTGCTGGCCGTCGCGCAGAACGCCGCCGCCGACAAGCAGGGCCAGCTCGCCCTGATGGGCCGCTACCCGCCGGGGTCGACGTTCAAGATCGTGACCGCCGCGGAGGCGCTGGACTCGGGCATGGCCAAGGCCGACACCAAGCTGGGCTGCCCGGCGACCACGACCGTCAACGGCCGGGTCATCCCGAACAGCAACAAGTTCGACAAGGGCACGATCCCGCTGCACTCGGCGTTCGCGTTCTCCTGCAACACGACCTTCGCCGACCTCGCGGTGAAGATGGAGCCCTCCGCGCTGACCGACATGGCCACCCGGCTCGGGCTGGGCGTGGACTTCGTCGTGCCGGGCGTCACCACCATCACCGGGTCCGTGCCGCCCGCCGAGGACGTCGTGGAGCGCGCCGAGGACGGGTTCGGCCAGGGCCGGGTCGTGGCCAGCCCGTTCGGCATGGCGCTGGTGACCTCGACCGTGGTGTCCGGGCGGATGCTGCCGCCGGTGCTGATGGAGGGCGCGACCACCGAGGCGAACCTGACCCCGGAGGCGGTGCCGGACAGCGTCCTCGCGCCGATCCGGCGGATGATGCGCGAGGTCGTCACCAGCGGCACCGCGACCGCGCTCAACCGCTTCCCCGACATGCACGGCAAGACCGGCACCGCCCAGTTCGGCGACGGCACGCGCTCGCACGGGTGGTTCGTCGGCTACCGCGGTGACCTCGCCGTGGCGGTGCTCATCACCGACGCGGGCACGTCCGGCCCAGCGGTCGCCGCGACCGGGCGATTCCTCGACGGCCTTCGTTGAGGCTCACGCGGTCTGATTAAGGTGGGGGCATGTCCGTCCGCGCCCCGTTGACCCCCGGCGTCCAGTCGCCGCGCCGCCCCGTGCCCCCGCGATCCCGCGGCCGGAGTACGTGGACAAGCCCGCGCCCAAGCGCCACACCGGCTCCTACGTGCAGACGCCGGAGACGATCGAGGCGATGCGGGTGGCGGGGCGCATCGCGGCGCAGGCGCTGCAGGAGGGCGGCAAGGCGGTCAAGCCGGGCGCGACGACCGACGACGTCGACGCGGTGGTGCACGAGTTCCTGCTCGACCACGGCGCGTACCCGTCCACGCTGGGCTACCGCGGGTTCCCCAAGTCGTGCTGCACGTCGCTCAACGAGGTGATCTGCCACGGCATCCCGGACTCGACGGTCATCGAGGACGGCGACATCGTCAACATCGACGTCACCGCGTTCATCGGCGGCGTGCACGGCGACACCAACGCGACGTTCCTCGCCGGTGAGGTGGGCGAGGAGGCGAAGCTGCTCGTCGAGCGGACGCACGAGGCGACGATGCGCGCCATCAAGGCGGTCCGCCCCGGCCGGGCGCTCAACGTCATCGGACGGGTGATCGAGAGCTACGCCAAGCGGTTCGGCTACGGCGTGGTGCGCGACTTCACCGGGCACGGCATCGCGCACTCGTTCCACAGCGGACTGGTGATCCTGCACTACGAGGAGCCCAGCGTCACCACGGAGCTGGAGGTCGGGATGACCTTCACCATCGAGCCGATGATCACCCTGGGCGGCATCGACTACGACATCTGGCCCGACGACTGGACGGTCACCACCAAGGACAAGAGCTGGACCGCGCAGTTCGAGCACACCATCGCGGTGACCGAGTCCGGCGCGGAGATCCTCACCCTGCCGTAGCGAGCAGGACCTCCAGCACGGCGCGCGCGACCGGCTCCGGGTCGGTCGCCGCGGCCAGGTGCGCCAGGTCGAGGGCCTTCGTCGGCCAGCCGCGCTCGCGGGCCTCGGCCAGCTCCTCGTCGTAGGAGCCGGAGAGCAGGACGTACCCGCACGGGCCGACCCACTCGACGCTGGGGCGCGGCTCCTTGAGGAACGCGAACGGCACCTCCGGGGCCTCCTCGGCGATGGCCGCGTCGACCTCGGTGCCGGGGAACCAGGCGGGCCAGCGCGGGAGCAGCCCGTCGGGGCTCATGGCGCGGAACTTCGCGTACAGCTCGGCGGGGACGGTGTCGCGCCAGCTCTTGCCGGGCGTCGGCAGCCCGGCGTCGAGGTAGACCAGGCCGCGGACCTGCCCGCCCGCGTCGTCGATCTCCTCGGCGAACGCGGGCAGCAGCGGACCGGCGCCGCTGTGCCCGACGAGGGCGACCGGCCCGAGCGGCAGCGCGTCGGACATCACGTCGGCGAACGCCCCGATGAGCCGCTGGTGCACCGGCGGGGTGACGACGCTGGGGCGCAGGTCGGGCAGCACCGCCGGGTGCCCGAGGGCGGCGAGCGCGTCGGCCAGCGGGCGGAGGCTGGCCGGGCCGAGGTACGGGCTGTGCACCAGGACGGCGGTGACGGGGTCGGCGGGCATGGGGGCGATGATGGCAGCCGGGTGCGACAGGTGGGGAGGGGATGGCGGTGTCGGGTGCGCTGCTGGTCGCGGGGACGACGTCGGACGCGGGCAAGAGCGTCCTCGCGGCGGGGATCTGCCGGTGGCTGGCGCGCTCCGGCGTCGCGGTGGCGCCGTTCAAGGCGCAGAACATGTCGAACAACTCGTTCGTCACGCCCGAGGGCGGGGAGATCGGGCGGGCGCAGGCGCTGCAGGCGTTCGCGTGCGGGCTGGAGCCGTCGGTGCGGTTCAACCCGGTGCTGCTCAAGCCCGGGTCGGACCGGTCATCGCAGGTGGTGGTGCTGGGCAAGGCGGTCGGGACGGTGTCGGCGCTGTCGTACCGCGCGCGCAAGGCCGAGCTGATGGACGTCGTGTTGGACACCCTCGCGGGGCTGCGGGCGGGGTACGACGTCGTGGTGTGCGAGGGGGCGGGGTCGCCCGCGGAGATCAACCTGCGGGCCACCGACATCGCGAACATGGGCCTGGCGCGGGCGGCGGGGCTGCCGGTGCTGGTCGTGGGGGACATCGACCGGGGCGGGGTGTTCGCGCACCTCTTCGGGACGCTGGCGCTGCTGGACGCGGCCGATCAAGCGCTGCTGTCCGGGTTCGTGATCAACAAGTTCCGCGGCGACCCCGCGCTGCTGGAGCCGGGCCTGGCGCAGCTGAAGGCGTTGACCGGGCGGGACGTGCTCGGGGTGCTGCCGTGGCGGGAGGAGTTGTGGCTCGACGCGGAGGACTCCCTGTCGTACGCGGCGGACGGCGTCGTGGGCAGGCCGTCGCCGCCGGTCGGGGCGGACTGGCTGCGGGTGGCGGCGGTGCGGCTGCCGCGGGTGTCGAACGCGACCGACGTCGAGGCGCTGGCCGCCGAGCCGGGCGTCTCGGTGCGGTTCACGACCTCGCCGGTAGGGCTGGCCGACGCGGACCTGGTCGTGCTGCCCGGGTCGAAGTCGACCGTCGCGGACCTCGCGTGGCTGCGGTCGACCGGCCTCGCGGACGCGGTCGTCGCGCACGCGCGGGCGGGCAAGCCGGTGGTGGGCATCTGCGGCGGCTTCCAGATGCTCGGGCGGGTGATCGACGACCGGGTGGAGTCCGGTGACGGCGTCGTGCCCGGGCTCGGGCTGCTCGACGTCGAGGTCGAGTTCGCCGAGTCCAAGACGCTGGGCAGGCCCGCCGGGACGGCGTTCGGCTGCCCGGCGACCGGGTACGAGATCCACCACGGCCGCGTGCGGCGCAGCGGCGACGAGCCGCTGGTGGCCCTGCCGGACGGGACCGGCGAGGGCGCGGTGGCGGGCCCGGTGCTGGGCACGCACTGGCACGGGCTGCTGGAGAACGACGGCGTCCGGCGGGCCGTGCTGCGCTGGGCCGCGACCCTCGCGGGGCGGTCGTTCACGCCCGGCGAGGTGTCGTTCGGCGCGGTGCGGGCGGCGCAGGTCGATCTGCTGGGGGACCTGGTCGCCGACCACCTGGACACGGCCGCGCTGCGGCGGCTCATCGAGTCGGGCGCGCCCGGCGGGCTGCCGTTCGTCCCGCCGGGCGCGCCCTGACGCGTCAGACCTCGGCGTCGAGGCGGGCGCGCTGCTCGTCGGTGAGCGTCAGGGTGACGCCCGCGATGGCCTCGTCGAGCTGCTCGACCGTGCTCACCCCGACGATCGGGACCGCGGTGGGCAGCAGCCACGCCAGGACGACCCGGTTGCGGTTCGCGCCGGTCTCCGCCGCGACCGCGTCGAGGGCTGCGAGGCAGCGGGCCGTGCCCGGGTGGTCGTACTTCGGCGGCAGCGGCTTGTCGGCGCGCGTGTAGCCGCCCGCCAGCAGCGGGGTGTACGCCCACAGGGCCACGTCCGGGTGGTGCTCCAGGTAGTGCAGCGTCTCGTCGGTGACCGCGCCGAACCGGACCGGCGCGTCGGGGTCGGGGCGCAGCGCGGCCGCGGGCGCAGGTACGAGTGCTGGAGCTGCAACGCGGTGAACCCGGTGCGGCCGCTCGCGTGCGCGATCTGCCGCGCGCGTTCGACCTGCCAGAGCGGGTAGTTCGAGCAGCCGACGCGGGCGACCGTCCCGGCCGAGACGAGGTCGTCGAACGCCGCGACCGTCTCCTCCAGCGGGGTCGCCGGGTCGGGCATGTGCGCCCAGTACAGCTCGACGCGGTCGGTGCCGAGCCGCTTCAGGCCGGCCTCGGCCGCGGACCGGATGACGCCCGCCGACAGACCCTCCGAGGATTCCGGGAACCGGCCCGGCTCGGTCACCTCCGCGCCCACCTTCGTGCTGATCCGGACGCGGTCGCGCACCCCGGGCGGGCGGCCAGCCAGCGGCCCAGCAGCGCCTCGCTCTGCCCGCCGAAACCCGACGGGTCCTGCCAGAACGCGTAGCTGTCCGCGGTGTCCACCCACACCCCGCCCGCGTCGACGAAGCGGTCGAGGATCGCGAACGACGTGCGCTCGTCCACGAGCGTGCCGAAGAACATGGCGCCAAGAACGAGGTTGTCCATGCCGACCACGCTAAGCCGGTTCGGTCCGGCGGTACGCTCCAATCCCGTGCCGGTTCCCCAGACCAATTCGGCGTGGGCGACGCTGCTCGACCTCCGCGGCCGCGGTCGGCTGCACGGCCGCCTCGCCGAGGCGCTGCGCCGCGCGATCCGGGACGGCCTGCTCCCCGAGGGCTCCGCCGTGCCGCCGAGCCGGGCGCTCGCGGAGGACCTGGGCTGCTCCCGCTGGGTCGTCACCGAGGCGTACGCGCAGCTCGTCGCCGAGGGCTACCTGACCGCGCGCGTCGGCTCCGCGACCCGCGTCGCGTGGACGCCGACCACCGCGCCGCCGCGGGCGCGCGGGCGACGCCGCACCGCCCGCCCGTCCGGTACGACCTCGCGCCCGGCCTGCCCGACCTGCGCGCCTTCCCGCGCCGCCGCTGGGCCGACGCCGTCCGCGCCGCCGCGAACGGCATCACCCACCACGACCTCGGCCTGCCCGACCCCGCCGGGCACGGGGCGCTGCGCGCCACCCTCGCCCAGTACCTGCGCCGCGCCCGCGGCGCCGACCCGCACACCGTGCACGTCTGCGCGGGCGTCACCGACGGCCTCGTCCGCGTCTGCCGCGCGCTGCGGGCCGAGGGCATCGAGGACCTCGCGGTCGAGGACCCCGGCTGGGGGCGGCTGCGCGACGCCGCGGCGACCGCGGGCTGCGCGTGCACCCGGTGCCGGTGGACGACGGCGGTCTGCGCGTCGACGCCCTCGACGCCACCCCGGCCCGCGCGGTCGTGGTCGCCGCGGCGCACCAGTTCCCGACCGGCGCGGTCCTCCCGCCGGACCGCCGGTCCCGGCTGGTGCAGTGGGCGCGCTCCGTCGGCGGGTACGTCGTCGAGGACGACTACGACGCCGAGTTCCGCTACGACCGGCACCCCGTCGCCGTCATGCAGGGCATGGACCCGGCGCGCGTGTTCCTGCTCGGCTCGGTCAGCAAGACCCTCTCGCCCGCGCTCGGCCTCGGGTGGCTCGTCGCCCCCGCCGCCCTGGTCCCGGCCCTGCGCGCGGCCAACCCCGTGGCCGCCGCCCCGCCCGTGCTGGACCAGCTCGCCCTCGCCGGGTTCGTCGACCGCGGCTGGTACGACGCGCACCTGCGCGCCGCCCGGCGCCGGTTCCGCGCCCGCCGTGACCTGCTCCTCGACGCGCTCGCCGAGGCGGTGCCGCAGGGCAGGCCCGAGGGCACCGCGGCCGGGCTGCACGTCCTGCTGCACCTGCCGGACGGCACCGACACCCGCGCGGTCGTGCGGGCCGCGGCCTCGGCGGGCGTGGACGTGTCCGACCTCGACGACTACCGGGTGGAGCCGTCGCCGGGACGCGCGCTCGTGCTGGGGTACGGCAACATCGCCGACGCCGACGTCCGACCCGCGGTCGCGCTGCTCAGCGCGGCGCTGGGCTGATCAGGACTCGTTCTTCGCCAGTTCGGCGAGCAGCTCGTCGAGGAAGCCCGCGGCCTCGGCGGCGGCCCGGTCCGGGTCGCCCGCGGTGATCGCCTCGAGCAGGCCGCGGTGGTCGATGTTCGCCTTGTGCGGGGTCTCGCGGACCGTCGTGGCCACCGACGCGCGGACCACCTCGGTCAGGCCCTGGTACAGCTCCGCGAGCAGCGTGTTGTGCGAGCAGCGCATGACGGCCATGTGGAACTCGGCGTCCTTGTCGACGCCGACCGCGTAGTCGCGGGCCTCCATCGACTTCTCGCGCGCGCTCAGCAGCTCGGTCAGCTCGCGCAGCTCGGCCTCGGTGCGGTTGGCCGCGGCGAGCCGGGCGCCCTCGACCTCCAGCGTGCGGCGCACCTGCAGCACCTCGCGCAGCTCCGTGCCGACCAGCCTGCGCAGGGCGCCGGAGAACTCGCTGGTGGCGCGGACGAACGTGCCGTCGCCCTGGCGGACCTCCAGCAGCCCGGCGTGGGCGAGCGCGCGCACCGCCTCCCGCACGGTGTTGCGGCCGACGCCGAGCGCGGTCACCAGTTCCGGCTCGGTCGGGATGCGCTCGCCGACCTTCCACTCCGCGGTCGCGATGGCCGACCGCATCTGCTCGATGACCTGGTCGACCAGGCCCGTTCGGCGGGTAGTGGCCAACGGCACGGTAGAGGTCCTCTCGCTCAGGCTTGGTGCCACGGCGGGGAGCCCGGTGCGGCGCCGGTGCCGCGACCCGGACGTGGCGGGTTCCTAGAGTGCCACGTCCGGCGACCGCGCAAGCACGGAGTCGGTAAAGATCCAGCTCACCTACCGGTCAGCGGGAGGCTCAGCAGCGCGTTCTCGATGACCTCCGGCATCGCCGGGTGGATCCAGTACTGCCCGCGCGCCATGCGCCGCGCGTCCAGGCCGAAGCTCATCGCCTGGATCACCGGCTGGACGACGGTCGCCGCCTGCGGGCCGATGACGTGCGCGCCGAGCAGCAGGCCGGTGTCGGGGTCGGCGAGCAGCTTCACGAAGCCGGTGGTGTCCTCCATCGCCCAGCCGTAGGCGATGCCCGCGTACGCCTGGGTGGCGGTGACGTGCGCGACGCCGCGCTCCTCCGCCTCCTGCTCGGTCAACCCGACCGACGCGACCTGCGGCGAGGTGAACACCGCGTGCGGGACGAACCGGTGGTCGGACTCGACCGGGTCGTCGGGGAACAGCAGGTTGTGCTGCACGACCCGGGCCTCGTGGTTGGCGACGTGCTTGAGCTCCCACGGCGAGCTGATGTCGCCCAGCGCCCACACGCCCGGCGCGGTCGTGCGCTGCTGCGCGTCGACCACCACGTGCCCGGCGGGACCCACCTCGACGCCGCCCGCGGCCGCGTCGAGCAGGTCGGAGTTGGGGACGCGGCCGGTCGCGACCAGCAGGACGTCGGCGTCGACGGTCGAGCCGTCGTCGAGGCGCAGCCGCACGCCGTCGCCGTGGCGCAGCACCTCCTCGGTGGTGCGGCCGAGCCGCACGTCCCAGCGCTGCTGGGCGAGCTTGGTGAACTGGAGCGCGACGTCGCGGTCCTCGCGGCGCAGCAGCACCTCCGACCGCGCGACCACGGTCACCTCGACGCCGAACGACGAGAACACGTGCGCGAACTCTGCGGCGATGAACCCGCCGCCGAGGATGGCGAGCCTGCGCGGCAGCGATTCCAGCCGCATGATCGTGTCGCTGGTGTGGAAGGGGACGTCGGCGAGGCCCGGGATCGCGGGCACCACCGGGCGGCTGCCGGAGGCGAGCACGACCCGGTCGGCGGTGATCTCCTCGCCGTCGACGTCCAGCCGCCGCTCCCCGGTGAACCGGGCCGTCCCGGTGAGCACGCTGACGTTGGCGTTGTCCGGGTGGTCGCGCCGGTACTGCTCGCCGCCCGCCGCGATCGGGTCGATCCGCCCGAAGATCCGGTCCCGGATCTCCGGCCACCGCACGCCGTCGAGGGTCAGGTCGACGCCGAGGCGGGCGGCGTGCTCGGGCAGCGCGGCCAGATCGGCGGCGTGCACGTACATCTTGGTCGGGATGCACCCGACGTTCAGGCACGTCCCGCCGAACGTCCCGCGCTCGACGAGCGCGACCTCCCAGTCGTCGAAGCGGGGGTCGAGCAGGGAGTTGCCGGAGCCGGTCCCCACGATCACGAGGTCGAAGTGGCGCACAACCCCATCAAACCGGATGGGCGGCCCCGGCATTCCCGGTTCAGTGCCGGAAGACCGGCGTGACGATGGCGCGGGCGAGGGTGTGGAAGGCGAGGTTGAAGCTCACCACGGCCGCGCTGGCGTCCTCGTCGACGTCCAGCTTCTCGACGTCGACCGCGTGCACCACGAAGTAGTAGCGGTGGTCCTGGTCGCCGGGCGGCGGCGCGGCGCCCGCGTAGTCCCGGGACGACATGTCGTTGCGCACGTGGAACGCGTCGCCGGGCAGCGTCTCGTCGGACGCGCCCGCGCCCGCGGGCAGCTCGGTGGTGTCGGCGGGGATGTTCACCGCGACCCAGTGCCAGAAGCCGCCCGGGACCGGGGCGTCCGGGTCGAAGCAGGTCACCACGTAGCTGCGGGTGCCCTCGGGCGCGCCGCTCCAGGACAGCTGCGGGGAGACGTTCTCGCCGCCCACCGACGGGTGGACGTGCCGCATGTCCTTCAGCTCGCCGTCACGGACGTCGGTCGAGGTCACGGTGAAGGTCCCCGTTCCGGGGAGCAGGGCATACGGGTCGGGCGCGACCGGGCGGTCGAGGCTCATGGGGTTCCTCCGGGGCGGGCCGTCGATCTTCGGCGCCCAGGCTAGTGCCGTCCGGGGTGGCCCGCGTGTCGACCACGCGCAACCCGGCGACCAGCCCGGAGAGCCCCCGGTGGTCGCGCGGACGCCACGCCAGCACCGCGCTGAGGACCATGAGCGCGAACGCGGGCAGCCCGAGACCGAGCGCGTTGAGGGTGAAGAAGCCCCGGACCCCGTCGCGAACCGGACCAGCATCCGCATGGGACCGGGTTTTTCACCGCGCGGCGAGACAGGGTTGATGAGCACGACCCGCTGTCCGAACGTGCCCCCGTTGCCGATCAGCGGGACGGCCAGGATCAGCAGGCCGACGGGCAGGGCGAAGCCGAACAGCCAGTCCAGGTGCCGCGGTCCCTCCTCGGCGCCGAACCCCACGATCCACACCACGTTCGCCCCGACCGACAGCAGCGCGCCCAGCACCGTCACCGAGACCACGTCGACGACCATCCCGAGCAGCCGCCGCGCCGTGGTGACCGGCCGCGGCTCGCCCGGCGCCGCCGAGATCCGCTGGCCGGGCACCAGGCGCAGCAGCGGGGCCAGGCCGTAGCCCAGCGCCGCGCCCGCGGTGTTCGCCAGCAGGTCGTCCACATCGAACAGGCGGTACGGGCAGCCGAAGAGTCCCCACACGGCGGTGAGCTGCGTGACCTCGATGAACAGCGACGTCAGCGCGCCCGCGGCGACGACGGTGAGCAGGCCCTTGCGGAACATGTGCCTGCCGAACATCCCCATCGGCACGAACAGCGCCACGTTGAACACGACCTGCAGCAGCGCGGGATTGCCCAGCACCGCGCCCAACCCGGTGCCGACCTGGTCTTTCCGGAAATCCGCGATGAAGCGCAGCGGGTCGAGCTGCGGGGCGCGCACGGCGTGCCGCGCGCACCACTGCGGGGTCGTGTCGGGCACCGGCAGCAGGGTGTACGTCCACAGGGCCAGCGCGTAGACCAGCAGGCCGAAGGCCAGCGCCGCGTGGCCGAGCCCGAGCTGCCCGCGCTTTCTGTAGCTCCAGGCGATGTAGGGCACGACCAGCAACGCCGCCAGCACCGTGCCACCGAGGAACGCCATCAGCGCGGACATCCCGGGGTCGCCCATACGGGCTGAATCTAGGAGCTGTCCCCGGGCTCGGCTTCTTGTGGACGAACAACCACCCGGTCGCGCGAATGCGCATAGTGTGGGGTCAGGACGAGGAGGACCTGTCATGACCGAGGAGAACACGGGCGCGGACGAGGTGTCGCGCTCGACGCGGGTGCGCTTCCCGCGGATCAGCCCGCGCGCCTACGAGCACCCCGCCGACCGCGGCGCCATGGCGACGCTGCGGGCCGTGCCGGGGGTCAGCGACGTGCTCAAGGGCCTGGCGGGGATGTGGCCCGAGCGCGGTGAGCGGCTGATGGCGCTGGCCTCGACGATCCGGGTGGGGGAGAAGCAGTACGCCAAGATCAACCAGTTGCGGCTGGAGTGCGCGGAGACGCTGGACCTCGACAAGGTCCCCAACGTCTTCGTGATGCGCAGCCCTGCCGCGAACGCGTTCGCGATCGGCATCGACGAGCCGTTCATCGTGCTGACGACCGGCCTGGTGGAAGCGCTCGACACGGAGAGCCTGCGGTTCGTGATCGGGCACGAGATGGGCCACGTGCTCTCCGGGCACGCCGTGTTGAGCACGTTGATCCGGCGTCTGAAGCTGATCCAGAAGACGGTGACCTTCATCCCGCTGGGCGCACTGGGCCTTCGCGCGGTCCTCGCAGCGCTGTACGAGTGGTACCGCAAGGCCGAGCTGACCTGCGACCGGGCGGGCCTGCTCTGCGGGCAGGACCCGGCGGCGGCGCTGCGCGCGCACGTCTACCTCGCGGGCGGGACCGACCTGACCCAGATCGACCTGCCGTCCTTCCTCCAGCAGGCCGAGGAGTACGAGAACGTCGACGACATCCGCGACAGCCTGCACAAGCTGCGCAACGTCGAGGGCATGGGCCACCCGTTCGCGGTGGTCCGGGCGGCGCAGCTGCAACGGTGGGCGGCCAGCGAGGAGTACCGGGAGATCCTCACCGGCAGCTACCAGCGGCGCGACGAGGACAGCGGCTCGGGCAACTTCACCGAGGACCTGCGCGGCGCGGCCAAGTCGTACAAGGAGTCCATGGCCAACTCCACCGACCCGCTGATGAAGATCTTCAACGACGTCGGCGGCGCGGTGTCCGGCGCGGCGGGGAAGGTGTTCAGCAAGTTCGGCGGGCAGCGGGAGAACGGGGAGGGCTAGCCGCGCGGGGCGTACATGATCACGGCGACCCCGAGCAGGCAGACGAGCGCGCCCGCGACGTCCCACCGGTCGGGTCGGAAGCCGTCGACGACCACGCCCCACAGCAGCGATCCCGCGACGAACACGCCGCCGTAGGCGGCGAGCACGCGACCGAAGTGGACCTCGTCCTGGAGGGTCGCGGCGAAGCCGTAGGCGCCCAGGGCGAGCACGCCGCCCAGCACCCACAGCCAGCCGCGGCCCTCCCGCACGCCCTGCCACACCAGCCACGCGCCGCCGATCTCGGCGACCGCGGCCGCGCCGAACAGCGCGATCGACTTCAGCATCGGACCCCCTCTACCGGCCGGTCGCGGTGAAGTGCTGGATGTCCACCGGCGACGACCAGTCGCCACCCCACGACCACCCCGCCGCGGCGAACGCCTTCACCACGCCGTCGCCGCGGAAGACCATGCCCGGCCGCCGCCACGACCGGTCCACATAGGACGACGCGAGTTCGGGCAGCACGAGGTTGCCCCGGATGTAGGGGTTGCAGAACGGGTTCACGTCGACCGCGAGGCCGGACGCGTGCGCCGACCACGTCGTCTGGTTCACCGCGGGCCTGCACACGAACGCCGTGGTGTTGTTGCCGTCGCCGGTCGGGTGCAGGTCCAGTTCGGGCGCGTCGGTCACCCGCATCTCCTCGAGGGGGAAGCGCAGCGCGTGCAGCCTGCCGAACACGCGGGTGATGCCGTCGGCCACCCGCTCGTGCACGATCATCTCGCCGGTGTGGTGGCGGCCGTCGAAGCCCCAGAACGACATCGTCAGGTAGCGCAGGTCGGCGGCGGCCACCGGGCACTCCGGCCGCCACGTGCTGCGCGCGAGCACGTCCCGCGGCACCGCCGACACGGTGGAGGCGTAGGCGTCGGTGCGCGGCGGGGGCAGCAGGTCGGCGGTCGGCAGGGAGCGGTTGACCAGTTCCGGCGGGGTCGGGAGGACCTGGCCGAAGCCGTCCGGGCGCAGCGGCAGCGGCTTCGCGCCGACCACCCACACCGGTGTCGCCGGGGCGGCCGTCGTCGTCTTCGGGGGCGCGGTCCGCGTCGGGGCCGTCGTCGTGGTGGTGGTCGTCGTCGCGGGCGCCTGCGTGCTGGTGGCCTGTTCCGCGGATTGCCTGGCAGCGCGCTGTTCCGCGGGGTCGTGCACGCGGCGAGCGCGGTGACGACGACGGCGAGCGCGGCGAGGACGCGGTGGGGACGCACGTCCCCCAGCATGCCGCACGCCCGAAGGTCCACCCGTTCGAGCGACATGCCGTCGCTACCGGGGTGCGCGCGCGTTGACATAGCGTGCCACGGGGGCACGGATTGTCGTCGATTCCTGACAGGAGACACCGCCATGGGCGGAAAGACCCGCCGGATCCTGGGCGCCGCCGCGCGCTGGCCGTGCTGGCCGCGATGTTCGCCCAGTTCGTCGCCGACGCCCGCGAGCAGATCGTGGGCGGCACGCGGGCCTCGATCGCCGACCACCCGTACGTGGTCTACCTCGCCACCCGGGACGGGTACCAGTACTGCGGCGGCACGCTCGTCGCCAAGGACAAGGTCGTCACCGCCGCGCACTGCGCCCGCGCCTTCCCCGCGCGCGACATCCGCGTCGTCGGCGGGCGCGAGGACAAGGAGTCCAGCGAGGGCGAGGTGCGCGCGGTGTCCTCGGTGTGGATCCACCCCGACTACCGGGACGTGACCGAGGGCTACGACGTCGCGGTGCTCACCATCGCCGAGCCGCTGCCGTACCGGCTGCTGCCGATCGCGGCCGCCGACTCCGCCGCGCTCTACACCGCGGGCAGCCCCGCCACGATCCTCGGCTGGGGGCGCACGTCCGCGGGCGGGCCGACGTCGCGGTACCTGCTCAAGGCGCAGGTCCCGCTGTACGGCGACACCGAGTGCGCCGAGGCGTACCGCGCGTTCGCCGCGGAGTCGATGGTGTGCGCGGGCCTGCCGCAGGGCGGGGTGGACACCTGCCAGGGCGACTCGGGCGGACCGCTGATCGTCGACGGCGTCCTGGTCGGGATCTCGTCGTGGGGCGAGGGCTGCGCCGCCCCGAACAAGCCCGGCGTGTACGCCCGGGTGTCGGTCTACGCCGAGGACATCGCGGCCGTGGTGGACCCGGAGCCGGTCGACCCGCCCTCCTCGGCGCCGCCGACCCCTGAGTGGTAGACCGGTGGGCGTGCTGCACGTCGCGTCCGGTCCGGAGTTGACCGCCGGAGACCTCTACGACCTGCTCCGGCTGCGGGTCGATGTGTTCGTGGTCGAGCAGGAGTGCCCCTACCCGGAGCTGGACGGGCGCGACCTGCTGCCGAGCACCGTCCACCTGTGGTGGCGGCCGGACTCCGCCGTGCTCGGCTGCCTGCGCCTGCTCGACGAGGGCGACGCGGTCCGCGTGGGCCGCGTCTGCACGGCCGCGTCGGCCCGGGGGACCGGGGTCGGCGCGAAGCTCATGGCCGCCGCGGTCGACCGCATCGGCGACCGGCCCAGCGTCCTCGGCGCGCAGGTACAGGCGCAAGGCCTCTACGCGCGCTTCGGCTACACCCCGGTCGGTGAGTCCTATGTGGAGGACGGCATCCCGCACATCGAGATGCGGCGCTAGCGGGGCGCGTGCTCGGTGATCACCGCGACCGCGCGGGCGATGTCGGCCTCGGTGAGGTCCGCGCGGGCGGTCAGGCGCAGCCGGGAGATCTGGTCGGGCACCGACGGCGGCCGGAAGCAGCCCACCCAGACGCCGGACGCGCGGCAGTCGTCGGACCAGCGGACCGCGGCCTCCGGGGACGGCGCGCGCACCGACACCACCGCCGCCTGCGGCTCGCTGACCTTCAACCCGGCGGCGCGCAGGCGCTCGGCCAGGTCCGCGGCCACCGCGCGCACCCGCTCGGCGCGCTCGGGCTCCTCCTTGAGGACGTTCAGCGCGGACAGGGCCGCCGCGACGCTCGACGGGGCGAGGCCGGTGTCGAAGATGAAGCTGCGCGCGTTCTCGACCAGGTGCCGGATCACCCGGCGCGGGCCGAGGACCGCGCCGCCCTGCGCGCCCAGCGACTTGGACAGGGTGATCGTGGTGACCACGTCCGGCGCGCCCGCCAGGCCCGCCGCGTGGACCGCGCCGCGACCGCCCTCGCCCAGCACGCCCAGGCCGTGGGCGTCGTCGGCGATGAGCGCCGCGTTGTTGGCGCGGCAGGCGGCGACCAGCTCGGGCAGCGGCGCCAGATCGCCGTCGACGGAGAACACGGTGTCGGTGACGACGACCGCGCGCTCGGTGCGGCGGGTGGCCAGCGCCCGCTCGACCGCGGCCGGGTCCTTGTGCGCGACCACCGCGACCTCCGCGCGGGAGAGCCTGCACCCGTCGATCAGCGACGCGTGGATCGCGGCGTCGGTGACGATCGAGCAGGTGCGCCCGGACAGCGCCGTCACCGCGCCCAGGTTCGCCGCGAAGCCCGACGAGAACACCAGCGCGGCCTGCGCGCCGCAGAAGCGGGCCAGCTCGTACTCCAGCTCCGCGTGCAGCTCGGTGCTGCCGGTGACCAGCCGCGAGCCGGTCGACCCCGCGCCCCAGCGCAGCGCCGCGGCGGCGGCCGCGCCGCTCACCCGCTTGTCCCGCGCCAGGCCCAGGTAGTCGTTGCCCGCCAGGTCGAGCAGGCCGTCGTCGGGCCTGCGCGGGCGGAGCTGCCTGGTCAGCCCGGCCTTGCGCCGGTCGTCGGCGTGGGCGTCGAGCCAGTCGAACACGGAATCGCTCACGCCCGCGAGTGTCGCACCGGCGCTGACGCGGACCCGCGTCCGGGTGCCGGGTGTGGTGGACGATACGGTCGGGGAATGCGAGGCACGGTGAGTTTCGTGGGAGCCGGACCGGGCGCCGCCGACCTGCTGACCCTGCGCGGGGCGAAGCGGATCGCCGACGCGGACCTCGTCCTGTACGCCTCGGGCGCGGTCGACCCCGTGTGGCTGCGCGAGCACACCGGCGCCGAGCTGGTCGACTGCGCGCGCCTGTCGCCCGACGAGATCGCCGAGCACTACCGCAGGCTCGCCGCCAAGCGCGGCGCCGCGGTCCGCCTCGTCGGCGGCGACCCCGCCCTGGCCCCCGGCTGCGCGAGCAGATCGACCTGTGCGGGCGCCTCGGCCTCGACGTCGAGATCGTGCCGGGCGTCTCGCCGGTCTCCGCCGCCGCCCCGACGCCGCTGCTGGAGGCGGGCGCGGTCGACTCGGTCGCGGTGACCACCGTCGAGTCCGACTTCGCCGAGGTCCGCGCCCTCGCCGCGGCCAACCGCACGCTGGCCGTCCGCGCGCCCGCCGCCCGGACCGCCGACCTCGTCGAGGCGCTGCGCGCCGCGGGCATCCCCGACGACGCCCCCGCCGTGGTGGCCGACAAGGTCAGCCGCCCGGACGAGACGGTCGTGCGCACCACGGTCGGCGCGCTGGTCGCCGAGGTGAAGAAGCACAACCTGTGGCGCACGACCCTGTTCCTCATCGGCGACACCCTGCGCACCGGCGGCAAGCCCAAGGCCGCCGCCGACGAGCCCGCGCCGCGCTGGACGGCCCGCTCGTGGCGCCGCCCGACCGACGAGCCGCGCAAGAGCTGGGCGGAGCGCCGCGCCGAGGCCGCCGCGCCGGAGCCCGAGCCCGCGCCGGAGCCGCAGCCGGACGCCCAGCCCGAGCAGCCCGTCGAGCGCGTGCCCGTCCCGGTCGGCGCGGACGCCGCGCCGAAGCCCAAGCCCGCCCGGACCCAGCCCAAGCGCCCGGCGCGCACCGCGGCGAAGCGGACTACCAAGAAGTAACCGGGGGATCCGGACCGTTCCCCGGCGGCCACCCCCGTGGTCGAATACCGGCCATGACGGGTTGGGTGTCCGATCTGGTGCGGCTGGCCGAGCTGGCCAAACGGCCGTGGGACGAGATCGCGGTGGTCAGCGCCGAGGGCCGGGACTTCCGGCGCGCGGTGAACGTGTGCCGGGCGCGGCCCGCCGTCGCCGTGCGGACGGCTCCGGGGGCCGGGCCCGCCGAGCTGGCCCGCGAGCTGGTCGGCTGGCACCGCTACCTCGCCGTGCTGGAGAACGTCGGCGGCCCGACCGAGCAGTTGTCCATAGTGGACGCGACGGAGGCCGAGCGGAAGGCGTGGCGGACGCCGAACCTGGTGCTGTGCCTCAGTTCCCTGGAAGCGCGCGACACCCACCGGTGGATCGCGGGCGAGCCGCAGCCGGACGGCAGGGGTGGGCGCTGCCGGTCGGCGCGTTCGCCACCCGCGAGGGCCACTGGGTGCCCGAGCACGTGCGGGCGCTCGCCCTTGCCCGGCTCGCGCCGCGCCGGGGAGCCTGGTGTGGGACGTGTGCGCGGGGGCGGGCGCGATCGGCATCGAGGCGGCGCTGCTGGGCGCCGCGGTGATCGCCGTCGAGCGCGACGCCGCGCTGTGCGTGCGGATCGTGGCCAACGCCAACGCGCACGGGGTCGACGTGCGGCTGGAGGACGGCGAGCTGCCGCGGCGCTGCGCGGCCTGCCCCGGCCGGACTCGGTGTTCCTCGGCCGGTCGACGCCGGAGCTGGTGCGGGCCTGCGCGGGGGCCGGGGCCGAACGGGTGGTCGTGCTGGTGCCCGAGCCCGACCACCTCGGGGCCGTCCGGACCGCGCTGGCCGCCGCGGGCTACGAGGTCGAGGGCTGCCAGCTCGCCGCGGGGCCGCTGGGCACTGGGCCGGACGGGGGAACTTCGCTCGGGCCCGCCGAGTCGACGTTCCTCGTGTGGGGCGCGGGCGCGCCTCGGACGGGGACGGATGACGCAGCCGCGGCGGCTGACCGGCGCATTCTGTCCGGATGCCGGGCGGGTTGTCCGGAGCCGGTGTGACGCAGGGAGAAAAGAGCGCTCCCGAGCGTGAGCTTTTCCCGTGGCCCTGGCGTTCGGGAGTCGGCTTCCCCATAAGATCGCCCCTGGGGTCCGTGACGAGCGGAGAACTTGTGAACACTGCGCGAACTGTTCGGCTGTCCCGCCGAGCCGCCTTGCTCGGCGGCCTCGGCGTGGGCGCCGGCCTGCTGACCGGCTGCCAGGGGCAGGCCCCCGGGATCGACCCCAAGACCGACCTGGTGCTGACCAAGCCGCCGACCTCGACGGCGCAGCCGATCACCACCGACCGCAAGCTCTCCACCCGGGGCCGCGCGCAAGAGGTCGACGTCGTGTTCATCCGGCCCGCGGGCATCCCGGCGGGCCCGATCCCGGTGTGCGTCGCCCTGCACCACAAGCTCGGCGGCGCCCGCAGCTTCATCGACCTCGGCGTGCCGGACGTGCTGACCGAGCTGGCCCGCTACACCAGCGCGCCGTTCGCGATCGCCGCGGTGGACGGCGGCAACTGGGTCGACACCCGGCTGGACCACCCGCTGCGGATGCTCACCGAGGACCTGCCCGAGTGGCTGGCCTACCACGACCTCGCCAGCACGCCGTTCGCCGCGATCGGCCTCGGCGAGGGCGGCGCGGGCGCGCTCAACCACGCCCGCACGACCCCGGGCATCCGGGCGGTCGCCGCGATCAGCCCGAACCTGTACGAGGACTGGCCGTCGGCGGAGACGTCGAAGGACTACAGCGACGAGGCCCAGTGGAAGGCGAGCGAGCCGCTGCGGCACACCTCGGAGTTCTCCGGCCGCAAGATCGGCGTCTGGTGCGGCACCGAGGACGTCGACTTCCTCGGCACCGCCAAGGACTTCGCGCAGAAGGTGCGCGCGACCGGCAAGTGGACGCCGGGCGCGCACGACGCGGCGTACTGGAAGAAGGTCCTCCCCGAAGCGCTCAAGTTCGTCGGTGAGCAGCTGTAGCGTCTCCTCGGCGAGGGGAGCGCGATGAGTGGGGATCCCGGGTTGCGGCTGGGCATTGTGCCGCTGCGCCCGTTGACGGTGGCCGAGTTGGTGGGCGGGGCGCTGGACGCGGTGCGCCGCAACCCCGGCGCGCTGCTGGGGGTGGGGTTCGGCGTCGCCGTGCTGGCGGAGGTGGCGTCCTGGCTGGCGGTGCTGGTGGTCTTCGGCGGTCGGCCCGCTCCCGCGGACCTCAGCGGGGACATCGGGCACGTGCTGGCGTCGTACGGCGCGGTGCTGCTGCGGACCGCGGTGGTGGGCGTGGTCGGGGTGGTGCTCGCGGCGGCGGTGAACACGGCCGTGCCGCGGGCGGTGTTCGGGCACACCACGAGCGCCCGCGCGGCGCTGCGCGCGGGCGGGGCGCGCTGCCGTCGCTGCTCGGCGTCGCCGTGCTGACCGCGCTGCTGGTGGCGGGCGCGGCCGGGCTCGCCGCGGTCGGCGCGCTCGCGGTGCTGATCAGCCCGCTCGGCGCGGTGCTGGCGCTGCCGCCGCTGGCGCTGATGGTGTACCTGACCGTGGCGCTCGTGCTGGCGCCGTCGGTGGCCGTGGTCGAGCGGGCGACGCCGGTCGCGGCGCTGCGCCGCTCCCGCGAGCTGGTGCACGACGGCGCGGGCGGCTGGTGGCGCGTGTTCGCCGTCGCGCTGATCGCGGGCGCCGTCGGGCTGGTCCTCGAAAAGGCCGTGTCGGCGCTGTTCGACCTCGTCAGCGGCGGCGCGGCCGTCGCGGGATCGCTGGCGTCGGTGCTGGTGGCCGCGGTCGTGGCGCCGTGGACCATGGCCCTGCACGCGCTGCTCTACGTCGACGGCCGCTGCCGCGCCGAGGGCACCGAGGGGTTGTGGCGGACCGCCGGGTAGCGGCTACTCCTCGAACCCGCCGCCCTCGTCGTCGCTGAGCATGTCGCCGATGATCATGCCGCCGACCAGGCCCGCCGCGGCGCCGCCGACCACCGCGCCCATGCCGGGGCCGCGCCGGTGGTGGCCGTGGTGCTGGTCGTGGTGGCCGAACGCCTGGGGGCGGCCCGCGGCGACCTGGGCGAGCCAGCCGTCGATGACCGGGGCCCAGTCGGCGGTCTCGGCCTGCTGGTGCGGCATGCGGAAGTGGCCGAAGCTGTCGCCGCCCGCGCGCAGGAACCCGCCGCGCTTGTCGGCCTCCAGCACCACCCACAGCTCGTGCGGGGTGGCGACGAAGGTCAGCTCGACCTGGCTGACCCGGCCCGCGTGCTGGGCGGGCGGGAAGAACTCGATCTCCTGGTAGAAGCCCAGTTCCTGGGGCACGCCGTGCAGCCTGCCGACCTCGACGTCGGCGGCGCGGAACTGGAAGCCGAGCTGCCCGAAGGCGTCGAGCACGCGGTCCTGCGACGGCAGCGGCGGCACGGTGAGCTGGTCGAGGTCGCCCTTGTCGGGAGCGCCCGCGATGACCAGCTCGGTGCGCACCCCGACGACCATGCCCGGCAGCGGCGTCGGGCCGACCGCGGTGATCGGCGTCTCCCACGGGATGGCGAACTCGAAGGGGACGTCGAGCGGCGCGCCCGCCCTCACCTGCACCCCGTGGGCCACGACGACGCGGTGGAACTCCGCGCGCCCGGCCATCTCGTGGTCGCCGTGCTCCAGCTCGGCCCGGGTGACCAGGGACAGCGCGATCTGGTCGATGGCGGCGTCGGCGCTGCCGCCCTGGATGCGGACCCGCCCGCGCACGAGCTGGCCCGGCATCACGGCGGGCGTGTCGAGCACGGTGTCGACCGACGGGCCGCCCACGCCGAAGGCGGCGAGCATGCGCTTGAACATCGGGGGAGATCCTCCAGGAGGGTGGGAGAAGTACGCGAATCCGACACTACCAGCGGTGATCACCCCGTCCGGGTGGTCATGATGAGCAACCGATGGTTGCGCGACACCGGGCGACCGGCTAGCGTGACGAGCAACCAAAGGTTGCATCTGGAGTGGACGATGGAATACGGCAGCATCGAACGGGAGATCCACGTGGACGCCTCGCCCGAGGTGGTCTACGAGGTGGTCAGCAGCCCGGAGCACATCGCGCAGTGGTGGACCGACGACGCCGAGTTCGAGCCCGTGCCCGGCGCGGTCGGCTCGCTGATCTGGGGTGACCAGGCGGTGCCCATGAGCGTCGTGGACGCCGTGCCGCCCAAGCTGTTCTCCTTCCGCTGGTGCTACGAGGGCGAGGTCGACGCGGCGGCGAACGCGCTGCTGGTCACCTTCGAGCTGACCCCGTCCGGCGCGGGCACCCGCATCCGGCTCACCGAGACCGGGTTCCGCGAGATGGGCTGGGCGGAGGCGAAGCTCGTCGAGGTCCACCAGGACCACGTCAGCGGGTGGGACACCTTCGTGCCCCGGCTCGCCGAGCACATCGCCCGGCTGGTGTCGGCCGCGTGAGCACCGCCGTCGACGACGACCTGTGGTCCGCGGTCGGCGATCCCACCCGGCGGCGGATGCTCGACCTGCTGCTGGCCGACGGCGGCGGCACCGCCACCAGCCTCAGCGAGCGCCTGCCCGTGACGCGGCAGGCCGTCGCGAAGCACCTCGGCGTGCTCGACCGGGTCGGATTGGTGCGCGCCACGCCGTCCGGGCGCGAGCGGCGGTACCGGGTCGACGAGGCGCAGCTCGCCCGCGCGGTGGCGCAGCTGTCGTCGGTGGGGGCGGCGTGGGACGCGCGGCTCCGCCGCATCAAGCGGATCGCCGAGGCGATCCAGCAGCGCGCTGATCAGTGAGAGCACGAGAGGGGACGACGATGGTGGACATCCTGCACAAGGTGGGGATCGAGGCGCCCGCCGCCGAGGTGTACTCGGCGCTGACGACGGTCGAGGGGCTGGCGGGCTGGTGGACCGGCGACACCCGAGGCGACGGCGCGAGCTTGGGCGGCCTGCTCGAGTTCCGCTTCCCGGCGGGCGGCTTCGACATGCGCGTGCGCGACCTGGGCCAGGACGAGCGGGTGGTCTGGGAGGTCGTCGACGGCCCGGAGGAGTGGGTCGGCACGCGCGTCGACTGGACCGTCCGCGGCGCGGGCGACCGCGCGGTCGTGCTGTTCAAGCACGAGGGGTGGAAGGAGCCGGTGGAGTTCATGCACCACTGCAGCACCAAGTGGGCGACGTACCTGATGAGCCTGAAGTCGTTGGTGGAGACCGGGAAGGGCGCCCCGTCGCCCGACGACGTCAAGATCGACGACTGGGACTGACCGCCCGGAGCGGCAGCACCCCCGGCGCCCGGGGGTGCTGCCGCTCAGCGGTCTAGCTCGTCCGGTCCGGGCGGTGCGTGATCCGCAGGGCGTTGATCACCGGGACGGACTTGCCGCGCAGCGCGGCCAGTTCGACGGCGATCGATCCGCCTTCCGGCACGGTCACCCAGAACGTGTGGGTGTCCGCGGTCAGCACGCCGACGCGGGCCGCGATGTCGTACTGCGGCAGCACCTTCGTGCCGTTGACCGACACGTCGAACACGCGGCGGCCGGGGTGAAGCCCGCCCGCAGCTCGGCGAAGCCCAGCTCGACCTGGTAGGTGCCCGCGGGCAGCCCGTCGAACCGGTAGCCGCCCGGGCTCTCCCGCTGGGTCTGGAAGAGCGCGTCGTCCTCGGTGCCCGCGATCGGCTTCTTGTTCACCACGACCGGGCCCGCGCTCAGGTGGCCGAAGCCCCCGGGCGTCCACGCCTGGTCGCCGACCCACGCGTCGGCGTTGGCGTCGGTGAGGCCGGGGCCGCCGACGTCGACGCCGGTGCGGTGCGCCGGGACCACGAGCGTGACCGGGATGGTCAGCACCGGGGTGCGCCCGGCGTTGGTCGTCAGCGTCACCGCGCTCTCGTGCACGCCGGGCTGCAGGCCCGTCGCGTCCGCGCGGACCGTGATGGTCTGCGTGCTGCCCGGCTTCAGCTCGGCCGAGCCCGGCACCGCCCACAGCCACGGCGCGCCGTCGGACAGCGAGTACGACAGCGTGAAGTCGCTGGTGCTGCCCAGCGCCACCGTCGCCGCCCGGAGCTGGCCCGGCTGGGCCAGGAACGACACCGGGCCGCCGGTCAGCTCCGCCCGCGGGTGCGCAGCGCGAAGTCGGTCGACTCGTCGCCGTCGACCGCGACCGCGGACGTGCCGGTCACGTAGTGCTGCTTGGCCGCCTCGACGGTGTAGTCACCGGTCAGCAGGCGCAGCGAGTACGCGCCGTCCGCGCCCGTCGTGGCGGTGGCCACTGTGGACGTCCCGGTGAGCACCTTCACCGTGGCGCCGGAGACGGGCTGGCCGTCGTTGGCGTCGGTCACGACACCGGACACGGTGCCCGACGGCGGCGGGACGAACCGGATCGTGGTGTCGTTGGACAGCACCGGCGCGTTCAACGAGTACTGCAGCGCCACCGTGCCCGTGGCGTTCTCGATGCCGACCGTCGCCGAGTTGCCGGTCTCGCGCGGGTTCGCCGCGTCGAGGCCCCGGTAGCTCATCGCGATGCCGCCGCTCTCCGACAGCGTCACCGACACGTCGATCCGGATGGCGGTCTGCTGGAAGATGGTCGCGTTGCGCCACTCGACGGTGAACGTCCGGTTGGGCGCGGTGCCCGCGGCCTTGGTCAGCACCCGGGCCTGGGCGTCGATCAGCAGGTCGTCCCAGAACGGGTAGACCGCCGCGTTGGGCGCGCCCGTCGCCGGGATGCCGACGTTGCCGAAGGCCGTGCTGCGGGCCAGGAAGTTCACGTGGCCGTTGGTGGACACGTGCGCCTGCCGGTAGGTGCTGCCGTAGTAGAAGAACGGGAACGGCAGGTCGACCGTCGTCGCCGCGTCGTCGCCGGTCAGCGCGAGCGGCGTGTCACCCTCCACATAGGACGACGGGGTGAGGGCGCAGCGGTGGCCGAAGGAGTCCCGGCGCGCGGGCAGGGTGATGTCCAGCGCCTCCGCCCCGTCGACGACCAGCTCCACCTGGCTCGGGTCGTTGCAGCCGCCCGCCGTCGCGCGGACCTGGTAGGTGCCGTGCGGCACGTTCGCGATCGAGTACGCGCCGTCCGCGCCGCTGGTCACCGGCGCGATGGGCGTGCCGAGGATCTGCACGGTCGCGCCGGGGACCGCCTCGCCCTGGGCGTTGCGGACCACACCGGAGACCTCGGCCCGCGGCGCCGGGGTGATCGCGAGGTCGAGCGTGACCGTCTGGCCCTCGGTGACCGTCGCGGTGCCGGTGGCCTGGCCGTAGCCGAACGCCGTGGCCGCGACCGCGTAGTCGCCCACGGGCAGCGTCGAGGAGTACGCGCCGTTCGCCCCGGTGGACAGGGTCCGGTTGCTGGGGCCGGTGATCGTCACGCTCGCCGACGCCACCGGGGTGCCGGTCGCCGAGTCGGTGACGGCGCCGGTCAGCGTGCCGACGGGCCCGCGCGGGGACCGGTCGACCGCGGCGTGCGCGTTGAGCTTGCCCTCGCCGAAGACGTGGTTGTCGTCGACGGTGCCGCCGCAGGTCAGGGCGTCGACGTCGACGGCGGAGTCGTCGAGCAGCTCGCTGGTGCGCGCGATGTCGCCGATCAGCGACGGCGCCGCCGACCACATCAGCGCGACCGTCGCCGAGGTGTGCGGCGCGGCCATCGACGTGCCGTTGTTGGCGCCGTAGCCGCCGCCGGGCAGCGACGACCGGACGTTCACGCCGGGCGCGGCCAGGTTCGGCTTGATGTCGCCGTTCTCGCCGGGACCGCGGCTGGAGAACGACGCGATGTTGCCGTTGACGTCGAACGCGCCCGACGAGTACGACTCGGTGTTGTCACCCGGCGAGCCCGAGGTGTTGCAGCTCGGCCCGGAGTTGCCGTTGGAGAACGACGGGAAGATGCCCGCCGCGCGCCACGCCTGCACCGTCGCCCGGTACCACGGGTCGACGACCGCGCCGTTGGACGAGCCCCACGAGTTGTTCACGATGTGCGGCCGCAGGTCCGCCCTCGGGTTCTGGCCCGCGAGGTCGGTCGGCGCGAGCACCCACTGCCCGGACGCCAGCAGCGCCGCCTCCGAGCAGCCGCTGCTCTCGCAGCCCTTCGCCGCGATCCACCGCGCCCCCGGCGCGACGCCGATCTGGTTCGCGCCGTCCCCGCCGACCATCGTGCCCATGGTGTGCGTGCCGTGGCCGTTGTTGTCGCACGGCGCCGCGGACGGGCAGACCCGGCTCGGGTCGAACCAGTTGTGGTTGTGGTCGAAGGCCCCGCCGGTGTTGCCGCGGTACTTGCCGACCAGCGCCGGGTGGTCGAACGCCACGCCGGAGTCGATGTTGGCGACGACGATGCCCTCGCCGCGGGCGCCGAAGTCGGCCCACGCGTCGTCGGCGCCGATGGCGGCGACGCCCCACTCGACCGCGTCCACGGTCGCCTGGACCTGGCCCGGGGTCAGCGGCGGCAGCGAGTACGTGCGCGGGGCCAGGATCTCCTTGACCTCGGCGCGCTTGGCCAGCGACTCGGCCAGCGCCTCCGAGCCGCCCTTGACGTGCAGGGCGTTGGCGATGAAGTACGGCTGGTAGTCGACGTTGGCGGCGTCCAGGTCGGCGCGCACCGCCGCCTGGCTGCGGTCGGCGGTCGAGCGCAGCGCGTCGACGACGGCCTGGCCGCGGGCGGCCCAGTCGGCGACGGCGCTGGCGGGACCGAGGTCGGCCTGCTCGGTGAACAGCACCCAGAAGTCGGCGCTGTCCTTGACCTCGAGCGCGTCGACCAGCGCCGCCTCGATCTTGGTGTCCGCCGGTTCGGCTGCGGCGGGCGGTGCGAACAGGGCGGACACGGCGAGCGCGGCGGTGGCCGCGGCGAGCCAGGACCGTCCGCGCACCCGGTGGGGTCGTGGAGACAAAGCGGGTAGCTCCCATCCCGCGCGCGGCAGGGGGTTGCGCGCGTTGACCTCCGGTAGCCGTGCGATGACTGCCGGTTCCTTCCGAACCTGCCGGATGCGCGCGCACCGCGAGAAGGCGCGGCGAGGGGCGGTATCGGGTCGCTCGGCGGCGGAATCGGGTCGGATCGGGGTCGGCCGACCGGGGCCTTTGTAACGAAAAGACCTCGATCGCGACGGGAGTTGTGAGGGACTTTCGAGTGTTCGGCAGTGGGGGTGGCGCGGTGACGGTTCTGCGGTCGATCGACGGGTCGGAGTTACCCCTCGTCGTGTGCGTCGGCACGTCCGCCGACCAGCTCGCCGCCATCGCGGCCGCGGGCGGCGGCGCGTTCGCCCTGCTCTACGTCCCCGACGCCAACGCCCTGCGCTCGGCGTTCACCGGCGGCCTGCCCGCCCACCGGGTCGTCGAGCGCGGCGGGCTGCGCATGGACGCCGACCAGCGCGCCGCCACCTGGCACGCCGCGCCGCTGCCGCTGTCGGCGCGCGACTTCGACCTGCTGTTCGCGCTCGCGGGCGACCCGGGCCGCGTCTGGTCGTTCGCCGACCTCACCCAGCACGTCTGGGGCCGCACGTACGTCGGCGACAGCCAGGCCGTCGTGTCCGCGGTCAAACGCTTGCGGCGGGCGCTGCGGCACGCCGCGCCGGGGGTCGGGGTGGAGTCGGTGCGCGGCGTCGGCTACCGGCTGGCCGTGCCACCTCCATCACACTGACCGGTGTCGAACTGCGTTCTTCCCGCGTTCACCCGGCATGCTTACCCGCATGGCTGAACAGCACTACCTGGTCGGGCTCGACCTCGCGGGCAAGCGGGTGGTCGTGGTCGGCGGCGGGACCGTGGCCCAGCGCAGGCTCCCCAAGCTCATCGCGTCCGGGGCGCGCGTGTCGGTCGTCTCGCCCGAGGTGACCCCGTCCGTGCAGGCCATGGCCGACGCGGGCGAGATCACCTGGGTGGCCCGCCCGTACGCCGGGGGCGACCTCGACGGCGCGTGGTACGTGCTCTGCTGCACGTCGAACCCCGAGGTCAACGCCAAGGTCTCCGCCGACGCCGACCGCGAGCGCGTGTTCTGCGTGCGCGCCGACGCGGGCTCCCAGGGCTCGGCGGTGACCCCCGCGACCGGCTACCACGAGGGCCTGCTGGTGGGCGTCCTGGCGGGCGGCGAGCACGCCCGCTCCGCCGCGGTCCGCGACGCCGTCCTCACCGCCCTGCACTCCGGCGCCATCGACGACCGCCCCGCCGAGCGCCCCGCGGGCGTCGCCCTCGTCGGCGGCGGCCCCGGCGACCCGGAGCTGATCACCGTCCGAGGCAGGCGCCTGCTCGCCCAGGCCGACGTCGTCGTCGCCGACCGCCTCGGCCCCCGCGACCTCCTCGACGAGCTGCCCCCGCACGTCGAGGTCATCGACGCCGCCAAGATCCCCTACGGCCGCGCGGCCACCCAGAAGGCGATCAACGACGCGCTCATCGAGCACGCCCGCGCCGGGAAGTTCGTCGTCCGCCTGAAGGGCGGCGACAACTACGTCTTCGGCCGCGGCTTCGAGGAGCTGATCGAGCTGGCCCGCGCGGGCATCCCGGTCACCGTCGTCCCGGGCGTCACCTCCGCCTTCGCCGTCCCCGCCCTGGTCGACGTCCCGGTCACCCACCGCGGCGTCGCGCACGAGGTCGTCGTGGTGTCCGGCCACGTCGGCCCGGAGGACCCGGCCTCGCTGACCGACTGGTCCGCCCTGGCCCGCCTGAGCGGCACCATCGTGCTGATGATGGGCGTGGACAAGCTCGCCCAGTTCGCGTCGGTCCTGGTCCGCGACGGACGGCCGGGCGACACCCCGGTCGCGGTCATCCAGGAGGGCACGATGCGCACCCAGCGCGTGCTGCGGTCCACTTTGGACAAAGTGGCGGACGACGTGGTGGCGGCGGGGATCCGCCCGCCCGCGGTCACCGTGATCGGCCCGGTCGCGGGGCTGGCGTCGGAATTGGGGTCGTAGGACGGGAAAACGAGACCGGGCCGCCCTGGATGGGGCGGCCCGGTCTCGTTTCAGCGCTGTCTAGCGAGTGGTGCGCGACCGGCGGTCGCCCTCGCGCCAGCCGCGGGCTTGCGGGGGCGTGGGTGTCGGCGGCCGGGCGGTCGTGGCGGGTCTGGCTGTGCCGCGGCTTGCGGGCGCGCTCGTCGGCGCGGGGCGCCTTGTCGTCGCGGAAGTCGCGGCGGGGGCGGTCCGCGGTGTCGCGGTCGCGGTGGAAGCCGTCGCGCGGCTGGCGGTCCTCGAACCGGCGCGGGCGGTCGTCCTCGAAGCGGCGGGGACGGTCATCCCGGTTGAAGGGCTTGTCCTCGAAGCGACGCGGGCGGTCGTCGCGGTTGAAGGGCTTGTCCTCGAACCGGCGGGGGCGGTCGTCGCGGTTGAAGGGCCGGTCCTCGAAGCGGCGCGGCCGGTCCTCGCGGTTGAAGGGCCGGTCCTCGAAGCGGCGCGGCCGGTCCTCGCGGTTGAAGGGCTTGTCCTCGAACCGGCGCGGACGGTCGTCCCGGTTGAAGGGCTTGTCCTCGAAGCGGCGGGGGCGGTCGTCGCGGTTGAAGGGCTTGTCTTCGAAGCGGCGGGGGCGGTCGTCGCGGTTGAAGGGCTTGTCTTCGAACCGGCGCGGACGGTCGTCCCGGTTGAACGGGCGGTCCTCGAAGCGACGGGGACGGTCGCCACCCGGGCGGTCCTCGAACCGGCGGGGGCGGTCACCGCGGTCCTCGAAGCGGCGCGGGCGGTCGTCGAAGCGGCGCGGGCCCCGGTCGTCGCGGCGGGCGCGGCCCTGCGGCGGGGGACGTCCTCGGGGACCGGGATGCCGGACGGGGTGCGGGCGCCGGTGATCCGGGCCAGCTCCTCGTCGCCCGGGCGGACCTTGGCCGAGCTGGGGGAGACCCCGGCGCGGTCGGTCAGGCGCAGGACGGTGCGGCGCTGGTCGTGGGTCACGACGGTGACCACGGTGCCGGACTCGCCCGCGCGGGCGGTTCGGCCCGCGCGGTGCAGGTAGTCCTTGGAGTCGGCGGGCGGGTCGACGTGCACGACCAGGCTGACGCCGTCGACGTGGATGCCGCGGGCGGCGACGTCCGTGGCGACCAGCACGGGCAGGTCGCCGTCCTTGAACCGGCTCAGCACGCGGTTGCGCGCGCCCTGGGTCTTGCCGCCGTGCAGCGCGCGCGGAGACGCCGACCGAGCGGAGCTTGTCGGCGAGGCGGTCGACGTGGTGCTTGGTGCGGACGAACATGATCGTCCGGCCCTCGCGGGCGGCCATCTCGGCGACCACGTCGGGCTTGTCCTGCTTCGAGACGAACAGCAGGTGGTGCTCCATCGCCGCGACGTCGGTGTCCGGCGGGACGACCGAGTGGGTCACCGGGTCGGTCAGGTACGCCTTCACCAGCGTGTCGACGTCGCCGTCGAGGGTGGCGGAGAACAGCAGCACCTGGGAGGAGCGGTCGACCAGGTCGAGGATCTGCCGGACCTGGGGCAGGAAGCCCATGTCGGCCATCTGGTCGGCCTCGTCGATGGCGACGTGCGCGATGTCGCCCAGCTCGCAGGTGCCCTGGCGGACGTGGTCGGACAGCCTGCCGGGGGTGGCGACCAGCAGGTCGACCCGCGGCGCAGGGCGTCGACCTGCTTGACGAACGACATCCCGCCGACGGCGGCGCGGCACCACAGGCCCAGCGACTTGGCCAGCGGGTGCAGCGCGTCGACGACCTGGAGCGCCAGCTCCCGGGTCGGGACCAGCACCAGCGCGCGGGGGCGCTTCGGGCGGACCGGCTCCGCCTCGGCGAGGCGGGTCAGCAGCGGCAGGCCGAACGCCAGCGTCTTGCCGGAGCCGGTGCGGGCGCGGCCCAGCACGTCGCGCCCGGCGAGGGCGTCGGGGATGGTGGCGGCCTGGACGGGGAAGGGGTGTCGATGCCCGCCTCGGCGAGCGCGTCGACGAGGTCGGTGGGCAGGCCGAGCGAGGCAAAGCTCTGGTTAAGCACGGGGTCCTCTCGGGACGTGGTCGGCACGTCGCGTCAGGACTCCCGGCATCGGGGAGAACACGGACGGGCCCGGCGCGTATCTCGCGCCATTCGGTCGTCGGTCTCGGGCCGCGATCCGCGGCAGATGGAAGCTGCACCAGCGGTCGGGCTGGGCAGGAGCGGCGCCCGCCGCTCGTGGTGCTCTGTCGAGTCTACCCGACCTGGTCGGACGCACTCGCGGCGGGCGCGCTCCCCGGCTACCCCATCCCGGCCGCGGCGAGCAGCCGGTCGGTCACGATCTGCGGGTCCACCAGGGCATCCGGCACCCCGCGGGCCCGGAACCAGGTGGCGACGGAAGTCACATCCCTGGTCAGGTACCGGGTGCCCTCGGGGTTGGCCACGACGTCGACGACCTGGGGGAGGTCGATCAGCACGACGTGGCCGTCGTGGACCAGCAGGTTGTACGCGGACAGGTCGCCGTGGGTGAGCCCCTGCCCGGCCATCAGCTCCATCGCGGCCAGGAGCTGGTCCCACAGGTCGCGGGCCTCGTCCGGGTCGGGGCGGAGCTGGGCCAGCGCGGCGCGCCCCTCGGCGTCGCCGAGGAACTCCAGCAGCAGCTCGGTGCCGTCGCGCTGGACCGGGTACGGCACGGGCGCGCCGACCGACCACAGCCGCGACAGCGCCGCGAACTCCGCGACCGCCCACTGCTCGGCGATGAGGTTGCGGCCGAACGAGCTGCGGTTGGCCATCGCGCGCATCTCGCGGGACCGGCGCATCCGCCTGCCCTCGAGGTAGCCCGCGTCGCGGTGGAACATGCGGTGCTCGCTGCTGCGGTACCGCTTGGCCGCCATCAGGCACGCCGCGCCGCCGGGGGCGGTGCGCTCGAGCAGGAAGACGTCGGCCTCCTTGCCGGTCTTGAGGATGCCGAGGTCGGTGTCGGCCGCGGACCCGTCGGTGACCAGCCAGGACGGCCGCGGGTGCGGGCCCTGGTCGGCGTCGAGCCAGGTGGACCAGCGGTCGGCGCCGTCGGGCAGCTCGGGTCCGGCGTCCTCGCGGACCCGGGCCAGGCGTTCCTTCTCGGCCTCGGTGAGCCTGCCGGAGCGGGTCGGCTGGGGGTCGTCGTCGAAGCGCCGCTTGCGCATGCGCTGGGGACGGCGGGTGTCGAAAGAGTCCTCCGCGTCGGCGGAGGCGAAGTCGTGCTCTCGCACTGGTGGGTTCTCCAAGTGTTCTGGGAAACCCCACCGCGGGTCGGATCAGCCCGTGATCAAGCGCGGCGGGGCTGGTGGACGGGTCGGTGCCTCGACCACCCGGGCGGCAATACCCATGACGGCACCTCCTCGATTCCACCGGTGATCCCCACCGGTCATGTGCGGCAAGTGTGCTTGGGGCCGCGAGCCCCGGGCAACCGAATTAATCGACCACCAGCTCCAGCGCCTTCGGCCCGACCGGCACCAGCCGCAACCCGGCCGCCGACGCGATCGACACCAGCCCCCGCGCCGTGCCCGGCTCGCGCGGCGCGCACGCCAGCGCCGCCGCGAGCCTGCCCTTGTGCGCCTTGTTGAAGTGGCTCACCGCGGCGCCGCCCGCGGTCACCACCTTCACGGTGATCGCGTGCGGGACCGCGGCGAGCGCCGCGTACGGGCCGGAGCGCAGGTCCACGACCAGCTCGTCGGCCGTGGACAGCGTCTTCTCCAGGTCCTTGCGCCACACCCCGCGCAGCCCGCCGACGCCGGGCAGCACCGTGCCGCCGGAGAGCCGGTACGCGGGGATCGGGTCGTCCGCGCGCACCACCCCGAACAGCGCCGACGCGACCGCCAGCCGCCTGCCCGCCCGCGCCCGCTGCCCGCGCGTGAACGACGCGTAGTCGAGCGCGTCGTAGAGCACGCCGGTGTAGCGCCGGATCGCGGGCGTGGTGGGGGACGAGCGGAGCCGGGCGTTGCGCTCGACCTCGTCGGCCTGGCGCTCGGAGAGCCCGAGCGCGGCCATCGCGGCGGCCGGGTCGAGCCCGCTGAGGGCGTCGACCAGCCGGTCGCGGACCGGGGTCAGCTCCGGGAAGGACAGCGCGGCCAGGTCAAGGGGCGCGCCGGAGCCGCCTTCGGCCTTGGTCTCCGACGGGGAGCAGCACGAGCACCCGGACAGCGTAAATCAGCCGTTGGCGGAGCCCACGCAGAACTCGTTGCCCTCGGGGTCGGCCAGGACCGTCCACGTCAGACCCGGGATGACCTGCTCGTCCAGCACCGTCGCGCCCAGCTCCACCAGCCGGGCCACCTCGGCGGGCCGGTCCTCGGTGTGGAAGTCCAGGTGGACCCGGTTCTTGCCCGCCTTGGGCTCGTCGACCTTCTGCAGGCCGACGTAGACCGACTCGCCGAGCTTCCCGCCCTTCGGCAGGAGCGCGATGAAGTAGCCCTCGTGGTCGGTGTCGACCTCGTAGTCGAGCGCCGCCGCCCAGAACTCGGCCAGCTTGCGCGGTTCGGGGCAGTCGATGGTGATGCCACCCATTTGGATTCCCATGCGCTCGACGCTATCCGCGCGGTACGACAATCATGGGGTCGTGCGCACCTTGGACTGGGCAGACGACCGGATCGTGGCCATCGACCAGACCCGCCTCCCGCACGACCTCGTCGTGCTCGACCTCCGGACCGTCGACGAGCTGGTCGACGCCATCCGCACCCTCGCCGTCCGCGGCGCGCCCGCCCTCGGCGTCGCGGGCGCGCTCGGCGTCGCGCTGGCCGCCCGCACCGCCGACGACCCGCGCGCCGCGGCGGCCCGCCTGCGCGCCGCCCGCCCGACCGCGGTCAACCTCGCGTGGGGCGTCGACCAGGTCCTGCCCCACCTCGACGCGGGACCGGACGCCGCGCTCGCCGCCGCCCTCGCGGTCCGCGACGACGACATCGCCGCGACCCGCGCCCTCGGCGCGCGCGGCGCGGACTGGCTCCTCGACCGGCTCGACGGCCCGCTCAACATCCACACGCACTGCAACGCGGGCGCGCTCGCGTGCGTCGAGTGGGGACCGCCCTCGGCGTCGTCCGGTCCCTGCACGAGCGCGGCGCGCTGGGCCACGTGTACGCCGACGAGACCCGCCCGCTGCTGCAGGGCGCCCGGCTGACCGTGTGGGAGCTGGCCGAGATGGGCGCCGAGCACACCCTCGTCGCCGACTCCGCGGGTCCGTCGGTGATCGCCAACGGCCTGGTCCACGCCGTGGTCGTCGGCGCGGACCGGATCGCGGCCAACGGCGACGTGGTCAACAAGGTCGGCACGTACCCGCTGGCCCTGGCCGCGCACCGGGCGGGCGTGCCGTTCGTGGTGGCCGCGCCGGAGTCCACAGTCGACAGCGCGACGCCGACCGGCGCGGACGTGCCGATCGAGGTCCGCGCCGACGACGAGGTGACCGCGTTCGCCGGGGTCGGGGTCGCGCCGGAGGGCACCCGCGCGCTCAACTACGCCTTCGACGTCACCCCGCGCGACCTGGTCTCCGCGATCGTCACGGAGCGCAGGGTGCTCTAACCCGAATGCGCAGGCGGCGGGCGCGTCACTACGCTGCCAGGCACCACTCTTGTCGCAAGGAGCCATGCCGTGATCACCAGGATGTCGTCGCTGTTCCTGCGCACCCTGCGCGAGGACCCGGCGGACGCCGAGGTGCCCAGCCACAAGCTGCTGGTCCGCGCCGGGTACGTCCGCCGCGTCGCCCCGGGCGGCTACTCCTGGCTGCCGCTGGGCATGCGCGTGCTGCGCAAGGTCGAGGCGATCGTGCGCGCCGAGATGGACGCGATGGGCGCGCAGGAGATCCAGTTCCCCGCGCTGCTGCCCCGCGAGCCCTACGAGGCGACCAACCGCTGGACCGAGTACGGCCCCAACGTGTTCCGCCTCAAGGACCGCAAGGGCGCCGACTACATGCTCGGCCCCACCCACGAGGAGCTGTTCACCCTGACGGTGAAGGGCGAGTACACCTCGTACAAGGACTACCCGGTCACGCTGTACCAGATCCAGACGAAGTACCGCGACGAGGCGCGGCCCCGCGCGGGCATCCTGCGCGGGCGCGAGTTCCTCATGAAGGACTCGTACTCCTTCGACCTCGACGACGCGGGCCTGGAGACCAGCTACCAGAAGCACCGCGAGGCGTACATCAAGATCTTCGACCGCCTCGGCCTCGACTACGTGATCGTCAAGGCGACCTCGGGCGCGATGGGCGGGTCGGCGTCGGAGGAGTTCCTGGCGGAGGCGCCCACCGGTGAGGACACCTTCGTCCGCAGCACCGGCTCGGACTACGCGGCCAACGTCGAGGCCGTGGTCACCCCCGCGCCCGCCGAGATCCCGCTGGACGGCCTGCCCGAGGCCGTCGTGCACCACACGCCCGGCACGCCGACCATCGAGACGCTGGTCGACTTCCTCAACGGCGCCGACCTGGGCCGCACCTTCACCGCGGCGGACACGCTGAAGAACGTCCTGCTCAAGACCCGCATGCCGGGCGCGCAGGAGTGGGAGCTGCTCGCCGTCGGCCTGCCCGGCGACCGCGAGGTCGACGCCAAGCGGCTGGAGGCGGCCCTGGCGCCCGCCGAGATCGCGATGCTCGACGACGCCGACTTCGCCCGCAACCCGTTCCTGGTCAAGGGCTACATCGGGCCGAAGGCGCTGCTGGACAACAAGGTCCGCTACCTCGTCGACCCCCGGGTCGTCACCGGCACCGCGTGGGTGACCGGCGCCGACCTGCTCGACCACCACGTGGTCGACCTGGTCGCGGGCCGCGACTTCACCCCGGACGGCACCATCGAGGCCGCCGAGGTCCGCGAGGGCGACCCCGCCCCCGACGGCACCGGCACGCTGGTCGCCGCGCGCGGCATCGAGATCGGGCACATCTTCCAGCTCGGCCGCAAGTACGCCGACGCGTTCTCGCTCGACGCCCTGGGCAAGGACGGCAAGCCCGTCCGCATCACCATGGGCTCCTACGGCATCGGCGTGTCCCGCCTGGTCGCGGTGATCGCCGAGCAGAGCCACGACGAGCGCGGGCTGCTGTGGCCCCGGAACGTGGCCCTGTTCGACGTCCACCTGGCGGTGGCGGGCAAGGACGAGACCCAGCGGGCGGCGGCCGAGAACCTCGCCGCCGAGCTGTCCGACGCGGGCCTGGACGTGCTGTTCGACGACCGCACCGCGTCGCCGGGCGTCAAGTTCGCCGACGCCGAGCTGGTGGGCGTCCCCACGATCGTCGTCGTCGGGCGCGGCCTGGCCTCGGGGGTCGTCGAGGTCAAGGACCGCGCCACCGGCGACCGCGAGGACGTCCCGGTGGACGAGGTCGTCGCGAAGCTCGTCGCCCTGGTCCGCGGCTAGTCCGTCGCGCTGGCCGCGCCGACGAGCGCGGCCAGCACGACCGGCGTGTCCGACAGGTCCTCGAGGACCAGGTGCGCGCCGCTGTCGCGCAGTTCCCGCGCGCTGGAGCGGCCGGTGGCGACGCCGACGGCGATCGCGCCGTGGTGGAGGGCGGCCTCGACGTCGTGCGGGGTGTCGCCGATGACGACCACGCGCCCGGGGTCGAACTCGGTGCCGTACTTCGCGCCCGCGGCGCGCATCGCGTCCGCGACCAGCTCGTGGCGGTCCGCTGAGACGCCGCCGTAGCCGCCCACCTCGAAGTCGAGGTGGTGGTGCAGGTCGAACGCCTCCAGCTTGCACGCGGCCAGCTCGGGCAGGTTGCCGGTCACCAGGGACTGCACGACGCCGGGCTGCTCGGCCAGCTCGGCGAGCAGGGCGGCGGCGCCGGGCAGCGCGCGGCCCAGCTCCGGCAGCGACGGGCGGGCGGCGTCGGCGATCGCGATCAGCTCGGCGAACAGGGCCTGCACGGCGTCCTCGGTGACCTCGATGCCGTGCGCGGTGAGCAGCTCGGAGGTGATCGCGCGCTCGGTGCGGCCCGGGAACATCGGCACGTAGCGGATCTCCTGGCCGTGCGCGGCGGTCATGGCGCGGCAGTACCAGTCGCGGCCTATGCCGCTGTAGTCGACCAGGGTCAGGTCGATGTCCCACAGGACGAGAAGGTCGGGGCCGGGAACGCGAGGATCGGTCACGGCCCCATCCTGGCACGACTCCGATTCAACACCTGTTGATTTGTGGACCGCGCGCGGCTACCGTAATTCAACACGTGATGAACTACGGGAGGAACCGATGTCCGAACGCCGCCCGGCCGCCCTGGTCGCGGCCGTCGCCCTGCTCGGCGGCCTGGTCGCCGCCGTGCTGGGCCTGCTCACCTTCGGCGCGCAGGCCAGCGCCCGGCCGGACGGGCTGCCGCTCGCCGTCGCCGGGCCCGAGCCCGTCGCCCAGCGGATCGCCGCGCAGGGCGGCGACGCCGTCGCCTGGCGGGTCGCCACCCCGCAGGAGGCCCGCGAGCTGCTGCTCGACAAGGAGGTCTACGGCGTGCTCGAACTCGGGCAGCCCGCCAAGGTCGTCGTCTCCGGCGCGGTCAACCCGACCGGCGCGCAGGCCGCCCAGGCCGTGCTGACCGCGGGCGCCCAGGCGGCGGGCGTGCCCTTCACCGTCGAGACGCTGCACCCGGCCGGTGCGGCGGGCCGGACCGCGCCGCTGGCCGCGTCCGCGCTGCTGTGGGTCGGCGGGCTGGCCTCGGCCGCCGCGCTGTTCCTGCTCGCCCGCCGCGAGGGGGTCGAGGTCCGGCCCGCGCACCGGTTCGGGCTGGTCGCCGGGATCGCGGTGGTCGCGACGGCGGTCGTCGCCGGGCTGTTCGCGTTGTGGGACTCGACCCTGCCGCTCGGCTGGGAGGTGCTCGGCTTCCTCCTGCTGACCGGCGTCGCGTTCGCCGCCGTGCAGGGCGCGCTGGTCCGGTTCATGGGCATCCGGGCGATGGCCGTCCTCGGCCCGCTGTACCTGATCGCCCCCGCCGTCGCGGGCAGCGTCCCCGAGCTGCTGGACCCGGTCTACCGCGCGCTGCTGTGGTCTTGGACGCCGTTCCGGTTCTCCGCCGAGGGCCTGCGCAGCCTCCTCCAGGGCACGCCGGACGCCCCGGACGTGCTGCTCGGCGTCGGCGTCCTCGGCGGGCTCGCCGTGCTCGGTCTGGCCGCGCTCGCGGTGCCGGAGCGCGCGCCGGAGCGGGAGCTCATCCCGGCAGGAAGCTCAGCCTGACCGACCGCACCGGGTTGTCGACGTTGGTGTCCACCAGGCACACCGACTGCCAGGTGCCCAGCGCGAGCCGCCCGCCCAGCACCGGGACCGTCGCGTACGGCGGCAGGAAGGCGGGCAGCACGTGGTCGCGGCCGTGCCCCGGGGAGCCGTGCCGGTGCCGCCACCGGCCGTCCCCGGGCAGCAGCTCGCGCAGGGCCGCCAGCAGGTCGTCGTCGCTGCCCGCGCCGGTCTCGATCACCGCGAGCCCCGCCGTGGCGTGCGGCACCCAGACGTGCAGCAGCCCGTCGCCCGCGCCGTCGACGAAGCGCTCGCACTCGGCGGTCAGGTCGTGCACGACCTCCGACGCGCCCGTGCGGATCTCAATCTCCTCGCTACGCACGCGGACAACCCTAGGGTGGGTGGTGTGCGCACCGCCTTCGGAGAGAAGTTCGACGTCCCGGCCTGCTACCTGAACACCGCTTCGGTCGGCGTCCCGACCACGACCACCGCCAACGCCGTCGCCGCCGCCGTCGGCCGCTGGGCCGCCGGGCTGGACGAGCCGCCGGTGTTCGACGAGCCCGTCCGCGCGGCCCGCCAGGGCTTCGCCGACCTCATCGGCGTCCCCGTCGAGCGGGTCGCGTCCGGGGCCAGCGTGTCGCAGCTCGTCGCGTCGATCGCGGCGGGCGTGCCGGACGGCACCCGCGTGCTCGTCGCCGAGGGCGAGTTCACCAGCGTGTCGTTCCCGTTCGCCGCGCAGGCGGGCCGCGGCGTCACCGTCACCGCCGCGCCGCTGGCCGAGCTGCCGCACCGCGCCCCTGATTTCGACCTGGTCGCGGTCGCCGTCGCCCAGTCCGCCGACGGCGCCGTGGTCGACCTCGACGGGCTGCGCGCCAGCGGCACCCGCGTCCTCCTCGACGTCTCCCAGTCCCTCGGCTGGCTCCCCACCCGCCTCGACTGGGCGGACTGGGTGGTCGGCGCGGCCTACAAGTGGCTGCTCGCGGTCCGCGGCGGCGCGTGGCTGTCGGTGCGCCCGGAGGCCGCCGACTGGACCCTGCCGGTCGCCGCCAACTGGTACGCGGGCGACAACCCGTGGACCACCGTCTACGACCTGCCGCTGCGCCTGGCCCCCGACGCCCGCGCGTACAGCCTCGCCCCGGTCTGGCTCGCCCAGGTCGGCGCCGCCGTCGCCCTGCCCTGGCTCGCCGGGCTCGACCTCGACGCCGTCCGCGCCCACAACGTCGGCCTCGCCGACGCGCTGCTCGCCGAACTCGGCCTCCCGCCGCGCGGCTCGGCCATCGTCGCCATCGCGGGCGAGGGCGTCGAGCAGGCCCTCGCGGAGGCGGGCGTCCGCTGCGCCATGCGGGCCGGGAAGGCCCGGCTCTCCTTCCACCTGTACTCCGACGCCTCCGACCTCGATCGCGTCGTCACCGCCCTGACCAGCGCGAAGGGACGAATCACCGAGTCGATCTGACACGGACGGGGGACACCGATTACCGTGGTTTCCCGTGTCCGCCCCCCAGCGCCCCGGTCCGCCGCCGCCCTGGCCACCCCAGCAGCCGTACGGCCGCCAGGGCGAGACGGAGTGGATCCCGCGCGTCCAGGAGCCCCGCCGCGACGAGCCGTTCCGCTTCGAGGAGCCGCCCCCGGAGCAGCCCGGCAACCCGGCCGCGCTGTGGGCCATGCGCATCGCCGGGCTGGTCGCGGTCGCGGTGATCTCGGGTTTCCTGTGGGCGTACCTGCAGGACGACACCCAGGAGCAGGCCCCGCCCCCGGCGGCGGCACCGCCAGCGAGGTCCCCGCGGGCCGGTTCACCTTCACCCCGCACCCGGACATGCCCCAGCCGAAGGTCGACCAGGACTGCGCGGCGAACTCCCGCAGCAAGATCAAGGGGTTCTTCGAAGACCACCCCTGCGTCAAGCTCACCCGGGCGCTCTACACGACCACCCCCGAAGGTCAGGACAAGAAGATCTACACCTGGGTGGCCGTGGTCGAGATGGATTCCGCCGAGACGGCGACCCAGCTGCACGACCTGGCCCACCAGGACGGGTCGGGCAACGTCACCGACCCGATCATCGCGGGCCTCGTCGACATCCAGGGGTTCGGCGAGTACGGCCTCGGCGGGGGCGGCTACGACTCCCAGCTCAACGGCTCACACGTGATCATCGTCGAGTCGGACTGGGCGCCGTCGGCGAAGCGGACCGCGCAGCAGCGCGACTTCCTCAAGGAGATCAGCGCCGACGCGATCCGCTACGGCACGCACTTCGCCGCTCAGGGCTGACCCGGGAACGACGGCACCGCGGGTTGATCCCCGCGGCCTTGCGCCACCGCGTCGCCCGCACCGACGACTCCGTCAGCGCCTCCAGGGCGGACGCGCGCAGGCCCGCGTCGTCGCAGCGGTCCAGGACCGCGCGCCAGGCGACCGTGGCGTCGGTCTCGGCGGTGGCGACGAGCTTGACCGCGGCGGCCTCCCCGTCGACCGGGTCCGGGGGCACGTACGCGGCCTTCGCGGGCTCCGGTTCGATCCCGGCGGCCGAGAGCTGCCGGGCCGTCACGTCCCGCCGGTTGCGGTGGACGGCCGTGCCCTCCCGCAGGCCCTTGTCGTACGCGGCGGGCAGGAACGCGCTCACCAGGCCGTACACCCACAGCGCGGCGTGCTCGGCGCCCAGCGCCGCCTGCACCGCGGCGACCGTGTCCGGCGGCATCCCCGGCTGGCTCACAGGACCTCCTTGAGGCTCGCGCAGGCCGCGGCCACCGACCCGACCATGCCCGCCCGGTGCCGCGGCAGGGTGCCCACCAGCGCCGCCGCCTGCTTCTGGGCGTCGGTGAGGCCCTTGGTCAGCGCGGCCAGCGCCGCCTTCGGCTCGGTCGGGGCCTTCGGCGGGGCGGGCGGCGGGGGCGGGGTGGTGCTCGACACCGGCGGGCGCTCCCGCTCGACCTCGCGCTTGAGGGCGCTCGCGTGCTCGCCGCGCACCCGGGCGACCTCGCCCGCGGCGTCGGCCAGCGACGGCACGGCCTTGGCGACGGCACCGGCCAGGGCGGCGTCCGCCTCGGCGCGCTCGGCCAGGGCGGCCAGCGGGTCCGGCGGGGGCGGCGGCGCGGGCTCGGTACAGGCTGCAACCGCTCCCAGCGCGATGCCCATCAGCACGGCGCGCCGGGTGACGCCGGGGTAGGTCCTCACGGAGGGTCATCCTGCCAGGTCGCCGACACGGACCACGCCGGACCGAGTTGATCGCCTGCGGCGGACACCTCCGGGCGGGCGAGATACGCTAGGTGACCACGGTCGGCGCGCGGTACCGCCGACCGGCCGACAACCGCCAGGCCGACCAGGAAACAGGGGCGCCGTCCACGTGGCCAACCAGCGAGAACACGAGTTGGAGCCGATCGTCGCCGAGGCCGTCGCCGCCGCGGGTTCGAGCTCGAGCAGCTCGACGTCCAGCAGGCGGGTCGCAGGCGCTTGGTCAAGGTCGTCGTGGACGGCGAGGACGGCGTGGGCCTCGACGAGGTCGCCGACGTCAGCCGGGCGGTGTCCGCGGTGCTCGACGAGCACGACGCGGTGCTCGGCGGCCCCTACACGCTGGAAGTCACCTCGCCCGGCCTGGACCGCCCGCTGACCAAGCCCCGGCATTGGCGGCGGGCGCGGCTGCGCCTGGTGAAGGTCCGCCCGCACGAGGGCCCCGAGTACCTCGCCCGGGTCGGCGCGGCCGACGACGAGCAGGTCGAGCTGCTGGTCGACGGCGCCATCCAGACCGTGCGTTACGCCGACGTGGCCAAGGCCGTTGTCGAGGTGGAGTTCAAACAGCCGCCGGTGGCGGAGATGGCGATGCTCGAAGGTCGGGCGGCCGGGACGGAGGAGGACGCGCGGTGAACGTCGACATCGCGGCGCTGCGGGCGATCGAGCGGGACAAGGACATCCCGTTCGAGACGGTCATCGAGGCCATCGAGACCGCGCTGCTCACCGCCTACAAGCACACCGACGGCCACCAGCCGCACGCGCGCGTCGACATCGACCGCAAGACCGGCGTGGTGCGCGTGCTCGCCTTCACCCACGGCCCGGACGGCGAGATCGCCGAGGAGTGGGACGACACCCCCGAGGGCTTCGGCCGCATCGCCGCGACCACCGCCCGCCAGGTCATCCTGCAGCGCCTGCGCGACGCCGAGCACGAGCGCACCTACGGCGAGTTCGCGGCCAAGGAGGGCGAGATCGTCGCGGGCGTCGTGCAGCGCGACACCCGGGCCAACTCGCGCGGCATGGTCGTCGTCCAGGTGGGCGACACCGAGGGCGTGCTGCCCGCCGTCGAGCAGGTGCCCGGCGAGTCCTACGCGCACGGCACCCGCATCAAGTGCTACGTGGTCGGCGTCTCGCGCACCGCGCGCGGCCCGCAGATCACCCTCTCCCGCACGCACCCGAACCTGGTCCGCAGGCTGTTCGCGCTGGAGGTGCCCGAGATCGCCGACGGCACCGTGGAGATCCCCGCGGTGGCCCGCGAGGCCGGGCACCGGTCCAAGATCGCGGTCCGGTCGACGGTGTCCGGGGTCAACGCCAAGGGCGCGTGCATCGGCCCGATGGGCGCCCGTGTGCGCAACGTCATGAGCGAGCTGGCCGGTGAGAAGATCGACATCATCGACTGGTCGGACGACCCGGCGACCTTCGTCGGGAATGCGCTGTCGCCCGCGAAGGTTGTCTCGGTGACGGTGGTGGACGAGCGGGCGAAGACCGCGCGCGTCGTCGTGCCCGACTACCAGCTCTCGCTGGCCATCGGGAAGGAAGGCCAGAACGCCCGGTTGGCGGCCCGGCTGACCGGCTGGCGCATCGACATCCGCAGCGACGCCGCCGCCGGTGCGCAGTCGAGCCCGGTATCCGGTTCGGCTGACTGAACGAAACGAGATAGACTTTCCGTGGTTCATCGTCCGGAACCGGTTCCCGCGCGTCCCGGTCCCGCCCTGAGGGTGCGGACCTGCGTGGGGTGCCGCGCCCGGGCGGCGGACGTGGAACTGCTGCGAGTGGTCGTCGTGGACGGGGAGCTGATCCCCGACCCGCGGCGTCGGATGCCCGGTCGGGGGCGTGGATGCACCCCCGACCCGAGTGTCTGGCCAAGGCCGAGAAGCGGCGGGCGTTCCCCAGGGCCCTGCGGGTCCAGGGGGAGGTGCGCCTCGACGGCCTCAGGTCGGCGATCGACCGGATCGCGGACCCCGGCGGCGCGGGATCTTCCCGGGCCGAGGTGAAAGACAGGAAGCAGGTCGACCCGTCATGAGTCAGCCGTGAAGCTGAAGACATGAACGCGCGACGTCGTTAGGACGAGGTCGACGGGACCATGCCCGCCGACCTCACCAGATGAGGAGAGCAGTGGCAGGCAAGGCCCGCGTGCACGAACTCGCCAAGGAGTTCGGTGTCACTAGCAAGGATCTTCTCGCCCGTCTGAAGGACATGGGCGAATTCGTGAAGTCGGCGTCCTCCACCGTGGAGGCGCCCGTGGCGCGCAGGCTGCGCGACACCTACCAGGGCAAGGGCGACAAGGGCGGCTCGGGCGGCGACGCCAAGCCCGCCGCGAAGCCCGGCCCCCGACCCGGACCCGGCGCCAAGCCCGGACCGCGGCCGACGGCCCAGCAGCCGCAGCCGCGCACCCCGGCCCCCGCGCCGACCGCGGGCACCCCGGCGGCCGCCCCCGGACCGCGCCCGACCGGCGCCGTCCCCGGGCCCAAGCCGCCCGCCCCGGTCAGCGGCAAGCCCGGCATGAAGCCGGGTCCGCGACCGGTGCAGGAGAAGCCCGCCGCGGCGGCGGCGGCCCCGCAGGTCCAGCAGGCGCCCCAGGCCCCGCAGGCCCCGGCGGCAGGCCCGACCAAGTCCGCCCCGGCCCCCGGCCCGCGGCCCGGTCCGAAGCAGCAGCCCCCGGCCCAGACCGGTGGCGGCTCCGCTGGCGCTGTCGTGCCCCGCGGCCGCAGTCGCCCAAGCCCGGTCCGCGCGCGCCGCGTCCCGGCAACAACCCCTTCGGCGTGGGCGCCGGTGCGCCCGCGCCGCGGCCGAGCGGTCCCCGTCCGGGCCCGTCCGGCCCCGGTGGCGACCGGCAGGACCGGCCCCCGCGTCCCGGTGGCGGCGAGGGCCGTCCCGCGGCGGCGCGCGGTGACCGGCCCGCGGGCCCGCGTCCCGGCGGCCCGAACCCGGGCATGATGCCGCCCCGGCCCAACCCCGGCATGATGCCGCCGCGGCCCCGCGCCCGGCGGGCGCCGGTCGCGGTGGACCCGGTGGCGGCCCCGGCGGCGGTCGTGGCGGCCCCGGTGGCGGTCGTGGCGGCCCCGGTGGCGGTGGCGGCGGCTTCCGCGGCGGTCCCGGTGGCGGCGGCGGTGGCGGCGGGTTCCGGCCCGGCGGCGGTGGCGGTGGCGGTGGCTTCCGCCCCGGCGGCGGCGCTGGTGGCGGCGCGGGTGCCCCGGCGGGTGGCGGCGGCGGTTTCCGCGGTCGTCCCGGCGGCGGTGGCCCCGGCGGTCGCGGTGGCGCGGCAGGCGCCTTCGGCCGTCCCGGTGGTCCCTCCAAGCGCGGCCGCAAGTCGAAGCGGCAGAAGCGCCAGGAGTACATGGAGAACATGCAGGCGCCCAGCGTCGGCGGCGTCCGCCTGCCCAAGGGCAACGGCGAGACGATCCGGCTGGCCCGCGGCGCCTCGCTGACCGACTTCGCCGAGAAGATCAACGCCAACCCGGCCTCGCTGGTGCAGGTGCTGTTCCACCTCGGCGAGATGGTCACCGCGACGCAGTCCGTCTCCGACGAGGTGCTGGAGCTGCTCGGCTCGGAGATGAACTACACCGTGCAGGTCGTCTCCCCCGAGGAGGAGGACCGCGAGCTGCTCGACTCCTTCGACATCACCTACGGCGAGGACGCCGGTGGCGAGGAGGAGCTGCAGGCGCGGCCGCCGGTCGTGACCGTCATGGGCCACGTCGACCACGGTAAGACCCGACTGCTGGACACGATCCGCTCCTCGAACGTCCACGAGGGCGAGGCGGGCGGCATCACCCAGCACATCGGCGCCTACCAGGTCGTCACCCAGCTCGACGGCGTCGACCGCCCGATCACCTTCATCGACACCCCGGGTCACGAGGCGTTCACCGCCATGCGTGCCCGAGGCGCGAAGGCGACCGACATCGCGGTCATCGTGGTCGCGGCCAACGACGGCGTCATGCCGCAGACGGTCGAGGCGATCAACCACGCCCAGGCGGCGAACGTGCCGATCGTGGTCGCGGTCAACAAGATCGACGTCGAGGGCGCCAGCCCGCAGAAGGTGCGCCAGCAGCTCACCGACTACAACCTGATCGCCGAGGAGTACGGCGGCGACACGATGTTCGTCGACATCTCCGCGAAGCAGAACATCAACATCGATGGCCTGCTCGAGGCGATCCTGCTGACCGCCGACGCCACCCTCGACCTGCGGGCCAACCCGGAGATGGAGGCCCAGGGCGTGGCGATCGAGGCGCACCTCGACCGCGGTCGCGGCCCCGTGGCCACCGTGCTGGTCCAGCGCGGCACGCTGCGCGTCGGCGACTCGATCGTGGCGGGCGACGCCTACGGCCGCGTCCGGCGCATGGTCGACGAGCACAACGAGGACGTGACCGAGGCGTTCCCCTCGCGTCCGGTCCAGGTCATCGGCTTCACGTCGGTGCCCGGCGCGGGCGACACGTTCCTCGTCGTCGAGGAGGACCGCATCGCCCGGCAGATCGCCGAGCGGCGCGCGGCCCGCACCCGGGCGGCGCAGAACGCGCAGAAGCGCAAGCGGATCAGCCTCGAGGACCTGGACTCCGCGCTGCGCGAGACCAGCCAGCTCAACCTGATCATCAAGGGCGACAACTCCGGTACCGTCGAGGCCCTTGAAGACGCCCTCACCAAGATCGACGTGGGCGACGAGGTCGAGCTGCGGGTCATCCACCGCGGCGTCGGCGGCATCACCGAGGGCGACATCAACCTCGCCATCGCCGACAACGTCATCGTCATCGGCTTCAACGTCCGCGCCGAGGGGAAGGCCACCGAGCTGGCCAACCGCGAGGGCATCGACGTGCGCTACTACTCGGTCATCTACCAGGCGATCGAGGAGATCGAGCAGGCCCTGAAGGGCATGCTGAAGCCGATCTACGAGGAGGTCGCGCTCGGCCGCGCCGAGGTCCGCGAGGTCTTCAAGTCCTCGAAGGTCGGCACGATCGCGGGCTGCCTGGTGATGTCGGGCGAGATCCGGCGGAACTCCAAGGCCCGCCTGCTGCGCGACAACGTGGTCGTCCACGAGAACCTGACCGTCGGCACGCTGCGGCGGTTCAAGGACGACGTGACCGAGGTCCGCGAGGGCTTCGAGTGCGGTCTCACCCTCGGCTCGTACGGCGACCTCCGGGTCGACGACGTGATCGAGACCTACGAGATGCGCGAGAAGCCGCGGGCGTAGTCGACCGACCGGGGCGGCGCCCGCCGCCCCCGGTCCGACCCGCACACACCACCCATGTACGTAGGTGCCCTCGAGCTGGACGTGCTGCTCGGCGACGTCCACTCCCTGAAGCAGAAGCGGTCCGCGGTGCGGCCCGTCGTCGCCGAGCTGCGCCGCCGGTTCGAGGTGTCCGCCGCCGAGGCGGGCCACCTCGACCTGCACCGGCGCGCGCTCATCGGGGTCGCCGTGGCCGCCGCCGACGCCGGGCAGGTCCGCTCGGTGCTCGAGGCGTGCGAGCGGCTGGTCGCGGGCCGCCCCGAACTGCAACTCCTGTCCGCCCGGCACCGGCTGCTGGGCCCGGACGACGACTGACGGACCTGGAAGGCGACAGCCGTGGCCGACGCACCGCGCGCTCGCAAGCTGGCGAAGCGCATCACCCAGATCGTGGCCTCAGCCCTGGAGCACGAGGTCAAGGACCCGCGCCTGGCCCGGGTCACCATCACCGACGCCAAGGTGACCGCCGACCTGCGGGAGGCGACGGTGTACTACACCGTCCTGGGCGACCGGATCGACACCGAGCCCGACATGGCGGGCGCGGCGGCGGCGCTGAACAGCGCGCGCGGCGTGCTGCGCAGCAAGGTCGGGCAGCAGACGGGGGTCCGGTTCACCCCGACCCTGGAGTTCGTCGCGGACACGATCCCGGAGGAGTCCCGCCGGATCGACGACCTGCTCGCGCAGGCCAGGGCCGCCGACGCCGAGGTGGCCGCGCTGGCCTCCGGTGCGACCCCGGCGGGCGAGGCGGACCCGTACAAGCCGCCGAGGGAGCCCGAGCCCGACGAGTCGTGATCGTCCCGTAATGGTCCATACCTATACTCGGCCGCCTTCGCGGCGACCGAAGGGACCATTGTGGACTTATCACGGCGAAGAGTTCTCGCGTTGGGTGGGATCGCGCTGCTGGGCGCGTGCGGCAAGCCGGGAGCGGCGGCCCCGCTGACCCCGGCCGCGCCACCCGCGGACCCGGCGCTGACCGTGACGCCGAGGACGGTGGAGACGCCGTCGGTGAGCGAGCTGGTGTACCGCTCCGGGTCGGCGGGCGACGTGAAGCTGGTGGTGATGCGCCCGCGCGAGGTGTCGGGCGTGCTGCCGGTGTGCCTGGCCTTCCACGGGCACGGGCGTTCGGCCCGCCAGTTCGTCGAGCTGGGCGTGCCGTCGCTGCTGACGGCGACCGACCGGGCCGGGACGCCGCCGTTCGCGGTCGCCGCGGTCGACGGGAAGGACTGGGGCCCCGACGCGATGCGCGTGGTGGCCGACGAGCTGCCGGGCTGGCTGACGACCGCGGGTGTCGCGGCGTCGCCGTTCGCGGTCATGGGGATCTCGACGGGGGCCGTGGCCGCGCTGGAGTACGCGCGGGAGCCCGGCCCGACGGTGGTGGCCGCGGTCAGCCCCGCGGTGTTCCGGGACTGGGACAGCGCCGCGCTCTTCGGCCTTGCCGACGAGGCCCGCTGGGCGGCGACCGACCCGCTGCGCGCCCCGGCGAACGTGAAGACGGCCGTGTGGTGCGGCGAGGACGACGACCTCGCCCCGCGGTCCGCGACCTGGTCGCGCACACCGGCGCGGAGGCGTTCTTCGCGCCCGGCGCGGGCCACGACGACGCCTACTGGACCTCGGTCATGCCCGCCGTGCTCAAGCACGTCGGCCGGGTCATCGGTTAATGGCAACGGATCGATCAAGAACGCGCGGGCCGTTACCGTCGGTCCGGTGAAGAAGCGCGTCGTGGTCGTCCTGCTCGCCCTGTCGACGGTCGGGTGCTCCGCCGAGCCGCCCCCGGTCAAGGCGGGCGGCCCGGCGCCCCAGGAGTCCCCCGAGCGCCTGTACAGCGAGTTCGTGACCCGGCTCAGCCGCGCCGACGGCCCCGCCGTGTGCGCCCTGTTCACCCCGTCGGGCCGGGCCGCCTTCCAGGACGAGTGGGGCGTCACCCAGTGCGACCTGGGCGTCACCGAGGCCGCCCGCGGGGTGGGCGACCCGGCGGAGTTCGCGGCGAAGTCCCCGGACTCGACGATCCGCGACAGCGCCACCGTGGTGGAGATGAGCGGCTGCCAGGTGGGCGCGATGAAGGCGCTCTCCGCGCCGGAGGGCTGGCTCATCGACGCCTACCTGCACCCGGACGCCGTCGACGACTGCTGATCAGACCAGCAGCGCGACGCGGGCCAGCGCCGACCAGTGGTCGCCCGCCCGCCGGTACCGCGCGGTGGCCTCGGCGTAGCGCGGTCTGCCGACGGACCGAGGCGGCCTTGTCGAGGAAGTCCGCGTAGAGCGGCGGGCGGGGCCGGGGCGGTCAGCTCGTGCTCGTCGGCTGCGATGGCGACGTCGCCCTTGGTCGACGACGGCCGCGACCTGCGCACCGTGCCGTGTCGGTCTTCGTCTAGGCGGGCGCGGACCGACCGCTGCCCACCTAGCCGGGCCGGTGTGCTGTGCGACGACAGTCATCGTCGGGTGCGGCAGCTCCTTGTGCTCGAACACCGCGTAGAGGTGGCCGAGCCCGCAGAGCACGGCCTCGGTGTGGGGCTGCCCGGGTGGGGGCGGTGACGCCGTGCCCAGGCAGCAGGAGGTCGAGCTGGGCGGATGGACGGTGGTTCCCGGCGGGCGGGCCGGCGTGGGGCGCCGCGGCGAGGACGTGCTTGCGGGCGGTGGAGTGGGACTCGTCGGTGCGGGCCATCCGACCCTGATGTGCGCCGCCCGGGGGTGTGGACTCCCGGTCTGGAGGTGGGGCGGCGGACCGCGCCCTTCGGCCTCAGTATGGCATCTCGACCGGTTCGGGGGTTAAGACAGTCGACGGTCAAGTGGTATAAACCAATCGCGTTACGGGTCCGTTGTCGAATCCTGCGCGGTGATGTGTTGACAGATGTTCAGAACGGGACCAAACTGCGCACAAACATGCAGCCGATGTGTGGCCGAGGTCGCAGCAACGGCGTCTCGATCCAGGTGGTGATCATGCGTTCGACCAGGTTGACGGTCATGGCGGCGGCGGCCGCGCTCGCGCTCGCCGGGTGTGGCGGTGGTGGTACCGACAGCGGCGGTGGTGACGGTGGCGGCGGGGAAGCGCCATTGACGCTCCCGGGCGTGGACGAGTACCTCAACGCGCCCTGCCCCGAGGTGGCGACCAAGCCCGCCACGGACAAGGAATTCACGTACTGGTCGATGTGGACCGCCGAGGAGCCGCAGGGCAAGGTCCTGAGCAAGGCGATCCGCTGCTTCCAGGACAAGACCGGCGTCAAGGTCAACGTCCAGTGGCTCGGCCGCAAGCTGCTGACCCAGAACGTGGCCCCCGCGCTCAACACCGACACCGTGCCCGACCTGTTCGACCAGGACATCAGCCAGGTCAAGGCCGCCGTGGTGGCCGCGGGCGGCACGCAGTCGGTGCAGGACGTGCTCGACTACAAGGTCGAGGGCGACAAGAAGGTCCGCGACGTCGTCCCGGCGGGCTTCTACGACATGCCGCAGAACAAGCTCGACGACGGCTCCATCTTCTCGGTGCCGTACGAGGTCCTCGGCAACGCGTGGTGGTACAACAAGGACACCTTCCCGGACCTCAAGGCCCCGGCGACCATGGACGACCTGTTCGCCCTGTTCGACAAGGCCAAGGCCGAGGGCATGGCCGCCATCTCCCAGGATGGCGACATCAACTTCTACAACGCCTACTTCTACACCCAGATCGCGGCGCGCTACCTGGGCCCGGGCGGGCTCGCGAAGACCGCCGAGGACAAGACCGGCCAGGCGTGGAAGTCCGACCCCGGCCTGCTCAAGGCCGCTGAGGCGGTCGAGAAGATGGCCAAGGGCGGCTACTTCATCGACGGCTGGGACGCGGCCAAGTTCCCGCAGATCCAGCAGCGCTGGGCCGACGGCGAGGCGGCGTTCCTGTTCGTCGGCTCGTGGGGTCCGAGCGAGACCCGCGAGTACCTGAACAAGCAGGGCGGCGACAAGGGCATCAACTACGGGTCGTTCCAGTTCCCGATGCCGGAGGGCGCCACCCACAAGATCGTCGAGCAGCTCCCGATCGGCTTCTCGGTGACCAAGAAGGCCGCGCACCCCGAGGCGGCCAAGGCGTTCATCGCCTACGTCCTCAACAAGGACATCCTGTCCGGCATCCCGGCCGTCGCCGACAACCTGACCCCGCGCCCGGACCTGGCGGTCCCGGACTCGCTCAAGGACATCAAGGCGTCGCTGGAGGACCCGAGCGCCGAGCGCGCGATCTTCATGGACGGCCTCGACGGCATGGCCGCGGGCAAGTGGGTCGACAACGTGTTCTACCCGCTCAACAACGACCTGCTGAAGGGCAACATCACCGCCCAGCAGTTCATCGACGGCCTCGCCGCCAAGCAGGCCGAGTTCTGGAAGACCACCGGCTGATGTCAGTGAAGGCGAAGGAGGCGGGCGCGGCGGCTGCCGCGTCCGCCTCCGGCGCGCACCTGGTCCGCAAGAAGCGGCTGTTCTGGCCCTTCCTGCTGCCCGCGATCGCGCTCTACGTGCTGTTCATGGTCGTGCCGACCGTGGCGACCGTCGTCCTGGGCTTCACCTCGTGGCAGGGCGCCGGTGACACGCCGCGGTTCAACGGCACGGCGAACTTCGTCGAGCTGTTCTCGTCCGACGCGTTCATCTACTCGTTCCTGAACACGCTCATGTACATCTTCGTGGCGGGCGTCGGGACGTTCCTGCTGGCGTTCCTGTTCACGATGGTCCTGCGCGAGATGCGCGGCGGGAAGCTCGTCCGGGCGATCCTGTTCTTCCCGAACATCGTCGCGCCGGTCGCGCTCGGCATGTTCTTCAGCATCATCCTGATCTTCCGCCCGCGCAGGCAGGGCCTGGTCAACTACCTGCTGGAGACCGTCGGCATCGACGGGGTGAAGTTCCTGTCCCCGCAGAACGTGACCTGGGTGGTCATCGGCTGCCTGGTGTGGGCGAGCGCGGGCTTCTACATCACCATCCTGATGGCCGCCGTCGACCGCATCCCGCCGTACCTCTACGAGGACGCCGACATCGCGGGCGCCACCCCGTGGCAGAAGTTCCGCAACGTCACCCTGCCGCTCACCTGGGACGTCATCGGCGTCGCGGGCGTGCTGTGGACCATCGGCGCGATCAAGATCTTCGAGCTGGTGTTCGTGCTCGCCGGGCCCGGCACCTACTCGCCGCCGATCGAGGCGTGGACGCTCGGCCTGTACGTCTTCGACCGGTCCTTCGGCACCCAGGGCACGCCGGAGTACGGCATGGCGTGCGCCGCGGCCGTGGTCATGATCGCCCTCGTGTCCGTCCTCGTGGTCGCGCTGCGCAGGCTCATGCGCCGCGACACCATCCAGTTCTAGGAGGCAGGGCATGACCGACATGGCAGTGTCCGCGCCGCAGGCCCGCGACCCGCGCCCCGTCCGGGCGCCGCACGCCGCCGCGCAGGCCGAAGGCGCCGCCGACGGCCCGCGGGTTCAGCCCGCTGCGGCTGCTGGGCATGATCTTCGTCTGGCTGTTCACCGCGCTGAACGTGCTCATCCTGTACTGGCTGGTGACGGCGACGTTCAAGACGCCGCTGGAGATCTTCAACAAGCCGTTCCACCTGCCCTACACGTGGTTCGAGCGCGGCGACCCGTTCCACAACCTCCGCTACGCGTGGGACAGCGCCGGGTTCGGCAACGCGTTCCTGGTGACCGTCATCCTGGTCGCGGTGTCGTGCCTGGTCATCGTGGTCATCGCCGCGCCCGCCGCGTACGCGCTGACCCGGCTCGGGGTGCGCGGCAGCGGGCCGCTGACGAACCTCATCGCGATCGGCATGGGCATCCCGTTCCAGACCCTGGTGATCCCGCTGTTCATCGGCATGTCCGACCTCGGGCTCACCAACAACCTGTTCGGCATGTTCCTGGTGTACGTGGCGCTGTCGCTGCCGTTCACCGTGTTCCTGCTGACCGGCTTCTTCAAGTCGCTGCCCGACGAGCTGGAGGAGGCCGCCGCGATCGACGGCGCGTCGCCGTTCCGCACGTTCTTCACCGTCATGCTGCCGCTGGCCCGCGGCGGCCTGATCACGGCGTTGATCCTCAACGCGATCGGTCTGTGGAACGAGACGCTGCTGGCGATCGTGTTCCTCACCGACAACGCCAACTTCACCCTCGCCCGCGCCCTGTTCACGCTCTACGGCGCGGCGAGCTACCAGTCCGAGTACGGCGGGCTCATCGCGGGTGTCGCGATCGTCGTGCTGCCGATGCTGGTGATGTACATCTTGCTGGCGCGCCGGATCATCACCGGCCTGACCCTCGGTGCGGGCAAGTGATCCGTCCGGAACAGGAGAACTGATGGCCACGGTCACCTTCGACGGGACCACCCGGTACTACCCGGGCAACCCGACCCCGGCGGTCGACACCCTCGACCTCGCGGTCGCCGACGGCGAGTTCCTCGTGCTCGTCGGCCCGTCCGGGTGCGGCAAGTCCACCACCCTGCGCATGCTCGCGGGATTGGAGGGCATCGATGGCGGCGCGATCCGCATCGGCGACCGGGACGTGACGAACCTGCCGCCGAAGGAGCGGGACATCGCGATGGTGTTCCAGAACTACGCGCTGTACCCGCACATGACGGTGGCCGACAACATCGGTTTCCACCTGAAGATCGCCAAGATGTCGAAGGAGGAGCGGGTCAAGCGGGTGCGCGAGGCCGCCGCCCTGCTCGACCTGGAGCCCTACCTGGACCGCAAGCCCGCCAAGCTCTCCGGCGGCCAGCGCCAGCGCGTCGCCATGGGTCGCGCCATCGTGCGCCGCCCGCAGGTCTTCTGCATGGACGAACCCCTGTCCAACCTGGACGCCAAGCTGCGCGTGCAGACCCGCACGCAGATCGCGTCCCTGCAGCGGAACCTGGGCGTCACCACGATCTACGTGACGCACGACCAGACCGAGGCCATGACGATGGGCGACCGGGTCGCGGTGCTGCGCGACGGCATCCTGCAGCAGTGCGACACCCCGATCGGCCTGTTCTCCCGCCCCGCCAACGTGTTCGTCGCGGGCTTCATCGGCTCGCCGGGCATGAACCTCATCCCGGCGACGGTGTCGGGCGAGTCCGCGGCGGTCGGCGGCGCGCCGATCCCGCTGACCCCGGCCCAGCGCCGGGCGCTGACCTCCGACAAGGTCGTCGTCGGCATCCGCCCGGAGGGCTGGACCATCGGCGCGGCGGCGACCGGCGTGCCCGCGGTGGTCGAGGTGGTCGAGGAGCTGGGCAGCGACCAGTACCTGTACTGCTCGGCCGACATCCCGCACGTCGGCGTCGACGAGACCGCCGAGGAGCGCGAGGCCCCGCACTCGTTCACCGTCCGCGCCCCCGGCATGTCCGGCTGGTCCCGCGGCGACAAGCTCGGCCTGTCCCCGCAGCCGGGCGCGGTGCACCTGTTCGACGCGGCCACCGGGCTCCGCCTCCCGGACTGACCGGTCGTCGGCGGAAGGCCCCGGGGCGCGATCCCCGGGGCCTTCCGGCTCTACCCTGGCCGCATGCGGCCGATCGTGTTCCTCGACGTCGACGGCCCGCTGAACCCCTTCGCCGCCAAGGGAGAGCTGCCCGGGTACGTCGAGCACTCGTTCCGGCTCCGCGGCTGGAGCAGGCGGCACCGGCTGCGGATGCGCCTCAACCCCGCCCACGGCCCCGCCCTGCTCGCCGCCGCGGCGGGCGCGGACCTGGTATGGGCGACGACGTGGGGACACCAGGCCAACACCATGGTCGGCCCGGCGATCGGCCTGCCCGCGCTGCCCGTGGTCGAGTGCGCGCAGGTGGGCAGCGGCTGGAAGTTCGCCGCCGTGTCCCGGTACGCGGGCCCGCGCCCCCTGGTGTGGCTCGACGACGACTTCGACCTCTACCCGGCCGCCCGAGACGCGTTCCTGGACCGTCGCCGGGACGCGGTGACGGCGCTGGTCCGGGTCGATCCGAGCACCGGCATCACCGACGCCCACCTGGCGGCCGTGCGGGAGGCGCTGGTCCCGCACGGCGGCGGATGACGCGGCGGGGTCCCGGCGGGTCAGATGGGTCGGGGAGGTCGGCGTGTACTTCGTGGACGTCATCGGGACCGAGGGGCTCGGCAACCGCGCTTACCTGGCGGGCGGGCGTGGGGCGGCGGTCGTCGTGGACCCGCCGCGCGACGTCGACCGGGTGCTGGCCGCGGCGGCGAAGCGCGGGGTGCGGGTCGCGGTCGTGGTGGAGACCCACGTGCACAACGACTACGTGTCCGGCGGGCTCGAACTGGCCCGCCTGACCGGGGCGAGCTACCACGTCCCCGCCGACGCGCGGGTCGCGTTCGCGCGGATGCCGGTGCGCGACGGGGACGTGATCCCGCTCGACGACCTCGCGCTGCGCGCCGTCGCGACGCCCGGGCACACGCCGCACCACACCGCGTACGTGCTGGTGGCGGGCGGGCGCGACGTCGCGGTCTTCACCGGGGGATCGCTGCTGATCGGCACCGTCGGCAGGCCCGACCTCGTCGAACCCCGGCTCACCGACCACCTCGCCCGCGCCCAGCACGCGTCCGCGCGCCGCCTCGCGGAACTGGACGCCGACGTCGCGGTCCTGCCGACGCACGGCTTCGGCAGCTTCTGCTCCGCCACCCAGTCCGACGCCGCCGACAGCACCATCGGGCGGGAACGCGCCGTCAACGACGCCCTGGTCCTCGACGTCGACACCTTCGTCGCGCGGCTGCTCGCGGGCCTCGACGACGTCCCGGCGTACTACGCCCACATGGGTCCGCTGAACGCCGCGGGCCACCCCGATCGACCTCACCCCGCCCGCCCCCGCCGACGCCGAGGAGATCGCCGCCCGCCTCGCCGCGGGCGAGTGGGTCGTCGACCTGCGCTCCCGCATCGCCTTCGCCGACGGGCACGTGGCGGGCTCGGTCAACGTCGAGGCGGACGGCAACCCGGGCACGTACCTGGCGTGGCTGGTCCCGTGGGGGCGCCCGGTCACCCTGCTCGCCGCCACACCCGCCCAGCTCGCGGCGGCCCAGCGCGCCCTCGCCCGCGTCGGCGTCGACCGGCCCGCCGCAGCCGCCACCGGCACTCCCGCCGACTGGCTCCCAGCCGGTGTGCCCCCGGCCCGGCTCACCCGCGCCACCTTCGCCGACCTCGCCGCCGCGGGTCCCGCCGTGGTCCTCGACGTCCGCCGGGCGTCCGAGCGCGCGAACGGCTGGATCGCGGGGTCGATCCACATCCCGATCCACCACCTCCGCGACCGGGTGCGCGACCTCCCGCCCGGGCCGATCTGGGTGCACTGCGCCGCGGGCCTGCGCGCGGCCATCGCCGCGTCCCTCCTCGCGGGCGCGGGCCACGACGTCATCGCCGTGGACGACGACTTCGCCGCGGCCGCACGGGCGGGCCTGCCGATGGCCGCATGACGACCCTGGTCCTCGCCCTGGTCGCGGGCGCCGTCGTCGGGCTCGCGCTGGGGGCGCTCGGGGGCGGCGGGGGAGTGCTCGCGGTGCCCGCGCTGGTGTACGCGCTCGGGGTGAGCCCCGCGGTCGCGGGCACGGCGTCGCTGGTGGTCGTGGTGGCGAGCGCGGGGACCGCGCTGGTCGGGCACCTGCGGGCGGACCACGTCCGGGTCCGGACCGGGGTGCTGTTCGGGCTCGCCGGGACCGTGCCGTCGGCCGCCTGCGGGCTGGTCGCGGCGCGGCTGCCGCCCGCGGTGCTGACGGGCGCGTTCGCGGTCATCGCGGTGTCGGCTGGGGTGGCGATGTGGCGCGACCGTCAGCCGGCGCCCGTGCGGGCCGGGGCGCCGCGGCCGTGCTGGGCGCGGGGGCGGGGATCGGCGCGGTGACGGGGCTGCTCGGCGTCGGCGGCGGGTTCCTCGTCGTCCCCGCGCTGGTGCGGGTGCTCGCCCTGCGCATGCGGGTGGCCGTGGGGACGGGGCTCGTCGTCGTGGTGGTCAATTCCCTGGTCGCGCTGGCGGCGCGGGTGGCGGAGCGGCCGGAGGTGCCGTGGGCGGTCGTCGGGCCGTTCGCGGGGCGGCGCTGCTCGGGGCGTGGGACGGCAAGCGGCTCGCCGGGCGGGTGCCGGAGCGGGTGCTGCGGCGGGTGTTCGCGGCGCTGCTGGTGGCCGTCGCGGCGGGGATGGGGGTGGACGCGGTGGTCTAGCCGCGGTTGCGGGCGCGGAACGCGGCGACGTTGGCGCGGTTGGCGCAGCGGGTCGAGCAGAAGCGCTTGGCGCGGTTGGTGGACGCGTCGAGGAAGTGGTTGCCGCACGGGCAGCGGCCCCAGCGGTCCAGGCCGTGCCGGACGATCGCCTGGGCGAGCCCCCACGACGCCGCGGCGGCGACCTCGGTGGCGGGCGGGGCGTCGGGGGACGCGACGTGCACGTGCCAGTTCGGCGCGCCCCCGCCGCCGTGGCCGGACAGGCGCGGGCGCGGCGGGTGGTCGGCCAGCAGGGCGTTGACGCGGGCCAGCACGGCGTCCGGGTCGCGCTCGGCGGCGGCGTCGAAGGCGGCGCGCAGGGCGGCGGCGACCGGGCGCAGCGCGGTCAGGTCGGCGTCGGTGGCGCGGTCGGCCCACCACGGCTCGTCGTGCAGGGCGGCGCGCAGGGCCGGGAGGTCGGCGAGGTCGGCGTTGGCGAGCCGCAGCGCGACGTCGAGGTAATCGGCGTTGTCCATTCCCGGTCCTTACGCGTAAGGTGCGACTGGCAGGTTCGCATATTACGTGGAGGTGGCCGCATGCGCCGACAGGTGCTCTCCTCGCCCTGCCCGCGCTGCCGGTGCTGGCCGCCGAACCGCTCTACCTGCTCGTCGACACCGCCGTCGTCGGCAGGCTGGGCGGGCTCGAACTCGGCGCGCTCGGCGTCGGGGCGATCATCCTGGCCCAGCTCTCCACCCAGTTCACCTTCCTGTCGTACGGCACCACCGCGCGCGCCGCCCGCCTCTACGGCGCGGGCCACCGCGAGGACGCCGTCGCGGAGGGCGTGCAGGCGACGTGGCTCGCCGCGGGCTCGGCCTGCTGATCGTCCTCATCGGACAGTTGGCGGCGGGCCCGATCGTGCGCGCCATGGCCGGGCCCGGGGACTTGGCCGACGCCGCCGAGCAGTGGGTGCGCATCGCGATCTGCGGGGCGCCGCTCATCATGGTCACGTTGGCGGGCAACGGGTGGATGCGCGGCGTCCAGGACACGCGCGCTCCGCTGCGGTACGTCCTGGCGGGCAACGGGATCTCCGCCGTCCTCTGCCCGGTCCTCGTCCACGTCGCGGGCTCGGGCCTCGACGGCTCGGCGTACGCCAACGTCGCGGGGCAGGCGGTCGCCGCCGCCCTGTTCCTCGGCGCGCTGCGCGGGGCGCCGCTGCGCCCGCGCCCGGACATCATGCGCAGGCAGCTCGTCCTCGGCCGCGACCTCGTCCTGCGCAGCCTCGCCTTCCAGGCCTGCTTCGTCTCCGCGATCACCGTCGCCGCGCGGCACTCCGTCGCCGCGGCGGGCGCGCACCAGGTCGTCCTGCAACTGTGGACGTTCCTCGCGATGGTGCTCGACTCGCTCGCCATCGCCGCCCAGTCGCTCGTCGGCGCGGCGCTCGGCGCGGGTGACGACCGGCGCGCCCGCGCGCTCGCCCGCGGCCTCACCGGCTACGGGCTGCTCTGCGGCGTCGTCTCCGGCATCGGGTTCGCCGCGGTGTCCGGGGTCCTGCCGCACGTGTTCACCGCCGACCAGGCCGTGCTCGCCGAGATCCCGGCCGCGTGGTGGTTCTTCGTGGCGCTGCAACCGGTCGCGGGCGTCGTCTTCGCCCTCGACGGCGTCTTCCTCGGCGCGGGCGACACGAAGTACCTGCGCACCACGACCCTGCTCGCCGCGCTCGTCGGCTTCCTGCCGCTCATCTGGATCGCCCACGTCGCGGACTGGGGCCTGGTCGGCATCTGGTCGGGTCTGTCCGCGTTCATGCTGATCAGGCTGGCGGCCCTGTTGATCAGGGCGCGCACGGCGAAGTGGGCCGTCGTCGGGGCGACCTTGTGACCGACCGCACGCTGAGCATGGCTAACTATTTCCCGCGCAATCCGATGTACTGGGCGAGACCCCCTGCGAACGGAGCCGCCGCATGAGTCCCGCCAAGCGCGCCGCGCTGGCGGTCTGGGCTACGGCGGTGGTGGTCTACCTCCTCGCCGTCTTCCACCGCACCACGTTGGGCGTCGCTGGACTGGAAGCGGCCGAGCGTTTCGGGATCGGGGCCGCCGCGCTCGGCGGGTTCACCGTCCTGCAGATCGGCCTGTACGCGGCCATGCAGATCCCGACCGGGCTGCTCGTCGACCGGTTCGGCCCGCGCGTCACGCTCAGCTTCGCCGCGCTGCTCATGGGGTCGGGCCAGCTCCTGTTCGCGGTCGCGGGCAGCTACGTCCCCGCGCTGATCGCGCGCGGCGTCCTCGGCATCGGCGACGCGCTGGCGTTCGTCAGCGTCCTGCGGCTCGTCGCCGCGCACTACTCGCCGCGCCGGTACCCGACGCTGACCGCCGCCACGGCCGCGCTCGGCTCCCTCGGCAACCTCGCGGCCACCGTCCCGCTCACCCTGCTGCTCTCGTACGCGGGCTGGACCACCGCGTTCGCCGTCGTCGGCGCGGCCACCGCCGCGTACGCGGGCGTCGTCGCCTGGCGGGTCCGCGACGCGCCGCCGGGCGAGGAGCCGCAGCGCAGCGAGGCGGTCGGCGTCCGGCAGACCCTCGACCAGGTCCGCCAGTCCTGGCGCGTCCCCGGCACGCGGCTGGCGTTCTGGGTGCACATGGCCACCTGCTTCGCGCCCAACGTCCTGGCCCTGCTCTGGGGCCTGCCGTACCTCGTGCAGGTGCAGGGGCTGACCGAGCCGCAGGCGGGCGCCGTGCTCAGCCTCGTGGTCGTCGTCTACACCGTCTGCGGGCCCCTGCTCGGCGAGGTCATCGGCCGCAGGCCGCAGTGGCGCATGCCGATCGTCGCGGGCTACCTCGCCTTCGCCACCGCCGCGTGGACGACCATCGTCGCCGCGTCCGGCGCGCTGCCCACCCCGCTGACGGTCACCCTCATCGCCGCGCTCGCGGTCGGCGGGCCGCTGTCGGGCACCGCGTTCGCCATCGTCCGCGACTACAACCCGCTGCGCCGCGTCGGCACGGCCAGCGGGATCGCCAACGTCGGCGGCTTCCTCGCCACGACCATCGCCGTGCTCGCCGTCGGCCTGCTCATCGGCGGGGACGCCGCCGCCGCGACCGCCGCCGACTTCCGGCTCGCCTTCGGCGCGGTCCTGCTGATGCTCGTCGGCGGCGCGTGGCGGGTGGCCGTGTGGTGGCGGCGCGCCCGCGCGGTCGTGCTCGCCATGGCCGAGGCCGGGGAGGCCGTGCCGGTCCAGATCCGCCGCCGCGCCTGGGACATCGCGCGCGCCGCGTAAGATTTCACGCCGTGTCTTCTCGCCCTGCTGTGCCGCCGGGGCTTGTCGTCGTCGACAAGGCGCCCGGCATGACCTCCCACGACGTCGTCGCCCGGGTCCGCCGGATCCTCGGCACCCGCAAAGTCGGCCACGCCGGGACGCTCGACCCGATGGCCACCGGCGTGCTGGTGCTGGGCGTGGAGCGCGCCACCAAGCTGCTGGGCCACCTCGCCCTCGACCGCAAGGTCTACCTGGCGACTATCCGCCTCGGCTCCGCCACCACCACCGACGACGCCGAGGGCGAACACCTCTCCGAGCCCGACCCCGAAGCCCTGGCCGCCGTCACCGACGACGCCATCGCCGCGGGCGTGGCGGCCCTGACCGGGCCCATCGAGCAGGTCCCCAGCTCGGTCAGCGCCATCAAGATCGACGGCAAGCGCGCCTACGCCCGCGTCCGCGCGGGCGAGGACGTGGTCATCCCGGCCCGCCCGGTCACCGTCCACCGCTTCGACGTCCTGGGCACCCGCCGCGAGGACAAGGCCATCGACCTCGACGTCATGGTCGACTGCTCGTCCGGCACCTACGTCCGCGCCCTCGCCCGCGACCTCGGCGCCGCCCTCACCACCGGCGGCCACCTCGCCCAACTCCGCCGCACCCGCGTCGGCCCCTTCGACCTCCGCGTCGCCCGCACCCTGGAGCAACTCCAGGATGAGCCGGGCCTCTCCCTGGACCTCGACGCCGCCGTGGCCACCGCCTTCCCCCGCCGCGACCTCGACCGGGCGGAGTCCGCCGCGCTGGCCCACGGCAAGCGCCTCCCAGCCGCGGGCATCGCGGGCACCTACGGCATGTTCGACCCCGCGGGCAAGGCCCTCGCCCTCGGTGTCGATGAAGGGCGGATGGCCAAAGCACTCGTCGCCTTGGCGGTCTAGGCTCGGGGCCGTGCAGCGATGGCGAGGGCTTGACGACCTGCCGGGCGGGTGGGGGCGCTGTGTCGCCACCATCGGCGTGTTCGACGGGGTGCACCGGGGGCACCAGGCGCTGATCAGCCGGGCGGTGAAGCTCGCCGCGGAGAAGTCGGTGCCGAGCGTGCTGGTGACGTTCGACCCGCACCCCGCCGAGGTGGTGCGGCCGGGGAGCCACCCGGCGCAGCTCACCACGCTGGCGCGGAAGGCGGAGCTGGTCGAGCAGCTCGGCGTGGACGTGTTCTGCGTGCTGCCGTTCACCCACGACCTGTCCAAAGTGCCCGCCGACGAGTTCGTGCACGAGTTCCTGGTGGACCGGCTGCACGTGGCCGCCGTCGTGGTGGGGGAGAACTTCACCTTCGGCAACCGCGCGCTCGGGACCGTGGAGCTGCTCACCAAGTACGGCAAGCGGTTCGGCTTCGCGACCGAGGGCGCGAGCCTCGTCGGCGGGGAGGTCACCTTCTCCTCGACCTACATCCGCGCGTGCATCGACGCGGGCGACGTCACCGCCGCGGGGCGGCGCTCGGGCGGCCGCACCGGATCGAGGGGATCGTCGTGCGCGGCGACCGGCGGGGGCGCGAGCTGGGCTTCCCCACCGCGAACCTGTCCACCCCGCGCTACACCGCCATCCCCGCCGACGGCGTGTACGCGTGCAAGTTCCACCTGCCCAACCGCCCGCCGATGACCGCGGCGGTCAGCGTCGGCACTAACCCGACGTTCTCCGGCCGGGAGCGCCGCGTCGAGGCGTTCGTCCTCGACGTCAACGAGGACTTCTACGGCCTGCGCGTCGCCCTCGACTTCCACGAGCGGCTGCGGGCGATGGAGAAGTTCGACTCCACCGAGGCGCTGGTCGAGCAGATGCACGCCGACGTCGCCCGGACCCGGGAGTTGCTGGACTGAGGCGATCGGCCACGCGCCGTGACCGAGACCTGGCAAGATACGGCCGGGTCGTCGGGAGAGGGGCCGCAGGGTGGAGGACCACAAGATCGTCCAGCGCAACATCGCGCTGCAGCGCGAGTGGTACGGGGAGCCGCTGGGCGACCGGGTGCGCAGGCTGGTCGTGGCCTTCGACACGTCGCAGGCGAACCTCGCCGACGTGCTCGGCATCAGCGCCCCCATGCTCAGCCAGGTGATGAGCGGCCGCCGCGCCAAGATCGGCAACCCGGCGGTGCTGGCCCGGCTGATCATGCTGGAGCGCAAGATCCTCACCCCCGAGGTCGCCTCTGGCGCCAAGGAGCACCTGCAGAAGGCCCTGGAAGACGTCCGCATGTCCAAGCCCGCGGTGACCAGGGACAGCCTGCCCGTCGACGTCGGCCGCAGCGCGATCATGGCCCTGCGCAGGCTCATCCCCCCGGACGACCTCACCCAGGCCGCCGAGCTGATCGACGCCCGCTACCCCGAGCTGGCCGACCTGCTCCGCCGCGCCGGGCGGCACCGGGTGTGACCAGGTACTTCGCCGCCTTCCCGCTGCCCGGCGAGGTCGCCGACCACCTCGCCGCCGCCCTCCCGCCGTTCCCGCCGCAGGTGCGTCCCGAGCCCCGCCACCACTGGCACATCACCGTCGCCTACTACGGCCCCGACGACCCCGCCGTGCGCCTGCCCTGGCTGACCGAGCGCCTCGCCGACCACCCCGCGCCCCGCATCCGGCTCCGCGGCGTCGGCGGCTTCCCCGGCGTGACCTGGATGGGCGTCGACGCCGACCTCGACGCCCTCAACGACGCCGCCGTCGTGGAAAAGGAGTCGCGCCCGTACCTGCCGCATGTCACCATCGGCAGGCAGCCGCGCCCCGGCGAGTGGTACCCCGACCTGGCCGACTACACCGGCCCGGAATGGATCGCACCCGAGGTGGTGTTGTACTCCAGTGAGCAGGGGCGCTACACCCGTGTGGGTGGCGTCCGGCTCCGTGTCGAGCCCACCTGCTAACCTTGCGTTTTGGGTACGGCTGCGGTCCGTGGCGGCCGGTACCGACGAACCACCCGCACGGCACAAGCACGAGGAGCATCGAGTGGCGCTGTCCACCGCTGAGAAGAAGTCCATCCTGGCCGAGTACGGCGTGCACGACTCGGACACGGGATCCCCGGAGGCGCAGATCGCGCTGCTGACCAAGCGCATCCGCGACCTCACCGAGCACCTGCGCACGCACAAGCACGACCACCACTCGCGGCGGGGCCTCCTGCTGCTGGTGGGCCGCCGCCGGCGGCTGCTCAACTACCTGACCAAGGTGGACATCGAGCGCTACCGGTCGCTGATCCAGCGACTCGGCCTGCGCCGCTGAGCACCCGGGGGAGTGACCACGAAGGTCACCCCCGTTCACAACAACCAATAACGGGCTCGCGCCACTCAGGACAGGTTCGCCGGTCCTCGGTAGTGGCTTCCGGGGTGGGGTAACCCCGGTGGCTTCGATCGATGACCGGCCTCGTCCGAACCGCGCACCTGCACGTGCCCCCGCGCGCCCACGGACGAGGAGAATCATGACCGAACCCACCGTGCACGAGACCACGGCCACCATCGACAACGGTGCCTACGGCACCCGGACGGTCCGCTTCGAGACCGGCCGCCTGGCCCGCCAGGCCGCGGGCAGCGTCGTCGCCTACCTCGACGAGGAGACCATGCTCCTCTCGGCGACCACGGCGTCGAAGCACCCCAAGGAGCAGTTCGACTTCTTCCCGCTGACGGTCGACGTCGAGGAGCGGATGTACGCCGCGGGCCGCATCCCCGGCGCGTTCTTCCGCCGCGAGGGCCGCCCCTCCACCGACGCGATCCTGGCCTGCCGCCTGATCGACCGCCCGCTGCGCCCGTCCTTCGTCGACGGCCTGCGCAACGAGATCCAGGTCGTCGTCACCGTGATGAGCCTGCACCCGCAGGACCTCTACGACGTGGTGGCCATCAACGCCGCCTCGGCGTCCACCCAGCTCGCGGGCCTGCCGTTCTCCGGCCCGGTCGGCGGCGTGCGCGTCGCCCTGATCGACAAGCAGTGGGTCGCGTTCCCGACCTACGAGCAGCTCGAGAAGGCCGTGTTCGACATGGTCGTCGCGGGCCGCGTGGTCGAGGGCGGCGACGTCGCGATCATGATGGTCGAGGCCGAGGCCACCGACCACGTCATCGACCTGATCGGCGCGGGCGCGCAGGCGCCCACCGAGGAGGTCGTCGCCTCCGGCCTGGAGGCCGCCAAGCCGTTCATCAAGGTGCTGTGCGAGGCGCAGGCCGAGCTGGCCGGGCTGGCCGCCAAGGAGACCGCCGAGTTCCCGGTGTTCCCGGCCTACCAGCCGGACGCCTTCGAGGCCGTCGCCGCCGCCGTCACCGACGAGCTGGCCCAGGCGCTGACCATCGCGGGCAAGCAGGAGCGCGAGTCCCGCCTGGACGAGGTCAAGGCGCTGTGCCTGGAGAAGGTCGGCGCGGACGAGAGCTTCGCGGGCCGGGAGAAGGAGATCGGCGCCGCGTTCCGGGCGCTGAACAAGAAGCTGGTCCGCCAGCGCATCCTGCGCGAGAAGGTCCGCATCGACGGCCGAGGGCTGACCGACATCCGCCAGCTCGGCGCCGAGGTCGCGGTCATCCCGAGGGCGCACGGCTCGGCGCTGTTCGAGCGCGGCGAGACCCAGATCCTGGGCGTCACCACGCTGAACATGCTGCGCATGGAGCAGATGATCGACTCCCTCTCGCCGGAGACGACCAAGCGCTACCTGCACCACTACAACTTCCCGCCGTACTCCACCGGTGAGACCGGCCGCGTCGGCTCGCCGAAGCGCCGCGAGATCGGCCACGGCGCGCTGGCCGAGCGGGCGCTGATCCCCGTGCTGCCCAAGCGCGACGAGTTCCCGTACGCGATCCGCCAGGTCTCCGAGGCGCTGTCGTCCAACGGCTCGACGTCGATGGGCTCGGTCTGCGCGTCCACCATGTCGCTGCTCAACGCCGGTGTCCCGCTGAAGGCCCCGGTGTCCGGCATCGCCATGGGCCTGGTGTCCGACGAGGTCGACGGCAAGACCGAGTACGTCGCGCTGACCGACATCCTCGGTGCCGAGGACGCCTTCGGCGACATGGACTTCAAGGTCGCGGGCACCAAGGAGTTCGTGACCGCGCTGCAGCTCGACACCAAGCTCGACGGCATCCCGTCGGCGGTGCTGGCGGGCGCGCTCAGCCAGGCGCGCGACGCCCGGCTGACCCTCCTCGAGGTCATGACCGAGGCCATCGACCGGCCGGACGAGATGAGCGCCTACGCCCCGCGCGTGACGAGCGTGAAGATCCCGGTCGACAAGATCGGCGAGGTCATCGGCCCCAAGGGCAAGATGATCAACTCGATCACCGAGCAGACCGGCGCGGACATCTCGATCGAGGACGACGGCACCATCTACGTCGGCGCGGCGGACGGCCCGTCGGCCGAGGCGGCGATCGGCATGATCAACGCCATCGCGAACCCGCAGCTGCCCAAGGTCGGCGAGCGGTTCCTCGGCACCGTGGTGAAGACGGCCGCGTTCGGCGCGTTCGTCTCGCTGCTGCCGGGCAAGGACGGCCTGATCCACATCTCCAAGCTCGGCGCGGGCAAGCGGATCAACAAGGTCGAGGACGTGGTCAAGGTCGGCGAGAAGCTCCGCGTGGAGATCGCCGACATCGACCAGCGCGGCAAGATCAGCCTGGTCCTGGTCAAGGACGAGGACGCCGCGGCCGAGGGCGCGCCCGCGGCCGAGGCCAAGGAAGAGGCGACCGCGCAGTCGTGACACCGCGCACGTCGACGGCCGCGGGCACCGGCGGTGCCCGCGGCCGTTCGTCCAGCACTCCCGGCCACCAGCAGAAGCCGGGCAGCACGGTCGTCCTCGACCGCACCGCCGAGGGTTCCGAGGTCAAGCGCTCGCTGCTGCCCGGCGGCCTGCGCGTCATCACCGAGCGGATGCCCGGTGTCCGGTCGACCGCGATCGGCATCTGGGTCGCGGTCGGCTCGCGCGACGAGCCGCTGTCGGTGGCCGGGGCCGCGCACTACCTCGAACACCTGCTGTTCAAGGGCACCGCGAAGCGCTCCGCGGCGCAGATCGCCGAGGAGATCGACGCCGTCGGCGGCGAGTTGAACGCGTTCACCGCCAAGGAGCACACCTGCTACTACGCGCACGTCCTCGACGAGGACCTGCCGCTGGCGATGGACCTGGTCTTCGACGTCGTGTTCGACGCGCTGTGCGCGGAGTCCGATGTGGAGACCGAGCGCGGCGTCGTCCTCGAAGAGATCGCGATGCGCGACGACGACCCGGAAGACCTGCTGCACGACGCGTTCTGCGGCGCGCTGCTGGCCGACCACCCGCTGGGCCGCCCGGTGCTGGGCACCGAGCAGTCGATCACCGCGATGACCCGCGGCGCGCTCAACGGCTTCTACCGCCGCCGCTACACCATGCCCCGCATGGTGCTGGCGGTCGCGGGCAACGTCGAGCACAGGCAGGTGCTCGCCATGGTGCGCAAGGGTTTGCGCGACCGGCTGACCGGCGACAAGCTCCCGGTGGCGCCGCGCACGGGCCGCGCCCGCGTCGGCAACCAGCCGCGCCTGGTGCTGCACACCGACGACACCGAGCAGGCGCACCTGATGCTCGGCGTGCGGGCGCTGGACCGCCACGACGAGCGCCGCTTCACCCTCGGGGTGCTCAACGCGGCCCTCGGCGGCGGCATGAGCTCCCGGCTGTTCCAGGAGGTGCGCGAGCGGCGCGGCCTCGCGTACCAGGTGTACTCGTCGGTGGCGTCCTATGCGGACACCGGCCACCTGTCGGTCTACACCGGCTGCCAGCCGGAGCGGCTCGGCGAGGTCGCGGGCGTGGTCCGCGAGGTGCTCGGCCAGGTCGCCCGCGAGGGGCTGACCGACGCCGAGGTCACCCGCGGCAAGGGGCAGCTCCGCGGCGGGCTCGTGCTCGGCCTGGAGGACACCGGGTCGCGGATGTCCCGCATCGGCAAGGGCGAGCTGGCCTACGGCGACTACCTGTCGGTCGAGGAGACCCTGGCCCGCATCGCCGCGGTCACCGCGGAGGACGTGGCGCGGCTCGCCAAGGAGATCCTGGCCCGCCCTCGCTGCCGCGGTGGTCGGCCCCTACGCTCACACCGACGACGTCCCGCTCGAACTCCACGAGGTGACCAAGTGAGCAGCCGTACGGAGAGCAACCCGATCCGGGTGGGCGTGCTGGGCGCGCGCGGGCGGATGGGGGCCGAGGTGTGCCGGGCGGTGGAGGCCGCGCCGGACATGGAGGTCGTCGCCATGGTCGACACCGGCGACTGGCTCTTCGACGTGGCCGACGCGGGCGCCGAGGTCGTCGTCGACTTCACCCACCCCGACGTCGTGATGGACAACCTGCGCTTCTGCGTCGACCAGGACATCCGCGCCGTGGTCGGCACCTCCGGCTTCGGCGACGCGAAGCTGGCGACGCTGCGCGAGTGGCTGGAGCCGAAGCCGGAGCTGGGCGTGCTCATCGCCCCGAACTTCGCGCTCGGCGCGGTGCTGTCGATGAAGTTCGCGCAGATGGCGGCGAAGTACTACGACACCGTCGAGATCATCGAGCTGCACCACAACCGCAAGGCCGACGCCCCGTCCGGCACCGCGGCCCACACCGCCCGGCTGATCGCGCAGGCGCGCGCCGCGGCCGGGCTCGGCGAGGTCCCGGACGCCACGACGTCGGAGGAGGACGGCGCGCGCGGCGCGCTGGTCGACGACATCCGGGTGCACTCGGTCCGCCTCGGCGGGCTGGTGGCGCACCAGGAGGTGCTGTTCGGCGGCGCGGGGAGACCCTGACGCTGCGCCACGACTCGCTGGACCGCACGTCGTTCATGCCGGGCGTGCTGCACGGCGTGCGCGCGGTGCTGGACCGCTCGGGCCTCGTCGTGGGCCTGGAGAACGTGCTGGAGCTGTAGGTGTCCGCGCGCAGCGTCTCGTGGGTCCTGGCCGCGGTCGTCGTGGTCTACTTCGTGCTCATCGGCGGGCGCGCGGTGGCGTTGTTCCGCGACGGGAGCGTCACGGCCGTCGCGTTCGGCGTGGGCATCCTGCTGCTGCCGCTGGTCGGCGCGTGGGTGCTGTGGTCGACCATGCGGTTCGGCTTCCGCACGCAGGACCTGGGCCGTCGCCTGGCGGCCGAGGACGGCCTGCCGGACACTTCGTCGCTGCCCCGCACCCCGTCCGGCCGCGTCGACCGCGCCGCGGCGGACGCGTGGTTCGAGGAGCGCCGCGCCGAGGTCGAGGCGGCGCCGGAGGACTGGCGCGGGTGGTACCGGTTGGCGGTGGCGTACGACGTCGCGGGGGACCGGACGCGGGGTCGGCAGGCGATGCGCAAGGCCATCGAGCTGGCGGGATGATCCACATCACATGATCACTTCCGGTGATCGGCAACCGGGGTAAACCGGACGGTTCGCGGGGTCGGATTGCGCTGCCTGGCGCAGTGCCGATCACGCTCAGCGTGCTTGATCACTAAACTGTCCAGTGTGGACTTTTAACTCGTGGTTAGCTCCTCCCGGCGCCGGCACATGGCGCCAGACCACCTGGGAGGAAGCATGTTCAACCGGAAGTCAGCCGCCGTCGTCGCCGCCACCGCGGCCGCGTTCGCGCTGTCCACCGGCACCGCGCAGGCCGAGGACGGTGTGTTCCTGTACACCGGCACCAACGCGCACTGCACGTTCAGCGGTGACAACGGCGTGGCGGGCGGCGTCTTCGCGTCCTACACCTGCCGCTCGGGCTTCGCGGGCTACAGCCTGTCCGTGACGGGCACCCCGGGCTGGACGAGCGGGGTGTACATCAACACCTTCGACACGCTCGCCCAGTGCGACGCGGCGGGCGACAACGGTGAGGCGGGCGGCGTCTTCACCTCGCACCACTGCCAGCTCGGCTTCGCGGGCTACAGCCTGAGCGTCTCGGGCTGACGCCGAACGGCCGGCGCCGGACCCCGGCGCCGGTACCGTCGCCCGCGTGGACCTCGACGAGCACCGCCCCGCGCTGCTCGCCCACTGCTACCGGATGCTCGGCTCCCCGTTCGACGCCGAGGACGCCGTCCAGGAGACGTTCCTGCGGGCTTGGCGCGCCCGCGCCGCCTACGACCCGTCCCGGCCTCTGCGGGCCTGGCTGCACGCGATAGCGACGAACGTGTGCCTGGACGCGCTGCGGTCGTCGGGACGGCGGTTCGGCCCTGCGGGGCGATCCTTCCGCGCCAGGGCCGGACGTCGGGGCGCCCCTGCCGGAGACGGCGTGGGTGCTGCCCGCGCCGACCGATCCCGCGTTGGAGGTCGAGGAGCGCGCGGCGGTGCGGTACGCGTTCGTGGTGGCGTTGCAGGCTTTGCCGCCCCGCCAGCGGGCGGTGTTGTTGTTGCGGGACGTGCTGGGGTGGAGCGCGGCGGAGGTCGCGGGGCTGCTGTCGTCGTCGGTGGCGTCGGTGAACAGCGCGTTGCAGCGGGCGCGCGCGGGATTGGTCGGCGCGGAGCCGGTCGGCGAGCCGGACCAGGCGGTGCTGGACGCGTACTGCGCGGCGTTCCTGGCGCACGACGTGGACGCGGTGGTGTCGCTGCTGCACGCGGACGTGACGATGTCGATGCCGCCGTTCCAGTGGTGGCTGCGGGGTCGGTCGGACGTCGCTTTGGCTTTGGAGCACGGGTCGTACTGCGACGGGCACACGCTGGTGCCGGTGTCGGCGAACGGCGCGCCCGCTTTCGTGCAGTACGACGCTGCGGGGGAGGCGTTCGCGCTCGTCGTGGTGTCGACGTCGGGTGGTGCGGTGGTGGGGACGACGACGTGGCTGGTGCCCGAGTTGGTCCCGTTGTTCGGACTGCCGATGAGTTCGGGGTCCCCGGTTCGTAGTAGTGGGTATGGAACCGATCGTTGAAGAGCGCGGGCCGGTGTCGTACGCGGGGATCGTGGAGCGCGCGACGCTGGCGGAGTGGGGCCGGGTGAACGCCTTGGTCCCGGAGGTGGCGGAGTGGCTGGCTTCGCACGGCATCGCGGTGACGGGCCCACCGCTGTACCGGTACTACGCGGGTGATGTGGGGACGCCGATCGAGGTCGAGGTCGGCTGGCCCGTCGCGGCTCCGTTGCCGCCGTCCTCCCGGGTGCGCGCAGGCGTGCTGCCCGCCGGGCGTTATGCGGTGCTGGTCCACCGCGGCCACCCCGACCAGATCGGCACGTCCTTCGCGGCGCTGGAGTCCTGGCGCGCCGAGACGGGCGCGTCGTGGGACGTGGTGGACGGCCGGTGGGCGTGCCGGTACGAGCTGTACCGGACGGACCCGGCGGTGCGGCCCGATCCAGCAACCTGGGAGACGGAAATCTGCTACAAGCTGGCGGAGTAGGGGCAGTATGGGGGCATGTGCAGGAGTATCAAGACGCTCAGGCCCCCGTACACCGAAGACCCGGACGAGGACGACGTCCAGGCCGCGGCCCGGCAGTACGTCCGCAAGATCTCCGGCTTCCACCGCCCAGCCGCCCACAACGAGGAAGTCTTCGAACGCGCGGTGGCGGCGGTCGCCGCCGCAACGGAGGAACTCCTGGAGAACCTGGTCGTCAAGGGTGCCCGCGTTGCCCCGGGGACAAAGCAAGCGGGCTAGTGATCCGATCCGGTGGAGTAGCCGGGTAAATCGGGGTTGTCGCAGGTCACAGCCCTTACCGTGCCCGTATGACCACGCAGACCTCCGCCCGCAGGCGAGAACTCGGCGACGAACTGCGGCGAGCCCGGGAGCGCTCCGGGCTCACCGCCGCCCAGCTCGCCGACCAACTCGGCTGGCAGCCGAGCAAGCTGTCCCGAGTCGAGCGCGGCCTGAACCGCTGCACTGAGGTCGAGGCGGCGATGTTGCTCGGCTACCTCCGGGCCGAGCCCGACGAGGTGCGCCGCATTCTCGCGCTCTGTGACGACGAGGAACGCGGCTCGTGGCTCCAAGCGTTCGGCAACCGGCTACCCGACCAGCTCCGCACCCTCATCCTGAGCGAATCCACGGCTTGCGCCATCGCCAGTGTCGAGCTGAACCGGATTCCGGGTCTCCTGCAGACCGAGTGCTACACCCGAGCGATGCTCTGCGAGGCGGGCTTGGTCCCCTCAGCCGGTGTTGAGCCACGCGTTGAAGCGCGGCAGGCACGTCAAGCGCTCCTGCACCGGTCCAACCCGCCTAACTTCGTCTTCTACATCCACGAACAAGCGCTCGGCCTCCAGATCGGCGGCCCCGCGGTGATGCATGAGCAGATGCTCTACCTCGTGTTCGCCGCCTCTCAGCCCGGCTGCGTCATCCGGATCATCCCCACAGCCGCCGGAGCGCACGCCGCGTTGGACGGTCCTTTCCGCCTCATGAGCTTTGCCGAACATCACCCCGTCGTGTACTTGGAGACGCAGAACCGGAGCCTTGTGCTGGAGAAGCCGCTCGACATCGCCAGCTACAAGCTGGTCCTCGCCAAACTGGCCGACCAAGCGCTGAGTGCGACAGAATCACGTTCGATGCTCGTGGACTACGCGAGCCGATACGACGTGATGGAAGCAGCGGCCAGCGATGACTCCGGGGACCAGGTGGCGGAAGAGCAGCTTCAGCGGCACTAATGGGGACTGCGTCGAGGTCGCATGGCACAGAAGCAGCTTCAGCGGCACCAACGGCAACTGCGTCGAGGTCGCCCACACCGACCCCATCGCCGTCCGGGACTCGAAGAACCCCACCGGCGGCCAGCTCCGCCTCCAGCCCACCGCTTGGGCCGGGTTCCTCGCCGCTGTGGGCTCGACCCGCTCCTAGTGGAACCACCCGTGGAACACCGCTGGTGACGCCGCGAGCAGGCTGAACCGGACGAACCGGCCGATGATGCCCGCGCTCAAGAACGCCGACACCTTCATCTTCACCAGCCCCGCCAGCACCGTCATCCCCATGAACGGCGGCAACCCCGCCACCGCGCTGACGCTGTACGTGCCGAACATCCAGTGCGGGTGGGCCTCGCACTTCTCCCGCAGCCACGCCACCCACGCCCGGATCCGCTTCGTCCGCAGCTCCCACCGCAGACGCCGCTCTGTCATCACGCGCGGTTTTCGGTGCAGGAACTTCGGCAGGCGGATGTTGCCCCGCGCGGCGTAGTAGTAGAACAGCTTCCCCACGACGTGACCCGTCGCCACGACGCCCGCGATCAGGGCCCAGCCGATGTCCGGGCGCTGCAACGCCAGCCCGATGACAAACAGCTCAACGTTCACAAAAGGGATCAAAGCGGACCCGAGCGCGACCGCTAGCGCGATGCACAGCCACGGCCACACGAGTCGGAACCCCTGCGAAGTCATCCCCGATATCAAGACGTTACCGGACCCTCGGGGTTGCCTGGCTCCGAACCGACCGGTCCGGTGAACCTGATCTCCCGCAGCGGCTGCCCGCCCGCGTCCAGTGTCCGGAGCACGCCGTCCGGGGTCCAGCCCGCGCGCTTGTAGAAGCGGGTGCTCGCCTTGTCCTGCTCGGGCGTCCACGCGATCGCCCTGGTCAGGCCCTCGGAGCGCAACAGCGACACCGCCGCTTCCAGCAGGCGGGTGCCGTGGCCGCGGCGGCCCCAGCGGGGTTCGACCAGCAGGGTCGCGACCAGGCCGACGGTCTCCGCGTCGGGGGCCGGGCGGCCGTCGGCGGAAGCGGACTCGGATTCCGGGGACGGCCCGCGGAGCAGAAGCCGACCGTCCACGCGCCCTCCGTCGCCACCAGGACGCTCGCCGGGCCCTGTTCGATGGTCTGGAGCCACTGGGCGGCGGCGTGGGAAACGTCGAGGCTGGCGAGGACGTCGGGTGGGAGGATCTCCTGGTACGCGGTCTGCCAGGTCAGGACTTGGATCCTGGCGATCTCGGCGACATCGGCGGGCTCGGCGGGGCGCACGGCGGCTTCGGCCATGGCGGGAACTTAGCGGATCTCGACCGGATAACCGGTCAACAACTGTCGGTGGTTCGTGCGAGGCTGCGGTCATGGCATCCAGGAACTGGTTGGCGTGGGCGGCGCTCGGCGTCGTCTACGTGGTCTGGGGATCGACCTACCTGGGCATCCGGCTGACGCTCGAATCGATGCCCCCGCTGCTGTCCGCGGGCATGCGGTTCGTCGCCGCCGGGCTGCTGCTCGGGCTGCTCGTCGCGCTCGTCTCCGGGCCGAGAGCCCTGCGGATGACGTGGCGGCAGTTCGGCACCGCCGCGCTGGTCGGGCTGCTGCTGCCCGCGTGGGGCAACGGGCTGGTCGTGGTGGCCGAGCAGCACGTCGCGTCCGGGTTGGCGGCGCTGCTGGTCGCCTCGATCCCGCTGTACGTCGTGGTGATGCGGCGGGCGCTGGGGGAGCGACCGCCCGCGGTGACGCTGCTGGGCGTGGTCATCGGGCTCGGCGGGCTCGGCGTGCTGCTGCTCGGCGGGCCGAGCGAGGGGACGCACGGGTCGGCCTGGTTCGGGCCGTGGCTGGTGCTGCTGGCGGCGCTGGGCTGGGCGATCGGCACCGTGGCCAGCACCCGGCTGCCCGCCCCGGACAACCCGTTCGCGCTGGCCGCGGCGGAGATGCTGGTCGGCGGGGTGGCGCTGCTGGTCGGTGGCTGGGTCGCGGGGGAGTCGATCGACTTCGGCGCGGTCACCGCGTCGGCCTGGTGGGCGTGGGGCTACCTGGTGGTGTTCGGGGCGTTCGCGTTCAGCTCGTTCATCTACGCGCTCGGGCACCTGCCCGTCTCGACCGTCGCGACCTACGCCTACGTCAACCCGATCATCGCCGTCGTCCTCGGGTACCTCGTCGCGGACGAGACCTTCGGGCCCGTGCAGCTCATCGGCGGCGGGGTCGTGCTGGTCGCGGTCGTGCTGGTGGTGCGCGCCGAGCGCAGGAAACCGGACGTGTCGGTGGGGGCCGGCACGATGCGGGAAACGAGTGAGGTGCGATGACCGAGTCGATGACCCCGCGGCCGCCCGCCGCACCGCCCTGGCCGCCCAGGGCTTCGCCGAGGCCCGGCCCTCGGGCCCGCCCACCCGCCGCCACCTGGCCAAGGTGCTCTCCCGCGTCCAGCTCCTCCAGCTCGACTCGGTCAACGTCGCCGTGCGCGCCCACTACATGCCGGTGTTCTCCCGCCTCGGCGACTACGACCAGGCCCTCGTCGACGACGCCGCCTGGCGGCCCACCGCGCGCAAGCCGCGGCTGCTCGTCGAGGCGTGGGCGCACGTCGCCAGCCTCATCCCGGTCGAGGACTGGCCGCTGCTGGCCTGGCGCAGGCGCTCCCACGAGGTCACCTACGCCGACTACCTCAGCCGCAACAACGTCGACGTCACCAGCCTCGTCGACGACGTCCTCACCGCGGTCAAGGAGCTGGGCCCGATCAGCGCGGGCGCGCTGGAGACCGAGCTGGGCGGCGGCACGCCCGCCCGCGCGGCGGCTGGTGGAACCGGTCGGAGGTCAAGCACACCTGCGAGTACCTGTTCGCCACCGGCGCGCTCGTCACCGGCACCCGCACGGGTTTCCAGCGCCTCTACGACCTCCCCGAGCGCGTCCTGCCGCCCGAGGTCCTCACCCGCGAGGTCTCGCCCGAGGAGTCCGCCCGCGAGCTGATGCGCGCGGCCGCGGTCGCGCACGGCGTCGGCACCGAGTTCGACCTGCGCGACTACTACCGCCTGCCGCCCGAGATGGCGCGCACCGCCCTGCTGGAGCTGGTCGACGCGGGCGAGCTGGTCCCCGTCGCCATCCCCGGCTGGCGCCACCCCGCCTACCGGCACGCCGACGCCCGCACCCCGCGCGCGGTCCGCGGCCGGGCGCTGCTGTGCCCGTTCGACCCGCTGGTCTGGGAACGCGACCGCACCGAGCGCCTGTTCGGCTTCCACTACCGCATCGAGATCTACGTCCCCGAGCCCAAGCGCCAGTACGGCTACTACGTCTTCCCGTTCCTGCTCGACGGCGCCCTCGTCGCCCGCGTCGACCTCAAGGCCGACCGCGCCGCCGGCGTGCTGCGCGTCAACGGCGCGTTCGCGGAGTCCGGGGTGGACACCGGGCGGGTCGCCGCCGAGCTGGCGGGCGAGCTGCGCGAGATGGCCGACTGGCTCGGCCTCGACGCGGTGGTCGTGGGCGAGCGCGGCGACCTCGTCGCGCCGCTGGCGATGGCCCTGGGCTAGGCCGGGTCCAGCAGCACCCGCAGGTGCTGCCTGCCGACGGTGATCGGGCTGCGCGTGTACGCGGGCGGCGCGGCGGGCTCGGCGAGGCGCGCGTTCGGGTACAGCGTGGTCAGCAGCCGCAGGACGGTGGCGATCTCGATGCGGGCCAGCGGCGCGCCGAGGCAGTAGTGCGGGCCGTGGCCGAACCCGAGGTGCTGGGTCGCGCCGCGGTCGCCTGGGCGGTAGTCGGTCGGCTCGGGGAACGCGGCCGGGTCGCGGTTGGCGGAGATCAGCGACACCAGCACGACCTCGCCCGCGGGATGGTGGTCCCGCCGACGGTGACCGGCTCGGCGGCGACCCGGTAGGTGGCGTGCCGGACGGCGCCTTCCAGCCGGATCAGCTCCTCGACCGCCGCGGGCACCCCGACGGGTCCGCGGTCAGCGCCTTCCACCGCTCCGGCACGGTCAGCAGGCCCGCGACCGCGTTGGTGATCGCCGCGCTCGTCGTGTCGTGGCCCGCGACGATCAGCAGGACGACGGTGCCCAGCAGCTCCTCGGTGGTCAGCCGGTCGGACCCGCTGCCCGCCGTCACCAGCACCGACACCAGGTCGTCGCCCGGGGTGGCCCGCCGCGCCTCGATCAGCCCCATGACGTAGTGCGCCATCTGCGCGGACGCCGGGACGACCTCGTGCGGGTCCTCGTCCATCAGCGCGATGGTCCACTCCCGCAGCCGCGGCCGGTCGACGTCGGGCACGCCAAGCAGGTCGCAGATCACGCCCAGCGGCAGCGGGAACGCCAGGCCGCTGACCACGTCGACCGGGCCGTCCACGGCGTCCATCCGGTCGATGAGGTCGCCCGCCATCGCCTCGACCAGCGGCGTCATCGACTCCATGCGCCGCCGGGTGAGCACCGAGCTGACCAGGCGGCGCAGGCGGGCGTGCTCCTGGCCGTCGGCGAAGATCATGTGCGGGCTGAACATCACGCTCGCCGCGGCCGGGTCGTGGCCCGCGGCGGTGAGCTGGGCGACCACCGCCGCCCGCACCACCGCCGCCGACTTGACCAGGCGCGGGTCGGCCAGCGCCGCCTTCGCGTCGTCGTAGCGGGTGATCACCCACGCCCGCACGCCCGAGGGCAGGACGTCGACGTGCACGGGCGCCCGCTCCCGCGCCAGCGCGCCCGCGCCGTGCGGGTCCGCCCAGTAGTCCGCCGAGAAGAGGCCGGTGCGCCCGAAGTCGATCATGGTCGATTTCCCCTGTCCCTGCCCGGCATTGTGCGCCGTGGAGAACAATTCCCTCGACCAGGTTCGGTGAACAATCCCCCGTTCGCACCCGGATTGTGATTGATCGGCGCAGTAGGTCCGGTGTGGACGGTGTCAGCGGGTGATCGCGCCGGTCCGGGCGGTGGGGACCGGCGCGATCCGGGTGACCACCACGCCCCCGGGTGGGCGTGAATTCCGTAACGCGGTGGTCTGGACAGATGCTGTTCAGAGTTCTTTCGGGTTAACGTTATCCCGCTTTATGGACCAGTATGGTCCCGGAGCCGGTCCGCCCGGTGACGCGCAACGGGACGTCCGGTACCCGCTTCTGGGTGATCGGGGCCTCGCTGCGGGCCAGCGACGACGTCGACACCAGGTCGATCTCCGCGGGCGCGCCGAGGCCGACCCGGAAGCTGCCCGAGCCGCTGGTCAGCTCGATCGCCCCGGACACCGCCTCGCGGATCACCACGTCACCGGTCCCGGTGCGGACGAGCGCGTCGCCCGCCACCGTGCCCAGCCGGACCGAGCCGCCGCTGGTGGCCACAGTGGACGATGCGCGCAGCGTCCCGACCTCCAGTTCACCGCTGGCCGACCGCAGGTGCCCGCCCGCCGCCGCGACGCCGACCCGGATCGGGCCGGTGCCCGAGGTCAGCCGCAGCGGACCGGTGGCCTCCTCGACGGTGATCTCGCCCGCGCCGGTGCCGACCTCGACGCGGTCGGCACGGCCGGTCACGGTCGCCGACGCGCTGCCGGTCCCGACCGTGGCCGACGACCCGCGGGCGCGTGCACGACGACCGCGACCGGGACCGCGCGCAAGTGGCCGCCCTTGGCGGAGCGGACCGTCAGCGACCCGCCGCCGAAGTCGACCCGCGCCTGGGCGACGGCGTCGGCGGTCGGGTCGGCGGGGCGCTGCTCGCCCATCGCGGTGCCCACCCACGCCATGAGGCTCGCCACGCCCTCGGCCCACGGGTTGGCCTCCTGCGGCGCGGGCCGCAGCTCGACGGACACGCCCGGCTCCTCGCGCAGGTGCAGCTCGACGCTGCCCGCGCCGATGTGCACGGCGATGTCGACCGGGCCCTCGGCGTCGTAGGAGAGGCGCCGGATGGTGTCAGGTGTCGTCATCGTGGTGTCACCCCTCGTACCAGCCCTGGACGCGCGAGCCGTCCGGCTTGCGGCCCTCGTGCGAGAACGAGCCCCAGCCCTTGGCTCCGCGCCCGGACAGCGCGCCGTGCAGGGCGTTCTGCACGAACGTGTTCAGCGACACGCCCTGCGCGGCGGCGGCCTGCTCGGCCTTCGCCTTCAGCTCCTCGAACAGGCGCAGCGTCATGCGGCTCATGTCGCCGTCGTGCGGGGAGGCGGCGGCGGGGCGTCGGCCTCGGGGTGGGACTGCCCGGTCACGACCACCCGGACGTCGCGCCCGTCGAGCCGCACGTCGACGACGTGGTCGGGCAGCGACGCGGTGACCTCGGCGGCCAGGTCGGCCAGGGCGTTCATGATGGCCAGGCGGGCCGCGGGCTCGACGGCCGCGGCCAGCGCCGCGGCGGCGCGGCGGGTGGTCTCGTCCCCGACCGCCGCCGCGGCGGCCAGGTCCTCGCGCAGCGAGGAGATGTACGGCGTCAGATCCATGACACCACTGTGCCACCACATCTGACATCACGCCACCACCACGAAGATGTGCTGACGCGCGGGTGAGGGGTGGGGTCCCACGGCCTGCCCACCGCTTAGGCTGGCCCGGAATCACGGAGAAGGGGCAGTTCAGTGGCCGAGACGGTGTCGCCGAAGGTTCAGCTCATCGCGAAGACGGAGTTCTTCCCCCGGCGGACGTGCCGTGGACGACCGACACCGACGGCGGCCAGGCGCTCGTGGAGTTCGCGGGCCGCGCCTGCTACCAGTCGTGGAACAAGCCGAACCCCGCGACCGCGACCAACGCCGGGTACATCGACCACATCATCGAGGTCGGCCACCTCTCGGTGCTGGAGCACGGCTCGGTGACCTTCTACATCAGCGGGATCTCCCGGTCGCTGACCCACGAGCTGATCCGCCACCGCCACTTCTCGTACTCGCAGCTCTCCCAGCGCTACGTGCCGGAGAAGAACGCCGCCATGGTCGAGCCGGAGGTCATCGCCGCCGACCCCGAGCTGCACGAGATGTTCCTCAAGGCCGCGCAGGCCAGCCTCGACGCGTACAACGACCTGCTCAAGGGCCTGGAGTCGAAGTTCGCCGACGTGCCCAGCGCGACGCTGCGCCGCAAGCAGGCGCGCCAGGCGGCCCGCGCGATCCTGCCCAACGCCACCGAGACCCGCATCGTGGTGACCGGCAACTACCGCGCCTGGCGGCACTTCATCGCGATGCGCGCCACCGAGCACGCCGACGTCGAGATCCGCGCGCTGGCCATCGACTGCCTGCGCGAGCTGCAGAAGGTCGCGCCGAACGTGTTCGCCGACTTCACCATCTCCGCGCTGGCCGACGGCTCCGAGGTCGCCTCGAGCCCGATGGTCACCGAAGGATGAACCGGCTGGTCGTCGACGTCGTCCCGGGCGAGTACGCGGTCACCCGGCTCGACCCCGGCACCCCGGTGCCCGCCGAGCTGTTCACCGCCGAGGGCCTGGTCAGCGTCACGAGCACGGCCGCCGAGGTGTCGGTCGTCACCCCGCTCGAGCACGCCCCCTCGGGCGGCCGCTCGGAGCCGGGCTGGCGGCTGCTCACCGTGCGCGGCCCGCTGGAGTTCACCCTGACCGGCATCATGGCCGCGCTGGCGGGCGCGCTCGCCCAGGCGGGCGTGCCGCTGTTCGCGATCTCCACCTTCGACACCGACCACCTGCTGGTCCGCGACGCCGACCTCGCCCGCGCCGTCAAGGCGCTGCGCGAGGGCGGCCACGAGATCAACTGAAACCCCGGACCCCGCGCGCGGTCTGACCTAGGATGCGCGGCATCCGCAGGAGGTGGACGTGACCCAACAGCCAGGACCCCTGGTAGCTCCCGGTGGGCAGCGCGTGATCGCCGGCCGCTACTCGGTGCTCCACGAGCTGGGCCGCGGCGGCATGGGCGTGGTCTGGCTCGCCGAGGACACGACCATCGGCAGGCACGTCGCGATCAAGGAGCTGCACCTGCCCGACGGCACGCCCGTCGCCGAGCGGATGGTCTTCGAGGAGCGCGTGCTCCGCGAGGCGCGCACCGCGGGCAGGCTGAACGACCCCGCGGTCGTCACGGTGTACGACGTCGTCCAGGAGCAGGGCGCGACCTACATCGTCATGGAGCTGATCCAGGCCCCGACGCTGGCCGACATCGTCCGCGACCGCGGGCCGCTCAAGCAGGACGCCGTCGCGCGCCTGGCCGAGCAGCTGCTGTCGGCGCTGGAGTCGGCGCACCAGGCCGGGGTGGTGCACCGCGACGTCAAGCCCAGCAACATCATGCTGGCCGCCAACGGCCGCGCGAAGCTGACCGACTTCGGCATCGCCCAGTCCGTCGACGACCCCCGGCTGACCACCAGCGGCCTGCTCATCGGCTCGCCCGCCTACCTCGCGCCCGAGCAGCTGCGCGGCGAGTCCGCCAGCGCCGCGTCGGACCTGTGGGCGCTGGGCGCGGTCCTGTTCTACGCCGTCGAGGGCTACTCGCCGTTCGAGCGGGCCAACACCGCCGCGACGATGCACGCCATCCTCAACGAGGTCCCGTTCCTCACCCGCGGCTCCGGCGCGCTGGCCTCGGTCATCACCGGCCTGCTGAACACCCACCCGCAGGCCCGGCTCACCGCCGCGCAGGTCCGCGGCCTGCTGACGCACGTCCAGCCCGGCCCGCCGACCGGCCCGCACACCGGTCCCACGGCGATGTACGCGGGCGGGCACCCGACCATCGCGGCCCCGCCGCCGCAGTACGCGCCGAAGCGCAAGGGCGGCATCGGCTGGCAGATCGTGCTCGCGCTGGTGCTGGTCATGGCGCTCGCGGGCGGGGTCGGCGGCTTCCTGCTCGGGCAGGAGGCGGCCAAGCCCAGCGAGGACCAGACGACCCCGGTCGCCACGTTCACCTACGGCTCCGGCGGGCAGGTCCGCGAGTTCGGCGTCAACGACGGCTACTGCGGCGTCGGCAAGATCCAGAACGACGCGTCGTTCTCCAGCAACGACCCCTGCGACGAGACCCACGAGTTCGAGGTCTACGGCTACATCGACCTCAACGAGAAGTGGCAGTACTCCGGCGCCGAGCTGACCGAGCTGGGCAAGGGCTACTGCGTGTGGCTGTTCAAGTCCGGCCGGGTGGAGAAGGGCGCGCTGTCCAAGCTCGCGATCACCGTGCTGGTGCCCAGCCAGGGGGCGTGGGAGGCGGACAGCAGCTCGGGCAGCTCGTCGCAGACCGTGGTGTGCGTGCTCACCGCGAAGGACGGCACCCAGCTCAGCGAGCCGTACGTGGTCGCGGACAGCTGAACAACCTACTCGCGGTAAGGTAGGGCGCATGACGACTGTCGCCAGGGACGAGCGCGCCCAGCTCTGCGACCTGTTCGCCGAGGTCGGACCGGACCAGCCCACGCTGTGCGACGGCTGGACGACCCGCGACCTCGCCGCGCACCTGGTCGTGCGCGAGCGCAGGCCCGACGCCGCGTTCGGCATCCTGGTCAAGCCGTTGGCGGGCTACCTCGACGGCGTGCAGCGCAAGATCGCCGCGAAGCCCTGGGACGAGCTGGTCCACCTCGTGCGCACCGGCCCGCCCGCGTTCTCCCCGTACGCGCTGCTGGACACCCTGGTCAACACGACCGAGTTCTTCGTCCACCACGAGGACGTCCGCCGCGCCCAGCCCGACTGGCAGCCGCGGCCCGCCGACCCGAAGCGCGACGCCGCGCTGTGGACGGCGGTCGCCCGCGCGGGCAAGCTGATGTACCGCAACAGCCCCGTCGGCGTCGCCCTGCGCACCCCCGCCGGGCGGGAGGTCGCGGTCAAGCGCGGCCCCACCACCGTGTCGGTCGTCGGCGAACCCGGCGAACTGCTGCTCCACGCCTTCGGCCGCGACCAGGCCGTGGTGGACTACGACGGCGAGCAGGCCGCGATCGGGGCCGTGCGCGGGCTCGCCCGCGGTTTGTAAGCCCCCGGTGGCTCGCGCCGCCCAGCGTCCGAGAAGGTAGCGTCACACCCCATGACCACATGTCCGACCGCCGCGCCCGGCAGACCGTTCGGCCGGGTGCTCACCGCCATGGTCACCCCGTTCGACGCCGAGGGCGCGCTCGACCTCGACCGCGCCCAGCACCTCGCCCAGCACCTGGTCGACCTCGGCAACGACGGGCTGGTGGTCAGCGGCACCACCGGTGAGTCGCCCACCACCACGGACAAGGAGAAGCACGACCTGCTGCGCGCGGTCGTGGAGGCGGTCGGTCACCGCGCGACCGTGGTCGGCTCGGTCGGCACCTACGACACCGCGCACACGATCCACCTCGCGCGCGACGCCGAGAAGGCCGGTGCGCACGGGCTCCTCGTGGTCACCCCGTACTACTCGCGGCCCCCGCAGGCCGGTCTGCTGGCGCACTTCACCGCCGTGGCCGACGCCACCGGGCTGCCGGTCATGCTCTACGACATCCCGCCGCGCTCGGTCGTGCCCATCGAGGTCGACACGCTGCGCAGGCTCGCGGAGCACCCGCGCATCCAGGCGGTCAAGGACGCCAAGGGCGACCTGCTCGCGGGCAGCAACGTCATCGCGTCGACCAACCTGGCGTACTACTCCGGCGACGACGCGCTCAACCTGCCGTGGCTGTCCATCGGCGGCGTCGGGTTCGTCAGCGTCATCGGGCACGTCGTGGCCGGCAGGCTGCGGTCCATGCTGGACAGCTACGAGCGCGGTGACGTCTCCTCCGCCCGCACCGTCCACAACGGACTGCTACCGGTGATGCGCGCGATGAGCCGCGTCGGCGGCGTCATCTTCAGCAAGGCCGCGCTGCGGCTGCGCGGCGAGAACGCGGGCGACCCGCGCCTGCCGCTGCCCGCCGCGACCGCCGAGGAGCTGGCCGCCATCGCGGGCGACCTCGCCGAGGGCGGCGTCCCGCTGGCCGAGGCGCCCGCCACCCACCAGGCCGCCGCCCGCGTCGCGCACGCCGACGCCAACGCCGCCTACATCGCCACCACGACCCACACGAGCGCCGGGACGGTCCACAAGTGACGGGATGGCCCACCAACCCGCCCCCGCTCTCCCCGAAGGCGCCCTGCGCGTGGTCGCGCTGGGCGGCATCGGCGAGATCGGCCGCAACATGACCGTCTTCGAGTACGGCGGCAGACTGCTCATCGTCGACTGCGGCGTGCTGTTCCCCGAGGACCAGCAGCCCGGCGTCGACCTGATCCTGCCGGACTTCCGCGCCATCGAGTCCCGCCTGGGCGACATCGACGCGCTCGTGCTCACCCACGGCCACGAGGACCACATCGGCGCCGCGCCGTTCCTGCTGCGCCTGCGTCCGGACCTGCCGGTCGTCGGCTCCCGGTTCACCCTCGCCCTGCTCGCCGCCAAGTGCCGCGAGCACCGCCTCACCCCGGTGCTGCGCGAGGTCCGCGAGGGCGACCGGGTCAGCTTCGGCGACTTCGCCTGCGAGTTCTTCGCGGTCAACCACTCCATCCCGGACGCGGTCGCGGTCGGCATCCGCACGCCCGCCGGGCTGGTGCTGCACACCGGCGACATCAAGCTCGACCAGCTCCCGCTCGACGGCCGCCTCACCGACCTCGCGGGCTTCTCCCGCCTCGGCGACGAGGGCGTCGACCTGTTCCTGGTCGACTCCACCAACGCCGAGGTCCCCGGGTTCGTCACGCCCGAGCGCGACATCGGCCCGGTGATCGACAACGTGATCGCCCGCGCCCGCCAGCGCGTCATCGTGGCGTGCTTCGCCAGCCACGTGCACCGCGTGCAGCAGGTGATGGACGTCGCGGTCGCGCACGGCCGCAAGGTCGCGCTGGTCGGGCGGTCGATGGTGCGCAACATGGGCATCGCCGCGGACCTGGGCCTGCTGTCGGTCCCGGAGGGCCTGCTCGTCAACCTGGACGAGGCGATGGCGATGCCCGAGCAGGAGGTCGTGTTCGTCTCCACGGGCTCCCAGGGCGAACCGCTGTCGGCGCTGTCGCGCATGGCACGCGGCGAGCACCGCCAGATCGACATCCGCGCGGGCGACACGGTGATCCTCGCGTCGTCGATGATCCCGGGCAACGAGACCGCGGTGTTCGGCGTCGTCAACGGCCTGGTCCGGCTGGGGGCGCACGTCGTCCACCAGGGCAACGCGAAGGTCCACGTGTCCGGCCACGCGGCCGCGGGCGAGCTGCTGTTCCTCTACAACGCCGTCCGCCCGTCGAACGTCATGCCGGTGCACGGCGAGTGGCGCCACCTGCGGGCCAACGCGGCCCTCGCGGTCCAGACGGGCGTCCCGGCCGAGCGCGTGGTGATCGCGGAGGACGGCGTCGTCGTCGACCTGGTCGACGGCCAGGCCGCCATCACCGGCCGCGTCGAGGTCGGCCACGTGTACGTCGATGGCCTGTCCGTGGGCGACGTCGGCGAGTCGACGCTGTCCGACCGCCTGATCCTGGGCGAGGGCGGCTTCATCGCCATCACCGTCGCCGTCGACTCCGCCACCGGCCGCGCGATGTCCTCCCCGACCATCTCCGGCCGCGGCTTCTCCGACGACCCGAAGGCCCTGGACGAGGTCGTCGCGTTGGTGGAGAAGGAACTCGCCCACACGGAGGCGGAGGGCGTCACCGACACCCACCGCATCGCCCAGGCGGTCCGCCGCGTCGTCGGCCGCTGGGTCGCCGACACCTACCGCCGCAGGCCGATGATCATCCCGACGGTCATCCCGGTCTGACGACCCGACCGGTGGGCGGGGTGTCCCGCCCACCGGGTCGCTCCTAGTACCAGAACTGGTTCGCGCCGCCGTGGTACGGGTAGGCGATCACCGCCTGCCGCTCCACGCCGCCGGAGTAGCTCTGGTCGAGGAACCAGCCGCTGGCGATGTTCTTGAAGCTGTACGTGCCGTCATCCCACGCGGTGACCCGCCACCGCTGGTTGCCCACGTTGGCACAGGCCACGACCTGGACGGTGGTGGTCGGGCCGCTGGAGTCGTACTTCTGGTGCAGGCACTCGCCGCTGCCCAGGTTGCGGACCATGTAGATGTTGGTGTCCAGCCATTCGAGCTGCCAGTACTGGTTGGTGTCGCCGTGGCAGGTGTAGGCGATGGCCGTGTGCCGGTTGACACCGCCGCTCCAGTTCTGGTCCAAGCACTTGCCGCTGAGCTGGTTCCTCCAGGTGTAGTACGCCTCGTCCGCGGCGGACCCCAGCGCGCTCGGCGCGGCGTGCGCCTGTCCCGCCGTCGACAGCACCGCGGCGACCCCCACCGCGACCGCGGCCAGCGCTGTTCTCATGCGTTTCATCCCGTCCCCCATTCGCTCGTCTGGTGAGGCACAGACAACCAGCGGCCACCCGGTGCGGAGCCGGATCGGGACACTCCTGGACGAACGTGGACGCCTCAGGCCTCCGCCGCCGGGTCGTCGTCGAGGGCGGTCAGGTTGGCGTGCACCAGCGCGCTTTCGGCCACTCCCAGCGGGGCGTAGAGGTGGGCTGAGCGGGTCCAGCACGTGCGGGCGGTCGCCTTGTCGCCCTCGGCGAGAGCGAGTGCGCCCAGGCGGTGGAGGGCTCGTGCCTGTTCGAGGGCGTCGCCGTGGGGTGTGGCGATGGTCAGGGCGGCGGTGTGGGCGGTGTGGGCGTCGCCGGGGCGGTGGCGGGCGGTGAGGTTCTCGCCGAGGTTGTTGAGGACTTCGGCTTCCAGTGAGGTTTCGGAGATCTCGCGGGCCAGGTCCAGGGCCTGCTGGTGCCAGTCGGTCGCTTCGGTGTGCTCGCCGAGGCGGTCGAGGTCGGAGCCGAGGCCCGCGAGGGCGAACGCCTCGCCCGTGCGGCTGCCGAGGTCGCGGTAGGCGGTCAGGGCTCGGCGGTGGTGGGTGATGGCCGACTCCGGGTCGCCGAGGAGGCGCAGGACGTTGCCGAGGTTGGTCAGGGCGTGGCTCTCGCCGACGCGGTCGCCGTGTTCGCGGAAGAGGGCGAGGGCGCGTTCGTGGTTGGCCTTCGAGCGTTCCAGGTCGCCGCGCTGCTCCAGGACCACGCCGAGGTTGAGCATCGCGATCGCGGCGCCGACGCGGTCGCCCGCGGAGAGCCGCAGCGCGAGGGCGCGCTCCTGGCTGGCGATGGCCTCGGTGAAGCGGCACAGGATGTCCTGGGCGACGCCGATGCTCGTCCACACCTCCGCCATGCCGAGGCGGTCGCCCAGTTCCGCGCGGATCGCCAGCGACCGCTCGAAGTGCTCGATCGCCTCCTCCCGCCTGCCCAGCGCCGCGACGGCCATGCCCAGGTTGCGCAGCGCCAGCCCCTCGGCCGCGCGGTCTGCCGTGGCGCGGGCCGAGCGGACCGCGTGGGTGTGCACGGTCTCGGCGTCGCCGGTGCGCCCTGTGGTGTACAGGTGGCGTGCCACGGCGGTCGCCAGGCGGGTCACGTGGTCGTCCAGGCCTCGCTCGGCGGCGAAACCCACGGCGGCGACGACGTTGTCGATCTCGGTGGTCAGCCAGGCGCGCGCGGACCGCTCGTCCAGCGCGGGTGCGGCGGGGTGGGGTGGGGCGGTGGGCAGGGGGAAGGCGGGGTAGCGGAGGGCCGCGGCGGTGGTGCAGGTCGCGAGGTAGAAGTCGAGCAGGCCCGTGACGGGTTCGTCCCCGGCCATCTCGGCCGCGTAGGCGCGCAGCAGGTCGTGCATGCGGAAACGCTTGCCCGCCAACGGTTCCACGAGGTGCGCGCGGGCCAGCACCGCCAGGGCGTCGGTCGCGTCGTCCGGGTCGACGCCCGCGAGCGCGGCCGCGGACCGGGCGTCGAAGTCGCGGCCCGGGTGCAGGCCGAGCAGCCGGAACAGCCGCACGACCGGCGGCGGCAGGCCCCGGCACGACCACGACAGGACGCTGCGCACCGCGGTCCTCGGGTCGCCGCCCGCGTCGAGCAGGTCCAGCGTGCGGCGCTCGTCGGACAACTGCGCGACCAGGTCGGCCAGCCGTCGGTCCGGCCGCGCCCGCACCAGCTCCGCGGCGATGCGCAGCGCCAACGGCAACCGCGCGCACCGCTGCACCAACGCCCCCGCCGCCTCCGGCTCCTCGTCGACGCGCGCGCCGACCAGCACGCGCAGCAGCCCGACCGCCTCGTGCACGGGCAGCACGGTCAACTCGATCCGCCGCGCCCCGTCCCGCGCGACCAACCCGACCAGCGCGTCCCGGCTGGTGACGACCACGACCGACGGCCCGGCCCCCGGCAGCAGCCCCCGCACCTGGTCGGCGTCGGCGGCGTTGTCGAGCACGATCAACGCCCGCCGGTCGGCCAACAGCGTCCGGTACCGCCCGACCCGCTCGTCCAGCGTCGGCGGGACCTCCGCGTCCGGCACCCCGAGCGTGCGCAGCGCCATCGCCAGCGCGTCGGCGGTCGGGACCGGCCGCGCGAGGTCGTGCCCGCGCAGGTTCAGGTACAGCTGCCCGCCCGGGAACCGGTCCGCGACCCGGTGCCCCCAGTGCACGACCAGCGCGGTCTTCCCCACCCCGCGGTCCCCGCGACGGCCGACACCACCCCGACCCCGCCGCCCAGCAGCTCGTCCAACTCGGCCAACGCCCCCGCCCGCCCGGTGAACGCCGACACGTCCGGCGGGAGCTGCCGCGGCACCCCGCACGCGGCCTTCGCCACCGCCACCCCGGCCGCCACCCGGTACCACGCCTCCGCCCACGCCGCCTGCTCCGCGGGCGACGCCCCCAACTCGATCACGATCCGGTCCAACACCTCCGCGGGCGGCAACGACCGCCCGCTGACGTACGCGTGCAACGTCGACCGGGGCACGTCGGCCTTCGCCGCCAACGCCGTCAACCCCACCCGGACCTTCCGCGTCCCCGCGCCGCGCGCGCCCGCAACACGTCCAACTCCCGGGCGAGGTCCCCCAACGTGACCACCCGCCCCGGATCCACCTCACCGGTCATCGTGGAGTCCCCCACCACTCGTGACGCCGCGAATGGCGGATCGGCCCGACCCCCATTCGCCCGATGGAGCGAAGCTAGCGCACGGGTCGCCGATTTACCCCTGGACTGCGGTTTCCAGGATCCGCACACGCGGGAGAAGGGGCCACCCGACCCCGGGCGGCCCCTTCTCCGTCAATTCACGCGCAGATCTTGTAGGTGGCGCCGGAGCCCCAGCCGCAGGAGTGGATGAGGGTGCCGGCGGTGTTGCGGAGGTAGGCGGTGTCGCCGGTGTTGTTCCAGACGTACCAGGTGCGGTTCCAGTAGCGGGTGCCCGCGACGTTGGTGCCCTTGCCGGTGCGGATGTAGAGGAGCCTGCTCGCGCCGATGGTGGTGGTCGGGAACTTGTAGATGTGGCCCGCCCGGTCGCGCAGGGTCCAGCCGGTGATGGTCTTGGTCGTCGTGGACGTGTTCTTCAGGATGATGTACTCGGCGTTCAAGCTGGCGTTGGTGCCCGTGTCCGACCCCGGCGAGTCGTAGTAGGCGCGGTAGATCACGACGCCACCGGCGGCCTCCGCTGCGGTCGCACCGGCGAAACCGAGAACGGCGGACATGGCGGCCACGGCGAGCGCGGCGAGGCCTTTGCGCATCAGGGGGTTTTCCTCTCACGGGGTGTGCATTCACCGGAGGAGTCGACCCGAGCCCACGCGCTGTTACCAAAAAATTTCTGTTCGTCTAATCGGGTGACACGCATACGGACTTACGTGCGAATGTTGTGTCCGGACCGTGACCACATTTCTGAAACACCGGGGCCTCCCGTTAATGGGAGTGTCGCTCACTTCATTCGAAAAGGGGTCAGGTGACCAGCGGTGCGGGAGGCGGTGCGCGGACGTTTACGCCGCCTGGGGACCGGGCACACCCGACGGCATGACCGCGCTCCCCCTGACCCCGACCCCGACCGCACCCCCGGACTCGAGCCCGGCGGCGGGGTGCGGCCCGGGGACACGCCCCCGACTCGGGCAGCACGACGCGGGGGCTGGCCCGGCCGGAGCCCGGGACCCGCAGGTCGCGCGCGGGCGCGTTCATCACCCTGGGGGCCGTGCTCGTGCTCGTCCTGATGGTCGTCGGGCTGCTCGTGGCGCAGCTCGTCGGGTGGATCAAGGTGTTCTAGGACCGGGGCCCGCCCACCCCTGGCGGGCCCGCTCGGCCTAGGGCGCGGCGAGGACCGTGCTGCGGCCCGGGAGGGGGTCGAAGCGTTCGCCCGCCTCGTCGAGCATGAGCAGGGTGCCGCTCGGGATGTCGAAGAACAGCCCCACCAGTTGGACGCCGGAGCGCTCCACGACGGGCAGCCTGCGCAGGGCCTCCAGTTGCACGGCAACGTTCACCATCGCCAGTTGGTCTACTTCGGACCGACCGTCGGCGGCGGCGTGCGCGGCGAGCGGGTGGCCGGCGCGCAGGGCGGCGAGGCTCGGTTCGCCCCAGCGGAGCCATTGGCCGATCGGGTCGTCGGCCGGGCCGCCGAGCAGGGCGGTCATCGCGCCGCAGCCGGAGTGGCCGCAGACCATCACCGCGGGCACGGCGAGGTGCTCGACGGCGTACTGGACGCCCGCGTGCACCGAGAGGTCGTCGCAGGAGCGCGGGTCGGGCACCAGGTTGCCGATGTTGCGGACGGTGAACAGGTCCCCGGGACCGGACGCGGTGATGACGTTCGGCACGATGCGGGAGTCCGCGCAGGTCAGGAACATCGCGTGCGGCGACTGCGACGACGCGAGCCTGCGCAGGTGCGGGCGCAGCATGGGCGCGCCGCGGCGGTGGTACTCGCGGGCCCCGGTGACCAGCGGGTGCAGCGCCGCGTGCCCGCGGATCTGGCGCGGGATGGTCGGGTGCACGCGCTGCCAGTGCGACCAGGGCGAGAACCACCTCGGCCCCGGGCCCGCCTGCTTGCGGCGGGCCGTCGGGCCCGGGCCGCCGATCTCGTCGACCACGACGCTGCCGCCGCCGCCCTCGTGGGCGCTGCGCCAGCCCGCCAGGTGGTCGTACGCGGCGTGGTCGAGGTAGTCGACCACGAGTTCCAGGTGCACGGCGCTGCCCTCGGGCACCTGCGCCAGCACGCGGGACAGCCGCGGCACCGACAGGAAGCTCAGCGTGCCCTCGACCACCACCGAGCACGTCGGCCTGCCGTCGGCGTCGGGCTCGCCCGGCTCGACCCGCACCTGCGCCCACACGATCCGGTGCAGGGTCGCCAGGAGCGCGCAGGCCAGTCCGATCAGGACGCCCTGCAGCAGGTCGATGAACACGACGCAGGCGACCGTCACCAGGTAGACGGCCAGTTCCCCGTGCCTGCGCGCCGAACGGATGTTGCCCAGGTCCACCAGTTGGACGCCCACCACCACGAGCAGACCGGCCAGCGCGGCCATCGGGATCCGCTCCACCAAACCCACCAACGCCACGGAGAACACCAGCACCCACACCCCGTGCAGCACCGCCGACGCGCGCGTGCGCGCCCCGCCCGCGCGTTCGTCGAACTGCGCAGGCCGACCCCGGTGACCGGCAGCCCGCCGATCATGCCCGAGGCGATGTTGGCCACGCCCTGGCCGCGCAGCTCCCGGTTGAGGTCGGTCCGGGTGCCCGGCCGGAGCTTGGCCACCGCGACCGCCGAGAGCAGGCTCTCCACGCTGGCGATGAGCGCGATCGTCAGCACGCCCGCGGTGAACGCGCCCCACTGCCCGTCCGGCAGCGTCGGCAGGTGCAGGGCGGACAGCGGCGCGTCCGGGAGCGAGACCCGGTCGACGTCCGGGGCGAACAGCCCGGCGGCCACCGTGGCGAGCACGATCGCCACGAGCGCGCCCGGCACCGCGCGCAGCCGTGGCGGCACCTTGGTCCAGATCACGAGCAGGGCGGCGACGCCGATGCCGACCAGCGCGGCGGCCGGGTCGGCGGCCAGGGCGGTGGCGGGCAGGGAGACCAGGTTGTCCCAGGCGGCGCCCGCGGGCGCGTGGCCCAGCAGCAGGTGCGCCTGGCTCAGCACGATGGTGACGCCGATCCCGGCGAGCATCGCGTGGACGACGGTGGGGGAGACGGCGAGCGCGGCCCGCCCGACGCGGCAGGCGCCCAGCGCGACCTGCAGCACGCCCGCGAGTACGGTGATGGCGCAGGTGGTGGTCCAGCCGAACTGGGCGATCAACTGCGCGATGACGACGGTCTGGCCCGCGGTGGGCCCGCTGACCTGCAGCGGCGACCCGCCCAGCAGGCCCGCGACGATGCCGCCGACCACGGCGGCGATCAGCCCGGCGAGCACGGGCGCGCCCGCGGCGGCGGCGATGCCGAGCGACAGCGGGACGGCGACCAGGAAGACGATCAGGGATGCGGGGACGTCGTGGCGGGCGTCCTGCGCGAGCCAGCGCCGCAGCCGGGGCGGCGAGTGGGCGTGCGCGGGGCCGGTGGCGGGTGATCCGCCCATGGTGAACCTCCAGGTAGTCGCACAAAGGACGCGATAGAGCACATGGTGACCGATCGGACACGCGCTGTCGCGTCCGCTCGGTAAACGTTCCTTTACCGACCTGGGGTTCCGGTGCCACGCACCGGATCTCGATCTTCACTCGATCGAGTGATCATGAGCGTGATCGCGGTCTCATTCGGTGGGCAGCGGTTCGGCCGGGGTGACCGGGCCGCGCGAGGCGAGCTGCACCAGCGCCGCTCCCGAGAGCAGCACCACCATGCCCGCGATCTGAAGCACCGTCAGGATTTCGCCGAGCATCAGCCACGCGATGAGCGTCGCCACGACGGGCTCCGTCAGCGCGAGCACACTGGCCACTTGGGACGGGAGGTGCCGCAGCGAGCTGAGGCTCAGCGAGTACGCCAGCGCCGTGCTCAGCACCGCGACCGCCACCAGCAGCACCCACACCGGCGACTGCCACGGTCCGAAGGGGACGGTCGCGTCGAGCAGCCCCACCGGCATCTCCCACGGCGGCGCGACCACGAGCAGCCCGGCCGCGCCGACGACCATGCCCCAGGTGACCATCCCGATCGGGTGATGTTCGTCCGCGCCCTTCTCGCCGAGCAGGTAGTAGCCCGCCGAGCACACCGCGGCCCCGATGCCCGCGACCAGCCCGAGCAGGTCCAGCCGCAGGCCGGTCCACACCTGGGCGACCATCGTCAGCCCGGCCAGCGCGAGCGCCGTCCCCGTCCACGACAGCGCCGACAGCCGCCGCCCGCGCACGAACCGCACCCACAGGGCGACCAGGACGGGCGAGGTGTACTCCAGCAGCATCGCCACGCCCACCGGCAGCCGGGACACCGCCACGAAGAACAGCGCCTGCACGGCCGCCACGCCGGTGAGCCCGTAGACGACGAGCAGCGGCCACTGCTCGCGGCGCACGCGCAGCACGCCCGGCATCGCCGCGCCGACGACCGCCAGCAGCACGACGGCGGCCAGCCCGGCCCGCAGCGCGGCGACCTGCATGGGGGAGAACCCGGCCTGCATCGCGGGCTTGGCCAGCGGCCCGGAGCTGCCGAAGGCGACCGAGGCCAGCAGGATGAACGCGGTCCCGCGGGCGCGGTGCCGGGGCGGCGCGAGCGTGGTCATGGGTCCCCCTCCGGAGTGTCGTCCGATGGTAGGACGTCGCCCTTTCGGGCAGCTCGGCGCTCCCGGTCGGTCGGCCGGTCGCCCCGTCACTTCCCGTTGCCGCGGCGGCACAGTGGGTGCGGAGGTGGTCGACATGGCGTTCCCCGGTGGTCAATCCGGCCTCGAAGTGTTCAACCGGGCGATGCGCCGCCTGCGCGGTGGCGGTGCGCTGCAAGTGCTGACCGACGACTCGCCCGAGAGCGTCCTGCGGTACCTCACGAACACGGACAACTGGGAAGTCGAACGGGACGCGCTCAAGCACCTGGACCCGAGGGACGAGTACGCGGACGTGCTGAGCGATCTCCTGCGGGACTACTCCGGCGGCGGGGACGCCTACGCGGACGGGATCATCGACCTGGTCCAGTCGACCACCCGGCTGAGCGCGGTGACGTCGTCGTTCGAGAGGGGTCGCTCGGGCCCGATCCGGTTCAAGGTCGGCGTCCGGCCCGACGACGCGCCCGGCTGGGTCCGCCCGCTGAGCGTCGCCGGGACGATCGAGTCCGACGGGACCGTGCGCATCTACCACTTCGGCCCAGGTGTCGGGGCCTGGCACTAGGCGAGGAGGCGGGCAATGGCCCACCAGACCCCGGGCGGCGTGACCGCCCGCGTCACCCAACTGGCGCTCGAGCGGCTGCGCGCCATCCGGCACTCCGACGAGGCCATCCCGGCCGAGGACCTGACCGACGACCCGGTCGCGGTCGTGCTGCGCTACTTCGACCAGGCCAACCGCGACGACTGGGTGCTCGTCGACGGCGCCGACAAGCACCTCGACGGCGACGAGGACGGCGAGCGCGAGATCCGGGCCATCGTCGAGGCCCTCGCGCCCGGCAACGACACCCTCCAGCAGGTCATCGACCTGGTCTCCACCGCGCCCCCGGTGACGTCCGCGCGGTGCGCGAGTCCAACCGCCCGCTGCGCATCCGGTTCTCCGTCGACCTCGGCCGCAGGGCGCGAGCGCACCGGGAGACCTACCTGAACCCGAAGAAGCACCACTCCGTGGCCGGTGTCGTGTTCCGGAGCGACTACATCAAGATCTCCGTCCACCACATCGGCCCCGGCTACGGCGTTAACTGAGAGGAGCGCCCCCATGGACGCGGAGCTGACCCAGTTGATGACGGCGTTCCCGCTGGAGGAGCACCAGGCGCGCGAGTGGTACGAACTGCTGCGCACCGCCCACGACAACGAACCGAACGACTTCGACGCGTTCCTCGCGCGCGTCCGCGACGAGTCCGGCCACATCGTCGACGAGCACGAGATCGAGCGGCTGCTGGAGGAGATGGACCGCGTCGGCGGCGAGCGGATGGACCTCGTCCGCAGGCTCGTCGAGCACGACCCGGCCGAGCTGGCCGAGGCGCACCGGATGATCAGCTCGGGCGAGGAGCCCGCGGGCACGCCGCCGAGCACCAGGCCGCCGACCCGGCCGCCCGCTTCGACTGGGTGCCCGCCGAGATCGCCCAGCGGCTCGAGTCGGAGTGGGGCCACGAGTGGCAGACCGCGCTGGGCGAGCAGTTGGACTACCGCTGGGGCGAGGGTTGGGAGCAGCACCCCGACGACGACAAGGCCGCCTGGCTCCCCGACGTGCTGGCCGAACTCCTCGACGGCGACCAGCAGCAGGCCGACCCCGCCGACCCGGCCACCCGCTTCGACTGGGTCCCCGCCGAGATCGCCGAGCGCCTGTCCTCCGCGTGGGGCCAGGACTGGCAGACCCCGCTGGGCCAGCAGCTCGACTACCGCTGGGGCGAGGGCTGGGAGCAGCACCCCGACGACCACAAGGCCGCCTGGCTCCCCGACCTCGTCGACGAGCTCCTCGCGCCCGCCGACGAGATCCCCGACCAGCCCGGAGCCCCCGCCGAGCCCGCCGCGGCGACCCGGAGCCCGCGGGCGCGGGCGACTTCTCCGCCGAGGACATCAAGTCCGCGGTGGACGAGGTCCTGGCCGAGGTCCCGGGCGCGGAGAACCTCAGCGAGGAGGAACTGCGCCAGATCCGGGCCCAGGTCGCCGCCGCGCTGGCCGCCGAGGGCGCCCCGGCCGCGCAGTGACTCACCGCCGGTAGACCCGCGACTCCCACGGGCGCAGCACCGCCGACCGCTCGTCCGGGAGGGTCGCGAGCACCACCTCGGCGTCGAGCCACGCCGGGTCCACGTCGACCCGAGCGGGCTCGGCGCTGAGGTTGGCCAGCACCAGGAGCTCCACGCCGTCGTGCGCGCGGGTGAACGCGTAGACCTGCGGGTCGTCGGGCATGAGCAGGGTGAAGTCGCCGTGCACGACGCACGGCTCGGTGTGCCGCAGGTCGATCAGCTTGCGGTAGTGGTGGAACACCGAGTCGGGGTCGGCGACCGCCTCGACGGCGTTGATCTCCTTGTGGTTCGGGTTGACCGCGATCCACGGCTCACCCGTGGTGAAACCCGCGTGCGGGGAGGCGTCCCACTGCATCGGGGTGCGGGCGTTGTCCCGGCCGCGGGCGCGCAGCGCGGGCAGCGCGTCCGGACCCGCTTCGGCGTAGTGGTTGAGGGATTCGATGTCGCGGAAGTCGGCGATGCTGTCGAAGGGCGCGTTCGTCATGCCCAGTTCCTCGCCCTGGTACACGTACGGCGTGCCGCGGTGCAGGTGCAGGACCGTGCCGAGGGCCTTGGCCGACAACGGACTGCCGTCGCCGTAGCGGGAGGCCACGCGCGGCTGGTCGTGGTTGTTCCAGTACAGGCTGTTCCAGCCGACGTCGGCGAGCCCGCTCTGCCAGCGGTTCATGACCGCCTTGAGCGCCACCAGGTCCAGCGGCTTCAGGTCCCATTTGGACGGACCGTGGTCGACGTTGACGTGCTCGAACTGGAACACCATGTCGACCTCGGCGCGCGCGGGGTCGGTGAACAGCCGCGCCTGGTCGGTGGTGACGCCCGGCATCTCGCCGACGGTCAGCAGCTTGCGCGGGCGGCCCGCGAAGACCTCGCGGTGCATCTCCTGCAGGAACTCGTGGATGCGCGGCCCGCAGAGGTAGTGCGCCGAGCCGTCACCGCCGGGGCCGTCGGGCAGGGCCGGGTCCTTGGAGATCATGTTGATGACGTCCATGCGGAAACCGTCGACGCCGCGGTCGAGCCACCACCGCATCATCGCGTGCACCGCGGCGCGCACCTCGGGGTTCTCCCAGTTCAGGTCGGGCTGCTTGCGGGAGAACAGGTGCAGGTAGTACTCGCCGGACGCCGGGTCGTACTCCCAGGTGGGGCCGGAGAAGAACGACCGCCAGTTGGTCGGCTCCGCGCCGGGCTCGCCGCCTGCCATGCCCGCGCGCGGCGGGCGCCACCAGTACCAGTCGCGGTGCTCGCGGAACCACGGGTGCTCGTCGGAGGTGTGGTTGACGACCAGGTCCATGATCAGCTTCATGCCGCGCGCGTGCACGCCCGCGAGGAGCCGGTCGAAGTCGTCGAGGGTGCCGAACACCGGGTCGATGTCCTGGTAGTCGCTGATGTCGTACCCGGCGTCGTCCTGCGGGGACGGGTACACCGGCGACAGCCACAGCACGTCGACGCCGAGCGCGGACAGGTAGTCCAGCCGTTCCTCGATCCCCCTGAGGTCCCCGATCCCGTCCCCGTCGGAGTCGGAGAAGCTGCGGGGGTAGATCTGGTAGACGACTGCGGACTTCCACCACGCCTCGGTCACCCGCCCATGCCACCACGACTTTCTGAAGCGGTCAAGACGACGCGGCCACGGCCGCGGCGACCGCCTTCGCGGACGGGTTCGACAACCACGTGTCGCCGACCCGCACCGTGGGCGACAGCTCGTTGCCGCCGTTGACCTCGCGGACCCGGGCAGCCCCTCCTCGTCGTCGCGGAACCGCACCGATCGGAACGGCACCCGCCGCAGGGTCAGCGCCACGCGCAGGCGGGTGGAGTACGGGCAGCCGGGCAGGTAGTAGACGATCGCTTCGCGGTTCATCGGGGCCTCGATTCGCTAGGGTGAGTCCCTAGTCAATATGGGAAGGGTCGCAGACGTGGGCCAGCCGGGCAAGACCCCGCGCGAGTACCGCTCCCCGCTGCGCGCGGAGAAGGCGCGCCGGACGCGGGAGGTCGTGCTCGCCGCGGCGCGCGAGGTGTTCCTCCGCGACGGGTACGCGCGGACCACGATGCGGGCGGTCGCCACCGCGGCCGGGGTGTCGGTGCAGTCGGTCGAGCAGCACTTCGGCACCAAGCGCGGCCTGCTCAAGACCGTCGTCGACGTCGCGATGGCGGGCGACGACGAACCGGTGGGGGTGGCCGACCGCGACTGGGTGCTGCGCGCGCGGGCGGCCCGGGACTTCGACGAGATGCTCGCCATCACCACCGCCGGGGTCACCGAGATCGGCGGGCGCCTGTCCGACGTGGCCGCCGTCGTGCACGGGGCCGCCGACGCCGACGAGGAGATCGCGGCCCTGGCGCGCGTGCTCGACGAGCAGCGGATGGTCGGCGCCCGGATGATCGTCGCCGGGCTCTCGACCCGCCGACCGCCCCGCGTCGACGACGGCACCGCCGCCGACACCCTCTGGCTGCTGATGGACCCCGTGGTCTACCGCAGGCTCACCCGCGACCGCGGCTGGACCCCCGACGCCTACGGGCGCTGGTTCGCCGACGCCGTGCGGCGGCTCGTGTTCTAGGGCCGCCAGGGGCTCGTGGAGTCCGTCGGGCGCGTCGGGTCGTGGAACCTCGGGACGTCCGGCTCGTCGATGCGGAGCTTCGCGAGGTCGTCGGTGATGGCGCGCATGATGCGGCCGTGGGCGCGCATCGCGTCGCCCGCCTTGCCCGCGGTCAGGTCGGACAGGTCGACCTCGCCGCCGAAGTGCACCTTGAAGGTCCTCGGGGAGGCGATCGAGCGCAGGCTGGAGGTCAGCAGCGGCTTGACGTCCGACCAGCCCGACACCACCTCGGTGCCCCAGTACACCGCCTCGTGCGCGCCCCACTGGCTGATCGTCACGACCGGCACGTTCCCGGACAGCGCCATCCGCGCCACGCCCGTCTTGCCGCGCTCCGGCCACAGGCCCGGCTCCCGGCTGACCCGGCCCTCCGGGTAGACCAGCAGCGGGGTGCGGGCGGTGCGCAGCGCCTCGACCGCGCGGCCGAACGCGTCGGCGACGTTGGCCTTGCCCCGGTCGACCCGCAGGTGGCCGCTGGCCCGCAGCGCCCAGCCGATGACCGGCGCGTCGAGCAGGCCCGCGGTGAGCATGAACCGGGGCGGCAGCCCGATCTTCGTCATGGCCGCGATCAGCACGAACGGGTCGAACATGCCGATGTGGTTGGCCGCCACCAGCACCGGCTTGCCGCGCAGGTGCGCCGGGAACTCGCCGGTGATCTCCAGCCTGCCCAGCAGCCGCACGACGGCCCGGTCGACGGCCGTCATCGCCCGCCACAGACCCGGCGTCCGGCGTGTCGGCTCGTCCGTCCCCCGTGAAGCGCAACCATGGCGGGAGCATCGCACGCCCCGCCGTGCCCACCCGTCCCGGGTTCCGGGGCCGGAGTTACCCGTGGGGCGGGAGGGGCGGTCGGGCTACCGTGTTCGGCATGGCCGGGAAGACGACACCAAGCAGGGGTGGCACGCGCCCGAAGAAGGCCGCGCCGCGCAAACCCGCGTCGCGACCGGCTGCGCGCAAACCCGCCCCCAAGGCCCCACCGCGCAAGCGCGGCGTGCTGGCGGGCACCTGGGGGCTGCTCGCGAAGGGCGTCGGCTCGGTGGCCCGCGCCGTCGGCCGGACCAAGGAGTTGGACCCCGCGCACCGCCGCGACGGCGTCGGGTTCGCGCTGATCGCCGTCGGCGTCGTGCTCGGCGCCGCCGTGTGGTGGCGGGCCGCGGGCCGGTCGGCAACTGGCTGGAGATCGGGGTCCGCACGGTCGTCGGCGCGCTCACCACCGCGCTGCCGCTGGTGCTGCTCGTCGCGGGCGTCGCGCTCATGCGCTCGGACCCGACGCCGGAGAAGCGGCCGCGGTTCGTCATCGGCTCCCTGCTGATGCTGCTGGCGCTGCTGGGCATCCTGCACGTGTTCAGCGACCTGCCCGACGACAACGACGGCCGCATGTACGCGGGCGGCGCGATCGGCTACCTGTCCGGCGGGCTGCTCGCCAAGGGCGTCACCGCGTGGGTCGCGATCCCGGTCCTGGTGCTGCTGCTCGGTTTCGGCGTGCTGGTGTTCACCGGCACCCGCATCCGGGAGATCCCGACCCGGCTGCGCGAGCTGGGCCTCGAGCAGGTCGACGAGCCCGAGCCGGAACCCGAGCCCGAGCCGGTGCGCAAGCGCCGCCCGCGCAAGGAGGCCGAGCAGGCCGAGCTGCCGCTCGACGAGGAACCGGTGCCCGCGCCCGCGCCGAAGCGGGCCAAGCCGGAGGTCGTGGAGACGCCGCAGGTCAAGGAGAAGCCCGTCGAGATGGCGGTCACCCGCGTCGTCGACGGCGACTACACCCTGCCCGACCCGGCCCTGCTCAAGACCGGCGACATCCCCAAGGCCCGCAGCCGCGCCAACGACGCGATGATCGAGGCCATCAGCGGCGTGCTGGAGCAGTTCTCCATCGACGCCCAGGTCACCGGCTTCACCCGCGGCCCGACGGTCACCCGCTACGAGGTCGAGCTGGGCCCCGGCGTCAAGGTCGAGAAGATCACCGCGCTGACCAAGAACATCGCCTACGCGGTGGCCACCGACAACGTCCGGCTGCTCGCGCCGATCCCCGGCAAGTCCGCGGTCGGCATCGAGGTGCCCAATAGCGACCGCGAGATGGTCCGCCTCGGCGACGTCCTGCGCTCCGGCACCGCGGTCAACGACACCCACCCGATGGTGGTCGGCCTCGGCAAGGACATCGAGGGCCACATGATCACCGCGAACCTGGCGAAGATGCCGCACCTGCTGTGCGCGGGCTCCACCGGCTCCGGCAAGTCCAGCTTCGTCAACTCGATGCTGGTGTCGCTGCTGGCCAGGGCCACCCCGGACGAGGTCAGGATGATCCTGATCGACCCGAAGATGGTCGAGCTGACCCCGTACGAGGGCATCCCGCACCTGATCACGCCCATCATCACCCAGCCGAAGAAGGCCGCGGCGGCGCTGACCTGGCTGGTCGAGGAGATGGAGCAGCGCTACCAGGACATGCAGGCCAACCGGGTCCGCCACATCGACGACTTCAACCGCAAGGTCCGCACCGGCGAGATCGCCGCGCCGCCGGGCAGCGAGCGCGAGTACCGGCCCTACCCGTACATCCTCGCCATCGTCGACGAGCTGGCCGACCTGATGATGACCGCGCCCCGCGACGTCGAGGACGCGATCGTGCGGATCACGCAGAAGGCGCGCGCCGCGGGCATCCACCTGGTGCTGGCCACGCAGCGGCCGTCGGTGGACGTGGTCACCGGCCTGATCAAGACGAACGTGCCGTCCCGGCTGGCGTTCGCCACGTCGTCGCTGACCGACTCGCGGGTCATCCTCGACCAGCCGGGCGCGGAGAAGCTGATCGGCATGGGCGACGGCCTCTACCTGCCGATGGGCGCGTCCCGGCCGATCCGCATCCAGGGCGCCTACGTCAGCGACGAGGAGATCACCGAGATCGTCGCGTTCACCAAGGAGCAGGCGCAGCCGGAGTACCAGGAGGGCGTGACCGCGGCCAAGCAGGGCGAGGCGCGCGAGATCGACCCGGACATCGGCGACGACCTCGACCTGCTGCTCCAGGCCACCGAGCTGATCGTCACCTCGCAGTTCGGCTCGACGTCGATGCTCCAGCGCAAGCTGCGGGTCGGGTTCGCCAAGGCGGGCAGGCTGATGGACCTGCTGGAGACCCGCGGCGTCGTCGGCCCGTCCGAGGGCTCGAAGGCGCGGGACGTGCTGATCAAGCCGGACGAGCTGGAGAACGTGCTGTGGACCATCCGCGGCGGCCCGGCGGCCGACGACGGGGACTGAGGTCCGCTTCGGTCACGAACCGCTAACGACCTGCGCGAACCGCTAGCGGGTGGGGGCCCCTTGGGGATCGATACCACGGGTCGGCGTGCGCGGCGGGCGCACGCGAAGCGGGGAGGGGTCGGCGTGCAGGTTCCTAGCTACACCTACACCACGGAGGTCAACTGGGGGGTCGTCGCCGTGCTCGGCGGGATCGGCCTGCTGCTCGTGGTGCTGATGATCGCCGCGTTCTGGAAGGTGTTCACCAAGGCGGGGCAGCCCGGGTGGGCGTCGATCGTGCCGATCTACAACACCATCGTCATGCTCAGGATCGTCGGCAGGCCGTGGTGGTGGCTGCTGCTGATGCTGATCCCGCTGGTCAACGTCGTCATCGCGATCATCGTGATGGTCGACTTGGCCAAGAGCTTCGGCAAGGGCGGCGGGTTCGCCGTCGTGCTGATCCTGTTCAGCTTCATCGGCTTCCTGATCCTGGGCTTCGGCAGCGCCCGGTACGCGGGCCCGCGGCGGCCGGGTTCCAGGGTGGCGGCAGCGGTGGCGGCTACCCGCAGCAGCCGGGCTACGCCCCGCAGGGCTACCCGCAGCAGGCCGGCTACCCGCAGCAGCCCGGATACCCGCAGCAGGGTTACCCGCAGCAGGGCGGCTACCCCCAGCAGGGCGGCTACCCGCAGCAGCAGGGTTACCCGCAGCAGGGCGGCTACCCGCCGCCGTACGGGCAGTGAGCGGGAGGGGCCGCGCGTGCGGCCCCTCCACTCGTCAGCTCCGGCCGAACTCGCGGACGGCCGAGTAGTACACGTCGGCGGTGCGGCGGCAGGTCCAGCTCGAGCCGCACACGGTGTACATGTCGGTCTTGAACTGGTTGTCGATGCGCAGGCGCGTGGTCTCGGTGAAGCGGCCCTGGCGCTTGTAGTTGCGGTACCCGAAGTCGTGGCGGTGGCACGCGGGCGTGAAGTTGTAGCCGAAGGGGTTGTCCGGCGAGTAGGAGCACGCGTCCGAGGACCAGTCGAGCTGCGTGGCGTACGGCCGGGCGTTGCGGGTGCTGATGAAGCTGTTGAGCGAGTACGAGTACAGGTAGGTGTCGGTGACCGACACGAGCTGGCTCGGGCTCAGCTCCGCGGACGCGGTGCCCGCGCCCAGGACGATCGCGGTGGCGGCGGTGACGGAGGCGATGGCTCCGCGGGCGGCACGACGCAGGGTAGACGTGGCCACAACCCCTCCAGGGGATGCACGGGGTCCGGTGTCCCGGACTCGGTGTGACAATTACGGCGCATCTGCCACTCCCGCCGACACCGCCGTTCGGGCCAGCCCCGGGAACTTCGGGTGAACCCCCGTCCACTCGGGACTAGAGTTCGAGCAGCATCCTGGTGTTCCCCAAGGTATTCGGCTTGACGTAGGGCAGGTCGAGGAACTCCGCGACGCCCTCGTCCATCGACCGGCGCAGCTCCTCGTAGACCTCCGGGCTCACCGGGGTGCCCTCGATCTCGACGAAGCCGTGCTTGCCGAAGAACGCCGTCTCGAAGGTCAGCACGAAGATCCGGGCCAGGCCCAGGTCGCGCGCCACCTCGACGAGCTTGGCCACCAGCGCGTGCCCCACCCCGGTGCCCAGCGCCTCCGGCGCGACCGCGATGGTGCGGATCTCGGCGATGTCCTCCCACAGCACGTGCAGCGCGCCGCAGCCGACGATGCGCCCGTCCAGCTCGGCGACCCAGAACTCCTGGATGTCCTCGTAGAGGGTCACCGTGGCCTTGGCGAGCAGCACCTTCCCCACGTACTGGTCGATGATCGCCTTCATCGCCCGGACGTCTGCCGTGCGGGCACGGCGCACCAGCGGTTCCACGAGACGGAAACTTAGCCCGCGGTGAGAGTTGGGTCATCGGCGATACCCGGCGCGCTGCCGGGGCCGGTTTAATCGCGGGGTCGACGAGGACGAGAGGGAGCGCCATGCGCGAAGCGGTCATCTGCGAGCCGGTCCGCACCCCGGTGGGGCGCTTCGGCGGGGTCTTCGCGGGCGTCCCGGTGACCGACCTCGCCGCGACGGTCCTGCGGGCGCTGCTCGAGCGCACCGGCATCGACCCGGCCCTGGTCGAGGACGTCGTGTTCGGCCAGTGCCACCCGAACGGCGAGGCGCCCGCGCTGGGCCGGGTCGCCGCGCTCGACGCGGGCCTGCCGGTGACCGTGCCCGGCCTCCAGGTCGACCGGCGCTGCGGATCGGGGCTGCAGGCCGTGCTCGACGCCGCCATGCGCGTGCAGACCGGCGTCAACGACCTGGTCGTCGCGGGCGGCGCGGAGAACATGAGCCAGGTCGAGTTCTACTCCACCGCGATGCGCTGGGGCGTCAAGGGCACCGGCGTCGAACTGCACGACCGGCTCGCCCGCGCCCGGGTCACCGCGGGCGGGGTCAACCACCCGGTGCCCGGCGGGATGGTGGAGACCGCCGAGAACCTGCGCCGCGAGTACGGCATCGGCCGCGCCGAGCAGGACGAGCTGGCGCTGCGCTCGCACCAGCGCGCGGTCGCGGCGATCGAGTCCGGCCGGTTCGCCGACGAGATCGTCCCGGTGACCGTGCCGGGCAAGCGCGGCGACACCGTCGTCGACCGCGACGAGCACCCGCGCGCCGACGCCAGCCTCGACGCGCTCGCCGGGCTGCGGCCCATCATGGGCAAGGCCGACCCGGACGCCACCGTGACCGCGGGCAACGCCAGCGGCCAGAACGACGGCGCGGCGGCCTGCGTGGTCACCACCCCGGAGCGCGCCGCCGACCTCGGCCTGCGCCCCCTCGCCCGGCTGGTCTCGTGGGCCGTCGCGGGCACCCCGCCCGCCACCATGGGCATCGGCCCGGTCCCCGCCACCGCCCGCGCCCTCGACCGCGCAGGCCTCACCCTGGCCGACGTCGACCTCATCGAGCTGAACGAGGCCTTCGCCGCCCAGGTGCTCGCGGTCGCCCGCGAGTGGAAGCTGACCGACGCCGACTGGGACCGCGTCAACGTCAACGGCTCCGGCATCTCCCTGGGCCACCCGCTCGGCGCGACCGGCGGCCGCATCCTCGCCACCCTGCTCCGCGAACTGGACCGCCGCGGCGCCCGGTACGGCCTGGAGACCATGTGCATCGGCGGCGGCCAGGGCCTGGCCGCGGTGTTCGAGCGGGTCGGCTAGCGGCCGATCCACTTGCCCCAGTCGTACCACTCCTCGCCCGGCAGCGGCTCGTCCGACGGCGGCGCGGGAGCGGGTGCGGGTGCGGGGGCGGGCTGCGGCCGGGGCGCCGGGGCGGGCGCGGGCGCCGGTGCGGGCGCCTGCGGGACCTGGGCGGCCGGGACGCGGGCGGCCGGGAGCTGGGTCGCGGGCTTCGGGGCGGCGGCCTTGGGCGCGGCGGGCTTCGGCGTCGGTCGCGCGGCGGGGGTCGTGGTCTTCGGGGTGCTCGGGTCGAACGCGTCGCGCCACGCCAGGACCGTGCTGACGAACTCGCCCGTGCCGTGGAAGCGGTAGACCGCCGCGGCGCGCTCCTCCGGGTCGGTCAGGTCGGCGCCGGTGTCGCACAGGTAGCGGGCCACGCCCAGCGCGGCGTCGGCGACGTTGTGCGGGATCGCCACGCCGTCGCCCGAGGCGTCGCGGCCGTGCTCGGCCCACACCGAGGGCAGCAGGCGCATCGGGCCGACCGGGCGGTCCCAGCGGGCGTCGCCGTCCCACACGCCGCCGTCGGTGTCGCGCACCGCGGCCAGGCCGCCCGAGCCGTCGAGGACCGGGCCGAGTTCGGGGCTCACCGTGTCGCCGTGGGTGTCCAGGCCGGTCGCCGCGCCGTGGCCGGTCTGCGCCTGGCCGATCGCGGCGAGCAGCGGCCAGGTCAGGCCGCAGCCCGGGTGGGTGACGCCGACGAGCTGCTCGGCCGCCGCGTACCCGCGCAGCGCGACCGGGGGACCGGGGCCGCGCCGGGCGGGAGCGGCTTGGGGCGACCCTCGCGGGCGGGCCCGCGCCGTCGGGCAGGGTCCCGTCCGCGCCGTAGGCGATCGGCTGGCTCGCCGCCGCGGCGACCGGGGGCGGCGTTTCCTCGCCGCCGCCCACGGTCAGGGCCACCGCCACCGGCACGGCGACGAGGGGCACGGCGACGAACGGGGCGGCGTGCGCCGACGACGGTGTTTGCCCATGTAGCGCACCTTGCACGAGGAAACCGTGTGATCCCAGTCGAATGCGCACCCGCGGACGAAACCGTGTGCCGCGTGACGAACACGACATCACTACTTTGTCAACAACCGCGCGAACCGCTCCGCGTTCCCCCGTGGGGGGCCATCCTGCCTCCGCGTACGTCCCGGCCCGGGGTGCGCGGCTACCCTCTAGTCCGTGTCCACTCCGCCCGCGTCGCGTCGTGTTGCCCTGCTCACCCTCGGTTGCGCCCGTAACGAGGTCGACTCCGAGGAACTGGCGGGCCGCCTCGCCGACGGCGGCTGGGAGCTGGCCGACGCCGACGAGGGCGCCGAGGTCATCGTCGTCAACACCTGCGGGTTCGTCGAGCAGGCCAAGAAGGACTCCATCGACACCCTGCTCGCCGCCGCCGACACCGGCGCGAAGGTGGTCGCCGTCGGCTGCATGGCCGAGCGCTACGGCGCCGAGCTGGCCGAGAGCCTGCCCGAGGCCAGCGCCGTGCTGGGCTTCGACGCCTACCCCGACCTCGCCGAGCGCCTCGGCGACGTCGTCGCGGGCCACGCCGTGCCCTCGCACACCCCGGTCGACCGGCGCACGCTGCTGCCCATCACGCCCGTCGAGCGGCAGGACGCCGACGTCACCGTCCCCGGCCACGCGTGGGGACCGCGCGTGCAGCGCAAGCGCCTCGACGACGCGCCCGTCGCCTCGCTGAAGATCGCCTCCGGCTGCGACCGGCGCTGCTCGTTCTGCGCCATCCCCAGCTTCCGCGGGTCCTTCGTGTCCCGCCGCCCCGACGAGATCGTCGCCGAGGCGCGGTGGTTGGCCGAGCAGGGCGTGCGCGAGCTGGTCCTGGTCAGCGAGAACTCGACCTCCTACGGCAAGGACCTCGGCCCGTCCGGCGCGCTGGAGCCGCTGCTCGCCCGCCTCGGCGCGGTCCCCGGCATCGACCGGGTCCGGGTCAGCTACCTGCAGCCCGCCGAGACCAAGCCGTCGCTGGTCACCGCGATCGCCACCACGCCGGGCGTCGCCGCGTACTTCGACATGTCCTTCCAGCACGCCAGCGAGCCCGTCCTGCGCCGCATGCGCCGCTTCGGCAACACCGAGTCCTTCCTCGACCTGGTCAAGCGCATCCGCGAGCACGCCCCGGACGCGGGCATCCGCAGCAACGTCATCGTCGGCTTCCCCGGCGAGACCGACGCCGACGTCGCCGAGCTGGCCCGCTTCCTCACCGAGGCGCGCCTCGACGCCGTCGGCGTGTTCGGCTACTCCGACGAGGACGGCACCGAGGCCGCGGGCCTGGAGGGCAAGCTGCCCGCCGACGTGGTCGCCGAGCGGGTCGCCCGGATCAGCGAGCTGGTCGAGGAGCTGACCGCGCAGCGCGCCGAGGAGCGCATCGGCGACGAGGTCGTCGTGCTGGTCGAGCGCGCCGAGTCCGACGAGGACGACTGCGCGGGCCGCGCCGCGCACCAGGCGCCCGAGGTCGACGGCGAGTGCGTGCTGGTCGACGGCGACATCGCGGCCACCGGGCTGGCCGTGGGCGACCTCGTGGTCGGCGAGGTCGTCGACAGCGAGGGCGTCGACCTGATCGTGCGCGCCCGCGCCCTGGTGCCGAGGACATGAGCGCCGTGCCCACCGAGGGCGAGGACACCCCGGTCGTCCCCCGCCGCGGCCGGTCCCGACCCCGGTGCCCACGCACGTCCCGGTGCTCAACATCGCCAACCTGCTGACCCTGAGCAGGCTCGCGCTCGTCCCGGTGTTCCTGCTCGCCCTGTTCGCGGGCACCGACTTCTGGCGCTGGGCCAGCGCCGCGATCTTCGCCATCGCGTCGATCACCGACCACATCGACGGCCGCATCGCCCGCCGCCTCGGGCTGATCACCGACTTCGGCAAGATCGCCGACCCGATCGCCGACAAGGCGCTCACCGGCGCCGCGCTGGTCGGCCTCAGCGCGCTCGGCGAGCTGCCCTGGTGGGTCACCATCGTCATCGCCGTCCGCGAGGTCGGGGTGACCCTGCTGCGGTTCTGGGTCATCCGGCACGGCGTCATCCCGGCCAGCCCCGGCGGCAAGGCCAAGACGCTCGCGCAGGTCGTGGCCATCGGGCTGTTCCTGGTGCCGCTGCCCGGCCCGCTGCACGTCGTGGCCTGGGTCGTGATGGCCACCGCGATCGCGCTGACCGTCGCCACCGGGGTCGACTACGTCGTGCGCGCCGTCCGGCTGCGGGCCAGGGCGAAGCGCGCCGTCGCATGACCGACACCGCCGCGCTCGTGCGCGCCCTCGCCGCGCGCGGGGAGACCGTCGCGGCGGCCGAGTCGCTCACCGCCGGGCTCGTGCTCGCCACCCTGACCGAGGTCCCCGGGTCGAGTGCCGTCGTGCGCGGCGGGTTCGTCGTCTACGGGACCGACCTGAAGACCACCCTCGCCGGGGTGCCCGCCGACCTGCTCGCCGAGCGCGGGGCCGTCGACCCGGACGTGGCCGTCGCCCTCGCCGAGGGCGCGCGGGAGCGCTGCGGGGCGTCGATCGGCCTCGGCCTGACCGGGGTCGCCGGACCCGGCCCGCAGGACGGGGTCGCCGCGGGCACCGTCCACGTCGCGCTGGTGTCGCCGCGCGGCACCCGGCTCTCGTCACTGCGCGCGACGGGGGACCGCGCGCGGGTCCGCACAGCGGCCGTCGAGGCCGCCTTGAGCCTGATCGGTGCCGATCTGACTACGATCATCGAGTGAGGTTCTGGTCACCCTCGGTGCGCGCCGGGGCGGGAACATCCAGGTCGACGGGGATGTTCGCTCTTGGCGTACGCGGTGGGAAGGCAGTGCGGCATGTCAGTGCCTCTGGGTAACGTGTGGGTATCCGTCGGAGGAAGGGAGGTGTGCGATGACCGTGCTGCTGCGCGAGGCCATCGGTGATCGGCTCCGCCACACCCGAACCAACCAGCGCCGCACGCTCCGGGAGGTGTCCCGGTCGGCGCGGGTCAGCCTCGGTTACCTCTCCGAGGTCGAACGCGGCCGCAAGGAGGCGTCGAGCGAGCTGCTCGCCGCCATCTGCGACGCGCTCGACCTGCCGCTCGCCGAGCTCATGACGCACGTGGCCTCCGATATCGGCGCGCTCACCTCCGTCGAGCACGGCGTGCCGGAGCAGGTGCCCGCCGAGCCCCGCCGGGAGGGCGAGCACGCCGACAGCGCGGCCCGCGCCGCGGTCGAGGGCGGCAGGCTCGTGCCCGCGGTCGTCGGCGACAGCCTGGCCGACCTCCGGCTCCAGCCGACCCTGCGGTCGCTGGACTCGCTGGGCGACCTCGGCGACGCGCGCGCCTTCGTGGCGGCCTGATCGCTTCTCGCCGATTGCGCTCTTCCGGCTCCGCCGGACCGACTCGGTCCGGCGGAGCCGCGCATTCGGGGCACGGCCGTGGTGACCCTGGGTGAGCATCGGGGATGTCCCGGACCCGGGTCCGGGACGGGCCGGGGTGACCCCGAGTTGATCCCGGAAATTGTCCGGGTCCGGTGGAACGGCCCACACCCACCTGACACGATGGAACCCAACCAGGTGCCGGGACGTTGCCGTTTCATCGACAGGGCAGACGGCGACCCATCCGAGTGGGACCGACAGTCGTGAGAAGGCAGGCGGAGGAGATGGCCAACCCGTTCGTGAAGTTCTGGAAGTACCTCATGGCCTCGTTCTCGTCGAAGATCGACGAGCACGCGGACCCGAAGGTGCAGATCCAGCAGGCCATCGAGGACGCGCAGCGCCAGCACCAAGCGCTCTCGCAGCAGGCCGCCGCGGTGATCGGCAACCAGCGCCAGCTCGAGATGAAGCTGAACCGCCAGCTCGGCGAGGTGGAGAAGCTGCAGGCCAGCGCCCGCCAGGCGCTCGTGCTCGCCGACGAGGCCCGCGCCAAGGGCGACGAGGCCAAGGCGGCCCAGTTCGAGCAGGCCGCGCAGTCGTTCGCGACCCAGCTCGTCACCGCCGAGCAGGGCATCGAGGACCTCAAGACGCTGCACGACCAGGCGCTGCAGGCCGCGGCGCAGGCCAAGCAGGCCGTCGAGCGCAACGCGATGGTCCTGCAGAACAAGCTCGCCGAGCGCACCAAGCTGCTCAGCCAGCTCGAGCAGGCCAAGATGCAGGAGCAGGTCTCCCGCTCGCTGAACCAGATGAGCGAGCTCGCCGCCCCCGGCAACACCCCCTCGCTGGAGGAGGTCCGGGAGAAGATCGAGCGCCGCTACGCCACCGCGCTCGGCTCGGCCGAGCTGGCGCAGAACTCCGTGCAGGGCCGGATGATGGAGGTCCAGGCCAGCACCACCGAGATGGCGGGCCGCTCCCGGCTCGACCAGATCCGCGCGTCGATGTCCGGTGGCCAGGTCGCCGGGCAGGTCACCAGCGGGCAGCAGGCGAACCCGAGCGCGGGCATCGAGGCCGAGATCGCGCAGCGGGTCGCCCAGGAGCGCCAGGCGAACCCGCAGTCCGGCAACTAGCCGAGCAGGCGGAGGGGGTCGGCCATGGACTACCGGCGCAACGAACTGGCCCGCCTGGCCGACCTCGCCGCCCGGCACCTGCGCGCGGACGCGATCGCCGAGGTGCGCACCCGGCTCGCGCAGTGGCGCGACCCGAGGGCGCGCGCCCTGCGCAAGCGCAAGCGCGCCGTCCGCTCGACGACCGTCTGGGCGGGTGCCGGCCTGACCACCGGCACCGGCGCGGCGGTGGTCGACGCCGCCGTCGCCAACCCGGGCGCGTCGGTCCCGGTGCTCATCGGGGCGGCCGTGCTCTCCGGCGTCACCGCGCTCGCGTCCGGGGTGCGGGCGTGGCGCCTGCACCGCGAGCCGCTGCCGGAGGGCGTGCGCGTGCGCACGGCCCTGCCGCCGCACGACTCGCAGGCGCGCGAGCCCATGCGCAGGCTCAGCGAGGCCGAGGACACCCTGCGCGAACTGCTGTCCCAGCTCCGCCGCGCCGCCCTGGTCCCGCCGGAGTCGGTGGAGGACTCCAGCCGCACCGGCGCCGAGGCCGCCGCCGCGCTGCGGGGCGTGTCCGCCCAGCTCCAGGCGGTCGAACGGGCCCGCGACCACGCCCCCGCCGCCGACCGCGCCGCTCTCACCGCGGGCGTCCACGGCCTGCGCAGGCAGCTCGACGACGGCGTCGAGGGGTACTGTGCCCTGGTCGCCGCCGCGGGCCGCGCCCTGGCGGCGTCGACCGCCGCGGGTCCGCGCCACGACCTGGTCGACGCCACCGAGCACCTCGCCGCCCTGGCCGTGGCGCTGCGGGAGCTGGCGCCGCGCACCTGAGGCCCGCTCGTTTCAGTTCAGGCTGAACAGGTGGATGAAAGCTGAACCATCCCACCGCCTGCCAGTACGCTTGGGCCAACTGGCTGAGAGGCGACTCACAGCCTCGCCGGCCATCAGATCGGCGCACGTGGGACGTCCCTCTCCGGACCCCATCGGAGAGGAGCAGCCATGCGCATCACCGAGGAAGAGCTGAGGCCGCTCGTGAGCGCGCGGCTCGCCGCCATGCCCGCCATCGAGGCGGGGTACTGGTCGGCCATCGCCGCCGCCGGGGTCGACCGGGCGTGGGCGGCGCGGCTGCTCGACGTCGCGGTCGAGTGGATCGGGACCGGGCGGTCGGACATCCACGACCCGTACGAACTGGCGCTCTCCTGGGCGGTTCGTAGCCCGGAGTAGCCGGAACGGCCGCACCGGCTGCGTCATCCGGGTAAACATCACGGTGTCGTATCGACTTGGCGACTACGTGCTGTGGCACCATGCTCCGAACCGATCGGGCGGGCGTGAGGGGCGGCAGTGACTTTGTGGTCCGTGCACGGGGACGGGCGGCGTGTGCGGGACGGCGCGGTCGTGGCGCCGGACGAGCGGTTGAGCTGGCCGCTGACCATCGGGCTCGGGCTCCAGCACGTGGCCGCGATGTTCAGCGCGACGGTGCTCGTGCCCGCGCTCACCGGCTTCCCGGTCACCACCACGCTGCTGTTCTCGGGCCTGGGCACACTGCTCTTCCTGGTGATCACCCGCAACCGGGTGCCCAGCTACCTCGGGTCGTCGTTCGCGTTCATCGCGCCGCTGCTGGCCGCCAAGCAGGACGGGATCGCCGTCCAGCTCGGCATCGTGCTGGCCGCCGGGCTGCTGCTCGTCGGGGTGGGCGTCGCGGTGAAGGCGCTGGGCGTGCGGCTGCTCGAGTCGGTCATGCCGCCCGTCGTCACCGGCGCGGTGGTGCTGCTCATCGGGCTGAACCTGGCGCCCGTGGCGACCGGGTCGTTCGCCAAGCAGCCGCTGATCGCCTTATTGACGCTCGCCGTCGTGCTCGCGTGCGCGGTGCTCTCGCGCGGGCTGCTGTCGCGGATGTCGATCCTGCTCGGCGTGGTCGTCGGCTGGGTGGTCGCCGCGCTCACCGGCGGGCTGGACGAGGAGCGGGTGGCGGCGCTGGCCGCGGCCCCGTGGTTCGGGCTGCCGGAGTTCGCCGCGCCGGTGCTGCGGCCCTCCGAGATGCTGCTGGTGATCCCGGTGGTGATCGTGCTCGTCGCGGAGAACGTCGGGCACGTCAAGGCCGTCGGCGCGGTGACCGGTCGCGACCTCGACGGCAGTGTCGGCGACGCGCTGATCGCCGACGGCCTCGCCACGTCGCTGGCGGGCGCGGCGGGCGGGTCCGGGACCACGACGTACGCGGAGAACATCGGCGTCATGGCCACGACCCGCGTGTACTCCACGGCCGCCTACGCCGTCGCCGCCGCGGTCGCCCTGGTGCTGTCGCTGGTGCCGAAGTTCGGCGCGCTGGTCAACACCGTCCCCGACGGCGTGCTCGGCGGGGCGACCCTGTTGCTCTACGGCATGATCGGCCTGCTCGGCGTGCGGATCTGGCAGGCCAACCGGGTCGACTTCACCAACCCGGTGACGCTCATGGTCGTCGCGGCCGCTGTGGTGGCGGGCGTCGGCAACCTCACCATCGACGTCGGCGGGATGCGGCTGGAGGGCATCGCGTGGGGGTCGCTCGCCGTCGTCGTCCTGCACCCGCTGCTGAGCAAGGTCAGCGCTTGGCGATCGCGCGGTTGATCCCGCGGACCAGCGCGGGTCCGGAGTAGATGAACCCGGTGTAGAGCTGGACCAGCGCGGCGCCCGCGTCGAGCATGCGCAGGGCGTCGTCGGGGGTCATGATCCCGCCGACGCCGATCACCGGCAGGTCGCTCTCCTTGGCCACGAACGACACGACCTCCAGGGCGCGCGCGGTCAGCGGGGCGCCGCTGAGCCCGCCCGCCTGCGGCGCGAGCCGGGCGTCGCGGTCGGCGAGGCCGTCGCGGGAGAGCGTCGTGTTGGTCGCGATCAGCCCGTCGACGGCGTGGTCCGTGCAGACCTGGAGGACCTCGGCGATGGCGTCCTCGGTCAGGTCGGGGGCGATCTTGACCAGCAGCGGCGTGCCGTCGGCCTCCTGGGCCAGCGCGCCCACCAGCTCGTCGAGCGCGCCGCGGTCCTGCAGGCCGCGCAGGCCGGGGGTGTTGGGGGAGCTGACGTTGACGGCGAAGTAGTCGGCGTGCGGCTTGAGCACGCGCAGCGAGTGCAGGTAGTCCTCGACCGCGTCCTCGACGGGGGTCACCTTGGACTTGCCGATGCTGACCCCGATGGGCACGCCGATCGGCCCGGTCAGCGCGAGCCGCACGGCGAGGGCGTCCGCGCCCGCGTTGTTGAACCCCATGCGGTTGATGACCGCGCCGCTGTCGGGCAGGCGGAACAGCCGCGGCTTGGGGTTGCCCGGCTGGGCGTGCCGGGTGACGGTGCCGACCTCGACGAACCCGAAGCCCAGCCCGGGCCAGGCGCGCAGCGCGCGGCCGTCCTTGTCCATCCCCGCGGCGAGCCCGACCCGGCTGGGGAACCGCAGGCCGAACACCGTGGCCGGGGTCTGCGGGCCGAGAACCTTGCGCAGCGGCCGCACCGCCGGGCCGAGGCGGGCGAGCGCCCCGACGGTGCGCTCGTGCGCCACCTCGGGGTCCCCGCCGCCGAGGGAGAACAGGACACGCCGGACGAGCTGCTGGTACACCACGCGGTCATCGTCGCACCCCGCCGGGATGATGGTCCGGTGACCCGTGACCCGGACGAGCTGTACGCGCTGCCCCGCGAGGAGTTCACCGCCGCCCGCAAGGCCCTCGCCAAGAGCGCGCGCGAGGCGGGCGACCCGCAGGCCGCGGCCATGATCGACAAGCTGGCCAAGCCGACGACGGCGGCCTGGCTGGTCAACCGCATGGCCCGCGAGGACCCGGACGCCGTGGCCGACCTCACCGACCTCGGGGACGCCCTGCGCGCCGCGCACCAGTCCGCCGACGGGCCCGCCCTCCGCGACCTCACCCGCAAGCGCACCGAACTGCTCCGCGACCTCGTCCAGCGGGCCGCCCGCGACGAGCCGCTGAGCGAGTCGATCACGCGCGAGCTGGAGGAGATGTTCACGACCGCGCTGCTGGACGAGTCGGCGGGGAGCGCCTGCGCACCGGCCGCATCGCCTCGGTGCGCGACCTGTCGGGCGCGCCCGCCTGGCCGGGCCTGGAGGTCACCCCGCGGCCCAAACCGAGCAAACCCGCGGCGGAGCCGGAGAAGAAGCCCAAGAAGTCGCAGGCGGAGGCCCGCCGCACCGCCATCGCCGAGGCGAAAGCCGCGGTCAAGGCCGCCGAGGCCGACCGCACCAAGGCCGACCGGGCGGTGGCCGACGCGGAGAAGGCGGTCGCGAAGGCGGAGGACCGCGTCCGCCAGATCAACGAGCAGCTCGACGCCGCCGAGGCGGCGGAGCTAGAAACGCGCCGGGCGCTGCAGCTGGCCCGCCGGGCGGCCAAGGAGGCCGAGCGCGCCGCCGCGGCCGCGTGGCGCAAGCGGCAACAGCTGGAGGAATGAGCCGCGGGTGGAGGACAGCCCCCGGGCTGCTTCCGCGCGTCGCGCGGCTCGAGGTGGACTGCGCCTCGAGAGCCCGGGGGCCGGGTGACTGCCTGGTATTCGCCTGGGTGGTCCTTAGCGGACAGCCACCTCACGAGTCCGAAGGGAAATCACTTCTGGACCACCTCCTCTCTTGTGTTCCCACAAGCTAGGCCCGGTGAGCTGTCCGAAGCAAAGCATTTACGTACCACCCGGAAGGGTGATGCTAGGGTCACTCCCCGAATACCCCCAGTGGGTGAAATCTGTTCACAAAAGGGCGGGAAGGGGTCGCCGGTGGCCGCTGCGGGACGGGTCGCCGTCGGCGCGCTCATCGGAGCCGCCGCTGCCGCGCTGTTCCTCGAGGGCGTGCAGGCCGGGACCCGGTTCAGCGCGCTGCCCGACGGGCCCGGGATGCAGAACCCCGGCAACCAGCCCACCGTCCAGTCCACGGCCGCGCCGGGCACGCTGATCTCCGCGACTTCCGCAGCCGCGCCCACGTCCTCCTCGACGTCGAGCACGTCGGCGAGCAGCTCCACGACCACCACCTCGGCGACCACGACCACCACGACGACGACCCGCGCGCCGGTCACCACGACCACCACGCAGGAGCCCCCGCCGCCGCCCCCGCCGACCACCACGACCACGACGACGACCACGCGCAGGCCGTGCGGCATCCTCTGGTGCCCCTGACCTACGGGCGCGGGCCCGCCTGGCAGGCCGGGCAGTAGTACGTCAGCCGCTCGTCGGTGTCCACCCGCACGACCCGCCCGCCGCAGCGCGCGCACGAGTGCCGGTTGCGGCCGTACACGAACGTCGGCACGCGCGGGTTGCCCGTCGTGCACCGCTCGACGCGCATCCGGTTGCGGTACAGCAGGTCCCGGCTCACCTCGACCACCCGCTCGGCGTCCACATCGGACACCGGGGTCCACGGCGTCACCCGCAGCACCGAGCACACCTCGGACTTGTACACGTTCCCCAGCCCCGCCATGATCCGCTGGTCCAGCAGCGCCTGACCCAGCTCCAGGTCGGGGAAGGCGCGCAGCCGCGCCACCGCCGCCGCGGCGAGGTCGGGCCCCCACTCGGGGTCGAGCAGGTCCGGGCCGAGGTGGCCGACCAGCTTGTCCTCGTCGCCGGTCGCCACCAGCGCCATCTCGTGCAGGGCGTAGCCGATCGCCTGCTTCTCCGCCGTGATGAGCAGCGCGCGCACCTGGTGCGCCGGGCGGCGCCAGCGCGCGCCCGCCGCGCCGACGTGCCACGCGCCGTCCATGCCGAGGTGGCTGCGCAGGCTCAGGTCGCGGTCGAACCGGATGAACAGGTGCTTGCCCACCGGGCGCACCCCGACCACGGCGCGCCCGGCGAGGTCGACCGTCGACAGCCGCGGTGCCGCAGCTCCCCGCGCGTGAGCGTCCGACCCGACAGCGCGGTGCGGAGCGTCTCGGCGGCGCGGAAGACGGTGTCGCCCTCGGGCACTCAGACCTCCGCGGCCTCGGCGTCGTCGTCGTCCGGCCAGTCGATGGCCTGGTGGCGACCGCGGCGCCCGCTGCGCAGCACCCGCGCCAGCAGCAGGTTGAACGCCAGCGCGACCTCCCGGGCGCCCGGCGTGTGCCACTGGTGGATGGGCAGGCACGCGCCCTGCGCCTGCTGCACGGCGAGCCGGTCGGGCACCGCCACCGGCATCACCAGCGACCCGAACGTCTCGCGCAGTTCGGCGATCCGGAACTGGTGCTCGTACGAGTGGTTGCGGACCTTGTTGACGACCACGCCCAGCGCGGTCAGGTTCGGGTTGTGCTCGTCGCGGGCGTCGGACACCGCCTCGAACGCCCGCTGCGCCCCCGACACCGCGTACAGGGTCGGCTCGGTCACCAGCAGCGCGCCCTGCGCGGCGACCAGCGCCGAGCGCGTCAGCCGACCGAGTGACGGCGGGCAGTCCATCAGCACGAGCTGGTACGGCAGCTCGTCCTCCGCGAGCATCGTCTTCAGCTCGCTGAGCGCCCGGCCCAGCTTCTCCAGCCGCCGCGCGCCCGGGTCCGGGTCGTTGAGCGACTCGACGTCCTCCGACCCGACCAGCACGTCGACGTCCTCGCTCCACGCGCTGGGCGCGATCGCCTCGCGGATGACCGCGGGGCGGGGCGTCTCCAGGACGTCGGCCAGCGTGGACTCGGTCTCCTCCGGGTCGAGCGTCGTCGTGGCGTTGCACTGCGGGTCGAGATCGATGACCAGCGTGCGGGCGCCCCGGCGCAGCGCCGCCGACGCCAGGCCGAGCACCACCGTGGTCTTGCCCACGCCACCCTTGAGGCTCAGCACCGCCACCGTCTGCACGCTGCCACCTTAAGGTCTCTACGCTCACGCCTATGCGCCCCGATCCTGTTCGCCGCGTGCTGGACGCCGAGCTGACCGCCGCCCGGGAGCGGCGGGGTGGCCGCCCGCCGAGACTGCTCGACGTCGGCGGCGGCAGCGGGGTCCTCGCGGTCCCGCTGGCCGCGGCGGGCGCGGAGGTCACCGTCGTCGAGCCCAGCCCGAACGCCTTGGCCACGCTGCACCGCCGCGCGGAGGACGCCGGGGTCGCGCACCTGATCACCGCTGTGCAGGGCGACAGCGACGCGCTCGACAGCCTCGTCACGCCCGGGTTCGACCTGGTGATCGCGCACGGCGTGCTGGAGGTCGTCGACGACCCGAAGCTGACCGTCGCCGCGCTGGCCGCCGCCGTCGCGCCCGGCGGGGCGGTGTCGGTGGTCGTGGCCAACCGGTTCGCCGCGGTCATCCAGCGCGCGATCTCCGGCAAGCTCGCCGACGCCCGCCGCCTCCTCGACGGCGTCAGCCCGCCCGGGAGCCGCGGCGCTTCGACACCGTCGGCCTGCGCGCCCTGCTCGACGACGCCGGGCTGACCGTGCACGTCGTCCAGGGCCTCGGGGTGCTGGCGGACCTGGTGCCCGGCGGCGTCCTCGAGTCCAGCCCGGGCGCAGCCGAGGCGCTGGCCGAGCTGGAGGCGGTCGCCTCGACCACCCCGCCCCTGCGCGACGTCGCGACCCGCCTGCACGCGGTGGCCCGCAGGTAGTCCGCGCCTGTCGGTCGGGTGTGGTTGGCTCCCGGGCATGGGGCGCAGCGGGGACCTGCCGCGCGGGCTGGTGGAGCGGTACCGCGCGGGCGAGGGCGAGTGGCCGGACGACACCGGCTGCCCGATCCTGCACGTCGACATGGACGCCTTCTACGCGTCGGTCGAGATCCGGGAGCGGCCGGAGCTGGCCGACCGGCCCGTGGTGGTCGGCGGCGTCGGGCCGCGCGGGGTCGTGTCGTCGGCGAACTACCTGGCCCGCGGGTTCGGCGTGCGCTCGGCGATGCCGACCGGCCAGGCGCGGCGGCTGTGCCCGCACGCGGTCTTCCTGCCGCCCACCTTCGAGCTGTACCAAGCCGTGTCGACCGGGGTCCTGGCGATCTTCCGCGACATCACGCCGCTGGTCGAGCCGCTGAGCCTCGACGAGGCGTTCCTCGACGTCGCGGGCGCGCTGCGCAGGCTGCGCGCCACGCCCGCGCAGATCGGCGCCCAGATCCGCGGGCGCGTGCAGGCCGAGCACGGGATCACCTGCTCGGTCGGGGTCGGGCCGACGAAGTTCACCGCCAAGCTGGCCTCCGGCCTGGCCAAGCCGGACGGGATGCTGGTCGTCCCGCGCGACGAGGTCGACGACTTCCTGCGCCCGCTGCCGGTGTCGGCGCTGTGGGGCGTCGGGAAGGCCACCGCGGAGCGGCTCGCCGCCATCGGCCTGGAGCGGGTCGCCGACGTCGCGGCCACCCCGCTGCCGCGGCTGCGGCGCGCGATCGGGGTCGCCCAGGCCGAGCACCTGCACGCCCTCGCCCGCGGCCACGACAGCCGGTCGGTGGTGGCGGACACGGCGGAGAAGTCGATCGGCGCGGAGGAGACCTTCGAGGTCGACCACTTCGACCGCATCCTGCTGGCCCGCGAGCTGCTGCGGCTCAGCGAGCGCACGGCGGCGTCGCTGCGCTCGCGCGGGCTGGCCGGGCGCACGGTGTCGATCAAGGTCAGGTACTCGGACTTCACCACGATCAGCCGCTCCCGCACGCTGCCCACGCCGACCGACGTCACCCAGGAGATCTACCGCACCGCAGTGCGCCTGCTGACCGAGCACGCCCCGCCCGGCGCGGTCCGGCTGATCGGCGTCCGGGTCGAGCAGCTCGGGCCCTCCGGTCGCGACCAGCTCGCCCTCGACGCCCCCGAGCACGGCTGGCGCGAGGCCGACCAGGCCGCCGACAAGGCCCGCACGAAGTTCGGCACCGCCGCGGTGCGGCCCGCGTCCCTGCTCGGCGAGCGCCCCGACCGGGCGGGCGCGACCGAGCTGCGGCCTAGCCGAAGCTGATCGACGCGTACGGGCGCACGGCCGCGCCCGCCTCCGCCAGCTCGACCTCCACCCGCTCGGCGATCTCCGCGGCGGGGTCGGCGCCGTCGTAGGTGGCGTGCGCGCCCGCGGCGAGCACGACCTCGTGCCCGCGGCGCAGCGCCGACAGCGCCGTCGCGCGGACGCAGTACTCGCTCTGCATGCCCGCGACGACCAGCCGCGCGCCGGGCGGGACCAGGTCGGCCAGCTCGGTGCCCGCGAACGCGTCGCTCTCCGCCTTGTCGACGATGTGCTCGCCCCCGACCACGTCGTGCACCAGCTCCCAGCCGGGGTGCCGGTCTCGTCCGGGTCGCCCGTCCCGCCGTTGTTGCGCACGTGCACCACCTGCGCCCCGGCGATCCGCGCGCGGGTCAGCAGGGTCGTGACGGCGGCATCGATCTCCTCGGCGCCGGGCACCGGCGTCGGGGGCCGCACCATGTTCCGCTGCACGTCGACCAGCACCAGGACCTCGGCCACGACCTCGACGTTAGCACGCCTGTTCGACGGCGGGTCACTGCGCCTTCCGGCAACGGCCACCGCGGTGTCGACCACCTCCGGTACGCAGATCAAGACCGACTTCCGGAAGGGAACCGTCGATGACCACACCCTGCGGGTCGCCGCCGTCCTCGCGGCGCTGGCTGCCACCGCCCTCATCACCCCCACCGCCGCCGCCGTGACCGACCACGACCTCGCCGCGCGCTGGGCCCCCATCCACTACCAGGACACCGACTCCAGCGACTACGACGCCGACTACGTCACCGCGGTCGACTTCGACGGCGAGTGGAGCACGATCGACAACTGGGAGGCGCAGGACGACAGCCTCAGCAGGCTCACCGGCGCCGCGTACTACTCCGTGGTGGAGACCTCGACGCACTGGTTCATCGGCTACTCCTTCTACCACCCGCGCGACTGGGAGGACTTCTCCGACCCGTTCAGCCTCTACACGCACGAGAACGACCTGGAGGGCATGGTCCTCACCGTGCGCAGGGACGGCTCGACGTACGGTCGGCTGGAGGCGATGGTCACCGTCGCGCACAGCGACTTCTACTCCTACGTCCCCAGCGGCAGCACCTTCACCTCCGGCCGGGAGAACGTCGACGGGACGCTGGTCCTGCAGAACGGCCGCCCCACCACCCGCCAGGAGGCGAAGGGCCACGGCCTCTACGGCTGGAACGGCGCGGAGTTCCCCGGCGGCGACGGCGTCGTCTACTTCCCGACCGGCACCGGCGAGGTGCCCTCGTCCGGCAACGACCGCTCCGTCGGGTACCGGCTGGTGAACGCGTTCGACGCGGGCGGCATGTGGGCGCGCCGCAACGACAGCGCGACCTTCGCGAGCTGGGGCACCTTCCGCGGTGACAACGGCAAGGACAACGCCGCCAACGCGCCGTGGGGCTGGGACGACGGCAACGACGGCTCCGACATCCCGCGCGGCATGCTCGCCAGCGACCCCGCCTACCTCGTCGCCCAGTACTTCGCGGGCGAGGGCGCGTTCAGCCTGACCTACACGCGCAACGGGTTCCGCTGAAACTCGCGGGTTTGAAACCCGGAGCCGCTGGGTACTGAGCTTGCGGACTTCGCCGCAGTGGGGCGGGGTGGAGAATGGCGTCCAGGCAAGGGCGCTGAATCCCACCCCGCTCCACACTTTCCGGCGGGGGCACCGACGGAAGGGTTGCAGAGTGGCAGAGGTCGAGACCGGGACGGTGGCCAGGACCCCGAGGGTCAGGGACGTCGACATCCACGTGGGCGCGGACGCCGAGCAGGTCCCGCTGGTCCGCGCGTTCGCCGCGGACATGGCCATGCGCATGGACTTCGACCTCGACGCGATCGAGGACCTGCGGATGGCCGTCGACGAGGCCTGCTCCCTGCTCGTGCGCGCGGCGGCGCCGGAGAGCCGCCTGCACTGCGCCTTCATCCCGGAGCCGCAGTCGCTGCGGGTGCGGGTCGCGGTCGACGCCGTGGTCGCCCGGCCGCCGTCGGCGGACCCGCTGGCCTGGCAGATCCTCAGCGCGCTCGCCGACGAGCTGGCCGAGCGCATCTCCGACGCGGGCGCCGGGCACCGCATCACCGTCGAGTTCGTCGCCCGACCGACAGCGGCGGACAGCCGGTGACCGACGACGTCGACCCGCGGTTCGCCGAACTCGCCGGTCTCCCCGACGACGACCCCCGGCGCGCGCAGCTGCGCGCCGACATCGTCGCGGCGCACCTCGACCTGGCCCGCAACCTCGCCCGCAAGTTCGACCGGCGCGGCGAGTCGCTGGAGGACCTCGTCCAGGTCGCCACCATCGGGCTGATCAAGGCCGTCGACCGGTTCGACGTCGACCGCGGCAGCTTCTACGCCTTCGCGGTGCCCACGATCATGGGCGAGCTGCGCCGCCACTTCCGGGACACCGCCTGGGCCGTGCGCGTGCCGCGCCAGCTCAAGGAGCTGCACGTGACCGTGGCCGCCGCGAGCGCCGAGCTGAGCCAGGTGCTGGGCCGCGCGCCCAAGCCCTCCGAGCTGGCCGACCACCTGGGGCTGGACCGCGAGCAGGTCTACGAGGCGCTGGTGGCCGGGGCGAGCAAGCAGGGCACCTCGCTGGACGCCCGGCTGGCCGAGCCCGCGGGCGACCGCTTCGGCTACGAGGACGAGAACTTCGAGGACGTGGACAACCGCCGGGCGCTGGCGCCGCTGCTGGAGGCGCTGCCCGAGCGGGAGCGGCGGATCATCGTGCTGCGCTTCTTCCGCGGGCTCAGCCAGTCCGACATCGCCCGGCGGGTCGGGGTGTCGCAGATGCAGGTGTCGCGCCTGTTGGCGAAGACGCTGCGCCAGTTGAGAGCTGGACTGGGTGAAGACTCGACCATGGCGGGATGAAAAGGTGCGCACCGCCTCGGCGGTGCGCACCTGGTCCCCATCCGATCAGGACGCCTTGAGCGCCCGCCTGCGCTGCGCGATCAGCGTCCTGCGCTCGCCTTCCCCCATCGCACCCCAGATCCCGTACGGCTCCTGCACGGCCAGCGCGTGCTCGCGGCACTGCTCGAGCACCGGGCAGGCGCGGCAGATGGCCTTGGCCCGCTCCTCGCGGGCGTGGCGGGCGGGCCCGCGCTCGGCGTCGGGATGGAAGAACATCATCGCGTCCGCGCCCCGGCACGAACCTTGGAGCTGCCACGACCACGTTTCGGCGACCGGCTTGGGCAGGCGGGTGATCTCGGCCATGGCGTTTCCCTCCCTCGGGTGCCCGCCGCTGGGGTGCGGTGGGATCGCCAGCGACATACCCGGCGCCGCACGGGGTGAAACGGAGATGGTTCGGCCGGTACCGGCCGGGGCAGTGATTAGGGTGAGCGGGGCAGGGAAGGCCCCGCTCAGGAAGGACGACTGTGGAGACCAAGACCGAAGGCGCCGACCCGATCGTCATCTCGGTGTCCGGCGAGGTGGACCTGGCCACGGCGGCGGACCTGGAGCGGGCGCTGGCCGACGCGATGGCGACCTCGGACTCGGGTGCGATCGAGGTCGACCTGGCCGGGGTGGAGTTCATGGACTCCGCCGGGCTGCGGGTCCTGGTGGCCGCGCGCAAGCAGGCCGAGGACGCCGGGCGGGACTTCCGGCTGCGCTCCCCGCACGACCGGGTGCGGCGCATCATCGAGATCACCGGGCTCTCCGCGGTGTTCGGGTTGTCGTGATGACACCCACAGTGATTGGCCGTCCGCCTCGCGGGGTAATCCCACCGTCGTGAAAGCGGCGACGGGGGACAACCGGGGTGCGGCCGGGCAGAACGCCCGGACGGCCGTCATCCGGTTGCGGCCCCGCCCGGGCTCGGTGGCGTCCGCCCGGTACTTCACCACCGCGGTGCTCGCGTCGTGGCGGGTCGCCGACGACGTCGTGCAGGACGTGCTGCTCGCGGTGTCGGAACTGGTGACCAACGCGGTCGAGCACGGCGTCGGCGAGGTCGTGCTCGAACTGGTCAACCACGTCGGCCGGTGCCTGCGGGTGCAGGTCAGCGACAAGGGCCTCGGCGCCAACCCGGCGCTGGTGCCGCTGTCCCCGGAGACCCCGCGCAGCCGCGGCCTGGCCATCGTGGCGGCCGTCAGCTCGGCGTGGGGGCACCGCGGCGACGACGCGGGGCTGTGCGTGTGGGCCGAGTTCCCCTTGGTGCGCGTCGATCCGCTGTGATGTGCCACCCTTAGCCGTATGGCAGCCGAGGCTCCCACTCCGGACGAGGTCGCCGACATCGACGTCGCCGCGCTGGCGCTGGCCCTGGTGCTCACCCGGGCGAACACGTCCGTCTACCCGAAGGTCCCCGCGCTGCAGCTGCGCGCGCTGCACTTCGTCGAGACGGCCGAGCCGCTGACGCTGACCCGGCTCGCCGCCATGCTCGGCGTGCTCCCGTCGTCGGCCACCCGGCTCTGCGACCGGCTCCAGTCCTCCGGGCTGCTGCACCGCCGCCCCGGCGCGAACGACCGCCGCGAGGTCGACCTGGTGCTCACCGACCTCGGGCGGGACCTGCTCGCCCGGCTGCGCCGCGACCGCCGCGCCGACGTCGGCCGGGTGCTCGCGGGCATGTCTGAGCAGGGCGCGCGGCGCTGCTGGCCGGGCTGCGCGAGTTCGCCGCCGTCGCCGGGTCCGGCGTGCTCGTCTAGAAGCCCGCGAGCAGTTCGTCGGCCGACCTGGTGTTGATCACCCGGTCCGGCCCGACGCCGCACTCCTCGGCGCGCTCGCACCCGTAGGGCTGCCAGTGCAGCTGACCGGGCGCGTGCGCGTCGCTGTCGATGGCGAAGTCGCAGCCCAGCTCGACCGCGCGGCGCAGCAGCCGCCGCGGCGGGTCCAGCCGCTCCGGCCGGGCGTTGATCTCCACCGCGACGCCGTGCTCGGCGCACGCGCCGAACACCTCGTCCGGGTCGAACTCCGACTCCGGCCTGCCCTTGCCGGTGACCAGGCGGCCCGTGCAGTGCCCGAGCACGTCGACCAGCGGGTTGGACACCGCCGCCACCATCCGCCTGGTCATCTCCCGGCGCGGCATCCGCAGCTGGGAGTGCACGCTGGCCACCACGACGTCCAGCTCGTCGAGCAGCTCCGGCTCCTGGTCCAGCGCGCCGTCATCGAGGATGTCCACCTCGATGCCGGTGAGGATGCGGAACGGGGCCAGCTCGGCGTTCAGCTCGGCGACGACGTCGAGCTGCCTGCGCAGCCGGTCCGCGCTGAGCCCGTGCGCGACGCGCAGCCGGGGGAGTGGTCGGTCAGCGCCATCCACTCGTGGCCCAGCTTCACCGCGGCCTCGGCCATCTCCCGGATCGGGCTGCCGCCGTCGGACCAGTCGGAGTGGGTGTGGCAGTCGCCCTTCAGCGCCGCGCGCAGCTCCTTGCCGCCCACGGCGGGTCCGCCGCCCGCCTTCGCCAGCAGTTCGGTCAGGTACTCCGGCTCGCCGCCCGCCACCGACTCCTGGATGACCTTCGCGGTGGAGTTGCCGATGCCCGGCAGCGCGGTCAGCGTCCCGGCCGCGGCGCGGGTCTCGACCTCGCCGCGCGGCAGGTCCGCGACCACCTGCGCCGCCCTGCGGAAGGCGCGCACCTTCTGCGTCGGCGCGCCGGTCCGCTCCAGGAACAGCGCGATCTGCTTGAGCGCCGCGACGGGATCCATGCGACAACCCAACCGCACGGCGGGATCCCGCGCCAGCGAGCAGGCCGCAGGCACCCGCACTAGCGTCGGGACATGGACATCCCGGACACACCCGAGGTACCGGCCGAGGCGCTGACCCGCCTGCTCGACGGGCGCTGGGGGCACGTCCGCGCGGAGGCCAGGGCGCGGATGGCCGAGCGCGGGCTGCCCGACACCGCCGACCTCACCACCGAGGGCTACCGCGCGGTCGTGCTCGACGAGCTGCGGGCGCTGGCCGAGACCGGCTACCCGCGCATCGGCTTCCCGCCCGCGTACGGCGGGGGCGGCGACCCCGGCGGCGCGCTGACCGCGTTCGAGATGCTCGGGTTCGGCGACCTGTCCGTCATGGTCAAGGCGGGCGTCCAGTGGGGCCTGTTCGGCGGTGCGGTCGAGGCGCTGGGGACCGAGCGCCACCACGACGCGCACCTGCGCGCGCTGATGGACCTCGACCTGCCCGGCTGCTACGCGATGACCGAGACCGGCCACGGCTCCGACGTCCAGCACCTGCGCACCACCGCCACCTTCGACGGGGACGGCTTCGTCGTGCACACCCCGGACGACGCGGCCCGCAAGGAGTACATCGGCAACGCCGCCCGCGACGGCCGGATCGCGGTCGTCTTCGCGCAGTTGATCGTCGGCGGGGTGGGTCACGGCGTGCACGCGCTTCTCGTCCCGATCCGCGACGACGAGGGCAACCTCGCGCCCGGGGTCCGCATCGAGGACTGCGGCCCGAAGGCCGGGCTCAACGGCGTGGACAACGGGCGGATCTGGTTCGACCACGTCCGGGTGCCCCGCGACGCGCTGCTCGACCGGTACGGCTCGGTGGCCGCCGACGGCACGTACAGCAGCCCGATCGAGGGCGACGCGAAGCGGTTCTTCACCATGCTGGGCACGCTGATCCGCGGCCGGATCAGCGTGGCGGGCGCGGCGGGCAGCGCGGCGAAGAAGGCGCTCACCATCGCCGTGCGCTACGGCGCCGTCCGCCGCCAGTTCGAGCACCCGGACACCGGCGACGAGGTCGTCGTCCTGGACTACCTCGCCCACCAGCGCAAGCTGCTGCCCGCGCTGGCCACGACCTACGCCCTCCACTTCGCCCAGGAGGAACTGGTCAGCACCCTGCACGACCTGCCCGAGGACGCCGACCGGCGCGAGCTGGAATCGCGCGCCGCCGGGCTCAAGGCGATCGGCACCTGGCACACCACGCGCACCGCGCAGGTCTGCCGCGAGGCGTGCGGCGGCGCCGGGTACCTGATGGAGAACCAGCTCCCGCGGATCAAGGCCGACACCGACGTGTTCACCACGTTCGAGGGCGACAACACCGTGCTGCTCCAACTGGTCGCCAAGGGGCTGCTGACCGGGTACCAGCAGCACATCGGCGAACGGGGATGGCCCGGGTGATCGCCGACCAGTTCGTCGCCACTGTGATCGAGCGCACAGCGGCGCGGTCGGTCATCGAGCGGCTCGTCAACGCCGTCACGCCGCGTGACGAGGAGACCGACCTGCTCGACCGCGGCTGGCACCTGAAGGTGTTCGACGACCGCGAGAAGCACGTCCTCGACACCCTCGCCCGCAGGCTCCGCCGCGCCGCCGACCCGGAGGCGGACGCGTTCGCCGTCTTCAACAACGCGCAAGACCACGTCCTGCGGGCCGCCCGCGTGCACATCGACCGGGTCGTGCTGGAGGCGTTCGTCGCCGCGCTCGAGCGGCAGCCCTCGCCGCTGCTGGAACGGGTCTGCGACCTGTACGTCCTGTCGACCATCGAGGCCGACCTGGACTGGTTCCTCGGCCACGGCCGCTTCACCACCGCCCGCGCGAAGGCCGTCACGGGGGCCGTCAACGCCCTCTGCCGGAACCTGCGACCGCACGCGCTCACCCTCGTCGAGGCGTTCGCCATCCCCGACCGGCTGCTCGCCGCCCCCATCGCGTTGGGCGCGGAACGTGACCGGCAGAATGCGCAACGTATCGGGAGGATGACGGATTCACCCAGGAAGGAGGAGTCCGGCAAAGCTGTCGCACGGTGATCCCGGATCGGGTAGTCGCGGCGTGGAATGCGCCGTATCCTGGTGGACGACACCCCCAGCGGGGTGCCCGCCGGGTCCGGCGGAACCCGTGACGCCCGGCGCCCGCGACCGCAGTGCCGGAGGAGGAACGATGCCACTCTCCGAGCACGAGCAGCGACTGCTCGACCAGATCGAGCGCGCGCTCTACGCAGAGGACCCGAAGTTCGCCTCCACCGTTCGAGGAGCACGCCTCCGCAAGCCGTCCCGGCGGCGCAAGCTGCAGGGGATCGCCCTGCTGGTTGTCGGTGCGGTGCTGCTCGTCACCGGTGTGATGCTCCCCAAACTCGGCGGGGTCCCCGTGGTGAGCCTGCTCGGCTTCCTGATCATGTTCGGCGGCGCCCTGCTCGCCTGGACCTCCTTCCGCCAGGGCGACAAGGCCGCGGCCGAGGGTGACGGCGGCAGCGCGGGCGGCACGTCGCCCCCTCCCGGAGCAACTTCTCCCAGCGCATGGAGGAGCGTTTCCGCAAGCGCTTCGACGAGGAGCGCTAGGACCCAGCGCACGCCGGTTCGCCCACCAGGGTGAGCCGGCGTTGTCGTCCGCGGGTCGCTAGGTTGGGCCGCTGTGAGCCTGCCCGCCGAGTTGACCAGCTACGTCGGCCGCGTCCGCGAGGCCGCCGACGTCCGGCGCGCCCTCGGGTCCGCGCGCCTGGTGACGCTGACCGGTCCCGGCGGCGTCGGCAAGACCCGGCTCGCGGTGCGCGTGGCCCGCGAGACCGGCCGCGCCTTCCCCGACGGCGTCGTGTTCGCCGCCCTCGCCGAACTGCGCGACGGCGCCTCCTCCCGCACCTGGTCGCCGACCGGCTCGGCCTGCGCGACCGGTCCGGCCGCAGCGCCGCGCACGCCGTCGTCGAGTACCTGCGCGAGCGGCGCCTCCTGCTGGTGCTGGACAACTGCGAGCACGTCGTCGACGCGGGCGCCGACCTCGTCGCGGCCGTCCTCGCCGCGTGCCCCGGGGTCGAGGTGCTGGCCACCAGCAGGCAGTCGCTCGGGGTGGCGGGGGAGCAGGTGCTCCCCGTCCCGCCGCTGGACGGGCCGGGCGGGGACGCGGTCGCGCTGTTCGCCGACCGCGCCGCCGCGGTGTGGCCCGGGTTCCGGCTGTCCGACGACAACCGGGACGACGTGGCGCGGCTGTGCGCGCGGCTGGGCGGGCTGCCGCTGGCCATCGAGCTGGCCGCCGCGCGCGTCCGGTCGCTGTCGCCCCGGCAGATCGCCGACCGCATCGGCGCGGGCTCGGACCTGCTCACCACCGCCCACCGCGGCACGCCGGAGCGGCACCGGTCGCTGCGCGCCGCCATCGACTGGAGCCACGAGCTGTGCTCGCCCGAGGAACGCGCGGCCTGGGCGCGGCTCGCGGTGTTCGCGGGCGGGTTCGAGCTGGACGCCGCCGAGCAGGTGTGCGGCGCGCCGCTGGCCGACGTCGTCGACGGGCTCGTCGACAAAGCCGTCCTCGTCCGCGAGGGCGAGTCCCGGCTGCGCATGCTCGAACCGCTGCGCGAGTACGGCTTGGCGCAGCTCACCCCGGACGAGGTCGCGGAAACCTCCCGCAGGCACCGCGACTGGGTCGACCGGCTCACCGCCGACGCCGACGCCGACTGGCTCAGCGACCGGCAGCTCGGCTGGATCGACCGCCTGCGCGCCGAGCACGCGAACCTGCGCGCCGCCGCGGACTGGTCGATCAGCACCCCCGGCGAGGTCGGCGCCGCGCTGCGGATGCTCGCCCGCGTCGACGAGTACTGGATGGTGTCCGGGCGGTCCCCCGAGGCGCACGCCCTGCTCGACCGGGCGCTCGAGGTGGCCGGACCGGACCACCCGGACCGGGCCGCCGGGCTGGCCGCGTGCGCCCTGCACGCGCTGTTCCACACCGACACCTCCGCCGCCTGGACCCGGCTCGGGGAACTCGGCGAGTCGACCGACCCGGGGCGGCCCGGGTGCGCGCGCTCGCCGCCATGATCGCGATCTCCCCGGACACCGCGCGGTGGGCGCGGATCGCGGCGGAGGGGTTCCGGGAGCGCGGCGACGCCCGCGGCGAGTGCCACCCGCTGTGGATCGAGGGCATCGCCGTCGCCTACCTGGGCGACCTCGACGCCAGCAGGCGGACCCTGAGCAGGATGGTCGCGCTCGGCGAGCGCGCGGGCGAGACCTACTACTCGAGCATGGCCCGGTTCGGGGTGGCGTACGTGGAGGTGAACCTCGGCGACGCCGACGCGGCGGCCGAGGCGGCCCGGCTCGGGCTGCGCGGCGTCGTGCGGCTCGACGACCGGCTCGGCCTCGCCTTCCAACTGGACGGCCACGCGTGGGTCGCCGCCCGCAAGCGCGACTACCGCCGCGCCGCCGTCCTGTTCGGCTGCGCCGACCGCGCGTGGGCGCGGTGGGCGCCGAACCCGACATCGCCGTCAACCTGCCCCGCAAGCGCTTCTCCGGGTACAGCGCGGACGCGTTGGGGGAGCGGGAGTTCGCGCGGCTGAGCGCCGAGGGCGCGGCGATGCCCGTCGAGGACGGCGTCCGGCTCGCCCTGGAGGAGCCCGCCGCCGCGTCCGCCCCCACCGACCACCCCCTGACCCCGCGGGAGGCGGAGATCGCCCGCCTGGTCGCGGGCGGGCTCACCAACCGCGAGATCGCCGCCCGGCTCGTCATCGCCCCGCGCACCGCCGACACCCACGTCCAGCACATCCTCGGCAAGCTCGGCTTCACCAAGCGCGCCCAGGTCGCCGCGTGGGTGGCGGGCGGCGGCCTCAGCGGCTGACCGCGGTCGTCCTCACCCCTGGTCGTCCTGCTCGCGCTTCTTCCGCACCACCGAGCGGGGGACGACGCGGGACTTGAACGCCAGCGGCGACGTGCGGCGCAACCCGGCGACCACCTCGTCGAACGCGGCCCGCAGGTGCGGGTCCGGGTCCGGGCGGCCCGCGTACCAGGAGCGCTCCACCGAGTCGACGACCGTGCGCAGCGCCTGCTTGCTCGGCTCGTCGAGGCTGTGGTCCTTCGCCATCCGGCGGGCCGCGATGCGCACCGTGTCCGACTCCGGGATCGGCACGCCGCGGTCGGTCGACTCGGCCAGGATCTCCCGCCACGCCGCGGTCGCCGGGTCGATCGCGCCCGGCACGGCGATCGCGTGCCGGTGCGCGTGCCTGCGCCAGCCGCGCACCGCGGCCGGGACCGCGGCGATCGCGAGCACCAGCCACAGCGCCGACAGCCACCACGACAGCAGGCCCAGCAGGGCGAAGACCGCGAGGATGCCCAGCGGCACCGCGAACCACAGCAGCCGCCGCCGCCCGCGTGCGGCGAAGCCCAGCGCCGCGGCGACCACGAGCAGGCCCAAGCCCACCCACGCCGTCCACGGCAGGTCCAACCCGGACTCCTCGGACTCCGCGCCCGCGCCGGGGTTCTGCTCGGTCGGCTGGTCCTGCGGCGCCGTCGTCGGCTGGTTCGACGCCGACGGGATCTCCTCCTCCGTGACGCCGCCGGTCGGGTCCGTGGTCGTGCCCTCGTCGACGTACGGCGGCTGGTAGCCCCGGCCGTCGGACAGCGGCGTCGGGTCGAAGGTCACCCAACCCTGGCCGGGGAAGAAGATCTCGACCCAGGCGTGCGCGTCCTGCGTGGTGATCGACCGGTAGTCGCCGGACTGGTAGCCGGCGGTGAAGCCGATCGCGACGCGGCTGGGCAGCCCCGCCGCCCTGGCCAGGACCGCCATCGCGGACGCGTACTGCTCGCAGTACCCGACCCGCGCGGTGAACAGGAACGCCTTGAGCGCCTCGACGCCCCCGGCCTGGCTGGTCTCCGTGCGGTACTGGAAGCCGTTCTCCGGGGAGAAGTACTCCTGGAGCGCGACCGCCTTGTCGAACGCGCTCGACTTGTTCTGGGTGAGCTGCTGCGCCAGGTCGACCACCTGCGGGTCGATGCCGTCGTTGACCAGGTAGACCGGGTCGAGCTCGCCGTAGTCCTCACCGGTCTCGCGCAGCTCCTCGGCCGTCGGCTGGGTGAGGTCGGCCTCTTCGACGTACTTCGGCAGCTTGCGGGTGTTGCGGGAGTACACCATCCCGCCGCTGGGGTCGTAGAACAGTCCTTGCGGCAGGTCGGTCATGCGGCGCGGGATGCCGTAGACCGGCGCCCACAGGTCCTCGAAGTTGACCGGCTCGATCTCGATCTCGGTGACCAGCCCGCCGCCGCCGTCGCCGGGGCCCAGCGGGAGGTCGCCCGTGGCGGCCACGGTGTCCGGCAGCGCCTCGGCCGGTCGCCAGCCGCCCGCGCCGTCGTAGTGCGGCAGGGTCAGGGCGCGCAGGTAGCGGCCCTCGGTGCCCAGGCCGCGCACCCGGAACAGCTCCAGGTTCGTGCCCTGGCTGAGCATGCCGCGCAGCGCGGTGAACGGCTTGAGCGCGAGCCCGCCCGACCCGCCGCCCCCGCCGCTGCCGCCGGGCAGGCTGCCGACCGTGCCGACCGCGGTCGCGGTCGCCCCGATCAGCAGGCCCAGCGCGAGCGCCGCGGACACCAGCGCCGACGGCGAGCCGAAGCCGCGACCGGTGCCGGGCATCGTCGGGCGGTTGCGCCACACGTGGTGCCGGTGCGCGCCGTCCACGGCCAGCAGCACCGCGAACGCCGTGCCGCCCAGCACGAACGACCACCACGGCAGCATCTCGTCGGCCAGCGACGCGGGCACCGCGTACACGCACAGCAGCACCAGCCCCGACGCCGCGGGCGTGCCCGCCGCGACGGCCAGGGTGTCGACGAGCACGCCGACCAGGCCGATCGCGATCACCACCAGGCACAGCACCGGCGTCGTCGCGGGCACCGGCGGGACGCCGACCCGCACCGCCTCGACCGAGGCCACCAGCACGTCGCCGAGCGCGCCGATCGCGTCCGGACCCGGGAACAGGCCGAGGATGCCCTCGCTGGTGAACAGCGCGACGAGCAGGCACAGCAGCGCGAACAGCTGGGCCAGCGCGACCAGCAGCGTCGGCGTGCGCAGGGCGCGCAGGCCGAGCCCGGTCGCGGTCACGACCATCAGCGCGATCCCGGCGTAGCCGAGCCAGCGCATGCCCTCGATGACCCCCGCCAGCGCGGTCGACGCGCACAGCGCGGTGAGCGCGGCGACCACCGGGGTCACCGTCACCGACCACTGCGCCTGCACCTGGTCCGTCGCCATCAGCCCACCCCGGTGATCATGCTGTCGCCGCGCTTGGCGCCCGTGCGGCACAGGTCGGACCAGATCTGCGTCATCGGGACCTCCGGGCGCGCGGTCACCACGCCCCAGCCCGCCCCGGTCAGCAGCGCCGCCGCGCCCTGCGGGTCGCTCTCGCCGTCACCCGGGCCCCAGGCGGCGACGTCGAGGAGGATCGCCAGGCTCCGCGCGCCGCGGGTGCGGTAGCGGATGAGCTGCGCCAGCGACGACGCCGTCGCCGCGCCGACGATGGCGATCAGCTCCTGGCCCTGGCCGGGGTCGGCCGGGCAGGCGATCTCGCGCTGGTGCACCGGTTGCAGCGCGGCCAGCGCGTCGAGCACGAGCCCGTCGTTGTGGCTGCCGTCGCCGTGGTCGGTGACCACGATGGACCCGGTCTCGGTGACCAGGCGGATCTGGTGGCCGTGCCGGTGCAGCTGCACGCAGACGCTCGCCGCCATCGACACCGCCCACTCCAGGCTGGACGCCGCGCCGGTGCCGCGGTGGCCGACCGTCCTGCGGTCCAGCAGCACCGTCGTGCCGCCGCGCCACGGGCTCTCCTCGACGCGGACCATCATCTCGTCGCGCTTGGCCGTCGAGCGCCAGTGCACCTTGCGCAGGTCGTCGCCCTGCCGGTACGGCCGCACGACGGCGTCGTCCTCGCCCTTGCCCGCGTTGAGCCGGACCGACCCGTCGTCGCCGGAGCCGAGGCCGGACCCGCCGGGCACCCCGCGCAGCGGGACCACCCTCGGGACCACGACCAGCCGGGACGACCCGGCCAGGTCGCGCTCGAACTCGGCCAGCCCGAACGGGTCAGTCACCGTCGCCTTGAGCGGGCCGATCTGCTGGATGCCGCGCAGCATCGGCTGCAGCCCGTACCGCAGCTCCGTCCCCGCGTGCCGGGGCAGGTGCTCCACGACGAACCGCGGCTTGCCGCCGAGCGCGTAGGGCACGCCGTCGGACACCAGCAGCCCGCCGGTCGGGAGCCTGCCGCTGCTGCGCAGGTGCAGCACCACCTCGGCGCGCCCGCCGACCTGCACCCGCGACGGCATGATCTCGCGCCGCGCGTGCAGACCCACCCGGGACAGCGCGGTCACCACCGCGACCAGGACCGGCAGCGCCACGATGAACGCCGCCACCCGCAGCAGGTCGCGCTCGTTGAGCACCAGCGAGCACAACCCGGCGGCCAGTCCCGCCGCCAGCAGGCAGCGGCCCCGCGTGGTCAGCCCCGACAGCGCGCCGCGCATCCGTCCCCTCTAGCGGTGGGCGGCGGACCAGGTCGCGCCGCCCCGGTCGGGCGCGGGCTGCGGCACGGGCACGCGCTGGAGCAGCCCGCGGATCAGCTCGGCCGGGTTCCGGCGCGCGGCCTGCGCCTCCGGGGTGAGCACCAGCCGGTGCGCGAGCACCGGGACGGCGATGGCGTGGATGTCGTCGGGCACGACGTAGTCGCGGCCGGACAGCGCCGCCTGCGCGCGGGCGGCCCGCACCAGGTGCAGCGTCGACCGCGGCGACGCGCCGAGCCGGATCTCCGAGAGCCGCCGCGTCGCGCTGACCAGTTCGACGGTGTAGCGGCGCACCTCGTGCGACATCTGCACCGCGCGCACGGTCTCCACCAGCGACCGCACCTGGTCGGCGTCGGACACCGGCTGCAGCGTCCGCAGCACGTCCTGGCCCGCGTGCTCGTCGACCATGGCCAGCTCGGCCTGCGGGTCGGGGTAGCCGATGGACACCCGGGCGGTGAACCGGTCGCGCTGCGCCTCGGGGAGGGCGTAGGTGCCCTCCATCTCGATCGGGTTCTGGGTCGCGATCACCATGAACGGCGACTCCAGCGCGTAGGTCTGGCCGTCGGCGGTGACCTGGTGCTCCTCCATGCACTCCAGCAGCGCGGACTGCGTCTTCGGGGAGGCGCGGTTGATCTCGTCGCCGACCACGATGTTCGCGAACACCGGGCCGGGCCGGAACTCGAACTCGCTGCTCTGCCGGTTGAAGATGGACACCCCGGTGACGTCGCTGGGCAGCAGGTCCGGCGTGAACTGGATGCGGCTCACCGAGCAGTCGATCGACCGGGCGAGCGCCTTGGCCAGCGACGTCTTGCCGACGCCGGGCACGTCCTCCACCAGCAGGTGCCCCTCGGCGAGCAGCGTCACCAGCGCGATCCGGATGACCTCGGGCTTGCCGACCAGCACCCGCTCGACGTTCGCGGCGATCCGCTGCGCCGTCGCGTGCAGGTCGTGCAGCGCGGGGCGGTGCTGCTGGTCGTTGTTGGTGTACGGGGAGGTCGTCCCCTCGCGACCCGGCCCTGCGTAGGGGTGGCCCGGCAGAGCGGTGGGCGGGGTACTAGACGTCACTCGACCTCCTGGTGCAGACCGGCGGGCTGATCCGGTTCCGCCGTCGCAGCGGCACTGTCCGGCGCTGCGACGGCCGGACGGGGTACGCCCGTGGCCGCGACAGCCTGTCATGGAGTGTGTCAAACCGGGGCGAAGTACCCAACGCATTCGGCCAGGTCCGTCGCGAACGCGTCAGCGGGGTTGCCATCTGCCGGTTGCCCGGCGCGCACCGCGCCCGCACGTCAGGACGCGCGGCCGTGGCGGCAAGTTGCGCCGTGGCCGGGTGATTACTCTCCGTTGTGGATGTTGCCGGTTCGCGGGCGGGTCCGTTCCCCGCTTCCCCGGCCCGTCCCCACCTTCCCCCACCACGGGGTCCGCCTGGCCGCTCGGCGCACGATCTTGGCCGCTCACCGACCACCGCGGGGCGGCCGGGAGGGGCTCCGGGGTAACCCGGGCCGGTTGTCCCCCACCCCGCCCCCCACTTCTCCCCCTCGGCGTCTAGCTGCGGAAACGTGCGTGGGACGGGGTTGGAACGCGCGCGATTCGCGTTGACTGTGGTGAAAAGTGGGGTAGTGTGGCCCGCAGTGGGGCAGCAGGGGTCCCCGCGGCCGATCCGTCAGGTTCGGCAGGGAGGTGGGTGCTGATGTTCCTGGGCACGCACACCCCGAAGCTGGACGACAAAGGGCGGCTGACACTGCCCGCCAAGTATCGGGACGCGCTTGCGGGTGGGCTCATGGTCACTAAGGGTCAGGATCACTGCCTCTATGTGTTCCCGCGCGCGGAGTTCGAGGAGATGGCGCGCAAGGTCGCCGCGGCCCCGCTGACCAACGAGGCGGTCCGGGCGTACCAGCGCTACCTCTTCGCGGGCACCGACGAGCAGCGCCCCGACGGCCAAGGCCGCATCACCATCGCCCCCGAGCTGCGGCGCTACGCCCGGCTGACCAAGGAGTGCGTGGTCATCGGCGCGATCACCAGGCTGGAGATCTGGGACGCCGAGTCCTGGCAGACCTACCTGGACGACCACGAGGAGAGCTACGCCCAGGCTCGGGAGGAGGTCCTGCCCGGCGTGTTCTGACCGTGCCGAACACGACGGAGTCGGGTGCCGCGAGGCCTCGGTCCGCTCGCTTTCGGCCCTGGCGCACCTTCCCCGGCGCCAGGTCCGACGAGCGGGCGGGGACCTGGCGGCACCGGACGAGGACCTGGACTGAGGAGGGGTGGCCATGACCGAGCCGAAGCACGTGCCCGTGCTGCTCGACCGCATCATCGAGCTGTTCACCCCCGCGCTGTCCGGCTCGGACGCGGTCCTGGTCGACGCCACCCTCGGCCTCGGCGGCCACTCCGACGCCCTGCTCACCGCGTTCCCCGCGCTCACCCTCGTCGGCCTCGACCGCGACCCCGACGCGCTGGCTCTCGCGGGCGAGCGGCTGTCCCGCCACGGCGCCCGCGTCCACCTGGTGCACACCGTCTACGACGGACTGCCCGCCGCCCTGTCCGGCCTGGGACTGTCCCGTGTGGACGGCGTCCTGTTCGACCTCGGCGTGTCGTCCATGCAGCTCGACGTCGCCTCCGCGGCTTCGCCTACGCCCAGGACGCCCCGCTGGACATGCGCATGGACCAGACGACCGGCCAGACCGCCGCCGACGTCCTCAACACCTACAGCCACGGCGACCTGACCCGCATCCTGCGCGTGTACGGCGAGGAGAAGTTCGCTTCCCGCATCGCCTCGGCCGTGGTGTCCGAGCGCGAGCGCGAGCCGTTCACCACCAGCGGCAGGCTGGTCGAGCTGATCTACGCCGCCGTCCCGGCCCCGGCCCGCCGCACCGGCGGCCACCCGGCCAAGCGCACGTTCCAGGCGCTGCGCATCGAGGTCAACAGCGAACTCGATGTCCTCCGCCGCGCCATCCCCGCGGCCCTGTCCGCCCTGCGCGTCGGCGGCCGCATCGTCGTGGAGTCCTACCAGTCGCTGGAGGACCGCATCGTCAAGCACGCCCTCGCGGAGCTGGCGAAGTCCACCGCCCCACCCGGCCTGCCCGTCGAACTGCCCGAACACGCCCCCCGCATCCGCCTCCTCACCCGGGGCGCGGAACAAGCGGGCGAAGCGGAGACCGCCACCAACCCCCGAGCCCAGTCCGTCCGCCTCCGCGCCGCGGAACGCACCCGGGAGGACCCATGAGCGCCCCCGCCCGCCGCCCCCGCGACCTGACCCCGGACACCACCACCCCCGCCCCCGCCGCGGTCGCCGCACGGAGGAGGAGCGCGCCGCCACCCGCACCCGCCGCGCCACCCGCCGCCGCCAAGACCCCGACGCGGACGGCACCACCACCCACCCGGACACGGACGCCACCTCGCGCCGCACCCGCCGCACCGCGGACAGCCCCACCGACCGCGCCCCGCGGAGACGCGCCGCACCCGCGACGACGAGGACGGGACCGACGCGCGCAGCACGAAGCGCCGCGCCCGCGACGACGCCGACGGCACCCCTGCCCGAGCCGACGCGGACGCGGGCGCCAAGCCCCGCCGCAGCCGCCGCGGAGCCGATGCGGACGGCACCCCCGCCGTGGCCGCCGCGGCGCCGACGCCGAGAGCACCCCCGCCGTGGCCGCCGCGACACCGAGCGCACGACCCGCCGCGGCCGTCGCGACGCGGACGCCGCGGGGCGCACCCGTCTCGACGCCGACCTGTCGGACACCGCGAGCCGCCACCCGCGCGGGGCCGCGACGGCGCGCGAGCCGGAGGCCCCGTTCGACGACCTCGCGGTCCCGGTCCGCCGCTCCCAGCGCGTGGCGACCGAGCCCGACGAGCCCGCCGTCGCCACGGTCACCGAGGAGACCGACGACACCACGGGCACCCGCACCCGCCGTCCCCGCGAGCGCCGCGGTGACGCCCGGCGCAGGCCCGGGTCCGGCGCGGGCGCCCGCGCCGACGCCCCCGCCCGCCCCGAGCGCGGCGACCGCCCGGGCAGGCTGGGCCGCGCCCGCGCCTTCGCCGCGGAGCGGGTCCAGGCCCGCCGCGACAAGGTCGAGCGCCGAGCGGCCGGTGAGCCCGAGGCCGAACTGGCGGCCAAGGGCCGCGCGTCGTTCGTCGTCGCGATCATCGCGCTGCTCGTGGTCGGGGTGGCGACCACGCTGTGGCTGTCCACCCAGGCCATCGCCGACTCGTACCGGCTGGAGGCCGCGAAGGAGGAGGTGGCCCGCCTCGCCGAGGAGGCCGCCGTGCTCCAGCGCGAGGTCTCCCGCATGGAGTCCGCGCCCGAACTCGCCCGCCGCGCCCGCGAGCTGGGCATGGTCCCCGCAGGCGACCCGGCGTGGCTCGTCGTCGGCAAGGACGGCAAGGTCCGCGTGGTCGGCGAGCCGACCCCGGTCCAGCCGCCCCCGCCCCCGCCCCGACCACGACCACCCCGAAGCCCACCCCGCAAACCGGGACGAACCGCGGCGGCCAGGACCAGGGCGCGCGCGGCGGTCAGCCGACGACCGGCGGCAACCCGCCCGCCCAGACGGGCGGCAACCGGTGACTTGTCTGTGCATGGCCTCCAAAGCGGGGTCGAAGGACAACGGGGGACGGCTCAGCAGGGGGCGATGACGCATGGTCGGGCAGGACGGACCGGAGGACGGCAGGGGAGTGCCGCCCACCGGACGACGGCCGTACCGGTGGTCCGTGCGCAAATGGCGCGACGACAGCGGGCGGGCCCCTGGCCCGGACCGCCCCGACCCGCACGCCCCCGACCGCCCCTGGCACGAGAACGACCCCGGCCGCGGTACGACGGGAATGCCTTGGGCCGGTAAGGCCGAGCGCGACGGGACGTCGGGCCGCGGGGGACGCCCGCGTCGGGGAGCGACGGCCGTGGGGGCGTGGGCAAGCCGCAGGGCGATGCCAAGCGCTATGGCGCATCGGGCACGAACGGCAGACCTTGGGGCGATGTCCGTGCGGGCACGGGTTCGCGGCCGATGGGGGCTGCTCAGCGCTACGGCGCTGGATCTGGTCGTGGGGAAGGGCGCGGGGCGAGCAGCCGTGGCTGGCGTGACGCGGATGCTGGTGAGCGCGGCATGGACAGGGAGCGTGGAGTGGTGGGTTCGGGTGGGGACGACGTGTTCGGCGGGTCGGGGTACCGGGACTCGGGGATGCCTTGGCGCGATGGGGCTCGCGGTGCGTTCGGGGACGGCGCTGGGCGTGGGCGTGATGAGGGGCGGTATGGCTCCGGTGGGGATGAGGGCGTGACTGGTGGGCGTGGGGGTTCGTCGCCGTGGGCTGGCGGGCGCGGTCCGTCGGGCTCCGGTGGACGGGGTGCTGGCGGGTTCGGGGACGGTGCGGGACGTGGCGCGGCTGGGGGCGGCGGGCGCGCTGGTGGGTCTGGTGCTGGAGGGCGTGGCGGTGCCGGCTCGGGTGCTGGGGGGCGCGGAGCTGGTGCTGGCGGTCGCGGTGGGGCTGGTGATGGGGTGCGTGGGGCTGGTGCTGGCGGCCGTGGTGGGGCTGGTGATGGGGTGCGTGGGGGTGGTGCCGGCGGTCGCGGTACGGCTGGTGATGGAGCCCGTGGGGCTGGTGCTGGCGGTCGCGTTGGGGCTGGCGGCGGGGAGCGTTCGGGTTCGGGGAGTGGGCGGCCTTCGGGGAGTGGGGTCCGCCGGGGTGCGGAGCGTGGGGTGGGGACCGGGCACGGGCATGGGCCGGTTGCGGGGCGTGCGGGTGAGGGTGGGGGCGCGGGGCGGCGCGGGGTGGGGTTGGTGGCGGTGTTGGGGGGCGGGGCGGCAGCGCCGGTGGGCGGGGTGCTGGGGCGGCTGGGCGGGGTGCCGGTTCCGGTGCCGGTGGGCATGGTGCTGCGGGTGGGCGTGGCGCTGTGGGTGGGCGTGGTGCTGCCGCTGGGCGTGGTGCTGTGGGTGGGCGTGGTGCTGTCGCTGGGCGTGGTGCTGCCGCTGGGCGTGGTGGCGGGTGGAGTGGGAGTGGTGGGGGCGGGCGTGGGAAGGGTGGGGATGGGGGTGTGGCGCCGGGGCGGATGCGGAGGGTGCGGAAGCGGGCGCAGGGGACTGATCACCGGGTGCGGGTGGTGGTGACGCGGGTGTTGTTGATCGCGTCGTTGGTGGCTGCTGGGTTGAAGCTGGTGCAGGTGCAGTTGTTTGAGGCTGAGGCCTTGGCGGAGCGGGCTGAGCGGCAGCGGGTGCAGACGATCCCGATTCCGGCGGCGCGGGGGCGATCGTGGATCGGAACGGGGTGGAGTTGGCGTTCAGCGTGGAGGCGCGGGCGTTGGCTTGGCAGCCTCGGGCGCAGCGGAAGGCGATCGAGAAGCACAACGCCACGCCGGGGGTGGTGAAGAAGCTGGATTACGACAAGGAGACGGCTGAGCTCGCCAAGTTGATGGTGGAGGTGTTGGGGAGCCAGGTGTCGGAGGCTGATCTGCTGCAGAAGCTGCGGTCGGACAAGGGGTACGTGTACCTGGTCAAGAACGTGGAGCCGGGGAAGGCTCGGTTGATCCGGGAGCGGTTCCCGGCGGTCAACGAGGAGTACCGGGCGCTGCGGGAGTACCCGGGTGGGGATCTGGCGTCGAACATCGTGGGGCTGGCGAACTGGCGGATGGAGGACCCCGTCCAGGCCAACCACAACCTGCACGGGCTCGTGGGGCTGGAGTTGCTGCGCGACAACGAGCTGGCGGGCAAGCCGGGGTCGGTGACCGTGGAGACGCAGGAGGGCGGGAACGTCGTCATCCCGGGCAGTGAGCGCAACCGGCAGCCCGCGGTGGACGGGTCGGACGTCGAGTTGACGATCGACGCGGACCTCCAGTTCTTCCTGCAGCAGAAGGCCGGGGAGTACGCCAAGCGCAGCGGGGCGCGGTCAGTGAGCGTCGTGGTGCTCGACGCCAAGACCGGGGAGGTCTACGGGCTCGCCAACGACAAGACGTTCGACGCCTCGCAGGAGCGGCGCGACCCCACCCTGATGACGAACCCCGCCGTCACCACGCCGTACGAGCCGGGGTCGGTGAACAAGGTCGTCACGGCGATGGCGGCGATCGAGTACGGCATCACCAAGCCGGGTGACGTGCACTCGGTGCCGGGGACGATCAAGGTCGCCGACCGGGTGATCGGGGACGCCTGGGACCACGGGCGGCTCAACATGACCACCGCGGGCATCTTCGGCAAGTCGTCCAATGTGGGCACGCTGATGCTGGCCGACCAGGTCGGCCCGGACCGGTACGCGGACATGCTGAAGAAGCTCGGGATCGGGCAGCGCACGGGCGTGGGGCTGCCGGGGAGAGCCCGGGGTCGCTGCTGCCGCAGAGCCAGTGGTCGGGCAGCACGTTCGGCAACCTGCCGATCGGGCAGGGCCTGTCGATGACCGTGCTGCAGATGGCGGGCATGTACCAGGCCATCGCCAACGGCGGCGTGCGCGTGCCGCCGCGGATCGTCAAGGCCGTGGTCAAGCCGGACGGGACGCGGGTGGAGGAGCCGCGGCCGGAGGGTGCGGGTGGTGTCTCCGGAGACGGCGAAGACCACGACGGACATGTTCCGCGCCGTGGCGCAGGACGGTCGCGGCCAGAACGACGGCACCGCGCCCAAGGCGGCGGTGACGGGGTACCAGATCTCCGGGAAGACGGGCACGGCGCAGCAGTTCGACAAGTCGATCGGCCGCTACAGCCAGTCGAACTACTGGATCACCTTCGCCGGGATCATGCCCGCCGACGACCCGCGGTTCGTGGTCGGGATGGTCTACGACAAGCCCAAGTACGGCACGCCGGACGGGGTCTCGGCCGCGCCGTTCTTCCACGACGTGGCGTCGTTCCTCGCGCAGCGTTACAACATCCCGCTGTCCAAGGAGGCCAGCCCGGTGGTGCCGCTCGTCGTCCCCTGAGGACGGTCGGAGTGGTTCGCTCATACGTTCGACGGTACGAGCGGGGCTCCCGCGTTGTCATGGTGGACTTCCGGGCCTGTGGACAACTTCCGCGGGCTTCTACAACATCCACCCCGCCACGCCGGGAAGCAGGGGTGGATCGGTCGCCCTCCGTGCGCGGGTAGCCTCCCCGACGTGCCCGCCAAGCTCGTCGGCAAGGCAGTCACAGCGCCGCCTCGCCCCACCCGCACCCCGCCCGTCGCGTTGGCCGACCTGGCCACCCGCGCCCAGGCACGTCCGGACCCCGACCTGCCCGGGGTGTCCGATGTGGCCGTCACGGGCGCGACCCTGCGCGCCCAGCACGTCCGGCCCGGCGACGTGTTCGCCGGTCTGCCCGGCGCGCGCGTGCACGGCGCCGACTTCACCGCGGACGCCGTCGCCGCCGGGGCCGTCGCCGTCCTGACCGACGCCGCGGGCGCCGCCCGACCGGCCGTGCGCGACGCGGGCGTGCCCGTCCTCGTGCACGACGAGCCGCGCGCCGCGCTCGGACCCATGGCCGCCGCGATCTACGGCGACCCGTCCCTGCACCTGCGGGTCATCGGCGTCACCGGCACCTCGGGCAAGACCACGACCACGTACATGATCGACGCGGGCCTGGCCGCCGCGGGCCGCACGACCGGCCTGATCGGCACCGTCGAGACCCGCATCGCGGGCGAGCGGCTGGCCAGCGCGTTCACCACGCCCGAGGCCCCCGACCTGCAGGCGCTGCTGGCCGTGATGCGCGAGCGCGGCGTCACCGACGTGCCGATGGAGGTCTCCAGCCACGCGCTCGAGTTGGAGCGCGTCGGCGGGACCCGGTTCGCGGTCGGCGCGTTCACCAACCTCTCCCAGGACCACCTGGACTTCCACAGCGACATGGAGGACTACTTCCGGTCGAAGGCGCGCCTGTTCGACGGCCGCTCCGCCGCCGAGGTGGTCTGCGTCGACGGGGAGTGGGGCCGCCGCCTGGTCACCCCCGACACGGTCACGGTCGCCATGACCACCGACGCCCACTGGACCGCCTCCGACGTCCGCACGTCCCGCGACGGCGAGCAGGCGTTCACCATCAGCGCCCCCACCGGCCGGATCGACGTCGTCCTGCCCATGCCCGGCCTGTTCAACGTCGCCAACGCCCTGCTCGCCGCCGCCTGCCTCGACAAGGCGGGGGTCGCGCTGGGCGAGATCGCGCAGGGGCTCGCCGCGGTGCAGGTGCCCGGGCGCATGGAGCGCGTCGCCGTCGGCCAGGACTTCACCGCCGTCGTCGACTACTCGCACAAGCCCGAGGCCGTCGCCCTGGCCCTCGACGCCGTCCGCGCGCGCACCGAGGGCCGGGTGATCGTCGTCCTCGGCTGCGGCGGCGACCGCGACACCGCGAAGCGCCCGCTGATGGGCGCCGCCGCGGCCAGCGCGCCGACCTGCTGGTCATCACCGACGACAACCCGCGCAGCGAGGACCCGGCCGCGATCCGCGCCGCCATGCGCCGGGGCGCCGAGGAGGCCCCGGGCGCGGCGAGGTCGTCGAGGTCGGCGGCCGCCGGGACGCCATCGTGACGGCCGTGCGCCGCGCCCGCCCCGGCGACGTCGTCGTCGTCGCGGGCAAGGGCCACGAGACCGGCCAGGAGGTCAACGGGGTCGTGCACCCCTTCTCCGACCGCGACGAACTGGAGGCGGCGATCCGCGCCCACCTGGGAGACGAAGCATGATCCCGCTGACCCTCGCCGAGGTCGCGCAGGCGACCGGCGGCAGGCTCCACAACGCCGACGGCTCCGAGACCGTCACCGGCAGCGTCGAGTTCGACTCGCGCCAGGTGGCCGAGGGCGGGCTGTTCATCGCGATGCCCGGCGAGCGCGTCGACGGGCACGACTTCGCCGCCACCGCGGTCGCCCAGGGCGCCGCGGGCGTGCTGGCCGCCCGCGAGGTCGACGCCCCCGCCGTGATCGTCCCGCCGGTCGACGACGCCCACCGCCGCTCCGTCGCCCTCACCGGCGACCGCGACGGCTCCGGCGCCGCCGTCTTGGCGGGCCTGGCCAAGCTGGCCCGCCACGTGGTCGACCGGCTCGACGGGCTGACCGTCGTCGGCGTCACCGGCTCCTCCGGCAAGACCTCGACCAAGGACCTGATCGCCCAGGTCCTGGCCCCGATGGGCGCCACGGTCGCCCCGCCCGGGTCGTTCAACAACGAGCTGGGCCACCCGTGGACCGCCCTGCGCGCCGACGCCGACACGCGGTTCCTCGTGCTGGAGCTGTCCGCGCGCGGACCCGGCCACATCGCCGCCCTGTGCGACACCGCGCCGCCGAGGATCGGGGTCGTGCTGAACGTCGGCAGCGCCCACGTCGGCGAGTTCGGGTCCCGCGAGGGCATCGCCCAGACCAAGGGCGAGCTGGTCGAGAAGCTGCCCGAGGACGGCGTCGCGATCCTCAACGCCGACGACCCGCTGGTCGCCGCGATGGCGAGCCGCACCAAGGCCCGGGTGGTCTTCGTCGGCGAGGCGCTGCAGGCGCACGTGCGGGCCGTCGACGTCCAGCTCGACGAGCAGGCCCGCGCCCGGTTCACCATGGTCACCCCGAACGGCACCGCGGACGTGGCCCTGGCCCTGCACGGCGCCCACCACGTCGGCAACGCGCTCGCCGCCGCGGCCGTCGCGATGGAGGCGGGCGCGACCCCGGAGCAGGCCGCCCGCGCGCTCTCCGGCGCCGAGCGCGTCTCCGCGCGCCGCATGGAGGTGATCACCCGCCCGGACGGCGTCACGGTCGTCAACGACTCCTACAACGCGAACCCCGAGTCCGTGCGGGCCGCCCTCAAGACCCTCGCGACGATGGCCCGCACGGGCAACCGGCGCCGGTCCTGGGCCGTCCTGGGAGTGATGGCGGAGCTGGGCGCGGAGTCGGTGGCCGCGCACGACGAGATCGGCAGGCTCGCCGTGAGACTGGACATCAACCGCCTGGTGGTGGTCGGCGAGCAGGCCGCGCCCATGCACCGGGGGCGAGCCTGGAGGGCTCGTGGGGAGAGGAGTCGGTGCTGGTGCCGGATGTGGACGCCGCCGTCGCGCTGCTGCGCGCCGAGCTGGCCCCCGGTGACGTCGTGCTGGTGAAGGCCTCGAAGTCGGCCGCCCTGTGGCGGGTCGCCGACGCTCTGCTGGGGGACAACCGGTGAAGTCCATCCTCATCGCCGCGGCCCTCGCCCTGGTCGCGTCGATCCTGCTGACCCCGTACCTGATCCGCGTGTTCTCCCGGCAGGGCTTCGGCCAGGAGATCCGCGAGGAGGGCCCGCAGGGGCACAAGTCCAAGCGCGGCACCCCCACCATGGGCGGCGTCGCGATCATCGTCGCGATGTGGGTCGGCTACGCCGCCGCGCACGCGTTCAACGCCTTCGGCGAGGGCAGCGACGCGCCCACCGCGTCCGGTCTGCTGGTGCTGTTCCTGACCACCGGCCTGGGCATGGTCGGCTTCCTCGACGACTTCATCAAGATCCGCAAGCAGCGCAACCTCGGCCTGAACAAGACCGCGAAGCTGGTCGGCCAGCTCGCGGTGGCGATCGTGTTCGCGATCCTGGCGCTGCGCTACCCGGACGAGAACAACCTGACGCCCGCGTCGGATTACCTGTCGTTCGTCCGGGACATCTCGATCGTCTCCTTCGGCTCGATCGGGTTCATCGTCTTCTGCTACCTGGCGGTGTCGGCCTGGTCGAACGCGGTGAACTTCACCGACGGCCTCGACGGACTCGCGGGCGGCTCGTCGGCGATGGTGCTCGGCACCTACGTCGTGATCACGTTCTGGCAGTTCAGCCACGACTGCGCCCGGGTGAAGGAAGCCGCCTGCTTCAACACCCGCGACCCGCTGGACCTCGCCGTCGTGGCCGCGGCGGGCATGGGCGCGTGCATCGGCTTCCTCTGGTGGAACGCCGCCCCGGCGAAGATCTTCATGGGCGACACCGGCTCGCTGGCCCTCGGCGGCCTGGTCGCGGGCCTGTCGATCGCGACCCGCACCGAGCTGCTGATGATCGTCATCGGTGGTCTGTTCGTGGTCGAGATGATGTCGGTCGTCCTGCAGATCGCGGTCTTCCGGACCACCCGCCGACGCCTGTTCCGGATGGCGCCGTTCCACCACCACTTCGAACTCGCCGGGTGGGCGGAAACCACGGTCATCATCCGGTTCTGGCTGCTCGCGGGCGTCTGCGCGATGTTCGGCCTGGGCCTGTTCTACGCCGACTGGCTCGCCCTCGGCGGCGGGCAGTGACCCTCTACGCGGGCCGCAAGGTCCTGGTCGCGGGGGCGGGCGTCGCCGGGACCGGGGTCGCCCGGGCGCTGCTGTCGCTGGGCGCGGAGGTCACCGTCGCCGACGGCAACGCCGAGCGGCTGGCCGCGCTGGAGCTGGACGTCCGCACCGCGCACGCCATCACCGAGCCGCCCGAGGGCACGGACCTGGTCGTCACCAGCCCCGGTTGGCGCCCGGACAGCCCGCTGCTGGCGAACTCGCCGGTCGAGGTCATCGGCGACGTCGAGCTGGCCTGGCGGATCGGCGAGACGCTGCCCGAGCCGCCGGTCTGGCTGGCGATCACCGGCACCAACGGCAAGACCACGACCGTCGGCATGCTGGAGTCGATCCTCAAGACCGCCGGCCTGGACGCCGTGGCCTGCGGGAACGTCGGGCTGCCGGTGGTCGACGCCGTGCTCGCCGGGCACAAGGTGCTCGCCGTGGAGCTGTCGAGCTTCCAGCTGCACTGGCAGACCTCGATGCGCGCGCACGCCGCCGCGGTCCTCAACGTCGCCGAGGACCACATCGACTGGCACGGCTCGATGGACGAGTACGCCCGCGCCAAGGGCCGCATCTACACCGGCACGCGGTACGCGGTCTACAACGCCGCCGACCCGATCACCGAGCGGCTGGCCCACGAGCACGAGACGCAGCGGGTCGCGTTCGGGCTCGACACCCCGCGCCCCGGCGGGCTCGGCGTCGTCGAGGACCTGCTGGTCGACCGCGCCTTCACCGACGACCCGGTCAACGAGGCCGCCGAGCTGGCCACCCTCGCCGACATCCGGCCGCCCGGCCCGCACAACGTCGCCAACGCGCTCGCCGCCGCCGCCCTCGCCCGCGCGTACGGGGTCGGCCCGGAGGACGTGCGCGCCGGGCTGGTCGCGTTCACCCCGGCAGGCACCGCGCCGAGACCGTCGCCGAGGTCGGCGGGCTCACCTACGTCAACGACTCCAAGGCCACCAACCCGCACGCCGCGGGCGGCTCGCTGCGCGCGTTCGAGTCCGTCGTGTGGATCGCGGGCGGCCTGCTCAAGGGCGCCACCGTCGACGACCTCGCGCGCGAGGTGGCGGGCAGGCTGCGGGGCGTGGTCGTCATGGGCGCCGACGGCGAGGTCATCGCCGGGTCCGTGGCGCGACACGCGCCGGATGTCCCCGTCACGCGGGTGCCCGCGGAGACGATGAGCCCATGATCGCAGCGGTTCGCGCGGCGCGCGCCCTGGCCCGGCCGGGCGACGTCGTCCTGCTCGCCCCCGCCGCGGCCTCCTCGACATGTTCCGCGACTACGCCCACCGCGGCGAGGCGTTCGTCGAAGCCGTCCGGCGGCTCACCGGGGAGGACCACGGCGGCGCCGGGGCCACCTGATGTCCGTCGAGGCCCAGCCGCGGCCCAAGCGCCGGGTGCGGGTCGGGGGCAAGCTGGGCGCGGCGAGCAGCGCGCTGACCGCGTGGCTCGGCAGGCCGCTGGCGTCGTTCCACCTGGTGCTCGCGGTGTTCGGCCTGCTCACCGTCCTCGGCCTGGTCATGGTGCTGTCGGCGTCGTCGGTGGTCTCCTTCGCCACCGGTGACGGCCTCTACACGGTCTTCCTCAAGCAGCTCATCTACGTCGTCGTCGGGTCGGTCGCGTTCTGGCTCGGCGTGCGCGTGCCGCTGGCCCGCATCCGGTCGTGGAGCCCGGCGGCGATGGTCGTCAGCATCGTGCTGCTCGCGCTGGTCATCACCCCGCTCGGCGCGAACCTCAACGGCACCAGCAGCTGGTTCGTCGTCGGCCCGATCTCGTTCCAGCCGATCGAGGTCGCCAAGGTCGCGCTGGCCCTGTGGGGCGCGCACGTGCTCGTGGTCAAGCGGGCCGTGCTGCACCGGTACCGGCACCTGCTGGTCCCGGTCATGCCGATCGCCCTGCTCATGTGCGCGCTGATCATGCTCCAGCCCGACCTGGGCGGCACCATCACCCTCGGCGTCGTGGTGGTCGCGCTGCTCTGGTTCGCGGGCGCGCCGCTGCGGCTGTTCGGGGCGCTGGCCGCGGGCGGCGTCGCGGGCGTCGCGCTGCTCGCCGTCGGCACCGACTACCGGCTCGACCGCGTGCTCGGCTTCCTCAACCCGGACGACGACCTCGGCGGCAAGAACTACCAGGCCATCCAGGCGCAGCTCGCGATCGCCGACGGCGGGCTGTTCGGCCGGGGCCTCGGGCAGGGGCCGTCCAAGTGGAGCTACCTGCCCAACGTCCACAACGACTTCATCTTCGCCCTCATCGCCGACGAGCTCGGGCTGCTCGGCTGCGTGCTGGTGCTGGGCCTGTTCGTCATGCTCGCCGTCGTCGGCCTGCGGATCGCCACCCGCAACATCGACCCGTGGATCCGCATGGTGTCCGGCACGCTGACGGTGTGGCTGGTCGCGCAGGCCGCCATCAACATCGGCTACGTCGTCGGCCTGCTCCCGGTCACCGGCATCACGCTGCCGATGATCTCCAGCGGCGGCACGTCCGTGGTGGTGACGATGCTGGTGTTCGGCGTCCTCGCCAACTGCGCGCGCAATGAGCCCGAGGCCGTGTCGGCGCTACGCTCTCAAGGGCCGGGGCGCTTCGGCCGGATCATGCGCCTGCCCGCGCCCGACCCGTACCAGCCGCCGAAGAAGCGCAGGCCCGCCCGGCCGACCGCCCGCCCCGCGGCGCGGACCGGCCCACCGGGCTCACCGCGAAGCGGGTGCCCCAGGCCAGGCAGAAGGCGACCCGCGCCACCCGCGGGGCAACAAAGGAGGAGGACGTCGGTGAGTTCAGGTAGTCCCTGCGTTGTCGTCGCGGGAGGGGGCACGGCAGGCCACATCGAGCCCGCCCTCGCCCTGGCCGACGCAGTGCGCAGGCTGCGCCCGGACGTCCGGGTCGTCGCGCTCGGCACCGAGCGCGGCCTGGAGAAGACCATCGTCCCGGCCGCGGCTACCGCTGGAGATGATCCCGCCGGTCCCGATGCCGAGGAAGCCCAACGTCGACCTGCTGAAGCTGCCGCTGCGGGTGCGCGCGGCGATCAAGCTGACCCGCGGCGTGCTGGAGCGGGTCGGCGCGGACGTGCTGGTCGGCTTCGGCGGCTACGTCGCCCTCCCCGCCTACCTCGCCGCCCGCGGCCGCATGCCGATCATCGTGCACGACTCGAACGCCCGGGTCGGCCTGGCGAACAAGGTGGGCGCCAAGTTCGCCGACCGGGTCGCGGTCGCGGTGCCGGACTCCGGCCTGCCGAACGCCGAGGTCGTCGGCATCCCGCTGCGCGAATCGATCGTCAGCCTGGACCGGGCCGCGCTGCGCGCCCAGGCCCGCGAGTTCTTCGGCCTGCACCCCACCGCGCCGACCCTGCTGGTGTTCGGCGGCTCCCAGGGGCGCGGTCGATCAACAACGCCGTCTCGGGCGCGGCCCGCGCGCTGGCCGACGCCGGGATCGGCGTCCTGCACGCGCACGGCCCGAAGAACACCCTCGCCGTGCAGGAGGTCCCGGGCGCGCCCCGGTACGCGTCGGTGCCGTACCTGGAGCGCATGGACCTCGCCTACGCCGCCGCGGACGCGGTGCTGTGCCGGTGCGGCGCGATGACCGTCGCCGAGGTGTCCGCGGTGGGCCTGCCCGCTGTGTACGTGCCGCTGCCGCACGGCAACGGCGAGCAGGCGCTCAACGCAGGCCCGCGGTCAAGGCGGGCGCGGCGCTGATGATCGACGACGCCGACCTGACCCCCGAGCGGGTCGCCTCGACCGTCGTCCCGATGCTGACCGACCCGGCCCGGCTGCGGTCGATGTCGGCCGCCGCGCAGGGCAGCGGGCACCGCGAGGCCGCCGACGTGCTGGCCCGCATGGTGCTCGACGCGCTCAAGGACCGGTCGTGAGCCTCGACCGCGCCCACCTGGTGGGCATCGGCGGCGCGGGGATGAGCGGCATCGCGCGCATCCTGCTCGCCCGGGGCATGGCGGTGTCCGGGTCGGACGCCAAGGAGGCGCGCGCGTTCCTCGCGCTGCGCGCGCAGGGCGCGAAGATCGCCGTCGGCCAGGCCGCGGAGAACCTCGACCTGCTCGACGGCGGCCCGACCGCGGTCGTGGTGTCCACCGCGATCAAGGAGACGAACCCGGAGCTGGTGGAGGCCCGCCGCCGCGGTCTCACGGTCCTGCACCGGGCGCAGGCGCTGGCCGAGCTGATGGCGGGCCAGCGCGCGGCGTGCATCGCGGGCACCCACGGCAAGACGTCGACCACGTCGATGCTGACGGTGGCGCTCCAGCACTGCCGCCTGGACCCGTCGTTCGCGATCGGTGGCGACCTCAACGAGTCCGGCGCCAACGCCCACCACGGCTCCGGCGGGCTGTTCGTCGCGGAGGCCGACGAGTCCGACGGCTCGTTCCTGGTCTACTCGCCATCGGTCGCCGTCGTGACCAACGTGGAGGCCGACCACCTCGACCACCACGGCACCGTGGAGAAGTACGTCGCGGTGTTCGACGCGTTCGTCGACCGCATCGAGCCCGGCGGCGTCCTCATCGCGTGCGTCGACGACCCGGGCTCGGCGGCGCTGGCCGAGCGGGCCGCCGCGCGCGGCGTCCGGGTGCGCCGCTACGGCCGCCGCGCGTTCGGCCCGGACGACGCGGTGATCCGCGACTACCGCCCCGTCGAGGGCGGCGGGGTGGCGCGCGTGCAGATCGGCGACGACGAGTTCGACCTCGACGTCGCCGTGCCGGGCGAGCACATGGCGGGCAACGCGCTGGCCGCGCTCCTGGCGGGCGAGGAACTGGGCGCCGACCGCTCCGGCCTGCTGGAGGGCATCGCGTCCTTCGGCGGCGTGCGCAGGCGCTTCGAGTTCAAGGGCCGCTCCGGCGCGGTCCGCGTCTACGACGACTACGCCCACCACCCCACCGAGGTCGACGCGCAGCTCCGCGCGGTGCGCCCCGCGGTGGGCGAGGGTCGGATCGTCGTGGTGTTCCAGCCGCACATGTACTCCCGGACCGAGGCGTTCGCGGGCGAGTTCGCCGCCGCGCTCGCGTTGGCCGACGAGGTCGTCGTGCTCGACGTCTACGGCGCGCGCGAGGAGCCCGTACCGGGCGTGTCGGGCGCCCTGATCGCCGACGCCGTCCCGCTCCCCCGGAGCGCGTGCACTACGAGCCCGCGTTCGACAAGGTCATCGTCAAGGTCGCCGACCTGGTCCGCGACGGCGACCTGGTGCTGACCATGGGCGCGGGCGACGTCACCTCCCTCGGCCCGGAGATCCTGGCCGAACTGGACCGGCGTGGTTGAGGCGGTCCGGACCAGGCCGCGGCGCACACCGCCGCGGCCGGTCCGCCGCCGCACCCCAGCAAGTACCTGCGCCGCCGGCTGACCCTGATCGGCGTCATGCTGGTGATCACGGCGGTGGTGTACGTCGTGATGTACACACCGGTGCTGGGCGTCAAGGAGGTCGAGGTCACCGGGGTGCACGAGCTGACCGTCGAGGAGGTCCGCTCCGTCGCGGCCATCGTCCCGGGCACCCCGCTGGCGCGGCTCGACACCGACGAGATCGCGGCCCGGGTCCTGGAACTGCCCCGGGTGGCGGCGGTGGACGTGGGCCGGTCGCTGCCGAACACGGTGGAGATCGCGGTCCTGGAACGCACTCCGGTGGCGTACGTGGTCGCGCAGGACGGATTCCACCTGGTGGATGTCGAGGGCGTGGACTACGCGGTGAAGACGAAGGCGCCCGCGGGGTTGCCGTCGCTGAAGGCGGTCGAGCAGTCGGCGGTGGTGGCGGGCGTGGAGGTGTTGGCCGCGGCACCGGAGAAACTGCGCAAGTCGGTGAAGTCGGTGACGGCGGATTCGGCGCACGATGTTCGGTTGACGTTGCGGGATGGGCGGATCGTGAAATGGGGCGGGGTTGAGGATTCCGCGCGCAAGGCAGCCGTGATCGGGGTTTTGCTGACCCGGCCGGGAAAGGTTTACGACGTGGCCGCGCCGGAGTTCCCCACCATCAAGTGACGTCGGTTCACGGGTTGTCGAGATAGCGGGTGTGCTGGGCGGTCGGCTCCGCGTTCTTGTAGGCGGTGTGGGAAGTGCTGAACACGCCTTGGGTGCACGCAGGCGGGCGCCTGCCGTGCTCGTCGGCTTGGTGCAGGACGGTCTCGACGCGGTCGGTGCCGGGGCGCCAGCGGCGCACCTCCTGCCAGTGGGCGTCTAGCTCGTAGTCCTCGGTGAGCCAGTAGACGTGCTCGCCGCAGGCCACGAGGGTGCTCGACAGGATCGGCCCGAGGTCGACCCGGCGGTCGCCGCGCACGGCGACGGCGCGGGAGTAGTCGTGCAGCGGCACCTGGGTGGGGTCCAACGCGGCGGTGACCTCCCAGCCGTCGATGACGATGCCCTCCCAGATCGTGCAGCCCGCGTCCGGGTTGAGCTGCCGCGGGTCGCCGCCGCGGTCGAGCCACCAGCGCGATTTGCATTCGTCGTAGGTGGACTGCTCGCCGCCGTCGGCCAGGAGCATCGATATCCCGTCGCGGGTGGTGTTCACCTGGAGGAGATTCTTGTCCCGCGGCACGCAGTGCACCAGGCGTTCCGCGAGGGTGTCGGGGTTGACCGACAACACGCACTCCCGGCCGTCGGGGTGGACCGCCATCATCACGGCTTCTCCCCGTACTCGCCCGACCAGGAGAAGTAGCCGAGCCCCTTCGCCGTGCGGAGGCGCACTTTCTCAGCCGTGCCCGCGTTGAGGTCCACCCGCCACAGGACGTTGCGGTCGGCCACCGGGTCCGGCCCGTCCGACTTCGCGTACGACTGGTCGATGATCAGCGCGTAGCGCTCGAAGAAGAGAGCCGCTCCCGGCAGTCGTTCGGGCCCGGCGGGCTGGAACCGGTACACCACCCGCCCGGTCTCGCGATCGACGACCCGCGCCCGCTGGTTGGGGTCGTCGACGGGCGATCCCGGATCGGACCCGAGCGCGTACCGCCTGCCGACGACCTCGAAGATCTCCCGGTGCTCCAGCGGCACCCCCGCCCCGAACTCGCGCCATCCCACGTCGATGACGACGCCGGGCACCGGCGGCCCGGACGGCACCGCCGAGGTGGCCGCGGGACTCGTCGGCTCGACCGGGGGACCGGCGGCACCGGTGCACCCGGAAATCCCGAGCGCACCGGCCGCCAGCCCGCGGCGACCAGGGTCAACCGTCGCACTGTTCTGCTCGCTCCATCAGACGCCGATGTTCTTGTGGTTGATGTTGCTGGAACCCTGAGGATGTCCTCCTGCGAACAGACTGGTACAGCACAATCGGTGGCGTGAACGTCCACCCCGCGCCAAGCGGCTGCTTTCGACGCAGCAACCCGTGGGTCAGTTGGCTCGCCGTCGTCGTGGCGTGCTTGGGGATCGCTGCGCCGCTGGGCGGTGTCGTGGACACCGGGCTGCCCGCGGCGGTCGTCGCGGCTGTCGCGGCGGCGCTGTTGTGCGAACTCATCTGGCGGTTCGACCTGCGGCCGCGGGCGCTGTGGAACGGTGGCGGGTTGACGCTCGTGCAGCCGTTCGCCGTCGACGTGGTGCGGTGGGGTGCCATCGGGAGTGTCGCGGTCAGTGGGAACACGGTCCGCGTCACCGCCTCCGACGGCACTCCGCACGAGTGGGAGTTCGACCGGTACTGGTGGTTGGCGCGGTTCTCCTCCGCTTATGCCGAGCGGAGCGACGTTCTCGAGGCGCGACTGGTCGACGCGCTGGAGAAGGGGCGCGGCGAGGGGGACGTGCATCGGCCGCCGTCCGGGATTCCGCGTCGGCCACTAGCGTTTCTGCTGCTGGTGGCCGGGTCGGCGGTGGCGGGCCACTTCGTCGTGCCGTTGATGGGATGACACCCCATAGGTCTGTGCTATCCGCCATTGGGATTAGTGCGGTGGGCCGCCGAGGGGGCAGGGTTCGGGCGGTCGGGGGTGTCCTCGGCACGACACCCGGGAGGGGCCATGGGGGATTTGCTGGCGCCGTTGGGGTTGGCGGCTGAGCACTCGGCGGTCTACCTGGCGTTGTTCGACCGGCCCGGGGCGGAGATCGGGGAGTTGGGGGACGAGGTCGGGCTCGGGCGCGGGGTGGTGCGGCGGGTGCTGGACGAACTGCTCGAGCTGGGGTTGGTGGACCGGCTTCCCGGGATGGTCAGCCGGTACGTCGCGGCGCCGCCGGAGGTGGCGATTGACGCGGCGGTGTTGCGGAGGCAGCAGGCGTTGGACGAGTTGCGGGCGGCGGCGCGGGACATGGTGCGACGGAGGCGGGCTGAGGGTGGGGGGTCGGCGCAGAGCGCTGTCGAGGTGGTGACGGGGGAGGAGGAGGTGATGCGGACGCTCGCCGACCTCGAGTTGGGGGCGCGGGAGGAGGTGCTCGTCGTCGACTGCCCGCCGTACCTCAACGGGCACGTGATGAACACCAGCCAGTTGCAGGCGTTGGCGCGCGGGGTGGAGTACCGGGCGATCTACCACGCGCCGGTGTTGCGGGAGCCCGAGAAGCTGGTGCACCTGCGGCGGTACCTGGAGGCGGGGAGCAGGCGCGGTCGCTGCCGGACGTGCGGATGAAGATGGTCGTGATCGACCGGGCGGTCGCGGTGGTGCCGACCAGTTGGGACTCGACGTGCGCGCGGACGCGGTTGGTGGTGCGGGCGCCTGCGGTCGTGGAGGCGTTCGCGACGTCGTTCGAGCACCTGTGGGCGAAGGCGACGCCGTTGGGGGCGGCGGAGCAGCTCGCGCAGCGGCCGTTCGACGACAAGCACGCCGAGGTGCTGCGGCTGATGTCGACCGGCGCGAAGGACCAGGCGATCGCCCGCGCGCTCGGGGTCACCCCGCGGACGGTGGTGCGGCGGATCGCCGGGCTGATGCGGGCGTTGGACGCGGACACGCGGTTCCAGGCGGGGTGCAGGCGGCCAGCCGCGGCTGGGTGTGACGGTGGCGCCCGGGGGACATCCCGGGCGCCACCGTTCTCAGCGGATCAGTAGATGCGCCACAGGAAGGACGTGGTGCCCTTCGACCCGCCGCTGTCCGTGCCGGTGACGGTGACGGTGAAGTTCCCCGCCGTCGTCGGGACGCCGGTGATGCGCCCGGCCGAGCTGATGGTCAGGCCCGGCGGGAGGCCCGCGGCGGTGTAGGTGAGCGCGCCGCCCGCGGTGCTGCTGCCGGTGATCTGCAGCGGCTGCACGGCCCAGCCGCGGAAGCCCCACTGGTCCATCGGCTTCTGCAGGGTGACGGTGCCGCCCTGGGTGGAGGTGACCGTCCACGTGAACGACGTCGTGCCGGTGTTCTGCGCGCTGTCGGTCGCGGTGACCTTCACCGTCGAGGTGCCCGCGGTGGTCGGCTTGCCGGTGATCAGGCCCGCGGTCGAGATGGCGAGCCCGGCGGGCAGGCCGGTGGCGGAGTAGGTGAGCGAACCGCCCGCGGTGGACTCGCCCTTGAGCTGCAGGCTGACGGTGTCGCCGACCTTGCTGGTCTGGTTGCCCGGGTTGGTGATCGTGACGGTGTCGCCCGGCTCGCCGCCGCCGAGGGCGTCGAGGGTGGCGGTGGCGTCGACCAGGCCCGCGCCGCAGCCCTCCGAGCAGGTGCCCGGGATGGCCCGCGCGTTCTCCTTCAGCGCGGTCTCGAGCTGCGCCGGGGTGAGGTCGTGCTTGGCGCGGACGAGCGCGGCGATGCCCGCGACGTGCGGGGCGGCCATGCTGGTGCCCTGGTAGAACGCGTACGACTCGCTGCCCGGGGTGGTGGTGCCGGAGTTCAGGGTCGAGTAGATGCCGTTGACCCCGCCGGTCGCGGTCCAGGTCTCGCCACCGGGGGCGGCGACGTCGACCGTGGTGCCGTAGTTCGAGCCCGCGGAACCGTCCTGGCGGAAGATCGACCGGTTGCCGTCGCGGTCGAGCGCGGCGACGGTGATCACGTTGCGGCAGTTGGCCGGGGTGAACCGGCTGGCGTCCATGTTGCTGTTGCCCGCCGCGACCACGACCGCGCTGCCGCGACCGACCGCGCCGTCGATGGCCGACTGCATCGCCTGCGAGCAGGTGGACTGGCCGCCCAGGCTCAGGTTCAGGACCTTCGCCGGGGTCTGGTTGGCGGGCGCGCCCGGGACGCTGCCGCCGGAGGCCCACACGATGCCGTCGATGATGTCGGAGAACGAGCCGCCGCACTTGCCCAGCACGCGCACGTGCTGCACCTTCGCGCCGTACGCGACGCCGAGGCCGCCGGTGCTGTTGCCCGCCGCGGCGATCGTGCCCGCGACGTGCGTGCCGTGCCAGGAGGAGTTCGCCGCGCGCTGCGAGTTGCACTCGCCCGCGGTGAACCAGTCGCCCTCGTCGGCCGGGTCGCTGTCGCGCCCGCCGCCGTCGCGGGCGGTGGTCGAGTCGGAGATCATGTCGTAGCCCGCGACGGTGTTGCCGTCGAGGTCGGAGTGCCGGGTCCGGCCGGTGTCGATGACCGCGACGGTCACGCCCGCGCCCGTCGACTTCGCCCACGCGCCGGGGGCGTTGATGCCCGCCTTGGTCTCGAAGTAGTGCCACTGCTTGCTGTAGTCGGGGTCCGCGGGTCGGCCATCGCGGTGAACCGGATGTCCGGCTGCACGTACGCGACGTCGGCGTCCGCCTGGAACGAGCGGACGACCGCGTCGAGCGCGCTGCCGCCGAGCGCGCCGCCGAGGTCCACCAGGACCGCGCCGGTGCCCAGCCTGCGGGCGACCCCGAAGTCGCCGTCGATCCCGTCCACGGCCTGGACGGCGGCGTCGTTGGACCGCGCCTCGGCGGTGCCCGCCTTGTAGCCGACGATGAGCCGGGTCACGCCCCCGGGCGCGGCCTCCTGGGCGGCGAACGACGTGGGGATGGCGACGGCCAGGCCGCCGACGGTGGCTGCCCCGGCCACCAAGCCGATAAGTGCTCGGCGTCGATTCATGGGACTTGTTCCTCTCGCAGGGTATGGCGCGCACGACCGGGACGGGCCGCTACACGGCGCCAATTGCGGGGAACCGTAGACACGGACGAGTTATGCGAGCGAGGGTAGAACGCGACATTGTCCACAAGTGGACAACGCATTCCGTCATGGTTCGTCGGCTATTGGAGTGACGCGTGCCCGCCCGGGTGAGGGCGCACCGCCCTGGCCAGGGGCCCTGCGAGACCTGCTGGGAGACCCGGCGCCGCGGAATTCGCGACGCTCCCTTGGTAATGGGAATGGGTTGCCGCGAGACGCGTTTATTCCCAGAAAAGGTGGTGCGCGCGGTCGCGCCCTCCGCCATACTCCGCGCCCATGACTGCCGACACCCGGATCGACCCGCCCTACACCGGGGGCGAACTCGCCCAGGCCGAGGGCTTCCTGGACTACCTGCGCGCCACCGTCGTCATGAAGGCGCGGGGGCTGTCCGAGGAGGACGCGCACAAGCCGGTGCTGCCCTCGGAGCTGATGACCGTCGCCGGGCTGCTGTCGCACCTGCGGTGGGTCGAGGCGTACTGGTTCCGGACCGTCCTCTGCGGCGAGCCCGACCGCGCCCCCTACAGCAAGGAGCGCCCCGACGGCGAGTTCGAGGACGCCGCCCGCATCCCGACCGCCCGGCTGGTCGACGAGTACGAGGCCGAGTGCGCCAACAGCCGGGCTGTCACCGCGCGTATGGGGCTGGAGGAGACCCGGCCCTTCCGCAACGGCGGCGACATCAACGCCCGCTGGGTCGTCCTGCACATGATCGAGGAGACCGCGAGGCACGCGGGCCACCTGGATATCATCCGGGAGTTGCTCGACGGCGTCACCGGTGAATGACCACCGGCGTGTTCACACCGGGTGACGAACATCCGGTTGCCTTCTCGGCGTGGCGGCTGGATCGGGCGTCCACCTGTGCCTACCGTCCATAGGCGTAGGTCCGGGGTTGACACAGCTCTGACTCTCTGGTTGAGGTCGAGGGTTTCGCCGGGCGGCAGTGCAGGTCCAGCGAACAGGAAGGCGGCTCGATGACGCCCCCGCACAACTACCTCGCCGTGATAAAGGTCGTCGGCATCGGTGGCGGCGGCGTGAACGCCGTCAACCGCATGATCGAGGTCGGGCTGAAGGGCGTCGAGTTCATCGCGGTGAACACCGACGCGCAGGCGCTGCTCATGTCCGACGCCGACGTCAAGCTCGACATCGGGCGCGAGTTGACCCGCGGCCTCGGCGCGGGCGCGAACCCCGAGGTCGGCCACAAGGCCGCCGAGGACCACCGCGAGGAGATCGAGGAGGTCCTCAAGGGGGCCGACATGGTCTTCGTCACCGCGGGCGAGGGCGGCGGCACCGGCACCGGCGGCGCGCCGGTCGTGGCGTCCATCGCGCGCAAGCTCGGCGCGCTGACCATCGGCGTGGTGACCAGGCCGTTCTCCTTCGAGGGCAAGCGGCGGGCCAAGCAGGCCGAGGACGGCATCAACGCGCTGCGCAACGAGTGCGACACGCTGATCGTCATCCCGAACGACCGCCTCCTGCAGCTCGGCGACGTGGGCGTCTCCCTGATGGACGCGTTCCGCTCGGCCGACGAGGTGCTGCTGTCCGGTGTGCAGGGCATCACCGACCTCATCACCACCCCCGGTCTGATCAACCTGGACTTCGCCGACGTCAAGTCGGTCATGTCCGGGGCGGGCTCCGCGCTGATGGGCATCGGCTCCGCGCGCGGCGAGGGCCGGGCCGTGCAGGCCGCGCAGAAGGCGATCAACTCGCCGCTGCTGGAGGCCAGCATGGACGGCGCGCACGGCGTGCTGCTGGCCATCGCCGGTGGCTCCGACCTGGGCCTGTTCGAGATCAACGAGTCCGCGTCGCTGGTCCAGGAGGCCGCGCACCCGGAGGCCAACATCATCTTCGGCACGGTCATCGACGACTCCCTCGGCGACGAGGTGCGGGTCACCGTGATCGCGGCCGGGTTCGACGGCGGCACCCCGACGCACAAGAAGCTCGACCCGACGGCGCTGTCCTCGGCGAAGGCGACCACCGCGACGGCCACGGCGACCGCGGGCGAGGTGCAGAAGCCCGCCGAGCCGACGCCGCCCCCGCCGGTGACCACCCCGACGCCGCCGCCCGCCGAGCCGACCACGCAGGCGTCCGGCTACCCGGGCGGGTACCAGAGCACCGCCTACCCGCCCCGGCCGGCCACGGGCACCGGCTACCCGGTCAGCCGCCCCGCGCCCGCCTCGGGCGTGCTGCCCGGCCGGGCGACCCCGGTCGGCGAGGACCCCGACGACGAGGTGGACGTCCCGCCCTTCATGCGTCGGTAGGGTTCACCGCGTGCGGATACGTCGCGTGGTGACCACGCGTGCAGGTGGGGTGTCGAAAGCCCCGTACGACTCGTTCAACCTCGGCGACCACGTCGGCGACGACCCGGACGCGGTCGCGGCCAACCGGGCCCGGCTGGCCGACGAGCTGGGCCTGGGCGCCGACCGCGTCGTGTGGATGGAGCAGGTCCACGGCCGCACGGTCGGCGTCGTCGACGGGCCGAGGGCCGAGCCGGTCGAGGCGACCGACGCCCTCGTCACCGCCGAACCCGGGCTCGCGCTGGTCGCGCTCGTCGCCGACTGCGTGCCCGTGCTCCTCGGCGACCCGGAGGCGGGCGTCGTCGCCGCGGTCCACGCCGGGCGGGTCGGCGCGCGCGTCGGGGTCGTCCCCGCCGCGCTCGAGGCGATGGTGTCGGTCGGCGCGGACGTCCAGCGGGTCGAGGCGCTGCTCGGGCCCTCGGTGTGCGGGGAGTGCTACGAGGTGCCCGCCGCCATGCGCGACGACATGGAGGCCCGGCTGCCCGGCAGCGCGTGCAAGACCCGCTCCGGCACGCCCGGGGTCGACCTGCGCGCCGGGCTCTGGCGCCAGCTCGCCGACGCGGGCGTCGCGCGCATCGGCGTCGACCCGAGGTGCACCCTCGAGGACCGCACGCTGTTCAGTCACCGCAGGGACGGGACCACTGGGCGATTGGCCGGTCTGACGTGGATCGAGCCGTGACCGACCGGGCCGCCGAGATCGCGGCGAACCTCGCCGACGTCCGCGCCCGCATCGACGCGGCCTGCCGCGGGCCGGGCGCGACCCGTCCGAGGTGAAGCTGCTCGCGGTCACCAAGACCTTCCCGGCCGCCGACGCCGAGATCCTCGCCGGGCTGGGCGTGCGCGACTTCGCCGAGAACCGCGACCAGGAGGCCGCCGACAAGGTCCCCCAGGTCGGGGCCGAGGTCCGCTGGCACATGGTGGGCAGGCTCCAGCGCAACAAGGCCCGCTCGGTGGTCCGCTGGGCCGACGAGGTGCAGTCCGTCGACTCCGTCCGCCTGGCCGACGCGCTGGCCAGGGCCGTCGCCGCCGCCCGGGACGCCGGGGAGCGCTCCGAGCCGCTGGACGTGCTCGTCCAGGCGAGCATCGACGGCGACCCCGCGCGCGGCGGGTGCCCCCTCGACCAGTTGCCGGATCTGGCTCAAGGGGTAATTCGATCGAGTGATCTTCGCCTCCGCGGGATCATGGCCGTGGCGCCGCTCGGGATGGAACCCCGGGCAGCCTTTGATCGTCTTGCAAGTGTCGCTGGAGCGCTCCGAGCCGAATTCCCCACGGCCGGTGAGCTTTCCTGCGGCATGAGTAACGATCTGGAAGAAGCGATCGACTACGGGTCGACGTGCGTGCGTGTCGGAACCGCCCTGCTGGGAAGCCGCGGTCTAGCCTCCCCTAGGAGTAGTTCCGGTTGCCATAACCCCGGGGAGTGGTTGGGTCGAGCTGGGACGTGGTAGATCGACGCAGGTCGGGAGATGTCGGACCACGCTCGGGGAGTCGCGGAGGAACGCCATGAGCACACTGCAGAAGCTGAAGGCCTACTTCGGCATGGTCCCCGCCGACGAGTTCGACGACTACGAGTCGGAGGACTACGACCGGCGCGGGGCCTACCGGCGACCGGAGTACCTCGACGAGGAGTTCGACGAGTACCCGCCCGGCCGCCGCCGGTGGATGGGCGGCCAGCGCGACTACGCCGACGAGTTCGAGCCGGAGCGCCCCGGGCGCCCGTCCTGGACCCCGTCGGAGCCCGCGACGCACGGCGCCCTCGCCGTCGAGCCGCGGCGCGAGCCCGCGCCCCGGCTGCGGCCGGTCGAGGCGCCCGCGCCCGGCGGTTACCCGCTCGGCAGGGTCATCACCCTGCACCCGAGCAGCTACAACGAGGCGCGCACCATCGGCGAGCACTACCGCGACGGCCGCCCGGTCATCATGAACCTGACCGAGATGGACGACGCGGACGCCAAGCGCCTGGTCGACTTCGCCGCCGGACTCGCGTTCGCGCTGCGGGGCTCGATCGACAAGGTCACCAACAAGGTGTTCTTGATCTCACCGCCGAACATCGACCCGACGGCCGAGGACAAGCGGCGGCTCGTCGAGGGCGGGTTCGACCGGCGCGGCTAGGAGATGGCACAGTGGTGTCGTGGATTCGGTGCTGCTCGTCGCCTACTGGGTGCTCTTCGCCTTCTGGCTGCTGCTGACCGCTCGCGTGGTCGTGGAGCTCGTGCGCACGTTCGCGCGCGAGTGGCGGCCCGCGGGTGGGGTTGCGGTGACGCTGGAGACCATCTACACAGTGACCGATCCCCCGGTTCGCCTGGTTCGTCGGATCATCCCGACGGTCCGAATCGGGGGCGTGGGCCTGGACCTATCGATTATGGTGCTGCTGCTGGTCGTGTTCATCCTGATGCGACTGGCGTATCCCGGGTGACGGGGAACCTGGGTTCATGCGGCCCTGGAGTGCGTGAGGTGATCAGATGTCGTTGACCCCCGCTGACGTGCACAACGTGGCGTTCAGCAAGCCTCCGATTGGCAAGCGGGGCTACAACGAGGACGAGGTGGACGCCTTCCTCGACCTGGTCGAGGTGGAGCTGTCCCGCCTGATCGAGGAGAACAACGACCTGCGCGCGCAGGTCGAACAGCTCGACGCGCAGCTGGAGACCGCACGCGCCGACCTCGACGAGGCCCGCTCGGGCGCCGCGCCGGTCCGCGAGGAGCCGCGCCGCCTGCAGCCGGTGCCGCCGCCGAGCCCGATGGAGCAGACCAGCCCCGGTGGTGGCGACCACCACGTGCAGGCCGCCAAGGTCCTGGGCCTGGCCCAGGAGATGGCCGACCGGCTCACCGGCGAGGCCAAGGCCGAGGCCGACGGCATGCTGGCCGAGGCGCGCACCAAGTCCGAGCAGCTCCTGTCGGAGGCCCGGACGAAGGCGGACACCATGGTCAACGAGGCGCGCACGCGCGCCGAGACCATGCTGAACGACGCCCGCACGCGGGCCGAGACGCTGGAGCGGCAGGCCCGCGAGAAGGCCACGACGCTGGAGCGCGACGCCCAGCGCCAGCACGCGGAGATCATCGGCGCGGTGCAGTCCGAGCGCACCACGCTGGAGAAGAAGATCGACGAGCTGCGCACGTTCGAGCGCGAGTACCGCACCCGCCTGAAGACGTTCCTGGAGTCCAGCCTCCGCGAGCTGGGCGACCGCGGCTCGGCCGCGCCGTCCACCGAGGGCGGCCGGGCGGCCGGGCAGCAGAGCGGCTACTCCTTCGGCCCCCGCGCCGAAGCGGGCTGATCCTTGAGGACCGACCGGGCCGCGCGCGGTCCGGTCGGTGAGGCGGGCGAACGTGCTGTACATCGTCTTAGGTCTGGTCCTGGCCGCGCTGGGACTGCTCATCGCCGCGCTGAGCACGGCGACGACGCTCTGGGCGTGGCTGTCGATCGTGATCAGCCTCGCTGGCGCGGCGATCCTGTTCCTGGACTGGCTGGGCAACCGGCGTCGGCCCGCGGCCGACCCGGCGCCCGAGCCGATCGCCCCGCCGCCCGCCGATCCCGAGCCCGCCGCCGAGGTGGTCCCGGAGCCGGTGGACGAGGACGTCCCGGACGACGAGCCCGCCGAGGAGCCGACCGACGCCGCCGACCTGCTGGTCGTGGCCGGGCTGTCGGTGCAGGTGCGGGTGGTCGACGAGCGGCCGCGCTACCACCTGGCGAAGTGCACGTGGCTGGTCGGCAGGCCCACGCTGGGCCTGCCGGTGTCCGAGGCGCGCCAGCTCGGGTTCACCCCGTGCGCGGTGTGCTCGCCGGACTCGACGCTGGCGGCCGTGCACCGGGAGACCAAAGCCCACCGCTGAACCCGGGGGAGCAGTGGAGTTCCAGGACGTCGTCCGCCGCCGCCGGATGGTGCGCAAGTTCACCGGCGAGCCGGTGTCGCAGGCCGCCCTCGACCGGGTGTTGCGCAACGCGCACCGCGGTCCGTCGGCGGGCTTCTCCCAAGGCCAGGCGTTCCTCGTGCTCGAGGGCGACGACCTGGCCCGCTTCTGGGAGTTCGGCGCGGAGTGGACCGTGGAGACGGTCCGCACCGCGCCCGTGGTGATCATCCCGTTCGCGGTGAAGTCCCAGTACCTCGACCGCTACGCCCGCGAGGACAAGGGCTGGACCGACCGCTCGGAATCGCGCTGGCCGGTCCCGTTCTGGCACATCGACACCGGCATGGCCGTCCTGCTCATCCTGCAGACCGCCGTCGACGAGGGCCTGGGCGCGGTCTACTACGGCATCGGCCCCGAGGGCACCGCCCGCCTCCGCACCGACTTCGGCGTCCCGGACACCCACGAGCCCATCGGCGTCGTCGCCCTCGGCCACCCCGACGAGCCGGAACTCGCCCAGGACGCCTCCCCGCGCCGCATCGCACGGCGCGACCAGAGCGAGACCGTGCGCTACGGGCGCTGGTAGGTCACGTGATGACGCTCACCGCGATCGCGATGTTGACGGTGTTGTAGAGGAACGCGACCACGGTGTGCGCGAGCACGCGCGACCTCATCGCCGGGCGGACCTCGACGTCCGAGGTGGCGAACGACGTGCCGATCGTGAACGAGAAGTAGGCGAAGTCGGCGAACGTCGGCCGCTCGGTGCCGGAGAACACCAGGGCCTCGTCGGGCAGGACATCGTGGTAGCGCCGCGCGAGCTAGAGGTCGGCCACCACGAGTCGATAGCCGGCGTCCCACTCGTCCAGGGTGAGCAGGTCGCCGTGGCGGGTGTGCCAGGCGCCGGAGGTCAGGTCGGCGCGGAGGCGGGCGAGGCCGGGGCGGAGGGCTTCCTCGCCGGTCTGGGCCAGGCCGGAGGCGCCCGCGCGGACCAGGGGGTCCAGGTACGCCTCGGGGCGGCGCCAGTAGGCGGCCAGGAAGCCGTCGGTGCAGTCGTGCGGGACCGGGACGACCTCGACGCGGGCGCCGAGGGTGTCGACCAGGTGGTCGAGGGGGACGGCGCGGGCGTCGTCGATGGCGATGGCCTCCGGGAGGTACTCGCGGAGCAGCCAGAACTCGCGGCAGACGGACTGGTCCCAGGTCAGGATCACCACGCGGTGGCGGGCGACCCTGCGCAGCTCGGCCAGGCCCGCGTCGACGTCGGTCCAGTGGTGGAGGGTGAGGACGGCCAGTGCGGCGTCGACGGACGCGTCGGCCAGCGGTAGGGCCTCGGCGACGCCGCGGACGGCCGGGGCGGCGCCGGGTGGGCGCTGGGCGATCATCGTCGGGCTCGGCTCGACGGCCAGCACCGTGGTCGGCGGCTCGTAGCTGCCGGTGCCCGCGCCCACGTCGACCACGGACGCGGCGTCGCCCAGGGCGGCGGCGACGCGGGCGGCCACCCGCGGGTCCGGGCGGCGGGTGGCGGTGTAGGTGGTGCCGAGGGTGTCGTAGATCGCCATGCCCCGATCCTGCCCCGCGCGGCTGTTCGGCTGAAGTTCAACGAGATCGTGACCGGCGTCTGGTAGGGATGTCGCATGCCGGTCGACGCCTACTGCGAGCGCACGGGTCCGGACTTCTGGTCCGAGCCCGTCAACGCCCTGACCAACGTGGCGTTCCTCATCGCCGCCGTCCTCGCCTACCGGCACCTGCTGCGGCAGCAGAGCAGGCCGCCGACGCTGGTCGCGCTGGTCGTCCTGCTGATCGCCATCGGCCTGGGCAGCTTCACCTTCCACACCGTCGCGACCCGGTGGGCCGCGGTGCTCGACACGACGCCGATCCTGCTGTTCATGCTGGTCTACGTCGTCTCGTTCGCCCGGCACTTCATGGGCGCGCCGTGGCGGTGGGCGTGGGTGGCGGCGCCGGTCTTCATCGGGTTCTCCATCGGGGTGAACACGCTGGTCGACTTCGGCGGTTACGTGCCCGCGCTGCTCGGCATGGTGGTCCTCGCGGGCATCACCGCGTTCCGGCGCATGTACACCTACACGCGCTGGTACCTGGGCATCGCCGCGCTGTTCGCGGTGTCGCTGACCCTGCGGACGGTCGACCTGGGCGTCTGCGGGTGGCTGCCGGTGGGCACCCACTTCCTGTGGCACGTGCTCAACGCCGCCGTCCTCTACCTGGTCATTCGGGTCGCGGCCGACCGCGCGGCCAATCAGCTTGCGGGCATTGGTTACCCTGAATACACAAGGCGCTGATCCGGCCATCACCGGGGAGCCTCCGGAAGAACGGGCGCGAGCCCCAGTAGAACCGGACGGGACGGCCCGTCACAGCCGACCAGCGAGAGGTCGCGGGCGCACGCCCGCGGCAAGCGGGGTGGTACCGCGGCGCGCGAGCGTCGTCCCCGTGTGGGTCCGACCGACTCGTACGAGGAGCTACCGCGATGTACCCCCGCGCGCACCACGGCGACACCGCCGACGTCCCGGCCCAGCCGAGGTTCCCCGAGCTGGAGCAGGCCGTGCTGGCCTACTGGGACTCCGACCGCACCTTCCAGGCCACTGTGGACGCCCGCCCGGCGGGTGAGAACGGCGCGAACGAGTTCGTCTTCTACGACGGCCCGCCGTTCGCCAACGGCCTGCCGCACTACGGCCACCTGCTGACCGGCTACGTCAAGGACGTCGTCCCGCGCTACCAGACCATGCGCGGGCGGCACGTCGAGCGCCGGTTCGGCTGGGACACCCACGGCCTGCCCGCCGAGGTGGAGGCCGAGAAGCAGCTCGGCTTCAGCGCCAAGAGCGAGATCGAGGACTTCGGCATCGAGAAGTTCAACGAGGCGTGCCGGGCGTCGGTGCTGCAGTACACCGACCAGTGGCGCGACTACGTGACCCGGCAGGCGCGCTGGGTGGACTTCGACAACGACTACAAGACGCTCGACCTCGACTACATGGAAAGCGTCATGTGGGCGTTCAAGTCCTTGTGGGACAAGGGCTTGGTGTACGAGGGCTTCCGGGTGCTCTGGTACTGCTGGCGCTGCGAGACGCCGCTGTCCAACACCGAGACGAAGATGGACGACACCTACCGCAACCGCCAGGACCCGGCGGTCACGGTGTCGCTGCGGCTGGACGCCCCCGGCACGCCGCTGGACGGCGTGCACGCGCTGGTGTGGACGACGACCCCGTGGACGCTGCCGTCGAACCTCGCCGCGGCCGTGCACCCCGAGGTGGACTACGTCGTGGTCGAGGCGTTCGACCACCCCGAGCGGCGCTACCTGCTCGCCGAGGCGCGGGTGTCCGCGTACGCGCGCGAGCTGGGCGACGAGCCGAAGGTCGAGGGCCGGTACAAGGGCGCCGACCTGCTGGGCACGCGCTACAAGCCGCCGTTCGACTTCTTCGTGGGCCGGGAGAACGCCCACCAGGTGCTGGCCGCGGACTACGTCACCACCGACGACGGCACGGGCATCGTGCACATCGCGCCCGCCTTCGGCGAGGAGGACAAGGTCGTCACCGACGCGGCGGGCATCGAGGTCGCCAACCCGGTCGACCCGCACGGCCGGTTCACCGCCGAGGTCGCGCCCTACCAGGGCCTGCAGGTCTTCGAGGCGAACAAGCCGATCATCCGCGACCTCAAGGACGCGGGCCTGCTGCTGCGCCACGAGACCTACGACCACCCGTACCCGCACTGCTGGCGCTGCGGCAACGCGCTCATCCAGCGCGCGGTGTCGTCGTGGTTCATCGCGGTCACCCGGTTCAAGGACCGGATGGTCGAGCTGAACAAGCAGATCAACTGGGTGCCGGGGCACATCAAGGACGGCCAGTTCGGCAAGTGGCTGGAGAACGCGCGCGACTGGAACATCAGCCGCAACCGGTTCTGGGGCTCGCCGATCCCGGTGTGGGTGTCCGACGACCCGGAGTACCCGCGCGTGGACGTGTACGGGTCGCTGGACGAGCTGGAGCGCGACTTCGGCGTGCGGCCGACCGACCTGCACCGGCCCTCCATCGACGAGCTGGTCCGCCCGAACCCGGACGACCCGACCGGCAAGTCGGTCATGCGCCGGGTGCCGGAGGTGCTGGACTGCTGGTTCGAGTCCGGGTCGATGTCGTTCGCCCAGGTGCACTACCCGTTCGAGAACCGCGAGTGGTTCGAGGACCACTACCCGGGCGACTTCATCGTCGAGTACAACGGCCAGACGCGCGGCTGGTTCTACACGATGCACGTCGTGGCGACGGCGCTGTTCGACCGGCCCGCGTTCACCAACTGCATGGCGCACGGGATCGTGCTCGGCGACGACGGGCAGAAGATGTCCAAGTCGCTGAAGAACTACCCGGACGTCAACGAGGTGTTCGACCGGGACGGCTCGGACGCCATGCGCTGGTTCCTCATGGCGTCGCCGATCCTGCGCGGCGGTGACCTCGTGGTCACCGAGCGCGGCATCCGGGACGCGGTGCGCCAGGCCGTGCTGCCGCTGTGGAACTCGTACTACTTCCTCGCGCTGTACGCCAACGCCGAGGGCAAGACGGGGTCGTGGCGGACGGACTCGGCCAACGTGCTCGACCGGTACGCGCTGGCCAAGACCCGGCAGCTCGTCGAGTCGGTCACCGCGGCGATGGACACCTACGACATCTCCGGGGCGTGCCAGTCGGTGCGCGAGTTCCTGGAGGTGCTGACCAACTGGTACGTCCGGCGGTCCCGCGACCGGTTCTGGGCGGGCGACACCGACGCGATCGACACGCTGCACACGGTGCTGGAGACGGTGTGCCGGGTCGCCGCGCCGCTGCTGCCGCTGACCGCCGAGGTGGTCTGGCGGGGGCTCACCGGCGAGCGGTCGGTGCACCTGGCGGACTGGCCGTCGGCCGACGAGCTGCCCGCCGACGACGCCCTGGTGGCGGGCATGGACCGGGTGCGGCAGGTCTGCTCGGCGGCGCTGGCGCTGCGCAAGGCGAACAAGCTGCGGGTGCGGCTGCCGCTGGCGTCGCTGCTGGTGGCCGCCGAGGACGTGGCGGTGCTGGAGCCGTTCACCGAGCTGATCAGAGACGAGGTCAACGTCAAGGCGGTCGAGCTGACCACCGACGTCGCCGCGCACGGCCGGTTCGAGCTGGTGGTCAACGCGCGCGCGTGCGGGCCGCGGCTCGGCAAGGACGTGCAGAAGGTGATCAAGGCCGTCAAGGCCGGTGAGTGGACCACCGACGAGTCCGGCGCCGTGGTCGCCGCGGCATCGCGCTGCTGGAGGGCGAGTACGAGCGGCGGCTGGTCGCGGTCGACCCGGGCGCCACGGCGGAGCTGCCGGGCGGGCTGGTCGTGCTGGACACCGCGGTCACCCCGGAGCTGGCGGCCGAGGGCGTGGCCCGCGACCTGGTGCGCGTCGTGCAGCAGGCGCGCCGCGACGCCGGGCTGGCGGTGTCGGACCGCATCGCGCTGACCGTGGACGCGGCCGAGGACGTCGTGGGCGCGGTCACCGCGCACGAGGCGTTCGTCGCGGGCGAGACGCTGGCCGACTCGGTGGCGTACGCCGAGGTGGCGGGCGGTTCGACCGGGACCGTCGGCGAGGGCTCCGAGGTGCGCGTGGCGGTCGCGAAGGTCTAGCGGCATTCGGCGAGAGGGGCGGTTCCCGGGTCACGGGGGCCGCCCCTCTGGCATTGTGGGGAGTCGGCGGTAACGGACTGGGGGTCTCGCACGTGTCGAACAGCGCCAGACGGCTGATCTTGATCATCGGCGGGGTGGCCTGCGTGGCCATCGTGCTCTTCGCGTACTTCGTGCTGGTGCCTCGGGACGAGCCCGTGCGCGAGGTGGCTGCTGAGCCGGTGGCGGAGTCCGCGCAGCAGGTGGCGGAGCGGTTCACCGAGGCGTGGGCCAGGGCGGACCACGCCGCCGCGGCCTCGGTGACCGACCAGCCCGGGCCCGCCAAGGCGGCCCTGACCGCGGCGCGCGAGGCGCTCGCGCCCGAGGACTTCGCGGTCGCGCTCACGGGGAAGGTGTCCGAGTCCGGTGCGGGCGCGATCGCCAAGGCCAAAGTGACCTGGACCCTGCCCGACGACCGCGAGCTGGGCTACGCCGTCGACGTGGGCATGGTGCGGCAGGCGGACGCGTGGAAGGTGCGGTGGGCGCCGACGCTCGTGCACCCGAAGATGACCAGCGGGCTGTCGCTGGCGTACCGCGCCGGGACGGACGTGCAGGTCGTCGACCGCGACGGCGAGCCGCTGGTGCGCGGGGGCAAGTCGCTGCCTGCCGCCGGGCCGGTGCTGGGCCCCGGTCTCGGCCGGGTCGGCGCGGCGCGGGACGAGGGGCCGAAGGCGGTCGTCCTGGTCGACGGCGCGGGCAAGGAGAAGGCGCAGGTGCTCGCCGCGTCCGCCGGGGAGCGCAAGGGACCGTACAAGTCCACAATGGACGCGAGTGTGCAGAAGGCCGCGCAGGCGGCGGTGGACGGTCAAACGCTGCCCGCGTACCTCGTCGCGTTCGACGCCTCGACCGGCGGGATCCTCGCGGTGGCCCAGAACGGGGCCGCGGGCGGCGCGCCCAAGGCGCTGAACGGGTTGTACCCGCCCGGGTCGACGTTCAAGGTGGTGACCGCGACCGCGGTGCTGTCCGCCGGTTCCGCGGGCCTGGACACGGTCGTGCCGTGCCCCGGTGAGGACACCATCGGCTCCCGGACGATCCGCAACGACGGCTTCGAGCTGGGCGAGGTCCCGCTGCGCACGGCGTTCGCGCGGTCCTGCAACACCTCCTTCGCCGCGCTGGCCGCCGACCTGCCCGGCGACGCGCTGGTGTCCGCCGCCGACCGGTTCGGCCTGGGCGCGGACTTCACGATCCCCGGCATCACCACGCAGACCGGCAAGGTCGTCCCCGCGGCGGCACCGCGGAGCAGGTCGAGAACTCCATCGGCCAGGGCACCGTCCAGGTCAGCCCGTTCGGGATGGCCTTGGTCGCCGCCACCGTCGCGCGCGGCGGAGCGGTGACGCCGCGGCTGTTCACCGACCTGGAGACCACGGTGAACCAGGGCTACGACGGCCCCTCCGGTGCGACGGTGTCGGCGCTGCGGTCGATGATGCGGGCGGTGGTCACCTCCGGCACGGGATCGGCGCTGGGCCGGTACGGCGCGGTCGCGGGCAAGACCGGCACCGCCCAGTTCGGCGATGGCGCCAACGCCCACGGCTGGTTCGCGGGCTACCGCGGCGACGTCGCGTTCGCGGTGCTCGTCGAGGGAGCGGGCACCTCCGGGCCCGCGGTGTCGGCCGCCGGGAAGTTCCTGAGCGGCATCTGAGTCCTCAGAGGACTCAGAACACCCAGACCGCCACAGCGGCGAGGAACGTCGTCGCCGCCAGGGCGATCGTCGGCTTGCGGTGCGGGTAGACCAGGGCGTGGCGGCCGATGCGGGCCTGGTGCATCAGGCCGCACTCGATCGACCCCGCCAGCAGCAGCGCGACGAACGGGATCGCGAGGACGGCCGCCGACCCGCTCAGCGGGCCCGGCACCGCGGCCATCGCCAGCAGCGCGATGACGCCCATCGACAGCGGGCGCAGGCGGAAGGAGAACACCGCGCCCACCGACGCGAACACGCCCGCGGCGGCCAGCACCGGGTCCAGGCCCACCCACTCGGCGACCGCGGGGTGGTCCCCGAGCCCAGGTCGGTCGACGTCCAGCCGATGCCGACGCCCAGGGTGAACAGGGACCCGATCATCAGCGACAGCCTGCGCCTGCGCCGCCGCCACACCAGCCACGCGGCGGCCGGGACGAGCGCCAGGGCGACCGGGGCGGTCAGCACGGCGATGACGAGGAACGCGGTCGCCCACAGGTCCGGGGCGAGTGTGCGGTGCCTGCGCGGGGTCCAGAGCAGGACCAGCGCGGCGACCGCCCACACGGCGGCCAGGTTCTCCGGGCGGACCCCGAGCTGCGCGGCGACGGCCAGCGGGGACACCGCGGTGATCGCGACCGCCGCGCCCGCGGTCCAGCGGGACAGGCCCATCCGGCGGGCCATCCACCAGATGCCGACGCCGACGGCGACCGCGGCCAGCACGAGCGGTTCGCGGACGGCGGCGAGCCCGGTCTCGTGGCGGGCGAACGCCCCCGTCAGCGCGGTGTAGATCCCCAGTTGCAGCAGGGCGAGCGTGGAGGCGCCGCCGGGGTCGGCGTCGAGGCGGTCGAGGGTGTGGACGCGCAGGACGTGGTCGGCCTCGCCCGCCTGGGTGGGCGAGTCGAGGGCGGCTAATCGGATCAGCGCGGCCAGGCCGACCAGGGCGACGAGCGAGCCGCGGGCGATCACGGTGGCGCGCGGGGCGAGGGGGCGCAGGGTCACGGGGCGGACGATGGGACGGGTGCTCCAGCGTTCGGTCGTCATGGGCGGCCCGGTCGACCTCCTTCCGAGGGCGTCGGTTCGGCCCATGCTAGACCGCCGTTCAGGCCCTTGCGTACTGCAACTTTCCGTGGTGGGAGGGCGCGTCCGCCCGGGTGATTGAGTGCGCAATACCTTCCGCTGAACGGGGAACGGCCCCGGCTCTGCCATGCTCTCGCGGTGCGGTTCGCGATACGGGTCAAGCCGGGGCGCGGCGCACCGCGGTCGGCGGCAGCCACGGCGGGGCGCTCGTCGTCGCCGTCGCCGCGCCCGCCGTGGAGGGCAAGGCGAACGACGCCGTCCGCCGCGCCCTCGCCGACGCGTTCGGGGTGCGGCAGCGCGACGTGGTGATCATCACGGGGGAGCGCGGGCGGGACAAGGTCGTGGAGGTCGGGGGCGACCACGCGGCGCTCCTGACCCGCCTGCTGGGCCCCTGAGCAGCGCCGTCTACTTCGTCCTCGCCGCTTTCTGGGGAGAATGCCCTCCTGAGCGGGCGGGAGGTGCGGGTGGGCGAGCTGACCGCGGCCCTGGGCGTGGGCGCGGCCGTGATCCTGGTGGCGGCGCTGGCGGTCCGCGTGTCCGTCCGATTGGGACTGCCGTCGCTGCTGCTGTACCTCGCCATCGGCGTGCTGCTCGGCGAGGCGGGGCTCGGCATCCAGTTCTCCGACGCCGACCTGACGCAGGCGCTCGGGCTCGCCGCGCTCGTGCTCATCCTGGTCGAGGGCGGGCTCACCACGCGCTGGAGCGACATCCGGCCCGCGCTGGGCGCGGGCATCGTGCTGTCCACAGTGGGCGTGCTCGTCAGCATCGGCGTCGCCGGGGTGGGGCTGCACTACCTGCTCGGCCTGGACTGGCGCACGGCGCTGCTGTGGGGCGCGGTCCTCGCCTCGACCGACGCCGCCGCGGTGTTCAGCGTGCTGCGGACGCTACCGATCACCCGCAGGCTCGCGGGGTCGCTGGAGATGGAATCCGGCATCAACGACGCGCCGAGCTACATCGCCGTCGTGCTGCTCGCCGGGACCGCGCCGATCACCGGGCAGGCCGCCCTGCTGATGGTGTACGAGCTGCTGGTCGGCGGCATGATCGGCGCCGCGCTCGGCTGGGCGGGCGCGCACGCGCTGCGCCGCGCCGCGCTGCCCGCCACCGGCCTGTACCCGCTGGCCACCGTCGCCGTCTGCGTCGCCGCGTACGCGGGCGGTCAGGCCGCGCACGCCTCCGGGCTGCTCGCCGCCTACCTGTGCGGGCTCGTCCTGGGCAACGCGAAGCTCCCGCACCGCTCCGACACGCTGTCCTTCGCCGAGGGGCTGGGCTGGCTGGCCCAGATCGGGCTGTTCGTGCTGCTCGGCCTGTTCGCCAGCCCCGGCAGGCTGCTCGACGCCCTGGTCCCCGGCCTGGTCGCGGGCGCGGTCATCACGTTCCTCGCGCGGCCGGTGTCGGTGGCGCTGTCGGTGTCGTGGTTCCGGATGCCGTGGCGGGAACAGGTCTTCCTGTCCTGGGCCGGGCTGCGCGGGGCGGTGCCCGTCGTGCTCACCATGATCCCGCTGTCGGAGGGCAGACCGGGCGCGGAACTGCTCGTCGACGCCGTCTTCGTGCTCGTCGTCGTGCTCACCCTCGTCCAGGGCACCACGCTCAAACCGCTGGCCCGGCTGCTCGGCCTCGACTCCGCCGCGCACACCCAGGAGGTGCACGTCGACGTCGCCTCCCTCGACGAGCTCAACGCCAGCCTGCTCCAGGTCACCATCCCCAAGGGGTCGAAGCTGCACGGCGTCTACGTCAGCGAGCTGCGCCTGCCGCGCGGCGCGACCGTCAGCCTGGTCGCCAGGGCGGGCGGCGCGTTCACCCCCGCGCCCGCCACCCGCCTGCAGGAGGGCGACCAGGTCCTGGTCGTCACCACCGAGGACGTCCGCGACGCCGCCGAGGCGCGGCTGCGCGCCATCGACCGCGCGGGCCGCTACGCGCGCTGGCGCGGCGAGACCGGCTCGCTGTGAGCCTTCTGGGATAAGGAACCTGAACGCGTCCTCGCTACCTTCGGTAGTAGTTCATGCGTCGAACGGAGGTACGTCATGACGCTTCCCCGGGTCGTGGGTGCGGAGCATGCGGTTCCCCTGATCGACGGCCGCACGATCGCCTACGCCAACCTCGACCACGCCGCCAGCGCGCCCTGCCTGACCGCGGTGCGCGCCGCCGTCGACGAGCTGCTGCCCTGGTACGCGGGGGTGCACCGCGGCGCGGGCTTCCCGTCGCGGGTGTCGACGCGGGTCTACGAGCGGGCGAGGACCACGCTGCGCCGGTTCGTCGGCGCGCCCGACGACGCCGCCGTGGTGTTCACCCGCAACACCACCGACAGCATGAACCTGCTCGCCTCGGCCGTGCCCGCGGGCAGCCGGGTCGTGCTGTTCGACACCGAGCACCACGCCGCGCTGCTGCCCTGGCGCGACGCCCACCGCCTGCGCACCCCCGAGGTCGCCGCCGACGCGGTCGGCGTGCTCGACCGGGCGCTGCGCGAGCGGGCCGCCGCGCTGGTCGTGCTCACCGGCGCCTCCAACGTCACCGGCGAGGTGTGGCCGGTCGCCGCGCTCGCCGAGGTCGCCCACCGGCACGGCGCCCGCGTCGTCCTCGACGCCGCCCAGCTCGCCCCGCACCGCCCGGTCGACGCCGCCGCGCTGGGCGTGGACTACGTCGCGCTCTCCGGCCACAAGCTCTACGCGCCGTTCGGCGCGGGCGCGCTGGTCGGCCCCGCTGACTGGCTGCGCGCCGCCGAGCCGTACCTGGTCGGCGGCGGCGCCACCAAGCTCGTCGCCGACGGCTTCGCGGTGACCTGGTCCGACGCGCCCGCCCGGCACGAGGCCGGGTCGCCCAACGTCGTCGGCGTGCACGCGCTAGCCGCCGCCTGCGAGGCGCTCGCCGGGTCGTGGGACGCGGTGGTCGCGCACGAGGAGGCGCTGCTGGAGCGCATGCGCACCGGCCTCGCGCACGTCCCCGGGCTGCGCGAGCTGGCGCTGTTCGAGCCCGGCCACGACCGGGTGGGCGTGGTCAGCTTCACCGTCGACGGGATCGACCCCGGCCTGGCCGCGGCGGTGCTGTCCGCCGAGCACGGCATCGGGGTGCGCGACGGCGCGTTCTGCGCGCACGTCGCCGTGCGGCGGCTCGCCGAGGGCGGCCAGGCGGTGCGGGCCAGCGTCGGGCTGGGCACCGCGGCCGAGCACGTCGACCGGCTCGGGCGGGCGCTGCGGCTGCTGGTCGCCCGCGGTCCCCGGGCCCGGTACGAGGTCGTCGACGGCCGGTGGAGCCCGGTGCCCGACCCGCGTCCGCTGCCCCGGTTCCTCGCCGACGGTGCGGGGCCGTGGACAATGGCCGGGTGAGCAGCGAGCACCCCACCGAGACCAGTCCGCCGGAACCGGCGGCCGAGCCCGTCCTGCCCTGGCGCGGGCTGTGGCTGATCGCCGCGGCCGTGGTGGTGTACGCGCTCGACGTCGTCACCAAGGTCGTCGCCGTCGCGACGCTGGAGCACCGCGAGCCGGTCGAACTGCTCGGCGGCGCGCTCTACCTGCAGCTCGTCCGCAACCCCGGGGCCGCGTTCTCCATGGCGACCGGCATGACCTGGCTGTTCACGCTCGTCGCCGCGGGCGTCGTCGTGGCGATCGTGTGGGTGCTGCCGAAGCTGCGCTCCACCGGCTGGGCGCTGGGCCTCGGCCTGGTCCTGGCCGGCGCGCTCGGCAACCTGACCGACCGGCTGTTCCGCGCGCCGGGCGTCTTCGAGGGCCACGTCGTCGACATGATCTCGGTGTTCGCGCCCAACGGGGAGTTCTTCCCGGTGTTCAACGTCGCCGACATGGGCATCACCTGCGGTGGCGTGCTCATCGTGCTGCTGACGCTCCTCGGCCGCGACTACGACGGCAAGGTGACCAAGAAGTGAGGGACTCGCGCACCCTGCCCGTCCCGGACGGCCTCGACGGCATGCGCGTCGACGCCGGCCTGGCCAAGCTCCTCGGCCTGTCCCGCACGGTCGTCGCCACCCTGACCGACGCGGGCGACGTCCTGGTCGACGGCAGGCCCGCGGGCAAGTCCGACCGCCTCGTCGCCGGGACCTGGCTCGAGATCACCCTGCCCGAGCCCGAGCGGCCGGTCGAGGTGCACGCCATCGCCGTCGAGGGGATGGTCCTGCTGTTCGAGGACGACCACATCGCCGTCGTCGACAAGCCGGTCGGCGTCGCCGCGCACCCCAGCCCGGGCTGGACCGGCCCGACCGTCATCGGCGGGCTCGCCGCCGCGGGCGTCCGCGTGTCGACCTCCGGCGCGGCGGAGCGGCAGGGCGTCGTGCACCGCCTCGACGTCGGCACGACCGGCGTGATGGTGGTCGCCAAGAGCGAGTACGCGTACACGGTGCTCAAGCGCGCGTTCAAGGAGCGCACGGTCGAGAAGCGCTACCACGCCCTCGTGCAGGGCCACCCCGACCCGAGCGTCGGCACCATCGACGCGCCGATCGACCGCCACCCCCGCCACGACTACAAGTGGGCCGTCGTCGCGGGCGGCAAGCCCAGCGTCACCCACTACGAGACGATCGAGGCGTTCCGCGCCGCGTCGCTGCTCGACGTGAAGCTGGAGACCGGCCGCACCCACCAGATCCGGGTCCACTTCTCCGCCCTGCGCCACCCGTGCGTCGGCGACCTGACCTACGGCGCCGACCCGGTCCTGGCCAAGCGCCTCGACCTGTCCCGCCAGTGGCTCCACGCCCGCAGCCTCGGCTTCCACCACCCCGACGACGGCCGCTGGGTCGAGTTCACCAGCGAGTACCCGCCCGACCTGGCCGCCGCCCTCGACACCCTCAGCGCCGAATCCTGACCCGCGGCGGCGAGTTCGGCTAGGTTGTCGGAGCAACCAGTCCCCGCTGGAGGTCGGCATGAACGCGCCCCACGGCACCCCTGACGACGACCCGTTCGCGACGGGCGGCCACGGCCGCTTCCTCGACGGCGGCATCGCACCCCCGTCATCGGCGCCACCCCGACCGACGACGTCGAGGAGACCGTCCGCGCCCAGCCCCAGCGCTACGACCGCGAACCCCCGACCTCGCCGATCCCGGCGCAGGGCCAGGGCGCGGAGAAGAAGCCGGGCTTCTTCGGCAGGCTGTTCGGCCGCTGATCACCCGCCTGGTCGCTGCCCCGCGCCGGGCCCGGCGGGAAGACTCCCGCGGGTGGACGGTGGCCTGCTCGACGCGTGGGCGCAGTGGTGGGCGGGGAAGGACACCAAGGACCTCACCCTGGCCGGGGTCCGCCTCCTGTGGTGGGGGCGCGGCGGGAAGCTGCTCCAGTTCGCGGGCGGCCTGACCGTCGCGATCGACCTGATCGGGGAAGCCCGCCTGCGGCTCTGGCTCGACGCGGCCCGCGCGAGGTCGGCCGACGCGCTGAGCCGGTTCCGCGAACTGCCCCAGGTGCTGGCCGACGTGCACGCGGCCCGCCTGGCCCGCTACCGCCGCTTCGTCACCCCGCTGTGGTTCGCGATCACCGCGCTGTGCGTGTGGTGGCTGCTCGACACCGCGGGTCCGGGGTGGCCGATCTACTCCTGGGTGGTGGCCGTGGCGGCGGCCCTCGGGACCGTGCTCACCTTCCGGGACAGGCCCGGGGGACCGCGCTGATGTACGCCGCGGCCGCCATGGCCATATTCCCCCTGCTGCCCGAGGAGACGAGGGTCGAGGCGTGGGACCTCAAATACGGAAGGGTTCTCTCAGCAGACGCGTTCTTGAGCTACTACCAGGTGGTGGGCACGACGGTGCTGTTCCTCGTGGTGGCTGCGGTGGTCGGTTTCGCGGTCCGCTTCGTCGCCCGCGTGCTCTACCCGGTCCTCTTCACCGCTGTTTTCGGCGTCGTCGCGGTGCCCCGGTGGGTGGGCTCGGGGGTGGTGTCGGTCGTGCTGGGAGGCGTCGTGCGGGTGCTGGCGGTGGTGCCCCGGACCTCGGTGCGGTGGGTGGCGTTGGGCGCCATCCTGGTCGGGTTCCACTTCGACCTGCTCACCTCGTGAGTGGGGTCAGTTCTCGATCACCCAGGTCAGGGTGCGGGACTCCTCGTCGGGGCGGGGGCTCCAGCGGACCGACGTGAGGTTGGTTTCCTCCGGGACCACGTACACCGTGTGGCCGCCCGCGGTCTCGCCCGGGGCGACGCCGATGCGGTGGGCCGGGCGGGAGGACAGGGACACCGGGGCCTTGGAGATCTCGCGGCCGTCGTCGGTGACCAGGACCAGGTACAGGTCGGGGAGGGTGCCGAACTTGACCGTGCCGCGGTTGACCAGCTCGGTGTGGACGACGATGGAGCGCTCGCCCGGCTGGAGGCGGTAGCCCGCCGCGGTGAACAGGTAGTCCGCCGGGTCGACGACCTCGATCAGCTTGATCGACAGGCGTTCGCCCTCCAGGCCCTCGGTCTCCAGGGCCTCGCCGACCTTGCCGTCGCGGCGGGTCGGGCGGGGGCGGGCTGGGTGCGGTCCATCGGGCCGCCGACCGTGGGGGCTGGTCGCCGCGCGCCCAGGTCGAGGTCTGGGGCGGGCCCCAGGTGTTGATCGGGTCGCCCGGGTCCGGCGGGGGAGCTGGGGCGGCGGCTGCTGGGCAGGGAACGGCTGGCTCGGCGGGCCGGTGCGGGCGGGCGGGTGCGGCGCGACCTGGTGCGACCCGGTCGGCGGGGCCACCGGGTGCGGGCCGCTCGGGTGCGGCTGCGGCACCGGGTGGGGGCCGCTCGGCGGCTGGTACGGCGGCGGCTGCTGCTGGTACGGGCTCGGCGGCTGGTACTGCGGGACCGGCTGCTGCTGGTACTGCTGCGGGTGCCCGTACCCGGGCTGCGGCTGCATCCTGGCCAGGGCGGCGCGCAGGCCGTTGGGGTCGCACTCGACGCCCACGAGCAGGGGCAGGCCCGCGGCGGACAGCGCCACCAGCCGGGACGCGGCCTCGCGGGGGTCCATCCCCAGCCGCGCGGCCACCTCGTGCACGGCCGCCCTCCCCATCTCGGCGACCGCGCCGAGCAGGCGGGCGTCAACAGCATCCGTCACGGTCCGCACGCTACCGGGTCACCGCGATCACCGCGTCGGAAGCCGATGATCGACACGGTGCCCACCCCGGTCGGTGATCAGCCCGTCGCGCTCAGCCGCAGGGCGGGCCTGCGCGGGTCGTCGACCCGGGCGGCGAGGTCGGCGCAGGCCAGCGGGTCGACCTCGGCGTCGTAGCGGGCGTACGCGGGCAGCGCCCACGGCTCGGCGGTGCGCCGGGCCAGCGCCGCCGGGGTCATGGACAAGTGCACGGACAGCTCGTGCGGCAGCCCGCGGCCGAGCAGCAGCTCCCCGTCGACCACGACCACCCCGCCCGGCGGCAGCGCGACGTACGCCGCCCGCGTGGCCCGGTCCGCGACCGCGTCCCAGAGCGATGGCAGCACCCGACCGGTCCCGCCGGGCCCGAGCGGGTCGAGCACCTCCCGGCGCAGCGCGCCCTCGTCCAGCCACGCCTCGTAGCGGGCGTCGGGGTCCTCCCGGCCGCGCTCGAAGCGCAGCGACGCGGGCCGCAGGAAGTCGCCAGCGCGCACCCGCACGACCGGTCTGCCCAGCACGCGCAGGCGCTCGGCGATCAGGTCGGCGAGGTCGCCGGGGGCCGTCGGCGGGGCCCCGTCGACGAGCGCGCGCACCCACCCGCCGACACCGGCCACAGTGATCATCTCCGCGGCCGTGTCGGCGAGTTTCTCTTGCGACGTCGGGGAAAATCGCACCTCCGCATCTTTGACGGCGAGCCTCGCCCGGTGACCGGCGGGGCTGGTCTAGGCTTCCCGGGTGGCCGCTGAATCCTTCGCTCACCTGCACGTGCACACCGAGTACTCGATGCTCGACGGAGCGGCCAAGCTCAAGGACATGTTCGCCGAGTGCGAGCGCCTGGGGATGTCCGCGGTGGCGATCACCGACCACGGGCACACCAACGGCATCTACGACTTCTACAAGCAGGCGACCGCCGCCGGGATCAAGCCCATCCTCGGCATCGAGGCCTACCTCGCGCCCGGGTCGCGCTTCAACAAGGACCGCGTGCGCTGGGGCGACCCGTCGCAGAAGGGCGACGACGTCTCCGGCTCCGGCGCCTACACCCACCAGACGATCTGGGCGCGCAACGCCACCGGCCTGACCAACCTGATGAAGCTGTCGAGCCGCGCGTCGCTGGAGGGCCAGCTCGGCAAGTGGCCCCGGATGGACCGCGAGCTGATCGCCGAGCACGCCGACGGCCTGATGGCCACCACCGGCTGCCCGTCCGGCGAGGTCCAGACCCGCCTGCGGCTGGGCCACGAGGCCGAGGCGCTGGAGGCCGCCGCCGCCTGGCGCGACATCTACGGCAAGGACAACTTCTACGTCGAGCTGATGGACCACGGCATCGAGATCGAGAGCCGGGTCCGCGGCGGGCTGGTCGACATCGCCCGCAAGCTCGACATCCCGTTCGTCGTCACCAACGACTCGCACTACACCTACCGCAGCGACCGCGACGCGCACGACGCCCTGCTGTGCGTGCAGACCGCGAGCACGCTGCAGGACCCGACCCGCTTCCGCTTCGACGGCGACGGCTACTACCTGAAGTCGCCCGACGAGATGCGCGCGGTCGACTCGTCCGACCCGTGGCAGGAGGGCTGCCGCAACACCCTGCTGATCGCCGAGAAGGTCGACCCGGCGGGGATGTTCCAGTTCCGGAACCTCATGCCCCGCTTCCCCATCCCGGAGGGGAAGTCCGAGGACGAGTACTTCCGCGAGCAGGTCTGGGCGGGCATGCACCGGCGCTTCCCGGACGGCATCGACGAGGAGCACCGCAAGCAGGTCGAGTTCGAGATCGGCGTCATCCTCCAGATGGGGTTCCCGGCGTACTTCCTCGTCGTGGCCGACCTCATCGGCTGGGCCAAGAGCAACGGCATCCGGGTCGGCCCCGGCCGGGGTCCGCCGCGGGCGCGCTGATCGCGTACGCCCTCGGCATCACCGATCTCGACCCGCTGGCCCACGGGCTGATCTTCGAGCGGTTCCTCAACCCGGACCGCGTCAGCCCCCGACATCGACATCGACTTCGACGAGCGCCGCCGCGGCGACGTCATCCGCTACACCACCGAGAAGTGGGGCGCGGAGAAGGTCGCGCAGGTCATCACGTTCGGCACCATCAAGGCCAAGGCGGCGATCAAGGACTCCGCCCGGGTGCTGTTCGGCCAGCCCGGCTACGCCATCGCCGACCGCATCTCCAAGGCGTACCCGCCCGCCGTGATGGCGAAGGACATCCCGCTCAACAGCCTGTTCGACCCGCAGCACAAGCGCTACGCCGAGGCCACCGAGATCCGCGAGCTGTACAACAGCGACCCGCAGGTCAAGGAGATCATCGACACCGGCCGCGGCCTGGAGGGCCTGATCCGCAACGCGGGCGTGCACGCCTGCGCGGTCATCCTCTCAGCCGAGCCGCTGATGGAGTCGATCCCGCTGTGGAAGCGGCCGCAGGACGGCGCGATCATCACGCAGTTCGACTACCCGACCTGCGAGTCGCTCGGCCTGCTGAAGATGGACTTCCTGGGCCTGCGCAACCTCACGGTGATGGACGACGCCCTCCGCAACATCGAGGGCAACGGCAAGAAGCTCAAGTACCGGGGCGAGGTCGTCGGCGACATCTCCGAGATCGGCCTGGAGGACGAGAAGACCTTCGAGCTGCTCGGCCGGGGCGACACGCTGGGGGTCTTCCAGCTCGACGGCGGGCCCATGCGGGACCTGCTGCGCCTCATGCGCCCCGACAACTTCGAGGACATCTCCGCGGTCGGCGCGCTCTACCGGCCCGGTCCGATGGGCGCGAAGTCGCACACGAACTACGCGCTGCGCAAGAACAAGCAGCAGGAGATCACCCCGATCCACCCGTCGCTCGCCGAGCCGCTCGAGGACATCCTCGGCACGACGTACGGCCTGATCGTCTACCAAGAGCAGGTCATGGCGATCGCCCAGAAGCTCGCGGGCTACACGCTCGGACAAGCGGACTTGCTCCGCCGGGCCATGGGCAAGAAGAAGAAGGAAGTCCTCGACGCGGAGTTCGTGAACTTCTCGGCGGGCATGGAGAAGAACGGCTACCCGAAGGACGCCGTCAAGACGCTGTGGGACATCCTCGTCCCCTTCGCCGACTACGCGTTCAACAAAGCGCACTCCGCCGCGTACGGCCTGATCTCCTACTGGACGGCGTTCCTCAAGGCGAACTACCCGGCCGAGTACATGGCCGCGCTGCTCACCAGCGTCCGCGACGACAAGGACAAGGCCGCGGTCTACCTGGCCGAGTGCCGCAAGATGGGGATCACCGTCCTGCCGCCCGACGTCAACGAGTCGGCGAAGGACTTCGCCCCGGTCGGCGAGGACATCCGCTTCGGCCTCGGCGCGATCCGCAACGTCGGCGCGAACGTCGTCGAATCGATCATCCGGGCGCGCACCGAGAAGGGCGACTTCACCGACTTCTCGGACTTCCTGCGCAAGGTGGACGCGTCGGCCTGCAACAAGAAGGTCGTCGAATCGCTGATCAAGGCGGGCGCGTTCGACTCGCTGAAGCACCCGCGCAAGGGCCTGTTCCTCGTCCACACCGACGCCATCGACGCGATCATGGAGACGAAGAAGGCCGAGGCCGTCGGCCAGTTCGACCTCTTCGGCGCGGGCGGCGACGGCGACGAGGACGTCACCAGCGTCTTCGACGTCCGGGTGCCCGACGACGTGTGGGAGGCCAAGCACCAGCTCGCCCTGGAGCGGGAGATGCTGGGCCTCTACGTCTCCGGCCACCCGCTCGACGGCGTCGAGCACATCCTGGCCGCGCAGTCCGACACGGCGATCGCGGCGATCCTCGAAGGCGGCATCGCCGACGGCGCCCAGGTCACCGTGGGCGGCATCCTCGCGTCGGTGAACCGGCGGGTGAACAAGAACGGCGAGCCGTGGGCGTCGGCGCAGGTCGAGGACCTCAACGGCGGCATGGAGGTGCTGTTCTTCCCCAAGACGTACGCCGTGGTCGGCATGAGCGTCCTGGAGGACGCGATCGTGCTGGTCAAGGCGCGCGTCGCCAAGCGGGAGGACCGCATCTCGCTCATCGCCAACGACCTGGCCGTGCCGGACCTGAGCGTGTCCGACATGCCGTTCCGGCTCAGCATGGCGGCGACGAAGTGCACGCCCGCCCTGGTGACCCAGCTCAAGGACGTCCTCACCGCCCACCCCGGGCGGACGGTGGTGCACCTGAAGCTGGTCAACGGGCACCGGCAGACGCTGCTCAAGCTCGACGACGGCCTGTCGGTGACGCCGTCGCCGTCGCTCATGGGCGACCTGAAGGCGCTGCTGGGCCCGAGCTGTCTGACCTGATCTTGGGTACCCTGGGGTCGGCGGGACCGACCCGAGGGGGTAACCAGGGTGTCCATTCCCGACAGCGAGCAGGTCCTGCGGCTGGACGAGGACTTCACGAGCGACCCGTACCGCGTGTACGACGACCTGCGCGTCGGCCCGCCCCGCCGCGCGGTGTTCCCGCGCGGCACCCGGGGCTGGCTGCTGACCCGGTACGCCGACGTCCGCGCGGCCCTGGCCGACCCGACGCTGAGCAAGGACGTCGCGGGCGCGGCGCCGCTGCTGGAGAAGCACCGCGACGCCGACGCCCCCGAGGGCGGCTTCGCCCCGGAGCTGGCCGCGCACATGCTCAACACCGACCCGCCGGACCACACCCGCCTGCGCAAGCTGGTCAACCGCGCCTTCACCGTCCGCGGCGTCGAGTCGATGCGCCCGCGGGTGGAGGAGATCACCGCGGGCCTGCTCGACGCGATGGCGGCCGGTCCCGCCGACGTCGACCTGCTCTCCGCGTTCGCCTTCCCGCTGCCGATGACGGTCATCTGCGAGGTCCTCGGCGTCCCCGACCACGACCGCGACGAGTTCCGGAAGTGGACGGGCGTGCTGGTGTCGTCGTCGAAGCCGGAGGACCTGCAGACCGCGGGCCCGTGGATGGTCCAGTACCTGGTGTCGCTGATCGCCGAGAAGCGCTCCCACCCCGGCCCGGACCTGCTGACCGCGTTGATCGAGGCCAGCGAGGACGACGACCGCCTGTCGGAGAACGAACTCGTCGCGATGGCCTTCCTGCTGCTGGTCGCGGGCCACGAGACCACGGTCAACCTGGTCGGCAACGGCCTGCTCGCCCTGCTCCGCGACCCCGACCAGCTCGCCGCCCTGCGCGCCGACCCGTCCCTGCTGCCCGCCGCCGTCGAGGAGTTCCTCCGCTACGACGGCCCGGTCAACATCGCGTCGTTCCGCTACACCACCCAGCCGGTCACCTTCGGCGACACCACCATCCCCGAGGGCGAGTTCCTCTTCCTCGCCCTCGGCGCCGCCAACCGCGACCCCGACCGCTTCCCCGACCCGGACCGCCTCGACCTCACCCGCCCCACGTCGGGCCACATGGCGTTCGGGCACGGGATCCACTACTGCGTCGGCGCTCCGCTGGCCCGCATGGAGGCGGAGGTCGCTTTGCGGGGGCTGTTGGAGCGGTTCCCGGACATCGCCTTGGGGGACGGGGAGCTGCGGTACCGCAACAGCCCGATCATCCGGGGGCTGGAGGAGTTCCCGATCCGCCTCCGCTGAGCCCCATCCCGGGTGCGGATCTTCGCCCGCACCCGGGTTCATCGGATCGGACGTACCCGTTCTGCCGATCGGCTGAGGGCGCGCGCACCAGGTTCCCGCGTATGTGTCCTTTATGGACATCAAGGGTCCGGGCCGCGTGTCCACGACGCTCGCCGAACTCGGGGGTGGTGGCGGGGGAATCGTGGTGTTCGGGGCTTGACAAATGCTCGACTCCCCGGTGTGGCGTCCGGGGAACCGGTCGGTCGGCGGGTACCGTGGCCGCGATGCGGGGGCACGAGGATGGGTCGGGTTCCGGGGTGGTGGCGGCACGGCTGCGGCGGGTGCGCCTCCACCTCGCCGTGGTGACCCTGTTGGGGCCCTTGGCGTGCGTCGGCGCCGTGCTGGGGTTCGGGGCGTGGCGGCCGTTGGTGGTCGTGCCCGCGGTGCTCGCGGTGGTGGGGGTCGCCTGGTTCCGGGCGATCCGGTTCCGGCCGCGGCGGTGGCCGTGGCGGGGTGCGGTGCTCGGGGTGTGTCGGGGGCTGTCGCGGGGTTCGTCGTGGTGCCGTGGGTCGCGGTGCCCGCGGCGATCGTGCTCGGCGGGGTCGGGTGGTGGGTGGCCGATCGGGCCAGGGTCGCGGTGCTGGAGCCGTACACGCCCGAGTTGGCGGACTCGCCCGTCGAGGTGCCGTGGCAGGCGCGCGGGGCGCGGGGGTTGGAGCTGGTGGTCGGGACCGACCGGATCTCGCTGGCGGGTGGGCGGTTCAAGACCGTGCGGCCCGCGGTGGCGCTGTCCGGGGTGGGGACCGTCGAGCAGGTGATGGTGGCCCGCCGCGCGACGTTGCCCGTGCCCGGGGTCGGCGAGGTGCGCGTCACCGTCACCCCGGGACCCGCGGTGCGGATCACCGTGCCGCCGGGGAGTGGATCGTGCCCACCGACCACGGTCGCGAGATCGCGCGGCTCGTCGCCCGGCGCAAGGCGCTCGCCGGGGTGGAGTAGTCGGCTAACCTCACGCGTCGTGTCGCCTGAGGAGTTGATCGCCGCAGACCGCGCCCACGTCTGGCACCCCTACGCGCCCATGCCGGGCACGCAGGACCCGCTGGTCGTCAAGGAAGCCGAAGGGGTCCGGCTGACGCTGGCCGACGGCAGGCAGCTCGTCGACGGCATGTCCTCCTGGTGGGCCGCCATCCACGGCTACCGGCACCCCGTGCTCGACGCGGCGGTGCGCGACCAGCTCTCCCGGATGAGCCACGTCATGTTCGGCGGACTCACCCACGAGCCCGCCGTCGCGCTGGCCACCCGGCTGGTCGACATCACCCCCGACCCGCTGCGGCACGTCTTCCTCTGCGACTCCGGGTCGGTCTCGGTCGAGGTCGCGGTGAAGATGTGCCTGCAGTACTGGCGCTCCACCGGCAGGCCGGAGAAGTCCCGCCTGCTCACCTGGCGCGGCGGGTACCACGGGGACACGTTCCAGCCGATGAGCGTCTGCGACCCCGACGGCGGGATGCACTCGCTGTGGCGCGGGGTCCTGCCCGTGCAGCTGTTCGCCGACGCGCCGCCCGCGGCGTTCGAGCACGACTACGTCGAGCAGCTCGCGCGGGTCATCGAGGAGCACGCCGACGAGATCGCCGCGGTCATCGTCGAACCGGTCGTGCAGGGCGCGGGCGGCATGCGCTTCCACGACCCCCGCTACCTCCACGTGCTGCGCGAGCTGACGCTGGCGCACGACGTCCTGCTGGTCTTCGACGAGATCGCCACCGGCTTCGGCCGCACGGGCGCGCTGTTCGCCGCCGACCACGCGGGCATCAGCCCGGACGTCATGTGCGTCGGCAAGGCCCTCACCGGCGGCTATCTCAGCCTCGCAGCCACCCTGTGCACGCCCGCGATCGCGGACGGGATCTCCGCGGCGAGCTGCCCGTGCTCGCCCACGGCCCGACCTTCATGGGCAACCCGCTGGCCACCGCGGTCGCCTCGGCGTCGATCGACCTGCTCCTCGCGGGCGACTGGCAGGGCACGGTGAAGCGCATCGAGTCCGAGCTGGTCGACGGCCTCGCCCCCGCCAAGGCGCTGCCCGGGGTGCGCGACGTCCGGGTGCTCGGCGCGATCGGCGTCGTCCAGCTCGACCGGCCGGTCGACATGGCCGCGGCGACGGGGGCGGCGGTCGACGCCGGGGTGTGGCTGCGCCCGTTCCGCGACCTCGTCTACACGATGCCGCCGTTCGTCAGCACGTCCGACGACGTCGCGGCGATCGCGGCGGGGGTCGTGGCGGCCGCATCGGCCTAGGGGACGGCGGCGACCGGGACCGGGATCGCCACGCGCGGGCTGATCTCGCCGCTGCCGAGCTGACCGCGGTCGTTGGCGCCCCAGGCGATCGCGGTGCCGTCGGCGAGCACCGCCCACCCGGAGTCCGCGCCCGCCGCGACCTCGACCGCGCCGCGCACCCCGGCGATGCGCACCGGGGAGGCCGAGCGGCGTTCGGCGAGCCCGCCGAGCTGAGCGCGGTCGTTGCGGCCCCACGACCACACCGTGCCGTCCTCGCGCAGGGCGTAGCGGGTGCGGGCGCCTGCGGCGATCGCGATGACGTCGGACAGGCCAGGGACCTTCGCCGGGGTGGCGGTCGAGCCGCCGAACGCGCCGTTGCCGAGTTCGCCGTCGCGGTTGTCGCCCCAGGCCCACACCTCGCCGTCGACCAGGGCGTACGCGGTCTTCGCCGACGCGGCGATCCCGTCGACGCCCGCCAGGCCGGGCACCTGGGCGGGGGCGTTCGCGCCCCACGTCCACACCGTGCCGTCGAGGTGGAGGGTGTAGCCGCCCGCCACGGCCTTCGCGTCCGCCGGGCAGGCCGCGCAGCCGGGGACGGCCGCGTCGACCGGGGCCGAGCCGCTGGGCACCAGCAGCGTCGCCGTGACCACGGTGGCCGCGGCGACGGCCGCGAGCACCTTCGGAACGTGCGACACGCGAGTACCCCCACGGTGAGATCGGCCCGGGGAGCCTACCGCTCGGGTGTCACCCGATCGTGAGCGCCGTCGCCAGTTCCGTGTTCGTCGGCTCGACCAGCACCGCACCGCCCGGCAGCACCACGACGGGGATGTTGCGCCGCCCGCCCGCCAGGTCGATCGCCTCGGCCCTGGCCCGCTCGTCGTGCTCGACGTCGATCTCGGTGAACCCGATGCCCGCGCGGTTCAACCACGCCTTCGCCCGGCGGCAGTCGCCGCACCAATCGGCGCCGTACAGGACCACGGTCTGGGGGTTGGCACTCTCCACGAGCCCGACGATATCCGCACCCGGCCCCTCCCTAGGTCCATACCAATTGCCAGGTCTAGCCTGTTCCGCCGTGAGCGTGCTCGTGATCAGCGGGACCGGGACCGGCGTCGGCAAGACCGTGGTGACCGCCGCGATCGCGGCGCTCGCCGTGGCGCAGGGCAGGCGGGTGGCCGTGCTGAAGCCCGCCCAGACCGGCGTGGCCGCGGACGAGCCCGGCGACGTGGACGTCGTCAAGGCGCTCGCGGGCGGGATCACCGCCGCCGAGCTGCGCCGCTTCCCCGACCCGCTCGCCCCGGACACCGCGGCCCGCCGGGTCGGCATGCCGCCCGTGCGGCCCTCCGAGGTCGCCGCGCCGCGGGCGAGCTGGCCCGCACGCACGACCTGGTCCTGGTCGAGGGCGCGGGCGGGCTGCTGGTCCGGCTCGACCCCGACGGCGGCTCGCTGGCCGACGTCGCCTGGTCGCTCGGCGCGCCCGTCCTGGTGGTCGCCACCGCGGCCTGGGCACCCTCAACTCCGCCGCGCTGACCGGCGAGGCGCTGCGCACCCGGGGCGTGGCGTGCGCGGGCCTGGTCATCGGGTCCTGGCCCGCCGAGCCGGACCTGGCCTCGCGCTGCAACCTCGACGACCTCCCGTCGGTCAGCCACGCGCCGCTGGTCGGCGCGCTGCCCGAGGGCGTCGGCGACCTGGCCCCCGACGAGTTCGCCGCGGTCGCGCGCCGGTCGCTCGCGCCGTCGCTGGGCGGGGAGTTCGACGCGAAGGAGTTCGCCGGGCGCCACCCCGCGTGAGGAACATCGCGCGTCCGTGTCAGCGGGATGAGGCAGACTGACGCGTCGAACGGCCGTACCCGGATCAAGGAGGACCACCGTGACGGCAGCCGCCGAGCGCACCCGCACCAGCGCCGACCAGCACGACGTGCTCGCGATCGCCCGCGAGCAGGTGCTGGAGCGCGGCGTGGGCCTTGACGAGGCGCAGGTCCTCGCGGTGCTCCGGCTGGGCGACGACCGCATGGAAGAGCTGCTGGCCCTCGCCCACGAGGTCCGGATGAAGTGGTGCGGGCCCGAGGTCGAGGTCGAGGGCATCGTGTCCCTCAAGACCGGCGGGTGCCCGGAGGACTGCCACTTCTGCTCGCAGTCCGGGCGCTTCCCGACCCCCGTGCGCTCCGCCTGGCTCGACATCCCCGGTCTGGTGAAGGCCGCCGAGCAGACCCGCGCGACCGGCGCGACCGAGTTCTGCATCGTCGCGGCCGTGCGCGGCCCGGACGCCCGCCTGCTCTCCCAGGTCCGCGACGGCATCAAGGCCATCCGCGACTCCGGCAACGACATCCAGATCGCCTGCTCGCTGGGCATGCTCACCCAGGAGCAGGTCGACGAGCTGGTCGCCATGGGCGTGCACCGCTACAACCACAACCTCGAGACCGCGCGCTCGCACTTCCCGCAGGTCGTCACCACCCACACCTGGGAGGAGCGCTGGGACACCCTGCGCATGGTGCGCGAGGCGGGCATGGAGGTCTGCTCCGGCGGCATCGTGGGCATGGGCGAGACCGACGAGCAGCGCGCGGAGTTCGCCGTGCAGCTCGCCGAGCTGGACCCGCACGAGGTGCCGATGAACTTCCTCATCCCGCAGCCCGGCACCCCGTACGAGAACTACGAGCCCATCGAGGGCCGCGACGCGCTGCGCGTGGTCGCCGCGTTCCGGCTCGCCCTGCCCCGCACGATGCTGCGGTTCGCGGGCGGCCGCGAGCTGACCCTGGGCGACCTCGGCGCCGAGCAGGGCATGCTCGGCGGGGTCAACGCGATCATCGTCGGCAACTACCTGACGAACCTCGGCCGCCCGGCCCAGCGCGACCTCGACATGCTGTCCGACCTGAAGATGCCGATCAAGGCGCTGAGCGAGAGCCTGTAGCGATGTACTGCGTGCACTGCGGCAAGCCCCCGGCCGAGGGGTCGCACGCGGGCTGCTCGAGCCCGCGCGCGGCCCTGGAGCCGCCGCGCTTCTGCGCCGAGTGCGCCCGGCGGATGGTCGTCCAGGTGACCCCGGTCGGCTGGACGGCCCGGTGCAGCAGGCACGGGGAAATCGCGGACACGCCCCGTGCCGACCTGCGCCCCACGGTGTAGGGACTACGCTTCCGTCCCGTCGAGACCTTGACGGTGCGGAGGGCGCAAGTGACGCAGCAGCGGGACGCCGGGCGTCACCGGGCGGACGAGTACCTGCTGCCCTGGCCGGTCCCGGAGCCCCCGAAGGTCGTCGTCAAGCGCGACCTGCTGCCCGCGGTGAGCGTGCTGTCCACGGTGGCGCTGCTCGGCATGGCGGTCGGCTGGCTGTGGTCGCGGCTCGCACCCGCGCAGCTCTCCGCGGTCGTGGAGGGCGGCAAGTACATCCCGCTGCGCAGCGAGAGCTACCACCGGTTCGAGGACATGGTCCTGTTCCTGCTGCTGTCGCTGGCCGCGGGCCTGATCACCGGGGTCGGCGTGTGGATGCTGCGCGAGCGCCGCGGCCCGGTCATGCTGCTGGCCGCGACCGGCGGCTCCGCCCTGGCGGCCTGGCTGGCCACGCAGGTCGGCGTCTCCTGGGCGCAGTCCCGCTTCGCGGTCACCGCCACCCCGCAGCTCGGCGACGTGATCGCGATCGCGCCGCGCCTGGAGTCCGCGTGGGTCGTCCTCGCCTGGCCCCTGGCGACCGCGCTGGCGTACGCCGTGGCGGCGGCGTGGAACGGCGAGATGGACCTGGGGCGCAGGCTCGGCTAGTTCAGGCTGATCGGGGTCGTGAACTCCGACGGCGGCGCCGGGACCGCGCGCAGGGCCGTCAGCAGCCCCGTCTCGCGGTTGAGCAGCCGCACGGCCATCCGCAGCCGGTGGATCGGGCGGGTCTCCTCGAGCAGGCGCTGGCGGTCGTCGAGGGTGAGCAGGCAGTCCGCGGCGATCACGTGGGCCAGTTCGCAGACGTCGAGGTCGACGGGCGGCTCGGACCAGTCGTCGTCCTGCCAGGCGGCCTCGCAGTAGCGGCGGTGGGCGGCCCGGGCGGCGTCGGCCAGGGACGCCACGCCCGCGCCCTTCGGGACGGCGTGGTCGGGCAGCCACTCGACGGTCCCCAGCAGGTAGGGGGCGCTGGTGGCGTCCAGGTCGAGCAGGCGGAACCGGCGGCCGCCGGTGGTGATGATGTCGTAGCGGCCGTCGGGCAGGCGCTTGGCTTGGCGCAGCGCGGCCGTGCACCCGATCTCCCTGAGCTGGGCCAGCTCGGTCACCTCGTTGTCGTTGGCCGGGCGCATGGCGACCACGCCGAACTCCCGGCCGGGGACGGCGCCGGTGACCAGGTCGACGGTGAGCTGGCGGTAGCGGGGCTCGAAGATGTGCAGCGGCAGGCTCGCGCCCGGCAGCAGGACCGCCTGCAGGGGGAACAGCGGAAGCGATTCGGGCACGCGACCACGCTACGACGAAGCGCAATCCCCGCTGCCCGTGCTCAGCCAGTCCTGCCGGTCGAGGGGGCCGCAGCACGGCGAACGGGTCGGTCACGACCATCGCGGTCTCGGCGAACCGGAACAGCGCCGCGGGCCTGCCGCCGCTGCGCCCCGGCTTCGTCGTCGCCCCGGTGGGTGCCAGCAGACCCCGCCGCGCGAGCACGCGTTGCAAGTTCGTGGCCGAAACGCGGTAGCCGAGAGCAGCCGAGTACAGCTCGCGCAGCGCGGAGATCGTGAACTCCGGGGGCGCGAGGGCGAAGCCGATGTTGGTGTACGACATCTTCGCGCGCAGCCGGTTGCGCGCCCGCAGGACGATCGCGCCGTGGTCGAACGCGGTCTCCGGGAGCGCGTCGACGGCGTGCCACGCGGTGTCGCCGGGCAGCTCGGGGTCCAGGTGCGAGGGCACCAGGCAGAGGAACGCGGTCGCGAGCACCCTCGGCCCCGGCACCCGGTCGGGCGCGCTGAAGACGGCGAGCTGCTCGACGTGGCTGACCTGCCGGACGTCGACCTTCTCGGCGAGCTGGCGGCGGATCGACGCCTCCACGTCCTCGTCGGCGCCGAGCCGCCCACCGGGCAGTGACCAGCGGTGGGCGTGCGGTTCCCGTGCGCGTTCCCAGAGCACGACCCGCAGTGATCCCTCTCTCACCTGCAGCACAGCGGCCAGGACTTCGTGGGCCAGGGCGCTGTTCGGGGTGATAGCATCAGCCATGTTTTCGATCCTAAGGCGAAAACCTCGGGAACGGAAACGGACCAACCGGATGGAGGAGCGATGACCGCGGAACTGCTCGATCTGACCCCCTACGGCGGGGTCGTGGCGGACGCCGCCTGGCGCGACGAGGTGCGCAGGCTGGCCCGCGAGCGCGACGCGGTGCTGCTGGCGCACAACTACCAGCTGCCCGAGATCCAGGACATCGCCGACCACACCGGCGACTCGCTGGCGCTGTCCCGCATCGCCGCGCAGTCCGACGCGTCGACCATCGTCTTCTGCGGCGTGCACTTCATGGCGGAGACGGCCAAGATCCTCAGCCCGGACAAGACCGTGCTGATCCCCGACGCCCGCGCGGGCTGCTCGCTGGCCGACTCGATCACCGCGGACGAACTGCGCGCGTGGAAGGCCGAGCACCCCGGCGCCGTCGTCGTCTCGTACGTGAACACCACCGCCGAGGTGAAGGCCGAGACCGACATCTGCTGCACGTCGTCCAACGCCGTCGACGTGGTCGCCTCCATCCCCGCAGACCGGGAGGTGCTGTTCCTGCCCGACCAGTTCCTCGGCGCGCACGTCAAGCGCGTCACCGGGCGGGAGAACCTGCACATCTGGGCGGGCGAGTGCCACGTGCACGCGGGCATCAACGGGCCGGAGCTGGCCGAGCGGGCCGCCGCCAACCCCGACGCCGACCTCTACATCCACCCCGAGTGCGGGTGCGCGACCTCGGCGCTCTACCTGGCGGGCGAGGGCATCGTCCCGGCCGAGCAGGTCAAGATCCTCTCCACCGGCGACATGGTCGGCCAGGCCAAGGCGAGCAAGGCCAAGACCGTGCTGGTGGCCACCGAGGTCGGCATGCTGCACCAGCTCCGCAAGGCCGCGCCCGGCGTGAACTTCGAGGCCGTCAACGACCGCGCGTCCTGCCGGTACATGAAGATGATCACCCCGGCGGCCCTGCTGCGCGGGCTGCGCGAGAACGCCGACGAGGTGCACGTCGACCCCGAGACCGCGCGCAAGGCCCGCGGCGCCGTCCAGCGGATGATCGAGATCGGCACACCCGGCGGCGGGGAATGACCGCCCGCTGGGCCGCCCGGGCCGACCTGGTCGTGGTCGGCACCGGGGTGGCCGGGCTGACCGCCGCGCTGCGCGCCCGCGAGCTGGGGCTGCGCGTGCTGGTCGTCACCAAGGCCGCGGCCGGGGACGGCAACACCCGCTGGGCGCAGGGCGGCGTCGCCGTCGTCCTGCCCGGCGAGCACGACGCGGGCGATTCCGTCGAGCGGCACATCGCCGACACGCTGACCGCGGGCGCGGGCCTGTGCGACGAGGCCGCGGTGCGCGAGATCGTCGCGGGCGGACCGGCCGCGGTCAGCCGCCTGATGGCCCGCGGCGCGGTGTTCGACAGCGGACCGGACGGCAGGCTGGCGCGCACCCGCGAGGGCGGCCACAGCGCCTTCCGCGTGGTGCACGCGGGCGGCGACGCCACCGGCGCGGAGGTCGAGCGGGCGCTGCTCGCCGCGGCCCGCGACGGCCGCGTCCCGGTGCTGGAGGACCACGTCGCCGTCGACGCCGTGCTGACCGCGTCCGGCGCGGTCGCCGGGCTGGTCGTGCTCGACGGGTCCGGGGTGCCGGGCGTGCTCGGCGCGCAGGCGGTGCTGCTGGCCTCCGGCGGGCTCGGGCAGCTCTACCAGGCCACGTCGAACCCCGAGGTGGCCACCGGCGACGGCGTCGCGCTCGCGCTGCGGGCGGGCGCGCCGGTCGCCGACATCGAGTTCGTCCAGTTCCACCCGACCGTGCTGTACACCGGTGCCGGGGCGCGCGGGCGCTGCCCGCTGGTCACCGAGGCGGTGCGCGGCGAGGGCGCGGTGCTGGTCGACGCGCTGGGCAACCGGGTCATGGCGGGGGTGCACCCGCTGGCCGACCTGGCCCCGAGGGACGTGGTCGCCGCGGCGATCACCCGGCACGTGGCGTCCGCTCCGGGGTGTGGACGACCACGTGTTCCTCGACGCCACCCACCTGCCGGCCGACGCGTTCCGGGCGCGGTTCCCGACGGTGCATGCCGCGTGCGTCGCCGAGGGCGTCGACCCGGCGGTCGACCCGATCCCGGTCGCGCCCGCCGCGCACTTCGCGTGCGGCGGCGTCGTGGCCACTGTGGACGGTCGTACCCCGGTGACCGGGCTCTACGCGGCGGGCGAGGTGGCCAGCACGGGCCTGCACGGGGCCAACCGGCTGGCGTCGAACAGCCTGCTGGAGGGCCTGGTCGTGGGCGGGCGCGCGGCCGAGGCCGTGGCCGCCGACCTCGCCGCGGGCTTGCTCGCCCGGCCCGCCGTGGACGGCGAGCTGCCGATCGCGCCGGTCGCCGCGCGCGACTCGCTGCAGCGCGTGATGAGCCGGTACGCGGCGATCGGCCGCGACGCCGAGGGCCTGGCCGTCGTCGGCTCGGTGCTCGACGTGTCCTCGGTCGACCGGCTGCTCTACACCCGCGAGCTGGTCGAGGACGCCGCCCTGACCCTGGTCGCCCGGGCGCTGATCGCCGCCGCGGCCGAGCGCACCGAGTCGCGCGGCTGCCACGTGCGCACCGACCACCCCGACCGCGACGAGACCGCGCGGCGGCTGTTCATCCGCACCAACCCGTCCGGCCAGCCGGTGCTGACCTGGCCGCTGTCCCTGCGAGGAGCGGCATGACCATCGACCGCGACGACCTCGACCGCGTCATCGCGACCGCCCTGGCCGAGGACCTGCGCTACGGCCCGGACGCCACCACGGAGGCCACCGTCCCGGCCGACGCGGTCGCCGTCGCCGAGCTGACCCCGCGCAAGCCCGGCGTGCTGGCGGGCATCCCGGTGGCGCTGGCGGTGTTCGAGCGGGTGGTGCCCGACCTGGAGGTGCTCTCCGCCGCCGCGGACGGCGACCGGGCTGAGCACGGCGTCCCGGCGCTGGTGGTGCGGGGAGCACCCGCGCGCTGCTGACCGCCGAGCGGACCGCGCTCAACCTGGTCTGCCACCTCTCCGGCGTCGCCACCGCGACGGCGGCGTGGGTGGACGCCATCGCGGGCACCGGGGCCGCCGTGCGCGACTCCCGCAAGACCCTGCCCGGCCTGCGCCTGCTCCAGAAGTACGCGGTGCGCTGCGGCGGCGGCGTCAACCACCGGCTCGGCCTCGGCGACGCGGTCCTGATCAAGGACAACCACGTCGTCGCCGCGGGCTCGGTCGCCAAGGCGCTCGCCGCGCCCGCGCGCACGCCCCGGACCTGCCGTGCGAGGTCGAGGTCGACAGCCTCGACCAGCTCGACGAGGCCCTGGCCGAGCGCGCGGAACTGGTGCTGCTGGACAACTTCACCCCGGCGCAGTGCGCCGAGGCCGTGCAGCGGGCGCGCGGCACCGGCACCCGGCTGGAGGCGTCCGGCGGGCTGACCCTGGACGTGGCGCGGGCGTACGCGGAGACCGGCGTGGACTACCTGTCCGTCGGCGGGCTCACGCACTCGTCCCCGGCCCTGGACCTCGGCCTCGACCTGCGCTGATCAGGGCACGCCGGGCAGGTGGAAGCCGCGCCTGCCCCGGCACCAGCGCCGGAACACCGGCGACGACATCGCGTGCTGGGCGTAGGCCGCCGCGGCCTCGCGGTGGATGACCTGCACCTGCTCGGCGGCCATCCGCTCGCGGTGCCAGGCCAGGACGATCCGCATCCGCATCGGCGCGTCCTTGAGCGGGCGGACGGCCAGGCCGGTGGTCTCCGGCGCGGTCGGCTCGCAGAGCTGGACCGCCTGCCCGGCCGCGATGAGCGGCCTGCCGCCGCCGTGCGGGAACTCGAACCGGATGCGCGGCCGGAACCCGGCCCGGTCCGCGGCGGCGCGCAGCGAGGCCAGCGAGCCGTCCTCCGGGCCGGGCGGGCCGATCCACGCCTCCCCGGCGAGGTCGGCCATGTCGATCTCGGGCGCCGCGGCCAGCGGGTGGTCCGCGGCGAGGGCGACGAACACCGGCACCCACGGCAGCAGCACCCGGTGCGCGAGGTGCTTGGCCAGCGGCACCTCCTGGTCCTCGGACATCGCGATGATGGCGGCGTCGAGGTGCGCGCTGGCCAGCGCCTGCGCGAGGTCGGTGCTGGAGGTCTCCACCTGGAGCGTCACGTCGGCGTCGAGCGCGTCGTCGAGGCGGCGGACGGGGTGGTCAGGCAGTCCATGTGGGACGCGCCGAGCCGGACCGGTCCCTGGCGCGAGCCCGCGCGGACCTCCTCGACGAGCCCGTCGTACTCCAGCAGCACCTGCCGCGCGCGGCGCAGCAGCCGCCTGCCGACGGGCGTCGGGGTGACGCCCGCGTGGCTGCGCTCGAACAGCCGCCCGCCGACGAGGCCCTCGACCCGCTGGAGCAGCGCGGTCACCGACGGCTGCGTCATGCCGAGCGCCGCGCCCCGCGCGACAGGCTGCCCGCGTCCGCGATCGCGCACAGCGCGCGCAGGTGGCGGATCTCCAGGGCCATCGGAACAGGGTAGGTCGCCGGTCACGGGCGCGGTAGGCGTCGAGCGGCGGGAGCGGGCGGACCCGCTCCCGCCGTTTTTCGTCAGTAGTAGATGGTGTGGCTGTTGATGATCGTCTTGGCCGTGCCGGTCGTGGGCAGCGACGCCGTCGGGCGGTCGGTGACGAAGTACTCGCGGAAGTTCTGGCTGAAGTTGCGGGTCATCAGCTCGATGGTGCGGTTCCAGTTGCCGCCGTCGGGGCCGGTGGACGCCCACAGGTCGAGCAGGGACGAGCCCACGCGGCCCTGGACGGTGTCGCCGTCGTCCCAGCCGGGGTGTCCGGGCCGTTGACGAAGCTGTCCGACTCGCCGCTGTCGTGCACGTAGCGGTAGTCGCCGAGGACGTACGCGGCGACGGCGTCGGCGAAGCCCTCGGTCCACGCGCAGGAGGTCGAACTGGACAGCTCGACGTAGTGCGGGTTGCAGTTGGTGACGCGGGGGAACGTGCGGCCGTAGAGCTGCCACTGCCACCAGTGGCCAGCCTCGTGCAGGATCAGGTGCTTGGAGTCGGGCATGTTCCCGGCGAGGATGACGAAGTTCGTGCCGCCGTAGTCCCAGTAGCCGCCGTCGGTGGAGTCCTGGCGCCACACGTAGGTCAGGGTGTCGCACGACCCGCTCGCCTGGCGGCTGGTCCAGCACGCCGACGTGCTGTTCGCGCGCTTCCAGTACAGCAGGTTCAGCGTGTCGACGACCTTCCACGCGCGCTGCATCGACGACGGCACCTTCACGACGCCGAGGTCGACGCTCGTGGAGACGTTCCACCGCCGCGACGACGAGAAGCTGTACTCGGTCGGGTCGTACTTGCCCTTGATCACCCGCCACGTGGCCGTGCTGCTCGACCGGAACACGACGTACGCCTCGGCCAGCGCGCCGGAGTAGCACGCGGAGAACCGGCCGTCGACGTGGCTGGTGATGCCGGTGGCCAGGCGCCGGGACGCGGTGCCGGACGACGTCGTCCCCCACAGCTCCCAGTTCGCGTTGCGCGCCACTTGCGTGCGCAGGGGTTTGGACGTGCCCGCCTCGGCGTCGTAGTGGTCGAACGCCAGCGAGCCGGTCAGGCAGGCGGGCGCGGCGACCGCGGCGGGGGCGGACGGGGTCAGCAGGACGCTGGCCGCGCCGACCACCGCGGCGAGCAGCGGCGCTCTGCGGCTGATGCTTCGGTTACCGCTCAACGGATCTCTCCTCAGGGGCGCAGGGATACCCCTGGCGCCGCCGCGCGGGACGGGGGCGGCGTCCGGGGCGGTCCAGTGTCGAGCGGCCCGGGGACCGGCGACTATCGCGCGGCCCCATCGGTTCGGGCTATGGGCGCCGGGAGAGGGTGAGCAGGTCGTTGAGGCCGCGCAGCAGGTCGTCCGGGCGGGGCGAGCGGGCCGGGTCGATGAGCCACTGCAGGGCGAGCCCGTCGCACGCGGCGAGGACGAAGCTGGCGACGGCGGTGCAGCGCGGGTCCTCCGGGCCGGGGTCGCCGCCGTAGGAGGCCGAGACCAGCGCGGCGATGCCGGTGCGCAGCCCGTGCTGGAGCTCGGCGAGCTGCTCGCGCAGCGCGGGGTCGCGGTCGGCCTGGGCGAGGGCCTCGATGAAGCTGAGCAGCAGGGCGCGCTTGTCGGTCAGGTGGGTCAGCAGGGTCGCCCAGGTCAGGTGGGCGCGCTCGACCGGCGAGGCGTGCGGGTCGGCCATCGCGACCTCGGTCAGCTGGGTCATCCACTCGGCGAACACCTCGCCGAGGGCGGCGTTGAGCAGGCCCGCCTTGGAGCCGAAGTGGTAGCCGATCGAGGCCAGGTTCGTCCCGGACGCGGCGACCAGGTCGCGCGCCGTGATGTGCGCGTAGCCCTTGTCCTGCAACAGGTGCTTCGCCGCGGTGAGGAGCTGGTCTCGGTGGCCCACCGGGGGATCGTAGTTGACCGGGCGATCTATACGCATGTATAAACCGGCCAGGTGTCCAGCGCCGGGAGGTCGGTATGAGCACGCTCGTCAGCGGACTCCCCGCGGGCCGCGGCTGCCCAGGGCCGTGCAGACCGCGCTGTTCATGCGCTCGCGGCACAAGTTCGCGCCGCGCTGGAAGGCCCGGTACGGCCCGGTCTTCACGATGCGCCTCGCGTTCGGCAGGACCGTGGTCGTGGTGACCCGCCCCGAGGACATCCGCGCCGTGTTCGCCGGGCCCGCCGACGTCTTCCACGCGGGCGAGGGCAACAGCATCCTCGCCCCGGTCATGGGCGAGAACTCGCTGCTGATCCTCGACGAGGACGCGCACACCCGTTCCCGCAAGCGCTTGATGCCCGCGTTCAACGGCGCCGCCCTGCGCGGCTACACCGGGATGATGCGCGACCTCGCCGCCGACGCCGCCGAGCGCCTGCCCGTCGGCAGGCCCTTCCCGATCCACGCCCCGATGAACGCGGTGACGCTGGAGATCATCCTGCGGGTCGTGTTCGGCATGAGCGAGGGCGAGCGCCTGGCCGCGCTCCGCCCGCGCATCGCCGGGGTGACCGACGTCGGCCCGCTCCAGATCTTCGGCTGGACCTACCCGCGGCTGCAGCGCGTGCCGCCGTGGAAGACCATGCAGACCAACCTCGACGCCGCGGACGCGCTGCTGCACGCCGAGATCGCCGAGCGCCGCGGCCAGGACCTCGCCGACCGCGACGACGTCCTCTCCCGCCTGCTGGCCGCCGACCCGGACACCCCGGCCGCCCAGCTCCGCGACGACATGATGACCCTGCTGCTGGCCGGCCACGAGACCACGGCGACCGCACTGGCCTGGGCGTTCCACGAGCTGGCCCGCCACCCCGCCGCCCAGGCCGCCGCCCACCGCGCCGCCGTCCACGGCGACGACGAGTACCTCCAAGCGGTCACCAAGGAGGCCATGCGCCTGCGCCCGGTGATCTACAGCGTCGCCCGCAAGCTCACCGAGCCGACCGAGGTCGCCGGTTACCTGCTCCCGGCGGGCACCGTCGTCACGCCCAGCATCGGCCTGGTCCAGTCCGACCCGGACCACCACGCCGACCCGGGCGAGTTCCGCCCCGAGCGGTTCATCGGCGCCTCCCCGGAGACCGGGACGTGGATCCCGTTCGGCGGCGGCGTCCGGCGGTGCATCGGCGCGGGCTTCTCCCTGCAGGAGGCCGCGGCGGTGCTGCGCGAGGTCCTGACCCGCTACGCGATCGGGCCCGGCGGGCCGAGGGAGGACGCGCGGTCGCGCAACATCACCCTCGTCCCCGAGCGCGGCGCGCGGGTCGTGCTGACCCGCCGCTAGAGCTTGCGGTTGGCCAGCACCGGGATCGTCTCCCGGACCTTCGCCACGGCGCCGGGGTCGATGTCCACCACGAGCATTTCGGGCTCGCTGCCCGCCTGCGCGACCACCGCGCCCATCGGGTCGGCGACCGTGCTGTAGCCGATGCCGGTGGGCGCGGGACCCCGATGCCCGAGTACGCCTGCCCGCACGCCAGCAACCACGACGTCGCGTCGAGCGCGCGGGCGCGGGCCAGCAGCTCCCACTGCTCCCGCTTCCCCTCGCCCGCGCCCCACGACGCCGCCACCACCAGCGCCGCGGCGCCCCGGTCGGCCAGCGCCCGGAACAGCTCCGGGAAGCGGATGTCGTAGCAGGTCGCGACGCCGAGCACGACGTCGTCCACGGTGAAGGTGACCAGCTCGTCGCCGGGGGCGACCGTCTTCGACTCGGTGAAGCCGAACGCGTCGAACAGGTGGATCTTGTCGTAGCCGGTGTGCGTGCCGCGGCCGGTCACCAGGAGCGTGTTGCGCACCCGCCCCGACGGGTCCGGGGTGAACATGCCCGCCACCACGACGACGCCGTGCTCGTCCGCGACCGCCTGGACCCCGCTCGCCCACGGGCCGTCGAGGGGCTCCGCGACGGGCCCCAGCGGCACCCCGAAGCGGCACTGCGTCGCCTCCGGGAACACCACGACCGCCGCGCCCCCGCGGCGGCCCTGGCCGTCCAGTCGCGCACCAGGTCCAGGTTCGCCGCAGGGTCGTCGCCGCTGCTGATCTGGCACAACGCAACGCGCACATCCGCTCCCTATAGTGTCGGTTCCGTGCTTCCCAGGTTGTCAAGGCAGTCAACCCCGCTCGCCGCCATCCTCCTGCTCGCGGCGTGCACGGGCGACCCGCCGCCGCCCGCGTCGGGCGACCCCGACGGGCGGTCGCTGGTGATCGCCGTCGGCACCGCGCCGCAGAGCCTGGACCCGCAGACCGGGTACGCCCCGCACGGCGCCGCCCAGATCTACGACGGCCTCACCGAGCTCGGCCCGGACGGCGTCACCCCGGTCCTCGCCGCCGCCCTGCCGCAGCCGTCGGCCGACGGGCTCACCTGGACCGTGCCGCTGCGCACCGACGTCTCCTTCCACGACGGCACCGGGTTCGACGCCACCGACGTCGCCGCCAGCTACCGCCCGCTCGTCGGCGAGGGCCGGTACTGGATGGTCGAGCAGGTCCGGCCGGTCAGCGCCACGACCGTCCACTTCGCACTCAAGCAGCCGTACCCCGACCTGCCCGCCCTGCTGACCCTGGGCATCGAGCCCAGCGAGTCCGGGACCAAGCCGATCGGGACCGGCCCGTACAAGGTCACCACCTGGGAGCCCGGCAAGCGGCTCGTGCTCACCGCCAACGCGGCGTACTTCCGCGACAAGCCCGCCATCGCCGAGGTCACCGTCGAGTTCCTGCCCGACCCCGCCGAACGGGCCGCCCGGCTGCGCGACGGCGGCGTCGACGGCGCCCCGCTGCCCGCCGCCCTCGCCGCCGAGTTCGACGGCGCGGACGGCATGACCACCTACACCCACCGCGCCGCCGACCTGCGCGCCATCACCCTGCCCGCCGACCACCCGGTCACCGGCGACCCCGCGGTCCGGCTCGCCCTCAACCTCGCCGTCGACCGGCAGGCCCTGCTCGACGGCGCGCTGGCGGGCGTCGGCGCGCCCACCTCGCTGCCCGTGCCCGACGTGCAGGCCGAGCACGTCGAGCCGGACGCCGCGTTCGCCCACGAACCGGAGACCGCCGCCACCGGCCTCGCCACCGCGGGCTGGGTCCCGGGCGCCGACGGCGTGCGCGTGCGCGACGGCGTGCGCGCCGAGTTCGCCGTCGGCTACCCCGGCGGCGACGCCGAGGCGAGCGCCCTGGTCACCGCGTTCGCGCAGGCCGCCGCCGCGGTCGGGGTCGCGGTCACCCCGGTCGCCGACCAGGAGGGCGGCGCGCAGTACCGGGTCGTCGGCGACCCCGTCGACCCCGCCGCCGCGATGCGCACGCTGTTCGGCGGCTCCGACGGCCCGACCGCCGCCGCCCTCGACCGGGCCCGCGCCGCCACCGACCCGGTCGACGCCGTCGTCGCCCTGCACGCCGCGCAGCGCGCCAACCGCACCACCCCGGCGGCCGTCGTCCTCGCCCAGGCCAACCACACCTACGTCCACCGCGACGCCTGGACCGGGCACGTCCCCGTCACCGACGCCCCGGTCGCCGACCACACCTGGGGCGCGTGGTGGAACCTGGCCGACTGGGCTCCGCGCTGATTGGCTGGGGGCATGGCCTTCGATCTTGACGCCGCCCGCGCGGACACCCCCGGCTGCCTCGACCAGGTCTTCCTCGACAGCGCGGGGTCGTCCCTGCCGCCCACGCCCGTGCTCGACGCCGTCATCGCCCACCTGCGCCGCGAAGCCGAGGTCGGCGGCTACCGCGCCCACGCCGGGGCCGACATCGAGTCCGGCTACGCCCTGTTCGCCGAGCTCCTCGGGTGCGAGCCCGACGAGGTCGCCTTCACCGACAGCGCCACCCGCTCCTGGCTGACCGCGTTCGACGCGCTCCCGCTCGGCCCCGGCGACCGCGTGCTGGTCACCGAGGTCGAGTACGGCGGCAACGCCATCCCGATGCTGCACCGCGCCGCCGCCGCGGGCGCCACCATCGAGCCGGTGCCGTCCACGCCGGACGGCGAGGTCGACGTCGAGGCGCTGCGCAAGGCGCTCGACGAGCGGGTCAAGCTGGTCTCCGTCGTGCACGTGCCGACCAACGGCGGCCTGGTCAACCCGGTCCGCGAGGTCGCCGACGCCGCGCACGAGGTCGGCGCGCTGGTCTTCCTCGACGCCTGCCAGTCCACCGGGCAGGTGCGCGTCTCGGCCGTCGAGACCGGGGCCGACGTCATCACCGGGACGGGTCGCAAGTGGCTGCGCGGCCCCGCGGCACCGGTTTCCTCGTCGTGCGCGCCGCCGCCCGCGACCGCCTCCGGCCGCGGCTGCCCGACCTGCGCGGCGGCGAGTGGACCGACCTCGAGCAGGTGTCGCTGCGCTCCGACGCCAAGGTGTTCGAGCTGTGGGAGAACGCGGTCGCCGAGCGCCTCGGCCTCTACGCCGCCGCCCGCTACCTGCTCGACCTCGGCGTCGACGCGGTCGCGGCCGAGGTCGCCGCCCGCGCCGAGCGGCTGCGCGCCGGGCTCGCCGCGATCCCCGGCGTGACCGTGCGCGACCTGGGCAGGCAGCGCTGCGGCATCGTCACCTTCACCAAGGACGGCGTCGCGGCGGCCGAGCTGCGCGACCGGCTCCGCGCCGCGGGCGTCACCGTGACCGTCAGCGACCGCGCGTTCACCCGCTACGACATGACCCGGCGCGGGCTGCACCACCTGGTGCGCGCCTCGCCGCACTACTTCGTCAGCGACGAGCAGATCGATCGGGCCGTGGAGCTGGTCGCGGGCGTGTGAGCTGCGCCTACCGGCGCGTGGGACGACGGTGGCAGCGCACTACCCTGGTAAGGGCCTACCGGAAAGGACACCATGCTCGCCCGTACCGATCTGCGCGACGCCGTCCCCACGCCCGCCGAGCTGCGCGCCACGCTGCCGCGCGCCCAGGTCGACGTGGACGCCGTGCTGCATCAGGTCCGGCCGATCGTGGACGCGGTGCGCGAGCGCGGCGCCGAGGCGGCGCTGGAGTACACCGAGCGCTTCGACCGCGTCCGGCCCTCCGCCGTGCGGGTGCCCGTGGGCGAGCTGGTCAACGCCCTGGGGTCGCTGGACCCGGCCGTCCGAGCGGCGCTGGAGGAGTCCATCGAGCGCGCCCGGCTCGTGCACGCCGACCAGCGGCGCACCGACAGCACGACCCGGGTCGTGCCGGGCGGGACCGTCACCGAGCGCTGGGTGCCGGTCACCCGCGTCGGGCTGTACGTGCCCGGCGGGCTCGCGGTGTACCCGTCGAGCGTGGTCATGAACGTGGTGCCCGCGCAGACCGCGGGCGTCGAGTCGCTGGTCGTGTGCTCGCCCGCGCAGGCCGAGTTCGGCGGGCTCCCGCACCCGGCGATCCTCGCCGCCGCCGAGCTGCTGGGCGTCGACGAGGTCTGGGCGGTCGGCGGCGCGCACGGCGTCGCCCTGCTCGCGTACGGCGGCGTCGACACCACCGGCGCGCCCCTCGAGCCGGTCGACATGATCACCGGGCCGGGCAACATCTACGTCACCGCGGCCAAGCGGCTGCTGCGCGGGCTCGTCGGCATCGACTCCGAGGCGGGACCCACCGAGATCGCGGTCCTCGCCGACGCGGGCGCCGACCCGGCGCACGTCGCCACCGACCTGATCAGCCAGGCCGAGCACGACCCGCTGGCCGCGAGCGTGCTGGTCACCGACTCGGTCGAGCTGGCCGACGCCGTCGACGCCGAGCTGGCGGTCCGGGTCAAGGCGACCAAGCACAGCGAGCGCATCACCACCGCGCTGTCCGGCCCGCAGTCCGGGTGCGTCCTGGTGTCCTCTGTGGACGAGGGTCTGCGGGTCGTCGACGCGTACGCCGCCGAGCACCTGGAGATCCAGACCGCCGACGCCGCCGCCGTGGCCGCCCGGGTCCGCAACGCGGGCGCGGTGTTCGTCGGCCCGTGGTCCCCGGTCTCGCTCGGCGACTACTGCGCGGGCTCCAACCACGTGCTGCCCACCGCCGGGTGCGCGCGGCACTCGTCGGGCCTGTCGGTGCAGACGTTCCTGCGCGGCATCCACGTCGTCGAGTACACCGAGGACGCCCTGCGCGCGGTCGCCCCGCACGTGGTGGCGCTCGCCAACGCCGAGGACCTGCCCGCGCACGGCGAGGCCGTCACCGCGCGCTTCGAGGGCCGCTCGTGACCGCGCCCGGGGCGTCGGCGGGGCTCGGCGACCTGCCGCTGCGCGAGGACCTGCGCGGGCGCTCCCCGTACGGCGCGCCGCAGCTGGACGTGCCGGTCCGGCTCAACACCAACGAGAACCCGTTCCCGCCCCCGCCGGGCCTGGTCGCCGACATCGTCGCGGCCGTCGGCGAGATCGCGGGCGAGCTGAACCGCTACCCGGACCGCGACGCCGTCGCCCTGCGCACGGAACTGGCGGCGTACCTGGCGTCGGCGACGGGCGTCGGCCTGACGGTGGACAACCTGTGGGCCGCCAACGGGTCCAACGAGATCCTGCAGCAGATCCTGCAGGCGTTCGGCGGGCCGGGCCGGGTCGCGCTCGGCTTCGAGCCGTCGTACTCGATGCACCCGATCATCGCCGCGGGCACCCGCACGGAGTGGGTCCCGACGCCCCGCCGCGCGGACTTCTCCCTCGACGTGGACGCGGCGTGCGAGGTGCTGTCGTCCCGCCGCCCGGACGTGGTGTTCGTGACGAGCCCGAACAACCCGACGGGGCAGTCGATCCCGCTGTCCGACCTGCGTGCGCTGGTGTCGGCGTCGACGGGCGTGGTCGTGGTGGACGAGGCGTACGCGGAGTTCTCGTCCCGCTCGAGCGCGGTGGGCTTGATCGACGAGTTCCCCACGCGGGTGATCGTCAGCCGGACGATGAGCAAGGCCTTCGCCTTCGCGGGCGGTCGTCTGGGCTACCTGGCCGCGGCCCCGCGGTGGTGTCGGCGCTGCTGCTGGTGCGCCTCCCGTACCACCTGTCGTCCCTGACCCAGGCGGGCGCCCGCGCGGCCCTGCGCCACGCGCCGGAGACCCTGGCGTCGGTGCACCTGCTGTCCTCGGAACGCGACCGCGTGGCGTCGGCGCTGTCGGGCCTAGGCGCGTCCGTTGTGGACAGCGACGCGAACTTCATCCTGTTCGGCCCGTTCGTCGACCGAGCGGCGGCGTGGAAGTCCTATTTGGACCACGGCGTCCTGGTCCGCGACGTCGGCATCGACGGCCACCTCCGCGTCACCATCGGCACCCCCGCCGAGAACGACGCGTTCCTGGCCGCCAGTAAGGAGATCCTCCCATGACCCGCACCGCCCGCACCGAGCGCGTCACCAAGGAATCCTCCGTCCTGGTCGAACTGGACCTCGACGGCACCGGCAAGGTCGAGGTAGACACCGGCGTCCCCTTCTACGACCACATGCTCACGGCTTTCGGCGCCCACGCCGCCTTCGACCTCACCATCCGCGCCACCGGCGACACCCACATCGACGCCCACCACACCGTTGAGGACGTCGCCATCGTCCTAGGCCAAACCCTCCGCACCGCCCTCGGCGACAAATCCGGCATCCGCCGCTTCGGCGACGCCTGGATCCCCATGGACGAAACCCTCGCCCACGCCGCCGTCGACGTCTCCGGCCGCCCGTACTGCGTCCACACCGGCGAACCAGACGTCATGATCGGCTTCACGGTCGGCGGCAACTACCCCACGGTGTTGAACCGCCACGTCTTCGAGTCCATCGCCTTCCACGCCCAGATCGCGTTGCACCTCCGCGTGATCCACGGCCGCGACCCGCACCACATCACGGAAGCGGAGTACAAGGCCTTCGCCCGAGCCCTCCGCGCGGCAGCGGAACCAGACCCCCGCATCGGCGGCATCCCGTCCACCAAGGGCGTCCTCTGATGCAGGCGCTGGTCACGGTCCTCCTGATGGCCCTCGCAGGCATCCTGGTCGGCGGCGCTTATACGACTTGGAAGACAAACCAGGTCGTCGCAGTTGTGCTGGGAGTACTAGCCGCCCTGGCCCTCGGCGGCGCCGTCGCCTGGTACGTGTCCTAGGCAGCGCTTGCCGTAAGTTGGCTCTATGGCCGGCGATCCGTTGTACCGCGTCGAGGACGAGCAGTTCAGTGCGCTCTTCATGCTGGGCTCAGATGACGACCCGGACACTGTCGACAATCTTGACGCGGAACTCATCCTGCCGGATGGGACACGATGGAGCGCTACGTTCATGACGCTGCGCGCAATCGAGCGAGTTATGGGTCGCTGGAAAGGGACTGGTGAGTGCGCCAATGGGGCGTACTTCCAGTGCCCTGATCTTCTGATCATTCCGCAGGGCGGAATAGTGGCGATGCTTGCTGCTTTCAGAGCGATCGTGGATTCAGGCGGCCCGGACGGCGTCCTGCCGGTGCTGTGATGGGTACTTGGGGAACAGGGCCGTTCGACAGCGACGGCGCAGAAGATCTTCTCGACGAGCTTGCCGGTCACACCATTGAGCGGCGACTGGAGGTCGTGACGCGACTGTTGGTGTCGGCTATCGATGCGGGCGGTGGTGCCGATGCGTCGGTGCAGCCCGAGGAGGTCGTTGCGACCGCGGCGGTGGTGGCGGCTGGAGTGCCTGCCGGTAGGCACCTGCCGTGGAACGACGACTGGGACGGGCTCGAGAGGTGGCTGCCCCAGCCCATCTCGGCGGACCTGGCGGCGTTGGCAGTGCGTGCGCTTGAAGTGGCGGTGCCTGCGGGCGGCTGGTTCTGGCGGAGTTGGGTGGATGCCGGGGAGCAGGAGGAAGCGCGAGCCGCGATCAACGAGATCAAGGCCGTCCTGGCGACCGTGAGCGATGGCGGTTGAGCCGCGAGCGGCTACCCGATCCCGCCCTCGGTCGACGCCTTCAATCGCGGTGCTCCTGGGCCGAAGTTGGCCAGGTGGTCGTTGGTGTTGATCAGCGTGCACGACTTGAGGGAGAGGCAGCCGCAGCCGATGCAGCCGGTGAGGTTGTCGCGGAGGCGTTGGAGGGCGTCGATGCGGGTGTCGATTTCGGCTTGCCAGGATTTGGAGAGGCGGGCCCAGTCGGATTTGGTGGGGGTGCGGCTTTCCGGGAGGGTTGCCAGGGCGTCTCGGATTTCTTCCAGGGAGAGGCCTACGCGTTGGGCTGTGCGGATGAAGGCCAGGCGGCGGAGGACGGCTCGGGGGTAGCGGCGTTGGTTGCCTGCTGTGCGTTCCGAGGTGATTAGGCCGCGTTCCTCGTAGAAGCGCAACGCTGTGTGGGGGATGCCGCTGCGGTCGGCTACCTCGCCGATGGTGAGTTGGTCTGGCAACGTGGGGGACACGGGGCCCAGGCTAGGTGAATGCTCCAGGTTGGTCGAGGTCGCGTGGTGCGTGTCGCGTTCCGGGGGCGCGGGGGTGGGGTGCGATCTCGGTTGGGTGGGGTCACGTCGTGCGGGTGAGGTACTTGGTGGGGACGTGGTCGGCTAGCCAGACGCCGTTGGCGCTCAGGTAGAAGGGGCGCCGTCGGCGTGCATTCGTGCGGAGGCCACCGTCAGGATGATGGGGCGGCCGTGGCGGGAGCCGACTCGGGTGGCGGTTTCCACGTCGGCGGAGAGGTGGACGTGGGTGCGGCGCATGGGGCGGAGGCCCTCGGAGAGGATCGCGGGTAGGGCGGCCTCGACGGTGCCGTGGTACAGCACGGGGGGCGGCGGGACCGGGGACAGGCCTAGGTCTACCGGGATCGAGTGGCCTTGGCTGGCGCGGATCGATGTGCCGGAGCCGTCGTAGGCGAAGCGGGACTTGTTGTTGCGGGTCACCACTTCGTCCAGTTCGGCGCGCGTCAAGCCCAGGGCCGATAGGACGGCGGGGATGGGGGACCAGCCGTCGGGGGTCATGGGGAGGTCGCCGGGGGCGTGGCGGAGCAGCCGGGAGAGGCGCTTCGAGTGGCGGATCATGGTTTGTTCGTTCATTGCACCGCCAGTAGAGCACGGTGCGTCAATCCGTTATGGCGGGTGGCGGGGGCGCGCCTCCCCCGCCACCCGGTTCCTTACCTACACGGGTTGCCGGATGGGGTTTCCGGCTTCCCTTCCACGTTGGCCTTGGCCTCGCCGATGACCAGGTCGGTCAGGAGGGTGTCGAGGGACAGGGCGCGTTGGGTGATGGTGCCGCCGGAGATCGTCTGGCTGTTCAGGGACAGGGTGCCGATCACCAGGGGGATCGTCAGGGGCGCTGCCCACCTGCACCGTCACGCCGTTGATCTTCAGGCTGGCTATCTGGGACGAGCCGGTCAGCTCTGGTTCCAGGCCGTTCGGGCCTTCGACGCACGTCGCCGCGGCCGAGGACTCGATGACGCCGACCTCGATGGTCACCAGCAGCGTCGAGATGCGGGTGTACTCGACCCGGGCGTACGCCGTGGACGCGTCACCCGGCGCTGGCGGGATCAGCAGGTCGTCCGGGGTTTGGGTGGTCGTGGCGGTGAGGGCGTTGGCGCGGACGTTGAGGATGCCCGCGTTGAGGTTCACCGTCGCCACCTGCTTGTGGTCGTCCGCGCACGGGATGTCCGGCGGGTTGGCCTGGGCGACGACGATCCCGGCGAGGTTCAGCGCGGTGGCCCGGCAGGAGAACACGCCGGAGCGCTTGGCCGTCTTCACGCGGAGGTCCGACAGGACCGGGCTGTCGCCCGCGCTGTTGGCCCGCAGGGTCGACCGGACCTCGATGTAGCGGCCCGACGACGTGAACGGGACGTCGTTCGACACCGCGGTGAACGGTTGGCTCGCCAACCCCGCCTCGGTGTTCGCCGTGCGCACCTCGACCGTGATCGACGTGCCCGCCGGCTCGCTGCCCTGGGGCTCGGTGTTCCACGTGACCGTGCCCCAGGACTGGTTCGCGAAGCCGCCGTCCTGCACGACCGACCACGTGCCGACGGGCGCGGTGACCTCGCCGAGGACCGAGCCGGTCATGTCGGAGTAGTTGTACGGACCCGCGCCCGCCCCCAGGTCGACGGTCAGGTCGACCGCGCCGACCGGGAAGCCGCCGCCGCCGATCGGACCGGCCGCGGGGTCGATGCGCTGGGCGTTGTTCGTGGTGATGTTGGTGACCCACACCTTGCCGTTGCTGTCCACCGCGACGCCGGTCGGGCCGGTGCCGCCGGGCAGGGTCACGTTGCCGACGTACGTGCCGTCGGTGCGCAGGTGGCCGACGGTGGTCGCGCCGAACAGGGCGTGCGCGACCCACACGTTGCCGCTGCCGTCGACCGCCACGCCCTGGGCGTTGACGTTGCCGTGCGGGAAGGAGCCCAGGACGGTGCCGTCGGGGGCCAGCTTGACGACCCGGTTGCCGCCGACCGTCGTGTGCCAGATCTCGCCGGTGGTCGGGTCCAGGCCGAGGCCGTAGTCGCCGTGCGAGGTGTCCAGGCAGGCGCCGGTGCCGGTGCTCGGCTCGTAGCGCAGCAGGTTCGAGCCGTAGCGGGCGGACCACAGGGTGCCCGCCTTGTCGATCAGGCCGCCGTAGCCCCCGCAGCCGAGGGAGAACACGGTGCCCGGGACGACGGCGCCGGTGTCGCCGTCGAGCTTCTCGTGCTGGGTGTCCGAGCCGCCCGTCCACAGGTCGTTCTGGGCGTCGACGGCCACGGTGCGGGTGTTGTTCCCCGCGACCCGGGTGTAGTTGATGATGCACTCGTCGGCCGCGGTCTCCACGCCGCCGTCGTGGTCGACGCCGCCCGCGTTGGTCCACGGGCGGATGTCGCCGAGGCCGCGGCTGGTGGCGATGCGGCCGTCGAGGTCGCGGTCCTCGCAGGTGTTGTAGGAGAACGGGCCGACGAGGAAGTCGCCGCCCGGGTCGGGGACGCCCGCCCCGTCGACGCGGGTGCCGCCGACGATCACGCCGACGCGGGTGACCGACCCCTGGCCGCCCCGGCCTCGTCGCGGTTGGACAGCCAGGTGTTGCCCAGCCGGTCGACGGTGGTGCGGGAGGGGTTGCGGCCGCGGCCGTCCGGGGCCGAGCGCCACTCGCCGACGATCACGCCGGTGTCGACGTCGATGCGGACCATCGTGCCGCGCGCCGAGGCCGCGACGTTGACGTACGGGAAGAACGTGGTGGTGCGGTCGAGCTGGAGCTGGTCGTTGTTCGGCGCGTCGTGGTTGACGTCCTGGAGCACGCCCTGGTCGAAGTCGGCGTCGAGGGTGTAGAGCACGTCCGTCCCCGGCACGGCGGCAGCCGCCGCCGGGACGGCGACCACCGGCAGCGCGAGGACCGCGCAGGCCGCGACCGCCAACGCCGGTCTTCGATATCCGCGCACACGCATCACAAAGCCTTCCTTCCTGGAGTGGGGAAAGGAGGGCGCCCGCGTGCTGCGTCGCGGTGAGTGTCGGGGCTGTTACGAACTGTTGGCGGAATCGCCTGATCGGATCAAACCCGTGCGGGTTTCGGGGCCGTGGTCCGCCGCGCCGCTGGGGGCGCGGCGGACACCGGGGCCTCGGCCGACAGAAGGGCGGCTGCGAGGCCTACCCACAGCAGGGCGAGCACGACCGGCCACACGACCGCCTCGCTGACCGCGAGGTAGCCGTTGATCAAAGCCGCGGCGACCAGCACCGCAGCCAAGGACCACCTGGTGAACCGTTCGCGCATCGCCACCACCACCCGCGAGCGAAGTACCCGATCGAGTGACGATTCACGCGCGGCGCAGATCACGGTTAGGTCACGAAGAGCGGCGACTAGGCTGGTGCCGTGACACGTGTCGTCGTACTCGACTATGGCTCCGGGAACCTCCGCTCCGCCGAGCGCGCGCTGCGCCGCGTCGGCGCCGACGTCGAGGTGACCTCGGACTTCCATGCCGCCGTCGAGTCCGACGCCCTGGTCGTCCCCGGTGTCGGCGCGTTCGCGGCCTGCATGGCGGGGCTCAAGGCGGTGCGCGGCGACCGGATCATCGGGCGCAGGCTCGCGGGCGGCAGGCCCGTGCTCGGCATCTGCGTCGGCATGCAGGTCCTCTTCGACCGCGGCATCGAGCACGGCGTCGAGACCGAGGGCTGCGGGCAGTGGCCGGGCGTGGTGGACCGGCTGGAGGCCGACATCGTCCCCCACATGGGCTGGAACACCGTCCGCGCGCCGGAGAAGTCCGTGCTGTTCGACGGCCTGGCCGACGCCCGGTTCTACTTCGTGCACTCCTACGCCGCGCGCACCTGGGACCTCAACCCCGAGCCGCCGATGGTGGCCCCGCTGGTCACCTGGGCGCACCACGGCGACGACTTCGTCGCGGCGGCCGAGAACGGCCCGCTGTCGGCCACCCAGTTCCACCCGGAGAAGTCCGGCGACGCGGGAGCCCACCTGCTGAGGAACTGGCTGGTCGCCGTAGGCTGATCGGGTGAGCTTCCACCTGCTGCCCGCCGTCGACGTCGTCGACGGCAAGGCCGTCCGCCTCACCCGGGGCGAGGCGGGCACCGAGACCGAGTACGGCACCCCGTGGGACGCGGCCGCCGCCTGGCAGGCCGACGGCGCGGAGTGGCTGCACCTGGTCGACCTCGACGCCGCGTTCGGCCGCGGCGACAACCGCGCGCTCGTCGCGGAGGTCGTGGGCAGGCTGGACATCAAGGTCGAGCTCTCCGGCGGCCTGCGCGACGACGCGAGCCTCGACGCCGCGCTGGCCACCGGCTGCGCCCGGGTCAACCTGGGCACCGCGGCGATCGAGGACCCCGAGTGGTGCGCCGCGGCCATCGCCCGGCACGGCGACAAGATCGCCGTCGGCCTCGACGTGCGGATCACCGACGACGGCATCCGGGTCGCGGGCCGCGGCTGGACCACCGACGGCGGCGACCTGTGGGAGATCCTGGCCCGCCTCGACGCCGACGGGTGCAGCCGCTACGTCGTCACCGACGTCAGCCGCGACGGCACCCTCACCGGCCCGAACACCGAGCTGCTGCGCCAGGTCTGCGCGCGGACCGACCGCCCGGTGATCGCCTCCGGCGGCGTTTCCAGTCTCGACGACCTGCGCGCGCTGGCGAAGCTCGCAGGCGACGGCGTCGAGGGCGCGATCATCGGAAAAGCGCTGTACAACGGCAACTTCACCCTCCCGGACGCCCTCGCCGCGGTGCGCTGATCACGCGTGGATTTCCATCGCCACACCCCCATCCGGTGATCTTGTAACCCGCCCGGCGGTCGACAGCGCCGCCGCGCGGTCAGCAGGCTCGGGGGATGGACCCCGCAAGACCGGTCGACGCCGCGGACCTCGTGCTCGAGCTGAAGGCGCTGCGCCGGGGGCCGCGTTCGCAGGCCCGGCGCCCCGCATCGGACCCGCGTTGGCCGCCGCGTGCGGCGGCGGCGCGGACGCGGTGCGGGCCCGCATCGAGCACCTGCTCGCGGGCCTGCCCGACACCCAGCGCACCGAGTTGGCCGTCGCGCTCGCCGTGGACCCGCGCGCGGGCGACGACCAGTACGTGAAGCGGGTGGAGTGGCTGGCGCGCACCCACCACCGCGATCCGAGGACCGTCCGCAGGCACATCGACCGCGGCCTGGTCCGCATCGCCGAGGCCATCGCGGGCAACACCGTCCCCGCGCCGGTCCGCGCCGGGCCGTGGTCGACGCAGGAGCTGCGCGTCGCCGTGGCGCTCGACCGGCGCGGCCCCGAGGTCTTCGAGCTGCGCCGGGTGGTCGCCGACCACGAGGGCGTGGCCGAGCTGGACCTGGCGGTGACCCTGGGCGCGCCCCGCTCGCCGCGCGACGACGTGCACGTGGACGTGTTCTACGGCGGCACGCTGAAGCCGGTGTACCGGGAGTCCGCGAGCCGCGTCGGCTACGCGCTCGTGCTGCCCCGCCCGCTGCGCCGCGGCGAGCTGCACGAGTACGCCATCCGCACCCGGGTCGCGCCCGAGGCGATGAAGCCGTACCTGGTGTGCGTGCCGCGGTACCCGGTGGCGCTGTTCGACCTGCGCGTGCGGTTCCCCGCCGCGGTGGGCAGGCCGCGGGTCCGCAGGCTGGACGCGGTCTTCCAGCGCGACGTCGACGACCCGGCGACCGCGGGGACGAGGTCGCCGTCGACCGGGCGGGCGACGCGCACGCGCGGTTCGGCGATCTGGCGCCCGGGTTGGCGTTCGGCCTGCGCTGGGAGTTCCGGCGCTAGCGCTCCTCACACGATCGCCCAGTCGGCCGCGACGGCGATGGTGTCGGCCTCCCAGGCGCGCCGCACGGTCATCGCGGTGACCGCGAACCGCGCGCTGATGTCCGAAGTGGACTTCCGCAGCGCCGGGATGTGCGCGCGCAGCCCGGCGGCCGACTCGACCGAGGGGCAGGTGGCGAGCGCGGCGATGTCGTCGGGCAGGTCGGCGCCGTCGATGCCGGGCGCTCCGGGCAGCCGCAGCGCCACCACCGGGACGCCGTGCTCGAACGCCGTGCGCAGCTCGGCGCGGGCGAAGTCGTCCGGGTCCTGGGCGTCGGCGAGCCAGTCCCGGCCGATGGCGGGGATGAGCGCGGCGGCCCCGCGCACGACGTCGGTCATCGCCGGGCGCCAGCGCTCGCCGGGCGGGAGGGCGCGCGCGGCGTAGCAGGCGACGCCCGGGCCGAAGGCGGGGCAGAGCTGGGCGGCGAGCAGGTCGGCCACCACCGGCTGGTCCTGCGGCCGGTAGTTGACGAAGAGGGTGTCGGTCACGTCTGGTGAGCCTCTCGCGGCATTCGCGTGGGTCCTTAGGCCGGACGGGTGTCCGCCGTGGGCCGCAACTCCACCAGAAGTGATCAGCGATGTCCAGGAAGGGCAAGGGAATCCGCCCTGGTGGGCACCGCTGTGGGCGCCCACTACACGGTGATCTCGATCCCCACGGTGCCGTGCGCGCCGCGGCGCAGCCTGCTGCCGAGGACCACGAGCGTGCCGCTGATGCCGTACTTGCGGCGGATCAGCTTCCGCGCCCGCTCGGCGCCCTCGGCGTCGAGGAGGCGCGCGGTCGCCGGGACCGCCTCGCCCGTCGGGTTGCCCTTGAAGTCGCACTCGGCGACCTCGACCCGGGGGTTGTTGCGGATGCGCTTCACCTTGCCGGAGTCGGCGACGGTCCAGACGAGCAGCCGCTCGCCGTCGCGGACCACCCACACCGGGGTCGGGACGGCGCGGCCGTCCTTGCGGAACGTGGTGACCAGCAGGTACTTGCCGTCGGCCAAGCGGTCCAGGTCGGTCATACGCCCCACCGTAGGGCAGCCGGGAATTCGAAGATAATTCACCCGACCAGCCGGTGTGACAGACACCTTCGAGGTGTACCACTAGCGGTCGTGACTCCCACCACACCGAACCGCCGCACGTTCCTCCGCACCTCCGCCGTGGCCGGTGGGGCGCTGCTCGTCCCCGCGGCCCTCGCCATCGAGGCGGGGGCGGCCACCCCCAGTTCGCGCACGGCGTGGCCTCCGGCGACCCGCTGCCCGACCGCGTCCTGCTCTGGACCCGGGTCACGCCGACGCCCGAGTCGACCCCGGGCTCCGGGGTGGGGCCGAGCGTCGACGTGCGCTGGGAGGTGGCCAGGGACGCGGCGTTCGCCGACGTCGTCGCCGCAGGCGCCGTCGCCACCGGCCCCGAGCGCGACCACACGGTCAAGGTCGACGCCGCGGGCCTGGCCCCGGGCACGGCCTACCACTACCGCTTCCTGCTCGACGGCGTCGCCTCCGCCACCGGCCGCACGCGCACCGCGCCCGCCGCGGACGCCGACGTCGCCGGGCTCAAGCTGGGCCTGGTCTCCTGCTCCAACTGGCAGGCGGGCTACTTCGCCAGCTACCGGCACCTCGCCGCGCGCACCGACCTCGACGCGGTGCTGCACGTCGGCGACTACCTGTACGAGTACCCGGTCGGCGGGTTCGGCGCGCGCGGCGTGACCATCCGCCCGCACGTGCCCGCGCACGAGATGCTGACGCTGGCCGACTACCGGCAGCGGCACGCGCTCTACAAGACCGACCCGGACCTGCGCGCCCTGCACGCCGCCAAGCCGTGGTTCATCACCTGGGACGACCACGAGTACGCCAACGACGCGTGGTCCGACGGCGCGGAGAACCACCAGCCCACCGAGGGCGCGTGGAGCGCGCGCAAGGCCGCCGCGCGGCAGGCGTACTTCGAGTGGATGCCGGTCCGCCAGGGCCCGAACGGCGAGATCTACCGCCGGGCGCGCTGGGGCAGGCTCGCCGAGCTGTCGCTGCTGGACCTGCGCAGCTACCGGTCGAAGCAGACCACCCCGTCGCAGGGCGACCCCGCCGACCCGGCCCGCACCATCACCGGCGACCCGCAGATGGCGTGGCTCAAGTCCGGCCTGCTGACCGACGCGCAGTGGAAGCTCATCGGCAACTCGGTGATGGCGACGCCGATCTCGCTGAGCAACATCGAGTCCCGCTTCCTGGAGGCGCTCGGCGAACTGCTCGGCCTGCCGGTCGGCGACGTCGCGGCCAACGCCGACGCGTGGGACGGCTACACCGCCGACCGCCAGGAGCTGCTGGGCCACCTGAAGGACAACCGCGTCACCAACACGGTGTTCCTCACCGGCGACATCCACACCTCGTGGGGCGCGGACGTCCCGCTCGACCGGTCGAGCTACTGGTGGAACGGCAACAGCGCGGCGGTCGAGTTCGTCACGCCGTCGGTCACCAGCGACAACATCGACGACCTGCTCGACGTGCCCGCGCGGTCGGTCTCGCCGGTCGCCGAGGCCGCGCTGGTGGCCCGGAACTGGCACCTCAAGTACGTCGAGCTGGACTCGCACGGCTACGCGGTGGTCGACGTGGACAAGACCCGCGTCAAGGTCGACTGGTTCTACCTCGCCGACCGCCTCAGCCCGACCTCGGGCGTGCGGCACGCCCACTCGCTGGCCTCGGTCAGCGGCACGCAGAAGGTGCGCGCGGTCTAGGCCGTGTGCAGCACGAGCCCGTAGGCGGACAGCGTCGGGACGACCGGGCTGAAGTAGGTCGTCCCGCCGCTGGCGCAGTTCCCGGACGCGCCGACGACGACGCCCTGGGCCTGGTCGCCCGCCATCACGGGTCCGCCCGCGTCGCCCGGGGCCGAGCACAGCGACGCGCGCGTCAGGCCGTGCATGGTGCCGCCGGGGAACGTGACGGTGACGTTCTTCGCCTGCACCACCCCGCACCGCCAGCCCGACACCGGCCCGCTCGCGCAGACCACCGCCCCGACCGGCGCGGACGTCGCGCCGCGGACGGCGACGAGCGACCCGCCGGGGCCCCGCACGTACGGGGACGACGTGGCCCCGCGGGCGGCGCGACGACCTCGACCGCCCGCCCCGACCCGGTGCACGCGCCGCTGGTCACCACGCGGTGCGCGCCCGTGGCGACGACCCTCGCGTTGAACCCGGCGACGCACCGCCTGCCGTCGACCAGGAACGCGTCACCGCCGACGAGCGGGGCGAGCGGGAGCACGAGGGCGAGCGCGGCGGCGGCGATCACGAGACCTCCCCGGGACGGCGGTCCCCCGACGGTAAGCAGGCGCGCACCGCGTCGGCAGCCGCCGTTCGGCGGCCCGCGTTGCCATCTCCGCCGTCGAGGGGTCAGGCCGCCCGGACCGCGAGGTCGGTGTCCTCGGTGATCAGATCCATGTTGATCATGTGCGCGGCGGTGGCGCCGGTCGCGATCGCGACCGGGACGGCGGCGCCCGGGTCGGCGGTGTTGCCCGCCGCCCAGATCCGGGGACCGCGGTGCGACCGGTGGCGTCGACCGGGATGTGCGTGCCCATCCCGCTCGGGTGCGGCACCGCGGTCAGCCCGGGACCGCGGGGACGCGCGGGCTGAAGCGGGCGCCGACCGCGAGGGCGTCGAGCGGCAGGGTGACGCCGTTGTGCAGGTGCACCCCGGTCAGCCGGTCGTCGTCGACCGCGAGCCCCGTCACCCGGGCGGTGACCACGGAGATGCCGCGGGCCGCCAACTGCTCCGCCTGCTCGGCGGTCGGGCGCTGGGAGTGGGCCAGGTAGGTCAGGTGGGGTGTCCACTGCCGCCACAGGAGCGCCTGGTGGACGCTCAGCGGGCCGGTCGCCAGCACCGCGATCTCGCGGTCGCGCACCTCCCACCCGTGGCAGTACGGGCAGTGCAGCACGTCCCGACCCCACCGCTGCCGGAGCCCGGGCACGTCGGGCAGCTCGTCGCGCAGGCCGCCCGCGAGCAGGACCCGCCGGGCGCGGACCGGCGGCCGGTTGTCGATCTCCACGACCGCATCGTCGATCGAGAGCACCGTCCCCCGGTGGATCTCCACCCCGTACCGCTCCACCTCCTCCCGGGCGATCCGCAGGAACTCCCCGGGTGGCGTGCCGTCGCGCGACAGCACGCCCTGCATGTGCGCGGCGGGCGCGTTGCGCGGTTCGCCCGCGTCCACCACCAGCACCGACCTCCGGGCCCGGCCGAGCATGAGCGCCGCGCTCAGGCCCGCCGCGCCGCCGCCGACGACCACCACGTTGTACTGCTGTCGAGTCATGCCCCCAGGGTGCGCCTGGCCGTGCGGACTTGACAAATGTCGTTGCCGAAACTGCAATGGCGGGCGTGGAAGAACTGGAGACCGTCCTCAGCTCCGTCGGCCGCGGCTGCGGGACCTGCGCCGCCAGACCGGCATGAGCCTGGCCGCGCTCGCCGAGACCACCGGCATCTCCGTGAGCACCCTGTCGCGTTTGGAGTCCGGCCTGCGCAAACCCAGCCTGGAACTGCTGCTGCCGCTGGCCAAGGCGTACCAGGTCCCGCTCGACGAACTCGTCGACGCGCCGCAGACCGGCGACCCGAGGGTGTTCATGCGCCCGCTGCGGCGCGGCGGGAAGACCGTCATCCCGCTGACCCGCAGGCCCGGCGGGCTCCAGGCGTTCAAGCTGATCCTCGCGGGCCGCCCGGACGACCTCGAGCCGGACCCGCGCTCCCACGAGGGCTACCACTGGCTCTACGTCCTCAACGGCAGGCTGCGGCTCGTCCTCGGCGACCAGGACATGGTGCTCAGCGCGGGCGAGGTCGCCGAGTTCGACACCCACCTGCCGCACTGGTTCGGCAACGCCGACGCCCGCCCGGTCGAGTTCCTGAGCCTCCTCGGCCCGCAGGGCGAGCGGTTCCACGTGCGGGCCAGCGGGCGCAGGACCGGATAGTTCCTCCGAGAAGAGGTATGCGGCCACCCCGTTGATCGCTATTTTTGGCCGCGCCTCGAGCGAGAGAGGGTCCGATGTCCGCTGCCACCGCGCTGTCCTCCCTGCTGGAGTCCCTGGGGGACGCTCGCCGGACCCTCCGCAACGACCCGGCCATGACGGCCTTCGCCGCCCTGGTCCAGGAAGGCGTCGACGCGTGGGAGGCGGCGCTCGCCGCGATCGACGGCGGCGCCGACGGCGCGGCCCACCTCGACGTCGTCAGCCGCCTGTTCACCGTGGACCCGCACTCCACCAAGGACATCCACACCGCCGAGGACATGGTCCGGCTCGGCGTCGGCACGCCCAGCCACCGGCTGATGGCGGGCCTGGTGCCGGTGCGGCGGGAACTGGCCAAGGCCAACGGTCCCGCGGTCTCGCTGCTGCGCCGCGCCGTCGCGCTGGGCAAGCGCACGCAGAGCCGGTGGCGCGGCAGCACCGGCCGGGAAGCGGCCCGCGTGGACCGCGACCTGAAGCTGGAGGAGGTCCGCGTGGCGGTCAAGCACCTCGTGGAAGACCTCCGCGCCCTGCTCGACACCGTGCGGGAGCAGTCGCGACCGGTCTGAGGGCCTGCTCGTAGGCTGTCGGCATGGCAGTCGCGGTGCGCGTGATCCCTTGTCTCGACGTCGACGCGGGACGGGTGGTGAAGGGCGTCAACTTCACCGACCTCGTCGACGCGGGCGACCCCGTCGAACTGGCCGCCGCCTACGACGCCGAGGGCGCGGACGAGCTGACCTTCCTCGACGTCACCGCGTCCTCCGGCGAGCGCGAGACCACCTACGACGTCGTCCGCCGCACCGCGGAGCAGGTGTTCATCCCGCTGACCGTGGGCGGCGGCGTCCGCGCGGTCGAGGACGTCGACCGGCTGCTGCGCGCGGGCGCGGACAAGGTGAGCATCAACACCGCCGCCATCGCCCGCCCCGAGTTCCTGCGCGAGGCGTCGCACCGCTTCGGCGCGCAGTGCGTCGTGCTGTCGGTCGACGCCCGCCGCACCGGCGGCACCCCGTCCGGCTTCGAGGTCACCACGCACGGCGGCAGGCGCGGCACCGGCATCGACGCCGTCGAGTGGGCCGCCCGCGGCCAGGAGCTGGGCGTGGGGGAGATCCTGCTCAACTCGATGGACGCCGACGGCACCAAGGCGGGCTTCGACCTCGAGCTGATCCGGCTCGTCCGGGCCGCCGTCGACGTCCCGCTGATCGCCAGCGGCGGCGCGGGCGCGCTGGAGCACTTCCCGCCCGCGGTCGCCGAGGGCGCGGACGCGGTGCTGGCGGCGAGCGTCTTCCACTTCGGGCAGCTGCGCATCGGCGAGGTCAAGGCGGAGCTGCGCGGCGCCGGGGTCGAGGTCCGGTGAAGCGCCCGCTGGAGATCCGCGTCGCGATGGTCGTGTTCGCGCTGGGCGCGGTGCTGTTCGTCGGCGCGGGCGCCCTGCGCGACGCGGGGTCGCTGACCCTGCCGGTCATCGCCGCCGTGTTCGGCCTGCTGGCGTGCGCGGGCCTGTGGGTCCGCTGGCACCTGGGCGGCACGGCCGCGTTCGTCGCCGCGGGCCTGATCGCGCTCGTGCACACCCTGATCGCCCTGGACCCGGAGCACTGGGCGTTCCGCGTCCTGTCCGGCGTCCTCGCCGCCGCCCACGTCTACGCCGCCGTGCTCGTGCTCACCAAGCCCGCGCGCGCCTACCTCCAGGGGAGCGCCGCATGAGCGACCTCGACCCCGCGATCGCCGCCCGCCTGAAGCGCACCGCCGACGGCCTCGTCTGCGCCGTCGCCCAGCAGCGCGGCACCGGAGAGGTCCTGATGGTCGCGTGGATGGACGACGAAGCCCTCCACCGCACCCTGACCACCCGCCGCGCGACGTACTTCTCGCGCAGCCGCGGCAGGCTGTGGGAGAAGGGCGAGACCTCCGGCCACACCCAGCACGTCCACGAGGTCCGCCTCGACTGCGACGGCGACACCCTCCTGCTGGTCGTCGACCAGCAGGGCCCGGCGTGCCACACCGGCACCCGCACCTGCTTCGACACCGACGTGCTGCTCTAGCCCCCGATCACCCGCACCACCGCCGCCAGGCACCGCGCCTGGTACCGCCGCCACACCGGGACGACGACCCCCGCCACGAGCGCGCGCCGCGCGGGCAGGAACTCGTAGGTCCACCGGACGACCGCGCCCGGACCGTCGGCGGTGAAGGTCCACTCGCCGCGGACGCCCCGGAGGACCCTGCCGAGCGCGTTGGTCATCCCGGTGATCTCGTAGGCGAACGCGTGCCCGGGGAGTACTCGGTGAGCGCCTCCCGCGCCGTGCTGCCGTCGGTGAGCACCGGCGTGCGGGTGGCCCCGGCCGGTCCCACGCGCCGGTCTGGTCCCGCACGCCCGCCACGCCCGGGAGCGGCCCCCACGGCTGGAACACGAGCGCCAGGTCGATCGGCACGACCCGCTCGAACGCGGTGGCCGGGGACAGCCGCACCCGGGTCTGCGCGGTGACCGGGACGGTGCGGTCGGCGCCGGTGATGAGCATGCCGCCATCGTCGGGCGGCGCGGGTCCCGGAGCATAGGCACTGCCAGTACCACCCGTGCCGACCGCGCGGCCCGGATGATGGGGGCGTGGACGGGTTCGGCGCCGCGGTGAAGGCGATGCGGGGCAGGCTGTCGCCGCGGGACGCGGGCCTGCCCGCCGGGACGGGCAGGCGGGCGCCCGGGCTGCGCCGCGAGGAGCTGGCGCGGCTCGCGGGCATCTCGGTCGACTACCTCGTGCGGCTGGAGCAGGGTCGGGCCACCGCGCCCTCGGCGCAGGTCGTGGCCGCCGTGGCCCGCGCGCTGCAGGCGCGCAGGCCTGAACGCGACCACCTGTTCCGGCTCGCGGGCCTGCTGCCGCCCCCGGACGGGCTGGTCGGCGACCACGTCCCGCCGGGCGTCGCGCGCATCGTCGCCCGGATGGGCGAGGCCGCGCTCGCGGTGTTCGCCGCGGACTGGTCGGTGATCACCTGGAACCCGCTGTGGGCGGCCCTGCTCGGCGAGCCCGGGGAGCGGAACCTCCTGCGGGTGGTGTTCGGCAGCCAGGCGCTGGTCGCCACCGGTGCGGGCTTCGAGGCCGCGCTGGTCGCCGACCTGCGCCGGACCGCGGCGCGCTACCCGCGCGACCCCCGCGTCGCCGAGCTGGTCGCGGACCTGCGCCGCGGCAGCGCCCGGTTCGCCGAGCTGTGGGCCAGTGGCGCCGTCGGCGAGCACGCCTCCGACCGCAAGACGGTCGACCACTCCGCGGTGGGGCCGATCGAGCTGGACTGCGACGTCCTCACCGTCCCCGGCGACGACCTGCGCGTCGTCGTCTACACCGCGGCCTCGGGCACGCCCGACGCTGAGGCGCTGGCGTCGCTCAGTCGATCGGCCCGGTCAGGTAGCGCTGGATCGTCGGTCCCACCGCGCTGACGACCGTCTCCACCTCCGCCTTGTCGATGGGCTCGAAGTGGGCGACGTAGCGGACCATGCCGAGGCCGATCATCTGGCTGGCGACCAGGTTGGCGCGGAGCATGGCGGTGCCGTCGTCGGCGAGGGTGGTGGTGATCTGGCCGAAGACCTGGTGGACGAAGAACTGGCGCAGGGCGTTGGCGACGCCGTCGTGGGAGGCGACGCTGCGGATGAGGGCGGTGAACACGCCGCCGCCCTGGCTGTCCCAGCTCGTGAGGAACGTGCGGATGATCCGCTCGCCCAGCCGGTCCCGGTCGCCCTTGAGGATCTCGCCGATCAGCGCCCTCGGGTTGAACGGGACGTCCAGCACGGCCTCGGCGAACAGGGCCTCCTTGCCGCCGAACCAGTGGTTGACCATCGCCGGGTCGACGCCCGCGCGGCGGGCGATGGCGCGCACGGTCGCGCCGTCGTAGCCGCTCTCGGTGAAGATGGCGCGGGCGGCGGCCAGCAGGGCGGCGCGGGTGTCGGCGCCGCCGGGTCGGCGGCCGCGGCGGCGTTCGGGCTCGGACGTCACGACGCCATTCTGTCCTATCCGGCCTGCGCGTTCAACGCGCGTTGAATTCGGGCTCTAGTGGATGTCGAGAACGCGCACGGCAGAATGGCGCGCATGGTGAGTGCTATCGGCGTGCAGCCGCGGTTCCCGGCGTCCACCGGGATGGGCGAGGTGAGCCCGACCCGCGAGGAGTTCCACGCGCTGGCCGCCGATCGGCGCGTGATCCCGGTGGTCCGGCGCGTGCTGGCGGACGCGGAGACCCCGGTCGGGGTGTACCGCAAGCTCGCGGGCGACCGGCCCGGGACGTTCCTGTTCGAGTCGGCCGAGAACGGCCGCTCGTGGTCGCGCTGGTCGTTCGTGGGCGTGCGCAGCCCGCGGCGCTGACCGCGACCGGCGGCGAGGCGCACTGGACCGGCACGCCGCCGGTCGGCCTGCCCCAGGGCGGCGACCCCCTCGAGGCGCTGCGCGAGACCGTCCGCCTGCTGCACACCGACCCGCTGCCCGGCCTGCCCCCGCTGACCGGCGGCATGGTCGGCTTCGTCGGGTACGACTCGGTGCGCAGGCTGGAGCGGCTGCCGGAGCTGACCGAGGACGACCTGCAGCTGCCCGAACTGGTCATGCTGCTGGCCACCGACCTGGCCGCCCTCGACCACCACGAGGGCACCATCACCCTCATCGCCAACGCGGTGAACTGGGACAACACCCCGCCAACGTCGACGCCGCCTACGACGACGCCGTCGCGCGCCTCGACGACATGACCGTCGCCCTGCAGACGCCCTCGCCGCCGTCGGCGACGGTGTTCAGCCGCCCGCAGCCGGTCTACCGGCGCAGGCGCACCCCGAGGACTTCCAGGGCGCGGTCGAGACCGCCAAGGAGGCCATCCGGGCGGGCGAGGTGTTCCAGGTGGTGCTCTCCCAGCGCTTCGAGGTCGAGACCGACGCCCACCCCCTCGACGTCTACCGCGTGCTGCGCACCACCAACCCCAGCCCGTACATGTACCTGCTGCGCCTCGACGGGTTCGACATCGTCGGCTCCAGCCCCGAGGCCCTGGTCACCGTGCGGGACGGCCGCGCGACCACGCACCCGATCGCCGGGACCCGCTGGCGCGGGGTCGACCCCGACGAGGACCAGGTCCTGGAGAAGGACCTGCTCGCCGACGAGAAGGAACGCGCCGAGCACGTCATGCTGGTCGACCTCGGCCGCAACGACCTGGGCCGGGTCTGCTCCCCGGGCACCGTGCACGTCGTGGACTTCTTCCGCGTCGAGCGCTACAGCCACGTCATGCACATCGTGTCCACCGTCACCGGCGAACTCGCCCCCGGCAAGACCGCCTTCGACGCCGTGGCCGCCTGCTTCCCCGCGGGCACGCTCTCGGGCGCGCCGAAGCCGCGCGCGATGGAGCTCATCGAGGAGCTGGAGCCCACCCGCCGCGGCCTCTACGGCGGCGTCGTCGGCTACCTCGACTTCGCGGGCGACGGCGACACCGCCATCGCCATCCGCACCGCCCTCATCCGCGACGGCGTCGCGTACGTCCAGGCCGGAGCCGGGATCGTGGCCGACTCGAACCCGGTCGCCGAGGACACCGAGTGCGTCAACAAGGCGGGCGCGGTGCTGGCCGCCATCGCCACCGCCGAGACCATGCGACCGGCCGTGCCCACGGATGGCTAAGCGTCCACTGTGGATCACGCTGGTGGTCCTCGTGCTGGCCGCGACCGCGCTGTGGTCGGCGTCCGCGCTGGCCTGGGGCGGGCGGGCCGAGCCGCGGCCGGGCACCGACGTCGTGCTGGTCGTCGACGTGCCCGGCTCGGAGGTCGCGCCCGCCCTGGTCCCGGTCGCGCTGCTCGCGCTGGCGGGCATCGCCGGGCTGCTCGCCCTGTCCGGCGCCTGGCGCCGCCTCCTGGGCGTCCTGTTGGCCGCCGCCGCGGTCTACCCCGTGTGGGTCGGCCTGGGCGCCCAGGCGTTGAGCTGGGGCTCCGCGCTGGCCGTCGCGGGCGGGGTGCTGCTGGCGGTGGCCGCGGCCGTCGTGGTGCTCACCGGGCACCGGATGCCGCATATGGGATCGCGCTACTCGGCACCATCGGACAGCAGGAACGCGCAACCCGACTTGTGGCAGTCGCTCAGCGACGGTGATGATCCCACCGACGCGCAGCGGTGAGAGCGCCTACCCGGTTCGGGGTGCCCCGGAGGGCCGGAGTTAGCATCGAACCGGCGGGAAGGGGCAGTGCTTGTGAGGGAATACACGAGCGGGTCAACGGTCGAGGGTGCCTCATGAGCATCCTGGAGTCCATCGTCAACGGTGTCCGGGAGGACCTCGCCGCGCGCGAGGCGCTCATCCCGTTCGAGACCATCAAGCAGCTGGCGGCGAAGGCCGCACCCCGCTGGACGCCTACACCGCCCTGCGCGGCAGCGACGTCGGGGTCATCGCGGAGGTGAAGCGGCGCAGCCCGTCCAAGGGCGACCTGGCCGCGATCGCCGACCCGGCGGCGCTGGCCAAGGACTACGCCGACGCGGGCGCGCGGGTCATCAGCGTGCTCACCGAGCAGCGCCGGTTCGGCGGCTCGCTCGCCGACTTCGACGCCGTGCGCGCGATGGTCGACATCCCCCTGCTGCGCAAGGACTTCGTCGTCTCGCCCTACCAGGTGCACGAGGCCAGGGCGCACGGCGCGGACATGGTGCTGCTCATCGTGGCGGCGCTGGAGCAGCCGGTCCTGGCCTCGCTGCTCGACCGGGTCGAGTCGCTGGGCATGACCGCGCTGGTCGAGGTGCACACCGCCGAGGAGGCGGACCGGGCGCTGGAAGCGGGCGCGTCGGTCATCGGCGTCAACGCGCGGAACCTGCACACCCTGGAGGTCGACCGGGACGTGTTCGGGCGGCTGGCCCCCGGGCTGCCGTTCGAGACCGTCAAGATCGCCGAGTCCGGCGTGCGCGGCCCGAGCGACCTGATGACCTACGCCGGTGCGGGCGCGGACGCCGTGCTCGTCGGTGAGGGCCTGGTCACCTCCGGTGACCCGAAGGCGGCGCTGCAGCAGCTCGTCACCGCGGGCTCGCACCCGGCCTGCCCAAGGCCGAGCCGATGAGCGACAAGCCCGACTTCGACGCGCACGCCCACAGCGCGCACGACCCGGACCAGCGCGGCCACTTCGGCATCTTCGGCGGCCGGTACATGCCGGAGGCCCTGATCGGGGCGCTGGACGAGCTGGCGGCGGAGTACGACAAGGCCCGCCTGGACCCGGAGTTCGTCGCCGAGTTCAACCGGCTGCTGCGCGACTACGCGGGCCGCCCGTCGCTGCTGACCGAGGCCCCCGCTTCGCCGAGCACGCGGGCGGGGCGCGGGTGTTCCTCAAGCGCGAGGACCTCAACCACACCGGCTCCCACAAGATCAACAACGTGCTGGGCCAGGCGCTGCTCACCAAGCGGATGGGCAAGAAGCGGGTCATCGCGGAGACCGGCGCGGGCCAGCACGGCGTCGCCACGGCCACCGCGTGCGCCCTGCTCGGCCTGGACTGCGTCGTCTACATGGGCGAGGTCGACACCCAGCGCCAGGCGCTCAACGTCGCCCGGATGCGGCTGCTCGGCGCCGAGGTCATCCCGGTGAAGTCGGGGTCGCGGACGCTCAAGGACGCCATCAACGAGGCCCTGCGCGACTGGGTGACCAATGTGGACACCACCCACTACCTGCTGGGCACCGCGGCGGGCGCGCACCCGTTCCCGCTGATGGTCCGCAACTTCCACCGCGTCATCGGCGCGGAGGCCCGGGCCCAGATCCTGGACCTCGCGGGCCGCCTCCCCGACGTGGTGACCGCGTGCGTCGGCGGCGGCTCCAACGCCATCGGCATCTTCCACGGCTTCGTCGACGACCCGTCGGTGCGCCTGGTCGGCATCGAGCCCGGCGGCCACGGCATCGAGTCCGGCGAGCACGGCGCGACCCTGTCCGAGGGCTCGCCTGGCGTGCTGCACGGCGCGATGTCGTACCTGCTGCAGGACGAGGACGGCCAGACCATCGAGGCGTACTCCATCTCGGCGGGCCTGGACTACCCCGGCGTCGGCCCGGAGCACTCGTACCTCAAGGACATCGGCCGCGCCGAGTACCGCTCGGCCACCGACGCCGAGGCCATGGACGCCTTCCGGCTCCTGGCCCGCACCGAGGGCATCATCCCGGCCATCGAGTCCGCCCACGCGCTGGCCGGGGCGCTCGTGCTCGGCCGCGAGCTGGGTCCTTCCGGCCTGGTGCTGGTCAACCTGTCCGGCCGCGGGGACAAGGACATGGACACGGCGGCGAAGTACTTCGGCTTCGCGGAGGAGTCCTGATGAGCCTGGAGTCCCTGTTCGCCTCGACCCGCGCGGAGGGCCGGGCGGCCCTGGTCGGCTACCTGCCCGCGGGCTTCCCCACGGTGGACGGGTCGGTGGACCTGCTCCGCGCCATGGTCGACTCCGGCTGCGACCTGGTCGAGGTCGGCGTCCCGTACTCCGACCCGGTCATGGACGGCCCGACCATCCAGGCCGCCGCGGAGACCGCGCTGTCGGCGGGCTTCCGGTTGAAGTCGCTGTTCTCGGTCGTCGAGCAGGTCGCGTCGGCAGGCGGGCGCGCCGTGGTCATGACGTACTGGAACCCGGTCCTGCGCTACGGCGTCGACGCCTTCGCCCGCGACCTCGCGGCGGCGGGCGGCCTGGGCATCATCACCCCCGACCTGGTCCCCGACGAGGCCGACGACTGGATGGCGGCGTCGTCCGCGCACGGCCTGGACCGCATCTTCCTGGTCGCCCCGTCGTCGTCCCCGGAGCGCATCGCCCGCACGGTCGCCGCGTCCTCCGGCTTCGTCTACGCGACGGCCGTCATGGGCGTCACCGGAGCCCGCGACGCCGTCGGTTCGCAGGCGGAGGGCCTCGTCGCCCGCACCCGCGAGCACACCACCCTCCCGATCGGCGTCGGCTTGGGCGTCCGCTCGGGCGCCCAGGCCGCCGAGGTCGCGGGCTTCGCCGACGCGGTCATCGTCGGCTCGGCGTACGTCACCAGGGCCGCCGAGGGCGTCCCCGGGGTGCGTGGGCTGACCGAGGAACTGGCCGCTGGCGTGCGCCGGGCACCGTCCACGATCGGGTAACGCGACCTCCTCACGGCAGTCGTACGCGGGGCCGTTACGGTGGGCGCGTGACGAGCGCCTCCAGCCTGGTCCTGGCTTCCATCCCCAGCCCCGACCGCGGGGTGTGGGAGATCGACCTCGGGTTCATCAGCTTCCCCTGCGCGCGTACGCGCTGTGCATCATCGCGGGGATCGTCGTGGCGATCTGGTGGGGGAGCGGCGGTTCATCGCTCGGGGTGGGGAGCCGGGGACCGTCTTGGACGTCGCCGTGTTCGCGGTGCCGTTCGGGCTGGTCGGTGGGCGGCTGTACCACGTCGCCACGGACTACCACCGGTACTTCGGTGAGGGGAAGAACCCGCTCGAGGCGTTGAAGATCTGGGAGGGCGGGCTCGGGATCTGGGGGCCATCGCGCTCGGCGGGGTCGGCGCGTGGATCGGGTGCAGGCGGCGCGGGGTGCCGCTGCCGGTGTTCGCCGACGCCATCGCGCCCGGGATCGTGGTGGCGCAGGCGATCGGGCGGCTCGGGAACTACTTCAACCAGGAGCTGTACGGCGGGCCGACGGACCTGCCGTGGGGCCTGGAGCTGTACCGCCGGGTCAACGAGTTCGGCGTCGAGGACCCGCTCAACGGGGTCGCGGTCGACCACACGCTCATCGACGGCAGCCCGGTGCACCCGACCTTCCTCTACGAGCTGGTCTGGAACCTCCTCGTCGCCGCGCTGGTCGTCTGGGCGGACCGGCGGTTCCGGCTCGGGCACGGGCGGGCGTTCGCGCTCTACGTCGCCGGCTACACGCTCGGCCGCACCTGGATCGAGATGATGCGCACCGACGAGGCCACGCTGGTGCTCGGCGTCCGCGTCAACGTCTGGGTGTCCGTGCTCGTCTTCGTCGGCGCCATCGTGTACTTCATCCTCGCCCGCAAGCGCGGCGAGCGGGAGGACCTGGCCGCCATCCTGGCCCTGCGCGCCGCCGACAAGGCCGAGGACAAGACCGACGAGTCCGAGGAGACCGACGAGTCCGAGAAGTCCGACGACGAGGACACCGAGGTCGCCGAGGAGAAGTCCGAGGACCGCGACGAGGCCACCGCTGAGAAGCGTGACTGACGCCGGTTCCGGATGCGCGGCCCGCGCCCACCGGGCAGGCTGCCGAGCATGATCGACCTCGACTCCCTCCGCCTCCCCGACCACCCCCGCTCGGCCCAGTACGACCCCACCTGGATGATCGACGGCTGCATGGGCCCCAACCCGCTGTGGCTGCTCGAGGACCTCCTCGCCGACCTGCCGCTGCGCACCGGCGACCGGGTGCTCGACCTGGGCTGCGGCCAGGGCCTCACCTCGGTCTTCCTGGCCCGCGAGTACGGCGTCCAGGTCTTCGCGTGCGACCTGTGGGTCAAGCCGACGGAGAACCTGCGGCGGTTCACCGAGGCCGGGGTCGACGACCGGGCGTTCCCGATCCACGCCGAGGCGCGCGACCTCAAGTTCGCCAAGGGGTACTTCGACGCCGCGATCAGCGTCGACTCCTACCAGTACTTCGGCACCGACGCGCTCTACCTGTCCTACCTGGCCCCGTTCGTCCGCAAGGGCGGCTACATCGGGATCGCGGTGCCGGGGGTGCAGCGCGAGGTCGACACCCCGCCGGAGTGGCTGGTGCCGCACTGGGAGCACGACTTCGCGGTGTTCCACAGCGCCGAGTGGTGGGAGACGCACTGGACGCGGCCCGGCCAGGTCGAGGTCCTCTCCGTCAAGGAGGCGCCGAACGCGGTCGAGAACTGGCGGACGTGGTCGGCGGCCTGCGCCGAGCACGCCAAGAGCGACTTCGTCCGGAAGATGTCGGCGCAGACGGTGGCGATGCTCGACGCCGACGCGGGCCGGACGTTCGCCTTCCCGCTGGTGGTCGCCCGGGTCTGAGGCGCCGTTATCGCTCTCCGCGACGGATCCGTTACCGATCGCGGCTGTTCTCTTGATGTCGAGCCCGTTTCTGTGCTGTTAGGCTCAAGAGACACGCGGGCCGCCGTCGTCCCGTGCCCAGCCGTGACAAAGACCGACATCACGTTCCTGAGCGCGAGACGCCAAGGGGGCAGCCAGCGATGATCTTCTCCGCCCGACCGCGCCCGCAGGGTCTCTACGACCCCGCGGCCGAGCACGACGCCTGCGGTGTCGCGATGGTCGCGGACGTGCGGGGCAGGCGCTCGCACGGGATCGTCGTGGACGCCCTGACCGCGCTGGCCAACCTGGAGCACCGCGGCGCCGCCGGGGCCGAGCCGACCAGCGGCGACGGCGCGGGCATCCTCGTCCAGGTCCCCGACGACTTCCTGCGCGCCGAGGTGCCCTTCGACCTCCCCGAACCCGGCCACTACGCGACGGGCCTCGCCTTCCTCCCGGTCGACGACGACGACGCGGCCAAGGCGGTGTTCCACCGGGTCGCCGACGAGGAGGGCCTGACCGTCCTGGGCTGGCGGGACGTGCCCGTCGACCCGGACGGCGCGGACATCGGGCCGACCGCGCGCGGGGTGATGCCGCGGTTCGCGATGCCGTTCGTCACCGGGACCGGCAGCGGCGTCGACCTCGACCGGCAGGTGTACGCGCTGCGCAAGCGGGTCGAGCGGGAGACCGCGGTCACGGGCATCGGGGTGTACTTCCCGTCGCTGTCGAGCCGCACCCTGGTCTACAAGGGAATGTTGACCACCGAGCAGGTGCCGCGGTTCTTCGTCGACCTGGTCGACCCGCGGTTCACCACCGCGATCGCGCTGGTCCACTCGCGCTTCTCCACCAACACGTTCCCGTCGTGGCCGCTGGCGCACCCGTTCCGCTACGTCGCGCACAACGGCGAGATCAACACGATCCGCGGCAACCGCAACCGCATGCGCGCCCGCGAGGCGCTGCTGGCCAGCGACCTCATCGACGGCGACCTGACCCGGCTGTTCCCCATCGTCGACCCGCACGGCTCCGACTCCGCGTCCTTCGACGAGGTGCTGGAGCTGCTGCACCTGGGCGGCCGGTCGCTGCCGCACGCGGTGCTGATGATGATCCCGGAGGCGTGGGAGAACCACGCCGCGATGGACCCGGCGCGGCGCGCGTTCTACCAGTTCCACGCCAGCCTGATGGAACCGTGGGACGGCCCCGCCTGCGTCACCTTCACCGACGGCTCGCTGGTCGGCGCGGTGCTCGACCGCAACGGCCTGCGCCCGGCCCGCTGGTGGCACCTGGCCGACGACCGCGTGGTGCTGGCCTCGGAGACCGGCGTGCTCGACGTGCCGCCGGACCGGGTCGTCGCCAAGGGCAGGCTCCAGCCGGGCCGCATGTTCCTGGTGGACACCGCCGCGGGCAAGATCGTCGACGACGACGAGGTGAAGGCGGGCCTGGCCGCCGAGCTGCCGTACGAGGAGTGGCTGCACGCGGGCCTGCTGACCATCGCCGACCTGCCCGACCGCGAGCACGTCGTGCAGACGCACGACTCGGTGGTGCGCCGCCAGCAGACCTTCGGCTACACCGAGGAGGAGCTGAAGATCCTCCTCACGCCCATGGCGGTCAGCGGGTCCGAGCCGATCGGCTCGATGGGCACCGACACCCCGCCCGCGGCGCTGTCGCAGCGGCCCCGGCTGCTCTACGACTACTTCAAGCAGAACTTCGCCCAGGTCACGAACCCGCCGCTGGACGCGATCCGCGAGGAGATCGTCACCAGCGTGCAGCGCACCATGGGGCCGGAGCAGAACCTGCTGGAGCCCGGCCCGGCGTCCTGCCGCCACATCCAGCTGCCGTACCCGGTCATCGACAACGACGAGCTGGCCAAGCTCATCCACGTCAACGACGACGGCGACCTCCCCGGCTTCGCCTGCACCGTCCTCTCCGGACTCTTCGAGGCCGACGGCGGCGGGCAAGCGCTTGCGGACGCGATCGCCCGGGTCCGCAGGGAGGCGTCGGAGGCGATCGCCGCGGGCGCGCGGACGCTGGTGCTGTCCGACCGCGACTCCGACCACCGGATGGCGCCGATCCCGTCGCTGCTGCTGGTCTCGGCCGTGCACCACCACCTGGTCCGCACCAAGGAGCGGCTGCGCGTCGCGCTGGTCGTGGAGAGCGGCGACGCCCGCGAGGTGCACCACGTGGCGCTGCTGCTGGGCTACGGCGCCGCCGCGGTCAACCCGTACCTGGCGTTCGAGACGATCGAGGACCTGATCGGGCAGGGCGCCATCACCGGCGTCGAGCCGAGGGTCGCGATCCGCAACTACGTCACCGCCCTGGTCAAGGGCGTGCTCAAGATCATGAGCAAGATGGGCATCTCCACCGTCGGCGCGTACACCGCCGCCCAGGTCTTCGAGGCGTTCGGCCTCGCGCAGAGCGTCGCCGACGAGTACTTCACCGGCACGGTGTCCAAACTGGACGGTGTCGGTCTTGACGTGATCGCCGAGGAGGCGCGGGCCCGGCACCGCCGCGCGCACCCGGACAACCCGACCGACCGCGAGCACCGTGGCCTCGACACCGGCGGCGAGTACGCCTACCGCCGCGAGGGCGAGCTGCACCTGTTCACCCCGGAGACGGTGTTCCTGCTCCAGCACGCCACCAAGTCCGGCCGCGACGACGTCTACCGGCGCTACGCCGCCGAGGTCGAGCGGCTCAACCGCGAGGGCGGCGCCCTGCGCGGGCTTTTCCGGTTCACGACCGACCGCGCACCGATCCCCGTCGAGGAGGTCGAGCCGGTCGAGGCGATCCTCAAGCGCTTCAACACCGGCGCGATGTCGTACGGCTCGATCTCGGCCGAGGCGCACGAGACGCTGGCCATCGCGATGAACCGGATCGGCGGGCGGTCGAACACCGGTGAGGGCGGCGAGGACCCGGAGCGGCTCTACGACCCGCAGCGGCGGTCGGCGATCAAGCAGGTCGCCTCGGGTCGGTTCGGCGTGACGAGCGAGTACCTGGTCAACGCCGACGACATCCAGATCAAGATGGCCCAGGGCGCGAAGCCCGGTGAGGGCGGGCAGCTCCCGCCGAACAAGGTGTACCCGTGGATCGCGCGCACCCGGCACTCCACCGCGGGCGTCGGGCTGATCTCGCCGCCGCCGCACCACGACATCTACTCGATCGAGGACCTCGCGCAGCTCATCCACGACCTCAAGAACGCCAACGAGCACGCCCGAATCCACGTCAAGCTGGTCTCCGAGCTGGGTGTCGGGACGGTCGCGGCGGGCGTGTCGAAGGCGCACGCGGACGTCGTGCTGATCTCCGGGCACGACGGCGGCACGGGCGCGTCGCCGCTGAACTCCCTCAAGCACGCGGGCACGCCGTGGGAGGTCGGGCTGGCCGAGACCCAGCAGACGCTGGTGCTCAACGGCCTGCGCGACCGCATCACCGTGCAGGTCGACGGCGCGCTCAAGACCGGCCGCGACGTCGTCGTCGCCGCCCTGCTGGGCGCGGAGGAGTACGGGTTCGCGACCGCGCCGCTGGTGGTCGTCGGCTGCGTGATGATGCGCGTGTGCCACCTGGACACCTGCCCGGTCGGCGTCGCCACGCAGTCGCCCGACCTGCGCAAGCGCTACACCGGGCAGGCCGACCACGTGGTCAACTACTTCCGGTTCGTCGCCGAGGAGGTCCGCGAGATCCTGGCGTCGCTGGGCATGCGGACCCTCGACGAGGCGATCGGCCACGCGGAGCTGCTCGACACCGACGACGCCGTCGAGCACTGGAAGGCGTCCGGGCTCGACCTCGCGCCGGTGTTCGCCGTCCCGCCCGCCCCGTACGGGACGACGCGCAGGCGGATCAGGGCGCAGGACCACGGCCTCGCCGAGGCGCTCGACCGCACCATCGTCCAGCTCGCCGAGGCCGCGCTGGAGGACGCGCACCCGGTGCGGCTCGACCTGCCGGTGCGCAACGTCAACCGGACCGTCGGGACGCTGCTGGGCGCTGAGGTCACCCGCCGCTACGGCGGGGAGGGCCTGCCCGACGACACCGTCCACGTGACGCTGACCGGGTCGGCGGGGCAGTCGCTCGGCGCGTTCCTGCCGCGCGGCATCACCCTGGACCTGGTCGGCGACGCCAACGACTACGTCGGCAAGGGCCTGTCCGGCGGGCGGGTCGTGGTCCGGCCGCACCCGTCGGCGCGGTTCGCCGCCGAGCGGCAGGTCATCGCGGGCAACGTCATCGCCTACGGCGCCACCTCCGGCGAGGTCTACCTGCGCGGGCGCGTGGGGGAGCGGTTCGGGGTGCGCAACTCCGGGGCGACGATCGTCGCCGAGGGCGTCGGCGACCACGCCTTCGAGTACATGACCGGCGGCGTCGCCGTCGTGCTCGGGCCGACCGGGCGCAACCTCGCCGCGGGCATGTCCGGCGGCGTCGCGTACGTCCTCGACCTCGACCCGGTCGACGTGAACCCGGAGATGGTCGACCTGCAGCGGCCGGGCGCCGACGACCTGCGCGCGCTGCGCGCCGTGGTGTCCCGCCACCGCGAGCTGACCGGCTCGCCGGTCGCGGCGTCGCTGCTCGGCGACTGGACCCGCCGCTCGGCGGGCTTCACCAAGGTCATGCCCCGCGACTACCAGCGCGTCCTGGCCGCGGTGCGGCTCGCCAGGGCCGAGGGGCGCGACGTCGACACGGCGATCATGGAGGCGTCCCGTGGCTGACCCCGAGGGCTTCCTGCGCTTCGAGCGGGCCGACATCCCCAAGCGCCCGGTCGCCGAGCGCGCCCAGGACTGGCGCGAGGTCTACCGGGCCGACACCTCGGGCGAGGTCCGCGCCCAGGCGACCCGGTGCATGGACTGCGGCATCCCGTTCTGCCACTCCGGCTCGGCGGGCTGCCCGCTGGGCAACCTCATCCCGGAGTGGAACGACCTGGTCCGCCGCGGCGACTGGGTCGCCGCGAGCCACCGCCTGCACGCCACCAACAACTTCCCGGAGTTCACCGGCCGCCTCTGCCCCGCCCCGTGCGAGGCCGCATGCGTGCTGTCCATCTCCCCGGACTCCGGCGGCCCGGTCGCGATCAAGCGCGTGGAGAACGCGATCGCGGACCTGTCGTGGGAGAAGGGCGTCGTCGCGCCCCGGGTGTCCACAGTGTCCTCCGGTCGCCGCGTCGCGGTGGTGGGCTCCGGCCCGGCCGGGTTGGCCGCCGCGCAACAGCTCACCCGCGCCGGGCACGAGGTGACGGTGTACGAGCGCGACGACCGCCTCGGCGGCCTGCTCCGCTACGGCATCCCCGAGTTCAAGATGGAGAAGCGCGTCCTCGACCGGCGCCTGGCCCAACTCCGCGCCGAGGGCACGAAGTTCGTGACCGGCTGCGAGGTCGGCGGCCCGTCCCTGCCCGTGTCGACCCTGCGCTCCACCCACGACGCGGTGGTCCTGGCGGTGGGCGCGCTGCAGGGCCGCGACACCCCCGAGGTCCCCGGCCGCTCCCTGTCGGGCGTCCACCTGGCCATGGAGCACCTCGTCGCCGCCAACCGCGCCTGCGAGGGCGACGGCCCGCCCGCGATCGACGCCCGCGGCAAGCACGTGGTGATCATCGGCGGCGGCGACACCGGCGCCGACTGCTACGGCACGGCGGTGCGCCAGGGCGCGCTGTCGGTCACCCAGCTCGACCAGTACCCCCGCCCGCCCGAGGCCCGCGACGACGTCCGCTCGCCGTGGCCCACGTGGCCGTGGATCCTCCGCACGTACGCCGCCCACGAGGAGGGCGGCTCCCGCCGCTTCGCCGTCGCCGTCGAGGAGTTCGTCGGCACGGACGGCGTCGTGTCGTCGATGCGCCTGCGCGAGGTCCGGGTGCGCAAGGACCCGGTGACGGGCGTGCGCGAGGTCGTCCCGACGTCGGAGGAGGTGCACGAGCTGCCCGCCGACCTGGTCCTGCTGGCCGTCGGCTTCACCGGCGTCGAGCCCATGCCCCTCCTCGACGACCTGGGCCTGACCCGCACCCCCGCGGCACCCTCTCCTGCGGCGCCGACTGGCAAACCCCCACCCCCGGCGTCTTCGTCTGCGGCGACGCCCACCGCGGCGCCTCCCTCGTCGTCTGGGCCATCGCCGAAGGCCGCTCAGTCGCCCACGCGGTGGACGCGTACCTGACGGGCTCGTCGGACCTGCCCGCCCCGGTCCACCCGACAGCGCTGCCGCTGTCGCCGGTGTAGGGCGAACTTCCCACGAACGGCAGGTGAACCCGATCACCGGTCGGACCACGCGTACCTACCGTGATCAGTGTGTTAGCCACGTGGATCGGTGACCACCTCGAAGCGTTCGTCGGCATGGTCACGCTGGTGCTCAGCGTTGGCGGGTACCTGTTGTCCCTGTGGCTGCGCCGCAAGCGCGTCACCTACCGGGTGCACCTCGACACCGCGATCGGGGTGGCGCCGCACGACACGGACATGATCGACGTCCGGTTGACCAACCGGGACGAGACGGTCGACGAGCCGAGCCTGGCGCTGGTGCGGATCATGAACACCGGCAGCACCAGCATCAAGGTGACCGACGTGCCCCGCGACGCCCCGCTCACGCTGCGGTTCCCCGGGCGGACCGTCGTCGACGCGCAGATCATCGAGGTCGCGGACGGCGTGCGGTCGATGATCGGGAAGGACTGGCCGGAGACCGGGACGGCCGAGCTGGCGCTGCCGCGCATCCCGCTGAACCGGCGGGACCGGATGAAGGTGCTGGTGCTGCTGTCCGGCAAGCCCGGCGGCGTCGACTGCACCGGGTTCGTCACCGACGGCAAGATCGTCCGCGACACCACCCGGGGCAACGGGCCGAGCAGGCGGAGCCTGGTGCTCGGCGGGGTGGCGTTCACCCTGGTCGGCGCGTCGATCGCGCTGCTGCTCAACCCGCTCGGGTCGGCGTCGTCCGCGCAGGTCGACTGCGTGTCGGGGGACGTCGTCATCACCGGGTCCAGCGCGTTCGCGCCCGTCATGCGGGACGTGTTGGCCGCGTACACGCAGGCCTGCCCGGACGCGGAGGTCCGCGTCGAGGGGCGGGGAGCCTCGACGGGGTGCGCGAGCTGGACTCCGCGGGCCGCGACGACGCCGAGCAGCGCGAGCGGCGGATGGCGATGGCGGACGACCCCGTGGCCGGGTTCCCGAACCTGAAGCCGCACCCGGTGGGCGTGGTGGCGTTCTCGGTCGTGGTCAACAAGACCACCGGGATCACGCAGCTCTCGCAGGCCCAGGTCCGCTCGATCTTCGACGGCACCACCACCAACTGGGCCCAGCTCGGCGGCCCCGACCTGCCCATCAGCATCGTCAGCCGCAACTCCGGCTCCGGCACCCGCCAGGCCTTCGAGACCAAGGTCCTGCGCGCCCAGGAACCCGCCGTCTCCTCCACCGACTGCGCCAACCGCTCCGCCCTCGCGGGCCGCGCCCCGTCCTGCGCTGCGAACGCGACTCCACCAGCGCCCTGCTGGGCGAGGTCGACCGCATCCCCGGCGCCATCGGCTACGCCGACACCACCGCCACCGCCGACTACCAGCACGTCGCCCGCGTCCGCCTCGACGGCCGCGAACCCGACATCGACTCGGTCGTCCGCACCGACTATCCCTTCTGGACGGTCGAATACCTCTACACCTACGGCGCCCCGGAATCCGACGGCCTCGTCGCCGCCCTCGTCAAGCACATGGACAGCGACGCCGCCAAGAACGTCCTCCGCCGCTCCGGCTACGTCCCCTGCGTCGACGGCGCCATCGACCTCCGCGGCGATCTATGCTGACCCCATGATCGACTTCACGAAGGCGTCGGTGTTCAAGCTGTCCCCGTGCGACCCGAGGGACGTGGCGGGCTCGGTCGGCCCGCTGCTCATCGCGGGCGAGGAGCTCCTGCTCGCCTTCAAGTCGGTGCGCGACTTCGTCGTGTTCACCAACAAGCGCCTGATCACCGTCAACGTGCAGGGCATGACCGGCAAGAAGCGGGACTTCACCTCGCTGCCGTTCACCAAGGTCCAGGCGTTCTCCGTGGAGACCGCGGGCACCTTCGACCTCGACTCGGAGCTGGAGCTGTGGTTCAGCGGCCTCGGCAAGGTCCGGCTCGAGTTCAAGGGCCGCGCCGACGTCCAGCGCATCGGGCACCTCGTCGCCGCCCATTGCCTGTGAGCGTGCGAGACTCCCGCGGGTGAGCGCAGCAACGGTCAACTACGGGCACTACACCGCGATGGTGGTCGCGCGCGGGCGGGTGCGGGGGCTGGCCCGGCACCTCGAGCGGCTCGACCGGGACGCGTGGGTGGTGTTCGGGCGGGGTTGCCCGAGGAGGACGTGCGGGCGGCCGTGCGGGCGGCGGTCGGGGACGACGAGGGGCCGGTGGCCGCGAAGGTCACCGTGATCGCCCCGGGTACGACCCGCGGGACGCGGTCGTGGCGGAGGAGCTGGAAGTCGTCGTCGAGACCTTCCCGCTGCGGGACGCGGGTGGGGCGTTGGCGGTGCGGACGGCCGGGTACGGGCGGGACCTGCCGCAGATCAAGCACGTCGGCACGTTCGGGCTGTTCTACCAGCGGCGCCTCGCCCGGATGGCCGGGTTCGACGACGCCCTGTTCGCCCCCGACGACGAGATCGCCGAGGGCGCGACGTGGAACATCTGCTTCCGGGACGCCGCGGGGACCATCGTGTGGCCGAGCGCGCCCGCGCTGCCGGGGGTGTCCGCCGCGCTGATCCAGAACGGGCTGAGCAGGCTCGGGCACAAGCACGAGGTGCGGTCGGTGACCGTGGCCGACCTGCCCGGGTTCGAGGCCGCGTTCGCCTCCAACGCGCTCGCGCCGGTCCGGCCCATCACGAAGATCGACGAGGTCGAGTACGCCGTCGACGAGGAGACCGCGGCCCTGCTGCGCCGCGCGCACGACCTCGTGCCCGAGGAGCGGGTGTGAGCTTCCAGGGCTTCGGCGAGTACGCGATCGACTTCTACGACGGCCTGGTCGTCGACAACTCCAAGTCGTACTGGGAGGCCAACAAGGCCACCTACGAGTCCGACGTCCGCGCCCCCATGCAGGCCCTGCTGACCGAGCTGGAGCCGGAGTTCGCGGCCGGGCTCGGGCCGGGCAAGATCTTCCGCCCGTACCGCGACGTGCGCTTCGCCAAGGACAAGTCCCCCTACAAGACGAACTGCGGCGGGGTCGTCGAGGCCGGGCGGGGCGGCGGCGCGTACTACGTCGAGGTGAGCCCGGACGGCCTGCGGGTCGGTGGCGGCTGCTTCCACCTCGCCCCCGACCAGCTCGCCCGGTACCGGCAGGCGGTCGACACCGGCGGCGCCGAGCTGCGGGCGATCCTCGACAAGCTGGTCAAGCAGGGCTTCGAGGTCCACGGCGACCGGATGCGGACCGCGCCCGCGGCTACGCCAAGGACCACGAGCACCTCGACCTCCTCCAGTACCGCTCGGTCTACGCGACCCGGGTCTGGGCGCCCGACGACACCCTCCACGAGCGCGCGGCGCTGACCAGGGTGCGGAAGGCGTGGCAGCAGTTGAAGCCGTTCAACGAGTGGGCTCGTCACCGCGTGGGAGCGCACACGGACGGCAAGTAGCCGGCAGCGGAATTTTCTGAATCGAAACCGACATTACTGCCGGGTATCTCGGGATCGTTACAGCAGGACGTATTAGGCTCTCCAACCGTGAGCCGACGCGCGAAGATCGTTTGCACGATGGGTCCTGCCACCGGAACCCCCGAGCGGGTGGCCGAGCTGGTCGCGGCAGGCATGGACGTGGCGCGCATGAACTTCAGCCACGGCAGCCACAGCGACCACAAGCAGGTCTACGACATGGTCCGCCAGGCCGCCGACGACGCGGGCCGCGCCGTCGGCATCCTCGCCGACCTGCAGGGCCCCAAGATCCGCCTGGGCACCTTCGCCAACGGCCCGGTCGAGTGGCGCACCGGCGACGTCGTCCGGATCACCGTCGAGGACGTCGCGGGCACCCACGACCGCGTGTCGACGACCTACAAGGGCCTGGCCACCGACGCGAAGGCGGGCGACCGCCTGCTGGTCGACGACGGCAAGGTCGGCCTGACCGTGCGGGCGGTCGAGGGCGCGGACGTGGTCTGCGAGGTCACCGAGGGCGGCCCGGTCAGCAACAACAAGGGCCTCTCGCTGCCGGGCATGGACGTGTCCGTGCCCGCGCTGTCGGACAAGGACATCGAGGACCTGGAGTTCGCCCTCCAGCTCGGCGTCGACTTCATCGCGCTGTCGTTCGTCCGCTCGCCCGCCGACATCGACCTGGTCCACCAGGTCATGGACCGCGCGGCCGCGGCAGGCTGCCGGTCATCGCGAAGCTGGAGAAGCCCGAGGCGGTCGCCAACCTGGAGGCCATCGTGCTGGCCTTCGACGGCGTCATGGTCGCCCGCGGCGACCTCGGCGTCGAGCTGCCGCTCGAGCAGGTGCCGCTGGTGCAGAAGCGGGCCATCCAGATCGCCCGCGAGAACGCCAAGCCGGTCATCGTCGCCACCCAGATGCTCGACTCGATGATCAGCAACTCGCGCCCGACCCGCGCCGAGGCCTCCGACGTCGCCAACGCCGTGCTCGACGGCGCCGACGCGGTGATGCTCTCCGGCGAGACCAGCGTCGGCCGCTACCCCATCGAGACCGTGCGGACGATGAGCCGCATCGTCGAGGCCGTCGAGTCCGAGACGCTGGCCGTGCCGCCGCTGAGCCACGTGCCGAGGACCAAGCGCGGCGTCATCTCCTACGCCGCCCGCGACATCGGTGAGCGCCTCAACGCCAAGGCCCTGGTCGCCTTCACCCAGTCCGGCGACACCGTGCGCCGCCTGGCCCGCCTGCACACGCACCTGCCGCTGCTGGCGTTCACCCCGGAGCCGTCCGTCCGCAGCCAGCTCGCGCTGACCTGGGGCACCGAGACCTTCCTGGTCCCGAAGGTCGACTCCACCGACGCCATGGTCCGCCAGGTGGACACCTCGATGCTGTCCATCGGCCGCTACCAGGCGGGCGACGTGGTGGTCGTCGTCGCAGGTTCCCCGCCGGGGACCGTCGGCTCGACTAACCTCATCCGCGTCCACCGGCTCGGGGAAGACGACCACGCGTAGCGCGGTCCCCTCCCGCGCACAACGGGAGGGGTAAATGACCGACGTCGCCTCAGTGCTCGACCGGCTCGTCGCGCTGCTCGACCTGGAACGGGTCGAGGAGGACATCTTCCGCGGGGTCAGCCCGAAGCACTCGCCGGTGCGGGTGTTCGGCGGGCAGGTCGCCGGGCAGGCGCTGGTCGCCGCCGGGCGGACCGTCCCGGAGGACCGGCCGGTGCACTCGCTGCACGCGTACTTCATCCGCGGCGGCGACCCGGCCGTGCCGATCGTCTACCAGGTCGACCGGATCCGGGACGGGCGCTCGTTCACGACCCGCCGGGTGGTGGCGATCCAGCACGGCAAGCCGATCTTCGCGCTGTCGGCGTCGTTCCAGCGGGTCGAGCCGGGCGTGGAGCACGCCGAGGAGATGCCCGAGGTCCCGGACCCGGAGTCGCTGCCGACCTACCACGAGCTGATGAGCCCGGAGCTGCGGGAGAAGTTCGGCCCGTGGGCGCAGCGGCCCCGCCCGATCGACGTCCGCTACGTCTCCGAGCCCGCGTGGCGCTCCCGCGAGAACGGGCCCCGCGACGCGCGCAACCAGGTGTGGATGCGCGCCGACGGCGTGCTGCCGGACGACCCGCTGACCCACGTCTGCGTCCTGGCGTACGCCTCCGACATGACGCTGCTCGACGCCGTCCTCGCCCGCCACGGCGTGTACTGGGGCGTGGACAACGTCCTGGGCGCGAGCCTGGACCACGCGATGTGGTTCCACCGGCCGTTCCGCGCCGACGAGTGGGTGCTCTACGACTGCGCGTCGCCGAGCGCGTCCGGGGGCCGGGGCCTGGCGACGGGGCGCTTCTTCTCCCGCGACGGCGAGCTGATCGCGACCGTCGTCCAAGAGGGAATGCTGCGCGTCCTCTCCTGACATCCGAAGTGGACGGCAGGGCCGGAGCCGTCGGGGTGGCTCCGGCCCTGCCGGGTGTCGGGCGGGCTAGGGATGGCCCGGTCCGACGCGGGGCGCGGGCGGGAGGGGTGGGAGAGGCCCGCGCGACCCGGGTCCTAGTGGAACGCCGTGCGGGGGTCCTCGGCGTCCTCGGTGACCAGCAGGCAGAGGTGGGCGGTCAGGTAGGCCCGGCACGGGGCCGGGGCGCGGGCGAACAGCTTCGTGCGGCAGGTGGGGCACCGGCCGTCGGCGTCGGGGCGGTGGTCGTCGAGCAGGGCGCGCAGCGCGGCGACGACGCGCGGCAGCTCGACGCGGGTCAGCTCGGGGTCGCCGCTGGTGGAGCGGCGGTCCAGCTCGTCGAGGTAGCCGTGCAGCGACGCTTCCAGCTGTCCGAACAGCGTCTCGCGCACCGCAGCCTCCTGTGCCCGTCTGGGACTGTCGCGGACCGCCGGGGCTCAAGTGGACGCCGGGATCTGCCGATGCACTGGAGATCGGGGCGTTCTGCCTCGGGGTGTTTGACCTTGCTGGTCCGGGGGAACATGTGCAGCCTGCGCCCAGGTGGTCGCATTGTGCAAGTTGCACCACTCTTTCGGGTGACAGTGGTGGCGCATCGGTGAACTTCTCACCGAATATGCCGACCACCGGTCGGGAGTCCCTTGTGTGCTCCCCGGCGGTTGCGGAGACTGGCGGCAATGGTCAAGCCGCGCACCCATTGGTGCGCTCGGGTCGTTAGCGGGGGAGAAGCGAGGTGATGGACGTGGCACGTGGTCACAGCCCCACGGTGCGCAGGCGGAGGCTCGCCAGCGAGCTGCGCAGGTACCGCGAGGCGGCCAACCTGACGATCGACGAGGTCGGCGAGAAGCTGGAGTGCTCCGCGTCCAAGATCAGTCGCATCGAGACCGGCCACGTCGGCGTGACCCCGCGCGACGTCCGCGACATGTCCGAGCTGTACGGCATCGACGAGGACCGGCGCGAGGCCCTGGTGCAGCTCGCCCGCGAGGCCCGGCAGAAGGGCTGGTGGCACGCCTACACCGAGGTCTTCACCGGCTCCTTCGTCGGCCTGGAGGCCGAGGCCGCGTCGCTGCGCGCCCACCAGGCGCTCCTCGTGCCCGGCCTGCTCCAGACCGAGGACTACACGCGCGCGGTGATCAGGGCCATCCGGCCCGACGCGAGCGACGCGGAGATCGACAAGCGGGTGCGCGGCAGGCTGGCCCGCCAGCGCCTGCTCACCGACCCGCACCCGCCCGAGTACTGGGCGGTCATCGACGAGGCCGTCCTGCACCGGGTGGTCGGCGGACCCGCGGTCATGCGCGCCCAGCTGCTGCGCCTGGCCGAGGCCGCCGCCCTGCCGCACGTGACGCTCCAGGTGGTGCCGTTCGGCACCGGCGCGCACGCGGGCATGGAGGCCCCGTTCCTGATCCTGGGCTTCCCCGAGCCCGCTGACCCGGACGTGGTCTACGTCGAGAGCACCAGCTCCGGCACCTACCTCGAACAGCCCGCCGACGTGCGCCGGTACACGCTCATGTTCGACCACCTGCGGGCGGCTGCGCTGCGGCCGGAGGACACCGTGGACCACATCCGGTGGGCCGCCGACCGGCTGGCCCAGCGATCCGAAACCGAAAGGAGTGGGGCGTGACCGCAGACCTGGCACGTGCCCAATGGCGCAAGAGCAGCCGCAGCGGTGCGGGCAACGACTGTGTGGAACTGCTGGTCCACACCACCGGCGCCGCCATCCGCGACTCCAAGAACGCCGACCACGGCAGCCTGGTGCTGGGCGCCGCGCCGTGGCGCGGCTTCCTCGGCGCGGTGAAGGACGACCGGCTCGCGCACTGACCCTGGACGACCCCTTACCCGGGTACCGGAGCCCCTCAGGGAGCCGGGGGTAAGGGGTCGTCCGCCGCTCACGACGTGATCGACCGATGCCGGTCCCCGCGCCTCAGGGGCAACCTCGTCCTCACAACGACGGATGAGGGAGCGGAATGATGCACTGGGCGATCGACGACATCAAGGCCGAGGTCGAGTACCGCCGCTTCGGCACCACCGAGAAGGCCGCCCGCCAGCACCTGGAGCTGCTGCGGGGCACGACGAGCCGGTGGCGGCGAGCGCGGACACGCGGAGGTCGGCGCGCGGACTGAGGTGTGCGACCATGCCGCACATGCCGCGCCTCGGTTCCGGAATCCCGCTGGTGGCCCGCGGACGCGAACTGCGCGCCCTGCGGGCCGCCTACGCGGCGGCCGCGGGCGGCCAGGCGAGCGCCGTCCTGCTCTCCGGTGACGCGGGTGTCGGCAAGACGAGGATGACCGAGGAACTCGCCCGGCACGCCCGCGCGGACGGCGCGCTGGTGCTCACCGGGCGCTGCCTCGACTCGGGGAGACCGGCCTGCCGTACCTGCCGGTCGTCGAGGCGCTGACCGCGGTGCGCGAGCGCGCCGGGAACCGGGCCGCGCTGGCCCGCCTGTTCGGCGACTGGGTCGAGCACGGCCTGCCCGACGCGGGCCTGCCCGGCACCGCGACCGGCGGACCCCGCACCGAGCAGGACATCAACCAGCTCCAGCTGTTCGACGCGCTGCACGGCCTGCTGGCCGAGCTGGCCGCCGAGCAGCCGGTGGTGCTGGTGCTGGAGGACTTGCACTGGGCGGACGCGTCGACCCGCAGGCTGGTGTCGTTCCTGGTGAGCAGGCTGCGCACGCAGCCGCTGCTGCTGTTGGCGACCTACCGCGGCGAGGACCTGCACCGCCGCCACCCGCTGCGGCCCCTGCTGGCCGAGCTGCTGCGCCTGCCCGCCGTCGAGCGGCTGGACATGGCCCCGTTCAACCGCGCCGACGCGCGCGCGTTCATCTCCGCGCTGGCCGAGGGCGCCTTGGGCGACGCGGCCGTGCGCGACCTCGCGGCGCGCTCCGACGGCAACGCCTTCTTCGCCGAGGAACTGCTCGCCGCGTACACCGACTGCGCCGACCGCGCCGACGCGCTCCCCGCGACCCTCGTCGACGTCCTGCTGGCCCGCATCGAGCGGCTCGGCCCGGGCGCGCAGAACGCGGTGCGGCTCGCGTCGGTCGGCGGTCGCCGCGTGCCCGACGCGCGGCTGCGCGCGGTCGCCGAGCTGGACGAGGCCGAACTGGACGTCGCGCTGCGGGAAGCGGTGCAGCACAACGTCCTCGTGACCGAGGACGACGACGTCTACACCTTCCGGCACGCCCTGCTGCGCGAGGCCGTCTACCACGACCTGCTGCCCGGCGAACGGGTCCGCCTGCACGCGGCGTACGCGCGGGAACTGGCGCCGCGCATGGGCGAGCCGGGTGTCGCCGCGGCGTTGGCCCACCACAGCATGGAGTCGCACGCGCTGACCGTCGCGCTGCGCGCGTCGCTGCAGGCGGCGTCGGAGGCGGAGCGCCTGGGCGCGCCCGCGGAGTCGTTGGAGCACCTGGAAAGGGCGCTGAAGATCTGGGACGCGGTCCCGGTGGGGGACCGGCCGTCGGCGTCGAACAGCCGGTTGCTGGAGCGGGCGTCGTTCGTCGCGGGCACGTCGGGGGAGCCGGAGCGCGCGATCGCCTACGCGCGGGCCGCGGTCGCGGGCATCGACTCGGCGGCGGAACCCGAGCAGGCCGCGCACGTGCGGCGCAGGCTCGCCCAGGCGCTGTACGCCACGGACGGGCGCGAGGAGGAGGCGCGCGTCGTCATCGAGGAGGCGCTCAAGCTCGTGCACGACCGGCCGGGCGCGGTGAGCGCGTGGGTCCACTCGGCGTACGCGACGATCCTGCGCGGCCTGGGCAGGCCCGAGGACTCCCTCGCCCACGCCCGCGAAGCCGTGGCCCAGGCGAAGTCCGTCGACGCGGGCGGCGCGGAGGCCGACGCGCTGATCACGCTGGCGATGCTCGACGAGGCCCGCGGCGAGACCGAGGCCTCCCGCGAGGGTCTGCGCGCGGCGATGGACCTGGCGACCCGCGTGGGCGCGCCGACGGTGGAGATCCGGGCGCGCTTCACGTTGGCGCTGAACCAGTACGAGCACGGCGACCTCGCCGACGCGGCGGCGACGATCGACGAGGGGATCGCGCGGGCGTCGGAGCACGGTCTGACGTGGAGCACGTACGGCCTGGAGATCCGCGCGCTGGAGCTGGTGTGCAAGTACGCGTCGGGCGACTGGGACTCGCGGAGGCCGCCGCCGAACCGGGCCAACGCGTCTCGCACGTGGTGTGGGGCAGGCTCTCGATGCTGGGCGCCCTGGTGAGCGTCGCCCGGGGCCGCTTCGCCGAGGCGGACCGGGTGCTGGCGGAGTACCGGGCGGAGGACCACCGGGCGACGTCGACGCCGCTGGTGGCGGGGTTGGTGGCCGCGGATCTCGCGCAGTGGCGCGGCAAGCCGGAGCGGGCGCTCGACCACCTGCGCTCGACGATGGAGTGGGCGGGCGCTGCCTGGGACATGGTCCTGATCCGGTTGTCGGCCCTGGCCCTGTGCGCGGCGGCCGACCTCGCCGCCGCGGCCACGGCCCGCCGCGACACCGACGCCGTCGCCGCGATCACCGCGGAGGCGGGGAGTTGCTGGACCTGGCCCGCAAGACGGCCCGCGACGGCACCCCGCGCACGGGCGCGCTCGGCCCCGAGGGCCGCGGCTGGCTGGCCCGGGCCGAGGCCGAGCACTCCCGGGTCCTCGGCGCCCCCGACCCCGCCCTGTGGTCCGCCGCCGTCGAGGCCTTCGGCTACGGCGCGGTCTACGAGCAGTCCCTCTGCCGCTGGCGCTTGGCCGAAGCCCACCTCCTGGCCGACGACCGCGCTTCCGCCGCCGACGAACTCCGGCAAGCGGACGCGGTGGCGACGACCCTGGGCGCGAAGCCGCTGCAAGACGCCATCCGCAGGATCGCCCGCCGCGCCCGCATCACCCTGGACCCGGACGCCTCCCCGCGCGAGCGCATCGACCTGTTCACCCCGCGCGAGCGCGCCGTCCTCGCCCTGGTGGCGCAGGGCAGGACCAACCGCCAGGTGGGCGACGAGCTGTTCATCTCGGAGAAGACCGTCAGCGTCCACTTGAGCCGCATCATGGCCAAGCTGGGCGCAACCCGCCGAGCCGAAGCGGTGGCCGTCGCCTACGACCGCGGCCTCCTGGACCGCACCACCCACGACGAGGGCTGAGGGGCGGGCGGCTGGGGGTCGCCCGCCCCGTCCTGTCCGGTGTGGACGCTTACGCACGAGCGCCCGCCTGCTCGGGACATGGCAGAGGCCCTGCCCGGGTCGGGCAGGGCCTCCGGTGTGGCTTACGCGCGGTAGGCGGTCCACATGTCGCTCATCCGCTGGCTCTGGCCGGGGAGAACTGGTTGTAGCAGGAGTCGTACGAGTAGTCCATGTAGTTGTAGATCGGGTCGAGACCCGGGAGGTTGCAGGAATCGCGGCCCTCGGGGCAGCCCTCGGTCGGGCTGGACTGGGCCGGGGTGTCGGCGACCTCGTCGTTCTTGGTGGTGCAGCCGCCCTGGAAGGTGTGGTACAGGCCGAGCCAGTGGCCCGCCTCGTGGGTGGCGGTCTCGCCGAGGTCGTAGTTGGCGATGTCGCCGCCCGGCAGGGAGCCGTAGTTGACCCGGATGCCGTCGATCTTGGCGTTGCCGCCCCACGGGAAGGTGGCGATGCCGAGGTAGCTGAAGTCGACGAGCCAGATGTTCAGCGCGTTCATGCCGCCCTTGCGGGTCTTGGCGCGGTACGTGCTGCTCTGCTCGTCGCGGTGCCAGCGGTCGTTGAAGTAGCGGTCGACGCTGGCGAGCTGGAACGTGAAGCCGGTGTTGGCGGCCTGCGACGACTCCTGGCCGCCGAAGGTCTGGTTCAGCACCGCGATCTGCTGGCTGATCTGCTGGTCGGTCACGTTGCCCGTGCCGTTGGCCGCGGCCATGACGTGGACGTGGACCGGGACGGTCGCGGTGGCCAGGGCGCCCTTGGGCACGTAGTAGCCCTCGGCGCGCCGCTTGGCGAGCAGGTCCTTGGTCTTCTTCTCGACGACGGCGATGTCGACGGCGGTCATCGGCTCGTGGTCGAGCGGGCGGCTGCCGCGGGCGGCGGCCGACTCGGTGGTCTGGGCGCAGCCCGCGAGGGGCGAGGCGGCCAGGGCGTTCGAGGTCGGGCCGAAGGGGTCAGGGTCAGAGCGACCGCGGACAGGACGGCGAGTCCTGCCGCGTGGAGTGGTTTGCCCATCGCCGGTGGTTCTCCCTCGCTGTGTGGGGACGGGGACCCGAAACTATGCAGCGGGAGATATGTATGGGAAGAGCAATATGTGCAGGAAATCTTCCCAGTTATCGCGGAATTCGCTTGAGGGCTTTCAGGCCGAGCGTGAGCCCCTTCGTCCACAGCGTCGTCGGGATGGCCCGGGTCGGCCGCAGCGGCACCACGCGCTGGGCGGCGATCGTCTGCACCTCGGTGTACTTGAGCAGGCCCTCCGCGCCGTTGCGCCTGCCGACCCCCGAATCTCCCATGCCGCCCATCGGGGCGTCCAGGCTGCCGAACGCCGCGCCGAAACCGTCGTTGACGTTGACCGTCCCCGCGTGGATGCGCGCCGCGACCCGCTCGCCCGCCCGCCGGTCGCGGGTCCAGACGCTGGCGTTGAGGCCGTAGCGGGTGTCGTTGGCGCGGGCGACCGCGTCGTCGACGTCGGTGTACCCGTACACCGACACCACCGGGCCGAACGTCTCCTCCTTGTGGAGGGTCATGCCCTCGCGCACGCCGGTGAGGATGGTCGGCTCGTAGAACAGCGGGCCGACGTCCGGGCGCGGCTTGCCGCCCGCGAGCACGGTCGCGCCCTTCGCGCGGGCGTCGTCGACGTGCGCGGTGATCGTGGCGAGCTGCTCGGCGGAGGTCAGCGACCCCATGTCGGCGCTGTAGTCGAGGTCGGCGCCGAGCTTGAGCGCCTTGGTCCGGTCGGCGAACGCCTGCACGAACGACGCCCGGATGCTCTCGTGCACGTAGATGCGCTCCACCGACACGCAGAGCTGGCCCGCCGACGAGAAGCACGCGGTGACCGCGCCCGCCGCGGTCTTGTCGACGTCGGCGTCGGGCAGCACGATCATCGGGTTCTTGCCGCCCAGCTCCATCGAGTAGCTGGTGAGCAGCGCCGCCGCCTGCGCGGCCAGGTTCTTGCCGGTCTCGGTGGACCCGGTGAAGCCGAGGTAGTCCGCCTCCTCGATCAGCGCGCCGCCGATCTTGGACCCGCGGCCCAGGACGATCTGCCACACGTGCTCGGGCAGCCCCGCCTCCGACGCCAGCTCGTGCAGCCACAGCGCGGTCAGCGCCGTCTGGTTGTCCGGCTTCTGCACCAGCGCGTTGCCCGCGACGAGCGCCGGGATGGCGTCCATGCCGGTCAGCGCCAGTGGGTAGTTCCAGGGCGAGATCATCGCGACGACGCCCTTGGGGTGGCGCACCTCGGTGGTCCTGGTGAACACCGGCAGCGCGCCCGCCTTGCGCCGCGGCGCGAGCAGCTTCGCGGCCTTGCGGCCGTAGTACGCGGCGGTCATCGCGGTCACCGCGACCTCGTCGTAGGCGTCGAGGCGGGACTTGCCGGTCTCGACCTGCATGAGGTCGAGCGCCTCCTCCTGCCGGGCCAGCACCAGGTCGTGCAGCCGCAGCATGACCTTCGCCCGCTCCGCCACCGGTCGGGCCGCCCACTCCTGCTGCGCCACCCGCGCCCGCGCGAACGCCCGGCGCACGTCCGGGTCGTCGATCTGCGGCAGTGAGACGATGGGGGCGCCCGTGAAGGGCGCGGTCATCTCGACCGTCGTGGGCGCGGTGCCGGTGACCGCCCGCGCGACGAGCTGCGCGGCGCGGTCCGCGGAGGGCGCGCCTGCGACGGCGCCCGTGGTGGCGGGGGCGGTGGCGGTCATCGGCGGCTCCTTCGCTCGGGAGCCACCATGTTACTGCTGGGTAATAGTCAACGGACAGTGGCGGGGGTCACCCGCTCCTGCCGGACCGCCAGCTCGACGCGCACCATGCCGTCCTCGCGGCGCACCGCGACCGGCAGCCCGGACGCCGTCGCCGCCCGCTCGAAGCCGGACTCCGACGGCAGGCACCAGGCGATGAGCCGCTCGTGGCCCCCGCGCGGGCGATCGCGCCCAGCCGGGTGATCAGCGCGGTGCCGAGGCCCTGGCGCTGCCACGAGTCCTCGACCAGCACCGACACCTCCGCCTCCGCGGGGTCGTTGGTCCGGATGACCTGCGCCATCCCGATCGCGCTCGTCCCGCACACGGCCAGCAGCGTGCGCCCGCGCGGCGGCTGGAGCAGCCGGTGCAGCCAGCGGCGCGGCAGCGTCCGCACGCCCGCGTGGTACCGGGCGAACAGGGTCTGCGCCGAGCAGCGGGAGTGCAGGTCCGACACCGCGTCGGCGTCGCTCGGCCTGCCCTCGCGCAGCACGATCCCGGCGCCGTTGGCCGCGATCACCGCGGTCGGGCCGGACGCGCTCGCCTCGGCCGCGGCCAGCACCTCGCCGAACGCGGCGGCGCGGGCCAGCTCGACCTCGGTGAACGGCGCCCACCCGCGCCGCGGCGCCAGCAGGGTGCCGTCGGGCAGGGCGAGGTCCCCGTCGCCGACGGTGACCGAGTCCGCGCCCAGCAGCACGCGCACCGCCTCGGCGGTCGCGCCCGGGTCGCGCAGCGCGGCGGCCGCGGCGCGCAGGGCGGCCGTGGTGTGGTCGACGAGGTGGCGGACGTCGGCGGCGGTGATGCCGACGCACTTGCCGCCCTCGGCTCTGATCTCGTCGACCAGCAGCGCGGGTGGCACGTGCGGCGGCGTGCTGACGACGATCTCGTCGACGACGCCGCCGGGCACCGGCAGCACGGACAGGCCGAGCACGTTGCAGTCGCGCCCGGCGAGGCGGGTGGTGACCCGGGCCAGCGCGCCGGGACGGTCGTCGAGGCGGACGCGGAGGCGCCAGGTGGTCGGGGTGTCCATGGTGCCCATCGTGCGCGGCCGTTATTGCCTGCTGGGGGCGTCGGGGTTTCCGTTCTGTGATGTGACCGGGTTCGCACCTAGGGCTGCCCGTTGGTACATCGTGCCGGGGCCCGCCGGTTCATACGTTCGGTTCATGGTCGGGTTCCGGTATCGGCTGCCACGGGCTCCGGTGGCGCGCACGACTGTCGACATCGGACAGATCGAGGTGCGCGTCGTGCTCAGCCTCGACGGCGAGGTGGACGTCGCGGGCGCCGACCGCGACCCCTGCCTCGCCGCGGTCCGCGAGCTGGGCACGGGCGTGATGGTGGGCGGCATCGGCGACCCGAGCCCGCGGATCACCGCAGGCGCCGGGCACCGGTTCACCCAGACCACCCGCTCCTTCCGGGTCCCGGACACCGCCGTGTCGTCGGGCGTCTGCGAGGTCGACTTCCACCGCGGCTCGGTCCGCGTCGCGGGCGAGCTGCGCTACCGCCTCGCGGTCTCGGCGCGCCCCGGCTCGACGCGGGCATCCCGGCGTGGGACGGCGCGCGGGCGTGGCTGCTGCGGCACGACCAGGAGCTGTCGGCCATCGGGATGGTGGTGCTGGCCGCGGTGCCGGTGTCCCCGGACCGGCTGGTCGCCTGCTAGACCGGCGCCCCGCCGTACCCGATCTCGTTGCCGTCCGGGTCGGCGTAGGTCGTCTTGCGAACGCCGTTGCCGTAGGTCTCGCGCTTCGCGGGCTCCAGGCCCCGCTCGGCGATGCCCGCCACGACGGCGTCGAGGTCGTCGACGAACACGGTGTGCTTGCCCGCGCCCGCCTCGTCCGGGCGGACCTCGATGTAGACGAAACGGTGCTCGGCCAGCTCCCACACGGCCTCGACGTCGTTGGGCACGAACGCGGGCGGCCCGCCGAACAGCTTCTCGTACCAGGCGAGCGCGGCGGCGTAATCGCTCACCGGGATCCCCGCGAACAGGTCGACGGCCATGCGGGGATCCTACCGGGGTTCAGAAATTCGTGAAGCCGCTGAAGTGGCTGCCGGTCGCGAGGGACGGGGCGAGGCGTTCGCCCGGGGCCGGGAGTTCCGCGACGGCGGCGACCATGTCGACGACGGTGCCGTCGCGGCGCCAGGTGAGGGCGTTGTCCGGGTCGACGCGGATGGCCTCGCACTCGTGCTCGGCGTGCAGGATGAGGCCGTCCCACCAGCCGCCGGGCCAGAGGCGGACGGCGTAGCCCGCGATGATGCCGCCGGTGTCGTCGCGCGGGTAGGTGAACACCCAGCCCGCGCGGGTGAGCCTGGTCAGAGCGTCCAGCGCGTCCATCGCCACCTCCCTGCACGGGGGACGGCGGCGCGCGCCGGGTATGACGCGGGGTTCACCCGCCGATCATCACGGTGCCCGCGGCGACGATCGTGCCCTTCGGCGCGGGGGTGGGGTCGTTGCAGGTGTTGACCTTGTCGCCGTTGCGGGCGGCGGGCTTGCCGTTGATCAGCACCGAGCTGCTGCCCTTGACCACCGTGCCCTGGTTCGTCGGCGGGATCTGGAACGTCGACGGCGGCGGCACGACGTGCGGGGGCGCGTTGGTCGCCGTGCTGCCGACGACCGCGGCGGGCTGCCCGCCGATGAGGACGTCGGTGCTGCACCCGCCGGTGATCGTGCCCGCGAACGGCAGCGGGGTCGGGGTGGCGACCGGCCCGCCGGGGAGGGGACCATGACGATGTGGGTGTCGACCCCGACGACCTTGTCGCCCATCTTCGCCGCGAAGCTCACGTCCGCACCCACCGGCGCGGCGCGGACGGGGCCAGCGCGGCGGGGACGTTCTGGCCCGAGCGCAGCGACATCTTCTCCGCGGGCGGCGCGACGTCCTCGTCGACGGGGGCGGGGAAGGCCGCGGACGCGGTGAGCACGAACGCCGCGCGGGCGGGCATGCCCAGGCTGCTCCACAGGTCGCCCGGCCCCTCGGTCGACACCTCCAGCGCGACGGGCTCGCCCTCGGCGAGGTCGCCGGAGAGGCAGTCGCGGGGGATGGCGTCGGCGAACAGCAGCGTGCGCAGCGCCAGGTCGAGCAGCGTGTGCTCCTCGCTGACCTTCGCCGCGCGGGCGGTGACCAGGTAGGACAGGGCGCAGCGGCGGCTGCTGGGCCGCCGGGCGCGGACCGCGCCGCGCTCGTCGCGGAACTCCTCCCAGCCGGACTCGCGCCCGCTGGGGTCGTTGTGCAGCCCGAACAGGAACAGGTCGATCGCCGCGGACGGGCGCTCGGTCTGCCAGGTGGGCTTGGGCGGGTCCAGCCGGACGGCGGCGCCCTCGGGGAGGGCCCGGCCGATGAGCACGCACAGGGCGTCGTCCACCTCGCTGATCACGTCGCCAGTGTTCGGCACCCGACGACCATTGCCCATGGTCCGCCAGCCGTCCTAATGGTGCGGCGGGGCCGCCCTAAGGGGCGGCGTCGGGTGCCCCGGCCCCCGCCCGTCGGCGACTGCGCGTGACCGGCCGGTCCCCCAAGCTCGGAATCCGGATCGGCATCCGCGAACGAGGGAGAACAGTCGACATGGCGAGCAGCTACCTCGCGCCCGGCGTCTACATGGAGGAGGTGTCCTCCGGGTCAAGGCCCATCGAGGCCGTGGGCACCGCCGTTGCCGCGTTCGTCGGGTTCGCCGAGCGCGGGCCGCTGCACGAGCCGGTGCTCGTGACGAACTGGACGCAGTTCAAGGCCAACTTCGGGGACTTCGTGCCGGGCTGCTACCTGGCCCACGCGGTCTACGGGTACTTCCAGAACGGCGGCGGCACCGCCTACGTCGTGCGCGTCGGCGCGTCCCCGAACGGGTCCGCCGAGGGCAACGGGCACCACCCGGTCCCGAAGGCCGAGCTGCCCGCCGCCGAGGGGCGCGCCGCGCTCACCGTCGCCGCCCGGTCGCCGGGCGACGCCGACCTCGCGGTCGAGGTCGAGCCGGACGGCGAGGACACGTTCAAGCTCGTGGTGAAGAAGGGCGGCCAGCCGGTCGAGACCTTCGAGGGCGTCACCGCCAAGCGCGGCCCCAACTACGTCGCCACGGTCGTGCAGCAGAAGTCGAAGCTGATCACGGTCGAGGAGGTCAAGGGCAAGCAGCTCGCGGTGCCGTCGCCGGGGAGACCGCGCTGACCCCGCCTGCCGACGCCAACCTGCCCGCCAAGATCGACTCCGGCGAGTACGTGGGCAACGCCGCCGACCGCACCGGCTTCGCCGGGCTCGAGGCCATCGACGAGATCACCATGCTCTGCGTGCCGGACCTCATGGCCGCGTTCCAGGCGGGCGCGCTGTCCGAGGAGGACGTCAAGGCCGTCCAGCTCGCGATGATCGCCCACTGCGAGCTGATGGCCGACCGCGTCGCCATCATCGACACCCCGCCGGGGCTCAAGGCGCAGCAGGTCAAGGAGTGGCGCCAGGACTACACCGGCTACGACTCCAAGTACGCCGCGATGTACTGGCCGTGGATCAAGGTCGCCGACCCGGTGGCGGGCAAGCAGGTGTTCGTGCCGCCGTCCGGCCACATGGCGGGCATCTGGGCGCGCAACGACTCCACCCGCGGCGTCCACAAGGCCCCCGCGAACGAGGTCGTGCGCGGCGCGGTGACGCTGGAGCTGAACATCACCAAGGGCGAGCACGACCAGCTCAACCCCGTCGCGGTGAACTGCATCCGCTCCTTCCGCGGCCAGGGCATCCGGGTGTGGGGCGCGCGCACGCTCTCCAGCGACCCCGAGTGGCGCTACCTCAACGTCCGCAGGCTCTTCAACTACGTGGAGAAGTCGATCCTGCAGGGCACGAACTGGGTCGTGTTCGAGCCCAACGACCCCAAGCTGTGGGACTCGGTGAAGCGCACCGTGACGATGTTCCTCCGCCGGGTCTGGCGCGACGGGGCCCTGTTCGGGAAGTCGCCCGCCGAGGCGTTCTTCGTCAAGTGCGACGAGGAGAACAACCCGCCGGAGAACCGGGACGCGGGCATCCTCACGGTGGAGATCGGCATCGCCCCGGTCAAGCCCGCCGAGTTCGTGGTGTTCCGCATCTCGCAGTTCGCCGAGGGCGCCGGTCTCGAGGAATAGGAGTTAAGCCATGGCGGGTGGACTGGGTTCCAGCCAACCGAACGACGCGCTCACCGCGGCGCGGTTCTCGATCACGATCGACGGCTACGAGATCGCGTCGTTCTCCGAGCTGCAGGGCATCACCACCGAGGTGGAGCCCGTGGAGCTGATGGAGTCGACCGACAAGGAGGTCGTCCTCAAGAAGCTCCCCGGCAAGACCAAGCCCGCGACGCTGGTCCTCAAGCGCGGCAAGAACTCCAGCATGGAGCTGTGGGCCTGGCACGAGGCGGTGCTCGCCGGTGACATCGTCGCCGCGCGCAAGTCCTGCTCGCTGGTCATGTACGGCACCGACGGCAAGCCGGTCGCGCGGTACCACCTGGAGCACGCGTGGCCGTCCAAGCTGGAGATCGGCGCCCTGAAGGCCGGGTCGAGCGAAGTGCTGATGGAGACGGTCACGATCGTGTCCGAGCGCATCCAGCGCGTGTCCGTGTGACGGCGGCGGTCACCTCGACCGGCCTCCGCACGGAATACCCGTTCACGCTCCCGCGCGGCTACGTCGACGAGCACGGCCGCGTCCACCGCACCGGCGTCATGCGCCTGGCGACCGCGCGGGACGAGATCACCACCCAGTCCGACCAGCGGGCGCGGGCCAACCCGGCGTACCTGACGGTCCTGCTGCTGGAGCGCACGGTCACGTCGCTGGGCGACCTGCCCGCGGTGGACACGTTCGTCGTGGAGAACCTCTTCGCCTCGGACATGGCGTTCCTGCAGGACCTGTACCGGCGCATCAACGCCGACGGGCACACCGAGGTCGCGGTGGACTGCCCGCACTGCGGCAAGGGCTTCGCGGTGGACCTCGCCGGTGATGCGCCGGGGGATCGTGACGTACGCGACCGACCGACTCTGGGAGGAGGTCGCGTACGTCGCCTACTACCTGCACTGGCCGTTCGACTCGATCCTCGACCTCGAACACCCGGTGCGCACCCGGCTGATCACCGAGATCGGCCGCATCCACACCCGCGGCGACCAGTAGGAGGGGAGGGGCCATGCGGTGGAAGTTCTGGAAGGCTGACCCGTCGGCCACTCCCGACCCGCACGCGGCGAGCAGCGCACCCGGTGCCGCGCAGGGCCATGCGAGTGGCAGCGGGCCCGGCGGGGCAGCGGCAGATCAGGCCGGCGCCGCGCAGGGCCACGCGAGTGGCACCGGGCCCGGTGGAGCGGCGGCTGGTCTGACCGGTGCCGCGCAGGGCCACGCAAGTGGTGCTGAGCCCGGCGGGGCGGGGGCAGATCTGGCCGGTGCCGCGCAGGCCCACGCCAGTGGTGCTGGGCCCGGCGGGGCAGCGGCAGGTCATGCCGCCGCGCAGAGCGAGGCGAGCGGCAGCGGACCCGGCGGAGTAGCGGCAGGCGGTGAGACCGCCGCGTCCGGCAACGCGGCGGTCGGGCGGGCGCGGCCGTGGGCGCACCTGCCCCCGCTGCGCCCCACCGTCCACTCCACCGCGCCGCTGGTCGTCGGGGACGCTCCGGTGCAACCGCCGCTGAGCGGGACGCGGCTGTCCACAGTGGTCGAACGGGAGGGCGTCGGTCGGGTCGAGGGCCTGGCCACCGTCCTCCCGCTGCCCGAGGTCGCCGCCACCCCCGCCCCGCTGCCCCCACCGCCGCGCCCCCGCCGCCTGCCCGCCGTCACCCCCACGCCGCAGGCCCCGCTGACCGAGGCCACCGACGACTACGTCGGCGAGGCGCAGGAACCGGCCCAACCCCACCGCGCCCCCGGCTGGCTGCGGCACGTCCCCGAGTGGATGAAGCCCGAATCCATCCCCAGCAACATCCCCGCGGTGCTGCCCCCGCCGGAACCCCCGCCCTCATCCCCGAACCACCCCGCATCGCCGAGGTCACCCCGGCGCCCGCCCCCGAACGCCCCACCCCCGCCGCCGCCCGTCCCTCGGCCAAACCCGCCGCCTGGGCCTCGGCGCCCCGCTCCCACCCCCGACCCCGAGCCGCAGCCGACCACCCCGGCCCGCACCGGCTTCCCGTACACAATGGACGGCCTGCGCAAGCACGAACCCCCGGCGCGGCCCCACAACCCGATTCAGCCCAGAGCGAAACCCCCCAACCATCCCCCGCCACTCCCTGGGGGCCGCTCCCCGCTCCAGGCTACCCGCCCCCCACCAGGCAAGAAGGGGTTACCGGCGGGTTGTGGACAACTTCCCCACCTTCGGAGGGTTCGCGGCCGTCCCTCGCCGAGGCGTTGCGGTTCGCGCTACCGGACCAGCCGGAGGGAGGGCCGCCGGACCTGCAGCACCCCCGGCGACCGAGCCGCCGCCTGCGCCACCGCAGGCGGCGGACGTCGTGCGGGCGGAGGTTCCCCAGGACATCGCGCAGGACGTCGGGCGGGTGACGGGGACGGATCTGAGCACCGTGCCCGTGTTCCGCGGTCCGGCGGTGGACGCCGCCGCGCAGGAGCGGGGGCTCGGGCGTTCGCGCGGGCCGACGCGGTGTTCCTGCCCGACGCGGCGGGGCCGGTGACGACGCCGAAGGCGCGGGCGCTCATCGCGCACGAGCTGGTGCACGTGGCGCAGCAGCGGGTGCACGGGCGGGTGCCGGATGGCGCGCAGGGGCGGCGGATGGAGGCCGAGGCGGTCGCCGTCGAGCGGCGGTACGAGACCACCACCGCGGCGGGGCCCGAACTGCACCACCCGCCCGCTCCGGCGCCCGCGCCCGAACTCGCCGGGCCCGCGCAGCTCGCGCCGACCTACGCCACCGCGCCGCCCGACCCCGCGCACTCGCACTTCGACGTGCCCGCGCGGGAGGAGATCGTGCAGCTCGCCGAGAGCTCCGCGCACCGGGTCGTCGAGGAGTGGTCGAACCCGGCCACCGGGGGCAGCGGGTTCCGCAACCCGACGAGCCCCGCGCCCGCGTTCGACCGGGCGACCCGCCGCCAGGAGCTGGAGGCGGAGATGCTCGACGAGATCAACGCCGACCGCGCCGCGACCGGTGAGCCGCTGCTCAGCGGGCTCGAACCGCAGCACGTCGAGCGGCTGGAGCGCAGGCTCGACCACGAGGAGATCACCGGCGAGCGGCGCGGCGGCCGGTCGTCCGGCTCGCGGACCCCGCTGCCGCCGCTGGTCGGCGGCGCGTTCGGCGACACCGTGTCGTTCACCGAGACCATCGGCGGCCAACAACAACAGCAGGCCCAGCAGACCCCGGCCCAGCGCAACCAGCAGGTCCAGGAGGCGCTGCGCCAGCAGGAGGCGCAGCGCCAAGCCCAAGCGCAGCAGCAGCAGCAGCGGACAGCCCCCGGCCGCGCCGGGCCGCGGCGCTCACCGGGGCGGCGGTCGACGAGGACGGGCGGCTGCCCGCGACCGAGGGCGGCGTCCTGGGCGACACCGTCTCCTTCACCGAGCGCCGCGGCGCCGACCGCTACCCGGGCGGCAAACCACCGCAGGACGCGGCGAAGGACGACCGGCACGGCTCCGAGCAGGAGCAGATCGACCTCGACCGGGTCGACCTGGAGGACCTGACGAACCGGCTCTACGACCGGTTGCGCGGGCGGCTGCGGCTCGAGCTGCTCGTCGACCGCGAGCGCGCCGGGTTCCTGACCGACTTCCGATGAAGGAGAGGAGACGACCATGGCCCTGAGCGACAGCAGCACGATCGGCCTCGCGAACCGGTTCGTCGTCAACATGAGCGGCAAGCAGGTCTACAACCTCGGGAGCTGGCAGAAGGCCGACGGCCTCGACGTCTCCTGGGACGTCGCCGAGTACCGCGCGGGCGACAACGGCAACGACCGGTTCTACTTCCCGGGCAACACCAAGTACAGCAACATCAGGCTGACCAGGGCGGTCTCCGAGGAGACCTCCAAGGTCCGCGACTGGCTGAACAAGAACTCCTGGGAGTCCGAGGTCTTCGTCGGCAGCATCGAGCTGTTCGGCCCGCACCCGGGCAAGGGGCCGATCACCGACTGGGAGCTGCGCGACGTCATGCCGGTCAAGTGGGCGATCGCCACCTTCGACGCGGGCGCGAGCCAGGTGTCGGTGGAAACGCTCGAGCTGGCCCACAAGGGCTTCCTCCTCGACCAGCGCAAGCTGCCCTTCTAAGGGAGGAGGCGCGCCGTGGCTTACAGCGTGAACACGATGCTGGCCCTGACCCTGCGGTTCCACGTGTCGGTCGACGGCGTCGACCTCGGCGGGTGGGCCCGCTGCAAGGGGCTGGCCGTGAAGTTCAACCCCGCAAGGTGAAGGAGGGCGGCAACTACCTGTACCAGCCGATCCTGCCCGACTTCATCGACTACCCCGAGATCACCCTCGAGCGCGCGATGGACAAGCAGGGCGCCGCGACCGTGCAGGGGTGGTTGCGCAACCGCGCCCAGGCGTGGGTGCAGTCGATGCTCGGCGCGCCCGGCGGCACGGCCAAGATCACGCTGTTCGACGCGCACGCGCAGGAGGTCGCGTCCTGGCACCTGCGCAACGTCTACCCCAGCGCGTGGAAGGGACCCGACCTCGACGCGCTGACGCTCGGCGTGGCCATCGAGTCCCTGACCCTGGTGCACGAAGGGTTCCTGTGATGACCGGCTTCAGCGTGCAGATGTCCGGCGGCGCGGCCGACACCGCCGTCAGCACCGCGACAGCGCCCCTGGCCGACGCGCAGAGCGCGGCGTCCGCGGTCGTCGGCGCGGGGGTCGGGGCGGCGGTCGTGGCGGGCGCGCGGGTGCCCGCGGTGCTGTACTGCCTCAACCCGAAGACGCCCGGCCTGGTGCCGTTCGACTTCAACCCGGAGAAGATCTCCGTCAAGCGGACCGCCAGCTACACGGTGCGCCCCAACATGCAGGGGATGCAGGACCCGGCGGGCGCGTCCGGGACGATCACCAGGGTCGTGCAGGCGCCGCAGATCACCCTCAGCAAGGTGATCTTCGAGGGCATCACCGCCAAGCTGCGCTGCGACCAACTGCTGCGGTGGATGAGCCCGTTCAGCGGGTTCGGCGCGATGGGCATCGGCGGCGCGTCGCTGGAGACGACGCTGCCGGTGCTGACCTTCCAGTGGGGGCCGCCGATGGTGGCCTTCATGTACGAGGTGCGGCTGACCTCGGTGACGATCTCCTACGTCCGGTTCGACGTCACCGGCATCCCGCTGCGCGCCGAGGTGGACCTGTCGCTGCGCGAGCAGCCCAGCGCCCTGGCCAGCCTGCCGACCAACCCGACCTCCGGCGGCCTGCCGGGCAGGCGCACGCACACCGTCGGCGAGGGCGAGTCGCTGGCGTCGATCGCCACCGAGCACTACGGCCACCCCGGGCTGTGGCGGCGCATCGCCGAGGTCAACGGGATCACCGACCCGAGCCGCGTCCGCCCCGGCGAGACGCTGTACCTGCCCAACCCGCAGGAGCTGACCGGGGGTGCCGCGTGATCGGCATGACCGACACCTCCGCGGTGGTGATGCCCGCGATCAGCATCGGCTACCCCGTCGGCGTGCCGATGCTGCCCAACCACTCGCAGCAGCTCATCCGGGCGGTCGTGGACACCCACCTGCACCTGCCGGACATGTTCGAGCTGACCTTCACCGACGAGGCGGGCACGATCGTCGACGACACCGGGCTCAAGATCGGCGCGGTGGTGACGGTCAAGGCGCGCGCCGCGGCGGGTCGGACAGCGAGCTGATCACCGGCGAGGTCACCGCGATCGAGGCGATCTGCCAGGACTCGATGATCCTCAGCGTCGTCCGCGGGTACGAGAAGGCGCACCGGCTCCAGCGCGCCCGGCGCACCCGCACGTTCGTCAACATGACCGACTCCGACATCGCCACGAAGGTCGCCAAGGCGGCGGGGCTGAAGATCGGGACGGTCGACGCGTCGCAGGGCACCCACGCGCACCTCGCGCAGATCGCGCAGACCGACTGGGAGTTCCTCACCGAGCGCGCCCGCGAGATCGGCTACGAGACCGGCGTCTCGGGCGGGGAGTTCTTCTTCCGCAAGGCGTCCGGGTCCTCCGGCGGCGGGCTCGGCGGGATGGTCGACGCCGCCGCGTCGATGCTCGGGCTGGGCTCCACGCTGACGTTCAAGGGCAACCTGCACACGTTCCTGCCCCGGATGAGCGCGGCCAACCTGACCCCCGACGTCGAGGTCCGGCTGTGGGACGCGAAGTCGGCCGAGGTCGTCGTCGGCCGCTCCGACGCCACCACCGGGTCCGCCCAGGTCGACGCGAAGCCGAAGGCGCTGGCCGAGTCGTTCTCCGACGGCATCTCGCTGCCAGTGCCGATCCCCGCGCCGCCGCCGCTGCCCGGGATGCCGCCGCTCAACCTCGGCGCGGCGCCCAGCCCGACCGCGTTCCTCGTCGTGGACCGGCCGGTGGCCAGCGGGCCGAGCGCGCAGACCGCGGCCGACCGGATCGCCAAGAGCGTCGCCGACCACGTCGCCAGCACCTTCGCCGAGGCCGACGGCGACGCCTACGGCGACCCGGCGATCCAGGCGGGCTCGACGGTCACCATCGCGGGCGTGCCGAAGCAGTTCCTCGGCAAGTGGATCGTCACCAACGCCCGGCACGTCTTCGACCCGACCGAGGGCGGCTACCACACCAAGTTCGTCGTCAGCGGGCGGCAGGACCGGTCGCTGCTCAAGCTCACGACGGGGTCGACGACCCGGCAGTCGCCCACCGAGGGGCTGGTGTGCGCGGTCGTCACCAACGCCAAGGACCCCGACAAGCTGGGCCGGGTCAAGGTCGCGATGCCGTGGCTGTCCCCGGACTACGAGTCCGACTGGGCGCGCGTGGCGCAGGTCGGCGCGGGCCGGGGCAGCGGGTCGCTGTTCCTGCCGACGGTCGGCGACGAGGTGCTGGTCGGCTTCGAGTTCGGCGACCCGAGGCGGCCGTACGTGCTCGGCGGGCTGATCAACAAGAACTCCGACTTCGGCCCGATGAAGTCCGCGGTCAACGGCACCGGCGCGGTCATCGAGCGCGGGATCGCCACGCCCGCGGGCAACCGGCTGCTCTTCGGCGACGACGTCAAACCGCCGTCACCGAAGCCCGCGCGGTCGGACATCGTGCTGGGCACCAAGGACGACAAGCTCGCGCTGCGCATCGACCAGGTGGCCGGGACGGTGTCGCTCACCTGCAACCCCGCGCCGCCCGCGAGCCCGCCGAAGGGCGCGCTGACCATCGAGTGCGGCGGCACCGGGGCGATCACGATCAAGGCGGGGGCGGGCGGGCTCAACCTGGAGACCGACGGCGTGCTGTCGCTCAAGGGCAAGGTGGTCACGGTCGACGGCTCGACCGCGACCGAGATCAAGGGCAAGGTCATCAAGCTCAACTGAGGAGGACCGGCGTGTCGGCAGACTTCGTTGGCGCGGGCTGGGCGTTCCCGCTGGGGGTCGGCGCCCAGGGCGGGATCGCGCTCGTGCGCCGCGAGGTGGAGCTGGAGCAGGCCATGCGGCTGATCCTGGCGACCTACCCCGGGGAACGGCCCATGCGGCCCGAGTTCGGCAGCCGCATCCGCGACTACGTGTTCCGGTCCATCGACCCGGCCACCATCGCCGAGCTGGCGCACGAGGTGCGGCGGGCGCTGCTGCGCTGGGAGCCCCGGGTGGACATCGAGGTCGTCGACGTGCGGCCCGACCCGGACACCGCGGGCACGCTGTTCATCGACATCCGGTACCGGACGAAGGACACGAACGACCGGCGCAACCTGGTCTTCCCCTTCTACACCATCCCCGAGGACGGGAGTGACTACTGATGGCGCTGCCAGCCCCGAACCTCGACGACCGGCGCTTCCAGGACCTGGTGGACGACGCCAAGCGGATGGTCATGCGCCGGTGTCCGGAGTGGACCGACCACAACGTGTCCGACCCGGGCGTGACGCTGATCGAGACGTTCGCGTTCATGACCGACCAGCTCCTGTACCGGCTCAACCAGGTGCCCGACCGGCTGTACGTGAAGTTCCTGGAGATGATCGGGCTCCGGCTGATCCCGCCCGCGTCCGCGCGCGTGCCGGTGACGTTCTGGCTGTCCGCGCCCGCGATCGCGCCGATCGGCATCCCGGCCGGGACCGAGGTCGCGACCGTGCGCACCGACGTCGAGGAGTCGGTCGTCTTCACGACCACCAGGCCGCTGTCGGTCATCCCGTGCGCCCTGCACGCGGTCGCGACGCGCGCGGTCGGCGACGAGGACCCGGTGTTCCACACCGAGAAGCTGCGCGTCGGCGACTCGTTCGCGGCGTTCTCCGCCGTCCCCGAGCCCGGTGACCTGCTGCTGGTCGGGCTCACCTCCGCGGTGCCGCACTGCGTCGTGCGGCTCGACGTGTCCGCCAGCGTCGAGGGCGTCGGCGTGCACCCCGACCACCCGCCGCTGGTGTGGGAGGCGTGGAACGGCGCGGACTGGGTCGAGTGCACCGTCAGCTCCGACACCACCGGCGCGCTCAACACCCAGGGCGAGGTGCTGGTGCACGTGCCCGGCACGCACGAGGTCAGCGTCATCGGCGGCGAGCGCGCGGGCTGGCTGCGGGCGCGGGTGATCACCGTCGACGCGGAGTTCCCGACCTACCACCAGGCGCCGATCATCGGCGCGATCGCCGCGGCACCGCGGGCGGGACCGTGGAGGCCGCGCACCGCGAGCTGGTCGAGGACGAGGTGCTCGGGACGTCGGAGGGCGTGCCCGGGCAGTCGTTCCGGATCGCGCGCGGGCCGGTGGTGGCCGACGACGCGGTGCTGGAGGTGTCGTCGGAGACCGGGTGGCAGGAGTGGACCCGCGTCGAGCACTTCGTCTCCAGCGGCAGCGCCGACCGGCACTACGTGCTCGACGCCGCGGGCGGTGTCGTCCACTTCGGACCCTCGATCCGCGAGCCCGACGGGGCTTTCCGCGCGCACGGCGCGGTGCCGGAGCAGCAGGCCGTCATCCGGCTGCGGTACTCCGTCGGCGGGGGCAGGCAGGGCAACGTCGGCAGGCGCACGATCAGCACGCTGAAGTCGTCGATCCCGTTCGTCGCGGCGGTGGAGAACCTGCACGCCGCGTCCGGCGGCGTCGACGGCGAGACCGTCGAGCAGGCCAAGGCCCGCGGCCCGATCCTGCTGCGCACCCGCAGCCGCGCGGTCACCGCCGAGGACTACGAGGCCATCACCCGCGAGGCCGCCCCCGACGTCGCCCGCGTCCGCTGCGTCACCGCGGGCGACGACGAGGCCGACGCCGGGTCGCTGCGCGTGCTGGTGGTGCCCGCCGCGGCGCAGGTCGAGGGGCGCATCGAGTTCGCCGACCTGGTGCCCGGCGAGGACATGCTGGCCCGCATCGCCGACCGCCTCGACTCCGTGCGGCTGATCGGCACGCGAGTGCTCGTGTCGCCGCCGCGGTACCGGGGCGTCACCGTGGTCGCCCGGCTCATCGCCCGGCCCCGCGTCGACCAGGCCCGGGTGCGGACCGACGCGCTGGCGGCGCTGTACGGGTTCCTGAACCCGATCAGCGGCGGACCCGACGGGAACGGCTGGCCGTTCGGGCGACCGGTCCAGGCGGGCGACGTGTACGCGCTGCTGCAGCGCGTCCGCGGCGTCGACCTGGTCGAGGACGTCCGCCTGTTCGGCGCGAACCCGGTCACCGGCGAGCGCGGCGCCCAGACCCAGCGGCTGGAGATCGACCGGCACAGCCTCGTGTTCGGGTACGACCACCACGTGAAGGTGGAGGACCACTGATGCGCGGACTCGTGCCGGGCCTGGCCTCCCCGCGCCCCTGCTCGACCTGCTCCCGTCGGTGTACCAGGAAGACCCGTTCACGGAGCGGTTCATCGCGGGCTTCGACGACGTGCTCGCACCCATCCTGTCCACTGTGGATTGCCTGGTCGACTACCTGGACCCGCTGCTGGCCCCCGCCGACTTCCTGGCGTGGCTGTCCGGCTGGGTCGGCATCGACCTGGACGAGGGCTGGCCCCTGGAGCGCAGGCGCGCCGTCGTCGCGTCCGCGGTGGAGATGTACCGGATGCGCGGCACCGTCAACGGCCTGCGCGCCCACCTGGAAGTCCTCACCGGCGGCACCGTCGACGTCGCCGACAGCGGCGGCGTCGCCTGGTCGACCAACCCCGCCGCGGACCTCCCCGGCGAAGCCCACCCGCGCCTGGCCGTGCGGGTCCGGGTCCCCGACCCTGCCCAGGTCCCCACCGACCTGGTCGAAGACGCGGTGGCCGCGGGCAAGCCCGCGCACGTGGTCCACCGGGTGGAGGTGACGACGTGATCGTCTGCAAGGGCTGCGGCCACCACAACGCCGAGACCGACACCTTCTGCGGTCAATGCGGCGCCTTCCTGGAGTGGACGGGCCAGCGCGTCAAACCGCCCGCCCCGCCCGCACCGGAGGAAGAGGAGGAGGCGGCGCCGAAGCGCGGCTTCCTGTCCCGCATCCAGTCGGTCCTGTACGCGGACGTGGGCAACCGCCCGCCGGTGGAGACGGCCCCCGCCCGGGCGCGGCCGGTCCCGCCCGCCCCGGCACGGCCGCAGCACCCCCGCGCCCGTCGGCGGGCGCCCCACCGCGCCCCGCCGCCCCGAGCCCGCCCCGCCCGGGCGGCGCCCCGCCCGCCCCGCCGAAGCCGCCGCCGCCGAAGCCCCCGCCGCCCGCGGGTGGCCCGCCGAAGCCCCCGGCCCACCCCCGGTCCCCCCGAAGCCCCCGCGGGCGGCCCACCCAAGCCGCCCGCCCCGCCCGCCCCGCCGAAGCCCCCGCGGCCGGTGGCGCGGCTGCGCCCCCGCCCCCGGCTCCGCCGAAGCCGCCCGCGGCTGGTGGTGCTGCTGCGCCGCCTCCGCCGCCCGCTCCGCCGAAGCCGCCCGCGGCTGGTGGTGCTGCTGCGCCGCCCCCGCCGCCTGCCCCGCCCAAGCTGCCCGCGGCCGGTGGTGCTGCTGCGCCGCCCCCGCCGCCTGCCCCGCCGAAGCCGCCCGCGGCCGGTGGTGCTGCTGCGCCGCCTCCGCCGCCTGCCCCGCCCAAGCTGCCCGCGGCTGGTGGCGCGGTCGCACCGCCCGCCCCGCCGAAGCCGCCGTCGCCGCCACGCGCGCCCCAGGGCAGCGCCCACCACTCCCGGGGGTGGCCCCCTGGCCAGTCTACCGGCGGAGAAGGGCGCGGAGGCCGCTCGCAAGTCGCCTGTGGACAACTTGGTCGAGAAAGCCGTGCCTGTGGACAACGAAACGCCGCGAGCGCCTGCCGGTGGTAGTGCGCCCGCCCTGCCCCCTCCACCTCCCGCGCCGCCGAAGCCGCCGGCCGCTCCGCCCGCCGCGGCGGTGCCGCCGCCCGCGCCGCCGCTGCCGCCCGTCCCGCCGCCCGAGCCGCCGAAGTTGCCGGACAAGGACGCGGTGAAGAACCTCGTCGTGCCGGTCGCCGGGGCGGGGCAGACGGGGAAGGGGAGTTGCCGCAGGAGACCAAGCCGACCCAGCCGACGACCAAGAAGCGCCCGCCCACCAACAAGCTCAAGCCCGGCGACCTCGTCTGCGGGGAGTGCGGCGAGGGCAACGCGCCCACCCGGAAGTTCTGCAGCCGGTGCGGCACGTCGCTCGCCGACGCGGTCGTCGTCAAGACGCCGTGGTGGCGGCGGTTGCTGCCGAAGGGCGGGGCGAAGGTCAAGAAGACCGGCGACCGTCCCAAGGGGACCCGGCAGGGCAAGTCGAAGTTCGCCGAGGCCGCCGGGCGGGTGTTCCGCGCGACCCGCACGGTGCTGTCCGTCCTGCTGCTGATCGCGGGCATCGTCTACGGCGTCTCCAGCCAGTTCCGCGGCTGGGTCAACGAACGCGCGCTCGGGGCCAAGCAGTGGGTGGAGGAGTTGGTCCTCCCGCAGTACGACCCGGTGTCGCCGGTCTCGGTCAAGGCGACCGCGCAGCTCAAGGACCACCCGGGGAAGGCCGCGGTCGACGGCAACACCAAGTCCTTCTGGGCCGCGCCCGGCACGGCCAAGCCGATCCTCGTCCTCACCTACGACCGCCCGGTCGACCTGGAGAAGGCGATCGTCCGCACCGGCGCCCAGGACGGCTTCCAGGGCATGCACCGCCCGCGCAAGCTGCACCTCGTCTTCTCCACCGGCAAGACCGCCGACGTCGAGCTGAAGGACCAGCCCGACCCGCAGGAGGTCAGCTTCGAGAACGGCGAGGGGGCGACCAGCGTGGAGATCCACATCGTCGAGGTGATCAAGTCGATCGACGGCGACGAGATGGCTTTCACCGAGATCGAGATGTTCGTCCGCAGGTAGGCTCCCCGGCATGGGGAAGACGTACGACCGGATCGACGGCAGGCTGCGCGAGTTCGTCCTCGCGCAGCCTGTTTCTTCGTGGCCACCGCGCCCGTCGAGGGTGGGCACGTGAACCTGAGCCCGAAGGGGAGGGCGGGCTCGTTCGCCGTGCTCGACGAGCGGACGGTGGCCTACCTGGACTTCGGCGGCAGTGGCGCGGAGACCATCGCGCACCTGCGGGAGAACGGCCGCATCACGCTCATGTGGTGCGCCTTCGAGGGCCCGCCGAACATCGTCCGCGTGCACGGCGACGGCGAGGCGGTGTTCCGGGACGACCCGCGGTTCGCCGAGCTGGTGGCGCGGTTCCCCGACGGGGGCAAGCCCGCGATCCGCGCGGTGATCGTCGTCACCGCGCACCGGATCAGCGACACGTGCGGGTTCGCGGTGCCGTTCCTGGAGTACCAGGGCGAGCGGACGCTGCACGAGGAGTACTTCGGCCGCAAGAGCGACCCGGAGTTCGCCGAGTACTGCGCGGCGAAGCCGCACGTGGGCGCCAGCCTCGACGGCCTGCCCGCCCTGCCGCTCCCGCTGCCCCCGAGGCCCTAGCCCCGGGTCAGGAACTCCGGCGGCGACATCGTCGGGTACACCACCAGCAGCCTGCCCGGCGGGACCACGTCCGCGGCCAGCCCGGCCACGGTGGCCTTCACCGTGCGCTGCCCGATCGACGCCTTCGGGAACACCAGCAGCGACACGCTGAACGTGCCCTCGTTCGACGTCGTCACCTTCGCCGACTCGATGGACTCCTGGTACCCGACGACCACCTCGGCCGACGCCGGGAACCCGGTCCCGGACACCGTGACCACGCGACCTGGCCTGCTCACCCCCGGGTTGACCACCAGCGCGGGCGTGCTGCCGACACCGGTCAGGGCGACCAGGTGCGGGCCGCCGGGCGCGTCGCTCGCGACCGTCAGCACGCCGTTGCGCGGACCGGGCCGGGTCGGCTTGAACTGCACGACGACCTCGCACGACCCGGCGGGCGCGATCACGGCGCAGTCGGTGGACCGGACCGTGTAGTCGCCGGACGGGGTGATCGACGACACCGTCATCGGCGAGCCGCCCGCGTTGCTGATGGTCAGCGTCGCGGTCGGGTCGGTCGACAGCAGCAGCCGGGGGCCGAAGGCGAGCGGGTCCGGGGTGGCGCTGAACTCCGGGTCCTCCGGGGTGACCGGCGTCTCCGAGCCGGTGCCGCGCAGGTCGAAGCGGAACTGGCGGCCGTCGGCCAGGGTGACCACGAGCGTGCCGGTCCGCCCGCCGGGCGCGGTCGGGGTGAACTTCACCCCGGCGAGGCAGGTGCCGCCCTGGTGCAGGGTGACGCCGGTGCAGGTGTCCGCGCCCGCGGCGAAGTCCGCGCCCTCCACGGCGATCGACGCGATCGTCAGCGGGCCGGTGCCCTCCACGCGCAGCGTCGCGGTGCGGTTGACCGTCGAGCCGAGGTCGGCCGGGCCGAAGTCGACCGGTTCCGCGGTGATGACGGGCATCAGGGTGCGGACGAAGCCGTCCCACTCGAACAGGGTGTCGCCGTCGTCGTCGGCCGCGTCGTCGGTCGTCAGGACCTCGGACTCGGAGTCGTAGGCGACGCGGGAACCGTCGGCGCTGAGCGACGGCACGCCCTCGCCCGAGCCGAAGTCGAGCACCGACCAGCTGCGGCTGAACCCGCTGTCCTCGTCGCCCGCGCAGATCTCGCCGGGCGGGACGACGTCCTGGCACCCCTGGTCCAGGCCCGGCGAGGCCAGCACGGCGGGCAGCCGCGCGGCGCCCGCGGCGGCGCGCTCGGCGTCGACCACGAGGTCCCGGACGACGACCTGGCAGTTGGTGCGCTCGTCGCGCCCGTCGCTCGGCGGCGGCACGGCGGCCGTCCCGCCGCCGTCGCCGCCGTAGAAGCAGGACGTCTGGTACGGGCCCCAGTCGATGCCGTCGTGCATGCCGGGGGAGTCGGTGACGAACGCGACGTAGCGGGCGTCGGCCGACAGGGTCGGCCTGCCGCCGTTGCGGGGTTGCCCGCGGGTCGAGGGAGACGAGCTGCGAGCGCTTCCCGGGCCAGTCCGCGACGTAGGTGTTGGGCTGGTTGTCCGAGGGGAACCAGCTGCTCGAGTACACCCGGTACGCCTCGGCCTCGAACGCGACGACCGAGCCGTCCGCGGACAGCGCCGGGTGGCGGACGCCGAAGTCCCGGTCCTGGCCGATGAGCGTGCCGTCGACGTCGTAGTCGGCGCGGGTCACGACGTTGGCGACCCCGGGCGCGCCGAGCTTCACCACGACGATGCCGTTGTAGTCGGGCAGGTTCGCGCTCTGCGCGGCGTTCATCCGCAGCATCGGCTCCGCGCGCAGGCCGGGCTCGGCGAACTCGGTGAACTCGACCGCCATCGCGACGTGCGTGCCGTCGGCGGAGACGGTGGCGTCGTAGGCGTCGGTCTCGTAGAAGTTGTCGTTGGGGCTCGGATCGCCGGTCACCCGGGTGACCGGGCCCGCCGGGGCGCCGCCGGAGAGCCTGCGCATGAGGACCTTGGTGAAGAACTCGTACGGCGTGGACTCCTCGTCGGTCCACACGACGACCTGGCCGTTCCCGGAGATCGCCGGGCGCGTCGGGTAGCCCTGCTCGTCCCACGACTCGCTGATGCGGCGGAACACCGGCGTGCTGTCGTCGAGGGTGCCGTTGCCGTCGGCGTCGCGGTCGCGGACCACGACGTCCGGGGCGTCGTCGTTGGGGATGTCGCCGGTGTGCGGGGCGATGTCGGTCGCGCGGGTGACGAACGCGACGAAGCGGCCGTCGGCGGAGATGGCGGGCTGGCTGCTGTCGCCGTTGGGGGAGCGGTCGTACACCGGGGGCCGCTGGTCGGGCTGAAGCCGACGCTGATCTGCGTGGTCACGCCGGTGACGAGGTCGCGCGCGAAGACGTTCACGCCGAAGTCGTTGAAGATGTCGGTGTAGTCCCCGCGCGACGAGAAGACGATGTGCCTGCCGTTGCCGGAGATCGCGGTCTCGACGGCGTCGGACTCCGGCAGCGGCCCCTCGTCCGTGCGGGTCACCAACTGGGTGTTCCCGGGCGCGACGGCGGCCGTGGTCGGCGGCGCGGCCGTGACCAGCGCGGCTGCGGTGACCACGACGAGGCCGAGCGCGCCGCGGCGGACCGCGGCCGAACGCGCTGCGCGCACCAGGTACCTCCCCTATGGATGGCTGTGCGGTCAGGCTAGGAGCGCGGGCCGGTCCGAGGAGCCGGTGCGCGGGTGGCGAACCGGTCGTCAGCGGGTGCCCGATGGGGCAGCGCGGGCTGCCCGGCCCGGCACCCCGCGCGCCGTGCCCGCCGTGCCCGGTGATCGCGACACTTCCGGCATGGGAGCCACCACGACGCTGGCGGGCCGCGAGCTGGCCGCCACCCCGGGCGAGACGGTCAGCACGACCGTGCGGGTCCACAACTCCGGTCCGCTCGTCGACCAGTTCACCGTGGACGTGGTCGGCGACGCGCGCGAATGGGCGACGGTCAGCCCGCAGGTCGTCAACCTCATGCCCGGCCAGGCGGCCGAGGTCGAGGTCGCCTTCGCCCCGCCGCGCTCGTCCGACGTGCCCGCGGGCCCGGTCCCCTTCGGCGTGCGCGTCGCGTCCCGCGAGGACGTGGCGGGCTCGCGCGTCGAGGAGGGCGCCGTCGTCGTCGCGCCGTTCACCGACCTCCAGGTCGAGCTGGTGCCGAAGACGTCGAAGTGCAGGCGCCGCGCCCGGCACGAGCTGGTGATCGACAACGCGGGCAACCAGCCGGTCGCGGTCGAGCTGCACACCTCCGACCCCGACGACGAGCTGAAGATCCACCTCGACCACTCGTCGCTGATCGTCCAGCCCGGCACCTCGGCGTTCCTCAAGCTCCGCGTCCGCCCGCACGACCGGTTCCTGCGCGGCCAGGACCGCAGGCTGCCGTTCCAGGTCACCGCGATCTCCCCGGAGACGCCGCCGGTCCACGCGAACGGCACGGTCGTTCAGCAGCAGCTCCTGCCGAAGTGGCTCCTCCCCGCGCTGCTGGCCCTGCTGGTGCTGGCCATCGCGCTGGTCGCGCTGTGGTTCACCGTCCTGAAGCCGACCCTGCAGTCCGCCGCCCGCGAGGCCGCGGTCGAGGCGGCCAAGGAGGAGCAGGCGGCTGTCTCGTCGAAGGCCGACGAAGCGGCGGCGAAGGCCGCGGCCGCCGAGCAGAAGGCCGACGCGGCCCAGAAGGCGGTCGCGGAGAACGGCGGCGGGGCGGCCCCGACGAAGCCGCCCGTCGTGGGGCCGGGCGGCGTCGACATCTCCTCCGGCAGCACGGTGGACTTCCGCATCACCGCGGACGCGCCCCTGCAGGCCGACCCGGCGACCTTCGCGACGTTCACCGCCGACCCCGACCTGCCCGCGGACAAGACGCTCGTGATCACCGACATCCTGCTGCAGAACCCGCGCGGCGACGCAGGCCTGCTGCAACTGCGCCGGGGCGACAAGGTGCTGCTGGAGGTCGGCCTGGCCAACTTCCGCGACCTGGACTACCACCTGGTGGAGCCGTGGACCTTCGCGCCCGGCCAGGACCTGGTGCTCGCGGTGAGCTGCCAGGACCCGGCAGGCGAGACGTGCAAGCCCGCCGCCTCGTTCTCCGGCAGGCTGGCTGGCTGATCCCCCTGGATTCGTGCCCGAGCCGACCACCCCGGCTCGGGCACGTTTCAGCGCGCGAGCTTCCGGAGTTCGCTGTTGAGCGCGTTGCCCCGGACGATGCCCAGCGGGTCGGTGTCGGCGCCGACGCCGGTGAGGAACGTGAGGTGCCGGTCGGGGTCGTTCAGGCCGGTGCGCAGCAGCGTCCGCACGGCGCGCCGGTCGGGGGCGGGGCATTGCGGGCCCGCGGCGATGGTGGCGGCCAGCCGGGCGTAACCCCAGGCGAGCGTCTCGTGCGCGGTGGTGCGGACGCGGTGGAGGAGTTCGGGGACCAGCGAGGCGCCCCGGAGGTGCGTCGCGCTCGCCAGCAGGTGCTCGGCCGCGCGCTGGACGGCGGCGGAGGAGGAGCGCAGGGCGGTGGTGATGACGGTGAGGAGGTCGGGGCCGTCGGGTGGGGTGGCGTCGAGGTAGCGGAGGTGGGCGAGGAGCGCGAGGCACGCCTGGCGGGTGAGCTGGGAGGGGATCGTGGTGACGGCCCGGCTGAGGATCGGTTGGTAGTGGGCGGGGTCCCAGTCGGTGAGGACGGTGGCGGGGTGCTCGTCGGCGAGGACGGTGAGGAGGCTGGTGACGGCGTCCCACTCGGCGAGCCGGTGGGGTTCGTCGGGGGCGAAGACACCGGGGAGGGGTCCGTCGGCGTCGAGCGCGGTGAGCCAGTCGGCGAGGGTGGCGAGGGCTGCCGGTCGGTCCACATCGGACCGGAGCCAGTGGGCGGCGTGGGCGGGGCGGGTGGAGAGGTGCTGGAAGTGCAGGCCACCGTAGGCGGGCAGGCGGTCGGGGCCGGAGGCGGGGAAGACGGGCACGGCCGCGGCGGCGAAGACTGCCCGGGCGAGTGGGGGTGTGCGGAGGGTGCCGGCCGCCACTGCGGTTGTGGTTGCTGACCGTTCGGTCGTGGGGGATTTGGCTGCGACCGTGTCGGCGGTGTGGGGCTCAATGTGGGTGGATGCGGTGTCTTGCGGTCCGTGGGGGTTTGGGGCGTTGGGTGGTACGTCGAGGTGAGAGGCGGCGGGCGATCGTTGGGTGGAGCGGAGGGCTTCGGCTACGACCGCGGCTGTGGCTATGCGGTCGTTTCGGGTGTGGGGGGTGCCGGTGAGGACTACTGGGGGGTGGGGGAGGGAGCGGGCTCGGGTGGCTACTGCTTCGCGGAGGGTGGGGTGGAGGTGGGTGTCGCCGTGGGCGGCTGTGAGCATTGCGGCTAGGCCTACCGCGAGGTGGGCTAGGGCGTCGGGGACGGGGGTTGTGGCTAGCCAGGTGGCTAGGGCGGCTTGGGAGTCTGGGCTCCAGAGGGTGGTGGTTTGGAGTAGGGCTCGGGTGGCGGTTTCGTCGTCGGTGAGGATTTGGGTCACGGCGGTGGGGTCGTCGATGTGCCATTGCATGAGGCACTCGCGGAGGAGGGGGAGTGGGTGGGGGTGGTGGCGGCTGTGGTGGCCAGGGTGCGCCAGATCCGGGGGCCCAGGTGGGATAGGCGGTAGCGGCGGTGTGGGCGTTCCACGCCGTGGGTGGGGCCGAGGAGGGTCAGAATCGCGGCTGCGGCGGTGGGGGAGTTGGCGGTGAGGGCCAGGTTCACCGCTGCCAGGAAGTCGTCGGCGGTGGGGTCACCTCGGTTGATGCGGGTCAGGGGTTCCACAGTGGACACGCTGGCTGGTGTTGCGGGGCGTGTTTCGATGGGGGCTAGCGCGGTCAGGGCGGTTAGGGCTACTCGGGCGGAGTGGGGGCTTCGGGTGCGAGTGCCAGGAAGGCGCTGCGGGCGGCGTGGTGGTCGCCTGTGGCGTGGGCTCGGAGTAGCGGGGTGGGGAGGGTCGCGGCCAGCTCTGATCGGCGGAGTTGGGCTTGGGGGTGAGCGAGGTGCAGCGGGCGAGGATTTCGGCGAGGTGAAGGCTGGTGTCGTGGGGGCGAGCGCCGGTTTCGGCAGTGTGCAGGTTGCCTGCGGCGTGGTTGCGAGTGCCGCTTTCGGCGACGTGGGGGTTGCCTGCGTCCTCGTGGCGAGTGTCGGTTTCGGCGACGTGGAGGGTGTCTGCGCCGTGGGGGGCGGTGAGGTGGACCAGGGCGTGGAGTTGCCACTGGGGGAGTCGGTGGCGATGTCCAGGAGGACGGCGGGGGTGTCGGGGTGGTCGATCGCGGCGACTCGGCGGAGGAAGGTGTCGGATACCGGGACCAGGGCTCGCCTGGCCAGGTAGTGGTAGGTGGCCAGTCTGGTTGACGGGGGCTGACTGTCCACTTCGTCCAGGCTGCTTTCCTGGCGGTACGGGGCGAAGCGGGCGGGGGTCGCCACGGGGTCGGCCAGTCCCAAGGCCGTCAGGTGGGCGGTCTCGGCTTCCGTGGCGACGCCGGTGCGCCAGGCCAGGTGGGCTGCTTCCAGGCCAGCCGGGGTGGTCAGGTCCAGGGGCGCAGGGCGGCGAAGAGAGCTGGGGCTAGCGATTCCGTCCAACCGGGACGGTTCTCCACGTGCTTCAGAGAAGCCGCCACCACGTCCAGGCGGTCCAGGGCAGCGACGGTGGGGTCTGACGACAGGGCGGCGGCGGAGCAGCGGGCCGGGGCGGGCCAGGTCGGGAGGCGGGGGAGCCACGCGAGGACGTCGGGGTCGATCCGGCCCACCTCGGGGCGCTGCCGCGGCTGTCCGGGTCGACCTGGGCCAGCGCGGCGGCCAGGCGGTCCGCGCGGGCGAGGACGTCGGACGACGCCTGGGCGGGGAGGTCCAGTGGCCTGCCTGCGACCTCGGCGCACAGGATCCGCAGGTGGAGCAGGGCGGGACCCCCGCCCGCGGCGTGGAGCCAGTGGGGCAGGGCGCGGATGGCGGCGTCGGCGACCCACGGCAGGGCTCGGTCGCGGGCTCGGTCGGTGTCCGGTGGGGGTGGGGTCCCGTCGAGGACGGCGAGGGCCAGGCGTGCTTCGGAGCGCTCGGTCGACGACCCGGTGGCGGCGACGCCGGTCAGGCGGTCGCGGAGCGATCCGGTGTCGTCGGGGGACTCTTGCGCCCAGGCCAGGAGGGCGGCGGTCAGGGTCGGCCCCACGGGCTTGGTGGCCAGGCGCGGGTCGAGGAGCGGCTCGGGTGCGTGGCGGACCAGCAGCTTCTTCGACCTCGTGTCCAGGAACACCGCGGTCTCGTACACCGTGTCGTCGGCGCCGAAGTGGGGGACCAGGGTCGCCGCGGACTCGGTGATCGCCTGCGTGCGTGGGTTCTCCGGGAGCGCGAGGAGGTCGGCCAGTTCGCCGTAGCGGGCGTCGGCGGCGACCGCGTCGCGGTCGTCGAGGCCGCCCAGCAGGACCACCAGCGCGGCGGCGCGGCGCGGGTCGGAGACGCAGCGCTCCCAGCGCGCCGGGTCGCCGGTGAACAGGTCGCGCAGGGGCAGGGACCCGGGCAGCGGGGTGCCGACCTCGCGCTCGGCGTGCTCACGGCGGGCGCGGTGCCACGCGGGCAGGCCCAACTCGACCAGGCGCACGTCACCCGTGCGCGGGGGCGCGTCCAGCAGCGGGATCTCGGGCGCGGGACCGGACACCGCGCGGCGCAGCGCCCGGTCGACGGGGCGGCCCCACGCCGCGTGCTCCACCGTGTCGGACATCCTCGTGAACGCTGTGAGCACGGGGTCCGAGAGCCAGCGGCGACGCCAGAACACCGCGGCCACGACCGGCAGCAGGGACTCGGGCAGGGCCATGGCGAGCCGGTCGAACCGGGCGGGACCGGCCTTGCGGCGCACCGCCGCGATCCGCTCGACCAGGTCCGCCAGCAGGTCCGGGTGGTCGCGCAGCTCCCGGCAGCCGGTGAACGCCAGCTCCGCCAACGCCACCAGCTCCGCGTCGTCCCCGACCTGGCCGGTCGACAGGGCGACCTCCGCCCACACGTCCACCTCCGCCGCCGACCGGGCCACCACGCGCAGCAGGACCGTGCGCGCCGACGGGGACAGGCCGTCCAGCGCCAGCGCGACCGGCTCGCGCCAGCGCGGGTCGCCCAGGCGGTCCGCCATGGACGCCAGCATCGCCGCGGTCACCTCGCCCGACTCGGGCACCAGCGTCAGGCCCGCCAAGTACTCCTGGACGGTCAGGTGGGAGAACGCGTACGTGCGGGTGCCGATCTCGTTGAGCACGCCGACCTTCGTGCGCAGGACCTCCAGCAGCTCGACGCCCAGCCGCTCCGGCGCGGGCCGGGTGTACCAGGCGGGGCCGAGCAGGGCCCGCTCCACGACGTCGAGCAGCCTGCCCTCGGCGATCTCGCCCTGCGGGTGGTGGTCGTGCAGGGTGGCCGCGACGTGCGCCAGCATCGCCAGCACCTGCCCCTCGTCGGCCAGCAGCGCGCGCAGCTCGCGGGCTGGCCCGGGCCGACGAGGCCGCGCCAGCGCGCGGCCAGGTCCAGGACCAGCATCCGGTACAGGCCCGCCCGCGACTCCGGCAGCTCGCCGTGCCGGTGCCAGATCAGGCAGATCGACGTCAGGTGCAGGGCGTGCTCGCCAGGTCGAGCGCCGCGGCCCGGTGCGGCTCGGCCAGCTCGGCCAGCAGCGCCTCGGCGCGGGTCGCGTCGGCGTACACCTCGCGGAAGAAGTTGCGGACGAACGCGCCGATCTGCGGGCCCGCCATCGGGCGGATCAGGTAGTGGGCGGCGTCGGGCAGCGGCAGCGGCGCCGCCGCGTACCCGGCGACCCGGCTGGTCACCAGCAGCCGGTTGCCGGGGTAGCGGCCGTCGAACTCGACCACGGCCTCCAGCACGGCCTCCCGGTGCGCGCCGACCTCGTCCAGCCCGTCCAGCAGGACGACGGCCCGCCCGCGCTCCAGCGCCGCGGTGAGCATCGCGGCGACCTGCGCGGGCGACGCCCCCGGCACCGGCACCGAGCGCGCCACGAACTCCGGCAGCGGCCCCGGCGCCCCGCCCGCCGCGAGGGCGTCGGCGTGGGCGGCGGCGTAGTCGGCGAGCCGCACCCGCAGCGGCACGCGGTCGCCGCCGCGCTTGAGCTCCTCGGCCAGCTCCGCGCCGAGCCGCTGGCACAGCACGGTCTTGCCGCTGCCCGGCGCGCCCCGCACCACCAGCACCCGGTGCCGCGCCACCGCGTCCGCCAGCGGCACGCCCGCGTCCGCGGTCGGGTCCTCCGTCCCCGCCAGGGTCGCGTCGCGCAGCTTCCCGCCGCGCTCCACCAGCGCGCCGATGCGCTCCTCGACGGTGCCGCCGTCGCCGCCTCGGTCGGCCGCCCGCTGCCCGAGCAGCGTGCGGGCGCGCTGGAAGTCCGGCTCGGCGTCGGCGTGCAGCGCGACGTGCAGGCCCGCCAGCGGCAGGCGGACGATGCGCCCGGGGTCGCCCGCGTCGCCCAGGTTGTCCATCCGGATGCTGCGCCACGCGTCCGCCACCTCCTCGGCGTAGCGGGTGCGCACGCGCCGGTACCGCGCCTCGGTGAGCGGCGCCGACGTCGGGACCGGGGCGAGCACCGGCGCCGGGCCGATCGGCTCCGGGACGTGCCTCGGCCGGTCCAGCAGGACCCGCAGCAGCGGCTCCGCGCCCGCCACGGTCAGCGACGTGACGTGGTAGACCGTCGAGCTGTACGGCAGCAGGAAGTCCGGGACGCCGTCGCGGGACTGCCCCGGCAGCACGACCGGCAGGACCTTGCCCCGCCAGCCGGGCCGGTTCTGGTACGACAGCTCCCGCATGATCGCGGCCTCGTACTGCACGCCGCGGCCCTCGTCGTGCGGCACCAGCCGGTCGGCGCGCTCCCGGTACGCCCGCGAGGCGACCACCAGCACGAAGTCGGCGAGCCGGGTCTGCTCGGCCATCCAGACCGGCCAGTCCGGCCGCTCGTGCTCCGCCGCGAGGTCGTACCGCGCGTCGATGCCGCCCTGGGTGCGCAGGAACGAAACGAACCGGCGCACCGCGGCGATGTGCTCTTCAGACTCGTGCGCGTAGGAGACGAACGCCCTGGTGGTCACCGAGTGGTGATCGCGGGCGTCCGCCTACCCGTTTCAGATCAGGCCCTCGCGCAGGGCGTAGGCCACCGCGTGCGACCGGTTGCGCAGCTGGAAGCGGTTGGTCACGTCGTGCAGGATCGACTTGACGGTGCGCTGCGAGTAGCACAGCTTGTCCGCGATCTCCTTGTGGACAGACCGGAGGCGACCAGCCGGAGCACCTCGGTCTCCCGGTTGGTGATGCCCGCCAGGTGCAGCCCGCGCGGCTCCAGCACGTGCCGCTGCAGGCGCGAGACCCGGTTGAGCAGCCTGCCCAAAAGGTCCGGCGGCAGCGCCCCTCGCCCGCCGCGGCGGCCTTGACCAGCCGCACCAGCACGTCCGGCGTCGTCTCGCTGCGCCGCGCCACCGCGCAGACCCCGCCCTCGACGGCGGTCAGGATCTCGGTGTCCTCCAGGTCGCCCGCGACCAGCACGATCCGGGCGAAACCGCGGCACTGCACCGACTTGAGCAGCGTGTTCGCCTTGTCGTCGAACCGGTCGGCCACCACGAGCGCGACCGCGTCGGCGGGCTCGTCGGTGTCGTCGACCAGCCACACCTCCGGTCTGGTCCGCAGCGCCATGTGCACCCCGTTGCGCAAGATCGGGTCGGTTGCCCTGATGACCACAGCGATCCGGCTCTGCTCCAACATCTCCCCACCCCTGTTCGCTCGGCTGCCCCATACCCTGCCCCTTCAGGCGTCCCGGGCGCATGGGACCGGTGTCCCGGTTGGGACCCTTCCTTGTGCCTTAAAGGGCCTTCGGCCCGATGACCTACCGCCCGCTGCCCAGCCCGGCCTTGCGGGCGAGGACGATCGCCTGGGCGCGGTCGGCGACCGCGAGCTTGGCGAAGATGCTCGACACGTGGTTGCGCACGGTCTTCGGGCTCAGCGTCAAGCGCGTCGCGATGGTGCTGTTGCTGGCCCCGTCGGCCAGCAGCGCCAGCACCTCCCGCTCCCGCCCGGTCAGGTCCGGGAACGGCACGTCCGGCGCGGGCGGCGGCGTGGTGAAGAAGCCCAGCACCCGCGCGGCGATGTCCGGCCCGAAGATGGCCTCCCCGCGCGCCACGGCGTGCACCGCGCGGACGATCTCCTCCTGCCCGGACCCCTTCAGCAGGTAGCCGCGGGCGCCCGCGCGCATCGCGGCGAACACGGATTCGCTGTCGTTGAACATGGTCAGCATCAGCACGCCCGTGTCCGGGCGGGACGCGACGATCTCCCGCGTGGCGTCGATCCCGGTCATGTCCGGCAGGTGGACGTCCATCACCACCACGTCCGGGCCGCACCGGACCGCGGCGGCGATGGCCTCCGCGCCGGTGGACGCCTCGCCCACCAGGTCGACCGTCGGCTCGCCCGCCAGCACCGTGCACAGTCCGAAGCGGAACAGCGGGTGGTCGTCGACGACCAGCACCCGGGTTGTCACAGCGGCACCCCTCCTTGGGCAGCAGCGGCAGCGTGGCGCGCACGCGCGTCCCGCCGCCGTCGTCCGGCCGCACCAGGCAGTCACCGCCCAGTTCGGCCGCTCGCTCCCGCATAGACGCCAGGCCGACACCGGTGGTTGCCCCGTCGGGCAGGCCGATGCCGTCGTCGACGACCTCGATGTGCAGTTCTTCGTCCACCCACAGCCGGACCGCGCACGAGCGCGCGAAGGAGTGGCGCGTGACGTTCGTCAGCGCCTCGCACACGATCCGGTAGGCCGCCACGTCGACCGACGCGGGCAGCCTCGGCATGGTTGTCGGAACTTCGAGCATGATCGTGACACCCTCGTGCGCGCCATCGATCTGGGCCGTGCGGCTCGCCAGCGCGCCCGCGTACGCGCGCAGGGCCTGGACCAGCCCGATCTGGTCCAGCACCGGCGGTCGGAGGCCGTGGGCGAGCCTGCGGATCTCGGCGATCGCGTCGGCCAGCTCGGCGCGCAGCCGGGCCAGCAGCGCCGCGGTGGGGGAGTCCGGGCCCGCGCCGTTGCGGGCGGCGTCCAGGCCCAGCGCGATGGCCGCCAGGGTCGGGCCGACGCCGTCGTGCAGCTCGTGCAGCAGCCGCCTGCGCTCCTCCTCCCGGGCGCGCACCAGGCGGTCGCGGCTGCGGCGCAGGTCCCGGGTCAGCCGCGCGGTGTGCACCGCGGCGCCCAGGTGCGCGGCGACGTCGGCGAGCGCGACCCGGTCGCGGCGGCGCAGCACGCCCGGCCCGCCCGCGGCCAGCGTGCCCACCCGCTCGCCGGAGAAGGTCAGCGGCAGCCGGTGCGTGTCGGCGGGCTGGACGCCCGTGCTGGCCGCCACCTCGGGGCCGCCGCGGCCCTCGAACTCGATGGCGACGTACGACAGGCGCAGCGACTTCGCGACCGTGGCGACGATGTCGGGCAGCGTGTCGCCCGGCGCGCGGGTGCCCGCCAGCCGGTCGGCCAATGTGGACACCGCGCGGTACGGGTCCTCGGGTTGGCCGAACAGCCTGCGGTTCACCCGTTCGCGCACCCAGCCGTGCAGGGGTTGGACGAGCACGGCGACCGCGGCGGCGGCCACCGCCTGCTGCCAGATCCGGTCCATCGGCGGGAACAGCAGCGACAGCGCGGCGACCACCGCGATGTACGCGCCGACCATGCCCGCGCTGAGCACGCCGTAGACCAGCGACCGGCTGATCGCGACCTCGATGTCGAGCGCCCGGTGCCGCAGGATGGCCACCGCGACCGCGATCGGCACCGGCAGGAACACCAGCGTGTGGTAGCGCTCGGGCAGCAGCGGGGCGCCCGCCAGCACCGTCGGCAGCGCCCACACCGCGAGGTACGCCAGCACGCCCGCGCCCATCGCGATGGCCAGCAGCCGCAGGCGCTTGCGCGCCTCGACGGCCGTCACGTACGTGTGGACGAGCACGCCGATCACGAGCAGCGGGTAGACGAACAGCGCGGGCATCGCGGGGGAGGCGGTCACGGTGAAGGTGGGGGTGATCAGGCCGAACACCGCGTACAGCAGCGGCCCGCCCGCGTACGCGCTCGCCACCTGCCACAGCGGGCGCGGACCGGTGAACACCAGCGCGAAGTGCAGCATCGCGCCCCACAGGAGGACGAACGCCGCCTCGCCGACGTACCAGCGCCAGAACTGGTCGCCCGCGGCGAGGTCCAGCGGTTGCAGCCCGAACACCGCGGCGCCGGTCGTGGTCAGCACCGCGAACCCGGCCGCCACGAGCGCGGCGCGCGCCGCGGCTCGCTGGGCCTGACCCGGAAGATCGTGATCGAGGTCACCGCGAGCAGGGCGATCACGAGCAGCGTCGGCCAGCCGTGGCCCAGGTCGGCGGTCAGCGGGTACGGGCGCAGCTCCACCGGGACGTCGATGGTCGCGCCGTCGCGCTGGACGCGGTAGACGACGACGTCACCGGGCTCGACGGCGGGACCGCCCGCGTGCGGCACCGCGCGCCCGTCGACGGACAGCACGAGGTCGCCCACCCGCAGCGCGCTCCCCGGTTGCGCGGTGACGACCACGGCGCCCTCGGGCGAGAGCGCCGCGTCACCGAGGTTGACCGTCGCGCCGTCGCCGGGGCCCAGGGCACGGGAGAGCAGGCACCACCCGGCGGCGCCGAGGAGTGCGAGGAAGAGGAGGAGAACCGGGGTACCCGACCGCCGACCGGACACCACGGGATCATCTCGCACGGTCTCAACCATTGACACCCCTGTCCCCTGGTCAGCGCGGGTGCCGTCACCCGCTCGGAGCAATATCGCGGAAGAGTTTTTCGTTTACGTGTCAAAGAGTTGGACCGAACCGGTCGCGTCTTCCCAAAGGGCGGTCATCGCTGTCCGGATGGACACCTGGCAGCGCCTGCCAGCGCGCCTGCCCACGCAGTTTGCTCGGGGCATGGAGGTCGTGGTCGTGGGCGCCGCTGTGGTGCGCGACGGCAGGCTGTTCGTGGCCCGCCGCTGCCGCCCGCAGGCCGCCGCGGGGTACTGGGAGTTGCCGGGCGCCGAGGTCCCGCCAGACGGCTCGGAGGCCTCGGCCCTGTCCGAGCTGTTCACCGTGGAGTTCGGCATCGACATCCGATGCGTCGACCGCATCCTGTCCGACCGCCTCCTGATGTCCTGGCCGACGTCGACCGGCGACCAGGGCGTCCTGCGCGTCTGGCGCTGCCAGCTCCCCAGCCAGTCGACCCTCGACCTCGACGCGGGCGACCCCCGCCCCAACCTCACCGCCTACGACGAGACCCGCTGGGTCGACCTCGACGACATCGACTCCGCAGGCCCCTGGCGCGAGGCCGACCGCATCACGTCCTTCGAGATCGCCGACACGTACTGGGCCGACGAGTGGTGGCAGTACGCCGACTAGACCCCGATGAGGACCGCCACCCCGATCCCGACCAGCACCACCGGCAGCACCAAGTGCCCCCACCGGGCCAGCGCCCGCGCGACCGGCGGGCGCGTCGCGAGCAGCCGCCCGGCCGCGCACCACGCGCCGACCAGGACGAGGAACACCGCCGCGTAGCCCCACAGCGGGCCGCTCGTGGCGAAGACCGGCACGTACACCCCGATGTTGTCGCCGCCGTTGGCGAACGTCACCGCCGCCACCGCGGCCACCGACGGCGCGGCGAGCCGGGGCGCGTCGTCGTCGCCGCGCGAGCGCCACACCTGCCAGGCGGCGCGCAGGCCCAGGGCGAGGGGAGCAGGCCGAGGTACGGCAGCGCCGCCTCCGGCAGCAGGCCCGCGCCCAGGGCGCCCAGCACCGACACGGCCAGGATCGCCGCGAACCCCGCGTACTGGCCCACCACCACGCGCCACGCCGCGCCGCCGCGACCGAAGTACAGGGCGAGGAGCAGCAGGTCATCGACGTTGGTGACGGCGAACACCCCGGCCGCCTGGACCACGAACACGCGGAGATCGTAAGTGTTTGCGGAAGCGAACGTCACGAACGTGTGGTTGCGCCCTCATCTCTACATGAGCGGTGGCCCACCCGAGCGAGGGCCAGGTGGGCCACCGCTGGTCAGCTCCGGACGGCGAGGTAGCGCTCGAGCACCGTCGCCTTCCACTCCTCCAGCAGCCGCTTCCGGCGGGTCTCGTCGCCGCCCATCATCGCGTCGAGGGCGAGGCCGCGGACCAGGTTCACGCTGAGCAGCAGCAACGTTTCGACCTCGGACTCCGGCAGGTCGCCCGCGGCCTCCCGGTACAGGGACAGGGTCGCGTGGCCGAGGGCCCGGTCGACCGGGCGCAGCGACTCCCGCAGCTCCTCGTCGGTGCGGGCCGCCACCCACAGCTCGACCGCGGCGGTCGACAGCGTCCCGGAGTACGCCTCCCACAGCAGATCGATGCCGTAGCTGACCCGCTCCGGGCCGGGCGGCAGGGAGCGGGCGGCCTCGGTGACCTGGGTGATCAGCCTGCCGAACAGGTGCTGCAGGGCCGCGGTCATCAGCTCGGCCTTGGTCGTGAAGTGGTGCTGCTGGGCGCCGCGCGACACGCCCGCGCGGGCGCAGATCTCCTGGACCGTGGTGCGGGCGTACCCCAGCGACACCAGGCACTCGATCGTCGCGTCCAGCAGGGCCTCGCGCGTCTGCTCGCTGCGTTCCTGCTGCGTGCGGTGGGTTCGGGCGGGTGCGGCCACCGGTTACCTCCCAAGGCTCGCAGGGACTTTACGGGCAGTCGGACGGGCATGTACCTTCACGCATGAAGATACATTCCAGCCTGATTGTTTTCACCTGGAGGACCCCGTGAGCCGCTCGCCGTGGATGGACGACGACCTGGAGGCCTTCCGCGACCTCGCGCGGACCTTCTGCGAGAAGGAGCTGACCCCGAACGTCGAGCGCTGGATGGAGCAGAAGGAGGTCGACCGCGACCTCTGGCGCAAGGCGGGCGAGGTCGGGCTGCTGTGCCTGTCCATCCCCGAGGAGTACGGCGGCGGGGGCGGCACCTTCGCCCACGAGGTCGTCCTGCTGGAGGAGCAGGCCCGCGCCGGGGACTCCGGCTGGGGCGTCTCCCTGCACAACGGGATCGTGGCGCACTACGTCCTCGCCTACGGGTCCGAGGAGCAGAAGCGGGCGTGGCTGCCCAAGCTCGCCTCCGGCGAGTGGGTCGGCGCCATCGCCATGACCGAGCCCGGCACCGGCTCGGACCTGCAGAACGTCAAGACCAAGGCGATCCGCGACGGCGACGAGTACGTCGTCAACGGCGCGAAGACCTTCATCACCAACGGCGGCCAGGCCGACTTCGTCATCGTCGTCGCCAAGACCGACCCGACCAAGGGCGCCGAGGGCACCTCCCTGATCGGCGTCGAGACCTCCCGCGCGGGCTACCGCCGCGGCCGCGTGCTCGACAAGGTCGGCCTCAAGGCGCAGGACACCGCGGAGATGTTCTTCGACGACGTCCGCGTGCCCGTCACCAACCTGCTGGGCACCGCCGAGGGGCAGGGCTTCATCCAGCTCATGCAGCAGCTCCCGCAGGAGCGCCTGATCATCGGCGTCTCGTCGGTGGTCGGCATGGAGCTGGCGCTGAAGGTCACCCTCCAGTACACGAAGGACCGGCACGCCTTCGGCCGCCCGGTCTTCGGCTTCCAGAACACCAAGTTCACCCTCGCCGAGGTCGCCACCGAGGCGCGGATCTGCCGCGTGTTCCTCGACGACTGCATCAGCAAGCACCTGCGCGGCGAGCTCGACATCCCGACCGTCGCGATGCTCAAGTGGTGGACGAGCGACCGCGCGATGCAGGTCGTCGACAAGTGCCTCCAGCTCCACGGCGGCTACGGCTACATGAACGAGTACCCGATCGCCCGGATGTTCACCGACCTGCGGGTGCAGCGCATCTACGGCGGCACGAACGAGATCATGAAGGAAATCATCGCCCGCACGCTCTGAGCCGCGCTTTCCGACGACGAGGAGAACGACCAGTGGGACCGCTGACCGGCCTGCGGGTGATCGAGCTGGCGGGCCTGGCGCCCGCCCCGTTCGCCGCGACCGTGCTCGCCGACCTCGGCGCCGACGTCATCCGCGTCGACCGCGCCAAGCCCGGCTTCGACGTGCTGAGCTTCCCCGACGACCCGCTCACCCGCGGCCGCCGGTGGATCGGCGTCGACGTGAAGAGCCCGCGGGCCGCGACATCGTGCTGCGCCTGGCCGGGACCGCCGACGTGCTCGTCGAGGGGTTCCGGCCGGGCGTGGCCGAGCGCATGGGCCTCGGCCCGGAGGACCTGCACGCGGTCAACCCGGGCCTGGTCTACGGCCGGGTCACCGGCTGGGGCCAGGACGGGCCGCTGGCCCAGTCCGCCGGGCACGACATCAACTACATCGCCGTGTCCGGCACGCTGGAGCCGATCGGGCAGGCCGGGCACAAGCCGACCCTGCCGCTCAACCTCATCGGCGACTTCGGCGGCGGCGGCCTGCTGCTGGCCATGGGCGTGCTCGCCGCACTCGTCGAGCGGCAGACCTCCGGGCGCGGGCAGGTCGTCGACGCGTCCATGGTCGACGGCGCGGCGCTGCTGTCGACCCACCTGCACGGGCTGCGCAACCTCGGGGTCTGGAACCAGCCCGCGGGCGGAACCTGCTCGACGGTGGCGCGCCGTTCTACGACACCTACGAGACCGCCGACGGCAAGCACGTCGCGGTCGGCGCGATCGAGGTCCGCTTCTTCAAGGCGCTGGTCGGGGTGCTGGGCCTGGAGGACGTGCCCGACCACCTCAACCCGGAGAACTGGACCGCGCTCCGCACCCTGCTGGCCGACACGCTGCGCACCAGGACGCGCGACGAGTGGGCCAAGCTCGCCGAGGGCACCGACGCGTGCCTGACCCCGGTGCTCACGCCGGAGGAGGCCCGCAGCCACCCGCACAACGTCGCCCGCGGCACGTTCGTCGAGGTCGGCGGCGCGGTGCAGCCCGCGCCCGCGCCCAAGTTCAGCCGGACCGCGCCCGGGACGCCGACGCCGCCCAGCGCGCCGCGCGCGGACACCGGGTCGGTGCTGGCCGAGCTGGGGCTGTCCGATGAGGAGGTCGCCCGGCTGCGCGCCGACGGCGTGGTCGCCTGAGCCCGCGTCACACCCCCGCGTCACACTGTCGTGTGGCGACCTCGCTGTGATCACGACACTCGCCGAGTCGAGTGACTTTGCGTACCGGAAGCCTGGCTTGCCGTACCGTTGTGCACGGAGAGTCCCAGGGCTGGTGGTCGTCGTTGCGCGGCTCGGGCGATCATGCCGTGGGCGGGCGCACCGGTCGGGTTACCGCGTGCGGAGTGGACAGGGAGCTGGCGATGGACGTCAAGAAGATCTTGATGGTGGCCGGGGTGGCCATCGTGCTGTTCTACGTGATCTCGCAGCCCAACTCGGCCGCGAACGCGGTGCAGGGGATCTTCGGCTGGCTGCGGGACGGCGCGGAGGCCATCATCACCTTCCTCAGGAGCCTGTTCGCGTAGTCGCCGGTGATCACCCTGGGTGATCTCGACCCCGGAAATAAGATCCAAATTGGACCTTCCGGGTGGATCTGGTCGGTTAACGGCCAGTAGGCCAGGTCCTCGGGGAATTTGGGTCTGGCGATCTGTCGGTGCCTGCCCCTACGGTTTCAGCCATCGAGTGATCATGAGACCTCCAGGAGGCGGAATGCTCGACGAATCCGGGGTCGACGCGCTGGTGCGGCAGTGGACCGCAGAGCGCGCCCAGGACGCCGACGCGGTCGAGGCGAGGCGCATCGCGTCGGAGTGGCTGGCCGAGGCCCCAGTGCCCGCGCAGCCGGGGATCCCCGGCCAGCGGGCTCGCGGCGGAGCCGCGCAGCGCTGGGCGGACGTGGAGGCGACCGACCCGCGCTACGTCGACGCGATGCGCAAGCGGCTGCCGGGCGTCCCGGCGGACCTGCTCGCGCAGGCGGCGGGCTGGTGGCAGATGGTGGGCGGGGTCGCCGAGGCCGAGGAGTGGTGGGACGCCGGGCTGAGCCCGCTCGACCAGCGCGCCCTCGACTACCGCGCGGCCGGGCTGGCGCCGTCGGACCTGCGCCGCAGGCTCGGTCCGCTGACCGTGCTCGAGCACCTGCGCCGGGGCAGCGCCCCCGCCTGGTGCGTCGCCCGCCTGGCCCGCCAGCGCCGCGAGGGCGTGGCCTAGGCAACTCCTACCGTCGCGTAACGTCCCCCTCGCCCCGGTCGTTTGAGCTGGGGGAAGGGGGACGCGGTGACGGAGCGGCGAGAAGTGCGCGGTGCCCTGCTGAGGCTGGCGGTGGTGCTCGCGGTGCTGGTCGTCGCGGCGGCCGCGGTGTGGGTCGTGCGGTTCGCCGCCACCCCGTCGCGGGCCCGGTCTCGACCGACGTCCCGGCCCTCCAGGTGCCCGCGGCCGACGTCGATCCCGGCGAGGACGCCCCCGTCGAGGTGGGCGCCCCGTCGCCGCAGGCGGGCGCGGCAGGTCCCGACCCGCTGCGCGCGTGGGCGACCGACGTCGCCACCCGCACCGGCGTCCCGGCCAGGGCGCTCATGGCGTACGGCAACGCCGAACTCGTCGTCCGCTCGACCACCCCCGGGTGCGGGCTCTCCTGGGCGACGCTGGCGGGCATCGGCCGCATCGAGTCCGACCACGGCCGCTACGGCGGGCGGACCCTCGGCGAGGACGGCCGCCCCTCCACCCCGATCGTCGGCGTCCCGCTCGACGGGTCCCCCGGCGTGAAGGCGATCGCCGACACCGACGGCGGCGCGCTCGACGGCGACCCGGTGGTCGACCGCGCGGTCGGCCCGATGCAGTTCATCCCGTCCACGTGGGCGAGCTGGTCCTCCGACGCCACCATGGACGGCGTCGGCGACCCGCAGCAGATCGACGACGCCGCGCTGGCCGCGGGCCGCTACCTCTGCGCGGGCGGGCGCGACCTGCGCACGCCCGCGGCTGGTGGGCCGGGGTGCTCTCGTACAACAACTCGGTCGAGTACGGGCAGAAGGTGTTCGGCCTGGCCGAGGGGTACGCGCGCGACAGCCGGGCGTGAGCGCGGTCTCTCAGGGTCCGCGGGTTAGCATCGGGGCGTGGTGCGCAGAGTCGTGGTCGTGGGGATCAGCGTGCTGTCCCTGGTCGCGTGCTGCGCGCTCGCGTGGTGGCAGTGGGAGCGGTTCACCGAGGCCAACGGCACTTTCCAGAACCTCGGGTACGTGCTGCAGTGGCCGCTGTTCGGGCTGGCCCCGGCGTACATGTTCTGGCGCTGGCACAAGCTGCGGACCCAGCCGCCCGCACCCGAGGCGCAGGCGCCCCCGCCGCCCCCGCGCCCGGTGATCGACGACAGCGAGGACGACGAGCTGGCGGCCTACAACCGCTACCTCGCGCGCCTGAACGAACAGGAGCCCCGGTGAGCGAGCCCGCGAGCATGACCGACGAGGAGAACCCGGCCCAGGCGGTGTCCACCCCGGGGATCCGGGGCGCCCTCGCCCGGTACCGGGTGCTGGCCTACGTCGTCGGTGTCGGCCTGCTGGCGCTGGTCGTCGCCTTCGTCCTCAAGCGCGGGTACGACGTCGCGGGCCCGATGGCGATCGTCGGGCCGGTCCACGGCTTCCTGTACGCGGTGTACCTGGTGGTCGCGTTCGACTTGGCGCTCAAGGCGCGCTGGTCGGTCAAGGGCACGCTGTGGGTGCTGGTCGCGGGCATGCTGCCGTTCGTGTCGTTCTTCGTCGAGCGCTCGGTCAGCCGCAAGGTCCGCGCGGGCGAGAAGGTCTAGGCGACCGTCACGACCAGGACCGCCAGCGCGAGCAGCGTGTCCAGGACGGCGCAGAACTCCGCCATCGACCGCGACACCACCCGCTCGGTCCGGTGGTGGTGGACGTCCCACCCGGCGTGCGCGAGCAGCGCGGCCGCCACGAGCAGGCCCGCCCACGCCGCGCCCGTCGCGGCGGCGGTGACGGCGATCGCGCCGAGCACGACCATCGCGCCGGTCTGCAGGGGCATGCCCCAGGTCGGGCGCAGCGCGCCGCGGACGGCGCCGTAGGCGACCAGGGCCGCGCCGACGCCGACCATCCACCAGGTCGGGTCGAAGCCCGCGACGACGTTGCCGAGCGCGATCAGCACGAAGCTGACCCCGAACACCGGCCACGCGGCGTCGCGCCTGCCGAGCGCGGCGGCGCCCAGGTAGACGAAGCCGGACGCGGCGACGACCGGCGCGACCTCGGCGTGGCCCGCCATCCCGACCGCCATGCCCGCGGCCAGGGCGATCCCAGCGGCGGTGGGCCAGCGGCGCAGCAGCGGGTGGGTCCTCGTGGTGGTGGTGGTCATCGCTTCTTTCCCCTGGGGTGTCGGTGGCGAAGTGGCGCCGGTAGTGGTCCGGCGGCACGCCGAGGCGGCGCAGGAACGCCCGGCGCATGGTCTCGGCCGAGCCGAACCCGCACCGGGTCGCGGCGACGCTGACCAGCACCGGCTCGGCCTCCAGCAGGCGGCGGGCGGCGTCGACCCTGACCTGCTCGACGTAGTCGGCGGGCGAGGTCCCCAGCGCGCGGGTGAACTCGCGGGTGAAGTGCCGGACGCTCATCCCGACCCGGCGGGCCAGCTCGGGCACCCGCAGGTCCGCGCTCGGCTCGGCGTGGATGAGGTCCTGCGCGGTCCGCACCGCGGGCCGCTGCGCGGGCGGCGCCCACGCGGGCGCGGCGAACTGGCTCTGCCCGCCCGGTCTGCGCACGAACACCAGCAGCTCGCGGGCGACCCGCTGGGCCAGGTCCGCGCCGTGGTCGGCCTCGACCAGCGCGAGCGCGATGTCGATCCCGGCGGTCACGCCGCCGGAGGTCCAGACCCGACCTTCGCGCACGTAGATGGCCTCGCCGTCGACCCGCACCGCAGGGTGCTCACCCGCCAGGTCGCCCGCCCACCGCCAGTGCGTGGTGGCCGTGAGCCCGTCCAGCAGCCCGGCCGCGGCCAGCGCGAACGCGCCGGTGCACACCGACACGACCCGGTTCGCCCGTGGCGCGGCCCGGCGCAGCCAGTCGACGTAGTCCGGCGCGTCCCGCCCCGCGTGGCGCACCCCGAACCCGCCCGGGACGAGCAGCGTCCCGATCGGCCCCCGCTCCGGCCACGCCCCGGTCGCCACGAGCGCGAGCCCGTTGTCCCCGACGACCGGCCCCGGCTCCGCGGCGACGACCCGGACCGCGTAGCCCCCGTCGCCGCCGAGCAGCGCGGTGGCCAACGTCAGGACACCGAGCGGCCCGGTGACGTCGAGCGGCTGGTAGCCGGGCATGAGCGGGACGAGGACATCGTGCACACCTCAACCCTCGCCGCCGGGGACGATGGCGTCAACGACACGTATCCCTCGGATTAGGCCATCGCCTCAGGCGTTGCCCGTGTGCTTCGCGAACCGGCGGATCCAGCGGTGCTGCCAGGGCATCTCCACCGCGCGCGGGTGGAGGCGTTCGCGGGTCCAGGCGACGGCTTCGGTCGCCGGGATGCCGCCCAGGACGGCCAGGCAGGCGACCGTGGTGCCGGTGCGGCCGATGCCGCCGCCGCAGGCGACCTCGACCGACGCGCCTGCGCGGGAGCGTTCGTCGAGGTCGCGGATCAGGGCGACGGCGGTGGTGAAGTCGCGCGGGACCAGGAAGTCCGGCCAGTCGACCCAGGCGTGCTCCCAGGTGGGGCGGTACTCGCGAAGGCGGCCGTTGCCCAGGTACAGGGCGTAGTCCGGCTTCTCGCCGCCCGGCTCCGGGTTGCGCAGGCCGCGGCCCCGCACCCAGTGGCCGTCCGGTAGTTGGAACGCTCCGTCGAGCACGTCAGCTCCTCGACCAGCCGCGCCATCGCGGCTTCCCCGTCGCGCGCAAGCCTGCCACCACCCCGGCGCGGTCGGCTTCGGGGCGGTTCTGGCTGACCTTGCGCTTCGCTTCCACCCGGGTGACCTCGACCTCCACGCCGACGATCGCCCGCAGTTGGCCCTCCACGAACTTCCGCGGCGCGTCGTCGACCGACCACGGTTCGGCCCGGCCGCGCTCGTGCTTGTCGGTCAGGTCGCGCACCACGCGGTCGACCCACTCCGCGGAGTCGTGGAAGGTGACCTTGCCGTACACGTGCGCGGTGACGTAGTTCCACGTCGGCACGACCCGCCCGTGCTCGGCTTTCGCGGCGTACCAGGACGGCGAGATGTAGGCGTCCGGCCCCCGGACGATCACCATACCCTCGCCCAGCACCGGCAGGCGCCACTGGTCGTTGTTGCGGGCCAGGTGGCCGCGGAGCCTGCCGTCGGCGTAGACCAGCGGCAGGAGCGTGGCGCGCAGGCCCTCCGGGGTCGCGGTCACCAGGTCGGCGGCACCGACGTCGGAGAGCACCGCCTCGACCTCGTCGTCGGGCACGGCGAAGTGGGCTGGGGTGTACATCGTCCTCCAGACGCGGGAAGGGCCGCCCCAGCATGCGCGGGACGGCCCTTCCTCGGCAAAGGCTTAAAGCGACTTGCGGACCCGGTACGGCGGCACCGAGCAGCCGCGCAGCGCGTCGGCATCGATCGTCTCCGGGCGGTACGGCAGGGTCTCCAGCCGCGCGACCATCCGGGACGTCGTGTCCGGCACCTCCTCGGCCATGCCGAACAGGAACGCCCACTCGTGCTCGTCGGAGCCGTAGTAGACCGTCGTGCCGAACACCTGGTGGAACCGGCGCCACGAGCGGATGAGCGTCTCGTTGCGCCACATCGTCTGGCAGCCCGCCTGGCACACGACCACGCCGCCCGGCGCGAGCACCGACTTGCAGCGGGTGAGGAACTCCTCCTCGTACAGCCGGTTGTGCTGCGCGAACTCCGGCCGCTCGTCGGGCAGGTCCACCAGGACGATGTCGTACTTCTCGGTCGTCTCGGCGAGGAACTGCCAGCCGTCGGCGTAGTGCACGCGCACCGGGCCGTCGTGCGCGACCGCCTTCGCCAGCTCCTCCGCCGTGTAGCCGTACGGCAGGTGCTCGGCGCACAGTTCGACCGCCTGGCGGTCGATGTCGACGTGGTCGACGACGGAAGCCCCAGCGGCCACTGAGATCTGGCTCACAACGCCCTCGCTGGAGCCGACGACGAGCACGCGCTCGACCTTGTCGGCCAGCAGCAGGCCCGGGACCAGCAGCGCCTCGTGGTAGGTGAGCTGGCTGAACTCGGTGCTCTGCCGGTCGTCGTCGCAGAACAGGCTGACGCCCTGCGCGGTCTTGCCGATGACCAGGTGCTGGAAGTCGGTCTTGGTGTCCACCAGGACCTCGGGCATCTGCCACACGCGGGTCATGCCCGCGCCCAGCGGCTCGATGATGGAGGTCACGCGACCACCCCGGCCGCGGGCACCTTGTGTCCCCTGTGGACGGTGTTGATGTGCGCCTCGCGGGCGCCGAGCCGGTCGCGCAGCAGCGCCGCGGCCAGCTCGGGGTCGGCGGTGTCGCCGCAGGTGAAGATGTCCACGAACATTGAACCGATCTCCGGGTAGGTGTGGATCGAGGCGTGCGACTCGGACAGCAGCGCCAGGACCGTCACCCCTTGCGGGTCGAACTGCTTCGAGATGACGTCGCAGACCGTGGCGCCCGCCTGGGTCAGCACGTCCTCCAGGGTCGTATGGAGGAAGGCCAGATCGTCGAGCTTCGAGGCATCGATACCCTCGAACTCGGCGAGAACGTGTCGACCGGCGAAGAAGCCAACGCCCGCTGCGGGCGTGAGGTCGTGCGCCATCTATCCAACCTCCCAAAAGGGTTTTGTCATCCCACGAAGTGGGTGGGCAAAGGGGGAACCCGTTGAAGGAAACCGATGCGTAGCTCGACGTGTAGGCGCCCGTGTCGAGGATGTCGACGTGGTCGCCCGCGCGCAGAGCCAAGGGAAGACGATACAAGGTCCGCTGGTAAATCACGTCATCGCCGTCGCAAGTCGGTCCCGCGATGACCACGGGGCCGTCCGGCGCGCCCCCGTCGTGGGCCGTTCGCAGGCGGTAGGCGATGTACTCGTTCTCCGTCTCCGCGAGCCCCTGGTAGCGGCCGATGTCCAGGTAGACCCACCTGCGGTCGTCCGCGTCGGACTTGCGCGACACCAGCACGACCTCGCTGCGGATCATCCCGGCGGTGGCCACCACGGCGCGGCCCGGCTCGATCAGCAGCTCCGGCGGGGTGGCGAAGTTCTCGGCGACGGCGGCGCGGATCGCGGTCGCGTGCTCGCGCAGCGCGGGCGCGGCGGTGACGTAGCTCGCCGGGAACCCGCCGCCCAGGTTGAGCGACGACAGCTCGACGCCGCGGGCGCGGTCAGCGCGCCGATCCCGGCCGCCTGGGCGATCCCGGCCACCCACGCCGCCGGGTCGGTGTGCTGCGAGCCCACGTGGAAGCAGGCCCCGCGCACGTCCATCCCGAGTTCCGCGGCACGCACCAACAGTCGGGCCGCCATCTCCGGGGCGCAACCGAATTTCTTGCCGAACGGCGTGCCGGAGTCCGGCGCGTCGACCAGGAACCGGCACCAGACCTGCGCGCCCGGCGCGTTCGCCGCCAGCTTCTCCAGGTCGTCGTCGGAGTCGAATGTGAACCGGCGCACACCCCGGGCGTACGCGTAGGCGATGTCGCGCGCCTTCTTGATCGGGTTGCCGTAGGACAGCGACTCCGGGCGGCGCCCTGCGCCAGGCACAGGTCGATCTCGCCGACGCTGGCCACGTCGAACGCCGAGCCCTCGTCGACCAGCGCGCGCACGACCTCGGGCGCGGGATTCGCCTTCACCGCGTAGAAGACGCCCGCCTCGGGGAGTTCACCGCGCAGCGCGCGGTAGTTCGCCCGGACCGCGTCGAGGTCGACGACCAGGCAAGGGGTGTCGGGGGCGCGCTCGTCGAGGAACGCCCGCAGCCGGGCTTCCGTGCCCTGCGCGGGGAAGTGTGCAACACGGCGTGCACTGTAGTACCGGAACGTGAACGACCCCGATCCCGACCGGCGAACGGACGAGGGCCGCCCAGCCGGGCGGCCCCTCGTCCGATGCGCGCCGTCAGCGCCCGATTCCGGTCAGCGACCGGACTTCCATCTCCTTCTGCAGCCCCTCGTCCGCCTTGTCCGACGACAGGACCGTGCCGAGGTACCCGCAGATGAACGACACCGGGATGGACACGATGCCCGGGTTGGACAGCGGGAACAGCGCGAAGTCGGCCTCGCTGAAGATGGACGTCTCCTTGCCGGAGAACACCGGTGAGAAGAACACCAGCAGCAGGCAGGACCCGAGACCGCTGTACATCGCCCACAGGGTCCCGGTGGTGTTGAAACGCTTCCAGAACAGGGAGTACAGGATGGTCGAGAGGTTCGCGGACGCGGCGAACGCGAAGGCCAGCGCCACCAGGAACGCCACGTTCTGCCCGTTGGCCATGATGCCGCCGATGATCGCCAGCGCGCCGACGACGACCGCGGTGATCCGCGCCACCCGCACCTCGCTGGCCGCGTCCGCCCGGCCCTGCCGGAAGATGCCCGCGTACACGTCGTGCGCGAACGACGCCGACGCGGTGATCGTCAGACCCGCGACGACGGCGAGGATGGTCGCGAACGCGACGGCGGCGACGATGCCGAGCAGGACGGTCCCGCCGATCTCGAACGCCAGCAGCGGCGCCGCGGAGTTGACGCCACCGGTGGCGCTGAGGATGCGGTCCGAGCCGACCAGCGCGGACGCGCCGTAGCCGATGACGAGGGTGGCGACGTAGAAGACCGTCATCGTGCCGACGGCCCAGACCACCGAGCGGCGGGCCTGGATGGCGTTGGGCACGGTGTAGAAGCGCATGAGGACGTGCGGCAGGCCCGCGGCGCCGAGGATCAGCGCCAGCGACAGGGAGACGAAGTCCAGCGGGGACGCGCCGTACTGCGCGCCGGGCTCCAGGATGGCCTCGCCCTTGGCGTTGTTGGCCGCGGCCTCCTCCAGCAGCGCGGTCATGCTGAAGCCGAACTTGCCGAGCAGGAACACCGTCATCAGCACGACGGTGAGGATCAGGATGGTCGCCTTGATGATCTGCACCCACGTGGTGCCCTGCATGCCGCCGACCAGCACGTAGAAGATCATGATGAGGCCGACGACGGCGATGACCAGCGCCTGGCCCGCCTTGCTCTGCACGTCGAGCAGCAGGGCGACGACCGCGCCCGCGCCCGCCATCTGGGCGAGCATGTAGAAGAACGAGATGACCAGCGTCGAGGTCGCCGCGGCGGCGCGCACGGGCCGCTTGCGCATGCGGAAGGCGATGACGTCGCCCATGGTGAACCGGCCGGTGTTGCGCACCAGCTCGGCGACGAGCAGCAGGTTGACCAGCCACGCGACGAGGAAGCCGATCGAGTACAGGAAGCCGTCGTAGCCGTTGATCGCGATGGCGCCCGCGATGCCGAGGAAGGACGCCGCGGACAGGAAGTCGCCGGAGAGCGCGATGCCGTTCTGCAGGCCGGAGAAGCGCCCGCCCGCCGCGTAGTAGTCCGCCGTCGAGCTGTTGCGCGAGCTGACCCGGTACACGATGTACAGGGTGATCATGACGAACAGGGCGAACACCGCCGTGTTCAGCGTCGGGTTGCCGACGCCGCCGCTGGCCAGGCTCACTCGCCCACCCCGCCGCGGCGCGGATGGCGGCGACGTCCGGGTCGATCCGCGAGCGCGCCCAGCGCAGGTACCCGGCGGTGATCAGGATCGTGGTGGCGAACTGGAGCAGGCCCATGACCAGGCCGACGGTGACCGAACCGGTGATCCGGGTGGCCATGAAGTCCTTCGCGTACGCGGCGAGCAGGACGTAGGTCAGGTACCAGACGAAGAACACGACGCTCATGCCGAAGACGAAGCGGCGGAACCGGCCGCGCAGCGCGGCGAAGGCCGGGCTGGCGTGGATCGCGGCGAAGTCCGGGCCTGCGGGCGGCGGGGCGCGGCGGCGCCCGGTTCGATGCCGCCGAACGTCGCGACCCGCGGCGCGCGGGGACGACCTCGGTCATGCGTTCCTCCGGGTAATGGGGGTAATGCCGAATCAGGCGGGCGTCATAGTAACCACGGGTCCGCAAGTCACCTAATGCCGCGACTTTGCGTCCGTATCGATCAGACGGGGGTCCGCGCTCCCTATAAACGGGACGTGATGCGTCTGCCAGCGCATATCCGGGAGAGCAGATCACGGAACGATGACGGCCCGGTGGGGATACGCGGGTCCCGGTGATCTCACACGTAGTAGTGAAACCGGTGATCACCTTGCGTCGCGGAAGTTGCAGGACCCGCTGACCTGCCGTCCTGCGGGGCACGTAGCGGGTCGTGCATGTAACCCGATCTAGCGATTAAGTCGGCAAAACCAGCGCGAAGGGTGACCGGTTCGCGATCTTGGTCGGGTGATGACCCCCACCCGGACCGGTTAGCCCGCCATTTCCGCTGGTCGGGGCGGTAGCGCTGAGAGGCTTTCCAGATTCGCCGATTCCGGTAGTCTTCTCGCTGCGTTGCCAGCCCCCGGAAGTGCGGGCGGAACGCGATCCGCAGGTGTGGTGCCCGGTCCGACCTGCGCTGCCCAGGAAACACCCTCGCGGAAGGAGCTGTGCGGTGAGGCCGTTATTCCCCGTGCGCATGCTGCCGAACCGATCCGACCGACGAGGCGATGGGGGCCGCGCGTGAGCGGGACCGAGTCCACCACCGGCGGGACCGGGGCGGGGACCGGCGGTGGGGAAGCCGTCGCGTCCCGCTGGTCGGCGCTGACCCGCTGGCGCGACTGGAACCTGCCGGTCAAGCTCAGCGCGATCGTGCTCGTGCCCGTCGTGTTCGCCATCGTGCTGGGCGCGCTGACCATCGCGGGCCAGATCGAGCGCGCCGACTCCTTCCGCAGGGTCGACCGCGTCGTCGCCGTCAACGACGACCTCCGCAAGGTCCTCACCTGGCTGCAGCGCGAGCGCACCAAGGCCGCGACCCTGCTCACCGGCGGCTCCCGGGACATCTCCTTCGAGCTGACCGCCGAGCAGCGCAGCGCCGACGCCGCCCGGGCCAACCTGGTCCGCTCGGTCGAGCGCGCCGAGTTCGCGGGCGCCGCCACCGCCGACCGCTACGCCGCCGTCGGCGCGCGCTTCACCGAGCTGGACGCCCTGCGCGCCCGGGTCGCCGAGCGCGACGTCAACGGCGCGGAGGCGCTGTCCGGGTACACCGCGGTCATCCACTCCCTGCTCGCCTTCGACCGCGCCGCCGCCGAGGAGATCGCCGACCCCGGCCTCTCCGGCACAGCGGGCGCGCTGCACGACCTGGAGGCGGCCAAGGAGGAGGTGTACTACCAGCAGGCCCTGGTCGCCATGGGCATCGCCCGCGGCGGGCTCTCCGGCGCCGAGCTGGAGGCACTGCGCGCCTCGCAGGCCCGCCTCGACGCGCACGTCGCCGAGTTCCGCTCGGTGGCCACCCCCGCCCAGCTGGCCGAGTTCGACCGGATGCTGGACGCCCCCGGCGTCACCACCCGCCTCAACCTGCTGCGCCTGGTCCTCGGCGACGAGAGCGAGACGCTGCTGCCGGTCGGCGTGCCGCTGCCGATCACCTCGGTGGACTGGAACGGCGCGTCCGAGCTGACCTCCGGTCGGATCAGCAACGTCAGCGGCACCCTCGGCCGGGAGATCACCACCCGGTCGGCGGCCCTGCAGGACGAGGCCAGCGACGGCGCGGGCCTGGCGTCGGTGGTGCTCACCGTCGCGCTCGTGCTCGCCGCGTTCATCATCATCTCCATCGGCCGACCGCTGCTGCGCTCGCTCGAGCTGCTGCGCCGCGAGGCGATGAAGGTGGCGGAGGAGTCGCTGCCCGCCGCCGTCGAGCGCATCCGCGGCGGCAAGGACGTCCCGGCCGAACCCGAGATCGTCCCGGTCCCCATCACCACCGGCGACGAGGTCGGCGCCGTCGCCCGCGCCTTCGACGCCATCCACCGCCAGGCGCTGCGCCTGGCCACCGAGCAGGCCGGTCTGCGGGCGAACTACAGCGACGTGTTCGTCAACCTCTCCCGCCGCAGCCAGGGCCTGGTCCAGCGCCAGCTCCACCTGCTCGAGCAGCTCGAGCGCGACGAGGAGGACGCCGACCAGCTCGCCGTGCTGTTCCAGCTCGACCACCTCGCCACCCGGATGCGGCGCAACAACGAGAACCTGATGGTCCTCTCCGGGTCCGACCCGGCCCGCCGCGGCAGCCTGCCCGCCTCGCTCGCCGACCTGCTGCGCGCCGCGGTGTCCGAGATCGAGCAGTACCAGCGGGTCGTCATCCAGCCGCCCGCCGACGTCCAGGTCGTCGGGTACGCCGTCGGCGACCTCATCCGCCTGGTCGCCGAGCTGCTGGACAACGCCACCGCCTTCTCCGCCCCGGCCACCCAGGTCGCGGTCTCCAGCCACCACAGCCCCGGCGGGCAGATCCGGGTCGAGATCGCCGACCGCGGCATCGGCCTGCCCGCGGCCGAGCTGGCCGAGGCCAACGCCCGCCTCGCCGACAGCGGCGCGGTCGACGCGTCGACCTCGCGCCGGATGGGCCTGTTCGTCGTCGGCAGGCTGGCCGCCCGCCTCGGCGTCAAGGTCTGGCTCGAACCCGCGGTCGGGCAGGGCCTGCGCGCCATCATCACGGTCCCCGCCGAACTCTGCGCCACCCCCGAGCCCGCCCGCGTCCCGGTCCCCACCCCCACCCCCGCCCCGCGCCCGCCCGCCGACCCGGAGCCGCTTCCCCGGCGCGCCAACGGGCACAGCAACGGCCACGCCACCAACGGCAGCACCGCCAACGGATCCGCGAACGGCACCAACGGCCACGCGACCAACGGGCACGCCACCAACGGGCACGCGACCAACGGCCACACCGCGAACGGCCACAGCAACGGGGCCGACCCGCTCGGTCCGTGGAACCCGGCGGAGATCACGAGCGTCGACGGACCGTCCACAGCGGACCTGCTGAACCGGCTCTCGCCCGGGGACGGCGCGTCGCTGCCGGACCGGCCGGTCGACACGGTGGCCGCGGACCCGGTGCCCGCCCGCGGCCGTCGGCGGAGCCCGCCGGGGGCGGCACGCCCGGCGGGTCCGCGCCGCTGCCCCGCCGCGAGCCGCGCCGCCCCGCCGCCGAGCAGACCGCCGAGCTGCTGTTCACCCCGCGGAGCCCGTCGACGAGACCGGCTGGTGGGACACCACCCTCGTGCACGAGCCCACCCCGCCGCTGCACGAGACCACGCCGATCTTCGACGAGATGGTCTCCGCGTGGTTCCGGGCGGTCTCCGGCCCGGTCGACAAGGCGTGGGACTTCGCCGCCGACAACGGTTTCCGCACCGCGCGGACGGTGTCGTCCGCGGAGGCGGACGAGTACACCGACTCCGGTCTGCCCCGGCGCACGCCGCGGCGCAACCTGGTGCCCGGCAGCGTCGACTCCCGCCTGCACCACCGGCCCTCGTTCGCCCAGCGCGACGCCCGCGACCTGCGCGACCGCCTGTCGAGCTACCAGCGCGGCGTGCACCGGGCGCGCGGGGTGCACCACACCGGGCCCGCGCACGGCGAGCCGGACGGGCTCGACCTGCGCGGCGCCCGCTGGCGGTTCGCCGCCGACTCCGGCTGGCAGGCCGCGGACGCGGTCGCCAACGCGGTCCCCGCCGCCACCACCACGACCGGCCTGCCCCGGCGCACCCCGCGCGAGCACCTGGTGCCCGGCAGCCTCGACGCGGCCGCCGCGCCGCGGGCGCCGCGCCGGGGGTGGCCAGGGACGCCGAGGCGCTGCGCTCGCGCCTGGCCGGGTTCCAGCGCGGCCTCGACCGGGGCCGGGACAGCCTCGCCCAACGGGGCGCCCCCGCCGGGGCCCCCTCGGGCTCCGCCGACCACGAGGGCGACGGCGATGCGTGACGCCACCCCGCCGGTCGTGGACCGCCTCACCACCGAATGGAGCACGATGACGTCCACGCAGTCCAAGCCGAGCCAATTCGGCTGGCTGGTCAACGACTTCGCGGAGCGGGTGACCGGGGTCGCGCACGCCGTTGTGGTGTCCGCAGACGGCCTGCTGCTCACCTCGTCCCACCGCCTGCCGCTGGACCGCGCCGACCAGCTCGCCGCCGTCGCGTCCGGGATCATCAGCCTCACCCAGGGCGCGGCCCGCTGCTTCGAGGCCGGGTCGGTGCGCGAGACGGTGGTCGAGATGGAGCGCGGCATCATGCTGCTCATGGCCATCGGCGACGGCTCCTGCCTCGCCGTGCTCGCCGCGCCGACCTGCGACATCGGCCAGGTGGCGTACGAGATGACGCTGCTGGTCGACCGGGTCGGCCAGCTCCTCACCCCGGAGCTGCGCGCGGCGCTGCAGGGCGCGGCCGGGAGGATGGTGGGGCAGCCCGCATGACCGACCGATGAGCAGCGAGCCGGAGCCGACCATCGCGGACGTGATGAACGGGCTCACCCGGTCCCGCAAGCGGAAGCCGCAGTCCCACGTGGACCCGCCACCGCCGCCCGCCCCGTCGGTCTCCGGTGGGGTGGTGGAGCCGGAGTGGCCGCCCGCCGACGTGCCGATGGTCCGCCTGCCGGACCCCGTCGAGCAGGCCGCGATCGTCCGGCCGTACGCGTGGACCCGGGGCCGCACCCGGTCCAACTTCGAGCTGCGCCTGGAAACCATGGTGTCGACGAGCGCGCGCGCCGCCGACGCCTCCGCCTTCGCCGAGTCCGAGCACCGGGCCATCGGCGAGCTCTGCCGCGAGCCGCGGTCGGTGGCCGAGGTCGCCACCCTGCTCGGGGCCCCGCTGGGGTGGCCAAGGTGCTGCTGGGCGACATGGCCCAGCTCGGCCTGGTCACCGTGCACAAGACCGCAACCGGCGGCGCCAACCGGGCGCACCTGGTGCTGATGGAAAGGGTACTGAGTGGACTCCGTCGACTTTGACCCCGCGCCGACCCTGACCTCGGTGAAGATCGTCGTCGCGGGCGGCTTCGGCGCGGGCAAGACCACCTTCGTCGGGTCGGTCTCCGAGATCATGCCGCTGACCACGGAAGCGGTCATGACCAGCGCCAGCGCGGGCATCGACGACATCGCCGCCACCCCGAACAAGGCCACGACCACCGTGGCGATGGACTTCGGCCGCGTGTCGCTGGACTCCGACCTGGTGCTGTACCTGTTCGGCACGCCGGGCCAGCAGCGCTTCTGGTTCATGTGGGACGACCTGGTCCGCGGCGCGATCGGCGCGGTGGTCCTCGCCGACACCCGCCGGCTGGCCGACTCGTTCTCGCCGATCGACTTCTTCGAGGAGCGCAGCCTCCCCTACGTCATCGGACTGAACTGCTTCGACGGCGTCCTCAACCACGACGTCGACGAGGTCCGCGACGCCCTCGCGATCTCCCGCGAGGTCCCGATCGTGCCGTGCGACGCCCGCGACCGGGAGTCGGTGAAGAACACCCTGATCACCATGGTCGAGTACTCGATGCGCCGCTGGGTGGCGCTGCACGGCGCCGGGGTCGGCTGACCCCGGCGGCCCGTCACCACTCGCGGTCGCGCGTCACGCCGCTTCCCAGCTCGGCTTGTCCGCGCGCTCCTGGACGGCGACGTTGACGCGGTTGAAGAAGTTCAGCGTGGCGATCATCAGCACGATCGCGGCGAGCTGCCGCTCGTCCCAGTGCGCGGCGGCCGCGTCCCAGACCGGGTCGGGGACGCCGTCGGTGTCGGCGATCCGGGTGAGGGTCTCGGTCAGGGCCAGCGCGGCGCGGTCGGCGTCGGTGAAGAACGGGGTCTCCCGCCAGGTCGCGACCGTGGCGAGCTGCTCGGGCGTCGCGCCCGCGGCGGTGGCTTCGCGGACGTGGCCGAGGGCGCAGGGCGCGCAGCCGTTGATCTGGCTGGCGCGCAGGGCGAGCAGCTCCAGGGTGAGGCGGGGCACACCGCCGCTGTAGGCGGCCTTCATCAGGTGGCCGATCCCCTTCATGGCGTCGGGCAGCACCATGGCCGGGTTCTTCATGCGCACGTCGGTCTCCTCTTGTCACATTCGCCCGCTCCGGGCGGTCAGTGCTATGACACGAGCCGACGGAGGTATGTGACAGATGGACGCCCAGCAGTTCGAACAGCACCGCCCGCACCTGCGCTCGGTGGCGCACCGCGTGCTCGGCTCGCTCGCCGAGGCCGACGACGCCGTGCAGGAGACGTGGCTGCGGGTCAGCCGCTCGGACACCGAGGTGCAGAACGTCCCGGGCTGGCTGACGACGGTCGTCGCCCGGGTGTCGCTGAACATGCTGCGCGCCCGCAAGCGCGAGGTGTACGTGCCGGACCCGGTGGTGACGGCGTTCGACGGCCCGCAGCCGGAGGACTCCGCGGTGCTGGCGGACACGGTCAGCCTGGCGCTGCTGGTGGTCCTGGAGACGCTGACGCCCGCCGAGCGCTTGGCGTTCGTGCTGCACGACCTGTTCGCGGTGCCGTTCGACGAGATCGCGCCGATCGTCGACAAGTCGCCCGCCGCGACCCGGCAGCTCGCCAGCCGCGCCCGCCGCCGCGTGCAGGGCGCGCCCCGCCCGGAGACCCCGCTGTCCGAGCAGCGCGAGGTCGTCGACGCGTTCTTGGCCGCCTCCGCGGCGGCGACCTGGGCGCCCTGGTCGCCCTGCTCGACCCGGACGTCGTCATCCGCGCCGACGGCGGCGAGCACGGCCCGTCCACGGTCCTGCGCGGCTTCGACGCCGTCGCCCGCGGCGCGATGGCCTTCGCCCGCCTGGCCATGCACACCGTCCCCGCGGTGGTCAACGGCGGCGCGGGCTCGGTCGCGATGTCCGGCGGCGAGGTGTACTCCGTCGCGGCGTTCACGGTCGTCGACGGGCGCATCACCGCCATGGACTTCCTCACCGACCCGGAACGCCTGGCGCTCCTGGACCTGACGGTGCTGGAGGGCTAGGGCACGAGGGTCGCGCGCAAGGCGTCGAGGCCGGTGAGGAAGGCGTCGAGGGCCAGTTCGAAGGAGTCGGCGTCGATCTCCTCCGCGTGCTCGCGCAGGCGGTGGGCCTGGGTGAGGTGGGGGTAGCGGTCGACGTAGACCTGGACGTCGTCCTCGAAGCCGCGGGAGAAGCTGCTCATGGCGGCGCCGAGGACGAGGTACTTGGTGGAGGCGCCGATCATGGTGGCGTAGCGGGGTGGCCAGCCCGCGGCGACCAGGCCGCCGTGGACGGCGTCGGCGCGGGCGAGGAGACCTCGCGGCGGGCGGGGCCGGTGGCGAGGACGGGGACCATGTTGGGGTGGGCGGCCAGCGCGGCGCGGTAGGAGCGGGCCCAGACGCGCAGGCCCGCTCGCCAGTCGAGGGCGAAGGCGCTGGTGTCGACGGTCGCCATGATGTCGTCGGCGATGTCCTGGAGCAGTTCGTCCTTGGTCTTGTAGTGCGTGTACAGCGACGGCGCCTGCACGCCCAGTTCGGCGGCCAGGCGGCGCATGGACAGACCGGCCAGGCCCGCCGAGTCGACGACCGCCAGCGCGCCCGCGCGGATGCGGTCGCGGCTCAGCAGTGGTGTGCTCGGCCTCGGCACGGGTGTCTCCCAGGTCACTGCCGGGCGCGGTTGCCCGGCGGTCGGCGGCGATCCTATCCTGACGTTACCTAACACTGTACGGTTTCTGAGGACGGCGCGCATGGACCTCTCGCTCACCGACGAGCAGCAGGCGTTGTGGGACCTGGCCCGGGACTTCATCGACCGCGAGGTCGTCCCCACACCCGGGAGTGGGACCGGCGCGAGCAGGTCGACCGCGCCATCGTCGGCAAGCTCGGCGCGGTCGGGTTCCTCGGCATGACCATCCCCGAGGAGTACGGGGGCTCCGGCGGCGACACGCTGTCCTACTGCCTGATGATGGAGGAGCTCGGCCGCGGCGACTCCGCCATCCGCGGCATCGTCTCGGTCTCCCTCGGCCTGGTCGGCAAGTCGATCGCCGCGTGGGGCACGCACGAGCAGAGGGCGCACTGGCTGCCGCGGATCAGCTCCGGCGAGTCCCTGGCGTGCTTCGGCCTCACCGAGCCGGACACCGGCTCCGACGCCGCCTCGCTGGCCACCCGCGCCGAGCGGCAGGGCGACGAGTACGTGATCACCGGCTCGAAGATGTTCATCACCAACGGCACCTGGGCCGACGTGGCGCTGGTCTTCGCGCGCACCGGCGGACCCGGTCCGAAGGGGATCAGCGCGTTCCTCGTGCCCACCGACGCGCCCGGCTTCACCCACACCGAGATCAAGGGGAAGCTGGGCCTGCGCGGGCAGTCCACCGGCGAACTCGTCCTCGACGGCGTCCGCGTCCCCGCGGCGAACCGGCTCGGCGACGAGGGCGTCGGCTTCAAGATCGCCATGTCCGCTTTGGACAAGGGCAGGATGTCGGTCGCCTCCGGCTGCGTCGGACTGGCGCAGGGCGCGCTGAACGCGAGCGTGCAGTACGCCAAGGAGCGCGAGCAGTTCGGCAAGCCCATCGCGTCCTACCAGCTCGTCCAGCAGATGCTCGCCGACATGGCGGTCAACACCGACGCCGCGCGGCTGCTGGTGTGGCGCGTGGCCGACCTGGTGGAGCGCAAGCAGCCCTTCGGCACGGCCGCATCGATGGCCAAGCTGTTCGCCAGCGAGAACGCCGTCACCGCGGCCAACCTCGCCATCCAGGTCTTCGGCGGCTACGGGTACCTCGACGAGTACCCGGTCGCCAAGTACCTGCGCGACGCCCGCGTCATGACCCTGTACGAGGGCACCAGCCAGATCCAGAAGCTGCTGATCGGCCGCGCGCTGACCGGCATCAACGCGTTCGCCTAGGAACCGCCATGGATTTCTCGCTCAGCGACGAGGAGACGCAGGTCCGCGACTGGGTGCGCACCTTCGTCCGCAAGGAGATCGCCCCGCTCGAGCAGGAGGTGCTGCGCCGCGAGCGCGCCCACCAGCCGGGCCTGACCGCAGACGAGCTCCGGGAACTCCAGCTCAAGGCCAAGGAGTCCGGGTTCTGGGGCGTGCAGACGCCCGAGGAGTACGGCGGGATGGGCCTCGGCGCGGTCATGACCGCGCTGCTGGAGGCCGAGCTGGGCCGCACGTTCGTCCCGTTCCGCTTCGGCGGCTACGCCGACAACATCCTGTTCTACGCCAACGACGAGCAGAAGCGGCGCTACCTGCTGCCGACGATCGCGGGCGAGCGCCGGTCCTGCTTCGCCATCAGCGAGCCGGGAGCGGGCTCCGACGCCCGGGCGATCCGCGCGACCGCCCGCCGCGACGGCGACGACTGGGTCATCAACGGCGAGAAGACGTTCATCACCAACGGCAACGAGGCCGACTTCGCGATGGTGTTCGCCACCACCGACGAGGGCGTGACGTGCTTCCTCGCCGACCGAGCGGACGGCTGGCGGTCCGAGCCGATCGACACCATGGGCCAGTGGGGACCGGCGGCGCTGGTCTTCGAGGACGTGCGGGTGCCGTCGGCGAACGTGCTCGGCGAGGTCGGCAAGGGCTTCGACCTGGCCATGAAGTGGATCGGCCGGGGCCGCTACCTGCTGCCCGCGCGGGCGCTCGGCTCGTGCGAGCGGCTCGTCGAGATGGCCATGGAGCACGCCCGCACCCGGGTCACCTTCGGCGCGCCCATCGCCGACCGGCAGGCCATCCAGTGGATGATCGCCGACTCCGCGGTGGAGATCGAGGCGCTGCGCTGGCTGGTGCTGCACGCGGCGTGGCTGGTCGACCGGGGTGCGGACTCCCGGCACGCCCAGTCGATCGCCAAGCTCTACGGCGGGGTGAAGGCCAACGAGATCGTCGACCGGGTCCTCCAGGTCCACGGCGGCATGGGCTACACCCGGGAGCTGCCCGTCGAGCGCTGGTACCGCGAGCTGCGGCTGCTGCGGATCTACGAGGGCACCGACGAGATCCAGCGCCGCACGATCGCGCGGAACCTGCTGAAGGGCCACGCGAGCGTGTCGGGAACACTCGGGTGACACGACGAGCGATAGGAGCGCACATGGTCAGGGCCGCGGTGCTGCCCGAGCAGGGCAGCAGGCTCGAGGTCGCCGACATCGTGCTGGGCGCGCCGGGGCCGGGGCGGGTGCGGGTCGAGGTGGCGGCGGCGGGCGTGTGCCACTCGGACCTGTCGCTGGCCAACGGCACGCTGCGCCAGCCGGTGCCCGCCGTGCTGGGCCACGAGGGCGCGGGCGTCGTCGTCGAGGTCGGCGAGGGCGTGACGTCGGTCGAGCCGGGCGACCACGTCCTGCTGAACTGGTCGCCGCCGTGCCGGGACTGCTGGTTCTGCGGGATCGGCGAGCCGCACCTGTGCGAGCGCGCCGCCGAGTGGGCCGACATCGCGCACGCCACCCTGCCCGACGGCACCGAGTTGTACCCGGGCCTGGGCGCGGGCGCGTTCGCCGAGCAGACGATCGTCCCGCGGGCGGCGCCATCAAGATCCCGAAGGACATCCCGCTGGCCGAGGCCGCCGTGCTGGGCTGCGCCGTGCTGACCGGAGCGGGCGCGGTGTTCAACACCGCGAAGGTGCGGCCGGGGCAGTCGGTCGCGGTGGTCGGGCTAGGCGGCGTCGGGCTGTCGGTGCTCCAGGCCGCCCGGATCGCGGGCGCCGGACCCATCATCGCCCTCGACGTGCAGGACAAGGCCGAGCTGGCGCTCGCGCACGGCGCGACGGACTTCGTGCGGTCCGACGAGACCGCGGGCAAGGCGGTCCGCAAGCTGACCGGCGGGCGCGGCGCGGACGTGGTGGTCGAGTGCGTCGGGCACCCCGCGGCCATCCGCACGGCCTGGTCGGCGAGCAGGCGCGGCGGGCACGTCGTGGTGGTCGGCGTCGGGTCGGCGAAGGCCAAGGTCGAGTTCAGCGCGCTGGAGCTGTACTGGTTCGGCCGGACCCTCAGCGGCTGCGTGTACGGCGAGATCGACCCCGAGGTCGACGTGCCGCGGCTGCTGGACTGGGTCCGCTCCGGGCAGCTCGACGCGGGCTCGCTGATCACCGCGCGGACGGACCTGTCGGGCATCGAGGGCGCGTTCGCGGAGATGGAAGCGGGTCGTGGCGGGCGGACGCTCGTTATCCCTTAGACGGGGTCCGGTCGGGGCTCTGGAGTGAGGGCCTGCCCGGTCTGAGCAGCCGGGCAGGCCCTCCGCCCCGAGGTGGTCAGATCGCCTGGTTGGCGAAGCCGCGCTGGGCGATGCCGCCGAGCATGTTCCGCCAGGCGGTGGTGCTGGTGTGCGGGTCGCCGGTGATGCCGAGCCGCGACTTGGCCTGGTTGAACGCGTTGGTGGTCAGCGGACCCCACTGGCCGTCGACGGCCAGGCCGGAGCCCATGAAGTTGTTGCACATCGACTGCACGAACACCGTGTCGCTGCGCGAGCCGGTCTGGCACAGCGTCGGCAGGCCGCCGAAGTCGGAGTGGATGTGGTCGGTGTGCGCGCCGTCGTACCAGCCGTCGAGCACGTACCGGAACCGGCGGCGGCAGACCGCGTCCACGGCGAGGTAGCGGCGGCGGATGGACTGCGTGCCGGACGCGTGGTGGCCGTCGAGCGGGGAGATCGTCTGGCCACCGGACCAGCGCACGTAGTCGAGGTCCATGGCCGTGCCCGCGCCGTGCTGGCCCGGCTTGTTGACGTAGAAGCCCGCCGACACCAGGTAAGTCACGCTGCCGTAGGCGCTGGAGTACGCGCGCAGGTCCCTGATCCACAGGACCAGGGCGTCGTAGAACGCCTGGGTGCACTGCCAGTTCCGCAACGTGGTGTCGCCGCGGCTGGAGCGCCAGTAGTACACCGGGGTGCCATCGATCCGCTGGAACGTGATCATCGCGTCCCCCTGACGATCGTGCCGCCGCTGAGCCAGAAACCGCCGCCGATCGCCTGCGCGTCGCGCGGCACGCTCGTGACGACCTCCCGGCCGCCGCCGAGCACGCCGCGGACGGGCGCGGTGTCGTCGAGCGCGTTGCCGGTCCACGCGGTGCCGGTCAGCTCGCGGACGGCGGTCGCGGTGACCCGCGTCCCCTCGGTCCAGGTGATCGCGTCGGGGGAGTGGTAGACGGTGGTCTCCTCGATGCCGACCGCGGCCGCGGTCCAGCCGGAGGAGTCGCCCGTGACGGCGGTGATCGCGAGGTCGTCGCCGAGCCCGCGGACCGGCAGGGTCTGCCAGGCGCCCCCGGCGGTCCGGAGGGCGGCGACCGCGCGGACGGGGTGCCCTCCTCGGAGAGCAGGGAGCCGAGGACGAGCACCCGGCCCGCGCCCGCGCCCACGGCGGTGAACGCGGCGTGCGGGTCGTTGCGGCGCTGGGCGGCGGTCCAGGCGACGCCGTCGGCGGACGCCCAGATGACGGCCTTGCCGTCGCGGGAGCCGACGGCGGTGAACCCGTCAGCGCCCCGGGCGACCCCGACGACGTCGGCGCCGTCGAGACCGGTGGTCGGGGTGGTGGCGCCCGCGGTGTCGGCGAGCACCCAGCGGCCCGCGCTGAGCGCGAGGACGCGGTCGGCGACGGCCCGGCGGCCCGGTCGATCGTGGCGGGGGAGGCGAACGCGGCGGTGGGGAGCGCGGCGACGGCGGCGGTGGCGGCGCCCAGGGCGAGGAAGCCGCGTCTGGGCAAGCCGGGTAAGCGGGGATGGGGGAGTCGGGCATGGGCGTGCTCTCCTTGACGGTGGGAGAAGGTCACGATCTGTCCGTACGGCCTGCAATATCGCAACCGTGCGGAGGGACCCTCAATCCACCGAACAGCCCAGGCCGTTCACAGGTGTTACCAACGGGTTCGATCTGTACCATCGAAGGTCGGGAGTTGTCGCCAGATATTGGCGGTAGCGACCCCGTGGCATCTAAGGTGGGGTGTCCCCAAGAACCGGGAGGTACCCGTGCCTACCGCCATGCACATGAGCGACGGGCTGCTCGACGCGCCGACCTCGGTGGCGTTCCTCGTCGTCGCCGCGATCGGCGTGGCCATCGCGCTGGTGAAGGCGCGCCAGGACCTCGACGACCGGACCGCGCCCATGGCCGGGCTCGTCGCGACGTTCGTCTTCGCCGTGCAGATGCTGAACTTCCCGGTCCTGCCCGGGGTTTCCGGGCACCTGCTGGGCGGCGCGCTCGCCGCGATCCTCGTCGGACCGTGGGTGGGGGCGCTGTGCATCGCGATCGTGCTCGCCGTGCAGGCGCTCGCGTTCGCCGACGGCGGGCTGAGCGCCATCGGCGCCAACGTGACCAACCTCGCGCTGATCGGCACCGCGGCGGGCTTCCTCATCGCCCTCGCGCTGCGCGGGCTCGCCCGGCGCGGCAAGGCCGGGCTGGTCGCCGTGGCGTTCACCGCCGCGTTCGGCAGCACCGTGATCGCCTCGCTCGGGTTCGTGCTGGAGTACGCGATCGGCGGCGACCCGGCGTTCGGCCTCGGCGGGATCGCCGCCACCGTCGTGGGCGTGCACGCGCTCATCGGCATCGGGGAAGGCGTGATCACCGCGCTGACCGTCGGCGCGGTCGCCGCCGTCCGACCGGACCTGGTGCACCTGCTGCGCGGCGCCCGCACGCCGCTCGTCGTGCGAGAGGGGCGGCGGCGTGAAGAACCGCGCGTTCTGGCTCGGGTTCCTGCTCGTCGCGCTCGTGCTCGCGGGTGGAGTGTCCTATTTGGCCTCCAGTAGCCCGGACGGGCTCGACCACACGCTCCTGCAGGGCTGCGAGGAGACGGGATCCGGCCTCACCGGGCGCTGCGCCGCGCAGGCCGCCACCGACCACGACCTCGCGGACGGACCGCTGGCCGACTACGCCGTCGCGGGCGCGGAGGGCACCACCGGCATCGCAGGCGTCATCGGCGCGCTGCTCACCCTCGCCGCCGCGACCGGCCTTTTCTGGGCGCTGCGCAGGCGAAGCCGGGCGTGAACCCGCTGCACCGCCCGGGCAGCACGCCGGTCCACCGGCTGCCCGCCCAGGTCAAGATCGTCGGCGCGCTGCTGCTGGTGCTGTGCGTCGTCGCCACCGAGCGCACCGCGTACTGGGCGTTCGGGGCCTACCTGGGGGTGCTCGGCGGGGTGTGGGCCGCCGCCCGCATCCCGCCGGGCTGGCTGGCCAAGCGCGCGCTGATCGAGACCCCGTTCGTCGTGCTCGCCCTCGCCGCCCCGTTCCTCGGCGGCGGCCCGACCACCGAGGTCCTCGGCGTCACCGTCTCCCACGGCGGGCTGCTCGCGGGGTGGAACATCCTCGTCAAGGGCACCCTCGGCGTGCTGACCTCGCTGACCCTGGCCGCCACCACCAGCCCGCGCGACCTCGTCGTCGGGCTCCAGCGGCTGCGCGTCCCCGCGGTCGTGGTGACCATCGCCACCCTCATGCTGCGCTACGCCGAGGTCCTCGTCGCCGAGGCGCGGCGCATGCGGCTGGCCCGCATCAGCCGCGGCCACGACCCGCGCTTCCTGTGGCAGGTCGGCGCGACCGCGCGCGGCATCGGCACACTGTTCCTCCGCAGCTACGAAAGGGGAGAACGGGTGCACCTGGCGATGGTGTCGCGCGGCTACCGCGGCGCGCTGCCCGATCCCGGCCACCGGGCGGGCGCGTCGGCCTGGCTGACCGGTCTCGCGCCCGCCCTGGCCGCGGGCGCCGTCCTGGCGGCCACCCTGTGACCGCGCCCGCGCTGCTCGTCGAGCGCCTCGCCTACGCCTACCCCGACGGCCACCAAGCCCTCTTCGGCGTCGACCTGCGCGTCGACCCGGGCGAGCGGGTCGCGCTGCTGGGGCCCAACGGCGCGGGCAAGACCACGCTCGTGCTGCACCTCAACGGCGTCCACACCCCCGGCTCCGGCCGGGTCTCGGTCGCCGGGCTCGAGGTCGCGAAGCCCCACCTCAAGGAGATCCGCCGCCGCGTCGGCATCGTCTTCCAGGACCCCGACGACCAGCTCTTCATGCCGACCGTCCGCGAGGACGTCGCCTTCGGGCCCGCCAACTTCGGCCTCCCCGACGCCGAGGGGCGCGTCGAGCGGGCGCTGGCCGCCGTCGGCATGGCCGAGCACGCCGACCGCTCCCCGATGCACCTGTCCGGCGGGCAGCGCCGCCGTGTCGCGCTCGCCACAGTCCTGGCGTGCGACCCCGAGATCCTGGTGCTCGACGAGCCGTCCGCGAACCTCGAGCCGGTGGCCCGCCGCGAGCTGGCCGAGGTGCTGCTCGGCCTCGACCGCACCCTGCTCATGGTCACCCACGACCTGCCGTACGCCCTGCAGCTGTGCCCGCGCTCGGTGCTCATCGACGACGGCGTCGTGGTCGCCGACGGCCCCACTCGCGACTTGCTCTCCGACACCGCGCTGCTCGCCGAGCACCGGTTGGAACTTCCGTTCGGGTTCCGGCTCGACTAGTGTCTGCCCTGCACAACCGCATATCGGGCCGCAACGAGCCAGGACGGGAGAGCCTCCGCCGCGAGCGGGGCACCGAAGGAGCAAACTCCCCGGAATCTCTCAGGTAAACCTACCGTCCCAGGCCAGGCCACTCTGGAAAGCAGGCGCGCGGTCAGCGCCTCACCCACGGTGCAAGCCGTCTTCATGGCGGCGAAGCTCTCAGGTGCCGATGACAGAGGGGAGTTCCGCCGCAGCGCGGGTCCGAGGACCCGCCGACCCGCAGGAGCTCTGGTGCCCGAAGTCCGCCCGTCTTCGCCGCGTCACCCGTCGAAGCGACACCTACCCGGCGTGCCCCGGCCCGCCGTGGCAGGCTGCCGCCGTTCCCGCGCGCCGAAGGAGTTGCCGAGCCGATGAGCACACCGTCCCCGCTGAACGAGGTCCACAAGGCCCTCGGAGCGTCGTTCACCGACTTCGCGGGCTGGTCCATGCCCCTGCGCTACGGCAGCGAACTGGCCGAGCACAAGGCGGTGCGCACGGCGTCCGGGCTCTTCGACCTCAGCCACATGGGCGAGATCGCGGTGACCGGCCCGCAGGCCGCCCAGGCGCTCGACCACGCGCTCGTCGGGACCCTCTCCAAGGTCAAGCCCGGCCGCGCCCGCTACACCATGATCTGCGCCGAGGACGGTGGCGTGCTCGACGACCTGGTCGTCTACCGCCTGGCCGACGAGGAGTACCTGGTCGTCGCCAACGCCTCCAACGCCGCCACGGTCCTCGCGGCGCTGACCGAGCGCGCGGACGGCTTCGACGCCACCGTCACCGACCGGTCGCGGGACTACGCGCTGATCGCGGTCCAGGGGCCGACGTCGGCGGGCATCGTCGCCGAGGTGACCGGCGCCACCCTCGACGGGCTGAAGTACTACGCGAGCATGCCCGCCACCGCCGCGGGCCACGACGTCCTGCTCGCCCGCACCGGCTACACCGGCGAGGACGGCTTCGAGATCTACTCCGCCGCCGAGCACGCCCCCGCGATCTGGGCGGCGTGCGCGGACCTGGGCGCCATCCCGGCGGGCCTGGCCTGCCGCGACACCCTGCGCCTGGAAGCCGGGATGCCGCTCTACGGCAACGAGCTGACCGCCGAGCTGACCCCGTTCGACGCCGGTCTCGGCCGCGTCGTGAAGTTCGAGAAGCCCGAGTTCGTCGGCCGCGCCGCGCTCGAGGCCCGCCAGGGCACCGACCGCGCCCTGGTCGGCCTGCGCGGCGAGGGCAGGCGCGCCCCCGACACGGGTACGCCGTGCTCGGCGCCGACGGCGAGCCGGTCGGTACTGTCACCAGCGGCGCGCTCTCGCCGACCCTCGGGCACCCGATCGCGATGGCCTACGTCCCCGCCGCCCTCAGCGCGCCGGGGACCGCGTTGACCGTCGACGTCCGGGGCGCGAAGGCCCCCGTCGAGGTCGTGGCCCTGCCCTTCTACCAGCGTCCCGCCTGACCAGGAGACCGACACCGACATGAGCACCCCGCAGAACCTGGCCTACACCGAGGAGCACGAGTGGGTCGACGCGGCCGACCCGTCGGCGGCCGTGGTGGGCATCACCGCCTACGCCGCCGCCGCCCTCGGTGACGTGGTCTACGTGCAGCTCCCCTCGGTCGGCGACACCCTCACCGCGGGCGAGCCGTGCGGCGAGATCGAGTCCACCAAGTCCGTCAGCGAGCTGTACGCGCCCGCCGACGGCACCGTGGTCGAGATCAACGAGGCCGTGGTGGACACCCCCGAGCTGGTCAACACCGACCCCTTCGGCGACGGCTGGCTGTTCAAGTTCCAGGTCAGCGGCGCCCTGGAACTGCTGGACGCCGACGCCTACACCGAGCTGACCAAGGAAGAAGGCTGACATGCCCTCCTTCTCCCAGCCCCTCGCCGAGGTCGACCCCGAGGTCGCCACCGCGGTCGAGGCCGAGCTGCGCCGCCAGCAGAACACCCTGGAGATGATCGCCTCCGAGAACTTCGCCCCGCTGGGCGTGCTGGAGGCCCAGGGCTCGGTGCTGACGAACAAGTACGCCGAGGGCTACCCGGGCCGCCGCTACTACGGCGGCTGCGAGCACGTCGACGTGGTCGAGACGCTGGCGATCGAGCGCATCAAGGCGCTGTTCGGCGCCGAGCACGCCAACGTCCAGCCGCACTCGGGCGCGCAGGCCAACGCCGCGGCGATGATGGCCGTGCTCAAGCCGGGCGACACGATCCTGGGCCTCGACCTGGCCCACGGCGGTCACCTGACGCACGGCATGAAGATCAATTTCTCGGGCAAGCTCTACAACGTGGTCGCCTACCACGTCGACAAGGACACCGGCCTGGTCGACATGGACGAGGTCGCGGCCCTGGCCGCCGAGCACAAGCCGAAGCTGATCATCGCGGGCTGGTCGGCGTACCCGCGCCAGCTCGACTTCGCGAAGTTCCGCGAGATCGCCGACGCCAACGAGGCGCTGCTCATGGTCGACATGGCGCACTTCGCCGGGCTGGTCGCCGCCGGGCTGCACCCGAGCCCGGTGCCGCACGCCGACATCGTGACCACGACCACGCACAAGACCCTCGGCGGCCCCGCGGCGGCGTCATCCTGTGCAAGAAGGAGCTGGCCAAGAAGGTCAACTCCGCGGTCTTCCCCGGCCAGCAGGGCGGTCCGCTCGAGCACGTGATCGCGGCCAAGGCGGTCTCGTTCAAGATCGCCGCGTCCGAGGAGTTCGCCGAGCGGCAGCGCCGGGTGCTCGAGGGCGCGCAGATCCTCGCCGAGCGCCTGTCGCGCCCCGACTGCCGGGAGGCGGGCGTCAAGCTGTCCTCCGGCGGCACCGACGTGCACCTGGTGCTCGTCGACCTCGTCGAGTCCGCTTTGGACGGCCAGCAGGCCGAGGACCGGCTGCACTCGGTCGGCATCACGGTCAACCGCAACGCCGTCCCGTTCGACCCGCGCCCCCGATGGTCACCTCGGGCCTGCGCATCGGCACCCCCGCCCTGGCGACCCGCGGCTTCGACGCCGAGGACTTCGCCGAGGTGGCCGACATCATCGCCGTGGCGCTTCGTCCCGACTTCGACGAGGCGACCCAGCAGACCCTGCGCGACCGCGTGGAGCTGCTGGTCAAGCGCCGCCCGCTCTACCCAGAGCTGGGCTGAGCCCCGCCGGGCGGGGCCGCGACCCGGCCCCGCCCCGGCACCAGCACCGGAAGGTCCCACCGCCGTGGCCGTCAGCGTCTTCGATCTCTTCAGCGTCGGCATCGGGCCGTCCAGCTCCCACACCGTCGGCCCCATGCGGGCGGCGGTCATGTTCGCCTCCGGGCTCGACCTCGCGTCCGTGGCCCGCGTGCGCTGCGAGCTGTTCGGCTCGCTCGGCGCCACCGGCCACGGCCACGGCAGCGACAAGGCCGTGCTGCTCGGCCTGGAGGGCGAGCGGCCCGAGGACGTCGACACCGCGACCGTCCCGGCCCGCGTCGAGGCCATCCGGACCTCCGGGCGCCTGCGCCTGCTGGGCGGCCGCGAGATCGCGTTCTCCTACGACGACGACCTCGTGCTGCACCGCCGCAAGAGCCTCCCGCTGCACCCCAACGGGATGACCTTCGCCGCCTACGACGCCGCCGGGAACGAGCTGGCGGCGCGCACGTACTACTCGGTCGGCGGCGGCTTCGTGAAGGACGAGTCCACAGCGGACGGTCCGGTCATCTCCGCCGACACCACCCCGGTCGCGCACCCGTTCCGCACCGCCGCCGAACTGCTGGCGCACTGCGAGTCCGCCGGGCTGTCGATCGCCGGGGTCATGATGGCCAACGAGCTGTCCTGGCGCACCGAGGCCGAGGTCCGGTCCGGGCTGCTGGCGATCTGGGACGTCATGCGCGACTGCGTGTCCCGCGGCTGCGCCGCCGACGGCGTGCTCCCCGGCGGGCTGCGCGTGCCGCGGCGGGCCAAGGCGCTGCACGAGAAGCTGCTCAGCGAGGACGGCGCGCACGACCCGCTGTACGTCATGGACTGGGTGAGCCTGTTCGCCCTCGCGGTCAACGAGGAGAACGCCGCGGGCGGGCGCGTGGTCACCGCCCCGACGAACGGCGCGGCGGGCATCATCCCGGCCGTCCTGCACTACTACGCGCGGTTCATCCCCGGCGCCTCCGACGACGGCGTCGTCGACTTCCTGCTCACCGCCGCCGCGATCGGCGTGGTGCTCAAGGAGACCGCGTCGATCTCCGGCGCCGAGGTCGGCTGCCAGGGCGAGGTCGGCTCCGCCGCCGCGATGGCCGCCGCCGGGCTGACCGCCGTGCGCGGCGGCAGCGTCGCCCAGGTGGAGAACGCCGCGGAGATCGCGCTGGAGCACCACCTGGGCCTGACGTGCGACCCCGTCGGCGGGCTCGTGCAGATCCCGTGCATCGAGCGCAACGCGGTGGGTTCCACCAAGGCGATCCACGCGTCGCGGATGGCGCTGCAGGGCGACGGCACGCACGTCGTGCACCTCGACAAGGTCATCAAGACCATGCGCGAGACCGGGGCCGACATGCACACCAAGTACAAGGAGACCGCCCGCGGCGGCCTCGCCCTCAACGTGATCGAGTGCTGACAGCCGACTGAGAGCGCTCCCAGATCGGCCCGGTGACGGTCTTGTCACCGTGGTGTGTCCTGCGTTACGGTCATGTCTGGGAGCGCTCCCAACCCTGCACCACCCAGTCTTGCGGCGGATGCCGGATCGACGAGACCGACCTGGGAGCGCTCTCAGTCGGCGATCTGCTCGCAAGGAGGCGATGCATGAGTCTGCGCAAGATTGGCCGCTCCCGGAAGCTCGCGGGGGCGTTGGCGGTGACATCGGTGGCGGCCCTGTCCACGACCCTGGTCGTGGCGGCCAACACCACCGCCAACGCGGCCCCCGGCTGCCGGGTCACCTACACCGTGTCGAGCCAGTGGCCCGGCGGGTTCGGCGCCAACGTGTCGGTCACCAACCTCGGTGACGCCATCAGCGGCGGCTGGACGCTGGAGTGGGACTTCGCCGCCGGTCAGCGGGTCCAGCAGGGCTGGAACGGCGAGTTCACCCAGTCCGGCGCCAAGGTCACCGTCCGCAACCCGGGATGGGCCCCGACGCTGGGCACCGGCGCGACCGTCACCCCCGGCTTCAACGGCGCCTGGAGCGGGTCGAACCCGACGCCCGCGCAGTTCCGGCTCAACGGGACCGTCTGCAACGGCATCGTGACCACCACGACCAACACCACGACGACGACCACGACCACGACCACCACGACGACGACCACGGACACCCCGCCGCCCGGCAAGGTGGACAACCCGTACGTCGGCGCGGGCGTGTACGTGAACCCGCAGTGGTCGCGCCGCGCCGCGGCGGAGCCCGGCGGCTCGCGCATCGCCAACCAGCCCACCGGCGTGTGGCTGGACCGCATCAGCGCGATCCACGGCAACGACTCGCCCACCACCGGCACCATGGGCTTGGACGACCACCTCGACGAGGCGGAGCGCCAGCGCGCCGCGTCGCCGACCGGTGAGCTCGTCTTCCAGGTCGTCATCTACAACCTGCCCGGCCGCGACTGCGCCGCCCTGGCGTCCAACGGCGAGCTGGGCCCGACGGAGCTGCCGCGCTACAAGACCGAGTACATCGACGCCATCGCGGAGATCCTGAAGCGCCCGGCGTACTCGCGGCTGCGCATCGTCGCCGTCATCGAGATCGACTCGCTGCCGAACATCGTCACCAACGTGACGCCGCGGGCCACCGCCGTGCCGAACTGCGACGTCATGAAGGCGAACCAGAACTACCAGAACGGCGTCGCCTACGCGGTCGCCAAGCTCGGTGGCGCGATCCCGAACGTCTACAACTACATCGACTCCGGCCACCACGGCTGGATCGGTTGGGGCGACACCGTTCCGGAGTACGACAACTTCTTCGCCTCGGCGAAGATGTTCGCCTCGATCAACGGCCGCGAGGGCGCGCGCCTGGACATGGTGCACGGCTTCATCACCAACACCGCCAACTACTCGGCCCTCAAGGAGCCGTACTGGACCGTCGACGACATCGTCAACGGCAGGCCGGTGAAGGAGCAGGCCAAGTGGGTCGACTGGAACGACTACAACGGTGAGCTGGGCTTCGCGACCGGCATGCGGGCCGAGCTGATCAAGAACGGCTTCCCGTCGAACATCGGCATGCTGATCGACACCTCCCGCAACGGCTGGGGCGGCCCCAACCGGCCCACCGCCAAGTCGACGTCCACGAACCCGGACACCTACGTCAACGAGTCCCGCATCGACCGCCGCCTCCAGAAGGGCAACTGGTGCAACCAGGCCGGTGCGGGCCTGGGCGAGCGCCCGAAGGCCGCCCCGGAGCCCGGCATCGACGCCTACGTCTGGATCAAGCCCCGGGTGAGTCCGACGGCGCCAGCCGGGAGATCCCGAACGACGAGGGCAAGGGCTTCGACCGGATGTGCGACCCGACGTACACGGGCAACCCGCGCAACGGCAACAACCTGTCGGGCGCCCTGCCGGACGCGCCGCTCTCCGGGCACTGGTTCTCCGCCCAGTTCCAGGAGCTGATGCGCAACGCGTACCCGCCGCTGTAACTCGACCGGGTACACCCGCGGGCGGCGTCCAACGACGGACGCCGCCCGCGGCCTATTTCGGTGGACGCCGCGGGCGACCGCCCGCCACCCTGGTCGGCATGCTCCCCGAGGGTTACACCGAGCGCCCGGCCGCGCTCACCGACGCCGAGGCCGTCCTCGCCCTGGTCGCCGCCCGCAACACCGCGGCGATCGGCTTCCCGGACTACACCATCGAGGACGCCCGCAACGACCTCGACGAACCCGGCTTCGACCGGGAAACGGACTCGTGGCTCGTGCACCGCCCCGACGGCACCCTCGCGGGCATGGGCTGGACCTTCCGCAAGGGCACCGGCGAACAGGCCGACATCGACGCCGTCTCCCTGGAGCCTGCGGTCGTCGACCACCTCCTGACCCGCGCCATCGCCCGCGCCGCCGCCATGGCCGCGGAAGGCGGCCACCCCGCGTGCACCGCGGGCATCGGCGTCTACCGAGCCGACGAGCCCCTGCGCGCCGCCGCCGCGTCCTTCGGTTTCACCGCCGCCACCACGTTCCACCGCATGCGGGTGGACCACGCGGACCCGGTGGAGCCCGACCCGATCCCGGGCCTGACCCTGGAAACCGGCCCCGGCGACGAGCAGTTCCGCCGCACCGCCCACCACATCCTCAACGAGTCCTTCAAGGACCACTTCGGCTGGGCCGTGAAACCCTTCGACCAGTGGCAATCGATGCTCGACCAGGACGAGAACTTCGACTGGCCCCAGCTCACGGTCGCCAGCCTCGACGGCACCCCGTGCGCCCTCCTGCTGGTCAACAACGCCTTCGCCTCCACCGACTCCTGCGGCTACGTCGCCGACCTCGGCGTCCTCGACTGGGCGCGCGGCAAGGGCATCGCCCGCTACCTCCTCCGCAAAGCCTTCGTGGCCGACCACAAGGCGGGCCACACCGGCACGATCCTCCACGTCGACACCAACAACACCACCCCGGCCCTGACCCTGTACGAGAACGTGGGCATGCGCCCCGTCCTCGTCATCGACGCCTGGCGCCGCGTCGTCCCGGCCCAGGAAGGCTGACCGCCCCGTGCCGCTGTTCCCCCGGGTGACCACCGGCCCCGAGCGCCTCATGCTGGAGCACATGCTCGACCGCAACCGGCAGGCGGTCATCGACACCGCGCGGGGGCTCTCGGAAGCGGACGCGCGTCGACGCCTGGTGCCCTCGCTGACCACCCCGATCGGGTTGGTCAAGCACGCCGCCGCAGCCGAGCGCATCTGGTTCCAGCGCACCCTGCTCGGTCTCGACGAGTCGGAGTGCGACGGCCGGGCCAGCGGCGGCGACGGCAGTTTCCTCGTCGCCGACGGCGAAACCCTGGACGACGTGATCGCCGAGTTCGAGCGGGCCAGCGCCCGGTCCCGGGCGATCGCCGCGGACTTCGACCTCGACGACACCGCGGTGCACCGCATCGCGGGGGAGGTCACCCTCCGGTTCGTCTACCTGCTGTTGATCGAGGACTTCGCCCGCCACGCGGGCCACGGCGACATCCTGCGCGAGCAGCTCACCGCCGGGCCGTGAGGGGCGGGCCTACGACGCCGCCTTCGTCGACGCCTTCTCGATGGCCTTCTCCAGTTCGTCGCGGGTCATCTTGGAGCGGCCCTTGATGTCGAGGTCCTTGGCGAGCTTGTCGAGGTCGGCCTTGGTGAGTTCCGAGAGGTCCTCGGCGGCCTTCTTCGCCGCGGGGGGCGGGCTTGCCCTTCTTGCGGCTCTCGACGCTGGCGCTGAGGGCCTCGAACAGGTCGACGACCTTCGTCGGCTCCGAGGGCTCCTCCTCCGGGACGACCGTGCGGCCCTTGCGCTTGTCCTCGATGAGCTGCTCGACGCGCTGGGTGTAGGTGTCGTGGTAGGCGGTGGGGTCCCAGTCCTCGGCCATGGACTCGACGAGGGAGACCGCCATGTCGAGTTCCTTGCCGCGGCGGAGATGATCTCCGGCATCGACTTGAGTTCCTTCGCCGGGTCGCGGATGTCCTCGGCGAACAGCAGGGTCGTCAGGATCAGCAGGTCGTCGCCGGGGCGCAGGGCGGTCAGGTACTCCTTGCCGCGCATGACGAACGACGCGATGCCCGCCTTGTTCGTCTTCCGCATCGCTTGCAGGAGCAAGCTGTAGGCGCGGCCGTACTCCTCCTTGGTGGGGGAGAGCCAGTACGTCTTCTGGAAGTAGATGGGGTCGATCTGGTCCAGGTCGACGAACGCGCTGATGTCGATGGTGCGGGAGCGGCCCGGGGCGATGGCGTCCAGCTCGTCGGGCTCGAGGATGACGTACTCGCCGCCGCCGAGGTCGGCGCCCTTGACGATGTCGGAGTACGCGACCTCCTCGCCCGTGCGCTCGTTCACCCGCTTGTAGCGGATGCGGTCGGACGTGCCCCGCTCGAACTGGCGGAAGCTGATGGTGTGGTCCTCGGTGGCCCCGTACAGCTCGACGGGGACGGTCACCAGGCCGAAGTTGATGGCGCCCTGCCAGATCGGTCGTGCCACGGCCCCTCCCCGTTCTCTCCCTACACCGCTGAACAGTAGGCCCGTACCGCGCTCGCCGCCACGCTGTTGACTGCGAGAACTTGACCGGTTCGGGGTTGAAACTCACGCGAACGGGTAGTACGCAGGGTGTCACCCGACCTCTTGGAGGCGGCTTTGCTTCGCACGAACCTCCCCCGCGACCCCTGTGGTGCGGGCTCGAGTACGGCCCGGCGCTCGTCGTGCTCGACGCGGCCGACGCCCGGCCGCACGCGCTCCCCGGCGTGGGCGCCGCTCACGGATTCCTTCCAGATCGCCTGGTGCGCCACCCCGGGACCGGACGCGGGGCGCGAGGCGGTCGAGGACGTGCTGGAGACGCTGGCCGACCGGCGGGTGCGCACGCACGTGGTCGCCGACGCGGGGCTGGCGGGCTTCGCGGTGGAGGCGCTGGCCGAGTTCGGGCACATCGCGCGGACCCTGGTCGTGGTCGGCCCCGGCGAGACGCCCCCGGCCCCCGGGCTGCGCGTGCTGCGGGTGCCCGGCAGCGGGCTGTCCTCACCGGCGGTAGTCGCCTCGGTGCTGGCCGAACTCGGGTGGGCGCGCACCTGACGACCCCGGGGAAGCAATAGTGTGGGCCCCATGAGCACACACTTCGACGTCGTGGTCCTCGGGGCCGGGCCCGGCGGCTACGTGGCCGCGATCCGGGCGGCGCAGCTCGGGCTGAGCGCCGCTGTCATCGAGGAGCGCTACTGGGGCGGGGTCTGCCTGAACGTGGGCTGCATCCCGTCCAAGGCCCTGCTGCGCAACGCCGAGCTGGCGCACATCATGACCCACGAGGCCGACACCCTCGGCATCCAGGTCGAGGGCTCGATCAGCTTCGACTACGGCAAGGCGTTCTCGCGCAGCCGCACGGTCGCCGACGGGCGCGTCAAGGGCGTGCACTACCTGATGAAGAAGAACGGCATCACCCAGCTCCACGGGTGGGGCACGTTCACCGACCCGAACACCATCGAGGTCAAGTCCGACAGCGGCACGCAGACGGTCACCTTCGACCACGCCATCATCGCCGCGGGTGCGACCACCCGGCTGATCCCGGGCACGAAGCTGTCCGAGCGCGTGGTGACCTACGAGGAGCAGATCCTCAGCGACACCCTGCCGGAGAGCATCGTCATCGCCGGGTCGGGCGCGATCGGCGTCGAGTTCGCCTACGTCATGCACAACTACGGCGTGAAGGTGACCATCGTCGAGTTCCTGGACCGGATGGTGCCGCTGGAGGACGAGGAGGTGTCCAAGGAGCTGGCCCGCCGGTACAAGCGCATGGGCATCGAGGTCCTCACCGGCACCAAGGTCGAGGCGATCGACGACAGCGGCGCGAAGGTGCGGGTCACCGTCTCGAAGAACGGTCAGCAGCAGGTGCTGGAGACCGACAAGGTGCTGCAGGCGATCGGCTTCGCGCCGCGCGTCGAGGGCTATGGCCTAGAGAAGACCGGTGTCGCGCTGACCGACCGCAAGGCCATCGAGATCGACGGCTTCTGCCGCACCTCGGTGCCGCACATCTTCGCGATCGGCGACGTCACCGCGAAGCTCATGCTCGCCCACACCGCGGAGTCGATGGGCGTCATCGCGGCGGAAACGATCGCGGGCGCGGAGACCATGGAGCTGGACTACGCCATGATCCCGCGCGCGACCTACTGCCAGCCGCAGATCGCGAGCTTCGGCTACACCGAGGCCCAGGCGCGCGAGAAGGGCTACGACGTGAAGGTGGCCAAGTTCCCCTTCACCGCCAACGCCAAGGCGCACGGCCTCAACGACCCGGTGGGCTTCGTGAAGCTGATCAGCGACGCCGAGCACGGTGAGCTGCTCGGCGGGCACCTGATCGGTCCCGAGGTCACCGAGCTGCTGCCCCAGCTCACGCTGGCCCAGCAGTGGGACCTCACGGTGCACGAGGTCGCCCGCAACGTGCACGCCCACCCGACGCTGGGCGAGGCCGTCAAGGAGGCCATCCACGGCCTCGCGGGCCACATGATCAACATGTAGGGAGCTGCCCCGGATCTCGTCCGGGGTAAGCCCCGCCACAATAGATTGTGCACAACTTAGTTGGACACTACCTTTAAGGGAGCAGCCGACCCGCGAAGGAGATCCACGATGAAGGTCCTGTACACCGCCGAGGCCACCGCGACCGGCAGCGGGCGGGGCGGGCACGTGCGCTCGTCCGACGGCGTCATCGACCAGCCGCTCGCCGTGCCGACCGGCCTCGGCGGCCCGGGCGGGGCGGCCAGCAACCCCGAGCAGCTCTTCGCCGCGGGCTACTCCGCGTGCTTCCACAGCGCGCTCCAGCTCGTCGCGCGCCAGGAGAAGACCGCCATCGACGGCTCGCAGGTCGCCGCCGCGGTCGACCTCGGCAAGACCGACGCGGGGTTCGGCCTCGCGGTCACGCTGACGGTCACCGTCCCGGGCGTCGAGCGGTCCGTTGTGGAGGCGCTGACCGCCAAGGCGCACCAGGTGTGCCCGTACTCCAACGCCACGCGTGGCAACATCGATGTCGACCTGGTGGTCGCCTGACCGTTAGTGGAGGTGCCGTGGCCGTCCCGCCCGCGCTGGAGCAGCAGCTCTGCTTCGCGCTCTACTCCGCTTCCAGGGCGGTGACGGCCCGGTACCGCCCGCTGCTCGACGAGCTCGGGCTCACCTACCCGCAGTACCTGGTCCTGCTCGCGCTGTACGAGCGCGACGGCCGCACGGTCAAGGAACTGGGGGAGGAGTTGCGTTTGGACTCCGGCACCCTCTCCCCGCTGCTCAAGCGCATGGCGTCGGCGGGCCTGCTCCGCCGCACCCGCAGCGCCGACGACGAGCGCAGCGTCCGCGTCGAGCTGACCGACGACGGAACCGCGCTGCGCGCGCGCATCGCCGACGTCCCCGCGGGCCTGTTCCGCGGCGCCGACGTCACCGTCGAGGAGATCGCCGACCTGCGCTCGCGCCTGCAGGACTTCCTCGCGCGCATCGGGTGAGTGTCGGCCCCCGCGGTTAGCGTGGATCGCATGAGCCACGTCAGCCAGAACCAGCCCCTCGGCACGCCCACCTGGGTCGACCTCGGCATCCCCGACCTCGCCCGCGGTCAGGAGTTCTACAGCGCGCTGTTCGGCTGGGAGTTCCAGGACGTCTCCGGCTACAGCTTCGCGCTGCTCGACGGCGCCAAGGTCGCGGGCATGTCCGGCGGCTCGGAGGGCCCGGACCACTGGTGGACGGTGTACCTCGCCACCGACGACTGCGCCGCGACCGCCGACCGGGTCCGCGCCTCGGGCGGCCGGGTGCTGGTCGGCCCCGGCGAGATGGCCGACCTCGGCGTGATGGCGGTCTGCGAGGACCCGGTCGGCGCGCCGTTCAGCCTGTGGCAGGGCAAGGGCCTGGTCGGCTGCGAGCGCGTCAACGAGCCGGGCACCCTGGTGCGCAACGACCTCAGCACGGCCGACCCCGCGCCCGCGCGCGAGTTCTACGCCGCGGTCTTCGACTTCACCCTCGACACCAACGACGACCTGCCCGGCATGGACTTCACCTTCCTGCGCCGCCCGGACGGCCACGAGGTGGGCGGCGTCCTCGGCAACGAGCGCGCCGTCCGCTCCCGCTGGTCGACCACCTTCGAGGTCGCCGACACCGACTCGACTGCCACCCTGGCGATCAACGCGGGCGGCAAGGTCATCGACACCGAGGACATGGTCTACGGCCGCTTCGCGGTCCTGCTCGACCCGTTCGGCGCGGAGTTCTCGATCATCGCCAGGCCGAAGGACTAGCCCGCGATGCGGATGTGCTTCACGCCGGTCCACGCCCGCCGGAGCCTGCCGCGCAGCGGGGTGTCGGTGTTCGGGGTCAGCGCGACGCCGATCCGCGCGGCGATGTGGTCGGCCACCTGCGGCACCGACGGCTCGTCGGTCCAGACGTGCTCGCCGAACCCGGGCGCGGACAGCCGCTCCAGGCAGTGGTCGAGCTTGGCCAGCGCCCAGGACTCGCGGCGCAGGGGCGCGTCCTTGCCCGCGATCGCGCCCAGTAGGTGCCCGAAGCCGCGTTCGCGCAGGCGGTCGACGACGGTCTCCCGTCGCGCGAGCAGCGCGAAATGGCGGACGTCGTGGCCGTCGGCGCGGAGCCTGCCGATGATCTCGGCGAAGTAGGCGGGCTCGACGAGCGTCATCGGGGCGATCACGTCGTGCCGGGCGAGGGTGAGCGACAGGACCTCGTACACGCCTTGCCGCCAGGCGGGGAGGTCTTGGAAGTCCCGCGGAGCGCGGGCGGCGTCATCCGGTGCAGGCCGAAGCCGACGTGCTCCGGGTCGCACAGGACGCTGCCGGGCCAGCGGCGGTGCAGTTCGTGCGCGGTCTGGGTCTTGCCGCCGCCGAAGGGCCCGTTGATCCACACCAGCATGGCCCCGACTCTACGGAGCACCCTCCAGGCAGGAGCGGAGCCGGTCGAGGTCGGCGCTGATGCTGCGGTGCACCTGCTTGCGCATCAACGGGGTGAGGACGCCGAAGAACCGGCCGGGGGAGCCGGTGGCGTGGATGGCGACCTCGGTGCCGCCTTCTGCGTCGGCGAGCTGGTAGCGGACGAGCATCGGGAACGGCTTGTCGACGTGCAGGTCGACGGACCGGTCCGGCTCGTGGGCGGTGACGACGTAGCCGTAGGTGAAGGAGCGGCCGAGGAAGCGGGCGGTGCGGACCACCGTCATGCCGCGGTGAGCCTGCCCGGGCGGTCCGGCTTGCTCGAGGTGATGCCCCCGGTCCACAGCAGGTCGTTGGCCGGGTCGAACATGAACGCGGCGACCTCGGCCCGCGGGCGGCGGACCAGCGTCGTCGGGCGGACGTCGACGCTCATCGGGTCAGCCTAGGTCAGCGCTGGGCGTTCGGCTCGTGCAGCGCGGCCGCCGCGCAGGCGGCCAGGCCCGACGAACGCAGCGCGACGCGCCCGCCCGCGACGCGGATGGCGACCTCGGTGCTGTCGCCGACCGCGTCGACGCCCGCCGCCGCGGCGATCGCGCCGGTCTCGTCGAGGACGATGCGGAGGGTGGGCAGGCTCGCGGGCGGGAAGGCGGCGCGCAGGTGGGCGCGGGTCTCGGCGACGACCAGGCGGACCAGGCCGAAGACCTCGGCGGGCTCGGTCGCGACGACGACGAGCGTCACCGGGCTCGCTTCGCGCACGGCCTGCTCGATGCCGGAGATCCGGTGCGCGCCGAGCACCGCGACCAGGCCGTCGGCGGTGAGGTCGACGGGCAGGCCGGTGACGATGTCGGTCGCCTCGGGGGCGTCCACGGGGCGTCGAGGACCTGGGTCGGGGGCAGGTGCGCGGGGTAGTCCCAGCCGGTGTCGAACTCGGGCAGGTTCTCGCAGGTCTGGACGACGTGGAACGGCTCGACCAGGCCCGGGGCGGCGGACGCGAGCTGGCGGGCGCCCTCGAGGAGGGTCAGCGCGGCCTCGGCCTGGCGGACCCGGGGACGGCCGTCGCGGCTGAGGTGGCCGAGCGCGAACCCGATCTGGAGCGCGGCGAGCTTCACGAGCTGGGCGTACGGCCTGCGGGTGCGCTCGTCGGCGGCGATCTCGGCGAGCAGGTGCGCGGTCAGGTGGGTCGGCGCGGTGGCCAGCGGCAGGCGGGACACGAACGCCCGGGCCAGCGCGCCGAGGGCGGCCTTCGGGGTGCGGCTGGTGGCCTGCGCGGCGTCGGCGCCCGCGGCGCGGTGTCGGCGTCCTCGGCGAGGACGGTGAAGTAGAGGGCGCGCTTGCCGGGGAAGTTCGAGTAAACCGCGCCGCGGGTGAGCCCGGCGCGCGCGGCGATGGCGTCGATCTTGGTCTCGCGGTAGCCGCGCTCGGTGAACTCCGCGCGGGCCGCCTCGACCAGCTTGGCGCGGTTGCTCTCCCTGATCGCCGTCCTCGTCGCCTTCGCCACCGGTCCGTCGTCCTCTCGTCTGCGGGTCCTTCCCGGCAACCTACCAGTCAGATGATGAGAACATATGACAGCACCATCCGGATGATGTCATCATATGTTCAGATCATATGATCGCATCATCTGAAATGGAGGCCGTGCGCATGAGCGTGCCGGAGATCGACGCCACCGACCCCGAGCTGTACGCGGACCCGTTCGCCGCCTACGGGCGCGCGCGGGAGGCCGGGCCGCTGGCTCGGCTCGTCGTGCCGGGGATGGCGCCGATGTGGGTGGTGACCAGGTACGACGACGCCCGGGCCGTGCTGGCCGACCCGCGGTTCCGGCTGAGCGCGGCGAGCTACCTGCGCCCCGCCGTCGACCCCGACCTGGTCCCGTACCTGCGCACCATGGGCGAGGTCGACGGCCCGGAGCACGCCCGCCTGCGCAGGCTCGTCGCCCCCGCGTTCACCGCCCGTCGCGCCGCCGCGCTGCGGCCGCGGGTCCAGCGGGTCGTCGACGGCCTGCTCGCGGGCCGGTCCGGCCCGATCGACCTCGTCGCGGAGTTCGCCCGCCCGCTGCCGATGGAGGTCATCTGCGACCTGGTCGGCATCGTCGACGCCGACCGCCCCGCGTGGCGCGAGCACGGCGCGGCCATCGCCGGCGGCGCGGGGCAGCGGTTCGCCGCGGCCCTGCCAGACATCGTCGCGGGCGCCAAGGCCGCGATCGCCCGCCGCCGCGCCGAGCCCGGTCCCGACGACGACCTCATCGCCGCCCTCCTCCGGGCCCGCGACGAGGACGGCGACCGGCTGACCGACGTCGAGCTGGTCAGCGTCGTCTGGCACCTCGTACTCGCGGGCCAGACCCCCACGAACCTGGTCGCCAACGCCGTCGAGGCGCTGCTCGACCACCCCGACCAGCTCGCCCTGCTGCGCGCCGAGCCAGGCCGGATGCCCGCGGCGGTCGAGGAGCTGACCCGCTGGTGCACCCCGCAGCTGCTGACCGTCCCGCGCTTCCCCACCGAGGACGTCGACTTCCACGGCCGCGCCATCCCCGCGGGCGAGCCGGTCGTCGTCGCGATCGCGGCGGTCAACCGCGACCCGCGGGTGTTCGCCGACGGGCTCGACGTCACCCGGCCGCCCGCCCAGCACCTCGCGTACGCCCACGGCCCGCACTACTGCCTGGGCGCCGCCCTGGCCCGCGTCGAGGTCGACGTCGCGCTCACCGCGCTGACCAGCGGCGACCTCGCGCTCGCAGGCGACATCACGCGCGCCGCCGACCCCGGGACCTGGCGCATGGCGGCACTTCCGGTCAACTGGAAACCCCGCGCATGATCATCCCGCACTAGCCTCGGGAGCATGGCCGAGTCGCGCTCGTTCGAGGTCCGACCCCTCCTGCTCAGCCCCGACGAGGCCGCCGCGGGCGTCGAACGCCCGGTCCGCCTGCCCGACGGCCGCGAGATCACCGTCCGCGTGCCGCCCGGAGTCGAGGACGGCACCCTCCTGCGCCTGCCCGACATGGCCGAGGACGGCGACCTGTTCCTCCGCGTCCAGGTCGTCGCGATGCGCGTCAAGCGCCGCTTCCCGTTCCTCCCGGTCGCCGCGGTCGGGGCCGTCGTCGCCACGTTGATCATCATCGACACCTCCGCCGACGACGACCCCACCGCCGCCACCGACACGACGACCACCACCACGACCACGGACTACTACGCCCCCACCACCACCTACGACTACACGACCACCTACGCGCCGACCACCGCCGCCGAGGTCACCACCGTCGAGGCGGCCCCGCAGGACGGCACGGAAGTCGGCGAGTGCCTGCGCAACAAGGGAACCGCCGCGTCCCCCAACATGCTCCCCAGCCCCTGCAACCGCGGCGCCTTCGAGGTCGTCTCCCGCAAACTCGGCACCATCGACACCGGCTACTGCGACGGCATCAGCGCCACGACGCACTCATACAGCGTCGAGAAGTACACCGTCTACACCCGCGGCGGCATCGAGTACGACCGCGTCACCAACTACGCGGAGTCGTACGTGTTCTGCCTCAAGCAGCTCTAGACAGGGAACGGGCCCGCCGGCGTCGTCGACGGCGGGCCCGTTCGGTCTGCGTCAGACCAGGGGGCGGTCCGTGGGGTTGATCGGGCGGGGCAGCACGCGGCGGCCCGTCAGGTACGCGTCGACGCCCGCGGCGGCGGCGCGGCCCTCGGCGATGGCCCACACGATGAGGGACTGGCCGCGGCCCATGTCGCCCGCGGTGAACACGCCGGGGACGCTGGTCTGGTAGTCCGCGTCGCGGGCGACGTTGCCGCGGTCGTCGAGGTCGACGCCGAGGTCGCCGAGCAGCGCCGACTTCTCCGGGCCGACGAAGCCCATCGCCAGGGTCACCAGGTCGGCCGGGATCTCCCGCTCGGTGCCGGGGACCGGGACGAACCGGCCGCCCTCGTTCGCCACCTCGGTGAGGCGCAGCGCGCGGACGTTCCCGGCGTCGTCGCCGACGAACTCCGTGGTGGAGACCGAGTACACGCGCTCGCCGCCCTCCTCGTGGGCGGAGGTGACGCGGTACAGCATCGGGAACGTCGGCCACGGCTGCGCGTCGGTGCGCGTGTCGCTCGGCCGCGGCATGATCTCCAGCTGGGTCACCGACGCCGCGCCCTGGCGGTGGGCGGTGCCGACGCAGTCCGCGCCGGTGTCGCCGCCGCCGATCACCACGACGTGCTTGCCCTCGGCGTCGATGGGGGAGCGGTCCAGCAGGCCCGCGGCCACCTTGTTCGCCAGCGGCAGGTACTCCATCGCCTGGTGGACGCCCGCCAGGTGGCGGCCGGGCACCGGCAGGTCGCGCCACGCCGTGGCCCCGCCCGCCAGCACCACCGCGTCGTAGTTCGCGCGCAGCTCCGCCGCGGTCACGTCGACGCCCGCGTTCACGTTGGTGCGGAAGACCGTGCCCTCCGACCGCATCTGCTCGAGGCGCCGGTCCAGGCGGGACTTCTCCATCTTGAACTCGGGGATGCCGTACCGCAGCAGCCCGCCGATGGCGTCGGCGCGCTCCAGCACCTCGACGTCGTGGCCTGCGCGCGTCAACTGCTGGGCCGCGGCGAGCCCGGCGGGGCCGGAGCCGATGACCGCGACCGTCTTGCCGGTGCGGGTCGCCGGGACCTCCGGGGTGATCCAGCCCTCGTCCCACGCCCGGTCGACGATCGAGATCTCGACCCGCTTGATGCTCACCGGCTCCTGGTTGATCCCCAGCACGCACGCCGCCTCGCACGGGGCGGGGCACAGCGTCCCGGTGAACTCCGGGAAGTTGTTCGTCGCGTGCAGCCGGTCCGCGGCGGCGCGCCAGTCGTCGCGCCACACCAGGGTGTTCCACTCCGGCACCAGGTTGCCCAGCGGGCAGCCCTGGTGGCAGAACGGGATGCCGCAGTCCATGCACCGACCGGCCTGCTTCGCGACGCGCTCGTCCCCGAACTCGTCGTACACCTCGCGCCAGTCCTTCAGGCGCAGGAACACCGGCCGGGAGGGGCGTTCTCCCGCGGGGTGGTCAGGAATCCCTTGGGGTCAGCCATGAGCGGCCTCCATGATCGCCTGGTCGATGTCGCGACCCTCGGCCTCGGCCGCCGCGCGGGCCGCGAGCACGCGCTTGTAGTCCTTGGGCATCACCTTCGTGAAGCGGCTGACGACGTTGTCCCAATCCGCGAGCAGCGAGCGGGCGACCGCCGAGTCGGTCTCCGCCTGGTGCCGGGCCACGGTCTCCCGCAGGAAGTCGTGGTCGTCGGCGTCGAGCGGGTCGAGGTCGACCATCTCCGGGTTGACCTGGCCGGGGGCCAGGTCGAGCACGTAGGCGATGCCGCCGGACATGCCCGCCGCGAAGTTGCGGCCGGTCGGGCCGAGCACGACCACGCGCCCGCCGGTCATGTACTCGCAGCCGTGGTCGCCGACGCCCTCGACGACGGCCAGCGCGCCGGAGTTGCGCACGCAGAACCGCTCGCCCACCTTGCCGCGCAGGAAGATCTCGCCGCTGGTGGCGCCGTAGCCGATCACGTTGCCCGCGATCACGTGCTGCTCGGCGGCGAACTGCGCGCCCGGGTGCGGCCGGACGGTGATCCGCCCGCCGGACAGGCCCTTGCCGACGTAGTCGTTGCCGTCGCCGACGAGCCGCAGCGTCACGCCGCCGGGCAGGAACGCGCCGAACGACTGGCCCGCCGTGCCGGTGAAGGTCACGTCGATGGTGTCGTCGGGCAGGCCGCCGCCGCCCCAGCGCCGGGTCACCTCGGAGCCCAGCATCGTGCCGACGGTCCGGTTGACGTTGCGCACCGGCAGCTCCAGGCGCACCTTGTCGCCGGACTCCAGCGCGCCCTCGGCGAGCTGGATCAGCGTGTTGTCCAGCGCCTTGTCCAGCCCGTGGTCCTGCGCGACGGTCTGGTGGCGGGACGCGCCCTCGGCGAGCGCGGGCACGTGGAAGATCGGCGACAGGTCCAGCCCGGCCGCCTTCCAGTGGTCCACCGCGGCGCGCGTGTCGAGCAGCTCCGCGTGCCCGACGGCCTCGGCGAGCGTGCGGAACCCGAGCCGCGCCAGCAGCTCCCTGACCTCCTGGGCGATGAACTCGAAGAAGTTCACCACGTACTCGGCCTTGCCGTTGAACCGCTCGCGCAGCACCGGGTTCTGCGTGGCCACGCCGACCGGGCAGGTGTCCAGGTGGCAGACCCGCATCATGATGCAGCCCGACACCACCAGCGGCGCGGTCGCGAAGCCGAACTCCTCGGCGCCCAGCAGCGCCGCGACGACGACGTCGCGGCCGGTCTTGAGCTGGCCGTCGGTCTGCACCACGATCCGGTCGCGCAGCCGGTTGGCCAGCAGCGTCTGCTGCGTCTCGGCCAGGCCCAGCTCCCACGGGCCGCCCGCGTGCTTGATCGACGACAGCGGCGACGCGCCGGTGCCGCCGTCGTGGCCGGAGATCAGCACGACGTCCGCGTGCGCCTTCGACACGCCCGCCGCGACCGTCCCGACGCCGACCTCGGACACCAGCTTCACGTGGATGCGCGCGGCCGGGTTGGCGTTCTTCAGGTCGTGGATGAGCTGCGCCAGGTCCTCGATCGAGTAGATGTCGTGGTGCGGCGGCGGCGAGATCAGGCCCACGCCCGGCGTCGAGTGCCGGGTCTTGGCGATCCACGGGTACACCTTCGTGCCCGGGAGCTGCCCGCCCTCGCCGGGCTTGGCGCCCTGGGCCATCTTGATCTGGATGTCGTCGGCGTTGACCAGGTACTCGCTCGTCACGCCGAACCGGCCCGAGGCGACCTGCTTGATCGCCGAGCGCCGCTGCGGGTCGTAGAGCCGGTCGGGGTCCTCGCCGCCCTCGCCGGTGTTGGACTTCGCGCCCAGCCGGTTCATGGCGATCGCCAGGGTCTCGTGCATCTCCTGGGAGATCGAGCCGTAGGAGATCGCGCCGGTGGAGAACCGCTTGACGATCGAGCTGACCGGCTCGACCTCCTCGATCGGCACCGGCGGGCGCTCGCCCTCCTTGAACGCGAACAGGCCGCGCAGGGTCTTCAGCGACGCCGACTGGTCGTCGACGAGCTTGGTGTACTCCTTGAAGACCTCGTACTTGCCCGCCCGCGTGGAGTGCTGGAGCTTGAACACCGTCTGCGGGTTGAACAGGTGCGGCTCGCCCTCGCGGCGCCACTGGTAGTCGCCGCCGACGGCCAGCTCGCGGTGGCTGGCGCGCACGCCGTCGACCGGGAACGCGGCGCGGTGGCGGCGGGCCACCTCCTCGGCGAGCACGTCGAAGCCGACGCCGCCCAGCCGCGAGGTCGTGCCGGTGAAGCAGGTGTCGACCACCTCGGCGCCCAGGCCGAGCGCCTCGAAGATCTGCGCGCCGTGGTAGGAGGCCACGGTGGACACGCCCATCTTGGACATGGTCTTGCGCAGGCCCTTGCCGAGCGCCTTGATCAGGTTGCGGGCCGCCTGCCGGGCGTCGACGCCCGGGATCTGGCCGCGGTCGGCCAGCTCCTCGACGGTCGCCATCGCCAGGTACGGGTTGACCGCGGACGCGCCGTAGCCGACCAGCAGGGCGATGTGGTGCACCTCGCGGGCGTCACCGGTCTCCACGACGAGGCTGACCTGCGAGCGGGTCTTCTCCCGCACCAGGTGCTGGTGCACCGCGCCGACCAGCAGCAGCGACGGGATCGGCGCCATGGTCTCGTCCACGCCGCGGTCGGACAGCACGACGATCCGGGCGCCGTGCTTGATCGCCCACGACACCTCGGCGCAGATCTCGGTGAGCTGCTCGCGCAGCGCTTCGCCGCCGCCGCGCACGTCGAACCGGCCGTGGATGGTCACCGACTGGAACTCCGGCATGTCCCCGTCGTCGTTGACGTGGACGATCTTGGCCAGCTCGTCGTTGTCCAGCACCGGGAACGGCAGCGTGATGCGGCGGCACGAGTCCGGGCCCGCCGCCAGCAGGTTCGGCTCCGCGCCCAGGTGGGTGCCCAGGCTGGTCACCAGCTCCTCGCGGATCGCGTCCAGCGGCGGGTTGGTGACCTGGGCGAAGAGCTGGCTGAAGTAGTCGAACAGCGGCCGCTGGTCGGTGGAGAGCGGGGCCAGCGGGGCGTCGTTGCCCATCGACCCGATCGGCTCCGCGCCGGTGCGCGCCATCGGCTCCAGCAGCAGCGTCAGCTCCTCCTGGGTGTAGCCGAACGCCTGCTGGCGGCGGACCAGGGAGGAGTGCGTCGGCACCTCGCGCTCGCGGCGGGGCAGCGTCTCCAGCGGCACCAGCCCGCCGTCCACCCACTCCGCGTACGGGTGCGCGGCGGCCAGCTCGCCCTTGATCTCCTCGTCGTCGATGATCCGCCCCTGGGCGGTGTCGACGAGGAACATCCTGCCCGGCTCCAGCCGTCCCTTGCGGACGATCGCGGTCGGGTCGATGTCGAGCACGCCGACCTCGGACGCCAGCACGACCAGGCCGTCCTCGGTCACCCAGTAGCGGGCCGGGCGCAGGCCGTTGCGGTCGAGCACCGCGCCGATCTGGGTGCCGTCGGTGAACGACACCAGCGCGGGCCCGTCCCACGCCTCCATCAGCGTGGAGTGGAACTCGTAGAACGCCCGGCGCGCGGGGTCCATCGTGGTGTGGTTCTCCCACGCCTCCGGGATCATCATGAGCACCGCGTGGGGCAGCGACCGGCCGCCCAGGTGCAGCAGCTCGAGCACCTCGTCGAAGGACGCGGAGTCGCTGGCGCCGCGGGTGATGACCGGCATGATCCGGCGCAGGTCGCCCGGGACCAGGTCGGTGGACAGCGTCGCCTCGCGGGCGTCCATCCAGTTCCGGTTGCCGCGCAGCGTGTTGATCTCGCCGTTGTGCGCCACGTACCGGTACGGGTGGGCCAGCGGCCACGACGGGAACGTGTTGGTGGAGAACCGGGAGTGCACCAGGCCGATCGAGCTGGTGACCCGCTCGTCGGTCAGGTCGGGGAAGAACAGCGCGACCTGGGGCTCGGTCAGCATTCCCTTGTAGACGATCGTCCGGCTCGACAGGCTCGGGAAGTACGCGTCGGCGGCGCGCTCGGCGCGCTTGCGGACGCAGAAGGCCAGGCGCTCCAGCGGCAGGCCGCTGACGCCGTCGGCGGCGGCGATGAAGAGCTGCGCGAAGTGCGGCATGACCGACGCGGCGGTGGCGCCGCAGTGCTCGCGGTTCACCGGGAGCTCGCGCCAGCCGAGGACGACGGCGCCCTCCTCCTCCGCGATCGTCTCAATGGTTGAGACGGCCTGCGCGCGCGCCTCGGCGTCGACGGGCAGGAAAGCCGTGCCCACGGCGTAGTGCTCGGGCAGGTCGAAGTCGACGACCGCGCGGAAGAACGCGTCGGGCACCTGGATCAGGATGCCCGCGCCGTCACCGGTGTCCGGCTCGGCGCCGCGGGCGCCGCGGTGCTCCAGGTTGCGCAGGGCGACGAGAGCTTTGGCGACGATGCCGTGGTCCCTGCGTCCGGTGAGGTCGGCCACGAAGGCCACACCACAGGCGTCGTGCTCGTACTGCTCGTCGTAGAGACCACCGCGGAGGTGGTCCTGGCGGGTCGTCACGCTAGCGGCCCTCCCATACTGCGGGAACGCGCGCGGGCACGCGGGGATCTGTGGGGGGCCAGGGGTGGCGCACCGGAGTCCCCGCGCCCGGTCGGCGTCCCCGGATTCATCCGGCGACATGTGTGCCCAGGCTCGGGCGTAGAGCGCACCTCATCGTGCGGAGAGCGGCCGTCGGACCCCATTGGCGACGGGCGCTGCTGTCAACGCACTGCACTGTGCGGACTCGTATGACGAGGCGTCGGGCGGACTACGGTGGCACTGTCCCGTCGCCGTCTGGCTCCCCGGGATCTTCCGGGGTTCTCATGACAATAGTGTGAAATGTTCGTATCCGGGATACGCCGAACGGCGCGCGTGAAAATCGCCACGTGCCCCTTGACGGGCGCCGTCGCCCCCATCCTACCCCTGACCTGCGGATACGGGTCTCGGGGACGTTTTGGCCCGGTTACGCGTTGAACCGGTACAGACGAGGGAAGGAGGCGGCCGTGCCGGTGCTGGTCCTGCTGCTGCTCGCGGTGGCCGCCGAGGTGGCGGTGCTGGTGTGGATCGGCGGGCTGGTCGGGCTGCTCCCCACCATCCTGCTCCTGATCGGCGCGACGTTGCTCGGCGGGTGGCTGCTGCGCCGCGAGGGCGCCCGCGCGATGGGCGCGCTCCAGCAGGCGGTGTTCGCCCGCCGCGCGCCCGACCGCGAGGTCGTCGACGGGGTGCTCGTCGCCGCGGCCGGGGTCCTGGTGTTCCTGCCGGGCCTGATCAGCGACGCGCTCGCCCTGGCCCTGCTGTTCCCGCCGACGCGCGCCCTGGTCCGCAAGCGCCTGCTGCGCGCCGCCGCGCGCCGCGCGGGTGTGGTCGACTCGTTCGTGGTCGACTCGCAGCGCGTCGAGCCGACGGTGATCGTCATCCCGCAGCCCCGGGATGACACGAAGGCGTGAACCGGCGACCGCTCCGGCCGCGGTGTTGACAGGATCGTCGCCATGCTCGCGCTGCTCACCGCCGCCGTCCTGACCGCGACCTTCCAGCCGTACCACCCGGGCGCCGACGCGGTCACGCACGTGCCCGAGCGGGTGCCGGTGGGCGCGCGGGCGTCGGTGATGTCGCTGCCGGTCGGGGGTCGTACGGCGGTGGTGCTGCTGGTCACCGGCTTGCGGCCGGGGTCGCACTACGGCGCCCACGTCCACGTCCGCCCCTGCGGCCCGCGCCCGGCCGACTCCGGCCCCCACTTCCAGCACGTCCCCGACCCGGTCCAGCCCTCGGTCGACCCCGCCTACGCGAACCCGCGCAACGAGGTCTGGCTCGACCTCACCACCGACGCCGCGGGCACCGGGATCGCGTCCTCGGTGGTCGACTGGACCTTCGCCGACCGGCCCGCGGCGTCGGTCGTCCTGCACGAGCACCACACCCAGGTCGGCGGCTCGGCGGCCCGCGGCTGGCCTGCCTCCGATTCCGCTGATACCCCTCGCGGTCCGCCGTCGTTGTACAAACGACGACGCCGTTGAGGAGGACCACCGTGCCGGTGACCCACGCCGACCACGTGGCGCACCTGGTCTCGCTGGTCCGCCCCGACCTCGAACCGCTGGCCGCGCGGACGTGCGCGCGGATCGAGGCCGAGATGGCGGTGTACGGGACCGTCGTGCCCACCGACCGGCTGCGGGCGTCCGTCGAGGCCAACCTGGCGGCGGCGCTGGACAGCCTCACCGGGAACTCCGACCTGACGCACGCCCGGACGACCGCGCGCGAGCGGGCTGAGCAGGGCGCGCCGCTGCCGGAGGTGCTGCGGGCGTTCCGCATCGGGTTCACCGTCATCTGGGACCGGCTGGTCGAGCTGGCCGGCGACGACCCCACGGCCCTGCGCACGGTGGTCGGCGCGGCGAGCGCCATGTGGCACCTGTTCGACGCCTTCAGCGAGGCCGTGACCAGCGAATACCGCGAGGCGGGCGCCGAGCTGCTGCTGCTCCGGCAGAAGCAGCGCTCCGCCCTGGTCGAGGCCCTGTTCGCGGGCAGCACCGACGCGTCGCTGTGGGACATAGCGCGGCTGCTGGAGCTGCCGCTGGACGGGACGTTCGCGGTCGTGGCCGCCGAGGTCACCGGTCTCGGCCAGGAACCCCTGCCCCGGGTCGAGGCCCGCCTGCGCGACGCCCACCTGGCGTCGGCCTGGCGGCTCACCCCGGACCTGCAGGTCGGCGTCGTCTCCCTGCACGGCCCGCTCGGCCCCGTCCTCGACGTGCTGCGCACCGGCCTGAGCGCGCGCGTCGGCCTCAGCCCCGTGTACACCGGCCTCGCCGGGACCCCGCAGGCGCTGCACTTCGCCCGCGTCGCGCTGGCGTCCCTGCCGCGCGGGGCGGCGCAGGTCGCCCAGTTCGACCAGTCACCGCTGGCGGGCCTGGTCGCCGACTCCCCGGAGACCTCCGCCCAGCTCGCCCGCCAGGTCCTCGGCCCGGTCCTGGCCCTGGACGACCGCGATGTCCTCCTCACCACCCTGCACACCTGGTACGCCTGCGGCGGCTCCACCCGCCTGACCGCCGAACGCCTCTACTGCCACCCCAACACCGTCCGCCACCGCCTCCGCCGCGTCACCGACGCCCTCCACCGCTCCCTGACGGACCCCGCGGACATCACCGAACTCGGCACCGCCCTGCGCGCCCTGATGATGTTCCCGGACACCGCGCAACCGGGCTGACCCGCGCCGATCCGTGCCACTGGCGCACATCGCCACACCGGGGTCGCGTGGCGGCGTAAAACGCGATGTCCCACTGCCTCGCCTCGAGAGGATTCCGATGCGTTTACGCAGAATCGCGCTCGGCGCCGCCTGCGCCGCGCTCCTGGTGCCCGGTGTCGCCGCGCAAGCCCAGCCGCCCGCCCCGGCGCCCGCGCCCGAGGTGTGCGCGCCCGCCGGGGCCACGTCCGACGAGCACACCGATGACGCGGCGTGCGTCGCGGTGGACGTGGCGCTGTCGCACGCGCCGAAGATCGGGGTACGGCCGTCGTGCACGTGGAGGTGCGGTCGACGGCCGCGCCCGGGTCGGTCGGGGTGGAGGTGCGCCTGCCCGCCGGGCTGGAGTGGGACCGGGCGCCCGCGGGGCTGTCGGTGAGCAGCGCCGCGTCGGCGATCCCGGCCGACCGCGGTCGCGCGCACCGGGCGACCGGTCGGGTGGTCGTCGGGGCGGGCGCGCCGTGGCGGGTCAGCGGCACCGTGCGCGCCGTGGCCGCCGGGCCGCGGAGATCCGGGCCAGCGCGTCGACCGCCGACGGCGACGGCGCGCGCGACAGCGCGTTCCTGACCGTGGGCGCGACGGCGTCGCGGCCGGGCATCGAGGTGCGCGAGGCCAACCCCGCGGCGTCGGTCAGCGCGCCCGGCACGGCGGCGTTCGGCGCCGGGACCAGGCCCGCCGGGGCGGTCGCCGTCGACACCGCCGCGGCGGGGCAGGCGTGCGCCATCGGCACCTGGAACTACGTCGACCACACCGGCGTGCGGCGGGTGTCCGCCAACGCGCTGGTGCAGCTCTGGGACACCGACGCCAAGGGCCAGCCCGACCTGCTCGCCAGCGGCCTGACCGGCGCGGACGGCGGGTTCCGGCTCTGCTTCGCCAACACCGACGAGGACGGCACCGGCCAGGACGTCGCCGCGCACGTGCGCACCGAGAACGACCACTGGAAGATCCAGAACCCGAGGACCCGCAAGGCGTACGCGTTCGTCACCCCGACCCGGGCCGACGTCGCCGCCGACACGACCGTCGACTTCGGAGCGGTCCAGCCCGCGCCCGCCGAGCTGATGCGCGCCGCGGAGGCGTTCGACACCGTCGGCGCGGCGTGGAACTGGCTGCCCTCGGGGAGCTGCTGGGACGCCAACGACGGCACCTGCCGCCGCGGCACGATCAACTGGGCGCCGGACTCGACCACGTGCTGCTGGTACAACCTGCGCGAGAACACGGTGTACCTCGACGCGGTCTCCCCGGACCTGCACAACCTCGTGCTCCACGAGTGGGGCCACTACATGATGGACGACCTGTACGACGACGCCTTCCCGGACGCCCCCAACTGCTCCCCGCACTACCTGCACCGCGCCAGCTCCGAGGGCTGCGCGTGGACCGAGGGCTGGGCGACCTGGTTCGGCGACACCGTGTTGGACGACCCGTCGTTCCGGTGGGCCGACGGCCGCGTCCTCGACCTGGAGAGCCCGACGTGGGGCAGCACCCCGCCCGCGTGGGAGAACGGCGACACCGTCGAGGGCCGGGTCATGGGCGCCATGTGGGACCTCGCCGACCCGACCAACGAGCCCGGTGACACCTGCTCCGAGGACCCCAAGGGCCCGCTGTGGACCACGTCGGTCAACCACGTGTCGGGCACGTTCCGGCAGTTCTGGCAGCAGCGCCGCGGCCGGGCACGACGTCGGCCCGAACGCGTTGAGCTGCCTGTACCACAACACGATCGACTACTGATCCCGGTGGCGCGCCCCGTCCGTCCGCGGGGCGCGCCCGCGGGTGTTCCCGGAGACCGGGTTCGTTGCTACGTTGGCCGGCGTGGCGGCCCGGAGGGTGGCCGAAGCCCTGCTGCGCCTGGGCGTCTCGGCCGAGGCGACGCGCGTCTACGACGCGCTGCTCGACTGCGGGCCCGCGGCGCTGGACCACGTCGCGAAGCTCGCCGACCTCGACGCGGGCGACCTCGCGAGCGCGTACGAGGAACTGCTGGGCCACGGCCTGGTGTCGGCCGCGGACCGCGAGGGCGTGGTCGCGCCGCAGCCGCCGGGCCTGTCGCTGGAGGTCCTGGCGCGGCGGCGCACCGCGGAGATCGAGGAGTCCCGGCTGGCCGTGGCGAGCGCCTTCGAGGTGTTCCGCAGGCTCGGCCACCCGGCGTCCCGCCACGACCTGGTCGAGGTGGTCACCGGCCCGCTCATCGGCATCCGCATGCAGCAGGCGTGGCGCACGGCGCGCGAGCAGATCCGTCAGCTCGACTCCCCGCCGTACTTCGACGTCCCCGGCGGCCTCGACGACGCCCTGGAGACGCTGCGGCGCGGCGTGCGCCAGCGCATCGTCTACACCCGCGACTCGCTGACGTACCCGGGGATGCTGAAGGACAACATCGAGACCTGCATCGCCGCGGGCGAGGAGGGCCGGGTGGTGGCGTCCGTCCCGGTCAAGATGATCATCATCGACGACCGGGTCGCGCTGGTGTCGCTGGCGATCAGCAAGGCGGACGTGGTCAGCACGATGCTCGTCGTCCAGCCGTGCGGCCTGCTGTACGCGCTGGAGGAGCTGTTCGAGCACACGTGGAACACCGCGCTGCCGTTCCACGACCAGGACGTCGGCCCCCGCCAGCTCCTCCCCGCCGACCGCAAGCTGCTGTCCCTGCTCGCCGCGGGCGTCACCGACGAGGAGATCGCCCGCGAACTCGGCATCAGCCGCCGCACTCTCTACCGCCGCGTCGAGATCCTCAGCGCCCGCCTCGGCGCCGCCACCCGCTTCCAGATGGCCCTCCTGGCGCAGCGCCGCGGCTGGGTCTGACTCAGCGCGCCAGGAACACCACGACCATCGCGACGAACAGCAGCACCCCGGCCAGCGCGCCGCCGACGAGCCCCTTCCCGAACTGCTCACCCGCCCCGCGCCCGACGAGCATCAGCCCGCTCCCGCCGATCCCCGCCCCCATCGCCACGGCCAGGTACGGCGTCGCGCCCGCGGCCTTCAGCCACACCACGTCGAACAACCCGGGCACGACGATGACGAACGCGAACCCGGCGCACGCCGTGAGGAAGCCCGCCAGCACCCACAAGCCACGCCGTCGTCCGCTCATGGGCGGCAGTGTGCCCTACCCGGCCAGTTCCGCGAGGGCGTTCAGGAGGCGGTCGACGTCGGAGCGGTCGTTGTAGTGGACCAGGCCGGCGCGGACGGCGCCGCCGGTGTCGCGGAGGCCGAGTGCGGCGGTGAGTTCCCAGGCGTAGCTGTGGCCGTGCCAGACGTTGACGTCGTGGCCCGCGAGGTGGGTGGCGACGGCGGCGGGGGTGTGGCCCGCGACGCGGAAGTACGCGGTGGCGGTGCGGGAGGCGGGGGAGCCGTAGACGGTGATGGCGGGGTGGGCGCGCAGGCCCGCGAGGAGGTCGGCGAACAGCGCCTGCTCGTGCGCCTCGACGGCGGTCATCGCGGTCAGCAGGCGTTCGCGGCGGGTCCCGGTGCCCGGGACGAGTCCGGCGAGGTGGTCGACGGCGGCGGCGACGCCCGCCAGGTCGGCGAACGGGGCGGTGCCGGTCTCGAAGCGGTGGGGGACCGCGTCGGGGGAGGGCAGGAGCTTGTCGGGGCGGAGGTCGGACAGCAGGGCGGGGTCGGCGATCACCGCGCCGATGTGCGGGCCGGACCACTTGTACGCGCTGGTGCAGTAGAAGTCCGCGCCCAGCGCGGCGACGTCGACCGGGCCGTGGGCGGTGCCGTGGACGCCGTCGACGAAGGTCAGCGCGCCGCGGCGCGGGCCTTCGCGGCGATGGCGGCGACGTCGGGGCGGGTGCCGAGGATGTTGCTCGCCGACGTGACCGCGACCAGCCGGGTCCGCCCCGACAGCAGCGCGTCGTACTGGTCGACGGGTAACTCGCCCGACGACGTGTCGACCTCCGCCCAGCGGACCACCGCGCCGACCCGCTCCGCCGCCTGCACCCACGGCCGGACGTTGGCGTCGTGGTCCAGCCGCGAGACCACGACCTCGTCGCCGGGCGACCACGTCTTCGCGAGCGCGCCCGCGAACCGGTAGATCAGGCTCGTCGAGTTCGGCCCGAGCACCACGCCCTCGGGCACACCCCCGACGAGGTCGGCCACGGCGACCCGCGCGGCGACGACGTGCGCCTCGGCCCGCGCGCTCGCCGCGAACGGGCCGCCCACGTTGCCGAACCCCGCCCGGTAGGCGTCGGCGATGGCGGCGATCACGGGCTCCGGCACCTGCGTCCCGCGGCGCCGTCGAGGTAGGCGGCCCCGTCGCGCAGCGCCGGGTAGGCGGCGCGGACCGCGTGCACGTCGTACGTCATGCGCCCCAGCCTCGCGCATCGGCCTCGGCGCGCGCTTTCAGGCTCTCGTTGAACGCGGTGAACTCGGCGACCAGCACGTCCCGCGTCCCGGCGAGCACCTCGGGCACGAGCGGGCCGGTGAACTCCTCGCGGTTGACCAGGACGGTGCCGGGGCCGTCCGCCCGCAGTTCCCAGCGGTGGCGGCCGAAGAACAGCGCCGGGTCGCCGCCCTCGGTGAGCAGCAGCTCCGCGGGCCGGACCGCGACGACGCGGCCGGTGAACTCCCGCTCGGCCGGGGTGCCGCGGGCGGCCACGCTGCGGGTCTCCGCGCCCTCCTCTGCGGCGCCCTCGACGTGGTGGAGCACGGCGTTCCACTCGGCGTAGCGGGGAAGTCGGCCAGCAGCGCCCAGACCAGCTCCGGCGGGGCGGCGATGGCAACCTCGGTGCGCACTTCATTTTCCTGCATGGCTGTGCAGCATAATGGGCGCGGCTAGACTGCCGGCCATCGCAGGGGTCAAGGGACAGGTGCAGCGGCGCGGTGTGCAGCGGCGGCGCGACCTCGTCGACGCCGCGATCGAGCTGTTCGGCGCGCACGGCTACGCGAACACGACGGTCGCGGCCGTCGCGGAGAAGGCCGGGGTCACCCCGTCCGCGCTGATCCACCACTTCGGCTCGAAGGAGAACCTGCTGCGCGCGGTGCTCGACGAGTTCGACGCGCGCTCGGCGGCCCGGGTGGCCGAGCACGCGGGCGCGGCGCGGCGGGACTGGTCGACGCCCTGCTCTCCGACGCCTCGCACACCATGGCGCACAAGGGTTTGGCGACGCTGCACGTCGTCCTGCAGGCCGAGCACCTGGCCCGGGCGTCCGAGGTGCGCGAGCGGTTCCTGAGCCGCAACCGCGCGCTGCGGGCGGTGTTCGCGGAGATCGTCGGCGAGGCTCAAGCCGCCGAACTGGTCGCGTTCCTCGAAGGCGCCCTGACGCTCTGGCTCCTCGACCCCGACACCGTCGACCTGCGCGCGCTCTACGCGGGCTACCTCGCCCGGCTCGCCGAGCCGTAGTCGACGCGGTCCAGCAGCCAGCGGGGTCCGACGACCGACGCGCCCGCGCCCTCGCAGCGCGACCGCAGCTCGCGGTCCGCGGTGACCACCGTGGACACAGGCGTCGCGAGGTCGGCGATCGTGTCGTCGCCGCTGGCGGGCGCGGCCACCACCGTGACGCCCTCCACCCCCTCGATGCCGCGGGCCTGCCCCTCGACGACCAGCACCACCTCGGGGAACGCGACGTCGAAGCCGCCGAGCCCGCCGACGCCCAGCGCCAGCGGCGCGACGGCGTCCCGCAGCCGGGCCGCGCCCCGCGGCGGTCGCGCCACCAGCCGTCCGGGCGCGAGCCCATGACGTTCGCGCAGTCGACCACCAGCACCGGCCTGCGCAGGTGCTCGCGGACCTTCGGCCACGCCGCGGCGAACGGCGGGAACAGCGAGCGGTCCGCCACCTCGTCGACCGGCACCCACGCGGCGTCGGCGGACTCCCCGACGCCGGGCCGACCGCGGGCATCGCGTCGACCGCGCCGACCACCGTGTCGTACGCCCACCCGCCGTGGTCCTCGCGGAGCACGCCGATCGGGCTGACCAGGGACGCGTCGAGGGTGGACTCCTCCGCGGTCTCGCGCAGCGCGGCGGACACCGCGTCCTCGTGGCTGTCGCGGGCGCCGCCGAAGGTGCCCCAGGTCCCGCCGCCGGGCGTCCACCAGGCGCGGCGCTGGAGCAGGACGTGGCCGTCGGACACCGGCAGCAGGCCCGCCGCGCCGAACCGGCCCCAGTGCAGGTGGCCGCGGTCGCACCGCACCACCCGGTCGCCGTCGCCCCTGCCCACGCCGCTCCTCCCGTCCGGTGGTGAAACGATTTCACCACCGGACGGGTTCCGGGAAGGGGTTACAGCGTCAGGCTCCACGTGTCGATGTAGCCGGTGTCCAAGGAGGCGACGTCCTGGACCCGCAGCTTCCACGCCCCGTTGCGGGCCTCCGCCGACAGGTTGACCGTGTAGGTCTGGTCGACGTTGTCCGCGCTGTCGGAGCTGCTGGAGTTCTTCAGCCGGTACGCCGAGCCGTCGGGCGCCACCAGGTCGACGACCAGGTCACCGCGCCAGGTGTGCTTGATGTGCACCTCGACCCGGCTCGACGCCGACGCGTTGCCCGCGCAGCCCGCCACCGTGATCGTGCTGGTCACGGCCGCGCCCGCGTCCGGGATCGCCACGTCGCCCGCGTTGGTCAGGGTGGCGCAGGACGTGCCGCCCGTGGTGATCGTCCAGGTGAACGTCGTGCTGCCCGAGCCGCCCGCGGACGCCGTCGCGGTCGCGGTCACGTTGTACGTGCCCGCCGTGGTGGGCGTGCCGGAGACCAGGCCGGTGCTCGCGTTGATCGACAGGCCCGCGGGCAGTCCGGTGGCCGACCACGTGTACGGCGCGGTGCCGCCCGACGCGGTCAGCTGCAGGCTGGTCGCGGTGCCCACGACGCCGGTGCGCGCGCCCGGGTCGGCGACCGAGACGCCGGTGCTGGTGCCCTTGTTGACGCGCAGCATCCGGTTCGGGGAGCCCGCGCCGACGTTGGTCAGCGTGCCGCTCACCGCGCCCGCGATGATCGCGCTGTGCACCTCGGCCGGGGTCTTGGCCGGGTTGTCCGCCAGGTACAGCGCCGCCGCACCCGCCACGTGCGGCGCCGCCATCGAGGTGCCGCTGTTCGACCGCGACCCGGTGGTCGAGGAGTGCGACGCGGACACGATGCCCTCGCCGGGGGCGAAGATGTCGGTGCAGGTGCCGTAGCTGGAGAACGACGCCCGCGAGTCGCTGGTGTTGGTCGCGCCGACGTTGATCGTGCGGGCGACGCGCTGCGGCGAGTACTGGCAGGAGTCGTCGTTGAAGTTGCCCGCCGCGACGACCGAGGTGACGCCCGCGTCGATCATGGCGGTGACCGAGTCGTCGAGCACGCGGCTCGGCTCGTTGCGGACGCCGGTGTAGAAGCTCATGTTGGCCACCGACGGCCCGGACGCGTTGGCCGCCACCCAGTCCACGCCCGCGGCCATCGTCGAGATCGAGCCGTTGCCCGTGCAGTTCATGATCCGGACGGCCTTGAGCTTGACCTGCTTGGCCAGGCCGAAGGTCGTGCCGCCGACGGTGCCCGCGACGTGCGTGCCGTGGCCCTGGCAGTCCTTGCCGTTCTGGCCGTCGCTGAACGCGTCGAAGCCGAACGTCGCCCGGCCGCCGAAGTCGGTGTGGGTGTAGTTGATGCCGGTGTCGATGATGTACGCGGTCACGTTCGACGCGCCGGTCGAGTAGCTGTACTTCTGGTTCAGCGGCAGGTCGTCCTGGTCGACCCGGTCCAGGCCCCACGACGGCGGGTTGAGCTGGTCGGCGAGCAGCTTCACCTCGCGGTCCTGCTCCACGTACGCCACCGCCGGGTGCGCGGCGAGCCTGCGGGCCTGCCGGGGCGACATGCGCACCGAGAAGCCGTTCACGGCGGTCTTGTAGGTGTAGCCGACCTTGCCGTCGTAGGCGGCGGCCAGCCCGCCGCGGTGGCGGTCGCACCGTCCTTGAGCACGACGATGTAGCTGTCCGAGATGGAGCCCGCGGCGCCTCGGCCAGGATCACGCCCTCGGCCGCGGCGGCGGTGGTGGTGGGTAGGACAAGGCAGGCCGTGATCGCCGCAGCGGCCACGGCTGCCTTCGATGGGATGCGCATTTCGCTCCTCGGTGCAGGGCACCCGGGAAGGCCAGCCCTCGATGGCCTTCACGCCCCGGGTGTGAATGAGGTGTCCGGATCGCGGACGAACCCGAGTATTGAGGAGCGAATGCCGGGTGGACAACGGCTCAATGGCCGATAAACGGTGTCCGATACCGGACAATGTCCGAAATCCCCACGCCTGAGCAGTAACAACGGCCCGTGTCAAGCGGGGAGGGGCGACGGTCGTTGCCGTTATTCCCTTAATTGCGCGGGTCGCGCGGACCGGTTCCGGAGACCGGTCGGGAAAGGTCGCAATAGGGGTGTACCTCGATGCGCGAGAGATCGGCCGAATCCGGCACCGGATTCAGCGGGATGACCCACATGTCGCGTTCCCCGGGCGCGCACGGCGCGCTTTCCGGCGGCGTCGGCTCCCCGCCGACGACCTCGTTGCGCTCGTCCCGGAACACGATCAGCGCGCCCGGCGGCTCGATCGCCCCGCCCACGATCCGGCCGCCCGCGTCGCGGTACACCACCGCGGCCCCGCGCGCGGCCAGCGTCCGGCAGTTCGCCGACCGCTCGCGGTAGTGCGCGCTCACCACGTCGTCCGACGCCGGGCTCGGGTGCTCGGCGCGGACCTCCCGCGCCGAGACCGGCACCAGCCCGCCCAGCGCGTCCGGTTCCAGCCACGTCGTGGTGGTCAACTCCACGTCGAACGACCGCACGACCGCTTTCCCGCCGCCGTAGAGCGGCGCCGGGTGGGCGTCGTTGCCGATGCCGACGCGCTGCCCGGGCATCACCACCGGGATCTCCATGACCCGCCGCACCTCGCCCGGCCGCTCCTCGGGCAGCCACATGCGCTTGGCGTCGTAGAGCCGGATCTGCACCCGGGTCCGGTACGCCGGGTGCGCGCTGGTGTTGTGCACGACGGCGCCGATGCTCACCGCGTCGCCGGTCTGCGTGAACCCCTGTTCGACGACCTCCAGCCCGCCGCCGTCCGGCGCGGCCTCCGGCGACGCGGGCGTGCCCTCGACGTAGGCGGGCACGGCGCAGTCGGACGACTCCGACGGCGTGCGGCCGTCGACGACGACCGCCGTCGCGGCACCGAGGGTCACCGCGACCGCGGCGATCAGCAGCGGGCGGACGGCCGCCACGGGCATCACCCGTTCCCGGTCGGTGGGGTCCGGCCAACATCCCACGCGACCAGGTCGGGGTTCAACGTCAGAGTTCGCCGACTGTCGTGATGGTCAGAACCGCGGTCCCGGATTCATCCGAGGCGCGCAAATCCACGTCCGCGGTGAAGCCCCAGTCCCGGTCGCCGTTGGGGTCGTCGAAGATCTGCCGGGCCCGCCACAGGTCCTCGCCCTGCTCCAGGACGAGCAGCTGCGGGCCGCGCGCGTCCGGGCCGGTGCCGATCTGGGCGTGCACGTCGAAGTACGGCTCCAGCGCGTCCGCCCACGCCTCGGCGTCCCAGCCGGTGTTCCCGTCCAGCTCGCCGAGCGCGTGCCAGTCGCGGCGGGCGGCGAGCTGCACCCGGTGGAACAGGGCGTTGCGGACCAGCACGCGGAAGGCGCGCGGGTTCGTGGTGACCGCGGGTGGGGCCTCGTCCACGGCGACCGCGGTCTCGTCGTCGGGGTTGGTCAGCTTCTCCCACTCGTCGAGCAGGCTGGAGTCGACCTGGCGGACCAGCTCGCCCAGCCACTCGACCAGGTCGGTCAGCTCCTCGGTCTTCGCCTCGTCCGGCACGGTCTGCCGCAGCGCCTTGTAGGCGTCGGCCAGGTAGCGCAGCACCAGGCCTTCCGAGCGGGCCAGGCCGTAGAAGGACACCAGCTCGGAGAACGTCATCGCGCGCTCGTACATGTCCCGCACGACCGACTTCGGCGACAGCCGGTGGTCGCCGACCCACGGGTGCCCTTGCCGGTAGGTCTCGAACGCCGCGCCCAGCAGCTCGGCCAGCGGCTTCGGGTAGGTGACCTCGTCGAGCAGCGCCATCCGCTCGTCGTACTCCATGCCCTCGGCCTTCATCGCCGCGACCGCCTCGCCGCGCGCCTTGTGCTGCTGGGCGGACAGCACCTGCCTCGGGTCGTCCAAGATGGACTCCACCACGGAGACCACGTCGAGCGCGTACGACGGCGAGTTCCGGTCCAGCAGCTCGATCGCGGCCAGCGCGAACGGGGACAGCGGCTGGTTGAGCGCGAAGTCGACCTGGAAGTCGTCGGCCAGGGCGACGAGGCGGCCCTGCTCGTCGGGCTCGTCGAGCTTGCGGACCACGCCCGCGGCCAGCAGCGCCCGGTAGATCGCGATCGCCTTGCGGATGTGGCGGCGCTGCGCGGGCCGGTCCTCGTGGTTGTCGGTCAGCAGGTGGCGCATCGCCTGGAACGCGTCGCCCGGGCGGCCGATCACGTTGAGCAGCATAGCGTGGCTGACCTGGAAGCTCGACGTCAGCGGCTCCGGCTCGGCCTCGACCAGCTTCTCGAAGGTCGGGCGGCCCCAGGAGACCATGCCCTCCGGCGGCTTCTTCCGCACGAACTTGCGCTTCTTCTTCGGGTCGTCGCCGAGCTTCGCCAGCGCCTTCTCGTTCTCGATCACGTGCTCGGGCGCCTGCACCAGCACGGTCCCGACGGTGTCGTACCCGGCCCGCCCCGCGCGCCCGGCGATCTGGTGGAACTCGCGCGCCTTGAGCAGCCGCGTCCTCACCCCGTCGTACTTCGACAGCGCGGTGAACACCACCGTGCGGATCGGCACGTTGATCCCGACGCCGAGCGTGTCGGTGCCGCACACGATCTTCATCAGCCCGGCCTGCGCCAGCCGCTCCACCAGCCGCCGGTACTTCGGCAGCATGCCCGCGTGGTGCACGCCGATCCCGTGCCGGACCAGGCGGGAGAGGGTCTTGCCGAACCCGGGGAGAAGCGGAAGTCGCCGATCAGCCGCGCGATCTCGTCCTTCTCCTGGCGCGTGCAGACGTTGATGCTCATCAGCGCCTGCGCGCGCTCCAGCGCCGCGGCCTGCGTGAAGTGCACGACGTAGACCGGCGTCTGGTTCGTCGTCAGCAGCTCCTCGAGCGCCTCGTGCAGCGGCGTCATCCCGAAGGAGAAGAACAGCGGCACCGGGCGCTCCGCGCTCGCCACCACCGCGGTGTCGCGGCCGGTGCGGCGCGTCAGGTCGTCCTTGAAGCGGGTGACGTCGCCGAGGGTGGCCGACATGAGCAGGAACTGCGCCTTGGGCAGCTCGATCAGCGGCACCTGCCACGCCCAGCCGCGGTCGGGCTCGCTGTAGAAGTGGAACTCGTCCATCACGACCTGCCCGACGTCGGCGTCGGCCCCGTCGCGCAGCGCGATGTTGGCGAGGATCTCCGCGGTGCAGCAGATGATCGGCGCCCCCGGGTTCACGCTGGAGTCGCCGGTCATCATCCCGACCTCGGACGCCCCGAACGTCTCGCACAGCGCGAAGAACTTCTCCGACACCAGCGCCTTGATCGGCGCGGTGTAGAAGGTCCGCTGCTTGTGCGCCATCGCCGCGAAGTGCGCCCCGATCGCCACCAGCGACTTCCCCGACCCGGTGGGCGTGTTGAGGATGACGTTGGCCCCGGAGACCAACTCCATCAGCGCCTCTTCCTGCGCCGGGTACAGCGACAACCCCTGGTCGTCAGCCCAGGTCGCGAAGGCGTCGAACAGCGCGTCGGGATCGGGGGAACCGGGGATGCGGGCGGTGAGCGTCATGATGGGCACGATCGTGCCCGGTCGGGTGCCCGCCCCGCCACCGGGGTCCGCCGGTGGCGGGTCCCGCGCTCAGAAGCGGTGGCCGTAGAGGACGCTGCGGACGGCGCCGACGACGGAGCTGAAGAGGGGCAGGGTGGGGTGGGACAGGTCCGGGGCGGTGGCCCAGTGGGTCACGGCGCGGTCGGTGTCCTGGGTGGGGAGCAGGACCCGGGCGGTGACCGGTTCGACGCCGGGGGCAGGGCGCGGCGTCGCTGCTCGTCGGTCATGGGCTGGGTGAGGAACGTCCACTCGGTGCGCTTGCCGGGCGTGGCCAGGACCGGGCCCGCGAGCATGCGCAGGCGCAGCCACCACTGGACCTCGGCGCCCAGGCCTGCGCGCATGCGCAGGCCGCCGATGTCGCCGCCCAGCTCCAGGTACGCGCCGCCGCGGGTGTCGCCGTCGACCGGCCAGTGGAGGACCGAGCGGTACTCCGACACCTCGAACGCGACCGGTTCCGGTCTTCCGTCTCCGTCCACGGCGTGCAACGCCGCTATGTTCGCCGCCGTCATGGCGAGCCACCTTCCGACGTCGACGCCGGCGGGTCGCCCCATTGCGGCCGACCGGGCGTCGACACTTGTTCAGGACAAGGATCGGCGGTGCGCGTCGCCACGACTCATCCCAGTACCCCATAACCCAGGGGTGATAACGGTCACAGCCTGTGGTTTCGCCTAGACGCGGGCAGTTTGCGGGAACACTTTGCGCAAGATCCCGTGCGGGTTGCCGTGCCGCTTCCACTCGCGCGGGTAGCCGAGGCTGACTTCCTGGAACCGGACCCCGTCGTGGTGGGTGACGCGCGGGACGTGCAGGTGGCCGTAGATCATCGCCGCGGTGGGGAAGCGGGTGTGCCAGTCGGCGGTGAGGTCGGTGCCGCACCACTGGGCGAACTCCGGGTAGCGCAGGATGCGGGTCGGCTCGCGCACGGTCGGGTAGTGGTTCACCAGGACCAGCGGCAGGTCGCAGGCGGCCAGGCGCGCCTCGGTCGACGCCGCCCGCGCGCGGCACCAGGCGTCGCGGGTCTCGTACGGGTCGGGGAACAGGTAGTACTCGTCGGTGCAGACGATCCCGCGGCGTGCGCGATCTCCAGCGACTCCTCCTTGTTCGTCGCGCCCGGCGCGTGGAACGAGTAGTCGTAGCCGACGAACAGCGGCGCGATCAGCACCGGGCCGTCCTCGCCCTCCCAGCGCGCGTACGGGTCCTCGGGCGTCAGCACGCCCAGTTCGCGGCACACGGCGACCTGGCCCTCGTAGCGCTCCACGCCGCGGGTCTGGTCGGGGTCGCCCGGCGTGGTCCACAGCTCGTGGTTGCCGGGGTCCACACCACCTGGGCGAACCGCTGGGACAGCAGGTCGAGCGCCCAGCGCACGTCCTCGGTCTTCTCGGCGATGTCGCCCGCGACGATCAGCCAGTCGTCCGCCGACTCCGGCTGGAGCCCGGCGGTGATCTCGCGGTTCTCGTCGTAGGTGATGTGCAGGTCGCTGACGGCCAGGAGGTTGCCCACGCCCCCGATCCTGTCATCCGGGGGCGTGGGCGTGGTACCGAACCGTCAGCCGCGCATCAGTTCGGCCGCCCGCTTGATCGCCTGGCGGACCCGGAAGTAGGTGCCGCAGCGGCAGACGTTCTCGATGGCGTCGATGTCGGCGTCGGTCGGGTTCGCGGTGCGCTTGAGCAGCGCGACCGCGGCCATGATCTGGCCGGGCTGGCAGTACCCGCACTGGGCGACGTCCTGCTCCAGCCACGCCTGCTGCACCGGGTGCAGCACGTCGCCGTCGGCGAGGCCCTCGATCGTGGTGACCTCGCGCCCGGCGACCTCGGCCACCGGGGTCACGCACGGGTTGAACGCCTCGCCGTCGAGGTGGCTGGTGCACGCCTTGCACACGTCGATCCCGCAGCCGTACTTCGGGCCGGTGACGCCCAGCTTGTCCCGCAGCGCCCACAGCGCGGGCAGGTCGGCCGGGGCGTCGACGGTGACGGCCTTCCCGTTGACGGTGAAGGAGTAGGTCGGCACTGGGGCTCCTATCGCGGGAACGGGTCGAAGTCGACGGGGAAGTTGATCGGGAACGAGCGCGGCTTCACGCCGGTCGCGCGGGCGTAGGCGTTGGCGATCGCGCCGACCGCGGCGGGCACGCCCAGCTCGCCCGCGCCGCCGGGCTCCCCGGAGGCGGGCATGATGAAGATCCGCACGTCGGTCGGCGAGTCGGCCTGCCGGGCGTAGTGGAACTGGGAGTAGCTGCCCTCCAGCGGCAGGCCCCGCTCGATGTGCAGGCCCGCGGTGAGCGTCGTGGAGATCGCGTCGGTCAACCCGCCGAGGAGCTGCGCCTCCAGGCCCCGGGGTTGATCGGCAAACCGTAGTCGGCGGCGATCACCGCCTTCGTGACGCGCGGCTTGGCGCGGTCGCGGGCGTCGATCTCGACCAGGCACGCCGTGCAGGACTTGTACTCCTCGTGGAAGCCGACGCCCTGCGCGAACCCGGCGGGCATCGCCTTGCCCCACTGGCCCTCGACCGCGACCTTGTCGAGCACCGCGCGCTGGCGGGCCGTCTTGAGGAACTCCCTGCGGAACGCGACGGGGTCCTTGCGCAGCCGCCGGGCCAGCTCGTCGACGAAGATCTCCTCCGCGCCGCGCGTGTTCGCCGAGTAGACCGACCGCCACGAGCCCGTGTGCATGCGCAGCGGGACCTCGTTGAGCAGCTGGGTGGTGACGCCGAAGTTGTACGGCGACTTGATCGTCGTCAGGAACACCGTCTGCGCGAAGCTGAGGTTGCCGCCGACCGGCAGCTGCGCGGCGGTCGCGGTCAGGATCTCGCCGAGGCCGTGCCCGAAGTCGGTCTCCACGCTCGCGACGCGGTGCTCGAAGGTCAGCACGCCGCCCAGGGCGAACGTCGCGCGCAGCTTGTGGTGGCTGGCGGCCCGCGCGCGGCCGTGCCGCATGTCGTCGATGCGGCTCCACAGCAGCCGGACGGGCTTGCCCGCGGCCTTGGAGATCCGCGCGGCCTCCAGCGCGCCGTCGAAGAACAGCCTGCGCCCGAACGACCCGCCGCCCTGCACCACGTGCACCTTCACCCGGTGCTGCGGCAGGCCCAGCTCGGCGGCGATGGTCTGCTGGGCGACGATCGGCGACTTCAGCCCGGCCCAGATGTCGGCGCTGTCGGCGCGCACGTCGGCGACCGCGGTGTTGGTCTCCAGCGGCGCGTGGCTGACGAACGCGAAGTCGAACTCGGCGTCGGCGTACTGGGTCAGCAGCGGCGGCACGACGAATGGCAGCGCCGCGGCGCGCAGCTTCCGCCGGATCGTCTCGTCGCTCTCGGCGTCGACGGTCCCGGGGTTCCAGGTCACCCGCAGCGCTTCCTTGCCGTCGAGCGCCTGCCCGAACGTCTCGGCGAGCACGGCGACCCCGGTCTCGACCACCACGACGTCGACCACGCCGGGCATCGCGCGCACCTCGGCCATGTTCTCGACGGACTTGACCGTGCCGTTGATCGTCGGCGGCCTGCGCACCATCGTCGGGTGGCCGGGCAGGTCGAGGTCGAGGGTGTAGCGCTGGCGGCCGGTCACCATGGCCCGCGCGTCGACCCGGTTGGTGGGGGTGCCGACGAGGGAGTGCTGGGCCTTCGGGGTGATCGTGGTCGGGCCCAGGTCGGTGCGCGCCGCCGCTCCGGTCAGCTCGCCGTAGGTCGCGCGGCGGCCGTCGCCGATGACCGCGCCTTCCCGTGTGGTCAGGGTGTTCGCGCCGACGCCCCACCGGGCCGCGGCGCGGCGATGAGGCGGGCGCGCGCTGCCGCCGCGGCGGTGCGCACGGGCTCGTAGACCGAGCGGATGGTGTTGGAGCCGCCGGTCAGCTGGTTGAACAGCAGCTCCGGGCGGGCGTCGTCGAGTTGGACGCGGACCCTCGACAGCGGCAGGTCCAGCTCGTCGGCGACGAGCATCGCGGTGGCGGTGGTGATCCCCTGGCCGACCTCCTCGCGCGGCAGCTTCAGCGTCGCGCCGCCGTCGTCGTCGACGGACAGCGTGAGCAGGTGGGCGGTCGGCGCGCCCGCGAGGATCAGGATGTCGCCCAGGTCGAGCAGGTCGGCGGGGGCGGGTGGGGTCGGCACGACCGCGGCCTCCGCGGTCGCCCCCAGCCCGGCGGCGTCGGCCCCCAGCTTCGCCGCGACCGTCAGCGTCGGCGCGGCCACGAGGTAGGCGAGGAACCGCCGCCGCGGGGTGGTGGGAAGTGACATGGACAACCTTTCCGCCCGGCCGTCCGGCCGCCGGGACTCACCCGGATGGAGTCGGGATGTGATGCACCGCACCCTAGGGAGAGCACCCTGAATTGTGCAACGCTGAGTAGCGACCCCGGTGCGATCGTGTCACGGCATGACACGCCGGGGCGTCGTCAGGTGCATGCGCGCACAGTCCGCGGGGTACCTCAGGAGAACCGGCGGACAGAGGAGACACCGGCATGACCGAGCACGCCCGCGGCCTCGCGCGCAGGCTGGTGGCCGTGACCAGGGGCGGCTCCGCCCCCGGCTTCGACGCCCCGCTCGACCTCCTCGGCGGCCCCGACGAACGCACCCGCCTCCGCGCCGTCCTGCGCGAACTGGTGCACGCCACGGCGTCGATGCTGCTCAAGCGGGGTACGACGGGCACGGACCAGACCTACCTGCTGGACCTCCACGACACCGCGGGCAAACCCGTCGCGGTCGATGAGCTGGCACCACCCGTGCGCGCGCTGGTCCGCGCGGTCCTGGCCGACCTCAACGGCCACCCGCGGACGCCGACGCCCAGCTCGACCTGTCGGTACCCCCGGACGGCGGCGACCCGATCAGCGTCCTCGTCCTGGCCCTCCTGTGGACCGTCGGCGCCCTCGAGTGGTGCGAGGCCAACGACGCCGCACCCCCGGACTGGCTGGCCAAGACCGCTTAGCTGAACTGGCAACAGGGAATGCGCCGCTAAACGATCCCGCACCCGAGACGCGATCTCCTGACCCGTGGCGGTCTGTTCGGCCTAGTAGTCCTCCGGCGGCGGCTCCGGGAGCGGGATGTCGTCGTCGTGGGCGGCGAAGGTGAGTTCCGCGGGGAGGAGTGGGGGCGGGCCGAAGGTGCGGCTGCCTGCGTGGCAGCGGACGGCGTCGCAGCGGCCGGGGTGGCGGGGGCCGAGGTCGCGGGGGCCGGGGTCGCAGCGAGGGCCGGCTGGGTGTCAGTGGTTCCGTCGCCTGCGAGGGTGTCGAGGACCTGTTGGCCGTAGCGGGCGAGTTTGGCTTCGCCGACGCCGCTGATGCGGCTCAGGTCCGCCAGGCTCTGGGGGTGGCGGCGGCGATGGCGCGCAGGGTGGCGTCGTGGAAGATCACGTACGCGGGGAGGCCCTGTTCCTTCGCGGTGGCGGCTCGCCAGGCGCGGAGGCGCTCGAAGAGCGGTTGGGCCGAGGTGGGCATGTCGGCCGCGGCGGGTTTGCGGGAACCGCTGGTGCGGGTGCGGGTCGCGGGGCGGTCGGGGTCGCGGCGGAGCATGACCTGGCGGGTGCGGTTGAGGACGGTGGCGCTGGCCTCGGTGAGGTGGAGGGTGCCGTAGTCGCCCTCGACGCTGAGGAGGCCCTGGGCGAGGAGTTGGCGGACGACGGCGCGCCACTCGGGGTCCTTCAGCTCGGTGCCGATGCCGAAGGTGGAGAGCTGGTTGTGGCGGAACTGGGTGACCTTGTCGGTCTGCTTGCCCAGCAGGATGTCGATGACCTGGCCCGCGCCGAAGCGCTGGTTGCGTTCGCGGTCGAGGCGGTAGACCGTCGACAGGAGCTTCTGGGCGGGGACGGTGCCGTCCCACGACTCCGGTGGGGTCAGGCAGGTGTCGCAGTTACCGCAGGTGGCGCCGGTCTGACCGAAGTAGTTCAGCAGCTGGGTGCGCCTGCACTCCACCGTCTCGCACAGGGCGAGCATCGCGTTGAGGTGTTGGCCGAGGCGGCGGCGGTGGGCGTCGTCGCCCTCCGAGGAGTCGATCATCTTGCGCTGCTGGACGACGTCCTGCAGGCCGTAGGCCAGCCACGCCGTGGACGGGAGGCCGTCGCGGCCCGCGCGGCCGGTCTCCTGGTAGTAGCCCTCGACCGACTTCGGGAGGTCAAGGTGCGCCACGAAGCGGACGTCGGGCTTGTCGATGCCCATGCCGAACGCGATGGTGGCGACCACGATCAGGCCGTCCTCGCGGAGGAAGCGCGCCTGGTTGGCCGCGCGGGTCCGGTTGTCCAGGCCCGCGTGGTACGGCACGGCGGGGATGCCGTTGTCGACCAGGAACGCGGCCGTGTCCTCGACCGAGGCGCGGGACAGGCAGTAGACGATGCCCGCGTCGCCGTCGTGCTCGGTGCGGATGAGGTCGAGGAGCTGGCGGCGCGGGTTGTTCTTCGGGACGATGCGGTACTGGATGTTCGGGCGGTCGAAGCTGGCGACGAAGTGGCGCGCGTCGGCCAGGTCGAGCCGGGTGGCGATCTCCTCGCGGGTGGCGCGGTCGCCGTCGCGGTCAGGGCGATGCGGGGCACGTCGGGCCAGCGCTTGTGCAGCTCCGACAGCAGCAGGTAGTCCGGGCGGAAGTCGTGGCCCCACTGCGACACGCAGTGCGCCTCGTCGATGGCGAAGAGCGCGACCTCGCCCTGGTCGAGCAGGCGGACCGTGGACTCGACCTTCAGCCGTTCCGGCGCCAGGTAGAGCAGGTCCAGCTCGCCCGCGAGGAACGCATCCTCGGTCTCGCGGCGCTCGGCGAACCCCTGCGTCGAGTTGAGGAAGCCCGCCCGCACGCCCAGCGCGCGCAGCGCGTCGACCTGGTCCTGCATGAGCGCGATCAGCGGGAGATGACCACGCCGACGCCGGACCGGACCAGCGACGGGATCTGGTAGCACAGCGATTTGCCGCCACCGGTCGGCATGAGGACCAGCGCGTCCCCGCCGGACGCGACGTGCGCAACGATCTCGGCCTGGTCGCCGCGGAACTGCTCGTAGCCGAACACCCGCCGCAGGACTTCCTGGGCGGCGGTGCGGACGTCGGTCTGGGTCTCCGGGGGCACGCCCTCGATCCTAGGGGCGGGCGCGGACCGGCCGCCGCCCCTCGTCCCCGGGCTGTGGACAACTCAGGCGGCGCGCAGCGCGGGCAGCAGTTCCGCCTCGGCGAAGGTGAAGAAGTCTCGTTGGTGCTCGCCGCCGATCTGCACCAGCGCCACGTCGGTGAACCCCGCGTCCACGAACTGCGCCACCGCTTTCACGATCGGCTCGACGTCCGGTCCACACGGGATGCTCGCGGCGACGTCGTCCGGCCGGACGAACTGCGTCGCCCCCGCGAACGCCGACGGCCCGGGCAACTCCGCGTTGACCTTCCAGCCGCCGCCGAACCACCGGAACTGGTCGTGCGCGCGGGCCACCGCCGCGTCCCGGTCGCGGTCCCAGCACACCGGCACCTGGCCGATCTTGCGACCGCCCCCACCCCAGGAATCCACCAGCTCCGCCTTGGGCTCCACCGCGATCATGTGGTCGGCCACCGGCGCGAACCGGCCGACGGACTCGTCCCCGGACACCGCGACCGCGATCGGCACGCGCGTCTCGGGCAGGTCCCACAGCTTCGCCGAGTCCACGCGGAAGTGCTTGCCGCCCCGGGTGACGTAGCCGCCGTCGAACAGCGCCGAGATGATGTCGACCGCCTCGGCCAGCATGTCGTGGCGGACGTCGACCGACGGCCACCCGCGGCCACCACGTGCTCGTTGAGGTTCTCGCCCGCGCCCAGCCCGAGGGTGAACCGCCCGCCGGACAGGATCTGCGTCGTCGCGGCCTGCTGGGCGACGATCGCCGGGTGGTACCGGATGATCGGGCACGTCACGTACGTCATCAGCTCCACCCGCTCGGTCACCTGCGTGACCGCGCCCAGCACGCTCCACGCGTTCGGCGAGTGGCCCTGCGAGTCCAGCCACGGCGAGTAGTGGTCGCTGGAGACCGCGAAGTCGAACCCGACCCGCTCCGCGGCGGCGGCGTGCTCCACCAGCGCGGCCGGGCCCGCCTGCTCGGTCATCAGCGTGTATCCGAATCGGGGCATGTCCCTGCTCTTCCGTGCGTGCACGCAGCCGGGGGCGGGGCTACCGCCGCCGTATGGGGTTGTCCCGCGTGTTACAGCGGGTTGGTGGTCGGGGCCTGCGGCGGCGGGTCGACCTCACCGCGCCACGCGCCGGTCTCCTGACCGGACCGGTCGTGCTCGATGAACTCCTTGAACCGCTTGAGGTCGCCCTTCACGCGGCGGTCCAGCACACCGAGCTTGTCGCCGACCGTCTCGACGAAACCCTCCGGATCGATGTCCATCTGGGCGGTCACCCGGGTGGTGTCGGCATCGATCCGGTGAAAGGTCACCACGCCCGCGTGCGTCGGGCCGTCGACCGACTTCCACGCGACGCGCTCGTCCGGGCGCTGCTCCGCGATCACCGCGTCGAACTCGCGGGTCACGCCGCCCACCCGGGTCTTCCAGTGCGTGGTGCGGTCGTCGAGCTGCCGGATCTCCTCGACGCCCTCCATGAAGCGGGGGAACGTCTCGAACTGAGTCCACTGGTTGTACGCGGTGCGCACATCGACGTGGACGTCCACAGATTCAGTGATGGTGCTCATCGACCTGAGAACTCCTCTCTGGTGTCTCAGGGGATGACTACCCCTATGCCGCGCGGCTACACACCTACGGCGTCGTCCACTTCTGGTTCGCCGCTCCCGTGCAGGTCCAGATCTGCAGCCGCGTCCCGTTCGCCGAGTTGTGGTCGCTGACGTCCAGGCACTTGTCCGCGGCGATGTTCACCACGTCGCGTGCCGCGCTGACCGCCCACCGCTGCGCCCCGGTGCCGTTGCAGTCCCAGAGCTGCACTTTCGCGCCGTTCGCCGTGGACCCCGACGTCACGTCCAGGCACTTGCCCAGCGCCCGGATGCTGCCGTCGGCGGCGATCGTCCACCGCTGCGCCGCGGTGCCGTTGCAGTCGTAGAGCTGGACGGGTGTCCCGTTCGCCGTGTTCGCGCCCGCGACGTCGACGCACTTGCCCGCCAGGCCGGTGATCGGCCCGGTGCGCTCGCCGCCGCTGCTGACCCGCACGTAGTCGATGACCATGGTCTGCGGGAACACGGTGCTGCCGTCCGGGTCGCCCGGCCAGTACCCGCCGACGGCGAGGTTGAGGATCAGGAAGAACGGGTGGTCGAACACCCACCGGTCGCCGCCGATGTCCGACGGTGTCTTGGTGCTGTAGACGTTCCCGTCGACCGACCACGTGATCCGACCGGGCGCCCAGTCCACGGCGAACACGTGGAACGCGTCGGCGAAGCGCTGCCCGCCCGGGAGCGTGTAGCCCGCGCCGACGCCCTCGGCGCCGGAGTACCCGGGCCCGTGGATCGTCCCGTGCACTGTGGACGGTTCGAAGCCGACGTTCTCCATGATGTCGATCTCACCGCTGGCGGGCCAGCCGACGGTGCCGATGTCGTTGCCCAGCATCCAGAACGCGGGCCACATGCCCTGCCCGCGCGGGACCTTGATGCGGGCCTCGAACCGGCCGTAGGTCTGGGTGAACGTCGCAGCGGTGTTGAGCCGGGCGGAGGTGTACTGGCAGGCGCCGTACCAGCACTGGTACCCGCCGGGGTTCTCGCGCCGGGCGGTGATGACGAGGTTGCCCGCCCCGTCCAGCGCCGCGTTGCGCGTGCTGCCGGTGTAGTACTGGCGCTCGTGGTTGTTGACGTTGTCGCCGACCTCGTGCCGCCACTTGGCGGGGTCGACGCCCGCGCCCGCGGGCCGTCGAAGTTGTCCTCCCACACCACCGCCATCGCGGCGGGTTCCTCGGCGGCGGTACTGGGGGCGGTGAGCAGCGCTGCGCCCGCCAGCACGGCGCTGACCAGGGCGAACAGGGGTTTCGCGTGGGACATCGGCGTCACCTCGGCGATTCAATTTGTACAGGGTGACAACAAATATGCAGGACGCGGGCGACCCCTGACAAGAATTTTCCGGAACCGGTTCCGCGGCGGTCAGCCGCCGTGGCTGTGCCGCGCGGTCAGCGCCCGGGTGGCGCGCTCGACGACGATCTCCAGCGACGCGCCGATGTGCTCGTGGAGCAGGCGGAGGGCCTTGTCGAGCTGGCCGTCGCGCACGTTCTCCATGATGTCGATGTGCTCGGCGATCGAGGTCTCGATGCGGCCCTCGACCAGGAAGTCGTACATGCGGACCGTGCGGATGCGCCGGTTCACCGAGGTCAGGGTCGCCACCAGCTCGCCGTTGCCGGACGACGCCAGCAGGGCGGTGTGGAAGCGCTCGTCCTCCAGCACGAACTCCGGGGTCGGGTCCGGCGGGGCGGCGCGCAGGGCGTACCAGTGCTGGAGCTCCGCGTCGAGCGCGGCGCGGTCGTGGCGGACGCCGGGGTTCTCGATGGCGCGGGCGATGCCGCGCAGCTCGACGGCGATGCGGACCTCGTAGAGGTCGCGGATGGTGGTCATGCTGGGCAGGACCGCGGAGTAGCCGTACTCCTCCCGGCGGACGAGGCCGTCGGCGAGCAGGCGGGTCAGCGCCTCGCGCACCGGCGTGCGGGACACGCCGAGCCTGCGGGCGAGCGCGGGCTCGGTGTGCCGTTCGCCGGTGCGCCAGGTGCCGCTGAGCACCTCGTCGCGGAGCTGGAGGTAGATCTGGTCGCGCAGGGGAGTCGTCATCAGATCGCCATCGCGGAGCGGACAGTGTCGGCCGCGTCGGCCCCGCCACCGCCCTCGGCGGCGACTTTCCCCGCAGCCAGCACATAGTAGTGCGCCGCCGCGGACAGGGCGAAGCCGATGTGCTGCTCCACCAGCAGCACCGCCATGCCCTCGGCGGCCAGCGCGCGGACCGCCAGCTCGATCTCGGCGACCACCGACGGCTGGATGCCCTCGGTCGGCTCGTCCAGGACCAGCACCCGCGGGCGGGTCAGCAGGGCGCGGGCGATCGCCAGCTGCTGGCGCTGCCCGCCGGACAGCAGGCCCGCGCGCTTGCCGAGCACCGGGCGCAGCGCCGGGAACCGCTCCAGCGCGGCGTCGACGTCGCGCCCGGCCAGCCGGAGGTTCTCCAAGGCGGTGAGCTGCCCGAACGACTGCTGGCCCTGCGGGACGTACGCCAGCCCGCGCCGGACCCGCTCGTGCGGGCGCAGCGCGGTGACGTCCTCGCCGTCCAGCAGCACCGACCCCGGCTGGGCCGCAGCAGGCCGACGGCGGCGCGCAGCAGCGTGGTCTTGCCTGCGCCGTTGTGCCCCATGACCGCGACCACCCCGTCCGCGGGGACGACCACGGTCGCGTCGCGGACCACCGTCGTGCGGCCGTACCCGACCGTGACGTCGCGCAGCTCCAGCATCACGCGTGCTCCTTCACCGATCCGAGGTAGACCTCCTGCACGCGCGGGTCGGCCTGCACCTGCGCGACCGTGCCCTCGCTGAGCACGCGCCCCTGGTGCAGCACCGTCACCGAGTCGGCGTACGCGCGCAGGAAGTCCATGTCGTGCTCGACCACGACGACCGTGCGCTCGGCGGCGATCCGCTTGAGCAGGTCGCCGGTCTGCTCCCGCTCGGCCGCGCTCATGCCCGCGACCGGCTCGTCGAGCAGCAGGACGCGCGCGTTCTGCACCAGCAGCATCCCGATCTCCAGCCACTGCCGCTGCCCGTGCGCGAGCACCCCGGCCTTGCGGTCGCGCTGCTCGGCGAGCCCGATGACCTCCAGCGCGGCCGCCACGTCGTCCGGCACCCGCTTCCGCGCGCGCAGCAGGGTCCCGAGCCCGCGGCCCGCGCCGCGGCGATGTCGAGGTTCTGCAGGACGGTCAGGTCCTCGAACACGCTCGCGGTCTGGAAGGTCCGGCCGACGCCGAGGCGCGCGATCCGGTGCACCTTGCGGCCCAACAGCTCCGTGCGCCCGAACATCGCCGACCCGGTCGCCGGGACGAGCCCGGTGATCGCGTCGACCAGCGTGGTCTTGCCCGCGCCGTTCGGTCCGATGAGGAACCGCAGATCCCCTTGCAGGACCGTGGTGGTGACGCCGTCGACGGCGGCGAACCCGTCGAAGGTCACCCGCACGTCGGTCAGCTCCAGGTAGTCGGCGTTCACACGGCCTCCTTCTTGCGCAGCCGCGCCGCCGCGATGCCCCCGGCAGGAAGGCCACGACGAGCACGAAGAGGGCGCCCTGGAAGTAGCTCCAGAACGAGGGGAAGCTCTCCGACAGCGCCGTCTGCGCCCACGCGACCGCGACCGCGCCGAGCACCGGCCCGAACAGCGTCGCCCGCCCGCCGATGGCCACCCCGACGAGGAACGCGATCGACGGCACCACGCCGACCGACGCGGGCGAGATGATCCCGACGATCGGCACGAACAGCGCGCCCGCGATCCCCGCCATGACCGCGGCGGCGGTGTACGCGGCGGTCTTGACCGTCGCCGGGTCGTAGCCGAGGAAGCGGACCCGCTCCTCGGCGTCGCGCACCGCGACGAGCAGTTCGCCGTAGCGCGACCGGTAGAGCTGCCAGGTGATGAGCAGCAGCGCCAGCAGCGTGCCGCGGCGATGAAGTAGAGCATCCGCTTGTTCACCGGGTCGTACAGGTCGAACCCGAAGAACGAGCGGAACCCGTTGAGCCCGTTGGTGCCGCCGATGGCCGCCTGCTGCCCGATGAGCAGGATGGCGAACGCCGCGGCGAGCGCCTGCGACAGGATCGCGAAGTACGCCCCGCGCACGCGCCTGCGGAACACCGCCAGCCCGAGCAGCAGCGCCGTCGCGCCCGGCACCAGGACGACGGCGGCCAGCGTGACGCCGGGCGAGCGGAACGGCTCCCACCAGCCGGGGACCTCGCCGGAGCCGTACAGCAGCATGAAGTCCGGGACGCCGCCCGGACCGGCGTCGGCGAGCTTGAGGTGCATCGCCATGATGTACGCGCCGAGGCCGAAGAACACGCCCTGCCCGAGGGTGAGCATCCCGCCGCGGCCCCAGGCCAGGCCGATGCCGACCGCGACCAGGCCGTAGCACAGGAACTTCGCCAGCAGGGCCAGCCGGAAGTCGGTCAGCAGCAGCGGAGCGGCGGCGAACAGCCCGGCGGCCAGCGCGGCGAACCCGATCGCGGTCCTCATGCCAGGCTCCTCGTCCGCACGCTGACCAGGCCCTGCGGCCGGATCTGCAGGAACACCACGACGATCGCGAACACCACGACCTTGGCGACGCTGGCCGTCGTCGAGTACTCGAAGCCCGCCTGCAGCAGGCCGAGCCCGAACGCGGCGATCACCGTGCCCTTCACCTGCCCGATCCCGCCCGCCACCACGACGAGGAACGCGTCGACGATGTAGTTGGTGCCCAGCGTCGGCCCGGTCGACCCGAGCAGCGTCAGCGCGACGCCCGCCACGCCCGCCAGCCCGGACCCGATGAAGAACGTGAGCCGGTCGGTGGCGCGGGTGTCCACGCCGGTCGTCTCGGCGAGGTCGCGGTTGTGCACGACCGCGCGCACCCGCAGCCCGAGCGCGGTCCTGGTGAGCACGAACGCCAGCCCCAGCACCGCGGCGACGGCGAGGCCGAGGATGAACACCCGGCCGCGGGCACCTGTGCGACACCCAGGTCGATGCTGCCGGACAGCCACGCCGGGGCGCGCACGTCCACGTTGGGCGCGCCGAAGATGTCCCGGGCGAGTTGCTGGAGCACCAGGGCGACGCCCCAGGTGACCAGCAGCGTGTCCAGGGGACGGTGGTACATGCGCCGCAGCAGGGTCGCCTCCAGCAGCACGCCCATCAGCCCGCCGACGAGGAACCCGAGCGGCAGCGCGAGCAGCAGGGACAGACCGGCGTCGGTGACGGCCTGCTGGGTGACGAACGCGGTGTACGCGCCCGCCATCATGAACTCGCCGTGCGCCATGTTGATGACGCCCATCTGCCCGAAGGTCAGGGCCAGGCCGAGCGCGGCGAGCAGGAGCACCGAGCCCAGCGAGAGCCCGGCGAAGAGTTGGCCGAACAGAGCTTCCAAGGGGTCACCGCCAAGGGGAGGGGCCGGGCGCGCGGGGCGCCCGGCCTGCACCGGACTAGCTGCTCAGACCGCTCGCCCAGGGGTAGCCCTTGAGGTACGGGTCGGGCTCGATCGGACCGTCGGAGGTCCACTTCGGGTAGATCAGGCCGTCCTCGGCGATCGCGCCGACGATGGCGGTCTTGGCGATGTGGTGGTTCTCGCCGTTCACCGTGACCGTGCCCTCCGGCGCGGCGAAGCTGACCCCGCCCGACGCCTTCGCGACGTCCGCGGGCTGGAAGGACCCGGCCTTCTCGACCATCGCCTTCCACAGGAACAGCGAGGTGTAGGCCGCCTCCATCGGGTCGGAGGTCACCCGCTCCGCGCCGTACTTGCCCTTGAACGCGGCCACGAACTCCTTGTTGGCCGGGGTGTCGAGGGTCTGGTGGTAGTTCCACGCGGTGAGCTGGCCGACGAGGTTGTCCACGCCGATGCCGCCGACCTCCTCCTCGGCGATCGACACGGACAGCACCGGCATCGCCGCCGCGGTGAGCCCGGCGTTGCGGTACTCCTTGAAGAACGCGACGTTGGAGTCGCCGTTGAGGGTGTTGAACACCGCGTCCGCGCCCGCGGCCTTCACCTTGTTGACGATCGTGGCGAAGTCGGTGTGCCCGAGCGGGGCGTACTCCTCGCCCTTGACCTCGATGCCGTTCGCCTTCGCGTACGCCTGGATGATCTTGTTCGCGGTGCGCGGGAAGACGTAGTCGGAGCCGACCAGGAACAGCGACTTGGCGCCCTGCTCCTTGAGGTAGTCCAGCGCGGGCACGATCTGCTGGTTGGTCGTCGCGCCGGTGTAGAAGATGTTCGGCGAGGACTCCAGGCCCTCGTACTGCACCGGGTAGAACAGCAGCGCGTTCGCGCCCTCGAACACCGGCAGCATCGCCTTGCGCGACGACGACGTCCAGCCGCCGAACACCGCGGCCACGCAGTCGGAGCTGATGAGCTTGCCCGCCTTCTCGGCGAACACGGTCGGCTCGGACGCGCCGTCCTCGCTGACCACGGTCAGCTGCTTGCCCGCCACACCGCCCGCGGCGTTGATCTGCTCCGCGGCCAGGGAGAGCGAGTCGAACACGGTCTTCTCGCTGATGGCCATGGTGCCGGACAGGGAGTTGAGGAAACCGATCTTGACCGACGCGCCGGAGGTGTCCACGCAGGACTTCGCGGTGCTGGCGCCGGAGTCGGCGACCTTGGCGCCGCAAGCGCTTGCCAGCAGCGCGGCGGCGGCGAGCGCGCCGAGTTTGAGCATCTTCACGGGGAGGGGACCTTTCACGGAGTGGGGAGGCGGAGAGGTAGGCGAGCCAGCCGCCGTGCGCGGTGATGTCGGCGCCCGCGAGCGCGCTGGCCGCGCAGTGGAAGCCGACGGCCCCGCTGCCGTCGGCGAGGCGGACCCGACCGAGGGTCATCGGCTCGGGCAGTGCGGCGAGGAACGCGCCGAGGGCAGCGGGGACAGCCGCCAGCGCTCGCCGGGCAGCGCGACGCCGTCCACCGGTCCGGTGTGGACGACGCCGGGCTTGGCCGGTGGTCCGGGGATCAGGACCATCCGGTATTCCGGCGCGGTGCGCACCGCGCCGGTGAACCGCGCCCCGACCGCGGTCAGCTGGTGGTTGAGCGGCTGGCCGCGCAGGTGCGCGCCGAACACGACCAGGTCCGTCCCGGTGTCCGGGTACGGGTCGGCGGCCTGCTCGCCGGTCAGCCGGGCGGCCACGTCGATGGCCACCTGGTCGTCGAACGCGCGCGCGACGACGCTGACCCCGAACGGCCCGCCGTCGGCGGTCCCGCCCGGCACGGCCACCGCGCACAGGTCCAGCAGGTTGACGAAGTTGGTGTAGGTGCCCAGCCCGCGGTTGACGCCGATCGGGTCGGCGGCGACGGCGGCGAGCGCCGGGTGCTCGGGCGCGGTCGGCAGCAGCAGGGCGTCGCACCCGTCGAGCACCCCGGCGGCCTTGACCGCGTCGAGCCGGGCCAGGTCGGCGGCCAGCGCGTGCGCCGGGAGGTCCCGGGCGGCGCCGATGATCGCGCGCACGCTCGGGTCGAGGTCGGGGGCGCCGCCGTCGATGAACTCCCCGACCGCTTGGTAGCGCTCGGCGACGAGCGCGCCGTCGTAGAGCAGGGCGGCGGCGTCCAGCAGCGGGCTGATGTCGACCTCCCGCAGCGGCAGGCCCAGCCGGTCGGCCGCCGCGGCGAACGCCGCCCGCGCCGCGGGCTCAGCGGCGCGAGCCCGGCCGCGTCCGGCACGGCCACCACGGGGGCGTCGCCCGCGGACAGGCGGACGTCGGGGGCCAGGTGCGGCCGCGGGGTCGTCGCCCGGGCCGGTCATCACCGCGATCGCCCGCTGCGCCAGGTCGAGCGTCGCGGCGAACGCGGTCACCGCGTCGTAGGAGCGGCACGCGGGGACGACGCCGGTGGTGGGCACCAGCCCCAGGGTCGGCTTGATCCCGACGATCCCGTTGAACGCCGCGGGCACCCGCCCCGACCCGGCGGTGTCGGTGCCCACCCCGATGTCGGCGACGCCGAGCGCGACCGCGACCGCCGACCCGGAGCTGGACCCGCCGGACACCCGGTCGGGCAGCAGCGCGCTGCGCACCGCCCCGTACGGGCTGCGGGTGCCGACCAGGCCGGTCGCGAACTGGTCGAGGTTGGTCTTGCCCAGCACCAGCGCCCCGGCGTCGACCAGGCGGGCGACGGCGGGCGCGGTGCGCTCGGGCCGGTAGGCGAAGGACGGGCAGCCCGCGGTGGTCGGCAGGCCCGCGACGTCGACGTTGTCCTTGACCGCGACCAGCAGCCCGGCCAGCGGCAGCCGCTCGCCGCCCTCGACGCGCCGGTCGACCTCCTTGGCCTCGGCCAGCAGGTCGGCCTCCGCGCGCAGGGTGATCCACACCTCCGGGCGGTCCACTTCGGACAGTCGGGCGTAGGCGGCGCGCACCCGCTCGGTGGCGCTCACGCGGCCTCCTCGCGGGCGATGACGGCCAGCGCGTGGCCCGCGGACAGGTGCTGGCCGGGGCTGACGAGGATGTCGGCCACCACGCCGTCGACCGGGGCGCGGACGACGACCTCCAGCTTCATCGCCTCCAGCCGCAGCAGCGGCGTCCCGGCGGCCACGGCGTCGCCGGGGCGGGCGTCGACCCGCCACACGCTCGCGCTGAGCGGGGCCTCGACGACGCTGCCGCCGGGCGGGACGGTGACCGCGACCGGGCTGGCGGGCTCGGGCTCCGGGCGCGGCGCGAACTCGCCCGCCGCCTCCCACGCCACCCGCTCGGCCTCGAACGCCGCGCCCTGCCGCGCCCGGAACGCGGCGATGCCGTCGGCGTGCTCGGCGAGGAACCGGTTGTGCTCGGCCAGGGAGAACCCGCCCTCGGTGATCTCCACCTCGACCCGGCCCGCGAGCAGGTCGGCGCGGTAGTCCAGCAAGTCGTCCGGTCCGACGGGGAAGAAGCTGACCCGGTCGAAGAACCGCAGCAGCCACGGGACGCCGGGCTCGAACGGCCCGTACTGGCGCAGCCCGGACCAGATCGGCGCGGTCCGCCCGATGAGCTGGTAGCCGCCGGGGCTCTCCATGCCGTAGACGCACATGTACGCGCCGCCGATGCCGACCCCGCCCTCCGGGGTCCACGTGCGCGCCGGGTTGTACTTCGTGGTGACCAGCCGGTGCCGCGGGTCAAGCGGGGTGGCGCGGGCGCGCCGAGGTAGACGTCGCCGAGGCCGAGCACGAGGTACTCGGCGGCGAACACCGTGTCCCGCACGTCGTCCACAGAGGACAACCCGTTGATGCGCCTGATGAACTCGATGTTGTCCGGGTTCCACGGCGCGTCCGGGCGCACGTTCGCCTGGTAGCGGGCGATGGCCTCGTGGATCGACGGGTCGTCGAAGGACAGCGGGAGCCGGATGCCGCGGCTCGGCACGACCAGGTCCGACTCGGGCAGCCCGGCGACCAGCTCGCGGACCAGGCCCAGCAGCGTCCGCAGCGGCAGCGCCTCCGGGTCGGTGTGCACGTGCAGGGACCGGACCCCGGGGTGACGTCGACGACGCCCGCGGGCGCGGCGTCGTCGAGCGCGGTCATCAGGGCGTGGACGCGCATGCGCAGGCCCAGGTCCAGGCTCATCGGGCCGAACTCGACCAGCAGGTTGTCGTGGCCGCTGCGCCGGTAGGTGACGTCGCCGTCGCGGGCGAGCACCCCGTCGTCGGGGTCGGCCGCGGAGCGGGCGGTGGTGAGCAGCCCGCGGTGCGCCGCCGCGGCCGTGGCCTCGTCGACCGGCCGGAACCGGACGGTGTCGCCGGGGCGGAGCTGCCCGACCTTCCACCGGGCGCCGGAGACCACCGTCACCGGGCAGATGAACCCGCCCAGGCTCGGGCCGTCCGGGCCCAGCAGCACCGGCGTCTCCCCGGAGACGTTGACCGCGCCGATGGAGTACGCCGTGTCGTGCACGTTCGACGGGTGCAGCCCGGCCTCGCCGCCGTCCGGGCGCGCCCAGAGCTGCTTCGGCCCGGACAGCCGCACGCCGTTGCGCGCGGACTGCGTGTGCACCACCCACTCGGTCGCGTAGAAGCGCTCCAGCCCTTCGCGGGTGAGGAAGTCGGGCGCGCCGTGCGGGCCCTCGGAGACCTCGACCTCCCAGCGGGTCGTGAACTCCGGGCGCTCGACGACCGCGGCGGGCTCGGTGACGGCGGCCGAACCGGGGCGCAGCACGTCCCCGGCGCGCAGCGCCCGCCCGGCGTGCCCGCCGAAGCCGCCCGCGGTGAAGGTGGACGCGCTGCCCAGGTACGGCGGGACGTCGAGGCCGCCGCGGACGGCGAGGTAGGTGCGCATGCCCGGACCGGGCGGGGCGGCGACCGCGAGCACCCCGCCCTCGGGCACCGCGACCGGCTCCCACATCGGCACCGATCGGCCGTCCAGCAGCACTTCGGTCGCGGCGCCGGTCACGCACACCGTCGCGGCGTCGCTGAACCGCAGCTCTGGGCCCTCCAGGGTGCACTCCAGCGCGGGGGCGCCCACCGGGTTGCCGACGGCGGTGTTCGCGGCCCGGAACGACACGTCGTCCATCGGGCCGCTCGGCGGGACGCCCACCTGCCAGTAGCCGACCCGGCCCGGCCAGTCCTGCACGGTGGTCGAGGTGCCGCCGCGCAGCACGTCGATCCGCGGCGACGGGTCCGGGAACGCGGTCGCGGTCGTGTGGTCCACCGCGCGCAGCCGCTCGTCGCGGCAGATCGCGCGGAGCTGGCCGAGGTTGGTCTGGATGCCGTCGACCGCGGTCGCGTCGAGCGCCCGCGCCAGGTCCTCGAGCGCGGCGTCGCGGGTGTCGGCGTGCGCGATCACCTTGGCCAGCAACGGGTCGTAGGCTGTGGGCACGGTCAGCCCGGTCTCGATCCAGCCGTCCACCCGCACGCCCGCGGGGAACTCGGCGCGGGTGACCAGGCCGGGGAGGGCCGGTGGTCCAGCACCGGGTCCTCGGCGTACACCCGCGCCTCGACGGCGTGGCCGCGGATCGCGGGCGGGTCGGGCAGGGCGGTCTCGCCGCGGGCCAGCCGCAGCATCAGCGCGACCAGGTCGAGCCCGGTCACCGCCTCGGTCACCGGGTGCTCGACCTGCAAGCGGGTGTTGACCTCCAGGAACGCGAAGTCCCGCCGGTCGACGTCGTAGACGAACTCCACGGTCCCGGCGCTGCGGTAGGCGACCGCGGCGCACAGGTCCAGCGCGGTCCGGTGCATCCGCGCCCGGACGTCGTCGGGCAGGTCCGGCGCGGGCGCCTCCTCCACGATCTTCTGGTTGCGCCGCTGCACCGAGCAGTCCCGGTCGCCCAGCCCGACGACGCCGCCCGCGCCGTCGCCGAACACCTGGACCTCCACGTGCCGCGCCCGCGCCACGAACCGCTCCAGGTACACCCCGGCCGCGCCGAAGTTGGCCTCCGCCAGCCTGCGCACCCGCCCGAACGCCTGCCGCAGCTCGGCCTCGTCCGCGCACGGGGTCAGCCCGATGCCGCCGCCGCCCGAGGTCGCCTTGAGCATCACCGGGTAGCCGGTGCCCCGGGCCTCGGCCACCGCGTGCTCGACGTCGTCCAGCAGGCCGCTCCCCGGCAGCAGCGGCACCCCGCCCGCCGGGCCGCCTCGCGGGCGGTGTGCTTGTCGCCGAACAGGTCGATCTGCTCCGGCGTCGGCCCGACGAACACCAGCCCGGCCGCCGTCACCGCCCGCGCGAAGTCCGCGCTCTCGGCGAGGAAGCCGTACCCGGGGTGGACCGCGCCCGCCCCGGTAGCGGCGGCGGCGTCGAGCAGCCGCTCGGTGCTGCGGTAGCTCTCCGCGGGCGCGGCCCCGCCGAGCCGGACGGCGGCGTCGGCGAGCGCGGTGTGCGGGGCGCCCGCGTCGGCGTCGGAGTACACGGCCACCGACCGCAGGCCCAGCGCCCGGGCGGACCGGATGATCCGGCAGGCGATCTCGCCCCTGTTGGCCACCAGCACGGTGTCGAACATCGCGGTCCTCCCGGCCGGAGCTGCTGTATACAGCTCTGTCGACGTGTCCGTATCCACGTCCCGGGACGCTATGGAGCGCCTGTTTCCGACCAGCGCGCCGCAGATGTCGATCACATTGCCCGCGGTTACGAGATCACCGGCCCGCGCGTAACACGACCGCGACGGCGGTCATCCAGGTCCACGTGAGCGCCGAGCTGGCGTACAGCACCGGGGTCGTCCCCATCACCGCGAGCGGTGCGATCAGCACCGCCACCGCGATGCCCGACAGGACCGCCCAGCCGCGCCTGCCGGTCGTGGCGAAGTACCGCGTGAACAGCACCGCCGCGGTGATCCAGCCGAGCATCGCGACGCCGAACGCCGCGGCGTGCAGAGCGCCGGTGGTGCTGATCGACTCGGGTGCCCCCGCCGGGGCGCCCTCGGGGAAGCCGAACGCCGGGTCGGCCGGGAAGACGCCCGCGGCGACGAGCCCGACGCCGAGCGCGCCCAGCGCTCGGGGCAGCCAGCGCGAGGGCAGCCTCCCGCGCACGCCCGCCGCCCAGGCCAGGACGAGCGCCCCGGTGAGCAGGAACGCCAGCGTCTGCACCCAACCGGCGCCGCCCAGCGCCAGCATGCTGATCGGGTGCCGGGCCATGTCGAAGCCGGGGCGCAGGAACGCGTGCGTGAAGCCCGCGACGACGAACACGGGCCCGCGGCGATCCCGCAAGTCAGCAGGGCGCGGGTGGTGGGGGCGGCGGGCAGTGCGGTGGTGGTCATCTCGACTCCTCTGGTGGTCATGCCTCCAGGTTGCCCACCGACAAATCCAGTTGTCAAGACAAATCCGATGGCTGTTGACAACTCAAGTTGTCCGACTTACGGTTGCCCCATGTTCGACATCACCGTGATCGACGACCGCGCGGCGGCCGAGGTCTGGCTGGACCCGATCCGCGCGAAGCTGCTCGCCGAGCTGACCCGGCCCGGGTCGGCGACCACGCTGGCCGGGCAGCTCGGGATCCCGCGGCAGAAGGTCAACTACCACCTGCGCACGCTGGAGAAGCACGGCCTGGTCTCGCTGGTCGAGGAGCGCCGCAAGGGCAACATGACCGAGCGGGTGGTGCAGGCGACCGCGGGGTCCTACGTGATCTCCCCGACGTCGTCCCCGAACTCGCCCCCGACCCCGGCAAGTCCCCCGACCGCCTCTCCGCGCGCTGGCTGCTCGCCCTGGCCGGGCGGCTGGTGCGGGACGTCGGCTCGCTGATCACCAAGTCCACGGCCGCGGGCAAGAAGCTCGCCACGTTCGCCGTCGACGGGGAGGTCCGGTTCGCCACCCCGCAGGACCGCGCCGACTTCGCCGCCGAACTGGGCGACGCCGTCACCGCGCTGATCGCCAAGTACCACTCGGAGACCGGCCGCGCGCACCGCGTCGTCGTCGCCGTGCACCCGGAGGCGGACTGACATGGGACACCACTTCGAGGGCACGACCGAGTTCGAGGTGCCCGCCGACGTCGACACCGTGTGGGGCGCCATCGCGACCGGCCCCGGCGTGCAGTCCTGGTTCCTCGGGCACACCGAGATCGGCAACGGCGCGGTCCGGATGGCGATGGGGAGTACAAGCCGGAGTCTGAGATCACCGCGTGGGAGCCGGGCAAGCACTTCGCCCACCGGCAGCCCGCCGGACCCGACGGCCGGTTCATGGCCTACGAGTTCCTCGTCGAGGGCCGCGAGAGGGCGAGCACGGTGGTCCGGATGGTCACCAGCGGCTTCCTCCCCGGCGACGGCTGGGCCGACGAGTACGAGGCGATGCTCCAGGGCGGCGCGCTCTACACCGCGTCCCTGCGCGAGTACCTGACCCACTTCGCCCCGCGCACCGCCGAACCGCTCAACCTCTGGGGTCCCGGCCTGGCGGACTGGTCCGCCACCGCCGCCCGGCTGCGCGAATTGCTCGGCATCGCCGACGGCCGCGCGAGCGCCGACCTGGACGGTGTCGGCCGGATCGAGGGCGTCGTCTTCCACGAGAACGACCAGACCATCGGCATCCGCACCGACGACGCGCTCTACCGCTTCCTGCACGCCATGAACGGCGCCACGATGCTCGCCCACCTGCGCTACGCCCCCGCCGAGCAGGACTGGGCGGGCTGGCTCACCCGGACCTTCGCCTGACAAGGACAAGACCGATGCCGCACACCACCTCCGCCGACGGCACCCGCATCGCCTACACGGCGACCGGTTCCGGACCCGCGCTCGTCCTCGTCGACGGCGCCCTCTGCCACCGCGCGTTCGGCCCCTCCGCCGACCTCGTCAAGGCGCTCGCGCCCGACTTCACCGTCTACGCCTACGACCGCCGAGGCCGCGGCGAGAGCGGCGACACCGAGCCCTACTCGGTGGACAAGGAGATCGACGACCTCGCCGCGGTCATCGAGGCCGCGGGCGGGGAGGCCGCGCTGCTGGGCCTGTCCTCCGGTGGCGTCCTCGCGCTCGACGCCGCCCACCGCCTCGACAGCGTCACCCGCGTCGCGGTGTACGAGTGCCCGTTCATCGTCGACGGCACCCACCAGCCCCGCCCCGCGACCCTGATCGACGACATGGATTCCCTGATCGCGCAGGACAAGCGCGGCGAGGCGGTCACGTCGTTCATGCGCATGGTCGGCACCCCGGGCTTCGCGATCGCCATCATGAAGCTGACTCCCGTGTGGAAAAAGCTCAAGGCCGTCGCCCCCACCATCCGCTACGACTACCGCGTCCTCGGCGACACCGGCCGCGGCGCGCCGCTGCCCGCGGACCGCTGGGCCGACGTGAAATCACCCGTCCTGGCTATGGACGGCGGCAAGAGCCCCGACTACCTCCGCAACGCCATGCGCATGCTCGCCGACGTCCTCCCGAACGCCGAACACCGCTCCCTGCCTGGGCAAACGCACATGGTCAAGGCCGCGGTCCTGGCGCCCGTCGTGGGGCAATTCCTGCAACGGGATTGAGCACAACGGCGGTTGCCGCCCCCGCCGCCGTCCAGAACGCTCCGAACCAGGACACCCTGCGACAAGGAGATCCGGATGGCAGCACCGGGTTCGTTATCCGACCGGTCCACAGTGGAGCCGAAGGCCACGTCGGCCTTCGTCTCCGGCATCTTCCCCGCCGCCCCGGCCTGGTCATCGGGCTGAGCGCGCTGGTCGGGTTCGTGCTGACGGTCGTGTGGTCGGCGCACTTCGTCGACCAGACCATCGGCGGCACCATCGCCGACACCCTGCTCGGCGTCGACGCCGCGGGCACACCGATCGCCGGGATCGGCTCGGGCATCGCGTTCGCCTTCGTCACCGGCATCGCGGGCACCTTCACCGCCTGCAACATCGCCGCGTTCGGCGCGGTGGCCCCGATGCTGGGCGACTCCAGCACCCGCTGGTCCCGCTTCACCGGCACGCTGCGGCCGATCGGCTGGCTCGCGGTCGGCATGGTCGCGATCTCCGCGCCCTACGGCGCGCTCGTGGGGATCGTCGGCACGAGCATGCCCCAGTTCGACACCGCGAAGTCCGTGCCGGGCGAGCTGTCGGCCCGCAGCGTCCAGTCGATGGTCGTGTTCGGCGTCATCGGCCTGGTCATGATCTACATCGGGCTCGCCGCGGCGGGCAAGGTGCGCGACCCGTTCACCCGGATCGCCGCCCGCTTCCCCAACGCGCCCATGGTGTTCATGGGCGCGCTGATCGGCGGGTTCCTCATCGGCAGGCCGTACCCGCTGTTCCGGCAGATGTTCCGCGACGCCGCCGAGGCGCACGACCCGCTCTACGGCGCGGCGGCGTTCACCCTGCAGTCGCTGGGCAACGTCCTCATCATGGCGGTGATCTTCCTGGCCATCGCCTACGGCACCGGCGGGCGGCTCCAGCGCTGGCTGGCCGCCGACCCGCGCAGGCTGGCCGTGCTGACCGCGTCCGCACTGATCATCGCGGGCGTGTTCACGTTCCTGTACTGGGACGTCCGGCTGCTGGCCCGGCGGGAGATCATCCCCTGGTACCCGGTGGCGCCCTGGGCGGGCTGAGCACGGGGACGGCCCCGGGACCGCGCGTCCCGGGGCCGTCCCGCGTCAGCCGGTGGTGCAGGGCATCCCGTTGAGCCGGAACGCGGTCGGCGCCCGGTTCGCGGTCTGCCAGCTCGCGAGGAAGCCGAACTCCGCGCTCTGGCCCGGGGTCAGCACCTTGTTCCAGTCCGCGGCGCGCACGGTCACGTCCGCGCCGGTCTGGGTGTAGGAGCCGTTCCAGAGCTGGTTGATGCGCTGGCCGTCGGGGAACGAGTACGCCAGCGTCCAGCCGTCGACGCGCGGGATGGTCACGTTGGTGACCCGCACCGACGCCTGGAACCCGCCGCCCCAACTGCCCGTCACCGAGTACTTCACGCTGCACGCGCCCGGGGGCGGGAGCGTCGTGGAGGTGGTCGTGGTGGTCGTCGTTGTCGTGGTGGTGGTCGGTGGGGTGGTGTCGCCCGCGTCGGCGTAGACGATGCCGCGGCCGTTGGTGCCGAGGTAGACCCGGCCGTAGACGCGCGGGTCGCCGGTCAGCGCCTCACCCATGTTCCCGTACCGGTGCTGGTCGTCGTTGATCCGCCGCCAGGTCGCGCCGAGGTCGTCGGACAGGAACACCGCGTCGGCGGTCGACCCGACCGTGCCGACGAGGAACAGCGCGGGGTAGTCGCGGCCGGGCGCGGCCTTGCCGAAGCCGACGTTGCGGGCGCTCGCCACGGAGGACACCTTCGCGAACGTCGCGCCGGAGTCGGTGGAGCGGAACAGGCCGAGGTCGCCCGCCAGCCAGACGTCGCCCTCCTTGCCCGGCACGGCTTTGAACTTCGCCGACCCGGGCAGCCCGGTGGCGCGGGCGGTGAACGTCGCGCCGCCATCGGTGCTGGTGTAGAACGTGCCGTCCTTGAAGCCGTAGAACTTCGCCGGGTTGACCCGGTCCGACTCGACGACGGCCTGCGCGGGCAGCCCCGCACCGCGGTCCACGACGTGCCGTACCCGACCGACCGCACCGGCTGGCCCTCGCCCGGCGACCACACGAACACCGCGCCGTCCGCGGCGGCGGCGACCGTGCCGCCGGTGTTGACCCCGCTCGGCTCGGTGCCCTGGAACCAGTTCGCGCCGCCGTCGGTGGAGAACGCGACGTGGCTGTCGGACGGGCGGTCGGCGTCGGTGAAGCTGCCCGCGCGCACCATGACCGCGGGTGTCTTCTCGGCGTAGTCCAGGCTGGTCGTCGTGGTGAACACCGGGCCGGTGAACATCATCCGCGGGATCGCGGTGAGGTCGTCGTGCCGGAACCCGCCGATGTCGCCGAGCGCGCTGACCAGCGGCGCGCCGGACGGCGGGCTGATCAGGTCGAGGACGGCGGTCTCCTCCAGGCCCCTGATCACCGGCTTGATGAGCGCCTTGCCGCCGGTGTCCCACGCGGTGAGGTTCTCGGTGCCGTAGATCGTCGCGCCGGTGCCGTAGAGCATGCGGTCGGAGTCGAACGGGTCGATCTCCAGCGCCTCGGTCATCCAGCCCAGCTTCGGCGAGGTCTCCGGCGGCGCGGGGTTGGCGCCGAAGGTCAGCCACGGCACCTCGGCGATGTCCATCTCGTAGCGGAAGCTGCGGTTCGGGTAGGACGTGAAGTCCCACGCGCGGGTCCAGGTCGCGCCGCCGTCGGTGCTGCGGAAGATGATGATGTCCGGCCACCAGGAGATCTGCGTCGCGACCATGATCGTGCCGGGGTTCTGGCGATCGATGGTCAACCCGCTGTAGCCGAAGTACGCGTCGCCGCTCGTCGAGGGGACCGGGCTGATCCGGGTCCACCCGCCGGACGCGGTGTCCAGCTTCCAGACGTCGCCCTTGCCGCCGTCGTACGGGCCGCCGGTGTCGCTGGTGGCGAGGTAGAGGAAGCCGTTCTCGTGGTCGAGGACGCCCTTGTGCGCGATGTAGCCGGTGGGCTGGCCCGCGATCCGCTGCCACGTCACGCCCGCGTCGGTGCTGCGGTAGACGGTGTTGTCCTTGTCCGCGACGCCGACGTAGATCGTCCGCGTCCGGGCGCCCGCGGTGGCGCTGGTCGGGTCGAAGGTCACCCAGACGACGCCCTGGTTGTCGCTGTTGTAGCCGCTGGCGTCGGTCGGGTCGGCGACGTACGTGCCGGGGTTGGGGAACGCGGTGACCTTCGCCCACGTCGCGCCGCTGTCGGTGCTGCGCCACAGGCCGTTGCCCGACGGCGCGCCGAGGTAGAGGACGCGGTTGTCGTTGGGGTCGACGGCCAGGCGCTCGCCCATGCCGCGGCCGGGCATGTTCCCGCCGAGCTTGAACGGCAGCCTGCTCGCCGCCCACGTCCGCCCGCGGTCGCCGGAGCGCAGCACCGCGCCGTTGCCCGGGTCCCACGAGTTCGTGTACATGCCCGCGGCGACGTAGACGTTGTCCGGGTCGACGGGGTCGCTGGCGAGGCTGACCACGCCGTTCCAGCCCCAGTCGGCCCAGCCGACGTGGTCCAGCAGCGGCGTCCACCGCGCGCCGTCGAGCCGGTACGCCCCGCCGATGTCCGTGCGCGCGTAGACCAGGCCCGGCTCGGTCTGGTTGAACACGATGCCCGGCACGAACCCGCCGCCGCCGATCTCGACGCCGCGCCACTCCGGCGCGGCCGCCGCGGCGGCGTGGTGGTTCGGGGCGGCGACTCCGACCGCCACGGCCGTGCCGACGGCCGTGGCGACCGCCGCCGCGACGGCGATGACCTTGCGCACCTGGACCTCCGTTGGTTGGCAGCGCTCCCGGTGACCGCACGGTAACAGAACTTGGGAGCGCTCCCAAGAGTCTGCTGTGATCAAGGCCCGGTTGACCCCGCCCGCCCGTGATCGGGAGCATCGCTGCCGTTACCCATCCGCGGACGGGGAAGTCCGGTCGAAATCCGGCGCTGACCCGCAACGGTAGGCCGCCCACCGGAGGCGGCGAGCCCGATCGCCCGACCGCGGCTGTGTGGCTCCCGGCCCCCGCGAGGGGCCACCCGTCGAGGAATGCGGGCCGCGGAGCCGTGCCGTCCCGGCATGGCCGCCGTCCCGCGCGGAAAGGGCTGCCCCGTGACGCGTTTCGCCGTGCCGCTGCTCGCGCTGGCACTGGTCGCCTGTTCGTCCCCGCCGGTCGCCGCGGACGGCGTGACCGTCCGCAACTGCGGCCGCGCCCAAACCTTCGCCGCGCCGCCGACCCGGGTCGTCGGCCTCAACCAGCACGCCACCGAGATGCTGCTGGCCCTGGGCCTGGCCGACCGCGTCGTCGGCACGGCGTACCCGGACACCCCGGACGCGCACCCGTCGGTCGACGCCGCCTACGACCGCGTCCCCCTGCTCGCCGAGCAGTACCCGACGTACGAGGAACTGCTCACCGCCGAACCCGACCTCGTGGTCGGCGGCTACGCGTCCGCCTTCGCCGAGAAGGACGGCCGCGCCCGGGAGGCGTTGGAGGGCAAGGGGATCCGCACGTTCCTGCTGTCCGAGGAGTGCTCCGCGGGCACGACCGTCGACACCGTCGTCGAGGACCTGCGCGCGCTCGGCCGCGTTTTCGGCGTCCCGGACCGCGCGGAGGCGCTGGTGTCGGACCTGACCGGCCGGGTGGAGGCGGTGCGGGCGAAGGTCGCGGGCCGCGCGGAGGTCCCGGTGTTCTTCTACGACTCCGGGGAGAAGTCCGCGTTCACCGTCGGCGGGCACGGCCTCGGCAACTCGATCGCGGCGCTGGCGGGCGGGCGCAACGTCTTCGCGGACCACCCGAAGTCCTTCGTGGACGTGAGCTGGGAGCAGGTGGCGGAGCGGTCGGCGTCGGCGGTGGTGGTCGTCGACTACCTGGGCAGCGGGTCGGTGGCGGAGAAGCAGGAGTACCTGCGCGCGCACCCGCTCGCGTCGACGCTGCCCGGCGTGGCCCAGCGGCGGTTCGCCGTCGTCACGCTGCCGGAATTGACCGAGGGCATCCGCTTCCCGGACGCGGTCGAGGCGATCGCGCGCGTGCTGCACCCCGGGGCCGGGTGGTGAGGGTCCGGCTGGGCCCGTGCCTGGGCCTGCTCGCCGTCGCGCTCGTGCTCGTCGGGGGCTCGCGGTGTCGCTGGGGTCGGTGACGCTGCCGATCGGGCAGGTGTGGGGGATCGTCGTCGACGGGGTCTTCCCGGGGCTGGTCAGTCCGGAGTGGACACCGGTGCGGGCGGCGATCGTGTGGGACTCGCGGCTGCCGAGGGTGGTGCTGGCGGCCGTCGTCGGCGCGGCGCTCGCGCTGGCCGGGGCGGTCGCGCAGACCGCCACCCGCAACCCGCTCGCCGACCCGTACCTGCTGGGCGTGTCCGGCGGGGCGGGGCTGGCGGTCGTCGTGGTCACGGTGTTCGGCGGTGCGTTGGGCGCGGTGGTGACCCCGCTCGCCGCGTTCGTCGGGGGACTGGCCGCGCTGGCCGGGGCGCTGGCGATCGCGGGCCGCGGCGGCGTGGTCGGGCTGGTGCTGGCGGGGGTGGCGGTCGGGCAGATCTGCTGGGCGGGCACGTCGGTCGTCCTGTTCCTGCACACCCGCGGGGAGACGGCCAAGCAGGTGCTGCACTGGCTCGCGGGCGGGCTCGGCGACGCGCGCTGGTCGATGCTGTGGCCGCCGCTCGCCGCGTTGGTGGTCGCCGGGGTCGCGGCGCTCGTGGCCGGGCGGTCGCTGACCGTGCTGCTCTCGGGCGACGACGCCGCCGCGGCGCTCGGGGTCGACGCGCGCCGGGTGCGGAGGTGGGCGCTGGTCGGGGTGTCGCTGGTCGCGGGGACGTCGGTCGCGGTCGCGGGCGGGATCGGGTTCGTCGGCCTGCTCGTGCCGCACGCCGCCGCTGCCCTGGTCGGCGCTGACCCGCGGCGGCTGCTGCCGACCTCGGCGCTGCTCGGCGCGCTGTTCCTGGTGCTCGCCGACCTGGCCGCGCGGACGCTGCCCGGGCCGGGGGAGCTGCCGGTCGGGGTGGTGACCGCGCTGGTCGGCGGACCCGCGTTCGCCCTGCTGCTGGCGCGGTCGCGGTGAGCGCCGAGCTGGTCGGCGTCCGGGTGGAGCTCGGCGGGCGGGCCGTCGTCGACGGGGTCGACCTCGCCGTCCGCGCGGGCGAGGTGCTCGGCGTCGTCGGGCCCAACGGCAGCGGCAAGACCACGCTGCTGCGCACGCTCTACCGCGCGATCACCCCGACCGCGGGCGCGGTCCTGGTGGACGGACGCGCCGACGTGAGCAGGCGCGACCTCGCCCGCACGCTCGCCGCCGCGGTGCAGGACCCGGGCGTGACCTCGGCGGCGCTGCGCGTGGTCGACGTGGTCGAGCAGGGCCGCTACAGCCACCGCCGCGCCCTGGAACCGCTGCGGCCCGAGGACCGGGCCGCGGTCGAGGCGGCGATGGCGGCGGTCGGCATCACCGCGCTGGCCGGGCGGGACGTGCGGACGCTGTCCGGGGGCGAGGCGCAGCGCGTGTCGATCGCCAGGGCGCTCGCGCAGCAGCCGCGCGTGCTGGTGCTCGACGAGCCCACCAACCACCTCGACCTCAAGCACCAGCTCACCGTCCTGCAGACCGTGCGCGCGCTGGCCGACGCGGGCGTGGCCGTCCTGCTGACCCTGCACGACCTGCACCTCGCCGTCCGGCACTGCGACCGCATCGCCGTGCTCGACCGCGGGCGGCTGGTCGACGTCGGCCCGCCCGCCGCCGTGCTCACCGCGGACGTGCTCGCGGGCGTCTTCGGCGTCCGGGCCGTCGTCACCGACCGCGGGCTGGACGTCCTGGGGCTCTCACCACCGGTCGCGGTGGACGGCTAGCCGCGGGCGCGCGGCCTGCCGGAACGACGTGCCCAGGTAGTACGCGGTCGGGATGAGGGCGCCTTGGTGCACGCCCGCGGGCAGGCCGAGCAGGTCGGCGATCTCCTGCTCGCGCGCCAGGTGCGCCGTCGTCCACACCGTGCCGAGCCCGCGCGTGCGGGCGGCGAGCATGTAGCTCCACACCGCGGGCAGCAGGTTGCCCCACAGCGACGCCTGGTTGCCCGCGGGCAGCGGCCCGCCCGCGTCCACGCATGCCATGACCAGGACCGGCACCCGCGCGAGGTTGTCGGCCAGGTAGGCGGCGCTGTCCAGGCTGCGCGAGCGCGGCGTCGCGGCGTTCTTGGCCCGGAACGCGGCCCGGTAGTGCCCCGCGATGGCGGTGCGCAGCGCGGGGTCGGTGATGACCACCCAGTGCGGGGACCGCGTCCCGCACGGCGCCTGCGCGGCGATCTCCAGGCACGCGTCGACCTCGGACAGCGGGACGTCCCGCTCCAGGTCGAGGCGCCTGCGCACGGCGCGGGTGCGGGTCAGGAGGGCGTCGGGGGAGAGGGCGAGGTCCACGGTCACACCGGTCATGCTGCCCGGCTGTGACAGGACCCGCATTCGCAATCGTGCTCTGTCGAGTATCAATCCTCATCTTCTGCGAGCCGGTCGGCGACCCGGTCGGCGATGTCCGACAGGGCCGCGACCTGCTCCGGCGTGATGAGGTCGAACAGGTACTCGCGGACCGTCTCGACGTGCCGGGGGCCGCCGCCTCGATGGTCTCGCGGCCCTGCTCGGTCAGCGCGACGAAGGCGCCCCTGCGGTCGTTGGGGCACTCCTGCCGGTCCACCAGGCCGCGCCCGCGCATGCGGTTGAGCTGGTGGGAGAGCCTGCTCTTCTCCCACTGGAGCTTGTCGGCCAGCGCCAGCACGCGGGTCCGCCCGCCGGGGACCTCGCTCAGCTCGACCAGGACGGCGAAGTCGGCCAGCGAGAGCCCGGAGTCGTCCTGCAACTGCCGGTTGAGCCGGGCGCTCAGCCGGGCCTGCATGTGCAGGTACCCGCGCCACGCGCGCTGCTCGTCGTCGTCCAGCCACCTCGTCATGGGGATGAGTCTACCGGGAATAGTTGACACGTCATCCATGTTGGGTGCAGTATTCAGTTGTCACATCAACCAGTCCGGAGGAACCCGCCATGACCACCGCCACGACCGACTTCACCACCCTGACCGGCACCTACACCCTCGACCCCTCGCACTCCCGCGTGGGCTTCGTGGCGCGGCACGCCATGGTGACCAAGGTCCGCGGCAGCTTCAACGAGTTCGAGGGCGCCACCACCATCGACGGCGACACCCCCGACAACTCGACCGTGGCGCTGACCATCCAGGTCGCGAGCATCGACACCCGCAACGCCCAGCGCGACGACCACCTGCGCGCCAACGACTTCCTGGACGTCGCCAACCACCCGACGATCACCTTCGCCTCGACCGCCATCAAGCACCTCGGCGGCAGCGACTTCGAGGTCACCGGCGACCTGACCGTCCGGGGCGTCACCAAGCAGGTCACCCTGCCGCTGGAGTTCACCGGCAGCGCCACCGACCCGTTCGGCAACCAGCGGATCGGCTTCGAGGGCTCGCTGGTGATCAACCGCAAGGACTACGGCGTGAGCTGGAACGCCGCGCTCGAGACCGGCGGCGTCCTGGTCGGCGAGAAGGTCACCCTGGAGTTCGAGATCTCGGCGATCAAGAACGCCTGACCAGTAGGGTCGCCGCATGGCGGCCAAGAGCCCTGCGGTCGAGGTGGAGGTGGGCCCGCACACCGTGCGGGTCTCCAACCCCGACCGCGTCTACTTCCCCGCCACGGGGGCGACGAAGCTCGACCTGGTCGAGTACTACCTCGGGGTCGGTGACGGCATCGTGCGCGCGCTCCGCGAGCGCCCGTGCATGCTGCACCGCTTCCCCGAGGGCCTCGCCGGGGAGAAGGTCCACCAGAAGCGCGTCCCGCACGGCGCCCCGCCCTGGCTGGAGACCGTGCGGCTGCACTTCCCCGCTACAACCGCCACGCCGACGAGCTGTGCGTCACCAAGCTCGCCGACGTCGTCTGGGCCGTCCAGATGTCCACCGTCGAGTTCCACCCCTGGAACTCCCGCCGCGCCGACACCGAGCGCCCCGACGAGTGGCGCATCGACCTCGACCCGATGCCGGACTGCCCGTTCCCCATCGTCCAGCGCGTCGCGGGCGTCGTGCGGGAACTGCTCGCCGAGCTGGGCGTCACCGGCTACCCGAAGACCTCCGGCGGGCGCGGCCTGCACGTCTACGTCCGCATCGAGCCGTCCTGGGGCTTCGCCGACGTCCGCCGAGCCGCCCTGGCCTTCGCCCGCGAGGTCGAACGCCGCGCCCCGGACGACGTCACCACGACGTGGTGGCGCAAGGACCGCGACCCCAGCGCGCTGTTCGTCGACTACAACCAGAACGCGCGGGACCACACCATCGCGAGCGCCTACTCGGTCCGCGGCGTCGCCGAGGCGACCGTCTCGACGCCGATCACCTGGGACGAGGTCCCGGACGTCGACCCCCGCGACTTCACCATCGCGACCGTCCCGGCGCGCTTCGCCGAACTGGGCGACCTGCACGCCGGGATCGACGACACCGCGTTCTCGTTGGAGCCGCTCCTGGAGTGGGCGGAGCGGGACGAGCGCGAGGGCGCGGAGGACCCGCCCGTCGGCTGACCCGGGGTCACCGCACGATGCTCGCCGCCGTCCCCGGCGTCGCCGCCCGCACGACGGCGGGACCGCCCGGCAGGTCGGCGACGCCGAGCAAGCGGTTGCGCACGCTGATCCCCAGCCGGCTCTTCGGCAGCATCCACCGCGCCGCCCGTCGCCCGGACCGCTGCTTGGCCTCCGCGAACGGCCGCATCCGCGCCTCGTACGCGGCGAGCGCGACGGGCACGGGCGCCTTCTCCAGCTCGCCCGCCAGCACCCACGCGCCCGCCATCGCCAGCGACGCCCCCTGCCCGGCCATCAACGACACCGCGTGCGCCGCGTCCCCGACCAGCACGACCCGCCCCCGGTGCCAGCTCGGCGTGACCACCTGCGCGACCTGGTCGTAGTACGGATCGGTCGGGCAGTGCGCCAGCGCCCGGTCGACCAGCTCGCCCATGCCCGCGTACCGGTCCCGCAGCACCGCCCGCGGGTCGTCGACCAGCGGCCCGTCGTCGGCGTGCAGGAACATCGTCGCGACCCGCCCGCCCGCCGGGTACAGCCCGACCTGCCTGCCCGGCTCGGGCACCACCTGGAACCGGTCCCCGACCGCCGCGGCCAGGTCCGGGTCGGCCAGCAGGTAGGACGCCGTGTGGTAGCCGAGCGGCCGCAGGAACCCGCCCTCCGGCCCGAACGCCAACTCCCGCACCCGCGAGTGGATCCCGTCCGCCCCGACGACGAGATCCGCGTCCACCGGCGTGCCGTCGGTCAGCGTGTCGAGGTCAGCGAGCGAGGTCCCGTACCGGACCTCGACGTCGGGCACGGCGTCCCGCAACACCCGGTCGAGGTCGCCGCGCATGAGGCTGACCACGCGCCCGTCCAACGCCGCGCGCATCGACCGGTAGCTGACCCCACCGCGGGCCTCACCGCCCGGCGTCGTGTACCGCAGCGCCGAGATCCCCGCGTCGGCCGCCTTGACCTCGTCGAGCACCCCCATCAGCTCGGCGATGTCGTAGCCCGAACCGAAGAGATCCATCATGTACCCGTCCGGCCGGGGCCCCGCCGCCCGCTCGACGACCAGCACCTCCCACCCCGCCCGGCGCAACCACCACGCCAGCGTCATCCCGGCGATTCCGGCTCCGCAGATCAAGGCCCGCACGGCCACCTCCTGAATTTGGGCATCTGCCCAAATCATGCCACGAGCGGAGGAGGGTGGGGGAGCGGCGGGAACTACCAGCGGTCGTGGACCAGGGGGCGCACCAGGTCGTCGTAGACCGCGCGGACGGTGGTGTGGGCGCTGGGCGGGAGGTGGGGGAGGGCGCCGACCGCGCTGTTGCCGCGGGCTTGCTCCGGCGTGCGGGCGCCCGGGATCACGACGCTGACGCCGTGCTGGTCGGCGATCCAGCGGAGCGCGAAGCGGGCCATGGACCAGCCCTCCGGGACGGCGTCGGAGAGGCGCTCGACGGCCTGCAGGCCGACGGGGAAGGGCACGCCCGAAAAGGTTTCGCCGACGTCGAACGCCTCGCCGTTGCGGTTGTAGTTGCGGTGGTCGTCGGCGGAGAAGGTGGTGGCGGCGGTGTAGCGGCCGGACAGCAGGCCCGAGGCCAGCGGCACGCGGGCGATGATGCCGACGCCCGCCTCGGCGGCAGCGGGCAGGACCTGCTCGAGCGGCTTCAGGCGCAGGCAGTTGAGGATGATCTGCACCGTCGCGACGCCGGGGCGGGCGATCGCCGCCAAGGCCTGCTCGCAGGTCTCGACGCTCACGCCGTACGCCGCGATGGCCTGCTTGTCGACCAGGGCGTCGAGGGCGTCGAAGACGGCGTCGTCGTGGAAGACCGGCGTCGGCGGGCAGTGGAGCTGGACGAGGTCGAGGGTGTCGACACCGAGGTTGCGGCGGGAGCGGTCGGTCCACGCGGCGAAGTTGGCGGCCGTGTAGTTCTCCGGGACCTGCTCGACGCGGCGGCCCATCTTCGTGGCGACGGTGATGTCGCCGGGGTGCTCGCGCAGGAAGCGGCCGATCAGCGACTCGCTGCGGCCGTCGCCGTAGACGTCGGCGGTGTCGAAGAACGTCACGCCGGAGTCGGCGGCGGCGTGCAGCACGGCGAGGGCGTCGGACTCGTCGACGCGGCCCCAGTCGGCGCCGAGCTGCCAGCAGCCCAGTCCGATGACGCTCGCGGTGCGGTTCAGGCGGGGGATGTTCCTGGTCTCCACGATTCAGAGACTAGTCACCACGGGATGCGCTTGCGATCCCGGAAGAACCCGCCGGTCGGGCCGCTGGGCGGCAGCAGCGCCGCCCACACCACCGTGTCGGCCCCCTGCGCGGGCGACAGCGGCGCCGCGGGCCCGCCCATGTCGGTGCGCACCCAGCCCGGGCACACGGCGTTGACCTTCACGCTCGCGGGCACCTCGGCGGCCAGCGCGATGGTCAGCGCGTTGAGCGCCGCCTTGGCGATCCCGTACGCGGGCGGCGAGGGGACGTTGTCGGTCATCGCGCCCGCCCCCGAGGACACGTTCACGACCCGGCCCCACCCGCGGTCGATCATCCCCGGCACCAGCTCCCGGCACAGCCGGTACGCGCCGAGCAGCGTCACCTGCAGCGTCTCCTCGAACACCGGCTCGGGGATCGCGAACAGCCGGTGCGTCGGGTACACCCCGGCGTTGTTGACCAGCACGTCCACCGGCGTCCCCTCGGCGGCCAGGCCGTCGACCAGCGCCTGGACGCTGCCCGAGTCGGCGACGTCGACCTCCACCGCGCGCACCCGGTGCCCGGCCCTGGCCAGGCTCGCCGCCGCTAGCTCCCGCGGCCCCGATCGCGCGAGCCGAGCAGCACGGACAGGCCGGTCTCGGCCAGCCGGCGGGCGACCTCGAACCCGATGCCCCGGTTCGCGCCGGTGACGAGCGCGGTGCGGGCGGTGCTCACGTGGTCGTCCCCCTTCGGAATCGACTCAGCCCATTAGTGCACGGGGGTCCGACACTTTTCAAGATCGTGGGCGCGATCCGGCCCCGCCACCGCGCGTGACCGTCCACTGGTGACAGGGCTACGATGGCCGCACAGGGATTGGCTGATGTGGGTGGGGTGGCTGTGGTCCGGGGCAAGGTGATCCGGTTCGACGACGTCCGCGGGTACGGGTTCGTCTTGCCGGAAACCGGTGGTGAGGACGTGTTCCTGCACGTCAACGACATCAACTTCGACAAGCGCAAGCTCACCCCCGGCACGGTGGTCGAGTTCGTCGTCGAGGAGGGCGAGCGGGGCCTCAAGGCCTCCGACGTCTCCCTGGTGGCGGGCCGCGCCACCCAGGACTACGCCGCCGACCCGGGCTTCCCGGAGGACGGCGACTTCGCCGACCTGCTCTCCGTCCGCGAGTTCCGCGACGAGGTCACCGAGGCCCTGCTCGCGGGCGTCCCGACGCTGACCGCCGAGCAGGTCGTCCGCGTCCGCCAGACGGTCGTCGGCATCGCCCGCGCCCACGGCTGGCTCGACGCCGAGGTCCGCGAGAACTGACCGGCACAACCAGGGGAAACCGCCCCCGCCGCGGCGGGCGACCGGGCACACTGCCCGGGTGCGCTTCCCCGACGGCCCGTGCGCCGGTTCTTCCGGTTCCTCTTCCGCCTGGTCGGCGCGGCCATCGCGGTGAGCCTCGACCTCGAGCGCCCGCAGCAGCCCGAGACCAAGCCCCGCGCCGCCCGCCGCATCCGCATGGACGCCCGCCGCGACTGACCCCGCTGTCCCCGCCGCGGACTGCTCGACCGTCGAGGCTCCCGCACGAGCGGAGCAGCCACTCGGACTAACTTGTTCGCCACAAACAGCAACAAAGCGGCCGTACGCGTTTCGCGGCTGGCGCCCCCGCCCGGCTGCGAGATCATCTAGCCCATGGACGGGCGCGAGGACGACCACTGGCCGCTGGGTCCGGCACTCCGGAGAGCCCGCACCGCCGCCGGGCTCTCCCAGGCGAAAGCCGCGAAGCGCGCCGGGGTCTCGCGCGCGCTGTGGCAGCAGCTGGAGTCCGGCGAGCGGCCCGACGGAAGACCCCTGCGCCCCAAACCGGTGTCCCTGACCCTCGTCGCCCGCTCCCTCGACCTGGACCCGCGCCAGGTCCTCGAACTGGCCGGGCTCGACCCGTCCTCGCACGACCCCTCCCGGGCGGGCCGCCCGGTCGCCTCCACCGCCGAGGTGCACGAGCTGCTCGACATGGTCACCGAGGTCCAGCGCCAAGCCGTCGTGGACCTCCTGCGCGCCATGGTCGACCCCACCGGCGGCATGGCCTACAAGCGGCTACCGCGATCCGACGGCTGACCGGATCCGCACCGTCCGCTCGCCCGGGTGCTCGCCGACCGGCCGGAACCAGTCGAACAGCGGCTCCTCCGGCACCCTCCCCTCGACGTCCAGCCGCGGCAGCCACCGGTCGACGAACCCCGGCAGCCACCAGTTCGCCCGCCCGAACGCCGCCATCACCGCGGGCACCAGGAACGCCCGGATCACCACGGCGTCCAGCAGCACCGCCACCGTCAGCCCCAACCCGGTCTCCTGCACGACCCGGTCGCCCGCGGGCACGAACGACACGAACACCAGCGCCATGATCAGCGCCGCCGCCGTGATCGTCCGCCCGGTCGACGCCAGCCCGCGCACCGTCGCGGTGACCGTGTCGTGGCCGTTGCGCCACTCCTCCTGGATGCGCGTCACCAGGAAGACCTCGTAGTCCATCGACAGCCCGAACAGCCCGGCGAACAGGAACACCGGGATGTACGGTTCGATCGGCCCGGTCGGCCCCGACCCGAACCAGCCCAACTGGAACACCGCGGTCAGCGCCCCGAACATCGCCGCCGCCGCGAGCAGGTTCATCACCGCCGCCGTCAACGGGATCAGCACGCTCCGGAACACGATCACCAGCAGCACGAACGAGATCGCCACGACCGTGCCGAGGAACAGCGGCAGCCGGTCGGTGATCGCCGCCGAGAAGTCCGCCTGCACCGCGGTGTTCCCGCCGACGTGCAGCACCGCCCCCGACGCCGGGATGATCTCCTCCCGCAGCACCCGCACCAGCTCCGCCGTCGCCGGGTCCTGCGGCGACGCCTCGGGCTGCACCAGGATCGACCCGACCCCGTCCTCGATCACCGGCGGCGCCGCCACCGCCACGTCGTCCCGTGTGGACAGTGCTTCGTACACCCGCGCCAGCGCCCACGCGTCGGCCTCCCCGACGACCACCAGCGGCCCGGCGAACCCGTCGCCGAAGCCCTCCGCCAGCAGGTCGTACGCCACCCGCGTCGTCGAGCCCTCGGGGTGCACGCCCGCGTCCGGCACGCCGAGCCGCATCCCCGCGGGCAGCGCCAGCACCCCGATGATCAGCAGCGCGGCCACGGTGCTCCACCCCGGCGCCCCCGTCGCCCGCTGCGCCACCCACGACCACCCCCGCCCCTCCGGGACGTGCTTGCGGTGCCGCGCCTTCGGCGCCAGCCGCCTGCCGAACGGGCGCAGCAGAGCGGGCAGCAGGGTCAGCGCCGCGAGCATCGTCGTCAGGACGGAAATGCTTGCGGCGTAAGCGATCCCGTCGAGGAAGTCGATGCCGACTGTCAGCATTCCCAACAGCGAAACGCACACCGTCACGCCCGCGAACAGCACCCCGCGCCCGGACGTCGACGCCGCCACCCCGAGCGCCTCGTCCGGCTCCGCCCCCGCGCGCAGCTCCTGCCGGTACCGCGTGACGACGAACAGCGCGTAGTCGACCCCCACCCCGAGTCCGAGCAGCGCCACGATCTCCAGGCTCACCGTCGGCACCGCGGTCACGTGGGTCAGCAGCCCCACCACCCCGACCGCCGACCCGACCGACACCGCCGCGGTGACCAGCGGCAGCAGCATCGCCGTCAGCGACCCGAACGCCAACAGCAGCACCACGGCCGCCGCCACCAGGCCCAACCCCGAGTCGTGCACGCTCGGCGGCGCGATCGTGCGCGCCGCGACCGCCCCGTCGACCGCCACGGTCAGCCCGTCCCCGCCGGCGGCCTCCGCGGTCTCCACCAGCGCGCGGGCGGTGTCCAGGTCGACCGAATCCGCCGGGACACCGAATCGCACGGCCGCGTAAGCGATGTCGCCGCTCACTTGCGCGGGCGCGTCGTAGGGGACACCACCGCGACGACGCCCGGCAGCCTGGCGACCTCCCCGAGCATCGCCTCCACGCGCGGTCGCGATCGCTCCACCGGACCCGCGATGACTATCCGCTCGGTCGCGCCCCTTGCCCGCCCACGAGTTCCTGCGCCCGGCTGCTGTCGGACGCGGGCAGCGTCGGGGTGTCCTGGTGTTCCGGGCCCGCCAGCGCGGAGCCGACCGTGAGCCCGGCGAGCACGGCGAGCCAGACCGCGACCACCCAGCCCGCCCGCCGGTGGCAGAAGATCGCCAGCCGACGCATGCCGCGAGCGTAAGCGGAGTCACGGGGTCAAACCTACGAACGCAGGTGACAAGTTGTTGCGTGCGACTTTGTGCAACTGGTCCGATTGGCTTGAAATCCCCGACAACCACTAGCTGAAAACTGTTCGCGTAGTTTTGACTGCTACCACTTCGTACTGCGCTCCGGTGCCCCGGTGAGGGCGGGCACCGGAGCGTCCCCTGCCCTGCGAAGGAGGAATCCCTTGCTCCGCCAACCCCTGCGCGGCCTCGTGATCGCGCTGTTCGCCACCGCTGTGGGCGTCGCGGCCGTGCCGTCGGCCGCCGCCGCCGAGGGCCAGGTCCTCGGCGCCGGGTCGCCCGACGCGATCCCCGGCAGCTACCTCGTCGTGCTCAAGGACGGCGCGAGCGAGCAGACCGTCGCCACCCGCCACCGCGCCCGCATCACCCACGACTTCACCAAGGCGCTGACCGGCTTCGCGGCCCGCATGTCCGAGGCGGACGCCCGCCGCGCCGCCGCCGACCCCCGCGTCGCCTACGTCGAGCAGGACCGCGTCGTGCGGGTCGCGGGCACCCAGCCCAACCCGCCGTCGTGGGGCCTGGACCGCATCGACCAGCGCGCGCTGCCCCTGAACAACAGCTACACGTACCCGAACGAGGGCGCGGGCGTCACGGCGTACGTCATCGACACGGGCATCCGCACCACCCACACGGACTTCGGCGGCCAGGCGAGCTGGGGCACGAACACCGTCGACACGAACAACACCGACTGCCACGGCCACGGGACCCACGTCGCGGGCACCATCGGCGGCACGGCCCACGGCGTCGCCAAGGGCGTCCGGCTGGTCGCGGTGAAGGTGCTCAACTGCCAGGGCTCCGGCTCCTCTCCGCGGTCGCCGCGGGCGTCGACTGGGTGACCGCCAACGCCGCCAAGCCCGCCGTCGCCAACATGAGCCTCGGCGCCTCCGGCAGCAACGCCACCCTGGAGAACGCCGTCCGCAACTCGATCGCCTCCGGCGTCGTGTACGCGATCGCCTCGGGCAACTCGAACTCCAACGCCTGCAACTTCACCCCGGCCCGCGTGGCCGAGGCGATCACGGTCAACGCCAGCACGAACACCGACGCACGGGCCTCGTTCTCGAACTACGGCACGTGCACCGACATCTTCGCCCCCGGCCAGAACATCACCGCGTCCTGGAACACCAACGACACCGCCACCAACACGATCAGCGGGACGTCGATGGCGGCCCCGCACGTGGCGGGCGCGGCGGCGCTGTACCTCGGCGCCACCCCGGGCGCGACCCCGGCCCAGGTGCAGACGGCCCTGAAGGACCGCGCGACGAAGGGCGCCGTCACCAGCCCGGGCAGCGGATCACCGAACAACCTGCTGTTCGTCGGCGAGGGCACCGACCCCGACCCCGACCCGGACCCGGACCCCGAGCCGGAGCCCTGCACGGCCCCCGCGTGGAGCGCGTCGTCGTTCTACTTCTGGGGAGCGCAGGTGAGCCACAAGGGCCACAACTGGCGACTCGCGTCGTTCTTCTCGTTCGGCCAGGAGCCGGGCACGGGCACGACCTGGACTGACCTCGGCGCCTGCTGAGATCACGCCGTGACGGGCCGGGGCTGCTGCCCCCGGCCCGTTCGCGTTGGGCGGGCGGTGGACGCGGGTGGGGGTGGACGGTGGCCTGGGGAAGGGAGGTGCAGGTGTGGATTTGCAGGAAAGCGTCTGCGGCTGGTGAGCGTGGGTGGGTGGGTTTGGGTGGACGAGGGCGGAATTGGAGCAGTGTGGTCGGCGACGAGCCGGGGCTGGTGGTAGGGCGCGGGGTTTGGGGGCGGGGTGGCGGGCGATGCGAGCGTGACGAAGGCGGATCTGGTTGCGATTTGGGCGAGGGTGAGGGTCCGGCGGCGGGGCTTGGTGCCAAAGGCGGGGAATGAACGTTGGGTTCCTCGGCGAGGCTGAGGAGCAGGGGCGAAATGGGGGAACTGCGAAGGCACGGGCGAGGGTGAGTGAGAGTTGCGGCGAGCTTGGGTGGGTGGGGGGACTGGGTAGGGCTGGCTGTGCGCCGGGGCGAGCGGGAGACGGAGTGGTCGGTGGTGCTCGAGAGAGGAGCAGGCTGCGGGCGGGCTGGACACGGGGAGTGCGCTGTTGGTGAGGCTGTCGGACATGGGGGGAGTGGGGTGGTGGGTCCTGACAGGGAGGGGTGGTGGGTCTTGACAGGGGAGTGGGGGTAGTGGTGGGTCAGAGGGAGGGGCGGGCTGTCGTGGGGCGGGGTTGACCCGGGGTCGGGTGGTGAGGCACGGGCGGGGCGGGCTGGTTGTTCGTGGGGGATCAACTGGAGTAATGGGCTACACCGGTTGGTTGCAGAGGGTGTGGTGGGGGACACAGCGGGTGCTTAGCGCATTCGGGTGATTGCCCTGGATGTGGGGGATTGGCCAGAGTGCTTCGATTCAGACCCATCCATCAAAGGAGTTGGGGGGCGACGTGGCCAGAATCGGGCTCCGGGACATCACCAAGGTGTTCCCCGGGGGATCGGTCGCGCTGGACGGCGTGAACCTGGACATCGCGGATGGGGAGTTGATGGTCCTGATCGGGCCGTCGGGGTGCGGGAAGTCGACCTTGTTGCGGATCATCGCGGGGTTGGAGGCGCCCACCGAGGGGGAGGTGCTGCTCGACGGGATGGAGGCGGGGCATCTGACGCCCAAGGAGCGGCAGGTGGCGATGGTGTTCCAGAACTTCGCGCTGTACCCGCACATGCGGGCGGGGAGAACATCGCGTTCCCCCTGCGGATCTCGGGGATGGATCCGGCCGCTCAGGGGGAGCGGGTGGCTGAGTCGGCGGGGGCGTTGGGGGTCCGGGAGCTGTTGGAGCGGTGGCCGCACCAGTTGTCGGGTGGGCAGCGGCAGCGGGTGGCGATGGGGCGGGCGTTGGTGCGGCAGCCGCGGTTGTTCTTGCTCGACGAGCCGTTGTCCAATCTCGACAGCGGGTTGCGGGCGGAGCTGCGCGCCGAGATCTCGTCGATGGTGCGGTCGCTGGGGGTCACGACCGTCTACGTGACGCACGACCAGACCGAGGCGTTGACGTTGGCCGACCACATCGCGGTGCTGAACCGGGGTGTGCTGCAGGACGTCGGGACGCCGGGGCGGGTGTACGACAAGCCCGCGACGATGTTCGTCGCCGCGTTCCTCGGGACGCCGCGGATCACGCTGTTGGAGGCGTTCGTCTACGTCTACCTCAACAGCCACGTCGCGCTGCGGATCGGTGAGCAGCAGCTCTTCCTGCCGTGGAACGACCCGCGCGCCCGGGAGTTGGCGCACTACCACGGCGAGGCGATCGTCGTCGGGGTGCGGGCCGAGGCGGTGGCGCCGATCGCGGAGGCGCGGCGGGGGCAGTCGCTGCGCGGGGAGATCCGGCACCTCGAGCACCACGGTCACGAGTCGTTGGCGTTCATCGACATCGGCGCGACCGAGATCGACGTCGACCCGGACGGGCTGCGGCAGCAGGCCGCGACCGCGGGGCGAAGCACGCGCGCAAGTCGGACACGCTGTTCAACCGGTTCCTGGACAAGGTGACCGGCGGTCGTGCCCCGGTGATCGACCCGTCCGAGAACGGGCACAGCGGGCGGCACCACCTCCGGCCCGCCGAGCTGACCGTCCGGCTGCCACCCCGCGTGCGCGCCGCCGCGGGCGAGAACATCACCATCGGCGTCCGGCTGGACCTGCTGCACTTCTTCGAGCGGCGGGGCAACCGAATCGACGTCGGCTGGCGCTGACACCCGGAAACACTCACCCAGGTCACACTCCCGATAGGCCGTCCGTGAGCGCGCGGACGGTCTTTTCCTTGCTCCTTCCCGGATCCGGCGTGAAACACCTAGCTTCTGTGTGCCAATGACCTCCCCCTGCCCAAGGAGTCGATCGTGCACCGGAAGCTCATATCGCTGGGAGTGGCGGCCGCGACCGTCGCGGCGGTCGCCGTCGTCGGGCCGCAGGCGACCGCGCCCCCGCGCCGAAGGGGCCGGACCCCACCGAGGAACTGGTGCGGTCCCAGCGCGGGCCGTTCACCACCGCGCAGGCGGCGGTGGCCGCGGGTCCGGGCGGGGCTTCAACAAGGGGACCCTGTACTACCCGACCGACACCAGCCAGGGCGCCTACGGCGCGATCGCGGTGATCCCCGGCTTCGTGGAGGGCGAGTACACCCAGGCCTGGTTCGGGTCCACCCTGGCCTCGCACGGCTTCGTCGTCTTCACCCTGGAGACCAACGGGCTGTTCGACTTCCCCGACCAGCGCGGCACCCAACTCCTGGCCGCGCTGGACTGGCTGGTCGCCTCCTCCCCCGTGAAGGACCGGGTCGACCCGGCCCGGCTGGCCGTGCTCGGCCACTCGATGGGCGGCGGCGGGGCGCTCGTCGCCGCCCACCAGCGCCCCTCACTGAAGGCGGTCGTCGCGCTCACGCCGTGGCACATGACCAAGAACTTCCCCGCCATCGAGGCCGCCACCCTGATCGTCGGGACCGACGCCGACTTCATCGCCCCCGCGTCCGGCCACGCCGAGCCGATGTACCAGGCGCTCACCGGTCCCGACGAGCGCGCCTACGCGAAGCTGGTCGGCAGCCACTTCCTGACCAACTCCTACAACGCCGCCACGCTGCGCTTCGTCCTGCCCTGGTTGAAGCGCTTCCTCGACGACGACCCCCGCTACGCGTCGTTCGTCTGCCCCGGCCCCGCCAAGGACCCGACCTTTGTGGAGTACCGGAACACGTGCCCGGTGTGATGGCACTCTGGAATTGGGAAGGAGCGGGTGCGGTGGGGCACGGCGTCCACGGTAACGGAACGCTCGCTCCGATTTCCAGTGGGCTCGTTAATGATCACTCGATCGACTGAATTCGGCGTGGGGGATCGACGGGACGGGCGCGACGACGAGGTCGTGCATGCGCCAGTCCACGTCCCGGAGCCGGGCGGCGAGGTCGGCCGCCCGCTCCGGCACGTCGGTCGTGCCCGCGACCGGCGTGACCAGCAGTTCGCCGACGAACACGTGGCCCTCCTCGCGCAGCCGGATCAGCGCGTCGGCCACCCACGGCTCGTCGAGGGCCATCGCGGTGAGCTGGTCGCCGAGCGGGTCGGGCTGGTCGTCGACGGTGCGCGGGCGCGTGTCCATCAGGTCGGCGACCGCGGTGCGCATCGCGCGGACGCCGTCGCGGACGACGTCGGCGGAGATCAGGCACGCGGCGACCGCGTCGGCCCACCACAGGCCCGCGCCGATGCCGATGACGCCCGCGACCGCGGCGCCCGCCGTCTTCCAGTCGGCGCGGTTCATCTCGGCGTCGGCCAGCAGGACCTTGTCGTGCAGCTCGCGGGCCAGTTTGTGCTTCTTCCGGCCGAGGATCACCGCCGGGATCATCGTCGCGGTCAGCACCGCGATCATCGGCCAACCCAGCCAGACGGTCACGCCGAACGCCTCGACCAGCCCGATCGGCGCGCGCTCGCGCGTGATCAGCCGGATCAGCGAGTCGACCAGGATGTAGCCGCCGAGCGCGAGCAGCGCGACGGCCGCGGCGAGGAACCCGATGCCGACCGAGCGGTGGTACCCGTACGGGTGCTCCTTGTCCGGCGCGCGGTCCCGGAACCGGGCCGCGACCAGGAACGCGATGGGCGGGGCGACGCTGATCAGGTCCTCCACCCACGCCGCCTTCAACGCCTGCGACTGGCCCAACACCAACGCGACCAGCGCGATCGTCACGGCGAAGAACGCCAGCGTCCACCACTCCAGGCGCACCGCGCGCTTGTGCAGCTCGGCCTTCTCCGGGGGCATCTCGAACGCCTCGTAGGCGATCACGGGCACGTCCTCCCCCGCGAGCGTCGACCAGGAGCCCGGCGATCTCGCTGTCAGGCAGCCCCAGGAGGAACTCCTCGACGGTCACCAGCCACGCGTTCTCGCCGAGCGGCGTCGCCATCGAGTGGTCGGTGCTGCCCAGCTCCACGACGACCCGCCCGCACGCCGGGTCGACCGCCCACGACGGCACCACCGCGGGCCCCTCGGGCGCGATCGGCACCTCGGGGACGACCGCGGGCCGCGCGCCCTTCTCGTGCAGGAACGTCACCTCCGGCGTCCCCGCCCGCACGGCGACCTCGAGCCCCTCGACGGAATCGCCCGCCCCCGCGGGCACCACGACGACCTGCGCGCTGGTGAAGTAGGAGGCCGTCAGGGCGACGTCCTTGGTCCACGGCGACGAGTACGACAGGCCGCCGATCACCAGGTCGAGGGCCTGGTGGCTGAGCGCGCCGACCAGTGTGGACTCCGGGCCCTCTGTCCACTCGACACGGGCGGACAGCCGCTCGGCCAGCCTCCGGACCAGTTCCGCCTCGGCCCCGCCCACCGAGCCGTCGTCGGACACCACCGTCCACGGCGGGTCCTCGACGACCCCCACGCGCAGCACGCCGCCGCGCACCCGGTCCAGCGTCCCCTCGGCGTCGCGGGGCCATTGGCACCCCGCGGCGAGCAGCACCGCGACCGCGGCGACCACGCGCATCAGCACACTTGCGGAGTGCCCGCTGCGCGCGCCGATCAACCAAGCCGGACGACCAGCACCCGGCCGCCGTTGTACGAGCCACCGTCGACCGCCGTGACCAGGCCGCCCGCGTACACCACGGGGCCTTCGCCGCCGAAGAACTCCGGGATCGTGCTGTGCCCGTGCACGATCGCGCGGCCGCCGAGCGCGGCCAGGACGTCGCGGGCGGCCTCCTGCCCGCGGACCCGCGGAACTCCTGCCTGCGGCTGAGCCGCATGGCGAGGGTCTGCCAGACGACGGCCGCGTCGGACCGCAGCTGCTCCGCGACCGCGGCGTTGACGTCGTCGACGGACGCGCCGAGGCCGAGGTAGCCGATGGTGTCGGAGTGCAGGAGCAGGTGGTCGCCGACGAGCGCGACCGCGGGCAGCCCGTACAGCCAGGCCCGGTGGTCGTCGGTGAGCCCGTCGAGGTCGGCGGGCAGGCCGCCCCACCGCAGCCAGGTGCCGTAGGCGCCCTTCGGGTCGCTCCAGCCGGGCAGCGGCGTTGTGCCGAACCGGTCCGCGGCGAGGAACTGGATCTCGTGGTTGCCCAGCAGCGCGCCGACGTGCCCGCCGCGGCGGCGGCCTGCACCTGCAGGGACATGACGAGGTCGATGACGGCGAGCCCGTCGGGGCCGCGGTCGACGTAATCGCCGAGGAACCACAGCGCGTCCCGGCCGCCCGCCCAGCGCGACGACCGGTCGATCAAGCCCGCGGCCTGCAGTTCGGACACCAGTTCCTCGTGGTGCCCGTGCACGTCGGAGACGACGTACAGCGATCCCCCAGCATGATCGGGATCCTAGCGATTCCATAATGCGGAAAGGCATGCCAAAGTTTCCGAGCTGTGCCAGCCTCGGGCCATGAAGGTTTCCGCGGCGCTCCTGCACCCCACCAGGGACATCTGGTCGGTCCGCCAGTTGCGCTCACTGACCCAGCAGGTCAGCGCCCAGTTCGGTGCGGACCTGGCCGAGATCGCGCAGTACGACCCGACGTCCCGCTGGTGGACGCGGCTCGCGCTGACCTGCGGCGTCGAACTGTGGCTGCTGTCGTGGCTGCCGGGCCAGTGCACGCCCGCCCACGACCACGGCGGCGCCGCGGGCTCGTTCACCGTGGTGCGGGGCGCGCTCACCGAGCGGTACCGGTACCCGCAGCAGCCCGAGCAGCGCGGACTCCGCCGGGCCGGGGAGACGATCGCCTTCGGCGCGGGCCGCGCCCACGTCGTGGCGAACACGTCGCTGACGCCCGCGCTCAGCGTGCACGCCTACTCGCCGCCGCTGGTGGACACCCGCGAGTACGCCAGCCTGGCCGACATCCCCACCGAGATCCCCCGCTGCCGCGCCGGGTGTCGCTGCCCGTGCAGCGCGGCGCCGTCGTCCTGGAGGTGCCGTGAGCGCCGACGCGTTCCTGTCCGAGGCCCGCAGCGAGATCGAGCGGGTCGACCCGATCAAGGCGCACGCCCTGGCCCGCGAGGGCGCGCTGCTCGTCGACATCCGCCCGTACTACAACCGGCTCGCCGAGGGCGAGATCCCGGGCGCGGTGCCGATCGAGCGCATCGTCCTCGAGTGGCGGCTCGACCCCGGCGGCTCGCACCGGCTCCCCGACGTCACCGCCGAGCGCACGGTGATCGTCTTCTGCAACGAGGGCTACGCGTCGAGCCTGGCCGCCCGCGACCTGCGGCGCGTCGGGTTGCGCAATGCGACCGACCTGATCGGCGGCTTCCGGGCGTGGGAGGCCGAGGGGCTGCCGGTGGTCGACGGGGGCTCGCCCGCGGTCACCTGAAGCTGATCAGGGGGCGACCCGGCGCGCGGTGTGGTCGAGCTGGTTGGCGAGGGAGGCGAACCTGTCCTCGGTCAGCCGCACGGACGGGCCTTGCACGGCGATCGCGGCGACCGTCCCCAGCTCGGTGCGCACGCCGACGGCGATGGCGCGGACCCCGGGTTGCGCTCCTCGTCGTTGAGCGCCCACCCGCGCTCGCGGACCTCGCGCAGGTCGGCCAGCAGCGCGGGCAGGTCGGCCAGCGTGCGGTCGGTGTGCGGGGTCAGCTCGCCCAGCGCGGCGACCTCCGCCTCCGGGTCGTCCACGGCGGCGAGCAGGCACTTGCCCATGGCGGACGCGTACAACGGCACGCGCGTCCCGGGGCCTGGTCGAACCGCAGCGGCTGCGTGGACGGGACGTCGAGGACGACCTGCACGTCACGGCCGGTGCGGATGCCGAGGTTCACCGACTCGCCGGTGGCCTCGGACAGCTCGGCCAGCAGCGGGAGCGCCTGGTCGTAGCCGAGCTGACCCGCGGCGCGGGCGCCGAGTACGGCCAGGGTGGGGCCGAGCTGGTAGCGGTCACCGCGGGGTACCTGCATGAGCAGGCCACCGTCGGCGAGCGCTCTGGTGACGCGGTGGGTGGTGCTGACGCTCAGCCCGGTCCGCCGGGCCAGCTCGCTGATGCCCTGGGTGCGCTCGCCGCTCTCGAAGCAGCGCAGCACCGCCAACGCCCGCTCGATCGCCTGGGCTCCGGACCGCGACGCGGGTTCCTGCACTTCGGACACATCTCGAATCCTGGCACATCACCCGGCCAGGCCCGACTGGTAGGCGAACACGACCAGTTGAGCGCGGTCACGGGCACCGAGCTTGATCATGGCGCGGCTGACGTGGGTGCGTGCCGTGGCGGGGCTGACGACGAGGCGGGTGGCGATCTCGTCGTTGTTGAGGCCCTCGGCGACGAGGGTGAGGGTTTCGCGCTCGCGGTCGGTGAGGTCGTGGAGGCGGGGGTGGGGGTGGTCTTGCGGGGGCGTTGCCCGCGAACGCGCTGATGACGCGGCGGGTGACGGAGGGAGACAGTAAAGCCTCGCCCTCGGCTACCAGGCGGATGGCGCGGAGGAGTTCGGTGGGTTTGGTGTCCTTGAGGAGGAAGCCGCTGGCGCCGTGGCGGAGGGCGTCGAAGACGTACTCGTCGAGCTCGAAGGTGGTGACGACGATGATGCGGACGTCGGTGAGGTCGGGGTCGGCGGTGATGCGTCGCGTGGCTTCGAGGCCGTCGATGCCTGGCATGCGGATGTCCATGAGGACCACGTCGGGGCGGGTTTCTTGGACGGTGCGGAGGGCGGAGAGGCCGTCGGCGGCTTCGGCGACCACGCACATGGTGGGGTCGCTTTCGATGAGGGTGCGCAGGCCGATGCGTATGAGGTCTTGGTCGTCTACGACGGCTACGCGGATCATGGGGGCCTTCGGGTGGTTGGGGTGGGGGTGAGGGTAGTGGGGTGGGGTGGTTGGGGAGGGGCATTGCGGGGTGGATGCGAGTGGCGTCGGGGTCGTTCGAGTGGTGGGGGTCAGGTGGGGGTGCGGGGGATCCGAGCGTGGACGTGGAAGGTGTCGTTCTGGGGGCCTGCGGTGAAGTGGCCGCCTAGGGCGGTTACGCGGTTGCGCATGCCCGGGATTCCTAGGCCGGAGGGGGAGGGTGGGGTGTTGGTGGCGGGGTTGGAGACGTTGATGACGACTACGTCCACTTCGTAGTGGATGCGGACGGTGGCGCGTTTGGAGAGGCTGTGGCGTAGGGCGTTGGTGAGGGATTCTTGGACTACGCGGTAGCAGGTGAGGTCTGTGGTGGGGGAGAGGTCGGTGGGGGTGGGGTCGGCTTCTAGGTCGATGTCCATGCCTGCGTTGGTCATGCGGTCGCGGAGTTCGGGGAGGCGGGCTAGGCCTGGGGTGGGGGAGCGGTCGGGGGTGACCATGGCGCGGACTTCGGCCAGGGCTTCGGTGGCGGTGTTGCTGATGGCGATGAGGGCGGTTTCGGCTTGGGTGGTGGCGGGGACGGCGCTGGGTGGGGTGTGGCTGGGTTCGGTTTGGGGCGGAGTGCTGGGGGTGGAGTGGGGTTGTGCAGGGGCTGGGGCTGGCTGGGGGAGGCGGGGATTGGGAGGGCGTGGGTGGGCGAGGTGTGAGGGGTGCCGGGTGGTGTGGGGGAGTGAAGCGAGTCGTTGGCTTGGGCGCCGAAGGCGTGAGGGGCCTCGGCATGGGTGGGTGTGTGGGCTTCGGGCGGTTGGCTCGGGGAGTGGTCTTTGGGGGTGGGGTTCGGCTCGGTTGGGGGGTGGGAGGTGAGGGGGTTTGGGTGGGGGGTGCGGGTTGGGCCTGGGTGAGGGGTGTGGGTTGGGCGTGGGTGAGGGGTGTGGGCTCGGCTTGGGTGCGGGTTGTGTTGATGAGGTGGAGGGCTACGTCGGCTTGCATTTTGATGGCGGCGAGGCTGTGGCCGACGACGTCGTGGACTTCTTGGGCTAGGCGGAGGCGTTCGGCGGAGACGTGGTGGTGGATGGTTTCGGCTCGGGCTCGGGCGGTGGCTTCTTGGTGTTGGCGGACGGTGGTGCCGATGGCGAAGGGGACGATTACCCAGGCTGAGGCGGGGACTAGGGCGATCAGGCCGGGGAGTTCTGTGGGGGTGGTGAAGACGTGGATGATCAGGAGGGTTAGGGCTGCTGCGGCTGTGGGTAGGGCTGTGGGGAAGGGGAGGTGGCGGGCTGCTGTGTAGGTGGCGGCGAAGAAGGACAGGAGGATGGGGCCGTAGGGGTAGCCGAGGATCAGGTAGGTCGAGGTGAGGGTGGCTACCAGGAGGAGGGTGGTTGTGGGGGTGGTGCGGCGGAGGGTGAGGAGTAGGGCTGTGGTGGTGGTTAGGGCTAGGGCGAGGGTGTCTACGGGGCGGTCTAGGGGGAGAGGCGGTCGGCGCCCAGGGTGCCGATGATGCCGATGGTGGCGAGGAGTAGGGCCAGGGCGGCGTCCGGTAGGGCGGTGCGGGGGTCATGCTCCTCCTCTGGCGCGGCGTGATCGGGGTCAATTCTTGATGCGGCCCCAGGGTTTGAACACCGACAGGGCCGTGGCGATCAGGAGGGCCGTGGTGGAGACGATGGGTGGGGCCAGGAGGCTGGAGGTGTCGGGTAAGCCGGTGGTGGCGTAGGTGTCGGCTTGGGCTGCTGCGGTGCGGATGGTGGTGGAGAGGCTGAAGATGATCAGCACCGTGAGGATCGTGTTCATGGCTAGTTTGGTGGCGACCCACCAGTAGCGGATCAGGCCGTATTTCGTGCCCCAGCCGAGGACGGCGCCGGTGGCGAAGGTGGCCACGGAGATCACGATCAGGGGGTGACGGCGAACATCTCGAGGGCGCGGTAGGCGGTGGCGGCGGTGGTGGGGTCGGCCGTGGTGAGGGCGGTGGCTACCAGGATGCCGAGGACCACGTCTGCGCCGAGCCACAGGCCCGCGGTGACGATGTGCGTCAGGAGCCAGAGTTTGCGGGCTCGGGTGGTGAGGCGGAAGCGGGGGTGGTGGGGCGAGCGAGGGTCGTGGTCATGCCAGGGACGATCCTCGGAAGCGGGCTGGGGCGCGTCGGGGTGGGGACGTATCTTCGGGTACGTCCGGGAGCGTAGAGCGTTCCGGCATGATCCGTTTGCCCGCTGGTCGGCAACTGGACACGTGCGGTCGGGAGACTGCGGCTGTGGCGAGGTTCAACGAGGCCATGGCCGCGATCGCGGCCCGCCTCCCGTTCGGGCTGTCGCGGGTCGTGCCGGGGGAGCTGCTGGGGTTCGGGGTGATCAGCGGGTTCACGTTCTCCGTCGACTTGGCCCTGTTGACGGTGATGCGCAGCGGGTTGGGATGGCCGCTGCCGGTGGCCATCACGATCGGGTACGTCGTCGCGTTCGGACTGAACTTCGTGCTCAACCGGGTGTTCAACTTCCGGTCGCACGCGCCGGTGGGGCCGCAGGCGGGGATCTACGCGCTGGTGGTGCTGGTCAACTACCTCGTGAACATCCTCGGCGTGGGCAGCGGGCTGGCCGCGCTCGGCGTCGACTACCACGTGGCGCGGATCGCGGCGGGGGCGTGCGAGGCCGTGTACATGTGGGCGGCCATGCGGTGGGTCGTGTTCCGGCGGGCCGCTGAGGAGCCGGTGGCGTCAGCCAACCAGTAGGTCGGCGCGGATCACGACCAGTTCCTCGTCGATGTCGTCGGGGGCCAGGAGGCCTGCGGCGACCATGGAGTGGGCGCGGGAGTGCATGACCGGGCCGAAGGGGTCGCGGGCTCGGGCTACCACCGCTGCTTTGAGGCCGTGGTCCCGGAGGGTGGTGAGGGTGCGGTCGGTGTCGCATAGGGCCGAGTGCACCATCAGGAGGGTGCCGCCGGGGGTGAGGAGGTCGGGGGCCGCGGTGCAGATGCGGTCGACGTGGGTGCGGCCGTCGGGGCCGCCGTGCCAGGTGTGGGTGGGGCCGTGGGGGTGGAGTCGTCGAGGGTGGGGACGTAGGGCGGGTTGGCCAGGACGATGTCGTAGCGGGTGCCTGCGGCGACCGTCAGGGCGTCGCCGTGGTGGACGGTGATGCGGGCGCGGTGGAGCCAGGTGTTGAGGCGGGCCGTGAGGACGGCGCGGCGGGTGATGTCCACCGCGGTGACGGTGCGGGCGCCTGCGCGGGAGGCGGTCAGGGCCATGACGCCGGTGCCGGTGCCGATGTCGAGGACGGTGCCGCCCGGGGGAGGTTGGCGTGGTGGAAGGCCGAGCGCAGCAGGGCGGTGTCGGCTTGGGGGCGGTAGACGCCGGGCATCCGGAGCAGCATGCCCGGGGGTGCCCGGATCGGCGGCGACCAAACTAGACCTTGCGGCAGGGGCGGTGGCTGGTGTCGCACAACGGGTACAGGGCGCTGCGCCTGCACGCGCACAGGGCCGTGACCACACGGGACGACGACGCGGTGCGGCCGTCGGCCCCGGTGACCTCGACGGGGCCGTCGATGAGGATGGGTCCGCGGGGAGGATGCGGACGCGCGTGGGTCGGGAAGCCATAACGGGTGTTACCCCGCGACGCCGTGGGTAATCACGGGTTCCACGGCGAGAGGAACCTAGATGAGCTTGCCCGCTGCGCGCGGACCCCTGTCGGAATGGGTGCGCGACGTGCTCGGCGGACCGGTGCGGCCGGTGGACGGGCCCCGGCCCGACGGGGACCCGTTCGGCGAGGACGCGACGCTGGCCCTGCACCTGTGCTACGAGCTGCACTACCAGGGCTTCCCCGGCGTCGACCCGGACTGGGAGTGGCAGCCGGACCTGCTGCGGTTCCGCGGGGCGCTGGAGCGGGAGTTCCTCGACGCGCTCAAGGACGGCACCAGCGGCGGCAAGCTGGACGACGTGCTGCCGGAGCTGCTGGTCGATGAGTCGCCGCCGCGCGGGGTGTCGCAGCACCTGGCGGAGCACGGGACGTGGGAGCAGGTGCGGGAGTACTTCATCCACCGCTCGATCTACCACCTCAAGGAGGCGGACCCGCACGCGTGGGTCATCCCGCGGCTGCGGGGCCGGGCGAAGGCGGCGCTGGTCGCGGTGGAGTTCGACGAGTTCGGCGGGGGCCGGGCCGAGGACGTGCACGCCCAGCTCTACGCGGACCTGCTCGCCGAGTGCGGACTGTCCACTGAGTACCTGCACTACCTGGACGACGTCCCCGCGCCCGCGATCGCGACGGTCAACATGATGTCGCTGTTCGGGCTGCACCGATCGCTGCGGTCGGCGATGTGCGGGCACTTCGCCGCCGCCGAGATCGGGACGCCGCCGAGCGCGGCGCGGGTGCTGGTCGCGTTGGAGCGCTTGGGCGCGGGCCCGGCGACGCGCCGGTTCTTCGCCGAGCACGTCGAGGCCGACGCCGTGCACGAGCAGATCATGCGCCACGACGTCGTGGGGCGGATCGTGGCGGAGGAGCCCGACCAGGAACCGCTGCTGGTGCTCGGCATCCAGGCGACCGGGCTGATGGAGGCCAGGATGGGCGAGCACCTGCTGGGCTGCTGGACCGAGGACCGGTCGTCGCTGCGCACAGCGATCAGCGCGCCGGGTCTGGTCCCGACGCGCTGATCACCGAGCGGGCTAGCGGGCGCGCAGACCCGCGGCGGCGCACGCCAGTCCCCACGCGACCGCGAAACCGGCGATCTTGCGGCGGCGGGCGGGCTCGGGCAGCGCGGTGCCGAAGACGGCCGCGTCGGCGAAGTCGGACGCGACGCGGGCGGCGACGGCGGTGCGCAGCGCGGAACCGGGCGGGGCGAGCGCCATCGCCAGGCCGATCGCGGTGTCGCGGGCGCCGATCGCGCGGACCAGGATCTTCGTGCCGCCGGGCACCTCGCCGGTGGCGTTGGCCAGGCCCGCGGGCCGGGCGAGCAGGTCGGGCCGGACGAGCAGGGCGGCGCTGTAGGCGGCGGTGGCCGCCCCGAGCAGCCGCGTGAGGGTCAGCACGGCGATCACCCGTCCGCCGACGTGAACGCGGCGCTGACCGCGTTCGGGCCGTTGTAGTCGCGGTCCGGGATGGCCTCGAGGCCGGACAGGACCTCGTCGTCGGCGCCGTTGGCGCGGGCGTGCTCCACGAGGTCGGACTTCGAGCACGGGTAGTCGACCCCGCTGAGGTACTTCTGCATCTCGATCGGGTTGGCGGCCATGTGCGCCCTCCTCCGTGACGGTGAGCGCCCCGGATACCCGCGCGCGGCGCGTCGAACCCCGTGTTTCGCGCTTCGACGAACCGGGTACCGCCGCTGACATGCGCATTGTCGTGGTGGGAGGCTCCGGGAGCGTCGGTACGGCGCTGCTCGACGTGGCTACCGTGCGGGGGCACAAGCTGGTCGGCGTCTCCCGGCGAGAACCGGGCGACGGCCCCCGTACGACGACGTCGAGTGGCACGCCATCGACATCGCCCACCGCGACGCGTTCCCGCGCCTGGTCGAGGCGTTCGACGGGGCCGACGCCGTGGTGCACGCCGCCTGGCTCATCCAGCCGAGCAGGCAGCGCGCGGACCTGCACCGGGTCAACGTGACCGGCACGTCGGTCCTGCTGGACGCGCTCGCCGTCGCGAAGGTCCCGCACTTGGTCTACCTGTCGTCGGTCGGGACGTACGCGCCCAAGGACCGCGGCGGCCCGGTCGGCGAGGACTGGCCGACCACCGGCGTGCCGACGTCGGACTACAGCCGCGACAAGGCCGAGGTCGAAGCCGTGCTCGACCGGTTCGAGGCGGCGCGGCCCGGGATCGCGGTGACCCGGCTGCGGCCCGGGCTGGTGCTCCAGCGCCGGTCCGCGTCGGAACTGCGCCGCTACTTCACCGGAAGGCTGGTGCCGCGCGCCCTGTGGAAGGTCGTGCGGTCGGGCAGGCTGCCCGCGCTGCCGCTGCCCTCGGGGCTGGCCATCCAGTTCGTGCACGCCGCCGACGTCGCGACCGCGGCGCTCGCGGCCATCGACCGGCAGTACCGCGGCCCGCTGAACCTCGCCGCCGATCCCATCATGGACACCGGGGCGCTCGCGGCGGCCGTCGGCGCGCGACCGCTGCCCGTGCCCGCGCGGGCCGTCCGGGCGGCGGTGGCGGGCGCCTGGCGGTCGCGGCTGGTGCCGGTGCCGCCGAGCTGGATCGACCTCGCCATGGCCGTGCCGGTGATGTCCGCGGACCGGGCCAAGGCGGACCTGGACTGGGCGCCGCGGTGGAGCGCGACGGAAACCCTGGGCGACCTGCTGGCCGGGCTGGCCGAGGGCGACGGCGTGCCCGCGAGCCCGCCGCTGCGCCCGGAGTGATCAGCGGCGCGCGGCGTCGACCGCGATGAACAGCAGCAGCGACCCGCCCAGCACCGGCATCAGCCAGCCCAGCAGCGCCGCGCAGGCGCACAGCGCCGCGAGCTTCCCGCGCGAGAGGTACCGCCACACCGGCGGCGGCCGTTCCGCGCGCGCCCACCACATCCGGTAACCCAGCACCACCAACGCGATCGTGCCCAGCGCGACCGCCGCGAGCAGCACCCGGTTCGGCCAGCCGAAGAGGTGCCCGTGGTGGAACGCCGTCGCGACGACCCGCGCCTTCGCCATCGGCGAGTGGTCCGCCCAGCCGACCGACGCGGTCACGACGCCCGCGTGCGGGTCCACCGCGACCCTCGACGTCCCCGAGGACACGACGTACGGCCGGTCGCCGCGCTCCGGCGGGGTCACGGTCACCGTCCCCCGAGCCCGGCGAGCGCGAGCACCCCGTCGACCCCGATCGGCGCGGTCCCCGGGACCACCGCGGGCGCCGCCAGGGCGGGCGGGTCCGCGGCGAGGCGGTCGCCCGCGAGCGCGGTCCGCTGCACGCCGGAGAACGCGATCAGCAGCAGCGCGCCCGCGAGCGCGAGGCCGAGCGCGCCGTGCCACGCCCGCATCCCGGTCCTGCGGCGCTGCGAGAGCCGCAGCACCAGGCCGAACACCACGATGACCGGCAGCCAGCTCACGGCGAACTCCGCGTACAGCCGCCCGGCTTCGCCGAGGTGGAGGTCGCGGTGCGCCTCGGCCAGCCAGTGCTCGGTCGGCGGGCGCGCGGACGGGAACTCGCCGCGCGGGACCGCCGTGTACGGGTCGACGTGCACGGCGAGGGGAGCGCCGCCGTCGTCGAGCAGGACGCGGGTGGTGCGGGCGGGGTCGTCCGGGAGGGTCACCGAGACCAGCCGGGCGCTCGGGTGCTCGGCGAGGGCGGCGGCGACCTGGTCGGCGACGGGCAGCGGGTGCGCGCCGACCTCCGCGGCGAACAGCGCCGTCGGGTGGGAGAGGTCGTCGAGCAGCGGTGCCGCGGTGTGCGCGAGGCCGGTGAGGGCGAGCAGGAGGACGAAGGGGGACACCGCGATCCCGGCGAGGAAGTGGACGCGGCGGGCGAGCATCAGCAGGGCGGTCCGCGCCGGGGGCGGCGCCTTCGCGGCGGGGCGGTCGTCATCGTCGGCTCCTCGGCGCGCCGCGCCCGGCGGGCGCGCCGCCGGGCCGCGCCGGGGGATCACTCCTGGGCGACGAACGCGATCATGATCGACATCGCGTGCGGGTCGGCGTAGTGCGTGTGGTAGACGCTGTGGATCTCCACGCTGTCGCCGCGGTCGACGGACCCGAGGTCCGGTGCGAGGCAGCGGCTCATCCGCTCGATGTGGCCCTCGTACTCGGGGGTGAGGTCGTACGAGGCGCGGGACTGGCAGATCTCCTGGCCGCTGGTGAGGTTCCGCAGGGTGATGGTCTCGCCGCCGTCGTGCAGGTGCCCGCCCGCGCCGACGACCTTGCCGCGGACGGTGGACGTCCACTGCCACTTGGTGTGCGACTCGCCCTTCGGCACCGGGTGCTCGCTGATGCCGCAGTTGTCGGCGTCGAGCCAGACCGGCGTCACGGCCTTCATGCCGGGCGTGCTCGCCGGGACGTGCTGGTAGGTCACCGTGAGGTAGACCTTGTGCTCCACCGCGTCCATGTTCATGAACTCGAGCGCCGCGTAGGTCAGCGGGAGCCAGCCGTACTTGACGCCGTAGCCCGCGGGCAGCGTGCCGCCCGTGCGCTCGTTGCCGGAGGCGAAGATGCGCTGCCCGGCCAGGCCCGGCCAGCCGGTCGGGCAGGTGATGTCGTGTTTGGACCGGTCGAAGAACACGGCGTGGTGCAGCATCGTCCCGGTGTGGTAGTTCGCCTGGGAACCGTCCAGGTTGGTCATCCCCGGCTGCACGCCGACGACGTAGCAGTTGACGCACGGCGGCGGCATCAGCACGAGGGCGCGGGTGTGGGTGCCGTGGTGGGGCTCGTGCGGGCCGTGCATCGGGGCGATCCCGGTGTGCGGGTGTTCCGGCTCGTCCTCGTGCTCGTGCGGGGCGAGGGTGAACGGGCCGAACCGGGTGACGGTCTCGGTGGCGCCGGACGCGAGCCTGCGCTCGGCGAGCTTCGTCGACTGGACGGCGGCGAACGGGAAGTCCTCGGCGGACATGGCGGGGGACGCCTGCGGGGACTGGGTGGCCACCTGGTCCGCCTGGGCGCTCAGCAGCCCGGACGCGGTGACGGGGACGAGCACGGCGAGGGCGGCGGTGACCACCGCGCCCCATTTTCTCGGATGCACCCCGGTCTCCTTTCACGGGAGGGATGACCGCGAAATTAACGCCCGTAATTGAGCGTCGACAAGGGTGCGCGGAAAGGAGTATGCGCGGACTGTTCAACGCTGACTGAAAGGCCCGACCCGATTGTCGGGTAAACCGATTTTCGTCATTTCCGTTATATGAGGTCCGTGACCGCGCGCGGCGGTCGCTTTGTCACCCGCGCGAGGGTGCCGGTTGACGGGTCGAGCAGGTCCAGGCAGTATGAACGAGTGTTCATGAACGTGCGTTCACGAAGGAGGGGGCCATGACCGGGGTCGTCAACACCGCGCAGGAAGCCGCGTGGAACGGGTACGAGGGCAGGCACTGGGCCGACCACGCCGCCCGTTACGACGCGGTGAACAGCGGTTTCAACCACGACGTGCTCGACCGCGTCCGGGAAAACGACCGGGTGCTCGACCTGGGCTGCGGGAACGGCCAGCTCACCCGACTCGCCGCCGCCCGCGCGCGGCACGCGGTCGGCGTCGACCTGTCCGGGCCGATGCTGGCCAGGGCGCGGGCCGACGCCGACGTGCCCAACGTCGAGTTCGTCCAGGGCGACGCCCAGGTGCACCCGTTCCCGGCGGCGGCGTTCGACCTCGCCGTCAGCCGCTTCGGGGTGATGTTCTACGCCGACCCCGTCGCCGCGTTCGCCAACGTCCGGCGGGCGCTCGTCCCCGGCGGCAGGCTCGCGCTGCTGGCGATGACCCCGCTCGCGGGCACCGACCTGGGCGTCGTGCTCGGCGCGCTCGTCCCGCACCTGCCGTTCCCCACCGGCGCGGACGGCGAGGGACCGACGTCGTTCGGCGACCCCGCCCGGGTGTCGGAGGTCCTGACCGCCGCCGGGTTCGCCGACGTCGTCTGCGAGCACGTCGAGGCCGACCAGGTGTGGGGCGCCGACGCGGAGGACGCTGCGGGGTTCATGGCCGCGTGGGGCCCGGTCAAGCACCACATGGACCTCGCCGGGCCGGAAGCCGCCGAGCGGGCCAGGACCGCGCTCGCCGAGGTGCTGACCCGGTTCGCCGGGCCGGACGGCGTGCGCACGCGCGGCACGGCCTGGCTGGTCACCGCCACCGGCTAGGATCGGCCGCGATGGCCCCGAGGAGAGCCGCGGTCCTGCGCGACGACGACCGAAGCCTGCGCGAGCACCTGATCGCCACGGCCGAGCGGATGATCGCCGCGACCGGCGCGACCGGGCTGACGGTGCGGGCGATCGCCCGCGCCGCGGGCGTCGCCGACGGCGTCCTCTACAACCACTTCGCCGACAAGGAAGAACTGCTCGCCGCGGCGCTGCGCGCCCACGTCGACACGGTGCGGTCGGGCATGGACCCGCTGCCCGCGGCGGGCACCGGCGACCTCGCGGCCAACCTGCGCGCCTACCTCGACCACGGACTGGCCCTGCACCGGGCGATCCTGCCCGCGTTCACCGGGCTCCTCGGTCAGCCCGCGGTCCTCGCCCGGTTCGCCGACGGCGACCAGGGCGGGGACTGGCGCGCCGAGCTGGCCGCCTACCTCGCCGCCGAGCGCGACCTCGGCAGGCTCGCGCCGACCGCCGACGTCGACACCGCGGTCGCGCTGGCCTCGGGCGTGTGCCACGAGGTCGTTCTGTCCACTATGTTCCCCCACGCCGCTTCTCCCCGGGTCCCCACCGAGGCCGTCGTCACAGCGATCCTGCACGGGATCGCCTGATACGTTCGCCGGACAGGGAGGTGGCCGCGTGCCGACGGCAGGGGGCGGGGTGGGCGCTGGTCCGCGCGAGGAGCGCACGAGCTACGTCGGCCGGGCGGAGGAGATCGCCCGGGCGCGGCGGCTGCTCGGCCGCGGCAGGCAGCTCACGCTGACCGGTCCCGGCGGCGTCGGCAAGACCCGCCTCGCGGTGCGCGTCGCCCGCGCGTCCCGCTACTCCGACGGCGCGGTCTTCGTCGAACTCGCCGACCTGCGCGACCCGGCGCTGGTGCCCGGCGCCGCCGCCGCGGCCCTCGGCTTGCGCGCGCTGTCCGGCAGGCCCGGCACCGAACTCGTGCTCGACCACATCGGCGACCGCGAGGTGCTGCTGGTCCTCGACAACTGCGAGCACCTGCTGGACGCCTGCGCCGACCTCACCACCGCGGTGCTGGCGCACTGCCCGCGCGCCGCCGTGCTGGCCACCAGCAGGCAGTCGCTCGGCGTGGTCGGCGAGCACGTGCTGCCGGTGCCCGCGCTGCCCGTCCCGGAGTCCGACGCCGACGCCGAGGACAACGAGTCGGTCCGCCTGTTCGCCGACCGCGCCCGCGCGGTCGCGCCCGATTTCGCCGTCACCGACGCGAACCGGGCCGACGTCGTGGAGCTGGTGCGGCGGCTGGAGGGCGTGCCGCTGGCCATCGAGCTGGCCGCCGCCCGCGCCCGCGTGCTCACCCCCGGGCAGATCGTCGCCCGGCTCGAGCTGCCGATGCTCGTGCGCGAGGGCGGCCCGCGCAGGCAGCGGTCGCTGCGCGCGGCCATCGACTGGAGCCACGACCTGTGCACCGAGCCGGAGCGGCTGCTGTGGCGGCGGGCGTCGGTGTTCTCCGGGTCGTTCGACCTCGCCGCCGCGGAGTGGGTGTGCGGCGGCGACGGCGTCGACCACGCCGAGGTCCTCGACGTGATCGACGGCCTGCTCGACAAGTCCGTGCTGATCCGCGAGGACGGCCCCGGCGAGCTGCGCTACCGCATGCTCGAGACGCTGCGCGAGTACGGCAGGGAGAAGCTCGGCGCCGACGCCAACCGGGTGGCCCGCCGCCACCGCGACTGGTACGAGCAGGTCACCGCCCGCTTCGGCGACCGCTGGCTGACCGAGGAGCAGGCGTACTGGCTCGAGCGGCTGCCGCGCGAGCTGACCAACATCTGGGTGGCGCTGGAGCACTGCGTCCGCACGCCCGGCGAGGCGGCCGTCGCGGTGCGCATGCTCGACCGCATCCGGCCGTACTGGTCGGTCTTCGGCCACATGAACGAGGTCCGCCACTACGCGCGGCAGGCGCTCGAGCTGCTGCCCGAGGACAGCCACGAGCACCGGGTCGCGCTGTGGGTCGAGGGTTTCCTCGCCGCGCTGCGCGGGGACGCCGAGCAGGCCACCGCGGGCCTCGGCCGGGCCGCCGAGCTGGCCGCCGCGACGGGCGACCGCACGGTCACCGCCGACGTCCTGTTCAGCGCGGGCATGGGCTTGTTCCTCGCCGACCACAGCGAACAGGCGATCCCGCTGCTCGCCCAGTGCCTCGTGGACTACCGCGAGATCGACTACTTCGAGGGTGTCATCAACGCCCTGTGCTTCGGCGGCTTCGCGCACGGCTTCAACGGCGACTTCGACATCGCGCAAACCCTGCTCGACGAATGCGTCGCGATGAGCGAGACCGCGGGCGAGACCTATTTCCGCAGTTGGGCCACGTGCGCGCTCGGGTACATCGGACTGGAGGCCGACGACCTCGCGCGCGCCGAGAAGTACGGCAGGCAGGCGGTCCGGTTCGGCTCGACCACCGGCGCGTGGTTCATCGTCGCCGCGTCCGTCCACCTGCTCGCGTGGGCGGCGGCGCGCGCGCAGGACTTCGACCGCGCCGTCACGCTGTTCGGGGCCGCGGACGTCGTGTGGGCGTCGATCGACCTGCAGGCGCGGTCGTTCCCGATCTGGGTCTCCCGGTTGGACCGGTACGAGGCCCTCACCAAGGAGGCGCTGGGCTCGGCGGCCTACGACCGCACCTACACCAAGGGCCGGGCGATGACGGTCGCGGGCGCGGTGGACTACGCGCTCGGCAAGCGGCGCCCGCCGCCGGAGATCGCCGGGCTCACGCCGCGCGAGCAGGAGATCGCCGAGCTGGTCGCGGCCGGGCTGACCAACCGGGAGATCGCCGACCGGCTCGCGATCGCCCGCCGCACGGCGGAAACGCACGTCGGGCACATCCTGGCGAAGCTCGGCCTCGCCAACCGCGCCCAGCTCGCCGCCCTGGTGACCAGCAGGCGCTGACCGGGCGTCCCATGTAGACGTCCGCGCTGTCCTCCGCGAGGTTGCGCCGTCCACATCGCGCACTCCCGGATATGAGCATCCCATGAGATGTCATGGGAGATCGTCATGCGGCAACGTGAACCCATCAGATGCGATGGGAGCTTGCGTCATGTCGGAATCGTTGGTGGCCCAGCTCGCGGGCCACGCGGTGGTCCAGCCCGGAGTCCCCGCGGTCGTCATGGGCGAGCGGCGGGTCGACTACGCCGAGCTGACCGCGATGACCGCGGCGGCGGCCGCGCGGATCACCGCCCTGGGCCTCCGGACCGGCGACCGGGTCGCCGTGCACGCGGCGAAGTCGCCGGAGACGGTGGCGCTGATGGCGGCCTGCCTGCGGATGCGGGTGCCGTTCCTGCTGCCGTCGGTCGAACTCGGCGCGGACACCTTCAGCGCGCTGCTGCAGCGCGCCGACTGCGGGGACATCCTCGCCGCCGGCCCGGTCGACGCCGCGGTGGGGCAGCGCATCCACGAGATCACCGGCCCGGCCGCCAGCGCGGCGCAGCCGCCCGCCGAGCCCGGCCACCCGGACGACGTCTCCCTGCTGCTGACCACCTCCGGCTCCACCGGCCTGCCCAAGATCGTGCCGATCACGGCGGGCGCGATCGACGCGTTCACCACGTGGGCGGCCGACCACTTCGGCATCCGGCCCGGCACCGCGGTGCTCAACTACGCGCCGTTCAACTTCGACCTCTGCCTGCTGGACGTGTGGACCACGCTGGCAGCGGGCGGGACCGTCGTCCTGGTCGAGGCGCACCGCTCCACCAACGGCAAGCACATCGCCGGGCTGGTGCGGCAGAACCGCGTCGAGGTCGTGCAGGCCGTGCCGATGCTGTTCCGGCTGCTGGTCGACGCCTGGGACGGCGTCCCGTTCGCCGACGTGCGGCACGTCGTGCTGACCGGCGACAAGGCGTCGGCGAAGCTGCTGGCCGCCCTGCCGGAGCTGTTCCCCAACGCGGCCATCAGCAACGTGTACGGCTGCACCGAGACCAACGACAGCTTCGAGTACCGCGTGGACCCGGCCGACGTGCCCGACCCGCTGCCCATCGGCACCCCGCTGCCGGGCGTGGACGCGGTCGTCGTCGCCGAGGACGGCACCGTCCTCACCGGACCCGCGACGGGCGAGCTGCACGTCCGCACGCCGTTCCAGACCCCCGGCTACCACGGCGGCGGCAACGACCGCTTCGTGGCGCTGCCGGGCCGCGACGGGGTCTACTTCCGCTCCGGCGACCTCGTCAGCCGCGACGCCGACGGCGTCCACACCCTGCTGGGGCGCAACGACTTCCAGGTCAAGGTGCGCGGCACCCGGATCAACCTGGAGGAGATCGAACACGTCCTGCTCGCCCACGACGCCGTCACCGAGGCCGCCGTCGTGGGCGTGCCGGACGACCTCGCCGGGGTCCGGGTGCACGCCGTCGTCCGCGGCGCCGGGCTCGACTCGCTCGCCCTGCGCGAGCACTGCAGGCTGCGGCTGCCCAGGGTGGCCATCCCGCGGGCCTGCAGATCGTCACCGAGCCGCTGCCGAGGACGTCGACCGGCAAGGTCGACCGGCAGCGCATCCGCCAGTCCATAGTGAACGGGAGCACGGCATGAGCGATCCCCGCACCATCAAGGAGTTCATCGTCGAGGAGTTCGCGCCCGACGTCGACGTCGAGCGGCTGGCCGACGACCAGGACCTGATCGCGGCCGGGATCATCGACAGCCTGGGCCTCCTCCGCCTGGTCACGTGGCTGGGCTCGCACTACGACATCCCGATCGATGACGTCGACATCGCCGAGAGCGACTTCGTCACGGTCGAGGCGATCTGCCGGTTCGTCGAACGAGAGGCGCCCGTCGCGGCGCAGCAGAAGGGTGGGTGGGTGTGATGATCGTGCGCACCGCGAACGAGGTCCAGCCGACCGAGTGGGGCAACGGCACCAGCAGGCGCTACCTGACCGTCGCCGACGGCATGGGCTACACGATCACCGACACGGTGGTCCGCGCGGGCACCCGGTCCCCGCTGCAGTACCGCAACCACCTGGAGGCGTGCTACTGCATCGAGGGCAGCGGCCTGGTGATCGACTCCGAGGGCAACGAGCACCCGATCTCCCCGGGCACCATGTACGCCCTCGACGAGCACGACGCGCACTTCCTGATCGCCTCGCCGATCGAGGACCTGCGGCTGGTCTGCGTCTTCACGCCCGCCCTCGTGGGCAACGAGGCGCACGACTTCTCCCGCGAGTTCTCCAACTACTGACGGGCAGCGGACATGCGACAGTGGACTGACGAGCAGCGCGAGCTGCGCGCTCGGCACGTCGAGCCGTTCCGGGAGTGGGGCGAGGGGCACATCGAGCGCGACCGGGTCGGCGAGTTCGACCACGGGCGGTGGAAGCTCGTCGCCGACTCGGGCGTGCTCGGCCTCCCCTTCTCCCCGGAGCACGGTGGCCAGGGCAAGGACCTGGCCACCACGATGTCGGTCTTCGACCTGCTCGGCCAGGAGTGCCGGGACACCGGCCTCGGCTTCTGCGTCTCCACCCACGTGGTGAGCACCGGCGTGCCGATCGACCGCTACGGCTCGCCGGAGCTCAAGGCCCGGTTCATGCCGGGCATCTGCGACGGCAGCCGGATCGGGGCGCACGCGATCACCGAGCGCCAGGGCGGCTCGGACGCGGCGCGCATGCGGACCTCCGCGCAGCGCGTCGGCGACGACTACGTGCTCAACGGCGAGAAGTGCTTCATCAGCAGCGGCCCGGTGGCCGACCTGATCCTGGTGTACGCCAGGACCGGCCCCGGCACCGGCCCGTTCGGGATCACCACGTTCGTCGTCGAGCGGGACTCGCCCGGCCTGGAGATCGGCGAGCCGATCGACAAGATGGGCCTGCGGACCTCGCCGTACTGCGACATCCGGTTCACCAACTGCGTGGTGCCCGCGGCGAACGTGGTCGGCCGGGTCGGCAAGGGCTTCCTGATCCTCGACTACGTGATGACGTGGGAGATCCTCTGCTCCTTCGCCATCAGCCTGGGGTCGATGCGCCACCGGTACGAGCGGTGCGTCGAGTTCGCCAGGGCGCGCAAGCAGTTCGGGTCGCGGATCGGGTCGTTCCAGCTCATCTCCAGCAAGATCGTGGAGATGAAGATCCGGCTGGAGACCGCGAGCCGCTGGCTCTACGCCACCGCCGAGCGCTTCCTCGCGGGCGAGGACGTCATGGTGGACGTGTCCATCGGCAAGCTGCTGGTCAGCGAGGCGAACGTGGCCTCGGCCGCCGACGCGGTGCAGATCTTCGGCGCCCGCGGCTACAGCACCGAGTACGGGCTGGAGAAGGACCTGCGCGACGCCACCGGCGGCACGATCTACTCCGGGACGTCCGAGGTCCAGCGGGACAAGATCGCCCGGATGATCGGGGTGAGCTGACGCGACCGCGCCCGGCGGGCCACCCGCCGGGCGCGTCGTCGGGGGCCGGGGCGGGTCCGCTCTGGCAGCATGATCCCCCGAGGAGGTGGGCGTCATGACCACACCCGATCGGGGCGCCGTCATCGGCAAGGGCGTCGCGCGGCTCGCCCGGTGGAGCCTGCGGTTCGTGCTCATCGCGGCGGGGGCGATCCTGCTGTGGATGCTCATCGGGCGGCTCTGGGTGGCCGTGCTGCCCGTCCTGCTCGCGCTCATCATCACCACCGTGCTGTGGCCGCCGGTGCGGTGGCTGCGGTCGCGCGGGGTCAACGCGGGGCTCGCGGCGAGCATCGTGCTGCTCGGCGGGCTGGTGACGCTGGGGGCGTTCATCGCGGTCATCGTGGTGTCGATCGCCGACGGCGCGCCGGAGATCGCCGACAGCGCGGGCCGGGCGATCGAGGAGGTGCGGGACTGGCTCGCGGGGCCGCCGTTCAACCTCGCCGACAGCCAGCTCGACCGGCTCATCCAGCAGGGCGTCGACCAGCTCCAGCGCAGCGTCGGATCGATCGCGTCCGGGCTGGTCGCCGGGGTCGGGTCGGTCACCTCCGGGGTGGTCACCGGCGTCCTCGCGCTCATCCTCGCGTTCCTGTTCGTCAAGGACGGACCGCGGTTCCTGCCGTGGCTGACCGGCGTGACCGGCGAGCGCGCGGGCACGCACCTCACGGCCGTGCTGGAGCGCGTGTGGGCGACCCTCGGCGGGTTCATCCGGACGCAGGCCGTCGTGAGCCTCATCGACGCGGTGTTCATCGGCATCGGGCTGCTGGTGCTCGGGGTGCCGCTGGCGGTCCCGCTGGCCGCGCTGACCTTCCTCGGCGGGTTCATCCCGATCGTCGGCGCGTTCGTCGCCGGGGCGCTCGCCGTGCTGGTGGCGCTGGTGAGCAACGGGTTCACCACCGCGCTGATCGTGCTGGCCATCGTCGTGGTCGTGCAGCAGATCGAGGGCAACGTCCTGCAGCCGGTGCTCCAATCGCGCAGCCTGAAGCTGCACGCCGCGGTCGTGCTGCTCGCCGTCACCGTCGGCGGCAGCCTCTTCGGCATCGCGGGCGCGTTCCTCGCCGTGCCGGTCGCGGCCGCCGCCGCGGTCGTGCTGCGCTACGTCGGCGAGCAGATCGACGCCCGCACGACCCCGCCGACCCCGGCTGTTCCACCTGACGACGAACCCGGGTGACGCTGCGCGCCCCGGGAGTACGGTGGGGCACCGGGGGTGGGGAATGTCCCGCAATCGGGCTGTGCACCTGTTCGTGTTGACCTGCGCGCTCCTGCTGGGGGTGACGCTGCTCGTCGGCCGCGACGTCGCGCCCGCGGGCGGCGGGCGCGTGCTGCTCAAGGACGCCGCGCTCGTGCTCACCATGGACCCGGCGCTCGGGTCCGGTCCGCTCGGCGCGCTGGAGAACGCCGACGTCCTGCTCGACGGGCAGCGGATCGCCGCGGTCGGCGTCGACCTGGCCGTCGACCGGCCCGCGCGGGTGGTCGACGCGCGCGGGCGCATCGTCATGCCGGGGTTCGTCGACGTCCACACGCACACGTGGCAGTCGCTCATCCGCGGCTGCGCCACCGACTCGGACCTCAACGGCTGGCTCGCGGGCTGCGTCCTGCCGCTGTACGGCTCGCCCATCACCGGCGCCGACGCGTACGCCGGGGCGCGGCTGTCCACCCTGGACTCGATCAGCGCGGGCGTGACCACGGTGACCGACTGGTCGCACGCGTTCAACGCCGACTTCGCCACCGGCAACCTGCGCGCCCTCGACGAGTCCGGACTGCGGTACGTCTACGTCTACGGCGCCAACGCGGACCCCGCGACGCTCGACGAGATCCGGCGGGTCAAGCGCGAGGTCATCGACAAGGACCCGCTGGCCTCCCTGCAGATCGGGTCGCACCCGACCACCGAGAACTACCCGAACCTCGCCGCGTCCGAGCAGCTGGCCCGCGAGCTGGGCGTCCCGCTGAACGTCCACCTGCACGAGTCCAAGGCGGACCCGGCGACCGGGCAGATGGACGCCCTGCGCCGCGCGGGCGCGCTGCGGCCGGGCCTGATCGCCAACCACGCGATCCACCTGACCGACGCCGAGCTGGACGAACTGGCCGCCGCGGACGTCCGCGTCGCGCACAACCCGCTGTCCAACATGCGCCTCGCGTCGGGCGTCATCCGGCTGCCCGAGATGCACGGCCGCGGCATGTACGTCGGGCTCGGCCTCGACGGCGGCACCAACGACACCACCGACCCGTTCGCGAACATGCGCGCCGCGGTCGGCCTCCAGCGGGCCACCGCGACCGACGCCACCGGCTACCCGCAGCCCGCCGACGTCCTGCGCATGGCCACGCTCGGCGGCGCGGAGGCGCTGGGCCTGGCCGACGAGACCGGGTCGCTGACCCCGGGCAAGAAGGCGGACCTGCTGGTGGTGAACCCGCAGCGGCTCAACTTCGCCCCGCGGGTCGACTGGGTCAGCCAGCTGGTGTTCAACGGCCAGCCCGCCAACGTCGAGTGGGTGTTCGTCGACGGCGCCGCCCTCAAGCGCGACGGCAGGCTGACCGCGCCGGACACCGACCGGGTGATCGCGGACGCGCAGGTCGCCGCGGACCACGTGCGGGAGCTGCTGGACCGCTAGGCCCAGGCGGCCAGCCGCGCCCCGACGTCCTCGACCGTCCACGGGCCGTCGGTCTCGGTCTCGGCGACCGCGGTCCAGCCCTGGAGCCGCTGGATCGCGCCGCCCTGCACGGCGAACACCTGCCCGGTGTGCGGGCAGCCCTCGCCGGCCAGGTAGGCGACCAGCGGCGCGATGTTGGCGGGGGAGAAGGCGTCGAACTCGCCCTCGGCGACCTCCTGGGCGAACAGCGCGCCCATGCCGGGGGTGGCGAGGGTGAGCCGGGTCCTGGCGATCGGGGCGATGGCGTTGACCCGCACCCCGTAGCGCTCCAGCTCGGCGGCGGCGACCAGGGTCAGCGCCGCGATGGCCGCCTTCGCCGCGCCGTAGTTGGCCTGGCCCGCGTTCGGCACGGTCGTCCCGGACGCCGACGCGGTGTTGACCACCGACGCCGCGCGGGGCGCGCCCGCCTTGGCCTGGTCCTTCCAGTAGGCGGCGGCGTGGCGCAGGACGGCGGCGTGGCCCTTGAGGTGCACGGCGACCACGGCGTCCCACTGGGCCTCGGTCATGCCCGCGAGGAACGCGTCGCGCAGGATGCCCGCGTTGTTGACCACGACGTCGAGCCCGCCGAACTCGGCGACCGCCTGCGCGACCAGGCGTTCCGCGCCCGCCCAGTCGGCGACGTCGTCGGTGTTGGCGACCGCGCGCCCGCCCGCCGCGGTGATCTCGGCGACCACGTCGTGCGCGGGTCCGCCGTCCGCGCCCGAGCCGTCGTTCGCGCCGCCGAGGTCGTTGACCACGACCGCGGCGCCCTCGCGCGCGAACAGCAGCGCGTGCTCGCGGCCGATCCCGCGGCCCGCGCCGGTGATGACGGCGATCCGGCCGTCCAGTGCGCCCATCGTGCTGCTCCTCAGTCGATCTCGGCGAGGCCGTCTTTGATGACGACGGTGTCGCCGACGGTGGTCTCGTAGGCGTAGGCGCTGCCCGCGCGCCAGACGCGGGTGGTGAGGTCCTGGCCGGGCAGGACCGGCTTGGCGAAGCGGACCGCGAGCCTGCGCAGCCGGGTCACGTCCGACCCGGCCAGTTCGGTGAGCACGGCCCAGGACGTGAACGCCATCGTGCAGAGGCCGTGCGCGATGATCCCGGGCAGCCCGGCCGCCCGCGCGACCTCCGCGTCGAGGTGGATGGGCATGGGGTCGCCCGCGGCCGGGGCGTAGCGGTGGGTCTGGTCGTCGTCGACGTGCTGCACGACCTCGGCGACCGGGTCCTGGGCGCGCAGCGACTCGTCGAACTTGTGGCCGGGCGGCTCGGCGCCCGCGCTGCCCGCGTTGAAGCCGCGCACGAAGAACGTGACGTCCTGCTCGTTGACCAGGTCACCGCCGTCGTCGCGGGTCTCCAGCCGCACGGTCGCGGCGGTGCCGTTGTCGCGGCCGGTCCAGCCGGTCATCTTCCCGCGCGCGGTCAGCCGGTCGCCGGGGCGGATCGGGCGGTGGAAGCGGAAGTCCTGCTCGCCGTGCACGATCCGGCCGACCAGCGGGAGCGGCACGACCTCGACCGCGGGTTCCAGGAGCGTCTGGAACACCGGCACGATCGCGAACACCGGGCTGGCGACGTCGCCGCGCCGGTGGGCGTCGATCGGGTCGTTGGTGGCCGCGGCGTACTCGGCGAGCCGCTCCCGGGTGACCTCGAAGGTGGTCTCGCCGGTCCACACGTCCAGGCCCGCGCGGTCGAACTCCATGTCAGGCGACCAGCTTCGCGAAGTTCGCCAGCGACTCGTCGAGGTTCTTCTTCGCGTCCTTCTCGACCGCCTTGCCGAGCGCGCCGACGATCATCTGGCCGGTGAACTCGGCGGCGATGCTCGCGGTCGACCCGGCGCCGGTCGGTGCCACGCTGAGCTGGAACGCGACCTTGACCCCGGCCATGCCGGTGCCGGAGATGGCCAGCCGCGACGGCGCGCTGTACTCGTCGACCGTCCACTCGATGGTGTTGGCCATGCCGAGCATCGTGACGACCTCGGACACCTTCGAGCCGACGGTGAACTCGGCCGGGACGTCGCCCTTCCACTTGGTGTGGATGGTCAGCCACTTCTCGAAGTTCGCGGGGTCGGCGAACACCGCCCACACCTCCTCCGGGGACGCGGCGAGCTCGACGGACGCGGTGACGTTGCCCATGGGTTCCTCCTCCTAGCGCTCGGCGCGCTGGTACGCGGTGATCACGGCGGCGCCGCCGAGACCGATGTTGTGCTGCAGGGCGGCGGTGACGCCGGGGACCTGGCGCGCGTCGGCCGCGCCGCGGAGCTGCCAGGTCAGCTCGGCGCACTGGGCCAGGCCGGTCGCGCCCAGCGGGTGGCCCTTGGAGATCAGGCCGCCGGACGGGTTCACCACCCACCGGCCGCCGTAGGTGGTCTGGCCGTCGTCGACGAGCCGCCCGGCGTCGCCCTCCGCGCACAGGCCCAGCGCCTCGTACAGCAGGAGTTCGTTGGCGGAGAAGCAGTCGTGCAGCTCGATGACCTGGAAGTCCTCGGGTCCGAGGCCGCTCTGGTCGTAGACGGCGCGCGCGGCGCGGACGTTCATGTCGTGGCCGATGATGTTCTTCGCGGACCCGTCGTAGGAGGAGGCGAAGTCGGTCGTCATGGCCTGCCCGACGATCTCCACCGCCTGCCCCGCCAGCCCGTGCCGGTCGACGAACGCCTCCGACGCGATGACGGCCGCGCCCGAGCCGTCCGAGGTGGGTGAGCACTGGAGCTTGGTCAGCGGGTCGTAGATCATCCGCGACGCCAGGATCTCGTCCAGGGTGTAGACGTCCTGGAACTGCGCGTACGGGTTCGCCGCCGAGTGCCGGTGGTTCTTCTCGCCGATCTTCGCGAAGTGCTCCGCGGTGGTGCCGTGCTGCTCCATGTGCTCGCGGCCCGCCGCGCCGAACATCCAGGGCGCGGGCGGGAACAGCACCTCGGAGATCTCGGCGAGCGCGTTCATGTGCTTGGCCAGGGCTGCTCGCGGTCGGTGAAGGTCGCGCCGAGCGAGCCGGGCTGCATCTTCTCGAAGCCCAGCGCCAGGGCGACGTCGCACTGGCCGCTGCGGACCGCCTGCGCGGCCAGGTAGAGCGCGGTCGACCCGGTCGAGCAGTTGTTGTTGACGTTGACGACCGGGATGCCGGTCAGCCCCAGCTCGTAGACCGCGCGCTGGCCGGAGGTCGACTCGCCGTAGACGTAGCCGACGTACGCGGCCTCGACCCGCTCGTAGGGGATGCCCGCGTCGGCCAGCGCCGCGGTGCCCGCCTCGCGGGCCATGTCGGGGTAGTCCCAGTCCGCGCGGCGGCCGGGCTTCTCGAACTTCGTCATCCCGACGCCGATGACGTACGCCCTGTTCGGCATGGGTGCCTCCTCGCTCCGGCACTAAGATACAGTCCGGACTGTATTTATCAAGGGCCCGCGTCGGCCGGGTCCGGGGGCGGGGCGGGTCAGACCTCGGCGAGCAGGAGGGTGCCGAGCTTGTGCAGGTGCGCCTTCGCGCGCTGCCAGCGCTTGCCGATGACCTCGGCGTCGGCGACCACGAACGAGCTGATCATGATGCCGCGGATGGTGTCCATCGCGGTGTAGACGAAGTGCCGCACGGCGGGCTGGCCCGCGAGGTCGGGGAAGACCTCCAGGTCGATCTCGGCGTAGCTGCTGGCCGCCAGCGACTCGACGGTCGAGACGTGGGCGCGCAGCTCGGGGTCGGAGCGGGAGGCGACCCACAGCTCCATGGTCGCGTCGAACACCGGGCCCTGGTGCGCCTCCCACAGCAGGTCCAGCGCCGCGGAGACCGGGTCGTCGGCGTCGCGGAGCCCGGCGAGCTGCGCCTTGGCCGCGTCGGCCCGCTTCACCGCGAGGTGGCGGACGGCGGCGGTGACCAGGTCGGCCTTGGTGGGGAAGTGGTGCACCTGCGCGCCCCGCGTCACCCCGGCCAGTTCGACCACTTTGGACGTCGTGGTGCCGGTGTACCCGTGCGCGACCAGGCACTCGATCGTCGCGTCGAGCAGCCGCTCGCGCATCGCCGCGCTGCGCTCCTCCTGCGTGCGCCGCCGCCGGGTGTCGACCACCCGGTGAGCATACATACGGGCCGGTATGTGTACCCGCGCGTGGCCACGGGTACGTCACCGGGCATGGCAGTGGTGAGCAAGGACGTCCCCGTGCCCGTCGACCGAGTGTGGAACGTGCTCGCCGATGGCTGGACCTACAGCGCATGGGTGGTCGGCGCGTCGCACGTGCGCAAGGTGGACGAGAACTGGCCCGCGGTCGGGTCGGGCGTGCACCACAGCGTCGGCGCGTGGCCGCTGGTCATCGAGGACGTGACCCGCGTGGTCGCCGCGACCCCGGGCGAGCTGCTGGAGCTGGAAGCCCGCCTCTGGCCGGTCGGCGCGGCCCGCGTCCGGCTGGAGCTGGTGCCGACGCCCGCCGGGACGCGGGTGGTGATGACCGAGCAGGCCACGAAGGGCCCCGCGACGGTGCTCCCGCGCGCGGTCCAGGACGCGATGCTCAAACCGCGCAACGTCGAGACGCTCGGGCGCCTGTGCGCCCTGGCCGAGCGGCGGGCCGACTGATGGCCGTCGCGGTGGTGACGGGCGCGTCCTCCGGCATCGGCCTGGAGCTGGCCCGCGAGTTCGCCGAGCACGACTTCGACGTGGTGCTGGTCGCCGAGGAGCCCGAGGTGCACGCCGCGGCCGCCGAGATCGGCGGGCGCGCCCTGCAGCTCGACCTGACCGACCCGGCGGCGGTGGAGGAACTGGTCGCGCAGGTGGGGCAGCCGGACGCGGTCGCGATCAACGCGGGCATCGGCGCGAGCGGCGCGTTCGTGCACGCGACGACCCTGGAGGAGCACCTGGACACCGTCGACCTCAACGTCCGCTCGGCCGTCCACCTGGCGAAGCGGGTCCTGCCGGGGATGGTCGACCGCGGGTCGGGGCGGGTCATGTTCACCTCGTCGATCGCGTCGGTCGCGCCGGGTCCGTACCAGGCGGTCTACAACGCGTCGAAGGCGTTCCTGCGGTCGTTCGCGCAGGCGCTGCGGCAGGAGTTGAAGGGCACCGGGGTGACGGTGACGACGCTGATGCCGGGTCTGACCGAGACCAAGTTCTTCGAGCGGGCGAGCATGTTCGACACCAAGCTGGGCGCGATGCCGAAGAAGGACAAGGCGTCCACTGTGGCCCACCAGGGCTACGAGGCGATGATGAAGGGCCGGAGCAGCGTCGTGACCGGGACGGTCCTCAACCGGGTCCAGACGATCGCGAGCCGCTTCCTGCCCGACCGCGTGCTCGCCGCCGTCCACAAGCGGCTGAGCAAGCCCGGGACGGCCTAACCGAGCAGCCGCTGCGCTTGCCGGATCGCCGTTCGGTAGACCGGCCCGTACCAGCCGTTCGCGGCGAGCGCGGCCCGCGCCGCGTTCGCGCCCGGCGCGCCGTGCACGCCGCCGCCCGGGTGGGCCGAGGAACCGGCGAGGTACAGGCCGTCGACCGGGGTGTCGGCGCGGCCGAGGCCCGGGGTCGGGCGGAACACGAGCTGCTGGTGGATGCTCGCCGTGCCCGCGTTGATGGCGCCCTCGACGAGGGACCGGTTGCCGCGTTCGAGGTCGGCGGGCCCGGAGACCACGCGGCCCGCGACGAGGTCGCGGAAGCCCGGGGCGTGCCGCTCGATGATGGCCTCGACCTCCCGCGCCCACTCGGCCAGGCGCTCGGCGGGCCAGTGGCCGCCGCGGGGACGTGGCTGTAGAGCCAGGCGGACTCGGTGCCCGCGGGGGAGCGGGTGGGGTCGGCGGTGGTCATCTGGCCGAGCAGCAGGAACGGCTCGGCCGGGACGCGGCCGGTGGCCAGGTCCGCGGCGACCGCGGTGAAGCCGTCGACGTCGACGCCCAGGTGGACGGTGCCCGCGCGGCGCGCCTGCTCCGCGGTCCACGGGATCGGGCCGGACAGCGCCCAGTCGATCTTGATGGTGGCGTCGTCCCAGTCGAACCGGGACAGGTCGGCGCGCAGCCCGCGGGCAGGTGCTCCAACCCGACCAGGTCGCGGTACAGCGCGGGGGCGGGGACGTCGGCGAGCACCGCGCGGGTCGCCCGGACCGGCTCGCCCGCGACGACGCCGAGCGCGCGCCCCCGCGCACGACGATCTTCGACACCGGCCTGCCGCACTCCAGCTTCCCGCCGCGGGACCGCAGGCGGGCGACCAGCGCGTCGGTCAGCGCGCCCGCGCCGCCCTCCGGGACGGGGAAGCCGACGTCCTGGCCGAGCATCGCCAGCAGCCACCCGAACAGGGCGCCGCCCGCTTCCCCCGGCCCGAGGTCGGTGTGCAGGGCGTTGCCGATGAGCAGCGCCTTCGCGCCGTCCCCGGCGAACCGCTCCTCCCCGAACCGGCGCACGGGCAGCACGGCGGTCCGGGCTGCGCGCAGCGCCTCGCCGAGGCGCGCGCCGCGCAGCAGCCGCAGGCCGGCGCGGACGGGCGGGAACGGGCGCAGCAGGGCGTCGAGGAAGTCGTGCTTGATGCGCTGGTACACCTCGTGCTCGGCGCGCCAGGCCGGACCGTCGGCCGGGGCGAACGCGGCCAGCGACTCGGCGGTGGTGTCGAGGTCGCGCGACAGCAGGGCGACGCGGTCGTCGGGGAACACGTGCGCCAGCACGGCGGGCGCGTGCCGCCAGCGCAGGCCGTGCTCCTCCAGGTGCAGGTCGGTGAGCACGGGCGATGCGACGCCGAGCGGGTAGAAGGCGCTGTAGAGGTCGTGCCGGAAGCCGGGGACCGTGAGTTCAGCGGTGCGCACCGCGCCGCCGGGGTGTCCTGGGCCTCCAGCACCAGCACGTCCCACCCCGCGTCGGCGAGCACGTTCGCCGCGACCAAGCCGTTGGGACCGCTGCCGATCACCACCGCGTCATGGGCCATACGTCCTAGTCAACCTCACTTCGTGGCGACCATGTTGACGAGCGGCGGCCAGCCGGGCAGTTCCCCGGTCAGCGGTTGACCCTTCGCGCCGATGTGGACGACGGAGGCGAACACCTCCCGGGCGGCGTGGTCGACCTGCACGCCCGTCCACCCGGCGATGCGCCGGTACAGGGCGCTCAGCGCGCGGACCAGCGGCGCGCTCCACCCCCGTGCCTCCAACCGCACGTCGAGCGCGAGGAGCTTGCCGCCGGGCTCGAGCGCGGCGTGGATGCGCCGCACGGTCGCCCGCACGTCGTGGGTCGCGCTGATGGAGTACGACGCGATGGCGGAGTCGAACCCGCTCAGGTCCATCGCGGTCGCGTCGGCGTGCAGGACCTCCACGTTGGTCCAGCCCGCCTCCGCGATGCGTCGGCGGGCGCGCTCGACCATGTGCTCGTTGAAGTCCACGCCGACGACCCGTCCCTGCGGGCCGACGCGCTCGCGCAGGTGCGGGAAGTTCGGGCCGCTGCCGTTGGACGAGGAGCGGCGGCTGGAGGCGCACGTGTCCTGCGCGTTCCTGGCGCGGGCGGCGGTCGACGAGCGGATCGCGACCTACCTGCGGGAGGGGCACGTCCAGGGGCACGCGTTCCTGGCGGGGCAGATCGCGCGCGTCGACCCGGACGGGGCGGACCGGGAGGCCAGCGCCCTGCCGGCGCTGGCCACCGGGTTCGCGTTCACCGTGCCGGCGGGCCAGTGCTCCCCGGCCGACGCGCTCGCCGGGGTGGACGCGAAGCTGACCGCTTTGTTCGGCTGACCTTCACCGCTGGGCGAGGAGCCCGCGCGCCTGCTCGGCGAACTCGGCGTCGACGAGCACGTCGTAGCTGTCGGCGCGCATGCTCGACACGGACGAGAAGTCGCGGGAGCCGCCGGTCATGGTGTGCGCGAGCAGGCCGAGGACCCCGCCGATGATCGCGCCGAGCAGCGCGCCGTAGAGCGCGAGCAGCAGCCCGGAGACCAGCGGGTTGACCAGGTTGAACAGCCCGAACAGCCAGCCGAGCACCCCACCGAGGAGCGCGCCGGTCGCCGCGGACGTGAGCGCGGCCTTCGCCGTGGTGAGCCTGCCGGTGACCTGCTCGACGGTGGTGAGCCCGCGGCCCACGATCGCCGCGTGCTCCACCGGGAACCGCTGGTCGGACAGGTGGTCGACGGCGCGCTCCGCCTCGGCGTACGTCGCGTACGACCCGACGACCTGCTGCGCCTTCTCCGATTGGGACCGAGTCATGCCCGTGGGGTGCCCGAATTCGACATTGTTCAACCAGGGCGGGCGCCCATCGCGCATGATCTGCGTCATGGGGCGATTACCGTTCACCCTGGCCGTGGTCCTGTGCTCGGTCTGGGTCGTCGTGGGCTTGGTGATGGTCGGGGCGGCGACGGACGACGGCTTGGGGGACCAGACGGTCGTGGCGGAGGTCGTGAAGACGCCCTACCAGCCGCCGGAGTACTACGCCGAGTTCACCGTGTCCGGCGTGGAGTACCGGGTCCCGCTGGCGGACGGCGAGCGGTACAAGCTGTTCCAGGACCTCGCGATGCGCTACCCGGAAGGCGATCCCGACCTGGCCCGCGTCGACGTCCCGGTCCCGCTCGACCCGGTGGAGGTGGCGGCGTCCGCCGCGGTCCTGCTGTCCGGCGCGGGCGCGCTCGCGTACACCGTCGTGCGGCATCCCCGGCAGCAGCGGGTCCGCGTCCCGGCGACGGTGACGACGGCGCTGGGCGCGCTGGGGTCGGCCGCGGCGGCGGTGCTGGTGCTGCTGTTCGCCGAGGACCACGACGACGAGGTGCGCGACAGCGGGGTCCTGGCCACCGCGCGGATCGTCGCGGTCCGCGACGGCGGCGACGTGCTGGGCGTCCGCTTCGACGACCACCGCCAGGTGACCCGGCACGCGGACGTCCGGTACCCGGGCGGGACCGCGGACGAGATCGGCGAGCAGATCGACATCCGGTACCTCCCCGGCGACCCCGCGCGCGCCGTGGCCGCGGACAGCACGCCCACCGCCAGCGCGTGGATCCCGGTGGCCGTCGTCCTGCTCGGGCTGAACGCGGTGGTGTGCGCGGTGCTGTTCGGTGTTCTCTGTTGGGCGCGGAGGGTGGACAGGAGTCCCTAACATGGCCCGATGGAACTCGAGGTCCGCCACCTCCGGGCCCTGGTGACCGTCGCCGACGAGGGCAGCATCACCAAGGCCGCCGCGGCGCTCGGCCTGCCCCAGCCCGCGCTCAGCGCCCAGGTCCGCCGCATCGAACGCGCCGTCGGCGACGAGGTCTTCGTCCGCGGCCGCACCGGTGTCGTGGCGACGTCGTTCGGCCGGGGCCTGCTGGCCAAGGCGCGCGGCGTGCTCCGCGAGATGGACGACCTGGTCGTGCTCGCCCAGCAGCAGAACCGCAGGGAGGTCGTGCTGGGCGACGCCGGCATGGTCCTCGCGGAGGTCGTCCCCCGGCTGGAGGCCGAACTCGGCGACGGGGGCCACGACGTCCGGGTGCACATCGACGTCGCCGCGGGCGCGTTGGTCCAGATGCTGCGCGCGGGAAAGCTCGACGCGGCCCTCGTCAGCGAGCCCGTGGGCTTCGAGACCGCCGACGCCCAGGGGCTGCGCCGGGAGACGGTCGTGCCGCTGGAGCCGGTGTTCATCGGCATCTGGGAGCGCCACCCGCTCGCCGCGCGCACCGAGATCGACCTGGCCGACCTCGCGGGCGAGTCGTGGATCGTCAACCCGCAGGACAACCCGGGCTGGCTGGCCGCCCTCCGGGTGGCGTGCGCCGAACGCGGCTTCGAGCCCCGCATCGCGTACGAGGCCGTCCACCAGGCGGGCGCGCGGGCGTTCGTCGGCTCGGGCCGCTGCGTGGCGATCGCCGACGCCCTGTCGGTCGAGGGCCGCGGCGTGGTGTTCCGGCCCCTGGCGGGCGATCCGGTCCGGGGGCGCATCGACCTGGCGTGGACCGACCGCTGCCCCGTGCCCGCGGGCGTGCTGAGCCGCGTCGTCCGGGAGGCGTACGCGGCCCTGGTGGACCGCAACCCGGTCTACAGCGCCTGGTGGGCCCGGCACGCCGCCTAGTCGCGCAGGTAGCGGACGATCGCCAGGACGCGCCTGCTGTAGGCGGGGTGTGGACCAGGTCGAGCTTGTCGAAGATCGCGTTGATGTGCTTCTCGACCGAGCTGCGGGACAGCGACAGGGCTTCCGCGATGCCGGTGTTGCTGTGGCCCTGTGCCATCTTCTCCAGCACGTCCCGTTCGCGCGGCGTGAGGCGGGCCAGGGGGTCGGTGCGGCTGGTGCGGGCGAGGAGCCTGCGGACCACCTCCGGGTCGAACGCGGCTCCGCCCGCGTGCACGCGGTCGAGGGCGTCGAGGAAGTCGGCGACGTCCATGACGCGGTCCTTGAGGAGGTAGCCGACGCGCCCGGTGTCGGCGGTGATCAGCTCGACGGCGTAGCGCTTCTCGACGTACTGGGACAGCACCAGGACGCCGGTGTCGGGCCAGCGGCGGCGGATCTCCAGCGCGGCGCGCAGGCCCTCCTCGGTGTGGGTGGGCGGCATGCGCACGTCGGTCAGGACGACGTCCGGGCGGTGCCGCTCGGTCGCGGCCAGGAGCGCCTCGGCGTCGCCGACGGCGGCGACGACGTCGTGGCCCTCGTCGGCGAGGAGGCGGACCAGGCCCTCCCGCAGCAGCGTGGAGTCCTCGGCGACGATCACCCGCACGGCAGCTCCGCGGTGACCACCGTCGGCCCGCCGACCGGGCTGTCCACCGCGAACGCCCCGTCCGCCGCGGCGACCCGGCGGGCCAGGCCGGACAGGCCGCTCCCGCCCGGGTCGGCCCCGCCGACGCCGTCGTCGCCGATCCGCACCGCGACCACCGCCCCCACCCGCTCCACCACCATGTCGACCCGGCTCGCGCCCGCGTGCTTGACCGCGTTGGTCACCGCCTCGCAGGCGACGAAGTACGCGGCGACCTCGACCGCCTCCGGCAGCCGCCCGTCGACGGCGTACCGCAGGCGCACCGGGACCGGGGCCAGCTCGGCCAGCGCCTCGAGCGCGGCGCGCAGGCCGCCCGAGTCGAGCGCGACCGGGTAGACCCGCCAGGTCACCTCGCGCAGGTCGGCGAGCGTGCGGCCCGCCTGCTCGTGCGCCTGCCGCAGCAGGTCGTCCGCCACCGCCGGGTCGGTGGTCCGGCGCGCCCGGCCGAGCAGCATGCCGAGCGCCACGAGCCGCTGCTGCACGCCGTCGTGGAGGTCGCGCTCGATGCGCCTGCGCTCGGCGGTGACGGCGGCGACGACCTCGGCGCGGCTCGCGGTCAGCTCCGTCACCCTGCGGCGCAGCACCTCCTCGCCGGTCGGGCCGAGGAAGCGCCGCGCCAGCGCGAGGTCGAGCCGTTCGACGCCGAGCAGGCCCTGCACGGCGACGAACGCGAGCAGCACTCCGAAGAGGACGAACGTGATCGGGTCGTACCAGGTCGCCCCGTCCGGGTCGCCGAAGTCGCCGGGTGAGCCGCCGGTGACGAGCTGCGCGGCGACCACCGCGCCCGTCGCCGCGCCGAGCAGCGTGAACAGGAGCACCCCCGCGCCGAGCCCGCCGACCAGCCACCGGACGCCCAGGTACCGCAGCGCGCGCTCGCCGGTGTAGTCGTCGCCGTTGTCCTGGCCGAGGAACCGGGCGATGCGCCGCCGCTCGAACTCGGCGAGCCAGCGGGCGCGGTGTGCACGGCGTCGCGGGCCACGGCGAGCCCGGGCAGCGCGACGACCAGGAACCCGAGCTCCACGAACGCGGACGCGCCACCGACGGCCAGCCCGGCGGTCCGCCGCGCCGCCGAGCCGACCACCTCGCGGGACGGGAACGGCACGCCCGCCAGCCTAACGGCGCGCCCCGGCCCGCAGCCGCACGGCGGCGAACAGCCCCACGGCCACGACCACCGCGCCGATCACGACCTTCTGGAACACGCCCGCGTACTCGTCGACGAGGTGCCAGTTCGCGCCGAGCTGGTACCCCGCGACGACGAACACCGTGTTCCACACCAGGCTGCCGAGCGTGGTCAGCGCGAGGAACGGGACGACGCCCATCCGCGCGACCCCGGCGGGCAGCGAGATGGCGCTGCGGAACAACGGCACCATCCGCCCGAGGAACACCGCTTTGGCGCCGTGCCGGGCGAACCACCGCTCGGCACGGTCGAAATCGGACACCCGCAGCAGCGGGACGCGGCCCACCAGCGCCCGCGTCCGGTCCCGGCCGAGCAGCACCCCCAGCAGGTAGACGATGACCGCGCCCGCGACCGAGCCCGCCGTCGTCCACACCAGCGCCTCGGCGAGGCTGAACGCGCCGCCCGCCGCGGAGAAACCCGCCAGCGGCAGCACGAGTTCGCTGGGGATCGGCGGGAACAGGTTGTCCAGGCCGACGACCACGGCGGCCCCCGGCCCGCCCAGCGCGTCCATCAGCTCGACGGCCCAGCCCGCCAGCCCGTCCACGTCCCGCATCCGGTCTCTCCCCTCGGTTGATCACCTAGGGAGAACCGTAGGAACGGGAGATGGGGGCCGACCACGGTGAGAGCCACCGACCTCGGTGCGGTCGACCGCGCCCCGCCGTTGCGGAAAACCACACCCCCGGGACATGGAGCGGCCACCGCCCCTGGCGGAGCGGTGGCCTCGGAACCGGGCTGTGTTCGGCCGCCCGGGGGTCTAGCGGCGGACCGCGGTCCTGCGGCCCAGCGCCAGGCCGAGCCCGATCATGCCGAGCCCGAGCAGCAGGTGCAGCCAGTTGTCCGCGCCGTTCACCGGCACGAAGTTGGCCGCGCTGTCGTGGTCGATCACCAGGCCGTAGAGCCACAGCACCAGGTAGATGACACCGCCGCCCACGAGGAACGTCGTCGCGCCCCGGGCGGAGCGGGCCATCGCGAGTCCGGCGACGCCGAACAGCACGTGGACCAGGTTGTGCAGGATCGACACCTGGAACACGCCGAGCAGCTTCGCCTCGGACTCGTGGCCCGCGAAGGTCAGGCTGTCGTAGTCCGTGGTCAGGCCCGGGATGAAGCCCGCGATCCCGACCACGAGGAACACCGCCCCGACCACCATGGCGGCGAGCTGCACCGGTGTGCGAGCTGCCATGCGAGCTTGTTGCGCCATCACGCCTCCCGTTCATCCGACGGTCGACGGCGGTGTACCCCGGCCCCGGGTGGACAAACCCGGCAACGCGGACCTGATCGCCGAACGGCACAGCAGGTGGTCAGACATCCGACTTTTGACTGTTCAATCCTTGTCAAGTTGCGCAAACATGGTCATTATGGTTCCCAACCTCACAACTTCATACATGAACGTCTGATGTCTAGCTCTGCCTTCGCCCCCCTGTAGCGAGTGGAGTCCCATGTCATCCCCTGTTCGGGCGGCCGTGCTCGCGGCCGTCCTGCTCGGCGGCGCCCTGCACCCGGCGCCCGCCCACGCCGCCACCCTCGCGTTCACCAGTCCCACGGCGTCCGCCCTCACCGGCGCCGTCGACCTCGAGGTCGCCGCCCCGCGGGCACCACGGCGGTCCGGTTCTCCGTCGACGGCACCGCCCTCGCCGAACTCACCGACGACTACGCCCTCGCCACCGGCTCCACCCCGGTCTGGCGCACGGCCACCGACGTCGGATGGCTCCCGGCGGGCGCGCACACCCTGCGCGCCGACGCCGTGACCCCGACCGGGGTCGTCACCGCGACCAAGGCGATCACCACGACCCGCCCCGCCGACCCGCGGGCACCACGTCCCTGGACGGGCCGTGGCTGTTCGCCGCCGAGGCCGACCTCCCCGCCGGGTCCCTGGACGGCGCGGTCCCCGCCGCGGCGCCCGGGTTCGACGAGAGCGGCCTGGCGCCGGTGGTCGTCCCGAGTTCGATGGGCGCGGTCCGCGCCCGGTGGGACGCGCCGGACGGCATCCGCGGCGTGTACCGCAAGACCGTCGACATCGACCCCGGCGACGGGCTGCGCACGTACCTGGCGTTCGACTCGTGCTTCTTCGCGTGCCGCTACTTCGTCAACGGCGCCGAGGTCGGCGCGTCCCGGGGCGGCGGGCTGCCGGTGCGGGTGGACGCGACCGCCGCGGTCGTGGCGGGCCGCAACACCGTCGCGGTCGTGGTCGACGCCCGCAAGTCCACGATCAACGCCGTCACCACCACGCACCTGTACTGGCAGTGGGGCGGCATCCTCCAGTCGGCGCGCGTGGAGCGCGTGCGCAGCGTCGCGATCACCGGCGTCACCGCCGAGGGCGACCGGGCGGGCGTGCTGACGCTGCGCGCGCACGGCGTCAACACGCAGGCGGGCGCGATCGCGGTCAACACCTCGGTGGTGGTGCGCAGGCCCGACGGCGCCGAGGTCCTGCGCCGCGGGGTCTGGTTCACCATCCCGGCGGGTGGGGGAGCGGCGCGCCCGGTGACCCTCGACGTCGGCGCACCGGTCCTGTGGAGCATGGCGAATCCCGCGCTGTACACAGTGGACATCGCGGTCCCGGCCGGGCACGGCCGCTCGGTGACCCTGCGACCGGGGTTCCGCGACGTCGCCGTGTCCGGGTCCGACGTCGTCATCAACGGGGAGGTCGTGCGCGACCTGCGCGGCTTCAACCGGCACGCCGACGCCCCCGGCCTGGGGCGGACCATGCCGGACGGGTTCGTCGTCCGCGAGCTGCGCGAGCTGCACGCCAAGGGTTTCCGCGTGTTCCGGCCGGGCCACTACCCGACCACGCCCGCAGTGCTGGCCGAGGCCGACCGGCTCGGCATGCTCGTGGTGGAGGAGGTCGCCATCCAGCAGATGAGCGGCCCCGCGCTGATCACCCCGGCGGTCACCGCGTTCGCGAAGGACCAGCTGCGCCGCATGGTCGACCGCGACCGGGGCCACCCGAGCGTGGTGATCTGGTCGGTCGGCAACGAGAACGGCACCAACACCGCCGAGGGCGCCGAGTACGTGCGCGACCTCATCACCTACGGCAAGACGCTGGACGGCACGCGCCTCTACACCGAGGTCAGCGCGTGGCACACCAGCGACAAGTCGTACGCGCACCAGGACGTCGTGCTTGCCAACGTCTACTACGGCTGGTACGGCGGCTCCCTGACCGGCGTGCGCTCGCTCCTCGACGCGATCCAGTCGCTCGCGGGCGGCAAACCCGTGATGATCAGCGAGTTCGGCGCGGAGGCCGTGCTGGGCAGGCCCGGGTTCGGCAAGGGCACCGAGCACTACCAGGGCCTCATGGTGGACGAGTACCTGCGCCAGGTCGGCGACCGGCCGCACACGCTCGGCCTCATGTACTGGACCTCGACGGAGTTCGTCGCCCACCCCACGTGGAGCGGCGGCAGCCGGACCCGGTCCCGCCGTTCCACACCAAGGCGCTCAAGACCTGGTTCGGCACCCCGAAGCTGGGCTGGCGGGTGATGTTCTCCCCGGTCCGCATCCGCGAGGTCGCGCCCGGGGCCACGTCGGTCGTCGTGGACGACATCTCGGGGAAGGGCGCGTCCGGTGTGCTCAGGGTGACGCCGCCGACCGGCCACACCGGACCCGCCGACCAGGCGTTCCGGATCGCGCCCGGCGGGTCAGTGACGTTGCCGCTCACCCTGCGCGGCCAGTACCCGCAGACCGGGGCGGACGCCGTCCCCGGGACCGTCCGGGCCGTCGTCGACGCGGACACCGAGGCGCAGCCCCGCATCCTGTGGCCGAAGCCGACCGGCGCGCCCGCGCTCGACGCGACCACCACGGGCAGCCCGCTCGCGCCCGGCCACACCCGGCTCACCAAGGACACCGCGTACAGCACCGCCACCGGTTTCGGCTGGGTCGGCGCCGCCCCGCAGGAGCGGGACCGCGCCAACCCCGACGACCTGCGGCGGGACTTCCTCACCGACACCCAGCCGCGGACCCTCCGGGTGACGGTGCCGCGGGCGCGACCACCGCGCACTTCCTGGTCGGCGACCAGCAGTACGCCGCCGACCCGATGCGCGTCACCGCGGGCGGCACCGTGCTCGTCAGCACCGGGACGCTGCCCAAGGGGACCTTCCGCTGGTTCTCCGCGCCGCTCGGCCCCGGCACCCACGACCTCACCTTCACGGCGACCACGTCCGGCACGTACTGGAAGCTCGCCGCCCTCGTCGTCGCATGACCCCTGGAGCACCGATGAAAAGCACGATCCTGCTCGGGGCCGTCCTGGCCCTGCTCGTCGTCCCGCTGCCCGCGCAGGCAGCGACGCAGCACGTCCTGCACGTCTCGCCCACCGGGAGCGGCACCGCCTGCGCCGCGACCGCGCCCTGCTCGCTCGACGCCGCCCGGACCCGCGTGCGGGAGCTGGCGCCGTCGATGAGCGGCGACATCGAGGTCCGGCTCGGCTCCGGGACCTACCGGTTCACCGGCACGTTCGACCTGGGCGCCGCCGACTCCGGGCAGAACGGCCACCGCGTCCGGTGGCTCGCCGCGGCGGGCGCGACCCCGGTGTTCACCGGGTCCCGGGTCGTCGGCGGCTGGTCGCTGCACGACGCGGCGAAGGAGATCTGGCGCGCGCCGCTGCCCGCCGGACCCGTTCCCCGCCAGCTCTACGTCAACGGCGCGGCCCGCCCGCGCGCGGCCGGTCCGGGATGCACGAGGGCGGTCTGCCCCACGAGCGCGACCGGCATCGGCGGGGCCGCGGCGACCGGGATCGCCGGGTTCGCCCACCCCGAGGACGTCGAGGCGTCGATCAAGGTCCGCTGGCGCAACTACCGGTGCGGGGTGGCGTCGGTGTCCGGCGACACCCTGGTGATGCGGCAGCCGTGCTGGAAGAACTCCAGCTCGGGCACCAACCGCACCGGGCCGTCCTGGGACGCGACCACAGTGGACTCCGCGCGGTACTCCGGCGTCGCCTTCTTCGAGAACGCCTACGAACTGGTCGACCAGCCCGGCGAGTGGTACGCGAACACCCACGACGGCCACCTGTACTACAAGGTCGCCTACGCGGGCAGCAGCCCGAACACCGGGCTGTTCGAGATCCCGGCCGTGGAGACCCTGGTGCGCATGACCGGGGTGCGCGGCGTGTCCCTGGAGGGGATCACGTTCACGCAGACGTGGTGGCGGCAGCCGACCACCGACGAGGGGTACGCGGGCACGCAGGCGGGCTTGACCCTGACCGGCGCCACCGGCCCGACCCCGGACCGCGCGGGCCGGTACTACACGAAGCCCGAAGCCGCGGTGAACATCCGCGCGGGCCGCGACGTCGCCGTGCGCGGCTCGGCGTTCGCCCGCCTGGGAGGGGCGGGCATCGAGCTGGAGGCGGGCACGCAGCGCTCCTCCGTCGAGGGCAACACGTTCACGCAGATCTCCAGCGGCGCGGTGTACGTCGGCGACACCGAGCCGAACGCGCCCGCCGAGCAGGTGTCGCTGGGCAACAGCGTCTCCCGCAACACGATCACGTGGACGGGCCGCGAGTTCACCGACGCCGTCGCCGTCTGGTCGGGCTACGACGCGGAGCTGACCGTCGACCACAACACGATCGCGAACCTGCCGTACTCCGGCATCAGCGTCGGCTGGGGCTGGAACGACGCGGTCGCGCGGACGTCCACGCTGCGGGACAACCGGATCACGAACAACGCCATCAGCAACGTGATGATGGTGTCGTCCGGCCAGCACGACGGCGGCGCGATCTACACCCAGGGCGCGCAGCCGCGGTCGGTCATCTCCGGCAACTACATCAACCGCAGCGAGTACGGCAGCGGCGAGCGCGACGGCAACGGCGTCTACCTCGACGAGCAGAGCTCCTACCTGACCGTCGAGCGCAACGTCGTCACCCGGGTCGCGGGCAAGTGGGTGTCGAACTGGGCGTCGTACGGCATCCAGAACACCGCCCGCGCGAACTGGTCGGACACCGTCGCCCCGGCGCTGTCCGGCACCGGCAGCGCGCTTGTCGACAACCAGCAGGCGCTCACCGCCCTGCCCGCCGAGGCGGTCGCGGTCGCGCAGGCGGCGGGCGCGTCGCCGTCGTCGGTGGAGCAGCTCGTCCCCGACTTCGCCCGCGGCCGCCCGGCCACCCAGTCCTCGGGCGCCTCCGCGGCGTCGGCCGTCGACGGCGACGGCTACGGCACGACGGCGACGACCGCGTCGCAGAGCCAGCCGTACTGGCAGGTCGACCTCGGCTCGGTGCGGGCGGTCGGCCAGGTGGAGATCTGGAACCCGGGGTCGAACACCGCGCTCGCGGACTTCTGGGTGCTGGTCTCCGACGCCCCGATCACCGCGGCGGGCCTGGACGCGGCGCGCGCCCAACCCGGCGTGACGGCGTACCGGCACGACGGGCGGGCGCTGCGGCCGAGTTTCGTGGCCGTCGGCCGCTCCGGGCGCTACCTCCGGGTGCAGCTCCCGGGCACGGCGGCCCTGTCGATCGCGGAGCTGAAGGTGCACTGAGCGGTCAGCGGTCCGCCCAGAAGTCGAGGCGGTGCTCGGCGCGGTAGTCCACCGCGCCGAGCGCGCCCGGCGCGAGCCGCTGGACGTGCCCGCCCTCGCTGAACGCGGGCCAGCGGGGCAGGCCCTCGCCGTTCGGGTCGCCCGTCCTGGCGAACGTGGTCCAGTAGCGGATCATCGTGGTGGACAGGTGGTCCCGCGGGTGGTCGGCGTCGGGGAAGAGGTAGTCGATGTCGCTGCTGTGCGTGGCGCCCCGCTCGGACGCGGCCGGGTCGGCGAACTCGAAGGCGTGGACGCTCGTGTGGCGGGCGAGCAGCTCGTGTTGGCGGAACGTCGCCCGCGCCCAGACGCGGTCGGTGAGGACTTGGGCCCAGGCCTGGGTGGGGGAGTCGTGGTCGGCCAAGGGGTATTCGCGGGCGATGTCGTCGGCGTGGTCGCCGAACGCGGCCTTGAGCAGGCGCGGGTAGTCGGCCGCCGTGACGTCGCCGCGGAAGAGGTCGACGATGCCGCGGTGCTCGTGCTGGGCGTTGCCCGCCAGCACGGGCACCCGCGCGATGTCCCCGCGCTCGAACGCGGTCTCCGGGACCGCAGGCAGGTCGGGGCCGCCGTACGCGTAGGGCTGGAAGATGTTCATGATGTTGGGGTATTCCAGCAGCTTCTCCGCAGGGACCTTCTTGAGGCACGCGAGGTCCCGGCAGCCGAGGTCCCGCGCGATCATCTCGCCGATGCCCTCGACCTCGGCGCGGTCCCGCCAGGCCAGCCAGGGCAACGCTTCCAGCCCCGGGAACCACGCCTCGGCGGGCAGGTCGACGAGCGCGAACCCGCTGTGCATGACCGCCTTGTCGAACAACCCCCGGCTGGCGGGCGAGACGAGGTGCGCGGCGACGGAGGACGCGCCGTAGGAGACACCGAACAGCGTGATGTTGTTCGGGTCGCCCCCGAAGGCGGCGGCGTTGCGGCGCACCCACCGCAGGGCGGCGCGCTGGTCGGCGAGGGCGAAGGCGCCGGACCCGTCCAGGCCGGGGTAGCCGAAGCCGCCGAATACGCCCAGCCGGTAGTTGACGGTCACGACCACGACGTCGCCGCGGGTGGCGAGGGCTTCGGCGTTGAAGTGGTGGCCTGCGCCGACCGAGCCGTCGCCGTGGATCCAGACCATGACGGGGCGTTCGCCGGTGGTCTTCGGGGTGGTGACGTTGAGGAACAGGCAGTCCTCGTCGGTGGCTTTCGTGTCCGAATAGGACGTGCCGATCTGGGGGCAGGGGTTGCCGGGCTTGGTGGCGTCGCGGACGCCCTGCCAGGGTTGGGGTGGTCGAGGCGCTGACCACCTGTGGTCGCCGCGTGGTGGTGCGGCGTAGGGGATCCCTTGGAAGGTGACGTGGTCGGCGTGGGTCGTCCCCCTGACCTCGCCGGTGTCTATCGTCGTGGTGTCGTGCATCGTTCCCCCGCATGCCGTGAGCAGCAGCGCTGCTCCCATCAGGATCGGCGTCCCCCGACGCATGGTGTTACCCCTAGTCGTGGCGAGCCGCACCAGGGTGACCAGCTCGCTCTCGCAGAGGTCGAGGTCGACCTCCGCCCGTTCCCCCAGTCGCGCGAGCACGGCGTTGCGCAGTCCGAGGACGAAGAGCGCCATGGTGTCGGCGTCGAAGTCCCGGAACTCGCCCGCGCGCTGGCCCTGTCGGAGCAAGTCCGCCATCTTCGCGAGGTCGTCGTCGGACGAGTTGGACGTGTAGGGCCGCACCTCGTGCAACGCCAGCGCGTGCCGCGGGTGCGCGGCCATGAACCGGGTGTTGGCGACCAGGAACGCCTCCAGCTCGTCCGCCACGCCACCGTCGACGTCCATCCGCTCCAGGACGAACGCCGTGAACACCCGCCTGACCTCCGCGTTGACCGCGTCGACCAGCTCCTGCTTCCCCGCGAAGTGGTACGAGATCAGCCCGGTGCTGCTCAGCCCCGCCCGCTCCGCGATGCGCTTGAACGACATCGCCGCGTACCCGAGGTCCGCCAGGGTCCCGATTGCCGCGTCGACGATCTGGGTCCGCCGGGCCTGCTCGGTCAGCGTCTTTGCTCGCACGAGCAAAGTTTAGCTCGAATGAGCAAATAGGGAAAGCCGGTCCCGGGGGCGCGCCCGGGACCGGCCTTCGTGGGGGTCAGACGACCTGCGGGTGGTCGACCGCCCAGTACCAGTTGTTGTTGCCGTTGGCCAGGCGCCAGGTGACGCGGAGGCTGGTGGTCCCGGCGGGGAGGGTGACGGGGAGGGACTCGAGCTTGGCGATCACGTCGCCGGTGTAGGTGAGGACGGTCTGGTTGGCGCCGCCGTTAAAGGAGACCGAGACGGTGGCGGTCTCGGCGCCCTCCTTCAGGTAGTGGGAGCCGAACTTGACGGTCACCTGGGACTTGCCGGTGACGTTGTAGGCGGGGGACACCAGGGAGGAGTTGAACGTGCCCGAGTAGCTGCGGTCGGCCCACTCGTCGGAGTCGGCGACGGCGAAGACGCCGCGGGCGCGGACGTTGGTCTCGCGGGACTGGCCCGCCTGGGTGCGGGTCCAGAAGTCGTCGGTGGTGAACGACCAGCCGCGCCACTCGGCGACGCCGCCGGAGCCGAGGCCCGCGTTGTTGATGGCCCAGCCGGACGGCGGGGTCTGGCTGTAGCCGAGGACGCTGGTGGGGATGCCGGTCTCGTGGGTGCGGGGGTTGAGGGGGACCGAGTCGAAGACGTCGACCGGCGGGTCGTCCAGCCTGCGGCCGTCGATCGGCGCGGTGACGCCGAAGGTGGCGAGGACCGTGGCGGCGATGTCGACGTTCTTGGGCGCGACCGCGGGGACGCCCGCGGGGACGCCGGGGCCGTGCTCGATGATCAGCGAGGCGCGCTCGCCGGGGGTGTTGCCGCCGTGGCCGCCCGAGTCGGTGTGGCCGTGGTCGGAGGTGACGATGACCTTCCAGTCCTCCTGGCCGCGGGTGGGCCGGGCGGCGATGGCGTCGAGGACCTGCTTGATGCGCTTGTCGACGCGGTGATGGCGTCGCGGTAGCAGGCGCCCGCCGCGCCGCAGGAGTGGCCCGCGCCGTCGACGTCGTCGAAGTGGATGAAGCCCGCGTCGGCGTCGGTGGTGCGGAGGTGCTGGGCGGCCTGGTCGGCGGTGGCCTGGTCGCCGCCGGACGCGGTGCGCTTGTCGATCGCGGTGGAGAAGATGGGGGTGCCCGCGCTGCCGTCGACCAGGGGCGACCAGGTGACGATGGCGTAGGTGGAGGTCGTGCTGTCGGCCCGCTCGAGGCGGGTGAGGAAGTCGGGGTTGCTGCCGAGGTTGTGGTTGGTGCCCCAGGAGTTGCTGAGGACCTTGTGCTTGTCCGGCCAGACACCGGTCGCGATGGTCGCCCAGCCGGGGCCGGAGTTCGTCGGGGCCATCGGGTTCGCGTACAGCACGGTCTTGGCCGCGGAACCGGTGGCGATCAGGTTGTCGAGTGCGGGGGCGTCGGCGGCGGCGATGCGGTCGAGCATCAGGCCGTCGACCCCGATGACCAGCACCTTCTGGACGTTGGCCTGGGCGGAGCCGGGGATCGGTGCTAGGGCCAGGACGGCCGCGGCCACACCGACGGCGGCGATCTTGGGCAGGGGACTCACCGGGACCTCCATTGCGGGGGTTTCTCGGGGGATTACCTCTCGAACGCCAGCCGCCGCCGGACGTGCCCGCTGAGCACGTCCACCGCGACGATCAGCGCGAGAACCATGAGGATGTAAGTCACCATCTCGTCGAACGCGAAGAGCTGGATGGACTGGTTGATCAGGAACCCGATCCCGCCCGCGCCGACCAGCCCCAGCACGAGCGACGACCGCACGTTGACGTCGAACCGGTACAGCAGCAGCCCGACGAGCGTCGGCACGACCGACGGCAGCACCGCGTGCGCCACGACCTGCCACTCCTTCGCCCCGGACACCCGCAGCGCGTCGGCCGGTCCGGTGTCGGACTCCTCCATCGCCTCGGCCCACAACTTGCCCATGACGCCGACGTTGTGGCAGATCAGCGCGAGCACGCCCGCGAACGGCCCGAGCCCGACCGCGGTGACGAACACCAGCGCGAACACGACATCCGGCACGGCGCGCAGGAACGACATCACCGCCCGGGCGCTTTGGTAGACCACCTTGCCGCGCGTGAAGTTCCGCGCGCCGAGCACGGCGAACAGGAGCGCGGCGGGGATGGAGAGGGTGGTGCCGAGCAACCCGATGGCGAGCGTGGTGAGGCAGGCCTGGAGGCCGGGCAGGACGACCGCTTCCCAGTCCAGATCGGGCGGGAGCGCCTCGCTTATGAACCGCGCCATCCCCTCCCAGCCCTCGATGAGCGCGCCGGGCGAGAACTCCGTGTCCCGCCAGGCGAGCACGTGCGCGACGACGAGCGCGGCGATGACGACGCCGGTGATCGGCCAGGTGCGTCGACGGGCGGGGGCGGTCATGCTGCGTCCTCTTGTCCAGACAGGGCGGGGGTTCAGCCTGCGGCGAACAAGCGGACCGGTTGCTCCGGTTCCGTCGGTGCGGCTGGGTAGACTGACCACAGGGGGTCTGCCCCCGGGTGGGCGGGGCTGTGTTCTGCGGGGCTGTGTTCTGCGGGGCTGTGTTCTGCGGGGCTGTGTTCTGCGGGGCTGTGTTCTGCGGGGCTGTGTTCTGCGGGGCTGTGTTCTGCGGGGCTGTGTTCTGCGGGGCTGTGTTCTGCGGGGCTGTGTTCTGCGGGGCTGTGTTCTGCGGGGCTGTGTTCTGCGGGGCTGTGTTCTGCGGGGCTGTGTTCTGCGGGGCTGTGTTCTGCGGGGCTGTGTTCTGCGGGGCTGTGTTCTGCGGGGCTGTGTTCTGCGGGGCTGTGTTCTGCGGGGCTGTGTTCTGCGGGGCTGTGTTCTGCGGGGCTGTGTTCTGCGGGGCTGTGTTCTGGTTGGCCGTCATGCTGCGTCTCGGTCGGGGGCGTAGAGGGCCGCGATGTCCTCTTCGGATATCTCCGATGCCTTGGCTGAGAGGGTGATGCGGCCGTGGAGGAGGCCGATGATCCGGTCGGCGTGGCGGCGGGCCAGGTCGGGTTGGTGGAGGACGGCGGCGACGGCCAGGCCGTCGGTGTGGGCGAGTTCCGCTAGGAGGGTCATCACCTGGGTGGCGGCGGCGGGGTCCAGGGCGGAGACCGGTTCGTCGGCCAGGAGGATGGTGGAGCCTTGGCAGAGGGCGCGGGCGATGGCCACGCGTTGCTGCTGGCCGCCTGACAGGCCGCCTGCGCGGTCTGCCGCGCGGTCGGCCATGCCTACCCGGGACAGGCAGGTCATGGCCTTCTCGCGCAACGACTTGGGGAACAGGGCGGGGACTAGGGACCGCGATGGGGGCAGGCCAGCCAGGCCGCCTGCGCAGACGTTGTCCAGGACGCTGCGGCGGCGGACCAGGTGGATCTGTTGGAAGATCATCGCGGGGCGGTCCGCGGTGATCTCGCCCGCGTCGGGGGTGGTCAGGCCCACCGCGCAGCGGAGGGTGGTGGACTTGCCGGAGCCGTTGGCGCCCAGCAGGACCACCAGTTCCCCGGGGGCGACGTCCAGGTCGACGCCCGCGAGGACGCGGCGGTCGCCGTAGGACTTGGTCAGGCCGCGGACCGAGAGCATCAGACGTCGTCCTCGGTGAGGCCGAGTTCGGCGGCGAGGTCGAACAGGGGCTGGTAGGTGGCCTTCTCGACCGCGACCATGGGGCCGGCCGGGTCGACGTCGAGGAGGGCGCCGACCTGGGCGATCTCCTGCGGGGTCAGGCGCAGCAGGGCCTGCTTCACCGCGTCCTTGAACGCCGGGTCGAGCTTGCCCGCCACGGTGATCGGGTCGTTCGGGATCGGGTCGGACGACCAGACCTGGCGGAAGCGGGACGCGTCGAAGGTGCCCGCGGCGGTCGCGGTGGCGAGCTGCTGGGTGTTGATCTCCGCCGCGTCGACCTTGCCGTTGATCAGGGCCAGCACGGCCTCCGGGTGGCCGCCCGCGTAGTCGATCTTCACGTCGTCCTTGCCGATGCCCGCCTTGCTGAGCGCGTACCGGGGCAGCGCGTCGCCGGAGGTGGAGCCGGGCTCGGACAGGGCCAGCGACTTGCCGCGCAGGTCGGTCAGCGACTGGATCGGCGAGTCCTTCGGCACCCAGATCCCGGCCTTGTAGCTGGTGAGCTTGCCCTCCGCGTCGCCGAAGGACACCAGCGGCTCGGCCTGGGCGCGGGTGCTGGCGAAGACGTAGCCGAGCGGGCCGAACTGGGCCAGCTCCAGCTTGCCGTTCTGCATCGCCAGGACCTCGGCGGAGTAGTCCTGGACGATCTGCAGCTTCACCGGGCACTTCAGCTCGCGCTGCAGGGCGCCGGTGAGCACCTGGTAGGCCGGGGTCAGCTTGCCCGGGTCCTCGTAGGGCTCGATGCCGAAGCGGATCTCGCCGTTCGGGCAGGTCGGGTTGCTCGCGCTCGGGTCGGGGCCGGTGCCGCACGCGGTCAGGGCGAGCAGGGCGGCGGCGGCGAGGGCGGTGCGCTTCATCGTGGTGCTCCAGCGAGGTCGTCGAGGACGGTGGGGGCGAGGCCGAAGGCGGTGGTCATGCCGATCCCGGAGGTCACGCTGACCACCCGGGTCGTGGGGTGCGGTGCGGCGACGAGGAACTCGCGCTCCGCGGACGCGTAGACGCCGGTCCACCGGCGGCGCACGGTCAGGTCCGGCACGCCGAGCAGGCGCGCGGCCTGGGACAGCACGAGCGCGTCGGTCTCCGCGTCGAGGAAGGGGTCGTGGGTCAGGGCGTAGTGGTGGGTGTCCCCGACGACGAGGTTCCCGTCGGGGCGCTGGGTGAGCATCAGGTTCATGGCGACGTCGAGCAGCTCCGGGGACTCCGCGGCGATCCGCGCGCGCACGTCCGCGGCCGACGGGGTGCCCGCCATGCCCGCGTACCGGAGCATCGACAGTCCGGAGAGGACGGCCGGGCGCACGGTCCGCCCACCCGGCGCGGCCACCTCGAACATGCGCAGCCTGCACCGGGTCACGCCCGCTTCGTCGGCGACCTCCGGCAGGACCCGGTCGACGTCGTGACCCACGGCGACGACGGTGGCGTCGGCGTCGATCGCGCCGCGGGTCGTGCGCACGACCCCGGCTCGACCGCGGTGACCGCGGTGCGCCAGCGGAACTCCACGCCCCGCGCGGCCAGCCACGCGGCGATCGCGGGCACCGCGGCCCTCGGGTCGACGCGCAGGTCCAGCGGCAGCAGCGCGCCGCCGAGCACGTCGTCGGCGAGCAGCGGCAGGTCGAGGTCGCCGCGGCCGAGCAGCCGGACCTGGTCGTCGCCGCGCTTGGCCGCGAACTCCGCCAGCACCGCCAGCTCGTCCTCGGCGCGCGCCAGGACGACGGTCCCGGTCTGCGCGCACCAGAACCCGGCCTCCGCCGACAGCTCCAGCCACGTGCCGCGGGCCGCGAGGGCGAGGTCGAGGGCGAAGCCGTCCTGCGCGGTCGCGCAGACGTGCCCGAAGTTGCGGATCGACGCGCCGACGGCCCGCTCGTCCCGGTCCACCACGACGACCCGCAGGCCGCGCCGCAGTCCCTCGACGGCGTGCGCCAGGCCGACGATGCCCGCGCCGACGATCACCATGCTTGGTTTCACGGCGGCAACGGTGCGGGTGGGCCCGGGGTCGGGGCAAGAGGCAGGCGGCACTTGTTTGAACAAGTTTGTCTAGTGTTTACCGAGCTAGTGAGTCAGATCCCTGCTGGTTGACAGGTCAGGGGGTGGGCTCATATGGTCAAGTTCGTGACAGCACCCCTGCACGTGCGGCTGGCCGACGAACTCCGCAGGCGCATCGCCCGCGGCGTGCTCCCGGTCGGCTCGGCGCTCCCGTCGGAGACCCAGCTGTGCGCCGAGTTCGGCGCCTCCGCGGCACCGTCCGGCAGGCCCTGGCCGCGCTGCGGCACGAGGGGCTGATCGGCGGCGGGCAGGGCAAGCCGCCGGTCGTGCGGGAAACCGCGGTGGCGCAACCGTTCGAGACGTTCCTGTCGTTCACCCGCTGGGCCAAGCAGATCGGCCGCGAACCGGGGCAGCGCACCGTCGAGATCGCCCGCCGCGGCGCGGCCCGGCCGCCGCCGACGCGCTCGGCGTCGACGAGGGCACGCCGGTGATCGACGTGCTGCGCCTGCGCCTGCTCGACGGTGTCCCGGCGATGCTGGAGCGCAGCAGCTTCATCGAGCCCGTCGGCAGGCTGCTGTTCGAGATGGACCCCGACGGCGGGTCGATCTACGACCACCTGCTGTCCCGCGGCGTCGACCTGCACGCCGCCCGGCACACCGTCGACGCCGTCGGCGCGGACCCGACCGACGCACGGCTGCTCGGGATCGCCGACGGGGCGCCGCTGCTGCGGGAGCGCCGCCGCGCCTGCGACGCGGCCGGGAACCCCATCGAGTACGGCGACGACCGCTACCGGCCCGACCTCGTCACCTTCACCATCACCAACGTCCGGACCGCGAGTCCGGGCCTGCTCAAGGAGATCTCGTGATCCGTCTGGCCGCGCTCGACATGGCGGGCACCACGGTCGACGAGGGCGGCGCGGTCTACCGCGCCCTCGCCGACGCCGCGGGTGCCGCCCTCGGCCACCCGATCGCCCCGGACGTCCTCTCCCGCTGGATGGGCATGGGCAAGCGGGAGGCCGTCGCGGGCCTGCTCGCCGGGACCCCGATCGACCCGGAGCCGGTGTTCGCCGACTTCGGCGCCCGCCTGGCCGCCGCCTACGACGCCACCCCGCCGACCGCGCTCGCGGGCGTGGAGGACGCGATCGCCGCGCTGCGCGCCTCGGGCGTGCGGGTCGCGCTCACCACCGGGTTCGGCCGCGACGTCGCGGAAGGCATCCTCGACCGTCTCGGGTGGACGGTCGGCGAGACGGTCGACGCACTGGTCACAGTGGACGATGTCAGCGCGGGTCGCCCCGCGCCGTACCTCATCTTCCGCGCGATGGAGGCGACCGGCGTGCTCACCCCCGCCGAGGTGGCCGTCGCGGGCGACACCGTCAACGACCTGCGCGCGGGCCGCAACGCGGGCGCGGCGATCGTCGCGGGCGTGCTCAGCGGCTCCCAGGACGCGGTGACCCTCGGCCGGGAGCCGCACACGCACCTGCTGGCGTCGGTGGCCGACCTGCCCGACGTGGTCAGTGCCAGTAGTCGGACCGCCGCCACAGCATCGCCGCGAGCATGAGCGGGAACATGATCACGTGCCCGGCGACCATGAGCGCCGACCCGGACAGCGCGTCGAACCAGTAGGGCACGAGCAGCGCGAGGAACGGCAGGTACATCACCGCCGCCATCTCCGCGATCCGCGGCCACGAGTGCCTGCGGACGGCCATCCACAGCACCATCGCGACCGTCATGTCGGTGGCCATCACGACGGCCCCGACGTCCGCGCGGGCCGTCCACCCCGCGGGCCACAGGGGATCGAGCACCATCATGCCGACGAGCATCGCGACGACCATCTCGACGTAGTGGCCGACGAAGCGGGCGAGCTTGCGGGTGTTCGGGGTCTCGGTCGTGGTCACGGCGTTCCTCCGGTGCGGGGGCGGCTTGTCGTGACCGAGGATCGCGGGTGCCCGCGGGTGCGGTCAGGTGCCGGAGGTCATGGCCGGGGTCATGGTCAGATCAGGTCGAGGGCGCGGGCGCGCAGCGCGGCCTGGGTGCGGTCGCGGGCGCCGAGCTTGGCGAGCACGTTCGTCACGTGGTTCTTCACCGTGCCCTCGGCGAGGAACAGGTGCCCCGCGATCTCCCGGTTGCTGCGGCCGTCGGCCAGCAGGCGCAGCACCTCCAGCTCCCGTTCGGACAGCGGCACGACGAGCGGCTGCGGGCGCCGCTGGGCGTCGGGCAGCGCGGCGACCCGGGCGACGACCTTCGCCGCCACCGACGGCTGGAGCACCGACTCGCCGCGCGCGGCGGCGTGCACGGCCTCGAGGAGCCGGGCGGAGGAGACGTCCTTGAGCAGGTAGCCGACCGCGCCCGCGCGCAGGGCGGCGAAGACGTCCTCGTCGTCGTCGAACGTGGTCAGCGCGATGACCTGGACGCCCGGCTGCTCGGCCCGGAGCCTGCGGGTCGCGGCGACGCCGTCGAGCACGGGCATCCGCAGGTCCATCAGGACGACGTCGGGGGCGACCTCGGCGGCCACCCGCACCGCCTGCTCGCCGTCGCCCGCCTCGCCGACCACGACGACGTCGTCGCGGGTGGCGAGCAGGGTCGCGAGGGCCTCGCGGAAGAGGGCCTGGTCGTCGACGAGCAGGACCCGGATCATCCCGGCACCTCCATGGTCAGCGTCCACCCCTCGCCCGGCGCCCGGCCCGCGCGCAGGCTCCCGCCGACGTGCGCGGCGCGCTCGCGGAGGCCGACGAGCCCGTACCCGTCGCCGGTGGCGGTGCCGGTGCCGTCGTCGCGGACGTCCAGGCGCACCACGGGATCGGTGTAGTCGAGGACCAGTTCGGCGTGGGACGCGTCGGCGTGCTTGCGCACGTTGGTCATGCCTTCCTGGGCGGCCCGGTAGAGGGCTTCGCGGGCGTCGTCGGGGAGGGGCGCTCGTCGCCGCGGACGGTGAGCCGGGTGGGGAGCCCGGCGGCGGAGGCGTCGTCGGCCAGGGCGCGGAGGGCGTCGGTCAGCGGCGGGGTCTTGCGCGGTTCGCGGAGGGCGCTGACGGAGCGGCGCACGTCGGCGAGTGCGGTCTCGGCCTGGTGCTGCGCCTTGGCGAGGACGTCGTCGGCCTTGGCCGGGTCGGTGGGCAGGACCGCACGGGCGGCCTTGACCTGCATCTGGACGACGGTGAGCGAGTGCCCCAGCCCGTCGTGGATGTCGCGGGCGACGCGGTTGCGCTCCTGCGCGGTGGCGAGCCGTTCGGCCTGGGCGGCGTAATCGCGGAGCTGCTCGTGCGCGTCGGCCAGCTCCCGCCGCGCCCGCTGCTCGCGCAACAGCAACTCGGTGACGACGGCCGCGAACACGACGGCGGCGAGCGTCCCGAGCCCTTCCCGGAGCCCCTCACCCCACTCCATGCCGACGTGCACCAGCGGCACCACCGCGACCACCAGCGCCGTGAACGGCCGAGGCAAGAGCTGCACGCACTGGCTCACCAGCACGACGAGGAACAGCGTCGCCCCGACCCCCGCGTTGATCGCGAACACCACGAACGCCAACGGCAACTGCACCGCGACGTACGCGACCGCCCACCCCCGCGCCCGCCCCCGCACCCACGCGAACCCGAACACCGCCAGCGCGGCGAACACGGCGCCCAACACCAGCGACAGCACCGGCTCCCCAGACCCGACGACGCCGAGCACCAGCGTGAGGAACGCGCCGACGGTCAGCACGGCGAGGGCCCGGGTCATGCCGACACTGTAGGCGGGCGCGCCGGTCAGGGGTGCTGGAACGCGGTGAGGAAGTGGTCGCGGAAGGCGTCCATGCGCATCGCGGCGGGGCCGGGGTGCAGGCCGGGGTCCAGCCCCAGGCCGACGTCCGGTCGACGGTGGCGGGGTCGCGGGCGATGACGGTGGCGGGGACGTCGCGGGTGGGGTCGGCGCCGGTGACGGTGCCCGCGGGTTGGTGGTCGCCGAGGGCGATGACGACCAGGTCGCCGGTGGCGTGTTCCTCCAAATAGGACACCAGCGTGGTGAGGCTGTACTCGACCGCGCGGGCGTAGTCGGCGCGGACGTCGGCGGGTGGGCGGGTCCAGATGGCCTGGGCGGCTTCGGCGCCGTGGGGCATGGTGTGGAACACCGCGCCGTCGCCGACGGACGGCCACGGGACGGGGAGGGGACGGGGTTCCACGGGGCGTGGCTCGACAGGACGGGGACGACCGCCATCAGGGGGCCGTGGGAGCGGCGGACGCGTTCGAGGAACGCCAGGGCGTACTGGTCGGGCATCGACGCGAAGCCGAATGGCGGGCCGCGGTACGCCATGCCGTCAGCGGGATAGACGCGGTCGTAGCCGAAGAACGCCGACTCCGGCCAGTCGCGGGTGACGCCGGGCATGACGCCGACGGTGTGCCAGCCCGAGTGGCGGAACGCGGCGGGCAGGGTGAGGCGGTCGCTGTCGACGAGCGCGTCGTAGCGCTGCTGGTTCTCCACCCACAGGCCGGACAGCAGCGTCGCGTGGGCCAGCCAGCTCCCGCCGCCGGTTGTCGGCGACGTCAGGTACCCGCTGCGCGCGGAGTACCCGGCGGCGGCCAGGCGGCGGTCGCCCGCGTCGAGGGCGGCGGTCACCCGCGGGTGCTCCAGCGCGACCCGCCCGTAGCTCTCCACGAACACGACGACCACGTCCCGCCCGCGCAGGGCCGACAACGAGCCACCCGACGCGAACGGGTCCGCCGACGCCTCCGCGGCGAACACCTCCCGGTCGCGCAGGCTCGCCCCGACCTGCCGCGCGTGGTCCACCGCGACCGACAGCGCGGGCGTCGCCACCACCGGCGACCCCGCGAGGAGGAACCCCGCGACCGCCGTCCCCGCTGCGACCCGCAGCCCCCGCGTGCCCGGGGTCAACCGGGCCGCGGCCAGCGCCGACAGACCGACCACGCCCAGCGCCGCCACGACCAGCAGCACCACGGCCGCCACCGCCACCGCCCGACCCGACGTCGCGCCGACGTAGTCGAGCGCGGGCCCGAGCAGCGGCCAGTCCAGCACCAGGTCGAACGGGCGGCGCCGGACCGACGTCGACACCAGGTCCAGCGCCTTCACCAGGGCCAGCACGCCCACCGCGCCGCCCGCGACCGCCGCCACCGCCCGGCGGGACCGCGCGGGCAGGAGCAGCAGGACCACCGCGACGGCGGGGATCTCCATCGGCAGCCGCAGGAACGCCCCGACCGACAACGCGTCCGACGGCGCGAGCAGCGCGAACGCCAGCACCGCGACGGCGAGCGCGGTCAGCGCCGTACGGTGGACGCGAGCGAATGGAGTGGTGTGCGCCCGTACGTGCTTCTCAGCGTCGCCGTCAGCGTCGACGGCTACATCGACGACTGCGCCGCGGCGCGTTTCCCGCTCTCCAGCGCCGAGGACTTCGACCGCGTCGACCAGCTCCGCGCCGAGTCCGACGCGATCCTCGTCGGCGCGGAGACCGTCCGCCGGGACAACCCGCGGCTGCTGGTCGCGAACCCCGACCGCCGCGCCGCCCGGGTCGCGGCGGGCAAGCCCGCGCACCCGCTCGGCGTCACCGTCACCGCGAGCGGCGACCTCGACCCGGCGCTCGCCCTGTGGCACCAGGACGCCGAGCGCCTCGTCTACGCCGCCGACGGCGGCCACCCGACCGCGTCGGCGCGGCTGGGCGGGCTCGCCGAGGTCGTCGCCGCGGGCCGCGGGTCGACTTCGCCGCGGTGCTCGACGACCTGGGCCGCCGCGGCGTCGGCAGGCTGATGGTCGAGGGCGGCGGCCGCGTGCACACCGCGTTCCTCGCCGAGGGCCTGGCCGACGAGCTGCGGGTGGCGGTCGCGCCGATGCTCGTCGGGCAGGCCGACGCGCCGCGGTTCCTGCACCCCGCGGCGTTCCCCGGTGGTCCGTCCCGGCGCTTCCACCTGGTCGACGTCACCGCCCTCGGCGACGTGGCCGTGCTGCGCTACCAGCCGAAACGGGGCTGATCAGCGCCGCCCGGGCAGCAGGGCGAGGATCGTGTCGCGGCGCAGCCACGCGATCGCCAGGGTGATGGCCAGCAGGATCGCGGGCAGCACGGGGCCGCCGTTCTCCACCAGGAACAGCTCGGTCGCGACCGCGCCGACCATCACGCCCGCGAGGCCGAGCGCGGCCAGCCCGCACAGCGGCGGGATGACCAGGCCGATCGCGCCCGCGATCTCCAGCACCCCGGTCAGGTACCGCAGCCACTGGCCGAAGCCGATCTCCTCGAACTTGCCCACCAGGCCGTCGCCGAACAGCATGACGCCGCTGTAGACGAAGTACGCGGCCACCGCGGCCTGCACCACCCACAGCGCGACGTCGCCGACGCGGGCGACGGCGGTCCGATCAGACATGGGACATCCCTTCGTTAGACGTGAGCGGGGCCCGGCGCCGCCACAGCCACCGGACGTCCCGCCCGAACGACCAGGCGAGCGCGCCGAGCGCGGCGGCCGCGACCGCCGCCACCGGCCACGCAGCCACCACGACCAGCGCGATCCCCTGCGCGACCGCCACCGCCTTGCGCGCGGTGCTCGGCGGCAGCGGCGCCCGCAGCCACGGCGCGAGCCACGACGCGGCGACGAACAAGTACCGCATCGCCCCGATCAGCAACACCCACGGGCCCACCAAGAACGCCGCGTGCACGCTGAGGACCAGGATGAGGAACGCGTCGACCTCCATGTCGAACCGCGCGCCCACCTCCGACGCGGTCCCGGTGCGCCGCGCGACCCGGCCGTCCACCCAGTCCAGCGACAGCGCCACCACCGCGAGCCCGACCAGCAGCACCGGCTCCTGCGCGCGCTCGGCCACCAGCGCGGCGACCCCGCCCGCGAGCAGCGCCCGCCCCAGCGTGACCCGGTCCGGGGCCGAGCAGGTGCGGGCGGACGGCGCGGTGCAGCAGCGCCAGCGTCGCCAGGGCGGTGGTCGCGCCGACGGCCCAGCCGAGCGGCCCGGCGCCGAGCGCGGCGAGCAGCCCCACCTGCGCGGACAGCCAGCCCGCACGTTCGAGGCGGGGGTGTGGAACGGTGGTCGTCATCGCCGCCATCTTCGCCTGCCCTCCGGAGGTCATCACGTGGTACGCGGGGAACGTGCCCTTTGGGTCACCGGTTCCGGGAAATGCGCGATCCGGCCGGTCGAGCTGCCCGAGCCCGGACCGGACGACGTCGTCGTCCGGACGATGTGGACCGGGGTGAGCCGCGGCACGGAGACGCTGGTGCTGCGCGGCGGCGTCCCGGCGAGCCAGCGGGCGGCGATGCGCGCGCCGTTCCAGGAGGGCGAGTTCCCGTGGCCGGTGAAGTACGGCTACCTCAACGTCGGGGAGGTCGAGCACGGGCCCGCTGACCTGCTGGGGCGGCCGGTGTTCTGCCTGTACCCGCACCAGACGCGGTACGTGGCGCCCGCGTCGGCGGTCACGCCGATCCCGGAGCCGGTGCCGCCCGCGCGGGCCGTGCTCGCCGGGACCGTGGAGACCGCGGTGAACGCGCTGTGGGACGCCCGGCCGCGGCTCGGCGACCGGGTCGCGGTCGTCGGCGCGGGCATGGTCGGGTGCGCGGTGGCGGTGCTGCTGTCGCGGATCCCGGGCGTCGTGGTGTCGCTGGTGGACGTCGACCCGGCGCGCGCGGCGACCGCGTCGGCCCTCGGCGTCGGGTTCGGCGCCGTCGAGGGCTGCGACCTGGTGTTCCACGCCAGCGCCAGCGCGGACGGCCTGGCGACGGCGCTGCGGCTGGTCCGCGACGGCGGCGAGGTCGTCGAGCTGAGCTGGTACGGCGACCGCCCGGTCCCGGTGCCGCTGGGCGAGGACTTCCACGCGCGCAGGCTGGTGATCCGCGGCTCGCAGGTCGGGGTGGTGGCGCGGCCGGACCGGTCGCACGCCGAGCGCATGGCGCTGGCCGTCGCCCTGCTCGCCGACCCGGTGTTCGACGTGCTCATCACGGGGAGAGCCCGTTCGACGAGTTGCCGTCCGTCCTGCCCCGCCTGGCCGATGGCACCCTCCCCGCGCTGTGCCACCGCGTTGACTACGGTGCCCGCCATGGTTGATCCGCTCCCGCTCACCACCACCGTGGACGTTCGGGACGCCCGCGCGTTGGCCGCCGTCCTGCCGGTGGGGAGCTTCGAGCAGCACGGCGCGCACCTGCCGCTCACCACCGACACCATCGTGGCCTGCGCGATCGCGTCCGCGGTCGCGGCCGCGTACCCGGTGCTGCTGCTGCCGCCCATCACCATCTCGTGCTCCCACGAGCACGCGGCGTGGCCGGGCACGGTCAGCATCTCGGCCCGCACGCTGCACGCCGTGGTCACCGACATCGCGGACTCGCTGCGGCGGTCGGGGGTGCCGAACCTGGTGCTGGTCAACGGGCACGGCGGGAACTACGTGTTGGCCAACGTCGCGCAGGAGGCGTTCGGCCGCATCGCGGTGTTCCCGACGTCGGCGGACTGGGCGGAGGCGCGGGCGGCGGCGGGGGTGCGGACGTCGTCGGCGTCGGACATGCACGCGGGGGAGGTGGAGACGTCGATCCTGCTGCACGTCCGCCCGGAGGCGGTGCGGCCGGGGGCGGCGGACTCGTTCGCCGACGACCGAAGGCACCTGCTCACGCGGGGGATGGCGGCGTACACGTCGTCGGGGGTGGTGGGGGCGCCGTCACTGGGCACCGCTGCGAAGGGGGAGGCGGTCCTGGCGCACCTCGTCGGGACTTTCGCGGGGCACCTGGCGGCGGTGCAGGAGGAGGGGTAGGCCGGGGAGGGTGGAGACGAGGGCGAGGACGCCGTAGAGGATGGCGGTCTTGAGGCCCGCGTCCGCCCCGAGGCCTGCGGTCCCGAAGGCGGCGGCGAGGAACGCTTCCCGGGGTCCCCATCCGCCGATGCTCAACGGCAGCGCCATGACCAGCAGCGCCGCCGCTCCCAGGACGACGACCGTGGTGAGCGGCGCTGCGACTCCCGTCGACCGGGCGGCGAGGAGGAACAGGGCCAGGTAGCAGGCGATGGCTGCCAGGGACAGCGCCGCCGCGGCAGCGAGAGCGGGTAGCCCGAGCTGCCGGATGTCCCTCCGCCGCCAAACCGCGACACCCAGGGCCAGCGCGAGGGCGATCACGACGAGGCTGTCGGGTATCGGCAGCAAGGGCTCCAGGGCCAGGAGCAGCACGGTGACCACGACCAGCACGACCTGGCCGACGCCGCGTTCCCAGACGACCGCCCGCACCCCGCGCCCCACGGCCCCTTCCCGGGCCCCGTGGCTGACCGCCCGGTGCACATCCCCGAGCACCCCCGCAGGCAGGACGGCGTTGAGCACCTGTGACTGGTAGTAGGAGGCCACCGCCGCGCCCACCGACAGCCCCAACCCGAACCGCCGCGCGACCACCCACCACCGCACCGCACAGGCGACGGTGCTGACCACGCCGATTCCCAACGCCGCCAGCACATTCCCCACCGACACCGCCGCGAACCCGTCACCGAACGCCCCCACCCCGAACCGCCAGACGAGGGCGACGAGGAGGGCCAAGGCGACCCCGACCCGGAGGACGGGCCACCAGGGGCGGAGGTTCATGCGTGTTCCTGGGGGGCGTGGGAGTGGTGGTGGAGCTTGTCGAAGGAGGGCGATCGGGACGGTTCCCGGGCCTGATCGGCACGATTCGCCCACGAGGTTCTGGCCGTCATTCGGTTCTCGGCAGGGCGAGGAGGTCGGTGTGGTGGACCACCGCGCGCAATGGCGCGGACAGCCGGTGGGTCAGGTAGGCGGGGGCCTCCGCCAAGGAGGGCTCCTGCTCGACCGCGGCGGAGACCCAGCCCTGCAGCCACTCCTTCGTCAGCGCTGCCTCGGTTGGACCCAGGCGCCACGGGCTGGGCGCGGTGGTGACCGTGAAACCCGCGGACTCGAAGGCGTCGGTCGCGACCGGGATGGCGTCGGGGCCTAGGAGGCGGCGGGAGGACTCCGTGCGGCGTTGGTGGTCGTTGAAGGCGGACTGGAACTCCGCGTCGAGGGGGTGGGTGGGGGTCAGCTCGACGACTCCCGCCACCGACAGGGTGAGCAGCGTGGGGCGGCCGGTGCAGGCGGTGGCCAGGGTGTTGATCTCCTCCGCCGTGAGGAGGTCCAGGAGGGCCGAGGCGGTCACCAGGTCGGTGTCGGACAGGTCGGACGGGGTGAGCGTCGACAGGTCGGCCTGGTGGGTTTCCGCCGGCACGCCGGTCACCATGCGGGCCGCCGCGGCGAGGAGGGCGGGGTCGCGGTCCTGGAGGACCCAGTGCTGGGGCATGGGCAGCCGAGGGGCCAGCCAGCGTGCCATCGAACCCGTTCCACACCCCACATCACGCACGACGACCCGGGTTCGGTTCACCAGGGCGGCGCGCAGGGGCGGGAGCAGCGCCTCGGACCTGGCCGCCGCGTCGGCGGGTTCACGGAGGGTGAGCCATTCGGGGGTGAAGGTCATGAGAGGGCCGCGGACAGTTCGGCCGCGCACTGCTGCCAGGTGCGGTGCTGGTGGGATGACGCGGCCCGGCGGAGCGTGTCGCGGAGTTGCGCGTCGGTGAGCCAGCGGCGGAGGGCCGCGGACAGGGCGTCGACGTCGTCGGGTGGGACCAGGAGCGCCCGGGTGCCCGCCAGCGCGTCGGGGATGCCGCCCACCTCGGTCGCCAGGACGGGGACGCCGCGGGCCAGCGCCTCCGTGACGACCATCCCGTACGTCTCCGCGCGCGACGGCAGGACCAGGAGGTCGGCCGACGCGTACTCGGCGTCCAGGGCCGGGCCGGAGCGGGGGCCGACCAGCTGTGTCCGGTCCGCGAGGCCGTTCCGGTCGATGAGGGCGCGCACCACCCCGGTATACCGCGCGTCACGGGTCGGGCCGACGCAGCGGCAGGTCCACGGCAGGTCGGACACCGCGGCCAAGGCCTCGACCAGGACGTCCTGCGCCTTGCGCGGGGTCACCGACGCCACGCACAGCAGGCGGGTGCCCGCGGGCTCCGGCGTGGCGGGCGGCCCGCCGGTCACGCCGGGCGCCACCGCGTGCACGTGCGGCAGGCCGTGGCGGTCGGCCAGGGCGCTGGCCGCCCACGGGCTGGTGGCGACCACGACCGACGCCGCGGTCAGCACCTCGCGCTCGCGCGCGTCCAACGCCGCCGCCTCGGCCGGGTCCAGGCCCACCTCGTCCGCCAACGGCAGGTGCACCAGGACCGCGATCCGCAGCCGCGCCGAGCGGGGACCACCACCTCCGGGACGCCGCAGGCGACCAGGCCGTCGATCAGCACCGACGCGCCGTCCGGCAGGGCGTCGAGGGCGGCGGCCAGGGCCGCGCGGGCGGTGTCGGACGGGCGCGGCCACGCCCCGGCGACGGGCAGCTCGCGGACGTCGAGGAGCCCGGCCACCTGGCGGTCGTAGGTGTTGCCGCCGCTGGCCGACGCCGGGTCGTCGACGTCGGCCGGGAGTACGAAGTGGACGGTCACAGCGGGCGCTCGTAGGAGCCCCACGCCACGTGGGACTCGCGGAGCGTGACGACCAGCCCCGCGAGGCCGCGGGCGTTCGGGCCCAGCTCGCCCGCGTGGACGCGCTCCGCGAGGCGGTCCGCGACCACCTTGGCCAGGAACTCCGTCGACGTGTTGACGCCCGCGAACTCCGGGTCGTCGTCGAGGTTGCGGTAGTTCAGCTCGGCCAGCACGTCGCCCAGCGCGCGGGTCGCGAGGCCGATGTCGACGACGATGCCGTCCGGGTCGAGGTCGGGCCGCCGGAACGTCGCGTCGACGACGAACGTCGCGCCGTGCAGGCGCTGGGCGGGACCGAACACCTCGCCGCGGAAGCTGTGCGCCACCATCACGTGATCACGGACCGTGATGCTGAACATGGACCCTCCACCTTGTGGTCGAATGTGACAATCGCCGAGCGTAGGGGACGATCACCATGCACGACGCCGGGTTCAGCGAGCACGACATCGCCGAGTCTCGCCTGGTCACCCGCAAAGCCGCCTTCCGCGCGATCGCCTTCCGCGACGCGGGCCACGAGCACATCGCGCTCGTCCTCGGCAGGCCCGGGGCGGACGCCCTGGTCCGCGTGCACTCCGAGTGCGCGACCGGCGACATCTTCCGCGCCGTCCGGTGCGAGTGCGGCGACCAGCTCGACGCCGCGCTCGACGCGATCGTCGGGGAGCGGGCGGGCGTGCTGGTCTACCTCCGCGGGCACGAGGGCCGCGGCATCGGGCTCGTCGCCAAGATCCGCAGCCACGTCCTCCAGGACGAGGAGGGCCTGGACACCCTGGACTCCGCGACCGCGCTCGGCCTGCCCGTCGACGTCCGCGACTACGCCCCGCCGCGCGGCTGCTCCGGCACATCGGCGTCCCCTCGGTCCGGCTGCTGTCCAACAACCCCGACAAGGTCGCGGCGCTGGAGGCGCACGGCGTCACCGTGTCCGCGCGCGTGCCGCTGCTGGTGGGCGCCACCGCGCACAACATCGGCTACCTCGCCGCCAAGCGCGACCGCATGGGGCACGACCTCCCGCAGGTCGACGACTTCCTCGACCGCGCCGAGCGCTGACGGTCCCTCACCGTCCCGGGAGTTCTTGCCCGGCAAGGGTTCCCGGTAAGGACAAACCTCCCGGGCTGACAAATGGGTGCCCCGCGGTTGTCATGTTTTTGACCACCGCCGCGCCGGTAACGGGTGATCAGGGGCCGGCGACTATGCGGGTGAACTGCAAGATCACACCCACTCGTCAGAGCGGAGGCCCGCCCGCATGGACGGCGGTTCCCTGGCCGTGCTCGCCGCGTTCTCCACCGGGTGGGACGGCCTCGCGCGCGTCGCCATCCTCGCCGCCCTGGGCTACGGCCTGGTCAGCGGCGCGCGGCTGCTGCTGGGCGCCGGGTCGTGCGTCGTGCCCGCCGCGGAGCGCCGCGCCACCGGGGTGGCGTACCCGCTGCTCGGGTGGCGCGTGGTGGCCGCGCTGTACGGGCCGCTCGCGGGCGTGGCGGTCGGGTTCTGGTTCGGCAGCCGCACGCCGAACTTCCCGTGGGTGCTGTTCGTGGGCGCCGCCGCCGCGCTCGTCGTGCACGGGGCGCTCGGCTGGGCGCGCCGGGCCGCGCTCGAGCGGGACGAGCGGGCGGTGCCGGGCCCGGTCGCCGCCGCCGTCCTCTGTGGAGCGTTGCTGCTGGAGTTCGGCCTGCTCCTGGTCGTGCGGCTGGAAGTGGCGACCGTGCCGGGCGGGGAGCTGCTGGACGCGGTGCTGTCGTGGGAGGACGGGCTGGGGCCGGTCATCTTCCCAGCTGTCGTGCTGGCCGCCGCCGCGAACCTCGGGTGGCGGGGGACCGGGCGCGACGCGGGCCAGTGGCTGCGCGCCGAGCGCCGGTCGTCGTGGTGGCACATCGCCGCGATCGGGGCAGTGGCCGTCCTGTTCACCGCGCCCTTCGTCGACGATCCCAAGGGGCTGACCTTCGCCACCGTCGCGACGCCCGAGTACGGCAAGGTCCTCTACCTGGCCACCCTCGCCGTTCTGCTGTCCGGGCTCGCCTTCGCGCTCGGCCGCGGACCCGACGGGGTGCGCCGGGCCCTGCGAGACGACAAGCGCCTGTGGTACGCCGTGCTGCTGTTCGCCGGGGTAGCGCTGGGCAGCCAACTGCGGGCCGACCTCGGGCCGCTGCTGGTGCTCTTCACGGTCACCGCCGTCGCCCTCATCTGGGTCATCGCCGAGCAGGCGGGCCGGTCGATCGCCGTGCGCGGGCGCACGGGCGTGAGCAGGCGCGCGGCCGGGGCGCGGACGTTCCTCGCCGCGTCGTGGCCGTTCTTCGCCGTGTTCGGCGCGGTCATCGTCCTGGCCGCCCTGGTGACCGTGTGGCAGGAGTCGTACGTCCGCGACCGGGTCGAGGCGATGGTGGAGCCCTGGGCGTACAACTGGGTCGCGGCGTGCACGCCCGCCGAGGTCGCCGTCGACGGTGTGCCGGAGGGCATGCGCGCCTGCCGCTCGACCCGGGACGCGATCGAGGCCGAGTCCCGCTCGCAGCTCGCGCGCGCGCTCGCGGTGATCGCCGACGGCGGGCTCTGGGGCCGCGGCCTCGGTGACACCGAGTCGCGGAAGCTGACGCTCGGGTCGTCGGACTTCGTGGTGGCCGTCGTCTGGGGCAAGCTCGGCGGTGTCGTCGTCGTGCTGCTCGGCCTGCTGCTGGCCCTGCTGGTCTGCGCGGTCGTGCGGGCCGCGCGGCTCTCGGCCGCCGCGGACGAGCGCGCCCGGCGGACCGTGCGGCTGTTCGCGATCGGCGTCGCCGCGACGGCCGCCGTCCAGGGTGCCTACGCCTTCCTCGCCACGCTCGGCCTGGTCCCGCACACCGGGATCACCGTGCCGTTCCTGTCTCGCGGCGGGCATGCCACCACCGCGCTCGGCCTCGCGCTGCTCGCCGCCGTCTGGGCCGCGTACCGGCCGGCCCGCCCCACCCCGCCCGGCGTGCCCGTTCCCGACCTGCCCCCGCGCCGCGCAAGCGCTTGCCCGCGATCCCGGTCGCGGTCGCGGCCCTGGTCACCGTCCCCGGCCTGCTCCTCGCCACGCTCGCCCCCTACCGTGGACTGCCAGTCGGCAGGCCGTACTGCCTCGACACCGCGGCCAAAGTGGACCCCGAGACCTGCTCGACGGACGGCATCGCACACGGTAGGTCCACAGTGGAACTCGCGATCGGCGGCGACGTCCGGTTCCACCGCCGCGCGACCGCGGCCGACTGGACGCCCGTCGAGGGCAACGACCTGTCCCCGCAGGACCTCGCCGGCCTCCTCCAGGTCGGCGGGCAGGCGGGCGCGGTCGACCACGGGCTGCGCCAGTTCATCCTGGGCAGCACCGGCCTGGCCAACCCGTGGCTGCCGCCGCTGCCCGCGCGGAGCGGACTGGTCGAGCTGACCATCGACCCCGCCGTCCAGCGCGCCACCACGGCGGCCCTCACCGGGCGGACGCCGGAGAGCGGGCCGCGGCTCGCGGGCGGCGTCGTGGTCCTGGACGCCAAGTCGGGGCACGTCCTGGCCGCCTCCAGCGCGCCCGTGCCGCTGCCCGGCGCCACCACCCACGCCCCGCAGGTGCCCGACGAGGTCCGCGCCGACTTCAACGACGAGCACGGCTACGGCGTCGTCGCGGGACCGGGGATCGACGAGTCCCGGGCCGACGAGTGCGACGAACTCCGGTGGGACGCCCACTGCGCGCGCTGGCGGCTCCAGTACGAGCCCCCGCGCGAGACCCCGGAGTCCCTCGCCGACCGCGCGACCTACAGCGGCGGCGACCCCCGGCTCGCCCCGCCGTCCACCGACAACCGCGCGCTCGGCCGCAACTACGGCCTCGGCTCGACCTTCAAGGTCGTGGTGGCCGCCGCCTACCTGCGCCTGCCCGGGACGACCATCGACGACCCGGTGCCCGCGCCCCTGTCCTACGACTCGGGCCCGCGGACCCTGTTCAACCACAACGACTCCTACTGCCGGGGCACCGCGGCCGACGGCACCATCGCGCTGTCCCAGGCGCTCGCGGTCTCCTGCAACACCGCGTTCCTCGAACTGGCCGACGACCTCGGCTGGGACGCCATCCGGGACACCGCGGCCGACTTCGGCTTCGTCGTCGGACCGGTGGGCGGGGAGCGCGGCACCGCGTGGCTCGCCGAGACCGCCACCGGCATCGACTCCCGCGTGCCGCGCGAGGCCGACCGCGCGCAGCAGGCCAACAACGTGCTCGGCGGCGGCGCGGTCGAGGGCACGCCGCTGCACATGGCCGCGGTCATGGGCGCGCTCGCCAACGGCGGCGAACTGGTCCAGCCGACCCTGGTGTCCGCGCTGACCCCGCCGTTCGGCGGCCCGCGGCGCGAGGTCGAGCCGCAGCGGCGGCGCGTGCTGACCACCGACCAGGCGAACGACCTCTGGGGTGGTCTCGCCGGAACCGCCCGGCCCGGCGGCACCGCGGCCGACCTGGCGCACTGGGCCGACCGGAACCCGCGGGTCAAGACCGGCACGCACGACCTGTACGGCGGCGATCCGCCGCCCGCGGGAAGTTCCCCGCCCAGATCGCCTGGCTGGTCGGGACGGTCGACACCGCGGCCGGGCCGGTGGCGTTCGCGGTCGCGGTGGAGACCAGGGACGAGCGCGCGGGCGCGGCCCGCGCGCGGTGGCTGGCCGACCAGGTGGTGGCCGCGGTGACGGAGGTGCGCGGATGACCAGGGCCGACGACGAGGAAGCGCTGCGCCAGCGCGTGCTCGCCGAGGTGAGCGACTACCTGCGGCACACCCGCGACCGCGCGGGCAAGGTCGTGTTCGACGTGGTCGTGACCAGCTCGTGGACCCTCTCCGACCTCGCCAGGAAGGAGATCGAGGCGTCGGTCGACGAGCTGCGCGCGGGCTACCCGGACGCGGTGCCCCGGGTGCGCTTCGCCGTGCGCGAGGAGCCCTCGGTGCCGCCGGTGGTCATCGTCCCGGTCGACGCGGGCAGCACGGGGGCGTCCAGCGCGCCGATGGCGCCGCCCGATGACGACCAGCCCGACGACGAGGACCTGCGGCTGGTCGCGCTCACCGTCGACGGGCTCCGGTTCGTCAACCGGCTCCCCGAGGGCGAGTGGCTGCCGGTCTACCGCGGCGAGCGGCGCCCCGGCATCGAGCTGCACCCCGCGGTCGCGGTCGTGCCGCAGGGCGCCCTGTTCGAGCTGCGCAACTCGCTGGGCAACCTGGTGGTCCGGCGGACCGCGGAGCGGCCGGAGTACACCGTCTCCGCCAACGGCACCCGCCTGGAGCGCTCCGACCGCTCCGGCGTCCGCGTCGGTCCGAAGGGGACGATCGCCCTGCGCGCCGCGAACGGCCGCGCGACCGACATCGGCTACGAGTTGATCGACGGCGTCCAGGACACCGAGGGGGCGACCGGCGGCACCGGCGACCGCACCCCGGTCGGCGCGTGGCTCTCCGCCGGGGGCCGCGTCTACCAGCTCTCCATCGAGCCGCCCGTCGACCCGGTGCCGCGCAAGCCCCGCACCTACCCCATCACCGGGGCGCCCGGCGCGCCCGCGTCGGTCGAGGCCCGGGTCGGCTACACCCGCGCCCGCACGGTCCACGCGCCCGACCAGCACTGGCACGTCAAGGCGTACCGCTGCGAGACCCCGGAGGACGCCGCGCACCTGCACCGCACCCTCGCCGGGCAGGCGCTGCGGATCTCGCAGGCCAACGTCACCTTCGGCGGCAGCAACATCCGCCCGCCCTGGGCGATGGTGCCCGTGCACCTGCTCACCACCGGGGTGGTCGCGCCCGCGGCGACCGGGGACGACGCGGCCGCCGCGGCGGGCGTCGGGGGCGCGGCTCTCGGCGTGGTTCGGGCTGCCCGGCAGGCCGCAGGCCGACCACTTCGTCCTCGTCGCCTCCCCGTACCTGACGCCGCTGCAGTGGAGCACCGTCGAGGACGTCGCGGCCGAGCCCGCGACGTGGTTCCTCGAGTACCTGGTCGGGCTCGCGACCGCGCTCGACCACTGCCACGCCCGCGACCTCGCGCACGGCGACATCAAGGTGGACAACATCTGCCGGGCGGTGTTCGAGGACAGCTCCAGCGGCTTCGTCTTCATCGACGGCGACTCGGTCCGCTCGGTCACCTGCGACGCGGCGGAGTTCCGCGGCACGCCGACCTGGGTGTCGAAGCGGACCCTGCGCCAGCTCAAAGCGGGCGGGCCGGTCGACCTGCGCGCGCACGACCGGTTCTGCTTCGCCCTCGTCGTGCTCATCGCCGTCGCGGGCCAGGAGCGGGTCCGCGACCTGATGGCGGGCGCGGTGGGCCAGCCGAGACCGGTCGACTCCTACGACGACGTGCTCAGCGCCCTGCGCCGGGCGTGGCCGGGGCCGCGCTGGCGGGCGTTCACCGAGGAGCTGGCCGCGCCGTTCGCCCCGGACGTGCTCAGCGAGAAGAACTGGCTGACCGCCGACTGGGTCGCCCGGCTCCGCGCCGCCCTCACCCCGCTGCCGCCGTGCGGGCACCCGTCGTGCACGCCGGACGCCTGCTCCGGCACGCGGACGGACGACGACGTCCCGTTCCCCGGCGAGTTCGGCCGCGAGGTCGCGGCCATCCGCGCCCGGGTCCGCACGGTCACGGCCGCGACGCTGCGCCGCAAGGCGGTGCTCGACGAACTCCGCGCCATGCAGCGGCAGGTGGCCGTGTCGCGCTACCGCAGGACCCTGGCCCTGCGCGTGGGCGTCGCCGTCGCGGTGGCGGGCGCCTGGCTGGTCTCGCTCGCGGTGGGGGTGTTCGGATGAGCGCGCTCGACGACGCCCTCGCCGGGGTGGAGCACCCGCGGAGATCGACGGCGAGAAGCACCCCGAGATCGCCACGGCGCTCTACGACTGGGCGGACCGCATCCAGCCGCGCAGCCGCAACGCCAAGGCGCTCGCCGAGCCCTACCTGCACGACTGGCTGGTGCGGGCCGCCGACGCGGGGACGACGGCCGCCAAGGCCGCCGCCCGCCGGGTCATCGCGGTCGTCGCGGCCGCCGTCGTCGTCCTGTCCCTGCTCCTCCTCCTGGTGGGTGGCTGACCTTGAGCACGCGTGAACTCGGCGACTTCGGCGGGAAGTGCCCGGCCTGCGGGCACCCGTTCGGGGTCCCGCCCGAGCAGGTCGGGATGGTCTTCCCGAGCTTCCGGCTGGAGGTGTGCGACAACGACGGCTCCCAGGCCGAGTGGCGGCTGAGCCTGTTCGGCGTGAACCGGTGGTGGGTGTCCGACGGGTTCTCCCCTACCGCGTCCGCCACACGTACTGGCTGTGCGGCGACGGCCACCTGTTCCTCGAGCACACCCGGTTCAACGGCGGCCACGAGGCCCCGGAGTGGCGGGTGCAGCGCTTCGAGGTGGCCGCGGCGATGGGCAGCGTCGCGGCGGGCAAGAGCTACCTGCTGCTGCGGACGCTGAGCCAGCGCCTGGTGCCCGGCGGGCTCGGCTCCTCCCGGGGCGGACCATCCTGCCCGCGCACGGCAACCACGTCGAGCGGCGCGTGCTCGAGCTGCTGCGCCGCGAATACGAGTCCACAGAGGACACGGGCGCGACGTTCAACCCGACCTCGCTGTCGTTCATCATGCCCAACCGGTTCCTCGCCGACACCATCAGCAGGCAGCTCGTCGAGCGGATCGGGCAGATCCACGCCGAGCTGAACCCGGGCGCCGCGCCGGACGCGCTGAAGCAGTGGGGCAGGCGGGTGCGCCAGCCCATCGTCCGCCGCTACGAGATCGGCGGCCGCAAGGTGCTGACCGCCGTGGCCGACCTGCCCGGCGAGTTCTTCGACATGAACCAGCCCGTGTTCGAGTCGCAGCAGTCGGTGCTGCGCACGTACACCAACCTGGTCTGGGTCGTGGACCCCGTCCTGTCCGACGACTTCATCGACCTGCTGCCCGCCGACGACCGGGACCTGCTGCTGCTCGGGAGCATGCGCCCGGACACGCAGACCCGCATCGGCCTGGAGGAGGGCCGCAGGCGCAGGCGCGCCGTCCAAGCCGACCTCGCCGACCAGCTGGGGGCCGTCGCCAGCGACTTCGGCGGCGACGAACTGCACCAGAACCTCCTCGTCGCGGTGACCAAGGCCGACCTGGTGAAGCTCGTGCTGCACCAGGGCCACCGGCTCACCGACATCGGCGTCGGCGGCGCCGTCGTCGAGGGCACCGCCCTGTACCTGCTGTACGCGGCCGAGCGGCTGGACGTCGACGACCTCGCCGCCAAGGCGCTCGTCCAGCCGATCGCGAGCATCGGCCAGGCGGCGGTGCGGTACCGGCGGGCCCTGCACTTCGCGTCCGCGATCGTCGAGCACTACAGCGCCGAGGAACGGCTGTGGAACCTCGTGCACACCGGTGGACCGGACGCGGTGCAGGTGCCCTCGGGCGCGCACCCCGTCGAGACGCCCGGCGTGCTGGAGGTCCCGCGGCTCGGCGAGCACATCGAGACCGCCACCGCCCCCGGCGTCGAGGCCGTGCTGCACATGCGCGACCTGGTGATGTCGGCGCTGACGTGCGGGGTCATGCACGGTCTCGGCCTGGGCGAGTCGGTGAAGGTGCTGCTCAAGCACCACTGGCGGGACGTCCGGTTCTTCCTGTGCTCCCCGCTGACCGCCGTCCCGGTGCCCAGGACGGGGAGCGACGAGGCCATCGCGCCGATGAACGCCAAGCGCTTCGCCCAGCGCGACGACCCGTCGGCCGGGCTCGCGCAACTGCACCTGAGCCTGCTGATGGGGGTGCGCTGATGGCCGTCCGCCACCTGCTGCAATGGGGGACCGTCGCGGGCGCCGGGTTCACCCTGGACCAGGACGCCTGCCAGGGCGTGCCGCACGCGTTCGTCGGGGTCGCCGGGGGTCTGCTGGACGACGACGACGGGGTCCCGCAGCCGACCCCCGACCTGCCCGACATCCACCGCTCGCCCGCCCTCGCCGTCCGGCACGTCGAGGTCCCCGGGCACGGCGGCCACTGGTGCCTGTCCGTGCAGACCCGCGGCGGCTGGGCGGGCCGGTCCGGGATGTGCCAGTTCCTGTTCGCCGACGACGGCCAGGACCCGGGCGCGCTGTGGGCGTGGGCGGCGGCGTGGGTCGCGGCCGAGGGGCGGGTGCCCGACGACCCGGGCGCGCCCCCGCCCGCGCCCGGCCGCCGCGCGGGTCCGCGCCCGGTCGAGGCCGCGCTGTGGGACCTGTACCTGGCGCGGGTCGCGGTCCCCGTCGACGGGGAGCCGGACGGGGTGGCCGCGGTCATCGGCGCGCTGCTGGGGACCGTCCCGCACGGCGTCGCCCGGGGAACGTGTGGGCCACGTACCTGCTGCGGGTGCCGGTCGGGCGGCGCCGCGGGTTCGTCGTCGGGCGCTGGCCCGCGGACCTGCGCCGCACCGGCCTGCCCGCCGACGTCGACGCCTGGCTGACCGCCGCCGCGGGCCCCGACCGCGCGCCCGTCGACGCGGGCCGCACCGGGGAGGCGCTGGCCGCCGTGGCCGCCCTCGCCGTCGACGGCGCCGCGGGCGACCTGCGCGACTGCGCGGACATGCGCGAGTTCGTGCACGCCGCGACCCGGCTGCTGGCGGTGCGGGTCGCCGACGTGCCGCGCCTGGTGGACCGCGCCGACCCCGCGCTGGCCGACCACCGGGCGGTCGTGGAGCAGTGGGCGGCGGAGGACCCGGACGCCCTCATCGCCCGGCTGCTCCGCAGACCCCACCGCTGGCTGCGCGAGCTGCTGGTCGGCGCGCTCCTGGCCGCGCACCGCCGCGAGCCCCACCGCGACCTGCCCGCGGTCCACCGCATCGCCCCGGCCGGGTGGCTGTCCGAACTGGCCGAGCTGCTGCGCGAGACGCACACCAAGGAGGAGCTGGTCGACCTGCTGCGCGCGGACTTCACCGCGCCCGGCGCGCCGCTGCACGAGCGGTCCGCGCGGATCGACCGCCGCACGTTCTTCGAGGAGCTGGGCCTGCACAACCACGACGGCACCCGCGACGACCTGTACCCCGTCGCCCTGGCCGACGCGGTCGCCGAGGTCGCCGGGGGCGGCCGGGTGCTGCACACCGCCCGGCGCTACCTCGCCGAGTCCGACGACATCTCCGTCGGGGTCGCCGAGCTGCTCGGCGCCCTGAGCGGACCGGTCGAACCCGACCTGGCCAGGGACCTGGTGATGGTCGCCGACAACGCCCTCGCCGCCCGTGCGGTGCTGCGCCAGGCCGCCGACCACAACGGACGGTTCCCGGGCTCGGCCGAGGACTGGTTCACCGACGTCGCCGCGCTCGTCGGCGACGCCGACCTGCGGCTGGCCGTGTTCGACCTGGGCGCCTCCCGCCTCGGCCAGGACGCCTCCGCCGCGTTCCTCGCCGCGGCGATGCGGTCCTACGCGGACACCGGGATGACGGGCATCTGGTCGACCGTCGCCCTCGGCCTCGCCGACAAGGCCGCGGAGGCCGAGGACGCGCGGCGCAAGCTGGACCAAGCCCGCGCCGAGGCGGACGCCCACCGGGAGCGGCTCACCGCCGAGCTGCGCGACGCCCGCGCCGCGCACGACGCCCTCGCCAAGGACCACGCCACCGCGGTCGCGCAGCAGGCCCGGTTGCGCACGGATCTGGAGACCGCGCGGTCCAAGCAGGCCAGGCTCAAGACCGACCACGGCACGGCCACCGCGCAGCGGGACCGCTTCCGCCGGGACCTGGACGCCGAGCGCGCGGCGCACACCAGGCTCCGGTCCGAGCACGCCGCGACCGCCGCGGAACGCGACCGGCTGCGGCGCGAGCTGGACGAGGCGCGGCAGCAGCAGGAGACGGCCCGCTTCGACCTCCGCGAGCCCGCCGACGCCCGGACGCGGGAGCCCGACCACCCGGCGAGCGCCCCGCCCGAGACACCCGTGGAACCCGACCACCCGGGTCGGACGACCGCCGAGGCGGAACCGCTCACGCGGCAGGGGCGCAGGCGCGCCAAGCGGGCGGAACGGCGGGAGGGCCAGTGGTTCTCGCCGCTGATCAAGCGCAATCTCGGCTTCTTCACCGCGCTCGGCGTCGTGGCCATCCTGCTCGTCCTCCTCACGCTCGCCGCGGTGGACTTCTTCGAGGGGTGGCCGTGATCGAGATGACCGCGGGCCGGGCGGCCGAGCAGGTCGCGGTGCTGACCGCGTCGGCGATGCAGGAACTCGTGCGGCTGTTCCCGGGCAGGCCCGCGCACGTCGCGCAGTTCGGCGCGGTGGTGGGGGTCGCGGCGCGGCAGGCGCGGCAGGTGGTGCAGGAGCCGGGGCGGGTGGGGCGGGACGCCGAGCTGTGGCGGCTGGCCGAACCGGGGTACCTGCGGGGCATCTGCGAGCACCCGGTGCAGCGGGCGGGCGCGACGGCCGCGCTGGTGCCCGTCGTGCTGACCTGGGTCGTGATCGGCGGGGCCGAGGCGTGGTACTCGCTGAGCCACGCCGACACCCCGGCCGACGAGAAGCCGGCGTTCTTCGCCGACTGGCTCGCCCAGCCGCTGTACCTGAGCCCGGTCATGCTGTCGCTGGCGATCGTCCTCACCGTCGCCGGGCTGATGTGGCGCTACCACGGGCCCGCCGCCGACCAGCGCCGCGCCGACCGCGCCGACGCGATCGCGCACCGGCTGGAGGCCGGGCTGGTGGAGCCGCTCGCCGCCCTGCGCGCGGCGCTGCCGCCCAGCGACCCGCAGGCCCACATGCACGGCGCGGCGGGGGAGCTGACCTCGGCGGCGCGGCGGTTCGGCGCGGCCGCCGACCGGCTCGTCGCGTCCGTCGACGCCGTCGACCGGATCGGCGCCGCCGTCCGGCAGGTGGTCGACGCGGTGCCCGACCTGGGCAGGCAGGTGGACCGGCTGGCGGAGGTGGAGAAGCGGGTCGCCGAGAGCGCTGCCGTCATCACCGAGCAGGTCGGGCCGGTCGCGGCGCTGGTGTCCGACGTGGACCGGGCGAGCCGGGCCGCGGCGGCCACCGCGGCCCGCTCCGAGGCGGTGCTCGACGCGGCCGCGGACCGGCTCACCGAGGCGAACGCGCTCGCCGCCGCGCAGGCCGGGCAGCGGGAAACCCTCGCCGCCGCGCACCGGCCGTTCACCGACGCCGCGAGCACCGTCGCCGCCGCCGCGCGCGACCTCGGCGCGGCCGCGGAGTCCTGCACAGCACCGCCGCCGCGCTGCGCGAGACCGTCGACAAGGTCGACTGGCTCGCGATGGTCGCCGACGGGCTGCGGCACGCCGACCACGGCCACGACGCCGACCTGCTCCCGGCCGAGGAGCCGTGAGGCGCCGCGCCCGCCCGGCGGGCGAACCCGTGCTCGGCCTGGCGGGCTGGCTGTTCGCCGAGCTGGCCCTGGTGCTCGTCGTCATCGTCATGGGTGCCGAAGCGCCCAAGCCCAAAGCGAGCCCGCCCACGCCGAGCCCCACGGCCACGCCGCGACCGACCACCTCCCCGCGCCCGACCGGCAAAGCGCCGCAACCGGGGCTGCGCCTGGACTCCGTGCTGTTCACGGTGCCCGTCCCGCCGAACGGCGGCGACGCCGTCGAGAGGTTCAAGGCGGGCGTCGCCGCGAACGTCAAGCGCGGCGAGCGCATCGGGCTCATCCTGCTGTTCGGCGTCTCCCGCACCGCGGACTCGCTCGGCGGCACCGCGGTCTCCCGGCAGCTCGTCGACCAGCTCGTCGCCGCGCGCGTCCCCGGGCTGCCCCCGGTCAAGCACATCCGCCCGTACCTCGGCAGCACGCTCGACGCCGAGCCGGGCTGGGTGAAGGTCGAGCTGTTCCTGATGACCGATGTGGGCTGACCTCCGGCGGCGGTTCACCCGCCGCCCCCGGAGCCGGTACGGCCGCCGCCCCCACCGCCGCGCGGCGGCACCGGCGTGCTCGACGGCACGGCCGCGGGCTCGGTGGGCCGCTGCGCGCCGCGCTCGCCGCGACGGGGCTGCCCGCCGCGGCCGCCGGACCGTTCGACCTGCAACTCGGGTACGACTGCCTCGTCGTCGCCCTCCCGCTGACCAGCGGTGCTCTGCCGCGCGCCGAGCGCGGTCCCCTGCCCGGGCCCGGCGACGACGCCGTCGCCGGGCTCGGTGCGCTGGCGGGCGACCCGCGCACCCGCGCGGCGTTCCGCACCGCGCTGGTCGTGGTCTGGCACGTCACCCTCGCCGCGCGGCCCCGGCTCGCCGCGCCCCGCGCCCACCGCGACGGCGACCTCACCGGCGCGTGGAACGCCGCGGACCTGCTCGTCGGCCGGTCCTGGGCGCGCGACCTGCGCAGGCACGGCGGCGACGAGGCCGCCACCCTGCGCTGCCGCAGCGCCCGGATCGCCCGCGCCGCCGCGCTCACCGGCGCCGCCCTCGGCGACACCCCGGTCGCCCAGTTCTGCCGCACGGCCGCCGCCCTCGACCCGCGCGCCGTCCACACCGTCGTGCCCGACCTCGCCGCCCCGCGGGGACGCCGCTGCGCGCGGGCGCGGACGCCGCCGTCGCGGCCGTGCGGCTGGCGTTAACCGTTAACCGTTCTGTTCCATTCGGCGCAACGCCCGACTAACCTCCCGCTGGATCGGCGGAGCGCGACCGTTCGCGCTCCGGTCCAGGAGGGACCGCGATGAGACACCACATCACCCGGCGCGCCGCGGTGGCGGCCGTGGCCACCGCCACGGTCATCGGCCTCGGCGCCACCCCCACGTCGACGGCCGCGCCCGCGGCCGCGCAGGCGCAGGCGCAGGCGGGGATCGACCAGACCACCGCGATCGTGCAGCTGACCGGCGACCCGCTCAGCACCCACCCGCGCACCCGGCCCGCGCCCGGCAAGAAGATCGACTTCTCGTCCGCGTCCGTGCGCGCCGAGCGGGCGGAGCTGGCCAAGCTGCGGGCGGGCTTCAAGTCGTGGCTGCGCGCCAACGCGCCCGACGCGAAGGTGGTCAACGAGTACGACATCGCCCTCAACGCGGTCGCCGTGCACCTCAACGGCACCCCGCTGTCGACCCTGCGCGGCGCCCCGCAGGTCGTGCGCGCCGAGCACGAGCAGGTCTACAGCAAGCTCGACGCGGACGACCCGGACCTCGCCCTCGTGCGCGCCGTCGAGGCGTGGCGCGGCAGCGCGGTCGGCGGCGACGCCAACGCCGGGCGCGGCGTCAAGATCGGCATCCTGGACACCGGCGTCGACCACACGCACCCGTGCTTCAGCGACGCGGGCTTCCCGGCCACCCAGCAGCTCGGCGACCGCCGCTTCACCAACAACAAGGTGATCGTCGCCAAGGTGTTCAACATGGTCGCGCACGTCCGCGGCCTCACCGCGGAGGCGATCCAGGACCACGGCACGCACGTCGCGGGCACCGCGGCCTGCAACCTCGACACCCCGGCCACCGTGCGCGGCGTCGACATCCCCTACGACGTCTCCGGCGTCGCCCCCGCCGCCCAGGTCGGCAACTACAACGTCTTCCCCGGCGACGTGCTCAGCGTCCGCACCGAGGACCTCGTCGACGCCATGGAGGAGGCGTACGCCGACGGGATGGACGTCATCAACATGAGCATCGGCGGCGCGGCCTCCGGCGCGCAGGACTTCGGCACCGTCGCCGTCGACAACCTCGACCGCGCCAACATGGTCGTCGCGGTCGCCGCGGGCAACGCAGGCCCCGGCCACTACACCGTCGAGTCCGCGGGCAGCGCGGAGCGCGCGCTCACCGCGGGCGCGTCCACGGTCGGGCACTTCGTCGGGCCGGTGATCAGCGTCGGCGGCTCGTCGTACCCGGCGACCGTCGGCGACTTCCCGGTCGTCCCGGCGCCGCTCACCGCGCCCGCCGGCGTGGTCACCGGGTCGGTCAACGGGCTCGGCCTGGCCTGCGACGCGCTGCCCGCGGGCAGCCTGACCGGCAAGATCGCCATCTTCTCGCGCGGCACCTGCTCGTTCGCCACCAAGCTGCGGCGCGTGCAGGACGCGGGCGCGGTCGCGGGCGTGATCGTCAACAACGTCGCGGGCGACCCGATCGCCCCCGGCGGCGACGCGACCGTGCAGCCGCAGCCGACGATCCCGGCGTACATGGTCGGCAAGGCGGCCGGGCCCGCCCTCGCGGGCGTGAACGGCCAGGCGACCACCATCGGCTCCGCCCTGAGCTACTTCCGCAGCGGCAACGACAACATCATGGCCGGGTTCTCCAGCCAGGGCCCGACCGACACCAGCGCGCGGCGGGTCAAGCCGGACGTCGTCGCGCCGGGCGTGAACGTGCTGTCCAGCATCCCGGCCAACCACTGCGGCGGCGACACCGACTGCTGGGCGTTCATGCAGGGCACCTCGATGGCCACCCCGCACCTGGCGGGCATGGCCGCGGTCATCCGCGGCGCGCACCCCGGCTGGACGGCCGAGCAGGTCCGCTCCGCGATCGTGAACACCGCCGCGGACGGCGTCCTCACCCGCTACACCGACGGCGCGACGGTCGAGAACGACGTCAACGTCAGCGGCTCCGGCCTGGCCGACCTGGTCGGCGCGGTCGGCGCGCGGGTGGCGGTCGGCCCGGTCAGCACGTCCTTCGGCAGCGTGCCGGGCGGGGCGGGCCAGACCAGGACGGCGACGGTGGCGCTGAGCAGCCTCACCGGCTCCGCCCAGACGCTCACCCTGTCCGTCGACTCCGCGGTCGGCTCCGGCGTGACCTTCTCCGCGCCCACCACGGTCACCGTCCCGGCGAGCGGGTCGGTCTCGGTGCAGGTGCGGGCGACGGTCGTGAAGGGCGCGACGGCGGGCGACAAGTCGGCGATGCTCCGGGTGAAGGCGGGCGGCGTGGAGATCGCGCACAGCGTGCTGTACGTCTTCGTCTCCTGAGTCCTGACCAGACGGTGGGGCGTCCGCTTCGGCGGGCGCCCCACTTCGCTTCTTGCCCCTCGGCGGAGTTGCCTCCTAGGCTGTGAAAGCGCTTACTGGAAGCGCTCCCAAAAGGGGTGGGCATGAGTGGGCTGGCGCGTTTCGCGCTCAACCAGCGGACCACCGCGCGGTGGTCGGTCGCCGATGCCGTGGCCGGGTGCGTCGCGGCCGGGGTGCCCGCGATCGGGCTGTGGCGGGAACCGGTCGCCGACGCGGGGCTGGACGTCGCCGCGCGGCTGGTCGCCGACGCGGGCCTGCGCGTGTCGTCGTTGTGCCGCGGCGGGTTCTTCACCGGCGGCGCGTCCCACGGCGACAATGTCGCCGCGCTCGACGAGGCCGTGGCGCTCGGCACCGACGTCCTGGTGCTCGTCCCGGGCGGTCTGCCGGTGGGGGACAAGGACATCGCGGGGGCCCGCGCGCGCATCGCCGACGGCGTGGCCGCGCTGGTCGACCCGGCGCGCGAGCGCGGTGTCCGGCTGGCGATCGAGCCCATGCACCCGATGTTCGCCGCCGACCGCGGCGCGGTGTCGACCCTGGCGCAGGCGCTCGACATCGCCTGCGACCACGACCCGGACGTGGTGGGCGTCGTGGTCGACACCTTCCACGTCTGGTGGGACCCCGACGTCCTCGCCCAGATCGCCCGGGCGGCGGGGCGGATCCTGTCCTATCAGGTCAGCGACTGGATCACCCCGCTGCCCGCGGACGCGCTGCTCAGCCGCGGCCTGCCGGGCGACGGCCACATCGACTTCGCCGCCCTGACCCGCGCGGTGGCCGCCGCGGGTTACGCCGGAGATGTCGAGGTCGAGGTGTTCAACGCCGAGGTCTGGGAGCGCCCGCCCGCCGACGTGCTGGCCGACGCCGCCCGCAGGCACCTCGACTTGGTCGCCCCGCACCTGTGAGACGCGGGAGCGGGCGAGCGCGATCGCGCCCGCCCGCTCCCTGCTGGTGCTCTACAGCTTGCCCGCACCCGCCCCGCTGGTGACCGACGCCTTGACGTTCACGGCGCTCTCCAGGGTGTAGGAGTACGGGATGCTCGCCACGCTGCCCGCCGACTGCGGGGTGCCCGAGCCGACGAAGTGGTTGTTGCGCTGGACGAGCGTGCCCGGGTCGGAGCTGGCGTACCCGACGAGGGTGGGGTCGTCCACGTTCTCGAAGTAGTTGCCCTCGACCAGCACGCCCGCGTCCATCGTGGACGCGACGCCGTACGAGTTGTCGCGGTAGTAGTTGTTGTACACGTGGACCGGGTTGCCGAAGCGGACCCGCGGGTGGCGGGTGCCCGAGCCGTCGAAGTAGTTGTGGTGGTAGGTGACGCGGAGGCGCCCGCGGTCCTGGCTGCCGTTGTCGTCGGAGTGCCCTAGCAGCATCGTCTTGTCGTGGCCGAACACGCGGTTCCACGACACGGTGATGAAGTCGGAGGCGCGCTTGATGTCGACCGCGCCGTCGTAGCCGTTGCTGAAGGTGTTGTGGTCCACCCACACGTTGGTGGAGCCGGACTCGATGTTGATGGCGTCGTCGTTCCAGCCGGTGAAGGTCAGGTTCCGGATGATGACGTTCTTCGAGCCGCTGAGGGTGAGGCCGCAGCCGGTGATGGTGACCCCGTTGTTGCCGATGATCGTCTTGTTCGAGCCGACCCGGAGCATGCCGGAGCAGGAGAACGAGGACGTCACCCTGACCACGGACGCGGTGGTGCCGCTGACCGCGGACGCGAGCGCCGAGGAGCTGCCGACCGACACCGGGGTGGCGCTGCCGCCGCCGGTGGTGCCGCCGTTCTGCGTGGCCCAGCCGACCAGGCCGGTCGGCGGGGGCGGGTTGGTGGTGGTGGTCGTCGTGGTGGTGGTCGTTGTCGTGGTGGTGGTGGTCGTGGGGCCGGTGGAGCCGGTGCAGACCGTCCCGTTGAGGCGGAAGGACGTCGGCGCGGGGTTGCTGCCGTTCCAGGTCCCGTTGAACCCGGGGCTGGCGGTCGCGCCCGTGCCGAGGCTCGACGACCAGCCCGGGTTGGTGATCGCCACCTGGCTGCCGCTCTGCTGGAACTGCCCGCCCCAGGACTCGGTGATGGTCTGGCCCGCGCCGAACGCGAACTCCAGCTTCCAGCCGTTGGTGATCGGGTCCCCGAGGTTGGTGACGCTGACGGTGGCGCCGAAGCCGCCGGGCCACTGGTTGGTGACCGTGTAGTCGACCCGGCAGCCCGCCGCGGCTGCCGCGCCGCCCCCGCCCACCAGCACCAGGGCCGCGGTCACCGACCCGGCCGCCAGCACCGCGGCGACCGCGGTGGTGCGGCGCCGAGGACCACGCGTGCGTGAACTCATGCTTCGCCTCCTTGCGAGCAGAGAATGGATTGGGAGCGCTCTCGGATCGATACGGTAACGAATCGATCTCCAGTGGACAAGCATCGATTTTTGTTGTGTTCCAACAGAAATGGCGCGTGACGATGGCCCTGGTGTCCGGTGTGGACACCAGGGCTGCGCGGGCGGCGTCACCCGATGCCCGCCGCCGCCAGCAGTGGCCGCATCCGGTCGGCGGCGCGCTCCGGGTCGGGCAGCGCGCCCGCCGCCTCGGCGAGCCGGAACACCTCGGCGAGGTGCACGACGGAGCGCGCGGATTCCAGGCCGCCGACCATGCGGAAGTGGTCCTGGTGGCCCGCGAGGTAGGCGAGCAGGACGATGCCGACCTTGTAGAGGCGGGTGGGCGCGCGGAAGATCTCGCGGGAGAGTGCGACGGTCGGCTCGAGGAGGGCGTGGTAGGCGGCGAGGTCTTGTTTGTCCAATGCGGACAGTGCTGCGGCCGCGATGGCGGCTATCGGGTCGAAGATGCCGAGGAGCGCGTCGCTGTGCCCGTGCTCGTCCCCGGCGATGAGGTCGGGGTAGTGGAAGTCGTCTCCGGTGTAGCAGGCGACGCCGTCGGGAAGGGCGCGCCGGAAGGCGACCTCGACGTCGGCGTCGAGCACCGACACCTTCACCCCGGCGACGACGTCCCGGTGCTCGGCGCAGATCCCCGCGAGCACCGCGGCGGCGTCGTGGGGATCGCGGTGACCCCAGTACCCGGCCAGGGCGGGGTCGAAGGGCTCGCCGAGCCAGTGCAGCAGCACCGGCGCGGGGGTCTTGCCGAGGAGCGCGCCGTAGGCGTCCCGGTAGTCGTCGGCCGACCCCGCCGCCGCGGCCAACGCCCGACTGGCCATCACGACCGGCACCGCCCCCGCGTCGACGACGACGTCGAGCTGGTGCCGCCACGCGTTGACGACGTCGTCCGCGGTCGCGGGCCCGGGGGCAGGTGGTCGGTCCCGACCCCCGCGCACCACCTCGAACCACCCCGAGCCCGGGCGAGTTCCCCGGTCCGCCGGATCAACTCGCGCGTGGTGCCCCAGTCCACCCCCATCCCGCGCTGCGCCGTGTCCATCGCCTCGGCCACCCCGAGCCCGCACGACCACACGTGCTCCCGGAACGCGAGCGTCGCGTCCCAGTTCACGGCGACCGCCTCACCGGGATCAACGTCCACCAACGGATCGGCGACGACGTGCACGGCCGCGAAGACCGATCTGGAGGTTTGGGGGCTCACGGCGGACATGTCGGGCGGCGCGGTGCCCGTTGGTCGCCACGATCGGAGCGAACCGTCCCGCTGGGGCAGAAGCAAGGGGGACAACACTGCACCTCCGGTGCGGAAGCGCTTTCCGAAAGCGCTTTCTCGTGGTGGACGAAGTAAGACAGGGGGCCGTGCGGTCAGATCAGGGGGACTTCGGCGGACCTGTGCTTCCCCGGAGCACCACTTCACCCCGGACGCGGACCACCTTGCTCCTCTTCCCCCGGTCTTCCCGGATGGCGAGGCGCATGGCGTGTTCGCCCAGTTCCTCCAAGGGCAGGGAGACCGTGGTCAGCGCGGGGGTGAGGTCGCGGACCACCGGGATGTCGTCGAAGCCCGCCACCGACAGGTCCTCCGGGACCCGGAGGCCCGCGGAACGGGCGCGGTGAGGGCGCCGATGGCCATCACGTCGGTCACGGCGAAGACGCAGGTGGCGCGGCTGCCGCGGGACAGGAGTTCGCGCATGGCCTGGTGGCCGCCGTCGCGGGTGAAGTCGGATTCGACGATGTCCGACTCGGCGAGGGGGACGCCTGCGTCGGCCAATGCGCTGCGGAAGCCTTCGACGCGGTCGACCACCGTGGTCAGGTCGCGGGGGCCTGCCAGGATCGCGAAGCGGCGGTGGCCCAGGGACAGGAGCGCGGTGGCGAGGTCCGCGGCGCCTGCCCGGTTCTCCGGCTGGACCGTGTCGACCCGGAGGCCGCGGTGCTTGCTGACCACCGCCACCTGGCCGCCCGCGCGCTGGTAGGGCTCGATCTCCGCCGCGAGGGCGCGTTCCCAGGCGCGGTCCTCGAAGGCCGATCCGATGAGGAGGATCGCGGACGCGCGCTGGGCGCGCAGCATCGAGACGTACGCGATCTCCTTGGTCGGGTCGCGGAAGGTGCTGGCCAGCATGACGAGCAGGTCGTTGTCGCCCGCGACCCGCATGGCGCCGCGGGCGATGGTGGCGAAGTACGGGTCGCTGACGTCGTGGCAGATGACGCCGACCGTCGGCTGGGCGGAGCCCGCGAGCACCCGGGCGTGGACGTTCGGGGCGTACGCCAGCTCCTCCGCGGCGGCGAGGACGCGGGCGCGCAGGTCCGGGCCGACGCTGGTGGCGCCGTTGAGGGCGCGGGACGCGGTGGCGAGGAGACCTGCGCCGTGCGTGCCACGTCCTCCAGCGTGACGTGCGATCTTCCCGCCATGGCGGCCACCTTAGTTGACCCCGCGGGGCGCGGTCCGGCGCGCGGAAGCGCAGGCCGTGACCGGGTCCGGTATGGGCGGTCAGCACCCCGTCGGCGACGCGGACGCCGCTGGGGGCGGCGAGCAGGCCGAGGGCGGCGAAGTCGGCGTCCTCGACGTGCTCGACCCACGACTCCTGCGGCAGCGCCAGGGCGAGCTGGCCCGCCAGGTCGGTCAGCAGGTGCGGTGCGAAGCCGACGCCGCCCGCCCGGGCCAGCTCGGCGATCCGGCGGAACGGGGTGATCCCCCGACCCGCACGACGTTCGGCTGGACGACGTCGCACGCGCCCAGCCGCAGCGCCTCGGCGAACCGGTCCTCGGTGCGCAGGTCCTCCCCGAGCGCGACCGGGAACGGGCAGCGGGCGCGCAGGGCGGCGTGCCCGCGCAGGTCCTCGGCGGGCAGCGGCTCCTCCACCCAGTGCGGCTCGAACGGCGCCAGCGCCCGGACGGCGCGCAGCGCGGCGGGCAGGTCCCAGCGCTGGTTCGCGTCGACCATGACGGCGACGCCCGGGCCGACGGCGGCGCGCACCGCCGCGACCCGGGCGACGTCCTCGGCGAGGTCGGACCGCCCGACCTTCATCTTCACCCCGGCGTACCCGGCTGCGGCCTGCCCGCGCACCCGCTCGACCACGGCGTCGACGGGGAGGTGCAGGTCGATCCCGCTGCCGTACACCGGGACCGCGGCGCGCCGCCGCCCGAGCAGGTCGACCAGCGGCAGCCCGGCGCGGCGCGCCCGCAGGTCCCACAGCGCGATGTCGACCGCGGCCAGCGCCATCGCGGTCACGCCACCGCCGCCCGCGTCGCGCAGCGCCCAGCGGAGCCGGGCCCACGTCGGCTCCGGCTCCGCGGGCAGGCCGACCGCGGCGTCGCGCACGTCGGTCTCCAGGAGCGCGGCGACCGCGGCCGCGCCCACCGCGGGCGTCCAGCTGAACCCGACCCCGGTCGCGCCCGCGCTGTCGGTCAGCTCCGCGGCGACGACCCGCAGGCTGGTGACGTCCGGGCCCCACGGCGCGCGCAGCGGGCCCGCAGCGGCGTCACCCGCAGCTCGGCGATGACCGGGGCGGGCATCAGAGCACCAGCTCCGGCACCGGCACCCGCGCCCCGCGCGCGGAGGACTCCAGGCCCAGCCGCGCGAGCTGCACGCCGCGCGCGCCCGCGAGGAAGTCGTACGGGTGGTCCTCGCCCATGTGGACCTGCCGCAGGAACAGCTCCCACTGCGCGCGGAAGGCGTTGACCGCGGGCCCGTTGTCCGGCACCTCGGCCCACTGGTCGCGGAACCGGTCGGTGCTGGGGACGTCGGGGTCCCAGGTCGGCTTGGGCGTGGTGGAGCGGTGCTGGACGCGGCAGCCGGTGAGCCCGGCGACGGCGCTGCCGTGCGTGCCGTCGACCTGGACGCGCAGCAGCTCGTCGCGGTCGACGCGGGTGCACCAGGACGACGCGAAGTGCGCGACGACCCCGCCCGCCAGCTCGAAGATCGCGTACGCGGCGTCGTCAGCGGTCGCGTCGTACGGGTCGCCGCGCTCGTCCCAGCGGCGCGGGATGTGCGTGACGGCCTTGGCGGTGACCGCCTCCACCGACCCGAACAGCTCACCGAGCACATAGGACCAGTGGGCGAACATGTCGACGACGATCCCGCCGCCCTCCTCGGCCTTGTAGTTCCAGCTCGGCCGCTGCGCGGGCTGCCAGTCGCCCTCGAACACCCAGTACCCGAAGTCGCCGCGCACCGACAGGACGCGGCCGAAGAACCCGCCGCGCAGCAGCCGCTCCAGCTTCCGCAGGCCCGGCAGGAACAGCTTGTCGTGCACGACGCCGGACCGCACGCCCGCCGCGGCGGCGGCCCTGGCCAGCGCGAGCGCGCCGTCGAGGGTGTCCGCGGTGGGCTTCTCGGCGTAGACGTGCTTGCCCGCGGCGATCGCGGCGAGCACGGACTTCTCCCGCACGGAGGTGATCTGGGCGTCGAAGTACACCGACGCGGTCGGGTCGGACAGCGCGGTGTCCAGGTCGGTGGTCCACTCCGCGCCGTGCCGGGCGGCGAGCGCCGACACCTTCGCGGTGTCCCTGCCGACCAGGATCGGCACCGGCACCAGCCGGTCGCCGCCGGGCAGCGGCACACCGCCGTCGTCCCTGATGGCCAGGACGGACCGCAGCAGGTGCTGGCGGTGGCCCATCCTCCCGGTCACCCCGTTCATGATCACGCGCAGCTCGGTCACGCGGCCTCCTCGACCCACGGCATCGCGACGCGGACCGGTTCCCCCGACCGCGCCATGGACTCGTTCGCCGCCGCCCCGGCCAGCACGGCGCGCACGCCGTCCGGCCAGCCCGCGGCCCGGCCGAGCGGGTCGACGGCCCGCTCCCGGCCGAACAGGTCGGCGAGCAGCAGCCGGTCGCCGCCGCCGTGCCCGGGACCGGCCAGGGCAGCGCGACCGCCCGCGCCCGGCCCCACTGCCGCTGGACGACCAGCCGCGACCCCGGCGCGCGCACCGCGTCGGCGTGACCGTCGTCGACCGCGCTCGGGTCGACCACCCGCCACCGGACCACCCGCGACGCGTCGCCCGCGGGCACGCTCGGCCGCTCGACGACGTCCAGCTCCAGGCGCCCGGCGGTCCCGGTGATCGAGACCCGGTAGCCCTCCCACGGGGCGTAGGCGATCAGCGAATAGGTGAGCAGCGCGCCGCGCTCGTACCGGACCAACGCCGACATGGTGTCCTCGATGGTGACGCCGGGCGCGAACACGTCCTGGTCGCGGCGGTAGCCGTCGTGCCGGGCGGGCTCGCCGTAGAGGGCGTGCAGCCGCGGGTCGGCGTCGAGGGCCATGGCGAACGGCGCGCGGTCGGCGGGCGGGTTCGCCGGGCCGTAGAAGCGCAGGCCGCCCTGCGCGGTGACCACCGGGGGACGTCGTCCAGCCACCAGTTGACCAGGTCGAAGTGGTGGCTGGCCTTGTGCACGAACAGCCCGCCGGAGTTGGCCTTGACCCGGTGCCAGCGGCGGAAGTAGTCCGCGCCGTGCACGGTGTCGAGGACCCATTCGAAGTGCACCGCGGTGACCTCGCCGACCGCGCCGTCGAGCAGTAGCCGCTTCACCTCGCTGTTGCGCGGCGAGTAGCGGTAGTTGAACGTCACGACCAGGCGGGCCGCCGAGCGCCGCGCGGCCTCCGCGATCCGGGCGCAGCCCTCGGCGTCGGTGGTCAGCGGCTTCTCCACGATCACGTCGACACCGCGGTCGAGCGCGGCCACCGCGTGGTCGGCGTGCGCGGCGTCGACGGAGGTCACCACGACCGCGTCGGGGCGCTCGTCGCGCAGCATCGCCGCGTACTCGTCGGCGGCGTACGCGCGCAGCGGCTCGGTCCCGCCCGCGGACCGCCACAGCCGCTGGTAGTACTCGACGCGGCCGGGGTTGCTGTCGCACAGCGCGATCGGCACGCCGTCGGCCGCGTGCGGGCCGAGCAGGGCGTCGAAGTACAGCTGCGCCCGGTGCCCGGTGCCGACGAAGGCGTAGCGCCGACGGGTCACCTCAGCGCCGCCTCGGCCTGCGCGCGGAACTCGCGGACCGCGTCGGGCACGGTGATGCGGTCGAACAGGAGCTGCTCGTTGAGCTGCTGCAGCACGCCCTGCACCTCGCCCGCCCCCGGCGGCGGCAGGACCGGCGGGGCGGCGAGACCGGGGCTGATCTCGGCGAGGAACTCGCCCGCGCGCTGGTCGGCGGGCTTGAGCTTGTCGAACACCGCCGTGCGCAGTTCGGTGTTGACCGGCAGGCCGCGGTCGCTGAGCTGGATCTCGGCGGCCTTCGGGCTGTTGACCATCCAGTCGATGAACGTCGCCGCCTCGCGCGGGTGCTCGGTGCGCGCCGACGCCGACAGGAACATCGCGGGCTTGAGGAACATGCCGGGCTTCTGCGCCTCCCCGGGGAAGCGCAGCAGCTCCAACTCGACGCCGGACGCCTTGCTGAGCGTCGACAGCTCGTTGGTCCACCACAGGCCGGTCGCGCCGCGCCCGGTCGCCATGAGCGACTGGTCGATGCCCGCCGCCTGCACCTCGACGGTCAGCGACGGCTGCGGCTCGCTGCCGCGGTCGCGGGAGCGCAGCACCAGCCCGAACCAGTCCGACAGCGTCCCGTCGGACAGGCCGATCGCACCGTCCGCGGTGAAGATCGACTCGCCGCGCTGGCGGGCGAACACCTCCAGCCCGGCCTCGTTGAAGCCGAAGTTCTGCACGCCGAACCGGCCGTCACCGCTGATCTCCGCGGTGGTGTCGATGAACTGGTCCCACGTCCACGCCTCGTCGTCGGGGACCTCGACGCCCGCCTTCTCGAACAGCGCCGGGTTCACCACGACGGTGTAGGCGTTGACGCCGGTGGGGATCGCGTAGGTCTTGCCGTCGATCGTGCCCACCGACGCCACCGCGGGTCGAGCTTGTCGGTCTTGATGACCGACGGGACGTGCTCGGTCAGGTCGAGGAGGGCGCCGCGGTCGGCGTACTCGCGGACGTAGCGGGACTCCTGCTGGATGATGTCGGGGGCGTCGCCGCCCGCGACCGTGGTGGCGAGCTTGTCCCAGTAGTCGCCCCAGCCGGTGAACTCGCCCTCCACCCGGATGCCGGGGTGCTCGGCCTCGAACGCCTCGATGAGCCGCTGGGTCATGGTGTGCCGGGCGTCGCTGCCCCACCAGGTGAACCGCAGGGTCACCGGGCCGCCGTCGGCGCTCGGCGCGCCGCCGCACCCCGCGACCGCGAGCAGCGCCGCCGCGGCCAGGGCCAGTCTCGGGTGTCGCACAGGTCTCTCCTTTTGCTCGAACCGCTACTTGAGCCCCGTGGTGGCGATCCCGCGCACGAGGTAGCGCTGACCGGCGAGGAAGAAGCCGAAGATCGGCCCGAGGGCGACCATCGACATGGCGAACACCGGGCCCCAGGGGTCTGGCTCGTCGCGTCGACGAACGTGCGCAGGGCGACCGGGACGGTGTGCATCTCCGGGTCGGTCAGGAAGATCAGCTGGCTGAAGAAGTCGTTCCAGGTCCAGATGAAGGTGAAGATCGCGGTGGTGGCCAGCGCGGGCACGCACAGCGGCAGGATGATCCGGAAGAAGATCCCCCAGTGCGAGCAGCCGTCGATGCGCGCGGCCTCGTCGAGGTCGCGGGGCAGGCCGCGGATGAACTGCACCATGAGGAAAACGAAGAAGCCGTCGGTGGCGAGCAGCTTGGGCAGCAGCAGCGGCCAGAACGTGTTGATCATGTCGACCTGGGCGAACATCACGTACTGCGGCACGATCACCACGTGGATCGGCAGCATGATGCTGCCGAGCATGAGCGCGAACCACAGCCGCTTGAGCCGGAACTCCAGGCGGGCGAACGCGTACGCGGCCAGCGAGCAGGCGAACAGGTTGCCGACGATGGAGCCGAGCACCACGATCGACGAGTTGAGCAGGTACGTGCTGAACGGCTCGCCGAGCGCGTCCCAGCCCTCGGTGTAGTTCTCCAGGGTCGGGTTCGAGGGGATCAGGCCCGGCTCGGTGAAGATGTCCTCGGTGCGCTTGAAGGAGCTGGCCAGCATCCACAGCAGCGGGTAGAGCATCACGAACCCGAACAGCACCAACCCGGCGTGGGTCAGCGGCTTGCGCCGCTCAGCGGTCGCCATAGAACACCCACTTCTTCGAGACCAGGAAGTTGAGCGCGGTCAGCGCGGCGACGATGAGCAGCAGCACCCAGGCCAGCGCGGACGCGTAGCCCATGTCGAAGTTCCCGAAACCGCGCTGGTACAGGTAGAGCGTGTAGAACAGCGTCGAGTCCGCCGGGCCGCCGGTGCCGCCGCTGACGATGAACGACTGCGTGAAGGTCTGGAACGCGCCGATCACCTGCAGGACCAGGTTGAAGAAGATGATCGGGCTCAGCATCGGCAGCGTGATGTGCCGGAACTGGCGCAGCGGGCTCGCGCCGTCCACCGCGGCGGCCTCGTAGTACATCCGGGGGACCTGGCGCAGCCCGGCCAGGAAGATGACCATCGGCGCGCCGAACGTCCAGACGTTGAGCACCACCAGCGTGCCGAGCGCGAAGTCCGGTGTGGACACCCAGCCGGGCAGGTCGGTGAAGCCGACCGCGCGCAGGACGCTGTTGAGCAGGCCGTCGGTGCCGAACACCTGCCGCCACAGGATCGCCACCGCGACGCTGCCGCCCAGCAGCGACGGCAGGTAGTAGGCGGAGCGGTAGAGGGCGAGGCCGCGCACGCCCTTGTCCAGCACCAGCGCCAGGGCCAGCGCGAACGCGAGCTGGAGCGGCACGGAGACGAAGACGTAGGTGAAGGTGACGCCGAGCGCGGCGAGGAACCGGCGGTCGTCGAGCATCCGCGCGTAGTTCTCCCAGCCGACCCACTCCGGCGCGCCGATCAGGCTGTAGTCGGTGAACGACAGGTACGCCGACGCCGCGATCGGGCCGATGGTGATCAGCACCAGGCCGAGGAACCACGGGGTCAGGAACAGGTACGCCGCCGCGTTCCGGCCCAGTTCGCGGCGCACCCGCCCGGGCGGGGACGACCCCGCGGCGGACCTGCGGACCGGCTTCGCCGGGGACTGCACTGGCACTCGCCTCACCCCATCGTGGTAACGCTCCCAGTAAGCGCTTTCTAGCTGGTCGGCATGAGGTTCGTCAAGCCTCGGACGAAGCTCGGGATAGCGCTTTCTGGAATCGCTCCCAGGGCGCTATGGTCGGCGGCGTGAACGGTTCCCCGGTGGACGTGGTGCTCGTCGGCGTGCACGGCTACGGCAAGCACCACCTGCGCGCTGTGCTCGACCTCGCGCGGGCCGACCCCGGCGTGCGGCTCGCCGCGGTGTGCGACCCGCGGCCCCCGAGGACGACCTCGGGGTGCCCGTCCACGCCGACCTCGCCGAGCTGCCGCCCGCGACCGGGCCGCGCGTTGCGGTCATCGCGACCCCGCTGCACACCCACGTCGACCTGGCCGTCACCGCGTTCGCCGCGGCGCGCACGTGCTGCTGGAGAAGCCGCCCGCGATCACGCTCGCGGAGTTCCGCAGGCTGCTGGCCGCGGCGCGGGCGTCCGGCCGGGCGTGCCAGGTCGGGTTCCAGAGCCTCGGCTCGGCCGCCGTCGCCGCGGTGCGCGACCTCGTCGCGGACGGCGCGGTGGGCGCGGTGCGCGGCATCGGCGTCGCGGGGCGTGGCAGCGCGACGCCGCGTACTTCACCCGGTCGGCCTGGTCGGGCGACCGGTCGCGCGGCGACGGCGCGCTGACCAACCCGTTCGCGCACGGCCTGGCCACGGCGCTGGCGGTCGACGGGGCCACGCGGCTGGGCGCGGTGGCGGGCGTCGAGGTGGAGCTGTACCGGGCCAACCCGATCGGGTCCGACGACACCGCTGCCGTCCGGGTGCGCACGGCGCGCGGCACGGTGGTCGTCGCGGCGGTGACCCTGTGCGCCGAGCGGATCGCGTCCCCGTACGTCGTGGTGCACGGCGAACTCGGCTCGATCACGCTGCACTACAAGGAAAGCCGCGTCCGGCTGCGCACGGCGTCGGTCGACGAGACGACCGAGTACCCGACCGCAGGCCTGTTGGCGGACCTGGTGGCGCACGTCCGGGCGCCGTCGCGCCGCCTGCTGGCGCCGGTCGAGGAGACCGGCGCGTTCACCGAGGTCCTGGACGCGATCCGGCGCGCGCCCGACCCCCGCCGGGTGACCGGCCGCGCGGTCGGCTCCGGCCCTGGGCTGCGCCACGTGCTGTCCGGTGTGGACGAAGCCGTGGACCGGTGCGCCGCGGAGCTGCTGCTGTTCTCCGAACTGGGCTTGGGGTGGACCCGATGAGCGTGCTGGCGACCCTGTCCGTCGACGGGACCCCGGTGGGGAGTACCGCGCCGGTGACGACCTGCCCGCGATCCTCGCGCCCCGCCCGCACCTGGCGCTGACCACCCTGACCGGGACGCGGGTGACCGACGTGCGGCCCGAGGACCACCACTGGCACCTGGGCGTCGGCGTCGCCGTGCAGGACGTCGGCGGCGCGAACCTGTGGGGCGGGCGCACCTACGTGCGCGGCGCGGGCTACCAGTGGCTCGACGACCACGGGTCGATGGAGCACGTGCGGTGGAACGCGCTGCGCGCCGACGTCCTCGACCACGACCTGGACTGGCGCGGCCCGAACCGCGGCAGGCTCCTGCGCGAGCACCGGGTGGTCCGGGCGCGGCCGGTCGACGGCGGCTGGCGGCTCGGCTTCGCCTTCGCGCTGCGCTCCCCGGTGCCGGTGCGGCTCGGCAGCCCGGAGACCAACGGCCGGGAGGGCGCGGGGTACGGCGGCTTCTTCTGGCGGCTGCCGCGCCCGACGGGCCCCAGCGCGGTCTTCACCCCGGACGCGCGCGGCGAGCACGCGGTCCACGGCCGCCCCGCGCCGTGGCTGGCCTACCAGGGCGACGACGGCGGGCGCCCGTTCACGGTCGCGCTGCGCGGCGCGGACCCGGTCACCGCGGCGGACCGCTGGTTCGTGCGGCAGGAGGGCTACCCGGGGCTGGGCTCGTCGCTCGCCCCGGCGACGGTGGACGAGGACGGCCCCGCCCGCGGCTTCGACGCCCTCGTCCTCGACGGCCACGCCGGGCCGGAGCGCATCACCGCGCTCTGGTCGGCGTGAACACCAGGAAGGTGCACATGGAGGAATTGGCAGGCGTGGTGGCCATCCCGGTCACCCCGTTCGACGCCGACGGCGCCGTGGACCGCGACGCGCTGGTCCGCGTGCTGCGGCGCGTGGTCGACGGCGGCGTCCGCGTCGTCACCCCGAACGGGAACACCGGGGAGTTCTACGCCCTCACCCCCGACGAGGCGCGGCTGGCGGTCGAGGTCACCGTCGACGCCGTGGGCGGCGAGGCGGCGGTCGTCGTGGGGGTCGGGGGCGCGGTGCCGGTGGCGGTCGACGCGGCCCGGCACGCCCAGCGGTCCGGGGCGGTCGCGGTGATGGTGCACCAGCCCGTGCACCCGTACGTGTCCGCCGACGGCTGGGTCGAGTACCACCGGGCGATCGCCGCCGCCGTGCCCGACCTCGGGGTGCTGCTCTACGTCCGCAGCCCGCGCATCGGCGGGGCCGAGATCGCGCGGCTGCGGGCGCTGGCGCCCAACGTCGTCGGGGTGAAGTACGCGGTCCCCGACCCGGTGCGCTTCGGCGTGGTGGCGGGCGAGGCGGGGCCGGGTCCGGTGTGGATCGCCGGGCTGGCCGAGTCGTCCGCGCCCGGGTACTTCGCGCTGGGGGCGACCGGGTTCACGTCGGGCCTGGTGAACGTGCACCCCGGTCTGTCGCTGCGGCTGCTCGACGCGCTGCGCGCGGGCGACGGCGACGCGGTCCGCGCGGTGTGGCGGTCGATCGAGCCGTTCGAGCGGCTGCGCGCGGCGGGGGAGTCCGAGCACAACGTCAGCGTCGTCAAGGAGGCGCTGGCCCAGCTCGGCGTGTGCGGGCGGGACGTGCGGCCGCCCAGCAGCACCGTCGACGCGGCCACGCGCGAGCGGATCGGGCGGCTGCTCGCGGACTGGGGACTGGCGTGAAGCCGGAGGACCTGCGCAGCCACCGCTGGTTCGGCGGGGGCGAGCTGCGCGACTTCAGCCACCGCGCGCGGGCGCGGCAGCTCGGGCTCAACCCGGAGGAGCACCTGGGCAAGCCGCTCATCGCGATCCTCAACACGTGGAGCGGGATCAACCCCTGCCACATGCACCTGCGCGAGCGCGCGGAGCAGGTCGCGCGCGGGGTGTGGCAGGCGGGCGGGTTCCCGGTGGAGTTCCCGGTCGCGACGCTGTCGGAGACCTACCAGAAGCCGACGCCCATGCTGTACCGGAACCTGCTGGCGATGGAGACCGAGGAGGTCCTGCGCTCGTACCCGGTCGACGGCGCGGTCCTGCTCGGCGGCTGCGACAAGACCACGCCCGCGCTGCTGATGGGCGCGGCGAGCGCGGACCTGCCCGCGCTGTTCGTGCCCGCCGGGCCGATGCTGCGCGGCCACTGGCGGGGCACGACCCTGGGCAGCGGCACCGACATGTGGAAGTACTGGGACGACCGGCGCGCGGGCCTGCTCGGCGACCGCGAGCTGGCCGAGCTGGAGTCCGGCCTGGCCCGCTCACCCGGCACCTGCATGACGATGGGCACCGCGTCCACCATGACCGCCGCCGTCGAGGCGATGGGCCTGACCCTGCCCGGCGCGGCCGCGATCCCCGCGGTCGACTCCGCCCACCACCGCCTCGCGGCGGCCAGCGGCAGGCGCATCGTCGAGATGGTGGCCAGCGGGCTGACGCTGTCCAAGATCCTGACCGCTGCCACATATGTGGACGCCGTCACGACCGTGGTGGCCCTCGGCGGGTCGACGAACGCGGTCATCCACCTGATCGCGATGGCGGGGCGCAGCGGGATCCCGCTCGGGCTCGACGACTTCGACCGCGTCGCGCGGCGCGTCCCGGTGCTGGCCGACGTCCGGCCGGGCGGGCGGTACCTGATGGAGGACTTCTACTACGCGGGCGGCGTCCCCGGTCTGCTGTCGCGGCTCGCGGGGGCGGGGTTGCTGCACACCGACCGCGTCGTCGCGACCGGCCGCACGCTCGGCGAGGAGCTGGCGGACGCGCTGGTGCACGACGACGACGTCATCCGGCCCGCGGCCAACCCGGTCGCCGCCGAGGGCGGGCTCGCGGTGCTCCGCGGCAACCTCGCCCCCGACGGCGCGGTCATCAAGCACATCGCCGCCGAACCGCACCTGCTGCGCCACACCGGCCCCGCCGTCGTGTTCGACGGGTACGCGGACCTCAAGCACCGCATCGACGACCCCGCCCTCCCGGTGACCGAGCGCTCCGTGCTGGTGCTGCGCGACGCCGGCCCGCTCGGCGGCCCCGGGATGCCCGAGTACGGCATGCTCCCCATCCCCGCCCGCCTCCTCGCCGAGGGCGTCCGCGACATGGTCCGCGTCTCCGACGCCCGGATGAGCGGCACCAGCTACGGCGCCTGCGTCCTCCACGTCGCGCCGGAGTCCTATGTGGGCGGTCCGCTCGCCCTGGTGCGGGACGGCGACCCGATCACCCTCGATGTCCCCGCCCGCGCCCTGACCCTCGACGTCGACGACGCCGAACTCGCCCGCCGCCGCGCCGCCTGGCGACCACCGGCGCCCCGCCACGAACGCGGCTACGGCGCCCTCTACGCCGCCCACATCACCCAGGCCGACCGCGGCTGCGACTTCGACTTCCTGGCCCGCGCGGGCGCGAACCCGGAGCCGGACCCGCGCTGACCTACGCGGGGGTGAACGGCGCCAGGAGGAGGTCCGCCAGGTCCCGCTGGGCGCGCTCGGCGCCGTCGAGGCGCACGGAACCCGAGTCCACCGCCGCCGCGAGCGTGGTCCGGTGGTCGCAGAGGGCGCGCAGCGTGTCGAGATCGGTGGTGAGGGTCGCGTCCGGGGGCGTCGGAGCGGGATCGCGGCTCACGCGGAGCGCGCCGTCGGCGGTCTGGACGCAGTACGCGTCGGTGTCGACGCGCAGTTCGTAGACGCGGCCCGGCGCCGAGGAGGCGCGTGCCGGGTCGAAGGCGGCCTTGATGCTCAGCATGATCGAGTCGACGCCGAGCGCGCCCTCGGGCGGGGTGGCGACCTGGCTGCCCCACCGGCCCAGGTGCAGGAGGAGCGGCTCCAGCTCGCGCCCCCAGTCGGTCAGCTCGTACACGGCGACGCGGGCCGGGGGCGGCAGGTCGCGGCGCCGCAGGACGCCGTGCTCGGCCAGTTCCCGCAGCCGCTGGGCCAGCACGTTGGGGCTGATGCCGCGCAGGCCCGCGAGCAGGTCGTTGAAGCGCTTGGGGCCGAGCAGCAGGTCGCGCACGACCAGCAGGGCCCACCGCTCGCCGATGACGTCCAAGCCGCAGGCCACGCCGCACGGGTCCCCATAGCTGCGCATGCCGCCCATGGTGCCCAGACTACCTGGCGATCCTGATTTAGGAGTGATGCTTGTTATTTAGGAGTTAGCTCTCGTAGTCTGGGCCCATGGACCTCACCGACGACCAGGTCGCGGGACTGTCGCAAGGCGACGTGCGCCTGCTGGGCAGCCCCACGGCGCAACGCCTGCTGAACGACCCGTCCCTCGTGGCGCGCTTGGCCTACACCGGGAAGGACGGCACGCCGCGGCTGATCCCGGTCAACTTCGTCTGGAACGGCGAGGAGGTGGTCATCGCCGCGTTCGCGGGCACCTACAAGATCCGCGCCCTGCAGGCCCGCCCCGAGGTGGCCGTCACCATCGACACCGCCGACGGGCCGCCTCAGGTCCTCATGCTGCGCGGTCGGGTCACCATGACCGAGGTCGACGGCGTCCTGCCCGAGTACGCCACGACCCAGCGGGCCGGTCTCGGCGAGGAGGTGGGCGGCACCTACCTCGCCGCGATCGACAAGCCCGGCCTGCGGATGGTCCGCATCGCCCTGCGCCCCACCTGGGTGGGGGTCCTCGACTTCCAGCGGCGGTTCCCGGTGCGGACCCCGAGCCCGTCCTCGCCGCGCTCGGCGGCTAGCCGCCGATGCCCTTGCTCGCGCCCCACTTCGCGCCGCGGCAGGCGATCTCCTTGACCGCGGCGGCGGCGCGACCCGCCAGGCGGGCGCGGCGGGGGCGGTCGTCGCGGTGGTTGAGCTGGACGACGGCGTCCCGGCGGCCGAGCGCCACCGCGAGCCCGACGTAGCGGACCACGTGCGGCCGCGGTGTGCGGCCCTCGAGGAGGCGCACGAGGTTGTCGACCGCGGTGGCGGCCTGGGGCACGGCGGTCTGGCAGGAGAAGCGGGAGCCGGGGACGGCCGCGCAGTCGCCGACGGCGAACACCCGCGGGTCGCTGACGCTGCGCAGGTGCTCGTCGACGACCACCCGCCCGTCCGGGTCGACCGCGAGGCCGCTGCGGGCGGCGAGGTCCGGCACGTGCCCGATGACCGCCCACAGGGTCAGGTGCGAGGAGAACGCCCGGCCCGAGCCGAGGCGCACCGCGTCGTCGACGGCGATCGCGGTGTCCTCCACCAGGTCCACGCCCAGCCGCTCCAGCCCGGCGAGGACCCGCGCGCGGGCGCCCGGCCCGAACGGACCGGCGATCGGCGAGCCCACCAGGCGGACCCGCAGGTCGGGGCGGGCCTGGGCGACCTCGGACGCGGTCTCGATGCCCGTCGGCCCGCCGCCGATGACCGTGACCGACGCGCCCGCCGGGAGCGCGGCGAGCGCGGCCCGCGCCCGCTCCGCGCCCTCCCACGTGCCGACCGGCACGGTGCCAGGCATCGGCTCGACCGTGCTGCCGACGGCCAGGAACGCGTGGTCGAAGTCCACCCGGGCGCCGTCGTCGAGGACCGCCACCCCGTCGCCGATCTTGTCGACCGCGGCCACCAGCGCGGTGATCCCGGGGCGCAGCACCTCGCGCAGCGGCGCGGCCGCCGCGGCGGTCCCGGCGACCCGCTGGTGCAGGCGGACCCGCTCGACGAAGTGCGGGCGCGGGTTGACCAGCGTGATCTCCGCGGTCGGGACCAGCCGGGCGAGGCGGTTCGCCGCGTGCACCCCGGCGTAGCCCCCGCCCACCACCACTGCCTTCATGACGACCTCCTGGTTGGGTGTTGGTCGACCACGAGATGCCTGCGGGCGGCGATCCGTGACAGTGACGCGCGTCTCCGCGGCTCCTGTCACAGCGCGCGGGCGGGCGGCGTCTGGTGGTGTGCACGCTGCGGAGAGGAGCACCCGATGACCGACGCCGCGACGGAGGCTTTCGTCGCCCACCGGAACCTGCTGTTCACGGTCGCCTACGAGATGCTCGGCTCGGCCGCCGACGCCGAGGACGTCCTGCAGGAGACGTGGCTGCGGTGGGTCGGCGTCGACCTGGCCGAGGTGCGCGACCAGCGCGCGTACCTGGTGCGGATCGCGACCCGCCAGGCCCTCACCCGGCTGCGGGCGCTGGGCAGGCGCAAGGAGTCGTACGTCGGCTCGTGGCTGCCCGAGCCGCTGCTGACCGCGCCGGACGTGGCCGACGACGTCGAGCTGGCGGACAGCGTCTCGATGGCGATGCTGCTGGTCCTGGAGACCCTGACCCCGACCGAGCGCGCGGTGTTCGTCCTGCGCGAGGTGTTCGGCTTCGAGTACGACGAGATCGCGGAGGCGGTCGACAAGAACACCGCCGCGGTGCGCCAGATCGCCCACCGTGCCCGCGGCCACGTCGCCGCCCGCCGCCCGCGCGGCGAGCCGTCGCCGGACCTGACCCGCGCCGCGCTCGAGGCGTTCCAGCACGCGGTGGAGACCGGCGACCTGCAGGCCCTGGTCGACATCCTCGCGCCGGACGTCGTGGTGCTCAGCGACGGCGGCGGCGTCAAGCAGGCCGTCCCCGCCCGGTCGTCGGCGCCGACAAGGTCGCCCGCCTGCTCAAGGCAGGCTTCGGCGTGGTCACCGGCGCGGCGACGGTCGAGCGCGTCCAGGTCAACGGCTGGCCCGGCCTGCTCATCCGCCTGCACGGCGAGATCGACGGCGTCCTCGCCATCCGCTTCGACGACGGCCTGGTCAGCGGCCTGTACTACGTCCGCAACCCGCACAAGCTGTCCCGGGTGCGCCAGGAGACCGTCGTCAGCAGGTGAGGGGTGCGTGGTGCCGGATCAGGCCAGTGCGTGGGTCCTCTGTGGAGTCCGCGCCGTGAAACGGGTGGACGCCCCGGGCAGCGCGGCGAAGGCCGCGGCGGGTTGCGGGTGCCGGGGCTGACGGACCGGCCCGCGGGCGCTGCGGTCTCTACACTCGATCCGGGAGGCGTGGAGATGGCGCGTACGGAGGAAGTGCAGGCGCGGCCGCGGGCCCGGTGGGTGCCGATCGCCGGGGTGCTGGTCGTGGTGATCGGGCTGCTGTTCGGGGTGCCCTGGTGGCAGCTCGTCGTCGGTGGGCAGGCGTGGCCCGGGTGGGTCGTCGCGCTGGGCAGCGCGGTGTTCCTGGCGGGCGCGGTCGGGCTGCCGCTGGGCATGACCGCGGGGCACGGCAAGCGGCGGTCCGACGCGGGCGCGGTGGTCGGCGACACGCTGCTCGGGGCGGCCTGGGTCGTGTTCACCTGGACGGTCGTCGGCGTGCTCGCCGAGCTCGCGCTGGCGGTCGCGGGCGTGGCCGACCCGCTGCGCTCCCGGGTGGTGGCCGTCGGCGTGGTGGTCGTCGCGGCGGTGCTGCTGGCGCACGGGTACCGCGAGGCGATGCGGGTCCCGCGGATCCGGCGCACGGACGTGTGGCTGGACCGGCTCGGGCCCGGGCTGGACGGGCTGCGGGTCGTCGTCCTCGCCGACACCCACTTCGGGCCGCTCGACCGCGCCGAGTGGTCCCGCCGGACGATGGACGCCGTCGCCGCGCTGGAGCCCGACCTGCTCGTGCACGCGGGCGACATCGCCGACGGGCCGGTCGAGCGGCGGCGGCCGCAGTCCGAGCACATGGGACGGCTCACCGCCCGGTACGCCAAGGTGTACGTCACCGGCAACCACGAGTACTTCAGCGGCGCGCCGTCCTGGGTGGACCACATGGCCGAGCTGGGCTGGACGCACCTGCACAACAGCCACCTCGTCGTCGAGCGCGGCGGCGACCGGCTCGTCGTCGCGGGCGTGGACGACCGCACCGCGCGGTCGGCCGGGGTCGACGGGCACGGCGAGGACCTGGGCGCCGCGCTGCTCGGCGCGGACCCGGACCTGCCGGTGTTCCTGGTGGCGCACCAGCCCAAGCAGGTCGCCGCCGCGGTCGAGCACGGCGTCGACCTCCAGGTGTCCGGGCACACCCACGGCGGGCAGATCTGGCCGTTCCACTGGCTCGTGCGCACCGACCAGCCGCACCTGCAGGGCCTGGCGCGGGCGGGCGGGCGCACCTGGATCTACACCAGCCGGGGCGCGGGGTTCTGGGGACCGCCGTTCCGCGTGTTCGCGCCCAGCGAGATCAGCGTCCTCACACTGCGATCGGGACCCGCCGCCGGATGACCCGCTCGGCGACGGCCAGGTTGATCGACCACCCCAGCGCCATCAGCAGGGCCTTCCCGGTGACGCCCGGCGTGCCCACCAGCACCATCCAACTGCCGTAGACCACCGCCTGCGTGCCCGCGCCGCGGCGACGGCGTAGGCGCGCAGCATCCACGCGCGGTGGGCGGCGAAGTCGCGCCTGCGCACGGCGGCGTAACCGAGGACCAGGCCCGCGACCATGATCCCGCCGAACAGGAGGCGGAACGCGGCGAGCAGGTCGCCGTCCTCGGGCGGGAGCGGGTGGGCGAACGCCATCCACAGCCCGGACAGCGCCCCGACGAGTCCACAGGGGATCAGGAAGCGGCCCGCCGCGCGGTGCCACCGGCTCCGGCCGCGCAGCGACGGCACGAACTGGAACGCGCCGACCACGCAGAAGGCGGAGGCGCCGACGATGTGCAGCAGGACCGGCACGGGCGCGGCGAAGAACCGCGCGTTCGCCTCGGTGACCTCGGCGCCCCCGACGAGCTGGGCGGTGCGGAACGCGCCCGCCCCGACCGGGATGAGGTTGAGCGCGATCAGCGCGGCGGGCACGCGCCACTGCGTTCGGGATGTCATGGCAGCGATCGTCCCGAGCGCCCGCGCCCCGGTCATCGGGCTCGGGTACGGCCGCGGCGTCGTACTTTCAGCGCACCCGCTTGGTCTCGTACGCCCACATCGCGATCTCGACCCGGTTCCGCGCGCCCAGCTTGGTCATCAGGCTGGCGATGTGGGACTTCACGGTGCTCAGCGTGATGTGGAACTCGGCGGCGATCTCGTTGTTCGTCCGCCCGCCCGCCACCGCGACGAGGACCTGCTCCTCCCGCTCGGTCAGCGGGTCGAGCGGCTGCGCCGGGCGCGTCGGCGGGGCGCTCTCGGCGAAGGCCGTGAGCAGGCGGGCGGTGACGCTCGGCGCGATGAGCGCGTCCCCGCGGCGGCCGCGTGGACGGCGCTCGCGAGCATGTCCGCGCCCGCGTTCTTGAGCAGGAACCCGCGGGCGCCCGCGCGCAGGGCGGCGTAGACGTACTCGTCGAGGTCGAACGTGGTGATCACGATGACGGCGACCGGGTCGTCGGCGAGGCGCCGGGTGGCCTCGATGCCGTCCAGGCCGGGCATGCGGATGTCCAGCAGGCACACGTCGGGCCGCAGCTCGCGGGCCAGCGCGACCGCCTCGTGCCCGTCGCGGGCCGCCCCGACGACGGTGATGCCGGGCTGGGCGTCGAGGATCATGGCCAGCCCGGTCCGCACGATCTCCTGGTCGTCGGCGACCAGCACGCGGACGCTCACGCGACCGGGAGCACGGCGGTCACGGTCCACCCGCGGCCCGCGTTCGGCCCGGCCGCGCAGGTCCCGCCGAGCAGGCTCGCGCGCTCGCTCATGCCGCGCAGCCCGTAGCCGGGGACGCCGGGCGGGCCGGGCTCGCCGTCGTCGGTCACCTCCAGGCGCACCTCCGCGCGGTCGACGACGACCTTCACGTCGACCCGCGTGGCGCGCCGCGCGTGGCGGCGGGCGTTGGTGACGGCTTCCTGGGCGAGGCGGTAGAGGGCGGAGGCGAGCGGTCCGGGGAGGTCGTCGACGTCGCCGACCACGTCGACGGCGACCGCGGGCCCGGTGTGCCCGGTGAGGTCGGCGAGCGGCGCGGGGCGCAGGTCGGCGGGCTCGTCGGCGCGCAGGATGCGCACGATGCCGCGCATCTCGTCCAGGGCGCGGCCTGCCTCGGCCTCGATGAGCCGCAGCGCGTCGACCGCGGCGCGCGGGTCGGCGGTGGCGGTCGCGATGCCCGCCTGCGCGCGCACGGCCATCGCGGTGACGTGGTGGGCGACGGTGTCGTGCAGGTCCCGGGCGAGCCGTTCGCGTTCGAGCAGCTTCACCTGGTCCAGCTCCCGCGTCCGCGCCCGGGTCCGGTACCGGGTGGCCGCCCCCGACGCCATCGCCAGCGCGAGCACCACGCTCCCGCCGAGCGCGTCCGCGAGCGGCAGGTACCCGAGCGCCGCCGACAGCCCCACCTGCCCGAACAGCACCGCGGCCCCGAGCACCATCTCCCGCCCGGACCCCCACCGGAACAGCGCGAACGGCAGGAGCAGCAGGGACCCGACGACGTCCTGCTCCGGGAACTGCCCCCGGCCACGGCCGACGCGGCGAACCCCACGACCATCGCCGCGGTCACGGCGACCAGCGGGGCGGTCCTGCGCCCGAACAGCGTGGCGATCAGCAGGCAGGACACGAGCACGGATAGGCCGCGGTGGTCGAGCCCCGGCCGCACCACCCCTCGACGACGGCGGCGGGCGCGAAGACCGCCACCGGCCCCCAGTCCCACCACCGCCGCGGGGGTCGGAGGGGGCGGGGCTCCCGCCACACGGATCGGAGCAGCTCACGCACCCGGTCATCGTACGAGCGCGGGCGGGAGCCCCAGATCAGCCGAAAGTACGAGCCCCGCTCAGGCCCGCACGCGGCTGCGCGGCCCCGGGATGGCCGCCGGGACCAGCGCCGCCCGCAGGGCGCCCACCACCGCAGCCAGGTCCGGCGAGCCCGCCTCGCGGTCCGGGATGAACACCCGGGGAGCGGGTGGGCGCCCAGGCGCGCCAGCGGTGGGGAGAGGGCGTGGTCGAGGACCGCCGCGTGGGCGGCCACCTGGCCCGTCGCCACCGCCAGCACGGGCTTGCCGAGGAGGGCGGGCTGGGGGAGCAGGTCCAGCAGCGACTTGAGCAGGCCGCTGCACGACGACTTCCGCACCGGCGTCGTCAGCACCACCGCGTCCGCGGTCGTGACGGCGTCGACGACCGCGGCGACCGCCGGGTGGGTCGCCTCGCCCCGCAGCAGCGGGACCGGGGGAGGGCGTGGACCGCCACCGCCCGCACGTCGTGGTCCTGTCCGCGGAGGGCCGCGACGATGGGGGCGGTGACGGTGCTGTCCGCGGACAGGACCACGATCGCGGGCATCAGGCGGCGGTGGTGTAGTGGTCGGCGGTGTCGCCCTCCAGCGCGCGGCTGGCGGTCCCGTCGACGCCCACGGGGGCGTCGCCCGCGACCGTCACGCGGTGCAGGAGGCGGGCCTGGGTGCCGTAGTCGTCGGGCGCGTAGTGCTGGGTGGCGCGGTTGTCGAAGATCAGGACGTCACCGGGGGTCCACTGCCAGCGGACGACGTTCTCCGGCCGCGTCACGTACGACTGGAGGATCGACAGGATCGACCGCGATTCCTCAGTGGACAGACCGGCCAGGCGCTCGGCGAAGCCGCCGATGAACAGGCCGCGCTCGCCGGTCTCCGGGTGGACGCGCACGACGGGGTGCTCGGTGCGGTACCGGCGGGAGGTGAACACCTTGCGGTGCTCGGCCTGCGCCGCGTTCGCCGGGGGCTCGGCGTAGTCGTAGGCGTTGGTGTGCACCGCGCGGAGGGTGTCGGCGAAGGCGCGCAGGGGTTCCGGGAGGTCCTGGTAGGCGGTGACGGAGTTGGCGATCAGGGTGTTGCCGCCGTACCCGGGCACGACCAGGGCGCGCAGCGACGTCGCCTTCGGGGGCGTGCGGATGAAGGTGACGTCGGTGTGCCAGCGGTTGGCGCGGATGCCCTCCTCGCCGTTGACCGCCAGCACGTTGGGCTGGCCGGGGACCGACGGGACGGTCGGGTGGGCGGTGGTCAGCTCGCCGAACACCGACGCGAAGCGGGCGTGCTCGGCGTCGTCGAGGTGCTGGTCGCGGAAGAACAGGGCCTTGTGGGTGGCCAGCAGCTCCCGCAGCTCGGCGCGCACCTCCTCCGGCTGCTCGTCGGCGAGGCGGAGGCCGACGACCTCGGCGCCGATGCGGCCGCCCACGCGGCGCACTTCCAGGGACGTAGCGGTGGTGGTCATGGTGGTCCTCCAGAGTGGACTCAGGCGCGCCAGGACGTGAAGCGGCGCTCGACGGCGAGGAGCAGGTGGTTGAACAGCAGCCCGAAGGCCGACAGGGTGACGATCCCCGCGTACATCTGCGGGATCGCGAAGTTGTACTGCGCGGAGTTGATCAGGTAGCCGAGCCCGGCCTTCGCGCCGACCATCTCGGCGGCGACCAGGACCAGGATCGACACCGCGCCCGCCAGCCGGATGCCGGTGAACACCGTCGGCACCGCCGCGGGCAGGATCACCTTCTGGAACAGGCGGTGCGCGGGCAGGTCCATCGACCGGGCCAGCTTGATCAGCGTCGGGTCGACCGTGCGGACGGCGCTGATGGTGTTGAGCAGGATCGGCCACGTGCACGCGTACAGCACGATGGCGATCTTCGACGTCTCGCCGATGCCGAGCAGCAGCACGAACACCGGCAGCAGCGCGAGCGCCGCGGTGTTGCGGAACACCTCCAGCAGCGGGTTCAGCAGGTCCGACACCGGCCGGTACCAGCCGATCAGCAGGCCGAGCGGGACCGCGATCGCCACGGCGAGCCCGAACCCGGCCAGCGAGCGGACCACGCTCGCCTCGACGTTCGCGATGAGCTGCCCGTCGAGCAGCAGGTCCCACCACGCCGCCATGACCTCGCTGAACGGCGGCAGGAACGTCCGGTCGACCAGTTCCACGCGCGGCGCGATCTCCCACACCGCGAGCAGGGCCAGGATGGCCGCGCTCCGGGCCAGGGCGCGGCGGCCTGCCCGCAGCACGGCGCTCGGCGGGGCAGGGGGTCGGCGGCCACCGGCGGGGCCGGTGCCTCGATCGTCGCGGTGCTCATCGGGCCACGCCCTCCTTCTCCCACTGCTGGGTGCGGGTGACCTCGTCGTGCAGCGAGGTCCAGATCTCGTGCCGGTAGCGGGCGAACTCGGGGCTGGAACGGACGTCCGCGTCGGCGGAGCGGTCGCCCAGCTCGATCGGCAGGACGGCCTTGATCCGGCCGGGCCGCGACGTCATCACCGCGACCCGCTCGCCGAGGTACACGGCCTCGTCGATGCCGTGGGTGATGAACACGACCGTCTTGCCGGTGCGCTGCCAGATCCGCCGCAGCTCCTCCTGCAGCGACTCGCGGGTCTGCGCGTCCAGCGCGGCGAACGGCTCGTCCATCAGCAGCACGTCCGGGTCGTAGGCCAGGCTCCGCGCGATCGCGACCCGTTGGCGCATGCCGCCGGACAGCTCGTGCGGGTAGCGGCGCTCGAACCCGGTGAGCCCCACCAGGTCCAGGAACTCCCGCGCCACCTCGGTCCGGCGCGGCCGCGGCACGCCGACCGCCTCCAGTCCGAACTCGACGTTGGCCTGGGCGGTGCGCCACGGCAGCAGGGCGTACTGCTGGAAGACGATCCCGCGGTCCAGGCCGGGGCCGGTGACCGGGCGGCCGTCCACCAGCACCTCCCCGGCGGTGGGCGCGGACAGCCCGGCGAGCAGGTCGAGCAGCGTCGACTTGCCGCACCCGCTGGGCCCGACCACCACCAGGAACTCGCCCGGCGCGACGGCCAGGTCGACCCCGTCGAGGGCGCGGACCGGCTCGGCGTCGCGCACCGGGAACCGCTTGCCCACCGCCCGGAACTCGATCTTCGCGGTCACGGCCGCGCCCCGGCTTCGCGAAGTCGTTGAACTCGTTGGTGTACAGCTCGCCCGGGGTGACCGAGCCCGGCTCGATGTCGCCGCGCTGGCCGAGCCAGTCGATCCACAGCTGCAGTTCCTCGTCGCGCACGACGCCGCCCTCCTCGGCCACGCCGTAGGAGCGCCAGTAGTCGAGCGGACCCGCGTCCTCGGACCGGCCGCGCTCGGCCACGATGCGCTTCATGCGGGTGACGACCTCCTCCCGCGGCGTGGTCCGCGACCACTCCAGCGCCTTCGCCACACCGGTGACGAACGTCCGCGTGGTCGTGGGGTTCTCCTTGATGAACCGCTCGGTCATCACGTAGGTGCCCGCGCTGAACGCGCCCAGCAGTTCGAAGTCGGTGAACAGCGGCCGGATGCCGCCGCGCGCCAGCGCCTTGTCCCGCAGGATGCCGCCCAGCACCGCGACCTCGATCTGGCCCTGGCGCAGCGCCTGCTCGGTGTTGACCGGCGGCAGCGCCAGCCGCTCCACCTTGGCCGCGCCCGCCCGGTCGACGCCGTTGCGGTCGAGGTAGGTGTCCAGGATCGCCTCGGCGTGCGCGCCCAGGGTGTTCATCCCGACCTTCGCGCCCGCGCCGACCAGGTCGGCCGCGGTGCGCAGCGGGCTGTCCTCGAGGACGTAGTAGCCGTTGTAGGCGTACTCGTCGACGCCGTAGTAGCTGAACACCGCCTTGATGGGCGCGTTGCTCGCGGCCAGCTTGACGACCGCGCCGTTGAACGCGCCGCCGAAGTCGACCTGGCCGGTGGCCGCGGACTGGATGTCCTGCGGCCCGCTGATGGTGTTGCCGACCCACTCCAGCTTGACGTCGCCGAAGTAGCCGAGGTCGGCCGCCAGCTCGGGCAGGGTCACCTGGCCCGCCCAGCCCTGGTACCGGATCGTCTTCGCCTCGCCGCCACCGGAGCCTGCGCCGCAGGCCGCCAGCACCACCGCGACCACAGCCGTCGTTAACGCGTTGAGCAATCGTTTCGGTCGCACGGGAATGTCCTTCTCGGTGGGGTCAGACCGCCGCGGCGGCGATTTCGGAGAATCCGTCGGCCGGCTTCGCCAGCCCGTAGTGGTCGCGCAGCGTCGTCCCGGAATACCCTTCGCGGAACAGGCCGCGGGCGCGCAATTCCGGGATGACGGTGTCGACGAAATCGGTGAGCCCGGTCGGCAGCACCGGGGCCATCACGTTGAACCCGTCGGCGGCGCCGCCCGCGAACCACAGCTCGATGTGGTCGGCGATCTGCTCGGGCGTGCCCGCGACGACCTGGTGGCCGCGCCCGCCGCCGAGCCGGGACAGCAGCGCCCGCAGGGTGAGCCGCTCGCGCTCGACCAGGTCGCGGACCAGCGCGAACCGGCTCTGCGCGCCGTTGATCGCGGCGACCGGGGGCAGCGGCGGCAGCGGCTGGTCGAGCGGGTGGCCGGTGAGGTCCACGCCGATCATCTCGGAGAGCTGGCTGACCGCCCGCACGGGCACGATCAGCTCGTCCAGCTCGTCGGCGAGCCGCTTGGCCTCCGCCTCGGTCCCGCCGAGCACCGGGACGATGCCGGGCAGCACCTTCAGCGACTCCGCGGGCCGCCCGTGCGCGGGCAGCCTGCCCTTGAGGTCGGCGTAGAACGACCGCGCCGACTCCAGCGTCTGGTGCGCGGTGAACACCGCCTCGGCCCAGCGGGCGGCGAACACCTTGCCGTCCTCCGACGAGCCCGCCTGCACCAGCAGCGGGTGGCCCTGCGGGCTGCGCGGCGCGTTCAGCGGGCCCTTGACCTGGAAGAACCGGCCGCGGTGGGCGACATCGCGGACCCGGCGCGGGTCGGCGTAGCGGCCGGTGGCGCGGTCGACGACCAGCGCGTCGTCGGCCCAGGAGTCCCACAGCGCGGTGACGACGCGCAGGAACTCGTCGGCCCGCTCGTAGCGCTCGGCGTGGTCGGCGGCGGCGTCGCGGGAGAAGTTCTGCGCCGCCTTGTCGCCCGCGGTGGTGACGATGTTCCACCCGGCCCGGCCGCCGCTGATGTGGTCGAGCGAGGCGAACAGGCGGGCCAGGTTGTACGGCTCGGTGTAGCTGGTCGACGCGGTGGCGATCAGCCCGATCCGGGAGGTCACCGCGGCCATCGCGGTCAGCAGGGTGATCGGCTCGAAGACGTGCGCCGCGGTGTGCTCGACGTCGCCCCACACCTGGACGCCGTCGGCCAGGAACACCGAGTCGAACCCGCCGCGCTCGGCGATCCGGGCGAGCTCCTGGTAGTGGCGGACGTCGAGCAGCGCGGCCGGGTCGGCCGCCGGGTGCCGCCAGGCGGCTTCGTGGTGGCCCACCCCCATCAGGAAGGCGTTGAGGTGCAGGTGCCGCTCGGGCATGGCGAACTCCAGCGATAGCGGGGAAATTCCGGGGCCGGGATTCCGGCGGGGGGACGATTCGTATCCTGTGCGGCGTTTCCCGGGTGGTCAACTTTGCGATCCGTGGAACTAAATGCCGTCCAATGGCTGGGACAGCGGCGTGGCGCCGAAGGGGTCGCGGTAGACGGCGTCGATGGCGACCCCGGCCGCCGACATCCCGAGGATCGCGGCGGTGTCGAAGCTGCTCGCCCGCACCGCGTGCCCGGCGCCGACCTCGGCGCGGATCGCCGCCAGGCACTCCGGCATCGACGCGGCGCCCAGCTCGGCGACGATCAGCAGGTCGGGGTTGATGAGGTCGCAGAGCAGCGCCGCCGCCCGCCCGACGATCCGCGCCCGGTCGACGAACGCCGCCCGGGCACCCGGATCGCCTTGCTCGGCAAGGGAAAGCAGCTCCCAGAACGAGCGGTCCGCGACGCGCCGGGCCCACGCCTGGTCGGACACCGACGCCTCGAAGCAGCCGGACCGCCCGCACGGACACCGCACCGCGGGTCGCCCACCGGCAGGTGGGCGATGCCGCCCGCGGCGGACCGCGCGCCCCGGTGGGTGTCGCGGCCGGTCCGCAGGGCGGCGTCGACCACGTTGCCCACGAACAGGTGCAGCACGGTGTCGTCCGGGTCGACGTGGCCGAACAGCTCCTCGGCGAGGACGAGGCCGCGGGTGTGGTTCTCCACGTGCACCGGCGCGGGCGTGCGCCGGGAGACGATGTCGCGCACCGCGACCGGCCCCCAGCCCAGCGACGCGTGGCGCACCAGCACCCCGGCGTCCGGGTCGACCCACCCGCCGGTGGTGACCGCGACCGCCGCCGGGATGGTCGGCCCCGCCCAGGCGAGGGCGGCGTCGGCGACGGCGGCGATGACGGCGTCCGCGTCGCCGTCGGGGTAGGGGACGCGCCGCTGCCGGACGATCCGCCCGCGCAGGTCCGACACCACGGCGGTGCCGAACTCGTGCGCGAGGTGGACGCCGACCACGTGCCCGCGGCGGCCGCGATGTCCACCGGGACGTGCGGTCGGCCGACCCGGCGCGCGGCCGGGACGGCGACCTCGCGCAGCAGCCCGGACTCGAGCAGCCGCGTGCAGTGCCGGGTGACCGCCGCCCCGCTCATCCCGACCAGCCGCGCCAGCGACCGGCGGGGAGCGGGCCGTGCCGCAGCACGGCCCGCAGGACCGTGGTCGCGCTGGATGCCGTGGTCATGCGGCCGATCGTGGCACGTCAGAGCGGTGCCGCCGACGCCGTCCCGCAATATGGAAGACCTTTCCAACACTGTCGAGCGGGTGTCACGATCGGTCCCATGGTCAGCCACGAGGCGTTCCCGCGGCCGCGGTCGTCCGCCCGCGGCCGTCCTCGGGTATGGCCTGGCGGGGCCGGGGCGCACACTCACCCCCGCCAGGCTCACCCGGCGCAGGCACGTCGACCACGGTCGCGTGTGGACGCAGGCGTGTCGGTGAGGCCGTTCTGCCACAACCCATTCCCCTCACTCCTGGAGTCTCGCCGTGCCGCAAAGCCGCGAGCCGCTGAAGTTCGCCTACTGGGTGCCCAACGTCAGCGGCGGCCTCGTCGTCAGCAAGATCGAACAGCGGACCGACTGGTCCTACGACTACAACCGCGAACTCGCCGTCCTCGCGGAGAACAACGGGTTCGAGTACGCCCTCAGCCAAGTGCGGTACATGGCCAGCTACGGCGCGGCCTACCAGCACGAATCCACCAGCTTCAGCCTCGCGCTGCTGCTGGCCACCCAGCGCCTCAAGGTGATCGCCGCGGTCCACCCCGGGCTGTGGCACCCGGCCGTCCTGGCCAAGCTCATCGCCACCGCCGACCACCTCTCCGGCGGCCGGGCCGCGGTCAACGTGGTCAGCGGCTGGTTCAAGGGCGAGTTCACCGCCCTCGGCGAGCCGTGGCTGGAGCACGACGAGCGCTACCGCCGCGCCGAGGAGTTCATCCGCGTCCTGCGGGCGAGCTGGACCGAGGAGGACGCCGAGTTCGCGGGCGACTTCTACCGGCTGCGCGGCTACGACCTCAAGCCCAAGCCGCTCACCGCGCCCGACCGGCCGCACCCGGAGATCTTCCAGGGCGGCAACTCCACCGCCGCCCGCGCGATGGCCGCGCGCGTCTCCGACTGGTACTTCAGCAACGGCAAGGACTTCGACGGCATCAGCGAGCAGGTCGACGAGGTCACGATCGCCGCGGCGCGGCACGGCCGCACGGTCCGCTTCGGGCTCAACGCCTTCCTCATCGCCCGCGACACCGAGGCCGAGGCCCGCGAGACGCTGCGCGAGATCGTCGCCAAGGCCGACGTCGAGGCCGTGCACGGGTTCCGCGACGCCGTCCAGCAGGCGGGCAGCTCGACCGCCGACAAGCGCGGCATGTGGGCCGACTCGTCCTTCGACGACCTCGTCCAGTACAACGACGGCTTCCGCTCCCGGCTCATCGGCACGCCCGAGCAGATCGCCCACCGCATCGTCGAGTACAAGCGGCGCGGGGTCGACCTGCTGCTGCTCGGGTTCCTGCACTACCACGAGGAAGTCGCCTACTTCGGCAAGCACGTGCTGCCGATCGTGCGCGAACTCGAAGCCGCCGCCGACAAGACCGCCGCCACCGCAGAGCCGATCGGAGCCTCGACGTGACCACCACCCAGCCCACCTGGACCAGCACCCCCACCGACGCCGACGGCTGGCTCGCCCGCGCCCGCGACGTCGCCACCCTGCTCGCCACCGACGCCGTCGCCCGCGACCGAGCCCGGGCCACCCCGCGCGCCGAGGTCCAGCTCCTCAAGGACGCAGGCCTGGTCACCCTGCTCGGCCCGGTCGAGCACGGCGGCGGCGGGCAGGACTGGACGACCGCCTACCGGGTGATCCGCGAGATCGCCGCGGGCGACGGGTCCATCGGCCAGCTCATCGGTTACCACTACCTGTGGTTCTGGGCCGCCCGCCTGGTCGGGACGCCGGAGCAGATCGCCGCCGTCGAGGAGCAGGCCACCCGCGACCGCTGGTTCTTCGGCGGCGCGGTCAACCCCGCGACGACGACCTCGTCATCACCGAGGACGGCGACGAGCTCGTCTACAAGGGACGCAAGTCGTTCTCCACCGGCAGCAAGGTCTCCGACGTCACCGTGCTCGAAGGGGTCTTGGAGGGCACCGACAAGCACGTCTTCGCGATCGTCCCGTCCGACCAGCCCGGCATCGTGTTCAAGGACGACTGGGACAACCTCGGCCAGCGGCTCACCGAGAGCGGCAGCGTGGAGATCCGCGAGGTCCGGGTCCCGTGGAGCCAGGCCGCGGGCTACGTCGACCGGGAGTTCCAGCCGCGCACCTACAACACCCTCAACGTGCCGCTGATCCAGTTGGTGTTCACCAACTTCTACCTCGGCATCGCGAAGGGCGCGCTGGCCACCGCGACCGCGTACACCCGCGACAAGACCCGCCCCTGGCCCTACGCCACCGACACCAAGGACTCCGCGGGCGAGGAGTTCTACATCCTGGAGGGCTACGGCGACCTCCAGGCGAAGCTGTGGGCCGCCGAGGCGCTCGCCGAGCGCGCCGCGGAGGCCATCGAGCGGATCAACGCCCACGCCGACACCGTCACCCCGCAGGAGCGCGGCGAGGCGGCGGTGCTCATCGCCGCGGCCAAGCAGCGCGCCGTCGACACCGGCCTGGAGATCGGCACCCGCGTGTTCGAGCTGACCGGCGCGCGGGCGACGGCGAACTCCGTCGGCCTGGACATCTTCTGGCGCAACATCCGCACGCACAGCCTGCACGACCCGATCGCCCACAAGCGCGCCGAGGTGGGCCGGTACGCGCTGCTCGGCCAGATCCCGGAACCCACTTGGTACACGTGATCCCCACCGCGGGCGGGGTGGTCCGGGCAGCCGAGGAGCTGCCCGGCCGCCCCGGCCCCACCCCACAAGGAAGGCTGGCGATGTCCACGATCCTCGCGCTGTCCGGGAGCCCGTCCCCGACCTCCCGCACGGCCGCCCTCACCGACCACGTCGCCGACCTGCTCCGCGCCGACGACCACGCCGTCGACGTCGTGCGGGTGCGCGACCTGCCCGCCGACGCGCTGCTGTCGGCCGACACCACCGACCCGGCCATCGCCGAGGTCGTCGCGAAGGTCGAGCTGGCCGACGGCGTGCTGGTCGCGTCGCCGGTCTACAAGGCGGCCTACAGCGGGGTCCTCAAGGCGCTGCTCGACCTGCTGCCGCAGTTCGCGCTCGCGGGCAAGACCGTGCTCCCGGTGCTGACCGGCGGCACCCCCGCCCACGTGCTCGCGGTGGACTACGCCCTGCGGCCGGTGCTGTCGTCGCTCGGCGCGCACCACATCGTTCCCGGCTGGTTCGTGCTGGACAAGCACATCGGCACCGACACCGGCCGGGTCGTGCTCGCGCCCGACGCCGACCGCCCGCTGCACAACGTCGTCACCGCGTTCTCCGCCGCCCTGCACGCCCGCGCCGCGCTGGTCGCCTGATGCTCGCGTTCCACTGGTTCCTGCCCACCTACGGCGACAGCCGCTACCTCGTCGGCGGCGGGCACGGCGTGCCCACCACCGCGGCGGGCGGCGACCGGCCCGCCACCCTGGCGTACCTGGGGCAGATCGCGCGCAGCGCCGAGCAGCTCGGCTTCGCGGGCGCCCTCACCCCGACCGGCGCGTGGTGCGAGGACGCCTGGCTGACCACCGCGATGCTGGTGGCGAGCACCGAGCGGCTGAAGTTCCTCGTCGCGTTCCGGCCCGGCCTGGTCAGCCCGACCCTGGCCGCGCAGATGGCCGCGACCTACCAGCGGCACTCCGCGGGCCGCCTGCTGCTCAACGTCGTGACCGGCGGCGAGGACCACGAGCAGCGCGCGTACGGCGACTTCCTCGACAAGGACGCCCGCTACCGGCGCACCGGGGAGTTCCTGTCGATCGTGCGCGCGCTGTGGCGCGGCGAGCGCGTCGACCACGTCGGGGCGCACCTGACCGTCGCCGACGCCGCGCTGTCCCGGCTGCCCGACCCGGTGCCGGAGGTGTACTTCGGCGGGTCGTCGCGGGCCGCGGTCGACGTCGCCGCCGAGCACGCCGACGTCTACCTGACCTGGGGCGAGCCGCCGGGCCAGGTCGCGGAGAAGGTCGCCGCGGTCCGCGCCGCCGCGGCCCGGCACGGGCGCGCGCCGCGCTTCGGCGTCCGCCTGCACGTCATCACCCGCGACCGCGCCGAGGACGCGTGGGCGCAGGCCCGGCTGCTCCTCGACGCGATCGACCCGGCCACCATCGCCCGCGTCCAGGAAGGTCTGGCCCGCAGCGGGTCGGAGGGCCAGCGCCGCATGCGGGCCCTGCACGGCGGCACCACCGAGGCGCTGGAGGTCGCCCCGAACCTGTGGGCGGGCGTCGGCCTGGTCCGCGGTGGCGCGGGCACGGCGCTGGTGGGCAGCCACGCCGAGGTCGCCGACCGCATCGCCGACTACCACGCGGCGGGCATCACCGAGTTCGTCCTCTCCGGACACCCGCACCTGGAGGAGGCGTACTGGTTCGGGGAGGGCGTCCTCCCGCTGCTGGAGCGGCGCGGCCTGTGGCGCCACCCCGCGCCCGTCGCGGCGCCCGCGGCGGCGGTCCCGTTCACGTAGGGGTTAGCGCCGGTCGCGGGCGGGTAGCTCCAGGCGCGTGATCGTGGTCCTGCGCGCGCTCAAGCTCGGCGACCTGCTGGCGGCCGTGCCCGCCCTGCGGGCGGTGCGCGCGCACTGGCCGGGGAGCGCGTCCTGCACCTGTGCCCGGCGTGGCTGGAACCGGTGTGGCGGCTGACCGGCACCGGGGACGAGCTGGTCCCCGTGGCGGGCCTCGAACCCCTGCCCGACCGGCTGCGCGGCGCGGACGTCGTGGTCAACATGCACGGGCGGGGGCCGCAGAGCACGCGGCTGCTCGACGCGCTCGACCCGCGGCACCGGATCGGGCACGGGTGGGCGGGTCCGCCGTGGCGCGACGACCTGCACGAACGCGACCGCTGGTGCCGCATGCTGGCGGCGCACGGCATCGCCGCCGACCCCACCAACCTGCGCATCGACCACCCCGCCGTCGAGTCGCCCGCGCCGGGGGCGGTGGTCGTGCACCCGGGGGCCGCCTGCGGGAGCAGGCGGTGGCCCGCCGACCGCTTCGCCACCGTCGCCGCCGCGCTGCGCCGTGCGGGCCACCGCGTCGTCGTCACCGGGGGTCCTGGGGAACACGCGCTCGCCGACCACGTGGCGTCGGCCTCGGGCGCGGAGCCCGTGCGCACCGCGCTCGACGTCCTCGCCGCGCTCGTCGCGGACGCGGCGCTGGTCATCACCGGCGACACCGGGGTCGCGCACCTCGCCAGCGCCTACCGCACCCCGTCGGTCGTCCTGTTCGGCCCGGTCGGCCCGGAACTCTGGGGACCGCCCGCCGACGGCCCGCACCTCAGCCTCGACCACCCGGAGCTCCGCCGCGGCGCGGCGTTCACCGACGACCCCGACCCCGCGCTGCTCGCCATCACCCCCGACGAGGTCCTCGCCGCCGCGGGGTTGGCGGCGGCCCGGCCCGGGTACGCACGGCCATGACGACCTCCGCCGTGCGCGCGGGCGACCTGCGCGACCTGCTCGACTCCGACCTGCCCGACCCCCGGCTCGTGCTGCACGAGGGCCGGGTCGAGGTGGTCGCGGGGGACGACCGCCGCGGCCTGGACGTGGTCAGCCGCGACGAGTTCACCCGCGACCAGGCCGAGTTCACCGACCAGGACCTCGAGCAGCGCGCCGCCGCGCTGTCCGCGGTGGTCGCGAACCTCGGCGCGTAGTGGCCCAGACCACCCTGGACATCAAGTGAGGTTAGGTTAACCTAACCGCATGTCACAGGGTGGGAACCGGCTCCTCGGGCGCGAACTGGTGCTCGCGCACCACGACCGCACCGTCGTCGACGGGGTGTCGTTCGGGCTCGACGCGGGCGCGGTCACCGCGCTCGTCGGCCCCAACGGGTCCGGCAAGTCCACCCTGCTGCGCTCGCTCGCCCGGCTGCACAAGCCCCGCTCCGGCGACGTCGTCCTGGGGGAGCGGCCCGCGGCGGCGCTGTCGGCGAAGGACTTCGCCCGCGAGGTCACGCTGCTCACCCAGCACCGGCCCGTCCCGTCCGGGGTGTCCGTGCGCGACGTCGTCGGGTACGGCAGGCACCCGCACCGCGCCGGGTGGCGCGGCGCCGACGTCGACGGGGCCGCCGCCGTCGAGCGCGCCATGGCGCTGACCGGGATCACCGGCATGGCCGCGCGCGGCGTCGACGAGCTGTCCGGCGGCGAGCTGCAGCGCGTCTGGCTGGCGTCCTGCCTCGCCCAGGACACCGCCGTCCTGCTGCTCGACGAGCCCACCAACCACCTCGACCTGCGCTACCAGGTCGAGGTCCTCGACGTCGTCCGCGAGCTCGCGGACGACCACGGCGTCGCCGTCGGGGTCGTGCTGCACGACCTCGACCACGCCGCCGCCGTCGCCGACGCGGTCGTGCTGCTCGCGGAGGGCCGGGTCGTCGCGGCCGGGCCCGTCGCCGACGTCCTCACCGAGGACCACCTCACCCGCGCGTACGGCGTCACCGTGCACGTCGCCGCCGACCCGGTGACCGGGACCGTCCACTGCCGACCGATCGGCCGCCGGACCCGCACCGCCGTCTGAGATCCACCGACAGGAAGTACAACCATGCGCTTGCTCAGCCCTGCCCTGCTCACGGCCGCCGCCCTCGTCCTCGCGGCGTGCGGCACCACCGAGGCGGCCGACCCCGCCGCGCCCGCGCCCGCCGCGGGCGGCCCGGTCACCGTCACCGACGCGCGCGGCAAGGCTGTGCAGCTCAAGGCGCCCGCGAAGAAGGTCGTCACCCTGGAGTGGGCGGAGGCCGAGATGGTCGCCACGCTCGGCGTCATGCCGGTCGGCGTCGCCGACACCGCGGGCTACAAGACGTGGGACACCGCCGTGCCGCTCGACGCCTCGGTGACCGACGTCGGCAAGCGCCAGGAGCCCAGCGTCGACGCGATCGTCGCGCTCGGCCCGGACGTGGTGATCATGGCCGAGGAGCGCGACTCCACGCTAGTGCCGCAGCTGGAGAAGTACGTCCCCGTCGTCGTCACCGAGGGCTCCGACGCCGCCCGCAACATGGAGCGGCTGCGCAGCGACTTCACCATCATCGCCCAGACCCTCGGCAAGACCGCCGAAGCCGAGCGGGTGCTGTCCGAAATGGACACCGTGCTGGCCGACGGGCGGAAGGCGGTGGAGGGCGCGGGGGCGCTCGGCACGCCGTTCCTCATGGCCGACGGGTGGAAGGAAGGCAGCACCGTCAGCATCCGGCCGTTCGGCAAGGGCTCGCTCGTCTCCGACGTCGCCGAAGCGGTCGGGCTGGAGAACGCCTACACCGGGCAGGTCGACGCGCAGTGGGGCCTCGGCCAGACCGACGTCGAGGGGCTCAGCTCCCTCACCGACCCCAGGACCGTCCTGTTCTACAGCGCCTCCGAGGAGGACGTGTTCACCGACGGCCTCGCGGGCAACCCGCTGTGGGACCGGCTGCCGTTCGTGGAGTCCGGGAAGATCACCAAGTTCGCCGCGGGCACCTGGACCTTCGGCGGTCCCCGGTCGGTCCAGGTCATCGCCGAGCAGGTCGTCAAGGCCGTCACCGCCGGATGACCCGCACGCGCCTGGTGGCGGCGGCCTGCGTGGCGGTCATCGCCGCGCTGGCCGCCGTCCACCTGACCCAGGGCACGTCGTCGACCGGCGTCGCCGACCTGGTCGCCGCCCTGTTCGGCGACGTCGACGCCGACACCGCCGCCGTGCTGTCCGGCTCCCGCGTGCCGCGCCTGCTCACCGCCCTGCTGCTGGGCGTCGCGCTCGGCGCGGCGGGCGCGGGCATGCAGGCCGTCGCCCGCAACCCGCTCGCCGCGCCGGACACCCTCGCCGTCAACGCGGGCGCCCACCTCGCCGTCGTGATCGTGGCCGCCCTCGGCGTCGCCCTGCCCGCGCTGCCCGCCGGGGCGGTCGCGTTCGCGGGCGGTCTGGCCGCCGCGGTGCTCGTGCTCGGCGTGTCCGGCGGCGGGACCTCGAGCCCGCGGCTGGTGCTCGTCGGCTCCGCGGTGATGCTCGCCCTGCACTCGGCCACGATCCTGCTGCTGGTGCTGTTCGAGCAGGAGACCACCGGCCTCTACGCCTGGGGCAGCGGCTCGCTGACCGTCAGCGACCTCAACGCCGCCGGGCAGATGACCCCGGTCGTCCTGGTCGCGCTGGCCGCCCTGGTGCTGATGGGCCGGTCGCTGGACCTGCTCGCCCTCGGCGACGACAACGCGGCGGTGCTGGGCCTGCGCGTGCGCCGCACCCGCGCCGGGGCCGTCGTCCTCACCGTCGCGCTGACCGCGGCGGCGGTGACCGTCGCCGGTCCGGTCGGGTTCGTCGGGCTGTGCGCGCCGGTGATCACCCGGCTGCTCGCGCCCCAGGCGGGCCACCGCGCGCTGGTGCCGCTGTCCGGCCTGGTCGGCGCGGCCCTCGTCCTCGGCGCCGACGTCGGCCTGCGCGCGGTGATGGGCTCCGCCGCGGCCCTCGCCGTCCCGACCGGCGTCGTCACGACGATCCTGGGCGCCGTCGTCCTGGTCTGGCTCGCCCGCGGCCGCTCCGGCGGCGCCCCCGCCGCGCCCCGACCGGTCGCGTCGCCGTCGCGGGCTCCGCGGCAGGCTCGCCACCGTGACCGCCGCGCTGGTCGCGCTGCTGGTCGCCGCCCCGCTCGCGGGCCTCATGCTCGGCGACCGCCTCGTCCTGCTCGGCGACCTCGTCAACTGGGTCAACGGCGCCACCGGCCCGGCCCTGACGTTCGTCCTCGACCAACGCCTGCCCCGAGTCCTCGCCGCCCTCGCCGCGGGCGCCGCCCTGGCCGCCGCGGGCTGCGGCGTCCAGAGCGTCTGCCGCAACCCCTGGCCGAACCGGGCCTGCTCGGCATCACCGCGGGCGCGGGCGTCGGCGCGATCACCCTGATCACCCTCGTGCCCGCCGCCGCGGGCTGGCACATCGCGGGCGCCGCGGGCCTCGGCGCGGGCCTGGCGTTCGCCCTGGTCTACGCCCTGAGCTGGCAGTCCGGCCTCGACTCCGACCGGCTGGTGGTCATCGGCATCGCCCTGTGGTCCGCGGGCATGGCCGTCACGACGCTGCTGATCGTCACCTCCGACCCGTGGAACACCGCGAAGGCGCTCACCTGGCTCTCCGGCTCCACCTACGGCCGCACGCTCCCGCAGCTGGCGCCGATCGGCGTCGCCCTGGTCCTCCTGGTCCCCCTCCTGTGGTCCCGCCACCGCGAACTCGACCTGCAGTCCCTCGACGACGACACCCCCGCGTCCTCGGCGTCCGCGTCGAACCCTCCCGCCTGCTCATCCTCGCCGCCTCAGCGGCCCTGGCCGCCACCGCCGTCTCCGCCATCGGCGTCGTCGCCTTCGTCGGACTCGTCGCCCCCCACCTCGCCCGCTCCCTCGTCGGCGGCCGCCACTCCCGCGTCCTACCGGTGGCCACCACCCTCGGCGCCCTCCTCGTCTCCACCGCCGACACCCTGGGCCGCACCCTCATCGCCCCCGCCCAGATCCCCGCGGGCCTCGCGATCGCCCTCATCGGCGCCCCGTACTTCGTCCTCACGCTGTGGCGGACGCGGTGACGTCTCGTACATCCGGACCGCCACGACGACCCCGGAGGCCGCGGTGATCGCCGCGACCACCCACACCGCGGCGCGCAAGCCCCACAGGTCGGCGACGACGCCCGACACCACCGCGCCCACCGCGAACCCGCCGTCGCGCCAGAGGCGGTAGGCGCCGACCGCGCGCGCCCGCCACGCCGGGTGGGCGACGTCGCCGACCACGGCGAGCAGCGTCGGGTACACCATCGCCGTGCCGACGCCGAGCACGACCATCGCGGCGGCCCAGGCGGCGAACCCGTCGACCGCGGCGACCAGGCCGAGGGCCGCGGCCTGGGTGAGCATGCCCGCGGTGATCAGGTGCTTGCGGCCCCACCGGTCCGAGAGCGGACCCGTGACGAGCTGCCCCACGCCCCACACCGCCGGGTAGAGCGCCGCGAGCAGGCCGGTGTCCATGATGGACAGGCCGGCCGCGGTGAACAAGACCGGGAAGATCCCCATGGCGAGGCCGTCGTTGAGGTTGTTGACCATCCCCGCCTGGCTGGCCGCCGACAGCGCGGGCTCGCGCAGGCTGGTGGCCAGGAAGATGTCCCGGTCGGACAGCGCCGACCCGGTGCCCGCCGCTTCCAGGTGCGCGTGCCCCCGCGTCTCCTTGACGAAGAACGCGCTCAACCCCAGGCCGATGGCGACGTAGGCCGCGCCCAGCAGGAACGGGGCCGGGCGCAGGCCGTGCCGGGCGGCGAGGTAGCCGGTGGCCGCGGCGGTGACCGCGACCGCGGCGTAGCCCGCCGCCTCGTTGAGGCCCATCGCCAGCCCGCGGCGCGCGGGCCCCGCCAGGTCGATCTTCATGATCACCGTGGTCGACCAGGTGAGCCCCTGGTTGACGCCGAGCAGCACGTTCGCCGCGACGACCCAGCCCCAGTCCGGCGCCCAGATCAGCAGCAGCGGCACGGGGATCGCGGCCAGCCACCCGGCGAGCAGGACCGGCTTGCGGCCGTGGCGGTCCGACAGCGTCCCGGCGAAGTAGTTCGCCACGGCCTTCGTGAGGCCGAACGCGAGGACGTAGGTGAGCAGGACCGTGTAGCCGGTCAGGCCGAATTCGCGCTCCGCGAGCAGCGGCAGCACCGACCGCTCCTGGCCGAGCACGCCGCCGACGAGCGCGTTGACCGCGACCAGCAGGCTGAACTGGGCGAGGTTGGCCCGCAGCCCCAGCCGCGGCGTCACGACCCCGTCGCCAGCGCGCGGCCCGTCGCCGAGGACCAGTCCCCGGGGCCGCCCGCCAGCACGGCGAGGTCGTGGTGGCCCGCGCGTTCGAGCAGGCTCGCCGCGCCCATCGCGCGCTCGCCGTGCCCGCACATGACCACCAGCGGCCCGCGCGGCAGGGCGTCGGCGCGCTCGGCGAGGTCGCCCAGCTCGACGTGGACGGCCCCGGGCAGGTGGCCCGCGGCGAACTCCGCGTCCTGGCGCACGTCGAGCACGGGCTCGCGGCCGAGCTGGTCGGCGGTCAGCAGGCGCGTGCGGGCGACCGGCTGCCCGGCGCCGGTCCACGCCGCCATCCCGCCCGCGAACTCCACGCCCGCGTAGCCGATCTTCGCCGCCTGCCAGGCGATCTCGGCCGCGTCCTGGCCCGGCCCGCGGAGCACGACCAGCGGGACGTCCGGCGGGACCAGCCAGCCGAGCCAGGACGCGAACGCGGGCCGCAGCGGGATCGACAGCGCGCCCGGCACGTGCCCGGCCGCGAAGTCCGCGACCGGGCGGGCGTCGACCAGCAGGGCGCCGTCGGCCAGCAGGGACCGGACCGCGGTCATGTCCGCGGCGGGCAGCGCCGGGTCGCCGGTGAGCACGACCCCGCGCCGGTTCACCTCGGGCAGCCGCGCGAAGTACGACGGGTAGCTGCCCAGCGAGCCGAGCAGCGCGGCGACGAACTCGTCCTCGCTCCCGGCGCGCAGCAGCGGGTTGGTCGCCCGCTCCGCGCCGACGGTGCTGGTGCGGCGCGCGCCCGGCGGGGCGGAGCAGAACGACCCCGCGCCGTGCGTCGGCCACACGGCGACCTCGTCGGGCAGCTCGGCGAGCCTGCGCAGCGACGCGTACTGCCGCCGGGCCAGCTCCTCGGTCCGCTCCGGGGCCACCAGGTCGGTCCGCGCCGCGGCGCCGACCAGCAGCGACCCGCCGGTGAACACCCCGAGCGGGGCGTCGCCGTCGAGGAGGAGGAAGGACAGGTGCTCGTGCGTGTGGCCGGGGTGGCCAGCGCGCGCAGCCGCAGCCCGCCCAGGTCGACCTCATCGCCGTCGCGCAGCCCGGTGTGCCCGAACTCGCGCCCGCCGCCCGCCGACGCCAGCACCCGCGTGCCCGCTTCCTCGGCGAGCGTGCGGGCCCCGGAGACGAAGTCGGCGTGCAGGTGCGTCTCGGCCGCGAACGCGGGCGCCAGACCCCGGCGCGCGCGGCCCGCAGGTCGACGCTCACGTCCACCAGGAGCGCGCGGCCCTCGCCCAAGTCCACCGCGTACGCGGAGTTGCCCAGACCTTCGTCGACCAGCGGGGTGGGGGTGATCCGGGACATGGCGGCACCTTTCGACCGGCTCAAGCTACACTATTCCAAAGAACTTTGGAGGATGGAATGGCGGTCACCAAGCCCGAGGTGTTCGACCAGATCGCCCGCGTCGGCAAGGCGCTGGCCAACGGCAAGCGCCTGGAGCTGCTGGACCTGCTCGCCCAGGCCGAGCGCACCGTCGACGCGCTGGCCAAGGCCGCAGGGCTCGGCGTCACCACCGCGTCCGCGCACCTGCAGGCCCTCAAGCAGGGCGGCCTCGTCGCCACCCGCAAGGACGGCACCCGCGTGCACTACCGCCTGGCCGGCCCCGCCGTCGCCCGGCTGTACGCCACCGTCCGCGACGTCGCCACCGACCACCTCGCCGACGTCGCCGCCGCGGTCACCGCCTACCTCGGCCCCGGCGTCGAGCAGGTCACCCGGGCGCAGCTGCTGGAGCGCGCCGACCGCGGCGAGATCACCGTCCTCGACGTCCGCCCCGCCGAGGAGTACGCCGCGGGCCACATCCCCGGCGCCGTCAACATCCCGGTCGACCAGCTCCTCCAGCGGCTCGACGAACTCCCCGAGGGCACCGAGGTCGTCGCCTACTGCCGCGGCGCCCACTGCGTGTTCGCCGCCGACGCGGTGCGCCTGCTCGCCGACCGCGGCCGCCCGGCCCGCGCCCTGGCCGACGGCATGCTCGAGTGGCGCCTCGCCGAGCTCCCCGTCGCGGTCCGATCAGGATTCGAGAAGCCCTGACCAGCGGCGGGCGGACATACTGGCCCGGCGGGGCGGTCCCGCGGAACCGACGGAGACGGGATGGGCATGGGCACCCACGAGGCTGACAGCCACGACCTCATCCGCGTGCACGGGGCGCGCGAGAACAACCTCAAGGACGTCAGCGTCGAGATCCCCAAGCGCAGGCTGACGGTGTTCACCGGGGTGTCGGGGTCGGGGAAGAGCTCGTTGGTGTTCAGCACCATCGCGGCCGAGTCGCAGCGGATGATCAACGAGACGTACAGCGCGTTCGTGCAGGGGTTCATGCCGACGGTGGCGCGGCCCGACGTGGACGTGCTGGAGGGGTTGACGACGGCGATCATCGTCGACCAGCAGCGGATCGGGTCGGACCCGCGGTCGACGGTGGGGACGGCGACCGACGCGAACGCGATGCTGCGGATCCTGTTCAGCAGGCTGGGGAAGCCGTACGTCGGGTCGCCGCAGGCGTTCTCGTTCAACGTGGCGTCGATCAGCGGGGCGGGGGCGGTCACGCTGGAGAAGGGCGGGCAGAAGGTCAAGGAGCGGCGCAGCTTCAGCATCGTCGGCGGCATGTGCCCGCGGTGCGAGGGGCGGGGGTCGGTCAACGACATCGACCTCACCGCGCTCTACGACGAGAGCAAGTCGCTCAACGAGGGCGCCATCACCATCCCCGGCTACAGCATGGAGGGCTGGTACGGGCGGATCTTCCGCGGCGCGGGCTACTTCGACCCGGACAAGCCGATCCGCAAGTACACCAAGAAGGAGCTCAACGACCTGCTCCACCGGGAGCCCACGAAGATCAAGGTCGAGGGCATCAACCTGACCTACGCCGGGCTGATCCCCACCATCCAGAAGTCGTTCCTGTCCAAGGACGTCGACGCGATGCAGCCGCACGTGCGGGCGTTCGTCGAGCGGGCGGTCACCTTCACCACCTGCCCGGAGTGTGACGGGACGCGGCTGAGCGAGCTCGCGCGGTCGTCGAAGATCAAGAAGATCAGCATCGCCGACGCGTGCCGGATGCAGATCAGCGACCTCGCCGAGTGGGTGCGCGAACTCGAGGAGCCCTCGGTCGCGCCGCTGCTGACCACGCTCGGGCGCACGCTGGACTCGTTCGTCGAGATCGGGCTCGGGTACCTCAGCCTCGACCGCGCCACCGGCACGCTGTCGGGCGGGGAGGCGCAGCGCACCAAGATGATCCGGCACCTGGGGTCCGCGCTGACCGACGTCACCTACGTCTTCGACGAGCCCACGATCGGCATGCACCCGCACGACGTGCAGCGCATGAACAACCTGCTGCGGCGGCTCCGGGACAAGGGCAACACCGTGCTGGTCGTCGAGCACAAGCCGGAGGCCATCGAGATCGCCGACCACGTCGTCGACCTCGGGCCGCGGGCGGGCACCGAGGGCGGGCAGGTCGTGTTCGAGGGCACCGTCAAGGGGTTGCGCGCCAGCGGCACGCTGACCGGGCGGCACCTGGACGACCGCGCGTCGCTGAAGCCGTCCGTGCGGACGCCGTCGGGCGCGATGGAGGTGCGCGGGGCGAACGCGAACAACCTGCGGAACGTCACCGTCGACATCCCGCTGGGCGTGCTCGTCGTCGTCACCGGCGTGGCGGGGTCGGGCAAGAGCTCGCTGATCCACGGGTCGGTGTCCAAGCGGGACGGTGTGGTCGCGGTCGACCAGACCCCGATCCGCGGCTCCCGGCGCAGCAACCCCGCGACCTACACCGGCCTGCTCGACCCGATCCGCAAGGCGTTCGCCAAGGCCAACGGCGTCAAGCCCGCGCTGTTCAGCGCCAACTCCGAGGGCGCCTGCCCGGCCTGCAACGGCGCGGGCGTCATCTACACCGACCTCGCGATGATGGCGGGCGTCGCCACGACGTGCGAGGAGTGCGAGGGCAAGCGCTTCGACGCGTCCGTCCTGAAGTACCACCTCGGCGGCCGCGACATCAGCGAGGTCCTGGCCATGCCGGTCACCGAGGCCGTCGACTTCTTCGCCGACGGCGAGGCCCGCACCCCGGCCGCGCACGCCATCCTCACCCACCTCCAGGACGTCGGCCTCGGCTACCTCAGCCTCGGCCAACCCCTGACCACCCTCTCCGGCGGCGAGCGCCAGCGCCTCAAGCTCGCCACCCACATGTCGGAGAAGGGCGGCGTCTACGTCCTCGACGAGCCCACCGCGGGCCTGCACCTGGCCGACGTCGACCACCTCCTGGGCCTCCTCGACCGCCTGGTCGACGCGGGCAAGTCGGTCATCGTCATCGAGCACCACCAGGCGGTCATGGCCCACGCCGACTGGATCATCGACCTCGGCCCCGGCGCGGGCCACGACGGCGGCCGCGTCGTCTTCGAGGGCACCCCGCTGACCTCGTCGCCAGCCGCGCGACCCTGACGGGCGAACACCTCGCGGACTACGTCGGCGCCAAGCCCAAGGCCAAGTCGACGCGGGCGAAGCGCGCCTGAAGCCCGTTGGTGCGGACCTCGGGGCGGCGGCGCGCGCCCCGGGGTCCGCACCGCCGCCCGTTCCCCGGCCCGGTGGGCGCGGGCACCGTGGGGTGGTTTCGCGGCGGGAGGACGGTGCGATGAGCGGGTTCGGGGCCGGGCAGGGCAACCAGGACGTCAAGGAGCAGGTGGTCCACCAGGCCATCGCCCGGTTGCGGGCCGCGGCGGTCGACGTGGCCGACGCCGTCGGGGATGGTCCGGACCCAGCCCGCGGGCCGGTGTTCGGGATGACGACCGTCGGGGAGGTCAACGACTTCCTCACCGGGCTCGGCGTCGCCTGGTACCACACCGGCGGCTACGCGATGCTCTGCTGGTGCCGCCACTACGGCCTGGCGGAGACCGAGACCGAGGACCTGGACATCATGGTCCAGGACTCGGACTACCCGCGGGCGCACAAGGCCCTCTACGGTGTCGAGCCCGAGAAGCTCGAGGCGAAGCCGACCATCGGCGGGTACGCGATCTCGCTGCACTCGTACTCGGGCGAACCCGCGTTCCACGTGGTCGACGGCGTCCCGCTGGTCGCGGCGACCACCCTCGCCAAGAACTACGCGCGCCACGGGGTGGGGCGATGTCGCTCGCCGACGTGCTGCGGTCCAGGACGGGTGCGGGAGCGGAGAAGACCGTGGAGTCGCGGGCGAAGGAGGAGCGCCGGGAGCGCCGCGCCGCTGTCATGGAGGACCTGTTGCGGCGCTACCACGAGGACTTCGGCTAAGCGGGCTGGAACAGCTCCACCACGTTGCCCGCCGGGTCGAGCAGGAGGATCTGCTGACCGCCCGGTCCGACGACGACGTCGTTGCGGAAGCGCACCCCGGCGGTGCGGAGGCGGTCGACCTCGGCGGCCAGGTCGTCGACGATCAGGTGGATGCGGTTCCAGCCGCCCGGGCCCGGGACGGCGCCGTCGGGCATCGGGCGGCCCGCGGAGCTGGTCGGGCCCGCCAGGAGGAGCCGCAGCGGGCCGCGGGTGACGGCGGCGAAGGCGGGGCGGGCGTCGAAGTCGGCGGTGAAGCCGAGGTGGGTGGTGTAGAAGTCGACGGCCGCCGCGACGTCGTCGACGAGGTAGCGGACGCTGGCGTGGTCAGGCATGGTCGGCGCTCCTGGGGGTGAGCCGGGGTAGCAGGAACCGGATGCGGGCGTCGAGCTCCGCGGCGATCCCGCGGAACTCCGGGTAGGTGTCGGGTTCGGGCAGGCTCCAGTGGACCTCGGTCGCCCGCCCGTGGTCGCGCGGGACCTCGCGCACCTTGTCGCACAACGTGATCACGTAGTCGAACCGCCTGCCCGCGACGGTCGACAGCGGGGCCGGGCGGTGGGTGAGGTCGATCCCGTACTCCTCGCGCATGACCCGCACGGCCCGGGGGTGGACCGCGTCCTTCGGCGCGCTGCCCGCGCTGGCGACGTCGACGCCGCCGCGGTGCCGGAGGAACGCTTCCGCCATGGGGGACCGCGCGCTGTTCCCGGTGCACAGGAACAACACCGCGCCCGCCGCGGCAGGCACCGGGATGGGCGTGAGCGCGGGGTGCAGCGCCGCCGCGGACTCGGCGAAGGCGGTGGAGCAGCGGGCGAGGTCGAGGTGGTAGTAGGTGTCCCGCCCGTCGGAACTGCTGCGGCGCGCGGTGACCAGCCCGGCCGAGCGGAGCAGGCGCAGGTGGTAGGACACCAGGTTCTGCGGCTCGCCCACCGCCGCGACCAGCTCCCGGACCCGCCGGTCGCTCCCGGCCAGCTCGGTCATCAGCGCCCACCGCACCGGGTGGGACGCCATCCGCATCAGCAGCGGCACCATGCCAGGACAGTACATCAAGCGGGATTGATGCATCAACCCCGCTTGATGTACTCGCGTCAGGGCCAGGCGATCTCCTTCGACCGGAAGAAGCCGATGCCCTGGTGGGTCCAGCGCGGGCCGTGGGCCGCCAGGCGCGCGCGGAAGGAGCGCCAGTCCTTGGCCAACGCGGGCGACCACGCCGTCTCGGCGAGCGCGGGGAGGCGGGGGAAGGTCATGAAGTCCAGGTACACCGCGGGCGCCGGGAACTGGTCGAGCGACGTCGGCAGGGACGTGCTCGGCGAGTACGCGCGGTCCGACCACAGCGGCGCCTCGACGCCCGCGACCTGCGCCTCGGTGACCAGGCCCTGGGTGCCGTCCGGTCGCGAGAGGACGGTCACCGGGTCCCAGGAGTACGCCTCCTGGACCGTCGTGTAGCCCGCCCACGACAGGCCGTACGGGGTCGACGAGTCGTACTTCATGTCCAGGTACGCGCGGTCGGCGGGGAGAGCAGGACGCGGGCGCCCTGCGCGAGGCCGCGGCGGACCTGCCGGACCTCGACCGACTCGGCGCCGGTGCCGATGGTCGGGCGGTCGACGGCCTCCTCGCCCCAGTACTGGATGACGCTGCCCGCGGGCAGCGGCGCGTCGGCGACCTGGTGCCAGCCGATGACCTGCTTGCCGGACGCCGCGGCGGCGTCGGTGGCGGCGCGGATGTAGGCCGAGTACTGCTCCGGGGTCACGGCGGGCACCTCGTCGCCGCCGATGTGGACGTAGCGGCCCGGGGACAGGGCGGCGGCCTCGGTGAGGGTGCGGGTGATGAAGTCGCGGCGGCGGCCTGGTGGGCGGGGTCGGTCAGGCAGAGGATGCTGACCCGCACGTCGAAGCCGTAGTAGGGGCGCGGGCGCGGTCGTCGCAGTTGAGGCCGGGGATGGCCGCCATCGCGGCGGCGGTGTGCCCGGGGCCGTCGATCTCCGGGACGACGGTGACGTAGCGCTGGGCGGCGAACTCCACGATCGAGCGGTAGTCGGCCTCGGTGTAGAACCACGGGCCCCCGGTGCCGGGCGCCCAGCCGCTCTGCGTCGACGCGCCGACCTGGTTCAGCGCGGGGAACGCGGTGCTGGGCAGGCGCCAGCCCTGGTCGTCGGTCAGGTGCCAGTGGAAGACGTTGACCTTGTAGCGGGCGGCCTGCTCGATGAACCGCTTCACGTCGGCCACCGGCACGAACCGGCGGGCGACGTCGAGCATCGCGCCGCGGTAGGCGAAGCGGGGCGCGTCGGTGACGTCGACCGGCGCGATCGTCCAGGGTCCGGGTTGGACGGTCGACGCCTCGACGCGGGCGGGCAGCAGTTGCCGCAGGGTCTGCACGCCGCGGGACAGGCCCTCGGCGGTGTGGGCTTGGAGCAGCACGCGGCCCGTGCCCTCGGTGCGCAGCCGGTAGCCCTCCTGGCCGTGGGCGGACCCGCCGGTCGCGTCGAGTTCGATCGACGGCGTCCCGGTCGGGGCGTCGACCACGGGCAGCGCGTACCCGGTCGACGGGCGCAGGACGGCGGCCAGGTAGTCGGCGACGCCACGCACGGCCGGGTCCTGACCGGCCCGCACGACGATGGCCGACCCGGCGGTGAGCTGGAACGACGACCCGCTGAGCGTGGTCAGCGAGACCGGTCGCGGGATGACGGTCGGCTGCGCGGGCGGGGCGGCGCCGCGGGCGCGGCGGTCAGCAGGGAGACGGCGGAGAGCAGGGCGACGGCCCCGGCGAGGAGGCGTTTCATGCTCTGAAAGCATTCAGACCGTGCGCGATCTTGTCAATACAAGTACAGGCCGCGTCGTCGCCAGTTTTCCCAGCGTTTTCCTGGGATTCGGCCTTCCGGGTCAAACCCGCCGTCGCCTCTTGTCTTGACAAGTGGGCCTCCTCCACTGTTCCGAGGTGTTCGCGCGAACACCCTTCCGAACACTTCTGGACAGCAAGGAGTACCTGGAATGTCTCGCGTCCATTTGGGGCTCGGGCTGGCGGTGGTGGCCCTCGTCGGGCTCGCCGCACCCGCCCACGCCGAGGGGCACGTCCGCGGCGCAGGGGAACCGGGCACGGTCGACGGCAGCTACATCGTGGTGCTGGCCGACGGCGCCCGCGCCGAGGACGTGGCCGCACGGCACGGGGCCACCGTCCGCCACCGGTACGGCGCCGCCCTGCGCGGGTTCGCCGCCACGATGACCGAGCGGCAGGCCCGCCGCGCCGCCGCCGACCCGGCCGTCGCGTACGTCGAGGCCGACCGCGTCGTGCGCACGACCGGCGACCAGGTCGACCCGCCGTCGTGGGGCTGGACCGGCTCGACCAGCGCACCCTCCCGCTGGACCGGCGCTACCACCACGCCACCACCGGGTCCGGCGCCACCGCGTACGTCATCGACACCGGGATCCACATCGGACACCCGGACTTCGGCGGGCGCGCGGTCAACGGCCGCGACACCGTCGACGGCGACAACACCGCCCAGGACTGCGACGGCCACGGCACGCACGTCGCGGGCACCATCGGCGGCACCGCGCACGGCGTGGCCAAGGGCGTGCGGCTGGTCGCGGTGCGCGTCATCAACTGCTCGGGCTGGGGCACCGCGGCGAACGTCATCGCGGGCGTCGACTGGGTCACCGCGAACGCCGTGAAACCCGCCGTGGCCAACATGAGCCTCGGCGGCGGCCCGTCCACCGCGATCGACGACGCCGTCCGCCGCTCGATCGCCTCCGGCGTCGCCTATGCGATCGCGTCCGGCAACGAGAACACCGACGCCTGCGCGTCGTCCCCGCCCGCGTCCTGGAAGCCCTGACCGTCAACGCCAGCGACGCGTTCGACGGCCGGGCGGGCTTCTCCAACCACGGCCCCTGCACCGACATCTTCGCCCCCGGCGAGAACATCGTCTCGACCTGGAACGTCGGCGAGCACACCAACACCCTCAGCGGCACGTCGATGGCGACCCCGCACGTCGCGGGCGCCCTCGCCCTGCACCTGGCCGCGAACCCGGCGCACACCCCGAGCCAGGCCAACGCCGCCGTCCTCGCCGCCGCCACCCCCAACCTCGTCGGCGACGCCCGCACGACCCCGAACCTGCTGCTGCACACCGGCTCCGCCCCGGTCGTACCCCCGGGCGCGGGCTGCCCCGCCGCCACCAACGGCACCGACGTCCCCATCCCCGACCGCGGCGCCGCGACCAGCCCCATCACCATCACCGGCTGCACCAGCACCCCCACCGACGCCGCCAAGATCACCGTCGACATCGTCCACACCTGGCGCGGCGACCTCGTCCTCGACCTCATCGCCCCCGACGGCAGCCCCTACCGCCTCAAGAGCGCCAACGTCGACGACAGCGCCGACAACGTCAAAACCACCTACACCCTCAACCTCGCCGCCGAATCCCCCAACGGCACCTGGACCCTCCGCGCCCAAGACCTCTACGGCGGCGACTGGGGCCACATCAACGCTTGGACCCTCGACCTCTGACCGGACGGCCCGCCCCCGGCGACCTCGGGGGCGGGCGCTTCACCCCAGCGCGAGCATCACCCGATCGTGCGGGTCCAGTCCGCGACGGCGCGGTGGTAGGCGGGGGCGTTGGGGGAGAAGTTGAACGAGTGGCCGTAGCCCTCGACGACGTGCGTGCGGAGGTGGGCCTCCGGGGCGTAGAAGCGGCCCTCCGACGCCCGGAGCGCCTCCGCTGACGAGCAGTCCGCGCCGAGCGGGGGCCGCAGAAGTTCGCGTCGCCCGCGCCCATGACGAGCATGACCGGCACGGTGAGCCTGCGGGTCATCGGGACGAGCGTGCTGATCAGCACCGTGTCCACGGTCTCCAGCGGCGTCACGACCGTCTTCGTGGCCTCGTCGAACGCCAATGCCGCCGGGTCGGGGATGGCGGGGGTGTGGAACGACGCGTAGCGCGAGCCCGGGGACGTCGTCAGGTAGCCCAGGTCGAGGCCGTAGCCCGGCAAGTCGGACAGCGGCGCCGGGATGAGGGTCGTGAACACCGGGACCGCGCCCGGCAGGTTGATCTGGTGGGTCAGGCCCGTGACGACCACGCCGTCGACGTCGTGGTGGGTCGCCGCCTCGGTGACCGCGATCGCCGAGCCCACCGAGTGGCCGACCAGCACGACGCGGTCGAAGCGGGGGCGCACCGACCGGACCACCGCGTGCAGCGCCTCGGCCTGCGTGCCGACGCCGAGCAGCAGGCTCGACGGCTTGCTGCTGCGGCCGCTGCCCAGCCGGTCGACGGCCAGGGTGGCGATGCCCGCGGTGTTCATCGCCAGGCGGTACGAGCGGGTCCGCGGGTCGTGGCCGATGTCCCAGTACGCGCTGCTGTACGTGCCGCCGGGCACCAGGACCTGGACCGTCGTGGCGCCCTCCGGCACGCACAGCCTGCCGTACACCGAGCCCGCGGACGACGGGACGGTCACGTCCTCGCACGTGGTCTGGGCCGCGCCGCGGTGGCCACGGGGACGAGACCGGCCCCGGCGGCGAGCAGCGCGACGGCGGCCAAGCGGCGGAAACGCACGGACGGACCTCCAACTCAGGTGCGGGGGACGGCCCGCATCAGCAGGCCGCTCGGGTACGCGGCCGAGGTGAACTTCACCCGGACCGGCTTGCCCGCCACCGGGACCAGCCGCCAGCGGGACAGCACGGTGGCCGCGGTGACCACGATCTCGGTGCGGGCGAACAGGTTCCCGACGCACTGGCGGGCGCCCGCGCCGAACGGGACGAACGCGCCCTTGGGCACGCTCGCGGCCCGCTCGGGGGACCAGCGGTCCGGGTCGAAGCGGTGCGGCTCGGGGAACGACGCCGGGTCGTGGTGCAGCGCGTGCGGGCTGAACACCACCTCGGCGCCCTCGGGCAGGGGCACGCCGCCCAGCTCGACCGGCTCCACGGCGCGGCGCATCAGGAACCAGACCGGGTACTTGCGCAGCACCTCGTTGACGACCTGGTTGAGGTACACCAGTTTCGCCACGTCGGCGAACACCGGCGGTCGACCGGCCAGCACGGCGTCGACCTCGTCGAGGACGCGGCGCTCGACGCCGGGGTCGCGGCCCAGCTCGTGGAAGGTCCAGGCCAGGGCGAGCGCGGTGGTCTCGACGCCGCCGACGAGCAGCGTCATCACCTCGTCGTGCACCTGCCGGTCGGACATGCGCTCGCCGGACTCGGCGTCCTGCGCCATCAGCAGCACCGACAGCAGGTCGCCGCGGTCGACGCCGTGCTCCCGCCACCCGCGCACGACGTCGAGCACGATGGCGCGCATGCGCGCGACCGCGGCGTCGAACTCGCGGTTGGCGCGCAGCGGGACCCGCTCGACGAACGACGGCGACAGCGCGCGCACCATGCCCTGCTTGAGGACCGTGAACAGCGACCGGCGGACCTCCTCGACCGCGGGCCCGCCGAACTCGGTGGAGAACAGCGCTTCACCCACCACGGTGACCGCGATCGCTTGCGCGTCCTCCTCGACGACGCGCACCTGGCCGGGCCGCCACGTCGCCGCGAGGTCGGCGGCCGCGCGGGCGATCGTGCCCGCGTACGCCGCGATGCGGTCCTTGTGGAAGGCGGGCGCGACCATGCGCCGCTGCCTGCGGTGGAACGCGCCGTCCGAGGTGGCCAGCCCGTTGCCGAAGATGGGCCGGAACTTGTCGAACAACGCTCCTTTTCGGAATGACGAGCCCTTGGTGACCAGGAGTTCGTGCACGAGGCGAGGATTCGTCACGAAGTACGTGCGCACCGTCCCGAGGTCGAGCCGCACCACGTCGCCGTGCTCGCGCAGGGCGCCGGTGAACGCGTGGCGCTCGCGCAGCAGGGGAATGCTGTGGCCAAGCAGGGGAAGTCGACCCGGGGCGACCGGGACGGACATATCCACTCCTCGTCGAGTTGGGGACGGACCACCCTAGAGGCCGTCCGGGGCGGGCCGACAGTGCCCGATCGGGTGGCGCCGGGACACTCCTCCGGACCACTGGCGCTCCCCGGTGCTGTGGCTAGGATGATGTCTTCCGGCACAGGGGAGTCTTGCGATGGCGCAACGGGAATGGGTCCCACCCAGCGTCGACATCTCGGTCCCGAGCATGGCCCGCACGTACGACTACCTGCTCGGCGGCGCGCACAACTTCGCCGTCGACCGGCAGCTCGCCGCGCACGTCGAGCAGGTCATGCCGGACGCCCGCTCCGCGGCCCGGGTCAGCCGCGCGTTCCTCGGCCGCGTCGTGAACTTCATGGTGGGGCAAGGGATCCGACAGTTCCTCGACATCGGCTCCGGCATCCCGACCGTGTCCAACGTGCACGAGGTGGCGCAGGCCGCGGCCCCGGAGTGCCGGGTGGTCTACGTCGACAAGGACCCGATCGCGGTGGCGCACAGCGAGTTGCTGCTCGCCGACAACGACCGCGCCGCGATCGTGCACGGCGACATGCGCGACCCGGACGCGATCCTCGGCCACCCGGAGACCGCCCGGCTGCTCGACCTCGACCAGCCCGTCGGCCTGCTCCTGCTGATGATGCTGCACTGGCTCCCCGACGACGCCGACCCGTGGGCGCTCATGGCCCGCTACCGCGCCGCGCTCGCCCCGGGCAGCCTCCTGGCCATCACCCACGTCACCGCCGACCACCAGGACGAGCGGCTCGACGAGGTCACCGGTCTGATCAAGGAGAGCCGCAGCGCCGACCAGCTCACCGAGCGCTCGCACGACCAGATCCGCGCCCTGTTCGGCGACTGGGACCCCGTCGAGCCCGGCCTGGTCGGCTGCTCCGCGTGGCGGCCCGCCGGCCCGGGCGACGTCGCCGACGCCGCGGAGATGAACATGGTCATCCACGGCGGTGTCGCCCGGAAGCCGTGACCCCGCAGCCCGACGCCACGCCCAATCCCCGCCCGGCAGGCCCGGACGGCGCCCGCGCGCGGGAACTCCTCGCGCGCAAGTGGGCGTACCTGCTCAGCGGCGTCGCGGTCATCCCGCTCGGCGTCGAGGAACTGGGCCGGGAGCTGCTCGACGCGCTGGAGGCGCTGTGCGCCGCGCTGACCGGTGAGCCGTTCGACGCCGCGGCGGTGGAGCGCGTCGGCGAGCGGATCGTCGCGCTGGGGTACGTCGGCGAGGACGGGCTGCGGCGCACCGCGGGGTCCTCGGCGGCGGCCTGCTCGGGCTGCCGGAGTTCCAGCCGGTCGAGGCGCACGCGGGCCGCGTCGCGCTCGCGATCGGCGCGCTGGCCACCGGGTTCCTCGCCGCGAACCGGCGGCTGGTGTTCGAGCAGCAGGAGCGGATGCAGCTGTCCCTGCTCAAGGCGGTCCGCGACGCCAAGTGGAACCTCGCGGAGAGCGAGGCGCGGTTCGACGAGGTCGTCACGTCCTCGGCGAGCGGCGTCGTGATCGTCGGCCTGGACGGCCGGGTGGTGCGGGCCAACGCCGCGCTCGCCGAGATCCTCGGCCGCACCCCGGCCGAGCTGGCGGAGGCGAACCTCTTCGACCTCGTGCACCCGGACACCGTCGGCATGCTGCGCGAGGGCATGGCCGCCGTGGCGGTGGGCGGGCAGGACCGCGTGCGCCAGTCGCACCGCCTGCTGCGCGCGGACGGCGACGTCGCCCGGATCTCGCTGACCGCGTCGCTGCTGCGCGACCCGGACGGCGCGCCCAGCCAGTTCGTCGTCGTGGTGGAGGACGGCACGGAACTGGTGCTGCTGCAGGGCGAGCTGCACCGGCAGGCGCTGCACGACGTGCTCACCGGCCTGCCCAACCGCCAGTTCTTCGGCAGCCACCTGGAAGGCGCGCTCCGCCGGGCCGACCTGGTCCGCGGCGTCACCCTGCTGCACCTGGACCTCGATGCGTTCGGCATGGTCTGCGACAGCCTCGGCAGGCGCGCGGCCGACCGCCTGCTGGTGCACGTCGCGCAGCGGCTGCGCGCGGTGGTGGCGCGGGAGAAGGCGATGGTCGCCCGCTTCGACGGCGACGGCTTCGGCATCCTCGTCGAGAACTCCGCGACCACGCCGAACGTCGCCGAGCTGGCGGCGTCGGTCAACCGCGCGCTGGCCGAGCCGGTGTGGGTCGACGGCCACGGCCTCGCGCTGTCGGCGTCGATCGGCGCCGTCCACCGGGTGGCCCGCGACCAGGACCCGGACGAGCTGCTCCGCGCCGCCGACCGGGCGCTGCGCCGGGCCAGGACGGGCGGGCGCGGCCAGTGGGAGCTGTTCGACCCCGGCCAGGACGCCGCCGACCGCTGGGCCGAGACCCTCGCCGTGGGCATGCCGGGCGCGTGGGAGCAGGGCGAGATCACCCCGGCTACCGCCCGGTGGTCCGCCTGGCCGACGGCGCGGTGGCGGGCGTCGAGGCGGTCCTGCGCTGGGCGCACCCGCGCCACCCCGTCCCGCACGAGATGTGCGTGGAGCTGGCGGAGCGCACGGGCCTCGCCCTGCCGCTGGGCGAGTGGCTGCTGGGCACCGTCGCCGCCCAGGTCCGCTGGTGGCGCCAGCGCGGCATCGTCTCCGCGCCGATGACCCTCGCGCTCACCCCGCACCAGTCCGCCGACGCCGACCTGGTCTCCCGCGTGGCCCGCGCGCTGGACGCCACCGGCCTCCCCGCCGCGGGCCTGTCCATCGCCGTCCCCGTCCGCGCCGTGGCGGAGCCGGAGGCGGCGGACAACCTCGGCGTGCTGGCGGAGATGGGCGTCCGCACGGCCCTGTCGGACTTCGCCTTCGGCGCCGACGACCTCGCCGCCGCCCGCCGCCTCGACGTCGACCACGTCCGGGTGGCCCGCCGCCTGGTCGACCTCCGCGCGACCGAGGACGCGCCCCACGTCGCGTCCCTGGTCGCGGCGCTGGCGGGCGACGGCGTCGTCGTCGCGGTGGACGGCGTCGCGACCGAGGAGCAGGAGGCGTGGTGGCGCGCGGCGGGCGCGGACCTGGCCACCGGGCCCCGGTTCGGGCCGGACCTGACCGCGCCGGAGTTCCTCGCCCGCATCGCGCCGTGACGGCTACGGCGTCGGGCCGACGACGTTGACCAGCAGGAAGATGGGGCGGGAGCCGGGGAGCAGGACCCGGTCGTGCTCGTCGACCATCTTGTAGTCGATCTTGCAGATGCCGGGGTCGGCGGCGGCGATCACCGTCGCCGTCACCATCACGCGGTCGCCGGGCGGGGTCGTGCCGACGGTCAGGCGCGGCGGCGGGATGCAGCCGCCGACGGAGTTCTCCAGGCGCATGGCGCGGCCCTGCCACAGGACCGTGCCCTTGTTGTGGATCTCCCAGACCTTCGTGAAGGTCTCGCTCACCTGGACCTGGGTGCCGTCGGGGATCGTCACGTCGCGCACGAACTCGCTGAAGTCGCCCGCGTGGAGCGGGTCGTAGGGCGAGTCCTGGAAATACTGGACGGCGAAAACCGCGACCAGCGCGGCCGCCGCGGCGGCGGCGATCGTGATCAGACGACCGCGGGTCCACCATTTCCCCGGACGCGGGGCGATTTCCTCCCGCAGCGGGGTGATCGTCTCCTCGGGGGACAACCCCGCTTTGGCGGCGAGCCATTTCGCCCGCCATTCCCGTTCATCGCCGCCGCACGCCTTGACGAATTCGCGGGTGGTCTCCCACGATGGGAAGCGGGATCCGCCCGCCGCCTCGTGCAGCGTGGTGTGGGATATGACGCCCGACACGCCCGCCATGCGGCGGAAGGACGGGGTTCCGGCGGCCTCGCGCAGTTCCCGCAGCCCGGACGCGAATCCGGACACCAGCTCCCGTCGCGCCCCGGCGTCCGCCTGTCCAGCCACGATGGCACGCCTCCCGTCAGATGTGTTGTCAGGCCATGTCAGAGGTACCGAACAGGCCCGGCGGCGGCCCATCGTAGGGCCATGCCCGGCCGCCGCGACGGCGACCCGGGCCCCATCCGGATCTCACAGGGGACGACTATGAAAACGATCACTGCCTTGGGGGCGGCGCTCGCCGCGGCAGGCGTGCTCGCGCTCACCGGGTGCGGTTCTCCCGCGGCCACCACGGCGGCGGGGGAACCGCAGGCGGGAACGCCGACGGAAATCATCACCAGCGGGGCCAACATGGCCGCGGACGCGCCCGGCAACCAGGCCGAGGCCGAATTGAACTCCGCGGTCGTGAAGAAGTTCCCGGCGAAGGTCGACATCAACGGCCGGAAGAAGAAGGGCCAGTCGGCGACCGCGCCCGGCTACAAGCACAACGCCTACAAGAAGGGGCAGATGGTACCGGTCAAATGCCAGTCGACCGCGAATGGTGAGATCTGGGATTACACCTCCCACGGCTGGTGGGTCCCGGACAAGTACGTCAAGACCGGCACCGACGGCTTCGCGCCGGGCGTGCCGCGCTGCGAGGGCGGCGGCGGCAGCGGCTCCGGCGGCAAGTACGCCGACGACCCGCGGGCCAAGGAGGCCATCGCCTTCGCCAGGGCGCGGATCGGCCGCACGGACTGGAACAACCAGTGCGAGCTGTTCGTGGAGCGCTCGGTGGGCACGTCCGGCCGCTTCTACTCGGCGATGACGCACTACGAGTGGCAGAAGAGCAACGGGCGCATCCGCACCGGCTCGGTCCCGCCCGCGGGCGCGGTCGTGTTCTTCCGGAGCACCACCAAGTGGGGCCACGTGATGCTGTCGATCGGCGGCAACAAGGCGATCAGCACCGGGCCGAAGGTCTACCAGGACAACCACTTCCGCAACCGCTCCGACTACCTCGGCTGGGCGTACATGCCCGCTGGCTGGTGAGGACCCCACCGATGCGCACCAAGCTCCTCAGCGCCGCCCTGATCGGCGCGTTCGCCCTCAGCGCCTGCGGCAGCCCGTACGGCGAGGCGCCCCCGTTCCCGGCGCAGGACCCGGCCCCGGTCGACGTCGAGTTCACCGCGGACGACTTCGAGCTGGACCCGGCGGTCAAGCCGAAGGGCTTCCCGGCGAAGACCGACATCAACGGCCGCAAGAAGAAGGGCCAGCCCGCCAACGCACCGGGCCACAAGTACAACGCGTACAAGAAGGGGCAGATCGTCCCGGTCAAGTGCCAGTCCAGCGCGGGCGGCGAGATCTGGGACTACACCGCGCACGGCTGGTGGGTCCCGGACAAGTACGTCAAGACCGGCACCGACGGCTGGGCCCCGGGCGTCCCGCGCTGCGGCGACGAGGGCGGCGACGGCGGCGGCAAGAAGGTCCACGGCCGCAACACCGGCCCCGCGGGCCCGACCGGCGGCACCCGCCAGGAGAAGATCAACCGCGTCATCGCCGCGGCGAAGTCGCAGACCGGCAAGGGCTACCTGTACTCGTGGGGCGCGGGCGGCAAGGGCGGCCCGTCCTACGGCGTCGAGCACCGCCAGCGCGAGGGCGGCGACGACTGGTACCGCTACGGCTACGACTGCTCCGGCCTGACCCTGTACGCGTTCTGGAAGGGCGCGGGCATCGACATCGGCCCGGCCACCACGCAGCAGTACAAGGCGGGCAAGAAGGTCCCGCTGAGCCAGATCCAGCCCGGTGACCTCATCTTCTGGGGCAACGGCGACAACGCCGCCAGCACCACCCACGTCGCCATCTACATCGGCGGCGGCAAGCTGATCGAGGCGTCCTGGCCGCGGAACTCGAACAGCGTCCGCGTCAAAGCCCTCTACGGCCGCGACAAGTGGACCGCCCACGCGATCCGCGTGATCTGACCTGGGGTACGGGCCCGCGGTGCTGCCACCCGCGGGCCCGTCGCCGTGTTCAGGGCGTCAGGACGACCTTGCCCGGCAGCTTCCCGGCGACCGCCTCGTCGTGCACCGCGGCGAGGTCCGCCAGCGGTCGGCGCTCGGCGACCTCGACGACCAGCTCACCGGCGTCGACCAGCGCCACGAGCTGGGCGAGCTGCGCGGCGTCGCTGCGGACGAAGACCCGCTCGACGCGGACCCGCGGGTCGTCGGGACCGGGCGTGGTCGCGCTGGCGAACACGCCGCCGTCGGCCACCAGGCCGACCAGCGCCGCCGTCTCCTCGGGGCTGTTCCGCACCAGGTGCAGGACGACGTCGAAGCGCTCACCGGCCAAGGCCTCCAGCACCGGCGTCGTGGTGTAGTCGACGACCCGGTGCGCCCCGCCGCCCGGACGCGGGCGTCGCTGCGCGGGCTCGCGGTCGCGGTGACCGTGGCGCCCGCCCGCGCCGCGAGCTGGATCGCGTACCCGCCGACCCCGCCGCCCCCGCCGTTGACCAGGACGCTCTGCCCCCGCGCCAGACCCGCGTTCTCGAACAGCGCCTGCCACGCCGTCAGCCCCGCGATGGGCAGCGCGGCCGCGTCGACCAGGTCGATCGACCGGGGCGCCGCGGCGAGCACGTCGGCCGGGGCGACGACGTACTCCGCCGCCGCGCCGGGCGCGGTCGCGGGCAGGAACGCCACCACCGCGTCCCCCGCTTGCCACCCGGTCACCCCGGGCCCCACCTCGACGACCTCCCCGGACACGTCGCTGTTCGGCGTGTGCGGCAACGCGACCGCGAACTCGTCGCCGAGGATGCCCGCCCGGATGGCGACGTCGAGCAGGTTGAACGCCGTCCCCGCGACGCGCAGGACGACCTGGCCGGGACCCGCGGTCGGCCGCGGCACCTCCTCGACCGCGAGGACGTCGCTGTCGCCGTGGGAGTGGTAGCGCACTGCCTTCATGATCTCCTCCAACCCTGTGTGCTTCGAACTCGAAGCATGTCCCCGACCGTACACCTGCTTAGAATTCGAAGCACCTGTGATGACGCGCACAGTGCTGAGAATTCGAAGCGGTACCGTGGGCTGGTGGCCGACCGACTCGAACCCGACCAGCTCGGGGCGTACTTCGCCCTCATGGAGGCCGTGAGCCTGCTGCAGCACCAGGTCGAGCAGCAGCTCCGCGCCGCGGGCGGCATCAGCGCGGTCCAGTTCCAGCTCCTGGCGAGCCTCGCCAGGGCGGGCGGAACCCTCACCATGACCGACCTCGCCGACGGCGTCGTCTACAGCCGCAGCGGGCTCACCTACCAGGCCGGGCTGATGGAGAAGGCGGGCCTGGTCACCCGCGGCCGGTGCTCCGACGACGAGCGCGCCACCCTCGTCACCCTCACCGACGAGGGCGCCGCCCTCCTCGACCGGGTCCTGCCCGGGCACGTCGACGTCGTCCGGCGGGGTTGTTCGACCCGTTGGCCGGGGACGACCTCCCGCGCCTCGCCGACATCATGACCAGGGTCCGGGACCACCTGCGCGCGCGACCGCCGCGGTCGGCGGCGCCGCGCAAGCGCAAGACCTAAGTGGACGGTGGGGGAATGGTCTGCCCGCAAACCCCTGCCCCACCCCGTGCCGACGCCCGGGCGTGACCCGTTCGTGGCCGGTAGGCGAACTCCGAACACGGGCGAAGCCCTGACCTGCGGCGGGTGATCACCGCCTGCGGCACATTCGATCAAGGTCCCCGAAACCGCCCCCGTCATTGCTACGGTGCCGCTGGTATTGGACCGCACAGGGGAGGGCTACGGGTGAACCCCGGTCAGAAAGCAAAAGCGCGCGCGTTCAAGGACTTGCACGCCGCGGGCACGTTCGCGCTGCCCAACGCGTGGGACGCGGGCAGTGCCGCGCTCATCGGGCAGAGCGGTGCGCGGGCCGTCGGCACGACCAGCGGCGGCGTGGCGTGGTCGCTGGGCAAGCAGGACGGGCAGGCGTTGTCCCGCGAGGAGATGGTGGCGCAGGTGCGCCGGATCTGCGCCGCGGTAGCGCTCCCGGTCACCGCGGACGTCGAGGGCGGGTACGGCGACGTCGCCGCGACCGTGGCGGCGGTGGTCGACGCGGGCGCGGTCGGGGTCAACCTCGAGGACTCCGTCGCGCCGGGCGAGCCGCTGTTCACCGTGGCGGAGCAGGGAGAACGCGTCCGCGCGGCGCGCGCGGCGCGGACGCGGCCGGGCTGGCGGACTTCGTGGTCAACGCGCGCACCGACGTCTTCCTGTTCGGCGTCGGCGAGGAGAGCGGGCGGTTCGACGAGGTCGTGCACCGGGCGACCGCGTACGCCGAGGCGGGCGCGGACTGCGTGTTCGTCCCCGGCCTGCTCGACCTGGATTCCGTTGCCGCGCTGGTGAAGGCGGCGCCGATCCCGGTCGCCGTGATGGCGGGTCCCGGCGCGCCGACGGTCGCGGACTTCGCGTCGGTGGGCGTGCGGCGGGTGAGCGTCGGGACCGGGATGGCCCAGGCGGCCTACACGCTGGCCCGCCGCGCGGCGGAGGAATTGGTCGAGCGCGGCACGTACGACGAACTGGCGGGGTCGCTGGACTACTTCGGCGTCAACGGGCTCTTCCCGCGCTAGGCGCACCGGCGGCGTTGATCGGCTGGTCCGATCAACGCTGCCGGACAACGCCCGGTTCCGCTGGAATGGCAGCGCCCGCACCGCACCGACCGAGGATGGGACCTGTGACCGCGATCAAGACCGGGGGCGTCCTGGCGGGCGTGCGCGCCACACCCTCCCGTCCGGCTGCTGCTGGGCGGCGTGCTGGTCAACCAGCTCGGCGCTTTCGCGCAGACCTTCATGCTGCTCTACCTGGCCACGCGCGGTTTCTCCCTCGGCCAGGCGGGTGCCGTGCTGACCGCGTACAGCGCGGGCGCGGTGTGCGGCACGGTCCTCGGCGGCGAGCTGACCCACCGGATCGGGCCCAGGGCGACGATCGCGGGCGCGATGGCGGTGTCCGCCGCCGTCCTGGCGACCGCGCCGTCGCTCAGCTCGCCCGGCCTGTTCGCCGCGCTGCTGGTGGCGATGGTCGTCGCCGGGCTCGCCACCCAGGCGTACCGGCCCGCGGCCGCGGTGCTGCTGAGCGACCTCATGCCCGCCGAGCAGCGCGTGATGGCGTTCTCCATGATGCGCACCGCGATGAACGCGGGCGCCGCCGCTGGCCCGCTCCTGGCCGCTGGCCTGGTCCTGCTCGACTGGGACCTGCTGTTCTACTTCGACGCCGCGACCGCGCTGCTGTTCGCGGTGCTCGCCCGCTTCCGGCTGCCCGACGCGCGCGCGGACGGGCGCGCCGAGTCCACCCCGGACGGCCCATCGGCCTACTCCGCCCTCGCCCGCGACCGCCGCTTCCTGCTCTTCCTCGTCGCCACGACCGTCGGCGCGATCATCTACGTGCAGTACACCGTGGCGCTGCCGCTGAAGATGACCGCGGACGGCCACTCGACGACGCTCTACAGCGTCGTGCTCGCCACCGCGTCGCTCGTGCTGATCCTCGGCGAGATGAAGGTGACCTCGTACGTCTCGCGCTGGCGCCCGCCGGTCGCCGCCGCCACCGGCACCGCGGTCATGGGGCTCGGCGTGGCCGGGTACTGGGTGGCCGACGGCGCCGTGCTGCTCGTCGCCACCACCGTCGTGTTCGTCGCGGGCATCATGATCAGCGGGCCGACGATGTTCGCGCACCCGGCGGGCTACCCGGCGGGGGCCCGGTCCCGCTTCGTCGGCGCGCACCAGGCCGCGTTCGGGCTCGGGCTCGCCCTCGGGCCGGTGTTCGGCGTGGCGGTCTGGGACGCCCTGGGCGACACCGTGTGGCCGCTGTGCGCGGCCGCGTGCGCGGTCTCGGCGCTCTTGCTGTACGCCGGGATGCGGCCAGCGCCCGGCGGGTCCGAGGGGAGGATCGGGGATGGGCAGACCGGAGAAGCCGGTTGACTCGGAGGGCGGGGTCGTCGCGGCGTTCGCCAGCGAGCTGCGGGCCTTGCGGGCGCAGGCGGGCAACCCGACGTACCGCGACATGGCGCGGACGGCGCTCTACTCGTCGTCGGTGCTGTCCAGCGCGGCGAGCGGGCGGCGCCTGCCGACGCTGAAAGTCGCGCTGGCGTTCGTCGCCGCGTGCGGCGGCGACCGGGAGACCTGGCGGCGCAAGTGGCTCATCGCCGCCGACGCGCACCCGGCCGAGCAACCCGAGCCGGTGCCCCGGCCGCCGTTACCCCGGCCCGCCCAACTCCCGATGCGGCCCCGCGGCTTCGTGGGGCGCGACGAGGAGTTGGCCGGGCTCAGCGGACAGGGCTCCACCCCGGTGGTGATCACCGGGCCGGTGGGGGTCGGCAAGAGCGAACTCGCGCTGCGCCACGCCCACGACCTCGCCGCGACCACGGTCGACGGCCAGCTCTACGCCGACCTCGACCCGCTGCCCCCGGGCCCGCGGGCGCGGAGGCGCTGCTCGTCGACTTCCTCGCGGCGCTGGGCGTCCCCGCCGCGTCCCTGCCCGAGTCGCTGCACCAGCGCGCCGGGCTCTACCGGTCGGTGCTCGCCGAGCGCAGGCTCGTGGTGCTGCTGGACAACGTCCGCGACGAGCGGCAGGTCCGCCCGCTGCTGGCCGAGACCCGCACCAGCACGACCATCGTGGTCAGCCGGTCGTCGCTGCCGGGGCTGCGCGGGGTGCTGCGCGTGCGGCTGGACGTGCTGTCCCGGTCGGACGCCGTCGCGATGATCCGACCCGCCGCCGGGGACCGGGCCGTCGCCGAACCCCGCGCCTGCGAACGGCTCGCCGCGCTGTGCGGGCATCTGCCGCTCGCCCTGGACATCCTGGCGCGCAAGCTCGTCGAACGCCCGCACGTGCCGCTGCGCTCGATCGCCGCGCTGCTCGCCGACCCGCGCGCCGCGCTCGACTGGCTGCGCGTGGGCGACCTGTCGGTCCAGGAGTCGCTCGGCTCGGCGTGCGCGCGGCTGGGCCAGGACGCCCGCGACGTGCTGGACCGGCTCGCCGCGCTGCCCGGCCAGGGGCCGGTGGCGTGGGCGTGCGGGCAGGTCGGCGGGATCGGCGGCCGGGTCGCGGAGGAGTCCATAGTGGAACTGGCTGACGCGGGCCTGATTCGCCACGGAGACGAGGCCGGTGCGTTCCAGTTGGACCCGCTGGTGCGGGCTTTGCGCTGAACGCAGCACCCGCCTTGCGCCGCATGCGCGCCGCGGACCTCGGCGCCCGGGAATTGACCGCCCGTTGATTCCGCGCGCCGAAAAGGGGCGCGGACAACCCGGACCGGCCAGTTCGATGGTGGGGAGCGCGCCGGGACCGCTGATCCGGCGGGCAGTCGCACACGACGGATCGGGGTGGACGTGACAGAGCAACAAGTGGACGTGCTCGCGATCGGCGCCGGGCCCGCGAACCTGGCGCTGGCGGTGGCCATCGAGGAGTCGGGGGCGGCCGGGCTCGCGTCGAGCACGCTGGTGCTGGAGCAGTACCCGGACGCGAAGTGGCAGCGGAACCTGCTGCTGCCGTGGGCCCGCAGCCAGGTCTCGTTCCTCAAGGACCTGGTGACGCTGCGCAACCCGCGCAGCCGGTTCTCGTTCCTGAGCTTCCTGCACGAGCGCGGGAAGCTGGACGAGTTCGTGAACCTGGGCACCTTCCACCCGTACCGGTGGGAGCTGTCGGACTACATGCAGTGGGTCGCCACCTCCCTGTCCGAAGTGGACGTCCGCTACGGCGCGCGGGTCGAGCGGATCGACCCGAGGCGCGACGAGGACGGCGCGCTCGCCGGGTGGACGGTGTCCATCGGCAACGGTGAGGTCGTGCACTGCCGCGACCTGGTCGTCGGCACCGGCCGCGACCCGCACGTGCCCGCGGTGTTCGCGGACCTGCCGAAGAACGCGGTCATCCACAGCACCCAGTACTGCACGCGCATCGGCGAGGTCGCCACCGACGAGCCCCTGCGGGTCGTCGTCGTGGGCGGGGCGCAGAGCGCGGCCGAGATGTTCATGGCGGTGCACCACGACCTGCCGCGCAGCAAGCCGACGCTGGTGCTGCGCTCGATCGGGCTGCAGAACTACCAGACGAGCAAGTTCGTCAACGAGCTGTTCTACCCGTCGTTCGTCGACGAGTTCTACAACAGCTCGCCCGAGACGCGGGCGCGGATCCTCGACGAGGTCCGCCTGACGAACTACGCGGGCCTGGCCCCGCCGTTCCTCGACGAGCTGTACTCGATGCTCTACCAGCAGCGCATGCTGGGCGAGGAGCGCTCGACCGTGCGCTCCATGACCGAGATCGCGGCCGCCCGCATGGACGGCGACGAGGTCGTGCTCGACGTGCGGGACCGGCGCACCGGGACGGTCGAGCCGCTGCGCTGCGACCTCGTCCTGCTCGGCACCGGCTACGACCAGCGGATGCCCAGGATGGTGCGCGACCTCGCGGGCCGCATCGGCCTGCCGGACCTGGCGGTCAGCCGGAACTACCGGGTCGACCTCGGCGAGTCCGCCCGCGGCGCGATGTACCTGCAGGGCGTCAACGAGGCCACGCACGGCATCTCGGACTCGCTGATCAGCGTCCTCGCGCACCGCTCGCGGGACATCCTGTCCGACCTGCTCGAGCGCCGCGCGGTCGGCGTCGGGGGCCGGTGATGGAGATCCGCAGGCTGGACCGGGGGAACCTGGCCCCGGCGTACGGCATCGAGGGCGAGCGGCTGCTGCCGTGGGACGCGCTCACCGCGCCGTTCGAGGGCGCCTGGTGCGTGGTGCGGCCCGGCGGGGCGTCCGACCCGCACGAGCACCACGAGCACGAGATCTTCATCGCGCTCGCGGGCCGCGCGCGGCTGGTCGTCGACGGCGCCGAGCGGGAGTTCGCCGCGGGCGACATCGCGAGCCTGCGGCCGGGGTCGGTGCACCGGGTCGTCAACGACTCCGACGCCGACTTCGAGTACTACGGGATCTGGTGGGACGCCGCGATGGCGCAGCGGTTCCTGGAGGCGGCCCGGTGAGCGGGAAGCTGATGGTCCTCTCGCCCGCGCCGACCGCCAACGGCGACCTGCACCTGGGCCACATCGCGGGCCCGTTCCTCGCCGCGGACGTGTTCACCCGCTACGCCAGGGCGGCGGGCCGGGAGGTCGTGTTCGGCACCGGGGCGCAGGACAGCCCGACGTACGTGGTCACCACGGCGCGCCGCACCGGGGTGTCGGCGCGGCACCTCGCGGACGAGTCGATCGCGATGATCGAGGGCACGCTGCGGGCGCTGGGGATCGGCTTCGACGGGTTCACCCGCTGCGACGACCGCTACAACCGGGCCGTCGTGGACTTCGTGGACCGGCTGTACACCGCGGGCAAGCTGCGCCTGGTGCGGATGGCGTTCCCGTACCTGCCCAGCACGGGGAGTACCTGGTGGACGGGCACGTGAAGGGCGGCTGCCCGGTGTGCCTGTGCGTCGGGTGCGCGGGGGTCTGCGAGAGCTGCGGGCACCCGTGCGCCCCGGCCGACCTGCACGCGCCGTCGTCCACCCTGCGCCCGACCGAGCCGCTGGAGCTGCGCGAGACCGAGGTCCTCGCGCTGCCGCTGGAGGAGTACCGCGACGAGCTGCGCGCCTACTTCGACCGGGTCCGCCCGGCGCTGCGCCCGCACATGGCGCAGGCCATCGAGGAGATCATGGCGCGGCCGCTGCCGGACTACCCGATGACGCTGCCCGCGGACTGGGGCGTCGCGGCGCCGTGGCCGGAGGTGCCCGGGCAGGTCGTCAGCCCGAACGTCGAGGCGGGGCCCTGGAGCGTCCACGCCGCGGCGCTCGCGGCCGAGGGCGGCGGCGCGGTGCTGTCCTGCGAGGACGAACCGTTCCTGGCCGACGCGGGCTGGCGGACGGTGCTGTTCCTCGGGTTCGACAACACCTTCCCGTTCGCGGTGGCCATGGTGGCGATGCTGTTCGCACACGGTGGCCGGTACGCGCTGCCGGAGCTGTTCGTCGCCAACGAGTTCTACGAGCTGGAGTCGGAGAAGTTCTCCACCAGCCGCGGGCACGCGGTGTGGGGGCGCGAGCTGGCCGCCGAGGTGCCGCGCGACCTGATCCGCTTCCACCTGGCGGTGACCAGCCCCGAGCACCAGCGCACCGACTTCAGCCTGCAGGGCCTGCGCAAGGTCACCTGCCTGCGGCTGGTCGACCCGTGGAACCGGATCGCCGACAAGGTCGAGGCGCTGGCGGACCGCGGCACGCTGCCGGTGTCGGCGGCGTCGCGTTCGGCCGCGGTCCGGATGCGCGAGCGGTTCGCCGCCTGCTACGAGCTGCCCGCGTTCAGCCTGCACCGGGCCGCGGGCGTGCTCACCGAGCAGCTCGCCCGGCTCGACCAGTGGCACGTGACGGTGGCCGACGCGGGCGACTTCTGCCACCAGGTGGAGGAGCTGCTGCGCTGCGCCGCGCCGATCCTGGTCGACCTGGCCGCGCGGGCGGGCGCCGAGCCGGGCCTGCCGACCGGCGGTCCCGCCGAGATCCAGGCCCGGGTGCTCCGCGGCTGGCCGTGGCGGTGGCCTGACATGGCCGCGCAGCGGGTGCTGGTCGTCGGCGCGGGCGTCACCGGGCTGCTCACCGCGGTGCGCTGCGCCGCGGCCGGGCACCGCGTCGTCGTGCTCGACCGCGGGCCGGTGCCGAACCCGGCGGCTACGTCGTTCGACCAGCACCGCGCGCTGCGGGCGCTGCACGTCGACGACCCGGCGACCACCGCGGCCGCCGCGACCGCGCGGCGGCGGTGGTCGGTGCTGGAGGGCGAGCTGGGGGAGCGGTTCCGCCGCCCGGTGGGCGTGGTCACGGCCGTGCCCGCCGACGCGGTCGCCCGGTCCCTCGCGCTCGCCGCGGACGCCGGGGTCGGGCTGAGCGTGCCCGCGCCGGGCGCGTTCGCGCCGGTCGCCTTCCCCGACCACGGGGTCGCGCTGTTCGAGCCGGACGGCGGCGTGCTGCTGGCCGAGCGGGTCCTGCGGGCCGCCGTGCGGTGGCTGTCCCACCACCCGCTGGTCGAGCTGCGCCCGTGGCAGCCGGTGGTCGACGTCGACACCGCCGCGCCCGCGGTGACCACCGCGCGCGGCGAGCGGCTGCGCGGCGACGTCCTGCTGGTCGCCGCCGGGCCGTGGTCGCGCGCCCTGGTCGACGTGCCCACGACGCTGTACCGGCAGACCGTCGTCTACCTGCGCCCGCCCGAGGACCTGGCGGACTGGTGGGAGACCGCGCCGTGCGTCGGCGGCGCCGGGCCGGACGGCCGGTCGTGGCTCGTCCCGCCGGGCGCGGGCACCGACCTGAAGACCAGCACGGCCGCCGCGTGCCGCGCGGTCGGGTCGCTCGACGACCCCGACGACCCGGACCACTGGGCGGACGTGGTCCTGCGCGCCGGGGCGCTCGCCGACCCGGACCGCTACCGCGTGGTCGCCGCGCGGACCTGCCACTACGCGGTCGACGCCGCGACCGGGGCCGGGGCGCTGACCCGGGTCGGCCCGGCGGCGTGGGCCAGGGCGGCCAGCGGCGGCGATGGGTTCCGCACCGCGCCGCTGGTCGCCGACCACATCGCCGACGCGCTCGCCGCGGTACCCGCGTGAGCGCGCGATCAGGAGGGGAAGGACCGTGAGCAATCCGGCGCTGCTGGTGATCGGCAGCGGGCTCAAGTACTACCGCGAGTACCTGGTGCGGTCGGTGGCGCGGCGGGCCCGCGCCGCCGGGCTGGACCTGGTGCTGGTCAACAACATCGCGCCGACCTGGCAGCAGCCGTACTTCAGCGAGATCACCGTGGCGAACGTGTTCGACCACGACGTGCTGCGCGCCCAGGCCCGCGCCGCCGCGCGGCGCTGGTCGCTGGCCGGGCTGGTCTGCTGGGACGAGCCGCTGGTGATGCCGTCGGCGGAGGTGGCGGCCGAGTTCGGGCTGCCCGGGCTGGGCGTGCCCGGCGTGCACGGCTGCCGGGACAAGAAGCTCACCAGGGAACTGCTGACCGCCGCGGACTGCCGCAGCCGGGGTACGCCATGGTGAAGACCTCGGCGGAGGCCGAGGCGGCGGCGGAGCGGATCGGCTACCCCGTCGTGGTCAAGCCGCGCGCGCTCGGCGCGAGCATGGGCGTCGCGCTGGCGCTCGACCCCGCCGAACTGCGCGCGGCGTACCGGGTCGCCGACGAGGCGAGCATGATCGGGGACGCGCCGTACCGCGGCGGCGCGATCGTCGAGGGGTACGCCGACGGGCCGGAGATCAGCGTCGACGGCGCCGTCCACAAGGGCGAGTACCTGCCGATGTTCGTGGCGCGCAAGCAGACCGGGCACGCCCCGTACTTCGAGGAGGTCGGGCACGTCGTCGACGCGGCCGACCCGCTGCTGGCCGACGAGACCCTCATCGGCACCGTCGCGGCCGCGCACCGGGAGTTGGGCGTGGAGAACGGCGTCACGCACACCGAGGTGCGCCTCACCGCGCGCGGCCCGGTCATCGTGGAGGTCAACGGCAGGCTCGGCGGGGACCTCATCCCGTACCTCGGCCTGCTCGCCACCGGCGTCGACACCGGCGAGGTCCTCGTCGACGTCGCCACCGGGCACCGCCCGGACACCACCCCGACCCGCTCGGGCGTCGCGGGCATCCGCTTCGGCTACCCCGACGCCGACTGCGTCGTGCGGGACGTGCGCCTGCCCGCGGCGTCCCCTGGCCTGGTCACCGCCGAGGTGATGGCCGAGCCGGGCACGACGCTGCGCCTGCCGCCCGGCGGGTACATCGCGCGCCACTCGCTCGTCGTGTGCGAGGCGGACGACGCCGCCACGTGCGCCGACCGGCTCACCGCCGCCGCCGCGCTGGTCGAGGTCGACGCCGACCCGGCCACCCCGCTGCCGCGGGCGCCACCCTGCAGATGCCCGCCGGACTCCTGGACGCCGACGAATGATCAACTACGACGGGCTGCGCTTCCGCGCGGCGGGTGGCGGCGACGGCACCGAGGCGCGCTACCACCAGGACGGCGACCTGGTGTGGGCCGAGTTCACCGGCGGGCGCGTGCGCCGCGGCGCGGTCACCGGCACCTGCGCCGCCGACGGCACCCTGCGCCTGGCCTACACGATGGTGCTGGGCAGCGGCGAGGTCATCTCCGGCCGCACCACCAACACCCCGCGCCGCGACGCCGACGGCCGCATCGTGCTCCGCGAGGAGTGGGAGCGCTTCGGCGAGCACGCCGCGTCCGGCGTGTCCTATTTGGAGGAAGTGCGATGACCGACGCCACCGGCCTCGAGGGCCTCGTGGCCGGGCGGGTGCTGCTGCCCGGCGACCCCGGGTTCACCGGGGGCAGCAGGCCGTTCAACCCCCGGTACGCCGACGTGCGCCCCGCCGCGGTCCTGTCCGCGGCCACCGCGGCGGACGTGGCCGCGGGCATCACCTGGGCGCGCGACAACGGCGTCCCGATCGCCGCCCGCGGCGGCGGCCACAGCTACGCGGGCTACTCCACCACCCCCGGCCTCGTCCTGGACCTGCGCGCCCTCGACGAGGTCCACGTCGACCGGGAGGCCGGGCTCGTCACGGTCGGCGGCGGCACGCGGATGCGCGCGTTCTACGCCGCGCTCGCCGCCCACGACCTCGCCGTCCCGCTCGGCAACTCCGACGACGTCGGCGTCGGCGGGCTCACCCTCGGCGGCGGCGTCGCCGCGGTGTCCCGCGCGTTCGGCCTCACCTGCGACTCGCTGGTGCGCACCGACGTCGTCCTCGCCGACGGCACCACCGTCACCTGCGACGAGGACACCGAGGCCGACCTGTTCTGGGCGTGCCGGGGCGGCGGCGGGGGCAACTTCGGCGTCAACACGTCCTTCACCTTCCGGACCCGGCCGACCCGGCCCGCCGCGACCTTCCTGGCCCTCTGGGACCGCGCGCACGCCCACGACGTCCTCATGGCGCTGCAGGAGATCGCCCGCGACGCCCCCGACGAGTTCGCCGCGCGCATCGGGCTGAGCCGCGCGCCGGGGCGGGAGCCCGTCGTGTCCGTCATCGGCACGCACCTCGGGCCCGCCGCCCAGGTCCGCGACCTGCTCGCTCCCGCGCTCGCGGTGGCCCGGCCCACCCGCGTCGACATCGCCGACGGCACGTACTGGGAGGCCAAGGACTTCCTGCACCACGAGACCTCGGGCGGCAGCTTCGCCGTGCGCACCCGCTGCGCCAAGCGGCCGCTCAGCGAGGCCGGGGTGTCGGCGGTCGTGTCCGCTGTGGACAAGTGGCCCGGCGGCGGCAACCCGGACGGCGCGGGCGTCGCGCTGTTCACCTGGGGCGGCGCGATCAGCCGCGTGCCGGTCGAGGCCACCGCCTTCGCGCACCGGGACACGCTGTTCCTGGTGTCCATGGACGCGTCCTGGTCCACAGAGGACGACCCGGAGGTCGAGCGGGCCAACCTGGACTGGCTGGCCGCCCTGCACGAGGAGCTGGGCGAGCACGCCGAGGACGCCTCCTACCTCAACTTCACCGACCCCGACCTGCGCGACTGGCGCTCGGCCTACCACGGCGCCAACCACGACCGGCTGGTCGAGGTCAAGCGCCGCTACGACCCCGACCGCGTGTTCCGCACCGGCCAAGCCGTCTGACCCAGGAGGACCACCGTGCCCGAGCGGCCGCTGATCATCGTCGGCTACGTCAACGTCCTGCCCGTGCTCGACCACTTCCCGCCCGGCTCGGTGGTCCTCGTCGACGAGCCGGACGTCATCCGCAAGCGCGACATCGGCGCCGCGATGGCGGGCGTGCCGATGCTGCGCGAGCTGGCGGCGGTCGAGTACCAGGAGCCCGGCGCCGCCGACGAGTTCCACAACGCCCACCGGACCTCGACCCGGCCATGGTGGTGCCGCTGCTGGAGTACGCCACCCCGTTCGCCGCCCGCCTCGCCGAGCGCTACGGGCTGCCCGGCGCGGGCTACGGCGCCGCACAGGTGCTGCGCGACAAGGCGCAGCTGCGAAGGGTCACCCGCGCCGCCGGGATCGCCAACCCGCCGTGGCGGCACGTCGGCTCGCCCGACGAGGTCCGGGCGTTCATGGACGCGTTCCCCGGCCCGGTGGTGCTCAAGCCCGCCAACCGGCAGGCGTCGCTGGGCACCCAGGTCCTGCACTTCCGCGACCAGGTCGACCACGCCTGGGCCGAGTGCGTCCAGCAGGACGAGGGCTTCCTGGTCCCCGACCGCGCGTTCCCGCTGCGGATGCTGGTCGAGGGCTACCTGCGCGGCCCGGAGTTCAGCGTCGAACTGCTCGTCCGCGAGGGCCGCACGCTGTTCGCCAACGTCACCGAGAAGGCCCTGTTCCCCGGGGCGCGCCCGATCGAGCTGGGCCACACCGTGCCCGCGGAGATCCCCGACGAGCTGGCCGCCCGGCTGCGCGCCCGCACCGAGGCCGTCGTCGCCGCGGTCGGCTTCGGCTCCGGCGTCGTGCACTGCGAGTGGATCGTCGTCGACGGCGAACCCCACCTGGTCGAGTGCGCGGGCCGGTTCCCCGGCGACGGCATCGCCGAGCTGATCGAGCGCGCCTACCCGATCACCCTCGCCGCGCACTACTACGCGGTGATGCGCGGCGAGGAGCCGCCGCCGCTGCCCGCCCGCGCCGAGCGGGCCGCCGCCGTCCGCTTCTTCGCCGCCCCGCCGGGCCGCGTCACCGCCCTCGACGGCGTCGACGAGGCCGCCGAGGTCCCGGGCGTGGTCCGCGTGTCCGCGTCCTACGAGGTGGGCGGCACGGTCCGGGAGATGCGCAGCTCGTGGGACCGCGCTGGGTCGGTGATGACCCTGGCCGACACCCCGGGCGACGCGGTCAAGGCCGCCGAGCGGGCGCTCGAGCTGATCCGGCTGGAGGTGGAGCCGCGCTGACCTCGTCCGGTGCGGCGCGCCCGGGTGGGGGAGGATGAGCTGCCCGGAGCAGAGGAGGCGCGCCGTGCGGGACGGAACCGGTCGTGTGCCCGTCGACCTCGCCGCGGCGATCGCGCTCGGCGGGGAGATGGGCAGGCGCTTCGCCGCCTACGACTGGGCCGCGCACCCGCTGGGACCCCTCGACGGCTGGCCCCCGGAGTACCGCGCGGTCGCCGCGGTCGCCCTGACGTCGCGCTTCCCGACCGTGCTGTGGCTGGACCCGGAGGAGCTCTACCTCGTCTACAACGACGGGTACGTGCCGATGCTGGGGGAGAAGCACCCCGCTGCCCTGGGCGCGCCGGGCAAGGAGGTGTGGTGGGACATCTGGGACTCCATCGGCCCGATGCTCGGCGGCGTCATCGCCACCGGTGAGGCCACCTGGTCCGACGACCTGTTCCTCCCGATCACCGAGGGCGGACGCCCCGGGAGCGGTACTTCACCTTCAGCTACGGCCCCATCATCACCGCGTCCGGGCGGGTCGGCGGCATCTCCTGCGCGGTCAACGAGACCACCGCGCGCGTCCTCGGCGCGCGGCGGCTCAACGTCCTCACCACCGCCGCGGGCGAGCTGATGGAGGCGCGCACCGTCGAGGACGTCGTCGCCAGGACGGTCCGGGTGTGCGCGAGCCAGCCCACCGACCTGCCGTTCGCCGCGGTCTACGTCGACGGCGCCCTGCGCGGGTGCACGCCCGGCGCGGCGGGCCTGCTGCCCGAGCGGGGCGCCGACCTGGGCACCGGGCTGATCGCCGCGCCCGTCCACCCGACCGCCGACAGCTGGCCCGAGCAGGCGCTCGCCCTGCCCATCGGCGAGGCCGGGTCGCTGGTCCTCGGGCTCAACCCGCGCCAGCCGCTCGACGAGCAGTACCGCGGCTTCTGCGGGCTGCTCGCCAACCAGGTGTCCGCGGCCCTGGCCGCGACCGGCTCCTACGAGCGCGAGCGGCAGCGCGCCGACGCCCTCGCCGAGCTGGACCGCGCCAAGACCGCGTTCCTCACCAACGTCAGCCACGAGTTCCGCACCCCGCTGACCCTCGTGCTCGGGCCAGTCGAGGACGCCATCGCCGCTGCCGAGGGCCAGCCGGAGCAGGTCGAGCGGCTGGAGTCGGCGTACCGCAACGCCCAGCGGCTGCTGCGCCTGGTCGACTCGCTGCTGGCGTTCTCCCGCGTCGAGTCGGGCCAGGCCAGGCCGGAGCCGACCCCGGTCGACCTCGGCGCGCTCACCGAGCAGATCGCGTCGTCGTTCGCCGAGCTGTGCGCGCGGGCGGGCATCGAGCTGGTCGTCGACTGCGCCCCGGTCGCCGCCGAGGTCGACGTCGCGATGTGGGAGACGGTCGTGCTGAACCTGCTCTCCAACGCCGTCAAGTACACCGTCACCGGGTCCATCCGGGTCGAGGTCGCGGGCGCGGAGGACGGCTGGGTCTCGGTGCGCGTCGCCGACACCGGCATCGGCATCGCGGCCAAGGACGTGGGCAGGCTGTTCGAGCGGTTCTACCGCGCCGACAACACCCGCGGCCGCAGCGTCGAGGGCACCGGGATCGGCCTGTCGCTGGTGCGCAGCCTGGTCGAGCTGCACGGCGGCGCGATCGGCGTCGCCAGCGAGGTCGACGTCGGCACGGTGGTCACCGTCCGGCTGCCCGCCACCAAGGGGACCGCCGCGGCCCCGCGGTCGACCTGACCGGCGGCGCGTTCGTGGCCGAGGCCGCGCAGTGGGTCGGTGACGACGTGCCCGAAGAGGCCACGGGCCGCGCGCTTGTGCTCATCGTCGACGACAACGCCGACATGCGCCGCCACCTCCAGCGCATCCTCTCCGCGCACTGGGACACGCTCGTGGCCTCCGACGGCGAGGAGGCGCTGGCGACCGCCCGCGCCGAGAAGCCCGACCTGGTGGTCACCGACGTGATGATGCCCGGCCTGGACGGCTTCGGCTTCGCCGCCGCGGTCCGCGCCGACCCGGAGCTGGCCGCCACCCCGCTGCTGATGCTCTCCGCCCGCGCGGGCGTCGAGTCCGCGGGCGACGGCCTCGCCAGCGGCGCCGACGACTACCTCCCGAAGCCGTTCTCCTCGCAGGACCTCGTCAACCGCGTCGCCGCGCGGCTCATCGCCGCGTCCCGGGACCGGGCCAGGCACGAGGAGCGGGGCCGCAGGCTCGCCGCCCTCGCCGAGTTCGACACGGCGCTGGCCGAGGCCCGCACGCCCGCCGCGGTCCTGGCCGCCCTGCTGGCCGCCCCGGAGGTCTGCGGGCGGGCCACCGCCGCGGCGATCGGCGTCCTCGAACCGGACCGCGGCCAGGTCCGGATGACTTACGCGGGCGCGGTCCCCGCGAGCTGCGCGACCGGTACCACCTCATCGCCCACGACGCGCCCGTGCCGATGTGCGACGTGATCCGCACCGGCAGGCCGATGACCATCCCGGACGCCGGCGACCTCGGCGAGCGGTACCGGCAGGTGGTCGCCGACTCGGCGGGCAGCGTCGGCGCCGCCGCCGTGTACCCGCTGCGCGACATCGGGGGCGCCGTCGTCGCCGGGCTCTCCCTGCTGTGGCGGGAGCCGCGCGCGTTCGCGGTGGGCGAGCGCGCCCACCTCCAGCGCACCGCCACCGCCGTCGGCTCCGCGGTGGCCCGCGTCCTCGTCGCCCAGCACGAGCACCGCATCGCCACCGACTTCCAGGAGCAGCTCCTCGACCTCGACCGCCGGTCCCGCGCCGCGGTCGTGTCGGCGGTCTACCAGTCGGCGGGCGAGGCGATGCGGGTCGGCGGGGACTGGTACCTGGTCGCGCCGCTCGACGACCCCGCCAGGGTCGGCATCTCGGTCGGCGACGTCGTCGGGCACGGCCTGCCCGCGGCGACCGTGATGAGCAAGCTCCGCAGCGCCGTCACCGCCGCCGCGCTCACCACCGACGACCCGGCCGCGGTCGTCCGCTTCGCCGACCGCTACGCCGCGTCCGTGCCCGGCGCGGGCTGCGCGACCGTCGCCTACGCGGCCGTGGACAGCGACACCCGCACGCTGCGGTACGCGTGCGCCGGGCACCCGTACCCGCTCCTGGTCACCCCGGACGGCGCGCAGTTCCTCGAGCGCGGCAGGCGCCAGCCCTCGCGGCGCGGTCGTTCACCGCGTCGAGCCCGGCGGGCCACGTCGCGCTGCCGCCCGACTCGCTCGTGGTCCTCTACACCGACGGGCTCATCGAGCGGCCCGGCGAGTCCCTCGACGTCGGCTTCGCCCGCCTCGCCGACGTCGCCGCGGAGTGCGCCCCCTGCCCGCGCACGCCGTGTGCTCCACCCTGCTGGCCCGCCTGGCCCCGCCCGGCGGCTACGACGACGACGTCGTCGTGCTCGCCCTGCGCCCGGCGGGCACGGGCTCGGCGAGCTTCATCGACGCGATCCCCGCCGCCGCCGACCGCCTCCCCGACCTCCGGCACCGCCTGCGCACCTGGCTCGTCGGGGTCGGCGTCGACGAGGCCCGGTCGCTCGACGTCGAGATCGCGTGCGGGGAGGCGCTGAGCAACGCCGTCGAGCACGGCAGCGGCTCCGACCCGGCGAAGACGGTGACCGTCGAGGCGTTCGCGGGGAGCGCGCCATCAGCGTCACGATCAGCGACTCGGGCCGGTGGACCGCGGACTCGTCGGCCAGCCACCGGCGCAACAAGCGCGGCAGGGGCCTCACCCTGATCAACGGCCTCTGCGACGGCGTGGAGACCGAGCGGACGACCCGCGGCACGCACGTCACCCTGCGACTGGACCGGACCCGCCGATGATCCCCGCCGCTTTCACCCTCGCGTCCGAGTCCGCGGTCATCACCGTCACCGGCGAGGTCGACGCGAGCAACGCGGTCGACTTCGCCCGCGACGTCGACGGCGTCGTCGGCACCCGCGGCACGGTGATCGACCTCAGCGGCGTGCGCTACCTGGACAGCGCGGGCTTCGCCGCCCTGGACGACCTGCTGGTGCGCCACCCGCTCGCGGTCGTCCTCACCCCGCGCAGCCCGCTGCGCCGCGCCGCCGCCCTCGTCGGCCTGCCCTTCCACGACGACGTCGCCGCCGCCCGCACCGCCCTGGGCTGACTCAGCACCCCACCGACTTCCGCGCGGACGCCACGTCGTCCCGCTCCGCGATGAACCCGCGCGTCTCGGTCACGTCCAGCACCCGCGCCACGACCGCGCTGCACACCAGCACCAACGGAACCCCGCTGAGCAACGCGTGGTCGTGCACCGCCAGCAGCGCGCTCAACCCGGCCGACCCGAAGAACCGCACCCCGGCGAGGTCCACCACCACCCCGCCCGGCCGCGCGTCGACGGCCGCCGCCAACGCGGGCGTCACCGCCTCCACGCTGGAGGCGTCCACCTCCCCGACCACCGTCACCACGGTGCACTGCCCGTCCTCCTCGACGCGAACGTCGACGAGCGGCGGCGGAACGCTTTCAGTCACCGTGTCTCCTGGTAGCTAAGGGCCTGGGCGATAGTAAGCCAGCGCCCCGCCGACCTCAGATCACGGGCCGCTCGGCCCCGCGCACCGCCGAAGCCCCGACCCGCGCCGCGAGGGCGAGGGCCACGACCGCCGACGCGAGCGCGAAGGTCCACCGGGTCGCGCCGGTGATGTCGGCGGGGGTCGGGGACGGGCCCGCGAGCGCGGCGAAGGCGGCGCCCATGGCCAAGGCGCCCGTCATCAGGCCCAGGTTGCGGGACAGGGTGAGCACGCCCGAGACCGCCCCGCGGCGGTCCGCGGGACGTCCGCCATCACCGCGGTGTTGTTGGCGGCCTGGAACAGCGCGTACGACGCCGTGACGACGGCCAGCGGGACGGCGTACCCGACGACGGACGTCGGGGCCACCGCCAGCAGGGCCGTCCCGGCGACGACCCCCGCCAGCCCGACCAGCGCCACGCCCCGTGCGCCGTGCCGGTCCGTGGCGCGCCCCGCCGGGACACCGGTCAGCGCGGACACCACCGGCCCGACCGACATCACCAGCCCGACCAGGCCCGGGGCGAGGCCGAGCGCTCCGAGGTGGAACGGCCCGACCACCAGCGTGGTCATCACGACCGCGGACACCACCGCGTTCGCCACCAGGCCGGGGTGCGCGGCGTCGACAGCCCGCGCGGCGCTGCGCGGCGCCCGGCTGCCGGCTCGGGGAGCACCCTGGACAGGGCGCCCGCGGCCACGGCCAACGGCACGACAGCGAGGAACAGCGCTCGCCACCCCGAAACCTCGAGCAGCGCCCCGCCGATCGCGGGACCGAGCGCGGTGCCGATCGCCGACATCGTGCCCAGCAGGCCCATGGCGCGCCCGGTGCGGTCCCGCGGAACGGCGTCGCCGACGAACGCGATGGTCAGCGCCATCATCGCCGCCGCGCCGACGCCCGCGAGCGCGCGGGCGGCGATGAGCAGGGGCAGGTCCGGGGCCAGCCCGCACAGCAGCGTCGCGGCGGTGAACACCGCGATGCCCCCGCGCAGGACCCTGCGGCGGCCGAACAGGTCACCGAGCCTGCCCGCCCCCACGATCAGGGTCGTGGTGGCCAGCAGGTAGGCGATCACGACCCACTGGACCGCGGCGACGCCCACCTCCAACTCGTCGGCGATCGACGGCAGGCCCACGGTGGCGACGCTGATGCTCAGCGACGGCACCAGCATGGTCAGCGACAGCGCGATCAGCGCGGGGTTCGGTCTCACGCGCCGACCGTAAGTCGACCCGAGACCTGGCGGAAGACGCAAAGATCGCAACCCACTTGTGCACCGGGCGCTAGGGTTCGCGGGTGGACCTGAACCTGCTCATCACCCTCGACGTGCTGCTCGACGAGGGCAGCGTGACGCGGGCCGGGCGGCGGCTGGCGCTGAGCCCCTCGGCGATGAGCCGCGCGCTCGCCCGGCTGCGGCGCGCCACCGGCGACCCGCTGCTGGTCCGGTCCGGCCGCGGCCTCGTGCCCACGCCCCGCGCGCTGGAGCTGCGCGACCGCGTCCGCGGCCTGGTCCACGAGGCGCAGGAGGTGCTGCGGCCCGCCCGGCCGCCGGACCTCGCGACGCTCGAGCGGACCTTCACGCTGCGCACCGGGGACGGGTTCGTCGAGCGGTTCGGGCCGGAGCTGGTGGCGGTGGTCGGCGCGGAGGCGCCGGGCGTGCGGCTGTGGTTCCTGCGGAAGGCGGGCAAGGACTCCGCGCTGCGCGACGGCGGCGTCGACCTGGAGACCGGCGTCCTCGACGACCCGCCGCCCGACATCGTGAGCGCGCCCCTGTTCACCGACCGGTTCGTCGGCGTGGTGCGCCCCGAGCACCCGCTCGCCACCGGGGAGGTCACCGCCGCCCGGTACGCCGGCGCGCGGCACGTGCACGTCTCCCGGCGCGGCCGCGCCGAGGGCCTGGTCGACGAGGCGATGGCCCCCGCGACCCGCGACGTCGTGGCCGTGGTCGACGGGTTCGGCGCGGCGCTCGCGCTCGCCCGGGCGGCCGACCTCGTCGCGACCGTGCCCGAGCGGCACACCGAGGGCCTGCGCCACGGGATGCGCGCGTTCGCCCTGCCGTTCCGCGCGCCCGAGGTGGCGGTGTCGCTGTCCTGGCACGCGCGCCTCGACGCCGACCCCGCGCACCGCTGGCTCCGCGACCGCGTCGCCGCCGTCTGCTCGACCCGGTGAACGATGCGTGGAACGGCCCGCACGCGGGTACATCGCCCTCACTTCGCGAACCCGAGCACGAGGAGGGTGCAGCAGTGGGAGCCGATGTCGTCGACCTGATCATGCAGGACCACCGCGAGGTCGAGCGGTTGTTCGCCGAGCTGAAGCAGAGCCCGGAGAAACGACCGCTGCTCGTCCCGGTGCTGTCCGCGCTGCTGACCGCCCACAGCCGCGCCGAGGAGGCCGAGGTGTACCCGGTCGCCAAGGCGGAGGCGGGCGAGACCGAGGAGGTCGAGCACAGCCAGCGCGAGCACGCCCAGGCCGAGCAGCTCCTGGCGAAGCTGGTCGGCACCGACCCGGAGACGCCGGAGTTCGACGAGGTGCTCACCGAGCTGGAGGAAGCGGTGACCCACCACGTCGAGGAGGAGGAAACGACCGTGCTGCCGCGGATGCGCGAGCAGCTCGACGAGGACCGCCGCGCCGAACTCGGCCGCGCGTTCGCCACCAGCCGCGCCGACCACCTGGGCGACCGCCCGGGCCAGGCCAGCGCCGCCGAACTGCGCACCCAGGCCCGCAACGCCGGGCTGACCGGCGCGTCCGGCATGACCAAGAAGGAGCTCGCCGAGCAGCTCATGCGGTCCTGATCACGGTCCCGCCCGCGGTTCCGCGCGCCGCGGGCGGGTACTCCCCGGGCATGACGGGACGAGAAGACGTGATCGAGCTGCTGGTCCGCCAGCACCGGGAGATCCGCGAGCTGTTCGACGAGGTCGCCGCCGCGAAGGGCGCCGCGCGCACCGACGCGTACCACCGCCTCGTCCGGCTGCTCGCGGTGCACGAGACCGCCGAGGAGCAGGTCGTGCACCCCGCGGCCCGGGAGGGCGAGGGCGGCGACGCCGTCGTGGACGCGCGGGTCGCCGAGGAGCGCCGCGCCAAGGAGCTGCTGGTCTCCATGGACAAGATCGGCCCCGACGCCGAGGGCTTCGACACCCTGCTGGCCCAGCTCCGCGACGACACCCTGAGCCACGCCGCGCACGAGGAGCGCGAGGAGTTCCCGCGCCTGCGCGCCCACTACGACCAGGACCGGCTGCTCGCCCTCGCGGGCGCGGTCCGCGCCGCGAAGCGATCGCCCCCACGCGCCCGCACCCGGGTGTCGAGTCGCCCGCCGCGAACTTCGTCCTCGGCCCGCCGATGGCCCTGTTCGACCGCGCCCGCGACCTGATCCGCGACGCCCTGCGCCGCTGAGTCAGATCCCCACCGCGCGCAGCAGCGCGCCGAGCGCGGCGTAGGCGCGCTCGAGGTCGACGGCGTCGGGCGCGACGCGCCACTGCTGGTGGACGCCCATGACCGCGCCCAGCAGCACGGTGCTCAACTCCTCCGCGCCGACGCCGTCGGGCAGCCCCACCCGCTCCACCCACGACCGCACCCGGTCCCGCAGGGCGGCGTGCATGTCCGCGTACCACTTGTGCAGCGCCGAGCCCGGTTCGAGGGCTTCGGCGATCAACGTGATGAACAGCCCCGTCGACGGGCTGCGCGTGAACGCGACCAGCCCGCGCAGCGCCTCGTCGACCGACGCCGGGGCGTCCGCGCCGGTCCGCAGGTCCGCGACGACCTGCTCGACGACCGCCGCGAGCAGGCCCTCCTTGTTCCCGAAGTGCCACGGGATCGACCCCCGGCTCACCCCGGACCGCGCGGCGATGTCCTCGAACGTCGTCGACCGGTAGCCCCGCTCGGCGAACAGCTCCGCCGCCGCGGTGATCAGCAGCCTTCGGCTCTCCTGCGTCGTTTCCGCCCGCCGCGTCGCCCGTGGAGTCGTCACGGTCACAAAGTCTAGCTTTGGCCGGCCAGCTCGCCACTGGCTGTGCAACACTTCCTGTGTTGGCTAACATAGGAGGTTGTCCGCATGACCCGACTGGCGAAATCCGCGTACACCGAGCGCCCGTGGCGCATCCACGAGATCACCGAGGACTTCGAGGTGGAGGACGCCTGGTCCTTCCGCACGCCCGGCGCGGGCCCCGACGACTTCCCGGCGATGCTCGCCGCCATGCGCGCGGGCGGGATGGCCCCGCGCTCCGCCCTGACCCGCGGCCTGTTCGCGCTGCGCTGGAAGCTGGGCGCCGCCCTCGGGTGGGACCGCCCGTCGGCCGGGGTCGGGGCCCGCGTCGAGTCCCTCCGCGACCGCCTCCCGGACGACCTTCGCGCCGCGCCCGCGGTCCGGACAGCGAGACCATGCCGCTGAAGGCGGTGTACGAACTCCCGACCGAGGCCGCCCGGGAGCTGGCGAACAAGACCGTCCACACGGTCATGCACCTGGCCTGGCAGGACCGCCCCGACGGCGAGTACGAGCTGCGCATGACCGTCCTGGTCAAGCCCAACGGCCTCTTCGGCCGCCTCTACATGGCCGCCATCGCGCCGTTCCGCTACCTCATCGTCTACCCCGCCCTGACCCGTCACTGGGAGCGCGCCTGGCAGGAGCACTAAACTGCTCCACAGTAGACAGGAGGCCCCCGTGACGCTCCCCGCCGTGCTGTCCGAGCTGGCCGCCCTCGACGACCCCCGCGCCCGCGAGGTCAACGAACGCCACGGCGACGACCACGGCGTCAACCTCACGCGGCTCCGCGAGCTCGCCAAGCGGCTCAAGACGCAACCGGACCTGGCCCGCGAGCTGTGGGACACCGGCGATACGGCCGCCCGCCTCCTGTCCCTCCTCATCTGCCGCCCCAAGTCCTTCACCCGGGACGACCTCGACGCGATGCTCCGCCAGTCCCGCACCCCGAAGGTCCACGACTGGCTGGTCAACTACGTCGTCAAGAAGAACTCCAACCGCGAGGACCTCCGCGTCTCGTGGCTCGAGGACCCGGACCCGGTCGTCGCCAGCGCGGGCTGGGCCCTGACCACCGACCGCGTCGCCAAGACCCCCACGGCCTGGACCTGTCGTCCCTGCTCGACACCATCGAAGCGGAGATGAAGGACGCCCCCGACCGCCTCCAGTGGGCGATGAACCACTGCCTCGCCCAGATCGGCATCGACCACCCCGACCACCGCCCCCGAGCCCTCGCCATCGGCGAGCGCCTGGGAGTCCTCAAGGACTACCCGACCCCGCCGAACTGCACCTCCCCGTACGCGCCCACCTGGATCACCGAGATGGTGCGGCGGCAGGGCGAGTAGCCCTCACCCCAGGCACAGCTGGAGCAGCCTGGCGGCGGCGGCGTCGCAGCGGGCGTGGTCGGCGGTGATGAGGCGGTCCAGCAGGATGCCCTTGAGGCCGGACGCCAGGACCGTCGCGTCGGTGCGCGCCCGCGCCCGATCCACCCCCGCGCCTGGAGGAGGTCGGTGACCTGGTCGACCCACGCCACGATCGCGGCTTGGGCGACGGGGGAGTCGGTGGGGTCGGTCAGGGAGGCGGCGAGGAGGTGGAACATGACGACGAAGTGGCCGCGTTGGGCGTCGTCGGTCATGGCGGCCCAGGCGGCGCGGCCCGCGTCGGAGGCGGTGGTGATCAGGGCCGTGGTGCGGCGGCGGTGTTCGGCGAAGACGGCCTCGAGGAGGGCGTCGCGGCCGCCGAAGTAGTGGACGAGCATGCGGGCGCTCGTGCCGAGGCGGGTGGCCAGGCCGCGCAGGGTGAACTCGGCCAGGCCGTGGGTGGCGAGGTCGTCCAGCGCCGCGGCGACCAGTTCGGCGCGTTTGGCGGTGTCGGGTGGGCGGGCCACGGCAGACCTCCTTGACTGAAGCACTTGTTACACCTAACCTCGGCGACATGAGTGTAACGGATGCTTCAACAAAGGTGGGGTACACCGCGTTCATGCTGCTCACCGCCCTGCCCGCCTGGCTCGCGCTGCCCCGCTCGACGCGGGACGAGATCGCCGGGAAGCTGCCGACCGACGCCGCCGTCGAGGTCCGCTTCTACGACGCCGAGGCGTTCTCCGCGCGGTGCAGCGATGTCGCGGTGTTCGCGACCGACGACCTCGCCGCCTACTACCGGCTGGTGGAGGCCCTGCGCGACTCGCCGCTGTTCGCCGAGCCCTACTTCCGGGTCGAGGACGTCATCCTGTCCATCGAGGACGGTCACCGGATGGTGGCCGGATGACCGCCCTGATCACCGGCGGCACCGCGGGCGTCGGCCTCGCCCTGGCCCGCCTGCTCGCCGCCGACCGCCCCGTCACCGTCTGCGGGCGCGACCCGGACCGCCTCGCCGCCGCGGAGCGGGAGGGCCTGCGCGCCCTCCCCGCCGACCTGGCCGACCCCGCCGACGTCGACCGCCTCGCCGCCGCCGCCCCACCCGGCCTGGACCTCCTGGTCCACAACGCCGCCGTCCAACTCGACCGCGACTGGACGACCGCCGACCCGGACGCCCTGGTCGCCGACGTCCACCGGGAACTCGCCATCGACCTCGCCGCCCCGATGCGCCTGACCGCCCGGCTGCTCCCGGTCCTCGCGACCACCCGCAACCCCGTCATCGTCACCATCACGAGCGCGCTCGGCCCGGTGCCCAAGCGCTCCGCCCCGGTCTACTGCGCCGCCAAGGCGGGCCTGATCGCGTTCAGCACCTCGCTGCGCTACCAGACCCCGGTCCGCGTCGTCGACGTCATGCTCCCGCTCGTCGACACCGCCATGACCGCGGGCCGCGGCGCCGGGAAGATCTCCCCGGACGCCGCCGCCCGGGCCGTCCTGCGCGCTCTGCGCTCCCGCCGGGACACCGTGCGGGTCGGGAAGGCGAAGGTCCTCATCGGACTGCACCGGCTCGCGCCCCGCTTGGCCGCCAAGGTGGTCGCGGACTAGGCCGCGCCGGTCATGATCGCCACCGCGTCGGACATGGTGTGCGTCCGCGGGGTGATCACCGCCGCCCGGCGGCCGAGGCGTTGGACGTGGATGCGGTCGGCCACCTCGTACACGTGGGGCATGTTGTGGCTGATCAGGATGATCGGGACGCCCCGGTCGCGGACGTCGCGGATGAGTTGGAGGACGCGGTTGCCCTCGCGGACGCCGAGGGCGGCGGTGGGCTCGTCCAGGATCACGACCTTGCTGCCGAACGCGGCCGAGCGCGCCACCGCGACGCCCTGGCGTTGGCCGCCGGACAGGCTCTCCACGGCCTGGCCGATGTCCTGCAGCGTCGCGATGCCCAGCTCCACCATGTGCGACCGGGCCTCCGCGCGCATGCGCTTGGTGTCGAGCATGCGGAACACCGAGCCCAGGACGCCGGGTTTGCGCAGCTCGCGGCCGAGGAACAGGTTCTCGGCGATGTCGAGGCCCGGCGCGACGGCGAGGTTCTGGTACACGGTCTCGATGCCCGCCGCGCGCGCGTCCATCGGGCTGGTGAAGTGGACGCGCCGCCCGTCGAGGTGGATCTCGCCCGCGTCGGGGACCAGGGCGCCGGACAGGGCCTTGATCAGGCTGGACTTGCCCGCGCCGTTGTCGCCGATCACCGCCAGCACCTCGCCGGGGTACAGCTCCAGGTCGCTGCCCGCCAGCGCGGTGACCCGGCCGTACCGCTTCACCAGGCCGGTCGCCCGCAGCACCGGTTGCCGCTCGGTCATGCCCGCACCTTCCTGATCCACTGGTCGATGGCGACCGCGGCGAGCACGAGCAGGCCGATGGCGAAGCCCTGCCACACCACCTGCACGCCCGCGAGCTGCAGGCCGTTGCGGAACACCCCGACGATCAGCGTGCCGACGAGCGTCCCGGCGACGCCGCCGCGCCCGCCGAACAGGCTGGTGCCGCCGAGCACGACCGCGGTGATGGAGTCCAGGTTGTACTCGACGCCGACGTTCGGGCTGGCCGACGCGAGCCGCCCGATCAGCACCCACGCGCCGATGGCGTACAGCGCGCCCGCGATCGCGTACACCGACAGCAGGACGCGGTCGGTGCGGATGCCCGCCAGGCGGGCCGCCTCGCGGTCGTCGCCGGTGGCGTACACGTGCTTGCCCCACGCGGTGGAGCGCAGCGCGTAGGCCAGGCAGGCGAACAGCACCAGCATGATCGCCGAGCCCAGGGTGAGCCCGAACCCGCCGACCGACACCGTGCTGCCCGTCCACGTCATGATCGACGGCATGTCCGCGCCGCGGACCGTCGCGCCGCCGGAGACGACCGAGTTGAGCGCGAAGAAGATGCTCAGCGTGCCCAGGGTGACGATGAACGGGGGCAGCTTCAGCAGCGTCACCAGCAGGCCGTTGGCGAAGCCCATGCCGGTGCCGAGCGCGAACCCGACCAGCAGCGCCGCCGGGCCGGGCAGCCCGACGGCGGTCGCCAGGTCGGCCATGACGATCGACGAGAACACCGCGACCGCGCCGACCGACAGGTCGATCCCCGCGGTCAGGATCACCAGCGTCTGGCCCAGCGCCAGGATCGCGATGACGGTGACCTGCGCCAGCACCAGCGACAGGTTCGCCGGGGCCAGGAACCGCGGGTTCAGCACGCTGAACAGGGCGACGGCCAGCACGAGCACGGCCAGCGGCCCCAGCGTCGGGTGGGCGTGCAGCAGGGTTTGCAGGCGCGCCACGGGGAGCGCGGTGGGTCGTCGTCGAGCACGGGGTCCGGCTCCGCCGTGACCGCTGCCTGGGTGCGCATCGCTCGTCCTCCTCTCGTGAAGGGCTCAGCCCCAGCAGTTCTGCTTGCCCCAGGCGGAGTCCCGCGCCTCGACGCCGGGCTGCGGCTGGTCGGTGATCAGCTCGACGCCGGTGTCGACGAAGTCCTTGCCCGCGGTCGCGGTGGGCTTGCCGCCGTCCGCGGCGAACTTCGCGACGCTCTCCACGCCGCTGGCGGCCATCTTCAGCGGGAACTGCATCGAGGTCGCGCCGATGACGCCCTGCTCGACGTTCTGCACGCCCGGGCAGCCGCCGTCGACGGACACGATCGTCACGTCCTTCTCCCGGCCCGCGGCCTTGAGCGCCTGGTACGCGCCCGCGGCGGCCGGTTCGTTGATCGTGTAGACCAGGTTGATCGACGGGTCCTTCTGCAGGAGGTTCTCCATCGCGGTCCGGCCGCCCTCCTCGGCGCCGTCGGTCACGTCGTGGCCGACGATGCGCGGGTCGGTCTCGTCGCCGATCTTCGCCTTGTCCGCCACGTCGACCCCGAAGCCCTCCAGGAAGCCCTGGTCGCGCTGCACGTCGACGGAGATCTGGTTCGGGTTGAGGTCGAGCAGCGCGATCCTGGCCTGCTTGCCCTCGGCGTCGAACTTCGCCTTGGCCCACTGGCCGATCAGCTTGCCCGCCTGGTAGTTGTCCGTCGCGAAGGTCGCGTCGACCGCGGTCGCCGGGTCGGTCGGGGTGTCCAGCGCGATGACCAGCATGCCCGCCTGCCGGGCCTTGTCGATGGCCGGGACGATCGCCTTCGAGTCGTTGGGCGTGATGATGAAGCCCTTCGCGCCCGCGGAGATCAGGTTCTCGATCGCCTGGACCTGGCTGTCGTTGTCGCCGTCCTGCTTGCCCGCGAAGGTCTGGAGCGTCACCCCGTGCTGCCGGGCGGCGGCCAGCGCGCCCTCCTTCATCTTCACGAAGAACGGGTTGGTGTCGGTCTTGGTGATCAGGCCGACGATGACCCCGCCGCCCGCCTCCGACGGGCCCGCGGAGCAGCCCGCGACGGCCAGCGGGCCGGTCAGCGCCAGAGCGGCGGCGGCGACCATCCGGCGCCCCCGGTGAGTGGTTCCGAGCATGAGCGGGTCCTTCCCGACCTGTGATCCACATCTCGACAACGTTGTCAGGGAGTTTCGGTGAAGTGACCCGGCGGTGTCAATAGACCGATCTGAACTGGGTCTTTATCGCCGCGACCTGCGGCTACGGATAGTTGACAAGGTTGTCATCCGCGCGCCACGATGACGCGCGCCCCCGGCAGCGGGCATGATCCTCACGGACGTGGAGGTAGGGCATGACGAGCGTCGACCCGGTCGCGGGCGCGCCAGCGCGGCGCGGCCCGCGCATGCGCGACGTCGCCGCGCTCGCCGGGGTGGGGATCAAGACCGTGTCGCGGGTGGTGAACAACGAGCCCGGCGTCTCGCCGGACCTCGCCGCCCGCGTGCGGCGCGCGGTCGAGCAGCTCGGCTACCGGCCGAACCTGGGCGCGAGCAGCCTGCGCCGCGCCGACGGCAAGACCGCCGCCATCGCGCTGGTGCTGGAGAACATCGCCAACCCGTTCTCCGCTGCCGTGCACCGCGCGGTGGAGGACGTGGCGCGCGAGCGCGGCGTGCTGGTGTTCGCGGGCAGCCTCGACGAGGACCCGCGCCGCGAGCGCGACCTGGTGCAAGCGTTCACGATGCGCCGCGCGGACGGGCTCATCATCGCCCCCGCCAGCGACGACCAGGGCTACCTCTACGACGACGTGGTCCGCACCCAGACGCCGGTGGTGTTCGTCGACCGGCCCCCGCACGGCCTGCGCGCCGACGCGGTGCTCGCCACCAACGCCGAGGGCGCCGCCGCCGCCGTGCACCACCTGGCCGACGCCGGCCACGAGCGGATCGCCTACCTCGGCGACTACGTCCGCATCCCCACCGCGGCCGACCGCTTCCGCGGCTACCGCGAGGCGATGGTCGACCGCGGCCTGCGCGTCCGGGCCGAGCACGTGGCGCACGACCTGCACAGCGCGGAGGCCGCCGAGCGGGCCGTGCGCGCCATGCTGGCCCTGGACGACCCGCCGACCGCCCTGTTCAGCAGCCAGAACCTCGTGACCATCGCCGCGGTCCGCGCGCTGCGCGCGCTGGGCAGGCAGCACGCGGTCGCGCTCGTCGGGTTCGACGACTTCCCGGTGGCCGACCTGCTCGACCCCGGCGTCACCGTCGTCGCCCAGGACCCGGCCGCGATCGGCCGCACCGCCGCCGAGCTGCTGTTCCGCAGGCTCGACGGGGAGCGCTGGGAACCGCGGCAGCACCGGGTGGAGACCCGGCTGATCGCCCGCGGGTCCGGCGAGCTGCGCCCGGCGGTGGCGTCGTGATCACCGTCGTCGGCGAGGCCCTGGTCGACGTCGTCCCGGACGGGGACGGCGGGGCGAAGGCGCACCCGGGCGGCAGCCCGGCCAACGTCGCGGTCGGCCTCGCCCGCCTCGGCGCGCCCGTCACCCTGGTCACCAGCTACGGCGACGACCCGTACGGCGAGCTGGTCGACGCCCACCTGCGCGGCAACGGCGTCACCGTCCACAGGGGACACGACGGCGGCCCCACGAGCGTCGCCGAGGTGACCCTGGACGCCGACGGCGTCGCCCAGTACGACTTCCGGATCGACTGGCGCCTCGACGGAGCGGACCTCCCACCCTCGGTGTGCCTGCACACCGGCTCGATCGCGGCGGTGCTGGAGCCGGGCGCGACCGCGGTGGAGGCGCTGGTGCGCGCGACCCGCCCGCGCGCGGTGGTCTCGTACGACCCGAACTGCCGCCCGTCCCTGATGGGCGCGCCCGACGCGGCCCGGCCGCGCATCGAGCGGCTGGTCGCGCTCGCGGACGTGGTGAAGGTCAGCGAGGAGGACCTGGCCTGGCTGCACCCGGGCAGGCCGTACGCCGAGGTGGCGCGCGAATGGCTCGCCCTCGGACCCGCCGTGGTCGTCGTCACCTGCGGCGGGGAGGGCTCGTTCGGGGTCGCGGCCGCGGGGAGGCGAGCAGCCCGGCGACCCGGGTGACCGTCGCGGACACCGTCGGCGCGGGCGACGCGTTCACCGCGGGCCTGCTGCACGGCTTGCTCACCCGCAACCTGCTCGACCGCGACCGGCTGCGCGCCATCGGGCTCGCCGACCTCGCCGCGGCGATGGCGGAGGCCACCGCGGTCGCCGCGATCACCGTGTCCCGCCCCGGCGCCGACCCGCCCACCGCCGCCGAGGTCGAGGCGTTCCGCGGTGCCTGACGTCGTGGTGTTCGGGCTCGGCGGGACGATCGCCATGACCGGCGACGCGGGCGTCGCGCCCGCCCTGTCCGCCGAGCAGTTGGTCGCCGCCGTCCCCGGGCTGGCGGCCACCGGGATCGGCGTCGAGGTGGTCGACTTCCGCCGCAAGCCCGGCGCGTCGCTCTCCTTCGCCGACCTCGCCGCCCTGTCCGACGCCGTCGCCGCCCGGTTCGCCGACGGCGCCGACGGGGTCGTGGTCACCCAGGGAACGGACACCATCGAGGAGACCGCCTACCTCCTCGACCTCCACCACGCCGGTCCCCAACCGCTCGTCGTCACCGGCGCGATGCGCAACCCGACCCTCGCGGGCGCGGACGGCCCGGCCAACGTCCTCGCCGCGATCGCGACCGCCGCGAGCCCCGCCGCCCGCGACCTGGGCTGCCTGGTCGTGCTGGCCGACGAGGTCCACGCCGCCCGCCGTGTCCGCAAGACCCACTCCACCAGCGGGTCGACGTTCCAGTCGCCCAACGGCGGCCCGCTCGGCGTCGTCGTGGAGGGCGAGCCGAGGCTGCTCAACCGGCTCCCCGGCCGGACCGCCGTCCCCGTGGACCCGCGCCTGCCCAAGCGGGTCGGCCTGGTCACGGTCACCTTCGGCGACGACGGCGCCCTCCTCGCCGCCGCCGACCGGCTCGACGGCCTGGTCGTCGCCGCGTTCGGCGTCGGGCACGTCCCCGAGGACCTGGTGCCGCCGCTCGCCGACCTCGCCGCCCGCATCCCCGTCGTGCTGGCCTCCCGCACCGGGGCCGGGTCCACCCTGCGCTCGACCTACGGCTTCCCCGGCAGCGAGCGCGACCTGCTCGACCGCGGCCTCATCGGCGCCGGGTTCCTCGACCCGCTCAAGGCCCGCGTCCTGCTGCACGCGCTGCTCGCCGCGGGCGCCGACCGCGACGCCGTCGCAGCGGCGTTCGCGGTCGCGGGCAGCGAAACGGGCCAGGGCGCGTGGCCCTGGCCCGGTTGACCTCCCCGGTTCAGCCCAGCTTGGCGAAGAAGGCGCTGATGTCGCCCGCGACGACCTCCGGGACCTCCAGCGCGGCGAAGTGGCCGCCGCGCTCGAACCGGCTCCAGTGGACGATGTTGCTGTTGTCCCGCTCGGCGAACACCTTGATCGTCTGGAAGTCGTCGGCGAACACCGCGACCCCGGTCGGGGCGGCGTTGACCGGCGCCGGGTCGGCCGCCTCGGCGTTGGCGTTCTCGTAGTACGAGCGGGACATGCCCGCCGCCGCGTTGGCGAACCACGCCACCGACACCTCCAGCAGGACCGTCTCCAGCGGGACCAGCGAGGTGCCGTTGCCGAAGGAGTTGAACAGCTCGCTGTAGGCCAGCAGGCCGACGGGGAGTCGCTGAGGCCCGCGGCGACGGTCTGCGGGCGGCTGGCGTTCATCGTGTTGTAGCCGCCGACCTTCTGGAACCACTGCATGTGCTCCAGACCGGCGTAGTCCTGCGGCTCCAGGCGCTCGAACTCGCTCGGGTCGCCCGACGGGAACGAGAAGAGCTGGAGCACGTGCAGGCCGAGGAAGCCCTCCGGGGAGAGCAGGCCCAGCTCGCGGGCGACCATCGCGCCGTTGTCCGAGCCGTGCGCGCCGTAGCTGTCGTAGCCGAGGCGGCGCATGAGGGTGTCGTACGCCCGGGCGACGCGGGCGGTGGTCCAGCCCGCCTCGGTGACCGGGGTGGAGAAGCCGAAGCCGGGCGCGTCCGGGATCACCAGGTGGAAGTCGGCGGTCAGGTGCTCGACCATGCCCAGGTAGTCGACGGCCGAGCCGGGGTAGGTGTGCAGGAGCAGCAGCGGGGTGGCGTCCGCCCGCTCGGACCGGACGTGGATGAAGTGGATCGGCTGGCCGTCGACGTCGGTGACGAAGTGCGGGTGCGCGTTGATGCGCTCCTCGGCGGCCCGCCAGTCGAACTCCCGCCACGCCGCGACGGCCTCGCGCAGGTAGTGGTTCGGGGTGCCGGTCGCCCAGTCGTCGCCCGGGGCGGGCTGGGGGAGGCGGGTGCGGGCCAGGCGGTCCATCAGGTCGTCCAGCTCGGCCTGGGCGATCTCGACGCGGAAGGGGCGGATGCTCGTGTTCGTCATGGCCCTAACGGTAGAGTGCCTATAGGAACGTTCACTTCCTATTTGGCGGAAGAGGGCGAGAATTTCTTGACGGACACGCCCGCGCGGCTGCTCGCGCTGCTGTCGCTGCTCCAGTCCCGCCCGGTGTGGAGCGGCACCGAGCTGGCCGAGCGCCTCGGCGTCACCACCCGGACCATCCGCACCGACATCGAGCGCCTCCGCGGCCTGGACTACCCCGTGCACGCCACCCGGGGCGCCGCGGGCGGCTACCGGCTCGGCGCGGGCGGCAAGCTCCCGCCGCTGCTGCTCGACGACGAGGAAGCGGTCGCCGTGGCCATCGGCCTGCGCGCGGGCCGCGGCATCGCGGGTTTGGAGGAGTCCAGCGGGCGCGCCCTGGCCAAGCTCGAACAAGTCCTGCCGCCGCGCCTGCGCCCCGCCGTCGAGGCGCTGTCGTCGGCCGTCGAGCACGCCCCCGAGAACACCGCCACCGACGCCCCCGACCCCGAGGTCGACCCGGAGGTGCTGCGCGCCGTCGCGACGGCCATCCACCACGTCGAGCACTTCCGCTTCGACTACGGCGACACCCCGCGCCTGGTCGAGCCCTACCGCCTGCTGTCCTGGCAGCGCCGCTGGTACCTCGTCGGCCGCGACCCCGCCGACGGCGGGTGGGACGTCTACCGCGCCGACCGCATCACCCCGCGCATGCGCACCCACCGCCGCTTCGCCCCGACGCCCATCGAGGGCGGCGACTACACCGCGTTCACGATGCGCAAGGTCGCGAGCAGCGGGTGGAACGTGCACGCCCGGCTGCGCGTCGACGCGCCCGCCGAGGACGTGGTGGCCCGGATCAACCCCGCGGTCGGCGTCGTCGAGGCGATCGACGCCAAGACGTCCGTGCTGGTCACGGGGGCGGACTCACTGGAGACGGTGGCCGCGTTCATCGGCATGCTCGGCATGGACTTCACCGTCGAGTCCCCGCCCGAGCTGCGGCCCCTGCTGCGCGTGCTCGCCGAGCGCTACGCGCGCGTGAACCCGGGACGGGTCGGCGAGGACCCGTCCCGGGGTGGTGTCAGCTCAGCGCGCCGGTGTACCCGGTGATCCAGGTTCGGTAGGCCGGGACGTCGCTGTAGATCGACGGGTCGACCGCGCACGTGCTGGTGCGGCCACCGGCGCGGCTCGTCGCGCCGATCAGCTCCCAGCCGCCCGCGACGGCCTTGATCTGCGGGCCGCCGGAGTCGCCGTAGCAGGCGCCCGCGGTGCCGCCCGGGTTCTCGGTGCAGATCTCGGTCGCGCCGTCGATGCGACCGCCCTTGCACAGGTTGTCGGCCACGATCGACGTGTCGAGCTCCTGCAGGGTGATCGGCGCGCCGCAGCCGCCGCGCACCGGGCAGGTCTGGCCCCACCCGATGATGCGGGTGGCCGTGCCGACCGCGCCCGAGGTCGCCGCGATGCGCACGGGCGCCTCGGTCACGGCGGTGCTGAGCTGCACCAGCGCGATGTCGGCGGTGGTGCGGTACGACGGGTGCACGATGATCCGGCTGACCTTGGCGACGGTGCCGCCGCTGGTCCGGTTCGTCGTCCCGACGCGCACCTGGGTGCTCGCCGGGGTGCGGCCCGACACGCAGTGCGCGGCGGTGACGACCCAGTCGGCCTTGATCAGCGAGCCGCCGCAGAAGTGCCCGCCGGTCGTGCTCTGCAGCGAGACCATGAAGCTGTAGGTCTGGGTCGCGTCGTGGCCGCCGACGATCAGCGGCGAGACCGGACCGTCCGCGGCGGACGCGGTGGGGGCGGCGAACGCGGTCGCCGCGGCGGCGACCAGCCCCACCAGCAGGGTGCGAGTCCTCATCAGGGGTTCTCCTTCCGGCACCGGAGCCCTCGATCCAGTGCCGAAAGGACGATAAGGAGTTTGACGGGGAGGCGGTTAGTGTCACCAGTTGCCATTCCCCTCCACTTCAACGTATAGCGCATAGGGGTCTTGCCACAAGACCCCCGTCCTCCCGGAGAATCGCCCGCTGTAGCCAAGAGCTGTGAGGGGTACGTGGCGAATCAGGGGTACGAAGCGGAACTGCGGTCCGAGCGCGACTACGTCGCCGGGCTCTACACCCGGCTCGACGCGAGCCGCGCGCGGATGAAGGAGAAGTACCGGGCCGCGCTGCGCGGCAACGGGGGCACGGCGATGGAGCGCGACGACGAGGTGCGCGCCCTGGCCAGGGAGGTCAAGCGCCTCGACGTCGCGGACAACGGCCTGTGCTTCGGCAGGCTCGACGCGCTGACGGGGGAGCGGTCCTACATCGGCCGCATCGGGATCTTCGACGAGGACGACGAGTACGAGCCGCTGCTGCTGGACTGGCGCGCCCCGGCGGCGCGCGCGTTCTACGTCGCGACGGGCGCCTCGCCCGAGGGCATGCGCAGGCGGCGGCAGTTCCACACCCGGGGCAGGCGGGTGGTGGAGTTCACCGACGAGGTGCTGGGGCGGCCCGGCGGGGACGCGCACGGCGACGCGGCCCTGCTCGCGGCGGTCAACGCGCCGCGTGGGGAGGGGATGCGCGACATCGTCGCGACCATCCAGGCCGAGCAGGACGAGATCATCCGGCTCGACCACCCCGGCGTCCTGGTGATCGAGGGCGGTCCGGGGACCGGGAAGACCGTGGTCGCGCTGCACCGCGTCGCGTACCTGCTGTACACGCAGCGGGAGCGGATGGAGCGGCACGGCGTGCTCGTCGTCGGCCCGAACCCGGCGTTCCTCAACCACATCGGCCGCGTGCTGCCGTCGCTGGGCGAGTCCGATGTGGTGTTCCTGACCACCGGCGACCTGGTCCCGGGCCTGCGCGTCACCGCCGAGGACGCCCCGCGGCCGCGCGGGCCAAGGGGTCGCTGAAGATCCTCGAGGTGCTCGCCGCCGCCATCGCCGACCGGCAGCGCCTGCCCGCCGAGCCGCTGCCGGTCGACCTCGCCGACGTGACCGCGCGCATCGACGCCGAGACCGCGGCGTGGGCTCGGGAGGAGGCGCGCGCGAGCGGCCTGCCGCACAACGAGGCCCGCGCGGTGTTCACCGACATCGTCACCTACGTCCTCACCGAGCGGGCGATCTCCCGCATCGGCCGCGGGTGGCTGAGCCGCGACAACCGCGACGCGTGGGAGGAGCTGCGCGCCGACCTGCTGGCGGAGTTGTCGGAGAGCGAGCAGTTCACCGCGGCGCTCGACCAGCTCTGGCCGGTCCTCACGCCGGAGGGGCTGCTGTCCGAGCTGTACACCTCGCCGGAGCGCCTGCGCGCTGCGGGCGCGGACGAGTCGCTGCTGCGGGCCGACGGCGAGGCGTGGACGGTGTCGGACGTCCCCCTGCTCGACGAGCTGGTCGACCTGCTCGGCCGCGACAAGCCCGCCGAGGACCCGGCCGAGCAGGAGCGCAAGGCCGAGGAGGCGTACGCGGCCGGGGTGCTCGAACTGCTCAAAGTGGACAGCCGGGAAGACCTCATGGACGACGAGGACCACCTGCTGGCCCAAGACCTCGTCTACGCCGAGGACCTCGCGGAGCGCTTCGTCGAGCGCGACACCCGCGACCTGGTGGAGCGCGCCACCGCCGACCGCGACTGGACCTACCGGCACGTCGTCGTCGACGAGGCGCAGGAGCTGTCCGAGATGGACTGGCGGGTGCTGATGCGGCGGTGCCCCAACCGGTCCTTCACCGTCGTCGGGGACCTCGCGCAGCGCCGGTCCGCGGCTGGGGCGACGTCGTGGGGCGCGGCGCTGGAACCGTACGTGCCGGGTCGGTGGGTGTACCGGTCGCTGACGGTCAACTACCGCACGCCCGCGGAGATCATGGCCGTCGCCGCGGCCGTGCTCGCGGAGTTCGCCCCGGACGTCCAGCCGCCCGACTCCGTCCGCGCGTGCGGCGTCCACCCGTGGTCCCGCCGCGTCACCGACGACGACGTCGTCGCGGCGGTCGAGGAGTTCGTGCGCGAGGAGGCCGACCGGGAGGGCACCAGCGTCGTGATCGGCCCGCCGGACGTCCCCGGCGCGGTCCCGGCGTCGGAGACCAAGGGCCTGGAGTACGACGCGGTGCTGGTGGTCGACCCCGACCGCATCCTCGCCGACGGGCCCCGGGGCGCGGCCGACCTGTACGTGGCCCTGACCCGCGCCACCCAGCGGCTCGGCGTCCTGCACCGGGGCCGCTGCCGCGCCGCTGGCCGACATACCACCGATGGTATGTTCGGGGCATGTCTGATTCCCTCGCCCGGCAGCTCGGCGCCCAGGTCCGCGCCCTGCGCGAGCAGCGCGGCTGGACCCAGGACCAGCTCGCGCACGCCGCGGCCATGACCCAGCCCGGTGTCGCCCGCTTCGAGGCGGGCGGCACCGTGCCCACCCTGCAGGTCATCGAACGGCTGGCCGAGGCGCTCGACGCCGAGCTGCTGGTCCTGCTCAGCCCGAAGGTCGGCGACAGCGAGGCGGACCGGGCCCGGCACGACGCCGAGGACCTGGGCAAGCTCGTCCGCATGACCCGCGAGGACGGCGGGTGGTCGGTCGACGCGCTCGCCCGGGCCGCGGGGATGGCGGCGGCGGACGTCGTCGCGTTCGAGGAGGGCCGCACGATCCCGGCCAAGCCGGTGTTCGAGCGCCTGTTCGCCGCGATGGGCCGCGGCTAGGCGTCCTTCGCCTTGTCGTAGGCCAGGTGCAGCACGTCGGACGCGGCGACCGCGGTCAGCGCGGTCGCCGCGAGCCGGGTCGCCCGCGGCGCGAGCACGAACCCGGCCGTCAGCACGCCCGCCACCCACACGTCCATGCAGAACGGGCAGGTCACCAGCTCCCCGACGGCGTGCCGGACGCCGTGCCCCCGGGCGGACTCGACCAGCTCGGCGGCCCCGCGGGCCGCTCGTACCGGACGAACGGCGCCCGCAGCGCGCTGCCCACCGAGCTCTTGCTGACCAGCCTGCTCGCCTTGTGCGTCGCGACGGCCAGCAGCGCGGTGTCGCCCAGCGAGAACCGCTGGGGCACCCGGGCCTTCCGCGCCCGCCCGGCGGCGACCGCCGCCGCGACCATCCCCGCGTACGCGCCGATCGCGGTGAGGTAGCCCTTCAACGGCCGGTCTGCGCCGTTCGAGTAGCCGCGTGTCATAAGGGGTCTGTTTCCCCGTGCGGCCGCCGCCAAACGTTTCGCACCCGGCCGCGCGGGCACTCTGCCGACCATGGAGCAGCGGTGGGACCGGGGTGTCCGCAGCCTGACGACCGGCCCGCGCCCCGACGCGCCCGTGCTCGCCTTCCTGCCCGGCCTGGGCGCACTGGGGTACGTGGCGGACGCGGTCGCGGGCTGCGGGTCCTGGGCGGAGGCGTACCTGCTCGACCTGCCCGGGTTCGGCCACCCGCTGCCCTGTGCCCCCGAGGTCCCGGCGCTGGCCGCGGCCGTCGTCTCCTGGCTGGACGCGATCGCCCCGGGCCGTGACGTCGTCCTCGCGGGCCACTCGACGGGCGCGCAGGTCGCCTTGCGCGCCGCGGCGGCCCGCCCCGTCCGCTCGCTCGCGTTGCTCGGCCCGACCTTCCCGCCGTCGCAGCGCACCCTCCGCGGCCTCGTCGGCCCGGTCCTGCGCACCGTCCCCCGCGAACGCCCCGGCCTGGTGGGCGCGACCGTCCCGTACTACGCCCGCGGCCCCGCGCCCTCGTCCGCTTCCTCCGCTCCGCCCTGCACGACGCCCCCGAACAGGTCATCCCCCACGTCGACGCCCCCGTCCTCCTGGCCCGCGGCGAACACGACGGCTTCGCCACGCGGGAATGGCTCGACCACCTGGTCACCCGCGCCCGCCACGCCCACGTGGTGACAACCCCTGGCGCACATGCGTTCCCGTACGGTCGGGGCGGGTACACGGCGGCGCTCCTGTCGACCGTCCACTCCGGACTCGTTGCATAATCCTGGCGCGGCGTGCGCGTTCTGCTGCACACTGGACGGCACACTGGGGGAAGGAAACGTCATGCGATTCACCAGAGCGCTGCGCGCTGCCCTTTGGCCGTCGCCGTCATCGCCACCACGCCAATCGTCGGGGCTGAGGCCACCGGGAACGTCTGCCGCGAGGACAGCCGCTACGCCGGCCAGCGCGACCAGTACCGGTTCACCGGCGCCGACCGCTACGAGACCGCGATCTGCGCCTCCTACTGGAACTGGCAGCCCCACAACGCCCCCTGGCGGGCGGACGCGGTGGTCCTCGCCCGCGGCGACCTTTTCGCCGACGCGCTCGCGGGCGGGCCGCTGGCCGGGCACGTCAACGGGCCGCTGCTGCTCAACCCGCCGAACGCGCTGCTGCCGTCGGTCAAGGCGGAGATCCAGCGGCTGCTGGCGCCCGGCGACCCGGTCTACCTGCTCGGCTCGACCGGCGCGCTGTCCGACGCCGTCGCGTCGGCGCTCCAGTCGATGGGCTACGTCACCCGGCGGATCGCGGGAGCGGACCGGTACGAGACGGCGGTGCGGGTCGCGCAGGAGATGCCGCCGACCGACCGGTTCTTCCTCACCACCGGCACGGACTTCCCCGACGCCCTGGCCGCCGGGGCCTACGCCACCTACCGCACCCACGAAGCCGCCAGGGACGTCGACCCCGCGACCACGCCGTTGCCGCTGCTGTTCACCGACAACGCGGTGATGCCCACCAGCACCCGCAACCACATCGTCGCCAGCGGCGACAACCCGGTCCTGTACTCGGCGGGCGGCGCGGCGACCACCGCCACCACCCGCGCCTTCGGCCCGGGCGTCACGTCGTTCGTCGGCCCCGACCGCTACGCCACGGCCACCCTCATCGCCGAACGCCTGTACACCGGCCCGGACGGCAAGCTCACCGGCTTCGGCGTCGGCCTGGCGAGCGGCACGGACTTCCCCGACGGCCTGACCGCCACGACCGCCCTGATGGACAACGCGCAGCCGCTGCTGCTCACCCCGCCAACCACCCTCGCCCCCACCACCCGCGACTTCCTCCACCGCCACGCGGGCGACATCCGCCAGGAGTCCTCCGGCGAACTCGACGGCAACCTGGAGGTCTTCGGCGGCCTCGGCGCGATCTCCGCCGCGGTCGTCACCGCGGCGAAGACCGCCTATACGGCATAGCCCGCGACCGCCACACGACATCCAACGCGGGATCCCCGCTCGAACTGGCCTCCACCCGGTCGACGGTGAACCCCTCCCGCTCGTAGAACGCCCCCGCCCGCGCGTTGGCCGCGAAGTGCTCCACGAAGAGCCGATCAGCGGTCACCGCGCGGGCGAGCGCGTCGAGCAACTCCGTCCCCAGCCCCCGCCCGCGGTGCTCGGGGTGCGTGTAGAGCTTGTAGACCACGTGGTCCGACCCCCGCCGCCCCCGCTGCCCCACCCCCACGACGACCCCGTCGACCTCCGCGACCACCACCAGCCCGTCGGCCACGGCCGCCCCGACCACGTCCACGCCCCACCACCTGACGACCTGCGCGTCCGCCGCCTCCGCCCCGATGAGCGGCGCGTAGTGCTCCCGGATGTACGCCTCCCCGAACCGGTGGATGGCGTCGACGTCGTCGCGCCGAGCTGCTCGTACGGACATGGAGAAGGACTACCACCGCGGTGGATGACGCCGCCACCGCTGCCGAGGTGGCCGCCGACCTGCGGGTACCGGCCACGGCGCTGGAGCCGCTGCTGGCCTCGTCGACATCCCCCACGACTGGGACGACCCCCACGCCCACCGCATCCCCGCCCGCTGCGCCGAAGCCGCCCGACCCACGGGCCGCGTCCTCGTCGTCGAACCCGTCCGCGACCGCACCGCCACCCCTGAATCCTCCTTGGCGATGCAGGTGCTCCTCGGCGGCCGAGAACGCACCGTCGACGAGTTCCGCGCCCTGGCCCGACCCCACGGCCGCACCCTCGCCGCCGTCACCGAGGTGAGCGACCACCGCACGCTGCTGGAGTTCGCATTCGCCGAGAGCCCGGTCGTGGGACCATGAGCCCATGACGACCAGAAAGGCCCATGCCGCGTAGGGCCCCCGCGCGAGTCCGCGAGTCCCTGCCCTTCCGCGAGCGCCCCAAGAGCGTCTCCGGGGTCTCCGCGCCGACCCTCCGCGCGATCACCGACCTGGAACGCACCCGCCTCCGCCCCGGCGAAGTTGCCGAAGCCCTCGCCCGGTGGGCCGCGTTCGCGTGCGGCCCGAGCCCGGAGGAGCACGCGCCCTGCTGCCCCTGCCTGACCTGCCGCGAGGACGACCCAGTCATGAGGTCGTCGAGGCGGATCTGCCGCTGCACCGGCTCATCCGCCCGGTCACCCCGGCTGCCCGCACCCTGGTGGCGCGGTACGGCGAGGACGGTACGCCCGGCTCTGGCCGTCGGGGCACCGGGCACACCGTCAGGGCGTGTACGCCGTGATCGCGGCGTCCACCACGCTCTCCGAGACGGCGCCGGTGCTGCCGAAGACCGCGAGGACGCCGTCGAGCCTGCCGGAGGTCGGGTCCCTGACGTCGGACGCGTGGTTGCGGAGGAAGACGCGGGTGACGGGGTCCAGGGTTGTGGACGGGGTGAGCAGCAAGGGCTGCGAGTAGCGCATCATCAGCGTCGTGGCTGACAGCCCGTCGGGGAAGTTCTGGCCGCTCGCCAGGCCGACGCCGTAGCCGATGAGCTTGCCGTCGGTGTCGGTGTAGAGGCGTTCGGCGATGATGCCCGCGGTGTCGTACCGGTCGACGCCGACGAAGGGTGTCGCCGCGTCGCCGAACGCCCGGGTGACCGCGGTGTGCGCGGCGCCGCCCGCGGTGAAGACGGTCATGCCGCCGTGTTCGGTCCTGCGGGCGGTGATGAAGTCGCGGGTGTTCGCGGGCATGCGGTCGTTCTCGGTGAACAGCAGCGCGAACGGCTTCGTCGTGGCGGGGTCGTCGTCCTGGGTCACCCCGAGGGTGTACGCGGTGGCGAACGCGCCCGCGGCCAGGCCGTCCGGGAAGTCCAGGCCGGTGGTGACGAAGAACTGGTCGGTCGTCGGCATCGCCTGGGCGATGCGGATGGCGGTCTCGTAGCGGTCGGCGCCGCCTAGGCGCTTGGTGGTGTAGCCCGCGGCCACGAGTTCGGCCTCGACCGACGGGGACAGCGAGCCCGCCGATCCGAGCAGGTACACCGTGCCGCCGGGCGCCAGCAGGCGCTGGATCTCCGTCTTCACGATCGGCAGGAGCGACTGCGGCGTGGTGAGCAGGAGGGGCCCGTTGACGTAGCCCGCCAGCGGACCGCCCGCGAGGGCGTCGGCGTACAGGTCGCCGCGGGCGAGGACGACCGCGCCCGCCTTGCGGTACGGGCTGTCGTGTTCGTCCCACGCCCAGTAGGAGGCGCAGACCGAGGTCTCGTAGCGGTCCGCGCCCGCGAAGCGGTTCTGGTAGCGGTACTGGTGGATGTGCCTCGCGGTGCGGCAGTCCTCCGGTTCGACCGCCGCGGCCCGGCCCGGTGCCGTGGACCGCTCGCCGTACTCGTGCGCCGATCGGAGCGCGTCGACGATCTCGGCCTTGAGGTCCGCGTCCACCGCCGCGGTCGCGGTCGGACCCGCGAGCCCGCCGCTGGTGATCGCTGCGGCCAGGAGCACGGCGCCCAAGCGCCACTTGATCGCGCGCAGGCGCGATCCCCGGTTGGTTCTCTGCACGGCTTTCCTCCCCAGGTGTGCGTCGCCGCGGGCGAGCCGCCCGGCGACCAAGGCCAGTGTGCAGACAACTCGCCGCTGTGGGCCGGGTTCCGCCGAACCGGGGGTTGCCAGTTCCGCTCAGGTCGCCGCGCGCGGGGTGGCGGCCTCCAGGCGCTCGATGGTCTCGTCGATCCAGTCCAGCCAGGTTTGGGACATCATCTCGCCCGCGCGGCGGACGGAGTCGACGATGAGGGGGTCGAGGTCGTCGCCGGTGTGGTGGGCGGCCATGGCGGTGAGCTGGTCGCGGAGGTCGGTGGCCAGGTGGTCGCGGAGGCGGAGGTGGAGGTCGCGGATGACGCGGAGTTGGGTGATCGCTTCCTGCGGGGGCGGGTGCCGTAGAAGAAGAAGCGCACCATGAAGGGGATGCGGACGGGGTCCAGCTCCGTGACCATCTCGCCCAGCCAGGTGTCGAACGCCTGGCGGCCGTCGGCTGTGATGGCGTAGACGCGGCGGTCGGGGCGGCCCTGTTGGGGCTCCACCTCGGACACGACGAGGTGGTCCTGTTCCAGTTGGCCGAGGGTGCGGTAGATCTGGCTGAGCTGGGCGGGCCAGACGAAGTTGATGCTGTGCTTGATCGCCTGCGCGAGGTCGTAGCCCGTCATGGGGTTGCGGAGCAGGAAGCCGAGCAGGGCGAACTTCAGCATCAGGATCCTTTCGGCGGGCGCCGGGAAGGATACCAACGCTCACCTCCCGTGCCGGGCGAACCACGCCTCCAGCAGGGCCGTCACCTTCGCGGGTTCCTCGTGGTGGGGCCAGTGCCCGGTGTCGAGCATGTGCACTTCGGACTCCTCGCACAGCGCGGCGCTGCGGTCCACCAGTCGGGTGTCGAAGGCGCCGTCGCGAGCGCCCCAGATGATCTGGGTCGGCACGCGCACGCGCTGTTCGGCGGGCACGCGGCGGGCGAGGATCCCGGAGAGCACGGTGCGGAACATCGCGCGGTACCAGAACAGCGGCCGCTGGATCGCGCCCGGGTGGCGCCACACCGCGCGGTGCTTGGCGATGTCGGCGTCGCCGAGGTGGGCGCCGCGCTTGAGCATCGCGGCCAGCACCGCGCCGTCGCGGGCGCCGAGGACCGCCTCGGCCAAGCCGGGGACCTGGATCAGCACCATGTACCAGCTCCGCAGCATCTGCGACGGCATCGTCAGCAGCGCGCGGGCCATGACCCGGGGGTGGGGGCAGTTGACGATGGTCAGCGACCGGACCAGGTCGGGCCGTTCGACGGCGACCGCCCAGGCGACCGCGCCGCCCCAGTCGTGGCCGACCAGGTGGACCGGGCCGAGGCCCTGGCGTTCGACGAGCAGCGCGATGTCCTTGACCAGGAACGGCATCGCGTAGTCGGCGACCGACGGCGGCTTGGACGACAGGCCGTAGCCGCGCTGGTCGGGCGCGAGCACCCGGTACCCGCCGTCGGCGAGCGCGGCCATCTGGTCGGCGAAGGTGAGCCACAGGTCGGGCCAGCCGTGCAGGAACAGCGCGGGCGGGCCGTCCTCGGGGCCGTCGGCCTCGACGTGCAGCAGGACGTCGTCGACGTCGACGAACTGGGGCTGGAACATCCGGTCCTCCTCCGGGTCAGCCCGCCAAGACGGCGGCGACGGTGGCCGACAGCGGCCCGGGGTCGCGGTCGCGCAGCGGCCGCAGGACGCGCCGGGCGATGCGCGGGGACCCGAGCGACGACACCGGCCGCTGCAGGTTGAGCACGTCGTTGAACGCGGCCGCGACCTCCGGGTCGACGGCCGCCGCCCGCTCCAGCCGGGCGCGGTACGCCCCGCCGAACCGGGCCGACCACGGCAGCCGGACGCCCTCGGCGCGGCACCCGTAGCCCAGGTCCTCGGTGACGGCCAACTGCCACGCGTCGGCCGACGTCGCGGCGACGGCGCGCGCGGCGCGGCGCTCGAACCCCGGCCGCCGGTCGGCGAGAGCGCGGCCCAGCGCGACCGCGGACAGCGCCGCCACGCTCATGCCCTGCCCGTAGATCGGGTTCGCCGCGCACGCCGCGTCGCCGAGGGCGACGACCCCGCGGGCGCGTCGCGCAGCCGGTCGTAGTGGCGGCGGGTGGTCCTGCGGACCCGGAACGCGCGGACCGGCCCGACCGGGGTGGACCGGCGCAGCGCCTCGGCGACGACCGGCGCCACCGCCCGGTCCGCGAACGCCTGCAGCTCGACGGGGTCGGTCGGGATGGGGGTGCCCCCGATGGAGCCGAACGACAGGTGCAGCAAGCCGTTCTCGACGGTGAGCACGACGCCCCCGGCCGTCGACCCCGGCCCGCCCTGCCCGACGACGCCCAGCCACTCCGGCTCGAACGCCGGGTCCGGCTCGGCGACCAGGCTGGCGTACCGGACGTCGGCGTGCACGACCGACTCCGGGGCGGCTGGAACCCCGCCCGCTCGAACCACTCCGGCAGCGCCGACCGCGGCCCGACGCGTCCACGACCAGGTCGGCCGCCACCCCGCCGTCCTCGGTCCGCACCCCCGTGACCCGCCCCGCGCTGGTCAGCAGCCCGACGACGGCCGTGCGGTCGCGCACCTCGACGTTCGGCAGCGCCAGCACCCGCTCCCGGACCACGTGCTCGACCAGGACCCGGCTGGCCGCGTACCCCGCGCTCCACCACGACGGGATGCGGATGGTCGTGTCCCCGCGCACGACGAACAGGCAGCGGTCGCCGATCGACGGATCACCGCCGCCCGGCGTGATCGCGCCCCCGGCCGCCAGGTCCGCGCTCAACCCCGGGAACAACCCGGCCAGCACCCGCCGCCCCGCCGCCAGCAGCCCGTGCGCGTGGTGCGACTGCGGCACGAACCGCCGGTGCTCCGGCCCGTCCGGCAGCGCGTCGCGCTCGACCACGAGGACCTCGCCGCAGTGCTCGGAGAGCACCCTGGCCGCCAGCAGCCCGGCGATCCCGGCGCCGAGCACCACCACCCGATCGTATGACACCTCTCATATATAACTTGTAGAATATCGGAGCGTCAAGCGGCGGACGGGACGCCGAGGACCGGAGGGGCGGGCGGTCGCGCACCGGCCTGAACCCGTTACAGGCGCGCGCGCAGCGGGTACCTGGTCGGCGACCGAATGAGGTGGCGCGCGTGGAACCGGAATTCCCGCTGGCCGGGGAACTGGCCGCGGTCTTCGCCGGGACGTCGGGGCTGCTGCTGTCCGCGGAGGCCGTGCACACCGCCCTGCGGCTGATCACGTCGGTGGCGGTGGAGACGTTCCCGAACAACGCGGGAGCCGGGGTGACGCTGTTGGACCCGGACGGCGTCCTGATCACGGCCGCGGCGACCGACGCGCAGGTGGAGCGGGCGGACGCGCTGCAGTACGAGCGGGGGCGCGGTCCCTGCATGACGGCGTGGGAGGAGCACCGGGTGGTGCACGTGCCGGACGTGACCCGCGACGAGCGGTGGCCGGAGTGGTCCGGCGCGGTCGGGGCGACCGGGGTGCGGGCGGTGCTCAGCGCGCCCCTGGTGGCGGGCGCCCGGTCGCTGGGCGCGATCAAGGTCTACGCGCACGAGGCCGAGGTCTTCGGCGCCCGGGAGGAGCACCTGCTCACGATGTACGCCGCGCAGGCGGCGACGCTGCTGCTGCACCTGCGCACCGCCGAGGACGCGCGGCGGATCAGCGACGACCTCAAGCACGCGCTGCGCGCGCGGGACGTGGTCTCGCTGGCCAAGGGCGTCCTGATGGCGCGCCACGGCGTCAGCGAGCGGACCGCGTTCCTCATGCTCGCCGACAGCGCGCGGGACAAGGGCGCGACGATCGGGCAGACCGCCGAGCGGCTCATCGCGCCCAGGCCGGGCGGCTGATCGCGGTGGACGGGGAAGAGCAGCGGCGCAGCACCGCGCGGGCGGTGGAGCACACGGGCCTGAGCGTCGAGCAGCTCTGGGGCCGCTACTTCGCCATGGGCGGCAACTGCGGCCTGCTCGACGTCGACGCCTACCTGCACGGCCTCATGGACCTGCCCGAGCTGGAGCGGGACATCCTCGCCCACACCGTCAACGAGCGGCTCGACGAGCTGACGCCGCCGCACCGCGCCGCCTACAGCCGGACGCTGCGCGACGGCGTCCCCAAGGGCAGGCGCTGTCGGCGCTGGTGAAGCTGCTGGAGGGCGCGCACCTGGCCCCGCCGGAGCGGCTGCCCGCGCTGCTCGACGCCGCCGCGAGCGCGATGGGCGTGCGCGCGGCGGTGCACCTCGTCGACTACGAGGAGCGCTACCTCTACCCGTGGCGGGCCCAAGAACCCGCGGGCGAGCCGCTGCCGGTGGAGAGCACCCTGGCCGGGCGCGCGTACCGCCACGTCGTCACCGTGGCCGCGCAGGCCGAGCCGCGGCTGTGGCTGCCGCTGATCGACGGCGTGGAGCGGCTGGGCGTCCTGGAGGTCGAGGTCGGGACCGTGGCCGACCTCGACGACCCCGGCCTGCACATCCAGTGCGCGTGGCTGTCGAAGCTGGTGGGGCACCTGGTGAAGCTGCTCGACCAGTACGGCGACGCCGTGCACCGGGTGCGCCTGCCCGGGCAGCGCTCGCTCACCGGGCAGCTCACCTGGTCGCTGCTGCCGCCGCTGACCGCGGGCGTCGACAACTTCGTCGTCTCCGGCGTCGTCGAACCGCGCCACAGCGTCAGCGGCGACGCGTTCGACTACGCCCTCTCCGAGACCACCGCATCGCTGATGATCCTCGACGCCGTCGGCCACGACCTGCGCAGCGGCCTGATCGCGGCGACCGCGCTGGCCGCCCACCGCAGCGGCAGGCACGCGGGCCGGGGGCTGTACGAGCAGGCCCACGACATCGACGCCGCCATCCGCGGCCAGTTCGGGCCCAGCGCGTTCGCCACCGGCGTCCTCGCCGAGGTCTCCCTGACCACCGGCAGGCTGCGCTACCTCAACGCCGGTCACCCGGCGCCGGTGCTGATGCGCGGCGGCCGCGTGGTCAAGCCGCTGACCGGCGGGCGGACCCGGCCCTGGGGGCTCGGCGTCGGCGAGTTCGCCATCGGCGAGGAGTTCCTCGAGCCGGACGACTGGCTGGTCCTGCACACCGACGGCGTCACCGAGGCCCGCGACGAGCAGGGCCGCTTCTTCGGCGACACCCGGCTCGCCGACTTCCTCCGCCGCGAGGCGACCGCGGGCCACCCGCCGCCGGAGACGGCGCGGCGGCTGATCCGCGCGATCCTCGCCCACCAGAACGGCGTCCTCCAGGACGACGCCGCCATCGTGCTCGCCCGGTGGACCGCTCCCGGCGAGCTGAGCCCCTAGTCCACTGGGGACGGTCAGACGCCGCGGTCGGGCGCGCTCATGTCACCGGTGCCGGGCGCGCCCTCCACGCGCTGGTAACGCAGGAACACCGTCCCCTTCGGACTCGCCACCGGCGGTTCGACCAGCCGGACGTTGGTGGGCGCGACGCCGTCCTCGAACACCTTCTTGCCGACGCCGAGGACGACCGGGTACACCCAGAGGTCGAGGCGGTCGAAGAGCTGCTCGCGCAGCAGCGTCTGCACCAGGTCCAGGCTGCCGACGACCTTCACGTTCTCGTGCCGGTCGCGGATCTCGCGCACGGCGGCGGGCAGGTCCGGCCCGAGCTGCGACGACCCGGCCCAGGACAGCTCGGGCGTGCCGCGGGAGGCCACGTACTTGGGGACGCTGTTGAGCAGCGCCGCCATCCCGCCGTCCTGGCCGCCCTCCTGGAACGGCCAGTAGCCCGCGAAGATGTCGTAGGTGCGCCTGCCGAGCAGCAGCGCGTCGGTGCCCTCGTACGCCGCCCCGATCTGCTCGCCGGAGACGTCGTCCAGCAGGGGCGCCTGCCAGCCGCCGAACGGGAAGCCCTCGGGGTCCTCGTCCGGCCCGCCGGGCGCCTGCCCGACGAGGTCGAGCGTCGCGAACATGACGATGTGGATCAAGCCCATGAGCACGCTCCCGGGTGCGTCGGTCGTGTCCCGACCCAACGTAGTCCCACGGGCGGTTCCGGCCACGAATAAGTGGCACCACCTAGTGAATCCTCGATTGTTCCCGTCCACCGCACGCCCGATCCTGGGTCCTGTGTGACAGCCAGTGATCATCCCTGCCCGGCAGTCACACCTCCGGGCTTCGCCCGGTGCAGTGAAACGGAGAACTGTCCATGCGATCTCATCGCACCACGGTGACGGGCGCGGCGGTCGTCGCCCTGCTCGCCGCGGCCGGGATGTCCCTCCCGGCCTCAGCCGCGGAAGGCGTGGTCCTGCGCGCCGACCAGCCGGACTCGGTGCCCGGCTCCTACCTGGTGATGTTCAAGGACGCCTCGGTCGCCTCGACCCAGACCGCGGCGCGGGCGCGCGACCTGGCGAGGAAGTTCAGCGGCCGCATCACCTACACCTACACCGGCCTCAACGGCTTCGCGGTCGACCTCAGCGCGGCGCAGGCCCGCAAGCTGGCCGCGGACCCGTCGGTGGCCTACGTCGAGCAGGACCGCAAGGTGCGCGCCAGCGACACCCAGACCAACCCGACCTGGGGCCTGGACCGCATCGACCAGGCCAGCCTGCCGCTGAGCCGGTCCTACACCTACCCGACCTCGGCGGGCCAGGGCGTCAACGTCTACGTCATCGACACCGGCATCCTGACCACGCACACCGAGTTCGGCGGTCGGGCCAAGCACGCCTACGACGCGATCGACGGCGACACCAACGCCACCGACTGCAACGGCCACGGCACCCACGTGGCGGGCACCATCGCGGGCGCGACCTACGGCGTGGCGAAGAAGGCCACCGTCCACGCGGTCCGCGTGCTCAAGTGCGACGGCTGGAGCCAGGGCAACTCGGTGGCCGCGGGCATGGACTGGGTCGTGCGCAACGGCCAGCTCCCGCGGTCGTCAACATGAGCCTCGGCGGCGGCGCGTCCTCCACCAACGACGACGCGGCCCGCAGGCTGCTGTCCCGGGGCATCACCACCGTGGTCGCCGCGGGCAACGAGGGCCAGGACGCCTGCAACGTCTCGCCCGCCCGCGTCGGCGAGGCGCTGACCGTCGCGGCGTCCAACAGCTCCGACGGCCGCTCCATCTTCGCCAACGGCTCGTCGAACTACGGCTCGTGCGTCGACCTGTTCGCGCCGGGCAGCAGCATCACCTCCGCGTGGTACACGAGCACCACCGCCACGAACTCCATCAGCGGCACCTCGATGGCGACCCCGCACGTCGCGGGCGCCGCCGCGCTGTACCTGGGCGTCCCCGGCAACTCCGGCAAGACGCCCGCCGAGGTCAACCGGGTCCTGCTCGACAACACCGTGGCGAGCAAGATCAGCGACGTCCGCGGCTCGCCGAACAAGCTGCTGCAGGTCCAGTTCCTCACCGGCGGCGGTCCCGACCCGGACCCGGAGCCGACCGCGTGCTCCGAGGAGACCTTCACCGGCTCGCTCAACTCCGGCGGGTCGGCGTACCAGCCGAACGGCAGCTACTACCAGTCCACCACCTCCGGCGTGCACCGCGGCTGCCTGACCGGCCCCTCGGGCACGGACTTCGACCTGTACCTGCAGAAGTGGAACGGCGCGAGCTGGTCCACCGTCGCCGAGGGCTCGACCCCCGAGGCGAATGAGAAGGTCGAGTACAACGGCACCGCCGGCTACTACCGCTGGCGCGTCCACGCCTACAGCGGCTCCGGCAGCTACACCCTCAAGACCGACAAGCCCTGATCGGTCGCGGCAGCCCTCGCGGACCCGTGGGCCCGCGGGGGCTGTGCCGCGCTCACCGGCCGCGGCCGGTGCGGTCCTGCAGCTCGTCGATGCGCTGCGACGCCTCGCCCTTGGTGAGGTCGTCCGGCACCTCCTCGCCCGCCTCCTGGGCGAGGGTCCGCAGGTACGACCGCTGCGGTCCGGTCATCGGCTCGTCGCCGGTCACCCAGTCGTCCGGATCCTTCTCCGGGTTCGGCTCCACGTCGCTCATCGCGTCCTCCAATCGAACACCAGTTCGATACTACGCCGTTCGGGTCAGTCCCGCCGGTCGTCGACGACCGGTGCGATCTCGGCGCGCTCGTCCTCGTCGAGGGATCGGGTGTCGCGGGGCGGCAGGAACGGCTCCTGGTCCTCCGGGTGCCCGTCCCGGACCGCGCGCTCGCGGGCCAGCTCGGCGTCCACCTCGGCGCCCAGCAGGACGGCGATGTTGGAGATCCACAGCCACACCAGGAAGCCGATGACCCCGCCGAGCGAGCCGTAGGTCTTGTTGTAGGAGCCGAAGTTCGCGACGTAGAGCCCGAACGCGGCGGACGCCAGCAGCCAGATGAGCACGGCAAGCACCCCGCCCGGCGTGATCCACCGGAACCCGGGCTGGCGGACGTTGGGCGCCGCCCAGTAGAGCATCGCGAAGGTCAGGCTCACCAGCGCCACGATCACCGGCCACTTGGCGATCTCCCAGATGAGGACGCCCGTCGACCCGATCCCGAGCGCGGACCCGACCCGCTCGGCGACCGCGCCGGTGGCGACGATGCCCAGCACGCTCACCGCCAGCAGCACGACCGCGCCGACGGTGAGGCCGATGCGCAGCGGGATCGTCTTCCACACCGGCCTGCCCTCGGGCATCTCGTAGATCGAGTTCGACGCCCGCATGAACGCGCCGAGGTACCCGCTGGCCGTCCAGATCGCGGTCGCCAGCCCGATGATCGCCAGCGGCCCGGCCAGGCCCGCGGAGTTCTGCAACTCCTCGATCGCCCCGGTCAGGATGTCGGCCGCGGCGCCGGGGCGAGCGCGTTGATGTTCTCGACCAGGGTCGCGGTCGCCGAGGGCCGAGCATCGCCAGCAGCGACGTGAGGACGATGATCGCCGGGAACAGCGACAGCACGCCGTAGTAGGTGAGCGCCGCCGCCCAGTCCAGCAGGTTGTCCCGCTGGAAGCCCTTGACGGACCTCTTGAGCACGGTCAGCCACGACGGCTTGCTCAGGTCGGTGGGCGATTCCGCTTTCATCCGCGCCTCCATCCGGGGTCGCCCGTGAGGTGCCCGGCACGGCCCGCCCGCAAACCGGTCAGGGGCGTCGAGGAACGCCAGCACGTGCGCGGCGACCTCGTCGGGGGCCTCCTCGGCCATGTGGTGCCCGCTGTCGACGGTGGCGGTGCGCAGGTCCGGGGCCCACGGCCGCCAGAGGTCGTCGAGGTCCGGGTACAGCCGCCGCATGTCGTCGCGCGCGGAGTCGAGGAGCAGCGTCGGGCAGGTGACGTGGTTGCCCCGGGCGCGGTCCGCCTCCTCGTGGGCGCGGTCGACGCCGAGCCCGGCGCGGTAGTCCTCCAGCATGGCGCGGACGGTCGCGGGGTCGTGGATGGCGTCCTGGAAGTCCTGCCAGTTCTCCGCGCCCATCCGCTCGGGGTCGCCGCCGTACCAGGCGGCCGGGTCGGCGAGGATCGCCCGCTCGGGCTTGTCCGGCTGCGCGAAGAAGAACCAGTGCCACCACTCCCGCGCGAAGCCGGCGTCGCACCGGGCGAGGTGCTCGCTGATCGGGAGGCAGTCGCCGAGGACCAGCCGCTCCACGGCCTCCGGGTGGTCCAGGGCGAGCCGCAGCGCGACGTAGCTGCCGCGGTCGTGCCCGAACACGGAGAAGCGCTCGTGCTGGAGCTTCCGCATCAGCGCGAGGCAGTCCCCGGCCATGGCGCGCTTGCTGTAGGGCGCGTGGTCCTCCGTCGTCGGCGGCTTGCTGGACTGGCCGTACCCGCGCAGATCAGGACATACGACGGTGTACCGCCGCGCCAACAGCGGCGCCACCCGGTGCCACGTCGTGTGCGTCCGCGGGTGGCCGTGCAGCAGGAGCACCGCGGGCCCCGCCCGCCGTACCGCACCCGCAGCACGACCTCCCCGACGTCGACCCGCTCCACCCTGAATCCCTCGAACACGCTTCGCCAGGTACCCCGCCGCGAGCCCGTCGACACGCGGGCTCTGCGATGCTGGGAGCATGCGCTGGTTGATCGCGCTGCTCGTCGGCGCCGTCGTCGTGGTGGTGGGCTTCCAGGTCGTGGGGGACGCCTTCCGCACCCCGCCCGCCTTCTGCCCGGACGACGTCGATGACGACGACCCGCACGGCAGCTCGGCCCTGGACGAGCAGCCGCCCGACGGCGTCGTGCTGTACCAGGTGGGCGAGGACGGCATGGAGGACCGGACGAGCCTGCTCACGACCCGCTTCCCGGCGGGCTTCCCGTACCGGCCCGCGCTGGTGTGCGAGTACCGCACGACCTACGACGAGCGGATCTCCGCCTGCCCGACGTCCGGCGGCGGCGAGATCCCGGTGGTGCGGACCCGCTACGACTACAAGGTGTACGCCATCCCCGACAAGCGGCTCCTGGGCGTGTTCGACCTGCCCGGCACCCCGCTCTGCGGCGGCGGGATCACCACGCGCTCGGAGCTCCCCACCGAGTCCGACTACACCGCCATCGTCGAGCGGTTGGGGCGGCTGCTGCGGTGATCAGCACGAAGCCGTGGTGGCGGCGTTCGCCGGGGTGAACTCGAGGCGGATGGTGTCGGAGCGGGGGAGGAGGATGGCGGAGCCGGTGGTGGCGCTCCAGTCGGCGGGGACGAGGACGTAGTGGCCGCCGGATTGGAGGAGGAGTTTGAGGCCGGTGTAGCGGAAGCGGTAGGTCGCGTCGTCGCCGCAGGCGGAGTGGGGAGGCCGTCGAGGCTCAGGCTGCCCGCGCTGTACAGGGTGGTGTTCGGTCGTGCCGCGATGCCTGCCTCGGTCTCGAAGGCGCGGCGGATGGCCACTTCCTGGGAGTAGTCGCCGACGGCCCAGAACAGGCCCAGGGCGACCAGGACGTACGTCGCCACCCACAGGGCGACCGTCTCCCAGGAGCTGTGGCGGGGGCGCCCTTCGGTCTGCTCCAGCGCTGCCACGGGAGGATCAGCAAGAGGATGCCCACCGCGAAGGCCAGGCCGGGAAGTCCCGCGTACTCGCGGAACGGCGCCGGTTCGAGTGCTATGTAGACGGTCACGGTCACCAGCAGGAGCCCGGCCGCCGCGGCGAGCGGCGTGCAGACGGCAAGCAGGACCTCCCGGGCCCGCTCGGAGAGCCGGTACCGCAGGATCCGCACCGCCGCCAGCACCACCAGCGCCACCCCGGTCACGCCCGCGAGCGGCATCATCAGCCCGTCGACGCCGCGCGCGAGGATCTCGTACGGCGACTGGTCGAGGACCGTGTAGTGGACGCGGAAGTAGCTGAAGAACCGCTGCGTGTAGAGGAAACCGAAGTAGTAGAGCAGGGCCGTGGCCACGGTGACGTTCGCCGCCACCGAGGCCACGACCTTCACCGCCTGGGCGGGCCCCGGGTCGTCCGGTGCTCTGCGCGACGCCATGGCTAGCCCCTCCCTCCGTGGGGCTCGGCTCGCCGGTCGGCTCGTCCGTGGTCTCCTCGGTGATGTCCGGGCACGGCTCGGTGGACAACGTGATCCGACCGCCCGGCATCACCGGGTTCGGCGTCACCACGCCGACGCACGCCCCGTCGCCGTCCGGCTCGATCGTGACCCCGCACCGCGGCACCGGGTTCGACGCGCACGCCTCGTCGAGCTGGCTCTCGATGTACTCGGTGACGTACGCGATCGTCCGCACCGCGCCGCCGATGGTGCTGTCGTACCGGATCGGGCCGCCCGGCACCCCGGGCCGCGTCCGCTCGGTCGTCTCCTCGGTCGTCTCCCCGTCGGTCTCCCGGTCGGTGGTCTCCTCGGTCGTCCCCGTGGAGTCCACCCGGTCCCCGCCCCGCGCGGTCCCGTCGACCGTCGCGGGCGAGCCGCACCCGACCGCCGCGGCGAGCGCCAGTCCGGCGAACAGCGCCAGTCGTCTGGTCATGTCTGATCCCTCCCTTCCGACATACCGGATCCCGCCGACGGCCCCCGTGATACATCGGGAAGTTTCCGCAGGTCAGAAGGGTCGCGATCGGCGCACCGGGGAGTAACGTCAGCGGGTGCTCTGTGACCCGCATCACATATCCCGTGAGACGGTGATGTCGATGAAGAACTCATCCCGAAGACCACTCCTCGTCGTCTGCGTCGCCCTGGCCACGACCGTTACCGGGGTGCCCGCGGTGGCCGGGCCGGGGGACGTGAAGGTGAGCGACCGCCCGTACGTGCGGTACGACGGCGGCTCCGACCCCGTGACCGCGGACTGCGGCACCAACAACCGCCAGCAGAACGAGCCCGCCGCGGCTGTCGCGCCCCACAACCCCAGCCTGCTGACCGCGGGCTCCAACGACTACTGCACCGTGGGCGTCGCGGGCGGCACCTGGGCGGGCTTCTACTACTCGGCCGACGCGGGCACGACCTGGACCAACAGCCTGCTGCCCGGCTACCCCGGCGACGACTCCAACGCCGGGCTCGGGTCGCCGCTGCGCCGCATGGGCATGACCAACGCGGGTGACCCCGTGCAGGCGTGGGACAACGACGGGCACCTCTACTACGGCGGCATCGCGTTCAACCGGCAGCGCCCCGCGACCGGGTCCATCTGGGTCGCCCGGTACACCTGGACCGGCGGACCCGCGCCCACCTACGACCGCACGACGCTCGTCGCGCGCGGCACGCCGAGCCCGATCTTCCTCGGCCTGTTCCACGACAAGGTGCAGCTCGAGGTCGACCGCGGCGCCGACAGCCCGCACGCGGGCAACGTCTACGTCTGCTGGGCGCGGTTCACCGCCAGCGGCCCCAACAACGGGGTGTTCCTGTCCCGCTCCACCGACGGCGGGCTGAACTACTCCAACCCGACCAAGATCTCCGACGGCGTGCACGGCAGCCAGTTCTGCGACATCGCCGTCACCCGGAACGGGCACGTGTACGTGGCCTGGCGGCAGTACGAGTCGATCGACGGCCAGGCGAACGCCGCGGTGTTCGCCAAGTCCACCGACGGCGGCGCGAAGTTCAGCAAGCCCGCCGAGGTCGCCCGCTTCAGCGGCTGGGACCCGACCGACCGCACGGTCAACGCGGCGGCGTACGGCCAGGCGAAGTACGACGCGTGCCTCGCCGCGGACTCCACCCCCGGCACCTGCGCCTCCCCCGAGCCGAGGGCGACCGCGCGCGACTGCGGCGACGGCCCCTGGCCTGCCGGAGCGGGTATGTGTTCTTCCGCGCCAGCTCCCAGGTCCGCGTCGCCGCCGACCCGACGGCCGCGGGCAACCCGAACCAGGTCTACGTGACCTTCGACGCGACCGTCCCCGGCAGCGAAGTGCCCACCGGCACGACCTACGGCACGGTGGTGTCCGGGGTCGGCAGCCAAGCCGCCGTCTACCTGACCAGCACCGCTACCGGCGGCGCGACGTGGTCCGCACCCGCGCGCGTCGACGCGCAGGCCAAGGGCCACCAGCTGTTCCCCGACATCCACGCCGACGCGGGCCGCCTGCACGCCGTGTGGCAGGACAGCCGCGCCGACACCGCGACCGGCCTCACCGGTGACTGGCGGACGGTCCCGATCAGCAACCGCGCCGTCGCCGCCGACCCGCCGGGCGCGGTCAACGCCGGACCGGGCCTCGACACCTACTACGCCACCTCCGGCGACTCCGGCGCCACGTGGACGGTCGTGAAGGTCTCGACGACCCCGACGATGCCGCAGTACGAGCAGTTCGGCGACCGCGACACCGTCTTCTTCGGCGACTACAACTCCATCGCCGCCGCGGGCCCCACGGCCTTCATGACGTGGACCGACCAGCGCGACACCGTCCCCGGCACCGACCCCCGCCACCCGGTGGACGGCGCCGACGGGTTCGACGTGCTGCAGTGCCGCGCCCTCCTCCCGGACGGCACCTACGGCCCGGACACCTGCCCGACGGCGGGCGGCCTGGACCAGAACATCTACGGGAAGGTGGTCCCGTAGGACCGGGCGTCCCGGACGGCCCGACGGGGTCGCCCGGGACGCCTCGGGTCAGGCCACGACCTCGAACTCGCTGTAGACCTTGATGTTGCGGATGTGCCTGCGGGACTGCACCCGGTCGCCGTCCGGGCCGGGGTGCCAGGCGGGGAAGCCGCGCCTGCCGTGGGCGACGCGCTCGTTGTCGAGGAGGATGAGGTCGCCCGAGGTGAGGGTGACCTCGCAGCGGACGGTGTTCAGGGCCGCGTAGAAGGCGGTGACCGCGTCCGCGAGGGCGGGCGGGGCGTTGCGCGCGGCGTGGTCCGCGATGCCCTCCCAGACGCGCATCTTCCAGCGGCCGTTGTCCTTCTTGGTCAGGATCGCGGCGACCACCGGCTCCGCGCGGCAGGAGTCGATGGGCTCGAAGGTGCTCGTGGACAGGACGCGGACGATCTCGTCCGCGCGGGCGCGGCCGTGCTCGGCGACGAGGTGGTCGAGGGCGTCGTCGAGGCGGGCGAAGTGGGACTGGCCGTGGTCGGGGGAGTCGGCGTCCGGTTCGCTCGCGTTCGCCATGTGCATCAGGAAGAGCTGCGGCTGGACGGCCGCGGTGGCGCGGGCGGTGTGCAGCTCCAGCGGCTTGGCGCCCTCGACGAAGTCGAAGCGGTCCGCTTCGGCGAGGTCGCCGCGGAAGACGACGTCGACGGCCCAGTTGAGCGGGTCGTCGGCGGGCAGCTCCGCGCGGGTGGCGAGCAGCCGCTGCGGCAGGCCGAACCGGCGGCCCAGCGCGACCAGCGCCGCCGGGTCCGACGGGAAGCCGCGCAGCAGGGCTATGCCCTCGGTGCGCAGCGCGGTCGACAGCGCGGACAGCAGGTCGCGGTCCAAGTCCGCGACGGCGGTGTCCGCCGGGTAGTCGAGCTGGACCCCGTACGGCAGCACGGAAGTGGAAATCATCGTTACTCCTTCGACTGAGGTGCGCGGTCATCGCCGAGGCAGCGGGCGGGCAGGCGGGCGCGGTGGCCCGGAGCAGGGGAGGGCGAGCAGCACCAGGCAGGCGACGCTCGCCCACATCACCGCGTTCGACACCGCGAGCAGCGCGGTGAACACGGCGGGCGTGAGCACGTTGGCGAAGCCGAACGCCGCCTGGTATACGGCGTTGTAGCGGCCCCGCAGGTCGTCGGGCGCGGCGTCGGTGGCGGCCGCGATGAGCAGCGTCGAGCAGACGCCCTGGCCCAGCGCGCCGAGCGCCGCCGCGCCCAGCACGAGCCACGGCACCGCGCCCGGGTCGGCCAGGGCGCCGAACGCGAGCGCCACCGCGCTGAGCACCAGCGGCACCGCGCTCGCGAGGACCCCGCGCATGCGGGTCGTGCGCTCGGCGGCGCGCACCAGCGGGCGCTGGGTCAGCGCCATCACCGCGTTCGACGTGATCGCGACGGCGGCCGGGAGCCACAGTGGACCGCCGAGCGGCGTCACCGACACCAGGGGCAGGAGGAACACCAGGCTCCCCGTCGCCAGCGCGAACAGCGACTGCACCGCGCACAGCATCAGGAACGGGCGGTCCCGCACCACGACCCGCCACCCCGCGAGCCCGGTCCGGGCGACGGCGCCGCCGGTCCGCCCGCCCGTCAGCCGGGCCAGGCCCGCCGCGAAGCAGAACAGCACCCCGGCGGCGACGAACGTCGCGGCGTTGAGGTAGGCGACCAGCCGCAGCCCCTCCGGCGACCCGGCGAGCACACCCGCGCCCGCGGCGCCGATGCCCAGACCGGCGATGCGCAGCGTGCTCTGCGTCGCGAGGAGGCGGTCCAGCTCGCGGCCGGTCGCCATGTCCCGCAGGAACGGCGCGCTCGACGTCCAGAAGAGACGGTCACCGCTGACGTACACAGTGGCCAGCAGCGCGACCACCCACGCCGAGTGCGTGCTGGGGTAGAGCAGGAAAGGGCCCGCTCGCAACACCTTGCTGACCAGGATGGCCAGCGACGGCCCGTGCCGGTCGACGAGCCCGCCGGTCACCATGCCCACGACCAGGCCCGCGACGCCGCCCGCGGTGAGCGCCGCCCCCGCCTGCGCGAGGGGGATCCCCTGCGCGTGGGTGAAGAAGATGAGCGAGAACGGCGTCCACAACCCCGTCCCGACGGTGTCGACCACCATGGCCGCGAAGTACGCGCCCCGACGGCCTCCCACGATCGGCGGGGCGGCGCCCGCCGGGCGGGTGTGCGTGAGCACCACTCGTGGCCTCCTCGACGAAGGGGTGCGCAGCAGGCGGGAAAAAGGCCGCCGTGATTGGTCTCCCCGGTCAACGCGGACCGGCACGTCCCCCGATGCAACCCCCGGTTTGCAATCCCTGATCCCAGCAAAGCAGAGACCCCGGGAGGGGTCAAGCAAGGGGATTAAATGCTCGCTAAACGTCGGGTTGACGCGATCATGGGGCTCTGGCAATGTCGGTTGCGCTGTGTCCGGGCATTGAGTTCCTCGTGTCCGCGTCCCGCGGGCCGTGATCCGCCCGAAATCCAAGATGGCGACTGGGGGCCATGTGGACACCGTCATGTCCGAAACGACGAGGCGATCGACCAAGAGCGGTGGATCGATGCTCACCCGGGGCTCGCGCTGCTCGGGGCGTTCCGGAGCATCGAGCGCGAGCTGTCGCAGACCGAGCTGGCCCGGCGCACCGGGCTGCCGAAGCCGACCGTCCACCGGCTGGTGGCCGAACTGACCGAGTGCGGTGCGCTCGAGCGGACCAAGGGCGGGGTGCGGCTGGGCCAGTGGCTGTACCTGATCGGGGCGCGGGCGCCGCGGATCACCCTGCTGCGCACCATCGCCCAGCCCTACCTCGACCGCCTGCACGAACTGGCCAGGGAGCACGTCTGCCTGTCGGTCTCCGGCGGCGGCGAGGCGCTGGACATCGCCTGGTCGGGCGCGGCCCCGTGGCGCGAGACCGAGACCGGCGCCCACCTGGGCACGGTCAGCCCGCGGCGCTGCGCGCCCTGTCCGCGCGGGACCAGGACGAGGGCCTGTTCGTCGCGCGCGCCGAGGTCGGCGGGCACGTCGCCACCGGCGTCATCCCGGTCCCGAGGGCCGCCAAGCCGCAGCGCGTGGTCGGCCTCGCCGCCCCCGTGCGCGTGTACGGCGACACGGTCGCGGCGGTGTCGCTGGTGGTGCCCGCCGACCGCTTCGACGGCCCCGCCGTGGGCGGCCACCTGCGCTCCACCACCGGGATGCTGGCCCGCAAGCTCGCCCTGACATCGCTGTTCTGCGACTAGCGGCGATTTCCCTCCACCTTTCGATGCCAATTCCGAGCGCGGTGCCATGAGAGGAATGCGCGCGATGCAGGGAAACGTGAGCACGCCATTGGCGGATGGGTACTACCTCGCCACCTACCTGAATCCGGTCGGGCCGTACCGGCTGGCCGACGTCTGTTTCCGGCACGACAACAACGTGTCGCTGTGGCGCAAATCGGGAACGCTGGTCGAACTGGTCAAACACTGGGAGCTGGAGCGGATCACCGGGCAGAAGATGCACCGGACGCCGTTCACCGAGCTGGCCGACGAGACGGCCTTCCTCGACCGCCTCCTCGCCCCGCTGGGCCTCAAGCTGGACGACATGGCGGGCGTGTGGGGCACGCCCGACCTCGACACCGCCGACGACTACCACCTGGTCGACGAGTTCCCCGACATCGCCTTCCACAGCCTGTGCCACCTCTACAGCGCGATCCTCATGGACAGCGACGTCTTCTTCGACGGCACGGTGATCGGCCTGGCCGTGGACCGCGGACCGGACCGCCTGCTGGACCGCCGGTTCAAGGAGCACTGGTTCGCCGGGTGCGTCGTGCGGCGCGGCGAGGTCGAGGTCTTCCCGGTCGACTCACCCGGGTCGCTGTACACCGAGGCGCGCAACGAGTTCCGCAGGCGCGAGGGCACCCTGATGGCGCTGGCCACCGCGACCGCGGCGGCCGGGAGCTGCGACCGCGACCGCGTCCTGCGCGAGTACCGGTTCGACCGCCAGGACGTGATGGTCCAGTCCGCCGCCGCGTTCCGCGACATCCTCGCCGAGGTCAGCGCCGACTACACCCCGGACCCGCGGTTCAGCGCCGAGGAGAGCCTGGCCAGCGCGGTCATGAAGGAGGTCCAGGCCATCTCGGTGATGCTGATGGAGCGCAACATCGACCGCGCGGTCGAGCGCTTCGGCATCGACACCGCGCAGGCCCACCTGGCGCTCGCGGGCGGGTACGCGCTGAACTGCCCCACCAACAGCCACCTGATGGACAAGTACGGGTTCCGCGGCCTGCTCGCCCCGCCGAGCGTCGGCGACGACGGGCAGTCGGTCGGCCTGGCGCTCGCGGCGTTCCACAAGCTCGTCCCGGGCCGCTTCGAGTTCCGCTACCCCGGCGCGTACCTGGGCCGGGAGAGCCGCGACCTGGACGACGCGCTGGCCGCGTTCGACGGCTTCGTCCTCGGGGTGTCCGACTTCGACGAGGCCACCGCCGTCGACGACCTGCTGGCGGGCCCGGTGGTGTGGCTGGACGGCGCGTCCGAGGTCGGTCCGCGCGCGCTGGGCAACCGCAGCCTCCTCGGCGACCCGACGTCCACCGCGGCGAAGGACGCGCTGAACCGGGTGAAGCGCCGCGAGTGGTGGCGTCCGGTCGCCCCGGTCGTGCTCGAGGAGCGCATGGGGGAGTGGTTCGAGGGCAGCAGGCCATCGCCGTTCATGCTGGAGACCTTCACCATCCGGCCGGAGCGGCGGGCCGCCATCCCGGCCGTCGCGCACCTCGACCACTCCGCGCGGGCCCAGTCGGTCTCCCCGGCGCAGAACCCCGCGCTGCACCGGCTGATCAGCGCCTTCGCCCGCCGCACCGGGGTGCCGATGCTCTGCAACACCTCGCTCAACGACAACGGCGAGCCGATCATCGACACCATCGCGGAGGCGGTGAACTTCTGCCTGCGCAAGCGGTTGCCGGTGGCGTACTTCAACGGCCGCCGGGTCCGCTTCGGCAACTTCGCCGAGTACACCGCCGACGGGCCGCTGCCGCGCGAGCGGGAGCCGTTCGCCGAGGTGGACGACGCCGAGGCGCGCTGGCGCGGGATCAACCCGCACGGCCTGTCCCGGCTGGAGGTCTTCCTGTACCTGCTGGACCTCGAGCTGAGCGGGCGCGAGGACATCACCACCCCGGAGGGCGCGGGCGGTGCGGGCGGAGCTGGAGCGCCGCTTCGCCGCCGACCCCGACCTGCGGGCCACCGCGGAGCGCCGGATGCGGCGCAACGCGGAGCACTTCGCCGCCTACGACCGCCAGCCCGCCGTGTGACCGGCTGCCGGGGTGCTCACCCCAGCACCCCCGGCGGCAGCCCGGTCCGCAGGCGCAGCAGCGCGGGCGCGGCGGCCGCCGCCACCGCGGCCAGCGTCAGCCACAGCACCGCGTTGCCGATGCTGAGCAGGCCGGTGAGGAGCAGGGCGCGAGCACCTGCGCGGCGCCCCAGGAGAGCTGGAACAGCGCGCTGGAGCGACCCTCGGCCCCGGGCGGCGCGGCAGCCGCGCCACCGCGGTCGCCGTCGGTGCGAACGCGGCCTCCGCGGCGGCCATGGTCAGGCTGGTGGCCAGGATCAGCCCGATGGCGACCGGCTGCGGGACGACGGTGAGCGGGGCCAGCGCGGCGAACGACACCGCGAACAGGAACGCCGCGCCGATCAGCGCCCGGAGCCTGCTCCAGCGGACCAGCCACCGGGTCACCGGCTGCTGGCCCAGGACGATCGCCGCCGTGCCCAGCCCGATCGCGATGCCGGGCACCCACTGCGGGCCGTGCAGGACGTCGTGGACCAGGATCGGCAGGATCGCGTACTTGCTGGCGCTGGCGACGGTGAACAGCACGTGCGTGGCGCAGAACCCGACGAACGCGCGCTCCCGCAGGACGCCCCGCCAGCTCCCGAGCCGCTCCGCGGGCCGCCGACCGGGCGGTCCCGGCCGACCCGCAGGCCCAGCATCAGCAGCGCGGCGACGCCGAAGCTCGCGGCGTTCAGGTAGGCCAGCAGGTGGTAGGCGACCGGGCTGTCGATGGCGGGGAGCACGGCCGTGGTGGCCGCGCCCAGCCCGGCGCCCGCGAACCGGCCCATGGTCTGCGTGCCCAGCACGCGCTCCGCCTCGCGGCCGACGGTGACCGAGTCGACGAACGGGGCGTTGGCGGTCCAGAACAGCCGCTCGCCGACGCCGATCACGGCCGTCACCAGCGCGACCTGCCAGATGCTCGACACCAGCGGGTAGCAGCAGAACGCGAGCAGCCGGACCAGGTTGCTCGACACGAGCAGGGACAGCGCGCCGACGCGGTCCATCAGCGTGCCCACGAGCGGACCGCTCGCCAGCCCGATGAGGGCGCCGATGCTCAGCGCCGCGCCCGCGTCGACCAGGGGGATCCCCTGGCCGTGCACGAGGAACAGCAGGGCGAACGGCATCCAGAGGCCGCTGCCCAGCGCGTCGATGACGGTGGCGGCCACGAACCGGCGGCGGCGACCCCGGCTGACCGGCGTTCCCGCCGGGCCGGCACGGGTGTCCTCGGGCTGGAGCGACTCGGGTTTGGGCACGGGAAATCTCCTCTCCGACAACGACCCTATCGCGGTTCGATTTCACGAACCCCCGTTTGCGCGGTTCCACCACGCGGAACCCGCCCTAGCCGCGCAGCGGTTCCGGCGGGAGGGTGGAACGGTGTGCGCGCGATCCGGGCGCGCCTTCTGTCCATTCAGGACGATTCCCCCAGACGACGCGAGGATGCCACATGCGCCTGTCCGCCACCCTGGTGCCGAAGTCGATCGGTGACGCGCAGCGGGAGGCGCGCTGGATGGAGGGGGTGGGGTTCGACGGGGCGTGGGTCGCCGAGGGCAGGCTGCGCCGGGACGCCGTCACCACCCTCGCGCTCGCCGCCGCCGCCACCGAGCGGATGCGCCTGGCCAGCGGCCTCGTGCCGATGCGCACGCGCAACGTGTCGACGCTGGCCATCACCTGGAAGACCCTGCACCAGCTCGCGCCCGGCCGCATGGGCCTCGGACTGGGCACCTGGTGGGAGCCGATCGCGTCCCGCACCGGCCTGCGCACCGCCAGCCCGCTGACCGCGATGCGGGAGGTCGTCGCCGTCCTGCGCGGCCTGTTCCGCGGCGAGACCGTCACCCTGCGCGGCGAGTACGTCCAGGTCGACGGCATCCGCTTCGACGGCGACGACGACGAGGCGGGCGCCCGCCACGACATCCCGATCCACCTCGGCGCCGTCGGCCCCAAGATGCTCCGGCTCGCGGGCGAGATCGCCGACGGCGTGCTGCTCGACTTCTTCGTCCCGCCGTCCTACACCCGCTCGGCGATGGCCGAGCTGGCCGCGGCGCCCGGTCCGCGGGCCGCGCCCTCGCCGACGTCGACCGGCCGCAGCTCGTCGCCTGCTTCGTCGACGACGACGTCGCCGCGGCCGAGCGCGCGGCGCGCCTGGTCCTGACCCGCTACCTCGCGCAGCAGCCGCACGTCGCCAAGCACGAGTGGGTGGACCCCGACCTGGTCGCGCGCATCCGCGCCCGCTGCACCTGGCCCGCGACCGCGGCCGAGCTCGCCTCGGTGGCCGACCTGGTGCCCCTCGACCTGGTCCGCTCGGTCGCCGCGGTGGGCCGCGTCGCCGACGTGGTCGACCGCCTCCACGAATACCTCGACGCGGGCTGCACCGAGATCGTGCTGTCCCCGTTCGCGCACCGCCGCGCGGACACGCTGGCCTCGGTCGTCCGGGCCGTGCGCGGGGTGCCCAGCCTCAGCGTCCACTGAGGACCGGTTCCGCCTGGCGAACTCCGCCGTTACGGTGCAACGGTTTCCCTGGCACAGTCGGGCTCCTGGGCGTGGCCGCGGCCACCGGGCGGGCGAGGAGGCCGGGACGACATGCGGGAGCCGGGAGCGGTGCGCGAGGTCACCGCGGACGAGGTGGCGCAGTTCCGCGCGTGCGGCTGGGCCCTGCTGCGCGACTTCGTCGCCGCCGAGCACCTGCCGCCGATCGCCGCGGAGGTCCGCGCGCTGATCGGCGAGCAGGCCGAGACCGCGAAGGAGACGACGGGCGCGTTCCGGCGCATCTGGCGCACCTACGACGAGCCGTCCTACCGCAGCGCGCCGCTGTGGGGGTTCGCGACCTCGCCGTCGGTCGGCCGGGCCGGGTCGGCGCTGCTCGGCGGCGCGCCCGTGCGGTTCCTCCGCGACGAGGTCTACGTCAAGATGCCCACCGCCGGGGGCGAGGGCAGGCCGACGCCCTGGCACCAGGACTTCCCGTACGGCAACCGGGACCGGTCCGAGCAGGTCAACCTGTGGATCGCCCTGGAGGACATCCCGGTCGACGGCGGCGCGCTGCGCTACCTGTCCGGGTCGCACCGCAGGGGCGCGCTCGGCCGCGCGCTCGACGCCCCCGAGCGGGACCTCCTCGCCCAGTACCCCGACCTGGTCGAGGAGTTCCCCGTCTCGCCCACCACCGAGATCCGCCGGGGCGACGTCCTCGCCCACCACGGGCTCACCGTGCACGGCGCGCCCGCCAACACCACCGCGTCCCCGCGCTGGGCGTACACCGTGGTGCTGTTCCACGCCGACTCCCGCTACACCGGCGTCCCCTGGCCGCGGCGGCTCGCCGGGCACATGGGCGGCATCGCCGTGAACGAGCCCTTCGACCACCCGCTCACCCCCGTGGTGTGGCCCCCGGACCGGCGCGACGCCCGCTCCGCGCCCCCGCTGACGGAAGGAACCCCGTGATCGACACCGGCGCCCAGCTCCAGCGCACGGACGACCCGTACACCTACTTCACCGCCGACGGCGTCCTCCCGCCCTCCGCGCTGGCCGCGCTCAACGCCGACCAGCCCGACCGGTCGGTGTACGACCGGCTCATCAAGGAGGGGCGGAGCACCGCAAGGAGTACCACATGTGGCGGTGCGAGCCCGGCCTCGACAGCAAGCGCACCCCGGTGGCCGACCAGCTCACCGCGCCGTGGTCGGAGCTGGTCGACGACGTGCTGTCCGCGGACTTCCGCGACTGGCTCACCGACGGGACCGGCGTGGACGTCCGGTCGGTGCGGTCCACGGTCGGCCTCTACATCTTCGGCGACGGCGACTACACCACCGTCGACACCGGCAAGGTGTCCAAGGCGCTGTCGTTCGGCCTGTACCTCAACGAGACCTGGGACCCCGCGCACGGCGGCGCGTTCCAGGTGTTCACCCACAAGGCGCCCGACGCCGAGCCGGTCCGCGAGATCGTCCCGATCGGCGGGCGCTGCGTGACCATGACGCCCACCGAGCACACCTGGCACCGCATCCAGCGGGTCGACACCGGGGGCGCGGTGTCCCGGCTGCTGCTGATGGTCGAGTTCTGGCGCGACTGAGCCGGGGAGGACGACGCGTGGCACACATCCTGTTCGGCGACATGAGTTCCGCGGGCCTGCACACCCTGCGAGCCGCGCTGCGCCTGGGCCACGAGGTGACCCTGCTGCTGGGCCGCTCGGAGCGCCACTACGTGGTGGACGACGCCTTCCGGGCGCTGCTCGACCGGGTGGGCGCCGTCGTGGAAGTCCAGGAGAGCGCCGACGTGGGCGAGCTGGTGCCCGCGATCGCCGCCGCGCACCGCAGGCTGCCGGTCGACGCCGTGATCAGCCAGTGCGACCCGATGATGGAGGCGCTGGCCCGGGCGTGCGAGCAGCTCGGCCTGCGCTACACCCCGCGCGCGGCATCCGCAACGCCCGGGACAAGGACCGGGCGCGGGAGCTGGTCGCCGCGGCGGGCCTGGCGTCCGCCGGGCACGCGGTGGCGGACAGCCCGGGGCCGCCGTCGCCGCGGCCGACCGCTTCGGCTACCCGGTCGTGGTGAAGCCGGTCAACGGGCTGGACAGCAGGTTCGCCAGCCGCGCCGACGGACCCGACGACGTCGCCCGCGCCGCCGAGGAGATCCTCGCGGCCGGGCGCGACCCCGACCTGCCCGCGCGGCTGCGCGGCCAGCTCGCCCGCGGCGTCCTCGTCGAGGAGTACCTGGCGGGCGAGCTGGTCTCCGCCGAGATCGGCGTGCTCGACGGCGTCGCGCACCGGTTCCTGGTGTGCGGGCGCTCCGCGGCCGCGACAACGACTGCGTGGAGATCGGCGCGGTGCTCCCCGCCGACCTGCCCGCCGACGTCGCGGACGAGTGCTTCGACTACGCCGAGCGGGTCTGCGCGGCGCTGGGCCTCGACTTCGGCGTCTTCCACGTCGAGATCATGCTGACCCCGCGCGGGCCGGTGCTGGTCGAGGTGAACCCCGGGTGATGGGCGGGGTGATGACCCGCCTGTACGACCTCCTCGTGGGCCGCGACTTCTGCGAGTACGTCATCGACGTCCACCTCGGCAGACACCCCGACGTCGTGCCGATCACCACCACCCGCACGATCACCGCGCGCCGCATCATGCCCGCCGACGACGGCGTGCTCCCGCCGGGGACCGACCTGTCCGCGCTGCTCGCCGACGACACCGGGATCGTGAACTTCGAGGACTTCGGCGTCGCGCCCGGCGCCCGGGTGCGCGCGCAGCAGGTCCTCTGCCGGTACGCGGTGACGGGGAGACCTGGGCGGAGGCGATGGACCGCGCCGACGGCCTCGTGCCCCGCTTCGCCGACGCGCTCGGCGTCGAGGTCATCGCGCCCGCCAGGGCGGCGCGCCGGTGACCGCCGCGATGTCCGAAGTGGACGAGCTGGAGGCCGAGGCGGTCCACGTGCTGCGCGAGGTGGCGGCCACCGCGGAGCGCCCGGCGCTGCTGTTCTCCGGCGGCAAGGACTCCGCGGTGGTGCTGCACGTCGCGCTGCGCGCCTTCTGGCCCGCCCCGCCGCCGTTCCCGCTGGTCCACGTAGACACCGGGCACAACTTCGACGAGGTGCTGGAGTTCCGCGACCGGGTCGTCGCCCGGCACGGACTGCGCCTGGTCGTCGGCAGCGTGCAGGACGACATCGACGCGGGCCGCGTCGTCGAGGACGCCACGGCGGTCGGCGGCCGCAACGCCCTGCAGACCACTACGCTGCTGCGCACCATCGCCGAGCACCGGTTCGACGCCCTCTTCGGCGGCGCCCGCCGCGACGAGGAGAAGGCCCGCGCCAAGGAGCGCGTGGTCAGCCTGCGCGACGAGCACGGCCGCTGGAACCCCAGGGCGCAGCGCCCCGAGCTGTGGCGGCTCTACAACGGCAGGCACGGCCGCGACGAGCACCTGCGGGTGTTCCCGCTGTCCAACTGGACCGAGCTCGACGTGTGGCGCTACATCGAGGCGCACGGGGTCGAGCTGCCGTCCCTGTACTACGCGCACCGGCGGCCGGTCTTCGCCCGCGACGGCATGCTGCTCGCCCGCACCCGGCACAGCGCGCGCGGCCGGGCGAGGAGGTGGTCGAGGCGATGGTGCGGTTCCGCACCGTGGGCGACGCGACCGGCACCGGGTGCGTCGAGTCCACCGCGGCCACCGCGGCCGACGTGGTGGCGGAGATCGCCGCCACCAGGGTGAGCGAACGCGGCGCGACCCGCGCCGACGACCGGATCTCGGAGGCAGGCATGGAAGACCGCAAGCGCGAGGGCTACTTCTGATGGCCGGGGTGCTGCGCGTGGCGATCGCGGGCAGTGTGGACGACGGCAAGTCCACACTGGTCGGTCGGCTGCTGCACGACACCAAGGCGCTCATGTCCGACCAGCTCGCCGCGGTCGAGCGGGCCGGGCGCGACCGCGGCGGCGACGGCCCGGACCTGGCCCTGGTGACCGACGGCCTGCGGGCCGAGCGGGAGCAGGGCATCACCATCGACGTCGCCTACCGCTACCTGAGCACGCCCAGCCGCAAGATCGTCCTCGCGGACACGCCCGGCCACGTGCAGTACACCAGGAACATGGTGACCGGGGCGTCCACCGCCGACGTCGCGCTGGTGCTGGTCGACGCGAGCCGCGGCATCTCCGAGCAGTCCCGGCGGCACGCCGTGGTCGCGGGCCTGCTCGCCGTGCGGCACGTGGTCGTCTGCGTCAACAAGATGGACCTCGTGGACTGGTCCGCCGACGTGTTCCACCGGCTGCGCGAGCAGTTCACCGCGTTCGCCGCCGGGATCGGCCTCCCCGAGCCGGTGTTCGTGCCGATGTCGGCCCTGCACGGCGACAACGTCGTCGACCGGGGCAGCGCGTCGCCCTGGTACGGGGGACCGCCGCTGCTGCGGCACCTGGAGGAGGTGCGGGTCGCGCCCGCGCCGGACCCGGTCGGCGCGCGGCTGCCCGTGCAGTACGTCGTCCGCGGCGACGAGCGCCGCTACGCGGGCACGGTGGCGCGGGCGCGTTCCGCCCGGGCGACGACGTCGTCGTCCTCCCGTCCGGCCGCACCACGACCGTCCGCGACGTCCGCGGACCCGGCGGGACGCCGCTGGCGGAGGCCGTCGCCGGGCAGGCCGTCACGGTCGCGCTCGCCGACCACGTCGACGTCGGCCGCGGCGACCTGCTGTGCCTGCCGCACGACCGGCCGTTCGTCGGCACCGAGATCGACGCCGTCGTCTGCTGGCTCTCCGACCGCTCCGCCCTCGCGCCCGGGGCGCGCTACCTGGTGCAGCACACCAGCCGCGTCGTGCCCGCGCGCGTGCGGGAGCTGACCTACCGGCTCGACGTCACCACCCTGGACCGGGACGCGTCCGCCACGTCGTTGTCGCTCAACGAGATCGGCGGGGTGCGGCTGCGCACCACCGAGCCCCTGGCGTACGACGCCTACGCGCGCGACCGGACCACCGGCGGGTTCGTCCTCGTCGACGAGACCACCCACGACACGGTCGCCGCGGGCATGGTCGTCGGCCCGGCCGCGACGCGCGGGGCCGTCTGGCAGGCCACCGGCGTCGACCGGGCGCAGCGCGCCACCGAGGGCGCGACGGTGTGGCTGACCGGGCTGCCCGCCGCGGGAAGTCGAGCATCGCGGTCGAGCTGGAGCGCGCGCTGGTCGCGTCCGGGCGCCCGGCCTGCCTGCTCGACGGCGACAACCTGCGGCACGGCCTCAACGCCGACCTCGGGTTCAGCGCCGCCGACCGCGCGGAGAACGTCCGCCGCGTCGGCGAGGTCGCCCAGTTGTTCGCCGACGCGGGCGTCGTCGCCGTGGTGTCGCTGGTGAGCCCGTACCGCGCCGACCGCGACCGGGTCCGCGACCGGCACCGGGAGTCGGGCCTGCCGTTCGTGGAGGTCTTCGTCGACACCCCGATCACCCTCTGCCGCGAGCGCGACCCCAAGGGCTTGTACGCGAAGGCCCGCCGCGGCGAGATCACCGGTGTCACCGGGGTGGACGCCCCTACCAGGCGCCGCTGCACCCGGAACTGGTCCTGCGGCCCGAGATCGGCGGTCCCGCCGAGATGGCGCGGCGATCCTGGGCTTCCTGGGCCGCTGAACCCCGCCGCCCGGCGCTTCCCCCGCGCCGGGCGGCGGGGTGAGCGGGACGGCGCGGCGGCGAGTCGTCACTGCCGCTAGGGTCGGTTGCCATTGCAGGCTCCTCACCGGGCCCCGCGCCGTCCTCACCCCAGCGCGTCACGCGGACGCGCCGAGTCCTGTGCTCATCCGCCCGCCACCCCGGCCAGCGCGTCGAGGAAGGGGTCGACGACCCCGGCGTCCCCGACGGTGAACCGGATGCAGTCCGCCAGGCCGGGCAGGCCGTGCAGGTCCTTCACCCGGTAGCCCGCCGCCGAGAGCCCGGCGACGACGTCGCCGCTGGCCAGACCCGCGGGCAGCGGGGTGGTCACGAAGTTCGCCCGCGACCGCAGCGGCGCCCAGCCCCAGCCGGCCAGCCGCTCCTGCGCCGCCTCCCGGGTCCGGCACGTCTCCGCCCAGATCGCCCGGAACTCGGCGTCGTGGTCGAGGGCGTTGAGCAGCACCGCGATGGCGGTCGCCGAGACCGCGTTCTCCAGCGGCGCCGCCCCGAGCGCGGCGACCAGCGCGGGCTCGCCCGCGAGCACCGCCACCCGGGCGCCCGCCAGGCCGTGCGACTTCGACATCGACTGCACGACGACGACCGGGCCGCCGCGGCGGGCCAGGCGCGCGGTCAGCGGGCCGTGGAACGCCTGGTAGCACGCGTCGATGACGAGCAGGTGGCGGCGTTCGCGGGCCAGCTCGGCGAGCCCGTCGAGCACGGCGTCCCCGACGCAGCCGCCGGACAGGCCGTTCGGGGCGCTCACCGCGATGAGCGCGCCCGTCGTCGCCGAGGCGCGCTCCAGCAGGGCCGCGCCCTGTGCGACGGGGTCGGCCAGGGCGCGGTCACCTCCTCGACGCGCAGGCCGAGGGTGGCCGCGGTCTGCTCCCACGCGGCGTAGTTGGGGGCTTGCGTCAGCAGCAGGTCCCCGCCGCCGCGCACGTAGTGCTGGCAGAGCAACCGCAGCGCGGTGTCCGAGCCCGGGGTCAGGACCACCTCGTCGGGGGACAGCCCCAGGTGCTCGGCGACCCGCTCGGCGGGTTCCGCCATGACCGGGTACCGCACCAGGTCTTCGGGCGCGAACCCGAGCACCGCTTTCCGGTGCACCTCGACCGCGCGGGCGCTGAGCAGCTCGTTGCTGCTCAGGTTGACCCGGTCGTCGCGCTGCCTGCGCGTGGTCCTGCTCACCGGACCGCCCGGGCCGCGTGCTTGCGGAGGGCGTCGACGATCCGCCCGGCCCGCAGCGACAGCAGGCTGAACGAGCCCGCGTCGCCGATGCCGTGCGTCGACTCGCACAGCCCGTTGAGGAACAGCGGCGGCGCGGCCGGGTCGACCGGGCAGACGCCGTAGTCCTCGGTGATCCGCAGGTACCCGTCGTCGTCGAAGCGCAGGCCGTCGGCCAGCCCGGACAGCAGCGCCGGGTACGGCTCCTGGTGCGGCTCCGGCCCCAGGTCGCGGAACCCGGTCGCGAGGACGACCAGGTCGACCTCGTCCTCGCGCGTGGCGCCCGTGTGCGGGTTGACCAGGCCGAGGCGGACCACGTCCGCGTCCGCCTCCGCCGCCACGACCTCGCTGTCGCCGCGCACGAACACCCGCTGCGCGCCGTCAAGGCGCTGCTCGTAGATCAGGTTGTACAGCTCGTGCAGGACGTCGGCGTCGGTCGAGGAGTAGTTGGTGGGCCGCATGTAGGCGTCCAGCGTGCGCTTCCCCGCGCGGCTGGCCCGGTAGTAGTAGTCGGTGAACTCGGGGAAGTAGCCCTCCTCGCTGAAGGGGCTGGTGTCCTTCAGGCGCAGGGAGTGCGTGCGCACGTACTGCACCACCTCGGTCCCCGGGAAGCGGCGGGCCAGGTCGAGCACGATCTCCACGCCGCTCTGGCTGCCGCCGATCACCGCGACGCGCCGCGGCCGGGGCAGGTCGGCGAGCCGGTACAGGTACCTGGTGAGGTGGACGACCCGGGGCGAGCCGAGCGCGTCGAACGGCGCCGGGACCAGCGGGGTCCGGCCGGTGCCGACGACCAGCGAGCGGCCCGCGAACCGGCGGCCGTCGCGGGTGGTGACGACGTAGACGGGCTCCCCGTCATGCGCGTCGAGCGCGATGTCCGAGGCGGGGGCGTCGAACGTGGCCGCGTCGGCCAGCTCCCGGGTGACCCAGTCGATGTACTGCGCGTACTCCTTGCGCAGCGGGAACTCCATCGGCAGGTTCAGGTGCTCGATGAGCCTGCCCTGCTCGAAGAGGTAGTTGATGAAGCTGTAGCGGCTGCGCGGGTTCCGCAGCGTGACGAGGTCCCGCACGGGGTGGTTCTGGATGTTGGACCCGTCGAGCAGCATCCCGCCCTGCCAGCGCGGGGTGCGCTGGGCCTCCAGGAAGTGCGCCGTCACGCCGGGCGCGTCCTCGCGCAGCGCGATCGCCAGGGCGAGGTTGGCCGGGCCGAACCCGACCCCGAGCACGTCGACGACGTTCACCGCGCCTCCCCGCGCAGCCTGCGGGGGTCGGCGAGCAGGTCGGCGTGGAGCGCGCGCCACTCGGCGACGTGCTCGCTGAGCCCGGCCGCCTCGATCAGCTCGCCCTCCTCGATCCAGTCCGGCTCCTCCGGCGGCTGGACGCCCTCGCTGGCGAGCACGCGCCGGTAGAACGGGTCGTCCTCCGCGCGCCGCGTCCCCATCAGGGCGCCGACCTCGGGCGCGACGAGCCGCAGGCCCGAGCGCGCCGACCAGCGGTGCAGCCCGGTGGCTCCGGGCAGGCCCAGGGCCGCGACCAGCGCGGCGGACACGCCCTCCGGGTCGGCCCGCAGGTCGTCGGAGTCCAGCACCACGTAGTCGATGCCGTGGTCTCGGCACGCGCGCACCTGCTTGCCGAGCGCGTCCCAGCCGCTCTCCCACGGCTCGAACGTGCCCTCGTCGTACAGCTCGCGCACGACCCGCAGCCGCGACGTCGTGGAGAGCCGGGGGTCGCGGACGACGAAGACGACCGGCGCGGTGGCCACCTCGGCGAGGAACCGGAACCGGTCGTCGTCGAGCTGGAAGCTCATCTCCTTGACCAGCAGGCCCCCGTCGACGGGCAGCGGGCCGCGCTCGCCGGTGGCCACGTCCATCGGGTTGACCAGGTTGCGCTCGACGGACTCCACGCCCGCCGAACCCCAGTACACCGCCTCGAACGGCTCGTGGCAGTGGTGGGTGATCAGCGGGTGCTGCCACAGCAGGCGGGCGACCGGCGTCGACCCGGTGCGCGGCGGCGAGACCAGCGCGACGCGGGTCGAGTAGTGCGTCGCCAGCGTCTCGCCGAGCGGCGCCGGCGACGTGTTGGCTGTGGTCACGGGTGCACTCCCTCGGGCAGGTCGCGCGCGGCGGCCACCGCGGCGCGGAAGATCGCCAGCGCTTGGTCCATCGTGGACTCGTCGACGTTGAGCGGCGGCAGCATGCGCACGACCGCGCCCGCCCGCCCGCCGATCTCCAGGATCAGCCCGCGCCGCAGGGCGCCGCCTGCACGGCGGTCGCCAGCTCCGGCCACGGTTCGCCGGTCGGCCGGGAGAACTCGACGCCGATCATCAGCCCGGCCACCCGGACGTCGGCGCGGAAGGGCGCGGGACCGGCCACGGCGTCGCGCAGCCCGGCCAGCGCCTGCGCGCCGCGGGCGCGGACGTTGTCCAGCACCCGGTCGCGGACCAGGATCCGCAGGTACGCCGCGCCCGCGGCGAACGCGAGCTGGTTGCCGCGGAACGTCCCGGTGTGCCCGCCGACGTCCATGCGGTCGAGCCGCTCGTCGAACAGCACCACCGAGATCGGCATGCCGATGCCGGAGAGCATCTTGGACAGCACGACGACGTCGGGCTCGATGCCGTGCTCCTCGAACGCGTAGAACCGGCCGGTGCGCCCGCACCCGGTCTGCACCTCGTCCACGACCAGGGGGATGTCCAGCCGGGCGGTCAGCTCCCGCACGCGGCGGACGAACTCCGGCGTCGCCGGGATCATCCCGCCCTCGCCCTGCACCAGCTCCAGCACCACCGCGGCGGGCTTCGTCGTGCCGCCGTGGGTGTCGGTGAGCGCCCGCTCCAGGTAGTCGGCGCAGTTGGTGCCGCACCGGTCCGGGGTCAGGCCCAGCGGGCAGCGGTAGCAGTAGGAGAACGGGTAGAAGTGCACGCCCGGCATGGTGTTCCCGATGCCCCTGCGGGGACCGGGGTCGCCGGACATGGCCATCGCCGCGTGCGACATGCCGTGGAAGCCGCCGTGGAACACGACGATCTCGTCGCGCCCGGTGGCCTTCTTGCAGAGCTTGATCGCGGCCTCGATGCCGTTGACGCCGGTGGGGCCGCAGAAGTGGACGCGGGTGCGCTCGGCCATGCCCGGCGGCAGCGTCCCCAGCAGCAGGCCGGTGAACTCGTCCTTGGCGGGCGTGGGGAAGTCCAGCGCGTGCGTCAGGAGCCCGGCCTGCTCGCGCACGGCGTCGACCAGCTCGGGGTGGCCGTGGCCGAGCGCCATCACCCCGGCCCCGGTGAGGAAGTCGATGAAGACGTTGCCGTCCTCGTCCTCCACCAGGCTGCCGCTGCCGCGCCGGATCGCGATGGGCAGCCTGCGCGGGTAGGACCGCGCCGCCGACTCCCGCTCGCCCTGCCTGTCCAGCAGCACCCGGCTGCGCGGCCCGGGAGCGCGGTGCGCACCCCGGCCCGTCCAGCAGTCCCGGCGCGCGGCGGCCCGCCTCGGGCGTCGCCCGGATCGCGTGGTGCACCGTGTGTTCCTCTCTGCCGTCCCCGGTCGGGGATCACGCCCGCCCGGCCGCGGCCCGCCCGCCGGGTGCGGCGACCGGGCCGTGGCCGTCGTGGTGTCGAAGGAGTTGCGGGTGGGTCAGTGCGCGCGGTCGTCGGGGCTCAGCCAGAACTCGAGCTGGACCGTCAGGCGCTGCGGGGCGCCGCCGGTGGTCACCCGGGACACCGAGTGCCACGAGCGGTCGGTCGGCGGGAACGCCAGGAACTGGCCGCCGCGCGGCGGGATGAGGCGGGCGGGCTCGTCGGCCGGGTCGGGGGAGCGCCGGACCTCGTACGCGCCGCCGCCGTCCTCGGGCCAGTGCGGGTTCAGGTAGAGGATCGCGGTGATCGCCTTGTTCGGCTTGTCCTTGTGGATGGAGATGTAGTCGCCGTCGTCGTGGGTGTAGATGCCGATGTCGGTCGACAGCTCCGCCAGCTCGAGCGACGTGCCCTGCTCCAGCCAGCGCAGGAACGTCTCGCCGCGCAGTTCGCGGACGAGCTGCCGCCACTCCGGGGCGAGGTCGTCGCTGCCCGCGCTGATGTCGTTGTCCTGCACCAGGTAGCGCAGGTTCATCGCGTACTGCTTCTCGTGGTTCGGGTCGAGCACCTCGATCCGCTTGAACCCGTCGCGCGGGGCGGTCGCGTGCAGCGCGCGGACCTGCTCGGGCGAGAGGACGTCGCGCGCCAGGTGGATCGCGAACGGGTCGGTGATGTGGTCGAACGGCTTCCCGGTGTCGAGCATGGGTCCTCCGAGCGCGGGCTAGTTGTGGGCGAACAGTTGGCGCACCGCCGAGGTGGCGTAGCAGCCGGATGGCAGGAAGAACGCGAGGGTGGTGCTGGAGCGGCCGGGGAAGTGCTCGTCCGGGACGGCGGGGCCGACGGCGATGGTCGTCTGCACGACCGCCTGCCTGCTCGACTGCTTGGTCTTGGGCGTCCCGTCGATGAAGGTGTACTTCAGGTACGGCAGCTCCCCGGCCGCCCGGAGCACGTCCACCGCGTCGCGCGGCGACCGGGCGTAGGTGAACGGCACGCCCTCGACCGCGGTGGCGAACGCGCGGTCGCCGCAGGTGCGCGCGACCAGCTCGGCCAGCCGCGCGTTCCAGTCGTGCGAGGCGCTCGCGGCCAGGTAGAACGCTGTGGTCCTGGGGTCCAGGTCGAGGAAGAACGCCCTCGGCGAGCCGGACCAGGCCGCGGCGGCCGGGCTCTCCGGCGCGCCCAGTCGCACCAGCTCGGCGAGCGCCCGCTCCCAGTCCCCGGCCAGCAGCGCGGCGCCGACGTGGTGGGTGGTGCGCGGGCCGCCGGGCACCCCGAAGCGCTGGATGTCGTAGTAGTTCAGGAAGAAGTGGTTGACCTTGCGGCGGGCGGCCAGCTCCTCGGCGAACGCCGGGTCGAGGTCGCGCACGACGATCCGGAAGCCGTTGCCCTCCAGCGCACCGATCCGCAGCGGCTCGTCGCCGTGCCCGTGGTCGCTGAGCCGCAGCCACCGGTCGCCGTCCTCGTACCGGAACGGCAGCGCCGACTCCGCCGCCCCGGCGGGCAGCGACACGAGCTGCTCGGTGACGCCGTCCTCGTCCTTGAGCCCGGCGTACCCGACGTCGCGGGTGTGCAGTCCGAACTCGGCGGCGATCAGCCGGACGGCCTCCATCGTGGTGTAGCCGCGCTTGCGCAGCACGAGGTAGTGGTGGTCGGCGTCGCCCTTGGCGGCCAGCGGGACGACGAGCGCCTCGCGCACCAGGAAGTCCTCGGGGACGTGCTTGACGACAATGCCGTCGGAGATGCCGTCGGGCACCGATCAGCTCCGCTCAATCGTGGTGATGTCCGCGCCGAGCGCGCGCAGCGCCGACGGCAGGTCGGCGTAGCCGCGCGCCAGGTGCTCGACGCCGGTGATGGTGGTGGCGCCCCGGACGCCCACCGCGGCCAGCAGGTACACGGCCGCGGCGCGCAGGTCGCCCGCGTGCAGCGGGGCCAGGGCGGGGAGCGCGGCGGGACCGGCCCGCGCACGACCAGGCTCGCGCCGTCGCGCCGCAGGTCCGCGCCCAGCGCGGCCAGGCCGTCCTGGTAGCCGAAGCGCCCGGTCCACACGGTCTCGGTGATCCGGGACGTGCCGACGGCGTGCGCGGCGAGCAGCGCGAGGAACGGCTGGCTGTCGCTGAACACGCCGTGCGAGGCGACGGTGACGTCGGCGGGCCGCAACCGGTCCGCCGGGTGCGCGACCAGCCGGTCCTGGCCGACGTCGACCCGCACGCCCATGGCGCGCAGCACCGCGAACTCCGGGGCGAGCGCCCGCACGGCGCGGTCGATCCCGGGCGCGGTGACCGCCAGCGGCGAGCCCGCGAGCACCGCGCCCGCGGTGATCCAGGTGACGACCTCGATCAGGTCGGGCACGAGGGTGGTGGTCACGTCGCGGCGCAGCGCGTTCGGCCCGGCGCCGCGCACCACGACCGCGTCGCCGTCGACCTCGACGTCCGCGCCGAGGGCGGCGAGCACGTCGACCAGGTCGGTCACGTCGGGCTTGGGGTAGAGGTTGCGCAGCACGCTGGTCCCGTGCGCCACCGCGGCGGTCAGCAGCGCCATCTTGCAGGCGCCGGAGTACAGCGGTCCGGACTTGAGCGCGCGGTCGGCGGTGTAGTCGAGCAGGTCGATCTCGCAGCCGCGCAGCGACACCGCCTCCACGTGGAGCCCGGTGGCGCTCGCGCGGGCCGAAGCGCCGAACCGCTCCAGCACGCTCACGTACTGCTCGACCGGCCTGCGCCCGCCGGGGCCGTCACCGATCTGGCAGCCGCCCGCCACCGGCAGGGACGCCCGCCCGCGCCGCGCGACCAGCGCGGGCAGCAGGTAGACCGAGCCGTGGATGGCGCCCGCGGCGGACAGGTCGGGGACGGCTCGCCCACCAGGCCCCCGGCGCGGACGACCAGCGCGCCGCCGGTGCGGCGCACGTCCGCGCCCAGGGCGGTGAGCAGTCCGGAGAGGACGGTCGTCTCGGCGATGTCGGGGCAGTTGCGGACCTCCACGACCGAGTCCGCCGCAGCGGCGGCGGCGACCGCGGTCACCAGCGAGTGCTTGAACCCGGACACGGCCACTTCGCCGTGCAGTTCCTGCCCGCCGTGCACGAGCAATCCGGCCAATGGCGGTCGATCAGCGGTAACGGGAGTGAGAAGCGGGCTTTTCCCCAGAAATGAGGCCACGCCGAACATGGTGCATACGGCCGCGCTCCGGTGTCAACAGGAATGCGCAAGGAATGTGGTCGCCCCGGTTCGGAATTCCGCAGGGTGAAATTATCGTGGCCCGGGTTCCGCAGGGCGAGGATCTTGGTCGATGTGGCTCGCACCTGGCGGTTCGCCCTGGTATCACTGGTCTGGTCCGCTCCTTTCAGCGAGCAGCCGGAGTATTTCGCCATGCCATTGATCGATGCGCGCTGGACGCGGCGGTCACCGAACACCGAACCGTTCCGGTGGCTCGCCACCGAGCCCGGGGAATTGTTCCCGCTCGACGTCGCCGAACGGCTCGCCGACGACTTCCCGAAAGACGGGTACGCCCGGATCGACGCGAGCGCGGGCGGCGGCGGCAAGAGCTACCGCAACTACTCGAAGGTGCTCGCGGGCCCCGACGGCGCCACCGCCGACCTCGCCGGGCTGCCCGAGCTGTGGCGGCGGCTCGTCGAGGAGATCACCGGCGGCGACTACCGGCGCGACGTGGCGCGGCTGCTCGACCAGCCCGTCGCCCCCGCGCTGGAGGTCCGCCTCGCCCGGCACGCCAACGGCGACTGGCTCGGGCCGCACACCGACCGCGACGACAAGCTGTTCAGCCACATCGTCTACTTCAACCCCGGCTGGCGGCGGGAGTGGGGCGGGTGCCTGGAGATCCTGCGCGGCAGCGACCCCGGGTCGGTCGCCGCCACGGTCGTGCCCGTCCTCGGCGCCTCGGCGCTGCTGGTCCGCTCCGACTCGTCCTGGCACCAGGTCAGCACGGTCGCCGCGGACCCCGTCCCGGAGCGGACGTCGCTGCTGATCCACGGAATCGCCTGACCACCACCACGACCGCAACCAGGAGCGAGCGATGCGGATTCTGGTCACCTGGCCGCCCCACGTCCCGAGCTACTTCAACGCCGGGCACCACTTGCCCACCTTCAGCGTGGCCGCTTACCTGCGCGCCCGAGGCCACGAGGTGGACGCGCTGGACGCGGGCGCCCTCAACTCGTCGTGGAAGGAGTTCGGCGACAAGCTGTTCCAGGGCGGGTACGACGCCGTCGTCCTCGTCAACGAGTACGACGTCGTCGAAGGCGTGCGCCGCGCCGCCGACTACTGCCGGGCGCTGCTGCCCGACGCGCTCGTGGTCACCGCGGGCAGGCTCAGCTACCAGAACCCCGGGTACTTCCTCGGCCTGCCGCTCGACGCCGTCGTCGTCGGCGGCGACTACGAGGCGGGCGTCGCCGCCGCCGTCGACTGGCACGCCGACGGCCGCCCGGACACCCGGCTGCCCGGCGTGCACCTGCGCGGCCCGGACGGCTGGCGCGACCCGAGCGGCCCCGGGGTGTGGATGCCCGCCGCCGAGTGGGTGCTGCCCGACGTCCGCGAGATCCCGTACGCCGCGTACGAGAACCTGTACGCCAACGACCAGAACAAGTTCTGCGGCATCCCGCAGCGCCGCGAACTGGTCGTCCCGGTGGCCCGCGGCTGCCCGGTCGGCTGCGACTTCTGCGACGTGCCCCCGATGCAGGGCCTGCGCGAGCGCCGGATCACCGTGGAGCGGGCCGTCGACTACATCCGCGACGCCTACACCAAGCAGCCCTTCGAGTACATCGCCTTCTACGCGCCCACGTTCACCCTGGACCGCAAGTGGGTCCGCGAGCTGTGCGCCGCACTGGCCGACGAGCCGCGCCGGTACCACTGGAAGTGCGCGACCACGCTGCACCACCTCGACGCGGACCTCGTCGCCCGGATGGGCGCCGCGGGCTGCGTGCGGATCAGCGTCGGCGTCGAGACCTTCGAGGAGGAGGCCGCCGAGGGGCTGCCCCGGGTCAAGCGCTCGGCGCGGCAGCGGTTCGAGGAGGTCGCGGGCTGGTGCCGGGACAGCGGGGTCGAGCTGAACTGCTTCGTGATCGTCGGCCTGCCGGGTACCACGCCCGAGGGCACCGAGCGGACCATCCGCGCCATCGACGAGTTCGGCGCGCGCGCCCGGCCGACGCTGTACACCCCGTACGAGCGCATGCACGCGGACATGACCGAGCGGGAGCTCAGCGGCTTCAACCGGCAGACCTTCGCCTACCCGGCCGACGGCGGCCAGGACCCCACCGCCTTCCTGCGCCTGATCTTCGGCGGCGACGGCTACCAGACCCCGGCGATCGAGCGCATCCCGGTCGCGGGCGCCGCGGGTCGCGATGACCGCCCGCGTGGTGCTCCCGGGCAGGCTGCCGAACACCCGCGACCTCGGCGGGCTGCGCCGCGCCGACGGGGCCGTCCTGCGCGACCGGCGGCTGGTCCGCACCGCCGCCCTCGTCGGCCTGGACGCGGGGGTCGCCGACGCCCTCCACGACGAGCTGGGGCCCGCGGTGTACGTCGACCTGCGCACCGACCGGGAGGTCGACCGCGACGGCGGGCCGGACGCCCTGCTGGAGCGCGGCTGGCGCTGGCGCCGCATCCCCGTGTTCGACCTGGTGCCCGACGAGGAGCAGGACTCCCTGCGCCGGTGCGCGCGGTTCATGCCGCTGTACCTGGCGACCGCGGCCGAGGTCGCGGGCCTGCTCGGGGACGGGCCGGTCGTGGTCGGCTGCGCGGTCGGCAAGGACCGCACCGGCATCATCATGACCGTGCTGCTGCACTGGCTCGGGGTGCCGCCTGCGGACATCGCCGCGGATTACGTGCGCAGCAACGGGTTCCTCGCCGACGGAAGGCACCTGCTGCCGCCGCTGTGGCAGGACCCCGCGACCCGGCTCACCCAGGTGCACGAGCGGTTCTGCCTGGGCGCGATCGACCTCCTCGGCGCGCAGGGAGCCGCCGCCGAGCCGCCCGCGCACCTGGCCGACCTGGACCTGTGGACCCTGCGGTCGTCGGTGGGGGCGGGCAGCGCATGAGGGACGGCCACTACCTCTCCACCCACCTCACCCCCGTCGGCGCCCGCCGCGCCGCGGGCCGGTGGCCGCGCCACGACGCCAACCTGTCGCTGTGGCGCAAGGAGGGCGCGGCCGTCCACCTCGTCGCCCACTGGGAGCTGGAGCGGATCACCGGGGAGCAGGGGCACGGCGCCCCGTTCCCCGACCTCGACGCCGCCCGCGGCCTCGCCGAGGACCTCCTGCGCCCGCACGGCCTGCGGTACGCCGACCTCCGCGAGGTCTGGGGCACCCCGGGCCTGTCCACCGGGTGCGACCCGTTCCCGACCCACCCGCGGGTCTCCACGCACGCGCTGGCGCACCTCTACAGCGCCGCCCTGCTCGACGGCGACGCCTTCTTCGACGGGCAGGTGCTCGGGGTCGTGCTCGCCCGCGGCCCCGACCCGGTGGTCGACGGCCGGGACAGGTCGTTCGGGGGCGCGGTCGTCCGGGCGGGCGGGGTGACCGCGTTCCCGGCGGCCTCGCCCGGCCCGCTGCACGCCGCCGCGTGCGCGGCGCTCGGCCTGTCCGAGGGCGCGCTGATGGCCCTGGCCACCGCCACCGCGGCCACCGGGCGCGCCGACCGCGAGGGGGTCCTCACCGATTTCGACTTCAGCGCGGCGTCCGGTGTGGACATCGCGCCGCGCGCGGTGCTGCGCGTCGTGGAGCAGGTCCGCCGGACGTGCCGGTACGACCCCGGCTTCACCGAGCTGGAGAGCGAGATCAGCGCCGTGGTGAAGGAGGTGCTCGCGATCTGCTCCGCGATGGTCGAGCGCACCGTCGACGCCGCGCTCGCCGTCCACCGCCTCAACCCGCGGAGACGCACCTGGCGCTGGCCGGTGACGGCACGCTGACCCGCCTCCTCGCCGACCACCTGCTGCGCACCCGCGGCTTCCGGGGTCTGCTCGCGCCGCCGTTCGCCCGCGACGGCGGCCGGTCCATCGGGCTCGCGCTCGGGATCTTCCACCACCGGTGCGGGCGCTTCGACTTCCGCTTCCCCGGGCCCTGCCTCGGCCGCGAGGACACCGCGACCGACGCGGCGCTCACCCGGTACGGGGCGTTCGTCGACGACGCCGCACCGATCGACCCCGCCACCGCCGCCGACGACCTCAGGGCGGGCCCGGTCGCGTGGTTCGCCGGGCGCGCGGCGGTCGGCCCGGTGGCGCTCGGCAGCCGCGGCGTGCTCGCCGACCCGACCTCCGCCACCGCGAAGTCCGCGCTCAACGCGGTGAAGCGGCGCGCGTGGTGGCGACCGGTCACCCCGCTGGTGCTGGAGGAGCACGTGGGGGAGTGGTTCGAGGGCGGCTCCCCGTCGCCGTACGCGCTCCGGTCGTTCCCCGTCCTGCCGCACCGCCGCGCGCGCATCCCGCGGTGCCGCACCTCGACGGCACGGCCAGGGTGCAGACGGTCAACCGCGCGCAGAACCCCGCCCTGCACGACCTGATCACCGCGTTCCACGCGCGCACCGGCGTCCCGATGCTGTGCGGCGCGTCCCTGAACGACACGGGCGAGCCGGTCGTGGACGCGGTCGACCGGGCGATTGATTTCTGCCTGCGCAGGGGATTCCCGTCGCCTACGTCAACGGGCAGCGGGTGCGCCTGCGCCGCACCGCGTCGTACCTCGCGGGCCGCCAGCTGGCCCACTCCGCCGCGATTGACCCGATAACGGTCCGTGAATAGCATGGAGCGCTGTGGTGATACTGGGGTGTGGTGACCCGCTGCCCCTGCGCCCGCGGAAGATCGCGGTCGCGGGCCCGGCGGGATCGGGGAAATCGAGCCTCGCCCGGCTCCTCGGCGACCTCGTCGCAGTCCCCTACGTCGAACTCGACTCCCTCTACCACGGTCCCGATTGGACGGTCCGTGAGTCCTGGGTGGACGATGTCAGCCGGATCGTCGACGGTGACGAGTGGGTCATCGAGTGGCAGGGCGAACCGGTCCGCGACCGCATGAACGCCAACGCCGACCTGCTCGTCTGGCTCGACCACCCGAGGCTGCTCACCACCTACCGCGTCCTCAAGCGCACCCTGAGCAGGCGCGTCAACCGGACCGTGCTGTGGGCGGGCAACCGCGAGGGCCCGCTGCACGGCATCCTCACCGACCGCGACCACATCGTCCGGTTCTCCTGGCGCATGCACCCGGTCATCCGCCAGAAGGTCCTCACGGTGATCGCCGAAGCCCGCCACCCCAACCTCCACGTGATCCGCCTGCGCGGCCAGCGCGAGGTCGACACCTGGCTCAACGGCCCGCTGCGCACCGCCCTGGCGGCGTCCGACCGCTGACGGTCACTCGCCCGGGGTCGCGAGCAGGATCCCCTGCTGGTAGCCGCGCGCGACGGCGTGGGCGCGGTCGCGGGCGGCGAGGCGGACCAGCAGGGCTTTGACGTGGGTGCGGATGGTCTCGGTGGAGACGCCGAGCCGGTCGGCGATCGCGCTGTTGCTGTGGCCCATCGCGATCAGCTCCAGGACGGAGCGCTGGCGGTCGGAGATGCCGGTGTCGGCGGGGTGGTCGGCGAGGAGCGGGTGCAGGCTCCGGTCGACGACCCTGCCGCCCGCCCGCACCGCGTGGATGGCGGTGATGATCTGCGTGGGCGTCGCGGAGCGGGCAGTAGGCCGCGCACCCCGTGCCTGCGGGCGACGTCCACGTAGGACCGCGCCCCGGCGGACCCCGCACGAACGCGATGATCCCGACGGTGGGCTGCGCGTCGATCATCGCGCGTGCGCCGTCCGCGGCGGCGTCGAGGAGCTGTCGACGAGGACGACGTCGGGACGGGTCTCGCGGACCGTCGCCAGCGCGGCGGTGATGCTCGCGGTGATCCCGCACGGTGCCAGGTCCCGGCTGCGGGCGAAGAGGGCCTGCAACCCCATGCTGGTCAACGGGTTCGCCTCGACCGCCAGCACCTTCGTGCGCCCAGCCCCCACGTCACCGCTTCCAGCGGTCGCGGCTGCACGTCCACACCAGAAGCCCGCCGTACACGGCGACCACCACCAGCGCCAGCACGACGACCGACCCCACACCCGATGCCACACGGCCTCCCAGAGCCGACCCCGCCGCCACCGGCGGGTCGGCGAGCAGCCTTGACCCGGCCCAGCCCCACCGCAACCCGCCACCCGGGACCCCCGGACCGCGAACCCGTGCCGAGGAACCACCCCCTCCCGGGCGACACCCGGGCCCCATCGACCCCGGAACCCTCACGGCAGGTGATCACCACCGCGACCGTTCACCCCGTTCGGCACGCCCACCCGGACGCCGGGGCCACCGAGAGTCCACCCGATCCCCGCCGCACTTCCCTCACACGGGGAGGGCCCGAACGCCCCTGGACCAACCCCCGCGCACCTCTTACCCTTCACCCTCCCGGCCCGAGGGAGCAGACATGCCCGGCGTGTTCCGCGACAGCGAAGGCAACTACACGTACCAGACCTACAACGACTACGAAGAACGCCGCCGCCGCGACCTGGACGACGCGCGCTGGGGCAACCACCCGGTCCCCGCCCCGACCCCCACCACCCCGTTCCGCCCGGCCCCGCCCACCCCGCCCGCCCCGGAGCCCGCCGTCGTCTTCTGGCAGCCCGAGCCGGACCCCGCCACCACCCAACTCCTGGCCGCCGCCGACGCCGCCAAGAAGGCCGAAGCCGACCGCCTCTGGAACACCCTGTTCCCCGCTGACACCCCTCCCGCCACTCCGATCCCGACGCGGGTCGGCGACAACCCCGCGTTCGACGCCGTGTTCGACTCGCTGTCCGCCCCACCCGCCGCCACCCCGAGCCCGGTCGAGATCCGCGCCGCCCTCGAACTCCTGCGAGCGGCGGCCCGGCAGGGCTAGCCGGGCGCCGACCTCACCGGCGCCCGGCCGCTGCTCCCTCCCTAGCGGCGGGTCCACTTCTGGCCCGTGCGCCCGTCGCAGGGGTGGAGTTCGGTGGGAGAACCGTTGGCCGAGCCCGTGGCCGTGAGGCAGAGGCCGGACTGGGCGCCGCGGATGGTGCCGTCGGTGTTCACCGCCCACTCCTGGTTCGCGCCGCCGTGGCAGTCCCAGGTGATGACGCGGGTGCCGGGGCTGGTCGAGCCGCCGGTCGCGTCGAGGCACTTGCCGCCCGTGGTGAGGGCGCCGCCGGACGGGGTCCAGCGCTGGTTGGCGCCGCCGTGGCATTCCCAGACGACGACGGGGTTGCCGTTCGCGGTGGAGCCGCCGGAATTGTCCAGGCAGCGGTTGGACAGGGCGGAGACGTACGTGCTGCCCGTGTCGCTGACGAAGCCGCGCGTCACGTGGGTGCCCGCGCCGACGGTGGCGGAGCGGTAGTCGGACTCGCCGACGCAGCCGCCGTACTCCTCGTCGGCCTTGCTGGTGCCGCGGAGGCCGCCCGCGTCGGTCGACGTGGGGCCGCCGAAGACCACGTCGGAGCGGGGCATCAGGGAGCAGCTGGGGATGGCGAGGTAGTACTCGACGAAGCCGCCGTGCCAGTTGCGGAGGTTGCCGGTGCCCGCGGGCAGGCGCCAGCTCCCGATCTGCACCGACGACCCGGTGACCGCGTCGACCGCCGTGCCGGTCCAGGTGTCGGTGCCCGTGCGGACGACCTTCAGGTGGTACTCGCGCCCGTACACGGCGGTGAACTCGACGCCGCAGCTCGTGCCCGGGCCGCCGTCGGCGCCGGTGTGGCAGTTCGGGTGGGAGGTGCTGGTGCCCTCGCCGAAGATCGAGAAGACGCCGCGCATCCGGGTGGCGCCGCCGCTGTCGCGCCGCGGCTGCAAGCCGGTGTAGCCCGCCACCCGGTCGCTCTGGAACGCGAACTGCTGGGCGAAGTAGATGCCGTCCTGGTGGGCGGTCGCCGGGTTGACGGTCATCGGGTAGGTGATGTTGGTGAGCCCGCCGGAGGGCGGGTTCGGGATGGACCAGCTGATCGACACGTTGCCGCCGACGACGGCCGCGGAGGCCGGGACGGCCGCGTGCACGCCGAAGCCCGCCGCCGCGACGACCGCGACGGCGCCGAGGCGGCGGAGTGGGGTGGACCGGGACATGGGAGTTCCGTTCTGCAGGGGAACGCGGGTGGGACAACCCGCGGTCGAGCCGCGCACCGCCGCTGAGCATCCGCGTGGAAGTGCGAGATCCCGCACCAGCGATGCACCATAGTGTTCAGAACCGGGACAAGTTGAACACTAATGAGCAAACTGGCAGACCTCCCGCCGCGCGTCAAGATCTGACTCCGCGGTCCGCTCACCGTCCTATGGAGACGGCGGACGATGATCGCGATTGCTTGAAAAGTCGCACATTCAACCATCTCTTGACATCGCAGGACGGTTCCGCTCAACTGTGGAGCCAAGACCCCACCACCCAGCGAAAACAGGCGCCCGCCTGGACTCGTCAGCCGCACCGGGCAGGTCCCAGCCCGGCGGTGGTGCTGACGGCCGCCCGCCCGGAACCCTGCCCGGGCGGGTCGCGGCGTGCCCGCGCCGAGGAGTCGTGGGACGCCGGTCGCGCGATTACGCTCGTGCTGCTCGGGGCACGTAACCCGCGACCGGACGGGAGGCGGCGTCATGGAGGGACCGGCTCTGTTCACCGCAGAGGTGCGAGACGCCCAGGACGGGTACGCGCTCGTGGTGCTGTCGGGGAGCTCGACTACAACACGACGACGACGCTGCTGGACGTCGTCCAGCCCCAAGCCGCGTCCGGCCGCGCCGTCGTGCTGGACATGCACGCGGTCACCTTCTGCGACTCCGGCGGCCTCAACTCGCTGGTGAAGCTGCACAAGGCCGCCCGCGCCGCCGGGGATCGCTGCGGCTGGCGCGGGTCAGCGACACCGTGCGGCGGGTGGTCACCATCGTCGCGCTGGACCGGATCCTGGAGATCGTCGACGAGGTGCCCTCGGTCGACGGCGACCCGCGATGACGAGCACCTTCGGCTTGTCGCAGGTGGTGAGCGCCGCGAGCGCGCTGCGCGTGGGCGCCGAGGGGGCCGCCGGGTTCGACGAGGCCGCGCGCGTGGTCACCGACTGCCTGCGCGCGGAGTTCGTCGACGAGCAGGGCGAGACGCTGCTGGAGTCCGTCGAGTTCTTCCACACCAGCGACGGCCGCCTGGCGGGCAAGCCCGTGGAGAACGGCCTGCTGGCCGCGCTCGCCGCCGACGGCCGCCTCCCCCGCACCCGCCGACCGGGCTCGTCGACGACCGCTTCGCCGTCGTGGTCGGCGAAACGCTGCTCGCGTTCTCCGGCCCCCTCGCCGACGACGACGCCTTCGCCATCGTCCTGACCGCCAAGGTCGCCATCACCCGCGACGACGCGGAGCGGTTCGGCCCGGTGGCGCTGAGCGCGCGCGCCGGGCTGCTGGCCCACGGGACCGACGACGCCGCCCGCCGGGAAGCCCTGGCCGACCACCTCGCGCTGCTCGAGCGGACCGCCCGCGACCACGCGGCCGAGCTGGAGGACACCGTGCGCCGCCTGCGGAACGAGGCGGCGCTGGTCGACACCCTCCGGGGCGTCGGGCTCCGGCTGACCTCCCAGCTCGACCTCGACAGCGTCGTCCAGGACGCCACCGACGCCGCCGTCCACGCCACCGGCGCCGCGTTCGGGGCGTTCTTCTACAACCTGATCGACGAGTACGGCGAGTCCTACACGCTCTACACGCTGTCCGGCGTCTCCCGGGAGCGCTTCGCCGGTTTCCCCATGCCGCGCAACACCGAGCTGTTCTCCGCCACCTTCCACGGCAAGGGCACCGTCCGGTCCGACGACGTCCGGCTCGACCCCCGGTTCGGCAAGAACGCGCCCTACCGCGGCACCCCGCCCGGCCACCTGCCCGTGTGCAGCTACCTGGCCGTCTCGGTGATCTCCCCGACGACCCGCGAGGTGCTCGGCGGCTTCTTCTTCGCCCACCCCGACCGGGCCCGCTTCACCGCGCGCCACCAGCAGCTCGCCGAGGGCATCGCCGGGTACGCCGCGGTCGCGCTCGACAACGCCCGCCTGTTCGACCAGCACCGCACCATGGCCACCAAGTTCGCGCGCAGCATGCTGCCGACCGCGCCGCAGGTCCCGGGGCTCGACATCGTCGCCCGCTACCTGCCCGCCGCGCACGGCGCGGACGTCGGCGGGGACTGGTTCGACGTCATCGAGCTGCCCGCCGGGCGCGCGGGCCTGGTCATCGGCGACGTCGTGGGCCGGGGCGTGACCGCGGCCGCGATCATGGGGCAGATGCGGACGGCCGTGCGCTCGTTCGCCCTCCTCGACCTCCCGCCCGCCCAGGTGCTCGCCCGCGCCAGCGCACTGGCCGGGACGGTGCAGCAGGACCCGTTCATCACCTGCCTGTACGTCGTCCACGACCCGATGGACGACACCCTCACCTACGCCAACGCGGGCCACCTGCCCGGCGTGCTGCTGACCCCCGACGGCGGGGTGTCGTCCTTCGGCGACCGCATGGGCATGCCGCTGGGCGTCGGCGACGAGTACACCCAGCGCACCACCCCGATCCGGCCCGGGGCGCGGTTCGTCCTCTTCACCGACGGCCTCGTCGAGTCCCGCACCCGCGGCATCACCGAGGGCGTCGACGAACTCGTCGCGCACCTGCGCGCCATCACGCCCGCCGACGCCGAGCGCGGCTGCGACCTCATGATCGACAGCCTGACCGGCGGCAGCCACAGCGACGACGTCGCGCTCCTGCACGTCCACTACCCCGGCAAGACGCACATCGCGGCCGCCGCGACCTTCCCGCCCACCCCGCGGACCGCCGCCGACGCCCGGGCGTTCGTGGGCGCGCGGCTGGCCGAGTGGGGCCTGCACGCGACCACGGACACGACCCAGCTGGTGGCCAGCGAACTGGTCACCAACGCCGTGCAGCACGGCACCGGCGACGTGAAGCTGCGCCTGCGCCACATCGACGGCACGGTCGTGATCGACGTGTCCGACCACGGGACGGCGACGCCGCGCGTCTTCGCCGCGGGCCCGGACGACGAGTGCCACCGGGGCCTGGCGATCGTCGAGGCCGTCGCCGAGGACTGGGGGACCCGCCCGCTGGTCGACGGGAAGGTCGTCTGGGCGGAGATCAAGGTCGCGGACTAGACGTTTGCGCGTCGGCAAACGTCACGCGAGGTGCTGGCGGTCCCGGGTCGCCTCGTCGGCGCGGTCCACGAACTCGCGCAAGCCGGTGAGCAGCGCCTCGCGGCTCGCCGGGGTCATCGCCCTGGTCACCTCGAGCAGCAGGTCGCGGCGGTCCCGGCTGATCCGGGTCAGCAGGGCCTGGCCGCCGCGGGTCAGGGCGAGCAGGACCTCGCGGCGGTTCGCCGTGCCCGCGATGCGCGCGATGAGGCCCGCGGCCTGGAGCCGGTCGCACAGCCTGCTCGCCGAGGACGGGATGGCGCCCAGCTCGGCGGCCAGCCCGTTGACGTTGATCCGACCGTGCCGCTCGATGATCTCCAGCGCGTGCAGCTGCGACGGCGAGATCCGGGTCTCCGCGCTGTTCTGCGCGCGGGTGTAGATCGTGGTGAGCTGGTGCGCGACCGCCTCCAGGCTGGCGACCACGTCCGGCAGGGGAGCACCGACCCGGGATTTGCCGCTCGTCATGCTTCCACTGTGGCACGGCCTCCCCGGATCGGCCTAGGGCCACTGGTCCTCTCGCCTGGTCAGTCCACTGAACTGGAAAGACCGGACAACCGTGCGGACGCGTGCGGGGTTGGACAGGGCCACCAGCGCGGTCTAGGTTTGTCGGAGAGCAAATGTGAGGAGTCGAGGTCCATGGCGTTCGAGTTCGACCAGACCGACCGCGCCGCCGCGGTCGACTTCCTGCGGCGTCACCAGGAAGCCCTGGTCGAGCGGTGGTCCGGCCTGGAGCTGCTCGCGGGCGAGGGGTCCCGCGAGGCCCGGGCGGACTGCGAGGCCCTGGTGCAGGCCCTGGTCGACGCGGTGTCCGACGCCGCCGAGCACGACCTCGCCGCCCCCGCGTTCGGCCAGGTCCGGCCGCTGATCGGCGAACTGGTCGTCGGCGGGGTCCGGCGCGGCCAGTCCGCGGTGGCGACCGTCGGCGAACTCCACCGGCTCAAGGAACCCGTGCTGGCGCTGTGGTCGGCCGACGGCGCGCCGGTCGCCGTCCCGCTGCTGCTGAACACCGGGCTCGACACCGTCCGCCTCCTCGCGATGGAGACCGCGCTCAGCTCGGGCGCGGACGTCATCGCCACCCAGCGCCAGGAGTTGGTGGAGCTGTCCACCCCGGTGGTCACCCTGTGGGACGGCGTGCTCGCGGTCCCGCTGATCGGCACGCTGGACAGCGTGCGCAGCCAGGTGGCGATGGAGAACCTGCTGCAGGCGATCCTCGAGCAGCGCGCGGGCGTCGCGATCCTGGACATCACCGGCGTGCCGACCGTCGACACACTGGTCGCGCAGCACCTGCTCAAGACCGCGATGGCCGCCCGGCTGATGGGCGCCGAGTGCGTGATCAGCGGCATCCGCCCGCAGATCGCCCAGACGATGGTGCAGTTGGGGATCGACCTCGGCGAGGTCGCGACCAAGGCCACCCTGGCCGACGCGCTGCGCTACGCGCTCGGCCGCGTCGGGCAAGCGGTCACCAGGGTCGCGTAGTGCGCGGGAAAGGGGTGGTCCCCGTCCTCGCGATCGGCGACGTGCTGCTGGTCAGCGTGCAGGGCGAGCTGACCGACGCCGTGGCCATCGCCCTGCAGGAGGACCTCGCGGAGCGGGTCGCGGGCGCGCGGGTCCGGGGGTCGTCATCGACGTGTCGTCGGTGGACGTCGTCGACTCGTTCCTCGCGCGGATCCTGCACGAGATCGCCGCGACCACGGCGCTGATGTCCGCGGGCACGGTCGTCGCGGGCATCCAGCCCGCGGTCGCGGTGACGCTGGTCGAGATGGGCCTCACGCTGCCGGGCCTGAGCACCGCGCTGGACGTGCGGGCCGCGCTGGCCCGGCTCGGGGCCGGGCCGTGACCGACCCCGCCGGGCGCGTCGTCGTGCCGATCCGCGCCGAGGCCGACATCGTCCTCGTCCGGCACCAGGTGCGCGAACGCGCGGTCGCGCTGGGGTTCTCGCTGATCGAGCAGACCAAGCTGGTCACCGCGGCCAGCGAACTCGCCCGCAACACGTGGGTGCACGGCGGCGGGGGAGAGGCCGAGGTGTCCTCGTCGGCGCGCAGCGGGATCGCGTGCCTGCACGTGGTGTTCTCCGACACCGGCCCCGGCATCGACGACGTCGAGCGCGCGCTGACCGACGGCTTCACCACCGGCGACGGCCTCGGCCTCGGCCTGGGCGGGGCGCGCAGGCTCGTCGACGAGTTCGCCATCGACACCGTGCCCGGCGCGGGCACCCGGGTCACCATCCGCGCGTGCGCCGGGCGGAGACCCTCGTGATCCGCCGCGACCTGCTGGTGCGGGAGCCCGGGCACATCAGCCAGGCGCGCGTGCTCGCCGTGCACGGCGCCCGCATCGCCGGGCTGGCCGAGCCGGTGGTCGCCAAGGTCGCCCTCGCGGCGACCGAACTCGCCACGAACCTGCTGCGCCACGCCGGGGAGGGCGCGGTGCTCGTCGAGAACGGCCCGCGCGGGCTGGAGGTCGTCGCGGTCGACCGCGGCCCCGGTCTCGCGCTCGACGCCGACGGCGTGCGCGACGGCTACTCCACCCACGGCGGCCTGGGGCTCGGCCTCGGCGCGGTGCGGCGCGCGGCCGACGAGTTCGACCTGTACACCGTCCCGGGCGCGGGCACGCGGTCCTCGCCCGCTGGACCTCGGGCGCGGGCGGGCCGCTCGTCGTCGGCGGCGTGCGGTCGGCCGCGCCCGGCGAATCCGTCTGCGGCGACGCGTGGGTCGCGCTGGGATCGGGCGACGCGCTCACGGTGGTCGTGTGCGACGGCCTCGGGCACGGCGTGCTCGCCGCCGCGGCCAGCAAGCGCGCCGTGGAGATCGCCGACACCCACCAGGGCGTCGACCCGGGGTCGCTGCTGGGCCTGGTGTCCGACGGGCTCACCGGGACCCGGGGCGCGGCGGTGGCGGCGGCGCGCGTCGACCCCGACCGCGGCGAGGTCCGGTTCGCCGGGATCGGCAACATCACCGCGTCCTTGTACGCCCCCGGCGAGTTGTCCGCGCGGGCGTTGATCAGCACGCCGGGCATCTGCGGCGTCGCCGCGGGCCGTTCGCGGCCGCAGGTGTCGACGCACCCGTGGACGGCGGGCACCGCCCTCGTCATGCACTCTGATGGCGTGCACAGCAGATGGTCGCTGCGGGACTGGCCCGGATCGCGGGACCACGACCCGACCACCCTCGCCGCCTGGGTGCTCTGGCAGGCCAACCGCCGTCGCGACGACGCGTGCGCGCTGGTGGTGACCGGGGGACCGCGATGACCGCGGGACGCGACCAGCGCGACCCCGTGCTGGCGCAGGAGATCGCGGGCCGCGTCCAGGGCGGCGATCCGCTCACCGCGCTCGTGGACCTGTTGGAGGAGAAGGAACACGCGCTGCGGATGCACCAGCGCGAGCTGGAGCAGACCAACCGCGGCCTGGTCGCCCTGCACACCCAGCTCGCCGCGCAGCAGCGGCGGATGGCGCTGCTCGACGAGGTCAACCGGGCGCTCGGCGTCCACCTCGTCACCGAGCGCCTCGTGGACGTCCTGACGACGCTGCTCCGCGGGCACGGCCTCGCCGACGAGGTGGCGATCTGGCTGCCCGACGGCGGCACCCGGCTCCTGGCGCGGCACGGGTCCGCGGACAGCCCGTCGGACGCCGTGCGCCACACGTACGAATCGCGGTCCACGCACCACGGCGACGGCCGCGTCTGCGCCGCCCTGGTCGCGTCCGGGCTGACCGTCGGCGTCCTCGAACTGCGCCGCGACGGCCCGTTCGACGCCGACGAGGCCGACCTCGCCACGCACATCGCCGCGCGCGCCGCGTCCGCGCTGCGCAACGCGCACCAGTACGAGCGCGAACGCGACCTCGCCGAGACGCTGCAGCGGGCGATGCTGCCCGAGCCCGCCGCCGTCCCCGGGGCCAGCACGGCGGCGGTCTACCAGCCCCCGGCGGACGGCCCGAACATCGGCGGCGACTGGTACGACGCGTTCACCACCCCGCACGGCACGCTGGTGCTCACCGTCGGCGACGTCACCGGCCACGGCCTCGACGCGGCCGTGCTCATGGGCAGGCTGCGCCACGTGCTGCGGGCGTACGCCACCGAGGGCCACGGCCCGGCCGCCGCGCTGTCGCTGGTCCACGACCTGCTCGACCACGAGCGCGGCGACCGCTACGCCACCGCCGTCCTCGCCGAGCTCGACCCGGTCAGCGGCACGCTGTGCTGGGCGAACGCGGGCCACCCGCCGCCGCTGCTGCGCTCCGCCACCGGCGGGGTCGAGGTGCTCGACCCGCCGCGGCGCGGGCACATGCTCGGCGCGGGCATCCCCGCCCGCATCCCCGAGCACCGCACCGCGCTCGACCCCGGCGCCGAGCTGCTGCTGTACACCGACGGCCTCATCGAACGCAGGCGCGAGCACATCGACGACGGCATCGCGCTCCTGGCGGCCCACTGGCGCGCCCTGCCGCGCACCGACCCGCAGACCGCGGCCGACCACCTGGTCGCCGCGACCCTCGGTGCGCACGAGCAGACCGACGACGTCTGCGTGCTGATCTGCCGCCGCGATTAGTATCCGGCTGTTGTCCCGCCTACCCGCCAGGAGTGCGCCATGACCACCCTCGACGACTCCGTGGCGGGCATCGAGCACGCGCTGAGATCCAGCCCGCCCCACGCGCTGCTGGCGACGTTCCGGGCGAACCTGCGCGCCGACTTCCGCGTCACCGACGTGGACATGCTCTTCGCCGACTACCAGCTCAGCGTCCTCCAGCCGGTCACCCGGCTCCCGCACACCGCCGAGCCGCTGTCCATGCGCACCACCACCGCGGGCCGGTCGTTCACCGCCCAGCACCCGCTGGTGGACCCGCTCCCCGACGGGACCTGCGTCGCCCACCTCCCGGTCACCGTCCGCGGCGACCGCCTGGGCGTCCTGGCGGTCACGATGTCGTTCTCCCCGGACCCGCCCCTGCTCGCCGAACTGGCGGGTCTGGCCACCGCCCTGGGCCACGAACTCCTCGTCGCCGAGCGCGACACCGACCTCTACCTCCAGGCCCGCCGCCGCGAACGCCTCAGCCTGGCCGCGGAGATGCAGTGGCAACTGCTCCCCGGCCGCGGCTGCGCCCGCCCCGAGTACTCCCTCGGCGGCCAACTGGAGCCCGCGTACGCCATCAAGGGCGACAACTTCGACTGGTGCGCCTCAGCCGACGACCTGATCGTGACGGTGTCCAACGGCATGGGCCAAGGCATCCAGGCCGCGCTGCTCACGAACCTCGCCATCAACGCCCTGCGCAACGCGCGCCGCGCGGGCCTGTCCCTCGTCGACCAGGCGTGCCTGGCGGACCAGGCCATCTACGCCCAGTACGGCGGCAAGCAGCACGTCTCGACCCTGCTGCTGCGCTTCGAACTGCCCACCAACCGGGTCGAGGTGGTCGACGCGGGCTCCCCCGCATGCTCCGCCTCCGCAACGGCATCGTCGACCTGGTCAAGTTCGACGAACAACTCCCGCTGGGCATGTTCGACGGCACCGAGTACACCACCGAGTCCTTCGAAGCCGAACCCGGCGACCGCCTCATCATCGTCAGCGACGGCGTCCACGCCGCCAAATCCCCCACGGGCACCGAATACGGCACCACCAACCTCGACCCCGTGATCCGCGCCTCCCAACACCTCCCCGCCCCCGAAGCCGCCCGCGCCATCATCGCCGAACTCCTGGACTACCACGAAGGCACCCAACTCCTCGACGACGCGGTCGTCGTGTGCCTGGACTGGAAGCCCGGTCACGAGCCGCCGCGGGGAACGTGACCGTGAGCGACTTGGCCGGCCGCTACCGCCTGCTGCGCAAGCTCGGCGAAGGCGCCATGGGCGTCGTCTGGCACGCCGTCGACGTCCGCCTGGACCGCGAGGTGGCGGTCAAACAACTCCGCACGACCGCCCCCGACCCGCAAGCCCGCGACCGCGCCTTCCGCGAGGCCCGCATCGCCGCCCGCCTCCGCCACCCCCACACGGTGACGCTGTACGACGTGGTCGACGACGGCAGCGGCCCACCCCTCCTGGTGATGGAGTACGTCCCCTCCCACAGCCTCGCCGCCGAACTGACCGCCCACGGCCCCCTCCCACCCACCCGCGTGGCCCGCATCGGCGCCCAGATCGCCTCCGCCCTGGCCGCCGCCCACACCGCGGGCGTCGTCCACCGCGACGTCAAACCCGCCAACATCCTCCTCGACACCGACAACACCGCCAAGATCACCGACTTCGGCATCTCCCGCGCCACCGGCGACATCACCCTCACCGCCAGGAACGTCCTGGCAGGCACCCCCGCCTACCTCTCCCCGGAAGCCGCCCGAGGCGAACCCCCCGCCCCCACCTCAGACGTCTTCTCCCTAGCCGCCACCCTCTACACGGCCCTGGAAGGCACCCCACCCTTCGGCAACAACCCCAACCCCACCACCCAACTCCACCGCGTCGCCGCGGGCGGCGCCCCACCACCCCGCCACCAAGGCCCCTGGCGGACGTCCTGATCCAAGCCCTGCAGGACAATCCCCACGCCCGCCCCACCATGGCCACCCTGGCAGCCACCCTCGCCACGCTCGCCGCTGAGGAACCCGCCACCGCCCACCACGCCACCGCCAGCGTGAACGGGCATTCCGACGCTGGCCGCCAAGCAGCCATCCCCGCCGGAGACGAGCACCTCGGTGCCAGCTCCTTCGCGACCGTCTCCGCTACGGAGGAGCCCCTCGCCGGTGGCCGACATGCCGCACCCACCTCAAACGAGCACCCCGGCGCCGACTCCGGCGAGCCCGCTCCTGCCAACCACCGCGGTCACGGCCGCCACTCGGCCGTTCCCGCCGCAGGCACGCACCCCGGGACCGGGTCCCAGCACGCTCACTTCGGTGCCGACCGCGATGTGGCGGTTCCCGCCGCGGACATGCACCCCGGGACCGGGTCCCAGCACGCTCACTTCGGTCACGTCGGTGCCGGCCGCGACGCGTCGGTTCCCACCGCGGACACGCACCCCGGGACCGGCTCCCACGCGACCGAGCACCGCAGCGCTGACTCCCACGTGTCCGCTCCAGGCGGTCATCTCGGCACCGGGCACTCCGGCGAGGGCCCGACCGTGCCCTCCTTCGCCGCCCCCTCCCCGAGCCGCGGGCACCTCGACGCCCCGCCCCCGACCCGCCTCGACTTGCAGCCCGTTTCCTCGGCCGATCACCCTGCCGCGACGGCGGACGCCCCCGCCCCGTCCCGCCGGACCGGCTTCATCCTCCTAGCCGTCCTCGCCGCCGCCCTCCTGATCCTCGTCCCCCTAACCCTCCTCACCCCCTCCGACCCGACCCCCGACGCCCAAAGCCCTCCACCCCTCACCACCACGACCACCACCGCACCCCCGCGCACCACCCCCAAACCCGACGCTGCCCGCCTCCGCCAAGCCGTCCTCGACTACTACGCCCTCCTCCCCGACAACCCCGACGAAGCCTGGAACCGCCTAACCCCCGACCTCCAGCAAAACCGCGACCAGTACGTCAATTCCTGGAGAGACGTCAAAGACCTCCGCGTCGACAGCACCCAGGTCTCCGGCACCGTCGTCACCGTCCGCATCTCCTACACCCGCGAGAGCCGGGGCCGGATCGAGGAAACCCACCGCCTCGGCATGCTCGTCACCCCCGACGCCGTCCTCATCAACTCCGATCGCCTCGTCGACACCCGGATCACCCGAGGCGACAAGAAGGACGGCAAGAAGAAGCGCGACGACGACTAGCCCTTCCGGACCAACAGCTGCCCCTGCTGGAACGGCCGCTCACCCTCGTACGGCTCCCGCACCATCCGAGCCACCTCCACGAACCCCTTATCCCGCAACAACTCCACCAACCGATCGACCGACCACCGGTACGCCACCGCCACCTTGTGGTCGAACGCCGATTCGTCCCCCGCGAAGAACCCGATCAGCAGGTACCCACCCGGCGCCAGCACCCGCGCGAACTCCCCGAACACCCCAGCCACCTCCCCAGGCGGCAAGTGGATGATCGAGTAGAACGCCAGCACCCCACCCAGCACCCCGTCCTCGACCTCCAACGCGGTCATCGTCCCCACCTCGAACCGCAACCCCGGATGCGCCCGCCGCGCGATCCCCACCATCTCCGGCGACAGGTCGATCCCGAACGCCTCCACCCCCAGCGCGGCCAGGTGCGCCGTCACGTGCCCCGGCCCGCACCCCACATCGGCGACCGGTCCCCGCACCAGCTCCGCGAACGCCCCCAACACGGCCCGCTCCAACGGCAGGACGTCAAGCACCCCGCTGAACATCTCGGCGTACACCGCCGCGACCGCGTCGTACGCGGCCCGCACATCCTCCACGGCACGACATCTACACCATCTTGCTCATCACGTGACCGACCAGCGTCCCCAACACGTCCTTCGCGGACTCGCGGCTCCGCGCGTCGCACAGCAGCACCGGGACCGGTGACGTCAGCGCCAACGCCGCCCGCACCTGGTCGACGGTGTACGGCTGCACCCCGTCGAAGCAGTTCACCCCCACGGTGAACGGGATCCCGCGGCGCTCGAAGAAGTCCACCGCCGGGAACGACCCGGGCAGCCTGCGCGTGTCCGCCAGCACCACCGCGCCCACCGCCCCGCGCGCCAGCTCGTCCCACATGAACCAGAACCGGTCCTGCCCCGGCGTCCCGAACAGGTACACCACGAGCTGGGCGTTGATCGTGATGCGCCCGAAGTCCAGGGCGACCGTCGTCGTGGTCTTCCCCGGCAGCCCGTCGAGGTCGTCGACGCCCGCGCTCGCGTCGGTGATCAGCTCCTCCGTGCGCAGCGGCGGGATCTCGCTGACCGCGCCGATCAGGGTCGTCTTGCCGACGCCGAAGCCGCCGGAGACCAGGATCTTGACCGCGGTCGCGTCCAGCGCGGGGCGGTCAGAGGGCGCGGATTCCATCGAGCACCTTCCGCATCGTGGCGAGGTCGGGTTCGGCGACCGGGTCGCGGGCGACGCGGTGCAGGACGTACTCGCGCTGGATCAGGTCGGCGAGGAGCACCTTCACCACGCGCAGCGGGAGGCGGACGCCCGCGGCGGCCTCAGCGACCGACAGCGGGTGCTCGCACACCCACAGCAGGCGCGCCGACTCGGCGTCCACCCAGTGCGCGTGGACGTCGGGCCGCACCGCGACGACCAGGGTGACGAGGTCGAGTTCGACGCCGACGACGCGCGTCCGGCCGCCGGTGATCGTGTACGGGCGGACGACCGGTCCCGCCGCGTCGTCCAGCCAGCGCTCGCGCCCGGGCACCGGGGCCTCACGACGCCCGCGCCACGCCCGGGACCGCGCGGGGTGGGCTCGCCAGGTGCGGGCGGACCTGCGCGACCACCCGGTTGACCTCGTACCCGACCAGCCCGAGGTCGGCGTCGTCGCGGGTGAGCACCGCCAGGCACGCCCCGTCGCCCGCCTCGGTGACCACGAGGTACGCCTGCCCGAACTCGACCACGGTCTGGTGCACGACCCCCAGGCCGAAGTGCCTGCCCGCGCCGTGCGACAGGCTGCGGTACGCCGACCCGACCGCGGCGAGGTGCTCCGCGTCGGCCTGCGCGATGCCCGCGGTGCGGGCGAGCAGCAGCCCGTCCGCGGACAGCAGGACCGCGTGCGACGCGCCCGCGATGCGGTCGACCAGGTCGTCCACCAACCAGTCGAGCCGGGATCTCGTCGTTGAGGTCTCGGTCATCTCTTCCCTGCCTTCATCCGTGACCCGCGTTGGCGGCGTCCGCTTCTGATCGGGCTTGCGCTGTCCCGCGCTGGAAGGCCGCGAGCGCCGCCCCCGAGCGCTCGACCCGCCCGGTGTCCGCCGGGCGCTGCGGCTCGTCCCGCAGCTGCGGGGCGATGCTGTCCTGCCGCACCCGCGTCGGCAGCGGCGGCAACGGGTGCTGGTGGGGAACCGGCGCCGGGACGGGCGGTTCGGCGGCCGGTTCCGGCGCCACCGCGGGCTTGTCGGTGGCGAGCAGCGACGTCGGCAGCAGGACGACCGCCCGGACGCCGCCGTACGCCGACTCGCGCAGCGTCACCCTGATGCCGTGCTTGGCGGCCAGCCGCGCCACCACGAACAGGCCGATGCGCAGCTCGCCCGTGAGCGCCATCAGGCTGAAGTCCGGGGTTCGCGCAGCATCCGGTTGAGCCGGTCGAGCTGGTCCTCGGTCATGCCGAGCCCCTGGTCCTCGATCTCGACCACGATGCCCCGCCCGACGACGACCCCGCGCACCTCCACGCGCGACTCCGGCGGCGAGAACGACGTCCCGTTGTCGACCAGCTCCGCCAGCAGGTGCCCGACGTCGGCGACGACGGCGCCCTCCAGCCGGACGCCGGGGACCGGCAGCACGGTGGCCCGCTTGTAGTGCTTGGTCTCGGAGATCGCGCCCCGGATGACGTCGCGCAGGGCGACGGGCTCGCGCCAGCCCCGGCCGACCTGCTCGCCGCCGAGGATGATCAGGTTCTCGGCGTTGCGGCGGATCCGGGTGGCCAGGTGGTCGACCCGGAACAGCCGGTCGACGGTGTCCGGGTCGTCCTCGGACCGTTCGAGCTGGTCCAGCTCCTCGAGCTGCCGGTGCACGATGACCTGGCTGCGGTGCGCGATGTTGAGGAACACCGCGCGCACGCCCTGCTTCGTCTCGGCCTCGGCGACGGCGGTGCTGATCGCGACCTGCTGGGCCTTCTCGAACGCCTGCGCCACCTCGCCGAGTTCGTCGCGGCCGAAGTCGAGCCGGACCACCGCCGGGTCGACCTCCGCCCCGGAGCCGATCTTGCCGATGAGCGCGGGCAGCTCGTTCTCGGACAGGTCCAGCGTCCGCCGCCGCAGGTCCTTGAGGCGACCGATCAGCCCCGACGCCGACCGGTAGGCCGCCGCCACCGCGAGCGCGGCGACCAGGGCGAGGACGGCGCCCGCGATCACCGACCACCGCAGCGCGGTCCGCCCGCGCTCCTCGGCGAGGTCGATGGTGTGCCAGGAGTGCGACAGGTACAGCGCGCTCAGCTCCGCCAGCACGGCGCCCGCGGCCCGCTGCCACGCCGCGCGGTCGAGCGGCGCGCCCGCGAGGACGGCCTGGTCCCCGGCGAGCAGGGCCGCCCAGTCCCGGGACGCCACCAGCCGCGCCGCGCGGGCGCGCTCGTCGTCGGTCAGGTGCGCGAAGACCGCGGTCGGGGGCTGGCGGTACTGGTTGACCTGCGCCGCGAGCCGGTCGCGTACGCCGGGGTCGCCCAGGGCGTAGAGGGCGAGCGCGTGCCCGCGGGCCACCGACTCGATCACGAAGAACAGGTCCGAGCTGACGACGTGCTCGAACGCCACGACGGCGTCGTCGGCGGACGCGGACAGGCGCTTGGCGCTGATGCCGATCAGGTCGAGCATCTCGTTGTAGAAGTCGAACCCGGTCAGCGCGTCGACCTGCCCCGAGTCCAGTCCGGCCCGCATGCGCGGCAGCGCCGCCTGCACCCGCTCGCCGCCGGTCACCATCCGCTGCAGCTCGGGGAGTGGGCGGCGGAGAGTTCGCGACCGTAGGCGATGACCTGCGCCAGCTCGGTGTCGACGGTCTTGCGCACCGCGTCGAGCTTCGCGCGGTCGGCGGTGGAGCCGCCGAGCACGGTCATCGTGAGCCTGCGCTCCTCCTGCAGCGACCCGATGTACTCGCTGACGACGGGGACGCCGCTGCGGCGCGTCTCCGCGAAGTCGAGCGACCGGCCGCCGTCGTGGACCAGGTAGCCCGCCAGCCCCACGCCGAACAGCACGACCACGAGGCACGGCACGAAGGCGATCAGCAGCACCCGGCTCCGGATGGAGCGCGGCCGCCTGGTCCACGCGGCCACGGCTCAGCCCGTCACGGAGGTCAGCGCGGGGTAGTAGCCCGAGCTCTGACCGGCCTTGGTCGGGTGGTACGACTCGACCAGCGGGTACCACCGCAGCCCGTGCAGCCACGGGGCGCCGGAGCACACCCCGTGCCCGGCGAACTCGTCGGCCACCGCCGAGAACGCGAACCCGGCCGCGGCGGCCCGGTCGGCGATGATGGCGTTGAGCCGGTCCGCGGCCTTGTTCAGCGCGGTCCGCTTGGTCAGGCTGATGGTGCAGAACGCGGGCCCCGACGCGAAGATGCGCGGGTAGCCGAGCACGATCACGCGGGCCGACGGGGCCCGCTCGGCGATCGCCCGGTAGGTGCGGTCGAGGTCGCCGGGGAGCACGGCCTCGGCCTTGGCGGTCGACGAGGCGATCTTGTCCAGGCACGCCTGGTCGCCGCCCGTCGAGCAGGTGGCCATGACGCCCGCGAAGTCGACGTCGTTGCCGCCGATGGTGATGGTGACCAGCGTCGTGGTCGCCGAGAGCGTCCCGACCTGCTTCTCGAGCACGTCCTTGGTCGTCGCCCACGCGCACGCCGGGAACGCGAACGACTCGGGGGCGTGCTGGTTCGCCCAGAGCTGCGGGTAGGCGTTCGCGCTGCGGGTGCACGCCCCGCTGGACCCGTAGTTGCCCGCGCCCGTCCCCGCGGAGTACGAATCGCCCAGCGCGACGTAGTGGACCCCGCGGCCTCGGCGGGGATGGTGGCCACTGCCACGGCCCCGGCCAAGGCGGCGGTGACCGCCACCGTCCGAACAACTCGCGCGCGCATTCCGCTCATCGACCCTCTCCTCGACTGTGACCCGGACCACGGGTGGTGCAGGCGAGGGAACAGTGTGTTCGGCCTGGTGGAGCGCGACATCCGCTGAACTACGTATTCGACATGCTTAGCCGCGCCCGGTCCTGATCGGACAAGATCGCCTCACCGAGTGATCTCCACGCCCCGACACCCACCCACGGTGTGCCCGGCAGCCCCTCGTCACGACCTGGGCCGACGCCCGCGGGCACGGGGAGTACCGACGGTCGACCTCCCGCGCCGCTACGTCCCCGCCAAGGGGATCTCCCTGCCACGGCACGGAAACGCCGCTGTTCCGAATGGACTAATGTCCTGCGTCGCGACCACCCGGGTCGCCCGCCGCGCACCCAGGAGCGACCCATGACCACTGCCGGAACGCCGACCCCGACCCCGCGGTCGGGGAACAGCCGAACGGCAGCCCGCCCGCCCGCATGCACCGCCACTGCCCCGTCCCCGCCTGCGGCTCCTGGTCTTCGGCGACTCCGAGGACGCCCTGCAGATCGCCCTGTACCGCCACACCCTGTCCTGCCACGTCGTGTGCTGAGGCGGCCCGCCGCACCGTTTCCGCCGCTTTCTGCCGGACCCCTTCACCCCTGGCGCAAACCCCCACGTCACGGGCCCCGTCCCGGCAGCCGGCTCCTGGAGCCCGCGGCTGCCTACCGTTTCCCGCAGGCGAGCCGGGCGCGGTGGAGCACCCGTCTGGCGCTCATCCGATGGGGAGAAGATGAAGAGATCAACGAAGGCCGTCCTCGCCGTGCTCTTCGGCGTGTTCGCCTTGCTGACGGGCGGGAGCGTGGTCGCGTCGGCCGCCCCCGCCGCGGAACAGCAGGTCAGCTACGAGCGGTTCGGTCCGTTCGAGCTGCGGAACTTCAACAGCGGCAAGTGCCTGGAGGCGCCCGACTGGAGCACCGCCAACGGGGCGCGCATGCAGCAGTGGACCTGCGTCGGCGCCAACTCGCAGAAGTGGTGGTACGACGTCGTCATCTCCGGTGAGGTGCAGATCATCCAGCTCGTCAACGTGCACAGCGGCAAGTGCCTCGAGGTCGCCGACTGGCGCACCGACAACGGCGCCCCGGTCCAGCAGTGGGACTGCGCAGGCATCCCGTCCCAGCGCTGGATCAACTACGGCACCTGCTGGACCTGCGAGGACCCGGGTTCCCGCCTCGTCAACGAGCACAGCGGCAAGCTCCTGGAGATCGAGGACTCCTACACCTACAACGGCGCCCGCGCGCAGCAGTGGGACGGCGCCGGGGTCCGCACCCAGGTCTGGTTCTTCCGGTAACCGCGGGGACGGGGCCGATCCCGGGGATCGGCCCCGCTTTCCTACGCGCCCCGCAGGTGCCGGGTGAAGAACCGGACCACGTCGTCCCCCTCGAAAGCGGGGACGCCGGTGTGCCCGCCCATGTTGGCGTGCAACGTCTTCTGCTCGGAACCGAGCGCGTCGAACAGGTCCAGCGCCATCTGCCGGTCGTTGCCCCCGTCGTCCCACTGCAGCAGCACCAGCAGCGGGATGCCGACCCGCCGGGCGTCCGCGAACACCGCGCGCGGCACGTAACTGCCCGCGAACAGGACCGCCGCCGAGATCCGGGGATCGACCGCCGCCAGGCGGATGCCGAGGAGATCACCCCTCCGGAGATCCCGACCGGCCCGCCGATCTCCGGCAGCGCGAGGAGGGCGTCCAGCGCGGCCTGCCACTCCGGGACCGCCTGGTCGACCAGCGGCAGGACCAGCCGGTCGACGACGTCCTCCGCGACCGGCTCACCAGCCGCCAGCGCCCGCTGGAGATCGGCGCGGGCCTCCTCGACGGCGGCGAAGCGGGGTCGCTCACCGCCTCCGGGCAATTCGATGGTGGCCGACGCGAAGCCCGCCGCCGCGGCGTGCCGGGCACGGGCCGCGAGCCGGGGTGCATCCTCGCCACCCCGCCGGGGTGGCCGAGCAGGATCAGCGGCGCCGGTGCCGAACCCGGTGTCCACAGGATGCCGGGGACGTCGCCGAGGGTGAATGCGCGCTCGAGGACACCGTCGTCGAGGCGTTGTTCGGAGGTGAAGCGCACGGTCGTGCCTTTCGGGAGTGCCGCGGCGCTCCCGGACGACCTACCGCCCGACCGTGACCCCTGAGGGGAGCACCCATGTCGCAAGGTTCACGGGTACCACCTCCTCGGTCTCTCGCACGGCCGGTGGAACGCTAGCACGGCAGCCGCCCCGGAGGACGGCTGCCGTGCTCCCCTCAGCAGAGCAGCGCGTCGGGATCGTCGCCCGCGCCGGGCACCCAGCGGACGTTCGCGAAGGACACGTCGAACGCGCCGTCGGTCCACACCAGGAACGGGGTGTTGACGTTCTCGAAGTCCAGGCCGCCCGCGGCGAAGCAGCTCACCGGGATCTTCACCGTCGCCTTGGCGCCGACCGGCAGCGAGCGGAACGTCTCCGTCGCGTCGAACTCCGCCAGGCACGGGTAGACGCAGTGCGCCGAGACGACCGTCCGCTTCGCGGGCGGCTGGTGCACGATCGTGTCGAAGACCAGGGCGCTGTCGGCGTTGAGGTAGGGCCGCAGGTCGCTGCCGCCGTCGGGGTTCTGCACGTAGAGCTGGCCCGCGTCGGTGCCGTTCCAGGTCGTGCGGAGCCCGTCGCCCTGCACCGAGACGTCGACCGGGACCACCGAGATGGACGCGTGGGCCGCGGTGCCGTCCGGGCCGATCTCGGTGCCGCCCCAGTTCTCCGGGGAGCCGATGTAGCTGCGGTACGGCGCGATGTCCTGGCGGTTGTACAGCTCCAGGTCCTGGTCGGCGTTCCCGCCGCCACCACCGGAGCAGGAGTAGCCGGGCGAGGTCTCGTCCAGCTCGGGCACCGACCCGGCCTCACCGCTGCGCAGGCCGTAGCCGAGCGGGAACAGCGGCTCGTAGCCCGGGGCGCCCGGGTTCAGCGGGCCGCCGCACGGCACCTTGGGCCAGGAGTACGACAGCTTGCCGGTGAACCGGTGCGGCCCCGCCACCAGCACGTCGGCGACCCCGGCGGCCTCGGTGCCGGGCAGCCACGCCGCGACGAACGCGTCCGACCGGTTCAGCTCCTTGTTGACGTGCAGCGGACGACCCGAGATGAGGACCGTCACGACCGGCACGCCGCGCCCGCTGACCTTGTCCAGCACCCGCAGGTCCCCGGGCTGGAGCCGCGCCAGCTCCAGCGTGCGCGTCGTCAGGTCGCCCACGCCCTCGGCGTACGGGGTCTCCCCGATGACCGCGACGACCGCGTCGAAGCCCGCCGGGTCGACGTCACCGGTCTCGCTGAACACCACGTTGTCCGCGCCCAGCGCTTCCTGGAGTCCACCTAGGACCGTGGTGCCCACGGGGAAGTCGGCGTTGGTGTTGCCGGTTCCCTGCCAGGACAACGTCCACCCGCCGGTCTGGTTCTGCATGCTGTCGGCGGACTTGCCGACCACCAGCACCCGCGACCCGCGCGCCAGCGGCAGCACCTGCCCGTCGTTCTTCAGCAGCACCTGCGACTTGCGCACCGCCTCCCGCGCCAACTCCCGGTACGCCAACGGGTCCCCCGCCCCGGCCCGCTCCGACGGCTTCGGCGCGTCGAACACGCCCGAGCGCAGCTTGACGCGCAGGATGCGGGTGACGGCGTCGTCGATGCGCGCCACCGGGATCTCGCCGCTCTCGACCTGCGCGACGGTGTTCGCGATGAACGCCTTCCAGTCGTTGGGCACCATCACGATGTCGATGCCCGCGTTGATCGCCCGGGGGCAGGAGGAGTTCGTGCAGCCCTCGACCTGGCCGATGCCGTTCCAGTCGGACACGACGAGGCCGTCGAAGCCCATCTTGCCCTTGAGGATGCCGTTGAGCGCGAGGTCGCTGCCGTGCAGCTTGCCCTCGGTGATCCCGAGCTCGGCGTTGGTCCAGCTGTTGAAGCTGACCATGACCGTCTGCGCCCCGGCCGCCAGCGCGCCGTAGTACCCCTGCCCGTGCACGTTGATCATCTCAGCGGTGGAGGACGGGTTCACGCCCTGGTCGCGCCCGCCGATCGTCCCGCCGTCGCCGATGAAGTGCTTCGCGGTGGCGAGGACGCCGTCGGTCAACCGCCGGGGGTGCTTGCCCTGCAGGCCGCGCACCGCCTCGTACCCGTAGGCCCGGGTGATGCGCGGGTCCTCGCTGTACCCCTCGTACGTCCGCCCCCACCGGTCGTCCAACGGCACCGCCAGCGTCGGCGCGAATGCCCAGTCCTGCCCGGTGGCCCGGATCTGCTCCGCGGTCGCCGCGCTGATGTCCCGCACCAGGCACGGGTCGTGCGCCGCCCCGAGCCCGATGTTGTGCGGGAACACCGTCGCCCCGAACACGTTGTTGTTGCCGTGGACGGCGTCGATCCCCCAGATCACGGGGATCTTCGTCCGCGTCTCCTTGGACGCGGTCCAGTACGCGTCGGCCAGGGCCAGCCAGTCCCCGACGGCCGCGTGCTTGTCCCGGTTCGGCCACGACCCGCCCCCGTTGAGCACGCTGCCGATCCCGTACTCGCGCACCTCGTCGGCCGTGATCGCCCCGATCTCCGGCTGCGTCATCTGCCCGACCTTCTCGGCCAGCGTCATCCCCGCGACCATCCGCGCGATCCGCCGCTCATCCGCCGGGTTCCCCACCACGCGGCTGCGCACCCGCGGCCAGTCGCCCAACTCGGGCAACCGCTCCTCGATCCGCGCACACCCCTTCGCGTCCAACCGGGGCTGCCCGATCACCACCCGCCCATCCGGCGCCAACGGCTCCCCCTCAGCCACCCCGACCCCGCTGACCACGGCACCCCCACGACCGCAGCGACCACTACCCGGAACAACGCCCGAACTCTCATCTCGCACCCTCACGACATCGGCGGCGTCCTGCCACCCATCGGGCGGCCCAGCCGATCCTTGACCGCGCTCCCACGGTCCGTCAACAGTCCTTCTTGAGAACTGTGGAAGCGGTATCATGGACGGATGCTTCGGTGAGCCGTTCGGGCGTATGACGACTTCTGAATGGCCGAGTCGTCCTCGCGCTCAGGGCTCTTGGACGGGCACCAGCGATCGCACGTCGAACCCGGCGCGGGCTCGGCGGGCGCGGAGGTAGGCGGTGCCCGCCACGCGGGCTCGGGTTGTGTTGCCCCGCGGCGCGGCCCGCGAAGACGTTGTGGTTCATGGCTTCGATGCGGTCGAGGATGTTGGCGTAGAGGGTCAGGGCGGCTTCGATGCACGGGCGGGAGGCGGGGTCGAGCATGGGGATGCCCTGGGCGGCGTGGTGGTAGACCTCGCGGGTGGTGGCGATCTGGGCGGCGATCGCGGCGCGGACGGCGGGGTCGGCGTGGCCGGTGGTGCGGCAGTGGAGGAGGCGGTCCCGGTCGACGTCGAAGGTGGCCAGTTCGTCGGCGGGGAGGTAGACGCGGCCGCGGTCGAGGTCTTCGGGGATGTCGCGGAGGAAGTTGGTCAGTTGGAAGGCCTCGCCCAGGGCGGCGGCGTGGGGGGCGGCTTCGGCGGGGGTCGGGGTGCCCAGGACGGGGAGCATCTGGAGGCCGATGACCCGGGCCGAGCCGTGGATGTAGACCTTCAGGTCCGCGCGGGTGGGGTAGTCGGTGAGGGTCAGGTCCATGCGCATGGAGCGCAGGAACGCGTCGAAGAGCCTGCGGTCGATGCGGTAGCGACGCGCGGTGTCGACGACCGCGGTGATCACCGGGGTGGTGGTGCCGCGGCCGTCCAGGCCGTCGTGGAGGGCTCGGGCGTGGGTGTCCAGGGTGGACGCGACCGGGCCGCGCGGTTCGTCGACCAGGTCGTCGACGTGGCGGGCGAAGCCGTAGAGGGCGTGGACGGCGGGTCTGCGGGACGGGGGAGGAGCCTGGTCGCCAGGAAGTACGTGCGGCCGTGCCGCGCGTTGAGGCGGCGGCAGTGCGCGTACGCCGCGCGCAGCCGGGGATCGGTGACGCCCGCGGCGTCCAGTTCGCGCCCGCTCATGGCGGGGAGTACCCAAACGATGCGTGACCGATGCGTCGACTCCCCGTGCGACACTGGCGGCGTGGACGGCACCGTGTTGACCGCGGGCGAGGTGGCCAAGCGGCTGCGCATCGCCGAGTCGACGCTGCGCGCCTGGCACCGCCGCTACGGGCTGGGACCGGACGCGCCCGAGCCGGGCGGGCACCGGCGGTACGGCAGCGACGACCTCGCCCGGCTGCGCCGCATGCGCGACCTCATCGCGACCGGCGTCCCGCCCTCGTCGGCCGCGGCGTCGGTGCGGGACACCGTCCCCGACTTGGCCGCCACGGTGGCCGCCGTGGTCGCCGCGGCCCGCGGGCTCGACGCGCTCGACTGCGCCGACCACCTCGGGCGGGCGGTGGCCGCGTGGGGTGTGGTCGACACGTGGGAGCGGGTGTGCCGCCCGGCCCTGGTGGCCGTGGACGACGACCAGCGCGACGACCCGGACTGCGTGGCCTGCGAGCACGCCCTGTCGTGGGCGGTGAGCGCCGCGCTGCACCGCGTCCCCCGACCGGTCGGCGCGCCCGCGACCACGCTGCTGGCCTGCGGCGACGACGAGCAGCACGTCCTGCCGCTCGAGGCGCTCGCCGCCGCGCTGGCCGAGCGCGACGTCGCCGTCCGGATGCTCGGCGCGGCGGTGCCCAAGCAGGCGCTGATCCGCGCGGTCGCGTCGACGGGCGTCACCGCGGCGCTGCTGTGGGCGCAAGCGCCCGCGACGGCCCGCGCCGAGTCGGTGCGCGCCCTGGTCCGCCGCGGCGTCCGCACCCTGGTCGCCGGGCCGGGGTGGCGGCGCACGCGCGCGGGGCCGAGCGCGTCACCAGCCTCGGGGCCGCCCTGACCGCGCTGCGGCAAAACGATGCGTGACCGGTGCACCTAGCGGGTAACCGCGCCCATGCGAACGCCCGCCAAGTACGCCGCGACGATCGCCGCGGCAGGCCTGCTCGCCGCGTGCGGCGTCAACACCGACCCGCCCGGCGCCCAGGTCCAGCCGACGCCCGGCGCCGCGGAGACGACGGGCCCGGACCGGGACGCCAGCGGCGACCAGGGCGTCACCACGGCCGACGACGTCTTCGGACCCGGCTGCGACCAACTGCCCGGCGACGCGAACGCCCCGGTCGGCGAGGCCGCCGGTGGCACGCCCGCGCTCGGCCGCCTCACCGAGGCGCTGCGCACCGCGGGCCTCGCGGACGTGCTCAACGACCGCGACGCCGCCTACACCGTCTTCGCCCCATCCAACGCCGCTTTCGACGCGCTGCCGGGCGGTCCCGAGCAGGTGCTCGGCGCGCCCCGCGACGAACTCGCCGACATCCTGCTCTACCACGTCGTCCCCGAGCGGCACGACGCCGAGAGCCTGACCGTGAAGCAGCGGTTGATCACCGCCCAGGGCGCCGAGCTGCGGATCTCCGGCGACGGGAACGACCTGGTGGTCGGCGGGCGGGCCCGGGTCGTCTGCGCGAACGTCCCGACCGCGAACGCGACCGTGTTCATCATCGACTCCGTGCTGGCCCCGCCGTGATGGGGGAGCGGTGACCCGGGACGCAGGCGGCTTCCCCGGCCTCGGCCTGTCGTGCCGCGAGGTGGCCGTGCCCGACCGCGGCGCGGCTGGACCGGATCCTCACCCCGCGGTCGAGCAAGCCATCAGCGCGGGCTGACCGCTCGGGAGAAGGCGAACAACAGGCGGGCGTCGAGGGTGCCCGCGCCCAGGCCGATCTCCACGAGCCGGTCGAAGGCGCGCCGGTCGTCCCGCGCCGCCCGGACGGCGAGGTCGAGCGGCCACGAGCGGCGGGTCAGCCGGGCGAGCACGTCGGTGTGCCGGAGGTGCCTGCCCAACCGTCGTCGGAGGGCGGCGCGGTAGGCGCGGGCCGGGTCGGCGGTCAGCGCGGCGGCGCCCGCGAGGCTGCCGGACAGGACCGCGTAGTAGATGCCTTCGCCGGTCAGCGGGTTGATCAGGGAGGCGGCGTCGCCCGCCAGCAGGACCCGGCCGTGGCCGGGGTCCGGGCGGCCCGGCGACAGCGGCAGGCGGTGGCCGCGCAGGGGCACCGGGTCGAGGCCCGGGAGGAGCCGGTGGAGGCGTTCGGTCAGCTTCGCGCGCGTCACGGGCTCGCGCCGGACGACCTCCCCGTACCCGACGTTGGCGGTGCCGTCGCCGATCGGGAAGACCCACGCGTAGGCGGGCCAGTGGGCGGCGGCCAGGGTGAGGTGCTGCTCGGCGGCCAGGTCGGTGGGGGCGTACCCGCGGACCGCCAACGCCACCGTGCCCTCCGGGACGCCCCCGGCCCCGCACTGCCGCCGGACGACGGACTCCGCGCCATCGGCCCCGACGACCACCCGCGCGACGATGTCGTCGTCGACCACCACGCCCGTGCTCGTCTGGGTCACCGAACGGACCCGGCGCCGCCGCAGCACGGCCCCGGCGGCCTGCGCGGCGAGGACCAACCGGTGGTCCAGGACCCGGCGCGGCACGACGAACGCCGGGCGGGAGAACGCGCGCGACACCCGTTCCCCGCGCGGCGACACGATCGTCAGCCGCGTGACGGGCGTCGTGCCCGCGGTCAGCTCGTCGACGTCGAGACCGAGCACGTCGAAGGCGTGCGGCGCGACGCCGTCCCCGCACACCTTGTCCCGGGGAAGTCCGCGGCGTCGAGCACCAGCACCCGCGCGGACGGGTCCCGGCGCAGCGCGGAGAGGGCCGCCGCCGACCCCGCGGGCCCGGCACCGACCACGACGACGTCCCACATCCGGTACGACCTCCTCAGAAGCGGTCGCGGTGGTGTTCCTGCTCCAGCAGCGCGTCCAGGTCCCCCAGGCGGCGCATGCCGACCACGGCGCGGGTCGTGCGCGGGTTGCGGTCGAGCAGGTCGCGGTGGCGGTGCACCCAAGCCCAGTATCCGGCGGTGTAGGGGCAGGCGTCGTCGCCGACGCGCACGCGCGGGTTGTACGGGCAGCGCCCGCAGTAGTCGCTCATCCGGTTGATGTACGCGCCGCCCGCCGCGTAGGGCTTGGTCGCGAGGCGGCCGCCGTCGGCGTGCTGGCTCATCCCGACGACGTTCGGCGGCATGACCCACGCGAAGCCGTCGACGAACGCCGTGGCGAACCAGTCGGTGAGCTGGGCGGGGAGTAGCCGCGCTGCAGCGCGTGGTTGCCCAGCAGCATCAGCCGCGGGATGTGGTGGACCCAGCCGCGCTCGCGCACCCCGTCAGCGCGTCGCGCAGGCAGGCCGCCGCGACGGGGTCGGGGTCAGCTCCTGCCACCAGTCGGGCAGGTCGGTGTGCGCGCCGAGGGCGTCGGAGGAGGTGTAGTCGGGTCCGAAGTGCCAGTACAGGTGCCACGTGTACTCGCGCCAGCCGAGCACCTGGCGGATGAACCCCTCCGCGGCGGCCAGGCTGACGTGCCCGGTCCGGTAGGCCTTCTCCGCGGCGCGGACCACGGTCAGCGGGTGCAGCAGGCCCAGGTTGAGCGGGACCGACAGCAGCGAGTGCGACATCGCCCAGTCGCCCGCCAGCATCGCGTCCTCCCACCGGCCGAACGTGGGGAGCCGGTGCTCGACGAACCGGCGCAGCGCGCGGCTCGCCTCGGCCGGGGTGACCGCGAAGCGGCGCGGCCCGTCGACGCCGACCGTGGGCAGGTCCATGGCGTCGAGGTCGGCGCGCACGCCCTCATCGATGGCGTCCTCGCGCGGTTGGTAGGGAGCGGGAACGCCGAGCGTGCCCGCCTTCTTGGGCGGCGGTTCCCGGTTGTCCTCGTCGAGGTTCCACCGGCCGCCGACCGGCTCGCCGCCGTCGAACAGCACCTCGAAGCGCCGCCGCTGGTCGCGGTAGAAGTCCTCCATCCGGAACCGCGAACGCCCACCCGCCCACCGCCGGAACTCCGCGCGCGGCAACGCGAACGTCGGCGTGGGCAGGACGTCGGCGACCAGCCCCTCGTCCCGCAGGCGGTGCACGAACCGCTCGGCGGCGAACGAGGTGGGCTCGTGCACCAGCACCGGTCGGCCGATCTTCGCCAGCGCCTCCCGGTAGGTGTCGGCCCGCACGAGCGTGGCCCGCTCGCCGAGTTCGGCGGCGGTGTGCCGCAACGCGGAGAGCACGATGTGCAGCTTCTGCCGGTGGTACCGCCGCCGCCGCAACGCCGACCCCGACTCGATCAGCACCACCGGCCGGTGCGCGTGCTCACCCCCGTGCACGTGCGGACCGAGTTGGTCGGCGAAGAGCCACAGCGGGGTCGCGGACGCCATGCCGACGAGTGTGCCCCGAGCCGACCGCGCGCGCACCCCGGATGCATCGTTTGCGCATCGGTTTAGTCCACTCCGGTGCGCGTCAGGCCCGCGGCGGGTCGATGCCGCGGACCGCGACCACGTCCGCCAGCCCGGAGTACGTCAGCACGGGGCCGAGCAGCGGGCCCGCGATGACGGCGATGCGGTCGGAGTGGGTGAACAGGACGGCCAAGCCCGCGCTGTCGAGGTAGTCGACGGCGGTCAGGTCGACGGTGACGGGGCCGTCGGTCGCTTCGAGCGCGGTGGTCAGGGTGGCGCTGTTGCTCATGTCGATCTCGCCCTGGACGGCGAGGAGCGCGGTGCCGTCCGGGCCTTCTCGCCGGGTCACGGTGAGCGGCGTCATCGGGTGGTCTTCCTCCGCATGTGGACTGTGGTGCCCGAGGCGTCGTGGCTGATCGTCACGTGGTCGGTCAGGGCGCGCATGAGGTTGGTGCCCCGGCCGCGGATGCCGTCGTCGTCGCGCGCGGGGACCTTCCAGCGGCCGCTGTCCGCGACGGTCAGGCGGACGGTGTCCAGGCCGAGTTCCGCGCGCAGGTGGATCGGGTCGCCGGGGTTGTCGCGGTGGCCGTGCTCGATGGCGTTCGTGCACGCCTCGCCGGTGGCGACCAGGAGGTCCTGGATGACCGCGGGGCCGACCTGCGCGCGGGTGAGCCAGCCGCGCAGCGCCGCGCGGAGGGACGCGAGCTGCGCGGGGTCGGCGGGGAAGGTCACGTCCAGCGGGGCGTGGTGCCGGTAGAGCAGCAGCGCGAGGTCGTCGTCGTACCCGGTGGCCGGGCACAGCTCGGCCATGACCTCGGTGGCGAGGTCGTCGAGCGGGAGGTCGACGTGGTCGTGGACGACCCGCGCCGCGCGGCCGATGCCGTCGGTCAGCGACCGGCCCCGGCGTTCCACCAGGCCGTCGGTGTACAGCAGCAGCGTCGCCCCGACGGGCACGTCGCTCTCGGCCTCGCTGCGCGCGCCGGGGCGGCGCATCGCCAGGGGCGTCGAGCGGCCCCGGTCGAGGAGGTGGGTGGTCCCGTCGGCGTGGGCGAGGATGCCCGGCGGGTGCCCGGCGCTGGAGTACACGAGCCTGCTGGTCCTCGGGTCCAGGACGCCGCAGAACACCGTCGTGCACGCGGCGCCGGGGACGGTGGCCGCGAAGTGGTCGAGCGCGGTGAGCGCCCGCGCCGGGCTGGCGTCCTGCAGCAGCAGGGCGCGGCACGCGCTGCGCAACTGGCCCATGACGCTCGCCGCCTTGAGCCCGCGGCCCACGCAGTCGCCGACCACGATCCCGATCCGGCCGTCCGACAGCGTGATCACGTCGTACCAGTCCCCGCCGACCTCCAGCCGACGGGTCGCGGGCTCGTAGCGGACGGCGAACCCGCCCGGCAGCGACGTCGGCCCGAGGATGGCGCGCTGCAGCGCGATCGCGGTCTCCCGCTGCTGGTCGATCTGGTGGGCGCGGACGAGGCCCTGCACCAGGTGGCCCGCCAGCAGCGACAGGAGCAGCTGGTCCTCGGCGGTGAACGGGCGTTGGCCGCCCAGGTCGACCCACAGCGCCAGCGGCCCCTCCGGGTGCTCCAGCAGGATGCCCGCGCCGGTGCCGTCGATCGGGGTGAGCATGGGCTGGCCGCGCAGGTCCGCGAGCACCCGGCGGTCGTCGGCGGGCAGGTCCGCCCACGCGTCCGGCGGGTCGGTCGAGGTGATGGTGGGCTCGTCGCCGGTGAACAGCGCCGCGAGCACGCGCCGCGCCCGCCACAGCGCCTTCACCTCGGCCAGCGCGCCGGAGAGCGCCTCGTCGAGCGTGGTGGCCCGGTTCATCGTCGTGCTCAGGACCGCGAGCGCGCTGTCGCGCTGGATCGCGTAGTGCTCGGCGGTGACGTCCCGGAACGTGCCGACCACGACCCGGCGGCCGGTGTCGGGGTCCCGGGTCTGGTTGAACGTGGCGGTGACCCACAGCCGGTGCCCGTCGCGGTGGCGCACCGGCTGCGTGACGGTGCCGTGGCCCTCGCTGAGCAGGTCCGCGAACGCGGCGAGGACCTCGCCGCGCGCCTCGGGGTCGGTCGCCTCGTCCGGCCACCACGGGAAGGGCGGGGTGTACGGGAGCCCGTCCGCGCCGTACCCGAGCACCTCGCCGAACGCGTTGTTGATCTCGATGACCGCGCCGTCCTCGTCGCACACGAAGAACGCCTCGTGCAGGGAGTCGACCAGCGCGGTCCGCCACCGGGACTGGTGGGTGCGCAGGCGCGCCAGTTCCACGTTCGCCCGGACGCGCGCCAGCAGCTCGACCGCGGCGAACGGCTTGACCAGGTAGTCGTCGGCGCCCGAGCCGAGCCCCTCGACGGACGCGTCCTGCCCCGCGCGCGCCGACAGCAGCAGGACCGGGACCGACTCCGTGCGCGGATCGCTCCGCAGCGCCGCGACCAGCGACAACCCGTCGAGCTGGGGCATCATCACGTCGCTGACGAGCAGGTCCGGCACGGTCGCGCGGACCGCGTCGAGGGCTTCCCGGCCGTCGCCCACCGCGGCGACCTGGTACCCGGCGTCGGACAGCAGCCGGACCAGGTACTCCCGCATGTCGGCGTTGTCGTCGGCGACCAGCACCCGCGCGCCCGCGCCCGGGCCCCGCGCGCCCGCCACGACCGGCGGCGCCGCGCCGTCGTCGGCGGGCAGCCAGCGCAGCGCCTCCTGCACGAACGGCTCGACGCTGGGGAGACCGCGGTGCCGCGCGTGGCGGGCTCCAGGGAGTCGAGCGGCAGGTGGTCGGTGCCGAACGGCAGGCTGATGGCGAAGGTCGTGCCCGCGCCCTCGACGCTGTCCGCGGTGATCGTGCCGCCGTGCAGGGCGACGAGTTCGCGCACGAGCGCCAGGCCGATGCCGCTGCCCTCGTTGGACCGCGACCGGGCGTTGGCGATGCGGTGGAACCGCTCGAACAGCCGCGGCAGCTCGTCGGCGGGCACGCCGATCCCGGTGTCGGCGACGGTGACGACCGCGTGGGTCTCCGTGGCCCGCACCGACACCGTGATCGACCCGTCGAAGGTGAACTTGACCGCGTTGCTGAGCAGGTTGAGGACCACCTTCTCCCACATGTCGCGGTCGACGTGCACGGGCCGGTCCATCGGCGGGCACTCGACCGCCAGGGTCAGCCCGGCGCGCTCGACCGCGGACCGGAAGACGCTGGCCAGGTCGGCGGTGAACCGCGCGAGGTCGACCTGCTCGTAGCGGGCCCGCATCCGGCCCGCCTCGATGCGCGAGAAGTCGAGCAGGGTGTTGACCAGCTTGCTCAGCCGCAACCCGTTGCGCCGGATGACCTCCAGCTCCTCCGCGGTCCTGGCGTCGTCGTCGGCCAGGCGCCCGCGCAGCTCGTCGACCGGGCCCATGATCAGCGTCAGCGGGGTGCGGAACTCGTGGCTGATGTTGGAGAAGAACGCGGTCTTGGCGCGGTCCAGCTCGGCCAGCTCCTCGGCGCGGCGCTGCTGGGCCTCGTAGTTGCGGGCGCTGGCGATCCCGGCGGCCAGGTGCGCGGCGACCAGCTCGATGAACCCGCGGTAGCTCTCGTCGAAGGGCCGGTAGCGGTTCAACCCGGTCACGACGAAGCCGTAGGGCGTGCCGCCCTGCCGCTGCAGCGGCACCGCCAGCGCCTGCGCGGGCCGCTCCGTCCACGCCCCCGAGGGCAGCGCGGAGTACGGCTCGCCCACGAGTTCGACCATCGCCGACCCGCCGTCGGCCAGCACCGCGGCGGGCCAGACCGCCCCCGGGTCGCGGATGGGGAACGAGGCAGGCGCGGCCGGGTGCTCGTCGGGCATCCCGCTCGTGCTCGCCAAGCGGGCGTGGCCGTCCTTGAAGAGGTAGGTCAGGGTGAACGGGAGCGTCCGCAGGTTCTTCGCCAGCTGCCTGCTCGCGAACGCCAGCACCTCCTGCTCGGTGCGCACCACGCTGGGGTCGGACCCGAGGTCCCGCAGGATCGCCATCCGCCGCTCGGCGACGACCCGCTCGGTCTCCTCGCTGACCACGCACAGCATCCCGAGCACGTCGCCGGACTCGCCGCGCACGGGGCTGTAGGAGAAGGTGTGGTAGGTCTCCTCCGGGTAGCCGGAGCGCTCCAGGAACAGCAGCAGCGCCTCGTCCCAGGTGGCCTGCCCGGTGGACAGCACCGCCTCGATGCGCGGTCCGATGTCGCCCCAGATCTCCGCCCACACCTCGCTGGCGGGCCTGCCGAGCGCCCACGGGTACTTCCGCCCCAGCGTGTCGCGCCGGTAGGCGGCGTTGCAGAAGAACGTCAGCTCCGGCCCCCACGCCATCCACATCGGGAACCGCGACGACAGCATGATGCTGACCGTGGTGCGCAGGCTCGGCGGCCACCCGTCCGGCGTCCCGAGCGGCGTCGCCGCCCACTCCACCGCGGCCAGGTCCCGGCCCACCTCGTCGTCCGCCGCGAACACGCCGCTCGCGGGATCGGGATCCGGTTCCCCGGTGCGCGCCACTCGCTGTCCTCCGCTCGTCGCCCCCACGCCGAGCACGCGCAGAAGTCCCAGGTGCGGGCGTAGTACCCCGCGGCGCCCCCGGTCGAACCAAAAGATCTCGTCGGACAGGGGTGTTACCGTGCCCGCCGTGCCGCGACCCGAGCCCACCCACGTGTCCGACACGCGCACCGCGTACGACACCGTCGCCGAGTCCTACGCGGAGCAGACGCGGGACGCCTTGGACGGGAGCCCGTGGGACCGGGCGGTGCTGTCCGCGTTCGCCGAGCTCGTCGGCACGGCAGGCCCGGTGGGCGACCTCGGGTGCGGCCCGGGCGCGCTGACGGCGCACCTGGCCTCGCTGGGGCTGGACGCGTTCGGGGTGGACCTGTCCCCGCGCATGGTCGAGGTGGCGCGGCGGGCGCACCCGGGACCGCGGTTCGAGGTCGGGTCGCTGCTGGCGCTGGACCTGGCCGACGCGTCGCTGGCCGGGGCGCTGGCGTGGTACTCGCTGATCCACACCCCGCCCGAGCAGCTCCCGCTGGTGGCGGCGGAGCTGGCGCGGGTGCTGGCGCCGGGCGGGCGGCTGCTGGCGGCGTTCCAGGTGGGCGACGAGCGGCTGCACATCGCCCGCGGCTACGGGCACGACGTCTCGCTCGACGCCTACCGGCTGCCGCCGGACTTCGTGGCGGGCCTGCTCACCGACGCGGGCCTGCTCGTGGAGGCGCGGGTGGTGCGGGAGCCGCGGCCGCCCGAGCGGACGCCCCAGGCGTACCTGCTGTTCCGCAAGCCGGGATGACGGCGGCCCGCACCGCCCCCAGGGCGGCGCGGGCCGACGGGTCAGGTGGTCACTGGCAGCAGATGTTGTAGCCCTGGCTCACCCAGAACGCGGTCGGGTTCGGGTTGGTCAGCCTCGGGTCGTTGACGCTGGGCGCGGCCCAGAGCTGGCGGCCGTTGCGCAGTTCGACGTGGGTGTGCGCGGAGCCGCCCGCGCGGTTGGCCTCCTTGGCGATGCGCTGGCCCTTCGCGATCGACTGGCCCACGCGGACCTGCGGGTCGGTGTGCAGGTAGACGACGGTCTTGTTCAGCGCGCGGTTGTAGATCGCGATGGTGGACAGCCGCGACGGCGAGTCGGAGCCCTCCTTGACGTTGACGACGGTCCCCGCGATGAGCGAGTGCACGGGCACGCCGCTGCCCCGGGCGAAGTCGATCCCCTCGTGGCGGCCCGACTGGCTGAGGTAGCCGTCGAAGTACGACGTGATCCGGCCCGCGGTGCTGGCGTACACGCCCTGCTCCAGGGTCTTGTAGCCGCGCTTGCCGATGAGGTGGCCCGCGTTCTCGTTCTTCAGGTACGACGCCAGGTTCACCTTCTGACCGGGGTCGAAGGTGTCGATGGCCCCGGCGTGGTTGCTCTTGCGGAAGACCGCCACCGGCGCCGCCGTGCGGTTCCAGACCGACGCGGCGTTGTTCTTCACGCACTTGCCCCGGCCGGTGCCCGCGCTGACGAACTTCAGGCAGCTCGTGCCCGTCCCGTACGTCTTGACCGAGGCGTTGAAGTCGCGCATGGAGCCGCGGTGGTTGCTGTTGTAGTACAGGCAGACCTCCCCGGACTCGCACACCCCGTTGCCCGCCCGCGGCGCCGCCGCCTGCGCCGCGGGCGCGGTCACGACCACCCCGCCGATGACCGCCGACACGAGCGCGGCGAGCACGATCCGCTTCCTGCTCAAGATCCCCATGGTTCCCCCTGGTTTAACCCCAGTTGATGGACTGTCCATTCCAGTGAACTGGTGTGAGTGGACCGTGTCAACTGACGTGTACTCGAACGGGGTTTCCTATCCGCCAGCGTGGATGGGTACGCTGGGTCCATGTCCGAGGACGCGGGAGCGCTGGCCGCCAGGGTCAACCACCTGTTCCGGACTGTGCGGTCCCCAAGGGGAGGAGTTCACCTTCGACGAGGTCGCCGAGGCCATCAAGGCCAAGGGGGTCCGACGATCTCGGCGACCTACCTGTGGCAGCTGCGCAAGGGCCTGCGGGACAACCCGACCAAGCGCCACCTGGAGGCGCTCGCCGACTTCTTCGGCGTGCCGCCCGGCTACTTCTTCGACGACGCCCAAGCCGACCGGATCGACGCGGAACTGGCGCTGCTCAACGCGTTCCGGGACAGCCCGGTGCGCCAGATCGCGCTGCGGGCGAGCGGGCTGTCGGAGCAGAGCCTGGCCACCATCGCCTCGATGGTCGAGCGGGTGCGCGAGCTGGAAGGGCTGCCCGAGGCGGACGGCGACCGGTGAACGCGCGCCGGCTGCGCAGGCGGTGCGCGGCGCGGCTGCGCGACCTCCGGCTCCCGGTGCCGTTCGACATCGACGCCCTGTGCGCCCGCATCGCCGCGGGGCGCGGGCGCCCGATCCACCTGCGGGCGATCCCCGGGCTCACCGGCGTGTGCGGGCTGTGGATCGCCACCGACGCGGCCGACATCATCTTCTACGAGCAGGTCACGGTGCCGCCGCACCGCGAGCACATCGTCCTGCACGAGCTGAGCCACCTGCTGTGCGACCACTACCCGGCGTCGCTGTCCCTCGCCGACCAAGCCCGGCTCCTGCTGCCCAACCTCGACCCCGCGCTGGTCCGCCGGGTGCTGGGCCGCACCGGGTACTCGTGCGAGCAGGAGCGCGAAGCCGAGCTGCTCGCCTCGCTGATCCGCCAGCGCGCCCACGCCGAGGCCACCGTGGCGGACCGGCTGCGGACCGCGCTGGACGGCGGTCATGGGTGAGCTGCTCGTCCGCTACGGCCCGCCGCTCGTCGCGGTGGTGGTGCTGCTCTGCTGGCGCGGCCACCCCACCGTCCGCCGCGTGCTGCTGGGCCTGACCATCTCCCTCGCCGCCCTGACGCCTGCGGGCCGCGCGGCTATCGCGCACGTGACCGGGTCGGGCGACCTGCCGTGGCTCATCGGGCACACGGGCATGGTGCTCACGGCGTGGTCGGCGCAGGACTTCCTCGCGTACGTCAACGGGGTGCGCCGCCGGTACACGTGGTGGACGGCGGGCATGTTCGCGGCGATGTGCGTGCTGTTCGCCCTCACCCCGAACCTGCTGCCGCAGTCGCCGTGGGCCTTCGAGTACGTCGTGGCGTACGTCCTCGCGTTGGCGCCCGCGTTCGCCGCCATCGTCCGCCTCTGCCTCCGCTACGCCCGCACGGTCACCGACCGCGCCCTCCGATCGGGCTTGGGGCTGGTCGTCATCGGCACCTCGACGGCCTGCGTTTACCTCGTGAACAAGGTGGTCCGCGCGGCCGCGAGCCGGTTCGACTTCCCGTACCCGTTGGGCCACACGTTCTTCGTCAGCGCGGTGCTCCCGAACGCCGCGCACCTGCTGGTCCTCATCGGAGCGACGCTGCCCGCCGCCCTCGGGTGGTGGCGCCGCCACCGCGCGCACGCCCGGCTGCGCCCGCTCTGGCAGGCCCTGCACGAGGCCGAGCCCGGGATCGCCCTGGACCCGTCCGGCGAGCTCGGGCTCCGGGGCGTGCGGCTGCGCCTGTACCGCCGTGTGATCGAGATCCGCGACGGCCTCCTGGCCCTCCAGCCGTACCGCGACGCCGACGTCGCCGCCGCCGCCCGCGAAGCGGCCACGAACCCCGCGGCGACCGGTCAGCCGCCGTCGAGGCCGCCGTCATCGCCGCCGCCCTCCGCGCCCGCGCGTCCGCCGCCCCCGCCGCGAGGTCTCCCGAACCGGTCACCGGCGGCCTCGACCTCGACAGCGACACCGAGTACCTGTGCGCGGTCTCCGACGCGTTTCGCCGGATCCAGGTTTCACCCGATCGTGGGGGTGGTACGGAGCGGCTGTCCAAGAACACCCCGGAGGACCCCAATGACCGTCACCGGAATCATCACCGCGATAGTGGTCGGCATCATCGTCGGAGCGCTCGGCAGGTTGGTGGTGCCGGGCAAGCAGGGCATCCCGATCTGGCTCACGATCGTGATCGGCATCGTCGCCGCCCTCCTCGGCACCGCCCTCGCCAGGGCGATCGGCATCGCCACCGCCACCGAGGGCATCGACTGGCTCGAACTGCTCGTCCAGGTAGCCCTCGCCGCCCTCGGCGTGCTCCTGGTCACCGGCGCCTACGGCAGGCGCAGGTCGCGACTCTGACGCGGCACGCGGAACGGGGTTGGCGAGTGGCTCGCCAACCCCGTTCCGTTCTTCCTCCACTGAGGACGCTGTCGTCAGCGGCGGAGTTCGGCGTTGGCGGGGATGTCGGCGTAGCCGCCGAGCCCGTGGTCGCCGTAGGTGCGGTCGACGACCGCGGTGTCGCCGTCGATCTCGATGCGGACCGTCGGGCCGAGGGTCCCGCCGCGGCGGAAGGCGCCCTTGGTGCCGATGGTGTCGATGAACGACTGCACGAGGCCGTTGGGCATCACGTAGTGCGAGTACGCCTGGAACTGGCCGGGGTGCTGGTTGTAGTCCGGGTCGAACGGGAACCCGGCCGCGTAGTTGAGGTTGGTCGGGCTGCCGAGCGCGAGCCCGGAGCCGCGGTTGAGCGGCTGGTAGTCGCTGCGGACCCCGTCACCCACGAAGCCGTACACGCCCTCCGGTCCGTCGATGCCGGGCGCGTACGTCGTGCGGTGGCTGATGGTGAACAGGTAGTACTTGCCGTCCTTGATGTAGATCTGCGGGCGCTCGGTCTGGTCGGTCACGCAGTTCGCCGACAGGATCGGGGGCAGGAACTCCCACTCGGTCAGCTTCTTGTTCTTCGCCCGCGCCAAGCCCACGTTGCCGATGAAGTACGGCGCGCCCGAGGCGTTCACCTGCTCGACGGTCTCCGCGTTGGGCTCGCCCGGCCGGTAGCCGAGGTCCGCCTTGTCGCACTTGGCCGACTCGCGCTGCATGGCGGTGTTGCCCTCGAACACCATGAACGTCTCGCCCGGGTAGGCCGGGTCCTCGAAGGTGAACGGGTCGCGGAAGTTGAAGTAAGGGTTCTGCTCGCCGGTCTGGTAGTACTTGCCGTCGGCCTTCAGCAGCTCGGTCACCTTGTCGAAGCCGGTCAGCTTCACGCCCTGCTTCGTGGCGTGGACCTTGCCGACGCTCAGCACGAGGCGCGGGTCGTACGGCTTGATGTTGGCGCCGTTGGCGTCCCGGTAGAACGCGACGTCGGTGAAGAACAGCTTGATCTCACCGTTGGGGAAGACCCGCGCCGACCCGGACCACTCGGTCTGGTGGCTGAACGACTGGTCCTCGAAGATCGCGCCCGAGACGCCCGGGTCGAAGACGAGGCCGCCGTAGGTCCAGCCGCCGTTCTCCGGCCGGTCCGCGGCGGGAACGCCCGCGGGGCGGTAGAAGTAGCCGATCTTCGCGTACGTGTGGCGGTCGTCGAAGCCGAGCTTCCGGTCGGCCACCAGCGAGAAGATGATCTCCCAGCCTCCGACGCTGTACTGGTCGGCCTTCGCGTCGGTGAGCGGCCAGGTGTCCCACACCCAGACCTGCCCGTTGCTCATGTCCGGGAAGTCCTGCGGGATCGTCGGCATCGTGTACTCCTCGGGCATGGAGTTCTCCCGAGGACCCGCGTTCGGGTCGGACATCGCCTTGAGCTGCTTGGCGTCCGCCCGGGTCCACCGCGCCGTGAAGTCGTCGTCTGGCGCGTAGGCCCGCTGGGTGTGGATGGTCGGTTGCGGGAATCCGGGGTCCTGCGCGGGCGCCGCCGTGGCAGGGCCCGCCACGACCAGCGAGGCGCCGATGGCGCCGGTGGCGATGACGGCGCCTGCGAGGCGCCATCGGGATCGGGTGTTGTCCACGTTCCGTCGCTTTCGTTGGGGGACTTCGAAAACGACCGCTCGAACGCGGTGGGGCTGCTTCCTCCGCCATCGAAGCTATGGGGCCGGTCCGTCCGATGTCAATGCGTGAACAGTGGCCTACCGACGGGTACGACGGTGAGCTGGGCCACGGTTGCAAAACGTTTTGCAAACGTCTACCGTGGGACTCGACCACTCGAGCGTGGGGCCACGCTTCCTCCCAACCAGTGGCACGGGTGCGTGGTCCTCCGTCTCCTGTGGACGGAGACCGCGCACTCCCTGCACCGGAGGCCCATGACGAAGCAGAGGATCGCGCTGGCGGTCATCGCACTCCTGGCGATCGCCGTCGTGACAGCGCAACGCGACGCACCGGCAGACGTTCCCCCGGCGCCCGCGGCCGTCGACCGGTTCGCGAGGCCGGGGAGTGGAGCACCTACCGCCCCGCCGCCCACCTGACGCCCGCGACGCGGTGGATGAACGACCCGCAGCGACCGTTCTACTTGGACGGTCGCTGGCACTTCTACTACCTCTACAACGCCGACCACCCGCACGGCAACGGCACCGCCTGGTACCACGCCACCTCGACCGACCTGGTCCACTGGGAGGACGAGGGCGTCGCCATCGACAAGTACCGCAACGGCCTCGGCGACATCTGGAGCGGCAGCGCCGTCGTCGACGAGCGCGGCACCGCCGGTTTCGGCGCGGGCGCGGTGATCGCCCTCGTAACGCAGCAGGTCGACGGCGTGCAGCGCCAATCGCTGTTCTACTCGACCGACGGCGGCTACTCGTTCGAGAACCACGAGGGCAATCCGGTCATGGACAACCCGGGAGTCGAGGCGTGGCGCGACCCGAAGGTCGTGTGGGACGACAAGCGCTCCCAGTGGCTCATGCTCCTCGCGGAGGGCGACAAGGTCGGGTTCTACACCTCGCCCGACCTCCGCACGTGGACCTACCGCTCCGGCTTCGCCCGCGACGACCTCGGCGTCCTCGAATGCCCGGACCTGTTCGAGCTGCCCGTCGACGGCGACCCGACCCGCACCACCTGGGTCCTCGGCGTCAGCGCTAACGGCGAACGGACCGGCCGCACCACCGGCTACGCCTACTGGACCGGCGACTGGAACGGCGAGTCGTTCACCCCCGACCGCCCGGACCCGCGCTGGCTGGACTCCGGTTCGGACTTCTACGCCGCCGTGACCTGGCCCGGCCGCCACGGCGGCCGGTACGCGATCGGCTGGATGAACAACTGGGCGTACGCGGGCGAGCTGCCGACCGAGGACTGGTCCGGCGGCATGATGTCGACCGTCCGCGAACTCACCTTGCGACCCCGCGCCGACGGGCTCGCGCTCGCGTCGCGACCCATCGGGGCGTTGGCGTCCCTCGAAGGCGACCCCGCCCGCGTGTCCGACCTGCGCGTCGACACCGAGCACACCGCGATCCCGCAACCCATCTCGGACGCGTACCGGATGCGGGTGCGGCTCTCCGCGTCCCCCGACGACCCCGCCCGCGAGGCGCGCATCCGCATCCACGGCGCGGACGGCACTTCCGCCGCGGTCGGCTACGACTTCGAGCGCGGATCGGTGTTCCTCACCCGCGACGGGGACGCCGTGGCGGGGACCATGCCGGAGGAGTACCGCGAGGTCCGGACCGCGCAGGCGGCGCCCCGGGCGGGCGTGGTCGACCTCGACGTCATCGTCGACCGCGGTTCCATCGAGGTGTTCGCGCAGGACGGCGAGGCCGTGCTCAGCAACCTGACCTTCCTCGCGCCCGGCAGGCTCAGCGTCGAACCCGTCGACGGCGCCGTGGACCTCCACGAGTTCAGCGTGGCCCCGCTCGCGGTCGCGGCTCCCCAGCGCCGGTAAGGCCTATCGCGGGCGGGCGACGGAGCCGCGCTCGACCAGCGCGCACGGGAGCTTCGCGCCCACGGGCTCCGGCGTCCCCTCGATCGCGTCCATCAGGCGCGCGACCGCCCACCGCCCCATCTCGGTGTGCGGCAGCGCGACCGTGGTCAGGCCGGGCGTCAGGGCCTCCGCGACGATCCTCAGGTCGTCGACCCCCACGACCGACACGTCCCCCGGCACCGACAGCCCCCGCTCCGCCGCGGCCTGGTACACCCCCATGGCGACCTCGTCGTTGAAGCAGAACACCGCGGTCGGCCGGTCGTCCCGGTCGAACAGGGCGGCCCCCGCCGCGCGCCCCCGCGGGCATCGGCCGACGTCCGCACGACGAGCGACTCGTCCACCGCCGCGCCGAGCCGCTCCCGGTACCCCCGCTCCCGCCCGACCGCCGCCGGGACCGCGTCGCCGATCGTGCAGAACGCGATCCGCCGGTGCCCGTGGTCCAGCAGGTGCTGCGTCGCCGTCACCCCGATCCCGTGCTCGTCCGGCACCACCCACGACACGCCCGCCCGGCCCGTCGACGCGTTCGCCAGCACCACCCGCGCCCCCGCGAGCCCCGCGGGCACCTCCACGTCCTGGTGGAACATCCGCGCGTACACGAACCCGTCCACCCGGTGCGACAGCAGTGTCCGGATCTGCAGCTCCTCGCTCCCCGCGTCCCCCCGCGAGTCCAGCACCACCAGCACGCTCCCGTGCTCCGCCGCGACCTCCTGCGCCCCGCTGATCACCTCGCCCGCGTGCGGCGTCGACGCGATCACGTCGCTGAGGAACCCGATCGTGTACGTCCGCGCCTGCCGCAACCCCGCGCCTGCGGATCGGGCGTGTACCCGAGCCGCTCGACCTCCCGCAGCACCCGCGCCCGCGTGTCCGGGTTGATCGCCCGCGCCCCGCTGAGGGCGTGCGACACCGTCGTCGGCGAGACCCCCGCCGCCGCCGCGACGTCCCGAATCCCCACCCGGCGGGTCCCGGCAGGCCGCTGATCCATGGCGGCCAGCGTACTGACCACGTCAGGGGCACGCTGTGACGCGGCCGTCATCAAGATTCCGTAAAAGCGCAGGGACAGGCGTCGGCGGCTCGACGACACTGCGGTGCGCCAGTGAGGGCAGCGTCAAGAGAGGGAGCATGACCGACACGCAGAAACCGGGCGTACCCGAGCGGGTGGAGAGTCCGGTTCGACCGGTCGCGCCCTCGACGCGGCTGGGGCGGTGGCTGTTGCGGCACCGGGTGCAGCCCGTGGTGGGACCGGAGAGCAGTGAGCAGCACGCCAAGCCGACGGCCTGGTGGAAGGTCATGTGCCTCACCGGGGTCGACTACTTCTCCACGCTGTCCTATTTGCCCGGTATCGCGGCGTTGGCCGCGGCGCGCTCTCGCCGTTGGCGACGCTGCTGATCGTGGCGCTGACCCTGCTGGGGATGCTGCCGATGTACCGGCGGGTCGCGCAGGAGAGCCCGCACGGGCAGGGGTCGGTGGCGATGCTGGAGGACCTGTTGCCGTTCTGGCGCGGCAAGGTCTTCGTGCTCGTCCTGCTGGGGTTCGTCGCGACCTCGTGGATCATCACGATCACGTTGTCGTCGGCGGACGCGACGGTGCACATCGTGGAGAACCCGAGGGCTCCGGGCTTCCTGCACGGGCAGGAGGTGCTGATCACCGTCGTGCTGCTGCTCATCCTCGGCGGGGTGTTCCTGCTCGGGTTCAGCGAGGCCGTCGGCGTGGCGATCCCGCTGGTGGCCGTGTTCCTGCTGCTCAACGCCGTCGTGGTCGGGGCGGGCGTGGTCGAGCTGATCGCCGAGCCGGTCGCCGTCGAGCGGTGGCTGGAGGCGTTGACCGCGGGCGGCGGCGGGATCGGCGGGGTGATCGGGACGGCCGTGCTGGCGTTCCCGATGCTCGTGCTGGGCCTGTCCGGGTTCGAGACCGGCGTCAGCATGATGCCGCTGGTCGCCGCGAAGGGCCGCACCGCCGAGGAGCGCCTGGCAGACCGCATCCGCAACACCCGCAAGCTGCTGACCGCGGCCGCGGTGATCATGTCGGTGTACCTGATCGCGACGAGCTTCATCACCACGGTCCTCGTGCCCCCTCAGGCTTTCGAGCCCGGCGGCGCGGCGAACGGGCGCGCCCTGGCGTACCTGGCGCACGAGCTGCTCGGCGAGTGGGTCGGCACGGCCTACGACATCAGCAGCATCCTCATCCTGTGGTTCGCGGGCGCGTCCGCCATGGCGGGCCTGATCAACATCGTCCCGAGGTACCTCCCGTCGTACGGCATGGCCCCGGAGTGGTCCCGCGCCGTGCGCCCGGTCGTGCTGGTCTACACCGGCGTGTGCGTGCTGATCACGATCATCTTCGACGCCGACGTCAACGCCCAGGCGGGCGCCTACGCCACCGGCATCCTCGCGATGATGGTCTCGGCCACGATCGCCGTCACCATCTCCGCCGCCCGCGCCCGCCGCAGGCGCCCGCGGTCGCGTTCGCCGTGCTCACCCTGATCATGCTCTACGCCCTGGTCGAGAACGTGATCGAGAAGCCCGACGGCATCACGATCTCCGCGTTCTTCATCCTCGGCATCATCGCCGTCTCCCTGGTCTCCCGGGTCAGCCGCACGACGGAACTGCGCGTGGACCACATCGAGTTCGACGAGCAGGCCCGCCGGTTCATCACCGACTCCATCGAGCACGACGGCGCCCTGACCCTGATCGCCAACCGCCGCCAAACGGGCGACGCCGACGAATACCGCGCCAAGGAAGCCGAACAACGCTCCGCCAACCCGGTCCCCGGCGCCGCCGACATCCTGTTCCTGGAGATCGACGTCGTGGACCCGTCCTCCTTCAGCGAGGTCCTCCAGGTCCGCGGCGTCGACGTCGACGGCTACCGCGTCCTCCGCGCAGACAGCCCCGCGGCCCCCAACGCCATCGCCGCCATCCTCCTGGCCCTGCGCGACACCACCGGCCTCCGCCCCCACTGCCACTTCGCCTGGAGCGAGGGCAACCCCCTCGGCCACCTCTTCCGCTACCTCATCCTCGGCCGCGGCGACACCGCCCCCGTCGTCCGCGAGATCATCCGCAGCACCGAACCCGACCCCGACCACCGCCCGGGTATCCACGTCGGCTGAACGCGCGGCTCGGGAACAGGCGCCGGGTCTCGATCGTCTTGCTGGTGGGAAGGTCCTGTCACGTGCTCGGGAGCGGAAGTGAGGTGACAACCACGTGACGAGCTTGGACACCCCCGACGACCTGGTTCCCCTGCGGACCGACTTCGACCCGGCGTTCCGCGGCTACGACCGCGACCAGGTCCGCCGCTTCGTGGCGGAGGTGGAGGCGGACCTGCGGCTGCTGGCCGCCGACCGGGATGGCGCCGTGGCGCGCGCCGAGTCGATCGCGCGGGAGCTGGAGGCGGCCCGCGCGGAGAACCGGGAACTGCGGGAGCGGTGCGACCGGATCAGCCGGACGCCGATCGACGCCGCCGCGCTCACCGAGCGGCTCCGGCGGATGGTCGAGCTGGCCAGGGCCGAGGCCGACGAGATCGTCGCCCGGGCGCGCGCCGCCGCGGAGGTACGCGCGGCCGCGGCGGTGCGGGAGATCTCCGACGAGCGGGCCGCGCCCGGGCGCGGAGCGCCGAACTGGTCGCCGAGGCCACCGCGCGCGCGGAGCGGATCGTGGCCGAGGCCCGGCAGCGGGCGCGGCGGCTGGACGAGGCCCGCGCGCGGGTGTCCGCCGCGCTGGGCGAAGCCCGCAGGCTGATCGCCGAAGCCGAACCCCTGCTGCGACCCGCGCCGGGGGAGGACGAGGTGCGCCCGCCCGCTCGGCTGACGGCTCCCGAGGGCGTCGCCGCGTAGTCCGGGGCCGCCGCCGCGTCCCGGCGCGGCGGTCGGTCACCCGCGGGTGCGCCGTCGGGCCCGGGAGCGCGGTGGAGGTGCTCGCGCAGCGCATCGATCTCGGCGTGGGCCGCGGTGAGCCGGTCCCGCAGGTCGACGATGGTGACGGCCGCGTCGAGGCTGTGGCCCAGGTCGAGTTCGTCCCGCAGGCGCCGCGCGGTCTCGAGCTGGCGGCGGCTGTACCGGCGGTGCCCACCCGCGGAGCGCAGCGGGGCCAGGACGCCCGCCGCGTCGAGGCTGCGCAGGAACGCGTGCTGCACGCCGAGCAGGTCGGCGGCCTGCCCGATGGTGTACGCCGCGTAGTCCGGGTCGTCGAGGCGGCCCACCGCGGAGGGGGCCCGCCGTGGGTCGCCTGTCACCGGTGCAGCCTATCTCCAGGCGCTGCTTGACTCAATCTGCACTCGCTGCTATAAGAATGACAGATGCGGTTGGCCTGGTGGAGCGCGTACCGGGAGGGATCGCAGATGGCGTTCCGCGTTGGCGTGCGCGAGGAGTCCGCGCAGTTCGCCGATCTGGTCTGCGCGGACGACAACTGGCTGCGCGCCGAGTTCGACGCGATCGTGGCCGCCAACTTCGGCGCCCCCGGGGGAACCCGCCGCGGCGAGCCCCTGCTCGTCGGCGCGGCGCCCAGCCCCGCCCAGCCCAGCCGCCCGCCGCGCCTGCCCGCGTGGTCCGCGTGGTGGTGCGTCCCCGTCGGACGGTGAAGCGCCGGTGGGTCCGGCAGCGCTCGCCCCCGCCAGCCCGGAGTGGATGGTCGTGCGTCCGCGCCCGCTCCTCGCGCCTGCTCAGCCGAACCCGTGGCGGAGCGCCGACCGTCGAGAACCGGTCGCCCGCCCAGCGTCTCGTGACGCGTACTCCCCAGGCGGCGGGGCGGGCGCGGACGCGATCAGCGGGACCCACCGAGTTCCGTTACGGTCCGGTCATGATGGCTCGCTGTGCTGTGGTGGCGGCGGCGCTGACCGGCTTGGCCGGGTGCGCGAGCGCAGGCGCGGCGGACGCGACCCGCGCGGCCCGGGAGTTCGTCGACGCCGTGGCCGCCCAGCGCGTGGACGCCGCCTGCGCCCTGGTCGCGCCGCGCGCCGCGCCCGACTGCGCGTCGGGGGTGTCCGAACTGGCCGATCTCGGCCAGGTGGGTTCCGCCGAGGTGTGGGGTGACGAGGCGCGCGCGGAAACGCCGACGTCCGTGCTGTTCCTGCACCAGTTCGCCGACGGCTGGCGCGTCACCGGCGCCGGGTGCACCGGTGACGGGCAGAGCCCGTACGAGTGCGTGGTGGGGGGACCGTGATCTCCAGGCTCATGCTCACGGTGACGCTGCTGGTGGTGCTGGGCGGCCTCGCCTACTTCATCGTCATCGGGTTGGCGCAGCGATGAGCGGGCTGCGGACGTTCCTGCGCGACAACGGCCTCACGCTGGTGTTCGGCCTGCTGTTCCTCGGCGCCCTGGTCGGCCAGGCCCTCACCGGGCACGCGGTCGCGATCGAGGAGCAGGTCGAGCACGGCTTCGACCCGATCACCCTCGGCCAGTACCTGACCTCGTCGGAGTTCGCCGTCGACGTCGCCGAGAACTGGCAGTCCGAGTACCTCCAGTTCTACCTCTACATCGTCGCCACGATCTGGCTGGTCCAGCGCGGCTCGCCGGAGTCCAAGCCGCCGTCGGAGATCGGCCGCGAGAGCGACGAGAAGCAGCTCCTCGGCGCCCACACCAAGCGGGAGTCCCCGCGCTGGGCGAAGGCGGGCGGCTGGCGCACGGCGCTGTTCTCCCGCTCCCTCGGCCTCACCATGCTCGCCCTGTTCCTCACTTCCTGGGCGGCCCAGTACATCGCGGGCCGCAGCGCCTACAACGCCGAGCAGCTCGCCGCGTTCGAGGACGCCGTCTCCTGGGGCGAGTACCTGGTCTCCTCGGACTTCTGGAACCGCACCCTCCAGAACTGGCAGTCGGAGTTCCTGGCGATCGCCTCCATGGCCATCCTCAGCGTCTACCTCCGCCAGCGCGGCTCACCGGAGTCCAAGCCGGTCGGCGCCCCGCACGCGGTCACCGAGGAGTCCGGCTAGCGGCGGAGCGGGATCTCGAAGTGGACGGTCTCCGGGGTGCGGTCGTCGCCGTCGCGGGCGTCGTGGACCTCGGTGGCCAGGGAGCGCCAGAACGGTTCCGCGCCGGGCACGCGCGCGTCGGTGTGCAGGTAGAGCGCGGTGTAGGCAGGGTCGGCGGCCACGAAGTCCACGGCGAGGCGCACGAGGGCGCGGGCCAGGCCCGCGCGGCGGTGGTCGGGGCGGACGTAGACGCGGAAGAGCTGGGCGGACGCGGGGGCGGCGTACTTCTCGGCGATCCAGCGCGGGTGCGGGGGCTCGCGGGCCCGGCCGCGCGGACCGCGGTGGTGGCGACGATCTCGTCGCCCTTGGCGGCGACGAAGAGGGCGTGGCGGGGGTCGCGCAGGTAGCTGCCCGCGATGTCGATGACATCGGCGTGCCACTCGGGGCGGTAGCCGACGCCGAAGTCGTGGTAGAAGGTGTCCAGCATGACGCTGCGCGCACCGTCCACATCGGATTCCAGGGTGCGGCGGACGGTGTAGGGGCCGTGGTCGGTCAACTCCGTGTCTCCTCTGCGGTCGTGCGGCCCAGCAGGCCGGTCGTGACGGGGTGGGCGGGTGCGCTCAGCACCTCGTGGGCGGGTCCGTGCTCGACGAGCCGCCCCCGTGCAGGACGGCGACCCGGTCGGCGAGGCGCGCGACGACGCCGGTGTCGTGGCTGATGAGCACGGTCGCGCAGGCGAGGTCCGCGAGCAGGTCGAGCAGCCCGGCCTGGGTGAGGGTGTCCAGGCCGGAGGTGATCTCGTCGCACACCAGCACGGCCGGGTCGGCCAGCAGCGCCCGGACCAGCGCGCAGCGCTGCAGCTCCCCGCCGGAGAGCCCGGCGGGTCCGCGCTCGGCCTTGCCCGCGTCGACGCCGACCGCGGCCAGGCGGGCCAGCGCCCGCGCGCGGGCGTCAGCGGGGTCGAGCCCCGGAGCCGGATGGCGGTGCGCGCCACCTGCTCGACGACGGTGCGGTGCGGGTCGAAGGAGGCGCGCGCGTCCTGGAAGACGTACTGGACCGCCGCCAGCGCGCCGCGGTCGCGCCGTCTCAGCGACCGGGGCAGCACGGCGCCGTCGAGCACGACCGACCCGTCGTAGGTGTGGTGGAGCCCGGCCAGGCAGCGCCCCAGGGTGGTCTTGCCGCTGCCGGAGCGGCCGACCACGGCCAGGCACTCGCCCGCGCCCACGGTGAGGTCCACGTCGTGCAGGACCGCCGTCGCGCGGTGCCGGGCGGTGAGCCCGACCACCCGCAGCAGGGGTTCGGCGGTCGTCGCCCGCTCGACCGCGTGCGCCCGCGGCTGCGCGTCGATCAGCGCCTTGGTGTAGTCGTCGCGCGGGAAGGAGAGGACGTCGCCTGCCGGGCCTGCCTCCACGACCCGTCCGTCGCGCAGCACCAGCACGTCGTCGGCGAGCGCGCGCACCACGTCGAGGTCGTGGGTCAGCAGGACCAGCGCGACGCCCTGCCGGACCACCTCGGCCAGCCCGGCGACGACCTCGGCGCGGGTGATCGCGTCCTGCCCGGTCGTGGGCTCGTCGGCGACGATCACCGCGGGGTCGCCGACGAGCACCTGGGCGAGCACGACCCGCTGCTGCTGCCCGCCGGAGAGCTGGTGCGGGTACCGGTCGAGCAGCGCGGGGTCGACCTGCGCCCGGCGCAACGCGGTCTCGACCGCCGCGGCGGTACCAAGCTCCCGGAACACCTTCCCCAGCCGGCGCACGGGGTTCAGGGCCGCCGCCGGGTGTTGCGGCACCAGACCGACGCGCCCGGCGACCGCGACCGCGCCGGTCACCGCGACGCCGGGCTGGTGCTCGCCGAGCACCGCCAGCCCGGTGGTGGTCTTGCCGCTGCCGGACTCCCCGACGACGGCCAGCACCCGCCCGGCGTCGACGGTGAAGCCGACGCCGTCGACGAGCACCCGCCCGCCCGCCACGGCCCGCAGGTCCGCCACCCGGACCACGCTCATGTCGTCCCCTTCCGCAACGCGCGGTCGAACAGCAGGTTCAGCCCCACGGACAGGGCGATGACCAGCAGCGCGGGCACGACGACCGCCCACGGCTGGAGGAACAGGCCGGTCCGGTTGCGGTCGACCATCACCGCCCAGTCGGCGGCGTCGGGCGGCACCCCGACGCCGAGGAAGCTCGCCGACGCCACCAGGTACAGCGAGGAGGTGAACCGCACCCCCATGTCCGCGGCGAGGGGCCGCGCCATCGACCGTCCCGTGTAGACCACCGACGTGCGCCACCACGACTCGCCCTGCAGGCGCATCGCCTCCAGGGCGGACCGCGCCCCGATCTCCAGCGCCGCCGCCCTGGCGACGCGCGCCACGTCCGGGAAGGTGATCACCGCGACGATGGCGATGAGCACCGCGATCCCGGGCCCCGCGACCGTCGCGAGCACGATCAGCAGCAGCAGCGACGGGACCGCGAGGAGCAGGTCGAGGGGCCGCATGAGGGCCTCGTCGACGACCCGCAGCCGCGCGGTCGCCGCCACCACCCCCACGGCACGCCGACGGCGTACGCGAGCGCGGTCGCGGCCAGCGCGACGAGCACGACGGTCCGGCCGCCGTCGAGCACCTGGTGCCAGGCGTCGCGCCCGACGAAGTCGGTCCCCAGGAACCCCTCCGGCAGGAACGGCCCCGACCGGGTCGGCGCCTCCGGCACGAACCACGGCCCGACGAGGGAGAGCAGCAGCGGCACCGCCACCAGGAGCACCGCGACCGGCCGCCTCACGCCGCCGCCTTCGGGGCGAGCCGGAACGCGACGAGGTCGGCGACCAGGTTCACCGCGATCGTCGTCGCCGCGAACACCACCGCGAGCCCCTGCACCACCGGCAGGTCCCGCGCCGCCACCGCGTCCACCAGGACCGTCCCGAGACCGGGGATCACGAACACCGCCTCCACCACGATCACCCCGCCCAGCAGCCAGTCGGTCGTGCGGGCCACCTGCTGCACCGCGGGGCCAGCGCGTTCGGCAGCGCGTGCGCGAACCGGACCCGGGTGGCGGGGACGCCCAGCCGCCGCGCGTGGCTGACGTAGTCGGAGGCCAGCGCGTCGACCATCCCCGCCCGCACCAGCCTGCTGATGGAGCACAGCGGCCGGGCCATCAGCACGACCAGCGGGAGCACGAGCACCGCGGGCTCGGCCAGCACGTCCACGCCGACCGCGGTCGGCGGGAGCCAGCCCAGCCCGACGCCGAACACCGCGACCAGCACGACCGCGAGCGCGAACTCCGGGATCGAGTGCAGCCCCACCGTCACCGACGTCAGCGCCCGGTCCAGCGGCCCGCCCTCGCGCACCGCGGACGCCACCCCGACCAGCACGGCCAGCGGCACCAGCAGCACCAGGGTGAGCACCGCCAGCACCGCGGTCGGGCCGAGCGCGGCGGCCAGGGTGTCGGCCACCGGCCGCCCGGACACCACCGACGCGCCGAAGTCCAGGCGCGCCAGGCCGAGCAGCCACTCGCCGAACCGCTCCAGCACCGGCCGGTCCAGGCCCAGGGCGCGCCGGATCACCTCGACGCGCTCGGGGTTCGGGTCGTCGCCCGCGAGGGCGACCGCGGCGTCCCCGGGCAGGGCGTGCACCATGAGGAACACCGCGGTCACCACCGCCAGCACCTGCGCCACCCCGAACAGCAGGCGGCGCAGGGCGTAGCGGGTCAGGCTCACCCGAGCCACACCTTGTCGAACCGCGCCCAGTCGAGGGTGTTGGCGGGCGCGGTGGCCACGCCGCCGACGTTCTTCGCCGCGCCGACGATCCAGTCGGCGAAGCCCCACATCAGGTAGCCGCCCTCGGCGTGCAGCATCCGCTGCATGTCGCCGTAGAGCGCGGTCCGCGCGGTGACGTCCGCCGTGGACACCGCCTTGTCGTAGAGCGCGTCGAAGTCGGGACGGGCCCACTTCGTGACGTTGGTGCCCGAAGTGGACAGAAGCCGCTGGGCGATGTGGGTCTCGATCGGCATGGCGCCCGACCGGAAGCTGGACATCACGCCGTCCTTGAGCGTGTCCGCCCAGTAGGTGTCCTTGTTGCCCGTGACGACCTCGACGGTGATGCCCGACCCCTTCACCTGGTCGGCGAAGACCGTCGCCGCCTCGACCATGCCCGCCGCCGCGGTCGAGGTGTTCAGCTTGATGGTCATGCCCTCCGCGCCCGCCTTGCGGATGAGGTGCTTGGCCTTGTCCAGGTCGCGGACGCGCTGCGGGAGGTCCGCGGCGTAGTACTGGTAGCCCTTGCCGTACAGGTCGTTGCCGACCTGGCCCGCGCCCGCGAGCGTCGACTCGACGAGTTGCGGGCGGTCGGCCAGCAGGAACATCGCCTCGCGGAGGTCCCGGTTGTCGAAGGGCGCCCGGTCCAGCTTCATCGCGAACGCCTGGACCGCGCTGTTGGGGAGCGCACGACCGCGATCCGGTCGCCGGAGCCGTGCGCGCGGGCCGTGGTCGGGGTGAGGTCGTGGGCGTACTCGACCTGCCCGCCGAGCAGCGCGTTCACCCGGGCCGATTCCTCGTTGGCGATGAGGAACTGCAGCTCGTCCAGGTGCGGCGCGCCCTCCCAGTAGTCGGCGTTGCGCTTGAGCAGCACCGACTTCCCGGGCTCGAAGGACACGAAGCTGAACGGCCCGGAGCCGACGGGCCGGGTGAAGTCCTCCGCGCCCTCGGGGACGATGTACGCGCCGAACGCGGCCAGCACGTTCGGGAACTCCACGAACGGGCGCTTGAGCGCGAACTCGACGGTGCGGTCGTCGACGGCCTTGCTGTTGGCCAGGTCGATCACCGACAGGCTGGACTTGGCGCGGAACGCGCGCTCGGGGTCGAGGATGCGCGCGTAGCTGGCGAGGACGTCGGCCGCGCGGACCGGCTTGCCGTCGTGGAAGGCGGCCTGCCGCAGGGTGATCCGCCAGCGGGTCAGGTCCGCGCTGGGCTCCCACTTCTCGGCGAGCCGGGGCTGGGCGGACACGTCGGGGCCGAGGTCGGCGAGCTTGTCGAACAGCGCCTTGGACCGGGCCGCCTCGACGAACAGGTTCGCCAGGTGCGGGTCGAGGACCTCCTTCGCGCCGCCGCCCGCGAAGACCGCGCGCAGCCGCCCGCCCGCCTTCGGGGTCGTCGGGGCGGTGCCCGCGCCGCTGCCGCAGCCCGCGAGGGCGGCGGCGGACACGCCCGCGGAGAGGGCGAGGAATCCGCGGCGGGAGAAGGCGTTCATGGGGCTATCCCTTTCGGTGGAGCGGGCGCGAGCGCGCCACGACGTGCAGTCGGTCGCCGGACAGCGAGTCCCCGAACCCGCATCCCGGTGACCACGGCGGGTCCGTGCGCGGACCCGGCCGGTCGAACAGCGCGAGCACGTCGAACCCGGCGAGGTCGAGGTGCAGGCGCAACTCCTGCGGGAACAGCAGCCGCCACGCGGAGTGCTGGACCAGCGGGTCGGCGCGGTCCGGCCACGTCCAGGCGCGGCGGCGGCGCAGGAGCTGGGCGGCGTGGTCGATCCACAGGCGGGTGGTCGAGGTGTAGGTGACCCCGTCCCACGCGACCGACCGGGTGGTGTCCCCGTCGAGCAGTTCGGTGCTCCCGAGGAAGAAGGCGCCGTTGCGCATCTCGGCGACGAGCAGGCCGCCGGGGCGCAGGTGGGCGTGGCAGCGGTCGAGGAAAGATCGCAGGTCGGCGTTGGTGTGGCAGTAGAGGAACGCGCTGTCCAGGCACGTGATGACGTCGAACCGCTCCGGCAGTGCGAAAGCGCGCATGTCGGCGACGGTGAACCCGACGTGCGGGTGTCGCGTGCGGGCGTGCGCGACCATGGCGGGGCTGGCGTCGATGCCCCGGGCGCGGTAGCCGGCGCGGCCGAGCCAGCCCGCGTCGCGCCCGGTGCCGCTGCCGACGTCGAGCAGGTCCCGCCCGCCGCCGAAGCGCCGCACCACGTCGTCGACGAACCGGGCGGCCACGTGGTCGGGGTCGGGGAACTGGTGCTCGTACAGCTCGGGGTTGTCGGTCAACAGGTTCACCGCACGGCCTCCTTCTCGAGCGCGCCGCGCCGGTGGAGCACGTGCACCGCGCCCGCGCTGGCCAGCCCGATGGCCGCCGACACCGCCGAACCCCACGCGCCGCTCGCCCCGGCGGCCCACCCGATGACCCCGTTCGCCGCGGCGGCCACCACCCCGGAGGCCAGGTAGAACATGCCGAAGTACGTGCCCGCCAGGCCTTCCCGGCCGAACGACGGGATCAGCTCGTAGACGAACGGGTGCGCGATCATCACCCCGACGGCGAGGCCCAGCGTGGCCACCAGGACCGCGGGGACACCGAGCGCGGGCCACGCGTACGACAGCACCGGCGCGAGGAACCCCGCCCCCATGACCGCCATGCCGAGCGCGATCGACCGCCCGCGCGGCCGGTCCCGCAGCGCCCGGGTGATCCGCACCTGGAACACCAGGCTCACCGCGGTCGACACGACGAACAGCGCGGCGACCGACCCCTGGAACCCGCTGACCCGCACCGCTTCCATGGGCAGCACGAGGTAGAGCTGGTTCTGCAGCGCGTACAGGCCGGTGAGCGCGAGGGTGAAGGCGAGGAACCGCCGGTTGGCCAGGCACTCGCGCCAGTCGCCGAGGACGGTGCCCACCGGTTCGGCGGGTGCCCTGGCGGGCAGCGCGAACGCCTGGGCGACGGTGAGCGCGGCGAACAGCGCGGCGGCGGTCAGCGCCGCGGCCCGGAAGTCCCACAGCAGCAGGACACCGCCGAGCACGGGTCCGAGCAGCGCGCCCGCCTGCGCGAAGACGTTGAACAGCGCGAACGCCTCCGCCCGGCGCTCCTCGCTCGCCTCGACCGCGACGTAGGCGCGCACCGCCGGGTTGAACAGCGCCCCCGCGAGCCCGGACAGCACGGCCGCCGCGAGCAGCACGGGCACGGACTCGCCCAGCGCGAACAGCCCGAAGCCGACGCTGCGCAGCCCGCACCCCGCGATGATCACCGCGCGCGGGCCGAGCCGGTCGGCGGCGGTGCCCCCGATGAGGAACAGCCCCTGCTGGCTCAGGGTCCGCACGCCGAGCACGATCCCCACGACGGCGACCGACAGGCCGAGCGTGCCCGCGAGGTGCGCGGCCAGGTAGGGGACGAGCAGGTAGAAGCCGGTGTTGACGCCGAGCTGGTTGACCAGCAGCAGCCGCACCGACAGCGGGAAGGACCGGAACGCGCTCACCGCCGCGCCACGCCCAGCCCGGGCGCGCCGGACACGCGCAGCGCGCCGTCCTCGCCGCCGATGCCGGTCCACGGGTCGTCGGCGAGCAGCAGGTGCCCGTCGAGGTCGACCCACCGCGCGTGCGACGCCAGGTGCACCGCCGGGGCGATGCCGAGGAGCTGGCGACGAGGCAGCCCAGCATGACGTCCATGCCGCCGTCCCGCGCCGCCCGGATGATCTCCAGGGCCGCGGTGACGCCGCCGCACTTGGCGAGCTTGACGTTCACCCCGGCCACCGCGCCCGCCAGCGCCCGCACGTCGTCGACCGTGGCGGCGTCCTCGTCGGCGATCACCGGCACCGGCGTCCGCTCCGCCACCCACGCCAGGTACTCAGGGCGACCGGGCGCCACCGGCTGCTCCACGGCGTCGACCCCCGGCATCGCTTCCAGGGCGCGGACAGCGGCCTCGGGCGTCCACGCGCCGTTCGGGTCGAGGATCAGCCGCGCGTTCGGCGCGGCGGCGCGCACGGCGGCGACCACGGCGATGTCGTCCGGCGAGCCGAGCTTCACCTTCAGCACCCGGAAACCGCGGGCCGCAAGGGCAGCGGCCTGCCGGGCGGCGTCGGCCGGGGCGGTGATCCCGATGGTGTACGCGGTGGGCACGTCCGCCCACCGCTGCCGCGCGCCGACCACGGCGTGCAAGGGCAGCCCGCGCCGTTGCGCGGCGAGGTCGTGCCGCGCCGAGTCCAGCGCGGCGGCCACCCCGGGCGGCAGGCCCAGCGCGGCGACGTCCTCGGTGAGGCGGTCCTGCACGGGCTTGAGGGCGGAGAGGATCGCGGGCACGTCGAGTCCGAAGTAGACCGAGGTGACCACCTCGCCGCGCCCGACGAGCCCGTCGTCCTCCAGCTCGACCAGCACCGCCTCCCGCCGGGCCATCGTCGACCGCGAGATGCGCAGGGGAGTGGTCAGCTCCAGGGCGTACACCGACGTGCTCAGCTTCACGCGGGCACCGCCAGCTCGCGCGGCGAGCGGACCGCGCGGCAACGCGCCCAGCTCGTGACCTCCACCGCCGTCGGGTCGCCGATCTCCACCGGCCGGTCCGCGGTCGGCCCGAACAGGCGCGGGCGCGGCAGAAGTCGTCGTCGAAGATCGTGCCCAGGTACCGGTGCGGGCCGTCGGGGAACACCGCGACCACCGACGCGCCCGCCTCGACCCGCGCCACCCACGCCGCGACCAGCGCGACCGCGCCGGTGCTCCAGCCGCCGGTGATGAAGCCGCCGCGGGCGAGCCTGCGGCAGGCATCCACCACCTCGACCGCGCCCAGCCAGTGCACCTCGTCGAACGCGTCGTAGGCGACGTTGCCCGGGTAGATCGAGCTGCCCAGGCCGCGCATCACCCGGGACCGGGCGGGCTGCCCGAAGATCGTCGACCCGACGGTGTCCACCCCGATGAGCCGGACCGAGGGCCAGTGCTCGCGCAGCGCGGCGATCACCCCGGCGCTGTGCCCGCCGGTGCCGACGCTGCACACCAGCACGTCGGCGGGGTCGACCTGCTCGGCGAGCTCGCGCGCCAGCCCGGCGTACCCGGCGGGGTTGTCGGGGTTGTTGTACTGGTCCGGCCAGTAGGCGCCCGGCGTCCGCGCGAGCACGTCCTGCAGGCGGTCCAACCGGGCCTGCTGCCAGCCGCCGGTCGGGTGCGGGCGGTCCACCACCTCCAACCGCGCCCCGTGCGCGCGCAGCAGGGCGCGCATGGCGGGCTCGAGGTCGGAGTCGACGACGAGCACCACGGGGTGGCCGAGCGCCTGACCGGCGAAGGCGAGCCCGATCCCGAGGGTGCCGCTGGTCGACTCGACCACCGGCGCGCCGGGCCGCAGCTCGCCGCGGCGCGCGCGCCGAGCAGCATCGCCACCGCGGGCCGGGCCTTCATCCCGCCCGCGCTCAGGCACTCCAGCTTCGCCCAGAACCCGCCGTGCGGGTGCGGCAGCGGCGTGCGGACCCGCCCGACCGGGGTCCCGCCGACGAGGTCGAGCAACGCGGGGTTCACCACGACGGCCGCTCCCGGTAGACGTGGATGGTCGACGGCCCGCCGTCGAGCCAGAAGAACGGGTACGGCTCGGCCGACACCGCGGTGACGCCCGCGCCGATGAACCACGGCAGCACCGCGCTGCCGGTCTGCGCGAACACCACCACCGGGCGACCCGCCGCCGACCGCAGCAGCGGCTCGAACGTGCCGTTGCCCAGGGTCATGCCGGACACCAGCACGGCGTCGCAGTCCGCGGGATCGGCCGAGGTGGCGATCGGCTCGCCCCACTCGGTGCGCCCGCCCTTGAGGTCGCAGGCGGTGTACGCGACGCCGCGGGAACGCAGGTGGTGCAGGAGCGAGTTGACCACCCCGACCACCAGGACCCGGCCCCCGGCGGGCACGTCGAGGAGGTCGACGACCGCGGCGGCCCTGGCCATCGACTTCGCCAGCGAGCTGCCCGGCGGCACCGCCACCGGCCGCGCGCCGGAGGTCTCGTGCGGGTGCGCGCTCATCAGGTACGCGTCGAGCGCGGCGACCCGCACGGCGGCGCTGGGGTGGTCGAGCAGGTCGGCGACGGAGGCGCCCACGGTGTCGTGGACGTCGTCGTCGGCGATCTCGCCCGGCTCCACCGCGCACGAGCCGACCGCGCGGTCGACGCGCAGGCTCACCACGCTGTTGCGGTACGACCGGCCGCGCTCGGCGTGCCGGACCCCTTGGTGCGTGGTGAACGCGACGCTGACCCGCGCCTCGCCCGGGTCCGGTCCCAGCTTCCCGGCCCGGACCTCGTCCACCAGGTCCGCGACGATCACGCGACGTCCTCGCGGTAGCGCACGGCCAGCCCGCCGACGACCGCCTCGGCCAGAGCGCGAGCACCGGGACCGCCGTGGTCGACGGCCATCACGTGGCCCAGGTAGCTGTTGTTGCTCGTCGGGTCGCCCGCCCGGTGCCCCACGGGCTTGAGCGCCACGTCCACGACCCCGGGCTGCCCGGTCTCGCCGGTGATGCCCGCGACCAGCCCTGCCTTGGGCGGCAACAGGAACGCGATCGCGGCGCTGCGCACCCCGGTCTCCGCCCGCTCCAGCCGCGGCGGCTCGCCGATCGCGAGTTGGGTGTGCACGGCGGGCAGGTCGATGCCGGTCACCCGGCGCACGAGTTCGGTGATCTGGTTGCCCGCGGGCCGCGGGTTGACCTCGACCAGCTTCGGGCCGGTCGCGGTCAGCTTGACCTCGGTGTGCGCGACCCGCGGTCCAGCCCGAGCGCGGCGATGGCCGCCACCGCCAGGTCCGCGGCCGCGTCCGCCTGCCCGCGGGGAGGTCGGCGGGGAACATGTGCCCGCTCTCGACGAACCACGGCGCCCCGGCGACGCTCTTGTCGGTGACGCCGACGACCACCGTGGTCCCGTCGACGGTCACCGTCTCGACGCTCACCTCGGGGCCGTCGAGCAACTCCTCGAGCAGCACGGTCGGCAGCCGCGGCTGGCTGCGGGCGTTGACCGGGAACGACTCCAGCGCGGCGAACGCCTCCCGCAGCTGGGCCTCGTCGTCGACCCGGCGCACGAACATGCCCGCGCACAGGTCCACCGGCTTCACCACCAGCGGGTAGCCCAGCTCCCCGGCCGCCTTCGCGCTCCCCGCCCACCCGGTCGCCAGCGCGAACCGCGGCCCGGCCACGCCCGCCGCGGCGAGGGCGGTCCGGGTGAGGTCCTTGCGGTAGGCCCGTTCGACCGCCTCCGGCCGCGCCCCGGGCAACCCGAGCCGCGCGGCGATCTCGGCGACGGTGGCCAGGTAGTAGTCGCAGGACGTGATCACCCCGTCGAAGCGGAGCACGTCGTGCATGCGTTCCACATAGGACAGCAGCGCGGGGAGGTCGTTGGTCTCGGTGGTGAGCACGTTCTCCGCGGCCAGCAGCGGGTGCGGCCCGTCCCCGGGCGCGGTGCGCAGGTAGTGCCGCAGGTCGCGGGTCAGGAAGGTGAAGCGGTGCCCGGATTCGAGGATCGCCCTCGGCAGCAGCGAACTCATCGCGCCCACCCAGCTCTCGACCACCAGCAGATGCGCCACGCCCGTCCCTTCGCCGTCCCCACCGCCAGTCGGCAATGGTAATCATTTTCATCAAGATGTCAGCCCGCGACCCCGGTGACCTGTCGCACAGTCGCCCCCAAGCGCGCTCCGACCTTATACGAAAACGATAGTCGTTATCTACCGTCCGTTCGGCCGGGCCGCGCGCGCCCGCGTCCCGCTCGCGGGGTCCCGGCCGTACTGTGGGCGGCACCGAGGTGAGGGGTGGGGATGGCCGACGCGGCCAATCGGGCGTCGATCCGGCGGACGAACCTGGGGCTCGTGCTCCGCCACCTGCGGGCGGGGGCCCGGTCGCGCACGCAGCTCGCCAAGGACATGGGCCTGCCCCGGCCCTCGGTGACGCTGCTGATCGCGGAGCTGGTCGAGCGCGGGCTGGTCCGGGAGGGCGAGGTCGCCCGGGAAGGGGAGTGGGGCGCCCCCGCTGGAGCTGGAACTTGACGGCCGCGGGCTGTGCGGGCTCGGCGTCGAGATCTCCGTCGACTACGTCCGCGCCGTCGCGCTCGATCTGACCGGTGGCGAGCTGCTCGACCACCGCGTCACCCTCGACCGCCACGACGACGTGGGCGCCGTGCTCGACGCCGTCGCCGCGCTGACCCTGCGGGTGCGGACCGAGTTGGCCGCCGAGGGGCGGTCGCTCGTCGGGCTGACGGTCGCCGCGCCCGGCGAGATCGACCCCGCGCGGGGCGCGGTGACGTTCGCCCCGAACCTCGGGTGGGAACGGGTCGACGTGGTGGGGGAGCTGACCGCGCGGTTGGGGCGCGACGCGCCGCCGGTGGCCATCGACAACGACGCTCGGTTGGGGACGGTCGCGGAGTACGCGCTCCTCGCCCCCGAGGGGATCCGGGATCTCGTGCACGTGCGCGGCGAGGTCGGGATCGGCTGCGGGATCGTGACCGGCGGGCGGCTCGTCGTCGGGGCGACCGGGTTCGCGGGGAGATGGGGCACGTGCGGCTCAACCCGGAGCCGGTGCGGTGCGCGTGCGGCCGGTTCGGGTGCTGGGAGACGATGATCGGGGTCAACGCGCTGTTCGCCGACATCGCCGACCCCGGCGATCCGGTGCTCGACCCCACGCGCGACCTGGAGGACCGGCTCGCGGAGGTCAGGGCGCGGGCGGCCGCGGGGACGAGCGGACGCGCCGGGGGCTGGACCGGATCGCCGACGGCCTCGGCGCCGGGCTCGGCATGCTGATCTCCGTGCTGGACCCCGCCGTCATCGTCCTCGGCGGGTACTTCGCCCACCTCGGCGAGTTCCTGCTCGACCGCGCGCAGGACGTCATCGACGAGACCGTCGTCGCGCCCCGCGTCAGCCGGTGCGTGGTGCGGCTGTCCGAACTGGGGTTCACCAGCGCCGCGCGCGGGGCGGCGCAGGCCGCGCTCGACCGGGTCTTCGCGGACCCGACCGCCTTGCCCGCCGCCCGCTGATCCGCAGGTCAGGAGCGGTCTTGACAGCAGGAGCTAATTGCTTTCATTATTATCATAATTAATCCACATCCCCCTGCACATGTGGAGGCCCCATGGCCGTCTTGGCCAAGCCCGCGAGAGGCGTCGTCGCGGTGGTCTGCGCCGTCGCCGCCTCGGTCCTGCTCCCCGTCGGGCACGCGGTCGCGGCGAACGCCGCGCCCGCCATCGTCCCAGCCCCGAGGGAGTGGACCGGTGGGACCGGCGCGTGGACAGCGACCTCGGCGAGCCGCCTGGTCGTACCCGCCGCCCACCAAACCGCCCTGTCCACAGTGGCCAGTCGACTGCGCGCCGACTTCGCCGCCGAGAACGGACTCGCCCTGCCGCTCGCGGTCGGCGCCACCCCGACGACCGGTGACGTCGTGCTCAGCCTGGGCTCGACCGACACCACCCTCGGCGACCAGGGCTACGCCCTGACCGCAGGCTCCACCCTGACCATCACCGCCCGGACCGCCGCGGGCGCGTTCAACGGCACCCGGACGCTCCTCCAAGGCTTGCGCGGCACCGGGAACCGGACGACGTTCCCCGCCGGGTCCGTGCGGGACTGGCCGCGCTACCCGGACCGCGGCCAGATGATCGACGTCGGCCGCCGGTACTTCCCGGTGGACTGGCTCAAGGCGCAGATCCGCCAGATGTCCTGGTACAAGCTCAACACGCTGCACCTGCACCTCACCGACTGGAACGGCTTCCGGATCGAGAGCACCACGTACCCGGGCCTGGCCTCGCCCGAGCGCTACAGCCGCGCCGAGATCACCGACCTCGTCGCCTACGCCAAGGGCTACGGCGTCACGATCGTCCCGGAACTCGACTTCCCCGCGCACTCGTCGCACTTCAGCGCCTACGACCCGAGCCTCGCGTTCACCTGCGCGTCGCTGTCGAAGCCCACGGGCGTGCCGTGGGAAGGGGCGGACGCGGGCGGCTGGACGCTCGACGTCACCAAGCCCGCGACCCGGCAGTTCGCGATCAACCTGGTCAACGAGGTCGCCGACCTGTTCGACTCCCCGTACGTCCACATCGGCGGCGACGAGCTCCCGAACGACACGGCCAAGGCGGCCTGCCCCGAACTGGTGACCTACCAGCGGGCGCGCGGCTTCGCCTACCCCGGCGACGTGTTCGTCGACTTCCTCAACGTCCTCAACGACGCCGTGCGCGCCAAGGGCAAGACCACGCAGCTCTGGGAGTGGTGGGACTACGGCGGCGCCCGCACGTCGATCGCCCCGCCGACGAACGTCATCGTCAACGACTGGCTGGCAGACGGCTCGGCGCACGCGAACGCGGGCTACCCGGTGGTCGTCACCACCGACGGCGTCTTCTACGTGTCCGTCGGCTTCGGGCAGCAGCCCGGCGACTACGGCTACTCCAACCCGTACGACGTGTTCAACCACCCGTACTCCAGCACCGCGGGCATCCGCGGCTACAAGATCTCCCGCTGGATGGACCGCAGCTACGCGCTGGGCGTCGACAACGTCGACCACTTCGCCCGCAGGCCCCTCCAGGTGATGGCCGACCGCACGTGGGGCGGCCCCAAGGCCGCGTCGCTGCGCGCCCTGATCGACGTCCTCGACCGCGTCGGCCCGGGCGAACCGGGCGCGGACACCGCCCGCTCGCAGACCGGGTGGGCGGTCACCGCGACCAGCCAGGAAACCCAGTCCGAGAACGGTTCCGCGGCCAACGCGGCCGACAACGACCCGTACACGATGTGGCACACCCGCTACACCGGGGGCGCCCCGGCCCTGCCCGCGGAGCTGGTCGCCGACACCGGCACGACGGGCGCGGTGTCCGGCGTCCGGTACCTGCCGCGCCAGGACGGCGGGACGAACGGCAAGGTCAAGGACTACGAGGTCTGGCTGGCGAGCGCGGCCACCGGCCCGTGGACGAGGGCGGCTGCCGGCCGCTTCCCGAACTCGCCGGTCGAGCAGACGGTCCCGGTCGCGGGCACCGCCCGCTTCGTGAAGCTGCGCGTCCTGTCCGAGTGGGGCGCCGCCAACACCCACGCCGCCGTCGCCGAACTCGACGTGCTCACCCCGAGGTTCGCCGCCGCGCGGGTCCCGCAGCAGCAGATGTCCGTCCGCTACGCCGACAGCGCCGAGACCGCAGCCGAGAACGGCGCCGCGGCCAACGTCCTCGACGGCGACCCGGCCACCATCTGGCACACCGCGTGGTCGACCAGTTCGCCGCCGCCCCCGCACGAGATCCAGCTCGACCTCGGCCAGACCCGCACGACGAGCTGCCTGTACTACCTGCCGCGCCAGAACTCCAACACCAACGGCACCATCGCCCGCTACGAGGTCCACACGTCCACCGACGGCACCACGTGGACCGCCGCCTCCAGCGGCACGTGGGAGAACACGAAGGCGGAGAAGTCCGCCTGCTTCAGCCCCACCCCGGCCCGGTACGTCCGACTGCGGGCGCTGTCGGAGGTCAACGGCAACCCGTGGACGTCCGCCGCCGAGCTGAACGTCCTCGCGACCCAGTAGCCGCAAACGATTTCGCGGGCCGACGCGCTGTTGGCCCGCGATTTCGCGCTATCGCGGGGCGGCCCAGTCCGCGCTGTGGTGGTACGCCGGTTCGGCGAGCGCGACGACGCTGATCGGCTCCACGCAGACGGTCGTGCGCGCCTCCACCGGGTTGCCCGCGGTGTCGTACGCGACGCGCCGCATGACGCACACCGGCGTCTGCGGGTCCAGGTCCATCAGCTTGGCCTCGGCGTCGCTCGCCGCCCTCGCGGACACGTCCAGGTTGGTCACCGTGAGGCCGATGCCCGCCTGGCGCAGGAGGCCCAGCACGTCCATGTGGGGCGTGGCGCGGTCGGCCAGGTCGAGCCCGATGACGCGGTGCACGTGGTTGGCGACCCGCTCGGGCAGCCAGTGCTCGTGGATGCCGACGAGCCGACCGCGGACGCGCTTGTGCTGCACCCGCTGCACGAGGGGCGCCTCGGCCTTCACCCGCAGCCGACCGGCGATCTCCCCGGTCGGGTACGCCCAGCCCGCGAGCACCGTCGAGGTCCCGTCACCGACCCGCGGCTCGGCGATCGCCTGCAGGGGCAGGCACGACGGGTTCAGCACCACGGTCCCGTGCCCCTGGCGGATCTCGACGAGCCCGTCGCGGGCCAGCAGGTTGAGCGCGGCGCGGATCGTCTCGCGCGCGACGCCGAAGCGCTCGATGAGCGCGCTGATCGGTGGCAGCCTGCTGCCCGGGAGGTGGTCGCCGCAGCGGATCGCGTCGGCCAGCTCCTCCGCGATCACCTTGTACTTCCTGTCGACCACTCGTCCGACCCCTCGTGCGGTCCGCCTCGTGAGCGGAGTTGATCAACAGCGGACCGGTCGGCCCGCGTCCCACGCGGGGACCATCGTCAGCACGACCCCCAGCTCCTGCCGGATCGCGTGCGCCACCGCGCCGACCACGGCGCTGTGCGCGCCCAAGGTCGAGAACCGGGCCGTCAGCGGCGAGAAGCCCGACATCACCCGCAGCGCCAGCGCGTCGTTGACCGCGCGCAGCACCGCGGGCCCGAGCGGGTCGGTGACCACCGGCCCGCCGACGACGAACTCCGTCACGTCGAGCGTGCCCGCCATCATCGACAGCAGCCGCGCGAACTCGCGGCCCGCGCGGCCGATCCGTTCCCCCAGCGCCCGGCAGGCGTGGTCGTCCCCGCCCGCCTGCCACCGCTCGACCACCTCCGGCGTGGCGTCGCCGCGGATCGACGGCAGCGCCGCGACCGTCTCCAGGCACCCGACCAGGCCGCACCGGCAGCGCAGGGAGACGCCCATGTCGACGTGCCCGATCTCGCCGCTGCGGAACCCCGGCCCCCGGTAGATGCGGCCGTCGAGCACCACGCCCGCGCCGATGCCCGTGCCGATCCACAGCAGCGCGACCGTGTGCTCCGGGCTGGCCGACAGCGCCACCTCGGACAGCGCGACGGCGTTGGCGTCGTTGATCACGTGCACCGGCAGCCCCCGGCACCGCTGGGACAGCTCCCGGCCCACCGGGACCATCCGCCAGCCGTAGTTGACCGCTTCCCGGATGACGCCGTCGTCGCCGACGATCCCGGGCGCGGCCACGCCCACGGCGGCCACGTTCGCGTCCGGCGGCGCGAGCCGCTCCATCAGGTCGGCCATCACCGGCAGCACCTCGTCCAGCGCGGGGTGGACGTCGACGGTCACCGACTCCTCGACGTGCCCGGTCAGCGTCATCACGCTCGCCTGGACCCGGCCCGGTCCGATGTGCACGCCGACCATGCGGTGGTGGGAGTCGTCGAGTTCCAGCAGGACCCGCGGCTTGCCCCGGTGCGTCGCGTCCCGCCCGGCCTCGCGCACCAGCCCGCGCTCGATGAGCGAGGTGACGATCTCCGAGACGGTCGCCCCGGGCAGCCCGGTCTCGCGGGCGACGTCGGTGCGCGCGTACTTGCCCGCGCCGACGGCGATCGCCTGCAGCACGACGACGTCGTTCCGGGCCCGCAGCGACTCCTTCGTGCCCCGCTCGTCGAAGCGCAGTTGGGTCACGGCGGCACCTTTACTTCGCTGACCGGTGTAAAACAGGTCGAGACTACGTCGATCCGCAGGTGGAGGGCAAGAGTCCTCCCGGGGAGATGGCAGGCGCGCCCGGTCCGGTGGGCGGTTTACATCGGAGTGCGAAGTTGGCGGTCTTCTAGTCCGGAGGGGGAGTGGTCCACGTGGGGGAGGTGGACCTGTTGACGCGGCCCGGCGCGTGGCGCATGCTCCGCCCTCATGGTTTAGACCAGTGGTCGCCAGCGCGGTCACGGCTTGGAGGTCGGGCATGGGGCTTGGAGCATCGGTGCGCTGGCGGTCGGGCGTCGCGGTGTCCGTCGCGGCGGTGGCGGTGGCCTCCGCGGTCGTCGCAGGGGGCAGCGCGGTCGCCCAGGTGAACCCCGCCCCGCCCGGGGTCGTGCCCGCCTTGCAGGAGTGGACCGGCGGGACCGGTCGGCTGGTCCTGACCTCCGCGAGCCGCATCGTCATCCCGGCGGGCGCACCGGCAGCGTTGCAGAGCCACGCCGCCCAGCTCGCCGCCGACACCGCCGAGCTGACCGGCCTGCGCCCCACCGTCGTCACGGGGAGTGCCGCGGCCGGTGACATCGCGCTGCGCGTGGACCCGGCCGCGGGCTTCGGCGCCGCGAAGGCCGAACTGCGGGCGGAGGCGTACCGGCTCGTCGTCGGCAGCTCCGTCGAGATCGTCGGCGGCGGCGACAAGGGCGTCTACTACGGCGGCCGGTCGCTCCTCCAGGCCCTGCTGGGGTCGGCCGACCGCGCCAGCCTGCCCGTCGGCACCGCGGTCGACTACCCGGACTACGCCCTGCGCGGCTTCATGATCGACGTCGGGCGGCGCTACTTCACCCCGCAGTTCATCAACTCCTACCTGCGCTGGATGGGGTGGCTGAAGCTCAACACCCTCCAGTTGCACCTCAACGACAACGAGATCCACGCCCCGAACGGCGACTGGTCCCAGGCGTACTCCGCGTTCCGGCTCGCCAGCGCCAACCCGGCCTTCGCGGGCCTCGCCGCCACCGACGGCTCCTACACCCGCGCCGACTGGGACGGCTTCGAGAACACCGCCGCCGCCAACGCGGTCACGATCATCCCCGAGATCGACGCGCCCGCGCACGCCCGCGCTTTCATCGAGTTCAAGCCCGAACTCGGCCTCGACAACGGCAACTCCGACCACTTGGACCTCGGCAAACCGGCGAGCACCGAGTTCATGAAGTCCGTGTACACCGAGTTCGCCCCTGGTTCCGCGGCCCCACCGTCCACATCGGGATCGACGAGTACCCGACGGCGCTGGCCGAGCAGTACAAGACCTACGTCAACACCATCGCGCCGCACGTCCGCTCGCTCGGCAAGTCGGTCAACGCCTGGGGCAGCTTCAGCTACATGTCCGGCACCGGCGCGGGCTACGACAAGGGCATGGTGATCAACAGCTGGAACAACGGCTGGTACTCGCCCACGGCCGCCATCGCCGACGGCTACAAGGTCATCAACTCCAACGACGGCCTGCTGTACGTGGTCCCCTTCGCGGACTACTACCACGGCCAGGGCCTGGACGGCAGCAGCATCTTCCTGAACTGGTCCCCGAACATCTTCGGCGGCTCGAACAACCTGACGGCCCAGCACCCGAGCCTCCTCGGCGCCATGCCCGCCGTCTGGAACGACCTCGTCCGCGCCACCTACACCGAACTCCAGGTGCACGGCCTGGTCGAGAAGAGCTTCGCCGCGCTGGCGCAGAAGATGTGGTCCCCGACGAAGGGCGGCACCGACTACTCGGCCTTCCTCAGCAAGGTCCTCGCGGTCGGCCAAGGCCCCGGCACCACCTACCTGCCCGACACCCTCGACAACCGCACCCCCGGCGACCTGGCCTACCGCAAACCCGCCACCGCGTCCTCGACCGAGGCCCCCAGCCTCGCCCCGACCAACGCCGTCGACGGCTCCGACAGCACCCGCTGGGCGAGCCAGTACTCCGACAGCCAGTGGCTGCAGGTCGACCTGGGCGGCGCCCGAACCGTCACCTCGGTACGCCTGAACTGGGAAGCCGCCCACGGCCGCGACTACGACATCCAAACCTCCACCGACGGTGTCACGTGGACCACCGTCGCCCAACGCCGAGCCCGCACCACCGCGGGCCTGGACACCCTGACGTTCCCCGCGACCACGGCCAGGTACGTCCGGATGCTCGGCATCACCCGGGGAACGACGTACGGCTACTCGCTCTACTCGTTCGAGGTCTTCGGAGGCGACCTCGCCCAGGGCAAGCCCGCCTCGGCGTCGTCCGTCGAAACCCCGTCCTTCCTGGCGAGCAACGCCGTCGACGGCTCACCCACCACCCGCTGGTCGAGCCAGTACAGCAACACCCAATGGCTCCGAGTGGACCTGGGCGTCCGCTCCACGTTCACCTCGGTCGCCCTGACCTGGGAAGCCGCCTACGGCCGCGACTACGACATCCAGGTCTCCGACGACGGCACCACGTGGACCACGGTCGCCCAACGCCGAGGCCGCACGACCGCGGGGCAGGACACCCTGACGTTCCCCGCGACCACGGCCAGGTACGTCCGGATGCTCGGCATCACCCGGGGAACGACGTACGGCTACTCCCTCTACACCTTCGAAGTGCGGCCCTGAACCCGCTCATCACACCGAGGCGAGGAAAGAACGCATGCGCTCCAGCAGCACCGCGGCTGCCTCGGGGTCGTGCGCGGGGAGGGACGAGTCGGCGAACAGGTGCTGATCGCCCGGGTAGAGGAACAACTCCGCGTGCGGCGTCGAGCGGACGAGGTCGCGCGCCGAGGGCAGGTCCTCGTCGAAGAACTCGTCCGCCTCCTTGCCGTGGACCTGGACAGGCACCCCCGCCGGCCACTCCTCCCCGAACTCCGTCACCGGCAGGCAGGCGTCGATCAGCAGCGCGCCCCGCGCACCAGGACGGGTCTGCGCGAGCCGCTGCGCGATGGTGACCCCGAACGAGAACCCGACGTACACGAGTTCCGCCCCCAGCGCCTCCACCGCGGCGATCCCCGCTCCCGCACCCGCTCGAACCCGACCTCGCGCGCGAAACCGAACCCCTCGTCGATGCTGGCGAACGTCCGCCCCTCGAACAGGTCCGGGGTGTGCACCTCGTGCCCCGCCTGACGCAGGCTGTCAGCGACCCTCCGCAGACCGTCGGTCAACCCCTGGACGTGGTGGTACAGCACAACCTCCGCCATCGCGGGCACTCACCTTCGTGAACGATCCAATTATCCGGAACGTTCGACAACGCTAGTCTGTCCAGCCATGGCGAACAACCCCCGGACTACGAGCTGGCCGATCGGATGGCGCTGACCAGTCCGGCCCAGGTGAAGGCCATCGGACACCCCGTACGCACCACCATCCTGCAGTTGCTGCACGAACGAGCCGCAACCGTCACCGAACTCGCAACCGCGCTCGACCGCCCCAAAAGCACCGTCGCGCACCACGTCCAGGTCCTGACCGGCAACGGCCTCCTCCAAGTCGTCCGCACCCGCCGAGTCCGAGCCATCGAGGAACGCTTCTACGGCCGCACCGCCCGCCTGTTCTACATCGCAGCAGACCCCACAACCCCCAACCCCACAACCCCAGGCGACTTCAACGACTTCGAGCTGGCTGCCCGCGAATCCGCCGCCGCATTCCAATCCGGACAACTCTGGGCGTTCACCAGACACGCCCGCATCTCCAAGGACCAGGCCTCCCACTTCTGGACCCGCATGACCCAACTCATCGACGAGTTCGACCGCCTCCCCCGCTCCGGCAACACCACCTACGGCTTCGCGATCGGCATCTACCCCACCGACCACCCCACCCTGCCCCCAGCCCACCCGACGCCCTGAAGCCGAGCGCCCCGGGCCGAAACTGCCCGTGCCGCAACCGCGCGCTGAAGCAAGCCGGCGACGGTCAGCGTCGTCGGCCCGGCGAATGGCTGACCCATCGGGCCTGGTGACCACGTCCCGACAAAGGTCCCCGACGTCACCGTGCCCACCCTCGTGATCGTCGCGGTCAGCGGACCGATCACGACCGAGTTGCTGAACGTTGACCAAAGTTGCACATTCACCCGATCGAGATAGCAGGCCCGTCGCCCCCCTGCGGATTTCCCTCGGCGGAGACGTTTCCAGTACCCGCACCCCACCCCAACCCGCTCCCGAAGCGACCCGCGATCTGGTAGACCTCACGGAATGACGGGGAGTTCGATGTCGTCCACGAGGACGTCGCCAAACTGGGCTTGCTTGTAGGCAGGGCAGCCAGCGCCGCACGCCTGTTCGCCGCCCAGAACTACCGGAGCGGACCCAACGAGCTGGGTGAAGGCCTACTCGGCATGCTCGCGGCCCCACTGGACCGCTGGCAGGCCCTGGCCGAGACCAACACCGCCCGGGCCGCCGACCTGGCCGCGGCCTGCGCCGACGAACTACAACGCGCCGCCGCCCACTACGAGAAGACCGAGCTGGCCAACCTCAAACTGGCCGACGCCCACTACCCGGCCGCCACCTCACCCAAGCTGACCCCCGGCGAAGTCATCGCCCACGCCAGCACCGGCGACTTCGGCGACTGGGAATCCGCCTCCGCCGACCCCCGCGACCCGAACAGCAAGTACTCGGGCCCACCGGCTCCCACGGAACTCGACGCCACCGAGGGCTGGCCGACCGACCTGGAAGAAAAGGTGGAGCGCCTGACGGGCGCGACCTCGGTCGCCACCCACGTGCGCGCCCTCCTCCGCCAGATCGTCGGCCTGGACCCCTTCGACCTGATCACCACCCTGGTCAGCGGCGACTGGAAGCTGCTCATGACCCAAGGCATGATCTTCGAAGACACCGCCATCGCCTTCACCCGCATCAAGGAGAACATCACCCGCGGCTGCTACGCGATCCAAGACACCTGGGAAGGCAACGCCGCCTCCGCCGCGGAGAACTGGCTGATGGCGTACGCCAAAGCAGCAGGCGCCCACGCCCAGTTCTCCCGCGACGCAGGCTGGAAAATCAAAAACTTCGCCCGCGCCGCCTACCACGGCTTCGTAGCCCTCAACATCGGCGTAGACGCCCTGCTCGACTCAGTAGTGGACCTCCTCTTCCTAGGCCCCCTCAAGGAAACCCCTCAAAGGCGCAGGCGCGGTGGTAGCCGCGTACGAAGCGGTAGCCGACATCGCCGACGGCCTGCGCTCCCTGGCCCACCTGGTCCAAGCCGCCGCCGAAGTGGTGGCGGGCAACGGAGAAGTCGCCGCCTCCACCTGGCCCGCCCAGCCCTACGACCACCCGGACCCCTCCCTATGACCGAGATCCAAGCCCCTGGCAAACCGAACCCGGCCGCACCGCCCGAGCCACCCAAATGCGCCTCCTGGCCTCCGGAACCGGCGAACTAGCCGACTTCGCCCGCGAAGTCCTCACCGGCCGAGTAACCGAACGCGCCCTCCTCTACTCCACCATCCTCACCGACACCGCCCTGAACCCCGCCCGCTCCGCCGCCGAGGCCTGGCACCACCTACCCCACAACGAACAACAAGCAATCGTCGCGTCGGCAGTCGAGAACACCTGGTCCGAAATCGACACCCTCAACACCCCGACCCGCCCCACCCCACCCCCACCACCCGACGACGAGGACGAAGAACGCACCTTCCTCACCGACGCTTGGTGAGCTGGATGGCACGGGTCGACCCGATGAAGCGAGATACCTTGGACCAGGGTTGGCTGAACTCGGGCCGCTGCACTTGAGCTTGGGTCAACCTGGCCACTACGCAGCTACCGGAACTGCGCACCAGTGCACTCGTCCGTGAACTTCTCGAGCTGCCCGGCACACTCGCCGACGGACCGCAACCCGGCCCGTTCCGGCAATAGTTGGATCGTCATCCGACTCGAGCTGTGACCCGTCGGACGGGGCGACAAGGAGTGGCAGAGCTGCCTGTCGCTGCTACCGCGGATGCTCTCACCGTTGGACGGCTGGTGCTCTGATCTGCCTTGCCGCTGGTTGTGCCGCAGGTATGGCGTGGTTGATGTCGAACGTGCTGCTGTGGATCGCTGTCTGTCGGCGACGCCTCACTAGACGGCCATGTCTAGTAGGGATTGGGCGGCCACTCGTTGAGCCATTGAAGCACCCGTTGTGAACTCTGCAGTTCAGAACCGTGCAGGGTCGGCCAACGTGCAGCGAGGTCTGTTCGTAGTTCGACGGCTTCTGTGATCGCGACTAACCCCTCTTCCCTGCGTCCCGATTCACCGAGCAGGATCGCGAAATTTTGCAGACTGGTTGCTAGTTCGGGCAGAAAGGCATCGGGCCGATCGGCGGCGAACCGACGTCGTATCCCGACGGCTTCGGTGATTGCGGCTAACCCTTCCTCCGTGCGATCCATGTGGCCGAGCCGAACGGCGAGGTTGTGGAGACTCAGAGCGAGTTCGGGTAGGAAGGCGTCGGGCCGGTCGGTGGCCAACTGGCGATGGACCTCAGCGGCTTCGGTGATCGCGGCCAGCCCTTTCTCCTGGTGCCCCAGGTTGCCGAGCAGGATCGCGAGGTTGTTGAGACTCAGCGCCAGGCCTGGGAGGAAGGCGTCGGGCCGGTCGTTGGTTAGGCGGCGGTAGACCTCGACGGCTTCGGTGATCGCCGTCAGCGCCTCCACGTCGCGACTCAATCGACCGAGCCGGCCCGAAAGGTTGCTGAGACTCATGGCCAGGTCCGGCAGGAAGGCGTCGGGCCGGTCGTTGGCCAGGCGGCGGTAGACCTCGACGGCTTCGGTGATCGCGGTCAACGCCTCTTCGGGGCGCCCCGACTCACCGAGTCGGATCGAGAGGTTGTTGAGACTCAGGGCGAGGTTGGGCAGGAACTGGCCGGGCCGCTCGGCGGCCAACTGGCGATGGACCTCAGCGGCTTCTGTGATCGCGGCCAGCCCCTCTTCCCGGTACCCCAGAACGCCGAGCAGGACTGAGAGGTTGCTGAGGCTGGTGGCGAGGTCGGGCAGGAAGGCGTCGGGCCGGTCCGCGGCCAGTTGGCGAAGTGCCTTGACGGCTTCGGTGATCACGGCCAACGCCTCCTCCTGTCGCCTCAGGTCACCGAGCCGGACCGAGAGATTGTTGAGGCTGGTGGCGAGGTCGGGCAGGAAGGCGTCGGGCCGGTCCGCGGCCAGCCTGCGTCGAATGTCGACGGCTTCGGTGATTGCCCCCAACGCCTCTTCCCAGCGTCCCAGGTCACCGAGCCGGTTCGAGAGGTTGTTGAGACTCATGGCGAGGTGGGGGAGGGAAGTGGTGGGTTGGGTGCGGTGGTGGTCGACGAGACGTTGGGTGATGGTGACGGCGAGAGGGGCGAGTTTGACGCTGGTGTGGGGGAGGGCGTCGGTGAGCCGGACGATGACGTCGATGGGGGTGCTGGGGTTGGTGGTTGTGTGCTGGAGTGCGCTGAGGAGCGGCGCGGGGTGCTCGACGCTGGTGATGAGGATGAGTGCGGGATGAGCGAGAGTGCCGGGGTGGGTGTTGATCAGGGTGGTGATGTGGTGAGCAAGCTGATCGTGGCGGGGATGGTGAATGACGGCGCGGGTGAGCACGGTGAGTACGGTGGTGGCTTGTTCGAAGGTGGCGTTGGTCGCGAGACGGTGGGTGTGATGGGGGCTGTGGAGGGTGTGATTGGCGGCGAAGTGTTCGGCGAGTCGGTCTGGCTGGAGAGTGCCGGTGGTGTTCTCGGTGTTGGATGGGAAGAGTTCGGTAAGGACGGTGGTGAACGCGGTGAGGACGTGGGTTGGTTGGTCAGTGAGTTCGGGAATGCAGGCGCGTAGCGCGGTGGCGGTGTCTTCAGTGGACTGCGGTGGGGTGAGGATGGTGGTGGCGATGATGGCGTCAAGGACGTGTAGCAAGGGTGTGAGTGCTGGTTTGGTTTCTGCGACGCGTTTCCAGTAGCGGCGCTCGTGGGTAAGGACCCGATCCTCCGGGCCATGGCCAGCCATGCGTGTATGAAGGTCTGTCGGGGTGGCGGTGTCTAGCAGGTCAGCCAGCACGGTCAGGTACAGCGTGAGCGGGTGCCCAGTCTCCACGACGCGGTTGCTGCGGGTGAGCCTGTGGACGGCAGCGGTCCAGTCGTGGTGGTCCAACCCGGGGACGCGCTGTAGTTGTTCGGCGAACGCTTCCACCGCCTCCCGATAGGCGGTCGGCTGTTGCCTTGTCGACTCGTTGTGTTGAGGGAGCGGGTCGAGTGCGTGGTGGAAGTGGGTGGCCAGGTGGTCGGCGACGGTGTCGTCGACGGTGGCGAGTTCGTCCACCCACGGTCCGCGAACGCGGGCCAGCATCAGCACTTTGATCTCGCTGTGGGGCGGGATCGCGGAGAGCACGGCGGTGACCTGTTCGGGGCGGGTCTCGGCGTAGTCCAGGACGATCAGCGTCGGCAGCGCCAGATCGGCCACCGCGCCCGCCAGGTCGTGCGGGGTGGCGGTATGGGAGGGCCAGAACACCGACCAGCGCGGCGGGAGCTCGTGGCCGAGTTGGGTGGCCAGGCGGGTCTTGCCCTGACCGGCGGGGCCGTGTTCCAGCCACACCGCCGGTCCGGTCCGGGTGGCCCAGTCGACGAGGCGGGCGAGTAGTTCGATGCGGGGGCGCCAGGGGCGATCTCGTGGCGGGCCAGCAACACCGCCGACGGTGTCCCGATCTCCCCGGGCGGCGCCGCAGCCAACGACGCCACCTCCACCGGCTCCAAGCGCCGCTGCGGACATCCCAGCGCGGTCCGGAACCCCGGATCGACCCACAGCACGTAGACGGGCACGGCGACCAGTTCCGCGTGCTGGGCGTGGTCGGGGTCAATGGCGATGACCCCGAACAGCACGCCGTCGCTGAACACCGCCGCGCCGGACATCCCGGCCCACGGCGACCCTGACCTCAACGTGCTGTACGGATGGCCGTCAATGGCGATCGTGTGCTGATTGCCCACGACCCGGTCGCCCGGGTTCACCCGACCGGACGCATGCCGCACCTCCGTGGGCCGGTCCGCGTGTTGGAGTCCGTCCGGGGACCCCCACATCTCGCATTCCACCCCGGCCCGCTGGGTGACCAGCCGACCCCACCGCGCCCATCCAGTCGCGCCGAGCCCTGCGACGTCGATCTCCACGACCGCCGCGTCATCGCGGCCGAACGGGTCGCCGGACCACACCACCGTGCCAACGACCTCATCGAGCGGACGCAGCGGGCTGAACACCGTCACCGTCGATCCCGCCGGACCGCTCACATGTGCCGAGGTCAGCACCCGGCCCGGGCCGACCACGTACCCCGACCCGGGCCCGCCGGAACCCGTGACGCAGACGACCCTTGCGATGCCCACCGGTGCTCAGTCCTCGATGCGATTCAACTCCGCGCCCTGGCCCGCACGGCGCGCGGTGTTGCCGCTGACCCGCACATCGCCACCCTCGGCCGACTCCGGCGTCAAGGTCACCTTCACCCGATGCGTCCGCCCCCGCGACACCCCCGCTTCGACATCGGCCGACACCACCCACGCCTTGAACTTCGTCTTCAGCTTGGCATCGGCCTTCAACTCGACCGCGAACTCCAACTCGATCGGCCCCACCACAAACCCGACACCAGCCGTGTTCGCCCGCGCCGCGGCCTCAATCAGTTCGTCACGCAGCGCTTGGACCGCATCAGCCAACTCGATCTCCATGCCGCGTACATCGCATAACCCCACCATGATGTGTCGCCAACCGGATCGCTGATCGAGGGCAGACGGATACGACCGTGATGCGGTCCAACGAGGTGACCGCTGCCGCGGTCAGTGGTGATAGGCGTGGACGACGGCGTGGCCGGAACCCTTGCCGATCAGCCACTTGTTGACCGGCCAGGTGACGAAGAACGCGACGACGAAGGCGAAGGCGAGGGCGCCCCAGAACAGGGCGCTGGCCAGGCCCGCGTCCATCGCGCCGGGGACGACGACCATGACGCCGTTGTCGACGATCTCCATGACGGTGATGGAGACCGTGTCGGCCGCGAGGGCGATCTTGACGGCCTGCTTGAACTTCACGCCTGCCTTGAGGACGCCCCGCATGGTGAGGGCGTAGCCGAACAGGAACGCCAGGCCGACGGCGAGGGCGATCGTGGCGATGGTGCCCCAGCCGAGCGCGGTGCCGATGACCATGCCGAGGACCTCGCCGATCGCGCACCCGGTGAGGCAGTGCAGGGTGGCTGACGCCGCGACGCGCCACGTCGCGCCGCCGTGGTTCGCGGGGGTTTCGTCGTGGTGGGCGTGCCCGGGGTCCGGGGTCGGGTCCTCGTGGTGAGCACCGTGGTGGTGCGAGGTGGACATGTGATCACCCCTGCTTTGGTCTGGTCATAAACCTATACGGCGTGTGGGTATCAGTGCGACTCGGTTGTCGGTTCCAAGCCCGCCAGCAGGTTGAAGGCGCCGGTGAGGTGGTTGAGGCTGACGAGGCCCAGGACGTCGGCGAGGACGCGGTCGGTCCAGCCGTGGGCGCGGACCGCCGCCAGGTCCTCGTCGGTGATGGCGGCGGGTTCGGCGAGGAGGCGCACCGCCAGGTCGATCAGGGCGGTTTCGCGGGCGTCGGTGGAAAGACCCTGGCGGGCCAGGGTGATGTCGTTCTCGCTGAGGCCCAGCTTCCGGGCGGCGGCGCCGTGGGCGGCCAGGCACAGGGCGCAGCCCAGCCACTCCTGGACGGCGAGGAGGATCTTCTCGCTGAGCGCCCGGGGGATGCTGACGCGTTTGATCGCGCGGGACAGGTCGAGGTAACCCTGCAGGAGCGCGGGGAGTGGGCCATCGTCGCGACCATCGGGCCCGGGGTGCCGCGGAGCGCGTCGAGCAGTTCCTGGGACCGGGCGGGCAGTTCGGCGGCGGGCTGGATGCGGGTCATCGGGGTTCTCCTGTCGAGGTGGGACCACCGCGCACCACGGCGGGTGCGCGGTGGTCGGGGGTCACGCGACCGGTTCGGCGACGGCGGCGCGCTTGCGGTCGAGGGTCGCCCCGGCGAGGGCGGCGCCGACCGCGGCGATGCCCGCGGCGCCCACGAACGCGGTGGACAGCCCGCTGGTGAGATCGACCCGCGCCGCGGCGATGGCGGTCATCGCGGCGAGGCCCAGCGCGGAGCCGATCTGGTAGCTGGTGTTCACGATCCCCGAGGCCAGGCCGCCCTCCTCGGGGCGCGCGCTGGAGATCGCGGTGCCCAGCGACGGGATGAACGCCAGGCCCATGCCGATCGCGGCGACCAGCGACGCGGGCAGGACGTCGACCCAGAACGAGCCGTCCGCGTCGGCCCGCGCCAGCCAGACCAGGCCCAGGGCGAGCACCGCCAGGCCGGTGACGGTCATCGCCTTCGGGCCGAACCGGCCGGTCAGGCGCGGGGCGACGGCGATCATCATCACCATGATCGCGGCGGTCATGGGCAGCAGCGCCGCGCCGCTGGCGAACGCTCCCAGGCCGAGGACCTGCTGCAGGTACAGGTTGAGGAAGAACCACATCGGGATCCACGCCCCGCCCAGCAGCAGTTGCGCCAGGTTCGCCGCGCCCAGGTTCGGCGTGCGGAAGATGCCCAGCCGCACCAGCGGCTCACCCTTGCGCGCCTGGACGCCCACGAACGCGCCCAGCAGGACGACCGCGCCGATCAAGCCGAGCACGGTCTCGGCCGATCCCCAGCCGACCTCCGGCGCGCGGACCACCGCGTACACCGCGAGCCCGAGGCCGAGGGTCACGGTCACCGCGCCCAGCAGGTCGACCGATCCGCGCCTGGCCCGTGCCCGCGGCATCAGCGACGGGATGGCCGCTAGCGCGGCCAGCGCGATCGGGACGTTGATGTAGAACACCCAGGGCCAGCTGACGTACTCGGTGATGACGCCGCCGAGGAACACCCCGGCCGTGCCGCCCGCGGCGCGGCGGCGCCGTAGAGGGCCAACGCCTTGCCCAGTTCCCCCGGCTCCCGGCCGAACAGGGTCATCAGCAGGGTCAGCGCCGACGGCGCGATCAGCGCCGCCCCCACGCCCTGCACGGCGCGACCGGTCAGCTCGACCCACACCGTGCCCGCCGCCCCGGCCAGCACGGACCCGACCAGCAGGACCGCCCACCCCGCGGCGAACACCCGGCGCGCGCCGAACAGGTCCGACAGCCGTCCGCCGAGCAGGAGCAGCCCGCCGAACGCCACGACGTAGGCGTTGAACACCCACGACAGGCTCTCCTGCGTGAACCCCAGTTCCGCCTGGATCCGGGGCAGGGCCACCCCGATGATCGAGGTGTCCATGATCACCACGAACTGCGCGGCGGCGATGAGGGCCAGCGCCCACCACCGGCGATCCGCCCGCGCCTCCGTTGTCGACATCGCGTACTCCATACCAGTAGGGGGTATCTGTAGCGGCGAAGCTAGCACCGGCCCCCGCATACCGCAAGGGGTATGTGATCGGCGCTGGAGGGGTGATCGATGTGCCAGCCGACCTGGGCTTGGGCTCTCAGGAGCGAGCGGGGTGCCGGTCTCGCGGCCCGCGATGGGTACCATCGCGGGCATGGTCGGCAGAGCTGCGGGCGTCATCACGCGATGGCTGCTGGTGTGCGCTCTGGCCTTCGCGGTGGCCGTCATGCACCACCTGGCCTCCGGTTCGCACGGCGCGGACGGTCACGGTGCGGCGGTGGCCGCTGGGCACGCCGTCGTCGCGTCCGCGGTGGAGCACTGCTGCCCGACCGGTGCCGACCACCTGCCCAGCCCGCCGTCGGATGTGCACGACCTGGCGCACCTGTGCCTTGCGGTCCTCCTCGGCCTCCTGGTCCTCGTCACCGCGCTCGTCGCGTGGCGCTCCCGCCGGACCCCGGGCGGTCCCGCTCCGCCACGCCCCTTCGTCCGGTCACCCGGCCCGCCGCCGCCTTTGTTGCGCGGCGGTAGAGCGACCCTGCATTCCGTCTGCGTCCTCCGGCTGTAGACCGACGGTTCCCGCCAACCGTCAGTCCACACCGATCAGAGGAAACGCGACAAATGAACATCGCCAAGACCGCCGTGGCCGCCGTGGCCGCGGGCGCCGCTCTGCTCGCCGGGTGCTCCACCTCCGACGACGGCCACGACATGGGCGCCATGGGCACGACCACCGCGCCGCCCTCGGCCACCCCGACCGCCGTCGCGGGCGAGCACAACGACGCCGACATCTCCTTCGCCCAGGACATGATCCCCCACCACGCCCAGGCCATCGAGATGGCGGAGCTGGTCGACGGCCGCACCACCACCCCGGCCGTGGTCGGCCTCGCCGAGCGGGTCGAGAAGGCGCAGGACCCCGAGATCCGGACCATGACCGGCTGGCTGACCGCGTGGGGCGCCGAGGTCCCCGAGAGCGGCGGCCACGGCGGGCACGACTCGATGCCCGGCATGATGAGCGGCGAGGACATGGACCGCCTCGCCGAGGCCCAGGGCGGCGCGTTCGACCGCCTGTGGCTGGAAATGATGATCGAGCACCACGAAGGCGCGATCGAGATGGCGCGGACCGAGCTGGCCGAGGGCGCCAACCCCGGGGCCAAGGAGCTCGCCCAGCAGATCATCGACGGCCAGCAGGCCGAGATCACCGAGATGAAGGCGCTGCTGAACAAGGCCTGAGCCGTTCGGGCGGGACGACCGGCACCCGGTCGTCCCGCCCGCCCCCATCGTGTCGACGCGGGTCCCCGGACCCCGTCATTCCCTCGTGGAGGAGTCGGTGAACCTCACCGCCGTATTCATCACCGGCCTGCTCGCGGGCGGGGTCTCGTGCGCGGCCGTCCAGGGTGGACTGCTCGCCGGGTTGATCACCCGGCAGCGGGCCGCCGCGGGCGCGTCGAGCACCCGCACGCGACTGGCCGACGACCTCGCCCCGGTCGGCGGTTTCCTGGCGGGCAAGCTCGTCTCGCACGCCGTGCTCGGGGCGCTGCTCGGCGGCCTCGGCGAGGCGGCCGAGCTGTCGGTCGGCCTGCGCACCTGGCTGCAGATCGGCGCGGGCCTGCTGATCGTCGTCTTCGGCCTGGCCCAGTTGGGCGTCCCCGGCTTCCGGGGCATCGTCGTCGAGCCGCCCGCGTCCTGGACGCGGTTCGTGCTCGGCCGCAGCCGCTCCCGGGCCGCTGTGGCGCCGGCCCTGCTCGGCGTCGCCACCGTGCTGCTGCCCTGCGGGGTCACGCTGTCGGTCGCGGCGCTGGCGCTGGCCTCCGGCTCGCCGCTGACCGGCGCCGCGGTCATGGCGGTCTTCGTGCTCGGCACCGGCCCGCTGTTCGCCGTGCTCGGCTACGCGGCGCGCAAGGCGGCCACCGCGTGGCGCGGCAAGCTGGCCGCGCTCACCGGCCTCGTCGTGCTCGGCATGGGCCTCTACACCCTCAACGGCGGCCTGGAGCTGGCGGGCTCGCCGCTGGCGTTCAGCCGGATCGCGCAGTCCTTCGGCGGCGAGGCGCCCACCGCCGACACCGCAGCGGTGTCCACGGTGGACGGTGTGCAGACCGTCGTCATCACCGCTCGGACCGGTTCCTACAGCCCCGCGAACGTCGAGGTGCGCGCCGGGGTGCCCACCACGCTCATCGTGCGGTCCGAACGCGCGCGGGGCTGCGTGCGCTCGTTCACCATCCCCTCCGCGGCGTGGACGAAGTCCTCCCCGCCACCGGCGACACCCGGATCGACCTCGGCGTCCTCAAGCCCGGTCGGCTGGACTACTCCTGCGGCATGGGGATGTACACCGGATTGCTCACCATCGTCTGAAAGGCACCCCATGACCCCGACGAAGCACGTGTTCCGGATCGAGGGAATGCACTGCGGGAGCTGCGCGCTGCTCATCGACGACGCCCTCATGGACCTCCCCGGCGTCGCGAAGGTGCGCACCTCGCTCAAGTCGCGCTCGACGACCGTGGAACTCGACACGGCGCTGACGAGCGAAGCCGCGGTGGTCGACGCGGTGGCGGCGCTGGGCTACCAGGCGGTGGCCGACTGACCGATCAGCCGTCGCGGGGCAGCGTCGCCCACGCGCAGGCGAGGGCCACAAGCAGCGCCGCGGCGCCGACGACGGCGACCGCGGCCAGGTCGCCCGCCGCGCCGCTCAGCACGACCAGGCCCGCGGCCCCGCCGAGCTGCTGCGAGGTCGAGAAAAGGCCCGCGGCCACGCCCGGTCGCGCGCGGGCGCGGTGTCCACCGCCGCGGCGGGCAGGACGACGTACGCCGCGCCCAGGCCGAGTCCCACCAACGCCAGCGTCGGCAACACGGTGGTGGCGTACCCGCTGTGCGCGTCGACCCCCGTCAGCGGGAGGAAGCCCAGCGCCGCGACGCCGAGGGCGCCCGCGAGGACGGCGGGCGGGCGGGCGCGGGCGGCGGGCGTCCCCGCGAGGCGGGAGCCCGCCACCGTCGTCGCGGTCATCGGGAGGAAGGCCAGCCCCACCTCGAGGGTCGAATAGCCCCGCTGGTCGGCCAGGAACACGCTGACGAAGTAGAAGACCGCGTAGATCACGGTGCCCAGCAGGAGCGCGACCGCGTTGGCGCCCACCACCGGACGCAGCCGCAGGAGCCGGGGCGGCAGCAGCGCCCGGGGCGTGCGGCGTTCGACGAGCACGAACGCGGTGAGCAGGCCCACCGCGGCCAGCGCCCACAGCGGCGAGCCCGCGCTCGCGGCGAACACCAGGCCCACCAGGCCCGCGGTGGCGAGCACGGCGCCCACCACGTCGAACCGGACCCGGTCGGCGGGCGGGGCGGTGAGCACGGCGCAGGCCAGCGCGAACGCCGTCGCGCACAGCGGCAGGTTCAGCCAGAACACCCACCGCCACGACCCCGCGTGCGCCAGGACGCCGCCGAGGACCAGGCCGAGCGCGCCACCGCCCGCCGACACCGCCGCCCAGACGCCCAACGCCCGCGTGCGCTCCCCGCCCCCGGGGAAGGCCGCGAGCAGCAGGGACAGCCCGGCAGGCGCGAGCACGGCGCCGGCCGCGCCCTGGACCACCCGACCCGCCACGAGCGCGCCCGGCGACGTGGCCGCCGCGGCGACCGCCGAGCCGCGGCGAAACCCAGCAACCCCGCGGCGAACACGGCCTTGGCGCCCCACCGGTCGGCCAGCCTGCCGCCCGCGAGCAGCAAGCCGCCGAACGCCAGCGCGTACCCGGTGATCGTCCAGTGCAGGGTGGCGGCCGCGAACCCCAGGTCGGCGCGGATGGCGCTCAACACCACCGTGACGACCGTGGCGTCGAGGACGATCAGGAGCTGGCTCGTCGCCAGCACCCCCAGTACCACCGCAGGTCGGCGCACCACCAGCTCCAATCAACGCGCGTTGAGTGAGTTCACCGTACCCGGTTCGGTCAACGCTTGTAGAGTGAAGGGCGTGTCGATGCGGGACGAGCAGCGGGAGCGCACCCGCCAGGCGATCTTCCGAGCCGCGGCGGAGCTGTTCGCCGAGCACGGCTACGAGCGCACCACGATCCGGGCGGTGGCCCGGCGGGCCGGGGCGGACCCGTCGGCGGTCATGCAGCACTTCGGCAGCAAGGAGCGGCTGTTCGCCGCGGTCGCGGCCGCGTCGGTCGACAGCCGGTCGCTGGTCGACGCGGACGCCGAGGCGCTCGCGCGGGCGGCGGTCGAGCACGTGCTCGCCCGGTTCGACGACCCCGGGGACGGGGCCGCCGCGATCGCGCTGCTGCGCAGCAGCCTCACCCACCCGACCGCGGGCGACATCCTCCGCGACGACGTCATGGCCCCGGTGCAGCGGCGGGTCGCGGAGACGATCGGGGGCGCCGACGCCCGGGAGCGCGCGGCCCTGCTGAACGCGTGCGCGCTCGGCGTGAGCATCGCCCGGTACCTCCTGCGCGACCCCGTCCTGGCGGGCATGGACCGGGACCGGCTCGCCGACCTCCTGACGCCCGCGATGCGCGCGATCGTCGGCTAAGCCCGGCGCGCTCGGCGCTGCGCGCGCCACCCGTGCCGGGTGAGGCCCTTCGGCTTGTACACCGCGAGGACGGTCGCCGCGAGCAGGACCAGCAGCGCGAGGGCGGCGTGCAGGACCGGGGACGCGGCCAGCGCGCGGAGCCGGTCACCGGTGAGGGCGGGGTCCGCGGCGCGCTCCGCCAGGCGGTCGACGGTGCGGGTGTAGAACAGCAGCACGGTCGTGGCGACGACGTTCAGCGCGAGCTTGATCACCACCCAGTAGTGCCTGAACAAACCCCACGTCGTGCTCAGCGAGCAGACGACGCCGGTGACGAGCGAGGCGACCGCCAGCGGCACCAGGGCCCACCAGGTGATCGACGGCATCACGAGCACGGCCGCGCGCGCCACCTGCGCGTCCTCGGCGTTCGCGCCGACCACCGCCAGCGCGAGGAAGACCACGACCGCGCCCAGCCAGCCGACGGAGGAGACGACGTGCGCGAGCAGTGCGAGCTTGCGCGCGGGCGGCGGCATCACCACGTCAGGACCTGGCCGAGGTGCCTGCCGGGGCCGTGTTCGCCGCCGCTGATGAGCAGCACGAGCACGACCACCGCGACGAGGACGGCCACGACGAGCGCGGTCGTCCGCACCCACCGCGGCATCCCCGGCGGCCGTTCACCGTCGGGCGCCGTCGAACCCGCCATCGTTCGCCTCCTGAGTGCCGGTCGTGTCGGGTGCACGCTACGAGGTTCCGAGCGGTCTCCGAATCACCCCGGGCGAGGACTTTCCGCGTCCTCGTTCCGTGGACGCGGCCCAGGCGGTTGACCGTCATACCGGCGGGGGTATAAATACGGCATGCCGGTACCCCGCATGGGTATCAGGCGGGTCCGGAGGAGGGCGGCATGTCGGGTTACGCGCAGGACAAGGACGCGTACTTGAAGCGGCTCCGGCGCATCGAGGGACAGGTGCGCGGGTTGCAGAAGATGGTCGAGAACGACGAGTACTGCATCGACGTGCTGACCCAGATCTCGGCGGCGACGAAGGCGCTGCAGGCGGTGTCCATCGGGTTGCTGGAGGAGCACCTCAGGCACTGCGTCGCGCAAGCGGTGGCGGAAGGCGGCGACGTCGCCAACGCCAAGGTCAGTGAAGCGAGCGAGGCGATCGCACGGCTCGTGCGGTCGTGAGGAGAGGACGAGCATGACTGAGACCACCTACACCGTCACCGGCATGACCTGCGGCCACTGCGCCGCCTCGGTGCGGGAGGAGGTCGGGACGATCGACGGCGTGCGCGGCATCGAGGTCGACGTCCCCACCGGCAAGGTCACCGTGTCCAGCGACGCCCCCTCGACGTCGAGCGCGTGCGCGCCGCCGTCGAAGAGGCGGGCTACGAGCTGACCGCGTAGGAAGCGACTGGCATGAACACATCTGGGAAGCTCGCCGCCTACGGTGCGGCCGTCGCCCTGGTCGCCGCGGGCGCCTGGGCGGTCGGCGCCGCTGTCGGCCCCCTCTCCGGCGCGGCCGGGGTGCCCGGCGGCGAGGACGCCGGGCACGGGGGCGGTCACAGCGGCACCGTCGCGGCGCTGCCCGACGAGCCCGCGGGGCTGTCGTCGTCCAGGGGCGGTTACACCCTCACGCCCACCTCGACGGCGCTCACCGCGGAAGAGACCTTCGCCTTCACGATCACCGGCCCGGACGGCGAGCCCGTCACGGAGTTCGACGTGGAGCACGACAAGCGGATGCACCTCATCGTGGTCCGCCGCGACCTGACCGGGTTCCAGCACGTCCACCCGGAGATGGCGCCGGACGGGCGCTGGTCGGTGCCGCTGACCGTCGCCGACCCGGGCGTGTACCGGGCGTACGCGGACTTCGCGCCCACCGGGGCCGAACCGCTGACCCTCGGCGTCGACCTGTTCGCCGACGGCGACGCCAAGCAGGTCCGGCACGCGGACTCCCGCGTGGTCGAGGTCGACGGGTACCGGGTCCGCCTCGACGGCGACCTCACCGCGGGCCGGTCCGCCGAGGTCGCCGTGACGGTGACGAAGGACGGCCGCGAGGTCACCGACCTGGAGCCCTACCTGGCTGCTTACGGCCACCTGGTCGCCCTGCGCCAAGGGGATCTGGCCTACCTGCACGTCCACCCCGAGGGCGCGCCCGGCGACGGGCGCACCCCGGCCGGACCGCGGGTCGCTTTCGCGGTCGAAGTGCCTTCCACCGGCACGTACCGGCTGTTCCTCGACTTCAAGCACGCGGGCGAGGTCAGGACCGCCGACTTCACCGTGACCGTCGGCGGCGGGACCACCCCGAGCGCCCCGACCACGAGCCCCGCCCCGACCAGCGGCGGGCACAGCGACGACACCGAGCACGGGCACGGGTGAGGAGGGCGAGATGACCACCGAGACAACGGGCCAGGTCGAACTGTCGATCGGCGGGATGACGTGCGCCTCCTGCGCGAACCGGATCGAGCGCAAGCTGAACAAGCTCGACGGGGTGACCGCGACGGTGAACTACGCGACCGAGAAGGCCAAGGTCGTGTTCCCGGCCGACATGGACACCGCCGTCCTGGTCGGCCAGGTCGAGGCCGCGGGCTACACCGCCACCCTGCCGCGCGCCGAGACCGCGGAGCCCGGTCCAGACCCGTCGGACGGTGACGAGGACGCCGAGTTGCGTCCGCTGCGCCAGCGGCTGATCGGGTCGGTGGTGCTGTCGGTGCCGGTGATCGCGATGGCGATGGTCCCGGTGTTGCAGTTCACGTATTGGCAGTGGATCTCGCTGGCGTTGGCGGGTCCGGTGTTGGTGTGGGCGGCGTGGCCGTTCCACAGGGCGGCGTGGGCGAACTTGCGCCACGGTGCGGCCACGATGGACACGTTGATCTCGATGGGGACGGTGGCGGCGTTTCTGTGGTCGCTGTACGCGCTGCTGTGGGGCAGCGCGGGTGAGCCGGGAATGACGCACCCGTTCGAGCTGACGATCCAGCGCATGAGCGGCGACGCGAACATCTACCTCGAAGTCGCGGCCGGGGTGACCACGTTCATCCTGGCGGGCCGCTACTTCGAGGCGCGCTCAAGCGGCGCGCCGGAGCGGCGCTGCGGGCGCTGATGGAACTCGGCGCCAAGGACGTGGCCGTGCTGCGGGATGGGCGCGAGGTCCGGGTGCCGATCGGCGAGCTGGCCGTGGGGGATCGGTTCGTGGTCCGGCCCGGTGAGAAGATCGCCACTGATGGCGTCGTCGAGGACGGTTCGTCGGCGGTCGATGCGAGCATGTTGACCGGCGAGTCGGTGCCGGTGGAGGTCGGTCCGGGGTCTGGGGTGGTCGGCGCGACGGTGAACGCGGGCGGCAGGTTGGTCGTCCGGGCGACCCGGGTCGGGTCCGACACGCAGCTCGCGCGGATGGCGAAGTTGGTCGAGGAGGCGCAGACCGGCAAGGCGGAGGTGCAGCGGCTGGCCGACCGCGTGTCGGGGGTGTTCGTCCCCATCGTGATCGCCTTGGCTGTCGGGACGCTGGCGTTCTGGCTCGGTGCGGGTGGCAGCGTGGCGGCGGCGTTCACCGCGGCGGTCGCGGTGCTGATCATCGCGTGCCCGTGCGCCCTGGGCCTGGCGACCCCGACCGCGCTGCTGGTCGGCACCGGGCGGGGCGCGCAGCTGGGTGTCCTGATCAAGGGGCCCGAGGTGCTGGAGTCCACCCGCCGCGTCGACACGATCGTCCTGGACAAGACCGGGACGGTGACCACCGGTCAGATGGCGCTGGTCGACGTGCACCTCGCCGACGGCGTGGACCGCGCGGAGGCGCTGCGGCTGGCGGGTGCGGTCGAGCACGCCTCGGAGCACCCGATCGCCCAGGCCATCGCCCGCGGCGCGGTCGCTGAGGTCGGCGAGCTGCCGCCGGTCGAGGGCTTCACCAACGTCGAGGGGCTCGGCGTCCAGGGCGTGGTCGACGGCCACGGCGTGATCGTCGGCCGGGTGGCGCTGCTCGAGCAGTGGTCGCTGCACCTGCCGCGCGAGCTGGCCGAAGCCAAGGCCGCCGCCGAGGAACGCGGACGCACCGCGGTCGCGGTCGGCTGGGACGGCGAGGCCCGCGCGGTGCTCGTGGTCGCGGACAAGGTCAAGCCCACCTCGGGCGAGGCCGTCAGCAGGCTCCGCGGCCTGGGCCTCACCCCGGTCCTGCTGACCGGCGACAACAAGGCGGTCGCCGAGTCGGTGGCGGCGGAGGTGGGCATCGACGAGGTGATCGCCGAGGTCCTGCCCGAGGACAAGGTCGACGTCGTCAAGCGGCTGCAATCCGAGGGCCGCGTGGTCGCCATGGTCGGCGACGGCGTCAACGACGCCGCGGCCCTGGCCCAAGCCGACCTGGGCCTGGCCATGGGCACCGGCACCGACGCCGCCATCGAGGCCGCCGACCTGACCCTGGTCCGCGGCGACCTCCTGGCGGCGGTCGACGCCATCCGGCTGTCCCGGCGCACGCTGGCCACGATCAAGGGCAACCTGTTCTGGGCCTTCGCCTACAACGTCGCCGCCCTCCCGCTCGCCGCGGCGGGCCTGCTGAACCCGATGCTGGCGGGCGCGGCGATGGCGTTCAGCTCGGTCTTCGTGGTCACCAACAGCCTCCGCCTCCGCGCCTTCCGCGGCATCGCCCCCGATGCCGCCGAGGCCGCCGAGACGGACGTGAGCAGGGACCGCGAGCCCGCCACGGTGTAGGTGGACGACACGCGCCCGAGGAGGTGGCCGGTCCCGGGAAGGCGCTGACGCACGGCGGCGGCGAGCGTGGTGCTCGCCGCCGCCGCGGTGTTCGGTCAGGGCAGGGAGAACTCCTGCGGAACACGAGTGAAGTCCGCGGCCCACGTGCCCGCCTGGTAGTGGCCGCCGACGGCGATGGAGCGGCCGTTGCGCAGGGGCACGATGTTGTAGTTGTGGATCGTGCAGTTCATGGTGCCCCGCTGCGCCCACCACGTCGCCGACTTCGCCCCGGTCGTCGGCCTCTCCGGCGCCGCGGTGTTCCCCACCGACTTCCGCGTCCCGATCACGGCCGCGGGCATCGCGGTCAACGCCATCGGCGTGTTCCTTACCGCTCGCCCTGACCACCTCCGGCGCGTACTTCCGAGTCGTGCTCGACACCCGGACCGTCCCGCCGCGCGGCTGCGCGTCAACTCCACCGGGGCGCGGTGGAACTCCGGATCACCGGCTTGCCCGTCGACGCCGTCGCCTCGTGGGGAGCGCCATGACCAGCCCGCTGTCAGAGGGAGGCGCAGTCGTTCGGGGCGGCGCGGCCCGCGAAGCGGTTCTCCAGCCAGGAGAACATCCTCGGGAACGACGCGATCGCGCCGCCCACGTGGGTGGGGGTGTACAGCGGTTGGAACGTCACGGTGGCGCCCAGGCCGCACCAGTCGCGGGCGAGTTGCTTGGCTTGGGCGTACGGGATGGCCTCGTCCAGCAGCGAGTTGGCGACCATGACCGGCGCGGAGGGGCGGAGCTGCCCGAGCTTGAGGTCGCCGAGCACCGTGGCGTACTCGGGGTCGGTGGTGTGCGTGGCCAGGGTGCGGCCGTCGACGGTCAGCGTGCTGGAGCGGGTGAAGAGGTGCAGCGCCACGGTATCCAGGATGCATTCGTCGTTCGTGGCGGCCAGGAAGCGGCGGCCGCGGTCGTTGAGGGCGGCGAGGACGGGCAGTTCGGGGTAGACCGAGGCGAGGGAGTTGAGGGCGTAGCCGAGCACCCCGGCGAACGCGGAGCTGTCGATGTGGCGGGCGACGGCGGTCAGGTCGGCGGGCGGGGCGCCCGCGTAGGCGCCGACGACGTCCAGTTCGGGTGCGTGGGTGGTGGCGAATTCGGCCGCCGCGGCGGCGGCGTTGCCTCCTCCGAGTACCCGGCGAAGGCCACCGGGCCGTCGTCGGGCAGGCCCGCCTCGGGCAGCCGCTGGGCCGCGCGGACGGCGTCGAGCACGGCGGGGCCGAGGGCGTGGCGGTTGACGTAGGGGTGCGTGCCCGGCGTGCCCAGCCCGGGGTAGTCGGTGACGGCGACGCCCCAGCCGCGGGCCAGGAGCCCGGACAGGAACAGGCCCTCGTACTCCAGGCCGGAGGCCATGAGCTTCGACGGGGCGCAGCGGTCCGCCATGCCTTGCGTGCCCACCGCGAAGCCGATCACGGGTCGGTCGCCGTCGCCGGTCCAGGCGGTGGTGGGGGTGAGGACGGTGCCGGTGACCGCGATCCGCTCGCCGTGCGCGTCCCGGCTCAGGTACATGATCCGGCGGGCGGTCGCGGGGGCCTGCACCAGGCGCAGCGGGTCCAGGTAGAACTTGGCCGCCTCGTGGCGGATGACGTCGCCGTCGCGTCCGGACGGCAGCGGGGCGGGCGGCGCGTAGAAGTCGGTGGTCGCCGCGGCGGGGCGGCGCCTGCGAAGGCGACGGCGGCCAGCAGCGTCACCGTTAACGAAAGCGAACGCCGGAGTGGTCTCGTCATTGAGTGTCCTCTCGGATTGCGGTGCAGGGTGGGCCGACCGGACCCGGTCGGGGTCAGCGGAGCGCGGTGCCCGTCACCAGCGCCAGCGCGCGTCGGACGAACCGGCTCTTTCGGGGTGTACGGGTACCAGTAGGGCATTCGCGCCGGAGTCGGCAGGCGCGGGAGGGTGACCGCCTGCTCGCGGCAGTACTTGCGCACGCCGTGCGCCCCGCCGAACCGGGCGCCCGATCCGGACGACTTCCAGCCGGCGTGGGGGAGGCCGGGCGCGAACAGGTTGCAGTAGACGTCGTTCACGTTGACCGCGCCCGCGTCCACAGTGGACGCGATGCGCCTGGCGCGGGCGATGTCGCGCGTCCACACCGTGGCCGAGAGCCCGTAGGCGGAGTCGTTGGCCAGCCGGACCGCTTCGTCCGCGTCGGCCACCGCCACCACCGGGATCGTGGGGCCGAAGGTCTCCTCGCGCATGCAGGCCATCGCGTGGTCGACCCCGACCAGCACGGTCGGCGGGTAGAACGCGCCTGCTGGGTCCGGGACGCCGCCGGTGAGCGCGGTCGCCCCGGCCGCGATCGCCTCGCGGACGTGCCGGGCGACGACGTCGTGCTGCGCGGGGGTCGCCATCGCGCCCACATCGGCCCGGTAGCCCCGGTCGTCGGCGCCTTGGCGCAGGCCGGACACCACGGCCGTCAGCTTGCGGACGAACTCGTCGTGGACCGCGGCCTCGACGTAGACCCGCTCGACCGAGACGCACACCTGGCCCGCGTTGAACAGCGCGCCCCAGGCGATCCCGGCCGCCGCCCGGTCCAGGTCCGCGTCCGCGAGGACGATGGCGGCGTCCTTGCCGCCCAGTTCCAGCGAGTACGGGACCATGCGGTCGACCGCCCGGTGCGCGACCCGCTTGCCGGTCGACGTGGAGCCGGTGAACTGGATGAAGTCGACGGCGTCCACCAGCGCCTCACCGGTCGCCGGACCGCCGGTGGCGACGGAGAACACCGGGGGCGCGTCGACCTCCCGCCAGCCGCGGGCGAGTTCGAGCGCGGTGAGCGGCGTGACCTCGGACGGCTTGAGCAGGACCGACGCCCCCGCCGCGAGGGCGGGCGCGACGTCGAACGTGGGCCCGAGCAGCGGGAAGTTCCACGGCGTGATCACGCCGACGACCGGGTGGGGCCGGAAGGCCACGGCGAGGTGCTTGGCCGCGGTCAGCGCGCCGGAGCGGCGGACCGGATCCGGGGTGAGGAACCGCTCGGCGTTGCGGGCGAAGTAGGTGATGGCCTCGACGGCGACGGGTGCTTCCACCTCGGCGTCGGCGCGTGCTTTGCCGCTCTCGGCCTGCACCACGTCGGCCAGGTGCGCGGCGTTGTCCGCGATCCACGCGGCGAAGGCGCGCAGCACGCGCGCTCGGCGGCGGGGTCCGGCGTCGGCCCAGGACCGCTGGTGCTCGCGCAGGGCCAGCACGGCCGCGGTGACGTCCTCGGCGGACCGGGTCGGGACGGTCCCGACCAGCCTGCCGTCGGCGGGGCAGCGGACCTCGATCGTCATGCCGCGTCCCCGGTGATGCGCCGGTGGTAGGCCGCGCGGGCGCTCGGGTCGGCGCCGCTGGCGACGCGGTCGAGCCGCAGCGCGCGGGTGATCCCGAAGCGGGCCCGGTCGGGCAGGGGCGCCAGCGCCTTGAGCGCCAGGCCGAGCGACCGCGGGACCGCGACGCGGGCGCGGGGCGTGCCGGTGACCGCGACGATCGCGGACGCGACGTCCTCCGGGGTCCCGCACGCCATCCGTCGGGCCCAGCCCGGCACGGACGCCCCGCGCGACAGCTCGGTGTCGATGACGCCCGGCAGCACGGTCGTCACGTGGATGCCCTCGTCGCGCAGTTCGCGGTGCAGGGCCTCGGTGAAGCCAACGACGAAGTGCTTCGTCCCGCAGTAGGTGGCCAGCCCGGCCTCGCCGCTCACCCCCGCGAGCGAGGCGATGTTGATCAAGTGCCCCCGGCGGCGCGAGCGGAACCGCGCCACCGCCAGCCGCGACCCGGTGAGCACGCCGTGCACGTTGACCTCGACCTGGCGGGCGGTCATCGACGGGGTCTCGTCGGCGAACGACCCGGTCGGCATGATCCCCGCGTTGTTGACCAGGACGTCGAGCGGGCCGAGGTCGGCCTCGACGCGGTCGAGGAACGCCGCGAACGAGGCGGGATCGGTGACGTCCAACGGGAACCCGGCCACGCCCAGCTCCGCCGCGGCGGCGGCCGTGCCGTCCAGGTCGCCGATCGCGACCCGGGCGCCCGCCGCGCGGAAGGCCGCGGCGGTGGCGCGCCCGATGCCGCGCGCCGCCCCGGTCACGGCGACGACGGATCCCCGTGCGCTGAACTTGGTCATCCCGATACCTCCACCGGCGATACGCGTGTATCGCAAGTTAGGCGCTTGTAACGCCGAACACAAGAGTGGAGTCGGTGCGGGAATCAGTCCTCGATGACGACGCGCAGCCGCGGGCGCCGATCGTCCGGCCCTGCGACGCGCCCCCAGATGGCGTCGACCATCGGGGTCAGGAACAGCTCGCCGACCTGGCGGGCGAGCACGACCAGGACCTGGGTGGACTCGCGGGCGTCGGTGGAGGCCAGGCCCGCCCAGCGCAGGCCCGCGACCTCGCGGCGGGTCAGCTCGACCAGGCCGTCGACCAGGTGCGGGCGGGGTCCGGCGGGGTCGAGGACGGCCCGGCGCAGGTAGTCGACGACCGTCGGGTTCTGCGCGAGCATTCGGCGGACGGCCTCGTCGCGGGCGGTGGCGATCTCGGCGGGGCTGCCGTCGGTCGGGACCTCGGCGATCGTCCGCGCGAAGTGGTCGACGACCAGCTTGTCCACCGCGTCGAGCAGGTTGGCCTTCGACTTGAAGTGGTGCTGGACCAAGCCGAGCGTGACCCCGGCCTGGGCGGCGATGGCGCGCAGGGACACCTTGTCCTCGCCCTGGCGCGCGTACAGGTCCAGCGCGGCGTTGCGGATCCGCGCCTTCGCCGTCAGGTCTTCCGCGAGTACCGGGGGATGGGTCATGACGGCATCGTACTGCGCACCCAGGAAACGGTACTTGCGACCAAGCTACTGGTCAGTTGTATAGTCTTCGCATGTCCGAACTGTTTCCGGAGTACCGACCCGCGTGGGAGACCGACGCGCACCGCGACCTGCGGGCGCTGGCCGCGGGTTCTTCCGCAAGGAGGCCGCGCCGAACCAGGAGCGGTGGGCCGCGCAGCACGCGGTCGACCGCGAGTTCTGGCTCAAGGCGGGCGACGTCGGCCTGCTCGGGCTCGACCTGCCGGAGTCCTACGGCGGCGCGGGCGGCGACTTCGGGATGCAGGCGGTCGTCCAGGAGGAGTTGGTCTACGCGCACGACAACGCCTTCGGGTTTCTCGTGCACGCCCCGATCGTCGCCCACTACCTCTACGCCTACGGCACCGAGGAGCAGCGCAAGCGCTGGCTGCCGGGGGTGATCAGCGGCGAGAAGGTGCTGGCCATCGCCATGACCGAGCCGGGAACCGGGTCGGACCTGCAGGCCGTGCGCACCACCGCGGTCCGCGACGGCGACCACTACGTCATCAACGGGTCGAAGACGTTCATCTCCAACGGCACGCACTGCGACCTGCTGGTCATCGTCGCCAAGACCGACCCGGCCCGGGGCGCGGCGGGCGTGTCCCTGATCGTCGCCGAGACCCGCGACCTCCCCGGCTTCGAGCGCGGTCGCGTGCTGGAGAAGATCGGCCAGCACGGCCAGGACACCCGCGAGCTGTTCTTCGCCGACATGCGCGTGCCCGTGGCCAACCGGCTCGGCGAGCAGGAGGGCCTGGGCTTCTACCAGCTCATGGAGCAGTTGGCCCGGGAACGGCTGATCATCGCGTCGCTCTGCGGGGCGCTCGCCGAGGCCGCCGTGCTGGAGGCGATCAAGTACGCCAAGCAGCGGGAGGCGTTCGGCAGGCAGATCCTCAAGTTCCAGCACACCCGCTTCACCCTCGCCGAGTGCAAGACCGAGGCGCTGGCCGTCAAGACCCTGGTGGACACCGCGATCGCGCAGTACATCGCGGGCCACAACGACCCCGCCACCGCGTCCATGGCGAAGCTGTTCGCCTCCGAGACCTGCGACCGCGTCGTCGACCGCTGCCTCCAGGTCTTCGGCGGGTACGGGTACATGGCCGAGTACCCGATCGCGCACATGTACACCGGGTCGCGGGTCAACCGGATCTACGGCGGCACCAGCGAAATCATGAAGGAAATCATCAGCCGCGCGCTGTGAGGGGACCCATGACCGACGCCTACATCTACGACGCCATCCGCACCCCGCGCGGCAAGGGGAAGAAGACCGGCGCCCTGCACGGCATCAAGCCCGTCGACCTCGTCGTCGGCCTGATCGGCGAGCTGCGCGCCCGGTTCCCGGACCTCGACCTGGACCGCCTGTCCGACGTCGTGCTCGGGTGCGTGACCCCGGTCGGCGACCAGGGCATGGACATCGCCCGCACCGCCGTCACCCTGGCGGGCCTGCCCGACACCGTGGGCGGCGTGCAGCTCAACCGCTTCTGCGGGTCTGGTCTGGACGCGGTCAACACCGCCGCGAAGGCGGTCCGCTCCGGCTTCGACGAGCTCGTGATCGCGGGCGGCGTCGAGTCCATGTCCCGCGTGGCGATGGGCAGCGACGGCGGCGCCATGGCGTTCGACCCCGCCACCGCCTACGACAACCGGTTCATCCCGCAGGGCGTCGCCGCCGACCTCCTCGCCACCCTCGACGGCCACACCCGCGCCGACGTCGACGCCTACGCGGTCCGCTCCCAGCGCCTCGCCGCCCGGGCCTGGGCGAGCGGGAAGTTCGCCAAGTCCGTCGTCCCGGTGCGCGACGTCGCCGGGCTCGTCGCGCTCGACCACGACGAGCACATGCGTCCCGACGTCACCGCCGACGACCTCGCGAAGCTGGAACCGTCGTTCGCCGCGATCGGGGACCTTGGCGGGTTCGACGCGGTGGCTCTGCAGAAGTTCCACCACCTCGAGCGCATCGACCACGTGCACCACGCGGGCAACAGCTCGGGCATCGTCGACGGCGCGGCGCTCGTGCTCGTCGGCAACGCCGAGGCGGGCCGGGCGTCCGGGATGGCGCCGCGCGGCCGGGTCGTCGCCACCGCGACCAGCGGCGCCGACCCGGTGCTGATGTTCCGCGGCCCCATCCCCGCCGTGCACCGGGCGCTGGCCGTCGCCGGGCTGTCCATCGAGGACATCGACGTCTTCGAGATGAACGAGGCGTTCGCCGCCATCGCCCTCACCGTCCAGCGCGAGTTCGGTGTGCCGGACGAGAAGTACAACGTCAACGGCGGCGCCATCGCCATGGGCCACCCGCTCGGCGCGACCGGGGCGATGCTCGTCGGCACCGCCCTGGACGAGCTGGAGCACCGCGGCGCCCGGTACGGCCTGGTCACGCTCTGCGTCGCGGGCGGCATGGGCGTGGCCACGATCATCGAGAGGGTCTGACACCGTGACCACCATCGCCTGGGACCGCGACGCCGACGGCGTCGTCACCCTGACCATCGACGACCCCGCGAGCGGCGCCAACACCCTCACCGAGGCCTACGTCGCCGAGCTGGGGACCGTGGTCGACCGGCTGGAAGCCGAGCGCGACGCGATCACCGGCGTGGTGATCACCTCCGGTAAGAAGACCTTCTTCGCGGGCGCCGACCTCACCGCGATCCGCTCGGCCGGGCCGGAGCAGGCTCGCGAGCTGTTCGACGCGGCCACCCGCGTCAAGCGCGACCTGCGCCGCCTGGAGCTGCTCGGCCGCCCGGTCGTCGCCGCGATCAACGGCGCCGCGCTCGGCGGGGGCCTGGAACTGGCGCTGGCCTGCCACCACCGCATCGCCGCCGACGCGCCGGGCAGCCGGATCGGGCTGCCCGAGGTGGCGCTGGGCGTCCTCCCCGGAGCGGGCGGCGTCGTGCGCACCGTCCGCATGCTCGGCATCCAGGACGCGCTGATGAAGGTGCTGCTGACCGGCGCCCGCATGCGCCCCGCCCAGGCGAAGTCCACCGGCCTGGTCGACGACGTCGTCGCCTCGGTCGAGGACCTGCTGCCCGCCGCGAAGGCGTGGATCAGGGCGAACCCCGACGCGCACACCCAGCCCTGGGACCGGCCGGGCCACCGCATCCCCGGCGGGACGCCGTCCACGCGAGCGTTCGCGATGAACCTGCCCGCCTTCCCGGCGAACCTGCGCAAGCGCCTCAAGGGCCAGGACATGCCCGCCCCGCGCGCGATCCTGGCCGCCGCGGTCGAGGGCGCCCAGGTCGACTTCGACACCGCCTGCCTCATCGAGACCCGCTGGTTCGTCAGCCTGGTGACCGGGCCGACCGCGAAGAACATGATCGAGGCGTTCTTCTTCGACCTGCAGGCCGTGCAGGGCGGTCACGCCCGGCCCGAGGGCATCGCCGGGCGCGAGGTCCGCAAGGTCGGGGTGATCGGCGCCGGGATGATGGGCGCGGGTATCGCTTACGTGACGGCCAAAGCCGGGATCGACGTCGTGCTCAAGGACGTCAGCCTCGACGCCGCCCGGCGGGGCAAGGCGTACTCGGAAGACCTCGAGGCCAAGGCGCTGGCCAAGGGCCGCACCACCGAGGAGCGCTCCGCGGCGCTGCTGGCCAGGATCACGCCCACCGCCGACACCGCCGACCTCGCGGGCGTGGACTTCCTGGTGGAGGCCGTGTTCGAGGACACCGCGCTCAAGCACCGCGTCTTCGACGAGGTCCAGCACGTCGTCGAGCCGGACGCGGTGCTGGGCTCCAACACCTCGACGCTGCCCATCACCGGCCTGGCCACCGCGGTGGCCCGCCCTGAAGACTTCATCGGCGTCCACTTCTTCTCCCCGGTCGAGAAGATGGACCCCGTCGAGGTCGTCCGCGGCGAGAAGACCTCCGACGAGACGCTGGCCCGGGCGATCGACTACGTGCTGGCCATTGGCAAGTACCCGATCGTCGTCAACGACGGCCGCGGCTTCTTCACCACGCGCGTGTTCAGCACCTACCTCACCGAGGCCGTGCAGATGCTCTCCGAGGGCGTCGACCCGGCGACGGTCGAGCAGGCCGCCGCCCAGGCCGGGTACCCCGCGTCCCCGCTGCAACTGGCCGACGAGCTGAGCCTCGGCACCATGCGCAAGATCATGAAGGAGACGGTCGACGCCGCTCGCGAGGAAGGCAGCGCCCTGCCGGAGACGGTCGTCACCGCGGCGGGCGCGATCGCCACCCTCATGGACGAGCACGGCCGCACCGGCAAGCAGGGCGGCGGCGGCTTCTACGACTACGCCGACGGCGAGCGCGGCCTGCTCTGGCCCGGCCTGCGCACGGTGTTCCGGACCAACCCCGAGTCGCCCGTCCCGTTCCCCGACCTCATGGACCGGTTCCTGTTCGTCCAGGCCGTCGAGGCGGGGAAGGCGTTCGCCGAAGGGGTGATCAGCTCGGACGCCGACGCCAACATCGGCTCCATCTTCGGGTTCGGCTTCCCGCCCCGCACGGGCGGGGTCCGGCGGTTCGCCACCGCGTACCCCGGCGGCGCCGAGGCGTTCCGGGCCCGCGCCGCCGACCTCGCCCACCGGTACGGCCCCCGGTTCGAGGTGCGCTCGTGAAGATCGATCCGGCGCGCGTGCGCCACGCGACCAGCATGTGCGCGCTGTTCCAGGAGACCGCCGCCCGCCACGCCGACCGCGTCGCCCTCAAGTCCTCCGACGGCGGCCCGACCACCACCTGGCGGGAGTACGCCCACCGGGTGCGGCGCGTCGCCGCGGACTCGCGGCGCTCGGTGTGTCCAAAGGGGACACGGTCGCGCTGGTGCTCACCAACCGCCCCGAGTTCCACATCGTCGACACCGCCGCGTTCCACCTCGGCGCGACGCCCTTCTCCATCTACAACACCAGCTCCACCGAGCAGGTCCACTACCTGCTGGGCAACGCGGGCAGCCGGGTCGTCGTGACCGAGCCGCAGTTCCTCGACAAGGTGCGCGCCGCCGTGCGGGGACGGCGGTCGAGCACGTGCACGTCCTCGACACCCCGGGATCGCTCGGCGCGCTGGAGACCGGCGGCGACCCGGACTTCGACTTCGACGCCGCGTGGCGGTCGGTCGGCGGTGACGACGTGCTCACGCTGATCTACACCTCCGGCACCACCGGCCCGCCCAAGGGCGTCGAGGTCACCCACGCCGGGATGCTCTTCGCCGTCGCGAACGGGATCGACACCCTGCGCGGCGAGCCCGTCAAGCGGGTGGTGTCGTACCTGCCCGACGCGCACGCCGCCAACCGCGGCTTCTGCCACTACACCGCGATCGCCACCGGTGCCGAGATCACCACCGTCGCCGACGCGAAGAAGCTCATCGAGGTCCTGCCGAGGGTCCGACCGACGTTCTTCCTCGCCGTCCCCGCGCTCTGGTACAAGGTCAAAGCCGCGCTGGAGGCGGCGCTGGCCGCCGAGACCGGCCCGCGCGGCGCGCTGGCCCGCTGGGCGGTGGCGCAGGGCTACCGCCGGGTGCGCACCGGCGCCCGCGGCCCCGTTACGCGATCGCCGACAAGCTGGTCCTGGCGAAGCTGCGCGAGCGCATCGGCGTCGACCAGATCCAGCTCGCGTTCACCGGCGCGGCCCCCATCGCACCCGACGCCCTGGAGTTCGTCCTCGCGCTCGGCCTGCCGGTGAGCGAGGTGTGGGGATGTCCGAGATCACCCTCGCCACCGCCAACCCGCCCGACGCGCCGCGGGTCGGCACCGTCGGCACCGTCCTGCCCGGCGTCGAGCTGCGGGTCGCCCCCGACGGCGAACTCCTCGTCCGCACCCCCGCCGTCATGCGCGGCTACCGCGGCGACCCCGGACGCACGGCCGAGACGGTCGACGCCGACGGCTGGCTCCACACCGGCGACATCGGCACGGTCGACGCCGACGGCTACGTGTCGATCGTCGACCGCAAGAAGGAGCTGATCATCAACTCGGCGGGCAAGAACATGTCCCCGTCGAACATCGAGAGCGCGGTGAAAGTGGCCCACCCGGTGGTCGGCTCGGTGGTGGCCATCGGCGACAACCGCCCCTACGTCACGGCACTGGTCGTGCTCGACCCCGAGGTGGCCGCGGCGCTCGCGGCCCGCCCCGCCATCCCCGCCCGGGAAGCGGCAGGCCACCCGTCGGTCCGCGCCGCCGTCCAGACCGCGGTCGACCAGGCCAACGCGAAGCTGTCCCGCGTCGAACAGGTCAAGCGGTTCCACATCGTCCCCGACTACTGGGAGCCGGGCTCGGCGGAACTCACCCCGACCATGAAGCTGCGCCGCAAACCGATCGCCGAGAAGTACGCCGCGGAGATCGACGACCTGTACTCCTGAGCGACGCCGCTTTGATTGCGTACCCGAACGGGTGCCTCCCCTGCTTGTTCCGCCCGCAACGGTCGGCAGATCGTGGCAGGCGATGAAGGAGCAGGGACGCCCGCGAAGGACCGACATGGACACGTTCTCCGACGTGCTCGCCCGTGAGATCGAGCGCAGCGGGCTCAGCCTCGAGCGGCTGCACCGCAGGCTCGCCGCGCGCGGGGTGGTCGTCGGGGTGTCCACGTTGAGCTACTGGCGGCGGGGGATCTGCCAGCCCGAGCGCGCGGAGTCGCTGCGGGCCCTCGGCGTCCTGGAGCGGGAACTCGACCTCACCGCGGGCACGCTGACCGCGTTGATCGGGCCGCGCAAGCCGCGCGGTCGGTGGCTGGGGCGGCTGCGGGTCCACGCCCCCGAGTCGCTGTGGCCGGAGACGGCGGGTCTCGCCCGCGCGCTCGCCGAGGTGGGCGGGTCGCAGCCGTGGGACGTCGACGTCCTCCGCGTCCACGACCACCACCGGCTCGACGCGGACGGGCGCGCGTACGCCACGCACGTGCGCCAACTCGTTCGCGCGGAGGCCGACGGGGTGCGGTCGTGCGTCGTGGTGCACGCGGCGGACGACCACGCCGCTCCGACGCTCACCGCGGGGCCGGAGTGCGCGGTCGGCGCCGTGCGGCGGCTGACGGGCGTGACCGCGGCCGAATTGGTGCTGGACCGCACGCTCAAGGCCGCCGAGACCGCTGTCCTGTCCTACGTCGTCGAGTGGGGCTCGCGGCAGCGCGCCGTCCGGTACGGGCGGCGCATGCTGCGCTCGCCGCGGAGTACCTGCTCCAGGTCGACTTCCCCGCCGATCCCGGTCCGGTCGAGTGCCACGCTTTCGTCCAGCGCGACGCCGGGAGCCCCGAGCAGAGCCGCGGCGTGCTGCGCATCGGCCGGTACTCCGGGGCGCACAGCTTCTTCACCGACTGCGAGCCGATCATGGGCGTCCGGTGGCGGTGGTGAGTCAGTCCAGGTGGTGGGGCCGCAGTTGGGTCCGCGAGTTGATCCCCAGCTTGCGGAACAGCCGCGCGACGTGCTGTTCGATCGTCCTCGGCGAGAGGAACAGCCGCTCGGCGACCTCCTTGTTGGTCAGCCCGGCGACCAGCATCCGCGCGACCTCCCGCTCCCGGGGTGAGAGGTTCTTGCCGTAGCACCGTCGCCCCCTGCGCGGCGATTTGCCGCCGCCGAGGTTCCGCAGTGCCCGGCGGCTGCGCGCCGCGTCCAGCACCGCGCCCAGGTCGTCGAAGGCGTCCACCACGCCGGAGAGCAGCGCCACCGCCTCCGCCGGGGCCGACGACGCCACGCACGCCGCTGCCTGCTCGGTGGCCAACGCCGCGAAGTAGGGCGTGTTCAGCGACGCGTAGCCCGCCGCGGCTTCGCGGAACCAGTCGGCGGCCTCGCCGCGCTCCCGCGCCAGCGTGCCCCGGCAGCGCGCCAGCGCCGCCGTCGCGAGCGGGGCGTCGCGGCCGGTGATGCCCGCCGCCAGCTCCTCGACGACCCGCGCGGCGTCATCCGCCCGGTCGGTCGCGAGGTAGGCGTCGACCGCGACGGGCGCCAGGTCCGCGGCCCACGTCCAGGCGTCCTTGCCGCGCACGACGGCGAGCGCGCGCTCCACCGCGGCGACGGCCTCGGTGTGAGCCCTTCCCGCCATCAGGCACGCAGCCGTGCCCGCGCACCCGGCCACCGCGACCGGGGTGATCGCGTCCTCCGGGGTGTCCGCGCCGGTGCGGGCGAAGTGCTCGCCCGCGTCCGCCCAGTTCCCCTCCGCCGCGGCCAACCACCCCAGCACCAGCTCCAGCTCGCTGGTCATCGAGGTCAGGTCGCGGTACTCCTCGACCAGCGCGCGCGTGCGGACCGCCAAGCCAGCCCAGCGGCCCGTCAGCCAGTCCAGCCTGGCCTCGGTCGTGCGGCCGGTGCTCACCAGGAACGGGGCGCCGTTCTCCTCGGCGAGCCGGAGCCCGTCGCGCAGGAACCGGGCGGCCGGTTCCAGGTGGCCGAGCCAGACGCAGGCGTCGGCCACGTTGCACCGCAGCCGGGCCAGGTGCCTGCGTTCCCCGTCGTCGCGGCGGTCTCGGGCAGGTCGTCCAGCCGCACCGCCTCGCCGAGGTGCATCCGCCCGCCGAGTTCGTTGGCCAGCAGCGAGATCCGCAGCTCCCCGACCGCGGTGTCCCGATAGGACGCCGCCCACGCGCGCCACCGGGCGAGTTCGTCCGGCGGCACCGTCCCGTAGTAGGGCATGGAGAGCACCGCTGTGGCCTGGGCGACCAGGTCCGGCCGCTCGGCCAACTCGGTGATGGCGCGCTCGAACTCCGCCCGCGCCTCCCGGATGTGCCCGACCTGGCGGATCAGCAGCAGCGCCCGGTAGTGCCGCACCTGGCCGCGCGCGGCGGTGGACAGCCGGGGATCGGCGAGCACCCGGGCCAGCGTCTCGGTCGGATCGCGCTGGTCGAGGCCGGTGTGCGCGATCCGGCCGAGCGCGATCGCCATCCGGTTGACCTGGTCGGCGGGCAGGACGGGGGCGGCGAGCAGCCGCTGCAGGAGCGTGGTCGCGGTGGCCGCGTCGCCCGCCTCGACGGCGCGGTCGGCGGCCGCCTCGCCGTAGGCCAGCCAGGCCCGCGTCCGGCCCGCCCGCTCGCTGTGCTCGGCCAACTGCACCAGCGGGCGCGGGCGGACCTCCTCCAGCGCGGTGACGGCGCGGTCGTGCAGGTGGACCCGCTCGGCGCTGGCGATGGTGTCGTAGACCGCCTGGCGGGCCAAGGGGTGCCGGAACCCGTACCCACCGTCCACTTCGTACAGGACGTGCCCGCCGAGCGCGTGCGCGAGGGCGGCGCGGAGCCGGGTGGCGGGCACCCCGCCGACCCCGCCCAGCAGCTCGGCGGGAGCCGGCACGCCGAGCACCGCGGCGGCCCGGACGAGGCGGACGGCCACGGCGGGCAGGGCGGACAGCCGGTCGGCCATCCCGTCCCGCAGCAACCCCGGCACCTCGACGGACTCCAGCAGCCGCCGGGCCCGGTCGTCGGCGGCGCGCACCGCGCCCGCCGGATCGCGCAGCGCGTGCAGCGTCTCCTCGACGACGAACGGGATCCCCGCCGTCCGCTCGTGCAGCCGCTCGGCGAACCCCTCCGACACCCCGCCGCGACCGACGATCGCCTCCGTCAGGGCGCGCACGCCGTCGACGTCCAGCGGGCGCAGCTCCACCACCGCGAACGCGCAGGCCGGGGCCGGGCGGAACTCCGCGCCCAGCGCGCTCTCGCCGGGCAGGTCCTCGCGCCGGTAGGTGGTCACGACGGCGAGGCCGTCCGGCGGGTCGGCGGCGAGGAAGCGCAGCAGGTGGCGCGTGCCGTCGTCGGCCCAGTGCAGGTCCTCCACGACCAGCAGCACCGGGCCGATCGAGCGGAGCAGTTCCCGGACCGCGCGGAAGAGCCGGTGCCGTTCGGCCCGCGGGTCGCCGATCGCCTGCGGCGGGGCGGGCAGGTGCTCGGCGATCTCCGGCAGCAGCGGCGCCAGCGCGCCGGTGATCGGGTTCAGCTCGGTCATCCCGGCCAGCCCGCGCTCCGCGCCGCGCAGGGCTTCCAGCACCGCGCCGTAGGAGAACGGCTCACCGATCTGGCGGCAGGCGCCGACCAGCGGCAGCGTCGGGCCGAGGTCGCCGTCGAGCAGTTCGGTCACCAGCCTCGTCTTGCCGACCCCGGCCTCGCCCTCGACCAGCACGACGGCGGGCAGGTGGGCAACCGCCTCGCGCAGGGCGGCCAGGTGCGCGTCGCGGCCGACCAACCGCGGCGAGCTGCCGCGGATCCGCACCCCGGCTGCCCCGACCGGACCGCCTCGGTCGACGTGGCGCGACCGAGTGCCGCGAGCGCGACCATTTCCACTCCCTCCGTCCCCGAATAGGCCCGACAATAGGTGCCCGCGTCCGTTCGGGAAACTCCCGCCCCCGGGAAAGATCTTGAGCGCGCTCCCTTAAATTGCGTATGTCTACTCAATCGACCACGGATTGTCCGGTGTGATCGGGGCGCGCACAGTCGGGTCGCGGAGAATCACACCAGCCCGCGCCGGTTGGCCTGGATGCCCGCTTGGAACCGGGTGGTCGCGCCCAGCTCGTCGAGCAGGGCGGCCATCCGGCGGGTCATGGTGCGCTGGGTGATCCCGAGGAGCGCATGATGGCCGCGTCCTTCATGCCCGAGGCGAGCAGCGCCAGCATCTCCCGGTCGCGGTGCCCGGCGTGCAGCGCGGCGCCGATCGGCGTCGCGCGGTCCCACAGCATGTCGAAGCAGGCGATGAGGGCGTCGAGCAGCGGGGACCGGTGCACCAGGATCCGCGAGCCGGTCTCCGAGGCCTCGAAGCTCAGCGGGATCAGCGCCATGCGGCGGTCGGTGATCATCATCTTCATCCGCACGTCGGGCAGCGTGCGGGCGTCCTCGCCCGCCTCCGTGTACGCGGCGATCTGGGCCAGCCGCGCCCGGTCGTCGAGCACGGGCAGGTGGTAGATCGTGCGGTACGCGACACCGCGCCGCAGGGCCTGCATCTCCTCGACGTTGTGCTCGGGGCCGCCCGCGAGGTACGGCGGGCAGTCGATGAGCAGGACCTCCTCGCGGGCGGCCAGCTGGATCTGGGCGATGTGGTGGCGCACCGCCGGGCCGCCCTCGATCAGCTCGACCAGATCGCCCGGCCCGCCCCGCGGCGCGTCCTCGTACCGCGCGGCGAGGCTCCTGGTCAGCGCGCGGAGCCGGTCGAGTTCCTCGGCGCGGCGCGTGGTGAGGGCGTCCAGGGCGACCTGCGGTGGTGCGGGCACGTAGCGGGCGGGACGCCCGGGCAGCCGGGTCGCCAAGCCGGTCTCGATCAGGTTCGCCATGGCCCGGGTCAGACCGCTCGCGGACATGCCCAGCGCGGCGGCGAGGTCCCCGCCTCGGCCCGGGGTGAGCCCAGCAACCGCAGGTAGAGGGCGCCTTCGGCGGCGCCGAGGCCGATCGGTTCGAGGAACCCGGGGTCGAACTCGTCCATCGGCCCACAATAGGTGGCCATGTCTGGCCACTGGCCAGTTCTGCCCTTCTCGGAAAGCGATTCACTGGATACCGTCCACCTGTTCGAGCGGTCGAGCGAACCGGGGTGCCATGAACCGGGAACTGCGGCAGGTGCTGCGCACCGGTCCGTTCGAGGTGGCGCTGGACGCCGCGATCGAGGCCTCCGGGCTGACCCTGGAGCGGTTGCGCAGCAGGCTCGCGGACTGCGGGGTCACCGTCAGCCGCACGGCGATCTCCTACTGGCGCACTGGCCGGAGCAGGCCGGAACGGGACGAGTCGCTGGCCGCCCTCGCCGGGCTGGAGCAGGTCCTCGGCCTGCCCTCCGCGTCGCTGGTCGCGCTGCTCGGCGGGCGCCGTCCGCGCGGGCGCACGCCCGGCAGGCAGGCGGGCACGCTGTCCCGCCGGTCGCTGTGGCCGTCCTGCGGCGGCCTGCTGGCGGGGCTGGAGACCGCGTCGGAGGGGAGCTGGAGTTCCTCAGCATCAGCGACGCCTACAGCATCGATGAGAACACCGGAGAGCGCAGGCAGCGGACCCGGTTGGTGCTGCGGGCCACCGCCGACCGCGTGGACCGCCACGCCGTGTGCCACGAGATCGACGACCCGGCGTATCCCGCCCCTGAGCTGGTCGGCGTCGCCTACGCCCGCCTCGGCAGGGTGCGCCGCGACCCCGCCAGCCGGGCGATGGTGGCGGAGTTCCTGTTCGACCGACCGCTCGACCGCGGCGAGCACACCGTGATCGAGTACGAGGTGCGCCTGCCGGACGGGCAGCCGCTCGACCACCTCTACCGCCGGTTCCCTCGGCCGGTCGGGCTGTACACCGTCCTGATGCGCTTCGCCGGTCCGCCGCCGGGCAGGCTCGGCCGGTACGACCGGGCCGGGCTGCACGGCCCGGAGCGGTTCGTCGAACCCCTGTGGCTGGGGGCGGGCGGCACCACGTCGCTCGTCGCCGCGGCGGTGCGTCCCGGAACCGTCGGCGTGCGGTGGGAGTGGTGACGGAATTGGGGAAATCTGTTCCGCGAATCCGGGGCTGACCAGCGATTATCGTTGTGAACGGCGAGTAGGGCGCGACCGTAAACAGATCTCTTCTGCTCATGGGCGAGCCGGACTAATTTCCGGTGGGCAAGCTCCGTACATTAAGGAGTAGTTCAATGCCCTGCAAATCGAGAACACTGCTGGCGGCCACGCTGGCAGCAATCACGGCCGGCGGGCTCTTCGCCGTGCCCGCCCAGGCCGAGGGAGTGATCCAAGGCGCCCCCGCGAACCCGGTCGCGGGCAATTACGTGGTGAAGCTCAAGGACGGCGCCGTCGGCGCGGCGAGCGTTTCGGCGACGGTCGACTCCTCGTCAAGCAGTACGGCGGCAAGGCGAGCCACGTGCTCACCAAGGTCATGCGCGGCTACGTCGCCGACGGCCTCAGCGAGCGGCAGGCGCGGCGGCTCGCGGCGCACCCCGCCGTCGAGTCCGTCATGCAGTCCGGCACCGCGCGGGCGGGTGACACCCAGGACAACCCGGCGAACTGGGGTCTGGACCGCATCGACCAGCGCAACCTCCCGCTGGACCGCAAGTACACCTACCCCGGCCACGGAGGCCAGGGCGTCAACGTGTACATCGTGGACACCGGCATCCGCTACTCGCACCAGGAGTTCGAGGGCCGCGCGAAGTTCGCGGTGGACTTCGTCGTCCCGTCCACCAACGGCAACGACTGCCACAAGCACGGCTCGCACGTGGCGGGCATCGTCGGCGGCAAGACCCGCGGCGTGGCGAAGAAGGTCACGCTGCACTCGGTGCGCATCCTCGACTGCAACGGGCGGGGCTTGGACAGCGACGTCGTCGTCGCCGCGGACTGGCTCGCGAGCAACGCGGTCAAGCCCGCCGTGGCGAACCTGAGCGTCTACACCGACAACCCGTCGATCGGCGTGGACGCGATCAAGGGCTCCATCGCCGCGGGCGTGCAGTGGGCGCTGATCACCGGCAACAACGGCGGCAACTCCTGCGACTACGGCCCCGGCCCCCGCGTCGAGACCGGCGTCCGCACCGGCAACGCCACGAGCAGCGACGCGCGCGCGGGCGACTCCAACGACGGCGCCTGCATGGACCTGTTCGCGCCCGGTAGCAACATCGACTCGGCATTCCACACGTCGGACACCGCGTACGGGCAGCTGTCCGGCACGTCGATGGCGGCCCCGCACGTCGCGGGCGTCATGGCGCTGCGGCTGTCCGAGGCCCCGTCCTCGACGCCCGCCGACCTGAAGCGGTACGTCGTCGACAACGCGACCACCGGCAAGATGACCAACATCCGGTCGGGCACCCCGAACCGGTTGCTGTACCTGCCCGCGGGCAACCCCCAGCCGGGCAACGACTTCTCCATCTCGGCCAGCCCGTCCTCGGTCAGCGCCGACCCGGGCCAGGCGGTCAGCACCACGGTCTCGACGGCCGTCACGCAGGGCAGCGCGCAGACCGTGCGGCTGTCGGCGAGCGGGCAGCCCTCGGGCGTGACCGCGACGTTCGACCCGACCTCGGTGACCGCGGGCGGTTCGGCCAAGCTGTCGCTGAGCGTGGGCGCCTCGGTCACCCCGGGCACGTACAACATCACCGTGACCGGGACCGGCACCGACGCCACCCGCACGACGAGCGTCTCGCTGAAGGTCAACGGTGAGGTCCCGCCGGGCAGCTTCAACCTCAGCGCCAGCCCGACGAGCGGTTCGGTCGCGCAGGGTTCGTCGGTGACCACGACGATCAGGGCCGACAGCGCCTACCAGGGCGGCCAGTCCGGCGTCGGCGTCGTCGGCGGCACCCCGACCACGGTGGCCAAGTACCCGTTCATCATCTCGCAGCACCGCACCGGCGGCGTCCGCCCGCAGGAGCAGTCCTGCACCGGCTCCGTCGTGGCGCCGAGGAAGGTCCTCATCGCCGCGCACTGCAAGTTCTCCCAGGGCGAGCCCAAGTACCTGATCTACGGGCGCGACGACCTGGCGAACACCAGCACCGGTGTCCGCATCGAGATCGCCGAGTACAAGGCCCACCCGAGCTACAACCCGTCCGACGGCTGGCGGGAAGGCTTCGACGTCGCGATCATCACGACGGCGAGCGACATCCCCACCCCGGCGGGCATGGCCTACCCGCCGATCGCCAAGTCCACCGACAGCCTCCCCATCGGCACCCGCGGCACCGCCGTCGGCTACGGCAAGTCCGACGCGAACGACGCGAACCGCAACACCAAGCTGTACGAAGCGGTCCTGCCGGTCGTCGACGACCAGAACTGCCGCAACATCGCGGGCCACTTCGACGCGCGCTACATGTTCTGCAACGGCTACCCCAGCGGCGGCCCGTCGCTGTGCCAGGGCGACTCCGGCGGCCCGTACCTGTACAACGGCAAGATCTACGGCGTCTTCTCCTGGCTGCGCACGGACTGCGCGTACTACCAGGCGCACGCCAAGATGCACGGCGTGCTGGGCGACTGGGCGAACCAGGAGATCGGCTCGACCAACCCGCCGACCGGGGACATCAAGCTCTCGGCCAGCGGCCTGCCCTCCGGCGCGACCGCGACGTTCAGCCCGAGCGAGATCGGGGTGGGCAGCAGCTCCACGCTGCGCATCAGCACCACCTCGGCCACCCCGGCAGGCACCTACGAGATCACCGTCACCGGCACCAAGGGCACCGAGTCCCGCACGGTGAAGTACAGCCTGACCGTCACCTCCGGCGGCCCGACCACCCTGGCGCTGGCCAACCCCGGCACCCAGACCAGCGTCAAGGGCCGCCCGGTGAGCCTGCAACTCGCCGCCAGCGGCGGCAGCGGCGGATACCGCTTCTCCGCGACCGGCCTCCCCGCAGGCCTGACGGTCAACTCCTCGACCGGCCTGATCAGCGGCACCCCGACCACGTGGGCGAACTACAACCCGCGGGTCACGGTCACCGACAGCTCGGGAGCGAGCGCGAGCCAGTCGTTCTACTGGTTCGTCTTCCCCTACTGATCCACCAGCGGTTGACCCCACAGTGATCGACGAGCCCGGGCGGGAGCGCAACGCTCCCGCCCGGGCTCCGACCTCGTGGTGCTGGTTCACCTCTGCTTGGGACGTCAGGAGACCTGAGAGGCGCCTTTCAGGGAGTCGAGGAGGATGCGGCCGGGGTACTGGCGGTGGGGGAATCGGTTGCGGTAGTAGCAGTCCCAGTAGCTGGCGACGCGTTGGCTGGTGAGGAGGAGGAAGTCGGGGTTCTCGGCGGCGAATCGTCCGTAGGCCTGGTGGTGGGCGGTGCCTGGTTGGTGGACGTCGGTGAGTGCCCGCTTGATCGTGATCACGATCTCGAGGACGTACTCGCCGATGATCTGTACGACGAAGGGGATGATCCACGGGTCGGTGGCGTCGATGATCTGGTTGAGGTGGAGTTGGCGGACGTGGCCGTCGTGGTGGCGGGTGTAGAGGCAGTGCAGGATCTTGGCTTGGGTGGGGGATAGTCGGCTGATGACGTCGTCGGCCGGTTCGGGGTTGTAGAGGCGGTAGGGAATCGTCAGGTGCTCGCCCTGGACCCAGACGTTGAAGGTCCCTGCGGGGTGGAGGGACGCGGGTGGCAGGGCTTGCGCGACTGGCCGGACCTCGGTGGCGAGGTCAGCGGGGAAGGCGGGCAGAGCCGTGGTTTCGAGTGCGGTGTCCATGTGACCTACCGGGTCGGGCGAGGCTGTGAGTCCGGCTCGGTGGCCGGCTTCCGCCTCGTCGCCGTGGACCGTTTCGTCGGCGCGGTTGGCCTTCCTGCGCGGGTCACCGCTCCCGTGCGGCCTTGATCTTGCGCCAGCCGCCCGCGCGGTTGTTCGCGATGATGTGCTGGAAGTACCGGGTCAGGGCGGGGGCGTTGATCGGTTCGCCCTCGTGGTACGCGATCATCCGGCCGGTCTTGTTCTCGTGCCCGCCGGTGACGATGCCGTCCGGGTCGGGCACGATGCCGCCGTCGTAGAGGAACACGGTCACGTGGTCCTTGGCCGCTAGCAGGGCGCAGACGTTGCCCTGCAGCACGAAGTACGGCTGGACCGTCCGCTTGATCGTCTCGACGACCTCGGGGTCGGCGGCGTGCGCGAGGTCGCGCACCCGCTGGCAGATCTCCTGCTGCCACGCGGGCAGCTTGGCGATGTAGTCGTCCACCCTCGGATCCTTCGAGTAGCTCATGGACGCCAGTCTCCGCCACCCCGGCCGCGCGCGCCCGGTCGGCCCTCCGCAGAGCGCGATCAGCATCGGGTTCTAGCTAGCGCGGGCATCGTCCAGGTTGTCCTTGATCGTCTGCGTCAGGGGTGTTCGGCACCCAGTACCCGCTCAGCGGTGGCGAGGGCGTTTTCGTACAGGGTTACGGCCCGGTCCGGGTCGCCCGCGGACAAGTAGGCGAAGGCGAGGTTGTTGCAGGAGGTGAGGGTGTCGGGGTGTTCGGGACCGAGCACCCGTTCCCGGTCGGTGAGGGTGGTTTCGTGCAGTGGGATGGCCCGTTCCGGTTCGCCTGCGGACAGGTAGGCGTTGGCGAGGTGGCTTCGGCAGGTGAGGGTGCTGGGATGGTCGGCGCCGCGCACCCGTTCCAGATCGGCGAGGATGGCTTCGTACAGCGGGATGGCCCGTTCCAGATCCCCTGCGGATCCGTAGGCGTCGGCGACGTTGATGCGGGAGCTGACGGTGTGTGGATGGTCGGGGCCCAGTACTCGTTGCCGGTCGGTGAGGGTGGCTTCGTGCAGTGGGATGGCCCGTTCCGGTTCGCCTGCGGCCTGGTAGGCACTGGCGAGGTTGTTGCGGGAGATGAGTGTGTCGGGGTGGTCAGGGCCCAGTACTCGTTCTTGGTCGGCGCGGGTGGCCTCATACAACGGGATCGCTCGTTTCAAATCCCCTGCGGTCCGGTAGGCATAGGCGAGGCTGTTGCGGGAGTTGAGCGTGTCGGGGTGGTCGGGGCCCAGTACTCGTTCCCGGTCGGTGAGGGTCGCTTCGAACAGCGGGATCGCCTGTCCCAGGTGGCCCGCGGCCAGGTAGCCGCTGGCGAGGTTGTTGCGGGAGTTGAGCGTGGCAGGGTGGTCGGGGCCCAGTACTCGTTCCCGGTCGGCGAGCGTGGCTTCGTACAGCTGGATGGCCCGTGTCAGGTCGCCGACGGTCTCGTAGGCGCAGGCGAGGTTGTTGCGGGAGCTGAGTGTGTCGGGGTGATCGGGACCCAGTGCTCGTTCGCGGTTGGCGAGCGTGGTTTCGTACAGCGGGATCGCCTGCCCCAGGTCGCCCGCGGCCTCGAGCGCGCAGGCGAGGTTGTTGCGGGAGTTGAGAGTGGCGGAGTGGTCGGGTCCATAGATGCGGTGGTTGCTCTGCAGGTTGCGGGTGAGCAGGGGGTGGCGGTGGCGACCGCACCGTGGTCGTGGAGGAAGCTGCCGATTCGGGAGAGGAGCAGGCAGGTCGTCTCGGTGTCGGTGTCGGGGGTGCTGTGGTCGAACAGCGCGAGCGCGTGGGGTAGGACCTGGCGGTGCCGGGGCCACGAGTCGGGCAGGTGGCGGTCGAGGTTGTCCAGGGCCGCGGTGAGGGTCCGGGTCGCAGCGTCGCGGGCGGTGGTGATGTCGTGGGGTTGGCGGTGGGGGTCGTCGGGGTCGGGGGTTCGGGTGACGGCCTGGACCAGGCGGTGGACGGTGATGGTGTCGGGGGTGAGGGTGATCATGCTGTAGGCGGCCAGCCTGCCCAGCGCCTCGATCGTGTCGGGGTGGTTGTCGGGGTCGATGAGGGCCCGGGGGACGGCGTCCGGGGCGTACCAGGCGAGTCGGCGCAGCAGCTCACCCGATCGCGGGGTGGTGGCGAGCTGGTCGAGGGTGACTCGCCAGACGCGGGCCAGGGTGCGCTGGGCGTCTCCGCCTTCGGCGGTCGCGGTGTACAGCCTCGTCGGGTAGCGGTCCAGCAGATCGCGGTAGGCGACGGGGTGATGCGGTTCTGGGCGATGTAGGCGCCCGCCTGCTCGATCGCCAAGGGCAGGTGCCCGAGTTCCGCGCACAGCTCCGCGGCCCCGGGCAAGTCGGCCCCGGGCCAGTCCGCGTGGACCAGACGCGACAACAGCTCCCGCGACTCCTCCGGGGGAGCACGTCCAGGGGCACGCTGGAGGCGAACCTGCCCCACCCCGTGGCCTGGCGGCTGGTGATCACCACCGTCCCCGTCCGCACCTGCCCCAACAGGGCCTCGGCGTCCCGGGGCGTGCTGAGGTTGTCCAGCACGAGCAGCCAGCCGTCGCTGGAGGCCAGCCACCGTCGAGCGACCTCGGCCTGCTCCTCCAACCCGCGCTCGACGGTGTCCGGTCGCACGGCGCGCGCCAAGGCGGCCAGGCCGGTGTCGATCGCGGCGGGTGAGTCGGCGGTCATCCACCAGACCAGCGTGTACCGCTCCCGGTTGGCGTGCGCCCAGTGCGCGGCCAGGGTGCTCTTGCCGACCCCGCCCAGCCCGTGCACCGCGACCACCACAGCCCGTCCCGTACCGGCCGCCGCGTCCAACCGCGCCAGTTCCTCGCCACGCCCCACGAACGAGCGGTTGTCCGCGGGCAACACGTCAACACCGGCGAGGAGATCCGGCTTTCCCGCCGCCGGGTCCCAGGTCGGCAACTCGGGCTCGGGCCCCAGCTCCGGCGCCAGCACCGCCGGACGACCCAGCAGGAACCGCAACAACTGCTCCGCCCCCGCCACCGTGAACCCCGTGACCTCGTACACCGTCGAGGTCGACGGCGTAAGGAAGTCGGGGATCCCGTCGCGGGTCTGGCCGGGCACCACCACCGGCACGAACTTCTGCAGGTCGTCCTGCGCCGCGTGGAACTGGTCCCGGATCAACCGGGCCTCCCACTGCACCCCCGCCCCACACCCGGCCCCGACCGACCCTCGGCCCGCCGCTTGTACTCCGCGGAGGCCACGCACAACACCACCTCCGCCGCCCGCACCTCGTCCGCGGTCCACAGCGCCCAATCCCGCCGCTGCCCCTCCGCCTCCCAATCCAGCCGCGCGTCCACCCCGTGCCGCCGCAGGAACACCCACAGATCCCGCACCACAGCCACATGCCCCGCCGACTCGTGCGCGTACGAGATGAACACCCGCCGACCCAACCCGCACCCCTCTCGCCTGCCACGACGATCGCACCCCACCCGCGTCGCGTTTCACCCCCGACCGAGACAGGAAACCGGACCCAGCCGAGCAGGCAGCGCCGTCGGGGCCGGCCGAAAGAACTAGACGCCGCTTCTCCGGAGGACTGAGGAAGCTCCGGCCTCGACGCTGATGTGCCCGCGGTCGGGCTCGGAGATCGTGGGCCCACCATTCCTCACCGCAACGGAGCCCAACGATGAGCACTCGTCAACCCACCCCACTCGAAGACCAGCCGATCTCCGTGCGGGCCAAGCTCGCCGCGGCGTGGACGAGCTTCATGTTCCTGTACGCCTACGTGGACATCCTCGCCTTCTACAAACCCGGCGTCGTCGACGGCATCCAGGCGGGTGTCATCTGGGAGTTCCAGGTCAGCCAGGAGTTGCTGACCACCTTCCTCGCGCTCATGGCGATCCCGATCTCCATGGTCGTCCTGTCGATGACGCTGCCCGCCCGGGCGAACCGCATCACGAACCTCGCCGTGGCCGCGGTACAGGTCCCCTTCGCGGCCTTCAACGCGGTGGGCGAGTCCTGGACGTTCTTCTACGGCCTCGGCGTCGCACTGGAACTGGTCGTCCTCGCCCTCATCCTGCGGTGCGCCTGGACCTGGCCCCGCACCACACCGCGGGCGACCAGCCCGGACCGCGGAACCGTCCCCGCCCACCACCTGGCGTGACCGGCCCCGAGCCGCGGGCGCTCACGTCGAGGACCGGCGCCGGTTCACCACCCACGAGGCGATTTGGGCTCGGCTGGTGAATTCGAGTTTGGACAGGATGTGCTGGACGTGCGTGTCCGCGGTGCGTGGGGCGATGACCAGTTGGTGGGCGATCTGGCGGTTGGTCAGCCCGTTGGCGACCAGGTCCGCGATCTCCGACTCGCGTTTGCTGAGCGGGGGTAGCGGGTCGCGTCCAGGGCGACGGCGTCGGTGGTCGTCTCGCCGAGGGCGTAGCGGATGGCCGCGTCGGTGGGGAGGGCGCGGCCCGCGGCGTGGGCGGCGTCGAACTGGGTGTCGCCGAGGGCGGTGCGGGTGGATTTGCGGTGCCTGCGGTGCGGGATGGACACGGCGATGTCGGGCTTGGCGCCTGCCGAGTCCCAGATCGCGGCGGCGGCGCCGAACAGGGTCGCGGCGCGCAGGTGGTCGCCCTGGGCGTCGGCCACCCAGGCCAATGAGTCGATGAGGAACGCGGTGACCAGGCGGGCGTCGATGCGCTGGTTGCGCCGCAACGACTGCAGCCCGGCCTCCGCGGCGGCGTCGACGTCGCCGAAGTCGACCTCGACCAGCACCGTCCCGAAGTACGCCATGACCTCGAAGTAGACGTCGCCCGCCGTCACGGCGAGGTCGAGCATCCGGCGCAGCGCGCGCCTGCCCGCGTCGACGTCGCCCTCGTACGCCGACGCGACGCCCAGGATGAACAGCGGGTGCAGTTCGCGGCGCACCAGCCCGTGGGCGCGGAAGGTCGACACGGCCGACGCGGCGAGCGCGGCCGTGCCCAGTTCGCCCCGCATCATCCACCCCAGGCTGCGGACGTAGGTGATGCGGGCGTCCAGGACGTCGTCCCCCGACCGGCGGCGAGTTCCTCCGCGGCGGCCAATCGCCGGTCGGTGTCGTCGAGCTTGGTCTGCCACAGCGAGTACAGCGCGGAGATCGTGAGGGCGAGCGCCCGGTCGGGGTGGGTCGCCGGGGTTGCGGCGAGCGCCCGGTCGAGCCACAGCTGGGCTTCCGCGCTGAACCCGCGGTTCTGGCCCCAGTACTCGTCCAACCCGCACATCATCCGCAGCGCGACCTCCGCCTCGCCGGGCCGGGCCAGCGACCAGCCCAGCGCCGTGCGGATGTTCGCGTGGTCGGCGCGCAGCCGCGCGACCCACTCGACCTGGCGCGGCCCCGACCACTCGGCGTCGGCGCGCGCGGTCAGCCGGTCGAACCAGTCGCGGTGCAGCCGGGTGACGCGCTCGAGGTCGCCGCTGCCGTCGAGCCGCTCCTGCCCGTACTCGCGCAGCGTCTCCAGCATCCGGTAGCGGGCGTGCCCGGCGGTCTCCTCCCGCAGCAGGACCGACTTGTCCACCAGCGCGTCGACGGCCTTGAGGACGTCGCCGCCGATTTCCGGGTCGGCGCACACGTGGTTCGCGGCGTCGAGGTCGAAGCTGCCTGCGAACACCGACGCCCGCGACCAGACGGCCTGCTCGTCCGGGGTGCACAGCTCGTGGCTCCACTCGATCGCCGCCCGCAGCGTCTGGTGCCGGTGCGGCGCGTCCCGCTTGCCGCTCGTGAGCAGCTCCAGCCTGCCGGTCAGCCGGTCGGCGATCTGCGCGGGCGACAGCGACCGGATCCACGTCGCCGCCAGCTCGATGGCCAGCGGCAGCCCGTCGAGCCGCTCGGCGATCCGCGCCAGGTCGGGCTCGTTGCCCGCCGTCCGCTCGAACCCGGGCACCACCGCGACCGCCCGGTCGACGAACAGGGTGACCGCCTCGGTGCTGACCTCCAGCGGCGGGACCGGGAACAGCCGCTCGACGGTGACGCCGAGCGACTGCCTGCTCGTGGCCAGCACGGACACCCCCGGGCACGCCGCGGTCACCGCGTCCACCAGCGAGGCGCAGGCGTCGACCAGGTGTTCGCAGTTGTCCAGGACGAGCAGCGCCCTGCGGTCGCGGAGGAACTCGAGCACCGCGTCCAGCGCGCCGCGCCCGGACTGGTCGTGCAGGCCGATCCGCTCCGCGACGTGGTTCGGCAGCAGGTCGCCGTCGCGCAACTCGGCCAGCTCGACGAACACGGCGCCGTCCGCGAACGCCCGCACCGAGCGCTGCGCCACCTGCAGCGCCAGCCGGGTCTTCCCGACCCCGCCCGGTCCGGTCAGGGTGACCAGCCGGGCCTCGCCGAGCAGGCGCCGCACCTCGGCGACCTCGTCCTGCCTCCCCACGAAGCTCGTCAGCTCGCCCGCGACCACCACGCGCTCTTCGCGGGCCACCGGTCACCTCACCTCGTCGGGGGTCCTCAATCTACCGAGCGCCCGCGGACCGCGCGACGAGGCACGACCCATCGTGACCTGCGGCGATCGCGGCGTCTCGCGGGTCAGCGCGGCGCAGGCGCAAGTGTTCGTCCGACTTTTGTCCGGCGAGACGCAGAATCGGCGATACGTATCCCGATTACGTAATACCCCCGAAGCCGACGGCGGACCTTTCCTGGAGCGTTGCGCCAACCGAAACGCGACAGCGCCGCACGTTGGAGGACAGCCCCATGCAGGACACGACGGCCTCGGGTCCGAGGCGAACGACACGACGGCGGGCCGTGGCCGCCGTCTGCGCGGCGGTGGTGACCGCCGGGCTCGGAGCGCTCGCCGGTCACCTGCCCGCGACGGCCGCCGAGGGCGAGGTCCGCGGCACCGGGTCGCCGCAGGCGATCGCGGGCGCGTACATCGTGAAGCTGAAGGACGGGCAGGCGGCGGCCTCGGTGAGCGGCGCGCACGCCCGCCGGTACGGCGCGGGCGTCGAGCGCACGTACAGCCGGGTGTTCCAGGGCTACGCCGCGCGCATGACCGAGGCGCAGGCCGAGCGGCTCGCGGCCGACCCGGCGGTGGCCTACGTCGAGCAGGACCAGGTCGTGCGCGTCACCGAGACGCAGCCGAGCCCGCCGTCCTGGGGCATCGACCGGATCGACCAGCGCGACCTGCCGCTCGGCGGCAGCTACCAGTACTCGACGACGGCGGCGACCGTCCACGCGTACGTCCTCGACACCGGCATCAACACCGCGCACGGCGACTTCGAGGGCCGCGCCACGGGGCACGAACACCGTGGACAGCACCAACTCGGACTGCCACGGCCACGGCACGCACGTCGCGGGCACCATCGGCGGCAAGGCGCACGGCGTCGCCAAGCAGGTCCGGCTCACCGCGGTCAAGGTGCTCGACTGCGACGGGTCGGGCTCGTACTCCGCGGTCATCGCCGGGATCGACTGGGTGACGGCCAACGCGCAGAAGCCGCGGTCGCCAACATGAGCCTCGGCGGCAGCCCGTCGTCCGCCGTGGACGACGCGGTCAAGCGGTCCATCGCCTCGGGCGTCACCTACGCCATCGCCTCCGGCAACGGCAACGCGCTCGGCCAGCCGCAGGACGCCTGCGGCACGACCCCGGCCCGGACCGGCGGCGCGAACGGACCCGCGATCACCGTGAACGCGTCGACCAAGGCCGACGCGAAGGCGTCGTTCTCCAACTACGGCAAGTGCACCGACCTCTACGCGCCCGGCTACAACATCACCTCGGCGTGGATCGGCTCCGCCACCGCCACGAAGACGATCTCCGGCACGTCCATGGCCACCCCGCACGTCGCGGGCGGCGCCGCGCTCTTCCTGGCCGCCAACCCCGGCGCGACCCCGGCGCAGGTGAAGCAGGCCGTCCTCGCGAACGCGACCCGCGACAAGATCGGCAGCGTCCGCTCGGACACCCCCAACCGCCTGCTCTACACCGGGACCGCGAGCCAGCCGCCCGCCCCCGAGCCGACGCCGACCCCGACGCCCACCCCGACCCCGACCCCCGAGCCCAAGCCGCCGTACTGGTGCGTCTGGGTCCCCTGGCTCTGCTGAACCCCGCCCTGACCCGCGAGGGGTCTGATCATCGCGCCGTGATCAGGCCCCTCGCGGCTTTGCCCTGATCAAACCCCGAGGAGACCCCGTGAAGCGCCTGCGCACCGCCATCGCCGCCTGCGTCCTGACCGCCGCCACCGCCGTCGGCGTCATCGTCCAGCCCACCGCGACCGCCGCCACCTTCCCCAACGGCAAGGACCCGGTGATCTTCGTCCACGGGTACTCCGCGGCACCGGCGATTGGGACGTGATGGTGGCGAGGTTCCGCGCTGCAGGCTACACCGACAGCCAGCTCGTCCTGTTCGGCTACAACTCCACCACGCAGTCCAACGTGCGCACGGCGGAACTGCTCGGCCAGCGGGTCGAGCAGGTGCTGGCGAACACCGGGGCGTCCAAGGTGGACATCGTGTCGCACTCGATGGGCAGCCTCAACAGCCGCTACTGCGTCAAGTTCACCGGCTGCGCGGGCCGCGTGGACGACTGGATCTCGATCTCCGGGAACAACAACGGCACGAACACCGCGCGGTGGTGCACCTACTACGTCACCTGCCGCGAGATGGTCCCCGGCTCCGCGCTCCTCACCAAGCTCAACTCGGGCTCGGCGCTCCCGGCGGGCGTCCAGGGAACCGTGTACTGGACTCGGGACGACCAGATCATCTCCCCGCCCACCAGTTCGATCCTCCCGGGCCTCGCCACCGTGGAGGTGACCGGGGTGACCCACTTGAACATCGTGAAGAACGACCAGGTCATCGCGGCGGTGCTGGCCTCGGTCGCCTGACCGCGGCGGTCAGCGCTCGGCGAGGCCGATCCGGGCGCCGCCCAGGTCGTAGAGCACGTCGGCCGAGGTGAAGCCCGGCAAGCCGACCAGCACCAGCGGGTCGGCTTCCGGCATGATCTCGACCACCGGCGGCGAGGTCAGGTTGCCGAGCACGGCCATCGCGTCGTCGAGGTCGCCCTCGCCCAGCGGGGCGCCGGTGAACGACCAGGTCCAGATGTCGGCGACCGCGAAGGTGACCCGCTTGCCCCCGGTGGGCAGCAGGTCGCGGTCGAGCAGCTTCCTCGGTGGCGCCAGCGCGCCCTTCGGCGCGAGCAGGACGAGGTCGGGGGTACCGGTGTCGAAGACGACGGGCGCGCAGAAGTCCCGGATCACGTCGGAGACGGTCACGCAGGCCCGCATCGGGGCGGGGTCGTAGGTCTGGACGCCGTTCGCGCCGGTGACCCGCAGGCTCGCCGTCCGGAACCGGGCGATGGTGTCCTCGGGCGGGTTGAGCCACAGCTCGGGCACCACGGGGTCGAAGTGCACGACGAAGCTGCCGTTGTCGGTCAGCGCGGACATGGGGTTCGCGCAGCAGCCCGTCTCGCCGTCGCTGCGCAGGGCCATCCCGATGCCCATGATGCCGTCGAACACGGCGCCGAACTCCTCGGGCGTCGCACCGCCCGCGGCCTCGCACCGCGGTTGGTCCGGCGTGCAGGAGAGCCGGTCGACGAGGAGCACGGTGACGTCGTCGGCCGACGCCGCCCCCAGGCGCACGCTCGCGCGCGCCTCATCGCCGTCGATCCGCAGGCCGCTCAGGTAGGACGTCGTGCCCCGGACCCCGGTCTTGCGCACCGCGCCGGTCACCTTCGACGCCAGCACCTTCAACCCCGTCGACCCGGTGTCGACCAGGACGTGCAGCACGGCGCCCGCCACGGTGACCCGTGCGGCGAGCCGGGGCTCGCCCAGCGCCCCGCCCGCCGCGCCGGGCGCGAGGTAGGTCAGCGGGACCACCACGCTCCCGGCAGGCGCCTCGTCCACCCCGCAGCCCGCGATCCCGGCCGCCAGGACGGCCACCGCGGCCACCACCCCGCACCTCGACATCCGCCAACTCCTTCGTCCCGTCGGCGCGAGTATCGGCGCGGGCGACCGGACGGGCCAGGCGCGCTGGCCACGGTCACCCGTCCGTGCGTCAGCAGAAGGGCCACCACCACGGGCAGGGCGGCTTGGTCGTCGACGGGGGCGCCGTCGTGGAGCGCGGGTCGTGGACCCGGATCACCGCCGAGCCGTCCGAGACGGACTCGACGGTGATCGCGACGCCCGTCCCGGTCGTGATCGTGGCGCCGACGGGCAGGACGTTGTCACCGTCGGGGGTGGACACCGGGGTGGCGTCGACCAGCCACGCGAGGCCGTAGTCGTCGGAGGTGGTCTTGTGGAGCATGACGCCGCTCTCGACGCCGGTGTCGATGGTGGTCCCCGCCTCGCGGAAGGACACCACGACCCGTCCGCCCGCGCCGTCGATCGGCAGGTCCAGCATGCGCCTGCCCGCGGTGGACGCGGGGAGTGCAGCGGGACCAGCGGGTAGCGGCCGGGCGCCGGGTTCCGCAGGAGCTGCTCGGGCGTGTGCCACCCGGACTCGATCAGCTCGGTCGCGGCGGGCCCCATCCGGTCCCTGCCCTTGCCCATGGGGGACGACCCGCGCCAGCCGACGTCGGCGCAGCGGGTCAGCTTCCCCTCGTCGCACCGCAACCCGAACAGGTGGTGGTAGCCGAGGTTGTGGCCCATCTCGTGGACCAGGGCGCCGACCGGGAAGTCGGAGGGCAGCCAGGAGAGCGGACCCGGCTGCTGCCCGAGCCCACCGAACGCGCAGCCCGCTTTCCCGTTGGGGAACACTATGGACAGCCGGTCGTAGTCCGCGGCGCCGATCCCGTGCGCGGTGAGCCGCTCCCGGGTCTCGGCCGCCATCCGCTGGGTGTCGCACCCCGCGGCCATGCCGACGGTCCACGGGCCGAGCACCGGGGCCGCCCGGCGAGCGGCGCGAAGGCGACCCGCCCGTCGCTCGCCTCGGCGTAGTAGGACCGCATGGACCCGGTCGGACCGAAGAACCGGGCTGCGACGGCGTCGCGGTAGGCAGGCGACGGGTCGATTGGGTCGTCCGTGAAGTTGATCAGCACGACCGCTGTCCGCAGGGTGGTCGTCGCCTCCTCGGCCGCGGCCGCGGCACCTCGCGCCCGGCGCCGAGCCCGGTGATCAGCGCGACCGGCAGCAGGGCGGCGGCGAGCAGCCTGGCCGGGGTCGCGCGGCGCGTGCCGCGGCGCTCCACCGCGGGCGGGGTCTCCGAGGGCATCGAACCGCCTCCTTCCGGGCGGGATCGCGCCCGCCGCAGGTCGCGGCCATGCTGCCAAAACGCCTGGGGCGCTGCCTTCCGCTGAATTACGCATCCCCCGTACGTAAGCTTTCACGGCCGCAGGGGCACGAAGGGCAGCACGACCGGGGTGGTCGTGGTCCAGTCGAGGACGGCGGATTGGTCGGTGGCTCCGGTGAGGGTGTCGATGGTGTTCGGGTCGCGGGTGTCGGTGTCGCGGCTGGGGAGGTCGAAGCTCTGCTCGCCCGCGCCGCCGCCGAAGCGGTATTCCTTGGTCCACGGGAAGCCGTTGTCCCAGTGGGCCTTGCTGTACACCGGGCGGACCAGGCCGATGCCCTCGCCGGGTTCGGCGTTGGAGTACATCGACACCTGGTAGTCGGCCGTCTCGATGTCGAGCGTGAGCGCGGAGGCGGGCACGGTCACCACGATGTCGTGGGTGGCGGGGACGACCCGCAGGTCGGCGGGGAGACCTTGGTCAGGGCCGGGTCGTAGACGCCGAGGGACAGGGGTGGTCGGCGTAGCGGCCGTCGGCGACGACCGCGCGCTGCCAGGTGCCCGCGGTCGCGGTGTTCGTGCCGGGGAGGCCGGGGGCGGGGTCCGTGGTCTCCCCGGGGTCGCGCAGCAGGACGTTGACCCGTTGGACGCTCATGCCGTTGCCGCCCCAGGGGTTGACGATCGCGCCCGCCACGCGGGTGACGAACCGGACCTGGTCGCCGTCGCGGTAGACGTCGAAGCGGGTGAGGTCGAAGCTGCCGGGGCTGAAGGCGCTGTTGGTCGGGTAGACGTAGCCGCCGGGTCCGTGGTCGTCGCCGGTCGGGTCGGTGATCCCGCCGACGCGCCGGCCGTAGGACAGCACGGTGCGCCGCTCGTAGGCGGTGGCGCCGTGGTGGTCGACCGCGACGCCGATCGTGTTGTCGATGCCGGTCAGGGCGACCTCGGTGCTGAACGCGCCGCCGTCGACCGCCACGCGCTTCTTCACCCGGCCCACGGCCACGACCACGCTGGGGGCGTCGGTGGTGCCGTGGACGCGGACGGTCCGGCCGCCCGCGGTGGACAGGTCGGCGGGACCGTCCAGGGTCAGCGACGCCGTGGCGACGGGGCCGGTGCGGTAGCGGTGCGCCACGACGGCGGGCGTCTCGACCGGCCGCCCTGCGCCGATGCCCTGCGCCAGCCGCACGTACTGCGCCATCGCCCACGCCAGTGGCGCGGCCGAGCCGGTGCCCTTGCCGAACACGTGGCCGTGCCGGGTGGGGTCGGGCTGGTCCCAGACCTGTTCGGGGATCATCCGGCCGGTGTTCGCGGTCGCGGCCATCGTGCGCAGGTGCGGGAGTGCGTCGCGGCCGCGGGCGAGTTCGTACTCGCCGCGCTCGCCGGACAGCAGCGGCCAGGGTCGCCCGATGCCGACGCCGGTCCACGGAGCGCCGTCGGCGGTTTCGCCGTAGCCGTCGTGGGTGTAGCGCTTCCACAGTTCGCCGCTGGGTGTGGTCACCTTGATCGAGGCGTCGACCTCGGGCAGCGAGCCCGCGACGGCGGGGTCGTCGGACGCCTTGACGCCGAGCCGGACCAGTTCCAGGAAACCGGCGTCGACCAGCGCGTTCTCCGGGTGCACCCCGGCCCCGTTGGCCCAGTTCCGGGTGGCGCCGTCGTCGGGGTCGCCGCTGCCGGAGACGCGGATGTAGTACTCGCCGTCCCCGAGCGGGCCGGTGGTGGTGACCATCCACCGCTCGGCCTGGCGCTGCCAGGAGTCGGCGGTGGCCCGGTACAGCGCGGCGCCGTCGTGGTCGCCCGCTCGTCCGGCGATGTCGGCCGCGGCGATGAGCGCGGCGATCTGGGCGGCCAGGGTCGACGGCGAGTAGCCGCCGGTCTCCTCCCACCGCTCCTGCGGGGTCGTGGGACCGGCCTGGACCAGGAAGTCGGCGGCCTTGGCGATGTGGGCGCGGTAGAACGCGGCGTCGAACCGCTTGGTCTGCCAGGCCAGCAGGATCGGGAACGCGGTCTCGTCGAGCTGGACGTTGGTCTGGTCCGGGGTGCCGTCCACTGTGGAGTTCTGCGGGAAGCTGCCGTCGGGGCGCTGCTGGCGGGTGAACAGCCAGTCGACGGCCCGGCGGGCGGCGGCGGTGTCACCGGCGGCGAGCAGGGCGGACACCTGGTGGTACAGGTCGCGGGCCCACACGAAGTGGTAGCCGGTGCCGCCCCCGGACGCGCCGTCGGCGGGGACGGCCTGGCCCCACGGGATGGTCAGCGACGCCGAGAACGCGCCCGGGTGGGTCTTGTCCTCGTGCGCCTTGACCGCCATCACCGAGGCCCAGTACTGGTCGACCAGGTCGCCGCGGAGCTGCTTCGGCGCGGCCTTGAGCGAGCCGGTGTAGTGGTGCCAGCCCTGCTGGTACCAGCGCTTGGTGATGTCGAACGGGCGGTGCAGGCTCGCCCGGGCGGTGATGAGCGCGGCCTTCTCGCTGCCCGCGAAGCCGATCGCCAGCGTGGTGCGGTGCGGGATCCGCGCGACCTGGCCGATGTTGCCCGGACCCGCTCGCTCGTACCGCTCGGTGAGGGCGAAGTTCGCGCTGAGGTCGGCCAACCCGTCGCTGGCGCCGACGTAGCCGGTGGAGGTGGCGGTGAAGCCCGCGCTCGACACCAGGGCGGCGGCCACGGGGCGGTCGGCCAGGTGCGTGTCGACGGCGGTCAGCGCGTCCGCGGCCGCCCGGCCCGTGTCGTGGCCGGAGTCGCCCGCGAGTTGCGGGTCGAACAGGGCGTAGAGCGCGAGGTCGCTGCCGTCGAGGGAGCGGAAGTCGACGTCGACGAGCACCGTCGCGCTGGCCGGGTCGGTGAGGTAGGTCTTGGTGAGCCGCCACCGCCCCGCGTCGTCGGTGCTGGTCTGCCGGTAGGTCAGCGACTTCTGGTCGATCAGGGCCGTGGTGCGGGTGGTGCGCTCGGTTTCCCGTTGGGCGAAGGTCTCGCCGTCGGTGACGACGAACTCCAGGGAGCGGGAGTTGGGGGTGTCGGCGCTGGGGTAGTAGATCTCGCTGAGCGTGCCGCCGGTGAGGGTGAACCACACCGGCGAACCCGCGGTCGTCGAGGTGCCGATGCCCTCCTTGTCACCGGTGGTCCAGGTCGCGGACGCCCCGGGTGCGCCGGGTGCGTCGGGTGGCTCGGGCGCGGCGGCGGCCTGCTGCGCGGCGAACAGCGCGGCGGCGAGCGCGAGCGCGACACCGCGGCGGGGACGGGATGTGGGCATGGATGCTCCTCGTTGAGCGGGTCGTGGGCGTGCGCCATCGCCACGGCTGCTACCGCCGCGGAGAGGGGTTGCGCCTGGGGGATCAGGTGGTTCGCGGGGGAGCGCGACGAGCACGGTGCGCTGGATGGCCACCGCGGCCGCGCCGCGGGCCCAGAGCGTCGGGTCGTCGCTGATGAAGCGCAGGTCGATCGGGGACGCCTCGGCGTGCCGGGACTGGGCGATGGCCGCCCGCACGCGCGCCTCGGCGACCTGGGCGAGGCGGATGCCCTCGCCGGTGAGGATGATCCGCTCGGGTTGGGCGATGTTCGCGACGGCCGCGATCAGCGTGCCGAACGCGTGCGCGGCCCGGCCGACGATCTGGTCGGCGACGGCGTTGCCCGCTTCGGCGAGGTCGAGGACCTCGTCGTAGGTGACCGGCTTGCCCAGGGTCAGGGCTGCCTGGGATTGGATGGCGTCGGTGGTGAGCAGGGCTTTCACGCACCCGCGGTGCCCCTCGGGACAGGCGGGCCCGAGCGGGTCGACCGGGAAGTGGCCGAGCAGGCCCAGCCCGGAGTCCGGGCCGCTGACCAGGTGGTCGTGGACCACGAGCCCGCCGCCGACACCGGCGCCGATGGTGAGCACGGCGAAGCTCTGCACGTCGCGCCCGTCGCCGAACCAGTGCTCGGCCTCCAGCAGGGCGTCCACGTCGTTGGACACCACGGTCGGCCTGCCGGTTGCCGCGGTGACGGCGGCGCCCAGGTCGATCTCGCCCCAGTGCAGGAACACCGCGCGCTGCACGCGCGAGAAACCGCGCACCACACCGCCTATCCCGATGCCGATCGCCGCGACCGGGCGGGCCCCGTCGTCCAATTCGGCCACCAGCTCCGCGATCCTGGCCACCACCGCTTCCGGGCTCTGGTCGGTGATCTCGGCGGTGGCGCTGCCGATGAACCGCTGCACGTCCGGGTCGACGTCCAGCGGCTGCAACGGGCGCCCGCCACCGCGCGGGTTCGGCGTCTCCACCTCGCGCAGCAGGCCCGCGTCCATCAGCGGCTTGGTCAGCCGCGTCAGGCTCGCCGTCGACAGGCCGAGGCGGTCCGCCAGCTCCGAGCGGGCCAGCGGTCCGTGGAGCAGCACCTCCAGCGTCACGCGGCGGGCGGAGGGCAGCAGGGGTGCCCAGGGCGATGCGGCGTCGAGCACCGTGCGCTCCTCGTCGAGGTCGGGGGTAACCGGAGCGCAATAGTACCGCGACGAAACTACCTGGCAAGAGTCGCCGCGTGATGAAAACGTGACTAGCTGCGCCGTCGTCGCGACTCTGGAGGTCCGTCATGCGCAAACGCCCCCTACGGCTGGTCACCGCGGTGGCCGCCGCTTTGGCCCTGATCACGGCCGGGTGTTCGGGCGGGGGTGACCCGGGGCGCCTCAGACGCTGAAGGTGTGGTGGTGGGAGAGCGACGACAGCGCGCTCTCGGCCGCCTGGAAGCAGGCGATCTCGATCTTCGAGAAGGAGCACCCCGGCGTCCGGGTCGAGCAGGAGCTCAAGACCTACGAGCAGATGCAGCAGTCCGGCCAGCTCATCCTCGACTCCAACGACCCCCCGGACGTGCTGGAGTACCTCAAGGGCAACGCCACCGCGGGCGTCGTGGCCAAGGCGGGCCTGCTCACCGACCTGACCGAGGTGGCGTCCACCCGCGGCTGGAAGCTCGACAACACCGCCCAGGACGTCGGGCTCTACGACGACAACGGGCTCATGGGCTCGGGCAAGCGGTACGGCGTCACGAACTACGGCGAGTACGTCGGCGTCTGGTACAACGAGGCCCTGTTCGCCCAGCACAACGTGCAGGTGCCGACCACCTTGGCCGAGTTCGAGGGCGCGCTGAAGGCCTTCGCAGACAAGGGTGTCACCCCGCTGGCGCTCGGCTCGGCCGACTACCCGGGCCCCCACCTGCTGTACTCGCTGGCCCTGGCGCACATGGACGACAGCTCGCTGGCCGCCTTCCAGCGGTTCGAGGGCGAGTCCGACTGGTCCGCGTGGGAGAAGGCCGCGACCACCATGCGCCAGTGGGTCGAGCGCGAGTACATCAGCACCGACTCCACCGGCATCCCCGCCCAGGACGCGGGCAACGCGTTCATCGCGGGCCAGTACCCGATGTTCGTCTCCGGAACCTGGTGGGCAGGCCAGCTCGCCGAGCAGACGACCTTCAAGGCGGGCCAGTTCCTGTTCCCCGGCAACCGGCTGCACCCCGGCTCCGGCGGCAACCTCTGGGTCGTGCCCGCGAAGGCCAAGAACAAGGACCTCGCCTACGACTTCATCGAGATCACCCAGCGGCCGGAGGTGCAGAACCTCCTGGCGCAGAAGGGCGGGGTCCCGGTCGCGGCCGAACCCGGCGCGGCGAACACCCCGATGGGCCAGTTGGTCAGCGACCGCTTCTCGGGGCTGCTGTCCGGCGCCGACGGCGCCCTGGCCTGGTACCCGGACTGGCCGGTGGCCGGGCTGAACGACGTGCTGCTAGCCAACACCACCAGCCTCGTCGGCGGGGACGCGACACCGCAGCAGGTGGTCGAGGCGATCAGGGCCGCCTACGACGCGGGCAAGCCGACCGCGTAACGGCCCGGGAAGGGATCGCCATGTCCTCGCTCACCGCCGTGCGGCGCAGGAGCAAGACCGAACGCCGCGGCGGCTACTGGTGGTACATCGTGCCCGGCGCGATCGGGTTCCTCGCCGTCATCGTCGTGCCGTTCGGGATGAACCTCTGGTACAGCCTCACCTCCTTCCGCGGCGTCGGCGACCCGGTGTTCATCGGGTTGGACAACTACCAGCGGCTGCTCGGCGACCCGCTGTTCTGGGCGTCGTTCCGGCACAGCGTGGCGTTCATCGTGGCCATGGCGATCCTCCCGACCGCCATCGGGGTGGTGGTCGCCGCCGTGCTGTTCAACTACGTCTCGCCGCGGTTCGGCGCGAAGGTCGCCAGCTTCCTGCGCGCCACCTACTACCTGCCGCAGATCCTGCCCATCGCGGTGGCGGGCGTGCTGTGGAAGTGGATGTACCAACCCCAGTACGGGATCATCAACACCACCCTGCGCGACCTCGGGCTCGACGGTCTCGCGCAGAACTGGCTCGGCGACTCGGACCTGGCCATCTACGCGGTGATGAACGTGCTGGTCTGGCTCCAGATCGGCTACACCGTCGTGGTGTTCATGGCCGGGCTGTCCCGCGTCGACCCGACGCTGTACGAGGCCGCCGAACTGGACGGCGCGACCTGGTGGCAGCAGTTCCGCGTCATCACCCTCAACCAGCTCCGGCCGGAGATCGCGGTCGTGCTGATCACCACGTCGGTCGCGGCGCTGAAGGTGTTCGCGCCGATCTTCGTGCTCACCCGCGGCGGACCGGGCACCAGCACGATGGTGCCCGCCTACTTCTCGTTCTCCAACTTCTTCACCACCACCAAGGTCGGCTACGGCGCCGCGGTGGCGTCGGTGCTGGCGCTGCTGATCTCGGTCGTCGCGGTCGCGCTGCTGCGCTACCAGACCCGCAACTCCGAAGGGTTCGATGATGGTCGTTGACAGCCTGGAGAAGCGGGCCGCGACACCGCCGCGGGTCCCCCGGCGCGCCGGGGCAAGCAGCGCAAACGCGGTGCGGGCGGCTGGGTGGTGCTCATCCTGGTCGCCGGGGTCGGGCTGCTGATGCTGTTCCCGTTCTGGATCGCGGTGATCAACGCGTTCAAGCCCGCGCCGGACTACATCGCCAACGGCCCGGTCTCCCTGCCCACCGACCTGGACTTCTCCGCCCTGGCCGACTTCTGGACCGGCGTGGACTTCAACCGCAAGCTGCTCAACAGCGTGGTCATCAGCGGCAGCGTCGCCCTGATCGCGGTGGCGTTGAGCCTGCTGTCGGCGTTCGCCATCGGCATCGGCCGCATCCGCGGGCGCGTGTGGATACTCGCGCTGTTCATGCTCGCGTTCACCATCCCGCAGGAAGCGCTCGTCTACCCGCTGTTCGTGCTCACCCGCGACCTCGGGCTCTACGACACGATGACCGGCGTCATCATCATCCTGGCCGTGCTGCAGAGCGCGTTCGGCACCTACATGCTGTCCTCGGTGCTCGGCGCCTTCCCCCGGAGGTGCTGGAGGCGGCCCGGCTCGACGGCGCCACCCGCTTCCAGACGCTCCGGCTCGTCGTCCTGCCGCTCACCAGGCCGACGATGGCGGTGCTGGTGACGTTCTTCTTCATCTGGACGTGGAACGACTTCTTCCTGCCCCTGGTGCTGCTGCCCTCGGCGGACAACCAGACCGTGTCGGTCGCGCTCGGCGCGCTGAGCGGCCAGTACACCAGCGACCCCACGGCGCTGGCCGCCGCGTCGCTGGCGGGCATCCTGCCCGCTCTCGTGTTCTTCCTGCTGTTCCAGCGGACGCTCATGCGCGGCGTGAACCTCGGCGCGGTCAAATAACCCCACGAAGGATCTCCATGACTCTCGAACAGACGGCCGACACGGCCGTGGGCACAGCGCCGTGGTGGACCTCGGCCGTGGTTTACCAGGTGTACCCGCGCAGCTTCGCCGACTCGAACGGCGACGGCGTCGGCGACCTGGCGGGCCTGACCTCCAGGCTGGACCACCTGGAACGGCTCGGTGTCGACGTGATCTGGCTGTCCCCGGTCTACGCGTCCCCGCACGCCGACAACGGCTACGACATCTCCGACTACCAGGCGATCGACCCGGTGTACGGCACGTTCGAGGATTTCGACGAGCTGCTGGCGCAGGTGCACGCGCGGGGCATGAAGCTGGTGATGGACCTGGTGGTCAACCACACCTCCGACGAGCACCCGTGGTTCGTGGAGTCGCGGTCGTCGAAGGACAGCCCGAAGCGGGACTGGTACTGGTGGCGACCACCCCGCGCGGGTTTCGAGGCGGGCCAGCCGGGCGCGGAGCCGACGAACTGGGAGTCGTTCTTCTCCGGCCCGACCTGGACGCTGGACGAGGCCACGGGGAGTACTACCTGCACCTGTTCGACCGCAAGCAGCCCGACCTGAACTGGGAGAACCCCGAGGTCCGGCACGCGGTGTACGCGATGATGCGCTGGTGGCTCGACCGGGGCGTGGACGGCTTCCGGATGGACGTCATCAACCTGATCTCCAAGGACCCCCGCCTGCCCGACGGCGCCACCACCGGCACCGGCGGCCTCGGGGACGGCTTCCCGCACTACAGCACGGGTCCGCGCGTCCACGAGTTCCTCCAGGAGATGCACCGCGAGGTGTTCGACGGCCGTCCTGGTGACCTGCTGACCGTGGGGGAGACCCTGGGCGTGACTCTGGAGCAGGCCCGGCTGTTCACGGACCGGACGCGGCGCGAGTTGGACATGGTGTTCCAGTTCGAGCACGTGTCGCTCGACCACGGCCCCGGCGGCAAGTTCGACCCGAAGCCGGTCGCCGTCCGCGAACTCAAGGCGTCCCTGGGCCGGTGGCAGGCCGGGTTGGCCGACGTCGGCTGGAACAGCCTGTACTGGAACAACCACGACCAGCCCCGCGTGGTGTCCCGGTTCGGCGACGACGGCCGGTACTGGCGGGAATCGGCGACCGCGTTGGCCACCGTGCTGCACCTGCAGCGGGGCACGCCGTTCGTCTACCAGGGCGAAGAGCTGGGGATGACGAACGCGCCGTTCGCGGGCGTGGAAGACCTGCGCGACGTCGAGTCGCTCAACCACTACCACCAGTCCGTCGGCGCGGGCGCCGAACCCGGGTCGGTGCTGCGCGGGCTGCGCGCGATGGGCCGGGACAACAGCCGCACCCCGTGCAGTGGGACGCCACCCCGAACGCCGGGTTCACCGACGGTGAGCCGTGGATCGCCGTCAACCCCAACCACACCTGGCTCAACGCCCAAGCGCAGTACGACGACCCGCGCTCGGTGTTCAACCACTACCGACGGCTGGTCGAACTGCGCCACCAGCTCCCGGTGGTCTCCCTGGGCGACTTCCGGATGCTCCTGGCCGACGACCCGTTCGTCTACGCCTACGAACGCGCGGTGGACGACACCCGGCTGCTCGTCGTGGCCAACCTCGACGGCGCACCCCGGACCGCCGTCCTGGACGGTGAGTGGTCCGCGGCGGACCTGGCCCTGTCCAATGTCGAGCGGGTGTCCCTCGTGGACGGCCGGATCGTATTGGAACCGTGGGCCGCCCACGTCTTCGTCCGGTAAGCCATCGCACGCCCTGCACTTCCTGGGTCCACCGCGACCCCAGGATGAACACCCTTCCCAACGATGAGAAGAGGTTTCGCGATGTCCACAGCAAGAGTGAACCGACCGGTGGTGTTCGCCGCCGGTCTGGCGCTCGCCCTGGCGGGAGCCGTCCTGCCCGCCGGGGCGGGCGCGGGGACGGCGGTCGCCCAGGCCGCCGCCGTCTCCACCGCCGACACTGACCAGCTCAAGACGTGGTGGCACGACAACCACGAGTTCAACACCAGCACGCCGGTGGCGGCCGACAAGGTCAGGCGCTCGTCGTTCTACGACGTCCAGGTCGCCACCGCGGCGGCGCCCGCGACCCGGTACGACTCCTTCACCTACCTGAGCATCGCGCGCAGCGGGAAGGGGAAGATCGGCTACACCAAGGAGGACGGCGCCGAGTTCTCGTCGGCGGCGAACCTGACGATGAGCTGGTCGACCTTCCAGTACGCCACCGACGTGTGGGTCGACGTCTCGCTGCGCACCGGCCAGACCGTCTCGTCCGCCGACCAGGTCAAGATCAAGCCGAGCGGCCTGGGCTTCGCCAAGCAGCTCGTCGACGGCGACACCGTCCGCATCAAGGTCCCCTACAGCGCGGCGGGCTACCGCTTCTCCGTCGAGTTCGACCCGCAGCTCTACACGGCGTACAACGACATGTCGGGTCCGGCCACCGACGCGGGCAAGCTCACCACCGCGTCGGGTGGCGGCAACCGCGCCATCCACACCGAACCCCGCAACTCCATGCTGGTCTTCGCGGAGCCCGCGCCCACCGGGACCGAGCGGGACCGGCTGATCCCCACCTCGGCCTCCGGCACGACCCACTACCCGGCGCCGGGTCAGGTCACCAACCTGAACACGATCAGCGAGGAGATCGTCCACTTCCGGCCCGGCACCTACTACATGACCTCGAAGTACCACGCGCTGCTGCCCCGGCAGGTCAAGTGGGTCTACCTGGCCCCCGGCGCGTACGTGAAGGGCGCCATCCGGTTCCCGGACGACAGCCAGGGCCTGTACAAGGTCACCGGCTACGGCGTGCTCTCCGGTGAGCAGTACGTCTACGAGGCGGACACCGCCAACAACTACGACCACCTCTCCGGCTCGTCCAACTGCCACTCCACCTGCGTGAAGATGCTGCAGTTCGCCTCGGCCCACGGGCGGCAGCAGCACCTGGACCTGCAGGGCGTGACCATCAACGAACCGCCGTACCACTCGTTCGTCGTCTACGGCGACGAGCAGACCTTCAGCATGCGGGTCGAGAACTACAAGCAGGTCGGCTCCTGGTACTGGCAGACCGACGGCATCGAGCTGTACCGCGGAAGCACGATGAAGAACACGTTCTTCAACGCCAACGACGACGTGCTGAAGATGTACCACAGCGACGTCACCATCGATAACACCGTCGTCTGGAAGAACGAGAACGGCCCCGTCATCCAGTGGGGGTGGACCCCGCGCACCATCGACAACGTCCGGGTCAGCAACACCCACGTCATCCACAACCGGATGTACTGGAAGGACGTCAAGTACAACACCTGCATCCTCAACTCCTCCTCCCACTGGGAGAACATGGGCTCGACCACGACGGCCAACCCCAGCACGTGGGTGCGGAACATGACCTTCGAGAACATCACCGTCGAAGGCATGACCAACTGCGCGATCCGCGTCTTCGCCCTGTCCAGCACCGAGCACATCCACGTCAAGAACCTCAAGATCGACGCGTGGAGCCACCTGGACGCGTCCTCCCAGATCAGCCTCCTCAAGCGGTACAGCAACAGCAGCGGGCAGAAGGTCACCCTCGGCAACGAGACACGGGACAGCCGCGGCCTCAAGCTCGAGAACTACACCGTCGGCGGCACCGTCATCACCAAGGCCGGGACCAACTGGTCCTCCGACCAGCTCGGCCGGATCGGCTTCGACGCCGAGACGTGGGACAACTGGAACGCCTGGGGGCCGGGCGGCACCACACCGGACCCGGTCACCGGGAGCCGGATCGTCAACGGCGCCACCGGCAAGTGCGTCGACCGGGCGGGCGGCGGCACGGCGAACGGCACGCCCGTCCAGCAGTGGGCCTGTGCGGACGTCCCGGCCATGACCTGGACGCTCGACGGGCAGCAGCTCAAGTCCGGGGGCAAGTGCTTGGACGTCGAGGGTGGCGCCACCGCCAACGGCACCAAGGCCCACCTGTGGGACTGCGGTCCCTGGGACAGCCAGAAGTGGGCCTTCCAACCGGGCGGCACCCTGAAGAACACCAAGTCCGGCCGCTGCCTGGACATCGAGGCCCAGAGCACGGCCAACGGCGCGCGCCTGCACCTGTGGGACTGCGGCACGTGGAACAGCCAGAAGTGGACTCTCACCGGCGCGTAGAACGCAGATCTTCTTTCGTTGACACAGAAATCGCAGAAGCCCTAATCTCAAAAACGCCGCCGCCACGGTGTACCGAGCCCCGGTGGGATGCTGATTCCCCTCCGGTGCTTCCTTCCGATCCTGACGGAGGCACACCATGAAGAAGTCGGCCAAGACGGCCTGGTCCGCGACCGGAGCCGTCGGTGTCGCGCTGTCCGCGCTGTCCGCGGTGTTCGTCGTGTCCGCGCTGCCCGCGGGCGCGAACGTCATCGCGGTGACGTCCCCAGTGAGCGCCGGACCCGCCGCCCACGGCCAGCAGTACCCCGACGGCCCGTCCTCGGTGGACGGATCGCCGCTGGAGCGCTGCCGCCGCGGCACGGACTACCCCGTGCCCGGCCGCAACCCGGTGCTGGACGAGCCGCTGAACACCAGCTTCAAGAGCAACGTCGGCCTGTCGGTCAAGGTGCAGCTCGAGGGCGGCACGTTCTACGGCAACCGCAAGCTCATCTTCACCAACACGAGCAACGCCCCCGTGCACACCGACTGCCTGGTGCTGAAGTTCCGGGCGCCCGCGGGCTCGGTGGACCACCACTACCGCGCCTCGGTCCAGTACGGGCACCCGCAGCAGGACTACGTCGAGGTCCCGCGCGGCAACGGCGAGTCGCACTACATCATCCGGCTCGGGTTCCACGACGTCCCGCTGGCCGACCGCACCGTCCCGGTCGGGCAGACGTGGACCTACGAGCTGGCGGGCTCCAACCAGGGCTCGATGAGCCTGGAGGCCACCCGCGACTCCGTCGAGGTCCTGGCGGACATGACGGTCAGCGGGAACCACTGGATCTCCCAGTACGGCACCAAGCGCCTGGGCAACTGACCCAGGTGGGGCAGCGGTCCCGCGACGATGCGGGGCCGCTGCCCGGCCAACCGGGAGGATCACGTGAGAACCCTTGTCTGTCTCGCCCTGACCGTCGTGGCCGCCGCGGGCTGCGCGTCCGACGACCCGCACAGCGCGCACCACCGGCACCACGCGACGACCGCGGACGACGCCGCGCGGCTGCGCGGGGTCGCCACGACCTACCTCGGCCTGCTCTCCGGCGGGGACCCGGCCGCGGCGTGGACCATGTGGACCGCCGAAGCGCGGCAGCGCGACCCGCGGCGGGCGTTCGTCGACCGGCTCGCCCGCTGCGCGCCCGGACGCCCGTACGAGGTGCTGGGCGTCGTGCCCGACGGCCCCGACCTGGCCCGGGTCTCCTGGCGGCACGGCGACCGCGTCGGCGAACACCTGCTGCGCCTGCAAGGCGGGAGTGGCGGGTCGACCCCGTCGACACCACCACCTGCGGTGCGTCGTGACCACCCGCGCGGTGACGCTGCTGCGCGGATCGCTCGGCCTGGTGTTCGTCTGGTTCGGCGCCCTCAAGGTCGCCGACGAGACACCGGTCGCCGACCTGGTCGCCCGCACCGTGCCCTGGCTGGACCGCGACCTGCTGCTGGTCGCGCTGGGCTCGGCGGAGATCGCGCTCGGCGCGGCCCTGTGGCTGGGCCGCCGCCTGCGATGGGTCGCTGCGGTGGCCTCGACGCACCTGGTGGGCACGTTCCTGGTGCTGGTGGTCCAGCCCCAGGCCGCGTTCCAGGCGGGCAACCCGCTCCTGCTCACCACCGAGGGCGAGTTCGTCGTGAAGAACCTGGTGCTGATCACCGCCTGCCTGGTGCTCATGTCGGCCGATCAGCACCCCGGTCCGGCTCCACCGCCACCGCCCGCCACGACGGCAACAACGCCCGGATCGCCCCCGGCGACTCCGTGACCACCGGATTCACCGGCTCAGGCGCCGCCACCGCACCGACCGCGTTCACCGTCGACGGCGCCCCCACCACCCCCTGACCGCCAAACGCCCCTGCGAAGGTCCCAACGCAGGGGTGAGCGGGGTCGCCGGTGGCGGCCGACGATCCCGCTCCGCGGAAGCGGTGGCGCTGTCCCCAGCCGGGGACAGCGCCACCGTGCGCGTGGTGACGCTCGCGTGGTCCGGGATGACCTTCCGGAAATGAACAGCGTTGGCACCGACTAAGAAGCACCCCGCACTGTTCGAACCACTTGACGCAGCTCTTGCCCGCGGCCTCGGTCGAGACGAGGTTTCTACGCCAACAACCTCAAGGCAGAGTCTTGGGGATTCCGGTTCAGGCGCGTGGTGCCGTGGGGGGCTGCATGAGTCCGATGACGGTCGTCACGGTTCGGTGGAGGTGTGGTTCTGGGCGGGTGGGGCGGTGGGCCAGGGCGAGGGGGATGGTCGCGGTCGGGCGGAGCGGGATGTAGACGACGCCGTCGAGGGGGTGGGTGGTGACCGGGTGGGGGACGACGGCGGTGCCGAGGCCGCCTGCGACGAGGGTGAGCAGGGTTGAGGTTTCGCCGACTTCGTGGCGGATTCGCGGGGTGGTGCCCGCGGAGGTGAAGAGGCGGAGGACGGTGTCGTACATGGCGGAGCGGCGGCCCGCGGAGTGGATGATCAGGTCGGTGTCGGCGAGGTCGGTGATCCGCAGGCGTTTCCTGGTCGCGAGGGCGTGGTCGGCGGGGACGGCGGCGATCAGGCGTTCGTGGCGCAGGGGGATGAGGGTGAGGGTGTGGTCGTTGACGGGTGGGCGGAGCAGGGCGAGGTCGATGGCGCCGTCGCGGAGGGCTTCGACCTGGTCGGCGGCCAGCATGTCGCCGCGGAAGGAGAAGTGGACGTCCGGCATCTGGTCGGTCAGGCGGCGGGCGAGGGTGGGGAGCAGGCTGTAGGTCGCCGAGCCCACGCAGCCGATGGTCAGCTTGCCGACCACGCCCGCGGCGGCCCTGCGAGCGTCATCGGCCGCCGTGTCCACCGAGGCGAGGATGGCGCGGGCGTGCGTGAGGTACGCGGTCCCCGCGCGGGTGAGGTCGACGCGGCGGGTGGTGCGGGTGAACAGCTCGACGCCGAGGTCGGCTTCGAGGCGGCGGATCTGCTGGGACAGCGGGGGCTGGGCCATGTGCAGGCGTTCGGCGGCGCGGCCGAAGTGGCGTTCCTCGGCGACGGTGACGAAGTACCGCAGGTGGCGCAGGAGATCCATACGTGAACTCGAATCGAATGAGTACGATTTTGATCCTTCACAGTATCAATCTCCGCGGATTAGCGTCGGACTCGTGAGTTCCCATGTGTACGCCGCGGTGCGCACGCCGTTCGGCAAGTTCGGCGGCGCCCTGGCCGGTATCCGTCCGGACGACCTGGCCGCCGAGGTCGTTCGCGCGGTCCTGACCCGCACACCCGACCTCGACCCGGCGGCGATCGATGACGTCGTCTGGGGCAACGCCAACGGCGCGGGCGAGGACAACCGGAACGTCGGGCGCATGGCGGTCCTGCTCGCGGGGCTGCCCGTCAGCGTCCCGGCCACGACGGTCAACCGGCTGTGCGGGTCGAGCTTGGACGCGGTCGTGATCGGGTCGCGAGCGATCGACGCCGGCGACGCCGACGTGGTCTTGACCGGGGGCGTCGAGTCGATGACGCGCGCGCCGTGGGTGCTGCCGAAGTCCGACCGCGCCTTCCCGCGGGCGATGCGACCGCGTTCTCGACCGCGCTCGGCTGGCGCATGGTCAACCCCGCGATGCCCGCGGAGTGGACGGTCGGCCTGGGCGAGGCGACCGAGCGGCTGGGGGAGCGGTTCGGCATCTCGCGCGAGCGGCAGGACGCGTTCGCGGTGCGGTCGCACCGGCTGGCCCACCAGGCGTGGGAGGACGGGTTCTACGACGACCTCGTCGCGCCGGTCGACGGCCTGGCCCGCGACGAGGGCATCCGCCCGGACAGCACCCCCGACGCGCTCGCGCGGCTCAAGCCCGCCTTCCGCGCGGACGGGACCATCACCGCGGGCAACGCCTCCCGCTCAGCGACGGCGCGTCCGCCGTGCTGCTCGGGTCGGAAGCCGCCGCCGACCGGATCGGGGTGGCGCCGCTCGCCCGGGTCGCGGGTCGCGCGGCGCACGCCGTCGCACCCCAGGAGTTCGGCTCCGCGCCCGTCGAGGCCGCCAACGCCGCGCTCGCCAAGGCGGGCATCGCGTGGTCGGACGTCGGCGCCGTCGAGGTGAACGAGGCGTTCGCGGCGCAATCGCTGGCGTGTATCGACGCGTGGCCGGTGGACCCGGAGATCGTCAACACGCGCGGTGGGGCGCTGGCGATCGGGCACCCGCTCGGCGCGTCCGGCGGGCGGATCGTCGGGACGCTGGCCAAGGTGCTGCGCGAGCGGGGCAGCGGTGGGGCGTCGCGGCGATCTGCATCGGCGTCGGGCAGGGCCTCGCCGTCGTCCTGGAAAACGTGGGATGAGCCGGACCCTGGTGTGCGGGACCGCCGACAAGGCGGTCGCCGGGATCGCGGACGGCTCGACCGTCCTCGTCGGCGGGTTCGGCCTCGCCGGGATGCCGTTCGACCTCATCGACGCCCTGATCCGCCAGGGCGCGCGGGACCTGACGATCGTCGCGAACAACGCGGGCAACGGTGAGGTCGGGCTCGCCGCGCTGCTCAAGGCCGGGCGGGTGCGCAAGGTGGTGTGCTCCTTCCCGCGCCAGGCCGATTCCCACGTCTTCGACGGGCTGTACCGGTCGGGCCGGGTCGAGCTGGAGGTCGTCCCGCAGGGCAACCTGGCGGAGCGGATGCGTGCGGCGGGTGCGGGCATCGGGGCGTTCTTCTGCCCCACCGCGGTCGGCACGCCGCTCGCGGACGGGAAGGAGACCCGGGTGATCGACGGGCGCGAGCACGTCCTGGAGTACCCGATCAGGGGCGATGTCGCGCTGATCTCCGCGCACCGCGCCGATCGGCTCGGCAACCTGGTCTACCGCAAGACGGCCCGCAACTTCGGCCCCGTCATGGCCACCGCCGCCACCACGACGATCGCGCAGGTCACCGAGGTGGTCGAGACGGGCGCGCTCGACCCCGAGGCGGTCGTGACGCCGTCCATCTACGTCGACCGCGTGGTGCGGGTCGACGCTCGCCACTACACCGTCCAGGGGGCGCGATGACCGTCGACGAGCTGGCCGCGATCATCGCCCGCGACATCCCCGACGGCGCGTACGTCAACCTCGGCATCGGGCAGCCGACCCGGATCGCCGACCACCTGCCGGCCGACCGGGGCGTCGTCCTGCACACCGAGAACGGCATGCTCGGCATGGGCCCGGCGGCCCGAGGGGACGAGGTCGACGCCGACCTCACCAACGCGGGCAAGGTGCCGGTCACCGAGCTGCCCGGCGCGGCGTACTTCCACCACGCGGACTCGTTCGCGATGATGCGCGGCGGTCACCTGGACGTGTGCGTGCTCGGCGCGTACCAGGTCTCCGCGCGGGGCGATCTCGCCAACTGGCACACCGGCGGGCCCGACGACATCCCGGCCGTCGGCGGCGCGATGGACCTCGCGATCGGGGCCAAACAGGTCTTCGTGATGATGACCCTGTTCGGCAAGGACGGCGCGCCCAAGCTGGTGCCCGCGTGCACGTACCCGCTCACCGGTGTCGGCTGCGTCAGCCGCGTCTACACCGACCACGGGATCTTCGAGGTCGGTGTGGACGGAGTGGCGGTGACCGCGACCTACGGCGTCAGCGTGGACGAGCTGCGCGCCCGGCTCGACGTCCCGCTGGTCGACGCGACGTAGGCCGCGACCCAGTTGGAGAACTCGCACGCCAGGTGCCAGCGGTGTTCGGCGACGACGGACGGCAGCGAGGCGGGGAACGCCACCGCGAGGGCCGCGCTGAACCCGCCGCGCGGCTCGTCCCGGAACTGGTGGTGGACGGCGCCGATCCGGACGCCGCGCGCGCTGCGGGCCCAACCCGCCATGCGGACCGGGTACCTCGGGTCGACGGCGATGGGCACTCCGGCGGTGTCGGTGTAGTCGATGAAGAACTGCGCGTTCAGGACGGCGCCGCCGGTCACCTCGATCACCTCCTGCGGCCCGGTGCGCGGTGACCGGATGAGGTAGTGGTCGGGGCAGGCGACCAGCATGGCGCGCTCGTCGGCGACCCGGAACCAGTTCGCGAAGCCGGTCGCCGTCCCGTGCGTGCTGACCAGGCCGATGGTGCTGATCGCCCACTGGCCCGGGGCCGCGGCGAGCTCGCCGGCCGGGCCGCTGACGGCGAGGTCGGCCGCCACGAGGTCGCGCATCGCGGTCTCGCCCATGCGCAGCTTGGCGTCGGCGAGCGCTTCGCGCTCCGAGGCGATGTCCTCGGTGCCCGCGGGGACGCGGAACAGGACGCTCGTCAACTCGCCCAGGATCGCCCCGGGGAGGGCGCGGTTGATCCGCTCGGCCGCGACCTGGATGCGGCGCGCTTCCCACTCGAGCACGGTGGCCCGGTCGACCGCCGCCCCGCCGATGTACGCCGTGATCCCGGGTGCCGAGCCTGCCGCGGACGCGTGTCCGACCGCGAGCGAGGTGATCCCCGCGCCGGTCGCGATGAGGAAGTCGCGCCTTGTCACCATGTGCCGCCTCCTGGGGCTAGGACGATGTCGAAGCGGGTGCGGGTCCAGGTCCGGCCGCCGAGCTCGCGGCCGACCGGGGTCGGGGTTCCTGCCTGCTGTTCGACGAAGTCCTTGACCAGGGAGTCCCGGACGCCGAAGACCGCGTCCGTGGCAAGGAAGTCGTCGCCGTTGACGAAGATGTGGGTGATGAGGGGGCGCATGCCCGCGGCGGTCACCATGAAGTGCAGGTGCGACGGGCGCATGGGGAGCGCCCGGTGGCGTCGAGGAGCCCGCCGACGGGGCCGTCGTGCGGGATCGGGTACGGGGTGGGGGTGAGCGCCCAGAAGCGGTACTCCCCGCGGTCGTCGGTGTGGAGGTGGCCGCGGGCGGCGACGCGGTCGTCGGCGTACTGGACGTCGTAGAGCCCGTCCTCGTCGGCTTCCCAGACCTCGATCCGCGCACCGGGGACCGGTGTGCCGTCGACGTCGGTGACCCGGCCCTCGACCCAGCACGGCTGACCGGGCGCGCCGCCGGAGAGGTCGCCGCCCTGGGCGATCGCGGGGGACCCCTCGGTGAAGAACGGACCGAACACCGTGGCCTCGGTTTCCCCTGCGACGGCTTCGTTGGCCACGGTGACGGTCTGCATGGACGCACCGAGCACATCGGACAGCAGGATGAACTCCTGCCGCTTGTCATCGGTGATGCGGCCGACCGCGGTGAGGAACTCGATCGCCTTGGCCCACTCGTCCGGTGTCAGGCGGACTTCGCGGATGAAGGCGTGCAGGTGCTCGGTCAGGGAGCGCATCAGCAGGCGCAGCCGGTCGTCGGTGGTGTCGGCGAAGCTCGCGAGCACGCGGTCGGTGAGGGCGCGTTCGCGCCTGGCCTGCTCGTCGGTCGTCATCGGCGCTCCTCGGCTCCGGCCCAGGCGTCGCGCAGCAGTCGGACCAGGGATTCCCGGGTCACGGGACGGGGGTTCGTCGGGGGGACGACGGGCAGGATCAAGTCGGCTGCTTCGTCGATGTCTGACTCGCGGAAGCCGTGGTCCCGCAACGCGGTCGGGGCGTCGAGGGTCCGGCGCAGCGAGTCGAGATCGCTGCCCAACGCGGACCCGATGCGGGCGGCGGCTTCCGGTGCGGCGGGCGCGTTGAAGGCGAGCACGTGCGGCAGGACGACCGCGTGGGTCTGCGCGTGCGGGAGGTCGTAGGCGCCGCCGAGGACGTGGCAGATCTTGTGGTGCAGGCCGGAACCGGCGGACGCGAACGCGACCGCGGACAGGTACGCGCCGTACAGGCACCGCTCGTGCCCGGCCACGCCGCTCGGGTCGTCCTTGACCACCGGGAGGCCGCTCGCGAGCGCGCGGATGGCCTCGACGGCGAGCGCCTGGTTGATGGGGTCCGTGCGCGGCGCCCACATCGAGTCGATGCCGTGCGCCAGCGCGTTCAACCCGGACGCGACGGTCAGTTCGACGGGCAGGCTCGTCAGGAGGGTCGCGTCGTAGACCACCGTGGTCGGCAGGACGCGGGCGTCGACGCCGGTCGTCTTGCGGGCCTGCTCGGTCATGCCCCAGACGTTGGTCGCCTCGGACCCCGCGTACGTGGTCGGGACCGCGACGATGGGCAGTCCGGTGGTGAGGGCGACGGCCTTGGCGAGCCCCGTCGTGGAGCCGCCGCCGATGCACACGAGCAGGTCGACGCCGTGGTCGCGCGCCGCGGCACGGGCCTTCTCCGCCTTGTCGACGGGCACGTGCGGCGCGACGTCGGTGTGCCACAGCGCGGGGTCGATCCCGCGGCAGACCGCTTCCGCGGCGTCGGCCTCGCCCGCGATCACCATGACGGCGGACGCGCCGAGCCGGTCGACCTCGGAGCGCAGGTTCTCGGCTGCCTTGCCCGACGCGAAAACGACGCGCTGGGCGAGGGTGTCGTGGGTGAAGTCGAGCATCAGACCGGGCGCGGGGTCGGCTGGTAGGCGAGGAGCCGCCAGGCGCCGTCGTCCCGCACCCAGACGGCGATCGCGTTGTTGGCCAACTCCTTCCGCGTGCCGCCCGCGGTGATGCTGGCGTTCATCTGCCCGACCACGACCGCCGTGTCGCCGGTCAGCACGACGTCGTCGACCGGGTGGTCGACGCGGTGGTAGACGTAATGGCCCGAGGCGCACTTGGCGAGGTAGGACTCGACGGAGTCGCGGCTGCCGTCGGAGTGGGTATAGACGAGGTCCGGGTGGCAGAGGGCGCGGAAGGCGTCGAACTCCGCGTCGACCACCGCCCGGTACCGCCTGGTCTCGAGTTCGAGGATCTCGGCCTTGGCGGCCTCGTGCGCTCGCGTCATCGTGCTGCTTCTCCCGCTCTCGATGTTAACGAGAACGTTAAGCAGCGAACGACCAAGTGTCAACTATCACTGAACACGACTAACCCTGTCGGCCGACCACGCACCAGATCGCCAGGCACGCCTCGTCGAACGGGTTGGCGAGGCGGTGCGGGATGGACGAGTCGAAGTTCAGGCTGTCCCCCGGCGTGAGCACCTGGCGCGCGAAGGCGACCTGCACCTCCAGGCGACCCGCGAGGATGTGGACGTACTCCCGGCCGCCGTGGTTCATGAGGTTGTCCGGCGGGCACGACTCCGTGTCGGGCGGGTAGGTGACCCGCAGGAACTCCACGTGCGGGTCGTCCTCCGGCGTCAGCCGCTCCCACCGCACCCCGTTGAGGTGCAGGTCGGGGCGCTCGTCGGCCCGCTGCAGGCCGGGGAGCGACCCGACCTCGGGGAGCGCGGCGACCGGCGGCGCCCCTCCGGTCGCGCGGCGGGGCGGCCCGCGGCGAACGGGCTGCGCGGCGCCGGGTCCCCGGCCATCAGCGCGTCCAGCGACAGTCCCAGCTCGGCGACCATCGCGTACAGCGTGCCCACCGACGGGGCCGCGCGCCCCAGTTCCACCTGCGAGACGAAGCTGGGGGACAGGTCGACCCGGCGGGCCATCTCCCGCAGTGACATCCCCGCCGCCTCGCGCGCCGTGCGCAATCGCTGGCCGAGCTGGGCGTTCCGATCCCGTGCCGGGTCCCCGGCCTCGTGTGCCGCACTCATCCCCGGCCTTCCCGTCGCGGTGTGCACCGCGATTGTCGCACCCACGCTTCGACGCCCCTTCCCACTGGACATGTCCAGTGTTACTGTACGCCCCGTTCGGGCTGACGCCGTCTCGACGAGGAGACCCACGTGCCACCAACCATGAGAGCCGCCGTGTACCACGGGGCGCGCGACATCCGCGTCGAACAGGTCCCGGTGCCGGTGCCCGGTCGCGGTGAGGCCCTGGTGCGGGTCGTGCGCTCAGGCATCTGCGGCACGGACGCCGCGGAGTGGGTGAACGGCCCGATGACCTTCCCCGTCGAGCGCAGGCACCCCGCGAGCGGGCACGTCGGTCCGCTGATCCCCGGCCACGAGTTCGCCGGTGAGGTCGTCGCGGCGGCGCCCGGTGTCGAGGTCGGCGATCTCGTCGTCAGCGGCGCGGGCGTGTGGTGCGGCGAGTGCGCGCGATGCGGGGAGGGGCGCACCAACCAGTGCGCGGTCTACAAGACCGTCGGCCTCAACCTCCACGGGGGCATGGCCGAGTACGTCGCCGTCCCGGCCAAGACCCTGCGGCCCGTCCCCGTCGGCGTGCCCGTCGACCACGCCGCGCTCGCGCAGCCGCTCGCGGTCGGCATCCACGCCGCGCGCCGGTCCGGCGCCCGTCCGGGCGACACCGTCGTGGTCATCGGCGCGGGCGCGATCGGGGCGTTCGTCCTCGCGGGACTGCGCCACCTCGGGGTGCGCGACGTCGTCGCCGTCGACTTCCCCGGCAGGCGGCTCGACCGCGCCGCGCGGCTCGGCGCCCGCAGCGTCGTCCCGCCCTCGGACACGCTCGTCCCGGACGTGCTGGCGGTGCTCGACGGCCGCGCGCCCGATGTCGTGGTCGAGGCCAGCGGAGCGCGCGGGCAACTCGCGACCGCGCTGCGGATGGTGGCCGACGGGGGCGGGTGCTCGCGGTCGGCATCCCCAAGGAGCGGCCGTCGCTGGACATCCGCTCGATGGTCTTCCGGGAGGTCACCCTGGACACGACGCTCGCCCACGTCTGCGACACCGACCTGCCCGCGGCGCTGGGCGTCCTCGCTGACGGGACCATCGGGGCGGAGTTCGTCGAGCCGCCGGTCGGGCTCGACGAGCTGGGCGCGTCCCTCGAACGCCTGGCGAGCGGGCTGGTCGAGGGCAAGGTCCTCATCGACCCCCGCGGGGGACGTCGTGCTGATCGGGTTCGCCGGGTTGGGGCGGATGGGCAGGCCGATGGCGGCCCACCTGGTGCGCGCGGGGCACACCGTGCTCGCCCACGACCCGCACGTCGACCGGCCGCCGGACGGCGTCACCGCGCTGGCCTCGGCGGCCGGGCTGGCCGAGGCCCCGCTGACCATCAGCATGCTGCCCGACGGGCCGAGCACCCGCGACCTGGTCCTCACTGGACTGGCCGGTGCCTGCGCCGGGCACCTGCACGTGGTCATGGGCACGGTCGGCCCGGACGTCGTGCGCGAGCTGGACCGGACGGCGTCGGTGGACGTCATCGACGCGCCGGTGTCCGGGAGCGTCACCATGGCGGAGACCGCGGCGATCACCACGATGGTGGGCGGGTCGGCCGAGCAGTTCGCGCGGGTCCGGCCCGTCCTCGCGGCGATGACCTCCGCGCAGTTCCACACCGGACCCGTCGGCTCGGGGTCCGTCGCGAAGCTCGCGGTCAACGCCGTGCTCGCCGCCCTCAACCAAGGTGTCGCGGAAGGTCTGCTGCTCGCCGAGTCCGGCGGCCTCGACCCGGAGGTGTTCTACGGCGTGCTGCGCGCCAGCGCGGCGGGCGCGCCGTACGTCGGCTACAAGGAAGCCGCCTACCTCGCTCCCGAGACCGCCGGGGTGGCCGCCCCGGTCTCGCTCATCCGCAAGGACCTCGGCCTCGCCCTCGCCCTGGCCCGCGCGGGCAGGCTCGACCTGCCCGGCGCGGAAGCCGCGTACGCGGTGCTCGACGACGCGACCGCCGCCGGTCTCGGGGACGCGGACATGGCCCAGGTCCTGACCGCTCTCCGCCTTCGCAACCACTGACCTCATCGGACGGACGTCCGGCAACCCCTCAACGTGGAGGTGCGCGCAATGCGCCGTACTCGGTGGATCGTCCTCGGCGGGTGTTTCCTCGCCTACCTCTTCGACGCGCTGGAGATCGTCCTGCTGTCCGTGGCACTCCCGGCGATCCGCCAGGAGATGGGCCTGTCGGTGACTCAGGGCGGTCTGCTCGCGACCGCGACGCTGCTCGGGATCGGCGTCAGCAGCGTCGCGGGCGGCTACGTGGCGGACAACTTCGGCCGCAAGAAAGCGCTGGTCGCGGCCCTGGTGATCTTCGGCGCTTTCACCGCCGTCCTGGTGGTCGTGCCGAGCTTCCCGGTCTTCCTGGTGCTGCGTTTCCTCGCCGGGATCGGCCTCGGCGCGGTCTGGAGCGTCGTGTCGGCGTACGTGGTCGAGACCTGGCCCAGCGAGAGCCGCGGCCGCGCCGCCGCGTTCGTGATCAGCGCGTTCCCGCGGGCGGTGCGCTCGCCGCCACCATCTCCGGCGTCTTCCTGCCGAACTGGCGGCTGATGTTCCTGGTCGCCGGGACCGCGGTGGTCCTGCCCGTGCTCGTCGTCCTCGTCTTCTTCCGCGAGTCGGCCAACTGGGAGGCCCAGCGCAGCGCCGACACCGTCTCCGTGCGCGACGTGCTGAGCGGGCCGCTGCGCCGCACGACCCTGCTCGGCACCCTCATGGCCGCCCTCGCCCTGGCCGGGTACTGGGGCGCGACGACCTGGCTGCCGACCTACCTCACCACCGAGCGCGGCCTGCCCGCGGGCTCCGTCGCCTTGTTCGTGACGATCCTGAACCTCGGGATGTTCCTGGGCTACAACGGTTTCGGCCTGCTCGCCGACCGCCTCGGCAGGCGCAGGACGATCATCCTCACCCTCCTCGGCGTGGCACTGACCATGCCCGTCTACGCCCTCACGACCGACCAGACGAGCCTGCTCTGGCTCGGCCCGCTGTTCGGCGCGTTCACCGCGTTCTTCGGGCTGTTCGGGTCCTACCTGGGCGAGCTGTTCCCGACCCGGGCCCGCGCCACGGGGGCCGGTTTCTGCTTCAACGTCGGCCGGGGCGTGTCCGCGCTGGCGCCGTTCGGGCTCGCCGGCCTCGCGAGCGCGGTCGGGTTCAGCGGCGGCCTCGTCGTCTGCGCCGGCTTCTTCGCCCTGGCGGCGGGCGTGGCCTGCCTGCTGCCCCGCACCCAGGCGGTTCGCGAGCCGATCACCGTTTGAGCCGGCTCGCTTTGCGGCCGCCGCCCCGTCGTCCTACGTTCCCGAAGACCCCCTCAACCGGAGCCCAGCCCATGCCCACCATCAGCGCCGTGATCAACGGCAGGCAAGTCGCCCGCGAGGAAGTCCTCGCGTGGGAAGCCGCGCGCCTGCCCAAGGCGGCCCGCAAGATCGGCCTCCCCGTCCCGACCGGAGCCCTACCCGAGCAGCGAATCGCCTTCGCGGAGAGCAAGCTCGCACTCGGCGCGGACGAGATCCGCCACCGCCTCCTCCGCAACACCCGCCCCGCCGACACCACCGCCCGCCTGACCACCCGCCTGTCCAGCGGCCGCCGCACCACCAGCCAGTGCGACCTCCACGTCACCAACAGCACCGCCACCGAGTTCGTCCACTGGTTCACCACCACCCACCGCGACGACTACACCCGCACCATGATCGCCGCCAACCCCGACCACTTCCTCATCGACACCAGCCCCGACGGCAGGCAGGAGGTAATCGAAACCACCGGCGGCAGCCCCTGACCACCCGCTTCTTCATCGACTACACCGACACGACTTCCCTGGTCACCCCCAGAAACCCCACCTTCCCCTAGACCTCTCCGGCGTCGCCCGCACCGCCAACGGCACCCCCATCGGCGGCGTCCGCCACGAATTCCGCGACGAACCAGGAGGCTTCCACGCCCGCCTCCTCGTCGAATTCCCCGCCCTCACCGCCCCCCACATGATCACCCAACACCGCTGGCACCTAGCCTGCGAATTCAGCAACTGGATCGAATTCGCCTCCGACCACCACTGAACCGCGTCCGCTCGCGCGGGACCAGTCCCGCCTCCTCGGGACGATCCCCCGGGGCGCCGCACCCGTCCGTCGTGGACAGTGCCGATGGGAGGAACCGGACTTCACGAGGTCCAGCGCCACACCAGTGGCGGCCTGCCGCCTTGGGGTTGCGCGGCGGCGTGCTGCGTGGTGCGTTCCAGGCCGGGCACGCGTTCCATCGTGCGGCTGAGGTTGGCCGGGTAGGGGCGGTCGCCGGTGAGGGACTCGGTCACGTCCAGTGCCTGTGCGGTGGTGAACTCTCGGCCCAGCAGTCCGCGGTGAACGCCGGGTCCCGCCACAGGCGGTCGGCGAGCATCGGGCGGCAGTCGCTGACGATGCGGTCGTGGTCGAAGGCCAACGGCGGCACATCGTCCAGCGGGGTCCATGTCACGCGGTCGCCGTTCGCCTCGCTGACGTCGAGGGTGGACCACAGCGCGATGGACAGCGTCGGGCCGCGCGGGTCTCGGGACGGCTCGTCGAAGGTCGTCAGTTGGCCCGTTGCCGAGATGGCTGTCGGGGGCATGCCGAGCTTGTCGATCACCGCGCGTCGGGCCGCGTCGCGGAGGCGCTCGCCCTTGCCCAGCAGTACGCCGGGCAGGGCCATCGCGCCCGCGTACGGTTCGTGCGCACGGGGTGCGACGCCGAGCAGGACCGCTTTGGACCGCGGGTCGAAGGTCAATGCCAGGACGTCCACCGATACGAGGGTCGACTCGATCACGGGCGGATTCTCCCGCATCTCACCGGTGGACCGGTGTCCGCACCGCGTAGTCGGCGCGGTCCGGCCCGGCGCCCGCGACCACCACGGGGACGCCCAGGTGCTCTTGGAGCCACGCCACCGGGTCCGGCATGTCGACCAGCTCCGGCGTGCGGTCGGCGAGGAACTCGGTGAGCCCGGATTCCGGGAGCGGCGCGTCGTACGAGGTGGCCACGGAGAGCCCGTCGGCGTCCAGGTGCGTCACCGCCAGGGCGTCCACGCCACCGCACGCCGCCACCGCGTAGCGCAGGAGCACGGCGTCGAGGTGCCCGGCGCGCCACGCGCCCTGGTACTCGCCCGTGCCGTTGTGCCGCTCGGGAAATCGGGCCAGCACGCTCTGGTCCTCGGTCGGGAACGGTCCTGCGCCGTGGCGGGTCTGGTACGTCCTCGTCACGCCGATCACCGTGGCCCTGCGGCCTGCGAGCAGGTCTCGCGCGTTGTCAGGGGTCACCGTCGACCAGGTGGTGTGCGGGTGGAACCCGCGCCACTGGTCGAGCAGCACGCCCTGGGCGCCCTCGAACACCAGGTCGCCCCGATCGGCGAGCCTGCCGACCTCGTCGCCGCGGGTGACGCGGACCGCGCCAGCGAAGTCCCGGTACAGGGCCACCAGGTCGTCCACCGCCGTGCCCGTCCCGATCAGCGGCTCGTAGAAGCGGGCCAGCGCGTCGAGCTTCGCCCGCAGCACCGGGGGCGGGCGCAGTCGCCCACCACAGGCGGGGGACCGGGGACACCGAGCACCCGCTGGCTCTCCACCACATCGCCAGGGCTCGCCCCTCGAGCAGCGAGTACCACGCGGTCTCGCCGATCCCCTTGCCGCAGGAGCCGTGCCGGGCGTGGCCGCGGGCGTCCTCCCGCGCCCGGTTCGCGGCCACGTGGATCGGGGTGGTGAGCAGGGCGTCGGCGTCGACAGACAGCAGCCGCAGGGGGTCGGGGACGCCCAGCGCGGCCAGTTCCTCCGACTCGCGGGCCAGGGCGATCGGCTCGACCAGGACGTGCCGGGAGAGGTGGGTCGGCACGCCCGAGAGCGTGCCGGACCCGAACTGGCTGAACGTGTGGTGCCGGTCCCCGACGTCCACGTTGTGCGCGGCTTGCGCGCCACCGTTGAACCGCACCACCGCCACCACCGGGCGTTCGCTGCACAGCGCGTCGACCACCGCTCCCTTGCCTTCGTCGCCGAACCCGAGCCCGACGACGATGATGTGCTCGGCCATCAGTTCAACGTCACGTCGTCGGGGCCGTCCAGCATCGGGGGCGTCGGCGATGCGGCCACCGCCCTGCCGCCCGCGTGGACGAGCGCCTTGCCGACCGACACGCTCTCCGCGGCGGACCCGATCTCGGCCAGGTCCACCATCGCCTGGTCCAGGTCGACCACCCGCTCCTCCATGCCGATGGTGGCGGCGATCAGCTCGCACACCGCGCCCGGGTCGTCCAGCTTGAGGAAGTTCTGGCCGAGCAGGTCGCGCCAGTGGTCGGCGATCTCCGGGTCCTCGTAATACGCCGACTGCTTGGGCAGCACGAAGTACACGTGCCACTTGCGTTCGAGTTCCCGGTACACCGAAGCCGGGTCGATGTCCTGCCGCACGTCGTCCCCGATGATCCGGCGGATGTGCTTCGCCTCCAACCGCGGCTTGTTCAGCTCGTCGCCGATCAGGAACAGGTAGCCCTTGCGCCCGCGCTTCTGCCACGCGTCGGTCACCACGTGCCTGGCCACGAAGTAGGCCGCGAGCTCGTACGACTCGCTCTTCTGCCCGCCGCCGTTGCCCTCCAGGAAGATGGTGCGCAGCTGCTCGTCCATCCGGTTGTCCGACTCGAACTGCCCGACCTGCAGCGGCACCCGGTCGCTGTCGGCGTCGCCGATGCCGCCGAACATCAGCTGCGGATCGGCCAGGTAGCCCTTGCGCTGGAGCAGGCCGTGCAGCTTGCCCAGCTTGCCCTGCATGATCTTCGGCACCGTGCCCATCGACCCGGTGACGTCGAACAGCACCGCGATCGGCGTGGAATCGGCGTGGTCGGCCGAGTCGCGGCACTCGCGCGCCACCACGCCTTTCGGGTCCAGCGCGGGGTCGGCCTTCCACTCGTCCCTGGGCCGCGACCGCAGCGCGGAGGTGTAGCCGAAGTCGTCCACTCCCTTGGCCGCGCGGAAGGTCCGGGCCGCCGCATAGGCGTTGTCGTCCCATTTGCCGTGTCCCATGTCAGTCTCCTGTCCTGGGTAGCGCGAACGGGCGGAAGGTCCGTTCGCCGTAGAGCTCTTCGAGCATGTCGTCGTATTCGGTGAGCAGGTCGACGGTGTCGGGCCGTCGATGCGGGTCGTCCTGCGTGCACCACCGGGCGAACGTCCGCTGCCGGTGTTCGCTGTCCGCCAACAGGTCCAGCATCAGCGTGTGTGCCATGTGGACGTCAGTGGCAGCGGTGACCGGGTGCCCAGCGCGAACCTCCGGCGGGTAGGAGATGGCCTTGTCCGTCGCCAGCAGCCGCTCGCCTGCCGTGACGGCGAACGTCCAGCCCGCCAGCACGATCCCGTGCTGTTCGGGGTGCACCAGCACGTTCTCCGCGACGATCGCCCCGTGCACCAAACCAACCCGGTGCGCGCCCGCGATCGCCCGCAGCAGCCTGCGGTGCATCCACGCGTAATCACGTCCGTCCAGCCCGCTGGGGAACGCGCGGCGCACGTCCGCCAGCGTCGCGAACCCGTCCACCAACGCTTCCAGCACGGTGAAGGCGCGCTCGCCGCGCCCCACGTCGCCGGACTCGTCGACGAGTCGCGGGTAGTACGGCCGCAGCCACGGGTGCTCGTCAGCGAGCTTGCCGAGTCGGCGTAACGCGTCCCACTCGGCGTGCAGCAGCGGGTTGAGCGCCGGGTTGCGGACGACCTTGACCACGTGCGGCCCGTCCGTCCGATACACGTTGGCGACGCTGCCCACCGCGTGCCTAGCGGTGATCGGATAGGCGGAGCGCGCGGTACGCATGACCACCCGGTCCGAGCGCAGCCACATGCTGTGGAACCGGGTCACCTTCGCCGACGCCGCGTGCGCCCTCGCGTCGTCCCCGCCCACCCGGTCCGGGTGCAACACCAGCGCCAAGGCCCGGACCAGCCGCTGCGCCTCCTTCTTCCGAGCCGCGTCGAACGGTCCGAACAAGTCCGCGGGCGAACGGGCCCCCTCGACCCGTCCGAGCGCTTCCTCCCTGGTGAACATAGTTTGAGTCTATGAGACTCAAACTCGTCGTGGGGTGAATCCTCATGTGGGCTGCGCCACACCTCGTGGCGTTCGGTCAGGGGACGGGGCCGCGCGACGCCGACCTGACGAGCACGCTTGCGCAGGCTCTCGGTCGGGTGATGGCCGGCAGGTAACCGGCGCCTGTATTCATGGCGTTCGTATACGTATTTCGCCCGGGACTAAGTACTTCGCTGGATGGCGTGCTGGGGCGGTGGGGTGAGACTGGCGTGGGGATACCGCGAACGAAGATCCACAAAGGAGCGATTTCAATGACAGTTCGTCGTGCCATGCTCGGTGTGGTGGCCGTGGTGGCCACCACGGTTCCTGCCCTCGCGTCGTCAGCCGCCGCCGCCGTCGTCTCGGGCGATTGTTCATCGGTGTCCACGGGTTGGGCGCAGGCGGGGCCGTTCGCCGTCACCGTGGAAACAGGGGCCCCGGACCACACCATCTACCGCCCCGCACGCCTCGGTGCCTGCGCGAGCTATCCGGTGATCATCTGGGGCAACGGCACCGGCACCGGCCCGATCGCCTACGACGGCCTGCTGAGACTGCTGGCCTCGCACGGGTTCATCGTGGCCGCGGCGAAGACCGCGAACGCGGGCTTGGGCGAGGAGATGCTGGCGGGTCTGGACCACCTCGCCAAGCGCGGCGGCACGCCCGGTGACGCCCTCGCGGGCAAGGTCGACCTGTCCAGGGTGGGCGCCACCGGTCACTCCCAGGGCGGCGGCGGAGCGATCGTCGCGGGCGCCGACCCCCGGGTCGACACGACGGCGCCGATCGAACCCGGCCCCCAGGGCGCCGTCACCGCGCTGCGCGGCCCCGCGTTCTTCCTCGCAGGCCAAGAGGACAAGGTCGTCCTGCCGGGCACGCTCGTGTACCCGCGGTACCAGCGGGCCGACCAGGTCCCAGCCGTGTACGGCGAACTGGCAGGCGCCACCCACATGACCCCCACGGGCAGCGGCGGCGGCTTCCGAGGCCCGGTCGTCGCCTGGTTCCGGGCCCGGCTCCTCGGCGACGAGCGCGCCAAGGCCGAGTTCACCGGGCCGACCTGCGGTTACTGCGCCTCCCCGATCTGGTCCCGCTTCGAGCGCAACGCACGAGCAGGCGGCTAGCCGGAACGAAACCCCGGGCGCGAGCACCGCAGTGGCCCGGCCGACGCTCCGGTGGCGACGGTCGGTCCGCGCACCCTGTGGGGCGAAGCTCCCGTGATCGCTTGGCAAGCCGCCCACTGCCCATCGGCAACGGTGCGTTGGGCGGGATGGCGCTCGGCGGCGGGTACGCGGGCGGCGGGCTGACCGGCAAGGTTGCCGCCCGGGCCGAACACGAGGTGGCCGCCGCCTGCTGATCATCTGGTCCTGCCACGCACGCGCGAACCAGAGGTGGACGCTGTCCTGGCACCGGTGGTGCTTGGTCAGTGGTGCGGCCCGCTCCGACCGGGTGAGTGCGCGGGACGGCTCCACACCATTTGACTCCGCGTCGCGCACGGTCGGTCATCTCGAATCGCCGTTACTCGTCCATTCGTGGAGGTTTCGCGATTACGGCAAATGGGAATAGGAACATTCATAGGCCGCTCAGGGGAGTCGTGGGCACTTTGGGTGTTGCCGTATCGGCCTCTCGGCGCGGAATCGCCAACCCGAACGGTGCATGTACAGCCAGTTCGGCGTGCGGCTACTCTTCGATGAGTTCCGGGAAATCGCCCGGAGTTCACAGTCTCCCGGGAGCTTCCCGTGCGGATCTGTATTGTCGGAAAGTATCCGCCCATTGAGGGCGGGGTGAGTGCGCAGACATACTGGACTGCGCGTGGTCTCGCCGCCCGTGGGCACGAGGTGCATGTCGTCACCAATGCATTCGAGGTCTCGGGCGAGTATCGCATCGAATTGTCGTCGAATGACGAAGCGCACCTCGAGCCGCGATTTCCGGAGACTGGTGGGAGCGTGCGAGTGGTGTCACCGGCGCCTCTCGACCGGCGCAAGCACGCCCACATACCGATGGCGAACCCGTTCGTGAGCAAGCTGGCGGGCGCCGCCGCGGCCGTGGTCGAGGAACACGGCTGCGAGGCGATCATCACCCATTACCTGGAGCCCTACGGCGTCGCCGCGCACCTGGCCGCGCTCTGGACCGGGGTCCCGCTGTACCTGCGCCATGCGGGAAGCGACCTCGACAGGCTGATGCGCGACCGCGACCTGGCGACCACATACCGGCGCGTCCTGACCTCAGCGACTGCGGTCGTGACCTCCCGGGCTCTCCTCACCCGCTTCCTCGGCCTGGGGGTTGACCGCGCCGCACTGCGCGACTGCCCGCCTTTCGCCATCCCCGACGACTTCTCGCCCGACACCGCGCCGATGGACGCCGAGGAGCTGTCCACGCTCGCGGGGCGCCCGGTCGACCCGTCCGTGCCGATGATCGGTGTGTACGGGAAGCCGGGGAGACCAAAGGCACCTACGACCTGATCGCCGCCCTCGGCGCCGTCGCCGCGGCGGGCACTCGGTTCTCGCTGGTCATGGCCTGCGGAGACCCATCGTCAGAGAGCCTGCGCGGCGCTATTGAGCAGGCGGGGCTGCGGCGGCACGCCGTGCTGCTGCCGTTCGTGCCGCCCTGGCGGGTTCCGAACCTGATCAGGAGCTGCACCGCCGTGTGCTTCCTGGAGCGGGATTTCCCCGTCACCATCCACGGACCCGTGGTACCGAGGAGGTCCTCTCCGCGGGCACCTGCCTCGTGCTCTCGAGGGAGATCGCCGCGAAGCAGACCTACCGCGACCGCCTGGCGGATGGGGAGAACGTCGTCCTCGTCGAGGACCCCAAGGACCGGCCGGAGCTGGCCGCGCGGCTCGCCCAGGTGCTCGCGGATCCCGGCTGGGCCGCGCGGATCGGGACCCGTGGCCGTGACATCGCCGCGGACTTCCCCGCGTTCGCGGAGTCGGCCGCTCGCTGGGAGCAGATCTTGACGACGGCGGACGGCTGGTCGATGGCGCCGCCGCCCGACCCGGTCGCCCTACTCACCGAGCTGATGCCATGGCTGCCCCGCCTCTACGGCGAGCGCCTCGCCGAACTGGCCGAGCCGTTCGCCGTGCGAGGTCTCGCGGGGGACTTGTCGACCGTCGCCGCCTTCTGCGACCACCTCGACGACAGGCTGTCCGAAGCCGCGGCGATCGCCGGGCGAACCCCGAATACCTGTGCGACGTCCTGCGCTACCAGCGAGCCCGGCTCTGGGCAGGCACGGCCGTCGCGTCCGCGGGCCGCGCTGGGGCCGCAGGCAGGCCCACCACTGGCGGCAACGTACGGGTGGAGCGCTTCGAGCACGACGTCACACCACTGTTCTGCCCTGGGACGGAGCCCATGAAGGACGGCGTCGTCGTCTGCTTCGCCCGGCTGCCCAACCTGGCGCGCACCGAGACCCGGGTCAACCGCTGGACAGCGGCCCTGCTCGGCCTGTGCGACGGCACCCGCACGATCGCGGAGATCGGCGCGTCCCTGCCCGCGCCCGAGCGCGAGGTGAACGCCGTGCTCGGACGCCTGCGGCGGGTCGGGCTCGTCAGCGCGTAGCGGGCAGTCCCCATGATCAGCGGCCGCGCTCCCCGCCGGTCGTCGACCCACCGACCCCGAGAAGGAGGTGATCACCATGGAGACCACCACCCTGGAAGCCCCCAGTTCGAGCTGGAGGAGCTGCGGATCAGCGAGACCATCGACCCGATGGTCATGGGCTGCAGCGGGTGCAGCGGCTGCGGCCCCGTCGAGAACGGCTGACCGGCCTGACCCCGGACCGGCCCGCGAGCCGGTGTCCTGTCGAGCGTACGGAGTCTGACCATGCTCTTCACACCACCGCGCCTCGGGGTCGGTCTGGGGTACCGCCCGCCGCTGCACGACCGCATCGTCGCGGCGGTCGACCGCATCGACTTCCTCGAAGTGATCTCCGACCAGTACCTCTACGTGGCCGACGAGCGCGTCGAGCGCCTGGTCGAGCTGATGGACCGCTTCCCGCTGGTCCCGCACGGCGTCGGAATGTCGATCGGCACGGCCTCGCCGCCGGACCCCGATTACCTGGCGCGGCTCAACCGCTTCGTGCATGCGGTCGCCGCGCCGTGGTTCAGCGACCACCTGAGCTTCACCAAGGTGCCGGAAACCGATGTCGAACAACTGCAGCCGCTGTGGTTCACCGAGGAAAGCCTGGACGTCGTCGTCGGGAACGTCCGGACGGTCAAGGCCGCCATTCCCGACGTCGACCTCCTGCTGGAGAACATCACCTACTACTTCCAGTTGCCTTTCAACGACATGTCGGAAGCGGAGTTCACCACGCGGGTCCTGGAATCGACCGACACCGGTCTGCTGCTCGACGTGAACAACGTCTGGATAAACTCGGTGAATCTCGGGTTCGATCCCCACGAGTTCCTCGACTCGATTCCGCTGGACCGGGTCGTGCAGATCCACATAGCCGGTGGGGTGGACGCGGGCGGAATGATCGTCGACACCCACAGCGCCCCGGTGAACGAGCACGTGTGGCGACTCCTCGACCACGCCGTCTCCCGCTCGCCGGTGAAAGCCGTCCTGCTGGAATGGGACCAGGACTGGCCGGATTTCGACATCCTGCTCCAGCACCTCGACCGGGCGAGGGCGGTCATGGAGGCCCACCACGGTCGGGTGCGGCGATGACGCTCCTGGACCTGCAGCGGGTGTTCAGCAGGATGCTCACGGACTCCGTCTACCAGCGTGCCGTCATCGACGGCGACCCGTCCGCGATCTCCGGCTACGACCTGACGACCGTCGAGGTGGCCTGCCTCAGGGCGCTGCGGCGCGACCGGCTGGCCGAGCACACCGGCAACCTCGCGCATACCCGGCTCGAACACGGCCTGCGCTCGCTGCCGCGCACCGAACGGCTGGCGGGCCCGGTGCTGCGCACCGCGGTGGGCCGGTACTGCCGCGAACACCCGCCCACCCCCGAACCCAGGCCGACCGTCCTCGTCGAATCCGACCGGGTGGCCCGCTTCGTGGCCGACCTGGTGGCAGCAGGGGAGCTGTCACCCCGTACGTGCGCGACGTCGTCGACTACGAGGCCACGATGCTCCTCGTCGGTTACGGCAAGGAAGCCGCCGACAGCGCCCAGCGCATCACCTGGCTCGACTCGCGGGCCGATGACGCGGCCGTACCCGTCACCGGCGAGCACGCGGTGGTCCGCGAGTTCGGTTGCGACGTCGTCGACCTCGTCCGCGTCCTCGACGCGGGCGAGCCCCGGCCGCGGTGCCCGAGGCCCCGACCACCCTGCTGTTCGTCAAGCGCGCCGGGCTCGGCGAGGTGCACGCCGCCCGGATCAACGCGGCCACCGCGCTGGTCCTGGCCTGCTGCACCGGGCAGGCCCCGGTGCGGGAGGTCGTCTTCGCCGTCGCCGCCGGGCTCGGCGCGCGGGCGCCGCTGGACCTGGCCGCGCTGGAGCGCGGGGTCCGGGCATCGCTCGCGGCGCTCGCCCGCCTGGGCGCCGTCGGCTTCCGGGGAGGGGCACCGTGATCGGCCAGGAGTTCGCCCACGTCCTGACCACCGCCGCGCCCCGCGTCGTCGCCGCTTGCGACCTGACCAACCGCGACGACCTCGTCGCCGAGCTGCGCCACCGCGATGCGCCCCCCAGGTCGGACGACGACGGCGACCTGGTGGCGGCGCTGCTGTCGGTGTACGGCCCCGAAACCGCGCGACGGCTGCGCGGGAGCTTCGCCTTCGCCGCGGCGACCCCGGACGGCTACGTCCTCGCGCGCGACCCCTTCGGCCTGCGCGGCCTGCACTACACCGCGGTGGGCGGCGGCTTGGCGGTCGCCTCCACGCTGGCGGGCGTGGCCGCGCTGGGCGAGGCGACGCCGTCGCTCGACCTGACGGCGTTCACCGACCTCGCGCTCGTCGGCAGGCTGGCGGGCACGCGGACGGCGTTGGCGGGGATCCACGCGGCGCGACCCGGACACGTCACCGAGGTCGACCGGCACGGCGTCGCCACCTCGACCCGCTTCCACCACCTGCCCGCGTCCGCGCCGAGCACGCGCCCGCTCGCGGAGTCGGGCCGCGCGCTCGTGGACTCGCTGCGGGAGGTCCTGAGCGGCTGCGGACCCGGCGCCGCGGTCGCGCTGTCCGGTGGTCTGGACTCCGCGCTGCTGGCGGCGATCGGCGCCGAGGTCGGCATGACGCGGGCGTGGGTGGTGCGCGAGGGCACGCAGCACCCCGACGCGGTGCACGCGCACCGGGTCGCCCGATCGCTCGGCCTGCGCGTGCACACCGTCGACATCGACCACTCCGCGTTCCTCGCGGTGGTTCCGGGCTACCTCGCCGCCGCCGGGCAGCCGACCGGGCTCGGCAGCGTGGGCACCTGCCTCCTCTTGCGCGCGGTCGACCCGGACCAGCCCGTGCTCTCCGGTGAGGGCGCGGACGACGTGTTCGGCGGGTACGGCGACTACCTGCAGACCATGAAGGACCGCGCCGCCGTCCTGCGGCGGGCCGACGCCCTGGCCGCCCAGGGGTTCACCCCGAGCGCCGAGGCCGCCGCCCTGATCGACCGCATCAACGCGGTCACCACCTACCCCGAGTACGCGGCGGTCTTCGCCGCCCTGCACGAGCTGGGCCCCTACACCGGACGCGACGCCCACCTCACCGCCGCGCTCGCCCACCGCGCCGGACGAGACCTGCGGCTGCCCTTCCTCGACGCCCCGTTCCTCGACCGGGCGGTGGCGTTGCCCGCCGAGCACAAGGTCGACCACACGACCGGGATCGACAAGCGCGTTCTGCGGCACGCCGTGCTGGCCGCGTTCGGCGACAACGACGCCGTGGTCGACTCCGTGCTCCGGCGCAAGTTCGGCGCGCCCAGCTCGGTGCGCGGCAGCCAGGAGCGCTACGCCGCCGCCTGCGCCCGCGCGGTGACCGCCGAGCAGCACCGGCGCCACCCCCTCGGCGCGTTCGCGACGACACCGGCGGAGCTGGCGGTCATGGACCTCTTCGCCCGCGTGTACGGGCACTGGCGCGGCAGCCCACCGGAGGGCTACTCGGCGGCCGACCACCTCGCCGAGTGGACATCCGCGGCGGTGCAGGCGTGACGGCCCGCCGGGTGCTCGGCCTGCTTCGCGCCTGCCCGGGGCGCGCCGCGGGATGGTGCTCCTCGGGATCGGCGGTGTCGCCCTGACCACCGCCATTCCTCGACTGGTCATGCTCGCCATCGACGACGGCGTCATCCCCGGCGACGCCGCCGCGCTGGTGGCCGCCACGGCGCTGCTGCTCGCCGTCGCGTTCGTGCGCTGCGTGGCTCACGTCGCCCGTCGAATGGTGACCGGCGCCGTGGCGATCAGCGTGCAGACCGCGTTGCGCGGGCGGATCACCCGCGCGGTGCTGCGGATGGAATCCGGCTGGCACCGGGAGAACCCACCGGGGGCGGTGGTCTCGACCTGGAACAACGACGTCCACGCCGTCCGCAAGCTCCTGTCGTTCGGGGTGACGTTCCTCGTGATCGACCTGATCACGGTGCTGGCCGTGCTCGGCCAACTCTGGGTGCTGGCACCGGTCTTCGGCCTGCTGGCCACGGCGCTGGTGCCGGTCGCGATCGCCGTCACGGTCCACAACGACCGCAGGGCACGGCCCTCGCCGACGCCCACCGCGCACTGGCGGCGGACGTGTCGGACCTCGTCGAGCGCAACGCCTCGCACATCACGACCGTCCGCGCACTGGGCTCCGGCGCGCTCGAGACGTCCCGCCTGAGCGCCCTGTCCGACCGCATCCGCGCTGTCCAGGTCAGGTCCGCCCGGCTGCGGACCGCTTACCCGCCGCTGCTGGTCGGCGTCGTGGACGTCGGCGTCATCGCGGTGCTCTGGTTGGGGGCCAGGCGGTGGTCGGGGGAACCACGACGCTGGGTGCGGTCGTCGCGGCGACGACCTACCTGACGATGCTGGTCGTCCCGGTGCAGTCGTCCCTCAGCCTCCTCGGCACCGTCCACGAGGGACTGGCAGCGGCGCGCCGGGTCTTCGCCGTGCTGGACCGCGAGCCGCCCGTGTGCCCGGAGGCGGGACCGGACACCGCGCCGGGCGAGCGGCTGACCTTCGTCGGTGTGCGCTCCGAGCACCTCGCGGGTCCGGTGTCGTTCGAGGTCGGGCCGGGGGACCGGTTGGTGCTCGTCGCGGGCTCCGGCGCCGGGAAGACCACGGTCGCGGACCTGGCCGTGCGGTTCCGGGAACCCTCGGCCGGGCGGGTCCTTCTCGACGGGCGCGACGTGCGCGGGCTGCCGCCGCGGACGGTCCGCCGGTCCGTCGTCGTGGTCGAGCAGGAGCCCGTCCTGCGCGCGGACAGCGTGCGGGCCAACCTGCTCGTCGGCGATCCCGACGCCTCCGACGAGGACCTGACCGCGGCGCTCCTGGTGGCGGCCGCGGGCGATGTGGTCGAAGCGGGCCTCGGCGCCCCGGCCGCCGCGTTGTCCGGGGGCCAGCGGCAGCGGCTCGCCGTCGCCCGCGCGGTGCTCGCCCGGCCGGGCGTGCTGATCCTCGACGACGCGCTCACCCAAGTGGACCCGGTGACGGAGGAGGCGGTGCTGCGTGGGCTGGACCAAGCGTTCGCGGGCGGACTGCTGGTACTGACCCGCGGACCGTGTCCACTGCCCTTCGCGACCGCGGACCTCCTGCGCGGTGCGACCGCGGTGGCGTCGTGACGGGGCTGTGGCGGTCGGTGCTGCTCCCGCACCGCGGGCGGATCGCGCTCGCGCTGTCGGCGGCGGCGGTCTCGGCCGGGATCGGGCTCCTCACCCCGTACCTGGTCAAGGTCGCCATAGATGACGGGATCGTCGCAGGCGACCTCGACGTGCTCGACACCGTCGCGCTCGTCTACCTGCTGGCAGTGGCGGTCCGCTTCACCGCCAACCGCGTCCACGGCGTGGTCCTCGCCTCCACCGCGCACGCCGTCCTGGCCGACCTGCGGGTCCGGGTGTTCGGGCACCTGCAGGGCGTGGCTCTCGGCGACGAGGGCGGAGGCGACCCGGGCACGGGGGTGGGGCAGCGGCTCGCGCGCGTGGTCAACGACGTCAACTCCCTAGGCAAGGCCCTCACCGAGAGCGCGTCGACCCTGGTGGTCTCCGGGGTCACGCTGCTGGGCGCGGCCACCACGCTCGCCGTGCTGGACTGGCGCTTGGCCGCGGCGACGCTCGTCGTGGTCCCGGTGCTCGTGCTCCTGGGCGCGCGGCACCAGAAGGCCTCGGGCCCGGCGTGGCGCGGGCTGCGCGCGGCCGAGAGCACGACGACCGCGACGACGCGGGAGGTCTTCGCCACCGCCCGCACCGCGCAGGCCTTCGGCCGGGAGGACGAGGCGGCTGCCCTCGTCAGGTCCGCCCTCGACGCCGAGAACCGGGCCGAGCGGCGCACCGTTCGCCTCTCGGCCACGTTCTTCCCCGCCGTGGAACTCGCCGGGGCCCTGGTCACCGCGGTGGTGCTCGGCCTCGGTGGCGGCCTGGTGCTCGCGGGCGACCTCGAAGTCGGGGTGCTGGTGGCCTTCACCCTGTACCAGCGCGCCCTCTTCGGCCCCGTCATGGGCGTCTCCGACGTCTTCGACACGCTGCAGGCGGCGCGCGCCGGAGCCGAACGCCTCCGAGAAACGCTCGCCACCGCCGAGACCACCCCGGCGCCCGCCGACCCCGTGCCGCTCACCCCGGGCCCGCACCCCGTGCGCATGCGCGCCGTGGGCTTCGGCTACACCCCGGACCGACCCGTGCTGCGCGGCGTCGACCTGACCGTGCCCGCGGGCACCTCGGTGGCGCTGGTGGGGCCGACCGGCGCGGGCAAGTCCACCATCGCCAAGCTCGCCCTCCGCCTGCACGACCCCGACCACGGCAGCGTCCACATCGGATCGATGGATCTTCGCCAGGTCGACCCCCGCTCCCTGCGCCGTACGATCGGCTATGTTCCCCAGGACTTCCCCTGCTCCCCGGAACGGTCGCGGACAACCTCGCCTACGGCATAGAGATCCCGGACAACGACCACATGCGAACCGTGCTGAGCGACCTCGGCGGCGCCCACCTGCTGCGCACCCTCCCCGACGGCCTCGCCACCCGCGTCGGCCCCGGCGGAGCGGTCCTGTCCACCAGCGAACGCCAGCTCATCACGCTAGCCCGCGCCCTGCTCCGCGCCCCGACCTTCCTCGTCCTGGACGAACCAACCAGCTCCCTGGACGAATCCCAGGACGAAGCACTCCAACGCGCCCTGCACGCCCTGCGCGGCCACTGCACGACCATCGTCATCGCCCACCGCACCACAACGGCCCGCGCCTGCGACACCGCGGCCTTGGTGCGAGACGGTCAGGTGGTCGCCCACGGGAACCCGGAGGACGTCCTCGTTCACCTGGACAACATCCGAGGTGGGCGGGTAGCCGGGTAGGGCCGGACACTCCAAGATCAGCTACATGAGGGTGTTTGCGCAGGTCACGGGCGGTCTGGCTGGTGCCCCCGGTGCGATTCGAACGCACACTGGACGGGTCAAGGCGCACTCCGAATCCGAGCCCGCACCTCCAGGCGGCAACTCCGCGACCAACCAGAACGCGACCCCGCTAACATCCTGCTGCTGCGCCCGCTTCCGAACCGCCTCATCGAACCGGACACCCAGGTCGCACTAAGCGTCCACAGTGGCAGATCGCCAGCCGCTTTGATCAACTCCAGCTTGCACACGCTCAACGTGTGCCCCGGCATGATCTCGTCCGCGATCAACCCCACTAACCCGAGCCGCCTCCTTCGGCGCGTGCAACGCACACGGATCCACCAACCGCATGACCCCGAACGCCGCAGCCCGCGCCTCCTGCCCCACAGCGACCGGAACCTTCGCCCCGGCCTGAGCCTCGTCACCCGACGACGTCGACGATTCCGGCACCGGCGTGCCCGCGACCGTCCTCTCCACCAGCGGCCCCGAACACCCCGCCAACACCAAGACAACCGCACTCGTCGCGACCACGATCGCGTACCAGATCGGCGCCCACACACACTCGAACATGACCAACCCCCAAGAAAGTCAACGAATTGACACGCTCGTCCCGGCCGGAACCGCCGCAAGCAACGCCTCCAACGCATCCGCCGGAACAACCAACCCACCGGACACCGACGCCGAGTCATGCACCAACGCCGCCCACCGATGCGCCCCAGCACCCTCAAGCCCGCCACCCTCATCGGAAAGCACATGCGCAGCCAGCAACAACCCCCGCCGCCCAACACCCACACCAACCTCCACTTCCCCCAACACAAACGTCCACCCACCCGGCGACACCGCACCCCGCCCCACCCGAACAGGCCACACCCGCCGCCGCCCCCGCTCCGCCAACGTCACCGTCGACAGAACCGAATCCACCTCCACCGACGACCACAACGGAACCACCGCCATCCGCGGATCCAGCCGAACCCACCCCCACCCCCCATGCGGCACCCACGGCAACGACACCAACGCCCACCCCGGCCGCCCACCCAACACCGGCACCCACGTAGGCCACCCCGCGCCAACCCTCGGCGCCAAAACCGAAACCAGCCGAGATGGATCTGGGGACCGGAACACCGACACCGGCACCAACGGATGCAACCGCGCCCGAGCCCGCACCCCAGCACACCCGCCAGCCACCGGCGTTCCATCAATCGACGCGTCAATCACAATCCACCTCGATCCTGCCCAGCCGCTCGGGCACGTGACGGAGCCACTCGGACCGATAGATGACGCGCTCTATCGGGGTCGGGCTACTGCAGTAAGTCGACCACTCGATCGGGCGACTCGAGTACTCCAGCTGAGTTCAAAAGTGACCTCGTCGCAACGAACCGAGTAAGTACTTCCCCGGACCAGCCCCGCTGCCCGGGACGTATGCCTCTGATGCGGGAGAGGGAGGAGACCTCGCCCAAGCCCAGGCGACTGAAGATGTAGCCGCGCCTGCGCGGGACGACGCGGCCTGTACATCGGTCGTCAGATCGTGCACCAGACCAGCCCCGCCTGCGCGGGGTCAACTCCGCTACACCGAGACCGTCGAGGACGGGACCGGCTGCGGGAATTTCGGTTCCACGCGTGCGCCACCTCACTCGGACGTCGACCAGGCACCCATTGCGCGCGTCCGGGTAACCCGGTTCAGGCCGACTGGCGCACGACCAGCTCGTGGAAAACCTTCTTGCGGACGTGCGGGAGGGGAGTGTCGGCGGAGGCGGCGGACATGCGGAGGATCTCGGCGAAGGCGTGGTTGGCGAATTCGGCGAAATCGAGGCGGAGGGTGGTCAGCTCGGGTTCGACGAACACGCCGAAGCGGAGTCCGTCGATGCCGACGACGGCGCACTCGTCGGGCACGGGGACGCCGCGGACGCGCAATTCCTTGAGGACGCCGAAGGCGGACATGTCGTTGAAGGCGATGATCGCGTCGGGGACTTCTGGGGCGGCCAGGGCGGTCTCGACCGCACGGCGTCCTATGTGGAGGTCGTCGTCGAGGGCTTCCACCCGCACCACGCGGGGTTCGAGGCCGCGGGCGCGCATCAGGCGGGTGTAGGAATCGGCGCGGGTCGAGCCCGCCGACGGGTAGTCTATGTCGACCAGGGCGATCGTCGAGCGGCCGGTGGAGATCAGGTGGTCGACGGCTTTGGCCAGGCCCGCCTCGATGTCGATGTTCACGGCGCTGCGCGGGCGGGACGGCGAGAGGGCGTCGAGGGTGCGCTCCGCGGCGTCGAGCAGGACCAGCGGGACGTTGCCGAAGACGGCGTCGATGTCGTGCGGCGCGAGGTCGGTGTACGCGATCGCCGCGTCGACCTGGCCCGCGAAGGAGCGCAATTCGTCGAGCCCGGTGTCGGGGCCGGGGTGCTTTTCCTTGACGATGAGCGTCCACCCGTGCTGGGCGACCACTTTGGCCACTTCGGAGGCGAGTTCGGAGAAGTACGCGTTGGCCAGGTCGGAAATCACCAGCCCCAGTGAGCGGGTAGATTGCTGGACCAGTTCGCGGCCGAAGCGGCTCGGACGGTAGCGGAGCTGCTCGGCGGCGGCGAGGACCTTTTCCTTCGTTTCCGGGCTGATGCCCGACATGTCGTTCATCGCGCGCGTGACGGTTTGCCGCGAGACGCCCGCCAGCCGCGCGACCTCGATAATGCCAATGCGCTGATTCGGTTTCTCCTCGGCACGCGGTCAGGATACACACGCTTTCCAGTGGGTCACCGTGACCGCGCGAGACCGCCGTGCGACCGCCCGTGACACCCCCGGACGGGCCCGGCGGACTCGCTGTTGACACCCCTCACGACGCGCCTACAGTCCTGGTCCAGCCCTCGTGAACGTTCACGAAAGGCGCGCAATGGGAGAGCTCATCGACGAGTCCCGGAGGCCGGCCTTGCAGTCACCACCACCGCACCCGCGGGTTTCGCGGCGCACCGTCCTGAGAGCGGGCGGCTCGTCGATCGCCGCATCCGCCTTGGTGCTCGGAGCGGGCAAGCTCGCATCAGCGGCGCCCTCGCCGGGCGCGCTGGAAAGCACGCCGTACTACACGTACACGCCGAACATCAAAATCGAGGCCTCCCCGTTCCCCGACATCGCGTGCGGGAAACCGGTCACCTCGAACAGCTTCACGTTCGGCGCGAACACGCCGTACAACGGCAACGACGGCTTCCCGCACACGCACTGGTCGGCCGCTGACGCGAGTGCGGGCATGTGGTGGAAGGTCGATCTGCAGGGCTATTACGACCTCCGCGGAACCCGCGTCGTCTGGCCGGAGAACCGCGGCGAATACGCGTACCGGATCGACGTCTCCACCGACGGGACCGCGTGGCGCACCGCCGTCGACCGGGTCGACAACACCCTGGCCACCCGCGTACGCACCGACGACTTCACCGCGCTCGACGTCCGGTTCGTGCGCGTCACCATCACCCCGGCGGGTGGCGTCCCTGCCGGGTTCACCGACTTCCGCGTCTTCGGCGAGCCGCGCCCGGGCAGCGACGTCGCCCTCGGCAAGATCGCCCACGCGTCAGCGGGCGGCCTGGCCGCGCGCGCGGTCGACGGGTCCGACAGCACGAGCTGGGACGCCGAGGGGCTGTACTGGCGGGTCGACCTGCGGGCGAGGTTCGACGTCACCGCGATCGAGGTCACCTGGGCTGAGAGCGCGGTGCTCTACCACTACGCGATCGAGGTGTCCCCGGACGGGACGACCTGGCGGACCGCGGTCGACCGGTCGACCGGCGCCCGGGGCGGGGTCCAGTCGAACGCCGTCAGCGAGCGGGAGGTGAATTACGTCCGGCTCCGAATGGTGGGTGTGGACGATGGGCACCAAGCTGACCTGATGCAGGTCAAGGTGTTCGGCACCTACTCGCCCACGACCGACGTCGCGCTGGGCCGGAGCGCCTCCGCGACCTCCGGCGCGCAGCCCGCGAACGCCAACGACGGCAAGCCCGCGACCCTGTGGATCGCGGGCGACGGCAACCCGCACTCGTGGACGGTCGACCTCGGCGCGCCGCACGACCTGAACACGGTGCGCACGAGCTGGGAGAGCGCGAGCGCCGCGTACAAGTTCACCGTCGAGGCGTCCGCCGACAAACAGACGTGGACGCGGATCGTGGACCGCTCCGCGAACACCTCGACCGCGCAGCCGTACGTGGACCCGGTCGCGGCGACGGACGTGCGGTACGTCCGGGTGAACTTCCTCAGCGCCGACGGCTGGTGGGCGGGTCTGCGCTCGTGCGAGGTGCTCGGCGTCCCGTCCGAGGACGACCAGGTCACCCGGGATGTCGCGGTCGGCAAGCCGACCTACACCAACGATCCGCGCGCGCACGGCACCAGCGGCAACGCCACCGACGCCGACGCCGCCACCTTCTTCCGGTTCCTCGATTACGGCACCCCGTACACCTACACCGTCGACCTCCTCGGCCAGCATGACCTCAGCGCGGTGGAGATCGCCTGGCAGCGGTTCGGCACCAGGAATCCGTTCCAGGTCCAGGTGTCCATGGACCACATCGCCTGGTCGACGGTGGCGCAGGCGACCGCGCAGCCGGTGAGCCGCACCGCGCTCAGCGCCAAGCGGATCCGGTTCGTGCGGCTGGTGATCCCGTCCACGTTCGACTCCTACGCCTCCGCGATCAAGCAGTTCAAGGTCTTCGGCACCCGCTCCCCGGTGCGCGACCTCGCGCTCGGCAGGCCGCTGCGCACCGCCAACGACACCACCAACCGGTGGTGGACGGTCGACTTCCCCGGCTTGACGCAGATCGAGAACGTCCAGATCGTTTGGAAGGACGCCAAGCTCGCCAACGCCTTCACGGTCGAGATCTCCTCGGACGGCGTCGTCTGGGTGAAGGGGGCCACGAGCAGCGGCGAGCCGGTCGCCCGGCGCGGCGAGCCGTACCAGGTCCGCGCGGGCAACGTGCGGTTCGTGCGGATCGTCGCCCCCACCACCAGGACGCCGTCGAAGGACGCCGTGGTCACCGCGCTGCGCGTGACCGGCCGGTACACCACCGACGAGTCCGTCCTCGAGCTCGAGCAGAAGCGCAGCTTCCAGTACTTCTGGGACATGGCCAACACCGACCCCGCTAGCGGGGCGTACGGCCTGATCGCGGAGAGCACCGAGAAGCCGACCGGCTCGACCAGCACCTCCGGCACCGGCTTCGGCCTGGCCGCGCTCGCCGTCGGCGTCGACCGTGGCTGGGTGCCGTTCGCCGACGCCTACCAGCGGGCGCTAGGCACCCTCCGGACGCTGTTGCGGCTCGAGCACGTGCGCGGGGTCTTCTTCCACTACTACAGCCGTACCGACGGCAGCGTGTGGCACTGGCCGGACACCGGCAAGAGCGAGGTCGGCCTGATCGACACCCAGCTCCTGCTCAACGGCGTCATCGTCGCGGGCGAGTACTTCGGCGGCGAGGTCAAGGCCCTGGCCGACGAGATCTACCTGCGGGTCGACTGGGACTTCTTCCGCGAGCCGGTGTCGAACCACTTCCACATGAGCTACTTCACCGACACCCAGGAGTTCAAGTACTTCTGGAACTGGTCGGCCGAGGGCAAGGTCATGTACGTGCTCGGCGCGGGCTCGCCGACGCACCCCGTGGACCCGAGCATGTTCTACTCGTTCCACCGGCAGACCGGCACCTACGGGGAGTACCCGCGGCTCATCAACACCTGGTTCGGGTCGCTGTTCACCTACCAGTTCGCGGAGACCGTGGTCGACTTCCGCAACTCGCAGGACGGGCGCGGCGTCGATTGGTGGTACAACTCCGTCCTCGCCACGCGGACGAACCGCCAGCACGCCATCGACGAGCAGGAGCGGTTCCGCACGTTCGGCCCGGACTCGTGGGGCATGACCGCCTGCGGGTCGCCGACGGGCTACAACTCCGCGCTCGGCGCGCCGCCGTCCGGGATCGACAACCGCCAGCACCAGAACGACGGGACGCTGTCCCCCGACGGCGCGGTGGGCGCGGTGCCCATGGACCCGGTGCACGCCACCCGCGCGGTGAACAACTTCTACTACAACCACCCCCGCGCGTGGGGCGCCTACGGCTTCAAGACCGCGCTCAACCTCGACGTGGAGCCCGCTTGGTACGCCGAGGAGGACCTCGCCCTCGACAAGGGCATCGCCGTCATGGCGATCGAGAACAACCGCAGCGGGCTCGTGTGGCGGATGTTCATGCGGAACACCCACGTCCTCAACGGCCTCGCCAAGCTGGGTGTGCGGTACGCGACCGACACGACCCCGCTGGAGGTGGCCATCGCCGAGGCCCGGATCGCCCACGACCGGGCGGTGTCGGCGAAGGGCGGCGGCGACGCGGCGGTCGGGCGGCTCCGCGCGGCGATCACCGCCGCCGAGGGCGCCCTGGTCGACGCAGGCTCCCCGACGGCGTCCGCTCCGCCGCCACCGACCTCCGCGCGGCGATGGAACCGCTGTGACCACCGGCGCGGAGGCCATCCGCCGGTCGGCCCTGACCGGGTCGGCGGGCCTCCGCCCCCGTCCACCGCGGGGTGCCCCGGCAGCGGCGCCGGGTCCCCGCGGTGGACCGGGGCACCACCGTCCGCACCACCAGCCGCCGCCAGTGCGGGTGCGTCCGCGACCCGCGCGTGAAGCGTTAGGAAGTCCGATGTCCAAGGCCATCGCGCCGAGAAGGTCACCAGCCCCGGCCCGCACGAGCCCACCGGGCCGCGCGCCGTCCCCCAAGGGGAAGCTGGTCCGCCACTGGCGTGAGTACGCCTCGATCGCCCCGTTCTTCGTGCTCTTCGCGGCGTTCGGGGTGGTGCCCCTGGTGTACGCGCTCTACCTGAGCACGCAGAGCTGGGAGGGGATCAGCGATCCCGAGTACGTCGGCCTCGACCAGTGGGCGCGCCTGCTCGACACCCCGGAGGTGCTGACCGCGGCGGGCAACACTGTGCTGATCTTCCTCTTCGGACAGGTTCCGGTGGTCGTCGGGGCGCTCGTCGCGGCGGCGATCCTGTCGCAGCGGCGGCTGAGGTTCCGGGCGTTCTACCAGACCGCGTTCTTCCTGCCCCAGGTGACGTCGGTTGTCGCGGTGACCATCGTGTTCCAGTCGCTGTTCGCCGACAAGTACGGGTTCGTCAACAACGTGCTCGACGCGCTGGGGCTGCCCGCCCATGACTGGCTCACCGACCCGTGGAAGATGAAGGTCGTCATCGCGCTGATGGTGGTCTGGCGCGGGTTCGGCTACTTCCTGGTCCTGTTCATGGCGGGCATCGCCGCGATCGACCGGTCGGTCGTCGAGGCCGCCCAGATCGACGGCGCGGGCGGCGTCCGGGTCTTCCGCTCCATCACGCTGCCGCTGCTGGCGCCCACGATGGTGTTCGTGATGCTGACCGGCGCCATCGCCGGGCTCCAGATCTTCACCGAGCCGCAGGTCCTGTTCGGCGGCACCGGCGGCCCCAACAACGGCGGCCTGACGATGATGCTGCTGCAGTACGAGTACCTCGGCGGCATCGGCAGCTCCGGCACCGTGCAGCTCGTCAAGCCCGACCTGGGCTTCGCCGCGGTGATCGGCTGGGTCATCTTCGCCGCGCTCGTGCTGCTCGCGCTACTCAACAACCGGCTCCTGCGCAAGTCGTTCGGGGGCGGTGACCGTGGCCAAGACCGCCGTGCACCCGGCCCGCGCCGCCAGCCACGTCGTGCTGTTGCTCGGCGTTCTCATCTTCGCGTTCCCGTTCTACTGGCTGCTGGTCATGGCGACCAACCCGACCTCGGACATCCTGTCCAGCCCGCCGCGGCTGCTGCCGGGCGGCGCGTTCGCCGAGAACTTCGGCAAGGTCACCGCGGAGTCGGAGTTCGTCAGGGCGTTCGCCAACTCGGTCCTGCTGACCGTGGTCAGCTCGGCCATCCAGCTCTTCCTGACCGCGCTGGCGGGCTACGTCTTCGCCAAGCGCCGCTTCCCCGGCCGCAACGCGCTGTTCTCAGTCCTGCTCATCACGCTCATCATCCCCACCGGCGTGTCGATCGTGCCGAGCTTCCAGATCTACACCGACCTCGGCTGGATCGACACGTTCCTCCCGCTCATCGTCCCCAACGCGGTCACCGCCTTCGGCGTGTTCTGGATGCGGCAAGCCGCCGCGAGCAGCGTGCCGGACGAACTGGTCGACGCCGCGTGCATGGACGGCGCCGGGTTCCTGCGCGTGTTCTGGAACGTGGCGCTGCCCTGCATGCGGCCAGCGCTCGTCGCGTTCGGCATCTTCCAGGTCATGTGGACCTGGAACGACTACCTCTGGCCCCTGCTCGTGCTCAACACCCCGGACAAGTTCACCCTCCCCGTCGCCCTCCAGCAGCTCACCGGCAACTACGGGGCGACCGACTACTCGGTGGTCATGGCGGGCACCCTCGTCGCCACCATCCCGCTCCTGGTCCTGTTCCTCGTCCTTCGCCGCACGGTGCTGCTCAACGCCGCGCACGGCGCGCTCAAGGGCTGACCACCCAAGCCCCTCCACCGACTGGAAAACCATGAAGACCAAGCACCTCCTCGCGACGCTGATGGCCACCGGACTGCTCGCCTGCCCCTTGGTGGCGTGCGGCAACGACGCCGGGAGCGGCGGCGGCTCCAAGGAGATCACCGTCCTGTACCGGCCCGGATCCCTATCCGACAGCGCGGTCAGCGGGGCGCAGCGGGCGTTCCCCGATGCCAAGATCACCTTCGTCAAGACCGCCGACGTCGACACCAAGCTCACCGCCGCGTTGCGCACCGGCCAGGGCTTGCCCTCGGTCGTCACCGCGGACCCGATCCGCTACGCCTCCGCGGCGGGCAAGTTCACCGATGTCGCCAAGAGCGGCTTCACCCCGAGGTCGCCGCGACCTACCTGGACTGGAAGGTCTCGCTGGGCAAGGCGGCCACCGGCGAGCAGCTCGGCATCCCGATCGACGTCGGCCCCATCGCGTACTACTACAACGCCGAGGCGTTCACCGCCGCAGGTCTGCCCACCGAGCCCAAGGCCGTCGGCGAGCTGGTGTCCACCTGGGACGGCTACAAGTCGGTTGCCGTGAAGGCCAAGGCGGCGGGCAAGTTCGCCTGCGACGACCCGGGTCTGCTGTTCTACTACGAGACCTGGTCCAAGGGCTTCGGGTTCTACGAGGAGTCCGACAAGGGGCTGGTGCCGGACATCGACAACCCGCTAGCCAAGACCGCGTTCGACCGGGCGATGGACTTCCAGGGCGGCGGGCTGTGCGCCAACGCCCAGGCGTACTCCAACGACTGGAACTCGGGCCTGAGCCGCAAGAGCATCATCGGTTTCCTCCAGCCGCCGTGGGTCGGCGGCGCGGGTCTGCAGGCCGCGGCGAAGGACCAGGCAGGCAAGTGGCGCGTCGCCACCGCCACCCCCGACGGGTTCGCCGCCGCCGACGGGTCCATGCTCATGGTGCCGAAGACCGCCGCCGACCCGGAGCTGGCCACCAAGGTCGCCATCTGGCTGACCAACGCGAACAACCAGGCCAACGGCTACGTGAAGAACGGCCTGTTCCCGTCCACGTTGGACACGTACCAGGCGCCGGAGTTCACCGCGGCGCAGCCGTACTACGGGGGCCAGCCGGTCGCCTCGACCCTCGCCGCGATCTCGAAGGACGCGCCCCGCATCCTCAAGGGCGCCGACACCGACTCGATCAACGCGATCTTCCAGCAGGCCATCCGCGACGCCGCCACCAACGGGCAGAGCGCATCGGCCGCCTACACCGCCGCAGCCGAGAAGGCCAATCAGCAGTTCGGCAAGTAGGCGCCACCGTGACCCGAGGCGGCGGGTACCCGCCCCGCCCGCCGCCTCACCCACGTCCCACCCCGATTGGACACCCCTTGAAGCACTCCCGCGTCGACGCCACCACCGGCCGGTTGATCGTGGACGGCGAGCCCTACCTGATCCGCGGCGTCGAGCTGCACAACTCGACGTCGTCCAGCGCGGACTACCTGGCGCCGGTGTGGCCCCGGTGCACCGCCGCCTCGGTGAACACCGTGCTCGCCGCGGTGAGCTGGGAGCTGGTGGAACCCGAGGAGGGCACCTTCGACTTCGGCCTCGTGGACGCGATGCTCGCCGGAGCGCGCGAGCACGGCCTGCGGTTGGTGCTGCTGTGGTTCGGGAGCTGGAAGAACGGCTCGTCGAGCTACACCCCGTCGTGGGTCAAGCTCGACCCCGACCGCTTCCCGCTGCAGCTCGACGCCGCGGGCGAACCGCTGGACAACCTCAGCCCGTTCAACGACGACAACCGCGACGCCGACGCCGCCGCGTTCGCCGCGTTCATGGCGCACCTCGCCGCGGTCGACGGCGCAGAGCGGACGGTGGTGATGGTGCAGGTGGAGAACGAGGTCGGCCTGCTCGGCGCGGCCCGCTCGCACGGCGGGGACGCGTGGGCGGCCTGGGACGCGCCCGTGCCCAGCGCGCTCGTGGCCGCTCTGCGAGACGGGGGCTCGCCGCACGTCGGCGCGCCCGCGGACGTCGCGGACCCGAGCTGGGGCGACCTCGTCGGGGACGACGACCGCAAGGCCGAGCTGTTCATGGCCTGGCACTACGCCGCGTACGTCGAGCACGTCGCCGCGGCGGGCTCGGTGCACCACGACGTCCCGCTGTTCGTCAACGCGTGGCTCGACGCGATCGTCCCCGAGGAGGCCGACCCCGCGGGCATTGCCCTCGCGGGCGGGTCGGCGCCCGGCGTGTTCCCCAGCGGTGGCCCGCTGCCCCACGTGGCTGTCGCCTGGCGGCTCGCCGCGCCGTCGATCGCGTTCCTCGCGCCGGACGTGTACTTCGGCGACTTCGAGGTCCCGTTCAAGGCGTACGCGGAGACGAACCCGACCCTGTTCGTGCCGGAGATGCGCGCCGACGCGCACGGGGTCTCGCACACCTTCCTCGCGATCGGCGGGTACGGCGCGATCGGCGTCTCACCGTTCGGGTTCGACTCGCTGCGCGAGGAGGACACCCTGGACCTGCGCCGCACCTACACGCAGCTCGCGGCGCTGGAGGCGGAGATCCTGGCCGCGCAGCCCGCGGGCCGGGTGCGCGGGTTCCGCGTCGCGGAGGACGACGAGGTCACGCTGTCGTTGGGCGGCCACGACTTCTCGGTCCAGGTGGACACCGGCAGTGTCGGCTACGGGTTGCTGCTGCAGCTCGACGACGGCGCGTTCATCGCCGCGGGGACCGGTTTCAGTCTGCGGTTCCCGCAATCGGTGGCCGTCCTGAGCGCCGAGGAACTGGTGATCGACGACGCCCGGCTCGTCCCGCAGCGGCGGCTCAACGGGGACGAGACCATGGCGGGCACCCGCATCCGGGTCGTCGGCACCCCGTCGCTCATGCACGGGTTCATGCTCACGACCGGGACGCTGTCGGGCGTGGTGCGCTTTTCCCTGTACCGCCGCGAGGTCGAGCGCGCCCGGCGCAGGGGAGCCGCTTGACCATGGCAGACGTCGCCTTCGACCTGGCCACCCGCCACCACCCGGGCGCCGCCACGCCCGCCGTCGACGCGCTCGACCTGGCGGTCGCCGACGGCGAGTTCCTGGTGCTCGTCGGCCCGGCGGGTGCGGGCAAGTCCACGGCCCTGCGCATGCTCGCCGGGCTGGAGCCGGTCGACCGCGGCGCGGTCCGGGTCGCCGGACGCGACATCACCGCGCTTCCCGCCCGGGAACGCGACGTCGCGGTGGTGGTCGAGGGCTACGCCCTCCACGACCCCGGCGCCATCCGCGGACCGAGCGCGCTCCTTGTCGACGAGCTGTCCACCTGGGACACTGCGCTCCGCGACTGCCTGCGGCACCGGCCCAGCGTCACCACCATCTACGCCACCCGCGATCCCGCCGAGGCCACCGCGATGGGCGACCGCGTCGCGGTCCTGCGCGACGGCGTCCTCCAGCAGTGCGGCACGCCGCGCGCCCTCCACGACCGGCCCGCCACCGCGTTCGTCGCGGGATTCGTCGGCGCCATGAACCTGCCGACACTGCCGGTGGTCGACGGCGGCGCCCGCCTCGGCACGACCGTCATCCCGCTGCCGCGCCGGGTCCTGGCCGCAATCGATACCCCGCTGGTCACCCTCGGCCTGCGGCCGGACGCCCTGCGCCTGACCCGGGCGGGGCACGGCAGCATCGGCGTGGTCACGCTCGTCGAGGAAACAGGCTACGGGCACTGCACGCTCCCCGGTTCCACCGACGTCGTCATCCGGCTCGATCCCCGCGCCGCGCCCGCCGTCAACGAGGTCGTCCACGTGGTCGTCGACCCGGCGGACTGCCACTTCTTCGCCGCCGACACCGGGGTCCGCTTAACCGCTTGACGCTTCGATATTCCACAAGTTGTACGTGAATGGAGTCATACGATCGGGTGGTGGTGCTCGGTGCTGGGATCGCCGGGCTAGTGGCGGCCAGAGTGCTCTCCGAGCACCCACCCGGACCCGAGATGCGCGCCGCCATGGACCAGCCCCGCCTGCGCGGGGACGACTGCGGCGCAGTCCCGCCGACGAGGTAGCCGCCGGGACCAGCCCCGCCTGCGCGGGGACGGCCCTCGCACTCGTCAGCCACCGAGCCCATGGGGGGACCAGCCCCGCCTGCGCGGGGACGACGCCGACGCCATGGAGGCCACCCCCGGCGCCCAGGGACCAGCCCCGCCTGCGCGGGACGACAAGCGCGCCAAGGTCGGCGGACCACAGATCGTGGGACCAGCCCCGCCTGCGCGGGGACGACCAGGTCCTCGGGTCGGCGCACACGAGCCGGTGGGGGACCAGCCCCCTGCGCGGGGACGACGTGGATCACGACGACTTCGCCGTGCGATGGGACGGACCAGCCCCGCCTGCGCGGGGACGACGGGGCTTACACGTTCGTGACCAGCGGCGGAGGGGCATCGGGCGTACTTCGCCTGCCTCTATTACGCCGGGCTGCGACCGGAGGAAGCCGCAATGCTCTGCAAGCCGGATCTCAACCTTCCGGAGTCCCGGTGGGGCGAACTGCTGATCTCCAAGACCGCCCCGATCGCGGGCTCCGCGTGGACCGATTCCGGTGCTCGGCGAGACCGGCGGCAGTTGAAGCAGCGAGCCAAGGGTGAAGTGCGGGTCGTTCCGTGTCCGCCGCCGCTCACCGCGATCCTCCACGAGCACCTCACCACCTTCGGCACGGCCGCGGACGCGCACTTGTTCCGCAGCTTGGCGGGCGGGGATCTGTCCGAGTCGACTGTCGGTCGGGCATGGGGCAAGGCCCGGAAAGCTGTGTTCACGCCTGAGCAGTACGCCTCGGCCCTCGCGCGGCGGCCCTACGACCCCAGGCACGCCTGTGTCTCGACCTGGTTGGCCGCTGGTGTGCCTGCCACGCAATGCGCTGCGTGGGCTGGGCACTCGGTCGCTGTCCTGCTCGGGACCTACGCGAAGGTGATCGCCGGGCTGGAAGGCGAGGCACGGCGCCGCATCGACGATCCCCTCGGTTGGGCCCCCGGTTCTGGGGGCGAATAGGGGGCGAGGAGCCGTAGACGGCCGGATTCGGCCGGACAGGGCAAGATCAGCTAGATAGCGGGTTTGCGCAGGTCACGGGCCGATTGGGCTGGTGCCCCCGGTGCGATTCGAACGCACACTGGACGGGTTTTGAATCCGTTGCCTCTGCCGGTTGGGCTACGGGGGCGACGCGGTGACTCTACGGTATGGGGTGGGGGTGGGGTGAGCTGGGAGGGGCGGTGTCGATCAGGGGGTGATCGGCGTGGGGCGACAAAGGCTGTCAGCGGGGTCACTCCTATGTGACAACGCTACGTAACACGCCGGCGGTAGGCTTCAAGCTCGCCATTTGCGTCGAGGACGACCCACAGGAGGACCCCGGTGACCGAAGTGGCTGCCGAGGCGCCCGTTGCGCGCCGTGTGCTGGTTGCCGAGGATGAGGCGTTGATCCGGCTCGACCTCGTGGAGATGTTGCGCGAGGAGGGGTACGAGGTCGCGGGGGAGGCGGCGGACGGGGAGCAGGCGGTGCAGCTCGCGGGGGAGTTGCGGCCGGATCTGGTGATCATGGACGTGAAGATGCCGCGGATGGACGGGATCGACGCGGCGACCATGATCGCGCGGGAGCGGATCGCGCCGGTGGTCATGTTGACGGCGTTCAGCCAGCGGGAGTTGGTGGAGAGGGCGCGGGACGCGGGGGCGATGGCGTACCTCGTGAAGCCGTTCGCGAAGCACGACCTGGTGCCTGCGATCGAGTTGGCCGTGAGCCGGTTCGCCGAGTTGCACGCGTTGGAGAACGAGGTCGCGGGGCTGACCGAGCGGTTGGAGACGCGGAAGGTCATCGAGCGGGCCAAGGGGCTGCTGATGACCAAGCAGGGGTTGAGCGAGCCCGAGGCGTTCCGGTGGATCCAGCGGACCGCGATGGACCGGCGGACGACCATGAAGGCCGTCGCCGAGGCCGTGCTCGAGCACATCACCTGACCCGGAACACCGTCAGCGTCGACGTGTGGGTCTGGGCGCCGACGACCTTCGTCTCCAGGACGTGCTGGCCGAGCGGGACGCCGGACAGGCCCAGCGCGATCGTGTAGGTGCCGCCCGCCGACGCGGTGTCGTGGCTGGTCGGGATCGCGGCCAGGAGCCTGCTGTCCAGGCGGACCTCGAGCCCCTCGACGCCCGCCAGCGAGCCGCTGTCCCACTGGGCGGCGCGGCCGTCCAGGCGGACCTCGACCACCAGCCTGCTGCCCGCGGGCGCGGTCGCCTCGGGCAGGGGACGACCGGCGGAGTCACCGAGGGTGATCTCCGTTTCGGGCAGGGCGTCGACCCCGGGGGCGTGGCCGGGCGGGGAGTGGTCCGGGAGAACGTCGCCCCGGGGCGGGGTTCGACCTCCAAGTAGGACTCCAGCACCATCGCCCGACCCGGCGTCGGGGCGCGCAGCGCCACGGGCGACAGCGAAGCGGGCCCGCGCGGGCCCAGCAACCGCGCGGGGACGTCCGCGATGACCGTGGCGACCGCGCCGTGGCCGGGCCGCACGGGGGCGGCGAGCCGGGCGGGCAGGCGTTCGTCGCCCAGTTGCACCACGAGGCCGGACAGGTCCAGACCAGGGGGCGCGGAGATCGTCGCGACGAGCCGCGCCTCGGCCGCCGACGCCAGCGGGCGGCGGGCGATGCCGAGATCCGGTGCCTCCTCCGCCAGGTCGAGCACCTGCCTGCTGGCCATCGTCACGGGCGCCTCGACCACCAGCGGCACCTGGGCGATCGGCCCGGAGAACCCCGCCCCGGCCACGTGCACCCGCGCCTTGCGGCCACCCGGCCCCTGCACCCCGATCAGCAGGTACGCCTCCCGCCACCGCGGCACGTGCCGGGACGTCGCGACGACGACGCCGTCGACCCGCATCGACACCCCCGACGGCGCGACCTCGACCTCGACCAGGTGCAGCACGCCCGCCCCGCGCGCGGGCTGATCGGTGGGATCGCCACCCGGGAGCACCTGCGCCCCGACGTCGTCCAGCACCGCCCGCACCCCGCGGGCTCTGCGCCCACGCGGTCGGCGGGCCCGGGCACCAGGTCGAGCGTCAGCCGACCACCGGGTCCCGCGGCGTCGGTGAGCACAGCCGCCCGACCACGACCTCCGATCAGCCGCAACGGCACCCGCGAGCGCAGCACCGCCACATCGGACCCGCAGGTCAGGTCCACCACCAGCCCCACGCGCCCCGGGCTGCGCGCCCCGATGTCCACGCAGCCGCGGTAGCCCGACAGGTGCCACAGGGACCCGGGCGCGTCGGCGCGCACCGACGAGTCGTCGGCGAAGTCGTCGTGAAGACCCGTCAGACCCGACGTCGGTCGCGGGCCGGGCGCCAGCACTTCCACCGGCGCGGACCAGCGCCCATAAGCGTCGACCGAACGCACCGTGACGGGCGTGCCGGGCGCGACGCCGTCCAACTGGACTTCCGGGCCGGTGACCAGGCGGTGGCCGCCCGGCCAGCGCACCTCGTACCCGGGCGCCGAACCGCGCCAGCTGACCCGGGGGCCGGGGGACGCGCGGACGTCCGAAGGGGGCGCGGGCGGGTCGCCGGGCTCGGGCACGACCACCGAATCCGCCACGTACCGCGTCACCCGGTCGGGGGGCGGCGGGGGTCCCGGTTCGGGCTCGGCGGGCTCGCGGAGCACCAGGACCGCTGCGACCAGGAGGGCGGCCCCGGCCGCCCCGGCCAGCAGGCGCGCGCGGTCCGGCATCCGATCAGCGTAGATCGGCTCGCGCTCGTGCGGAGGGGAGTTGTGAAGTCGAGATCGTCACGCGGAGTGCCCGGTGCCGGATCGCGAGCCTTGCGCCGAACGGTCCCCGCGCCCCCCGGGCGAACGGTTGTCCTGGGGCACACAAATGGCCCTGATTTGTCGCAGCGCCGCAGGTCATCACCAATTGTTAAGCGGTAATGGCAATCCACCGGGGGTCTGTTCGCCGACCGGACGCCACCGGCCACTTTCGTTGCAGTCTGGTCACGAGCAGCGCAGGGCGTGACTACAGCCTGTTCTGTCATTACGTTCCGCCCCAACCCTCCAACAGGTATGGGGGCGACGTTCGGCATGCTCTACCCGCACTGCCGAACACAAGCGGAGAAGGGACATCACGTGCGAAACCAGACGGTGAAGGCCGCGGTGCTGGTCACCGGCGCGTTGTTGCTCGCAGCCTGTGGCACCAACAAGACCGAAAACCCGGGTCCTGGTGCCAACGGGGGACAGGCGTGCGACTTCAGCAAGGGCACCCTGGTCATCGGCGTCATCGCGCCGCAGTCCGGAGGTCTGTCCGCGCTCGGCCTCGGCATCAAGAACTCCGCCGAGCTCGCGGCGGAGCAGGCCAACCAGAAGTGCACGGTCAAGGGCTACGAGATCAAGGTCCAGACCGAGGACGACCAGGCGACCGCCCAGGTCGGCGGCCAGGCGGCCACCCGCCTGTCCTCGAACCCGGACATCGTCGGCGTGGTCGGCACGCTGAACTCGTCGGTCGCCCAGACCGTCCAGCCGATCCTCTCGGGCAAGAAGATCCTCATGGTCTCGCCCGCGAACACGAACCCGTCGCTGACCCAGGGCAAGGACTACGCCACCGCCCCGAAGCGCCAGTTCGAGAACTACTTCCGCGTCTGCGCGACCGACGCCCTGCAGGGCCCGTTCGCCGCCGACTACATGGTGGGCACCGCGGGCAAGAAGAGCATCGCCATCATCACCGACGGCAAGACCTACGGTGAGGGCCTCGCGGCGGAGTTCAAGAAGCAGGCCGAGAAGATGGGCGCGAAGGTCGTCGCGACCGCCCGCGTCGGCGAGCGCGAGACCGACTTCTCCGCGGCCATCACCTCGATCCGCGGCGCCAACCCGGACGCGGTCTACTACGGCGGCGAGTACCCGCAGGCGGGCCCGCTGTCGAAGCAGCTCAAGGACGCCGGCCTGAACATCCCGCTGATGGGCGGCGACGGCATCTACGACGACCGCTTCATCGAGCTGGGCGGCAAGGACGGCGACCTCGCCACCTCCGTCGGCGCCCCGACCGAGAGCCTGGACACCGCGAAGGCGTTCGTCGACGCCTACAACGCCAAGGGCTACAAGGACGGCTACTCCGCCTACGGCGCGTTCTCGTTCGACGCCACCAACGTGATCATCGCCGCCCTGGCCCAGGCCATCGGCGACGGCGAGTGGGGCGAGGACAAGCGCGCCGCGATGCTGACGGCCGCGCAGGGCTACTCCGCCCAGGGCGCGACCGGCGAGGTCAAGTTCGACGAGTTCGGCGACAGCACCAACAAGCTGCTGACCGTCTACAAGGTCACCGGCGGCGAGTGGGTCGCGGACAAGACCGGCACCTTCGGCGGCTGACCGGAATCACGACCAATCCCGGTCCCTGAGTGACGACGCGGCGGGGGCAGGCGCACCAGCCTGCCCCCGCTGCTCACGGAGGTAGACGTGGCCACGCTGCTACAGCAGCTGATCAACGGCCTGGTGTTCGGCGCAGCGATCGCGCTCATCGCACTCGGCTACACGATGGTGTACGGCATCATCCAGCTCATCAACTTCGCGCACGGCGAGGTCTTCATGGTCGGCGCGTTCGCCGCCCTGGCGACCTACGAACTGCTCCCCGAGGGCTTGCGCGACCACTGGTACATCCTGCTGCCGCTGATGGCGCTCGGCGGGGCGCTGATCGCGGTGATCCTCGCGGTCATCATGGAACGCTTCGCCTACAGACCGCTGAGGAACGCGCCACGGCTCGCGCCGCTGATCACCGCGCTCGGCGTGTCGGTCATCCTCAAGGAGGCCGTCCGGCTGTTCTACCCCGGCGCGACCGCGGCCCTGCCCTTCCCCGGGTGTTCGTCGACACCCGCTGGGACCTCAAGGTCGGTGACGGGACGGTCGTCATCGGCTCGACGGCGCTGCTGCTGATCGTCGTGTCGATCCTCGGCGCGGTCGTCCTGCAGACCTACATCTCCCGCTCCCGCATGGGCCGGGCGATGCGGGCCACCGCGCAGGACCCGGACACCGCCCGGCTGATGGGGGTCAACCCCAACCGCACCATCGTGCTGACGTTCGTCATCGGCGCGGCGCTCGCGGGCCTGGCGGGCACCCTGTACGGCACCCACCTGGTGGCGGTCGACACCGAACTCGGCTTCATGTACGGCATCTTCGCGTTCACCGCGGCCGTGCTCGGCGGCATCGGCTCCATCAAGGGCGCCGTCATCGGCGGGTTCGTCATCGGTCTGATCAAGACGCTGTCCGGCCAGTACCTGCCCGGCGGGATCGCGTACGACCTGGTGTGGATCTTCGTCCTGCTGATCCTGGTGCTGGTGTTCCGGCCGCAGGGCCTGTTCGGCGAGCCGGAAAGGGTGCGCGCATGACCGTCAAAGAAGTGGTCAAGCCACAGATGATGAAGCCGCTCGCGACGGCGGGCGGCGTGCTGGCGATCCTCGCCGCGCTGCTGCCGTGGGTCACGTTCCGGCTGAACGACGGCTTCTACCCGGCGTCGGCCACCCTGCAGTTCTTCGACGCGCCGTTCCTGCTGGAGGGCTTCCGCCTCCACCTGGCGCTGGTCGGCATCGCCCTGCTGGTGTTCACCTTCGCCCCGCTGCCCTCGCGCAACCGCGCGACCAAGGCGCTGGGCTGGGGCGCCCTGGGCATCTCGGCGGTCAACTCGCTGTTCATCGCCCTGGAGGGCGGCGGGCTCGGCGCCATCACCGCGGCCGACGGGGCGTTCGCCTTCGGCGGCGTCGTCGGCATGGTCGCGGGCGCGCTCGCCATCCTCGCGGGCTCCGCGGGCGAGCAGGAGCCCATCCCGGCCTGGTCGACCAACCAGCCGCGGCTGGCCGCGTACGGCGTCCTGCTGGTCTCGTTCGCGGGCCTGCTGCTGCTCGTGTCGTGGCTGCTCACCGTCGGCGGCCAGGGCGGCGTCGGCAACCCGTACGCGGGCGCGGAGTTCCTCTCCCTGCTGGCGTTCGTCGCGGGCGCGGTCGGCGTGCTGCACGGCACCGGCGTCGGCAAGTGGATCTCCGGGCTGTCCGACAAGCACAAGTGGTTCAGCATCGTCGTGCTGATGCTGTGCGCGCTCGCCCTGCCGTTCACCGAGGCGGGCTCGGCGTACTGGATGACGACCGCGGCCAACGTCGGCGTGTACGCCGCGACCGCGATCGGCCTGAACATCGTCGTCGGCCTCGCGGGCCTGCTCGACCTCGGGTACGTCGCGTTCCTCGGCATCGGCGCGTTCGTCGCGGCGAACTTCTCCGGGGCGGTCGCGGCGACGGCGTTCGACGTCGAGCTGCCGTTCCTGCTGGTCGTGGTGATCGCGGCGGTCGTCGCGGGCATCTTCGGCGCGGTGGTCGGCTCGCCGACCCTGCGGGTGCGCGGCGACTACCTGGCGATCGTCACCCTGGCCTTCGGCGAGATCTTCAAGAAGGCCGCGCAGAACGACATCGGCGGCCTGACCGGCGGCGCCAACGCCATCCCCGGCGTCCCGCCGATCAACTGGTTCGGCCTGTCCTTCGACGAGTCGTTCACCATCGGGTCCGTCGAGCTGCCGTCGGGCGTCCTGTACTACGTGCTCATCGTGATCATGGTCGCGCTGATCATGGTCGTGTTCGCCAACCTCAAGAACTCCCGGATCGGGCGCGCCTGGATCGCCATCCGCGAGGACGAGGACGCCGCGCGCGCCATGGGCATCAAGACGGGCAAGGCCAAGATCCTCGCGTTCCTCATCGGCGCGATGCTGGCCGGTGTCGCGGGCGCGGTCTTCGCGCACAAAACGTCCACGGTGGCCTACGACAGCTTCCAGTTCATCGAGTCGGTGACGCTGCTCGCGGCGGTCATCCTCGGCGGCATGGGCTCGATCCCGGGCGCCGTGCTCGGCGCGTCGCTGCTGCTGGTGCTGCCGGAGAAGCTGCGCGAGTTCTCCGAGTACCGGCTGCTGCTGTTCGGCCTCGCGCTCGTGCTGATCATGCGGTTCCGGCCGCAGGGCCTGGTCCCCGACGCGCACCGCAGGGCGGAGCTGGCCGAGGAGACGCCGGACGAGCAGCCCCAGATGCTGGAGGAGCCCGATGACCGCGGCAACCCAGATCATCGGCAAGCCCGTGCTCGTCGCCGACGACGTGACCATGGTCTTCGGCGGCCTCACGGCCCTCAACAAGGTCAGCCTGACCCTGCACGAGGGCCAGATCCTCGGCCTGATCGGGCCGAACGGCGCGGGCAAGACGACCTTCTTCAACTGCCTGACCGGCTTGTACACCCCGACCCGGGGCACGGTCCGGCTCGGCGGGCTGAAGCTGCCCAACGACCCGGCCCGGGTGACCGAGGCGGGCATCGCCCGCACGTTCCAGAACATCCGGCTGTTCCCCAGCATGACCGCGCTGGAGAACGTCATGGTGGGACGGCACGCGCGGATGAAGCAGGGCCCGATCGCCTCGCTGTTCCACGGCCCGGCGTTCAAGGCGGGAGAAGGCGGCGCGCGAGCGCAGCCTGGAGCTGCTCCGCTTCGTCGGCCTGCGCGACGTCGACGACGAGCTGGCCCGCAACCTGCCCTACGGCGACCAGCGCAGGCTGGAGATCGCCCGCGCGCTGGCCACCGACCCGAGCGTGCTGCTGCTGGACGAGCCCACCGCGGGCATGAACCCGCAGGAGACCGAGGCCACCCGCAAGCTGATCCTGGCCATCCGGGAGCTCGGCATCGCGGTCGTGGTCATCGAGCACGACACGAAGTTCATCTTCTCCCTGTGCGACCACGTCTCCGTGCTGGTGCAGGGCGAGCTGCTCGTGGAGGGCACGCCCGACGTGGTCCGCGGCGACCCCAGGGTCATCGAGGCCTACCTCGGCAAGCCGCCGGAGGAGGTCCAGGCGGAGGTCCAGTCCTACGCCGACGAGACCGCCGTGCTGCGGCCGGTCGACGACCCGCGCCAGGGAGGGCAGCGATGAGCGCAATGCTGGAAGTGCAGAACCTCAGCGTCGCCTACGGCGCGATCGAGGCGGTCCGCGACGTGTCGTTCGTGGTCGAGGAGGGGCAGATCGTGTCCCTCATCGGCAGCAACGGCGCGGGCAAGACCACCACGCTGCGGACGATCTCCGGGCTGCTCAAGCCCAAGTCGGGCAAGATCCTGTTCGAGGGCGCGGCCATCGACAGCTGGCAGGCGCACACCATCCTCGAGCGCGGGATCGCGCACTGCCCGGAGGGCCGCAGGCTGTTCGGGCGGATGACCGTCGAGGAGAACCTGCAGCTCGGCGCCTACGTCCGCCGGGACACCGGCGTCGAGAAAGACATGCAGCGGGTGTACGAGCTGTTCGAGGTCCTCGGCCAGCGGCGGCACCAGAAGGCGGGCCTGTTCTCCGGCGGCGAGCAGCAGATGCTCGCCATCGGCCGGGCCATGATGTCGCGGCCCCGGCTGCTCATGCTCGACGAGCCCTCGATGGGCCTGTCGCCGATCATGACCCAGCGGATCTTCGACACGATCTCCGAGCTGAAGTCGCAGGGCACGACGATCCTGCTGGTCGAGCAGAACGCGCTGGCCGCGCTGGCGCTGTCCGACCGCGGGTACGTCGTCGACCTGGGCCGCACGACGCTGGAGGGGCCGGGGCACGAGCTGCTGGCCGACGAGCGCGTCCGGGCGGCGTACCTCGGCGAGGGCTGAGCACGGCGCTGGAGGGGCCGCGGCTGTCGGCGCGGGCCCTTCCCGCTACTTGGCGCCGGGCGCCTGGTCCAGGGCGACGCAGGTCAGGCGGGCGGTGCAGGTGCGCTTGCCCTTGTCGTCGGTGATGACGATCTCGAACGTCGACGTGCTGCGGCCCAGGTGGATCGGCGTGCACACGCCGGTGACGACGCCCGAGCGGGCCGCGCGGTGGTGCGTGCAGGACAGCTCCAGGCCGACGACGATCTTGCCCTCGGGGGCGTTGAGCGCCGCGGCGATGGAGCCCAGGGTCTCGGCGAGGACGGCGTTCGCGCCGCCGTGCAGCAGGCCGTAGGGCTGGAGGTTGCCCTCCACCGGCATGGTCCCGACCAGGCGCTCCTTGTCCCACTCGGTGACCTGGATGCCCATGCGGTCTTGCAGGAGCTGACCGGCGACCTCGGGATCGATCTGGAACTTCTCCGGGTCGAGACTGCTCATGTCCGCTCCAACGGGTGATGGGCCGTGCCGTGCGATTACTGTCGGCTTCCCACCCTAGACTCGGGCCGTGCCTGCGAAGACCGTGACCACGACAACGCCCGCCGCAGCGGGGCAGCCCAGCGGCGCCTGCTGCTCATCGACGGCCACTCGATGGCCTACCGGGCGTTCTTCGCGCTCCCGAAGGAGAACTTCGCGACCGGCACCGGTCAGCACACCAACGCCGTCTACGGCTTCACCTCGATGCTGATCAACCTGCTGCGCGACGAGGCGCCCACGCACGTCGCGGTGTGCTTCGACCTGTCCCGGCAGACGTTCCGCTCGGAGGCGTACGCCGACTACAAGGCCAACCGCGGCAGCAGCCCGGACGAGTTCAAGGGCCAGGTCAGCCTCATCCAGGAGGTGCTGACCGCGCTGCGCATCCCGATGCTGTCGAAGGAGAACTACGAGGCCGACGACTGCATCGCCACGCTGACCACCCTCGCGACCGCGCAGGGCTTCCACGTCGCGATCTGTACCGGCGACCGCGACGCGTTCCAGCTGATCACCCCGCAGGTGACCGTGCTGTACCCGGTCAAGGGCGTCTCCGAGCTGGCCCGGTACACCCCGGAGCTGGTGGTGTCGAAGTACGGCATCACCGCCGAGCAGTACCCGGACTTCGCCGCGCTGCGCGGCGACCCGAGCGACAACCTGCCGAAGATCCCGGGCGTCGGCGAGAAGACGATCACCAAGTGGCTCCAGGAGTTCGGGTCGCTGAACGCGATCATCGACCGGGTCGACGAGGTGAAGGGCAAGGTCGGCGACGCGCTGCGGGCGAACCTGTCCAACGTGGTGCTCAACCGGCAGCTCACCGAGCTGGTCCGGGACGTGGCGCTCGGCGTCGAGCCGGACGACCTGGTCGTGCAGCCGTGGGACCGCGACGCCGTGCACCGGCTGTTCGACGAGCTGGAGTTCCGCGTCCTGCGCGACCGGCTGTTCGAGACGCTGTCGACCGCCGAGCCGGAGGCCGAGGAGGGCTTCGAGGTCAGCGGCGGGGCGATCGCGCCGGGCGAGCTGGCGGGCTGGCTCGCCAAGCACGCCGGTCCTGGCGTGCGGATGGGCATGTCGTTCCGCGACCAGTCGGTCGGCGTGTCCGGGCAGGCCGTCGAGCTGCGGTCGGTCGCGCTGTCCGGCATCGACGGCGAGGGCGGGTACGTCGACGTCACCACGCTCACCGAGGAGGACGAGACCGCCTTCCGCGCGTGGCTCGCCGACCCGGCCGCGCCGAAGCTGGCGCACGACGTCAAGCGCTCCCTGCACGCGCTGCGCCACCGCGGCTGGGAGCTGCAGGGCCTGGCCACCGACACCGCGCTCGCCGCGTACCTGGTCCGCCCTGGCCAGCGCACCTTCAGCCTCGACGACCTCGTGCTGCGCTACCTGCAGCGCGAGCTGCGCGTCGAGCAGGGCGACGGCGAGCAGCAGCTCTCCCTGCTCGACGACGAGGGCGACGACGAGCGCAAGCTCGCCGCGGGCGAGATCCTGCGCGCCCGCGCCATCGCCGAGCTGGCCGACGCCCTCGACGCCGCGCTGGCCGAGATGGGCCAGGACAAGCTGCTCGTCGACATGGAGCTGCCGCTGCTGCGGGTGCTGGCCGACCTGGAGGCCGACGGCATCGCCGTCGACGTCGAGCGGCTGCAGGAGCTGGAGTCGCACTTCGGCGCCCGGGTGCGCGACGCCGAGCGCGCGGCGTTCGACGTCATCGGCAAGGAGATCAACCTCGGCTCGCCCAAGCAGCTCCAGGTCGTGCTGTTCGACGAGCTGCAGATGCCGAAGACCAAGCGCACCAAGACCGGCTACACCACCGACGCCGACGCGCTGACCACGCTCTACGAGCAGACCGAGCACCCGTTCCTGCGGCACCTGCTCGAGCACCGCGACGCGATGCGCATGCGGATCACCGTCGAGGGCCTGCTCAAGTCGGTCGGCGACGACAACCGCATCCACACGACGTTCAACCAGACGATCGCCGCGACCGGCAGGCTCTCGTCGACCGAGCCGAACCTGCAGAACATCCCGATCCGCACGGCCGAGGGCCGGATGATCCGCGACGCGTTCATCGTCGGACCGGGCTACGGCGAGCTGATGTCGGCCGACTACAGCCAGATCGAGATGCGGATCATGGCCCACCTGTCCGAGGACGAGGGCCTGATCTCGGCGTTCCGCTCCGGCCACGACTTCCACGCGGCGACCGCGGCGCGGGTGTTCTCCGTCGAGCCGGGCGAGGTCACGGGGGAGCAGCGGGCCAAGATCAAGGCGATGAACTACGGCCTGGCGTACGGGCTGTCCGCGTTCGGCCTGTCCCAGCAGCTGCGCATCTCCACCGAGGAGGCGCGCGGGCTGATGGAGGAGTACTTCGCCACCTTCGGCGGCATCCGCGACTACCTCAACGAGGTCGTCGGGATCGCCCGCAAGGAGGGCTACACCGAGACGATCTTCGGCCGCCGCCGCTACCTGCCCGACCTGACCAGCGACAACCGGCAGCGCCGGGAGATGGCCGAGCGGATGGCGCTCAACGCGCCGATCCAGGGCAGCGCCGCCGACATCATCAAGGTGGCGATGCTGCGCGTGCAGAAGGCCCTGGCCGAGGCGGGCGCGGCGTCGCGGATGCTGCTGCAGGTGCACGACGAGCTGGTGTTCGAGGTGGCCGCCGACGAGCGCGAGTCCGCCGAGGCGCTGGTGCGCGCGGAGATGGCGGGCGCGTTCGACCTGCGCGTCCCCCTCGACGTCTCGGTCGGGTACGGGCGGTCCTGGCACGCGGCGCACTAGATGGACCTGTACGAGGCGATCGGGCGCAGGCGGGACGTGCGCGCCGAGTTCACCGACGCGCCCCTGGACGACGACGTCCTGCGCAAGGTGCTCGCCGCCGCGCACGCGGCGCCGAGCGTCGGGCTGACCCAGCCGTGGGACTTCGTCGTGATCCGGTCCGCGGAGACCAAGGCCGCGTTCCACGAGCACGTGCTGTCCGAGCGGGCGGCGTTCGCGGAGACGCTGACCGGGGAGCGGCGGGCGACCTTCGACCGCATCAAGATCGACGGCGTGCTGGAGTCGGCGGTGTCGGTCGTGGTGACCTACGACCCGCGCCGCGGCTCGCCCGCGGTGCTCGGCAGGCACGCGATCGCCGACGCGGGCCTGTACTCGGTGTGCCTGGCGATCCAGAACCTGTGGCTGGCCGCGACCGCGGAGGGCCTGGGCGTCGGGTGGGTGAGCTTCTACCGCGAGGACTTCGTCCGCTCGCTGCTCGGCATCCCCGACCAGGTGCGGCCGGTCGCGTGGCTGTGCGTCGGCCCGGTGTCCCGGCTGCACACCGTCCCCGACCTGGAGCGGCACCGCTGGCGCAGCCGCGTCCCGCTGGCCGACGTCGTCCACAGCGAGCGCTTCCCAACGGGTTGACTAGCCCGTTCGGGGGTACATTCCCACTCGTGAACACTCGACGCGGCCTCGTCCTCGGCGGAACCGGGATGCTCGCGGGCGTGTCCACCGCGCTGGTGGCCGCGGGCTGGCACATCGTCGTGCCCAGCAGGCGCTACGCCCCGCTGGCGGTCGACGGCGGCGGCCGGGCGCGCTGGGTGCGCGCCGACTGGACCCGCCCGAACGACCTCGCCTGCCAGGCGGGCCGGGTGCTCGGCGGCCAGGCCGACCTGCTGGTCGCGTGGGTGGCGAACGAGGTCAGGGAACCGGTGTTCCGCGCGGTCGGCCCGCTGTTGAGCCCGGGCGCGCCCGTGGTGGAGGTCGACGCGGCCGAGGTGATGGACCCGGTCCTGCCCGACCACCCCACCCACCAGGTCGTGCTGGGCGAGGTCGGCTACGCGGGCCGCACCCGCTGGCTCTCCGACGACGAGATCACCAAGGGCGTCCTGGAGGCCGTCGACCGCGCTCTCGCGGGCGAGCCGCCGATGGCGCAGCGCCTGGCCGAGCGGGTCTAACCGGCGCGCAGTCCCTCGACCAGCGCCAGGACGCTGTCGCGGACGTCCTCCCGCGACTGGTCCGGGGCGAAGACCTGCCAGTCGAGCGCGACCACCAGCACCGTGCCGAACAGCGCCGACGAGGCCGTGGGAACGCGCACGCCCGCGGGAGTTGGCCCGCGTCGGCGAGGCGTCGGAACTGGGCGCGGAGCAGGGTGGTGATCCGCTCGCGCAGCAGCGTCAGGGTGGCCTGCCACTGGCTCGGGGTGCGCCACAGCTCGCTGACGAGGAGTTGGGCGAAGGTGGGGTACTCGGCGAAGAAGCGGAGCAGTTCGTCGACCAGGCGGCTCAGGGTCGTGCGCGCGTCGCCGCCGTCGTCGGTGAGGCGGTCGGCGAGGAGGTCGACGCCGTAGCGGAGGAGGGCGTCGATCAGGCCGTCCTTGCTGCCGAAGTTGTAGTAGACCGTGCCCTTCGCGACGCCCGCCTCCGCGGCGATCTCGTCGACGGTCAACCCGACGACGCCACGCGCCCCGACCAGGCGCAGGGTCGCCTCGAACAGCTTGCGGCGGGTGGCGTCGCGGCTCACAGGGACATCTCCGGCTGGAGCCGGGCGGGTGTCCACACGCGCTGGCGGCGCGCGGCCAGGGTGGACACCAGGAGCCCTCCGATCAGGTAGGCGGCGAGCACGGCGACGTCGGTGCCGAGGCCCGCCAGCGAGCCACCGTAGATCAAGTGGCGCAGCCCGTCCACGACGTAGCCCATCGGCAGCGCCGCGTGCAGCGGGTACAGCACCTCCGGCAGCGTCTGCCAGGGGAACGTCCCGCCCGCGCTGATGAGCTGCAGGATCAGCACGACCAGCGCGACGAACTTGCCGACCGGTCCGAGGAACGCGTTGAGGGCGTGCACGATCGCGGTGAACGCGAGCGTGGTGAGCATCAGGAAGGCGAGCGCGCCGAGCGGGCGCTGGAAGTCGACCAGCAGCGTGACGACGCTGAACATCACCACGACCTGGGCGAGGCCGAGCAGCGCGGCGGGCAGCCAGCCGCCGACCGCGGTCCGCACGGCGCCGTGCCCGGCGGCGAGCGCGCGCGGGGACAGCGGGCGCACGAGCAGGAACAGGACGAACGCGCCGATCCAGGTCGCGAGGCCGAGGAAGAACGGCGCGAGCCCGGCGCCGTAGCTGCCCGCCGCGTTCTCGCCGACCGTGCGCACCGCGACGGGGTCGCCGATGGTGCGGGCGGCGTCGTCGCGGGTCGCCTTGTCCGGGTGCGGGATCTCGCCGAGCCCGGCGGTCAGGCCGTCGCGCAGCTCGGTCGCGCCGTCGGCGACCTTGCCCGCGCCGTCGGCGAGGCGGGTGGCGCCGTCGAGCGCGGACTTCTCGCCGTCGCGGAGGCGGACCGCGCCGTCGCGGAGGTCGGCGGTGCCCTTGGCGAGGGCCGCGCCGCCGTCCGCCGCGGTGGCGATGCCGTTCGCGAGGGCGGGGGTGGCGTCGGCGAGGGTGTCGGCGCCGGTGGCGACCTTGTTCGCGCCGTCGGAGAGCTTGCGCAGGTCGGTCGCGGCGGTCTGCACGCGGTCGTTGGCCTGGTCGATGGGGGCGCGCAGGCCGCGCAGCTCCGCCATGGCGGGGTCGATGACGTCCTCGGGGACGCCCGCGGCGCGCAGCCTCGACACGATCCGGGCGTCGACGTCGTCCAGCCCGCCGACCAGGTCGTCCGCGGCGGCGGCGACGGACTCGCCCGCGTCGGCGACCTTGTCGTTGCCCGCGGCGACCTGGGCGGCGCCGTCGGCCAGCGCGCGGGTCTGGCGGGGAGGTCGGCGGTCTTGTCGCGCAGGGTGTTCAGGCCGGAGGACAGGGTCCCCGCGCCGTTGGCGGCCTTCGTGGTGCCGTCCACGAGGGACTGGGCGCCGTCGAGGAGCTTGCGCTGGCCCGCGGCGAGGTCGCCCGCGCCCGTCTCGGCCTGGGTGGCGCCGTCGGCGAGCCGGGTCGCGCCGTCGGCGGCCTGGCGGGTGCGGTCGTAGATCGTGCCGAAGCCGACGAGGAACTTCTCCGCCGCCGCGGTGCCGACCTCGCTCGCGACCGAGCGCCGGACCTCGGCGACGACGCGGTCGGCGATCGTGCCGACGAGGTAGTTGTTGGCGTCGTTGGTGGTCACCAGGATCAGGCCCTGCCGCGGCGCCTCGCCCGCCGCGGAGGTCAGGGCGCGGGAGAAGTCGGCGGGCAGGGTGAGGGAGAAGGTGTAGCGGCCGGAGCGCACGCCGTCCTCGGCCTCAGCGGCGTCGACCTCGTGCCACTCGAACGCGCCGGACTCCTTGAGGCTGTCGGCGACCTTGCGGCCCGCGTCGAGGCGGGTCCCGTCGTCGGCGGTCGCGCCGGTGTCGGCGACGACGAGCGCGGCGGGGATGTGGTCGAGCCGGTCGTACGGGTCGGCGTTGGCGTACAGGTAGAGGGACCCGTAGAGCAGGGGCACCAGGACCAGCGCGAGGACGGCCAGGCGGGGGAGGGCGCCGGAGGTGAGCCTGCGCAGCTCGGTCCGGGCCAGGCGGAGGGCGCTCACCGGGTCTCCAGGGGGTCGGGCTGCTCGGTCTCGCCGAGCCGGGCGGGGGTGACGGGTAGCAGGCGGGCGGTCGCGGTCGCGCACAGCACGACGACGGCGCGACCGGCGCGGGCGTGGGACAGGGCGGTCGGCCACCAGGTCGCGGGGTCGCCGCTGTGCCGGTCGGGGGTGTCGAGGACCAGCAGGTCGCGGTCGGCGATGCCGGCGAGCAGCGCGGTGCGCGCGGCGGCGGGGACCGTCTCGAACCGCGCGCCCGGGTCGAGCCCGTGCTCGTCAACGACCGCGCGCACCGCCGCCCGCCCCGCCTTGCGACCCGCGAGGGCCAGGGCTTCGGCGACGACGTCGGAGGTGCGCAGCGCGCCCTCGGGCTCGCTGACGCCGGGCGCGTCGACCAGCGCCGACCGCGCCCGCAGCACGTCCTGCCCCGGCTCGACCGCGCCGGTGTCGACCCGAAACCTGCCGGTGATGGCCAGCCCGAACGCGGTGTGCCCGTCGCCCGGCTCACCCGCCACCACGGCGAGCGCGCCCGGTCCGACCTTGAGCGACGTGGCCCGCAGCAGCTCGCCGCGCGGCCCGGCGACCGCGGCCCGGTCGACGCTCAGTTCCATCCCGACCCCCGATTTAGACTGACCGGTCAGTTCTATCCTGCGCCCGGGTGGATTCAGGGGCAACTCGGCCCGGGGTGATCTCCATGACGCCACAATGTGCGCATGGGCGACGTGCACAACCGGGTGGATACCGCTCACACGGTCGTGCAGGCGGGCCGGATCGAGACGGTGAACTTCACCGCGCCCGGCCCAGCGCCCGCGCGGTCGCGCTACCGAGAGCAGATCCGCGAGATCGCCCCCGCGCGGCTGGTCGGCCGGGAAGCCGAACTGGCCCGGCTGGCCGCGTTCGCGGTCGGGGAGGACCGCTACCTGTGGGTCCGCGCGCCGAAGTGGGCGGGGAAGTCGGCACTGCTGTCGTGGTTCGTCCTGCACCCGCCGGTCGGCGTGCGCGTGGTGTCGTTCTTCATCACCGCCCGCCTCGCCGACTCCGACCACCGGGGCGCGTTCGTCGACGTCGTCCTGGAGCAGCTCGCCGACCTGCTCGACCAGCCCCTCCCGCCCTACCTCACCGACGCCACCCGCGAGTCCCACCTCCGCGGCCTCCTCGACGACGCCGCCACTCTGTGCCGCTCCCGCGAGGAGCGCCTGCTGCTGGTCGTCGACGGCCTGGACGAGGACCGCGGCGCCGGTCCCAGCATCGCGTCGCTGCTGCCCGCCCGTCCGCCGGACGGCCTCCGCGTCCTGGTCTCGGGCAGACCCAACCCGCCCATCCCCGCCGACGTCCGCGCTGACCACCCGCTGCGCGACCCCGCCATCGTGATGCCGCTCGACACGTCACCGGCCGCGCTGGTCATCCGCGACGACATGGAACTCGAGCTGGCCCGCCTCCTCGACGGCCCACCCGCGGTCCAGGACCTCCTCGGCCTCGTCACCGCCGCCGCCGGTGGCCTCTCCGCCGCCGACCTCGCCGAACTGACCGGCACGACCGCCCCCGAGGTCCACCGCACCCTCCGCCGCACCGCCACCCGCACCTTCGACGTCCGCCCGAGCCGCTGGCAGGCGGGCGTGCGCCCCGAGGTCTACCTCCTCGGCCACGAGGAACTCCAACTGGCGGCGATCGACCACATTGGACCGTCCCGGTTGCAGGCCTACCGCGACCGCCTCCACACCTGGGCCGGGTCGTACCGCGACCGCGGCTGGCCGGAGGACACCCCGAGTACCTCCTCCGCGGCTACTTCCGCATGGTCGCCGCCCACGGCGGCCCTGCTGGAGTTGTGCACCGACGCCCGCAGGCACGACCGCATGGCCGACGTCTCCGGCGGCGACGCCCCAGCCCTCACCGAGATCGCCCTCGCCGAGACCCGCCTGTCCGAGCGCGGCGCCCTCGACCTCCCCACCGCCGCCCGCCTCGCAGTCCACCGCGACCGCCTCCTCAGCCGCGGCGGCAACCTCCCGACGACCCTGCTCACCGTCTGGGCCATGCTCGGCCACACCTCCCGCGCCGAGGTCATGGTCGGCGCCTTCCGCGGCGCTGACCGCCGCGCCGCCGCGGAGATCGCCCTGGTCGCGGCGGTCGCCGACGCGGGCGACCGCGACCGCGCCGCCACCATCGCCGCGACGGTCGTCGCGCCGGAGGCCCGCGCCGCCGCCTTGTCGCGCCTGGCCGCCGCGCACGCCCGCGCGGGCGAGATCGACCGCGCCCGGGAGTTGATCGCCGAGGCGGCGGAACTGATCCCGCTGCTGATGGAGAACGGCAAAGTCAGGATCGCCGCCTCCGCCCAGATCGATGCGCTGGTGGCCGTGGGCGACACCGACGCCGCCCGCGCGGTGCCCGACCGGCTGCGGGGCCCCAGCCGGGACGACCTCCTCCTGGACCTGGTCCGCGCCCTCGGTCCCGGCCACGCCGCGGAGGCCGAGCGCATCGCCGACGACGGGATCCGGGCGGAGGCGCTGGCGGCCATCGCGGTCGACCGGGCCGGGTTCAAGGCCGCCCTGCGCGCCCTGCGCGGGGTCCGCGGCGAGTTCGAGCGCGCCGCCCGGCGGATCGCGCTGATCCCGGCCGCCGTCGCCGCGGGCGACACCGGGACGGCCCGCTCGCTCGCCCGGAGCGCCGACCCGGGCTGGCTGGCGCAGGGTCTCGCGGCCCTCGCCGCGGCCCTGGCGGGCACCGAGCACGCCCCGGCCTGCGCCGCGAGGCGGAAGCGGCGGCCCGCGCCATCCCCGCCCCCTACTGGCGGGCCAACGCCCTGATCGACGTCGCGGTGGTCGAGGCCGAGGCCGGGCAGGTCGACCGGGCCCGCGCGATCGTCGACTCCGTGGGCCTGCCGTCCGAGCCCCGCATGATCGACGACGTGCTCCTTCCGGAGCGCCGCATCCGCGGCCTGGCGCAGGTCGCCGCGGCGCTGGCCCGCGCGGGCGAGGCCGAGGAGGCGCTGCGCACCGCCACCGAGGCCGAGGCCGCCGCGCGCGGGCTGGTCGAGGAGCCGCGCCTCGACGGGCTCGTGTCCGCGCTCGCCGCCGCGCGCGACTTCGACCGGGCGTGCGCGGTGGCCCGCGCGGTCGACTGCGAGCCCGCCGTGGTCGAGGAACTGGTGCGCGCCCTGGCGTCGAGCGGGCGGCTCGGGCAGGCGGAGGGCCTGGCGCACGGCGGACTGGACGGGCGGACGCGCTCGGAGATCGTCCGGGGCTGGGTGGTCGCCGGTGACCTCGACGAGGCCGACGCCGCGGTCACCCGGCTGTTCCGCCGCGACCTCGCCGCGGGCCAGGCGCGCCTCGCGCGCGACCTCGCCACCGCTGGCCACCACGACCGCGCCCTGACCACCGCCGAGCGGATCGGCGCCGACGACGTGCGGGCCGAAGCGGTGGCCGTGGTCGCCTGCGCGCTGCGCAGGCATGGATACCTCGACCGGGCCGACTCCCTCGCCGAACGCGCGGAGCGGTGGGCGCTCGCCCTGCCCGGCGGGGCGGGTGTCGGCGTGGTGCGGGTCTTCGCCGACCACCGCGACTTCGACCGCGCCGAACGGCTGGCCCGCGCGCTCCCGCACACCGCGTTGCGGGACGACGAGCCGGTCGACCCCTGGGAGGACGAGGTCCTGCCCCGCACGCTCGCCCTCAGCTACCTGCGCACCCGGTTGCGCGCCGCGGGCTTGACCGAGCGCGCCGAGCGCATCGCCGCCGAGGTCGGCCCCGACCGGCCGCGAGCCGATCCCCGCAACGGCCTGTTCGCCATCCCCCTCCCGCCCCGCCCGGCGCGCGAGCCCGGCCCGGACGAGGTCCGCACCGCGCTCGCCGATGGCCTGTGGCGCGACGTGGTCCCCGGCCTGCCCGCCGACGCGCTCGCCGCGCTCGCCGACGAAGTGCTCGCCCTGCCGAGGTAGTCAGCGCAAAGCGCTTGCGGGGCGCAGCTCCCACACCGTCCACAGCGGACGGTATCCCTGCTTCGCCCAGAACGTCGGCGAGAGCGGGTTCGGCGGGTTGTAGTACAGGAACGACCCTGCCGACCGCGGTCCCAGCAGCGACGTGTGGACCACGTCCATCAGGGTCCGGCCCACGCCCAACCCGCGGGCTGCGGGCGACACCGACAGGCAGTTCACGAACACCCACCGACCCGCGCGCACCCGCGTCCGCGCCCAGCTCCCCGGCTGCGCGTCGGTCTCCCACGCCTCGACCATGCCCACCGGGACGCCGTCGAGCTCCGCCAGCCAGATCGGGTCGCCGCGGGTGAGGTGCTGGGCGACCGTCCCGCGCTTGATCTCCCACGCGTCGTCGCGGACGATGCCGCCGCCGACCAGGGCCGCGTACTCGACCTCGGCCATCGACAGCTCGACGAGGGCGTCCAGGTCGGCGGGGGTGGCGCGGCGGACCGAGCACACCGCGGGGCTGACCGGCTGGGGGGTCGTGCGCACGGCCAGGACGGTCAGGGGGACGAAGCCGTGGGCGAGGAGCGGGGCCGTGGACTCCGCGTCGCGGGTGGGCCAGGTGACCAGGCAGGCCGAGTCGGGGCCCGCGGGGTCGAGGCGCTGGACCCAGCGCTTGAGCAGGGCGTCGATGCCCGTCGCGCCCGCCGCGCCGACGATGGGGTGCAGCTCGCGGACGTCGCGGGTCGACCACAGGGTCTGCGGTGCGCCCGGCTGGTGGATGGTGCGGACGACCACGCCCGCGACGCGTTCGCCACCAGCCAGCGCGGCGGTCAGGACGACGCCCTCCGGCGGGTCGGCGGGTTCGGGCAGCAGCGGGTCGAGGGCGGTGAACCGGGCCGCCTGGGCCCGCAGCAGGGACTTCAGGATCACCGGACGCACCGGAAGATCGCGGTGCCGGGGAACAACCTCCCCCGCAGCGGGCTCCACTGCCCCCAGTTCCGGGTGTGGCCCTCCGGCCACTCGGGCTCGACCAGGTCGAACAGGTGGAAGCCCGCGTCGTCCAGGGCGCCGATGTAGTCGCCCAGGGTGCGGTGGTGCTCCACGTACGTCGCCCGGCCCGCCTCGTCGACCTCGACGTACGGCGTCCGGTCGAAGTACGACGTCGTCGCCTTGAGCCCGTCCGGGCCGGGGTCGTCGGGGAAGATCCAGCGCATCGGGTGGGTCACCGCGAACGTCCACGTGCCGCCCGGCCGGACCACGCGCGCGACCTCGCGGAACACCGCGCCGACGTCGGCGACGAACGGGACCGCGCCGAACGCCGAGCAGGCCAGGTCGAACGACCCGTCGGCGAACGGCAGGCGCTCGGCGGTGGCCTTGACCAGCGGGACCGCGATCCCGGTCGACGCGTTGGCGGCGCGGCCGTGGGCCAGCATCCCCGCCGACAGGTCCAGCCCGACCGCGAACGCCCCCTGCGCGGTCAGCCAGCGCGCGCACGGCGCGGACCCGCAGCCCACCTCCAGGACCGAGCGGCCCGCGACGTCGCCGAGCAGGCCCGCCGACGCCTCCGTCAGGCCCTCCGGGCACCAGCGGAACTCCGCCGCGCCGATGAACTCGCCGTGCTCGCGGTGGTAGTCGTCGGCGTCGGCGTCCCACCAGGCGATGTTCGCGGCGTCGGACTCCGCAGAGCCGACCTGGCGGCGGGCGATCCCGGTGGTCCCCAGCGCGCGCTCGGCGCTGGCGTGGCTGTGGTCGGTCACCTGGGCATTCTCGCAGCCACCCCAGGTTTGCCCAGGCAGCGGCCAGCCGCGTAGGATATCGCCCGCGCAGTGGATTCGTGCTGGCCTGCCTATTTCCACGCATTTGGGTGTCCGTCGGCGACGTGCGTCCGCCGCGCGCCGCATAATTGTCCACAACGACCCCAAATCCGTAGCGGAGCCACCTACCTGATGTCCACCGACACCACCACCGTCCCGACTGCCGCGGCGGCCCCAAGCCGCAGGTCGCCATCAACGACTTCGGGACTGAGGAGGAGTTCCTCGCCGCGATCGACGCGACGATCAAGTACTTCAACGATGGCGACATCGTCGAGGGCACGATCGTCAAGGTCGACCGGGACGAGGTCCTGCTCGACATCGGCTACAAGACCGAGGGCGTCATCCCCTCGCGCGAGTTGTCGATCAAGCATGATGTCGACCCCGCCGACGTTGTCAAGGTCGGCGACGAGGTCGAGGCCCTGGTCCTCCAGAAGGAGGACAAGGAGGGCCGCCTCATCCTGTCCAAGAAGCGCGCGCAGTACGAGCGGGCGTGGGGCACGATCGAGGCCCTCAAGGAGGCGGACGAGCCGGTTCGTGGCACGGTCATCGAGGTCGTCAAGGGCGGCCTGATCCTCGACATCGGGCTCCGGGGCTTCCTCCCGGCGTCCCTGGTCGAGATGCGCCGCGTGCGCGACCTGCAGCCGTACGTCGGCCGCGAGCTCGAGGCCAAGATCATCGAGCTGGACAAGAACCGCAACAACGTGGTCCTGTCCCGCCGGGCGTGGCTCGAGCAGACCCAGTCCGAGGTCCGCAGCGAGTTCCTCAACCAGCTCCAGAAGGGGCAGGTCCGCAAGGGCGTCGTGTCCTCCATCGTCAACTTCGGCGCCTTCGTGGACCTGGGTGGCGTCGACGGCCTGGTGCACGTCTCCGAGCTGTCCTGGAAGCACATCGACCACCCGTCCGAGGTCGTCGAGGTCGGCCAGGAGGTCACGGTCGAGGTCCTGGACGTCGACATGGAGCGCGAGCGCGTGTCGCTGTCGCTCAAGGCGACCCAGGAAGACCCGTGGCGCCAGTTCGCCCGCACCCACGCGATCGGCCAGATCGTGCCGGGCAAGGTCACCAAGCTCGTCCCGTTCGGCGCGTTCGTCCGCGTCGACGAGGGCATCGAGGGCCTGGTGCACATCTCCGAGCTGGCCGAGCGCCACGTGGAGATCCCGGAGCAGGTCGTGCAGGTCGGCAACGAGGTCATGGTCAAGGTCATCGACATCGACCTGGAGCGCCGCCGCATCTCGCTGTCGCTGAAGCAGGCCAACGAGGGCTTCACCGTCGACTCGGAGTTCGACCCGACGCAGTACGGCATGTCCGCCGAGTACGACAACGAGGGGAACTACATCTACCCCGAGGGCTTCGACCCGGACACGCAGGAGTGGCAGGAGGGCTTCGAGAAGCAGCGCGAGGAGTGGGAGCGGCAGTACGCCGAGGCCCACACCCGCTACGAGGCCCACATGTCGCAGGTCCGCAAGGCCGCCGAGCTCGACGCCGCCGCGGCGGCCGAGGCGGCGACCGGTGGCGCGGGCGGCGAGCAGAACTACTCCTCCGGGGGCGGTGACACCGCGGCGCAGTCCGGCGGCACCCTCGCCAGCGACGAGCAGCTCGCGGCGCTCCGCGAGAAGCTCTCCGGCGGCGTCTGATATCGCTTTGATCCCGAGCGCCCCGCACCGGCTCCGGTGCGGGGCGCTCGGCTTTACGTTGTCCGCATGCGCGCGTTGCTGCTGGTCGGGCTGCTCGCCGCGGGCTGCGCGACGACGCCGCCCGCGCGCACCGCGCCGTCCGCGCCCGCGCTGCCGCAGTTCACCACCACGACCACGCCCGCGCCCGAGCGCACCGAGCGGACCGTCCCGCGCGCCTGCGCGCAGGTGATCACCGACGTCGACCTCGACGAGCTGCTGGAGACCCGGCTCGGCTCCGGGACCGCCGAGGTCGCCGGGCAGCCGATGCCCGCGATCGGCCGCACCGCCCGCCTGGACTGCTACTTCGGCGTCCCCGGCGGCAAGCGGGAGAAGGCGGCGCTGGTCGTCACCCTCGCCGCGTACACCGACGACGCCGCCGCGCAGGAGCGCCTCGACCGCACCGTCGCCGACGAGCGCGCGCAGGGGGCGCGGGTCTCCGAGGTCGCCGTCGGGCCCGACACCGGGTACCTGATCGAGGGCTCCACCCGGATCGTGGTGGCCCGGCACGGCAAGGTCACCGTCGTCGTCCAGGCCGCGCAGGCGCTCGTCCCCGGCGAGTCGGCGCGCCGCGTCCTGCCCCGCGTCGCTGATCGCGCCCTGACTCACCCGAGCGGTTGAAGACACGCCGACAAGATCCGCCGTCATCGCAGGTCAACTGGCTAGAGTGCGGCCAACACCGGTCACCCACACGGAGGACGTATGCGAGGGCGACACCGGCTGGGCACCCCGGGTCTGGTGCACTGCGTCGCGCACCGGGCCGTCGCCGAACGGCTCGCCGAGCTGAGTCGGCTCTCCTGGTGGCAGCCCGCCCGGCACACCCTCGCCGGGCTGCGCCGCCGCGCCGCGCTGGCCGCCGCCGAACGCGCGTGGGCGCCGACCGTCCGGCCCCTCCGGGCCGCCGCCTGACACAATGCCCGGGTGCTGCGCATCGGGCTCTCCGGGGAATCGGGTCGGGCAAGTCGACGGTGGCGGGCAGGCTCGCCGAGCACGGGGCCGTGGTCGTCGACGCCGACCTGCTCAGCCGCGAGGTCGTCGAACCGGGCACCGAGGGGCTCGCGGAGATCGTCGCGACCTTCGGCGCGGGCGTCCTCACCGCTGACGGCGCACTCGACCGGCCCGCGCTCGCCGCGCGCGTCTTCGGCGACGACGCCGCCCGCGAGGCGCTGAACGCGATCGTCCACCCGCGCGTCGGCGCCCGCACCGCCGAGCTGGTCGCCGCCGCCCCCGCCGACGCCGTCGTCGTGCACGACGTCCCGCTGTTGGTCGAGAAGGGGTACGCCCCGCTCTACCACCTCGTGGTCATCGTCGACGCGCCCGTCGAGACCCGGGTGCGGCGGCTCGTCGGGCGCGGGCTCACCGAGGCCGACGCGCGCGCCCGCATCGCCGCGCAGACCACCGAGGAGCAGCGCCGCGCCGTCGCCGACGTGTGGCTGGACAATTCCGGGACGCCGGACGTCGTCCTCGCCGCCGTCGACGCCCTGTGGGCCGACCGGCTCGTGCGCTACGAGGCCAACGTCCGCCTGCACCGCCACACCGAGCGCGGCGCGCCCCGGCTCGTCGACCACGACCCGGACTGGACCGCCCGCGCCGCCCGGCTCACGGCGCGGCTCCAGGTCGCGACCGGCGGCTGCCGGGTCGACCACATCGGCTCGACCGCGGTGCCCGGCCTGGCCGCCAAGGACGTCGTCGACCTGCAGGTCACCGCGAGCATGGCCGACGCCGACGCCATGCGGGACCGGCTCGCGGAGGCGGGCTTCCCCGCCTACCAGGGCGACCTGCGCGACACGCCCTTCCCGGCCGACGACGACCCGGCGGGCTGGGTCAAGCGCCTGCACGTCGGGGCCGACCCCGGCAACTGGTGCAACGTCCAGATCCGCCCCGAGGGCGCCCCCAACTGGCGCTTCGGCCTGCTGTTCCCCGCGTGGCTGCGCGCCGACGACGCCGCGCGCGCGGAGTACGAGGACCTCAAGCGCGCGCTGGCCAAGGGCGCGCACGACATCCCGACCTACGGCGACGCGAAGGGGCCCTGGTTCGAGCAGGCCCGCGTGCGGGCCGAGAAGTGGGCGGCGGAGACCGGCTGGACGCCCTAGAACGGCGGCCAGACCTCGAAGATGTGCTTGTACGCCAGCCACGCCGACAGGTCGTGGCGGAAGCGGCTCAGCTCCTCCAGCGTCTTGTGCACGGTGCACAGCGCCAGGTCGGCGTCGCCCACCAGCAGCACGCGCCCGGCGACGGCGGCGGCGAACTCCTCGGACCGCACGATCCGCGCCGCCGACCCGCCGGGGGCGGCCAGGCCGAGCAGCAGGTCGGTGGTGCGCCACAGCCTGCCGTCGGTGCGCACCCGGACCGCGGTGAGCACGCTCGGCCCGGGCCGAGCGTGCCGCGAGCGCGGCTTCTGCTGGGTCAGCCGCAGGTTCAGCTCCGGCAGCAGCCAGGTGACCTCGGAGTCGGCGAAGGGGTCCTCCGGCGTCGGGCACTCCATGCGCAGCCCCCAGCGCTCGACCTGGCAGACGCGCAGGCTGCGCGAGGTGCCCGACGAGTAGCTGCGAACCGCGGTGACCGTGTCGACTACGTCGACCAGCTGCGGGGTGATGGCCGTGCCCACGCCGCCTGAGGGTAGTCGGCGGCGTGCTCACGGTGATCGTCCGGTTCGATTCGTTATGTCACGAGTCGTGCACTCGGAGGTATCGGTCGAGCGAAGTTCGGCCGCGGGGCTACGCACCGTTGACCGCGTCGGGTGTTCGCCACTAAAGGGCGTGCCAGGGCGCCACGATCCCGTGAGTCGCGAGCCACGCGTCGACGTCGTACCCGGCGTGCGCGATGCCCGCGACGGCCCGCTGCGCGCGGGTCAGCGCGCGCTCGCCCGCGCCCAGGTCGATCACGCCCGCGCGCACGGCCGCCAGCAGTTCGTCGTTGTCCTCGACCCACGCCGACCGGCCGGTCCGGACGAGGATGTCGAGGTACAGGTCGACGGTCTGCCAGATGTCGTCGTGCACGCTGATGTCGACGACGTCGATGTAGTGGTCGTGGCCCAGGTCGACGCCCGGCCGCCCGCGCCAGCGCGAGACCCGCAGGCCCATCTCGGGCAGCAGCAGGGACTCGAAGTAGGCGATGCGGCGGTGGCCGTCCACCGGGCGGGCCATGTAGAGGCCCGAGCCGACGTGCCGGTACTCGTCGACCAGGCGGACGAAGCCCTTCGGATCGATGTTGGTGCGCGCGGCCGGGTCGAACACCTCCACCTTGGGCGGGTGGGTGGCGTGGTCCCGGCGGGCGGTGGGGATCGAGGTCTCGGCGGCCATGCCGCCATCGTGCCCGCGACGACCTACCGGGGAACAGTCCTTTCGCGTCGAACTGCCCACCCGAACGGGTGAGTGCCGCTAGGCTCCGCGCGATCATCGACGCCCGAGAGGCACCCCCACATGTTCGGAATCCTGCGGCCCTGCCGCCACCGCCTGCCCGGCGACCTGGCGACGTCCTGGCTGGCCCACCTCTGCGGGCTGTGCCTGGCGCTGCGCGACGACCACGGCCACTTCGCCAGGACCGTCACCAACTACGACGGCCTGGCGATCTCCGCGCTGGTCGAGGCCCAGGCCGAGCGGGACGACCGCCGGGTGGCGGGCCCGTGCCCGCTGCGCGCCATGCGCAGCACCCCGGTCGCCGAGGGCGCGGGCGCCCGGCTGGCCGCCGCGGTGTCGCTGGTGCTGGCGTCGGCGAAGGTGCGCGACCACGTCGACGACCGCGACGGCGTGCTCGGCAGGCGCCCGCTGGCCGCCGCGGCCCGCACGGTCGCCCGGCGCTGGGCGCGGCAGGGCGAGCGGACCGGCGCCGACCTCGGGTTCGGCACGGGCGTGCTGCTCGACGCCATCGGCAGGCAGGGCGAGGTCGAGGCCGGGGTGGGCGCGGGGGCGTCCGTGCTCGCCGCGACCGAGCCGACCGAGACCGCCACCGCCGCGGCCTTCGCGCACACCGCGGTCCTCGCGGGCAGGCCCGGCAACGCCGAGCCGCTGGCCGAGGCCGGGCGGCTGTTCGGCCGCATCGCCCACCTGCTCGACGCCGTCGAGGACCTCGACGCGGACCGCGCCGCGGGCCAGTGGAACCCGATCACCGCGACCGGCGCCGACCTCGCCGAGGTCCGCAGGCTCTGCGACGACGCCGTGATGGGCGTGCGGCTCGCGCTCAAGGAGGCCGACTTCCGCGACGGCGCGCTGGTGCACGCGCTGCTGGTGCACGAGCTGGGCACGGCGGTGCACCGGACGTTCCAGGCGCACTACCCGCAAGGCCCGCACCAGCCGCACTACCCGCAAGGCCCTGGCCACCCGCACCAGTACCCGCACCAGCACTACGGGCCGCCCCCGCCGCCCGGTCAGCCGGGCCAGGCCCCGCCGCCGCCCCCGTACTTCCACGGGCCGGACCCGAACGCGGCGAAGCCGTCGCGGTGCCTGTGCTGGCGGTGGCCGAAGCTGCACAACCAGCCGAGGCCGCGCGGGGCCCTCCTGGGCTGCTGGGCGTGCCTGTACGAGTGCGGGAGCTGCCAGCAGTGCTGCCGCGACCCGTACCCGGGCCCGTGGTCGGACAAGAAGCGCGACGGCTGGTGCACCGACTGCAACTGCGACGGCGGCTGCTGCGACTGCTGCTCCTGCTGCGACTGCTGACCCGCGGGTTGTCGGTGCGCGGGCGTAACCTCGGACCGTGGCTTTCGCGACCGAGCACCCCGTCCTGGCCCACTCCGAGTACCGGCCGGTGGGCGACATCCCGCGCACCGGCGGGCGCTTCCGCATGCGCGCCGAGTACCAGCCCGCGGGTGACCAGCCGCAGGCCATCGAGGACCTCGAGCGGCGCATCCGGGCGGGCGAGCAGGACGTGGTGCTGCTGGGCGCGACCGGCACGGGCAAGTCGGCCACCACGGCGTGGCTGGTCGAGCGGCTCCAGCGGCCGACGCTGCTGATGGCGCCGAACAAGACGCTGGCCGCGCAGCTCGCCAACGAGCTGCGGGAGTTCTTCCCCGAGAACGCAGTCGAGTACTTCGTCAGCTACTACGACTACTACCAGCCCGAGGCGTACATCCCGCAGACCGACACCTACATCGAGAAGGACTCCTCGATCAACGACGACGTCGAGCGGCTGCGCCACTCGGCGACGATGAGCCTGCTGTCGCGGCGGGACGTGATCGTGGTGGCGTCGGTGTCGTGCATCTACGGCCTGGGCACGCCCCAGTCGTACCTCGACCGGTCGATCCCGCTGCGCGTGGGCGACACCGTCGAGCGGGACGTGTTCCTCCGCGCGCTGGTCGACGTCCAGTACGCGCGCAACGACATCGCGTTCGCGCGCGGGACGTTCCGGGTCAGGGGCGACACGGTGGAGATCATCCCGGCGTACGAGGAGCTGGCCATCCGGGTCGAGTTCTTCGGCGACGAGATCGACTCGCTGTACTACCTGCACCCGCTGACCGGCGACGTGGTCCGGCAGGAGGAGGAGCTGCGGATCTTCCCGGCGACGCACTACGTCGCGGGGCCGGACCGCATGGAGGGCGCGATCCGCGGGATCGAGGGCGAGCTGGAGGCCCGGCTGGCCGAGTTCGAGCGGCAGGGCAAGCTGCTGGAGGCCCAGCGGCTGCGCATGCGCACGAGCTACGACGTCGAGATGATGCGCCAGGTCGGGTTCTGCTCGGGCATCGAGAACTACTCCCGGCACATCGACGGCCGCCCGGCGGGCTCGGCGCCCGCGACCCTGCTCGACTACTTCCCCGACGACTTCCTGCTGGTCATCGACGAGTCGCACGTGACGGTGCCGCAGATCGGCGGCATGTACGAGGGCGACATGTCCCGCAAGCGCAACCTGGTCGAGCACGGCTTCCGGCTGCCCAGCGCGGTCGACAACCGCCCGCTGACCTGGGAGGAGTTCGCCGACCGCATCGGCCAGACGGTGTACCTGTCGGCGACCCCGGGCCCGTACGAGCTGGGCCAGACCGGCGGCGAGTTCGTCGAGCAGGTCATCCGCCCGACCGGCCTGCTCGACCCGGAGGTCGTCGTCAAGCCCACCGAGGGCCAGATCGACGACCTGGTCCACGAGATCCGCGAGCGCGCCGACCGCGACGAGCGCGTCCTGGTGACGACGCTGACCAAGAAGATGGCCGAGGACCTGACGGACTACCTGCTGGAACTGGGCATCCGGGTCCGCTACCTGCACTCCGAAGTGGACACCCTGCGCCGCGTGGAACTCCTCCGCCAGCTCCGCCTTGGCGACTACGACGTCCTGGTCGGCATCAACCTGCTCCGCGAGGGCCTCGACCTGCCCGAGGTGTCCCTGGTCGCGATCCTGGACGCCGACAAGGAGGGCTTCCTCCGCAGCGGCACGTCGCTGATCCAGACCATCGGCCGCGCCGCCCGCAACGTCTCCGGCCAGGTCCACATGTACGCCGACAAGATCACCGACTCGATGCGCCACGCCATCGACGAGACCAACCGCAGGCGCGAGAAGCAGCACGCCTACAACCAGGCCAACGGCATCGACCCCCAACCCCTCCGCAAGAAGATCGCCGACATCCTCGACCGCGTCTACCTCGAAGCCGAATCCGACGATTCGGTCCCCGTCGGCGGCTCCGGCCGCAACACCTCCCGGGGCAAGCGCGCCGCCGGGGAGCCAGGCGCGGCGAAGTCCGCGGGCGTCGTCGGCAAGGACCCCTCGAAGATGCCCCGCGCCGAACTCGCCGACCTCATCCAGTCCATGACCGACCAGATGATGAACGCCGCCCGCGACCTCCAATTCGAACTCGCCGCCCGCCTCCGCGACGAAATCCACGACCTCAAGCGTGAACTCCGCGGCATGGACGCGGCGGGGATCAAGTAGTCCGCCGCCGGGCGAGGAACGCGTCGACGTCGAAGCCGTGCGCTTCCAGCCGGGAGCGCGCGGCGTCGCGTTCGACGTCCGTGAACAGCGGCTTGTACTCAGGCTTCAGCACCGACGCCTCGACGCTGCGCCCGAGCATGCCCTCCTCCCAGAGCCGCGTGAACCCGTCGGAAGCCTGCGCGCCGCGCAAGAGGATCTGCGCCGCACCGACCCCGCCTTGCATGGTCACCATCTCGAGGAAGGCCTTGGCGCGGTAGCGGATCGTCCGGGCGAGGTAGCGGTACCCCTCGAGTATCTCCTCGGTGAACGCGCGGGCCAACTGCTCGTTTTCGCTGCGAATGTCCGCCACGCCTGCCTCCGCTCGTCCCGGCCGCCCGACTGCGGTCGTTGCATCGTGCGCTCCCTCGGGGGAGTTACACGCGCGAAAGGGTTGCGGTGGGTGCGAGGGGTTCACGGAACCGGGCGTTAACCCGGGATCTGTTGTCCGGTTTCCCCGGTGCGGCACAGGATGGTGATCGTTCTCGCCGTCCTGGACCAGGGAGGTCGTCCGTGCTGCGCCGCATCGTGACCACGTTCGTGTTGTTCTTCGCGTTCTTGACCACCGTGACCGCGCCTGCCAGTGCGGCTGTGTACGGGTCGTGCACGTTCTCCGCGTGTGATGCGGCGAGGACGGCGTACAACGGGTGGCGGGAGTTGGGGTTCCCGACGGCGCGGGGGTGGTACGCGTGGCCGTACGGGCAGTACAACTTCGCGGGTGGGCGGTTCTACAACCGGGAGGGGCAGCTGCCCAGCGGGCACACCTTCTACGAGTACGACACCCACCCGCGGCCGTACGGGGCCTCCCGTGACGCTCGGCGGATCGTGCGGGACGTGACCACCGGTGTGGTCTGGTACTCGCCGGATCACTACGCGAACTTCTACCGGATCATCTGACTCGTGTAGCGCTGGGGCTTCGTCGCGCCGCGCAGGTCTGCCGCCACGACCGTGACCGGGCCCAGCAGTGAGGCCGCGGCGGAGGCGACCAGTGCCGCCGGGGCGTCCTCCGGGATGCTCACCGTGATCGCCCCGGAGGCGTCCTGGTCGACGGTGTACGCGGGCAGGCCCAGCGCGGACAGGACCTGGGTGACCTCGATCGACTCCACCCAGCGGCCCGACGCGGCGCGGAAGCGCACCGGGGCGCGACCCTCGAGCCCGACCAGGACCGGCGACCCGTCGCGCCACGCCAGCGCGGCGTGGTCGCCGGTCCGGTAGCGCAGGAGGGGAGCAGCGGGTTCTCGCCGCACGTCACCGCGATCTCGCCGCGGATGCCGGGCGGGCAGGGCTCGCCCTGCGGATCCAGGATCTCGACGTACAGGCGGCGCGGCAGGATCGTGTGGTCCGGGCCGTCGCGGTAGGCGATCAGGCCGGTCTCGGTGGTGCCGTAGAAGTCGAAGACGGGGGCGCCCAGGCGGCCCGCCAACGCGGCGGGGAGTCCAGGGCCATCGCGCCCGAGATGACCGCCTTCGGGCGGGTGCGCAGGCCCAGGTCGGCCAGCGCGGCCAGGGACAGCGGGTTGCCGGAGTACAGCTCCGGCGCGCAGGAGTCCAGGAACGCCACCGCGTCCGACGGGTCCCGCCACGCCGACGGGTGCAGGTTCACCTTCACCACGCCAGCACCGTCCCAATAGGATGATACCGCGGCGAACTGGTACGTCACCGGCATCGAGTACACCGTCACCAGCGCGACGCCCGACCCGGACACCGTGATGCCGTGCCGCCCCAGCACGTGCTCGAACACCGGAAGGTCCAGGGCGCAGAACTCCGGCGTCATCGGCACAGTCCCGGCAGGACCCCGCGACCCGGACGTGCTGTGCACGATGACATCCGACAAATCGGCGTCATCCGGGACGGAACGCTCCACTTGGGACAGCAGCTCGTGCCGACCCAGCGGCGGCACGTCCGACAGCGTCTTCCACGCCGCTCCCCGAAAGCGGGGCACCTGGTCGCGCGCGTACGCCACCAGCTCGTCCACCCACGCGGGCGCGTGGTCGGCCGTCCAGCCGTGGTAGCCGAACGAGTACGACCGCAGCCGCGCCACCGCGTCCGCCGTCAGCCGGTCACCGCACGCGTGGTTGTACAGCGGTGCGTGGGGGTGCGAGCGGAGCCACTCCAACCGCGCCGAGCCGCGGGGGACAGGGCGGGCCAGCGCTCGGCGTCGGTGAGCGCGGTGTCCGCCATCGGGTCGTAGGCGGGGATCGGGTAGTCGGTCATACCTGGCTGTACCGCGCCGCCGCCTCGCGCGCCCGCTTGTCCGCCAGCGCTTTCCGGATCTGCTCTGCCCGCTCCTCCGCGGCCCGCGAGTCCGCGAGCAGCCGGTGCCTGCGGACGCTGTCGACGGTGTCGAGGCGGTCGGCGGCCTGCGCGGCCGTCTCGCCCTCGGGGACCACGCCCAAGCCGCGCAGCAGGACCCGGGCCAGTTCCTCGCGGCGGTCGGGGTCGCTGGCGAAGCGCTCGGCCGGGACCAGGGCCGCCAGGTCGGACAGCCCGGTGGTCAGCAGGTCGTGCAGGCGGGCGGGGTCGCCGCCGGAACCCGCGGCCAGCCAGCAGGTCAGCAGGACGAGCCGGGTCCAGTTCGGGTCGGCGCCGGTGAACCGGGCGGCCAGCGCCGGGCTCAGCGGCGGGCCGCCCATCGCGACCAGGGTGTCCGACACGATCGCCGCGGGGGACAGGGTCGCGGGGTCGGCGAGGAAGTCGGGCGGGGTGTCGGCCAGCCGCCGGGTCAGGGTCGGTACCGCGATCACCGCGGGCTCCTCTCGTACGCGCGCCTGCCGAACGCGGCGGCGAAGTCGACCAGGTCGGACCACTCGGTGACCCGGTGCAGGTCCCAGCCCGGGGTGAGCGCGGCGATCCGCGCCTCCTCGGCGTCCGACCACAGGTTCAGCAGCAGGGTGCCGCCCGCGCCCGCGGCGGCCAGCGCTGTCGTGGCGATGTCGCCGCCGGGCCTGCCCTGCTCGTCGGTGGCCCGGATCATCGTGTCGACGCCGTTGTCGGAGATCACCACGATGTGCGTGGGCCGCCGCGGCTCGGCGTACGTGTCGCGCAGGACGTGCAGCGGGAACGCCGTGTCGCCACCGAAGAAGCCCGTCAGCACGCGCAGCACCGCGGTCTCGTCGCGGACGAACCCGTCGGTGCGCAGCACCTGCCGCGTCCCGCTCCACAGCGTCGCCTGCACGCGCGCGCCCACCCGCAGCGCCGAGAGCGCCAGGATCGCGCCCGCCAGCGTCAGGTGCGACACCGTCACCCGCGGGTCCGGCATCGACCCCGACGAGTCGACGTACAGGTCGAGGTCGACCGGCTCCGGGTCGGCGTGCGCGCCGTCCATCCAGCCCTCGACGCGCTGCTCGGTCGTCACGCCGGGCACGACCACGGGCGAGCGCAGCGCGGTGGCGAACCAGTCGACGCGGTCCAGCGGCTCGCCGATGTCCCACGCCGCCGTGCCCTCCGGCAGCGGCTCGCGCACCACCGGCCGCTCCCGCACGGGGAACGGCACCAGGTGCGGCGCGGCCCGCTCCTTGTAGTACCGGGACGCCGCGTCCTCATCGGACACCTCGATGCCGAGCTGGCGCAGGATCTGCCCGTACTCGAACGGTTCCCGGTACTGCCCGCCCGACGGCTGCGACTGCTCCTCCGTCGGCGGCTCGGTGAAGTCGTTGACCAGCGGGTCGAACGCCGGGTGCGTGAGCGGGCCGTCGTCGTCGTACGCGAGCCCGGGCACCTGCGCGTCCGGGCCGACCGCGCCCCGGCACGTCCGCACGACCACGGACTCCTCCTCGCCCGCGAGGTAGCGGTAGCACAGCATCGCGAACCCGCCCGCCCCGGCGAGCCAGTCGGCGGCGTACACGCGGACCAGGCGCGCGGCGAGCTGCGCGTCCGCGTCGACGTCGGGGGGCACGCGCGGGGTCAGGTCGCCGGACGGCAGCGCCCAGAGGATCTCGTAGACGCGCATGTAGAACGTCCACAGCGGACCGGAGGCGCCGGACGCCATGCGCCGGTACACCTCGTCCATCCGCAGGCCCCTGCTGCGCTGGAGGCGGTCGTTGACCAGCAGGTCGGCGTACAGGTTCGCGACCATCGGCGCGTGCCGCTCCAGGTCGGGCAGCGCCCGCCGCACCCGCGACAGCAGGCGCGCGTTGTCGGACAGGTCCGCCGGGCAGAGCACGTGGTGGCCGACCTCGTGCGCCAGCACCTCCAGCGCCAGGTCGTCCAACCCCAGCCCCGACACCGCCGCCAGGTCGAGCACGACCGTCCGGTCGTCGAGCCGGAACATCGCGAAGCTCCCGGTCAGCCCGGCCGCCCGCGCCTCGTCCGACGTCCCGCACAGCAGCGGCGGGTGCACGGACACGAACCGCCCCCACGCCCGCAGCGCGTCCGGCCACACCGCCGCCCAGCTCACGTCGTCCTCGCCACGAACACCACCGCGTGCGACAGCGCCGTCGTCACCGCCAGCGTGCCGCCGTGCCCCGCGACGCTGGTCGCCGACGCCAGCTCGGGCAGCGCCAGCGACCCGCCCGGCCCGCGCTCATCCACCACCAGCCCGCCGGGCCGCAACGCCAACTCCGCGACGCCCGGGGGACCGCTGGGCAGATCCGGCACCGGCCGCAGCGCCGCGCCGAATCGGTCCGCCACGACCTCCCACGTCCGGTCGGCCACCGCGTACCAGCGCCCGCCCACCGCGTGCACCACCGGCGGACGCCGGAACCGCCCCCGAACCCGGTGAACGCCCCGACCCGCCGGACCGCCCGCAGCCCGAGCGTCCCGCGCGCGTTGGGCTCCGCCCACGGATCAGCCGCCAGCGCCGCGAGCGCCTCGTCGGACACCGGCGACGACGCACCGAGCGCGACCGCCCGCAGGTCCGGCGCCAGCGAGCGCGCCGCCACGAGCGCGGGACCGCGCAGCCGGGCGAGCCCGTGCCGCCATGCTGCCACCGCTCCAGCCGACAGGAGCCTGTCCACATATGTGGACGGGATCACCATACTGAGAACCCGTATCGTCCGCAGCCAGCCTGCCAAGTCCGCGTCCGCGAGGTGGCGGGCTGCGTTGAACACAGCCGACGGGACGCGCCGCGCGCGACGCCGATCGCGCCCGCCAGCGCGGGCAGCACGTCGAACACCGGTGAGCTGAGGGCGTCCCGCTCGGCCGCCGCGAGGGACAGCTCCACCAGCGCGTCGGTCACCGCGACCGGGTCGCCGCCCGCGGCGTCCACCACCGGGCCGACCCGGGTCCGCAGGTGCGCGAGCACATCCCCGCCGACAGCGACCGGGAGCGGTGGCGCGCCATGCGGAACCGGGCGTTGTAGTGGTCGCGCCGCGCCTCCAGCGCGCGGTGGAACAGGGTCAGCCCTTCCACCGCAGCCACGCCCGGTAGTTCACGTACCGCTGGTGCAGGTACTTCAGCGCGAGCGCGTCGTCGTGCACGTGCCCGTACAGCTTGCGCGAGCGCGCCCACTCGTTGAGCACGCCCTCGATGCGCGCCAGCCGCGCGGTCACCTCCGGCTCGCCGACGCCGTCGAGGCCGCGCTCGAACTCGGCGAGCAGGTCGCCCACCGGGTCGTCGGCGTCGAGGTCGAGCCGGTCGTACTCGGCGCAGGACCGGTCGAACAGGTGCCGCAGCCAGCTCACCCGGTCGGTCCGGTAGGGACCGTGGGAGGGCTGCTCGAACGCGGGGAGCGGTCGTCGGCGGCGAGCTTGTCGTGCAGCACGAACGGCAGCACCGCGCGCAGGTCGTCCAGGCCGACCTCGGGGCGGTCGCGGAAGTACGCCAACGCCTTGGCGTAGGCCAGGATGCTCTGCAGCGCGCGCACCGAGACGCCGCCGAGGGTCTGCGCGCCGAGGTCGGCGACCCGGTCGCGGCCGGTCTCGGCGGCGGCCAGCAGGTGCGGGTCGACCCCGGCGAGCCGCGCGGTGTCCTTGGTCCGGTACTCGAACTGCTCGCCCGCGCCCTCCAGCAGCTCGAACTGCGCGGTGAAGAACTCCAGCCTGCGGCGCACGGCCGCGGGCAGCGGGACGCGCAGGATCTCCGCCCACATCCGCTCGTGCTCGGCCTCGCTGAACACGATCTCCCGGGGCACCAGCTCCTCGGGCTTGAGCCGCTGCTCGACCCGGGTCACCAGCTCGCCCAGGAAGCGGCTGTTGAACGGCAGCGCCTGCACCACGACGTCGATGCGGTCCTTGAGCGCGTCGATCACCTGGTAGGTGCCGCCGCCCGCGTCGTCGTTCGCGGTCAGGTACCAGGCGGCGTCGGCGGCCTCGTAGACCTGGTCGAACACCTCCGCGTAGCCGTCGGACATCAGGGTCAGCAGCGCCGACTGGGTGCGGGTCGGGATGCGGTTGTACTCGTCGATGATCTTGACCCGCATGGACAGCCACCGCCGCCACGCGATGTCGATGTCGGACAGCCGCTCGGCGCGCACCAGGTCCGCGGGCAGCGGGGTGCCGAGCAGGTCGGCGATGGTGAGCTGCGGGTGCCCGTGCTGCATCGCCCGGCGGATCTCGGTCAGCGGGTAGCCCGCGAGCACGCCCATCAGCACCGCGCTCGCCGTCTTGCCCCGGCCCGGCCCGCCGACGAGCAGGCAGCGGCGGCGCACGGCGAAGGTCAGCAGCGGGATGAGCACGAAGCTGGAGTAGCTCTGTCCACTGGGGAGGACCAGCCGCGCCTTGCTGTCGCCGAGCGTCACGCCCGCGCTGGGGCCGTCGTGGAACTCGATGTCGTAGTGCGGGCTGATGATCGCGTGGTTGACGATCCAGAAGTACGCCTGGCGCAGCTTCTCGTCCAGCGGCGCGTCGCCGCCGCGGGCGTCACCGTACGGTCCTTCGTAGAGCGCGGCCACGTCGAACTCGTCGGCGACCGGGTGGTGCGCCCCGCCGGGCAGGGTGGGCGCACGGGACACGTGCTGGTAACCGTCCACGGCGCACATCATGCCCGGTCGGCCCGTCAGGGAACGGCTTTCCGGCCGATTGTGAGCGTGCGGATGCCCGGCGTCACCACGACCGCGGCGATCGCGACCACGATCAGCACGCCCGCGCCGGTCAGCGTCGCGGGCGCGCCGAACTCCAACGCCAGCGGACCGATCGCGATCTCGCCGAGCGGGATCGCGATGAACGACCCCACCGCGTCGTAGGAGTACACCCGGGCCAGCCGGTCGGCGGGCACGTTCTCCTGCAGCGACACGTCCCACGCGACGCCGAACTGCTCGACGGCGACCCCGCACAGGAGCATGGCGAGCAGCAGCGGGACCAGCGCGGGCCAGTGCGCCAGCGCGAACAGCGGCACCGAGCACACCGCCACCAGCGCGGTCCCGACGAGCAGCGCCCGCCGGGGCTGCCACCGGGTCGCGACGAGCCCGCCGAGCAGCGCGCCCGCGGTCTGCGCGCCGAGGATGAAGCCCCACGCCAAGCGCCCGACCGTGCCGTCGGCGACCGACGGGCCGAGCACCTGGAGCCCGCCGACGTACGCCGCGTTCACCACTAGCATCCCGGCGACCACCGACCACACCCACGGCCGCGACGCGAACTCCTTCCACCCCGCCTTGAGGTCGGCGAGCGGCCGGGTCGGGGCGTCCACGTCGACCTCGGGCGCGCGCACCCGGGCGTAGAAGAACGACGCCAGCGCGAACACGCCCGCGGTCGCCAGCATCGCCCAGCCCGACCCGATCAGCGCCGTCACCATGCCGCCGAGGCTCGCGCCCGCGATCATCGCGGTGTTGATGCCCACCCGCGCCAGCCCGTTGGCCTGGCGCAGCAGCCCGGGCGGCACGGTCTGCGGGGTCAGCGCGGACGCCGCGGGCAGCGACACCGCGGCCACCGCGCCGTTGACCACGCTCAGCACCACCAGCAGGGGGACCGACGCGAAGCCCAGCAGCACCGCCGCCGCGGTCGCCGCCTGCGACAGCGCCGCGGCCAGGCTCGCGCCCTGCAGGATCACCCCGCGCGGCAGCCGGTCGGCCAGCACGCCGCCGAGCAGCAGCAGCGCCACGTTGGCCAGCGACCGCGCCCCCACGATCAGGCCGAGCAGGGCGACCGACTTCATGAGGTCCAGCACCGCGAACGCCAGCGCGACGGGCGCGACCGCGTTGCCGAGGAACGTGGTCACCCGCCCGATGACCAGCCTGCGGTACATGGGGTGGCGCAGCGGCTCCCACATCCCCGGCGGGGGTTTGCCCAGCTCGTAGTGGCTGCCGTCAGCCGCGGTCGCCTCGAAGTCCCCCACGCGCTTCCCCCGGTTCCATCTCGAAGAGAGATCGTCGTGCTGACCCGGACCGTACCGGGGGTGTGCGCGGGACGGGCCGCTCGGTGCAGGCGGTCGTTCAGCGCGCGGACCGCGTCGACGGTCTCCTGCCACAGCTCGGGGTCGACCCACAGCTCGGCGTCGGCGGCGGTGCCGTGGGCGGCGCGCAGCGCGCTGCGGCGGGTCAGCTCGGTGAGCATGGCGCGGTCGGGGGTGGGGTCGGGCCGGGGGCCGCGCGGGCGGTGCCGGTAGCGCTTGGCGACGCCGCCGCGGATCGGCACCTCCTCGACCATGTCGAGCAGGCCCGCGTCGAAGAGCTTGCGCAGGTGGTAGCTGATGTTGGCCTGGGTGCCGCCGAGCTCGCGCGCGACCTCGGCCGCGCTCATCGCCGACCCCGTCAGCAGCGTCAGGATGCGCATGCGCAGCGGGTGGGCGAGCGCCCGCATGCCGTGCAGGCTCCCGCGCTGGTCCCCTCGGTCATGCCCGCAGTCTGCGAACCGGCCCCGCTGGTGTCAAACGACTATTTGGCGGTCGACTACTCCGGCTTCCGGCGACGCCCGCCCGCGGCCTGCGGCTCGGCCTGCTTCGGCTCGGGCGGCTTGGGCGCCTGCGCGGCTTCGGTCGCGGCCGCGGCGGTCATCTCGCGCAGCAGCTCGTCGAAGATCGGCGTGGACATCTGACTCGCCACGGGATGCTCCTATCGACAGCGTGGTCCGAGCGGAACCTACCGGTCGGCTCCGACAGGAACCGACATCCGTCGGGTACACGATCGGGTATGACAACAAGTTACCCATGAGTAATACTGGCGCCCATGAACCTGGTTTCGCTCAAGGTCGACATCGCCGACCACGTCGCCGAGGTCACCCTGCTCGGCCCCGGCAAGGGCAACGCCATGGGTCCGGACTTCTGGCGCGAGCTGCCCGAGGTGTTCACCGCCCTGGACGCCGACCCGGCCGTCCGCGCGGTCGTCCTCACCGGCAGCGGCGCGCACTTCTCCTACGGCCTCGACCTCCCCGCCATGATGCCCTCCTGGGCCTCGATGCTGGGCGACGACTCCCTCGCGGGGGCCCGCACCCGGTTCTTGAACGAGATCCGCGCGCTGCAGGACGCGGTGACCTCGGTCGCGCGCTGCCGCAAGCCCGTCATCGCCGCGGTCTCCGGCTGGTGCATCGGCGGCGGCGTCGACGTCATCGCCGCCGCGGACGTCCGGCTGGCCTCGGCGGACGCCAAGTTCAGCGTCCGCGAGGTCAAGGTCGCCATCGTCGCCGACCTCGGCAGCCTCCAGCGGCTCGCCGGGATCATCGGCGAGGGCCACGTCCGCGAGCTGGCCCTGACCGGCAAGGACATCACCGCCGACCGCGCCCAGCGCATCGGACTGGTCAACGACGTCTTCGACGACCAGGCCGCGCTGCTCGCCGCCGCCCGGGCGATGGCCGCCGAGATCGCCGCCAACCCGCCGCTGGTCGTGCAGGGCGCCAAGGACGTGCTCAACCACGCCCGCGAGCAGCAGGTCGCGGACGGGCTCCGGTACGTCTCGGCGTGGAACGCGGCGTTCCTGCCGTCCAAGGACCTGGGCGAAGCCGTGCAGGCGTTCCTGGAGCGCAGGCCGCCGTCGTTCAGCGGGGAATGAGGACACCGGGGTTGAGGATGCCCGACGGGTCCCAGGCCCGCTTGACGGCCGCGTAGAGGTCGCGCTCGGCCGCGGTGCGGGTCAGGTGCAGCCAGGGCGCCTTGGCCACCCCGACGCCGTGCTCGGCCGAGATCGACCCGCCCTCGGCCGCGACCGCCCGCAGCACCGCGTCCGACACGGCGCGCTCGTCCGGCGCGCCCACCACGTTGACGTGGAAGTTGCCCTCGGCGAGGTGCCCGAACAGCACCAGCCGCGCCCCCGGCGCCGCGGCCGACACGGCGGCGCGGACCGCGGTCTCGAACACGGCCGCGCGCGCCGGGGGCACCGCCACGTCCAGCTTCACCGGCACGCCGAGCGCGTTGACCGCCTCGGTGTGCCCCTCCCGGTACGCCCACAGCCGCCTGCGGGCGGTCCCGTCGACCGCGAGCGCGGTGTCGACCAGGTCCGGCACGGCCGCCAGCGCCGCGCCCAGCTCGTCGGTCGGGTCGTGCTCGCCCGCGTACTCGACCAGCAGGTACACCGGGCAGTCCCGGGGCAGCGGCGCGGGCAGCCCGCGGTGCTCGCGCACCAGCGCCACCCCGTCGGCGTAGCAGACCTCGACCGCGCTCAGCAGCGGCCCGCGCAGCGCGCCCACGGCCGCCACCGCCGCCGCCGTCGACGGCAGCCCCAGCAGCGCCGCGGCCCGGTGGGGGAGCGCGGGCACCAGCCGCAGCCGCACCGCCGTCACCACCGCCAGCGTGCCCTCGCTGCCCACCAGCCCGCGCGCGAGGTCGTACCCGGTGCTGTCCTTCTCCAGCCCGGACAGCGAGCCGACCACCCGGCCGTCGGACAGCACCGCCTCGACGCCCACGACCTGGTCGCGCATCGGCCCCCAGCGCACCACCCGCAGCCCGCCCGCGTTCGTCGCCACCATCCCGCCGACCGTCGCCGAGTCCCGCGCGGCGATGTCGACCCCGAAGTCGAGCCCGGTCGCCGCGGCGTGCGCGCGCAGGTCCGCCAGCCGCACCCCGGCGCCCGCGGTGACCTGCCCCGACACGCGGTCGACCTCGCCCAGCGCGGTCAGCCGCGCGGTGCTCAGCACCACCTCGCCCCCGCGCGGCACACCGCCGCCGACGAGACCGGTGTTGCCGCCCTGCGGGACCACCCCGACGCCCTCCGCCGCGCACGCCCGCAGCACCGCGGCCACCTCATCGCGGTCGGCGGGCCGGACCACGGCCAGCGCCCGGCCGGTGAACCGCCCCGTCCAGTCCGACTCGTACCCCGCCAGCAGGTCGGGCTCGGTCAGCACGTGCTCGGCCCCCACGGCCGCGGCCAGCTCCGCGAACAGGTCCACGCGCCCACGCTACGACGCCGGGATGTTTCACCGCGCCCGCATCCGGGTCATCCTCCGTTCGACCGATCAGCCGAGCAGTGGAGGAGCCGCGATGCTCACCGACCGCAGGGTCGCGTTCCTGGTCGCCCCCGAGGGCACCGAGCAGGTGGAGTTGACCGAGCCCTGGAAGGCGGTCGAGGAAGCCGGGGGCAAGGCGACCCTGGTGTCCACCGGGAAGGACCCGGTGCAGGCGTTCCACCACCTCGACAAGGCCGACACGTTCGCCGTCGACCGGGTCGCCTCCGACACCTCCGCCGACGACTTCGACGCGCTCGTCCTGCCCGGCGGCGTCGCCAACCCCGACTTCCTGCGCATGGACAAGAGCGCGGTCCGGTTCGTCAAGTCCTTCTTCGACCAGGGCAAACCGGTCGCCGTCATCTGCCACGGCCCGTGGACCCTCGTCGAGGCCGACGTCGTCAGGGGCCGCCAGATCACCTCGTGGCCGAGCCTGAAGACCGACATCCGCAACGCGGGCGGGGAGTGGGTCGACGCCGAGGTCGTGGTCTGCGAGTCCCGGCCCGCCACCCTCGTGTCCAGCCGCAAGCCCGACGACCTGCCCGCTTTCTGCAAGACCCTCGTCGACGTGTTCCACCGCGCCTAAATACGCTCCGCCGGTGACGATCGAACCGGCGGACAAGATCTGGACCATCCCGAACGCCCTGAGCATCCTGCGGCTCGCGGGCGTGCCGGTGTTCCTGTACCTGCTGCTGGTCCCGAAGGCCGACGGCTGGGCGCTGGCGATCCTCGTGGCCAGCGGCGTCACCGACTGGCTCGACGGCAAGATCGCCCGCTGGCTCAACCAGACGTCCCGGCTCGGCACGCTGCTCGACCCGGCCGCCGACCGGCTGTACACGCTCGCCACGATCGTGGCGTTCGTGGTGCGCGACATCGTCCCCTGGTGGGTCGCCGCGGCGCTCGTCGCCCGCGACCTGCTCGTCGGGCTGTGCATCGCGGTCCTGCGCAGGCGGGGCTTCGGGCCGCCGGAGGTCACCTACATCGGCAAGGCGGCCACCTTCAACCTCATGTACGCGTTCCCCCTGCTCCTGCTGGCCCAGGGCGGGTCGACCGCGGCCGAGGTCGCCCGGCCGTTCGCGTACGCGCTGGCGATCTGGGGCGGCCTGCTGTTCCTCTGGTCGGGGCTGCTCTACACCGTCCAGACGCGCGCCGCCCTGCGGTCCTGAGACGATCTTCCCGCGCACGGGGAGGTCGGCATCACCGCTGCTGATCGCGCACGGTACGTTGGCACCGTTCAACCGGATCGACCCAGCAGGAGGAGAGCTCACGTGAGCACCAACGACGGGCCCGGAATCCCGCCGGAGCAGTCTCCGGAGCGGACCTCGGTCTTCCGGGCCGACTTCCTCAACGAGGGTGGCACCCCTCCTGCGCCCGAGCCCGCCGTCGCCGGGGTCGACGCCCTGCCGCACGGCACGGCGCTGCTGGTCGTCAAGCGCGGTCCGAACGCCGGTTCCCGCTTCCTGCTCGACCAGGACACCACGAGCGCGGGCCGCCACCCCGACAGCGACATCTTCCTCGACGACGTCACCGTCTCCCGCCGCCACGCGGAGTTCCGCCGCGAGGGCGGGGAGTTCGTGGTCATCGACGTGGGCAGCCTCAACGGCACCTACGTCAACCGCGAGCCGGTGGACCAGGCCGTCCTGGCCGGTGGCGACGAGGTGCAGATCGGCAAGTTCCGCCTGGTGTTCCTGACCGGTCCGAGCGCGGGCGCGTAGCGCGGATGACGGCGGTCGGGCGACCGACGCGGGACAGGACGGGCGGGAGCGCGACCGGCAGCACCATCGGCGCGGTGCTCGCCCGGCTGCGTCCCGAGTTCCCCGACGTCACCATCTCGAAGATCCGCTTCCTGGAGGCCGAGGGGCTGGTGAGCCCGGAGCGCACCGCTGCGGGCTACCGCCGGTTCTCCGACGCCGACATCGCCCGGCTGCGGTTCGTCCTGGCCGCCCAGCGCGACCACTACCTGCCGCTGAAGGTGATCCGGGAGCGGCTCGACGCGGGTGCGACCGTGCCCGCGCTGACCGCGGTGCCGAGGAAGGCGCCCGCGATCGCGCTCGACGCGCCCGCCGACCGGCTCGGTCGCGACGAGGTCGTCGCGCACACCGGCGTGCCGCCCGCCCTGCTGGCCGAGCTGGAGCAGTACGGCCTGGTGGTGCCCGACGAGCACGGGCGCTACGACACCGACGGCGTGCAGATCGTGCGCATGGCCGCCGCCCTCGGCGGGTACGGCTTGGAACCCAGGCACCTGCGGGCGTTCCGGGCCGCCGCCGACCGCGAGCTGGGCCTGCTGGAGCAGGTGGTCGCGCCGCTGTACCGGCAGCGCGACCGCAAGAAGGCGGCCGAGCAGGCCCGGGAACTCGCCGGGCTGTCGGTCGGCCTGCACACCCTGTTGGTCAAGACCGGACTGCGTCGGGTGACCGGCGGGTGATCATCCCGGTCCCGCGATGTGATCTCATGTCCCGCGGATTGTCGGGCGTCGGGCACGCTTGGCGGGTAGCGTCGGAGCCAGGCGATGAGCGATGCTCGGTGAGACGGGACGCCGGAGCCCCAGCGAGCGGAGGGAGGCGAGCCCGATGAGCAGCGAGATGCGCGTGGTGGGCGTGCGGGTGGAGCTGCCCGCGAACCAGCCGATCCTGTTGCTGCGCGAGACCGAGGGCGACCGATACCTGCCCATCTGGATCGGGTCGGTGGAGGCCACCGCGATCGCGCTCGAGCAGCAGGGGTGCGGCCCGCCCGGCCGCTGACCCACGACCTGCTGAAGGACGTCATCGGCGCCCTCGGCCGGGAGCTGGAGCAGGTCCGCATCACCGACCTGCGCGAAGGCACCTTCTACGCCGAGCTGGTGTTCGACGGCGACATCCGGGTCTCGGCCCGGCCCAGCGACTCGGTGGCGCTCGCGCTGCGGGTGGGCGTGCCCATCCACGCCGAGGACTCCGTCCTGCAGGAAGCGGGGCTCGTCATCCCCGACGAGCAGGAGGACGAGGTCGAGAAGTTCCGAGAATTCCTCGACTCCGTCTCACCGGAGGATTTCCGCGGAGCGGACACGTAGTCCTTCTCTCACCTTGCGGTTCGCGCCCTCCCCGCGCGTCGCGTTGACCCCCGGGCGGGGGCGTCTTACCGTCGGAGACGAGCCGATCCGCGCCGGTGTGGAGCCCACCGGCGCGAATGGCGCGGCCGAGGCGTTCCCACCAGCGGAACGGGCGGTCTCGTTCGCCGGTCGCCAGACCGGTCGAGGAGGCAGGCGTGTTGGAGCACAGTTCCGCCATGGGGGAGCACGTGGACAGCGCGGAACAAGGTGAGCTGTTCCCGGACGCCTCGCTGCCCGACGAGCTGGTCGGGTACCGCGGTCCCGCGGCCTGCCAGATCGCGGGCATCACCTACCGCCAGCTCGACTACTGGGCCAGGACCGACCTGGTCGTGCCCACCATCCGCAGCGCCCACGGGTCGGGCTCGCAGCGGCTGTACTCGTTCAAGGACGTGCTCGTCCTCAAGGTCGTCAAGCGCCTGCTCGACACCGGGGTGTCGCTGCAGAACATCCGGGTCGCCGTCGACCACCTGCGCAAGCGCGGGGTCCGCGACCTGGCCAGGATCACCCTGTTCTCCGACGGCACCACCGTCTACGAGTGCACCTCGCCCGAGGAGGTCGTCGACCTGCTGCGCGGCGGCCAGGGCGTGTTCGGCATCGCGGTCAGCGGGGCCATCCGGGAGATCACCGGCACCATCCACGAGTTCCCCGCCGAGCGGGCCGACGGCGCGGTCGTGGCCAACGACGACGAGCTGACCGCGCGCCGCAAAGCACGCACCGCCGGATAAGACTGTGACCGCCGACACCGCCTACGGTGAGCGGGCAGGCCAGACCTGAGGGGCTAGACTTCACTCGTCGCTGATCCCGCGCGGGAGAGTCCGACCGGCCCCATCAGGTCAGGTCGGCGCCGAAGGAGCAAATCCTCCCCGGAACCTCTCAGGCACCCAGGACCGCATGGGGGAGACACCTCTGGAAAGCGGGCTTGCCGGGTACCCCCGGTCGGCCCCGCCGAAGGTGCAAGCCCGCGGTGGCGGGCGAAGCTCTCAGGCGCCCGCACGGGCACGGACAGAGGGGAGGGCCAACCGGACGAACCCCGTCCAGTCGGCCCGACCCCGGACTGCCCCTGAGGAGCTTGCCGATGACGAGCGACCGCACCACCCTCGCCGCGCTGGAGCACGGCACCCCGTTCGCCGACCGCCACATCGGCCCGCGGCCCGCCGAGCTGGCCGCCATCCTCGAGACCGTCGGCGTCGGCTCCCTGGACGAGCTGGCCGAGCGCGCCGTGCCCGCCGCCATCCGCGAAGACGGCCTGGCGCTGGACCTGCCCGCGCCCGCCACCGAGGCGGAGGCGCTGGCCGAGCTGCGCGCGCTGGCCGAGGGCAACCGGACGCTCGCGCCGATGATCGGGCTGGGGTACTACGGCACGGTCACCCCGCCGGTCATCCGGCGCAACGTGCTGGAGAGCCCGGCCTGGTACACCGCGTACACCCCGTACCAGCCGGAGATCAGCCAGGGCCGCCTCGAGGCGCTGCTCAACTTCCAGACCATGGTCGCCGAGCTGGTCGGCCTGCCCACCGCGAACGCGTCCATGCTGGACGAGTCGACCGCCGCCGCCGAGGCCATGACGCTGCTGCGCCGCGCGGGCCGGTCCAAGTCGAACCGGTTCGTCATAGACGCCGACACGTTCCCGCAGACCGTCGCGGTCGTCGAGACCCGGGCCGAGCCGCTGGGCATCGAGGTCGTCGTCGCCGACCTGGCCGACGGCCTGCCCGAGGGCGAGTTCTTCGGCGTCCTGCTGTCCTACCCGGGCGCCTCCGGCGCGGTCGTCGACCACGAGGCGCTCATCGCCGACGCGCACGCCCGCGGCGCGAAGGTCGCCGTCGCCGCCGACCTGCTGGCGCTGACCCTGCTGCGCGCGCCCGGCGAGATCGGCGCGGACGTCGTCGTCGGCACCACCCAGCGCTTCGGCGTGCCGATGGGCTTCGGCGGCCCGCACGCCGGGTACATGGCCGTCACCGCGGGCCTGGAGCGCCAGCTCCCGGGCCGCCTGGTGGGTGTGTCCACCGACGCCGACGGCAACCTGGCCTACCGGCTGGCGCTCCAGACCCGCGAGCAGCACATCCGCCGGGAGAAGGCCACCTCGAACATCTGCACCGCGCAGGTGCTGCTGGCCGTCGTCGCCTCCATGTACGCCGTCTACCACGGCCCGGACGGCCTGAAGGGCATCGCGACCCGCGTGCACCGGATGGCCGCGGTCCTGGCGGCGGGCCTGCGGGCGGGCGGGGTCGAGGTCGTCCACGACGGCTTCTTCGACACCGTCCTCGCGCGCGTCCCCGGGACGGCGTCCGAGGTCGTGGACGCCGCCCGCGGGTTGGGCGTCAACCTCCGGCTCGTCGACGCCGACCACGTGGGCATCGCGACCGGCGAGACCACGACGCGCGCCCACCTGCGGGCCGTCTGGCAGGCGTTCGGCGTCGCGGCGGACGCCGACGCGCTCGACGCCGAGACTCCCGACGCCGTCCCGGCCGCGGTCGTGCGGACCAGCGAGTACCTCACCCACCCGGTGTTCTCCACGCACCGCTCCGAGACCGCGCTGCTGCGCTACCTGCGCGCCCTGTCCGACAAGGACGTCGCGCTCGACCGCAGCATGATCCCGCTGGGCTCGTGCACGATGAAGCTCAACGCGACCGCGGAGATGGAGCCCATCACCTGGCCGGGCTTCGCCGATCTGCACCCGTTCGCCCCGGTCGAGGACGCGCCCGGCATCCTCAAGGTCGTCAGCGACCTGGAGAGCTGGCTGGCCGCGGTCACCGGGTACGACGCGGTCAGCATCCAGCCGAACGCGGGCAGCCAGGGCGAGTTCGCCGGTCTGCTGGCGATCCGCGCCTACCACCGCAGCCAGGGCCACGGCGAGCGCGACGTCTGCCTGATCCCGTCCAGCGCGCACGGCACCAACGCCGCCAGCGCGGTCATGGCGGGCATGCGGGTCGTCGTCGTCAAGTGCGACGACGCGGGCAACATCGACATGGACCACCTGCGGGCCACCGTCGAGGCGCACCGCGACGACCTCGCCGCGATCATGATCACCTACCCGTCGACGCACGGCGTGTACGAGGACACCGTCCGCGAGGTCTGCGGCCTGGTGCACGACGCGGGCGGCCAGGTGTACGTCGACGGCGCGAACCTCAACGCCCTCATCGGTCTCGCCCGCTACGGCAAGTTCGGGTCGGACGTGTCGCACCTGAACCTGCACAAGACCTTCTGCATCCCGCACGGCGGCGGCGGCCCCGGCGTCGGCCCGATCGGCGTGCGCGCGCACCTGGCGCCGTTCCTGCCGAACCACCCGCTGCAGCCCACCGCGGGCCCGGCGACCGGCGTCGGCCCGATCAGCGCGGCGCCCTGGGGCAGCGCGTCGATCCTGCCGATCTCGTGGGCGTACGTGCGGATGATGGGCGCCGACGGCCTCAAGCGCGCGACGCTGACCGCGGTCGCGGCGGCGAACTACGTGGCGCGCAGGCTCGACGAGCACTACCCGGTGCTCTACACCGGCGAGGGCGGTTTCGTCGCCCACGAGTGCATCCTGGACCTGCGGCCGCTGACCAAGGCCACCGGCATCACGGTGGACGACGTCGCGAAGCGCTTGGCCGACTACGGCATCCACGCGCCGACGATGAGCTTCCCGGTGGCGGGCACGCTGATGGTCGAGCCGACCGAGAGCGAGGACCTGGCCGAGCTGGACCGCTTCTGCTCGGCCATGATCGCCATCAAGTCCGAAGTGGACAAGGTGGCGGGCGGCGTGTGGCCCGCGGACGACAACCCGCTGGTCAACGCCCCGCACACGGCGGCGTCCATCGCGGCGAAGTGGGACCACCCGTACACCCGCGAGGAGGCCGCGTTCCCGACCGGCTCCAGCGCGGGCAAGGTGTGGCCGCCGGTGCGGCGCATCGACGGCGCGAAGGGCGACCGCAACCTGGTCTGCTCCTGCCCGCCGCTCGACGCCTACGCGTAGCGTGCCGGTTAGGACAATGAGGTGACAAATACCGGTCGAAAGTGATCATCGGCGCGGGGACGCGCTACCGTCGCGGTCTGTAGGCACAGCGCTCCGCCCTGTGAAAGGACCGCGCCGATGGTCGCCATCGACGAGCACACCGACACGCTACCCCCGGTGGCGGCGCCCGTCCCCGACCGCGACGACAGCACCCGCTACCTCTGCGCCGCCGCGCACCTGAGCCCGGACTACGCCGAGGCGGCCGTCGCCGAGATGCTGGTCGAGCCGCTGCGCGCGACCGCCCCGTCGCCGGGCATCGACGCCGGGGCGGTGCTGACCGAGGCGGTCGCCGCCCGGGTCCGGGTGCGGCTGGTCGCCGCGGTGGCCCTGGTCGTCGGGGTGGTCATGGCGGTGCTCGCGCCGCCGCTGCTGGCCGTGTGGTACCTGATCGCCCTGCTGGCGACGCTGCCGAGGCTGGCCGGGCAGCTCAAGGACAAGCGCAAGGTGTTCGGCGCGAACATGGTGCTCGCCCTCGTCGCGGTGAGCGTGCTCGGGTACTTCGAGTTGGACGCCTTGGAGGATGTGGGCGGACTGGCGCTGCTGCCGATCGTGCCGCTGTTCGCGGTGTTCGTCGCCAACCGGGTGACGGTCAACCGGCTGATCGCCACCCGCTTCCAGCGCCGCCGCGGCCACCAGCCGTCGCCGTCGGCGCGGCTGGACTCCCAGCTGCTGTCGTTCAGCCCCGGGCTGACCCAGCGCATCAAGCAGCGGTACCTCACCGCGGACGTGTTCGTCGCGCCGAGCGAGGCGTCGGCCGCGGAGTGGGTGCCGGTGGTCGTGCACCGCGGCTTCGAGCCGTTCGTCGGCGCGGGGCCCGCGTACAAGCCGTGGTCCATGGCGATCCCGCTGGAGCGCAACCCGCACGCTGAGGAGTACCACCCGCTGACCACGGCGCGGCTGGTCGACGCGATCGGCCGGGAGCTGGAGAACCTGCGCAACTCGGTGCGCCTGTCGCCCAGCGGCCGGTTCACCCGGATGATCTCCGACGACATCGTGGCGATCAGCTCCGACGACCTGGTCGAGCACATGGGCGCGCCGGAGGGGATGCCGTTCATCCTGGACGACCGGCACCGCCCCTACACGCACGTGTCGCGGGCGCGCGCGATGGCGCTGCGCGACGAGCCGGTCGAGTGGGCCCGCCACTTCCGCCGGTTCACGGTGCTGACGTGGGACCACGACCTCATCATCTCGGTGTACCTGCACGTCGCGATGGACGAGTCCACCCTGTACGTCGAGTGGTCGCCGTGCGTGCTGCGCCCGATCAACGAGTCGTTCCGCGACATCGACACCCGCCACCACACCGCAGGCCGGGCCATCGGGCAGGCGTTCGGCGACCTGCTGCGCTTCCCCGCCGAGCTGGCGGGCGGCGTGGGGCGGCTGCTCACCTTCTCCCGCCAGCTCAAGGTCGAGAGCGGCCTGGTGAACCCGGACAAGTACGGCGCGCTGCGCAGCCTGCGCGAGTTCGCCGCCGACGACGGCGTCCGCAGCTACTTCCAGCGCCTCGACATCGACCGGTACCTCAAGATCATGCACACCCGCGCCATCCGCGCGATGAGCGCCCTGCTGCGCGACTCGGGCTACTCGCGGGCGTCGCTGGAGCAGCAGGCGCAGGCGATCGTGCAGAACAGCGTCCACATCGGAGGGTCGGTCACCGGTCCCGTCGCGGTGGGGATGAACCCGTCGATCGGGGACGTCGACATCAACGTTGGAGGCGACTGAGTGGACTCGACGCACAACGAGATGCACGTGACCGGGTCGGTCGTCGGCCCGGTCATCATGGCCCGCACGGTGGGCAAGGTGAACAGCAAGATCACCCACACCGCGACCGCGCCGGTCGACCTGGCGGACCGGATCGACGAGGTGACGCGCCTGGTCACCGTGCACGCCAACCGCGTCCCGCGCCAGGCCATGACGAAGGCGTGCCTGGAGCAGATCGCCGAGGGCGTGCGCCACCCGACGCCGGAGACGCCGTCGCTGGTCGGCTCGCTGTGGCGCGACTTGGCCCCGAACTCGGCAAGCTGGCCGATACGATCGGGGAGTTCTCCGCGCTGAAGGAGCACCTGCCGGTCATCACGAAGGGTGTCGACGCGCTGTGAGGGCAGCCCGGCCTCCGGCAGTTCTGCGCTGCCGGAGACCGGGGTCCGCTACGCCTTCGCGAGGCTGAAGCGCTCGCGCTCGGCGTCGACGTCGATCACGCGCACGCTGACCTGCGTGCCGATCTCGACCTCAGCGCCGTGCAGGAGACCGTGCGCACCACCCGGGTGCTCGATGAAGGTGCCGAACGGCTTGACCTCGACCGCGGTCCCGACGAAGACATCGCCCTTGCTGGGGATCATGTGTTTCACCTCCCTCCCCCTCGCGGTGTCCTGTTGCGACACTCGTCTGGGGCGGGAGGGGCCCTGATCACGTCAGGGCCGGGTCACCGATCCGCTCGCGGCCATTGGCCAACCCGGCAGTCATGTCACCCACCGTATCGGATGATCTCGCGGCGGCGCAATCCTGGGAAGGTTTCCGCGCCGGACGGCGTTGGTACCCCGGTGACAGCCCCGGACGCGAAGGACCCACCATGACTGTTCCGCAGGTCGCGCTGAACGACGGCACCTCCATCCCGCAGCTCGGCTTCGGCGTCTACCAGATCCCCGACGACCAGGTGGCGGCCGCGGTGACGACGGCCCTGGAGGTCGGCTACCGCAGCATCGACACGGCCGCCCTGTACCGCAACGAGACCGGCACCGGGCGCGCCATCGCCCAGTCGGGCCTGCCGCGGTCGGAGGTGTATGTCACGACGAAGCTGTGGAACTCCGACCAGGGCTACGACTCGACGCTGCGCGCCTTCGACGCCAGCCTGTCCCGCCTGGGCCTGGAGTACGTCGACCTGTACCTGATCCACTGGCCCACCCCGGCCCGCGACACCTATGTGGACACCTGGCGCGCCTTCGAGAAGCTCCGCGCCGACGGCCTCGCCCGCTCGATCGGCGTGTCGAACTTCCACCGCCCCCACCTGGACCGCCTCCTGGCGGAAACCGACGTCGTCCCGGTGGTCAACCAGATCGAACTGCACCCCAACTTGCCCCAGTCCGACCTCCGCGCCTACCACGCCGCCCAGGGCATCGCGACGGAGGCGTGGTCCCCCTGGCCGCGGGCGACCTCCTGTCCAACCCCGTCGTCGGCGCGATCGCGACCCGCCTGGAGCGCACTCCAGCCCAGGTGATCCTGCGGTGGCACGTGCAACTGGGGAACGTCGTCATCCCGAAGTCGGTCAACCCGGACCGCATCCGCTCCAACTTCGACATCTTCGACTTCACCCTCACCGACGACGACCTCGCCCACCTGTCCACCTTGGACAACGGCAACCGCGTCGGCCCCGACCCGGACCACTTCAACCGCTGAGTGGGTCTCGCCCGGCGGTGCTGGAGTTCAGGCCGCGCTGGACGTCCCGCAGTCGCAGGTCGCGGCGGCTGGGGGATGCCCGGGCGCTTCCGGCAAGCTCAGCTGCTTCCGCGTCCGCCAGGTGTAGTACCTCTCCCGGACGATTTCCTCGACCTCGTCCCAGTCGTCGGCGCGGAGCACGGGGGCGGGGGAGGGGTTCCGGTTGGTCGAGCGCCGAAGACGAACTCATCGACAAGGTCAGACATGGCGCTACTCCTGGTTGTGAAGGGAAAGTAGTCACACCCGTTGGCAGGAGATCGCCAGGAAATCGGAAGGGTTCACCTGACTGTCGCCGTGGCCTCCACCGTCCGTGTTCCGCGCGATACGGCATTGAGACCTCGGACTTTGTCTAGCTGCCCGTGATGGCGTCGGCCAGGTCTTCGGCCTCGTCCTTGGTGAAGGGGCCGGAAATTTGGACGGAGCCGCCGAGGATGGGGCCCTCGATGGTCGGGGCGGAGACGACGTCGCCGTCGACGACGATGGCGAGTTGTTGGCCGATGTGGTTGGTGGTCCAGTCGCCGAACTCCATGGCGTCTTGGGCGGTGAGGGTGACGATGACTACCCAGCCGCCGTGCTCGGATTCCTGCGTGTGGACGTCGCCGAAGCGCGTCATGTCGCCGATGGCGGGGCCGAGGCGGTAGACGATGCCGTCGGCGTCGGCGAGGACGTCGGGGGTTGTGGTTGGCCGTCGAGGACGACTTCCTCGACGGGGCGGAAGGTGACGTCGGCCTGGGACGTGACCTGGCTGGTGGGGACGGCGGCCCCGCTCCCGGGTCCGCCGGTCGACTCGCCCGCGGGGACGGGGTCGCCCCCGACGGCGGTGCACGCGCTCAGGAGGAACACCAGGGGGAGCAGTCGGCGCATGGCGGCATCCTAGTCAGCCGGGGGTGAACATGGCCCGGAAAGCGGTGCGGGCCAGGGTTTCCGGATCGCCGTCGTGGGTGAGGGCGCCGCTGAGCCACAGGTGGGCGAAGCCGTGGGCGGCGGACCAGGCGGCGACGGCGTAGGCGCGGTCGGCGTCGGGGGAGACGGTGCGGGCGCCGCGGGTGAGGACGTCCGTCGCGCGGGCGCGGGCCGCCGCCACCTCGGGGTCGTCGGCGCGGTACAGCTCGGGGCGGAACATGACCTCGAAGTGGGCGCGGTGGGTGATCGCGAAGCGCACGTACGCCACGCCCAGCTCCGCGAAGCCGCCCGGGGCGGCTTCCAGGGCGTCGGCGAAGAGGGTGTAGCCCTCGGCGGCCACCGCCGTCGCCAGGCCCGCCTTGTCGCCGAAGTGGTGGACGGGGGCGGCGTGGGAGACGCCCGCGCGGCGGGCGAGGTCGCGGAGGCTCCAGGCGGTGGGGCCGGACTCGGTGATCGCCTCGATGGCGGCGTCGAGGAGGGCGCGGCGGAGGTTGCCGTGGTGGTAGCCGGGGGTGTCGATGTCGGGCTCCTCTCGTCGGGGTCATCTTGACAGTGACAAGTTCGTTCGTCCAATCTTGTCGGTGACAAGATTGGAGATCGCCATGGTCCCGTTCCTCGCGCTGGTCGTCGGTTTCGCCCTGTCCCGGCTGGTCGGGCTCGTCGGGGTCGACGCGCTCGACGGCTGGCAGCCCGCGTTGCGGGTGGGGCTCGCGCTGATGTTCGTGACGACCGGCGTCCCGCACTTCCTGCCGGGCTGGCGGCGCGACATGGCGGCGATGATCCCGCCCGCCCTGCCCGCGCCCGAACTGCTCGTGACCGTCACCGGCGTGCTGGAACTGGCGGGCGCGGTCGGCCTGCTGATCCCGCCGTTGGCCCCCTACGCCGCGATCGGCCTGGCGCTGCTGATGGTCGCCATGTTCCCCGCCAACGTCTCCGCCGCCCGCCGCGGCCTGACCCTCGGCGGACGACCGGTGACCCCGCTACCCGCCCGCACCGCCCTGCAGGTCGTCTTCATCGCCGCCGCCGTCGCCGCGGCGATCAGCTGACCCGCAGAGCGGCCAGCTCCTCCTCGACGGTCCGGAGCACCACGTCCCTGCGCCACCAGACCAAGCGGTGCGTGACCAGCACCGCGCCGAAGTAGCAGCCGACCGCCGCGACCACCCCGCCCGATGCCCAACCGAGCGCTGGCCACGGCGCGCCGCCCACCTGGAAGTGCAGGACGACGGCCGACGTGGTCGTGCCCAGCGCCGACCCGAGGAGCGCCGCGTGCGGCAGGGTGACCAGCGGGGTGGACGCCCGCAGCCAGGCGCCGCGCCGGAGCCCGTGGGCGGCCCGGAGCCGGTCGACGCACTCGGCGAGCCGGGCGACGGCGAACGCGGCCTTGTCGCGGTCCGCCCGGGACAGCGGGCCCGGACGCGCCAGGTGCTGGCGGACCCGGACCAGCTCGGCGCGGATGGCGGCGGGGAGGCGGGCAGCCACGGCCGCGGCCAGGTCAGCGCCGCCTCCCGGTGGTTGATCCACTGCGTGCTCAACACCAGGACCACCACGACGACGATCCCGAGCCCGAGGAGCTGCAACTCGACGGGGATCTTGCTCGCGACCAGCACGATGAGCGCCAACCCCGCGATCGTCGCCCCGACGACGACGGTGGTCTTCTCGTCCCCGGGCCGCTGCGCCCAAGCCCGGTCGATCCGGTCGACGGGTCCCCGCGCGGCGTACGCGACGACCGCGGTGCCCAGCACCACCGCCAGCAGCGCCACCAGGACGATCGCCAACGCCGCCAACCACGCCATCCGCTCCACCGGCACGGCGAGCGCGTGCACGAGCCCCACCGGCAGGACCGCGCCCAGCACCCCGGCGACCGGGATGCCCCACCGCAGGCGCAGGCACGGCTCGGGCTCCGCGCCCGGCGCGGGCAGCGGCTCGGGGAGACGAACAGCTCGGCCGTCTCGATGAGCGCCCGCACACCGTGCTCCCACTGGCCGAACCGGAGGGCGTACGCCTGGCACTTGGCCAGGTCGGCCAGGTCGGCGGGCAGCTCGTGCGCCTCCGGCAGCCGCGCGCCCGCGAGCAGCACGGGCAGCACCGGCACGCCGCGGGCCAGCGCGGTCGCCAGCTCGTGGTGGACCCAGTCCAGCCCGCCTTCGCGGTCCCGCAGGTCCGCCAGCCACTCGCGGTGGATCACCGCGACCACCAGTTCGCTGCCGAGGAGCCGGTCCCGCAGCTCGTCGGGGTACCGGGTGGCCGGGCGCAGACCGGTGTCGAGGAACACCGCCGGCTCCCCGAAGTGCTGCCGCAGGCGCTCGGTGACCGCTTCGACGGCCTGCGCGTGCGCGCGCAGCTCGAACCGGCCCCGGACCGGCGGTTCTGGCGGTAGTTGACGAAGATCACCCGGCGCCCAGGAGGGTGTCGCAGAGGGCGACGAGCCTGCGGCGCAAGGGGATGGCGCGTTCGGCGAAGGCGGCTTGGGCGCGGACGTAGTCGGCGCGGCCGCGTTCGGTTTCGATGCGGATGGGGGAGTAGCCGTGGGCGGCCAGGTCGTACGGGCTGGCGCGCATGTCCAGTTCGCGGATGTCGGCGGCCAGGGCGAAGCACTCGGCGGTGAGGTCGGACGGGGTGTGGGGGTCGAGCTTGTACGCCCACTTGAACAGGTCCATGTTGCCGTGCAGGCAGCCCGGCTGCTCGATGTCCACTTGCGACTCGCGCGTCGGGCGGAGGGTGTTCAGGGGGCGGCTTCGGGGTGAAGAAGCGGTACGCGTCGAAGTGGCCGCAGCGGATCTTCTGCGTCTCGACCACCGTGTCCGTCCCTTGTGGACCGAGGCGCAGCGGGAGGGGGTGGCGGGTCGCGGGGGTGCGGTAGACCATCGCCCACTCGTGCAGGCCGAAGCAGTTCAACCGCGCGGGGCGGGACAGCGTCGCGCCCAGCAGTGTGCGGACGAACTCCGCTGTGCGGCGGCGCGGCTCCGGCAGCACCGGGTCCACGGCCACCCCGCCCGGGACCCGGACGTACCCGGGCCACGCCAGGTACTCCTCCGCCGACGGGCCCGCCAGCACCACCCCGGGACCCGGGTGCCAGCGCTCCAGCCGCGCCGGGCGGTGCGAGTAGTAGGTGAACAGGAAGTCCAGCACCGGGTGCTTCTCCCCGCGCCGACGCCGCTCCACGTGCGGGACCGTCCACCGGCTGACGAACGCGACGTGCGCGGCGCGGCGGGCGTGCCAGACCTCCTCGGGGAGCACCTCAGTCATTGCGCACGTGCGTCCCGTCCCGGACCCGGCCGACGTACTCCTCGACGAGGTCCTCCAGCGCCACCACGCCCACGACCGCCCGGTCCCGGACCACCTTGCCGACGTGGCTGTGGGCGCGGCGCAGCGCGGCCAGCGCGTCGTCCAGGCGGGCGTCGGCGGACACCTCGGGGAGGTTGCGCACGCGCACCACCGAGGACGGGTCGGCGTCGACCTGGTCGAGGACGTCCTTGACGTGCACGTACCCGTCGAGGGTGCCGTCGGGGCGCTGGACGGGGAAGCGGGAGAACCCCGTCTCCGCGACGGCCGCGGCGATGTCGCCCACGGTCGCCGGGTACGGCACCATCGTCAACCGCTCCAGCGGGACCACCACCTCGGCGACCGTGCGCCGCGCCGACGACAGGGTCTGGGTGAGGCGCCGGTGCTCGGAGTCGTCCAGCAGGCCCTCGCGGCGGGACTCGGCGATGAGGGTGGCCAGCTCGTCGGGGGTGTAGGCGTTCTCCACCTCGTCCTTCGGCTCGACGCCGCCGCGGCGCAGCAGCCACGTCGAGATGGCGGTGAACATCGACAGGACCGGCCGCACCAGGCGGCAGAACGCGTAGTGCGCGGGCACCAGCGCCATCGCCGCCCGCTCGGGACCGGCGATGGCCAGGTTCTTCGGCACCATCTCGCCGATGATCGTGTGCAGCGTGACCACGATCCCCAGCGCGACGGCGAACGCGATGCCGTGCACGACCGCCGACGGCAGGCCGACCGCGCCCAGCGGGCCCTCGATCAGCCGGGCGATCACCGGCTCCGACAGCGCGCCCAGCCCCAGCGAGCACACCGTGATGCCGAGCTGCGCGCCCGCGATGAGCAGCGGGAGCCGCCTGCCCGCCTCGATGACGGTCAGCGCCTTGCGCTGGCCCTCGCGGCTCAGCGCCTCCAGCCGGTCGCGGCGCGCGGTGATGATGGCGAACTCCGCGCCGACGAAGAACCCGTTGCCCAGCAGCAGGAGCACGGTCGCCAGCAGCGCCAGGGCCTCGGTCACGCGTCCACCGCCTTGGCCAGCCGCAGTTCCGCGACCCGGTGCCGGTCCATGCGCAGCACCGTGATCAGCCAGCCGTCCACGGTCACCTCGTCGTTGACCGACGGGATGCGGCCCATCCGGGTCACCACCATCCCGGCGAGCGTCTCGTACTCGCCCGCGGGCATCCGGAACCCGGTCGCCTCGGCCAGCTCGTCGTCGCGGAGCAGGCCGGAGACCAGCCAGCTCTCCCGGCCCAGCCGCCGCACCGGAGCGACCTCGCCGCGGTCGTGCTCGTCGCGGACGTCGCCGACGATCTCCTCCACCAGGTCCTCCAGGGTCACCAGGCCCGCCGTGCCGCCGTACTCGTCGACCACGATCGCCACCTGGAGGCCGGTGCCGCGCAGCCGCTCCAGCAGCGCGTCGCCCTCCAGCGTCTCGGGCACGGTCAGCACCGGCCGGGCCAGCGACCCGACGCGGGTCGTGGCGCGCTGGTTCTCCGGCACCGCGAACACCTGCTTGACGTGCACGATGCCGCGCACGTCGTCGAGGTCGCCGCCGTGCACCGGGAACCGCGAGTGCCCGGACGCGCGGGACAGCTCGATCAGGTCCGGCACGGACGCGTCGGCGCGCAGGGCGCGCACCCGCACGCGCGGGGTCATCAGCTCGGCCGCGACCCGGTCGCCGAACAGCAGCGACCGGCTCAGCAGCGCCGCGGTCTCGGTGTCCAGGGTGCCCAGCGCGGCGCTGGAGCGGACCAGGCCGCCCAGCTCCTGCGGCGAGCGGGCCGAGCGCAGCTCCTCCTGCGGCTCGACGCCGAGCCTGCGCACCGCCCAGTTCGCCGCGCCGTTGAGGCCGCGGATCAGCCAGCGCAGCACCGTCGAGAACGCCATCTGCGGGATGGTGACCGCCCGCGCGGTCGGCAGCGGCCGGGCGATCGCGAGGTTCTTCGGCACCAGCTCGCCGAACACCATCGACAGCGCGGTCGCCAGGGTCAGCGCGATCACCAGCGCCACCGGCCCGGCCACCGCGTCGGGCAGGCCGACCGCGGTGAACAGCGGCGCGATCAGCTCGGCGATCGCGGGCTCGGCGATGTAGCCGGTCACCAGCGTGGTGATCGTGATGCCGAGCTGCGCGCCGGAGAGCTGGAAGGACAGGTTGCGGTGCGCCTTCTGGATGGCCAGCGCCCTGCGGTCGCCGACTGTCGCGGCGTGCTGGTCGACCTGGGTGCGCTCCAGGGTGGTCAGGGAGAATTCGGCGGCGACGAACAGCGCCGTCCCCGCGGTCAGGACGCTGACCGCCAGCAGACCGAGCACGCTCAACAGGACTCCGGTCACCGAGCACCCCGCCCGGCTTCCGGACCGGTATGGCAGCCGGGACTCTCCCGGCTCGCTACTGCGACCGGGGGACCGCGCCTCGCGCATGTCGGGGGTTCACTCCTCGCAGGGGGAAGGGCCAGCCCACCCAGTCTAAGGCGTACGGGTGATGCGCCGTCGTCTTCCCGCTGGCGCGTTGCCCGTGGTGGTAGACGGGAGTCATGCGGTTGACGCTCGAACCGGTGGACGCCCCCGACGCGGCGGTCCGCGCCGTGCTCGAGCACCGGGCCCAGCGCCTGCGCCAACCCGCCGCCGACCTCGGCCGCCACCTGCTGCGCCTGGTGACCCTGCTGCGCTGGGGACCGGACGCGCAGGTCATGGTCGAGATCTCCCAGTGCGCCGAGCACCGGCCGCTGCGGCTCGCGGGCGGGCTGACCGTGCACGTCGTCGAGGCGCCGTACCCGGCGTCGTCGGCGGGCGCGCGCCGCGACGGGCGCGGCCTGTGGCAGTGGTCGGTGGTGCTGCGGGACCTGCCGCTGGAGCGCGGCGGCTGCGCGGTCCGGGTCAGCGGCGCCGGGCTGCCCGAGTGCCACGACTACGCCCTGGTCCCGCTCGACGCCTACTGGGCGGGCCGCTCCGACCTGATCGGCACCGCCACCGAGTAGCGGCCGACCGCCCAGCCCAGCGCCGCGGCCCCGAGCTGGGCCGCCGCGACCACGGCGATCGCGGTCCCCGGCCCGGCGGCGGGGACCAGCCAGCCGCCGAGGGCCGCGCCGAGCGCGAAGCCGCCGACCTTCAGGCTCGCGCCGGTGATCGACACCTGCGCCAGCAGCTCCGGCGGGCTGTGCCGCTGCCGGGTGGCCATGATCCCGGGCAGCGCGAGCCCCTCGACCAGGCCCGCCGCGAGCGCGAGCGCCAGCAGCACGACCAGGGACCCGGCCAGCGGCCAGGTCAGCATGGCGACGCCGTAGGCCGCGGTGCAGGCGTAGACCACGAGGTCGACCCGGCGGTCCTGCAGCCGCCTGCCCAGCACGAGCGTCGCCGCGAGGCACCCGACCTCCAGCGCCGCCCACACCAGGCCCGCCGCGCTCTGCCCCGCGCCCAGCTCCGCCGTGCGCAGCGGCAGCGCGGTCGCCAGCACGCCGACCGAGCCCAGGCTCAGCGCCGAGGTCAGCGTCGCGCCGAGCAGCGGCGGCGTCCGGACGAGGTGGCGCACCCCGGCGCGCACCGTCGACAGCAGACCGGAGCGCTCGCGCGGGACCGGCGGGACGGCGGGCAGCAGCGCGGTCAGCGCCGCCCCGACCAGCGCGAGCCCGGAGATGGCGAGCACCGCCGCGTCCGGCGACAGCGCCGCGGCGAGCACGCCCGCCAGCCCCGGCCCGGCGATCGCGGCGACGTTGAACACCGCGGCGTCCAGGGCGTTCGCCCTGGCCAGACCCGACGCCGGGACCAGGTGCGGGACGAGGCTGGAGTACCCGCCGCTGGTCAGCGGGACCGCGAACCCGGTCAGCACGGCCAGCGCGAACGGCACCCAGCTCCGGCCCGCGGTCAGCGCGACGCCCGCGGTCGCGGCGGCGAGCAGGAGGCCGCCGCCCGCCAGGATCGCGCGGCGGTGGGTCGCCCGGTCCAGCCACGCGCCCAGGACCGGACCGGACACGATGGACGGCAGCGTGTACGCGGTGACCATCGCGCCCGCGAGCGCGGGCGAGGACGTCCGGTGCAGCACGAGCAGCACCACCGCGACCCCGACCATCTCGTCCGCGACCCGCGCGCAGGCCGCCGCCCCCAGGTAAGCCCGCATCACGCCCCCGGCGATGCCTCCGCACCGACTCCTCGACCAGGTCCAGCACCGGACCCAGGTCGTCGGCGGGCAGACCCATGGCCAGGTGCGACACCAAGCCTTCCAGCACCAGCTCCAGGAACGCTGTGAGCACGGTCACGTCGACGTCGTCGCGCAGGTTCCCGGCCTCGCGCTGGCGCAGCAGGCGCTCGCGGGTGGCGACGGTGAGCTGGTGCGAGCGCTCCGCCCAGCGGGCCCGGAACTCCGGGTCCGTCCGGAGCCTGCGGGAGACCTCCAACCGGGTGCCCAGCCAGTCCGCCGGGCTGTCGCCGACGCCCGGGGGAGCGGCGAGCAGGTCGCGCATCACCTGCACGAGGCCCTGCGCGGCGACGACGTCGGTCATCCGCAGGACGTCGTCCTCGGCCAAGGCCAGGAACAGCGACTCCTTGTCGCGGAAGTGGTGGAAGATCGCGCCCCGGGACAGCCCGGTCGCCTCTTCGAGCCTGCGCACCGTGGCGCCCTCGTAGCCGTGCCGGGCGAAGCAGGACCGGGCCCCGTCGAGGATCTGGCGGCGGCGCGCGTCGAGATGGTCCTGGCTCACCCGTGGCATGGCCACGATCGTGGCACCGGGGTCCGGAAGAAGCAATCCGTACGTACGTATTGGGTATCACGGCCCCGGCGGATTCCTGCGCCTGTCGGGGGCCGCGTGTAGCGTCGGAACGGCCGCAAGGCGGTGACGTTACGCCACGAAAGGATTATGCACGTGACCGCACTCCGCGAAGCCGTCGAACCGGACGGCCGGCGGTTGCGGGCCCGGGTCGAGGCGGAGGCCTACGTCGCCTCGGTCTGCTTCAAGCACGGGCCACCGCGACTCACCGGCGTCGAGCTGGAATGGACCGTCCACCACCGCGACGATCCCCGGCGGCCCCTCGACCCGGACGTCCTCGCCGCCGCGCTCGGCCCGCACACCCCGCGCACGCTGCGCCCCGACAGCCCCCACCTCCCGCTCCCCGCCGGCTCCGCGGTCAGCCTGGAGCCCGGCGGCCAGGTGGAGATCTCCTCCCAGCCCGCAGAAGCGTTCGGCGACCTGATCGACGCGGTCACCGCCGACCACCGCACCCTCTGCCACCGGCTCGACGAAGCCGGGCTCGCCCTCGGCGAACGCGGCACCGACCCGTTCCGCCGCCCCACCCGCCTGCTCGACACCCCCGCTACGCGGCGATGGAGCGCGCCTTCGCGCCCATCGGCCCCGACGGCATCACCATGATGTGCGCCACCGCGGGCCTGCAGGTCTGCATCGACGTCGGCGAACCCGACGACGTCGCCGTCCGCTGGGCCGCGGTCAACTCCCTCGGCCCCGTCTTCGTCGCGCTGTTCGCGAACTCGCCCGTGCTGTCCGGGGTCACCACCGGGTGGGTCTCCGCCCGCACCCGGGCAGTGCTGGGCGTCGACCCCGCGCGCAGCCGCCCCGTCCCCATCACCGACGACCCCGCGGGCACGTGGGCGCGCCACGTCCTCGACACCCCGCTGCTCTGCGTCCGCCGCGACGGCGACCGGTGGGACGCCCCGGCGGGCGTCACCTTCGCCGACTGGATCGCGGGCGCCCTGCCCGACGCCCCCACCACCACCGACCTCGACTACCACATCTCGACGATGTTCCCGCCGGTCCGCCCGCACGGCTACCTCGAGGTCCGCTACCTCGACGCCCAGCACGGCGGCGACTGGATCACGCCCGCGGCGCTGCTCGCCGCGCTGATGTCCGCGCGCGCCACGGTGGAGGCCGTGGTCGCCGCCTGCGAGCCGGTCGCCGACCGGTGGCTGCCCGCGGCCCGCCTCGGCCCGGCCGACGGACCCACCGCGACCGCCGCGGCCACCGTCCTCGACCTCGGGCTCCGCGCGCTGCCCGCGCTGCGGCTGCCGCCCGGCGCGGCGGCCGCGGTCACCGCCCGGCTGGTCCGGCTCGCCGACCGGCTCACGACCCTGGGGAGGCCAGCATGACCGGCACCGAGACCACCGAGGCCGAGCGGCTGCGCGCCCGCGTCGCCGCCGACCTCGAGCGCGCCCGCGCGCGCAGCACCGCGCTCACCGACGCCGTCGACGACGGCGACCTGGTCCGCCAGCACTCGAAGCTGATGAGCCCGCTGGTGTGGGACCTCGCGCACATCGGCAACCAGGAGGAGCTGTGGCTCGTCCGCGACGTCGGCGGCCGCGACCCGGTGCGCCAGGACATCGATGAGCTGTACGACGCCTTCCAGCACCCGCGCGCCACGCGCCCGTCGCTGCCCCTGCTGAACCCGGCCGAGGCCCGCGGGTACGTCCGCGAGGTCCGGGACAAGGTGCTCGACGTGCTGGAGACGACCCCGCTGGAGGGCCGTCCGCTGGTGGAGCGGGCGTTCGCCTTCGGGATGATCGTGCAGCACGAGCAGCAGCACGACGAGACCATGCTGGCCACCCACCAGCTCCGCAAGGGCGCGCCCGTGCTGGACGCGCCGCCGCCCCCGCCCGCCGCGCCGCTGCCCGCGCGCGAGGTGCTGGTCCCCGGTGGGCCGTTCACCATGGGCACCTCGACCGAGCCGTGGGCGCTGGACAACGAGCGCCCCGCGTTCACCGTCGAACTGGCGCCGTACTGGATCGACGCGGTGCCGGTCAGCAACGGCGACTACCTCGCGTTCATCGACGCGGGCGGCTACGACGACGAGCGCTGGTGGTCGGAGGCGGGCTGGGCGCACCGGAACACCGCGTCGCTGACCGCGCCGCGGTTCTGGGAGCGCGACGGCGACCGCTGGGTGCGGACCCGCTTCGGCGTCGTGGAGCCCGTCCCGCTCGACGAGCCCGTCGTGCACGTGTGCTTCCACGAGGCCGCCGCGTACGCGAAGTGGGCGGGCAAGCGGTTGCCCACCGAGGCGGAGTGGGAGAAGGCGGCGCGCTGGGACCCCGCGACCGGGCGCTCCCGCCGCTACCCGTGGGGCGACGAGGACCCCGAGCCCCGGCACGCCAACCTGGGCCAGCGGCACCTGCGGCCCGCGCCGGTCGGCGCCTACCCCGACGGGGAGTCGCCGCTGGGCGTGCGCCAGCTCATCGGCGACGTCTGGGAGTGGTGCGACTCGGACTTCCTGCCGTACCCGGGGTTCGCGGCGTTCCCGTACGCGGAGTACTCGGAGGTGTTCTTCCGGGGCGACTACAAGATGCTGCGCGGCGGGTCGTTCGGCACCGACTCGGCGGCCGTGCGCGGCACCTTCCGCAACTGGGACCTCCCGATCCGGCGGCAGATCTTCGCCGGGTTCCGGTGCGCCCGCGACGCCGCGGACCGGGGCTGACCGTGTGCCGCCACCTGGGGTACCTCGGCCCCGCCGTGCCGCTGGCCCGGCTGCTGCTCGACCCGCCGTCGGGGCTGCTGCGCCAGACCTGGGCGCCCGCCGACATGCGCGGCGGCGGGACGGTGAACGCCGACGGCTTCGGCGTCGGCTGGTACACCGAGTCCGGTCCTGTCCGCTACCGCCGCGCGGTTCCGATGTGGACGGACGCGTCGTTCGCCTCGCTCGCCGCGGCGACGGCGAGCGGCGCGGTGCTCGCCGCGGCCCGCTCCGCGACGGTCGGCATGCCGGTCGTGGAGACCGCGTGCGCCCCGTTCGCCGAGGGCGACTGGCTGTTCAGCCACAACGGCGTCGTCCGGGGTGGCCGGAGAGCGTGGCCGACCTCGCGGCGACCCTGCCCGCCGTCGACCTGATGACCCTCGACGCGCCCACCGACAGCGCGTTCCTCTGGGCGCTGGTCCGCCACCGCCTCCGCGCGGGCGCGGACCTGGGCGGGGCGTTGGCGGCAGTGGTCGCCGACGTCGTCGCCCGCGCCCCCGACTCCCGGCTCACCCTGCTGCTCACCGACGGCCGCACCCTGGCCGCGACGACCTGGTGGCACTCCCTGTCGGTGCTGCGCACCGGGGACTCGGTCGTGCTGGCCTCCGAGCCGTGGGACGACTCCCCGGCGTGGACGGCGCTCGGCGACCGGCTCCTGGTGACCGCCACCCTCGACCCCCATCCCGACGTGCGGGTCACCGCACTGCCCGAACCGGAAGGCCCCGCCGTGCCCACGACCGTGGACGTCCACCTGCCGCCCGACCACGCCGCCCGCAGCCTCGCCGCGGACGTGCGCGCGGGCCTGGCCGCCACCCCGAAGGCCCTGCCGCCCAAGTGGTTCTACGACGCCAGGGGCAGCGAGCTGTTCGAGGCCATCACCCGGCTGCCCGAGTACTACCCGACCCGCGCCGAGGCCGAGATCCTCACCGCGCACGCCGCCGACATCGCCCAGGTGACCGGCGCGCACACGCTCGTCGAGCTGGGCTCGGGGTCGTCGGAGAAGACCCGGCTGCTGCTCGACGCCCTGCGCGACGCCGGGCTGCTGCACCGCATCGTCGCCCTCGACGTCTCCGAGACCGCGCTGCGCGAGGCGACGGCGGCGCTGTCGGCGGAGTACCCGATGGCCGACGTGCGCGCGGTGGTCGGCGACTTCACCGAGCACCTGGCGCTGGTCCCCGGCGAGCCGCCGCGCATGGTGGCGTTCCTGGGCAGCACCATCGGCAACCTGCTGCCCGACGAGCGCGCGAAGTTCCTGGGCGCGCTGCGCGGGACGCTGCTGCCGGGCGAGTGGCTGCTGCTGGGCACCGACCTGGTGAAGGACGAGTCCACCCTGGTCCGCGCCTACGACGACAGCGCGGGCGTGACGGCGGAGTTCAACCGCAACGTCCTCCACGTGCTCAACCGCGAGCTGTCCGCCGACTTCGACGTCGACGCCTTCGAGCACGTCGCGGTGTGGGACGCCGAACGCGAGTGGATCGAGATGCGCCTGCGGTCGGTGCGCGCCCAGCACGTGACCATCGGCGCGCTCGACATGGCGGTCGACTTCGCCGAGGGCGAGGAGCTGCGCACGGAGGTGTCGGCCAAGTTCCGCCGCGAGGGCATCACCGAGGAGCTTGGCGCCGCCGGGTTCACCGTCCACCGCTGGTGGACCGACCCGGGGAACCGCTTCGCCCTGTCCCTGTCCCGGGCTGAGTGAGCTGAACCGCGGTGGCCCCCAGCCGTCACCGGCTGGGGGCTCACTGCGGGGGACTAGCCGACCCGGCAGGACAAGCGGGGCCAGCTCCAGTTGCCGCCGTGCTGGACGGTGAAGCCGAAGGAGTTGCCGTTGCCGTTCGGGCGGGCCGTCATGACCAGACCCGTGGAATCCCACGTGGGCGAGGTGTTCCACGTCGCGATGATGCGCTGCGGGCTGGACAGGGTGACCGTGACGACCCAGTTGTTCGTGCCCGACACCGTGACGTTGCCGTTGAAGCGGTCGGACCACTTCTGGCCCTCGGAGTACGTCGCGGTGCAGGAGCCCGTGGGCGGGGTGGTCGTGGTGACCGGCGGGGTGGTCGGGCCGGTCGTCGTCGTGCCGCCGAGCGCGGCGAGGACGGCGTGGTACGCGGGCTTCTTGTTGCCGCTGCCGTCGAACAGCAGCGGGGTGCCGGAGGCGCGCCAGGAGTCGGTGTCGCGGATGCCCCAGACGGTGATGCCGGTGCAGCGGGTGACCGCCAGGCAGGCCTGGGTCACGCCGCGGTACTGGTCGGCCTGCGTGGTGCCGGAGCCCTCGATGTCCAACTCGGTGATCTGCACGTCGACGCCGAGGTTGGCGAAGTTCTGCAGGGTGGTGTGGTAGTTGCTGGGCACCGGGTTGCCGCTGTTGAAGTGCGCCTGGAAGCCGACGCAGTCGATCGGGACGCCGCGGGACTTGAAGTCCTGCACCATCCGGTACACCGCCTGGGTCTTGGCGTGCGACCAGTTGTCGGTGTTGTAGTCGTTGTAGCAGAGCTTCGCGCCCGGGTCGGCGGACCGGGCGGCGCGGAAGGCGGCCTCGATCCAGTCGTTGCCGGTGCGCTGCAGGTTGGAGTTGCGCCGCGCGCCCGAGCTGCCGTCCTCGAACGCCTCGTTCACCACGTCCCAGGCGTAGATCTTGCCGCGGTAGTACGTCGCGACGCGGGTGATGTGGTTGAGCATCGCCTGGCGCAGCGCCGAGCCCTCCATGCGCTGCATCCAGCCGGGCTGCTGCGAGTGCCAGGCGAGCGTGTGCCCGCGGACCCGCTTGCCCTGGCCGATCGCGTGGTTGACGATGCGGTCGGCGTTGGTGAAGGTGAACTGGTTCTGGTTGGGCTCGGTCGCGTCGAGCTTCATCTCGTTCTCGGCGGTGACCATGTCGAATTCCCGGTTCAGGATGCCGACGTAGGTCGAGTCCGAGAGCCTGCCCGCCGCGACCGCGGTGCCGTAGTAGCGGCCCGACTCCTGCGCCGCCCCGGCCAGCGTGGTGGCCGCCTGGGCCGCGGGTGCGGACAGCACGGCGACCGTGGCCGCCGCGACCGCGGTGACCGCACCCGCGACGACGGCGTTCCGAAACAGTTTCGAGCGGACATTGGGAACTGTGCGCATCGTTGCGCCCCTTTCCGTTAGCGGAAGGGAGTATGCGGCCCCGATCAACGAAACTTCAACGCCTGGAATACCGAATAGTTTCGGATTCCCGGGGGATTATCGAAACAATTCCTGTGTGGACGGTCAGCCCAGGACGCTGCGCCCGATCAGCACCACCGCGCTGACCGCCGCGACCGCGAGCACCGCGGTCCGCAGCCGCCCGCCGGACAGCACCCGGCGCAGCGGACCCGACACCAGGAACCCGCCGACGATGAACGGCAGCAGCGCCGCCGCGGCCACCAGGTGCTCCCCGCGCACCTGCCCCGCCACCGCGAGCGTCGTCACCGACGACACCGACGCCAGGAGGAAGAACGCGTTGAGCGTCGCCCGCACCGTCGGGCCCGACTCGTTCTGGTACAGCAGCGCGATCGGCGGCCCGCCGATGGCCGACACCGTCCCGAACGCCCCCGACGCGGTCCCCGCGACGACCAGGCTGGGCGGGGTGATCCGCGGCCGCCACGTCACCACCGAAAGCAGGACGCACGTGAGCACGGTGATCCCGACGACGAGGTTGAACCCGGTCACCGGCAGCGTCACGAGCGCGAGGAGCCCCAACAGGTTCCCGGGGACGCGCCCCACCATCGCCCAACCGACCCCGCGCCACTCGACCGAGGACAACTCCCGCACGGTCAGCGCGCCCGCGAGCACGCACGCGATCAGGAGCACCGGGACCGGCACGAAAACGGGGTCGAGCAAGGCCAGCAGCGGCCCGGCGATCAGGTTGAGGCCGTACCCGACCGCGCCCTGCACCACCGCGCCGGTCAGCACGATCAGCCCGGCGACGACCAGGACCGTCCACGACATCGAGGCAACCTCCCCGCCCAACCTACGCCCGCGGCGGCGGGTCCGGACCGCAATGTGGCGCGCGCCTCCGGAAACACGGAGCGGGGCCGCTCCCCGGAGGGAACGGCCCCGCTCGGCAGGTCTTTAGTTGGAGACCATCTTGCGCAGCACGTACTGCATGATGCCACCGTTGCGGTAGTAGTCCGCCTCACCGGGGGTGTCGATGCGGACGTCCGCGTCGAACTCCACAGTGGACCCGTCGGTGCGGGTCGCGGTCACCTTCACGGTGCGCGGGGTGCTGCCGCCGTTGAGGGCGGTGATGCCCGCGATGTCGTAGGTCTCGGTGCCGTCGAGGCCCAGCGACGCCGCGGTCTCGCCCGCGGGGAACTGCAGCGGCAGCACGCCCATGCCGATCAGGTTCGACCGGTGGATGCGCTCGAACGACTCCGCGACGACCGCGCGGACGCCCAGCAGCGAAGTGCCCTTCGCGGCCCAGTCGCGCGAGGAGCCCGAGCCGTACTCCTTGCCCGCCAGGACGACCAGCGGCACGCCCGCGGCGGCGTAGTTCTGCGCGGCGTCGTAGATGAACGCCTGCTCGCCGCCCGCGGTGAAGTCGCGGGTGTAGCCGCCCTGGACGTCGTCCAGCAGCAGGTTGCGGAGGCGGATGTTCGCGAACGTGCCGCGGATCATCACCTCGTGGTTGCCGCGCCGGGAGCCGTAGGAGTTGAAGTCCTTGCGCTCCACGCCGTGCTCGGTGAGGTACTGGCCCGCGGGGAGTCCGCCTTGATCGCGCCCGCCGGGGAGATGTGGTCGGTGGTGACCGAGTCGCCCAGCAGGGCCAGCACGCGGGCGCCCGCGATGTCGGTGACCGGCGACGGCTGCATCTCCATGCCCTCGAAGTACGGGGGCTTGCGGACGTAGGTGGACTCGGCGTCCCACTCGAAGGTGTTGCCGGTCGGCGTCGGCAGGGACTGCCAGCGCTGGTCGCCCGCGAACACGTCGGCGTAGCTGGAGGCGAAGCCCTCCGCCGACATCGCCGAGGCGATCACCTCGGAGATCTCCTGCGGCGACGGCCAGATGTCGGACAGCAGCACCGGCTGCCCGTCCGACCCGGTGCCCAGCGGCTCGGTGGTGATGTCGACGTCCATCGACCCGGCCAGCGCGTAGGCGACCACCAGCGGCGGCGACGCCAGGTAGTTCATCTTCACGTCCGGGTTGATGCGGCCCTCGAAGTTGCGGTTGCCGGACAGCACCGACACCACCGCCAGGTCCGCCTCCTGCACCGCGGCGGAGATCTCCTCCTGCAGCGGGCCGGAGTTGCCGATGCACGTGGTGCAGCCGTAGCCGACCAGGTGGAAGCCCAGCTTCTCCAGGTACGGCATGAGGCCGGCGCGCTCGTAGTAGTCCATGACGACCTTCGAGCCCGGCGCCAGGGTGGTCTTCACCCACGGCTTGCGCTCCAGGCCGCGCTCGACGGCCTTCTTCGCCAGCAGCGCCGCGCCGATCATCACCGACGGGTTGGAGGTGTTGGTGCACGAGGTGATCGCGGCGATCGCGACCGCGCCGTGGTCCAGTTCGAACTCCGCGCCGTCCACGGTCACCTTGGTGGGCTTGGAGATCCGGCCCCGCGCGCCGCGGGCGGCCGAGTGGTAGTCGTAGGGCGCGCCGTCGCCGTTGCCGGAGGACACCGCGGGGAGTCGCTGGCCGGGAAGGACTCCTCGACCGACTCGTCCACCGGGGAGTGCGGGGTGGCGTAGTTCGACAGCGCCGCGCGGAAGGCCGACTTGGCGTCGGTCAGCTCGATGCGGTCCTGCGGGCGCTTCGGGCCCGCGATCGACGGGACGACCGTCGCCAGGTCCAGCTCGAGGGTCTCGGAGTAGACCGGCTCGGCGGCCGGGTCGTGCCAGAGGCCCTGCTCCTTGGCGTACGCCTCGACCAGCGCGACCTGCTCGGCCGAGCGGCCGGTGAACTTCAGGTACTCGATGGTCTCGGCGTCGACCGGGAAGATGGCCGCGGTGGAGCCGAACTCCGGGCTCATGTTGCCGATGGTGGCGCGGTTGGCCAGCGGCACCGCGGAGACGCCCGAGCCGTAGAACTCGACGAACTTGCCGACGACGCCCTGCTTGCGCAGCATCTCGGTGATGGTGAGCACCAGGTCGGTCGCGGTCGCGCCCGCGGGCAGCTCGCCGTGCAGCTTGAAGCCGACCACCTTCGGGATCAGCATCGACACCGGCTGGCCCAGCATCGCGGCCTCGGCCTCGATGCCGCCGACGCCCCAGCCCAGCACGCCCAGGCCGTTGACCATGGTGGTGTGCGAGTCGGTGCCGACGAGGGTGTCGGGGTAGGCCTGGCCGTTGCGGACCATGACCACGCGCGCCAGGTGCTCGATGTTGACCTGGTGGACGATGCCGGTGCCCGGCGGGACGACCTTGAACTCGTCGAACGCGGTCTGGCCCCAGCGCAGGAACTGGTACCGCTCCTTGTTGCGCTCGTACTCCAGGTCGACGTTCAGCTCGAACGCGTCCGGGCGGCCGAAGATATCGGCGATCACCGAGTGGTCGATGACCAGCTCGGCGGGCGCGAGCGGGTTGACCCGGGCGGGGTCGCCACCGAGCTGGGTGACGGCCTCGCGCATGGTGGCCAGGTCGACGATGCACGGCACGCCGGTGAAGTCCTGCATGACCACGCGGCCCGGGGTGAACTGGATCTCCGTCGACGGCTCGGCCGCCGGGTCCCACTCCGCCAGCGCGCGGACGTGGTCGGCGGTGATGTTCGCGCCGTCCTCCGTGCGCAGGAGGTTCTCCAGCAGGATCTTCAAGCTGTACGGCAGGCGCTCGGCACCCTTCACCGCGTCCAGCCGGAACACCTCGTACGAGGCGTCCCCGACCTTCAGCGTGGCGCGGGCGCCGAAGCTGTCCTTGCTCGGTGTAGTCACGTCCAACTCCAGTGGCGGCGCATGTCGGTTCGGTTCGACGGGGTGAGTCTCGCGTACCCGGCCGTGGCCCGCAGCAACCCCTGGCTGCCTCAAACAGTACGCTTGTCCTGTATTCGGTTCAAGTAGGCGCGCCGGATGTGATCCACGACGCGCGAAGACCCCGCGGCGGGTCGCCACGGGGGTCTTCGCGAGGGTCTCAGCCGTTGGCCAGTTCGAGCAGCGCGCGCACGTCCTCGGCCTCGAGGCTCTTGAGCGCGGTGACCATCAGGTCGGTCATCGACCGGATCGGGCTGACGTACCACTTGCCGTCGACCTCGACGGTGACCACGCCGGTGTTCTCGATCATGCCCTTGACCAGGCCGGTCAGCGCCTTCTCGACCTCCGGCGGCATGCCCGAGCCCAGGAACTGCTTGGTCAGGTCGTCAGCGCACATGCGCTGGGACTCGCCGTCGAACTCGGCGGAGTAGCACTCGCCGTCCTTGGTGACCGTGGCGGTCTTGCCCTCGGCCTCCACCACCAGCTTCTTGAGCAGCACCTTCGTGCCGCCCTCGACGTCGGTGGTCTCGGTCTCCAGCTCCAGGATCCGGGCGGGCGCGGCGTCGAGCTTGCCCGCCTGCTCGATGATCACCGGGCCCACGTCGTGCAGCACGCCCATCTCGTCCGGCGGCAGCAGCTCGATGACCCGCTCCAGGTCCGCGGCCAGGCCCGCGTCGGCGAACTGGCGCACCGCGTCGCCCGGGGTGGCCGCGCCGTTGGCCGGGATGGACCGCTTCGGCCACTCCAGGTCCGCCTCGAGCAGCGCGTAGTCGGCCAGGCTGTAGAACAGCGACGGGTACCACTCGCCGTCCACGTTGACCGTGGCGATCCGGATCGGCTCGCCGCCGTTCTCCTTGATCTCCTTGGCGATGTCGACGGTCTCGGTCTGCGGTCGGGCGTCCATCCCGCGCGGGAACGCCGCCTCGATGAACTGCTCGGTGTACGGGAGCTTGCTCATGTCCGAGCTGATCGTCAGCGTGCCGCCGACCAGCTTGGTGATCGTGATGCGGTCGTTGACCTTCTCCGCGGCCGCGTCGTCGAACTTGAGGTTCTCCGCCTTCAGCTCGAAGCCGGTGATCTTGTTCGGGTCGACGTCCGGCTTGTAGACCTCCAGGCGCACGAGCTCCTTGGTGGCCTCGCTGTTCAGCGTGGACATCAGGTCGCGCTCGGCGGGCGCGAGGCCGGTGAGCAGGCCCGCGACGTCACCCTGGCCGATGGCGGTGACCAGGTTCGTCGCCGCGCCGGTCGGGTTCTCGGCGCCGGCGGCGACCGCGTTGTTCCGGTTGACGAAGAAGATCGTCGCGCCGACGCCCGCCGCGACCGCGACCACCGCGGCCACGACGCCGATGACCAGGCCCTTCTTGCCCTTCTTCGGCGGCTCCGGCGCCGGGTAGCCGTACTGCCCGCCGTACTGGGTCTGGCCGTACGAGTACTGCTGGGCCTGCTGCGGCCCGGTCTGCGGGTACGCCTGCTGGGGCTGCGGGCCCGTCTGGGGGTAGCCCCCTGCTGCGGGTACCCGCCCTGCTGGGGATAGCCCTGCGGCTGCCCCTGGCCGTACGGATCGTGCGGCGGCCACTGGCCGCCCTGGCCTGGATACGTCACCGTTCCCCTCCTGCGTTCTCGCGTGTGCGCCCGCGCTCGCCGATGAGCGTGACCAGCGCCGCCGCCAGCGCCAAGGCGGCGCCGATCAGGCTGACCGTCGGACCGGTCGCGGTGATGACCACCGCACCGTCCCCTCCGTCCCCGGCTTCGACGCGCGCGCCCCCGCGATGGTTCCGAGGATTATCGTCGCGAGCAGGGCGAACGTTGCGCCCACCCGGCGTGCGCCGAGCGCGTACGCCGCGATGCTGAGCGTGATCACCGGGACGAGGGCGTACCACGCGTACAGCAGCCACTCGAGCGCGTCGCCGCGGAGGAAGCCCAGCGTCTCGATGACCCCCACGACCTCGAAGCTGTCCCGCAGGACCGCGCCGGAGCGCAGCCAGGGCAGGAACATCCCGACGACGGCGGTGACCAGGCCGAGGAGGCCGACGGCCGCGGTGATGCGCGCTCGGTCCGACACGGGCCCCATCGTCGCAGGTCCGAGCGCTCCCCGTTAGCGCTTTCGGGTGAAAGGCGCTGTCCGCTGAGCGGACGGTGGGACCACCCAGAGTGTGCCTCGGGGTGAATGTGACGCGAGTTGTCGGTGGTTTTCCTGTTGCGACTGGTCATGGTGTGTCCGAAGTGGCACAGTCGAGGCCGGTGTCCGGAGAGGACCAGTCCACAGTGGGGAGGTGGGTCGTCGTGCGGAGCGTTCTGCTGGCGCTGCTGCTCGTCCTCGCGACCGCGGGACCGCGGTCGCGGTGCCGCCACCCCCGCCGAACCCGAGCCAGTCCGAACTGGACGACAGCCGCAAGGCCGCCAAGGACAAGGCGGGCGAGGTCGGCAGGCTCACCAACCAGCTCGCCAAGGCCGAGCAGCGCCTCATGGACCTGCACGCCGAGGTCGAGTTCCGGATGGAGGACGCCAACCGGGCCCTGGTCGACCTCGAGGCCGCGCAGGAAGCGGCCAAGAAGGCCCGCGCTGACGCCGAGGCCGCCTCCCGCGAGGCCGACGGTGCCGCCCGCGTCGTCGACGAGGCCCGCGACGCCCTCGACGAGTTCGCCGCGGGCAGCTTCAAGCAGGGCAGCACCGTCGGGTCGATCTCGGCGTACGTCGGCGCCTCCAGCCCCGAGGACCTCCTCGCCCGCGTCCAGCTCCTCGACGCCGTCGGCGGCAGCCACCTCGACGCCCTCGAGCGCATGGAGCGCGCCCGCACCGCGAAGGCCAACAAGGACTCCCTCGCCCGCGAGGCCCTCGCCGAGGCCGAGCGCGCCGAGGCGAAGGCCGAGCAGGCCAAGCGCGACGCCGACGCCGCCATGGCCAGCGCCCAGCAGGCCCGCCGCGACGCCGAGAGCAAGACCGCCGAGCTCGAGGCCGCCCGCGCCGACTACGAGCGCCAGCTCGACGCCGCCCAGCGCAAGGTCGGCGGCCTGGAGGCCCAGCGCGCCCGCTACAACGAGTGGCTCGCCGCGAAGAAGCGCGAGGAGGCCGCGGCCAACCGGCCCCGCCCGAACCGCCCGATCTCGCGTCCGCCGACCGGCGGGTCCGTCGACGTCGTCATCGACCGCGCCCTGTCCCAACTCGGCGTCCCCTACGCCTGGGGCGGCGGCAACGCCTACGGCCCCACCCGCGGCATCCGCGACGGCGGCGTCGCCGACTCGTACGGCGACTACAACAAGATCGGCTTCGACTGCTCCGGCCTCATGATCTACGCCTTCGCGGGCGTCGGCATCCGGCTGCCGCACTACTCGGGCTACCAGGCGACCTACGGCCGGAAGGTCCCGCTGAACAGCATGCGCCCCGGCGACATGCTGTTCTGGGCGACCCGCGGTCGCATCCACCACGTCGCGCTGTACATCGGCAACGGTCAGATGGTGGAGGCGCCGTTCAGCGGCTCCCGGGTCCGCGTGGCCCCGGTCAGGTGGGGCGGCCTGGTGCCGTACGCGGCGCGCTTGTTGTAGGCCTGGGGCGATGAGCGATCACGACACGTGGTGGACCGGCCGGGACCCGCACACCGTGTTCAACCTGGTCGACCGGTCCGGCTGACCGCCCGCGTCAGTGCTCCCAGGGTGGCGGGGTGGCGGCGACCAGCTCTTCCGGGGCGGAGAGGCGCCAGGCCTCGTAGACCAGTTCGGCGAGTTCGTCGGGGTCGATGCCCGCGAGGTGGACCACCACCCAGCCGAACCCGCCGGAGGTGAACTGCTCCTCGAAGACGTCCGGGCGTTCGGAGACCAGCGCCTGCTGCTCGGACAGCGTCTGCTTCAGGCCGACCGTCCGCGTTCGCGGCCAGTAGTAGCCGAAGCGCTTGCCTCGGACGCCGAACGACGTGTAGTCACCACCCCGGCCCCGGTCGACGTCGCCCAGGCTGGCGATCATCGTGTCGAACTCGTCGGTCGTCGTCGGCATGGCCCCCAATCGGCTCAGGGCTGCCAGGTTAGACCGGGGGACCGACGTGGTCGCCCGTGGCTTCGTCGGCGCCCGCGCCGCGCCACCAGTCCGCCTCGGCCGCCGTGCTGACGCCGTCGACGATGACGCGGGCGCCCGCGCTGTGCACCAGCGCGGGCAGGGTGGCCAGCGCGGCCGACAGCGGCGAGGCGTGGCGGCGGGTCAGCGATGGCGGGACGCGGACCGCCGACACCGGCAGGTCCTCCACCAGCGGCAGGTCGCCGAGGGTGAACGCGTCCAGCACCACCGGGACGCCGAGCGCGGCCAGCGCGGTCAGGGTCGGCAGGCCCGCGCCCGCGGACAGGGCGGGCGCGGGCAGGCCGATCCGCAGCCGCGTCGGCGGCAGGCGGGTGTCGGACAGCACCTTCGCCACCAGCTCCGGCAGCGCCTCGTCGTGGAGTTGGTGCTTCGACAGCGGGACCAGCACCGGCGCGGTCGTGCGCCGCCAGCGCAGCTGGTCGACGGCGGTGCGCAGCAGCCACGCGCCCAGCGCGAGGACCAGGCCGCTGCGCTCGGCCAGCGCGACGCAGCGGTGGTGGCCGAGGACGCCGAGCGCCGGGTGGTCCCAGCGCAGCCGCGCCTCGTGCCCCACGACCTCGCCGGTCGCCAGCGCCGCGACCGGGCGGTACGCGACGGTGACCTCGCCCGACGCGCGGGCGCCCGCCATCGACGCGGCGAGCGCGTCGGTGTGGCGCTCGCGGGCGTCGGTCGCGGGGTCGTAGCGCTCGTGCTGGCCGGGACCGCGGGACTTGGCGCGGCGCAGCGCGAAGTCGGCGGCGAGGAGCAGGTCCTCCGGGTTCGACGAGGCCACCGGGCGGTCGACCACGCCGACGCTCGCGGTGATCGCGACCGTCCCGGCATCGATCTGGATGGGCTCGCCGAGCGCGCGGTTGAGCGCGGCGACGGTCTCCCGCACGGGCGGGGTGTCGGCGGTGTTGACGCGCAGCAGGCCGAACTCGTCGCCGCCGAAGCGGGCGACCATGCCGCCGGTCGCGAACGCCGGGAGCCTGCGCGCGACGGTGACCAGCACCTGCTCGGCGGCATGCCTGCCGAAGCCGTGCGCGATGGCGCCGAAGGCGTCCAGGCCGAGGTGGAAGAGGGTGACGCCGTGCTCGCCCGCCCTGCGGACCGCGCCCTCCAGGTGCGAGCCGAAGAAGTGCCGGTTGGGCAGGCCGGTCAGCACGTCGTGCAGGGCTTGGCGGCTCAGCTCGTTGCGCAGCAGGACCAGCTCGGTGCCGTCCTCGACGACGGTGACGAAGTGGCTCGGGCCGCCGTCGACGCCGCGCAGCAGCGACGCGGTCAGCGTGACCCGCGCGTAGTCGCCGTCCTCGCGCTCGAGCTGCTGCGACTGCTTGAGCCGCTCGGCCCGGCCCGCGAGCAGGTCCGCGTAGTCGGAGCGCAGCGCATCGGCGTAGTCCGGGTGGACGACGTCGAACAGGGTCAGCGCGGTCAGCTCGTCCGCGGTGCGCTCCAGGATCGCGCAGACCGCCTCGTTGACCCGGATGAACCGGCCGTCGAGGTCGGTGATCATGACGCCGCTGGCCGACGCCGTGACCACCTCGTCGAAGCGGGCCTCGCTCGCGCGCAGGTTCCACTTGGCCTCGCGGATCGCCGACAGCAGCGACATGCGCAGGCCCTCCTGCTGGGAGAGCAGCCGCTGCCGGTCGGCGTCGAGCAGGCCCGCGGCCACCGCCGCGACGCAGCGGCCCGCGCGGTCGGCGTGCCCGGGGACCAGCGCGGCCAGACCGCGGCCGAGCACGTCCACGGTGCACTCGAGCGCGTCCGCGCCGACGCACTGCAGCGCGACGAGCCGGGCGCCCGCGGCGCGGAGCGCTCGGTCGAGGCCTCGGCGACGTCGGCGCACAGGTCGTCGACGAGCGCGGTCAGCTCGCGCTCGAGGTCGTCCTGGGCGATCGGGACGAACACGCGGTTGGCGAGCAGGTAGCCCCACTTGCGGGCGAGCAGGGTCCGGTCGCGGTCCCCGTCGTCGGGGACCGGCGACTCGTCCAGGCGGCCGGTGCTGATCACGGTGTCGTTCCGCTCACCTCGGGCCGGAAAGGGAAAAGGCTATCGGTCCCGCGACGTCCGGGCACTGGGCTGATCGTGTGAGGGGTCAGGGTTTGCGCCCGACCCCGACGTAGAACTCGGTGTTCAGCTCGGCCTCGTCGGCGATGTCGCCCGGCCCGGCCGGACGCCAGTGGCCGCAGCCGACCAGCCCCGGCTCGACCAGCTCGAACCCGGTGAACAGCGGCTCGATCTCGGCGCGCGAGCGCAGCCGCACCTGGTCGTTGCTGCGGCTGGCCGCGATGATGTCGGTGATCTCGGAGAACACGTCCGGGCGCTGGTCGGCGGACGCGTGCGAGACGGCGAAGAAGCTGCCCGGCGCGAGCCGCTCGCGGTACCGCCCCAGCAGGTCCAGCGGCGCCCAGTCGTCGGGCACCCAGTGCAGCACGAACAGCATCAGCAGCCCGACCGGCTCCGCGGGTCGAACAGCGACCGCACCTGCGGGCTGTCGAAGATCGCGTCCACGTCGCGCAGGTCGCAGTGCACGACGCCCACGCGCGGGTTGTCGGCGAGGATCAGCTCGCTGTGCGCCACGGCGACCGGGTCGCGGTCGACGTAGACCACGCGCGCGTCGGGGACGACCTCGTGCACGGCGCCGACCGACGGGATGCCCGCCCCGACGTCGAGGAACTGGCGGACGCCCGCCTCGGCCATGAACCGCGCCGCGCGACCGAGGAATGCTCGGTTCATGCGCGCGAGCTGGCGCAATCCGGGCAACGCCTGCTCGACTTTGACGCTCAGCGCGCGGTCGACGTCGAAGTTGTGCGCGCCGCCGAGCAGGAAGTCGTAGGCGCGGGCCATGCTGGGGATGGAAATGTCGACGGTGGGGGAATCCAGTTTCGCTGGGAGGTCACGGCGGTGCCTTTCCGAGAAGTGCCGATGATGATATCCCCCTCCGCAAGCGGGTGCGTGCTCACCCGATCAGGCGATGACGATCTAGGCCATCGGTCCCTACGGTGGGCACTCCCCTTGCCGTGTCGAGGAGTTCCGCATGACCGCCCCGGTCGCGCCCGGCCGCTGGCCCCTGCTCGGGCACACCCCCGCGCTGCTGCGCCGGAGGTACGGATTCACCGATGAATTGGCTCGTCAGGCCGATGTGGTGAGTCTCTTTCTAGGACCGCTCCAGACGTATTGCGTGACCGCCCCCGAACTCGTGCACCGCGTTCTCGTCACCGACGCGGACGCGTTCGAGAAGGGGAGGATGTTCGACAAATTCCGCGATTACGTGGGAAACGGACTCGTCCTGTCGGCGGGCGCGTTCCACCGCCGCCAGCGCAAGCTCATGCACCCCGCGTTCGAGCGCGGGCGGATCGCGGGCTACGTCCCGCTGATGGTCCGCGCGGCCACCGACCTCACCGCGACCTGGACGCCGGGGCAGGTCCGCCGGGTCGACCACGACATGCAGGCGCTCGCCACGACGATCGTCGGCGGGGCGCTGTTCGGCTCGGGGCTCGGCGACGCCGCGATCGCCGAGGCCCGGCGGTCGATCCCGGAGATCATCCGCTACGGGATGGTCCGGGTGGTGTCGCCCGGGTTCGTGGAGAAGCTGCCGCTGCCCGCCAACCGGCGATTCGACGGCGCGGTCGCCCGCATGCGCGCCATCGTCGGGGAGCTGGTCGAGCGGCGCAGGGCCGAGGACGTCGACCACGGCGACCTGCTGTCCACGCTGCTGCTGGCCCGCGACGAGACCGGCGCGGGCATGGCCGACGACCAGGTGCACGACGAGGTCGTCACCCTGCTCAGCGCCGGGCTCGAGACCAGCGCGCTCGCCCTGACCTGGCTGTTCTGCGAACTGGGCCGCCACCCCGAGGTGGAGGAGCGCGTGCTCGCCGAGGTGGACGCCCTCGACGGGCCGGTCACCTTCGACGACCTGCCCAGGCTGCCGAACCTGCGGCGCGCCATCGACGAGACGCTGCGCATGTACCCGCTGTGGATGGTGATGCGCAGGGCCACCGAGGACATCGAACTCGGCGGCGTCCGGCTGCGCGCGGGCGACGAGGTCGTCATCAGCCCGCACGCCCTGCACCACGACCCGCGCTGGTTCCCCGACCCGCACCGCTTCGACCCCGACCGCTGGCTCACCGCGGACGTGCCCAAGGGCGGCTACATCCCGTTCGGCGCGGGCGTCCGGCGGTGCATCGGCGCCGCGTTCGCCCTCACCGAGATCACCGCCGTGGCCGCGACCATCGCCGCGCGCTGGCGGCTGCTGCCGCTGCCCGGGCACCGGGTGTCGGTGAAGTACACCTCGACCGCCTACCCCGCTCCCTCCCCATGACCGCCGTGCCGCGGTCCTGACCGAAGAAAGGCTCCCCGTGCGCTGGTTCGGCCGCACCGCCGCCGCCGCGTCCGCCCTCGTGGCGGCCGCGTTCCTCGTCCCCGCATCGACCTCCCAGGCCAGTGAGAGCGCCTGCCGCGACCTGCGCCTGCCCGTGACGCTCGCGGGCACGCCGCAGACGATGCACGGCAGGCTCTGCGTCCCGCGGGCGCGGACACCGTCCTCGTCCTCGTCCCGGGCGGGACGTACAACAGCACCTACTGGGACTCGCCCTTCGACGGCGGCTCCCGGTCGTTCAGCAAGGCCGCCAACCGCGCCGGGTACGCGACGCTGACCGTCGACCGGCTCGGCACCGGCGCCAGCTCCAAGCCCCCGAGCCTGCTGGTCACCGCCACCGGCCAGGCGCACGCGGTGCACGAGGTCGTCCAGGCGATGCGCGCGGGCACGCACGGCCCCGCGTTCCCCAAGGTCGTCGTCGGCGGGCACTCCCTGGGCGCGGCCATCGCGATCCTCGAGGCGGGCACCTACCGCGACGTCGACGGCCTCCTGGTCACCGCGATGGCCCACCGCCTCAACACCCTCGGCGCCCTGCCCGTCTTCACCTCGCTGGTCCCGGCCGTCCTCGACCCGAAGTTCGGCGGCCTCGACGGCTACCTGACCACCCAGGTCGGCGCCCGCTACGAGCCGTTCCACCGGCCGGGCGTCCGCGACGAGGCCCTGCTGGCGCTCGAGGAGTCCACTAAGGACGTCGTCGCGCCCCCGAGGTGCTCGACGGCGCGCTGATCGGCCTGGTGCTGCCGGTGACCAAGCTCGTCGACGTCCCGGTCCTGCTCGTCCTCGGCGACGACCCCGCCTTCTGCGGCCTCCTCGCCATCGACTGCCGCTCCGGCGACACCCTCCGCGCCAGCGAGGCCTGGGCCTACCAGTCCGCCGCCGACCTCCGCGGCCACGTCCTCCACGGCTACGGCCACGCCATCAACTACGCCCCGAACACCGGCGAGTACCAGGGCGTCGTCATGGACTGGCTGGCCGACAAGGTGCGGTGAGTACTGTGTGGCGGTGCACCGCGTCCGGTTCGAGGTCACCGGGACCACCGTCGTCCCGTTCGACGCCCATTTCCTCGGCGGGTCCGCGACGCACGGCACGCGCGTGCCGCTGCTGGGCTGCTCGTGCGGGGACTTGGGCTGCTGGCCGCTGCTGGCCCACGTCGGCGTGGCCGACGGCAGGGTCGTCTGGGACTTGTTCGAGCAGCCGTTCCGACCCGACCGCGACTACGACCGGTTCGGCCCGTTCCGCTTCGACCTGCGCCAGTACCGCGACGCCTTGGCCGAACCGGGCGCGCCGTGAGGAGCTGCGGGCGGACTGCGCGCAGTGCTACGGGCTGTGCTGCGTGGCGCTGCCGTTCCCGAAATCCGCCGACTTCGCGGTGGACAAGCCGGGTGGGGTGGCGTGCCGGAACCTGCTCGACGACTTCCGGTGCGGCATCCACTCCCGGCTGCGGGAGAGCGGGTACACCGGCTGCACGGTGTTCGAGTGCTTCGGTGCGGGGCAACGGGTGTCCGCCGGGCCGGACTGGCGGACGCCCGGGGTCGCGGCGCCGATGTTCGCGCGGTTCGCGAAGGTGCGGGAGCTGCACGAGCTGCTCTGGCACCTCGCCGAGGCCCTGGCGCTGCCCGACGCCGCGGCCGTGCACGACGACCTCGCGCGCGTCGCGGCCGAGGTGGACGCCGCGGCGGACGACCCGGACGCCGACGTCGACGCGTGCAGGCGGGTCGCGCTCGGACCGCTGCGGGAGGCGAGCGCGCTCGCGCGGCGCGGGCTGCGCGGGCCCGACCTCGCGGGCGCCGACCTGATCGGCCGCGACCTGCGGGGGCGGGCCCTGCGCGGGGCGTCGCTGCGCGGAGCGCTGCTCGTCGGCGCCGACCTGCGGCGCGTCGACCTGCACCGGGCCGATCTCACCGGGGCGGACCTGCGCGGCGCCGACCTGCGCGGGGCGGACCTCCGCGGGGCGCTGTTCGTCACCCGGCCGCAGCTCGCCGCCGCTGTCGGCGACGCGGCGACCCGGCTCCCGGCGACCCGCGAGAGGCCCGCCCACTGGCGGTGAGCGTCAGGAGTGCGGGCAGGTGTCCCGGTACTCCTCGATCGCCGCGCTCGGGCTCGGCGCGGGGCAGAGGAACTGCTCGTAGCGGGTGTCGTTGTCGATGAACCGCTTGAGCCACGCGATGCTGTACTTCGCGATCGTCGTGTTCGACGAGTTGGGCGCGTAGTGGCTCGCGCCGTTCAGCTCCAGGTACGCCTTGTCCAAAGTGGAGGGCATGCCGGTGTAGAACGGCTCCGAGTGGCTGGAGACCGGCGCGACGGAGTCGTTCTCCGCGCCGACGACCAGGGTCGGCACCGCCATCCGCGACCAGGTCTTGGTCGTGTGCCAGGCGGTCAGCGGGACCGACGCCTGCAGGGTGGGCCGCTCGTTGGCCGCCTCGATCGCGCCGCCGCCGCCCATCGAGTGGCCCATGACGCCGAGCCTGCTCGCGTCGATGCGGGACCGCACGGTGCTCGCGGTGGTGAGGTGGTCGAGCGCGGCGAGGAGCTGGTCCGCGCGGCTGCCCGGCTGGTCGTAGCGGCTCAGCGTGTCGATGGTGATGACGACGAAGCCCTGCGACGCGATGCGCGGGCCCAGCCAGGAGATGCTCGACTGGGTCGCGGTGTAGCCGGGGAGATCGCGATGGCGCCGAAGGTGCCTTGCGAGGTGTCGGTGGGGTAGTAGATCGTCCCGCCGCCGAAGCCGCGCACGGCGGTGCGGGAGACGGTCGTCTGGGCGGTGGCGAACGGGCCGCGGGACGCCTCGATGCTGCTGGTCGTCGGGTCCGGGCCGCGCTGGTAGGGGTTGTCGCTCGCGAGGGCTGCCGTCGTGCCGCGGTGAGACCGCCGACGAGCAGGAGGAGCGACGACGCGGGTGAGCAGGGATGTCCGTGCCATGTGGTCCTCACTGACCGGTGGGAGCGTTACCAACTCGCGAGTAGGTGGATTGTTAGGTGAGTGATGGAAGTGTGTCAAGTCACCCGTGCAACATCGGGCGCGGTTCGCCGCGTTTCCCGGGTCGCTGAACCACCGACGCTGGAGGGACCGTGCCCGATGGGTTCGACGACTTCGTGGCCGAGCGGATCGACCGCCTGCTCCGCTACGCCACCGCGCTGTGCTGCGACCGCCACCTGGCGCAGGACATCGTCCAGGAGGTGCTCGTCCGCGCGCAGCGGCGCTGGTCGCGGATAGCCGCCACCGACGCGCCGTACCTGTACGTCAAGCGCATGGTCACCAACGAGTACCTGTCGTGGCGCCGCCGCCGCGCCGCCCGCGACATCGCCGCATCGCCCGAGGTGCTGGCGCGGCTGTCGCCGCCGGTCGCCGACTCGGCCACCGCGCACGCCGAACGCGACGCCATGCGCGCCCGCATCGCCGTGCTGCCGCGCAAGCAGCGCGCCGCGCTCGTGCTGCGCTACTACGAGGACTGCTCGGACGCCGAGATCGCCCGCGAACTGGGCTGCGCCGAGGTCACCGTCCGCTCCCAGATCTCCCGCGCGCTGGCCACCCTGCGCGCGGCCGCACCGGCCCGAGAGGTGGCCCAGTGAACGAAGACGACATCCGCGCCGCCCTGGCCGAGGAGGCCGCCAACGCCGTCCCCGGCTCGGTGGTCGTCGAGCGGCTGCGCGCCCCCGCAAGAGCCGCGGCGGACTGGTCGCCCTGGTCGCCGCGAGCGTGGTCGCCGCGGTCGGCGCCGTGGTGATCCCCTGGCCGCGGGCCGCGAGCCCGCCCCGCGGCCCCGCCCGCCGCGCCGCCCGCGCCCGCCGCCGCGGTGAACGTCGTCGTGCTCGGGGTCGACGAGCACCGCGCCGACACCGTGATGCTGCTGCGCCTCGACGGCGGCCGGGTCAGCGCGCTCTCGCTGCCCCGCGACACCTGGGTGACCGTGCCCGGGCGGGGTGAGTCCAGGCTGAACAGGACCTACGAGCAGTACGGGCCGGACGTGCTCGTCGACGTCGTCGCCGACCTGACCGGCCAGCGCGTCGACCACTGGGCCGCGGTCGACATGGCGGGCTTCGAGCGGCTGGCGACCGCGGTCGGCGGGGTCGAGGTGTGCCTGCGCGCCGCCACGTCCGACCGGTTCGCCGGGGCCGACTTCCCGGCGGGCCGCCAGACCATCACCGGGGCCGCCGCGCTCGCGTTCGTCCGGCAGCGCCACGGCCTGCCCAACGGCGACCTCGACCGCGTCGTCCGGCAGCAGGTGTTCGTCCGGGGGCTGGTGGACAAGCTGGTCACCACCGTCCTGACCGACCCGGTCCGCGAGGCCGAGTTGAGCGAGCTGGTGCGCTCGGTCGTGCGGACCGACCCGGGGTGGAGCCCGGTCGCCCTCGCCGCCCAGGCCACCGGCCCGGTGCGGGCCGCGACGATCCCGATCGCCGACGCCGAGTTCCAGACCGAGGCGGGGTTCGCCCTGAAGGTCGAGCCCGCCGAGGTCCGCCGGTTCGCCGCGGGGTTCTTCACGCCGGAGCCGGGCGGTTCGACGCCGTCGCCGGGGTCGGGCGGGGACGGCTGCGTCAACTAGGGTCGCCCCGTGCGGTGGGCGGCGATCGTGCTCGCGGGCGGCCGGGGCGCCCGGCTCGGCGGGGTGGACAAGCCCGCCCTGGTCGTGGCGGGCAAGACGCTGCTCGACCGGGCGGTGGAGGCGTCGGACGGGGCCGACCCGGTGGTCGTGGTCGGTCCCGCCCGCCCCTGCTCGCGGCCCGTCCGCTGGACCCGGGAAGCCGCGCCGGGCGCGGGTCCGGTCGCGGCGGTGGCCGCCGGGCTGGCCGCGCTCGACGCCGATGTGGACGTCGTGGTCCTGCTCGCCGCCGACCTCCCCGCGGTGACCACCGCCGCGGTGGCGGAGGTGCGCGCGGCGGTGGGGGAGTCGGGGGCGGTCCTGGTCGACGCGGAAGGCCGCGACCAGTGGCTCCTGAGCGCGTGGCGCGCCGACGTCCTCCGGTCCGCCTTCGCCGCCCCCGGCCGCGGTCTCTACTCGACGCTCGGCCCGCTGAACCCGGTGCGGGTGACCGACCGCGCCTGCGCGTCCTCCGACGTGGACACACCGGAGGACCTGGACCGCTGGCGCTAGGCCGCTTCGAGCACCTTCGACCGCGCCACGAAGCGCCGCTCCCCGGTGTCCACGTCGTACACGTAGCCCAGGACGCAGTGCTTGTGCTTGAGGAACGGGTTCAGCTCGATCCGGCGGATCGACTCCCGCACGTCCCGCTCCACGTCGTCGAACCCGTCGGCCGACCACTCCGGCCGGGCCCCGGCGTGCTCGGCCAGCCGCTCCCGGAACTCGGCTTCCGGGAACCGCAGCATCCCGCACTTGGTGTGGTGGACGAGGACGATGATCGACGTCTCCAGCTCCCACTGGCTGACGGTCAGCGACCGGATCACGTCGTCGGTGATGACGCCGCCCGCGTTGCGGATGACGTTGGCCTCGCCGACCTCCAGGTCGAGGATGCGGTAGACGTCCATCCGGGCGTCCATGCACGCCACGACGGCGAGGTGCCGGTCGGGCTTGCCGTCCAGCTCGGTGGTGAGGTCGTCGGGCAGGTCCAGCACGTCCAGGATCCCCATGCTCCAACCATCGGCACGCGGCCGGGAGCGGCTTGAGTCACCTGATCGGCGTTTCACAGCGCTCACACCGGTGGTCGGGTTGGCTGTCCGGGTATCCCGCCACAGGAGGAATGCCGGTGACCGAGCCGACCAGCACGCCCGCCCACGACGCCCAGGTGCTCGAGCGCACCGTGTTCGAGGTCAAGCGCGTGATCGTCGGGCAGGACCGGCTGGTCGAGCGGATGCTCGTCGGGCTGCTGGCCAAGGGGCACCTGCTGCTGGAGGGCGTGCCCGGCGTGGCGAAGACGCTGGCCGTGGAGACCTTCGCGCGGGTCGTCGGCGGGTCGTTCTCCCGCGTGCAGTTCACCCCCGACCTGGTGCCCGCCGACATCCTCGGCACGCGCATCTACCGGCAGGGCAGCGAGCGCTTCGACGTCGAGCTGGGACCCGTCGTGGCCAACTTCGTGCTCGCCGACGAGATCAACCGCGCGCCCGCGAAGGTGCAGTCGGCGATGCTGGAGGTGATGGCCGAGCGGCACGTGTCGATCGGCGGCCAGACCTTCCCGATGCCCGACCCGTTCCTGGTGCTGGCCACCCAGAACCCCATCGAGAACGAGGGCGTGTACCCGCTGCCCGAGGCGCAGCGCGACCGGTTCCTGTTCAAGATCATCGTGGAGTACCCGACGGCCGAGGAGGAGCGCGAGATCGTGTACCGGATGGGCGTCGAGCCCCCGGTGCCCGACCAGGTGCTCAGCCCCGACGAGCTGGTCCGGCTGCAGGGCGTCGCGTCCCGCGTGTTCGTCCACCACGCGCTGGTCGACTACACCGTGCGCCTCGTGCTGGCCACGCGCACGCCCGCCGAGCACGGGCTCGCCGACGTCGCGGGCTGGATCGCGTACGGCGCGTCGCCGCGCGCCAGCCTCGGCATCATCGCCGCGGCGCGGGCGCTGGCGCTCGTCCGGGGCCGCGACTACGTGCTGCCGCAGGACGTCGTCGACGTCGTCCCGGACGTGCTGCGCCACCGGCTCGTGCTCAGCTACGACGCCCTCGCCGACGGCGTGCCCGTCGACCACATGGTCACCCGCGTGCTGCAGACGGTGCCGCTGCCGCAGGTCTCGGCCCGGCCGCAGGTGCCCGCGGGTCGGCCGTGAGCCAACAGCACCAGGCGCGCGGCGGACGGCCGACCTGGGCGCCGCCGGTGCTGCGGGGCGACCGGATGGAGGCGGGGCTGCGCCTGCTGGAGATCGACGTCCGGCGCAGGCTCGACGGCCTCCTCCAGGGCAACCACCTGGGCCTGGTGCCCGGCCCCGGCTCCGAGCCCGGCGAGGCCCGCACCTACCAGCCCGGCGACGACGTCCGCCGGATGGACTGGGCGGTGACCGCCCGCACCACCACCCCGCACATCCGGGAGACCGTCGCCGACCGCGAGCTGGAGACCTGGCTGGTGGTCGACCTGTCGGCGTCGCTGGACTTCGGCACCGCGGCCTGCGAGAAGCGCGACCTCGCCGTCGCCGCGGTCGCCGCCATCACCCACCTGACGCGCGGCGGCGGCAACCGGGTCGGCGCGCTCATCTCGACCGGGGACAAGACCGTCCGCGTCCCCGCCCGCGGCGGCCTCGCGCACGCCCGCGGCCTGGTCAAGCGGGTCGCGGAGGTGCCGCGCGCGCCCGAGGGCGTCCGCGGCGACCTGGCGTCGGCCATCGACGCGCTGCGCCGCCCGCCGCGCAGGCGCGGGCTCGCGGTGGTGGTGTCGGACTTCCTCGGCGACACCGGCTGGCAGCGCCCGCTGCGCGCCCTGTCGCTGCGCCACGAGCTGGTCGCGGTGGAGATCGTCGACCCGCGCGACACCGACCTGCCCGACGTCGGCACGGTCGTCCTCGCCGACCCGGAGACCGGCAGGCAGCGCGAGGTGACCGCGACGCCGCTGCTGCGCAAGGAGTTCGCCGCGGCCGCCGCCGAGCACCGGGCCACCGTCGCCGCCGCCCTGCGCCGCGCGGGCGCGGCCCACCTGACGCTGCGGACCGACTCGGACTGGATCGCCGACACCGTCCGGTTCGTGGTGTCCCGCAAGCGCCGGTGGTCGGGGGTGCCGCGTGACGCTGAGCCTGAGCGGGTTCACCGCGCCGTGGTGGTTCCTGCTGCTGATCGCGGTGGCGGGGCTCGTCGTCGGGTACCTCGTCGTGCAGCGGGCGCGCAGGCGCCGGACGATGCGGTTCACCAACCTGGAGCTGCTGGAGCGGGTCGCGCCCAAGCGGCAGAACCGGCTGCGCCACCTGCCCGCCATCGGCCTGGTGATCGCCCTGGTCCTGCTGACCACGGCGATGGCGGGTCCGACGGCGGAGCAGCGCGTGCCCCGCAACCGCGCGACCGTCGTCCTGGTGATCGACGTGTCGCTGTCGATGGAGGCGACCGACGTCCGGCCGTCGCGGCTGAAGGCGGCGCAGGAGGCGGCGAAGTCGTTCGCGCAGGGCCTGACCCCGGGGTGAACCTGGGCCTGATCAGCTTCGCCGGGACCGCCACCGTCCTGGTCGCGCCGACCACCGACCGCGCGGGCGTGGTCAACTCGATCGAGAACCTCAAGCTGGCCCAGTCGACGGCGACCGGCGAGGCGATCTTCGCGGCGCTCCAGTCGATCGAGAGCTTCTCGTCGGTCGTCGGCGGCCCCGACGGCCCACCCCGCCCGCATCGTCCTGATGTCCGACGGCAAGCAGACCATCCCCACCGAGTTCGAGGACGACCCCGCGGCTCCTTCACCGCGGCCCGCGCCGCGAAGGAGAAGGGCATCCCGATCACCACGATCTCCTTCGGCACCCTCCAGGGCACCGTGGAGATCGAGGGCCGCGTCCAATCGGTCGAAGTGGACGACGACGCCATGCGCGAGATCGCCGCCCTCTCCGGCGGAGACTTCTACTCCGCGGCCACCGCCGAACAGCTCAAGAGCGTCTACGACACCCTGGGTGAGCAGATCGGGTACGAGATCAAGTACTCGGACGCGAGCAAACCGTGGCTGATCTTGGGCACGCTGCTGGCGGTCCTGGCGGCGGCGGGGTCGCTGCTGGTCGGCCAACGGCTGCCGTAGCACTACGCCACCAGGGTTGATCCGTTCCCTTACCCTTCCGCGTCCCGGCGCGATCGGTTAGACCAGGGCATCCGGTTCTCGAGGGGACGCCATGGCCACGAAACAGGTCAGCGGGATGATCGTCGCGGGCGCGGCCATCGCGGTGATCCTCGCCAACATGGAGGCGAGCGACCGCGCCCCCGCCCCCGCGCGCCCCGGCCCCGACTGCGCCGCCCTCTCCACCGACGACATCCGCGCGTTCTTCCAGCACACCCCCTGCCGCACCCTCCACCGCACCGCCCACACCACCACCCTCGACAACGGCGCGGTCGTCGCGGTCTCCGTCATCAGGGTCGGCTTCCCCACCGAACAGCAAGCAGCCGCCTTCCAAGCCCTCCACCGCATCCACGGCAACGGCGACATCGAACCCGCTGCCCTCCCCACCCACCCCGGTCTCCGCTACACCGCCCTCAACTACGGCTCCACCCGCACCGGCACCACCGTCACCTTCGCCGAAACCGAAGCCATCAGCGGCACCGTCGACGCCCCCACCCTGGACGCCATCGCAGAGCGAGCGGCCCGGCGGTAGCCGATCTGGGGTGGTCCTCGCCGGGGATCGCCTACGGGGAGCGGTCGGCGGCGGGCCGGAGCGGGCTCCGGTCCGACCGCACGCGCCCGCTAGACAAAAGCCAACGCGACGAAGCTCGTCAAGAGCGGCAAGGGAACCCGTGGTCGCGCATGGGCATGCGCGCCGAGAAGCTCCGTGGTGATCGCCGAAACAGAGACCGCGACCGGGTCTGCCGATCATGAGGTCCTCGACGCCATCGCTGAGGTCGCGGTCGCGTTCCCGAAGCCCTGAGGGTCAGCAGCAGTGGTTGCCGCGCCAGGCTTCGCGGCCCTCTCGCACGGCTGCGGCGGCGATGATGAGGGCGGCGGCTGGGTCGGCCCACCACCAGTGCAGGGTGCTGTTGAGGAGGAGGCCGATGAGGAGGACGGCGGAGAGCCAGGTGCACAGCCAGGTCTGCTTCGAGTCGGCCACCGCGCTCGCGGAGCCGAGTTCGCGGCCCGCTCGGCGTTGGGCCAGGGACAGGAAGGGCATGACGGTCAACGACACCGCGGCCAAGGCGATCCCGATGGGGGAGTGGTCCGCCGCCTCACCGCCCACCAGCGTGCGGACGGACTCCACCGCCACGTAGGCCGCCAAAGCGAAGAACGACACCGCGATGACGCGCAACGCCACCCGTTCGCGCGACTCGTGGTCGGACGACGAGAACTGCCACGCCACCGCCGTCGCGGAGGCGACCTCGATGATCGAGTCCAGGCCGAACGCGATCAACGCCGTCGACGACGCGATCGTGCCCGCCGTCAGCGCGACGACCGCCTCGATGACGTTGTACGTGATCGTCGCCGCCACCAGGAGGCGTACCCGTCGCACCAGCACCACGCGCCGGGCCGACGCGATCGTGGAGCCGCAGCAGGAACTCACCGGGCACTCCGTGGCCAGGACGACCTCGACCAGTTCCGCGAGCGCCGCCGCGAGGTGGGGATCGGCCAGGTCGTACCGGACCTGCCTGCCCTCGTACGTCGCCACCACCAGCCCGCAGCCGCGCAGGCACGACAGGTGGTTCGACACGTTCGACCGGCTCAGCCCTAACTCCTCCGCCAGCCGCGCCGGGTACCCGGGGCCCTCCAGCAGCGCCAGCAGGATGCGGCAGCGGGTCGGGTCCGCCAGGGCTCGGCCGACCCGGGCCAGGGCGCCCAGCCGGGGCTCAACGGTCAGCACGGGCGCAACTATACAGCGCAGGCTGTATAGTCACCCGCCGTGCTCACAGCGAGTACACGCGGCGGTTCGTGCCGGGAACCGGGCTGTGACGAATCGCTTAGAGGGCGTCAGCGGCTACGCAGCGGTAGCCGATAGCCTCACTGGCGACTAAGGGCAAAGCGCCAGGATGGGGACTCTGATGGGACGGTCGGTACTGGTCACCGGCGGCAACCGCGGCATCGGGCTGGCGATCGCCCGCGCGTTCGCCGAGCAAGGCGACAAGGTGGCCGTGACGCACCGTGGTTCCGGGGCCCCCGACGGCCTGTTCGGCGTGCGCTGCGACGTCACCAACGCTGCTTCCGTCGACGCCGCCTTCACCGAGGTCGAGGACGCGCACGGACCGGTCGAGGTGCTCATCGCGAACGCGGGCATCACCGACGACACGCTGCTCATGCGCATGGACGAGGAGCAGTTCACCACGGTCATCGACGCCAACCTCACCGGCGCGTGGCGGGTCACCAAGCGGGCCACCCGCAACATGCTCAAGGCGCGGTTCGGCCGGATCGTCTACATCTCGTCCGTCGTCGGCATGCTCGGCTCGCCCGGCCAGGTCAACTACGCCGCCAGCAAGTCCGGCATGATCGGCATGGCCCGGTCCATCACCCGCGAGCTGGGCGGGCGCGGCATCACCGCCAACGTCGTCGCGCCCGGTTTCGTCGCCACCGACATGACCGAGCAGCTCACCGACGAGCGGCGCAAGCAGATCCTCGGCTCGGTGCCCGCGGGCCGCTACGGCACGACCGACGAGATCGCCGCCGCCGTCACCTTCCTCGCCTCCGACGCCGCCGGGTACATCAACGGCGCCGTGCTGCCCGTCGACGGCGGCCTCGGCATGGGTCACTGAACTACCAAACAGGAGAACAGCGCACTGATGACCGGATTGCTCGCGGGCAAGCGGCTGCTGATCACCGGCGTGATCACCGACTCGTCCATCGCCTTCCACGTGGCCCGCGTCGCCCAGGAGCAGGGCGCGACCGTCGTCCTGACCGGCTACGGCAGGCTCAGCCTGGTCGAGCGGATCGCCCGGCGCCTGCCGCAGCCCGCCCCGCTGGTCGAGCTGGACGTCCAGAACGAGGAGCACCTGGCCAACCTCGCCGAGCGGGTCGGCGAGCACGTCGACGGCCTCGACGGCGTCGTGCACGCGATCGGCTTCGCCCCGCAGTCCTGCCTGGGCGCGCCGTTCCTCGACGCGCCGTGGTCCGATGTGGCCGTCGCGCTGGAGGTGTCGGCGTACTCGCTGAAGTCGCTGGCCACCGCGACCCTGCCGCTGCTCGCGCCGGGCTCGTCGATCGTCGGCCTCGACTTCGACGCCCGCGTCGCCTGGCCCGCGTACAACTGGATGGGCGTGGCCAAGGCCGCGTTCGAGTCCACCAACCGCTACCTCGCCCGCGAGCTGGGCCCGAAGGGCGTGCGGGTCAACCTGGTCGCCGCCGGCCCGGTCCGCACCATGGCCGCCAAGTCGATCCCCGGCTTCGGCGAGCTGGAGGACGCGTGGGGCCAGCGCGCCCCGCTCGGCTGGGACGTCACCGACGCCGAGCCGGTCGCCAAGTCGGTCTGCGCCCTGCTGTCGGACTGGCTGCCCGCCACCACCGGCTCCATGGTGTGGGTCGACGGCGGTGTGCACGCGCTGGGCATGTGATGGCCGACGCGCTGCTCTGGCTGTCGTTCGGCGGTCCCGAGGGGCCGGACGAGGTCCGGCCCTTCCTGGAGAACGTCACCCGGGGCCGCGGGGTGCCGCCGGAGCGCCTCGACGAGGTCGAGGAGCACTACCAGCACTTCGGCGGCGTCTCCCCGATCAACGCCCTCAACCGCGCGGCGATCGCGTCGGTCGGGGGCGCGCTGGCCGCGGCGGGCATCGACCTGCCGATCTACTTCGGCAACCGCAACTGGCACCCGCTGGTCGAGGACACCGTGGCCCGCATGGCCGCTGACGGGGTCCGCTCCGCCCTGGTGTTCCCGACCAGCGCGTACGGCGGCTACTCCGCCTGCCGCCAGTACGACGAGGACATCGCCCGGGCCCGCGCCGCGTCGACGGCGCCCCGGACCTGCTGAAGCTGCGCCACTTCTTCGACCACCCGCTGTTCGTCGCCGCCGCGGCCGACGCCGTCCGCGCCGTCGCCCCCGCCGAGTACCGCCTGGTGTTCACCGCGCACTCGGTGCCGGAGTCGGCCGACCGCGCCGCGGGCCCGCCGGACGAGGGTGGCCGCCGCTACTCCCGCCAGGTCGCCGAGGCGTCCCGGCTCGTCGCGGCCGACCTGGGCGTGGCCGAGTACGACGTGGTGTGGCAGTCCCGGTCGGGGCCGCCGCAGGTGCCGTGGCTGGAGCCGGACATCGTCGACCACATCGAGGCGCTCCACGCCCAGGGCGTCCGGTCGGTCGTGGTCTGCCCGATCGGCTTCGTCTCCGACCACCTCGAGGTGGTGTGGGACCTCGACACCGAGGCCCGCGCGAAAGCCGAGGAGCTGGGCGTCGCCTTCGCCCGCGCCGCCACCCCGGGCGCCGACCCGCGCTTCGCCGACCTGGTCGTCGAACTCGTCCGCGAACACCTCGACGGCGCAGGCGCCCGCAAGCTGTCCGACTTCCCGGTCGGCGGGTGCACCCTCAACGGCGCCCCGTGCGCGATCGCCTGCTGCGAGCCCGCCCGCAGGCCCGGGTAGGACGGGTGCCCCCGGGCACCCGTCCCGCGGTCACAGCGGTCTGATCACCACCGAGGTCGGGCTGGAGCACATGAACTCGACGCTGGTGTACCAGCTCGGCGGGGTCCAGATGTCGCCGCTGGTGGTGAAGCTGCCCTCCCAGTACGGCGGCACCCCGCCGGAGAACCAGCGCCACTTCACGAAGACGCCCGGCGCGACGGTGTAGCGGTAGTTCGCCACCCAGAACGGCGTGACGTACCAGTGGACCTGCGTCCACACGCCCGGGACGCAGGTGCTGAGCGCGGACGCCTGTCCCGCCGCGGCGTGCTCCCCGGCGGTGCGGCCCTCGGCGGACGCCGCGGCGGGCTGGCCCGCGAGCGCGAGCAGCGCGGCCACCCCGATCAGCGTCGAGCGGATCTTGGTCATGGAGTTCCGCGAGCCGGTGCGCCACCTTCTGCCGGTCGGCCGCGGGCACCGGGCCCCAGAGCAGGTCGGCCAACTCCTCGCGGGACACCGGCTTCCCCGGCGCGCGACGAGCACGCGGAGCAGGTCGCGGGCCTTGCGGGACTGCCACGCCCGCGGCGGGAGCGGCTGCCCGTCGACCAGCACGGCGAACTCGCCGAGCACGCGGACCTCGACCCGGCCCGGGGCGCCCGGCCGGGCGGGCAGCGCCTCGACCACGCCCGCCGCGGCGAGCCGGGACGCCGCCAGCCTGCCCTCGAGCCGCACGTCGTCGTCGCCACCCGCGCACTCGCCGAGCGCGACCCGGACCCGGTCGGCGTCGAGCACGGCCCCGGATTCGTCCCAGATGGACAGTGTTTCGCGCAGGAGTTCGCGGGCCGCGGCGGGGTCGTCGGTGGTGGCTGCCTCGACCTCCAGCGCGTGGGCCAGACCACCGCGGTCGCGGTGCACGGCGGCGACCTCGGCGGCGGCCCGCGCGTCCCGCCGGGCCGCCGACCCGTTGCCCGCCAGGCGGGCCACCCAGGCCCGGGTCACGAGGGCGGTCGCCGCCCAGTGGCCCTGGGCGTGCTCCACGGCCTGGTCGGCGAGGTCGGCCGCGCCCGCCGGATCGGCGTCCGCGACCACCCTGGCGAGGCCGCACAGGGCCGGGACCATGCCCTGGCGGTTGTTGCCGTCGCGGACGGCCGCGTTCAGCGCCTCGGTGTAGGCGGCCCGGGCTTGGGCGGGCTGGCCGCGCGACCGGTGGATGTCGCCGAGCCCGGTCAGCGGGTAGGCGACCTTCATCGAGTGCATCCGCTCGTAGACCCGGACGGCTTCGCGGTAGGCGGCGACGGCGTCGTCGATCCTGCCGGTGCGGTGCAGGAGCGACCCCTGGTTGGCCAGGGCGAGGGCCAGCGAGCTGTCGTAGCCCGAGGACCTGGCCGCGTCCACCGCCGGGTCGAGCACGGCGAGCGCGTCGGCGAGCCTGCCCTCCTGCTCCAGCCCGGCCGCGAGGTTCACCCGGACGCGCACCACCTGCACGGTGTCCCCGGCCGCCTCGGCGCTCTCCAGCGCCCGCCCGTAGTGGGCGCGCAGCCCGACCGGGTCGCCGGTCAGGTGCGCGCACAGGGCGAGGGCGACGTGCGCGGCGGCGAGCGCCCGCTGGTCGCCGGTGGCGCGGGCCGCCGTGTGCGCTTCCGCCGCGAGCGCGGCGCACTCGGCCTCCTCGCCCGCCAGCCAGTGCGCGGCCGCCGTCCACGCCAGCAGCAGCGCGGTGTCCGCGTCCGCCCCGGGCGCCCGTTTCCCCCGGCGCAGCACGGCGAGCGCGTCGCGCGGGTCGCCCCAGAGGTACACCGCCGACCCGTACCGCCAGGCCAGTCCGGCGGGCAGCTCGGCGGACCCCTCCGCCAGCCGCGCGTAGACCGCTGTGGCGGCGTCGGTCCGGCCGGTGGCCTGGAGGGCGTCGGCGTGCGCGAGGTCGACCGCCGCGTCGCGGAGCGCGGGCGGCAGCGCGGCGACGGTGGCGACGACCTCCTCCGCCGCGCCCGCGGCCAGCAGGGCGCCGCCGTGGTGGCGCACCAGGTCGGCGCACCGCCCCGAGTCGCCCGCGACGGCGGCCAGCCGCAGCGCGTCCCGGGGGCGGCCGCGGTCGCGGTGCCAGTCGACGGCGAGCGCGGCGAAGGTCCGGGCGCGCGCGGCGGGCACCGGGCGCAGGACCGCCGCGACGGCCCCGACGAGGGGACCGGCGCGCACCAGCCGTCGGCGTCCTGCCGCAGCAGGCCGGTCCGGGTGAGCGGCCCCAGGTGCGCGCCGAGCCGGTCCTCGCCGACCGCCGCCATCAGCTCGGGCGCGGCCGACCCGAGCACGGTCAGGTGGGAGAGCAGGTCGACGGCGTCGTCGGGGAGGGGCCGAGGACCTCCGCCGCGATGTAGTCGTGCAGCGGGGTTCCCGGGCGGGACAGCACGTCCGCGGGCTCCGCCGCGTGGGCGCCCGCGAGCAGCGCCAGCGCGGGCCAGCCCGCGGTCAGCTCGTGGACGGCGGCAGCGGCCTCGGGGTCGGTGACGCCGTGCTGCGAGGCCAGGAGCGCGGCCGTGCGCCGGGCGGACAGGGCGAGCTGCCGTGGCCCGATCTCGACCGGGGCGCCGAGGTCGTAGCGCAGCAGGGCGGAGACCGGGATGGGCTCGCGGGAGATCAGCACCAGCCGGTCCGGCGCCCCCGGCGGGTCGGGCAGCCGATCCGGGTGGACGTCGTCGACGACGACCGCCCGCTCCCCGGCCTCGCGCAGCCACCGCCGGACCGCGGTGGTCTTGCCGTACCCCGCGGCGGCGACCACGACGGCCAGGCGACCGCGCAGCAGCTCGCGCACCTGGCCTCCGATCCGGCTTTGACGCCACTTTGACCGTGCTCCCGATACTGGCGAGCGGTCCGAGGCGGGACAAGGGGATTCAGGGGAGACACCGATGAGGAAACGCGCCGTTCTGGCGGTGGCCGCCGCACTGGGAGCGCTGGCCGCGCACCCGGCTGCCGCGTCCACCGGCTGCCAGGGCTGGATGATGTACCTGCCGAACGCGGGGTTCGAGCAGCCGTCCGACGGGTCCGCGGTCCCGATGTGGTGCACGGGCGAGGGGCCGGACGCCAAGGGCGTCGACCGGGGGACCGGGTGGTCCCGCACGGGCGCCAACAACGCCTACATCGAGGCGGTGAGCACCGGGCGCTGGAACGCGATCACCCAGCACGTGGTGGTCCCCGCGGGCCGCACCGTCGAGCTGTCCGGGTACGTGCGGACCTCGTCGGTGATCACCGCCGCCTACTTCGGCGTGCGGCACAAGGCGACCGGCGCGGTGCACCGCGAGGTCCGGTTCGGTCCGCTGACCGGCGGCTACCACCGGCTGGCCGTGCGGTTCCCGGCCGAGGTCGGCGAGTACACCGCGTTCGCGGGCTTCTGGTCGCCCGGCGGGTTCTCCTGGCTGCTCGTCGACGACGTCGCGACGACCCTGGTGGGGTGACGCCGGACTAGCGCAGCCCCTCGAAGTACGGCTTCATGGCGGGGTAGTAGTCGTCGAACGCGGGCAGGGGAGTGCCTTCGCGGCAGGCGATGAGCTGGTCGAGGTAGTACTCCCAGCCGGGGCCGACCTCGCCGATGCCGTCGACGGTGTCGAGGTGGTGGACCAGGCGCAGCTCGGTGCCGTCGGCGGTCTCGGTGAGCAGCAGCTCCAGCCGCCAGCGGCCCATGTCGTCGTGGGTGGTCAGGGCCAGGCGGCGCGGGGGTTCGCAGGCGTCGATGCGGGCCTCGGTCCAGGGCTGGCCGTCCTCGAAGGCGAGTTGGAGCTTGACGGTGGCGCCGGGGCGGGGGTCGCCGGTCCAGGCGCCGAACCAGCGGGCGGTGCGGTCGGGCTCGGTGACGCTGGCCCACACGTCCTCGGCCGGGGCGCGGAAGGTCCGGGTGAGCACCAGGTCGGTGCCGTGGAGCCTGCCGGTGGGGTTCATGCGGTGTTCTCCTCGGGGCGGGCGGCGGCGCGCCGGTCGCGGCGCGCGCGGTGGACCTCGGTCTCCAGGGCGTCGAGGCGGTGCTCCCAGCCGGACGGGCGGGTGAAGCCCGCCAGCCAGGCGGCGAGGTCGGTGAGCGGCGCCGGGTCGAGCGTGTAGATCCGCTGCCTGCCGGAGGTCTCGTCGCGGACCAGGCCGCTCTCCCTGAGCACTCGCAGGTGCCGGGAGACGGCCGGTCGGCTGATCGCGAAGCGCTCGGCGATCGTCCCGGCGGGCAGGCTGCCGCCGCGCAGCAGCACGAGGATCTCCCGGCGCACCGGGTCGGCGATGGCGGCGGCGACGTCGTCCACGAGCGGAAGCGTAACCTACTGGTTACGCGTCATCAAGCGCGGAGCGCCGGACCTTCCCGGTGGGGGTGCGGGGCAGCTCGGCCACGAACACGTAGTCCCGCGGCACCTTGTAGCGGGCGAGCGCGGTCCGGACGTGCGCCGACAGCTCCGCGGGGTCGGGCCGGTCGCCGCGCGGGACGACGTAGGCGACGAGGCGCTGGCCGAACTCCGGGTCGTCCGCGCCGACCACGGCGACGTCGGCGACCGCGGGGTGGCGGGCCAGCACGTCCTCCACCTCCTGCGGGTACACGTTCTCGCCGCCGGAGACGATCATGTCGTCGGCGCGGCCGAGGACGTGCAGGCGGCCCTGCGGGTCGAGGTGGCCGGTGTCGCCGGTGTTCATCAGCCCGTCGACGACCTCCTTCGACCCGCCGCCGGTGTAGCCCTCGAACACCAGCGGCCCGCCGACGAACACCGTGCCCGCCACGCCGGGCGGGACGGGCCTGCGGGCGTCGTCGAGGACGCGGACGGGGATGCCCAGCGTCGGCCGCCCGACGGTGCCCGGCGCGGCGCGCAGGTCGGCGGGCGTGGCGACGGCGGCGACGCCGATCTCGCTGGACCCGTAGCCGTTCAACAGGATCTCGCCGTACTCGGCCCGGAAGCGCTCGGCCAGCTCCGGGCGCAGCGCCGCGCCCCGGAGAGCACCGCGCGCAGGGTCGACGTGGAGTACCGCGCGCGGACGTCGGCGGGCAGCGCCATCACGCGGTGCAGCATGACCGGCACCGCGGCGACGAACGCGACCCCGTGCCGCTCGACGTCGGCCAGCATGGTCCGCGCGTCGAAGCGGCGGCGCAGGACGACGGGGAGCGGAGCAGCACCGCCAGCGCCCACGTGGCCAGGCCGAGGCCGTGGAACAGCGGCGGCGCGATCAGCGCGGGCTCGCCCGCGCGCAGCCCGGCCCGCTCGATGAGCGTGACCGCCGGGCCGAGCATGCCCATCGCCGTCGGCGTGCGCGGCGCGCCCTTCGGGGTGCCGGTGGTGCCGGAGGTCAGCAGCGTGATCCGGCCCGGCCGCACCCGCGCCTCCCGCGCCGGACGCGGGCGGGCGGCCAGCGCCGCGAGGTCGCGCACGACGGGGACGCCGTCGGGGGCGGGGAACTCGGCGTCGGCGACCAGGGCGTCCGCCCCGGCGCAGGCGGCGGCCACCTGGGGTGGGCCGAACTCGGTGTTGAGGTAGACCAGGTTCGCGCCGAGCCTGCCCGCCGCGGCGGTGGCGAGCACGAAGTCGCGGTGGTTGCGGCACAGCACCGCGATCGTCGACTGTGGACGGATGCCGTACTCGGACGTGAGGCCGCCCGCCAGCCGCGCGGCCGCGTCGTCCAGTTCGGCGAAGGTGATCGCGCCGTCGTCGTCGAGCACGCCGGGGGTGTCCGGGTGGTGCGCGGCGGCGATGCGCAGCAGGGTCGCCGGGGTCGCGCCGGTGGTGCGGAGCGCGCGCAGCACCGCGCCCAGGTGCTGGGGGCGGACCAGGCCCGCGTCCAGTCCCGCCTTCGCGGCGTGCGCCAGCAGGGTCGCCGTGCTCACGTCCTCGGCCTCCACTTCACCGCCGCCTCCCACGGTCGCCGCGACACCGCGGACCCCAGCTCGGCCAGGTCGGCCCACCACGGGCTGATCTTCCCCGGCCGCTTGACGATCGCCCGCGCGACCACCCGGGCCGCCTCATCGGGCGTCTGGCCCGGCGCGTTCGCCAGCGACGCGGTCGGCGCGCTCATCCGGGTCCTGATCAGTCCCATGTAGATCGATGTCGCGGTGACCCCATCGGCGGCGGCCTCCATCGCGGCCGAGCGGAAGAACACGTCGAACGCCGTCTTGGACGCCTGGTACGCCGCCCACCGCGGACCGGGCGGCACCAGCACGCCGATCGTCGAGACGTTCACCAGGTGCCCGCTGCCGCGCTCGCGCATGGCGGGCAGCAGGTCCAGCAGCAGCCGCACCGGCCCGAGGTAGTTCACCGCGGCGGTGCGCTGGAAGTCGTGGAAGCGGCTCGCGGCCAGCGTCCGGCGGATCGACTTGCCCGCGTTGCTCACCACGACGTCCGGCGGCCCGTGCTCGGCGAGCACCCGGGCGGCGAGCGCGCCGACCGCGTCCGGGTCGGACAGGTCGGCGGGGTAGCAGTGGCCGCGGCCGTCCGCGACCTCGGCGAGCGCCGACGCCGTGCGCGCGGTCATCAGCACGGTCGCGCCCGCGTCGGCGAGCATCCGGGCGGTCGCCGCCCCCAGCCCGTACGACGCGCCGGTGACGAGCACGGTCCGCCCGGCGACGGCGGCGCGCAGCTCCTCGTCGGACACGCCGCCGCGCGGGCTCATCAGCGCTCCCGCCAGCCTGCTCCGGGCGACCCGGGCGGCGACGGTGCCATCGCGGATAATCACGGTATCTGGATAGCGCTATTATCCGAGTGTTGTCAACCGCTACGATCACCGCATGCGCCGGGAGGAGAGCCGAACCCGCAACCGCGCCGCCCTCGTCAGCACCGCCCGCGAGCTGTTCCTCAGCGACGGCTACCAGGCGACCTCGATCGCCAAGGTCGCGGCCGAGTCGGGGTTCACCACCGGAGCGGTCTACTCGAACTTCGACGGCAAGGCGCAGCTCGCGCTCGTCGTGCTGCGGGAGATCAAGCCGAGCGGCTCGCGGAGCTGACCGCGGCCATCGAGGGGCCCGACCCGGTCCAGGGCCTCGCCGACTGGGTGACCGCGGCGATGGACTCGGGCTGGCCGCGCCTGGAACTGGAGTTCGCCCTCGACGTCCGCGGCGACGCCGCGCTGGTGCGCGCCGAGGCCGACCGGCGGCGGGACTTGGTGGACAGTCTCACCGGGACGGTCGAACGGCGGTTCGGCGCGCTCGCCGGGCCGATCCCGGTGCGCGCGCTGGTGGACGCGGCGGTGAACCTGGCCATCGGCCTGGCCACCCGCCGCGTCATCGACCCGAAGGTCACCGCGGACGGCCTCGTCGACCTCGCGCGGGCGCTGCTCGGGGGTGGCGGGGCGGTGCAGGGAACCGCCCCGCCACCATGATGCGGTTAGGCGCGCAACCGGACCTCGTGCCGTAGGTCCGGCGCTGGTGCGGGGAACACCGCCGCGACGTACGCGATAGCGCACTCGGGGCACACCACTCGCTCGGCGGGGCGCTGTACGCAGCGCGCGTCCACCGGCATGCCGCACAGCCCAGCCGTGCGGTGAGTTGGGACAAGGTGTGCCCGTCCGCGGTACACGTCGCTGGTTCCCCAGCTCACCTCTCCGCGTGGATCGGGGACGAGGGCGACCACGGCGCTCACCCTCTCGGTTCCGACAGGTCGAGCCTGCTGTGCAGCTGCCTGCCGGTCTCGCTCAGCGTGACCAGCCTGCAGTCGCGCAGCTTGAGCGAGCCGACCACCAGGTGCCCGGCGCTGACCAGCTCGCGGGCGCGGGCGGTCAGGTCGGTCCTGCGCGGCAGGCCGCGCCCGGTGATCTCGTTCTTCTCGGTCAGGCCCAGCTCGCCCCGGTGCGCGCAGCGCAGCAGCACGAACCAGTCCCGGTGCCGGGCCGCCTCGTCCGGCGTGCGCCTGCCGCGGCGCAGCCAGATGTCGAGCAGCCGGTTGCCCGCCGACGTCAGCTCGGCGGCCACCCACCCGTCGTGCGGGTCGACCTCGGCGCCGTAGCCGATGAAGCCGTCCCGCCGCAGGGTGAACAACGCGCCGATCATGAGCGCGGACAGGTCGTCCGTCCGGTGCCGCAGCACCGAGCAGCCGCCATACCCGCCGACCTCGCCGCGGGCCACCATCTGCAGCGCACCCAGGTGCGCGGCGTCCAACACGGGCGGGCGCGGCGGCCCCGGCCGGTGGTCGATGAGCTCAGCGGTCATGGTGTGACTCCGGTAACAGCGCGTGGTTCAGTGTGACCACTATCGGGGAGCCGCCTCCGAACCGCTCATCCCAATGACCCATAGCATCGTCTTATCCTCCGTTCGGAGGGTGATCATGTGCGGGGTCCACTTGGGAACGCGCAGGTGGGGGCCGTATTTCGTTGAGAGTTAAAGGGAATTGACGTAGGCGTTCCCGCGTGCCGACAGCCGGTACCCGACCTCCAGCGACTCGGTCAGGCCCAGGTTCTTCAGCTTGCGGACGTCCAGCTTGAAGGGTGGGGTCTCCCGGCCGACGGCGGCGGCGAGGTCGCCCGCGCGGACCGCGGGCCGCTCCGCGATCAGCCGCAGCGTCGCCCTGGTCCACGGACCCGACCGCGACGCCCGGTCGAGGCGGTCCAGCCGCGCGCTGATCGCCGCGACGTCGTCGGGGGACAGGTCGGCGGACGCGGCCAGCTCCGCGCGCGGGTCCGGGTCGGTGACCGGGTGCACCCGGACGCGGTACAGCGGAAGCGACGCGTCGCCGCGCAGGTCGGCCTCGGCGTCGGCGGGCGTGCGGTACCCGGCCGCGCGGGCGTCGCGGGCGGTGATCCGGCCGACGGCGTCCACCGCGTCGACCGCGAGCCTGCCGACGCCCGTCCGGTACACCCGCCCGGCGACGACGCGCGGCGCCGCCCACCGGCGGAACAGGACGGTGACCCGCCCGCTGCGGATGGGCTCCGCCCACTTGGCCTGGATCAGCACTCAGCGCTCCCCGAGCTGGATCCGCACCGCGTCCTCCCTGGCCTCGAGGTGGCGGCGCACCTTCGTCAGATCCTCCACCAGGACGGTCGTCGGCGCCCGCTCGCCGATCCGCCCCGCGACGCTCTCCATCCGGCGCCGCGCGACGGCCAGCGCGTCGAGCGCGGTCGGGACGCGGCCGTGCGAGCGCACCACGAGGCACGCGAGCCGGTAGGCGGCGGCGACCACCTCGGCCGCGGCGGTGGCCACCGGGTCGGCGTCGGCCAGGGGCAGGGCGCGGGCCCGGATCTCGCCCGCCGCGGTCGACACCGCCCGCATGAGCTCGCCCGCCCGGCCCAGCGCCTCGGGCGCCGGGACCGCCGCGCGCGTCCGCCGGGTCAGCAGCGCCTGCACGCCGAGCACGAGCCCGGCGATCGCGACGAACACCGGGATCGCCAGCCACGGCGACGGGCCGCGCGCGGCGGGGCGCGGCGGCGAGCGCGCCGGTGATCGTGGCCGCCGCGACGGCGGCGGGGTCGGGCCTGCGCATCAGAAGTGGCTGAAGACGCTCGCGAACACCTCGTCGATGTTCTCCGGGTCGTCCACCGCGGCGTAGTGCAGGGCGTCGGTGGCGCGGGCGATGTCGTTCATGGTCGCGCGGTCGGCGTCCACCCCGAACGAGATGGTGAAGATCGGCAGCGCGAGTTCGCTGTTGTCGACGTCGACCCGCTCGAGCATGGCCCGCTTCCCCTTCTCGTCCGCGGGCGTGTTCGCCCCGTCGGACAGCACGACGATCGCGTTGATCCGCTCCCCGTCGAGGCCGTCGACCATCGCCGCGTGCGCGGCGTCGACCGTCTTGTAGAGGTCGGTCTCCCCGGAGGTGCGCAGTTGCTCGACGGCGGTCAGCAGCGCGTCCCGGTTGCCCCCGAGCTCGCGGATCGGCACGACCTCGCGGTGCCCGGTCGAGAAGGTCCACAGGCCGACCTCGTCGCGCGGGCTGAGCAGCTCCAGCGCGCGCTGCACGGCGCCGGGCAGCAGGGACACCTTCGACTTGCCCGCCAGCTCGGTGCTCACCGCGTCGGGGTCGGCGGGGCGCGACATCGACCCGGACACGTCGAGCACCAGCAGGACGCGGGCGTGCCTGCGGGTCGCGCCCCAGGCGTCCACCATCGCCTCCAGCGTCTTCGGCGACGGCGGCGTGATCACCCGGATCGCCGAGTCGGCGGGCACGCCGAGGGCGTCCCGCAGCTCGCTGGTCGGGCGGTCCGGCGCGTCGGCGTCGCGGAACCCGGCCTTGCGGAACAGCGCGCGCTGGTCGTCCTCGGCCAGGAACCGGCGGAAGTCCTCGGCGGCGTCGCGCTGGTCCTGCGTGGCGGAGGCGAGCACGACGAAGGGGTGGTCGAACACCAGCGTGCCCTCGCGCGGGTGGATCACCGAGAACGGCCGGTTGGGCGCGGTCCCCGAGTCGAGCGCGGCCGGGTCGCCGCTGGTCGCGCCCCGGTTGTAGAGGTAGGCCAGCTCCTCCTGGACGACGATCGCGCTGATCGGCGGCGTGCCGCGGCGGTCGTCGGCGGCCAGCTCCGCCATGAACCGGGTCGCGTCGTTGCCGTAGCGGGTCACCGAGGACTCGACCCCGCGGACGAACTTGAGCACCTCGGCGTCGCGGACCGCGGCGTCGGTGAGCGGGACGCCCTTGGCGACCGCGCCCGCGTGGAACGACGCGACCGACGCGCCCAGCCCGGACGACGAGAGCTGCGGGTTGTCCCGGGCGAGGGTGAACTCCCCCACTCCGGCTTGCCCACCGCGGCCCACCCGTCGGGCGCGTTCGCCAGCGCGAGGATGTCCGCCCAGCCCGGCTCCGCGGTCCGCGAGCGCATGTGGTCGGCCATCTCCCTCGGCATGGCGATCACCAGCGGGCTGGCCGCCACCGACGGGTTGTCCAGCCGCACCACCCGGTCGGCGCCGTCGCGCGCGCTCATCCGGGACAGCCACAGCGACGTGCTCGGCATCCACACCTGCGGCTCGGGCAGCCCGGTCTTCGCGCCCGCCCAGCCGCCCAGCAGCGCCTCCATGCCCGCGCCCGAGGTCAGCCCGTGCACGCGCACCTCGGCGCACCGGCCGCCGAACTCGCGGTCCGCCCGGTTGTAGTCCTCGGCCATCGCGGCGAGCAGCTTGTCCTTCTCGGTCGACGCGCTCACCTCGACCGCGATGCACTCGCCCGGGGCCCGGTCGTCGGAGTCGAGCACGGCGTAGAGCCCGGCGCTCGCCCCCAACCCGACCACGACCGCGATGACCAGCGGCCACCAGCCGCGCCGATCCTCCTGCGCCACAAGCCCTCCGCTGAGTGATCAGGTGAGCCGCCAGTGTGGCAGATCGATCACGCGCTGAGATCGGGTTGGTCGGAATCGACCAAATCGGTGGTATCGAACCCGAACCGGGCGACGGTCCCCACCCACCGCTGGTAATCGGCGACCGGGCACAGGTCGACGAGGTCGACCACCCCGTCGGGCAGCGCGACGACGTCGGCGAGCCTGCGCGCGCCCGGGTCGGCGGCGGCGATCGCCCGCAGCAGGTCCGCCGCCGACCCCGGCGTCCCGAAGACCAGCGCGAGCAGCACCAGGACCGCGCGGTACGGGCCGGTGCCGTCGAGGCGCACGAACCGGTCGGTCTGCTCCACCGGGATGCTCGCGCGGATCAGCCGGTAGGTGTTGACCAGCCGCTTCACCGCGCGCGGGGTCGGAAGCAGGGGCAGCACCCGCTTGACGAACGCGCGCTCGGCCTCCCGGGTCCGCAGCCGGTCCGGCCGCAGCCCGGGGTCGCGCGGCGGCGTCGAGCGCGGCGGCGGCACCGGCTCCGCCCGCCGCGGCCGGACCGCCGGGGTGGCGGGTGGAGCGGGAGCGGGCCGGGGCGCGGGGACCGGCGTGTCCGGCAGCAGGTCGTCGACGAGCCTGCCCGCGGAGGAACCCATGGGCCGCAGGGCGAACGCGATCTGGAAGATCTTGTCCAGGTAGTCCAGCGGGTACCCGGGCTCGTCGGCGAGCGCGCGGCGCAGCCACGCCGGGTCGACCGCGACCACCACGACGAACACCGGCAGCGCCAGCAGCAGGTGCACGGCGGCGAGCACGTCGAGCACGCGCCGCGGCGGGCAGCGGTCGAGGTCGTCGATGTAGAGCACCACGCGCTCCAGCGGCGGCGGGCCGACCCCGCCGCCGCGCCGCCACTCCGCGAGCGCCGCCCGGATGCCGTCGCTGAGCACCCGCAGGTCCGCCGCCGCCGCGCCCAGCACGCCGCGGTGCGCGGCGAACTTCCTCCCGCACCCGGTCGACCAGCGCGCGCATCCGCGCCACCGGGTCGGCCGCCAGCCGCGCGTCGATGACGTCCTTGCGCGCCCGCACCTTCTCCCGCAGCGACCCGGGGAAGCCGCGGAACTCCTGGTACCCCGACACGAGCGCCTGGGCGATCGGCGTCGCGAACGCGAGCGCGGTGGCCACCGCCGTCACCACCGGCCCGCCCCACAGCGCCCACGCGACCGCCCCCGCCGCGACCGCGGCCGCCACCGCGGCGACCGCGCCCCACCGCCCGCGGAGCACCGTGCGCTCGCGCCAGAGCAGCCGCAGCAGCGCGGGCACGCGCAATCCGTCCGCCGCCCCGCCGGAGACCCGCTCCAGCTCCTCGCCCAGCACCCGGCTGCGCTCGCGCAGCTCCGCGGCGTCCGACGGCGGCCCGTCCTCGACGCCGAGGCCCTCGAAGAGGTGCTCGATCAGCCCCACCCACAGGTGGTCGTCGCTGTACTGCCAGGCGTTGAACCGGACCTGCCGCACGGACGCGGTGTACACGCTGTCCTCCGGGTTGCCCCGGGACCGGCTCGCCAGCGTCCGCACGCGCGCCTCGACCTGGTGCAGGAAGCTCGACTTGCCCGCGCCCCACGGCCCCAGCAGCGCCACCGCCAGCGGCGGCTCGGTCGCCCGGTCGGCGATCAGCGCCGCGAGGGCGTCGGTGTCGGCGTCGAAGCCGAGCAGGTCCTCGGCGCTGGCCGCGTCGTTGACGATCCCGGCCCTCGGCCGCACCGGCGGGGGCGCGGTGAACCCGGTGCCCGCGACCTGCAGGCCGCCGGCGAGGTCCCAGAGCCGGATGGTGCCGTCGTCGCCGCCGCTGGCCAGCCGCCCGTCGGGGAGCAGCACCAGCGCGCGCACGACGTCGACGTGCCCCTCCAGCAGCACCGGGTCGTCGGGCCTGCTCGGCTCCCACACCCGGATCGCGCCGTCCTCCGCGCCCGCCGCGACCCGGCCGTCGGGCAGCCGCAGCAGCGCGCGCACGGGCAGGGTGTGGCCGGTGTAGACCGACAGCTCGTCGCGGGCGTCGAACAGCCGGACCGACCCGTCCTCGCAGCCCGCCAGGACCCGGCCCTCCGGGGCCAGCGCGACCGCGTGCACGGCGCTGGGCAGCGCGTGCTCCAGCGCCTTGCGGCCGTCGCGGGTGAAGCCGACGAGCCTGCCGTCGTCGCTGCCCGACACCACCAGCCGCCGGTCCGCGTCGACCGCGCGCACCCAGCTGTCGTGCGCCGCGACGACCAGGTCCTCGCCGATCGACAGGCGGCCGTCCACGCCGCCGGTCACCAGCGTCCCGTCCGGGGCGAACACCGCGGCGCCCAGCGCGCCGCGGCTCGGCGGCAGCACCCGCGCGGCCCCGTCCGCCCAGCGCCACTTCACGCCCAGCTCGTCGCACGCCAGCTCGCCCCGGACCGCCCGGACCGCCCCGCCGGGGCCGACCCGGATCTCCAGCGGCGCGCCGGTCGACGGGTCCCACACCCGCACCGCGTGGTCCGCGCCGCCGGTCAGCAGCAGGCCGTCGTGCACCGCCATGGTCAGCACGCCGCCGTGCGCGGGCAGCACCGCGATCTCGCCCGCGTCGTCGCGCAGCACGACCTGGCCGGACTCGTGGGCGCAGGCGAGCAGCCCGGACGGCCCGGCCGCGACGAGCAGCACCGGGCCGAACCGGGTGCTCAGCTCGACCGGCTCGGACCGGATCGGCCACGACCACAGCCGGCCGTCGGCGTCGGTGAACACGCAGCCGTCGCCGGTCAGCGCGATCGAGCGCACCCGGGCGTCGACCGCCAGCCGCGCGGTGACCGCGCCCGCCCGCGCGTTCCACGCCCGCACCACGAGGTCCTCGCCCGCGGAGACGAGCACCCCGGCGCTCGCCGCGACCGCGGTGACCGCGCCCTCGTGCTCGGCGACGGGCAGCAGCCCGCCCTCGACGCCCAGCAGGACCGCGCCGGTCGCCAGCCCCACCGCGACCGCGGGGTCGGTCGCCGCCGCGGTGATCGCCGCGGGCGCGGCGAAGGTCCCGCCGGGACCGGTCAGGAGGTGGCGCTCGACCCGCCACGGCGGGTCCGCGTAGCCGAAGGCCGGACCGGGCTCGACGCCCGCGCGCCGGGTGCTCAGCAGGGTGCCGTCGGCGACCTTCCAGAGCCGGACGGTGCCGTCGTCACCAGCGGTGCGCAGGTGCGCGCCGTCCGGGGAGAACGCCAGCGCCCACACCGTGCGCGGGTGGCCGCCGAAGGGAGCGGTGATCACCAGCGCAGTATGGCCTCAGTGCTGGTCGGCGTGATCGGTGAAGACCCGCACGGCCTCGGCGACCGCGGCCAGCCGGGCCAGCCGCACGGCGTCGGTGAGCGGGCGCAGGGCCTCGGCGCGCTTGCGGGCCGCCGACGACGAGACCGCGCTGCCCGGCGCGTCCTCGGCCGCCAGGTCCAGGATCGCGCTGACCTCGTTGGCCCGCTGGAGCACGCGCAGCGAGCGCGGCGGCGTGCCCTCCGGCCACGGCGCGGCCCGCGGTGCGCGACGCGGGCGGTGATCTCCTCGCGGACGCCCGCGCGGTGCTTGGCCACGCCCAGCTCGGTCAGCACGCCCGCGGCGACGCGCATCGCGCCGGTCAGCTCGTGCTCGGCCTCGCCCAGCGGCAGGTGCTCGACCCCGCGGTCTCGCCGGTCGGGAACACGGTCCAGCGCAGCACGCCGTCGGCCACCGGCTCGGGGACGACGCCGTAGCCGGTCCCCTCGACCACCACGGCCTCGCCCGCGTGCAGCGCGGTCCCGGCGAACTCGCTGCGCGTGCCGAGGCCGCGCACGTCGCCCGGGACGGGCAGCACGAGGCGGGCGGTGGTCGCGCCCGCGCGGCGCAGGGCGGCGAGCAGGGAGGCGACGGGGGCGCCCGCCTCGCCGCGCACCGGGAGGTCCAGCTCGTCCGCGGTGGCGTCGTCGACGGCCACCACGTCGTTCAGTTCCGACCAGTGGCCCAGGGCGTCGAGCACGTCGTCGGAGGCGGCCGAACCGGGCAGCCACGCCGAGACCCAGACGGCGAAAGTCGCACTCGGAGTTGACACGGTCGGTGAGCCTACGCCGGTCGTCCGAGCGCCTTGGACAACAGGTCGCGGAAAGCGTCGATGTCCTCGGTGCTGCCGAACGCCCGCCCCGGCACCGGGTGCACGCCGCCGCCCGCCGTGCGCAGCACGAAGTTGCGCTCGGTCTCGGCCCAGCCCGCGAGGTCGGCGACCCGCAGGTCGCTGTGCGCGGTGCCGTCGACGGTCATCAGCCGGATGCGCTCCTCGTCGACCTCGGCGGTGACCGCGCGGCCCGCGATCGGGTCGCGGGTGAACGCCACCCGCGCGCCGACGCCCGGCAGCGCGGCGATCAGCACCGCGCAGACCACCCCGAACACCCCGGGCACCGGCTGCCCGATCACCACCAGGACCAGGGAGAACGCGCCGAGGGCCGCGGCGAACCACGGGGTCCACCGGGTGAAGGGCACCATCGTGCGCACCGCGTCCGCCCAGTCGGCGGGCTCGGGACGCCATTGCAGTCGCATGGGTGCCATTATCCCCACCATGAGCAGGCAGACCCGGCTCGCGCGCATCGAGGAGAGCGCGAGCGCGACCACCCTGGAGCTCTTCTTCGACCTGGTGTTCGTGTTCGCGATCACCCAGGTGACCGCCGTCCTCGCCGACGACACCTCCTGGCACGGCCTCACCAGGGGCCTGCTGCTGATCGCCGTCGTGTGGTGGTGCTGGGTCGGGTACTCGTGGCTGTCGAACCTGGTCAAGGCCGACGTCGGCCTCACCCGGACCGCGATGCTGGCCGCGATGGCCGCCATGTTCGGGCTCGCGCTGGCCATCCCGGAGGCGTTCGACGACATCCCGGGCGGCCTGCACGGCCCGACCGTGCTCGCCTTCGCCTACCTGCTCGTCCGCATGGTGCACCTGGCCCTGTTCTTCGTCGTCGCCAAGGGCGACCCCGGGCTGCACCGGCAACTCGTCAAGTGGGTGCCGTCGGTGCTGCTCGGGACCGCGCTGCTGCTGGTCGCAGGCCAGACGAGCGGCACGACGCAGACCCTGCTGTGGGCCGCGGCCGTGCTCGCCGACTACGGCGGGACGCTGGTCATCGGCGCGGAGGGCTGGCGGCTCAACTCGGCGCGGCACTTCGCCGAGCGGCACGGGCTGATCGTCATCATCGCGCTCGGCGAGTCCATCATCGCCATCGGCGTCGGGGTCAACGCCGTCGCGATCTCCTGGCCGATCCTGCTCGCCGCGCTGCTCGGGCTCAGCGTCAGCGCGTCGCTGTGGTGGGCGTACTTCGACACCCAGCAGCTCCTCACCGAGCGCGCCCTCGCCCGCGCCGACGGCCACGACCGGACGCGGCTGGCGCGCTCGGCGTTCACGTTCCTCCACATGCCCGTGATCGCGGGCGTCGTGATGCTCGCCCTGGGGCTCAAGAAGGTGCTGAACTACGTCGGCGACACCAAGCACCACACGCTCGCCGACCCGCTGTACGGGCCGCCGCTGTGGGCGCTGACCGGCGGCGTCGCGCTGTGCGTGTTCGCCTACGCCGCCATCGCCTACCGCTGCAACGGCTCCCGCAAGCCGCAGCGGATCGCGCTGGGCGTCGTGCTGCTGCTCATCACCCCGCTGCTGGCGCTGCTGCCCGCGCTCGCGTCCCTCGGCGTCGTCGCGGCCCTGCTCATCGCCCTGAACGCGGGGGAGTGGGCGTACTACAAGGAGGCCCGCGCCCGCATCCGGGCGGAGGCCGAGCACCACGGGCACTGACCTGGAGCGACACCTCCAGCGCGATTGACGTCGCAGAGGCGGCCCGATCTGCGTAGCGTCGTGGGCGTGAACCCCGAGTCCCTGCCCCGCACCGCTGGCGAGCTGCGCCCGCGGGCACCAGCCGAAGTCGGTCAAGGCCGAGATCCGCGACAACCTGCTGGCCGCGCTGCGCGCCGGGCGCGACCCGTGGCCGGGCATCGTCGGGTTCGGCCAGACCGTGCTCCCGCAGCTGGAGCGCGCGCTGCTCGCCGGGCACGACATCGTGCTGCTGGGCGAGCGCGGCCAGGGCAAGACCCGGCTGCTGCGCACCCTCGTCGGCCTGCTCGACGAGTGGACCCCGGTGATCGCGGGCTCCGAGCTGGGCGAGCACCCGCTGGAGCCGATCACCCCCGCGTCGCTGGCCAGGGCCGCCGAGCTGGGCGACGACCTGCCCGTCGAGTGGCGCCACCGCGACGAGCGCTACACCGAGAAGCTGGCCACCCCGGACACCTCCGTCGGCGACCTCATCGGCGACGTCGACCCGGTCCGGGTCGCCGAGGGCCGCAGGCTGGGCGACCCCGAGACCATCCACTTCGGACTCGTGCCGCGCGCCCACCGCGGGATCGTCGCCATCAACGAGCTGCCCGACCTCGCCGAGCGCATCCAGGTCGCGCTGCTCAACGTCATGGAGGAGCGCGACATCCAGGTCCGCGGCTACACGCTGCGGCTGCCGCTGGACGTGCTGCTGGTCGCCACGGCCAACCCCGAGGACTACACCAACCGCGGCCGCATCATCACCCCGCTCAAGGACCGCTTCGGCGCGGAGGTCCGCACGCACTACCCGCGCACGCTGGCCGCCGAGGTCGACCTGGTCCGCCAGGAGGCGCACCTGGTCGCCGAGGTCGGCGAGCCGCTGCTGGCCGCCCTGGCCCGGTTCGTCCGCGGCCTGCGCGAGTCCAGCGCCGTCGACCAGCGCTCCGGCGTGTCCGCCCGGTTCGCCGTCGCCGCCGCGGAGACCGTCGCCGCCGCCGCGCTGCGCCGCGCCGCGCTGACCGGCGAGGAGCCCGCCGTCGCCCGGCCCATCGACCTGGAGGCCGTGCCCGCCGTGCTGCGCGGCAAGCTGGAGTTCGAGGCGGGCGAGGAGGGCCGGGAGACCGAGCACCTGACCCACCTGCTGCGCCGCGCCGTCGCCGAGACCGCCCGCGACCGGCTGGCCGGGCTCGACCTGCGCCCGCTGGCCGACGCCGTGGCCGACGGCAACCTGGTCGCCACCGGCGAGCGCGTCCCCGCCACCGAGGTGCTCGGCGCGCTGCCCGAGCTGCCCGTCCTGCACGAGGTCGCCGCGCGCGTCGGCGTCACCCCGGAGGACCCGCCCGGCCGCATCGCCGCCGCCGTCGAGCTGGCCCTGGAGTACCTGTACCTGACCCGCAAGGTCGCCAAGGAGTCCGAGGACGGCGCCGAGGCGGTGTACGGGCCGTGACCCACCCCGACCGGTACCGCTACGCGCCCTGGGACAACGGCCCCGACCCGCTCGCGCCCCCGGTCGACCTGCGCGCCGCCCTGGACCGGCTCGGCCGCGACATCATGGACGGCTCGTCCCCGCGCTCCGCGCTCGACGAGCTGCTGCGCAGCGGCACCGACACCACCGCGGGCCTCGACGACCTGACCCGCAGGCTCTGGGAGCGCCGGGCCCGCATCCAGCGCCGCAACAACCTCGACGGCACCCTCCGCGAGGTCCGGGAGCTGCTCGACCGCGCCCTCGACGCCGAGCGCACCGCCCTGTTCCCCGACCCGTCCGACGACGCCCGCTTCCGCGAGGCGCAGCTGGACGCCCTCCCGCCGGGCACCGCGGGCGCGGTCCGCGACCTGGCCGCCTACGACTGGCGCTCCGACGAGGCCCGGGCGAACTACCAGCGCATCCGCGACCTGCTCGGCCAAGAGCTGATGGAGTCCCGCTTCCAGGGCATGAAGCAGGCGCTCAGCGAGGTCCGCCCTGAGGACGTCGAGCGCATCAAGGCGATGATGGCCGACCTCAACGCCCTGCTGCTGTCGCACCTGCGCGGTGAGGACACAAAGGACCAGTTCGCGAAGTTCATGCGCGACCACGGCGAGTTCTTCCCGGAGAACCCGCGCACGGTCGAGGAGCTGATCGACGCGCTCGCGGCCCGCGCCGCCGCCGCACAGCGCATGATGAACTCGATGAGCGACCGCCAGCGCGCCGAACTCCAGGAACTCCTGGCGGGCGCGTTCGGCGACCCCCGCCTCGCCGACCAGGTGTCCACATTGGACGCCAACCTCCGCGCCCTGCGCCCCGGCGAGGACTGGACGTCGTCGGCGCGCTTCCGCGGCGACGACCCGCTCGGGCTGGGCGAGGGCGCGCAGGCGATGGCCGACCTCGCCGAACTGGACGCCCTCGCCGAACAACTCGCCCAGAGCTACCCCGGCGCGCGCCTGGAGGACATCGACCTCGAAGCGCTGGAACGCCAACTCGGCGACGAAGCCGTCGTCGACGCGCGCCGCCTCGCCGACCTCGAACGCGAACTGCGCGACCAAGGCCTGCTGGAGCGGGCCGCCGACGGCACCCTCCGCCTCTCCCCGAAAGCCCTGCGCCGCCTCGGCGAAGCCGCCCTCACCGACGTGATCAGCACCCTGCGCGCGCGCCGCGCTCCCGGGACACCCGCCGCGGGCGCCGCGGGCGAACCCACCGGCTCCACCCGCCCCTGGCAGTTCGGCGACACCGAACCGTGGGACGTGCCCCGGACCATCCGCAACGCCGTCCTGCGCTCGGGCCCCGGCGACATCCGCATCGACGTCACCGACGTGGAGGTCGTCGAGACCGAGCAGCGCTCCCGCGCGGCGGTGGCTTTGTGCGTGGACACAAGCTGGTCGATGGTCCAGGACAACCGCTGGATCCCGATGAAGCGCACCGCGCTGGCCCTGCACCACCTCATCCAGACCCGCTTCCGCGGCGACGACCTCCAGCTGATCACGTTCGGCCGCCACGCCACCACAGTGGACATCGGCACCCTCACCGCGCTGGAGGGCGTCTGGGAGCAGGGCACCAACCTGCACCACGCCCTGCTGCTGGCGGGCCGCCACCTGCGCGGCAACCCGGACGCCCAGCCGGTCGTCCTGGTCGTCACCGACGGCGAGCCCACCGCCCACCTGGAACCCGACGGCACGGCGGAGTTCAACTACCCCACCACGCCCCGGACGCTGCGCAAGACGCTGGCCGAGGTGGACCGCCTCGCCCGCCTCGGCACGTCCCTGTCGGTGTTCAAGCTCGGCGACGACCCGCGGCTGGCCCAGTTCGTCGACCTGGTGGCCCGCCGGGGCGGCGGCCGCGTGGTGAACCCCGACCTCGACGGCCTCGGCCCCGCCGTGGTCGGCGATTACCTGCGCTCGCGCCGCGCCCGCTGACCGGTCAGGCCGAGCAGACCAGCCACTCGCCCGACTCCTGGACCAGCGGGTACGACACCCGCTCGGTCGACCCGCTGCGGGTGTCGGTGGCCAGCACGGTCAGGCTCATCGGCTCGGTCTCGTTGACCCGCTCCAGGGTCAGCCGGAACCCGCCGGTCAGGAACAGCGAGGAGGCGTTGGCCCGGTCCCGCTCGCACGTGACCTGCCGCAGCGCGTCCAGGTCGCTGACGTTGACCGCGTCCACGAACGTCCGGGCGGCCTTCACCGGGTCGTCGTCGGCCTCGGTGAACCGGGGCAGCAGCACGGCGGCCACCACGCCCGCGACCACCACCAGGCCGCGGCCACCGCGAGCACCCAGACCTTGGACAACGGCGCCCGCCGCCGCTCGGACGCCCGCGGCGCGCGGGCGGTCCGCACCGGCACCGGGGCGTCCCCGGCCCAGGTGGCCTCGGGCGGCGGGACCCGGCGCTCGTTGAACTCCCGGCCCTCGTGCCGCACCAGCGTCGTCCACGTCTGGCCGTCCCAGTAGCGGCGCTCCACGCGGCGCTCCGGGTCGGGCTGCCAGCCGGGCGCCAGCACCTGCTCCAGCATCGCCGACACCGGCACGGACACGTCGGACCGCTGCCGCAGGCGGACCAGCAGCGCCCACGCCCCGGCCCGCTGCCCGGGGTCGAGCAGCCGCGCGCGCAGGTCGGTCAGGATCGAGAGCTGGTGCTGCGGGTCCAGCGCGGGCTGGTCCAGTTGCGACCGGTAGACGTCCAGGTACGGCACCGGGGGCTCGGGCGGCAGCGGCTGGGGCAGCGGCCCCGGGTCCGGGAACGCGTCCAGCGCGTCCCGCAGCCGCGGGATCCGCTCGGTGGTCCCGCCGCCCGGATCGATCACGGCGGCCCTGGCCAGCTCCGGGGGCAGCGCCGCGGGCCGCAGCCGGGCCACCGCGAGCGGCTTGCCGAGCGCCGCGGCGTACCGCAGCTCGGCCAGGCAGCCCGGGGACCGGATCGAGTCCGGTGAGACGAGGAACACGAAGACCGAGCACCGCCGGATGCGGGAGAGCACGGTGTCCCACCACTGCGGCCCGTTCGGCTCCCCTCTGTCGAGGGCGACCTGCCTGCCGACCTGCGCCAGATCGGCGCGCAAACGGGCCGCGGCATCCCGGTCCTGGGCCGCGTGGCAGACGAACACGTGCATTGACCTACTCCGCGATCAGCGCCCCGACAGCGCCTTGCTGATGTCGCACACCTTCCACTCGCCGTCCTCCTCGGTGAGCGGGATGCTCAACTTTACCGACGAGTTGCCAGCGGTGCGCGCGGCGAGGACGGTGAACCGGGGATCCGACCCGGACACGTCGACGCTCTCGAGTGTGACGTTCGCGGTCTCGAGGAACCCGCGGTAGAGATGGGCGTTCTCGCTCCCGTCCCGGCCGCACACGAACCGCTGCAGCGCGGCCTCGTCGCGGGTGTTGACCGCGTCGACGAAGTTCCGCGCCACGTGGGTGGCCGACTCCTGGTCGGGGCCGGCGCCCGCCCATACAACCCCACCGGTGACCCCTCCCGCCACCACCAGCACGCCCGCGGCCACCAGCCAGGGCAGCCCGCGGCGCCCGCGCGGCTCGGGGTCGGCGTGCCGCCCGGTGGTCACCGGCAGCTCGTTGGTCCGGCTCTCCTCCAGCACGGTGGGCAGGTGCGCCGAGGTCGTCGGCGGGGAGTTGCGGTCGTTGAACTCGCGCCCGCCGTGCCGGACCAGCGTGGTCCAGCTCTGGCCGTCCCAGTGCCGCAGGTCGAACCGGCCGCGCGGGTCGGGCTGCCACCGGGGGCGAGCAGGCGCTCCATCTTCACCGACACCAGCGGGCTCAGCCCGGCCCGGCCGCGCAGCCGCACCAGCAGGTCCCACACCGCAGGGCGCTCCTGCGGGTCGTCCAGGCGGGCGGAGAGCTGGTCGAACAGCTCGGCCTGCTCGGTGTGGGAAAGGTCATCCGCGTCGATGCGGGCGAGGTAGGCGTCGAGGTAGGTGGTCGGGATCTCCGGCGCGGCGGGCAGCCTGCCGGACAGCGGCTTGGGGATCGGCAGCGCGTTGAACGCCTTGAGCAGGGCGATCACCGACTCCGGCGTGCGGTCGGCGTACTCGACGACCTCCCCGCGCAGCTCCCTCGGCAGCACGTCGCTGTCGACGGGCCGGACCCGCACGGCCAGCACCGGCCTGCGCAGGGCGAGCGCGTAGCGCAGCTCGGCCAGGCACGCCGCCGAGCGGACCGAGTCGGGGGACAGGGCGAAGACGAGGGCCCGGCAGTCGCGGACGCGGCGCAGGACCTGGTCCCACCACTCCTGGCCGCCGTTGTGCTCCCGGTCGAACCACACCTGGTGGCCGAGGCGCTCGAAGTCGGCGCGCAACTGGGTGATCGAGGACTGGTCCCGGCGGGCATAGCTGATGAAGACGTGCATGCGGACGACTCGCGTTCACTGGCCGTACATATCGAGGTGCCCGGCACGGTAGGCAACCGGCACGACGATCGAAAGGGACCAAAGGCCCTGGTCGGATCGCGCCGCGTCGGCCGTGCGCAGGTTGGGGGTGGTTCACGAGCCCGGCCCGCTTCGCGGCGACCTCCGACCGCGCGCCGGGCGGCAGTCCCCGGCCGCTCCCGCGCGGTCGCTCTCCGTCACCAACCGCGTTCTGCGTACAGTGACCGGATGGATGAACTCCGCAGGCAGTTCCGGGCGACGCTGCCCGCCTCGGTCGAAGCCCTGCCCCCGGCCGACGCCGCGGACCTGGCCGCCGCGATGCGCGAGGCGCGGCGCACCCAGACCGCGCAGCTCATGGCCGCCACCGAGGAGTCGCTGTCCCAGGTGCCCCGGCTGATCCGCCCGCTCGTGCGGAAGGTGATCGGCCTGTGAGCAGCACCCGCGTCGAGGTCGTCAAGCTCGCCCGGCTGCTCGGCGGTGATCCCGAGCGGTTCGGCTACCTCGCCGACCTGCCCGCCGAGGACGTCCGCGCGGTCCGCCTGGCCGCCACCGACGTGCTGTACGACGCCAACGGCGAGGTGTTCGCCCGGATCGCCGCGGCGAGCAAGCTCGTCCCCGCGGCGATCACCGCCGCCATCGCCCAGCGCGCCTTCGGCCCGCTGCTGTGCGCCCGGGTCGCGGGGGCGCTGGAGCCCGAGCGGGCCGTCGACCTCGCGGGCCGGGTGCCGCCGACGTTCCTGGCCGACGTCGCCGCCGAGATCGACCCGCGCCGCGTCGCCCCGATCCTCGCCGCGCTGCCCGTCGACCGGATGCGCGGCGTGGCCCGCGAGCTGATCCGCCGCGGCGACCACGTCACCATGGGCCGGTTCATCGGCGAGCTGCCCGGACCGGCCCTGCGGGTGCTGGTCTCCGAGCTGTCCGCGGCCGACATGCTCGAGACCGCGGTGTTCAGCGACGACGACACCCGCTTCGCCGAGATCTTCGCGATGGTGCCCGACGAGAAGGTCGCCGACGTCGTCGCGGTCGCCGCCGCGGCCGAGGAGCCGCTGGCCACCGACCTGTTCGAGGTCCTGGCCCGGCTCGACCCGCCCGGCGTCGCCCGGCTGTCCGCCGCGGCCGCCGAGCTGTCCGAAGAGGACCGGGCGCGGCTGGTCGACCGGGCCGCCGGGGTCGGGCTCGCCGACCTCGCCTAGGCCGCGTCGGACGTGGTGACCACGCGGGCGCGCAGCGAGCGCAGCGTGTGGTGGTCGACGTGCCCGCAGTCGGCCGCCAGCCACGCGCCGAACACGTGCACGAACGTGTCCGGGTCCACAGGGGACACCCCGAGCGCCGGGGTGTCGTCGGTCGTCAGCGCGCCCCTGCGGTTCGGGTAGAGGATCAGCGCGCCGCGCACCTCGACGCCGGGCAGCAGTTCGGCGAACGCCGCCACCGTCTCCGGCAGGGTCGTCTCGCCGCCGCGGAACGGGTGGTTGTTGCGCCAGATCGCGGCGTCGTCGTCGAACTCGTAGTGCCCCGGCAGCCACAGCTTCGACTCGACCAGCACCACCCGGTTGCCGCACAGCACCGCGTGCTCGACGTCGGAGAACACCGACCCCGGCCGGGACAGGCCGTGGAACACCCGCGCCCCCGGCAGCGGCGCGAGGTAGCGGGCCAGCAGGTCCGCGGTCAGCCGCTCGCCCGCGGGCTCGTCGTCGGCCACCCCGAACACCGTGCGCTCCCCGAACTCCGCCAGCGCCGCCCGGTGCCCGCGTGCCGCGGCCACGTACTCGCGGGCCAGCCGCACCGCGGCCACCGCCGCCGCCGCGATCAGCGCCAGCCAGGTCACCAGCAGGAACGGCGGGAACGACGCCACCAGCGGCGGCACCGCCAGCACGCACACCCCGACCAGCGCCAGCGCGGCGGGCGCGTGGCCGGGGTGCGCACGTACCCGATGCGCGGCTGGTGCTTCGTCAGGTGCCACCACGGCAGTGCCGTGGGCGCCACCCGGCACGCGGGCGGCACCCAGGCGGGCTCGTCGCGGAACATCCGCCTGCGGGTGCGCGGGGCGGGCATCACCGGCTCCGCCACCCGCGTCGAGTCGTACGTCGCCCGGCGGTCGGCCCGGGACAGCGTCTCGTACGCGGTGGTCAGCATCCGGAACGTGCCCGCCGTGCCGCCCGCGTCCGGGTGCATCACCTTGGCGAGCGCCCGGTACGCCGACTTGATCTCCGCGGCCGAGGCGTGCCGGGGCACGCCGAGGAGTTCGTAGTAGTCGACGTCGTCCACGGCCGAGATCATTCCACGACGCCCACGGGCCTAAGAGGTTATGTCCTTCCGGGCGAACCGCCGTGCCGCCAGCAGGCCGAACACCGCCGCGTAGCAGACCGCCGAGAAAGCGCCCTCCGTCATGGCGGTCCAGTCGATGTCGGTGGAGATCAGGTCCGACCAGGCGAACGCGTAGTGCGTCGGCAAGTAGTCCCGCAAATCACCCAATGCGGTGATCTGGTCGAGGATCTGGGACAGGATCGACACCAGCACCGCCCCGCCGACCGCGCCCAGCGGCGCGTCCGTGCTCACCGACAGGAACAGCGCCACCGCGGCCACCCACATCAGGTGCACCGCCAGGTACAGCACCGCGAACAGCATCGCCAGCAGCGAGTCCGAGAACGGCACCGCGTCACCCGTCGGGCTGACCGCCTCCCCGGCGCCGTAGAACACGACGCCGACCCCGAGCGCCACCGCGGGCAGCAGCACCAGCGCCAGCAGCGACAGCAGCCCGGACGTGATCGCCTTCTGCCGCACCAGCCGCAGCCGCGGATCGGCATGGACAGCAGGTACTTCAGCGACGACCACGACGACTCCGACGCGATCGTGTCGCCGAAGAACAGCGCCACGATCATCGGCAGCAGGAAGCTCCCGGACGCGAACAGCACGAACACCACGAAGTTCGGCGCGCTCGCGGTCGCCAGGTCGACGAACCCGCCGGAGCGCCGGTTCGAGCTGTCCGAGCCGAACTCGAACGCCGCCCACAGGATGAACGGCAGCACCACCAGGAACCCGAGCAGGCCCTGGGTGCGGCGGCGCTTGAGCTGGCGCACCAGCTCCACCCGCAGCGGCAGGGTCCGCCCGGAGGTGAACCCGTCGACCGACCCGTCGCTGCCGTGCCCGATGTGCTCCTTCGACGCCGACGCCACCATGTCGTTGATGGCCTCGGGGTCGGTGTGCACCGTGGTCAGCGTCTCCCGACCGGAGCGCTGCCCCTCCGTGGCCGAGGCCTTCGGCACGCCCCAATCGGGCGCTCGTCCGTTCGTGCTCACGACGACGTCTCCTCACCCACGAGCTGGAGGAACGCGTCCTCCAGGCGGCGGCGCGGACCGGCCTGCTCGACCGCCACGCCCGCGTTCACCAGGACCTTCAGCGCCTGCGAGCGCGGCATGCCGTCCAGGTCGGCGTGCACCAGCTCACCCTCGACGGTGACCCCGCCGACGCCGCCGACGCCGCGCAGCGCCTCGGCCGCGGCCTGCGGGTCGTCCACCCGGAAGGTGGCCTCGCCGCCGCCCGCCACGATGTCCTCCACCGTGCCCGCCGCGACCAGCTTGCCGCGGTGCATCACCACGACGTGGTCGCAGGTCTGCTCGACCTCGGCGAGCAGGTGCGAGGACACCAGCACCGTGCGCCCGGTGGAGGCGTAGCGGCGCAGCACCTCGCGCATCTGGTGGATCTGCGGCGGGTCGAGCCCGTTGGTCGGCTCGTCGAGCACCATCAGGTCCGGGAAGCCGAGCATCGCCTGGGCGATCGCGAGCCGCTGCCGCATGCCCTGGCTGTAGGTGCGCACGCGCCGGTCCACCGCGCCGCCGAGCCCGGCGATCTCCAGCGCCTCGGCGAAGTGCGCCTCCTCGAGCGGGCGGCCGGTCGCCGCCCAGTACAGCTCCATGTTCTGCCGCCCGGTCAGGTGCGGCAGGAAGCCCGCGCCCTCGACGAACGACCCGATCCGGCTGAGCACCGGCGCGCCCGGCCGGACGCTGTGCCCGAACACCCGGATCGTGCCGCCGGTCGGCTGGATGAGCCCCATGAGCATGCGCAGCGTGGTCGTCTTGCCCGCGCCGTTCGGCCCGAGCAGGCCGAGCACCTGGCCCGGCTCGACCCGGAACGACAGGTCGCTGACCGCCTTGAGCCCGCCCGGGTACTCCTTCGACAGGTCCTCGATCACCAGCGGCACCTCGGCCAGCTCCGGGTCGAACGTGTCGGCCCGGCGCCTGCGCACGTACCCGACGACCCCGATGAGCAGGACCAGCCCGACGACCACGCCGATGCCGATCAGCGGGCCCGCGGGCGGGGCGGTGCTCGACCCGACGCCCGGCACCACCGGCACGGCCAGGTCGGTCGACGCCAGCGCCACGCGGTACGCCGCGGGCTGCGCGGGCATCTGGTACGCCTGGTCCGTCGTGGTGACGACCAGCTCGACGCTGTGGTCGGTCTCCACCGGCCGCACGATCCCCGGCAGGCTCACCGTCACCTCGACGGGCGCGCCGTCGGCGGGCAGCTCCGGCACCCGGAACGCCGAGACCGCCGACGCGGGCAGCGTCCGGACGCCGTTGGCGTCCACGTCGTACAGCTTCGCGAACAGCACCGCGCCGCCCGGCGGGGGCGGGGTGCCCGGCACGGCGGCGACCCGCAGCCGCACCGTCGACGAGCCCGCGATGAGCAGCTGCTGGGTCATCGCCCCGGTCCGGAACCGCGCCGACTGGCCCGGCAGGTCGATGGCCAGCCGCCCGGCCAGCCGGGACGAGCTGCCGATCGCCGACCCCAGGCCCGGCATGCCGCTGATCGACGCCGGGTTGCCGCCGGGCGGGTTCACCACGACCTGCTCCGGCCCGGCCACCGGCACGGACTGGCGGGTCACCGGGGCGGCGCCGCCGATCCCCGGGTACGACCCCGCGGTCACCGTGCGGACCGAGGGCGCGCCCTGCGCCCGCAGCGCGCCCTGCACCGCGTACTCGAACCCGGTGCCCGGGTCCGCGCCGATGCCGCGCAGGTGGAAGTCGAACCACTCGCCGATCTCGGCGCGCAGGTCCGGTCCCGGCCTGCCGCCGTCGTGCCCGCCGGTGTACCAGACGACCTTCACCGGGCCCTTGACCTGGCGCGCGGTCGCGTCGGCCTGGTCGAGGCCGAAGAGGGTGTCCTGCTCGCCCTGCACCAGCATCGTCGGCTGCGTGATCCGGTCGGTGACCGTGGCGGGGAGACCGAGCGCAGCAGCGCGACCGTCTCCGGGCCCGCCTGCCCGGTCTGCGCGATCTGCGCGTACGCCGCGCACACCGCGGGGTGAACCGGCCGCACGGGTCGGCCGGGCCCGCCTGCGGGCGGGCGGCGCCGGGCGGGGGACCGCTCGCGCCGCCGAGCGCCTGCGCCGCGGCGGTCCCGCTCGTGTCCTCGTCCTCCGTGCCCGCCTCCGCGGCGTCGCCCGCCGGGTCGGCCAGGCCCGCGCCGCCCATCCCGGCGGCGAAGAAGATGCCCGCCCACGAGCGCTTGAACACGCCGTCGGCGGCGAACGCGTTCGCCGCGGGCGTGCCGGGCGCGGTCGCGTCGGCCTGCGCCGAGTTCGGCACCAGCGCCTGGCCGAGGTCGTTGTAGGTGATCACCGGGACGAGCGTGTCCACCCGCGGGTCGGTGCCCGCGAGCAGCAGCGACAGCGCGCCGCCGTAGGAGCCGCCGGTCACGCCGACTCTCGGGTCGCCGGGGCGGTCGGTGACCACCTCCGGGCGCGCGGCCAGCCAGTCGACCAGGGCGCGGGCGTCGGCGACCTCGTGGTCGGCGGAGTTCAGGCCGATCCGGCCGGTGCTGCGGCCGAAGCCGCGCGCCGACCAGGTGAGCACCGTGAACCCGCGGCGGGCCAGCTCGAGCGCGTCGCCGTCGACGCTCTCCTTGCTGCCGCCGAAGCCGTGCGCGACGAGCACGGCCGGGGCGGGCGTGGTCTCCGGCAGGTACAGCCGGGTGTCGAGGGCGACCGGACCCGGTTCACCGGGCCCGCCCGGGACCTCGACCACCTGGTCGGCGGTCCGCACGGGGGCGGCTCGTCGCCGCTGTTGAGCCAGACGGCGCCCGCCGCCGCGACCGCGACGACCAGGGCGCCCGCAACCACCTGACGTGGCCGTGGACGGGGGATGGAGGGCACGTGGCGACGCTATTCGACGTTTGCTGAGAGACCTCCCAGCGGGTAGCGGCGCGCTCACCATCGGGTGACCCTGCTGTTTGGGACCGGCCGGATGGGACACCCTGTCGCCAGGCGCGTGTGTGACCAAGGACAACCCGGGAAGGAACGGGCACGACTGGTGCGTTGTCATGTGACAAGCAACAATCGTTGTGGCCCCGTGCCCGGGGCCGTCGGAGGGAGTATTCCTTCGCGCCGATCTCGTCAACACGGGCCGAACACGGGCTCCGGGGCCGGCGGTCGGGTGTTTTTCACCCGGCGGAAGAGACCTCCGGTTGTTCGCATGGGCCCGAACACCGGAGGTAGACCTGATGCTCGTCCCTGCCTGGGCGTGGATCGCCACCATTGGCGGCCTCGTCCTCCTGCTGGCGATCGACCTGTTCATCGTCGACCGCAAGCCGCACGAGGTGACGGTGGGTGAGGCGGGCCGCTGGGTCGCGTTCTACATCGCCTGCGCGGTGGCCTTCGGCATCGCCATCTGGGCGTTCGCCGGGGGCGTGTACGCGGGGAGTACTTCGCGGGTTACATCACCGAGTACTCGTTGTCGGTCGACAACCTCTTCGTCTTCCTGATCATCATGTCGGCGTTCAAGGTGCCGAAGGTCCACCAGCACCGCGTGCTGCTCGTCGGCATCGTGCTGGCGCTGATCCTGCGCGGCATCTTCATCGCCCTGGGCGCGGTGGTCATCGCGCAGTTCAGCTGGGTGTTCTACCTCTTCGGCGCGTTCCTGATCTACACCGCGTGGGGCCTGGCCCGGCAGGGCATGGCGCACGACGAGGAGGAGTACCAGGAGAACGCGCTGACCCGGATGGCGCGCAAGATCTTCCCGGTCACCAACGAGTACCACGGCTCGAAGTCGTTCGTGAAGATCGCGGGCAAGCGCTTCGTGACCCCGATGTTCATCGTGATGATCGCGATCGGCACCGCCGACCTGCTCTTCGCCGTCGACTCCATCCCGGCCATCTTCGGCCTCACCAAGGAGCCGTTCCTGGTCTTCGCCGCGAACGCGTTCGCGCTGATGGGCCTGCGCCAGCTCTACTTCCTGCTCGGCGGCCTGCTCACCAGGCTCGTCTACCTGTCGGCCGGGCTCGCGGTCATCCTCGGCTTCATCGGCGTCAAGCTGGTCCTCGAGGCGCTGCACACCAACTCGCTGCCGTTCCTCAACGGCGGCCGGCCGCTGGACGTGTGGACGCCGAACATCGCCGTTTCGCTGAGCGTGATCGTCGGCGTCCTGGCGATCACCACCATTGCCAGCCTGATCAAGACCAAGCGCGACGAGAAGGCCGAGTTGACGGCCGAACCCGCAGGTCAGGCGCGTTAGTTTAACTGTGGACGAAATGGGAATAACCGAAGTTCCTGAGGTTTGCTAACTGTCGGGTACGGTCGCAGCGTGCGCCCAGAGGACATCGAACTGCTGACGGCGCCCGGTGCGCCAGCCCTGCGGGGCGACCTGCTCCTGGTCGGCGTGTCGACGCCGGACCTGGGGGTCGACGCCTACCGCGGCGGCGTGCACCGGGTGCCGCTCGACGGCGGTCCCGCGGTGGAGTTCACCCGCGGCTTCCGCGACTTCGCCCCCGCCGTCTCGCCGGACGGCGCCCGGGTCGCGTTCCTGCGCGTCGCCGAGAAGGGCGCCAGTCCCCAGCTCTGGGTCATCCCCGCCGACGGCGGCGAGGCGAAGCGGCTGACCGACCTGCCGCTGGGCGCGGGCGCGCCCGTGTGGTCGCCGGACTCGGCGCTCATCGCGTTCACCGCGCGGGTGCCGGAGTCGGGCCGCTACGGGCAGGACGGCGCGCCGGACGCCGGGGCCGAGGCCCCGCGCCGGATCACCACGCTCGACTTCCGGTTCGACGACATCGGGTTCTTCGTCGACCGGCCCACCCAGCTCTTCGTGGTCGACGCCGGGGGAGCCGAGGAGCCGCGCGCGCTGACCAGCGGCCGCGGCGAGCCCGCCGACCCCACGTGGACCCCCGACGGCTCGCACGTCGTCGTGGTCGCCAAGCGCGACTGGGGCGCCGCGGACACCATCAACACCGACCTCTACGCGGTGCCCGTCGACGGCGGCGCGCCCGCCCTGGTCGCGCGGACCGCGGGCTCGGCGGACCTGCCGGTCGTCACCCCGGACGACATCCTGGTCTACCTCGGCGACGACTTCCCCGGGACGAACTCGGTCGCGCGCAACCTGGGCGTGTGGGCGGTCCCGCTGAACCTCGACGGCGCGCCCGGCGAGCCGCGCAGGCTCACCGACCCGGAGACCGTCGACTGCGAGCGCGGCGCGGGCCGCCCCGTGGTGACGCCCGCGGGCGTGCTGGTGGGCGTGCGCAACCGCGGCGCGGTCGAGCTGCGCCGCGTCGCCCCCGACGCGAACGCCGCCACGCTGTCCGAGCTGGCGCTGGTCGCGGGGGAGCAGGGCCTGGTCAAGGGCTTCGCCGCCGACGGCGACCGGATCGTCTGCACGGTGTCCACTTGGGACTCCGCGGGCGACGTCGTCCTGGTCGACGGCGACGAGACCCTCCAGCTCACCGACTACTCCTCGGCGCTGCGGGAGCGCGGCGTCCGCCAGCCCGTCGAGATCAAGGGCTCCGCGCCGGACGGCTACGCCACGCACGGCTGGCTCGTCCTGCCCGAGGGCGAGGGCCCGCACCCGGTGCTGCTGTCGGTGCACGGCGGCCCGTTCATGTACTACGGCTGGGGCCTGTTCGACGAGGCGCAGGTGTACGCCGCGGCCGGGTACGCCGTCGTGCTGCCCAACCCGCGCGGCTCCTCCGGCTACGGCGAGGCGCACGGCCGCGCCATCATCGAGGCGATGGGCACCGTCGACGTCGACGACGTGCTGGCCGTGCTCGACGCCGCGCTGGAGCGCCCCGACCTCGACCCGACGCGCGTCGGCGTCATGGGCGGCTCGTACGGCGGCTGGATGACCGGCTGGCTCGCCGCCCACCACGGCGACCGCTTCACCGCCGCGTGGAGCGAGCGCGCCGTCAACGCGTGGGACTCGTTCGTCGGCACCTCGGACATCGGCTGGTGGTTCGCCGAGGCGTACTGCGGGACCGACCCGGGGGCGCTGCTGGAGAAGAGCCCGCTCACGCACGCCGACAAGATCACCATCCCGTTCGCGGTGGTGCACTCCGAGCACGACTGGCGCTGCCCGGTCGAGCAGGCGCAGCGCATGTACACCAAGCTCAAGCGCAACGGCGTCGACGCGGAGCTGCTGCTGTTCCCCGGTGAGGGCCACGAGCTGACCCGCTCGGGCAAGCCCGCGCACCGCAGGCAGCGCTTCGACGCCGTCCTCGACTGGTGGAACCGGCACCTGCCGGTGAAGCCCTAGAGCAGGGTGTAGTTCAGCTCGTCGCAGATCCGGGCCAGCGGCAGGTCGAGGCCGGGGTAGTCCAGCGGGAGCAGCAGGTCCGGGGCGGCGGGCATGGCGCCGCCCGCGGGCGGGTCCCACAGGCACACGGCGGGCTCGCCGCTGTCCATCGACGACCGGTACCAGACGCCGTCGAGGTCGGGGTGGGCCTGCCGGATGGCCCGCGCCCACGCCTGGGTGACCAGCTTGTTGCCGCTGCTGATCTCCTGCGACGCGCCGACCCGGGTCGGCCACAGCCCGGCGAGGTCGAGCAGGCGCAGCGCGCGCCGCGGCCGGATGATCACCAAGTGCGGGCGGCGGGTCGCCCGGTCGACGACCGAGGTCTGCTGGAACACCTCGGCGATGCTGGTCCGCACGGTCAGCCCGAAGTACAGCACCCCGTGGTTGGGGTCGTGCGCCGGACCGGCGTCGCGGCCGAGCGGGTGCGGGTCGAACCGGGCGTGCGGCAGGGGGCCGGTGAAGCGGAAGGAGTTCCAGCGCTGGCGGTGCGCGCCCGCCGCCGCGAAGACCCGCACCAGGTGCGTTCCGCTGTGCACCGCGACGACGTCCTCGTCGATGCGCAGCAGGGACTTCAGGTCGGCAGGGGTCGGCGGCTGGGGTAGCCGGGACATCGAGTTCTGGGGTTCCTGTCGGGTTCCTTGATCAGGCGGGGATGCCCAGCGTGCCGGCCAGCGCCGCGACCCGCTCCGGCGACCCGCCCGCGAGCAGCCACTCGCGCGGCGTCGCCGGTCGGTCCTCGACCCGCAGGTCCGGCTGCGGCGAGGTCATGAACGCGGCCACCACCAGCGGGGGCTGGTCGTCCGGGACGGCGGCGAGCACGGTCTCCAGGCCGGGCAGCACGCCGCCGGAGACGAACTGCCACGCGGGCAGCCGCCAGCCGCCGCGGTCCTTCCACCCGGCGAGGCGCCCGGCGGAGAGCCGGTGCCGGATGCGGCTGGTGTCGACGCCGACCACCCCGGCGGCCGCGGTCACCGTCAGCGCGGAGTCGCGCAGGACGGCCTCCGCCGCCACCGCGCGGGCGCGCGAGTCGACCTCGGCGGGCCTGCGCGGGGACAGGTCCAGGCCGACGTCGGCCAGGGTGTCGCGCTGGTCCTGGGTGAAGTAGTCGGCGGGGTCGGCGGCGGCGGGGAGAGCCGCCGCGCCGCGTCCTCGACGAAGCCGAGGAACTCCGCCGGGTCGATCCGCAGGCCCGCCTTGGCGAGCACGGTCTCCAAAGCCATCGTCATGCGCCTAGAGTAGCGCGGATGTGCGGGTTCGTGCGCCTCTGTGGGGGAACTCACCCGAAACAATACGGATCGCACATTCTCGAACACGCTCAGTCCTCAATGATAGCCGACTACCCCGTGCAACCCCACCTAATCGGGGGTCCGTCTGTCGGGCATGAGAACTTCGCCCCGCCGTTGGCCCTCGATCGGGACGGCCACCACCGCCATCGCCGCCGCGGGAGCGGTGGTGATCGCCGCGGCCTGGTACGTCGGCGACACCGACGCCCCCGGCGCCGCACCCGCCCCGGTCGACCTCGGCGGGGCCGTGCGGCTCGTCGCGTACGACAACTGCGACGCCGCCCTCGCCGACCTGAAGGCCGCCGCCCTGGCCAAGGTCGGCCCGTGGGGCCTCGACACCCCGCACGACGGCATGGCCCGCGGCCTCGCCGAGGACAGCGCCGCGTCCGCCCCGCCCGGCCAGGACCGCCAGCAGGGCCACAGCACCACCAACACCCACGAAGCCGCCGCCGACGAGCCGGACACGGTGAAGACCGACGGCAAGCGCATCGTCAGCGTCGTCGACGGGAAGCTGCGCGTCCTCGACGTGGCGACCCGGACGGCGGGCGCGGTCATCGCCCTGCCCGGCCACGCGTCGTCGGTGCTGCTGTCGGGCGAGCGCGCGCTCGTGGCGTTCATGCCGGAGGCGAAGGAGGACGCCCACTGGGAGCGCAGCGGCCTGGCCCTGGTCGACCTGCCCTCGGGCAAGGTGCTGCGCACGCTGACCGTCGACGGGATGCACATCGACGCCCGCATGGTCAGGTCGGTGGCCCGGGTGGTCCTGCGCTCGTCGCCCCGCCTGGAGTTCACCTACCCGCAGGAAGGCGTGAGCGAGAGCAAGGCGAAGGCGAAGAACCGCGAGGTCATCGAGCGCTCGAAGATCTCGGACTGGCTGCCCGAGTACACGTTGTCGCCGGGCACCTCCGGCACCCTCGACTGCGCGGGGCTCAGCCGCCCGTCGGGCTACACGGGCACGTCCCTGCTGAACCTGCTGACCGTCGACGTCACCGCCGACCTGACGGTGCAGGACACGGTGTCCATCGCCGCCGACGGCGACACGGTGTACGGCACGGGCACGTCCCTGTACGTCGCCGACGACCGCACCCCGCGCTGGAACGTCATCTTCCAGGCGGTGGACGTGGCCCGGCCGATGCCGCAGGACGGTCCGGGGAAGACCGACGTGCACCAGTTCGACATCTCCGCCCCCGGCAAGCCGGTCTACGTGGCCTCGGGCTCGGTCGACGGCTGGCTGCTGAACCAGTACTCCCTGTCCGAGCACAACGGCAAACTCCGCATCGCGACGACCACCGGCAACACGATGTGCTGCTGGGGCCCGCGGAGACCGACAAGGCGCCCCCGTCGGAGAGCGCGGTGTCGGTGCTGGAGCGCAAGGACAGGACCCTGACCCAGATCGGCCGCGTCGGCGGCCTGGGCAAGGGCGAGCAGATCTACTCGGTGCGGTACATGGGCGACACCGCCTACGTCGTGACCTTCCGCCGCACGGACCCGCTGTACGCCATCGACCTGTCCAACCCGGCCGCCCCCGCGTGACGGGCGAACTCAAGATCACCGGCTTCTCGGCGTACCTGCACCCGCTGGGCGGCGACCGCCTCCTGGGCGTGGGCCAGGAAGCGACGGAGGACGGCCGCGCGACCGGCGTCCAGGTCTCCCTGTTCGACATCTCCGGCCCGACGCCGACCCGCGTCGACCAGTTCCACCAGAAGGACTCGTACACGGTCGTCGAACACGACCCGCACGGCTTCCTGAGCTTCCCCGAGCGGAACCTGGTCGTCATCCCGCTGTCGGACCACAACGGCAACGGCGGCGCGGTCCTGCTGACCGTCACCCCCGACTCCATCAAGGAACTCGGCCGAGTCGCCAACCCCGGCCAGTACCAGGAAACCACCCGCACCGTCATCGCAGGCGGCTCCCTCTGGACCTTCAGCTACGGCGGCGCCATGGCCAGCGACCTCGACACCCTCGCCCGCCAAGCCTGGCTCCCGTTCGGCGGCTGATCAGCCCGGATGATCGCGCCATCCGAGCTGGACTCGGATGGCGCGATCACGGGAAAGGGATCGTGGCCGGGTCCTGCTTAGGTCCACAGTGGACCTCCCGTCGCCGACTCCGCCGCGTCGTCCCAGGCGTCAGCTGGCGGTTCGGGTGGGGCTCAGGTGGGTCCAGGGGGTCGGGGGCTGGGAGGGGAGCGGATGGGGAACTCGGGTGGGGTGCCGTTGAGGGCGGCGGCCGCGCTGCTCGGGTCGGTGACGAACTCCGGGCGCAGGTGGTCGGTGTCGTAGTAGCGGTGGAAGACCGGGGTGAGGCCGCCGGAGACCGGGGGACGATCCAGCTCCAGTCCGCGGGGCAGCGGCGGCCCGCGCGTTCTTCCTTCGCGATGTGCTTGAGGAAGCGTTCCGATTCCGTGTGGTGGTCGCTGATCGTGGCGCCTGCTTTGGCGAAGGAGTGGAGGACCGCGACATTCAGCTCCACCAGGGCTCGGTCGCGCCACAAGGACGTCGTGGACGTGGTGTCCAGGCCCAGTTCGGCGGCCACCGCGGGGAGCATGTCGTAGCGGTCGGTGTCGGCGAGGTTGCGGGCGCCGATCTCCGTGCCCATGTACCAGCCGTTGAACGGGGCCGCGGGGTAGTCGACGCCGCCGATGGACAGGCGCATCGAGCTGATCGCGGGGACGGCGTGCCAGCGGAGGCCGAGGTCGGCGAACCACGGGTGGTCGGGGTGGCTCAGCGGGACCTCGAGGACCGCGTCCGCGGGCAGGGTGCGCAGGTGCGCCGGGTCGTCCGGTGTGGACACCACCAGCGGGAGGACGTCGAACGCCCCCGGTTCGGCGGGTGGGGTCCAGCCGAGGGTGCGGACGGCGTCGGTGAAGGCGGCGTAGCGGGGGTCGCCCAGGACGCCGCCGTCGACGCGGTGGCCCGCGTAGCGGATGAGCTGCTCGTTCCAGATGCGGGGGCCGGGGCGGCCGGGCGCGTCGGGGGCGAACACCGTGATCGTGGGGCGGATGCGGCCGCCGTTGGTCGCCAGGCGCAGGTGCTCGACGCACTGGTCGGCGACGTCCGCGGCCCGGTGCACCGCGCGCAGGTCGCGGACGCGGAGACTCTGCCAGTAGAGCCTGCCGATGCAGCGGGCGCTGTTGCGCCAGGCGATCCGCGCGCCGAAGGCGAGTTCCGCCGACGTGTGCTGGTAGGTGCCGGTCAGCTCGATCTCAGCGCGCACCCAGCGGAGCCGGGGGCGGCGGGACCCGCGTCGGGGTGCTCGGCGTGGAACCGCTCGATGAACTCCGCGGCCTGGTCGGCGTCGGCGAGTCCGTCGCGGGTGGGCTCGGGCTCGGCCTCGGCCAGGTGCGGGGGAATGGTCCAGGGGTGGCCGGTCACCCGCGGAAACCTACCCCGGATCGCCGGGGTGGGCGAAAACTCCACTCGTTCGGCCGAAAGTGGAAGCGGAGGGTGATCGGTTTCCCTCGATCAGGCGATAATGCATTGGGGGTAATGCGGACCCACGGGAAATGGGTCCGCATTCACCTCATCCGCTGAATACCGGGCTGGTGTGGGACCACATGGCGCACCGGTTCGGGAAGGTCTCGTGGTAGTTGACGACCTTGCCGTTCCAGGTGCCGCGCGCGGTCGCGCTGACCGGGTCGTACTCCAGCGTGCACATCAGGCCCGGCTGGGTGTTGAGCTGGGTGAAATCGCCGTCCACCTGGGACAACGCGGCGCAGGCCGCGCTGGCCGACGGGTGCGTGCCGCCATCCGGGCCGCAGCGCAGGGTGCGGATCTTCACCGCGCCGTCGCGGTCGGTCACGGTGAGCGCGAGCACCGCTCGCTTCTCCTCCGGGTGCTGCGACGCGATCGCCACCGGGCCCGCGACGAGCACGGCGCCGAGCGCGGCGAGCCCGGCGATGGACTTCTTGCTGATGGGCATGTCGCTCCAATGTCACTGATGCGGAAAACGCCCGAGCGCGGACGCCGTCCGCGGGGGCGAATTCCGACGATAGACACCGCTGTCGGCCAATTCCAGGAGGGGCGGGCCATTGCAGCCGATCGAGTGGTCTCGGGCATGCTTGTCCCGGCACGGTCATCGGCGGAGGGACGAGCGGTGTTCTCGGTTGGCCTCATCGGCTACGGATTGGCGGGCAGCGCGTTCCACGCGCCCTACATCGACGCCGTCCCCGACCTGCGGCTGTCCGCGGTCGTCACCAGCGGTCACGCCGCCGCTGTCGGCGCCCGCTACCCGGACGTCGCCGTGGTGTCCACAGTGGACGAACTGCTCGCCCGCGACCTGGACCTGGTCGTCGTCGCCTCGCCCAACCGCTTCCACGTCGAGCACGCCGGGGCCGCCCTCGACGCGGGCGCGGCCGTCGTCGTCGACAAGCCCGCCGCGGGCACCGCCGACGAGGTCCGCGCCCTCACCGGCGGCAGGCTGACGGTGTTCCAGAACCGCCGCTGGGACGGCGACTTCGCCACCGTCCGCCGCCTGGTGGCCGAGGGGTGCTGGGCGAGGTCAGCCGGTTCGAGTCGCGCTTCGAGCGGGCCGCGCGCTCCAGCCGCACCGCGTGGAAGGCCAGCACCGACCCCGCCGACCTGACCGACATCGTCTACGACCTCGGCACCCACCTGGCCGACCAGGCGCAACTGCTGTTCGGCCCGCGGAGTCGGTCTACGCCGAGTCCGCCGGGCCGCGCGACGCCACGATCCTGCTCACCCACCCGGGCGGCGTCCGCTCGCTGCTGCGCATGAGCGACTCCACCCTCCCCGTCGCCCCGCGGTTCGTCGTGACCGGCGCCGACGCGGGCTTCCGCTGCTGGGGCCTCGACCCGCAGGAGGCCGCCGCCCGCGCGGGCACCCCGCCCACCGCGGCCGGGTTCGGCGCCTACCCGCGCCCGGGCGAACTGGTCGCCGACACCACCACGCCGGTCGCCCTCGCCGACGGCGACTACCTCGGCTACTACCGCGCCGTCGCCGCCTGGCTGCGCGGCGACGCCCCGCCCCCGGTCACCGCCGACGAGGCGGTCGCCCTCGCCGAGACCATCGACGCCGCGCTGCGCTCGATCGCCGACGGCGCCCCGGTCCGCCCCGAGCGGGCGCGCCCGTGACGTCGGTCTTCGACGCCCACGAGTCCGCGGTCCGCCTCTACTGCCGCAAATTTCCGCGGTCTTCGCCACCGCCCGGGGCGCGACCCTGGTCGACGAGGACGGCCGCGAGTACCTCGACTTCTTCTGCGGCGCGGGCGCGCTCAACTACGGCCACAACGACCCGCGCATGATCGGCCCGGTCATCGACTACCTGACCGGCGGCGGCCTGCTCCACGGCCTGGACATGCACACCACGGCCAAGCGCGAGTTCCTGACCGCGCTGGTCGACCGCGTCCTGACCCCGGCCGGGCTCGACCACAAGGTCCAGTTCTGCGGCCCCACCGGCACCGACGCCGTCGAGGCCGCGCTGAAGCTGGCCCGCAAGGCCACCGGCCGCACCGGCGTCGTCGCGTTCACCGGCGCCTTCCACGGCATGTCGCACGGCTCGCTGTCGGTCACCGGCAGCCGCGCCGCGCGCCGCCCCGCCGGGCCGCTCCCCGGCGTCACCTTCGTGCCCTACGCCGACGGACCCGCCGGTCCCTTCGACTCGGTCGCCCTGCTGGAGCGCCTGTGGGACGACCCGCGGGCGGCCCGGACCTGCCCGCCGCCGTGGTCGTCGAGTCCGTGCAGATGGACGGCGGCATCTACCCCGCCCCCGACGAGTGGCTGCGCGCGCTGCGGGCCGCGACCGCCGCGCGCGGCATCCTCCTGGTCTGCGACGAGATCCAGGCGGGCTGCGGCCGCACCGGGGACTTCTTCGGCTTCACCCGCTCCGGCATCACCCCCGACCTGGTCACCCTGTCGAAGTCGCTCGGCGGCGCGGGCCTGCCGATCTCGGTGCTGCTCGTCCGCCCCGAGCTGGACGTGTGGGCGCCCGGCGAGCACACCGGCACCTTCCGCGGCAACCAGCTCGCGTTCGTCGCGGGCGCCGCCGCGCTGCGCCTGTGGTCCGACCCCGCCTTCCGCGCCGACCTCGCCGCCCGGTCCGCCCGGCTCGCCGCGTTCGCCGCCGAACTCGACCAGCCGACCCGGGTGCGCGGCATGGCGCTCGGCGTCGACACCGGCGACGCGCGGCGCGCCGAGGAGGTGCAGGCGGCCTGCTTCGCCGACGGGCTGGTCCTGGAGACCTGCGGGCGCGCCGACGCCGTCCTCAAGGTCACCCCGCCGCTGACCATCGCCGCCGACGAGCTCGACCGCGGCCTGACCGTCCTGGCGAAGGCGCTCAGGTGAGCGCTTCGATGCTCTCCTTGGCGGCGCGCGCGATCGTCTCGTCGGGCGTGCGCAGCCGCAGCGACCAGCCGCGCGGGCCGTGGTCGGTGAACTCGGCGTCCGGCACGGCGGCGCGCGCGGGCGCGGACGGCACCCCGGGTCGGCGTGGATCTGGTACGCCCAGGAGTCCGGGAACGCGTAGGCGGGCAGGTCGTCGCCGTGCAGCATGCGGCGGAAGCAGTCCATCAGCCCCGCCGCGCCGCTGGCCGCGCCGAGCGCGGACAGGCCGTCGCCGCCGGGCCGGGGGCGCAGCGACACGAGCGCGGGCTTCGACCCGCGCAGCCGGAAGCGCGCGTGCACCGGGCCCTCCTCGAACCCGCGCGCGGTCAGCAGGTCGGAGAGGTCGGCGAGCAGGTCGGCGACCAGCTCCTCGGGCAGCACGGGACCGGCCAGCCACGCCGTCACCCGGCCCTCGGTGGTGGACTCGCCGAGCGCCGTCAGCCGGATCGCGCCGTGCACGTAGAACGCGTCGAGCGCGATGTCGAACCCGGGCAGCCACGGCTCGACCAGGTGGTCGGCGCCCTCGGCGCCCACCGCGGCGGCGACCTGCTCGCGGGTGGCGCACTTGCGGGTCCGGCCCGGGCCGCCGCGCGCCTTCACCGCCCACGGGCCCTTCCCGGGCAGCGCGTCCAGCTCGTCGCCCGCGACCGCGGGCACGTTCCACGGGTGGTCGCCCAGCTCGCGGCGCTGCACGAGGCGGTCGTAGAAGAAGTCGACGCACTCGCTCGGGCAGGCGCAGCGCACGTTGAGCGCTTCGGCCCAGAGCGTGGCGTAGACGACCGACGCGTCGGTGGTCCCCGCGGCGTACACCGGGCGCAGGCGGCGCTCGGCGCACAGGGCGCGCAGCTCGCGCAGCGGTTCGAGGGTGCCGCTGGGGTCGTCGAGCACGAACTCGGCCGCCGGGCTGCCGCTGACCCGGTGCCGCACCCAGCCCAGCGCGAGCCCGAGCGTGCCGAAGGCGGCGGCGGACTCCTCGGGCTCGTCGGCCAGCAGCAGCAGATCCCTCATGGGCGGTCCCCCAGATCGTCGCTTCTCGTTACGCTACCGGGCAACCAGCCGAACCGGCAGGCTCTTGACCCCGTTCTGGAACGTCGACCGCAGCCGCACGGGCGGGCCCGCGGGCACCAGCCTGCCCGGCAGCGCCAGCACCGCCCGGAACACCGCCCGCATCTGCGCCCTCGCCAGCTGCGCGCCCAGGCAGAAGTGCGGGCCGTGCCCGAACGACAGGTGGTCGTTCGGCGTCCGGTCCGGGTCGAACGCGTCGGGGTCGGCGAAGACCCCCGGGTCGCGGTTGGCGGCGGAGAACCACACCACCACCTTGTCACCCGCGCGGATGCGCTGCCCGCCCAACTCGGTGTCCGCGGTCGCCGTGCGGCGGAAGTTCATCACCGGGGTCCACCAGCGCAGCATCTCGTCGACGGCCCGGTCGAGGTCGGTGACCGGGGTGTCCGGATTGGACATCAGGGCGATCATGCCACCCGGGATGCCGTTGCGCAGGGTTTCGTTGCCCGCCACCGAGAACAGCCAGAACAGGTTCTCGAACTCCTCTGTGGACAGCGTGTCGGCGGCGGCCATGAGCGTGCTCATGACGTCGTCGCCGGGGTCGGCCCGCTTCTGCTCGCCGAGGCCGTGGGCGTAGGCGTAGAGGTCCGGCATGCCCTCGCGGGTGCGGGGTCGGGCAGCGCGCCGTCCGGTCCGGGCCGGGGCCGCAGGGCGGTGGCGCGGCGGGCGAGGTCGGTGCCGCCGGTGAACTCCGCGCTGGCGGCGTACTCGGCGTCCTGGTAGCCGATCACCCGGTTGCTCCAGTCGAACAGGAGCCCGCGGTCCTCGGCGGGGACGCCGAACACCTCGGCCAGGGTCAGCAGCGGCAGGTCGGCGACCTCCTTGGCGAAGTCGAACTCGCCCCCGGCCGCCGCCCGCTCGATGATCTCCCGCGCCCACGCGTCGATCCGGTCGGTGAGCCGGGCGACGGCGCGCGGGGTGAACGCCCTGGTCAGCAGGCCGCGGAGGCGGGTGTGGTCGGGCGGGTCCTGGTTGAGCATCATCCGCCGGACGTAGCGCAGCGCCTCGGGCGTCGCGGGGTCGCGGATCTGGGTGCCGCCCAGGTGCGAGGAGAACAGCTTGGGGCTGCGCAGCACGTGCCGGACATCCTCGTGGCGCAGGACAGCCCAGAAGTCGTCGATCCGGTGCACGGACGCCGTCTCGCGGAGTGACGCGAGGACGTCATACGGGACGCCGTCCACATATGTGTCCGGGTCCATCAGCACGGCGGTGTCCATGGACGCATTCTGGTACGGCATGATCGGCCGGGTGGAAGAACTCCATGTCGAACGCGGTGGCGAGGGCCCCGCGCTGCTGCTCCTGCACGGCCTCGGCGGATCGGCCGCGGCGTGGTCCGGGGTCGCCGAGCGGTGGGCGGGGTCGTGGATCGCGGTGGACCTGCCCGGGCACGGCGCGTCGGCGCCGCTGCCCCGGTACTCCTTCGGCGGGCTCGCCGCCGCCGTGGCCCGCGTGGTCGACGGGCCGGTCGCGGTGCTCGGGCACTCGCTCGGCGGCGTCGTCGGGCTCGCGCTGGCCAGCGGGTGGTTCGGCGTCGAGGTGACCGCGGTGTGCGGGCTCGGCGTCAAGGTGAGCTGGTCGGCCGACGACCTCGCGAAGGCGGGGGAGCTGGCCCGCCGCCCGGCGCGGGTGTTCGCGTCGGAGGAGGAGGCGCTGGACCGGGCGAGGAAGGTCGCCGGTCTGCCCGCCGACGGGCCCGCCGACCGCCTGGTCACCGCCGTGGAGGACGGGTGGCGCCTCGCGCTCGACCCGGCCGCGTTCGCCGTCGGCCGCCCCGACCTGCCCGGCCTGCTCGCCGCCGCCCGCTCCCGCGTGGTCCTGGCCGCGGGGAGCACGACCCGATGAGCCCGGCCGCGCACCTGGCGGCGCTGGTCCCGGACCCGGTGGTGCTGCCCGGCCTCGGCCACAGCGCCCACGTCGAGGACCCGGCCGCGCTGGACCCGCTGCTCGAGCGCCTGCGCTGACGCCACCGGGGCCCGCCGCCGCGGACCCCGGACCGCGATCAGCCCACGGCCAGCAGGTCGACCACGAAGATCAGCGTCTCGCCCGGCTTGATCACCGCGCCCGCGCCGCGTCGCCGTAGCCCTTGTGCGGCGGGATGACCAGCCTGCGCCTGCCGCCCACGCGCATGCCCGCCACGCCCTCGTCCCACCCGGCGATGACCCGGCCCGCGCCGAGCGGGAACTCGAAGGTCTCGCCCCGGTCCCACGACGCGTCGAACTGCTCGCCGGTCGAGTGCGCGACGCCCACGTAGTGGACGCTGACCAGCTTGCCGGGCGTCGCCTCAGGACCGTTCCCGACGGTGATGTCGGTCTTCTCCAGGTCGGCGGGCGGCGCCCCTCGATCGGATCGACCTCGGGCTTGGTGGCCATACCCCTACCTCGTTCTCCTCGACTGCGATTGCCGCCCGCCATCCTTCCGTGCGACCCGGCGCACCGCCGGACGACCCGCCGGTAACGCTCGGCCCGCCTCGGACGACACCCAGGCAGCGGCCCCGTCACCCCCGACGGCGGGGCCGCCCCTCTTTCCCTCCCCACCCCCTGTAACGGCCGGGCAGGCCGGTGAGACATACCCCCGACCGGGAGGTGCCGTGGACGGGAACGGGATACGGGTCGACTTCGACGGCGCGACGCTCGTCGTCACGCCGACCAACGCCGTGGCCACCGCCCTGTTCGGCGACCGGCTGGTCGTCCGCCGCGCCGACGTGGCCTCCGCCACCCTCACCGACGCCGCCCCGCTGCGCTCCGGCAGGCTGGAGATCCTCCTGGCCGACGGCGCCCGCCACCGCCTGCGCTTCTCCGCCGAGCAGCAGCCCGCCTTCGCCGACCTGACCGCCCTCCTGCAGCCCGGCGCGGTCCTCCTGCACGGCACCGGCTCCTTCGACCAGCCCGTCGCGGGGGAGTCCCACTACTCCGCCGCCCTGCGCGCCCTGGCGGGCACCGGCACCGGCGAACGCGCCACCGTCGCCGAACTCCGCCCCGAGCCCGACAACCCGCACGACCCCGACGCCGTCCAGGTCCTCATCGACGACCGGACCGTCGGCTACCTGCCCCGCGCCGCCGCGTCCGCCTACCAGCCCGCGCTGCGCCAGGTGACCACCGCGCTGTGCCGCGCCCGCCTGTGGTGGACCTACGACCACCGCGAACTCGGCTTCCTCGCCAGCGTCTCCCTCGACCTCGCCGACCCGGCCGAAGCGCTCCCGCTCAACGAGCCCGACCCGGCCCCGCACGTCGCCCTCCCACCCGGCCGCACCTACCCGCTGCGCAACGCGTACCTGGAGAACCTGGCCGAGGTCCTGGCGAAGGCGTACCTCCCCGGCCGCGCCCTGGTGTACGGCAGCCTCCACGCCGAGGGCTCGGCCGTCGCGGTCCGCGTCGACGGCCGCCGCGTCGGCGAACTCCCCGAGTCCACCTCCGCCCGCTTCGCCCCGGTGATCCGCGACTTCGCCGCCGCGGGCCTGACCTGCTACGCCGAGGTCTCCCTCACCGGCAACGCCCAAGAGGTCGAGGCCCGCCTGAAGCTCGCCGCCCCCGAAGACCTCCCCTGCCATGATGACCCGGTGAAGTGGACCCGAGCCGTACACCACCTGACCGAACTCGCCGACGCCTGCACCCGCACGGCGGCCTCCCCGGTCCACACCCTCCCCGTCCGCGAACTGTGGGTCGCGGGCGACATCCTCTCCACCCCCGGTGACCTGGACACGATCACCGTCGGCCTGGTGGTCGACCTCCCGTCCGTCCCGTGGCTCACGACCCCACCGGGCGCCCACCACTGGTCCGCCGCCACCCGCCTGTCGCGCGGCCCGTTCACCCCGTACTGGCGCACCTCCCCGGTGTGGAACCACCGCATCCACCGCCCCGCCCTCATCTGGGACGGCGAGACCAAACACGACACCCTCACCGCCATCGCCGACGGCGCAGCCGAGTCCGTCCGCCTTCCCGAGCCCACCGAGGACGACCTCCGCGCGCGAGTGGCGGAAGAAGCCGCCGTGAGCCTCGCCGCCCTCCGCGAAGCGTCCACTGTGTACGGTGAGAAGCGCTGGCAGCCCGGCAAATTGGACCCCCGCGCGGACGCCCTGTGGGAAGCCGCCGAGGGCTACCTCGACCTCCGCACGGCAGCGGAGAAACTGGACCTGACCGTCTGAGCCGCGATCACCGCGGCGTGCGGACCACGTGCGCGAGGAAGCTCCACCAGACGACGAGGCCGAACGTCAGGCAGTGCCGGTGTCCTTGCTGTCGCGCATCAGGCCAGCGTGACTGATACGGCAGAACTCGAGGCGGTCGTCGGCGGGGTCAAGATGGGAAGACTTGTGCCATGGGGCCACTCCGGTGCGGCGGGCCGTCGGTCCTGCCCAGGTGCAGTCGGCTAGCCGCTGCTCGTCCTCGGCGCGCACGGTCGTCACGAGATCCTCCGAGCTAAGGGCGAGCACAGAGCCGAGCTGAAGGGCGACCGCTGGGCGTACGGTTCGACGACGTCTCGCCGCAGCGCCTGGAGGTTCGGGGGACTCGTCGCAGTCCGCGCGGATCGTGTCCTCGCCTGGGGTGGAAGTGCGCGCCACCCTGGACCTCTCGCCTGGACGACTCACCGGCCTGACCCCGCCAGCTCGTTATGAGGCTTCCTACTCGGGCGGTCCGCAGGCGAGCCCAGGTTGTTGGGCACGCTGTCCGCTCCTTGTACAAGATGCGTTCGGACGGTGACACTATCCCGACCCATGGTCTGAACGGTCGATTGTTTTCCGACCGGACGTACCGTCCCCGCGTGGACCTAACCTTGTGTGGAACGGCCAGTCGCTTGTTCGCGCCAATCCGCGTGGTAAGTGCTGAACGCCGGAGATGAGGTCGTCGTGGTGGCCGGGGTAAAACCAGGGTTCTGCCGTGAGTGGGAGTTCGCCTGTCGGGTACGTATTGACTGCTACAGTGGTGTAATCGAATTCGGCTCGCTTAGGCTGTCCCCGACAGCGTCGATCAACAACGCGATTCGTTCCAGGATGACTTTGGCGCGAACGGCAGACACATCGACGATCTCGTGCGCGAACTGGTTACGAATAAACTTGAACACTGTCCGGAGATCGCTTCGGAAGCGTAAGATCTCCCATTCGATCCATTGATCGCTCGAGCGCAGCAGCTTAATGAACGCCTCGATCAGTGAGAGGCCGGAAGCGGTGCTGCCAACGACGTTTCGAAGGGTGCATTCCAGTATGACCGACGCATCTCGAATCGCGGTGTCATGGAAACCTAGGTCGTGGAGCCGGGCAAGCCTGCCGGGAAGGGACTTTGCTGGCTCGGCTGCCAGTAGTTCGGCGATCTCGGCCCAGCCTGCACTGGTGAGACGCACGGCTTGGTCCTTCTTGATATGCACGGCGGGCGTGCAATTCCACCCGTCCAAGTCGTCCGCCTCGGCCTCGGCCTCCTCGATGCGTCTGTCCCAGTCATCTGCCAGCGAGACCCCGTATGCACCTATTTTCGACAGCAAGTCCTCCGGCGCCTCGACGTTGGCTCGGGCGTACGCGCGCCGGAAGCTCTCCTCCATCTCGGCTCGTCCCGCCTTGAGCTTCTCAACCTCCGAGAGCATTTCAATTCCCGATACCCATCCGGCGGTGGCCATTTCCCGTAAGTCATCATTCCAGATCGCGACATGGTAACCGCGCTCATCGAAGGGATCGTCGTGTTCGGGTCCGACCGCTGCGCGTAATAGTGTGCATTGGTCGATCTCGCTCACTCGAAAAATGTGGCATCCTCTGGAAACTGTCCGAGATCATATAGGGCGAGAGACGCGTGCGGAGGAGGGTAAGTAGGCCAGTTTGCATGAATGGCGATTATGTACGAATTTCCACGCTGATATCCGAGGAAATTTCGGTGGCGATTCCGCCTGGTCATTGTGATCTGCGCCTACCAACCTCGCGTGCGCCATTCTGTCAGATTGGGCCGTTCGGCGCCCAGCGTGGAGTCGTCGCCGTGTCCGGGGTAGAACCAGGTTTCATCGGGGAGTTCAGCGAAGATGCGGGTTTCCACGTCGGTGATGAGGGATTCGAAATCTTCTGGCTTCCACGTCTTGCCTACGCCGCCGGGGAAGAGGGAGTCGCCGGTGAAGAGGTGGGGGTGGCCGGTCGGGTCGCGGTAGAGGAGGGCGATGGAGCCGGGGGTGTGGCCGCGGAGGTGGATGACCTCGAGTTCGCATTCGCCGACCGGGATCGTGTCGCCGTGCTCCACCAGGTGGTCCGGGGGGACCGGCAGGGGGCCGCGTCCAGCGGGTGGGCGATGGTCTCGGCGCCGAAGGCGCCTGCGGTGGCGCCGAGGGCTTGCCAGTGGTCGCCGTGCTGGTGGGTGGTGACGATGGTGCGCAGGGTGGGGCGGTCGGGGCCGTGGCCGATGAGGTCCGACAGGCGGGTCGGGTCGTTGGCGGCGTCGATGAGGAGGGACTGGCGGGTGGCTCGGCAGGTGAGCAGGTAGGCGTTGTTGTCCATGGGGCCGACCGAGACCTTGGTGATGGTCAGGGCGGGCAGGGTGCGGCGCGCGGCGGGGCCGCCGGGGGACACGTGGCCGGTGTAGTCGTCGACAAGCTCCACAGGCGCGAAGTTAGACCCTGGGATCATGCGCTCCACCGGACGGGCTATGGTGTTACCGGACCGTAACCTGATCACCGACACCCCTGTGAGCCCGTGCCGAAGACAAAGCGCAAGGTCAGTTGGGACGTTGTCCGCGTCGTCGCCGTGCTGAGCGTGGTCGTCGGGCACATCACGCGGCAGGGGCCGATCGATCACCCGGAGTTGGGGCCGTTCGCGGTCTACCTCCCGCTCCTCTTCGGCGCCAACACGCTGCTCGTGGTGTCCGCGTTCTTCATCTGCGTGACCGTGCGGCGTGGCAGGACCGGGCGGTGGCTGGGGCACCGGCTCGCGCGCGTGGTCCCGCCGTACCTGTTCGCCGTCGTGGTGACCTACCTCGTGCTCAGGACGGTCACGCCCGTCTTCGGCTGGTACACGCCCACCCCGCGCGACCTCGCCGCGAACCTGCTGATGGTGCAGGCGTGGTCACCGGACTTCCACTACATCGACGCGTCCTACTGGACGATGCCCGCGCAGGTGCTCGCCTTCGCCTGCGCTGCGCTCCTCGCGCCGCGGCGGTGGCTGCGCGGGCCCGCGCTCACCGGCCTGCTGTGGGCGCTCATCCTCGTCCCCGTCGCGTGGGCGGAGATCAACCGCCGCAACCCGGACGCCGAGCTGCTGCACGCTATGTTCAGCGGGCTGACCCTGCACCGCGCCGCGCTGTTCGGCATCGGTGTCGTCGTCTACCTCTGGACGCGCGAACGCCTCTCCGGACGCCACGTCGCCGCCTACGTCCTCGCGACGCTCGCCGCGCTGGAGTACCACACGGAGTCCGCGGACACGCCCTCCACGATCGCGTTCGGGATCGCGCTGACCGCGCTGGCCGCCGCCGCGGCGGGCCGGACTGGAACATCGGGCCGCTGGCCCGGCCGGTCACCTGGCTCGCCGGGATCTCGTTCGGCGTCTACCTCGTCCACCAGGAACTCGGCTACGTCTTCGCGCGCGTCCTCGTGTGGCTGGGCGTAGGCGCGACCGGGCGGTTCGTCCTCTGCGTGACCATGGCCGTCGTGCTCGGCTGGGCGCTCACGCGCGCCGTCGAGGGCCCGCGCACGCGTGGCTCACCAGCGGCGGGCCGGAGCGGGCCATGCGGGTGGCGAAGGCGATCGGGCGGGCGCTGCGCGACCTGCCCCAGATCCCTCAGCCCCAGGGCTCCAACGCGGGCGGCTCGCCGCTCAGCGCCGACGCCGGGCCGCGGTCGGTCAACCAGGCCAGCACCGCCGCCGCGGGACCCCGCACCTCGGTCGCCGCGGTCCCGGCCAGCGCGAACGACGCCTGACGCCCGTCCGGCAGGTCCGCCACCAGCGTCACCGGGCCCTCGCCCCGGGCGCGCACCGCGATCTCCAGCAGCAGCTCGATCGGCTCGAGGTCGGCGAAGCCGATGCCCGCGTCCAGGTCGACCCCGTGCACGCACATCTCGAACAGCCGCAGCTCGGGGACCTCCGCGGCGGTGATCGGCCTGCCCGACGGGTGGAACAGCGTCGCGCCCCACGCGTCGGCGTCGAGCCGGGACGCCTCGTGGAGGAAGCGCTCGCCCGCGGCGATGAGGTCCTCGCGCTGCACGCGCGCCATCCGGTCGTGGCCCGCGTGGATGTCGGCGTCGCGGTCGGCGCGGCTCGGGTACGCCGGGTGCTCGATGCCCGTGCGCGCCCACGTGAGCAGGTTCACCAACGCGTCGGCGTTGCGCGCCAGGTGGGTCACCACGTGCCCGCGCGTCCAGCCCGGCAGCAGGCTCGGGCCCGCGAGCGCGCGCTGGTCGAGCCCGGCCACCGCGGCCAGCAGCGGCTCGGTCGCCGCGCGGACGGCGTCGAGGGCGGTGGCGGCCCTGTCAGCGGGTGCGGAGGTCGCGGTCGATCGCGTCATGGAACGTCCTCGCCGGGGGTGTCGGGTGAATGGAGCAGCAGCGCCCGCCACCCAGGTTAGGCGCGTTCGGCTACTCTCGGGTACCGCTCCGCGGGTGCATCGTCCCGGCTCGCCCGCCAGAATTGTCGGTGCACCCGCCTAGCATGCCCGACGGCCACCCCCGTGGCCGATCGACCCGTCGCGTGTCCGCTCGGACCAGCGGCGACGGGCCCCCACCTGCTCGACCGAAGGGACCTCAGTGGCCGACCGCCTCGTCGTTCGCGGCGCCCGGGAGCACAACCTGCGCGGCGTCGACCTCGACCTGCCCAGGGACAGCCTGATCGTGTTCACCGGCCTGTCCGGGTCGGGCAAGTCGAGCCTGGCGTTCGACACGATCTTCGCCGAGGGCCAGCGCCGCTACGTCGAGTCGCTGTCGGCGTACGCCCGCCAGTTCCTCGGTCAGATGGACAAGCCGGACGTCGACTTCATCGAGGGCCTCTCGCCCGCGGTCTCCATCGACCAGAAGTCCACCAGCCGCAACCCGCGCTCCACCGTCGGCACGATCACCGAGGTCTACGACTACCTGCGCCTGCTGTTCGCGCGCGCGGGCAAGCCGCACTGCCCCGCCTGCGGCGAGCCGATCAGCAGGCAGACCCCGCAGCAGATCGTCGACCAGGTCCTCGCCATGGCCGAGGGCACCCGGTTCCAGGTGCTCGCGCCGGTCGTGCGCGGCCGCAAGGGCGAGTACATTGACCTGTTCTCCCAGCTCCAGACCCAGGGCTACGCCCGCGCGCTGGTCGACGGCGTCCTGCACCAGCTCAGCGACCCGCCGAAGCTGAAGAAGCAGGAGAAGCACGAGATCGCCGTCGTGATCGACCGGCTGACGGTGAAGGCGAGCGCCAAGCAGCGGCTCACCGACTCGGTGGAGACCGCGCTGCGGCTGGCCGACGGCCTCGTCGAGCTGGACTTCGTCGACCTCGACGAGAACGACCCGCAGCGCCGCCGCGGCTTCTCCGAGCACCTGGCCTGCCCGAACGGCCACCCGCTCGGCGTCGAGGACCTCGAGCCCCGGTCGTTCTCCTTCAACTCCCCGTACGGCGCGTGCCCGCAGTGCACCGGCCTCGGCGTCAAGCAGGAGGTCGACCCGGAGCTGGTCGTCCCCGACGACGAGCTGTCCCTGGCCGACGGCGCGATCGCCCCGTGGGCGGGCGGGCAGACCGCGGAGTACTTCACCCGGCTGCTCGGCGCGCTCGCCGAGACCGTCGGGTTCCGGATGGACACCCCGTGGCGGCGGCTGCCCGCCAAGGCGCAGAAGGCCGTCCTGCACGGCGTCGGCGAGCAGGTCCACGTCCGCTACAAGAACCGCTACGGCCGCGAGCGCTCGTACTACGCCAACTACGAGGGCGTGGTCCCGTTCCTGGAGCGCCGCCAGGAGCAGACCGAGTCCGAGTTCATGCGGGAGAAGTACGAGGGCTACATGCGGGAGGTGCCCTGCCCCTCCTGCCAGGGCACCCGGCTCAAGCCGGAGATCCTCGCCGTCACGCTGCACCACGCCGACCAGGGCGACCGCTCGATCGCCGAGGTGTCGTCGATGTCGATCAGCGAGTGCGCGCGCTTCCTCGACGGCCTCAAGCTCGGGCAGCGCGAGACGATGATCGCGGGCGCGGTGCTCAAGGAGATCCAGGCGCGCCTGCGGTTCCTGCTCGACGTCGGCCTCGACTACCTGTCCCTCGACCGCGCCGCGGGCACGCTGTCCGGCGGCGAGGCGCAGCGCATCCGGCTGGCCACGCAGATCGGCTCCGGCCTCGTCGGCGTGCTGTACGTGCTGGACGAACCGTCGATCGGCCTGCACCAGCGCGACAACCACCGGCTCATCGAGACGCTGACGCGGCTGCGCAACCTGGGCAACACGCTGATCGTCGTCGAGCACGACGAGGACACCATCCGCGCGTCGGACTGGGTGGTCGACATCGGCCCGGGCGCGGGCGAGCACGGCGGCCAGGTCGTGCACAGCGGCACCTTCAAGGACCTGCTGAAGAACAAGAAGTCGATGACCGGCGCCTACCTCGCGCGCCGCGAGGAGATCCCGACGCCCGCGATGCGCAGGCCGATCGACCGCAAGCGCCAGCTCACCGTGGTCGGCGCGCGCGAGCACAACCTGCGCGGCGTCGACGTGTCGTTCCCGCTGGGCTGCCTGGTGTCGGTCACCGGCGTGTCCGGCTCCGGGAAGTCCACTTTGGTCAACGACATCCTGGCGACCGTGCTGGCCAACAAGCTCAACGGCGCCCGCCAGGTGCCGGGCAGGCACACCCGGGTCAACGGCCTCAACCACCTCGACAAGCTCGTGCAGGTCGACCAGTCGCCGATCGGCCGCACCCCGCGGTCCAACCCGGCCACCTACACCGGCGTGTTCGACAACATCCGCAAGCTGTTCGCCCAGACCACCGAGGCGAAGGTCCGCGGCTACCAGCCGGGCCGGTTCTCCTTCAACGTCAAGGGCGGGCGCTGCGAGGCGTGCGCGGGCGACGGCACCATCAAGATCGAGATGAACTTCCTGCCGGACGTGTACGTGCCGTGCGAGGTCTGCAAGGGCGCCCGGTACAACCGCGAGACCCTCGAGGTGCACTACAAGGGCAAGACCATCGCCGAGGTGCTGGACATGCCCATCGAGGAGGCCGCGGAGTTCTTCGAGCCGATCAAGGCCATCCACCGCTACCTCAAGACCCTGGTCGACGTCGGCCTCGGCTACGTCCGGCTCGGCCAGCCCGCGCCGACGCTGTCCGGCGGCGAGGCGCAGCGCGTCAAGCTGGCCAGCGAGCTGCAGAAGCGGTCCACCGGCAAGACGGTCTACATCCTCGACGAGCCGACCACCGGCCTGCACTTCGAGGACATCCGCAAACTGCTCGGCGTGATCAACGGCCTGGTCGACAAGGGCAACACGGTCATCGTCATCGAGCACAACCTGGACGTGATCAAGACCTCGGACTGGATCGTCGACCTCGGCCCCGAGGGCGGCTCCGGCGGCGGCACGGTCGTGGCCGAGGGCACCCCGGAGGACGTCGTCGCGGTGGCCGAGAGCCACACCGGGAGGTTCCTCGCCAAGGTCCTGTAGTTGCCTGTCCGGGCTCGCCGGGCGACCATGACGCCGCTGGATGTATCCGACGTGGTCATTGGCGCTCCTCTGTGTACGAAGCACACGAGGAGGCGGCATGACCCCGGCAGACCTGGAGGCGAGGGCCATCGAGGCGAAGCGCACCACTGCGGCCCCGCTGTCGCTGCTCGTCGGCGACACCCGGCCCCGGGCGTGGGAGCTGGTGAAGGGCATCACCGCGCCTGCGCGGTTCCGGGTGGTCGAACGGGGCTTACGTGCCCGGTGACACGGCGACCGGGCTGTCCGCGCGCCTGCGCGACGCCCTCGGTCCCGCCGCCGTCTTCGACCAGGCGCCGCGCCCCGGCGCCCGCCTCGCCGTGTCCGTCGTCACGGGCAGGCACGTCGACACCACCGGCTTCGGGCGGTGGGCCCGCCAGCACCGGCTGCCGGCGGTCGTAGTCGAGGTCGACGCGGACGCCGCGTACGTCGGGCCGCTGTCCGAGCCCGGCCGCCCCTGCTGCGCCGAGTGCGCCCGCCAGCGCCGGATCGCCGCCGCGGCCGCGTCCCCGCAGGACACCGACCCGGACGAGACCACCCGGGTCAGCCCGGACCTGATCGACGAGGACACCGGCTGGGTCGGCGGCGTCATGACCGGCCTGCTCGCCGAGCCCGACGGCGAGGCCACCACCCGCGTCGACGGCTCCCTGGTCGACGCGCTCACCACGCGGGTCGACGGCGCGCTGATCGCGGGCGTCGACGAGCCCACCACCCGCGTCCCCGGCCACCTGCTCGCCGACCACCCGGTGGTCGCGCTGCTGCGCGACCCCACCCAGCTCCGCGACCACGTCGCCGAGGTCCGCGACGGCGCGATCACCTGGCACCGGGTCATCCCGCTGCCCGACTGCGCGGTCTGCGGCGGCGCCGACGGCATCGGCACCGTCGCGCTGCCCGACACCGACGACCCGGCCGAGCTGGTCGAGGCGCTCGCGGGCTGGGTCGACCCGCTGACCGGGGTCATCCCGTGGATCTCCGTGCGGCAGCCGCTGCCGGGCGGCCCGTACGTCGCCACCGCCGCGCCGCCGCACCGGCTCGACCGGGGGCAGGCGCACCCGCTGCCGGTCGGCTGGGGCAAGGGCGTCGACGAGGCGTCGGCGATCCGCTCAGCCGTGGGGGAGGCCGTCGAGCGCTACGCCGCTAGCCTGCCCGACCGCGGCAGGCTGCGCTGGGCCCGGCCCGCCGACCTCGACGGCGACGTCCTCGACCCGCGCGAGCTGCCGCTCTACGAGCCCGAGCAGTACGGCAGGCCGGGCTTCGGGTGCGTCCCGTTCGACCGCCGCGTCGACCACCCCTGGGTCCGCGGCACCTGGCTGGACGACGGCCGACCCGTCTGGGTGCCCGCCGTCCTGGCGTACCTCCAGCTCGCGCTGCTGCCCGAGCACCTGATCTGCCAGGGCACCTCCAACGGCCTCGCCGCCGGTCCCGACGCGGAGGGCGCCACCGTCGCCGCCGTGCTGGAGCTGGTCGAGCGCGACGCCGTGCTGGCCGCGTGGCTGACCGGCGCGCGCGGCCGGTTCATCGAGCTGGACGAGACCCTCGACGCCGACCTGGCCGACGCCGTCGACGCGCTCACCGACGAGGGCCACACCGTCGAGGTGCACCTGCTGCCCACCAGCACCTACGGGGCGACCGCGGTCGCGCTGGCGCTCGGCGACGGCAAGCGCCTGCCCGGCGTCGCCATCGGCACCGGCGCCGCCCGCGACCCGCGCGAGGCGGTCCGCGGCGCGCTGCTCGAACTGGCCCAGAGCGCCCCGCACCTGACGACGCTCCTGCGGGAGAAGGCCGTCGCCGTGCCGTCCCGGCCGGAGGAGGTGCGCGGGATGCTCGACCACGCCGCGTTCTACTTCCGGCCCGACCGCGTCGTCGCGTTCGACCGCCTGCGCTGCGGCGGCACCACCCGCCTCGGCGACCTGCCCGGCACCGGCGCGCCCGCGTCGACCGACGACCTGGCGGGCGTGCTCGGCGCCGCGGGCATCCGGGTCGCCGTGGTCGACGTGACCAGCGCGGACGTGGCGACCGGCCCGTTCCGCGTGGTGCGCGCGGTCAGCGCCCGCCTCCAGCCGCTGAGCTACGGGTACGGCAACGACCGCACCCCGGTCGCCCGGCTGCGCCACCGCCTGCTCCCCGCGCACCGCAGGGCCGTCCACCCGATCTGGTGACGCTGTTCACCCCGGGGCCGGGTGGGCGACACCCGCGCCCGGCAGGGTCGGGCCCCATGCGCGTGACACTGCTCGCCCTGTTCGCCGCGGCGCTGCTCGCGGTGCCCGCCCACGCCCAGACCGCGGTGACCGCGGTCCTGGAGACCGCGTCCAACTACGACGACGAGGCGGGCGGTGACGCCGACGCCGACGACCCGGCGATCTGGGTCCACCCGACCCGGCCCGAGCACAGCCTGGTCCTGGGCACGCTGAAGAACGGCGGGCTCACGGTCACCGGGCTCGACGGCCGCGAGGTGCAGCGCGTCGCGACGCCGCCCGCCCCCACCCCGGACGCCGAGGCGGGCCGGTTCAACAACGTCGACGTCGTCACCGGCGCGTGGATCGGTGGGCGCAAGCTCGACCTCGCTGTGGTGTCCGACCGCGGCCGCGACCGCATCCGCGTTTACGGCATCGACCCGCGCGGCGCGCGGGCCGCGACCCCGCTGACCGACCTGACCAGCCCGGCCGCGCCGCGCGCGTTCAGCGCGTCGGAGGCCGAGGTCGACGAGCAGCGCACCGCGTACGGGCTGGCCGTGCTGCCCGACCCGTTCGGCGGCGCGCCGTGGGTGGTGGCCAGCAGGCGCAGCGAGACCCGCATCGGCCTGTTCCGGCTGGCCGCCGACGGCGCGGGCAAGATCACCTACCGGGCCGTCGACACCGAGGACCTGCCCGCCACCTTCGCGACGTCGGCCGGGGCGTGGACGCCGTGCGCGGACCCGGGTGACCGGCCGCAGGTCGAGGGCATGGTCGTCGACGGGACCGTGCTGTACGCGGCCCAGGAGGACGTCGGCATCTGGCGCGTCCCGGTGGGCCCGCGCGGTTTCGGCGCGCCGGAGCTGGTGCAGAAGGTCCGCGAGTACGGGCAGCCCGCGGTGTTCGACGAGGTGACCGAGGAGTGCGTGCCCACCGGGTCGCCGGTGCCGGAGGCGGGTCGGTACCTGTCCGCCGACGCCGAGGGCCTCGCGATCGGGCCGAACCGCGCGCTGGTGGCCTCCAGCCAGGGCGACAGCACCTTCGCCGTGTTCGACCTGCGCACCTTCGCCCACCGCAAGACGTTCACCGTGGGCGACGGCGTGGTCGACGGCGTGCAGCACTGCGACGGCGCGGCCATCAGCGCCGCGGCGCTCGGCCCGCGCTTCCCGCGCGGCCTGCTGGTCGTGCACGACGGGGAGAACACCCCGTCCGAGGACCGGGAGAACACCAACTTCAAGTTCGTCCCGCTGGAGCGCGTCGGGCTGTGAACGACCGAACCGCCCGTCGAGCCCGGGGGCATCGGGCAGCGGGCGGTTCGGTAGGTCCAACGAGCGGCGGTCGCGGAGGCTACGGCTTGCCCGCGGTCGCCAGCTCCTTCCTCGGTTCAGGTGCGGCGCCGTGGTCGTCGTCGGTCATCGTGGTCTCGTCGAACGGGTCGTCGCCCGCGAGCACGGTGCGCGCCCGGGACCGGTCGAACTCCTTGGTCCACGTGCCCACGAGGACGGTCGCCACGGCGTTGCCCGCGAAGTTCGTCAGCGCCCGCGCCTCGGACATGAACCGGTCGATGCCGACGATGAGCCCGACGCCGTCGACCAGGTCCGGCCGGTGCGACTGGAGCCCGCCCGCCAGCGTCGCCAGCCCCGCGCCGGTCACGCCCGCGGCGCCCTTCGACGCGATGATCATGAACACCAGCAGGGAGATCTGCTCGCCCGCCGACAGCGGCGCCCCGGTCGCGTTGGCCACGAACAGCGTCGCCATCGTCAGGTAGATCGCGGTGCCGTCGAGGTTGAAGGAGTACCCGGTGGGCACGGTGATGCCGACGACCGGCCTGCTGACCCCGAGGTGCTCCATCTTCGCGATCAGCCGGGGCAGCGCCACCTCCGACGACGACGTCGACACGATCAGCAGGAACTCGCGGCCGAGGTAGCGCAGCAGCGAGAACAGGTTGACCCGCGCCACCAGCCACAGCAGCGCCCCGAGCACGACCACGACGAACAGCAGGCACGTCGCGTAGAACCCGAGCATGATCACCGCGAGGCTCTTGATCGCGTCCATCCCGGTCTCCCCGACCACCGCCGCGATCGCCCCGAACGCCCCGATCGGCGCCACCCACATGATCATCGCGAGGATCCGGAACACCAGCTTCTGCACGTGCCCGATACCCCGCAGCACCGGCTCACCCGCCCGCCCCATCCGCTGCAGCGCGAACCCGACCAGCAGCGCCACCAGCAGCGTCTGCAGCACCTCGCCCTCGGTCAGCGACGAGACCAGCGTCGACGGGATGATCCCCAGGATGAACTCGGTCGTGGTCTCGGCCTCCTTGACCTGCGAGACCCCTTCGCCGCGACCTCCTCGGTCAACCGCAGCCCGTCACCGGGGTGCAGCACGTTCCCGACCAGCAGCCCGATGACGAGCGCGACCGTCGACATCACGAGGAAGTAGCCCAGCGCCAACCCGCCGACCCGCCCCACGCTGGCCGCCTTGGTCACCGACCCGATGCCGAGCACGATCGTGCAGAAGATGATCGGGCTGATCATCATCTTGATCAGCGCGACGAAGCCGGTCCCCAGCGGCTTGAGGTCCTTCCCCACCTCCGGCGCGATGAGTCCGACGGCGATCCCCGCCACCACAGCGGTGATGACGGCGATGTAGAGCCAATGCGTTTTGTCGCGGCGTTGCGCTGACACGGGTGCCTCCAGGGGTCCTCGGGTTGGCCAAACCCTGACGCCCGCTGTGTCCCCGGTCACGATTGCGTTCATTGCGTTCACGGCGCCGAAACACCCCGGACCCGTCAGCGGGGCCCGGCGTGCGGGTTCGGACCGGTCCGCCAGCCGATGCCCCGGGCACGGAGCAGCGCGTACTCGACGGCGACCAGGACGAACGTGGTGACCGGCCCGCCCAGGGTGAGCACCAGCCAGGTCGTGCCGGACAGGCCGTGGGTCTCGGCCTGGACCAGGGAGACCGCGGTGGCGACGCCGACCACGACCGCCGTGACGGCCGGGCCGAGCAGCGGGTGGTAGTCGCCGACGAAGCACGTGGTCCGCACCGCCCACCACGCCGCGTTCCCCACGAAGAGGGCGACCCACACGACGGAGGAGAGCGCGGTGACGACCACGGGCAGGACCAGCACGGCGAACGGGCCGGGCGCCGCGCGCAGGTCGTCGAGCCAGGACTCGAGCCAGCCGTTGCGCGCGGACAGGATGATCGGCGCCATCGTCGCGGCGGAGGTCAGCAGGAGCAGGACGACCTTGGTGACCACCGGGCGCGAGCGCAGCTCGGAGCGGAACCCCGGGCGGGTGCCGACGCGCAGGACCACGACGGCGACGGGCACCACGACCAGGCCGATGAGGATGGTGATGGTCGCCTTGACCCAGCCCTCCTCGTCGAGCGTCTCGTACACCCCGCGGTCGCCGCGGCCGAGCACCAGCAGGGTGAGCAGGCCGAGGACCGATCGCGCCGTGGCCAGCGCGCCGAGCGCCCGGGAGCCCGCGGGCGGCGGACCGCCGAACAGCCTGCGCGCCGCCTCCCACGGCACCCACAACGACCTGCCGGTGCCGGGTTCGACCTGGCTGTCGTCCATCGGGCCCTGCTCCTCGGCGACCCCCGCCCCGCGATTGTCTGCCCCTCCTCGGGCTAGGGGAACGGGCCGAACGGGTCACACTGGGCCGCATGAACCAGCGCAGGCCGTGGAGTCTCGCCCGGCAGCTCCTGCTGCTGCAGGGCGTGATCGTCGCCTTGATCGTGGCCGGGGAGCGGCGCTGGCGTGGGCCGACGTCGCCGACCGGGCCGAGGAGTCGAGTGCGGCGACGGTGACCGCGCTGGCGCGGGCGATCGCGGACGCGCCGATGGTGGTGGAGGCGGTCGGCGGGGACGATCCCAGCCGGGTGTTGCAGCCGTACACCGAGAAGGTGCTGGCGGACACGGGGATCGACTTCATCACCATCATGGCGCCGGACGGGACGCGGTACACGCACCCGAACCCGGAGAACATCGGGCGGCCGTTCCTGGGCAACACGGCCGAGGCGCTGGCGGGGCGGGCGTTCACCGAGACCTACACCGGCACGCTCGGGCCGTCCGTGCGCGCGGTCGTGCCGGTGCTCGACGGGCAGCGCGTCGTCGGGCTCGTCGCCGCGGGGATCACGTTGGAGGCGATCAGCGCGCAGGTGGGGGACCGGGTGCTCGGGCTGCTGCTGGTCGCCATCGGGGCGCTGCTGGTCGGGCCGCGGGCAGCTACCTCGTGAGCAGGCGGCTGCGCAGGCAGACCGGGGGCTCGCGCCCGCCGAACTCCGCCGGGTGATCGGCTACCACGAGTCGATCCTGCACGCCGTCCGCGAAGGGCTCGTGCTGGTCGACCGGGACAACAAGGTAACCCTCTGCAACGACGGCGTCCGCGCCCTCCTCGACCTCCCCGACGACGCCGAAGGGCGCGGGATCGACGAACTGGGCCTCCCGCCCGCCCTCGTCCAACGCCTGGTCGACGGGACCGAGATGCACGACGAACTGCACCTCACCGAGACCCGCGTCCTCGTCGTCAACTCCTCCACCGTCCGCGTCGACGGCAGACCGCTCGGCACCGTCGTCACCCTGCGCGACCGGACCGACCTCCAAGCCCTCACCGGCGAACTCGACACCGTCCGCGGCTTCACCGAGTCCCTCCGGGCCCAGGCGCACGAGGCCGCCAACCGGCTGCACACCGTCGTCTCGCTCGTCGAACTCGGCCGCACCAAGGAAGCCGTCGAGTTCGCCACCGGGGAGCTGGAGCTGGCGCAGCGCCTCACCGACCAGGTCGTCGCCGCGGTGTCCGAGCCGATCCTCGCCGCGCTGATCCTCGGCAAGGCCGCCGAGGCGGGGAGCGCGGCGTCGAGCTGGTCGTCGAGGCCGACTCCGCCATCCACATCCCCGACGGGAGCCCGATCACGGCCCGCGACCTCGTCACCATCCTCGGGAACCTCATCGACAACGCCGTCGATGCCGCCGTGGAGGCCGCGGACCTGCGCAGGCCGAGCGTCCGGGTGCACGCGCACCTCGACGGCGGCGACCTCGTGCTCCGCGTCTCCGACACCGGCCGGGGCTGCCCGCGGCGGCCGACACCGCGTTCGCCCGCGGCTGGTCGACCAAGGACGACGGGCGCGGGATCGGGCTCGCCCTGGTCGGCCAGGCGGTGCGCCGGTGCCGCGGCCGGGTCGAGGTGTCCACCGACGTCGGCGCGGTGTTCACCGTGCGGCTGCCGCTGGGGGTGCGCGCGTGATCACCGTGCTGGTCGTGGAGGACAACCAGGTCGCCGCCGACGCGCACCGGACCTACGTCGAGCGGGTGCCCGGGTTCCGGGTCGCCGGGGTGGTGCACTCCGGGCGGGACGCGCTGCGGTTCCTCGAGGCCACGCCCGTCGACCTCGTGCTGCTCGACTTCTACCTGCCCGACACCCACGGCCTCGACGTCGTCCGCGCCTTGCGCGCCGCGGGCGGGACGGCCGACGTCATCGCCGTCACCTCCGCGCGCGACCTCGCGGTGGTGCGCTCGGCGGTGTCGGTCGGGGTGGTCCAGTACCTGCTGAAGCCGTTCACCTTCGCCGGGCTGCGCGACAAGCTCGACGGGTACGCCCGGTTCCGCAGCCGCCTGCGCGCGGGCGCCGCCGTCGACCAGTCCGAAGTGGACGAGGCGTTCGGGGCGCTGCGCAGCACCGACCTCACCGCGCTGCCCAAGGGGATGAGCGGGGAGACGCTGGAAGCGGTCGTCGCCGCCGTGCGGGCCGCCGCGGACGGGCTCTCGGCGGGCGCCGCGGCCGAGGCGGTCGGGGTGTCCCGGGTGACCGCGCGCCGGTACCTGGAGTACCTCGCCGACCACGGCCTGGCCGCCCGCCAGCCCCGCTACGGCGCGGTCGGGCGGCCCGAGGTGCTCTACAAGCTCAGTACACCGGGCCGGTGAACTTCTCGCCCGGGCCCTGACCCGGCTCGTCCGGGAACGCCGACTCCTCGCGGAACGCCTTCTGCAGCGACTGCAGCCCGTCGCGGATCGGCGCGGCGTGCGGGCCCAGGTACTCCACCGACGCGGTCACCAGACCGGCGAGCGCGGTGATCAGCCTGCGCGCCTCGTCGAGGTCGCGGTGCGGGCTGGCCGACGGGTCCGCCGCGGACAGGCCCAGCCGCTCGGCCGCCGCCGACATCAGCATCACCGCGGCCCGGCTGATCACCTCGACCGAGGGAATCTCGGCGAGGTCGCGGGCGTTGTCCTCGTCGGCGGACCGGTGGGCGTCAGGGGTGTCGTTCACGGTCTGCTACCATTCCACGTGCGACCAGCCCCCGTTCGTCGGGGGCGGCAAAGTGGAGCCCCGCTCCCACCCGAGTCACCCCCGGTGGCCGGGTCCGGTCAGCCCTCGCGCGAGCGTGGGCGGCATCGGTCGGAAGCGGGCCCCGCGCCATCTCGGCGACGGGGCTCGACGTTTTGGGGACCTCACCGCGCCGGTCGCGCGCACTTAGCCGTACCGAGGAGGCCCCATCAGCACGGAGACACGCATCAACGACCGCATCCGCGTGCCGGAGGTCCGACTCGTCGGACCCAACGGCGAACAGGTCGGGATCGTGCGCATCGAAGACGCGCTCCGCCTGGCGCAGGAAGCGGACCTTGATCTCGTCGAGGTCGCACCCCAGGCTCGCCCGCCGGTCTGCAAGCTCATGGACTTCGGCAAGTTCAAGTACGAGAGCGCGCAGAAGGCCCGCGAGTCCCGGCGGAACCAGGTGCTCACGGTCATCAAGGAGCAGAAGCTCCGGCCGAAGATCGATTCCCACGACTACGAGACCAAGAAGCGCAACGTCGTGCGCTTCCTCGAGGGCGGGAACAAGGTCAAGGTCACCATCATGTTCCGCGGGCGCGAGCAGTCCCGGCCCGAGCTGGGCTTCCGGCTGCTCCAGCGGCTCGCCGAGGACGTGCGGGAACTGGGCTTCGTCGAGTCGTCGGCGAAGCAGGACGGCCGCAACATGATCATGGTGCTGGCCCCGCACAAGAACGTGAAGCCGAAGCCCAAGGGCCCGGCGGGCCGCCGCGACGCCGAGACCGACGAGGTCGACGAGGTCGACGCGACCGAGACCACCGAGACCACCCAGGTCGCCGAGGACACCCCGGTGACCGACGGCTCCGCACCGGAGTGACGCCGGGCTGCCCCGGCGATGCCCCCTTAATGGCCGCCCGCACCCCCACCAGGGCGCGGGCGGCGCGAACCGAGGATCGAACATGCCCAAGATGAAGACCCACAAGGGGACCGCCAAGCGGGTCCGGATCACCGGATCGGGCAAGCTGCGCAGGCAGCAGACCGGCCTGCGGCACCGGCTCGAGAAGAAGTCGAGCAAGGAGACCCGCGACCTCTCGCGCGTCGCCGACGTCGCCAAGCCGGACGTCTCCCGCGTCAACCGGCTGCTCGGCCGCTGACCCCCTCGCACTTGCCCACCCGGGCGGCCGCCACCCCGCCGCCCACTAGATCGACAGGACAACCACCGTGGCACGCGTGAAGCGGGCGGTCAACGCCCAGAAGAAGCGCCGCACCACCCTGGAGCTGGCCAGCGGCTACCGCGGCCAGCGCTCGCGGCTGTACCGCAAGGCCAAGGAGCAGGTGCTCCACTCGCTCAACTACGCCTACCGCGACCGCCGCGCGCGCAAGGGCGAGTTCCGCAAGCTGTGGATCCAGCGGATCAACGCCGCCGCGCGCCAGAACGGGATGAGCTACAACCGCTTCATCCAGGGTCTGAACGTGGCGGGCGTCGAGGTCGACCGCAAGATCCTCGCCGAGCTGGCCGTGAGCGACCCGACCGCGTTCGCCGCGCTGGTCGAGGTGGCGAAGGCGCACGCCGACGCCCAGGGCAAGGCCGCTTCCTGAGCACCGCACCACGACCCGGGGTGTGCACCGAACGCACGCCCCGGGTCGCTGCTGCTCGGGCCCTGACCCGCCGCGCGGGTCGGGAGAAGGCGGGCCGCTTCCTCGCCGAGGGCGCGCAGGCGGTCCGCGAGGCGCTGGCCTTCGGCCGCGTGCACGAGGTGTTCGCCACCGCCGACGCGCTGGTCCGGCACCCCGACCTGGTCGTCGCCGCGCACGACGCGGGCGCTCGGGTGTCCGAGGTCACCGACAAAGCCGCCGCCGGGCTGTCCGAGACCGTAACCCCGCAGGGCGTCATCGCGGTGTGCGACCTGCTGGACAAGCCGCTGGAGACCGCGCTCGCGGGCACGCCCGCGCTGGTCGCGGTGCTGGTCGGGATCGCCGACCCCGGCAACGCGGGCACCGTCACCCGGGTCGCCGACGCCGCGGGCGCGGACGCCGTGGTGTTCGCGGGCGACACCGTCGACCCGCACAACGGCAAGTGCGTGCGCGCCTCCACCGGCAGCGTCTTCCACCTGCCCATCGCGCGCACCCGCGACGTCACCGCCGCGCTGGCCGCCTGCCGGGCCGCCGGGCTGCGCCTGGTCGCCGCGCACGGCTACGCCGACGCCGACATCCACAGCGCTGGATCTTCCGGGCACGACCTCACCGGCCCGACCGCGTGGGTGTTCGGCAACGAGGCGCACGGCCTCGACCGGGCGACCCTCGACGCCTGCGACGACGCGCTGCGCATCCCGCTCTACGGCGCCGCCGAGAGCCTCAACCTGGCCACCGCCGCCGCGCTGTGCCTGTACGAAACGGCCAGAGCCCACTCGATGCGGTAACTCGATGCGGGGGGACAGCGGCGATCACCTAGGATCGGGCTGCTCACCCGGCGCTCGGGTGTCGCCTGGCCGCCAAGTGGACTACCGGGAGCTGTCTGCCAACCATGTCCGGAGCCAACGACCCGTACGACCCCAAGGAGGTCGCGGCCCTGTCGCCGTCGACGCTCCAGGCCGCGATCGACAAGGCGCGCGCGGAGTTCTCCGCCGCCGCCGACCTCGACGCGCTCGCCGCGGTCAAGCCCGCGCACCTGGGCGACCGCTCGCCGCTGCTGCTGGCCCGCCGCGAGATCGGCGCGCTGCCGCCGCAGGCGCGCTCCGAGGCGGGCAAGCGGGTCAACGAGGCCCAGACGGCCATCAAGGCCGCCTTCGACGAGCGCCGCGCCGCGCTGCAGGCCGAGCGCGACGAGCGCGTGCTGCGCGACGAGGGCGTCGACGTCACCCTCCCGTGGGACCGCGTCCCGCGCGGCGCCCGCCACCCGATCACCACGCTGGCCGAGCGCATCGCCGACGTGTTCGTCGGCATGGGCTACGAGGTCGCCGAGGGCCCGGAGTTGGAGGGCGAGTGGTTCAACTTCGACGCCCTCAACTTCAAGAAGGACCACCCCGCCCGGACGATGCAGGACACGTTCTACATCGCCCCCGAGGACAGCGGGCTGGTGCTGCGCACGCACACCTCCCCGGTGCAGATCCGGTCGCTGCTCGACCGCGAGCTGCCCGTCTACGTCGTCTGCCCCGGCCGCACGTACCGCACCGACGAGCTCGACGCCACGCACACGCCGGTGTTCTCGCAGGTCGAGGGCCTCGCGGTGGACAAGGGCCTGACGATGGCCCACCTCAAGGGCACGCTCGACGCGTTCGCCAAGGCGATGTTCGGCGCGGAGTCCCGCGTGCGGCTGCGCCCGTCGTACTTCCCGTTCACCGAGCCGTCGGCCGAGCTGGACGTGTGGTTCCCGGAGAAGAAGGGCGGCGCGGGCTGGGTCGAGTGGGGCGGCTGCGGCATGGTCCACCCCAACGTCCTGCGCGCCTGCGGCGTCGACCCGGAGACGCACTCCGGCTTCGCCTTCGGCATGGGCATCGAGCGGACCCTCCAGTTCCGCAACGGCATCCCGGACATGCGCGACATGGTCGAAGGCGACGTCCGGTTCACCCTTCCCTTCGGCGTGGAGGCGCAGTGAGGCTCCCGGTGAGCTGGCTGGTCCAGCAGCTCGAACTCGACGACGACACCAAGGACCTCACCCCCGAGCAGGTCGCCGACGCGTTCACCCGCATCGGCATCGAGGTCGAGGAGCTGAGCCCGCTCGGCCCGGTCACCGGCCCGCTCGTGGTCGGCCGGGTGGCCGAGATCGAGGAGCTCACGGAGTTCAAGAAGCCGATCCGCTACTGCACGGTCGAGATCGGCGACCCGCTGATCACCGACCCGCTCGACGACCACCCCGACCCGGAGGACCCGCACGCGCCCGCCACCACGCAGGTGATCTGCGGCGCGTCGAACTTCGTCGAGGGCGACCTGGTCGTGGTGGCGCTGCCCGGCGCGGTGCTGCCGGGCGGGTTCGCGATCACCTCGCGCAAGACGTACGGGCGGGTCAGCAACGGCATGATCTGCTCGCTCAGCGAGCTGGGCCTGGGCGACGACCACAGCGGCATCCTCGTGCTGCCCACCGGCGAGGCCGCCCCGGGCGACGACGCGGTCGAGCTGCTCGGCCTGACCGACACCGTCATCGAGGTCGCGCCGACCCCGGACATGGGCCACTGCTTCTCCGTGCGCGGCCTGGCCCGCGAGCTGGCGTGCGCGCTGGACCTGCGGGTCATCGACCCGGCCGCGGTCGAGGTGCCGCCCGCCGACGGCCCGTCGGTCCCGGTGGTCATCGAGGACCCGGACGGCTGCTCGCGGTTCGCGCTGCGCCGGATCAGCGGCATCGACCCGACCGCGCCGACGCCGTGGTTCATCCGCGGCAGGCTCGCGCTCGCGGGCATCCGCTCCATCTCGCTGGCGGTCGACGTGACGAACTACGTCATGCTCGAGACCGGCCAGCCGATGCACGCCTACGACACCGCGCGCGTGTCCGGCGGGCTCACCATCCGGCGCGCGGCGCCGGGGAGAAGCTGGTCACCCTCGACGACGTCACCCGCACCCTCGACCCGGACGACATCGTCGTCTGCGACGAGAGCGGCCCCATCGGCCTCGCGGGCGTCATGGGCGGCGCGTCGACCGAGATCTCCCCGGAGAGCACCGACATCCTGCTCGAGGCCGCGATCTGGGACCCGGCGTCGATCGCGCGGGCCGTGCGCAGGCACAAGCTGCCCAGCGAGGCGTCGAAGCGCTTCGAGCGCGTCGTCGACCCGGCGCTGCCGCCGTCGGCGCTGGAGCGCGCGGCGAAGCTGCTGCGCCAGTACGCCGAGGGCCGCGTGCAGCCCGGCCGCACCGACGTCGGCAACCCGACCATGCCCGCGCCCGTGGTCATGGCGATGGACCTGCCCGACCGGGTCGCGGGCATCCGCTACGCCCGCGGCGTCACCGTCACCCGGCTCCAGCAGGTCGGCTGCACGGTCGACGTCGGCGCCGACGAGGACGGCACGCCCACGGTGACGGCGTACCCGCCGTCCTGGCGCGCGGACCTGCACCAGCCCGCCGACCTCGTCGAGGAGGTCCTGCGGCTGCAGGGCTACGACACCATCCCGACCGAGCTGCCCGCCGCGCGGCCGGGCCGCGGCCTCACGCCCGCGCAGCGCCGCAAGCGCGCCGTGGGCAAGGCGCTGGCCGAGCACGGGTACGTCGAGGTGCTGCCGTTCCCGTTCATCGACCCCGCGGTGTTCGACGCGTTCGGCCTGGCCGCCGACGACTCGCGCCGCCGCACGCTGTCCGCGCTGAACCCGCTGGAGGCCGACCGGCACGCGCTGGCCACCACGCTGCTGCCCGGCCTGCTGGACACGCTGGTGCGCAACGTCTCCGCGGCGCGCGCGACGTGTCGCTGTTCCACATCGGACAGGTCGTGCTGCCCAGGCACCAGCCGGTCCCGATGCCCGAGGTCGGCGCGGCCACCCGCCCGTCGGCGGAGGAGCTGGCCCAGCTCGGCGCGGCGCTGCCGCACCAGCCGGTGCACGTGGCCGCCGTGCTGGCGGGCAACCGCGTCCGCGCGGGCTGGTGGGGCGCCGGTGAGGCCGCGGGCTGGGCCGACGCGGTGCAGGCCGCGCGGACCGTCGCCGAGGCCGCGGGCGTCGAGCTGACCGTCCACGCGTCCGACCTGCTGCCCTGGCACCCCGGCCGCTGCGCCGAGCTGCGCGTCGGCGGGTTCCCGGTCGGGCACGCGGGCGAGCTGCACCCGAAGGTCGTCGAGGCGCTGGGCCTGCCCGCGCGCACCTGCGCGATGGAGCTGGACCTGGACGCGCTGCCGCTGCTCGAGCGGCGGCCCGCGCCCCAGGTGTCGCCGTACCCGCCGGTGCTGCTCGACGTGGCGCTGGTCGTGGCCGCGGACGTGCCGGTCGCCGAGGTCGGGGACGCGCTGCGCGCCGGTGGCGGCGACCTGCTGGAGGACGTGGCGCTGTTCGACGTCTACACCGGCGAGCAGGTCGGCGAGGGCAAGCGGTCGCTGGCGTACGCCCTGCGCTTCCGCGCGCCGGAGCGCACGCTGACCGTCGAGGAGGCCACCGCGCCCGCGACGCGGCCGTGGCGGTCGCGGCGGAGCGGTTCGGCGCCGAACTCAGAGGTGCTTGAGCGCTTCCCGGCGCGACAGCGGTGACAGCCCGGGGCGGGTGCCGACGAACTCCCGCACCCACCCCGGGTCGGTCTTCGCGCGCTGGCGCAGCGCCCAGCCGATCGCCTTGCGCAGGAAGAAGTCCGGGTCGGCGGCGTTGGCGTCGATCGCGTGGGTCAGCAGGTCCAGGTCCGTGTCGGACTTGTGGTTGAGCTGGCACAGCACGGCGGTCCGGCGCTTCCAGCGGTCCGGGTCGGTCGCCCACGCCCGCACCACCGGGGTCAGCTCGGCGCGGCGGGCGCGCAGCAGGTCGCTGACGCGGTGGGTGGCGATCTCGTCGACGAGGTCCCACCAGGCGCCGGTCACGACGAACTCCTCGTACACCGGCAGCAGGTCCGGGGCCTGCCAGCGGGCGTAGCGGCGGTGGCCAGCCAGGTCCAGCGCGACGTAGCGCTCCTCGCGGTGGGTCGCCCCGCGCCACAGCTCGCACACCGCGGCGAGCCACGCGTCGCGGTCGGTGAAGACGTGCTCGGCGAACAGCTCCTTGACCAACGCCGCCCGGGCGGGCTTCGGGACGCCGCGCATCGGCATGGCCGACTTCATGTAGCGGCGCATCTCCTCCGCCCGGACGGGGTCGCCCGCGGCGGCCAGCCCGGCGCGGACGGCGTCGGCCAGGGCGCTCACGCGATGCGGCCGGTCCGGGTCGGCGCGTCGGCCATCTTCAGCGCGATGTCGACCAGGGTCGCGCGGTCGAGCTTCGGGACCTCCTCGAGCGGCCACCAGGAGGCGAGGTCCGAGCTGCCGCCGACCTCGTTGGTCAGCTCCCCGCCCACGATCCGTCCGGTGTAGACGATGCGCAGCGCGTGGTGGCTCACGCCGTCCTGCTCGGCGACGTAGTTGTGGACGCCCAGCAGGTCGTCGATCTCCACGTCGTAGCCGGTCTCCTCGCGGACCTCGCGGACCGCGGCGTCCACCGGGTCCTCGCCGTGCTCGATGCCGCCGCCGGGCAGCATCCAGCGCAGTCCCACGTAGACCATGCGGGTCAGCAGGAGCTGGCCGTCCCGCCTGCACACGACGTACGCGCCGACCCTGGGCCCGGTGCGCTTGACCTTCCTCACGCGTCCACCCGCTTCCGGGCCTGCTCCCGGATGTGCGCGGGCAGCTCGGCGACGTCGACCAGGCGGGGCAGCAGCTCCGGCTCCAGGGTGACGGCCCGGAACACCTCGCCGACGGTCAGCCCGTGATCGGGGCGGTGCACGACCTCGACCGCGTCGCCCGCGGTGATCGCGCCGGGTTCGACGACCCGCAGGTACGCGCCGGGCAGGGCGCGCTCGGTGAAGGTGCGCTGCCACCGCTCCTGCGCCAGCCACAGCGCGAACGTGCGGCACGGGATGCGCGGCGACGACACCTCCAGCAGCGTCGTCCCGACCCGCCAGCGCTCGCCGATGACCGCGCCGGTCACCTCGACGCCGAGGGTCGTCAGGTTCTCGCCGAACACCCCGCCGGGCAGCTCGCGGCCCAGCTCCGCCTCCCACTTGTCCAGGTCCTCGCGGGCGTAGGCGTAGACCGCCTGCTCGGGACCGCCGTGGTGGTCGGTGTCGCAGATGGCGTCGCCGGACAGGCCCGACTTCGCGTGGGCGGGGACGGTCACCTCCACCGGGCCGTCGACCGGCCGCTTGTCGATGCCCGTCGTGCCGCCCTTGGCCTCGGTGGGGCGGGGTCGGCCGACGTTGACGGAGAGCACGCGCGCGTTGTCCACACCCCGAACCTAGCGCTCCCGGCCAGCGCTTTCCGAGATCTCGCTCACCGGGACCCGCGCGGATTCGGCACCGGCGCGCCCGCGTGCCTATGCTCCGGCTCCGTGGCCACCGCACCGATGATCGCGCCCAGCATCCTGTCCGCCGACTTCGCCCGCCTCGCCGAGGAGGCCGCGGCGGTGAAGGGCGCGGACTGGCTGCACGTGGACGTGATGGACGCCCACTTCGTGCCGAACCTGACCCTGGGCCTGCCGATCGTGAAGTCCCTGCTCAAGGCCACCGACATCCCGCTCGACTGCCACCTGATGATCGAGGACCCGGACCGCTGGGCCATCGGGTACGCCGAGGCGGGCGCGCACAACGTCACCGTGCACGCGGAGGCCATCGTCGGCGACCCGCGCGCCGTCGCCCGCGACCTGCGCGCGGCCGGGGCCAAGGCCGGGCTCTCGCTCAAGCCGGGCACGCCGCTGGACCCGTGGGTCGAGGTGCTCCGCGACTACGACACGCTGCTGATCATGTCCGTTGAGCCGGGCTTCGGCGGGCAGGCGTTCATCCCGGAGGTGCTGGACAAGGTCCGCGCCGCGCGCCGCATGGTCGACACCGGGCACCTCAAGGTCGTCATCGAGATCGACGGCGGCATCAACGACGACACCATCGACCAGGCCGCCGAGGCGGGCGTCGACTGCTTCGTCGCGGGCTCCGCCGTCTACGGCGCGGCCGACCCGTCGCGCGCGGTGGCGGCCCTGCGCGAGCGCGCGGCCCAGCACCGCAGGTAGGCGGGTGCGGGCCGCCGGGGCGACCTGAAAGACTGGTCGACGTGGAGGACAGGCTGGTCGCGGCGATGCGCGCGGCCCTGGCGCGGGGCGCGGACGTGCACGGCACGACGAGCCCGAACCCCCGGTCGGCTGCGCCGTCCTCGACGCCGCCGGTGACCTCGCCGGGGTGGGCGGCACCCAGCCAGCGGGCGGCCCGCACGCCGAGGTCATGGCCCTGCGCGCCGCGGGGAGCGGGCGCGCGGCGGCACCGCCGTCGTCACCCTGGAGCCCTGCGCGCACCACGGCCGCACCCCGCCCTGCACCGACGCGCTGCTCGCCGCGGGCGTCGCGCGGGTCGTCTACGCCGTCGCCGATCCCAACCCCGCCGCCGCGGGCGGGGCCGCGCTGCTCGCCGGGAAGGGCGTCGCCGTCGAGGGCGGGCTGCTCGCCCAGGACGCCGAGCGGGGCGCGCTGCGCGCGTGGCTGCACCACCAGCGCACCGGCCTGCCGCACGTCACCTGGAAGTACGCCGCCTCCCTCGACGGCAGGGTCGCCGCCGCCGACGGCACCAGCCGGTGGATCAGCTCCGCGGAGTCCCGCGCCGAGGTGCACGACCTGCGCACCCGGGTCGACGCGATCGTCGTCGGCCGCGGCACCGTCCTGGCCGACGACCCCGCGCTGACCGCGCGCGACGCGGCGGGCGGGCTGCTCGACCGGCAGCCGCTGCGCGTCGTCGTCGGGGAGGGCGACCTGCCAACGGGCGCGAAGGTCCTCGACGACAGCGCTCCGACCCTGCACCTGCGCACCCGCGACCCGCGCGCCGTGCTGGCCGCGCTGGCCGAGCGCGGCGCGGTCGACGTGCTGCTGGAGGGCGGCCCCACCCTGGCGGGCGCGTTCGCCGCGGCGGGCGCCGTGCACCGGGTGCTGGCCTACATCGCGCCCGTCCTGCTGGGCGGCGGACCTGTGGCGTTGGGCGCATCCGGCGTGTCGACCATCACCGAGGCCCACCGGATGGCCGTGGAACAGGTCACCATGAGTGGACCGGACGTGCGCCTGAGCGCCGTCCCGGTCCGGGACTGAAGGAGGACGTCGGTGTTCACCGGGATCGTGGAGGAGCGCGGCGAGGTCGTGGCCGTCGCCGACCTCGCCGACGCCGCGCGGCTGACCATCAAGGGGCCGCTGGTCACCTCCGACGCGCGCATCGGCGACTCGATCGCGGTCAACGGCGTCTGCCTGACGGTGGTCGAGCTCGACGGCGGCGCGTTCACCGCCGACGTCATGCGCGAGACCCTGGTGCGCACCAGCCTCGCGAAGGTCGCCGCGGGCGACCCGGTCAACCTCGAGCGCGCCGCCGTGGGGGCGCGCTTCGGCGGGCACATCGTCCAGGGGCACGTCGACGGGACCGGCGAGGTCGTCGCCCGCGAGCCGTCCGAACACTGGGAACTCGTCCGGGTCGGAATGCCCGCGCGCCTGGCGCGTTATGTCGTGGAGAAGGGCTCGATCACCGTCGACGGCGTCTCGCTGACCGTCGTGGAGGTCGGGGCCGACTGGTTCACCGTGAGCCTCATCCCTGAGACCCTGCGCGTCACGACGCTGGGCGTGCGGGGTGTCGGCGACAAGGTCAACCTCGAAGTGGACGTCATCGCCAAGTACGTGGAGAGACTGGCCGCACCGCACTTGGGCGCCATCGCAGAGGAGGTCGCTGGTGAGTGACTTCGAGGCCATCGAGCGGGCCGTCGAGGCCATCGCGGCGGGCAAGGCCGTCATCGTCGTCGACGACGAGGACCGCGAGAACGAGGGCGACCTCATCTTCGCCGCGGAGAAGACGACGCCGGAGATGCTGGCCTTCATGGTCCGCTACACCTCCGGGTACGTCTGCGTCGCGCTGACCGAGTCCGACTGCGACCGGCTGAACCTGCCGCCGATGTTCCACACCAACCAGGACGGCCGCGGCACCGCGTACACGGTGACCGTGGACGCCAAGGAGGGCGTGTCGACCGGCATCTCCGCCACCGACCGCGCCCACACCATCCGGCTGCTCGCCGACGAGAAGTCGACCGCGGACGACTTCACCCGCCCCGGCCACGTCGTGCCGCTGCGCGCGAAGGAGGGCGGCGTGCTCCGCCGCCCCGGGCACACCGAGGCGTCGGTCGACCTGGCCCGCATGGCCGGGCTGCGCCCCGCGGGCGTGCTCTGCGAGATCGTGTCCCAGAAGGACACCGGCGACATGGCCCGGCGCGACGAGCTCGAGGTGTTCGCCGCCGAGCACGAGCTGGAGATCATCACCATCGCCGACCTCATCGCCTACCGGCGGCGCATCGAGAAGCAGGTCGTGCGGGTCGCCGAGGCCCGCATCCCGACCACGCACGGCACGTTCCGCGCGGTCGGCTACGACAGCCTGCTCGACGGCATCGAGCACGTCGCCCTCGTCTACGGCGAGATCGGCGACGGCCACGACATCCTCGTGCGCGTGCACTCCGAGTGCCTCACCGGCGACGTGTTCGGCTCGCTGCGCTGCGACTGCGGCCCGCAGCTCGACGCCGCGCTGGAGGCGGTCGCCACCGAGGGCCGCGGCATCGTGCTCTACATGCGCGGCCACGAGGGCCGCGGCATCGGCCTGATCCACAAGCTGCAGGCGTACCAGCTGCAGGACAACGGCGCGGACACCGTCGACGCCAACCTCGCCCTCGGCGTCCCCGCCGACGCCCGCGACTACGGCACCGGCGCGCAGATCCTCGTCGACCTGGGCGTGAAGACGATGCGGCTGCTCACGAACAACCCGGCCAAGCGGGTCGGCCTCGACGGCTACGGCCTCACCGTGGTCGACCGCGTCCCGCTGTCGGTCTGGCCCAACCCGGAGAACCTGCACTACCTCCGCACCAAGCGGGACCGCATGGGCCACGACCTGGCGAACCTGGAACAATTCGACACCCAGGCGACTCCGGAGGGCACGTCTTGAGCGGTGAAGGTAGGCCGGACGCGGTTGTGCCGCGGTGCGAGGGCATCCAGCTCGCGGTGGCGGCGACCCGGTGGCACGCCAAGATCACCGACAAGCTGCTGGAGCGCGCGCTCGCGGCGGCCGACCAGGCGGGCATCGCCGAGCCGACGGTCGTGCGCGTGCCCGGCGCGGTCGAGCTGCCGGTGATCTGCCAGGAGCTGGCCCGCCACCACGACGCCGTCGTGGCGCTCGGCGTGGTCATCCGCGGCGGCACCCCGCACTTCGAGTACGTGTGCGACGCGGTGACCGCGGCCTGACCCGGGTGTCGCTGGACGAGTCCACCCCGGTCGGCAACGGCGTGCTCACCGTCAACGACGAGCAGCAGGCGCTCGACCGCGCCGGGCTGCCGGGGTCGGCGGAGGACAAGGGCTTCGAGGCGTGCCTGGCCGCGCTGGAGTCCGCCCTGGTCCTCCGCGGCCTGCGCCAGCCGTGGACGGAGCGGGGGTTCCGGTGATCGCCCGCCCCCGCAAGGTCCGGTTCGTCTCCGCGGCGTTCGCCCTGGTGTTCGTCGCGGTGTTCGGCGTCGTCGCCGTGCTGCTGAAGAACACCCCGACCGGCGTGTTCTTCCAGACCTCCGACCAGATCGCGATGGTCGGCATCGGCGTCCTGCTGGCCGCGGGCGCCCTGTGGTTCACCTGGCCGAAGGTCACCGCCGACGACTCGGGCATCGAGGTCCGCAACATGCTCGGCGGCAAGTTCATCGCCTGGTCCGACGTGGTCGCGGTGAGCTTCCCCGACGGCGCGTCGTACGCCCGCCTGGAACTGCCCGACGACGAGTACATCGTCCTCATGGCGATCCAGTCCATCGACGGCGACCGCGCCGTGACGGCCATCCGCGAGCTGCGGAAGCTCCACAAAGCGGCGCACCAGCCTCACTGAGAGTTTCCTGAGTTTCTGAACGCGCCGGTCGGCGCGGGCGTACGGCTGGGTGTATGTCCTCATCTCAATGCCGTACCGAGGAGGCTCCCGCGTGACCGCTGAACCCACCACCGACCTCGTCCGCCCCCGCAGGCAAGTCCTCTGCGGACTCCTGGTCGCCCTCGTCGCCCCCGGCGCCCTGGCGGCCTGCTCCACCGACACCCCGCCCGCCGGGTCCACCCCGACCACCACCGGCGGCGGCACCACCCCGGCGGCGCCTTGGCCGCGGTCGCCGACGTCCCCGACGGCGGCGGCGTTCTCGTCGACGGCCCCGACACCAAGATCCTCCTGGTCCGCTCCGGCGACGACGTCAAGGCGTTCAACCCGGCCTGCCCCCACCAGGGCACCCTGGTCAACCCGCCGCAGGGCGGCACCATCACCTGCCCCAACCACGGCAGCACCTTCGACGGCGCCACGGGCGCCCTGAAGTCCGGCCCGGCCACGACCGGCCTCACCGAGATCCCGGTGAAGGTCGAGGGCGGCAACGTCCTCCTCGCCTGACCGGGTGATCGGGTCGCGAACCGGTCCGGCAGTGCCGCCGGGCCGGCTACGGTTCGCCCCGTGCCCCGGGGGATCGTCCTGCTGCTGCTCCTGACCTGCCTGACCGCCTGCGCGGACGACGGGTATTTCGCCACCCACCCGCACCTGGCGCAGCCCGCACCCGTCGACCCGGACGCCAACCTGCGCCCCGTCCCCATGCCGACCGGCAACGGCCTGGCGTTCGTCCGCGAGGACACCGCCGCCCAGGCCCTCTGCCACGCCCTCACCCCGCCGGAGTGGCAGGCCCTGGCGGGCGGCGACATCAGCCGGTCCATCGAGTTCGACACCTGCACGGTCCAGACCCGCGGGCGGCGATCACGCTGGCGATGGACGACGGCTTCGTGTGGGAGGACTCGGAGGACGCCCAGGTGGACGTCGCGGGATTCGCCGTCCGGATCGACGACCGCAAGACCGCAGCGCTGGTCGCCTTCGCCCCCGACCTCATCGGGAACCACGAAGTCGGCGGCTCCCCGGTCCTCACGATCTCGACGCACAGCCGCACGGGCGGCGAGGCGGTCGTGCCGCCGAAGCTCCTCCGCGCGGTCCTGCCCGCGCTGCTACCCCGCCTGCGCCCGCCCGGCCCGTCCGTCCCCGTCGTCCACTCCACCCCTCTGCGTCCCCTCCGCCAGCCCCCGGGTACGGCGCTGATCGACCTGACCGGCCACGTCGCGGGTTCGGTGGTGTGCACGCTCATCGCGGAGAAGCTGGAAGTCCCCCGAAGCGCGTGACGGTCTACCCGGGCTCGGGCGGATGCGACGTGGACCACGACCACTACCTGAGGGTCCACGTCTTCTGGCCCGCGCCCCCGGAGGGCGCCCCCGACGGCGAGGTCGGTGGGCGGCCCTACCACGAGGAACGCGCCGAGCTGGACGGCCACACCCGGATCGACGGGTACGTGGAGCTGACGAGGGTCCCGGGCCGGACCGGTCCGGTGACCATGCACATCACCGCGTTCGACACCTTCGACTTCCGACCCGCGATCGAGCACGTCCTCGAGAACGTGGAGATCCTGTGACCCGCGCCGTCCTGCTGGTCCTGCTCCTCACCCTGACCGGGTGCTCGGACGATCGCGGCGACGTCCGCGTCGGGCCGTCGGCGCCGGTCGCGGCGCCCCTGCCCCCGGACGCCGGTCTGCGGCCGGTGCCCCTACCCGGTGGCGACGGGTTCGCCTACCTGCGCCCGGAGCCCGCCGCCCAAGCGCTCTGCCACGCGCTCGACCCGGTCGCCTGCACCGTGCGCACGAGCCTCCTGGAGATCCGGATCGGCGCGGACGAGTCCTCCCCGGTCGTGCGTGGCGAGCCCCACCGGAGGGTGGCGGGCTTCCCCGTGTGGATCGACCTCAGCACGACGCCGACCGCCGCAGTGGGGTTCCTCGACCCGGACTTCGACAACCGGCCCGTCCACCAGACCGATGCGAGGGCGGTCATCGAGATCACCGTCGCCCACGGCACGACGCGACAGCGGGGGCGGGCGAGGAACGGGTCCTCGGCCGGGTGCTCGACGCCCTCGTTCCCGAGCTGGCGGTTCCGGGGCCGGACGCCCCGCCGCGCTCCGACGACGACGTCCCCCTGACACCGACCGAACCGCCGGACACCCCGGTGCGCGACCTGCCCCTGCCGCAGGCCACCGCGGTCGTCTGCACCGCGCTGGCGGAGAAGCTGCGGCTGCGCCCGGACCAGGTGAACATGCGCGTCGCCTCCCTCGGACACTGCTCGATGGCGGACGTGGAGGTCAGCGTGTTCCGGTTCTGGCCTGAGCTGAAGGGCGGCGCGCGGACGGTGGCCGGGCAGCCGGTCCGGGAGGGCGACGGGCACGCCTTCGGCGACCCCGGCGGTCGAGCCTGGGCCGCCGTGGTGATCGCGGAACAGCCCTACCACGTGCACTCGGACGGCACCGTGCCCGAGATCATCGCCGTCAGCGCGGCCGGGCGGACCGACCCGGGGCCGCTGGTCGACCACCTGGCCACCGCGCTGCGGCTCCGGTAACCCCGCTGTCGGTCGCGGGTCGTAGGGTTGGGGCGTGCCCGACCCGTCCACCTACCGGCCGTCCACCGGGTCCATCCCGGACGCGCCCGGTGTCTACAAGTTCCGCGATCCCACCGGTCGGGTGATCTACGTCGGGAAGGCGAAGAGCCTGCGGTCCCGGCTCAACTCCTACTTCGCCGACGTCGCCTCCCTGCACCCGCGCACGCGCCAGATGGTCACCACCGCGGGGCGGTCGAGTGGACCGTGGTGGCGACCGAGGTCGAGGCGCTGCAGCTCGAGTACAACTGGATCAAGGAGTTCGACCCGCGGTTCAACGTCCGCTACCGCGACGACAAGTCCTACCCGGTCCTCGCCGTCACCCTGCACGAGGAGTACCCGCGCCTGCACGTCTACCGCGGCGCCCGGCGCAAGGGCGTGCGGTACTTCGGCCCCTACGCGCACGCCTGGGCGATCCGGGAGACGCTCGACCTGCTGCTGCGGGTGTTCCCCGCGCGCACCTGCTCGGCCGGGGTGTTCAAGCGGCACGGGCAGATCGGGCGGCCGTGCCTGCTCGGCTACATCGACAAGTGCTCCGCGCCGTGCGTCGGCAAGGTCGACGCCGCGCAGCACCGCGGGATCGTCGAGGACTTCGCCGACTTCCTGTCCGGCAAGACCGACACCATGATCCGCAAGCTCGAGCGGGAGATGGCGAAGGCGTCCGACGCGCTGGAGTTCGAGCGCGCCGCGCGGCTGCGCGACGACATCGGCGCGCTGCGGCGGGCCATGGAGAAGCAGGCGGTCGTGCTCGGCGACGGCACCGACGCCGACGTCGTCTCCTTCGCCCACGACGACCTCGAGGCGTCCGTGCAGGTCTTCCACGTGCGCGGCGGCCGGGTCCGGGGGCAGCGCGGGTGGGTCGTCGACCGGGTCGAGGACACCGCGCGGCCGGTCGCCGACCTCGTCGAGCAGTTCATCGTCGGGTTCTACGGCGAGCAGGCCGACCAGGCCGAGGCCGACAGCCCCGTCCCGCGCGAGGTCCTGGTCCCCGAGCTGCCCGCCGACGCCGAAGCGCTCGCCGACTGGCTCTCCGGGCTGCGTGGCGCGAGGGTGTCGCTGCGCGTCCCGCAGCGCGGCGACAAGCGCGCCCTCATGGAGACCGTCGAGCGCAACGCCAAGGAGGCGTTCACCCAGCACAAGCTGCGCCGCGCGGGCGACCTCACCGCGCGGTCCGCGGCCCTGCAGGAGCTGCAGGACAACCTGGGCCTCGACACCGCGCCGCTGCGCATCGAGTGCGTCGACATCAGCCACATCCAGGGCAGCGACGTCGTCGCCTCGCTCGTGGTGTTCGAGGACGGGCTGCCCCGCAAGTCCGAGTACCGGCGCTTCGCGCTGCGCGAGGCCGCCACCGAGGGCGACGTCGCCGCGATCGCCGAGGTGGTGCGCCGCCGGTTCGCCAAGTACGCGGGGGAGTCGGCCAACCAGGACCCGACGCCCGGCATCGACCCGGAGACCGGCCGCCCGCGCCGCTTCGCCTACCCGCCGAACCTGCTGGTCGTCGACGGCGCAGGCCCGCAGGCCAACGCCGCCGCCGACGTGCTCGCCGACCTCGGCGTCACCGACGTCGCGGTGATCGGCCTCGCCAAGCGCCTCGAGGAGGTCTGGCTGCCCGCCGACCCGGACCCGGCGATCCTGCCGCGCACCAGCGAGGCCCTGTACCTGCTCCAGCGCGTGCGCGACGAGGCGCACCGCTTCGCCGTCGCCTACCACCGGCAGAAGCGCGCCAAGCGGATGACGGTGTCCGCGCTCGACGACATCCCGGGCCTTGGCCAGCACCGGCGCAAGGTGCTGATCAAGCACTTCGGGTCGGTCAAGCGCCTGCGCGAGGCCACCGTCGCCGAGATCAGCGGCGTGCCCGGCATCGGCAAGACCACCGCGGAGGCAGTGCACGCGGCCCTCGCGGACAATAGGGGAGAGACCACAGTGGACGAGGGGAAGCCATGACCGACCCGACAGCGAGCGGCACCAGTCCCGGGGGAGCGGGATGGCGGTCGCGGTCGTCACCGGCCTGTCGGGCGCGGGCCGCAGCACGGCGGCCAAGTGCCTGGAGGACCTGGGCTGGTTCGTCGTCGACAACCTGCCGCCCGAGCTGATCTCCACCATGGTCGAGCTGGGCTCGCAGGCCCGCGGCGCGATCACCCGCATCGCCGTGGTGATGGACGTGCGCAGCCGCGCGTTCACCCACGACCTCGACGCCATCATCAAGGACCTCGACGCCCGCGGCTACAAGCCCCGCGTGCTGTTCCTGGAGGCCACCGACGAGGTCCTGGTGCGCCGGTTCGAGCAGGTCCGCCGCGGCCACCCGCTGCAGGGCGAGGGCAGGCTCATCGACGGCATCACCGCCGAGCGCGAGGTGCTGATGCCGCTGCGCACCGACGCCGACCTGATCCTCGACACCTCCACCCTGTCGGTGCACCAGCTCCGCGCCAAGATCGAGGACGCGTTCGGCGCGGAGACCGACGTGGGCACCCGGGTCACCGTGCTCAGCTTCGGCTACAAGTACGGTCTCCCGATGGACGCCGACCTCGTGATGGACGTGCGGTTCCTGCCGAACCCGTTCTGGATCCCGGAGCTCAAGGAGCTGACCGGCCGCGACGGGGACGTCCGCAACTACGTCCTCAGCCAGGAGGGCGCCGAGGAGTTCCTCGACCGCTACCACGAGCTGCTGAGGCTCATCGGCGCCGGTTTCCGCCGCGAGGGCAAGCGCTACCTGACGCTGGCCGTCGGCTGCACCGGCGGCAAGCACCGCAGCGTCGCGATCTCCGAGGAACTGGCCCGCAGGCTCAGCGACGAGGACGGCATGGCGGTGAAGGTGGTCCACCGCGATCTGGGGCGCGAGTGAGCGAGCTTGCGAGCGAACCATTGACACAGCACGGCCGCGTCAGCGCACTGCGCGCGGTCGCACTGGGCGGCGGGCACGGCCTGCAGGCCACGCTCGGCGCGCTCCGGACGATCACCGACGACGTCACGGCCGTGGTCACCGTCGCCGACGACGGCGGCTCGTCCGGGCGGCTGCGCCGCGAACTCGGGCTGCTGCCGCCCGGCGACCTGCGCAAGGCGCTGACCGCGCTCGCCCCGCCGGACGCCTGGCGCACGGTGTTCGAGCACCGCTTCGGCGGGACGGGCGCGCTGGCCGGGCACGCGGTCGGCAACCTCGTGCTCGCCGGGCTCCTCGAGGTCCTCGGCGACCCGGTCGCGGCGCTCGCCGCCGCGGCCCGGCTGCTCGGCGCGACCGGCCGCGTCCTGCCGATGTCGACCGAGCCGCTCGACATCGAGGCCGACGTCACCGGGCTCGACGAGGACCCGTCGACCGTGCGGCGCATCCGCGGCCAGGTCGCGGTCGCCACGACGCCGGGGCGGGTGCACCGCATCCGGCTGTGCAGCGCGCTGCGCCGCACCGAGCAGCCGCGGCCTGCCCGGAGGCGGTCGCCGCGGTCCGCGGGGCCGACATCGTGCTGCTCGGCCCCGGCTCCTGGTTCACCAGCGTCCTGCCGCACCTGCTCGTCCCGGAGCTGCACGACGCGCTCGTGCAGACGCGGGCCACCCGCGTCGTCGTGCTCAACCTGGTCCCCCAACCGGGGGAAACCGAGGGCTTCTCCCCGGAGCAGCACCTCGACGTGCTCTGCGCCCACGCCCCGGCCTGCGGGTCGACGCCGTGGTCGCCGACGTCGACGCGGTGTCCACCCCGGACCGCCTCCGAACAGCGGCGCAGGCGCTCGGCGCGCGCGCCTGGCTGGACTCGGTGACCGCGGGCGCCGACCCGGACCGGCACGACCCGGCGGCGCTCGGCGCCACCCTGGCGCGCGCGATCGCCGCCGTCCGCGGGAGCTGAGCAGGACCCGACACGCCGATCCCGACACGCCGTGGTGGGATGTACGCCGGGAGCGCGTGGGAGAGGAGACCGGCCGTGGCGATGACCGCTGCCGTCAAGGACGAGCTGAGCCGCCTCGCGGTGTCGAAGACCTGCTGCAGGCGCGCGGAGGTCTCGTCGCTGCTGCGGTTCGCGGGCGGCCTGCACATCGTCGGCGGGCGGGTGGTCGTCGAGGCAGAGCTGGACACCGGCTCCGCCGCGCGCCGCCTGCGCAAGGAGATCCACGACCTGTACGGCCACCACGCCGACGTCCACGTGATCACCTCCGGCGGCCTGCGCAAGGGCACCCGCTACGTGGTGCGCGTGGTCAAGGACGGCGACGGCCTGGCCCGCCAGACCGGGCTGCTCGACCCGCGCGGGCGTCCCGTCCGCGGGCTGCCCGCCCCGGTCGTCGCGGGCGGGCTGTGCGACGCCGAGGCCGCGTGGCGCGGCGCGTTCCTGGCGCACGGCTCGCTGACCGAGCCCGGCCGCTCGTCCGCGCTGGAGATCACCTGCCCCGGCCCGGAGGCGGCGCTGGCCATCGTCGGCGCGGCCCGTCGGCTGGGCATCCAGGCCAAGTCCCGCGAGGTCCGCGGCGCCGACCGGGTGGTCGTGCGCGACGGCGACGCCATCGGCGCGATGCTGACCCGGCTCGGCGCGCACTCCAGCGTGCTGGCGTGGGAGGAGCGCCGCATGCGCCGCGAGGTGCGCGCGACCGCGAACCGGCTCGCCAACTTCGACGACGCGAACCTGCGCCGCTCGGCGCGCGCCGCCGTCGCCGCCGCCGCGCGCGTGCAGCGGGCGATGGAGATCCTCGGCGTCGACGCCCCCGACCACCTCGCGGCGGCGGGGGAGCTGCGGCTGAAGAACAAGCAGGCGTCGCTGGAGGAGCTGGGACAGCTCGCCGACCCGCCGATGACCAAGGACGCCGTCGCGGGCCGCATCCGGCGGCTGCTGGCGATGGCCGACAAGCGCGCCAAGGACCTGGGCATCCCCGACACCGAGTCGGTCGTGACCCCCGAGATGCTCGAAGTCGACGCCTGAGATGTGATCTGGGTTACAGTCGGTATCTCCTGACGGCGTCCCGTCCTCCTGACTACCGGGAGCGCGGGTGCTGCTTGGGGAGGAGCACCCGCGGGGGATGAACGAAGCGGAGTCCGCCCGGCGTGGGGGCTGGCGGACTCCGCTTCGTTCCGTTCTCAGTCCGCGGCGCGGGCAGCCAGGCGATCACGTTCATCACCAGCGTCCCGAACGCCAGGAACGCGAGGATGCCGCCGCCCACCCAGAACGCCTCGTCGTTGTCGGCCAGCGCGGCGTCGACCACGCGGCCCTCTCGCAGGTCGTACCGGACCGTGACGCGCTCGCCGGGGTGCCGGGCGGGTCCGTTCTCCGACAGGACCGCTTCCTGCTCACCGCCGCCGGGGACGGTGTAGGCGACCCGCACCTCGAAGCTCTTCCCCGACCGCATCCTCTCCTGCACCACCCCTCGGTCGAAGCCCACGACTGCTGCTCCACCGCCGTGCGGATGATCACCCACAACCCGAACAGCGTCCCCGCCAGCACGACCCCGGCGATGACCCGACCGGCCCGCGATTGCACCTTGGCCACGTGCGCCTCCTTCGCCACACGACATCGCCGCGCGGCCCCGATCCGTGACATGCGCGCGCCGTCCACAATCCGGTCGCGGGTATAGCGATCACGGCCAAGGTCTGATTCGATAAAGAGACACTGCCGACCGCACCCCGCCGCGCCCTCGTCAGGCCGCTAGGGTTCGAGGTTGGTACACGAGCCCGCATTCATTGAGGAGACAAGACGGTGACGGTTCGAGTAGGCGTCAACGGTTTCGGTCGCATCGGTCGCAACTTCTTCCGGGCCGTCGCGGCCGGTGACCACGACATCGAGATCGTGGCCTTCAACGACCTCGGCGACGTGGCCACCATGGCGCACCTCCTCAAGTACGACAGCGTCCTCGGCCGCCTGCCGCAGGACGTCTCGGTGACCGAGGAGGGCATCAAGGTCGGCGACAAGACGATCAAGGCCCTCGCCGAGCGCGACCCGGGCAAGCTGCCCTGGAAGGACCTCGGCGTCGACGTCGTGGTCGAGTCCACCGGCTTCTTCACCAACGCCGCCGACGCGCGCAAGCACGTCGACGAGGGCGGGGCGAAGAAGGTCATCATCTCCGCGCCCGCCAAGGGCGAGGACCTGACCGTCGTGCTGGGCGCCAACGAGGACAAGTACGACGGCTCGCAGGTCGTCATCTCCAACGCCTCCTGCACCACCAACTGCCTCGCGCCGCTGGCCAAGGTGCTGCACGACAGCTTCACCGTGGAGCGCGGTCTCATGACCACCATCCACGCCTACACCCAGGACCAGAACCTGCAGGACGCGCCGCACAAGGACCTGCGCCGCGCCCGCGCCGCCGCGCTGAACATCGTGCCCACCTCGACCGGCGCCGCGAAGGCGATCGGCCTGGTGCTGCCCGAGCTCAACGGCAAGCTCGACGGCTACGCGCTGCGCGTCCCGGTGCCGACCGGCTCGGCCACCGACCTGACCGTCACCCTGGGCCGCGAGGTCACCCTGGACGAGGTCAACGCCGCGTACAAGGCCGCCGCCGAGGGCCCGCTGGCCGGCGTCCTGCGCTACAGCGACGAGCCGATCGTCTCCGCCGACATCGTCACCGACCCGGCGTCCTGCATCTACGACGCCCCGCTGACCAAGGTCAACGGCAACCAGGTCAAGGTCGTCGGCTGGTACGACAACGAGTGGGGCTACTCCAACCGCCTCGCCGACCTGACCGCGCTCGTGGCGTCCAAGCTCTGATGCGGACGCTGGACGACCTGCTCGCCGAGGGGGTCGCGGGTCGGCGCGTGCTGGTGCGCGCCGACCTCAACGTCCCCCTCGACGGGACGACGATCACCGACGACGGCCGCGTCCGCGCGTCGCTGCCCACGATTTCCGCCCTGGCCTCGGCCGGGGCGAAGGTCGTGGTGGCCGCGCACCTCGGCCGTCCGAAGGGCGCCCCGGACGCCAAGTACAGCCTCGCCCCGTCGCGCTGCGGCTGGGCGAGCTGCTGGGCGGGCCGGTGGCGCTGGCCAACGACGTCACCGGGCCGTCGGCCCGGGAGACGGTGGCCGCGCTGGGCGAGGGCGGCGTCGCGCTGCTGGAGAACGTCCGCTTCGACGCCCGCGAGACGTCCAAGGACGCCGCCGAGCGCGGCGCCCTGGCCGACGAGTTCGCGGCGCTGGCCGACGTGTTCGTCTCCGACGGCTTCGGTGTCGTGCACCGCAAGCAGGCGTCGGTCTACGACGTCGCGTCGAAGCTGCCCGCCTACGCCGGTGGCCTCGTGCTGGCCGAGGTCGAGGTGCTGCGCACCCTGACCGGCGAGCCGAAGCGCCCGTACGTCGTCGCGCTGGGCGGCTCGAAGGTGTCGGACAAGCTCGCCGTCATCGAGTCGCTGCTGCCGAGCGTGGACACGCTCCTCGTCGGCGGCGGCATGTGCTTCACGTTCCTGGCCGCGGAGGGCCTGGGCGTCGGCGACTCGCTGCTCGAGGCCGAGATGATCGACACCTGCAAGCGGCTGCTCGCCGAGCACCCGGGCAAGATCCTGCTGCCGTCGGACATCGTCATCGCCGACGACTTCTCGGAGTCCGCCAACACCCAGACGGTGCTGGCCGCGAACATCCGCGAGGGCTGGAAGGGCCTGGACATCGGCCCGATCACCGTCGAGCGCTACGCCGAGGTCCTGCGCGGCGCGGGCACGGTCTTCTGGAACGGCCCGATGGGCGTGTTCGAGATGGCCCCGTTCGCCTCCGGGACGCGCGGCGTCGCGCAGGCGATCGTCGACTCGGACGCGTTCTCCGTGGTCGGCGGCGGCGACTCGGCCGCGGCCGTGCGCCTGCTCGGCCTGCCCGAGGACGGCTTCTCGCACATCTCCACCGGCGGCGGCGCGTCCCTGGAGTTCCTGGAGGGCAAGGACCTCCCCGGCGTGTCGGTGCTGGAGGGCTGATGGCGCGGCAGACGCTCATCGCGGGCAACTGGAAGATGAACCTCAACCACCTCGAGGCCATCGCCCTGGTGCAGAAGATCGCCTTCGCCCTGCCCGAGAAGTACTACGCGAAGGTCGAGGTGGCGGTCCTCCCGCCGTTCACCGACATCCGCTCCGTGCAGACCCTGGTCGACGGCGACAAGCTCCTGCTCAAGTACGGCGCCCAGGACCTGTCCCCGCACGACTCGGGCGCGTACACCGGCGACATCTCGGGCCCCATGCTCGCCAAGCTGGGCTGCTCGTACGTCACCGTCGGCCACTCCGAGCGCCGCGAGTACCACGCCGAGACCGACGACCTGGTCAACCGCAAGGTGAAGGCCGCGCTGAAGCACGGCATCACCCCGATCCTGTGCCTCGGCGAGCGCCTGGAGGTCCGCGAAGCGGGCAACCACGTGCAGCACTGCACCGACCAGCTCGTCGCGGGCCTCGCAGGCCTGAAGGCCGACGCGGTGTCGAAGGTCGTGGTGGCGTACGAGCCGGTGTGGGCCATCGGCACGGGCAAGGTCGCGACCCCGTCCGACGCCCAGGAGGTCTGCGCGGCCCTGCGCAAGCAGCTCTCGTCGTCCTTCGGCGACGAGGTGGCCGCCACCGTCCGCGTCCTGTACGGCGGCTCGGTCAAGTCCGGCAGCATCGGCGACCTGGTCGCCCAGGAGGACATCGACGGCGCCCTCGTCGGCGGCGCCAGCCTCCAGGGCGAGGAGTTCACCAAGCTCTGCGCCATGGCCGCAGGCGGCCCGCTGCCGTAGATCTCTCGATGATCGAGGGGAGCCCCGTCGGGCTCCCCTTCTTCATCCCTGGACCCGCCGCACGATCGCATCCGCGACGGCGAGCGCCCGATCGGAACCGACGATAGCGGGGAATCCCCCGATGTCGGCGGACGCGAAGTAGCCCCACCGGTCGGGCAGCAAGTACTTCGCCGAGAAGTCGTCCGCACCGATGTGCAAGGTCCTGGTCCGAACCCGCCTCGGCTCTCCGCACCCCGCCGCGAAGAGGGTGGCCACCAGGGCGAACCACGCGCGCGCATTCCTTCCGCTGTCCTCACCCGCTTGGAAATGGTGGAATCGTCCGCTTCGTCCTCGGCGGTCACTTCACCCGCTCGACGTGCGCCTCGGGGTGAAAATGCTGGTCGGGCTCCTGCGCCCCTTCACCCGCAGTCAAAACGTAAAGGTGGGGAACGGGTGGCGATGTGGAACCCGGAGAAGTCGCCCAATCGGTGTATGGCCGACCCCGCGTTCGCGGTCCTGAACCGCGGAGAGGCGGGGTTGTCGGGGCTTCTCGGCCGGATAACATCCACCTCGGCGGGCGAGCCCTGCCGCAGGCGAGACCGGTGGTCGAACCTCCGCAGCACACAAGGTAGCCTTGGCTTCCACCGTTCGACAGCGAGGATGACATGATCCTGACCCTGCAGATCGCTCTGATCGTCACCAGCCTTCTGCTCATCCTGTTGGTGCTGCTGCACCGCGGCCGGGGCGGCGGTCTGTCGTCGCTGTTCGGCGGTGGGATGCAGTCCAGCCTGTCGGGCTCCAGCGTCGTCGAGAAGAACCTCGACCGGGCGACGTTGTTCATCGGGTCCATCTGGGTCATCTGCATCATCGGCCTGGGCCTGCTGGTCAAGATCGCCTGATTCGATAGTGGGGGTGTAAGTACCAATGTCCGGTGGCAACGCGATCCGCGGCACGCGGGTCGGAGCTGGCCCCATGGGCGAATCCGAGCGCGGCGAGTCCGCTCCTCGGCAGCGGGTGTCCTACTGGTGCGCCAACGGCCACGAGTCCCGCCCGGCCTTCGCGGTCGACGCCGAGAAGCCCGACTCCTGGGACTGCCCCCGCTGCGGCCTCCCCGCGGGCCTCGACGAGCAGGCCCCGCCCAAGCCGCCCCGCAACGAGCCCTACAAGACCCACCTCGCCTACGTGAAGGAGCGCCGCTCCGACGCCGACGGCGAAGCCATCCTCGCCGAAGCCCTCGCCAAGCTGAAGGCCAAGCGCGAGCTCTGAGGATTCCCGCGAACGGGGCCCCTGCCCAGGGGCCCCGTTCGCGCATCCGGGTCCGCGCTCGTCGGACGCCGCGGACGCGGGTTCGCCGAGGTGCTAGGTCACGATGTCGGGGGCGTAGCCAGCTCACCGCCTGCCTCCGGCCGCAAGCTGCCGCTGAGACCGAGACGTGCCCCGCCTCAACGCCGGTCAACCGGCCGTGATCTTGACGACGATCGCTTCGGCCGTGGCCAGCGCTCGCCCGCAGATCTCCGGGTCCTTGTCAGCGTGGAGGGCGACACGGATCGACGAGTCGGGATTGAGACCCACTACGACCATGCATTCGGTGCTGGGGACCGCTTCCTCGGAGAACACCCCGGTCGGCTGCTCCCCGACCGCTGCCGTCGCGTAATAGCGCCATTGCCGCTGGCTTGCGTAGGGCTGGTAGAACATGCTGTCCAGCGTGAACAGCTCGTATTCCAGGCGTTGACCACCAGCCGTGCGGACACAACTCGCGCGGATGTCTGAACCGCGATCCCCGGTCGCTTCCCCTCGATCCCGATCTGCCGTGCAGTGACGTCATCCAGCAGGTCGCAGGCGCGCTGCCACCACGTGCCCATTTCCGGGCCACTGGTGACGGCGGGCGGTTCATCGGGCTCTGGCCGGGGCGTCTGCGCCGGTGTCGTCACGTGAACCGCAGGCCGCGGCGCGGTGGTCGGTTGCGGCACGGCTTGCCCAGCCTGGCCCGTGCAGCCCGCAATCAGGACAAGGGGCAGCAAACCGATGCGCATAGGCAGACCTCTCCGTCGCTGCCCGGAAAGAGCGCCGCTCTGACGGTCGGAGGGCGGGGTCACCCGGCGAGCCTTCGGGCCGCATATGTCGCGACCGTGAGCGCTCGGTCGCAAATGTCCGCTTTGTTTCCGCTGTCATCGCGCAGGTCCACTTCGAGCGACTGGTCGTCGGCGAGCATGACGCCGACGGTGCACCGGTCGAGCGGGACCTTGCTCTTCGCCGCGACGATGCCGGGCTGGTCGGACACCGAAGCCTCGGCCAGGTAGCCCGTTCGCTCGTCCACGCTCAGCTGCAGTTCCGTCACCATCTCCTGCCGCGCGTAGATCGTGACTTGGAGGCGCCGCTCGTCCTCGCCGCGCGTGCACCGAGCGCCCTGGGAGTTCGTGCTGGTCGGGCGACCCGGGGCGGGCACGTCCGCCGCAGCGGCTGCCGCGTCGGTCACGAGGTCGCAGTGTCGGCTCGCCCAGGGGAGCCCGTCGAGAGCCCCGGTTCCACACGCGGCAGCGGCGCAGAGCAAGAAGGCGCTCAGCGCCAACACGCGCCTATTCACGGCTGTCCTGGAGAAATCGGGACTGTCGACGTGCGCGCACCTGGCGCTCCTGCAGATTGGTCTGACCATGCCGAGTTCGAACTCCAAGCGGTCATTCAGCTTCGCGTAGTCGTTGATGAACCGTCGTTTGACCGCTTCGCTCCCATGGGACATGTAGGCCTCGAACATTGCCGGGATCGGTTCCGCGACTATCTCGGCCAGTCGTGGCAAGGCGCGGGGCAGTCCCGCCAAAGCCGCCCCGCGATCGGTCAGGGCCCGCACGCTGTCAGCCCGTCGCGATCTTCTGGACCATGGCGGAGGCGACGGTCAGGGCGCGGTCGCACACGTCGGGGTCCCCGTCGGTGGTGAGGAAGACGTGGACCGAGGCCTTCGGGTTCAGGCCGACGGCGACGACGCACTCGCGTTCGGGCTCGGATTCCTCGGAGAACACGCCCGCGGGCTGGCCCTGGACGGTGGCTTCCGCGTAGTACCGCCAGTCGCGTTCGTCGATGTAGGGCTCCTCGAACGAACTGAAACTCGCGTGCACCTCCATGTCGAGGCGCGTCTTGCCGCTCCTCCTGCAGTGGGCGAGCGCGTCGCCCGCCAGCACGGTCTCGGCCTCGCCATCGACGCCGATGTGCTCAGCCTCGTCGTCGGTCAGCAGGTCGCACGGCCGTTCCCACCAGTCCCCGGCGTCCGGCCCGCTCGTCACCCGGGGCTCGACCTCGGGCGCTTTCGCTCGCCTGGTCTGCGGTGGTGCCTCGATTTCCGCCGCCTTCGTCGTGGTGGGGGAACCGGTGCTTTGGGGAGTTGCCGGTATCCCCGCCTGTTCTTCGCAACTGGTAGCGCCGACCAGGACCACGAGCACCACTGCTAGTCGCGCGGTCCTCATCCGCCACCTCCGAGCGTTCGGTTGATTTGCGACTCCAGGATTCCCGGGCGAGTTGCTCAGCCTTCCGCAACCTTGCCGACAGCCAGGTCAGCGGCTTTGAGCGCCCGATCGCACACGTCACCGCGGTCGCCTTCGCCCGCGCGGAGGTCGACCACGAGGGACTGGTCGTCCGCGAGCATGACGCCCACCGTGCAGCGCTCTTCGGGGTCCCGTTCCTCGGACACCACCACAGCCGGCTGGCCCGAGGTCGTCGCCTCCGCCATGTACTGGGTCTCGTGGTCGTTGTTCAGCAGGAGTTCGGTGACGTCCTCGTACCTGGTCGACGCGGTGATGTTCACCGACGCCCGGTTGTCGCCTGCGGGTCGTGAGCAGGAGGCTCCCAGGCCCGAGGGCGTGCTCGCCTTGGCCGGGGCATCCACTCCGACCGCCTCGCCCTCGGCGTCGGTCAGCAGGTCGCAGATGCGGTTGAGCCACGGTCGCACGTCCAGTTCCCGCTCCACCTCAGGGGGTCGACGGTGAATGTCGTGACCCTGGTTCGCGGTGGTGCGGTGACCGGGACAGCGGTCGTGGTGGTGGACTGCGGAGAAGTGGGCACCGCTGACCCCTGCTCGCCCGTGCAGCCGGAGAGGGCGCAGGACATCGAGACGAAGACCGCGGCCGCCGCTGTCCGCTTCACCGCGCGCCCCGCAGCCTGCGGTGGATGTCCGTCTCGCGCTTCTCTTCCTCGGCCAGCATCTCTTTCCGTTCGGCTTGGACTTTCGGCTCGAAATCGTCGGGCTCGCGGCCCGGGAACCAGAACGACGAGTACCGGAAGTCGGGGTTCTCGACCTCGGTGCACGCGGGTAGCGGCTTCAACCGGGCCGCCGGACTGGGTGCCGTAGAAGTCCTCGCGTATGGCCCCCGGGTCGAGCGACATGCAGGTCACGAGGCCGCTCGGCGGATTCCTCGATCGCCTCGGACAGCCTGCGCTGCCGGGCAGCCAGGAGCTCGATGTGCGAGACGTAGGCAATGACGCCTGCCAACTCGGCGAGATCCCGGTTGGCCAGCGTTTCCAAGTCGTTCAAGCTCAAGGCGAAGGTGCTCGCCATTCATCCCCCCATCGCTGATGAGCGGGACTTTAGCCAGTCACCTCATGGGCGAGAGCGGATCGACGGGTTGTCATCCGATCGGATTAAAGCGCAGCTCACAGCGGATAGCGGGCGAAGACGCGGTAGCCGCCGTCGGTGGTGGGACCTGCGTCGAGGGTGCCGGAGAGGAGGGTGGCGCGTTCGCGGAGGCCGAGGATGCCGTGGCCGCCGGAGGGGAAGTTGGGGGTGTGCGGCGGGGGCGGCTGTTGCGGACTTCGATTTCCAGGTGGCCGTCGGATTCGGTGACCATGACCGAGGTGCGGGCGCCGCCTGCGTGTTTGCGGACGTTGGTCAGGGCTTCCTGGACGGTGCGGTAGGCGGCTCGGGAGATGGGGGCGGGGAGGGTTAGCGGGTCGACGGAGATGGTCATGGCCACGCCGTCGTGGACCAGGGCTTCTACCTCGTCGAGGCCGGGTTGGATTTCTTCCTCGTCGCCGCCGGAGCGGAGTACGCCGACCAGTTCGCGGAGTTCTTCCAAGGTGCGGGTGCTCAGGGTGCGGATCGTGGCCGCGGCTTCGCGGGATTCGGGGTCGGTGGTGCCTACCTGGAGGGCGCCTGCTTGCATCGCGATCAGGGTTACCTGGTGCGAGACGACGTCGTGCATTTCGCGGGCGAGTTTGGCTCGTTCGGCGGCGCGGACGGTTGCGGCGTGGAGGCGCTTTTCGCGTTCTTGGCTTCGGGCCAGGTCCCTTATGCGGGCGGAGAGTTGACCGCGGACGGTGATGAGCATGCCGATGGCGACCGGCATTCCCGCTACCAGGACGCCGTAAATGGCGTCGAGGATGTGTTCTTTCCAGGTCAGGTCCAGGAAATCGGTCCAGGGCCAGAGGACGAATCGGCAGACGCCGACCAGGAGGGCGCCGGACGCGGTTTTCCAGGAGAACAGCTCGCGTTTGGCGAGCGTGCCCAGGGCGATCATCGCGGCCAGCTGGGCCCAGCCGAAGAAGAAGCCGGGGACGCACAGCAGGACCGTGGCGAACGGCAGGTGCCTGCGCAGGAGCATCGCGGCGACCGCCAGCCAGCTGAACCAGGGCGAGTACCAGGGCGAATCCTCGGGTACCACCAGCCACACGTCCAGAGCGGCGACGGCGACCGCGGCGGCGTCGGAGGCGAGGGCGCGCGTGCGGGGGCTGGCCTGGGCGAGCGCTCGCGGGAGGCGCAGCGGGACCTGACGGGGCAGCACGGGGGTCAGCTTCCCACCTCCCCGGTCCGACGGTGGTTCGGGCTGGTCAGCCCGGTCGTGGTCGTCGGCGCGGGGCTTGGGCACCGCCGTGCCGGCGGTAGCATTCTCGCGGTTCGGGGCCGGGTGGCGCCGGTGCTGTGGCATGGATCGCCCCTCCTCGTCACCTGGGAGACGCAGCCGCCGTGCCCCCGGGACGCCCGACCCGCGGATTCTGTGCGAGCGCAAACGAGAGGAGGGGCCGTGCGGACGCTGATCGTGGACAACCACGACTCCTTCACCTACAACCTGTACCAGGCCCTGGCCGCCCTCGATGGAGCGCGTCCCACCGTGGTGCGCAACGACGAGGACTGGGACCTCGGCGGGCTCGCCGACTTCGACAACATCGTCATCTCGCCCGGCCCCGGCCACCCCGCCCGGCACCGCGACTTCGGGCTCAGCGCGGCCGTCATCGCCGCCGCCCGCCAGCCCCTCCTCGGGGTCTGCCTCGGCCACCAGGGCCTCTGCCTGCTCGCGGGCGCCACCGTCGAGCACGCCCCGCAGGTCCGGCACGGGCGGCTGTCCACCGTCCACCACGACGGCCGCGACCTGTTCGACGGGCTCCCCAACCCGCTCAGCGTCGTCCGCTACCACTCGCTGACCGTGACCGACCTGCCCCCGCAGCTCGAGGCGACCGCGTGGGCCGACGACGGCGTCCTGATGGGCGTGCGCCACCGCGAGCGGCCCGCCTGGGGCGTCCAGTTCCACCCCGAGTCCGTGTGCACCGAGCACGGCGTCGACATGCTGGCCAACTTCGCCGCCATGACCCGCCGCCACCACGCCGAGCAGCCCCGCGAGACCATCACGCTCGCCCCCGGCCCAAGGAGCCGAACGCGCGCGTCCTGGTCCGCCACCTGACGCTCCCGGTGACCGCGGAGGAGACCTTCGACGCCCTCTACCGCAACTCCGAGCACGCGTTCTGGCTCGACTCCGCCTCCGGGGGCCGGTTCTCGTTCCTCGGCGACGCCTCCGGCCCGCTCGCCCGCGTCGCGACCGCCGACGTGGTCGCGGGCAGAGTCACGGTTGTCGGCGCGGACGGCACCGAGGTGCACCGCGGGTCGTTCCTCGACTGGCTCGACGCCGACCTCGCCCGCTGGACCGTCGACGTCCCCCACCTGCCGTTCGGCTTCGCCCTGGGCTGGGTCGGGTACCTCGGCTACGAGCTGAAGGCCGAGACCGGCGGCGCGGCGGCCCACGCCAGCCCCGACCCCGATGCCGCCCTGGTCTTCGCCGACCGCGCCATCGCGTTCGACCACCACACCGGCGAGATCCACCTCCTCGCCCTCGCCACGCCCGGCGCGGAGGACGACGCGGCGCGCTGGCAGGACCAGACCGCCGAGCGCCTGGCGTCGCTGTCCCCGCTGCCGCCGCCGGGCCCCTGGGGCCGCGTCGGGCCGCTGACCGCGCGGCACGACCGGGCCGCGTACCTCGCGATGATCGACGAGTGCCTGGCCGCGATCCGCGACGGCGAGTCCTACGAGGTGTGCCTGACCAACCAGCTCACCGCCGCGGGCGAGGTCGACCCCTGGCCGCTGTACCGGCGCCTCCGGGTGGCCAACCCCGCCCCGTTCGCGGCGCTGCTGCGGCTGGGCGACCGGTCGGTGCTGAGCGCGTCCCCGGAGCGGTTCCTGGCCGTCGGCGCGGACGGCGTCGTCGAGTCCCGCCCCATCAAGGGGACCCGCCCGCGCGGCCGCACGCCGGAGGAGGACGCCGCCCTGCGGCTCGACCTCGCGACCGCGGAGAAGGACCGCGCCGAGAACCTCATGATCGTCGACCTCGTCCGCAACGACCTCGGCGTGTACGCCGAAGTCGGCTCCGTTCACGTCCCCGCGCTGTTCCAAGTGGAGTCCTACGCGACCGTGCACCAGCTCGTGAGCACGGTCCGGGCGCGGCTCGCCGAGGGCGTCTCCGCGGTCCGGTGCCTGCGCGCGGCGTTCCCCGGCGGGTCCATGACCGGCGCGCCCAAGGAACGCACCATGGAGATCATCGACCGGCTGGAACGCGGCCCGCGCGGGGTCTACTCCGGCGCGCTGGGCTGGTTCTCGCTGTCCGGCGCCGCGGACCTCGGCATGGTGATCCGGACCCTCGTCGTGCGGCCCGGCGAGGTGGCCTTCGGCGTCGGCGGGGCCGTGGTGGCGCTGTCGGACCCGGAGGACGAGCACGAGGAGACCGTCGTGAAGGCCGCCGCGTTCCTGGACCTGCTGGGCGTGCCCTTCCCGGGCCGCGCGCCCGCCCGGCGCGGCTGACGGCGGCTGTTCACGCGGAGGCCACCGGCCGGATGGGTTCACGGGCGAGCATCCGCCCATGACTCGATCCTTGACAGCGCTCGTGGTCGGTGCGGCCGCGTTATCGGCGTTCGTCGCCGTGCCCGCGCAGGCGCGCGGCGAGCAGCGGTTCGACCTGCAGGCGCACCGCGGCGGGCTCGGCCTGCGCGTGGAGAGCAGCCTCAGCTCGTTCGGCAACGCCATCCGGCTCGGGGTCACCACCCTCGAGCTGGACGTGCAGATCACCGAGGACCAGCGGGCCGTCGTCACCCACGACCGCCGCGTCGACGCCCGCAAGTGCCGCGACACCGCGCCGGTCGCCGCGGGCGACCCCGAGTTCCCGTACGTCGGCAAGTTCGTCCACACGCTGACCCTCGCGCAGGTCCGCACCCTCGACTGCGGGTCGACCCGGCTCGTCGACCACCCGGGCCAGCGGCTCGCGCCCGGCGCGCGGATGCCGCTGCTGAGCGACGTGTTCGCGCTCGCCGAGCGCTACGGCGCGAAGGGCGTGCGGTTCAACATCGAGACCAAGGTCGAGGCGGGGGCACCCCACGAGACCGCGCCGCGCGAGCAGTTCGTGCAGATCACGAACCGCGAGATCGCCGAGGCGGGGGTCGCGGACCGGGTCAGCATCCAGAGCTTCGACTGGGGCACCCTGATGCGCTGGCGCGAGGTCGCCCCGCACATCCCGCGCGTCGCGCTGACGAACTACGACTTCCTGCAGGTCGGCAAGCCGGGCGCGTCCCCGTGGCTCGGCGGCATCGACATCGACGACTTCGGCGGCGACCCGATCGCGGCCGTCAAGACCTTCGGCGCGTCGGCGTTCTCCCCGGTGCACGGCTTCCCGCAGAACGGCAAGGTGACCGACCCCGGCTACCGGCCGTACGTCACCCGCGACCTGGTCGAGCACGCGCACGACAACGGCATCAAGGTCATCCCGTGGACCGTCAACGACGTCCCCACCATGGCCAAGCTGGTCGACGACGGCGTGGACGGCCTCATCACCGACTACCCGGACCGCCTGCGCGGCCTGCTCGCCGAGCGCGGCTACCGCCTGCCCGCGGCTACGCCTCGCCGTTCGACGTCCAGGGCCACCGCGGCGCGCGCTCGGTCCTGCCGGAGAACACCCTCGCCGCGTTCCGCCACGCGCTCGCCAACCCCGATGTGTCCACTGTGGAGCTGGACACCGGGATCAGCGAGGACGGCGAGGTCGTCGTCATCCACGACCGCACCGTCAACGGCTCGCACTGCGTCGACACCTCGCCGGTGAAGCCCGGCGACCCCGAGTTCCCGTACGTCGGCAAGCGCGTGCACGACCTGACCCTCGCGCAGCTCAAGACCCTCGACTGCGGCGCCAAGACCCTGCCCGACTTCCCCGGCAGAAGGCCGTCCCCGGTGAGCGCATCCCCACCCTCGCCGAGGTCTTCGCCGCCGTGCGCGCCTCCGGCCGCGAGGACGTCGGCCTCAACATCGAGACCAAGATCAGCCCGACCGCCGACGACACCGCCCCGTACGACGTCTTCACCCGCAAGGTGGTGGCCGAGATCCAGCGCGCCGGGTTCGCGGAGCGCTCGACCATCCAGTCGTTCGACTGGCGCACGATCATGCTGTCCCGCGAGCTGGACCGGCGCATCGAGACCGTCGCCCTGGTCTGGCAGTACGGCCCCGCCGAGTGCGCGGTCCTCGCCGACGAGTGCTCGCTCCAGGCCGTCTACGGCGACCCGACGGTGAAGAGCCCGTGGACGGGCGGCCTGGACTGGTGGAAGCACCAGGACCTCGCCAAGCTGGTCCGCGCCTCGGGCGCCTCGACGGTGTCGTCGAACTGGCAGGTGCACGACCCGGACCAGGGCACCGTCGCCTCACCGGACTGGTACCTCCGCGAGAACCCGGCGTACTTCCACGGCCCAGAGGTCCCGCGCCTGCAGCGCAAGGGCCTCAAGGTCGTCCCGTACACCGTCAACGACGCCCCGACCATGCAGCGCCTGATCACCCTCGGCGTGGACGGCATCATCTCCGACGACCCCGACCTGCTGGTCGAGGTCGCCGTCCGCAACGGCTTGCGCTGACGCGAAAAGCGGCGGCCGACCCCTTCGGGAGGGGTCGGCCGCCGCTTCGTCCGCTCTACGCCACCGGGGAGCGGCCGCGCCGGGGGCCTTCGCCGCGGCGGCCTCGTCGAGCAGCCACAGCGTGAGGTCCCGGCCGCGGGCGCCCGCGGCGGGCAACTGCACCTCGTCCGCGCCCGAGAGCGCCGCCGCGACCGCTTCGGCCTTGTTCGCGCCCGCGGTCATCAGCCAGACCTCGTGCGCGTTGCGCGCGGCGGTGAGGGTCAGGCTGACGCGGGTCGGCGGGGCTTCGGACAGTCGCGGACCGCGACCACCGGGCGCTCGGTCTCGTAGACCGCGGGGAGGTGGGGAACACCGACAGGGTGTGGCCCTCCTCGCCCACGCCGAGCAGCAGGACGTCGAAGTCCAGCTTGCCCTCCACGACCGACGCGTACGCCGACGCCGCGGCGTCCGGGTCGTCGCCGAAGGCGCCGTCGGACGGGGCCATCGGGTGGACGCGGGCCGGGTCGACCGGGACGTGGTCGAGCAGGGCCGCGCGGGCCTGGGTCTCGTTGCGCTGCGGGTCGCCGTCGGGCAGGAAGCGCTCATCGCCCCAGTAGATGTCCACAGAGGACCAGTCGACCGAGTCGCACGCCGCCGACGCGCGGACGCGCTCCAGCACGGCGATTCCCGTGCCGCCGCCGGTCAGGACCAGCGACGCCGAGCCCCGCGCGCGCTGGACCTCGACCAGCCGGGCGATCAGCCGCTCGGCGGTCGCGGTCGCCAGCGCGTCGGCCGACGGGTGGACGACCACCTGGTGGGTCACGGCGCCGCCGCCTTCTTCTTGCGCGGCTTGGCGGCGGGCTTCGGCGCGGCGGGCTTCGCGGCGGGCTCGGCCGGGTGCTCGGCCTTCTCCGCCGGACCCGGGCGGGCCGCCGCGACCTCCTTCGCCCGCTTCGCCGACGGCTTCGGCTCCTCGGCCGCCTTCGGCTCGACCGGCTTGGCCTTCGGCTTCGGCGCGGTCCTGGCCCGCTCGACCTTCGTCAGCGCCTTCAGCGTGTCCTCGTAGATCTCGTCCGCGTCGAGCCTGCGCAGCTCCTCCGCCAGGCAGTCGCGGACCTCGCGGCGCTGCAGGGCGACCCGGCGGGCGGGCTGGCCCGGCTGGGTCAGCGAGCCGACCTTGCCGTCCGGGCGCTCCAGCTCGACCAGGCCGGACTTGCGCTCCAGCACCACCGAGACGATGCCCTGGCCGCTGGTCGCCTTCACCCGGCGCACCGGCACGCGCAGCCGCGACGACAGCCACGCCGCCAGCAGCTCGGTCGACGGGGAGTCGCCCTCGCCGGTGACCGTCGCCGCCGAGACGCGCTCGTGCGGCGGCAGGTCCAGCGCCGCCGCCAGCACCGCGCGCCACAGCGTCAGCCGGGTCCACGCGAGGTCGGTGTCGCCGTCGCAGTAGTTCTTCTGCCGGACCTCGAGCGCCTTGATCGGGTTCTTCTCCGCGGCCGAGTCGGTGATCCGGCGGGTCGCGAGCCGCCCGATCGGGTCCTCGGCGGGCCGGGCGGGCGCCTCGAACGGCCACCACGCCACGACCGGGGCGTCCGGCAGCAGCAGCGGGATGACGCAGGACGCGCCCTCGTCGGCCAGCGCGCCGTAGAGCCGCAGCACGACGACCTCGCTGGCGCCCGCGTCCCCGCCGACGCGGATCTGCGCGTCCAGCCGGGCCGCCGCCTTCTTCGCGCCGCGCGCCACCACGATCACCCGGCACGGGTGCTCGCGGCTGGCGTCGTTCGCCGCGTCGATCGCGTCCTCGGTGCGCTCGCCGTCGTCGGTGACGATGACCAGGGTGAGCACGCGGCCGAGGGTGTTCGCCCCGCCCTGCTCGCGCACCTGGACCAGTTTCGAGTTGACCTGCGACGTGGTCGTCGAGGGCAGGTCGATGATCACGGCCGCCTCCAGTGCCTGCCGGTACGCGCCAGCATCTGCTCAGCCGACGGGGACCCCAGGTGCCCGCCGGGTAGTCCTCGGGCTTGCCCGCGGTCTTCCAGTACTTCAGCACCGGCTCCAGGATCTCCCAGCTCAGCTCGACCTCCTTGTTCACCGGGAACAGGGAGGGCTCGCCCAGCAGCACGTCCAGGATCAGCCGCTCGTAGGCCTCGGGGAGGACTCGGTGAACGCGTGCCCGTAGCTGAAGTCCATCGACACGTCGCGGACCTCCATGGTCGTGCCCGGCACCTTCGAGCCGAACCGCATGGTCACGCCCTCGTCCGGCTGCACCCGCACGACCAGCGCGTTCTGCCCCAGCTCCTCGGTCGAGGTCTGGTCGAACGGCAGGTGCGGGGCGCGCTTGAACACCACCGCGATCTCGGTGACGCGGCGGCCCAGGCGCTTGCCGGTGCGCAGGTAGAACGGCACCCCCGCCCAGCGGCGGGTGTTCACCTCCAGGGTGATCGCCGCGTAGGTCTCGGTGGTCGAGTCCTTGGCGAAGCCCTCCTCCTGGAGCAGGCCGAGCACCTTCTGCCCGCCCTGCCAGCCGCCGGTGTACTGCCCGCGGGCGGTGGTCTCGGCGAACGGACCGGTGGCCCGGGTCGCCTCCAGGATCTTGATCTTCTCGGTGCGCAGCGCCTGCGGGCTGAACGACACCGGCTCCTCCATCGCGGTCAGCGCGAGGAGCTGGAGCAGGTGGTTCTGGATGACGTCGCGGGCCGCGCCGATGCCGTCGTAGTAGCCCGCGCGCCCGCCGAGGCCGATGTCCTCGGCCATGGTGATCTGCACGTGGTCGACGTAGTGCGCGTTCCAGATCGGCTCGAAGAGCTGGTTGGCGAAGCGCAGCGCCAACAGGTTCTGCACCGTCTCCTTGCCGAGGTAGTGGTCGATGCGGAACACCGACTCCTCGGGGAAGACGTCGTTGACGACGTCGTTGAGCTGCTTGGCGCTGGCCAGGTCGTGCCCGAACGGCTTCTCGATGACCACCCGGCGCCACTCGTCCGGCGACTTCGGCGTGGCCAGGCCGCTGCGCGCGAGCTGCTTGGTCACCACCGGGAACGCGCCGGGCGGGATCGACAGGTAGAACGCGTGGTTGCCCGCGGTGCCGCGCGCCTCGTCGAGGTCGTCGACGGTCTTGGCGAGGTTGTCGAAGGCGTTGTCGTCGTCGAAGGTGCCCGCCACGAACCGGAAGCCCTCGGCCAGCCGGTCCCACACCGCCTCCCGGAACGGGGTGCGCGCGTGCTGGCGGACCGCCTCGTACACGACCTGCCCGAAGTCCTGGTCGGCCCAGTCCCGGCGGGCGAAGCCGACCAGGGAGAAGCCCGGCGGCAGCAGGCCGCGGTTGGCCAGGTCGTAGATCGCGGGCATGAGCTTCTTGCGGGACAGGTCACCGGTCACACCGAAGATGACCAGGCCGCACGGCCCGGCGATGCGGGGGAGCCGCTTGTCCCGCTCGTCCCGCAGGGGGTTGGTCCACATGCGCGTCACCGGGTCACCTCTGCGAGGGCGTGGACGAGGTGGGCGAGGCCCGCGGCGCGGTCGGTCAGGTGCAGGCGCAGGACCGGCCTGCCGAGGCCGGAGAGCACCTGCCCGTCGCCCGCGGCCTGGGCGAGCTGGAGCACGCCGAGGCTGTACGGGCGGTCGGGCACGTCGATGTCCACCTCGACGGCGCCGGTGAGCTGCAGGAACACGCCGTTCTGGTGCCCGCCCTTGTGGTACTGGCCGGTGGAGTGCAGGAAGCGCGGGCCCCAGCCGAACGTCGTCTGGAGGCCGGTCTTGCGGGCCAGTTCGGGGCGCAGCACGGCCGCGGAGGCGTCGGCGATGCGGTCCAGGTACGCCTGGACGGCGACGTAGCCGAACTCCGGCGCCGCGCCGGTGAGCACCTGCAGCGCCTGGATCAGCGTGGTGACGCCGTCCGGCGCGCCGTGCACCTCGACGGGACCGTCCAGGAAGGACCGGCCGGTGCCGCCCTGCTCGGTCGGGTTGTCCAGCAGCGCGCGGGCGGCCTTCTTCGCCGCCTCCACGTCGGGCTGGTCGAACGGGTTGATGCCCAGCAGCCTGCCCGCGACCGCCGTGGCGTGCTCCCACAGCAGGAACAGGCCGCCCAGGCTGCCCGAGGTGGACAGCGCGCCGCCGGTCGGGCCGATGGCCACGGCGGTGGCGTCCTCGCCCGCGTCGGCGAAGCCGGGGCCTCGGGGCTCTCGACGACGACCGGCAGCAGGCCGGTGCCGCCCTTGCCGGTGGACTCGGCGACGAGCTGCTCGGCCCAGTCGCCGAACCCGGCGATGCCCGAGCCGGTGTCGGCCAGCACGACCTTCTCCGCGCCGCGCGCGTGCGCGCCCGCGAGCGCGGCGGCCAGCACCAGCGCCGGGTTGTCGGGGCTGTCCTGCGACAGCACCTTGGCCGCCGCGGCGGCCTCGTCCAGCAGGGCCGCGACGTCGGCGCCCGCGAGCCCGGCGGGCACCAGGCCGAACGCGGTCAGCGCCGAGTAGCGCCCGCCGACGTTCGGGTCCGCCTGGAACACCCGCCGGTAGCCCGACGCCAGCTCCTCCAGGGGGAGCCGGGGTCGGTGACCACGACGATGCGCGAGCCCGCGTCGATGCCCAGGCCCTCGAACGCGGCCTCGAAGATCCGGCGGTGGCTGTCGGTCTCCACGGTGGAGCCCGACTTCGACGACACCACCAGGACCGTGCGGTCGAGGTCGCCCTCGAGCGCGTCGAGGACCTGGTCGGGGTCGGTGGTGTCCAGCACGGTGAGCGGGACGCCCGCCGTGCCGGTGATGACCTCGGGCGCGAGCGACGAGCCGCCCATGCCCGCGAGCACGACCCGATCAATGCCCTCCGCGCGCAGCTCCGCGCGGAGGGCATCGATCTCGGCCAGCAACGGCCGGGACGTCTCGTGCAGCGTGGTCCAGGACAGGCGGATCGCCGCCTCGGCCTCCGCGGCCTCGCCCCACAGGGTGTGGTCCTGCGAGGTCAGCCGGGAGGCCACCCGGTCGGCGACGAGCTGCTCGACGAGGGGGCCGCCTCCTCGGACAGCCGCTGGTCGGTGATCGTTACTGCGACTTCCCCGGGGTGGTCTGCCATCTGCGGCGTCAGCCCTCTCCTCGTCCGTTCGCTACTTCGCTGCGTCCAGCTGTCCCTCGACGGTCTCCAGGAGCTCCGCCCAGGACTTCTCGAACTTGTCCACGCCCTCGGTCTCCAGGGACAGGTACACGTCGTCGACGTCGATGCCCACGCGCTCGAGCGCCGCGTAGACCTCGGCCGCCTGCGGACCGGTGCCCGTCACCTTGTCGGCGAAGGCGTCACCGGTGATCCTGCCGTGGTCGGCGACCGCGTGCAGGGTCTTTTCCGGCATCGTGTTCACCGTGTCGGCGACGACCAGCTCGTCGACGTAGAGGGTGTCCGGGTAGTCGGGGTTCTTGACCCCGGTCGAGGCCCACAGTGGACGCTGCGGGCGACCGCCGTCGGCGGCCAGGGCGGCGAACCGCTCGCCCCCGAACACCTCCTGGAACGCCGCGTAGGCGAGCCGGGCGTTGGCCAGTGCGGCCTTCCCCTTGAGGGCGACAGCGTCATCGGTGCCGATGGCATCCAACCGCTTGTCGACCTCGGTGTCCACTCGCGACACGAAGAACGACGCCACGGAGTGGATCGAGCGCAGGTCGTGGCCGTTCGCCTTGGCCTGCTCCAGTCCTGTCAGGTAAGCGTCCATTACCGCCCGGTAGCGCTCGACCGAGAAGATCAGCGTGACGTTGACGCTGACGCCCTCGGCGAGCGTGCGGGTGATCGCGTCCAGGCCCTCCTCGGTCGCCGGGATCTTGACCAGCAGGTTCGGCCGGTCGACGGCCTTCCACAGGTCCAGCGCCTCGGCGACGGTGCCCTCGGTGTCCTTGGCCAGCCGGGGGTCGACCTCGATCGACACCCGGCCGTCGACGCCGTCGGTGGCCTGCCAGACGTCGCGGAACTTGTCGCACGCGTGCCGCACGTCGGCGGTGGTCAGCTCGCGCACGGCCTCGTCCAGCGACGCGCCGCGGGCGGCCAGCTCGCGCACCTGCTCGTTGTACGACTCGCCGTCGGCCAGCGCGGCGGCGAAGATCGTCGGGTTCGTGGTGACCCCGACGACGCTCTTGTCGCGGATCAGCTCGTCCAGGTTGCCCGACTGGAGCCGCTCGCGGGACAGGTCGTCCAGCCAGATCGACACCCCGGCCGCGGAGAGCTTCCTCAGCAGATCGGTCACTTCGTGCCTCCATTCGCGGTGAGCGTGCGGCGCGCCGCGGCCACGACGGCCTCGGTGGTGAAACCGAACTCGCGGAACAGGGTCTGGTAGTCCGCCGACGCGCCGAAGTGCTCGATCGAGACGATCTCGCCGGTGCTGCCCGCGAACCGGTGCCACGGCTGCGCGATGCCCGCCTCGACGACCACGCGCGCCTTCACCGTGGGCGGGAGGACGGTGTCGCGGTACGCCTGGTCCTGCGCGTCGAACCACTCGACCGACGGCATCGACACCACGCGGGTCGGCACGCCCTCGGCCTCGAGCACCGCGCGCGCCTCGACGGCGATCTGCAGCTCCGACCCGGTGGCGATGAGCACGAGCTGGGCGACGGTTTCGGAGTCCTCCAGGACATACCCGCCGCGCGCGACGCCCTCGGTGGCCTTCTCCTTGGTGCCCGCGAGCACCGGCAGGTTCTGCCGGGTCAGGCACAGGCCGACCGGCTGGGTGGACTGCGACAGGATCGCGTTCCACGCCGCGGCGGTCTCGTTCGCGTCGCCGGGGCGCAGCACGACCAGGTTCGGGATCGCCCGCAGCGCGGCCAGGTGCTCGACCGGCTGGTGGGTCGGGCCGTCCTCGCCGAGGCCGATGGAGTCGTGCGTCCACACGTAGGTGACCGGCAGGCCCATGATCGCCGCGAGCCGGACCGCGGGCCGCATGTAGTCGCTGAACACCAGGAACGTGCCGCCGTACGGGCGAGTCGGGCCGTGCAGCACGATGCCGTTGAGGATCGAGCCCATGGCGTGCTCGCGGACGCCGAAGTGCAGCGTGCGGCCGTACGGGTTGGCCGTCCACTCCTTCGTCGACGACGACTCCGGGCCGAACGAGTCCGCGCCCTTGATCGTGGTGTTGTTCGACTCGGCCAGGTCGGCCGACCCGCCCCACAGCTCCGGCAGCAGCCCGCCGATGGCGTTGAGCACCTCGCCGGACGCCTTGCGGGTGGCCAGGCCCTTCGGGTCCGGGTCCCAGCTCGGCAGCGCCTCGGCGAAGCCCTCGGGCAGCTTGTACTCGGTGGCGCGGTCCAGCAGCGCCCGGCGCTCCGGGTTGGCTGCGGCCCAGTCGGCGAACGCCTGCTCCCACTCCGCGCGGGCGGCCTTGCCCCGCTCGGCGACCTCGCGGGCGTGCGCGAGGACCTCCTGGTCGACCTGGAAGGCCTGCTTCGGGTCGAAGCCCAGGATCTCCTTCACCGCGGCGACCTCGGCGTCGCCCAGCGCGGCGCCGTGCGCCTTGCCGGTGTTCATCAGGTTCGGCGCCGGGTAGCCGATGACGGTGCGGAGCAGGATGAACGACGGCTTGCCGGTCTCGGCCTTGGCGGCCTCGATGGCCTCCAGGATGCCGGTGACGTTCTCGCCGCCCTCGACGACCTGCACGTGCCAGCCGTAGGCCTCGTAGCGCTTGGCCACGTCCTCCGACAGCGCGATGGCGGTGTCGTCCTCGATGGAGATCTGGTTGTCGTCGTAGAACACGACGAGGTTGCCCAGCTCCTGGCGGCCCGCGATGGACGACGCCTCGGAGGTGACGCCCTCCTCGATGTCGCCGTCGGAGGCGATGACGTAGACGAAGTGGTCGAACACGCTCTGGCCCGGCGCGGCGTCCGGGTCGAACAGGCCGCGCTCGCGGCGGGCGGCCATCGCCATGCCGACCGCGGAGGCCAGGCCCTGGCCGAGCGGGCCGGTGGTGATCTCCACGCCCGCGGTGTGGCCGTGCTCGGGGTGGCCCGGGGTCTTCGAGCCCCAGGTGCGGAGGGCCTTGATGTCCTCGAGTTCGAGGCCGTAGCCGGAGAGGAAGAGCTGGAGGTACACGGTCAGGCTGGAGTGACCGCAGGAGAGGACGAACCGGTCCCGGCCGATCCACTCCGGATCGCTGGGGTCGTGGCGCATCACCCGCTGGTAGAGGGTGTAGGCGAGGGGGCAAGGCTCATCGCCGTGCCGGGGTGGCCGTTGCCGACGTTCTGCACGGCGTCCGCGGCCAGGACGCGGACGGTGTCCACCGCGCGCCGGTCGAGGTCGGTCCAGTCGTCGGGCACCGAGGCTGTGGTCAGGTTCGTTGGGACGTCACTGCTGGCGGACACGGACTTCGCGCTCCCACTTCCATCGTCTTGGCGGTTCGTCGCGCCCAGCACACCAGACGGCTGGGTTGCCACGACCCGCAGGTCATCCCTGGTCCACGGGGAAGCCTAGTCCGCTCCTGTGATCTGCGTCCGAACTCGGTGTCCCCGCGCCACCCGATAAGGGCACCGGGCTACCTCGCGGTTACCATTCCGTACCGTGCCGCGTTACCCCGCGGTGCTGGACGCAAACCCCGCGCGACCCCAGTGACCTGCGTCTCAGGGTCGGGCGACCACCACACCTTGAGGAGCGAGATGCCGTCGGTGACCCCCGTGCCCACCGACGCGCCCGCGGCCCCACCAGGCGACAGGTGTTCGGGGCGTACGTCGCGCTGACGAAGCCGCGGATCATCGAGCTGCTGCTGGTCACGACCGTCCCGGCGATGCTGCTGGCCGAGCGCGGCATCCCGTCGCCCTGGCTGGTGCTGACCACGCTGGTCGGCGGCACCATGGCCGCGGGCAGCGCCAACGCGCTGAACTGCGTGGTCGACGCCGACATCGACGCGGTGATGAAGCGCACCAAGTCGCGCCCGCTGGCCCAGCACACCGTGCCCACCCGCAACGCGCTGGTGTTCGGCCTGGTGCTGGGCGTGCTGTCGTTCGCGTGGCTGTGGGCGACGACGAACCTGCTGGCCGCGGCGATGGCCGTCGGCGCGATCCTGTTCTACGTCCTCGTCTACACGATGATCCTCAAGCGGCGGACCGCGCAGAACATCGTCTGGGGCGGCGCGGCCGGGTGCATGCCGGTGGTGATCGGCTGGGCGGCGGTCACCGGGGACGTCGGCTGGCCCGCGCTGGTGATGTTCGGGGTGATCTTCTTCTGGACCCCGCCGCACTTCTGGGCGCTGGCGATGAAGTTCCGCGACGACTACGCCAAGGCGGGCGTGCCGATGCTGCCCGTGGTGGCCACGCCGGTGCAGGTCGCCAAGCAGATCGTCGTCTACTCGTGGGTGATGGTCGCCTGGACGCTGCTCCTGCTGCCCGCCACCGGCTGGGTCTACCTGGCGTTCGCGGTGCTGGCCGGGGCGTGGTTCCTGGTCTACGCCCACCGCCTGCACACCGCGGTCAAGCGGGACGAGCCCGCCAACCCGATGAAGCTGTTCCACCTGTCGAACAGCTACCTGACGCTGGTGTTCCTCGCGCTGGCCGTCGACTCCGCGATCGGCCTCCCGGTGCTCGGCTGGCCCTTCTGATCCTGAGTGGACGAAGAGCGGGCGCCCCTCGTGGGGACGCCCGCTCTTCGTTTTCGCGGATCAGTCGTGGGTCATCTCCGGGGCCACGTCGTGGGTCATGCCGGGGGTGTCCGCGGCGTGGGCGGCGGACGCGGTGGCGAGGCCGCCCAGGATGCTGGCGGCGGCCACGGCGAGCGCGGCGATGAAGCGCCTTGCGCGCATGGGAACTCCGTTCGTCGACCGGCGGGGCTGTGCGTCGGACTGCCGAGGGGAGTTGTGCGTTTCGGCTGGTGATCAGCGTCGCAGCGGCACGCGAAGCAGGCGGCAACCCGGTGTGAACAGCGGGTTGATGGCGTCCGACGATGGCGCAGCGTGATCGCGCTGGGCCGATGGGATTAACGGCCTGTCCAGGCCCTGTTCACCCCGATTTCACCTATCTACAGTGCTCCCATGTCGATCGCCCTCGTCGGCCGCGACCCCGAGCGGGCGCGCCTGGACCGCTGGGTGGACGACGTGCGCGCCGGGCTCGGGCGGGCCGTGCTCGTCGAGGGCGAACCCGGCATCGGCAAGACCACCCTCCTGCGCGCCGCCTGCGACCGCGCCGAACGGCTCGGGCTCGCCGTGCACCGGGGCGCGGGCGACGAGATGGGCCGGGCGCTGCCGCTGCTGCCCTGGCTCGACGCCCTGCGCGTGCGCGACGGCGGCGACGACGCGCGCGCCGCGGTCAACCGCCTCCTGCGCGGCGAGGTCCCCGCGGGCGCCGACCCCGTCACCGCCGCCACCGAGCACCTGATGGCCCTCGTCGGCGGGCTCGGGCCCGCCGTGGTCGTGCTCGACGACCTCCAGTGGGCCGACCGCGCCAGCGTGGCGCTGTGGTGCGGGCTGGCCCGCCGCGTCCGCGGGCTGCCGCTGCTGCTGGTCGGGATCGCCCGGGAGGTGCCCCGCCGGGCCGAGCTGGGCGCGATCCGCCGCGGCGTCGGGAACTCCGGCCTGCTGCGCCTGGGCAGGCTCGACGACGGCGCGGTCGACGACCTGGTCGGCGCGGTCGCGGGCGGCGCGCCCGGGCCGCGGCTGCGCGCGCTCGCCGCCGAGGCCGCGGGCAACCCCTGTACCTCGTGGAGCTGGTCGACGCCCTGCGCCGCGACGGCGTGGTCGCGGTCGCCGACGGGGTGGCCGACGTCACCGGTGATCCCGTCCCGGGCTCGCTCAGCGCGGCCATCGCCCACCGCCTGGACTTCCTCCCCGACCGTGCCCGCGAGGCGCTGCGCGCGGCGTCGCTGCTCGGCGTCGAGTTCGCCCTGGCCGACGTGGCCGCCGTGCTCGACACCCGGATCGCCGACCTGGTCGACGCCGTCGAGCACGCCGTCGCCGCGGGCGTCCTGCACGGGGCGGGGAGGCGCTGCGCTTCCGCCACCCCTTGATCCACCGCGTCATCTACGACGGACTGCCCGCCGCGGTGCGCGGCGCGTGGCACCGGGAGGCGGCCCGCGCGCTGGCCGCCGCGGGCGCGCCGGTCGAGCGGGTGGCCCGGCAGTTCCTCGCCGCGGGCGGCCACCAGGCCGACGGGTGGGCGGTCGAGTGGCTGCGGTCGGCCTCGCCCGCGCTCGTCGCCCAGGCCCCTGCCGTGGCCATCGACCTGCTCGAACGCGCCGTCGCCGCGGGCGCGCCGCTCGCGGGCAGCCTGGCCGACGCCCTCTACCGGACCGGCGAGCCCGCCCGCGCCGAGCAGGTGGCCGCGCGGGCGCTGGAGGTGTCGGTCGACCCGGACGAGATCACCGAGCTGCACTGGACCCTCGCCCAGTGCCGCGCGCTGGGCGGGCGGTGCGCGGAATCGCTGGCGCCGCTGGAGGCCGCCCTCGCCCGGCCCGGGCTCGCCGCCGGGCACCGGGCGCGGCTGCTCGTGCTGTCCGCGCGGGCGCTGCGCGGGCTCGGGCAGGTCGACCGCGCGGGCGAGGTCGCGCGTTCCGCGCTGGAGTGCGCCGAGGCCGCGCAGGACCGGTGGGCGGTCGGCTGGGCGCTGCACGTGCTGACCGTCGTCGCGGTGATGCGGGGCGACACCGAGGCCGCGCTGCCGCTGTTCGACCGCGCGCTCGCCGTCACCGGGGCCGACCCGACGCTGCTCGACCTGCGCATGCTGCTCCAGATCAACCAGGCCGTCGCGCTCGGCGACCTCGACCGGTACCCGGAGGCGATCGCCGCGGCGGAGCAGGTCCGCGCGCTGGCCGAGGAGACCGGCGCGCTCGTCCGGCTCGCCCAGGCGCAGAGCGCGCTCGCCGAACTGCGCCACGACACCGGGAGCTGGGACGACGCGCTGGCGGGCATCGCCGCGGTGCCCGCCGAGGTCAAGGACCCCGGCGTCGCGTGCTGCGACCACGGCACCGCCGCGGTCATCCTGCTGCGCCGCGGCAACCCCGACGCCGCCGCCCGCCACCTGGCCGCCGCCGAGGCGCCCGCCAGCCGCATCGGCAGCCGCACCATCGCCGCGCTCGCCCTGGGCCGCAGCCTGGCCCGCGAGTTCGACGGCGACCCCGCGGGCGCGCTGGCCGTGCTGGTCGAGTCGCTGACCGGCGGCGGCGAGGAGGCCGAGGAGATGGAGGACCTGCTGCCCGGCGCCGTCCGCCTCGGCGTCGCGGTCGGCGACCGCGGCGCGGCGGCCTTCGCCGCGGGCATGGCGGAGAAGCTGGCGCAGGGCAGCCCGGTTCCGCACCGCGCCGCCGCGGCCGCGTACTGCCGGGGCGTCCTCGCGGGCGACCCCGCCGAGCTGATGGCCGCCGCCGAGCGGTACCACGCCGCAGGCCGCCCGTTCGCCCGTGCACGCGCCCTGCACGACGCCGCCGAGATCAGCGCCGCCCGCGGCGAACTGTCCGCGGCCCGATCGGCCTTCACCCAGGCCGACGACCTCTACGCGACCCTCGGCGCGACCTGGGACGCCGCCCGCCTCCGCGCCGCCCTGCGCGACCACGGCATCCGCCGCGGCCCGCGCGCCCAGCACCGCCGAGCCCGCACCGGCTGGCCCAGCCTCACCCCGACCGAGTCGCGGGTGGCCGCCCTGGTCGCCGGCGGCCTGTCGAACCCGCAGATCGCCGACCGCCTGGTCCTGTCCCGCCGCACGGTCGCCACCCACGTCTCGCACATCCTCGCCAAGCTCGGCGTCGCCTCACGAACCGACATCGCCCGCGAAGCCACCCGCCGCTACCGCGAATCCGGCTGACGCCCGTACCGCCGCGTCCACAGGGGCACGGCGAACCACCACAGGCCGAACCAGCCGAGCACGACTGCGGCCAGCCACACCCCGCGGGCACAACACCGCAGCCGGTTGACGCCGTGCCGCCTAGTCCACAGCGGCACGGCCCACCACCACAACCCGCCCGCCCACCACGGAAGCGGCCAGCCACACCCCGCGGGCAACCACGGCAGGCCGCGCACTGGGTGGCTGCGACCGGCTGCTGCTGTCCCGGCACGCACCCGCTAGTCCGGCTGACGCCCGTGCCGCCGGGTCCACAAGGGCACGGCGAACCACCACAACCCGAACCAGCCCAGCACCGCGCCCGTCAGCCACACCGCCCGCGGTCCGCCGATGACGACGTCGAGCACCAGCAGCAGGGACGCGCCGATGGCGAGCATCAGCACTGTCAGCCCGGACAGGGTGAACAGGGCGGTCGCGCGGACCAGGCGGTCCTTGAGGCCGCGGCGGAACACCAGCCGGTGGTAGGCGGCGGGGGCGATCAGCAGCGCGGTGGCGGACGCGCCCAGGACCAGGGCGATCACGTACACGTCCTGCTGGAACGCGGTGATCTCCGGGAACCGGGGCGTGAACGCGAGGGCGAGCAGGAAGGCGAGCAGGAACTGCACGGCGGTCTGCGCGACGCGGACCTCCTGCAGCTGCTCGCCGTAGTTGCGGGCCAACCGCTGGCGCGGGGTCTCGTCGTGCTCGGGCTGGGCGGGCGGGTGCGGGGTCATGGCGGGCTCCGGCGGGTCGCGGTGGTCTCCACCCACCCTCGTCCGCCCGGCCTGCCGAGACATCGTCACGCTGACCGAGATCAGCCGACCGCGGCGAGGAGCCGTTCCACCGTCGGGTCGTCGAGGGACTCCTTGATGCACCGCCACAGTTGCAGGTTGGTACTCGCCCAGCGGGAGTACTGCTCCGCGGCGGCGGGGAATAGAAGTAGAAGCCGCCGTCGTGCACGTCGCACTGCTCGCCGACGATCTTCTCCGCCAGTTCCCGCAGGGTGACGCCATTCTCCGCCAGGTACCGGTGGGCGAGCACCACCGGCGTCACCGGCAGCGCCTTGAACAGCGTGTCCGCGTCGGACAGCGCCTGCGCCTCGATGCTGATATTGCGGTGCCGCGTGCGCATCTCGGCCTCGTCGACGATGGCGTCGACCCACTCCGCGGTGGCCCCGCGCACGCCGGACGCGGCGAGGATGCGGCGCCGCAGCCCCGACCCCGCCGCGGCCACCGAGTTGCGCCTGACCAGGTAGTTGACGTCGTGCACCAGCGCGGCGGTCTCGACGACGGCGGCGTTCGAGCCGTTCGCCGCGGCGAACTCCACCGCCTTGTCGCGCACGAAGCCCACGTGGTGCCAGCCGTGGAAGGGCAGGCGGCGGGCGTAGCGCTCGCACAGGGCGCGGACGTGCCCCTCGACGGCGTCGATCGCTCGGCGGCTGATGGCGTGCGCGGTGGTGATCGGAACTGCGGTAGGCGCGGACAATGCGACCCCTCCCGTGTCTCTTCGGGTGGGGTGATGGTAAATCGAGTCAGATGCGCCGGGTTAGCTCTTCGAGTCTGCATTCCACCGGCACGTGCCGGTGTCCGAGGCCGGTCCCGGGGTCGAACGACAGGCTCCACGGCGTCACCGGGCGCGACTTCACCAGGAACGTCATCGTGCCGTCGAGCGCGGCCGGGATGCGGTGGAACTCGCTGGCCAGCAGCGCGCCGGTGGTGCCCACCGCGTAGTCGGCGCCGCGGGTCATGACCGCGTCGTCGACCAGCCCGGTCACCGGGTCGACGCGGGTCCGGAACCGCTCGTGCCGGTAGCCGCCGCTGAGGATGACCGTGCAGAAGTGGTAGCGGTGGTTGTGGACGGAGTCGGCGTACCCGGCGCGCCAGTCGCGCTGCGGCTTGTACTCGTGCAGCCAGAACGAGAACGGCTCGTCCGCGCGGTCGCGCAGGCACCAGGCGAAGTGGGTCGTGGTCTCCCGGGAGCGGGCGATCAGCTCCGCGGCGTCGACGGCGGAGAGCTCGGTGAGGTGGCGGCGGACGGCCGCCTTCGGCGGTCGACCGTCCACCCAGGACTCGAACACCGAATTGACGGTGTCCCAGTGCGGGCCTTGGGTCTCGCACCGCAACCGGTCGGCGAGGTCGGGCAGCGCGTGGACACGGGTGAGCAACGGTATCAACCTTCCAGTTCGGCTTTGGCGGAGAAGTCCCGGCGGAATCCGTGGAAGGCGGCCTCCAGCTCCGCGAAGCCGTCGTCGGACAACGGGGTTCCGGTGATCTGGGCGAACTGCGCGGCGAACTCCGCGCGGCTGGTCTCCGGGGTGATGACCAGCCTGCGCGCGCCGCGCGTGGCGTGGAGCCTGCCGAAGTCGGCGCGCTCCATGCCGTGGATGAAGGAGGACTCGGCGAACCGCAGCGTCCTGGGGTAGGGCGACGGCACGGCCGGGTCGCTGAACAGGGTGATCCACACGCTGTCGTCGAACATCTCCACCCGGTCCAGCGGCGGGTCGGCGACCACCGTGACATCGATCCGCGAGCACCGCGACCGGGCCAGGAACAGCCCCACCAGGCCGATGCGGATCTCGTCGTGCAGCCGCTCGCCGATGGCGTCGAGGTCGGTCTCGGCGCCCTCGCGGCGGGCGATGTACCGCGCCCGCCCGCTGATCGCGCTGCGCTCCTGGGGATCGGCCACCACCACGCGCACTTCCCACTCCGAGCGCGCGGCCAGCAGGCGCACCGCGGCGTAGCGGCCGGAGAAGCCGCGGAACCAGTAGGTCCGCGCGCGCCGCAGGTCCTGCATCATCAGCGCGTTGAACGCGGGATCGGGGTCCACGCTCGCCTCGAACACGTGCGTGGGGAAGAACTCCTGGTTCAGCGAGCGGTACTCGTCGGACAGCTCGCGCAGCGCCTTGCGGCTCTCCTCGACCAGCGGGTCGAGCATCGCCTCGCGGGTGGCGCGCGCGGTGATCAGCGTCTGCCCGAACCCGACTACGGCGGAGACCATCGTGCCCGTGGCGAGGGCGGTCAGCAGGTTCTTCCCGGTGCCCGGGTCGAGTGCGCTGGAGATCCAGAACGCGAGACCGGAGACCACGACCAGCGTGGTGAGCAGCAGGCTCGTCCTGGTCCAGAAGAGTTCCTGGATCCGGGTGGTGCGGATGCCGGTGGCGTCCGCGGGCAAGGCAGGTCACCTCCTCGGCGGACGGCCGTGCGGCACTGGAGCGGGCAGCATTGGCTGCTTTCAGTATCCGAACGGGCGCGAGCAGTCACTTTACGCCCCATGATCGAGGGGGATATGCGCAGAACGGGTGAGAACGGGGTGCCCGCTTACGGGCTAATCGGGCCCTCACCGACTACACACAGCGCCACCGCTTAGAGTCCGTCGTCATGCGCATCCTCGGTCCCGCCGTGATCACGGTACTGCTCGCGGGTCTCGCCGCGTGCGGCGAGAAGCCCGCCCAGCCGGGCAGTGCCCCCACCCAGCAGCCGACCACCACCACGACCTCGGACGTCAGCACCGCCGTGCAGTGCGAGGCCGACGACATCCAGGTCAAGGGCGACGCGGGCAGCAAGCCGGAGGTGACCCTGCCGGAGAACTGCTCGCCCCCGACCGAGCTGTTGATCAAGGACCTGAAGGGCGGCAGCGGCGACGCGGCCAAGGAGGGTGGGACGGTGCTCGCGCACTACCACCTGACGACCTGGTCGGACCGCCAGGTCCTCGACAACTCGTGGGACCGCGGCGAGCCGTTCCCGGTGGCCAACCTGGGCAACGCGCGCGTGATCGACGGCTGGAACGAGGGTCTGGTCGGCATCAAGAAGGGCGCCCGCAGGCTGCTGGTCGTCCCGCCGGACAAGGGGTACGGCCAGGGCGGCAACGGCATCGCCCCGAACGAGACCCTGGTCTTCGTCATCGACGCGGTCGACGTCACGTAAGTCCTCAGTGGACACCCGTGCGGCCGTTCGGGTGGCGTTGATCGCGCGGGCGCGCCCACCCCGTCGCGGAGCGGCACAATCGCGCTCATGGACGACGGGGAGGGCTGCCTCGCTGTGCTCCGGCTGCTGGCCGCCGCGCCGCTGCCCCAGCGGGAGCTGGCCCGGCGGCTCGCCGACGGCGAGCTGGGCAGGACCCTGCGGCTGCTGGCCCGCTCGCGGCTGGTCAGCCGCACGGTCGACCCCTCGACCGGCGGCGCACGCTCGTCGCGATCACGCCGCTCGGCCTGGCCCGGCTAGGGGAGCAGTAGCAGCTTCCCGGTGGTGCGCCTGCCCTGCAGGTCCTCGTGCGCGGCGCGGACGTCGTCGAGCGCGTACGTCGCGCCGACCCGCACGTCCAGCTCCTCGGCGAGGATCCCGTCGAACAGGTCCGCCGCCCGGCTGCGCAGTTCGGCCGGGGTCGCCACGTAGTCGCCCAGCTTGGGGCGGGTCAGGTAGACCGAGCCCTGCTGGTTGAGCCGCTGCGGGTCCAGCGGCGGCACCGGCCCGCTCGCCCCGCCGAAGAGCACCATCGTCCCGCGCCTGCGGACCACCGACAGGCTGGCGTCGAACGTCTTCGCGCCGACGCTGTCGTACGCCGCCGCCACGCCCTCCCCGCCGGTCAGCTCCCGCACCACCGGCGCGAAGTCGACCTCGTCGTAGCGGATCACCTCGGCCGCGCCCGCCGCCTTCGCCAGCTCCGCCTTCTTCGCCGTCGACACCGTGCCGATGACCCGCGCGCCGCGCGCGGTCGCGAGCTGGGTCAGCAGCAGACCCACACCGCCCGCCGCGGCGTGCACGAGGACCGTGTCGCCCGCCTGGACCGGGTAGGTCGAGGTCACCAGGTAGTGCGCGGTGAGGCCCTGCAGCATGACCGCGGCCGCCGTGGTCGTGTCGATGCCCTCGGGCACCGGGACGGTCTCGTCGACCGGCACCACCACCTGCGCCGCGTAGCTGCCGAGCGTGCCCGACCACGCCACCCGGTCGCCCACCCGGGCGTCGGCGCCCTCGCCGACCGCGGCCACCGTGCCCGCGCCCTCCAGGCCGATGCGGAACGGCAGCGGCAGCGGGTACACGCCGCTGCGCTGGTAGATGTCGATGTAGTTCACCCCCGCCGCGGCCACGTCGACCAGCACCTCGCCCGGGCCGGGCGACCCCGGCTCCACCTCGGTGACGGCCAGCACCTCGGGACCACCCGTCTCGGACACCACCACTGCCTTGCCCACGGCTCTCCTTCCGCCTGTTCGCTGAGTGGAACCGATCACGCTCGCCCGGTGTTCCCGGGCCGACGGCTCTACGCTCCCCGCATGACCGACACCCCCGCCCAGCCCAGCCCCACGGCCGTGAAGGCTGCCACCGCGTTCGTCGCCGCGCACGGCAAGCCCGCGCGCGCCGTGGTCGAGAACATCGGGCGCGCGGGCGCCCGCGTCGTCCTGGTCGGCGCGGACGGCGCGCTCGGCGACGTGCTCGTGCCCGACCCGGCGGCGGGCGCCGCGCTGGTCGAGCGCGTGGAGGGCCTGGAGGCGTCCGAGGAGTGGGACCGCGAGACGGTGTCCGCGACGAAGATCGGCGCGGGCCACCGGGCGAAGATGGCGGCGCGGACCCGCGGCTAGACCCGCTCGCGCGGGTGGGCGGCGCTCCACAGGGCGGCGGTGGCCGCGATCACGGCCATCGCGCCCATCACGTGCAGCGCCACCAGGAGTTCGGGCACGCCGAGGGCGAACTGGGTGAAGCCGAGCGCGCCCTGGGCGAGGACCAGGACGATGAGCACGGCGTAGTGCTTCCACAGCCGGGCGGACCCCGTCTGCCGCAGCAGCAGCGCGACGCCCGCCAGCACGGCGAGGAACGCGTACAGGAACGCCGCGTGCACGTGCGCCATCGTCTCGACCGGGACCGCCAGGCGCGGGGTCTGCGCGTCGCCCGCGTGGGGACCGGCGCCGGTGACCATCGTCCCGGCGACGAGCAGGGCCAGCAGCAGCACCGTCGACGCCTGCAGGGCGCGGCCGAGCACGGGCGGGCCGATGGGCCGCGCGGGACCGTCCTGCTCGTCGACGGCGTACACCAGCATGACCGCGAGCCACACCATCACCGCGGAGGCGAGGAAGTGCACCGCGACGGTCCACCACAGCAGGTCCAGCCGCACGGTGATCCCGCCGAGCACGGCCTGCACCGCGACGCCGAGCGGCATCGCCATGGCGAGCTTGAGGTAGCGGGACCGGCGCGGGCGCTCCAGGTAGGCGGCGGCGAACGCGGCGAGCGCGATCAGGCCGACCACGCCGGTGAAGAGGCGGTTGCCGAACTCGATCCACTGATTGAGGTCGGCGTACTCCGGGTGCTCGGTCGGGACCATGCTGCCCGGGTGGCACTCCGGCCACGTCGTGCACGCCAGGCCGGAGCCGGTGACGCGCACGACCGACCCGGTCACCGCGATGAGCGCCTGCGTGACCACCACGGCCCAGGCGAGCGTCCGCTGGGCGCGCCGCGAGAGCGGGGCGATGGCGTCGATGCGGGCTTTCAGCGCGGTCACGGCTGAATCGTAGGACGCGCGCTCCGTGCGCCTTCCGCGCCGGGGGCTCTACCGTGTCGCCGGTCTCATTGTGTGCCCAATGGCAAAAGTGTGGCCATGTTCGCGATTCGTCCCCACGCAGCGATCACGGCGCACTACACTACGTCGCGGAAGGCGGCCTCCCCCATCGCCTTCCTCCAGCTACCACCGGACGGTTCGCTCCCCCAACGAGCCGTCCGGTGGTAGCGCCACCCCTCGCCCGCAAACCTATACTGCTTGTGCTGGGGTTTCAACACTGGTGCAATGACCGGTGTGCGCGTTCGACGGATGTCGAGCGCCGCCGGGAGGGGTGTCATGGAACTGGGGACAGGCAGCCTGGCCGCGAAGCTCAACCGCCTGGTGGCCACCGTGCACCCGGCGGGGCGGGGGCCGTACACCAACGAGGAGATCGCCGCGTCGATCCGCGACGACCAGGGCGTCGACCTGACGCACAGCGCGGTGTCGGCCTGGCGGCGCGGGACGCGCGACAACCCGAGCTTCCGCCACCTCGCCGCACTCGCCAAGTTCTTCGGCGTCCCGATCGCCTACTTCAGCGACGACGCGGAGTCCGCCCGCATCGACGAGCAGCTGGACCTCGTCGCCGCGTGGCGCGACTCACAGGTCCGCGCGATCGCCATGCGCGCGGGGGAATTGTCGGAAGCGGGCCGCGCCGCCCTGCTGGAGATGGCGATCCGCGTCCGCGACATCGAGCGCAACGCGGGCAAGCCCACCGACCCCGCGTGACCTCTCCACAGAGGACACACGCGTACCGCGGTCCCGACGACCTCCGCGCGATGCAGGGTCTCGTGCAGCGGCTCTGGCCCGCGCACTGCCACATCGGCGACCTCGCATGGCAACGCACGCAGCACCTGGGCCGCGAGGACGAATGGCCGACCGCCCTCTGGTGGCGCGGCGACGACGTGGTCGGCTGGGGCTGGACGCACCTGCCTGGCCACCTCGACTTCCTCACCGCCGACCCGGCCACCGCCGACGAGATCCTCACCTGGTTCGCGGAGACCGCCACCGCCGACCGCCGCACGGTGACCGTGGCCGACAACGAGCCCGTGCTCCTCCACGCGTTGGCACGCCACGGTTACCGCCCCGCCGACGAGCACGTCCACCACTACCTCGCCCGCGACCTCACCGACCTCCCGGACCCCGCGCCGCCGCCCGGGTACGCGCTGCACCCCGCCGAGGACCTCCGCCGCCGCGCCGACGTGCACCGCGCCGCCTGGCACCCGTCGCGCGTCACCGAGGACAGCTACCGGGTCGTCTCCGCGACCTGGCCCTACCGCGGCGAACTCGACTGGGTCGCCTCGACCGCGGACGGCTCGTACGCGGCGTCCTGCCTGGTCTGGCTCGACGAGGCGAACGCCGTCGGGGAACTGGAACCGGTCGGCACGGATCCCGCGCACCGGGGCCTCGGGCTCGGGCGCGCCGTCTGCCTGGCCGCGCTGCACGCGTTGCGCGACTCGGGCGCGCGGACCGCGGTGGTGTTCCCGGTGGACAGCCCGCCCGCGCACCCCGGCGCCATGGCCCTCTACCGCGCCCTCGGCTTCCGCGAGTACGCGCGCAGCCGGACCTTCGCCTCGGGGTAAAAGCGGTACTACGTCAGCTTCGTCGTCCGGGTGGCCAGTGCGCCCGCCGCGGCGCCCCAGACGAGCAGCGTGAGCCAGACCGACAGCGGGGAGTGCCGCCGCCCAGCGCGGTCGTCAGGCCGTCGGTCAGGGCGGCGGACGGCAGCAGCGATACCACCGACGCCATGCCCGCGGGCAGGTCCGCGGTCGCCACGACGATGCCGCCCGCCATCAGGAGCACGAACCACACGACGTTCGCCAGTGCCAGGACGACCTCGGCCTTCAAAGCGCCGCCGAGCAGCACGCCGAGCGCCCCGAAGGTCAACGTGCCCAGCGCGAGCAAGGCGACCGTCCACAGCAGACCGCTCGGCGACCAGCCCAGCGCCAGCGCCACGAGCGCGATGACCACCGACTGCACGGCCACCACGACCAGCCCGGCGACGACCCGGCCCAGCACCAGCAGCCAGCGCGGCAGGGCCGACGCGGCGAGCCGCTTGAGCACCCCGTACCGGCGGTCGAAGCCGAGCGCGATCGCCTGCCCGGTGAACGCCGACGACAGCACCGCCAGCGCCAGCACGCGCGGGGTCACCGCGTCCACCCGGGGCGACGGCAGGTCGATCACCGGCACCAGGGTCAGCCCGATCAGCAGCGCCAGCGGGATGAGCAGGGTCAGCAGCACCTGCTCGCCGTTGCGCAGCGTCAGCGTCGCCTCGGTGCGGGCGTGCGTCAGCAGCATCCGCAGCGGGCGGCCCGCGCCGGGCGCGGGGGTGAAGGTGCCAGCGGGGAAGGTCACGACCGCAGCTCCCGTCCGGTCAGCTCCAGGAACACGTCCTCCAGGCTGCGCCGACCCACGCGCAGCTCCTCGGCGAGCACGCCCTGCTGGGCGCACCACGCCGTCACCGCCGACACCACCTGCGGGTCGACCTCGCCGCTGACCAGGTACGCGCCGGGCGAGGGCTCCGCGACCGCGCAGTGCTCCGGCAGGGCCGCGCTCAGCAGCGTCAGGTCCAGGCCCGGGCGGGTGCGGAACCGCAGGAGCTGGCCGTCGGTGGTCAGGTCGGACGGCGTCCCCTCGGCCACCACCCGGCCCGCGTCGATGATCACGACCCGGTCGGCGAGCGCCTCGGCCTCGTCCATCAGGTGCGTGGTGAGCAGCACGCTGACCCCGTCGGCGCGCAGCGCGCCCACCAGGTCCCACACCAGCCTGCGGGCCTGCGGGTCGAGCCCGGCCGTCGGCTCGTCCATGAACACCAGCTCCGGCCGCCCGACCAGCGCGCACGCCAGCGACAGGCGCTGCTGCTGGCCGCCGGAGAGCCGCTTGTACGGGGTCCGCGCCGCGCCGGTGAGCCCGAGCGTGTCGAGCAGCCAGTCCGGGTCGTGGGGGTCGCGGGCGCACGCGGCCACCAGCCGCAGCATCTCCGCCGCCCGCACGCCGGGGTACGCGCCGCCGCCCTGCGGCATCACGCCGACCCGGGGGCGCAGCGCGGGGTCGCGCGGGTCGTGGCCGAGCACGCGCACCGACCCGGAGTCCGGGCGCTGGAAGCCCGCGCACATCTCGACGGTGGTGGTCTTGCCCGCCCCGTTGGGGCCCAGCAGGGCCAGCACCTGACCGCGCGGGAGCGCCAGGTCGACCCCGCCACCGCGGTCGTCGTCCCGAAGCGCTTGACCACGTCGGAGACCTCGACGGCGGACTCGCTCACGAGCCCAAAGCCTAAGCCGTGCCGCTGGTCACGCGGCCCCCGGGCAGCCCCAGCAGGTGCCGCCGGGCCACCAGGACCGCCAGGGCGGTCGCGATGATCGCCGCGATGTACGCGTAGGGGAGCTGGAACGTCCGGCCGTCGAACGGCGCGCCGGTCGTGTTCAGCACCACCGCGAGGACCACGCTGATCCCGGTCGCGGCCACCCGGAACTTGGTGTCGCCCGCCGCCGCGGCCAGCGGGATCGCCGCCCACAGCAGGTACCAGGGCTGCACGGTCGCGCCGAACACCAGCACCGCGCCCAGCGCGACGCCGAGCCCGGTCAGCGGGCGCAGCTTCCACCGGAAGCTGTCGAGCAGCAGCTTCGCCGCGATCAGCGGGCCGATCACCGCCCCGACCGTCCGGCTGACGGTGATCGCGGCGTCCATGTGGTTGCCCAGGCCGAGCAGGATGCCCAGCCCGCCCGCCGCGAAGCCCAGCGCGGTCATCGGCGCCAGCCAGCTCTTGATGGTGGCCGCCGTGTTCAGCGTCGCCACCCAGCCGTACCCCAGCCCGCTGCCCAGCGACGCCGCCGTCAGCACCACCGCGAACACCACGAACAGCCCGCCCGCCACGCCGAACAGGTGCGACCACTTCCCGCCGAGGCGGCGCGCGATCATCACCCCGAGGAAGCCCAGGGCCAGCGCCGCCGGGATCTTCACCGCCGCGCCCAGGGTGATCACCGACGCCCCGACGGCGTAGCCGACCAGCTCGCCCGGCCGCCACGGCGGGAACGGGCCGTCCGGGCCGACCCACGGCATCCTGCGCAGCGCCAGCTCGAACCCGACCAGCATCAGCCCGATCGCCAGCGACTCGTTGTGCACGCCCACGACCAGGTGGAACAGCACCAGCGGGTTCGCCGCGCCCAGCCACAGCGCGCCGACCGGGTTGACCCCGAACCGCCGCGCCAGCGCGGCAGCGCCCAGATGATCATGGCGAGGCCGATGAGCGCGAGCAGCCGGTGCATGGCCACGCCCCACACCACGTGGCCGCCGGTCATCCAGTTCACGATCCGGCCGAGCGAGAGGAACAGCGGCCCGTACGGCGACGGCGTCTCCCGCCACACCGTCGGCACACCCTGCGTGAGCGGGTGGTCGACGCCCAGCGCCTGCGCGGGACCCTCCGTGTACGGGTCCATGCCCAGCGCGGCGATCTCGCTCTGCGCGAGGTAGCTGTAGACGTCCCGGCTGAAGCTCGGGACGGTGAACACCAGCGGCGTGATCCACATGACCAGCGTCCTGGCGAGCTGCGGCAGCGACACCACCCGCTCGCGGGACGCCCTGGTCAGCCGCCCGAGCGCCAGCCAGGCCAGGATCAGCATGAACACGCCGGTGAAGCCCACCGCGATCGACACCGTCGGCATCCGGCTGAACAGGCTCAGCACCGGCAGCCGGAACACCGGGTTGAACACCGGGGCCGCGCCCGCGCCGAGCGAGCCGAGCAGCAGCAGGAGCGCTCCGACCGTGCCGAACCTGCGGATCACGTCGAGCTGCCTGCGCTCGACCGCGTTCAGCGCCGTCGCCGCGACCGCGCCCCGCTGGTCAGTGTCTCCCGCCACCACGTCGCGAGCCTATCGGGGCAGGCAGGCCGGGCCTTCCGCGCGCTCCGCCGGTGAGTCCGATCACCCCGCCTTTGCCCCCGTCGACGAAATACGACACACTTGTGTTGTGAAAAAGACGGCCCCCGCTCCGCGGACCCCGACGGGGTCCCGGGCCAGCACGCCGACGGGCGGACGCGGCAGAGCGTCGCCCGCCTGCTGCTGGAGCGCGGGCCGATCACGGCGGCCGCGATCGCCGAGGCGCTGGGCCTGAGCCCGGCCGCCGTCCGCAGGCACCTGGACGCACTGGTCGCCGAGGGGAGGCGGGCACGCGCGACGCCCCCGCCGCGGCGACCGGGGCCGCGGACGGCCGGCCAAGCTCTTCCTGCTCACCGAGACGGGGCGCTCCCGCTTCGGCCACGCCTACGACGACCTCGCCATCGCCGCGCTGCGCTTCCTCGCCGAGAACGGCGGGGAGCAGGCGGTGCGGGCGTTCGCGGAGCGCCGGGTGGCCACCCTGGTCGACCGCCACCGCGGCGACGTGACCAGCGAAGCCGACCCCGCGCGGCGGGCGGAGGCCCTGGCCGCGGCGCTGACCCGGGAGGGCTACGCTGCCTCGACCCGCTCGGTCGGCGCGGGGAGCAGCTCTGCCAGCACCACTGCCCGGTGGCGCACGTCGCCGCCGAGTTCCCCGAGCTGTGCGAGGTCGAGACCGCGGCGTTCGCGTCGCTGCTCGGCACCCACGTGCAGCGGCTGGCGACCATCGCCCGCGGGGACGCGGCCTGCACCACCCACATCCCTTTGGCGAGCCCCAAGGGAGCACCACCGGTTCCGGATGGAGGGAAGTCCGAATGACTGCCGCTGCCGAGCAGCGCACCACCACGCCGCTTTCGCAGGAAGAGACCCTTGCCACGCTCGGGCGCTACGAGTACGGCTGGGCCGACGCCGACACCGCGGGGGCCAGTGCGCAGCGCGGCCTGTCCGAGGCCGTCGTGCGGGACATCTCCGCGAAGAAGAACGAGCCGGAGTGGATGCTGGAGTCCCGCCTGAAGGCGCTGCGGCTCTTCGACCGCAAGCCGATGCCGTCCTGGGGCGCCGACCTGTCGGGCATCGACTTCGACAACATCAAGTACTTCGTGCGGTCCACCGAGAAGCAGGCCCAGTCCTGGGAGGACCTGCCGGAGGACATCAAGAACACCTACGACAAGCTGGGCATCCCGGAGGCGGAGAAGGCCCGCCTGGTCGCCGGTGTCGCCGCCCAGTACGAGTCCGAAGTGGTCTACCACAAGATCAACGAGGAGCTGGAGCGCCAGGGCGTCATCTTCCTCGACACCGACACCGCGCTCAAGGAGCACCCGGAGCTGTTCGAGGAGTACTACGGCTCCGTGATCCCGCACGGCGACAACAAGTTCTCCGCGCTCAACGGCGCCGTGTGGTCCGGCGGCTCGTTCATCTACGTGCCGAAGGGCGTGCACGTGGAGATCCCGCTGCAGGCCTACTTCCGGATCAACACCGAGAACATGGGCCAGTTCGAGCGCACCCTGATCATCGTCGACGAGGGCGCGTACGTGCACTACGTCGAGGGCTGCACCGCGCCGATCTACTCGTCGGACTCGCTGCACTCCGCGGTCGTCGAGATCGTCGTCAAGAAGGGCGGCCGCTGCCGCTACACGACCATCCAGAACTGGTCGAACAACGTCTACAACCTGGTCACCAAGCGCGCCAAGGCCGAAGAGGGCGCGACCATGGAGTGGATCGACGGCAACATCGGCTCCAAGGTCACCATGAAGTACCCGGCCGTGTTCCTCATGGGCGAGCACGCCAAGGGCGAGGTCCTCTCGATCGCGTTCGCGGGCGAGGGCCAGCACCAGGACGCGGGCGCGAAGATGGTCCACATGGCCCCGCACACCTCCTCGACCATCGTGTCGAAGTCGGTGGCCCGCGGCGGCGGGCGCACGTCCTACCGCGGCCTGGTCCAGGTCAACAAGCGCGCCCACAACTCGAAGTCCACGGTCAAGTGCGACGCGCTGCTGGTCGACCAGATCAGCCGGTCCGACACGTACCCGTACGTCGACATCCGCGAGGACGACGTGCAGATGGGTCACGAGGCCACGGTGTCCAAGGTCAGCGACGACCAGCTGTTCTACCTGATGTCGCGCGGCCTGACCGAGGACGAGGCCATGGCGATGGTCGTGCGCGGGTTCGTCGAGCCCATCGCGCGCGAGCTGCCCATGGAGTACGCGCTGGAACTGAACCGACTGATCGAGCTGCAGATGGAAGGAGCGGTCGGCTAAATGACCGTCTCTGTCGACAAGCCGGTCGTGCCCGAGTCGTCGCGGGCCGACTGGTTCTCCTCCTACGACGTCGAGGCGTTCGAGACCCCCTCCGGCCGCGAGGAGATCTGGCGCTTCACCCCGATGAAGCGGCTCGCAGGCCTGCACTCCGGTGCCGCCGCCACCGGGACCGCGCCGGTCGAGGTGGACGCCGCCCCCGAGGTGCGGGTGGAGACCGTCGAGCGCGCGGACGCGCGGATCGGCCAGGCGGGCGTGCCCGCCGACCGGGTCGCCGCGCAGGCGTACTCGTCGTTCACCGCCGCCACGCTCGTGACCGTGCCCGGTGAGACCAAGGCGTCGAAGCCGACCACGATCACCGTGACCGGCCCCGGCGCGGGCGCGGTCGCCTACGGGCACCTGCAGGTGCGCGCGGAGCTGTTCGCCGAGGCCGTCGTGGTGCTCGACCACCGCGGCTCCGGCGTGTACGCCGACAACGTCGAGTTCGTGCTCGCCGACGGCGCCCGGCTCACCGTGGTGTCCATCCAGGACTGGGCCGACGACGCGGTGCACGTGTCCGCGCACCACGCCAAGCTCGGGCGCGACGCGCTGCTCAAGCACATCGTGGTCACCCTCGGCGGCGGCGTCGTGCGCGTCTCGCCGACGGCCGCGTTCGCCGGTCCCGGCGGCGAGGTCGACCTGACCGGCCTGTACTTCGCCGACGCGGGCCAGCACCTGGAGCACCGCACGTTCGTCGACCACGCGCAGCCCAACTGCACGTCCAACGTGGTCTACAAGGGCGCGCTGCAGGGCGAGGACGCGCACACCGTCTGGATCGGCGACGTGCTGATCCGCGCGGCGGCGGAGGGCACGCAGACCTACGAGCTCAACCGGAACCTGGTCCTCACCGACGGCGCGCGCGCCGACTCGGTGCCGAACCTGGAGATCGAGACCGGCGAGATCGCGGGCGCGGGCCACGCTTCGGCGACCGGCCGCTTCGACGACGAGCAGCTGTTCTACCTGCAGGCGCGCGGCATCCCGGAGGACCAGGCCCGCAGGCTCGTGGTGCGCGGCTTCTTCCACGAGCTGCTGATGAAGATCGACGTCCCCGAGGTGCGCGAGCGCCTGGAGGCCGCGATCGAGGCCGAGCTGGAGGCCGTGGGCGCATGACGCGCATCTGTGCACTGTCCGATTTGGACGACGGCAAGCCGTTCGCCGTCGAGGTCGACGACGTCGCCGTGGTGCTGGTGCGCCAAGGCGACGAGGTGCACGCCCTGCGCGACGAGTGCTCCCACGCCGAACTGGCGCTGTCGGAGGGCGAGGTGACCCGCAAGGGCATCGAGTGCTGGCTGCACGGGTCGTGCTTCGACCTGCGCACCGGCCGCCCCTCCGCGCCGCCCGCGACCGAACCCGTCGACGTCTACGCCGTGACCGTGGTCGCGGGCGAGGTGCACGTCGACGTCTCAACCACCACGAACTGACTTACCCAAGCTGGAGTAGGAAGCCGCAATGGCCACGCTGGAAATCAAGGACCTGCACGTCTCGGTGTCCACCGACGAGGGCCCGAAGGAGATCCTCAAGGGCGTCGACCTCACCGTGAAGGCGGGCGAGACGCACGCGATCATGGGCCCCAACGGCTCGGGCAAGTCGACCCTGAGCTACGCCATCGCCGGGCACCCGAAGTACGAGGTCACCTCCGGCTCGGTCACCCTCGACGGGGTCGACGTGCTCGAGCTGAGCGTGGACGAGCGCGCCCGCGCCGGCCTGTTCCTGGCCATGCAGTACCCGGTCGAGGTGCCGGGCGTGTCGATGTCGAACTTCCTGCGCACCGCGGCCACCGCGTCCGCGGCGAGGCGCCGAAGCTGCGGACCTGGGTCAAGGAGGTCAAGGCGGCGATGGGCGAGCTGGAGATCGACCCGTCCTTCGCCGAGCGCAGCGTCAACGAGGGCTTCTCCGGCGGTGAGAAGAAGCGCCACGAGATCCTCCAGCTCGCGCTGCTCAACCCGAAGATCGCGATCCTCGACGAGACCGACTCCGGCCTCGACGTCGACGCCCTGCGCGTGGTCTCCGAGGGCGTCAACCGGTTCCGCGCCTCCGGCGAGTCCGGTGTGCTGCTGATCACGCACTACACCCGCATCCTGCGCCACATCACCCCCGACTTCGTCCACGTCTTCGCTGGTGGGCGCATCGTCGAGTCCGGCGGCAAGGAGCTGGCCGACGTGCTGGAGTCCGAGGGCTACGTGAAGTACACGGGCAAGCAGGAAGCAGCCAGCGCGTCCTGACGTTGCAGCTCACGAAGGAGGCAATCCGGTGACCGCTGTAGCCGCACCGCTGGACGTCGCCGCGCTGCGCGCCGACTTCCCGATCCTGGGCCGCACCGTCCGCGACGGCAAGCGCCTGGTGTACCTGGACTCGGGCGCGACCTCGCAGCGCCCGCGCCAGGTGCTCGACGCCGAGCGCGCGTTCCTGGAGCAGCACAACGCCGCCGTGCACCGCGGCGCGCACCAGCTCGCCGAGGAGGCGACCGACGCCTACGAGTCGGCCCGGGCGCGCATCGCCGCGTTCATCGGGGTGACCCCGGACGAGGTCGTGTTCACCAAGAACGCCACCGAGGGCATCAACCTCGTGGCGTACGCGATGGGCAACGCGGCCACGGCGGGCCCGGAGTCGGCGCGGTTCGTGCTCGGCCCCGGCGACGAGATCGTGGTCACCGAGATGGAGCACCACGCGAACCTGGTGCCCTGGCAGCAGCTCGCCCAGCGGACCGGCGCGACCCTGCGCTGGTTCGGCGTCACCGACGAGGGCAGGCTCGACCTGTCCGAGCTGGACGCGCTGGTCACCGAGCGCACCCGGCTGGTGGCGTTCACCCACCAGTCCAACGTGCTCGGCACGGTCAACCCGGTCGCGCGGATCGTCGCGCGGGCCAGGAGGTCGGCGCGCTGACCCTGCTCGACGCGTGCCAGTCGGTGCCGCACGCCGCGGTCGACTTCACCGCGCTGGGCGTGGACTTCGCGGTGTTCTCCGGGCACAAGATGCTCGGCCCGTCCGGCATCGGCGTGCTGTACGGCCGCCGCGAGCTGCTCGGCTCGATGCCGCCGTTCCTCACCGGCGGCTCGATGATCGAGATGGTCGAGATGGCCCGGTCCACCTTCGCCCCGCCGCCGCAGCGGTTCGAGGCGGGCGTGCCGATGACCTCGCAGGCCGTCGGCCTGGGCGCGGCCGTGGACTACCTGAACGCGGTCGGCATGGACCGCGTCGCCGAGCACGAGCACGCGCTGACCACCGCCGCGCTGGCGGGCCTGGCCGAGATCCCGGGCGTCCGGGTGCTCGGGCCGGTGCTCGACGCCGACGGCCACGTGGCCGACCGCGGCGGCGCGGTGTCCTTCGTGGTCGACGGCGTGCACCCGCACGACGCGGGCCAGGTGCTCGACGACGAGGGCGTCGCCGTCCGCGTCGGGCACCACTGCGCGTGGCCGCTGCACCGGCGGCTCGCCGTGCCCGCGAGCATCCGCGCGAGCTTCTACCTCTACAACGACCTGGCCGACGTCAGCGCGCTGCTCGACGGCGTCCGGGCGGCGCAGCGGTTCTTCGGGGTGGCCTGATGCAGCTCCAGCAGATGTACCAGGAGATCATCCTGGACCACTACAAGAACCCGCACGGCCGCGGCCTGCGCGAGCCGTTCGACGCCGAGTCGTTCCAGGTCAACCCGACCTGCGGCGACGAGGTGACGCTGCGGGTCAAGGTCGTGGGGGACAAGGTCGAGGACGTGTCCTACGAGGGGCAGGGCTGCTCGATCAGCCAGGCGTCGACGTCGGTGCTGACCGACCTCGTCGTCGGGCAGCCGGTCTCGGCCGCGCTGTCCAAGATGGACGCGTTCGTGGAGCTGATGCAGGGCCGCGGCCAGGTCGAGCCGGACGAGGACGTGCTGGAGGACGGCATCGCCTTCGCCGGGGTGGCCAAGTACCCCGCCCGCGTGAAGTGCGCGCTGCTCGGTTGGATGGCGTTCAAGGACGCACTGGCCCGTACGGGAGGCAAGGCATGAGCGAGGTCGAGTCGCAGGCACCGGACACCGTGGAGCGCGGGGCCGCGGGCATGCCCGAGGTCGCCCCGCGCGCGGACAAGGCCACCCTGGACGACGTCGAGGAGGCCATGCGCGACGTGGTCGACCCCGAGCTGGGCATCAACGTCGTCGACCTCGGCCTGGTCTACGACATCCGCGTCGACGACGACAACACCGCCACCATCGACATGACGCTGACCTCGGCGGCCTGCCCGCTGACCGACGTCATCGAGGACCAGACCCGCGCGGCCCTGACCGGCGGCGCGGGCGGCGGGCTCGTCGACGACTTCCGCATCAACTGGGTGTGGATGCCGCCGTGGGGCCCGGAGAAGATCACCGAGGACGGCCGCGAGCAGCTCCGCGCGCTCGGCTTCACGGTGTAGCAGCGGCGCGGTGGCGGGGATGATCGACTTCTGATGGCATGGGGGTCGTGACCCGCCCCACCCGCGCCGAACTCGACGCCGCGCGCGACCGCACCATCCCGGACGTCATCGCCCCCGGCCTCGCCGTGCTGTTCTGCGGCATCAACCCCAGCCTGTACTCCGCGGCGACCGGGCGGCACTTCGCCCGCCCCGGCAACCGGTTCTGGCCCGCGCTGCACCTGTCCGGCTTCACCCCGCGCCTGCTCGGTCCACAGGAGCAGGACCTGCTGCCCGGCTTCGGCCTGGGCGTGACCAACCTGGTCGCCCGCGCCACCGCCCGCGCCGACGAGCTGTCCCCGGCCGAACTGGTGTCCGGTGGGGAACGCCTGCGCGCCCTCGTCGAGGAGTACCGACCCCGCGTCGTGGCCGTCGTCGGCGTGACGGCGTACCGGGTCGCCTTCGGCATGCCCGACGCCCGCGTCGGCGCCCGCCCGGAGACCGTCGGCCCGGCCGCGGTGTGGGTCCTGCCCAACCCGAGCGGGCTCAACGCGCACTACCAACTCCCAGAGCTGGCGGCCGAGTTCCGGGTGCTCCGGCAGTCGATGGAGTGATTTCGTGTGGCCTGAGCGGCCGCCAGCTCCGGCGCCGCCACCCAGCGCCTGAGGTCGGGCTCTGAGCGCGGGGCGCGTGCTACTCGGTCCACTCCGCCCGACGCGCCCGCTCGGCTTCGTGCAGCTCGACGATCGCCTGATGGGTTTCGGGCAGGTCCCGCAGGTGGTTCTGCTGGCGGTTGTACGCCCGCACGACTGCATCCGCCTCCGCCTCGGTGCGTGGGGTGACGCCGTTGATCTGCCGGGCGTTGTCCATGTCGCTGTAGCTGTGCGGCAGTCCGTCCGGCAGCAGTCCCGCGATGGTCGCGTAATCCGGCTCCACCCATGGGGACTCGCCATTTGGACCGCTTCCGTGCCCGAAATCGGGCACAGAATTTGGCATTGGCGGTCCGCGGGTGTCAGGGTCGGGTCTTGTGACCGACCCGCTCGTGAGGCACGTGGTGCTGACCACCGGGCTGCCGCCCGCGGTGGCCGCGCGGGTCGTCGCGGATGTCGTGGCGTACTACGGCGAGACGGTCGAGGAGTTCGTCCGCCGCCGCCACGGCGAGCTGCGCGGGAGGCAGCACCGCAACGCCGAGATCTGGGGCGTCATCGCCGACGAGCTGGCCGCGCGGCCGTTCGCGGCGGAGGCGTTGTCGGAGCGGCAGTTGCGCCGGATCGTCTACGGGTGAGGAGCCGAGCTGTGTGCGGGATCGTGGGGTACGTGGGGTCGAGACCGGCCGTCCCGGTGCTGGTCGAGGGGCTGCACCGGCTGGAGTACCGCGGGTACGACTCGGCCGGGGTCGCGGTGCCCCGGCGCGGGAAGATCGCGGTGACGAAGGTGGCGGGCCGGGTGCGCGACCTGCGCGCCCAGCTCGACCTGCCCGGGACGGCGACGACCGGCATCGGCCACACCCGGTGGGCCACCCACGGCGAGCCGACCGACCGCAACGCCCACCCGCACCTGGACGCGTCGGGCCGGATCGCGGTGGTGCACAACGGGATCATCGAGAACGCCGAGGCGCTGCGGGCACGGCTCGCCGCGGACGGCGTGCCGCTGGCGTCGGACACCGACACCGAGGCGCTGGCCCACCTGATCGCCGCCGCGCTGGGCGACGGGCCGCTGGAGGACGCCGTCCGGGCAGCGCTGCGGCAGGTCGAGGGCACCTACGGGCTCGTCGTCCTCGACCGGACCCGGCCCGGCGAGCTGGTCGTGGCGCGCAACGGCAGCCCGATCGTGCTGGGCGTCGGCGACGGCGAGATGTTCGTGGCCTCCGACGTGGCCGCGCTGGTGCACCACACGCAGCGGGTCGTGTTCCTCGACGACGACGAGATCGCCACCGTCAAGGCGGGGAGTACCGGACCAGCACGCTCGACGCGCGCAGCACCACCCGCACCCCGACGACCGTCGACGTGGACTCCGGGTCGTACGGCCTGGACGGGCACCCGGACTTCATGCGCAAGGAGATGGCCGAGCAGCCCGAGGCCGTGCGGCGGGCGCTGCGCGGGCGGCTGGACGCCCGGTTCGCCACCGCCCACCTCGGCGGGCTCGACCTGGACCCGATGGCGCTGCGCGCGGTGCGCCGGGTGAAGTTCCTCGGCTGCGGGTCGGCGTACTACGCGGGCCAGATCGGCGCGGGGCTGGTCGAGTCGCTGGCCCGCATCCCCGCCGACGCCGAGCCCGCCTCGGAGTTCCGCTACCGCAACCCGGTCGTCGACCCCGACACGCTCTACGTCGCGGTCAGCCAGTCCGGCGAGACCCTCGACACCCTCGCCGCGGTGCAGGAGCTGCGCCGCAAGGGCGGGCGGGTGATCGGGGCGGTGAACGTCGTCGGCAGCGCCATCGCGCGCGAGTGCGGCAGCGGCGTGTTCCTGCACGCGGGCCCGGAGATCTCGGTGGCCTCGACCAAGGCCGTCACGACGATGGGCGTGTCGTTCGCGATGCTGGCGCTGCTGCTCGGCCGGGTCCGCGACCTGTCCGCGCCGCGGGCGCCCGGATCGTCGAGGGGCTCGGCGCGCTGCCCGACCGGATCGAGGCGGCGCTGGCGCTGGACGACGCGGTCGCCGAGGTCGCGCACCGCTACGCCAAGGCGCAGCACATGTTCTTCCTGGGCCGGGTGTCCGGGTGGCCGGTGGCCCGCGAGGGCGCGCAGAAGCTCAAGGAGGTCTCCTACGTCCACGCGGAGGCCTACCAGGCGGCCGAGCTGAAGCACGGCCCGATCGCGCTGATCGACGCGGACATGCCCAGCGTGGTCGTCGTCCCGAACGACGACCTGGTGGCGAAGAACATCACGACGATGGAGCAGATCCGCGCCCGCGGCGGCCCGGTGATCGCGGTGACCGCGACCGACCTGCCCGCGTCCCTCGCGGACGCGGTGATCCGGGTGCCGGACGGCGAGCCGGTGCTGGACCCGCTGGTGCTGGGCATCCCGCTGCAGCTGCTGGCCTACCACACCGCCGCGGCGCTGGGCCGGGACATCGACAAGCCCCGCAACCTCGCCAAGAGCGTCACCGTCGAGTGAGCGTCAGCCCGCGACCCGCGCCGGGGCCACCCCGCGCGGGTGCGGGCGGGGACCCGGGTCGCCCTGCGGGGCGCCCCGGCCGCGCAGCACGTCCACCCGGTCGCTGCCCACGCGGCCGAGCACCCAGCTCGACCCCGGCACGGCCTTCGCCTGCTTCTTCAGCGCCGCGAGCTGCCGGGACACGTCCCGGTAGGACGCGATCGCGCCCGCCCCGCACACCAGCGACGCCAGGGAGACGGTGACGGCCATCCCCTCGGCCGCCCACATCCGGTCCACCACGCGGGCGGCCAGCGCGGAGATCTCGTCGACCTCGGCGACCACCAGGAAGTCGTCGCCGCCGACGTGCCCGACGCGCAGGCCCGGCAGCTCCGCCTCGGCCCTGGCCAGCTCGCGGCCGATGGCCCGGATCAGGTCGTCGCCCGCGGCGAACCCGACGGTGTCGTTGACCGCCTTGAACGCGTCGACGTCCAGCCACGCGGCGACGAACATCGCGCCGCGCCGGATGCGCCGGTCGATCTCGCGGTCCACGACGTCGCTGCCGGGCAGCCGGGTCAGCGGGTTCAGCGCCGCGGCCTGCTCGATGCGCGCCGCGGCGACGGCCCGCACGACCTCGCTCAGCCGCACCACGCCCCGGCAGGTGCCCGCGCCGTCGACCACGACGACGTCGTCGCCGGTGCGGTCCCAGTCGGCGTCCTCGACCGCTTCGAGGAGCTGCATGCCGGTCGCGTCGAGCCCGATGAGCGCGGCGCGTCGCCGTGCCGGGCGACGGGCCGCTTCGCGTTGAGGGCGTGGCCGTACAGGCCGGTCACGGCGAGCAGGAACTTGCTGCGCGACACCGTCGACACCGGCTTGCCCAGCGGGTCGAGCAGGACGATCATCGCGGCGGTCTGGTCGTCGGCGAAGCGCTCGCGCGCCGCGTCGGCGGAGGCGTCCTCGGGCAGCGTCGACGCCGGGCGCAGGAAGTCGGCGACCATCGGCACGCCCACGCCCTCGGACGTGGTGGTCGCGTTCAGCTCGATGATCTCGGCGACCGGCCGGGGCAGCGGGACGGATCCGGCCACGCCGCGGGTGGCGCTGGCCAGCAGGTTGCCCTGCGCGAGCCGCACGCCCGCGCGGTTGAGGCACAGCAGCTGGTCCTCGTTGTCGACGCCGACCGCGGCGAGCCGGGCGTCGACGCGCGCGCAGTACTCGGCGAGCAGCTCGACCACGGCCAGGCAGGCGTCGTCGTCGGGCAGGCCGCCGATCAGCTGGGCGTCGATCTTCACCAGGTCGGGGCGGACGTCGGTGAGCAGGGTGAGCGGCAGGTCGCCGTCGCCGATGGAGTCGAAGGCGATGCGGAAGCCGTGGTCGCGCAGGGCGGCGACGCCGCGCATGAGCGCGGCCCGGTGCACCCGGCTGAACGGCGGGGTGATCTCCAGGACGACGTCGTGCGGCTGGCGGTTCGCCCGGGCCAGGGCGGGGCGCAGGAAGCGCACCAGCTCGTCGGCGCGGGTCGCGGTGGCGGCGAGGATGTTCACGTGCACCGGCAGCGACGCGCCGTGCCCGGAGCAGGCCACCACGGCGCCGCTGGCGAGCGACACGTCGGTCTCGGTGAGCCTGCCCGCCTTCGCGGCCTGGCGCAGGAGGTCGTAGATGGTCCCGTCCTTGGGGCGGGCCAAAGCCTCGACCGCGACGGTCTCCCCGGTCCGGGTGCTGAGCAATGGCTGGAACGCGTAGCTGACGTCCGGCACCATGGTCACGCGGCTCAGTGTGCCCGCTTTCCCGGAAATCCGGGACCGCCTGTCACCTGCTGTTCATCAAGGTGTGTTCGGGCTCACCGAAAGCGGTTGGAATTAGGCAACCGGCATTCCCTGAATGGTCGAATGGGTGTCGGACAACAATGATCTCCCACGCATGTGAACGCTTATCGCAATAGGGCCAGTTTCCGGCGAACGGGCCACGGCGCGGCGGCGAAGACGGCCGCCATGGCGGCGGCGGTGCCCGGCAGGTCGGCGCGGCCGGTGAGGAACGCCCGCTGCCGCGCGTCCGGCAGCGCGAAGAACCGGGCGAAGAACTCGGGCACCTGCTCGGCGGGCAGCGCCAGGAGCGCGCGCAGCCCGTGCGCGCGCAGGGCGTGCACCGCGCGGGCGGCGCGGGGCCAGACGGCGGCGCGGGCCGCCGCCACCGCGGCGGCCGGGCCGCGGGCAGCGCGCCCGCGATGGCGTCGGCCAGGGCGGGCGCGGTGGTCAGGGCGTCGCCGACGCTGTAACCGGTCGCCGGGTGCACCATCGCCGCGGCCGCGCCGAACGGCACCGCGCCGCCGCGGGTGCGGATCGGCAGGGCGAGGGGGAACCGGACGCGCTCGGCCGGGGCGTCCTCGGGGACGGCGATCCCCGCCCGCGCGAGCCTGCGCTCGAGCCGCTCGCGCAGGACCTCGGCGGCGACGGCGGGCCGGGCGGCGAGGAGGTCTCCTCGACCAGCGTGCGGTCGCCGGGCAGCGGCACGGCGTAGAGGAAGGTCGCCAGGCCGTCGGTGGTGTCCCAGCCGTCCATGAACACCGCGGCGCCGGGTGGCACGAGCGGCGCGGCGGCCTCGGAGGGCAGGACCAGGCCCGACGCCGCCTGCTCGGGGCGCTCCCCGGCGCGGGGGCGCCGCCGCTGAGCCCGCGGCGGTGGCCGGTCGCGTCGATGAGCACGCCCGCGGCCAGGTCGCCGCCGCCGTCGAGGTACGCGGTCGCGCCGCGGGCGTCGAAGGCCGCGCCGACGACCTTGTCGCGCACCACGCGGACCCCGCCCGCGGCGTACGCGGCGACGGTCGCGGCGTTGTCGAGCACGCAGTACCCGCGGTCGAGCGCGCGCCCACCCGCCCGCACCGCGGTCGCCGTGCGGACCCGCGCGCCCGGCGGGAGGGCCGCCGCCTGGTCGGCCCACATGCCGTAGGTCGCCCGCCACGGCGCGTCCGGGTGCGGGGCCACCAGCGCCACGCGCAGCCCCGGCGGGCGCACGCGTGCGCGGCCGCCCAGCCCGCGGGTCCGCTGCCCGCGACGACCACGTCCATGGGCGTGATCCCACCACGCCGCGCCCGGGTCCGGTGGGGAATAGGCTCACCGGCATGTCCGAGCACGACCGCGCGGGCCGCCGCGACCCCGGCCCCGCGCCCGGCGACCTGGCCGCCACCCCGTTCCGCGGCGACCGGGACCGGCTGGTCGCCTCGCCGTTCTTCGCCCGGCTCGGCGGCGTCACCCAGGTGGTGACCGCGGGCGGCTCCGGCCTGCTGCACAACCGGCTGACGCACAGCCTCAAGGTCGCGCAGGTGGCGCGGGCGATCGCCGAGCGGCTCGGCGCCGACCCGGACGTCGCGCCGCTGCTGGAGGACCTCGGCGGGTGCGACCCGGACGTGGTCGAGGCCGCCGCGGTCGCCCACGACCTGGGCCACCCGCCGTTCGGCCACCTCGGCGAGCAGGTGCTCGACCGGCTCGCCCGGCACCGCTTCGGCCTGACCGACGGCTTCGAGGGCAACGCCCAGAGCTTCCGGATCATCACCACGATCGACACCCGGGGCCCGCGCGCCGCGGGCCTGGACCTGACCGCGGCGGTGCGGGCCGCGGTGCTGAAGTACCCGTGGACCCGGCGCACCCACCCCGACCCGCACCCGAGGGACATGCCCGACCCGCCGCGCGGCGCGGCCGAGCCGCCGGAGTCGCCGGGTACCGGGTCGGCGAAGTTCTCCGCGTACGTGACCGAGCTGGACGACCTGCTCGACTGCCGCGCCCCCTTCGACGGGAAGGTCGCCGCCTGGCAGCAGACCGTCGAGTCCTCGGTGATGGACAACGCCGACGACATCGCCTACGCCATCCACGACCTGGAGGACTTCCACCGCATCGGCGTCCTCCAGCACGCCCCGGTGTCGGCGGAGCTGTCGCGGTGGGAGCGCGGGCGCGCCGAGTTCGCCCGGCTGTCGGACACCGAGCTGGCCGCCGACCGGCGCAGGCCGGGCCGGTCGCTGGAGGCGCTGCGCCGCAGGCTGCACCTGCGCGACGGGTGGATGGTCGACGACGACGCCTTCGCCAACGCGGTGACCCGGGTCCGCGAGGACCTCGTCGACGCGCTGCTGGCCGTGCCGTTCGACGGGTCGGTGGCCGCGGAGCAGGCGTTCGGCACGTTCTCCACCGGCTGGACGCGGCGGCTCGTCGCGGGCGTGCACGTGCTCGCCGACCCGCCGACGCGCTCCGGGCACGTGCTGCTGTCGTGCGAGCAGTGGCACGAGGTGCAGGTGCTCAAGTTCGTGCACCGCCGGTTCGTGCTGCTGCGCCCCGACCTCGCCCTGCACCAGCGCGGCCAGGCCCGGCTGCTGACCTCGCTGGTCGAGGCGCTCGACCAGTGGCTGGCCGACCCGTACGAGGCCGACCGGCTGCCGCGGCGGCTCTACGACCTGGTCGAGCTGGCCCACGCCGAGTACAGCGCGCTCGCCGAGGACCGCCCGGAGACGCTGGTCAACGCCCACGGCGACCGCCCGGACGTCCCCGCGCTCGCCCGGGGCCGGGCGGTGATCGACTTCGTGGCGTCGCTGACCGACGGCCAGACGGTGTCGCTGCTGGACGCGCTCAGCGGCCGGGAGGGCCGGTTCTGGTCGGACGCGCTGGTGCTCTGATCAGCTCCGCGCGCGGGCGGCCAGGGCCACCGCGCCCACCACCAGCACGGCCGCGCCGCCGACCAGCACCCACAGCCACGCGCCCATGCCCTCGTCGGGGGCGGCGGGCGTGGACACCGCGGTGCCCTGCGCCGCGACCGCGGTCGTCGTGGTCGTCGTGGTCGGGGGAGCGGTCGTCGTGGTCGTGGTCGGCGCGGCGGAGGGCTTCAGGGTGAACTGGAGCGTGCCCGCCACGATGTGCCCGTCGTCCGAGGTGACCCGGTAGGCGAGGGTCTGCGGGCCGGTCGGGCCGACCAGCTCGACGTCGGCGGTCACGGTCGTCCCGGCCGCCTCGACCCCGGTGACCCGCCACTGCTCCCCGTCGGGGGCGGTGATCTTCACGGAGCCGGGGTTGGCGGAGACGGGCGCGGTGAAGACCAGCCGGACGCTGGTCGGCGCGGTGGCCAGCGACGCGCCCCCGGCGGGCGTGCTGGAATCCAGTTCGACGTGGGCGTGGGCCGGGGCGCCGAGCACCAGGAGCGTGGCGGACGCGGCCACCACGACGAATCGACGGAGCACGTGCGCACTCTAGTGGTCGGCGAGCCCGGCGATCTCCTCGTGCGCCCGCGCGACGATCTCGCGCATCGCGGCCTCGGCGCGGTCGGGCTCACCGGCGGCGATCGCGGCCGCGACCGCGCCGTGCAGGGCCACCGCGTGCGGGTGCGGGACGTCGGGCATGAGGCCGTGGCCGGTCCGCCCGGTCAGCACCTCGGCGACGACGGGGAGAGCTGCGCGAACATCGGGTTGCCGGACGCGCGCAGCACCAGGTCGTGGAAGGCGATGTCGTGGCCGAGGAACTCGTCGAGGTCGCCCGCCGCCCCGGTCATCCGCTGGGCCAGCGCTTGGAGCGCGCCGCGCTGCTCGGGGGTCGCGCGGGTGGCGGCGCAGCGCGCTGCGGTCGGCTCGACGGCGTGCCGCAGCTCGGTGAGCGCGCGCAGCGCCTGCGCCCGGGTCGGCCCGTCGAGCTGCCAGCGGATCACCAGCGGGTCGTAGTGGTTCCACTGGTCGCGGTCCCGGACGGTGATGCCGACGCGGCGCTTGCTGCTGGTCAGGCGCAGCGCCTCCAGCACGCGCACCACCTCGCGCGCCGCGGTCCGGGAGACGCCGAAGCGCTCCTGCAGCCCCTCCAGCCGCAGCACCGAGCCGGGCGGGAGCGCGCCGGAGACGATCTCGGCGCCGAGCTCGGCCACCACCCGCGCGTGCATGCCGTAGGTCATCCGGGGAATGTATGGGATTGACTCTGCCCAACCGAGTGCGCGAGGAGGCCGACGGATGGCGGTGGTCGTGGTGATGGGCGTGTCCGGATCGGGGAAGACCACGGTGGGCACGGCGCTGGCCGAGCGGCTGGGCGTGCCGTACGCCGAGGCGGACGAGTTCCACCCGAAGGCGAACATCGACAAGATGACCTCGGGCGTCCCGCTCACCGACGCCGACCGCGAGCCCTGGCTGCGGGCGATCGCGGCGTGGGTCGGCGAGCGCGCGGCCGACGGCGGCGTCGTCACCTGCTCGGCCCTCAAACGCCCTTACCGCGACCTGCTGCGCGCGGGCGGCCCCGCTTGGTTCCTGCACCTGCACGGCTCGCCGGAGGTCATCGCGAGCCGCATGGCCGGGCGCACCGGGCACTTCATGCCGCCGTCGCTGCTCGCCTCCCAGCTCGCCGACCTCGAACCGCTCGGCGCCGACGAGCCCGGCATGACCGTGGACGTGACCCGCCCGGTCGCCGAGATCGTCGCCGAGGCCGCGTCGGCCGCCCGGTGAGCGCGGTCAGCCCGCCGCTGCTCGCCTGACCCCGAGCGCGACGGCCAGCGCGGCGAACGCGGCCAGCGGCCACAGCGGTGGTCCGCCCGGCAGCAGCGCCGACAGCACGGCGTAGGGGAGGAGGGCGAGCGCGGCGATGGCGACCGCGGTCGTCCGGCGGACGGCCAGGAGCAGGGCGAAGGGCGCGCAGGTCAGCGGGTCGAGCCCGGCTAGCGGCAGCAGCGCGCCCACGGCCGCTGCCCCGACCGCCGCCCACAGCCAGCGGGGCTCGCCTTGGGCGTCGTCGCGCACAGCGCGAGCAGCGTGATCACGGCGGGCAGCAGGAACGTCGCGCGCAGGGCGGGCTGCCAGGGCGCCTCACCGGGGCCGAACGCCATCGCCAGCGGGAGGAGGCCGACCAGCACCGGCACCGCGGCGAGCAGCCGCGCCTCCACCGCCGCCCCGCGCACCGCGGCCACCAGCGCGGCGGCCGACGCGGCGTGGGCGAGCAGCCACAGCGGCTCGTCGAGCCCGCCCGCGGTCGCCGCCGCCGCGGCCATCGCGATGCCCAGCAGCAGCCCGAACAGCCCGGCGGTCCGCACGGCGTCGCCGTCGCCGACCCGCGTGCGCACGGCCAGGCCCACCGTCGCCGCGGTCTCCGGCCAGCCCGGCCAGCCGTACTCGCCGTCGAGGTCGCCGGGGCGGCCGTCGAGGAAGCTGGCCACCATCTCCTCCTCCCGCTGCGCGCGGTAGGAGCGCGGGAGGACGCGCAGCAGGGCGCGGTAGCGGCGTTCCAGGCGCGTGGTCACCGGGCCTCCCGGGCGCGCAGCACCGCCGACGCGGCGCGGACGTTGGACCGCAGGCGGGCGACCTCGGCGGACAGCGCGCGCACGCCCGCGTCGGTCAGCCGGTAGTACCGGCGCAGCCTGCCCTGGTGGACCTCCTCGCGGTCGGGCTCGGCCCAGCCGTCGGCGACCAGCCGGTCCAGGACGCCGTACAGCGTGCCGACGCGCAGCCGCGTCCGGCCTTCCGACAGGGCCTCGACGGCCTGCACGACGGCGTAGCCGTGCATCGGGCCCTCCGCGAGCGCGGTGAGCACCAGGAACGTCGGCTCCGACAAGGGCTTCATGCCGCTGAATATATCGGCGCGCGATATATATCGCCAGGGGTGTCGGTGCCGTGTCAGCGCCGCCGGTCACCCTGGTCGGGTGGCGATCCTCATCCTCTCCGGCGGCTCCGCCACGGCGTCCGCGTACGCCGGGTACGCGGCGGCGCGCCTGCCCGGCGCCCGCGCGATCGGCGTCCGCGACCTGCCCACCCGCGCCCTGCTCTGCGCCGACCGCGACGCGATCGCGGACCTCGTGCCCGGGTCCGCCGACGCCGTCGTCGTCGTGGCCGCGGTGCGCCGCGCGTCGACCAGCGGCCTGCTGAAAGCCCTGGTCGAGCTGCTCGACGTCGACGTGCCCGCGCTGCCGGTCGCCGTCGGCGCGTTCCCCGCGCACGCGCGCGTGCTGGACCACGCCCTGCTGCCCGCGCTCGGCCCGCACGTCCTGCCGACGGTGTTCCTCCCCGACCACCACGCCGACCTCACCCCGCTCGACGCCGCCCTCGACCGGCTCGCGGGCGGGAAAACCCGTGGCAGCGCGTGGATCGCGGCGGCTAGCGTCGCCGGGTGACCGTCCGCCTGCTCGGGATCGACTACCTGCCCGCCTGCACCGCCCTCGCCGCCGACCGCGACTGGCCGCCCGAGGACCGCAAGTGGCGGCTGCTGTTCCGCGTCGGCCGCGTGCACGCCATCGACGCGCCGGACGGCGACGGCCTGGCCGCGGTCGTCGTCGCGACCCCGTACGAGGACGCGGTGGCGATCAGCATGATGCTGGTCGCGCGCCGGTACGAGCGGCAGGGCTACGGCAAGGCCGTCCTGCTCGACGCGCTGCGCGGCGCGCGGACGGCGGTGCTGAGCGCCACCAGCCTCGGCAAGCCGCTGTACGAGCACCTCGGCTTCCGGTCGGTCGGCCTGATCTCCACGTATTTCGGCGTCCTCGCGCCGACCGCGCCGACGGGCCGTACCCGCGCCTTCGAGCCGTCGGACGCCGAGTTCGTGTCCACTCTGGACGAGAAGGCGTTCGGCGCGCGGCGCACCGCGCTGCTCGCTTCCCTGCCCGGGTTCGGCGACCTGCGCGTCGCGGCGCACGGCTTCGGCGGGGCGTGGGACAACGACGGCACCCGCGTGCTCGGGCCCGTGGTCGCGTCGGACCGGTCCGCCGCCCGGGACCTGCTGCACGACCTCGCCGCGCCCGGGGAGCGGTCCGCGTCGACGCCGACCACCGGCACCCCTGGCTGCGCGACTGGGCCGCCGGGCGCGGCCTCGACCACCGGTTCACCTGCGACCTCATGGTCCTGGGCCCCGACCTGCCGGGCGACCCGGCGATGCTGGTGACCCCGGTCATGCTCGCCCTGGGCTGACCCCGCCCCGGCTAGCATGATCACATGTCGACTTGGGCCGACCTGGCCGCTTACGTCCGCGACGAGTACGAGGTCCTCTCCGAGACCGAGGACGAGATCCGCATCCTGTTCGACTTCGAGCACCTCGACGAGGAGGACGAGCGCACCCAGGTCGTCATCCTGGTCCGCGAGGTGCTCGACGAGCGGCACGAGTGGGTGCAGATCGCCACGCCGATCGGCAAGGCCGCCGACGTCGACCTCAAGGCGCTGCTGACCGAGGTCGGGCACTCCACCATCGCGTGCGGGGCGGCGATCATGGGCGAGCACGTCGTGCTCCGGCACTCGCTGCCGCTGGCCACCCTGGACATCCACGAGTTCACCGAGCCGCTGGCGCTGCTCGCGGGCACCGGCGACCAGCTCGAGGAGATCTTCTTCGGCGGGGACCACTACTGACGGAACCGCCGGTCCCGTCCAGGCATCCCAGGTGCGGGAGGGGATCGCCATGACGTACGGACAGGACCAGTACCCGCACACCGCCTACCAGGGCGTCGCCACCCCGCCGTCGGGGCGGGCGTACGGGGAGCCGCGGCGCAAGTCGGGCCGCGGCGGGGTGATCGCGCTGGTCGTGGCGCTCGTGCTCGCCGTGGTGGGCGCGGGCGTCTTCGGCGCGCTGTGGTTCGTCGAGACCGGCGAGCACACCACGACCAAGGAGAGCCTGACCCGCAGCCAGCAGAAGGTCGCCGAGACCGAGGACAGCCTGGCGAAGGCCGACGAGGCGAAGCGGGTCGCCGAGACCAAGGTCGGCGAGCTGACCAAGTGCCAGGAGGCGGGCCGCGACCTCCTGGACTCCCTCGACGCCGACGATTCCGAGGCCGAGCGGGACAAAACGACCGACGCCCTGGACCGGATGGATTCCTTCTGCTGACCGCCTGGCAAGATCGGGGAACATGACCGCCAGCCGCGAACCCGAGCCGCTGCCCGCCGACGACGCCCCGACGGTCCACCTCCGCTTGGTGGGCAACCTGCCGACCCCGGCCCCCGCCCGCAGAAGAGCATGGCCCGCCGCATCGCCCGCAAGATCCTCGGCCCGAACCTGCTGACCAAGCGGGACTAGTTATCCACAGGCCCGAGATCCGGGTGGCGCGTGGTCACCGCGGATGCGGAACCTGGAGGCATGACCACGCCACCGCCCTCAGCGCAACCCGACCCCGAGTTCCAGTGCCGCCAGGCTGATCCGCTTCATCTCCGCCAAGTGCGCCGCCGAGTCGGACAACGGGTTGGCCGTGTCCGACTCGGCGATGACCACGTGCCGGTCCAGCACCGAGGACGCGAACCCGCCGCGGCTCAACCGCGGCAACCCCGGCACCACCGCGATCCCGTCCCGCAGCACGTCGTTGACGCTGCCGGTGCCGTCCGCGCGCACCAGTTCCCCCAACCGCGCCGCGTCGTCCGCGGTGCGCATCTTCACCACGGCGACGGACGTGTGCACGGTCCGCCCGTCCGGGGTGGAGGTGGTGAACAACGCCCTCGCCAGCTGCGCGCACGGCGTGCGCTGCAGGAACGCCTTCGTCTGCCCGTAGGCGTGGGCGGCGCAGTCGCTGTCGAGCACCGCGTCCTCGGTGGCCGCGTCCCGCGCGAAGCTGAACTCCGCCACCGGTTCCGGCGCGGGGGCCGCCTGCTCGCCGCCCCCGCTCGGCCACCACACCACCGCCGCGACCACGACGGCCGCGACGAGCGCCGCGATCCAGGCCCACCGCTTCGCGGGCCGCCGCCGCGGCGCTGTCCCGCGGGCTCGGCCACCGGCGCCGTCCGCAACGTCGGCGGGAGCTGGTCCGGCAGCGAACTGAGGATCAGCGCCCCTGCTCGTCGGGTCTGGGCGGGAACTTCGGCAGATCGTCCGACACAGATCGATACGGTAGCCAATCCGCCATTCGGGTGGCCACCGATTGGTGTTGTCGGCTACAGGGAGGAGGAGTATCAGCCCAACCGGGTGACTCGGCCGGTGCGGAGTTCGTAGCTGGCGGGGACGACCTTGACGCCGTGCTGCAGCGCTTCGCGGATGATCGTGGAGCGCTCGACCAGCAGGGTCGCGGTGCGACGGGTCTGCTCGGCCACGCAGGCGGCGAGGAAGCGGGCCTTGTCGGGGTCGGCCGGGGTCGCGCGGACGGCGGGCTCGATGGCGCGGACCAGGAGACTCACGTCGCCGGTGAAGTGGCCCGTGCCGTTGACCAGGTCGATGGCCGCCTTCACCGCGCCGCACGACTCGTGGCCGAGGATGACGACCAGCGGGACGTGCAGGTGCTCCACGGCGTACTCCAGGCTGCCGACGACCGAGCCGTCCAACACCTCGCCCGCGGCGCGGACGGTGAACAGGTCGCCCAAGCCCTCGTCGAAGACCAGCTCCGGCGGGACGCGCGAGTCACCGCAGCCGAGCACGGCGGCGAACGGCTTCTGGCCCTCGACCAGCTTCTCGCGCCACCGCAGCGACTCGTGCGGGTGCTTCTGCCTGCCGCTGACGAAGCGCTCGTTGCCCGCGGCCAGCTTCCGCCACGACTGCTCCGCGCGGTCGGGCGAGCCCGCGCCGTCGGCAGAGGCCGGAGCGGCGACGGGGAAGGGGAGGCGGGGGAGGGGGCGGGGACGGGGGTGGCCGTCGGAGACGCGGCTGCGGGGCCTGCGACGGCGGTGGCCATCGGGGACGCGGCTGCCGGAGCGGCGACGGCGGTCGCGGCGACGCCCGCGGAGATGCTCAGCAGGGCTCGTCGGTTGAGATCGCTCACCTCGCCGAGCGTAACCCTCGGCCACCCGCCCGGGTCGGCGGGTTTCGCCCAGAACGGGGGAACCGGACGACCCGGACTATGTCGATCGTCACAGCCCGGGATAGGTTGGCGCGCATGGACATCGCGGGCGCGTTCACCGCCGAGAACCGGTCCTTCGCCGACGTCGTCGCCGGAGCGGACCCGGACCTGCCCGTACCCGCCTGCCCCGGCTGGACCATCCGCAACCTCATGACCCACGTCGGCCGCGGCGACCGCTGGGCGGCCACCCTCGTCACCACCCGCGCCGAGGACTGGATCGACCCGCGCACCGTCGACGGCGGCAAACCCCCGCCGACCCCGACGCCGCCCTCGACTGGCTCACCGCGGGCCCGACCATCCTCCTCGACGCCGTGGCCACCGACCCGGACGCTCCCGTGTGGACATTCGTCGGCCCCCGCCCCGCGTCCTGGTGGGTCCGCAGACGCCTCCACGAGGTCCTCGTCCACCGCGCCGACGCCCTACTGGCCCTGAACACCCCCATCGACGACGACCCCACCCGCTCCGCCGACGCCATCGACGAATGGCTCTCCCTCGTGGCCGACCGCAACACCCCCGTCCTCGACGAAGGCCACACCCTCCACCTCCACACCACCGACGCCCCCGGCGAATGGACCCTCCGCCCGGAGGGCAACGGCGTGGCGTGCGACCCCACGCACGCCAAAGCCACCACCGCCCTCCGCGGCCCCGCGATGGACCTCCTCCTGGTCCTCCTCCGCCGCCTCCCCCGGACCAGGTAGAAGTCTTCGGCGACCGCACCACCCTGACCACCTTCCTGGACCGCACGCCGTTCTGAGGTCTCGCCCCCGCCCACCCGGACGGCACCCTGGGACCGCACACAGACTTCCGCCGACCGCCGACCCTGGCCGAGTCCGGGCCTCCACGCAGAGCTTCGCCAACTGCGCCTGGAGCGTCACCGACTGCTGGCCGTGGCGGGGTTCGGGCCGGTGTGCGGAGCTTCGCCAACTGCGCGTGGAGTTTCGCCGACTGCTCGCCCTGGCAGGGGTCGAGCTGTTGTGCGGAGCTTCGCCAATTGCGCCTGGAGTGTCGCCGACTGCTCGCCCTGGCGGGGTTCGAGCCTGCACATGGAGGTTCGCCGACTGCGCGCGGAGCCTCGCCGACTGCGCGCGGAGCCTCGCCGACTGCGCGCGGAGCCTCGCCGACTGCTGGCCGTGGTGGGGTTCGGTCCTGCGCGCGGAGGTTCCCTGGCCGCTGGCCGTGGTGGGGTTCGGGCCTGCTCGCGGAGGTTCGTTGGCTGCGCGTGGAGTTTCGCTGGCTGCTGGCCGTGGTGGGTTCGGGTCTGCGCGCGGAGGTTCGTTGGCTGCGCGCGGAGTTTCGCCGACTGCTCGCCCTGGCGGGGTCGAGCCTGCACCTGGAGGTTTGCCGACTGTGCGCGAAGGTTCGCGGGCTGCGCGTGGAGGTTCGCCGACTGTCGAACCTGGCCGGTGTCGGGACCGCACGCCGTTCTGAGGTCGCCCACCCCGCCCTTCGCGCGTGCTGGATCCGTTTGGCGGTTTCCCCACGATCTAGGCGCGTCGGGGGCTGGTCACGGTTTGCGGGTATTGCCCGCCGCAGTCCTGGCCGCGCTCCGGTTGAGCGCCGTTCTGGCGCTTTGCCGCCCGCGCTGCGTGAGCGGGTCCGTTGCAGCGCGTCACGTTTCCCGGGGCGCGGTGCGCGGGGTGGTTGACCGTGCGGCTCCGCGAGGGTTTCCTTGCGCGGCGGCGTTTTGAGGGCTCCTCCGGTGCGCTCCGCCTGCGGGTGGCGGCGTTCCGCGCGTATTCGATGAATTGACTTCCCAGTCAATGGACTGGCAATTGGCAATTATTCATCCCATGTCTTGGGGAAAAACCCCGAATCGTCGGTGTCCGAGGGCTGAACGCGGTCTTTACACTCCGCATCGTGATCGCGCACCGGCGTGATCGCGGAGTCCCTGCGACCGGGGGTGCGGTGACCTCTGGGGTGGCCGTGCGCCCGGTTTACTCCTGAGAGGTCCCCACAACATGAAACACCTGCGATCAGCGGGGTTGGCGGTCATGGCCGCCGCGGCGGTGGCGTTGTCGCTCACGCCTGCGGCGGCGCACGATCCGAATACCCCTGAGGGCATCGCGGCCATGCAGAAGTTCATGGCCGACCACGAGCCCGCCGACCGGCGGGCGCCGTTGACCGGTACCGCGAACGGTGTCGCCTGCGTCAACGGCAAGGCGGACAAGTACCCCTGCAAGAACGTCGACCTGCTCAGCGTGCTGCCCCTGGCGAGCATGGGTGGCGGCAACGGCAACGACATCTGGGGGTGGACCGACCCGCAGTCCGGCAAGGAGTACGCGATCGTCGGCCGCACCAACGGCACGTCGTTCGTCGACATCTCCACGCCGACCAGCCCTCGCTACCTCGGGAACCTGCCGTCCAACGGCGGCAGCAGCACGTGGCGCGACATGAAGGTCTACAAGGACCACGCGTTCATCGTCGCCGACATGATCACCGGGCACGGCATGCAGGTGTTCGACCTGACGCGCCTGCGGACCATCACCACCCCGCAGACGTTCCAGGCCGACACCACGTACACGCGCTTCGGTCCCGCGCACAACATCGCGATCAACGAGCAGACCGGCTACGCCTACGCGATCGGCTCGAACACCTGCAGCGGTGGTCCGCACATGGTGGACATCCGCACGCCCAAGTCGCCGGTGTACGCGGGCTGCGTGAGCCAGGACGGCTACACGCACGACACGCAGTGCGTGATCTACAACGGACCGGACGCGACCTACCGCGGCCGTGAGCTGTGCTTCAGCTCCAACGAGGACACGCTCACCATCGTCGACGTCACCACCAAGTCGAACCCGGTGCAGATCGCGCGCAAGGCCTACAGCGGCGCGCAGTACTCGCACCAGGGCTGGCTGACCGAGGACCAGCGGTACTTCCTCCTCGACGACGAGCTCGACGAGCAGCGCAACAGCTCCGACCAGCGCACCAAGACCTACATCTGGGACCTGGTCGACCTGGACAACCCGGTGCACACCGGCACGTACTCGTCGCCCGCGTCGGCCATCGACCACAACATGTACGTCAAGGGCAAGCACGTCTACCAGGCGAACTACCGGGCGGGCCTGCGCATCCTGGACATCTCGAACGTGGCGTCGGCGTCGCTGACCGAGGTCGGCTACTTCGACATCTACGAGTCCTCCGACGGCGCGCAGTTCAACGGCGCGTGGAGCACCTACCCGTACTTCGCCAGTGGTGTCGTGGTCGTCAACGGCATCGAGCAGGGCCTCGTGGTCGTGCGGCCGAACCTCGGCACCACGCCCCCGACCCGGAGCCGGGCACGAAGTTCGAGAACACGAACAACGTGACCATCCCGGACGCGGGCGCGGCCATCAGCAGCAGCATCGCGGTGTCCGGCGTGTCCGGCAACGCGCCGTCGGCGCTGCAGGTCGGCGTGGACATCAAGCACACCTACCGCGGCGACCTGGTCATCGACCTGATCGCCCCGGACGGCACCGCGTACCGGCTGAAGAACTCCAGCTCGAGCGACTCGGCGGACAACGTGATCACCACCTACACGGTGAACGCGTCGTCGGAGGTGGCGAACGGCACCTGGAAGCTCCAGGTCAGGGACGTCTACTCGGCTGACACCGGCTACATCGACGCGTGGAGCCTGCAGTTCTGAGCCCCACCGGGGACCCGGGCGACGCCGCCCGGGTCCCCGGCCCGTTCCGTGAGGAGTACGCCATGCGCGCCCTGCGCCCGCACGAGTGGCTGGCCGTCGGGTTCGCCGCCGCCTGCGCCCTGGGCCTGCTGCTGGTGATCGTGCTGAACCCCAGCGCGCCCGCCGCGCACAACATGCCCGTGACCGTCGCGGCCGCGCACAGCGACGGCCTGTCCGACGCCGAGAGCGGCTACCGCTTCGAGCCGGTGACCGTCCCCGACAAGCGCGGCGACGCCCGGCCGGTCGCGTTCCGGATCCTCGGGCCCGGCGACAAGCCGGTCACCGACTTCCAGGTCAACCAGACCAAGAAATTGCACTTCTTCGTCGTGCGCGACGACATGGCCGTCTTCCGGCACCTGCACCCCGAGCCGCGCGGCGACACCTGGCACACTGCGGTCGACCTGCCCGACGGCGGCGCCTACCGGATGTACGCCGAGTTCATCCCGTTCGACTCCGCCGACCCCATGCACCCGGTCGTCCTGGGCCTGCCGTTCGCCATCGCGGGCGACACCGCGCTGACCCCCGTCCCCGCGCCCGCGGCCAGCGCGGACACCGGCAGCGGGTACACCGTCAGCAGGCTCGACGGGACCGCGCCGATCCCGGTCCGCCAGGTCGCCGTGCTGCGCCTGCGGATCACCGGGCCAGACGGCGCGCCGGTCGGGCGGGTGGAGCCGCACCTGGGCGCAGGCGGGCACATGACCGGGTTCAACACGCTGCTGCTCTCGGCGACCCACATGCACCCGGTCGAGCCCGCGGGCGCGCCGCTGATCAACGGCGAGCTGACCTTCCGGACCGGTTTCGCCGAGCGCGGCGAGCACCGGCTGTTCCTGGAGTTCAACGTCGGCGGCACGCTGCACACCGCGGCGCTGACGGTGATGGTCAGCTAGACCACGCGCGGCCGGTAGCTCGCGTTGGTCTGGGCGGTCAGCGCGAACCGGTCGCCGCGGACCAGGGTGTGCCGCCACTCGACGCGCCGCTCGCCGGAGTAGCCGAGCCGGTGGATGGACAGGGCGGCCTGGTCGGGCGGGGTGCCCAGCCGGGCCCGCTCGCCCGCGGTCGGCAGGACCGCCCGGATGGTCTCCTCGCCGCGGTCCAGGCGCACCCCGGTGCGCTCGGCCAGCACCGAGTACAGGCTGGTGTGGGTGAAGTCGGCGTCCATGATCGGCTCGGCGAGCGCGGCGGGCAGCCACACCCGGTCGATGGCCAGCGGGTCGTCGCCCGCGTACCGGATGCGCTCGATGTGCACCAGCGGCGTCGAGCCCTCCAGGCCGAGCCGGTCGGCGACCACCGCGTCGGCGCGGATGCCGAGCGTCTGCACGGCGCTGCGCTGGGCCAGGCCGGTGCCCTCGACCGACGAGAACAGGCTGTAGAGCACCCCGATCGGCTGCACGATGTCCGCCGCGGGCGACACCCTCGGCTGGCGGCCCCGCTCCGCGGTCACCATCCCGTCGGCGCGCAGCTTGCGCAGCGCCTGGCGGACGGTGTGCCTGCTGACGCCGTAGTCCTCGACCAGGGCCAGCTCGCCCGGGAAGCCGCCCGCGAACTCGCCGAACCGCAGCCGCTCGATCAGGTCGTCCTGGAGCTGCCGCCAGAGCGGGCGCGAATCCCCGCGGTCCAGTGCGCGTGCCGCCATCGGTGTCCTCCCGCCGCGCAGTCTCGCATCAGGCGGGCAGCAGGCGCATGAGGTTGTCCCTCGCGTTCTCCAGCGGGCCCATCGATCCCGCTGCCTGGGACTGCAGGACCGCGCCCTCCAGCGCGGCGACGGTGAACGCGGCCAGCTGGCCCGGCTCCTCGGCGCCCGCCCGCTCCAGCGCCCGGGCCAGCGCCGCCTCCCACGCCGCGAACACCTCGGCGGCGGCCGCGCGCACGGGCGCCTCGGCGACGGCGGCGGCGGCGATCGGGCAGCTCGCGCCGTCGCCGGACCCGGCCAGCGCCGGGCGCCACCACTCGACCAGCGCGGCGACCGCCTGGGCGGGGAGCGGTCGGCGGTGACCCGCTCGATCAGCCGCAGCACGTGGTCGCCCGCGGCCCGCGTCGCGGCGACGACCAGTTCGGTCTTGCCGCCGGGGAAGTGCTGGTAGATGGACCCGCGGGCGGTGCCGCTGTGGGCGAGCAGGTCGGCGACGCCGGTGCCCGCGACCCCGCGCTCGCGCACCAGCGCGATCGTGCTGCTGATCAGGCGTTCCCGAGGACCCACGGCACCTCCTAGACCGGTCGGTCTATGCTACCGCCGTAGACCGGTTGTTCTATCCACCGACAGGGGTGACGCGTGACCACCGCACTGGACTTCGCGAAGCTGTCCGGCCTCGAGGCGCTCCGGGCGATGTTCGCCCTGCCCGAGCCGCCGCCCAACATCGGCTCGTTCCTCGGCATGGGCGTCGAGCGGCTGGAGGAGGGCGAGGTCGTGTTCACGCTCCCCACCCGCCCGGAGTACGCCAACCCGCTGGGCACGCTGCACGGCGGCATCTGCGCCACCCTGCTCGACTCGGTGATGGCGTGCGCCGTCCACTCGACCCTGCCGCCCGCCACCGGCTACGGCACGCTCGAGCTGAAGGTCAACTACGTCCGCGCGGTCCGCGCCGACGGCGGCCTGCTCACCGCGACCGGCACGACCATCCACGTCGGCCGCAGCACCGCCACCGCCGAGGGCCGCGTCGTCGACGCGGCGGGCAAGCTGGTCGCGCACGCCACGACCACCTGCATGATCTACCGCTGACGCACCGCCGCGGGCGCCGGGGCCAGCCGCAGCACGGGCAGCAGCGCCGCCTGGTAGGCGTGGTACGTGTCCGGTTTGCCCGACCACGTGCCGCCCGCGGGCGGCCGTCCGGGGTCAGCTCGTGCCGCCAGCCGCCGCGCTCCTCGTCGACGTGGTGCGCGCGGGCGTAGTCCCAGAAGCGGTCGTACCACTCGGCGTAGGTCGGCTCCTGGGTGCGCTCGTGCAGCGCCCACGCGGCGAGGACGGCCTCGCACACGACCCAGTGCATGCGCGCGGTGACGACCGGGCGGTCCTGCCAGTCGAGGGTGTAGACGAAGCCGGGGTGGCCGTCGGCGGACCAGCCGCGGGTGACCGCGGAGTCGAACAGCGCCTTGGCGTCGGGGACCAGCCAGTCGGGGGCGTCCGCGCCCAGGGTCGCGTCGAGGTGCAGCAGCAGGCGCGCCCACTCCAGCCAGTGGCCGACGGTGCCGCCGTAGGGGCGGAAGGGGTGGTCGGGGCGGTCGCGGTTGTACTCCGGGTCGACCGCCCAGTCCGCGGTGAAGTGCTCGGGCAGCCGCCAGTCGTGGGCCGCGGTGACCTCGTGCACGACCCGGCGCGCGATGCGCAGCGCGCGGTCGTGCAGGGTCCGGTCGCCGGTGACGTCGCCCGCGGCGAGGTACGCTTCGACCAGGTGCATGTTGCTGTTCGCGCCGCGGTAGTCCTCGGTCGCCTTCCACTCCGCGTCCCAGGACTCGCGCGCCAGGCCCGCGTCCTCGTCCCAGAACCGGCGGTCGACGACGTCGAGCGCCTCGGCCAGCAGCTCGACCCCGTCCGGCCTGCCCGCCGCGGCGGCCCCCGCGCCCGCGAGGACGACGAACGCGTGGGCGTAGCCGTCCTTGGTGGTGTTGCCGGTGTCGGTGAACCAGCCGCCGTGCTCGGCGTCGCGCAGGGGCCCGTTGAGCAGGGCGTCGACACCGTGGTCGACGAGGTCGGCGGAGTCGTCGCCCTCGCCGTCGGCCAGGCCGAACACGTGCGTCATCCGGCAGGTGATCCAGGTGGCGACGGGCTGCGCCGGATCGGGCGCGCCGTCGGCGTCGAGCCACGCGAAACCCCCGGGCACGCGGGACGCGCGGGCGAAGCGGGCGAGGTCGCGGCGGTGCTGGGCGAGCCACTGGGGTTCCACGGGGCCGACCTTAGGACTAAATCGGTTAAGCCGTCAAAGTCCCCTGCATCCGCCCGTCCTCGGCGACCGAGCGCAGCGCGGTCACGGTGACGTGGCCCTCGGCGAGCAGCGCGGCGTCCGACCCGGGCTCCGGGGCCTCGTCCCCGACCACCGAGCCGACCTGGATGGCCCCGTCCTCGGCCCGCTCCACCCGCGCCCGCACCGACCCGAACGGCGCCAGGGGCGCCCACTTCGCTTCCTTGAGCCGCGCGGGCGGTGTGTCGGGGACGTTGATGTTGAGCACGGCGTCGGGGAGGCCGTCGACCAGGACGGGCAGCAACCCGGCGACGACGCCCGCCGCGGTCGTCCAGTGCGGCTCGTCCGTGGGCTCGAGCGCCACGTCGATGGACACCGCGAGCGACCGCACGCCGTTGATGCTGGCGGTGAGCGCGGCGCCCACGGTCCCGGAGTGCAGCACCGCGCGTCCGACGTTGGCGCCCCGGTTGATCCCCGACAGCAGCATGTCCGGCACGGGACCGAACGCCCCGTGGCACGCGGCGAGCGAGATGAGCCCGGGGTGCGCGTCGACGGCGTAGGCCGGGACGTCGGGCAGGCTCGGAAGGGTGTGTTCCTTGGTGATCACCCGCCGGTCCTGCGCCGCCGCCGTCAAGCCCGCCGACGTGCCGCTGGACTCCCCGAGCGGCGCCGCCACGACCACGTCGTACCCCGCCGCCACCGCCGCGGCGGCCAGGGCGGCCAGCCCCGGCGAGTCGATCCCGTCGTCATTGGTGATCACGACCGTCGTCATATCTCCGTTCGTACCCGGTCCGGCCCCGCGCCAACCGCCGCCGTTCGGAGGGCGCGGCCCGCGGGTGATCGGGGCCGTCGCTTGAGAAGCCGCCGTTCGGGGTAGTCACCGGGCATGAACGCACCGAACACCGAAGCATCGACCGCTGAGCTGATCAGCCGGGTCGGGGAGCAGGTGTCCCGCTTGGTCCGCGACGAGCTGGAGCTGGCGAAGGCGGAGTTGCGGCGGAAGGGGAAGCGGTTCGGGACCGGGGTCGCGCTCGGCGGCGCCGCGGGGTGCTGGCCTGGTTCGGGCTGGCCGCCCTGCTCGTCGCCGCGGGGGCGGCGTTGGCGTTGGTGATGCCCGTGTGGCTGGCGGCGCTCGTGGTGGCGCTCGTGCTGCTGGTGGTCGCGGGGGTGTTGGGCGCCGTGGGCGCCAAGGACGTGAAGAAGGCGACGCCGCCGGTTCCCGAGCAGGCCATCGACAGCACGCGGCGCGACATCGCCGCCGTGCGGGAAGGGGCGCACCGATGACGCGCAAGGAAGACCTGCTCCGCGAGGACATCAAGCAGGCGCGGGCCGAGCTGGCCGACACCGTGGAGGCGCTGGTCGCCAAGACCGACGTCAAGCGCAGGGCCGCCGCGAAGGTGGGCGACCTGCGCACCCGGACCGTCCAGCGGGTCAAGCGCGACCCCGTGCCCCTCGCGGTCGGCGCCGCGCTGGGCATCGGCGCGGTCGGCGCGCTGGTGCGGGGGCTGACCGCCTAGAACCGGTCGATGGTGAACGACGTGAGGAACCCCAGCGTCGTGAGCAGGCCCGTGTACGCGTGGGCGCGCTCGAACGCCTCGGGGATCATCGTGTCGGCCACCATCGCCAGGATGGCGCCCGCGGCCACCGCCGTGATCGCGGCGACGACCTCCGGGGACGCGTCCGCCAGGGCGAGGTTCCCCGCGAGGGCCGCGACCCCGGACGCGGCCGCGATGGCGCCCCACACGCCGAACACGTAGCCAGGGCGCCTGCCCGCGGCCTTCATGCCCGCCGCGCTGGACAGGCCCTCGGGCAGGTTCGAGATCGCGACGGCGGCGAGCATCGCCGCGCCCACGCCGCCGTCGCGCAGCGACAGGCCCAGCACGACCGACTCCGGGACGCCGTCGAGCAGGGCGCCCACGGCGATCGCCATGCCGCTGCCCTGCACCTGCGCCTCGGTCGGCTGCATCCCGGCCGACCGCTTGCGGTGCCGCGCGCCGCGCCGGGCCAGCGCGAGGTTCGCCCCCACGTACGCCAGCGCGCCCGCCAGGAACCCGCCCGCGGTCGGGGCGAGGCCGCCGGAGCGCTCGGCCTCGTCGACCAGTTCGAACGACAGGGCCGCCACCAGCACGCCCGCGCCGAAGGCCATCACGCCCGCCACGACGCGCGGCGGCACGCGCACCAGCCACGCCACGGCCGCGCCCGCGACCAGCGTGGAGCCCGCCAGCAGTCCCCACAGCCCCGCGCTCGCCCATCCCGGCACGGTGATCACCCTAGTCCGATGTGGACGGGGTTTGCCCGCGCCGCGCCCGGGGAAGCCCAGGGGCATGACTACCGCACGAGATCTGATGACCCCTGATCCGGTCTGCGTCGAGAGTTCCACGACCGTGCGCGAGGCGGCGGCCAAGATGGCGTCCTCCGACGTGGGCGCGCTGCCCATCTGCGGCGAGGACGGCAAGCTCAAGGGCATGATCACCGACCGCGACATCGTGGTGAAGGTGCTCGCCCAGGGCAAGGACCCGATGGCCGTGCACGTGGGCGAGCTGGCCCAGGGCGAGGCCGTGACCGTCGGCGCCGACGACGACGCCCGCGAGGTGCTCCGCACGATGGCCCGCCACGAGGTGCGCAGGCTCCCCGTCATCGACGGGCACAGCTTGGTCGGCATCATCGCCCAGGCCGACGTCGCCCGGGCCCTGCCGAACGAGCCCGTCGGGGCGCTGCTCGCCGACATCTCGACCGACTGACCCGGGGAGGAGCGGCCGTGCGCGCCGTGGTGCTCAACTGCTCGCTGAAAAGCTCGCCGGACGACTCGAACACGCAGATGCTCACCGACGTCGTCCTGAAGTCGCTCACCGAGCGGGACTGCGCGACCACGGTGCACCGGCTGGCCGACCTGCACATCCCACCCGGCGTGGTGACCGAGGCGGGGAGGGCGACCGGTGGCCGGAGGTCCACGACGACCTGCTGTCCGCCGAGATCCTCATCGTCGCGTCGCCGACCTGGCTCGGGCGCCCGTCCTCGCTGGCGCAGCGCGCGCTGGAGCGGATGGACGCCATGCTGTCCGAGACCGGTGACGACGGGAACCCGGTGGCGTACAACCGCGTCGCCGGGGTCGTCGTCACCGGCAACGAGGACGGCGCCCACCACGTGATCAGCGAGATCGCGGGCGCGCTGGGCGACATCGGCTACACCGTCCCGGGCCAAGCCTGGACGTACTGGAACATGGGCCCCGGCCCGGGCCGGAGTACAGCGACACCGACCACGGGCACGAGTGGTCGCACAAGACCGCCGCGTCCATGGCGCACAACCTGTACTCGGTCGCCGAGGCGCTGCGCCGCAACCCGATCCAGCCGCAGTAGCTACAGCTCGCACCGGCCGTGGACGACCGCGACCGGGCACGGGGCGACGTGCGCCGCCCGGTGGCTGACCGACCCGAGCAGCCACCGGCGCAGCGCGCCGCGCCCGTGCGTGCCCACCACGAGCAGCGCGGACTCCGCGGCCCGGTCGATCAGCGCTTGACCCGGCGGCTCGGGCACCGCCTCCACCTCGACCGGCACGTCCGGGTACCGCTCCAGGACGGGCGCAAGCGGGCCGCGCAGCAGTTCGTCGGCCAGCCCCGCCCCGCGGTCGAGGTCGGTGCCCCACAGCTCGACCGCGCCGAGGCCGGGGATCGGCTCGGGCGACCAGCCGTGCACCGCGCGCAGCCGCTTGCCGTGGCGCGCCGCGTAAGCCGCGGCGAACGCGACCGCGGCGTTGCTCGACCCGTCGTCCGCGATGCCCACGAGCACGTCGCCGTCCGGGTCGCCGGTGCCCCTGGCCACGACGACCGGCCTGCGGGCCGCCTTGAGCAGGGCGTCGGTGGTCGACCCGAGCACCGCCCGCGCGACGGCCGTGTGCCCGGTCGCGCCGACCACCACGACGCCCGCGTCGGCCTCCTCGGCGACGGTCAGCAACCCCGGCGCGGCGGGGCCGAGCGGGATGCGGGTGCGCACCTCCAGGTCGCCCGCGCGCTCCCGCAGGACCTGTTCCAGCTCCCCGAGGATCGACGCCGCCGCCTCCCGCAGGTTCGCCTCGTCGATGCCGTCGGTCGGCACCGGACCGGCGAACGGCGGCGCGACCGGGTTCGGGTCCACGGCGAAGACCGCGATCAGCGGCCCGCCGGTCCGCCGCGCCTCCGCCGCCGCCCAGCGCACGGCGTCGCGCGATCCCGGGGAAGCGTCATATCCGACCACGACCGAGCGGCCCAGCACGGGAACCGCCCCCTCCGCTCACGACCCGTTCTCGACGGTCTCGCTGTCCTCCGGCTCCGGCCGCTCCTCCGCGGGGTCGCGGTGGCGCATCGGTATGGCGAACCAGACCGATCCGAACGCGGTCAGGGCGACCGCGGCGGCGATGACGGCGGGCGTCATCCCGGCGATGACGTCCACCAGGAGTAGCACCGTTCCGGACACCGCGCCCGCCAAGCAGGCCAACCCGCACAGCGCGAACCGGTTCGAGATGCGCAGGATGCGGTCGCGCTGGCCCTGCCGGAACAGCACCCGGTGCCACGCGGCGGGCGCGGTCAGCAGCGCGACCGCGGCGACGGTCAGCCCGACGGTCACCAGGTGCACGGCGTGCTGGAAGTCGGTGCCCCGCAGGTACGGCTCGGTGAAGGTCACCGCGAGCAGGAAGCCGAACAGGATCTGGACGCCCGCCTGCGCCACGCGCAGCTCTTGGAGCAGCTCGTTCAGGTTCCGCCGCAACCGCGCACCGTCCGACTCGTCCGTCACCACTGCCTCCTCGACCCCTGGAACTGCCAGCGACGTACCCGGGGGACCTGGGGTCAACCGCGCCGTGCGGCCGCGTCGATCGGGATAGAGTGGCGGCGGACCGCGTCGTCGCAGAGGAGGGAGCACGGCATGAGCACCCTCCTGACGCTCAGCACCCACACCACGCCCGCCGCGGTCGTCGTGGCCGCCGAGGGCGAGATCGATCTGGCCACCGCCCAGGACTTCGCCGACGGGCTCGCCGCCGCGGCCGTCGCGGGCCTGCCGCTCGTGGTCGACCTCGACGGCGTCCGCTTCCTCGGCTCCGCCGGGCTCGCGGTGCTGGTCAGCGCCGCGACGGAGGGCGTCAACCTGGTCGTGGTCGCGGGCGAGGGCACGGTGACCCGCCGCGCGCTGAGCCTCAGCGGCCTGGACGCCGTCCTGACCGCGGTGGACGACCGGGAGTCGGCGCTGCGCGCACCCCGGTCCTGACCCGCGCTACTCGGCCAGGCGTTCCCTGAGTCTGCTCAGGGTGCGGCTGAGCAGCCGCGACACGTGCATCTGCGACAGGCCGACCTTCTCCGCGATCTGGGTCTGCGTCATGTTGCCGTAAAAGCGAAGCACCAGGATGCGGCGCTCGCGCTCGGGCAGCTCGGCCAGCAGCGGTTGCAGGGTCTCCTGCTGGTCGATCTCGGCGAGCGCCTGGTCCTCGAACCCGATGCGGTCGCTCACCGAGGCGGAGTCCTCGTCCGGGCCCAGCACCTCGTCGAGCGAGCGCGACCGGTAGCCGCCCGCGGCCTCCAGGCCCTGGTAGACGTCCTCGATCGACTCGCCGAGGTGGGCGGCGATCTCGCTCGGCGTCGGCGCGCGGCCCAGCGTCTGGGACAGCTCGGCGCTCGCGGTGCTCACCGCGAGGTGCAGCTCCTTGAGCCTGCGCGGCACCCGCAGCGACCAGCAGGTGTCGCGGAAGTGCCTGCGGACCTCGCCCATGATCGTGGGGATGGCGAAGGAGAGGAAGTCGGTGCCGCGGGCGGGGTCGAACCGGTCCACGGCGTTGATCAGCCCGACGGTGGCGACCTGCAGCAGGTCGTCCTGCGGCTCGCCGCGGTTGGCGAAGCGCTGGGCGATGTGCTGGGCCACCGGCAGGTGCCCGGTCACCAGCTCGTCGCGCAGCGCCGCGGCCCTCGGGTCGTCCTTGGGGTAGCCCGCGAGCTTGTCGAACAGGGGGGCCAGCTCGGCGTAGTCCCCGCTTTCCCTGCGGGCGTGGGTGGCCAGGTGCGGCTGCGTCACAGGCCGCTCCTCCTGGTCATCTGCACCTCGATGCTCAGCTCCGGCGCGCCCGGACCGGTGTTGACGGTGGTCGCGACGGAGTCGACGAGCGCGGTCAGGAGCCGCCAGGTCAGCGTGTCCGGCCGGATGGGCGCCGGATCGGTGACGCGCACCGAGACGCCGAAGGTGAGCGAGCCCGGGAGGAGGGTGAAGCGACCGCACAGCCGCGCGCCCGGCTCCGCGCGGTGGATGAGCATCGTGCAGATCTCGTCCGCGACGAGCTTGAGGTCCGCGATCGCGTCGATGTCGTAGTCCGAGCGCATCGCCACGGCGCCCGCCATGGTCCGCACCAGGGGCAGGCTCTCCTGCGCGGCCTCGACCCGCAGCTCGACGAGTTCACCCCGGGTGGCCATCGCGTCGTCCCCCGGCTTCCCGACGGGGTCTGTGCGCAGATCCGGCAGACCCGACCAATCGCCCACGTGCGTCCACTCAGTCACACGGGTTAGGTACCCGCTGTGGGCGTTCCTACACGTCAGCCGATGCGCGAACGGGTCAGCGGCGCGAGCCGCAGGTGCGTCGCGCGCTCGGCGACGTCGCCGGCGAAGGCTGTCCACGCCTCGGGGTCGTGCCGCTTGTGCGCGGTGATCAGGACGAGCGCGTTCTCGCCCTCGCGGACCGGCAGGCGCGGGAAGCCGTTCGGCCCGGGGTGGGTCTCCAGCAGGCCCAGCGGCTCGCCGTCGGGGACCTCTGCGGCGCGGGCGCGCACGGCGTCGTCGGCGGGGAGGGGAGCAGCCAGACGGTCGCGGTGATCAGCTCGCTGCCGCGCGAGTCGCGCAGGTCGCCCCAGCCGGGGGCGGGCTGGAGCAGCAGGACGTCGTCGGAGTCGATCATCGTGGCGTTGGCGGCGGCCCGGTTGTCGCGCCAGGTGTCGCTGTCGACGTAGAACGCGGTCAGGGCGTCGGTGCGGCTGTCGAGGTCGGGGAAGGAGCGGATCCAGACGAAGCGGTCCGGGTCGTCGAGGTCGGCGAACTGCCCGTCGACGCGCATGCCGCACGCTTCCAGGCCGTCGGTGAAGACGCGGTCGAACAGGTCGGCGAGCACGGGGAAGCCGCCCGGGTGCAGGGTGTACTGGCGCAGCTCGTAGAGGGTCACGAGCGGACTGTACGGACCGTTCGGTACAGTTTCAAGCCCGCAGGCCCGCGTACGCCGCGGCCAGGGCGTCGGAGATCGCGGTGGGGTCGCCGTAGGTGCGGGCCATGAGCAGCCCGCCCTGCAGCGCGCCGATCGTCATGCGCGCCAGGCGGACCGGGTCGGCGTCGGGCGGCAGCTCGCCCCGCTCCCGCAGGCTCGCCAGACCCGCGGCGAGGTGGCCCGCCCAGCGGTCGAACGCGGCGACCAGCGCGTGCCGCACGTCCTCGTCGGTGCCCGCCAACTCCGCCGCGAGCGCGCCGAGCGGGCACGCCGCGACGCCGCCCGGACCGGCGAACGCCGCGGGCAGCGCCGCGAGCCACCGCTCGATGCCCGCCCACGAGTCCAGCTCCGCGAGGTGGTCGCGCTGGCCGTCGAGCAGGGCGTCGAGCTGGTGGTCGAGCACCGCGGCGACGAGGTCCGCCTTGCCGTCGAAGTAGTGGTAGAGCTGGCTCTTGCCGCACTCCGCGCGGGCGAGCACGTCCTCGACGCCGGTCGCGCGGACGCCCTGCGCGCGGAACAGCTCCGCGGCGGCGCGCACCAGCCGCTCCCGGGTCCGCCTGCCGCGCTCGGTTCTGGGTAGGGTGGCCACCGGGTGAGTGTACTGATCGGTCCACAGCCGGTGGTCGCTACACTCCGTGCACCCCAGCAGGCCAGAGGGAGTCCCGAGGTGTCCGAAGCGCGTACCGCAGGCCCGGTGGGCCTGGTGCTCGCCCGTCCCGCCCGCCTGCTCGGCGTCGAACCGTTCTTCATGGAGTTCATCGCGGGCATCGAGGAGCGCCTCGCCGAGCGCGACCTCTCCCTGCTGCTGCACGTCGTCGCCGACCACGACGCCGAGATCGCCGCGTACCGGCGCTGGGCCCGGCAGGGCATGGTCGCCGCCACCGTCCTGGTCAACCGGACCGCCGACGACCCGCGTCCCGCCGAGCTTGCCGCCCTCGGCCTGCCCGCCGTCGTCGTCGGCGAACCCGACGCCGGGCTGCCCGCGGTCCGCACCGACGACGCCGCGCCCGTGCGCGCCGCCGCCGCGCACCTGCTCGCCCTCGGCCACCGCCGGATCGCCCGGGTCAGCGGACCGGGGGCGCTGCTGCACACCCGCGCCCGCGCCACCGCCCTCGCCGAGGCGTGCGCCGCCGAGGGCGTCGAGCCGGTGACCGTCGAGGGCGACTACTCCGAGCAGTCCGGCGCCGCGGCCACCGAGGACCTGCTGGACCGCGACCGGCCGCCCACCGCGATCCTCTACGACAACGACGTCATGGCCGTCGCGGGCCTCGGCGCCGCCAAGGCGCGCGGCGTGGACGTGCCCGGGCGGCTGAGCCTGATCGCCTGGGACGACTCCACCCTGTGCAGGCTCGCCTCCCCGGACCTCACCACGATGAGCGTCGACGTGCACCGCTTCGGTGGCGTGGTCGCCGACTCCGTGCTCGACCTGCTCGCCGGTCGCCCCGTGCCCGAGCGCTGGTCGCCCGCCGCGGTCCTGTCCGCGCGCGGCAGCACCGGTCCCGCCCCGGCCGAGTAGTCGTGAAGCGGCCCACCATCGCCGACATCGCCGCGCGCCGCGCGTGTCGGCCCCGGCGGTCTCCTACGCGCTCAACGACCGGCCCGGCGTCTCCGACGAGACCCGCGCCCGCGTCCGGGCCATCGCCGAGCGCCTCGGCTGGGTGCCCAACCGCGCCGCCCGCGCCCTGTCCGACGGCCGCGCGGGCGCGATCGGCCTGGTCATCGACCGGCCCGCGCGGGTGCTCGGCGTCGAGCCCTACTTCATGCAGCTCGTCTCCGGCATCCAGGACGCCCTGGCCGACGGGACGACCGCGCTGCTGCTCCAGGTCACCGACAACGCCGAGACCGAGCTGGCGCTGTACCGGCGGTGGTGGGCCGAGCGGCGCGTCGACGGCGTGCTGCTGGTCGACCTGCGCGCCGACGACCCGCGCATCAGCCTGGTCACCGAACTCGGCCTGCCCGCGGTGGTGCTGGGCGAGCCGGTCGCCGACGACGGCCCGCCGTGCGTGTGGACCGACGACGCCGTCGCGATGGCCGCCGTGCTGGAGCACCTCGCCGGGCTCGGGCACCGCAGGGTCGGCCGGGTCGCGGGGCCGCCGGAGTTCGTGCACACCCGGACCCGGACGCGGGCGTTCGCCGAGCAGACCCGGCGGTGGGGGCTGACCGCGGCGCCGGTGGTCAACGCCGACTACGGCGCGCAGGACGCCGCCCGCGCCACCGCCCGGCTGCTCGCCGAGCCGGACCCGCCGACCGCGCTCGTGTTCGACAACGACGTGATGGCGGTGGCCGCGGTCGGCGTCGCGCAGGAGCTGGGCCGCTCGGTGCCGGACGACCTGTCGATCGTCGCGTGGGACGACTCGCCGCTGTGCGGGCTGGTCCGGCCCGCGCTGACCGCGGTCGACCGGCCGATCTTCGAGCGCGGGGCGGCGGCCGTCCGGGTGCTCGCCGAGGTCGTCGACGGCGGCGCGCCCGGCCACCTGCGCACCGCCGACCCGGTGCTCGTGCCGAGGGGAGCACCGGCCCGGCGCGGTGACCGACCGTCACGCACCTTGACGCTTAACCGGTTAATTGGTTAAGTGTGCCCCGTCCTTCCTCTCGGCGGAGGCACACCGGTTCGCGGTGTGGGAGCGGCTTCGCGGTCAGGCGGACAGCACGCCCGTGCGTCCGAGCAGACCCCCGCTCCCACGACCATCCACTGTGGAAACACGCACGGGCTGTGCGGCACCCGGATTGCTCAACGACGACGATCAGCCGAGAGGTGTTCCATGAGGAAACGGCTCGCCGTGGCGATGACCACGCTGGCCGCGCTCGTCCTGACCCTGCTCGTGGTGGTGCCCGCCGCGTCAGCGGCGACGGGCCTGCGCGTGCGGGACGGGCGGCTCTACGAGGGCAACGGCACCGAGTTCGTGATGCGCGGGGTCAACCACGCGCACACCTGGTACGCGGGCGAAACCAGCTCCTTCGCCAACATCAAGGCCACCGGAGCCAACACCGTGCGCGTGGTGCTCTCCGACGGCACCCGCTGGACGCGCAACAGCGGCGCGGACGTGGCCAACGTGATCTCCCTGTGCAAGACCAACAAGCTCATCTGCGTGCTGGAGGTGCACGACACCACCGGCTACGGCGAGCAGAGCGGCGCGGCGACCCTGGCCAAGGCCGCCGACTACTGGCTCAGCGCCGACATCAAGGCGGCACTGGCGGGCCAGGAGAACTACGTGGTCCTCAACATCGGCAACGAGCCGTTCGGCAACACCGGCTACGCGGACTGGACCCCGCACACCAGCCAGGCCATCCAGCGCCTGCGGGCGGGCGGGTACGAGCACGTGATCATGGTCGACGCCCCCAACTGGGGCCAGGACTGGTCGTTCACCATGCGCGACAACGCCGCCCGCGTGTACGCCGCCGACCCGACCGGCAACACGGTCTTCTCCATCCACATGTACGGCGTCTTCGACACCGCCGCCGAGGTCTCGGCGTACCTGAACGCCTTCGTCAGCGCGCGCCTGCCGATCGTGGTGGGCGAGTTCGGCCACGACCACTCCGACGGCAACCCCGACGAGGACGCCATCTTCGCCACCACCCAGCAGTTGCGGCTCGGCTACCTGACCTGGTCGTGGAGCGGCAACGGCGGCGGCGTCGAGTACCTGGACATGGTGACCGCGTTCAACCCCGCGCAGCTCACCCCGTGGGGCCAGCGCGCGGTCAACGGCGCCAACGGCATCCGCGCGACCTCGCGCGAGGCCACGATCTACGGCGGCGACCCGGGCGACACCACGCCGCCCACCGCGCCCGGCACGCCTGCGGCGTCGGACGTCACCAGCACCAGCGTCCGCCTGACCTGGGCGGCGTCGACCGACAACGTCCGCGTCACCGCCTACGACGTCGTGCGCGTCTCCGGCGCCACCGAGACGCCCGCGGGCTCGTCCACCACCACCTCGGCCACCCTCTCCGGCCTCACCCCGTCGACGGCGTACACCTTCGCCGTGTACGCCAAGGACGCCGCGGGCAACCGCTCGGCGCGCTCGGCGACGGTCTCGGTGACGACGTCGGGCGGCGGGGGCGGCACGTGCGCGGTGACCTACCGCGTCGCCGGGCAGTGGCAGGGCGGCTTCCAGGGCGACGTGACGATCCGCAACACCGGCACGACCCCCGTGTCCGGGTGGACGCTGCGGTGGTCGTTCGCCAATGGGCAGACCATCTCGCACATGTGGAACGCCGCGCACACCCAGTCCGGCGCGCAGGTCAGCGCCACCAACGCGGGCTGGAACGCCATGATCGCGCCGAACGGCACCACGAGCGTCGGCTTCATCGGCACCTGGAACGGGACGAACGCGGTACCGGCCGCGTTCACCCTGAACGGGTCGGCCTGCACCGCGGGCTGACCGCACCGCCCGGGGCGGCGACCGCCCGCCGCCCCGGGCCACCATCCACAGTGGAGGAAACATGCTCCGCAGAACCCTGCTCCCGCTGTTGCTCGCCGCCCTCACCGCCGTCGCCGCACTCACCGTCGCCGCCCGGCCCGGCACCGCGGCGCAAGCCGCCCCGGTCCGCGTGATGGCGCTCGGCGACTCCATCACCGGATCGCCCGGGTGCTGGCGCGCGCTGCTGTGGGACGAGTTGCGCAAGGCCGGACGGGCGTCCGAAGTGGACTTCGTCGGCACGCTCAACCCCGATGGCTGCGGCTTCGCCTACGACGGCGAGCACGAGGGCCACGGCGGCTTCCTCGCCACCGACGTCGCCGCCCGCGACCAGCTCCCCGGCTGGCTGGCCGCCGCCCGCCCGGACGTCGTCATGATGCACTTCGGCACCAACGACGTGTGGAGCGCGCGCGGCACCGCGCAGATCCTCGCCGCGTTCGACACGCTCGTCGCGCAGATGCGGGCGAGCAACCCGGCCATGCGCGTCCTCGTCGCGCGGATCATCCCCATGAACCCGCCGACGTGCTCGGCGTGCGCCCAGCGCGTCGTCGACCTCAACGCCGCCCTGCCCGCGTGGGTGGCGCGCACGTCGACCAGCCAGTCGCCGGTCGTGCTGATCGACCAGTGGACCGGCTTCAGCACCGCCACCGACACCTACGACGGCGTGCACCCCAACGCCGCGGGCGACCGCAAGATCGCCGACCGGTGGTACCCGGCGCTGCTGGCGGCGATCTCCGGCGTGCCGCCCACGACCGGGCCGACGACCACGACCACCACCACCACCAGCACGCCCCCGCCCGGCGGGTGCTCGGCGACCGTCCGCGTGGTCAACCGCTGGCCCGGCGGCGCGCAGCTCGAGATCGTGGTGACCAACACCGGTCCCTCGGCCACGCGCTCGTGGTCGGTGCGCTTCGCGCTCAGGGCCGGGCTCACCGTGTCGAACGCGTGGAGCACCAGCGTCACGGTGTCCGGTGTGGACGTCACGGCGGCCAACGCGGGTTGGAACGGCGCGGTCGCGCCCGCCGGGTCGACCACCGCGGGATGATCGTCTCCGGGGACACGACCGGCTGGGAACCCGTCCCGATCTGCGCGGCGGGCTGACCGCCCGGCGGTGACGCAGCGTCGCGACCGCGCCCCCGCCGGGGCGCGGTCGCCGCGCCGCGCCCGAAGGATTTTCAGATCCCGCCGCCCGCACGCCAACCCTTGACGAGATCGGGTGGCGGATGCTCCCTAGTTCTGGGAGCGCTCTCAGTCCCGAGTGCGGCTCCCGGAGCAAAGGAGATGAACCCGTGCGAACACGACGCAACGGCGCGTTGCTCGCGGGCCTCGTCGGGGTGCTCGCGGTTGGCGGACTCCTGGTCCCCCAGCCGCAGGCGCAGGCCCACGGCGGGATGACCTTCCCTGCCACCCGTACCTACGCCTGCTACGTCGACGGCCGCGCCGGTGGGGGCGGGGAGACCTGAACCCGCAGAACGAGGCGTGCAAGGCCGCGGTCGCCATCAGCGGCAAGCAGCCGCTGTGGGACTGGTTCGGCAACCTGATCAGCCTCGCCGGGGGCAGGCACCGGGAGATCATCCCGGACGGCGAGCTCTGCGGGCCGACCACCAAGTACGACGGCTTCACCATCGCCCACGCGAACTGGCCCACCACCGCCCTGCAGGCCAACGCGCAGGTGACCTTCCGCTACAACGCCTGGGCCCCGCACCCGGGCACGTGGTCGCAGTACGTCACCCGCGACGGGTGGGACCCGTCGCAGCCGCTGAAGTGGTCGGACCTGGAACCGGCCCCCTTCAACGCGGTCACCAACCCGCCGATCAACGGCAGCGGCCCCGAGGGCGCGGAGTACACCTGGCCGGTCACCCTGCCGAACAAGTCCGGCAGGCACATCATCTACTCGATCTGGCAGCGCTCCGACAGCCCCGAGGCGTTCTACAACTGCTCGGACGTCGTGTTCAGCGGCGGCAACAGCGGCGGTGACACCGTCGCGCCCACCGCCCCGGGCGCGCCATCGGCCGCGGGCGTCACCGCGTCGTCGGCGCAGCTGAGCTGGACCGCGTCGACCGACAACACCGCCGTGACCGGATACGAGGTCTACCGGGAGAACGGCGCCAACGACACCCTGCTCGCCTCGCCGACCGGGAACTCGGCGACGCTGAGCGGGCTCACCGCGGGCACCGCGTACGAGGTGTACGTGATCGCGAAGGACGCGGCGGGCAACCGCTCGCCCGCGTCGCCGGTCGCCAGGTTCACCACCTCCACCGATGGAACGGGTGGGGCGACCTGCCGGGTGGCGCACGTCGTCTCCACCTCGTGGAGCGGCGGGTTCACCGCGACGGTCCGGATCACCAACGCGGGCACGGCCGCGGTGTCCGGCTGGACGCTGCGGTGGACCTACGGCGGCGGGCAGAAGGTGACCCAGGCGTGGAACGCCGAGGTCGCCCAGACCGGCGCCGAGGTGGCGGCGAAGAACGTGTCCTGGAACGGCTCCATCGCGCCGGGGGCAACCGTCGAGTTCGGATTCAACGGCACGTCGCAGCAGGGTGCGGCGGCGCCGAGCGGGTTCGCGCTCAACGGGACGGCGTGCGCCGTTCCCTGATGGGCGGCGGGGCGGACCGGCCCGGTCCGCCCCGCCCCACTACCGCGAGGGAGTCGGGGATGCCACGCCTTGCCGCGGCGCTGCTCGCGACCGCGCTGCTGACCGCCTGCTCGTCGGGCCACCACCAGGACCCCATGCTCATCCCGGCGGGGTCGACCGGGGCCGCCGCGCTCAGCCAGCCCGTCACCGAGCTGGACAGCCTGGTCCGGTGGGTCGAGAAGACCACCGACGAGTGCGGTGACGCCGAGCCCGCCACCGAGGAGGACCTGGCCGAGTACCTCGGTCCGACCCGGTTCCCCTGGTACGCCGAGTACGTCGGCTCCTGGGCGACGTGCGCGGTGCGCCCGTACGACAAGATCGGCCTGGTGGTGTTCGCGCCGGGCGCGCAGGCCGCCTTCCAGCGCTCCTGGGCGGCGGCGCTGAAGCAGGGCGAGGCCCGGAGCAACCCGGACTGGGCCTTCGGCAACGGCTTCGCGGTCACCGCGGGACCGCTCGGCGTCGAGCGGCTTGGCCTGCGGTACCTGATGTGCGAACCGGGCGAGCTGCCCGCCACCGGGACCGTGCCGTCCGATGTGGACGGCTGCGTGTTCGCAGCCGTCGGCCACCACGAATAGGGGTCACCACCCCTCCTGAGACCGGAACCGCCCACCGAGAGACTGGGAGCGCTCTTACGCGGTGGGCGGTTCCGCCTTCCTCGATCGGCCCAGCGGGCCCCGTTCCCGCTGGGCCGTTCGCATGCTCCGCTTTTGCCTGTTCCCAACGGACCCGCTCCGGGTTACTCTTTCCTGAGAGCGCTCCCAAAACGCTCCGGCGATCCCCCGGCACTGCTTCGAGGAGGAAGCGGCTGTGACGAGTCGTCTGTCGCGGTTCGGCCGCGGCATGCTGTGCGCTGCTGTCGTGGCGGCCGCGGTCGTCCCGCTGACGTCCGCGGCGTCCGCCGCCCCGGCCTTCAACTACGCCGAGGCGCTGCAGAAGTCGCTGTGGTTCTACGACGCCCAGCGGTCCGGCGCGCTGCCGGACGACAACCGCGTGTCCTGGCGCGGGGATTCCGCGCTGACCGACGGCGCCGACGTCGGCGTCGACCTGACCGGCGGCTTCTACGACGCGGGCGACCACGTCAAGTTCGGCCTGCCGTTCGGCGCGGCCATGACGATGCTCGCCTGGGGCGCGGTCGAGGAACCCGAGGCGTACGCCCGGTCCGGGCAGCTCGCCCACCTGAAGGCGAACCTGCGCTGGGGCACCGACTGGATCATCAAGGCGCACCCCGCCCCGAACGTCGTCTACGGCCAGGTGGGCAAGGGTGACGACGACCACAAGTGGTGGGGCCCCGCCGAGGTCATGCCGATGGCCCGCCCGGCGTTCAAGGTCGACGCGAGCTGCCCCGGCTCGGACCTGGCCGGGGAGTACGCCGCCGCGATGGCCGCCGCGTCGATGGTGTTCCGCGGCAGCGACCCCGCCTACGCCAACACCCTGCTCACGCACGCCCGCCAGCTCTACTCCTTCGCCGACACCTACCGCGGCAAGTACAGCGACTGCATCACCGACGCCCAGAACTTCTACCGCTCCTGGAGCGGCTACCAGGACGAGCTGGTCTGGGGTGCGATCTGGCTGCACCGCGCCACCGGTGAGGCGAGCTACCTCGCGAAGGCCGAGACCGAGTACGACAAGCTCTCCACCGAGCCGCAGAGCACCGAGCGCTCCTACCGCTGGACCATCGCCTGGGACGACAAGTCCTACGGCGCCTACGTCCTGCTCGCCGAGCTGACCGGCAAGGACCGCTACTTCACCGACGCCAACCGGTGGCTGGATTACTGGACCGTCGGCTACAACGGCAACCGGATCCGCTACTCGCCGGGCGGTCAGGCCGTCCTCGACACCTGGGGCTCCCTGCGGTACGCGGCCAACACCGCGTTCGTGGCGATGGTGCACGCCGAGAACGTCGGCGACCCGGTGCGCAAGGCCCGGTACCACGACTTCGGCGTCCGCCAGATCAACTACATCCTCGGCGACAACCCGCGCAACTCCAGCTATGTGGTCGGGTTCGGCGTGAACCCGCCGCGCAACCCCCACCACCGCACGGCCCACGGGTCATGGCTGGACAGCATGGACTCGCCCGAGGCGACGCGGCACGTGCTGTACGGCGCGCTCGTCGGCGGCCCGTCGACGAACAACGACGCCTACACCGACAGCCGCAAGGACTACGTCGCCAACGAGGTCGCCCTCGACTACAACTCCGGGTTCACCAGCGCGCTGGTCAAGGTGTACGACGAGTTCGGCGGGGCGCCGCTGGCGAACTTCCCGCCCGTCGAGCGACCGGACATGGAGGAGATCTACACGCAGGCGAGCATCAGCCAGTCCTCGACCACCTTCACCGAGGTCAAGCTGTTCGCCTACAACAGGTCCGCGTTCCCGGCCCGCGCGGTCCGCGACGGCGTCGTCCGCTACTACTTCACCCTCGACGGCGCCACCCAGGCGTCGCAGGTCACCGCGACCACCAACTACAACCAGTGCGGGGCGCCGTCCGCGCCGAAGCAGGTCGCGGGCGCGGTGCACTACGTCGAGGTGCGGTGCGCGGGCGACATCGCCCCCGCCGGGCAGAGCGCGTGGCGGCGCGAGATCCAGCTGCGGCTGACCAGCTCCGGCACCTGGGACCCCACCAACGACTGGTCGTACCAGGGCCTGACCGCGACCCAGGCCACCACCGACCGGATCGTCGTCGCCGACGCCTCGGGCACCCTCTGGGGCCGCACCCCGGACGGCTCGACCGATCCCACGACGACCACCACCACGACGACGACCACAACCACCACCACGACCACGACGACCACCACCACGACGCCGCCGCCCGCCGGTCCGCTCGTCGTGCAGCACCGCACCGCGAACTCCTCGCCCACCGAGAACCAGATCCGCGGCGCGGTCGTGGTCCGCAACACCGGCACCGCGCCGCTGTCGCTGGCGAACACCACCGTGCGCTACTGGTTCACCGGTGACGGCGCGCAGTCGTTCCAGGTCTGGTGCGACTACGCCAGGGTCGGCTGCGCCAACGTCCGGGTGGGCGTGGTGAAGCTGGCCGCGGCCCGGCCGGGCGCGGACCACCAGGTGCAGATCACCTTCACCGGCGGCACCGTCCAACCCGGACAGGACACCGGCGAGGTCCAGTTCCGCGTCGCCAAGGCGGACTGGTCCCCGCTCAACCAGGCCGACGACCACAGCTACTCCGGCGCCACCGCCGCCTACCGCGACGCCCCCGGGTGACCGGGCACTCCGGCGCCGCCCTCGTCTGGGGCGTCGAGCCCTAGGCGCGGCCACCAGAGCCCCGGTCCGGGAAGGGGTGACCCCGGGCCGGTGACCGCGCCCCGGCGCGGACTCCCTGTGTCCCTTGAAGGAGGACCTGCAACGATGCGATCCGTCCTGTCCCGCCGAGCCCGCCCGGGCCCGCTGGGCGTCGCCCTGGCGGCGACGACCCTGGCGGCGGGCGCGCTCGTCCCGCTGGCGGGCACCGCGCACGCGGCCGTCGCGTGCTCGGTGACCTACACGACCAACCAGTGGCCCGGCGGCTTCACCGCCAACGTGACCCTGCGCAACGAGGGCGACGCGCTCGCCGGGTGGCGCCTCACCTGGACCTTCCTCGACGGCCAGCGCATCCAGCAGTCGTGGAGCAGCCGCTACAGCCAGAGCGGCAGCGCGGTCACCATCACCAACGAGGCGTGGAACGGCAACGTCGCGAGCGGCGCCTCGGTCGCCTTCGGCTTCAACGCGAGCTGGAGCGGCCAGAACCGCCCGCCGACCGACTTCGCCGTGAACGGCACCCCTGCACCGGGGCCAACCGGCCGCCGACGGTGTCGCTCACCTCGCCCGCCGACGGCTCCAGCCACACCGTCGGCACGCCGATCACCCTCTCGGCGGCGGCGTCCGACCCGGACGGCACCGTCGACCGGGTCGAGTTCTACAACGGCACCACGCTGATCGGCACCGACACCACCGCGCCCTACAGCGTGCCGTGGGCGAACGCGCCGGTCGGCCAGCACTCGCTGGCCGCGCGGGCGCACGACAACCGCGGCGCGTCCGCGCTGTCGACGCCCATCGCCATCACCGTGGTCGGCGCGCCGACGATCGTGGCCTCGCCCGCGACCGTCACCGTCCGCCAGGGCCAGACCGCGCGCACCGGGGTCAAGCTGGCCACCCAGCCCTCCGGCACGGTCACCGTCGCCGTCGCCCGCACCGCGGGCAGCACCGACCTGACCGCGACGCCCGCGAGCCTGACCTTCTCGCCGACCGACTGGAACACCGAGAAGCCGGTCACGATCACCTCCGCGGCCAACGGCGGCGCGCTCGCCACGGCCACCTTCTCGGCCACCGCCACCGGCTACACCGCGGCCACGATCGAGGCCCGCGAGCTGTCCGCGGACACCTCGGACTACACCGCGGCGTTCCTGGAGCAGTACAACAAGATCAAGGACCCGGCCAGCGGCTACTTCCGGAACATCGGCGGGCTGCTCGTGCCGTACCACTCGGTCGAGACCCTGCTCGTGGAGGCGCCCGACCACGGCCACCAGACGACGTCCGAGGCGTACAGCTACTACCTGTGGCTGGAAGCCGCCTACGGCCGCATCTCCGGTGACTGGGCGCCGTTCACCAAGTCCTGGGAGTCGCTGGAGAAGTTCATCATCCCGTCGGCCGCCGACCAGCCGAACGCGGGCCGCTACAACCCCGCGTCCCCGGCGACCTACGCGCCGGAGCACCCGCACCCGTCGATGTACCCGTCGCGGCTGGACAGCAGCGTCCCGGTCGGGCAGGACCCGATCGCGGGCGAGCTGCGCACCGCGTACGGCAGCGACACCGTGTACGGCATGCACTGGCTGCTCGACGTCGACAACACGCTCGGTTTCGGGCGCTGCGGCGACGAGTCCGACGCGGCCCCGGCGTACATCAACACCTACCAGCGCGGCTCGCAGGAGTCGGTCTGGGAGACCATCCCGCAGCCCTCGTGCGACACGTTCGCGCACGGCGGCCCGAACGGGTTCCTCGACCTGTTCACCGGGGACTCGTCGTACGCCAAGCAGTGGAAGTACACCAACGCCCCCGACGCCGACGCGCGCGCCGTGCAGGTCGCTTACCTGGCGAACAAGTGGGCGACCGAGCAGGGCAAGGGCAGCCAGGTCGCGGGCGTCGTCGCCAAGGCGTCGAAGATGGGCGACTACCTGCGCTACGCCATGTTCGACAAGTACTTCAAGCGCATCGGCGGCTGCACCAGCCCGGCGTCCTGCCCCGGCGGCACCGGCAAGACCAGCGCGCACTACCTGATGTCCTGGTACTACGCGTGGGGTGGCGCCACCGACACCTCCGCGGGCTGGGCGTGGCGCATCGGCGACGGCGCGAACCACCAGGGTTACCAGAACCCGCTGGCCGCTTACGCCCTGGCCAACGACCCGGCGCTCAAGCCGAAGTCGGCGACCGGCCAGCAGGACTGGGCCACCAGCCTCACCCGGCAGCTCCAGTTCATCAAGTGGCTGCAGTCGGCCGACGGCGGCATCGCCGGTGGCGCGACGAACAGCTGGGACGGCCAGTACGCGGCCCCGCCGTCGAACCTGCCGACGTTCAACGGCATGTTCTACGACTACCAGCCGGTCTGGCACGACCCGCCGTCGAACCGCTGGTTCGGGTTCCAGGTGTGGGGCATGGAGCGGGTCGCGGCGCTGTACTCCGAGACCGGCAACGCCCAGGCCAAGGACATCCTCGACAAGTGGGTGCCCTGGGCCATCCGGAACACCACCGTCGGCACGGGTGGCGACTTCGCCGTGCCGTCCGACATGACGTGGACCGGCACGCCGTCGGCGAGCTTCACCTCCAGCGGCACCAACTGGCCCGCGGCCAACCCGAACCTGCGCGTCACCGTCGACACGCACGGCAAGGACGTCGGCGTGGCGGCCTCGCTGGCCAAGACCCTGCTGCACTACGCGGCGCGGTCCGGCGACGCGGCGGCCCGCACCACCGGCGAGGGCCTGCTGGACGCGCTGCTGGCGAACCAGACCGCGCTCGGCATCGCCATCCCGGAGACCCGCTCGGACTACAGCCGCTTCGACGACCCGTACGTGGCGGGCGGCGACGGCACGTACGTCCCGCCGGGCTGGCGCGGCACCATGCCCAACGGCGACGTGATCGCCCCGGGCGCGACCTTCCTGTCGATCCGGTCGTTCTTCGAGGACGACCCGGAGTGGCCGAAGGTCCAGGCGTACCTGAACGGCGGCGCCGCGCCGACGTTCACCTACCACCGGTTCTGGGCGCAGGCGGAGATCGCGACCGCGTTCGCCGCGCACGTGGACCTGTTCTCCCCGTGATCGGGTGAGCGGGGCCGCCCGCCCGGGCGGCCCCGCTCTACCCTGGGCGCGTGCTGGACTTGCTGATCACCGGCGTGCGCGCGCTGACCATGGACCCCGCCCACCCGACGGCCTCGGCCATCGGCGTGTGGCGGGGTCGCGTCGTCGGGGTGGACGACGCCGTCGTGGACCTGCCGCGGCGCGGCGGGTCGACCTGGGCGGCGCGTGGGTGGTGCCGGGGTTCGTCGACGCGCACGTCCACCTGGCGTGGGCGGGCCTGGCCGCGGGCGCGCCGTCCGTCGCGGCGTGCGCGGACCGGGCGTCGCTGCTGGCGGTCGTGCGGGACGCGGCGCTGCGCCGCCCGGCGGGGGAGTGGGTGGACGTCGTCGGGTACGACCAGCGCAGGCTGGGCGGGCACGTCACCGCGGCGGAGCTGGACACCGCGGCGGAGGGCAGGCGGGTGCACCTGATCCACGACTCCGGCCACGCGTGCGTGGTGTCGTCGTCGGTGCTGGCGCTGCTGCCCGCGGGCGTGCCGCACCGGGACGGGCTGCTGGTCGAGGCGGGCGCGGCGGCGGTGCGGGAGCTGCGCCAGCCGTACTCGCGCGCGGAGCTGGTGGACGCGGTCGAGCGCGCGGGCAGGCAGTGCCTGTCCGAGGGGGTGACCGCGTGCGCGGAGGCGGGCATCGGCGGCGGGCTGATCAAGCACAGCCCGATCGAGGCCGCCGCGTACCAGGAGGCCGACCGGCTCGGGCGGCTGCCGGTGCGGGTCAGCCTGATGGTGTCCGCCGACGTCCTGCGCCCGGTCGGCGCGCACGCCTCCGACGCCACCCCGCGGGCGATGGACCTGGGGCTGCGCACCGGGTTCGGCGGCGACCGGCTGTCCCTGGGCGCGATCAAGGTGTTCACCGACGGCGGCATGATGGCCCGCACCGCCGCCCTGACCGCCCCGTACACCGACGGCTCCGGCTCGGGCGAGCTGTACGCCGACCCGGCCCACCTGCACGCGGTGATCGCCGACGCGCACCGGGCGGGCTGGCAGCTCGCCGTGCACGCCATCGGCGACCGAGCGGTCGACGTCGCGCTGGACGGCTTCGAGGCGGCGGGGGTCGCGGGGTCCGGGGCCCGGCACCGCGTCGAGCACGCGGGCCTGGTCCGACCGGACCAGCTCGCCCGGTTCGCCCGCTTGGGTGTCGCCGCGGTCGTGCAGCCCGCGTTCCTGTGGTCGTTCGGCGACGACTACGCCCGGATCATGGGGGAGGAGCGCGCGCCGTGGCTGTACCGGGGCCGCGGGTTCCTCGACGCGGGCGTGCGGCTCGTCGGCAGCTCCGACCGCCCGGTGACGACCGGCGCGCCGCTGGTCGCGATGCGGTTCATGGTCGAGCGCCGCTCGTCGTCGGGCGCGCTCGTCGGGCCGGACGAGGGCATCACGCCGATGCAGGCGCTGCGGGCGTACACCGTCGACGCGGCGTGGGCGTGCGGGTGGGAGGACACCGTCGGGTCGATCGCGCCGGGCCTGCGGGCGGACTTCGCGGTGCTCGACGACGACCCGCTGGAGACGTTCGACTCCCGGGTCAGGACGACCGTCCAGGATGGACTGGTGGTGTTCGGGGAGAGCTGGTGAGCACCGCGCGGGCGGCGGCCTGTCCGGAGGCGATCGCGCCTTCCAGGTAGCCGCGGTGGGTCGCGGCGGTCTCCGTGCCCGCCCAGTGCACCGGCCCGGCCGGGGAGTGGGGCCGAGGACGTGCTCGGCGCCGGGGACGGGCAGCGCCGCGTACCCGCCGTCGACCCACGCCTTCTCGTGCCAGCTCACCGGGTCCAGCGCCCGCGGCCCGAAGGCGCGCGCCAGCACGGCCAGGATGCGCGCGCGGTCGGGCCGGGCGCGCGCGTGGCGGCCGGGGATGAGCACGCCGAGGTGCCCGGGGCCGCCGGGCGGGGAGACGTCGAACGCGGCGAGGCCGCTGGTGTCGAGCAGTTGCCCGTTCCAGCCGTCGGCGCGCCAGAACGGGGTGTCGTAGACGGCGATCGCCTTGTGGACCGAGCCCATGAACGTGCCGCGCTCGGCGGCGGCGCGCTCGGGCGGCAGCGGCGGGTCGTGCCGGATGCCGCGCGCCACCGGCGGCGGAACGGCGACCACCGCGCGGTCGGCGTGGACCGGACCCGCGGGCGTCTCGACGACGACACCGCCCGGGGAGCGCCGGATCGCGGTCGCCGGACAGCCGAGGCGGACGTCGAGACCGGTGGCCAGCCACTCGGCGAGACCGCCCGCGCCACCGGACAGCAGGCCGTCCTGCGCGCCGCCCGAGACGCCGAGCACCACCCGGAAGCCGCCGACCGCGCGGACACCGGACCGCAGGGCGCGCACGGACACCTGGTCGGTGTCGGCGGCCAGCGCCTCGCTGAGGACGGCGTCGAGCAGCGGGCGGGCTCGGGGAAGCGGCGCAGCCAGTCCGCGACGGTTCCGTCCTCTTCGGACATGCGCAGCAGCGCCCACCCGGCGGCCAGCGCGGTGAGCGGTGGCAAGCCCTTGCGCACGCCCCTGTCGTCCAGGTAGGCCAGCGCGCCGCGGGTCGGCGTCGGGAACACGGTCATGCCCGCCTCGGCCGCCAGAGCGGCGAGGCGGTGGTGGTCGGCGCCCACCCACATGCCGCCGAGGTCGACCGCCGAGCCGAGCGCGGAGGTCACCGTCCACGCCCGCCCCCGACGCGGTCCCCGGCTTCCAGGACCACGACGTCATGCCCGGCCAGTTTGCGCGCCGCGGTCAGCCCGGCGAAACCCGCCCCGATCACCACAACCTTCATGCAACGACTGTTGCACAACATGCGTTGCATGACAAGGTAGGCTGACCGCCGTGCCCAAGCAGGTCGACCCCGCCGCCCGCCGCGACGCCATCGCCGACGCCGTCGTCGACCTCGCCGCCGAGCACGGCTTCGCCGCGGTGACGATCCGCGCCGTCGCCGCCCGCGCGGGGGCGTCGACATCGGTGGTCACCCACTACGTCGCCGACCGCGACGACCTCCTCCGGCACGCCGTCGGCCGGGAAGTCGCGCGGCGCGTCACCGAGGCGGAGGCCGCGACCGCGGGCAAGCCCGGCGCCGCAGGCGTCCGCGCCCTGGTCGACTGGGCCGTGCACGCGCCGGGCGAGCGGGCGCACCGGTTCTGGCTCGCGCTGCTCGTCGCCGCCCCCGGCGAACCCGCCCTCCGCGCCGAACTCGACCGCTTCCTCACCTGGTGGGACGACCACCTCCGCGCCCTCGTCGCCGAGTCCGGCGCCCCCGACCCCGAACTCGCCGCCGACCTGGTCGACGTCGTGGTCGACGGCCTCGTCACCGCCCGCTTCGAGGTCCCAGGCCCCTGGCCCGACCAGCGCGCCCGCCGCGTCCTCGACACCGCGCTGGCGTCGGTCGGCATCGGGTGATCCGGCTCGCCCCCGGCGGTGTCTCGTGCCCGACCCCTCGGATCGGAGGAGACACCATGAACACCGTGGTCGTGATCGCGGCGGGTACGCGGGCGTGATGGCTGCCAACCGCCTAACCCAGCGCTCGGACGTCGCCGCCACCCTGGTCAACCCGCGGGCGGCCTTCGTCGCCTACCGCGACGTCCTCGCCGAGCGCGTCCGGCTCGTGGTCGCCTGCGCGACCCGGATCGACGCCGCCGGACGCGCCGTGGCCCTCGACACCGGCGACACCGTCCACTACGACCACCTCGTCTACGCCGTGGGCAGCGGCACCCCGAACCGCGCGGGCCCGACCGGCCTGGAGACGGCCGCGGAGCTGGCCGAGGGCGACGGCGGGTCGGTTCCGGATGAGCGCCTACGCCGCCAGCGGTCAACGGGAGCCCCGCGCTCGAGGTCCGCGTCGACGGCGACCGGATCGCCGGGCTCTACTTCGTCCGCAACCCGGACAAGCTGACCCGGGTCTCCGCGGCGACGCCCTGACCCTGCGGTGACCGCGGTTCACCAGGACCGCGGCCAGGAACAGCAGGGACAGCATCGGCATCGGGTCGCCGAGCGCGATCGCGATGCCCAGGTCGGTGAGCGGCACCAGCGCGCCGCCGACGAACACCCACGTGGGCGCGGTCGCGGGCTTGCCCGCCCGCGCCCACCGGGTCTTCCCGCCCGGCTTCGCCACCGACAGCCACGCCTGGAACGCCAGCCCGCAGCCCATCAACCCGGCGCCGACGACCTGCAGCATCGGCGACGGCAGCTCCCGTCCTGCCTGCGCCGCCGCCAGGGCCTCGTTGAGCGCCTTCGACAGGATGAAGATCCCCGCGTACAGCTGCACCAGGGTCAGCGCGAACTTGGTCAGCACCCACCAGTGCCGGACGTAGCCCCACGCCGTCGCCGCCGACAGCACGAACCCCGTGAACGCCGCCGCGTTCGCCATGGGCGCCAACAGGTACCCGTCGAGCGTGTGCGCCATCGACACCGCCGCGAGCCGGGTCGCCGCGTCCTCAGTGGACGCCGCGACCACGCCGAGCGCCGCCAGTGCGAACGCCTGCGACATCCACCCCACCGACGCCAGGACGTGCACCCACACCGTCGTCTGCCGCCACCGCTGTGCATTCCCCTTCGCCACGACCGGAATCGTCGCCAATCGGGCTGGGCGGGCGCATCCGGTGATCTCCCGGGGAACGACCCCTAGGGAGAGCGCTTCGCCTGCGACCGGAACACGACGTACAGCAGCCGCAGGCCCACCAGCGCGCTGATCACGAGCAGGTTGTAGCCGATGAGCTGGTTCAGCGTGAGCTGCGGGATCACCACCGGTCCGCTCTCCGACGCCAGCAGGATCGCCGCGATCAGGCCCGCGCCGAGGCCGAGGAACGCCAGCAGCACCTCGTGCACCAGACCGGTCACCACGGCCCGGTCGCGCTCGTCGGCGAACAGGCGCACGCCGACCGACAGCCTGCCCTCCTCGACGGCGCCGCCGATGCGGTCCAGCCTGCGCGGCAGCCGCCGCAGCACCGGAAGCATCGTCATCGCCTCGTGCGTGAGGGTCTCGCGCAGCGTGTCCGGGCGGAGCTGCTCGCCGATCTGGCCGGTGGCGAACGCCCGCGCCGCGACGACCAGGTTGAACCCGGGCGCGAGCAGCGTCAGCGTCCCCTCCAGCGTCGCCAGGGACCGGAACACCGCGGCGACCGGTGGCGGCACCGACAGCCGGAACTCGGTCACCACCCGGAAGACCTCGGTGAACATCTGCGCGTCCGGCGCCTGGTCGTGCCCGAAGTGCTTGGCCACCAACGCCCCCAGCGCCCGCTCCAGCCGCGGCTCGTCGATCTGCTCCGGCCGGTCCACCACCTGGAGCAGGCCGTCGCGCAGGCCCGCCGGGTCGCCGCGGTCGAGGGCGACCAGCAGCGCCTGGATGCCCGCCCGCAGCCCCGCGTCGAGCCGCCCGACCGAGCCGAAGTCCAGCAGCCCCAGGGCGGGGCCGTCGAGCAGCAGCACGTTGCCCGGGTGCGGGTCGGCGTGGAAGACGCCGTGCAGGGTGATCTGCCGCAGCACGCACTCCAGCAGCGTCCGCGCCAGCCCGGCGCGCGCGTCGGCGGGCAGGTCGGCGGCGTGGGCCAGCGGCGTCCCGACCATCCGGGTCATGACCAGCACCCGGTCCGTCGACAGCTCCTCGTGCACCACCGGCAGCGCCACCGCGTGGTCCGGGGTCGCCGCCCGCACCGCCGCGATGTTGCGCGCCTCCACCCGGAAGTCCAGCTCCTCCACCAGCGCCGCCGCGAACCCGGCCGCCAGGTCCACCACGCCGAGCGACCGCGCCCACGCCGCGCGCACGTCCATCGCCGCCGCGACCCGGTGCATGATGTCGAGGTCGCGTTCCACGACCTCCTGATCCCGGGCCGCTGCACCTTCACCACGACCTCCTCGCCGCTCTTGAGCCGCGCCCGGTGCACCTGCGCGACCGACGCGGCAGCGATCGGCTCGGCGTCGAACTCGGCGAAGACCTCGTCGGCGGGCGCGCCCAGCTCCTCGGCGAGCACCGCGAGGACCTGCGCCGACGGCACCGGCGCGACCTGCGCCTGCAGCTTGCTCAGCTCGGCGATGAACGTCGCGGGCAGCAGGTCGGGCCGGGTGGACAGCACCTGCCCCAGCTTCACGAACGTGACGCCCGCGTCCTCCATCGCCCGCCGCATGCTGCGCGCCAGCGCGGCCTCCCGGTGGACGCCCTCCCGCCGGTCGCGCCTGCCGTAGAGGTAGGGGGCCAGGCCGTGCCGCACGGTGATCCGGGAGATCTGCGAGTACCGCCGCCCGCGCGCGAACCCGCGCCGGATCGCCCGCAGCCGCCCGATCACCCCCAGCCCGCCGCCGCTGGGCACCGCCATCTCCGCGACGAACAGGAAGACCAGCGTGGTCAGGAACGCCAGCCCGGCCAGCGGCACCAGCAGCCCGATGAACGCCCCCGGCCGCGTCTCCAGCTCCTTCGCGGGCAGCAGCGACACGACCCCCGTCGCCACCGACCACCCGGCCGCCGCGCCCACCAGCGCCCGGACCGTGCCCACCCGCACCCCGAGCACCCGCCGCGACGCGACCACCAGCGGCCAGTAGAGGAGGACGTACATGGGCAGCGTGAGCAGCCCGAGCACCAGCGAATCCACGCGACCACGCCCCCGAACGAGATTCCTTGCCGACACCTGATCCCACCACAGCGGCGGGGATCACCGGCCACCGCGGCCCGCCAGGCCCCGATCGGGTGACGGCGCACCAGGAGTTAAAGGTGGGCACCTCTCGTTCATCGAGCGGCCACCGCGCGATCCGGTCGAGATCACGTCGGCGGGACCTGGCGTGCGTACCGTGCCGCCGCGGATCACCCCCACCCGAAGGGATCGGCATGAGCAGGAGCAGGGCCGTCTTAGCGGCGGCCGCGGCAGGCGTCGTCGCAGCCACCTCCCTCACCGTCATCGCGTTGACCAGCCAGGTCGCCTCGGCGGCCACCACCACGTACACCCCCGTCGCCGACACCCACGTCGACAGCTCGGCGGCGTCCACCAACTACGGCGGCTCCGGACAGCTCGGCGTGGACAACTCGCCGGTGAAGCGGATGTTCCTCAAGTTCGCCGTGTCCGGCCTGAGCGGCTCGGTGAGCAGCGCGAAGCTGCGGGTCCACACCGACAACGTCGCCGGCGCCAACAGCGGCAACGGCGGCACGTTCCGCGCGATGAGCAACACCAGCTGGTCCGAGACCGGCGTCACCTACAACAACCAGCCCGCCATCGACGGCGCCACGCTCGGCTCCCTCGGCGCGGTCGCCATCAACACCTGGTACGAGGTCGACGTCACCGCGGCCATCACCGGCAACGGCACCTTCAGCATCGGGGTCACCTCCACCAGCAGCGACGGCGCGGACTACGACTCCCGCGAGACCGGCGCGCTGGCCCCGCAGCTCGTCGTCACCACCGGCACGACGACCACCCCGCCGACCACCACGACCACCCCGCCGTCGGGCGACCCGGTGCTCGTGGGCGCGGGCGACATCTCCAACTCCGGTTCCGGCGACAGCGCCACCGCAGCCCTGCTGGACGGCATCGCGGGCACCGTCTTCACCACCGGCGACAACGTCTACAACGACGGCACCGCCGCGCAGTTCGCCAGCTACTACGACCCGACCTGGGGCAGGCACAAGGCCCGCACCCGCCCGTCGCCGGGCAACCACGACTACCACACCGCGGGCGCGAGCGGGTACTACAACTACTTCGGGACCAACGCCGGTCCGTCCGGCCGCGGCTACTACTCCTACGACCTCGGCAACTGGCACGTCGTGTCGCTGAACTCCGAGATCAGCATGTCCGCGGGCTCCGCGCAGGAGCAGTGGCTGCGCCAGGACCTCGCCGCCAGCAGCAAGCCCTGCACGCTCGCCTACTGGCACCGGCCGCGGTTCACCTCCGGCGCCAACCACGCGCCGAACACCTCCACCGGCCCGCTGGTGCAGGCCCTGTACGACCACAACGCCGACGTGATCGTCACCGGCCACAACCACCACTACGAGCGGTTCGCGCCGATGAACCCCAGCGGTGGCGCGGACTCCACCCGCGGCATCCGGCACTTCGTCGCGGGCATGGGCGGCGCCAGCCACTACTCGTTCGGCACCATCCAGCCGAACAGCCAGGCCCGCAACAGCGACACCTACGGCGTCCTGAAGTTCACCCTCCACTCGAACAGCTACACCTGGCAGTTCGTACCGGAGGCGGGCAAGACCTACACCGACAGCGGCACCACCGCGTGCCACTGACGTCCTGACCCGTCCAGGGCGGTCGCACCCCACCGGGTGCGACCGCCCACCCCGGAGGCCGGCGTGTACCTGTCCACGATCCGCGGTCCCGAGAGCGACAGCGGCCGCCGCGGGCTCAAGCTCGTCAGCGGCAACGTCGTCGCGCTCGGCGCGGTCAGCCTGATCACCGACATCTCCTCGGAGATGGTCGCCGCGATCCTGCCGCTCTACCTCGTCATCGGCCTCCAGATGAGCCCGCGGCCTACGGCGTCATCGACGGCCTCTACACCGGCGCCACGGTGCTGCTGCGCCTCGTCGGCGGCTATGTCGCCGACCGCGTCCGCCGTCGCAAGGCCGTCGCGGGCGCCGGGTACGGCCTGTCCGCCGCCGCGAAGCTCGGCCTGCTCGCCGCGGGCAACTCCTTCGCCCTCCTCGGCGCGGCGATCACCGTCGACCGCGCGGGCAAGGGCCTGCGCACGGCGCCGCGCGACGCGCTGATCACCCTCTCCACGCCCAGCGACCAGCTGGGCCGCGCGTTCGGCGTGCACCGGTCGATGGACGCGTTCGGCGCGTTCCTCGGCCCGCTGCTCGCCCTCGCCGTGCTCTCGGCCACCGCGAACGCGTTCGACGCGGTGTTCGTCGTGAGCTTCTGCGTCGCCGCGCTGGGCGTCGTCGTGCTGGTCCTGTTCGTGCGCGACCACCGGGGACCGGTCGAGCCCAAGGGCGCCGTGTCGCCGCGCGCGGTCCTCGCGCTGCTCCCGTCGACCTGGCGGATCGTGCTGGTGGCCGGGCTGATCGGCCTGGCGTCCATCGGCGACGGGTTCGTGTACCTCCTGCTCCAGCGCAGGGAAGACCTCGCCGTCGGCTGGTTCCCGCTGCTCGCGGTCGGCACGAGCGTGGTGTACCTGGCGCTCGCGACGCCGCTGGGTGTGCTGGCCGACCGCGTCGGCCGCGTCCCGGTGCTGCTCGGCGGGTACGCGGCGCTCGTGGTGGTCTACCTCGCGCTGTTCGGGCCGGTCGGCGGGTGGCCGCTGGTCGTCGGCGTCGTCGTGCTGTACGGGCTGTTCTACGCCGCGACCGACGGCGTCCTGATGGCGCTGGTCGCCCCGCTGCTCCCGGAACGGGTGCGCACCACCGGCATCGCGCTGGTGCAGAGCGCGCAAGCGCTCGCCTACCTCGGCTCGTCCGTCCTCTTCGGACTGGCGTGGGCGGCGTGGGGACCGGGGGCGGCGACCCGGGTGGCCGCCGGGGTCGCGGTCGCGGCGATGGCCGCCACCGCATGGGTTCTGCTGAAGGGACGCAGGTGAACAGGGTCGTGATCGCGGCGGTGGCCGCGCTGCTGCTGGCCGGGGTCGCGGTCGGGTACGTGCTGCTGCGCCCTCCGCGCCCGCGGAGGGGCCGCGCCGCAGGGGTCGGCGCCGGAAGCGCGGCTCATGGCGCTCACCAACGGCAAGGTGTCCACGGTCCGCGGCGAGACCCGGGACATCACTGGGGAGGCCTGCGACCGCGTCTACGCCGCGGGTTCGACCATCTCCTGCCTGCGCCCCGTCGGCGTCCTCAAGGCGACCGAACTGGCCGTGCTCGACCCGCAGCTGCGGGAGAAGAAAGTCGTCCCGCTCACCGGGTTCCCCAACCGGACGCGGGTCTCGCCCAGCGGCCGCATGGTCGGGTGGACCCTGTTCGTCGACGGCCACTCCTACGCCGCCAACGGCTTCTCCACCCAGACCGGCATCCTCGACACCGAGACCGGGACGCTGGTGCCCTCGCTGGAGGAGTTCACCGCCACCGTCGACGGCAAGCCGCACCGGGCCGCCGACACCAACTACTGGGGCGTCACCTTCATCGACGACAACCGGTTCTACGCGACGATGTCCACCGGCGGGCACCGGTACCTCGTTGAGGGCGACTTCGCCGCCCGCACCGTCCGGGCGTTGGTGGACAACGTCGAATGCCCGTCGCTGTCCCCGGACGGCACGCGCATCGCCTACAAGGCTGCCGTCGACGGCGACCCGCAGCGCGGCTGGCGGCTGTCGGTCATGGACCTCGCCACCTCCCGCGTCACGCCGCTGTCCGAGACCCGCAGCGTGGACGACCAGGCCGCGTGGCTCGACGCGGACACCGTCGCCTACGCCATGCAGCTCCCGGACGGCACCAACGAGATCTGGACGGCCCGCGCCGACGGCACCGGCTCCCCGGTCCGCCTGGTCGTCGGCGCGAACTCGCCCGTGCCGCTGCCCTAGTGGTCGCGGCGCACGATCAGCTCCGCCAACGCCGCCAGCTCGGCGGCCGGGACGTCGCGCACCGAGCCCGCGCGCAGGGCCGCCTCCGCGGCCCCGTGCAGGGAGCGGATCTCGTCCTGGCACCAGTGCCGCCCGCCCGCCTCCGCCACCAGGTCCGCGGCGACCGCGGCGTCGCCGCCGGACATCGGGTCGGACGACAGGTACACCGCGCGCAGCCGCTCGGCCGCCGCACCGTCCCCGCCGAGCGCGGCGACCACCGGCAGCGACTTCTTGCGGCTGACCAGGTCGGAGTGCACCGGCTTGCCGGTCACCCCCGGGTCGCCCCAGATGCCCAGCAGGTCGTCGACGAGCTGGAAGGCCAGGCCGATCCGCTCGCCGAACGACCGCAGGTGGTCGACCTGGTCGGTCGTGCCGCCGCCGTAGAGCGCGCCCAGCCCGGTCGCGCAGCCCAGCAGGGCGGCGGTCTTGAGCTGCGCCATGCGCACGCACTCCGGCAGCGTCACGTCGGTGCGCGCCTCGAACGCCAGGTCCAGCGCCTGCCCGTCCTGCACGGCCAGCACCGCCTGGGACAGCATCGTCGCGCCCGGGCGGAACGCCGGGTTGCCGCCCGCGGCCAGCACCTCGTACGCCAGGGTCAGCAGCGCGTCGCCCGCGAGGATCGCCTGGCCCATGCCGAACACGCACCACGCCGTCGGCCGGTGCCTGCGCGTGCGGTCGTGGTCCATCACGTCGTCGTGCAGGAGGGTGAAGTTGTGCACCAGCTCCACCGCGACGGCGGCGGGGACGGCGTCGTCCGCCGACCCGCCGACCGCCGCCGCGGCGCGCAAGGTCATCGTGGGGCGGATGGCCTTGCCCTGGTCGGCCTCCGCGGGGCGCCGTCGGCGTCCCACCAGCCGAAGTGGTACCCGGCGATGTGCCGCATGGTGCCGGGCAGGCTGTCCACGGCCGCCCGCAGCGCCGGGTCGAACGCCGCCCGCGCGCTGGTGAGCACGTCGCGGGCGCTGGGCCGGGTGTCGGTGGTCATCGCCGGGTCTCCGCTCACTGTCCGGTCGGAACGTCGCCGATTTGGATGTCGTCGAGCACGCCGAGGGCGTCCGGCACGAGCACCGCGACCGAGTAGTACGCGCTCACCAGGTACGACAGGATCGCGCGCTGGTCGATGCCGGTGAACCGCACCGACAGGCCGGGCTCGTACTCGTCGGGCAGCCCGGTGCGGTGCAGCCCGATCACGCCCTGGCTGTCCTCGCCGAGCCGCATCGCCACCATCGACGTCGTGTTGGCCGCCGAGATCGGGATCTTGTCGGTCGGCAGCATCGGCACCCCGCGCCACGCCTGCACGACCTTGCCCTCGACGGTGGTCGTGGTCGGGTAGATGCCGCGCCGCGTGCACTCCCGGCCGAACGCCGCGATCGCCCTCGGGTGGGCCAGGATGACGTCGGTGCGCCGCCTGCGGGAGAGCAGGTCGTCGAGGTCGTCCGGGCTGGGCGCGCCCTCGCGGGTGTGCAGCCGCGACTTCAGGTCCGCGTTGTGCAGCAGGCCGAACTCGCGGTTGTTGAACAGCTCGTGCTCCTGCCGCTCCCGCAGCGCGTGGACGGTCAGCCGGAGTTGCTGCTCGACCTGGTCCATCGGCTCGTTGTAGAGGTCGGCGACGCGGGTGTGCACGCGCAGCACGGTCTGCGCGACGCTGAGCCCGTACTCGCGCGGGCTCAGCTCGTAGTCGACGTACGCGCCGGGCAGCGCGGCCTCGCCCTCGTGCCCGGACGCCAGCGGGATCTCCTTCTCCCCGTGCTTGTTCTTCGGGGCGTCGGCGAGCCCGCGCACCGCGGCGACGTGCTCGGCGAGCGCGGGGGACCGGTCGACCGCGGCCTGGAACGCCGCCCGCGGCAGGACGAGCAGGATGCCGCTGGTGTTGGCGGTGTAGGTGTCGGCCCACGTGGTCTCGTCGAGCAGCGCGGGCGCGCCGAAGAACTCGCCGTCGGTGAACCGGTCGACGTCGACGCGCTCGCCGTACGGGCCGGTCTTCGACTGCGTGACCTTGCCGTGCGCCACGAGCATCAAGCCGTCGGCGGGCACGCCCGCGGGGCGAGCACCTCGCCCGCGGTGAAGTCGCGGCGCTCGAACGCGCCCGCCAGCACGGCCAGCACCTCGTCGTCGGCGAAACCGCGCAGCAGGGGCACTTCCCGCAGCTCCGGCGGCACGACCCGGACCTCGCCCGCGGTGGTGCTGACGCTGATCAGCCCGTCGCCCAGGGCGTACACCATGCGGCGGTTGACCCGGTAGGTGCCGCCGGGCAGGTTCACCCACGGCAGGACCCGCAGCAGCCAGCGCGGGGTGATCTCCCGCATCTGCGGGACGGACTTGGTGGTGGTGGCGAGGTTGCGGGCCGCCGCCGTGCTGAGGCTCTGCGGCTGGTCCGTGCGGGGATCGAGCAGGTCGGTCATGGCGTCAGAGTCCGATCTGGACGTCGTCGAGCACCGCGAGCGCGTCGGGCACGAGGACGGCGGCCGAGTAGTACACGGTCACGAGGTAGGAGATCAGCGCCTTCTCGTCGATGCCCATGAACCGCACCGACAGGCCCGGCTCGAACTCGTCGGGCAGGTCGACCTGGTTCAGGCCGATGACGCCCTGGTTCTCCTCGCCGGTGCGCATGAGGATGATCGACGTCGTGCGCGTGTCCGAGACGGGGATCTTGTTGCACGGCAGCAGCGGGATGCCGCGCCACGACGGCACCCGGTGCCCACCGAGGTCGACGGTGTCGGGGTAGATGCCGCGCTTGCTGCACTCGCGGCCGAACGCGGCGATCGCGCGCGGGTGCGCCAGCAGGACCGACGGGTCCTTCCACACCTTCGACAGCAGCTCGTCCATGTCGTCCGGCGTCGGCACGCCCTCGCGCGCGTGCACCCGCTGGCTGTTGGCGGTGTTGTGCAGCAAGCCGAAGCCGCGGTTGTTCACCAGCTCGTGCTCCTGGCGCTCGCGCAGCGCCTCGACGGTGAGCCGGAGCTGCTGCTGCACCTGGTCCATCGGCTCGTTGTAGAGGTCGGCGACGCGGCTGTGCACCTTGAGGACGGTCTGCGCGACGCTCAGCTCGTACTCGCGCGGGTGCAGCTCGTAGTCCACGTAGGTGCCCGGCAGCGCGACCTCGCCCTCGTGGCCCGCGGCGAGGTTGATCGGCGCGGCGTCGGCGTCCGGGCGCGCGCCGCTGCCCACGAAGTCGTCGATGTGCGCCCGCAGCGCGGGGTTCGCCTCGACGAACCGCTGGAAGTCCGCGCGGGACAGCGACAGCAGGGTGCACGCGGTAGCGGCCTTCGCGGTGAAGTCCCAGATCCGCTCCTCCAGCAGCCCCCACTGGTCGAAGTGGTCGCCGGAGGCCAGCACCCCGACCACCGACTCCTCGCCGTAGCGGCCCGCGGCGCGCTGCTCGACGCGGCCGTGCGCGACCACGACGAACCGCTCCTCGGCGTGTCCCCATTCGACGATCGTCTCGCCCGCGGCGACCTCCTCCGCGGTGAACAGCGCGGCCAGCCCGGCCAGCGCGCCCTCGTCGTCGAACCCGCGCAGGCAGGCCAGTTCCCGCAGGTCGCCGGGGACGACGCGGCTGCCGTCCACGGCGATCCGCCCGTCGCCGACGGTGTAGGTGCGGCGCTGGTTCACCCGGTAGGCGCCGCCGCGCACCTGGACCCACGGGAGCGCGCGCAGCAGCCAGCGGGAGGTGATCTCCTGCATCTGCGGGACGGACTTGGTCGTCGTCGCGAGGTTGCGCGCCGCCTGCGGGCTGAGGCTCTGCCGGGCGTCGGTCAGCGGTGGGTTCACCGTATCGGTCACAGAGGGCTTCCTTGCGTGGGATCTTCCGCGCACGACAGCGGCACCGCGGTGCGCGGTGGGGACGCGAGCGGTTCGGAGGGGCCGCGACGTGCGGGCCGTTCGGACGTCACCGAAGCTAGCAGCGGGTGGGTGCGGCCAGTAGTCGCCGGATCGGATGTCGATGGTCCACCCGAACCGCCTATTTGATCGACATTAGGTAGTCGCTATCGGTGTTCGGGCCGGGGTGGGACACGTTCGGGTCATTGTCCGTAAGCTCCGACCATGGCGAAGTACTTCGACGTGCACCCGGACAACCCCCAGCGGCGCGCGATCGGCCAGGTGGTCGACCTGCTGCGCGCGGACGGTCTGATCGCCTACCCGACCGACTCCTGCTACGCCCTGGGCTGCGTGCTGGGCAACAAGGACGGGATCGACCGCATCCGGGAGATCCGCAAGCTCGACGACCGGCACCACTTCACCCTCATGTGCCGCGACTTCGCCCAACTCGGCCAATTCGCCCACGTCGGCAACGCGGTGTTCCGCGCGATCAAGGCCGCCACCCCGGGCAGCTACACGTTCATCCTGCCCGCATCGCGCGAGGTGCCCCGCCGCCTGATGCACCCGAAGAAGAAGACGGTCGGCGCGCGCATCCCGCAGCACGCCGTCGCCCAGGCCCTGCTGGCCGAACTCGGTGAGCCGATGCTCTCCACCACCCTCCTGCTGCCCGGCGAGGCCGAGCCGATGACCCAGGGCTGGGAGATCAAGGAAGCCCTCGACCACGCGCTCGACGCCGTGCTCGACTCGGGCGACTGCGGCACCGAGCCCACCACGGTCGTCGACTTCTCCGACGACGAGCCGGTGATCCTGCGGCACGGCGCGGGGGACGCGTCCCGGTTCGAGTAATCCCGCCGGTTCGGCCATGCTGACCGGGTGGAGACCCTCCTGGTCGGACTCGGGTTGATGCTCGGCGCGGTCGTGCTGGTCGGCGTCGGCGACCGCCTGCGCCTGCCGTGGCCCGCGCTGATGGTGCTGCTCGGCGGGGTGGTCGCGGTCCTCCCGCTGCCGCACACGCCGCGCGTCGACCCCGAGCTGATCCTGCCGCTGTTCCTGCCGCCGCTGCTCTACGCGACCGCCCAGCGCACGTCGTGGGCGGTCTTCCGGGCGCGCTGGCGGGCGATCCTGGTGTTCGCGGTGGCGCTGGTGGTCGCGACGGTGGCCGCCGTGGCGGGCGCGGCGTACCTGCTGGTCCCGGGGATCACCGTGACGGCCGCGGTCGCCCTGGGGGCGATGGTGTCGCCGCCCGACCCGGTGGCGGTGGAGTCGGTGGCGGGGCGGGTGCGGATACCCCGGCGCATGGTGGCGGTGCTGCAGAGCGAGGGGCTGTTCAACGACGCGGTCGCGCTGGTGGTGTTCCAGGTCGCGGTGGCGGCGACGGTGGCGGGGAGGACCTGGAGCTGGGCCTGCTCCTGCTGAGGTTCCTGCTCGGCGCTGCCGCCGCTGTCCTCATGGACTCGCGGTGGCGTGGGTCGGGGGCGGGTGCTGGCGCGGTTCACCGACACGACCGGGCGGAGCGCGTTGACGCTGGTGCTGCCGTTCGCGGTGTACGTGTTCGCGGAGGAGGTCGGGGCGTCCGGGGTGGTCGCGGTGGTGGTGCTGGCGCTGCAACTGCGCTCGCACAGCGAGGCGGACGAGGCGGCGGAGCGGTTGGTGCAGCGGTCCTTCTGGGACGTCGTCGAGATGCTGGTGACCGGCGTGGCGTTCGGCTTGGTGGGCTTGGAGATCCGCGCGGTGGTGACGTCGGCCGGTCCGGCGCTGGGCGGGATGCTGGCCGCCGCGGGGTCGTGTGCCTGGTCGTGGTCGTCGTCCGAGCGGTGTGGATGGTCGCGGCGTGGCGCGCCCTGCGCCGCCGTCCCGCCCCGACGCGGCCCCGCGCACCGGCCGCGAGGCGCTGGTGTTCTCGTGGTGCGGCATGCGCGGCCTCGCGACCCTCGCGCTGGCGTTGTCCCTCCCGCAGGTGACCGACACCGGCGCCCCGTTCCCGGCCCGCGCCGAACTCACCGTCATCGCCTGCGCGGTCCTGGTCGTCACCCTCCTGCTCGCGGGCCTGACCCTCCCGACCGCGGTCACCCTCGCAGGCGTGGCCGACGAAGCCGACGCCGAATCGACCGCCGAACGCGCCATCGCGACGCGAGCCCACCGCGCCGCCCTCCACACCCTCGCGGAGTGGGACGTCCCCGACGAGGTGGCCACCCTCGCCCGCGACCGCCTGTCCGGCCTCGCCGCCATCCTCAAGGGCGACCCGGAGTCGGCGGAGGACCGGGAACGCCTGGAGTCCCTCCGCCGCGCGAAGGACGTCGTCCGCCGGATCCAGACCCGCGCGTTGGCCGCCGCCCGCGCCGAAGTCCTCGCCGCCCGCCGAGAACCCGGCACCGACCCCGAAGCCGCCGACCGCGTCCTCCGCCGCTTGGATTTGCGCACGGTGCTGCTGGAGTAGGTCGCGGGCGGGGTCCGGCTACTCGAACGGGCCCGCCATCTGCGCCAGGGCTTGCTTCACGCCTTCCACCAGGTCGGATCCGGGGTCGTCCAGCCAGCGGTGGGAGGCGACGCGCATCGTGGTCATGAAGGCGGCGGCCAGGAGGCGGGCGCGGAGGGGGTCGGGGGTGGGGAGGCGGGTGGAGACGGCGTCGGCGAGGTCGTCCTCCGCGGAGGTGAACTGGGCGATCTGCTCCGACAGCAGGGACGGGTGTTGGCGGATGGCGCGCATCTTGGCGATGTGGTCGGGGTCGCCGAGGTCGGCGCAGAGATCGATGGCGGCGGCGGTGAGGGCTTGCCAGGCGGGTTCGTCGGCGGGGCGGTCGCGGACGGTGGTGACGAGGCGGGCGAGGCGGGTGCGGTCGTCGTGGAGGAGGGCCTGTTCCTTGCCGCTGAAGTAGTTGGAGAAGGTGCGGCGGGAGACCATGGCGGCGTCGGCGATGGCCTCCACCGTGACCCGGTCGAGGCCGTGCGCGAGCGTCAGGGCGACGGCTGCTTCGTGCAGCGCCTGCCTGGTCGCCGCCTTCTTCCGCTCGCGCAAGCCTCCACCGGGGTCACGCCGGGGATCGTAGGTCACCCGTCGGTGAAAGCGATGGCTCCCGACGGGCATTGGTCGACGGCTTCCCGGACTGCGGGAAGGTCGTCGGGGGCGGGTTGGCCCAGGAGGACGACGGTGCCGTCGGCCTCGTCCTGGTCGAACACCGCGGGCGCGCGCAGGGCGCACAGGCCTGCGCCGATGCACACCGAGGTGTCCGCGGCGACGGTCACGGCGCGTCCCAGGCGACCGGCAGCGCGTGGACGCCGTAGATCGCCATGTCGGTGCGCAGCGGCACGTCGGCCGCGGCGGTGTCCAGGCGGAGGCCGGGCAGCCGGGCCAGCAGCTTCGTGAAGCCGATGGTCATCTCCACCCGGGCGAGCTGCTGGCCGAGGCACTGGTGGACGCCGTGCCCGAACGCCAGGTGCGGGCCGCGCTCGCGGGCGAGGTCCAGCGCGTCCGGGTCCGGCCACTGGCCGCCGTCGCGGTTCGCCGCGGGGACGCTGACCATCACCGTGGCGCCCGCCGGGATGACCGTGCCGCCGACCTCGATGTCCTCGGTGGCGGTGCGGGTCGGCCCCGCGTGCACGATCGACAGGTGCCGCAGCAGCTCCTCGACGGCGCGGTCGGCCAGCGACGGGTCGTCCCGCAGCCTGGCCAGCTCCGCCGGGTGCTCCAGCAGCGCGAACGTGCCCAGCGCCAGCATGTTCGCCGTGGTCTCGTGACCCGCGATCAGCAGCAGGTTCGCGATGTTGACCAGCTCGTTGTCGGTGAGGTCGGAGTCGGTGATCAGGCCGGACAGCAGGTCGTCGCCCGGCGCGGCGCGCTTGGCGGTGATCAGGTCGCGCATGAAGTCCTGGATGCGGTCGCGCTCGCGCAGCAGCTCGTCGATGGGCACGTTGAGCCGCAGCAGTCGGGCGGTGCTCTCCTGGAACTCCGCGCGCCGCCCGTACGGCACGCCCAGCAGCTCGCAGATCACCAGCGACGGCACCGGCAGCGCGAACGCGGGCACCAGGTCGGCCGACGTGCCGCCCGCCAGCATCGCGTCGATGTGCTCGTCGACGATCTCGGCGATCCTCGGCTCCAGCACGCGCATGCGCCGCACGGTGAACTGGCCGGTCAGCAGCTTGCGGTAGCGGGTGTGGTCGGGCGGGTCCATCGAGATGAAGGAGCCCGCCGAGGACTCCTCGGACAGGAAGTCCGCTTTCTGCTCCTCGGTCAGGTCGTCCATGCGGGTGATCAGGCGCCGCAGGTCCGAGCTGAACCGCGTGTCGCTGAGCACCGCGCGGGCCTCGGCGTGCCCGGTGACGAGCCAGATCGGCTTGCCGCCGTGGACGATCTCGGTGACCGGCGTGGTCCCGGCCTCCTCGACGAGCGCGGGCGGCGGGTCGAACGGGTTGCTCCTGGCGAAGAAGCGCTCGGGCAGCGGCAGCCGGAAGCCCGGCTCGGCCTGCTCGGGAGTGGTCGTGGTCGCCCCAGTCATGACGTTCCCCAATTCGTCAGCGTGCGGGTCCACCACCGACTGTAGCGATCACCTCACCCGCGCGCCGGCGCTTTTTGCCCGGCGGGCAAATTTGCTCAAGGGGCGTACACGCCGTCCCGGTCGACCTTGCGCAGCCGCAACCCGAACAGCACCAGGGAGATCCCCCACAGGATCGCGAACATCGCGATCGTCACGACGAGCGCGAGCGCGCCCTCGTCGGGCCGGAACAGCAGCAGCACGCCGAGCGCGACCGCGAGCAGCCCGCTCACCGCGAGGAACCACTCGTCGGTGATGACCTTCCGCAGCCGGATCGCGGCGACCACCTGGAGCACGCCCACCACGATCGCCCACACCGCGATCACCACCAGCAGCACGAGCGCGGTGATGCCCGGCCAGATGAACGCGACCAGGCCGGCGAGGACGCCGAGCGCGCCGACCAGGCCCATGGTCAGCCGGTGGTCGGTCTCGCCGCGGACCGCCACCGCGAGCGCGATCACGCCGTCCACGACGGTGTACGCGCCCCACAGGAACACCAGCGTGAGCAGGGTGACGCCCGGCCACACCAGGGCCAGCACGCCGAACAGCAGCGCGACCGCGCCGCGGGCGACCATCAGCGGCCACCTGCGGGCCAACTCGTGGATCATGCGCCACCGCCTTCCGGGGTCCGATGCCGGACATCGTCCGGTGGTGGACAGGTGCCCGCCACCGCAATAACCCAACCGGGTGGAAGTACGATGTGGACCATGTCGATGGGTGCTGACGCGCCGCTTGAGGCGGGCGTGCGGCAAGCACACCTGCTCGCCCGCTACGACCTGCAGCGACGGGAGGCCGAGACGGCCGACCACGAGCGGGTCGCCCGGGTCGACCGGGCCGTCCGGGAGTTCCCGGTCGCCGCCTACGCCGCGTCCGTGCTGCCCGTCCCGCTCCCGATCGAGCGCGTGGAGAAGCTGCCCCGCGCGCAGCGGCACAGCCTGCACAGCGGCCACCAGGTGCGGTTCGAGCTGGTGGAGCTGCCCGGCGAGCTGCGCGGCTGGCTGGTCGACCCCGGCCTGGCCATCTCCATCCACGGCACCGCCGTGCACCCGGTGTACGAGCCCGTCGGCAAGCCCCAGGACGCCGCGCTGCCCCCGCTGTCGCGCCGGGTGTCCGGGTACCAGAGCGTCACCGGCCGGATCGCGGCGTGGGAGCCGTTCCCGGCGCCGCTGGCGGTGGAGGGCCCGAACGGGCCGGTGGCGGTGGACCGGCTGCTAGCCGACTTCCTGGACGGCCGCTCGCGGTTCTAGCGCCCGCCGGACGACCTCGGCGGCGAAGTCGGACGCCGCGCGCGCGGCGCCGTCGCGGCCCATGGCCAACCCGTTGGCGTAGATGCCCTCGATGATCAGCAGGACGCGGTCGGCCAGGGTGGTCGGGTCGTCCGCGCCCGCGCGGGTGGCCAGCTCCAGCAGGTGCCGGTGCACGTTCTCGAAGTGCTCGGTGGCGACCCGGTGCGCGGGGTGGTCGGGCTCGGGGAACTCGGCGTAGGTGTTGTGGATCGCGCAGCCGCGGAAGTCGGGCTCCACGACCTGCGCGGCGATCACGTCGACCAGCGCGAGCATGTGGCCCGCGGGGTCGTCCTCGTGGCCCTCGCCCGCCTCGTCGAACAGCGCCCGCCAGCTGTCCTTGCACTTGCCGAGGTAGGCGACGACCAGGTCGTCCTTGCTGGCGAACTCGCGGTAGAGCAGGTTCTTGCCGCAGCCCAGCTCGTCGATCACCTGCTGCATGCCCACCTGGTGCACGCCGTGCGCGGTGAACAGCCGCGTGGCGACGTCCAGGATCCGCTGGCGCGCGTCCGGGTCGGGCTTCCTCGGCATGCCCACCAGTTTAGCGGACCGTCCGGTCCGTCAGGGGTTGACAGGGGTGCCGATCTTCGCGAATGATTCGGACCGATCGGTCCCGGACCGATCAGTCCGTAAACATCGAGGGGAGCAGGACCGTGGATCTGGGTTTGGCGGGCAAGACCGCCGTCGTCACCGGGGGAGCAAGGGGATCGGGCTGGCGACGGTGCGCCTGCTGGTCGACGAGGGCGTGAACGTCGTGTCGGGGTCGCGCACCATCACCCCGGGGCTGAAGGAGACCGGGGCGCTCGCCGTCACCGTGGACCTGTCCACACCGGACGGTCCGGCGCACCTGGTCGAGCAGGCGGTCACCGAGTTCGGCGGAATCGACGTCCTGGTCAACAACGTCGGCGTCGGCGACACCGAGGACATCGCGCGCGGCGCGCTGACGACGCTGCTGGAACTGCCGGAGGAGGCGTGGCGGCACACCTTCGAGCTGCACTTCTACAGCGCCCTGCGGGCGATCAGGGCGGCGCTGCCGACGCTGGTCGAGCGCGCGGGCGTCGTCGTGAACGTCTCGTCGATCGCCGCGCGCGTGCCCGGCGTCGGGCCGTTCGACTACGGCGTGTCGAAGGCCGCGCTGAGCGCGCTGACGAAGGTCGTCGCGGGCCAGTACGGCGATCGGGGCGTGCGCGCGCTGTCGATCTCACCCGGCCCGGTCAGCACCGGCGTGTGGACCGACGACGACGGTTTCATCGCCAAGCTGGCCAGGGAGAACGGGCGCGAGCGGGAGGAGTTCGCCGCCGAGCTGCTCGCCGGGATGGGCACCCTGACCGGCCGGGTCACCACCCCGGAGGAGGTGGCGCGGCTGATCGTGTTCGCCGCGTCGCCGAACAACGTCACCGGCAGCGAGATCCTCGTCGACGGCGGCGTGGTCAAGCAGTTGTGACCCGGCGGACGTAGGTGTCGGGGTCGGTCAGGATCGCCCGCAGCGCGGCCTGGCCCGCCCCGACCACCGCCGCCCTGGCGCCCAGCGCCGACGCCAACACCCGCGTCGGCGACCAGCGCGCCGCGACCACCCGCCGGTCCAGCTCGGCCGCCACCGGCTCGGCCAGCCACGGGTGCAGGCGCGCGTACCCGCCGCCGAGCACGACCGCGGGCACGTCCAGGAGGTTGACCGCGCCCGCGAGGGCCAGGCCGAGCAGCGTCCCGGCCCGGTGCGCCGCCGCGCGGGCGCGGTCGTCCCCTTCGGACAGCCGGTCGACCAGCTCGGCGAGCGCGAGGTCCAGCGGGGCCCGGGTCCGCACGCCCGCGTCGGCCAGGACCGCCGCCGGACCGGCCATCCGCTCCAGGCAGCCCCGCGCCCCGCACGAGCACTCCGGCCCGGCCGCGTCGACGCACACGTGCCCGATCTCGCCGCTGAACCCGTGCGTGCCGCGGCGCACCGCGCCGTCGAGCACCACGCCCGCGCCGACGCCGATCTCGGCGGACACCAGCACGAAGTCGCGGATCCCCTGCCCCGCCGCCAGTTCGCCGACCGCGGCCAGGTTCGCCTCGTTGTCGACGAGCACCGGGAGGTCGCCGCCCAGCGCGGCCGCGACGTCCACATCGGACCAACCGAGGTTCGGTGCGGCGCGGACGATCCCCTTCCCGTCGACCAGGCCCGGCACCGCGACGCCCAGGCCGCCGACCGGCACGCCCCGCTCCGCCGCGTCCGCGTGCGCCCCGGAGACCGCGCGGGCGACGTCGGCCAGCACGTCGCCTTCCGCACGGCCGCGGTTGTCGCCGGGGTGCACGCGGTGGGCGTGCTCGCCGCCGGTGGGGTCGACCAGGCAGGTCGCCACGTAGTCGACGCCGATCTCGACGCCCAGCCCGTGCGGGCCGGTGGGGGAGGGCGTGAGCCCGGTGCCCCTGCGCCCCCGACCGGTCGCCGACTGCGGGCCGGTCTCGTCGACCAGGCGGGCGGCGACGAGGCGGTCCACCAGGCTCGACACGGTGGCCTTCGCCAGGCCCGTCGCGGCGGCGACCTCGGCGCGCGAGAGCCCCGGCCTGCGGAGGACCTCGGCGAGCACCATCGCCGAGTTGTGCCTGCGCACGTCGCTGTTGCCCGCGGGAAGGTCGGATGCACGGTCGCACTGTAGTGCTTGACCGCGCGGCCCGACACGTTTAAGTTCAGTGCCCGAACCAAAAGTGCGAGGAGGCACCCGTGGCACCCCAGCCCACGCGAGAGGACCGGTTCAGCTTCGGCCTGTGGACCGTCGGCTGGCGCGCCGCCGACCCGTTCGGCGACGCGACCCGACCCGCGCTCGACCCGGTCGAGACCGTGCACCGGCTCGCCGACCTCGGGGCGTGGGGCGTCACCTTCCACGACGACGACCTCGTCCCGTTCGGCGCCGACGCGGGCACCCGCGACGCCACCGTCGCCCGCTTCCGCGCGACCCTCGACGAGACCGGCGTCGTCGTCCCGATGGCCACCACCAACCTGTTCACCCACCCGGTGTTCAAGGACGGCGGCTTCACCAACAACGACCGCGCGATCCGCCGCTACGCCCTGCGCAAGGTCTTGCGCAACGTCGACCTGGCCGCCGAGCTGGGCGCGTCGACCTATGTGCTGTGGGGCGGCCGCGAGGGCAGCGAGAGCGACGCCGCCAAGGACGTCTCCGCCGCGCTCGACCGCTACCGCGAGGGCATCGACACCGTCGCCGCGTACGTCAAGGAGCGCGGCTACGGCATGCGGCTGGCGCTGGAGCCCAAGCCGAACGAGCCCCGCGGCGACATCCTGCTGCCCACCATCGGCCACGCGCTGGCGTTCATCGCCGAACTGGAGCACGGCGACATCGTCGGCGTGAACCCCGAGGTCGGGCACGAGCAGATGGCCGGGCTGAACTTCGTGCACGGCGTCGCGCAGGCGCTGTGGGCGGGCAAGCTGTTCCACATCGACCTCAACGGGCAGAAGGGGCCGCGCTACGACCAGGACATGGTCTTCGGCCACGGCGACCTGCTGTCCGCGTTCTTCCTGGTCGACCTGCTCGAACACGGCGGCTACGACGGCCCCCGCCACTTCGACTACAAGCCCGCCCGCACCGAGGACGCCGCGGGCGTGTGGGCCAGCGCCGCCGCGAACATGCGCACCTACCTGCTGCTCCGCGAGCGGGCGCAGGCGTTCCGCGCCGACCCGCGCGTCCAGGAAGCCCTGGTCGTGTCCGGCCTGGACGAACTGCGGGCGCCGACCCTCGGCGCGGGCGAGTCGCTGGCCGACCTGCTCGCCGACCGCGCGGCGTTCGAGGACTTCGACGTCGAGAAGGCCGCCGAGCGCGGGTACGGGTTCGTCGCGCTCAACCAGCTCGCCGTCGAGCACCTGCTCGGGGCCGGGGCATGACGCTGGTCGCCGGGGTCGACTCGTCGACCCAGTCCTGCAAGGTCGTCGTCCGCGACGCCGACACCGGGGCGCTGGTGCGCTCCGGGTCGGCGCCGCACCCGGACGGCACCGAGGTCCACCCGGTGCACTGGAAGACCGCCCTCACCGCGCCATCGACGCGGCGGGCGGCCTGGACGACGTCGCCGCCCTGTCGATCGCGGGGCAGCAGCACGGCATGGTCTGCCTGGACGACGACGGCGCCGTCGTCCGCAAAGCCCTGCTGTGGAACGACACCCGCTCCGCGGCGGCGGCCGACGAGCTGGTCGCCGAACTCGGCGGCCCGCGCGCCTGGGCAGACGCCGTCGGCACCGTCCCGATGGCCTCGCTCACCGTCGCGAAGCTGCGCTGGCTCGCCACCCACGAGCCGGACAACGCCGCCCGCACCGCCGCCGTCGCCCTCCCGCACGACTGGCTGACCTGGCGCCTCGGCGGCGGCGAGCTGACCACCGACCGCAGCGACGCCAGCGGCACCGGCTACTACTCGCCCGCCACGGGGAGTACCGGTTCGACCTGCTCGAAGCCGCGCTCGGCCACCGCGCCGCGCTGCCCAGGGTCGCGGGTCCGGGCGAGCCGGTCGGGTCGGTCGGCAACACGCTGCTCGGGCCCGGGGCGGGCGACAACGCCGCCGTCGCGCTCGGGGTGGGCGCGCAGCGGGGTGACGTGGTCGTGTCGATCGGGACCTCCGGCACCGCGTTCACGCCGAGCGCCGTGCCCGCCGCCGACCCGTCGGGCCTGGTCGCGGGCTTCGCCGACGCCGCGGGCGGGTTCCTGCCCCTGGTCTGCACCCTGAACGCCGCCCTCGTCCTGACGACGACCGCCGCGCTGCTCGGCGTCGACCTGGAGACCTTCGGCGACCTCGCCCTCTCCGCCCCACCGGGCGCGGAAGGCGTCGTGTTCGTCCCGTACCTGCAGGGCGAACGCACCCCGAACCGCCCCGACGCCACCGGCACCCTGCACGGCCTGACCCTGACCAGCACCACCCCGGCCTGCGTCGCCCGCGCCGCCGTCGAGGGCGTGCTCTGCGGGTTGGCCGACGGCGTCGACGCCCTCATCGCCGCGGGCGCCCGAGCCGACCGGGTCGTCCTGGTCGGCGGCGGCGCCCGCTCCCGAGCTGTCCGCGAGATCGCCCCCGCCGTGTTCGGCCGTCCCGTCCTGGTCCCCGAACCCGGCGAGTACGCCGCGGACGGGGCCGCTCGCCAGGCTGCTTGGTGCCTGGCGAGCGGCCCCACCCTCCGGAGTGGGAAGCGGCGGGCACGGCCCTCCACGAAGCCGACCCGACACCAGCGGTGCGGGAGCGGTACGCGGAGGCTCGGGACCGGTAGTCAGCAGTACAGGTTGCCGCCGGGCGCGACGCCCAGGATCTGGGTGAACTGCTGGTACTTCGTCACCCGGCTCTGGACCTGGGCGGGGTTGCCACCGTTGCACTCGAGCGCGCCGTTGATGCTCCGGATGGTCTCGCCGAACCCGCGGCTGTTGACCATCGCGGAGTGGGCGGTCATCGTCCCGGGGCCGTTCTGGGTGTTCCAGTACCAGAGCGCGGTCTTCCACGCGACGGCCGCGTCCTGCTGGACCAGCCAGGGGTTGGTCAGCAGGGGCAGGCCCAGGGCGTCACCGGCGGCCTTGTAGTTGAAGTTCCAGCTCAGCTGGATGGGGCCGCGGCCGTAGTAGGCGGCCTGGCCCGCGGGGCAGCCGTAGGACTGGTTGGGGTCGCAGTAGTGCGGGTAGTTGGCCTGGTTCTGCTCGACGATGTGCACCAGGCCGCCGGTCTCGTGGCTGGTGTTGGCGAGGAACGCGGCCGCCTCCTGCTTGCGGATGGTGTCCCCGCCGGTGTTCGCGAAGGCCGGGTAGGCGCTCAGGGCCGCGGTGAGGCCCTGGTAGGTGTAGAAGGGGTTCCGGTTCGGGAACATCTGGTTGAACTGGGCCTCGGAGACCACGAAACCGCTCGGGTTGGGGGAGGTGGTCGTGGTGGTCGTCGTCGTCCCGCTGCAGGTGTGCGGGTTCCAGTACCAGGTGCTGATCGTCGGGTCGTAGCCCGGGTTGTCGTGCTCGGCGATGTAGTACTTGCCGTCGGTGTACCGGACGATGTCGCCGGTCCGGTACGCGCGCCCCGCGACCCAGTCGGGGGCGGAGCAGGTGCCGGGCGGGGTCGTGTTGCCGCCGCAGGTGCCCTGGTCGGCCCAAACCTGCGCGGCGCCGGGGGTCTCACCCTGCGTCCACCACTTGGCGGACCAGTTCCGCCCGTTGTGGGACGCGGTCTGACCCCCGGTGTAGACACTGGCCGCACTCCACGGCGCAACACACGCAGCGGCCGACGCCGAGGTCGCGAGCGGAACAACGATCGCAACGGCGGTGGCGGCCCCAGCGCAGAGGGCAGCCAAGAGCTTTCGGGACATGTTCACTCCTGTCGTGAGCAGGGGACGCAGGAGACGTCTTCCGGACCACTGAACCGCATTGGTCTAGACACGTCAAGGTCTAGACCAATGGTGGTTGTTCGGGGGAACAGTCGGGGTGGAACGGGCTCGCGCCGAGGTGCGGGACAGGAGGAGACGCGTCGCGTGCGAGATCGCTAGCAGCGCGGGGGACAGTGGGCCGTGCGGGTGACGGCCGGGTCGGGCGGGGGATCGCTGACAGCGCGGTAATGGCCAGCAGTTCGGTGTTTGCGCAGGCAGTGCGGGTGACTGCGGGCGGGGCGGGTGATCGCAGGCAGTGCGGGTGACGGCGGGCAGCGCCGGCGACGGCCGGTCGCACGGGGGTTCGCTGGTAGTGCGGTGATCGCGCACGCAGTCCGGGTGACCGTGGGCAGTGCGGGCGAGCCGTGGGCGGGGCGCTGCCGCGCGGGAGATTGCACAGGCAATGCGGGCAACCGAGGGCAGTGGGGCGGGCTGGGGGTCGAGACAGGTGCAGACGTGTCGCGCATGGGTGATCGCCGGCAGTGCGGGTGACAGTGGGCAGTGGGGCGGGCTGGGGGTCGGGACAGGTGTAGACGTGTCGCGTGGGTGGTCGCCGGCAGTGCGGGTGACAGTGGGCAGTGGGGCGGGCTGGGGGTCGGGACAGGTGTAGACGTGTCGCGTGGGTGGTCGCCGGCAGTGCCGGTGTTTGCGCTGGCAGTGCGGGTGACCGTGGGGGTGCGGGCGAGCGGAGGGGCGAGGCAGGAGAAGTGTCGTGCGGGTGATCGCGGGCCGCTCGTGCCGGTAGTCGCCGGTGAGGATGACCGTGGGCAGTGCGGGCGGGCTGCGGGGCGGGACAGGTGCAGACGTGTCGTGCGCGGGCGACCGCTGGTCATGCTGGGTGATCGCGAGGAGCGCGGGAGACCGCGGGCAGTGCGGGCGGGGCGTGGGCAGCGCGGGCGGGCTGCGGGGGCGGGACACGTGCAGACGTGTCGTGCGCGGGCGACCGCTGGTCATGCTGGGTGATCGCGGGGAGTGCGGGAGACCGCGGGCAGTGCGGGCGGGGCGTGGGCAGTGCGGGCGGGCTGCGGGGCGGGACAGGTGCAGACGTGTCGCGCGCGGGCGACCGGCGGTCGTGCGGGGTGATTGCGGGGAGCGAGGAGACCGCGGGCAGTGCGGGCGGGGCGTGGGGCCGTGGACAGTGCGGGCGGGGCTGTGGGCGGGCGCGCGCCGCACGGTCGACTGCGGGTGGGCTGCGGACTGGCCGCGGGCGAGGGGCGTCGGCTGCGGTCGTCGGACGCGGCGTGCTCCGTTCGTAGGTACCCCACCGCGGTATTCTGGATCGACGAGCGCATCAGGAGGGACCCGCCGTGGCCATCGACAGTGACAACCGAGACGCTTATCTGAAGCGGCTGCGCCGCATTGAGGGGCAGATCCGCGGGCTTCAGCGGATGGTGCAGGAGGACAAGTACTGCATCGACATCCTTACGCAGGTCTCGGCTGCCACGAAGGCCCTTCAGTCTTTCTCGCTTGAACTCCTCGACGAGCACTTGGCCACCTGTGTCGTGCATGCCGCGGCGGCGGGTGGGGACGAGGCGGATGTCAAGGTCAAGGAGGCGTCGGCGGCTATCGCGCGGCTTGTGCGCTCGTAGGCGGGGCCACGGTTGGGATGATGGCGTCATGTGAAATCCCGCTCCGGATGATGGCATCATCTGGGGCGGGATTTCACATGGTCACGTCATTTGGGGTGCTCAGGCCTCGGTCAGCGGGTCAGGACCACTACCGAGCGGGCGGGGACGGTGATGGTGGTGCCGGTGATCGTGGTCGTGGCGGCGTCCTCTGAGAGGGGGTGGGGGGTCCAGCCGGTGGTGGGGGCGGTGACCTCGCGGGTGGTGGGGTAGGGGTTGATGACCACCAGGAGGCCGTCGCGGGCCGGGTCGGTGTCGGGGCCCGCGGTGTCGTCCAGGTGGGCGACGACCAGGCCGGGGGCGGCGGCGGGGAACGACAGCTTCGCCTGGATTAGGTCTGGGTCGCCGAGGGTGAACAGGGGCGACGAGCGGCGCAGGGCGAACAGCTCCAGCGTGTCCGCGACCGAACCGCGCAGGTGCTCGGGCGCGGGGCGCAGAGCGGGATCCGCCAGGAGCGGGGCGTGGTACTGCCACTTGTCGCGGTTGTCGCCCGTCGGTGGCAGACCCCTGCCGAAGCCGTTGTCGGTCAACGTCGGGTCGTAGCGGTTGAACCAGTCGCCGGAGTTGTAGCTGTTGCGGTCCAGGGACTTGGAGCGGAGGAACTCGCTGCCGGCGTGCAGGAAGGGTTGGGCCTGGCCGAGGACCACGGGGGCGTGGGCGATCTTCTGCATGCGGAGGCGGTCGGGCATCGACGTGCTGACGGGGAGCTTCATGGTCAGGGCGTCGAACAGGGTCTCGTTGTCGTGGGCGTCGGAGTAGTTGATGATCTCGCCGGGGGCGGCTGAGTAGCCCGCGGGCGAGCCGTTGTAGTTCACGTCGCGGCCGGTGGTCTCCGCGCCCGCGGTGCCCAGGAAGCGGTAGTCGGCCATGTTGCCCGCCATGCCGAGCTTGACCAGGTCGGTGTAGTTGACCAGGCGGCTCTGCTGGTCAGCGGGCGAGCCGTTGGCGGGGGCGCCGTTGGGGGCGCCTGCCAGGCCCGACGCCAGGCCCTGGACGCGGGGGTCGGCGTCGAAGGGGCCGCCGCCGCGGACGGCGTCGCGTTGGCGGTCGCTGAAGGTGGCGATGCCGGTGCCCGCCATGTTCGGCTGGGTGGCCTGGACGAAACGGGCGTCGTTGGCGACCTCGCCGAAGTTCCAGCCCTCGCCGTAGATGCGGATCTTGCGGCCGTCCACGCCGTCCGACGCCACGGTCAGGCGGTCCAGGGCGGCTCGGACGGCCAGCATGTTCGCCTTGGGGTGGTGGCCCATCAGGTCGAAGCGGAAACCGTCCACCTTGTACGTCCGCGCCCAGTGGACGACCGAGTCGACCACCAGCTTGCCCATCATCGCGTTCTCCGGCGCGGTGTTGGCGCAGCATGTCGAGTTCGCGACGGCGCCGTTGGCGTCGAGGCGCTGGTAGTAGCCGGGGACGACCTTGTCCAGGACCGACGACGCCGCGTCGCCCGAGGACGTCGTGTGGTTGTACACCACGTCCACGACGACCTTGTTCCCGTTGGCGTGCAACGACTGCACCATCTCCCGGTACTCGCGCACGCGCGCCGGGCCGGACTGGGCGGCGTCGGTGGCGTAGGAGCCCTCGGGCACGTCGAAGTGCAGCGGGTCGTAGCCCCAGTTGAACGCGTCCGCGTCGCGGACCGGGTCGACGCACGCCTGCTGGTCCGGGGAGTCCGGGGCCATCGCGGCGAGGTCGCAGGAGGGCAGGCGCTGGTCGGCGCGGCGTTCCGGGATGCTGGCGATGTCGAACGTCGGCAGCAGGTGCACGGTGTCCAGGCCCGCCTCGGCCAGGGTGCGCAGGTGCGTCATCCCCGCCGAGCCGCGGTGCGTGAACGCCTTGTACGTGCCCCGGTCGCCCTCGGGCACCGACGTGTCGCCGATGGAGAAGTCGCGCACGTGCAGCTCGGTGATGCCGTGCTCGGTCGGGTCGTCGCCGAGGCCGCGCGCGACCTCCGCCGACCAGCCCTCGGGCGCGGCGGCGGCCAGGTCGGCGAACTGGGAGTGCGTCGAGTCCACCGACAGCGCCACCGAGTACGGGTCGGTCACGACGACCGTCCGCACCTTGCGCTCCGCGGGCGACCAGCCGGTCACCTCGTACTGGTAGTACCGGTCGCGCCACGGCCCCGACCCGGACCACGACCCGGTGGCGGCGTCGCGGGTCAGCGGCACCACCTCGGCGGGCGCGGCGTCGCGCGCGGGGGCGGACGTGCCGAACAGGCGCAGCTTCACCGACGTCGCCGTCGGCGCCCACAGCCGGGCCGACGCCGTCCCGCCGGACACGGTCGGCCGGAAGTCCAGCCCGGCCGCCGCGCCGTACCGGTCGTCCAGCGCGCCCGCGAGCTGCGTGCCCGTCGCGTGCCGCAGCGCGCCGCCGGAGTCGACGTGCACCGCGACCTGCTGCGCGCCCATCGCCGCGTCGATGCGGGCGACGTCGCGCACGGAGAACACCGGCTTGCCCGCAAGGTGCGGATACTTCGCCGCCAGGTCACCGCCGAGCACCCCGCGGGCGTCAGCCGCAGGTACTTGCCGCCGACGACCGCGCCGTCCTCCAGCTTGATGCCGCCCGCCGGGTCGTAGCGCACGTGGTAGCCGTCCGCCGCGGCCACCGGCACATCCCACACCAGCCGGTCCCGGCTGACCCAGATCGCCTTCGCCTGGCCCAGGTCGGCGTCCGCGGCGGGCGCGGTCGACGGCGGCAGCACCCACGACGCCGCGCCGTCGGGGCGGGCCGCGCCGGAGGCGAACCACACCTCGTGACCGGTGCTGCCCACATCGAGGAACTGGTCGGCGCCCGGGTCCTTCGTGTCGCCGCGGTGGATGATGTGGCTCAGCCCCGGCGCGCCCGGCAGCAGGTCCACCGACCACGAGATGCCGAACCCGTCCTCGCCGTCCTTCGGCCGCGACTGCGTCCACCCCGGGCTCGGGTTCAGCGACCCGGTCCAGTGGTAGAGCACCCAGTCCGCGTAGTTGCCGTCCGGGCGGTGGTAGTGGATGACGGCCTTGTTCTCCGCCGCCGCCTTGCTCGCGTGGACCTTGTTCCCGAGCACCCAGGCCGACCCGCCGGTCGCCCGGCCCGTCGCCACGACGGTGCCCGCCTTGACCACGGAGAAGTCCAGCGGCAGCCCGCCCGCGGGCACCGCGGCCGTCGCGCCCCACGCGTCCCGACCGGTCAGCGGGGTGTCGGCCTGGCCCGCCACCCGCACGACGGCGTCGGCGTAGTCGCCGTCGGCGCGCTGGTAGTGCACCACCACGCGGCCCGTCGCGGCGACCTCGGTCGGGTGGGCGGGGGCGTCGCCCTGGTCGACCCACACCTGCGGCGTCACCGCCGGGTCGATCATCCGGTCGCCGCCGTCCTTCTCGTCGCCCTTGTGCACGACGGTGCCCACCGACCGCGCGCCCGGCTTGAGCTTCACCCACGCGAAGCGCCCGTACTCGGTCTCGCCCGCGAACGGCAGGCCCGCGGTCCACTCGGTCGGCTGCTCGACGTCGCCCCACACGTGCAGGGACCAGCCCGCGTAGTCGTTCGCGGGGCGGCGGTAGTGCACGACCAGCCAGTCCGGGCTGCCCGTGGCCGGGCCGCCCGACGGCGGCGCGGGCACCAGGTCGACCGCGACCCCGTCCGCGGCGAGCGCGCCGTGCGCGTCCTTCACCACGACCCGGAACTCGACCCGCTTGCCCGCCGCCGCCCCCGGCAGCCCGGCGACGTCGGCGTGCACGCGGTACGGCGCGGCGTCGTCGGTGCCCAGCACGGTCCAGTCCGCCTGCCCGTCGACGCGGGCGGCGAAGGTGGCCTGCGCGAAGCCCGCCGCGACGCCGTCCGCGCGCAGCTCGACCCGCTCGTCGAGCACGGTGCCCTCGGCGGGCGCGACCAGCGTCGGGTTCAGCACGCCCGCGGGCACCCGGTTCACCGATTCCAGCACCAGCACCGACATCGGCGGCACGGTCACCCGCACCTTCCCGTCGGCGGAGGCCACCGGCCCGTCACCGCGCTGCGGGAACACCGTCCGGTAGGCCAGGTTCGGCGCGGCGACCGGCACGTCCACCGACGCCGCGCCCGCGCCCGCGTTGGCCACGACGACGAACTCCTGCAGGCGCGCCTTGTCCGTGCGGCTGAACGCGATCACGTCCCCCGACGCCAGGCGCAGCGCCTGGTTGCCGGTGCGCCACACGGAGTCCCGGTCGACGAACGCCGCGAGGTCGCGGAGCTGGCGGTAGAGCGGGTGCTGCGGCCGGAAGTTGTCCTGCGCGCCGGTGCGGCCCGCGCCGACGAACGTCTCGCCCGCGTACTCCGGGGTGCGGCTGGCGAACATGGTCTGCCGGGCCAGCTTGTCGCCGCCGCCGCCCGCCATGCCCTGCTCGTCGCCGTAGTAGACGACGGGGTTGCCGCGCCACAGGTACATCAGCGCGTTGCCGAGGCGGAGCCGGTCGAGCAGCTCGGCGTCGGTGATGCCGGGACGCTCCTGGCGCAGCATCCACGCGATGCGGCCCATGTCGTGGTTGCCGAGGAACGTCGGCAGGGAGGAGGCGTTCGAGTCGGCGTCGGTGTAGCGGTCGTCCTCCAGCAGGACCTCGCCGAGCCGGTCGGCGCCCTTGCCCGCCAGGAACGACAGCGCGCCCGACTGGAACGGGAAGTCCAGTGTGGACTGCATGCGGCCGGTCGTGGTGTAGCTGGAGGTGAGCGCGGTGTCGGAGCTGAAGACCTCGCCGAAGACGAAGAAGTCGCGCTTGCCCTTGCGCGCGGCGTACTCCTTCACGTGCGGGGCCAACGCCTGCCAGAACTCCATGTTGACGTGCTTGACCGTGTCGACCCGGTAGCCGTCGATGTCGAGGGTGTCGATCCAGGAGGTGAAGATGTCCTGCATGCCCTCGACCACGCGCGGGTGCTCGGTCATCAGGTCGTCGAGTCCGGAGAAGTCGCCGTACTCGGTCGATTCGCCGCTGAAGGTCGAGTCACCGCGGTTGTGGTAGAGCGCGGGATCGTTCAGCCACGCGGGTGTTTTCGCGGTCCGGTCGGCGGCGTCGCGGAAGACGGGGGTGTAGGGGAACGAGGTCGCGGGGTCGAGGTCGGGGAACCCGGGCTGACCCGCGCGCGCCTTGATGTCGACGGGGTTGCCCTCGGCGTCGAGGTACGGCTGGGCGCCGGTGCCGATGTACTCCCGCCTGCCCTCGGCGTAGTCGATCACGTCGGCGGTGTGGTTGGCGACGATGTCGAAGAAAACCTTGATGCCCAGCCGGTGCGCGTCGGCGATGAGCGCCCGCATGTCCTGCGTGGTGCCGAAGTGCGGGTCGAACCGGGTGAAGTCGGTGGTCCAGTAGCCGTGGTAGCCAGCGGAGACGTCCGCGCCGCTGCCCTGCACCCACCGGTTGGCGAACATGGGCGTCATCCAGATCGCGGTGATGCCCATGCCGTCGAGGTAGTCGAGCTTCTGCCGCAGCCCCTTGAGGTCTCCGCCGTGGTAGAAGCCCTTGTCGGTCGGGTCGAACCCGTGCACCAGCCGGTCCCGCGACGCCGACCCGCCCCGGTCGTTGCCGCGGTCCCCGTTGGCGAACCGGTCGGGCATGACGAAGTAGAACCGCTCCCCGGACAGGTCCGCCCGCAGCGCGTCCCGCGCCAGCCCCGCGTCCCCGGGCCGCGTCCCGGCCCCGATGTCCGTCACCGGTCCCACCGCGAGCCGGTCGGCAGGGGCCTGGGCCTGCGCGCCGAGCCCCGGGGCGACCACCACCCCAACCCCGACCACCAGCGCAGCTAGCCCGGAGAGCAGGCGCCGACCCATGCCGACCTCCTCGTCGTCGCAAGTCCTTGCAGCCAAGAATCTGGCAGGCTGGTGCACACAATCACGTCACCGAGCGCCCCGCAAGACCCATTTGCTGCAACCCCTTGCACGGGGTTGCGAAACCAAGATCGGCGGCCGGGCTCAGCCGCGGGCCCCGGCCAGCAGACCTGCCGCGCGTGCGGTCCGCCGGTACATCACGTGGCGCCCGGCCCTGGTCCTGGTGACCAGGCGCGCTCGGTGCAGGGCACCGAGGTGGTAGGAGACGGTGCTCGGGGCGTACCCGGTCCTGGTGGCCAGTTCCGCCGTGGACCGGGCCGTTCCGAGGTCGGCCAACAGGACCGCCCGGACAGTGCCGACGACGCCCGCGATGCCGCCGACCGCGCGGTCCCGATCGGCCCCGATCCGCTGCGCGGGGTAGTACAGGACGAACTGACCGGGGGTGTCGACCTGGATGACGACGTCGGGCCTGCCGAGCACGCTGGGGGCGAGGACCGGGTCCCGGCCGGTGAGGTCGATCTCGCCGTCCCACGACGCGGCGAGGGTGACCGCGTCCCCGGCCCAGCCGACGCCGGGGTGGAGCGCGCCGAGCGCCCGGCCGACGCCCGCGGACGCGATCGCTGTGGCGCGCTGGGCGATGTCCTGATCGGTGATCGAGCGCAGCTCGGGCCAGCCGTCGGCGAGGGCGTCCCGCCAGAACCGGGCGAGGCCGTTCGCGAGGCGGCGCTGCATCCGCCCCGATTCCGCGGTCCGGCGGGTCGCGGCCCGCAGCGGCCTGCTCCAGTGGGTCCGAGTGTGGGTGAGGACCTGGGTCTCCAGGTCGTCCTGCGCCGTGGCCTCGATCCGCGCGATCTGCTCGTCGACCAGCACCCGCGCGTCCGGACCCGGCTGCGGGGTGAGCAGGTCGGGCGCGTAGGTGTCGCCGCCGCGCGGCAGCAGGTCCGCGAGCAGGGCGACGTCGGGGTGGGCGAGTGACGCGCGGGCGCGCGGTCCGGGATCGCCGAACACCGGGTGCCGTCCCGACGCGGCGGTGAGCCTCAACCACGCCACGCACTCCGCCGCCGGGGAGGGCGACAACCGCGTCCTGGCGACCGTGGCGGCGTCCACACGCAGCGTGAGCACCGCGCCGACGGTAGCAGCGCCGCGGTGGGTTCGAACGGGTTCGAATCAATTCCGGCGCGAGGTCCCCGCGCGGTTGGGTCGGTGGTGGCCGGACAACGGCTTGAACACCCGTACTCGGAGAAACCGGGGAGTGGTCGTCGCAGTGAGGGAGACGATGAAGGCGAAGAGCAGAAGGAAGATCGGGGCGGCCGTGGCCGCGGTGACGTCGGTCGCGGGGCTGGCCCTCGCGGCGGCGCCCGCCGCCGCGACCACGACCGCCTACCCCACGAGCAGCTTCCGGATCGAGGTCGGGGCGAGCTACTACATCGGCAAGGTCACCTGGTACAACCGGGCGGTCGGCGTCGACGGGGCGTTCAAGGCCGTCGGGTACCGGCGGGTCTACGCGCAGGCGTGGGCGGGCGGGACCTGGCTGGACTGGCAGAGTTCCAGCACCTGGTACAACACGTCCGGGCCCGCGTCCCTGCCGCTCACCGCGGACGTCGAGGGCGGGGCCAACTCGGTCGACGTCTGGATGACCAGCGACAACCCCTACGACGGCCTCGAGTACTTCACCTGCTACCGCGGCAACAGCGTCTGCGTCGGACCCACGGTGGGCAGGCCCTGGGTGCCACCCCTCGACGCCGTGGCGCCCGCGTAGGCCACCGGGTCCACCCGGCGGGTCCGACCCGCCGGGTGGACCGGGAGCGGGCTCACCCTGATCGACAACACGGTTCCGGCCCGACCCGGCATGCTGGGGGCGTGACCACCGACCTGGCGCTGCTCACCGGACCGACCGCGGGTGAGTTGATCAGCGCTGCGCTGCGCGGGTCCGGGCTCGAGCTGATGGGGTGGACCGCGACGCAGGTCGACCACCAGCCGGGGCGGGGGACGACCGTCGGGTACGCGGCGCGGTTGCGCAGGGCGGACGGGTCGACGTCGGACGAGGTGCTGGGGGCGTCGTCGCGGGAGCTGCCGGTGCCGTTGCCGCACGGGGTCGTCCGGGTCGGTGGGGTGGGGCTGTGGCGGTTCCCGAACGACCCGGACCTGCCGGGGTTGGCGGTGGCGGCGGACCCGGCGCGGATGCGGCGGGTGTGCGCCGGGGTCGGGTTGCTGGTCGACGACGTCGTCACGCACGTGGTGGCGTACCGGCCGCGGCGGCGGGCCGTCGTGCGGGTGGAGACCTCGTGCGGCGAGCTGTACGTGAAGGCGGTGCGGCCGGACCGGGCGCGGGGGCTGCACCGGCGGCACCGGGTCGCGTTGGCGGCCGGGTGCCCGGTGCCACCGCCGCTGGGGTGGTCGGCCGACGGGCTGGTGGTGCTGGGCGGGCTCCCGGGGCGGACGCTGCGGCGGCACATCGTGCGGCCCGGGTCGGACGACCCGCTGGCGCACCCCGAGCCCCTGGTCGAGAGCGTCGTCGCGACGCTGCACAGCCTCCCCGACGAACTGGCCACGGGGGCGCGCAGGCGGACGTGGGGGCAGAAGGCGCGGCACTACGCCGACGTGATCGCCTCCGCCGACGCCGACCTCGGGGCGCGGGCGCGGCTGGTCGCGGGCGCCGTGCACCACAACGGCCCGCAGGCCCCCGACGCGGCGGTGCACGGCGACTTCTACGAGAGCCAGCTCCTGGTCGACGGGGGCGTCGTGACCGGGCTGCTCGACATCGACACCGCGGGCCGGGGCGAGCGCCTCGACGACGCCGCCTGCCTGCTGGCGCACCTGAGCGTGCTGGCCGAGATCCACCCGGGCCGCGGTCCGGCGCTGGAGCGCTTCGGGGCGGCCCTGCTCGGCCGGTTCACCGCGACCATGGCCGGGCCGGACCTGGCCCGGCGCACGGCGGCGGTCGTGCTCTCCCTGGCCACCGGGCCGCACCGGGTGCAGGAGCCCGGGTGGAGAGCGACGACCGCCCGCCGCCTCGCGCTGGCCGAGCGGTGGCTCGACCTCGCGGACGGGTGATGCGTCAGGCCTGCGAACGCCTGCGGACGTAGTACAGCGCCGCGCCGCCGCCCGCGAGCAGGGCGAGGCCGCCGATCGACAGCGGGACGACCGCGCTCACGCCGGTGTCCGCCAGGTCTTCCTCGCCCGCGACCGGGGTGATGCCGGGGGTGTCGCCGCCGCCGGGCGCGGTCGGGGTGCCGCCGTTGTCGCCACCGTCGCCGGGCGCCGTCGTGGGCGCCGGGGTGGTGGTGGTGCCGCCGTCGCCGGGGGCCGTGGTCGGGGCCGGGGTGGTGGTCGGGGTGCCGCCGTTGTCGCCGCCGTCGCCGTCGTCGGGCTTGCCGCCGGAGCAGACGGCCTGGCTGAGGATCACGTCGGCGCGGGCGACGCCGCCGACCTTGCCGCCGACGCTGACCCGCACCGCGTTCACGGTCAGCTTGCCGTTGGCGTACACCTGCTCGTTGACGTGCACCTGCACGATGTCGCTGACCTTGATGGAGGTCGACGGGGCGCCGACCTCGATCTTGGTGCCGCCGACCTTGACGTCGACCAGCTTGGCCGAGCCGGTCGCGACGCCGTTGACGCTGGTGCACTCGGCGGTGACCAGCTTGGCCTCGATCAGGCCGAGCGCGGAGACCTCGGCGATGCTGGCCTTGCTGGTCAGCGTGCCGCCCGCGAGCGAGGACGACGCGTTGAGCACGCGGGCCTTGGCCAGGGTGTCCTTCAGCACGGCGAGGGACACGACGGACTTGTCCGCGCCCGCCGGGTAGGCGGCGGCCGGGAGCGGACCGACGCCCGCCTGCAGCGAGTTGAGCAGGGTGGCCTGAACCGAGATCGCGAACGCCGAGCCGGTCGGGCCGGTCGCCAGCGCGGGCGACCCCACGGCCAGGGCCGCGGCGGTCACGCCGCTGGCGAGGATGAACAGACGGGTAGAGCGCACGTGCGTCTCCATTCGGGGGAAAAGGGGCCTGCAGCGCGACAGGTTTCCGGTACCGGGACGTCCTGTGCAAGAGACGTCCACGCGCGTCAATCGCGCAGATGTCGTAGTTTTCCGACAAGATCCCCGGGTTTCGTCCGCGTGCGCAAGAACGCCCGTCCCGTTTTGTGCGCGGCATGCTCGGAGTTGCGCCGGACGCCGACCCCCTGTGCGCAACGCCACATTGTGTCCGATCCGTGACCTGTTCACACTCCCGACGGGAATCCGTCACAAACGCGGTGTGCGCAAATACCGGACCACATATTTGAGGGGCACTCGCGATCCGTGCACCGCTCTGGGATTCTATTGGGAACTGGTGCGCTGAAATGCGCCGAAGCAAGTACAAAGATGCGTCGTCCGCCCGCTGACCAGCAGTATGGCTGAGCGAGGCCCCGTGTCGACGCAGGTCGTCGCCGGTTCGCAGGAAATGTGGGACGAGAGGATTGGACGCGGGCATGACTGAAAGCAAATGGAAGTTGGTCGTGGACCGAGAGGGCGTCACGATCACGGGGGACAAGTTCCAGCTCACCGCGGCCAACAAGGCGGCCGCCGACACCGACCTGCTGGACGCCCAGCCCGACGTCGGGATGATGGACCCCGCCGCGATCGAGGGGATCATCAGCGAGCTGCAGTCCATCAACCGCCGCACCTACGGCCAGTTCTGCGGCCTGTCGCACGCCGCGGAGATGGTCGGCGAGCGCTGGGGCATGCTGATCATCCGCGACCTGCTGGTCGGGCCGAAGCGGTTCAGCGAGCTGAGCGAGGGCCTGCCGCTGCTCTCGCCGGACATCCTCAGCGCCCGCCTCAAGGAGATGGAGCACTTCGGCGTGCTGCAGGCCGTCCCCTCGGCGACCGAGGAGGGCGTCGTCCGGTACGAGCTGACCGAGTACGGCCAGGAGCTCGACCACGTCATGCGGGACTTCGGCCGCTGGGGCGCCCGCACGCTCGACACGCCGCGGCCGGAGGAGATCGTCACGATCAACGGCCTGATCATGGCGATGCGGTCCTGCTTCCGCGGCTCCGCGGTCTCCGAGGTCGCCATGACCTTCGAGATGACCGTCGACACCATGGTCGTGCACGGCGCGATCGGCGACGGCGTGATGACCGTCGTCGAGGGCCCCGACGCGGGCGCGGCGCTGCGCGTCTCGCCCGGGGCGGCGACCAAGGACCTGCTGACCGGCAAGTCCACCGGGGACTCGCTGCGGGCGACCGAGGGCTTCGCGTACTCCGGTGACGACGCCCTGCTCGACGACTTCGCCCGCTCCTTCTCGCTCGACCGCTGACCCCGCTCGCACGAAGACCCGGTGGCTCCGGCCACCGGGTCTTTCCTTTGCGCGCCAACGAGAACCCGGACAGCCGAAAGCGCGGCCACCCGGGCGGGGACCGCGCTTCGCACGTGCTCGGATCAGACGGCCTCGGGGAGCTGCTGCGCGGTGCGCAGCCGGGCCAGGGCGGCGGAGCGGACGTCGAGGAGCGCCGTGAGGACCGGCGGGTCGAAGACGTGCATGCGGCGCAGCTTCAGGTCCGCCAGGCGCGCGGTGATGCCCGGGCGGATCGTGATCGGGCCGTGCGTGCCCAGGTACGGGCGGTTGGACAGCGACTCCTCGGCGCCCGGCGGGACCGCGTGGGCCAGCACGTGCCACGTGCCCGGCGGGACGTCGTGGAGCGTGTACGGGCCGGGGCGGTCCAGGACCGCGCAGCGGACCGGCGAGCCCTGCAGCATCGGCGTCGGGAACAGGCCGATGAAGACCATGCCGACCGGGGTCGCGTCGGGACCGGCGATGTTGCCCTTCACCATCGGGCGCGGGACCGCGCTCGCCCGGCCGATCGCGGGCATCTCCGTGGTCGCGCCGCGGGTCTGCCGGTACGCGATCGGGGAAACGCCGACGCTGCTGCGGAAACGCGAGCTGAACGTGCCGACGCTGTTGTAGCCGACCTGGTGGCTGATGTCCGCGACCGTGAGGCTCGTGGTCAGCAGTAAGCGCTTCGCCTCTTCGAGGCGCATCGCCGACAGGAATCGGCCGGGGAGACGCCGGTGATTTTGCGGAACACCCGCGAGAAGTGGAACTTGCTGAACATGGCCGACCTGGCGAGGTCGTCGATGGTGACCTTGTCCGACAGGCTTCCCCGCATAGTCGTGATGGCGCGTTCGACCGCTCGCACGACCGTCTCGTCCATTGTGGCTTCCTTTCACCCGGTTGTCCGTGGTCGCGCTCCACTCGCGGGAACCGGTGGAGCTGTGCGGTCGGCCCGGCACTCCACACTGAATTGTCGAGCGCCTCGGCGTGGCCGGCCTAGTGTGTGCGTCATCGGTCGGGATGAATCCGTGCCGCCCGGTGGTGTGAATAGTTCACGTGCCCCGCCGGTCAGGCGGTGCGCGGAACGGGGGACAGGGCGCCGATCGTGTCCTGGAAACGGCGCGCGTTCTCGGGGAGGTCGACCGTCCGCAGTCCGGCGGACGGGACCGCGGGCTCGTCCGGCTCGGAGAGCAGGCACCGGATCAGCACCGGCCGGGTGGCCGTGGCGAGCTGGTTGCGCAGCAGCGCGAGGAACCGGTCCGCGCGGGCGGTGCTCGACACCGACGCGTAGCCCGACGCCCTGGCCAGCGCGCAGATGTCGGCGCGGCCGGACGGCGACGCGGCGCTCTGGCCCGCGCCGAACAGCCCGTCGTCGAGCACGACGTGCACCAGCCGCAGGCCCGCCACCGATCCCGCGGTGATCAGGCCCATCGGGTTGCGCGCGAGGCTGCCGTAGGCGTCGACGACCACCGTCGGCCTGCCGATCTGCATGGCCACGCCGATCCCCAGCGACGACGCCATGCCCTGGCCCACGGTCAGGTAGAGGTGGTTGCGGCGGTCGGCGATCGACCTGGCCGCCCGGCAGGTCGCCTCGGTGGTGTAGACCACCGGCTCCACCGTGGTCGCGGTGATGATCGCCCGGATGGCTGCGGTGCGGTTCATCCCTCCCGCTCCCCGGTCTCCAGCGCGGTCGGCGGGATCAGCAGCGCGGTCGGCGTCCGCTGGTCGCGCACGGCGTCCCGCGCGCGCTCCACCTGCTCGTCCGCGGGCCGGGCCGGGTCGAACTCGACCACCGCGAGCCCGAGGCCGTCCAGCAGCGGCCGGGTGATCCGGGACAGCAGCGCCGCCTCCGCGGGGTGGCCGCCCGCCTCGCCCCGCACGTGCACGGCCAGCAGCAGCGGCACCCGGTACGGCATGACGAGCGCGGCGATCGCGCCCAGCGACGGCCCCAGTCCGTGGTTCTGCATGAGCACCACCGGGCAGTGCCCGGTCAGCGCGGCCCCCACGGCGATGCCGATCGCGTTGTCCTCGCGGGCCACCGTGAACACCCCTGGCCCCGCCTCCAGGGCCCCGTACAGCGGGGACATGACCGCGCAGGGCGTCCCGTAGAAGGGTCCGAATTCGGCCGACACCAGCGCTTGGGATAATTCCCCGGCGAGGTCGACCTTTTGTGCTTGCGGTGTCATCTCGGCTCCCCCGTCCGTATCTGTCGCAACTCGGCCCCGCAGGACCGCGTTAGGTGGGGAACGCCTCTCGGCGAACCCGATTCGGAAAGACCGGCCGACCATCGATTCCTATTCACGGACCGCTGGTCACCCGTAACGCAAGCCGACTCTGCCGCGAACCCCCGCCCGGGCCGCACCTCCGCCGTGTCTCCCCTGGTCGACGCCACGACAGTTCGACCAAACCGACGGTCCCAGCAATACCCCTCCCGCGACAGTGCGCCTCGCACGGCTCCGCAAGGAAAACCGAGGTCAGGGGGTATGAAAAAGTCACACACCCCCGGTGCGCCCTGCACTGGCTGCAGTTCCCCGCCCGCCTCGAAAATCGAGGCACCCACAGATTCCGCCACCCATCGGGAGTGTTCTCCATGTCGACAGCCGTGATGGACCGCGTGCAGGAGCAGTTAGCGTTCTTGGGTCTCGACGACGTCGCTTTACACCGCCATTCGGCGGAAATCGCGATCGACCGTTTCGACCACTGGGACGGATCGGCGCTGATCGGGCAGGCAATGGTCTGCACCTGCACCGGCACGTACAAGAGCGACGACCCGAGCCTCCGGGCTGCGTGATGTCCGCCGCGAGCGCTGGGGACCGCCCTCGGATCGGGATCAAGCAGCACATCAGGGCCGAGGTCGCCGAGACCGAAGGCGCGTACCTGTTCTCCGAGCAGGGCACGACCGTCCTGCAGGGCGCGCTGGCCGAATCCGTCGTCTCGCTGCTCGACGGCACCCGCGACGTGGCCACCGTGCTCGACTCGGTGCCGGTCGGCGTGTCCCGCGAGCAGGCGGCGGGCGTGCTGGCCACGCTCTCCGCGGCGGGCCTGATCTCGCTGCGCTCCGGGTCGGGGTGCGGGGACGCCAGCGCGGCGGCGTACTGGGAAGCAGCCGGGTTGGACGGTGGAGACGCGGAGGTCCAGACCGCGCGCTCCACCGTCCGGCTCATCACCCTCGGCGAGGTCTGCGGCGCCGCGGCCGACGCCGCCCTGCGGGCCGCGGGCCTCGCCGTGCACACCGACGGCGGGGTCGGCGACGCCGACTTCACCGTCGTGCTGTGCGCCGACTACCTCGACCCCGCGCTCGGCGCCATCGACGCCGAGCAACGGGCCGCGGGCAGGCCGTGGCTGCCCGCCAAGACCACCGGCACCAAGGTGTGGATCGGGCCGGTCTTCGACCCGTCCCGCCCGGGGTGCTGGCACTGCCTGTCCACCCGCCTGTGGGGCAACCGCGCCGCCGAGAAGCACGCCCAGGCCGCCCTGGGCCGCTCCGGCCCCGCCGCCAGCCCCCGGGTCGCCATCGCCCCCAGCACCGGCTGCGCCAGCCAGCTCGTCGCCATGGAGACCGCCAAGTACCTCGCGGGCTTCCGGCACGACAACCAGCGCGCGGTCTGGACCCTCGACACCCTCGACATGACCAGCCGCCACCACGCCCTGCCGGTCCGCCCGCAGTGCGCCACCTGCGGCGACCCCGACATCGTGCGCGCCCGCGCCACGAGCCCGTGCGCCTGGCCGCCCGCGCCCGCATCACCCACGCCGGTGGCTACCGCGCGCTCACCGCCGAGCAGACCATGGCCAAGTACCGCCACCTGGTGAGCCCGGTGACCGGCGTGGTCAAGGAGATCGTGCGCGACCCGCGCGGCCCGGCGTTCTTCAACTCCTACCGCTCCGGCGCGAACATCGCCGCCGCCCGCGACCTCGGCGTGCTGCGCCGCTCGATGCGCGTGTCCAACGGCGGCAAGGGCACCACCCCGGCCGACGCCGAGGTCGGCGCGCTCTGCGAGGCGATCGAGCGCTACTCCGGCACCTTCCACGGCGACGAGGCCCGGGTCCGCGGCAGCCTGCGCGACCTCGGCGACCGCGCCATCCACCCCAACGACGTGATGCTCTACGACGAGCGCCAGTACCGCGAGCGCGAGGCGTGGAACCGGTCGCACGCGGCGTTCCAGTGGGTCTGCGAGCCGTTCGACCCGACCGCGGACCTGGACTGGAGCCCCATCTGGTCGCTCACCGAGCAGCGCCACCGCCTGCTGCCCACCGGGATGCTCTACTACGGCGCGCCCGGCCACGGCATGGTCGCCGCCGACTCCAACGGCAACGCCGCGGGCGCCAGCCTGGAGGACGCGGTGCTCCAGGGCATGCTCGAACTCGTCGAGCGCGACGCCGTCGCGCTCTGGTGGTACAACCGCACCCGCGTCCCCGGCGTCGACCTCAACGCCTTCCCCGACCCGTGGATCGACCGGATGCGGGAGGTGCACGCCGAGATCGGCCGCCAGGTGTGGGTGCTCGACGTGACCTCCGACGTCGGCATCCCCACGATGGTCGCGCTGTCGCGGCGCACCGGGACGCCCACCGAGGACATCGTCATGGGCTTCGGCGCGCACCTCGACCCCGGCATCGCGCTGCGCCGCGCGCTCACCGAGCTGAACCAGATGATGCCCGCGCTGGCGACCGCGGCGGGCGACGGCGAGTACGAGGTCGACGACCCCGACGCCGTGCACTGGTGGCGCACGGCGACCCTGGCCAACCAGCCCTACCTGCGCGGCGACCTCTCCCGGCCGGAGCTGACGGCGCGCGACTACCCCCGCCACCGGTGCACCGACCTGCTCGACGACATCACCCTCGTCCGCCGCAGGCTGGAGGGCCTGGGCCTCGAGGTGCTGGTGCTGGACCAGACCAGGCCGGACATCGGCCTGCCAGTGGTGAAGGTGGTGGTCCCCGGGCTGCGCCCGTTCTGGACCCGCTTCGCCCCCGGCAGGCTCTACGACGTCCCGGTGGCCCTCGGGCAGCGGGTCGAGCCCGTCGCGTACGCGGAGCTGAACAGCATGCCCTTGTTCTTGTGACGGCCGCACGGGGTTGCGGAGCAGAGTGATCGGAGCGAGCAGTGTCCATCGAGTCCGACCGGCCCGCGAAGCGGATCCGGTTGTGGTCGTTGTCGGAGGACGCCCTGGTCGAGGGCGACCCCGGCGACGACCACGTCGTCGTCATCACCCGCTGGGGCGAGACCAAGATCGATGACGCGGACGGGAGGGCCCGGGAGTCCCTGCGCCGGATGAGCCTGGGCCCCATCTCGCTGGACAACGTGCTCGAGAACGGCGACAGCGCCCGGGAGTGGGAGCGGATCAACGAGGTCCTCGACAAGCTCGGCGGGTCCGTGGTCCACTCGCTCGGCACGACCAGCGGCGGCGCCCCGATGCTGTCGGTGGTCCCGGTCGCGCGCGACGCGGTCTTCCGGTTCCGGCCGGTCGACCCGACGCTGCCGGTGCGGCTGTCCCGCTTCGCGGCGCTGCGCACCAGCGACGGCGAGCTGCTCGTCGAGTCGCCGCTGGCCCGGTTCCAGGTCGTGCTGCACCGGCGCATGGTCTCCCGCGTCGTGGTCGCGATGTGCGCGGCGACGTCGGTGGTCGAGCTGGCGCGCGTGCTCGACATCGAGGAAGCCGTCGTCGCCGACATCGTCGGGTACCTCGTGGCCACCGGGATCGTGCTGCTCGGCCGGTGGCGCGAGCGCGACCCCGGGCGCGTGCCGCGCTTCGACGAGGACGCCGACCCCGCGCTGATCCGGTGGTCGCACCACGACCTGCTCTTCCACGCGCGGACCAGGATGGGCCGCCACGGCGGGCTGACCGGCGTCACCTTCCCGCACGCGGAGACCTCGCCGCCGCCGTCGGTGGTCAAGCCCCGGCGCACCGGGCGGCGGTTCCCGCTGCACCGGCCGTCGTCGGCGGACCTGGCCGCGAACGACCCGCCGCTGCTGGAGGTCGTCGAGAACACCCGGCTGTGCCAGGAGATGCGCGGCCCGGTGACCGCGGCGCAGATCGGCGAGCTGCTGTTCCGCGCCGCGCGCGTGCGCTCGGTCTCGCCCGCGTCCGCGGGCGGCGACCACGTCTACGAGGTGTCGGACCGCCCGTACCTCAGCATCAACGGGCTCTACGAACTGGAGTTGTACCTGTGCGTCAACGAGGCCAGCGGCCTGCCGCGCGGGATCTTCCACTACGACCCGCAGGACCACGCCCTCACGCTGGTGCGCGACTCCGAAGCCGTGATGGTCGAGGTGCTGGAGAACGCGATGATCGGCACCGGGGGAGCGCAGTGGCCCCTGCTATGATCACGATAACCGCGCGCGTCGCCAGGTCTTCCTGGATGTACGGGGGAATCGCCTACTCGCTGACGTTGACCCACGTGGGCGCGCTGCAGCAGATGCTGTGCATCTCGGCCACGGCGATGGGTCTGGCCGCCTGCGTCCCCGCGATCGACCCGGGCGACGCCATCGATACCGCACTGGGGTTGGAATGGCCATCGGAAGTCGGCGTGGGGGAGTTCGTCTTCGGGAACCGGCAACCCTCGCCATCCGACCCGGTAACCCTCCTATAATCCCGATCGACCACAGACGGTGAGGGGATCTCGACTTTCTGCGGTCATCACGGGAGGGAGGGCACGGTGACCGAACGTCGTGGATCGTCCGGGGACGGCCCGGAGGAGCCCGGCCAGCCCGGCGAGTTATGGCGCGCCCCGCTGCTGGCCCCCGTCGTGGCCAGCGGCATCCTGCTGGTCGCCTTCGGGGCCTTCTGCGTCATCGCCTTCATCTACATCGTCTACACGGGCACCCCGTTCTGGGAGTGCGTGCAGGCGGCGGCGTACCTGCTGGCGATCTTCGGCCTGCAAGTGCACTTCAGCAGACCGCAGACGCTGGTCCGCGCGCCGGTCACCTACGCGGTGCTGCTGGCGCAGGCGTTCCTGATCATCGTGCCGCTCACCCAGTTCGGGACGTCCTGGGGCGGCATGCCGATCCTGCTCGCCGCGAACCTCGCGCTGGTCCTGCCGTGGCGGATCGGCTGGTGGGTGCTCGGGTCGTTCGTCGGGCTGATGCTCGTCGCGCAGTGGCTGGTCGGCGCGACCGCGACCGAACTCGGCTCGGTCCTCGTGGCCACCGTGATCGGCGTGCTGGAGTTCTACGGCCTCAACCGGCTCGCCCGGCTCATCACGCTCGTGCACGCGGCGCGCGCCGAACTCGGCGAGGCCGCCGTCGCCCAGGAACGGCTGCGGTTCGCCCGCGACCTCCACGACCTGCTGGGCCTGAGCCTGTCCACGGTCGGTCCGAAAGCGCTCGCCGCGCAGGACGCCATGGCCGCCGACCCCGAGCGGGCGCGCGCCGAGCTCGGCGAGATCCTCAACGTCGCCCGGCACGCGCTCGCCGACGTCCGGCTCGTCGCGGGCGGGTACCGGGAAACCTCGATCAACGAGGAATCCCGCACGGTGGAGTCGATCCTGGCCGACTCCGACATCGACGTCCGCATCAACGTCAGCCACGGCGACCTCCCCGTGCACGTGCGCACCGTCGCGGTCGCCGTGCTGCGGGCCAGCGCCGCGGAAGTGCTGCAGCGCGAGGACGTCACCACTTGCGCGATCACGATGCGCCAAGTGGACGATGCCGTCGTGCTCGACATCGTCGACGACGGCGTCGCCGAGGACGACCCGTCCGCGCTGCCCAGCACCGCGCCGGACACCGCGGCGTCGCTGCTCGACCGGGTCACCGCGCTCGGCGGGTCGCTGTGCCGGGAAACCCCGGCGCGGGGCGGGAACCGGCTCCGGCTGACCGTCCCGATGGACTCCGGCGCCGAGGCCGACCCGGTGCGCGCGCACTCCGACCAGCAGAGCGCGCTCGAGTCGAGCGGGCTCACGAACTGGCTCACCCGCACGGTGTTCATCGGCTTCGTGTGCTCGATCCTCTACAGCGCCTGGATGGCGGGCGCGGGCACCACCACGCTGCTCACCATCGCGGGGTTCGCGGTCGGATCGCTGCTGGTCCAGCTCTTCTACGTCAGCAAGCCGGACGTCCAACTCGAACCGTGGATGCGGTACCTCGTCCTCGCGCTCCTGGCCGTGCTGGTCTACGCGCCGCTCGCGCTGCTCGGGTCGGCCTGGTACAGCGTGCCCGGGTTCCTCGCGGGCTCGGCGCTGTTGCTGCTGCGCCCGGCGGCCGGGTCGCTGGTGTTCGTCGCCGTCCTCGTCAGCGTGCCGGTGGTCAAGGCGGCGAACCTGGTCCACCCGCTGCTGGTGGTCAACGTCGCGGGCAGCACGCTCATCACCGGCCTGGTCGTGTACGGCCTGACCTGGATGGGCCGTGCCGTGCACCAGTTGCGCGCCGCGCGCTACGAGCTGGCCCGCATCGCCGTCGCCGACGAGCGCATCCGGTTCGCCCGCGACCTGCACGACCTGCTGGGCCTGAGCCTGTCCGCGATCACCCTCAAGACCGAGTTGGCGCAGCGGCTGCTCGCCGTCGACCAGGACCGGGCCCGCCAGGAGCTCGCCGAGATCGTCGACATCTCCCGGCTCGCGCTCGCCGACGTCCGCCTGGTCGCCAACGGCTACCGCGAGCTGTCGCTGAACGAGGAGTCCCGGTCCGCGGAGTCGGTGCTGGTCGCCGCGGACGTCGACGTCCGGCTGAACATGCACTACGGCGAGCTGAGCCCCGAGGTCCGCACCGTGCTCGCCACGGTGCTGCGCGAGGGCGTGACCAACGTGCTCCGGCACAGCGCCAAGGGCGCCCGCTGCGAGATCACCGTCCGCCAGGTCGACCGGGTGGTCATGCTGGAGATCGTGAACAGCGGCGTCGCCGGGGTACCGGGGCTGACCGCCGGGGGAAGCGGCCTGCGCAACCTGTCGGCCCGGGTCGCCCGGCTCGGCGGGGAGCTGACCGCTGGGCTCTCCGCCGACGGCACATTCCGGCTGAGCGCACGCGTCCCGGCCTAGCGTCCGCCATGATGGCTGGGGTGACCGGAGCGCGCGGGTGGGCCGAGGACGCCCAGGACGACGTGGGCCGCGCGCCGCTGCTCGCGCCGCTCGTCGCCAGGGGCATCATGCTGGCCGCGTTCGGCGCGTTCTGCGTCATCGCGCTCATCTGGGTGATCTACGCGGGCACGCCGTTCTGGGAGTGCGTGCAGGCGGGCGCCTACCTGGCGGCCATCTTCGCGCTCCAGGTGTACTTCGGCAGGCCCGAGACGCAGGTCCGCGCGCCGATGACGTACGCGGTGCTGCTGGCGCAGGCGATCCTCGTGGCCGTCCCGCTCACCCAGTTCGGGCTCGCCTGGACCGGCATGCCCGTGCTGCTCGCCGCGAACGCCGTGCTGGTGTTCCCGCCGCGCGTCGGCTGGCCCGTCCTCGCGCTGCTGTGCGGGGCGATGGTCGGCGTCCAGTACCTCCTCGGCGGCACCGCCGTCGACGTCGGCGAGGTGCTGATCGGCACGCTGGTCGGCGCTCTGGAGTTCTACGGCCTGACCCGGCTCGCGCGGCTCATCAACGCCGTGCACGAGGCCCGCGCGGAGCTGGGGGAGGCGGCCGTGGCGCGCGAGCGCATCCGGTTCGCCAGCGACCTGCACGACCTGCTCGGGCTGAGCCTGTCCACGGTCGGCCCGAAGGCGGTCGCCGCCCGCGCCGCCCTGGCCCGCGGCACCGACCGCGCCGCCGACGAGGTCGCCGGGATCCTCACGGTCGCCCGGCACGCCCTCACCGACGTCCGCCTGGTCGCGAGCGGCTACCGGGCGGCGTCGGTCGACGAGGAGTCCCGCACGGTCGAGTCGCTGCTCGCCGACTCCGACATCACCGTCCGCGTGGACGTCAGCCACGGCGACCTCCCGATGCGCGTGCGCACCGCGGTGGTCGCGGTCCTGCGCGCCGGGGCCGCCGACGTCGTCCAGCGGCCGGGCGCCACCCGCTGCGAGATCACCGTCCGCCAGGAGCCCGGCGCGGTCGCCCTGGACGTCGTCGACGACGGCGACCCCGACGACGCCCCGGTAGACCTGCCCGCGGCGGCGGCGTCCTCGTCGACGCCGCGGGCGGCACGCTGGTCCGGACCACCCCGCCCGAGGGCGGCAACCGCCTGAGCCTGGTCGTGCCGTGCCAAGAGGGCGCGGAGCCCGTCGACCGGCGCACCGGTGACCGGACCGCCTCCGGCGCCCTGGTCACGTGGCTGATGCGCACGGTGTTCATCGGGTTCGTGGTGTCGGTGATGTACGCGGGCGTGGTGCGCGGGCACGACCTGCCGACGCTGCTGGTCATCGGCGGGTTCGCCGTCGCGTCGCTGGTGGTGCAGCTCGGGTGGGTCAGCAGGCCCGGGATCGAGCTGGCGCCCGGGATGCGCCTGGCCGTGCTGGGCGTGCTCGCGGTGCTGGTGTACGGGCCGCTGCCGTGGCTCGGGTCCGCGTGGTACAGCGTCCCGGGCTTCCTGGCGGGCTCGGCGCTGTTGCTGCTGCGCCCGGCCGCCGGGTGGCTGGTGTTCATCGCGGTCCTGGTCAGCGTGCCCGCCATCAAGGCCGCGAACCTCGTGCACCCGCTGCTGGTGGTCAACGTCGCGGGCAGCACCCTGATCACCGGCCTGGTGGTGTTCGGCCTGACCTGGATGGCCCGCGCGGTGCACCAGCTGCACGCCGTCCGCGTGGAGCTGGCCCGCATCGCCGTCGCCGAGGAACGCCTCCGCTTCGCCCGCGACCTGCACGACCTGCTCGGCCTGAGCCTGTCCGCCATCACCCTGAAGGCCGAACTCGCCCAACGCCTGATGCCGATCGACCGCGACCGCGCCGACAACGAACTGGCCGAGATCACCGACATCGCCCGGCACGCGCTGTCCGACGTCCGCAAGGTGGCCACGGGGTACCGGGAGCTGTCGCTGGACGAGGAGTCCCGGTCGGCGGAGTCGGTCCTGGGCGCCGCGGAGGTCGACGTCCGCCTGAACGTCCACTACGGCGAACTCCCCACCGACGTCCGCACCGTCCTGGCGACGGTGCTGCGCGAGGGCGTGACGAACGTGCTGCGCCACAGCGCGAAGGGCTCCCGGTGCGTCATCACCATCCGCCAGGTCGACCGCGTGGTGATGATGGAGATCGTCAACAACGGCGTCGAGGAGCGGACGACGTCGGTGGTCGGCGGCAACGGCCTCCGCAACCTCTCCGCCCGCGTGAACCGCCTGGGCGGCGAACTGACCGCGGGCATGTCGGCCGACGGCACGTTCCGCCTGAGCGCCAGGGTGCCCGCGAAGGCCTAGAGCCAGCCAGCCTCGCGGGCGATGCGGATGGCGTCGACGCGGTTGCGGGCGTTGAGCTTGCTGACGATGGTCGTCAGGTAGTTCCGCACCGTGCCCGCGGACAGGTACAGGCGGGCGGCGATGTCGACGGCGTTGAGGCCGCCCGCGGCCAGTTGGAGGACCTCGATCTCGCGGCCCGTCAGGGGGCAGTCGGCGCCGTCCCAGGCGGCCAGGGCCAAGTCGCCGTCGACGACGCGGCGGCCCGCGGCGACACCGCGGATGGCGTTGGCGAGCTTGTCGGCGGGGGCGTCCTTGAGGAGGAAACCGCCCACGCGGGCGGCCAGGGCCCTGCGCAGCGTCCCCGGCCTGCCGAGGCTGGTGAGGATGAGGGTGCGGCACTGGGGGAGCTGCTCGTGCAGCTCGGTGGCCGCGGTGAGGCCGTCCTTGCCCGGCAGGTCGATGTCGATGACGCAGACGTCGGGGTTGGCGGTGCGGGCGGTGGGGAGGATGTCGTCCCCGGAGGCGACTTCGGCGACCACGTCGACGTCGGGTTCGAGGTTGAGGAGCGCCACCAGCGCGCCACGGACCATGTGCATGTCCTCGGCTATCAACACCCTGATCACATTGAGCGCCTCTCGCGAGCCCGACTTCTCAGTTCTACCACCCTCGACCGCTGGTGCTGCCCGCCGACCGGCGTCACCCGGACGGGTCCGGGTACCGGCGAATGGCGGTTGCCAACCCTACAGCGGCTGGCGGGCCCCGCAGGCGCACGCGCCGGAATCCGGGTGCGGCACGCGCGCCGCTCCGGGGCCGAGTTTGCGGGCCGCGGACAGCGCGGCCCAGGAGGTCAGCGCGACCAGGTCGGCGTCGGTCGCGGTGCGGCGGAAGTCCGCCACGATCGCGTCGTCCACCTGGTACGCCGCTTTCGCCGTCAACAGGGCCAGCACCGCCGCCGAACGGCTCGCCGCGGGCAGGCCCTCGGTCTCGTCGTACACCCACGCGCGGCTCAGGCCGACCGGGGCGCCGTCCCAGGTGTCGAGCGACGCGGTGACGGCGGCGCGGACGTCGTCGGGGACGGTTCGCCCGGCGAGGCCGTCGATCGCCGCGTACGCGCGGGAGAACGCCTCGGCCAGCACGGGGTTCGGCGCGGCCCAGTCGAGGTCGTCCGCGCGTTCGGCGGGGAGAGGAATTCCAGCGACCGGCCCGGCCGGTGCTCGCGCACCGCGTGCGGGCGCATGACCTTGCCGAGGACCTGGCGCGCGGTGTCGCGCGCCGACGCGGGCATCGCCGGTGGCAGCGGCGAATCGCCGAGGAACACGCTCACCATGCGGTTGAGGTAGTGGAAGGTGACCGCGGTCCCGACGACCTCGGGCGCGTCGGTGCACGGGAACGGCGCGACCGCGCCGCCGCCGGTGCGCGCCCACTCCGCCAACGGGTCTACTTCGGACGGTTCGGCGTCGAGCGCGGCCAGCGTGGCCGAGTGCACCTCGACGCAGTACGGGCAGCGGTTGCGCTCGGACACCCCGGCGGCCACCGACTCCTTCGCCGAGCGGGCGACGCGGCCGCGGGCGACCAGCGACTCGCGCAGCATCGCCCACGCCGCGGCCAGCGCGGGCGGGGCGGCGGTGTGCAGGGCGATCGGCGGGGCCAGCAGGCCGAAATCGGCCTCGACCTGCCGGTGGACGCCCACGACGAGATCACCGCCGCGGCCCGGTCGCACCCGGGAGACGTGGCGGATCTGGCCGAGGGTCCGGCGCAGGGCGAGACGGATGAGTGTGCCCATGGTTCTGCCCTTTCCGAAGCGGAGGGGTCAGTCGCACCGTAGCGAGATCACCCGATCGGGTGTTCTCGCAAAATGCTCAACCGAGCGCGGCCACCTGGGCGCCCGCGCCGACCAGGGCGAACCCGAGCGCGCCCGCCACCGCGAGCACCCCCGCGCGCACCAGCCGGTGCTTCGGCAGGCCCAGGGTCAGCCAGCCGAGCCCGGCGAAGGCGATGATCATTCCCGTGTGGAGGACGGGGGCGCGCTCGACCCCGCGGGCGTGGTCAGCCACGCCTCCGCGAACGTCAGCCCGGCCACCGCGGCGGCGCTGAACAGCACCGCGGGCGCGGCCCAGCGCAGCACGACCAGTTCGGTGCGGTCGGCGAAGACCAGGTAGACGGGCCCGCCGACGGCGGCGAGCGCGAGCGGGACGACCACCGGCGGCAGGGTGAAGCCGGAGGCGAGGAGCAGTTCCATGCTGACCGCGACGGCCGCGCAGACCGTCACGAACGCCGCGGTGCCGCGGCCCGGCGCGCCGAGGAACCCGCGCATCATCGCGAACCCGGCGACCGCGGGCAGCGACAGCAGCAGCGCGAGCTTCAGCGCCAGCGGACCGATGTCGACACCCACATCGATCACGTGGCCGTGGTCCTGCGCGGCCGCGCTGGTCGCCGTGGCGACCAGCAGGCCCGCGCTGAGGGCCGGGGGACGAGCAGCCGCGCGGCGCGGCGGCCCGCCCTGGTCCGGGCCACCGTCAGCCCACCGCCGCGGGCGTGCGCCCGGGCGCGCAGGTGCACTCGACGAGGTCGTCGAGGCGCGGGCGGCGGTGCAGGACCATCGCCACGACCATCGGGATGAAGACCACGGCGTTGTAGAAGAGGTGGAGTTCCACGCGCGGGAACACCAGCTGCAGGATGCTGGTCGGCGCGGCGCCGCCGAGCAGGTTCTGGCCGGTCAGCGACTGCAGGAACAGCAGCGCGTGCTCGAAGTGGTGCCAGACCTGGATCCAGAGCGCGAGGTTCCACCAGGTGCGCGCCCGCCCGTGGAAGCCGTGCCGCAGCACGACGAACCCGGTGAGCATCACCAGCGCGTAGCCGTAGTGCATGACCTCGGACTTGACCAGCCACGGGAACCACAGGCCCAGCACGCCGCCCGCCTGCGGGCGCGGCCAGCCGAGCGCGTAGATCTGCACGGCCTGCGTGATGTGCTCGGCCCAGTGCGCGACGACGATGAAGAGGAAGCCGTACAGGGCCAAACGGTGGTACTTGCTGTTCAGCGCCGCGATCGCGTTGCTGCGTAAACGGGGTTGCGCCATCACGCCTCCACTCGTGCCATGGCCGACAGCCGATCTTGGCGTCAGGCCGCCCGCTGGGACAAGACGCGTGCGTGCTCTCTCGCCAGGCGGGCCTGGGCCTTCGCCCATTCGGCCTCCGGCCCGCCCTCCTCGGCGAGCTGCTCCAGCAGCGCGGCCTTGCTCTCGTACCAGGCCGCGACCGCGTGCGGCGGGGCGTGCGGTCCCGGTTGGGACAGCATCACCTGCGTGATCTCCCGGAGTCCGGACATACGCCCCGCCTCTTTCAGGTCATGCGCGCACCGGCGAAAGGGCCGGGAATGAGCCCTTTGTCGGAAGTGGAGCGCCGTAGGAAACATCGATCCCGCGTTCGCGGGCGGTGGCCACGATGCCCGGCATGGCCCGCTCGGCGAGCGCCGAGATGGTCAGGGCCGGGTTGACCGTGATGCCGCACGGGACGGCGGAGCCGTCGGTGACGAAGATGCCCGGGTGGCCGCGCAGCTCGTGCCGGTCGTCCAGGGCGGAGGTGGCCGGGTCGTCGCCGATGCGGCACGACGACAGCGGGTGCACCGTGTACGCGCCGACCAGGTCGTTGGTCCACGGCAGCACGGTCGCCAGGCCGTCGCGCTCGAGGATGTCGCGCACCTCGGCGTCGGCCTCCGCCCACCCGCGCAGCGTGTTCGGCGTCGGGTCGTACTTGAGCGGGCCCGTGCCGAGCATCTGCTGCGAGATGCGGATGGAGTTGCCGGTGGGCGGCGGCGGGCCGAAGACGCCCTCGTTGTCGTCCTCGGTCATCTGGAACACCGTCATCCAGGACGACCAGTTGCTGAGCAGGTCCCGCTTCGCCGGGCCGTACCAGGTCGGCCCGTCGGCCCCGTGGGCCTGGGCGAGGAAGGTGCCCAGGCCGATCGGGAAGTAGAGCTGCTCGAGGGAGAACCGGCTGTACTCCGGCAGCGAGCCGTCCAGCTTGTCCCAGCTCGCCACGACCGGGCCCTTGCCGATCTGGTAGGCGTCGTAGGCGGGGTTGTCCGCGCCGCGGTCGATGCCGAGCACCTCGCGCACCCGGTCGTTGTTGATGATCGCGGTGCTCAGCCGCTCGCCGTTGCCGGAGAAGTACCGGCCGACCGCGTGCGGCATCTCGCCCAGCTCGGCCTCGGAGCGCTGCAGGATGCACGGGGTCGCGCCCGCGCCCGCGGCCAGCACGACCAGCTTGGCCTCGATCTGCCCGCCGCCGCGGGTGATCCGGTAGTCGTCCTCGTCGACGTGCAGGTAGTGCACGACGTAGTTGCCCTCGTCGGTGCGCGAGATCCGCTGGACCTCGTGCAGCGGCCGGATCTCCGCGCCGTGCGCGACGGCGCCGGGCAGGTAGTTGAACAGCAGCGACTGCTTCGCGTCGAACCGGCAGCCCGCCATCATCCAGTTGCAGTTGGTGCACTTGGCCTTATCGATGCCGACCGGCACCGGGTTGGCCGTGCGGCCCGCGTGGTTGCACGCCGCGGCCCAGAGCCCGCCCGCGTACGTCACGTCGTCCCACGTCTGCTGCTCGACGGGGAAGACCTGGGAGACCCGGTCGTACCAGGGGTCGAGGGTCTCCCGGCTGATGCTCTGCGGCCACATCCGGCGGCCGATGCTGCCGGTGCGCTCGAAGACGAACCACGGCGCGCGGGGAGCGCGGCGAAGTACACCACGCTGCCGCCGCCGACGCAGTTGCCGCCGAGCACGGACATGCCGTCGCCGGAGACGAAGTCGAAGATCTTCGTGTACGACGACCCGAGCAGGTAGTCGTGGTCGAAGTCCTTGCCCTCCAGCCAGGGGCCGCGCTCCAGCACGGTGACCTTGGCGCCGCCCGCCGCGAGGTGGTACGCGGCGATCGATCCGCCGAAGCCGCTGCCGACGACGAGGACGTCGGTCTTCTCGATGCTGGTCACGCCGGGCTCCCGGATTCGGTCGTGTTGGGGTGGGTCTTGGCCAGTTCCTGGTGGTAGCCGTAGTCCTTGAAGCGCCAGAGGCCGTCGGCGTCGGCGGGCTTGAACCCCAGGACCGTGCTGACCGGGTGGCCCTCGGCCATCGCCTGGGCGGTGCTCTTGTGCGGCGCGGAGTCGAAGGCCATGTTGGAGAACAGGGCCAGCAGGACCCAGCCCGCCTTCTCCGGGTGCCCGGGCGTGGTGAGCCTGCCGACGAGCGCGTACCGGTGCTCGTACGCCAGCGCCACGAACGGCGGGACCGCGTCGTCCAGCTCCAGGCCCAACTCCTGCGCGTAGTTGGTCGCGTGGTTGTTGAGCATGGCGACCAGGGAGGGGAGGCCCGCCTCGATGCCGGGGGCGGAGTGGTGCATCAGCTCCAGCGCGCCCGCCTGCACCGAACCCGGCCCCGCGCACACGCCCGCGATGGCGCGGTCGTCGGGGTGCCGTTTCTCGCCCGGGACGATGGTGTCCGCGAACGCCTCCAGCGTCAGCGTGTAGACCGGGTCTTCGGAGTCCACAGTGGTCCCTCCATGAGTCGCGCCTGGTGTCTCGTCGGTCGCTACCGGGGGTGGCCGTCATCGGCAGGCCGCCGCCCATCCGGAGCGAGAGCATGGGCTCGGGCTTGGGCTGGTGGCCCGCGACCGTGTCCATGCGCAGCTCGCGGTAGATCATGGCCAGGACGAACCCGGCCTCCATCATCCCGAGGTGGTTGCCGACGCAGAACCGCGGACCGGCGCCGAACGGGATGTAGGCGTACCGGGGCCGCTCGTTCGGCTTGTCCGGGTCGAACCGCTCCGGGTCGAACTCGTCCGGGCGGTCCCAGTAGGCGGGGTGACGGTGCAGGGTGTACGGGCACACCATGACGTCCGACCCGGCGGGCACGTGGTACCCGCCGACCTCGTCGGCCTCGATGGAGTTGCGGGTGAGGATCCACACCGGCGGGTACAGCCGCATGGCCTCCTCCAGCACCATCGATGTGTACCGCAGGCCCTTCAGGTCCTCGTACACCGGCGTCCGGTCGCCCAGCACGGACACCGCCTCGGCGTGCAGCCTCTCGCCCACCTCGGGGTGCTGGCTGACCAACCACATCGCCCACCCGACGGTGCTCGCGGTGGTCTCGTGGCCCGCGAGCAGCAGCGTGATCAGCTCGTCGCGCATGCGCTGCGCGCCGACCCGGGGTCGGCCTCCCGGCTGGTGGACTCGATCAGCCGCGAGATCACGTCGTCCGGCGGCGAGACCGGGTTGGCGGTGCGGTGCTCGACGAGCCGCTCGACGATGCGGAACAGGTCCGCGCGGGCCTTGCGGAAGCGGCGCTGCCCCTTCAGCGGCAGCCACTTCGGCACCAAGCCCATCGTCTCCATCTCGAACATGGCCTGGTCCTGCACGGCCTCGAACGAGTGGCCCGCCGACTCGAACGCGCTGAGGTCGGCGTCGAGCAGGGTCTGGCCGAGCACACCGAGGGTGAACTCGGTGAGCGAGTCGAGCACGTTGATCGGCTCGCCGCCGGACCCGGCCGCCTTGAGCCGGGCCACCAGCTTGCCCGCCTCCTCGATGATGGTGCCCGCCTGCCCGGCGATCCGCTTGTGCTGGAACACCGGCCGGATCGTGCGCCGCTGCTCCTTCCACAGCTCGCCGTCGCTGGTGAGCAGCCCGTCGCCGAGCGCCCGCCGGGCCTCGACGTACCCGATCCCCTTGCGGTAGTTCGCCGCGTTGTCGGCGAGCACGTGCTTGGCGTGGTCGGGGTGGTTGAAGAAGTAGAGCGTCTTCGGTCCGATGGCCACCCGGACCGCGTCGCCGTAGGTCGCCGCCGCGGTGGACATGAGGGTCAGCCGGTCGCCTGCGAGCTGCTTGAGCAGGCTGAACGTCGCGCTGCGGGGAGGCCCGGGCGGAACGCGGCCCGGGGTGGCCATCGGGTTCATGCTGCCTTGCCCTCCACCTGGGGGGTCTGGACGGGGGCGATCGGGACGGCCGGGGCCAGGGCCGCGGTCTTCTGGGCGCTCTTCTGGGCCAGGTGGATCGTCCAGTGGAACATGCCGCGGATGAGGCAGACGATCGCGGTGGCCAGGAAGATGGTGTACGCGACGTGCGCGACCATCAGGACGCCGTAGACCGCCGCCACGCCCGCGCCGAAGGCGACCTGCGCGCCCGGCTTGGACGGGGACGTGCCCGGGTCGGTGATCATGTAGTTGGTGAACAGGATGAACGCGACGCCGGTCATCATGCCCAGCGCGGCCGGGATCGAGGTGTCGAAGAAGACCCCGCGCACGATCGCCTGCACGGCGAACCCGCCGACCCAGCCCGCGATCAGCCACATGCGGCCGGTCAGCTTGCCGTTGATCATGGTGCCGCCGATGATGACCAGGCCCGGGATGACCCAGTCCGCCCAGCCCCACAGGTTCTCGGTGAAGTGGTACGGCGGGGCGATGCTGCCCCACGGGAACAGCACCAGGATCACCGCGATGCCGAAGTTCGACGGGTTCATGTAGTGCCGGACCCGGCCCTTGATGGGCACGCGCAGCACCCACTTGGCGCCGACGGCGACGGTGACGCCGAAGATGAGCACCCAGAGCTGGTCGTTGACGTAGATCAGCATGTTCATCGCGAGGCTGGTGATGTGCGCGGGGTAGAGGAACTCCATGAGCCCCTTGAACCCGCCGCCCTCGTACCGCGGCGCGCGGCCCTCGACCTTCGCGCCGACCTTCTCCAGCAGCAGTTCCACCGAGTAGCCGGTGGCCAGCGCGATGAACGGCCACACCCACGGCTGCTCGAAGCCGAGGAAGATGTACCCGGCGATGTTGAAGACGCTGATCGAGATGGCGAAGTTGCGCAGCGCCATGATGACCTTGGGGTCGTGGCGCGGGCCCCCGCCCTTGGCGGCCTTCGGGGCCGCCTGCTTGGTGTCGGACATTCTCGTCACTTCTCCTTCGCCTGGGCGCCCAGCACCAGGTCGTGCGTGCCCGGGGTCAACTGGAGGTCCTGCGAGCGGAGCTGACCGGTGCGGTCGCGCCAGGACAGGCTGACCTGGACCGGCCCGGTCTGGCTGCCGAGTCCGAAGTGGACCTCGTTGCTGCGCTTGCCGGAGTGCCCGCCGCCGCCGTCGACCTTGCCGTACTGCTTCTTGCCGTCCGCGGTGGTGATGGTGACCTTCGCGCCGACCACGGCGGAGCCCGCGCCGGGCAGGGTGCCGCCGGTGACGCCGGAGTCGTGGGTCAGGCGCAGGTTCAGGTACGCGTTGCCCGTCTCGGCCATGTTGCAGTAGAAGACCGGCTGGTCCCACTGCCGCGCCACGGCCAGGTCGAGCCTGCCGTCGCCGTCGGTGTCGGCGGTGGCCAGGCCGCGGGTCGGCACCGGGACGTCCAGGCCGAGGGCGCCCGCGATGTTGACGTACTTGCCGTCGGTGTCGCGCACCCAGTAGTGCAGGCGCTGGTTGCCCGCGACGTCGTCGCCGAGGGTCACGTTCGGCCACGCCCCCGGGTGCTGCAGCAGGGTGTCGTTGGCCGAGGCCAGCTCCTGGAGCTGCGGCCAGCGGTTGGTCTCGCCGCGGACGAACCCGGTCGCCTGCACGATGCCCAGCTCGCCCTTGTTCGCGAAGTCGCCGGTCTTGACGTCCCAGCCCCAGCCGGACCACGCGGTGCGCAGCGGCCCGCTCTCGTCGGAGTACGGGGCCTCGCCGTCGAGCAGGGCCTTCCGCAGCTCGGCGGGGGAGTCGGCCTGCGCCAGGTAGTGGAAGTTCGACTCCTCGATGCCCCACGACGTGGTGATGTTGGAGACGAAGAAGTCCAGCACGCCGTTGCCGTCCAGGTCGGCGAAGTCGACGCCCATGCCCTTGAACGAGTCGTGGCCGAGCTGCTTGGACTTCGGGTCGACCGGGGAGCGGCCGTCGACGACCTGCTCGAACTTCAGGTTGCCCGGGGTGGACCGGTTGTGCAGCAGGTGGTCGGTGCCGAAGTCGTTGCCCAGGTACAGCTCGGGCAGCGCGTCGCCGTCGAGGTCGGCGGAGGCCGCGGACAGCTCCCAGCCCTTGGAGACGTCGACCGGCAGCACGTCCTCGACCATGCGGAACCGCTCGGTGCCGGTGGAGAGGAAGAAGTAGTCCTCGCCGCCGTTGTAGCCGCGGGACATCGAGTCGTTCATCTCGACGCCGCCGCTGACGTTCGGGTTCAGCACCGGGCCGTGCGGGAAGTAGTTCGTGATGAGGATGTCGTAGTGGCCGTTGCCGTCGAAGTCCTCGTAGGTGACCGCGTTGCTGTTCCACTGCGGACCGTTGTAGTCACCGGTGTAGTTGCCGGGGACCAGCTCGGTCGGCTTGTACGCGGCGGCGGAGAGGCCGCTCGCGTTCGCGTCGGCGAGGAACAGGATCGGGGTGCGGCCCCAGTAGTAGACCATCAGGTCGACGCGGCCGTCCTCGTTGAAGTCGCCGGGCAGGCAGCCCATCGGCGCGATGTAGGGGTTCATCGCGAGCGGCGACTCGTCGAGCGCGAACGGCGCGTACCGCTTGCCGTTCTTGTCCGGCGCGGGCGTGACGATGGTCTGGTCGGTCCGCACGTCGACCAGGCAGAGGTCGTTCGGCAGGCCGTCGCCGTCCAGGTCGTTCAGCGCGATCGCCGCGCCGACCGACGAGATCCAGGCGTCGATGTGCTTGTAGTCCTTGTTGACCTGGCGGATCTCCTGGTGCTTCGCACCGTTGGGCAGGGAGATCGACAGGGGGACGAACTTCTGCCCCGCCGACAGCCTGCTCAGGTCCTCGGCCGAGGACGAAGGCAGGCGGGCGACCATGAACAGCCCGGCCATCAGGACCAGGGCCAGTACCCCGGGTAGCTGCTTGCGCAGCCAACCGCCTGACGTGGTCATCGACTGACACCTCCAAGGTGGACGAACTCGTTGGCGATCCGCCGTCGCCAGACTTCAAACGTGGGGAGATCTCCGGTCATCGGCGCTTCGCCGAGATCGGCCCTGATGTCGAGGCACACCTTCGCCGCCTCGTCCGGCGTCATGTCGCAGAAGATCCGCGCGGTCTCGACCGTGTGCGGCACGACCAGCCCGGCGCGCACCCGCGCCTCGGTCGCGAAGGCGCTGCCCTGCGCCAGCGACGGTCGGTGCGGCCCGGCCAGCTCGGCGAGCTTGACCAGCTCGTCCTCGTCGCCGCCGCACGCGTAGCTCGCGGCCAGGCCGGTGCCCGCCCACAGGTCGGCGTGCCGCTCCTCGCCGAAGCCCCGGATCAGCCCGGCCACGACCTCGGGGTCGGTGCCGCCGATGAACCACATGGCCCGGCCGATGCCCTGGTCGATCGCGTTGGCCGCGTACCCGGTCGGGTCGTCGGCGGGCCACGGGAAGCGGGGCTCCTGGTACTGGCCCTCGACGTACTTCGCGGTCTTGAAGTACGCCTGGTGGAAGCCGTACCCGTCGAGCACCAGCCAGCGCAGCACCGGGTCGTACTTGTCGGCCTTCGGCCACGCGAAGCGCGGCAGGCGCGCCATCGCCCAGCCGATGCCGACCAGGATCAGGTAGTTGTGCGGTTCACCGGGACCGGCCAGGAACTCGTCGTTGTTCGACGAGCGGCCGAAGGAGGCCGTCGCGCACGCCGAAGCCCATGCCCGCGCCCTCGTAGGCGAACCCGCGGAAGCGCGGCGGGATCTGGTCGAGCCGGTCGGCGCACTCCTGGACCGTCGCGGCCTCCGCGGCGTACGCGTAGCCCTCGAGGAACCGCTTGCCGACCGTCTCCAGCAGCTCCTGCGCCGCCGGGCTCTTCTTGTGGAACCCCCGAACGTCCAACGACGTCTCCGAGACGTCGGGGGTCAGGATGCGGCGCCGCAGCGTGCGCCAACGCGTGCCCAAGGCTCTTCTCCCCTCACGGTTCCAGGCGCGCGCGGATGGCCGCGCGCCACATCTCGTAGGCGGGCTCGCCCGCCGGTCCGGCAGCGTGGGTCTCGGTGCTGTCGGCGATCTCGATGGCCTGCTCGACGCTCAACCCGGTGAGGCCGGTCAGCGCGGCGAGCGAGTGCGGAGGCAGGTGATCCCCGCTTTTGGACACTGTGGTGGCGGGCCTTGATCGCGAAGATCACGCCCAGCGCCAGTTCGGACCAGTACCGGCCCGCTTCCGCGCGCAGCCACGCCAGGTCCTCGGCGTCGGCGCCGCCCGCGAACGTCGCGGCCAGGCCGACGCCGCTCCACAGGTCGGCGTGCCGGTCGGCGTCGAACGCGGTCAGCGCCTTCACCACCAGCGCGGGGCGGGCGCCGTTGATGAACCACAGCGCGCGGCCGACGCCCTGGTCGAACGCGCGCGGGAAGTACTCCGGGCAGCCCGCCCAGTCGTAGGGCTTGGGCCTGCGCCGCCGCTCGACCCACTGGCGGGTGTGGAAGTACGCCTTGTCGAACCCGTACCCGTCGACGGCGAGCCAGCTCATCGTCGGGTGGAACGGCGAGCCCGTCAGGTCGGGGATCGCCTTGCGCCACACGGGCCTCGGCAGGCGGGCGAGGGCGAAGCCGACGCCGATGTAGGTCAGGAAGATGTGCGGGTGGCCGGGGCCCAGCAGCAGCGAGCGGGTCCGCCCGCCCTTGCCCGGCATGACGTCCCGCACGACCGCGGCCATCGCCGCGCCCTCGTAGGCGAACCCGCGCTGCGCGGGCTCGACGAGTTCGAGCCGCCGCTCCAGCTCCCACTCGCTGCGCGCCTCGATGCCCCACTCGAACCCGCAGACGACGGCCTGCGGAATCGCCTCGAGCTGCGCCGCGGCGGGCGATTCCGCCCCAGGGAAACCGCGACCGGAGAACGTCACCTCGCGCAACGACGGCGCAAGCGCGAGCTTGCGCAGTGCGCCGAGAATTCCAGGCATGTGCCACCCCGCTTTCGATGCCCAATGGTCCGGGCGGCCGGAACGGGAGCGCATCTCTTGTGTTGCCCGCAACCTGCGAGAACGCGGGAATTCCCCGGCACGCCAAGAGAAGACAGTGGTACCGCCGGTCGGTCAACCTGAACCCCAGCACCGCCCGCGAATGACGACCAGAACGCGGAGGCGGGGTGTCCGAATGCGCCCAATTTGACAAGACCGGGTGCGCAATTCGGGTGTTCGGTCGGAGGAGTCGGATGAACACCAAACGGGTCGATGTCGGTCCAGAGGCGGTGACGGTATGAGCAGGGAACGGATCGCGATCGTCGGTATCGGCCTTCGCTATCCCGATGCGGGTTCGACCAGGGAGTTCTGGGAGAACGTGCTCTCCGGGCGGCGGGCGTTCCGCAGGCTGCCGGACGTCCGCATGAACCACGCGGACTACTACTCGCCCGACCCGCACGCGCCGGACCGGTTCTACTCCGGGAAAGCCGCCGTGCTCCGGGACTTCGAGTTCGACCGGTTGCGGTTCAAGGTCGCGGGCAGCACGTTCCGCTCGACCGACCTCACCCACTGGCTGGCCCTCGACGTGGCCACCCAGGCGCTGGCCGACGCGGGCTTCGCCGAGGCGGAGGGCCTGCCCAAGCACAGCACCGGCGTGGTGATCGGCAACAGCCTCACCGGCGAGTTCTCCCGCGCCAACATCATGCGCGTCCGCTGGCCGTACGTGCGCCGCACCGTGGCCGCGACGCTGGCCGCGAAGGGCTGGGGCGACGAGGAGACCGCCGCGTTCCTCAAGGACCTGGAGGCCCAGTACAAGGCGCCGTTCCCGGTGTTCGACGAGGACACCCTCGCGGGCGGCCTGGCCAACACCATCGCGGGCCGGGTCTGCAACCACTACGACCTCGGCGGCGGCGGGTACACCGTCGACGGCGCGTGCTCGTCGTCGCTGCTGGCGGTCGCCACCGCGAGCAAGGCGCTCTCCGACGGCGACCTCGACGTCGCCATCGCGGGCGGCGTCGACCTGTCGATCGACCCGTTCGAGGTCATCGGCTTCGCCAAGACCGGCGCGCTCGCCACCGGTGAGATGAAGGTCTACGACCGCGACTCCAACGGCTTCTGGCCCGGCGAGGGCTCCGGCATGGTCGTGCTGATGCGCGAGTCCGACGCCGTCGAGCGCGGCTGCCGGATCTACGCGTGCATCTCCGGCTGGGGCATCTCCTCCGACGGCAAGGGCGGCATCACCCGCCCGGCCGCCGCGGGCCACCGCCTCGCCCTGGAGCGCGCCTACAAGCTCGCGGGCTACGGCGTCGAGACGGTCTCCTACTTCGAGGGCCACGGCACCGGCACCGCGGTCGGCGACGCCACCGAGCTGGAGGCGCTGTCCGGCGCCCGCCGCGACGCCGACCCGACCGCGCGCAAGGCCGCGCTGGGCACGGTCAAGGGCAACATCGGCCACACCAAGGCCGCGGCGGGCGTGGCCGGTCTGATCAAGGCGACGCTCGCCATCCACAACCAGGTCATCCCGCCCGGCACCGGCCAGAAGGCCGCGCACGAGCTGCTGACCGCCGACGACGCCACGATGTACGTCCCGCTCACCGCCGAGCCGTGGCCGACCGACGTCCCGGCCCGCGCGGGCGTCTCCGCGATGGGCTTCGGCGGCATCAACACCCACATCGCGCTGGAGCAGGCCGCGGGGAGACCCGCCGCGGCGAGCTGCCCCGCCGGGTCACCGCGCTCGTCGCGGGCCGCCAGGACGCCGAGGTGCTGCTGTTCGACGGCCGCGACGCCGCCGAGGTCACCGAGCACGTCCGCCGCGTCGCGGGCTACGCCGCCAAGCTGTCCTACGCCGAGCTGACCGACCTCGCGGGCGGCCTGGCCGCCGAGCTGGGCGGGCACCGGGTCCGCGCCGCGGTCGTCGTGTCCTCCCCGGAGGAAGCCGACCGCAAGCTGGCGTCGCTGCTGGCGTCGCTGGAGGCGGGCGCGAGCGAGGTGTTCTCGCCCGCGGAGGGCGTGTTCCTCGCCTCCCGCACCGGTGACCCGCGCATCGCGTACCTGTTCCCCGGCCAGGGCTCCGGGCGCGGCGCGGTCGGCGCGATCCGCCGCCGGTTCGCCGCCGCCGACGAGGTCTTCGCCGCGGGCAACCTGCAGGTCGGCGGCGACCAGGTCGCCACCGAGGTCGCCCAGCCGCGCATCGTCACCGGCTCGCTCGCCGGTGTCCGCGTGCTGTCCGGCCTGGGCATCGAGGCCGACATCGCCACCGGGCACAGCCTGGGCGAGCTGACCGCGCTGGCCTGGGCGGGCGCCATGGACGGCGCCGCGCTGCAGCGCCTGGCCCGCATCCGCGGCCAGGTCATGGCCAACGCCAGCCAGGGCGGCGGGACGATGGCGAGCATCGCCGCCGACCCGGACACCACCAAGCGGCTGATGGCCAAGAACAACGTGGTCATCGCGGGCTACAACAGCCCGGAGCAGACCGTCATCTCCGGCGCCGAGGCCGAGGTCGACGCGGTCGTCGCGAAGGCGGCGAGCATGGGCGTGCAGGCCGCGCGCATCCGCGTCTCGCACGCCTTCCACTCGCCGCTGGTCAAGCCCGCCGCCGACGGCATGGCCGCGCACCTGGCCGAGTGGCCGTTCGCCACCCCGGCCCGCGCGGTCGCGTCCTCGGTCACCGGCGCGGTCCTCGACCCCGCCACCGACCTGCGGACGCTGCTGGTCGACCAGGTGCTCGAGCCGGTGCGGTTCACCGAGTCCGCGACCGTCGCCGCCGACGGCGCCGACCTGGTCGTCGAGGTCGGCCCCGGACGCGTCCTCGCCGGGCTGCTCGCCGCCATCGCCCCCAAGGCGCGGGTGCTGGCGCTCGACACCGACAGCGCGTCGCTGGTCCCGCTGCTGACCATCGTCGGCGCGGCGTTCGCGCTCGGCGCCCCGGTCGACACCGCCGCCCTGTTCGCCGACCGGCTGGTCCGGCCGCTGCCGGTGGACGGCGAGATGACCTTCCTGTCCAGCCCCTGCGAGGCCGCGCCCGAGCTGGACGCGACCCTGGCCGCGGAGACCGCGACCAAGGCCGAGGAGCAGACCGCCGCGACCGGCGGGTCGACCGGCGAGTCCACCCTGGACCTGCTGCGCAGGCTCGTCGCCGAACGCGTCGAGATGCCCATCGACGCGGTCACCGCCGAGACCTACCCGCTGGACGACCTGCACCTCAGCTCGATCGCGGTCGGCCAGGTGATCAACGACGTCACCCGCGAGCTGGGCATCCCGGCGCTGGGCGCGACGGCGAACTTCGCGACCGTCTCCCTGGGCGAGCTGGCCACCCTGATCGACGACCTGGCCGCCACCGCCCGCGACGGCGACGGCTCCGGCGACGACGTCACCGGTGTCGCCGCCTGGGTGCGGCCCTTCGCGGTCGAGTACGTGCCCGAGCCGGGCACCCTCACCGGCGTCACCGGCGCCACCCCGGGCACCTGGACCGTGCACGGCCCGGCGGGGCACCCGCTGGCCGAGCCGCTGCGGGTCGCGCTGGAGGGCGCGGGCGTCGGCGACGGCGTGCTGCTCGTCCTCCCCGAGGACGGCTCCGGCAGCGTCGCGGACTTCCTGGCCGCGGGCAAGGCGGCCATCGCGGGCGGCGAGGGCACCCGGTTCGCCGTCGTGCAGAACCGCCTCGGCGCGTCCGGCCTGGCCAGGACCCTGCACCTGGAGCACCCGGCGGTGCGCACCACGGTCGTCACCGTCCCGTCGACCGAGTCCGACGTGCCCGCCACCATCGCGCGGGTCATCGGCGACGTCGCGGCCACCACGGAGTTCTCCGAGGTCCGCTACGACGCCGACGGCGCCCGCACCGTCCCGGTGCTGCGCCCGGTCGTCCCCGCCGCCGACGGCCCGACCGGCTCCCCGCTCGGCACCGGCGACGTCCTGCTGGTGACCGGCGGCGGCAAGGGCATCACCGCCGAGTGCGCGCTCGCCATGGCGCAGGACTCCGGCGCCGCGCTGGCGCTGATGGGCCGCGCCAACCCGGCCAACGACACCGAGCTGTCGGAGAACCTGGGCCGCATGCGGGCCGCGGGCGTGAAGTTCCAGTACGCCGCCGCCGACGTCACCGACGCCGCCGCGGTGCGCGCCGCCGTCGAGGCGCTGGAGGCCGAGCTGGGCCCGGTCACCGCGGTCCTGCACGGCGCGGGCCGCAACGAGCCCGCCGCGCTGGCGAACCTGGAGCTGGAGCAGTTCACCCAGACGCTGGCCCCGAAGATCGACGGCCTGCGCGCGGTGCTCGACGCGGTCGACCAGGACCGGATCAAGCTGCTGATCACCTTCGGCAGCATCATCGGCCGGGCCGGTCTGCGCGGCGAGGCGCACTACTCCACCGCCAACGACTGGATGACCGAGCTGACCGTCCGCTTCGGCGAGGAGCACCCGGACGCCCGCGTGCTCGCCCTGGAGTGGTCGGTCTGGTCCGGCGCGGGCATGGGCGAGAAGCTCGGCGTCGTCGAGGCCCTCATGCGCGAGGGCATCACCCCGATCTCCACCGAGAACGGCATCGGCGTGCTGCGGTCCGTGCTCGCCGACCCGGCCGTCGGCCCGGTGCTCGTGGTGTCCGGCCGCGCGGGCTCGCTGCCCACCGTCGACATCCGCAAGCCCGAGCTGCCGCTCACCCGGTTCGTCGACCAGGTCCTCGTCCACTACCCGCAGGTCGAGCTGGTCACCGAGGCCGACCTCGCCGCGGGCAGCGACCCGTACCTGGAGGACCACCTGCTCGACGGCGACCTGCTGCTGCCCGCCGTGCTCGGCATGGAGGCCATGACGCAGACCGCCGCCGCGCTCACCGAGCGGGAGGGCGCCCCCACCCTGGAGGCCGTCGAGTTCCTCCGCCCGATCGTGGTGCGGCCGGGCTCGTCGACCAAGATCCGGATCGCGGCGCTGGTCCGCGACACCGAGACCGTCGACGTGGTGCTGCGCAGCCAGGAGACCGGCTTCTCCGCCGACCACTTCCGCGCCACGCTGCGCCTGCCCCGCCCCGAGCTGGTCGACACCGGCGCGACCGCGCTGCCCGACCTGCCCGCGGTGCCGATCGACCCCAGCACCGAGCTGTACGGCGGGGTCATGTTCCAGGGCAAGCGGTTCCAGCGCGTGCTGAACTACCGCAAGTCCAGCGCCCGGCACGCGGTGGCCGAGCTGGCCACCAGCACCCCGGCGCCCTGGTTCGCCGCGTTCCTCTCGCAGGAGCTGCTGCTGGCCGACCCGGGCACCCGCGACGCCGTCATGCACGCCATCCAGTGCTGCGTGCCGGACGGGACGCTGCTCCCGCAGGGCATCGAGCGGCTGCACCTGGCCGAGCGCCGCGCTCAGGACACCCCGTACGTCGTGATGGACGCCCGCGAGCGGTTCCAGGACGGCGACAGCTACACCTACGACGTCGACGTCCGCACCCCGGACGGCGAGCTGGTGGAGCGCTGGGAGGGCCTGGTGCTGCGGGCCGTGCGCAGCCGCAACGGCGCGGGCCCCTGGGTGCCGCCGCTGCTCGGCTCGTACCTGGAGCGGTCGCTGGAGAAGGTGCTCGGCGGCACCCGCACGGTCGTCGTCGAGACCGACCCGGCCACCGGCGGGGACCGGCGCGCGCAGACCGAGCTGGCCGCCAGCCGGGCGCTGGGCCGCCCCGCTGGCGTCCGGCACCGGCCCGACGGCAAGCCCGAGGTCGACGGCGCGGCGATCAGCGCGTCGCACGGCGCGGGCGTGACCCTGGTGGTCACCGGCGGCGGGCGGATCGGCTGCGACGTGGAGACCGTCGCCGCCCGGTCCGAAGAGGACTGGACCGGCCTGCTGGGCGCCGCCCCGCTGGCCGTGCGCGACCTGCTGGCCGTCGAGACCGGGGACACCGGCGACGTCGCCGGGACCCGCGTCTGGTCGGCCCTGGAGTGCCTGCGCAAGGTGGGCGAGACCAGCCAGGCGCTCACCCTGGAGCGGGTCGACGCCGACGGGTGGGTGCTGCTCTCCGCGGGCGACACCCGGATCGCGACCTGGGTGACCACGCTGAACGACCGCGACGAGCCCGTGGTCTTCGCGGTCCTCGCCGGAGAGGAGCGCTAGGGATGAGCGGTGGGTACTACGAGATCCGGCACACGGTGGGCTTCGAGGAGACCAACCTGGTCGGCAACGTGTACTACGTGAACTACCTGCGGTGGCAGGGGCGGTGCCGGGAGATGTTCCTCAAGCAGAAGGCGCCGTCCGTGCTGAAGGAGGTGCAGGAGGACCTGAAGCTGTTCACGCTCAAGGCCGAGTGCGAGTTCTTCGCCGAGATCACCGCGTTCGACGAGCTGTCGGTGCGGATGCGGCTGGACGAGCTGACGCAGAGCCAGGTCCAGTTCACCTTCGACTACGTGAAGCTCTACGAGGACGGCGAGCAGCTGGTCGCCAGGGGCGTGCAGCGCATCGCGTGCATGCGCGGCCCGAACACCGCGACCGTCCCGTGCCGCGTGCCCGCCGACCTGCGCAAGGCGCTCGCGCCGTACGCCGGTCCGGGCATCTCGGCCAAAGCGCTCGCCGCGGCCTAGGGAGGACGCTGTGCTCAACGACGGAAAGGGGCGGCACCTGTCCGCCGCCCCTTACCCGGGGAACGCGGAGCCGAGCCCGGGGGAACTGCGCGACGTGATGGGGCGCTTCGCCACCGGCGTCACGGTGCTCACCGCCGCGGGCGAGAACGGGCACGGGATGACGGCCAACGCGTTCACCTCGGTGTCGCTGGAGCCGCCGCTGGTCCTGTGCTGCGTCGCCTTCACCGCCCGCGGCCACGACGCCATCGTGGCCGCGGGCGGGTACGGGGTCTCGGTCCTCGGCTCCGAGCAGAAGGACCTGGCGAAGTACTTCGCGGACAAGAAGCGCCCGCTCGGCGCGGCCCAGTTCGACGGCGTCGCGCACACCCCCGGCCCGCTGACCGGGGCGCCGCTGCTCGACGGCGCGCTGGCGTGGCTGGAGTGCGAGCTGGTGCAGACCTACGCGGGCGGCGACCACTCGATCTTCCTCGGTCGGGTGCTCGCCGCGCGGACCGGCCCCGCGACGCGGCCGCTGGTGTTCTATCAGGGCCGCTTCCAGGAGCCGCCCGCCGAGCCGCCGCTGGCCAGGAGCGCCTGATGCTGGTCGCGGTCACCGGCGGGACCGGTTTCCTCGGCGCGCACACCGTCGCCGCGCTCCGGCGGGCGGGCCACTCGGTCCGCCTGCTGGTCCGCGACGGCGGTCGCGCGCCGTCCGATGTGGACGTCGTGTACGGGGACGTGCTCAACCCCGACGCGGTGGCCGAGGCCGTGCGCGGCGCGGACGCGGTGCTGCACGCGGCGGCGGTGTACTCCTTCGACAGCAGGCGTCGCGCGGCGATGGCCCGGGTCAACGAGGAGGGCACCCGGGTCGTGCTCGACGCCGCGTCCGCCGCCGACGTCGGCCGGGTCGTGCACGTGTCGACCATCGGCGCGCTGTTCGCGCCCGGGGTGCGGTCCGTGGGTCCGTCGTCGCCGGTGGGGCGGTCCCGTCAGCCGTACCTGGCGTCGAAGGCGGCGGCCGACCGGCTGGCCCGGTCCTATCAGGACGATGGTCACCCGGTCGTCGTGGTGTACCCGCCCGCGCTGCTGGGTCCGGACGACGACCGGGTCGGCGACCAGACCGCGCGGCTGCGCGCGGTGCTGCGCGGCCTCACCCCGATCTGGCCGCGCGGCGGCTTCGGCATCGGCGACGTCCGCGACAGCGCCGCGCTGACCGCGTGGGCGCTGACCGCCCCCGCCCCGGACCCGCGCTGCTTCGGCCCCGGCGAGTACGTCACGACGGGGAGTACCTGCGGGTCCTGCGGTCGGTCACCGGCCGCTGGCTGCCCGCGCTGCGCCTGCCCGCCCGCGCGCTGCTCCCGGTGGGCGCGCTCGCGGACCTGGTGCAGCCGCTGTGGCCGTGGGACATCCCGGTGCAGCTCGGCGCGATCGTCACCTGCCTGCGCGCCACCGCGATCGACGCCCCCGCGGCAGGCCGCTGGTGGAGACCGTCACCGACACCGTCCGCTGGCTGCACTCGCGCGGCCTGCTGACCGACCGCCAAGCGGGCGCCGCGATCGCGGAGCACGCCACCGTCTGAGGAAAGGACCACCCCGGTGTCCACGCACCCCGTCATCGCCGCCCTCACCGCCGACGGCGCGTCCTTCGACGCCCTGGTCGCCGACCTCCCGGACGCCGCGTGGGCCACGCCCACCCCGGCCCCGGGCTGGACCGTCGCCCACCAGGTCGCCCACGTCGCCGCCACCTTCCGCCTCGCGGGCCTCGCCGCGGGCGACCCGGCGGCCTTCGGCGCGCTGGCGGCGACCCTGAGCCCCGACTTCGACGCCAACGTCGACGCCGCGATGGCCCCGTTCCTGGCGTTGCCGCCCGCGAAGCTGCTGGGCGCCTTCCGCGCCGAGCGCGACCGCGCCGTCGAGGCGCTCGCGTCGGTCCCGGCCGACCAGCTCGTCCCGTGGCTGGTCCGCCCCTGCCCCCGGCGGTGCTCGCCTGCGCCGGGATGATGGAGCTGTTCGCCCACGGCCAGGACATCGCCGACGGCCTCGACGTCCACCGCGAGTGGACCGACCGCCTCCAGTTCCTCGTCGGCTTCGCCGTCCGCGTCTGGGACTTCGGCTACCTCGCCCGCCAGCTCCCCATCCCCGAGGTCGAGTTCCGCTTCGAGATCACCGCCCCCTCCGGCGCCGTCTGGGAGTTCGGCCCCGCCGACAGCGCGAACCGCGTCACCGGCCCGGCCGAGGACCTCTGCCTCCTCACCACCCGCCGCCGCCACCACGCCGACCTCGCCATCACCGCCACCGGCCCGGAGGCGACGGCCTGGCTCGACATCGCCCAGTGCTACCGCGCCCCGCGGGCGAGGGCCGCCAGCCCGGCCAGTTCGACGCCCAGGCCGCGTGATCCCCGCCGTCCATCCGCCGCATGGCGCATGGTCATGCGCTGAGCGGTGGATGGACATCGGCGGGTCGCTGTCACCAGTATTGCCCCCGTCTGCCTTTTCCATCTCGACTGGGGGAGATCATGAAGCGCAGGGCAGTCTTATTCGTCGTGCCTTTGGCCGCTGTCGCACTGGTGCAAAGCCCCGCTGGCGCGGAACCCTTCGCGCTCGGCGCGGTGCCGTCGGTGTCGTTGACGGACATCCGGACCGAGCAGGACAAGGGGGCACCCGGAGCGGTGCCGCAGAAGGTCCTTGATCGCGCGGAGGTGTTGCAGGAGCTGGTCGAAGCCAATCCCGACCAGTACACCGGCACCGAGGTCACCGCGAACGGGATCACGGTCATCCTGCCCGCCGGTGCGGATTCGCAAGCTCGCGCGCGTGCGGCGGCCTCTCGTGTGGACGTTCCCGTCCAGTACGCGGTCGCCCCGCGCAGCCGGGCCGAGATGTACTCCGTCAAGCGGACCATCGAGCCGGAACTCCTCTCGGGGAGGCACGCCGGACTTCGCGGGGTTGGCGTCGACCCGACCCGCGGGGTGGCCGTCGTCTACACCGACGAGGGCGCGACGGCGCTCCGCAGCGGCCTGAAGAAGCGGTTCGGCGACGCGATCGTGTTCCGGGTGTTGGCCGGGCTCGAGTTCGCCGAGGCGGACCGGACCCGCGACACCGCCCCGCACTACGCGGGCGCGGGTATCCGGATGTGGAACTCGGCGCACACCGGGACGCGGGGCTTGTGCTCGGTCGCGTTCCCGATCAACCTCGACGGGCGGGCGCACCAGCTCACGGCCGCGCACTGCATGCCCGGCTCGACGGCGTACCCCGCCGCGTGGGCGGAGGCGTTCACCACTGCCACCAGGCCCAGCACCTCCTACTACTTCGGGTCGATGAGCACGACGACCATGGGTGGGACGCTGGACAGCCCGACCCAGGGGAACGCGCACCGGTTCGGCGACTGGGCCCTGATGAGCGGGTCCAGCTACGACCCCCGCGTCTACACCTGCGAGAACCTCTCCGGGACGTGCGGGAGCCTGCCCGTGGGCGCGGCCAGTTGGACGACGCCGTCCCTGGGTGCACAGGTGTGCACCAGCGGGCGCTCCACGGGCCAGACCTGCCGACTGAACGTGACCGACCCGGACTGCCTGTGCACGGTCGACGGCATCCCCACCGGGCACGTGGCCATCATCAGGTCCGACCAGAACCTCGACGGCGTGTGGGACTGCGGCCAGGTCCAGGGAGGCGACTCGGGGGCGCGGTGTACCAGGGAATCTCGGGCAGGCCGGGTTACATGCGGGCGCTGGGGGTCATCACGGCCAACAGCCCGGATCACTGCAGCATCTCCGCGTACACGAAGCTGTCCGGGGTTCGCGCGTGGAACAGCTCGGTGAGCATGCCCCTCGCGTGAGGCCCACCTGACGCCTGCCCGTCGACGTCGCGGAAGGTGGGCTGGTCCCACCTTCCCCGTGCGTAGGCGGGCAGGCGTCCGCTCGGTCCTGCCCGCCGTGTGTAAGGCTGCTCCCCGCGTGGTACGTGACGGGGGATCGCGACGTGGGACCGGGGGCAGGCAGCAGAGTGAGCGGTGAATCAGCGCGGCTCGTGGTGAGCCATCTCAAGGCGGTGGACGGTGCGCACACCGTCGTGCTGGACGGGGAGCTGGACTACGAGACCTCGCCGGAGTTCGTCGCGGTGGTGGACGGGGTGCCGGTGAGCGGCGGGGTGGTGGAGCTGGACCTGTCGGGCGTGCCGTTCTGCGACTCGGCGGGGTTGGCGGCGCTCGTGCACGCGTACCGGCGGGTGAGCGGGGGCGGCGGGGAGCTGCGGGTCATCGGCATCGACCCGCGCCTGCTGCGGATGCTGGAGATGACCGGGCTCGCGCACCTGTTCACCCCGCGCGGGGGCGGCTGACCGGCGTGGTGAGATGGCCGGGTGATCGAACGACTCGACGCGGCGGGCCTGGTGGCGGCGGCCGACGACCTGGCCGAGCTGCTCCGCGACGTGACCGACGGCGGGTCGTCGGTCGGGTTCCTCGCGCCCCTCGACCCGGCGGCGGCGAAGGCGTGGTGGCTCGGGCTGGCGCCCGGCGTGGCGGCGGGGGAGATCCTGCTGTGGGTGGCCCGCGCCGGTGACCGGGTGGTCGGCACCGTGCAGTTGCGGCCGTCCGCGATGCCGAACGGCGCGCACCGGGCCGAGCTGGCGAAGCTGATGGTGCACAGCTCCGCGCGCGGACGCGGTCTCGGGCGGGCGCTGCTGACCACCGCGGAGGACGGCGCGCGGGCCGCGGGGCTGCGGCTGCTCGTGCTCGACACCGAGGAGGGCAGCGCCGCCGAGCCCCTGTACCGCTCGCACGGCTGGACCGAGGCGGGCCGCATCCCGGACTACGCCGCCGACCCGAAGGGCGTCCTCCGCCCAACGGTCTACTTCCACCGCGCGCTCTGACGCCGGTGACCGAGCCGTGACCTGACATGGTCTAGACCTATGCGGCTAGGTGGTGCAACCATTGCCGTCGTTCGACGGCTTGCCCGCCCGTCCGCCGCGGTCCGATAGTTAGGAAACTTTCCCAACGGTCAGCGGCACCCGTCGATCGTTAGGAACGTTTACTAACGAACGGAGGTGCGCGGTGGCGGTGCCCGGGACCCTGCGCACGCTCAACGACCGGGCCGTGCTGGCGCTGCTGCTCGACCGGGGACCGATGACCCGGCCGCAGATCGCGGCGGCCAGCGGGCTGTCCAAGCCGACCGCGTCGCAGGTGCTCACCCGGCTGACCGGGCTCGTCGTCGCCGAGGGGACGCGGGTCGGGCTGCCGGGGCGCAACGCCGAGGTGTACCGGGTGGAGCCGACCGCGGCCACCGCCGCGGCGGTCGACGTGACGCCGCGGCGGATCGCGGTACGCGTGGTCCGGGTGACCGGGGAGGTGGTGGGGGAGCACGTGCTGCCCACCCCGGGCCGCTCCGGCGGGGACGTCGTCCAGCGGCTCCGCGACGCCGTCACCGGGGCCGGGGTCGCGCCCGAGGACCTGGACCACGTCGTGGTCGGGGTGCCCGGGGCCGTCGACCCGCGCACCCGGCGGCTGGCGTTCGCCGCGCACCTGCCCGGGTGGCACCGGCCCGGGCTGGTGGACTGGCTGGCCGACGGGCTCGGCGCGGACGTCGTCGTGGAGAACGACGTCAACCTGGCCGCGCAGGCCGAGCTGGCCACCGGCGACGAGCCCGACTTCGCGCTCTACTGGGGCGCGGAGGGCATCGGCGCCGCGCTCGTCCTCGACGGCCGCCTGCGGCGGGGCGCGGGCGGCGGAGCGGGGAGATCGGCTACCTCCCCGTCCCCGGCGCGCCCACCGCGCGCGACGTCGGGCGGATGGCCGTGCACGGGTTGCAGTCGAGCGCGGGCGGGGCCGCGCTCGGCAGGCTGCTGCGCGCCCACGGCTTCCGCGGCGGTCCCGCCGCCGCGCTCCGCGCCGCCGCGGACGCCGACGCGGCGGTGCTGGACGAGGTGGCGCACCGCGTCGCCCTCGGGATCGCGGCCGTCGTCGCCGTGGTCGACCCGGGCGTGGTCGTGCTCAGCGGCCACGTCGTGCTCGCGGGCGGCGAACCGCTGCGCGCCCGGATCGAGCACGCCCTGCACGCCCTGACCCTCCCGCAGCCGCCGGTCCGGCTCAGCCGGGTGACCGGCGACCCGGTGCTCGCGGGGGCGGTCGTCCTCGCCCGGGCCATGACCCGGGACACCCTGCTGGCCCGCATCCCCCAGGAGAACCCATGACCCTGTCCCGACGCCGCGTGCTGCACGGATTAGGCGGTCTCGCCGTCCTCACCGCGGTCCCCGCCTGCGCCTTCGGCGGGGAGACCGCCGCGCCCACCGGCCCGACCGGCGAGGCCACGGCGGGCAACCCGTTCGGCGTCCAGGCGACCGCCCCGCTCGAGGTGGTCATCTTCAAGGGCGGCCTCGGCGACGCCTACGCCACCGAGGTCCACGAGCCGATGTACGCCCAGAAGTTCCCGGGCGCCAAGGTCGAGCACGTCGCCACGCAGCAGATCGCGCAGACCCTGCAGCCGCGGTTCGCGGGCGGCGACGTGCCCGACGTCATCGCCAACTCCGGCACCGACCTGATGGACAACGCCACCCTCGTCGACGCGGGCCAGCTCCTCGACCTGACGCCGCTGTTCGACGCCCCCAGCCTCGACGACCCCGCCGCGAAGGTCCGCGACCGCCTCGTCCCCGGCACCGTCGAGTCAGGACTGGTCTCCGGCAAGCCCTACGTCCTCAACTACGTCTACACCGCCTACGGCCTCTGGTACGACGCGAAGCTGTTCGCCGCCAACGGCTGGCAGCCCGCCCAGACCTGGGCCGACTTCGACGCCCTCTGCGCCGAGATCAAGGCCAAGGGCCTGCACCCGTTCGCCTACCCCGGCAAGAACGCCGCCTACTACCAGTACTGGTCGATCATGGTCTCCGCGGCCAAGATCGGCGGCAACAAGGTCCTCGTCGACATCGACAACCTCGTCGACGGCGTCTGGACGTCCGACCCGGTGAAGAAGTCCGCCGCCGCGTGGGCCGAGATCGGCGCGAAGTACCTCGACAAGTCCTACGAGGGCCTGACCCACACCGAGGTGCAGACCGCGCAGAACCAGGGCCGCATCGGCTTCTTCCCCTGCGGCTCCTGGCTGGAGAACGAGCAGAAGGACCAGACCCCGTCCGGCTTCGAGTACGCCATGACCCCGCTGCCGAGCGTCACCGCGGGCGACGCCATGCCGTTCGCCGCGATCCGCGCCGCCGCCGGGGAGGGCTACATCGTCCCGTCGAAGGGCAAGAACACCGCGGGCGGCCTGGAGTACCTGCGGATCATGCTGTCCCACGACGGCGCGCGCGGCTTCACCGAGAAGACCGGCAACGTCACCGTCGTCAAGGGCGCCGCCGACGGGCTGCCGCTGTCGCCGGGCAACAAGAGCGTCGCCGCCGCGCAGTCGGCCGCGGGCGACGACATCGTCACCTACAACTCCTTCGAGGGCTGGTACAAGGAGCTGGAGACCGAGCTGCGCACCAAGACCAACGCGCTGATGTTCGGCCGGATCAGCGCCGACGAGTTCTGCGCCCAGATGCAGGCCAAGGCCGACGCGGTCAAGGCGGACTCGTCCATCCCCAAGCAGCAGCGGAACAGCTGATGAAGCGTGGCAGCGGCAAGTTCGTCGCGGGGTTCCTGGCCCTCCCGGTGCTGGTGTACCTGGTGTTCGTCATCGGCCCGTACCTCCAGGCGTTCTACCTCGCGCTGACCGACTGGCGCGGTGTCTCCTCGGCGCCGCGGTTCACCGGGTTCGGCAACTTCACCCGGTTGCTCGGCGACGGGGTGTTCTGGACGGCGGTGTGGCACCACGCGGTGCTGCTGGTCGTGCTGCCGCTCGCCACGCTCGCCATCGCCCTGTTCTTCGCGTTCCTCCTCAACTCCGGCGCCCGCTCGGGCACCCGCGGGTCCGGGGCTCGCGCTTCTACCAGGCGGTGTTCTTCTTCCCGCAGGTGCTGGCCGTGGCCGCGGTCGGCGTGCTGTTCCAGGCGGTGTACCGGCCCGACTCGGGCGGCATCCTCAACGGGCTGCTCGAATCGGTCGGGCTGGGCACCGTCGGCTGGCTCACCGACCCCGACCTGGCGCTGTGGTCGATCCTCGCGGTGATGGTGTGGCAGGCCGTCGGGTTCTACGTGGTGCTGTTCTCCGCGGGCATGGCCGCCATCCCGAAGGAGATCCACGAGGCCGCCGCGCTCGACGGCGCGGGCCGCGCGCGGATGTTCTTCAGCGTCACGCTCCCGCTGCTGTGGGACAGCCTGCAGGCCGCGTGGGTGTACCTCGGCATCGCCGCGTTCGACGGGTTCGCCCTGGTCGCCGTGCTCTCGGTGGACCGGGGCGGCCCGGACGGCGCGACCACGGTGCTGCCGCTGGAGATCTGGCGCACCGCGTTCACCTTCTCCAAGTTCGGCTACGCCGCGGCGATGGGCGTCGCCCTGTTCTTCCTCACGCTCACGTTCGCCGTGCTCGCGCTGCGGGTCACCCGGCGGGAACGGATCGATCTCGCATGAGCCGACGCGTCCTCACCGGGCTCTCGCACGCCGCGCTCGCGGTCTGGGCGGTTACCGTCATCCTGCCGATCGTCTGGACGTTCCTGGCCTCGCTCAAGACGAACACCGAGATCTTCACCGACCCGCTCGGCCTGCCCGCCACGCCCTCGCTCGACTCGTGGGCGCGGGCCTGGGAGACCGCGCACGTCGGCCGGTACCTGCTCAACAGCGTCCTCGTCGTCACCGTCGCCACCGCCGGGACGATGCTGCTCGGGTCGATGGCCGCGTACGTCCTGGCCCGGTACTCCTTCCGCGGCAACCGGGTCGTGTACTTCCTGTTCGTCTCCGGCCTGGTGTTCCCGGTGTTCCTCGCCCTGGTGCCGCTGTTCTTCGTGGTGCGCAACCTCGGCCTGCTCGACACGCACACCGGCCTGATCCTGGTCTACATCGCGTACTCGCTGCCGTTCACGGTGTTCTTCCTGGCCGCGTTCTTCCGCACGCTGCCCGACCAGATCGCCGAGTCCGCGCTGCTCGACGGCGCCTCGCACACCCGGATCTTCTTCAGCGTCATGCTGCCCATGGCCAAGCCCGGCCTGGTCAGCATCACGATCTTCAACGTGATCGGCCAGTGGAACCAGTACCTGCTGCCGATCGTGCTGCTCTCCGGCGCGGTCGAGGACAAGTGGGTGCTCACCCAGGGCATCGCGAACATCTCCACCAGCGCGGGCTACCAGGCGGACTGGCCCGCCCTGTTCGCCGCGCTGAGCCTGACCATCCTGCCCGCGCTGGCGGTCTACCTCGTCTTCCAGCGCCAGATCCAAGCCGGACTCACCACGGGAGCGCTGAAGTGAAACTCGCCGTAGTCGGCGGCGCGTCGACCTACACACCCGAACTCGTCGACGGGATCGCGCGCCTGCGCGACGAGCTGCCGATCACCGAACTGGCCCTGCTCGACCCCGACCGCGACCGGCTCGCCCTGGTCGCCGGGATCTCCCGGCGCATCCTGGCCAAGGCGGGCCACCCGGCCGAGCTGTCCACACCGGACACCGTCGAGCAGGCGGCGGACGGCGCCGCGGCGGTGCTGCTGCAGTTGCGCGTCGGCGGGCAGGCCGCCCGGCACGTCGACGAGACGCTGCCGCTGGCGTGCGGGTGCGTCGGCCAGGAGACCGTCGGCGCGGGCGGGCTCGCGATGGCGCTGCGCACCGTGCCGGTCGTGCTGGACATCGCCGCGCGGGTCGCCGCCGCCGCGCCGCGCGCGTGGATCGTCGACTTCACCAACCCGGTCGGCATCGTCACCCGCGCCCTGCTCGACTCCGGCCACCGGGCGATCGGGCTGTGCAACGTCGCCATCGGCTTCCAGCGCCGGTTCGCCGGGATGCTCGGCCTCGCCCCCGAGCGGGTCGCGCTCGACCACGTCGGCCTCAACCACCTGACGTGGGAGCGCGCGGTGTACGTCGCGGGGGAGGACGTGCTGCCGGTGCTGCTGGAGCGGTTCGGCGACGCCATCGCCGCGCAGGTCGGGCTGCCCGTCGAGCTGATCCGGCGGCTGCGCGCCGTCCCGTCGTACTACCTGCGGTACTACTACGAGCACGACGCGGTCGTGAAGGAGCAGATGTCGGCGGAGTCGCGGGCGTCGCAGGTCGCGGCCATCGAGGACGAGCTGCTGCGCCTCTTCGCCGACCCGACCGTCGACACCAAGCCCGAGGCGCTGTCGCGCCGGGGCGGCGCGTACTACTCCGAGGCCGCCGTCGACCTGCTGGCCGCGCTGCTCGGCGGACCGCCCGCGGTGCACGTGGTCAACATCCGCAACAACGGCGCGCTGCCGTTCCTGCCCGACGAGGCCGTCGTCGAGGTCCCGGCGACCATCACCGCGATGGGCGCGCAGAGCTGGCCGGTGCGCGCGGTGCCGCCGCTGTTCGCCGGGCTGGTGTCGCACGTGTCCGCGTACGAGACCCTGGCCGCGAAGGCCGCGCGGCTCGGCGGCGCCGACCGCGTCGCCGACGCCCTGCTCGCCCACCCGCTGGTCGGGCAGGCGTCGCTGGCCGACGACCTCGCCGCCCGCCTGATCGCCGCGAACCGCGACCACCTGAGGTGGGCGTGAAAGCGGTACTCGCGATCGACGGCGGGAACAGCAAGACCGACATCGCCCTGGTGGCCGCGGACGGCGCCGTCCTGGCGCGCGGGCGCGGACCGGGGTTCGTCCCGCACACCGTCGGCGCCGCCGCGGCCGTCGACACCGTGGCCCGCGCGGTCGCGGCGCTCGGCGTGGAGCTGCCGCCCGGCACCCACACCGCCGCCTGCGTCGCGGGGGCCGACCTGCCCGAGGACGAGATCGCGCTCGGCGTCGAGTTCCGCCGCCGCGGGCTCGGGGTCACCGTCGCCGTCGCCAACGACACCTTCGCGGTGCTGCGCGCGGGCGCCACCCACCCGTGGGGCGTCGTGGTCGTGTGCGGGGCGGGCGTCAACGCGCTCGGCGTCGCCCCCGACGGCCGGGTCGCCCGCTTCCCGTCGCTGGGCCGCCTCACCGGCGACTGGGGCGGCGGCGAGCACCTCGGCGAGGAGGTCCTGTGGCACGCGGTGCGCGCCGAGGACGGCCGCGGCCCCGGCACCGCGCTCGCCGCGCCGCCGCCGCCCACTTCGCCCGCTCCCGCGCCACCGACGCCGCGATCGCCCTCCACTACGGACGGATCCCGCGCGCCGAACTCCACGGCCTCGTCCCGGTCCTCATGGCCGCCGCCGAGTACGACGCCGTCGCGGCCGCGCTCGTGTCCCGGCTGGCCGACGAGGTCCACGCCCTCGGGTCGGTGATCATCGACCGGCTCCACCTCGCGGAGACCGAGGTCGTCCTCGCGGGCGGCGTCCTCACCGCCGACCACCCGCTGCTGTCGGCCGCCGTCCGGGAGCGCTACGCGGCGTCGCACCCGAACGCGCGGCTCGTGCTCCTCGGCGTCCCGCCGATCCTCGGCGCGGTCCGCCTCGGGCTCGACCGCATCGGCGCTCCGCGCTCGGCCCACGACCGCGCGTGCGCGGAACTGCGCGGAGGTCTGGACCTGTGAGCACACCCACCCGATATTCGTTTGGTCGGTGAACCAGGTCGGGGAGACGATGGGGGCCGTGGTCCTCGCCCCCGAGAGAACTCTCACCGCACGCCTCCGCCAACCCCTCGTCCCCCTCGCGTCCGTCAGCCTGCTCACCGGCATCGGGTACGCGCTCGCCGGTCCGTTCCTCTCGCTGTTCCTGGTGACCGAGCTGCACGCCGGTCCGTTCGCCGTCGGCGCGTTCCTGCTCGTGAGCCAGCTCTCCGCGGTCATCGTCAGCACGCTCATCGGCCGCTTCTCCGACACACGTGCGATCCGCAGGGCACTGCTCGTCATCGGCGGCGCCACCGGTGCGATCGGGTACGGGATCTTCGCCGTGTCCCGCTCGTACTGGGTGCTGCTGGCCGTCTCGGTGACGCTGACCGCGGTCGCGTCGTCGCAGATGCCGCAGATGTTCGCCTACGCAAGGCAATCGCTCGACCGCAACCCGAAAGCGCCGCTGGCGATCAGCGGTCTGCGCACCGTCTTCTCGATCGCGTGGGTGGCGGGCACGCCGCTCGCCGCGTTCCTCATCGCCGACTCCGGGTTCACCCTCCTGTTCGCCGTCAGCGCGGCCATCTACATCGGCGGCGCGCTCATCGCCGCGACGTGGCTGCCGTCGCTGGGGAAGGTCGCGCCCGCCGACAAGTCCGCCGGACCCGCCGCGCGCGGCCGGGTCGCCGTCGCCGCCGTCGCGTTCGTCCTCATCCAGGCGGCCGTCTCGCTCGGCGTGCTCGCGATGCCGCTCTACGTCACCGCGAACTCGGCGGCACCACCGGCGACGCCGGGCTGATCCTCAGCCTGTGCGCCGCGCTGGAAGTCCCGCTGATGATCTGGTTCGGCTGGCTCGCCACCCGCGGCGACCACGGCAGGCTGGTGCTGGTCGGCGCGACCACGTCGGTCGCCTATTACGCCGTGACCTGGTTCACCACCGACGTCTGGCAGGTCGCCGCCGCGCAGGTGCTCAACGCCGTCGTCATCTCCGCGGTCATGGGCGTCGGCATCTCCTACTTCCAGGACCTCGTCCCCGGCAAGCCCGGCGCGGCCACCACGCTCTACACCAACACCGCCAAGGTCAGCGCCATGGTCGCGGGCCCGCTGCTCGGCCTCGCCCAGCACCTCGGCTACCGCAGCGCGTTCGCGATCGGGCTAGCCCTCAGCGTGATCGGTTTGGCATTCCTCGTCGCGGCGCGCAGGCTTCACTGACGGACCTGCGGGGTAAGTCCCGGGCGGCATGAGGAGGTGCCGTGGCTGAGCTTGTGTTAGGACCGTTACTCAGGTACGTCGGGGCGACCAGCGCGACCGTCTGGGTGGAAACCGACAAACCGTGCACAGTGGAGGTGGCGGGCGCGAAGTCCGCCACCTTCTCGGTGCAGGGCAACCACTACGCCCTCGTGGCGATCGAGGGACTGGTCGGCCCGACCGAGTACACCGTCCGCCTCGACGGGGAAACCGTCTGGCCCCCGCGGATTCGCCCTACCCGCCCAGCGTCATCCGGCCGATCGCGGGCGGACCGTTCCGCCTGCTGTTCGGCTCCTGCCGCAAACCCGACTCCGACGACCCGCGCGAGCAGCGCAAGGCCGGTCCCGACGCGCTCGCCGCGTACGCGCTGCGCATGGCCGCGGGCGGACCGCACCCGGACGCCCTGCTCCTGCTGGGGGACCAGGTCTACGCCGACGAGACCAGCCGCGCGACGCAGGAGTGGATCGCCGCCCGGCGCGACATCCACCAGCCGCCCGGCGGGCAGGTCGCCAACTTCGCGGAGTACGTGCACCTGTACCGGGAGGCGTGGAGCAGCCCGCCCGTGCGGTGGCTGCTGTCCACCGTCCCCACCGCGATGATCTTCGACGACCACGACCTGCACGACGACTGGAACACCTCCGCCGCCTGGCGCGCCGACGCCGCCCGCACGTCGTGGTGGGCCGAGCGCGAGCGCGGCGGCCTCGTCGCGTACTGGCTCTACCAGCACATCGGGAACCTCTCGCCCGCCGAACTTGCCGAGGACGAGACCTACCGCGCCGTCACCTCCGCCACCGGCGACGCCGCCCCGGTGCTGCGCGAGTTCGCCGAGCGCGCGGTTGAGGAGATCGACGGCCGCAAGGCCACCCGCTGGAGCTACCGGCGCGACTTCGGCCCGGTCCGGCTCCTCGCCATCGACACCCGCTGCGGCCGCATCCTCAACGAGCCCCGCGGCATGATCGGCGACGCCGAGTTCGACTGGCTCGAGACCAACGCCGAGGGCGACTACCAGCACCTGCTCGTCGGCTCGTCGCTGCCGTGGCTGATGCCGCACGCGATCAGCCACGTGCAGTCCATGAACGAGGCCGCCTGCCGCAAGCCCGGCCTGCGGGGCCGGGTCGCCGAGTGGTTCCGCCGCAAGCTCGACCTGGAGCACTGGCCCGCGTTCCGCACCTCGTCGGACCGCCTGGCGCGGCTGATCCGCCGCGCCGCCGACTCGGGCGCCACCGTCTGCGTCCTGTCCGGCGACGTCCACCACGTCTACGTCGCCGAGGCGCTGTTCCCCGAGCCCACCGAGGCCAAGGTCTACCAGCTCACCTGCTCGCCGATCCACAACCAGGAGCGGCTGATGCGCCCGCTGTTCGCCCTGGCGTGGTGGAAGCCGCTGGCCCACCTCCTGCGCTGGTGGATGCTGCGCTCCCCGGAGATCGAGCCGCTGCCGGTCGACTGGGTCAAGCGCCACGGCCCCGACTTCGGCAACACCATCGCCACCCTCACCCTCGACGGCGCGTCGGCCACCCTGCTGCTCGAGGAGGCCGAGGGCGACCCGGACGAGCCCGGGCTGAGCCCCATGGAGCCGATCCCGCTGGCCTGACGGCCGCGGCTCGGCCATCCCCCGGATGGCCGAACCGCGGCGCGCCGGTCAAGCGACCGGGATGCTCGCCAGCGCGGCGTCCTGGCCCTCGGCCTGGGTGCACGCCAGGTCGATCGTGCCGAGGCCGGTCTCCTTGCCGCTCGCGTCCTTCGGTGTGGCCTTGCCGGTGAACTTGGCGCCCACCGCGACGGTGACGGTGCCCGCCTCGTGCACGGCGAACCCGGGGACCCCGCCCTCGAACGGCAGCGTCGTCGGGCCGCTCTCCGCCACCGGCGACGACGGGATCGTCAGCGGCAGCGCGAGGGTCACCTTCGTGTCGTTCAGCGTGGCGTCGATCTGCGGGTTGGCGATGCCCTCGATGGTCGCGGCGCCCACGAGCTTGAGCGCCTGGGTGACCTCGTCGTTCAGCGCCACCGTCGTGGCGAAGTCGGTGGGCTGGATGATCTCGCCGACCTTGCCGGAATCCGGGAAGGTGACCTTCACCGTCGCCTCGACCGGCTTGACCCCGACCATCGGGAGCTCGCAGTTGAAGACGATCTTCTTCTCGACGGGACCGGCGATCCGCGCCGGTCCGCCCTCGGCGGCGTTGCCGGTGGCCACGCCCGCGGTCAGCGCGGCGAGGCCCGCGGCGGCGAGCACCGCGGCGACCCGGCGCGTCCGGGAAGTGAGGAACGAGGACATGATTCTCCTTCACCTCAGGATAGGGAATGCCGTTGGTGATAAACCGGCTGACTGAGGTGTCGGCGACGTTACGGAGCGACTACGGAAGCCCACAAGGAGACTTGTCGGGGGTGCCGGATTCCTTGCGGGCGGGGCGCAGGAAACGCGGTCCGGCGTTGTCGGCAAGCCAGCGTTTCAGGCCCGCGGCGCCGCTCCCGTTGACCCGCGGACGACGAGTTCCGGCAGGAAGACGTACTCCGCGTGCGGGGTGGGGTTGCCGGTGATCTCCTCCAGCAGCGCCCGCACCGCGGCCTGGCCCATCGCCTCGACGGGCTGGCGGAGCGTGGTCAGCGGCGGGTCGGCGAACACGATCAGGGGCGAGTCGTCGAAGCCGACCACCGAGATGTCCTTCGGCACCGACAGGCCGCGCTGGCGGACCGCCCGGATCGCGCCGAAGGCCATGAGGTCGCTGCCGCAGACGATGGCCGTGCACCCCTTGTCCATCAACGCGTTCGCCGCGGCCTGCCCGCCCTCGACGGTGAACAGCGAGTGCTGGACGAAGCCCTCGGCCTCCTCGGCGGACATCGCCAGGGTCGAGCGCATGTTCGTCACGAAGCTCTCGATCTTGCGCAGCACCGGCACGAACCGGCGCGGGCCGACGGCCAGGCCGATGCGGGTGTGGCCCAGCTCGGCGAGGTGCCCGACGGCCAGGCGCATGGCGGCGCGGTCGTCGGTGGAGACGAACGGCGCGGACACCCGCTCGGTGTAGCCGTTGACCATCACGAACGGCACGCCGCGCCCGGCCAGCTTCACGTACCGGTCCATGTCGGCGGTGGAGTCCGCGTGCAGGCCGGAGACGTAGATGATCCCGCTGACGCCGCGCTCGACCAGCGTCTCGGTCAGCTCGTCCTCGGTCGCGCCGCCCGGGTTCTGCGTGCACAGCACCGGCGTGTAGCCCTCGCGGGTCAGGCCCTGGACCATGACCTGCGCGAACGCCGGGAAGATCGGGTTGCTCAGCTCGGGGGTGATCAGCCCGATGAGCCCGGCGCTGCGCGCCTGCAGCCGCGCCGGGCGCTCGTAGCCGAGCAGGTCCAGCGCGGCGAGCACGGCCTGGCGGGTGGTGGTCGACACCCCCGCCTTGCCGTTGAGGACCCGGCTCACCGTGGCCTCGCTGACGCCCGCCTGAACGGCGATGTCGGCCAGGCGGGCCGGGCCCCCGGCCATCAGAGGGCCTGCCACACGGCGGTGTCCGTCGGGATCAGCATGTGGTCACCCTCCACTTCGCACGGTCCGGACGCGGCGAGCACCGCGGTCGCCGGGACGCGGACCGGCGCGCCGAAGTTCACCGTGCAGCGCACCCCGTCGCGGTCGAAGCAGAGCACGTCCGGACCGGCGTCGACCCAGGCGAACCCGCCCGCCGGGCGCTCCCGCAGCGCGGTCCGGTACAGCTCCAGCATCGAGTCCGGGTCGCCTTCCTGTGCCGCCACCGACAGCGCCGCCCAGTCCGCGGGCTGCGGCAGCCACGGCCGCGACCCGTCCGGACCGAAGCCGAGCGCGGTCCCGTCCGGTGCCCAGGGTAGCGGCACCCGGCACCCGTCGCGGCCCCGGTCGGTGTGCCCGGACCGCTCCCACATCGGGTCCTGCAGCACGTCCTCCGGCAGGTCGAGCACCTCGGGCAGGCCCAGCTCCTCGCCCTGGTAGACGTAAACGGAGCCGGGCAGCGCCAGCATCAGCAGGATCGCCGCCCTGGCGCGCCGCACGCCGACCTCGCCGCCGCCGTACCGGGTGACGTGCCGGTGCACGTCGTGGTTGGACAGCACCCACGTCGCGGGCGCGTCCACCGGGGCGACCGCGGCCTGCGTCTCGTCGATCACCTGGCGCAGCTGCGCGATGTCCCAGTCGGCCCGCAGGTAGTGGAAGTTGAACGCCTGGTGCAGCTCGTCGGCCCGCAGGTACCGCGCGGTCCGCTCGACGCTGGAGGTGTACGCCTCCGCGACCGCGACCCGCGGCGGGGAGTACGAGTCGAGGATCTTGCGCCACTCGCGGTAGATCTCGTGGACGCCGTCCTGGTCGAGGTACGGCAGCGGGCGGGTCTCCAGCAGCGCGCGCTGGCCGGTCTCGCCGACGTCCGGCAGGCCGTCCTCCTTGACCATGCCGTGCGCGACGTCCACCCGGAACCCGTCGACGCCGAGGTCGAGCCAGAACCGCAGGATGTCCCGGAACTCCTCGCGGACCTCGTCGTTCTCCCAGTTCAGGTCCGGCTGCGAGGCGTCGAACAGGTGCAGGTACCACTCGCCGTCCTCGACGCGCGTCCACGCGCCGCCGCCGAAGATCGACTCCCAGTCGTTGGGCGGCAGCTCGCCGCCGGGGCCGCGGCCGGGCCGGAAGACGTACCGGTTGCGCTCGGGCGAGCCCGGCCCGGCGGCCAGCGCCTCGGGGAACCAGCGGTGCGCCGAGGAGGTGTGGTTCGGGACGATGTCGAGGATGACCTTGAGCCCGAGGCCGTGCGCGTCGGCCAGCAGCGCGCGCATGTCGTCGAGCGTGCCGAACAGCGGGTCGATGTCGCGGTAGTCGGCGACGTCGTAGCCGCCGTCGTTCATGGGGGAGGGGTAGCACGGGGTGATCCACACCGCGTCCACGCCCAGGTCCGCGAGGTAGGGAAGGCGCGAGCGGATGCCGGGCAGGTCGCCCACGCCGTCGCCGTTCGAGTCGGCGAAGCTGCGCACGTACACCTGGTAGATCACGGCGTGCCGCCACCAACGCTGGTCCATCGGCGTCCTTCCGGGATTTCTGGATCGGTACGGGCCGACGGTAGCAAGCTGCTGCGGTCTTGCGGAAACGTCTTGCACGCGGTGGCCCCGGAGTGACGCTCGGTGCTAGTCCGTTCGGGTGCTTGACGCCGGGCCCGGGGGCGAAGCATCCTCACCGCACCGCTTGCAACATATTACGGCAAAATTGCGAAAGCCCTGTCGAGGAGACATCGTGGTCTCGTCTTTCCGCCGGATCGCGGCCCTGCCCGCGGCCCTGCTCGCTGCCGTCACACTGCCAGTGCTCGCGTCCGCCCCCACCGCCACCGCCGCCCCGCCCGGCGCCAAGGACGTCACCGCCACCCTCTTCCAGTGGCGCTACGACGACGTCGCCCGGGCCTGCACCGACGTCCTCGGCCCCGAGGGGTACGGGTACGTCGAGGTCTCGCCCGCCACCGAGCACATCCAGGGCCCGCAGTGGTGGACCTCCTTCCAGCCCGTGAGCTACAAGATCGCGGGTCGCCTCGGCGACCGCGCCGCGTTCGCGAACATGGTCACGACCTGCCACAACGCCGGCGTGAAGGTCATCGCCGACGCGGTCATCAACCACATGTCCGGCATCCCCGGCGGCGTGGGCACGGGTGGCACGTCGTTCAGCAAGTACAACTACCCCGGCCACTACCAGGACTGGGACTTCCACTCCTGCCGCCAGAAGATCACGGACTACCGCAACCGCGACCAGGTGCAGAACTGCGAACTGGAGTGGCTGTCCGACCTGAACACCGGCAGCGAGTACGTGCGCTCCGAGATCGCCGAACACCTGACCGACCTGCGCTCGCTGGGCGTGGACGGCTTCCGGATCGACGCGGCCAAGCACATGGCCGCCGCCGACATCGCCGCCATCAAGTCCCGCGTGCCCGACCCGGGGTTCTGGGTGCAGGAGGTCATCTACGGCGCGGGCGAGGCGGTCCAGCCCGAGGAGTACCTGAACAACGGCGACGTCGACGAGTTCCGCTACGCCACCGGCCTCAAGTCGGCGTTCAACGGCGGTCGTCTCGCCGACCTGGCGTCGTTCGGCGAGTCGTGGGGCTTCGTGCCCAGCGGCAAGGGCCGGTCCTTCGTGGACAACTGGGACACCGAGCGCAACGGGTCCACTTTGAACCGGACGTACGGCTCGACGTACACCCTGGCCAACGTGTTCATGCTGGCCTGGCCGTACGGCTCGCCCAACGTCTACTCCGGTTACGTGGTCAACGGCCACGACGACGGCCCGCCGCTGGGCGGCGACGTCCGCGAGTGCTACCAGGACGGCTGGACCTGCGTCCACGCCTGGCGCCAGGTGGCCAACATGGTCGGCTTCCGCAACGCCGTCGCGGGGACGGCCGTGACCAACTGGTGGTCGAACGGCAACAACGCCATCGCGTTCGGCCGGGGCGGCAAGGGCTACGTCGCCATCAACCGCGAGTCCTCGGCGCTGACCCGCACCTTCCAGACGTCGCTGCCCGCGGGCACCTACTGCGACGTCCAGCACGCCGAGCCGACCGCCTGCGCGGGCCACACCCACACCGTCGACTCGGCGGGACGCTTCACGGCCACGGTGGGCGCGGGCGACGCGATCGCGCTCTACACGACGGGCACGGTCTCGACCACGGGCGCCGACTTCGCGGTCAACGCGACGACGTCGTGGGGTCAGAACGTCTTCGTCGTCGGCAACCAGCCCGCGCTCGGCAACTGGTCCACGTCCGCCGCCGTCCCGCTGTCCTCCGCCACCTACCCGGTCTGGCGAGCAAGCGTGAACATGCCGGCGGGCACCCGCTTCGAGTACAAGTACATCCGCAAGGACTCCGGTGGCGCGGTCACCTGGGAGTCCGGCGCCAACCGCGTCGCCACGGTCCCGGCCACCGGCCGGATCGCCCTCAACGACACCTGGCGCCCGTAGACCGGCGGGCCGCCCGGCGACAGGGACCTACCCGGGCGGCCCGCCTTCCACCCGACCCGCGGGGTCGAACCGGAAGAGCTGACCGCTGCCCGCCGGGTCGCACGGGAGCTGGAGCAGCGGCGCCCACTCCTCCACCGCCGCCTCCGGCACCCCGAGGCACAGCCCGCTGTGCGCGGCCCGGATGCGGAAGCCCTCGGACTCGGCGGTGATCTGGAAGGCCTGGGCGGCGCCGGTGTCGCAGTAGTCGTCGTGCACCTCCGCGCCCACCGCGGTCGTCCCCGCGGGCAGCCCCATGCAGCCCGGGCCCAGCTCCGGGTGGTCCGTCGGGACCATGTACACGTCGCCGGAGAGCCTGCGGAGCGCGCGATCCGGCATCGCCTCCGCGCAGTCGAGCTGGCGGACCCGGCCGCTGGACCCCGCCGGGTCCTCCGACAGGCACAGGCCGGAGTGGGCCAGCCGGAAGCGGTAGTCGCCCGGGGCGGGCAGTTCGGCCTCGACCGCCGGGGACGACGCGGCGACGACCGCGGCGAGGACCGCGGTCGTCGCGAGGGCGGCCCCGGCGACGGTGTTCCTCCGACGCGGCGCCCGTGGTGCGGGCGGGGAGCGGGTTCCTCGGTGCGCAGCAGTTCGTCGTGGAGAGCGCGGAGCCTCGCCCCGGGATCGGCGCCGAGTTCGGTGATCAGGACCTGGCGGACGCGGTCGTAGTGCGCGAGCGCCTGGGCCCGTCTGCCGCCGCGGTGGAGGGCGAGCATCGTCTGCGCGGCGATCCGCTCGTCAAGCGGGTGGTCGGCGGCCAGCTCCCGCAGCCGCGGCAGCAGTTCCACGCTCGCCCCCACCGCCAGCGCCCAGTCCACCCGGTCCACCTCGGCGGCGACGCGCTCCTGCTCGGCGGCGTCGCGCACCGACCGCGCCCACGGCGTGTCCAGGCCGGCCAGCGGCTCCCCGCGCCACAGCGCGAGGGCCTCGTCGGCGGACGCCAGCGCCGCGCGCGGGTCGCGCGCCTGGCGGGCGCGGTCGACCAGGCGGCGGAAGCGGTGCAGGTCGACGGCGTCCTCGTCGACGGTCAGCGTGTAGCCGTGCCTGCCCCAGTCGATGGCGGCGCCCGCGGCTCCAGCAGCTTGCGCAGGTGGGACAGGTAGGTGCGGACGGCCGTGCGCGCCCGCGCCGGGACCTCCTCACCCCACACCCGGTCGATGAGCCGATCGGCGGGCACGGCGGTGTTGGCGTCGACCAGCAGGGCCCCCAGGACCGCGCGCCGCCGGGCGTGGCCGAGGTCGACGGGCCGCCCGCGCAGCCACATCGCGACCTCGCCCAAGACCCCCAGCAGGACGTCCCCCACCGATCCTGTCTACCGCTGTTGATCAGCGGATTCAACGGCCGCTTGGCGGTCGTTCAACCGCCGAACGCCAGTGTCGGAGCCAGACGGCGCGGTGCCGTCGGACCACGACGAAAGGCGATCGACATGGCACGAGGAATCCACAAGGCGCTGCTGGGGGTGCTGCTCACCGCGGTGGTGGTGTCGGGCGCTCCCAGCGCCTCCGCCGCCCCGACCCCGGCGGCCCCCGCCGCGGTCACCGCGACCGCGGTGCACGACGACCACCCCGAGCTGACCGCCGCCGCGATGGCCGAACTGGCCGGGACGAGCGACATCGTCCGCATCGCCAAGTCCCAGGTCGGCTACAAGGAGCGGGCGGGCAACTGCACCAAGTACCACCGCGACTGCGCCGCCTGGTGCGGCATCTTCACCCACTGGGTGTGGAAGAAGGCGGGCGTGTCGAAGCTGCCGCCCGCGGGCTTCGGCAGGGCGTGGGTCGCGACGTACTGGGCCAAGTGGGGCAAGGACAAGGGCCTGCTCAAGCGCCGACCGGCGGGCACCCGCGGCGGCAACCCCAAGGCCGGTGACGTCATCGTCTACGGCAAGCCGGGCAGCCTCAACGGCCACGTCGGGATCGTGGTCAAGGTCCACGCCAACGGCAAGCTGACCACCGTCGACGGCAACCTGTCGAACAAGGTCGTCACCCACACCATCGACCCGAAGACCAAGGTGATCAACGGCGGCGCCGTCTACGGCTACGTCCGACCGAAGTTCTGATCCCGCTCGCGGCCCACCCGGGAACCGTCCCGGGTGGGCCGCTTTATTCTAGTGCTAGAATAAGCCGGTGCTGACCGACGGCGAACTGACGGTGCTCGGCCTGCTCGTCGAGCAGCCCCGCCACGGCTACGACCTGGAACGGGTCATCGAGGAGCGGGGCGTGCGGGCGTGGACGGCGCTCGGGTTCTCGTCGATCTACTACGTGCTCGACAAGCTGGCGAAGCGCGGGCTGGTCGAGCCGACCGGCGCGCCGAGGTCGGGGAAGTCGCGGGTCACCTTCCGGGCGACCGACGCCGGGCGGGACCTGTGCGCCGCCGCCACGCTGGACGCGCTGGAGACCCTGACCCCGGTGCACGCGCGCGTGCTGATCGGCATGGCGAACAGCGCCGGGGTGGCGGAGGAACGGGTCGCGGCCGGTCTGCACCGGCGACTGGACGCGGTGCGGGAACAGCTCGCGGAGGTGCGGGCCACGCGCTCCCGGCAGGAGCCCCTGCCGTTCGCCGCGTCAGCGATCTTCGACTACGGCGAGGCCATGCTCGCCGCCGACCTCGCTTGGACGCGATCCACGTTGGAGGGGCTGGTGCAGGAGGTGGCGGTGGAGAAGTACGACGTCAAGAAGGTGCACAAGGGGCTCTATTCGCCGCCGTCGGGGGAATTCTCGGTGGTCGAGGTACCGGAGTTCCAGTACCTCGCGGTCGACGGCCGCGGCGATCCGAACACCTCGGCGGAGTACGCGGCCGCGGTGGAGGCGCTGTACGGGGTCGCGTACACGCTGAAGTTCGCGGGCAAAGCGCGGGGGCGGGACTTCGTGGTGGGCCCCCTGGAAGGGCTGTGGCGGGCTGACGACCCCGCGGTCTTCCTCACGCGGCGCAAGGAGGCGTGGGAGTGGACGATGATGATCAGCGTCCCGCCGTGGACCACCGAGGACGAGGTCCAAGCCGCGAAGGAGGTCGCGGGGAAGAAGAAGGACCTCGCGGCGCTGGAGGACCTCCGACTGCGCACGCTCGCCGAAGGGCTCTGCGTCCAGACCCTCCACATCGGCCCCTACGACGACGAGACCCCCACCCTCGACCGCCTCCACAACCGCTTCCTCCCGGAGAACGACCTCGCCTTCAACGGCGACCACCACGAGATCTACCTCAGCGACCCCCGCCGAACCGCGCCCGAGAAGCTCAGGACGATCCTCCGCCAGCCCGTCGAACGCCGCACCCCGCGCTCGTGAGCGACCGGTCGTCGCGAAGGCCTGTCGCCCTCCACGTCGGACCGCACGCCCGCCGGAGCTCCTGGGAGGAAGCGGCCATGGCGATGCCCGGCCGGTCCTCCCTCGCGCTCGCCGGGTACGCCGAGCGGGCCGCGTCGCCGGCCGTCCGGCTCCGCGACGCCGACTACCTCCACGCCGGTCTCACCGCGGCCGCGATCGCGTACTACCTCGCGGACGACTGGCGGGACGTCGTGCTCGTCATGGCCCCGCTCTCGCGCGCCTGCGAGCTGCTCGGCCGCGGCCCCGCGGTCGAGTTCGGCGCGCGCGGCACGCGGGACCGCTCGCTCGCGGTGATGGGGTACGTCGAGGGGGCCGACGACGGCAGGTTCCGGTTCGTCCGGACCTGGTGATCGCGGCCGGGCGCACTAGTCGTGTGCGCCTTGTCGTCCCCTTCTTCTACCCTCGTGCGGGTGAACTCCGCATTCATCGGCCGGGACCACCCCGTGGGGGTGCTGCGGGCCGAGGTGGCTCGGGTGCGGGACAGCCACGGGGGCTCGTGCTCGTCGCGGGCGAGGCGGGCATCGGGAAGACGACGCTGGTCACCACCGCCGCCGACGAGGCGCGCAGGCACGGTGCGCTCGTGCTGTCCGGGTCGTGCTGGGACTCCGACAGCGTCCCCGGGCTGTGGCCGTGGGTGCAGGTCGTGCGCGGGCTGCGCCGGGCCGCGTCCGCCGACGAGTGGGCCGGGGTCGAGGCCGCGGCCGGGTCGGCGTTGGCCGTGCTGCTGGGGGAGCGGCCCGCGGAGGAGGCGGAGTTCCCGCTGTTCGACGCCGTCACCAGCGCGCTCGTCGCGGTGTCGCAGGACCGGCCGGTGGTGGTCGTGCTCGACGACCTGCACTGGGCGGACGCGGCGTCGGTGAAGCTGCTGGCGTTCGCCGCGCAGCACGCGTGGTTCGAGCGGCTGCTGCTGATCGGGACCTACCGCGACGTCGACGTCGAGGGCACGGGGCACCCGCTGGAGCCGCTGATCCTCCCGCTCGTCTCCAAGGCGACCGTGCTGACGCTCACCGGGCTGTCGGAGGACGAGGTGGGCGACCTCATCGCGCTCACCGGCGTCGACCGGCCCGACCCCGCGCTCGTCGCCGAGGTCCACCGCCGCACCGGCGGCAACCCGTTCTTCGTCGAGCAGACCGCGCGGCTCTGGCACGGCACCGGCGCGCTCGCCGTGCCGCCGGGGTCCGCGACGCCGTCCAGCGCAGGCTGGACGCGCTGCCCGGCGGCACCCGCGCGCTGCTCGAGTGCGCCGCCGCGCTCGGCCGCCAGTTCGACGTCGCGCTGCTGGCCGCCGCCACCGGGCGCGACGGGGTCGAGCGGGCGCTCGGCCGGGCCGTCGCCGCCCGGCTCGTCGCCCAGGTCGAGCCCGGCCGGTACGCCTTCGTCCACGACATCGTGCGGGAGACCCTGGAGGAGGCCGACGACGCCGTCCGCAGGGCCGCGCACGCCGCCGTCGCCCGGGCCCTCGACGCCGACCCGGACCTCGCCGACGCCGTCTTCCCCGCCGACCGCGCCCGGCACGCGCACGCCGCGGTCCCGGACTACCCGGCCGAGCGGGCCGTCGACCTGCTGGTCGCCGCCGCCCGCGACGCGGGCAGCAGGCTCGCGACGGAGGAGGCGACCACGCACCTGCGCCGGGCCGCGGCCCTGGCCGAACCCGAGCGCCGCGTGTTCGTCCTCGCCCAGCTCGGCGAGTCCCTCCTGCACGGCAACGAGAGCGAACGCGCCTGGCTGCACCTGCGCGAGGCGGCCGGCATCGCCCTCGGGCTGGAGTCAGCCCGGCCGCTGGTGCGGGTCGCGATCACCCTGCACCAGCACGGCCCGCCCCGCTCGGCCGCGTTCACCGAGGGCGTCGTGCGGGAAGCCCACCGCAGGCTGACCGGCCGCGCGGAGGCGGACACGACCACGCCGGTCAAGGCGGTCTTCCGCGAACTCGTCGTCCAGGCGACCGCGCAGGCCCGCAGCGGCTCCGACGAGGAAGCGCTGTCGATGGGCCTGTGGGCGCAGCACGACCTCGCGCTCGGCCTGGGCAGCGCCCGGGAACGCCTCACGCTCACCGGCGAGCTGACCGCGCTCGCCGTCAACAGCGCCGACCGCGACATGGAGTGGTTCGCCGCGTCGATGAGCTGGGTCGCCCTGATCGAACTCGGCGACCCCGCGTACCTCGACCAGTTCCGCGCGACGATGGCGCTCGAGGCCGCCTCCCCGCGCAACGAGCTGTCCGCCCGCATCGACTCCACGATCATCCACACCCTCGCGGGCCGCTTCGCCGAGGCGGGCGCCCTGCTCGACGGCTTCCGGGCCGACGAGCTGCCCGACTGCCACCAGATGATCGGCTTCATGCGCTGGGCGTGGCTGCTGCGCCAGGGCCGGTACCCGGAGATCCCGGCCGTGCTCGCGACGCAGCTGACGGGCTTCGAGCACCCCGAACTCCTGCACGCGATCACCGACGTCGAACTGGGCCGCACCGAGGCCGCCCTGCGCCGCGTCCGCGCCGCCCGGTCCGAGGCGTTCCCCAGCCACGTCGTCCCCTTGTGGCTGCGCCTGCTCGCCCACACCGCCGCGCAGGCCCGCGACACGGAGCTGATCAAGCTCGCCCGCAAGGAACTCGCCGACCACTCCGGCGGCTGGCTGGTGTCCCTGTACGGCTTCGACATCTCCGGCCCGATCGACCTCTGGCTGGGCGTCCTCGACGTCGCCGAACGCAAGTGGGACGACGCCATCCCCCGCCTCACCGCCGCCGCCGAGTCCGCGTCCGAAATGGACGCCCACCCGTGGTCCGTCGACGCCCGCGCCTGGCTCGTGAAAGCGTTGTCCGGCCGCGGCGACGACACCACGGCGCTGGCAGCCGAGGTCGCCACCGACGCCGAACGCCTCGGCATGCGCCAGTACGCCGGACTGACCGCCCCGGCTCAGCGCCGGAGGTCCCGACCCGCCGCGAACCGGCGCTGGATGGGCCAAGCCGCCGCGAACCGGCGCTGGATGGGCCTAGCCGCCGCGAACCGGCGCTGGATGGGCCAAGCCGCCGCGAACCGGCGCCGCGTGGGCCAAGCCGTCCCGAGCCGGTGCCGGATGTGCCGCAGTTCCGCAAGGACGGCCCCGTCTGGTCGCTGTCGTACGCGGGCACCAGCGTCCACGTCCCCGACGCCAAGGGCCTCCGCGACCTCCACGCCCTGCTCGCCAACCCCGGCACCGACATCCCCGCCGCCCACCTCCTCGGCCCCGCCGCGGGCGCCGTCGCCACCGCCACCGGCGCCGACGACGTCCTCGACGACCGCGCCAAGGCCGAGTTCCGCGCCCGCCTGGACCGCCTCGACGCCGAGATCGACCACCACACCGCCCTGGGCAACGACACCCGCGCCGCCGCCTTGGACAAGGAACGCGCCGCCCTCCTCGACCACCTCCGCCTCGCAGCGGGCCTCTCCGGCCGCACCCGCCGCCTCGGCGACGAAGCCGAACGCGCCCGCAAGGCGGTCACCGCCCGCATCCGCGACACCCTCCGCAAACTCGACGAACGCCACCCACCCCTCGCCGCCCACCTCCGCGCCGCCGTCACCACCGGCACCGCCTGCCGCTACGACGGCGACGTCCACTGGCGCCTGCACTGAGATGATCTGATCATCTGAACCCGCGATCCAGATGATGCGATCATCCGGGACTTGTTCTCAGATGACGCGCGCATCCGGCGGCGACCGAGATGGCGTCGCCATCCGGATTGGGCGTCCGGATGATGTGAGCATCTGGCCTGCGCAGTCAGATGATGCGATCATCTGGATTTCGCATGATCCCATCATCTGGATGATGTCACCATCTGGGCGTGTGCCGGGGAGGCCCGGCCACCCCCGAGGGGCGACCGGGCCGGGACCCGTCGTCAGAGCCGGTTGTACTTGCGCATCGTCAGCGCGCCGAAGACCGCGGTCAGGATCGCGGACGCGATGAGGACCCAGGTGATGGCGCCCATGTCCCAGTCGCCCGCCATCATCGAGCGGACCGCGGCGACCAGCTTGGTCACCGGGTTGACGTCGACGACCGCTTCCAGCCAGTCGGGCATCGTGGTCGGGGAGACGAAGACGTTCGACAGGAACGTCAGCGGGAACAGGACCAGCATGCTGATGCCCATCACCGCCTTCTCCGTCCGCATGATCAGGCCGAACATCGTCCAGATCCACGAGAACGCGAACGAGAACACGATCAGCAGCCCGACCCCGGCGGCGACCCCCAGCACGCCGCCGCCCGGTCGGAAGCCCAGCGCCAGGCCCACCGCGATGATCACCACGGAGGCGATCACGTACCGCAGCAGGTCGCCGAGCAGGTAGCCGACCATCGGCGCGGGCCGCCAGATCGGCAGCGTGCGGAACCGGTCGAACACGCCCTTGGCGATGTCGGTGTTGACCGCGACCCCGGTGTACATCGTGATCATCACGACGCTCATCACCAGGATGCCCGGCAGCAGGAACTGCAGGTACTCCGTCACCGATCCGGCCAGCGCGCCGCCGAACAGGTAGGTGAACATCAGCGTCATGATGATCGGGAACGCCGTCACGTCGAACAGCTGCTCCGGCACGTGCTTGATCTTGCGCACCGCCCGCCAGCCGAACGCGGCGGACGCGGCCCACGCGGACGGGCGCGGGGGCGTTCGGCGTCGGTGAGCAGGAGCGCGGCGAGGTCCTCGCTGCGCGGCGGGGCGGCGAATTCGACGGCTTCGGTGGTGGCGCTCATGCCGGGACCCCTGGTTCGCCGGTCGGTCGGTGAGGGCGAGGAAGACCTCGTCCAGGCTCGGCTGGCCGAGGGAGAACGTGTCGACGTGGATGCCCGCGCGGGCCAGTTCGCCCAGCAGGACGCCCGCCCGGTCGGCGGCGCCCTCGTCGGACACCTCCGACGACAGCCGCGCGGACAGCGCGACCGGGTCGGCCTCCAGCGTCACCGGCGAGTCCAGCACCCGGGCCAGCACGCGCTGGGCCTCCGGGCGCTGCGCCGCGTCGCGCAGCCGCAGGTGCACCGCGCCCGCGCCGACCGACGCCTTCAGCTCGCCCTTGGTGCCCTCGGCGATGACCCGCCCGTGGTCGATCACCGCGATGCGGGACGCGAGCTGGTCGGCCTCGTCGAGGTACTGCGTGGTCAGCAGGACGGTCGTGCCCTGGCTGACGATCGCCCGGACGATGTCCCACACCTGGTTGCGGCTGCGCGGGTCGAGGCCCGTCGTCGGCTCGTCCAGGAACAGCAGGTCCGGGGTGTTGAGGATGCTCGCGGCGATGTCGAGCCGCCGCCGCATGCCCCCGGAGTAGGTCTTCACCTGGCGGTCGGCGGCCTCGCTCAGGCCGAACGCCGCCAGCAGCGCCGCCCCCGGTCCCGCGCGCCGGGCTTGGTGTGGCCGAGCAGCCTGCCCAGCAGGAACAGGTTCTCCGCGCCGGTCAGGTCCTCGTCGACCGAGGCGTACTGCCCGGTCAGGCTGACCCGGCCGCGCACGGCGTCGGCGTCGCGGACGACGTCGCGCCCGAAGACCCTGGCCTCGCCGGAGTCCGGCCGCAGCAGCGTGGCCAGCACCTTCACCGCGGTCGTCTTGCCCGCGCCGTTGGGGCCCAGCACCCCGTACACGGTGCCCGCGGGCACCCGCAGGTCCAGTCCGTCCAACGCCCGTTTCTCGCCGAACGCCTTGACCAGACCCGAAGTCTCGATCGCTGTCGTCACCTCGGTCCTCCCTGTCGTGGTTCTCACCAGGAAGGCGCGAGACGGCCCGCTAGATCCGATCTGGCGGGCGCCCAGGCCCCACCGCCGTCCGCGAGCGTACTCCCGACCGGCGGTGGGTCCGAGGCGTTTTACCAGGTGACGTCCATCTTCCGGGGGCCGCGCACGAGCATCGCGGTCTTCCACTCCGGCTCGCCGACGACCCGCAGGCCGGGCAGCCGCGCGGTCAGCTCGCGCAGCGCCTCCTGCAGCTCCAGCCGCGCCAGGGGAGCGCCGAGGCAGTGGTGCGCGCCGTGCCCGAAGCCCATGTGCGAGTTCTGCGGGCGGTCGAAGTGGAGGGTCTCCGGGTCGGGGAAGCGGGACTCGTCGCGGTTGGCCGACCCGACCGCGACCAGCACCGGCTCGCCCGCGCGGACCAGCGTGCCGCCGACCTCGATGTCCTCGGTGGCGTAGCGGGGAACGCGCTGCCCGCGCCGAGCGGGATGAACCGCAGCAGCTCCTCGACCGCGCCCGGGATGCGGTCGGGGTGCTCGCCCAGCTCGGCGAACCGGTCCGCGGCCAGCAGCACGTGCACGAAGTTCGGGATCTGCGTCGCGGTGGTCTCGTGGCCCGCGATGAGGATGCCGTTGCACAGCTGCACCAGCTCGTCCGGGCTGAGCCGCTCGACGTCCTCCTCGCGGGCGGCGATGAGCGCGCTGATCAGGTCGTCGCGCGGCTCGGCGGTGCGCTCGGCGATGAGGCCCGCCATGTACTCGCTCATCGCGAAGAAGTTCGCCATGAACTCCTCGGCGGTCAGCGAGCTCGTCGACAGCGCCGCGTCGCTCCACACCCGGAACCGGTCGCGGTCCTCGACCGGGACGCCGAGCATCTCGCAGATCACCTGGACCGGCAGCGGCAGCGCGAACGCGTCGACCAGGTCGGTCGGGGGACCGGCGGCGATCATGGCGTCGACCAGCCCGGCGGTGATCTCCCGGACCCGCGGGCGCAGCGCCTCGACCCGGCGGACGGTGAACGCGGTGGCCACCAGCTTGCGCAGCCGGGTGTGGTCCGGCGGGTCCATGCCCAGGATGCCGCTGGGCCGCTGGGCGGGGTAGGTGCGCGGCTCGTCCCTGGTCGCGGCCATCGCGCGGCTGAACCGGCGGTCGCCGAGCACAAGCCGGGCGTCCTCGTACCGGACGGCCAGCCAGGCGGGCTCGCCGAACGGCATCTGGACGCGGATCATCCCGGGCGCTTCGCGGAGCTTGCGGTACGCGGGGTCGAGGTCGAGGCCCTCGTCGTGGTTGAACGGGTACGCCTGCGGTTCCGTGGTGGTCATCGCGCCCCTCAGCGTTGTCAGCACTTGCTGACCGACGCTAGTGAGAGGCCACCTGAGCGTCAACGGGCGGCAGCGCAGCGTCACCCATCAGGCCGCGAGCCGCTCGGAGCACCAGCTCGCGCGCCCGCTCGCGGTCGGCCGAAGCCGCTGGTCCGTCCGGCCGGAGCTGCCGGATCAGCGCGATCCCGAGCAGCCACGCGAGCACCAGGTCGGCCCGCAGCAGCGCGTCGTCATCGGCGCCGGGTCCGGCGAACGCGCTGCGGTAGGGGGCGGCGACCTCCCGCTCCAGCGCCTCGGCGACCGCGCCGCGCTGGGGTCCGCTGAGGGCGAGGAGCAGCAGGTTGTCGGTCCGCCCGCCCCCGGTGAAGACCTCCGCGACCACGCTGGCCAGCAGGTCCCCGCCCTGCTCGGTGAGCGCCCGCCCGGGCGCGGTGAGCACCGCCGCGAGCAGGTCCTCCTTCGATCCGAAGTACCGGAAGACCAGCGCCTGGTCCACCCCCGCCGCCGCCGCGACCTCCCGCACCGAGGTCCGGTCGAACCCGCGCTCGGTGAACAGGTCGGCCGCCGCACCCAGCAGCGCCGCCTTCGTTGCCTCCGCGTCCCGCCTGGCCATGCCGCCCCACAGTAATGTGTCGGTGTGTCGGGGAAGGATGACCTGTATGGCTGACACCCCGCAGTTCTACTCCCACGAATTGGCAGGCGACCGCGTCGAGCGCCCGCTCACGGGCGATGAGCGACACATGCTCACCTCCTACTTGGACTGGCAGCGCGACACCTTCCGCCTCAAGTGCGCGGGCCTGACCCCCGCCCAGCTCTCCACCCCGGCCGTCGAGCCGTCGAAGCTGACCCTCCACGGCCTCATCCGCCACCTCGCGGGCACCGAACGCTGGTGGTTCCGCATGCAGTTCGCAGGCGAGGACGTAGAGCTGCTGTACTACTCCGACGACGACCCCGACATGGACTTCGACCGCCTCGACGGCGACCCCGCGGAGGCACTGGCGGTCTGGGAAGCCGAATGCGCCCGCTCCCGCGAAATCGTCGCGGCGGCAGCCTCCTTCGACGACGAGGGCCGCTCCTGGCGCTACGACAAGCCCGTGTCCCTGCGCCGAGTCGTGGTCGGCATGCTCTGCGAATACGCCCGCCACAACGGCCACGCCGACCTCCTGCGCGAGCGCATCGACGGGGCGACGGGGCACTAGGGCACCGCTGACGAACCCGAGGCCGACGAAGCGCTGGCGCTGGTCGAGGCGCGTCGACCCAGGGGTGATGGGCCTAGGACGCGGCCCGGCCGCCCCGCGCGGAGAGGCGGGGCGGCCGGGGGTGGTGGCGGTGCGGCGGGCGGATGGGCGTCGGCTGCCGCACCGCTGTCAGGGGGTTAGCAGGGGCCCAGGTCTTGCCAGACGCCCCACTGGCCGGACAAGTCCGGTCGTTCGTTGGTCGTCCACCACTTGGCGCGGTAGAGCCTGCCGTTGTAGGAGACCGTGGCGCCGCCGTTGTAGACCGCGTCGGACTTCCAGGCGGGGCCGAGCAGGCGGGCGGGGTCGTGGTGGTCGTGGTGGTGGTCGTCGTGGTTGTGGTGGTCGTGCTCGTGGGGGTGGTGGTGGTCGTGCTGGTCGGGGTCGTGGTGGAGGTCGGCGGGGTGGTGCCGGTGCCGCGGGCGTGGTCCTGGGGGACCGCGTAGGACTTGCCGCCGAAGGTGACCGTGATGTTGGAGAGCTGGGTGATGGGCAGGTAGTAGACGAGCTGGACCTCGGCGCTCGCCCCGGGGGCGAGGGTCTGCCAGCTCGGGGTCTTCAGGGAGATGCGGTGCAGGTCGCCCCGGATGCCGCCGACGTTGGGCCCGCTGTGCTCGCTCGACACCACCGACAGGCTCCAGCCGGACTGCTGGCCCATGGTCGGCGGGGCCGAGGTGCCGTAGTCGAACTGGATGTCGGTACCGCCGGGCAGCGGGGTCGTCGAGTTGTTGGTGACGCGCAGCTTGGGGCTGATCGGGTAGTTCGAGTCGCCCACCGGGTAGCTGTGCAGCTCCAGCTTCACGTTCAGCGACTCCGTCGGCATGGTGCGCTTCGCCTTGGTGTTGCCGTACGGCGCCGCGGTGCGGAACGTGTCGTACATGAGCGTCGTCAGCGTGTCGCCCATGAAGTACTCGCCGCGGGTGGTGTCGTAGTCGTAGTCGCCCGCGAGTTCCCACATCATGATGCCGCCGAGGCCCTTGTCGACGACGTAGCGGGCCTTCGCCGCGATCGACGTCTCGTCCTCAGTGGACAGGAAAACGCTCTTGGTGCTGTTCCACAGCCAGGGGGCGACGAGCGTCGAGTCGTAGTGCCGGGTGTAGGTGCCGGTCACGCGGTGCTCGGGGTTGTTCGTCGGGTCGAGGCCGTAGGCGCGCAGGTAGCTCGGGGTGCGGCCGTCCTGGAGGTTCTTGGCGTGCCACATGGGGTTGCTGCCCGCGGGCACCTCGCCGCCGACCTTGTCCTGGTCGTGCCACAGGTTGTCGATGCCGGTCGCGCCGTTGCCGCACGGGACCGTCGAACCGACGGTGCCGCCGGTGCCCGCCGGGCACTTGGTCTGGTCCGGCAGCGCCGCGCGACCCCACAGGCCGTTCGTGCCGCCGGTGACGCCGCGCCAGCCGCGGGTGTAGTACGGGACGCCGATGTTGATGCGGCCCGCGGGCATCGCGCCGCGGAAGTAGTGGTAGGCCCAGTCGGTGTTGAGGTAGCCGAGGCCGCCGTACTGGCTGGTGTTGTAGTAGTTCCAGTGCGCCAGCTCGGCGTCGCGGCCGTCGTCGTACAGGGCGGCGTTGGGGCCGACGAAGTGGTTCCACGCGCCGTGCAGGTCGTAGGACATGACGTTGACGTAGTCCAGGTACTGGGTGACCTGGTAGTTCTCCATGCCGCGCAGCATGTAGCCGGACGACGGCGCGGCGACGGTCAGCAGGTAGTACTTGCCGTCCGCGGCGCTGGCGGCGTCGAGCTTCTCGCGCAGGGTCTTCATCAGCGTGACGTACCCGGACATGAGGCGGGCGCGGCGCGGGTTGGAGAAGCCGAAGTCGTCGGGGTTGCCGGAGTTGTTCATCGACGTCGCGTACTCGTAGTCGATGTCGACGCCGTTGAAGCCGTACTTCCGGATGAACTCCACCGCCGAGTCGGCGAACGCGGAGATCTTCGCGGTGGAGTCGGTCAGGGCGTAGAAACCGCCGTCGGCGACGCGGGTGCCGTCGGCGGCGAAGTGGCCGCCGGTCTCGGCCCAGCCGCCGACCGAGATCAGCGTCTTCACCTGCGGGTGCTGCTTCTTGTACTTCACCAGCTGGTTGAAGTGGCCCTTGTACGGCAGGGTCGGGTCCATCTCGGCGCCCGCGACGCCCGGCCACTCCATGCCGGTCGCGGCGTTGTTCGGGCCGTCGGGGCCGACGGACAGCTTGCCCGCCGAGTCGATGTGGCCGAAGGCGTAGTTGACGTGCGTGACCTTGGTCCAGGGGATGTCCTTGGGCAGGTACGCGGGCTGGCCGTTCTTGCCGGTCCGCCAGCTCGTGAAGTAGCCGATCACCCGGCGCGGGTGGTCGGCGCCCATGAGCTCGCGGCCCTCGGTGTCGTAGGCCAGGCAGTAGGGGACGTTCGGGGCGCTCTGGGCGAGCCCGTCGGGACGGCACGCGGCGTGATTGGCGGCGTGCGAGGTGGCGGGCAGGGACAGCGCGACGGTCACACCGGCGAGCAACGCGAGCAGAAGCGCCAGGGGAGGCTCTTTCTGACCACGCTTCACCTCCTCGGCGAGGGTGCAGGGTTGCCGGGAGCGTATTGGTCTATACCAATGGTCGTCAATGGTGCAGACCAATTCTTGCGCCGGGCGGGGGCATACCGCGCGGCTATGGCGGATTGGGATGAGCGCGGACCACGGCGCGTGCGGGACTCTACTCGCGACCCGATCACGCACGGGGGTGGCGAGACCCCCGGCAGGCGCGCAGGCCTGCACCGCGTGCGCTCGCGAGGAGTGGCGAGCGGCGAGCGGGTCCGGTGGCGCCGTGCGCCGCGGGCCGCGACGGGCACGGCGCCCGCCCGTCGCACCCCCGCGCGCCCGTCACGGCCCGCCGGGTGGCGGACCGGTGACAGGGGCGGCCGCCACCGCGTCCGACGGGGTGGGCGAGCACCCCGGGGACGCCGCCAGAGGGCGGGGCCGGGTGCACCTCACGCACCCGGCCCCGCTACGCGCGGGCGCCGATCTCCGACCGGCGGCGGTTGGTGCCGTAGGCCGCGGCGGCGTAGCACCAGCCGTAGAAGGCGATGAGCGCGAACCAGGACGCGCCGACCGCGGCGTAGGCGGTGCTCCACAGCCAGTCCGGGACCTCGGTCTTCTGCTCGCGCTGCAGGAACTCCGACTCGGTGATCAGCGGGACGGTCTGGCCGTCGCGGACGAGCACCTGCCTGCCCTTGGGCTCGGTGATGGCCGGGTCGTCGGGGGCGTGCACCGGCAGCGCCATGTGCACCGTCGGGGCCTGGTGGACGCGGACGAGCGTCTTCCAGTTGCCGTACATCGGCAGCGGGTGCGCGCTGCGGAACTGGCCGGGCACGCCGGTCGGCAGCATCTCGACCCGCAGCACGCCGGTGACGCCCGCGACCGGGTCGAGCGGCGGGTTCGGGTCGGTCTCGTCGTTGCGGTGGCCCTGCCAGGCCAGCGCGTAGAACCAGATGGCGTCGTCGACCGCGTCGGCGGGCCGCATCGTGACGGTGACCGTCGTCAGGCACTTGCGGACGCCGTCGCACGGCTCGGCCAGGTCGACCGTGCCCGACAGGCCGGGATTCTCCGTCGGCGGCGCGAACACCGCCATCAAGGCCACGAACAGCCCCATGCCGACCAGCCCCGCGCCGTGGCGCTCCCAGGTCGACCCGGCGCCGTCCCGGACCACGACCGCGCCCAACTGCCGGACGTGCCACGCGCCGAGCAGGCCGCCGCCGACCGCGGCCCCGGTGCCGACCGCGAGCATCAGCGGCAGGGTGTGCGCGGGCAGCGGCTGCGGCAGCGGCATGAACACGTGCGACCACGCCCACTCCGCGGCCATCCCGACCGTCCCGACCAGCACGCCGCTGACCACCCCGAACGCGACCGCGCGCCGCGGCGGCACCACCAGCGCGACCAGCTCGACCAGGATCGCCGCGGGCAGGAACAGCAGGAACCGGGCGATCAGCACGTCGTCGAGCAGCGCCGTCGCCGCCATGAGGAACAGGTGCGCCACCAGGTAGACGCCCCACGCGAGCAGCGCCCCGCCCGGCCCGAACCACGCCCGCACCGCGCCGAAGATCCACGCGCACAGGAACCCGCTGATGATGAACTGCGTGGCGGCCGGGAACTGCGGCACGCCCAGGTCGAACTCCATCAGGAACGCGAACGGCACGATGCAGATGGCCAGCGCGATCGCCCCGCGCAGGCGCCCGCGCAGCCCGAGCGTGCCGGGCGCGCCGACCTGGCGGGCCTCGGCGTGCAGGAGCGGCAGACCCAGGGCGCAGGTCACCGCGCCGCCGATCATCATGATGTGCGTCGGGCCCCACTCGGTGACGTCCTGGCCGAACAGCCGGTGCCACAGGTCGTCGGCGGGGAACCCGGCCAGCGCGATCAGGCCCGCGCCGGTGATCACCATCGCGCCCATCGGCGCCCGCCAGGACCGGGTGATCCGGAAGGTGCGCTCGGGCAGCTCGCCCTTCGCCAGGCCCGCGCTGATCAGGCCCGCGGCGAAGAAGCCGAGGATGGCGAGGAAGATCGGGTAGTGCGACGGGTTGGCCAGCGGACCCTCGTCGCGGCCGCGCTGCATGTGCGTGGCCACGTCCCACCAGACGCCGAAGCCCGCGGTCAGCAGGGTGGCCGTGGCGAGGTAGCTCGGCAGCGCGACCCAGCGCGGCGTGCCGTCCTTCGCCGCCGCCCAGTCCGCGACCCGGCCGATGACGGTGCGGTTGCCCGCGCGCTCGCGCATGAGGAACCACGCGACGGGGAACAGCACGGCCAGCGTCATGCCGAGCGCGATCACGATCTCGGACACCGCGGCGCCACCGGCGGGCGGCGCCTGGAACGGCGGGTGGGCGGCGAACATCGGTGGTCCTCCGGCGCGATCAACTGTGATGCGGGGTAACTGTTACTTCAAGTAACGTTAACACCCGCAAGCACCCCGCCGGAAGCCCCCTCAGCCGCTCCGCGGTCCCGACACCGCCCGGTGCAGGATGCCCGCCGCCGTGACCAGGTGGTGCAGGCCCGCCTCCCGCAGCACGTCCTCGTCCGTGCCCCGGGTGAGGACCCGCAGGTCGCGGCGCTGCGCCGCGCAGAACCCGTCGGCCCTGGCGAGCGCGGCGAGGCAGCCGGGGGTGATCGCGGTGACGCCGGTCAGGTCCACCACGACCATCGCCGCGCGGGTCCGCGCGACGCACACCGCGGCGACCAGGTTCGCCCAGGCCAGCTCGTCGGTCGGGGTCAGGTCGCCCGCCGCGGTCACCACCATGGCGTTCCCGAGTCTGCGCACGCCGAGCCGGGTGGTCGTGTCGGCCCATGTTCGTCGACCTCGCTGCGCAGCCATACCCCCGAGACCGCGGGGGCGCCGAAAAGGTTGCCGGTCGGGCTCAGGCCACAGCGGAATCGAGCGCGGCGATCTGGTCGCCGGTCAGCGACAGCCGCACCGCCGACGCCGAGTCGGTGATGCTCTCCGGCCGCGACGACCCCGGGATCGGGACGACCACCGGCGACTTCGCCAGCATCCACGCCAGGCACACCCGCTGCGGGCTCGCCCCGACCTCCGCGCCGACCGCCGCGAACGCCCCGCCGAGCCCGCTGGCCGGGCCGATCCCGCCGAGCGGGCTCCACGGCAGGAACGCGATCCCCAGCTCGTCGCACAGCTCCAGCTCCGGCGCGCTCGACTGGAACGTGGGGGAGAACTGGTTCTGCACGGACGCCAGCCGCCCGCCCAGGATGTCGTTGGCCATCCGGATCTCGTCCGGGTCGAAGTTGGACACCCCGGCCATGCGGATCTTGCCCGCGTCGAGCAGCTCGGCCAGCGCGCCCACCGAGTCCGCGACCGGCACCGCCGGGTCGGGCCGGTGGAACTGGTAGAGGCCGATGGCCTCGACGCCCAGCCTGCGCAGCGACGCGTCGCACGCCGCCTTCAGGTACTCGGGGCGCCCGTCGAGGCCCCAGCCGCCGCCCGCGGTGCGGGTGTGGCCGCCCTTGGTGGCGATGAGGACGTCCTCGCCCTTGGTCGCCTCGGCGATCAGCTCCTCGTTGTGCCCGAAGTCGGTCTCGTCGAGGGAGTACGCGTCCGCGGTGTCGATCAGCGTGATCCCGGCGTCGAGCGCGGCGCGGATGGTCGCCACCGCGCGGTCGCGGTCCGGCCTGCCCTTGACCGAGAGCGGCATGCCGCCCAGTCCGATGGCGCTGACCTGCGTGTCCCCGAGCTGTCGCGTCTGCATACCGCCGATCGTGCCAAAGATCAGGGCAGCTTGCGCGGCCACACCGCCCGGCGCACCGCGGCGCGGAAGGCCGCGGTCGCGGGCTCGATCTCGGCCAGGTGCGCGTTCAGCCTGCGCGGGTCCGCGCCCGGGTCGGCCGACGGCGGGGTGAGGTCCAGCCACTCCAGCGCCTTGAGGTGCCGGGTCTCGTTCGACCACCAGCCGGTGATCTCCTTGGTCAGGTCGGCCTCGCGCGCCGTCGCCGCGGTGATGTCCTTGCTCGCCTCGCGGAGCTGCTCGGCGAGGTCCCGCGCGCGCAGCCGCTCGTGCTCGGCGTGCGCGCGGGCCGCCTGGTGCGCGGCGTCGAGCAGCCGCTTGTACTCCGAGACCGGGTCTTCGTGGCTCATGCCGTGTCCACCGCCGTCGGGAGGTCGAGCGCGGTCGAGGTGTCGAACGGGATCAGCACGTCCGGGTGCGAGTGCGTGGTGCGGTCGAAGAAGATGGCCCGCCGCGGGCGCGGGGACCAGTCGACGATCTGGCCCGCCGCGAGCGTCGTCAGCTCGCTGCCCTGCACGTCCAGCGCCACCCACGCGCCGATGTCGTCGAACCCGCCGAAGCCCATCGTGTCCTTGAGCCGGGCGACGCCGCGCCACCAGCCGAGCACGTGCACCCGGTGCGCGGGGCCGTCGCGCAGCAGGGCACGGAGCCGGTCGAGGCCGCTGGTCATGCTCGGCGGCTCCTTGGTCTCCAGCCACCGGTGCGCGCCGTCGACCGCGGGGAAGACGACGTAGCGCGGGCGCTCCGCGGTGGCGGGGGTGAGCGCGGCGATCGCCTCGTCGACCCGCAGGTCGACCTCGTGGCCGAGCCCGCGCAGCCGCTCCGCGAGCGCCACCGCCCGGCTCGCCAGCGCGGGCACCGGGCACCACACGCTGAAGTCGCACTCGCCGGGGAGTGCACGCGCGCCAGCGACAGCGCCGCGCTCTCCAGCACCGCGAACGCGTCCGCCGTCGCCGTGCCCAGCACCGCCAGGTTCCGGCCCGGGGCGGCGTCGAGGCGCAGCGTCGCGGCCCGGTCGCCGACGTCGATGATCTGCCCGAGCAGCGGGCCCGGCGGCGCGGCGAAGTCGGCCGCCGCGACCAGGTCCGGCTGGTGCGCGCCGTCGAACAGCCGCGGCTCCGACGACGGCAGCGCCGCCCACAGGTCGCGCTGCAGGGCGTCGAACGTGCCCCGGCTCGACGCGTCCGGGACGTGCGCGATCTCGTTGCCGTGCGCGACCCCGGAGTCGTGGTTGACCACGACGTGCCAGCGCGGCAGCGACATCGCCGCCTGGTTCGCCTCGGCCAGCACCCGCCGCGCCTTCGGCATCGCGATGCGCAGCGTGCACTGCTCGAACACCGCGGGCTTGCCCCAGAACGCCTCGATGCCGCCGATGTCCTGGCTCGCCAGCACCAGGTGGATGCCCTGCGACCGGCCGCGCCGCGCGACGTCCTCCAGCAGCGCCGCCGCCTGCTGGGTGATCCGGTCCCGGCCGCTGAACAGCGCCTGGAACTCGTCGATCACCGCGACGATCCGCGGCCAGTGCCCCTCCGGGTCGGCGTCGCGCAGCTCGGCCAGCTTCGTGACCTCGTGCCGCTTGGCCGCCTCGGCGCGCCGCGCCAGCTCGGCGGTGAGGAACCGCAGCAGCGCCAGCCCGAACTCGCGGTCGGTGTTGACGTTGACGCCGACCAGCCGCGCCTGCGGCAGCCAGCTCTCGTCCTTGCGGCCCGGCGTCAGGCCCGCGAACGACACGCCTTCCTTGAAGTCGAGCAGGTATAGCTCCAGCTCCACCGGCGAGTAGCGGGACGCGAGGCCGCCGATGAGCGCGTAGAGGAAGTTCGTCTTGCCCGACCCGCTCGGCCCGGCCACCAGCGCGTGCGGGGTCGCGTCGCCCAGCACGATCTCGACCGGCTCACCCTCGGCGAACCCGATCGGCGTGCGCAGCTCGTCGCGCGCGGACAGCTTCGGCGCGGGGGCCAGCAGGTCGGCGAAGGCGCGCGGCCCGCCGCGGAACTCCCGGACCTTCTCGTGCACGGCCGCGGCCAGCGCGGTCACCTCGGCCGCGGGCAGCGGCGGGTCGGGTCGGACCACGACACCCTTGCCGGTCATGCTCGAGGTCGCCAGGCCCGGCTCGGTGAAGGTGATCGTCTCCAGCGGGCTGTTCACCGACACCGGCACGTCGACCAGCACCAGGTGCACGCCCGCGTCGGGGCCGGTGCGCGCGACCCGGCTCAGCTCGCGGGTCAGCTCGTCGGGCAGCTTCTCGCCGTTGCCGAACAGCACCGCCACCCGCCACGGGTCGGTCGGCGCGTGCGCGGTCCTGCGGCCCTCGCGCAGCGCGGTGTCGTGGGCGCGGCGGATGTGCCCGGCGAGGGTGTCGAGGAGGTCGCTCAGCAGGGTCGGGTCGTGCACCGTCAGCAGGCGCTCGGCGCTGAGGGGGTGCAGGTTCGGCAGCGGGCCCGTCAGGTGGCCGATGTCCCAGATGTGGATGCGCAGCTGCCCGGGCGCGAGGGTCGCGAGCATCCGTGCGAGCAGCGACTCCACGATCGCGTCGACCGCGGCCCGCCCGCCCGGCGCGGAGTTGATCCGCAGGTGCCCGACCCCCAGCAGCGGCACCGCGAGCGGGAACTCCTCAGCGGAGTGCTCGACGGCGGCGCGGCCGACCCGCCACAACCGCGGCGGGTCGCCGCCCCCGCCCGGCCGCGCCAGCCAGGCGTGCCCGTCGTCGCCCGCCGCGCCCGGGGCGGCGCGGGCGACCAGGTCCCGGACCCGGGGCAGCCCGGTCCGGTTCCACTCGTCGTAGCTGCGGTCGCGCTCCTCGGTCAGCCTGCGCCACACCGCCGCCAGCGCCGGGTCGGCGTCGACCCTGGCCATCAGCTCCGCCGACCGGGCCGCCTGCCCGATCCCCATGAGCTGCACCGATTGCTCGAACTCCGCCTGCGCCCGGTCGGTCTCGGCGCGCCGCCGCGCCGCCGACGCGGCGCCCAGCGCCCGGCCCAGCACGGTCCGCAGTTCGGCGAGGGCCGCGTTCGCGCGGCGCCTCCGCTCGGCCTTGCCCATCTACAGCCTCGTCATGTAGTCGGCGACCGTCTCCTGGCCGCGGCGGCCAACGAGGCCGCCTTGGTCAGCTCGGCGATCGCCAGGTCCAACTCGGCCGGGTACCACCCGCCCCCGTCCGGCGCCAGCGTCTTGAGGATGGCCCGCGCCCCCGTCAGCTCCCGCAGCGCCGCGTCCGCGCTCGCCGCCGCCGAGGCCAGCGTGGCGACGACCTGCGCGAGCGCGCCCGCGTACTCCCGGATGCTCACCGCCGACCCGCCTTCCGCCGATCACCGAAACATAGCGCCCCCACCGCCGGGTGGCGAGACGGCTGCTCCAACCGGGCGAACCGGGTACCACAGTGGACGGATCGGTCCTCAGTGGTCAGATCTGCGCGTTCCAGTTCTCCATGGCGGTGATGGACGCCTGCGCACTCCCCTGGATGTCGTTCAACCCCTGCAACGCCTGCGCGAGCATCCCCAACGCCTGCGGCGCCTCCGGCCGCGAAGTCCCCTGCGAGGCGTTGGCCAACAGCGTCCGCGCCTCGTCCCACTGCATGGCCGCCTGCGTCAGCGCCTGGATCCCCGCCTGGACTTTCTCAGTGGCCGCGGCAACGCCCGCCTTGGATTCCTCAATACCCGCCATGCCCCGTAAAGCTACTGGCCTTGATCCACACCGGCACAGCCGGGTGGCCGGACGAGCGGGCCGGACCGACGACTAGAATCTCTGTTCACCGGGTTGTAGGACGGCCGTAACGTTTGAACGTATTCACCTCCCCGGATATGTGCGCGGCGTGACAACTGCGAGGGACCCGTCTGGCCGTTCGATCGTCCGGGTGCGCGAACTTCCGATGAGCAGCAGGCACCGCATGTCGACGGTGGTGGGGTCGAGGTCGGCCAGGCGGGTGATTCGGAGGGTTTCCTCGGGGCCGCCGACGTCCCGGCCGATGACCACGGGGGTGTCGGGGGATCGGTGCTCCAGAAGGACATCGCGGGCTTCGGCCAGTTGCCAGGTGCGGGACTTGGACGCGGGGTTGTAGATGGCGATGGCGAAGTCGGCTTCCGCGGCGGCGGCGAGGCGGCGGGTGATGACGTCCCACGGCTTCAGGCGGTCGGAGAGGGAGATCGTGCAGTAGTCGTGTCCGAGGGGGCGCCTGCTTTGGCGGCGACGGCGTGGGCGGCGGTGACGCCCGGGAGGACTCGGACGGGGACGTCGCGCCAGAGCGGGTCATCGGCGACTTCCAGGACCGCGGTGGCCATGGCGAAGACGCCCGGGTCGCCGGAGGAGACCACGGCGACTCGGCGGCCGCGCTTGGCCAAGTCGAGGGCGAAGGCGGCGCGCTCGGCTTCGACTTGGTTGTCGGAGAGGTGGCGGCGCTGGCGCGGGTTGGCGGGGACGCGGTTGAGGTAGGTGGTGTAGCCGACGAGGTCGTCGGCGGTGGCGAGGGCGTCTTGGGCTTCGGGGGTGAGCCAGGGGCGGCCCGCTGGTCCGAGGCCGACGACGACGACCTCGCCCGGAGTTGTCCACAGGGCCGCGTCTGCCCCTACTTGACAAGATCCGTCCGGCGTATCTTGGAAAGAGAGGGCGGATTGCCCCCGGTTGGGGCGGGGCGTGCCCACGGGGGGCGGTGTGGAGTCGTTGATAGGGCTTGGGAGGACGGCCAGGGAGAAGTACGGGACGGTGTCGGGGTCCACTTCGGACAGGGGGAGGACTCGGCCGGTGTCCCAGGTGGCGCGTTCGACGTACAGGGCTCGGTCGAGTTTGCCTGCGGCCTCGAAGGCGGCGCGGACCTTGGGGAAGGTGCGGCCCAGTTTGAGGACGGCGGCGGAGTCCGTTGCCGCCAGGTGCTTTTCGAGGTCTTCCGCGGGCAACGTTCCCGGGAGGACGGTCAGGACTTCCTCGCCCTCCACCAACGGGCGGCGCAGCACAGCCGACGCGGCGCTGACCGACGTCACGCCGGGGATCACCACCGTGGGATAGCGGTCGCACAGACGCTTGTGCATGTGCATGTACGAGCCGTAGAACATTGGGTCGCCTTCGGCGAGGACTACGACGTCGCGGCCTGCGTCGAGGTGGGCGGCCAGGCGGGCGGCGCTTTCGGTGTAGAAGTCGGACATCGCGCCCGCGTAGCCGCCGGGGTGGGTGGTGGTTTCCACCGTGAGGGGGTAGACGAGTTGTTCCTCGATCTGGCCGTCGCGCAGGTAAGGGGCTGCTACGCCGCGGGCGATGGAGCGGCCGTGGCGGGCGCTGTGGTAGGCGATGACCTCGGCGGCGGTGATGATGCGGGCGGCCTTGACGGTCACGAGTTCGGGGTCGCCGGGGCCCAGGCCGACGCCGTAGAGGGTGCCGGTCATTCGGCGTCGCTCGCGATCGCGTTGACGGCGGCGGCGGCCATGGCGCTGCCGCCGCGCCTGCCTCGGACGACCAGGTGGGTGAGGCCGGATTCCATCAATGCCTCCTTGGACTCGGCGGCGCCGATGAAGCCGACGGGGATGCCGAGGACGGCGGCGGGGACGCCCGCGCCCGCGCGGACCATCTCGAGGAGGCGGAACAGGGCGGTGGGGGCGTTGCCGACGGCGACGACGGAGCCCGCGAGGCGGTCGCGCCACAGCTCCATGGCCGCGGCGCTGCGCGTGGTGCGGAGTTCGGCGGCCAGGCCGGGGACCGCCGGGTCCGACAGGGTGCAGATGACCTCGTTGTCGGCGGGGAGGCGCTTGCGGGTGATGCCGGACGCGACCATCTGGGCGTCGCAGAGGATCGGGGCGCCGTTGTCGAGGGCGGCGCGGGCGGCGGCGACCACGCCCGCCGAGTAGGCGATGTCGGTGACGAGGTCGACCATGCCGCAGGCGTGGATCATGCGGACCACGACGCGCGCGACGTCCTCGGGGAACGCGGCCAGGTCGGCCTCGGCGCGGATGGTGGCGAACGAGCGGCGGTAGATCTCCGCGCCGTCCCTGATGTAGTCGATCACCTGTGCTCCTGCCTCATCGCGGCGGCCACCTCGGCCACCCGTCCGCCGGGTGCTGCCCGGCCGTCGACCTCGTAGCCGTCCGGGACGGCCACCACGTCGACCACGTCTCCGCGGGGCGCCCGCAGCGCCGCGCGCAGCCCGCGAAGTGCACCGGCCGACCGGGCCGGTCGACGCGCAGGGCCGCGGCGCGGACGTCGGCCAGCGACTTCGCGCACCCCGGCCTGCCCGTGCACGCCGTCACGCCGATGCCCGGCGCGCCCGGGTCGACCAGCAGCCCGACCGACGCCAGCGCGTCCGCGTCACCCGAAGGGACAACCACTCCGCGCCACGGCGTGATCACGACGTACGGCGCCTCCGCGAGCACGTCGACCTGCCGGTCGTCCAGCCGCCCGAGCGGGACCGCTGCCCCGACAGCGCCCGGCAGCGCACCCAGCGGGCCGCTCGCCGGGGGTCGACCGGTCGGGATGCGCGCCGCGGTCCGCCCGAGCCGGTCGGCGATCTTCGCCACACCCGGCCCCAGCTCCGCGATCCGCCACTGCCCGTCGCGCACGTCGAGGAACGCCCGGGCCGCCTCCAGCATCGTCCCGACCACGTCGGAAGTCCTGACCCCGAAGTCCTCGCCGCCCAGCAGGACCGCCCACTCCGCGCCCACCGGCAGCGCCGCCACGTCCGCCCCCAGCCACGCGACGTCCTGCGCGCCCGAGTCCAACGCGAACAGGAACCGGCCCGGGAGCGCTGCCAACGCCGGATCGGCGCAGAGCGCCGCGTCCAACTCGGCCGACGGGGAGTCCCCGTCCAGACCGAGCACATGATGTTGCGCACTTTCTCGTGGGAGAGCGACGGCAGCAGCCCCGCCGCCGCCAGCCGCGCCCCCAGCTCGACCGGCCCGTCCGGCCCCAGGCCGCGGAGCTGGACGTTCGCCCGCGAGGTCAGCTCCAGCCCACCCGACCCCAGCTCGGCCGACGCCGCCGCGAGCACCCTGAGCTGCGCGGACGCCACCCGGCCGCCGGGCAGCCTGACCCGCGCCAGACCCCCGTCGGCGGCCTGGTGCACGTCGAGCGCGCCGGGGCAGGCGTCGGCGCCCGAGCGGCGGTTCTGGTGGGACACGGACCGAATATAAGGTGAGCCCGACGAGGCGACGGCAACTGGAGGAAGCCGGTGCGAATCCGGCGCGGTCCCGCCACTGTCACCGGGGAGCGAACTCCGCACGAGGCCACCGAGAGGGAAGGCGCGGGGGAGCGGTGATCCGGGAGCCAGGACACTCCGCCGTCGCACACCGGCAACCCGGGGCGAGGACCCCAGGAAGGGCGCCATGATCCTGCTGCTGTCCACCTCGGACACCGACCTCCTCTCCGCGCGCGCGTCCGGCGCGGACTACTGGCTGGGCAACCCCGCCCGCCTCACCCCGGACGACCTGCCCGCGCTGGTCGACGGCGCCGACGTGGTCGTGGTGCGGCTGCTCGGCGGGCGCCGGGCGTGGGAGGAGGGGCTGGACGCGCTGCTCGCCGGGCAGGCGCCGGTCGTCGTGCTCGGCGGCGAGCAGGCCCCGGACGCCGAGCTGATGCAGTGCTCGACCGTCCCCGGCGGCGTCGTCGCCGAGGCGCACCGGTACCTCGCGCACGGCGGGAAGGACAACCTCCGTGAGCTGCACCACTTCCTGTCCGACACGCTGCTGCTGACCGGGACCGGGTTCGCGCCGCCGGTCGAGCTGCCCGCGTGGGGCAGGCTGGAGCGCGAGTCGCGGGGCAGCGGCCCCCGCGTCGGCGTCCTCTACTACCGGGCGCACCACATCGCGGGCAACACCGCCTTCGTCGACGCGCTGTGCGAGGCCGTCGAGGACCGCGGCGGCGAGGCCGTGCCGGTGTTCTGCGCGTCCCTGCGCACCGCGCCCGCCGACCTGCTGGAACTGCTCGGCACCGTCGACGCGCTCGTCGTCACCGTGCTCGCCGCGGGCGGCACCCGCCCCGCCGACGCGGCCGCGGGCGGCGACGACGACGCGTGGGACGTCGGCGCGCTGGCCGCGCTCGACATCCCGATCCTGCAGGCGCTGTGCCTGACCAGCGACCGCGCCACCTGGGCCGACAGCGACGACGGGCTCTCGCCGCTCGACACCGCCACGCAGGTCGCGGTGCCCGAGTTCGACGGCCGCATCATCACCGTCCCGTTCTCCTTCAAGGAGCGCGACGCCGACGGCCTGTCGGTCTACGTCGCCGACCCCGAGCGGGCGCGCCGCGTCGCGGGCATCGCCGTCGCGCACGCCCGCCTCAAGCACGTGCCGCCCGCCGAGAAGAAGATCGCGATCGTGCTGTCGGCCTACCCGACCAAGCACGCCCGCCTGGGCAACGCCGTCGGCCTCGACTCGCCCGCCAGCGCCGTGCGGCTGCTCAAGGCGCTCGGCGACGCGGGCTACGACACCGGCGACCTGCCCGGCGTGGCCAGCCAGGACGGCGACGCGCTGATCCACGCGCTGATCGAGGCGGGCGGGCTCGACCCGGACTGGCTCAGCGCCGACCAGCTCGCGGGCAACCCCGTCCGCATCTCCGCCGCGGGCTACCGCGAGTACTTCGACACCCTCCCCGACGAGCTGCGCGACGGCATGACCGAGCACTGGGGCGAGGCCCCCGGCGAGCTGTTCGTCGACGGCGGCGACATCGTCCTGGCCGCCCTGCGCGGCGGCAACGTCGTGGTGATCGTGCAGCCGCCGCGCGGGTTCGGCGAGAACCCGGTCGCGATCTACCACGACCCCGACCTGCCGCCCAGCCACCACTACCTGGCCGCCTACCGGTGGATCGCCCAGGACTTCGGCGCGCACGCGGTCATCCACCTGGGCAAGCACGGCAACCTCGAGTGGCTGCCCGGCAAGAACCTCGGCATGTCCGCCGCCTGCGGCTCCGACGCCGCCCTCGGCGACCTGCCGCTGATCTACCCGTTCCTCGTCAACGACCCCGGCGAGGGCACCCAGGCCAAGCGCCGCGCGCACGCCACCCTCGTCGACCACCTCGTGCCGCCGATGGCCCGCGCCGAGTCCTACGGCGACATCGCCCGCCTGGAGCAGCTGCTCGACGAGTACTCCTCGATCTCGGCGATGGACCCGGCCAAGCTGCCCGCCATCCGCGCCCAGATCTGGACCCTCATCCAGGCCGCCAAGCTCGACCACGACCTCGGCCTCGCCGACCGCCCGCACGACGCCGAGTTCGACGACTTCCTCCTGCACGTCGACGGCTGGCTCTGCGAGATCAAGGACGTGCAGATCCGCGACGGCCTGCACGTGCTCGGCGAGCCGCCCGCGGGGAGGGCCGGGTCAACTTGGTCACCGCGATGCTCTCCGCCCGCCAGATGTGGGCGGGCCAGGTCGCCGCGCTGCCCGGCCTCCGCGAGGCCCTCGGCCTGGTCGACGGCGCCGACCGCACCACGACCGACGCCGTCGACGAGCAGGCGCGCGGGCTCGTGCGGGCCATGGAGGAGCGCGGCTGGGCGGTCGAGGCCGCCGCCGAGATCGCCCCCAACCCCGACGTCGCCCGGGTCCTGGCGTTCGGCGCGACCGAGGTCGTCCCGCGCCTGGACCGCACCACCGACGAGATCGGCAACGTCCTGCACGCCCTCGCGGGCGGCTACGTCCCCGCGGGCCCGAGCGGGTCGCCCCTGCGCGGCCTGATCAACGTGCTGCCCACCGGCCGCAACTTCTACTCCGTCGACCCGAAGGCCGTGCCCAGCAGGCTCGCCTGGGAGACCGGCTCCGCCATGGCCGACTCCCTGCTGGAGCGCTACCGCGCCGACACCGGCGAGTGGCCGCGGTCGGTCGGCCTGTCGGTGTGGGGCACCTCCGCCATGCGCACCGCGGGCGACGACATCGCCGAGGTGCTGGCCCTGCTGGGCGTGCGCCCGGTGTGGGACCCGGCGTCGCGGCGGGTCAGCGGGCTGGAGGTCGTCCCGCTCGAGGAGCTGGGCCGCCCCCGCATCGACGTCACGGTGCGCATCTCCGGGTTCTTCCGGGACGCCTTCCCGCACGTCGTGTACCTCATCGACGACGCCGTCCGCCTGGTCGCCGCGCTCGACGAGTCCGATGAGGACAACTACGTCCGCGCCCACGTGCGCGCCGACGCCGTCGACGAGCGCCGCGCCACCACCCGCATCTTCGGCTCCAAGCCCGGCGCGTACGGCGCGGGCCTGCTGCCGCTGATCGACAGCCACAACTGGCGCGACGACCGCGACCTCGCCGAGGTCTACGCCGTGTGGGGCGGCTTCGCCTACGGCCGCGACCTCGACGGCTGCGCCGCGCGCGAGGACATGGAGTCGGCGTACCGGCGGATCGCGGTCGCGGCGAAGAACGTCGACACCCGCGAGCACGACATCATCGACTCCGACGACTACTTCCAGTACCACGGCGGCATGATCGCCACCGTCCGCGCGCTGACCGGCAAGGCGCCCGCCGCCTACATCGGCGACAGCACCCGCCCGGAGTCGGTCCGCACCCGCTCGCTGGTCGAGGAGACCAACCGCGTGTTCCGGTCCCGGGTCGCCAACCCGCGCTGGATCGAGGCCATGCGCAGGCACGGCTACAAGGGCGCGTTCGAGCTGGCCGCCACCGTCGACTACCTGTTCGGCTACGACGCCACCACCGGCGTCGTCCCCGACTGGATGTACGACACGCTCGCCCAGACGTACGCGCTCGACGAGGTCAACCGCAAGTTCTTCGCCGAGTCCAACCCGTGGGCGCTGCACGGCATCGCCGAACGCCTGCTCGAGGCCGCCGACCGCGGCCTGTGGGCCGAGCCCGACCAGGCCACCCTGGCCGCGCTGCGCACGCTCTACCTGGAGGTCGAGGGCGACATCGAGGCGGGCTCCGAGTAGCCCCGGGGTTGGGTCCCGGGCGGGTGGGGTAAGTCCCGCCCAGGACCCGAACACTGGGAGAGCCGACGATGACCGACGTAGTGGAATTGATCCTCGCCGACCACCGGCGCATGGAGGACCTGTTCCGCACGCTGCGCGACCGCAGCGCCGACCGCGCCAAGGCGCTCGACGAGCTGGCGCACCTGCTCGTCGCGCACGCCGAGGCCGAGGAGGCCGAGGTCTACCCCGCCCTGCGCCGCTACAAGCAGGTCGACGACGACGAGGTCGAGCACGGCGCCGAGGAGCACGCCGAGGGCAACATCGCCCTGCTGGCGCTGATGGAGGTCGACGACACCGAGTCGGACGAGTGGGAGGGGAAGCTGGAGGAGCTGGTCTCCGCCATCAACCACCACTTGGACGAGGAGGAGCGCACCATCCTCAACGACGCCCGCGAGACGGTCGAGGACGACCGCCGCGCCGAGCTGGGCGAGCGCTTCACCACCGCGCGCGAGGAGCGGATCGACGCGGGCTGTGGCACGGTCGAGTACGTCCGGGACCTCGTCGAGCGAACCAAGGACCGAGTGAGCTAGGGAAGGACGGACCATGATCCTGCGCAGGGTGGCGCGACCCATGCTGGCGGGCATCTTCGTCTGGGGCGGCGTGCAGGCCCTGCGCGCCCCCGAGGCGCACGCGGAAGCCGCCAAACCGCTCCTGGACTCCGCCCGCGAGAAGGTGGGCGACAAGCTGCCGGAGCGGGTGCCGACCGATCCGGTCACGCTGGTCAAGATCGACGGCGCGGTGAAGGTGGTCGCGGGCATCATGCTCGCCACCAACCGCATGCCCCGGCTGGCCGCGCTGGCGCTGACCGGCAGCCTGCTGCCGACCACGGTCGCCACGCACCAGTTCTGGTCGGAGAAGGACCCCGGGCAGCGCAACCAGCAGCTCGTGCACTTCCTCAAGAACGCGGGCCTGCTCGGCGGGCTGCTGCTCGCCGCCGCCGACACCGAGGGCAAGCCGTCGCTGGGCTGGCGTGCCCGCCGCGCGGGCAAGCAGGTCCGGTCCCAGGTGCACGACCTGGGCGAGTGGGCCCACGACACCGGCGAGACGGTGGGCGAGGTCGTGACCGCCGCCCCCGCAAGGCCCGGAAGGCCCTGTCCGGGGTGCTCCCGCGCTGACACCCCGCTGAACACTGCGGGACGGATCACCCGGAAGGCTGACGCCACCCGTATAGGTTGGGGAGGAGTCAGCTTCCGGGAGGTTCCGTGATTCCGTCCGAGTCCGCGATCCGCCGTGCGCTGCGCCGGGCCCGCGACGGGGTGGCGCTGGACGCGGTCGAGGCGGAGGTCCTGCTGCACGCCCGCGGCCCCCAGCTGGACGACCTGTTCGCCACCGCGAGCCGGGTCCGCGACGCCGGGCTGGAGGCGGCCGGGCGGCCCGGGGTCATCACGTACTCCCGCAAGGTCTTCATCCCGCTGAGCAGGCTGTGCCGGGACCGCTGCCACTACTGCACGTTCGCGACCGTGCCGCACAAGGTCCCCGCGCCGTTCCTCTCCCCGGACGAGGTGCTCGACATCGCCCGCCGCGGCGCGGAACTGGGCTGCAAGGAAGCCCTGTTCACCCTCGGCGACAAGCCGGAGGACCGGTGGTCGGCCGCCCGCGACTGGCTCGACGCCGCCGGGTACCCGGACACGCTCTCGTACGTCCGCGCCATGGCCATCCGGGTGCTCGAGGAGACCGGGCTGCTGCCGCACCTCAACCCGGGCGTGCTGTCGTGGTCGGACTTCCAGCGGCTCAAGCCGGTCGCGCCGTCCATGGGGATGATGCTGGAGACCACCGCGACCCGGCTGTGGTCCGAGCCCGGCGGCCCGCACTACGGCTCCCCGGACAAGGACCCCGCGGTGCGCCTGCGCGTGCTGGAGGACGCGGGCCGCAGCGCCGTGCCGTTCACCACGGGCATCCTCATCGGCATCGGCGAGACCCCGGCCGAGCGGGTGGAGTCGCTGTTCGCCATCCGCGCCGTCGCCCGCAAGTACGGCGGCGTGCAGGAGGTCATCATCCAGAACTTCCGCGCCAAGCCGGACACGGCGATGCGCGGCATGCCCGACGCGGAGGCCGCCGAGCTGGCCGCCACGGTCGCGGTCGCCCGGCTGGTGCTGGGCCCGAAGGCGCGCGTGCAGGCCCCGCCGAACCTCATCGGCGGCGAGTACGGCCTGCTGCTGCGCGCGGGCATCGACGACTGGGGCGGGGTGTCCCCGCTGACGCCCGACCACGTCAACCCCGAGCGGCCGTGGCCGCACATCGACGAGCTGGCCGAGCGGACCGCCGACGCCGGGTTCCGCCTTGCCGAGCGCCTCACCGTCTACCCGGAGTACCTGCGCGAGCCCTGGCTCGACCCGCGCGTCGCGGGCCACGTCGCCGCGCTCGCCGACCCGGCGACCGGGCTGGCGGTCGAGGGCGCGCGGCCGGTCGGCAGGCCGTGGCAGGAGCCCGAGGTCGCCCTGGACGGCTCCGGCCGCACCGACCTGCACGTCGAGATCGACTCGATCGGCCGCACCGGCGACCGCCGCTCCGACTTCGACGCGGTGTACGGCGACTGGGCGGAGCTGCGCGCGTCGGTCGACGCCGCCGCGGGCGCGACCGGGCTCGCCGGGGCCGTCCGACCCGAGTTCACCACCGCGCTGCGCCACGCCGAACGCGACCCGCGGGCCTGTCCGACGCCGACGCCCTGACCCTGCTGTCGGCAGGGGGGCGCCGAGCTGGAGGCGCTGGCCGCCCTCGCCGACGACCTGCGCCGCCAGGCGGTGGGCGACGAGGTCACCTACGTCGTCACGCGCAACATCAACTTCACCAACGTCTGCTACACCGGCTGCCGCTTCTGCGCGTTCGCCCAGCGCCGCACCGACGCCGACGCGTACACCCTGTCGCTGGAGCAGGTCGGCCAGCGCGCGGAGCAGGCGTGGTCGGTGGGGGCGACCGAGGTCTGCATGCAGGGCGGCATCCACCCGGACCTCCCGGGCACGGCGTACTTCGACATCGCCGGCGAGGTCCGCAAGCGCGCGCCGGGCTTGCACGTCCACGCGTTCTCGCCGATGGAGGTGGTGAACGGGGCGTCCCGGTCGAACCTGTCCATCGCGGACTGGCTGACCCGCGCCCGCGAGTCCGGTGTGGACTCCCTGCCCGGCACGGCCGCGGAGATTCTCGACGACGACGTCCGCTGGGTCCTGACGAAGGGCAAGCTCCCGGCGGCTGACTGGATCGAGGTCGTCACGACGGCGCACGGCCTGGGCATCCCGACGACGTCGACGATGATGTACGGGCACGTCGACACGCCCGCGCACTGGGTCGCGCACCTCAAGCTGATCGCCGAGCTGCAGGCGCGCACGGGCGGGTTCACGGAGTTCGTGCTGCTGCCGTTCGTCCACACCAACGCCCCGCTGTACCTGGCGGGCATCGCGCGCCCCGGGCCGACCCGGCGGGAGAACCGCGCCGTGCACGCCCTGGCCCGCATCCTGCTGCACGGCCGCATCGCCAACATCCAGACGAGCTGGGTCAAGCTGGGCAACGCCGGGGTCGTCGAGGTCCTGCGCGGCGGGGTGAACGACCTCGGCGGGACCCTGATGGAGGAGACCATCAGCCGCATGGCGGGCAGCGACAACGGCAGCTACAAGACCATCGCGGACCTGGAGGCACTGGCGGAGGCCGCGGGTCGCCCGGCACGCCAGCGCACGACGACGTACGGGGTGGTCGACGAGGAACGCCTCGCCACCGCCCGCGCCCACGACGGCGTCTGGAGCCCCACGCTCCTGCCGCTGGTCAGCGACTGACGACCGTCCCCAGGGCTTCCAACGCGTCCGGCGCGGTCGGCACCAGCACGACGCTGTCCGCGCCCGCCGCCCGGAGTTCGGCCACCTTCGCCCGGGCGGTCTCCGGGGTGCCGCTGATGGTCAGGCGGTCCACCCACGCGTCGGGCATGCGGGCGGCGAACTCGGGGCCGTCGGCGCACTCGGCGCGCAGGGCGGCGAAGTCCTCGGCGATGTCGAGCGGCGCGATGTGCGGTGCCCAGTCGGGCTCGCCCAGCCCGCTCAGGGCGGGGCGGACGGTCGCGCGGGCGACCTCGGGATCCGGGTCGACGGCGGCGAGGTTGTAGGTGGCGATGTGGTGCGGCTCGACCCCGATCAGGGCGCGGGCCGCGGCCAGGTACTCGGGGGTGACCGGTTCGGCCAGGACCGTGCCGTCCGCGACGCGGCCCGCGAGGGCCAGGGACTTCGGGCGCGGACGCCCGCCAGGACCATCGGGGGCGGCGCGGTGATCGGCAGGTCCATGCGGACGGTGGCGGCCAGGGTCGCGGGGTCGCCGCGCAGCAGGGCCCGGACCGCGGTGATGTGCTCCTCCAGCAGCCGCAGCGGACTCCGGGGAGCGGCGCCGACCTCAGCCATCCACGCAGGCATCCCGTGGCCGATGCCCAGCACCAGGCGGCCGGGGAACAGCTCAGCGAGGGTGTGCGCCTCCATCGCCGTCGCGGCGGGGTTGCGCAGCGCCGCCGGGAGGATGCCGATGCCGAGCCGGATGGTCGAGGTGGCCGCCAAGGCCGCGGCGGCTTGGGCGATGCCGCCGCGGAAGTAGCAGTCCTCGACCACCCACAGCTCGTCGAAGCCCAGCTCCTCCGCGCGCCGCGCGTACGGCAGGAACCGGTCGATGGGCAGGTCGCGGGGGAGCTGGACGCCCAGGCTCACGACGCGTCCGCCGCCCGCCAGCCCAGCAGCGCCGCGCCCGCGCGGCCCGCGTCCTGGCCCAGGGCGGCCCGCACGACGCGCGGCTTGCGCTGGAAGGTCAGGCGGGCGTGGAGGTCGTCGCGGACGGGGTCGGTGAGGGCGTCGCCCGCCTCGGCCAGGCCGCCGCCCAGGACGATGACCTCCGGGCCCGTCAGGGTGGTGGCGATCGCGAGGGCGGCGCCGAGCGCGCGGACGGCGTCGTCCCACACCGCGGTGGCGTCCGGGTCGCCCTTGGACAGCAGGGCGGCGACGTCGGCGGCCGTCGCGGGGCTGCCGGTGCGCTCGGTGTAGCGGCGGGCGACGGCCGGGGCCGCCGCGAGGGTCTCCAGGCAGCCGACCTGGCCGCAGTTGCACGGCACGCCGCCCGGGTCGACCACCAGGTGCCCGATCTCGCCCGCGAACCCGCCCGCCACCAGCGGGCGGCCGTCGACCTGGAACGCCGCGGCGATGCCGGTGCCGATCGGCACGAACACCGCGTCCGGGACGCCCGTGGCCGCGCCGACGGTGAACTCGGCCAGGCCGCCGGTGCGCACGTCGTGCTGGACGAGCAGCGGCAGCCCGGTCATCGCGCCCAGCCGGGACTGCAGCGGCAGGTCGAGCCAGCCCAGGTTGACCGCGGTGTGCACGTGGCCGGTGGTGTCGTCGACGATCCCCGGCACCGCCACCCCGACCCCGACGACCGCGGTGTCGGCCGCCAGCCGCCCGATCAGGTCGGCGATGTGCGCGACGTCGACCGACCCGTCGACGCGCTGGGTGGGCTCGCGCAGGGTCCGGACCGGGCTCAGGTCGCGCGCGACCAGGGCCGCTTTGACCGACGTGCCGCCCACGTCCACCGCCACCACGTGCGTCATGACCGTCCTTCCGAACCCCGGTTGCACGCTTCTGATCGCGCGCCGCGAGAATCTTGCGTTATCGAACAGCGGTTGCCAAGCGTTTCGGGCGTTTGTCCTTGAGCCCCTTGGACGATACTTTGCAGCAACGCGCATGATCGCGCGACGGTCGTGCGCGAACTTTCTGGAGGTGACGGTTGGACCGGTACGAGCGGTTGAGCACCCTGCTGGACATCCTGGGGCAGCGCGGCAAGGTCGACGTGGACGACCTGGCCGAGGAGCTGAACGTGTCCGCCGCCACGATCCGCCGCGACCTCGACCACCTGGCCGAGCAGCAGCTCCTCACCCGGACCCGCGGCGGCGCGGTCGCGAACAACGTGGCCTACGACCTGCCGCTGCGGTACAAGACCGCCCGGCACGCCTCGGAGAAGGAGCGCATAGGGAAGGCCGCCGCCGCGCTGGTCGCCCGCGGCTCCGTCGTCGGGCTCAACGGCGGCACGACGACCACCGAGATCGCCCGCGCGCTGGCCATCCGCCCGGACTTCAGCGCGTCCGAGGAACCCGCCCTGACGGTGGTGACCAACGCGCTCAACATCGCCAACGAGCTGGCGGTGCGCCCGCACGTGAAGATCGTCGTCACCGGCGGCGTCGCCCGGCCGCAGTCGTTCGAGCTGATCGGCCCGCTGGCCACCCGCATCCTCGACGAGATCACCCTCGACCTGGTGTTCCTCGGCGTGGACGCGGTCGACCCGGCCGACGGCGCGTACGCGCACAACGAGGGCGAGGCGAGCATCAACCGGCTGATGGCCGAGCGGGCGCGCCGGGTCGCGGTGATCGCCGACAGCTCGAAGATCGGCATGCACGCCTTCGCCCAGATCTGCCCGACGGCGGCCATGCACCTGCTGATCACCGACGCGGCCGCGTCGCCGGAGGCCATCGCCGCCTTCCAGGCCGAGGGCGTCGAGGTGCACACCGTATGAGTTGACGTGTCAACTACTTGGTCGTACCGTGGTGGTCGAAGGAGGCCGTCATGGCACTGACCGATGCGCAGGTGGCTGAGCACACCGCCGCGCGCGACCGGCTGCGCGCGGAACTGCTCCGCGGCAGGGCGACCACGAGCGCGCGCGGCATCCACCACACCGCGCTCATCTCCGGCGACGTCCGCCGGACCGTCGAGTTCTACCAAGGGGTTCTCGGCTTCCCGCTGACCGAGATGTTCGAGAACCGCGACTACCCGGGCTCCACGCACTTCTTCTTCGACGTCGGCGGCGGCAACGCCGTGGCGTTCTTCGACCTGCCCGGCCTCGACCTCGGCCCCTACGCCGAGGTCCTGGGCGGCCTGCACCACCTGGCCATCTCGATGGAGCCGGGGGAGTGGGCGCGGCGAAGTCCCGCCTCGACGCCGCGGGCGTCGAGTACCTGGAGGAGAGCGGCACCTCCGTCTACTTCCGCGACCCCGACGGCGCCCGCGTCGAGTTGATCGCCGATCCGCTGGGCGAGATGTACGGGGAGCCCGTCGTATGACCGTCGACATCCGCCGCGCCGGGGAGCGCTTCGCCACCCGCATCCCGTGGCTGGACTCCAAGCACTCCTTCTCCTTCGGCCGCCACTACGACCGCGGCAACACCCACTTCGGGCTGCTCCTGGTCAACAACGACGACATCGTCGTCCCGGGCGCGGGCTTCGACACCCACCCGCACCAGGACATGGAGATCGTCACCTGGGTCCTGCGCGGGGCGCTCGTGCACCAGGACTCCGAGGGGCACAGCGGGATCATCCACCCCGGCCTGGCCCAGCGGATGAGCGCGGGCACCGGCATCCTGCACTCGGAGAAGAACGACTCCTGGCGGCTGACCGGCGGGGCCGAGCACGACGAGCCGGTGCACTTCGTCCAGATGTGGGTCCTGCCCGACGAGTCGGGCTCCGCGCCCGGCTACGAGCAGCGGGAGATCGACGCCGACCTGCTCGGCGGCGGCCTCGTCCCGGTCGCCTCGGGCGACCCGGCGCACGACGCCGCCATCCGCATCGGCCAGCGCCACGCCACGCTCTACGCCGCCCGCCTGGCCCCCGGCGAGTCCGCGGTCCTGCCGGACGCCCCCTTCGTCCACCTGTTCGTCCCGGTCGGCGCGGTGTCGCTGGAGCACGGCGGCCCGCTCGACACCGGCGACGCCGCCCGCCTGACCGGAGCGGGCGGGCAGCGGGTCACCGCGGGCCCCGAGGGCGCGGAGATCCTGGTGTGGGAGATGCACGCGACCGTCCGCCTGGGCTGAGATCGGAAACGAGCCGGAGTCACCTTTTGTGAGGTGGCTCCGGCTTCGTGCTGTCCGGGGTAGTGACAGGGGCCACGCGATGCGTTAAGAATGTCGCAACTCTGTTCACGGATGCTCGCAAAGGGGCAGCAATGAACATCTTGAAGCAGCGACGGCGGTGGGTGGTCGGCGTCGCCGCCGCCGCGCTCGCCGTCCCCCTGCTCGGCCCGCCCGCGTCCGCCCAGGTCGGCGGGCAGCTCGGCGCGGTCACCGGCTTCGCCGTCGACGGGTCGACGGTCACCCTGACCGCGGGCGACGCCGCGGTACGGGTCGTGTTCCTCAAGGACGACGTCTTCCGCATCTGGCTCGCCCCGGACGGCGAGTTCACCGACCCCGCGAGCACCGCGCCCTCCGACCCGGGCGCGCCCGCGTCGACGATCGTGGTCAAGAAGGACTACGCGGCGCCGCGGCTCACCACCGAGGACGAGGGCGACCACTACGCCATCCGGGCGGGCACCACCGAGGTCCGCGCCTACAAGGACCCGCTTCGCTTCGCCCTGCACCAGGGCGGCAAGCAGATCTGGACCGAGACCGCGCCGCTGGCGTGGACCGACAAGGCCGCCACGCAGTCGCTCAGCCGAGGCGCGACCGAGCAGTACGTCGGCGGCGGCATGCAGAACGGCCGGTTCTCCCACCGCGGCCAGACCATCCGCATCACCCGCGACTTCGACTGGGACGACGGCGGCAACCCCAACGCCTCGCCCTACTACATGAGCACCGCGGGCTACGGCGTCCTGCGCAACACCTTCGCGCCCGGCCGGTACAGCTTCACCGAGCCGGTCAAGACCACCCACGACGAGCGCCGCTTCGACGCCTACTTCTTCGTCGGCGACATGAAGACCTCGCTCGACCGCTACACCGAGCTGACCGGCCGCCCGTTCCTGCCGCCGATCTACGGCATGGAGTACGGCGACTCCGACTGCTACAACCGCGGCCACTACCGCCCCGGCGTGGACCCCGACGCGGGCAACGACTGGAAGTACCACCCCGACAAGGAAGTCACGACCGACGCGGTCAAGATCGCGCAGCGGTTCAAGGACGAGCAGATGCCCGCGGGCTGGATGCTCGTCAACGACGACTACGGCTGCGGCTACTCCAAGGACCGCGACGCCTACATCGCCAACCCGAACCCCGGCGGCGTCGAGCGCTACGTCGGCACCCGCGACCTGCCCGCGCTGGTCGAGACCGGCGACGGCCTGCGCGAGCGCGGCATCGAGATGGGCCTGTGGACCGAGTCCAGCCTGGACCGCCAGCCCGAGGAGGTCGGCCAGGCGGGCGTGCGCGTGCGCAAGCTCGACGTCGCGTGGGTCGGCCCCGGCTACCGGCACGCGCTGAGCGCCTGCGACACCGCGCACGGCGGCATCGAGCAGCACAGCGGCGCGCGCGGCTACTCGTGGATGGTCGAGGGCTGGGCGGGCGCGCAGCGCTGCGCCGTCCAGTGGACCGGCGACCACAGCGGCACGCTGGGCAACATCCCGTGGCAGATCCCGGCCATCCACGGCTCGGGCAACTCCGGCATCGCCTACGCCGCCGGGGACATCGACGGCATCTTCGGCGGGTCCGCGGTCAGCTACGTCCGCGACCTGCAGTGGAAGGCGTTCACCCCGGCCCTGATGACGATGAGCGGCTGGTCGACGCCGAAGTTCAAGCAGCCCTGGGCGTACGGGGCGCCGTACACCGGCATCAACCGGACCTACCTGCAGCTCCGCGAGCGGCTCATGCCGTACCTGTACTCCTACGCCGCCGAGGCGCACCGGACCGGCGCGCCCATCAACCGGTCGCTGATCCTGGAGTACCCGGACGACCCGAAGACCTGGGACGACACCACCAAGCACCAGTTCCTCGCGGGCGAGGAGTTCCTGGTCGCGCCCATGTGGGACACCGGCGAGGTCAAGAACGGCATCTACCTGCCGAAGGGCCAGTGGGTCGACTACTGGAGCGGGCGGGTCTACCAGGGGCCGACCACTGTGGACGGCTACCACGCGCCGCTCGACCGGCTGCCGCTGTTCGTCAAGGCGGGCGCGGTGGTCCCGATGTGGAAGGCGGGGATCACCGGGCACGCGCAGCAGGCTCCCGGCGACCGGCTCACCCTCGACGTCTACCCGCAGGGCACCTCGTCGTTCACCCTCTACGAGGACGACCGCGTCACGCGCGCGCACCGCGACGGCAAGTCGGCCACGCAGCGCTTCGACGTGACCGCTCCGACCAACGACCGCGGTGACGTGTTCGTGCGCATCAACCCGAGCGTGGGCGACTTCGCGGGCAAGGCCGCGTCCCGGCCGTACGAGCTGACCGTCCACACCGGGACCAAGCCCAACCACGTCGAGGTCGGCGGCAAGCTCGTCGAGCACGCCACCAAGGCGGCCTACGACGCCGCGGCCACCGGCTGGCACTACGCCGGGGGAGTGGTGCACGTGAAGACCGCGCCGGTCGCCACCAGCGGCTCGGCCACCGTGGTCCTGCGCGGCGCCAGCTCGATCGGCGGCGGCCCGCACGTGGCGGACGGCTTCGCCGACGTCGACCTGACCGGCCCGTCGCTGTGGAACGCGCCGGGCGAGGCCACCGAGCTGGAGGCGTCGTTCACCAACGGCAGCACCGCCGAGCTGCGCGACGTCCGCCTGACCCGCGGCTGCCCGCGGGCTGGACGTCGACCGGCGACCCGCGGTTCGCCGTCGTCGAGCCCGGCCAGAAGGTGAGCGGGAAGTTCACGATCACCCCGGGCGCGTCGGCCAAGCCCGGTGACGCGACCGTCCACCTCGACGCCACGTACACCGGGCGCGGCGACACGCGCCGCTCGGTCAGCACCGCGACCAACGCGCTGCTGCCGTACGCGTCGATGTCCGCGGCGGCGAACGTCGTCGGCGTCACCGACGCGGCCACGGTCGCGGCGGGCCGCTTCGACGCCGACGGCAACAGCTTCCCGGCGGAACTGCTCGCCGCGAAGGGCTACACCCCGGGCGCCCAGGTGACCGCCAACGGCGCCACCTTCACCTGGCCGACCGGCGCACCGGGCACGTCGAACATGGTCCGGGGCGCGACCGCCCCGATCAAGGTCAGCGGCACGGGCACGCACCTGGCGTTCCTGGCGTCGGGGGCGAGCACCAACGCCACCGGCACGGTGGTCGTCCGGTACACCGACGGGACGGAGTCCAGCCACAGCTTCCAGGTGCCCAACTGGTCGTTCCAGGACGCCGGGACGGGCGGGTCGAAGCTCGCGGTGTCGGTCAAGGGCAGGCACACCCCGAGCGGGCTGGCCAACACCGACGTCGACTACCGGGTCTTCTACAACACCGTGGAACTGCGGCCCGGCAAGACGGCGGCGGCGGTCCGGCTGCCCGCGAACTCCACCATCGGCTTCTTCGCCGCGACGGTCCACGACCGGCCGCGCCCGCCCGCCCGCGCGGCGGCGCGTGGGTCAGCGACCTGGAGTGGATCAACTCCAGCAACGGCTGGGGCCCGGTGGAGCGCGACCGCAGCAACAACGAGAGCGCGGGCGGCGACGGCAACCCGCTGACCATCGGCGGCGTCGTGCACGCCAAGGGCCTCGGCGCGCACGCCCCGTCGTCGGTCCTGGTCAACCTCGACGGCCGCTGCACCCGCTTCACCGCGGTGGTCGGCGTGGACGACGAGATGGCCGACCGCGGCTCGGTGGTGTTCAAGGTGGTGGCCGACGGCGTCGAGAAGTACGTCTCGCCGGTGCTGCGCGGCACCTCCGCCCCGGTGCCCGTCGACGTCGACCTGACCGGGGCCCGCACCCTGGACCTCCAGGTCGCCGACGGCGGCGACGGCATCGGCAGCGACCACGGCGACTGGGCGTCGGCCAAGCTGGCCTGCGCGCCGTGACCGGGCGGGGGCGGGCCAGGTCCCGGCCCGCCCCCGCTCACCCGCCGGTGAAGCGCAGGACCCGGTCGGCGACCGGGTCCGCGCCGCGCAGGTGCATGAAGTGCCCGACGCCGGGCCACACCTCGACCTCCGCGTGCTCGATCAGCGCGCGGGTGCGCTCGGCCGCGCGCCGGGCGTCGTGGACGACGCTGTCGGCGGCGTAGAGGGCGAGGACCGGCAGGCTGATCGACCGCAGCTCCTCCCGCTCCGGGGGAGCTGCGGCGGTATGCGGGCCCCGAAGTCGCGGATGCCCGCGAGGACGAGCTGGACGTCCGCGCGGTCGAGCACGTCGGCGTCGGCGGACCAGCGCAGGAACCGCCGCCACACCGCGTCCCGGTCGAGCAGCCCGGCGACCATCCCGTACAGCAGGACTTTGGCGCTGAACCCGACCGCGACGGTGGTGGGGTCGATGAGCGCTATCCGGGCGAGTCGTTCGGGCGCGTGGACCGCTTGGTGGGCGACGTAGCACCCGCCGCTGGACGCGCCGACCAAGTGGACCCCGGTCAGGTCCAGTTCGCCCAGCACCCCGTCGAGCCAGCGGACCCGGTCCCGTGCCGAGCGCATCCGCACCGTGGCAACGCTCATCCCGGCCTCGCCCATGGTGTCGATGGCGTAGACCCTGTGCCGGGCGGCGAACGCCGGGATGAAGGGCGCCCAGGACAAGGCGGTGGCGGACAGGCCCGGGAGCAGCACCATCGGCTCGCCCTCGCCGAACCGGTAGACCCGCGTGCTCCCGAATTCCGTGGCGACGTCGAGGACGGCGTCGGCGGGCGGGCACTCGGCGCGCGCGGCGTCGTAGGCGCGGCGGTAGCGGGCTTCGTTCTTGAACATGCCGCGACGCTAGGGAAACGGGCCCGCCGGGGTCTTGGACGAAAGTAAGGTGGCCCGGTGGCGGGCTGGTCGATCGTCGTCCCCAGCCGGGAAGTCGCCCGGCTGGACGGACTCGTCTACGCCCACCCGCACCCGGCGCTGTCCGGCCGCGTCCTCACCTACACGGCCGTCGACCACACCCACCCGGAGCCGCTGTCCTGGCGCGTCGCCCCGCTCGGCGCGATCACCGCGAGCATCGACCTCCTCCCGGTGCCCCGCGACCTCCCACCCCACCCCGGTCACCGGCCTCCGCGACACCCCGAGGACCCTCACCGACCCCGCCGGCCGCTCCTGCGCCATCACCATCGCCCTCACCCCCGACGGCGCCCATGCCTTGTTCGGCGTGCCGCTGCGCGAGATCGCCAACCGCACGGTCTCCTGGACCGACCTCCTGGGCCGACGCGGCGCCACCATCCCGGACCAACTGGCCGAGGCGCGGGACTGGCGCACCCGCTTCCGGGTGCTCGACCACCACCTGGTGACGCTGATGCGCCCGCGCACGCTGACCCCGCAGGTCCGCGGCGCCTGGCACCGCCTCACCACCACCGCGGGCGCGATCCGCATCGACACCCTGGCCGACGAACTCGGCTGGACCCGCCAACACCTCCACACCCGCTTCCGAGACCAGATCGGCCTGACTCCGAAAACCGTCGCCCGCCTGGCACGCCTGGGCCGGGCCACCACGCTCATGTCCCGGCCCGAGCCCCGTCCCTGGCCGAAATCGCCGCGATGTGCGGCTACGCCGACCAGTCCCACCTCAACCGCGACTTCCGCGCCATGACCGGCGGCCCGCCCGGCGACTACCTCGCCCCGGAACCGCCTTTCACGCCGAGCGCCGCGTAACCCGGGCAGGTTTCTCAGCGGACGAGGCAGAAGGGGTGGCCCGCGGGGTCGGCAAGGACGCGGAAGGTGGGGGAGGAGGCGTCCAGGGTGGTGGCGCCGTGGGAGTGGGCGAGGGCCTCGGCGGCGTCGAGGTCGTCGGTCTTCAGGTCCAGGTGGGCCTGCTGGGGGCGGCTGGGGTCGGGCCACGCGGGCGGGGTGTAGGTCTGGACCTGCTGGAACATGAGGTTGCGGCCGCCACCCGACAGCAGTGCACCCTCGGGGCCGTCGTAGGTGAGGTCCATGCCGGTGACCGCGGCGTAGAAGCGGGCCAGGGCGGAGGCGTTGGGGGCGTCGATCGTGACCGCGAACAAGGCCATCACGCCGTCGACGCCGTCCTTCTGGCACAGGTCGAACGGGTGGCCCGCGGGGTCGGCGAGGGTGATCCAGTCGTCGCCGTCGGACAGGTGGGTGGCGCCCAGGGCGATGGCGCGGTCGACCTGGGCGGCCGGGTCGGCCGTCTGGATGTCGAGGTGGAACTGCTGGGGGAACTCCTGGCCCGGCCACCGCGGGCTGACGTGGTCGGGGGCGCGCTGGAACTCCACCTCCTGGCCGTCCGGGGCGCGGACGCCGAAGCGGTCCGCGTCCTCGCGGACGACGTCCCACCCGGTGAGGGCGGCGTAGAACCGGCCCACCGCCCCGATGTCCGCCGCGTCGATGACCACCAGGTCGAACTGCGCTGTCATGCGGACATCCTGCCGAACTACGCCGCGCCCAGCATCGCGAGGACCAGGCCCGCGTACTCCGCGCCCAGGGTTTCCGGGTCGGGTTTCGCGGCCGGGGTGTACCAACGGGCCACGTCGATGCCCAGGGACAGCACGGCGCGCGACGCCGCGCGGACGTCGGGGGTGGTGAAGACGCCCGTCTCGACACCCTCCTCGATGAGCGCGCGGACCACCGAGTCGGTCTCCCGGCGCAGCGCGACGACCGCGTCGTAATCGGGCTGGGGGAGGGCGTTCAGCTCGTACTGCACGATCCGCGCGACCTGGTGCCGCCGGGCGTGCCAGGCGACGAACTCGGCCACCAGCACGCGCATCCGGGCGGCGGCGTCGCCCGGCCCGGACGCCGCGGCGGTGACCATCGACAGGGCGCGTTCGTGGCCGCTGCGGCTGATCGCCGACAGCACCGCGGCCTTCGACGGGAAGTGCACGTACAGCGCCGCCGGGCTCATGCCCGCCGCGGTGGCGATGTCGCGGGTGGTGGTGGCGTGGTAGCCGCGCTCGCCGAAGGCGGCCACGGCGGCGGCCATCAGCCGCCGGGCCGCCTCCGGGCGCACGTCCGGCCAGAGGTCGGTCATGCGGGCAGGTCCGCGAGCGGGGCGAGCGCGGCGCGCAGCCTGCCCGGGGTGCCGAGCGCGATCTCGTCGGCCTTGGCGCGCTTGAGGTACAGGTGCGCCGGGTGCTCCCACGTCATCCCGATGCCGCCGTGCAACTGGACGCACTCCTCGGCCGCGTGCACCGCGACCTCCGCGCACAGCGACTGCGCGACGAACGCAGGCAGCGTCGCGTCCTCGCCGCCGTCCAGCGCGTCGGCCGCCGCCTTCGCCGCGGCGCGGGCCAGCACGATCTCCTGCCACAGGTCCGCCAAGCGGTGCTTGAGCGCCTGGAATGAGCCGACCGGGCGGCCGAACTGGTAGCGCTGCTTGAGGTACGCCACCGTCGTCGCCAGGCACCACTCCGCGATCCCGACCTGCTCCGACGCCAGCACCGCGGCCCCGACGACCAGCGCGTGCTCCACCGACGCGAGATCACCCACCCGGGTGGCGGGAGCGGCGGAGAAGGCGACGTCCGCGACCGGGCGGGTCAGGTCGAGCGACGTCACCGGCGTGACCTCGGCCTGCTCGGTCCGCCACAACCCGCCACCGGCGGGTACAAGGAACACCCCGCGCACGTCGGCGACGCTGCGGACCGTGCCGGTCAGCGCGTCCCCGTCGACCGACACCTCCGGCAGCGGCCCGCCCGCCCACGCCGACAGCGGCACCACCAGCGTCGCCGCGTCCGGCACCGGCGCTCCCGCGTGCAGCAGCGCCGCGGTGGCGAGCACCGAACCCAGGTACGGCACCGGGGCGACGCCCCGGCCCAGCTCCTCGGCGACCACGGCGACCTCGCGCCAGCCCGCGCCCTGCCCGCCCGCGTCCTCCGGGACCGGCAGCGTGGTCGCGCCCATGGCGTGCAGAGCCGACCACAACGCGGCGCCCCCAAGTCGTCGACGGAGGTCGGGTGGTCGGCCAGCGCCTCGGCGACCGCGGACCGCAGCTGCGTCTCGACGTCGGTGTCCAGCAGTGTCATCGCGGCAGGTCCTTCCACGGCACGTCCTTGTCCACGCGCGCCTCGGCGGGCAGCCCGAGGATGCGCTCGGCGATGATCCCGCGCAGGATCTCCGACGTGCCGCCCTCGATCGAGTTGCCCTTGGCGCGCAGGTAGCGGTACCCGGCGTCGCCGCCGGTGAAGTCGACGACGTCCGGGCGGCGCATCGTCCAGTCGCGGTAGCGCAGGCCGTCCTCGGCGAGGAATTCGACCTCCAGCGCCGACAGCTTCTGCGCGAGCCGCGCGAACGCCAGCTTCATCGCCGAGCCCTCCGGCCCGGGGTGCCCGGCGGCGAGCCCCTCGCGCAGCCGCTGGCCCGCCAGGCGCAGCGCCTCGCTCTCCACCCACAGCCGCAGCAGCCGGTCGTGCAGTTCCGGCGTGCGCAGCTCGGGGTGCTCGCGCCAGGTGCCCGCGACCACGCCCACCATGCCGCCCTCGCGCGGGACGGCCCGCCCGCCGATGGCGACGCGCTCGTTCATCAGCGTGGTCTGGGCGACCCGCCAGCCGTCGCCGACGTCGCCGAGCCGGTGCGCGTCGGGGATGCGCACGTCGGTCAGGAAGACCTCGTTGAACTCGGCCTCGCCGGTGATCTGCCGCAGCGGCCGCACGTCGACGCCAGGCGCGGTCATGTCGCAGATGAAGTACGTCATGCCCGCGTGCTTGGGCACGTCGGGGTCGGTGCGGGCGACCAGGATCGCCCAGCGCGCGGTGTGCGCGGACGACGTCCACACCTTCTGCCCGGTCACCACCCAGTCGTCGCCGTCGCGGCGGGCGCGGGTGGCCAGGCCCGCCAGGTCCGAGCCCGCGCCGGGCTCGGAGAACAGCTGGCACCACACCTCCTCGCCGGTCCAGAGTGGACGGAGGAAGCGGGCGCGCTGCTCGTCGGTGCCGTGCTTGAGGATCGTCGGCGCCGCCATGCCCAGGCCGATGCCGATGCGGCGCGGGTCGTTGTCCGGCGCGCCCGCCTCGGCCAGCGCCGCCTCGACGACGGCGTGCTGGGCGATCGGCAGCCCGAGCCCGCCGCAGCCGGGCGGGAAGTGCACCCACGCCAGCCCCGCGTCGAACCGGGCGCGCAGGAACTCGAGCCGGTCGGTGGTCTTCGGGTCGTGCTCCGCCAGGAAGGCGGCAACCTTGTCGAGCAAGTCCTCTGTGGTCATCGCCTCTCCTACGGGACGAGCAGCACGACGGCGTCGGCGACGCAGCCGGGCTTGGCCTCGCCCTCGATCTCGATGGTCTGGCGGAACACCGCCTGCACGCCGAACTTGGCGGGCGCGACCTCCAGCAGCTCCGACCCCATGCGCACGCGGTGGCCCACCTTGACCGCCAGCGGGAACCGCACCTTGTTGAGGCCGTAGTTGATCCCGGCCTGGAACCCCTCGAAGCGGTAGATGCCGCGCCCCAGCAGGGGGATCAGCGACAGGGTCAGGTAGCCGTGGGCGATCGTGCCGCCGAACGGCCCCTTGGCGGCGCGTTCGACGTCGAGGTGGATCCACTGGTGGTCGCCGGTCGCGTCGGCGAACTCCTGGACGCGCTGCTGGGTGATCTCCAGCCACTCGCCGTGGCCCAGGTGCTCGCCGACGGCCGCTTCGAGGTCCTCGATCCCGGTGAAGGCGCGCATCAGTCCCTCGGCCCGCCCGCGACGTAGATGACCTGGCCGGAGACGAACCCGGACTCCGGGCCGCAGAGGAACGACGCCAGCGCGGCGATGTCCTCGGGCTTGCCGGTGCGCCCCACCGGGATCGCCGCCGCGGCCGACGCCCTGAAGTCCTCGAACGGCACCCCGACCCGCGCCGCGGTCGCCGCGGTCATCTCGGTCTCGATGAACCCGGGCGCGATCGCGTTCGCGGTGACGCCGAACTTGCCCAGCTCGATCGCCAGCGTCTTGGTCAGGCCCTGCAGGCCCGCCTTCGCGGTGGCGTAGTTGGCCTGGCCGCGGTTGCCCAGCGCGGAGGTGCTGGACAGGTTCACGATCCGGCCGTACTTCTGCTCCACCTGGTGCTTCTGCACCTCGCGGGACATCAGGAACGAGCCGCGCAGGTGCACGGTCATCACCGTGTCCCAGTCGTCCTCGGTCATCTTGAACAGCAGGTTGTCCCGCAGCACGCCCGCGTTGTTGACCAGCACGGTCGGCGCGCCCAGCTCCTCGGCCACCCGCGCCACCGCCGCCTTGACCTGCTCGGCGTCGCCCACGTCCGCCCCGACGGCCAGCCCGCGCCCGCCCGCCGCGGTGATCGCGTCCACGGTCGCCCCGCACGCCCCCTCGTCGAGGTCGACGACGGCCACGGCCATCCCGTCCTGGGCCAGCCGCTTCGCGACGGCGGCCCCGATCCCCCGGGCGGCCCCGGTGACGATGGCGGTGCGGGATTCGGACACGGTCTCCTCCGATCGACGGGGGTAAGCAAGCGCTTAGCAAGTTACCGGCCGGTCGGTGGGCCTGTCTAGAACGCGAACCCGCCCGGTTTGCCGTTGCGGTCCGCGATCAGCCCGGCCAGCGTCGCGACCGCGATCTCGGCGGGCGTACGGGAGCCGATGTTGAGCCCGATCGGCCGGTGCACGCGCTCGATAGCCCCTCCTCGACGCCGAGCTCCCGCAGCGCCGCGACGTGCGGACCGGCGTGGCGCGGGTTGCCCATCACCCCGATCCAGCGCGCCGGGGTGGCCAGCGCGTCGCGCAGCAGCGGCCCGAGTTCGGGGCGGTGGTGGTCGGTCACCACGACCTCGGCGCGCTCGTCCAGGTCGGGGATCGCGGCGAGCGCGCCGTCCGCGGCCGGGTCGACCAGGACGGGGCGGTAGCCGAGGTCGGGGGCGTAGCGCGCCAGGTGCTCGCCGACGGCCGACGCGAACACGACCACCAGGGTCCGCTCGGCGTCGGCGACCGGCGCGCCGTGGGCGACGGCACACGAGGGATCGGTCATGGCGGCAGTCTGCCGGGCGCGCGCGGCCTAGGCTCGACGGGTGATCAACGCTGCTCACGCGCTGCCCTACTCCGGACTGACCCTCGACCGCGCGGGCGCCCGCCGCGCCGACGACGCCTGGCTCGCCGCCGCGCGCCACGCCCCGGTGCGCGCGCCCTCGCCTTCTGGCGCGACCGGTGCGCCGTCCGCGACGGCGTCCCGATGACCGTCCCCGTGACCGACGACGCCGTCTTCCTCGGCGTCGACCACGCCCGCTGTTCGCCGTCGACCTCGCCGACGAGCCCGCCGGGACCGCGGACATCCGCGCCCTCTACCGCGGGCTGCCCGCCGAGGAGGCCACCCGGCTCGCCTACGCCCGCGGGCTGCTGCACTGGCACCGGGGCCAGCGCTTCTGCGGCGCGTGCGGTCAGCCCGCGGAGTCCCGCCACGGCGGGCACCTGCGGGTCTGCACCGGGTGCGCCAAGGAGCTGTACCCGCGCATCGAGCCCGCGGTGATCGTGCTCGTCGAGCACGGCGACCGGTGCCTGCTCGCCCGCCACCGCGGCAAGGAGTCCTACTCGACGCTCGCCGGGTTCGTCGAGATCGGCGAGAGCCTGGAGGACGCGGTGCGCCGCGAGGTCGCCGAGGAGGCCGGGGTCGACGTGGGCCCCGTGGACTACCTCGGGTCGCAGGCGTGGCCGTTCCCCGCCGGGCTGATGGTGGGCTTCCGCGCGGAGGCCACGAGCGATCGCGTCGCAGTCGACGGCGCCGAACTGGACGAGGCGCGGTGGTTCACCCGCGCGGAGGTCGCCGCGATGGAGGACAGCAGGCCGGACTCCATCGAGGCGTTCCTCATCGGGGCGTGGCTAGCGCGCGCGTGAGCGCAGCACCTCGGCCGTGCGCTCGTCGGCCGGGTGCAGCGCCTCGATCGACAGCTCCGCCACGGTCACGTCGACCGCGCCGCCGAAGGTGGTGACGGTGCCCAGGAAGCTCAGCTCGTGCTCGCCGTCGCGCAGCCGCAGCGGGACCATCACGTCCTCGGTCGACCCGTGGACCGCGCGCGGCAGGTCGCCCGGGTAGGAGCACAGCTCGTCGTACAGCTCGCCGAGCGAGTCGTCCGCGGTGAACGCGATCTTGCGGCGCAGCCTGCACAGGACGTGCTCGCGCCACTGGGCCAGGTTGACGATGCGCGGGGCGAGCCCGTCGGGGTGCAGGCACGCCCGCAGGATGTTCACCGGCGGGTGCAGCAGCCGCGGCGCGATGCCGGACAGCAGCCCGCGCAGCGCCGCGTTGGCGTCCACCATCCGCCAGCCGCCGTCCACCAGGGCCGCCGGGTACGGGTCGTGGCCGTGCAGCGACCGCCGGATCGCCTCGTCCACCGCGGCCATGCGCGGGGAGTCCACACCGGACTGGCTGTACAGCGGGGCGAAGCCCGCCGCGAGCAGCAGGCGGTTGCGGTCGCGCAGCGGGAGGTCGAGGCTCTCACCCAGCAGCATCACCATGTCCCGGCTCGGTAACGCGCGCCCCGTCTCGACGAAGCTGAGGTGGCGCGTCGAGATGTCGGCCTGCAGGGCGAGATCGGATTGGCTGAGCCTGCGGTGCTCTCGCCACTGTCGCAGCAGGGTGCCGACCGGAACCTGTGCTGTGGTCATGCCTTCCGACGGTACGGACGGCGAAGCGCGGTGGCGATTACCCGTCAGGTAAAGCCACCGCGCTGGTCCGTCCGTACGCGGAGGAGCGTACGACTCGAGTTCTGGTCAAGCCATTACGTGCGGAGTAATGCAGACTTGGTCCATGCGGTTCGCCGACCGGGCGGAGGCGGGCCGGGTGCTGGCCCGGTCGCTGGCGCCGCTGCGCCCGTACGGCCCGCTGGTGCTCGGCCTGCCGCGCGGCGGGGTGCCGGTGGCCGCGGAGGTCGCCGCGGCGCTGGGCGCCGACCTCGACGTCGTCGTGGTCCGCAAGGTGGGCGCCCCCGGCCACGAGGAGCTGGCGGTCGGCGCGGTGGGGGAGCGGGGCGTCACCGTCCGGATGGACGACGTCCTCGCGGGCCTCGGCATCACCTGGGCCGACGTCGAGGCGACCGCGGAGCGCGAGCGCGAGACCGTCGCCCGGCGGGCCGCCGAGCTGCGCGGCGACGCCGCTCCGCGCGACCTCGCCGGGCGGGTCGTGGTCCTGGTCGACGACGGCATCGCCACCGGGGCGACCATGAGCGCGGCGGTGCGGGTCGTGCGCGACCGCGGCGCGGCGGGCGTCGTCGTGGCCACCCCGGTCGCGCCCCCGGACACCGCCGCCCGGCTCGACGCCGACGCGTTCGTCTGCGTGTACCTGCCGAGGCACTTCTCCGCGGTCGGGCAGTGGTACAGCGACTTCGGCCAGGTCAGCGACCAGGAGGTCCGCGACTGCCTGGGCGTGGGCTAGGGGTCCAGGCGCAGCCGGGGCTGCTCGCCCAGGAAGCCCAGCAGCCTGCGCAGCGCCGCGGGCGGGTTGTGCAGCACCAGCTCGCCCGCCGCGAGGCTGCCCGCGGCCTCGACCAGCGCCCGCGCGCTCCAGGCGTCGACGAAGTCCATCTCGGACAGGTCCAGGTGGACGTCGCCGACGGCCTGGCGGCACAGGGCGTGGAGGAGCTCGGAGAAGTCGATCCGGTTGCGCAGGTCGGCGGGTCCGGTGAGGCGGGGGCGCGGTTCGGTCACGGCCGACAGCCCGTCCAGGCGGGTGTGGGTGCGGCCACGGCGTTCCCCTCCGGCGTGGTGTCTTCTCGATCGAGTGGACGCAAAGCCTACGCGGCCGACCTGACCGGGAACCGGGTCGAAAGACCTCACCCGATGATGGGTCGGGACAGGTCGTACACCGTCCGGTCACCGATCGTCGTCGCCGGGTAGGTCGCCGCGACCCACTCGGCGATCTCCCCGGTCCCGCCCGGCCCGGCCATCCTCCCACCGTCGGCCACGTAGTACCGGACGAGCCCCTCGGCCGCGTAGCGCTGGAACTCGGCCAGCGTGGGGGCGGGGTCGCCGCCGGAGAACCCGCCGATCCCGATGACCGGCCTGCCCGAGGCGAGCTGCAGCGCACCCGCGCTGTTCGCCCCGCCGGTCGCCGCCGCCCAGGTGGACGTCGTGGCGCGCAGCAGGGCCACCAGCTCGGGGTCCGGGTCGGGCATGACCGGGCCGCCGTCGGCCTGGGCCGGGCCGGACATCGGGATCGCCCCGCCGTGCGGGGTCGCCGCCGTCACCACGGTGTACGCGGCGGTCGCGCCGAAGCAGGCGACGAGCGCCAGCACCGCCACCCCCGTCGCCGCCCGCCGCAGCCGGTGGACGCCCATCGCGATCGCCGTGCAGGCCGCGAGCCCGAGCGCGGCGACCACCCAGCGCAACCACGGCTGCCACGCCGGGTCGCGCAGCAGCAGCGTGAACGACCAGCCCGCGGTGACCGCGACCGCCGCGGCCAGCGCGACCCGCGCGCCCGCGTGGTCGCGCCCGCGCCACAGCTCCCGCCCGGCGACCCCGACCACGCCCGCGATGCCCGGGGCCAGCGCGACCGCGTAGTAGGGGTGCGTGATCCCCTGCATGAAGCTGAACACCGCGGCGGTGACCAGCAGCCACCCGCCCCACAGCAGCAGCGCCGCCCGGGTGCGGTCGGTGCGCGGCGCCCACCGGGTGAACCACAGGCCCGCGACCAGCCCGATCAGCGCGGCGGGCAGCAGCCAGCCGACCTCGGAGCCGAACGCGAGGCCGAACATCCGCCCCCAGCCGGTGTCCCCGCCGAACGCGGCGCCCGGCCCCCGGCGCCGCCGGGGTTGCCGCCCCCGCCGAAGACCCGGCCCAGGCCGTTGTACCCGAGCGCGAGGTCGAGCACCGAGTCGTCGGTGGACCCGCCGATGTACGGTCGCGACCCCTCGGGCCACAGGTCGGCGACCGCGATGAACCACCCCGCGGCGACGACGACCGCCCCGCCCGCGGCGAGGACGTGCCAGATCCGCCTGCCGAGGCCGACCGGCGCGGCGACGAGGTACACCGCGGCGAACGCGGGCAGCACGAGGAACGCCTGCAGCATCTTGGTGAGGAACCCGAACCCGACCGCGGCCCCGCGAGCGCCAGCCACTTCCCGCTGCCCCGCTCGACGGCCCGCACGGTGCAGTACGCCCCCGCGACCAGCAGCAGCGTCAGCAGGGCGTCGGGGTTGTTGTAGCGGAACATGAGCGCCGCGACCGGGGTCGCGGCGAGCGCCGCGCCCGCGAGCAGCCCCGCCGCGTGGCCCGACCAGCGGCGGACGGCGGCGTACAGCAGCCACACGCTCGCGACGCCCGCCAGCGCCTGCGGCACCAGCATGCTCCACGACGAGAAGCCGAACACCCGCCCCGACAGCGCCATCAGCCACAGCGCCGCCGGGGGCTTGTCGACGGTGATGACGTTGCCCGCGTCGAGGGACCCGAAGAACAGCGCCGTCCAGTCCTGCGTCCCCGCCTGCGCCGCCGCGGCGTAGAACTCGTTGGCCCAGCCGGACGCGCTGAGCCCCCAGAGGTAGAGCACCGCGGTCGCCGCCAGCAGCAGCCCCAGGGCGACGCGTTCGTTCCTGCTCATCGGTTCTCCACAGTGGACTTGGACGCGCGGAAGACCCAGCCGCGCAGCAGCAGGAAGCGCAGCAGGGTGGCGACCAGGTTGGCCGCGACGAGGACGACCAGCTCCGCCCCGCGCCCCGGCTCGCCGACGGCGTGCAGGACGGCGAGCGCGCCGCTGGTCAGGCCCAGCCCGAGGGCGAACACGAGCAGGCCCTGGAACTGGTGGCGCAGCGCGCGGTCCGACCCGCGCACGCCGAAGGTGAGCCGCCGGTTGGCGGCGGTGTTGCCGATCGCGGTCACCAGCAGCGCGACCAGGTTGGCCGCCTGCGCGCCGAGACCGCCGCGCAGCAGGACGTAGAGCAGCAGGTACGCCAGCGTGCTGACCACCCCGACGGACGCGAACCGCACCACCTGCTTCAGCAGGCCCGCGGGCACCCCGGGCGGGTCGCCGCCGATCGCGCCGCGCGCCCACTGCGCCCGCAGCCGCGCCACCGGCAGCGTCCCGGTGAGCAGGCCGCGGCCGAGCCGGGCGATGCCGCGCAGGTCGGCCAGCGCGGTCGCGACGATGTCGACGCGGCTGTCCGGGTCGTCCACCCAGTCCACCGGGACCTCGTGGATGCGCAGGCCCGAGCGCTGCGCCAGCACGAGCAGCTCGGTGTCGAAGAACCAGCCGGTGTCGGCGACGTGCGGCAGCAGCGCCCGCGCCACGTCGGCGCGGATCGCCTTGAACCCGCACTGCGCGTCGGTGAACCGCACGGCGAGCGCGCCGCGCAGGATCAGGTTGTAGGCGCGCGAGACCAGCTCCCGCTTGGGGCCGCGCACGACCCGCGCGCCGCGGGCGAGCCTGCTGCCGATCGCGACGTCGGAGTGCCCCGAGATCAGCGGCGCGACGAGCGGCGGCAGGGCGGCGAGGTCGGTGGACAGGTCGACGTCCATGTAGGCCAGGACGGCGGCGTCCGAGGCGAGCCAGGTGGTGTGCAGGGCGCGGCCGCGGCCTTTCTGCTCCAGCCGGACCACCGCGACGCCGGGCAGCTCCTCGGCGAGCCGCTCGGCGATCGCGGGCGTGGCGTCGGTGCTGGCGTTGTCGGCGATCGTGATGCGGAACCCGTACGGGAAGTGGCCGCTGAGGTGCTCGTGCAGCCTGCGCACGCACGGTTCGAGGTCGACCTCCTCGTCGTGCACCGGGACGACGACGTCGAGCACGGGCGCGGGTCCGGTGGTGTCGACCGGGGAGCGGGGCGCGGGCATCGTGACGGTCATGCCGTCCACGGTGTTCGGCCCGGCTGGGCCGTCCGTGTGCTCGGGCTGTGCGGATCCTGTGCGGCTCATCGCGTCAGGTCGAACAGGGTCGTGTCGCCGACGGTGATCGGGGCGAAGGTGGCGCGGACCCAGTCGTCGATGCGGTGCGCCTCGTCGCTGCCGCTGTCGCCGCGCATGATCGTGCTGTCGATGTAGTAGTGGATGTCCTTGCGCGCCACCATGTCCTGGAACTCCGCGAGCGTCGGCGCGGGGTCGGTGGCGTTGAACCCGCCGAGGGCCAGGACGGGCACGCCCGCGGCGAGCTGGTACCCGGCGGCGTTGTTCGACCCGAGGGCCGCGCCCGCCCAGCGGTAGTCCTGCGCCCCGTCGGCGAGGGCGCGGGCGGCTTCGCCGCTGGGGGTGGGGGCGCTGAGGAGGCCGCCGCCCATCGCCATGCCGCCGTTCGGACCGACCATCGGGAGCGCGCCTTGGTGCGGGACGGCGGCGGTGGCGACCGAGTAGAGCGCGGGCCCGAGCAGCGCCGCGGTCAGCGCGGTCGCGATGGCCGCCGTGGGCGCCGTCCTGGCGGCGATGAGGAGGACGGCGATGACGGCGAGGATGCCGATGGTGGGACGCAGCCAGGGCAGCCAGTCGGCGTCGAGGAGCACCCACGCCTGCACCGCGCAGACGACCACCCCGGTCGCCAGCAGCGGCGCGTTCCGCCCCCGCCACGCGGCGGCCGCGCCGATCCCGACCAGCGCGGCGACGGCGGGGGCGAGCGCGACGGCGTAGTAGGAGTGGACGATGCCCTGCATGTAGGCGAAGACGAGCCCGGTGACCAGCAGCCAGCCGCCCCAGATGATCAGCGCGGCGCGCGTCCGGTCGGTGCGCGGGGCGCGGCGGGTGAACCAGAGGCCCGCGCCGAGGGCGAGCAGGGCGGCGGGGAGCAGCCACGCGATGTCCTGGCCCATCTCCCAGCCGAGCAGCCGCGCCCAGCCGGGGTTGCCCCAGCCCCCGCCGCCGCCGACGCTGCCGACCTCGTCGCCGTTGAGCCTGCCGATGCCGTTGTAGCCCAGGGTCAGTTCGAGGACGCTGTCGGTCTGCGACCCGCCGATGTGCGGGCGGCTGCCTTCCGGGATCAGCTCGACGATCGCGACCCACCAGCCGGATGCGGCGACCACCGCTCCCAGCGCCGCCGCGAGGTGCTTCACGCGCTGCCCGAGCGCGGTCGGCGCGGCGACGAGGTACGCGAGGCCGAAGCCGGGGAGGACGAGGTACGCCTGGAGCATCTTGGTCAGGAACCCGAACCCGACCGCGACCCCGGCGAGCACGAGCCACTTGGCGCTCGCGTCCTCGATCGCCCGCGTCGTGCAGTAGGCGGCGACCACGAGCAGCGCGACCAGGAGCGCGTCGGGGTTGTTGAAGCGGAACATCAGCGCCGCGACCGGCGTCAGCGCCAGCGCGGCCCCGGCGATCAGCCCGGCCGCCGGACCCGACCAGCGCCGGACGGTCGCGTGCAGCACCGCCACGCTGACCACCCCCGCGAGCGCCTGCGGGACGAGGACGGCCCACGGGTTCAGGCCGAAGACCCGCACGGACAGGCCCATGAGCCACACCGCGGCGGGCGTCTTGTCGACGGTGATGCCGCCCGCGGCGTCGGTGGCGCCGAAGAACAGCGCCGACCAGCTCTCGGCGCCCGCCTGCGCGGCGGCGGAGTAGTAGGCGTTGGCCCACCCCGACTCGCTCAACCCGACGAGGTACAGGGCGCCGGTCGCGACGAGCAGGCCGATCGGCCCGGCCTTGGTCCAGAGGAGTGGGCGTGGAGGAGCCAGCGTCATACGCCCAAAATCGGGCGGCGCCCTGGGCTGATCTTGTGCGTTCCCTGTGCGCTACCTGTGGGTGGGCAGGGTGACGGTGAACCTGGTCCGGCCCGGACCACTCACCACGCCCACCCGGCCGCCGTGCGCGGCGACCACCGCGGCGACGATCGCCAGGCCGAGGCCCGTGCTGCCCGCCGCGCGGGAGCGGGACGTGTCGCCCCGGGCGAAGCGCTCGAAGACCGTCGGCAGCAGATCCTCCGGGATGCCGGGGCCGTCGTCGGTCACCGTCAGCGTCGCCGTGCCGCCCGCGACGGCCAGCGCGGTCGTGACGGTCGTGCCCGGGGAGTGTGGGTGCGGCCGTTGCCGAGCAGGTTCGCCACCACCTGGTGCAGGCGCTGGGCGTCACCCGGGACCGTGACCGGCTCGGCGGGCAGGTCGAGCCGCCAGCGGTGGTCGGGTCCCGCCACCTGGGCGTCGCCGACCGCGGTGACGACCAGCTCGGACAGGTCGACCGGCTCACGCAGCAGCGGGCGGCCGGAGTCGAGGCGGGCCAGCAGCAGCAGATCCTCGACGAGCGTGGTCATCCGGGCGGACTCGGAGTCGACGCGGGTCAGGGCGTGCGCGACGTCGTCGGGCACCTCGTCGCGGCGGCGGGCCAGCTCGGTGTAGCCGCGGATGGCGGCGAGCGGGGTCCGCAGCTCGTGGCTGGCGTCGGCGACGAACTGGCGCACCCGGGTCTCGCTGGCGTGGCGGGCGGCGAGCGCGTCGCCGACGTGGTCGAGCATGCGGTTGAGCGCCGCGCCGACCTGGCCGACCTCGCTGCCCGCGCCGGTGTCCTCCGGCGGGACGCGGTCGGCCAGCGTCACCTCACCCTCGTGCAGGGGAGTTCGGCGACGCGGCGCGCGGTCGCGGCCATCCGGTCCAGCGGGCGCAGCGCGCGGCGGACGAGGAACGCGCCCGCGACGCCCGCGACGGCCAGACCGATCAGGGAGACGCCGCCGAGGACGAGCCCGACCGTCCACAGGGTGTCGTGGACGTCCTTCAGCGGGAGCCCGGTGATGACGGTCGTGCTCGGGTCCAGGCGGGTCGCGATCAGCCGGTACTCGCCGTAGCGGCCGAGGTCGCGGTCGTGGGGCTGGCCGTCGGCGCGCACGGTCGCGAGCTGGGCGACGTCCCGGCCCCCGATCGCGGTCAGCCTGCGGAGGGTCCCGTCGATCTGGTGGAGCTGGGCGGTGACCTCGCCGTCGACGACCAGCGCGTCGATCGTGTCGGCGGGCTGCGGGGGCGCGGTGATCTGCTGGTGCATGCCGCCCGGCGGGGCGGCTCGACCAGCATCCGGGTCCGCCCGGCGGCCTCGCGGAGGTCGGTGTCGAGGCGGTCGGTGAGGAAGGCCTGCAGGGCGACCATCACGGTCAGGCCGATGACCAGGCACACCATCGCGAGCAGCACGGTCTGCTCGGCGATGAGCTTGGTCCGCAGCGAGCTACCCCGCGGGTTTGATGACATACCCGGCACCCCGCATGGTGTGGATCATCGGGGACCGTCCCGCGTCGATCTTCTTGCGCAAGTAGGAAATGTACAGCTCGACGATGTTCGCCTGCCCGCCGAAGTCGTACTTCCACACCCGGTCGAGGATCTGCGCCTTGCTCAGCACCCGGCGCGGGTTGCGCATGAGGTAGCGGAGGAGCTCGAACTCGGTCGCCGTCAGGGTGATCTCGTCGTCGCCGCGGCGGACCTCGCGGGTGTCCTCGTCGAGGGTCAGGTCGCCGACGGCGAGGAGGCGGCGCCCGCCCGCCTCGGCGATGCCGGTGCGTCGGAGGAGGGCGCGGAGGCGCAGGACGAGCTCCTCGACGCTGAAGGGCTTGGTGACGTAGTCGTCGCCGCCCGCGGCCAGGCCCGCGATGCGGTCCTCGACGGCGTCCTTGGCGGTGAGGAAGAGGACGGGCATCTCGGCGGTGTCGGCCCGCATGCGGCGCAGCACCTCGGTGCCGTCGAAGTCGGGGAGCATCACGTCGAGGACCACGACGTCCGGCCGGAACTCGCGGGCGACCCGCACGGCGGAGCCGCCGTCGCCGGTGCTGCGCACCTCCCAGCCCTCGTACCGCAGGGCGATGGTGACGAGCTCGGCCAGCGTGGGCTCGTCGTCGACGACCAGCACCCGCACCGGGGCACCGTCGGGCCTGCGCAGTTCGGGGCGGGTGCTCGGCATGGTCATGCCCCCATCGTCGGTGCCGATCCTGTGTACCACCTGTGGGCGGGGCGTCCCACAGAAAGCACCCAAGGGACGCACAGGGAGCGCACAGGAACCGCCCCGACGGTGGACGTCGACGCCCTTTGCACACCGGAGGCCCCCATGAGCGAGACCCCGAACGACCCGCACACCCACCCCTGGGCAGGCCCACCCCAGGCGGCCCCGACGACGCGGGCCGCCCCGGGAACCAGGCCGGCCCTATGGACGCGGGCCAGGCCGGACCCCAGGGTGGGACGGCGGGTCAGGCCGGATCGCAGGACGAGGGTCAGCCCGGATCGGCGGGTCAGGCCGGATCACCGGACGGGGGCCAGCCCGGATCTCCGGACGCGGGTCACCCCGCTCCGGGAGCCGCGGCCCAGGACCCCGGCCAGACCTGGGGCGCCCCGCCCACCGGCGCGACGCCCCGCTGGACGTGGCGCAAGACCCTCATCGCGGCGGCGGTCGCGGTCGGCATCGCGGGCGCCGGCGGCGCCGCCGTCTGGGCCGCCAGCACCGCCGCGGGCGACCACACCGGCCGAGGCGGCGGCGGCATGGTCCGCATCGCAGGCGGCCCGATGGGCGGCGGCCACCACCTCCACGGCGAGTCGGTCGTCAAGGACGAGGACGGCGACTACACCACCCAACTCACCCAAACCGGCGAGGTCACCGCCCTCACCCCCGACTCCCTGACCGCCCGCAGCGAAGACGGCTACACCAAGACCTACACCCTCACCGACGACACCCTGATCGAGTCCGTCGACCTGGGCGACGAGGTCATGATCGTCGCCACCCTCGACGGCACCACCGCCACCGCCGAATCCGTCTTCGACACCGCCGAGATGGGCAAGGACATGCGCGGCCCCGGCCACCGCATCGGCCCCGGCGGCCCCGCCGACCAGGCCCCCGACCGCGACCCCAACAACCCGTGACTCACTTGTCGACCGGATCAACCACCTTCGCCGCCGCCGCGATGATCGACCACAACGGACTCCGCGTCCGCTCGTAGTACACCCGCCGGTTCGCAGGCTCCCGGTACTCGGTCAACATCCCCAAATCCACCAACCGCGTCAACTCAACCCCGGTAGCCGACTGCGCGATCACCGTCTTCGGCGGCTCCGACTGGAAAAACCGAGGCCCAGCGTGCAGGTAGATCCACAACGCCAGCCGCAACCTGCTCGGCCTCCCGAACAACAGCCTGCCAACGTCTCCCGCGTCCATGCCTCTCCTGACCTCGCAAGCTCCTATCCAGTTTCAAGATAGCGGTGGGAGGAGGGAGGGGCAATGGAACCGGCAAGCCTGTGGGCAACCGCGAGAGGCAGCGGACCAAGCACGACCGAGCAGCAGGATGGTGCAGTCCGACCCTGGCCGAGCAGCAAGACGGTGCAGTCCGGCCTGCCACCGCAGCCGCGCGAGTGATGGCGGTAGGCGGGTGACTGGGGTGCCGCGGCCAGGTGGCGTATAGGCGCTCGCCTGGTGCCGCAGTGGTGCGGGTGGTGGCGACAGGCGGGGATCGGGGCACCGCCGGCCAGGTGGCGTGCAGGCGCCGGGCTTGGTGCCACGGTGATGCGGGTGGTGGCGCTAGGCGGGTCATGAGGGCCGCGGCCAGGTGGCGTGTAGGTACCGGCTTGGTGCCGCAGTGGTGCGGGCGGTGGAGGTAGGCGGGTGATTGGGGGCCGCGGCCAGGTGGCGTGTAGGTACCGGCCTGGTGCCACGGTGGTGCGGGTGGTGGCGGTAGTGATTGGGGCACCGCGGCCAGGTGGCGTGTAGGCACCGGTCAGTGCCGTGAGCGGTGCGGGTGATGGCGGCAGGCAGATGGTCGGGGCACCTCGGCTAAGCGGCGTGCAGGCGCGGCCTGGCGCCGCAGCCGTGCGGTGATGGAGTCGACCGGAGGATCGGGGAGCCGCCGCCGGGTGGTTGCTGGAGCAGGCGTTGGAGCTGGCGCGGCGGTCGGACGAGTGATCGTGGCAGGCGCCGGACGGGGCTTGCCGACGTGGTCGGGGACGCGGCTGGCGAAGCCACCTTCGGTCGTGCCACCCCCGCGTGGGCCGGGCGCCAGCCCTGCTCTCCGACCTGGTGAGGCGGGTCTGGTCCGCTGGGCGCCGTTCGCGCATTCGACTTCTGCGGGTTGGCCACCACGTTCATCTCGGGTTGAATACTTCACATACAACTATCTAGATAATGGAGCGAATCCATCGGACAGGTGGGCGAGGGTGGCGTTGCCGAGGTGGCGAGGGTCGGGTTGGTGAGGGTGGCGGGTCGGTAAGAGATGGGCACCCTGGTTGCACGGCCAAAAGCGCATCGAAGGGACAGCCCTCGGCGACGGGCTGGTCAGCGGACGCCGGAAGGGCGGAATTGGATGCTGATGCGGGGGCCCACCGGCTTGGTCGTCTTCGGGACGGCGTGGTCCCAGGTGCGTTGGCAGTCGCCGCCCATGACGAGGAGGTCGCCGTGGCCTAGGGGGTGGCGGGTGGTGGGGCCGCCGCCTCGGGGGCGGAGGTGGAGGTGGCGGGGGCGCCTACCGAGAGGATGGCTACGAGGGTGTCGTGGGTGGCGCCGCGGCCGGTGCGGTCGCCGTGCCAGGCGACGCTGTCTTGGCCGGTTCGGTAGTAGCAGAGGCCCGCTGTGGTGAAGGGGGTGTTGTAGTGGGTGGTGAGCATGGTGCGGGCGGCGGTGAGGATCGGGTGGGGGAGAGGGGTGTTTTCCCCGTAGAACGACAGGAGGCGGGGGACGGTGACGATGCCGTCGTACATGCGGCGGCGTTCGGCTCGCCACGGGACCGTTTCTGCGAGGTGCGTGAACAGGGTGTCGGCGCCGGAAAGCCAGGCGGGGAGCAGGTCTATCCACGCCGTCGTTGATAGGGGGATCCGGCGGATTCCGATCAACGGGGCCAGTTCCGGGTCTCCTTGGCCGTCGAGCAAAGACTGTTGTAGGGGCAAGGACATAACCGGGAGTGTAACCCATCGTCGAACATATGTGCGGTGAATCGATTAGTTAACAGAGCTGTCCACAACTGGGGCGGTGAGTTTCACCACAGCGGCAGTAGGGTATTCAGTGGTGCCGCCGCCACCCCCAGACGAATCGAGGCCGTCCCCCATGACCCTCATGTCCACATCAGACCGCACCAGCACCACCCGCCCCGGTGAGGCGGACGTCGCGCACGCCGCCGTCCCGCGGACCCGGTTCGGCACCCAGGCCCGGCCGGTCGTGCCGCGGCCCAGGCCGGGGTGAAGTTGGCGGTCGCGGTCGACCGGGCGTTGGGCGACCTGGGCGCGCCCCTCGCGGTCGCGGAGCTGACCGCGGGGCTGGCCTGGACGGCCGCGCTCGGTGAGACGTGCCTCCTGACGGGGGCCGTCGCGGACGTGCGGCGCGGCATCGAGGCGTTGCGGGCGGGCGAGCTGGGCACCGCCGCGAACGCGCTGGAGGCCGCGCGCAGCGACCTCCCCACCACCGGCTGACGGTCCACTCCGGACCAAGCCGGTCACCCACGCGGGTGGTCTACCCAGCGCGTCGGTGCCACCCGTTTCATGCTCCCCCACAACGACCCGCATCGGCGCGGGCCGATCACCCAGGAGCCGCCATGACCCGCCAGTTGGACGCCCCACCCGTGCTCGGATCGCCGTCGCCCGGCCTGGACCTGCGCCGGGCCGTGGAGGCCGCGCTGGTCCGCCTGGACTCGCCCGCGGTCCCCCACGACCAGGTGGCGGACGACCTGCTGGGCGCGCTGGCCAGGACCGCGGCGATCGGTGACACCTGCATCGTGCTGCCCGCGGCGGAGGCGGTCGGCGCGGCGCGCGGGCACCTGCGGGCAGGCCGGGCGGACGCGGCGCACACGGCGCTCACGCGGGCGCTGTCGCTGCTGTCCCGGCGCCCCTGACGCACCCTCACCGACGCGGTCACCGGCACGGGCTGGTGACCGCGTCGCCACGTCCAGCGGCGGTTCGACACCTGCCCGGCGCCGTCAGGTCCGGCGCGGCTCGCGGCCCGGGGTGGCTTGGGCGTCGGGAAGGTCGGGGCGCGTGGGATGGGCAGCGTGACCGGGTCCGGGCCCAACTCCACCGGCGTGCCGTGGTGGCTGGCGGTCACCGGTGGTCCGGACACCAGCCGGTAGCACGCCGAGTCCGGCTTCACCTCGACGCGGATGCGGCTCCTCGCCACGTCATCCGGAACGACACCCGGGTCAGCGCCGGGGGCAGGCGCGGCGCGAAGGTCAGCGAGCCCCAGTGGTCGCGCATGCCGCCCAACCCCGCGACGACCGCCTGCCACGCCCCCGCGAGCGAGGCCATGTGCACGCCGTGGCGGACGTTCTCGTGCAAGTCCCGCAGGTCGGTCATCGCGGCTTCGACGAGGTAGTCATAAGCCAGGTCGAGGTGACCGCACTCGGCCGCGATGACGGACTGGGTGCCCGCCGACAGCGACGAGTCGCGGACCGTCCGGGCCTCGTAGTAGGCGAAGTCGGCGGCCTTCTGCTCCAGGGTGAACAGGTCGCCGCGCAGGTGAAGGGCGAGCACGAGGTCGGCCTGCTTGATGACCTGCTTCCGGTACAGGTCGAAGTACGGGTAGTGCAGCAGCAGCGGGTAGTGGTCCTCGGGCGTCGCCGCGAAGTCCCACTCCTGGTGCGAGGTGAACCCCTCCGACTGCGGGTGGACGCCGACCAGCTCGTCGTACGGGACGCACATCTGGTCGGCCGCGCGGCGCCAGGTCGCCACCTCGTCCTCGTCGACGCCCAATCGGCCCGCGGCGTCCGGGTGGCGGTCGCACGCCGCGGCGGCCTCGAGGAGGTTCTTCTGGGCCATCGTGTTGGTGTAGACGTTGTTGTCGACCACGGCGGTGTACTCGTCGGGCCCGGTGACGCCGTCGATGCGGAAGCCGTCGTGGGGGTCGTGGTGGCCCAGGGAGATCCACAGGCGGGCGGTCTCGACGAGCAGTTCGACGCCCTCCTTGCCGTCGAAGTCGGTGTCGCCGGTGGCGGCGGTGTAGCGGCAGACGGCGTCGGCGATGGCGGCGGAGACGTGGAACGCGGCGGTGCCCGCGGGCCAGTAGGCGGAGCACTCGGCGCCGTTGATGGAGCGCCACGGGAACGCGGCGCCCTTCTTGCCGAGCACGATCGCGCGTTCGCGGGCCTTGGGGAGGGTGTTGTACCGCCAGCGCAGGGCGTCGCGGGCGGCGTCGGGGACGGTGTAGGTGAGCACGGGGAGCACGAACGTCTCGGTGTCCCAGAACGAGTGACCGTCGTAGCCGGGGCCGGTGAGGCCCTTGCCGGGGATTGCGCGGTTCTCCCCGCGCACGCCCGCCTGCACGATGTGGAACAGGGCGAAGCGCAGGGCCTGCTGGAGGTCGGGGTCGCCGTCGATCTCGATGTCGGCGGCCTCCCAGAAGTCGTCGAGGAAGGCGCGCTGCTCGGCGAGCAGCCCGTCCCAGCCGGTCTGCCGGGCGCCCGCGAGCGCGGCTTCGACCTGCGCGCGCAGCGCGGGCGCCGAGCGCTGCGCGGACCAGCCGTAGCCCAGGTACTTCACCAGGCAGAGCTTCTGGCCGAGGTCGACGTCGACGGCGGCGGTGAGGCGGGCGAGGTCGTCCTCGACGGTGAGGTCGGCGCGGAGGTTGTCGGGGGCGTCGATCTCGTGGTCCATGCCCGCCGCGACGCGCAGCCCGGACTTGCGGGTGCGGTGGACCAGCAGCGCCCGGGCGGCGTCGCCGTGCTGGAACTCGTTGACCAGGGGGTCCTGGAGGGCGGCGGCGACGCGGGGGTCGCGGCTCTCGGTGACGATCGGCTCGTTGGCGAGCAGGTCGGACTGGACGACGAGCTGGAGCGGCCGGTCGACGGGCTCGACCTCGTAGTGGATGGCGGCGACGGCGCGCTGGGTGAACGACACCATGCGCTGCGTGCGGACGCGGACGCGCGCGCCGGTGGGGGACTCCCACTCGGTCTCGCGCGTGAGCAGGCCGGTGCGGAAGTCGAGGGTGCGGTGGTGGCTGGTGGCGCGGCCGTACCGCATGTCGAGCGGTTCGTCGTCGACGAGCAGGCGGATGATCTTGCCGTCGGTGACGTTGACGACGGTCTGCCCGGCCTCGGGGTAGCCGTAGCCCGCTTCGGCGTACGGCAGGTCGTGCGCTTCGTAGAAGCCGTTGAGGTAGGTGCCGGGCAGGCCGACGGGTTCGCCCTCGTCGAGGGTGCCGCGCAGCCCGATGTGCCCGTTGCCGAGCGCGAAGGTCGATTCCGTGCGGTGCAGGTTGTCGACGGCGAGGCCGCTCCAGCGCAGTTCCCAGGGCGCGCACTCGAAGCCGGGGCTCACCGGGCCACCAGGAGGTCGGCGAGGTCGGCGACGACGATGTCGGCGCCCTCGGCGCGCAGGGCGTCGGCCTGGCCGACGCGGTCGACCCCGACGACGTAGCCGAAGCCGCCCGCCTTGCCCGCGGCGACGCCGGAGAGGGCGTCCTCGAAGACGGCGGTGCGCTCGGGCGCGGCGCCGAGCGCGGCGGCGCCCGCGAGGAACGAGTCGGGCGCGGGTTTGCCGCGCAGGTGCTCGCGGGCGATGACGACGCCGTCGACGCGGGCCTGGACGTACTGGTCGAGGTGCGCGGCCTCGAGGACGGCGGCGCCGTTGGCGCTGGAGGTGACGACGCCGATGGCCAGCCCCGCCTGCTTGGCGGCTTTGACGTACGCGACGGAGCCCGCGTAGGGCTCGACGCCCTGCTCGGCGATGATCGACAGGAGGAGTTCGTTCTTCCGGTTGCCCAGCCCGTTGACGGTGGGCAGGTCGGGGGCGTCGTCCGGGGTGCCCTCGGGGAGGGTGATGCCGCGGGTGGCGAGGAAGGTGCGGACGCCGTCGGCGCGGGGACGGCCGTCGACGGAGGCCAGGTAGTCCGGGTGGGTGAAGGGCTGGCGGTCGCCCTCGGGCCACTCGGCGAGGAAGGCGTCGAAGGTGGTGCGCCAGGCCGCCTCGTGCTGGACGGCGGTGCTCGTGAGGACTCCGTCGAGGTCGAACAAGCACGCGGTGATGGCGTCGGGCAGTCCGATCATTCTCCGACGCTACCGCCGGCGCGGCCGACCGGCAGGCCGTGAGCGAGGCCACGCTCCGTGAGGAACGTTTAGCGGGTGCCGCGCGTTGAGTGGGTGTCGCCTCCTGAAACAGGGCCGGCCGACGTTTCCCGGGCGGGCACGTCCCCCGCCTTCCCGGACGCACGTCGCCCCGGCGCGCAGGCGACGCCCGCCGTCGACCGGACAGCCATCCCCCAGCCCGTCCGGTCGGCGGCGCACTTCGTTCAGCGGCCCGGGTGGTCCTCGCGCAGCGAGCGGGCCACGGACCCGCCCGCCTCGTCGGCGGTCTGGCCGCGGCGCGCGGCCTCGTCGGCCAGCGGGTTCATGCCGGGCGGGAGGTCGTCGGTCGGGCGCTCGTCGACGTCGCCCGCGGCGCCGGGCTGGGTGTCCGGCTCCTCCTGGGAGAGCCTGCTGTCGAGGTCCTCGCCTTCGCGGGCCTCGTTGGGGGTCATGCCGTGCTTGGTGGACTCGGCCCAGCGCTCCGGCGGCTCGATGCCCGCCTCGAGCGGATCGAGGTCGAGGGACTCCTCGTCCAGGCCCTCGGCCTGGCTGCGGTCGCTGCTCATGACCCGGCAGTACCCGTTTCGCGGGGTGTCGAACCGGGTACCTCACTGGTGATCATCGCCCGTCGTGCGAAGCGCGACGGGACTCCCATGAGCAAGCAACCGCAGACGAGCAGACCATCGCAGCCGAAGCGTTTTTTGGAGGGGATTCCGGCCATGGACGACGGCACCTATCTCGCTTTCCTCGTGCTGGGGGTTGTGCTCGTCGCGGTGGACGCCGTGATCATCTACCGCAGCGGGCTGCGCTACCTGGCCGACTCGTACGCCGACACCGCGTCGGCGAAATCGATGGCGCGCCTGGTCACGACCCTGTTCAGCCTCGCGGTGCTGGGCGTGCTGGCGCTGATCTCGGTGATCGACGTCGGCGGCGAGGGCGCCGTGCAGGCCGTGGTGCTGCGGCTCGGCGTCGTGTTGATCTTGCTCGCCATCGCGCACGGTGTCACCATCAAGGTCTTGACCCGCATGCGCGACCGGCTCGACGCGGAGAACAAGACCAAGCTGCACTACGGGAACCCGGAGTCATCTCCCGACGTGCGCGATGTCCGTCCATAGCGGATTCATGACGGCGTAACGGCCGGACCGTGACAGTGTCCCGTGTGGTCGGTGCCCGGCGCACTGGTCGCGGTCGGCCCGTCGGTCGCACACTGGAACTCGCCCAGCCGGTGGCGAGGGAGTGCGACATGACCGCGATGGTGTCCCGGAGCGTGGCCGACGACCGGGCGGCCGACATGATCACCGTGGCGCTGGCCGCGTTGCCCGCGAAGGGCCGCAGGGTGGCGATGCGCAGGCTGGCGCTGGCCCTGGCCAACCAGCAGCGGACCGGTGACACGGCCGTGGTGCGGCACTTCCTGGAGAGCCTGGCGATGACCGCGCGGATGGTGCGCACGCCGGGATATGCCGAGGCGGTCGCCGCTGCGTCACACTCCGAGGCGGACCTCGATGTGGGGGACGTGATCGCGAGGCTGGAGGCGCACGACCGTGACCCGGGAACGTAACCGGCTGCGGCTGTCGTTGGGCATGGCCCGCCTGGAGGAATGGGCGGCCACCGCGGGCCAGGCTGACAAGAACGCGCTGTACAAGATGCTGTTCGCCGTGGCGGACGGCTCGGTGTTCCGCACCTACAAGGTGCTCGACGACGTGCAGGTGGTCGGCGAGTTCTTCGTCCTGGTCCGGGAGGACCTCGTGGTGAAGGTCAACTTCCCGCGCCCGGGGACGTTCGGCGTGCTGTACATCGGCTCGCCCGCGGAGGGGCCGTTCCGCGACGCGGACGCCGCGTAGCGGGCGCAATGCGCTGCTCGGGTGGTCCCGCTGCGGCTGATCAGCCCAAACGCGTGCCGCTCCGTTGAGTTGGCACCAAATCCTGTGCCAGCCTGGCGGCGAGGCACGACTGTCGGCAGTGATCAGGGTTCTCCAGGAGGTACCAGTGTCGTCTTTGGACGTTCCCGGGCTCGACGTGTCCGGCCGGGTCCGAGCTCGTGACATCCAGATGGCCGCCGTCGCCGACGTGCGCCGCCGCGTGCTGATGATCTCCGGCGCGGTCGACGTGACCGGCCACGACGTGTCGATGTCGATCAACCTGCCGGAGCCGGGGCGGTGGCAGGTGATCAAGTCCGAGACCAACCTGACCGACCAGACCTGGCTCGCCATGCAGGTCACCACCGACGACGACACCCACTTCATCGACAGCCAGGAGACCCTGATCCTGTCGCGCCAGTTCACCCGCACCTTCCTCACCCCGGACCTGAGCAGGCTGACGTTCTTCGAGGGCGAGGTGCGCCCCGGCGAGGCCGTGCTGATGGCCTTCGACATCGAGGCGAGCAGCCGCAAGCCCGCGTACGCCCACGCCCGCTACGTCGCGGGCGACGACGAGACCCCCGAGCAGATCGCGGCGAACCTGGAGCGCGTCGTCGCCGACGGCATCGCGCAGCGGCCGGTCGTCGAGATGATCGTGCCGGTCACCGTCATCGGCTGATGTCCCCGAGCGGCGGCGGGCCCGTCCCGCCGCCGCGTCCACTTCCCGGCCGCCTGGGGGTTCGGTGTCGTCCGTCTTCATGCCCGAGCCGCACCTGCTCGACTCACCGCGGCGCAGGCCGTGGCCGGGGCTGACCCCGCTGCCCGCGCACCGCGTCGACGCGCCGCCGGAGCGGGTGGCGGTCGCCGTCGTCGGCGCGGGTCCGGCCGGGCTGGCCGTCGCGTCGGCGCTGTGGCACCTCGGGGTCGACGACGTCGCCCTGTTCGACGCCGCCGACCGCTCGTGCGGGCGGTTCTTCGACCGGGTCGACGTGCTCGGGCAGCGCGTGCTGCGCTCGCCCTACGAGCACCACCCCGGCGTCGAGGGGTACCGCGACTGCGAGCTGCTCGACTTCGCCCGCCTGCATTGGGGCGCGCTGACCCCCGTCGAGCGGCGCGAGGTGCGGATGGCGCAGGCCGGGCACCGGTCGGTCGTGCCGCTGGACGTGTTCGAGGCGTTCTGCGGGCACGTCGCCGACGTGCACGGCGTCGCGGAGCGCACGTGGCGGACCGTCGTGCGGTCGGTCGAGCCCGGTCCGGACGGCGTGCGGCTGCGCACCGACGCGGGCGAGGTGGGCGCCCGGTTCGTGGTGCTGTGCCTGGGCGAGGAGCGCCGCGCCGCCCCCGAGGGCTGGCACGGCGGGTACTGGGACGAGCAGGCCCCGCAGGACGGGTCGCTGGTCGTGGTGGGCGCCGGGCTGAGCGCCGCGCACCTGCTGGCCGACGCGATCGCCGCGGGCAGGCAGGCGCACTGGGTGCTGCGCGGCGAGCAGGAGCGCTACCAGTGCGCGGACGTCAACGCGTCGTTCTTCCGGCCGGAGGGCCGCGCGCGGTTCACCGGGACGCCCTGGGAGCGCAGGCTGGAGCTGATGGCCCGGCACCGGCGCGCGTCGGTCATGTTCGAGTTCCGGCCGCTGCTGGAGGCCGCCGAGGCCGACGGGCGGCTGGTGGTGCACCGCGGCGCCGACATCGAGGGCGTCGACCACGGGAAGGTGCGGCTCGCGGGCGGGCAGGTCGTCGCGGGCGACCACGTCGCGCTGGCCCTGGGCACCACGCCGTCGATCGGGGCTGGGCTGCTGCCGGACGCCGTGGTCAACGCGGTCGACGGGTGGCCGGACCTGGACCCGGCGACGCTGTCCTACAGCCGCGCGCCCCGGGTGTTCGCGGTGGGCGCGGCGGCGTGCATGGCGCTGGGACCCGCGGCGCGCAACATCGACGGGCACCGCGTCGCCACGGCCCGCGTCGCGGGCGCGGTGGCGGCCGGGCTGGGGGCGAGGGTGGGAGCGCCATGACCGAGCCGAAGCTGGACGCGAAGCTCGACGCGCCGCCGGACACGCGCTTCGACATGCCGGGGGTGGACGACCCGGTCGACACCGAGGTCGGCGTCATCCTGCTCGGCCTCGACGCCGACCGGCTGCTCGCCGGGCTGGGCCTGGCGTCGCTGGCCGAGGACCCGGGCCGGGTCGCGGTCACCGTCGACCGGGTCCGGCACGACCGGCCCGGCCTCGACGGCGACGGGCTCGTCCGGGCGGGCGCCGGTTACTGGCGGGCGATGCGGCCCGCCCTGGCCGCCGCGTACCCGGCGCCGGGGTTCTCCGCGTCGCTGCGGCAGTCGTGGGCGCGGGCGTACCGCGCGCTGGACACGCCCGCGCTCGGTCCGATCGGCGTGGCCACCCGGGTCTACCTGACCGCGTGCTGGCTGCGCAGCGCCGACGTCGACGCACTCGCCTGAGAGGGGACCCCCGTGCCGCACCTGCCGTCGCTGCCCGACGACGCCCGGCTGGTCGACGTGTTCAAGCGCTACCCGGATTCGTCGATGCCGCTGCTGGCGTACCACGAGACCGTGATGCGCGGGCCGTCGCCGTTCACCCTGGGGGAGCGGGAGCTGATCGCGGCGTACGTGTCGGGGGTGAACGCGTGCGCGTACTGCCACGGCGTGCACACCCGCACCGCGGAGGAGTTCGGCGTGCCCGCCGGGCTGCTGGCCGCCGCGGTCGCCGACGTCGACACCGCGCCCGTCGACGAGAAGCTGAAGCCGGTCCTGCGCTACGTCGGGAAGCTGACCCGCACGCCGTCGCGGATGACCGCCGACGACGCCGCGGCGGTGTTCGCCGCGGGGTGGGACGAGAAGGCGCTGCACGACGCGGTGATGGTGTGCGCGCTGTTCAACTTCATGAACCGGATGGTCGAGGGGCACGGCATCGCGGCCGACGCGGCGTACTACGCGCTGTCGGGCAAGCGCCTGCACGACATCGGGTACGACGGTCTCGCGCGGCTCGTGTCCGACTAGAGCGCCGTTCGCGGAGGCCCGGTTCCGCTGCCATAGTGGGGTCATGAGTCGCTGTCTGGTGCTCGGCGCCCGGGGCTACATCGGGACCCTGCTGGCCCCCGCTCTGCGGGCCGCGGGCCATTCGGTGCGCACGATGTCGCGGTCGCAGGAGCCTGGCCCGGACGCGGTGCGCGGCGACGTTTCCGACCCGGTGGCGCTGGCGTCGGCGATGTCCGGTGTGGATGTCGTGTACCACCTGGTGCACTCGATGGACCGCGACGACTACGCCGAGGTGGACGCCCGCATCGCGCACGGGGTCGCCACCGCCGCCGCGGCGGCCGGGGTGCGGCAGCTGGTGTACCTGGGCGGTCCGTCCCCTGTGGACCAACCGATGTCGACGCACCTGGCGTCGCGCACCGAGGTCGGCGAGATCTTCCTGGCGGGACCGGTGCCCGCCCTGGTGCTGCGCGCGGCGATGGTGGTCGGGGCGGGGTCGGCCAGCTTCGAGCTGCTCGCGCAGGCGGCCCGGACCGCCCCGTTCGTGCTGAAGCCCGCGTGGATGGGCAACCGCAGCAGGCCGATCGCCGTGCGCGACGTGCTGTTCCACCTGGTGCGCGCGGCGTCGTCGAGCCCGGTGGACGCCGCGGTCGACGTCGGCGGGCCGGAGGTGGTGACGTACCTGGAGCTGATCCAGCGGTGCGCGCGCATCGCCGGGTTGCCGTGGCGGGTGCCCGTCCCGGTGGTGGACGTGCCGCTGGCCGCCGCGGCGGCGTTCACCGACTTCCCGCCGTCGCTGGTCAAGGCGCTGGTGGAGTCGCTGAAGCACGACCTGGTGCCCGAGTCGGTCCTGCCGTTGCCGGGCGGGGGACGTCGCTGGACCGGGCGCTGCGGGAGGCGTTGGGGGTCGCGGTGCCGCCGGAGATGCCGTCGCTGTCGTCGCCGGGGGTGTACGGCGAGGTGCGGCGGGTGCGCGTGTCGGCGGACCGGTCGGCGCTGTGGCGCGTGATCAGCGATGTGGGCGGGGAGCGGGGGTGGCACGGCATTCCCGGCGTGTTCGCGGTGCGGGGGCTGTGGACCACCTGTTGGGTGGGGTGGGGCTGCACAAGGGCCGCCCATCGACGCTGGCAGCGGGGGACGCGGTCGACTCGTGGACGGTGGTGTCGCGGGACGACCACGCGTTGACGCTGGTCGCGGACCTGCGGATGCCGGGGACGGCGTGGCTGCGGCTGTCGGCGGAGGAGGGCGTCTCGCCGGAGGAGAGCGAACTGGTGCAGACGGTCGCGTTCGAGCCGGATGGGCTGCGGGGGCGGTTGTACTGGCACGCCCAGAAGCCCGCCCACGACCTGGTGTTCGGGGCGATGGCACGCGGGATCGCCCGGGCGGCGCGGGCATTGGTGCGGTGAGGGCTGGCGCGCGCGGCTAACGCGTGAGGAGTTTGTCGACGGCGCGGGTGAGGGTGTCGACGTCGGTCTGGGTGGGGGTGCGGGTGCGGAGGATGCGGCGGGTCATGGCCAGGGGAGGTCGACGAGGGCCAGGACTACGTCGTCGAGGGGGAGGTCTAGGGCTTCGGCGGTGGTGCGGACGGCGGTTTCGGCGCGGGTGTTGTTGGTGGCGGCTTGGGTGGCGAGGGTGGGGGAGACCTCGCCGCGGAGGAGGTCGGGGAGGGCGTGGCGGAGGAGGAGGGCGGCGTCGGCGGGGTTTTCGGCGCTCCAGGTCAGGACGCGGGTGGCGCCTGCGGTGGGGCTCTGCTGGGCGGCGGTGAGGTAGGCGTCCAGGAAGCGGTCTTGGGCGCGGAGCCAGGCGGCGGCTACCAGGTCGTCGCGGCGGGGGAAGCGGTGGTAGATCGAGCCCGACGGGGCGCCGAGGGCTAGGGCGACGGCGCGGGCGGAGGCGGCGGCGGGGCCGCCGTCGAGGACCAGGGCGCGGGCTGTGTCGAGCATCGCGTCGCGGGTGTGCTTGACCTGGTTGGGCACGAACTGGAGACTACTCTCCACTGAACTAGAGAATGGTCTCCAGGAGGTGGGGGATGGTCGTCAACGTGCACACCCGGACGGTCGCCGCGGGGTCGGCGAGCTGATCGGGACCCTGGCGGGGGAGGACGACAAGGTCTGGCCGGGCGACACCTGGCCGCCGATGCGGCTCGACCGGCCCCTCGGCGTCGGGGCGGCGGGCGGTCACGGGCCGATCGGGTACGTGGTGGAGGAGTACGAGCCCGGCAGGCGCGTCCGGTTCCGGTTCACCGCGCCCCGCGGCTTCCTCGGGCACCACGAGTTCGAGGCGGAGGGGGCCGAACTGCGCCACCGCATCGTCATGCGGACCCGGGGGCTGGCGCGGCTCACCTGGCCGCTGGCGATCCGGCACCTCCACGACGCGCTGGTGGAGGACGCCTTCGACCGCGCGTGCGCGGCGATGGGCGTGGAGGTGGAGCGAGCCCGGTGGTCGTGGTGGGTGCGGCTGCTGCGCGCGCTCGCGCCGAAGGATCCGGCGCTGAGCAAGCGGTGACCGCGGCTAGTGACCCGTCGTCAAGTCCTTGACGTACTTGTGGACCGGGACGATGAACCCGCCCGGGGCGTGGTGGTCGTAGGGGCCCGTGTCCTGCCAGCCCTGGCGCTCGTAGAAGTGGCGGGCGGGGCGGTTGCCGGGGACCACGGCCAGCCAGGCGGTGGGGTGGCCGTGGTCCCGGATCGCGGCTTCGGCGGCGGACAGGAGCGGTGCTGCGATGCCGCGGCCCCGGTGGCGGGCGTCCACGTAGACCTGTTCCACCTCGTCGTCGAGGACCATGACGAACCCGGCGATCGCGCCGTCCACTTCGGCTACGAGGGTGGTCGCGGAGTCCTTGCCCGCGGCGCGGTCCGCGGCCCTCGTGGTGAAGGTTTCGGGTGTCCGGGCGGCCACTAGGTCGTCGGGGACGTTGCCCAGGTGGGCGTCGGTCCAGCCGGTCCGCCAGATCGTGGCGATGGACTCGGCGTCGGCCGGGGTCGCCTGCCGGATGCGCGGGGTCATGCGGGGAGCGTATGCCAGGACTCGTGGTGGTCGGTCAGCCAGGAGAAGTGGTCGGGGGCGAGCGACTTGAAGATCAGCGGGGCGGCGAGGCGGCCCACGCGGCCCAGGTCGCCGTTGAGTTTGCCTTGGGCGACGGCGCGTTCGACGCGGGGGCGGCGGGTCGCGGTGTAGTCGGCCAGGGCGGTGGGGATGTGCGGGGTGTCGCGCAGGTGGCGGGCCAGGGTGATCGCGTCCTCCAGGGCCATGGCGGCGCCCTGGCCGGAGGCGGGGACGCGGCGTGGGCGGCGTCGCCGATCAGGACCGCCGCACCCCGGTGCCAGGTGGGCAGGGTGGGGACGTCGTAGGCCGGGTACGGGGTGAAGACCTCCACCGACGCGGCGATGATGGCCGCGGCCGGGCTGTCGTCCACGGAGTAGCGGGCGATCAGGTCCGCGCGCCACTGGTCCGCGGAGGGGCGGATCGGTTCCGGGTGCGGGGGTTGGGCGAACCACCAGACGGCGCCCGACGGGTGGAGCACGTGGCAGAACAGGCCGTTGCGGCCGTACGTCAGGTGCAAGGTGCCGGGGTCGTCGTCGACCTCGATGTCGGCGTAGCCGCCGGTCTCGATGATGCCGGTGTAGCGGATCGCGGGGGCGGTCGGGTCGAGCAGGGTGCGGGTGGTGGACCGCAGGCCGTCGGCGCCGATGAGGACGTCCCCGGCCGCCGTCGTGCCGTCGGCGAAACCGACCCGCACACCATCCTCAGTGGACTCCAGCGAAGCCAAGCGCTTGCCGTACACCACCCGTGCGCCCGCGGCCTCGCAGGCGTCGCGGAGGATGCGGTACAGGTCCGCGCGTTTGATGGTGTGGGCGACCGTGCCGCACGGCAGCGGGGTGCCGTAGCTGATGTCGCCGATCCGCGCGCCTCGCCGGTCGAAGACGTGCACGCCGGGAGTGGGGAACCCCGCGGCGGTGACCAGGGGCAGCAAGTCCAGTTCGGACAGCACCGCCAGCCCGTTGGTGGGCAGGCTCAGGAAAGCCCCCACCCCGTCGGCCGAGCGGGTGTACGCCTCGTACACCGTGACGTCGATGCCCGCGCGGCGCAGGGCCACCGCCGTGACGGCCCCCGCGATCCCGCAGCCTGCGATGAGCGCTTTCATCCGGTTCCCTCCGTGGTGACGGTGGTGCCGTCGTCGTGGCGGATGGCGGTGACCACCGGCGCGTCGATCCGCAAGCCGGTGGCCAGCACCGCGGTGGTGGTCGCGGTCGGGCCGAAGGCCGGGCCGCGGGCGTCGAGCAGGGTGACGTACGGGCCGAACCAGCGGGTCGGCCAGGCCAGGTCGCGGCGCAGGTCCGCGGTCGGGTAGCGCTGGTGCCACGCCATCCGGCGCAGGTCGGCGCCCCGCCGCAGGGGAGGACGGTCATCAGCATGGCGGGCGTCCGCGCCGCCAGCGCGCCGATGCGACCCGGCATCGGGAAGCTGAACAGGTCCCCGTCCACCGCCGACAGGACCGCGGTCCGCCAGTCGTCCGGCGGCGCGCCCGTCGCGGGCTCGGTCATCACGCGGACCCAGTAGGCGCGGTCGCGGTGGTACGCGGCGGAGCCGGGGTAGCGGTCGAGTTCGTCGAGCAGGTCCCAGTACCGCCCCAGCGGCGGACCGGCCGGGCGCGCGCCGGTCAGCGCCGCGTAGTGGTCGGCCACCCGGGCGCGGACGATCAGCGTGGACTGACCGTCGTGGACCAGGTGGTGCACACGGGTGAACCACAGGTGCCGCTCGGCGCCCACCCGGTAGACCGCCTGGCGCACAAGGGGTCCGCGTTCCAGGTCGACGTCGGCGGTCAGGTCCGCGCGCATCTCGGCGACCGGGTCCGGGACGGTCCGCAACTCCGTGCTCTCGGGAGGCCGGGGTCGAGCCGCTGGCCGCGCGGGGTGAAGCGCAGGCGCGCGGCGTCGTCCTCGGCGACCGCCGCGTCGATCGCGGCGCACAGCGCGGCGGCGTCGAGCGGGCCGGTGATGTCGAGGTACGAGCCGGTCCACAGTGCCGGGTCGGCGGGGTCGCCCGCGGTCCACAGTTCGCGCTGCGCCGGGGTGAGCGGGCGCACGGTCAGGGGCGTAGTAGCGGCGGCAGCCGAGCAGCAGGCCCTCGGCGGACAGGGTGAACACGTCCGCGAACGGCATGTCCTGCCCGCCCGAGCGGCACGAGTAGCGGCCGACGACCGCGACGCAGTCGCCGTCGGCGATCACCTTGTCCAGCGCGTGCCTGCCGCCGCGGCAGTCCGGGCGGTCGATGCGGACGTCGGCGTGCAGCAGCGAGGCGAAGGCGTCCGGGTCGTCCTCGTCGAGGTAGAGGTAGGACAGGCGGACGTGGTCGACGCCTGCCGCGGTGGCGGCCGTGCTCCAGGGGACCGGTTTGGCGTCGTGCACCATGGCGTTTTCCTCGTATTCCCTCGGTTGTCTGGCCCACCCACTGTCGCCGCGCGGCCCAACACGCCGCTATCGCGGCGCTATTGCCCGGGAAGTGCCGCCAAAGTGCCTCGGGGGCGCCGCCGTCCCCGCTGGTCGGGGCGGTTGACGTGGGACGACGTGAGCAACGCTCGGATGTCGCCGTGGCCCGGTGTGGGAAGTGGTGGCCCCGGTCGCGGGCGCGGGTTAGATTCGCCGCATTCCGGTCCCGCGGAGTGCGGAGGTGTGTGATCGACTCGGCGACTACCGCGGTGTTCCGGATCCTGGGCACGGTCGAGGTGGAGGGGCCGCACGGGCGCGTGCCGATCCCGCCCGGCCGCCAGCAGGTCGTGCTGGCGTCGCTGCTGCTGGAGGCGAACCAGGTCGTCAGCACCGAGTACCTGGTGGACACCCTCTGGGACGACCGGCCCCCGGGGACCGCGCGCACCCAGGTGCAGATCTGCGTGTCCCGGCTGCGCAAGAGCCTCAGCGACGCCGGTGTGGACGCACCGATCACCACACGCCCGCCGGGCTACCTCATGCGGGTCGACCTCGACCTCGTGGACGTGCACCTGTTCACCCGCCAGGTCGTCCGCGCGCGGGAGCTGGCCAGGGCGGACCAGGCGGCGGAGGCGGCGGCGCTGCTGCGGTCGGCCGTCGGGCTGTGGCGGGGGCCGTGCCTGAGCGGGCTGGCCAACCGCGGGCTGCGCACCCGCGCGCTGCGGTTGGACGAGGAGCGCCTCGCCGCCGTCGAGGCGTGCCTGGACCTCGAACTCGGGCTGGGCAGGCACAGCCAACTCGTCGGCGAGATCAGCACGCTGGTCCGCGACCACCCGCTGCGCGAGCGGCTGCGCGCCCAGCTGATGCTGGCGCTGTACCGGTCGGGCAGGCAGGCCGAGGCGCTCGACGCCTACCGCGAGGGCCGCGACCTGCTCATCGACGAACTCGGCCTGGAGCCGGGGGAGGAGCTGCGCGCCCTGGAGGCGGCGATCCTCGCGGGCGAGCCGACGCTGGTGCCGGAACGGCCCGCCGCGGTCGCCGAGGCGCCCGCGCCGTCGCCGCGCCCGCAGGTGCCGCGCCAGCTCCCGGCCGACACCGCGGACTTCGTCGGCGACGACACCCTGCTGCGCGAGGCGGAGTCCGTGCTCGTCGGCGGCGGACGCGCGGTCGGCGTCGTGGTGATCGTCGGGCGGCCCGGGGTCGGGAAGAGCACCCTGGCCGCCCACATCGGACACCGGCTCGCCGACGAGCACTTCCCGGACGGGCAGCTCTACTGCGACCTGCGCGGCACGCGCGCCGAGCCGAGCGCGGCGCTGGAGGTGCTGGGCCGGTTCCTGCTGGCCCTCGGCATCCCCGGCCCGGTGATCCCGGCGACGCTGGACGAGCGCGTCGAGATGTACCGGACATTGCTGGCGAGCAAGCGGGTCCTGGTCGTGCTCGACGACGCGGTCACCGAGAGCCAGGTGGTGCCGCTGCTGCCCGGCAGCAGCAGTTGCGCCGTGCTGGTCACCACCCGCACCCGCCTGACCGGCGTGCCGGGCGCGCGGCAGATCGAACTCGACGTGCTCGACCCCGAGCAGTCGCTCGACCTGCTCGGCCGGGTCGTCGGGGACCGGCGGGTCGCGGCCGAGCCGGAAGCCGCCGCCGCGCTCGTGCGGACGGTGGGCGGGCTGCCGCTGGCGCTGCGCATCATCGCCGCCCGCCTCGCCGCGCGTCCGCATTGGACGCTCGCGTCGATGGTGCACCGGCTCGCCAGCGAGCGGCACCGGCTCGACGAGCTGGCGCACGGCGAGATGACGATCCGCGCGAGCCTGTCGCTGACCCACGACGGGTTGGACAAGGTGACGCGGCGGCTGTTCGCGCTGCTGAGCCTGGCCGAGGGGCCGACGCTGCCGGGGTGGCTCGCGGGCGCGGCCATCGACGACGACCGCCCGTTCCCGTCGGACCTGCTCGAACCGCTGGTGGACGTGCAGATGCTCGACGTGGCCGCGGTCGAACCGACGGGGAGTTCCGCTACCGGTACCAGGACATCATCCGGTTGTTCGCGCGCGAGCAGGTCGGCGCGGCCGACGGCGCGGACGCGGCCGTGCGCCGGATGCTCGGCGGCTGGCTCTCCCTCGCCGGGCAAGCGCACCAGCGCGTGTACGGCGGCGACTACACCCGGCTCGTGGGGACCGCGGAGCGCTGGGACCCGCCCGCGGCGTACGCCGACCAGGTGCTCGCCGAGCCGCTGGACTGGATGGACGGCGAGCAGGCGAACCTCTGCGCGGCCGTCGGCCAGGCGGCGCGGGCCGGGCTGGACGAGCTGGCGTGGGAGCTGGCCGTCACCCTGGCGACGCTGTTCGAGGCGCGCGGGTACCTCGACGACTGGAAGAACACCCACGACGTCGCGCTCGCGGCGACCCGCGCGACGGGGAACCGGCGCGGCACGGCGGCGCTGCTCGGGTCGCTGGGGACGATGTACATCAACCTGGGCAGGCCGCGGAGTCGCGCGCGGCGCTGGAGGCGTCGCTGGCGGGGTTCGTCGAGCTGGACGACCCGCTCGGCCTGGCGCTGTGCCGCCGGGACCTGGGCCTGCTGACCCGGCAGGCCGGTGACGACGACGGCGCGATGGCGCTCTACACCGCGTCGATGGCGGACTTCGACCGCGCGGGCGACGTCGTCGGCCGCGCGATCGTGCTGACCCAGAGCGCCCACATACTGATGCGCCGCAACAAGACCGCGGTCGCGCACGCGCAGTTGGAAGAGGCCATCGAGATCTACCGGGCGGTCGGGTACTCCGGCGGGATCGCGCACTCCCTGCGCCGCGTCGGCCAGGTGCAGTCGCTGTGGGGGGACCACGACCAGGCCGAGCGGACGATGTCGGAGGTGCTGGACATGGTCCGGCGCTCGCGGGACGTGATCGGGGAGGGTACCTGCTGCGCAACCTCGGCGAGGTCAGCGCGGCGGCGGGGCGGGACGAGCAGGCGCGCCGGTACTTCGCGGACGCCATCGAGGTGCGGGAGCGGATCATGGACCTGGCGGGCGCCGCGGCGGTCCGCCTGGACCTCGCCTCGGTGCTCACCAGGCTGGGCGATCCCGCGGCGGCGCGGGAGATGCTGGAGCGCGCCGCGGGGGTGTTCCGGGAGCGGGGCATGGAGCGGGAGCTGCAGGACGCGGCGCGCCGGTTGGCGGCGCTGGCCGCGGTGGCGGTGTAGCCGCCGCTCACTCCCACGGGTTGGTGGCGGTGGTCTGCGCGTCGCCGGTGGCGGGGACGGTGTCGGCGTGCGCGGTGGCGGCGCCGAAGGCCAGGGCGAGCGCGGCGAGGACGGTGGCCGCGGCGGTCTTGGCGAGGGCGGTGAGGGTCATTTCCGGCTCCTTCTTCGGTGTGGCTCAGCGGGTATGAACCAAAGTTAGGAGCCGCCGGAATCTCCGGGCTATCGCGCTTCTTATCGCCGCGCTATCACGGGCCCGATAGCGGTTATCCCGCGATACAGGTGGTCTCTGAGCTGCGGAAACGTGCCTATTGTGCCTGCATTGGGTTCGTGATGGCGACGCGATAGCGGTATCCCCGGGAATGGCGCCCATACGCAAGCGACCCTCCGCGTGGAAGTGGGAATTGCAGATGGCGATCCAGACCGGTATCGAGGCCACGGAGACCGAGTTCGGCAGGCTGCTGCGCAGGCACCGGGAAAGGGTGGGCCTGACCCAGCGCGAGCTGGCCGACCTGTCCACGATCAGCGTGCGGGCGATCCGCGACCTCGAGCAGGGGCGGGCGCGCAAGCCCCGGCCCGACACCGTCCGGCTGATCGCCGACGGGCTGCGCCTCGGCGGGCAGGCGCGCGCCGACCTCGCCGCCGCCGTCGACCACGGCAGGCTGCCGCGCGGGGACTACGACGCCGCGCTCGCCCCCGCGCCGGTCGCCGCGGAGGCGCTGGTCGGGCGGGAGGCCGAGGTGGCGGCCCTGGTGCACGAACTCCTCGAGCGGGCGCGGCCGGTGCGGATCGTCGGGCTGCCCGGGGTGGGCAAGTCGCGGCTGGCGCAGGCGGTGGCGGCGCGGCTGCACGAGCGGCGGATGCCGGTCCTGTGGGCCACCGCCCCCGGCCACGCCCCCGCCTACGACGGCGCGCTGCGCGACGACCGGTTGGCGGCCCTGGTCACCGACGCCGCCGCGGAGCTGTGCGCCGGGCACGGGCCCGCCCCGGCGACCGCGGACCTCGTCGACGTCATCGGGGACCGGCCGACCGTGCTCGTGCTCGACGGCGCGGGCGACGCCGAGCGGGTGCGCCGGTTAACGCGCGACTGCCCCGGCTTACGCGTCATCGTCACCGCCACCGAGCCCGGCGACGACGCCGAGCGGACCTTCGTGCTCGCGCCCCTCGACGCCGCCGCGTCGGCCGAGCTGTTCCGCGCCTCCGCCGGGCTGCCGCTGGCCGACGAGCCGGTCGCTGAGGTGTGCGGGCTGCTCGACGGGCTGCCGGGCGCGCTCGCGGCGGCGGCGTCGTGGCTGGCCGTGTTCGACGTCGACACCCTCGTCGCGACCGTCCGGCACGACCCGGGCGCGCTGCTCGACGACCTCGCCGGGCGGGCGCCGGGCCGGGAGCGGCTGGCCGCCGCCCTCGCCGCGCTGCCCGCGCCGACCCGGGACCTGCTGCGCCGCCTCGACGGCGACTTCACCCTCGCCGACCTGGCCGCCGCCACCGGCGCCGCGCTGCCGGAAGCGGGTCGCGCGCTGCGGTCGATGCTCGTGCGCGGCGTGGTCGGGCAGCGCGCGCCCGGGTGCTTCCGCGTCCTCGGCGTCGTCGCGGCGCTGCTCTAGTGCTGCTCCCGAGGTGCCCTCGAACTGCCGCTCCGACCCGCCCGCGTGCGGTTGACTCGGCGCATCGGGGGCAAACCGTCCACTCTGGACCGAAAGGAGACCGCCATGGCGACGACCGCGGTGGTGACCGGGCTCGGCGGCTGCGTCCCCGGCACCCTGGTCAAGAACGAGGCGGTGGCCGAGCGGCTCGGGGTCACCACCGACTGGATCCGCGAGCGCACCGGCATCGAGCAGCGGTTCGTCGCCGAGCCCGGTGAGGCGACCTCCGACCTGGCCGTGCGGGCGGGCCGGGCCGCGCTGGACTCGTGCGGCGCGACCGGGGTCGACTTCCTGATCCTCGCCACCACCACCCCCGACCACCAGGTGCCCGGCACCGCCCCCGCGGTCGCGACCCGGCTCGGCCTGCCCGGCCTGCCCGCGTTCGACCTCAACGCGGCGTGCTCCGGCTTCCTGTACGCGATGACCGTCGGCGCCGGGCTGCTGGCCACCGGCCGCTACCGCACCGGGCTGGTCATCGGCGCCGACACGTTCACCACGTTCGTCGACCACACCGACCAGATCACCGCGCCGATCTTCGGCGACGGCGCGGGCGCCGCGGTGATCAGGGCGGGCGGCGTCGACGAGCCCGGCGCGATCGCGGCGAGCACGCTCGGCAGCGACGGCGACCTGACCCCGCTGATGATCGTCCCCGCGGCGGCTCCCGGCAGCGGGTGGCGACCGAGACCGCGGGCGCCCACTTCACGATGCGCGGCAAGATCGTGTTCAAGAACGCCGTGCGCCGCATGACCGAGGCGGCCGAGCGGGTCATGGCCGACATGGGCTGGTCCGTCGACGACGTCGACTGGCTGGTCGGCCACCAGGCCAACAAGCGCATCCTCGACGCCACCGCCGAGGCGCTCGGCGTCCCCGGCGACAAGGCCGTGGTCAACATCGACCGGGTCGCCAACACCTCCGCCGCCTCCATCCCGCTCGCCCTGTGCGACGCGGCGGCCGAGGGCGCCTTCGCCCCCGGCGACCGGGTCGTGCTGACCGCGTTCGGCGGCGGCGCCACCTGGGCGGCGCTCGCCCTCACCTGGCCCGACCTGCCCCCGATCGCGGCCGCCAGCCGCTAACCCGAGAAGGAGAACCGCCATGTCCGACACGCTCGCCACCCTCGACGCCGTCATCGTGCACGTGCTGCCCGAGCTGACCGGCAAGGTCGAGGCCGCCCAGCGGCTGACCACCGACCTCGGCATCGACTCCATGTCCATCGTGGAGATCGTCTTCCAGCTCGAGCGGCAGCTCGGCATCGAGATCCCGGACGCGGAGATGGAGTCCGCCGAGACCGTCCAGGACATCGTCGACCTCATCGACCGCAACCGCTGACCCCCTTCGTTTAGTCCTCTGAGGAGTGTCCATGTTCGACGCGGCAGGCGGGCGGGCGCTGAACGGGCCCCAGCTCGGCATCTGGTACGCGCAGCGGCTCGCCCCGACCAGCCCGGTGTTCAACATGGGCGGCTACCTGGAGATCCGCGGTCCGTTCGACCGCGCGGCGTTCGCCGCCGCCAGCCGCGCCGCCGCCGCGGAGCACGACGGGCTGCGGCTGCGGTTCACCGAGGTGGACGGCGTCCCCGTGCAGCGCACCGGCCCCGCCCACGACACCGACCCGGACGTCGTCGACCTCAGCGGCGAGCCGGACCCGGTCGCGGCCGCGCTGGCCCACATGCGGGCGGACATGGACACCGTCGTCGACCCGGCCACCGGCCCCTTCCACCACGTCGTGATCTACGTGCTCGGACCGGACCACCACATCACCTACGGCCGGGTGCACCACCTGGTGCACGACGGCCTCAGCGCCGCGATGGCCGACCGCCGCGTCGCGGAGCTGTACACCGAACTGGTCACCGGCGCCCCGGCCGGACCGCCGATGGGGTCGTTCCTCAAGGTGCTCGACGAGCAGGCGGCGTACGCGGGGTCGAAGGCCGCGGAGCGCGACGCCGCGTACTGGCGCTCCGCCATGGCCGACGCGCCCCGCCCCGCCCCGCCGCCGAGGGTCGCACCCCGGTCCGGCGGATCGTGCACCAGACCGGTCACCTGGACGAGTCCGTCCTGGAGGGGCTGCGGGCCGTGGGGGTGCCCTGGCAGCACGTGCTGGTCGCGGCCGCCGCGGTCCACCGCGCGGTGGAGACCGGGGAGAGCGACGTCGTGATCGGGCTGCCCCTGTCCGGGCGGACCAGCATCGCCGCGCGCACCACGCCCGGCATGCTGGCCGACGTCCTGCCGCTGCGCGCGGCGGTGCGGCCCGGGTCGACGGTGGCCGAGGTGGCGTCGGCGGTCTCGGCGGCGGTCCTCAAGGCGCAGTGGCACCAGCGGTACCCGTCGGCGGACCTGCTGCGCGACCTCGGGTGGTCGTCCTTCGGGCCGGTGGTCAACATCCTCACCGACGACGACCCGATCTCGCTCGCGGGCACCCCGGCCGTCCCGGGCACGCTGTCCACCGGCGGCATCGCCGACGACCTGACGATCACCGTGACCCGGCCCCAGGCGGGCGGCGGCGTGACCGTCGACGTCGCCATCGACGCCGCCTTCGCCGACGTGGTGGACCTGCCCGCCCAGCTGGCGCGGTTCACCGCGGTGGTGGAGGCGATCGCGGCGGACCCGGCGACCCGGGTGGCGGCGGTCGACGTGCTCACCGGCGCCGAGCGCGACCGGGTGCTGGGGAGTGGAACGACACCGCCGCCGACGTGCCGCAGGTGTCCCTTGTGGACCTGTTCGAGGCGGCGGTCGACCGCGACCCCGACGCGACGGCGCTGGTCTGGGGTGACACGCGGATCGGGTACGGCGAGCTGGACTCGCGCGCGGACTCGGTGGCGTGGCTGCTGGGCGCGGCGGGCGTGCAGCGGGGCGAGCTGGTGGGGGTGCTGCTCGACCGCGGCCCGGAGTTCGCCGCCGCCGTCATCGGCGTCCTGAAGGCCGGCGCCGGGTACGCCGTGCTCGACCCGGACTTCCCCGACGAGCGCCTGTCCCACGTCCTCGCCGACGCCGGGATCACCACGGTCCTCACCGACGCCCGCCACGCCCACCGGGTCGCCTCCCGCGCCCGGGTGCTGGACATCGCGGCGGTGTCGGGGGTCGGGCCGCGCGAGACCGTCCCGTGCGTTCCCCAGGACGTGGCGTGCGTGATGTTCACGTCGGGGTCGACGGGGCGGCCCAAGGGTGTCGTGTCGTCGCACCGGGCGCTGGTCGGGACGTTGCTGGCGCAGGAGTACGCGTCGTTCGGGCCCGCTGAAGTGTTCCTGCAGTGCTCGCCGGTGTCCTGGGACGCGTTCTCCCTGGAGTTCTGGGGTTCGCTGGCCTTCGGCGGGACGTGCGTGCTGCACCCGGGGCAGCGCCCGGAGCCCGCGGTCGTGGCGGAGCTGGTCGCGCGGCACGGGGTGACGATGCTCCAGGTGTCGTCGAGCCTGTTCAACTACCTGGTCGACGAGCACCCGACCGCGTTCGCCGGGCTGCGGTTGGCGTTCACCGGCGGTGAGCCCGCGTCGGCCGTCCACGTGGCGCGCATCCTCGCGGCGTACCCGGATCTGGCCGTGGCGAACGGGTACGGGCCCGCGGAGTCGATGGGGTTCACCACGGTGCACCCGCTGACAGCGGACGTCGAGGGTCCGGTGCCGGTGGGCAAGCCGATCGTCAACAAGCGCGCCTACGTGCTGGACAACCGGCTCCAGCCCGTGCCGATCGGGGTGACCGGCGAGGTGTACCTGGGCGGGATCGGGCTGGCGCAGGGGTACCTGGGCAAGCCCGCGCTGACCGCCGAGCGCTTCGTCGCCGACCCGTACGGCCCGGCCGGGGAGCGGATGTACCGCACGGGTGACCTGGCGCGCTGGACCCGTGAGGGCGTCCTGGAGTTCGTCGGCCGCGCCGACGACCAGGTGAAGATCCGCGGCTTCCGGGTCGAGCCCGGGGAGGTGGAGGCGCTGCTCGCCCGCCACCCCCGGGTCACCCACGCCGCGGTCGTGGTCCGCCAGGACGACGGGCAGCCCGCCCGCCTCGTCGGGTACGCGGTGTCGACGGACGACGCGGCCGACCTGCGCGCGTGGCTGGCCGAGCGCCTGCCCGAGCACCTGGTGCCCTCCGCCGTCGTCGTCCTCGACCGGCTGCCCATCACCGCCAACGGCAAGCTCGACAAGGCCGCCCTGCCCGCCCCCGAGTTCACCGCCACCGGCCGCGCGCCCCGCGACGCCCGCGAGGAACTGCTGTGCGGGCTGTTCGGCGAGGTGCTCGGCGTGGACGGCGTCGGCGTCGACGACAGCTTCTTCGACCTCGGCGGGCACTCGCTGCTCGCCGCCAAGCTGACCAGCCGCGCCCGCGAGGTGCTCGGCGTCGAGATCAGCGTCCGGGACGTCTTCCAGAACCCCACCGTCGCCGCGCTCGCCGTCGTGGGCGCCGCCGCGAGCGGGACCGCCCCGGTGCCCGGGCCGCGGCCCGAGCGGGTGCCGCTGTCGTACGCGCAGCGCAGGCTGTGGTTCCTCGACCGGCTCGAGGGGTCCGGGGCGTACGCCGTGCCGCTGGCCACCCGGCTCACCGGGGCGGTCGACGCCGACGCCCTGGAAGCCGCGTTCGCCGACGTCGTGGACCGGCACGAAGCGCTGCGCACCGTGTTCCCGCAGGCCGACGACGAGCCGTACCAGCGCGTCCTCGACCACGTCGCCGTCCCGTTCCACCGCGAGACCCCGACCGACCTCGACGCCCGCCTGCGCGAGCTGGCCGCCGAACCCTTCGACCTGACCACCACCCCGCCCGTGCGCGCGGCTCTGCTGTCCACACAGGACGAGCACGTGCTCCTGGTGGTGCTGCACCACATCGCCACCGACGGCCAGTCCCTCGGACCGCTGTTCACCGACCTCGCCACCGCCTACGCCGCCCGCGTCGGCGGGACCGCCCCGCAGTGGGCGCCGCTGCCCGTGCAGTACGCCGACTACGCCCTCTGGCAGCGCGAACTGCTCGGCGACCCGGCCGACCCGGACAGCGTGTGGTCGCGGGAACTCGCGCACTGGCGGACCGCGCTCGACGGCCTGCCCGAGGAGATCGCCCTCCCGCACGACCGCCCCCGGCCGGTCGTCGCCCGGCACCGCGGCGGCGCCGTCCCGATCGCGCTCGGCCGGGAGCGCCACGCGCGCGTCCTGGCGGCGGCGCGGGCCGAGCAGTGCACCCCGTTCATGGTGCTGCAAGCCGCGCTCGCGGCGACCCTGACCCGCATGGGCGCGGGGAGGACGTGCCGCTCGGCACGCCCGTCGCGGGGCGCAACCACCCCGGGCTGGACGACCTGGTCGGGTTCTTCGTCAACACGCTCGTGCTGCGGGCCGACACCTCCGGCAACCCGTCGTTCCGGGAGCTGCTCGGCCGCGTCCGGGCCACCGACCTCGACGCGTACGCCCACCAGGAGCTGCCGTTCGACGTGCTGCTCGAAGCGCTCAACCCCGTGCGGTCGCTTTCGCGGCACCCGCTGTTCCAGGTGTGCGTCGCACTCGAAGGGGCGCAGCCCGACCCGGACCTGCCCGGCTACGCGGGCACCCGGTTCGTCGACACCGGGACCGCCAAGTTCGACCTGGAGTTCCTGTTCCGCGAGGACTCGGAGACCGGCATCGCGGGCGCGGTCGTGTTCGACGCCGACCTGTTCGACCAGGCCACCGTCGAGCGGCTGCTCGGCGCGTTCCTGCTGCTGCTCGACCAGGTCCTCGCCGACCCGGGCGCCCGCATCGGCGAGGTCGACGTCCTCGGTGACGACCGCGACCGCGTGCTCGGCACGTGGACCGACACCGCGGTCGAGCTGCCGGGGGTGTCCCTTGTGGACCTGTTCGAGGAAGCCGCCGACCGGCACGCCGACCGCACCGCCGTGGTGTTCGGCGACCAGCGCCTCACCTACGCCGAGCTGGACGGGCGGGCCAACGCCGTCGCCGCGGCGCTCGGGGACGTGCGCGGCCAGGTCGTCGGCGTGCTGGTCGAGCGGGGCCGGACTTCGCCGCCGCCGTCGTCGGCGTGGCCAAGGCGGGCGCGGGCTACGCCGTGCTCGACCCCGACCACCCGGACGACCGGCTCGCCACCGTCGTCGCCGAAGCGGGCATCGGGACCGTCGTCACCGCCGCCGCCCACCGCGTGCCCGGTGTCCGGGCTGTGCCCGTGCCGCGCGAGACCGCTGAGCGCGCCGGTGTCCGGGTCTCGCCCGAGGACGTCGCGTGCGTGATGTTCACGTCGGGGTCGACGGGGCGGCCGAAGGGCGTCGTGTCGTCGCACCAGGCGCTCGTCGGGACGCTGCTGGCGCAGGACTACGCCACCTTCGGGCCCGGCGAGGTCTTCCTGCAGTGCTCCCCGGTGTCGTGGGACGCGTTCTCGCTGGAGTTCTGGGGTTCGCTGGCCTTCGGCGGCACGTGCGTCCTGCACCCCGGGCAGCGCCCGGAACCCGCCGTCGTCGCCGATCTCGTGACCCGGCACGGCGTCACGATGCTCCAGGTGTCGTCGAGCCTGTTCAACTACCTCGTCGACGAGCACCCGACCGCGTTCGCCGGGCTCCGGTTGGCGTTCACCGGCGGTGAGCCCGCGTCGGCCGTCCACGTCGCCCGCATCCTCGCGGCCTACCCGGGGTTGGCCGTCGGCAACGGGTACGGGCCCGCCGAGTCGATGGGGTTCACCACCGTCCACCCGCTCACCGCCGACCTCACCGGGTCCGTGCCCGTCGGCAAGCCCATCGTCAACAAGCGCGCCTACGTCCTGGACAACCGGCTCCAGCCCGTGCCCATCGGCGTCACCGGCGAGGTCTACCTCGGCGGCGTCGGCCTCGCCCAGCGCTACCTGCGCAGGCCCGGCCTCACCGCGGAGCGCTTCGTCGCCGACCCGTACGGCCCGGCCGGGGAGCGGATGTACCGCACCGGCGACCTCGCCCGGTGGACCGACGACGGCGTGCTGGAGTTCGTCGGCCGCGCCGACGACCAGGTCAAGATCCGCGGCTTCCGGGTCGAGCCGGGCGAGGTCGAGGCGGTGCTGCTCGGCCACGACGCCGTCAGCCAGGCCGCGGTCGTCCCCGTCGACGGCAAGCTCATCGGGTACGCCGTCACCACCGCCGACGGGCAGGCGCTGCGCCGCTGGGCCGCCGACCGGCTGCCCGAGCACATGGTCCCCGCCGCCGTCGTCGTCCTCGACCAGCTGCCCATCACCGCCAACGGCAAGCTCGACAAGGCCGCCCTGCCCGCGCCGGAGTTCACCGGCGACACCACCGGCCGCGCGCCGCGCACCCGCGGGAAGCCGCGCTCTGCTCCCTCTACGCCGAGCTGCTCGGTGTCGCGCACGTCAGCATCGACGACAGCTTCTTCGACCTCGGCGGCCACTCGCTGCTGGCCGCGCGGCTGATCAGCCGCATCCGCACCACCCTCCCGGACTCCGGCGAGATCACCGTGCGGGACGTCTTCCAAGCCCCGACCCCGTCGCCCTGGCCGAACGCGCCGGGGCCGCAGCGCCCGCCCGCAAGCGGCCCGCGCTGCGCCGCCGCACCACCGCGGGCACCGTCCGCTGAGTCCCAGGAGAACCCCGTGACCCTCGCCCACAGCCCGGAAACCACGAACCCGGAAGACATCGTCTGGTCGCTGCCCGAGCAGTCGACGGCGGACACCGCGCTGCTGGTCCTCCCGCACGCCGGCGGCAACGCCCACGCCTACGCCGAGTGGCGCGACCACCTGCCCGCGGGCGTGCGGCTGCTCATCGGCCAGTACCCCGGCCGCGGCGCCCGGTTCGCCGACCCGCTGCCGCTCTCCGTCGACGACCTCGCCGGTCCCGTCGTCGACAGCATCCCCGACGGCATCCCGAACCTCGTCGTCCTCGGGCACAGCATGGGCTCGCTGGTCGCGTTCGAGGTCGCCCGCAGGCTCACCGCCCGCGGCACCCCGCCGCGCGCCCTCATCGCCTCCGCCGCCCGCGCCCCGCACCTGCCCAACCAGGCGCCCGTCCACCCCGAACTCCTCGACGACGACGCCCTCGTCGCCGCCATCAAGGCCCGCGGCGGCACCCAGGACGGCATCCTCGACGAGCCCGAACTGCGCGAGATCGTGCTGCCCGCCATCCGCGCCGACTTCGCCATCGACGACGCCTACCAGCACACCGGCCCCACCGGCCTGACCTGCCCGATCACCGTCATCGGCGGCACGGAGGACCCGATCGTCCCGGTCGACGTGCTCGGCACCTGGGCGACCGCCACCAGCTCGGCGGTCGCCGTCGAGACCCTGCCCGGCGACCACTTCTACTTCCAGCAGCAGCTGCCCCGATTCCTGGCCCTGGTCACCGCGGTGATCGACGCGGCCACCCGCCCCTGAGAGAGGACCACGACGATGGCCGCGCCCACCGCCCCCGCACCGAGCTGGACGTCCGCCGAGAACCCGGCAAGCCCGCGATCCTGCACACCCCGGAACTGTCCACGATGGACGAAGCGCGGGAGTGGATCGCCGCGAACCTCACCGGCATCCGCACCGAGCTGCTCCGCTCCGGCGCGCTCATGCTGCGCGGCCTGCCGGTCGCCACCGCCGAGGACTTCGCCGCCGCCCGCGACCTGCTGATGCCCACCCGCGCCAGCTACAAGGAGAAGGCCACCCCGCGCACCGACTTCGGCGCGGGCGTGTTCTCCTCCACCGACCTGCCCGCCGTGCAGCCCATCCGCCTGCACAACGAGAACAGCTACACCCTCGACTTCCCCGGCACGCTGCTGTTCGGCTGCCTCATCGCCCCGACCGCGGGCGGCGCCACCGCCGTCGGCGACATGCGCGCCGCCCTGGCGAAGCTGCCCGCCGACCTGCGCGACCGGTTCGCCGCGCACGGCTGGCTGCTGGTCCGCAACTACTCGGAGATGGCGGGCCTGCCCTGGCACACCAGCTTCGCCACCGACGACAAGGCCGTCACCGAGGCGTACTGCCGCGACCACACCATCGGCTACCAGTGGGTCGACGAGGACTCCTTCCGCACCGGCCAGGTCCGCTCCGCGATCATCACCCACCCCGTCACCGGCGAGCAGGTCTGGTTCAACCACGTCGCCTTCTGGAACCAGTGGACCCTCGACCCCGACGTCCGCGAAGTCCTCATCGACACCTACGGCGCCGACGGCCTGCCGTTCAACACCTACCTCGGCGACGGCACCGCGCTGACCGAGGACGAGGTCGCCACGCTCAACCGCGTCTACGACGAGGTCACCGTCCGCGAGTCCTGGCAGGTCGGCGACCTGATGCTGGTCGACAACATCCTCAACGCGCACGGCCGCGACGCCTTCGAGGGCGACCGCAAGATCGTCGTCGCGATGGGCGACCCGATCCCGCTCGCCGACTGCGCGCCCACCGCCGCGCCCGCCGCGATGGCGTTCGGGGAGTGACGCCGCGATGACCCAGCCCCTCACCACCCACGCCGCCGACCTCATCGACCGGCTCGCCCGGGTCCCCGCCGACCGCACAGCGCTCGTCGCCGACGGCCGCGACCTCAGCTTCGGCGACCTCCGCGACGCCGCGGGCCGCGTCGCCGCCGGGCTCGCCGCGCGCGGCGTCGGACCGGAGAGCGTCGTCGCGATCAGCCTGCCCGCGGCGTGGACCTCGTCGTCGCGCTGCTCGGCACGCTCACCGCGGGCGCCGCCTACCTGCCGATCGACCCGGCGCTGCCGCCCGCCCGCCGCCAGTACCTGTTGGACGACTCCGGCGCGGACGTCCTCATCGACGCCAACACCTTCGGCGACGTGCTCGCCGACCACGTCATCGACCCCGTGCCCGTCGGCGGCGACACCCTCGCCTACGTCATCTACACCTCCGGCTCCACCGGCCTGCCCAAGGGCGTGGAGGTCAGCAGGCGCAACGCCGCCGTCCTGCTCGCCGACCTGGAGGCGGTCGGCCTGGCCACCACCACCGCCGGGCGCGTCGGGTGGAACGCCTCGGCGTCGTTCGACGCGTCCGTGCAGCAGTGGACCCGGCTGTGCCGCGGCGACACCGTCGTCATGGTCGACGACGCCACCCGCGCCGACCCCGCCCTGCTCGCCAAGTTCGTCGCCGACGAGGCGCTGACCGACCTCGACCTCACCCCGACGCACGCCGACGCGCTCATCGACCACCTCGGCGACCGCGGCGAACCGCTGACCCTGCTGGTCGGCGGCGAGCCGATCAGCCCGGCCCTGTGGCGGCGGCTGGTCGCCCTGGTCGACGCCGGGATCATCCGCGCAGCCAACGTCTACGGGCCCACCGAGACCACTGTGGACGCCACTGCGGGCTGGCTGGCGGGCGACGCCCCGCACATCGGCACCGCCCTGCCCGGGCTGCGGCTGCTGCTGCTCGACGAGAAGCTCAACCCGGTCGCCGACGGCGAGCTGGGCGAGATCTACCTCGGCGGGCCGCGCGTCGCCGCGGCTACCGGGGTCGGCCGAAGCTGACCGCGGAGCGGTTCGTCGCCGACCTGACCGGCGGCGGCGGGCGGATGTACCGCACCGGCGACCTGGCGCGCCGCCGCGCCGACGGCGCCCTGGAGTACGTCGGCCGCGCCGACGGCCAGGTCAAGGTCCGCGGGTACCGGGTCGAGCTGGGCGAGGTGGAGGCCGCGCTGTGCGGGCACCCCGGCGTCGCCGAGGTCGCCGTCGCCCTGCGGGAGGACGCGCTCGTCGCCTACGTGCGCGGCGACGCCGACCCCGACGAGATCACCGCGCACGCGGCGAAGACGCTGCCGCCGTACATGGTCCCGTCGCAGGTCGTGCCGGTCGCCGAGTTCGCGCGCACCGTCAACGGCAAGCTCGACCGGTCCGCCCTGCCCGAACCCGGCGAGGCCCAGCGGGACACGCCCGCGGAGGACCTGGTCGGGCCGGTCGAGCAGATGATCGGCGAGGTCTGGTCGCAGGTTCTGCGCAAGCCGACCATCCGGCCGGACGACAACTTCTTCAAGCTCGGCGGGCACTCGCTGCTCGCGATCAAGCTGGTCGCCCGGGTCCGCGCGGACCTGCGGGTGGCGCTGCCGGTGAAGGCCGCGTACCAGCACCCCCGGCTGCGCGACCTGGCGCGGCACATCGAGTCGCTGCTGGCCGCCTGACCCACGCAAGAGGAGCATCCCGTGATCCCGTTGTCGTTCGCGCAGCGCCGGTTGTGGTTCGTCAACCGGCTCGAAGGGCCCAACCCGGCCTACAACGTGCCGGTCGTGCTGCGCCTCACCGGCGCGCTGGACCGGGCCGCGCTGGCCGCCGCGCTGGCCGACCTGGTCGAGCGGCACGAGGTCCTGCGCACGGTCTACCCGTCGGTCGACGGCGAGCCGTGCCAGCGGGTGCTCCCCGAGCACCGGCCCGAGCTGGTCGTCGTCGACGGCGGCGCGGGGGTGGACGAGTTCGCCAACGAGCCCTTCGACGTCGCCGTCGACCCGCCCATCCGCGTCCGGCTGTTCGCCGAGGGGCCGGAGCGGCACACGCTGGTGGTCCTGCTGCACCACATCGCCGCGGACGGCTGGTCGATGGCGCCGCTGATGCGCGACCTCGCCACCGCGTACGCCGCCCGGCTCGACGGGGCGGCCCCGGACTGGGAGCCGCTCCCGGTGCAGTACGCGGACTACACGCTGTGGCAGCAGGAGTTGCTGGGCGACCCGGCCGACCCGGACAGCGTCGCCGCAGAGCAGCTCGGGTACTGGCGGGACGCGCTGGCCGGGGCCGCCCCGGTGCTGGCGCTGCCGTCGGACCGGCCGCGCCCGGCGACCCCGACCGGCGCGGGCGGGCGGGTCGTCCTGCACGTCGACCACACCGTCCACACGGGACTCCTCGCGCTCGCTCGCGACCGCGGCGCCACGCTGTTCATGGCGCTGCAGGCCGGGTTGGCGGCGGCGCTCGGTCGCATCGGCGGCCTGACCGACGTGCCGATCGCGACCGCGGTCGCCGGGCGCGGCGACGAGGCGCTCGACGACCTGATCGGGTTCTTCGTCAACACGCTGGTGCTGCGCACCGACCTGTCCGGCGACCCGGCCGCCGCGGACCTGGTCACCCGCGTCCGCGACACCGCGCTGGCCGCGTACGCCAACCAGGACCTGCCGTTCGACCTGCTGGTGGAGGGCCTCAACCCGGAGCGCTCGCTGGCCCACCACCCGCTGGTGCAGGTCATGCTGACCCTGCAGAACAACGAGACCGCCGACGCCGCGCTGCCCGGCCTCGCCGTCGAGGAGGCGCCCGCCGCGCTGCGCACGGTCAAGTTCGACCTGTCGGTGTCCTGCGTGGAACTGCCCGACGGGCAGGGCCTCGGCATGTGGTTCGAGTACGCCGCCGACCTGTTCGACGCCGGGACCGCGGAGCTGTTCGGCGCGGTGTTCACCCGCGTGCTGCGGGCCATGGCCGAGCGGCCCGACGCGCCGCTGAGCGCGGTCGCCCTGACCGACCGCGAACAGCGCCACCTCGCCGCCCTGCCCGCGTCGACCGCCGTCGCGCCCACCGCCGTCGTCGTCGAGCCCGAGCCCGTCGCGGAGCTGACCCCGCGCCAGGAGATCCTGCTCGGCCTGTTCAGCGACGCGCTGGGCAAGCCGGTCGGGGTCGGTGACAACTTCTTCCGCTCCGGCGGGCACTCGCTGCTCGCGGTGAAGCTCGCCGGGCGCGTCCGCGCCGTCCTGGGCGTCGAGATCGCCGTCCGCGACCTGTTCCAGGCCCCGACCGTGGCCGCGCTGGACGAGCGGATCGCCGTGCTGAGCGCCCCGGCCCGGCCCGCGCTGGTCCCGGTCGCCCGGCCGGACCAGGTGCCCCTGTCCTACGCGCAGCGCAGGCTGTGGTTCATCGACAGCATGGAAGGCCCGAACGCGGCCTACAACGTGCCCGTCGTGCTGCGCCTGCCCGGCGGCGCCGACCCCGACGCCCTGCGCGCCGCCCTGGCCGACGTCGTCGCCCGCCACGAGGTGCTGCGCACGATCTACCCGGAGATCGACGGCGAGCCGTTCCAGGTCGTCCTGGACACCGACGAGGCCCGCCCCGAGCTGGTCGTGACCGACGGGGACGAGAGCACCGTCGCCGCCGCCCTGGCGCACCGCTTCGACCTGGCTGGCGAGCTGCCGGTGCGGGCGTGGCTGGTCAACGGCGAGGTCTTCGTGCTGCTGGTGCACCACATCGCCACCGACGGCACCTCCACCGGCCCGCTGCTGCGCGACCTGGCCACCGCGTACGCCGCCCGGTCCGCGGGCGCCGCGCCCGCGTGGGAGCCGCTCCCGGTGCAGTACGCCGACTACGCGCTCTGGCAGCGCGACCTGCTCGGCGACCCCTCCGACCCGGGCAGCCTCGCCGGGCAGCAGCTCGCGTACTGGCGCGACGCGCTGGCCGGGGCACCCTCGGTGCTGGAGCTGCCCCTCGACCGGCCGCGCCCGGAGACGCCCTCGCACCGCGGCGGTGTCGTCCCGTTCGCCATCGACGCCGACACCGCCGAGCGGCTGCGCGCCGCGGCGGCGTCGGCGGGCGCGACGGTGTTCATGACCGTGCAGGCCGCGTTCGCCGTGCTGCTGTCCCGGGTCGGCGCCGGCGAGGACGTGCCCGTCGGCACCGTCGTCGCGGGCCGCGCCGACGCCGCGGTGGAGGAGTCGGTCGGGTTCTTCACCAACACGCTCGTCATGCGCACCGACGTCTCGGGCGACCCGACCTTCACCGAGCTGCTGACCCGCGTCCGCGACTTCAGCCTCGCCGCGTACGCCCACCAGGACCTGCCGTTCGACCTGCTCGTCGAAGCGCTGAACCCGGTGCGCTCCTCGTCGTGCCACCCGCTGTTCCAGGTGATGCTGGTGCAGCAGACCGGCGGCGAGCTGCCCTTCGGCACGCTGCCGGACGGCGCGGGCGACACCGGCCGGGTCGCGAAGTTCGACCTGACCGTCGCCATCCGCGAGGAGGGCGGCGCGATCGCCGGGCTGCTCGAGTACGCCGCCGACCTGTTCGACGAGCGCACCGCCGCCGCGCTGGCCGAGCGGCTGGTCCGCGTCGTCGAGGCCGTCGCCGCCGCGCCCGACCGCCCGCTGTCGGCCGTCGAGGTGATGTCGGCCGACGAGCGCAAGCGCGTCCTCGGCTGGAGCCAGCCCGCCCCCGCCGAGCCGGTGCTCAGCGCACCGTCGCTGGCCGCCCTGTTCGCCGAGCGCGCCGTCGCCACCCCCGACGCCGTGGCCGTCACCTGCGGACCCGACGCGCTGACCTACCGGGAGCTGGCGAGCCGCGCGAACCGGCTGGCCCGCAAGCTGATCGCCGACGGCATCGGCCCGGAGGACCGGGTCGCGCTGCTGCTGCCGCGCTCGCTGGACCAGGTCGTCGCGATCGTCGCCGTCGCCACCGCGGGCGCCGCGTACGTCCCGGTCGACCTGACCTCCCCGCGCGAGCGCGTCGAGCACGTCCTCAGCGACTCCGCGCCGGGGTGCCTGCTCACCACCGCCGAACTGGCGGGAGGCGACTGGTCGTGCCCGGTCTACACCGTCGACGCCCCCGACTTCCCGGACGCGCCGGTCACCGACGCCGACCGCGTGCGCCCGCTGACCGACGCGCACGCCGCGTACGTCATCTACACCTCGGGGTCCACGGGCAAGCCCAAGGGCGCGGTCATCACCCACCGCAACGTGCTGCGCCTGTTCGACTCCACCGACGCCTGGTTCGGCTTCGGCGCCGACGACGTGTGGACGATGTTCCACTCCTACGCCTTCGACTTCTCCGTCTGGGAGATGTGGGGCGCGCTGCTCTACGGCGGCAGGCTGGTCGTGGTGCCGTTCGAGGTCAGCCGCAGCCCGCACGAGTTCCGCCGCCTGCTCTCGGACGAGGGCGTCACCGTCCTCAACCAGACCCCGTCGGCGTTCTACCAGCTCATCGAGGCCGACCGGGACGTCGACCTGCCGCTGGCGCTGCGCTGGGTGGTGTTCGGCGGGGAGGCGCTGGAGCCCGCGAAGCTGCGCGACTGGTACGCCCGGCACACCGCGCCCGTGCTGATCAACATGTACGGGATCACCGAGACGACCGTGCACGTCAGCTACTTCGCGCTCACCGGCCCCGAGGACGTCGGCATCGGCGTGCCCATCCCGGACCTGCGGATCTACGTGCTCGACGAGCGGCTGCGCCCGGTGCCGCCCGGCGTTACCGGCGAGATGTACGTCGTCGGCGAGGGCCTGGCCGCGGCTACCTCGAGCGGCGCGGGCTGACCGCGACCCGGTTCGTGGCCTGCCCGTTCGGCCCGCCCGGCGAGCGCATGTACCGCACCGGCGACGCCGCGCGCTGGACCCACGACGGCGGTCTCGTCTACATCGGACGCGTCGACCAGCAGGTGAAGATCCGCGGCTTCCGGATCGAGCTGGGCGAGATCGAGACGGCCCTGGCCGGGCACGCGTCGGTCGCGCAGGCGGCCGTCATCGCCCGCGAGGACACCCCGGCGACCAGCGCCTCGTCGCCTACGTCGTGCCCGCGGGGCCGGTCGACGCCGCGGAGCTGCGCGCCCACGTCGGCCGCACCCTGCCCGAGTACATGGTCCCCGCCGACGTCGTGGAGCTGGAGCGGCTCCCGCTGACCACCAACGGCAAGCTCGACCGCAGGGCGCTGCCCGCGCCGACCCGCGCCGCGTCCGGCCGCGCGCCGAGCACCGCCCGCGAGGCGGCGCTGTGCGGGCTGTTCGCCGACGTGCTCGGGCTGGAGTCGGTCGGCGTGGACGACGGGTTCTTCGACCTGGGCGGCCACTCGCTGCTGGCCGTGCGGCTGATCAGCCGGATGCGCGCCGCGCTCGGGGTCGACCTGACCGTGCGGGACCTGTTCCGCGAGCCGACCGTCGCCGGGCTCGACCGGCTGCTCGGCGCGGCGACCGCCGCGTCCCGGCCCGCGCTGGCGCCGGTGCCGCGGCCCGACATCGTGCCGCTGTCGTACGCGCAGTACCGGCTGTGGTTCCTCGGGGAGGTCGCGCAGGGCCGCGCGTACAACGTCACCTTCGCGTCCCGCCTGACCGGGGCGGTCGACGTGGCCGCGTTCGACGCCGCGCTGCGCGACGTGGTCGGCAGGCACGAGGTGCTGCGGACGGTGTTCCCGTCGGTCGACGGCGAGCCGTTCCAGGCCGTGCTGTCGATGGACGAGGTGCCGCCCTGCCTGGTCGTCGCCGACCACACCCCGGAGGCGGTCGACGCCGCGCTCGGGCACGCGTTCGACCTGTCCGCCGAGATCCCGCTGCGGGCGTGGCTGTTCGCCGAGGGTCCGGACCAGTGGGTGCAGGTGATCCAGCTGCACCACATCGCCGCCGACGGCTGGTCGATGGCGCCGCTGATGCGCGACCTGGCCGCGGCGTACGAGTCGCGGTGCGCGGGCGCGCCGCCGGTGTGGAGCCGCTGCCGGTGCAGTACGCGGATTACGCGCTGTGGCAGCGGGATCTGCTCGGCGACGAGTCCGACCCGGACAGCGTCCTCTCCCGCCAGGTCGACTTCTGGACGGCCGCGCTCGACGGCGCGCCCCAGGTCGTCGAGCTGCCCGCGGACCGCGCCCGGCCCGCCGTGGCCTCGCACCGCGGCGACCGCGTGCCGTTCGCGCTCGACGCGGCGACCACGCGGCGGCTGACCGCGCTGGCCGCGGAGGCCGGGGCCACACCGTTCATGGTGGTGCAGGCCGGGTTGGCGGCGCTGCTGTCGCGGCTCGGCGCGGGTGTCGACATCCCGATCGGCACCGCCACCGCGGGCCGGTTGGACGAGGCGCTGGACGACCTGGTCGGGTTCTTCGTCAACACGCTGGTGATGCGGACGGACCTGTCCGGCGACCCGACGTTCGCCGAGCTGGTGGCGCGGGTCCGGGAGTTCGACCTGGCCGCCTACGAGCACCAGGACCTGCCGTTCGACGTGCTCGTGGAGAAGGTCAACCCGGTGCGCTCGACCGCCCACCACCCGCTGTTCCAGGTCATGCTGGTGCTGCAGAACAACGCCGCCGCGGAGGACTCCTTCGGCGGGGTCGCGGTCACCGAGCTGCCGGGCGGCGCGACCACCGCGAAGTTCGACCTGATGCTCACCGTCGCCGAGGGCGACACCGGCCTGGCGGGCGTGTTCGAGTTCGCCACCGACCTGTTCGACCGGGAGACCGTGGAGCTGCTGGCGCGGCGCCTGGCCCGGCTGTTCGAGGTCGTCGCGGCCGACGCGGGCACCCGGATCGGGTCCGTCGACCTGCTGCTGCCCGGCGAGCGGGAGCGGCTGGCCGGGTTCAACCCCGCGCCCGTCGAGGTCGCGGGCGAGAGCGTGGTGTCGCTGTTCGCCGAGCGGGTGCGGCGCGAGCCGGACGCCGTCGCGGTGTCGGACGAGTCGCGGTCGCTGACGTTCGCCGAACTGGACCGCGCCGCGAACCGCGTGGCGCACCGGCTGATCGCCGCGGGCGTGCCGCGCGGCGGGGCGGTGGGCGTGCTGGCCGACCGGGACGCGGCGCTGCTCGCCAGCGTGCTCGGCGTGCTCAAGGCGGGCGCCGCGTACGTGCCGGTGCCGCAGGACGCGCCCGCGTCCCGCCTCGAGGTGATCATGGCGGACTCCGGCGCCGCGGTGCTGCTGACCGACCGCGACGTCACCTGGGACGGTCCTGTCCTGCGAGCGCCCGCTGACGGCCCGGACGGCGACCCCGGTGTGCCCGTGGGCGCGGACGACCTGGCGTACGTCATGTTCACCTCCGGGTCGACCGGTCGTCCGAAGGGCGTCGGGGTGACGCACCGCAACGTCGTCCAGCTCGTCCGGGACCGCTGCTGGAACGCCGACAACCACCGCCGGATGCTCGTCCACTCGGCGTTCGGGTTCGACGCGTCGGTGTACGAGATGTGGGTGCCGCTGCTGACCACCGGGGAACTGGTGATCGCCGAGGGCGACGGCGCGGACGTCGACCACATGGCCGACGTCATCGCCCGCCGCGACGTCACGGCCGCGTACTTCACCGCGGGTCTGTTCGCGGTGATGGCCGACGAGCGCGTGGACGCCTTGGCCCGGTTGCGCGAGGTGTGGACCGGTGGTGACGTCGTTTCCCAGGCGACGATCCAGCGGGTGTTGGACCACTGCCCGGACACGGTCGTCGTGCACAGCTACGGGCCGACGGAGACGACGTTCGCGTCCAGCTTCCAGCGGATCGAGGGTTCCATCGAGAGCGTCCACCTTGGACTTCCGCTGGACAACAACCGCCTCTACGTGCTCGACGACCTCCTGCAGCCGGTCCCGTTGGGCGGCTCCGGTGAGCTGTACATCGCGGGCGAGCAGCTCGCCCGCGGGTACCTCGGCAGGGCCGCGCTGACGGCGCAGCGGTTCGTCGCCGACCCGTACGGCAGCGGCGAGCGCATGTACCGCACCGGCGACCTCGTCGCCTGGACCTCCCGCGCCGAGCTGCGGTTCCTGGGCCGCGCCGACGCGCAGGTGAAGATCCGCGGGTACCGGATCGAGCCCGGCGAGGTGGAGGCCGCGCTGGCCGCGCACCCGGGCGTCGCCCGCGCCGTCGTCGTCGTGCGCGAGGACCGGCCCGGCGACAAGCGCCTGGTCGGGTACCTGGTGCCCGAGCGCGGCGACCTGGACGTCGCCGCGGTGCGGACCGCCGTCGCCACCGGGCTGCCCGAGTACATGGTGCCGTCCGCGCTGGTCGTGCTGGACGAACTGCCGCTGACCACCAACGGCAAGCTCGACCGGCGCGCCCTGCCCGCACCCGCCCAGGCGGCGGGCGGCGGGCGGACCGCGAGCACCCGCGGCAGGTCGCGCTCTGCGCGGCGTTCGCCGACGTGCTGGGCCTGCCCGCGGTCGGGCTGGACGACGGGTTCTTCGACCTGGGCGGGCACTCGCTGCTGGCCGTGCGGCTGATCAGCCGCGTGCGGGCCGCGCTCGGCGTCGACCTGACCGTCCGCGACCTGTTCCAGGCGCCCACCCCAGCTGGCCTCGACCACCTGCTCGACGACCGCGAAGCCAGCACGCGCACGGCCCTCGTCGCGCGGCCGCGCCCGACGTCGTCCCGCTCTCGCACGCCCAGCGCAGGCTGTGGTTCCTCGCCGACACCGGCTCGTACACGATGCCGCTGGTGTCGCGGCTGACCGGCCGCGTCGACGTCACCGCGTTCGACGCCGCGCTGCGCGACGTGATCGGCAGGCACGAGGTGCTGCGGACGGTGTTCCCCGCCGTGGACGGCGAGCCGATGCAGGCCGTCCTGCCGGTCGGGGAAGTCCGCTCGGTCCTGTCCACCGCCGACTTCACCGGCGACCCGGAGGGCCTGCGGACCGCGGTGGACGTGGCCATCGGGCACGGCTTCGACCTGGCCGCCGACCTCCCGGTGCGGGTGTGGCTGTTCGGCGCGGGCCCCGACGAGCACGTCCTCGTCCTCCTCCTGCACCACATCGCCGCGGACGGCTGGTCGATGGCGCCGCTGATGCGCGACCTCGCCGTGGCGTACGAGTCGCGCTGCGCGGGGATCGCGCCCGTGTGGGAGCCGCTTCCCGTGCAGTACGCGGACTACGCGCTGTGGCAGCGGGACCTGCTCGGCGACCCGGCCGCGGCCGACAGCCTCGCGGCCCGGCAGCTCGACTTCTGGCGGACCGCGCTGGCGGGCGCGCCGGAGGTCCTCGAGCTGCCCGCCGACCGGCCGCGCCCGCGGTCGCCTCGCACCGCGGCGACGTCGTCGGGTTCGACCTGCCCGCGGGCCTGCACGACCTCGCCGCCTACGCCGGGTCGACGCTGTTCATGGTGCTGCAGGCCGGGCTGGCCGCGCTGCTGTCGCGGCTGGGCGCCGGGCCGGACATCCCGATCGGCACCGCCACGGCGGGCCGGTTGGACTCCGCGCTGGACGACCTCGTCGGGTTCTTCGTCAACACGCTGGTCATGCGGACGGACCTGTCCGGCGACCCGACGTTCGCCGAGCTGCTGGACCGCGTGCGGGAGTTCGACCTGGCCGCCTACGAGCACCAGGACCTGCCGTTCGAGGTGCTCGTCGAGCACCTGAACCCGGCCCGCTCCACCGCCCACCACCCGCTGTTCCAGGTCATGCTGGTCCTGCAGAACACCCAAGGCGGCGACGGCGACTTCGGCGGCATCAGCGCCACCGGCGAGCCGTTCGAGCTGGGCACCGCGAAGTTCGACCTCATGCTCACGGTGTCCGACAGCGGCGCCGGGCTGCGGGGCGTGTTCGAGTACGCCACCGACCTGTTCGACCGCGGCACGGTGGAGCTGCTGGCGCGCCGGCTGGTGCTGCTGCTCGACGCCGTCGCCGCCGACCCGTCGGCGCGCGTGTCCACAGTGGATCTGCTGGAGGCGGGGAGCGGGAGCGCCTGCTCACCGGGTTCAACCCGGCGCCGGTCCCGGTGCCCGCGGGGACCGTGCCGTCGCTGCTGGCCGAGCGCGCCCGCCGCGAACCCCGCGCGGTCGCGGTGTCGGACGGGTCTCGGGCGCTGACGTTCCGGCAGCTCGACCGGGCAGCGAACCGGTTGGCGCACAGGCTGATCCGGGCGGGTGTGCGTCGCGGGGACACCGTGGGCGTGCGGGTCCGGCGGTCTGTCGACCTGATGGTGGCGACCTTGGGCGTGCTCAAGGCAGGTGCGGCGTACGTCCCGGTGCCGGATGACGTCCCGGCCGCGCGGGTGGCGATGATCCTTGAGGACGCGGGTGTGTCGGCCATGGTCGTCGACACCGCCGTGGACTTCGCGGGACCCGTCGTTCGGGTGGACAAGGCGCGTCGAGGCCGGTCGGACGACCCCGGTGTGCCGGTCGATGCCGACGACCTGATGTACGTCATGTTCACCTCGGGCTCGACCGGTCGTCCGAAGGGCGTCGGGGTGACCCACGGCAACGTGGTGCAGCTTGTGTTCGACCGGTGCTGGGACGTGGAGAACCACCGGCGGATGCTGGTGCACTCGGCGTTCGGGTTCGACGCGTCGATCTACGAGATGTGGGTGCCGCTGCTGCTGGGCGGCGAACTCGTCGTCGCGGAAGGGGACGGCGCGGACGTCGACCACATGGCGGAGGTGATCATCGGGCGGGACGTGACCGCCGCGTACTTCACCGCGGGCCTCTTCGCGGTGATGGCCGACGAGCGTGTCGACGCCCTCGCCCGGCTGCGCGAGGTGTGGACCGGTGGTGATGTCGTTTCGCAGGCGACGATCCAGCGCGTGTTGGACCACTGCCCGGACACGGTCGTGGTGCACAGCTACGGGCCGACCGAGACGACGTTCGCGTCGAGCTTCCAGCGGATCGAGGGCAGCGTCGAAAGCGTCCACCTTGGACTGCCGCTCGACAACAACCGCCTTTACGTGCTCGACGACCTCCTGCAGCCGGTCCCGTTGGGCGGTTCCGGTGAGCTGTACATCGCGGGCGAGCAACTGGCCCGCGGGTACCTCGGGCGGGCGGCCCTGACGGCGCAGCGTTTCGTCGCCGACCCGTACGGCAGCGGCGAGCGCATGTACCGCACCGGCGACCTCGTGTCGTGGACCACCGCGGGCGAGCTGCGGTTCCTCGGCCGCGCCGACGCCCAGGTCAAGATCCGCGGGTACCGGATCGAACCCGGCGAGGTCGAGGCGGCGCTCACCGGCCGGGCCGACGTGGCCCGCGCGGTGGTCGTCGTCCGGGAGGACCGGCCCGGCGACAAGCGCCTCGTCGCCTACGCCGTCCCCGCCGACCCCGGCTGCACGGCGGCCGCCCTGCGCGACGACCTCGCCCAGGCGCTGCCCGAGCACCTCGTGCCCTCCGCGTTCGTCCTGCTCGACGCCTTGCCGCTGACCCCGAACGGCAAGGTCGACCGCGCCGCGCTCCCCACCCCGGAGCACCGCGCCGCGGCCGCGCCCCCGCACCCCGCGCGAGCAGGTGCTGTGCGCGGCGTTCGCCGACGTCCTCGGCCTCGACCAGGTCGGCGTCGACGACGGGTTCTTCGACCTCGGCGGCCACTCGCTGCTCGCGGTCCGCCTGCTCAGCCGCGTCCACACCGACCTCGGCGTCAAACTGGGCGTCCGCGACCTGTTCCAGGCGCCCACCCCGGCCGACCTGGCCCGCAGGCTCGGCGAACCCCGCTCCAGCGGCGCCGCGCTGCGCCCGCTGCTGCCGCTGCGCGCGAACGGGGCCGACCGCCCGCTGTTCTGCGTGCACCCCGGCATGGGCCTCAGCTGGCCGTACGCCGGGCTCGCGAGGCACCTGGACGTCCCGGTGTACGGGCTCCAGACCCGCGCCCTCACCGACCCCGCCTACCGGGTCGCCTCGGTGGCGGAGATGGCGGCCGACTACCTCGGCCAGATCCGCCGCGTCCAGCCGCACGGCCCCTACCGGCTCCTCGGCTGGTCCTTCGGCGGCGTCGTCGCCCACGCCATGGCAGCACAACTGCAGGCGGCGGGCGAGGAAGTCGAACTCCTGGCCCTCATGGACGCCTACCCGGCCGCCCCCGAGGACCGCGGCACCGAGGTCACGCTCGAGCAGATCCTCGACGTCCTCATCGCCGACCCCACCGCCCGCGCCGCCCACACCACCTTCGACGCGGCCGCCCTGGCCCGCACCCTCCGCGCCACCGACCCCGTCGTCGCCGACTTCACCGAGCCGGAGACGACCACCCTCGTCCACGCCGCCGTCACCCACATGCGGCTCATGCGCGCCCACCGCCCACCCACCTACACCGGCGACGTCCTGTTCTTCACCGCCACCCAGGACAACGACCGCACCCACACCACCTGGTCCGACCACGTGACGGGGGAGGTGCGCAACCACGACATCGACACCACCCACCTCCGCATGGCCGACCCCACCCCCTCACCGCGATCGGCACCACCCTCGCCGACGCCCTGACCCGAACCACCATCCGCACCGTTTAGAGAGGAAACCACCATGGCGAACCCGTTTGAGGACCCGGACGGCACCTTCGTCGTACTGGTGAACGCCGAGGGCCAGCACAGCCTCTGGCCCACCTTCGCTCCCGTCCCCGCGGGCTGGACCACCACCTACGGCGAGAACACCCGCGACGCCTGCCTGGACCACATCGAGCAGACGTGGACCGACATGCGCCCCAAGTCCCTCCAGGCCCAGTACGCCTGACCCACCGAAGAAGGGCGGCACCCCGCACGGGGGTGCCGCCCTTTCGGCGTGCCAGGGGCAGGCCACCTCCGCGGGCTGGGGAGCCCGGACCCGAACGGACATCCGCCGCTGCCCCGACCACGTCCGGCGCCCGTTGATCGCCAGCTCGCGGCCTGGCTGGCTGGATCAACGCGCCCGTGCCGTTGTCCCGGCGATCGGGAGTGCCCGCAGGTCGCGGCGGTTAGGCGCCGGGTACCGCGCGAGTGGGAACTGGCGGGTTCGCCGCCCGTGCCGCCATTCCGACGAAGCGGCGGTGCCCGCGGGTTGCGGCGCGTCGACACCGGGCATCGCGTGTCGGCTGATGGGCCAGCCCGTTTCCGGCGATCAGCGGTGCCTGCGGGTCCGCGGCAAGTGGACGCCCGCACCAGTGGCCCGGTGACCGGGTGGTGCGTGCGCCGTTCCGGTGGCCGGTGGTCGCTGCCGGTGTGCGCCGTCTCAGCAGGCCCCGGACCGTGATGCGTCGCCCCTTCGGCCTCCCGACTGCCCGTGCATCTGCCGCCGCAACTACCGCTTCGGGTCTATTCCGGCGGATAGGTTTCCGATTGTCCGGCTGAGACCGGGATCGACGGAAAAGAACTCCTGGAAGCGGGAAATCCCATGCCTTTTCGACGTGTCCCCGACGTGCGTCACGAGCGTGCTCCGGTGGTCGTGGCCGGGACCGCTTCCGACGCCCACACCTGGAACCTCGTCTTCCTCGAGCTGTACTGCGGGGAGCGCGGGCACGACGTCGTCAACCTCGGGCCCTGCGTGCCGCCGGAGCTGCTGGTCGACGAGTGCCTGCGGGTCCGGCCGCGGCTCGTGGTCATCAGCACGGTCAACGGGCACGGACTGGTGGACGGGCAGCGGGCGGTCGAGGCGCTGCGGGCGCGGCCGGAGCTGGCCGACACCCCGATCGTCATCGGGGGAAGCTCACCACCGGCGCCGCCGCCGACACCGCCGCCCTCCTCGACGCCGGGGCGACGGCCGTGTTCGCCGACGGGGACCTGACCGGGTTCGACCGGTTCCTCGCCGACGCCGAGCAGGTGGCGTCGTGACCTCCTTCGGGCAGTACGTCAAGAGCGCGCCGTCGCTCGTGGTGCAGCCGCGCATGGGGTTCGGCGACCACGCCGCCATGCGCGCCGGGCTCAGAGCGACGCGCGCGGCCAAGGCGACGACCGTCGGGACGATCACCGTCGACAGCTACACCCGCACCGGTGACCTCGCGTCGGCCCGCAGCGCGAAGACGCTCAACGGCTACCCCATCGCCACCCAGCCCCGTGCCGCGACCCGCGCACTGCACCACCCCGACTTCCCCGTCCAGGTCCGCCACGGTTCCTCCACCCCCGCCCCGATCGTCACCGCGCTGACCGACGCCGGGCTGCACGCCACCGAGGGCGGGCCCGTCTCCTACTGCCTGCCCTACGGCCGCACCCCGCTCGCCGAGTCGGTCCAGAACTGGCGGCGGGCCTGCGAACACCTCGCCGAGCACGCCGACGCGCCGCACGTGGAGAGCTTCGGCGGGTGCCTGCTCGGGCAGCTCTGCCCGCCGTCGCTGCTCGTCGCCGTCAGCGTGCTCGAAGCGCTGTTCTTCACCCAGCACGGCATCGGCAGCGTCTCCCTCAGCTACGCCCAGCAGACCAACGCCGACCAGGACGCCGAAGCGATCCACGCCCTGCGGACCCTCGCGGCCGAGCTCCTGCCGCCCGGGACCGACTGGCACGTCGTCCTCTACACGTACATGGGCGTCTACCCGCGCACCGCGCGCGGCGCCCGCAACCTGCTGGCCGCCTCCGCCGAGCTGGCCGTCCGCACCGGCGCCGAGCGACTGATCGTCAAGACCGTCGCCGAGGCGCACCGCATCCCCACGGTCGAGGAGAACGTCGCCGCCCTGGAGCTGGCCGCCGCCACCGCGCGCGCGCCACGCGGCAGCCGCCGCCCGCGGGCACCGGGCTGCTCGACGAGGCCCGCGGGCTCGTCGCCGCGGTCCTGGAGCTGCACCCCGACACCGGGACCGCGCTCACCGAGGCCTTCGCCCGCGGCTACCTCGACGTCCCCTTCTGCGCGCACCCGGACAACGCGGGCCGCGCCCGGGGACCGTCGACGCCGACGGGTGGCTGCGCTGGTCGGCCGTCGGGGACATGCCGATCGCCGCGCCGCGCACCAGCGCCCCGCCGCTGACGTCCGCGCGGCTGCTCTCCGCTCTGCACCAGGTAGCCCGAAAGTTCGACCGATGACCCCCGGAGGCGAGATGCACCACCCAGATCTGGCCGAGCACCTGGTCGCCCCGACGACCCGGGCCGCCATGGCCGTGCAGCAGGAGGCCCTGCAGGCCGCCCGCGACTTCCTGCGCGGACAGGGCTTCACCGAGCTGCTGCCCCCGCTGATCGGCCCGGTCACCGACCCCGGCGGCCGCGGCGCCAAGGCCATCGACGTCGACTTCTACGGCCACCGCTACAAGCTGATGACCAGCGCCATCCTCTACAAGCAGGCGTCGCTGCGCGGGTTCGGCAAGCTGTTCTACATCGCCCCCAACGTGCGGGTCGAGCCCGCCGAGACCGCGGGCACCGGGCGCCACCTCGTCGAGTTCCACCAGATCGACGTCGAGATCGCGCACGGCACCCGCGCCGACGCGATGGCCGTCGCGCAGGGCCTGCTCAAGCACGTCGTCGCGCACGTGTGGCAGACCGTGCCGGACGTGCTGCGCGGCCTCGGCCGCGACCCGGAGGCGTTCGCGGAGCTGCTGGCCGACCCGTTCGACCGGTGCACCCACGCCGACGCCGTCGAGCAGCTGCACGCCGTCGGGCACCCGCAGTCCGCCGACGGCGAGATCGACTGGGAGGGCGAGGAGCGCCTGTCCCACAAGGCCGACCGCCCGTTCTTCATCACCGACTACCCCAAGGGCTCCCGCGGCTTCTACGACCGCGAGGACCCCGACCGCCCGGGGTCGCTGCGCAACTTCGACCTCATCGCGCACGGCGGCTACGGCGAGCTGGTCAGCGGCAGCGAACGCGAGTCCGACTACGCCACCATCGTCACCCGCATGCGGGAGAGCGGCGAGAACCCCGCCAAGTACGACTGGTACCTGCGCATGGCCCGCGAGGGCATCCCGGCCAGCGCCGGGTTCGGCATGGGCGTGCAGCGCCTGGTCCGGTTCCTCACCGGCCTCGACGCCCTGTGGCAGGTCAGCGCGTACCCGAAGCTCCCCGGGGTGGCCGCGCCATGATCGAGGCCCCCGGCTTCCCCGCCGACCAGGTCCGCGACCGCGCCCGCCGCGGGCGGGCCGCGGTCTTCCGCCCGCGGGCGCGTACGGGTCCACCGCGTTCGGCGCGGACCCCGCCGCCCGCCCCGACGACCTCGACGCCGCGCGCATCGCGCCGCCGGTGTTCATGCCCGAGCGCCTGGGCAAGCTCATCGAGCTCGGCCGCGAACCCGGCCACGACGACGTCGACCTCACCACCACCGTCGGCGGGTTCCGCTCGCCGCTGCCGCTGTACCTGTCCGCGTTCGGCTCCACCCGCCTCGGCGCCCGGGAGCTGAGCACCGCGGCCAGCGCCCAGGCCGGGCGGCTCGGCATCCCGATGGTCATCGGCGAGAACGTCGTCCCCGTGCACGGCGCGGGCGCGGCGTCGCCGATGCTGGCCCGGATCGAGACCTACCTGGCCGCGTCCGGCGGCACCGGCGGCGTCGTCGTGCAGCAGAGCACCGAGGACGCCGACGCCGAGGTCTGGAACCTCGTCTACAGCTCGCCCCTGGCCACGCCGCTGCTGGAGACCGGGCGGCTGGCGTTCGAGCTGAAGATCGGGCAGGGCGCCAAGCCCGGCCTCGGCGGGATGACCGTGCTCGACGCCGCGGAGGCCGAGCGCCTGCGCGACCGGTTCGCCGTGCACCCGGTGCTCGACGGCGACCACGTGCTGCGCTGCGCGACCCCGGCACGTTCACCGAGGAGATCGTCCGCCAGCAGGTCCGGTTCATGCGCAACAACTTCCCGCGCGCCCTGGTCTGGGTGAAGCTCTTCCCCGGCCGCGACGTCGCCCACGCGGCCCGCGTCGCGTGGGCGGCGGGCGCGGACGCGGTCACCGTCGACGGCGCCGAGGGCGGCACCGGGTGGGCGCCCACCGCGTTCCTCGACGCCGTCGGCCTCCCGCTCGGCGAGTGCCTGCGCCGCGTCGGCGCGCCGGACGGGTGCCTGCTCGTCAGCGGGCGCATGTGGGAGGGCGCGCGCACCGTGCGGGCGCTCGCCGCGGGCGCCACCGCCGTCGGGCTCGGCCGGGCCGCGCTGCTCGCCGTGGCCGAGGACCCCGACGCGGGCCTGGAGCGGCTGGTCGACGCGCTCGCCCTGGAGGCGCGGCTGCTGATCAGCGCGCTCGGCAAGTACAGCCCCGCCGCCCTCACCCCCGACGACCTGTGGTGGCCCGGCACCGCCCCCGAGCCCGAGCTGATTGGAGCCCGACGGTGACCGCACTGCTGGAGGTCGGCGCCCGCAAACCCGACCACTCGATCGCCATCGCCGACCTCGGCGCCCGGCTCGGCATGGACGCCCGCGCCCTGTGGACCTTCCGCAAGTTCTACGGGCTCGACAGCGTCCGCCGCGCCCCCGGCGAGGACCTGCACACCACGCTGTCCGCGGCCGTGCGGACGCTCACCGCGCTCAAGGGCAACGAGCACCGCGTCAAGTACGCCATCGCCGCCCGCACCGTGTCCACAGTGGAGAAGCGGACCGAGCGCACGCTGCAGCGGATCTGCGACGACTTCGGGCTCACCGAGGCGGTCGCGTTCACCGTCACCCAGCACGCCTGCGCCAGCGGCCTGCTCGCCGTCGAGGTCGCGGGCGGCCTGCTCGCCGCCGACCCCGACCCGGACGCGCTCGCCCTGGTCCTGGTGGGGGAGAAGGTGTTCACCGACGCCCTGGAGATGATCCCGGAGAGCACCGTCATGGGCGAGTCGACGGCCGCGTGCCTGGTCAGCGCCTCCGGCGAGCGCGACGAGCTGCTCGGCTACGCCACCCGCACCCGCGGCCAGTACAGCGACGCGTTCCCGCCCGACCCGCTCGACCCCGGTTTCCTCAACGAGCACAACGACCTGCTCGCCGAGGTCATCACCGAGGCGGCGGACGCGGCCGGGGTCCCCGTGGCCGACCTGGCGCTGCTGCTGCCCCACAACGTCAACCGGCTGTCCTGGTCGTGGGCGTGCAAGGTGCTCGGCATCCCGCTGAGCCGCGTCTACCTCGACAACATCCCCGTCACCGGGCACTGCTTCACCGCGGACCCGTTCATCAACTACGTCGACGCCCTCGCCGCCGGTCGGCTCACCCCCGGCGACCTCTACCTGATGGCCTCCGTCGGCCTCGGCGCCACGTTCTCCGCCGCGGTCCTGCGGCACTGACCCCGAAGGAAGACCCGCCATGTCCCCTCCCCAGCACACCTTCCTGGACGGCGTGAAAGCGGCGTGCACCGGCGACCCGTCGACCCCGCTCGTGCTCATCGGCAACTTCGAGGTCGAGGACGAGTGGGCGCGCGACGAGATCGGCCTGCCCACCGCGGGCGGCCGGTCCGCGGCGGCCGTGGTCAACCGCATGGACGAGTTCGCGCTGCTGCTGGCCGGGCCCGACGACCACGTCGTGCTCAAGTCGCACCCGGACCCGGACTACCTGGCCTGGCTGGCGGACCTGGGCATCGGCCTGCCGCGCGTCCTGGTCGTCGACCGGAACAACCCGGAGAACACCGTCAGCGCCGACGCCGTCGAGTCGCCCGCGCTCCAGGCGAGGCTGGCGGAGCTGGCCGCGACCGGGCACCAGCTGCTCCCGCACGGCATGTCCGAGCTGGAGGAGCGGCTGTGCGCGGCGACCGGGCTGCCGTCCGCGCTGCCGCCGGTCGGGCTGGTCAAGGCCGTCAACAGCAAGGTCTACAGCCGCAGGCTCGCCCGCGAGCTGGGCATCCCGCTGGCCACCGGCTGGGAGTGCGAGACCGTCGACGAGTTCCGCGCCGCCGCCGAGGAGGCCAAGGCGTCGGTCGCCGCGGGCCGCAGGGTCGGCGTCAAGGACGCCTACGGGGTGTCCGGCAAGGGCATCGCGGTGGTCGACCGCGAGCAGCGGCTCGACCAGCTCGTCCGCATGGTCACCCGGCGCGCCGAGCGCACCGGCGACCAGCGCATCGCCGTGGTCGTGGAGGAGTGGGCCGACAAGGCCGCCGACCTCAACTACCACTTCACCGTCGGGCGCGACGGCGGCGTGCGGTTCGACTTCGTCAAGGAGGCCATCACCGCGGGCGGCGTCCACAAGGGACACCGCATCCCGGCGCGCATCACCGCCGCGCAGCACGAGGAGATCGTGGAGACCGCGCACGTCCTGGGCAGGCACCTGGCCAGCGTGAACTTCCACGGACTGGTCGGCGTCGACGCCATCACCACCACCGACGGGGGCTGCTGCCGGTGCTGGAGATCAACGCCCGCAACAACATGTCCACCTACGGCGTCCCGCTGCAGGAGCGGTTCATGGGCCCGGACACCGTCGCCCTCGCCCGCCAGTACGACGTCGCGCTCACCGCGCCCCTCGGCTTCGCCGAGCTGCGCTCCGCCCTCGGCGGCCTGCTCTACACCCCCGGCGGCTCCGGCCTGCTGGTCAACAACTTCGCCACGGTCAACGCCGCGGCGGGGACGGCCCGTTCTCCGGCCGCCTCTACGGCCTGCTCATGGCCGCCGACGACACCGAACTCGCCGCGCTGGACACCGCGATCGCCGCGGTCGTCGCCGGTCTGCGCAAGGAGGTCCCCGCGTATGTCTGACATCCAGGGCGTTCCCGTCACCGAGCTGGCCGAGCGCTTCGGCACCCCGCTCTACGTCTACGACGGCGACGTCATCACCGGCCAGTTCACCGGCCTGCGGTCGCGGCTGCACCCGGCGGTCGAGATCTTCTTCTCGCTCAAGTCCAACCCGAACATCAGCGTGTGCGCGCTGCTGCACTCGCTGGGCGCGCGGGCCGAGGTCTCGTCGATGACCGAGCTGCTGACCGTCCGCAAGGTCGGCGTGCCCGCGGACCAGATCATGTTCCTCGGGCCCGGCAAGAGCCGCGGCGAGATCACCGCGTGCCTGAAGGAGGGCGTCACCCTCATCTGCGAGTCCTTCGGCGAGCTGGCCGTCATCGACGCCGCCGCGAAGGAGATGGCCGTCCCGGCGCGGGTCGTGCTGCGGGTCAACCCGAGCTTCGCGGTCAAGGGCAGCGGCCTGACCATGGGCGGCAAGCCCCGCCAGTTCGGCATCGACGAGGCCGCGCTGATGGAGCGCGCGAACCTGCCCGCGGACTACCCGTCGGTGCAGTTCGTCGGGTTCCAGGCGTACATGGGCACGCGCATCCTCACCGAGGACGTCGTCGTGGAGAACTCCCAGCGCATCCTCGCCCTCGCCGAGACCCTGTCCGAGGCCACCGGCGTCCCGCTGGACCTGGTCGACGTCGGCGGCGGCCTGGGCGTGGCGTACTTCGCGGGCGAGCGCGACCTCGACGTCGAGGACCTGACCACCAAGCTCAACCCGGTCTTCGCCGACTTCCACGCCCGGCACCCGGAAACCCGCATGGTGATGGAACTGGGCCGCTACCTCGTCGGCCACAGCGGCACCTACGCCGTCCAGGTCCGCTACACCAAGGAGTCCATGGGCGAGCAGTTCGCCGTCGCCGACGGCGGCACCAACCACCACATGGCCGCGGTCGGCATCGGGTCGTTCGTGAAGCGGAACTTCCCGATGCGGCTCATCAGCCGCGACAGCACCGCCGAGCTGGTCAAGTGGAACGTCACCGGCCCGCTCTGCACGCCCAACGACACCCTCGGCAAGGCCGTCGAGCTGCCCGCCGACCTCGCGCCCGGCGACATCGTCGGCGTCGAGCGCTCCGGCGCCTACGGCCCCACCGCGTCCCCGGTGCACTTCCTCAGCCACGGCTACCCGGCCGAGGTCCTGGTGCACCAGGGCAAGGCCCTGCTCGTCCGCTCCCGCGACGACGCCCAGGCCGCCCTCACCCCGCAGATCCTGCACGACTTCCGGTAACCAGATCCCGAAAGGACACCGCCATGACCGCGATCCTGCCCGACGCCCAGATCCACTCCGCCATCGTCGCCGCCCTCTCCGAGGTGGTCGGCACCGAGCTGACCGGCGTCACCGCCGAGACCCGGCTGTTCGACGACCTCAACCTGGACTCCACCAGCGTCCTGGGCCTGCTGATGGCGCTGGAGGACAGCCTGGACATCCAGGTCGAGCCGGAGAACCTGGAGCAGCGCCACCTGGAGACCGTCGGCGCGCTGGCCGAGTTCCTCGCCGAGAGCCGGTGACGGGCGTGCCCGCCACCGGCCACACCGGGCCGCCGCCGGGCCCCGCCCCGGCGGCCCCCGGCCTGGACCTGGTCTCCGTCCACCGCTTCACCGCGGCGGACTCGACCTCGGGACCGCACGAGATCGGCCTCTTCGACACCCAGACCGCGGCCATCCACGGCCCGCTGGACCCGGCGTGGCAGGCGGGCAAGCCGTTCGTCACCTTCCACGACATGGCCCGGCGCGTCCACGCCGAGGTCGACCTCACCGGCGTGGACCTGGTGGTGGTGGTCGACGCGAGCCCCGACTGCCGCCACCAGAGCCTGCCCGCCTGCCACCTGTCCGACCTGATGGGCAGCGACCCGCTGATCATCGGGATCACCGACCAGGGCCCGACCGCCCCGTTCACCGCCCTGCGCGTCGCGTACGACCGGGTGGCGGCCGGGCGGTCGGGGGCAGCGCTGGTGCTGGTCCTCGAGCAGAGCACCCTCCCGCCCGAGGACGGCAGCCCGGCCCCGGACGGCGACACCGCGGTGGCGCTGCTGGTCCGCCCCGGTGGACAGCTGCCGATCAGCCGACCGCGGATCACCCCGTCGACGGGCCGCACCCACTTGGACGCGATGTCGGATGCCGGCAGCACGCTGACCGGCTGGATGCCGTCCACATATGTGGACGCGGTCCCGGGACATGTTTGCGCGGGGCCGTGGGTGGCGTTGGCCGCGCACCTGGCCGATGCCCAGCGGGGTGGGGTGCTGGTGGCGGGCCGGGACCTGCGTTACTCGGCCGAGGTCGTCGTGGGTGTGCCCGCGCCCGTTCGAGAATTGGAGTACAGCCGATGACCGCACTCTCCTCGCCGCCGCACACCGAGGCCGTCCAGGCGATCGCCGCCGACGCGGGTGTGGTGCCCGCGCTGGCCCGCCTGCACGCGGCCGTCAGCCCGGGTGTCCTGCCCGCCGGGCCGGGGGCCACGTGCTCCTCCCCGCCGAGATCACCGTGCTCTGCGACCGGTTCCAGGCGCCCGCGGGGTCCGGGAGCGGCAGGACTTCCTGGAGGACCACCTCGGCGCCGTCCCCACCGACTCCGGCGAGCTGACCGCGCTGCGGATCGCCACCGCCGGACCCGCCGACCCGACGTGGGCCGAGGGGATCGCGTGGCTGCGCCTCGGCCTCGTCGACCGCCTCCTGCACCGCGCCGTCGAGTACCTGCGCGGCCGGACCGTGCAAGGGGCGTCCACGCTCAGCCTCCCGCTGGTCCGCGCCCTCCTCGCCGACGGGGCCGCGGCCCGCGCCCAGGCGCAGGCGCTGCTGGCCGCGTGGCCGGACGCCGACACCGTCGCCGCCGCGCACCGCGCGCTCGCCGAGGCCGAGCGGGTCGGGCTGCACCTGGTCGGGGCATCCGGGTTCGTCGCGGACGGACCCGGCCGGGACGTCCGCGCCGCGGAGCTGCTCGCCGACGCCTACGCGCCCGGGGGCGGCCGTGGCTGACTTCCTCACCGCGCTGCGCGCCCGCGCGCACGCCGACGCGGAACCGTTGCGCGCCAACGCCCTCACCGTCGACCGCGACCCGACCGCCGTGCACGACACCTTCGACCGCCACCCGCACCTCAAGGCGTACATGGGCCTGCCGCCCGAGTACGCCGACGACCCGGTGGTCATCGACGGGACGCCGGTGCACTTCACCACCTGCGTCGAGCAGGTCGTCGCGATGGAGGAGCTGGCGCGGGCCGACGCGGGCGGGGTGCTCGGGCTGCCCGGGCCGTCGATGTCCGGGTTCGTCATCGCCGAGCTGGCCGACGCCGACCAGCGCGACCGCTACTACGGCATGCTCGCCGCGCGCCCGACGTGGACGTTCTTCGGGATGACCGAGCCCGGCCACGGGTCCGACCCGGCGGGCATGGGCACCCGGCTCACCCCCGACGGCGGCGGCTACGCCCTCACCGGCACCAAGCGGTACGTCGGCAACGGCGCCCGCGCGGGCATCGGGGTCGTGTTCGCCCGCCGCGCGCCCGGCCCGCTCGGCGTGGACGCGGTGCTGGTGGAGACCGACCGGCCCGGGTTCACCGCCGTCCCCATCGAGACCCTCGGCCTGCGCGGGCTCCAGCTCAGCGAACTGCGCATGCGCGAGGTCCCGGTGGGGAGCGGGACCTGCTCGGCAGGCACCTGTCCGCCACTCGGCGCGGCATGACCGCCGCCGTCCGGACCTTCCACCGGTACCGGCCGGTCGTGTCGGCGATGGCGCTCGGGGTGGCCCAGTCCGCCTACGACTACGTCGCCGAGCACCGACCCGCGGTCGACCTGACCGACTGGGCGGGCAAGCTCGCGGGCACCCGCGCGCTCATCCTCGGCGCGGCCCGCATCGCCGACCGCGACCCCGCCGACGGCACCATGGCGTCCGCGGCGAAGATCCGGGCCACCCGGCTCGCCGAGGACCTCACCACCGCCGCCGTCGCGCACTTCGGCCCCGGCGCCCGCTGGGAGCACCCCGGCTGGACAAGCTCGTCCGCGACGCGCGCGCGTTCGAGTTCATGGAGGGCACCGGCAACATCCAGCGGCTCACCCTCGCCCAGGGCTACCTGCACGGGCGGCTCGCCGATGTCGCCCCGGCCTGACGGCAGGCTGCCCGAGCCGTCCGGGGTGGACGTCTGGCACATCCGGCTCGACGGCGCGGGCTGGCCGCACGTGCTCGACGCCGCCGAGCGCGGGCGCGCCGCCCGCGACCACCGGTACGCCGTCGCGCACGGCGTCACCCGCACCGTCCTGGCCGCCTACCTCGGGTGCGCGCCCGCCGACCTGCGGTGGACCCGCGGCAAGCACGGCAAGCCCGAGTTCACCGGCGCCCGGGGGCGGTGGCGGTGGAACCTCAGCCACTCCGCGGGCCACGCCCTGCTCGCGGTGTCGGTCACCGCGCCGGTCGGGGTGGACATCGAACGCGTCCGCCCCGACCTCGGCCCGGTGGCCCTCGCCGCCCGGTTCCTCCCCGCGAGGAGGCCGGGTTCGTCGCCCGCGCGGCGGACCCGGCCTCGGCCTACCACCGGCTCCTGACCCGCAAGGAGGCCTGCGTCAAGGCGGGCGGCGGCCGGATCCTCGAGTCCCTGCACCTGCCGGTGCGGCGGCCGGGGCGGGTGCCCGGCCACCCGTGGGAGGTCCGCGACCTGCCCGCCCCCGACGGCTTCGTCGCCGCCGTCGCCGCGCCGACCATCGGCCCGGTGACCCTGTTCGGCCCGTTCCCGCTCGACCGAGGAGGCCCGTGATGCACCGCGTCGGCAGCGCCACCGTCCACAGCGGACCGGACACCGCGCACGCCCTGTTCACCCCGGACGAGCACCCGCTCGTCAGCGTCCGCCCGGCCGAGCGCGGCCACGCCGCCCGGGCCGCCGCGTGGGCGCTGCGCGTGCTCGGCCACGGCCACACCGGCGGCCGCGTCGTGCTCATCGCCGACCCCGGCGCCGGTCCGCCCGCGGAGGCGCTGGCCGCGGTGCTCGCCGTCGACGACGCGCTGACCGGCGGGCTGGCGCCGCTGCTGCGCGACCCCGCCCTGCTGCGCCGCATCAGCGCGGCCGAGGGCATCCCCCTTCCCTGACAGGAGAGACGACATCATGGACACCACGCAGCGCATGGACTGGCCCCGGGTGGGCGCGCTCATCGCGGGCCAGGGCGTGTCCCTGGTCGGGGACAGCATGCTGCTGATCGCGATGGCGTGGACCGCCGTGCGGCTCGGCGGCTCCGGCGCGGTCACCTTCCTCATCCTCTGCGCCACCATCCCGAAAGCGCTGATGCTGGTGTTCGGCGGCGCGGTCGCCGACCTGCTCGGCCCGCGGTTCGTGCTGCTGCGCACCGCGTCCGGCCGCGTCATCCTGCTCGCCCTGGGCGCGGTCGGGGTGTACCTCGCCGAGGACGTCGCCACGCTCGCGGTGATCGTGGTCGTCGAGGGCGTGCTCCTGGGGCTGGGCGCGCCGTCGTTCGGCAGCGTCCTGCCGGGGCTGGCGCCGGGGCCGAACCTGGTGCGCGCCAACTCCTCTACGCCACCGTCACCCGCCTCGCGCCGATCGCGGGCGCGCCGCTCGGGGCGTGGCTGATCGCGAGCGGCGCCCTGTGGCCCGCGCTCGCCGTCGTCGCCGCCACGTGCGCGATCTCGTTGACCGCGCTGGTGTTCGTCACCCGCGACCTCCCGCGCCCGGCGACCCCGCCGTCGCTGCGCCAGGTGACCATCAGCAAGGCGCTGCTGAACCGCTCCGCCGACGGGCTGCGCCTGCTCCGCGCGAACCCGCGCCTGCGCTGGCTGTTCGTCTCGTCGTTCACCATCGACCTCGCGTTCAACTGGCCCATCGCCGCCGCCCTCCCGCTGCTCGCCGACGAGCGCTCGTGGGGCGTGCAGGCCGTGGCCACGGTGATCGCCGCGTTCAGCGCGGGGGCCCTGACCGCGACCGCCATCGGCGCGGCCGTCGCGCACCGCATCCCGCTGGTGCTGCGCCTGGTCGCCAGCGCCGCGCTCATCGCGGTCGGCATCCTGCTGATGGCGGTCATGCCGTCGGTGCTGTCGCTCGCCGCGGTCGGCTACGTCGTCGGACTGGCCAGCGGCCTCAACGGTCCGGCCATCGTCACCCTGTACCAGGACGCCGCCCCCGCGGACCGCATGGGCGCGGCGATGGCGACGCTGGCGATCGCGGGCATCGGCACCGCGCCGTTCTCCATCGCGCTGTTCGGCGCGCTGGCGGCGCTGCTGGGCATCCAGGCGACGTGGATCGTCTGCGGGCTGGTCGCCATGGTGGCCCCGGTCGCCGCGGTCGCGGCGCTGCGCACGCCCGTCGCCGTTCCCGAGCGGGAGGCGGTCAGCGTCTGACGTCGGTGGATCCGCGGACGACGAGCTGGGCGGGGATCTCCTTGCGGGAGACCCGCCCGCCCGCGAGCAGCCGCAGCAGCAGGTCGACCGCCGCGCGGCCCGCCTGGTCCTGCGGCACCGCGACCGTCGTCAGGGCGGGGTGGCCATTGCCGCCAGCGGGAGGTCGCCGAACCCGATCACGCTGACGTCGCGCGGCACGTGCACCCCGCGCACGGCCAGGCGGGCCATCACGCCGACCGCCGCTTCGTCGCCGTCGGCGATCACCGCGGACACGCCCGCCGCGACGACCAGGTCCGCCGCCGCCACCCCGCTCTGGAAGCCCGTTCCCCGGGGAACTCGACCAGGTCGACCGACGCCGCGTTCGCCGCCTGCCGGACCGCGCGCGAACCGCGCGCGCTCACGAGGTGGGCGATGCGGCGGTGCCCCAGCGCGGCGAGGTGGGCGACGGCCTGGCGCAGGCCGCCCGCGCCGTCGACGGTCACCGAGGGGACGTCGTCGGAACGGCGGTGCACGAGGACGCGGTGGTGCACGACGCGGCGGCGCGCAGGTCGTCGGCGCTCATCCTCGGCGCGCACAGGACGACGCCGTCCACCTGCTTGGCCAGGGACCGGACCGCCGCCAGCTCGGCGTCCGGGCGGTCGTCTGTGTCGACGAGGAAGACCGCGTAGTTGGCATCTCTCGCCCGCGCCAGGGCCGCCTTGACGACGGGCGGGACGCCCGGGTCGGTCAGGTCGGGCACGACGAGCGCGAGGTTGCCGGTGCGCCCGGTGATCAGGCCCCGCGCGGCGCGGTTGGGCACGTAGTCGAGGTCGGCGGCGGTGCGGAGCACGGCCTCGCGGGTCCGCGGGTCGACCAGCGGCGAGCCGGACAGCGCCCGCGAGACCGTGGCGGCGGAGACGCCCGCGGCGAGCGCGACTTGCCGGATCGTCGCGGACATCGCGGCCTCCCCTCCGCTGGGCAGAACGCACATCGTGCAATCGGTTTCATTCGCGTGTCAAAACTGCTCGCTCTTTCCGGGGATGGGCCCCGTGCAACGCATTCCACAATTCACGCACCGACGTCGACCATTACCCGCTCGGTGACGACATCACCCGATCGTGGCGAACCGGCATTCATGCGTACGCGCCTTGTCTCGATCTCCGCGCTGCCGTATTCCTGACATTTGCAATCGGCATTCAGCCGCGCACAAACGGGAGGCTCGTCATGCAGGGTGTGACCTCGGTCGTCAAGATTCTCGCGCCGATCGCGCTGGAGGCGCTCGCGAAAGCGGCGGAGGCGTTGCTCGCGGGCGCCGCCTACGCCCAGCACAGAGCCAGGCTGGACGCCACGGGCGACGAGGACGACGGGAGCATCATCTCCACCGACACCTGGCAGTACTGCGAGACGAACTTCGCGTCCCAGTACGGCTACTACTACCAGGGCCTGCGGTCCCAGCCGACCACCGGCGACCTGCCCATCGCGGCGGCCGAGGACATCATCGTCTGGGACAAGAACAACGGCATCAGCGACATCACGAACTACCTGCAGACCGTCTTCAAGGATTCGATCAACCCCGGCGACTCGATCGAGATCTCGCAGAACCTCGGCACGCTGTTCGCCGACCGGTTCAAGGAGGAGTCGCTGTCCTGGACGCCGTTCTCCAAGCGGTACAACTTCCCGGACGGGCTCATCGTCGACTGCTACATGGTCACCGCATCGGCGCACGACGTCAACGACAATCCGGCGGGCGTCGCGAGCTACTGTTTCGTCGCGTACAACCACGGCAAGTAGTCCGCGATGACGACCATTTTCCGGGCGATCCTGATCGACCTGAACACCAATCTTCCGGTGGTGGGCGACGCCATCGGCGACGAACTCGGCGTCCGCGTGCCCGCCGACGTCGAGACCTACCGGAGCAACGGCGCGGACTGGGTGTCCCCGATCAACCTGAAGAACAAACCGCAGGGCACCTCGGTGTCCCCGGACACCGGGTGCAACCTGCCCCGCACCGCAGGCCGAAACCGCCGTCCCCCTGGAACGGGACCAACAACAAGACCGCGCTCCGGGTGTGGCAGATGGACACCTCGCAGCTCGTCCCGGCCCAGTTGGTCTACGTGCCGGACCCGGACGATCCCAAGCACGGCTTCCTCTCGCCCCCGATCGCCATGTCGCTCGCGGAGTACCGTGGGTACGTGCACGGCACGGCGCCGCTGTGGACCCAGTCGACCGACCCGGACCCGGCGTGCGTCAACCTCCCCGTGCAAGGAGCCGACGTGAGGGATCACGAGGAGCGCGCGGCCCTGGTGGACGCCACAGCCGCGGGCGGCGACGTGGAGGTGCTTGTCTCCGAGCTGCGGTCGGCCAACGCGTCGGGCGTCAGCCGGACGACCCTGATCGCCGAGCTGACCGCGGGCGTGGAGCGGGCGCCGGACGAGGCGGCGGCGGACGTCCTGCTCGAACTGCTCGACCGGGTCACCGGCTTCTGCGGGCCGCACGCCCGCATCGACCTGGCCGACTAGGCGCTGGTCCGGGGTCGCCACCGCTTCCACAGGGCGGCGGCCTCGGCCCGCGGCTTGCCGTCCCACCACAGGGACACGTCGACCGTCATCTCCGACTCGGACGCCTCCCGGATGACCGCGCGCAGTTCGACGGCCTCGCGCAGCGGCGACGGGCGGAGGTAGCGGACGTCGAGGCCCGCGGTCACGTAGGACAGGGCGGCGTCGCCCAGCGGCTTCCAGCCGCGGCGGTCGGCTTCCAGCATCACGGCGGCGGCGCTGTGGCAGTCGAGGATCGTGCACACGATGCCGCCGTTGAGGAACCCCAGGCCGTTGTCGTGCTGCGGCCAGGGCAGGAACGTCGCGGTGACCGAGCCGTCGTCGGCCGGGTAGCTGCGCAGCTTGAGGCCGTCGGGGTTGCCGTGGCCGCAGCCGAAGCAGGGCAGGTCCGGGTAGAGGAGTTCCTGGATGCTGGTCACCGGCACACCCTAGGCGACGTCGGTGCTCCGGTAGGCGGCGATGTAGCGGGCGTGCGCCTCGGCCCGTTCGCCCGCCTTGGCCGCGTCGCGGACCCGGCGGGCGGCGCCGTACTCGTGGCCGTGCCGGGCGGCGCGCATCTCGCAGCTCTCCTCCAGGTAGGAGAAGGAGAAGTAGTACCCGATGATCACGGCCATGCCCGCCATGGCCAGCCGGATGCCGAGCGGGCCGGGCACGAGCAGGCAGCCGACCACGAGCGGTGCGATGAGGACGGTGGCGCGAGCCGCGTGCCGCAGCGCCCACGTCCGGCACGTGACGTCGTGCAGCACCCACGCGCCGAGCCGGTCGGGCAGCCTGCCGCCGACCGCGTACTTGAGCCACTGGGCCGGGTTCGGCCGCCGTGCACCCATGTGCACCACCTCCAGCGACCAGAGTACGCTAATGGTTAGCGTACTAACTATCGGAGTGGGGCAGCTCATGGCGGACATCGACCTCGGCGAGGACCCGCTCGCCCTCGACCGGCAGGTCTGCTTCGCGCTGTCGGTCGCGTCGCGCGCGGTCATCGGGATCTACCGGCCGCTGCTGGAGCCGCTGGGCCTCACGCACCCGCAGTACTTGGTGCTGCTCGCGCTGTGGGACCGCTCGCCGCGGTCGGTCCGCGACCTCTGCGACACCCTGCACGCCGAGCCCGCGACGCTGTCGCCGATGCTCAAGCGCCTGGAGGCGATCGGCTACCTCACCCGGTCCCGCAACCGGGCCGACGAGCGGTCGCTGTCGGTCGAGCTGACCCCGGCGGGGTGGAGCTGCGGCGCGAGGCCGAGAAGATCCCGTACAAGGTGGTCGAGCGGCTGGGCATGGACGTCGCCGAGCTGCAGGGCGTGCACGCCGCGCTGACCCGGGTGATCGCGGCGGCCACCGGTCAGTAGCCGCCGCGGACGGCGCGGGCGTGGTCGGCGAGGAACGCGACCACGTCGTGGATCGGGGCCTCGCCGAGGGGCGCAGGTCGGCTCCGCGGTCGTGGCGAGGTCCTCGGCCGCGCGGTAGGGGCCGGACCAGATGGCCAACGCTGTGGTGCGCAACCGTTCCGCACCCGACGGCGCGTCCTGGAACACCGGGTCGACCAGCGCCGCGGCGACGGGGCCGGTGCGCAGGACGCGGTCGAGGGTCGCGGGGGCGGCGTCGCCGAGACCCAGCAGCGCGAACGGGGTCGTGGCCAGGCCCGCCTGGGCGAGCCAGCGGGGAGTTCGCTCGCGAGCATGGCGGCCGGGTCGTCACCGGGGACCGGACGCCAGCCCGAATCGCCGCCGTCGACGGCGACCAGGGCGAACGGCGTCGCCGCGGCGGCGAGCGCGGCGGGGGCGCCCAGGTCGACCAGGACGTCGGCGGTGTCGCCGCTGCCGTGCAGCACGAGGCAGACCGGGAGGTCCGCGGCGGGGACGTCGCCGGGGGTGGCCACGACCATGCGGACGTCGGTGCCCCGGGCCCTCGACAGCGCGCGGCGGACCTGCACGGGTGGGGCGGCGTCGGGGATCGTGGTCGGCGGTGCGGTGAACGGGGTCGGCACCTGGCGGGGCGGTGCGGCGCAGCCCGCGGCGAGCGCGGCGGCGGCGAGCAGGGCGCGTCGGGTGATCATCAGCAGGCCAGCACGGTGGAGAGGAACTCGTCGCGCAGGGCCGCGGTCTTGGCCTCGCGCAGCGCGTCGTACGTGTCGACGTTGCCCGCGTCGACCACGAACGACCCCGAGTCGACGAAGACGCCGGGCTGGCGCAGGGTGCACTCGCCGATGGCGAGCTGGGTCAGCGCCCACGCGCCGACGTACGCCTGGCCCTCGGGGTTTTGCACGACGGTGGCCTCGACCGAGCCGTCCCTGATGCCGTCGAGGATCACCGGGTCGTCGTCGATGGCCACGACGCGGATCGGCAGGCCCGCCGCCCCGACCCCGGCGACGGCGGCGACCGCGGGGACGTAGCCGGTCGCGACGACGGCGTCGATCGTCCGGCCGTGCTCGTCGAGGAGCGCGTCGACCGCGGCGTCGGCGGTGCCCGCGTCGGTGTCGACGTCGGCGATGGTGGCGAGCAGCCGGACCGAGCCGCCGGTCTCGGCGACGGCGTGCCGGACCCCGGCCATCCGCCGCTCGGTGTTGGTGTCGACCCGGTTGCCGGTGAGGTGGACCAGGTCGCCCTTCCCGCCCATGGCCGCGATCGCGGCCTTCGCACCGAGGTACGCCGCCCGCTCGACGTCGGTGGCCAGGCAGAACGCGGCGAGGTTGACCTCGGCGGCCGGGCAGGACGCGAGCGCGGCGACGACCAGCCCGGTGGAGGTCAGGTTCCCGAAGGTGTCGTTGATGTCGACCGCGGACACCCCGAAGACGCCGAAGGCGGTGTAGCCGCGGGCGGCGAGGTCGTCCAGCCTGCGGTTCTGGGCTTCCTGGTCCCAGTTGCTGGTGTCGTCGTAGGCCACCTCGCCGATCCCGAAGTCGGCGGCGGCCCGCTCGCCCGCGGGCTTCCACGCGGTGAAGTACGGGTGCGGCCCGCCGGGCACGAGCGCGAGCCGGACGGCGTGCGAGCGGGCGGCGTTCGCGTCCACGGCGGGCGGCGGGGCGGCGCACCCGGCCGCGCAGACCGCGGCCAGTGCCGCGGCGGCTCTCAGTCGCACCGCTCCTCCGATGTCTTGGTGGGTCAGATCGTCTGGCCGAAGTGGACGTAGTGTTGGTTAGCGGCCCTGTTGAGGCAAGTCTGCGCGGATGTGCCGCTACCGGATCGTTATAACATCAGATGTTTGATGTATTGCTGCGCTGAACCGGTTGAGGTCTTGCGCGATGCCTTCCCGGGCCCCAAACTGCCGGGGCTCGACTGGGGTCCTTGACGGGTTCACGTGGGTGAACATCGGATGAATGGCGGTGGCGAGGATGCCGGACCGTGGAGTCTCGCGGCGGGTCGTGCTGGGGTCGGCCGTGGGCGGCGCACTCGTCCACTCGGTGCTCGGCCCGGTGACCCCGGCGGTCGCGGCGGGCGGGATCGACGACCGGTTGGCGCGGGGACGGGGTGGCGGGACTTCCTCGGCGCGCTCGACATGGTGTGGCAGCGCATCCCGACGTCGTTCTACCACGGGCCGTTCCTCGGCAACGGCGGCCTCGGCGCGAGCGTCTACCAGCGGTCCGGCACGAACCGGCTGGCGTTCGTGCTCGGCGACAGCCGGGTCCGCGACCACCAGGCCGTCGGCGGTCCGCTGTGGGGCGGAGCGCGGCTGCCGATCGGGTTCCTGACGCTCCAGACGACCGGGACCGTCACCGAGGTCGACTTGCGGCTGTCGCTGTGGAACGCGGAGCTGACCGGGTTCGTCACCACGACCAGCGGCGTCCTGTCCGTCCGCGCGTTCGTCCACGCGACGAAGGACTTGCTCGTCGTGGCGACGACCACCGTGTCGGGTTCGGAGCGGGCGGACTGGGTGTTCACCCCGCAGGCCGCGGTCAGCCCGCGGCAGGGCGTCTACCCGGCGCAGCGGCCCGCGGGTCTGCTGGACAACCCCGCGCCCGTGGTCACCGCGGGCACGTGCGTGCAGGACTTGGCGTGCGGAGGTCGGACGGAGACCCGATGGCGCACCGAGTCCGACGGGGTCACGTCGACCCTGCTGTGCACCGTCGCCCACAGCGCCCTGGACCGCTCGGCGACCACGACCGCGGCGGCCACCATGGCCTCACCCGGCACGCTCGCCGCCCTCACCACCAGCCACCGCGCGTGGTGGAACGCGTTCTACCCCAGGAGTTTCGTGTCGGTGCCCGACACCCGCCTGGCCGCGTTCTACTGGGCCCAGCTCTACAAGGCCGCCAGCGCCTCCCGCGCGGGCGGCCCGCCCATGGCCACCACCGGCCCGTGGCTGGAGCCCACCCCGTGGCCCGCGGTGTGGTGGAACCTCAACGTGCAGCTCGAGTACTGGCTGGTCAACGCCACCAACCACCCGGAGCTGGACGCGCTGACGACGGCCATCGCCACGAAGGAGGCCGGTCTGATCGCCAGTACCCCGGCCGCCTACCGGGCCGACTCGCTCGTGATCGCCAGGACCAGCCAGGAGGACCTGGTCTCTGACACCTCCACCGTCCCCGGCACGTCGTCCCCGGTGTGCGAGGCCGGGAACCTGACGTGGGCCCTGCACAACGTGTGGCTGGCCTACCGGCACGCGATGGACGACGACCTCCTGCGCGACACCCTTTTCCGCGGCTGCGGAAGGCGATCAACTTCTACCTCCACTTCCTGACCAAGGACGCGTCGGGCGTCTACCACCTGCCGACCACGTACTCACCGGAGTACGCCAACACGACCGACTGCAACTACGACCTCGCCCTGATCCACTGGGGCTGCCGCACACTCCTCGCGTCCGCGGCCCGCCTGGGCATATCCGACACGTTGGCCCCGAAATGGCGCGACGTCCTCACCAACCTGACCCCACCCCCGCAGGACGCCGTCGAGGGCCTGTGGATCGGCCGGGACCGGAAGCTCACGTCGTCGCACCGGCACTACTCGCACCTGCTGTGGTTCTACCCGCTGTACGCGCTCGACATCACGAACCCCGCCAACCGCGACCTGCTGATCAAGTCCCTCAACCACTGGCAAAGCCTGACCGGCGCCCTCCAGGGCTACAGCTTCACGGGCTCGGCGTCGATGTACGCCATGCTCGGCGACGGCGACGCCGCACTGAGCCAGCTGACGAAGCTCCTGAACAGCTACGTCCGCCCCAACACGATGTACGCCGAAACCGGCCCCGTGATCGAAACCCCGCTGTCCGCCGCCCAAACCCTCCACGACATGCTCCTCCAGAGCTGGGGCGACACCATCCGCGTCTTCCCGCGGTCCCGCGGCCTGGGCGGACACCGCGATCCACAACCTCCGCACCGAAGGCGCCTTCCTGGTGACCGCCCGCCGGTCAGCGGGCCGCACCGACTTCATCCGCATCCGCAGCGAAGCAGGCGAACCCTGCCGCGTCCTCCCCGGCGGCATGACCGGCCCCTACGCGGTCACCCACCCCGACGGCACCCCCACCCCTTGGTCCCCGCGCCCCGACGGCGTCCTGGAGATCACCCTCGCCGCGGGCGAGGAGGCCATCATCACCAGGTCCGGCACCACCCCGCCCTTGGTGATCGCCCCCGTCGCCACCCCCACCACCGCGTCCTGGGGCACGCCCCCGACCTCCCCGGCAAACCCCTACCCCTCACCACCCTGCTGAACAACGACGGCATCACCTGGCACCCCACCCGCACCGACGGCAACTTCGACAACGCCGGCTACACCTACCCCGCCGAAGAACTCCCCACCCCCGGCCTCCTGGTCACCGGCGGCCTCACCTGGACCATGCCCGCCTACGGCGACACCCAGAAGAACAATGTCATCCCCACCGGACAACGCATCCCAGTCCCCACCGCCACCTACACCGAACTCCACGTCCTAGGCGCCGCCACCCAAGGCGACGCCACCGGCCCCCTCACCTTCACCCACACCGACGGCACCACCAGCACCGCCACCCTGACCTTCACCGACTGGGGCCACCCACCCCGCTACAACGAGAAGGTCGCCGTCGAAACCACCCACCGCCACCACCCCACCGGCGACCACCCCCTCCGCGTCCGCATCTTCCACCAGACCGTCCCGGTCCCGTCCACCAAGCAACTGGCCTCCATCACCCTGCCCACCGCAGGCCGAATGCACATCTTCGCCATGACGATCCGCTGACCGGGGTCGTTGCTGGGTGTGATCGGCCCCCTGCATCATGGTGCGCGTGGACGCGCAGATCGAAACGTTCGAATTCCAGGCCGAGGCTCGGCAGTTGTTGCACCTGATGGTGCACTCGATCTACTCGAACAAGGACATCTTCCTGCGGGAACTCGTGTCGAACGCCTCCGATGCGCTGGACAAGCTGCGGTTGGAGGCCTACCTCGACAAGGAGTTGCAGGTCGACACGTCGGATCTGCACATCGCGATCGAGGCTGATCAGGCGGCGCGGACGTTGACCGTGCGGGACAACGGCATCGGGATGTCGCGGGACGATGTCGTGACGTTGATCGGCACCATCGCGAAGTCGGGGACGGCGGAGTTCATCCGGTCGTTGCGGGAGGCCAAGGACAAGGCGGCCAGCGACCAGTTGATCGGGCAGTTCGGGGTCGGGTTCTACTCGGCGTTCATGGTGGCCGACCGGGTCGTGCTCGTCACGCGGAAGGCGGGGAGTCGACCGGGACGCGGTGGGAGTCGACGGGGGACGGGACGTACACGGTCGAGGCGGTGGCGGACGCGCCGCAGGGGACGGCGGTGACGCTGCACCTCAAGCCGGAGGACGCCGAGGACCACCTGTACGACTACGCGTCGCCGTGGAAGGTCCGGCAGATCGTCAAGGAGCACTCCGACTTCATCGCGTGGCCGATCCGGATGGCCACCGAGGAGGGGAGCCGGAGACGGTCAACTCGATGAAGGCGCTGTGGGCGCGGCCCAAGAGCGAGGTCGGGGAGGACGAGTACAAGGAGTTCTACAAGCACGTCAGCCACGACTGGAACGACCCGCTCGAGGTCATCCACATGCGGGCCGAGGGCACCTTCGAGTACCAGGCCCTGCTGTTCATCCCGTCGCGGGCGCCGTTCGACCTGTTCCGGCGGGACGGGCGCGGCGGCCTGCACCTGTACGTCAAGCGCGTGTTCATCATGGACGACTGCGACGCGCTGATGCCCGAGTACCTGCGCTTCGTCAAGGGCGTGGTGGACGCGGCCGACCTGTCGCTGAACGTGTCGCGGGAGATCCTGCAGCAGGACCGGCAGATCCAGCTCATGCGGCGCAGGCTGGTCAAGAAGGTGCTGTCGACGGTCAAGGAGCTGATGGCCGACAAGCCGGACGGCTACCGCACCTTCTGGGGCGAGTTCGGTCGGGTGCTCAAGGAAGGCCTGGTCAGCGACCCCGACAACCGCGACGCCGTCCTCGAGGTCTGCTCCTTCCCGAGCACCGCGGACGACGAGCAGCAGACCACCCTGCGCGACTACGTCTCCCGCATGAAGGACGGCCAGGACCAGATCTACTACCTGACCGGCGAGTCCCGCACCGTCCTCGAGCGCTCCCCGCACATGGAGGCTTTCCGCGACCGCGGCTTCGAGGTGCTCCTCCTCACCGACCCCATCGACGAGATGTGGGTCGACGCGGTCGGCGAGTTCGACGGGAAGCGGTTCCAGTCGATCGCCAAGGGCCAGGTCGACCTGGACTCCGACGAGGAGAAGCAGGCGACGGAGGTCGCCCGCGAGACGCGGCGCAAGGAGTTCGCGGACCTGCTGGCGTGGCTGGGCACGACGCTGGAGGCCGACGTCCGCGAGGCCCGCCTGTCGACGCGCCTCACGACGTCCCCCGCCTGCCTGGTGGGCGAGGCGCACGACATCACCCCGACGCTGGAGAAGATGTACCGCGCGATGGGCCAGGAGGTCCCGCACGTCAAGCGGACGCTGGAGCTGAACCCCGACCACCCGCTGGTCACCGCCCTGCGCACCGCCCACGCGGCGAACCCGGACGACCCGGCCCTGGCCGAGACCGCCGAACTCCTCCACGGCCTCGCCCTGCTGGCCGAGGGCGGCGAACTCGCCGACCCGTCCCGCTTCACCCGCCTCATGGCCGACCGCTTGGCCCAGTCCATCCAGTGACCGCGCAGGCGGCGCGCGGTGGCGGTGGTGGCGTTCCGGTGCGGTGGGGGCGGGCCAGCCCGCCCCCACCGCGCACGGCACTGACCATCCGCGACCCAGATGATGGGATCACATGATCGCATCATCTGAATGACCGCATCATATGATCAGATCATCTGGATGGTCACGTCATATGATCTGATCATATGAGTTGGCCAGTCTGGGTCGAGGCTGACCGTCGGCGTCCCGGACCGGGGTGAGGTCAGTCGCGGACCGGGGTGGGGCCGGTCGCGGACCGGGGTGGGGCCGGTCGCGAACCCGGGTGGGGCCGGTCGCGAACCCGGATTGGGTCGGTCGCGAACCCGGGTGGGGCCGGTCGCGAACCCGGGTGGGCCGGTCACGGACCGGGGTGGGGTTGGTCGCGGCCCCGGGTGGGTCAGTCGCGGAGGCGGTTGCCCGAGAACGTGTCGAACAGGTGGACCTTGTCCGGGTCGATCGACAGGCCGATCTGGGCGCCGCGGCCGGGGATGTCGCGGACGCCGGTGCGGGCGACCAGGGTGGTGACGCCCTGCGGGGTCTCGGCGGTGAGGTACAGGTAGCTGTCGCTGCCCAGCTCCTCCACCGCCTCCACCGTCGCGCGCAGGCCCCGGTTCGCGGCGACCACGCGGAAGTTCTCCGGGCGGATGCCGATCGTGATCCGCTTGCTCTGGAGGGCGGCGCGCTGGGCGGGGGTCGTGCGGATGGTCAGGTCGCCGAGGGTGATCCGCTCGCCCTCCACCGGGAGTTCGACCAGGTTCATCGCGGGCGAGCCCAGGAAGCCCGCCACGAACACGTTGGCGGGGCGGTCGAAGACGCGGCGCGGGGTGTCGCACTGCTGGAGCTTGCCGTCCTTCAGGACCGCGACCCGGTCGCCCATGGTCATCGCCTCGACCTGGTCGTGGGTCACGTACACCGTGGTCACGCCGAGGCGGCGCTGCAACGACGCGATCTGGGTGCGGGTCTGGACCCGCAGCTTCGCGTCCAGGTTGGACAGCGGTTCGTCCATGAGGAACACGCGGGGTTCGCGGACGATGGCGCGGCCCATGGCGACGCGCTGGCGTTGGCCGCCGGAGAGCTTGGCGGGCTTGCGGGTCAGGTAGGGCTCCAGGTCCAGGAGCTTGGCCGCCTCCGCCACCTTGGTCGAGATGACCTGCTTGGGCGTCTTGGAGATCTTCAGGTGGAAGCCGATGTTGTCCGCCACCGTCATGTGCGGGTACAGCGCGTAGTTCTGGAAGACCATCGCTATGTCGCGGTCCTTCGGCGCGGCGTGGGTGACGTCGGAGTCGCCGATGTGGATGGCGCCGCCGTCGACGCCTTCGAGGCCTGCGAGCATGCGGAGGGCGGTGGACTTGCCGGAGCCGGAGGGGCCGACCAGCACCATGAACTCGCCGTCGGCGATCTCGAGGTCGAGATTGTCGAGGGCGGGGTGTCGGTGCCGGGGTAGACGCGCGTGGCGCCTTGGTACGAGACGGAAGCCATGGCGGGGTCCTTACAGCGGGGGCTCGGTGAGCCGGGGGATGTCGAGGGGTTGGCGTCCTGCAGCTCCGGCGGGAGCAGCGCGTCCGGCCAGTCCTGGTAGGCGACCGGGACCAGCCACCGGCGGATGGCCGTGGCGCCGACCGACGTGTGGGCGGGCGCCGTGGTGGCGGGCCAGGGGCCGCCGTGGTGCATGGCCCAGTTGACGGCCACGCCGGTGGGCCAGCCGTTGAACACGAGCCTGCCGACGCGGGTGCGCAGCACGTCCGCGACGGCGGCCGCGGGTCGGCGGGGGCGGCGTGCACGGAGCCGGTCAGGCTGCCGGGCACGGCGGACAGGACCGCGACCAGTTCGTCGGTGTCGCGGTAGGTGACGACGAGACCCGCCGGGCCGAAGGTCTCCTCGGCGAGGTCCGGGGTGAAGTCCTTGGCGGCCACCGTGCTCACCCGCGGGCGCACGGACCACGCGCCGGCCGCGGCGGTGCCCTCGGCGAGGACGGGCAGCGGGGAATCCGCGCCCAGGTAGGCGTCGCGGATCTTCGCGCTGAGCATCGGGCCGCCGGAGGTGGTGGCGACGGCGCGGCTGATCTCGTCCAGCAGGGCCGAGTCCTCCGGCACGAACAGCAGACCGGGGTTGGTGCAGAACTGGCCGGTGCCCAGGGTCAGCGACGCCGCGTAGCCGTCGGCGATCTCCGCGGGCCGCTCCGCCGCCGCGCCCGGCAGGACCACGACCGGGTTGACGCTGCCGAGTTCGCCGTAGAACGGGATCGGGTCGGGGCGGCCCGCGGCGAGGTCGAACAGCGCCCGCCCGCCGCGCAGCGACCCGGTGAACCCAACCGCGCGGATCAGCGGGTGCTCGACCAGCGCCCGCCCGGCCTCGAACCCGTGCACCAGCGCGACCGGCGCCCCGACCGACGCCAACAGCGCGGCCACCGCCTCCGACGTGCGCGGGTGCGCCTCGTGCGCCTTGACCACGACACCGCAGCCCGCGGCCAGCGCGGACGCGGTGTCGCCGCCCGCGACCGAGAACGCGAACGGGAAGTTGCTCGCGGAGAACACCGCGACGGGGCCTATGGGCTGGAGCATCCGCCGCACGTCCGGCGGCCCAGGTGACAGGATCGCGTCGACGTGCGCGCCGCCGCGGACCACGCGGGCGAACATCCGGAGCTGACCGGTGGTGCGGCCGACCTCGCCGCGCAGTCGCGGCTCACCCAGGGCGGTCTCGGCGTCGGCGACCGCGACGAGTTGGTCGACGGCGGCGTCGATCGCGTCGGCCGCCGCGTCGAGGAGGTCGGCGCGCCCGGTGGCCGGGGCGCGGCGACCGCGCGCACGGCGGCGTCCACGTCGGCGGGGTCGCGCTGGGCACCGGGTCGCCCGTGGGCTCGCCGGTGCGGGGGTCGTAGGCCTGGACTGTCACGGTGACCCTTCCGCGGGGATGGGGGCGTCGAGGGACGGCGAGCAGAAGCCGCCGCCGATGTAGCGGTCGAGCGGGTCGGGCTCCGCGGTCACGTCGGCGGCGAACCGCTCCGCGTCGTCCTGCGGCTCGTAGCCGATGGCGCGGGCCTCGGCGAGGCTCCAGCTGTTGCGGGTGTTGGCCGAGACGCCCCACACGGTGCGGAAACCGGGTTCCGGGACGCTCAGCGCGGCCTCGACGAGGCGGGCGCAGTCGTCGGGGGACAGCCAGGTGCTCAGCATCCGGGGGATGGTCGGGCGGGTGAAGCACGACCCGATCCGCAGGCAGATGACGTCGAGGCCGTACCGGTCGTGGTACAGCGACCCGAGGGCTTCCCCGGCCACCTTGCTCACGCCGTAGTACGTGTCCGGCCGCGGGTACACCCCGTCCGGCACATCACCGTCCGGGTGGAAACCGACCGCGTGGTTGCTGCTCGCGAAGACCACGCGCGGCACCCCGCGCGGCGCGCGGCCTCGAACACCGCGTACGTGCCGTGGATGTTGACGTCCAAGATGGACGCCCAGTCGTGCTCCGTGCTCAACCCGCCCAGGTGCAGGACGGCGTCGACCCCCGCGCAGGCGGCGGTCACCGCGTCCACATCGGTCACCGAGGCGCGCACGGCCTCCTCGCCGTCGCCCGGCTCGACCGGCGCGATGTCGAGCAGGCGCAGCACGCGGTCGGGGCGGGCCAGGCGCGGGCGCAGGAGCGTGCCGACGCCGCCCGCGGCGCCGGTGATCAGCAGGGTGCCCATCAGCGCGCACCCGCCAGCGCCGAGATCTCCTCGACGGCCACGAGCAGCGCCTCGACGACCTGGTCGCGGTGCGCGTCGGTGACCCGGTTCGCGGGGATGGAGCAGCTGATCGCGTCGACCACGGGCACGCCCGGCACGGCGACGGCGAAGCACACCAGGCCCGGCGTGTTCTGGCCGTCCTCGTGGGCCCAGCCGCGCAGGCGGGTCTGCTCCCACTCGGCGCGCAGGCCGTCGCGGTCGGTCACGGTCAGGTCGGTGAGCGCCGCGGGCTTGTCCGGCAGCAGCAGGGTGACCTCCTCCCAGTCGCGGTGGGCGAGCAGCGCCTTGCCGAGCGCCGTCGCGTGGGCGGGCAGCCTGCGCCCGATGCGGGACATGACCCGCAGGTGGTGCTGGGACTCGCGGCTGGCCAGGTAGACCACCTCGCCGCCGTCGAGGCGGGCCAGGTGGACGGTCTCGTCGAGCTGGCGGCGCAGCCGCGCCAGCACCGACCCGGCGGCCCGGACCACGGGGTCGCGGTCGAGGAAGGCCGCGCCGGTGCGCAGCGCCCGCAGGCCGATGCCGTACGCCGAGCCGCGCTCGTCGGTCTCCACCCAGCCGCGCGCGACGAGCGTGCGGAGGATGCCGTGCAGGCTCGACTTCGGCACCTCGAGCGCGCGCTGAAGCTCCGCGAGGGTGAGCTTGCGGTCGCTGTCGGCGAGCACTTCGAGCACGTCGACCGTTCGATCGGCTGACTTCACCGACTCCGGTCTGCTTGTTGTCGTCACGTGTGCTCCTGTGGATGGCACAACCTGCGGTAACAGGCTGGAAACCCCTTCTTGACACTGCCTGGGGGAGTCTTACCGTTCCACGCCGTCGTTCGCAAGTATGACCAGCGTTCAGATATGTGAACGCACAGAGATGAGGACGGAAGCGTGCCGGAATTCGACGGAGTGCTCTTCTTCCCGGTGACCCCCTTCGGCGCCGACGGGGAGGTCGACCTGCCCGCGCTCGCCGAGCACATCGGCCGGGGCATGGCGGCGGGTCCCGGGGGCGTCTTCGTCGCCTGCGGCACCGGCGAGTTCCACGCCCTCGGGCCCGACGAGTACCGCGCCGTCGTGCGGACCACCGTCGAGGTCGTCGCGGGCCGGGTCCCGGTCTACGCGGGCACCGGGTCGGCGCTGCCGCTGGCGAGGGCGTTCGCCCGCACCGCGGCCGAGGAGGGCGCCGACGGCCTGCTGCTGCTCCCGCCCTACCTGGTGAAGTCCCCGTCCGCCGGGCTGGTCGACTACACGCGCGAGGTCGCCGCGGCGACCGACCTGCCGGTGATCGTCTACAACCGCGGCAACGCCCAGTTCGACTCCGCCGCCGCGGTGCAGGTCTCCCGGATCCCCAACGTCATCGGCTTCAAGGACGGGGTCGGCGACCTCGACCTGCTCGCCCGGATCGTGCTGGCCGTGCGCGGCGCGCTCGACGGCAAGCCGTTCCAGTTCTTCAACGGGATGCCCACCGCCGAGGTCACCGTCCCCGCGTACCGCGGGGTCGGCGTCGAGCTGTACTCGTCGGCCGTCTTCTGCTTCGCCCCGGAGATCTCGCTGGCCTTCTACGACGCCGTCACCACCGGCGACGAGGTCCGCGTGCAGCGCTTCCTCACCGAGTTCTTCCACCCGCTGGTCGAGCTGCGCGAGAAGGTCCCCGGGTACGCCGTCGCCCTGGTGAAGGCCGCCGTGCGGCTGCGCGGGCTCGACGTGGGCGGGGTGCGCCCGCCGCTGGTCGACCCGAGCGAGGAGCACCTGGCCGCGCTCAAGGTCATCGTCGACGCCGGGCTCGCCATCACCGCGGAGGTGGCGGCGTGAGCATCCGCATCACCGGCGTCGACATCACCCCGGTCGCCTTCGCCGACCCGCCGCTGCTCAACGCGGTCGGCGTCCACCAGCCGTACGCACTCCGCGCCATCGTGCAGGTCCGCACCGACTCCGGGTACACCGGCCTCGGCGAGACCTACGCCGACCGCGCCCACTTGGAGCGCCTGCGCCTGGTCGCAGACGCCGTCACGGGCCTCGACGTCTTCGCCCTCAACGCGATGTTCACCGCCGCCGCTCGGGCGCTCGCCGGGCAGACCGGGTCCGACGGCCACGGCCTCACCGGGATGATCACCGAGAGCGGGACCGTCGACCGGGTCTTCTCCCCGTTCGAGGTCGCCTGCCTCGACATCCAGGGCAAGGCGCTCGGCCGCCCGGTGTCGGACCTGCTCGGCGGCGCGGTCCGCCACGCCGTCCCGTTCAGCGCGTACCTCTTCTACAAGTGGGACGGCCACCCCGGCAGCGAGCCGGACGAGTGGGGCGCGGCGCTGGACCCGGACGGGATCGTCGCCCAGGCCCGGAAGATGGTCGACGGGTACGGGTTCACCGCGATCAAGCTCAAGGGCGGCGTGTTCGCGCCCGACCTGGAGGTCGAAGCCGTCCGGGCGCTGCGGGAGGCGTTCCCCGAGACCCCGCTGCGCCTGGACCCCAACGCCGCGTGGACGCCGCAGACCTCCATCAAGGTCGCGCACGCGCTGGACGGGGTGCTGGAGTACCTGGAGGACCCGACCCCGGACATCCCCGGGATGGCCGAGGTCGCCCGCGAGGCGCCCATGCCGCTGGCGACGAACATGTGCGTGGTCTCCTTCGACCACCTCAAGCCCGCGGTGCTGGCCGACGCGGTCGGCGTCGTCCTCTCCGACCACCACTACTGGGGCGGCCTGCACCGCTCGAAGCTGCTGTCCGGGATCTGCGACACCTTCGGCATGGGGCTGTCCATGCACTCCAACTCGCACCTGGGCATCAGCCTCGCCGCGATGGTGCACCTGGCCGCGGCCACCCCGAACCTCACCTACGCCTGCGACACGCACTGGCCCTGGAAGACCGAGGACCTCGTCGAACCCGGTGTCCTGTCCTTCGTGGACGGATCGGTCGCCGTGCCGACCACGCCCGGCCTGGGCGTCGAGCTGGACACCGACGCGCTGGCCCGCCTGCACGAGCAGTACCTCCGCTGCGGCATCCGCGACCGCGACGACACCGCGTACATGCAGACCATCGACCCCACCTACGAGCGCAGGAAGCCGCGATGGTGACCGCCGTCGGCTACGCCTACCCCTGGGACGACCTGGACGACACCGACCAGGTCGGGGTCGACGCCGTCGCGCTCGCCGCGGCCTACCACTCCACGCGCGCCGCGACCCGCGGCGGCGGGACCGGCGCATGGTCACCGCCGCGCACGCCGCGTTCTACCTGCCCGTGCGCCCGGAGCGCTGGACCGGGCGGCTCGTGCCCCGCGAGCCGTCCTGGGACGGCGGCTACCTCGACGCGCGGGACCGGCTGCGCGCCAAGGGCATCCCGACCCACGCCTGGACCGTGCTGACCCACAGCACCGTCCTGGGCTCGGCGAACCCGGACCTGGCCGTGCGCAACGCCTTCGGAGAGGTCTACGAGTACGCGCTGTGCCCGTCAGCGGACGAGGTCGCCGACTACTGCGCCACCCTGGTGGCCGAGGTCGTCGAGGTGGGTGAGCCGGACGGCCTCGTGCTGGAGGCGTGCGGCCCGCTGGGCGTCGACCACGGCGGCCACCACGACAAGCTCGAGTTCGCCGCGTGGACCAAGGTCCAGCGGCAACTCCTGTCGCTCTGCTTCTGCGCCGCGTGCGCCCGCCGGTTCACCGCCGCGGGCGTCGACCCGGCGCGGCTGGCGGAGATCGTGCGCGGGGCCAGTCGGCCGGACAGCGTGGAGGACGCGCTGGGCGAGCTGGCCGACCCGGTCCGGGCCGTGCGCACCGGCATCGCGTCGGGGCTGCGTGCGCGGCTGGTCGAAGAAGCCCGTGGCCTGCCGGTCACCCTGCACGGGAACCCCGACCCGTGGCAGACCGGTCCTTTCGCGACCGTCGCCGACAGCGCCCTGGACGGCGTCGACGCGGTCGTGATCAACGCTTGGGGGACCCCGCCGCGGCGCGGCGGGACATCGAGGCGCTGAGCGCGCTCGCACCCGTGCGGGTCGGCGCGTACGTCCGGCCGGACACCCTGCCGGACGACCTCGACGCCCACGCCGACGGCCTGCTGGCCGCCGGGATGGGCGAACTGCATCTCTACCACCTCGGGCTCGTCCCCGAACCGGCGCTGCGCAAGCTCGCCGACCTCGTCACGGCCGCCGGGCGGCGGCGGACCGCGACGAGCGCTCCCTCCCCGAAACAGATTGGTGGTTCCCGCTGATGAATCGACGTTCCCTGGCGTTGGCCGCGCTCGGCCTCGCCGCCACCCTGGCGGTCTCCGCCTGCGGCTCCTCCGACAGCGCGGACCCCGGCAAGGACAAGGGCTCCAAGGAGTTCACCTACTGGTCGATGTGGACCGAGAACGAGCCCCAGGCCAAGGTGCTCAAGGCGGCCATCGACAGCTTCACCAAGGACACCGGCATCGCCGTGAACGTGCAGTGGCACGGCCGCGACGTGCTGAAGAAGCTCACCCCCACCCTGCGCGGCACCGCCGCCGCCGACCTGGTCGACCAGTCGATCAACCAGCTCGGCAACGGCCTGTCGGCCACCGGCCAGTCCGCCGACCTCGCCTCCGTCTACGACCTGGAGGTGCCGGGCGAGGGCAAGAAGGTCGGCGCGGTCATCCCCGAGCGCTACCACCAGTTCCTCAAGGGCGCCGACGGCAAGTTCTTCATGGTGCCCTACGAGATCACCGGCGAGGGCGTCTGGTTCAACGCCGCCGCGCACCCGCAGTTCGCGACCGAGCCGCCGAAGACCTGGGAGGACTTCGTCGCCGACCTCGACGAGCTGAAGAAGTCCGGGGTCGCGCCGTTCGCGCTCGACGCCGACAACCCCGGCGCGGCCACCTACTGGCCCGTGCTCACCCTGATCCGCGCCGTCGGCCCCGAGGGCGTGCGCAAGCTCGCGGGCGACAAGACCGGCGCGCCGTGGGACGACCCGAAGGTCGCCGACGCCGCCGCGAAGCTGGAAGCCCTCGTCAAGGGCGGCTACTTCGCCGAGGGCTACAACGCCAGCAAGCACCCGGCGCAGCAGAACGCGTGGGCGCAGGGCAAGGCGGCGCTGATCCTGCAGGGCTCCTGGGTGCCCAGCGAGTCGAAGACCTACGTCGCCCCCGGGTTCGAGTTCAACTCCTTCCAGCTCCCCACGATCAACGGCGGCACCGACGCGGTCGGCGTGAACTTCATCGGGTTCGGCGTGCCGAAGTCGGCCGAGCACGGCGACGCGGCGAGCAAGTTCATCGCGTACTTCCTGAACAAGTCGCGGCTGGAGGGCATCGCCACCCAGGCCGACAACATCACCCCGCGCGACGACATCCCCGCCCCGAAGATCCTCGAGTCGCTGCAGAAGGCCATGGCGGAGAAGGAGGTCTACCCCTCCCAGGCCGGGATCGGCCTGCTCTACGGCAACTGGAACAGCACCGTCCTGCAGCCCAACGCGCAGGCGTTCATGCAGGGCCGGATCGGCGGCGCGGAGTACGTGCAGGCGATGAAGACCAAGACCGTCGAGTACTGGAAGACGCAGGGCTGAGGCGCATGCCCACCACGCTCGAGGCCCCGGCGACCCGCCGCACCCCGCGGCGGGCCGCCGGGCGGCCCCGGTCCGCCGCGGCGAGTCGCCGCTGCAGCAGCGCCAGCGCCGGATCTTCGGCCCGTTCGTCGCGGTCCCGCTGGTGCTGTACCTGGCCCTGTTCATCGGCCCGACCCTGTACTCGGTGTACGCGAGCTTCACCAACTGGGACGGCATCAACACACCGGAGTGGCGCGGGGCGCGCAACTACGCCCAGCTGCTCGACGACCCGCTGTTCGTCACCTCGTTCTGGAACACGCTGCTGATCCTGTTTGTCGTCGGCGCGGGCGTGTTCGTGCTGGCGTTCGCGTTCATGCTGATGCTGCGCGACATGCGGGCGAAAGGCTTCATCCGCGGCGTGATCTTCCTGCCGCACATCGTCTCGCCCATCGTGCTGGCCATCTTCTGGGGCTTCCTGCTGCGCCACGACGGCCTGCTCAACGCCCTGATCGTCGAGCTCGGCGGGGAGCCGGTGTCGTGGATCGGCCCGGACTCCGCCTTCCTGATGATCATGGTCGCGATGGTGTGGGTGAGCACGGGGTTCTACGTCGCGATCCTGATGGCGGGCGTGGACCGCATCCCGGCGTACTTCTACGAGGACGCCAGCCTCGCGGGCGCGTCGGCGTGGCAGAAGCTCCGGCACATCACGCTGCCGCTGTCGTGGGACGTCATCAGCGTCGCCGCCGTGCTCTGGACGATCAGCTCGATCAAGGTGTTCGAGTTCATCTACGCCTTCGGCGCGAGCCAGGGCTACATGCCGCCGGACTACGAGTGGAACGCCGCCGTGTTCGTCTACGGCGTCACCATGGGCGGCACCTCGCCGCAGTACCGCTTCGGCTACGCCTCGGCGTCCGCGGTGCTGATGCTGGTGCTCGTCACCGCCCTCGTCGTGCTCCTGCGCCGGGCCATGCGCCGCGACGCCGTGCAGTTCTAGGAGGACCTCCCCATGAGTCGAACCACGACGCGGCCGGGTCCGCTGCGGCTGCTCGGCGGGACCGGCGTGTGGCTGTTCGTCGGCTTCTGCCTGTTCGCCTTCGTGTTCATGATCATCAGCTCGTTCAAGAACAGCATGCAGATCTTGAACAGCCCGTGGTCGCTGCCGGACTCGCTCGACTTCGGCAACTGGGCCCGGGCCTGGGAGGACAGCGGGTTCGGCGCCGCCGCCGCCAACACCGTCGTCCTGGTGGTGTCGGCGTCGGCGGTCGTCGTCGCGCTGTCCGCGCCCGCCGCGTACGCCCTGAGCAGGCGCACGACCCGGCTGTCCAACGGCATCACGATGCTGTTCGTGATGGGCCTGGGCATCCCGCTGCAGGTGATGGTGCTGCCGCTGTACTCCGTGCTCGCCGAGATCGGCCTGATCGACAGCCTGTTCGGCCTGTTCGTGGCCTACGTGGTCACGCACCTGCCGTTCACGGTGTTCCTGCTGACCGGGTTCTTCCGGTCGCTGCCCGCCGAGCTGGAGGAGGCCGCCGCCCTCGACGGGGTGTCGGCGAGCGGCACGTTCCTGCGGATCATGCTGCCGCTGGCCCGCGGCGGCCTGGTCACCGCGCTGCTGCTCAACGCGATCGGCCTGTGGAACGAGACGCTGCTGGGCCTGATGTTCATCCAGAGCAACGACAAGTACACGCTGTCGCTGGCGCTCATCGGGTTCATCCAGCAGCAGCAGTACAACGGCGCGGACTACGGCGCGCTGTTCGCGGGCGTGTCCATCACGATCCTGCCGATGCTGGTCCTCTACGCGTGGCTGGGCCGCCGCATCACCGAGGGCCTGACCGCGGGGTTCGGCAAATGACCCGCTTCGCGGGCCGGACCGCCCTGCTGACCGCCGCCGCGTCGGGCATCGGCGCGGCGACGGCGGCCCGGCTCGCCGCCGAGGGCGCGCGGGTCGTGCTGACCGACGTCGACGACGACCGCGGCAGGGCGGTCGCGGCCGAGGTCGGCGGCACGTACCTGCGGCTGGACGCGACCAGCGAGGACGACTGGGCGCGCGTGGTCGCCGAGGTCGGCGCGTTCGACGTGCTGCACATCAACGTCGGGCGCAACCCGGCCGGTCGCACGCCCGTGCACGAGTTGGACCTCGCGGCCTGGGAGGCGGTGCAGGCGGTGACCCTGCGCAGCGTGTTCCTCGGGGTCCGCGCCGGGCTGCCGGTCCTGCGCGAGCGGCGGGGCTGCCTGGTGCTGACCGGCAGCATCCACGCGGTCGTCGGGCTGCGCGGGTCGGCGGCGTACGCGGCGGCCAAGGGCGGGCTGCACGCGCTGGTGCGCCAGCTCGCCGTCGAGTACGCCCCCGAGGTCCGGGTCAACGCGGTCGTGCCGGGCCCGATCCGCACCCCGGCGTGGGGCGACTGGGACGGCGCCGACCACATCGCCCGCACGCCGCTCCAGCGGGCGGGCACCGCCGAGGAGGTCGCCGCCGCGGTGGCCTTCCTCGCCTCCGACGACGCCGCGTACACCACCGGGGCCGCGCTGCCGGTCGACGGCGGCTGGCACGTCAACGGTCTGTAGAACGGGAGACAGGTGTGAAGATCACCGGGTTCGAGCTGTTCCTCGTGCCGCCCCGCTGGCTGTTCCTGCGGGTCGACACCGACGAGGGCGTGTCCGGCTGGGGCGAGCCCATCGTCGAGGGCCGCGCGGAGACCACCGCGGCGGCCGTCCGGGAGCTGTTCGAGTACCTGGACGGCGCGGACCCGATGCGCACCGAGCACCACTGGCAGACCATGGCCAAGGCGGGCTTCTACCGGGGCGGCCCGGTCCTGTCGAGCGCGCTCGCGGGAATCGACCAGGCGTTGTGGGACATCAAGGGCAAGGCGCTCGGCCTGCCCGTGCACGAGCTGCTGGGCGGCCCGGTCCGCGACCGCGTCCGGATCTACGGCTGGCTGCGCGGCGAGTCGACCGCGGAGCTGGTGGAGTCCGCGCACGCCCAGGTGTCGGTCGGGCTGACCGCGGTCAAGATGAACCCGTGGGGCCTGGTGTCCGCTTTGGACACCCCGGCGCGCATCGATGAGATCGTCGAGCGGGTCGCCGCCGTGCGCGAGGCGATCGGCCCGACCCGCGACCTGGCGCTGGACTTCCACGGCCGGTTCACCACCGCGATGAGCCGCCGCGTGCTGCCGCTGCTGGAGCCGCTGCGCCCGCTGTTCGCCGAGGAACCGGTGCTGCCCGAGCACTCGCCGAACCTGGCGTCGGTGGTCGCGGCCACGTCCATCCCGATCGCGACGGGGAGCGGCTGTACTCGCGCTGGGACTTCGACCCGGTGCTGCGCGCCGGCATCGCCGTCGCGCAGCCGGACCTGTCGCACGCGGGCGGCATCTCCGAGTGCAGGCGCATCGCCGCCGCGGCCGAGACCCACGACGTGGTGGTCGCCCCGCACTGCCCGCTCGGGCCGATCGCGTTCGCCGCGTCCCTGCAGCTCGACCTGGCGATCCCCAACTTCCTCATCCAGGAGCAGAGCCTGGGCCTGGGCTACCACCCGGACAGCGAGAAGCTCGGCTACCTCGCCGACGACTCGGTGTTCGACGCGGTCGACGGCCACATCGCCCGACCCGCCGGGCCGGGCCTGGGCATCGAGATCGACGAGGCCGCGGTCCGGCGGGCCGCCGAGCGCCCGCACCGCTGGCGCAACCCGGTCTGGCACCACCCCGACGGCTCGCTCGGGAGCTGGTGATGGACGTCGTCTGCGCGACCAGGGCGCGGCTCGGCGAGAGCCCCGTCTGGGACGAGCGCCGCGGCACCCTGCTGTGGCTGGACATCCTCGGCGGGCGCCTGCACCGCACCGACGGCGCGGTGTTCGAGTTGGGCGTCCACGCGGGCGCGGTCGCGCTCACCGGGGGCGACGCGCTGCTGCTCGCCACCCCGTCCGGGTTCGCGTCGCTGCGCGGCGGTACCCTGTCCACAGTGGTCGAGGTGCCGAACCCGGACCGGTTCAACGACGGCAAGTGCGACCCAGCGGGCCGGTTCCTCGCGGGCACGATCGCGCCCGAGGGGAAGCCGCGCTGCACCGGCTCGACCCGGACCTGACCACCACCGAACTGCTGTCGGGCCTCACGGTGTCCAACGGCCTCGCCTGGTCCCCGGACGGCGCCACGCTCTACCACGCCGACACCCCGACGCACCGCATCGACGCCTACGCGTACGACGTGGCGTCGGGATCGCTGGGGCCCCGGCGATCCCTGGTGGAGATCCCCGACCACCAGGGCGCGCCGGACGGCATGACCGTCGACGCCGATGGCTGCGTCTGGGTCGCCCTGTGGGGCGGGGAGCGGTCCACCGCTACACCCCCGACGGCCGCCTCGACCGGCGGATCGAGACCCCGGTCGCCAAGCCGTCCAGCGTCGCGTTCGGCGGACCCGGCCTGACCACCCTGTTCATCACGTCGGCGGGCGGCCCCTCCGACCCCGGCAACCCGCTGGGCGGCGCGCTGTTCGCCGTCGACCCCGGCGTGACCGGGCTGCCCGCGCACCGCTTCGCCGGGGAGCTGCCATGACCGACCTGGTGACCTTCGGCGAGGTCATGGCGCTGTTCGTGGCCGCGCCCGGCAAGCCGCTGCGGTACGCGGAGACCTTCACGCGGTCGTTCGCGGGGGCGGAGGCCACCGTCGCGGTCGGGCTGGCCCGGTTGGGCCACCGGACCGCGTGGTCCGGCAGGCTCGGCGACGACCCGTTCGGGCACGCCGCCGCCGCGGTGCTGCGCGGCGAGGGCGTCGACACCGCGGGCGTCGTCCACGACCCCGCCGCGCCGACCGGGCTCCTGGTCCGGGACGCGCACCCGGCCCGGCGGATCAGTGTCGTCTACCACCGCGCGGGCTCGGCGGCCAGCCGCATGGGCCCCGCCGACATCGACGAAGCCCGCATCGCCGCCGCCCGCTTCCTGCACGTCACCGGGATCACGCCCGCCTTGTCGCCGGGGTGCGCCGAAGCGGTCGCCAAGGCCGTGCGGGTGGCGAAAGCCCACGGCGTGCGGGTGTCGTTCGACCCGAACCACCGCCGCAAGCTCTGGTCGGAACCCGACGCGCAGGCGGTCCTGCGGCCGCTGCTCGACCACGTCGACCTCGTCCTCACCGGGCAGGACGAACTGCACCTGCTGACCGGCGAGCGCGAGCGCGGACCGGCCGCCGCCGCCCTCCTCGACCGCGGCGTCGGCACGGTCGTGGTCAAGGACGGCGCCGGCGGCGCGTGGGCCACCACGGGCGCGGGGAGTGGTCCGCGCCCGCGCACCGCGTCCCGGTCGTCGACCCGGTGGGCGCGGGCGACGCGTTCGCCGTCGGGTTCCTCGACGGCGTGCTGCGCGGCGAACCCGTCGAGGCCTGCCTGCGCGGCGGAAACGCCTGCGGCGCCTTGAGCGTGCAGGCCCTGGGCGACCTGGACGGCCTGCCCCACCGGGCCGACCTGGACCGGTACGAGTCGGATGTGGACAGGTGAACGCATGAGGTCCTGGGAAGCCACCGCCGCGATCGCGGCCGCGAAGGTCGTCGCCATCCTCCGGTGCGACGGCCCCGAACGCGCGGTCGCGGTGGGCGAGGAGATCGTCCGGGCCGGGCTGCCGGTCGTCGAGGTCTCCCTGACGACCCCCGACGCGCTCACCGCGATCCGCGAGCTGACCCGCACCGACGGCCTCATCGGCGCGGGCACCGTCCTCGACGCGGCCAGCGCCCGCGCGGCCATCCTCGCGGGCGCGCGGTTCCTGGTCAGCCCCGCCGTCATCCCCGAGGTCATCAGCACCGGCAACCGCTACGGCGTGCCCGTGCTGCCGGGGGCGCAGACCCCCACCGAGATCGTCCGCGCGCTGGAGTTGGGCGCCGCGCTGGTCAAGCTGTTCCCGGCAGACCACCTCGGCCCCGGCTTCCTGCGCGGCGTCGCCGCCGCCATCCCCCAGGCGGCGTTCGTCCCCACCGGTGGCATCAGCGCCGCCAACGCCCGGGAGTGGCTCGCCGCGGGAGCGGTGGCCCTGGGCGTCGGCGGAGCCCTCACCGGCGACACCCCAGGCCGGGCGGCCGAGGCGCTGCGGGAGGCAGTGGCCGCCTGATCCCCACCGGCACCGGCGATTCAAAGGAGAACCCCGTGCGCACAGCCTTACTGGTCGCGGCCCTGACGGCCGCTGCCGTCGTCGTGGTGGCGCCGTCGGCGTCCGCGGCGACGGCGTACCACGTCGACTGCGCGGCGACCACCGGCGGGAACGGCACCCAGTCGAGCCCCTGGAACTCGCTCGACCAGGTCAACGCCACCACCTTCGGCCCCGGCGACCAGCTCCTCTTCAAGCGCGGCGCGACGTGCACCGGAAGGCTCATCGGCACCGGCTCCGGCACGGCGTCGGCGCCCATCCGGGTCGGCGCGTACGGCACCGGCACGGCCCGCCCGGTCATCAACGGCGCGGGCGCGCTCAGCGCCGTGTACCTCAAGGACGTCAGCCACTGGACGCTGAACGACCTGCGCGTCACCAACCCCAGCGGCACCCGCGCCGAGCGCAACGGCGTGCGCGTCGAGACCGCGAGCGCCGACGCGAAGGCGGGCATCGTCATCGACGGGCTCGAGGTCGACAACGTCGCGGGCTGGGGCGACAAGACCGGGACCAACGCGGCCTGGTTCTCCCGCTCCTCCGGCATCATGGTGCTCGGCGCGGCCACCGCGGGCCCGATCAACGGCATCTCCATCGTCAACAACCACGTCCACGACACCGGTGGCGGCGGCATCAAGATCTCGAACAAGCCCAGCGCATACCACACGTCGGTCCGCATCGCCGACAACCGGATCATCAGCGCGGGCGGCGACGGCATCGTCGTGCACGGCTCCGACGCGCCGCTGGTCGAGCGCAACCGGGCGGACAACCTCGGCGGCGGCGCGTACCCGTTCGTCGCGGGCAACTTCGCGGGCATGTGGCCGATCAACTCGCGCAACCCCGTGTTCCAGTTCAACGAGGTCACCCGCAGCTACCCGTCGATCTTCGACTCCACGGCGTGGGACTGCGACGGCGGCATCGTCGGCACCTGCACCTACCAGTACAACTTCTCCGCGGGCAACGCGGGCGGCTTCCACCTCGGCTGCCAGACCTGCACGTCCTTCCCGAACTACAAGGCGAAGGAGGTCATCCGGTACAACGTGTCCCAGGACGACTGCCGCGCTGCGTGGGTCAGCGGGAGCAACGGACCGGTGGAACTGCACAACAACACGTTCTACTGCGCAGGCAACCCCATCGACTTCACCCTCCCGAACGGGACCGGCGCGACGACGTCCATCCGCAACAACATCTTCGTCGCCGCGCACGGCAGCTTCCCCACCGCGGCGGGCGTCACGTACGACAACAACCTGTACTGGGGCGGTGTCACCCCGCCCTCCGGTGACACCAACGCGGTGACCGGCGACCCGGCGCTCGCCTACCCCGGCGGCAGCGGGTCGGGCTTCAACAGCGTCGACGGCTACAAGCTCCGCACCGGCTCGCCCGCCCTCGGCGCGGGCGCGGTCCTCGCGGGCGCGGGCAGCCGCGACTACTTCGGCGCCGCGGTGCCGAAGGCCGACGGCACGGTCAACATCGGCGCGGACAACGGCTCCGGCGTCGGCGCGCACACCTACCCGAACCTGAAGGCGGCGTTCAACAACACCGGCATCTCGAAGGACGTCAACCCCGCGATCGGCGGCTTCTCGCTGTCCGGCCGCAGCTACTCGTCCGACGCCCTCGCCGCCGCGGGCTTCAAGACCGGCCCGGTCACCGCGAACGGCGTGACGTTCCAGTGGACCCAGCAGTACTACGGCTTCCCCGACAACGTGAAGGCCGCGGGCCAGAAGATCACCCTGTCCGGCAGCGGCACGGCGGTCGCGTTCCTCGGCGCGGCGGGATACGGCACCCAGTCCGGCACCGGGACCGTCACCTACACCGACGGCACCACGTCCACCTACACGCTGTCCTTCACGGACTGGTGGGCGAGCAGCCCGATCGCGGGCAACCAGGTCGCGGCGACCCTGGCGTACCACAACAAGGCGCCGACGACCTACAACAACCCGGCGACCGGGCGCGACGAGCAGGACGTGCGCCTGTTCCAGACCAGCGTCCCGATCACCGCGGGCAAGGCCGTCGCCTCGATCACCCTGCCGAACGTCGGCGGACCGCTGGCGGGCGCGGGCCTGCACGTGTTCGCGATGACCGTCGTCTAGGAGGAACCGTGGACCTCGTGTGGCCGACGCGGAACACCGCCGACCTCGCCGCGGCCGTGCACCGCGTGGCCCACGACGCCACCGCGGCGGGTGGGGCGATCGGCTGGACCGCCCCACCCGCCCGGCCCGACACCGACCGCTGGCTCGCGTCCGTGCTCGCCGCCGTCGCCGACGGCGACGCCGCCCTGTGCGCCGCGTCCGTCGACGGCGCGGTGGTCGGGTTCGGCGCGTGGCGCAGGGAGCCGGAGGCGCTCTTCCGGCACACCGCGGCGCTGGCGAAGGTGACCGTCCACCCCGCCGCCCAGGGCCGCGGCGTCGGCCGCGCCCTGGCGGCGGCCCTGGTCGACGACGCCCGCGCGGCGGGCATGGAGAACGCGCACCTGCGCGTGCGCGGCAACAACGCGCGCGCGATCGCGCTGTACGAGTCCTCGGCTTCGCCGAGTACGGCCGGTTCCCCAACTCCATCGAGGTGGGGGACGAGCGCTTCGACGCGGTGTGGCTGTACCGCGAACTCCAGCGCCCGCCGGGCGTGGTGCTGCGCGGCGGTCAGCGCCCCGCCCGCGCGACGCCCTGAGCCTCGGCGATGCGGCGGCGCAGGTCGGCGGTCTGGCGGTGGTCCAGCTTCTCGTAGATCGCCAGGGCCTCGTGCCAGTGGTGCAGCGCGGCCGGGTCGCCCACGGCGTGCAGGGTCGTGGCCAGCTCGTCGAGGGTCATGGCCTTGCCCTCCAGGTCGTCCACGGCGTCGTGCAGGACGAGGGCGTAGCGGAGGGTGTCGAGGGCGCCGCCGGTGTCGCCGTTGACGCGGCAGGCGTGGCCGAAGTTGTGGAGCGCCTTGGCCTCCAGGTGCTGGTCGCCGATGACGCGGGAGAGGTCAAGGGCTTCGGACAGGTAGCGCTGGGCGTCGTCGAGGCGGGACGCCGTCACCGAGACCAGGCCGAGGTTGCACAGCACCTTGGTCAGACCGACCTCGAAGCGCTCGGCGCGGCAGATCGCCAGGGACGACAGCAGGGCGTCGGTCGCCCGGTCGACGTCGCCGAGGTCGTGGTGCAGCATGCCGAGGCTGTCGAGGGCCGCGGCCTCCGCGCGGCGCCTGCCCAGAGCGGCGAACAGCGCGGCAGCGGTGGCCAAGCGGTCGGCGGCGCTCGCGCACTCCGGGCCGGTGAGGCGCAGCTGCGCGTTGCCCACGACGTACTCCATCGCCGCCACGGCTCGCAGGTCGTCCGCCGCGCGGGCGGCCCGCAGGCCCGCGTGACCGACGGTCAGCCACGCCGCCACGTCGTGGGTGCGCCAGTGGTGGCCGCGCAGGACGTCGGCGAGCTGCCAGGCGACCTCGCGCGGGCCGTGCTCGGCGGCCTCGACCGCGGTCGCCACCAGGTTCATCCGCTCGACCTCCAGCCAGCGCGCCGGGTCGGTGGCGCGGTCCGGCTCGACCCCGCTCGGCAGCGGCGTCATGCGGAGCATGCCCGGGTACAGCTCGGCCGTCGCCCAGTCCGCGGTCGCCACGTAGTGCCGGTACAGCCGCAGGCGCGCCCGGTCCCGCTCGTGGCCGGGGTCGGTCGCCTTGCCCTTCTCCTCGGCGAACAGGCGCAGCAGGTCGTGGAAGCGGTAGCGGTCGCGGGCGCAGCGCTGGACGAGGTCGGCCGACACCAGCCGGTCCAACGCGCGCGCCGCGGTGGCCCGGTCGACGTCGAGGAGCGCGGCGACGCCCCGGCTGGTGACGTCCACGCCGGGCACCAGGCCCAGCGCGCGGAAGGCGCGCGCGGACGCCGGGTCGAGCGTCGCGTAGGACAGCTCGAACGCGGTCTGCACGGCGGTCTCGCCGTCGTCGCCCACGGTCAGCTCGCGCAGCCGGTTGCCGGTGGCGAGCGCGGCGGCGTAGTCGGCGGCGGCGCCCGGGCCGAGCCCGGTGATGTTGGCGGCGGCGACGCGCAGCGCCAGCGGCAGGTGCGCGCACAGCCGCGCCAGCTCCGCCAGCGTGGCCTCGTCGGTGCCGGTGCCCGCGAGCAGCCTGCGCAGCAGCGCGACCGACTCCTCCGGGTCGAGCAGGTCCAGCGGCACGCCGATCGCGTCGTCGCTGGCGCGCAGCCCCGGCAGCCCGCCGCGGCTGGTCACCACCACCGCGCACCCCGGGCCCGCCGGGATGAGCGGCCGCACCTGGTCGGCGCGGGTCGCGCCGTCGACGAACAGCAGCAGCCGCAGCCCGGCCGTCGTCGACCGGAACAGCGCCACCTGCGCCGCGAGGTCGTACGGCACCCCGGAGGCGGGCACGCCCAGCGCCCGCAGCAGCGGCCCGAGCGGGTCGCCCGCCGCGCCGCCGCGCAGGTCCACGACGAGCTGCCCGTCCGGGAACCGGTCCCGCACCCGGTGCGCCCACCGCACCGCCAGCGCCGTCTTCCCGACGCCCGCGGCCCGCTGATCACCGCGATCGGGGTGGCCGCGCCGGTGTCGAGCAGGGCGTCGAGGGCGGCGAGCTGCCGCTCCCGGCCGGTGAAGGACGCGATGTCGCGGGGGAGCTGGCGCGGGACGGCGGGCTCCTTCGGGCGCTGGCGCAGGATCGCCAGGTGCGCGTCGGCCAGCTCCGGACCGGGCTCGATGCCCAGGCTCTCGACGAGCTGCTCGCGGACGTCCCGGTACAGCCGCAGCGCCGCCGCGCGCTCCCCGGTGGCGGCCAGCGCGAGCATGATCCGCGCGCTGACGCCCTCGTTGAGCGGCTCGTCCTGCGCGACCCGCCGCAGCCGGTCGAGCGCGGTGCGCGCGTCGCCCGCGGCCAGCGCCCGGTCGGCGCAGTCGCGCGCCGCCGCGATCCGCCGGTGCGCCGGCCACCGCCGACGGGTGCTGCCGCAGCTCGTCGATGTCGGCCAGCGGCCTGCCGCGCCACAGGTCCAGCGCGTCACCGGGCGCGCCCTCGGCCACCAGCCCGTCGAACTCCAGCAGGTCGCACTGGTCGACGCCGAGCGCGAGCCGGTACCCCGACCCGACGCGGACGATCGCCACCGACTCCCCGAGCGCCTTCCGCAACCGCGCGACGTGCGTCTGCACCAGCGACCGCGCGCCCGGCGACGCGCCCGAGGGCCACAGCACCTCGAAGATCTCGTCCCCGGAGACCGCGCTGTTGGCGTTCAGCGCCAGCAGTCCCAGCAGCCTGCGCTGCATCGGCGCGAGCACCTCGACGACGTCGACCCCCGGCGCACGACCAACGGCCCCAGCACGTCCACCCGCACGACGTCGGCGCGCAGCCGGTTGCTCGCCAGGTCCAACCCGACGACGTCGGCGAGCCGCCGCAGCGACCGCGCGTGCGGCGCCCGCACCCGCCCGCGCTCGATGTCGCGCACGGCCCGCACGCTGAGCCCGGCCCGCTCGGCCAGCTCCTGCTGCGACAACCCGGAGCGCGCTCGGAAGGCGACGAGAACGTCGCCGAGGTTTTCGGTCACGGTCCCCCCGGTCGCATGCGAACCCCTGCGCAATTAACGCGTCCGTGAGCTTAGTTGATTCCCCGCCGTGTCCAGGCCCGATGGCCGGAACCGTGGTGGCGGGACCACGCATTCGGCCACCGGAATAGCGCTATTCGGAATGGCGCCCTACTTGCCCGGTTTCGGGGGCAGGGTCCGGGCGAAGTCGACCCCGCGACGCACCCACCCCGCCAACTCCGCGTCCCCCTGGACCGCGTCGCCCTCGACCCGCAACCACCCGCGCATGACGCGGCCGCGCATCACCATCGGCTCGGCGTCGTCGGGGACCGGCCCGTCGGGGTCGACCCGGACCAGGAGGCCGCCCTGGCCGCTCGCCGCGACCGCCATGTTGCCGTGGATGAGGAACGCGAGCCCGCCGAACATGCGCTGCTCCGCGACGTCCGGACCCATCACCAGGTCCCGGACGCGCTCCGCCAACACCTCGTCGTACGCCACCGCCGCATCATGCACCCCCGCACCGACAACGGCGCGCCCCGGCGGACCGGGGCGCGCCGCGGCGGATCACACCTCGGGGGTGTCGTCGTCGTCCTCGTCGTCGTCGCCCAGGGTCCACTTGAGCTGGAACTCGATCTCCTCCTCCGAGTCGCCGCGCTCGTGCTCGATGGAGAACACCGCGCGGGCGGGGACGCGGACGCGCTCGCCCGCGATCTGGATGCGGAAGGGGGTCTCGGACTCCAGGGCGTCGGCGAGCCTGCGCAGCTTCGCGACGACCTCCGCGGTCGAGTAGGACTTCTCGACGTCGCGAGTGGTCATGGGTGTTCCTCCGTGGGGACGGGACCGAATGTCGTGATCATTCAATCCCACGCGGTTCAGCGCGCCCGGTGGAGGTCGCGGAGCAGGGCGATCTCCGCGCCGTGGTGGATGACCTCCCGGTTGATGTGCAGGACGAGCGTGGCCATCGGGTACTCGGCGTACGGGCCCTCCGCCTCGCCGACCGGCTTGGCCAGGTCCTCGTCCGACAGGCCCAGCACGCCCGCCCGCCAGGCCGCGTGGACCTCGTCGAGCTGGGCGAGGGCGTCCTTGGCGGTGCCCGCGTACTCGAACGACGGGTACTCGACGGGCGGGCCGCCGAAGTGGCTGGCGTTCCGGGCGCCGAGGACGCCGACGATGATGTGGCCGAGCCGCCACGCGATGGTGGTGACCGGCGCCGGGTCGGGTTCCGGGATGGCGAACTCGATCACCCAGTCACCCGACCCGGCCGCGATCGGCGCGGTGCTCTCGCCGCGCCGCCGCACGTTCCAGCAGCCGTCGACCGGCTCCCAGAAGTACTCGTCGTCGGTGAGCCCGTCCAGGCGCGGGCGCAGGTGGTCGCGCCAGTGCAGGTCGAGCTGCTCGTGGATCTCGTGCTTCCAGTTGACCGTTCCCATGCGGACAACGGTAGAACCGGTTGCGGACGACTGCTGTCCTCAATCCGCCACGAGGCGGTACGAACCGATGAGGGTGGCCTCGGCCGCGACCGGTCGGCCGTCGATCCGGTCGCCGACCCCGGCCTGGAACTCCTTGAACGCGGTGAGGTCGGCCAGGCCGTCGGACTCGGCGACGACGTGCAGGAACGTGACGCCGTCGGCGAACCGGAACACGGCGTACCGGACGTCGTCGGGCAGGCGCTCGGCGAGTTCGGCGAACACCGCCTCGACCATGCGCTGGTTGGTGTCGGCCGCTTCGGCGTCGCGGGTCTGGTAGCGGATCACGGTGGCTTTCACGCGGGCACTCCTCGGGTCGGGCGGGTGAGGGCGAACAGGGCGATGAGCAGACCCGCGGCGGCGAACGCCGCAGCGGCGGTGAACGCGGCAGCGAGCCCGTCGTGCAGGACGGGCAGCGACACCGCGACCGCGGTGACGGTGGCGATGCCTAGGGCGCTCCCGACGTTGAACAGGGTGTCGACGAGCCCCGCGGCCAGCCCGGACTCCTCCTCGGGCACACCGGTGAGCGCGGCGATCTGGGCGGCGACGAAGCAGGCGCCCATGCCGGGACCGAACACGAGCAGCCCCCACAGCAGGTCCGCGCCGAACGACCCGTCCGGGGACACCGGCGCCAGCAGCAGGCAGCCCGCGCCGACGAGCGCCATGCCGCCGATCGCAACCGGCTGCACGCCGACCTTGGTGACCAGCGCCTGGCCCGCGAACGCGCCCACCACCGACATCCCGGTCATGACCGCGCTCATCAGGCCGAACTGCATCGCCGAGTAGCCGAGGACCTGCTGGGCGTAGAGCGTCAGCGGGAACAGCATCCCGTCCACGGCCAGGCCGACGACGAGCATCAGCAGGTTCCCGCCGACGAGCGCCCGGTTGCGGAACAGCCGCAGCGGCACCAGCGGCGCGTCCGAACGCGACTCGACCACGACGAACAGCGCGAGCACCGCGGCCGCCGCCGCGAGCAGGCCCGCGGTCCGCCAGGGGTCGGCCCCGGGCGCGGTGATCACGGCGTACGCGACGAGCAGCGGCGCCGCGGTGATCGTGATCGCGCCGACGACGTCGAACCGGCGCGGCAGGTCCCGCGCGCGGCTCTCCCGCACGAGCGCCGGGCAGGCGGCGAGCAGCGCGAGTCCGATGGGGACGTTCAGGTAGAAGATCCACTCCCAGCCGAGGGCCGCGGTGACCACGCCGCCGAGCAGCAGCCCGGCGGTCGCGCCGACGCCGCCGAGCCCGCCCCAGACGCCGAGGGCCTTGTTCCGCTCGGCCTCGTCGGTGAACGTCGCGACCACGATGGACAGCGCGGTCGGCGCCATCACCGCGGCGGACACGCCCTGCAGCGCGCGTGCGGCGACCAGGACCCCGCGGACCACGCCGCGCCGCACAGCGCCGAGGACAGCACGAACAGCGCGATCCCGGCCATGAACAGGCGGCGCCTGCCCAGCAGGTCGGCCATGCGGCCGAAGAACAGCATCAGACCCGCGAACGCCAGCGCGTACGCGGTCAGCACCCACTGCACGCCCGGGACGGAGAAGCCGAGGTCGGCCCGCATCGCCGGGATCGCGGTCAGCACGATCGTCGAGTCGAGGATGACCATGAAGAACGCGGTGCCGAGCAGGGCGAGGGCGCGCCAGCGGCGGGGTCGGCGCGCGGCGGGTCGGTGGTGGTGTCGGAGCGCAACGCGTCCTCCCAAATGGTTGTTGATTGCACTCAAGTAGTTGTAAATTACTACTACAGACGTCGCCGGAGCAACGGGGAGGCGAAGTAGATTGGGCGCCATGGCCGGGAAACGCTCCTACCTGGACGGCTGCGCCGTCGCGCACGCCCTCGACCTCGTCGGCGACCGGTGGGCGCTGCTGGTCGTGCGGGAGCTGCTGCTCGGCCCGAAGCGGTTCACCGACCTGCGCACCGGCCTGCCCGGCGCGGCCCCGAACGTCATCGCCCAGCGGCTGCGCGAGCTGGAGTCGGTCGGCGTGGTCCGGCGGCGCACCCTCGCCCCGCCCGCGGCGTCGAAGGTCTACGAGCTGACCGAGTGGGGCGTCGAACTGGAGCCCGTCGTGGTCGCCCTGGGCGCGTGGGCGGGCCGCTCGCCCGCGATGCGCCACGACGCCCCGATGAGCGTCGACTCCCTCGTCCTCGCGCTGCGCACCCTGTTCGACGCGGACGCCGCGCGCGGCTTCACCGCGACCATCGGCCTGCGGATCGGGGTCGACGAGTTCGCCGCGACCGTCGCCGACGGCGCGTTCGCGGTCCGGCGCGGCCCGGCCGCCGACCCCGACGCCACGATCACCGCCTCCGCGGACGAGCTGAACGCCGTCCTCTGGGGCGACGCCGATCTCGCGGAGTCCTCGGTCGTCGGCGACCCGGCGGCGGCCCGCCGCTTCACCGGCCTGTTCCCGCTGCCGCGACCTGCGGAGATCGCGGGCTGATCCGTCCGGATTGGTCTGGACGAACCCCTTGACCCACCCGCCGGGGCCGCTCTATCGTCCCTTAATGATTAGACAGACTGCCTAATTAAAGGGAGCCGGGCAGCATGACCCAGCAGGCAGGATCGTCCCGGATGCTGCGGGAGATCAACGAGTCGGCGGCCCTCGGGCACCTGCTCGACCGCGGCCCGCTCACCCGGGGCGACCTCTGCGAGCTGACCGGGCTGGCCCGGCCGACCATCTCCGACGTCGCGCGCAGGCTGCAGGACGCCGGGCTGGTCAAGGTCGTCGGCCGCACCAGCGGCCACCGCGGCCCCAACGCCGACATCTACGCCGTCAACCCCGACGCCGCGTACGGCGCCGCGGTGTCGCTGCGGGCGCAGGACTCCACGCTCGCCACGGCCATCTGCGACCTGGAGGGCGAGATCCGCACCCGGGTCGAGACGCCGGTCGACTTCGCCGCGACCGACCCGGTCGACGCGGTCGCCGACGCGGTCGCGTCGGCGTGCAAGCAGGCCAGGGTCGCCGCCCGCAGGCTCGACCACGTCCAGCTCGCGGTCCCCGGCTCGTACCACGAGAAGGCCGAGGTCATCCGGTACGTCGACGTGCCGGGCTGGTCCCGGCCGGGCCTGGCGGGGAGATCCGCGCCCGGCTGCGCACCGGGCTGTCGGTCGACAACGACGTCAACCTCGCCGCCGTCGCCGAGCGCGCCCACGGGACCGCCGCCGACGCGGAGAGCTTCGCCCTGCTCTGGCTCGGCGAGGAGGGCCTCGGCCTGGCCATCGACCTCGGGGGCACGCTGCTGCGCGGCGCCCGGGGCGGGGCGGGCGAGATCGGGTACATGCCCGTCGGCGTCCCCGCCGAGGGCACCGTCCACGACTTCCACGACCTGGTCAGCGGGCAGGCCATCCGCGAACTCGCCGCGCAGCACGGCATCACCGCCGACACCGGCCACGGCGCGGTCGCCGCCGCGGTCGCCGCAGGCGAGCGCGGGTTCGTCGACGCGCTCGCCCTGCGCATCGCGGTCGGGCTGGCCGCCGTCGTCGCCGTGCTCGACCCGCCGCTCGTCGTGCTGGCGGGCGAGGTCGGGCAGGCGGGCGGGGCCGTGCTGCCCGACGCGGTCACCGCCGCGCTGCGCGAGGTCTCCGTGCTGGAGACCGCCGTCGCGGCGACCGCCCTCACCGAGGACCCCGTCCTGCTCGGCGCCCTCGGCACCACCCTCACCGCGGTCCGCACCGCCGTGCTCGACCGCGGCTAGTCCCCACCACCCCACCGGAGGCTCCATTGGCCCGCCGATCCGCCCTGCTCGCCGCCGCCCTGCTGCTGGTCGGCGCGTGCACACCGGGCAGCACCGAGACGAAGGACGTCGCCCCCGCGGGCCAGGAAGCCTCGGGCACGGTCGACTTCTGGCACTTCTTCACCGCCCGCGAGGCGCAGGCCATCGAAGCCGCCATCGCCGAGTTCGAGCGCGCCCACCCGAAGATCGACGTCCGCATCACCGCGGGCCAGGACGACGCCAAGGTCCTCCAGGCCATCTCCACCGGCAAGGGCCCCGACGTCGGCCTGTCCTACTCGACCGACATCGTCGGGAAGTTCTGCTCCAGCAACGCCTGGCGCGACCTGACCGGCTACATCGAGCGGGACAAAGTGGACCTGGAGCAGTACCCGGAGACCGTGCGGTCCTACACGTCCTACCGGGACAAGCGCTGCGCGATGCCGTTCCTCGCCGACGTGTACGGCTTGTACTACAACAAGAAGCTGCTCGCCGACGCGGGCTTCTCCGCGCCGCCCAAGACGATGACCGAGTTGGCCGACATGGCCAAGCGGCTCACCAAGCGCAAGCCCGACGGCACCATCGAGGTCGCGGGTTACGTCCCGCTGCTCAACTTCTACGAGCACACGCCGTCGCACGTCGGCCCGTCGTGGGACCTCCAGTGGCTCAACGACCAGGAGAAGTCCGCCGTCGGCACCGACCCCGACTGGGCCGCGATGCTCAAGTGGCACAAGGACCTCGTCGACTGGTACGGCTACGAGAACCTGCAGAAGTTCACCGCGGGCCTCGGCGACGAGTGGAGCGCGGACAACGCCTTCCACAAGGGCAAGATCGCCATGTCCGTCGACGGCGAGTACCGCGTCGCCTTCCTGCGCGACCAAGCCCCCGACATCGACTTCGGCACCGCGCCCGTCCCGGTGCCCGACACCGCGCTCGACCGCCACGGCGCGGGCTACGTGACCGGCAACATCATGGGGATCTCCGCGAACTCGGACAACCCCGAGGCGTCCTGGGCGCTGGTCCGGTACCTCACCACCGACACCAAGGCCATCGTCGCATTGTCCAACGCCATCAAGAACGTGCCGACCACCCGCGACGCGCTCGCCTCCCCGGACCTGGAGGCCGACCCGCAGTTCAAGACCTTCCTCGACGCCTTCGCCCACCCGCGCACCGCGACCACCCCGCCGAACGCCGCCGGGCCGAAGTACATCGAGCTGACCCAGGAGTTCGTCAACAGCTACCTCGCGGGACCGGCTGGCGACCCCTCGGCCGGGCTCGCCGAGCTGGACAAGCGCGTCGACCAGGCGCTCGAGCTGGGCCGATGACCTCCGCAGTGGATGGCCGCTGGCGCCACCGGCTCACCGTGCTGAGCTTCATGGCGCCCGCGCTCATCGGCATCACCGCGTTCTTCCTCTACCCGCTGCTGTCGGCGATCTACTTCTCGTTCACCAGGTTCGACCTGCTGACCGCGCCCGAGTGGGTGGGCTGGCGCAACTACGTCCACCTGTTCGCGCACGACCCGCTCGCGGTCAAGGCGGCGCTGAACACGCTGTGGCTGGTCGCGGTGCTCGTCCCGGTCCGCATGCTCGCCGCGCTCGGCACGGCGCTCGCGCTGACCTGGGTGCGGCGCGGCAGCGGGTTCTTCCGGACCGTGTTCTACCTGCCCGCGCTCGCCCCGCCGGTCGCCGCGACCATCGCGTTCGTCTTCCTGTTCAACCCGGCGACCGGCCCGGTGAACGAGTTCCTGGCGTGGTTCGGCATCGAGGGCCCGCTGTGGTTCGACTCGCCGGAGTGGGCCAAGCCGTCGCTGGTGCTGCTCGGCACCTGGGCGGTCGGCGACCTCATGGTCATCTTCCTGGCCGCGCTGCTGGCGGTGCCGAAGCACCTGTACGAGGCCGCCGAGATCGACGGCGCGGGACCGTTCCAGCGGTTCCGGCACGTCACGCTGCCGTCGATCTCGCCGGTGCTGCTGTTCGCGGCCATCACCGGCGTGATCCAGACCCTGCAGTACTTCACCCAGGCCGCGGTCGCCGCCAGCGTCGCCAGCGGCCAGGCCACCACCGGCGGCGGCATCTCGTCGACGTTCGGGTACCCGGAGGAGTCGACGCTGACCTACCCGCTGCACCTGTACGTGTCCGGCTTCCGCTACTACGACATGGGTTACGCCAACGCGCTCGCGGTGGTGCTGTTCCTGGTCGCGTTCGCCGTGACGCTGGTCCTGCTGCGCCGCTTCCGCGAGTTCGTCGGGAGCGAGCGGTGACCGCCACCATCACGCGCCCCGCGCCGTCCCGGGAGGCCGCGCCCGCCGGGCGGTCGCGCGACTCGTGGCTGGTGTGGGTGGCCCGGTACAGCATCCCGATCGCGCTGGCGGTCATCTTCCTGGCGCCGTTCGCGTTCGTGGTGCTGACCGCGTTCATGACCAGCGAGCAGGCGTTGACCAGCGACCTGTGGCCGAAGAGCTGGCACCCGGAGAACTTCGTCGACATCTTCACGAAGCTGCCGATGCTGGACTACCTCATCAACTCGATGACCTACGCGCTGCTGGCGACGGTGTTCATGCTGGTGTCGAGCATCCCCGCCGCGTACGCGCTGTCGAAGCTGAAGTGGCGCGGCAGCAAGGCCGTGTTCGTGGTCGTCATCTGCATGATGATGCTGCCGCCGCAGGTCGTCACCGTGCCGCTCTACCTGATGTGGGCCAACGCGGGCCTCACCGGCACGCTGTGGCCGCTGGTCATCCCGATGCTGTTCGGCGACGCGTTCGGCATCTTCCTGCTGCGCCAGTTCCTGCTGACCATCCCCGACGAGTACCGCGACGCCGCCCGCATCGATGGCTGCTCGGAGTGGCAGGTGCTGCTGCGGATCATCGTCCCGCTGGCCCGGCCCGCGATCGCCGCGGTCGCCATCTTCCAGTTCTTCTACGCCTGGAACGACTACTACGGGCCGCTGCTCTACACCAGCGAGAACCAGGACAGCTGGACGCTGTCCATCGCGCTGTCGCAGTTCAAGCACCTCCACCACGTGGAGTGGAACCTGGTCATGGCGGCGTCGCTGCTGGTCATGGCCCCGGTGATCATCATGTTCTTCTTCGCCCAGAAGGCTTTCATCCAGGGCGTGACGCTGACGGGGGTGAAGGGATGAAGGTCGCCGTCGTGGGCGGCGGGTCCACGTACACGCCGGAGCTGGTCGACGGGTTCGCCCGGCTGGGCTCGTTCGTCGACGAGCTGGTGCTGGTCGACCCGGCCACCGACCGGCTCGACGTGGTCGGCGCGTTCGCCCACCGCATCCTCGCCCGGTACGGGCATCCGGGCAGGCTGAGCTGGACCGACGACCTCGACCGCGGCCTCGACGGCGCGGACGTGGTGCTCATCCAGCTCCGCGTCGGCGGGCAGGCGGCCCGGATCAGCGACGAGACCTTCCCGCTCGACTGCGGGTGCGTCGGCCAGGAGACCACGGGAGCGGGCGGCCTGGCCAAGGCGCTGCGGACGGTGCCGGTGGTGCTCGACATCGCCCGGCGGGCCCGGGAGCGGGCCAACCCGGACGCGTGGACGGTGGTGTTCACCAACCCGGTCGGCATCGTGACCAGGGCGCTGCTCGACGACGGGCACCGCGCGGTCGGGCTGTGCAACGTCGCCATCGGCTTGCAGCGCAAGCTCGCCGCGATGCTCGACGTCCCCGCCCCGGACGTCGTGCTCGACCACGTCGGGCTCAACCACCTGACGTGGGAGCGCGGGGCGTCCGTCGGCGGCGTCGACCGGCTGCCCGAGCTGCTCGCCAAGCGCGGCGACGAGCTGGCCGACCTGGTCGGGCTGCCGCTGGACGTGCTGGAGGCGACCGGAACGCTGCCGTCGTACTACCTGCGCTACTTCTACTGCCACGACGCCGTCGTGGCCGAGCAGCGCGACGCGCCCACCCGGGGGCGCGCGTCGCGGAAATCGAGCGGGAGCTGCTGGAGATGTACCGCGACCCGCGGCTGGACCGGAAGCCCGAACTGCTGTCCCAGCGCGGGGGAGCGTTCTACTCCGAGGCCGCGGTCGGACTGCTGGACTCGCTGGTCGGCGGGGAGCAGGGCGCTGTGCACGCGGTGAACGTGCGCAACGCGGGCACGCTGGCGTGCCTGGCCGATGACGCGGTGGTCGAGGTGTCCTGCGCGGTGGACTCGGCCGGGGCCGCCCCCTGCCGACGACCCCGCTGGACCCCGCCATCGCGGGCCTGGTGGCGCACGTGTCCGCGTACGAGGAACTCGCCCTGGCCGCGGCGAGGAGGCGGGGCAGAGCGCGTCTACCGCGCTCTGCTCGCGCACCCTCATCGGGCAGGCCGACCGGGCGCGCGGGCTCGCCGACCGGCTCATCGCCGCCAACGCGGAGCACCTGCCATGGGCACGGTGATCGCGGTCGACGGCGGCAACTCCAAGACGGAGGTGCTGGTCTGCGACACCGCGGGAACCGTGCTCGGCTACGCGCGCGGGCCGGGGACCAACCACCAGACGGCCGGGGAGTGGCCGAGGCGATGGCCCGGCTCGGCCGCCTGGTGGCCACCGCCACCGACGGCGCACCCGAGGCCGACATCGCCGCGGTCTACCTCGCGGGCGCCGACCTGCCGGTCGAGCTGGCGATGCTGACCGAGGCGGTCGCCGCGGCGGGCTGGGCGCCGAAGTCCATCGTGGACAACGACACCCTGGCGCTGCTGCGCGCGGGCACCGACGCCCCGGACGCCGTCGCCGTGGTGTGCGGGGCGGGCATCAACTGCGTGGGCCGGGCGGCGGACGGCCGGACCGTCCGCTTCCCCGCGCTCGGCCCGATCACCGGCGACTGGGGCGGGGGCGGCGACATCGGCAGGCTCGCGCTCTGGCACGCCGTGCGCGCCGAGGACGGCCGCGGTCCCGCCACCGCGCTGTCGCGGGCCGTGGCCGCCCACTTCGGACACGCCACGGCCACCGAGCTGGCGCTGGCGATCCACCTCGACCACGACGTCGGCGCCCGGCTCGGCGGGCTCGCGCCCGTCGTGTTCCAGGTCGCGGCCGAGGGGGACGACGTCGCCTGCTCGATCGTGCGCAAGCAGGGCGAGGAGGTCGCGACCTTCGCCGCCGCCGCCCTGCGCAGGCTCGACCTCACCGGTTCCCCCGCCGACGTCGTGCTCGGCGGGGTGCTGCGCAGCCGCGATCCGCTGCTGTTCGAGGCGATCCACGCGCGGCTGGCCGAACTCGCCCCGCGCGCCCGCACCCGCGTCGTCACCGCGCCGCCCGTGGTCGGCGCCGCCCTGCTGGGTGTCGACGCGCTCGGTCCCGCGCAGCCCGCCGAGGCGCGGCTGCGGGCGTGGTCGAGGTCTTGACAAGCCTTCCGAACTTATAGGAAGGTTGCCTAACAATTCGTTCGTGCGGCCACTCAACCGATTCCAGGAGAACGCCGTGTCCCGACGACGATGGTCCGCCCTGCTCCTCCTCCCCTGATGGCCCTGGCGATACCCGTGTTCAGCGCCGAGGCCGCCCCGACCCCGATCGCGGCCAACGGCCAGCTCAAGGTCTGCGGCGTCAAGCTGTGCAACCAGAGCAACGTGCCCATCCAGCTCAAGGGCATGAGCACGCACGGCATCCAGTGGTTCCCCAACTGCTACGGCGACGCCGCGCTCGACGCCCTCGCCACCGACTGGGGCGCCGACGTGGTCCGCATCTCGATGTACATCCAGGACGGCGGTTACGAGTCCGACCCCGCCGGGTTCACCAACCGCGTCAGCACGCTCATCGACGAGATCACCGAGCGCGGCATGTACGCCATCGTGGACTGGCACATGCTCACCCCGGGCGACCCGTACTACAACCTCAGCCGCGCCAAGACGTTCTTCACCGAGATCGCCCGGCGGCACGGCAGCAAGACCAACCTGCTGTACGAGATCGCCAACGAGCCCAACGGTGACGCGGTGACCTGGCCGCGCATCAAGGCGTACGCCGAGGAGCTGATCCCGGTCATCCGCGCCGTCGACCCGGAGACCCCGATCCTGGTCGGCACCCGCGCCTGGTCGTCGCTGGGCGTGTCCGCGGGCAGCAACGAGACCGAGGTCGTCAACAACCCGGTCCGCGCGTCGAACATCATGTACACGTTCCACTTCTACGCGGCGTCCCACCGCGACGAGTACCTGGCGACGCTGTCCCGCGCCGCCGACCGCATCCCGGTGTTCGTCTCCGAGTTCGGCACGCAGGACTACGCCGGCGAGGGCGCGAACGACTTCGTGATGTCGCAGAAGTACCTCGACCTGATGGCCGCCAAGAAGATCAGCTGGGTCAACTGGAACTTCTCCGACGACCACCGCAGCGGCGCGGTCTTCACCACCGGCACCTGCCCGAACGGCCCGTACGCCGGCACGACGCGGCTGAAGGAAGCGGGCAAGTGGATCCGCGACCGCGTCCGCGAGGGCGACACGCCCCTGCCGGTCGACGGGCTGATCTCCGGCGGCAAGCCCGCCACGGCGTCCTCCATCGAGACCTCGTCGTTCACCGCGGACAAGGCCGTCGACGGGTCCACCACGACCCGCTGGGCCAGCGCCGAGGGCATCGACCCGCAGTGGATCAGGATCGACCTGGGCACCGGCGCGAAGGTCAGCCGGGTCAAGCTGAACTGGGAGGTCGCCTACGCCAAGTCGTACCGGATCGAGATGTCCGCGGACGGCTCGACCTGGACGCAGCTCGCGTCCACGACCACCGGCAACGGCGCGATCGACGACTGGACCGGGCTCACCGGGCAGGGCCGCTACCTGAGGGTCTACGGCACCGTCCGCGCACCCCGTACGGGTACTCGCTGTGGGAGCTGGAGGTCTACGGCACGACCGGCACCACCCCGCCGCCCACCGGCGCGTTCACCGTGGTCGGCGCGGGCGACATCGCCGACCAGTGCACCGCCAGCCAGTCGACCTGCCAGCACTTCAAGACCGCCGCCCGCGCGGAGGCGATCAACCCGGCGTTCTTCATCACGATGGGCGACAACCAGTACGACGACGCGCACATCGAGGACTTCCGCAACTACTACGACAAGTCCTGGGGCCGGTTCAAGGACCGCACGAACCCGGTGCCCGGCAACCACGAGGCGTACGACGACTGGGAGAACCAGGACGAGCGGGCCTACCGCGAGTACTTCGGCTCGCGGGCGACCCCGCAGGGCAAGATGTGGTACAGCTACAACCACGGCAACTGGCACTTCATCGCCCTGAACTCCAACCGGTTCGACGAGCAGGAGCAGCTCGACTGGCTGCGCAACGACCTCGCCGCGAACACCAAGCAGTGCGTCGCCGCCTACTTCCACCACCCGCTGTTCAGCTCCGGCGACCACGGCAACGACCCGGTCAGCAGGCCGGTGTGGCAGCTCCTCCACCAGGCCCGCGCGGAACTGGTGCTCAGCGGCCACGACCACCACTACGAGCGGTTCGCCCCGCAGGACCCGAACGGCGCCGCCGACCCGAACGGCATCGTCGAGATCCTCGGCGGCACCGGCGGCAAGACCCTGTACGGGCAGGGTGAGACCGTGCAGGCCAACAGCCTCAAGCGGATCTACGACAAGTTCGGCGTCGTGAAGCTCGACTTCACCGACACCACGTTCAAGGCGTCGTTCGTCGCCGCCGACGGCACCGTCCACGACACCAGCCCCACCTACACCTGCCGCTGATGTACCTCGCCGCGAGCAGGGCACGGCAGGACACCTGCGACCCGGCGCCCCCTCGGGCGGGCGCCGGGTCGCGGGACCCGTGATCGCGCTCGGCGCGGTCAGCCTCGTCACCGACCTGTCGTCGGAGATGGTGGCCGCGGTGCTGCCGCTCTACCTGGTGCTGGGCCTGGGCCTGAGCCCGTTCCAGTTCGGCCTGCTGGACGGCCTCTACAACGGCGCCACGGCCCTGGTGCGGCTGGCGGGCGGCCACGCGGCCGACCGCTGGCGCCGCCACAAGCTCGTCGCGGGCTCGGGCTACGCCCTGTCCGCGGCGGCCAAGCTGGGGCTGCTCCTCGCGGGCGGCTCCACCCCGGCCCTGTCCGCCGCGGTGGCCGCCGACCGCGTCGGCAAGGGCATCCGCACGGGCCCGAGGGACGCGCTCATCTCGCTGAACACCGCGGAGCCGTTCCTCGGGCGCGCGTTCGGCGTCCACCGGGCCATGGACACCACGGGCGCGCTGCTCGGCCCGCTGGCCGCGTTCGCGGTGCTGTGGCTGACGGCCGGGGCGTACGACGCGGTGTTCGTCGTGAGCTTCTGCTGGGCCGTGCTGGGCGTGCTCGTCCTGGTGGCGTTCGTGCCGGGGCGGACGTCGTCGTCCGGCGGGTCCGCGGTGACGCTGCGCTCGACCCTGCGGCTGCTCGCCCGGCCCGCGTTCCGCAGGGTGCTCGTCGCGGCGGCGCTGCTCGGCCTGGTCAGCGTGACCGACGGGTTCCTGTACCTGGTGCTGCAGGAGCGCCTGGACCTCGACGTCGCGCACTTCCCGCTGCTGCCGCTGGGCAGCGCGCTGGTCTACCTGCTGCTCGCGGTCCCGCTCGGCCGGGTCGCGGACCGGGTCGGCCGGGGTCGGCTGTACCTGTTCGGGCACGTGGCGCTGCTCGGGGTGTACGCGGCGCTGCTGGCCCCGCTGGGCGGCGTCGCGCTGACGGTGGTCGTCCTGGTGCTGCACGGGTCGTACTACGCGGCCACCGACGGCGTCCTAATGGCGCTCGGCGGGGTGCTCGTGCCCGAGGACCGGCGGGCCGGGGGCTCGCGCTGCTCCAGACCGGCCAGGCCACCGGGCGGCTCCTCGCCGCGGTCGGCTTCGGCGCGGTGTGGACGCTGTGGGGGATGTCGGCGGCGCTCGTGGTCGCGGGCTGCGCGCTCGCGGTCGTGCTGGCGGGGGTCGCACTGGTCGTCAAGGAGGTGCGGTGAAAGCCCGGATCCTGTCGGTGGCCGCAGTGGGCGCGGTGCTCGCCGCGGTCGCGGTCGGCTACACCATCAACGCGGCCCACCGGCCGGTCGCCGCGCCCGCCCCGGGCGCGGCGCTCGGCCCGGGCTCTACCTGCGCCACCCCGACGGCGCGGTGACCCGCGACCGGCAGCCGACCGGACTGTCGTGCGCCCGGTTCTACGCCGCAGCGGGCACGGCCGTCTGCCTGTCGGCCAAGCCGGGGCTCGCGCCGATGACCACCGCGACCGTCCTCGACCGCGACCTGCGCCCGGTGCGGACGGTCGAGTTCGGCGGCACCCCGAACCGGGCCAGGGTGTCGCCGTCCGGGCGCATGGTCTCGTGGACGGTGTTCGTCTCCGGCGACTCGTACACCGCGAACTCCTTCTCCACCCGCACGGGCATCCTCGACACCCGCAGCGGGTACCTGATCAAGAACATGGAGTCCATCCAGCTCTACCTCGACGGCGAGCGCCACCACGCCCCGGACGTCAACTTCTGGGGCGTCACCTTCACCGCCGACGACAACCGCTTCTACGCCACCGTCAACACCGGCGGCCGCACCCACCTGGTCGAGGGCGACATGGCCGCGTGGACCGCGCGCACGCTGCGCGCCAACGTCGAGTGCCCGTCGCTGTCGCCGGACGGCACCCGCATCGCCTTCAAGAAGCGCGTCCGCGACGGTGCCACCGACCCGTGGCGCCTGCACGTCCTCGACCTGCGCACCCTGCGCGAGACCGCCCTGGCCGAGACCCGCAGCGTCGACGACCAGGCGGCCTGGCTCGACGACGCCACCGTCGCCTACGCCCTCCCGGGCTCCGCGGTCTGGAAGGTGCCCGCCGACGGCTCCGGCTCGCCGTCGCTGGTGTCCGCCGACGCGTCGTCCCCGGCGGTGGTGGGCTGAGGCGGCGGCCTGCGCACGTCACCGCGCAGCTCGTAGCTCTGGAGGAGCCAGAACACCGCGAACTCCAGGATCAGCGCGGCTTCCAGGGTGAAGAACCAGTGCTGGTAGCCGAATTGGCTCGCGGCGACGAGCGTGATCAGCGACGCGACCATCACGAGCGCGACGCCGAGGTACCAGTTGTGCTTCATGCGGCTGTCGGCGCGGTCCATCCGGGCGTAGCCCGCGGCGTTGAGGACCACGACGGCCACGATGCCGACGAACAGCGTGGCCGCGGCGACCGCGTGGCCGCAGCCCTCGAAGCTGGGCCGCGCGCCCGCGAACCAGCCCAGCCCCACGAGCAGGGCCGCCGCCGAGACCCCGATCGCGCGCTTGGCGAACTTGGTCAGCGGCGCGCCCGCGCGGACCTGCTTGCTGAACGCCGCCACCACCACGGCGACACCGCACACGATGAACAGCGCGGTGATGCTGTTGCGGATCAACGCGGCCACCGGCTCCTGCGTCACGACGTTCGCGTCCAGGCACCCGCCCTGCGCGGGCGTCGGCACGAAGGCCACGACGAAGGCCATGAAGCCGGTGAAGTCCAGCACGACGTTCTCGGTGTCGTTGTTGCCCCGGTAGATCACCAGACAGGCGCCGACCGCGCACAGGCCCGCGACGAACACCGCCTGCGCGGGCGTGTAGTAGTAGGCGCTGACCGACCCGAGGAAAGACTGCCCGGGCGTCACGATCACCTGGTGGGCGACGCCGACGATGAGCAGCACGAGGAACAGCGCGGCGCCCAGCCGGAGCGCGAAGTACGTCTGCTCGATGTTCTTGTCACGCCTGCCGTTCGTCCCCGACGCCTTGATGAGCAGGCCCACGAGCACCAGCAGCGCCGAGAGCACGATCCCGAGGAACTTCAGCGCGCCCGCCGCGCTCGCCACGACCAGCTGTCCCTCGGCGGGCGACGGGTACGCCGCCAGCGCGAGCACCACGAAGGTGTCCTCGACGAGGTCGAAGGCGCCGGTGGCCGCGGCACGGCGATCAGCCACTCCCATCGGCTGCCCTCGAACACGGCGAAGGTCGCGTTGACCCCGAACCACGTGTACGCGAGCAGGAACGCCACGTCCGCCACGAAGTAGTACGCGTAAGCCCGCCTGCCACTCTCTTCGAGCGCGGTGAGGACGTCGTGGCCCTCCTCCGGGCCGAACCCGATCCGGAGGTCGAGCGCGCGGACCTCCGGCAGCAGCAGGAACGCGGCCGCCCCCGCCACGGCGGTGAGGCCGAACCACACCGGCCACCGCTTGGCTGTCTTCTCCAGGAGTCCTTTGACCCAGGTCTGCCAACTGGCCATACAGGGTTTGTCGGGAAGTCCGGCGCGTCCGTTTCAGGTGGACGGTCGCGGACTGCCCTAAAGGGCGGCCGTGCGCCAGAGGGTCGTGCCCGCGACGAGGTAGACGGTGCCGCCGAGGGAGGCGAGGTCGACCGGCGGCTCGGCCGGTCCTTCCTTGGCCGTCCACGCGCCGTCGCGCCACAGGAGGATCCGGGTGCTGCCCGCGTCGGCGGCCGCGACGGCCCAGCCGCCGCGGACCTCGGTCGGGGCGACGACGCGGTCCTTCTCGCCGATGGCGACCGCGGGCATCCCGCCGACCCGCTGCCACGTCCCGTCGACCTGCCGCCACAGCGCCACGACGCCGTCGACGCGGCCGGTGACGGCGCAGCCGGTGTCGCCGCAGCGGACGGAGTCGGCGGTGGCGGTGGCGCCGCTGTCGGGCAGGGCGGTCTTGGTCCAGCCGCCGGTGCCGGTGGGGAGTGCCAGATGACCGGGACCTGCCTGCCCGCCGCGATGTGCCAGCCCGCGATGAGGACCCCGTCGGGGAGGACGCGGCCGAGATCGGGAACCCGATCTCCTCCCGGCTGCTCTCCAGCGCGGTCCCCGCCGACGGGTGCCGCGTCGCCACGTGCTTCGCGTCGACCGTCCACACCGCGACGTCCATCGCCGCGTTGTCGCTCTCCCACGCGCCGACGACCAGCGGGCCGGACGGGGCGAGGACCCCGCCGGTCAAGTCGCCCGCGCCGTACCCGCCGAAGGTGCTGAACCCCTGCTTGCGCTCGATCACCCCGTCGTACGCGCCGGTCCACATGCTCCAGCGGACGTTGCCGTGCGCGCCGCCGCGCTCCCCGCCGACCGCCACGACGCGCTCGCCGTCGCCCGCCACGGACCACCACCGCGCGACCCGCCCGTACGGGGTGCTGGGCGTCAGGGGACCTCGGCGACCTGACCGTCCGGGGTGACGCGGAGCAGCCCGGGCACGGTGTCCCCGTCGCGGTGCACGCCGACGAGCAGGTCGGGACCGCTGCGGCCGAGCACGGCGGGCGCGGCCGGGACGTCGACCCGCTCGAACACCACCGACTCCGGCGCGGGCGCCTCGGACCCGCACCCGCGGTAACCACCAGCACCGCCACGACCGCCAGCCAACGCCCCCTCTGCATGCGCGCCAGTATTCACCACCCCGGGGCCGAAGATCAGCTTTACCGGTTGCCGCGCCCGCGCGACGGGGCGTGCCGAACCACCGCCGGTGCGCGTGGGTGAACGAGGCCGGGTCGGTGTAGCCGAGTTCCGCCGCGACGCGGGCGACGGTGCGCGTCGGGTCGGCCAGCAGCCTGCGCGCCTCGGCCGCGCGGTGCTCGTCGAGCAGCGCCTGGAAGCCGGTGCCCGCGGCGGCCAGGTGCCTGCGCAGGGTGCGCGGGCTGGTCGCGAGCGCGCGGGCGACCGAGGCGAGGTCGTGGGCGCCGCGCTGGAACTCCGCGCGGACGGCCGCGGTGACGCCGGAGCGGGCGCGGCGCAGAGCAGCGAGGCCACGCAGCTGCGCCTCGGCCGCGGCGATCGTCTCGGGACTGGCCAGGGGAGTTCGCGGTCGAGCAGGGCGGCGTCGTAGGTCGCCGACGTGCTCGGGGCGTCGAACGTCGGGCGCACGCCGAAGACCGCGCGGTACTCGTCGGCGTTCGGCGGCTCCGGGAACGGCAGGTCCACGCTGAGCGCGACCAGGCCCACGCCCGCCAGCTCGCCGAGCACGGTGTGGATGGCGGCGAGGTCCCGGTCCACCAGGAACCGGGCGATGTCGGGCGGCAGCGCGCTCGGGTCCAGCGCGAGCCGGGCGCGGCCGTCGCTGATCGACCCGGACGGGCTGGTCAGCACGAACGTGAGGTCCAGGTGCCGCAGCACCGTGTTCACCGCGTCCAGCAGGGTCCGGCAGCTCAGCACCGTGTACCCGAGCACGCCGAACGTCGTCGCGTGGTACCGCCGCCCGACCGCGAGGCCCGCGTCCGGCAGCACCGCCACCAGGTTGCGCACCACCCGCAGCTCCTGCTCAGCCGCCAGGCACGCGTCGGGGTCGGCGAGCAGCTCCGGGGTGATCCCGCTGCCCGCGAGCGCCGCGTCCCGGGGCAGGCCGTGCTCGGCGGCGAACCGCACCAGGACGGCCGCGCCCGCCGTGCCGCGTGGGAAGTCCCAGTGCCGCACCACGGGGTCCGCGAAGGTCATGGCCGGAATTATCAACTAGTCGGCCGCGGATGTCCTGGTCCCCGTCCACCCGGGTTCGTAGCGTCGGGAGGCGTGGAACACACCAGGGTGGCGGTCGTCGGGGCGGGCTTCGGCGGGATCGGGATGGCGCTGGCGCTGCGCCGCGCGGGCATCGACGACGTCGTCGTGCTGGAGCGGGCGGACGGCATCGGCGGGGTCTGGCGCGACAACACCTACCCGGGCGCGGCCTGCGACGTCCCGTCCCCGCTGTACTCGTACTCCTTCGCGCCGAACCGCACCTGGCCGCGCCGCTACGCCGAGCAGCCCGACATCCTGGCCTACCTGCGCCGCGTCGCCGAGCCCGTCCGCGACCGGGTCCGGTTGAACGCCCCCGTGACCCGCGCCGAGTTCACCGGCGGCCGGTGGCACATCGACGCGGGCGGCACGCGGCTGGTGGCCGACGCGCTGGTGTCCGCCGTCGGCCAGCTCTCCGAGCCCGTCGTGCCGGACCTGCCCGGCGCGGACCGGTTCGCCGGGCCCGCCTTCCACAGCGCGCGCTGGCGGCACGACGTCGACCTGCGCGGCAAGCGGGTCGCCGTCGTCGGGACCGGCGCGAGCGCGGCCCAGTTCGTGCCGCGCGTGCAGCCGGTGGCGGGCGCGCTGGCGGTGTTCCAGCGGACCGCGCCGCACGTGCTGCCCAAGCCGGACGGCGAGCTGCGCCGCGCGGGCGCCCGGCGCGTCGAGCGGCTGGCGACGTGCCTGGTCGGCGAACTCCTGTCCGCGGCCCTGGACTCGCGGCACGTCGGCGCCGTCGAGGCGCTCGCCTCCTCCACCTGCGCGCCCGGGTCCGCGACCCGCGCCTGCGCGCCAAGCTGAGCCCCACCACCCGGGCGGGCTGCAAGCGCCTGCTGTTCTCCAACGACTGGTACCGCGCGCTCGCCCAGCCGAACACCACCGTCGTCACCGACAAGATCGTCGAGATCACCCCCGGCGGCATCCGCACCGCCGACGGCGCCGACCACCCGGCCGACGTGCTGATCTACGGAACCGGCTTCGCGGCCACGGACTTCCTCTCCAGCCTGTCGGTGCGCGCGGGCGACCGCGACCTGGCCGACGCGTGGGCGGGCGGCGCGCGGGCGCACCTGGGCATCACGGTCCCCGGCTTCCCGAACCTGTTCCTCGTGTACGGCCCCAACACCAACCTCGGCGGCAACTCGATCATCACCATGCTCGAGGCCCAGTGCCGCTACATCGCCGCCGTGATCGCCCGCCTGCCGTCCGGGTCCACTGTGGAGGTCCGCGAGGAGGTGGCCGACGCCTTCGACGCGGAGATGCGCGACCGCCTGGCCCGCAGCGTGTGGGCGACGTGCGACAACTGGTACCGGCAGGACGACGGCCGCATCACCACGAACTGGCCCGGCCTGGTCTGGGAGTACCTGCGCCGCGTGCGCACCCCGACCCGCGCGACTTCCGGGTGACCCTGTGACGTACCCGCCGGAACCCTGGGACCTGCGCGGCGCCGCGGTCGTGTCGGTGTGGTGGCGGCGCGGTCCGGTCTGCACCGCGTTCGTGGACTACCAGCCGGACGGCGTCATGGCGTACCACGAACTGCTGGTTGCCCGGCCGACGCGGCACGGCGTCACGATCCCGTCGATCTGGGTGGACAGCCCCGCCTCCCGCGCGGGCGGGCGCGACCTGTGGGCCATCCCGAAGGACCTCGCCGACTTCGACGGCCCGCACACCGCGCTCGGCATCGCGCGCGTCCGGTTCCGGGCGCCGCGGTGGGGTGTGCCGGTGGTCCTGCCCGGCCGGACGTGGCAGCCGGTGGCCGGGGAGCGGTCCGCGCCCGGCTGCGCGCCTCCGCCGCCGTCGCCCCGGTCCGCGTCGCGTGGGAGTTCGACCCGGACGGCCCGCTCGCGTGGCTGCGCGGGCGCTCACCCCTGATCAGCTTCGCCGCGCGCGGGCTGCGCATGCGGTTCGGCCCGCGCCTCGACCGCTGATCGATCAGTGCAGCGGCACCGTGTCCGGGCCGCCCTCGCTCGTCGCGGGTGGTTTGACCGGGCTGGGGACGATCAGCGCCGCGGTGGCGCCGATCATCGCGACGAGCACCACGAGCGGCGCGTCGGCGAACAGCGCGAACACCGCCACCAAGGCCGCGAGCGCCACGAACACCAGCCGGTCCGCGGAAGCCGCGCACCGGGCGCTGATCGGAAGGCGAACACGATGTCGGGCGCCTCGACGCCCAGCTGCTCCTCGATGGCGTCGAGCTGACGCCGCTCCCGCCTGCTCAGGCCCCGGAAGTCCATCGCGCACCCCACTCAGCCGACTGCACAACCACTTCCTGCATGCCCTGTCCCGACGCCGGTCAAACCCCTGTCGGCCGGTCCCGGCCGAGCAGGACCGCGCCCGCAGCCGCGTCGGCACTCGCGGTGACCAAGTCGAGGATTTCGGCCGTTCCCCGGTTCCGCTGTTAGGGTCGGGGAAAGGGGCGTTGACGAAAGGAGTGGCTGCCGCCACCGTTTGAGCTGATGCGAGAGATCTCGGAACCGCAGGTCGTCGGGGGCCACGCGTCCGATGTGTGGCTGACCGCGCCCGACCCGGTCCTCCTCGCGGATCGCCACGCCGCCCTGGTGGAGCTGAACGCGCCCGCCTCGGCGCTGTTCCCCGGAGCCACCCCGGCTCACCCGTCCCCGCCTGGTTCGCCGACGGCGCGGGCGAGGTCGACGGGCGCTGGTTCACCGCGCGGGGAGCCGAACTCGCCTCGGGCGGCACCGCGTGGTGGCTGACCGACGACACCGCCCAGCGCGCCGCGGAGGCCGCCCTCGGCGCCGAGCGGGCGCGCACCGCGTTCCTGGCGGAGGCGTCGACCATCCTGCTGTCGTCCCTGAACGTCGAGCGGTGCATGCGGGTCACCGTCGAGCTGGCCACCCAGCACCTCGCGGACGCCGCCGTGCTGGTCGCCCCCACCGTCGGCCGGAAGCTGCCCGTAGTGGCGTGCGGGCCGGACGGGCGCGTCGAACGCCGCCTGGTCACCGCCGATCCCGCCGCCGTCATCGGGCTCGCCGAGGCGCTGCAGGGCTTCCCGCCCGTCCCGTCGCGCTGGATCGACCCCGCCACCGTGCCGGAGTGGCTGCTGACCGGGATCACCGGGCCGATCGGGTCCGTGGTGATCACCCCGCTGCCCGGGCACGGGCTGCCCGCGGGCGCGCTCGTGCTGCTGCGCCGCGACGACCGGCACGCGTTCAGCGACGGCGAGGAGGTCCTCGCCCGCCTGTTCGCCGCGCGCGCCGGGGCCGCGCTGTCCGCGGCCCGCCTGTACGCCGAGCAGGCCGACATCACCGCGACCCTCATGCGCGGGCTGCTCCCGCCGCCGCTGGCCCCGGCGCGCGGCGTCGAGTACGCGGGCGGTTACCGCGCCGCCGCGAACACCGAGCTGGTCGGCGGCGACTTCTACGACCTGCACCTCCACGGCGGCCCGCACGGCGAGTCGCTCGTCGTGCTCGGCGACGTCTGCGGCAAGGGCCTCGCCGCCGCCGTCCTCACCGGCAAGATCCGCAACACCGTCCACGCGCTGACCTCGGTCGCCGCCGACCACCAGCGCGTGGTCGACCTGCTGAACAAGACGCTGCTGGACTCCGGGTCGAGCCGGTTCGCCACGCTCGTGCTCGCCTCCGCCGCCCGCGCTGGCGACAACGTCCGGCTGCGGCTCACCAGCGCGGGCCACCCCGGCCGCTGCTGGTCCGCGCCGACGGGAGCGTCGAGGAGGCCGACACCGAGGGCACCCTCGTCGGTGTGCTCCCGACCACCCCGTCCACCACCTTCGCCACCGACCTGGCGCCCGGCGAGTGCTGCGTGCTCTACACCGACGGCGTCACCGAGGCCCGCGGCGGGCCGTTCGGCGACGACTTCTTCGGCGAGGAGCGGCTGCGGCTCGCCCTGGCCGAGTGCGCGGGCGCGCCCGTCGAGGCCGTCGTCGAGCGCGTCCTCATGCTGGTCACGCAGTGGGTCGGGCAGCGCGCCCACGACGACATCGCGGTCGTCGTCATCGGCGCGCCGCAGGCCGGGAGCGCCGCGTGACCGTGGTGGCCGACCTCGTCGGGCTGCGCGACCGGCTGTGGGGCAACGCCGTCGCGGGCGACGAGCGCGCCGCCGCGGCCACCGTCCTCGGCGCGGTCGAGGCGGGTGTCGACCCCGAGTCGGTGCTGCTCGACGTGATCGCCCCGGTGCAGCGGAAGGTCGGCGTCGAGTGGGCGGCCAACCGGCTGACCGTCGCCCAGGAGCACGCCGCCACCGCGATCAACGAGCGGGTCATCGCCGCGCTCGCCCACCACCCCGCCTGCGTGCGCGAGGTGGTGCGCGGCAGCGTCGCCGTGGCCTGCGTGGACGGCGAGTGGCACGCCCTGCCCGCCCGGCTGCTGTCCGAGGTGCTGCGGCTGCGCGGCTGGGGCGTCGACTTCCTCGGTGCCCAGGTCCCCGTCCCGCACCTGGTCGCGCACCTGCACCAGCGCGGCGCCGACGCGCTCGCGCTGTCGTCGTCGCTGGTCACGAGGCTGCCCACCGCGCACGCGACCATCACCGCGTGCCAGTCGACCGGCGTGCCCGTCATGGCGGGCGGCGCCGGGTTCGGCCCCGACGGCCGCTACGCCCGCCTGCTCGGCGCCGACGCCTGGGCCGCCGACGCGCGGGCCGCGGCCGACCGGCTCGCCGCGGCCTGCCCCGCCCCGACCTCGCCGCGGCCCGGCAGGCCGTCGACGACCTGCCGTACCTGGCCGACCAGGAGTACACGATGGTCACCCGCACGTCCGGGGAGCTGGTCCGGCACGCGCTGGCCGACCTGGTCCGGGACCTGCCGCTGGTGCGCGACTACACCGCGCTCCAGCGGCAGCGCACCGCCGAGGACCTGGCCCGGATCGTCGAGTTCCTCGCCACCGCCCTCTACGTCGACGACGACGACCTGTTCACCGACCACGTCCGGTGGAGCGCCGACATCCTCGCCGCCCGCGACATCCCGCCGTCCGTGCTGGCCCCGGCCCTGCGGAGCCTGCGCGGGCGGCTCAGCGAGTTCCCGCGCGCGGCCCGCGTGGTCGACCGGGGTTGGTCATCGCCCTCGGCTGAGCCGCGACGGCCACCACACGCGGTCGCCGATGTCCACGGCCAGCGCCGGGACCAGCAGCGACCGCACGACCAGGGTGTCGAGCAGGACGCCGAACGCCACGATGAACGCGATCTGCGCCATGAACAGGATCGGCAGCACCGCCAGCGCCGCGAACGTCGCCGCCAGCACCACGCCCGCCGACGTGATCACCCCGCCGGTCAGCGTCAGCCCGCGCAGCGTGCCCGCCCGCGTGCCCGACGCCGCCGCCTCCTCGCGCACGCGCGTCATCAGGAAGATGTTGTAGTCGATCCCGAGCGCGACGAGGAACACGAACCCGAACAGCGGCACCACCGGGTCGGCGCCGGGGAAGCCCAGGACGTGGTTGAACACCAGCGCCGACACGCCCATCGTCGCGGCGAAGCTCAGCACGACGGTGGCGATGAGCAGCAGCGGCGCGAGCAGCGACCGCAGCAGCAGCGCCAGCACCGCGAAGATCACCGCGAGCACGATGGGGATGATCAACGCCCGGTCTGCCTCGGACGTGTCGCGGGTGTCGAGGAGGACGCGGTGGGGCCGCCCACCTTCGCATCGGCGTTCGGCACGGCGTGCACCGCGGCGCGCAGCCGCTCGACGGTCTCGATGGCGGCCTCGGAGCCCGCGGGGTCGGCGAGGACGACGTCGATCCGGGCGAGCCCGTCGACCGGTTGGGGGATCGCCCGGACATCGGCCGTCCCGGGGACGCGCGCGGCGGCTGCCACCTCGGCGGCGGCGTCGGCGTCGGCGATGACGACGGCGGGCGTGCCGGACCCGGCGGGGAAGTGCCGGGACAGGACCTCCTGGCCCGCGACCGAGTCGACCGGGGTCAGGAAGACGTCCTCCTGCGCGGTCCCGGACGCCTTGAGCTGCGGCAGGAACGCCGCGAACGCGATCAGCACGACCGTCGTCCCGATCCAGAGGGCGCGCGGCGCGCGGGACACCCAGCGCGCCACCCGGCCCCAGATGCCGCTCTCCTCGGGGTGCGCCGAGCCGAACGCGGGCCGGAACGGCCAGAACGCGGCGCGCCCGGCGAGGGCGAGGACGGCGGGCAGGAAGGTGACCGCGGACAGCAGCGCGGCGCCGATGCCGATGGCCGCGACCGGTCCGAGGCCCTTGTTGGAGTTGAGATCGCTGAACAGCAGGCACAGCACGCCGAGGACCACGGTGCCCGCGGAGGCCGCGATCGGCTCGATCGTGGCTTTCCAGGCGGTTTTGAGCGCTTCGTGCTTGTCCTCGGTGTCGCGCAGTTCCTCGCGGTAGCGGGAGACGAGGAGCAGCGCGTAATCGGTGGCGGCGCCGAAAACGAGGATGAAGAGGATGCCTTGGCTCTGCCCGTTGAGCGCGAGCACATCGGCGTCGGCCAGGAGGTAGACGACCAGGCTCGCCAGGCCGAGCGCGAACACCGCGGAGAGCAGGACGACCAGCGGCAGCAGGGGGCTGCGGTAGACGATCACCAGGATCACGGCGACGACCGCGCCCGCCACCAGCAGCAGGAGCCCGTCGATCCCGGCGAACGCCTCCCCGAGGTCGGCCGCCTGCGCGGCGGGCCCGGTGACCAGCACGGTCAGGCCGTCGGGCGCTTGCCTGGCGAGGGTGTCCCGCAGCGCGGTGACCCCGTCGGACGGGTCGGCGTCGGCGGGCAGGCCGACGACCACCTGCGCGGCCTCCCGGTCGTCGGAGGGGCGGACCTCCGCGCCGGTCGCCTTGGCGAGGAAGTCGAGGTCGCCCCCGGTGATGCCCCCGGTCCGCTCGGCGACGACGATCGCGGGGATCGTCCGGGAGGTCTCGAAGCGGCGCTGCAGCTCGCCCGCCTCGGTGGACTCGGCCGTCGCGGGGAGGAACGAGCTGCCGTCGTTCTCCGCCACCTCGGCCAACTTGCCCGCGTACGGCCCCGACACGGAGCCGAGGACCAGCCAGGCGATCGCGACGAGCGCGGGCAACAGCCACCGCAACCGCCGAGCCGGGCGCGCGTGGGGGACCATGGGCACTGCACCACCAGGTTCTTCGTCAGCAGGAAATTTCGGCGACCGAAGGATATGGTGGCTGTCGGCACGCGGCAACTCCAGGAGGCGGGACCCCCGTTGGCCAACCCCTACGACGACGACACCCTGATCACCCTGCTCCGCAGGCTGACGGTCGAATCCGACCGCTTCGCCGAACACTTCGGCGACCTCCACGGCCTCCACCGCACCGACCTCAACGCCCTGGCCGTGATCATGGACGCCGCCAAGGCGGGCACCCCCATGACCCCCACGGCCCTGGCCCACGCCCTCAACCTGAGCTACTCCGCCACGACGTCCCTGCTGGACCGCCTGGAACGCTCCGGCCACGTCAGCCGGGACCGCAGCGCCACGGACCGGCGCAAGATCGAACTCCGCATGCACCCGCGCGCGATGGAACTCGGCATGGCGTTCTTCGCCCCGTTGGGTCGGGAGCTGGCGTCAGCTTGGGCCGGGATGTCGGATGAGGAGCGCGAGACCGTGGGCCGCTTCCTGGCGGCGAGCATCGAGGCGACGGTGGCCGTCCGCGGCAGGCTGAGCTGACGCCCGGCGGGTGGGCGCGGCGCCAGGGGCTGGATGCGCAACTGGCGACCGAGCGCCGGTGACGATCAGCTTCGCCCCTGGGCTGCCTTCTGCGGCCTTGGCTGACTGGCGGACTTCGCGGGCACTAGCCAGCCGGCCCGTCCCTAACTTTCTTCTTCGAAAACGACTCCGGCGCACGCCCCAGCTTCTGCTGGTGCGTGCGCCGGAGGACGCGCGGTTGTGACTAGCGGCGGGCGATGGCGGCGCGGATGCGGGGGCTGAAGAGGGCCAGGCCGCCCGCGAGCAGCAGCAGCAGGCCGGTGATCAGCAGCCAGCCGGGGTTGGCGCCCGTCTCGGCCAGGTCGTCGTCGTCGCCGGAGCCGGGGGCGGTGGCGTCGGTCGTCGTGGTGACGGCCGGGGAGGTGGTGTCGGTCGTGGTCTCGCCGGGCGACGTGGTCGTGGTCTGGCCCGGGGAGGTCGTCGTCGTGGTGGTCTCGCCGATGGTGGTGGTGGTCGTCGTCGTGGTCGTGTCGTCCTCGACGGCGCAGGCGAACCAGTGGCTGACGGCCGGGATGTTGCCGCCCTTGTTCAGGGGCGAGTACAGGTCGAGCCAGGGCAGGGCGCCCAGGTCGGCCGCGTCGTACTTGTTGTACTTGTCGCCGCCCTTGACGATCACGCCGACGACCTCGATGCCGCTCGGGATGGTCAGGACGTCGATGTACTGCTCCGACGGGTCCGAGTCGGTCAGGTTCACGCCGTGGCTGCCGGGCCACAGGGTCGGGCAGTCGTCGCGCTCACCGGGCTCGAAGGCGACGTTGCCGGTGTGCTGGGTGGCGCGGGGGTCTTCGACGGCCCCTTGGGCCAGGGCGACCGTCGGGAGCATGCACAGCGCGCCGACCACCACGGCGACAGCTCCAACACGCGAGGGAGTGACCACGTTCTCAACCTTTGCTCGGACATGGGCCATATGGGCGACAACGGCCGTCGGGCGCGAAGGTTATCGCATACGTGATCGCTGTTTGGTAACGACCTGCTTCCACCTTTCGGGTGACTTTCGAGTACACCGAAAGATATGGGTGATCACCTGCGGCGATGCGTCAGTCCGGTGTGGAGCTAGTTCACCGCCGACCGCCGCTCGAGCAGAACGGTGTCGTGCCACACGCCGTCCCGCTGCGCGATGCGCTCCCGGATGCCTACCGTCCGGTAACCGGCCGAATGGTGCAGCGCGACGCTGCCCCGGTTCTCGGTGAAGATGGCCGTCTGCAGCGTCCACAGCCCATCGGCGTCAGCCGCGGTGACCTGCTTGTGCAACAGCGCCGTCCCCACCCCCGCCCGCGGTGCGACTCAGCCACGTACACCGACGTCTCTGCCACGCCGGCGTAGCACTCCCGCGTCGACACCGGCGTCGCCGCGGTCCACCCGACGACCTCACCCCCGATCTCCGCGACCCACCGGTGCCCCGGCAGCCACTTCGCGTCCAAGCTGGCCCGGCTCGGCACAGCCGTCTCGAACGTCGCCAACCCCGTCGCGATGCCCTCCGCGTAGATCTGCCGGACCGCCCCCAGTCCTCCCCTCCAACCCCCGCACGGTCACGTCACCCGGCAGGTCGTCCGGGCAACAGGGCCGCGGCGCGAGCAACCCCATCACCGCATCGGCCGCGTGCGGCAACCCCACGCAACACGCCTCGTTGACCGTCACGATCGTCGCCGTCCCCTCCTTCCGAAGCCGCACGAACCCGACATCAGCCAACTTCCGCACGTGATGCGACGTCGTCGACTGACTCGTCCCGACGATCTGTGTCAACGCCCCCACCGTGATGCCCTTCGGAGTGGTCGCCACGGCATGCAGGATCCGCACCCGCACCGGCTCCGCCAGACAGGCGAACCACTCCGCATACGTCGCCGCCTCGGCGGTGGGCAACACCTGGACCTGCTGGAGTTCGATCGCCATACCCCCACTATATCGACCGCGACCGATGCTTGACGGCCGTCGGCATCTACCTGCGTGCCGGGCACTAAGCCCCTAGACCCAATCCGCAGGCGTGGATGAAGCTGCCGCGGTGCTCGTGACCATCGGCGGCGAACCGTACGAGGTGGACGTCGCGACTGTGCGCGGCCGGCTCGACGGCTGCACACCGGAGTCGGTGCAGACGCATTGGGTCGAGGTCCACGGGGTTCGCTTCCCGGTCAAGCAGGCGTTGGAGGCTGTGCTCGGACTTCCACGCGACCGTTTCAACTCCTTAACGGCGCAGTCGGTGTTCGCTCGGCTGGGGTTGCCGACCAGCCGGGCAGGCGACGTTCCGACGAAACCCAAGACCGGCGGTCGGCCCCCAGCCCTGCCACCGCCGGAGGCGGTCCCGATCGAGGACGCCGTCGAGGCCTTCCGCGTGGTCGTCACCTTCCTGCGCGGTTCGCCGCTGACCGGTGGGCTGGCCGACCTCGAGAACCGTCTGGTCGGTTGTGATCGAGCGGCGGCGGGGAGGTCGCGACGGCGGTCGGGATGACGAGAGACCTGCTGAAGGCCGCCATGACCGTGCGCCGTGACGTGGGGCGGGTCAGCGACGTCATCCACGCCGCGGTCATCGCGTTGGCGCTCCCGCACATCCTTGACGAAGGGGAGATCGTCGACACCCGTCCGTCGCTCGGGCCGGGCAATGACCCGAGCAGGCGGTTCGACCTGCGGACCAATCAGCGGGTCGCGGAGTTCAAGGTGTCCGTGTGGACCGGCGGCGATGTCATGCGCAAGCGCGGGTTGGTCGCGGACCTGGTCGGGTTGGCGATCCACGCGCCCCACCACCTCCGGCCGGAGTTGTGGGTCGCGGGTGCCGAGCCGCTGCGTTTCCTCCGGACCAGCACGAGCCCGATGGGGAACCTGCTGTCCAGGGCGTCCCAGCACCTCCGTCGCGCCTACGAGGAGCGGTACCGCGACCTCGATCTCCCGCTGCGTGACTTCCTTGCGCAGCACGCCGCTCGGGTGCGGCTGTTCGACCTGGCGGAGATCTTGCCGACCGTCGCCGCCGCTGTGCTCTGAGCAGCGGAGTCGATCCTGCTCCATGGGTCTTCGGATGGCAGGCGTTGTTACAGCGCTACTCGGCCGGCGGGGTGGTTCGGCGGAGGCGGCTGGCGAGGATGGCGGCTTGGGTGCGGCGTTCGATCTGGAGTTTGCTCAGGACCTTGGAGACGTAGTTCTTCACGGTTTTCTCGGCCAGGAACAGGCGTTCGCCGATTTGGCGGTTGGTGAGGCCTTCGCCGATGAGGGTGAAGACCTTGTGTTCCTGGTCGGTCAGCATCGTGACCGGGTCGGGGTCGGCGCGGTCGCGGCGGATGCGGTCGAGGAGGGCGGTGGTGGTGCGGGAGTCGAGGAGGGAGGCGCCTGCGGCGACGGTGCGGACGGCGGTGACCAGGTCGGTGCCGAGGACCTGTTTGAGGACGTAGCCCGATGCGCCGGCCATGATCGCGTTGAGCAGGGCTTCGTCGTCGGCGAACGAGGTCAGCATGAGGCAGCGCAGGTCGGGGAGGGTGGAGCGTAGTTCTCGGCAGAGTTCTACGCCGCTGCCGTCGGGGAGGCGGACGTCGAGGACGGCGACGTCGGGGCGGCTGGTGGGGACGCGGGCCAGGGCTTCGGCGACGGAGCCTGCTTGGCCGACGACTTCGAAATCCGGGACGTCTTCGAACAGGTCGGCGATGCCCCGTCGGACGATCTCGTGGTCGTCCACCAGGAAGATCCGTGTCATCGCGGCGCCCTCCTCGCTCGACGGCCAGGGTACGGGCGGGGTGGCTGCCGCGACCGACGTCCCGGCCGCCGTCGTCCCACGGCTCACCCGGAAGGGGTCATCGGCGGCTGGTGGCCGCCGCCCGCGGGACGACGCTGGGGAGGTCGTCGAGGAGGAAGCATGTCCAGGGCACCGGTCGTGGTCGGGGTGGACGGGTCCGAGTCGAGCCTGGCCGCCGTGGGGTGGGCCGCCCGGGAGGCCGCCGCGCGGGGCACCGGGCTGCGGGTGGTGCACGCCTTCATCTGGCCGATGCTGCACGTCCCGCTCGGCCCCGCCACCCACGCCGACCCCGGCGGCGGGCTGCGCGCCGACGCGCGCGCCTCTCGCCGACGCGGTGCACCGGGCGAAGGCGGTGGCCGACGTCGACGTCACCGGTGACATGCCGGAGAGCGCGCCGGTGCCCGCGTTGCTGCGGCAGGACGCGTGCCTGGTCGTGCTCGGCTCGCGGGGGCTGGGCGGGTTCGGCGGCCTGCTGCTGGGCTCGACCGCCGTCCAGGTGGCCGCGCACGCGCGGTGCCCGGTCGTGGTCGTCCGCGGTGAGCGGAGTGGCGACGTCGTCGTGGGGGTGGACGGCTCGGCGCACTCGGTGGAGGCGATCGCGTTCGCATTCGGCGAGGCGCAGCGGCTCGGCGCGGGCGTCGTCGCGGTCACCGCGGGCTCGCAGGAGGACGAGGCGGCCCGCGCGCTCGCGGAGTCGGTCGCGGGGTGGGCGGAGAGGTACCCGGACGTCCCGGTGCGCCGCTCGGTGGTGCGCGGTCACGCGGCCCGCGCGCTGGTCGACGCCGCCGCGGACGCCGCGCTGCTCGTGGTGGGGTCGCGCGGCGCGGGCGGGTTCCGCGGGATGCTGCTCGGGTCGGTCAGCCAGGGCGTCCTGCACCACGCGACCTGCCCGGTGGCGATCGTGCGCTCGCCGTGACGGGTGGCCGCCGCCCGCCGCGGGTGGAGAATTGGTCCAGCCAGGCCACGGAGGAACCAGGAGCGCGGATGCCCGAGCGAGCGGGGAGCGGCAGACCCGGCGGCATCGGCGCGCTCCGGCTCGACGAGCTGCTGACCGAGGTGCAGGAGCGGCTCAGCGAACTGGTCCAGACGCGCGACCGCATGCACGGCCTGCTCGACGCGGTCATGGCGGTCGGCGCGGGCCTGGAGTTGGACTCGACCCTGCAGCGGATCGTCCAGGCCGCGGTTGACTTGGTCGACGCCCGCTATGGCGCGCTGGGCGTACTCGGTACCCAGGAGGGGCTGCAGGAGTTCGTCTACGTCGGCATCACCGAGGAGGAACGCGCCCGCATGGGCCACCTCCCGGAGGGGCGGGGCCTGCTCGGGCTGCTGATCAAACACCCCCAGGTGATCCGCGTCCCCGACCTCGGCGCGCACCCGGCCTCGGTGGGTTTCCCGGCCAACCACCCGCCGATGACGTCCTTCATGGGCGCCCCGGTCCGGGTCCGCGACGAGGTGTTCGGCAACCTCTACCTCACCGAGAAGCGCGGCGGTGGCGAGTTCACCCCGGACGACGAGGTCGTGCTGCAGGCGTTGGCCGCCGCGGCGGGTGTGGCGATCGAGAACGCGCGCCTGTTCGAGCAGAGCCGGTGGCGCCAACGCTGGCTGGAGGCCTCGTCGGAGATCCGCGCCGAGCTGCTGGCCGGAGCTTCTGGTGACGAGGCGCTGGAGCTGGTCGGCAGGCGCGCCCTGGAGCTGTCCGACGCCGACTGCGTGCTCATCGTCCTCGCCGACGAGGCCGGGCTGCGGGTGCGCACCGGCACCGGCGAACGCGGGCGCGCGCTGGTCGGGCTGCCCATCCACCCCGACACCGGGGTCGTGCGGGACGTGCTCGCCGAGGGCGTGGCGGAGGTGGTGCCCGACATGCGCGCGATGCTCGGCGACGTCCTCGGCGAGGACGCGGGCTGGTACGGGCCCGCGCTGGCCGTGCCGCTGCGCGGCGCCGACGGGGTCAGCGGCCTGCTGCTGGCCGCGCGGGAGAAGGGGTCGCCGCAGTTCTCGCCCGACCTCGTCCCGGTGCTGGTGTCGTTCGCCGACCAGGCGGGCCTGGCGCTGCGCGCGGCCGAGGCGCAGCGCGACCGCCGCCTGCTCGACGTGCTCGCCGACCGCGACCGCATCGCCCACGACCTGCACGACCACGTCATCCAGCGGCTCTACGCCTCCGGCATGACCCTGCAGGGCACGCTCAACCGGATCGGCAGCCCCGACCTGCGGGAGCGCATCTCGCGGGTCGTCGAGCAGCTCGACGAGACCGTCCGGGAGATCCGCACGACCATCTTCGACCTGCACACCGCGGGCGACGACCGGCCGCGCGGCCTGCGCAGGCGCCTCATGGACGCCGTCACCGAGATCGCGGCGGCCAGCGGCACCACCCCGGCGGTCCGCATGTCCGGGCCGGTCGACACGCTCGTGCCGCCGTCGATCGGCGACCACGCCGAGGCCGTGGTGCGCGAGGCGGTCAGCAACGCCGTCCGGCACGCCTCGCCGTCGCGGATCGTGGTGACCGTGGACGCGGGGCAGCAGTTGGTGGTCGACGTCGTGGACGACGGCGTCGGTCTGCCCGAGCACGTCGCCCGCAGCGGGCTGTCCAACTTGGACCGCCGCGCGCGGGCGTGCGGGGGTCGCTGTCGCTCGGACCGGGTCCGTCAGGCGGCACCCGGCTGACCTGGCAGGTGCCACTGCCCTAGCAGGCGCGCGAGGTCGTCGTGCGTGCCCGCGGTGCGGATCGCCGGGGGCTCGACCCCGGCGGGGCCGCGGGTGCGCAGGTCGTCGAGGAACCGCGCGACGCGGTGCGGGGGCGGCAGGACGGTCGGGCCGCCGAGGTGGTCGAGGATGATCAGGTCCTCGCCGGAGTGCGTCTCGATGGCCGCCGCCCAGCCGCGCTCCTCGTGCCAGAGCAGCGCGAGGTCGCGGTCCGGGTGGCGGGGGAGCCGCGTGTCCAGGGCGAGGTACGCCGACACGGGCGTGTCGTGGTCGACGGTGCACGACTCCAGTCCGATCCCGACCGCGGCGGCGACGTCGGCGAGGTAGCCGCGCAGGGCGTCGATGGCCGGGTGCTGGAGCGCGAGCGGGAAGTCGATCAGCGCGGGCACGGGGTGGGGACGTCCTCTCGGGATGCCCCGGGGGCGGGCCCCGGGGCGGGGGTCAGGCCTGGATCTCCTTGCGCTCGCCGCGATTGACCTCGATGCGGCGCGGCTTCGCCTTCTCGGCGACCGGGATCCGCAGCGTCAGCACACCCGCGTCGTAGTCGGCGCGGATGTGGTCGGTGTCGAGGGTGTCGCCGAGGAAGAGCTGGCGGGAGAACACGCCCAGCGGTCGTTCGGCGATCTGCATCTGCACGTCGTCACCGGCGGGCAGCGGTCGGCGCTCGGCCTTGACCGTCAGCACGTTCCGCTCGACGTCCAGCTCGATGGCGTTCGGGTCCACGCCCGGCAGGTCGAAGCTGACCACGAACTCGTCGCCCACGCGGTACGCGTCCATCGGCATCGCGGCGGGCTTGGACCAGGTCCCCGACGCGGACCCGAAGAACTGCTGCGCGAGCCGGTCGAAGTCGCGGAACGGGTCGGTGCGCATCAACATCGGAAGCCTCCTCCTCCGGCACTCGGTCTGGTGTCAACACGCACTACCGTTGTAACATGTCATCGCATCGATGACAAGTGGGATGTCGTCGGAAGGGTGACAAATATGGACGACGTGCAAGCCGCCCTGCGCTCCGTGAGCGCCGTCCTGGCGAACGCCCGCGAGGGCACCGCCGACGAACAGAGCCTGCTCGACGCCCTCGCCACCCTCCGCGTCCTCCGCGAGCACCTCGCCGCGTGGGAACCCGAACTCATCACCGCCGCCCGCGCCAACGCCACGAGCTGGACCGCCCTGGCCCCGGCCCTCGGCGTCGCGAGCAGGCAGGCCGCCGAACGCCGCTACCTGCGCCTCCAGCCGTCCTCCACCGGCGAGACAACGGGCGAGGCCCGCGTCAACGCCCAACGCGACCGCCGGGCGGGCGATCGCGCCGTGGCCGACTGGGCCCGCGCCAACTCGTCCCTCCTGCGCCAACTCGCGGGCCAGATCAGCGCCCTGCCCGACCTCGGCCCAGCCGCCAACCGCTTGGGGGCCGCCTTGGGCGACGACGACCCGACGGCCCTGGTCAAGCCCCTGGTCGACACCCGCCGCCACCTCACCGCGCAGGAACACAGCCACTTGGCCGACCGCCTCGGCGACATCGCCACCCACACCGCTCGCCTCCGCCGCGACGCCGCAGCCCAACGCCGCGACCGCTCGGGTCCGTGAGGAGTGTTGGGGGAGCCTCTATCAGGCCGCGGAACTGGTGGCTCGGCTGGCCGCCGGGCCTAGGCGGGCCTCCGCGCCGGAGAGCGGGCGTTAGTCCGCGCCCTTCCTCACCGCGTGCGGGCTGGAGCGATCCTGCTTGCTCCCCCTCGTCGTCAAGCGGGGTGGGGTTGGGGGTGCGAGGGTGGGGGCATGACTGATCTCGCGCCGTCGCGGTTTCGGCCCGTTGTGGGGCTGGTGGGGTTTCTCGTGGCTGTTGCGGTGGTGGCTGTGGTGGGGTCGCTGGCGGCGGTGTCGGCGCAGGATGAGTATTTGGGGCTTCGGTTGCCTGGTTGGGCGCCGCCGTCGTGGTTGTTCGGGCCGGTGTGGACGGTGCTGTACGTGCTGATCGCGGTGTCGGGGTGGTTGGTGTGGCGGCGGTTCGGTGTGCGGGGGGCGAGTAGGGAGTTGGGGGTGTTCGGGGCGCAGTTGGTGCTCAACGCCTTGTGGACGCCGTTGTTCTTCGGCTTGGGGCTGTATGGGGTGGCGCTGGTGGACATCGTGGTGTTGTTGGGGGTGATCGTGGTGTTGATCGGGATGTTCGCGCGCAAGCACCGGGTGGCCGCTTGGTTGCTCGTGCCGTATGCGGTCTGGGTGGGGTACGCGACGGCGCTCAACGCCGCGATCGTGGTGCTGAATTGACCGTGTTCGGGTGGTTGGCACGGGTTCGGGGGCTCGGGCGATGCATCCGGTGGGGGTGAACCTCATCGGGCGGTGGTCGACCTGCCCGGGATCGCCGCTGGAAGGGGTGTTTCCCGACGCGGCAGACGTGCTGGTGCGGATGTCGAAGGGCGCTGGTACGCCGGGTGCGTGGCCGGACGTCCTGGGGCTGGCCGTGCGGGTGCCTGCGGAGCCGCCTGTCGACCTGTTGCTCAGCACCGTCGGACCGTTCAGGGTTCCGTGGCCCAGGAAGGGGTGGGGGCGGGGCCGGTACGACGCGATCCTCCCGTACCGGCTGCGCGGTCGGCTCGTCTGGATCTCGGCGCGCGTGGAGGGGGACGTCGAGAGTTCGCACGTGGCGTTGCGGGAGCACGCCCGGCGGGGGTTCCGGGTGCTCATCGCGGTGTCCGGGTGGTTCGGCGCCCCGAAACCCGCGGCGCTCCTGGCGATGCAGCCCAGCGCGGAAGAGGTCGACTGGTTCGACCCGATGCGCCACCACCACCCCGACCTCCGACCCGTGCCGAGGCTCGTCACCGCCATCAGGGAGCGGGCTTACGCGGCCTCGCGGCGGGGGCGGGAAGCGGGCTGACGGCCGGTGGCGCGGAAGCACCACCGGCCGACGCGCTACGCGGCGGTCACCTCCGCCGACCACAGCGAGTACCCGTACGTCGTCCCGCGCGCGGTGCCCAGGATCCGGAGGTAGCGGCCGCTGCCCGACAGGCCCGTCAGGTCGTCGACCCCGCCGTCACCGCCGACCACCGTGCGGATCGTGGTGTACGTGGTGCCGTCCGCGGACACCTGGACCTGGTAGTCCCTGGCGTACGCCGCCTCCCACGTCAGCCGCACGCGCTGGACCGAGCGGGTTGCGCCCAGGTCGATGCGCAGCCACTGCGGGTCGCTCCGCACGCTGGACCAGCGGGTCGACGCGATCCCGTCGACCGCAGCCGACGCCGGGAACGCCGCGGTTTCGACGCTCGACGCGGTCACCGGCTGGCCCAGGGCGACGTCGGAGTACGCCGCGTGCAGCGCGGAGACCTGGGCGGCGGACAGGGCCTCGTCGTAGATCCGCAGTTCGTCCAGGGAACCGCCGAAGGCGCGGTCGCCGCCGATCGCGCCGCGGGGCAGGGCGATGGACTGCGGGATCGTCTGGACGGCCTGGCCGTCGGCGTACAGCGTGGTCCCGGTGGGCGTCGCCACCAGCGCCAGGTGCGTCCACTGGTTCAACGGCAGCGTGTAGTCGAACGCGTAGTCGCCGACGCCGTAGGTGGTGATGCCCACCTTGTTCGTCGTCCGGTTCTGCTCGACCTTGATCGCGCTGTTCCACCCGCGCATGAGCTGCGTGTCGGTGCCCGCGACCTCCCGGCGCACCCACGTCGCGACCGTCCACGGTGGAGCGACGTCCGAGCCCGCGACGTTCAGCTTGTCGTGCGTGCCCGCGGTGAACCGCGCGCCGCTGCCCCGGTAGCCGGTCGACGGGAACGCGGGCGCCTGGGCGGTGTACGCGCTCGCGTGCAGGCCGCCGACGCCGTCGCGGGCGGTCGGGTACGCGTACCCGGCCGGGAAGTGCGTCGCCGAGGTCGGCGTGTACGACGCGTTGAAGTCGTAGTAGTGGTCCGGCTGGCCCGTCGTGGTCCGGGCCGGGGAGTGGTCGACACCCCCGGAGCGGCGCCCACCTGCGCGACCTTCGCGGTGAACTGCGCGTACGTCGCCGTGGTGGCGCTGGAGTTCCAGGTGCGCTCGGCCAGCTCCGCGCGGCGCGGGTCCAGCTCGTCGGTGAAGTACTTCGTGTCGCCGAAGTAGATCTGGTCGGCCCAGACCGCGACCTGCTGGCCGAGGTTGCGCCCGCCCGGCGTCGCCGGGGTCCACGCGTAGATCGTGCCCTTCGGCACGTGCCTGCTGTCGCCGAACGCGGCCGGGATGAGGAAGAACCGCGTGTAGCTGCCGGTGTTGTACGCGGTGTTGACGACGTCGTAGCCGAGGCCCCGCAGGTTCGCGGCGTGGCGTCCGAGCCGAAGTTCACCATGATGACGTCCTGCTCCGGCAGGATGTTCGACGCGTTCGCCCACGCCATCGTCCGCTTGCCCGCCGCCTTCACGATGGCGTTCTGCTCGGCGAGGAACCGCTCCTGCAGGTCCTCGAAGTTCGCGATCGCGGGGTCGCTGTCGATGGCGTCCTGCACGTACGCGCACGACGCGAGGGTGTGCGGGACCTCGTCGTTGCCGACGTGGAAGTACGGTCCGCTGAACCAGGGCAGGAACTCGCGCAGCAGGTCGTGCGCCCACGCCCGGGTCGCCGGGTCGATGTAGTCGATGACCCACTCGTACTCGGTGCCGCACCGCGGGCCAGCGACCGGTTCGTCCCGCCGCCCAGCGCGATCGCGGTGGCGTGCGCGGGCATGTCGATCTCGGGCACGACGGTGACGTGGTGCTCGGCGGCCACCGCCTCGATCGCGGCGATGTCCTGCTGGCTGTACCGCGCTGCCGGGTCGGTCGGCGCGATGCCCGCGTAGTCCGGGCTGTGCAGGCGGAACGCCTCGCTCTCGTTGAAGTGGAGCTGCAGGACGTTCAGCTTGTGCCACGACATCTGCCGGATGAGCCGCTGCAGGTCGGCGACCGGCCAGTACCGCCTGCCGACGTCGACCGACACCGCCCGGTACGCCAGGGACGGCAGGTCGCGGACGGTGCCGCGGTCGAGGGTGTCGTTGCCGGGGTCGGTCCGCAGCATCTGGAGCACCGTGCGGGTCGCGTTGAACACGCCCGTCGTGGTGGGCGCGGTGATGGCGACGTGGTCGCCGACCACCGCCCGGTACCCGGCGACGCCGAGGCCGGGGTCGCTGTTGGACAGGGTCAGGGCGATGTCGCCCGCGGCGGGGGCGCCGCCGGTGACGACGGTAAGGGAGCGCCCGGTGACGGCCTGGAGGTCCGTGCGCAGCTTGGCCGCGACCTGGCTGAGCGTGCGGGCGGGGGCGAGCGGGGAGGTCGGGCCCGCGGTGTGGTCGCCCGCGGTGGCGGCGTCGACGACGATGCGGCTGGTCGCGGTCAGGCCGTAGGTCGAGGTCGACGGGGTCCAGGACACGACGCGGGGGACGACGGTGTCGGGGGTGGCGGCGTGCGCGGCGGCCGGGAGGGCGACGACCAGCCCGGCGGCGAGCGCGGCGGCGACCGCGCAGGTGGCGGCGCGGCGGGGGTGGGGTTCATGCGGAGTCCTTCGTGAGCGAGGGGGACCGGCGGGCTGCTTCCTCCTCCCGGGTCGGTCGCCCGGCGGGGCGGGCGAAGGCGGTGCGCACGGCGCGGGCCCGGTCCGGGGTGAGCCCTTCCCCGCAGAAGACGGCGACGCCGCCCTCCGGGGTCGTCGCGTGCGCGAGGGCGGCGGCGAACTCGTCGGCGCCGAACTCGGGTCCCCAGTCCGCGCCGTCGCTGACGGCGGGATCGGCGGTGCACTGCACCACCGGCAGGACCGGGCAGCGGGCGCGGCCCGCGATGTCGGCGGTGACCTCGGCGATCCACGCGGGCGGGCGGTGCAGGATCGCGTGGTAAGCCATCGGCAGCAGGACGTCGCAGTGCTCGGAGAGCGCGGCGACGTCCTGGCCGAGCCACGTCATCCGCTGGTCGTGGGTGCCCGGCACGATGAACGCGCCGACCAGCGCGTCCGACCGGGCGGCGCGCACGGCGTCGGCGATGCGCGCCATCGTCGCGGTGACGACCGCGCGGCGGAACGCGCGCCACGACTCGCGGTGCGCGCCGTGGATGGCGCGGGCCGCGGCGGCCGGGTCGGTGGGCACGGTGACCCCGGTCCAGTCGGCGAAGCGGGCCAGGGTGATCGGGTCGAACGACGACTCGGCGTGGCCGGGGCCGCGCAGCTCCAGCTCCCAGTGCATCGGCCAGCGGAGGAAGTCGGCGATGACGCCGTCCACCCCGCCCTCGGCGACGAGCCGCGCGCAGCGGCGCACGACGCCCGCGTTGTGGTCGGGGTCGGTGGGGATCAAGCCGATGTACCACTCCTGGCGCGCGCGCCTGCGCCCGTCGGCCTCGACCGGCCACAGGTCCGGGCGCCTCGGCAGCACCGGGTCGGCGTGGTCGGAGTGGCACGCCACCCCGACCAGCACGGCCAGCCCCGCGTCCCGGGCCGCCGGGACCAGCCACGGCGGCAGCCGGACGGGCTCGGTGATGATCGCGGTGAAGCCGAGCGCGGCGGCGTGCGCGAGCAGCTCGGGACCCGCGTCGTGCAGCGTGTGCTCGAAGTAGAACAGCGCTCTGGTCCCCGCGATCACTTGATGCCCGCCATCGCCTCGAGACCGCGCAGGTAGGGCCGCTCGAAGATCAGGAAGAACACCAGCGGCGGGATGACGGCGAGCGTGGCCGCGGCCATCCACACGCTGTAGTCGGTGTTGAAGGTCGAGCCCATGCCGAGCATCGACAGGCCCAGCGGCGCGGTGAAGCCCTCCTGCGCGGAGGTGATCACCAGCGGCCAGAGGAACTGGTTCCAGGAGAACAGGAAGCTCATCACCGCGACCGTGGTGACCGCGGGCCTGCCAGCGGCACGATGATGTGCCGGAACACGACCCACTCGCTCGCGCCGTCGAGCCGCGCGGCCTCGATGTAGGCGGTCGGGATGGCCCGGATGAACTGGCGGGCGATGAAGATTGCCTGCCCGGTGATGACGAACGGGATGATCAGCCCGGCGAGGGTGTCGGTCAGCGCCATCCGGTCGATGATCAGGTACAGCGGGATGACGACGGAGGAGAACGGCAGCAGCGTCGAGCCGAGCAGCGTCCACATGAACGCTTCCCGACCGCGGAACCGGAACTTGGCGAACCCGTAGCCGACCATGATGGACAGCACGACGCTGGCGATCGCGGTCACGCTCGCCACGACCGTGCTGTTGATGAGGAACTCCAGGAACGTGTGCCCGGTGAAGCGCGGTTCGAGCAGCGCCTTGACGAAGTTCTCGGGGTGCCACTCGCGCGGGATCCAGCGGACGGGCACCTCGAGGACGTCCTCGGGCGCCTTGAAGGCGGCGGACACCATCCACAGCAGCGGGATCAGGCTGAACGCGGTGAACGCGAGGACGACGGCGTACTTGGCGGCCAGCCCGAGCCTGCTCCCGGTCCGCCCGGTGCTGCGGCGCTTCGGCGGGGCGGCGGCGGTGCGCGCCGGGCGCGTGGCGATCGCGGTCATGACTCGTGGCTGTCCTTCAGGATGCGGGAGGCGACGAAGGTGAACAGCAGGCTCAGGACCAGGAAGTAGATCCCCGCCGCGGAGGCGTAGCCGCTGTTGCCGAAGGTGAAGAAGTTCTCGAACAGGAACAGCGGGAGCGTGCGGGTCGCGCCCGCCGGGCCGCCGCCGGTCAGCAGGTACACCGGCTCGAACAGGCCGAGCGTGGTGACGAACGCGAGGACGACGACGAAGACCGTGATCGGGCGCATCATCGGCCAGCGGATGCGCCAGAACGCCTGCCACGGGTTGGCGCCGTCGACCCGCGCGGCCTCCATCACGTCGGCGGGGATGCCCTTGAGGCCCGCGAGGAAGAAGATCGCGTACAGCCCGGTCTGCTTCCAGATGACGAAGATCGCGATGGCCCAGGGCGCGAGCGACGCGTCCGTGGTCCAGCCGACGTTGGTGAGCGCGTCGATGCCGAGCGAGGCGAGCACGCCCTGGTTGGGCAAGAAGAACAGCTGGAAGACGAGCCCGGTCGCGACCCAGTCGGTGACGACCGGGACGATCACCGCCACCCGCCACAGCCGCCCCGCCCTGATGCGCGGGTCGACCAGCACGAGCGCCACCCCCAGGGCGATCGCCAGGCTGGCCGCCATGACGATCCCGACGATGGTCAGCGACGACAGGACCGCGGTGTGGAACTCGGGGTCGGACAGCAGCCGGGTGTAGTTCGCGAGACCGGCCCAGGTCTCGTCCTGCCCGACCTGCCAGTCGGTGAGCGAGTAGTACACGGCGAGGGCCATCGGCGCGGCCCAGAACAGGAGGAAGAACAGGATCGCGGGCGAGATGAAGACCATGGCGACCCGGAAGTCGCGGTTCTTGAGCATGGGCGTGCCTCGGGGAGTGGGTGAGCACCGCCGCGGGCGGGCGCGACGACTTCGGGGGTGGCCCGGTGGGGCCCCGCCGAGCGGACCGGGGGTGGTGGGCCCGGCCGCTCGGCGGGGGACGGTGGATCAGGCGGAGAGGCGGCTGAGTTCCTGCTGCAGGGACGCGGCGGCGTCCTCCGGGCTGGCCTTGTCGTAGATGACCCGGTCGATCGCCCGGACCAGGGCCGCGCCCGCCTCGTCGTAGCTGTGCTGGACCGGGGCGATGCGGTAGTTCTCGAAGGCGTCGATCCACAGCCGCAGCCACGGCGACTCGGCGAGGGCGGACTTGTACGCGTCGGACTCCAGGAACGCCTTGCTGGGCTGGAGGAAGCCCGCGGTCTCGAACCAGTGCGCCGCCTGCGCGGTCTCGCCCTTCTTGCCCAGGACGAACGCCAGGAACTTCTGCGCGGCGGCCTTCTCCGGCGTCGGGCTCTTGGCGTTGACCGACCAGCCCCACAGCCACGAGATGTTGTGGTAGGTCTCCGGGTCGTCCGGGTCCACCACCGGGTTCGGGGCGACCGCGAACTTGAAGTCCTTCTTGGACTCCTTCGCCGACGCCGGGTACCAGGTGCCCGCCTGGACCATGCCCGCCCGGCCCTGCGGCACGTCGGCGAACCAGTTGTTGAGGAAGGTCGGGTCGTACGCGCGGTACTTGTAGGTGTAGTCGTGGATCACCCGGAAGGCGTCGACCACCGGCTGGGTCGTGGCGGCGGGCTTGCCGTCGACGAACAGGTCGTCCTGCCCGTACTGGCGCATGAGGGTGTAGAAGTTCTGGGCGTACCACTGCGGCGACCGGAAGTTCGCGAAGAAGCCGAACTGGAAGCCGATCCGGTCGACCCGGTCGCCGTCCTGGACGCGCAGCTTCTCGCTGATCTCGCCGATGCGGTCCCACGACACGGGCTTGTCCTCGGGCAGCGGCGGGATGCCCGCCGACGCGAAGACGTCGGTGTTGTAGAACAGGTTCAGGGTGTTGAACTCGGAGAACAGGCCGATCAGCTTGCCGTCGCGCTCGATGGCCTTGGTCGCGCCGGGCTGGTAGGCGTCGATGAACTCCTGGTGGGACGCGTACCCGAAGGCGGCGGGGTCGATGGGCTCGAGGAAGCCGTTCTTGTGGAAGGTGTCGTAGTTCCAGTCGCCCATGTCCCAGACGTCCGGGCCTTTCCCGGACGACAGGGCGGACAGGAGCTTGGAGTCGTAGGAGACCACGCCCGCGAACGGGATCGAGGTGAGCTGGACCTCGACGCCGGGGTTGGCCGCCTCGAACTCGGGGATCCACTTCTCCTGCAGGGACTTCTGCAGCGGCGCGAACTCGTGGGTCCACACCTCGATGACCAGCTTGTCCGATCCGCCTGCGCAGCCCGCGGCGGCCAGCGTCGCCGCCACGGCGACCGCCGCCGCGCGGCTGCTTCCGGATGGGGCCATGTCTTCCTCCTCGTCGAGCCGCCCGGACGGGGGCTCAGGGGTCTGGTGGGGGGCCGCGTCGGGCAGCGTGACCATCACGCCCAGCTCCTGGCACATGGCGTGCGCCGCGCCCCGATGACGACGTCCTGGTCGCCGAACTCCGAGAAGTCCACGCGCACCGTGGAGAACCCGGGCACGGGTCGGGCGGCCAGTTCGGTGTTGATGGCGGACAGCAGCGCCGGGCCCAGCGGGTGGGTGACGACCGGTCCGCCGAGGCTGAAGTCGGCGACGTCGAGCATCGCCGCCAGCGAGGACACCAGGCGGGCCAGCTCGCGCCCCGCCCGGCGGACCCGGGCGTCCAGCCCCGGGTCGGTGTCGCCCGCGAGGTGCGCGGCGACGTCGCTGTCGCCGACCACCGCGGGCAGGCCGGCGACCGCTTCCAGGCAGCCGGACCGGCCGCACACGCAGGGCAGGTCGTGCCCGGTGTCGATGTGCCCGATCTCGCCCGCCTGGTGGCCGGGGCCCTCGTAGAGCCTGCCGTCGAGCACTATCCCCGCGCCGATGCCGGTGCCCAGCCACAGCAGCACGAGGCTCAGCCGGGACCGGTCGGACAGCACGACCTCGGAGAGGGCGACGGCGTTGCTGTCGTTGATGACGTGCGCGGGCAGCCCGTCGCAGGCGCGGGAGAGCTGCTCGCCGAAGGGCACCATCGACCAGCCGTAGTTGAACGCCTGGGTGAGCACGCCCTCGCGGGTGACGATGCCGGGCGTGGCCAGCCCGACGGCGCTGACCGACCCGTCGGCCGACGCGCGCAGCGCCCGCACCGCGTCCGCGGCGATCGGCACCGGGTTGTCGCCGGGCCGGTACGGCATGCGCAGGGACTCCTGCACCCGCCCGCCGAGGGTGAGCCTGCTGGCCACGACCCGGTCGCGGCCGACGTGCACGCCGACGAACAGGTGGTGGTCGCGGTCGAGCGCCAGCAGCGTCGCGGGCTTGCCGACGCCCGCCCGCACCTGGCCGACCTCCTGCACGACCCGGCGGTCGAGCAGTTCGGTGACGATCTCGGACACCGTCGCCGAGGGCAGGCCGGTGGCGCGCCGGATGTCGGCCCGGCTGACCGCGCCGTCACCGGCCGCCACGGCTTGCAGCACGAGCGCGAGGTTCCGCTCGCGCAGCGACTGCCGGGTGCCGCGCCGGTCGACCCTGAGCTGGTCCGCCATCGATCCACCAATAAGTTCGGATTCCGTCGTTACTCGGTGTCCGGGATCGTATGGTTGAACCAATGCGCGGTCAAGGGTTCGTGAACTGCGGATTCGCCACCGTTGCCGCGACGATATTCGCGCAGGTGGTGTGGGAGGTCGGGATCAGCGAGCGCGCTGATCACCGGTTGTGATCACCGTCAGACCGCGACGGCGGGGTCCTCGACGCTGATCAGGCGGTGCCGGAGGGCGATCATCAGCGCCTCGGCGCGGTTGGCGGCGCCGAGCTTCTCGTACAGCCGGGCGACGTAGGTCTTGGCCGTGGAGTGGCTGACGAAGATGCAGCCCGCGATGGCGCGCACGGACAGGCCGTCGCGCAGCAGGCTCAGCACCTCGGTCTCTCGCGGCGACAGCGGGAAGCGGTCGGCGCGGTCCTGGCGCCGGGTCAGGGCGCCGAGCAGGCCGGTCGCGGTGAAGGACCCCGCGGCGACGGCGGCGTGGCGGATCGCGCCCAGGACCTCGGCGGCGGGCGCGGACTTGCTGACGAACGCCGACGCGCCGGTGTCGATCGCGCGGAACAGGACGTCGTCCTCGCCGAGCGAGGTCAGCACGACGATGCCCAGCTCGGGGTGGGCGTCGCGGAGGGCGCGGGCGAGGGCGAGGCCGTCGCCGTCGGGGAGGCTGACGTCGATGGTCACCACGTCGGGGGCGGCGCCCGCGACGGCGGCGGGCGCGGCGGCGGCGGTGTCCGCCTCGCCCACGACCTCGATGTCGGGGCTGGCCGCGCCCAGCGCGACGAGCCCGCAGCGGATGAGCGGGTGACCGTCGACCACAACCAGGCGGATCGCCATCGTCGCCTCCCGGGGTGCTTCACCGTTCAACTTACTTTCGGTGACGACCATCTCCGGGTTACAGCCGGGCGGAAATCCGGGACGGACGATGCCCTAGGTCCCCAACCGGGCAAACCGGACTCGCGATCTCCGGTCTGTCGGACGAACGGACGACACGTGTCGCCCATCAGGCGGCCGACGCCGGCCACATGCCCGCTACAGGACGTGACCGCTGGGCGCGCACTCTCGGTGAGGTCAGCCCAGCCCGATCACGGGGAGCAACCGATGGCCGCGCACCGACCCGGACCCACCGCCCAGGTGGTCACCGTGCTGGGCGCGACCGGCGGCTGCGGCAAGACGACGGTGGCGGCGACGCTCGCCGTCGTCCTCGCCGAAGCCCAGCCCGGCGAGGTCTGCCTGGTCGACCTCGACGCGGACGGCGACGGCGTGGCCTGCGCGTTCGGCGTCCGCGGGGACCGGGGCGCCGGACCCGCGGGCCCGCTCGCCCTGGCCCCCGGCCTCGACGGCCTGCTCGCCGCCGTCGCACCGGGCCCGCGGCGGTCGCCGGAAGCCGTCGGCGAGCTGGTCGCGCTGCTGTCCGGCCAGTACCGGCACGTCGTCGTCGACACGGCCCAGCCGCTCAGCGCCACCGTGCTCACCGCCCTCGACTACTCGTCCGCGCACGTCGTGGTCGCCGCCGCCGAGGCGCGGTCCGCGCGGCCGCTGCGGCGGGTGCTCGACGTGCTTGACCTGCTGGGCTTCCGCCCGGACCAGCGCAGCGTCGTCGCCAACCGCTGCGACGCGCGGGCGTCCTACTCGCCCGACGACCTCGCCGCCGCCGCGCGGACCGACGTCGTCCTGCGCCTGCCGTTCGACTGGGCGGTCGCCGCCGCGGCCAACCGCGGCCACCTGCTCGTCGACCACCCGTACCGCGACGCCGTGCGCCGCTTCGCCAGTGCCCGGCTCGTCCCACCCGACCTGTGCGGCCGCGATCCGCCCGGCTAGCCCCGACACCCAGCCCGCCCGACCCCCTCACACGTAAGGACAAACCCGCCATGTTGGACCGCATCCGCACCCTGCGCCGCGACGAGGGCTTCACCCTCATCGAGCTGCTGATGGTCATCGTCATCCTCGGCGTCCTCGCCGGTGTCGTCGTCTTCGCCGTCAGCGGCATCAACGACAAGGGCGAGCAAGCCGCCTGCCGCGCCGACGTCAAGACCCTCGAGGTCGCCCAGGAGGCCTACTACGCCAAGAAGAACGCCTACGCGACGACGTTCGCCGAGCTGAAGGCCGAGGGCCTGATCCACAGCGCGACCGCGCCCGCGTCCGGCGTGACCCTCGGCGCCGGTGGCGCCGTCAACGCCGGCCCGAAGTGCTGATCGGGACCCGCTGACCCGGGGAGGCCGTCGCGGGGGCGGCCTCCCCACCGCCGGAAGGAATCGCCATGCACCGACCCGAGCCCGGCACCCGGGCCGACGCCCTGCTCGACGCGCTGTGGCGCGCGGGGGCACCGACCTGCTGCTCGCCGCCGGTGTCCCGCCGAAGATCCGCGTGCACGGCGACCTGCACCCCGTCCACGGCGAGGCGCCGCTGACCGGCGACGACACCACCGCCCTGCTGACCGAACTGCTCACCCCCGACCAGCTCACCGCCTGGCAAGGCGCGCACGAGTACGACTTCGCCTTCTCCTGGCGCGACAACGCCCGCGTCCGCGGCAACGCGTTCGCCCAGCGCGGGCTCACCACCATCGCGCTGCGCATGGTGCCGCGGCGCATCCCCACCGTCGAGCAGCTCGGCCTGCCGCCCGCGCTGGTCGGCTTCACCCGCCGCCACCACGGCCTGGTCCTGGTGACCGGGCCGACCGGCTCCGGCAAGTCCACCACGCTCGCCGCGGTCATCGACCGCATCAACGCCGAGCGCGCCTGCCACATCATCACCATCGAGGACCCGATCGAGTACGTCCACGAGCACCGGCTCTCCACAGTGGACCAGCGCGAGGTCGGCTCCGACACCGAGTCGTTCCCCTCCGCGCTGCGCGCCGCGCTCCGCGAGGACCCCGACGTGCTGCTGGTGGGGGAGATGCGCGACCTGGAGTCCATCCGCTTCGCGCTCACCATCGCCGAGACCGGGCACCTCGTGTTCGCCACGCTGCACACCAACGACACCGCGCAGTCGCTGGCCCGCGTCATCGATGTGTTCCCGGCCGAGCAGCAGGCGCAGGTGCGCGTGCAGCTCGCCGCCGCGCTGACCGGGATCGTGCACCAGCGGCTCGTTCCGCGCGTCGGCGGCGGACTCGTCGCCGCCTACGAGGTGCTGGTCGCGACCACCGCCGTGCGCAACCTCATCAAGGAAGGCAAGACCCACCAGCTCCGCAACACGCTGGTCACCGGGCAGCGCGAGGGGATGCTCACCCTCGAGCAGTCGCTGTCGGCGCTCGTCCACTCCGGGACGGTCACCCACGCCGACGCCGTCGCCCGCAGCCTGCACCCCCGCGACGTCGAAGAGCGTCCCCGAGTCCGAGCGAGCGTGTGACCATGAGACTGAGGAACCGCTGGGACGAGAGCGCCGCCGCCCCGGCCCGCGCGGCCCGCATCGATCTGCGCACCGCCACCCCCGCCGCCGAGGCGACCGCGCTGCTGGCCGAGGCCGACGCGCGCAGGCTCGACGCGATCCCGGTCGCGCTCGACGGCGACACCGTCGTCGTCGCCGTGGCCGACCCCGCCGCGGTGACCGAGCTGCGCGCGCTGCTGGGCAGGCCCGTCAAGGCGCTGGAAGCCGCGCCCGGCGACATCCGGCTCGCCATCGGCAACGCCTACCGCGCGCTCACCGGCATCGACGACCGCGTCCGCGATTTCGAGGCCCGCGACGCGCTGCGCAAGGCCGCCGCCAAGGCCGAGACAGCCGCCAGCGACGACGCCCCCGTCGTGCAGGTCGTGTCCATGGTGATCACCCAGGCGCTGCGCGACCGCGCCTCCGACATCCACATCGAGCCCTCCGCCGACCGGGTCCGCGTCCGCTACCGCATCGACGGCGCCCTGCACGACGTGCTCGACCTGCCCGGGTCGATCGGCCCGGCCGCGGTGAGCCGCATCAAGATCCTCGCCGGGCTGAACATCGTCGAGCGGCGCAGGCCGCAGGACGGGCAGATCAGCACCGAGGTCGAGGGCAGGCCGGTCGACATCCGGGTCGCGACGACCGCGGTCGTCGGCGGCGAGAAGGTCGTCATGCGGCTGCTGGACAAGAGCAGGCCGCTGTACGAGCTGCGCCAGCTCGGCATGCCCGACGACATGGCCGCCCGCTACGCCGCCCAGCTCCGCTCGCCCTACGGCATGGTCATCTGCGCGGGCCCCACCGGCAGCGGCAAGACCACCACGCTCTACGGGTCGCTCGGCGAGCTGAACAGCCCCGAGCGCAACATCATGACCATCGAGGACCCCGTCGAGTACACCTTCCCGTCGATCAACCAGATCCAGATCAACGAGCAGGCGGGCGTGACGTTCGCGGGCGGCCTGCGGTCGATCCTGCGCCAGGACCCCGACGTCATCCTGGTCGGCGAGGTCCGCGACGTGGAGACCGCGCGCATCGCCGTGCAGTCCGCGCTGACCGGCCACTTCGTCCTGTCCTCGCTGCACGCCACCGACGCGGCGTCCGCGCTGCACCGGCTGCTGGACATGGGGATCGAGACGTTCCTGGTCGCCTCGTCGGTCACCACCGTGCTCGCCCAGCGGCTCGTGCGCCGCATCTGCCCGCACTGCCGCGAGGGCTACCAGCCCGCGCGGGAGGAGTTGGCGTTCCTCGACCAGTTCGGCGTGCGCGGCCCAGCCGACGGGTTCGTGCGCGGGCGGGGCTGCAACTTCTGCGCCCGCACCGGGTTCCTGGAGCGCATCGGCGTCTACGAGATGATGGTGATCGGCGACCACGTCCGAGCCCTGGTGCTGGACAAGGCCCCGCACACCGCGATCCGCGCCGCCGCCCGTCGGGAAGGCATGCGCACCCTCCAGGAGGAGGGCGCCCGCCTGGTCCAGGCCGGGACCACCACCGTCGCCGAGCTGATGCGCTCGATCTACCTGGCGGGGGCGTGACATGGCCCGCTTCACCTACACCGCCGCCGCCCCCACCGGCGAGCAGGCCGAGGGCACGCTGCGCGCCACCGACCGCGAGGCCGCCGAACTCGCCCTGCACGCGCAGGGCATGCGCCGGATCATCCTGGCCGAGAAGCCCGGCCTGCTGCGCACCGAGATCACCGCGCCGAGGGTCAAGCGCGCGGAGGTCATGCACCTGACCCGCCAGCTCGGCGCGTTCATCCGCGCGGGCCTGCCGCTCGTGGAGGCGGTGCGGGTGCTGGGCGACGAGGCCGGGAACTCCTCGGTGCGCAAGATGATGCGCCAGGTCGAGGACGGCCTGCGCGCGGGCGACACGCTCTCCGACTGCTTCGACGCGCACCCGAAGATCTTCCCCGAGTTCTACCGGGGCATCCTGCGCTCGCGGAGCTGACCGGGCGGCTGGACGTCGTGCTCGACCAGCTCGCCACCTACCTCGAACGGGACCTGGAGGCCCGGCGCAAGGTCAAGTCCGCGACCATCTACCCCGGCGCCGTCGCCGCGATGTCGGTGGTGACGGTGGCCGTGCTCGCCGGGTTCGTGCTGCCGAGGTTCCGGGTGTTCTTCGCCAGCCTGGGCGCGGAGCTGCCGCTGCCGACGCGCATGCTGCTGGCCGTCACCGACTTCCTGTCCGCGTGGTGGTGGGCGCTGCTGGCCGGGATCGGCGTGCTCGTCCTGGCCGTCCTGGTCGCGCTGCGCACCGAGTGGGGCAGGCACACCAAGGACCGGATCGTGCTGCGCGTCCCGGTCGTCGGGAGCACCATCCGGTTCGCGCTGGTCGAGCGGTTCAGCCGCATCCTGTCGTCGATGGTGTCCGCGGGGTGTCGCTGCCGGAGGCGCTGCGCGTGGCGGGGGAGTCCCTGCGCAACCGCGTGTACGTCCTCGCGATCGCCCGGGTCGGCGACGCGCTGCTGGAGGGCGAGGGGCTGTCCAAGCCGATCGCCCGCACCGGCCTGTTCCCCGGAACGGCGGCCCGGATGCTGCGCGTGGGGAGGAGACCGGGACCCTCGACACGCAGCTGGAGAACACCGCCCGGTACTACGAGGGCGAGCTGGACTACAAGCTGCGCAGGCTCACCGCGCTGTTCGAGCCCGTCGTCATCGTGGTGATGGGCCTGGTCGTCGGGTTCGTGGCGATCGCGCTGGTGTCGGCGATGTACGGCATCTTCAACCGGGTGAACGTGTGATGCGCGACGACCGCGGCGAGACGCTGCTCGAGCTGCTGGTGGCGGTGGCCGTCATGGGCATCGCGCTCGTCGCGGTCGTCGGCGGCCTCGCGGTGTCGGTCCTGGTGTCCGACACCCACCGCAAGCAGGCGACGTCGGGGGCGTCGGTGCGCGACTACGCCGAGGCGGTCGAGGCCACCGTCGCGGCGGGCGGGTACGTCGCGTGCGCTTCGCCCGCGACCTACGCCGGGTACGCCGCGCCCGCCGGGTACGCCCGGTCGGTCGTGCGGGTGGACCACTGGAACGGCTCCGCGTGGCAGTCCGCGTGCCCGGCCGCCGACCGCGGCCTGCAGCGGCTGACCCTCCAGGTGGCCAGCGACGACGGCCGCGCGGTCGAGCGGCTGGTCGTGGTGCTGCGCAAGCCGTGCGGGACGGGGACGCGCCATGCGCGTGACCCGCGACGACGGCTTCACCCTCGTCGAGCTGCTGGTGGCGGTGGTCATCCTCGGGGTGATCGCGGTGCCGCTCGCGCACGCCCTGCTCGGCGTGTTCGGCCGCCAGGACGAGACCGCGGCGCGCATGGCGCTCTCGCACGACGAGCAGATCAGCGCCGCCCACTTCGCCCGCGACGTCGCCGCCGTCGGCAGGCGCGACCAGACCGCGGCGATGACGGCGTCCGGCAACCAGCCGATGCTCCCGTCCGTCCAGCTCGCCGCCGCGTACGACGCGGGCGGCGTGACCTGCGGCGACGCCACCACCCCGACCGCGCTGGTGCGCTTGCTCTCCGACCGCTGGGACACCTCCGGCGCGAGCCCGGTCGTGCGCACCGACGTCGTCGCCTACTACCTCGCGGGCGGTGAGCTGCGCCGCTTGAAGTGCGCGGGCTCGGCGACCCCGGTGTCCGACATCGCCATCGCGCACCACGTCGACCCGGCCACCGCGGCCGTCACCTGCTCCAGCGCGTGCGGCGCGGCCACCGTGCCGCAGCGCGTGACGCTCGCGTTCACCGTCACCGCGCCGCGCGCGGACCCCCACCCGATCACCCTGACCGGACAGCGGAGGCAGATGTGAAGCGCGTGGACCTCCGCGACGACAGCGGCGCGACCCTGATCATGGTGCTGGTCCTGGTCACCGTCATGGCGGTCGGGCTGTCGGCGCTGCTGACCCTGACCGACACCAACGTGCGCGCCACGGTCGCGCTGCGCGAGCAGGCCGCGGCCGTCTACGACGCCGACGGCGCGATGCAGACCGCGATCAACGGCATCCGGGAGAGCGCCTACACCGGCGCGAGCGGGCAGCACTGCTTCGGCGGCTCCGACACCATGTCGGTCCCGGCGCCCTCCGGGACGGGCTCGGCCGCGGTCACCTGCACCGCCGACCCCGCCAAGGTTCTGGTGCACTGCCCGTCCCTGGCGACGTGTAACCGGCCCGGCAGCGCGGTGCTCACCCTGGGCCGCACCGCGGGCGAGGACGGGCTGCACATCGAGCAGCCGAACGCGGGCTCGACCTTCCGCGTGCACGGCACGATCTTCTCCAACTCGACCATCGCCGTCGACAACGGCACGCTGTCCACCAACGCCCGCGTGTACGCCCGCGGCACGTGCACGGGCACGATCGTCAGCACCCCCGCACCGTCCTGCGACTACGGCTCCACCGCGAACCCGCTCGGCGACGACCCCGGCTACGCCCCGGCCACCAGCGTCGTCCCGCCGTGGCGCGCGCTGCCCGCGTGCACCACCCCGGACTCCGTGGTCGCCTTCGAGCCCGGCTACTACGACGACGCCGCGGGCCTGTCGGCGATGATGGCGGGCAACAGCGCGTGCAGGCGCAGCACGTGGTGGTTCAAGCCGGGCGTCTACTACTTCGACTTCCACAACTCCGGCTCCAACGCCAACCCGGTCCTGCCGAACGCGCCGAACGTGTGGACCGTCGACGACGGGCACCTGGTCGCGGGCACCCCCGTCAACGCCGCGGGCGCGGTCGTCGCGACGCCGTCGGTCCCCGCGGCGATCCCCGGCGCCTGCCAGAACCCGATCAAGAACGCGGGCGCGGTCGGCGTGCAGTTCATCTTCGGCGGGGACAGCCAGTTCGCGGTCAAGTCCGGGCAGGTGGAGATCTGCGGGACCTACAGCGTCACCCGGCCCCCGGTCGCGGTCTACGGGCTCAAGTCCGGATCGGACACCGTCACCACCGCCAACGGCGCCCAGCCGACCTCGGTCACCCCCGGCGCGTTCGCCGACGCGACGACCGCGCGCCTGGCGTCGCTGGAGGGCACCTACGCGGCGGGCTCCTTCGCGAGCTGGACGACGAACGCCAACACCAACAACCAGAGCGGCCAGGTCACCACGGACGGGTACGGGCAGACCACCATCCCGGCGGGATCGGTCCTGGTGTCGGCGAAGCTGCGGGTCGGCCACCGGTACCGGCCGCAGGCGGGCGGACGGCCGAGCGAGGCCCTGTCCGCGATCGTGACGCCAGCGGGCGCACCGGCCTTCACCGTCCCCGTGCCCGCCTACGCGGGCACCTCCCCGCGGGCCAAATGGACACAGTGGACATCACCACGCAGCTCGCGGGAACCGTGCGCACCAGCGGGTTCTCCGGCGCGCAGATCGCGTTCCGCGCCGTCGTCGGGCAGCGCGGCACGGAAGACCTGGACGGCATGCAGCTCGACCTGGTCTACGTCGCCCCCGCGCTGCGCGCCGGGTCCGGGTGCGTCACCGCGGGCCCGTACACCGGGCTCGGCAACGCCTCCGCTGCGCGCTCGTCAGCACGGTCAACAACAACGCCAACGAGTTCTACGTGCAGGGCACCACCTACGCCCCGAACGGCGTGCTCGACGTGACCCTGAACAACGCCGCCGAGCAGGTGTTCCGGTTCGGCGTCGTCGCCCGCAGCGTGTGGGTGAAGCTGACCGGCAGCTTCAGCTACAACGGGCCGGTGATCGAGGTGCCCGACGACGCCCCCGGCTTCGCGTTCAGCGTGCACCTCGCGGTCACGCTGTGCCCGACCACGGCCACGTGCGCGCCAGCGGGCACGCCCGCGCTCACCGCCAGGGTCGCCTACATCGACGCCGACCCGGTCTCGCCCACACCCGGCAGGCGGCAGGTCGCGGTGCTGAGCTGGTCGTCACCCGCCTAGCAGGAGGTCGGTGTACAGCCCGCCCAGCTCGTCGCCCGCGAGGATCCCGATGAGCGCGCCCGCCAGCATCGACGGTCCGAACGGGATCGCGGTCTTGCGCCCGCCCCGGCCCGCGGCCAGCACCGCCACCCCGACGAGCGCGCCGACGACGAACCCGGCGAACCCGCCGACGATCAGCGCCGACCAGGAGAGGAACCCCAGCACGCCGCCGATCAGCCCGGCCGTCTTCACGTCGCCCCAGCCCATCCCGGCCGGGTACAGCACGGCCAGCGCGGCGTAGAACCCGAACAGCGCCGCCGCACCGATCCCTGCCCGCCCGAGCGCCCACCAGTCGCCCCCGACCCCGGCCGCCACCGCCAGCAGCACGGCGAGCACGACCGCCGACGGCACCACGATCGCGTTCGGCAGCCTGCGGAACTCCAGGTCGATCAACGACAGCGCGACCGCGACCGCGCCGAAGTACAGGTACGCGGGCAGCGCGGGCAGCAGCCCGAGCGCGTGCAGCCGCCACGCCAGCACCACGAACAGCACCCCGGTGCCCGCCTCCACCAGCGGGTACCGCGCGCTGATCGGCGCGCCGCACCCCGCGCACCGCCCGCGCAGCACCAGCCACCCGAGCACCGGCACGTTGTGCCGCGCGCGGACCGGCTCCCCACACTCCGGGCACCGCGACGACGGCCGCACGACCGACTCCCCGCGCGGCACCCGGTGCGCCACGACGGTGAGGAACGACCCGACCGCCAGGCCCAGCAGCCCGGCGAAGACCAGCAGCACCGCGACCACCCGGCGGACCTCCTCCGTTCGACCCCACGGATCATCCCGGAGCCGCGCCGCCCCGGCGACCGCTGTCCGATCTGCCCGGTTCGGTCGCGAAAAGGGTTCATGTGGACCAGGCCAATTGCGTCATTCGGAGGGTAACCGCGCCGTAGCGGAAAGCGACTCCCCGTCTGGAGTCGTCACGAGGGAGTGCGCATGACCGCCTGGGGCAAGCTGAGACGATCGCCCGAACCGAGCACCCGCCGCAGCCTGGGTGCGCTGGCGTTGATCTTCATCCTGATCGCGACCGGGCTCACGACGCCCGGCGTCGGGTTGACGTCCACGTCCTCGTCCGGCACCACCGGCGTCGAGGTCCCGGAGTACCCCGAGGGCGAGCAGTTCGACCCGAACAAGATCAAGGACCTCAAGGCGGGCGAGCCCGGCGCGGGCATCACGCTGATCGACGCGCCCACCGCCAACAACCAGGGTCAGGCCCGCCTCGGCTACCCGCTCGAGGTGCCGCCCGGCCGCGCGGGACTGCAGCCCGCGCTGTCGGTGGCCTACAGCTCCGGCGGCGCCAACGGCTGGACCGGCCAGGGCTGGGACCTCACCGTCCCGGTGATCACCCTCGACACCCGCTGGGGCGTCCCGCGCTACCACGCCGGGCTCGAGACCGAGACCTACCTCCTCGACGGCGAGCAGCTCACCCCGGTCGCGCACCGCGGCGAACTCCAGGCCCGCACCGCCGAGAAGGTGTTCCACACCCGCGTCGAGGGCCGCTTCCAGCGCATCGTCCGGCACGGCGACGCGCCCGCCAACTACTGGTGGGAGATCACCGAGAAGGACGGCACCCGGCACGTCTACGGCCGCACCGCCGACGCCACCCTCGCCGACTCGCGCGGCAACATCGCCGTGTGGGCGCTGGTCGAGACCCGCGACACCAACGACAACTTCGTCCGCTACCAGCACTCCAAGGTGGACGACGGCGGCGTCGCCAACGCGGCCGTCCCCGGCGTGAACCTCTACCCGGCGCGCATCACCTACACCGGCCACGGCAGCACCGAGGGCCGCTACTCCGTGACCTTCCAGACCGACCGGCAGCGCGGCGAGCCCCGGCGCGCCGACGTCGGCATCGACGCCCGCAACGGGTTCAAGAAGGTCACCGCCGACCTGCTGCGCCGCGTCGAGGTCAAGCTCGACGACCAGCTCATCCGCGCCTACGAGCTGAACTACCGCACCGGCGCGTTCTCCAAGACCCTGCTGGAGTCGGTGTCGCAGTTCGACGCGGGCAACCAGCGGTTCGCCACGCACTCGTTCGACTACTTCGACGACATCCGCGACTCGTCCGGCGCCTACGACGCGTTCGCGACCTCCGCGGGCTGGTCGGTCCCCGACGACGGCCTCGGCCAGGGCCTGCGCGGCTACGGCGACGCCAGCGCGCTCGCGTCCACCACGTCCAAGGGCGCGGGCGGGCACCTGTACGTCGGCTACAACCCGACCTCGCCGAGCAAGTCGAACTCCGCGGGCGTGAAGGTCGGCTACAACGCGGGCTCCTCCGACGGCCTGCTCGCGCTCGCCGACGTCAACGGCGACAACCTGCCGGACAAGGTGTTCCGCTCCGGCGGCGGCATCTTCTACCGCGCCAACCTCTCCGGCCCCGGCGGCCAGACCCGCTTCTCCGACACCCCGGTCCGCCTCAGCGGCCTGCCCGGCATCTCCAGCGAGCGCACCCGCTCCACCACCGTCGGCGTCGAGTCGTACTTCGGCGTCGCCGCGCAGCTCGACTACGTGTCGACCACGACCACGTCGGACCGCTACTTCTCCGACGTCAACGGCGACGGCGTCATCGACCTGGTGAACAACGGCGGCGTCCTGTTCGGCCACCTCGACGCCAACGGCAACCCCGCCTACAGCGCCAACAGCGCCGACACCGCCGCCCCGATCGGCCCGGGCGCGGTGTCCGGCACGATCGTCGGCGACCAGACCGCGGAGTTCGAGCGGCAGGTCGACCAGTTCCCGCTGCTCGACGGCGTGCGCCGCTGGGTCGCGCCGTACTCCGGCACCGTCCGCGTCGACGGGCGCGTGCGGCTGGTGCAGGACACCAGCCCCGAGCGGGCCGCGTACACCAAGGCCGACGGCGTCCGGGTCGCCATCCAGCACGGCGGCACCGAGCTGTGGGCCCAGCGCATCGGGCCCGAGGACCACATCGAGTTCGCGCCGAGCGGCGTCGACTCCATCGCGGTCCAGCGCGGCGACGCGCTCTACTTCCGCGTGCAGTCCGTCCTGGACGGCATGTACGACCAGGTCGCCTGGGACCCGGAGATCACCTACGTCGGGCTGCCCGCGACCGAGGACGTCAACGGCCTGGCGAACAACCGGTACCTGGCGTCGCGCGACTTCACCCTGGCGGGCCGCCCGTCGGTGGTCACCGCGCCGCTGACCGGCACGCTGCACCTGTCCGGCGACGTCGTGAAGACCGGCCCCACCACCGACGACGTCACCGTCGTGGTCAGCCGCAACGGGACCGACGTCCTCACCCGCACCCTCCCCGCGGGCTCGGGCGGCACCGCGACCGTCGACCTGGACGTCCCGGTCACCGCGAACGACACCCTCAGCTGGCGGCTCAAGGTGGACTCGCCGATCGACGCGGGTGCCGTCCAGTGGGTGCCGCGCGCCCACTACACCGAAGCGGGCGACGTGCCCGTGGTGGACGAGAACGGCAACCCGACCCTGGCGATCACCCCGCCGTACGAGATGGACGTCTACCCGGTCACCACCCTGACCGGTCCGCAGGGCTTCCACACGGCCACCGCCACCGGCACGGTCAGCGTCCAGCCCGCGCTCGCGTTCAACTTCGCGGGCCAGCCGACCGACGCCCGCGTGGTCTTCACCGTGAAGAAGCGCGGTGCGCTGCTGGCCAAGCGCGTCATCACCATCACCGACGGCGTGGTCCCGGCGATCGACCCGCTCGGCGTCGCGGTCACCGCGGGCGACGAGCTGTTCTTCGACTTCGCCACCACCGACCCGACCCTGCGCGCCAAGCTCACCGCGCAGTCGGTCGAGGTCGACGGCGTCGCCGCGCCGAGCGCGCTGCACGCCGCCGCCGAGCAGGGCGCGTTCGCCCAGCCGTACCGCGGCTGGGCCGCCATCGGCTACCAGGGCAACCGCGCCCGCGCCACCACGCCGATCAACGAGGCCGACCTCGTCCTGGACGAGGACTTCAAGGACTCGCTGCCCGACGGGCCGACCGAGGCGGACGTGCCCGGGTTCGCCGAGAACCCGGCGGTGGAGACCCCGAAGATCGTCGTCTTCGCCCCGATGCCCGCGCAGAACCGGTGGGCGGGCGCCGACGACAACACCTGGGTCGCCGCGCGCGGCGCGGCCAGCTCGCGGCTCGGGTCGGACACGATCGACGTCACCACCGACGCCGACCTCGTCGGCGCGACCGGCGTCGCCCGGCGCGGGCGCACCCAGCAGGTCTCGACCACCTTCGGCGCGAGCCTGCCGGGCGTGCCGATCGGCGCGGGCGGCAGCCTCGCCAAGGGCCGCAGCCGCGGCCAGGTGGACTTCGTCGACCTCAACGGCGACCGCTTCCCCGACGTCGTCGGCGAGGCCGGGGTGCAGTACTCCGACATGGTCGGCGGCCTCGGCGACACCCGCGGCAGCGTCGGCGGCGACGTCCGCCAGTCCGAGTCGCTGGCCTACAGCGCCTCGGCCAACGCGGGCAGCCCCGCGCGCACCAGCTCCAGCGCGCGCGGCCAGGACATCCCGTCCGGCGGCACCAACGCCAACTCGGCGAAGTCGGGCACCGAGATGCCCAGCCTCGGCGTCGGCGGCACGCTCGGCGGCGGCGAGTCCGACACCAACCACGACCTCATCGACATCAACGGCGACGGCCTGCCGGACAAGGTGTTCGCCAACGGCGACGCCGCGCTCAACCTCGGCTACTCCTTCGCCGCGCGCGAGCCGTGGCCCGGCGGCCCGGTGAACAAGGGCAAGACCGAGAACACCGGCGTCAACCTCGGCTTCAACACCAACTACTACGGGTTCGCGGGCGGCGTCTCGGCGTCGGTCGGCTCGTCGTCGACCGGGTCCACGCTGATGGACCTCACCGGCGACGGCCTGATGGACCGCGTGTTCGCCGAGGGCGGCGGCCTGTCGGTCGCCATCAACACCGGCAGCGGCTTCGCCCCGCGCACGCCGTTCCGGGGCAGCCTGTCCGGGGTGAACGCGGACGCCAACGCGCAGGTCGGCGGCGGCGTGTACTTCACCTTCGGGTTCTGCTTCGTCTTCGGCTGCATCGTGTTCAACCCGGGCGCGGACGTGTCCACCGGCATCGGCCGCACCGAGGTCGCCCTGCGCGACGTCAACGGCGACGGTTACGCCGACCACGTCAAGTCCACCGAGGACGACCAGCTCGTCGTCGCGGAGAACCGCACGGGCCGCACCAACCTGCTGAAGTCGGTGTCCCGCCCGCTCGGCGGCCGGTTCGACCTGGACTACACCCGCGACGGCAACACCACCGACGCGCCGGAGTCCCGGTGGGTCCTGTCCCGGACGTCCCTGCACGACGGGCACCCGGGCGACGGCCAGGACGTCCAGCTCACGACCTTCAAGTACTCGGGCGGCAAGCACGACCGCTTCGAGCGCGAGTTCCTCGGCTACGCGAAGGTCGTCAGCGAGCAGCGCGACCCCGGTGCGGGTGACGCGGTCTACCGGTCCTCGACGCACGAGTACCGCACCGACAGCGTCTACACGCGCGGCCTGATGACCCGCGCGGTCACCGCGGACGCGGCGGGCCGGAAGTTCCTGGAGACGGTCAACACCTACCAGCTGCGCGACGTCGCGACCGGCGGCCCGGCCAACGCGGCCAGCGCCACCGCCACGGTGTTCCCGATGCTGACCCGCACCGACCAGCTCTTCTACGAGGGCAGGCCGGAACCCGCCAAGTCGTCGTACGTGGAGAACGAGTACGACGGCTACGGCAACCCCGTCAGGACGCTGGACACCGCCGACGCGGGCACCGCGGACGACGTGGAGACCCGGGTGCGCTACAGCGGCGAGGACGCCGCCTGCGCCGCCCGCCACATCGTCGGCCAGCCCGTGGTCAGCGAGGTCCGGGGCGCGGGCGCGGTCATGCGCCGCAGCGAGGCGTCGCTCGACTGCGCCACGGCCAACGTCGGGCAGGTCCGCGAGTACCTGGCGGACGGCTCGGCCGCGGTCACCGACCTGGTCTACTTCCCGAACGGCAACCTGGCCTCGGTCACCGAGCCCGCCAACAAGACCGGGCAGCGCTACAAGCTCGACTACACGTACGAGACCGTCGTGGCCACGCACGTCGAGTCGATCACCGACAGCTTCGGCTACCGGTCCGACACGGCGTACGACCTGCGGTTCGGCCTGCCGATCGTGGAGACCGACTTCGCCCGCCAGCAGGTCCACACGGCCTACGACGAGGTCGGCCGCGTCGACTCGGTCACCGGGCCGTACGAGCTGCCGGAGAACCGGGTCACGATCGACTTCGAGTACCACCCGGAGGCGCCCGTCCCGTACGCGGTCACCCGGCACGCCGACCGCACGGCCGCGGGACCGGTCGACGACACGATCGACACGATCACCTACGCCGACGGCCTCAAGCGGACGCTGCAGACCAAGAAGGACGCCTCGGTGGTCACCGCGCCCGGCGCGGACCCGCAGGAGGTCATGACGGTCTCCGGCCGCACCGTGTTCGACTTCGTCGGCCGCGGCGTGGAGCACTACTACCCGGTCACCGAACCCAAGGGCGACAACGCGGCGTTCACCACCGCGTTCGACACCGTCACCCCGACCCGGCTGACCTTCGACGTGCTCGACCGGACCACCAAGACGGTGATCCCCGACGGCACGGCGTCCACCAGCGCCTACGGCTTCGGGCCGGACCGCGCGGGCAAGACGCAGTTCGAGACCGTCGCCACCGACGGCAACGGCAAGCAGCGGCGCACCTACAGCGACGTGCGCAACCTGACCACGGCGGTCAAGGAGTTCAACCCCGCCGCGGGCCAGGCGGTCATCTGGACCAGCTACACCCACGACCCGCTGCGCCAGGTCACCGCGGTGGTCGACGACAAGGGCAACACCACGGCGTCGGCGTACGACAACCTCGGCCGCCGGACCGTCGTCGACAGCCCCGACGCCGGGCGCACCGAGACCCGCTTCGACCTCGCGGGCAACGTCGTCGCGAAGGTCACCGCGAACCTCCGCGCCGCGGGCAAGGCCGTCGAGTACGACTACGAGTTCAACCGGGTCACCGGCATCCGGTACCCGACCTTCACCGGCAACAACGTCACCTACACCTACGGCGGCCCGGGCGCGCCCGACGGCACGGCCAACCGCATCGCCACCGTGCGGGACGCGGCGGGCACGGTCAGCCGGGCGTACGGACCGCTGGGCGAGATGGTCCGGGAGACCCGCACGGTCACCGCGATCAACGGCCCGGCGCGCACGTACACCACGTCCTACAAGTACGACTCGTTCAACCGGGTGCTCCAGCTGACCTTCCCGGACAGCGAGGTGCTCACCTACGAGTACGACACCGGCGGCCAGGTCCACCGGGCCACCGGCACCAAGGGCGAGTTCGACTACACCTACCTGCACCGCCTGGACTACGACAAGTTCGGCCAGCGGTCCTTCATGGTCACCGGCACCGGGGTGCGCACCAGCTACACCTACGACCCGGCCGACCGCCAGCTCGCCACCCTGAAGGCCGCGCTGCCCGACGGGCACGAGTTCCAGAACCTCACCTACACCTACGACAAGGTCGGCAACGTCCGGCAGATCCGCAACACCGTCCCGCTGCCGCACGGCAAGCCCATCGGCGGGCCGAGCGTGCAGACGTTCACCTACGACGACCTGTACCAGCTCACGGCGGCCTCCGGTGAGTACCGCAACCGGGAGAACAAACTCGACCGCCAGTCGCTGTCGCTCAGCTACGACACCATCCACAACGTCACGCTGAAGGACCAGCGGCACGAGATCGTCGTCAACCCGACGACCACGCCGCCGCCCGCGCCCGCCGACAGCTCGGTGTCCTACGCGGACCCGACCGCGGCGACGCCGGTCGACCCGGCGGTGGCCCCGTCGGGCCGGTGGAGGAGCCGGTCGAGCCCACGACCGAGGAGCCGCTGCAGGAGACGCTGGACCCGGGCACGACCACCGGGAACGTCCAGGTCCAGAAGAAGACCACCTACAACTACGGCTACACCTACGGCGGGACCAAGCCGCACGCGGCGAGCAAGATCGGCCCGGTCATCCAGGCCTTCGACGCCAACGGCAACCTGGTCGACTCGGTCAACACCGAGCCGCCCGCCCCGGGCAAGCGCAGGCAGTTCGTGTGGGACGAGGAGAACCGCCTCGCCTGCAACCAGGACCACGCCCGCAACCGCACGGTCGCGCAGGACCCGAGCACCTGCGTCAGCCCGCAGCAGCCCGCCACGGTCCGCTACGTCTACGACGACAAGGGCAACCGCGTCGTCAAGGACGCCGGTCCGCAGCACATCTACCCGAACCAGAACTTCTCCGAGCGCAACGGCACCGGCTTCAAGCACGTGTGGATCGGGGACACCCGGCTCGCCACGAAGACGGTCAAGCCCGAGCCGTCCTACGAGAACCACCAGTTCTTCTTCCACGCCGACCACCTGGGCTCCTCGGCCTACGTGACCGACGAGCGCGCGAACCTCACCGAGCACCTCGAGTACTTCGCGTTCGGCGAGAACTGGGTCAACGAGAAGCCCGCGCAGCCGACCCCGGTGCCCTACCAGTTCGGCGGCAAGGAGCTCGACGAGGAGACCGGCCTCTACTACCACGGCGCGCGGTACTACAACCCGAAGACCGCGCAGTGGCAGAGCCCGGACCCCGCGCTCGACAGCTACCTCGACGGGGCGCCCAACAACGGCGTGTTCCAGCCGTTCAACCTCGCGTCGTACACCTTCGGCAACAACAACCCGATCCGGATGACCGACCCCACCGGCGCGAGCACGTGGAACCGGGTGATGGGCGGCCTGAAGGTCGTCGGCGGCGTGCTGGAGATGGCCGCGGGCGCGGCGGGCGGCGCGGCGACGTCGTGGACCGGCGTCGGCGCGGTCGCGGGCGGCGTCGTCGTGGTGCACGGCGCGGACGTCACCGCCACCGGCCTGCGGCAGCTCTGGACCGGCGAGCAGGAGAGCTCGCTCACCAGCCAGGCGATGCAGGCGGCGGGGGTGAGCAGGGAGAACGCCGAACTCGTCGACGCGGGCATCTCGATGGTCGGGTCGATGGGCACCTCCGCCATGGCGCAGGCCCCGAGGGTGGCGGGCGCGACCGCGCCCAGGGTCGCCACGGCCACCGCGCCGAGGGTCGTCACCCAGGCGATGCCGTACTCGTCCAAGGCGCTCGGCGAGAACCTGGTCAGGGCCGGGTTCAGCAGGCCCGCCCAGACCGCGGCGCACCACATCGTCGCGGGCGGGGACAGCCGGGCCGCGGCGGCGCGGGCGGTGCTCCAGCGGTTCGGCATGTCGCTCGACGACGCGGCCAACGGCGTGTTCCTCCCGTCGAACCTCAAGTCGGTCAACCCGACCGGCGCGGCGGTGCACTCCAAGATCCACACCGACCGCTACTACGCTGCGGTGAACGCGCTGCTCGGCCGGGCGCAGAACCGCCAGCAGGTGATCCAGTCGCTGGCCCACATCAGGCAGCGCCTGCTGTCGGGCGGCTTCCCGTGATCCGTCGGAGGCGATAGGTGAGGCTGTTCCAGCCGCGGGTCCGTCCGGGCTTCGAGTGGGCCATCCCGGTGCACGACGCCGACCACGAGCTCCTCTGGGGCCTGGGCGGGACCCGCGGCGGTCGACCTGGGCCCCGGTCCGGGTCGACCTCCTCACCACCGACGACGCCGGACGGCCCAGGTCCCGGGCCGACCTGCCGTGGCTGGGCGAGCACGTCCTCGTGCTCCGCCCGGCCGCGGCGGCGGCCCTGGCCCCGCTGCTGGAGCCGTGGGGCGAGCTGCTGCCGCTGGACTGCCCCGACGCCGAGCTGCACCTGTTCCACGCCCTGGCGGTCCTCGACGCGCTGGACGAGGACCGGTCGGACATCGTCAAGTTCGACGACGGCACGGTGCTCGCGGTCGACTCCTACGCGTTCCGGCCCGCGGCGGTGACCGCGCCGGTGTTCAAGGTCCCGCAGCTGCTCCGGGGGCCGCTGTTCGTGGACGAGCGGTTCGCCGACGCGGCGGCCGGGCTGGCCGGGACGGACTTCGTCGAGGTCTGGAGCGGCTGACCTGTGGTGGGGTGATCAGATGTGCCGGTCACCCTCCCCAGCCGGGTGAACTCGTGGTCAATGCTTAGCGCGGCCTGACAGAAGCCGCTGACCAGGGATGTTTTGAGCGTCGAGGGGCCTTCTCGCGCTCGTGACTGGTAACTGTGAACTGCTCCAGTTCTGGCTTTCGCTTCTTAGGTTCACCCGTTAAGGCGTCGCTACTGCCACGTTGGGGTGGTCGAGGGTGACGCGCCGCTATGGAAAGGACCTCCCTGCATGAGGAAGCGCGCGATAACGGCACTCACCGCGCTCGGTGTCGGCGTGGCCTGCCTGACGGTCCCCTCGTGGACCGCAGGGGCCGCTCCGCGGCGGCGCCCGCCGCCGGCGAGTACGACCAGTTCATCGTCACCTTCGCCGACAAGGCGGCCAAGCGCGAGGTGCGCGCTCCCGGCCTGACCCGCGTGCGCGAGACGGGCTCCGGCTCGCTCGTCGTCCGCCTCGACCGCGGCCTGGACCGCGCGGGCGCGACGAAGCTGATGGCCGACCTGCGCAAGCAGGCGGGCGTGGTCGACGTCGAGCCCGACCTGATCATGACCGCGCAGTCCGAGCCCAACGACCCGAGCTACGCCGAGCAGTGGCACTACTTCGAGGCGCAGGCGGGCATGAACCTGCCCACCGCCTGGAACACCGCCGACGGCGCGGGCGTGACCGTCGCGGTCCTCGACACCGGCATCACCTCGCACTCCGACCTCAACGGCAACGTGGTCGCGGGCTACGACTTCATCAGCGACGCCACCTCGGCCCGCGACGGCAACGGCCGCGACGCGAACCCGGCCGACGAGGGCGACTGGTACGCCGCGGGCGAGTGCGGGTCGAGCACCCCCAGCAACTCGAGCTGGCACGGCTCCCACGTCGCGGGCACCATCGCCGCGGTGTCGAACAACGCCAACGGCGTCGCGGGCGTCGCCCCCAACGCGAAGATCTCCGCCGTCCGCGTCCTCGGCAAGTGCGGTGGCCGCACCTCCGACATCGCCGACGCCATCACCTGGGCCTCCGGCGGTCGCGTCCGGGGCGTGCCGACCAACGCCAACCCGGCCGACGTCATCAACATGAGCCTGGGCGGCCTCGCGCCCTGCAGCCGCACCTACCAGCGCGCCATCGACGGCGCGGTGTCCCGCGGCACCACCGTCGTCGTCGCCGCGGGCAACTCCAACCGCGACGTCGCCGACTTCACCCCGCCAACTGCGCGGGCGTCCTCACCGTCGCCGCCAGCGACCGCGAGGGCAACCGCTCGTTCTACTCGAACTTCGGCGCGGGCATCGACGTCACCGCCCCCGGTGGCGAGGTCCGCAACGAGACCGACCCGCCGGGTTCCCGCACCAAGCCGCAGGACGGCGTCCTGTCCACGGTGAACGCGGGCACCACCACGCCGACCACGGAGGCCTACAAGACCTTCATGGGCACGAGCATGGCCGCCCCGCACGTCGCGGGCCTGGCCGCCCTGCTCCTGGGCGAGCGCCCCGCGCTGACCCCGGCCCAGGTTGAGTCCATCATCAAGAGCACCACCCGCGCCCTGCCCGGCACCTGCACGGGCGGCTGCGGCACCGGCCTGGTCGACGCCGCCGCGGCGATCGCGGCCCCGTAGTACCTCGACGACGCATCGGGCGCCGGGGACTCCCCGGCGCCCGACGCGTTTCCCGGGACGTGTGACCACCCCCGTCCCCGGGTACACCGCTCCCCGTGCTGAACCTGGTCACCCTTGGCGAGCTGGTCGAACTCTGCCTCTCCGGCCCGGAGCTGTACCTGCGCTACTCACCGGGCCCCGAAGCCGACGCCCTCCACCCCAGCACCGACCACGAGAGCGGCCTGCTGATGCCCGGCGTCTCGGCCAACCCGCTGACCCCACCCCCGTGGTGGACCCTCCCCGCCGACGACTGGATCGCCCGCCGCGTCTGCCAGTACCTCCGCGAAACCGAGGAAGGCGCCCGCCCCTGGGTCCTCCACGGCCGAGTGGTCGACCACGGCCCCGACAACGAACCGTTGCTGGTGGACATCATCCCCGTGGCCTGGCTCGACCGCCGCCTCCTAGCGGAATCCCACGACCGCTACCGCACCCGCATGCGCGCGGGGAAGTCGACGCACTAGCCACCACCAGCGCCGCCGCGATCAACACCAGGTTCTTGACGACGAACTCCCCGGTCATCGTCAACACCAGGGGATTCCCCGCCTGGAACGCCACCCCCGGCTGCACGACCAGCACGAGGAACGTCCCCCGAGATGCCCCGCGACGAGCAGGGCAACCCACCGCACCCGCCACCCCACCACCAACGCGGCCCCCAGCACGACCTCCACCACCCCCAACCCGACCACGAACCCCTCCGGATCGAGCCACGGCACCGTCCCCGCGACGACCTCCGCCACCGGCGTGACCCCCGCCAGCTTCAACCCCCCGAACCACACGAACACCACCCCGAGCGACACCCGGAGCAACCCCCGCTCCGCTCCAGGACAACCCCACCAGACCGCCGCAGGAGCAACTGCATGGCGCCCACCATCCGCCTCGCTTTCGTCGCCTGGGAGCGCTCCCAAAGCGTAGCGGGCGGTCGGGAGGAGAGGCAAGATCCGTCGGCCGGGGGAGAGAGAGGAGTCGCTGAGGCTGGAGGGGCCGAACTAGCTCGGCCCGCCGTCAGCTCCACCGGCCCCTTGCGTACACCACACCCGTCGCCGCCGCGCGTCGCCTCCGCCCTCCACGCGCATCGCGACCTCTACCGCCTTGCCAACCTCCCCGTTGGGCGTTGCATCCAAGGCGGTCTCGCGCCGTGTGCGGTGGGGCGGTGCTGGAAGCGGACCGGGGTGGTTCTACCCGGGCTGGCGGGTTGGGTCGGGCTAGTCGGCGGTCCGCCTGGTCAGAGCGGGTGGGCGAAAGACAGTCCAGACCGCGAGTGGGCGGCTGACCGGATTCGTCCGGTCGATGACCACCCTCGCCTCTGCTTGGCGATTTACCGTCGCGGTGTGGATGGGCGACGGGTCGTGGTGGTGGTGCAGGAGCGGGTCAACCTGCTGGATTTGGCTGGGCCGGTGCAGGTGTTCGACGCCGCTGGGCATCAGGGGGCGCAGTATCGGGTGGAGTTCGTGGGGGTGGCGGGGCGGGTTCGGAGTGCGCAGGGGTTGGTGCTCGCGGAGTTGGGGGAGTTGCCGGATGTGTCCGGTGGGGATCTGGTGGTGGTGCCGGGGCCGCGGATCGATCGGGCTGGGTTGAGGGTTGAGCCGCGGCTGGTGGAGTGGATGCGGGCCGCGGCGGGGGCGGGGGTGGAGGTCGCGGCTGTGTGCAGTGGGGCGGCGGTGTTGGGGGAGGCCGGGCTGCTGGACGGGCGGCGGTGCACCACGCACTGGGAGTTGGTGGAGGCGATGCGGGTCAGGTATCCGCGGGCGAAGGTGCAGGACGGGGTTCTGTTCACCCACGACGGGCCGGTCAGTACCAGTGCGGGGGTGGCGTCCGGGATTGATCTCGCGTTGTCGCTCGTGCACCGGGATCACGGGGCCGCTGTCACGGCCGCGGTGGCTCGGGCGTTGGTGGTGTACCTGCGGCGGCAGGGGAGTGGGGATCAGTTGAGTCCGTTCCTCAGTCATCGGGCTCATGTTGATGACGCCGTGCACGCTGTTCAGGACCACATCGCGGCGAATCTGGCTGACAAGCACCGGCTTGAGGAGTTGGCGGCTCGGGTGCATCTCTCGCCGCGGGGCTCACTCGGGCGTTCGCCGCCGCCACGGGGATCACGCCGTTGGAGTTCCAGCAGCGGCTAAGACTCGCGCTGGTGAGGGATCTGTTGACCGAGACCGCGCTTCCACTCAGCGCCATCGCGCAGCGGACCGGGTTTCGGGATCCGCGTCATCTTCGCAGGCTTTACCGGGCGCGCTACGGCGTTGCGCCGTCTGACAGTCGGATTTCCCGGTAGTCGATTACTTCCGAAAGGCTTCGTTGTGCCCAGGATCGTTCATGTCATCAGTAGGGTCGTTGTCGGTGTTGCGCTTCTCGTCGGGGTGGGGGTGGCGGGAATGGTCTCGTCGATGGCCGCCAGTTTCCCCGATCCGCCGAGTGGGAGTTGGCCCGCCGCCCCGCCGGTGCCGGATGATCGGTTATTCGTCGCGGTTGCCGTGGGGAGCAGCGGGTCCGTTGCGGCTGATGCCCTTGCGCCCTATGCGGTGTTCGCGCGGGCGGAGCAGTTCGGCGTGAGGGTTGTGGGGGAGTCCCTGGCGCCGGTGACGTTGTCCGGGGGCTGCACGTGGTCCCGGACATGACCTTCGGCCAAGGGGGTCGCGCGCCGGATGTCGTTGTGGTGCCCGCGGTTGTCGACTGGGCGGGCGTGGAAGAGGCGCCGCTCAGGGAGTGGGTGAAACAGCAGGCCGCGAACGGGGCGTTGGTGCTCGGGGTGTGCGCGGGAGCCAAGGTGCTCGCGGAGGCGGGGGTGCTGGACGGACGCGCGGCGACCACCTTCTGGTCCGGAGTGGACGGGATGCGCGACAGCCACCCCGCCGTCCGGTGGCAATCCGGTCGGCGCTACGTCGAGGACGGCGACGTCATCACCACCGCGGGTGTCAGTTCGGGGATCGTCGGCGCGCTGCGGGTGGTCGAGCGGCTGGCCGGGCCCGCGGAGGCCGTTCGGGTCGGCGCGCTGACGGGATACCCGGGCTGGTCCCGGACCGGCCCCCTCGACATCCCCGCGAACGGGTACGCCCTCGCCGACCTCCCCTACGCCCTCAACGCCCTCTTCCCCTACGGCCGCACCAGGACCGGCGTCGGCGCGCAGTCCGGAGTGGACGAACTCGCCCTCGCCGCCGCCCTCGAGGTCTACTCCGGCTCGTCCTTCGCCCAGACCACCGTCCCCGTCGCCGCGGAACGCGAGACCACAACGCGGCACGGCCTGCGCCTGCTCCCCAGCCCACCCGACGACCTCGACCGCCTCGTCCTCACCGCCGACGACCCCACCCTGACCGCCTGGGCGACGGACAACGACGTCCCCACCCACCGCGTCGACGGGTTCGACGACGCCCTCACCGATCTCGCCGCCAGCTCCGACCGGGCCAGCGCCGCCGCCGCGGCAAGTTCATCGAGTACCCGACCGCGCACCTGCGCTTCGACGGAGCGCCGTGGCCGTGGCGGGCCACGGCGCTGCTCGTCCTCAGCGTGGTCCTCGTGGCGGGCCTGGTCAGTATCCGAATACCGGGTAGTGGTCGGAGAAGTCGTTGTACGAGTACGTCGTCCACCACGACGTGACCGACCAGCGCGGGCTCTTCACGCGGCGCGTCTCGTTCACGTACGACGCGGGCGCGGCCTGGTTGGCGATCGGCAGGACGTAGTCCAGGTGCTCGGGCGCGTACTCCGGCCCGTACTGGCCCTGGCAGACGCTGTTGTCCGGGCAGTCCCAGGAGTACGGGTGGCCGGTGTGGGCCGGGGCGACCGCGCCCAGCTCACGCAGCATCGCGGGGTACTCGCCGCTCGACTCGATGACGTTCAGGTCGCCCGCGACGTACACCGGCTCGGTGGTCGGCAGGGTCGCGAGGAACGCGCGGACCTCGGCGCGCTGGCGGGCTCGGATGACGCCGGGCGCGGTGCCGCAGCTCGAGTCCTCCGCCTGGGCGTGGGTGCCGACGACGTGCAGCGGACCCGACGGGGCGGCGATCCGGACGTACACGAACCCCTTGTTCGCCATCACCTCCGCGCCGCACGCGTCCCGGTAGACGTGCTGGACCTTGCGGGTGATGGGCCACCGGCTCACCACCGAGACGCCGCCGTCCTCGGGGGTCGAGTCCGAGTACGCGCCCTGGGTGGCGTCCCAGCCGATGCGGGAGCGGCCGAGGACCGGTGTCTGGTGGGGGTGGGTGTCGGCCAGGTTCCGCAGCAGGCGGTCGGACGCGGTGTTGTCGAACAGCTCGTTGAGCACCACGACGTCCTGGCCCGCGAGGACGCCGCTGGAGTCGATGAGGTCGGCGCGGGTCACCTGCCCCCAGTTCGGGTACAGGTTGCGGGACAGCATGAAGACGTTGTACGCCGCGATCTTCGGGTTCTCCGCCGCCGTGGCGGCGGGTGCGAGCGTCGCCGCCAGCGCGCACGAGGCGGTGGCGATGACCGCGATGCGGCTGATCAGGCGGGTGGGCAGGGTGGTGGTGTCCACTTCACTCCTCGGTACGGGTCAGCGAACCGGGGAGAAGTGTGAAGGTCCTTCATATTTGACGTCAAGGGTCGCGATGACGACTACCGCGTGAACGCTCAGCATCACCGCGAGGACCACCACGAGCGCCGGCGCCCCCTACGGCTGGAACAGGTCGTCGAACACCCGGACCCGGTCGAACGAGAGGGCGTGGTCGCGGGCCCGCGCCTCGCGCTCGTCCCGTTCCTCCGCGGACATCTCCAGCACCACCCGGTCGAGCGCGGCGGCGATCCCCTCGACGTCCCCCGCCTCGACGATCACCGCAGTGTCGCCCACAGCCTCGCCGGTGCCGCCGGTCGTGGTCGTGATCACCGGGCCGCCGCCTGCGAGCATCTTCTCCGTCAGGGCGATGCCGAAGGTCTCGACGAAGTCCGGCTCGGGGCGGGTCGGCAGGGCGTAGGCCGCGCAGCCGCGCATCAGCAGCGGTTTCTCCTCGTCGTCCACATCGGTCAGGAACACGACGCGGTCGTCGTCGCGGGCCAGGTCGCGCACCTCGTCGAGGGCGGGCCCCGTCCCGGCCACGACCAGCTGGACCCGGGACCGCGCCCGGCTGCGGGCGAACGCCGTCACCAGGTCGTGCACCCCCTTGGCGCGTGCGACCCGGGACAGGAACAGCACGTACCCGTCCCGGACCAGGCCCCGGCGCTTGAGCGCGACGTCCACCTCCGCCGGGTCCAAGTCCAGGTACGCGCCCGTGTCGATCGGCGGGTAGCTCACCGTCACCCGCGCCGCGCAGGCCGGGGCGAACGCGGTGCCGCAGTGCGCGTCGACCTGCTCGGCCGCGGCGATGATCTCCTGGCGCGTGTACTCCGACACCGCGATCACGCCGTCGTTGGCGAGGAACGTGGTGAACAGGTGCACCGCCGCCCCGAACCGGCCCTCCCGCAGGCACGACCGGATCACGTTCGTCACGTCCGAGCCGACCGCCTTCGCCAGCGTCCGGACGTCCGGCGCGAAGCCCGCCGCCCGCGCCGCCGCCACGGCGTCGGTGACGACCGCGGTGTGCGGCGCGAGGTACATCGACAGGCACGTCGTCGGGACGGGCTCGCGGAGCAGCTCAACCAGGCGGCCGGTGAGCCCGGACAGGTACCGGCCGTCCGGCACCCGGTAGTCGCCGACCGGCTCCGGCCGCTCCACCGTGATGCCCGCGCTGTACGGCAGGATGCGGTCCAGCGGCTTCAGCGGCAGGCCCGCGGCCTGGAGCGCCGGTATCGGCCAGGTCAGCAGCCGCACGTCGGCGAAGCCCCTGGTGATCGCGACCTCGGCGAGGTTGCGCGCCTCGCCGGAGTGCCCGCAGATCACCGGGTCGGCGCGGACGACGATCACGAGCCTGCGGTCGGTCATGCCGATCCCCGTCCCTACCGGCCCGCCGACGGCGGCCGGACCCCGCGGCCCCAGTCCGAGGGCTCGCTGCCCAACTCCAGCCGCAGCCGCCCGCCCGCGTGGACGTCGGCCGCGCGCAGGTACGCCGCGCCGAGCGGCTCCCCGTTCAGCGTCGCCGAGCGCACGTAACGGGTCGGCGGCGTGCGCTCCAGCCCGTCCGAGCTGATCGGCGTCTCCCGGTGCCCGCTCGTCTCGATGACGAACTCGCGGTCGCGCACGTGCAGCACCGCGCGCTCGAACGCGGGCGCGCTCACCAGGAACAGGCTCTGCCCGGCCACCGGGAACAGGCCCAGCGACGCCCACAGGTACCACGAGCTGAGCCCGCCCGAGTCGTCGTTGCCCGGCAGCCCGCCGGGACCGGTGCCGAACTGCCACGTCAGCGCCGCGTGCACGACCTCGGCCGTGCGGTCCGGCCTGCCCGCGTAGTGGTAGGACCACGGCGCTTCCATGTCCGGCTCGTTGTTCAGCCCCTCGAACCGGTTCAGCGCGTAGCCCGCCGCCATCTCGACCGGGTCCGGCCGCACGCCCGGCTGGACGACGGGCCGCGCGCCGTAGCCGAAGAACGCGTCCAGCATCGCCACGAACGCCTCGTCGCCGCCCGCCAGCTCGATCCGGCCCGCCATGTCGTGCAGCAGCCGGAACGAGTAGTTCCACCGCCCGCCCTCGTAGAACGACGAGTCGACGAGCAGGCCGGTCGTCGGGTCGAACGCGCTGCGCCACCACCGGCTGCGCGCGTCGAGGTCGTCGGCGAGGCGCTTGTCGTTGAGCGCGCGCGCCACCCCGGACGTGCAGTGGTGGGCGTACGCCAGGTCGAGGGTGTGCGAGATCGGGTGCACGACGCCGTGCTCGAAGAAGTCCTCGCCGTACATGCGGCGCAGGTCGTCGACCATGTGCACCAGCGCCCAGTTCCAGTCGAGGTCGCCGATGCCGAGCGCGTGCGCGTCGGCGAGCGCGGTGTGCGCGAGCGCGCTGGCCTGCCGGAAGAACCGGTCCGCGCCGCGCGCCATCCGGTAGCCGATGGGGAAGTTGCCCTCCTCCTCGCACACCCGGACCAGCGACTCCAGCAGGTCGACCGCGCGGTCCGGGCAGATCGTGGTGAGCAGCGGGAGCTGGGTCTTGTAGATGTCCCACATCGTGCAGACGTCGAACGCGAACGGCCCCGACGACGGCCAGAACGGGCTCTCGTCGTCGGCGAAGCAGGGCTTGATGAGCGAGTGGTAGAGCGCGGTCGCGAACACCTCCCGCCGCGCGGGCGTGCCGCCCTCGACCTCGACCCGGCCGACGTGCTCGCGCCACCGCGCCTTCGTGCGCGCCTGCACGGCGGTGAACGCCGGTCGGCCCTCGCCGCACTCGCGGCGCAGGTTCTCCCTGGCCTGCTCGCACCCGCGCAGCGAGAACCCGATCCGCACCTCCACCCGCTGCCCGGCCGCCGCCGGACCCATGAAGATCAGCCCGAACGGCCGCAGCGTGGTGTGCCGGATGCGGTCGAAGTCCAGCCGCGTCCCGCCCTCGATGAGCCTGCGGTCGTGCCAGAGCATCTGCCGCCACCCCGGCGTGCCGACCTCGACGTACACCGACAGCGGCACGCCCTCCAGCACCACCGTGCCCTGCGCGCGCCCGCCGCCCAGGCTCTCCACCTGCGCGCGCAGCGGCACCGTCCGGCCGTGCTCGATGCCCAGCCCGCCGCACGACAGGTCGACGACCACGCGGGCGCTGCGGTGCTCGGGGAAGGTGTACCGGTGCACCGCGACCTTCGCGCCGACGGTGATCTCGCAGCGGATGCCGGTGTCCAAAGTGGCCGCGTAGTGCCCGGCCTCGGCGACCTCGTCGTGCAGCGGCCACGCCTGCCCCAGCGCGTCGAGCGACTGGACCATCGGGGTGACGCGCACGTAGTTGTAGTACTTGCGGATCGCGCCGGTCCCGGACTGCTGGAAGTGGGTGAACCCGGACGCCTCCACGCGGGGAACATCTCCTCGGGCACGCCCTCGGTGTTCTTGGTGTAGCGCCCGTACCCGGTCGGGTAGGCCCCGGAGTACGCGCAGGCCGACACCATGCCCAGCGGGTGCGTCGCGCCCGGGTGCGTGTTGCCCACCTGCGGTTTGGGCCACCACCACGAGGCCGCCAGCCCCTGCGCCGGTGGCAGTGCGGTAGCGGCCGTGCCGATGAAGGGATCGATGTCGTCGAGGATGCTCGTGACACTAGGTCGCCGAGGCGGTCCCGGTGGTTTCAGCGGTGTGAACTCCCCGTCATGCCGGGGGAATCGCCCTCGCGTCACGCCGGGACGGCCGCGTGCTCGTCGCTCGCGGCCCACGACGCCAGCGTCGGGCGGATGGTGCGGTAGAAGTCCGGGTGCAGGCCCATCGCGGTGTGGCTGCTGCGGATCTCGACGCACTCCGCGCTCGGGTCCTGGCAGAGGTGCCACGGCGCGATCCGGTCGAGCCGGGAGTAGACCGCGAGGGCGGGGACGGATGGCGGGAGCGGTTCGGCCAGCGCGTCGCTGTTGGCGCGGTAGCACGGCCCGGCGAAGCAGTCGCCGTTCAGGAGGCCGGGGATCCCCATCGCCGACAGCCGCGCCAGGGTCCGCGCGACGCGCACGGCGCTCGGGTGGGCGCCCAGGGGGTCGAGGACGGGGAGCCGAGGGTGACCAGGCCGCGGCACAGGTCCGGCCTGCGCGCGGCGGCGAGCCTGCCCAGCCACCCGCCCCGGCTCTGGCCGAGGACGACGACCCGGCGGCCGGTCAGCTCGGCGTGCTGCTCCATCCGCCGCTCGATGCGGTCGACCAGCTCGCTGGTGCAGCCGACGTTCCAGCCGATGCGCGCGGGCGCGGGCCGGTAGCCGCGCGCCCGCAGCCAGGCGCTCGCCATGGCGAGGCTCCAGTCCCCGAAGCCGAAGCCGGGGACCAGGACCACGCCGAGGCCCGCGCCCTCGTCCGGCATCCGCCGCTGCCACTCCGCGTGCCGGAGCAGCCGCGGCACCATCACCAGCACCGCCAGGAGGGTGCGCTCGGTCTCCGCTCCCAACATCGACTCCACACTCCCTCGACGACGGTCCGGAAGGCTGCTACCGGCTGAGGCGCTGGGCCAGCAGGGCCTTGCCCTGCTCGGCGCCCTTGCGGCTCTCGCCCTGGGCGCGGCGGAAGAAGTCCGCCAGCTCGCTGTCGCCGTCGCGCTCGGCGTCGGCGATGTAGGTGTCGAGGCGGAGGGCGTTGCTCAGGCACGCCTCCACGAACCAGATGATGTCGTAGTCCTTGTCCTTGGTGCCGGTCACCTGACCGGACTCGGCCTGCGTCACGGGTGTTCCTCCCTGGTGAGATCGGTTACCCGCCCAGGAACTACCCCGTCCGCGCGAAATGACACATCGCGTTTCCCTTGCCGGAGAACGGGTACAGCTAGTGGTTGCGGTGCCCGGCGAAGTACCGGCGCGCCTTGCTGCGGCTCCCGCAGGTCGCCATGCTGCACCACCGCCGCGTCCCGTTCCGGCTCGTGTCGAAGAACAGCCAGCCGCACGACGGGCACGCGCCGACCCGGTCGAGGGGTCCCTCGACGAGCAGCCGCACCGCCGACGCCGCGACCGCGCCGAGGATCTCGTCCGCGGTGCTCGGGCGCGGCCAGGTGAGCGTGTAGTGCGTGCCCTCGCGGCGCGGGGTGGCCGCGAGGACGGCCCGGGCGTACCAGGCGAAGACGGCGTCGAGGTCGTCCTGCGGGGGCTCGTGCTCGTCGGCGACCGCGGCGAAGACGCGGTGCACGGCCTCGCGCAGCGCGACGGCGTCGGCGAGGCGCTCGTCGGCGCCCGCGGTCAGGCGCGGGCCGAGTCCGGCCGCCTCAGCCCAGGCGACGAGTCCGCCCGCGGTGGTGAGGTCGTCGCGGTCGGGCGACGGCCGCTTGTCCACCGTGTTCACGAAGTCCAGGCACACCGCGTTCCCCACCAGGTCCATGGACCGATGGTAGTCTCACCGGTGAAAGTGGTTTGAACGGTGAGACAGGGGAGTGGGCAGTGAACGCAGCCGACGCGCTCGCGCAGGTCTTCGTGGCGTCCCGGCCGGACCCGCGGCGGCCGAGGACCTCGCCCCGTTCCGCCCGCTGATCGGCTCGTGGGACCTGCTGGTGACCTGGCACGAGGAGGACGGCGCCACGCGCACCGCCGAGGGGAGTGGCACTTCGGCTGGGCGCTCGGCGGCCGGGCCGTCGCCGACGTCTGGATCACCCCGTCGCGCGCCGCCCGCGCCGACTCCGACGAGGACGGCGAGTGGGGGCTGTCCCTGCGCTTCCACGACCCGGCGATCGGCGCGTTCCGCTCGACGTGGCTCGGCCCGCGCAACCACGTCGTCCTGCCCTTCACCGCGCGGGCCGCGGACGGCCGCATCGTCCTCGACGCCGAGCACACCCCCGGCGTGCGCACGCGGTGGCAGTTCAGCGAGATCGGCGAGACGTCCTTCCACTGGGAGAACATGACGTCCACCGACGACGGCGCGACGTGGACCCTGCGCCAGGAGATGCACGCGACCCGCCCCGCCTAGGGGTCGGATGAATCAGCCGCGGCGCGAGCGCGCGCGGTCGAACGCGGCGGGGAGCGCGTCCCCGGTCGAGAGCTTCAGCAGGACCTCGTGCAGCGCGCGACGCTCGTCGGGGAGAGGTCGGCGAACGCGGTGTCGTCCACGCCGACCAGCGCCGCGTCCGCCCCGCGCAGGGCCTCGCGGCCGGAGTCGGTCAGGTCGACGACGTACCGGCGGCGGTCGGCGGCGTCCCGCACGCGCGTCGTGCGTCCGCCCTGCTCCAGGTCGGCGAGCGTCGCCACCATGGTCGCCGGATCAATGCGCAGGTAGGCGCCCAGCGCGTGCTGGGACATGGCGCCGTTGTCGGCCAGCGCCTGGAGGACGCTGTAGTGCCGCACGCGCAGGCCGTCGGCCTCCAGCGCGCGCTCGGCGAGGCGGTAGACGACCTGGCCCAGCTTCAACAGCAGGCACCCCGTGTGCTCCGCCACCGTCCCGGGCACCAGCGGCTCGGCCATCGTCCTCCGATAACACATCAGATCTATCGCGGCAGAACTCTTGCTCCCGCCTGGTGCGTCGAGTATACATCTCCCCAATAGATCGGATGTATTGCTGGAGGCTGGTCGTGCGACTGCTACGGGTGGGACCGGTGGGGCGGGAACGCCCCGCCGTGCTGGACGAGACGGGGGCCATCCTGGACGTCTCCGGGGTGGTCGCCGACATCGACGGCGCCCTGCTCGCGGGGGACGGCCTCGACGCCATCCGCGCGGCGGTCGCCCGAGGCGGCCTGCCGGAGGTGCCAGCAGGCACGCGCGTCGGACCGCCGCTCGCGCGGCCCGGCAAGATCGTCTGCATCGGGCTGAACTACTCCGACCACGCCGCCGAGACCGGCGCCCCCGAACCCGCCGAGCCGGTGGTGTTCCTGAAGGCGCCCAACACGGTGGTCGGACCGGACGACCGGGTGCTCGTGCCGCGCGGCAGCGTGAAGACCGACTGGGAGGTCGAACTCGCCGTCGTCATCGGCCGCACCGCCCGGTACGTCGAGACCCAGGCCGACGCCCTCGCCTGCGTGGCGGGCTACGCGATCTCCCACGACGTCTCCGAGCGCGAGTTCCAGCTCGAGCGCGGCGGCCAGTGGGACAAGGGCAAGTCCTGCGAGACGTTCAACCCGCTGGGCCCGTGGCTCGTCACCGCCGACGAGGTCCCCGACCCGCAGGCGCTCGGCCTGCGGCTGTGGGTCAACGGCGTCCAGCGGCAGGACGGCACCACCAAGAACATGATCTTCGGGGTCGCCGGGATCGTCCACTACCTCTCGCGGTTCATGGTGCTGGAGCCCGGCGACGTCATCAACACGGGCACGCCCGCGGGCGTCGCGCTCGGCCACCCGGACCCCAAGCCCTACCTGCGGGCGGGCGACGTCGTGGAGGTCGAGATCGACGGGCTCGGCAGGCAGCGGCAGGAAGTGGGGCAGGCGTGAGGACGCGCATCACGGGTCTGGCGACCCACGACATCCGGTTCCCGACGTCGCTGGAGCTCGACGGCTCCGACGCGATGAACCCGGACCCGGACTACTCCGCCGCCTACGTCGTCATCACCACCGACGCCGCCGACGGGCTGGAGGGCCACGGCTTCGCCTTCACCATCGGCCGGGGCAACGACGTCCAGGCCGCCGCGATCACCGCGCTGGAGCCCTACGTGGTCGGCCGCGACCTGGAGTCCACGATGGACGACCTGGGCGCGGTGTGGAAGGAGATGGTGCACGACTCCCAGCTCCGCTGGCTCGGCCCGGAGAAGGGCGTCATGCACATGGCGATCTCCGCGGTCGTCAACGCCCTGTGGGACTTGAAGGCCAAGCGCGAGGGCAAGCCCGTGTGGGAGCTGCTCGCCGACCTCACCCCCGAGCAGATCGTCGAACTGGTCGACTTCCGCTACCTGACCGACGCCATCACCCCCGGCGAGGCGCTGGCGATCCTCCGCCGCGCCGAGGCGGGCCGCGCCGAGCGCAAGGCCGAGCTGCTGAACACCGGCTACCCCGCCTACACCACCTCGCCCGGCTGGCTCGGCTACGACGACGCCAAGCTCCGCAAGCTGTGCCGCGAGGCCGTCGCCGAGGGGTTCAAGCAGATCAAGCTCAAGGTCGGCGCCGACCTGGAGGACGACATCCGGCGGCTGCGCATCGCCAGGTCCACCGTGGGACCCGACATCCGCATCGCCATCGACGCCAACCAGCGCTGGGACGTGAGCACCGCCATCGCCTGGGTGCGCGAGCTGGCCGCGTTCGACCCCTGGTGGGTGGAGGAGCCGACCAGCCCGGACGACGTCCTCGGCCACGCCACCATCGCCCGCGCGATCGCGCCCGTCCGGGTCGCCACCGGCGAGCACGTGCAGAACCGGGTCGTGTTCAAGCAGCTCCTGCAGACCGGCGCCATCTCGTACCTGCAGCTCGACGCGGCGCGCGTCGCGGGCGTCAACGAGAACATCGCCATCCTGCTGCTCGCCGCCAAGTTCGGCGTCCCGGTCTGCCCGCACGCGGGCGGCGTCGGGCTGTGCGAGCTGGTGCAGCACCTGTCGATGTTCGACTACGTCGCGGTCTCCGGCTCGGTGGAGAACCGGGTCATCGAGTACGTCGACCACCTGCACGAGCACTTCGTCGACCCCGTCCGCGTCGCGGGCGGCCACTACGCCGCCCCGACCGCGCCCGGGTTCAGCGCCACCATGCGCCCGGACACGCTGACCCGGTTCGCCTTCCCGGGCGGGCCGGTGTGGTCGGCGGGCGGCCGGCGGAGCGCGTCGTGACCGCGCTGCGCGCCGTCGTCACCGGCGGCGGGTCCGGTATCGGCCTGGCCGCCGCGCGGCTGCTCGCCGAGCGCGGCGCCCGGGTGGCGTGCCTCGACCTCGACCCGTCCGGCGTGCCGGACCCGCTGGTCGGGCTGACCGCCGACGTCACCGACGCCGAATCCACCACCGCCGCCGTCGACGCGGCAGCGGAGCGCTTCGGCGGGCTGGACGTCCTGGTCAACAACGCGGGGATCGGCGCGCAGGGGACCGTCGAGACCAACCCCGAGGGCGAGTGGCTGCGGGTCTACGACGTCAACGTCCTCGGCATCGTCCGCGCGACCCGCGCCGCGCTGCCGCACCTGCGCCGCTCCGACCAGGCGGCGATCGTCAACACCTGCTCCATCGCCGCGACCGCGGCCTGCCCAACCGGGCGCTGTACAGCGCCACCAAGGGCGCGGTCCTGTCGCTGACCCTGGCGATGGCCGCCGACCACGTCGGCGAGGGCATCCGGGTCAACTGCGTCAACCCCGGCACGGTGGACACCCCGTGGGTCCGCCGGCTGCTCGACGCGTCGGCCGACCCCGACGCCGAGCTGGCCGCCCTGCGCGCCCGCCAGCCGCTGGGACGGCTCGTCACCGCCGACGAGGTGGCCGAGGCCATCGCCTACCTCGCCGGGCCGCACTCCGCGTCCACCACCGGGACCGCGCTCGCCGTCGACGGCGGCATGCACGGCCTCCGCCTGCGCCCCAAGCCCTGACACCACCCCGAGGACCATCAATGAAGATCCCGTCCCGCACCCTCGCCGTCCTGGCCGCCACCGCCCTCACCGTCTCCGCGTGCAGCAAGGACACCCCGTCCACCGCGCCCGCCCCGGGCGGCGCGGGCCAGGGCGGCGTCGGCGTCGACCTGCCGCGCGCCGACTCCGACTTCTGGAACGCCTACGCGGGCTACGTCCCGGAGAAGGCCACCGAGGTCGGCGTCGAGCTGACCGCGACGACGAACTCGCAGAACAACATCCAGACGCTGATCTCCAACGTGGACAGCATGGTCACGCAGGGCGCGAAGGCGATCGTCATGGCCCCGCAGGACACCGGCGCCATCGGCCCGAAGCTCGACGAGCTGGCGGGCAAGGGCATCCCCGTGGTCAGCGTCGACACCCGCCCCGACAGCGGCAAGCTGTACATGGTGGTGCGCGCCGACAACCGCGCCTACGGCACCAAGGCGTGCGAGTTCCTCGGCGAGAAGCTGGGCGGCAAGGGCAAGGTCATCGAGTTCCAGGGCGCGCTGTCGTCGATCAACGGCCGGGACCGCTCCGAGGCGTTCAAGGAGTGCATGGACACCAAGTACCCGGACATCACGGTCTTCGAGGAGCCGACCGACTGGGAGGGCAGCAAGGCACAGGCCGCGCTGGAGACCCGCCTGGCCACCGACCCGGACATCAAGGGCGTCTACATGCAGGCGGGCGGCGTCTTCCTCGACCCGACCCTCCAGGTGCTCAAGCAGCGCGGCCTGCTGGTCCCGCCGGGCGACCCCAAGCACATCTTCATCGTGTCCAACGACGGCATCCCGCAGGAGTTCGACGCGATCCGCAAGGGCCACATCGACGCGACCGTCTCCCAGCCCGCCGACTCCTACGCCGGGATCGCGCTCTACTGGGCGAAGCAGGCCATGGCCGGCGTGCAGCCCAAGGAAGGCCCGACCGAGCACGGCAGCACCGTGATCAAGCTGCCCAACGGCTTCGAGGACCAGCTCCCCGCCCCGCTGGTGACCAAGGACAACGTGGACGACCCTGCCCTCTGGGGCAACAGCACCAAGTCCTGACCCGCGGGCCGCGACGGAGGAGTGGCGATGAAGAGGTGGCGGGCGTGAGCGCCCCGGTGGTCGAGGCCATCGGCATCGCGAAGCGGTTCGGGCCGACCGTGGCCCTGGCCGACGGGAACCTGGCCGTCCGCGCGGGCGAGACCCACGCGCTGGTCGGCCGCAACGGGGCGGGCAAGTCGACCCTGGTCGGCGTGCTGACCGGGCTGCTGCGGCCGGACGCGGGCGAGGTCCGCTTCGGCGGCGAGCCCGCCCCGCCGGTCGGCGACCGCGCGGCGTGGCGGTCGCGGGTGGCGTGCGTCTACCAGCACCCGTCGGTGGTCAAGGACCTGTCGGTGGCGGAGAACCTGTTCCTGCACCGCCAGCCGCGCGGCCGGTTCGGGCTGATCTCGCCGAGCCGGATGCGCAGGCAGGCCGCGGAGCTGCTGGAGTCCTGGTCGGTGCCGGTGGCGCCGGAGCTGCCCGCCGGGGAGCTGACCGTCGAGCAGCGCCAGCTCGTGGAGATCGCGGGCGCGCTGTCGCTGGGCGCGCGGTTCGTCATCCTCGACGAGCCGACCGCCCAGCTCGAGGCCCGCGCGATCGCCCGGCTGTTCGACCGGCTGCGCGGGCTGCAGGACCAGGGCGTCACGTTCCTGTTCATCTCCCATCACTTGCCAGAGGTTTATGAGATCTGCCAGCGCGTGACGGTGTTCCGCGACGCGCGGCACATCGTGACGGACACGGTCGCCGCGCTCGACCGCGACAAGCTCGTGGCCGCGATGATCGGCGAGGCGCGCGGGCTGGTGCAGGTCGGCGCGGACCGGCCGCCGGTGCCCGCCGACGCCGAACCGGTCCTGGAGCTGACCGGGGTCGCGGTGCCGGGCAGCGTCGAGCACGTCGACCTGACCGTGCGGCGCGGCGAGATCGTCGGCGTCGCCGGGTCGGCGGCCAGCGGCAAGCGGCAGCTCGCCGAGGCGCTGGCCGGGCTGCGGCCCCGGCGCGGGACCGTGGCCGTCGCCGGGAAGGCGGTGCGGCCCGGGACGGTCCGGGCCGCGCTGGACGGCGGCATCGGCTACCTGCCGGGCGACCGCAACGTCGACGGGTTCGTCAGCGGGCTGTCGGTCGCGGAGAACGCCACCATGACCATCGCGGGCAGCCTCGGGCCCGGCGGGCTCGTGCTGCCGTCCCGGCGCGACGCCGCGGCGCGCAAGGTGATCGCCGAGCTGGACGTGCACACCGCCGGACCGCACCAGCCGGTCGGCGAGCTGTCCGGCGGCAACGCGCAGAAGGTCGTGATGGCCCGCGCCCTGGCCAGCGACCCCGAGGTGCTGGTGCTGGTGCAGCCGACCGCGGGCGTCGACGTGCGCTCGAAGGAGTCGCTGCTGGGCGCGGTGGACGAGCAGACCCGCGAGCGCCGAGGCGCGCTGCTCGTGTCGGACGAACTGGAGGACCTGCGGGTGTGCGACCGGGTCGTGGTGATGGTGGGCGGCCGGGTCGTGGCCGAGCACCCGCGCGGTTGGGACGAGAGCAGGCTCGTGGCGGAGATCGAGGGAATCGGTGACACCCATGACTAGCACGGCAACCGAGGCGCCGGTCGGCGCGCCACCCCGGCAGCGGCCCCGCGCCCGGCGACCCGGCTGCGGCTCGCCCGGCTGCGCGACCTGGCGCTGGTCCCGCCGATCATCGCCCTGCTCGTCTACGGCTACACGCTCAAACCGGACCTGTTCCTGACCAAGACCTACTTGGTCGACACCGTCCTGAAGTACCAGACCGAGCTGGCGCTGATCGTGCTGGCGGAGGCGCTGGTGCTCATCGTCGGCAAGTTCGACCTGTCGCTGGAGTCGATCGTCGGCATCGCCCCCGCGATCGCGGTGTTCCTGGTCGTGGGCAGCACCGACTTCCTCGGCGCGCCCTGGCCCGCGTGGACGGTGCTGCCGGTGGCGCTGGTGTTCGGCGCGCTCGTCGGGCTGTTCAACGGGATGCTGATCGTCAAGTTCAAGCTGTCGGCGTTCATCGTCACGCTCGCCATGCTGATCGCGCTGCGCGGCCTGCAACTGGCGATCGTCGGCGGGGCGACGATGTCCAACCTGGCCAACCAGATCCCCGTCGTGGACTACCTGGGCAGCCTGCGCATCCTGAGCCTGCCGATCTCGATCTGGATCGTGGTCGTCTGCTTCGCCGTCGGCATCGTCGTGCTCGGCTACACCCGCGTCGGCCGCTCGCTCTACGCCGTCGGCGGCAACCCGGCCGCCGCGCGGGCCGCGGGCATCCGGGTCGAGCGGGTCATCTGGACGACCCTGGTCATCGCGGGCGTGCTGGCCGCGTTCGCCGGGCTGATGCTGTCGGCCCGGCTGGGCTCGGTCGCGGCGAGCCAGGGCAGCGGCATGATCTTCACCGTGTTCGCGGCGGCGGTCATCGGCGGGATCAGCCTCGACGGCGGCAAGGGCTCGCTGTTCGGCGCGCTGACCGGTGTGATGCTGCTCGGGCTCATCCAGAACGTCCTCACCCTGGCGCAGGTGAAGGCCGACCAGATCCAGGCCGTCAACGGGCTGGTCATCCTGGTCGCCCTCGTCCTGGCCAGGCTCACCAGCGGGAAGGCGCAGGACTAGTGGAGCGGATCGCGCTGCACACCCGGCTCAAGCCGGGCCGGGAGCTGGACTACGAGCGCGAGCACGCGGTCATCCCGGCCGACCTCGACGCCGCCCTGCGCGCCGCCGGGGTCCGGTCCTGGCGCATCTGGCGCGACGGCCTCGACCTGTTCCACGTCGTCGAGGTCGACGACTACCGGGCGATGCGCAAGGCGCTGGCCGACCACCCGGCGAACGTGCCGTGGCAGGCGCGGATGGCGGAGCTGCTCGACGTCGCCGACGACTACTCCGGCGACGACAGCGGCCTGCGGAAGGTGTGGGAACTGCCGTGAAGTCCGCTCGGCTCGGCCGGTCCCCGGTCGAGGTGACCGCGCTCGGCTTCGGCGGGGCGGGCGTCGGCAACCTGCTCGGCGCCGTCGACGACGACGTCGCCGCCGCGACCGTCGACGCCGCGTGGGAGGCCGGGATCCGGTTCTTCGACACCGCCCCGCACTACGGGCTCGGGCTGTCCGAGCGCCGTATAGGCGCGGCGCTGGCGGGCAGGCCCCGCGACTCCTACGCCGTGTCGACCAAGGTCGGGCGGCTGCTGGAGCCGGGCCCGGGGACCGGCGTCGACACCGAGGGGTTCGCGGTGCCCGACGACCGCGTCCGCCGGTGGGACTTCAGCGCCGACGGCGTCCGCCGCTCGCTGGAGTCCAGCCTGGACCGGCTCGGCCTCGACCGCGTCGACGTGCTCCTCATGCACGACCCCGACGACCACTGGGCGCAGGCCGTCGCCGAGGCCTACCCCGCGCTGCACGAACTGCGCTCGCAAGGCGTCATCGGGGCGATCGGGGTGGGGATGAACCAGTGGCAGCTGCTCGACCGGTTCGTCCGGGAGACCGACATCGATGTCGTGATGCTCGCGGGCAGGCACACGCTCCTCGACCGCTCCGGCGCCGAGGTGCTGCTCCCGCGCTGTGTCGACCGGGGCGTGTCGGTGCTGGCCGCCGGGGTGTTCAACTCCGGCATCCTCGCCACCGACACCCCGGGCGGGACCTACGACTACCGCCCGCGGCGAGCGGGCTGCGCGACCGCGCGGCCCGCATCGCCGCGATCTGCGCGTCCCACGGTGTCCGCCTGCCGCAGGCGGCGATGGCGTACGCGGGCAGGCACCCGGCCGTCGCGTCGGTCGTCGTCGGGGCGCAGGACCCCGACCAGGTTCGCCGCAACGCCGAGCTGTTCGCCACCCCGGTGCCGGACGCGCTCTGGTCGGACCTCGACGAGGAGCACCCGTGACGGTCGACGCGCATGTGCACCTGTGGGACCCGGCCACCCGCCCGTACCCGTGGATGCGCGGCCCCGCCCTGGACCCCATCCGCAGGCCGTACACCGTCGCCGACTACGCCGAGGCCGCCACACCGGACGTCACCGCCGCGATCCTGGTGCAGACGGTGTCCACGGTGGAGGAGACGCTGGAGTTCCTCGGCGTGGCCCGCGCGGGCGGCGCCGCGGCCGTGGTCGGCTGGGCGGACCTCACGGCCCTCGACCTCCCGGACGATCCGCTCCTGGTCGGCATCCGCCACCAGGTGGAGGACGAACCGGACCCCGACTGGCTCCTCCGCCCCGACGTCCGGCGCGGCCTGGTCGAACTGGGCGACCGCGGCTTGGTCTACGACCTGCTCGTGCGCGCTCCCGGCCGCCCGGCGGCCCTCGCCGCCGCCCGATCCTGCTCCGACACGGCGTTCGTCCTCGACCACGCGGGCAAACCCGCCATCGCCGACGGCGAGTGGGACACGTGGGCCGCGTGGATCACCGACCTGGCGACCTGCCCGAACGTGTCCTGCAAGCTCTCCGGTCTCGTCACCGAGGCCCGCTGGGACTCCTGGCGCGTCGAGGACATCGCCCCCTACGCCGCGCACGTCCTGGACGCCTTCGGCGCGGACCGCGTCCTGTTCGGCTCCGACTGGCCCGTCTGCGACCTCGCGGGCGGGTACGAGCGGGTCCGCGCCCTGCTCGACCACGTGCTGGCGACCGCGTCAGCGGCCGAGCGGGACGCGGTCCTCGGGGGACGGCCCGGCGGGTGTACCGGCTCTGAGGTCACCCGCCGTTGGCGGACAGGGCGGGGAGGCGACCGTGCTGCGCAGCCACATCTCCACGCCCGCGATGTGCACCGTCGACCAGGAGCGCGCCAGTTCCGGCTGGCGGTTCTCGATGGCCTCCAGGATGGCGTTGTGCTGTTCGCGGGTGCGGCTGACCGCGCCCTCCTGGGTGAGACCGCGCCAGATGCGGGCGCGCGCGGTGGGGCCGGAGAGGCCGTCGAGCAGCGAGCACATGACGGGGTTGCCGGAGCCCGCGGCGATGCGGCGGTGGAACTCCAGGTCGTTGGCGACCAGTTCCTCGACGCTCGCGTCCTCGTCCAGCGCCTCCAGGACGCCGCGGAGGGCGGCGATCTCGGCGTCGGGCATGAGGGTGGCGGCCATGGCGGTCGCCGCGGGTTCGAGGATGCGGCGGACCTCCAGGAAGTGGAGCACCGAGGCGTCCTGGTGGAAGTCGACGACGAAGCCGAGCGCGTCGAGCAGCAGGGACGGCTGGAGGCTGGTGACGTAGGTGCCGTCGCCCTGCCGGACGTCGAGCACGCGGATCAGCGACAGCGCCTTCACGGCCTCGCGCAGGGAGCTGCGGGACAGGCCGAGGCGTTCGGCCAGGTCGGCCTCGCGGGGCAGCTTCGAGCCGGGACCCAGCTCGCCGCTGACGATCATCCCCTTGATCTTCTCGATCGCTTCATCGGTGACGGGCATGCGGCGGGGCTCCCTCATCGGACATCGGATGTTTGCAGGATAGCGCTCCCGGGGCCCCGGTGGGCCTGCAACGCGCGAAGGAAGACATTTGATCTCTCGTGAGGTCTTTACGCCGATGTGGGGGAGATGACACTATCTGGTCCGCCATAGGTCAGATGTATCCCTGTCGCTCCGCTGACGACGGTGTCTCCCGGAGGTCCCCGTGCACCCTGAACCCACGTCCCGGCGCGAATTCCTGCGCTTCGGCGGCACCCTCGGCGCGGCGCTCGCCCTCAGCGGCCTGCCCGTCTTCACCGCCCGCGCCGCCGACGTGCCGCGCCCGGCCGCGCTGTCCCTGGCGCCCGACCCGACGCTGCTCTGGTACCGCTCGCCCGGCGCCGAGGGCAAGATCATCGAAGAGGGGCTGCCCATCGGCAACGGCCGCATCGGCGCGCTGGTCACCGGGGGCCCGGCCACCGACGCGTTCTTCATCACCGACGCCACCATGTGGACCGGCGGGCTCAACGACGGCCTCGGCTCCGACGGCCAGTTCCCGTACGACACCACCCGGTTCGGCACGTTCACCATGCTGGCCAAGGCGTACGTGAAACTCCCCGGGCACGCCGGCTACACCAACTACCGCAGGCAGCTCGACCTCAGCAACGGCTACCTGCTCACCACGTACGACTCCGGCGGCGCGACCTACCGCCGCGAGGTCTTCGCCAGCCACCCCGATGACGCCATCGTCATCCGGCTGACCTCGACCACCGGCCGCCACACCGGCAGCGTCGCGCTGACCAGCGCGCAGGGCTCGACCACGACCGCCGACGCGGCGACCCGCACGGCGTCCTTCGGCGGCGTCCTCGCCAACGGCCTCAAGCACGCCGCCGCCGTCACCGCCACGGCCACCACGGGCACCGTGTCGGTCTCCGGCGCGGAGGTGACGTTCACCGACTGCGCCGAGGTCGTCATCGTCATCGCGGGCGGCACGAACTACGTGCCCGACGGCACCCGCCAGTTCAAGGACGCCACCGCCGACCCGCGCGCGCTGTCGGCCAGCGCGGCCCGGGCCGCCGCCGCGGTCGGCGGGTCGACGCTGCTCGCCACGCACGTCGCCGACTACCGCGCCCTGTACGACTCCATCGCGGTGACCCTCGGGACCTCCACCGCCGCCCAGCGCGCGATGGACACCCCCGCCCGCCTGGCCGCCCGCGCGTCGTCCGGCACGCCCGACCCGGAGCTGGAGGCGAGCTACCTCCAGTTCGGCCGGTACCTGCTGATCACCGGCTCGCGCGACAGCGTCCCGCTGAACCTCCAGGGGTTGTGGATCGACCGCAACAACCCGGACTGGATGGGCGACTACCACACCAACATCAACGTCCAGATGAACTACTGGCTGCCCGACCGCGCCGGGCTCACGTCGACGTTCACCGCCCTCGCCGACTACTGCCTGGCGCAACTGCCGTCCTGGACGGCGATGACGCAGAAGCACTTCCAGGACTCCCGCAACTGGTTCCGCAACAGCAACGAGCGGATCGCGGGCTGGACGGTCGCCACGTCGAGCAACATCTACGGCGGCAACGGCTGGCGCTGGAACGCCCCGGGCAACGCGTGGCTGTGCAACACGCTGTTCGAGCACTACGAGTTCACCCAGGACACCGCGTACCTGCGCAGGATCATGCCGCTGCTGCGCGGCGCCTGCGAGTTCTGGCAGGCCCGCCTGCTGACCCGCACCGTCAACGGCCGCGAGGTCCTGCTCGCCGACGGCGACTGGTCGCCCGAGCACGGCCCCAGCGACAGCGTCGGCATCACCTACGCGCAGGAACTCGTCTGGCAGCTCTTCCAGAACTTCCGCGACGCCGCCGCCGCCCTCGCCACCGACTCCGCGTTCGCGGCGGCGGTGAAAGCCATGCAGGACAAGCTGTACCTGCCCGAGGTCAGCGCGACGACCGGCTGGCTCGAGGAGTGGATGACCGACGACAACCTCGGCGAGACCACCCACCGGCACCTGTCCGGCCTCGTCGGCTTCCACCCCGGCGACCGCATCACCCACGACCGCGGCCCGGTCCCGATCCTCACCGGCGTCCGCAACCTCCTGGTCGCCCGCGGCATGCAGAGCTTCGGCTGGGCCTGCGCCTGGCGCGCGCTCTGCTGGGCCCGGCTGAAGCACGCCGCGAACGCGTACCAGTTGGTGACGACGGTGATGCGGCCGTCGGTGAACTTCAGCAACGGCACGGCGATCAACTTCTTCGACATGTACTCGTTCGGCAGCCGCTCGACGTTCCAGATCGACGCCAACTTCGGCACCCCGCGGCGATGCTGGAGATGCTGCTGTACTCGCGCCCCGGCGTGGTGGAGCTGCTGCCCGCCCTCCCGTCGGCTTGGTCGACGGGCAGCGCCCGCGGCCTCGGCGCCCGCGGCGGCTTCACCGTCGACCTGTCGTGGAGCGCCGGTAACGTCACGTCGGCCACGATCCGCAGCATCGGCGGCACCACGACCACGGTCAAGTTCGGCGCGTGGTCGCAGACCGTCACCCTCGCCCCCGGCGGCGCGATCACCCTCACCCCACCCGCGCGCCAGACCGTCTTCACCCTCGTGAACCGCCGCAGCGGCAAGGCCATCGACGTCCCCGGCGCGTCCACGGACCCCGGCACCGCCCTGATCCAGTACACGACGCACAACAACCCGAACCAACGCTGGCGCTTCACCGACCTCGGCGGCGGTGTCCACACCATGACCGCCGTCCACTCAGGACTCGTCGCCGACGTCAGCGGCGGCTCCACCGCCGACGACACCCCGATCATCCAGTGGAACGGCACCGCCGCCACCAACCAGCAGTGGATGCTCACCGACACCGGCGACGGCCACGTCAAGATCACCAACGTCCGCAGCGGCAAGGTCCTCGGCGTCCGCGCCAACTCCACGGCCAACCTCGCCCCCATCGTCCAGCAGACCGACACCAACGACCCCAGCCAGCACTGGCGGCGGGTCTAGTCCACGCAGGCGCGGCGACGCCCGCCGTCGCGTTTCGCAAGTTTCCGGAACGTCAGCGCAGCGGCGCCGTGCTGTCCCGGACGACCAGTTCGGTCGCCAGTTCCACCCTCGGGCTCTCGATGTCCTCGCCGCGGACGAGGCGTTGGAGGGTGCGGACGGCGAGCCTGCCCATCTCGGCCATCGGCTGGCGGACCGTCGTCAGCGGGGGAGAGGACCAGCGGGCCTCGGGGAGGTCGTCGAACCCGACGACGCTGACGTCGTCCGGGACGCGGAGGCCGCGGCGGCGCAGGGCTTCGTACACGCCGAGGGCCATCTGGTCGCTCGCGGCGAAGACGGCCGTGGGCGGTTCGGGTAGCGCGAAAGCGCCTCGCCGGCGCGGAAGCCGGACTCGTAGTCGAACTCGCCCTGGACGACCAGCGACGGGTCGAAGGCGAGGCCCGCGGTCTCCAGGCCCGCGCGGTAGCCGTCGAGGCGGGCGCGGCTGCACCACAGTTCCGGCCTGCCCGCGATGAAGCCGATCCGGCGGTGGCCCAACCGGATCAGGTGCTCGGTCGCGCTGAGCCCGCCCGCCCAGTTCGTCGCGCCGATCGTCGGCACGTCCAGGGCGGGGACGCCCGCCGGGTCGATCACCACCGTGGGCAGCGCCAGGTCGTGGAGTTCGGCGGCCAGCGCCGGGTCGAGGTCGGTGGTCACCAGGATCGCGCCGTCGCTCGCGCGCGAGCGGACGTTGTCCAGCCATTGGCGCGCCGCGCGGGCCTCGCGGTGGATCGCGGAGACGACCGTGCCGGTGCCGGTGGCGTGCGCGGCGTCCTCGACGCCGCGGATCAGCTCGACCGCCCACGGGCTGTCGAGGTCGTTGAACACCAGGTCCAGCAAGCCGGTCCGCTCGACCGGCTGGACGCCGCGGCGGCGGTAGCCGTGGTCGCGCAGCAGCGCCTCGACGCGCTCCCGGGTGGCCGGGGCGACGTCCCCGCGGCCGTTGAGCACCCGCGACACCGTCGGCGCGGACACCCCGGCCGCGGCGGCGATGGCCGAGATCGTGACGGCAGGACGGTCGGTGGCCACGCTTCCTCCTCTTGACGCTCGCGCAGGACGCAATCTAACGTCCCGCACCAACGATTTCCGGAATATTCCGAAACTTTATCGTACCGAAGCAGGAGACCGCGATGAAGCCGCTCCGCGTTGCCACCGCCGTACTCGCCGCCGCCGCGCTGGCGACCCCGCTGGTGGCCTCGGCGACCGCCGCACCCGAGCACCAGCCGCCCGGCCACGCCAAGAAGGACACCCTGCGCGCCGACGCGCCGCGCGGGTTCCACATCGGGACCGCGGTCGCGGGCGGCGGGCACCACGAGAGCCAGCCGTACCCGGACCCGTTCACCGCCGACCAGCCGTACCGGGCGGTGCTGGCCCGCGAGTTCAGCTCGGTGTCCCCCGAGAACCAGATGAAGTGGGAGTACATCCACCCCGAGCGCGACCGCTACAACTTCGCCGCCGCGGACGCCATCGTCGACTTCGCCAAGCGCAACAACCAGGTCGTCCGCGGCCACACCCTGCTCTGGCACAGCCAGAACCCGGCCTGGCTCACCAGCGGCGACTTCTCCGCCGACGAGCTGCGGGCGATCCTGCGCGACCACATCAAGACCGTCGTCGGCCGGTACAAGGGCCGCATCCACCAGTGGGACGTCGCCAACGAGGTCTTCGACGACCAGGGCAACCTCCGCACCCAGGACAACATCTGGATCCGCGAGCTCGGCCCCGGCATCATCGCCGACGCCTTCCGCTGGACCCGCGAGGCCGACCCGCGCGCGCAGCTCTTCTTCAACGACTACAACGTCGAGGGCATCAACGCCAAGAGCAACGCCTACTACGCGCTGATCAAGGACCTCCTCGCCCAGGGCGTGCCGGTCGACGGCTTCTCCGCCCAGGCGCACCTGAGCACCCGGTACGGCTTCCCGGCCGACCTGACCGACAACCTGCGCCGCTTCGCCCGCCTCGGCCTCGACACCGCGATCACCGAGCTGGACGTGCGCATGGACCTCCCGCGGGCGGCACCCCGACCGAGGCGCAGCTCGCCAAGCAGGCCGAGTACTACCAGCGCACCCTCGACGCCTGCCTGAGCGTCCGCGGCTGCGACTCGTTCACCATCTGGGGCTTCACCGACAAGTACTCGTGGGTGCCGGTGTTCTTCCCCGCCGAGGGCGCGGCCACCGTCATGTGGGACGACCTCACCCGCAAGCCCGCCTACCACGCCCTGCGCGACTCGCTGGCCGACTGCCACTGCCACCGGTAAAGGACACCGATGAGCCGGACGACCCCGATCGTCGCGCTCACCCTCGCGGCCGCGGCCATCGCCACCTCGCCGGTGGTCGCCCGCACCCACCCCGGGCCGCCGCACTGGGTCCACACCTGGACCTCGATGCCCCAGCTCACCGAACCGCACAACCTCCCACCCGCGCCGTTCACCCAGGACGGCCTGGTGCTCGCCGACGCGACGCTGCGCCAAACCGTGCGCACGTCCGTCGGCGGCGGGAAGGTCCGCCTGCGCTTCTCCAACGCGTTCGGCGGGACGGCGCTGCCGCTCACCGCGGTCACCGTCGCCGAGCCGCTCGGCGGCCGGGCGGGCGTCAGCGCCGTCGAACCGGGCAGCACGCGACCGATCACGTTCGCGGGCAAGCCGTCCACGGTGGTCCCGGTGGGCGCGCAGGTGGTCTCCGACCCGCTCGACTACCCGGTCGGGCCGCAGCAGAACCTGACCGTCACCACGTACCTGGCCGACGGGCAGGCGTCCAACGAGATCACCTCGCACCCCGGCTCGCGGACGACGTCGCACCTGCTGGCGGGCAACCACGTCAGCGCGGCGGACCTCCCGGGCGCCACCCCGACCAACCACTGGTACTTCCTCAGCGGCGTCGAGGTCTGGGCGCCACCGCGGACCGCGGCGGTGGCGATCGTCGGCGACTCGCTGACCGACGGCCGGGGCTCCACCACCAACGGCAACAACCGCTGGCCCGACCGGCTCCTCGCGCGCCTGCAAGCGGACCCGGCGACCGCAGGGGTCGCCGTCCTCAACCAGGCCGCGGGCGGCAACCGCGTCCTCAACGACGGCCTGGGCCCCAACGCCCTGGCCCGGTTCGACCGCGACGTCCTCGCCCACAGCGGCGTCGAGTGGGTAGTCGTGTTCGAGGGCGTCAACGACATCGGAACGGCCCCGGCGACGGGGCCCGCGCAGAAGCAGGTGGCCGACGACCTGATCGCCGCGTACGAGCAGATGGTCGTCCGCGCCCACGCCCAAGGCCTCCGGGTCTACGGCGCGACCCTGCTGCCGTTCGGCGGCAACGCCGGCTACGACGACCCGGACGGGCACCGCGAGTCGGCCCGCCAACGCGTCAACGACTGGATCCGCACCAGCCGCGTGTTCGACGCCGTGATCGACCTCGACCGCGCCGCCCGCGACCCGGCCGCGCCCGACACCCTCCTGCCCGCCTACGACGACGGCGACCACCTGCACCTCAACCCGACCGGGTACCAGGCGCTCGCCGACGCGGTCCCCACCCACCTCTTCACCATGCGCCCGAGGGGTGAGGCGCCCGGGCGCGGCCGACCCCGACGACGAGGTCGGCCGCACCCGGGTCGTGCGCTCAGCCGTGGAGCGTCGGTCGGTAGAGGAGTTCCTGGATCCGCCCGTCGAACGTCCGGGCCGCCACGAGCTCGAGGTCGAAGTCGGCCGCGCCCCGGAAGATCGGCTGGGCGCCCGTCTTCCCGGTGATCACCGGGAAGACCGTCACCTGCACGAAGTCGACCAGGCCCGCGGCCATCAGCGCGCGGTTCATCGACAGGCTGCCGTGCGAGCGGAGCGGCGCGGCGGACTCCACCTTCAGCCGGGCGACGACGTCGACGGCGTCACCGCGGACGAGGGTCGCGTCCGGCCAGTCGAGGGCCCTTCGAGCGTCGTCGACACCACGGTCGTCGGCATGTGCTTCATCCGGTGGTTCACCGGGTCCTCGGTCGCGGCGTCGTCGGGGAGCGCGCCCAGGTAGTGCTGGAACTCCCGGAAGGTGTTGGCCCCGAGCACCATCCGCTGGTCCGGGCTGTACATCTCGGCGCGGTGCGCGAGGAACTCGGGACCCTGTTTGCCCCAGTAGCCGCCCCAATCGCCGTCGTCGCCGTAGGAGCCGAAGCCGTCGAGGCTGGAATAGACGTCGAACGTGTACGTGGCTGCCATCGGTGTTCCCCAGTCCGGTTGATCGGGCGTGCCGGTGCGACCATGATCCTCGCATGCGCAACGGTGTGGTCGCCTTGGTCGTTCTCGCTGTGGTGGCTGCCGTGGGCGCGCTCGCCGTGCTCGCCTTCCGGCCGCCCGCGCCGCTCGCCGACGCGCAGGCCCACGAGTTCGCGGCGGGTCGGGCGGAGGTGCATCTCCGGCAGATCGCGCAGCGGCCGCATCCGATTGGCACCGAGGACAACGCGCGGGTGCGGCGCTACATCGTCGACACGGCGCGCTCGTTCGGGGCCACGGTGACCGAGGAGACCGACCGGGTCGTGGCCCGCTGGCGCGGGGTGTCGCGGGTCGCGATGGTGCACAACGTCGTCGCCCGGGTTCCCGGGACGGCGTCGAATGGCAAGGCGCTGCTCGTCGTCGCCCACCACGACTCCGTGCCGACCGGGCCGGGGGCGTCGGACGACGGCGCCGCCGTCGCCGCGATGCTGGAGACCCTGCGCGCGTTGGGCGTCTCCGGACCCATGAAGAACGACGTCGAATTCCTGTTCACCGACGGGGAGGAGATGGGCCTGCTCGGCGCCGACGCCTACGTGCGCAGGCACGGCGTCGACGGGATCGGGGCCGTGCTGAACTTCGAGGCGCGCGGCAGCGGCGGTCCTGTGTGGATGTTCCAGACCGGCCGCGGCAGCGCCCGCTGGTGTCGGCGTTCGCCGACGCGAGCAGCAGGCCGATCGCGAACTCCCTGGCCGTCGAGGTGTACCAGCGGATGCCCAACAACACCGACTTCACGGTCTTCGCCGACGCGGGCGCGCCCGGTCTCAACAGCGCGTTCATCGAGCACGTCCACCACTACCACGCGCCGACCGACGACCTCGCCCACCTGGACCGCGGCAGCGTCCAGCACCACGGCGAGACCATGCTCGGCCTGGTCCGCGCGCTCGGCGACGAGGACCTGCGCCAGGGCGGGGAGTCCGTCTACTTCGACCTGTTCTCCCGCGTGCTCGTGCACTACCCGGTGTGGCTGGCGTACGTCCTGGCCGGGCTCACCGTCATCGGCTTGGTCGTCGCGCTGGTCCGCGCGCGGCCGGGCATGCGCGGGACGCTCGCCGTCGCGGGCGCGGCGTTGGGCGCGCTGCTGGCGGCGGCCGTGCTCGCGGTCGGTGTGTGGCAGCTCGTGGCGGCGGCCAGCCCGGATTTGGGCTTCCTCCCGCTGTCCGAGCCCTACGACCGCGGCTGGTTCGTCGCGGGCTTCCTGCTGCTCGCCCTCGGGGTGCTGGCCGCCGCCGTCCGGCTCGTGCGCGGGCGCACCCGCGCGGAGCTGATCGCTGGGCCGCTGGTGGTGACGGCGCTGCTGCTGGTCGCCACCGTCGTCGCGATGCCCGGGGCCAGTTTCCTGTTCCAGTGGCCCCTGCTCGCGGCCCTGCCCGCGCTGTGGTGGCCGGGCAGGCTCGCCTTGGCGGGGGTGGCGCCCGTCGTCGCCGCCGCGATCTACCCGCCGCTCGTCGGCACCATGCTCGTCGCGCTCGGCATGCCGCTGGTCGCGGTCGGGATCGCGTTCGCGCTGCTCGCCGGTGTGCTGCTCATGCCCGTGCTGGCCGAGCTGCCCCGCCCGGCCGCGGTCGTCATCGCGCCGCTGGTGCTCGCGGTGGCGCTCCTGGCGTCCGGCGTCGCGGGCATCGGGTTCGACCGCGGGTCGCCGCGCCCGGACGCCCTGGTCTACCTCGCCGACGGGGAGGGGCGCACTGGCTCACCGCCGACCCGGCGACCGACCCGTGGACCGCGAGGGTCATCGGCGACGGCGCCGAGCGGGTCGACCTCAGCGACCGCTACCCGATGCTCGACGACCCCGTCCTGCGCTCCCCGGCCCCCGCGTTCGCCCTCCCGCGCCCCACCGCGGAGCTGGTCGACGAGACCACGACCGGGGGCCGCACCGTCCGGTTCCGGGTCGTCCCGTCCGACCGGGCCTGGCGGACCCAGGTCAGCCTCCCCGACACCTGCCAGGCGGACGGCACGCCCCTCCTCCCCGTCGCCGAGCTGTACGGCGGCGGCCCCGTGGAGATCACCTGCACCACGACCGGGCCGCTCGCGGTCACGGTGACCGACCACTGGATCGGCCTGCCCGAGGAGGCCGCCGCCGTCGCCGGACCCCGACCCCAGGACTCCGCCCTGGTCCCCTCGGGCGTCCGCATCTACGACTCCGCCCTGGTGACCGCCCAGATCACGCTCTAGCCCGCGAGTCCCCCGAGAGCCGCCCGCCAGCAGGTGGGCGGCCCTTGTGGCGCGTCTGGTACACCCAAGTTACGTCCCATAGACCCAAAGTTATGGCGACTATTAGGCGGAACTCGGGGAACTTTTGATTGACGCCCGCCAATAGTCCGCTCTACTGTTCGCCACATGTCTGTGACCCACCTAACTCCGGCGCCCGGGGCGCCCGCGGCACCGGTCCGAGTGCTGCGGACCGCCGTCGTGGGCGCCGGGTTCATGGGCCGCGTCCACGCCGAGGCGGCGCGCCGGGCGGGCGCCCACGTCGTCGCCGCGGTCGGCTCCAGCGCCGACCGGGCCGAGCCCGCCGCGCTCGCGACCGGCGCCCAACGGGGCTACCCGAGCCTGGACGCGCTCCTGTCCGACGCCGACGTCGACGTCGTCCACGTCTGCACCCCCAACGCCGCGCACGCCGCGGTCACCTCGGCGGTGCTCGCCGCGGGCAAGCACGTCATCTGCGAGAAGCCGCTGGCCACCGCCGCCGCCGACGCCGCGGGGATGGTCGCCGCCGCCGGGGCCGGGTCGCGACCGTGCCGTTCGTGTACCGGTTCCACCCGATGGTCCGCGAACTGCGGGCCCGGCTCGCCCGCGGCGACGCGGGCGCGGTGTCGACGGTCATCGGCGGCTACCTCCAGGACTGGCTGTCCCGACCGACCGACGACAACTGGCGCGTCGACGCCGCCGAGGGCGGCCCGTCCCGGGCGTTCGCCGACATCGGCTCGCACTGGTGCGACCTGTTCGAGTTCGTCACCGGCGACCGCATCGCCCGGCTCTCCGCCCAGACCGCCGTCGTCCAGGAGCGCAGGCGCGAGTCGTCCACGGAGGACGCCGCCGTCGTGCAGTTCGCCACCGCGGGCGGCATCCTCGGCACGCTGGTCGTCTCCCAGGTCGCCGCGGGCCGCAAGAACCGGCTGCACCTGGAGATCTCCGGCACCGAGGCCAGCTTCGGCTTCGACCAGGAGGACCCGGAGCGGCTGTGGGTCGGTGGGCGCGCGGGCAACAGCGTCCTGCTGCGCGACCCCGACACGCTCTCCGAGTCCGCCGCCCCCTACGCGACGCTCCCCGCGGGCCACGCCCAGGGCTACCAGGACTGCTTCGACGCCTTCGTCGCCGACACCTACCGCGCCGTGCGCGGCACCGCCCCGGACGGGCTGCCCACCTTCGCCGACGGCCTGCGCGCCGTGCGGATCACCGAGGCGGTCCTGGCGTCGGCGTCGGCCGACGGGGACTGGACCGAGGTGCCGTCATGACCCCGCGGTCCGGCTGACCGGCATCGAGAAGGGCTTCCTCGGCGTCCCGGTGCTGCGCGGCGTCGACCTGGAGCTGCGCGCGGGCGAGGTGCACGCGCTGATGGGGGAGAACGGCGCGGGCAAGTCGACGCTGCTGAAGGTCCTCGCCGGGGTGCACAAGCCGGACGCCGGGCGCATCGAGGTCGCCGGGCAGGAGGTCTCCTTCGGCGGCCCCCGCGACGCGCAGGCCGCCGGGATCGCGATCATCCACCAGGAGTTCGCGCTGCTGGAGCACCGCACCGTCGCCGAGAACGTCTACCTCGGCCGCGAGCCCGTGCGCCGCGGCCAGGTCGACCGCCGCAAGATGGTCGCCGACACCCGCGCGCTGCTCGACTGGCTCGGTGAGGACGGCATCGACCCGGCCGAGACCGTCGCACGGCTGACCGTCGCCCAGCGCCAGGTCGTCGAGATCGTCAAGGCGCTGTCCACCGACGCGACCGTGCTCGCCATGGACGAGCCGACCGCCGCGCTGGCCGACCACGAGGTCGAACTGCTCTACGACCTGGTGCGCAGGCTCCGGGAGCGCGGCATCGCCATCCTGTACGTCTCCCACCGCATGCGCGAGGTGTTCGACCTCAGCCAGCGGATCACCGTCCTCAAGGACGGCGCGTTCGTGCACTGCGCGCCCACCGAGGAGCTGACCTCGGACGACCTCGTCCGGCACATGGTCGGCCGCTCGCTGGACACGCTGTACCCCGACCGCGCCCGGCCGGACGACGTCGGCCCGGTGCGGCTGGCGCTGCGCGGCGCGGGCAACGAGCGGGTGCGCGCCATCGATCTGGAGGTGCGCGCGGGCGAGATCGTCGGCGTCGCGGGGCTGCAGGGGTCCGGCCGGTCGGCGCTCGCCCGCGCGATCTGGGGCGTCGAGCCGTTCCGGGTCGGCCGCCTTGAGCTCGACGGCGTGCCGCAGCGCGTGCGCGGCCCGCGGACCGCGGTGCGCAAGGGGATCGGGTTCGTCACCGAGGACCGCAAGGGCGAGGGCCTGGCCCTCAACCAGTCGGTGCGGGACAACGCGCTGCTGGTGCGCCGGGCCGCGCTGCGCGGCGCGAAGGCCCGCCGCAGCGGCGACCTGGCCGACCTGCTGCGCTCGGTCGCGGTGGTCTCCCGCGGCCAGCACCAGGAGGCGCGGTTCCTCTCCGGCGGCAACCAGCAGAAGGTCGTGCTCGCCAAGTGGCTCGCGGTCGCGCCGAAGGTGCTGATCGTCGACGAGCCGACCCGCGGCATCGACGTCGGCGCGAAGCAGACCGTGCACCACCTGCTGCGCGACCTCGCGGCCGGCGGCATCGCGATCCTGATGATCTCCTCCGAGCTGCCGGAGCTGATCGGCATGAGCGACCGCGTCCTCGTCATGTTCGAGGGGTCGATCGCGGGCGAGCTGCCCGCCGGGGCGAGCGAAGAGGCCGTGATGGCGCTGGCCACCGGCCACCTCGAGGAGGCGTCGTGAGCATCGTCCAAGAGAGGAAAGCCGTGGCGCCCAAGCCTCCCCGTCCGGCGCGCAACCGCAAGGTGCGGTTCACCCCGACGGTCACCGTCTACTTGGCACTGGTCGCGCTGCTCGTCGTCGGGAGCATCCTGGTCGGCGTCAAGGGCGGCGTGCTGCTCGACCACGGCGGCATCCTCAACATCCTGACCCGCAGCACCGTCCTCGGGCTGGTCGCCATCGGGCAGACCATGGTGATCATCACCGGGTCGCTCGACCTGTCGGTGGCCTACCTGATCGGGCTGTGCTCGCTGATCACCGCCGAGACCATGGCCGGGCAGGAGTCGATGATCGCGCCCGGCGTGCTGCTGGCGCTGGCCGTCGCGGCCGTCGTGGGCCTCGCCAACGGGCTCATCATCACCGTCCTCAAGGCCAACGCGTTCATCGCGACGCTCGGCGTCGCGCTGATCCTGCGCGGCTACCTGGAGGACAACTACACCGGCCCGGCGGGTAGCGTCCCGCGCGCCTTCCAGCACCTCGGCTTCGACCGGATCGGCCCCGTCCCGATCGCGGCCCTGCTGGTGCTGGCGGTCGCCGCCGCCGCGTGGTGGTTCCTGCGGCGCAGCCGCGGCGGCTACCACATGTACGCCGTCGGCGGGGACATCGAGGTCGCCCGGCTCTCCGGGGTCCGCACCGGCCGGACCATCGTGGTGGCGCACGTGCTGTGCGCGGTCGCCGCGGGCTCGCCGGGGTGTTCCTGGCCAGCAGGCTCGGGTCCGGCGCGCCGTACGTCGGCGTCGACGCGGGCTACGACCTGGAGTCCATCGCCGCGGTCGTGCTCGGCGGGGCCGCGCTGGCCGGTGGCCGCGGCGGCATCGCCGGGACCCTCGGCGGCGTCCTGATCCTCGCGACGCTCGACACCGTCTTCGACGACCTCGCGGTCGACCCGTTCTTCAAGGACGTCGTCCGCGGCATCGTCCTCATCATCGCGGTCGCGCTCTACGCCCGCAGCAAGCTCTCCAGGAGGACGGCGTGAGCACGCGCACGACCTGGCGACCCCGGCTGGCCGACGGCACCCTCCCGGTGCTGGTGGTCCTGGTCGCCCTGCTCATCGGGCTGGCCATCGCCGGACCCGCGTACACCGAGGGCAGCGGCTACCTCGCCCTGCTCAAGCGGGCCGCCCCGCTGATGATCCTCGCGATCGGCCAGTACTTCGTCATCGTCTCCGGCGGCTTCGACCTGTCGGTCGGCTCGCTGGTCACCGCGGAGGTCGTCATCGCCGCCCGGCTGATCGACGGCCAGGACGGCGCGACCTACTGGGTGATCGCCCTGCTGCTCGGCTTCGGCGCGCTCGTCGGCGCGATCAACGGCGTGCTCAGCACGAAGCTGCTGGTGCCGTCGTTCATCGTCACCCTCGGCATGCTGCTCGTGCTCGACGGCGCGGTGTTCCTGTGGACCGGCGGCGCCCCGCGCGGCGCGCTGTCCCCGTCGTTCCGGGAGTTCGGCCGCGGCGGGATGGACCTGCCGGTGATCGGGGTGCTGCCGTGGTCGGTGGTCATCCTGGTCGCGGTCCTGGTCGCCGCGGTGCTGTTCATGCGCGGCGGCACCGGTCGGACGCTGGTCGCGGTGGGCGACAACGAGTCCGCGGTGAAGCTCGCGGGCGGCCGCGTCGACGGGCTGCGCATCCTCGCGTTCGTCCTCTCCGGACTGCTCGCCGCGCTCGCCGCGATCCTGCTCGGCGGCTTCGCGGGCGTCTCCGCGCAGGTCGGGCAGGGCCTGGAGTTCCGGGCCATCACCGCGGTCGTGCTCGGCGGCGTCCTGCTCGGCGGCGGGCGCGGGTCCGTCGTCGCCGCCGCGATGGGCGCGCTGTCCCTGGAAGCCCTCTTCTCCCTGCTCAACCTGCTCGGCGTCTCCGGCGCCCTGGAATCCGCCGTGCAGGGCGTGATCATCATCGCCGCCGTCGCCTACGCCGCACTCGGCACCGGCCTCCGGCACCGCATCTTCCCCGCAGGCAATCGCTCAGCACCAAGGAGAACACAGCATGAACAGGAAATGGGCCGTCGCGGCCGTCGCGGGCGTCCTCGCGGCGGCGGGCTGTTCCAGCGATCTGCCCGCCGGGAACACGCCGGGCACCACGGGCGGCCAGCCGTCCCAGGCCGCGGAGAAGTCCGAGTTCTTCGACCAGGCGGAATACGACCGCCAGTTGAAGTTCCGCAGCGCCACCCCGCAGGGGCCCGAGGGCAAGCCGTGGGAGCAGATGCTGGAGCCGGAGATGGTGGACACCGCCCAGTACGCCAAGCCCGGCGGCGGCTACCACCTGTGCTTCTCCAACGCGTCGGTGGACAACCCGTGGCGGCAGGTCGGCTGGAAGACGATGCAGGAGGAGGTGAAGCTGCACAAGGAGATCACCAAGTTCACCGTCCTCGACGCCGAGGCCAAGGACGACAAGCAGATCAGCGACATCGAGTCCTTCGCCTCCCAGGGCTGCAGCGCCCTCATCGTCTCCCCGAACACCACCGCGACCCTGACCCCGCGGTCGAGGCGGCCTGCGCGACCAAGGTGCCGGTGATCGTGTTCGACCGCGGCGTCACCACCGACTGCCCGGTCACCTTCATCCACCCGATCGGCGGCTTCGCCTTCGGCGCGGACGGCGCGGAGTTCCTCAAGGAGAAGGTCAAGCCCGGCGGCAACATCCTCGCGCTGCGCATCCTGCCCGGCGTCGACGTGCTGGAGCAGCGGTGGGCCGCGGCCAACGAGATCTTCGCGGGCAGCGAGCTGAAGGTGGTCGGCGTCGAGTTCACCGACGGCGACGCCGCGAAGACCAAGAGCATCGTCAGCGACTACATCCAGCGCGTCGGCAAGATCGACGGCGTCTGGATGGACGCGGGCGCGACCGCCGTCGCCGCGGTCGAGGCGTTCCAGGACGCGGGCGCCGAGCTGCCCGCGATCGTCGGCGAGGACCAGCAGGACTTCCTGCGCATGTGGGCCGACGAGGGCCTGACCGCCGTCGCCCCGACCTACCCGACCTACCAGTGGCGCACCCCGGTCATCGCCGCGGTGAAGATCCTCAAGGGCGAGCAGGTGCCCAGCGAGTGGGTGCTGCCGCAGCCGAAGATCACCCAGGACACCGTCCAGCAGTACGTGAAGCAGGACATGCCGCCGCTGCACTACGCCATGTGCGGCTGCGAGACGATGTCCGGCTACCCCGGCCCCTGGAAGTAGTGATGCGCCGGATCGGGGTCAACACCTGGGTGTGGGCGTCCCCGCTCGACGACGCGACGCTGGCCGCCCTCGCGGCCCGCGTCGCGGCGTGGGGGTTCGACCTGCTGGAGCTGCCGGTGGAGAACACCGGCGACTGGGACCCGGCCCGCGCCGCCAAGGTGCTCGGCGAGCACGGCATCGGCGCGAGCGTCTGCCTGGTCATGCCGCCCGGCCGCGAGCTGGTCGCGGCCAACGGCCTGACCGTGCTCGCCACGCAGGACTACCTGCGCCGCGTGGTCGACGTGGCCGCCGAGGTCGGCGCCCCGGCGATCGCGGGCCCGGCGTACGCGTCGGTCGGCCGGACCTGGCGGATCACCCCGCCCGAGCGGGCCGCCCTGTACGAGGAGCTGCGCGAGAACCTCGCGCCGGTCGCCGAGCACGCGCGGGCGGCGGGCGTGCAGATCGCGGTCGAGCCGCTCAACCGGTACGAGACCAGCGTCCTCAACACCATCGGGCAGACGCTGGAGGCGATCGACGGCCTCGACGGCGTCGGCGTCGCCATCGACACCTACCACCAGAACATCGAGGAGCGGCACATCGGCGCGGCCCTCCGCGCCGCCCGCGGCCGGATCGCGCACGTGCAGGTGTGCGGCAACGACCGCGGCGCGCCCGGCGGCGACCACATCGACTGGCCGGACGTGCTGAGCGCCCTCGACGACGCCGGGTACGACGGGCCGCTGTGCATCGAGTCGTTCACCGGCGAGAACGCCAGCATCGCCACCGCCGCGTCGATCTGGCGCCCGCTGGCCCCGAGCCAGGACGAGCTGGCCACCGACGGCCTGGAGTTCCTGCGGGAGGTGCTGGGCGGTCAGGGCTGACCGGCGATTCGACTGATCGGTTCACCGGCGAACAGGCACGTCGGTCGGGAACAGGAAGCACCGAGCACAATGAAGTCTCCCTCACGGAAATCCCCACTGCGTGCCGCGGCCGGAGCGCTGCTGGCCGCGTCGGTCACCTGGGCGCTCGTGCCCGCGGGGGCGTCAGCGCACCCCGGGCACGAGGCCGAGCCCTCCTTCCGCGCGCTGCTGTTCAGCAAGGTCGCCGCAGGCGCGTACCGGCACGACTCCATCCCCGCCGGGATCGCGATGGTCCAGCAGCTCGCCGCCGACCACCACTTCGAGGTCGTGCACAGCGAGGACTCCGCCCAGTTCTCCGACGCCACCCTCGCCACCTTCGACGTCGTCATCATGCTGCAGAACGGCGGCATGGTCTGGGACACCCAGGAGCAGCGCGACGCGGTCAAGACCTACGTCAACAACGGCGGCGGCATCGTCGCCATCCACAACGCCACCGACATGAACATCGAGTCGTCCTTCCCGTGGTGGGACGAGTTCGTCAACGGCGGCGCGCACATGACCGCGCACTCCGCAAACGGCCTGACCGCGACCTCCTACCAGGTCGACGAGGTCCACGAGTCGACCAAGCACCTGCCGGACCGGTGGGTGAAGGCCGAGGAGTGGTACAACTTCAAGCCCTCCCTGCGCGGCAAGGTCCACCCGCTGGTCGAGGTGGACGAGCGGACCTACAACCCCGGTCCCGAGGCGATGGGCGCCGACCACCCGATCTCGTGGTGCCGCGACGCCGAGGGCGGCCGGGTGTGGGCCACCGGCATGGGCCACAACACCGCCGACTACAGCGACCCGAACTTCGTCGCGCACGTGCTGGGCGGCATCAAGACCGCCGCGGGCGCGGTCCCGTCGGACTGCGGCGCGACCGTCGACAGCAACTTCGAGAAGGTCGCGCTCGACGACAACACCAAGGCGCCCACGTCGCTGGACATCGCCCCCGACGGCAAGGTGTTCTACACCGAACTGCTCGGCCAGATCCGGGTGTACGACCCGGCGACCGGCGCGACGTCCACGGCGCTGAACAAGCCCGTCTACAGCGGCGGCGAGGACGGTCTGATCTCGCTCGCGCTCGCGCCGGACTTCGCCACCAGCGGGTACGTCTACGTCTACTACTCGCCCACGGGCACCGCGGAGATCAACCGGCTGTCCCGGTTCACCGCCCGCGGCACGGTCATCGACCCGGCCAGCGAGGTCACCGTCCTGGAGGTCCCGGCGTCCCGGCGCGAGGAGCCCGGCCACACCGGCGGCTACCTGGAGTTCGGGCCCGGCGGCAACCTGTACGTCGGCGTCGGCGACGACGTGAACCCGTTCCAGTCCAGCGGGTACGCCCCGATCGACGAGCGCCCCGGCCGCGACCTGTTCGACGCGCAGAAGACCTCCGCCAACACCAACGACCTCCGCGGCAAGATCCTGCGCATCCACCCGGAGCCGGACGGGAGCTACACCATCCCCGCGGGCAACATGTTCGCCCCCGGCACCGCGAAGACCCGCCCCGAGATCTACGCGATGGGCTTCCGCAACCCGTTCCGGTTCAACGTCGCCTCCGACGGCACGCTCTACCTCGCCGACTACGGCCCCGACGCGGGCGGCGACAACCCCGACCGCGGTCCCGCGGGCATCGTCGAGTGGAACGTGATCACCGCGCCCGGCAACTACGGCTGGCCGTACTGCGTGGGCAACAACATCCCGTTCAACGACTTCGACTTCGCCACCGGCACCTCCGGCGCCAAGTTCGACTGCGCCAACCCGGTCAACACCTCGCCCAACAACACCGGGCTGACCACGCTGCCCGCCGCCAAGCCCGCCGAGGTCTGGTACGGCAACGGCAGCAACGGGAACAAGTTCCCGGAGCTGGGCGTCGGCGGTGAGGCCCCGATGGCCGGGCCGCGCTACGAGTTCGACCCGGGCCTCGACTCCGACGTCAAGTTCCCCGAGTTCTACGACGGCAAGCCGTTCTTCTACGACTGGACCCGCAACAAGTTCTGGCTGTTCAACCAGGACGACACCGGCAAGCTGCTGACCATCGACCCGTGGCTGACCACCAGCACGCCGCTGGCCCCGATGGACATGAAGTTCGGCCCCGACGGCGCGATGTACGTGGTGGAGTGGGGCGGCGGCTACGGCCGCGACAACCCCGACTCCGGCGTCTACCGGATCGACTACACCCAGGGCAACCGGCGGCCCGTCGCGAAGGCAGCGGCGACCCCGGCGTCCGGGCAGCCGCCGCTCGCGGTCACCTTCTCCAGCGCGGGTTCCTCCGACCCCGAGGGCGAGGCGCTGACCCACGCGTGGGCCTTCGGCGACGGCGGGACCTCCACCGAGGCGAACCCGACGCACACCTACACCGCGACCGGCACCTACAACGCCCAGCTCACCGTGACCGACCCGTCCGGGAAGTCCGCGGTGGCGAACGTCGCGGTGACGGTCGGCAACACCGCGCCGTCGGTCACCATGACCGCACCGGTCGACGGCGGCTTCTTCGACTTCGGCGACGAGATCGCGTTCGACCTCGACATCACCGACCCCGAGGACGGCGCCGCCGACTGCGCCCGGGCCGTGGTGCAGCCCGCGCTGGGCCACGACCAGCACGCCCACCCGATCGACCAGGTCAACGCCTGCGAGGGCCGCTTCACCACCCTGGTCGACGAGGGCCACGCCGACGCCGACATCTTCTACTCGGTCGACGCGTCCTACCGCGACGGCGGCGCGGGCGAGCTGCCCCCGCTGACCGGCCGCGACGTCGCCGTCATCCAGCCCAAGCACAAGCAGGCCGAGCACTACACCGAGTCCTCCGGTGTGAGCGTGCAAGAGGACTCGGCGGCGGAGGCGGGCAAGCGGGTCGGCGACATCGCCGACCACGACTGGGTCGCGTTCACCCCGGTCAACCTGCACCAGATCGACAAGGTCGCGGTCCGGGCGGCGGCGACCAGCGCGGGCGGCACCATCGAGCTGCGGCAGGACTCGCCGACCGGCGCGCTGGTGGCGTCCATCCCGGTGCCGTCGACCGGGGGCGCGTACACCGCGCTGCCCGAGGCGCCGGTGACCAACCCGGGCGGGACGATGAAGCTCGTCGCGGTCTTCCGGGCCACGGCGACCAACCAGTACACAGTGGACTCGCTGACGTTCATCGGCAAGGGCGTGTCGGCCAACGCGGCCCCGCACGTCACCGCCTCGGCCGCCCCCGCGACCGGCGCCGCGCCGCTGGACGTCCGGTTCACCGCGACCGCCACCGACCCCGAGGGCGACACGCCGTTCACCTACGCGTGGGCGTTCGGCGACGGCGCCACCGGGACCGGCGCGGAGGTGACCCACACCTACACCGCGGCGGGCTCGTACACCGCGAAGGTGACCGTCACCGACGCGGCGGGCCGGGGCAAGACGGCGTCCGTGCCCGTGGTGGTCCGACCCGCGCCGATGCCGCCGATCACCTGCGCCGACCCGAACGCCGACGTCCCGCTGAGCGACGAGTTCGCGGGCACCGGGCTCGACGGCTGCCGGTGGGACGCGGTGCTGCGCCCCGACCTCCCGTCCATGCGGGTGGCGGGCGGCAAGCTCAGCATCGACACGCTGCCGGGCGACATCAACGGCACCGCCAACGAGAACCCGCGCAACTTCGTGCTCCAGAACGCCCCGTCGGGCGACTGGACCCTGGAGACGCGGATCGCCGCGCCGCTGGTCGAGCGCTACCAGCTCGCCGGGTTCATGGTCCACGGCACCGACGACGACTACGTCAAGTTCGACGTCGTCGCCGTCAACGCCCCCGGCACCGCCCCGTCGCTGCGCGCCGAGCTGGTGTCGGAGAACAACGCCCAGTTCGGCAACGGCGGCAACCGCAGCGTCGAGATCGGCACCCCCGAGAGCGGCTGGTGGCACCTGCGGCTGAAGAAGTCCGGCGACAACTACAGCGGCGAGATCAGCGACGGCGGCACCAACTGGACGTCGCTGGGCGCCCCGGTCGTCAACGCGGTCCCGTCGCCGAAGTTCGGCGTCATGGCCATCGGTCCGCAGCAGACCCGCGGCCCGGTCACCGTCGACTTCGACTGGTTCCGCGTGTCCGGTGTGGACCTCACCCCGCCGGTCGTCACCGCGCCACCACCCCCGCGCAACCCGCGAGCGGCTGGTTCACCGCGGCCCCGACGATCACCCTCACCGCCGACGACGGCGACGGGACCGGCGTGGCCACCACGGAGTACCGCATCGGCACCGGGGCGTGGCAGCCCTACACCGCGCCGTTCACCGTCCCGGGCGAGGGCACCCACACGATCGAGTACCGCGCCACCGACCGCGGCGGCCGCACCTCGACCCCCGGGACCCTCACGGTGAAGGTCGACGCCACCGCGCCGACGGCCGGCGTGTTCGGCCTGTACGACGGCATGAGCTACGGCCACGCCGTCGAGCAGGAGGTCCGCTGGACCACCCTGGACAACGCCTCCGGCGTCGCCTCCGCCACCGCCACCCTCGACGGCGCCCCGCTGTCGTCGGGCACGGTCGTCGCCATGCGCACGCTGGCGCTCGGCGACCACCGCCTGGCCCTGAAGGTGACCGACCGAGCCGGGAACGTCCGGGACCAGGTGGTGACCTTCAAGGTCGTCACCTCCATCCCCGACCTCCAAGCCCTGGTCGACTACTACGACGCCGAGAACCTCATCGACCCCCGCACCTCCGACCAATTGGACGAACTCCTCGACAAGTCCCGCCGAGCCCTCCGCTCCGGCGACACCACCAGGGCGATCCGCCACCTGGAGGAATTCCGCACCCAGGCGTCCCGCAAGGTCACCGACCCGGCCGCCCGCACCCTCCTGGTGAACGACGCCACCGCAGTGATAGCCGCCCTCCGCGGCTGACAAGCGGCGGGGGCGCGGACAGCCTGACCGCACCCCCGCCAGGCAGGCGCCGGACGATCAGCGGCGCCCGGCGCCTGCCGCTCCACTGCTTAGACTCCCCGCATGGGGGAGCAGCTCGACTCAGTCCCGTGGTCGACCAGCTCGGCCGCCCGCGCGCTGCAGGCTCACCAAGTCCTCGTCGCCCCACCGTCCGGATGAGCCAGAACCACGGGCGGTCGAAAACAATGGACGCGGCTGGATGCCCGACGCAGGCTCGACGCCATGACCTACGACGAGATGGCCGACGCCCTTGAACAGCACCTCCCCGTTGCCCAAGCCGAAGCGGACAAAATGCGAGGCACCACCCCGCTCGGCTACGACATCGGCGAGGTGGCCAACACGATGGACCGAGTGATCGGGCATGCCCAGCGCGCGCTGCAGTTGTACCGGGCTGGTGAAGTCGACGGCAGCTTGATCGAGAGCTACGCCCGCTGGTACAGGCTCGTCGCCTGACCTGCCGCCGCTCGCGTTCGCACACTGAGCGGAGGCCTTCTTAGCTGGCGCACGTTCACCGAGGACGAGGAGGTCCGCGCTGCGGCTGCTCGGCTGGGCTGACCGAGTTCGGCGGGCAAATCGGTGGCGGTCGGGCCGTTCGGCGAGGATCATGCGCGGGTGGGATTCCTCGAAGCGAACGGTCTCGCGTTCCGGCTGCCCGATGGGCGTGAGCTGTTCCGGGACGTGTCGTTCAAGGTCGGTGCGAACAGCGTCGTGGCGTTGGTGGGCGCCAATGGCGTTGGCAAGACGACGCTGCTGCGGATCCTGGCCGGTGAGCTCACGCCCAGCGCCGGTGGGGTGCGGGTGCAGGGTGGGCTCGGGGTGATGCCGCAGTTCGTCGGGTCGGTTCGCGACGAGAGCACCGTGCGGGACCTGCTGCTGGCCGCGTCGCCCGCTCCGCTGCGGGAGGCGGCGCGGGCGCTCGACGCCGTCGAACTCCAGTTGATGGAGACCGAGGACGAGCCGACCCAGATGCGGTACGCCGAGGCCCTCACCGCCTGGGGCGAGGTCGGCGGGTACGACGCCGAGGTCCTGTGGGACACCGTCACCGTGGCCGCGCTCGGGGTGCCGTTCGACCGGGCCCGGTTCCGGGAGGTGCGCACGCTCTCCGGCGGTGAGCAGAAGCGGCTGGTGCTGGAGGCGCTGCTGCGCGGACCCGAGCAGGTCCTCCTGCTCGACGAGCCCGACAACTACCTCGACGTCCCCGGCAAGCGGTGGCTGGAGGACCGGCTGCGGGAGACCGGCAAGGCCGTCCTGCTGGTCAGCCACGACCGGGAGTTGCTCAACATCGCCGCGACCGCCGTGGTCACCGTGGAGGCGCACTCGGCGTGGACGCACGCGGGCTCCTTCGGCACCTGGCACGACGCCCGGACCGCGCGCATCGAGCGGCTCGCCGAGTTGCACCGGCGGTGGGACGAGGAGCACGAGCGGCTCAAGGAGCTCGTCCGGACGCTGCAGATCCAGGCCCGGATCAGCGAGGTGATGGCGGCGAAGTACCGGGTCATGCGGGCCAGGCTGGAGCGGTACGAGGAGGCGGGCCCGCCGCCGGAGCTGCCCACCGACGAGAAGGTCGCCCCTCGGCTGCGCGGCGGCCGGACCGGCGTGCGCGCGATCACCTGCGAGGCGCTCGAGCTGACCGGGCTGATGAAGCCGTTCGACGTCGAGGTCTTCTTCGAGGACCGGGTCGCCGTGCTCGGCTCGAACGGCTCCGGCAAGAGCCACTTCCTGCGGCTGCTCGGCGGCGGCGACGTCGCCCACACCGGCGTGTGCAGGCTCGGCGCGCGGGTGGTGCCGGGGCTGTTCGCCCAGACCCACCAGCACCCGGAGTGGGTCGGGCGCACGCTGGTCGACATCCTCTGGCACGGCGAGGACGGCCGCGCGGGCCGCGACCGGGGCGCGGCGATGGGCGTGCTCAGCCGCTACGGGCTGGGCAAGCAGGGCGACCAGCGCTTCGAGACGCTGTCCGGCGGCCAGCAGGCGCGCTTCCAGGTGCTGCTGCTGGAACTCTCCGGCGCGACCCTGCTGCTGCTCGACGAGCCCACCGACAACCTCGACCTCAACTCGGCGGAAGCCCTGCAGGACGCGCTGGAGGGGTTCACGGGCACCGTCGTCGCCGTCACCCACGACCGGTGGTTCGCGCGCGGCTTCGACCGGTTCCTGCTGTTCCGCTCCGACGGCGCGGTCGTCGAGGTCGACGAGCCGGTGTGGGACGAGGCCCGGGTCGACCGGGTGCGGTGATCAGCGCTCGCGGCCGCGGGGAGCAGCGGGGTGGGCGGGAGCGGGGAGCGGGCAGGGCGTCGCCGTCGTAGCCCGGGACCACGCCGAACCCGCCCGCCGACCACGCCTCCGCGGCGGCGACGACCTCGTCGCCCGTGCGGGCCACGAAGTTCCACCACATGACGATCTTCTCGTCGAACGGCTCGCCGCCCAGCAGCAGGGCGCGGCCGGTGCCCGCGACGCGCAGGGAGCGGCGGCCGCAGCCGAGGTAGGCCAGGGAGCCGGGCTCGACGACGGTCCCGTCGACCTCCAGCGCGCCCTCCACCACCGCGATCGCGTGCTCGAAGTCCGGTTCAAGCGGCAGCAGCGCGTTCCCCGACACCGTCAGGTCCGCGCCGATCAGCGGCGTGTGGACCACCCCGGCGAGCGCGCGCCGTCGAGGTCGCCCAGCAGCACCCGGGCGTCGACGCCCGCACCGGTCCACACCGGCAGCGACTCGTGGAACTCCCACGACGGCGCGCGGTGCCGCTCGGCGTCGGGCAGGGCGACCCAGAGCTGGGTGCCGTGCAGGAGCGACGGGTGGACCGGCGGGGACTGCTCGGAGTGGGCGATGGCCGCGCCCGCGGTCATCAGGCCGAGGGTGCCGGGGCGCAGGAGCTGGGCGCTGCCGAGGCTGTCGCGGTGGAAGACCTCGCCCTCCAGCAGCCAGCTCACCGTCTGGAGGCCGATGTGCGGGTGCGGCGGCACCTGCATGCCCGGTGACGTCGCGATGTCGTCCGGGCCGTAGTGGTCGAGGAAGCACCACGCGCCGACCATGCGGCGGCCGAGGGTGGGCAGCAGGCGGCGGACGGCGGTGGCGCCGAGCGGCGCGGTGCGGCCCGGCAGGACGTCGAACACGGGGTCGGCCAGGACGTCGCCGCGGCCGCCGCAGACGGTGACCGGGGGACGCACGTCAAGGTTGCTCACGCAATCACCGTACGCCGGGTCCGGGCGGTCCGAGGCGGTCCAGCGTGTACCCCTCCGGGTAGCCCGGGGTCACCCCGCCGGGGGTGAACGCCGACTCGGGACGGGCGTCGAAGAACCGCAGCACCCGACCGCGCAGCCGGAACGCGCCGCGGATGGCCCAGCGGACCGGGGCGGGCGGGCCGGTCACGCCGAGGGCGTCGCGCACGACGTCGTCCAGCAGCGCGTTGCCCAGGGTGATGCCGAGGAAGCCCAGCCACGCCGGGAACCGGTTGACGAACAGGCGGTGGGACGCGCCCAACAGCGTGTGGCCGTCGACGGTCGGCTTGAGGTTCTCGCGCTCGTAGGCGTCGAACCAGTCGACGAACTCCGCGTAGCTGCCCGGGATCCCGGTGATGCCCATGCGCTCGCCCAGCTCCCGGTAGAACCGGTGCGCGGCGGCGTACTCCTGCGGCAGCGGCTTGCGGTAGCCGTAGGTCTCCAGCCAGCGCATCGGCGGCACCAGGAACACGCCCAGCACGTACCGGAACTCGTCCTGGCTGATGTCCCACTTCTTGTGCATCGCGTTCATCGCCCGCAGCACCTTCTGCGAGCGCTCGTGCTCGAAGCCGTGCGCGACGATCTCGAACACCATCAGGCCGGTGTCCTCGCCGCGCTTGATCGGGCGGGCCGCGATCTCGCCGCTCTTGGCCAGCGTCGCGCTGATCGACGGGATGGCGTAGGTGCGGTAGAAGCTCATCTGCAGCGCGAGGAACACGTCGAACGGGAACTCGTACAGCGTGGTGAGCTGGTAGATCCGCAGGTAGTCGACCTCGGGGTCGAGCGCGCGGATCTCGGCGACGTGGCGGTCACGCATGGGCGGTCCTCACCTGCTCGGACAGGACGGTGGACGGGATGGGGCTGCCGCGGTGGGCGCGGGCCACCCGCCGCCACCAGTCGACCTCGTCGGCGAGGTCGCCGTCGCCGAAGCCCGGCCCGGCCCCGACGACCTCCTCGCCCGGCCGCTCGGCCCGCCTGCGCAGGCCGACCTCGATGGTGGCCGCGGTGATCACCGCGGCCAGGTCGTCGCCGCGCAGCCCCGCCGCCTCGCCCAGTTCGCGGGCGCGCAGGGCGGCCGGGTCGTCCGGCGGGACCAGCGACCGGATGTGCCGCGCGCCGTCCCAGGTCTCGACGACGGCGCGGTGCAGCCGGAACGCGGCGTTGTCCAGCAGCAGCCAGTCGGGCAGCACCCGGCCGGGCGGGATCAGGCCGATCTCCGGCATCGCGGTGCGGAACCGGTGCCACAGCGGGTAGAGCGCGCGCCGCGCCCGGTAGTGCTCCCACCACAGCCGCAGCGGCCCGCGCGGGCGGCGGTCCAGGTGCGCGCCGGACGCCGCCAGCACGATCCCCGACGCCGACAGGGCCGTCGCCGCGGGCATCAGCCACCCCTCGACCGACGACACCGTCCACCCCGGCGTGTGCCCGGACACCAGGGCGAGCTGGTACAGGAACTTGTGCAGGCAGTACGCGAACCCGAACAGCGCGCCCGCCGACACCAGCCCGAGCGCCAGGCTCAGCCACCGGATGTGCTTCGCCTTGCGCGACCACCGCGCCGACAGCCGCGAGATCGCCACGATCGCCGTGCCCAGGTACACGCTGAAGGTGATGAACGCCCACGCCCCGACCACGGTCGGCTCGCCGCCGGAGTCGTTGAGCCCGCCCGGGCCGTGCACGAAGTCCCGCGCGCCGGGCTCCAGCGCGAACAGCACGCACATCACCACCGACGCCGCGACCGCCACCGCCCGCAGCGCGGCGGCGTTGCCGTGGCTCTCGGTGGAGTGCAGGAAGAACACGACGATCAGGTGCGCCGCGATGACGACGAGCACGTGCTGCACGGGCCACGCCGCGTTGAACCCCGCGCCCGCGTTGAGCACCGGGTACACGACGGGGAGCTGGATCGCGACCGCCGCGGCCAACGCCAGGCACCCCAAGGTGAGCGCCCGCATCGCCGGGTTGGCCCGGTCGCGCAGGAAGTGCCGGAACTTGACCAGCGTCGCGGTCATCCCCACGACCACGGCGACGACGAGGAGGGTGGCCGCGCTCATCGCCGCTCGCTGATCCCGATGGCCTGCCCGAGCCGGTCCCCGCGCGGCCGCGGCGGCTTCACCGGGTACCCCTCGACGACCCGCGCGGACAGCACGGTCCGCGCCAAGCCGGGATCGGTCCGCAACACCCACTGCCGCCGGGTGACCCGCGCCCGGACGGTCACCCCGCCCGCGACCGCGAGCGCGAGCAGCGCCGCGCTGATCACCGGTCCTCCTTGTCGGTCGCGCCGAGCACCTGGGCCAGCCGGTCGACCACGCGCGCGTCCTCCGGGGCCAGCCGGACGGTCGGGCGGATCAGGGCGTGCCCGTCGACGCCGCGGCGGCGCCACAGCATCGACGCGAACATCTCCGCCTCGACCTCCTGGCGGTCGGTGTAACCGCGCCTGCCGAGCGCCGTCGACAGCATCCGGCGGACCATCGTCGGGTCCAGGTCGGGCAGCAGGGTCGACAGCAGGTCCGCGTCGGAGTCGGCGGCGGGGGAGCCGCCCGCGCTGTGGCCGAGGACGAGGTGGCCCAGCTCGTGCATGATCGCGTTCTCCCGGAACGACGGCGACGTGCTGTCGTCGTAGAACAAGTAGTCCGCGGTGGGCAGGGCGACCAGCAGGCCCGTCATCGGCACCGGGCGCCCGCCGAGCAGCGGGCCCATCGGCAGCAGTTCGATGGGCCGCCCGCGCAGCTCGGCGATGCGGCCGCAGAAGTCGGTGATGTCGAACGGCGCGTCCGCGACGCCCATCGCGTCGTCGAGCGCGTCGAGGGCCTCGGTGACCCGGCGGCGGGCGTGGCGCAGCGACACCGGCCGGTCAGCCATCGCGCTCCCCGCGGCCCGCTCCAGCTCGATCACCGCGTCGAGCATCTTGGTCACCGCGGCCAGCCCCTCCGCCGACACCATCGACGCGCGCTGGGCGATGCGCATCACCCCGGTCGCCATCATGCGGTCAAGCATGGCCAACTGGTCGTCGACCCGGCGCGTCAGCCCCGGGTCGTCGAGGTAGAGGTAGCCGTGCGGCACCCCGAAGAACGCCTCCAGGCTGCGCAGGAGGTTGATGCTGGGGTTGTTGCGCTGGCCGGACCGCAGGTAGCCGATCATGACCGGGGTGCAGCCGACGGCCGCGGCGACCTCCTTGTTCGTGTACTGGCGCTCGGCGTCCGGGCGGATGGATGCGAACAGGGTGTTCAGCTTGGCCGCCAACGTCGGTCCGCCGGTGTCAGTCACGCTCGGTCCACTCTTTCGCTCACCCTCGGTGCCGGGACTTTGATCTGATCGGGTGGAACCCCACCGACGACCGGACCGTGCCGAAAAACTGTCATAGCCTCAGCCTGGAAGATAGCCGCCATATCAGTTAATCGGTAGCGTCGCGGCTGACACCGGGGGTAGCTCATGGGGGAGGTGGGCGACACGGCCGGGCCGGGAGGGGACCTGCGCGGGTGGGCCGCCGCGCGCTGCGGCGCGGCGGCCTGGCACCGCCCGCGCACCGTGCGGATCGCGCTCCGGCCGGGGGTGTCGGCGTGATCGACCGGATCACATATCGCGGTCGCCGCACATGGCATTTCCTCCCTTCGGGCCGCAGGCACCGCTCCCGTCCCGCCGGGTCCGGTGGGTCCGCGACCACGGCCAGGGTGGCACGGATGATCACCAGGGCGAAATCCGCGCTGCCGCCGCGCCGGTGGGCGCTGTGGTCGATGGGTCTGCCCGCCGTGCTGGCGATCCTGGCCATCGACCTCGCCGCGCTCGGGGCGACCGTTGCCGGATCGTTGCTGTCGCGTGCGCCATCCGGCCGCGACTGGGCCCTGCTGGCGCTGTTCACCGGCTGCGCCCTGGTCCACGTGGCGCTCACCCGTCTGGCGGAGGAGCGCAGGCGGGGTCGGCGGCTGCAGCGCGGCGCGGTCGAGTTCGTCGACCAGTCGAGCATCTGGTTCTGCGGGGCCGCGCTCGTGCTCCCGGTGACCCTGGTGGTCCCGCTCGTCGTGGTGGTGCGCGCGGCGCGGTACCGGATCGCGCGCAAGCCGCCCGCGCTGTGGATCGCGACCTCGTGCACCGTCCTGCTGTCGGTGGAGGGCGTCGGGCTGGTCCGGCACGTGATGGGCGGCTTCCCCGACGACGGCGCCACCGGCTTCCACACCGCCGCGGTGCTGGTCGCGGCGATCGCGGTGTACTTCGTCGCGCAGGCCGTGCCCATCGCGCTCTACCGCGGCGTCCGCTTCCGCGACTGGCGCCTGGTCACCCTGCTCGGCACCGCGGGCGACAACTGGCTCATCGTGCACACGCTCCTGCTGGCCGCGGGCGCGGCGGTGATCGCCGCGGTCGCCCTGGCCGCGCTGGTCGGCGTGCTCGCCGTCGCCGTCCGGGAGACGCTCAACGTCGGCAAGATCGCCGCCCTGGAGGCCGAGCGCGAGCAGCTCACCGCCGACGCGCTCACCGACTCGCTGACCGCGCTGCCCAACCGCCGCGGCTTCGAGCTGGTCGCGGGCACCGCCCTGGAGGTCGACCGATCCGGCGGCCACCCCACGGCCGTGCTCATGCTCGACATCGACCACTTCAAGGACTGGAACACCCGCCTCGGCCACTTCGGCGGCGACCAGGTGCTGCGCGCGGTCGCCGAGCGGCTGCGCGGCTGCGTCCGCCGCGGCGACATCGTCTCCCGCTGGGGCGGCGAGGAACTGGCCGTCGTCCTGCCCGGCACCACCGCAGACGAGGCCGCCGACATCGCCGAGCGGATCAGGAAGGCCGTGCGCGACCTCGACACCGAGATCAGCACGCCCGCGGGCGGCAAGTCGGTCCGGGTCGGCCGCGGCGGGCTGCCGCCCTGCACGATCTCCATCGGCGTCGCCGTCTCACCCGACCACGGCGTCACCCTCGCCGACCTCCAGGACGTCGCCGACCAGGCGCTGCGCGCGGCCAAGTGGGCCGGTCGCGACCGGGTCGAGCTGGCGGGCCGGTTCCGGCTGCCCGCCCAGTCCCGGCTCGCCCGCTCCGAACTCCGCTAGGGTGACGCCCATGACCAGGGCGGCGGCGTGGCCGCGGCGGTGGACGGCGGCGCTCCTCGCCGCCCTGCTGCCGCTGCTCGGCGCGCTCACCATCGTCGCCAGCGGCACCGCGCCCGCGCTCGCGGGGAGATCCTCGCCGAGGCGACCTCGGTCGACGCCATCGCGCCAAGCCGGGTCGTCCCGGTGCGCCACGCCGTGGTCGCGCCCCAGACCGACCGGCTCGACCACCAGCCCGCGGTCGTCGAACCCGGCCCGCCGCGCCGGGCCGAGCTGCCCGCCGTCGCCGTCCCCGCCGCGCCGCTGGGCGCCGGGGTCAACGCCGCGCCCGCCGCGGTGCCCGAGAACCGGGGTCCACCCGCCGTTTCCGCTCCGTAGACCGAGGCCCGCGCGCGGGCCCACCCCTTGGAGAGGAAACCCATCGTGACGCGCACCCCTGCGCGGCGCGGACTCGTCGGGCGGGCACTGGTGTCCCTCGTCGTCCTCGCCGCATCCGTGTACCTGCTCATCACCACCGCCCCCGGCTCGGCCTCGACCTGCGCGGCGGCACCCAGATCACCCTGGAGACCAAGGACTCGCCGACCGCGGTCGCCGACGCGGCGGCCACCGACCGGGCGCTGGAGGTCCTGCGCCGCCGGGTCGACGCGCTCGGCGTCGCCGAACCGCTCATCGCGCGGTCCGGCGAGAACCGCATCGTCATCGAGCTGCCCGGCCTCCAGGACCCGCGCGAGGCCGTCGAGGTCATCGGCCGCACCGCGCAGCTCACCTTCCACCAGCTCGTCCCCGACGGGAAGGCGATCCCCGACGAGGACGGCAACCCGATCACCATCGCCGACGCCGCGTTCACCGGCGAGGGCGTCGAGAACGCCACCTCCAGCGCGGACCCGCAGAGCGTCGGCTACCAGGTCAACATCGACTTCACCGGCCAGGGCGCGACCCAGTGGGAGGAGCTGACCGGCAAGGCCGCCTGCTCCCCGCCGGGCAACCCGGGCAGGCGCGTCGCGATCGTGCTCGACGACGAGGTCATCTCCTCGCCCCAGGTCGACCCCTCGGTGACCTGCGACGTCGGCATGATCGGCAACAACACCCGCATCACCGGCACGTTCACCGCCGACGAGGCCAAGGACCTGGCCGTGCTCATCAGCGGCGGCGCGCTGCCCGTCCCCGTGGAGATCATCGAGCAGCGGACCGTCGGCCCCACCCTCGGCGCGGAGGCGATCGACGCCAGCGCCCGCGCCGCCGTCATCGGGCTCGCGCTGACCGCGCTGTTCCTCATCGTCGTCTACCGGATCGCCGGGTTCCTCGCGGTCCTCGCCCTGCTCGGCTACGCCGCCGTCGCCTACGGCGCGCTGATCGCCATCGGCGCGACCCTCACCCTGCCCGGCCTCGCCGGGTTCGTGCTCGCCATCGGCATGGCCGTCGACGCCACCGTGCTCGTGTTCGAGCGCGCCAGGGAGGAACGCGGCGCGCCACCGGGGCGCGCGGTGGAACGCGGGTACGCGGGCGCGTGGTCGGCGATCATCGACTCCAACGTCACCACCCTGCTCGCCGCGGGGCTGCTGTTCGCGCTGGCGTCCGGGCCGGTGCGCGGGTTCGGCGTCACGCTGACCGTCGGTGTGCTCGCCGCGCTGTTCTCCACGCTCGTGCTGGGCCGGGTGCTGCTCATGGTGGGCCTGCGCGAGCGGATGGGCGGGCTGACCGGGCTCGCCCACCAGGGTCGGGTCCGCAAGTGGGTCGACCAGCGCGACGCGGGCCTGCTGCGCAGGCCGGGCCGGTGGCTGATCGGGTCCGGCGTCGCCGTCGCGCTCGCCGTCGTCGGGCTGGTCGCGATCGGACCGACGCTGGGCCTGGAGTTCACCGGCGGCCGGGTCCTGGAGTACACGACCCAGGGGCCGGTCGACGTCGACCGGGTCCGCGCGGAGGTCGTCGAGGCCGGGTTCCCGCGCGCGGTCGTGCAGGAGTCCGGGGACAACGCGGTCTCGGTGCGCACCGAGCCCATCGACCAGGCGGGCGCGGACCGGGTCAAGGCCGCGGTCGCCGAGGCGTCGGGCGGGGCCGAGCAGGTGCGCGACGAGCAGATCGGCCCGAGCCTGGGCGACGAGCTGCGCACGAAGGCGCTCGTCGCGCTCGGCCTGGCCGTGCTGGCGCAGCTGGTGTACCTGGCGATCCGGTTCGACTGGCGGCTCGGGCTGGCCACGGTGATCGCGCTGGCGCAGGACGTCGTCATCGTCGTCGGCGCGTTCGCGTGGCTGGGCAAGCCGTTCGACGGGGTGTTCCTCGCCGCGCTGCTGACCGTCATCGGCTACTCGGTCAACGACTCCGTCGTCGTGTTCGACCGGGTCCGCGAACTGCGCGGCCAGAACCGCAAGACGCCGTTCGCCGACGTCGTCGGCCGGGCCGTCCTGCAAACCCTGCCGCGCACGGTGAACACCGGCATCGGCGTGCTGTTCGTCCTCGGCGCGCTGCTGTTCCTCGGCGACGGGTCGCTGGCCGACTTCGCCCTGGCGCTGCTGCTCGGCCTCGTCGCGGGCACGGCGTCGACCGTCGTCACCGCGGCCCGGCGGCGATCCTGCTCGACCGCCGGTTCCCTCCGCCGGTCAAGCAACCCGTCCGCGAACGGCCCCGCGCGGGCGACCGCACCGACGGCGCCGTCGTGTAGGTAGGGCTGTCCCCACCAGCGATCTTGGTGCTCGCCCGATGGGTCTCGGCTCTCCCGGTGCCTACCGTTCACCGGGAGAGCCAAGATCACGGAGGGGGACTCGATGACATTGGTGGCGGAGCCGCGCCCACGACCCGAGGTGCGGCGGCGGCGGCCGTTCTGGCGCAAGCCGTGGATCATCCCGCTGGGCGCGGTGGTGCTCGCGTTCCTGGCGTTCTCGATCCCGCCGTACACGACGCTCGACCCGGCGCTGGCGCGCGTGCCGGTGCCCGCGGACAGCTCGGTCTACTACCCGGCCCTGTTGGCGCACATCGTGTTCGGCGCGGTCGCGATGGTCTCCGGCTTCTGCCAGGTGTGGCCGTGGTTCCGGGGCCGGTACAAGAAGGCGCACCGGGTGCTGGGGCGGGTGTACGTGTTCGGCGGGGTGCTGCCGTCTGGGGTGGCGGCGTTCGTCGTCGGCACGATGTCGCCGTTCGGGCCGGTCGGCCGGGTCAGCCTGGTGCTGCTGAGCGTCGCCTGGGTCGGGTCGACGGTCATGGGGTACCTAAAGGCGCGGAAGAAGTCGTACGCCGAGCACCGGATCTGGATGATCCGCAGCTACACGCTGACCCTGTCGACCATCACCAACCGGATCTGGGGACCGGTGTGCAGCATCGTCCTGACCCCGCACCTGGACACGATGTTCGGCGGCAGCGAGGTCGCGCTGCTGTACTCGGTCGCCGGGATCACCAACTGGCTGGGCTGGGTCTTGCCGCTGCTCGTGGTGGAACTGTGGCTTCAGCGCCGCCGAGGGGCCCGCGCTCGGTAACCTTGCGGGGGATGGCGGAACTCGACGCAGACCTCAGGATCGGCCCGTACCAGGTCGTCGGACGGCTGGGCGGCGGCGCGATGGGCACGGTGCACCTCGCGCGGTCGCCCGGCGGGCGGCTGGTGGCGGTCAAGGTCGCGCGCCCGGAACTGGCCGACGACCCGCGCTTCCGCGAGCGGTTCCGCCGGGAGATCGCGATGGCCAGGGCGGTCGGCGGCTTCTGGACCGCGGCGGTCGTCGACGCCGACCCGGACGCGCCGCGGCCGTGGCTGGCCACCGAGTACGTGCCCGGCCCCGACCTGCACGAGGCGGTCCGGTCGGCGGGCGCGCTGCCGCCGGACGCGGTGCGCGGCCTGGCCGCCGGGCTGGCCGAGGCGCTGGCCGCCATCCACGCCGCGGGCCTGGTGCACCGCGACCTGAAGCCGTCCAACGTGCTGCTCGCCGCCGACGGGCCCCGGGTGATCGACTTCGGCATCTCCAAGGCGCTGGAGGGCTCCGGCCTGACGCACACGGGGATGGTCGTCGGCACGCCCGGGTACCTGTCGCCGGAGCAGATCGAGGGCCGCGAGGTCGGTCCGCCGTCCGACGTGTTCGCCTTCGGCGCGGTCGTCCTGTTCGCCGCGTCGGGGCGCAACCCGTTCGGCGAGGGCGACACCGCCGCCCTCCTCTACCGCGCCGTCCACACCCGCCCCGACCTGCGCGACGTGCCCCACGACCTGCGCGAGCTAATCGGCCGGTGCATGGACCACAAGGCGCGGGTCCGCCCGAGCGCCCCGGAACTCGTCGCCGCGCTCGGCGGCCGGGTCGCCGAGGACTGGCTGCCCACCGCGGTCCGGACGCTGGTCGACCAGCGCAGGACCGACGTCGTCGCGGTGCGCCCGCCGACCAGGGTGCTGCCCGACGACCACCTGAGCCCGCGCGCCCGCTGGTGGCTGGAGCGCGGCGAGCACGCCGAGCCGCCCGGCGGTGCGCCGCCGCCGGGGGACAAGCCCCGCTGGTCGACCGGCTGCGGCAGGCCATCGCCCCGAAGGAAGCGGCCGAGCCGGAGAAGCCGCCCGCCGCCGAGCCCGGGAAACCGGTCGTGGTCGCGGAACCGGAACCCCGGTCCGCTCCCGGGGGATCGGCCGGTGGTGGGCCAAGGTGCGCGGTCGCGTGCAGGAAGCGCCCGTGCCCGCCGCCGAACAGCTCGCCGACCGCGTGAGCAAGCTCGTCGAGCAGGCCCGCGAGGCGATGCTCGACGGCGAGCGCCCGAAGAAGCCCGAACGCAAGCCGGACAAGAAGCCCGAGAAGAAGCCGGAGCGGAAGGGCAGCGGCAACCAGGCGGTGTTCCGCACCGCCCGCGCGCCGCGCATCGTGGCGGCCGGGGTGGGTGGCGCGGGCGCGCTGCTGCTCACGGCGGTCGCCGCGGAGGCGAGCCGCACCGGTCAGCCCGGTGTCGCGTTCCTCGTGCTGCTGGTCGCGCTGTTCTTCGCCGCCGTCGCCCTGCGCCGCGCCGTCCAGGCGATCGGCCGCGGCGCGGGGTCGAGGTGACCGCGGCGAGCCTGTCGTGGCGGCGCGGCTCCACCGTGACGACGCTGAAGTGGCCGCGCGTGGCTCGGGTGCGCGTCGTGGAGGAGAAGAGCCGAGCGTGGCTGGTCGTCTGGCCGCGCGACCCGTCCGCCCTGCCCGGCAAACCCAACCACCACGGCGGTTTCCGGGTCTACCCGATCGCCCACGAGAAGCCGTCCGGGGCCCGCGCCCGCGAGGTCGCCGAACTGCGCGCCGCGCTGGCCTGGTACGGCCGCTCGGCCTACGACCCGAGCTGACGTGCTCACCGGGACCTGGTCGCTGGGCGGGTTCGCCGTCCTCGACGCGGCGGGCGCGGTGGTCGACCGGCCGTGGGGCGAGCACCCGGTCGGCCTGCTGATCTACACCGGCGACGGGCACATGTCGGCCCAGTTCATGCTCGCCGACCGGACGCCGTTCCGAGGCGGGTCGCAGCGCGGCGGGTCGGACGCGGAGAAGATCGCCGTCGCCAAGGAGTTCTTCGCCTACTCCGGCACCTACCGCGTCACCGGGGACGTGGTCGAGCACCGGGTGCTCGTCACCTCGTACCCGAACCACCTCGGCCGCGTCCTGCGCCGGACGGTCCGGCTCGACGGGGACACGCTCGTCCTCACCACGGAGCCGAACGCGGCGGGCACGCGCTCTGCGCTCACCTGGCACCGAACCCTTGCCGACTGACGAACGATCGTGCTAAAAATGGTCCCGTGAGCAAGGGGAGGCGACCCGGCGGGCGGTGCTGGACAGCGCGGCCGCCGCCGCCAGCCGCATCGGGCTCGCCGGGCTGACCATCGGGACGCTGGCGAGCAGCACCGGCCTGTCCAAGAGCGGCCTCTTCGCGCACTTCCAGTCCAAGGAAGCCCTGCAGTCCCAGGTCCTCGCGCACGCGCGCGAGCAGTTCACCGACCAGGTCGTCCGGCCGGCGCTGGCGGCGCCGCGCGGTGAGGCGCGGGTGCGCGCGCTGTTCGAGCACTGGCTCGCCCTGGCCATGGAGGGCAGCGCGGGCTGCTTGTTCGTCTCCGCGTCCACCGAGTACGACGACCAGCCCGGACCCATCAGGGACCAGTTGGTGCGCGACCACCTCGACTTCAACGACTCCGTCGCGCAGATGTTCCGGACCGGCGTCAGCGAGGGCGACTTCCGCGCCGACGCCGACCCCGACCAGTTCGCCCACGACCTGCACGGCGTCATGCTGGTCCACTTCCACGCGCACCGGCTGCTGCGCGACCCGCGGCCGAGTCCCGCACCCGCCGCGCGTTCGAGGCGCTGATCGCGGCGGCCCGCGTCCCCGAGTAACCACCCCACTGGAGGAACCCGATGGCTGGCTGGCCCAAGAAAAGCACGATCGTTCGTACGAAAATGGCGGCATTGCGGACCACGTTCGGTCTGCTGGAGCGCTGGGCGCCCGAACTGGGCGGCAGGCTGGCTCTGCAGCTCTGGTGCACCCCGGTCTACGCCGCGCCCGCACCGACCCCGCCGGGCGGGACGCGGCGAGCGGTCCGGGTGCCCGGCGGGGTCGTCGCCACCGAGTCCTGGGGCTCCGGCCCGCGCGTCTACCTCCTGCACGGCTGGGGTGGGCACCGCGGCCAGCTCAGCAGCATGGTGGAGCCCCTCGTCGCGGCGGGCCACCAGGTGATCGCGGTCGACGCGCTCGGCCACGGCGACTCCGGCCCCGGCCCGCTCGGCCGCAACCGCGCCACCCTCCCGGAGTTCGCCGACGCCCTCACCGCCGTCGTCGCCGAGTACGGCCCGGCGCACGCCGTGGTCGCGCACTCGCTCGGCGGGGCCGCCACCGCGATCGCCGTGCTCGACGGCCTCCCGGCCGGGCGCCTGGCGTTCGTCTCCCCGGTGTCGGACCCCAACCCGCAGATCCGCTTCTTCGCCAAGGCGTTCGGCTTCGGCGACCGCGTCAGCGCCGCGCTGCACCGGCGCATCGAGCAGGTCGGTGGCCGGCCGATGGCGGACTACGACATCCCGGCCCGCGCCCGCCGCGGCGACGGCCTCCCGCCGCTGCTGGTCGTGCACGACTCCGGTGACCGGCAGGTGCCCCACGCCAACGGCGCGGCGATCGCCACCGCGTGGGTGGAATCGGAGCTGATCACCACCACCCGCCTGGGCCACCAGCGCATCCTCGCGGACCGTTCGGTCGTCGACGCCGTGGTGGACTTCGTGTCCAGCCGCCAGCGCGCGACGACCGGCTGACACCGGGCCCCGATCGGCCGGACGCCGTCTTGTCGCCGGTCTTCCCCGTGGTCACATGGCGGCTGGGGGAGAAACGGGGGAGGACCAGTGCGATCGATGGCGCGTGCGGTCGACGAGGCGATGCCGCCCGGACCTCGGCTGCCGAAGGCGGTGCAGACCGTCCTGTTCCTGCGGCGGGCGCAGAACGACGCGGTGAGCCGCTGGCACGCGCGCTACGGCGACACCTACACCCTGCGGCTCGTCGGCGGGCGCGTCGTCGTCGTGCTCGTCGGCGCCGACGCGATCCGCGAGGTCTTCACCGGCGGCGCCGAGGTCTTCCACGCGCCGCAGGACAACCCGGTGGCGCCGATCCTCGGCAGCCGGTCGGTGTTCCTCCTCAACGAGGAGGAGCACGTCCAGGCGCGCAAGATGCTGATGCCCGCGTTCAACGGCGCCGCGCTGCGCGGCTACGCGGACATGATGGCGACGATCGCGCGCGCCGAGGTCCGGCGCTGGCCGGTGGGGGAGCCGTTCGCGGCGCAGGGCCTCATGAACCGGTTCACGCTCGAGGTGATCCTGCGCGTGGTCTTCGGGTTCGCCGAGGGACCGCGGCTGGACGCGATGCGCGGCCTGATCGACCGGCTCATGGAAGCCGGTCCGATGACGCTCGCGGGCTGGGACCACTGGCTGCTCAAGCGCCTCCCGCCGTGGTCCGGGATGCGCGCGGTCCTGCGCCGCATCGACGGGTGCCTGTACCCCGAGATCGCCGAACGCCGCGCCCAGGCCGTGGCCGACCGCACCGACGTCCTGTCCCGGATGCTGGCCGCCGACCCCGACGCGACCGACGTCGACCTCCGCGACAACCTCCTGACCCTGCTCCTCGCGGGCCACGAGACCACCGCGACGTCCCTGGCGTGGCTCCTGCACGACCTCGCGCACAACCCCGACGTGCTCGACCGCACCCGCGCCGCCGTCGACGCCGACGACTCCCGCTACCTGCAGGCCGTGATCAAGGAAGGGCTGCGGCTGCGCACCCTCGTCGCCCCCGTCGCCCGCGAGCTGAGCAGACCGACCACCGTCGGCGGCTACCGGCTCCCCGCAGGCGTCCTGGTCGCCCCGTACACGACCCTCGTGCACCAGAGCCCCGCCGACTACCCGGACCCGCAGCGCTTCCGGCCCGACCGGTTCCTCGACGGGTCGGTCGACGGCGGTCGCTGGCTCCCGTTCGGCGGCGGCCTGCGCCGCTGCATCGGCGCGGGCTTCTCGCTGCAGGAGTCCGAGGTGATGCTGCGGACCATCCTGACCGCGTACGACCTGAGCCCGGGCGGCGCGCCGGAACGCCCGCGAGCCCGCAACGTCACCGCCGCGCCGTCGGCCGGGGGACGGATCACCGTGCTCCGCGGCGCTGAAACCTACTCACGGGTTTTGTTACGCTCCGCCGAATGACGACCCCTGACGTGCTCGCCCAGGTCCAAGACCTGGTGTGGCGCGGCGCGGGCGGTCTGGTGGTGGTCCGCGCCGAGTCCGGCGGCGGGCTCACCCGCGTCCTCGACGACATCGCCGCGCTGCCCGGTGCCAAGGGCGTCGTCCGGGTCCGCGGTGGCGTCGTCCGCGAGGCGCTGCCGGGGTGGCAGCGCGCGGGGCTGGTCGTGGTGGACGACATCGACACGTTCGACGCCCGCTCGGTCCGCACCCTTCTCGACCTCGCCGAGCTGCTGCGGAAGACGCCCGTGCTCGTCGTCGCGGGCATGCACGCGGGCGCGGTCCGCGCCGAACGGCTGCTGCGCGGCGTCCCGGTCCTCGACGTCGGCCCGCTCGACGCGCGGTCCGCCCGGCTGGTCGCCCGCGCCGCCCTGGGCCGCGCCGCGACCAAGGACGCCGTCGAGGAGTGCGTCGCGGGCGCGGCGGGGAACCCGTTGCTGCTGACCGAATCCGCCCGCGCGATCGCCTCCGGCCGTCCCGGCGACCTCGCCGACGTCGTCCTGGGCCGGGTCGCCCGGCTCGGCCCGCGGTCGTGGCCGTGCTGCGCGCCGCCGCCGTCCTCGGCGACCGCGCGGACGTCGACGACCTCGCCCTGGCGCTCGGGCTGGCGCCGAGCCGCACCCACGCGCTGGTCGACCGCGCCGTCGCGGTGCGGCTGCTCGATGCCGACCGCGGCGCGGTCGCCTTCCGCCACCCCGTGGTGCGGCGCGTCCTCGCCGACTCCGCCCCCGCCCTGCACGGCGAGGTCGCACGGGCGCTCGCCGACGCGGGCCGCCCCGTCGAGCGGGTCGCCGACCACCTCGCCGCCGCGCCCCACCTCGACGCGTGGGCGGTCGACTGGGCCGTCCGGCACGCCGAGCGCATCGCCGTCCGGCAGGTGCCGTCAGGACCGGCGCTGCTCGACCGCGTCCTCGCCGCGCTCCCGCCCGGCGACCCCCGGCGCGGGCCGACCGGCGCCGCGTGGGCCGAGGCGCTGCTGTGGCGCGGCGACCTCGACCGGGCCGCCGAGGCAGCCGCCGCCCTGCGCGCCGCGGGCGCCGAGCGCGAGCGGCTGTGGGCGGTCTCGGCGCAAGTCCACCTCGCCCGCAACGAGGGACAGGCCGCCGTCGCCGTCCTCGACGCGGCGGCGGCCGACCTCGGGCCGGGGGCGCTCACCGGCCCGCGGTCGCAGGCGTGCTTCCTCGCGGGCGACCTCGCCGGGGCGTTCGAGCACCCCGACCCCGGCCCCTACCGCAGGCACATCGATGCGGTCGTCGCCTACCTCGAACGCGACTTCCCGAAGTCGATCGCGCTGCTGGACGAGGCGCTGGCGGTGATGGCCGCGCACCGGCACGACCCCGGCCAATGGCTGCTGGGGCAACACTTGCGCGCGGCCATCCACGACATGCGCGGCGACCCGAGAGCGGCGGAGGTGCTGGCCGAGGTCCGCCCGGTCGCCGTCGCGGCGGGCGGGGCGTGGCCGTGCTGGACCGCGCTGGTCGCCGGGCTCGCCGCGTTCAACGCGGGCGACTGGGACACCGCGCGCGCCGAGATCGACGCCGGGCTCGACCGGCCCGAGCACCACGGGTTCGCCCGGCCCCTGCACGCCCTCGCCGCCACCCTCGCGCTGCACCGCGGCGACGTCCCGACCGGCCGCGCGCACATCGCCGCCGCGGCCGAGCCCGCGCGCGGGGTCGCGTTCTTCTACGAGCACATCGCCCTGGGCGCCGAGGCGCTGCTCGCCGACGCCGACGGCGACCACGACCGCGCGCTGGCGATCGTCCGGCAGATCGTGGCGGGCGCGGGCGCGCACCGCGGCAACGGCGTGAGCGGCAGCGCGGTCCGGATGACCCGCATCGCGCTGCGCGGCGGCGACCCCGCACTGGCCCGCCGCATCGTCGAGGAGGCGAGCCCGGTGCTGGAGGACGCGCCCCGCGAGTACTGCCTCGGCCTGCTCGACGCCGACCCCGCGCGGGTCCTCGACGCCCGCAGGCGCTACGCCGAGGCCGGTATCGCGCTCGCCGCCGCGCGGGCGGGGAGGACGCCGCGCTGCTGCTGGCGAAGGCGGGCGACCGCGACCGGGCGCGCGACCTGTTCGGCGAGGTCGTCGCCGCCTACACCGCGATCGGCGCGAGCTGGGACGTCGACCGGGCTCGGGCGGCACTGCGCGCGGGCGGCATGCGGCTCGGCGCGACCGGCAGGCGCGCCCGCCCCAAGGACGGCTGGTCCAGCCTCACCGCCACCGAGCTGCGGGTCGCCGCGCTCGTCGCGGAGGGCTGCTCGAACCCGGAGGCGGCGCGCAGGCTCGTCGTCTCCCCGCGGACGGTCCAGACGCACGTGTCGAACGTCCTCGCCAAGCTGGGCTTGACCACCCGCGCCGAGATCGCCGCGGAGCACGCCCGCCGCTCTGGGAACGGCAACGGTCTCGGCGAATCGGCCGATGTTCGGGAGCCCACCGGCTGATGACCTTGTGTGCGTCCCCGCACACGAGGAGCACCCATGAAACGTCTGATGCCGGCGCTGGCCGCGTGCCTGGGCGTCATCGCCCTGAGCGCGCCCGCCGAGGCCGCGCCCGCCCGCAACCCCGTCGTCTTCGTGCACGGCTACGGCGGGAGCGCGGGCGACATCGCCGCCGTCCGCCCGGCCCTGCTCGCCGCGGGCTACACCGAGACCGACCTGCACTCGCTGGACTTCCCCAACGGCGAGACGAACGAGACCACCGCGCGCAGGCTCGCCACCCACGTCGATGGCGTGCTCGCGAACACGGGCGCGTCCAAGGTGGACATCATCGGGTTCTCGATGGGCGGGCTCAGCTCCCGCTACTACCTCAAGAACCTCGGTGGCGACGCGAAGGTCGCGCACTTCGCGGGCATCTCGGTGCCCAACCACGGCACCTGGTACGCGAACTGGTGCTGGCTGGTGACCAGCGACCGGGCGTGCTCCCAGATGGCCCCGCGCTCGACCTTCCTGACCGCGCTCAACAGCGGCGACGAGACCCCGGGCGCGGTCGCCTACGCGACCTGGGTGTCCCGCTGCGACGACGTGGTCTCGCCGCCGGAGTCGACGTTCCTGACCGGCGCCGCCAACCACTGGACCGCCGGGTGCCTGGCGCACAACGCGACCCCGGGCGCGGCCGAGGTCACCAGCGGCGTGATCGCCTTCTTCCAGGCCGGGTGAGGGGAGCGGGTCAGGCCACGGCCTGACCCGCCACGCCCCGACCTCCTGCGTGCCGACGCGGCGGGCCTCCAGCAGTAGTACGTCGGTCATGCCGTCCCGCTCCGGGTGCTCACCCGGAGCGCTTGGCCCTGGGTCAGCACCATTGTCGATCCGAACGCGACAGTCACTTGAGGACGCCCGCGGCGGTCACCGTCACCGAGAGCGCCTTGGTGGACCTGCCGGAACGCCAGCCACTTCGCGGGGCCGTCGTAGGTGAAGCCCTGGGCGGCGGTCAGCAGCGACCACAGCGACCGGCCGTACCACTTGCCGCACTCGTCGTCGGCGAACGGGCTGCCGGTGCCGCCCGGGGCCGACCACGAGCGTCCACACCTTCTCCTCGACCCGCACCGTCCGACGACCACGCCACCGACACGTCAGCGGGTGGCGGAGAGCCCGGAGGGCATGGCGGGCGCGTTCCAGAGGACGTCGTCCAGGGCGATGTGGCCCCAGCCGCCGGTCGCGCTGTCGACGACCTTCACCACGAACCGCTTCCCGAGGTGCGCGCCGAGGTCGAGCCTGCGGTGCGTTGGTTCTTCACCTCGAAGGGCGTGACCGGGCCGGTCGCCACCGGGGCGACCCCGGCGGCGGCAGCAGCCCACGGCGAGCGCGGCGACCAGCTCCTCGCGCGGCGCACGTCGTAGGTCCATCGTTCCTTCGCTGCTTGGGCGCCGAGCGTGACTAGAGATCCGATGTTTCCGCGCTAGACGGCGCTATATCGCCCACATGATGGGAGCTGGTGCCGTGAGAGGTCTAATCTCTCCGCCGACCGGCGGATGACTCGGCGCGCAGCGGTGTCCCGGCGCAGCGCTCGATCGTGGGCTAAGTTGAGCAGTGTTGAACGCTTCGGTTCATCTATGTGCAATTGATCCTTGACTTCGCGCATCTTCGCGCGTGACAGTCATCCGCATGACACGCTCCGTGCGCCGCCTGGTCCTCATCGCCGCGGCCGTCAGCGCGCTCCTGCCCGGCCTCGCCGCCCACGCACCCGCCGCCCCCGCCGCCCCCGCCGCCCCCGCCGCCGAGCCCGACCCGACCCTCGCGCCCACCCCGCCCATGGGCTGGAACTCGTGGAACAAGTACCACTGCGGGATCACCGAGACCGTGGTCAAAGGCGTCGCCGACGCGATCGTCTCCACCGGCCTCCGCGACCGCGGCTACACCACCGTCACCGTCGACGACTGCTGGATGGCGCCCGCCCGCGACGCCTCCGGCGCACTCGTCGCCGACCCGGTGAAGTTCCCCAACGGCATGAAGGCCCTCGGCGACTACCTGCACGCCCGCGGCCTCAAGTTCGGCATCTACCAGTCACCCACCGAGAAGACCTGCCAGAAGCTGCCCGGCAGCTACGGCCACGAGCAGCAGGACGCCGACACCTTCGCGTCCTGGGGCGTCGACTACCTCAAGTACGACTGGTGCCAGACCCAGCCCGCCGAGTCCCCGACCATGTGGGCCGACTTCCCGAACCACACCGAGAAGCAGATCGCGCAGACCCTGTTCGCCCGCATGCGCGACGCGCTCGCCGCGACCGGCCGCCCGATCGTCTACAGCCTCTCGAACTGCTGCTCCGCGCTCGACCTGCCCACCTGGGGCGGCGACACCGCGCACCTGTGGCGCACCTCCACCGACATCTGGGACGGCTGGAGCAGCGTCATGCACAACTACGAGCGCACCATCGGATGGCAGGCCGCGAGCGGACCCGGCGGCTGGAACGACCCGGACATGCTGGAAGTCGGCAACGGCGGCATGACCGCCACCGAGTACCGGAGCCACATGTCCCTCTGGGCGATGATGGCCGCCCCGCTGATCATGGGCCACGACGTGCGCGCCACCTCCGCCGACACGAAGGCGATCCTCACCAACACCGCCCTGCTCGCCATCGACCAGGACCCGCTCGGCGTCCCCGCCCGGCGCGTGACCGCGCAGGACGGCCTGCACGTGCTGACCCGCCCGCTCGCCAACGGCGACCGCGCCGTCGCGCTCCTCAACACCACCGCCGCCACCGCGACCATTTCCACCACCCTGACCGCCATCGGCCTCCCGGCCGCCTCGGCGACCCTCACCGACGCGTGGTCGGGCGCGACCAGCACGACGACGTCCGCGATCAGCGCGTCCGTCCCGTCCCGCGGCACCGTCGTCTACCGCGTCCGCTCCAGCGCGGCGGTCCCCGCGGGCGCCACGGAGGTCGTCGGCCGGGGGTCGGGCCTGTGCCTCGACGTCCGCGGCGGCGCGCCGACCGACGGCGCCCCGCTGATCACGTGGACCTGCCACGGCCGCGCCAACCAGCAGTTCGCGCACACCGGCGCCGCGGTGTCCGCTTTCGACGGCGCGAAGTGCCTGCGGCCCCGCGCGGGCGCGCTCGCCAACGGCACGGTCCTGGAGATCGGCCTGTGCGACGGCACCGCCGCCCAGCGCTTCACCCGCACCCCGGCGGGTGCTGAAGCACGACGCGTCAGGTCGCTGCGCGGACGTCGCCAACGCGGCGACCACGCCGGACGCCGCGGTGGTCCTGTGGGACTGCCACGGCCGCTCGAACCAGCTCTGGTGGCGGCAGTAGGGGCCCGTCAGCCCTTCGCCCGCCTGCGCCGCCAGACCGCGCCCCCGACCGCCACGGCCAGCAGTGCGACGCCCGCGAGCAGCGGGAGCAGGGTCGGCCAGACGGACTGGACGTACCGCGTCATCACGACGGTCGCCCGGTACGGCTCGTCGGTGGCGGCCCGGGTGATGCGGACGTCGTCGGTGATCCGGGACGGCGCGAACTCCCCGTCGTAGCGGGTCAGGTAGCGCGGCGCGGCGAGGGACCGGGACAGCAGCGGGTACGCGGCGTCGGCCCGCACCTGGCCCGCGAAGACCAGGTCGAGCGCTCCGCCGCCGGGAGCCGGGTTGCTGATGTCCATGCGGTGGTCGGCCAGGACGTACAGGCGCAACGGCTGGTCGTACTCGGCGGTGGCGGACAGGCGCATCGGGTAGACCGGGCTGTCCGTCTGGAACGACAGCCGCATGGGCGGCAGGCCGTCGTCGAGGCTGCCGGACTTCGGGGCGAGCCGGACCGCGACGACCAGCCAGCCCTCGTCCAGGTACGGGTCGAGGGCGTCGCCGAGGGCCTCGGGCAGGGTGAAGTCGTTGTCGGTCAACCAGTCCGCGACGGCGGTCGAGTCGGTGCCCGCGAGCTGGGCCACCTCGTACGGCCCGACCTCGACGTGGTCCACCACGGTCGCGCCGGACCCGGGCGGCGCGCCGCCCGCGCCGTCGCCGTCGACCACGACCTCGCGCCACTCGACGGTCGGGCGGGTGAGCTGGTCCAGCTCGGTGAAGATCGCGCCGTCGGCCAGGCCGAACTCGGCGCGGGCGGGCACCGGCATGAGGAACGCGGCCTGGTCGGCGGTCGAACTGGCCTGCACCGCGAGGGTGATCGACTCGGTGCGCCCGTCCAGCTCGACCAGCGCGGTCTCCTGCTGCGCCCGGAGCTTCTGGTCGGCGACGAACGCCCCGCACGCGCACGCCCCGGACACCCCCGGCCCGGTCGCCGCCAGGGCGGCGGCCACCGCCGCCACCACCGTGAACCTCGCTGCCGCCCGGTTTCGCATGGCCGTGGGACGCCCGGCCCGGTGTCAGGGTTCCGACACGCCGTCGAGCAGCGCCAGGAGTTCGGCGAGGACGTCGTCGAGGGCTCGGTGCTCGCGGTCGCCCGGCACAGCACCACCGCGCCCTCGATCGCCGCGACCGCCAGCGTCGCGAGGCTGCGCGTCCGCGCCGGTGGCGCGCCCGCCGCGGTGAGCACCGCGGCGACCTTGGTCTGCCAGGCCGCGAAGATCTCGCGGACCAGCTCCGGCGAACCCGGGACCTCGTCGACGGTCAGCGCCACGATCGGGCACCCGCCCCGGAAGCCGCTGTCGACCAGCGCGCGCTTCCACTCCTCGGTGAACGCGATGAGCGCCGAGCGGGGGTCGGCGTCGCCGATCATCGCCTCGATCTCGGCGGCGGCGGCGCGCGCGGCGTCGAGGAGCAGCTCGGTCCGGCCGCCCGGGAAGTAGTGGTAGACCGAGCCCCGCGACGTCCCGCTGTGCGCGAGGACGGCGTCGATGCTCGTGCCCGACACGCCCTGCTCGCGCAGCAGGGTGATCGCGCTGGCCAGCATCCGCTCCCGGCCCGGCCCGGGCTTGCGACCCATGTCCGCCCCTTGACAGCAAAGTATGTGTGTCCCCATAGTAACACCAATTCAGGCGACGCACCCGCGGAGGAAGCGATGGCGGATCGGCGACCGGGGCTCGGCGAGCCGATCACCCTGCCCTCCGGGCTGGTCCTGCCCAACCGGCTGATGAAGTCCGCGCTCAGCGAGGGCCTCGCCCTGGGCAGCGGCGCGCCGGGAGCGGCTCGAGCGGCTCTACCGGCGGTGGAGCGCGGGCGGCTACGGGCTCGTCGTCACCGGCAACGTGATGGTCGACCGGCAGCACCTCGGCGAGCCCGGCAACGTCGTCATCGAGGACGACCGCCACCTCGACGCCCTGTCCCGCTGGGCGAAGACGTTCCAGGACGGCGGCGCGCCCATCTGGGTCCAGCTCAACCACCCCGGCCGCCAGGCCAACGCCCTCGCCGGGCGCCGCAGGCCGGTCGCGCCCAGCCCGATCGCCGCGCGCGTCCCGGGCGCGGTCCGGCCGAGGGCGCTGGAGCACGACGAGATCGTCGACATCGTGGAGCGCTTCGGCCGGGCCGCCGCGGTGGTCGAGGCGGCCGGGTTCGACGGCGTCCAGATCCACGGGGCGCACGGCTACCTCGTCACCCAGTTCCTCTCGCCGCTGGCCAACCACCGCACCGACGAGTGGGGCGGCGACCCCGAGCGGCGCAGGCGGTTCGTCATGGAGGTGCTGGCCGCGATCCGCCGCAACGTCAGCCCCGGGTTCTCGGTCGGCATCAAGCTCAACTCCGCCGACTTCCAGCGCGGCGGCTTCACCGAGGACGAGTCCCGCGAGGTCGTCCGCGCCCTGGTCACCGCGGGCATCGACCTGATCGAGGTCAGCGGCGGCTCCTACGAGGCGCCCGCGATGCTGGGCTCGGCCCGCGCCTCCACCCGGGCCCGCGAGGCGTACTTCCTGGAGTACGCCCGCGCGGTCCGCGCCGTGGCGGGCGATGTCCCGATCGCGGTGACCGGCGGTTTCCGCACCCGGGAGGCCATGGACTCCGCCATCGCCGACGGCGACTGCGACATCGTCGGGATCGGCCGCGCGACCTGCACGATCCCCGACGCGGGCCACGCCCTCCTGCACCGCGCGGAGCCGCGCCTGCCGGTGTCCCAGGTGGCGTTCGGGGCGCGCTCGGTGCTCGGCAAGCTCACCGACCTGCGCCCCCTCGACAGCGCCCTGGACCTCCAGTGGCACACCGACCAGCTGCACCGCATGGGCGCGGGCAAGGCCCCGGACCCCTCCCGCGCGTGGTGGAAGACGGTCATCTCCATGACGCTGCGGAACGGGCCCGGGGCGCTGCGCCCCAAGCGCGGCTAGGCGGGCGCCCCGAACCAGCGGGGCAGGTGCTCGGCGAGGTCGTCCTGGTCCGAGCCCGCCCAGGCCACGTGCCCGTCGGGCCGCAGCAGGACGGCCAGCGCGTCCAACTCCTCGCTGACGTCGACCACGTGGTCGACCCGGTCCGCCCAGCCCTCGACCGACAGCGCGCCGGTCTGGTCGAGGAGCAGGCCGCGGCCCGCGTGCGTCAGCTCGTAGAGGCGGCCCCGCTTCAGGCCGGTGTCGCGCAGCCGCTTGCCGACCAGCGGGTGGTCCCCGCCGAGGTCGTAGCGGACGCCGGTCGCGGTGATCTTCTCCGTGAGGTGCCGCCGCACCTCGTCGAAGTCCATCAGCTCCGACACCAGCCTGCGCACGGCCTGCGCGCCGGGTTCGAGTGACATCAGGTGCATCTGCGCGCGGGTGTTGTCGAGGACGTCGGCGGCCACGGGGCGGCGCTCGGCCTCGTAGGTGTCCAGCAGGCCGTCCGGTGCCCAGCCCGCGATCTCCGCGGCGAGCTTCCAGCCGAGGTTGAACGCGTCCTGGACGCCCAGGTTGAGGCCCTGCCCGCCGGTCGGCGGGTGGACGTGCGCGGCGTCGCCCGCGAGCAGCACCCGCCCCGACCGGTACCGGTCGGCCAGCCGCGTCGCGTCGCCGAACCGGGACAGCCAGCGCGCCGAGCGCACGCCGAAGTCGGTGCCCGCGACCGCCCGCAGCCGCTCCTTGACCTCGTCCAGCGTCGGCGGGGTCCGCTCCCCGGTCACCCCGGCGCCGCGCACGACCAGCCGGAACAGCCCGCCTTCGATCGGGCCGACGCCGAACAGCTTGTCCTTCTCGCGGATCTCGGTGACGACCGCGACGACCTCTTCGACGGGCGCGTCCAGCTCGACCTCGCCGAGCAGCATCTCCACCCGGGCGGGCTCCCCGGGAAGCCGATGCCGAGCAGCTTGCGCACCGCGCTGCGCCCGCCGCCGCAGCCCACGAGCCAGCGCGCCCGGACGCTCGTGCCGTCGGCCAGCTCGGCGGTCACCCCGTCGTCGTCCTGGGTGAGGCCGACCAGCTCGACGCCGCGCCGGATGTCGGCGCCCAGCTCGACGGCCCGCTCGGTCAGCAGCCGGTCGGTCGTGGGCTGCGGGATGCCGAGGGTGTAGGCGTGCGCGGTGTCGAGCCGCACCGGCGCGGGCTTGTCGATCGCGGCGAAGAAACCGCGCAGCGGGTATTGCTTTCCATTCGCGAGGAAGCGGTCCAGCACTCCCCGCTGGTCCATGATTTCCACGCTGCGCGCGTGCAGGCCGAGCGAGCGGACCACCGGGCTCGGCTCGGCGTCCCGCTCCAGGACCAGCACGTCCACGTCGTGCAGCCGCAGCTCAGCGGCCAGCATCATGCCGGTCGGCCCGGCGCCGACCACGATCGCATCGATCACGAAGATCCCCCGATTCAGAATTTCCCGGAAATGCCCGGTGATTCTGCAGGGGGATGGGGGCTTGCCGCAAGCCCGGGGTCCGCTATAAGTTGAAAGTGGCGGGAGTGCACTCCCCGCCACTTTCGTGTCCGGGGTCAGAGCCCGTTCGTGTAGAGCAGGCGGTTCACGGTGCCGCCGGTGCTGCCGCCGGAGACGATGTCCGGCGTCGCGTTGCCGGTCAGCCACGCGCCGACGGTCGCCGCACTGGCGTCACCGTAGGTCGCCTTGTAGAGCGCGGCCACCGCGGTGACGTGCGGGGTCGCCATCGACGTGCCGTTCCACGCCTCGCTGCCGCCGGTGATCACCGTGGACACGATCGCCGCGCCCGGCGCGTAGAGGTCGACGCAGGCGCCGGTGCTGGAGAACGACGCGCGGGCGTCGTTGCGGTCCGACGCGGCGACGACGGTCGCCTCGGTGACGTTGCGCGGCAGCCGGTCGCACGAGTTCGCCCCGGTGTTGCCCGCGGACGTCGCGAGGAACACGCCGGAGGAGATCATCGAGCGCAGCGACGCGGCGAGGGTGTCCGAGTAGGTCCAGTTCCACGAGGTGTTGGCGACGGCGGGCTTCTGCGCGTTCGCGGTCACCCAGTCGATCGCGGCGATGGTCGCGGAGGTCTTGCCGCCACCGCGGCAGTTCATCATCTTCACCGCGTGCAGCCGGACCTGTTTCGCGAGGCCGTAGGTCTTCGACCCCACGGTGCCCGCGACGTGCGTGCCGTGGCCCTCGCAGTCGGTGTTGGTCCGGTCGACGGCGTTGAAGTCGAAGCTCGCCCGGCCCTCGAACTCGGCGAGGTCGGTCTTGATGCCGGTGTCGATGATGTACGCGTGGACGCCCGCGCCGGTCGCGTTGTAGGTGTAGGAGTTCGACAGCGGCAGCGCCCGCTGGTCGCTGCGGTCCTGCCCCCACGACGGCGGGTTCGTCTGCGTCGTCTCGAGCGCGTCGGTCACCTCGGCGTCCTGCTCGATCCCGACCACGGCGTCGTTGTGCCGCAACGCGTTGAGCTGCCCTTGCGTCAGCTTCCCCGCGAACCCCTTGACGGCCGCGACGTAGGTGAACCGCGGGCTCACCCCCAGCGCGTGCGCCAACCCCTTCGGGTCGGCGTCGGCCTTGAGCCGCACGATGTACTCACCGGGGATCGCCTTGCCCCGCGGGCGACCTGCACGGCCACCCCTTCAGGCCCGGCGGTGGCGACGGCACCGGGGACGACCAACGCGACAGCGGGTAATACTGCGACCGCGATCCTCAGCAGGGAGCGCATGGTGGACCTTTCTGCAGGGTCACCCCGGCTGGCTGGCCAGAGCGTCCCTCGACGCTAGAAATTCTCGTCCAGCGCGTCAACGACCGCGATTCTTGCGGCCGTTCACAGTATTCCCACTGGTAAGGCCCCGGCGACGATCCCGGGCGCGGTCGAGCGGGCCGCTCGCCGACCACGGGTCTACTGTGGACTGGTTCCGCCGCGTTAATCCGGTTGACCCCAGCGGCGGGCGTACGCGAAGCTGATCTCAGTCAGCCGGAGAGGAGGGGTCATGCGCGACACGGGTACGCACTCGCTGCTGTCGCTCCGCCTTCTCGAGCTGGGTTCGTCGAGCGAACTCAGCGCCCTCGGCTGCTCCCCATGACCGACGAGTCATGAATACGGGAGCCGCCGATCGGGAAACCGATGAGGCGGCTTCTTTCGTTTACCCGGCGCGTTGGTCCAGCGGGATGGATACCGGACTCTCAATCCGGTGACACGGGTTCGATCCCCGTACGCGCTGCGCGGTCGTAGCCCAATTGGCAGAGGCGCCTGGTCGAGGGCCAGGAGGGTCGGGGTTCGACTCCCCGCGACCGCACGCTCCCGTGGCCCACCGGCGGAGACACTCCTGAGTCCCGCTGTCGCACCCCGAACGTCACCGCACGGCCAACGGAACCTTGCTGTACTGCGGCCTATCCGCCCGCAGCTTCTCCGGCCAGTCGAACCGCAACGGCTCCGAGCCGGCCGACCACTCCCCGTCCAACGCCTGCAACACCTTGAACGCGTCCACGACTTCCCTGTCGCTCCACGGGAACGCGGCCTCCACCATCGATCCCCACGCCGCCCGGACCGCCGCCGTCGAGATCGCCTCCCGGTGCTCGACGAAGTGGTGCAGCGCCCCCGCCATCACCTCGGCGACGTTCAGCGACCGTCCCACCGCCTTCAGGATCCGGTCGCTGTCCGCCTTGGCCGTCCGCTTCGGCTTCCCCTCCGCGACGGCCATGTTCTCGAACTGCACCCCGGCGGCGATGCACCCGAACACGCCCGTCCCGATCCGCAACTCCCGCTCCGTGACCGCGTGCGCCACATCGTGCGGCACGCGCCACTTGCGCGTGAACGAGGGCAACACGAGAACGACCCCGTCCACCCTCTCCACCCGGGTCAACGCCTCGCCCCGCGGATCGTGCTGGAATTCGACTCGCATAACCACCGAGTGTGGACCGTCCCGCGCCATTCGGCGACCGAATAACGGGTGCGATTCGGCTCCTCCATGACGCACCTCACGGCCGGCGGGCCGCACCACTGGGTTAGGGTCCCCCGCCGGCACTCACCTGGGGGAACGACCATGCTCGACCCGATCGCGGACCACCCCGACCTCAACGACGAGGCGTGGATCAGGGAGGCGACCAAGCGGGCGAGGCGCGGGGTGCGGGCGCCCAAGCGCCGGAAGGCCCGGAGAGTCCGGAGACCGAACGGGCTCGTCGTCGCCGCGCTCGTCGTCGCCGCCCTGCTCGTCGCGGCGACCGTCTTCCGGCAGGACCTCTTCGGCGAACCCGACCCGATGCCCGTCACGGCCGTCGGGGACAAAGCGCGCCCCTACGACGGCACGGACGCCGAGGGGAAGCCGGACGGGGAGGCGGGCATCGTCATCCCGAACGCCACCCCCGTCGGGCGGCACTCCGCCGAGCAGGTCGACGCCGCCTACACCGCCGTCCGCGACCTCCTGATCACCGCCCGGATCGACCGCCGGGTCGTCGTCGACCAGCGGTACGACCTCCTCATGCCGCTGATCTCCAAGGAGTCCCGCCCCGGGGCCCGCAGGGACCTCGCAGGCAAGTCCGCCCTGGCCTGGGCCACCGTCCTCGACCCCGGCGCCCGGCTCCTCCCCGTGTCGCCCAAGGTCGACGGGAGGATGCGCGCCGTCACCGACGCCCGGGGCAGGCTCGTCATCGAGACCGACTACGCCTTCGCCTACGCGTTCGACGCTCCGCAAATGCTGGCCATGATGCGCTACCAGACCAGCTACACCATGACGGGCACCGGCCCCCACCTCACCAAGTTCAACGGCCACCTCCACGCGATGTCCTGCGACGCCGCCGCGCGCGGCAGGCTCGGCCCCAGGACGAGGTCGACCTCGGCCCCGACGCCCAGCACGTCGACCCGTTCGACCTCGACGAGCCCCTCAGCACCGTGGACACCTGCCAATAGGGCCCACTAATGGCAATCGCTATTGCCGCTGATTCGCCTGCCCGAGTTACGGTCTGAGGACTGGTCGCGCGACCACACCCTCGCATTCACCCTGCTCTCGAGCCCTGCCCAAGGGCTCTGCGAAGGTGCCGTGCAATGGCAGTCCGAAAATTCCGCCATGCCCTCTTGACCGCCGCATTAGCCCTCACCGCCATCGCCGCGGTCCCGGCGACGGGCGCCGCCGCCCCGTCGCCCGCCGTCCCGTCCCAGGCAGCCGCCGCGCCCGCGGGCCGCCGCCCGCCGCGAACCAGGCCGAGCCCGAGCACATCGCGCACGAGAAGCTGTCCGTGGCGCAGCGCCCGCCGTTGCCGTCGTCCACCAAGGCGCACCGCGTGGACTACGACCTCGCGCCCGCCGCGGCGTCCGACTGCGGCATCGTCGGCCTCACCGGGGCCGCCCTGGCCGACAAGGTCGCGTCCTCGCCGATGAGCTGCGTCAACGCGCTGTTCCTCCTCACCGGCGCGGACGCCCGCAGCACGTTCAGCGAGTCCCAGATGATCACCGTCGCCGAGCGGCTGCGTTCCGCCGGCGCCACGTACCCGGGTGACGACTCCACCGGCGCCGCACGGCTGACCCTGTTCCTCCGCGCGGGCTACTACGTCCACTACTACGACCCGACCGTCGGCCAGTACGGCCCGGCGCTCACCACCGCGACCCGGTCCGCATTGGACACCTACTTCGCCGCGCCCCGCGCGTTCGACGTGAGCCAGGGCAACGGGACCGTCCTGGGGGAAGCCGTGACGCTCGTCGACAGCGCCGACCTCGGCGCCCGGTACCTCCACGTCGTCCAACGCCTGCTCACCAGCTACCACACCGGGTACAACCAGTTCCCCAGCATGGTGAACGCCGTCAACTCCGTCTACACAGTACTGTTCCGCGGCCACTACCGCCCCGAGTTCCTCCCCGCCGTCACCACCGACCTCCTGGCGACCCTGCGGGACTTCGCCCAGCGCAACGTCTCCCTCCTGTCCGGCCCGCAGTCCTTCCTGACCTCCAACGCGGGCCGCGAACTCGCCCGGTTCCTCCAGTACGACTCCCTCCGCGCGACGGTGCGGCCGATGGTGCAGCAGCTCTTCGGCATCTCCAGCATCCGCGGGGCGACCGCGCCGCTGTGGGTCGGGCTCGCCGAGATGGCCGACGCCTACGACAAGGCCAACTGCTCCGCCTACGGCACCTGCGACCTCCAGGCGAAGCTCGCCGCCGAGATCCTGCCCATCACCCACACCTGCGCGTCCACCCTGCGCATCCGCGCGCAGGAGATGACCTCGGCGCAGCTCACCCAGACGTGCTCCAGCCTGCTCAACCAGGACGCCTACTTCCACAGCGTGGCCAAGGACCCCGGCCCGGTCACCGGCGACCGCAACACCAGCCTGGAAGTCGTCGTCTACAACTCCAGCACCGACTACCGCACCTACGCGGGCGCGATGTGGGGCATCGACACCAACAACGGCGGCATGTACCTGGAGGGCGACCCCTCCGCCACCGGCAACCAGGCCCGGTTCATCGCCTACGAGGCGGAGTGGCTGCGCCCGGCGTTCGCGATCTGGAACCTCAACCACGAGTACACGCACTACCTCGACGGCCGCTTCAACCTCCACGGCGACTTCGACTCCAACGTCACCACGCCGACCGTGTGGTGGATCGAGGGCTTCGCCGAGTACGTCTCCTACTCCTACCGCGACACCACCTACACCGAGGCCATCACCGAGGCGGGCAAACGCACCTACGCGCTGAGCACCCTGTTCGGCACCACCTACAACCACGACACCATGCGCGTCTACCGCTGGGGCTACCTCGCCGTCCGCTACATGATCCAGTCGCACCGCGCGGACGTCGACACCGTCCTCGGTCACTACCGCCGCGGCGACTGGAACAGCGCACGCGCCTTCCTCACGGGCACCGTCGGCAGCCGCTACGACAGCGACTGGTACTCGTGGCTCTCCCAGTGCGCCACCGGCCAGTGCGGCGGCACCGGCGCCAACCAGCCGCCGACCGCGGACTTCACCAGCGCGGTCTCCGGCCGCACCGCGACCTTCACCGACCGCTCCACCGACCCCGACGGCACGATCACCGCGCGCCGCTGGGACTTCGGCGACGGGACGTCGTCCACCGCGACGTCACCCGGCCACACCTACGCCGCCGACGGCACCTACACCGTCACGCTGCGGGTGACCGACAGCGGCGGCCTGACCGCGACCACCAGTCGCGCTGTCACCATCGGCACGGGGGAGTGCACGGGCGCTGACACCCGCTTGCTCGGCAACGGCTGCGTCCGGTCCAACCGCTCGGCCACCGCGTCCGGCTACGACTACATGTACGTCCTGCTCCCTGCCGGGACCAGCCAGTTGCGGATCACGTCGTCGGGCGGGACGGGCAACTGCGACCTCTACTACAGCCCGAGCAGCTGGGCGACCACCACGACCGCGACGCACCGGTCGACGGCCTCGGGGAACACCGAGTCGATCACGGTGTCCGGGCCGCCGTCCGGGTACGTCTACGTCAGCCTGCGGGGCAACACGTCCTGCTCCGGGGTCGCCGTCACCGCGCGGTACTGACCCGGCGGCCCGGCGGGGACCTCGACCCCGCCGGGCCCGTCAGCGCCCGGCGCGCAGCAGGTCGAAGTGCGCCGAGTGCTCCTCGACGAACGACCAGTACGCGTCCCGGGCGAACTCGACCAGCTCGGGCAGCCGAGGGCCATCACGCCCTCCCGCGGGCACAGCACCACGTGCCGCTGCGACACCGGGTTGCCCGCGATCGGCCGCACCGCGACGTTCGGGTCGGCGAAGCACACCGGCTGCACGGGCGCGACCGCGCGGCCGCGGCGACCAGCGCGCGGATCGAGTCGGCGTTGGGCGTGGTGTAGCGGACCTCGGGGGTGAAGCCGTGGTGGGCGCAGGAGATGTAGAAGCAGTCCGGCCACCCGGCGCCGTCCGGCGGGGTGATCGCCCAGCAGCGGTCGGCCAGGTCGGCCAGCGGGATCGCGTCGAGCGCCGCGAGCGGGTCGGTCGCCGGGACCGCGACGAACACCGGCTCCTCCTCGACCACCTCGCAGGCGAGCGCCTCGTGCGCGGGCGTGGCGAACCCCGGGTAGTCGACGGTGGTGACCAGGTCGAGCTGGCCCGCGGCGACGAGGTCGCGCAGCAGCAGCGGCGAGTACTCCATGGTGAGCCGGACGTCGACCGCGGGCAGGTGCGCGCCGATCCGCTCCGCCAGGCCCAGCAGCACCGACCCCGCCGATCCGCCGACGGTGATCACCGGCTTGGCGCGCTGCGCGAACTGGACCGCCCCGCGCCGCAGCTCCCCGACGGCGGCCAGCACCGCGCGGGCGCGCAGCAGCACGAACTCGCCGACCGCGGTCAGCTCCACGCCGGTCGGTCCCCGGGTGAACAGGGGCGCGCCGATCTCCTCCTCCATCCGCTTGAGCCGGATGGACAGCGCGGGCTGGGACAGGCCGAGCACGACCGACGCCTTCGTGAGGCTGCCGGTCTCGGCGATCACGGCGACGGTCCGCAGGTGCCGCAGCTCGAGTTCCATCCGGCCGAGTCTAGGTGCGCGGTCCGCGGGCACCCATAGCTCTCGCGATAAGCGCGGGTTATCCGGGCATTGACCTGGTCAATCGCAACGTGCATTTCCGCGCGGCGCCCGGTGGGCGGAAGCATCGGCGGCACTGGACGGACCACACGGAAGGGCTCACCGGATGGAGCAGCGGACGCGCGGGGACATGGCGGCACTGGCGGAGGCGGACGGGTTCCGCACCTGGGTCCGCGACGGCTGGGAGCCGCGCGAGCACCCCGCGCCGTGCCCGCCCGGGGCCGCCGCCGCGGCCGCCGCGCACCGCGACCGGCTCTCCGCCGCGCTGCCCGGCCAGCGCATCGCGCTGGCCGCGGGCCGTCCGCGGTCCGGTCCAACGACACCTTCCACGCCTTCCGCGCCGACTCCGACTTCGTGTGGCTCACCGGGTGCCAGGCGCCCGGCGCGGTGCTCGTCATGACACCCGTCCCCGGGGGCCACGATGCCGCGCTGTACCTGCCGGAGCCCGCGGCGTCCCACGAGGTCGACTTCTTCGGCGACGCCGACCGCAGCCGCTTCTGGGTCGGCCCGGACGCCACCCCGGCCGCGTGGCAGCGGGCGCTGGGCATCCCGTGCCACCCGCTCGAGGACCTGCCCGCGGCCTGCGCGGACGCCACCCCGGCACGCTCACCGCCCGCGGCGTCGACCCCGGGCTCGACGCGCAGCTCGGCGGGCACAGCCCCGAGCTGCGCACGGCGCTGTCCGAACTCCGCCGGATCAAGGACGACTGGGAGGTCGACCAGCTCCGGGGCGCGGTCGACGCCACCGTCCAGGGCTTCGCGGATGTCGCCGCCGCCCTGGGCGCCGCGGTCCGCGGCGGCGGTGAGCGGTGGCTCCAGGGGACGTTCGACCGCCGCGCCCGCGCCCTCGGCAACGGCCCCGGCTACGCGTCGATCGTCGCCGCCGGGGCCAACTCGCCGGTCCTGCACTGGACCCGCTGCGACGGCCCCGTCGCCGAGGACGCCATCGTCCTGCTCGACGCGGGCGTCGAGGCGCACACCCTGTACACCGCGGACATCACCCGCACCTTCCCCGTGTCGGGCGCGTTCACCGACGCCGAGCGCCGCGTGTACGACCTGGTGCACGCCGCCCACCTCGCGGCGCTGGCCGAGGTCCGGCCCGGCAAGCAGTTCCGCGCCTTCCACGAGACCGCGATGGCCGTGCTCGCCGAGGGCCTGCACGACTGGGGCCTGCTGCCGGTGTCGGTCGACAAGGCGCTGTCGGCCGAGGGGCAGCACCACCGCCGCTACATCGTCTGCGGCACCGGCCACCACCTGGGCCTGGACGTGCACGACTGCACCAGCGCCCGCCCGAGCGCGTACCACCGGGCCGACCTCGAACCGGGCATGGTCCTGACCGTCGAACCGGGCCTGTACTTCCACCCCGACGACCTGACCGTGCCCCCGGAGCTGCGCGGCGTCGGCGTCCGCATCGAGGACGACCTCCTGGTCACCGCTTCCGGCGCGGAGAACCTGTCGGCCGCCCTGCCCTCGGACGCCGACGCCATCAGCGCGTGGTTCGTCAGTTGACGAGGTCGGCGTGCATCCCCGGCTCGTAGCCGCCGCCGGGGTTCCGCACGATGATGTTCAACCGGTTCGCGGCGTTGACCACCGCCACCAGGGTGACCAACGCCGCGACCTGGTCGTCGTCGTAGTGCTTCCGCACCTGCGCCCACGTCTCGTCCGACACGCCCTCGTGCGCGTCCGCCACCCGCGTCCCCTCCTCCGCGAGCGCCAACGCCGCCCGCTCGGCGTCGGTGAACACCGTCGCCTCCCGCCACGCGGCCACCATCATCAACCGCTGCACGGTCTCCCCAGCCGCGACCGCCTCCTTGGTGTGCATGTCGATGCAGAACGCGCACCCGTTGATCTGACTGGCCCGCAACGACACCAGCTCCCGCGTCGCCACCGGCACCGTCGACTGGTGCACCACCATCCCCAGCCCAGCGAACCGCTTCGCCATCTTCATCGCGAACTCATTGGCGAACAGGTTGAACCGCGGCTCCATGACCATCCTCCTCGACGTCATTGCGTTGACGCCCACTAGATGCCGCCCACCCACCCGCTGTGACAGCCGACCGAAATGACGCGCGCCACAGCAGACCGTTCTGCTGCAATGCCCCACGGTGGGCGGAGCCCGCCGCTGCCGCCGCGCTGTCCGCCTGGCGGTCGGTGTGCTCGGGTGGACGGTCTCGCCGTCAAGCGCACGTACGCCCTTGCTCAACGGCCACGCCTGGTACCGGCTGTCCCTGGACGACGTCTAGCCCTCACGCCGCCCGGGCGATGGTGCGGTCCGTGCGCACCTGCGAGTGGAACCAGGCGACGAGGGCGCGCATGTCCGACGCCAACCCGTCCTCCGTCTCGCCGACCATCGTGACCCGGCCCGCGCGGGCGTTCGACGCCGACGCCGGGTCGGGCACGGTGTCGCCCACCGACACCGCGGTCTGCAACGCCACCACGCCCGGCCGGGCGCGCACCTCCTCCGGCGACGGCAGCGCCAGCACCCGGCCAGCGGGCGCGGTCAGCTGCACCCACCCGTACGGGCGCGGGTCCACCGACTCCACCAGCCCGCTCGGCCGGCCCAGCACCGCCGCCACCCACTCGTCGTACAGGTCGACCCCGAACTTCGCCCGCGTCGTCTCCAACACCATCCCGCCGCCGATCCGCCCGGCGCACTCGCTGAACGCCAAGCGGTCCCCCTGGTCGAAGAACTCCAAGTGGAACACCCCGTCCGCGTGCCCGATCGCGCGCAGCGCCGCCGCGCACAACTCCCGGGCCCGCGCGGTCAGCGGGGACGACGGGTCGACCGCCACCGAGCCCACCAGCCCGCCGCGCTGGATCTCGATGACGTTCTGCAGGTACTTCGACACCCCCGCGAACAGCACCTCGCCGCCCCGGACCACCCCGTCGACGTGGTACTCCACGCCCGACATGAACTCCTCCACCAACCACGGCCCGGCCGTCCCCGACGCCGTGACCGCGCGGACCGCGTCGACGCGGTCGGTCGCGTTGTGCACGGCGAAGGTCAGTTTGGTGCTGCACCCCGCCAGCGGCTTCACCACGCACGGCAGGTCCGAGTCCGCCAGTTCCTCGATCCGGACGATCGTGTGGCACCCCGCCACCGGTATCCCCGCCGCCCGCACCCGGGCCTTCTGCACCGCCTTGTCCCGCAGCGCCACCGCGGTCCCGACCGCCATCCCCGGACGGCCGTACGCCGCGGCCAGCACCGCCGCGGGCACCAGGCACTCCTCGTGCTCGCTGATGACCACGTCGAACGCGGCCGGGTCGACGCCCTCGCGGAGCAGCGCGGACACGACGTCGTCGAGCCGCTCCGGGTCCGGGACGACGACCATCCGCGGCGCCCGGCCCGCGTCCGCCGGGCCCGCGATGAACGTGGTGGCGCAGCCGTGGCGGGCGAGGGCGGCGGCCGTGTCGGCCCACCACCCCAGGTAGAGGACGGGGATCTCCATGCCCCCCAGTGTCCGGGCGGACCCCGCGGCGCAATATCCCCGGCACGCTCGAAGTGGCACCTTCGAAGACGATCGGCGCGATCACCGACCCCTAGCCTGGGGTCACCGTGACCCGCCGAGCACCCGGAGCGTCCATGTCGAGCACCCTTCGCGGGCTGTTCCCGTTGCTCGGCTACGCGGTGCTGATCGCCGGGACCGACGTGTACGCGGGCCACGAGCTGCAGTCGCTCAACCCGTTCGCCATGGGCGCGATCTCGTTCACCCTCGCCGCGGTCTTCTTCGTCGGCCTGGACATCGCCAAGCGCGGCGCCGCCGCGACGTTCCGTCCACTGAAGACACAACGGCGCGATGTCATCGCCATCAACGTGATGACCGCCGCCGCGTGGATCACCCTGCTGTACGCGCTGAAGCTGCTGGAACCGGCCGTCGTCAACGTCGTGGCGTTCGCCATCGGACCCGTGCTGACGGTGCTGATCGCGCCGCTGCTGCGCCGGGGAGCAAGTCGCTGCGCGCGGAGGTGCTCGTCGCCGTGGGGGTTGTCGTCGCGTTGACGCTGCTGAGCTGGGGGTCGGTCAGCGGCAACAGCGGGATGGGCGCCATCGGCACCGGCCAGGCCGCCCTGGGCCTCGGGCTCGGCTTCCTGTGCGGGCTCGCGTGCGTCGGCGCGGTCGTCTACTCCAAGCGGCTCAGCGACTCCGGGATGACCCCGCTGTCGTCGCTGGCGGTGCGGTTCTTCCTCATGGTCGCGCTGAGCTGGACGCTGGTGGGCGCGAGCCCGGACCCGCGGGTGGGGGAGGCGTTCTGGCCCGCGGTGGTCATCGCGGTGATCGGCGTCGGGCTGCCCAGCTTCCTCGGCCAGGTCGGCATCAAGCACGTCGAGCCGATCACCGCGTCGCTGATGGACACGCTCTCGCCCGTGTTCGCCTTCCTGCTCCAGCTCCTCGACGGCAGGCTCACCCCGTCCCCGCTGACCCTCGGCTGCATCCTGGTGATCACCGCGCTCGTCGCGGTCGGCGTCGTCGCCCGGAGCAGGCACGAGACCCGGACCGCACCCGAACCCGCCACGCTGCCCGCCGCGGTCCCGGTGGCGGGCGAGCGCGCAGCATAGGAGCCACCATGCGCACGGTCGTCGTCGTCGACCACACCGGCCGCGGCCACGCTTACGCCGACCTGTTCGTCCGCACCAACCCCGACGTCACCGTCCACCTGGCACCGGGGTGCACCGCGATCGACGAGGAGCGGGTCGTCGGCGTCGGCGGCGTCGACATCTACACGCCCGGCCCGGTCGTGGAGTACGCGCTGTCCGTCGGCGCGGACCTCGCGCTGGTCGCGCACCCGCGCCCGCTGACCGAGGGCTTCGTCGACGCGTTCCGCGCCGCCGGCATCCCGACCATCGGCCCCGACCGCTCCGCCGCACGCGTCGAGTCGAGCAAGCTGTTCACCAAGCGGCTCTGCGACAAGTACGGCATCCGGACCGCCGCCTACCGCTACTTCGACAGCCCCGGACCCGCCCTGGAGTACGTGCGGTCGGCGGGCAGGCCGCTGGTGGTGAAGGGCAACGAGTCCTGCCAGGGCAACGGCGTCTTCGTCTGCGAGACCGCCGACGAGGCCGTCCACGCCGTCGAGCGGCTGATGGTGGAGCGCGCGTGGGGGCCGGGCGGCGACAGCGTCATCGTCGAGGAGAAGCTCGTCGGCCGCGAGGTGCTGTTCTTCGCGATCGTCGGCGGCGAGGACCACCTGATGCTGCCCATGGCGGTCGACTACCAGCGCTCCGACGACGGCAACACCGGCGTCATGTGCGGCGGCACCGGCGCGTTCTCGCCGAGCCCCGACGAGACCCCGGAGCAGGTCGAGCGCTTCGAGACCCAGATGCTGCGCCCGCTGCTGGCGGCGATGGCCGCCGAGGGCCTGCGCTACACCGGCGTGATCTACGTCGGCTGCATGCTCGACGGCGACGAGCTGTCCCTCATCGAGATCAACGCCCGCATGGGCGACCCGGAGGCGGAGGTCGTCTTCCCCCGCATCACCACGGACTTCGTCGGCGTCTGCCGGTCGGTCCTCGACGGCACCCTCGGCGCCCACCCGCCGCTGGCGGTCAGCGACGAGCACTTCGTCAACGTCGTCGCCAGCCAGGGCCCGCTGCGCGAGTACCGCGACGGCGTGCTGGTGAAGGAGACCCCGGCTGGCCCTACGGGGAGTACGCGAAGGGCCAGCCCATCACGGGGATCGAGCGCGTCGACCGGGCGAGCTGCCGGGTCTTCTACGGCGCGGTCCGCGCGGACGCCGACGGGCGGGTCGTCACCGACGGCGGCAAGTGCCTCAACCTGGTCGGCCGCGGCCCCACGCTCGAGGACGCCGCCGCGGCCGCGTACCGGGGCGTCGCCGAGATCGGCTTCCCCGGCATCCGGTACCGCGGCGACATCGGCAAGGCCATGCCCTGGGACTGAGGCGGGGCGCCCTCAGTCGGCAGCCCGCTGGTCGAGCCACTTCAGGATCGCCTGGTTCGTCTCGTCCGGCTTCTCCTGCTGGATCCAGTGGCCGCAGTCCAGGCTGGTCACCTCCACGTCGGGCACGAACTCGGTCAGCCGCGGCGACTTCAGGACGGTGTCGCGGTCGCCGTAGATCATGAGGGCGGGGTGGCGGATGACCGGGTCGACGTCGGCCAGCAGGTGCCAGTTGCGGTCGAGGTTGCGGTACCAGTTGATGCTGCTCGTGAAGCCCGTCGACTCGAAGGCGGAGACGAAGACGGCCAGGTCGCTGTCGCTCATGACGGGGTCGCCGAGGGTGTCCCCGCCCGGGCGAGGTCGATCATCGCCATACCCGGCTGGGGCGGCTTCGGGGGCTCGTTCTTCCGGAACAGGTTGCGCAGGAACTGGGCCGCGTGCGCGTCGAGCACGGCGTCGGCGACGCCCGGCTGCCGGTTGAAGTGGACGAAGTAGAAGTCGGGCCCGAGCACGGCCTCCATGGCCTCGATCCAGGGCGTCTCGCCGCGCTCTTGGTAGGGCACGCTGAGCGCGATGACGCCGTTCACCCGGTCCGGGTGCAGCAGGGCCAGGCTCCAGGCGACGAACGCGCCCCAGTCGTGGCCGACGAAGGTGGCGTCCTGGTAGCCGTAGTGGTCGAGGAGTGCGACGAGGTCACCCGAGAGGTGCTGGACGTCGTAGTCCGCCACCTCGGTCGGACGGGACGAGCGGCCGTAGCCCCGCTGGTTCGGGACGATGACGTGGTAGCCCGCCGCGGCCAGGACCGGCACCTGGTGGCGCCAGGAGAAGGCGTGCTCCGGCCAACCGTGGCAGAGCACGATGGGCTTTCCCGTGTTCTCCCGGCCCGCTTCGAAGACCTCGAGTTCCACGCCGTTGACGGGGACGAGGGTGGGTTCGGGGAAGTCGGTCGGATTGGACATTCGCGTTTCCTCTGTCGGTCGGGGCTGATGCCGCCATCGTGCCGACCGAAACAGGTCACCCCATGACCGGTTTTCTGTGGGAGTGTTGCCGGTGTGCGAGCCGACCGGCTGATGGCCATCCTCCTGCTGCTGCAACAGCGCGAGCAGCTGACAGCGGCGGACGTCGCCCGGGAGCTGGAGGTGTCCGAGCGCACCGCCCGCCGCGACCTCGACGCCCTGGCCATGGCCGGGGTGCCGGTGTACTCCATCCAGGGCCGCGGCGGCGGCTGGCGCCTGGTGGGCGGCGCCCGCACCGACCTGTCCGGGCTGACCGCGGGCGAGGCCCGCGCCCTGTTCCTGGTCGCCGGCCCCGCCGCGGCCGCGACGCCCGCGGTGAAAGCAGCGCTGCGCAAGCTCGTCCGGGCCCTGCCGGAGCCGTTCCGCGGGCAGGCCGAGGCGGCGGCGGCGTCGTTGGTCATGGACCCGCAGCGGTGGGGGTCGAGCCGGGTCGAGCGCAGGCCTGCGCCGCGTTTCCTCGACGAGCTGCAGGACGCGGTGATCCGCGGGTCCAGGTGCGGCTCGGCTACGTCGACGGCACCGGCGCCGAGACCGAGCGGACCGTCCACCCGCTGGGCATCGTCGCCAAAGGCCCGTGGTGGTACCTCGTCGGCACCACCGACGCAGGCCTGCGGACCTTCCGGGTCGACCGGGTGTCCTCCGCCGACCCGACCGGCGAGCCCGTGCACCGACCCGACGACTTCGACCTCGCCGCGAGCTGGCGCGCGATCGCCGACGAGGTCGACCGCAGGCGGACGCCCCTCGAGGTCCAGGCGACCTGCGCACCCGACGGGATGGCCCGGCTCCGCATGATCCTCGGCGACCGGCTCGAGGTCCGGGGTCCACGACCGGCGGCCGCGTCGAGGTCGTCATCCGCGGCTACAACGAGTACGCGCTCGCGGGCGAACTCGCCGGGCTGGTCGAATGGGTCGAGGTGACCGGTCCCGCGGGTGTGCGGGACCAGCTGGCCTCGATCGGCGCCGCCCTGGTCGAGCGGTACGGCTGAGAGCGGGGCTCAGGCCGCGGCGACCGCGTCGATCTCCAGCAGCCAGGACTCGTCCCACATGTCGGCGATGATGATGCACATCGCGACCTTGTGCGCGCCCAGCATCTCCTGGCGCAGCAGGGAGTTCGCCTCGCGGTCGGAGCGGCGGGCGAGGTAGGTGTTGACCTTCACCAGGTTCTCCACCCCCATCCCCGCCTCCTTCAGCACCTTGACGAGGTTCGCCCACACGGCGCGGTACTGGGCCTCGAACCCCTCCGGGACCGTGTGGTCGTCGAGGAACGGCGGCTGCGCGGTGATGTAGAGCCACCGCTGCGCGCCCGTCACCACGACGCCGTTGGTGATGCCGGGGTCGTCCGAGCCGGGCGGGTCCACGCGTGCGATCTCCATGCGGTCCATGCTATGGAAGTGCGATCGTGCGGCCTTCCGCGAGAATGCGATGCGGCGCACGCGCCTGAGCACGCGGTGAGGTGTCACGCGAGCGCGGTCCGGTGCACCGTTTGCGGCACGCACTCGTTGGGAGCACTCATGTCGTACACGGTGGCGGACAATGGCTGAGCCCGCGTTCGCCCTGGAGCCGCCCGCGATGGCCGCGCTGCGGGACCAGCTCTCGTCGTGCCTGGCCGAACTCCGCACCGCCAAGGGCGCGGTGAACCAGTTCGTCCGGGTGTGCGTCCAACGCGGACTGCCGGTGGACCGGTCGCTGACCGCCAGCCTGCACACCGCCGCCCAGCAGGCCGAGCACCGGGTGGAGCGCGAGCTGCGCGTCGCCGCCGTGTCCGACCTGTCGGGGATGCTGAGCGCGGGGAGTCCGTGGTGCGGTTCGCGCTCTCCACCGCCGCGTACGTCCGCGGCGCCCTGGAGTGGTGCGCGCAGTCCTACGACCAGTCGCGCGCGGTGCAGTTCTTCGACACCGGCGCGCTCGACAGCCCGGTGGTGAACTACGAGCGGTACTCCCACCAGGCGGTGGAGCGGGTCGAGGCGCAGCTGGCGTCGGTGTTCGGGCTGAACCCGGAGCGCTCGGGGCTGTGCGTGACGTCGTCCGGGATGGCCGCGTTCGCCGTCCTGGAGTCCTTCCTCATCCGCGAGCGCCTGCGTCCCGGGGATGTCGTGCTGACCGCGCCGTACATCTACTTCGAGACCGCCGAGCAGCTCGCCGCCCTGCCCCACGTGCGGCTGGAGAAGACCGGCGGCTACGCCGTGCCCGCGATCATGGCGGACGTCCTCCGGCTGCGCCCGCGCGCCCTGTTCGTCGACCCGGTCGCGAACACCGGCCCGCAGCGCATGGTCGACCTCGACCGCCTGCTGCACGAACTGCGGAAGACCATCACCTGGCGCATGACGGTGGTCGTCGACGGCACCATGGCCGCTGCCTCCCTGCCCGCCGCGCTCCTGGAGAGCTGCCCGCTGGTCGAGGTCCTGTACTACGAGAGCTGCTCGAAGTACCTGCAGCTCGGCCTGGACTGCGGCATGGCGGGCGTCCTCGTGTTCCCGGCCCCGCTGGCCGACCGCGTCCGCCACCTCCGCCGCAACGCCGGGGAGTGCTCTACCGGCACAGCGCCGAGCTGTTCCCCGCTACTCGCGCGCCGACCTCCGCGCCCGGATGCACCGGATCTGCGGGAACGCCGCCGACCTGGCCGACCTCCTGCACGCCGACCCCCGCGTCCGCGCCGCCGGGGCCATCCACCACCCGCTGCTCCCGGACCACCCCGACCACGCCGTCGCGCGCCGCCTGCCCTACGTCACCGGCTTCGCGAACTTCCTGCACGGCGAGTCCGACCGCAACACCCGCCCCGGGCTCACCCCCATGATCGACCGCATCCTCGCGCACGCCCGCGACCTCGGCGTCCAGGTCACCAAGGGGGCCAGCTTCGGCTTCTCGGTGCCCCGCGCCTCACCCGCCGACCCGATGGGCGAGGGCGAGCCCACCTTCCTCCGCCTGTACGCGGGCGACCGGGAGGACCAGGTCCCGGCCCTGGCCGAAGCCGTGGGCCGGGCCCTGGCGGAGTACCCGCGCCGCGCTAGTGGTGGTACGCGTGGACCACGGCGTGCCCGGTCCCGCGCCCGATCAGCCACTTGTTGACCGGCCAGGTCACCAGGAACGCCACCAGGAACGCGAACGCCAGCGCGCCCCAGAACAACCCGCTCGCCAACCCGGCGTCCATCGCCCCCGGCACCACGACCATGACGCCGTTGTCGACCACCTCCATCACGGTGATCGACACGGTGTCGGCCGCGAGCGCGATCTTCACGGCCTGCCTGAACGCCACCCCCGCCTTCAGCACGCCCCACATGGTGAGCGCGTACCCGAAGAAGAACGCCAACGCGACCGCCAACACGATCGTCGCCACCGTCCCCCACCCGAGCGCGGTGCCGATGACCATCCCCAGCACCTCGCCGATGGCGCACCCGGTGAGGCAGTGCAGCGTGGCCGACGCGGCCGTCCCCCAACTCGCCTTCCCGTGGTGGGCGTGGTGCTCGTGCCCGGTTGCCATGACGGCCACCCCTCTCCTGCTCCGCTGCGGTGACTATATACCTCTGGGGGTATGCGCCAGGGGTGGAACCCTGTGATCCGGCGCGCAGGAACGGAGTTACTCCGTTCGGGCGAAAAGCCTGCATGGGGTGGATACGGGGAGTGGCCGAGGCCCGATGTACCGGGAACGCACATCCGCGCTGGTGGAGGAGGCTCCCATGTCGCGCATCCTCGTCAACAAGCACTACCCGAGCGGCGCGGCTGGCGCGTCCGACGCACTGCGCGGGGAGATCGCGCGGGCCGGGGAGACGCCGGGGTCGCGGCCGCGGGCGGGTTCGTGCTGGACGTCGCCGAGGACGAGGTGCGGCGGCTGTCCGACGCCGGGTTCCGGGTCGTGGAGCTGCCCGCGCCGAACATCCTGCGGATCGGGCCGACCACGATCGACATCGACGCGCCCGTCGAGGTCGGGGTCGACGCGGTGTCCGAGGCGGACGCGGCGGAGTGGCAGCACCGGCTGGTGCAGCTGGTCGCGCCGCCGTCGCCGGACTGGGTGGCGGACATCCAGGACCTCGGGGTGCAGGTGGTCGAGCCGCTCGGGCCGTACGGGCTGTTCGTCCTCGCCGACGAGGCCCAGGCCGCCGAGCTGGCGCGCAAGCCGTACGTCGCGTGGACCGGGCTGTTCCAGCCCGCCTACCGGGTCGACGCCGCGCTGGCCGACGCGAGCGGGCCGCTGGAGCAGATCGGGGTCCGGGTCGTGCCGCCCGAGGACGCCGACGCGGTGCGCGCGCGGCTCGAGGACCTCGGGGCCACCGTGCGCGACGTCGAGCTGCCGCCGCCGACCGCCCCCTCGACGCCGCGACGATCACCGTGGACGTCGACGCCGACGCGCTGCGGGCGGTCGCGGCGATCCCGTCGGTGCGGTGGGTCGAGCCGGTCGGGCCGGACACGCTGTTCGACGAGCGGTCGACGCAGATCGTCGCGGAGAACCTCGACGGGGCCGCCGCACCCGGCACCGGGCCGGTCACCGGGTACCAGGCGGCGCTCACCGGGCTCGGCCTCAGCGGGGCGGGCGTGCGCATCGGCATCTGCGACTCCGGCGTGGACAACCACGTCAACGCCACCATGCACGCCGACCTCGCGGGCCGGTTCGACTTCTTCGTCGACGCCACCGGCGGCGCCACCCCGACCGACACCAACGGGCACGGCACCCACGTCGCGGGCATCGCCGCGGGCAACGCCGCGCTCGGCGATGCCGACCCGCAGGGGTTCCTGCTCGGCCAGGGCGTCGCACCCGCGGCGCGGCTCGGCAGCGTCAACCAGATCGCGGGCGGGACGTTCACCGACGCCCAGCGCGTCCAGGCGATGGTCGCCAACGGCGCCAACGTGATGAACAACAGCTGGGGGCAGACCGGTGGCGGCGCGGGCGGCGGCGCGCCCGGCTCGGGCTACACCGCGCGGTCCCGGACCTACGACCAGCTCGTGCGCGACCCCGACGCGGGCACCCCGAGCTGGAGGGTCTGGTCATCGTGTCCGCGGCGGGCAACGACGGCGCGGGCGGCGCGACCACCGTCGGCGCGCCGTGGGAGGCCAAGAACCCCATCGTGGTGGGCAACAGCCGCAACTTCCGGCCCGGCGAGGGCGGGGCCGTCGACGACATCCGCGGCATCTCGGACAGCTCCGGCCGGGGGCCCGCGGTCGACGGCCGCATCCTGCCGACCATCGTCGCGCCCGGCTCCGACATCATCTCCGCGCGCTCCACCGTGGACGCCAACGCCGGGATGGCGGGCGTGCAGCGGCCCCGGACCGCGTACACCGACACCGGGGCGACCGTCCACCAGGACTACACGCGGATGAGCGGGACCTCCATGGCCACCCCGCACGTCGCGGGGCTGTGCGCGCTGCTGATCGAGTGGTGGCGCGGGCGCACCGGCGGGCGCACGCCGAGCCACGCGCTGCTGAAGGCCTTCCTGGTCAACGGCGCCGAGGACCTGGTGGGCGGCCCGGACGGCGCGGGCGGCACGCTCGGCAACGTGCCCAGCCCGGTGCAGGGCTGGGGGCGGGTCAGCCTGGAGAACATGGTGCTGCAGGCGCCCGGGTCCGACCGCGGGCCGCGCGTGTTCTCCGACCAGCGGCACGCGTTCACCGCGTCCGGCCAGGAGTTCACCCTGCGGGTCGCGGTCGCCGACCCGGCCCGCCCGCTGCGCGTGACCATGGTCTACAGCGACGCACCCGGCGCCGCCGGGGCGAACCCCGCGCTGGTCAACAACCTCAACCTGGAGGTCCAGGAAATCGGCAGCGGGACGCTGTTCCGCGGCAACGTGTTCACCAACGGGTTCTCCGTCTCGGGCGGCGCGTTCGACGCGATCGACAACGTCGAGTGCGTGTACGTGCAGAACCCGACCGGGGTGTACGACGTCCGGGTGATCGCCACCAGCGTCGTCGCCAACGCCCGGCCGCCGTTCGACCTGACCCCGTGGCAGGACTTCGCGCTGGTCATCGAGAACGCCGAAGCGGCCGACGCCGACCCGGCGAAGGTCGCCGTCGTCCTCGACCGGTCGGGCAGCATGGTGTCCTTCGGGTACGTCGACGTCACCCGGCAGGCCAGCAAGCAGTTCATCGACCTGCTCCGCACCGACGACAAGATCGGCGTCGCCAGCTTCGGCGACAGCGGCGACGTCGAGTTCCCCACCGCGGCCCCGCTGGAAGTGCAGACCGTCGTCGGCGCGGCCACCCGCACGGCGGCGCGCGACGAGGTCGACGGCATCGCCTTCGCGGGCTGCACGTTCATGGGCGCGGGCATCGAGCGCGGCGCGGACCTGCTCGCCGCGGAGACCGGCCCGCGCTCGATCGTCCTGTTCTCCGACGGGTACGACAACAAGGGCTGCCAGCCCAACAACCCCGCCCGCCCCTCCGCCTTGGACGCCGCGGGCGCCCTGCCCGCCGAGGTCCGCGTCCACGCCTGCGCGATGGGCCCCGCGTCCGACCAGGCGCTGCTGCAGGCGCTCGCGTCGACGACGTCCGGCCGGTACTACTTCATGCCGACCATCGACGACCTGTTCGAGATCTACAACTTCGTCCGCGGCACCGCGACCAGCGACGGCATCATCGTCAACGACACCACCACGGCCTCGGCCAGCCGCGTGGCGGGCTTCGTCGAATCCCTGGCCGAACGCGCCACCTTCACCTGCGCCTGGCGCAACACCGCCCTCAGGTTCACCACCCGCGAACCCAAGCGCGGCCAGATCACCGTCCGCCTCCGCGACCCGCGCGGCAAACTGCTCCGCCCCGACACGTCCTTCGTCCGCACGACCGTCGGCACGGGCTACGTCGTCTTCGACCTCCCCGACCCCGCCCCCGGCCTCTGGCACGTCGAAGTCGAAACCTCCCGCGACTCCCACACCCGCTACACCGTCGGCGGCTTCGTCGACTCCCCGATCCGCGTCCGCACGAAGATCAGCGACCGCATCCGCCCGGGCGACCCGATCTCACTGTCGGCCGACGCCGACAAGCCCGTCACCCGCCTGTCGGGCACCGCGATCGTCACCGCCCCGGTCATGGGCCTGCCGACGCTGCGGACGAAGTTCGAACAGGAACTCCGCGACATCGACCCGGTCCGCTTCCCGGAGGACGCCCCACCCGACGACATCCCGCGCCTGCTGGCCCTCCACGCCCACCTGCTCGAGAAGAAGATCGACATCTTCGAGCGCCGCTCCCGCAGGCTCGGCCTCACCGCCCTCCCGGGCTCCCCCTCACCGGCCACTTCCCGGCGACGAACGAGGAGGGCAGCTACAGCATCCGCCTCAACCTGGCGGGCATCGCGGGCCGCTCCAAGTTCGTCCGCCAGGAACTCCTCACGGTCCACGTGAACTGAGCCGGGACTCGCAGGAGTCCACATGTTCAATCGTTGAACGATCGGACAATCAGACAAGCGGAAGCGCGACCGGGGCGGTGGTTGGGCAGGGACCCTGCCCGACCACCCGCACTGGTTCAGGGCTGGATGTCGAGCCCTTCCTCGAAGATGGGGCCCGCGAGGGTGGCGTGGGGTTGGGGAGCAGGCCGCCGGCCGTCGCGCCGTCGACGCCGATGACGGACGCGACCGCGATCAGGCCGACCCCGCGCGCTGGCCCTCCGCGTGCAGGTTCCGGGTCGATGCGCGGAAGAACTCCGTTGCCGCGTCCTGTTCCGACGCGTGCCAGGACGCCGCGTCGATGATCACGTCGACGCCTGCCAGCGCCTCCGCGAGGCGTTCGCCAGCGACCACGTCGACGCCCAGTGCGCGGGACATCGGGACGGCGTGGTGGCCGCGTTCGGTGAGGACGTCGACGACGTGGCGGCCCAGTCTGCCCGTCGCTCCGGCTACCGCGAACTTGGTCATGGCGGTCAGTCCGTGTAGTTCTGCCCCGGGGGCATGCCGGGGATCGGTTTGGCGATGAGCGCGGCCGGGGCGAAGAATCCGATGTGGCCGATCGCGGTGATCAGGGACCACAGCGCCTTGTCGTCGTACAGCGTCGATGCCCTGGCGTACAGCTCGTCCGACACGCGCTCGCCGGTCGGGTTCGGGGTGAGGACCGCGTCGACCAGTTCCAGCGCCACCCGCTCGGCGTCGGTGAAGTACGGGGCGGTGTGCCAGGTGGCGACGGCGGTGATGCGCTCCTCCGGCTCGCCTGCCGCGCGCAGGGCTTCGGCGTCGCGGACGGTGAAGTACGTGCTGCCGAGGAGGAGGCCCGCGCGGAACCGGACCAGGAGGACGGTGGTCTGCGGGATCGGCGCGTTCTCGATGGCCTTGTTCAGGTCCGCGGCGATGCCCGCGATCTCCGGGATGAACCGGAGCGGGTTGGGCATGCGCGATCGGAGGTCGTCCACGGGGAAATCCCTTCGCTGGGCGGTTGACGCCCACCAGACGCCCGCCGACCGCGCCGTGTGACAGCCTGTGATCTGGTCCACCCGCGGGTGGGGCCGGGGTGCACGGCCCCACCCGCGAGCGGCGGTCAGCTCGTCGGGAAGTTGTCCGGCGTGCTGATCCGGCTCTTGATGTACGCCCCGGACTCCGTCAGGACGCCGCTGCCGGTGAACACGCCGCCGTTGCAGGTGCCGGGTCGGAACGCGGCGCTGCTCTCGTTGGCGTCGGAGTACGTCCAGTTCACGTAGCTGATCTTCAGCTGGTCGAGCAGGTCGAGCCACGCGGCCGTGCTGGTGCGGTCGTAGCTGCCGCCGCCGGTCGCGGTCACGGTGCCGAACTCGCTGACGAACAGCGGCAGCCTGCCCGCCGCGCGGCTGACCACCGAGCGGTAGTTGTCCTTGTGCGAGGCCGCGTAGAAGTGGAACGTGTACATGATGTTGGTCGCGTTGACCGGGTTGTTGATGATCTCGGACTCGTTCGAGCCCTCGGACACGCCCAGCGACGACCACGCCCGCGTCCCGACGAGGACGACCGCGTCCGGGTCGGCCGCGCGGATCACCGGGATGACCTGCTCGGCGTAGCTCTTGATCGCCGCCCAGCTCACCCCGTTGGGCTCGTTCGCGATCTCGTAGATGACGTTCTTCTTCGCCGCGTTGCGCGAGGCGACCTGTGCGAAGAACGTCTTGGCGCGCTCGAGGTTGTAGTTGGGGTCGCCCGGCGTGAGCGTGTGGAAGTCGATGACCGCGTACAGCCCGCGCGCCTCGGCCATGTCGACGAGGCTGTTGACCTGGCTGGTGAACCCGGACGGGTTGGTCTCGTAGCCGCCTTCCTGCACGTACATCGCGATGCGGAAGAGGTCCGAGCCCCATTCGCCCGCCAGCGCGTCGAGGGACGCGTTGGTGTAGCAGCGCGGGAACCACTGGAGGCCGTGCGTGCTCATGCCGCGGAGCTGGATCGGCCGGTTGTACTGGTTGCACAGGTTGACCCCGCACACCCGGAGCTGGCCGTTGATCGCGACCGGCGTGCGCCCGGGCGGGGAGTGGTGGTCGTGGTGGTGGTGGTCGTCGTCGGGTTCGTGACGCCGCCGGTGCAGGCGACGCCGTTGAGGCTGAACGACGACGGCACGGGGTTGCTGCCGGTCCACGAGCCGGTGAACCCGAGGTCGACGGCGGCGCCCGTGCTGAGCGTCCGGTTCCAGTCGAGGTTGGCGCGGTGGCGACGGCGCCGGACTGCGACCAGGTCGCGTTCCAGCCCTGCGTCAGCCGCTGCCCGGCGTCGGGGAACGAGAACCGCAGCGACCAGCCGGTGATCGGGTCGCCGAGGTTGGTGATCTTGACGCCCGCCTGGAACCCGCCCTGCCACTGGCTGGTGACGGTGTAGTCGACCCGGCAACCCTGGGCCGCCAACGCCGCCTGCGGGAGTATCACCGCGGCCCCGCCGACGACCACCGCGCATGCCGCTAGAGCGGCGGTGGAGCGCTTCACTGAGCCCCTCCTTCGTGTTGGGACGAACCTGGCCTGGGAGCGCTCCCAAGCGTCGTTCGGAACGTACACCGGAAGCGAACGGCTGTACACCAGCAATTGCTGCTTGTGATCACGCCCGGCAGGGGGCATGCTGCTCGGTGCTTGGGAGCGCTCTCAAGTTCTCGGTGAGGAGCACGCAGTGAGACGACACCAGACGCTGGCCGTCCTGACCGCCGCCGCGGTGACCGCCGCCCTGTTCGCAGGGGGCAGCGCGCAGGCGCACGACAGCGGCCCGCCGCACCTGCCCAAGGGCACGAAGTTCTACGTCGAACCCGACACCAACGCCGCCCGCCAAGCCGAGGTCTACCGCGCGCAGGGCCGCACGGCCGACGCCGAGCTGATGGAAGCCATGGCCGCCCAACCGCAGGCCATCTGGTTCACCACCGCGGGCGCCGACAAGGTCCGCGCCGACGTCCGCGCGGTGGTCGACGCGGCCCGCGCGAAACACCAGGTCCCCGTGCTGGTCGCGTACTTCGTCCCGTACCGCGACTGCTCCCAGTGGTCCGCGGCGGCGCCCGCAGCGAGCAGGAGTACAAGGACTGGATCACCGCGTTCGCGGAGGGCATCGGCAACGCCAAGGCCGTCGTCGTCATCGAGCCCGACGGCCTGTCCCTCCTGACCAGCGAACCGTGGTGCACCATCGGCCCGGACGCCGAGCTGGTCCCCCAACGCTTCCGCGAGATCAGCCACGCCGTCACGACCCTCAAGCGCGGCAAGCACACCAAGGTCTACCTGGACGCGGGCCACAGCGCCTGGCAACCCCTCAACGACTACGACGCGGGCTACGGCGACCCGCGCCAGCAGCTGGGCATCGTCAACCGCCTCATCAACGGCAACATCGCCGAGGCGGACGGCTTCGCCCTGAACACCTCGAACTACCGCCGCACCGAGGACCTGGTCCAGTACGGCACCCGGGTCTCCCAGTGCCTCTACCTCCGCACCCGAGGCGCCACGAGCTGCCCGTCGAACGAAGAACTCGACGCCCTCCCCATCCACCGGGTCCGCCTCAAGCACTTCGTCCTCGACACCTCCCGCAACGGCCAGGGCCACTACACCCCCGGCGAAGGCGAAACCGACTGGTGCAACCCCCGGGCCGCGGCCTGGGCGAACGCCCCACCGCCAACACCGGCATCCCCCTGGTCGACGCCTTCATCTGGACCAAGCGCCCCGGCGAGTCCGACGGCGAGTGCCAGGGCGGCCCCCGGCAGGCCGCTGGTGGCCGGACCAGGCCCTCGAACTGGCCCGACTGGCGAGCCCGCCGCTGCGCTGAGGAAACCGCCTCCCGCCAAGGGGAAAACCCTCAAGATCGACATCGACGCCCGGGCCGTGGTACCACTTCACGGCTCGGGCGTCGGATCGAGGGGTGAGGGTGGGCGGGGTCTTCATCAACTACCGCACCGGCGACGGCGACTGGGTCGCCAGGCACATCGCCCGCGAGTTCCAGGCGCGGCTCGGCAAGCCGCTGGTCTTCTTCGACTCCGAGTCCATCGCGGTGGGCGACTTCTTCCCCGACCGCCTGCTGCAGGGCGTCGCCGACGCGGACGTGCTCGTCGTCGTGATCGGCGAGCGGTGGCTCGGACCGGGTCCGGCCCGGTTGGTCGACGCCGAGGGCGACTGGGTCCGCCGGGAGATCGAACACGCGCTGTCGTTCCCCGCAAGCGGATCGTCCCGGTGCTCGTCGGCGACGTGCGTCGCGTCCCCGGCCCGCTGCCGCCCTCGATCGCCGGGCTGGCGAGCAGGCAGTTCCGCGAGGTGCGCGAGACCACCGCCTTCGACGACATCGCGCGCCTCGTGGTCGACGTGGTGCGGGAGCTGCCCGATCCCGAACTGCCCTACCGCGGGCTCCGGGCCTTCCAGGAGGTCGACGAGCCGTACTTCTTCGGCCGGGAGGACGCCGTCGACCGGCTCACCGCGCTGGTGGCGCGGGAGCCCGTGGTCCTGGTGGTGGGTCCGTCGGGGTGCGGGAAGTCCTCGCTGCTGCGGGCGGGCCTGGTCCCCCGATTGCGCCGAGCGGGCACGCCCGCCGCGGTGCTGACGCCCTCGGCGGGCTCGGGCGCCGAAGACCTGCTGGCCGCCGTCCGCCGCGCCGGGGGCGTGGTGTGCGTCGACCAGTTCGAGGAACTGGCCGCCCGAGCGCCCGCGGTGGCCGCCGAGTTCCTCGACCTGGTCGTCCGGTCCGGCAGCCGCGTCGTCGTCACCGCCCGCTCGGCCGACCTCGACCACCTCGTGAGCCCCGGGACGGTCGAGGCCGTGCAGCGCGGGACCCTCCTGCTGCCCAGGATGGGGGAAGCGCAGCTCGCCGCCGCGATCACCGGACCCGTGCGCGGCGGACCCGGCTTCGAACCCGGCCTGGTCGACCGGATCGTGCGCGACGCCCGCGACGCCGCCGGGCAGTTGCCGCTGCTGGAGTTCGCCCTGACCGAGCTGTGGCGGCGGTGCTCCCCGACCGGGCGACGCACGCCGCCTACACCGAGATGGGCCGCGTGAGCGGCGCCCTGGCCGCCTACGCCGACGGCGTGGTCGAACGGATCCGCGACACCTCCCCGGCCCTCGACGCCGTGCGGCTGCTGATGCTGCGCCTGGTCCACACCGGACCCGACGGCGCGGTGTTCCTGGTCCCGCAAAGGCTCGACGACCTGGACCCGCCCCTGCGGGCGGTGGCGGAACACCTGGCCGCGGACCGGCTGGTGGTGATCCGCGAGGGCGCCGACGCGGTCGTCACGCTCGCGCACGCCGCCTTGGCGGTCGAGTGGGGCCTGCTGCGGGGATGGCTGGACTCGGACCCCGCCTTCCGGAGCTGGCTGGACACAGTGCGCCGCGCGGTGTCGGACTGGCGCACCGACCGCGACCCCGGCAGGCTCCTGCGCGGCGCCGCCCTCCTCACCGCGGAGAACTGGCTGACCCGCAAACCCGAGGGCTTCACCGCGACCGAGCGCGAGTTCGTCGAGGCTTCCGTGGCGGAGCGCGCCCGCGAGCACGCGGCCCGGCGTCGAGCGGCCCGACGCATGCGCATCGCCCTGGTGGCGCTGAGCGCCGCGCTGGTGGTCGCCCTGGTGTCCGCGGGCGTGGCGGTGTGGTCGGCGGATCGAGCCGAACGCCAGCGCACGGCGTTGACCGCGCGGGTGGTGGCCGAGGAAGGAACCACGCAGCGAGCGATCGATTCGTCCCTGGGGACCCAACTCGTCTTGGCTGGCTACCGGATGCTTCCCGAGTCGGTCCTGACCCGCAAAGCCCTGCTCAGCGCCTTCGCCCAGCCTTACTCGACGAGGCTGCCCAACGGTGGCAACGTCGAGACCGTCGCCCTGGACAGCACGGGAACGCTGATGGTCGCGGGCGGCGACGAGAAGGTCCTGCGGCTGTGGGACGTCCGGAACCACCACCGTCCCCGTGAACTCCCAAGGGTTCCCGGGCACGCCGCGAAGGTCTACAACCTGGTGTTCCACCGCGACAGACCGGTTCTCGTCAGCGGTGACGAGGGCGGGGCGGTCCGCGTGTGGGACATGTCTGACCCATCGGCGGTCGAGTTGACGGCCGAGGTGGTCACGGGCGGGACCGGGGTCGTGTGGGGCTTGGACCTGCACGACGACCTGCTGGCGATCGGGCACCTCGACGGCACCCTCCAGCTGCGGGACCTGCACGATCTGGCCGGCGTTCCCGTGCTGAACACCCGCATCCCCGGAGGGCTGGGCTCGCTGGCGTTCAGCCCCGACGGCGCGCTGCTCGCCGTGGGCACCGCCGACGGGCACGTGCGGATCCACACCCGGACGGGCGACCTCCTCACCACCTCCCGCCGCGCCACCGGTCGCACGGTCGTCGCGTTCGCCCGGGACGGCCGTCTCGCCGTCGGGGGTGAAGACGGCTGGGTGCGCCTGTTCACCGTCGACCGCGCAGGCGGCCTGACCGAGTTGGGTGGACGCCCGGACGGCGGAAAGGTGATCGCGCTGACCTTCAGCCCCGACGGGCGCACCCTGGCCAGCCCACGCTCCACCAGCCCGGTCGTGCTGCTGGACGTCTCGGGCCGGGGTGTGGGATCCGACATCTGGTTGAGCGGCCACCGGCACTGGTCGACCGACGCCGCATACCACCCGGACGGCCGCTTCCTGGTCACCTCGTCCGGCGATCACGACGTGCGCGTGTGGTCGCTGCCCTTGCCCGCGCTCCGGGTGCACCCGGCCCCCGTGCTCCAGGCCGTGGCCAGCCCGGACGGGCGGCTGATGGCGACCGTGGGCGAGGGCGCGATAGCGCGGCTCTGGGACCTGACCGACCCGGCCGGGCCCCGGTTCGCGCACGAGTTGGTCGGCCACACGGCCACCGTCGAAGAAGCCGCCTTCACCGCGGACTCCCGCACGCTCATCACCGTGGGCTCGGACGCCCGGATGATCACCTGGAACACCCGCGATCCCCGACGGCCCCAGAAGGTTCGCGAGGTCGTCGACAGCGCCGCGGGCGGCATGCTGTCGGCGCGGTTCACGCCTGACGGGAACCGATTGGTCGTCGGGCACACGACCGGCCGGATCACGTTGTGGGATTGGCGGAAGGGCGTCAAGCGGGCTGACGCGCACGGTGGTGTCGCCGACGTCTTCGCCCTGTACGTCGCCGCGGGGCCGGACGGCGGCACCCGGGTGGTCGCGGGTGGCTTGGCGTCCGGGTCCCGGATGTGGCAGGCGGGGACGGCGGGCCTGGCCGAGCAGGGTGGCTGCCGCCGCACGACAGCGAGGTGTTCGGCGCCGCGCTGTCCGCCGACGGCACCCGCGTCATCACCGGGTCGAAGGACAGCAGGGCCCGGCTGTCGGACGTGACCGACCCGGCCCACCCCGGGAGTTGGCCGTCCTCACCCACAACCGCGGCGTGTACGCCGTCGCGATCAGCCCTGATGGTCGCTTCGTCGCGACAGCGGGCGCGGAGAACACCGTGCTGCTGTGGACGTCGGACGGGACGCCGTGGGGAACCCTGTCCGGGCACCACGACGCCGTCGAGTCCGTCCAGTTCACGCGGGGCGGCCTGCTCAGCGCGTCCCGCGACGGCACCGTGCGGTTCTGGGACCTCGACCTGGAGCGCCTGGCGCGCAAGGTGTGCGACTGGGCCACCGCGCCGCTGACCGTCGCCGAGTGGCAGCGCTCGGCACCAGGGGTGGAATACAACCCGCCTTGTCCCTAGTCCAGCGGATAAGTCGTCGCGTAGTTCACCGTGCAGACCATGGCGTCGCGGTGGGTGGGGGAGTCGAGGGGCTGGAGGGGGTGGCGTTGTGGCGGAAGCGGTCGTCGCGGAAGAGGATGAGTTCGCCGGGGAGGAGTTCGTGCTTCAGGACCAAGGCGCCTGACAGGTCGTACAGTTCGGTCATCGCGCCCGTGCCGGACTTGGCGATGACGTAGACGACGATGTACTCCTCGCCGTCCTGGTGGGGTTCGGTGACGACGTCGGTGAAGGTGCGGAAGAAGTTGAGGCCGAAGGTGCCCCGGGGTTGGCGGTGCTGCGGTGGGATGGCGTGGAGGATGCCGCGGACCCAGCGGGTGATGATGTCGTCGGTGGCGACGGGGGTGCGGTGGAAGGTGCGGGTGCCCGCGTGGCCGCCGCGGTCGATGATGTCGATGGTGGTGTGTTCGCGCAGGGTCACGTCCGTGGAGGTCCAGTCGTAGCGGAGGACGTCGCGGGCGCGGAGGCGGTCGTGGGGGATGTCGTTGGGGTAGCGGCGGAGGACGTCGGTGGTGAAGTAGCGCTTGCGGAGGAGGTGGCGGTCCTCGTCGGAGATGCCCAGGGCGGCGTCGGTGAGGACGACGTAACCGTGCTGGGCCAGTTCACCGGGGTGCCCCGGTGCGACGCTGTCCATCTTGGGGTGCTCCAACGGGGATGAAGGCTGCGGGTCAGCCGAAGTGGGACGTGCGCACCGAGCGGATGAGCGCGCGCGACTCGTCGGGGGTGAGCGCGGCATCGTGCAGGGTGTCGTAGTGGCGCCGGTAGTTGTGGACCATGTCGGGGGTCTCGATGTGGCGGAAACCGGCGTGGGTCTCGATGTGGACGACGTCGCGGTCGAGGGCGTCGCCGAACTCGAAGTACGCGTACATGCAGGTCATCGTCAGCGACGGCTGCGCGGTGAACGGGAGGACCCGGAGGTCGATGTTCGGCTCGGTGGAGCGCTCGATCAGGTGGTCGAGCTGGGCGGCCATCGTCTCCGGGGTGCCGACGTGCTGGTGCAGCGCGGATTCGTGGGTCACCGCGATCAGCCGCATCGGGCCTTGGCCGGGGCGGTCCGTCAGCGCGGACTGCCTGTCCATGCGCAGCTGCACGAGCTGCTCGATCTCCTCGGGGGAGCGCCACGGCTCCATCCCGCGGTACTGGGCGCGCGCGTACTCCGCGGTCTGCAGGAGCACGGGGAGGACGGGGATCGTGTAGACCCGCGCCACCGACGCCTCGGACTCGTACGCGACGTAGCCGTCGAGGCCGCGTTCCATCGTGTGCGAGTAGTCCGCCCACCAGCCCTGCTTGCCCGCGGTGGCGGTCCAGCGCATGAGCCGGGCGGCGAGTTGCGTGCCCTCGATCCCGTAGTGCCGGATCAGGTCGCGCACGTCCCGCGCCTGCGGGCTGCCCTGCGCGTTCTCCAGCCGCGACAGCTTCGAGGTGGAGATCAGCAGCGCCTCGGAGACGTTCTCCAGCGTCTGCCCGCTCTCCTCGCGCAGCCGCTTCAACTCGACGGCGAGTCGGCGTCGGGGCAGGAGCGGACCCTGGACGGACGGCATGGGACCTCGGCGGTGGGCTCGGGGCTGGGACCCCGGTCTTGGGAATCCCACCGCGCGGAGCTTACTCACCCCCGGGCACACCGCAAGGGCACCGCGCTGACGTCCGCCGTCTGGGGGAAGTTTCCTATTGGGCGCGACAGCCTGAAAGTGCACCGTGGGAATTGCAGCGGGGGTTCCCGTCAGACATACTGAGGGTGAAAGTTCCAAGGACGCTGGACGCAGAACCGGTTCGCACCCCTCGGCCAAGCGCTCGTCCTCGAAGTGGTGCTCGACCGTCGCCGCGTCAGGTGGGTCCCTGAGCGGAAGGTCCTCCCATGCTCATCACGCTGCGCCCCGCCACATTAGTCCGCCTCGTCCTCGGCGCCGCCACCACCGGCGCCGTCGTCGCCGTCCTGACGATGGGCGGCTCGCCCACCGTCGACCCGACCGTCGTGACCCCGCCCGGGGTGAGCACCACCGCCGAGGTCCCGCCGCTGACCCAGTTGCTGTGGTGAACTGGCTGAGGTGACGATCCCTTCACGCTGCACGGCCGCGCTGCTGCTGATGTCCACCCTGTTCGCCTGCTCGCCCGCGCGGCAACTCCCCGTCGCCTCGACAAGTGCCGCGACGAAGACCGAGGCGCGGACCGCGGACTTCGGCCCGCTCGAGAACCGCCGCGGGGCCAGGATCGGCGTGTACGCGGTCGACACCGGGTCGGGCAGGAGATCGCGCACCGGGCCGACGAGCGGTTCGCGTACGCGTCGACGTTCAAGGCGCTGCTGGTCGGCGCTGTGCTGCTGCGGGATGTCAACCTGGACGAGGTGATCCGCTACTCCGGGGCGGACCTGGTCGCGCACGCGCCGATCACGGGGAGCGCACGGAGCTGACGGTGCGCGAGCTGTGCGACGCCGCCGTGCGCTACAGCGACAACACCGCCGCGAACCTGCTGCTGCGCGAACTCGGCGGCCCGCGGGCTTCGCGGACGCGATGCGCGAGATCGGCGACACGACCCTGCACGCCGACCGCTTCGAAACCGACCTCAACACCGCTGTGCCCCACGACATCCGCGACACGAGCACGCCCAAAGCCTTGGCCACCAGCCTCGAAGCCCTGACCACGGGAGACGCGCTCCCCGAGGACGAGCGCGCCTTCCTGGTGGACCTGTTGCGCCGCAACACAACCGGCGACGCGCTGATCCGCGCCGCCACCCCCGACGGCTGGATCGTCGGCGACAAGACCGGAACCGCCGCGTACGGCACCCGCAACGACATCGCCGTCATCTGGCCACCCGACCGCGCCCCGATCGTGATCGCCGTCCTCACCACGCACCCCGACCCCGACGCCGAACCCGACGACGCGCTCGTCGCCGAAGCCGCCCGGATCGCGCTGGACGCCCTGGTGTGACCCCGTAGCATCTTGATCATGGGGGTTGTGCTCAGGGGGAGCGGCGGGACGTTCGTCGTCGGGACCGCGGAGTTGGTCTTCGTGCGGCGGGGTCGGACCCGGCGGGTGCCGTACGCCGCGATCACCGGGTGCGAGCGGGACGGGCGGCGCGTGTCGGTGGTCGCCGGGCTCGAGCGGTTCGAGGTCGTGGGCCGCACCGGCGACGCCGTCGACGCGTTCGTCACGGCGTTGGACGCCGCGCGCAGGCGGCCATCCCTCGCGGGGCGGCGGCTGCCGGTGGTGCGCAGGCCCGCGGTGCTGATCGGCGCGGCGTTCCTGCTGCTCGTGTGGATCCTGCTCGGTCCGCTCGTCGTGCTGGGCTTGCTCATCTCCGCGCTGGCGAGCTGGTGCGCCCGACAGGTGTGGCGGGGCACCTGGAAGCACTTCCTCGCCGACTGGTGGCACCTGCGCCGCCGGGGAGTCACGGTTGACGGTGAGATCACCGGGTACCGGGACAGCAGGGCGGACCACACGAAGTACCCGAAGCTGCTGTTCACCACCGAGACCGGGCGGCGGGTGGCGGTCGAGTCCCCGCACTTCGTGGTCCTGCGGATCCCCGAAGGGCCCGCCGCGATCACCTACGACCCGGAGAACCCGCACAACGCCCGCGCGGGCGGCATCCTGCCCGTCGTCATCGGCGCGCTCGGCGCGGCGCTCTCGGTGGCGCTGCTCGTGGTCCCCGCTGGGTTCCTGTGGATCGTCGTGAGCGCGTGGTTCAGCGCGGGTCGGTGAGGAGGCGGGCCAGGGCCGTGGTGAAGCGCTCCGGGGCGATGTCCAGCGGGGGCGCGCCGAAGTAGCGGGTGGCGAGCCAGTAGCCGATCATCGCGGACTGCATCACCGTCGCCGCGGCTTCCGGGTCGTCGGAGACGGGGCCGGTGGGGGTGGTCTGGGCCAGGGTCGCCATGCCGAGTTCGACGCCGCGGTCGGAGGTCACGCGGCGGAGGTGGTCGGCGAGTTCGGGGTGCGGTCGCGTTCCCACAGCAGGATCGCGATGAGGGGTTCCAGGGCGCGCAGGTAGTCCAGGTCGGACAGGAGTTGCCGGGCCAGCGCCTCGGTCGGCGGGGCTGTGGGGTCGGCGCCGACCTGGGCGGCCGGGTCCTTCACCGCGCGGCTGATCTCGCGGTCGACGACGGCGGCGAGGAGTTCGGCCTTGTCCTTGAAGTGGCGGTAGAAGCTGCCGCTGCCGGGGGACAGGCCCGCGGCGGCCTCGATCGCGGTGACGGGGGTGGCCGCCGAGCCCGACTCGGCGAACAGCGCCAGCGCCACGTCCATGATCCGCTCACGGGTGCCCTTGGCCATGCCCAACCCTACTCGCGCAAGAAGGGTCTTGCCTCGCCGTGGACGCAAGAGTGCTCTTGCGCTACCGTTCGGTAACCCTGCTGTGATGGAGGTCACCGATGTCCAGGCTGAGGCTGTCCCTCGCCGTGTCCGCCCTGGTCGCGGCGTGCGTGGTGGTGCCGTCCGCGTCCGCCGAGGAGGCCGCGTGCTCGCCGACCGGCGGCACGGTCACCCGGACTCTGTTCCCCGCGTCGTTCCGGTCGTACAACCTGCGCGTCCCGCGGGGCTGTCCGGGAGCGCGCCGCTGCTGCTGTCCCTGCACGGGCTCGGGTCGTCGCCGTTCGGCCAGGAGGTGGCCAGCGGGTGGAGCGGGTACGCCGACCGGACCGGGTTCGTCGTCGCCTACCCGGCGGGCGAGGGCGGCCGGTGGGACTTCGCCGCGGGCTCGACCGACGTGCGGTTCCTCCGCCGGGTGGTGGACCACATAGCGGCGAGCACCTGCGTCGACCCGCGCCGGGTGTACGTCGACGGTGGCTCGCTCGGCTCGTTCATGGCCCAGCGCGCGGCCTGCGACGCCCCGGGCTCCTTCGCCGCGGTCACCGGGTTCATGGGCGGCGACCCGAGCGTGTTCGGCGCGTGCGCCCCGATCAGGCCCATCGCGGTCGCCCTGTTCCACGGCGAGGCCGACCCCCTGGTGTCCGTCGACGCGGGCGAGCTCGCCCGCGACGCCTGGGTGAAGCGCAATGCCTGTGACCCCACCGGGATCGCCGAGCCCGTCACCGACGGGACCGCCCTCCGCTACACCCGCTGCGCGGGCGGGGTCTCGGTGGCGTGGCGCTCGTACGCGGGCCTGGGCCACGCGTACCCGAGCGGCGCCCAGGCCGACGACTGGCGCGACCGCGCCTGGCGGCACCTCACGGCCCACACCCTGCCGTGAGGCGGACGGGGCGGGCGCTCCGCAAGGGAGAGCGCCCGCTCCGTCCTTTGTGGTCAGTCGAAGTGCCGCACGACCATCTCGGTCAGCGCGGCGACATCGGCGTCGACCATCGGGGCCCCGGTCATGCCCATGCGGTGGAGGAGGGCGCCGACCACGGTGTCGATGAACAGCAGGACGCGGTTTTCCGGCTCTCCCAAAGCTTCCTGCAACGCGATGCGGTAAGGGTCCTGCAGGCGGGTCGACAGGATCTCGCGGAGGGCGGGGTCGCTGACGGCGTCGACGAAGACGCCCGCGAAGGCTGGGCCCACGCCGGGTTCGCCGGTTTTCATTGCGGCCCAGCGGATCGCGGTGGTGATGATGTCGGCGCGGGTGGGGCCGGTGGTGGGGACCGGGCCGAGGGCGTCCAAGAGGCAGTCGGTGATCAGTGTGCCCTTCGACGGCCAGCGGCGGTAGAGGGTGGTCTTGGCGACGCCCGCGGCGGCGGCGATGCGGTCCATGGTGGCGCCGGCGTATCCCAGCTCGTGGACGGTCCGGAGGGTCGCGGCGAAGACGTCGGCGTCGATGCCCGCGCGGGGGCGTCCCGGGGTTCGGGCGGGGGTCATGGCGACAGCCTAGCGGTTTCGCTACCATCGGTTTCGATACCGCTGGTAGCGAAACTGGGAGCGCGCATGACCGACCGACCGCCGATGGGCATCCGGCTGCTGAAGGCCCTGGGCAAGGAACCCGACTGGGCGGCGATGTCCGCCGACGACCTCGCCGCGTTCAGCGCGGCCGAGAACCGCAAGCGCGCCTCCCGGCTCGCCCGCCTGGTCACCGGCAGGCCCGACCGGGGCGCGGTGATCCGCTGGGACGAGGTGCGCCTGCCCGACCGCGTCGTCGAGGTCCGGGTCTACCGGCCCGAGCGCGGCGAGCGCCTGCCGCTCGTGCTGCACGTCCACGGCGGCGGCTTCGTGGGCACGGCCGTGCAGTGCGACTGGGCGAACAGCCACGTCGCCGCCCGGGTGCCCGCGGTCGTCGTCTCCGTCGAGCACCGCCTCCTCGCCCCCGGGACCACCATCCGGGAAGCCGCCGACGACGCCTGGGACGTGCTGCGGCACATCACCGGGCATCCCGAGGAATGGGACGTCGACCCGACCCGCACCGCGGTCTTCGGGGAGAGCGCGGGCGGGCTGATGGCCGCGCTGGTCGCGATCCGGGCCAGGGACACCGGGCTGCGCCTGCGCGCCCAGGTGCTGGTCAACCCCGCACTCGACCTGACCGACGCCGCCCACGAGTACGACTCCGCCACCCGGCACGCCGACTGCCCGACCCTCACCGCGGAGCAGATGCGGCTGTTCCGGCGACTGGCCGCCCCGACCGGCGCCCGCGAGCTGTCCCCGCTGCACGCCGACCACCTGGGCGGCCTGCCCCTGGCGCTGGTCGTCGTCCCGACCATCGACCCGGTCGCCGACCACGGCCGCCGCTACACCGCCCGGCTGCGCGCCTCCGGCGTCCCCGCCGACCTCACCGAGCACCCCGGGGCGACGCACGCGTTCCTCAGCATGCCCGGTGTGGTGCCCCAGGCGAAGGTCGCCCGGGCGGAGATCGCCGCGTTCCTCCGGGACCACCTCCAGGGCCCCGAATCCGCGCCGGATCGATCCAGGCGGGCGGGCGCGTGGTCACGGCGCTGACACGGAATTGCGCGGCGAACTCGGGCCGCACTGCGCACAATGGATGAAAAACGAGGCCGGACCTGCTGATTCTCATCCGACGTGACGCATCTAACCACCAATTCCGCGGTACGGGGATCTCCATTCGGCGGCACACTTCTGAGATCCTCCGGGGCATCGTCGCCGATGCCCGCGCGTCGACAAGGACATCCGTGGAAGGAGATCCCCGATGAGCGAGGTGGACCCGCTCTACCCAGAGCTGCCGCTCGACACCGGCGGCACCCCGGGGGCTGCCGTGCTGATCGGGGTGCTCAAGGAGGCGCGCGCGGGGAGACCAGGGTGTCGGCCACCCCCGCGACCGTCGTCCAGCTCAAGAAGCTCGGCTACGACGTGGTCGTCGAGCCGGGCGCCGGGGCGGCGTCGAGCTTCTCCGACGACGCGTACGCCGAGGCGGGCGCGACCGTCGGGTCGCTCGCCGACGCCGACGTCGTCTTCGGGGTCAACGCGCCGTCGGCCGAGCAGCTCGACGCGGTCAAGGAGGGCGCGACGGTCATCGCGCTGTTCTCCCCGGCGCTGAACCCGGACGTCGTCGCGGATCTCGGCAAGCGGCCGATCACCGCGCTGGCCATGGACGCCGTGCCGCGGATCAGCCGGGCGCAGTCGCTCGACGTGCTGTCCTCGATGGCCAACATCGCCGGGTACCGGGCGGTCGTCGAGGCCGCGCACGTGTTCGGCCGGTTCTTCACCGGCCAGGTGACCGCGGCGGGCAAGGTCCCGCCCGCCAAGGTCCTCGTCGTGGGCGCGGGCGTCGCCGGTCTCGCGGCGATCGGCGCGGCCGGGTCGCTGGGCGCGATCGTGCGGGCGACCGACCCGCGGCCCGAGGTGGCCGACCAGGTCCGCTCGCTCGGCGGGGAGTACCTGTCGATCGAGTCGCCCGAGGTCGAGGTCTCGGCGACCGGCTACGCCAAGGAGATGGGCGAGGACTACAAGGCGCTCGAGGCGAAGCTGTACGCCGAGCAGTGCCAGGACGTCGACATCATCATCACCACCGCGCTGATCCCCGGCCGCCCCGCGCCTCGGATCATCACCGCGGAGATGGTGGCGTCGATGAAGCCGGGCTCGGTCATCGTGGACATGGCCGCGCAGAACGGCGGCAACGTCGAGGGCACCGTGGCGGGGGAGAAGGTGGTCACCGCCAACGGCGTCACCATCCTCGGCTACACCGACCTCGCGGGACGGCTGCCCGCGCAGGCGTCGCAGCTCTACGGCACCAACCTGGTGAACCTGCTCAAGCTGATGACCCCGGAGAAGGACGGCACCCTGGTGCTGGACTTCGACGACGTCGTCCAGCGCTCCATCACGGTGGTGCGCGCGGGCGAGACGACCTGGCCGCCGCCCCCGGTCCAGGTCTCGGCCGCCCCGCGGCGCCCGCCAAGCAGGCGGCCCCGGAGCCGAAGCCGGAGAAGAAGGCCAACCCGGCGCTGAAGTGGGGCCTGATCGGCGGCGGTCTCGCCCTGTACTTCCTCGTCCTGGCGACGGCCCCCGCGCCGCTGCCGCAGCACTTCACCACCCTGATGCTCGCCATCGTCATCGGCTACTACGTCATCGGGCACGTGGCGCACGCGCTGCACACCCCGCTGATGTCGGTGACGAACGCGATCTCCGGGATCATCGTCGTCGGCGCGCTGGTGCAGATCGGCTCGGCCGACCGCGCGGTGACGATCCTGTCCGCGGTCGCGGTGCTGCTGGCCAGCATCAACATCTTCGGCGGCTTCGCGGTGACGCGCCGCATGCTGGCCATGTTCAAGAAGGGGGACTGAGGTGTCGGTCGCTGTCGCGGGGTCGGCGAACATCATCGCCGCTCTGCTGTTCATCCTCTCCCTCGCGGGCCTGTCCAAGCACGAGACCTCCCGGGGCGGTCTGCGCTACGGCGCGATCGGCATGGGCCTCGCGCTGGCCGCCACCGTGTGGCTGGTCATCGACGGCGCCGACCAGGTGCTGCCGATCGTCCTGATGGTCGGCGCGATCGCCGTCGGCGCGGTCATCGGCCTGTGGCGGGCGAAGATCGTCGAGATGACCGGCATGCCGGAGCTCATCGCGCTGCTGCACTCGTTCGTCGGCCTCGCCGCGGTCCTGGTCGGCTGGAACGGCCACCTGGAGCACGGCACGTTCGGCAGCGCCGCGCTCGAGAACATCCACTCCGCCGAGGTCGCCATCGGCATCTTCATCGGCGCGGTCACCTTCACCGGCTCGATCGTGGCGAACCTGAAGCTGTCGGCGAAGATCTCCTCGAACCCGCTGATGCTGCCCGGCAAGAACCTGATCAACGTCGGTTCGCTGGTCGTGTTCGCGGTGCTGACGGTGTTCTACGTGATCGACCCGAGCGTGCCGGTGCTCGGCGCGCTGACGGTGCTGGCGCTGCTGCTGGGCTGGCACCTCGTCGCCTCGATCGGCGGCGGCGACATGCCCGTCGTGGTGTCGATGCTCAACAGCTACTCCGGCTGGGCCGCGGCCGCGTCGGGCTTCCTGCTGAGCAACGACCTGCTGATCGTGACCGGCGCGCTCGTCGGCTCGTCCGGTGCGTACCTGTCCTACATCATGTGCAAGGCGATGAACCGGTCGTTCATCTCCGTGATCGCGGGCGGGTTCGGCATCGAGGCGGGACCGGCGGACGACACCGACTACGGCGAGCACCGCGAGATCACCGCGGACGGCGCGGCGGACCTGCTCGCCAACGCCGGCTCGGTGATCATCACCCCGGGCTACGGCATGGCCGTCGCCCAGGCGCAGTACAGCGTCGCCGAGCTGACCCGGAAGCTGCGGGAGAAGGGCGTCACCGTCCGCTTCGGCATCCACCCGGTCGCGGGCCGCCTCCCCGGGCACATGAACGTGCTGCTCGCCGAGGCGAAGGTGCCCTACGACATCGTCCTGGAGATGGACGAGATCAACGACGACTTCCCGGAGACGACGGTCGTCCTGGTCATCGGCGCCAACGACACGGTCAACCCCGCCGCGGAGGACCCCGGCTCGCCCATCGCGGGCATGCCGGTGCTCACCGTGTGGGAGGCCGAGAACGTCATCGTGTTCAAGCGGTCGATGGCCTCGGGCTACGCGGGCGTGCAGAACCCGCTGTTCTTCCGCGAGAACACCGCGATGCTGTTCGGCGACGCGAAGGACCGCGTCGACGACATCCTCAAGGCGCTCTGACCCCTGGACCGGGCCGGGAGTCCCCTGTGGACTCCCGGCCCGGTCGCGTCAGCAGGGGCGCGGTAGGGGATGCCGGGGAAGTACTGGTCCCACTGGCTGTCGGAGATGGCGGTCTGCGCGGTCCGGCAGAGGTGGTCGGCGGCGAGGTCCGGGTCGGTCTCCCACAGCCGGACGGTGGTGTCGCGGCTGCCCGTCGCGAGGCGGTGGTTGTCGGGGTGGAACGCTACGGAGTACACGGCGTCGGTGTGGCCGATGAGGGTGGCGGTGAAGCGGGGCCGGGCGGGGGAGCCGATGTCCCACAGGCGGACCGTGTTGTCGTCGCCGGAGGTGACCAGGGTGCGGCCGTCCGGGCTGAAGGTGACGGTCAGGACGGCCTCGGTGTGGCCGGTGAGGGTGGCCAGGTGCCGCGGGTCTCGCGGGTCGGTCACGTCCCACAGGCGGGCGGTGCGGTCCCAGCTCCCCGTCGCCAGGGTCGCGCCGTCCGGGCTGAAGCGGACCCAGCGGACGGCGGCGCTGTGGCCGGTGATGGTGGCCAGCGGCTCCGCGGCGCTCGCGACGTCCCAGAGCCGGGCGGTGCCGTCGTAGCTCGACGTCGCGAGGGTGCGGCCGTCGGGGCTGAAGGCGACGGAGTAGACGCGGTCGGTGTGGCCGGTGATCGTGGTGATCGGGCGCGGGGCGCGGGGGTCGGTGATGTCCCAGAGCCGGGTGGCGCGGTCGTTGCCCGCGGTGGCAAGGGTCGTGCCGTCGGGGCTGATGGCCAGGGCGCGCAGCTCCGACGGGTGGCCGGTGATGGCGGCGAGGGCGCGGGGCGCGCGCGGGTCGGCGACGTCCCACAGGCGGGCGACCTTGTCGTCGCCGCCGGTGGCGATGACCGCGCCGTCGCGGGTGGCGGCGATCGCGCGCACGGAGTCGGGGTGCGGGAGGACGGCCAGGACCTCCAGGCCGCTCGGGTTCCACAGGCGCACGGTGCCGTCGAGGGACGCGGTGGCCAGGACGCGGCCGTCCTGGACGAACGCGGCGGCCATGACGCGGTCGGTGTGCCCGCCGAGCACCGGGTTGGGCAGCGTCCACAGGCGAGCGCTGTTGTCCCAGCTCCCGGTGGCCAGGGACCGGCCGTCGGCGGTGAAGGCCGCGGTGAACACCGCCTCGGTGTGCCCGCTGAGCGTGGCCACGGCGCGCGGGTCGGTCGGGGTGGTGATGTCCCACAGGCGCGCGGTGTAGCCCCGGCCGCCGGTCACGAGGACGCGGCTGTCCGGGCTGAACGCGACCGGCAGGGTGTCCATCTGGTTGGCGTCGGTCGGGATCGACGCCAGCGGGGCGGGGTGGCGCGGGTCGGCGACCGCCCACAGCCGGGTCGTCTGGTCGAGGGCGGCGGTGGCGAGGGTGGCGCCGTCCGGGGTGAAGGCCGCCGCGACGACGGTGCCGGTGTGCCGGGTGATCGTCGACCGGGGCGCGGTCAGGTCGGCCAGGTCCCACAGCCCGACGCGGGACCCGGACGCGGCGGCGACCGTGCCGTCGCGGTGGACGGCGACGGCGAGGACCGGTCCTGATCGGACGGACCGGGCGGCGACCAGCCGCGGCTGCCGGGGCGAGGTGAGGTCCCACACGCGCAGCGCGCCGTCCGCGCCGCCGGTGACCAGCCTGCGCCCGTCGGCGCTGACCGCGAGGGCGAGGACGGCTCCGGGGTGCGGCGCGGTGGCGAGCTGCCGCGGCGAGCCCGGGTCCGCGGTGTCCCAGATCCGGGCGGTGCCGTCGTCGCTCGCGGTGACGAGCGCGCGGGCGCCGGGCAGGAACGCCACGGCGCTCACGCGCGCGGTGTGCCCGGTGAGGCTGGCGGTGAGCCGGGGCTGGTGCGGGTTCGTCGTGTCCCACAGGCGGGTGACGCGGTCCTCGTTGGCGGTGGCGAGGACGCGGCCGTCGGGGCTGAACGCCAGCGACACCACCGTGTCCGGGTGGTCCAGCCGCAGCGCCTGCGGGGCCGACGACGTGCTGAGCAGGCTGCCGCGGGTCTCGGGCGTGGCGGACATCCGGTACGCGGCGAGGCTGAGCTGGCCCGCGAGCCCCGGGTTGATGGTGGTGAGGTGCCGGGCCTCGGTGGCCGCCTTACCGGCGAGCGCCAGGTTGCGCTGGTCGGTGGCGTGCCGCTGCGCCTGGAACATGCCGATGGTCGCCACCGCGGCCAGCGCGGACACCACGGTCAGGCCCGCGACGATCGACCGCAGGCGGCGGGTCCGCCGACGGGCGCGCCGCCGGGTCTCGGCCTCGTCGGCGGTCGAGGCGGCCAGGAAGTCGCACGTCGTCGCGGACAGGGTCGTCGTGTCGGACTGCGCGGCCCACTCCTGCGCGGCGGCCAGCCGGGGACCCCGGTAGAGGGCGGCGGCGTGCCTGCCCTCGCGCTGCCACGCCTCGGCGGCGTCGGCGAGCTGCTGGTGGACGCGGATGCCCGCGCGGTCGGCGTCGATCCAGCCGCGCAGCCGCGGCCACGCCCGCAGCAGTGCCTCGTGGGTGATCTCGACCGAGTCCCGGTCCGAGGTGAGCAGCCGCGCCGACACGAGCGCTTCCAGGGTGGTCGTGGTGGCGGCGGGGGCGGGGAGCGGTTCACGAGGAGGTCGCGGTTGAGCCTGCGCCGCGTGTCCGCGCCCGCCTCCCCGACCCGCACCAGCGCCATCAGCAGGCGGCGCGCGGCTTCCTGGGCGGTGTCGTCGAGGCTGGTGTAGACGCGTTCGGCGGTGGCGGCGACGGCGCCGTGGATGCCGCCGGTGAGCTGGTACCCGGCGACGGTCAGGTCGGTGCCGACGCGCTGCTGCCAGGTCGCGAGCAGCGCGTGCGACAGCAGCGGCAGCGCGCCCGCGTCGTACCCGCCGTCGGCGCCGTGCCCGAAGCCGAGGTCGCGGACGAGCACCTCCACCAGACCCGGCTCCAGGCTGAGCTTCGCCGCCCGCGCCGGGCCGGTGATCGCCTCGACCAGCTCGTCCCTGCGCATCGGGCCGACGGCGAACTGGTTGTGCTGGATCGCGTCCACCAGGGACGGTTCGGCCAGGCAGTCGGGGTAGAAGTCCGCGCGCACGCACAGGACCACCACCCCGCCGAGCCGGGCCTGCTCGCCCAGCGCGTCGAGGAACGCCCGGCGCTCGGTGGCGCTCTCGCAGAGCGTGAAGACCTCCTCGAACTGGTCGACCGCGAGCACGGACCGCTCCCGGGGACCCGGGGCGCGCGCCGGTCTCGGGATGCGCGCGGGCAGGTGCTCGGCCAGCGCGGCCATCGGGTGCGCGGTCGGGGTGATCACCGTGATCGGCCACCGCGCCGAACCCGGCAGCGTCCCGCGCCGCAGGGCGGGCAGCAGACCCGCCGACAGCAGCGAGGACTTGCCCGCGCCGGACGCGCCGAAGACGACCAGCGGGCGACCGCTGTCGAGCGTCTCGGCGAGCTGGCCGACGAGGGCGGCGACGGTCCGCTGCCTGCCGAAGAACCAGTCCGCGTCGTGCGCGGTGAACGCCGCCAGCCCGCGGTAGGGGCACGCGGTCTCCTTCGCCGCGGTGACCAATTCGATCAGCGCGCCGCCCGCGCCGAGCACGTCGTCGAGCATGCGGGCGAGATCGGGCGAGGGCCGTTTGCGCTCGTTTTCGACGTTGCTGAGATATCCCTTGCTGTAATGCGTCAGTTTGGACAGCGTCGCGAGCGACATATTGCCGTCTTGGCGTAGTCGGCGAAGCTCGGTCGCGAAGCGTCGGTCGTCCGCCATGGTTCCCCCAGATCCGCGGGACTCTCTCGACAATCCCATTGTTCAGGACGCGAACGCCGTCACCCGAATTGGGTACACCGGGCGGTCGCGCCCCTTCTGCGCCCGGCTCCCGACGGTCCGCGTCCACGCAGGTCACCGCCGGTATCCCGGGCCGCGGTCCGCGGGGATACGGGCAACCGGTTCTCCCGGGCCGCCCGCCGCCGAAGACTTCGGTGCATCGACAGCGCCATTCGGACCGGCGCCCCCGAAATCGACCGACAGTGAGGCAGGCTCATGAATCATCACCGCGACGAGCGGCCCCGGCCCTTGCGCACGACGGCCGCGCAGATCAGCACGTGGGTCGGGTTGATCGGCTCCGCGGTCACCGCGCTGGTCGGATTCGGCGTCGTGAACGCCGTCCAGGCCGACGCGGTCACCGCATTGCTCGGCGCCATTCCCGGGCTGGTCACGATGGTCACCGCCGTATTCGCCGCATTCGGCGTCGCCACCCGGGGCGAGCGGCTGGTCACCCCCGTTTCCGACCCGCGCGACGACACCGGCGCGCCGCTGGTCCCCGAGCACGCCGGGACGAGCCCGTTCGCCGGGGCCGAGGACGACGACCCGCAGGCGCACATGGCCGCCGAGGGGTGGCGTGATGGCGTACCGGCTGGCCAGGTCCCTGGCCGTCTTCCGGGACGAGGTGAACCGGCGCTGGCCGCACCGGGACCGGGCGTCCGACGGGTGGATCGGCGACGCCGCGCACGCGAGCCGGGACAGCGACCACAACCCGTGGGTGAAGGACGGCGACGGGGTCGGCGTCGTCCGCGCCTACGACGTCGACGCGGGCGCGGGCGGCAACACCGAGATCGGCCTGTGGCTGGCCGAGCACGTCCGCGCGCTCGGCGCGTCCGGCCACCCGGCGCTGGGGCGCGGGTCCTACGTGATCTCCGCGCGGCGCATCGCGTCCCCGGTGTCGGGCTGGAAGTGGCGCAAGTACACCGGGTCGAACCCGCACGTGTCCCACACGCACGTGTCGGTGTCCCTCGACGGCGGCTACGACAGCACCGCGGGCTGGGGCATCGCCAAGCCCGGCGCGCCCGCCCGGCCGAAGCTGCGGCGCGGCTCCGCGGCGGCGACGTCCGCACCGCGCAGCAGCGGCTCGCGGCGCACGGCTTCGACCCCGGCGCGGCGGACGGCGTGTTCGGCCGCCGCACCGAGGACGCCACCAAGCGGTTCCAACGGGCCCGCGGCCTCACCGCCGACGGGATCATCGGCGCCCTGACCTGGGCGAAGTTGCTGGCGGCCAAGTAGCGGACCGGCGCCCCGCCCGGCTGGGGGTGCGGGCGGGGCGCCCCACCGGAGGGAAGACCATGCGAGCGATCACCGACGACTACGTCCTCATCGGCGACGGCGGCACCGCGCGGGCGCTGAGCGACTTCGTCCACGACCCGGACGGCGAGCCGCCGCTGGTCGACGGGTCCGACGTGCTCCCGAACGTCGAGGGCGAGCTGGACCCGTGCGTGTTCTACCCGTCCACCAACGCCGACGCGGGTGTCGCGTTCGGACTGCGCTCGTACGCCCTGATCGCGCTGGTCGACGGCGACCAGCGGCTCCCGGTGCGGCTGCGCTGGAACAGCGGCGCGACCGACCCGGACGCGCCGGTCGCCCACCTCGACGTCACCGTGGCGGGCTACCTGCCCGCCCCGCCCGACGGCGTCACCGACCTCCGCGACCTCGACCACCAGGTCGTCGCGCGGCTGCTCTACCAGGTCCCCGTCCGCGGCACCGCCGACTCCGCGACGCTGAGCCTGGACCTGGGCGCGATGGGCTTCCGGCCGGTCGGCACCTACGGGGCTGCGGAAGCGAGCTTCGCCATCCCGTCGCAGGACGCGTTCAACCGCCTGTGGCTGGCCATGACCGACCCGGCGGCGGAGGCGCGGCTCGAACTGCGCTGCCTGGCGACCGGCTACCGGGTCACCTGGGCCTGGTACGACGAGCTCGTCACCGACCTCGTCCCGCCCGGCGGCGTCGTCACCGGCGGCTCGTCCGCGCACAACCCGGCCTACCCGAACGCCAAAGGCGGCTACCGGGTCCGGTACGTCTACCCGGTCCCCCTCGAGGACGTCCAGGTGGTGCCGTTCCACCTCCCGCCCGCCGACCACCCGCACGTCTACGACCAGGTGCCGCCGGAGTTCCGGCCCGCGCCCGGCGGCGGGGTGCTGCTCAAGGACGAGCACGACCCGGGGGAGGGCCGCGCCCCGGTCGTCTACTACACGCACACCGGGCTGCCCGGCCAGTACTACTACGAGCCGCACGAGTTCCGCATCCCGCGCCGCGACGACGGTTCCCGGGCGCCGGAGGTGGTGCTGGCGTTCAAGGACGTCACCACCGCGGGCGGCGCCCTCGACTACCGGGTCCGCATGGACTACCGCCTCGCGCCGCACACCGACCGGTTCGCGCTCGCGTCGCTGCGCAGGCACCTGGGCCGCACGAACCCCAGGCCGACGCTGACCGTCCTCGTGCCGGAGCAGGTGTCGATGGTGCTGCGCCTGCCCCAGCACAGGGACGGCACGACCACGCTCGTCGACGTGCCGCGGCCGGTCGGCAGCGCGACGCTGGAGGACGGCATCGCCGATTCCCTGGAGTTCACCCCGGCGGAGCTGAAGAACCTGGTCGCGCTGCTGTCGTCGGCGGGGTGACCGGCCGGGTGACCGCGCGGCTCCCCGGTTCGGTGGCGGGCGTCCCGGTGCGGCTCTCGTTCGCCCACACCACCGGCAGGCTCCTCGACACCGCGTTCGTCGGCCCGGTCGCGCCCGGCACCGTCCGCGTCGAGGCGCGCAACCGGATCGAGAGCCCGGTCGTCATCGACGAGCAGCACCCCACGCCCGCCGAGTCGACGCCCGCCGCGACCGCCACCCCGGTGGCCGCGCGCCCGGTCACCGTCGCCCCGGGCGCCGCGGTCCCGCTCGACTTCGCGATCACGCCCGCCGACGCCGCCGTCACCGGCCTCGACCCGCTGCTGTCCCTGGAGATCACCCCGGACACGCGCGCCCTGCTGACCGGCGCGATGAAGAACGAGGGCTGGGCCGGCGACACGTACGCGGTCACCATCTCCACCGACCCCGCGTACTTCGGCGCCGTCCCGCCCGGCGGCACCGCGCCGCTGACCGGGCTGCGCGTGGACCTGGTGCCCGGCACGTCGGTCGTGCTCACCGCCGACGCGCCCAGCACGACCGCCCACCTGCGCATGCCGCTGCTGGACTGGCTGCTCCGCGATACCGCCGCCACCCGGTTCACCTACCGCGTCGTCAACCTCCACGGCTCAGCCGACGGCGCTGCGTCCCCCGCGCTCACCGGCACCGGCCCCGGCACCCTCGACGTCATCCCCGTGGGGGCCTGACGTGCTGCTGCTCACCGCGCCCCCGAAGGGACCCCGGCCGCTTCCCCGACCACCTCGAACCCGGGGTGCGCCACCAGCTCCCCGCCGGGCTCCGGCTCGCGACCGACGCCGACGGGACCCCGCGGTTCCAGCTCGTCCGCCACCGGGCGACCGAGCGCGGCGGGTTCGTCCACCTGGAACTGGCCTTCGACCGCAGACCGGCGCAGGCCCCGCGGGGTGCGTCGTGCGGCAGGTCGGGTTCGACCGCGCGCGGTTCCGGCTGCGGCGCGCGGGCGGCAACCCGCTCGGGCCGTGGCAGTACGCCTTCCCCGGCGGCGTCCTCGCCCTCGCCGCCACCGCCGACCTCGACCACCGCGCCGTCCAGATCCTCGACGACGCGCTGTCCGGCGGTATCGAGATCGCGTACGAGGCGCAGTACCCGGCGCTGGTGCCGGGCGTGCCCGCCTTGGTGGTCGCGAACCCGGCGGTGCTGCGCACCAGGCTCGCCGCCGCCCTGCCCGCCGACCCCGCGCCCGCCGACGCGGTCACCGCCGCCGTGCTCGGACTCCCCGACGACGTGCTCGCCGTCCAGCACCTCGGCCCACCCGCGGCCGCGGCGACGTGCTCGCCGAACTGGCGCACCGGGTGCTGCTCGAGCTGTTCGAGCGCGCCACCACCGACCCGTGGGCCGAGCCGCTGTACCGGATCGCGGCCGACGCGCCCGACACCGACCGGGTCTGGGACGTGCTCGCCCCGCGCCGCACCCGCCGCACCTGGCGCGCCACCTGGAACATCGGCGACCTGTTCGCGGACCTCACGCCCGGGCAGCGGGCGGTCCACTTCCCCGGCTGTCCGATGTGGACCCGTTCGCGGAGGTCGCGGTGACGGTCATCAACTCCGTGCCCCTCGACCCCCGGTCCGTGCGGTCGCTGCGGGTCGACGCCGCGCACACCGGCCCGACCGGCGCCCGCGACCGCCGGTCGCTCACCCTCGACCCGGGCCGCCCGATCGAGCGGTTCACCGCGCACTACCCGCGGTTCACCGACGACTTCGCCCTCGAAGCGGAAGCCGTCGCCTCGCTCACCCCGGCCCCGGGGACGTCGTGGCCGGTCCGCGTCGGGCCCGTCGCGCTCGCCACCGCCGACCACGTCATCCGGGTGACCCCCGACGCGCTGGGCGTGTCCGTCGTGCGCGCGGAGGCCGACCCCGGGTTCTTCGCGCTCGCGGCGGCGGCGGAGGTGACGCTGACCCGGGCGGGGCGGCCCGTCGCCGTCGCGCGGCTCACGGCGGACGAGCCCGCCGCGGCGCTGGTGGTCCCCGGCGCCGAGCCGCTGGACGCCACCGTGGAAGCGCTGGAGAGCGGCGGCCAGCGGATCGTCGTCGCCCGCCACCACGGCACCCCGGCCATCCGGGTGCCCGCGTCCGCGGTCCAGGTGATCGCGCCCGACGAGATCACCGTGCGGCTCACCGACGACGCCGCCGCCCTCCCGTACCTCGCCCTGACGCTCACCGACCCGCGGGCCACACCAGGACCCTGCGCCTCGAAGGCACCGCCCCGATCCGCTGGCCGTGCTGGCGGACCTCGGTCTTCGCGCCCCTCGCCTACACCTACCGCCTGGCCTACGTCGCCACCGGCCCCGACGGCCGCACCCGGCCGATGGCCACCACCGCGCCGCGCACGGCGGGCGCACCCGAACTGATCATCGGCACCCCGGAGGTCTGACCATGCTCACCGTTCCCGCGCTCACCGAGGTCGACGGCATCACCGTGTACCGCGACGACACGCACTTCAACCGGTTCTACGCGCTGCCGCCCGCGCCGCGCGTCCGGGTGGACACCGACGGCAGGCCCGCGTTCGGCCTCCTCGCCTACGCCCTGTCCGAAGAGGACAGAGCGGCGCACCCGGAACTCGGCGGGGGCGGCGGGTACCTCACCCTCGACACCGAGTTCGCCGTCACCGACGCCGACCGCGCGCGGCTGACCGAGGCCCTGCGGCCGTTCGTCGTCAGCGAGTGGGAGCGGCTGCGCGCGGGCACCCCCGAGGAGCGGGCCCGCCCCGGCGCCGCGGACCCCTCGCCGCCCGCCGTCGAGTTCGGCACACCCACCTACACCGCGGGCGCGGTCAAGCTGGACGCGCCCGCGAGCGAGGCGCTGGTGCGCGGCCGGGTCGCCGAGGGGAGCCGTCGCTGCTGGCCGGGAACACCGCGGTGTTCAGCCTCGACCTCACCCCGGGCGGGGCCGCGCTGGTCGAGCGGACCATCCGCGGCGACGCCGCGCTCGTGCCGCTCCAGGTCGCCTACGAGCTGACCTTCTGGGCGCGGTTGCCCGAGGTCGGCGTCCACCTGGAGGTCGACGCCCAGCGCATGCACGAGTACATCACCAAGCAGCTCGAGGGCCGCGGGACCGACAACTGCACCACCTACGACTTCGACCACACGACCTTCTCCGAGGAAGCCCTCCAGCTCTCCGGGGCCGTCCGGCTGACCGTCGACAACGGCAGCGGCTCCGTGCCCGAAGAGGTCGTCGCCGAACTCCGCGGGTACGCGATGGACACGCTCAAGGCGCTGCTGCAGGACACCTTCTTCGTCCCGGAACCGCCCGAGGACCCGAACCACCCGGACCGGCTGCCCAACCACCGGTACTTCCAGAAGGACTTCGACAAGAGCAGCATGTCGATCCGCCTGGACCTCCAGCAGCGCAGCGTCGTGCCCTGGAAGATCGCGCCGCGCGGCACCCTCACCACCCTGCTCGGCGCGCACGGCGACCCCGACGCGCACATCCGCAAGGTCACCCTCGACGACGACTTCTTCGCCGACCTGCGGGTCGAGGCCGAGGTGTTCACCGACTACACCGGCGTCGGCCACGTCGAGGTCGAGCTGGCCTACGCGGGCCGCGGGAACTGCTCGTGTTCACCGCTCCCGGACCGAAGACCTGGACGACGCCGCTGGCGGGCGGCAAGCGCGAGTACGAGCACCGCCACCGCGTGGTGTTCAAGGACGGCCGCTCGACCCCCTTCACCCCGTGGCTGGCCACCTCGCACGCCCGGCTCGCCATCTCCCCGGCCCCGCCGGGGCGCGTCGGCGTCGACGTGCTCGCGGGCGCGGTCGACTTCGACCAGTTCATCAGCTCCGTGCAGGTCACCCTCGCCCACGAGGACACCGGCGCGCCGCGCGAGGAGCACACCCTGGTCCTCACGAAGGCAGGCCCGTCCGGCCGGTACGAGCGGGTGACCGGCACGCCCGTGACGAAGCCCGTGCAGTACCGGACGGCGTTCGTCACCGTCGGGGAGAGCGGCTGCCCCCGAGCCCCTGGCAGCCCGTCGTGGGCAGCCAGGTCCTGGTCAACCAGCCGACGGAGGCGCTGCTGCGGGTCTCCCTCGTGCCCACCGGCAACGGGTGGGCGGACGTCGCGCAGGTCATGGTCGAGCTGCACAGCGACGCCGCCTACGGCCACCCCGCCAAGGCCACGATCCCGCTGCGCCGGTTCGACGAGGGCGCCACCTGGGTCGTGCCGCTGGCCGACGCCGCCAAGCGCTCCTACCGGCACCGCTGGACCGCGTCGTTCACCAACGGCCAGCTCGAGTCCACCCCGTGGCGGGAGGTCGCCGACGGCGACGCCGTGCTCCCCGTGCTGGTCGACCGGGCGGGCATCGACGTGACCGTGATCGGCGACGCGCTCGACTTCACCGCCTGTCCGCTCACCGAGGTCAGCCTCGGGTTCACCGGCACGCCGGGCGTCGAGCCGGTGACGTTCCTGTTCCGCGACAAGGCGCCCCAGCGCTGGCACGTCGACGTCCCCGAGGGCACGCCCGTCGACTACACGTGGTCGGCCACGCACTACCCGACCGGCCGCGACCCGATCGCGCTGCCCGCGCGCCGGGAGGTCGACCCGTTCGTCGTGCTGCCCGCCTACCAGGCCGCGGTCGCGGGCGAGCTGCGCGTCCAAGTGCTGGCGTCCCTGGTCGACTTCGCGGCGACCCCGGTCGTCGGCGTCGACCTCCGCTACTCGGACCCCGCCAACGACCTCTCGGCGGCCACCTCGATGACGCTCGAGAAGGCCGCGCCGACCGGCGAGTGGGTCCTGCCCATCAAGGACCGCCGGGTCACCGGCTTCGACTGCCGCATCACCTACTACGGCGCCGACGGCGCCGAGCACGCCGGGGAGTGGACCACCCGGTCCGTCCCGCGGGTCATCGTCCCCGCTCGCCGAGCCTGACACGAGGAGACCACCATGCAGAAAGTCGAGCCCTTCCGCTACTTCCCCGAGTTCCGGACGACCGCGTACCAGGACGACACGCAATTCTGGAAGTTCTACCTCATCCCCGACCAGGTCTCCATCCGCAGGGACGGCAAGGGGAAACCGGTCTTCATGCTGACCGCGTACTCGTTCAGCGACCAGGACCGCGCCGAGAAACCGGACCTCCCGCGCGGCGGCGGCTACCTGGTCATGGACACCGAGCTGCGCGTCGACCCGGAGCACGAGCCGAGGATCCGCGAGGCGCTGCAGGCCGACGTCGACCAGATCTGGCACCAGCTCAAGGCGCTCGCCGAGGGCGCGGGGCACAGCGTGCAGGGCTACACGCTGTGGAGCTGGAACCAGGTCGGCGGCGATCTGCGCGTCACCATCGACGACGTCCTCATGGGCCTCGGCCCGGACTCGCCCAGCGCGCCCCCGGCGACAACCCGCCCGCGGTGGTGCTCGCCGTTCCACAGTGGACCGAGGGCGAGTTCACCGTGCTGGCCCCGCAGAGTTCCGACCTGATCGCGAACCGGGTCGCCGAGGGTCCGCTGTCGCTGCTGGGCGGCAACGTGGCGTCGGCGAACCTGGACCTGACCCCGGCGGGCGCCACCTTCATGGTCAAGTCGCTGGTGGGGGAGGACGGCGGCAGCGGCGCCGACCTGACGCCGCTCCAGGTGCGCTACGACCTGAAGATGATGGTGCGCATGCCGCCCGCCACGGTCCGCGTCGAGGCCGACTGGCGGCGGGTGTACCAGGAGTTCCACCAGATGAAGCACGAGTTCAACTCCAGCTGCGGCGAGGACGACTTCGAGACCAGCGAGCAGTCCATCCGGATGGCCTGCGAGAGCGGGCTGATCAAGACGACCGTGGACCTCGGCCAGCTCTCGGTGTCCGACGGCCTCGCCAAGGAACTGACCACGATGGCGCAGAAGATCGCGGGCGACCTCATCAAGGAGAAGTTCTTCAAGCGCGAGCCGCGGCCCGCGCCCCCGGACGACAAGGCCAAGGACTACACCGACAGGGAGGAGGACATCTACGTCTTCCGCAGCGAGCAGGAGATCGACTTCAGCTCGTTCCGGCAGGAGTTCACCATCGACAGCGCGCTGCCCTACCCGGTGCGCCCGCAGGGCAGCATCCAGGCGTTCCTCGCCGGGCTCGACGAGCAGGAGCTGCGCCAGTTCGTCCGGCGCGTCGACCTGTCCGACCCGTTCTTCGAGACCCTCCAGCTCACCGCGAAGGTGTTCGGCGTGGACTGGGCCGCCGACCCGATCGACTTCGTCGAGGCCGAGTTCCACTACGAGGGCACCGACGAGAACGGCCAGGCGGTCGAGAAGGCGACCTCGGCGGTCTTCACCAAGGACAAGACCGAGTTCGAGTGGGACCCGAGCCTGATCGGCGCCAAGCGCGAGTACGAGTACCGCTGGCGAATCGGGTACCGCGGCCACGAGCCGAGCGCGTTCAGCGGGTGGGTGCCCGCCATGACGAACAAGCTCGCCTTCGCGGTCACCAAGCCCGGCCAGGTCGCGGTCAAGTTCCTCGCGGGCGACATCGACTTCGCCACCACCACCGAGAACGTCCAGATCGAGGTCGAGTACGCCGACGAGGGCGCCGGGGTCCCCAAGGACGGCACCGTGCTCGCGCTCAACCCCGCCACCGCGGAGCAGGGCTACAGCCGGTGGATCTTCCAGCCGCAGCGCGAGCCGCTGCGCTACCGGACCCGGTTCGCGCTCAAGAACGACCAGACCGTGCTCGGCGACTGGCAGGAAGCCACCCTCGACCAGATCTTCGTCAACGAGCCCGAGATCGCCAACCGGCTCGACGTGACCCTCGTGCCGACCGGGTCGTGGGACAACGTCGTGCAGACCGTGGTGAGCCTGCGCTACCGCGACCCTCGCAACGCCATCGCCGTCGAGGGCACCTTCCAGCTCCGCAAGCTCGACGAGCACCGCACCTGGGTCGTGTTCCTCCAGGAGAACAGCCCGCGCACGTTCGAGTACAAGGTGATCACCACCTTCGCCGACGGCTCCACCGACGACGGCGGCGGCGCGTGGCTGAAGGCCGACGGCGACCAACCGCTGCCGATCAAGGTCAAGCAGCCGCCGCAGCTCACCGTCCAGGTGCTGCCCGCGGTGGTCGACTTCACCGTCACGCCCGTGGTCGAGGTGTCCCTGCGCTACGCGGGCAACGGCACGTCCGCGTCGGAGACGTTCGCGCTGACCAGCAAGGAGGACAAGCCGGTGTGGCGGGTCCCGCTGACCGACCCGGCGCAGAAGGACTTCTACTGCCGCATCACCTACAACACCGCCGATGAGGTGGTGGAGGTGCCGGAGAAGCTGGAGAAGGACGGCACCGTCACGGTCCCCGCGCTCAAGGTGCCGATGGTGACCTGCCTGCTGAACCCGAAGAACCTGGACTTCGTCGCCACGCCGATCGTCGAGGTCACGGTGTCCTACTCGGACCCCGCGCACCAGCCGCCCATCGCGCACGAGCAGACGTTCCTGTTCTCCGACACCACACCGCAGGAGTTCCGCGTCCGCACCGGGCCGAACTCGCCGAAGACCTACGACCTCACCGTGCGGTACTTCCTCGCCGACGGCACCACCACCGAACGCGGGTCGGTGTCGCTCATCCAGTCGAACGTCACCATCCCGCGCCCGCTCAAGACGCCCGCCTGACCCCGGAGCGGAGGACACCATGCTGTCACTGAGCCCGCCCTTCTTCACCCACGACGGGGTCGTGGTCGCGCGCGACCACAGCGACCCCCGGCAGTTCTGGTACTTCCCGAACCGCCCGCGGCTGGCCGTGGACGACGCGGGCAGGCCCGCTGTCCGGCTGCTCGTCTACAAGGAGGACCTCGACGAGCTGCCGCCCGAGCGCGAGGACGCGGCGGGCTTCCTCGTCTTCGACACCAGCCTGGCCTGGCCTCAGGCGACTCTCGACGCGGTGGCCCGCAAGATCGCCGACGACCTCGACCTGGACGAGCCGCCGCGGCTCGCGCCGATCCTGTGCCGCTCCGGCAAGGCCAAGCTGACGTTCCTCGACCGGGCGTCCGGGCCGGAACCCGACCCGGCCCGGGACGATTGGGTGGTCGCGCTGGAGGCGACCACCACGCCCGCGCTGTACGGCGAGAACCGGGCCATCTTCAGCGTCATGCTCACCAAGGAGGCGGCGGCGCTGGTCCTCGGCTCCTTCGACGGGTTCCTCCCCGCGGGCGTGCTGTACGAGCTGACCTACCCGGCGATGCAGCGCGCGTTCAACGTGCACGTCGAGGCCGACTGGTCGCTGGTCTACTCGTTCGTCCAGGAGTGGGAGAAGGACCGGCACTTCTTCTTCTCCCAGGAGTCCGAGGAGATCGTCGAGAAGCTGGTCGAGAACAAGGTCGTCACGATCACCGGCTCGCTGGAGGGCGTCGACGAGGAGGGCATGGCGGGGGAATTCGCCGAGGTCCGCAAGCAGCTCTCGCAGTTCGTGTGGGAGAAGTTCTTCGAGCCCAAGCCGAACCCGAGGGAATTGCTCGACAAGGACGCCGCCGAGTCGGTCCTCGGCTTCATCGGCGGGTTCCGCGACGCCCACCTGCCGCTCGACTTCGGCAGCGGGAAGCGGACCCTCGATGTCGAGCAGCTCCGCGCGCTCGACATCGACTACACCGTCGAGCGGGCCGTGGAGCGCACGATCGCCCCGCAGGCGCACCTGAGCCTGTTCTGGCAGGACTTCACGCCGCCGCTGCGCCGCGACCAGGTCATCACCGTCGTCCGGGGCGACGACGACCTGTGGCGGCAGGTCCGGTTCGCGGTGCTGGCCAGCGCCGACTTCGCCGCCGACGCCGTCCAGCGGGTCGTGGTCGACATCGCGTACGGCCCGCACGGCCCGGACGGGCCGTCGCCCGACGCGAAGCGGTGGTCGCTGGTGCTCGACGCAGAGCACCAGCGCGACTCGGTCGCGGGCTGGTACGAGCCCCGGTTCGGCACGACCTTCCACTACCGGTACACCGTCGCGTTCGGCCCGGACGCCGTCGTCGGCGAGGACGTCCTGCTCACCTCGGACTGGCGGGAGGCGAGCGGCGGCGCGATCACCGTCAACCCGAACGAGCTGTACCGGGAGCGCCGGGTCGAGTTCCAGCGCTCCTCGCTGCTGGGCGCGCAGCTGTTCCCGGAGGTGCTGGTCCACCTGTCCTACGGCGACCCGTCGACCGGGTGGCGGCACACCGACTCCGGCCTGCTCACCGCCGCGGGCCCGGCCTGGTCGCCGGTGTTCCGCACCCGCGACGGCGCGCCGGGCACCGTGGCGTACGAGCTGGAGTACGTCAGGGCGGACAGCGGGAGGGCGCCGGTCGTGCGCGGGTCCACCGACAGCGACCTGGTCGTCGTGAACGACCCGAGGAGAACCTGGTCAAGGTCGTCGTGATCGTCGCCGACCGCGCCCTCGACCGGGCCATCGTCACCCTGGAGTACGTCGACGACGAGCACGGGATCTACGAGACGGCGACGCTCACCTTCAGCAAGGACACCGCGTTCGCCTCGCAGGAGTGGCAGATCCCGCGCGCGACGAGGTCCACGACGGCGACGTACCGCTACAACCAGCTCCTCATCCCCGCCGAAGGGGAGCCGATCAGCGTGGGCTGGGTGCAGAGCCGGGCCCGCAGCCTGGTCATCGGGTCGGCGCAGGCCCGTCTGTGGGAGGTGGTGCCGGAGGTCGTCGGGCCGCCCCTCGCCGCGAGCGGGGTCGACCGGATCACCGTCCGGCTGACCAGCGGGGACTCCTCGGTGGAGCGCGTGTTCAGCGCGCCCGGCACCGGTTCACCCTGGTCGCTGACCCTGCCGGACCCTGCCAAGCGCGACTACACCGTCGAGGTCCGCTACCAGATGCGCAACGGCTTCCAGCGCGTCGTCGGCCCGTACAGCTGCACCGACACCTACCCGGCGATCCCGTCGGTCCCCCGGTGCCGTGATGGCCGCGGCGGTGTACCTGGCGGCCCTGCTGGCCGGGCTCGGGCCGCGCGCCCGGGACGTCGTCGACGCCCTGCCCGCGGCGTGCGACCCGGCGTCCCGGGAGGCGCGGGGCTGCGTCGACGGCGGGTCGTCGGTGCTGCTCGGGCTGTCCGCGCCGGGCGGCCGGGTGTTCCACGCGCAGGTCCGGCGCGCGGGCGCGGGTCCGGACGTCCAGCGGTGGGCGTGCGTCTCCGCGACGGCGTCCGGCCCGCCGCGCCGCTGGGAGCGGACCATCCACCTCGGCGACACCGGTGCCGCGTACCGGGCCGCCCGGGCCGCGGTGGGCGACCGGGCCGACGAGTTCGACCGCCTGAACACCGCGTTCGGTCCGCTGGCCCGCGTGCACCGGGTCGCGTGCGGCCCCGAGATCGGGTGGCGGCTGCACCCGGGCGTCCGGCTGGACGCGCTCGGGCCCGCGCTCGGCGAACTCCTCGCCGCCGCCGGGCCGGTCCTCGACGACCTGCACGGCTTCGCGGTCACCGGGACCACCGGGCCGTGGAGCGTCGCGGCCCGCTTCACCGACGACGGCGTCCGGTTCGCCCTCGGCACCAGCCGGTGGGCCTACACCGCCGAGGACGACCGGAAGCGGCGCAGGCTCACCCGCTGGATCGACGCCCTCGGCGGCGACCCGCGCCACGCGGAAGCCGTCTACCACCTCGCGAACGGCTACCGCGGCGACACCCGCGGCGTGCGCGTCGGCCGCGCCGTCGAGGTGGCGGTCGACGGCGACCGCGTCCACGCGACCGCCTACCTGGCGGTCCCCGCGCCCGCAAGGAGACCACCCATGACCTGGGTCCAGATCACCAGCTTCCTCCGCAACTGGCCCGGCGGGGCGACCCCCGGTCTTCGAGATCACCGCCGACGAGAACGGCGCGGCGGTCGTCGAACTCGCGTGGGACCCGCAAGCGCTGCTGCACCCCGCGCCGAACTACTCGCCACCGCTGCGCTACTACAGCTCCGACCGGGCGTTCACCGCCGCGCTCACCAAGGCCGACGGCGGCTCGTACACCGTGACCGTGCCCGCGCAGACCATCGCGCTCGCCGGGAACCGCGCCATGTGGCCGATCCCCAAGCCGCTGTGGGACGCGTACGTGCAGGAAGCGCTGAAGCGGGTCGGCGGCAAGACCACCTTCAGCGGCAACCTGTACTACCGCGTGCGCCTGCAACCGCCCGCCGCCACGACGGCGGAGATCTGGCCCCCGGACGCGGCGCTGAAAGGCGAGAGCGCCCGCCGCGCGCCGTCGATCGGCATCCTGCCGCTGAGCGCGTCCCCGTCGACCCAGGTGCCGCCGGACCCGCAGGCGATCAACGCGCTCGGCGGCCTCCCGTTCCTGCCGACCTACTGGACGGACTACGCCAAGCTCGTGTGGGAGCGCATGCCCCACACCACGCCGGAGCACCAAACGCTGCGGGAGCTGTTCGAGCACGAGGTCTACCAGGCCGCGGACCTCCCGACCCGGGTGAACCTGCTGAAGCTGTGGCTGTTCGGCCACGAGTCCCGCAAGCTGCTGCCCGCGCTGCTGTCGCGCAAGGTGGACGTCGGCAGCGGGCTCAAGGAGCCGGTCATCGAGAAGCAGGCGTTGAAGGGCGGCAAGAAGCTGCCGGAGCTCCTGCTCGGCCTGCTCGACATCATCCCGCACCCGTCGCTGCGCGGGATCACCCGCGAGAAGCTCGTCGGCGACGTGATCGCCGAGATCGTCGACCCCAACGGGCAGACCAACCAGGGCGGCGCGGGCACCTGCGCGCCGACCTCCATGCAGGTCCTGCTGATCACCGTGAACCCGGCCGAGTACGCGCGCCTGCAACTCGGCTGGCTGTCGGCGACCGGCGTCGCCGAACTCGCCGACGGCACCACCGCGGACGTCCCCGTCGGCGTGCTCAACACGGCCAGGTACCGGACCACGCTGATGCCCGACGGCACCCTGTTCACCCCGAACGACAAGGGCTACCACCTGCGGACGTTCAGCGAGATGGCGTTCCAGGGCGCGGTCGTGAAGCTCGGCAAGGGCGGCGCGTTCCCCGCGCACGACGGCACCGAGCAGTCAGTCAAGGAGATCTTCCGGACGGTGTACCGCGGCGGCCTGTCGCCCACCGAGTGCCAGACGGTCGCGAGCGCGCTGTTCGGCGTGAAGTTCCAGCTCTCGCCCGTCGCGTGGCCACCGGGCTCGCCCACCTTCGCGCAGACGCAGAAGGCCATCGCGGCGTCGTTCGCCACCGACCTGGCCGCGCACCCGCGGCATGTCCTCCTGGGGCTGCTGTGGCAGCGGGACCCGGCGGTCCCGCTGAAGCCCAAGGAGGAGCAGCCCGCGCACATGGTCCTCGCCCAGGAGCACCGGTCCGGCCGGGTCCTGTTCAAGAACCCGCAGTTCGCCGCGTCCGCCGCGTCGTCGGTCGGCGCGGTCGACGGCGGCAGCGGGATCGGGCTGCCGCCCCGCCGCTACGAGGACGTCGCAGCCTGGCTGGAATCCATGACCGACGCCGACCTCGAACGCTGGATCTACTTCTCCCTCGTGCCCGACACGGCCCTGACCTGATCGGAGACACCATGCTGTACCTGGACGCCCCGATCGGCCCGATCGACGGGCTGATGGTCTACCGGGACCACGCCGACCCCAGCCTCTTCTACTACGTCCCCGAACGACCGCGCCTCGCGGTCAACGACGGCGTGCCCGAGTTCCAGCTGCTCGTCTACCGCAGGGACATCAGCGACAACCCGGACCTGTCCGAAGCGGACCGGCAGAAGCTCGGCGGCGGCTTCCTCGCCTTCACCGTCGACCTCGGCGTCACCGAGGAGCAGCTGAAGGAGGTCCGCAAGCAGCTCGCGGCCCACTCCGGCGGCACGGTGAAGCTCACCCCGTCCCGTTCCACGACGGCACGGTCCGGCTCTCCATCACCAAGGACGTCGCCGACGCGCCCGGCGCCACCCCGGACACCGAACGCGGCCTCGACTTCTTCGAGGAAGTCCTCGACAGCGGCAAACCGTCGCTGATCGGGTTCAACCGGGCCACCTTCGGCGTCGTCCTCTCCCCGGAGGGCGCCCTGCTGATGGAAGCCGCGTTGCGGTCCGGCATCAGCCCGATCGGCGTGATCTACGACCTGGAGTACCTCGGCCTGCGCCCGGGTTTCTCCGTCAAGATCCACGCCGACTACAAGCGCGTCTACACCCACCTGGAGACCCGGTTCGGCGTCAAGGCGGGCGTCGGCCCGATCGCGCTCGGCGCCGACATCGATCTCGCCTGGCAGACCCTGCGCGACCAGGGCGCGATCAAGGTCGACGTCCTCCACTTCACCGACGACGCCGACCTGCGCAAGCAGGCCGACGAGGCGTTCGGCTGGTTCAAGACCGAGCTGATGAAGGACTTCTTCGCCTCCGCCCTCGAACCGCCCGGCTTCATGAAAGCGGGCGAGGGCACCGGCGTCCTCGGTGCCCTGCGGGGACTCCTCGGCCCGCTCACCCAGACCCAGGGCGGCTCGCTGGTCCCCACCTACGGCCAGCCGACCACCGAGGCCCCCACGACCGCGCCGGAACCGACCGACTCGCGGTCGAACAACCCGTCGGCGGCCAAGGAGAACGCCGCGGCCGACCCGGCGGGCAAGCCCGGGGAGGGGGCGGCGGGCCCGGGATCGGCGTGCAGCTCGGCTTCTCCCTCAAGCGGTACCGGCAGGAGGAGCTGAAGGAACGCGACTTCGAGTACTCCCTGCAAGCCGCCGTGGAGCGGTCCGCCGCCCCGCAGGGCCTGTTCTCCACCCTCGTCGACGGCATGGACCTCGACCGGGCCATCCGCCGGGTCGACCTCGACGACGAGTTCTTCACCAAGGTCGACGCCACCTTCGCGCTCGGCGCCGACCTCGCCGCCGACAAGATCGCCGTGGTCACGGTCAACGTCGAGTACCCGGCCGTACCGCGGCCGGGGAGACCCCGACCACCGGCGGGTTCCGCTTCACCCGCGACGACACCGCCCCGAAGACGTTCCAGGCGTGGCTCAACGACCACAAGGACCTGGACTTCCGCTACCAGCTCCGGGTGGACTTCGCCGCCGATTCGGAGTGGGCGGGCGACGAGCCCAGCTTCACCTCGCCCTGGTTCACCACCTCCGCCCGGTCGATCACCGTCAACCCGTTCGACGCCCTCGACCGGTTCGACCTGGAGGTGCTGCTCGCGGGCACCGTCGACCCCGCGCAGGTCCAGCAGGTCCAGCTCGACCTGGAGTACGTCGAGGGCGGGTTCGCCGACCGGCGCACCCTCCTGCTCAAGCAGGGGAGAGCAGGCACTGGCGGCTGCGGTTCGCCGAGAGCACCAGCAAGTCCTACCGGTATCGGGTGACGTACTTCCTGCCCGACAACATCCGGCACAGCACCCCGTGGACCACCAGCGAACCGGTGTCCACCGAGACCAGCTCGCTCGTGGTCAACTCCCGTTCCACGGCGTGCTGCGGCTCGGCCTGGTCCCCGTGCTCGACCCGGCGGCGATCGTGGAGGCGTCGGTCGACGTCGTCTACGCCGAACCCGGGTACGAGCGCCGCTACCAGGCCACGTTCCCCGGCGGCACCCAGCCCGCGCGGCAGCAGATCGACATCCCCACCCTCGCCGCGGCGCCGACCAGGCCCACGGTCACCACCACCGTGGTCCGCGCCGACGGGTCGGTGTTCACCGGCGAGCCGACCGTCCTGGCCGCCAACCAGAACCGGTACGTGGTGACCGACGGCGTCGGCCGGACGCGGCAGCTCGAGGTGTCCCTGGCCGACACCGACCTGGCCGCGGCGGGACTGGCCGCCGTCCGGGTCCGGCTCCGCGGCCCGGGGACACCGCCGAACTGCTCTTCCGGCCCGGCGCGACCACCCCGCTGCCCGCGACCCTCGTCCAATCCGGCGCCGACCCGACCCGGTACCGCTACGAGGTCGAGGGCTACACGACCCGCGGCGTCCCCGTGCCGGGCCAGAGCGGCGAGACCGCCGACGCGAAGCTGGTCGTCGGCCTCCCCGCCGCGGGCTGACACCCCGGCCCCGCTCGGACCACCCGAGCGGGGCCGGGCCACCCGCTACGCTCCCCGCTGATCAACCGGCGCAGCAAGGGAGTCCCATGGAGCTCGACAAGGCCACCACCGCGTTCCTCGCCTGCCACTGGGAGTACGACATCGCCGGGCCCGACGGCGCGTTCGCCCCGTTCTTCCGCGCCGAGATCGACCGCCGCGGCGTCATCCCGGTGGCGCAGCGCCTGATCACCGGCGCCCGCGCCGCGGCGTCCGCGTCGTCTACACCCGCGTCGCGTACCAGCCGGGCCACAGCGACCTGGTCACCAACATCCCGCTGCTGGCCGTCGTCGGCCAGCAGGGCAGCCTCCTCGACGGCACCCCGGCCACCGAGATCCTCGCCGAACTCGCCCCCGAGCCCGGCGACCTGGTCGTCACCAACCCCAAGGTCGGCGCCTTCGCCTCGAGCGACCTCGACGACCAGCTCCGCGCCGCGGGCATCACCACCGTCGTCCTCTTCGGCGTCTCCACCAACCTCACGATCGAGAGCACCGGCCGCGCGCCGCGGCGACCTCGGCTACCGCGTCGTGGTCGTCGAGGACGCCTGCGCCGCCGGCTCACCCGAGGCGCACGACGCCAGCATCGCCACCTTCGGCCTCCTCGGCGAGGTCGCCAAGGCCGACGACGTCCTCGCCGCCATCGCCTAGTCCGCGGCCAGCGCGCGCAGGCTCGCGGGGTCGAGGACGCGGATCCTCCGGTAGCCCAGCCGGAGCAGCCCCGACCCCGCGAACGCCCGCAGCACCTTCTCCGCCGTGGGCAGCCGGATCCCCGCCAGCGCGGCGATGTCCGCCTGCGTCAGGGGAACCCCGAGGTCCGTGCCGTCGTCCGTGTCCTGCCCGTAGCGCTCGGCCAGGCTCAGCAGCACCCGGCTGACCCGCCCGCGCGGGTCGAGCGCGGCGGAGGCGAGGCGGCGCTCGTTCGACCAGCGGAACCGGTCGCTGATCATCGCCGCGACCTGGATGCCGGTCTCCGGGTGCCGCACCAGGAACTCCCGCAGGCGCTCCGCCGGGATCGACCGCGCCGCCGTGGGCGCGCACGTGACGACCGTGGCCGAGCGCGGGGTCCCGCTCAGCACCGACATCTCGCCGACCAGGTCCCCGCCGACCCGGATCGCCAGCAGCGTCTCGCCGGCCCCGTCGTGCGCGATCACCTTCACGCAGCCGGACAGCAGCAGGTACGCCACCGTCCCCGGCTCGCCCTGGCGCAGCAGCGTCCGGCCGGACGGCACGCGGATCGCGGTCCCGAGGGACAGCAGCGCCTCCCGGGACTTGGGCGGGATCCGCTCCAGCAGGGCCGCGCGCGGCCAGGGTGGCGTCACCGCTCGTCCTCCTTGTCCCCGCGCCGGGCGCGGAGCGCGTGCCACGCGTGCAGCGCGGCCGTGGTGAGAACGGCCGCGGCGACCTGGGTGAGAACCGCCAGCAGGAGCTCGACCATCGTAGCCTCCCCTCCCTCCCGACCACGGTGCTCGACCGGGGGACTGGAAACCCGATACGCGTACGAGATCCGGGGAATCCGTACTGGTACCGCATCCCCGTGCGCGCGCTGGGCGAGCGTGGCGTTGTCCCGGAACCGGCCGGGACCGCGAACCCAGGAGACCGACGATGTCGCGCAGGACCCTCCGCCGCGGGATCACCGCGGCCGCGATCGCGCTGACCGCCAGCGGCACCATGGCCGTCAGCGCACCCGCCGCGCAGGCGGCGCCGCTCACGCCGATGGAGCGCTGCCAGCTGGGCTACAGCCCCAACATCAACTACCAGATGACCCAGTACGGCAACGCCACGGGCATCAACTACCCGGCGGGCCCCAACCCGCCGAACGGGATCTACCCCGGCGACGTCATCAAGGTGGTGATCGACCCGGCCGCGACCGTCGCCATCGACTACTGGGGCACCAGATTCGGCGTCGACGGGCACAACTCGCCCGCGCCGTCGAGCTTCCCGTTCCCCGGCTGGCCGCGGTTCAGCGCCCTCTACCGGTTCAACAACAACCCGGGCGGCTGGGTCGCCAGCGGCAACGACCCCAACCCGTACAACCCGCACGCCCTGCGGGAGCTGACGGTCTGCACCCACGCGCCGAACATCCCGGTGCGGCTCGGGGTCGGCATCAACGACGACAACCTCGGCGACAACTCCGGGTACTGGCGGTACTGGCTGAAGCTCTGGTACTAGCCGTCACCGGATCGGCGTAACTCGGCGCCCGGCGGTCACACCCGCCGGGCGCCCGCGATCAGCAAGGCGATGGACGCCACCGGCTGGCCCTCCTCCTCGCTGCTGGCTCGGCTGCCCGCGCCCGCGCGGGCGGCGCTGCTCGCCATGGGCACCGAGGTCGTGCTGCCCGCTGGCCGCCGCATCCTGCGCCAAGGCGAGCCGGGCGACGCCGTCTACCTGCTCGTGTCGGGCGTGGTCAAGGTGTCCGGGGTCAACGGCGACCGGGAGTCGCTGCTGGCGATCCGCGCCGCGGGGACCTCGTCGGGGAGATGGCGGCGCTGCTCGGCACCCGGCGGACGGCCACGGTAGCCACCTGCACGCTGACGTCGGCGCGGGTGCTCAGCGGCCCGGCGTTCCGCGGCTACCTGCACCTGTTCCCCGACGCCGCCGTGGAGGTCGCGGGCATGCTCGGTCGGCGGCTGCGCTGGGCCAACGACCGCCGGGTCGACTTCGCCGCGCTGCCCGCCGTGGCGCGGGTCCGCCGGGTCCTGGTCACCCTGGCCGAGACCTACGGGCAGGCCGGGCCGGAGGGCGTCGACCTCGGCGCGCCGCTGACCCAGGAGGACATCGCCTCGCTGGCCGGGGTGCGGCTCACGACGGCGGAGAAGGCGTTGCGCGCACTGGCGCGGGCCGGGCTGGTCCGGTTGGGGTACCGCAGCCTCGTCGTGCTCGACCTCGACGGGTTGCGGGTGTGAGCGGGCGCCCGGAAACCCGTACTGGTACGGGGTCCGCGCGGCGCGGGAGCGGCAAGCTGATCACCGCACGAGGAGGTCGACCATGACGTTCAGCCGTTACCTCTGCGTCTTCGTGGACGCCCAGGGCTACAGCCGCCGCGACGACCGCGCCCAGGCCGGGCTCCAGCGCGAGCTGGTCGACCTGCTCGACGCGGCGGGCGCCGCGGTCGGGCTCGACCGCGCGAGCTGGCACCGGCAGGGCAGCGGCGACGGCGAGCTGTCGCTGGTCCCGTCGACCGAGCCGGAAACCGTGGTGGTGCAGGACTTCGCGCTGGAGCTGGCGCGGCGCCTGGCGGTCCGCAACGTCGCCGGGCCGGACCGGCTGCGCCTGCGGATGGCCGTCGACCACGGCCTGGCCCGCGTCGAGGCGAACGGGTTCGCGGGCGCGACCGTCGTCGGCGTCGCCCGGATGGCCGACGCGCAGGCGGTGCGGGCGGTGCTCGACGAGGCGCGCGGCGCGCCCCTGGTGCAGGTGCTGTCCGACCAGCTTTACCACGGGATCGTCGAAGGCGGGCACGCCGCCGCGCCCGCCGAGTTCCGGATGATCACCCTGCGGAACAAGGAGTTCACCGCGCAGGCGTGGGTCCGCGCGCCGGGCGCCGACCTCGGTGACGCACCGGCGCCACCCGCCGAGCCCACGCCGGTCGTGCGCCCGGACGGGCAGGTCGTGACCGTGACGTTCAGCGGACCGGTGGACGTCAACGGCGGAGTGATCGGGATAAGCAACCGATGACCACGATGCGGCGGGGCAAGCTGTCCAGGGGCGCTCCCCAGCACGTCCACGCGGAGTTCCACGGACCGGTCGACCTCAACGGCGGCACCGTGGGCATCGTCAACGCGGCCCGCGAGCGCAGGCCGAGGACCGCGCGCGCCGCCGCGCGGGTCCTCTTCGGACCGCCGGACCCGCCGCTGCCGGACCGCCCGTCGGCGTGGCTGGACCCCAGGGCCGGGGTGCTGCCCGCCGTGCCCCGCGCGGAGCTGGCGGACCTGCTCGCCTGGTGCCGCGACCCGGACGCGCCGACCGCGCGGCTGGTCACCGGCGCGGGCGGGCAGGGCAAGACCCACCTGGCCGCCGCGCTGTGCGCCGCGCTCGGACGCGGCTGGCTGGCCGGGTTCGTGAAGCGCGGCGGAACGGGTCAGCGGGCGCGGTCGCGGCGCTGAGCCGGTTCCGGCTGTCCGGCGCGCTGCTGGTGGTCGACTACGCCGAGGACCAGCAGCGGCTCGTGCACGACCTGCTGGACGCGGCGGGCCCCCGCGTCCGGGTGCTCGTCCTCGCGCGCGGCACGCCGCACTGGTGGCGCGAGGTGGTCGACGGCGGACCCCGCCGCTGGGCCGACCCCGACCCGGTGGCGCTCGAACCCCTCGCGTCGGGCGCGCTGTGGGCGCGGGCGGTGCGCGGGTTCGCCGAGCGGCTCGGTCGACCGCCGGACCTGTCCGACCCGCCCGACCGGTTCGCCACCACCCTCGACCTGTACGCGTCCGCGCTGCTCCGCGCGCTGGGCGACGACGACGCCCAAGACCCGATGGCGGGCGTCCTGCGGCACGAGCGCGCCGCGTTCCACGCCGCCGCCCGCCGCGCAGGCCTCGCCGACGGCGGGTGGCGCGACCTGGCCCTGTCCGCGGCCGTGCTGCGCCACGCCGACACCGTCACCGGGCGCGGGCGTCCTGGCCGCCGTGCCCGCGCTGCGCGCGCTGGACGCCGGAAAGCTGCGCTCCGCCGCGTCCGCGCTCGCCTCGGCCTACCCCGGCGACGGCGCGACGCTCTGGCGCGCGCCCACGCCCGACCGCCTCGCCGACACGCACCTGCTAGCCACCGCAGAGGCCCAACCGACCGACGCCGAGTGGGACGAGCACGTCCACGCCGTCTGCGCCACCGACGACCCCGCGGTGGCCGAGCACGCCACGCGCGTGCTGACCCGCGCGCTCACCACCCCGGGCGCCCGCCACCGGCACGCGGTCGGCCTGCGCCGCCTGCTCGGGTCGATCACGTCGCTGGTCCGCGCCTGCCCGGCGTACCTGCCGCCGCTGGCCCGGATCGACCCCGTCCGGTTCCGCGACCTCATCGTCGAGCAGGTCGCCCTGGCCCCCTCGGCCACCGTCGCCGAGTTGGCCGCCGACCTCACCGGCCCGACGACGTCGCGGCTGGCCATCGCGGTCGCGGTCGCCCGGCGCCGCGCCGCCGACGACCCGCGCCACCTGGCCGGGCTGAGCGCCCGGCTCGCCGAAGCGGGCGACCTCCCCGCCGCGCTCGACGCCGCCGAACGCGCCGTCGCCCTGGTCACCGACCCCGACGACCGCGCGTCCGCGCACACCGCCCTCTGCCACCGCCTCGCCGAGCACGACCGCCCCGCGGAGGCGCTCACCGCCGCCCGCACCGCGGCCGACCTGCGCAGCGCCGCACCACCGGCCGTGCGCGGGTTCGCCCAGCACAACCTGGCGCTGCGCCTCACCGACGCGGGCCACCCCGACGAGGCGGTCGACGCCGCCGCGGAAGCCGTCGACCTGCTGCTGGCCGCGGGCGGGCAGCACCGCCCCGGCTCGCCGCCGCGCTGATCGGCCTCGCCCAGGTGCTCGACGGCGCGGGCTTCCCCGCCCGCGCCACCGCCCCGGCCACCGAGGCCGTGCGGCTGCTGCGCGACCTGGCCGCCGACCACCCCGACGCCTACCTGCCCGGCCTGGCCGCGGCGCTCGTCGTCCTCTCCCGCACGACGCCCCCGACCCCGTCGACGCCGCCACCGAGGCCGTCACCGTCTACACCGGACTCGTAGAGCTGGCGCCCGAGGCGCACGCACCCGCGCTCGCGGCAGCCCGGATGAACCTGGGCCTGCGCCTCGCCGCCGCGGGCCGGGCAGGCGAGGCGGGCCGGGAACTCCGCCGCGCCGTCGAGGACCACGAGCCCCTCGGCGACGCGCACCGCCCCGCGCTCGCCGCCGCCCTGCTCAACCTGACCCTGCACCGCGCCGAGTCCGGCGACGTCGACCTCGCCGCCGCCGAACGCGTGGTCGCCCTGCACCGGTCCCGCCGCGAACCGGGCGCCGACCTGCCCGCCGCGCTCGCCGACCTCGGCTACCTGCGCGCCGCCGCGGGCAGGCTCGCCGAAGCCGAGGACGCCACCACCGAAGCCGTCGCGGGCTACCGGGCGCTGCTGGCCGAGGAACCCTCCGCCCTGCGCCGGGTGTGGCTCGCCGACGCCCTGCTCGACACCGCCCGCCACCACCTGACCGCCGAGCGGGACGCGCTCCTCGACGTCGTCCTCGAGGCGGTCGACCTGTACGCCGACGTCGAGGGCGAGCTGCCCGACACCGCCCGCGACCGCTTCCTCGCCGCCACCGCGCTGCTGTCCGCGCTCGACGGCGACGGCGACATCCCCGACGAGGCCCACGCCTACTGCAGGCGCTGGCGCGAGGCGCTGGTGCGCGTCCCGTTGCCCGGCGTCGCGGCAATGGGCGTGCTCTGGCGCACCGACACCGAGCCCCGGCGCGAGCGCGTCCGCCCGGTCGGCGAGGACGCCCTCGCCCTGACCCAGGCGGGCGCGCCGTCCGCGCCGCTGGCCAGCCCGGCCCTGGCGAGCGCGGTCGCCCAGCCCGCGCTCACCCGGCTGGTGACCTCCGCGGTCACCCGCGCCAAGGCGGCGGCGGGCAGGGTCGCCCAGCGGCCCGAGGTGCAGCCGGTCGTGCAGTACGTCCAGCAGCACCCGGCCGCCCTGGCCCGCGCGGTCGCGGCCATCGCCGCCGTCGCCGTGCTGGTCACCGCGGCCGGCCCGGAGCCGCCGGACCGGGGCGGCCGCGCAGCCGAGTCCCCCGTCGCCGTGATCGACCCGGCCCCGCCCACCACGACCACGACCGGCACCACGCCGAGCCCGCCCGCACCGCCCACCGGGCCGCAGGACGCCACCGGGACGGTCGGCCTCGCGGCGCCGCCCACCTCGAGCCCGCCCACCTCGAGCCCGCCCACCCCGGTCCCTCCTCCCGTGCCGCCTTCGGGCGAGCAGACCACCTCCGTGCCGACGGACACGGGTAGGCCCGACCCGCCCCAGCCCGGCGACACGGTCGTGGACGTGTCCGGCACGTCCTACGAGTTCTTCCGCATCCCCGGCGTGGTCGAGAAGTGGCAGGACGCCCGCGCGCGGCACGGGTTCACGCCGGCCGCGGGCACCTACGAACTGCTCTTCTGGAGCGGGGGATCCGTCCGGTTCACCGTGGCGTCCGACGGGACCGTGGACTACCCCGCGGCGGCGTCGGCGTACCTGGCGGGTCGGGGCACGCGCACCCTGTCCACCAGCGGCCTGCCGGTCACGACGTCCGCGTCCGGCACCAGCTACGCCAAGTCGTACGTCCCGGGGACGGGCGGCTGGCGCAGCACGGCGACCCCGCATCCGTTGCGGCTCCTGCCAGGAGCGCACGAACTCCGCCTCCTCGGCGGACCCGTGATCACCTTCACCGTCGACGCGGCGGGCCGGTTCGCCCAGCCCGCCACCCCCGCGTCGTACCTCACCGGGCTCGGCACCCCCGCCCTCGCCGTCCACGGCCGCACCGCAACCCTTGACGTGAGGTCGACGTCCTACGCCGGGTTCCGGCTGGTCGGCACGGACGAGCCGTGGCAGAGCACCGCGACCCCGCGCGCCTACCGGCTCGTCCCCGGCCCGCACGACCTCATGACCCAGGACACCGTGCAGACCCGCTTCACCGTCGACGAGGACGGCTTCACCGACTACGCGACCGCCCTCGACGGCGTCCTCGACGGGCGCGGCACCACGGGCTTGGTCGTCACCGGCGTGGAGACCACCGTCGACGCGTCCGCCGCCGAGCAGAACCACGTCGTCGTCGACGGCGCGGGCGCGTGGCGCCCCAGCGCCGACCCGGCCGCCTTCCGGCTGGTCCCCGGCACCCACAGCGTGCGGCTCAACGGGGGACCGGCGTTCGCCTTCACCACCGACAGCCAGGGCCGCGTCGACTACGCGGGCGCGCTGGACTCCGCCCTGTCCGGCCGGGGCGACCGCACCCTCACCGTGCTCGGCCCGCGCGTGCGGTGGGGCTTCGCCCGCGTCGACGCGGCGGGCACCCCGCGCGACGCGAGCGGGAGCTGGCGGCAGCACCCCGACAAGGCGACCAGCACGCGCGAGCCCACCGTCGAGCACCCGTCGACCGGCGAGTACCGGATCACCCTGCCGCACCTCGCGGGCCGCCCGGGCGTCACCCACGTCGGCTCCCTCGACCTCGGCGCCACCGGCACCACCTGCGCGGTCGCGCGCTCCGCGCCGACCGGCCGCGACGTCGCCATCGAGGTGCACTGCCACCACAAGACCACGGGAGCCCTGACCGACAACGCCTTCGCGGTCCACCACACCGGCGTCCGGCCCGGCGCCGCCGCCCTCGACACCCGCACCGGCCTGCGGATCGGCCCGATCACCTCCCGCTCGACGGGTCCGGGCACGTACGAGGTCGTCCTCGGCGTCCCCTCCGCCGCGGGCGACCTGCAGATCACCCCGCACGGCCCGGACCGGTGCCAGGCCGGTGTCACCGAGCGCACCGCCCTCGACGTCCGCATCGCGGTCCGCTGCGCCACCGCGGACGCGACCTGGACGCTGTCCTACGCGGACGGCGCGCCGCTCCTGCCCACCGCGGGCGCGGTGGTCGCCACCACCGGGCCCGGCTTCCAGGTCGACGCGGCCCGGTCCCGCAACACCGCGGGCGGCGCGATGAAAGCGGTGTGGCTGGGCGGGGGCCGCTACCGCGTCGGGATCAAAGGCGTCGGCGCCATCACCGACACCGCGATGGTCGCCATCGACGACCCCCGGCCCGGCCACTGCACCACCGAGCAGTGGAGCTCCCCGGACAACTCGGGCAGCGTGTGGGTCTACGCCAACTGCTTCGACCAGGACGGCAACCCCGCCGAACGGCACTTCCGCATCACGACCGCCCGCGCCGCCGGGCTCGCCGTGCCGCGCGACCTCGCGCCGCTCGACCCGGGTCCGCACCCGCCCAGCCCCAAGTGGGGCTACTACCGCGTGACCTCCCAGCTCCCCGTCGACCCGGCCGCCACCTGGCCGATCCGCGCGGAATGGGGCTGGACGAGCTACCTGGCGGGCCTCACCTACGACCAGATCCAGTGGGCGCCCGACGCGACCGTCCGCCGCCCCGACCCGCACCGCTACCTGATCCGCGTCCCCGGTCTCGCCACCACCGCCCTGCCGCACGTCCAGCCGGTCGGCGACGCGAACGTCAGCTGCGTCCTCGCGGGCACCGCCCCGTCGGGCCCCGACCTCACCCTCGACGTCCGCTGCTCGTCACCCCGCACCCACTTCTTCCTGTGGGTCGCCGAACCCCGCCCCGACGACGGCCCCAGCGCGGCGGTCGGCCCCGGCGTCGAGCGGGCGTCGACCGGCGCCGACGTCCGGGTGACCCACCCCGCCGTCGGCGAGTACACCGTGACGGTCGACGACCCGGCGTACGACGCCACCGGCCACCCCCAGCTCACCGTCCTGTCCACCGAGCAGACCCGGTGCGGCGTCCACGCGATGACCCCCGGCATGAGCCTCCGCGTCCGCTGCACCCGCGCGGGCCGACCCGTCGACTCCCTCTGGCACCTGACCTACACCCAGGGCACCGGCCCCGCGTCCCCCACCACCATGGTCCACACCGACGGCGCATCGATCACCAGCCACCACGACACCTTCAACCGCGCTCCGACGGTGATCCCCATAGGCACGAGCACCTACCGCATCATCGCCCCCAGCGCCGTCAGCGGCGTGACCTTCCCCTCTTCGCCGTCTTCGCCACCGCCACCGAGTCCGGCATGCGCTGCGCGCCGCTCGGCACCAACGCCACCACCCCCGAGGCGCACGTCCACTGCGTCGACGAGGCAGGCGTCCACAAGCGGGGCGCGTTCAGCGCCGTGTTCGTCCGCAGACCGCTGTCCAGCGGTGGCTGAGGTACCCGGTCTACGCTTCCCCGATGGAATGGGAGGTCCGCCACCTTCGGACGGTCGCCGAGATCGCCGAGTCCGGCAGCCTGACGAAGGCGGCAGCCGCGCTGGGGCTCTCCCAGCCCGCCCTGTCGGTCCGGCTCCGCCGGATCGAGGAGGAGGTCGGGGCGCCGCTGTTCACCCGCACCACGGCGGGTGTCGAGCTGACGCCGATCGGCGAGTACGTGCTCCAGCGCGCGCGGGCCATCCTCGCCGCCGTGGCGGAACTGCGCGAGGGCGCCGGGCGGTACGCGGCGCGGCTCAAGCCGGTGATCACCGTCGGCGGGTCGGCCGGGTCGGTGCTGTTGGGCCTGGCCGAGCGGATGGGTGAGGCGCTGCCCGACGTCGACGTCCGGCTCACCATGGACCACTCGCCCGCGGTGCTGCGCGACCTCGTCAGCGCGGGTGGGCTGGACCTGGTGACGACGGTGGACTTCCCCGGTTTCGGGACGCCCGCGCCCGAGTCGCTGCTGTGCGAGGTGATCGAGGAGGAGCCGCTGTACGTCGCGATCCCCAGCGGCGACCCGCTGGCCACCCTCGACGAGATCGCGCTGGGCGACCTCGCCGACCACAGCTGGGTGCTCAGCCCCCGAACGGCGCGGGCTGGCCGGACAGCTTCCACGCGGCGTGCGCGGACCACGGGTTCACCCCCGACGTCCCGTACACCACGCCCAACGGCGACACCGCCCGCACGCTCATCGCGGCGGGCCGGGCCGTGGCGGTGTGCCAGCCGGTGTACTACGCCGACGAGGGCGTGGTCGTGCGGCCGCTCGCCGGTGCGCCGATGTGGCAGCGGCACATCATGCTCTGCCCGCGGGAGGGCGCGCTCGCGTGGCGGCTGCCGTCGCTCGTCCAGTTCGCCCGGGACGCCTACTGGTCGTTCGTCCGGGACCACAGCCCGCACTTCGACCAGCTCCGCGCCGGGCGGGTCACCAGCGCCAATCCGCGCCGATGATGCCCGACCGCCCGTCGCGGACGACGAAGCACACGTCGCGGGAGCGTCCCATGCGGACCGGTTTGCCCATGCGGACGGGCGTCGCGGGGTTGGCCTGCCAGTAGCTCGTGCAGGTCGTGGGCGGGCGGCCCTCGAACCGGATGAGCTGCGTGTACTCGCTGACCGGGCGGCGCAGGATCCGGAAGTACCGGGGGATCGGCGGCGTCGGCCCGCAGCCGAACTCGTACTCCAGCACCGCGTACTCGCCGCCGCGGATCGGGCGGTCGAGGACCAGCTCGGCGGCCGTGAACCCGGCGGCCGGGTCGGTCAGGACGCGACCCGCGCTCGCGTAGTCCACATCGGTCAGGACGGGCACGACCCCGGGGACGTCGGACTGGTAGCCCACGACGTACCGGGTGACCCGGCCGCCCAGGCCCCGGATCACGATGCGCGAGCGGATGCCGCGCTCGGTGCCCAGGTCCGTCACGGTGTACACGTCGTGGATCGACACCAGCGCCCGCCGCCCGTCACCGGGCGTGGTCAGCCGCGCGATGAGGTCGCCGATCGGCATCGGCATCGGGTCGGTCTGGGCGGCCCACCGCCCGCGCGGACGCGGCGGGCCGACGCGGTTCACCAGCGCGCCCGCAGGCAGGTCGAGGAGTCGCTCGAGGACCGCGACCGCCTCCATCGACCGCTCGGATTCCGGTTGGCGCAGCCCGCGGCGCCAGTAGCTCAGGGTCGCGATGCTGACGGCCGCGCCGCGCGCGGCCAGGGCGCGGCGGATCCCGTCGAGGGTGAGACCGCGCGCGGCGATGGCGGCGTCGAACGCCCCGGCGAAGGACCGGACGGGGTCGTCGTGCGCGGACATCGGGTTCCTCCTTCGGCGGCACCACCCTTAGTACCCCACGCCGGAGGGGAGAACAGGTATGTCCTGGATTCATGCCGCCATAACGCGGCTGGGGGTGGCGGGCGCGCGGCCCGCCACCCCGTCGATCAGACGCCCGCGATGGACTGGATCCAGGCGCGGTACCGCGTGATGTTGGTGTAGGTGTTGTAGTCGCGCCGGTTGCTGGTGGAGGCGACGCCGACCTGGCGGCCGTTGCCGAACATCGGGCCGCCGGAGTCACCGCCCGCCGCGATGCCGTCGCCGTAGTACGCGCCGATGCCGACGCCGCCGTGGTAGTCGGTGCCGTTGACGGTGGAGACGCGGACGTTCGCGTACTTCAGGTAGCGCGACTGGCACTGCAGCTCCGGGCTGCACCGGTAGGTCGCGCCCCAGCCGAAGATCGTGGTGGTCTGGCCGACCCACACGTCCGACGTGGTGCCCAGCGGCGAGTAGCTGGTCTGGACGGACCGGTCGAGCAGGACGATCGCGAGGTCGGCGTTGGGGTGCACCGTGGTCCGCGCGCCGTAGGCGACGTAGCCGCCGGAGTACTGGTCGGTGCTGCCGATCCGGAACGACAGCGACCCTCCGACGCAGTGCCGCGCGGTGAGGATGTACCGCGGCGCGATGATCGTCGCGCTGCAGTTCTCGGTGCCGTTGACGAACAGCCGGGCCGCCCACGGCGCGCTCTGGTTGTAGTAGCCGCCGTCGATGATCTGGATGCTCGCGCCGGGCTCGCCGGTCGGCGGCGCGGGCTTGGCCGACGCCGCGTGCGGTGCCAGCGCCAGGACGCCGCGGCGACGCCCACCGCGACAAGGGACTTGAACAGTTTCATGGGACCGCTTTCTTCGCGTGTTAGCAGGGTTCGCGAAAAACCGGTGCGGGACTGCACCGGGGCACAGGGAGTGGCTACTGCAGGTCCGCCGCCCGGATCTCGCGGCGGGAGGTGATGCCCAGCTTCCGCAGCACCCGGGACGCGTGCTGCTCGACCGTGCGGGGGACAGGAAGAGCGTCTCGGCGATCTCGTTGTTGGTGTGGCCTGCGGCCAGCAGCCGCGCCACCTCGTGCTCGCGCGGGGAGAGGCTGTTGCCGTAGCCGCGCCTGCCCTGCCGGGACGGCGTGGCGATGCCCAGGGACCGGAGGAGGTGCCTGCACCGGGCGGCGTCGTGGGTCGCGCCCAGGGCCCGGTACCGCTCGGCGCAACGGGAGTGGGCGTCGACGGCGGCGTCGCCGACCAGGTGCGCGTCGGCCCGCTCCCACGCCAGCGCAGCCAAGTACGGCGCGCCCATCTCCTCGTACGCGCGCGCCGCCGCGGTGTGGTGCTCGGCGCCGGAGCGGCCCGCGTGCTCGGCGAGCGCGCCGCGGCAGGTGTGCAGGGCGGCCGCGGCCAGCGGCGCGACGACGCCCCTGATGCCCTCGGCCACCGACCGCACCAGGTCCTCGGCGTCCAGCACGCGCCCCGCCGCGAGGTAGGCGTCGACCGCGGCGGGGGCCAGCTCACCGGCCCACGCCCACACCTCCTTGCGCCGCAGCAGCGCCATCCCCGCCTCGGCCTCGACGACGGCGAGGACGACGTCGTCGTCGCGCAGCGCCAGCCGGATCAGGCCCGCGCTGCCGCCGAGCGCGATGTGCGTGATCGCCTCCTCGGCGTCCGCACCCCGGTCTCGACCAGGTGCGTGCGCGCCGCCTCCCACTCGCCGCGCACCAGGGCGAGCTGGCCGAGCACCAGGTTCAGCTCCGACGCCACCGCGGTCAGCTCGCGGTACTCCACCAGCAGCGACCTGGCCCGCTCGACGAGCCCGTCCCACGCCCCGGTGAACCAGTCCAGCCGGATGCGGGTGCTGCGCGCGGCGCTCAGCACGTACAGCGCCCCGCACTCCTCGGCCGCCTTCACCCCGACCCGCAGGTGCTCGCCCGCGGCGGCGAGCCGCCCGGTCATCGTGAGCGAGTCGCCCAGGTTGCAGTGCGCGCGGGCGATCTGGCGCTGCTCCCCGACGGTGCGGGGGACGGCCGGGAGCCCGGTCAGCCGGTCGTCGGCGTGCCGGTCGCCGACGGCGACCTGCGACCCCACGACGTTGGCGATCAGCGAGATGCGCTGCTCCTGGTCCTCGCACTGGTCGATCGCCGCCTCCGCCTTGCGCAGCCAGGGCGCGAGCGACGACAGCGGGATGTCGCCGATGAACGGCTGGGCGAGCGCGCTCATGCACTTGGCCGCCAGGTCGGGCCGCCCGCCCAGTTCGTCGACGGCCACCTCGAGCTGGGCCCGGCCCTCGACCACGGCGTTGGCGTACCGGGACAGCAGCAGGCCCAACTGCATCCGCACCTGCCCGCGCGCCCCCGCGGACAGCCTCCCGTCGACCAGCAGCCGCTTGAGCACCGCCGCCGAGCTGGGCACGTCCAGGCCGAGCAGGGCCGCCTCGCCCAGCTTCACGGCCAGCCGGTCGACCTCCGCACCGGACAGCCCGGGCTCGGCGAGGAGCTGGCGCAGCAGGGGCGACGCCGTCATCGCGTCGGACACCGCGAGCGCCTGGTCGGCGGCGGCCTCGCCGTAGGCCAACCAGTCGCCGCGGTGGCAGGCGAGCCTGCTGTGCTCGGCGAGCTGCACCAGCGGTCGCGGCTCCATCGTCGCCAACAGCCGCGCCGCGCGCCGGTGCAGGTCCTTGCGCTCGATCGAACTCATCGTCCCGTAGACGGCCTGCCGGGCGAGGACGTGCCGGAACGCGCAGGTCCCGTCGCCCAGGTCGTGCAGGAGCGCGCACGCCAGCACCTCGTCGGCCGCGGGCCGCAGCCGGTCCCCGCCGAGCTCGGCGACCGCGCCGAGCACCTCGACCGCCGCCGGGATCGCGAACGCCGCGGCGGCCCGCACCAGCCTGCCCGCGTCGGGGGACAGCGCCGCCAGCCGCTCCGCGACGGACTCGCGCAGCAGCACCGGCACCTCCACCGGCCCGGACGCCCACCGCACATCCGACCCGTCGAGCGCGGCCAGGCCCGAGCGCAGCACCTCCTCCAGGACGAACGGCAGCCCCGCGGTGTGCTCGTGCAGCACCCGGGCGAACTCCGCGCTCACCGCGTCCACGCCCAGCACGGCCGACGCGAGGTCCCGCACCCGCGCGGTGTCGAGCGGCTCCAGCGCCAGGATCTCCGCGGTGACGCCCGCGCCCGGCCGGTACGCCGCGCCCAGCGGCATCCCCCAGGGCACGTCCTCGCGCCGGTAGGTCACCAGCACCGCCAGCTCCGGCGGCGGGTCGGCCATCAGGAACCGCAGGAACTGCAGCGTGCCGTCGTCGGCCCAGTGCAGGTCCTCGATGACCAGCAGGGTCGGCCCGACCGCGACCAGCACCTCCCGGATGGCGCGGAACAGCAGGTGCCGGTTGAACACCGGCTCCCCGATCTCCGGCGGCACCGGCGGCAGCAGGTCGGCCAGCTCCGGGACGGCGGTGCGCAGGACCGACGTCACCGGGTTCAGCTCCCCGCACCGCGCCAGCCGCCCGCGCGCCCGGCGCAGCGCCTCCAGCACCGCGCCGAGGATGAACGGCTCCCGCAGGTGCTGGCAGTACCCGACCAGCACCGCCGGGCCGTGCGGCCAGGTCGACTCGACCAGCTCGCGCACCAGCCTGCTCTTGCCGACCCCCGCCTCGCCCTCGACCTGCACCAAGGCGGGCATCCGCCGGATCGCGAGCCGCAGCCTGCTCAGCTCGTCCTCTCGCCCCACCAGCGCGGTGGGCACCAGATCACGTGACATCGGCCCTTCTCGCCCCAAACCGGAAATGGATCGTGGCGGAAAGGATGAGTCGACGGCTGATCGGCCGACAAGCCGTAGGGGTCCGTATCTAAGTAGGGGTGGGTGTACCTGTTTTCACAGAATTCCTTCGCGCACCGGGCGGGGTCCGGTAGCCGTCACGCGCGCTGAGCAGGGCCGCGACCGCGCTGTCCTGGCTGCGGTGTTTCACCCTGGACGACCGCTGCGCGAACCTGCTCGCGCACCGGCGGCGCCCCGGCCCGGTTGTCGATCTCAGTATGTGGCACCGGCGGCGGTTCGTCAGGCCGCATCCGGGCCACGAATGCCGCGAAATCGGCGAGCTTGGCCGTATCCCTAGGGGACTGCCGGTTTATCAGCCGCTCGTGGAGGGTCGCCGCGTCCGAGCGGACCCACACCAACCGGACGTCCCCGCCCAGTGCGTCCACCCACGCCGCCCACCGCGCGGGGTCCCGGATCTGCCCGGTGAACGGCGCGCACAGCAGCACCGGGCACCCGTGCCCGCTGACCTCCCGGGCGACCGCGGTGAGCCCCGCGTACTCGTGCACCTTGACGTGCTCGTCGTACCAGGGCCCTTCCCGTTCGCCGGGGTCCCGCCCCGCCGCCGCGAGCGTCGCCGCGACGAAGTCCCCGTACACGGTGTCCTTGTCCAGCAGGGCGGGCACCGGGTCGAGGACGGCGAGCAACGCCTCGGCCACCGTGCTCTTGCCCGCACCGGGCGCCCCCGCCACCACCCACACCGTCGCGCTCACGCGCCCAGTCTGCCGATGCGCTGACATGGCGCTGACGAGCCCTCCGGGGACTGCCCGAACCGTGCGATCATGCTGATCTTGAGCACCCACCCCACGAGGCAAGGGAGCGGACGATGACGGCAGCAGGCGTCGACCAGCGGACCATGGAGGCGGTCGTCGACCGCTACTGCGCGGGCTGGAACGCCCACGACCTCGACCTCCTGCTGGCCATGCAGACCGACGACATGGTCTTCCACCTGCACCTCGACGGCGTCGGCGAGGTGACCGGCGCCGACGCGCTCCGCGACCAGTACACGGCGTTCTTCCAGGTGATGCCCGACTACCACGCCGAGACCTCCCGCATCACCGTCCGCGGGGACCTCGCCGTCGTCGAGTACACCATCACCGCGACCCTGGCCGCGCCGTTCCCCATCGGCCGCCACACCGGCAAAGAGGGCCACCGCGCGGCGTTCGAGGCGATGGACATCCTCCGCTTCACCGGCGACAAGGTCGCCCGCAAGGACGTCTACGTCGACGCGTTCGCCATGAGCGACGGCTGGGACATGTAAGGACTTGCACCCGGTACCCGGGTACGGACTTATCGTCGACCCATGGAACCTGGTTGGGCACCCGACGCGTGCACGCTGCCGACGGCGGAACAGCCGCTGCGGGTCGCCGAGTTCGACGCCCTGTTCGCCACCTCCGTGCGGGCCGTCGAGCGGAGCGGACCCGCGCGGCTGCGCCTGGCCCTGGACCCCGCGCCGGACGTCGCCGCCCGGTGCGCGGAACTGGTGGCCCGCGAGACCCGCTGCTGCTCCTTCTTCACCTTCACCCTGACGATGACCGCGGGGAGGTGCGCCTCGACGTCACCGTCCCCGACGCCCGCACCGACGTCCTCGACGCCCTCCAGACCCGCGCGGTCCGATGACCGCCCTGCGCAGCGGCCAACTGGCGGAGGCCGCGGGCGTCAACCCGCAAACCCTGCGCTACTACGAACGCCGCGGCCTCCTCGCCGAACCCGACCGCACCCTCGGCGGCCACCGCCTCTACCCACCCGAGGCGGTCGCCCGCCTGCGCGCGATCAAAGCCGCCCAACGCCTCGGCTTCACCCTCGACGAGATCGCCGACCTGCTCGCCCTCGGCCCGCGCCCCGGCCTCCACTCCCGCGCCACCGCCAAACTCGCCGACGTCGAAGCCCGGATCGCCGACCTGCTCCTCGTCCGCGACACCCTCCGAGCCACCCTCACCGCGGGCTGCGACGACCTGATCACCTGCTCCGGCGCCCCGCGCTGCCCCATCCCGTTCCCCGGCACCGCCGAGCGGGTCCACCCGCGCTGACGGACCCTGGTCATAAGCTGGCCGGGTGGACCAACCGGGGGACGGCAGATGCTGAAGGCGACGACGCCGAGGGGGCGGTGCCTGGAGAGCCTGCGCGAGGCGCGGGTGGCGACCATCCGCGAACTGGCGGGGCGCACCGGGTTGTCGCGGCCGACCGTCGAGGCGCTGATCGGGGACCTCGAGGCCGACGGGCTCGTCGACGGGGACCTCGCGCCCGCGCCGCCCGGGTCCGGTGGGGGCAGGCCCGCGCGGCGGTACCGCTTCCGGGCGGAGCGGCACCACGTCGTGGGGCTCGACCTGTCCGACGTGCGGCAGCGGCTGGCGATCGCGAACCTGGCGGGCGACGTCGTCCACACCGACATCGGCGGACCCCGAGCCCGCGCACCGGGTCGGCGGACCTGCCGCCGCTGCGGGAGCGGGTCGCGCGGGCGTTCGAGGCGGCGCGGCTGCCGTTGAGCACGCTCGCCGGCGTGACGCTGGCGGTGCCCGGCATCGTCGGCGACGACGGGCGGCTGTCGCGGTCGCCCGCGATCCGGGAGTGGCAGGGGGTCGACATCGCGAGCAGGCTCAGCGAGCTGTTCGGCTGCCCGGTCGCCGTGGAGAACGACCTCGTCCTCGCCGCCGCGGCCGAGGCGACGCTCGGCGCGGCGCGCTTCGCCGACACCAGCCTCTACCTGCTGACCTGGTTCCACGTGTCGGCCCGGCTCGTCCTGGGCGGCCGGGTGCACGTCGGCAGGCACCGGCAGGCGGGGAGCTGCTGGCGCTGCGCGTCCTCGCCGGACCGGCCCGCGGCGACGAGCGGCCCTGGGAGCACGTCGAGGCGGCCGACGCGGCGCTGGCCGCGGGCGGGCCGGAGGGGCTGCGGGTCGCCGAGGACCTCACCGACCGGATGGCGCTCGCGGTGGGCGGCCTGCTCGCCGCCGTCGACCCCGACCTGGTCGTCCTGGGCGGGCGGCTCGGCCGGTACGCCGACCTGCTGGTCCCCATGCTGCGGCCGAAGGTCGCCGCCCAGCTCGACCTGCCGTTCGAGTACCCCATCGTCGGCCACGCGCTCGGCGAGCTGGACGTCCCGCTCGGCGGCGTCCTGCGGACCTTCGACACCGTCGGCGGGACGCTGCTGCGCAGTGCCGACGTCAGCACCCCGCTGATCACCCTGCACCCGGACTCCCCGCGGGAGCACCTGCCCGCCGCGTTGTGAAAACCGGCATCACCACTTAGGTCACGTTTCGCTAACGCGCGCGCAAAAGTGTTGATTTGGCCACCTCCATCGACAACTCTTCGCACCCAGCAGTAAGAAAACCAACTTGCACTACTGCCGGGAGAGCGTGTGACGAAGGACCTGACCATCGCCGTCGTCGGGGTCGGCGCACGAGCGCCCATCGCCGCGCACGCGGTGGCCGCCGGGGCGGCGCTGGTCGCCGCGGTCGACCCCGACCCCCGGGCCGCCGAGCGCGCCGCCCGCTGGTTCGGGGACCTCCCGGTGCACCCCGACGTCCCGGCGCTGCTGCGCGCCCACCCCGACCTCGACGCCGCGATCGTCACCAGCCCCGACCACACCCACGCCGCGGTGAGCGAGGAGCTGCTGGCCGCGGGCGTCGCGGTCTACCTGGAGAAGCCGCTGGCCACGACGATCGAGGACGCCGACCGCGTGCTCGCCGCCGCGCACGCCTCCGGCGCCAAGCTCTACGTCGGCCACAACATGCGCCACATGCACGTCGTGCGGCTGATGCGCGAGATCATCGCCCGCGGCGACATCGGCGAGGTCACCGCGATCTGGTGCAGGCACTTCGTCGGCCACGGCGGCGACTTCTACTTCAAGGACTGGCACGCCGAGCGCGCCAAGACGACGTCCCTGCTGCTGCAGAAGGGCGCCCACGACATCGACGTCATCCACTGGCTCGCGGGCGGCGTCACCCGCGAGGTCGTCGCCATGGGCGACCTGACCGTCTACGGCCGCGTCGACTCCCGCCGCGACAACAGCGACCGCACCATGCGCGACTGGTTCTCCCTCGACAACTGGCCCCCGCTCGCCCAGACCGACCTCAACGAGTCCATCGACGTCGAGGACCTGTCGATGGTCCTCATGCGGCTCGACAACGGCGTCATGGCGAGCTACCAGCAGTGCCACTACACCCCGGACTACTGGCGCAACTACACCGTCATCGGCACCGAGGGCCGCGTCGAGAACTTCGGCGACGGCGCGGGCGGCGTGGTCCGCGTCTGGAACAAGCGCACCGGCTACCAGGCCGACGGCGACGCCACCTACCCGATCGTCGGCGACGAGGACGGCCACGGGGACGCCGACGCCCTGACGATGGCCGAGTTCCTCCGGTTCGTCCGCGACGGCGACCCGACCGACACCGACCCGGTCTCCGCCCGCGAGGCCATCGCCGCCGGGGTCGCCGCCACCCGCTCCCTGCGCACCGGCTCGACGCCGCAGCACGTGCCCCCGGTCGCCCCCGAGGTGGCCGGCTACTTCGCCGCGCACCAACCCGCCCGCCCCCTGCTCGACCACTAGGAGCCCAGATGAAGAAGCACCTCGCCGTGCTCTCCGCCCTCGTCGCCGCCTCGCTCGCCCTCGCAGGCTGCGGCGGCGTGGACGCGGGCGGCGCGGCCGAGCAGCCCGCCAACCCCGCCGACCTCAAGGCGGAGATCTCCTACGGGGTCTGGGGCGAGAACGTCGCCGAGGCCACCAAGCAGGTCGTCGCCGACTTCAACAAGACCTACCCGAACGTCAAGGTCAACGTCCAGGTCACGCCGTACAAGAGCTACTGGACGAAGCTCCAGACCCAGGCAAGCTCCGGGACGATGCCCGACGTGCTCTGGATGAACGGGCCGAACTTCCAGCTCTACGCGGCCAACGGCAAGCTCGCCCCGATCACCGGCCTGGTCGACGCCGGGAAGATCGACCCGGCGAACTACCCGCAGGCGCTCGACACCCTCTACACCTACGACGGCGTCCGCTACGGCGTCCCCAAGGACTACGACACCATCGCGGTGTTCTACAACAAGAAGCTGTTCGCCGAGGCGGGCGTGTCCGAGCCGACTCCGGAGTGGACGGTCGACCAGTTCACCCAGGCGGCCAAGGACATCCGCGCGAAGCTGAAGTCCAAGGACGTCTTCGGCGTCACCGCGACCCTCGTCGACGGAGGCCAGCAGACCTACTACGACACGATCGCCGCCGCGGGCGGGCACATCATCTCGCCCGACGGCAAGAAGTCCGGGTTCGACACCCCGGAGGCCGTGCGCGGCCTCCAGGTCTGGGCCGACCTCATCGCCGCCGACGCCATGCCGTCGCTCGAGCAGGACGCCGACACCCCCGCGCTCAACCGTTTCACCAGCGGCCGCGCCGCCATGTTCTGGACCGGCTCCTGGGACACCAAGCTGATCGCCGACAGCCCGATCGCCGCCGATGTCGCGGTCGCCCCGCTGCCGCGCGACAAGCGCCAGGCCACCATCATCCACGGTCTCGCCAACGCCATCAGCGCGGACACGAAGAACAAGGCGGCTGCCGAGGCGTTCCTGACCTACCTCTCCTCCAGCGAGGCCGCCGTGACCTTCAGCAAGCTCAGCGGCGTCATCTCCGCCCACAAGGGCACCCAGGACTCCTTCCTCGCCGTGCTCCCCGACGCCGACCTGAAGGTCTTCCTCGACGGCGCCGAGAACTACGCGGTGCCCTACCCGGTCAGCAAGAACTCCTCCGCCTGGGGCAAGTTCGAGCCCGAGCTGCTGCCCGACGCGTTCTCCGGCGCCAAGCCCGTCGCCGAGGTCGCCAAGGCGATGGCCGACGAGATGAACAAGGCGCTGGAGAAGGAATGACCGCGCTGCAGACCGCGCCCGGGGCGGGGGCCACCACCTCCCCGCCCCGGGCGCCCCGCGCAGGCGCCAGTCGAACGGCGCCTGGCCGCTGCTGTTCGTCGGCCCGCTGGTCCTGGGCATCGCGGTGTTCTACCTGTGGCCGATCGCCCGCACGGCGTACTTCAGCTTCACCGAGTGGGGCGTCTTCGGCGGCTCCACCTGGGTCGGCATCGAGAATTATGAGCGCCTGTTCACCGACCCGGAACTGGGCCGCGCCGCGCTCAACACCCTGGCGTACACCGCGATCGTGCTGCTCGGCGTGCCGATCGCCCTGGTGCTGGCCGCGTTGCTCAACCGCCCGGGCCTGCGCGGCGCGAAGCTGTACCGCACCCTGTTCTTCCTCCCGTACGTCGCGATGCCCGTCGCCGTCGCCCAGGTGTGGAAGACCATCTACAACGGCGACTACGGCATCCTCAACTGGGCGCTCGGCCTGGTCGGCGTCGACGGGGTCTACTGGGTGTCCACACCGGGCTGGTCGCTGGTCGCCACCGCGGTCCTCGGCCTGTGGCTGTCCCTCGGCTTCAACATCATCATCCTGTCGGCGGCGCTGAAGAACGTCCCCCGCGAGCTGTACGAGGCGGCGTCGCTGGACGGCGCGTCCCCCGCCCGCCAGTTCCGCTCCATCACCGTCCCGATGGTCGGCCGCTCGGTGTTCTTCGTGACGGTCGTGACCGTCATCGGCGGCCTCCAGCTCTTCGACCTGCTGTACGCGCTGGTCGGCACGTCGAACCCGGTCATGCGCGACACGAAGTCCCTGGTCTACCTGTTCTGGGAGGCGTCCTTCCCGAGCAACGAGAAGGGCTACGGCGCCGCGATCGCGATCATGATCCTGGCCATCACCGCCTGCGTCACCGCCGTCCAGTTCCTCCTCCAGCGGAAGTGGGTCCACGATGTCTGACCGCGCAGGCCGTGCCTGGCCGACCCACCTGGTCCTCGCGGTCGGCGCCGTGACAATGCTGTTCCCGTTCGCCTGGCAGATCGTCCTGAGCCTCTCGACCCAGAGCGAGGCCACGAGCGCGGTCCCGACCCTCCCCGCCGCCCCGAGCCTCGCCGCCTACGCGCTGGTGTTCGAGCGGCTCCCGTTCCTGTCCCAGTTCTGGGTGTCGGTCCTGATCACCGTCCTGCGCACCGCGGCCCAACTCGTCCTCTGCGCGATGGCGGGCTACGCCTTCGCCCGCATGCGGTTCCGCGGCCGGGGCGCCCTGCTCGCCCTGACCCTGTCGGTCCTCATGGTCCCCAGCCAGGTCTACCTGATCCCCCAGTACGAGATCGTCGAATCCCTCGGCTGGCTCGACACCGTCCAAGGCGTCGTAGCCCCCGGCCTGTTCAGCGCCTTCGGCACCTTCCTGATGCGCCAGTTCTTCGCCGCCCTCCCACCCGAACTGGAGGAAGCCGCCCGCCTCGACGGCTGCAACCCGTGGCAGGTCTTCTGGCGCGTCATGCTCCCGCTCACCCGCCCCGGCCTGGTCGCCCTGGCCATCATCACGGTCCTGTGGTCCTGGAACGACCTCCTCTGGCCCCTGGTCGTCACCACCGACAGCACCAGCATGCCCCTGGCCGTCGGCCTGGCCACCCTGCAGGGCGAACGCAGCACCCAGATCCCGTTGGTCATGGCCGCCAGCCTGCTAGCCATGGCGCCGGTCCTGATCCTGTTCATCACCCTGCAGAAGCGGGTGATCGACGGCATCGCCCACACGGGCCTGAAGTAGCCGCCGGGCTCGTTCACCCGATCGGACGCACTCCTGTCACCGCGCGGTCAACGGCCGTAACGGCTCTGCCGAATGGCCGATTTACCTATAACCCGACAGGCGGTGCGTGGCGGCCGAACGGGTCCGGAGGTGGCTCCGATGGCGACGGAGAACAGCATCCCGCTGGAAGAGATCAGGTTCGCGGTGGTGCTCAACGGGGGAGTGAGCCTCGCCGTCTGGATGGGCGGCGCGGTCCTGGAACTCGACCGCCTGACCAGGGCACGCGATCCGAACGGGTCGTCGGTCTACGCGCACCTGCTGGACATGGTCGGCGGCTCGGCCAGGGTGGACGTCATCTCGGGCACGTCGGCGGGCGGCATCAACGGAGCGGCGCTCGCGTTGTCCCAGGTGAACAGCAAAGCGCGGCTCTCCGAGTTGCGGGACCTGTGGGCTGAGCAAGGGCGCATGGAGCAGTTGCTGCGGAAGCCGTTCCACGGGCACCCGGTGTCGCTGCTGAAGGGCGACGACTTCTTCCTGCCCCGCCTGGAGGAGGCGTTGGGCAGGCTGGTGACCGACGTGTCCATGACCGACCCGGACGCGCGGCCCATCGACCTGTGCATCACCACCACGCTGCTGCAAGGCGTCCCGCAGGTGACGGTGGACGAACTCGGCCAGCCGCTCGTCCAGTACAACCACCAGTGCACGTTCTCGTTCCGGCGGGACCCGAAGTTCGGCGGGGAGTCGAGCGGCGGGACGACTTCACGGAGGAGGGCCTGCGGGACCGCGCGGTCCAACTGGCCCTGGCCGCGCGCTCGTCGGCGTCGTTCCCGTTCGCGTTCGAGCCCTCGTACGTCCCGGTGAACGCCGTCGACGCCGGGACGCGCCCGGACATGGCCACCTACGCGTCCTGGTCGGACGGGACCACCGACCGCTCCCGGTACGCGGTGGACGGCGGGGTCCTGGTGAACACGCCGACGAAGCAGGCGCTGGAGGCGATCGACCGCATGCCCGCGGGCGGCCCGGTGCGCCGCGTGATGGTGCTGCTGTTCCCGCACGCCGAGGCGCCCGGCGTCCAACCGGCGGCGGCCGACCCGGCCGTCCTCCCGACGACCCTCGGGACCGGGGGAAGCTGCTGGAGGCGCTGCGCAGCCAAGGGGCCCGGACCTTCGTCGAGAAGATCGAGGAGCACAACCGGCTCGCGGCGTCGCGACGCGGCAGCCGGGAGGAACTGCTGGACCGGTTGGCGGCCAACGGGAACCCGGACGCCACCTTGGCGACGCGGTTGTACGACCTGGTCGACGCGCTGTACCCCCACTACAAGGATGTGAAGATCCGGCGGGCCGCGCGGGACCTGACCGACCGGCTGCTGCGGGTGCCGGGGGCCAACCCCTACCTGTGGTCCTACGAGCGCATCCGCGCGGCCGCCGAACGCGCGCAGCGGCTCTGGGCGGGGGCCGCCGCGAGCCTGCCGTACGCGCCCGCGACGGCGCCGCCCGCCGTGCGGGACGACATCGGGCCCGACAACCTGGGGTGGCGCTGGGGGTTCAGCATGGCCGAGGCGCTGACCTCGGCGATGATGGGCCTGCTCGAGCGCCTGGTGCACGTCGTCCCGAAGGTCCCGGAAGAGCCCTACAAGCAGGTCTGCGCCGCTCGCGAGCTCGTGCACGAGGCGCGGTTCGGGGTCAAGCGCGCCCGCGCGGCGTTCGACAGCCAGTGGTCCACGCCAGTGTCCACCACCCTGAGCGAGGGCTACTGGGCAGGCCGCCTGGACACCTTCAACACCGCCATGGTCGGCGCCGAGGCCACGAGCGGCGTCGCGGTGCGCCAGGAGGTGGACAAGGTCGCTGAGGCGCTGGTGCAGACCGTGCCCATCCTGCGCGCACAAGGGAGCGCCAAACTGCGGGGCGCGGGCCTGTCCGCGTGGGCCGACCTGTTCGACGACCGGTTGACCCCCGGCGAATGCGCGGCCGTCGGGCTCACCGTACCCGCGGTGCCGGGGTCGCAGGCCGTTCGGGCGCAGACGGACGCGGTCCGGGGACAGCTGTGGCTGTCGAGGCTGTTGGCGTTGGAGATCGCCACCACGTGCCTCGCCGACGAGGCGGCGACCGGGTTCGACCAGCCCGTCGAACTGGTCCAGATCAGCCTGCAGACGGAGAACCCGTTCGCGGTCCGCAGCAGGACCCCCGACGACAAGGCGGGCGGGGCGTCGCTGGCCCGGTTCGGCGGCTTCCTCAAGCGCTCCTGGCGGGTGAACGACTGGATCTGGGGCCGCATGGACGGCGCCACGATGCTGTGCAGGCTCCTGCTGAGCCAGTCCAGGATGCGGCGGGTCGCCGTCCTCAAGGACAAGCTGGCCACCGGGAAGGCCTTGGACAGGCGGGTCGACGACGAACTCCGCGACCTGCTGCTCGTGTTGTTCGGGGTGGCCGATCCCGACCGCGTGCCCGCCGACACCAGGGACGCGGTGGCCAAGGCCAAGGTCGAACTCCGGCAGATCCACGACAAGGAAGTCCCCGCCGAACTCCTCGACCAGACCGCCACCGGCATCGCGGAGCTGGCGGCGTGGGCCCTGCACGCGCGGGCCGCGGTCGAGGAGCTGCCGCACCTGCGGGCCGCGATCATCGCCGACCGCACGGACGGCGCCGACCCGCGCTCGCACGGCGTGCGGTTCATCGACGAGCACGAATCCCTGCTGGCGGACCTCGGCAGACCCGGCATCGACCCGGAGGACCCGCGGGTCGCCGCCGAGAAGGGGATCCCGGCGCTGAAGGCGTTCGACCGAGCCGGGGTCGGCCGCGAGCCGCTGGGCCAGGAAGCGAGCAGCGACCAGGCGCACCGTCACCACGGCCACCGCCGTCGCGGTCACCATCGCGGGCAGCGACAACTCCGGGCTCCGCTCCATCAAGCCGCTCACGCCGGTCGTCCGCGTGCTGCGGGGCGCGGGGCTGCTGCCGTACTGGGCCATCGTCGGGCTGACCAGCGGCGGGCGCTCGGCCCGCTACCTCGGCGTGCTGGGCCTGGCCGGGGTGGGCTGCTGCTCGCCCTGGCCGTCCTCGGCGTGCTGAACACCGGCGTGGGCGGCGTGGCCGCGACGATCGGCGGCGGCGTCGTGCTCGCCGCCTTCGGCTACGCCGCCCTCCGCACCCAGCACCTGCTGCACGGCCTGGTCCTGCTGTTCCCGGTCGCGCCGCTGGTCCTGCTCGGCATCCACAGGTCGTCGGGGAGGGGAACGAACTGCCCGCGGTGTCCACCGTCGTCGCGATCGCGCTCATGGTGACCGGTCTGGCGATCATCGGCTCGCTGCCCGCGCCGCTGCGGAGTCCGCTGGACATCGTCGAACGCTGGCGCGGTACCCGCACGGACGTCCACAGCGCGGGCAGGCTCCTGGCCTGTGCGGGCGCGGTCGTGTTGACCGCCGTCTGGGTGGTGGCGGTGAAGTCCGGCCACCACGTGGTCGCCTGGACCGCCTCGGTTGTCGTGGCGACCCTCGCGGTCTCCGCAGCGCTGGCCGCCCACGGCGGGCGCAGCCTCCGGCGGTGGCGCCAGAACCGGCAAGGCGGTTGGGACCTCGAGCGGGTCACCAACTCCGCCGCCACCACGGCGGGGTGGGGCGTGGTGTACGGCACGGTCATCGCGGTCCTGGCGGGGGTCCTGTTCGTCATCATGCCCGGTGCGACCGCGGGCGGTGGGATCGTCGACCAGTGGATGAGCGCGCCGTGGTGGTCGCGAGGGTTCCTGATCACCACGGCGGTGATGGCTGCCATCCTCTTGCTGGTGACGCCGTGGTTCGTCCCGTGGCGCGCTCGCGTCGCGATCACACGGCGACTGGTCGACCGCGCCACCCGGACCACCTACATCAGCGCGGGGACACACCGGAGCGCATGCTCGCGCTCCTGGAGAAGCACAGCATGCTCTACCGCTTCCTGACCAAGAGCGCGGCGGGGGCACGCCCGGAGCTGACCTCGTCCGGGTGGAGCACGGCGGAACGGATCGCGTGGCGGCTGTGGCCCCCGCACTCGGGAGCGACGGGCAGCCTCACCGCGAGGGGAGCCGTGGTGCACTGCTTGGCGGAGCTGCGGAGGGATTGCAGTCCCACCCACCTGTACACCAGCAGTTCGCTGACGGGGGTCACCACGTTCCAGGAAGGCATGTCCGGCTTCGTCAACGGCAAGGTGACCGCGGATGCGGCTTCCTCCCGGTTCATCGCGACGGCGGAGGTCAAGGCAGCGGCCAACGGGCAGCCGGACCGCGCGGCGACCGTTCAACTCGTCCGGCATGGACACAAGTGGTTGATCGATGTCGAGGCCGGGGTACGCGTCCGGTCACGGCAGGCAAGCGGATGACGATCGGCCAGTCCGCGCGACTGTCCCATCTGGACGGATGAGGGCGGCAGTCGTCCGCCCCCGACGAAGCCAGGCGTGGAGGGCGTCGCCCGGGCGGGTCACGATGAGGACGCCGCCTCGGCGGGCGATGGTCGCGCGGGTGGTGGGGGATGGGGTGGTGGACGAGATCACTGTCCAGCGGCCTGCTGCCGCGGTGTCGAAGCGGGTGCCGTTGGGGAGCAGGGCGTTGGGGCACAGGGTGCCTGCGAGGGTGGGGAGCAGGCGCGGGCGAGCGATGAGGGTGGAGCGGCGCAGGGGCGGGGTGCGGCTGTTGAGCGCTAGTGGGAGTAGGCGTAAGTGGGGGAGTAGGGCTCGGCGCAATGTGGATGCTTTGGTGCCGCCGCCGGTCATGGCTTGGCCGATGAGTGTGGCGAGGCGGATCAGGGAGCGGGTGTGGGGGGCGCGTTCGGACTGGTAGGTGTCCAGGGCGGATTCGGGGAGGGTGCCGTTGATTACCGCGGCCAGCTTCCAGGTGAGGTTGGCGGCGTCGCGGATTCCTGCGCCTAGGCCTTGGCCGATGAATGGCGGGGTCAGGTGGGCGGCGTCGCCTAGGAGGAGGATTCGGCGGTCTCGCCAGCGGTCGGCGATTTGGGCGCGGAAGGTGTATTCGGCGACTCGGATGATGGTTAGGGGGTGGGGGGTCCACTGGCGTAGTAGGGCGTGGTGGTCGGGGAGGGGGTCTTGTGGGTTCAGGCGGAATTCCCAGCGGTGGCGGCGGTCGCCGATGCGCATGTACGTCGCTGGGCGGGTGTGGTCGCAGACTTGGTGGACGCCGTCCCATCGGCCCAGGTCGGTGTCGGTTTCGGCGTCGATGACCAGCCAGCGTTGGTTGAAGCCGAGGTCGGTCATGGTCGCGCCGATCGATGGTCGGACGGTGCTGTTGGCGCCGTCGCAGCCGAGGAGCCAGTTCGCGCGGATTGAGTCCGGGGTGTCGGTGGTCAGGTCGGTGAAGTGCACCTCGACGCCGGTTTCGTCCTGGTTGATGGCGGTGACCTCGACGCCGTCGCGTACGGGTAGGCCGTCGCGGAGGAGGTGTTCCAGGTCGGGCTGGTCGAACATGTTCGCCTCGGGGTAGCCGTGCACGCCGTGCCCGCGGGGAACTCGGCGAGTACGCGCAAGTCGCGGTCGAGGAGGCGCAGGCCCCGGGCCGGGCGGGAGATCTGCGCGAAACGCTCCGCTAGGCCCATCCAGCCGAGCACCCGGAACACCTCGTCGTCGAGGTGCACGGCTCGGGGTTGCGGGTAGACGCCGGTCCACCGGTCGAGCACCACGCACCGCACGCCGCGCTGGGTGAGCAGCCGTGCCGCTGCGAGACCGGTCGGGCCTGCTCCGACGATCACCACCGTCGTGTCCTCCACGCCACCACTCTCACCCGGGCGTGCGGCTGCTGCTGGATGGGGGCGGACGTAGGGTGTACTCATGGGTAACAACCGTCAGATCCGACTCGCCGCCCGTCCGCACGGGGACATCAAGCCCGAGGACTGGGCGCACGTGACCGTCGACGCCGCCGCGCCCGCTGAGGGGCAGTTCGCGGGGCGCACGCTGCTCGTCTCCCTCGACCCCGCCATGCGCGGGTGGCTCGACGACCGGCCGTCGTACCTGCCGCCGGTCGGCATCGACGAGGTGATGCGGGCGGGCACGTTGGTCGAGGTCACGGAGTCGCGGCACCCGGACTACGCGGTCGGGGACTACGTCGTCGGCACGTTCGGCGTCCAGGAGCACGTGGTCAGCGACGGGCGCGGCGCCCTCAAGGTCGACAAGCCCCTGCCGACGTACCTCGGCGCGCTCGGCATGCCCGGCATGACGGCGTACTTCGGCCTTCTCGACGTCGGTGCCCTGAAGGAAGGCGAGACCGTCGTCGTGTCCGGCGCGGCAGGCGCCGTCGGCAGCGTCGTCGGGCAGATCGCGAAGCTGAAGGGGTGCCGGGTCATCGGCATCGCGGGTGGTCCCGAGAAGACCGCCCTCCTGACCGACGAACTCGGCTTCGACGTCGGGATCGACTACCGCTCCGACGACGTCCGCAAGGCTCTCCGCGCCGCCGCGCCGTCCGGCATCGACGTCTACTTCGACAACGTCGGCGGGTCGATCCTCGACGCCGCCCTGGCGAACCTCGCGATGCGCGGTCGGGTGGTGATCTGCGGGGCCATCAGCCAGTACAACGCCGACTCCCCGACTCCCGGCCCGGCGAACTACCTCAGCCTGCTGGTCCGGCGGGGCCGCATGGAGGGCTTCATCGTCTTCGACTACACGAAGCGCTACCCCGAGGCCGCGGCTGAGCTGGCGGGGTGGATCGCGGAGGGCCGACTGGTCCTGAAGGAGCACGTCGTCAAGGGCTCGATCGACGACTTCCCGGCGACCCTGAACATGCTGTTCCGCGGCGAGAACATCGGGAAGCTCGTCCTCGACATCAGCTGACGGCCCCGGCCTGACCAGCACGTCGGGCAACGCGGCTGCCCGACGTGCTGGAGCCGCCTGCTGGTGATGCGTCAGCCAGCGATCCGCTGCTTTGGCGCCTCCGCTTCCACTGTCGCCGCGCCTTCCTGCTCCTCCTGCTGCTCCTCCTCCGCGCGCAGAGCCCCACCCTGGCTGCGTCTAATCTGCTGTAACTCACTTTCCACTAATCACTATCTAGATACTGAGGCTGGCCGAATCGAGTTGCGCGGGCAGAGGCAGGTGGGGTGGGACCAGTAGGTCCGGCCTGCGGTAACCGTCCCCAGGTGCTCAGGTTGATGGGTGATCCCCTGTTGCGGGGCGGCGGAGTCTGGGGAAAAACGCTAAGGACCGGGCGGCCTCGTTTCGCTGGCCTGAGTGTGTCCGGCGTGCCTCGCTCGAGGGGCGGACGAGGTGGACTCCCGGGCTTCAGGTGTTGTCCAGCCACCTCGTGGCGATCAGGACCATGGCTCGGGACTTCGTTGCCGGGTCGGTGATGCGGTCGGCTGTGCGTTCGGACTGGGAGGGGTCGTGTAGGGCTAGTGCGGCGGCGATGTCGCGCAAGGCACGGTTGCGGTCTTGTTCGCGGGGGATGGCTGCGGCGACGCGCAGGGCTTGGTGGGGGTGGTTGTCGGCTAGGGCGGTGGCGAGTTCGGCGAACGCGGTTGAGCTGCGGTCGGTGCGGGGGATGCGGGCGGCGATCGCCTGGGCGCGGTCGGGGTCGTGGGGTGCCACCGCCATCGCGGCGGCGGCCAGGCCCCAGGCGTTGTCCGTCATCGTGTCGGCTAGGCGTTCGGCGGCGGCGATGTCGATGAGGGCTATCGCTTGGATCGCCCGTTGCACGTTGGAGGCTTCGAAGCCCTCGTCGGGGACGAGGCTGGCGGCTGCGGCGTGCGCTTCGGCGGCTGCTCGGTGCGCGAGTTGCCGGTCCAGCGGCAAGGCGGCGGTGACGACCGTGGCGAATGCGTACGCGCGGGTACCGGGATCGGCGATCGTCGCGGCGAGGCGTTCGGCGCGCGGCAGGTCGGTGTGGGCCACTGCGCGGATGAGTTGGCCCATGGTCACGCCGCGGTTGTTCTCCGCCACCTTGTCGACCATGTCGGGCGGTGGCCGGTAGTGCGGGCTGTTCTGGACGACCGCGCGCCAGTCGCACGAGGCGATGACGTTCTCCGCGCTGGTGAACAGGAGTGCCGCGCGGCGGGGTCGCGTGTGGCCACGGCTTCGCCGAGGCCGGCCAGCATCCAGATCACCCCGGGAGGAACCTGTTCGCCGCGATGATCTGCTCCGCTCGGCGCACCAGTGCGTCGAACCGCTGGTGGTCGGTGGGTGGGACCTCGCGCAGGAGGTCGACCATGCCGCGGAACCGGTGGCTGTCGTCGGCGATGGCGGCCGCGACCCGGAGGCCGCGGTCGAGGTCGACGGACCCGGTCAGCGCGGCGAGACGGGCTTGGGCGTCGCCGGTCCAGTAGTCGGTGCTCAGCCGGAGGAGGGCGGACTCGGCGGCGTCGAACAGGCGGTTCGCGCGGGCGGGGTCGTGGGCGTGCACCTGCTTCGCGATCTTCCCGAGGACCAGTGCGCGGGTGAGGTCCTGCGGGATGGCCGCGGCGATGCGCTCCGCGCGGTCGGGATCGCACCGAGCAGTGGCCGCGGCGATCTCGTCGAGGACGGCGGCGTGGTCGCCGCCCCTCGGGATGCGCACGGCCGTCCACTCCGCCTTGTGCAGCAGCAGTTCGGCCCTTGCGGCGAGCGATCCGTCTTGGCCCGTGGTGGCGCGTTCGGTGGGCAGGCGGTCCAGCAGCTCGTGCGCGGCGCCTGCCACGTCGGGGTCGTCGTCGGCTGTGAGTCGCTGGAGCACCGGCAGCGCCGCGGCGGCCCGGTTGGGGTCGAAGTTCGACAGCCAATCGCCCAGCTCGGTGACTGCGGCCAACCGCAGCCGGGGGAACGGGCTGTCCACGCCGTGCCGCAGCTCCGGGGGCAGCTCGGCCTCGACGGGTGCCCGGCGGACGTTGCGCACCAGGCCGAGCAGGTCGGCGGTCGCCGTTCCGCGCTGTTGCGGTGCCGGTAGGCCCTCGGCGAGCGCCCTGCGGTGCAGGTGGCGGTAGATCGTCCCGAGGGTGATCATGTCGCCCGCGTCCGCGCTCCCGTTGCGGAACAGGGCGAGCAGCCGCTCGGTGAAAGCGGTGTGCCGCTCGCCGGGCAAGGTCAGGGCGGTCGCGTTGGGCGGGGCCGACGTCAGCGTGTACGTGCCGTCGACCTCGAGTTGCCCGAGCACGTCGTCGTCGCCCAGCGTCACCCCGATGGCGCGGCCGCTGAAGCAGCTGTCGATGATCACCACCCGATTGCGCGCCCCGCTGCCGAGGAAAGCGTCCCGCACCGCGTCGTACGGCAGCGCCGTGAACGCGGGCCGCGCGCGGACCGTTCCCGCCAGGCTCAGGTACAGCTCCCGTCGGCGCGGTCCGAGCAGCCCGTGTCCGCTGTAGTAGAAGAGGAGCAGGTCCTTCGCTTCCTCGGCCGCGCGCCCCAACAGCTCGCCGATCTCCGCCGTCCCCGTGCCCTCGGGCGCCGCGACGCAGTGCTCCGGCGTGAACCCGCCCAACCCGGGATCGGTGAACACGTCGATGAGGCTCACGACGTTCTCCGCCACCTCGGGCCGGTCCGGCAGGTCGGCGTCCCGGTAGAACGGCGTCCCCACCACCACGATGCGCGACCGCCGCGGGTCGACCGGCCGCGCGCTCACGCCTCCCGCCCGTCCAGGTCGCGCAGATCGCGCACCAGCGCCTCGATGTCCCGCGCCCGCTCCGCGTCGATCTCCACCCGCCCACGCGGCCCGCTGACGACGACCTTCACGCCTGCCCGCTGGGTGAAGTACTCCCGCAACGAGACGGCCAACGCCGTCACCGCCCCGCCCACCACGAGCACGTCCGAAAGGGCTCCCAACTCACCAGCCCCGACCTCGGCGTCCACGTACCGGACCCGGCCCCGCAACTCGGGCTCCACCGCCAGCCAGTCGAACAGGTCCTCGGCGCCCGCGGGTCACCCGGGACCGACAGCCGCAACTCCACGCCCGCCTCCGCGATCACTCGACCGCCCGAAGTATGGCGGATCAGACGTCCCGGCAGGTGGGCTTCGCCCGGTCAATCGCCGGATGCACGGCTGTTCCGCGAATCGGGCGTGACTCGAATTCATGGGGTCGCCGTCAAATCTGACGAAACATCACCATCCGGGCCGATGCGATTAGGACGAGGTGAACGGCCGGCGAAGGCCGGGCGACGGACGTGCATGTCAGCGCCGCTTGGAACGGGGCGAAAAGGGGCTGTCGTCCTGATCACAGCGAGCGACTCCGTGGATGACCCGTTTGGTGGAACCTCACCACTTTGCCATCTGGTTGCCTTGTAACGGGGCACGTCGCCGAATGGTGGGCGGGGCCCGCGACCGGGGGAAGTTTTCCATTCCAGGTTTCGCGTCCGCTTGTTACAACGGCGTAAAAGGGACATCGCGCACGGAATCCCGTCATGCACCGGTCGGCAACTGTCGTGGGCTTGAAGGGGGCAAGGCCGTGCGGGAGACGACCGAGCTGACCGTGGGGCAGCGGATCGAGCACATGCGGCGGCGGAGGGGGATGTCGCGCAAGACGCTCGCGTCGTTGCTCGGGTACAGCGATGAGTGGTTGCGGCAGGTGGAGCGGAAGGGGCGGCCGGTCGAGCGCGTGTCGACGCTGATGCGGCTGGTGGACATCCTCCAGATCCGGGACGCGTCCGCGCTGTTCGGTGTCGCGGTGCCGGTGCAGCGCGGGCACGAGCGGGTCGACGGGGGCATGGCGGCGGTGCGGGAAGCGCTGCTGCGCAGGCGGGTGCCGGGGGTGGTCGCGGGGGTGCGGGAACCGTTGACGCGGGCGGAGTTGGACGCGGCGTGGTCGCGGTGGTTCGACTCGAAGCGGCGGTACACCGCGGTGCGCGAGGCGTTGCCCGGGATGCTCGACCGGCTCGACCTCGTGCCGGACGACGTCGAGGGAGGTCCCTGCGGGCGGACGCCTACCGACTGACGTCGGTTTTCCTGGTGCAGACCGGGGATTCCCACTTCGCCCAGGTGGCGGTCGACCACGGGCTCGCCGAGTTGTCCGCGCACCGGGACTCGCCCGGGTGGTTCGCGGTGGTCGGGCAGTACGGCGATGTGCTGTTGCGCTCGGGGTCGTACGCCGAGGCGCGGCGGTTGGCGGTGGACACCGCGGCCGCGTTGGCCCGCACGGCGCCCGACCAGCACACGGCGTTGCTGCGGCTGCACCTGATCGGCGCCGAGGCGGCCGCGGTGCTGAAGGACCACCGGGACGCGCACGCGTCGCTGGACAAGGCTCGCGAGGCGGTCCCGGCGGACCTGTGGCCCGGGGTCGTCGACATCGCCGGGGTGCGGGTGGAGTTGGCGCTGGGGCGGGTGGACCAGGCCTTGCGGCTGGCGGGCGGGATCGAGGGCGTGCCGACGATGTGCCGCATGACGCAGAGCGCGCACTACCTGACCCTGGCCGAGGCGCACCTGGCCAACCGCGACCTGATCGCGACGACGTTCGCCCTGATGCAGGCCGAGCGGGTCTGCGCGGAGGACATCAGGTTCGCCGTCGCCGCGCGCGAGATCGTCACCGAGGCCCTGACGCACAACAGTGCCAGCGTGCGGCACGAGCTGAGCGTCCTCGCCGAGCGCGCGGGAATCCTCTGACCGACCGACACTGAAGGAGTCCGTTGTGGACGACGTCGCCACGCACTACGACGAGCTGGTCATCGCGGGGAAGCGGGTCCCCGCCGCCGGTGGGACGACCACGGTCATCAACCCCTACACCGAGCAGGAGATCGGCGCGATCCCCGACGGCGCCCCCGAGGACGTCGACCGGGCGGTCGCGGCGGCCCGCACCAGCTTCGACGCGGGGGTGTGGCGGCGGTCGACCGTCCCGGAGCGGGCCGGGTTCGTGGCCCGGCTCGCCGCCGCGTTCCAGCGCGACAGCGCGGCGATCTGCGCGGTCACGACGCTGGAGATGGGCTGCCCGGCGAGCCAGTCCGCGCTGATTAACGGCGTGCTGCCGACGATGCAGCTCAGCTACCACGCCGACCTCGCGCAGCGGATCACCCTGGAGGAACGCCGCGTCGGCCCGCAGGGCACCACCGTCGTCCGCCGCGAGCCGACCGGCGTCGTCGCCGCGGTCGTGCCGTGGAACGGGCCGATCTACCTGGCCCTGAACAAGGTCCTCCCCGCGCTGCTCGCGGGGTGCTCGGTGGTGCTCAAGCCCGCGCCCGAAGCGTCCCTCGGGCTCCTGCACCTGGCGAAGCTGGCCGCCGAGGCCGGGCTCCCCGACGGCGTGCTGACCGTGGTGACCGCGGGCCGGGAGGCGGGGAGCACCTGGTCACCCACCCCGGCGTCGACCGGGTGAGCTTCACCGGCTCGACCACGGCGGGTCGCCGGATCGCCGCGCTCTGCGGGGAGCGGCTCAAGCGGGTGGGGCTGGAACTGGGCGGCAAGTCGGCCGCGATCGTCCTGGACGACGCCGACCTCGACGCCACCGTCGCGGGGCTGAAGACCGCGTCGCTGCTCAACACCGGGCAGATCTGCGCCGCGCAGTCCCGCGTCCTGGTGTCCGAGGCCCGCCACGACGAGCTGGTCGACGCCTTGGTCGACGCCGTCGGCGGGATGCGGGTGGGCGACCCGACCGACCCGGCGACCGAGGTGGGCCCGCTGGTGTCGGCACGCCAGCGCGACCGGGTGGAGGGCTACCTCGCCGCGGGGCGCGCGGAGGGCGCCAAGGCGGTGCTCGGCGGCGGGCGCCCCAGCGACCAGCCCACCGGCTGGTTCGTCGAGCCCACCGTGTTCACCGGCGTCACCAACGACATGCGGATCGCCCGGGAAGAGATCTTCGGCCCGGTGCTGACCGTCATCCCGTACCGCGACGAGGAGGAGGCGGTGGCCATCGCCAACGACTCCGAGTACGGCCTGGCGGGTTCGGTGTGGACCGCGGACGTCGAGCGCGGCCTGGGGGTCGCGCGGTCGGTGCGGGTCGGCAGCTACGGCGTCAACGTCTACACCAGCGACGTCAACGTCCCCTTCGGCGGGTTCAAGGCCAGCGGCATCGGCCGCGAGGGCGGACCCGAGGGCCTGGACGCCTACTTCGAGCACCAGTCGGTCAAGCTCCCGTACTGAGCGGCGGCGCCCGCCCCCGAAGCCGGGGGCGGGCGCCGTGCTGTCAGGCCGCGGGCCGCCACGGCGCGACGGGGTCGTCGAAGATCGTGACGACCTTGCGCAGGATGCGCCGCTCGGCCGGGTCGAACGGCTTGCGGGCGTGCACCAGCCCGAGCTGGTCCCACAGCACGATGTCGCCGGGCTCCCACGGGTGCGCGTAGGTGAACTCGGGCGCCCCCGCGGTGGCGAACAGCTCCGCCAGCAGCTTGTCGCTGTCGGCCTGGTCCAGTTCCAGGATCTGCTTGGTGTTCAACGGGTTGACGTACAGCGAGCGCCTGCCGGTGCGCGGGTTGCGGGCCACGACCGGGTGGATCGTGGCGGTGCCGCCGTCCGGGCTGATCAGCGGCTCGTCCGGGTCGATGGTGATCTCGCCCTGGAGTTCGTCGACGATGACCTCCTCGTAGCCCGACCGCAGCGCGTGCCGGGCGCGGTAGGTGAGCAGCCGCGCGCGCAGGTTATCGGGCAGGCTCTCGAACGTGCTGTACATGTCGGTGAACACGGTCTCGCCGCCGCCGCTCGGCGGGAGCTCCACCGCGGCCAGCACGCCGATCTGCGACACCGCGGGCCGGAACGAGTAGTCGGTGTGCCAGTCCATCCAGTTCGCGTCGCCGACGCCGATCTTCTCGCCGTCGCGGACGACGTTGGAGATGATGAGGATCTCGTTGTGGTCGGGGTTGGCGCCCGCGGTCAGGCCGGTCCTGGGGATGTGCCCGAAGTTGCGGCCGAACGCCAGCAGCTCCTCGTCGGTCGGGTCGCGGTGCCCGCGGAAGACGAGCACCAGGTGCTCGTCGAGCGCGGCCCAGACGCGGGCCAGGTCGTCCGCGCCGATGCCCCCGGACAGCTCGGCGTCGCGCACGACGGCGCCCAAGGGCGCCCCCTCGATCGGGATGATGTCCACTAGCTCGCCCCTGCCTTTCGTGTGTCGGCTACGGCCCGGTCTCCAGGTCGGCCAGGTCCCCCGCGGTCCGCCACTGCCGCAGGACGGAGACGAACTCCACGGAACCGCCGCCGTAGCTGGAGTTCAGGATGGACAGCCTGCGCGGGTCGCCCTCGTTGTTGAACAGACCCGGGGTGCAGGACTCGGCGAAGTCGGTGTTCCGGTTCGCCAGCTTGCGGATGGTGTCGACCCACGCCCGCTCGGCGTCGGCGGTCGGCCCCACGACGCGGTGGCCCGCGTGGCGCACGGCGGCGACGATGTGGGCGATGTGCTTGCTCTGCTCGTTGAGCATGTACGGCACGTTGACGTGCAGCCCGGACTGCATCTTCGACATGACGAAGAAGTTGGGGAACCCGTGGGTCAGCAGTCCCTGGTAGGTGCGGGCGCCGTCGGCCCACTTCTCCGACAGCCGCACCCCGTCGCGGCCGACGACGTCGAACCCGGCGCGCTCGGTGTAGGGCACGGCCCACTCGTTCTCGTACCCGGACGCGAAGACCACGCAGTCGACGGGGTAGGCCGTGCCGAGGGCGACGACGGCGTCCTCGCGCAGCTCGGTCACGCCCTCGCCGCGGGTGTCGACCAGGGTGACGTTGGGTCGGTTGTAGACGTCGAGGTAGCCGTCGTGGAAGCACGGCCGCTTGCAGAACATGCGGTAGTACGGCTTGAGCGCCGCCGCGGTGGCGGGGTCGCGGACGACGGCGTCGACGCGGGCGCGGATCTCCTCCATCTTGCGGAAGTCGGCGACCTCCATGGCCGCCGCGACCGCCTTGGGGTCGATGTCGGTGGCCGCGCGCGGCAGGATCGCGGCGAGTTTGGCGGTGATCTCGGTCCACCCGTCGGCGACCAGGTCCTCGTCCTGCTCGCCGCCGGAGGTCAGCACGTGGAAGTTGTCCATCCGGCGCTGCTGCCAGCCGGGTTCCAGGCGCGCGGCCCAGTCCGGGTCGGTGGGGCGGTTGCCGCGGGCGCCGACCGCGGCGGGGTGCGCTGGAAGACGTAGAGGTGCTCGGCCCAGTCGGCCAGGTGCGGGATGACCTGCACGCCGGTCGCGCCGGTGCCGATGACGGCGACCCGCTTGCCGCGCAGGCCGACCAGTCCGCCGGAGCTGTCGCCGCCGGTGTAGGCGAAGTCCCACCGGCTGGTGTGGAACGAGTGCCCGCGGAAGGTGTCGATGCCGGGGAGGTCGGGCAGCTTGGGCCGGTGCAGCGACCCGATCGCCAGGCACACGAAGCGGGCCCGGACGCGGTCGCCGCGGTCGGTGGCGATGGTCCAGCAGCCTGCGCTGTCGTCCCAGGCGATGCCGGTGACGGTGGTCTGGAGGCAGGCGTCGCGGTAGAGGTCGTACTCGCGGGCGATCGCCTGGCAGTGGGCGGAGATCTCGGCGCCGGTGGCGTACTTCTCGGTCGGGACGGTGCCGAGTTCCTCCAGCAGCGGCATGTAGATGTAGCTCTCGACGTCGCAGCGCAGGCCGGGGAAGCGGTTCCAGTACCAGGTGCCGCCGACGTCCGCCGCCGGGTCGAAGATCCGGATCGTCTCGACCGCGCCCGATTCCCGCAGCCGCGCGCCCGCGAGGAGTCCGCCGATGCCGCCGCCGACGATGGCGACGTCCACGGTGTCGGTGAGCGGCGCCCGCTCGAACGGTTCGGCGTGCGGGTCGGCGGCGTACCGGGCGAGGTCGCCGCGGGCGGGCCGGTAGCGCCTGCCGGTGGTGCGCTTGTCCCGCTCGGCGCGGTACTTCTCGCGCACGGCGGCGAGATCGACGGTGCTGTCGTCCTCGGTCAACTCGGGGCCTCCTGGGGACGCGGGCTCCCCGCGCCGGTGTGCCGCCACACGTCGTCGAACTGGTCGGCGAGCCGGTCGGGCGTGTCGGGGTTGGTGAAGAGGTAGAACCGGTCGGTGCCGACGGCGGCCTCGACGACCCCGGCGACGTGGTCGGCGCTGACCGTGGTGGCGCCGGTCGCGTTCGCGGGCGCGACGAGCCCGCGGTCATCGGGGTGTCGACGCGGCCGGGGCACAGCGCCGACACCCGCACGGGGGTGCCCGCCAGGTCGGCGCGCAGGCTCCGGGCCAGCGCGAGGTCGGCGTGCTTGGACGCCGCGTACGCCGCCGACCGCGCGCCGACGACGAAGGCCGACATCGACGCCGTCTGCACGATGTGCGCGGGGCGGCCCTGGGCGAGCAGCCGCGGCACGAACGCGCGGGCGACGTGCAGGTGGGACCAGAAGTTGACGTCGAGGACGCGGCGGACCTGCTCGGGGTCGACCTCCCAGACCGGGACGCCGACCGGGCCGACGACGCCCGCGTTGTTGACCAGGAGGTCGACGTGCCCCAGGCGCGCGAACGCCGTGTCCGCGAGGGCGTGCACGGCGACGGGGTCGGTGAGGTCGGCGACCACCGGGGTGGCGGTCGCGCCGAGGTCGGCGGCGCGCGCGGTCAGGGCCTCCCGGTCGACGTCGGCCATGACGACGTGCGCGCCGCCTGCGGATAATCGGGTGCTGAGCGCCAGTCCGATGCCGCTGGCGGCGCCGGTCACCACAGCCGTGCTGATGCGCATGGCGGGGATCTCCACGGGGTGTGTCAGCGGGGTGCGGGCAGCCGGAGGCTGACCAGGATCACCGTGAGCGAGAACAGCGCGAGGAGCACGAGGACCGCGATCGCGCCGAACGCGCCGGTGGAGTCGAGGGCGAGGAAGACGGTGCCGCCGACGGTCGCGCCGAGGGCGGTGGCGGCCTGCTGGCTGGTGACCACCACGCCGCTGCCCATGCCCGCCGCGGACGGCGGGACGTCGGCGAGGATCATCCGGAACAGGGTGGGGCCGATGAGGGCCTGCCCGACGCCGGTGAAGGCGAGGACCAGCAGCACGCCCACCACCGGCACGTCGGGCCAGGTGAGGCCGAGCAGCAGTGCCATCAGCAGCAGCCCGGTGCCTTGGACGAGCGCGCCGAGGGTGACGATGCGCTTGCCGATGCGCGCGGCGATCTTCGGGGTCAGCAGCGAGACCACGAAGAAGGCGGACGCGAACGGCGCGAGCACCAGCCCGGACGCCAGCGGGCCGAGGCCGAAGTCGCGTTGCGCCACGAGGGCGTAGACGAACATGAACGCGCCGAAGCCGATGGAGAACGGGATCATCGAGAGCAGACCGGTGCGCATGCTGTGCTCGGCCAGCACCGCCGGCGGCAGCAGCGGTGACCCGCCGCGGCCTCCACCCGCCGCTCGACGCCGACCAGCGCGACCGCGGCGAGGGCGGACACCGCGAGCAGCGCCCACAGCCACACCGGCCACCCCAGCTGCTGGCCCTGCACGATCACCACGAGCAGGCAGACGATCGCGATGCCGAACAGGACGGTGCCGAGCAGGTCCAGGGTCGGCTTGCGGTCGGCCTTGGTCTCCGGGACGTGCCGCAGGAACAGCAGCGCCGCCGCGCCGATCGGCACGTTGATCATGAAGACGGCGCGCCAGCCGAGGCCCGCGAAATCGGCGGCCAGCAGGAGCCCGCCGATGATCTGGCCCGCGACCGCGGCCAGTCCGCGGTGGCGCCGTACTGGCTGATCGCCTTGGCGCGGGCGGCGCCGGTGGTGGCCGCCTGGATGGTGGCCAGGACCTGCGGCACCATCATCGCCGCCGCCGCGCCCTGCAGCAGCCGCCCGGCGATCAGCGTCTCGATCGTCGGGGCGAACCCGCACAGCGCCGAGGTCGCGGTGAACGCCGCGATGCCCCAGCCGAGCAGCCGACGCCTGCCGAGCGCGTCGCCGAGCCTGCCGAACAGCACCAGCGCGATCGCGTAGGTGATGCCGTAGCCGGACACGACGAACTCCAGGCCCGCGGGCGAGGCGTCCAGGTCGTGGCCGATGGTCGACAGCGCCACGTTGACGATGAAGATGTCCGCGATGGACAGCGCGAACCCGGTGAGGACCACCGCCAGCCCCGCGCCCGACAGGCCGGGGCCCGCCGGGGTCGGGGTGGGCTTCTCGTCGACGCCGCCCGCGGCGGGCTCGAACTCACAGGCACCTCGGTTCCTCGGTGGGGAAGGGATTACTCGACTACCGCGGGCCTGCCGACGATCTTGGCCATGATCCCCTTCGCGGGGTCCTTGGCCGACTCGGCCCACGGGGTCACCGCGTTGTACCCGGGCGCGGTGGCGCGGGCTGGACCCGGGTGTCCATCGACATCCGCATGGCCCTCGGGTCCGACAGGTTGGGCAGCGACTTGTGGCAGGTGAACGCGTGGAACAGCACCAGGTCGCCGGGTTCCATGGGGGAGAAGAGCAGCGGCTCGTCGGCGCCCATGGTGTCCACCGGGATGCCGCGCACCGGGTGGCCGAACCGCTTGAACGACTCGTTGAGCACGTGCTCGCGCAACCCGTCGTGGTGGCTGCCGTCGGCGATGGCGACGCCGCCGGTGCCGGTCGACGTGGGCAGCAGCGGCACCCAGACGGTCCGGAAGTCCTTGTTCGGTCCGATGTAGAAGCCGTCCTGGTGCAGCGGCGTCAGGTAGGAGAACGACGGGTCCTCCGACCCGGCCTGCGACGGGTAGTAGCGGATGGTGGTCGACTTGAACACGAACACCGGCTCGCCGAAGACCTGCTCGAACACGCTGATCGTCGACGGGTGCTGCCAGAAGTCGTCGTACCTGACGTGGTCGTGCATGGCGATCTCGTCGACGGCCTCGAACGAGGCGATGTCGAGGTTCTCCAGGGTCGAGCCGGGCGGCGCTGCGCCGAGGGCGACCAGGCCGTCGAGCATCTGGGTGGCGACGTCGCGGACGAGGCGGCGGTCCAGGACCCCGCGGAGGTAGAGGTAGCCGTGCTGGGCGTAGAAGGCGTCGAGCGCGGCCCGGTCGCCGAGCAGCGGCGTGCAGTCCTGGTAGTCCTTGAGTGCGACGGTCATGGGTCCTGCTCCTCCGGTAGGGATTGGGGACAGGCGGAGCGGGCGCGGGCGTCAGAGGGTCGAACCGACCACCAGCGCCAGGTCCACGAGGCGGTTGGAGTAACCCCACTCGTTGTCGTACCAGCCGATGACCTTGACCTGCGTGCCGCGGACCCGGGTCAGGCCGGAGTCGAACACGCAGGAGGCCGGGTCGCCGACGATGTCGGAGCTGACCAGCGGCGCGTCGGAGTAGCTGAGCACGCCGCGGTACGCGCCCTCGGCCGCCTTGGCGTAGGCGGCGTTGACCTCGTCGGTGGTGGTCGGGCGGGTGGTGGTGACGGTCAGGTCGGTCACCGAGCCGTTGGGCACCGGCACCCGCAGGGCGAACGCGTCGAGCTTGCCCGCCAGCTCCGGCAGCACCAGCCCGATCGCCTTGGCCGCGCCGCTGGAGGTGGGCACGATGTTGAGCCCGGCCGCGCGGGCGCGGCGGAGGTCCTTGTGCGGTCCGTCCTGCAGGTTCTGGTCCTGCGTGTAGGCGTGGACGGTGGTCATCATCCCCTCCTCCACGCCGACGGCCTCGTGCAGCACCTTGGTCAGCACGGCGAGGCAGTTGGTGGTGCAGGAGGCGTTGGAGATGACCGCGTGCGCGGCGGGGTCGTAGCTCGCGTCGTTGACTCCGAGCACGACGGTGACGTCCTCGTTGGTCGCGGGCGCGGCGATGATCACCTTCCGGGCGCCGCCGGTGAGGTGGGCGCGGGCCTTGTCGGCGTTGGTGAACACGCCGGTGGACTCGATGACGACGTCCGCGCCGAGGTCGCCCCACGGCAGCGCGGCGGGGTCGCGCTCGGCGAGCACCCGCACCGCGCGGTCGCCCGCGTGCAGGACGTCGCCCTCGGCGCGCACGGGCTCGGGGAAGCGCCCGAGGATCGAGTCGCGCGCGAGCAGGTGCGCCATGGTCGCCGGGTCGCCGAGGTCGTTCACGGCGACGACCTCGACGTCGGCGCCCGAGGTCACCACGGCGCGGAAGACGTTGCGGCCGATGCGGCCGAACCCGTTGATGCCGACCCGAACCGTCATCCTGCTGGCTCCTCACTCAGCTCCGGCGCGGTCGCGCTGCGTGCGCGAGCGCTCACGACGAGCGCCACGATAGCATAAGAAGCTTATTTAAATCCGCGATGTAAAATGTCCGGTCGTGACCCAAGACCCACCCGGTGACCTGGACGTCGAGCAGTTCGCGTCGGCGGTCGAGGCGTTCAACCGGTTCTTCATCCGGCTGCCCACGCTGGAGGCGCACTCGTTCACGACCCTCTCGGTGCTGGACACCCTGGCCACCGCGGGCCGCCCGATGCGGCTGACCGAGCTGACCAAGACCGAGCAGGTGAGCCAGCCCGGCGTCACCCAGCTCGTCACCCGGCTCGAGCGCGACGGCCTCGTCGAGCGGAAGCCGGACCCGACCGACGGGCGCGCGGTGCTGGTGTCGATCACCGAGGCGGGCCGCCGGATCGGCCGCTCCCGGCACGACGACCGGGTCCGGCACCTGGCCCCGGTCGTCGCCCAGCTCACCGACGCCGAGCGCGCCGCGATCGCCCGCGCCCTGCCCGCCATCGTCCGGATGGGCGAGCTGGGCCGCGCCCAGCAGCTCACCCGCTGACCGACGGGACCACCGCGGGCGTCCGCGCGGTGAGCCGCAGGTCCAGCTTGCGCGGGTGGTAGACGGTGGCGAGGGTGACCGGCCGGATGTCGTGGCCGGGCTCGACCTCGACCCGCCACCGGCTCAGGATCGTGGCCAGCGCGATGACGCACTCGGTGCGCGCGTAGAGGTCGCCGATGCACTTGCGGGCGCCGGTGCCGAAGGCGACGAACGCGCGCCTCGCCATGGGGGAGACCCGCTCGGGCAGCCAGCGGTCCGGGTCGAAGTCGGCCTCGGCGGAGTACGCCGCGGGGTGGCGCTGCACGGCCAGCGGGCTGAACACGATCGTCGCGCCCTCGCGCAGCCGCACGCCGCTCAGCTCGACGTCCTCGGCGACGCGCCGGGTGAACAGCCACGCGGGCGGGTACAGGCGCAGGGTCTCGGTGATGATCCGATCGGTCAGCTCGAGCCGCGCCAGGTCGTCCCACTCCAGCGGCCTGCCGCCGAGCACCGCGTCGATCTCGGCGTAGAGCCGCCGCTCGACGTCGGGGTGCTGGGACAGCAGGTAGAACACCCAGGTGAGGGTGCCCGCGACGGTCTCGGTGCCCGCGGCCATGATCGTGCTGACCTGGTCGTGGATCTCCTGGTCGTCCAGGCCGCTGCCGTCGTCCTCGCGCGAGGACAGCAGCGCCGACAGCAGGTCGCCGTGGTCGGCCCCGAAGTCCCCGGCCCGGTACTCGCGGATGAGGCCCTGCACGGTCGTGTGCAGGAAGTCGAGGTTGGCGCGGTAGCGGCGGTTGCTCGGGATCGGCAGCCTGCGCACCACCTTCGGCAGGAACATCTGCTGGAACAGCAGGCTGAGCACCTCCTCGTAGGCGTGCTCCACCTTGCGCACCACGGCTTCGTCGACCGGCACGGAGTAGAGGGTGCGGGCGACGGTGCGCAGCGCCATGCCGAACAGCTCCGGGAAGGAGTCGACCACCGCGCCGTCGCGCCAGCGCGCGGAGGTCGCGTCGATCTCGGCGCGCATCGCCGGGGCGTAGCGCTGGAGCTGGGAGCGCTGGAACGCCGACTGCATGAGCCGCCGCTGCCTGCGGTGGTCGCGGTGCGGGCAGGTGACCAGGCCGTTGCCCGCGATGTCGCGGGCGCGCTCGTAGAACGCCCCGCCCTTGTCGTACACGCGGTCGTTCGCCAGCACGTCGCGCAGCAGGTCCGGGTGGCACGGCACGTGGGCCGTCGTCGGGCCGATGCGGATCTCGACGAGGTCGCCGTGCTCGGACAGCGACGACATGAACTGCATCGGGCGGCGCATGAGCTGCCACGCGTGCCCGACGACGGGCAGGGCCCCGGGGCCGAACCCGGGACGAAGGTCTGCGGTGCCATCGGTGCCCTCCAGGGAGTCCGGTGGTGGGTGGTCACGAGGGGATGCCGAGGTCTTCCAGGTAGCCCTGCCTGCCCACGGCGACGGCGAACTCGGCGTCGTAGCGCCCGGAGCTGCGGTGCCAGTCGTGCGAGCCGCGGATGACCGTGCGCAGGCAGTCCACCCGGAACCGGTCGGTCCGGTCGCGCTCGTCGGCGTCGAGGCCGAAGCTGGCGCAGACGTCGGGCAGCAGGGTCTCCAGCAGCAGGAACTGCTCGACCCGGGTGCGGACCTCGTCCTGGATGCGGGCGATGCTGCGGGCCTGGCCCCAGCCGTGCTCCCGCATGAGGATGAGGACCAGGTTGTTCAGCTCGCCCCTGGCCTTCTCCTTCTCCAGCGAGGCGATGTCGTTGAACAGCACGTTGATGTCGATCGCGATCCGCAGCATCGCGGTCATCACCGCGCTGTCGTGGACGCGCTTGGGCACCTCGCAGCGGCTGGTGCGCTCGGCCATGTCCACTGTGGGCAGCACGCCGATCGTCCTGCGGCGGATGTCGAGGTAGGTGTCGGCGTCGTAGGGGCCGGACCGGTCGCGGCCCTCGGCCTCGTCGACGTACCCGGCGAGGTACTCGCGCCAGTGCCGGGCCGCGCGGATCCGGAAGTCCGCCGACATGCCCGCGCACGTGCGCCGCCACACGTCGGCGAGTCCCCGGGCGATCAGCGGGGCGTCGTCGGGCAGCGGGCCGTCGAAGACCGCGGTGACGGCGGCGACCAGGCGGGCCGCGGCGGCCGGGTCGTCGCCCGCGGGGCCGTCGAAGAGGTCGTCGTAGAGGAAGAACCAGCTCATCAGGTCGACCCCGAGGTCGAGGTCGGCACCGGTGGCCGCCGGGTAGAAGCGGGCGGCCAGGCCCGCGTAGTCGCCCCTGCGGTGGCGCTCGGCCGCCGCGTCGGTGGTGATCAGGCCCAGCGCCCTGGGCCAGGCGAGGTGGTCGGCCCTGGCGCGCTCCGCGTCGGGGCTGCTGCGGGCCGGGAACGGGATGGGGAATTCCACGTCTTGCGGCACTGCGGATCTCCAATTCTCCCGATCCGGGATGTTCGGAGCTTTTTCTCTCGGCGCGATGCGCTCGGGGTCGAATTTACTGACCGGCGCCGTCCGCGCATCGTGATGTGGATCACCGGTGGGGCGCTTCGTGGGGGATCATGCCTGTTCCGTCGGGAAGTTTGGTCGGTTGGGGGCAGGTGGTGGTCCGCCGGGAGGATGAACGGCGTGGTGCTTGCCGGGCACCAAATCCGGCGCGGTTCGCGAGGGAAAAATGGAGTTGGGCAGTCGGCAGGGAATCGCGCATACCGTCGGCGTCGGCCTATCGCGAATGTCCCGTCGTTGTTGCACCGACCCGATGGAGAAGTGCGTGAACACGCCATTGCTGCGCGAGCGCGATGCATCCGCCCTGCTCGACGAGGCCCGCACCCGGATCACCCCGGTGCTGCGCGGCGTCGTCGAGGAACTGCCCCGGCCATGCGGCACGTCGCCTGCTACCACTTCGGGTGGGCCGACCGGGCGGGTCTGCCGGTGACCGACGCCCGCGCCGCGGCAAGGCCCTGCGGCCCGCGCTGGTGTTCCTGGCCGCCGCCGCGGTGACCGGGGCCGGGCGCGCGGCCGAGGTCGACCCCGCCGCGCTGCGCGCCGCGGCGCGGTGGAGCTGGTGCACAACTTCTCGCTGGTCCACGACGACGCCATGGACCGCGACGCGGTGCGCAGGCACCGCGAGACCGTGTGGAAGGTCTACGGCGTCCCCGCCGCGATCCTCGCGGGCGACGCGCTGCTCACCCTGGCGCTGCAGGTCCTGTCCGAACTGGCCACCCCGGTCACCCAGACCGCGGTCACCATGCTCAACGACGCCGTGCAGCAGCTCATCGAGGGCCAGGCGCTGGACCTGTCGTTCGAGACCCGCGGCGAGGTGCTGCTCAGCGAGTGCGTCGCCATGGCGGGCAAGAAGACCGCCGCCCTGATGTCCTGCGCGTGCGGGCTCGGCGCCCTGGTCAGCGGCGGCAGTGCCGAGCAGGTGCGGTTGCTGCGCGCGTTCGGCGCCCACCTCGGCCTGGCGTTCCAGCTCGCCGACGACCTGCTCGGGATCTCCGGCGACCCCGAGGTCACCGGCAAGCCCGCCCACAACGACCTGTGGACGCGCAAGAAGTCCCTGCCGGTCGTGGCGGCGCTGACCAGCGGCACCGACGCGGGCCGCGAGCTGGCGGCGCTGTACGGGAGGGACGAGCGGTGGGAGCACGCCGACCTCCAACGCGCGCAGGCGCTCGTCGAGCGGGCCGGTGGCCTCGCGTGGACGCGGGAGGAGGCCGACCGCCGCGTCGACCTCGCGCTGTCGTCGCTGGCCGCCGCCGACCTCGACCCGGGCGCGGCCGCCGACCTCGGCGGGCTGGTCCGGCTCGCCGCCCGACGCGACCACTGAGGACGGACATGGACACCCGCCTGACCCGGCCCGCGCCGCCCGACATTGGGGCGACCGGTGTCGGCCACGCGCACGCCAAGGCGATCCTGCTCGGCGAGCACGCCGTCCTCTACGGCGCCGCCGCGATCGCCGTTCCCCTGCCGCGGTTGACCGCCACCGCGTTGGCCACCCGAACTGTTGGCGCCCACGGGATCACGTTCTCCGGCGTCGCGTCCGAAGCGGACGGCGGTCTCCGGCGGATGGCCGCGGCCTTCGCCGAGCGGACCCGTTGGACCGCGGACGGCGTGGACGTCCGCGTCGACTGCGCGATCCCGTCCCGCCGCGGCCTGGGCTCCAGCGCCGCGTGCGCCCGCGCCGCCGTCCTGGCGCTCGCCGGGCTCAGCCGTCACCACCTCGACGACCGCGCGGTGTTCGACCTCGTGCAGGAGTCGGAGAACGTCGCCCACGGTCGCGCGAGCGGGGTCGACGCACTCGCCACCGGCTCGCCCGCGCCGATCCTGTTCCGCGGCGGCACGGCCACCCGGGCGCGCATCGGGTTCGACGCGGTGGTCGTCGTCGCCGACAGCGGCGCCGCGGGCCGCACCCGGGAAGCCGTGGACCTGGTCCGGCGCGGGTTCGACCGCGTCCCGGGCGCGCGCGAGCGGTTCGTCGGCGACGTGGTGGCCCTGACCGACGCCGCCGTCGACGACCTCGCCCGCGGCGACGCCGTCGCGTTCGGCGAGCGGCTGACCGCCTGCCACAGCCTGCTGAAGGGCCTGGGGTTGAGCACGGACCTGATGGACGCCCTGGTCGACGCCGCGATCACCGCGGGCGCCGCGGGCGGCAAGCTCAGCGGCGGCGGGCTCGGCGGCTGCGTGGTCGCCCTGGCGCACCCGGGGACCGCGGGCGCCGTCGCGCGGGCCATGACCGCGGCGGGCGCGGCCCGGACGTGGGCGGTCCCGCTCGGGAGGTCCACCGATGAGCGCTGACCGGGCGACCGCGGTCGCCCACCCGAACATCGCGCTGGTCAAGTACTGGGGTAAGCGCGACCCGGACCTCGTGCTCCCGTGGACGAGCAGCCTGTCGATGACCCTCGACGTCTTCTCGACCACCACCACCGTCACCCTCGACCCCGGCGCAGGCGCCGACCGGGTGCTCCTCGACGGCGCTCCCGCCACCGGCGAGGCGGCCCGGCGGGTCGTGAAGTTCCTCGACCTGGTGCGCGGCATGGCCCAGCGGACCGAACCGTCCATCGTGGACACCCGCAACACCGTCCCGACCGGGGCGGGCCTGGCGTCGTCGGCGAGCGGGTTCGCCGCGCTCGCCGTCGCCGCCGCGACCGCCCACGGGCTCGCCCTCGACCCGACCGGGCTGTCCCGGCTCGCCCGCCGCGGGTCCGGGTCGGCGGCGCGGTCGATCTTCGGCGGGTTCGCCGTGTGGCACGCGGGCGACGACGACCGCACCTCCTACGCCGAACCCGTGCCCGCCACCGGCTTCGACCCGGCGATGGTGATCGCCATGGTCGACACCGGCCCGAAGGCCGTGTCCAGCCGCGACGCGATGCGGCACACCGTCGCCACGTCGCCGCTGTACCGGGCGTGGGTCGACGCGAGCGCGGCGGACCTCGTCGCCCTGAGGTCGGCGCTGGCGCGGGGCGACCTCGACGCCGTGGGGGAGATCGCCGAGCGCAACGCCCTGGGCATGCACGCCACGATGCTCGCCGCGCGCCCGCCGTCCGGTACCTGTCGCCGGAGACGGTCGCCGTCCTCGACACCGTGGTGGACCTGCGGCGCGCGGGCGTGCCCGCGTACGCCACGATGGACGCCGGGCCGAACGTCAAGGTGCTCTGCCACCGCGCGGACGCCGACCGCGTGGCCGACGCCGTGCGCTCCGCGCGCTGCACCACCATCGTCGCCGGGGTCGGCCCCGGCGCGCGGCTCTCGGGCGGCCGGTCGTGACCCGGGTGGTCGTGCGGCGCGCGCCGGGCAAGCTGTTCATCGCGGGCGAGTACGCCGTCCTGGAGCCGGGTGTGCCCGCCATCCTGGTGGCCGTCGACCGGTGGGTCACCGTCACCGTGACCGCCGCCGACCACGGCGTCGTCGTCGTCTCCGACCTCGACCCGCGCGAGGCGAGGTACTCGCGCGACGACCTCGCCGACGCGACCGGGCCCGTCGGGTCCGCGATCGGCGTCGTGGTCGACCTGCTCGCCGAGCGCGGGCTGCCCGTCCCGCCGATGCGCGTCGAGATCGGCAGCGACCTGCACGAGGACGGCGTGAAGTACGGGCTCGGCTCCAGCGGGGCCGTCACCGTCGCGACGGTGTCCGCGGTCGCCGAGTACTGCGGGGCGCCGCTCACCCCGCTGGACCGGTACCGGCTCGCCATGCTCGCGACCGCGCGCCTGGACCCGCGCGCCTCCGGCGGCGACCTCGCCGCGAGCACCTGGGGCGGCTGGATCGCCTACCGCGCACCGGACCGCGCCGCCGTGCTCGACCTCGCCGCGCGCGTGGGCGTCGACAAGACCCTCCGCGCCGCCTGGCCCGGGTTCGCCGTGCGGCGCCTGCCGCCCCGCGCGCGCTCACCCTGGCCGTCGGGTGGACCGGGCAGCCCGTGTCGACGTCGAAGCTCATCGCGAAGCTCGACCTCGCCGCGCACGGCGACTTCGTCCGCGCCAGCGCCGACTGCGTCGCCGCCGCCGTCGACGCGCTCGACCGTGGCGACGGCGCCGCGCTGCTCGACCGCGTCCGCGCCGCCCGGCGGCTGCTCGCCGACCTGGACGACGCGGCCGGGCTGGGCGTGTTCACCCCGGCCCTGACCGCGCTGTGCGACACCGCCGAGGCCGAGGGCGGCGCGGCCAAACCGCGGGCGCGGGCGGCGGCGACTGCGGCATCGCCCTGCTCGACCCGGACCGCTCGGACCTGGCGCGGCTGCGCGCGCGGTGGGCCGGGTCCGGGGTGCGGGCGCTGCCGCTCCGCGTACCCGAGACGGGAGGACACCCGGCATGATCGCCGACCGCAAGGACGACCACGTCCGGCTCGCGCTCGACCAGCAGCGCGGCCCCCGCGAGCGCACCGAGTTCGACGACGTCTCCTTCGTCCACCACGCCCTGGCGGGCATCGACCGCGCCGAGGTGTCCCTGGAGACCGGGTTCGCGGGCGTGCGCTGGGCGGTGCCGCTCTACATCAACGCGATGACCGGCGGCAGCCCGATGACCGGCGAGATCAACCGGGGCCTCGCCGTCGCCGCCCGCGAGACCGGCGTGCCGATCGCGACCGGGTCGATGAGCGCCTACTTCAAGGACCCGCGGCGGCGTCGACGTTCTCGGTGGTGCGCGCGGAGAACCCCGACGGGTTCGTCATGGCCAACATCAACGCCAACGCCACCGTCGAGCGCGCCAGGGCGGCGGTCGACCTGCTGCGCGCCGACGCGCTGCAGATCCACCTCAACGCGATCCAGGAGACCGTGATGCCCGAGGGCGACCGGTCGTTCGCCGCCTGGGCGCCGCGGATCGCGGAGATCGCGGCGGGCGTCGACGTGCCGGTGGTCGTCAAGGAGGTCGGGTTCGGGCTCAGCCGGGAGACCGTGGCGCTGCTGCGCGCCGCGGGCGTCGCCGCGGCCGACGTCGGCGGTCGGGGCGGCACGAACTTCGCGCGGATCGAGAACCGCAGGCGCGACCCCGCCGACTACGCCTACCTCGACGGCTGGGGCCAGTCCGCCCCGGCCTGCCTGCTCGACGCCCACGGGCTCGACCTGCCGCTGCTGGCCTCCGGCGGCGTGCGCCACCCGCTCGACGTCGTGCGCGGCCTCGCGCTGGGCGCGGTCGCCGTCGGCGTGTCCGGGGCGTTCCTCACCACCCTGCTCGACGGCGGCGTGGCCGCCCTCGTCGAGCGCATCAGGACCTGGCTGGACCAGACGGCGGCGCTGATGACCGCGCTCGGCGCGCGCACCCCCGCCGACCTGGCCCACCGCGACGTGCTGGTCCACGGCGGACTGCGCGCGTTCTGCGCCGACCGGGGTGTCGACACCCGGCGGCTGGCGACCCGGTCCCGCGGGTCCGTCCCGTCCAACCCGAGCCCGAGGGGGAACCCATGACCGAGGAGCACGCGATCGCCGGGGTGCCGATGCGGTGGGTCGGCCCGCTGCGCATCACCGGCAACGTGGCCGACACCGAGACCGAGGTCCCGCTGGCCACCTACGAGTCCCCGCTGTGGCCGTCGGTCCGGCGCGGCGCCCGGATCTCGACGCTGACCGAGCGCGGCATCGTCGCCACGCTCGTCGACGAGCGGATGACCCGCTCGGTGCTCGTCGAGGCCGTCGACGCCGCCACCGCGCACGCCGCCGCCCGGCAGATCGACGCCCGCTTCGGCGAACTCCGCGCCGTCGCGGCCACCTGCAGCCGGTTCGCCGAGCTCGTCGGCATCCGCCACGAGATCACCGCGAACCTGCTGTTCATCCGCTTCGAGTTCACCACCGGCGACGCGTCCGGGCACAACATGGTCACCCTGGCCGCGGACGTGCTGATGTCGCACCTGCTCGACACCGTCCCGGGCATCGCCTACGGCTCGATCTCGGGCAACTACTGCACCGACAAGAAGGCCACGGCGGTCAACGGCATCCTCGGGCGCGGCAAGAACGTCGTCACCGAGCTGACCGTCCCCGGGAGGTCGTCGCGGAGCGGCTGCACACGACGGCGGCGAAGATCGCGGCGCTGAACATCCGCAAGAACCTGATCGGCACCCTGCTGGCGGGCGGCATCCGGTCGGCCAACGCGCACTTCGCCAACATGCTGCTGGCGTTCTACCTGGCCACCGGCCAGGACGCGGCCAACATCATCGAGGGCTCGCAGGGCGTGACCTTCGCCGAGGACCGCGACGGCGACCTGTACTTCTCCTGCACCCTGCCGAACCTCATCGTCGGGACGGTCGGCAACGGCAAGGGCCTCGGGTTTGTCGAGACCAACCTGACCCGCCTCGGCTGCCGCGCCGAGCGGGCGCCGGGGACAACGCGCGCAGGCTCGCCGTCATCGCCGCCGCGACCGTCCTCTGCGGCGAGCTGTCCCTGCTGGCCGCCCAGACCAACCCCGGCGAGCTGATGCGGGCGCACGTGCACCTGGAGCGCGCGAACAACAAGATCGAGGTGTGAGATGCACGTCGGAATCCACGACCTGTCCTTCGCCACCACCGAGTTCGTCCTGCCGCACACCGCGCTGGCCGAGCACACCGGCGCGGACATCGGCAAGTACCACCTGGGCATCGGCCAGCGCGCGATGAGCGTGCCCGCGGCCGACGAGGACATCGTGACCATGGCCGCCGCGGCCGCCGCGCCGATCATCGCCCGCTGGGGCGTCGAGAAGATCCGGACGGTGGTGCTGGCCACCGAGTCGTCCATCGACCAGGCGAAGGCCGCCGGGGTGTACGTGCACTCCCTGCTGGGCCTGCCGTCGTCCACCAGGGTCGTCGAGGTCAAGCAGGCGTGCTACGCCGCGACGGCCGCCCTCCAGTTCGCCATCGGGCTGGTCCACCGCGACCCCGACCAGCGCGTCCTGGTGATCGCCAGCGACGTGTCGCGGTACGAACTGGACAGTCCCGGCGAAGCCACCCAGGGCGCCGCCGCCGCGGCGATGCTGGTCGGCGCCGACCCGGCCCTGGTGCGCGTCGAGAACCCGGCGGGCCTTTTCACCGCCGACGTCATGGACTTCTGGCGCCCCAACTACCTCACGACCGCGCTGGTCGCGGGCCAGGAATCCATCACCGCGTACCTCCAGGCGGTCGAGGGCAGCTGGAAGGACTACACCGAGCAAGGCGGCAGGCGCCTGACCGACTTCCGCGCGTTCTGCTACCACCAGCCCTTCACGAAGATGGCGTACAAAGCCCACCGCCACCTCCTGCGCTTCACCGGCGCGGACGCCGACGAACCCCAGGTGACCGCCGCACTGGGCCTGACAACGGCGTACAACGAAGTCGTCGGCAACAGCTACACCGCCTCGGTGTACCTGGCCCTGGCGTCCCTACTGGACCACGCCGACGACCTGACCGACGCCCCCGTCGCCCTGATCAGCTACGGCTCGGGCAGCGTCGCGGAGTTCTTCGCGGGCACCGTCGCCCCCGGCTACCGCGACCACCTCCGCACCACCGCCCACCAGACCGCGGTCACCCGCCGCAAGCCGATCAGCTACGACACCTACCGCGCCTTGCACTCCACAACCCTGCCCACGGACGGCGGCCACCACCCGGTTCCCGAGCAGACCACCGGCCCGTACCGCCTGGCCGCCCTGTCCGACCACAAGCGGATCTACGAACCCCGCTGACCGGCTGGCGCGGGGGACGGGCGACCTCGTTCCCCCGCGCCACCGACTACTTCCTCAGTTCGGTGATCATGGCTTCGGCGATGCGCACGAGTCGACCGCACCAGTCAGAGCCGGTGGACTTCGCCGAGAGATCGAGTTCGAGGCCTTGGCCAGGCGCGGTGCCGACGACGAGCACGCAGCCGGTCCCCGGCTGCGCGGTCGCGATGGTCACGGCGGGCTGACCCGCGATGGTGATCGGCGCGAAGACCTGCCAGCTCCCGCTACGCCGGTACACGGCCGCCAGCGGGTTGCCCGAGGGACGGACTTGCAGCCCCAGCCTGGGATCACCCTGCCAGACGCACAGCCCGCGGTCGTCGGCCCTGCTCTGCTCCGCAGTACCGGCCACACCAAGGGCAACGGCCCGCTCGGCCGGGAGCAACGCACAGGCGCGATCCACGAACCCGCGAACATCACCGACAACCGGCACGTCGGACGGCATCGTCGGCACCGGAGCCGTCGACGGCGGGGGAGCAGGCGGTGCGGGCGAGCACGCCGCGACGCACACGGTCAGAGCCGCCAGCAGCCCGCGGCCCGTCACACCGACCCCAGCCGGTCCGCGATGACACCGCTCGGCTGCTCCTCGTCGGCCATCTCCCTGCGCTCTTGCTCCACGCGCGGAGAGTACTCCGAAGCACGCGGTGACCAGATCGTTCCGGCTGTCGGCCGGGGCGTGCGTGTCGGGGCGGGCTCGGGTCCGAGAGGCTCGGGGTATGACCGACGCACTGCTCGTGATTGATGTCCAGGAGTCCTTCCGTCAGCGGGAGAGTTGGGCGGAGATCTCCGACCCCGACATCGCCACCTCGGTGGGGACTCTCGTGGACCACGCCCGCGCACAGGGGGATCTCGTCGTCTGGGTGCTGCACAGCGAGCCCGGCAGCGGGACCGTGTTCGACCCCGCCAGCGGGTTCGTGCGGCTGATCGACGGGCTCAAGCCGCTCGACGGTGAGCCGGAGTTGACCAAGACCTCCCACAACGCCTTCACCACGACGGGGCTGCACCAGCTCCTCACCGCGCGCGGCGTGCGGGGGCTGCGGGTGTGCGGCATCCGGACCGAGCAGTGCTGCGAGACGACCGCGCGCGTCGGGTCGGACCTCGGGTTCGACGTCACGTTCGTCAGCGACGCCACGGCGACGAACCCGATCCGGCACTGGCGGACCGGGGCGGTGCTGTCGACCGCGGAGATCGTCGAGCGGACGGAGTGCGTGCTCGCGGGTCGGTTCGCGACCGTCGCCACGGTGGCCGAGGTGACCGGCGTACGCTGACCGGATCGTGAGGCGAGTCGTCTTCCTGCTCGTGCCGGGGGTGCACCTGCTCGACCTGGCCGGGCCCGCGCAGGTGTTCTTCGGCGCGAACGACCTCGGCCTGCCGTACGAGCTGTCGTACGTCGCCGAGGTCCCCGACGTGCCCAGCGCGCAGGGCACCTCGCTGCGCGCGGACACCGAGCTGCCCGAGCTGACCCCGGACGACCTCGTCCTCGTGCCGGGCTGGCGCGCGCCCAGGCTCAAGGGCACCGGGCCGCTCGGCGCCGCGGCGCTCGATTGGCTGCGCGCGCACCCCGGCACCGTCGCGAGCGTGTGCGCGGGCGCCGACGCGCTCGGCCGCGCGGGGCTGCTCGACGGGCGGCGCTGCACCACGCACCACGACCTGCAGGACGAACTCGCCGACCGGTACCCGGCGGCCACCGTCGTGCGGGACGTCCTCTACGTCGTCGACGGGCGGGTCGTCACGTCGGCGGGCATCGCCAGCGGGATCGACCTCGCGCTGCACCTGGTCGCCACCCGGCACGGTCCGGCCGCGGCGGCGCGGATCGCCAGGACGATGGTCGTCTACGCCCGCCGCAACGGCGGCGACCAGCAGGCCAGCGCGCTGCTGCGGCACCGGTCGCACGTCGACGACACCGTCCACCGGCTCCAGGACCTCGTCGAGGCCCGCTTCGTCGAGCGGCTGACGCTGGCCGACCTCGCCCGCGCCGCCGGGTGCAGCGAGCGCACGGTGACCCGCCTGTTCACCCGCGCCACCGGGATCACCCCGCTGCGTTACCAGCAGCTCCTGCGGGTCGAACGCGCCGAGCACCTGATCGGTCACGGTGCGACGGTCGAGGGCGCCGCCCGCGCGGTCGGCTTCGAGGACGGGCGCATGCTGCGCAGGCTCCGCGCGCGCTGACCCGAAACACCGCCCTGATCGGGTGCGATGCAGTGGTCGTGAGCGGCCCCCGACGAGCCGCCGGGCCCGTTCGTCCCAGAAGACGCACCCGCGAGGACGAGAAATGAAGCCTGTCCGCCGACGGTCGACCACCCGACCGCTCATCATCCCCCTGCTCGGCGTCGTGGTCGCCGCGCTCGCCCCCGTACCCGCCAGCGCGGCCCCGGCGGCTGACGCGCCCGGCTCCGGCCTCGGCCGCCACGACCGCCAGCTGCTCGCCGAGGCCCGCGCCAACGGCGACCCCACCGTCACCATGCTGATCGCCGCCAAGCCCGGCTCCAGCGACGCCGTCGCCCGCGGCCTGCAGGGCCTCGGCGGCCGGATCGGCTACCACGACCAGGCGCTCGGCTACCTGCGCGCCGAGGTCCCCACCGCCCGCGCCGAGAAGGCCGCCGCCGTCTCCGGCGTCCAGGCCGCCGACCTCGACGAGGTCGTCCCGCTCGACGACCCGCGCCCGGACGGCGCGACCGTCCCGACGCCGTTCCCGCCGCCGGACTCGAGCACCCCGCGCGACAACCCGTACATGCCGGTGGGGAGACCGGGGCCGCCGCGTTCACCGCCGCCCACCCCACCTGGGACGGCCGCGGCGTGACCGTCGGCATCCTCGACACCGGCGTCACCCTCGACAACCCCGCGCTGGCCACCACCACGACCGGCGCGCCGAAGGTCGTCGACTGGGTCACCTACACCCACCCGCTCGACGACGGCGACCCGACGTGGGTCACCACCGTCCCGGTCAGCGGTCCGTCGTTCACCTCGGGTGGCGCGACCTACACCGCCCCGGCGGGCGCGTTCCGGTTCGGCGTGTTCGACGAGCGCCACCCCAACCTCGGCGGCGAGGTCGGCAACGACGTCAACCGCGACGGCAACCCGCGGGCTCCAGCGGCCGCTTCGGCGTGCTGTGGGACGGCGCGTCGAGCGTGCGGGTCGACGTCGACCAGGACCTCGACTTCACCGACGAGCCGGTCATGACCGACTACCGGGTCAACCGCGACGTCCGCTACTTCGGCACCGACAACCCGGCGACGGCGATCGCCGAGCGGATGCCGTTCGTCGTGCAGCCCGACGGCGCGACCAAGACCGTCAACATCGGCATCGTCTCCGGCGCGCACGGCAGCCACGTCGCGGGCATCGTCGCGGCCAACGGCATGTTCGGCGGCGCGATGAGCGGCGCCGCGCCCGGCGCGCAGCTCGTGTCCGTCCGGGTCTGCCTGTTCGTGTCCGGGTGCACCGCGCACGCGCTGATCGAGGGCATGATCTACGCCGCGAAGCGCGCCAACGTCGACGTGATCAACATGTCGATCGGCGGGCTGCCCGCGCTCAACGACGCCAACAACACCAGGGCGGTGCTGTACGACCGGCTCATCGAGCAGGAGAACGTGCAGATGTTCCTGTCCGCGGGCAACAGCGGCCCCGGCGAGAACACCGTCGGCGACCCGTCGGTCGCGACCAAGGCGATGAGCGTCGGGACGTCCATCTCGGACGCCACGTGGCAGTCGAACTACGGCTCGACCGCCCCCGCGCCCGGCACCGACAACCAGCACCCGTTCAGCTCGCGCGGCCCGCGCGAGGACGGCGGGTTCAAGCCGAACATCATCGCCCCCGGCGCGGCGATCTCCCCGACGCCGGTCTGGCAGCCCGGCGGCCCGGTCGCGGGCGTCCACGCCCTGCCGCCCGGCTACTCGATGTTCAACGGCACCTCGATGGCCGCGCCGCAGGCCGCCGGGGCGGGCGCGCTGCTGGTCAGCGCCGCCAAGCAGACCGGCGCGCAGCACCAGCCCGCGCAACTGCGCCAGGCGCTCAACTCCTCGGCCCGGTTCTTCCCGACCTCCGGCGCCTACGAGCAGGGCAACGGCCTGATCAGGGTCCCGCAGGCGTGGGCGCTGCTGGCCACCAACGCCAAGACCGTCGACATCACCTCGGCCGTGCCGGTCGACACCGCGCTGGAGCAGTTCCTCGCCCGGCCCGGCATCGGCGTCGGCATCCACGACCGCGAGGGCGTCACCATCGGCCAGGCGTACACCCGGCAGTACACGTTCACCCGGACCTCCGGGCCCGGCGGGACCGCGACGTACAACCTGTCCCTGGTCGGCAACGACGGCACGTTCTCGCTCGGCGCCACGTCGATCGCGCTGCCGAAGGGCCAGCCGAGGACGCTGACGGTCGGGATCAACCCAGCGTCGTACGGCATCCACTCGGCCGTGCTGAACCTGGACGACCCGACCAACCCCGGCATCGAGTACCAGACGATGAACACGGTCGTGGTGGCGCGCGACTTCACCGCCCCGGACTACTCGCACACCATCACCGGGTCGGTGGCGCGCAACCAGAAGCTCAGCTACACCTTCGAGGTGCAGCCGGGCACGCCCGCGTTCAAGGTCGACTTCAGCGGTCCGGATGGGAGCCCCGGCACCGGGCAGGCCCGGTTCCTGCGGTTCCACCCGTTCGGCGTCGGCATCGACGACAGCTCCAGCCTGTCCTGCTACTCGCCGCCCGTCGTCGGGTGCGCGGGCGGCAGCCCGAACAGCCGCACGGTGTCCAACCCGACCCCGGGCGTCTGGGAGATCACCGTCGAGGCGCGCCGCACCTCCGACGCCGATTTCACCCCGTTCACCCTCACCGCGACCGTGCTCGGCGCGACCGTGAGCCCGAACCCGGACACCATCGCGACGGCCGTGCTCGGCGTCCCGATGAACCGGTCGTACACGGCGACCAACCTGTTCGGCGCCTTCACCGGCCGGATGGCGGGCTCGACCCTGGGCAGCGCGCTCCTGGCGCGTCCGACCATCGCCAACCTCGAGCAGCAACTGCGCGAGGTGGACGTGGCCGCGGGCTCGAGTTCGCTGCGCGCCACCATCGGCAACCCCTCCGACCCGGCAGCCGACCTCGACCTGTTCGTGTTCAACTGCACGACGGGCCCGTGCGTCCTGGCGGGCCAGGCCGCCGACGGCGACTCGGAGGAGTCGGTCACCATCGCCAACCCGGCGGCGGGCAGGTGGGTGGTCCTCGTCGACGGCTTCGCCGTCCCCGCGGGCACCACGGCGTACGACTACGTCGACGTCTTCGTCAACACCGCCTTCGGCTCGATCGTGGTAACCGACGCCAACGCCCTCCGCCCGAGCGGCGCGATGTGGACGTCCCCGGCCACGGTCACCGCCACCACCGCCCCAGCCGCGGGCCGGGTCCTCCTGGGCCAGGTCCGCGTCATCACCGACACGAACGTCCTCGTCGGCTCCGGCACGGTCATCGTGGAGTCGGTGAGCTGATCCACCGCGAGCGGCCCCCGGGATCCAGGGTCCCGGGGGCCGTCCCGTTCACGACCGGACCCGGTCGCCCGCCTGGCGGCCGAAGCGGAGTTCGCCGTCGTCCACTCGGCCGTGGCGGAGGGTGACGACGTCGTGGAAGTAGCTCATGCCCAGGCGCCAGGGGGTGCGGGAGCCCGCTTTGGGGAAGGCGTCGATGGAGCGCTGGACGTAGCCCGCGGCGAAGTCGAGGAGGGGTGCCGGGGTGACGGACGGGTCGGTGCAGCGGGGGACGGCGTGGTCGTAGCCGCCGGTGTCCAGGTGGCGGAGGAGGCGGATGACGTAGCCCGAGACCAGGTCCGCCTTGAGGGTCCAGGACGCGTTCGTGTAGCCGATGGTGAAGGCGAAGTTGGGGACGCCGCTGAGCATCATCCCCTTGTACGCCAGGGTGTCCGGCAGGCTGACCAGCTTCCCGTCCACGACCAGCTCCATCCCGCCGAACGCGAGCAGCCGCAGGCCGTGGCCGTGACGACGACGTCCGCGTCCAGGTGGTCCCCGGACGCCAGCCGCACGCCCGATTCGGTGAACGTGTCGATGGTGTCCGTGACCACCGACGCGCGGCCCGAGCGGATCGCGCGGAACAGGTCGCCGTCCGGGGCGAGGCACAGGCGCTGGTCCCACGGCTGGTACCGCGGCCCGAAGTGCGTCCCCACGTCGTAGCCCGGCGGGAGCTGGCGGGTGGTCGCCTTGCGCAGCAGGGACTTCACGACCTCCGGGCGACGCCTGCTGAGCTGGTAGATCGCCGTGGTCAGCGCGACGTTCTTCCACCGGGTGAACCGGTACGCCGCCTTAACGCCCAGCAGCGAGCGCAGGCGGTTGGCCAGCTTGTCCTCGCCGGGCGCGGAGAAGACGTAGGTGGGGGAGCGCTGCAGCATCGTCACGTGCTCGGCGGTCGACGCCATCGCCGGGACCAGCGTCACCGCGGTGGCCCCGCTGCCGATCACCACGACCTTCTTCCCCGCGTAGTCCAGATCCGACGGCCAGTGCTGCGGGTGCACGACGGTTCCGCCGAACCGCTCGACGCCGGGGAATTCCGGTGTGTAGCCGGAGTCGTAGTGGTAGTAGCCCGTGCACACGTACAGGAAGCGGCAGGTGAACACCACGGGCGCGCCGTCGTGCACCGCGTGCACGGTCCACCGCGACTCCGACCACTCCGCGCGGACCACCTTGTGCCCGAAGCGGATCAGGCGGTCGATGCCCGCCTCCGCCGCCGTCGAGCGGATGTAGTCCAGGATGGACGGACCGTCGGCGATCGCCTTGGCCTGCGTCCAGGGGCGGAAGCGGTAGCCGAGCGTGTGCATGTCCGAATCGGACCGCACGCCCGGGTAGCGGAACAGGTCCCAGGTGCCGCCGATCGCGTCGCGGGTCTCCAGGACCGCGAGCGTGCGGGTCGGGAACGCGGCGCGGATCTGGTGCGCGGCGCCGATCCCGGACAGCCCCGCGCCGATGACCAGCACGTCGACGTCGGTCGTCATCGGGCGTCCCCGTTCGATCGGCGGCGCAGGGCGCCCTGCAGCCGGGCCAGCACGCTGAAGTAGTGCGTCGGGGCGACGCGGGTGAGCACGTCGAACAGGTACGCGTCCGGGCCGACGAGGATGCGCGCCCTGCCCTGCTCGACGCCGCGCACGATGATCCGCGCGGCCTTCTCCGGCGAGGTCATCGTCATCGCCTCGAACTGGGCGGCCATCTGGTCCTTGGTGCGGCCCAGGCCCTCGGGGTCCTTGCGGATGCGCGCGTTGCGGGCGATGTTCGTGGTGATGCCGCCCGGGTGCACCGTCACCGCCCGGACGCCGGTGCCGCGCAGCTCGTGCCGCAGCGACTCGGTGAAGCCGCGCACCGCGAACTTCGCCGAGCAGTACGCGCTCTGGAACGGCATCCCGGCCAGGCCGAACACGCTCGAGGTGTTGACGATGGCGCCGGAGTCCTGGGCGACCAGCAGCGGCAGGAACGCCCGCGTCCCGTTGACCACGCCGTGGAAGTTGATGTCCCACAACCACTGGTCGTCGTCGGGCACGGCGTCGAGGACGCTGGAGGTCACCGCGACGCCCCGCGTTGTTGAACACCGCGCCCAGCGGACCCGGCGCCCACTCGGCGACCTCGGCGGCGAAGCGGACCTGGTCCTCGGCGTCGCGCACGTCCAGCACGCGGGTCAGCACGGGGCCGCGCAGCCCGGCGGCGGTCTCCTTGAGCCCGTCCGCGTCGACGTCGGCGATGGCGACCGGGGAGCCCAGCGCCGACAGGTGGCGGGCGAGGCCGCGGCCGATGCCGGAGGCGGCTCCGGTGATCACGGCGGGGCGGCCCGCCAGGTCAGGACTGCGGTGCGGCATCGGCGCTCCTGCGTGCGTGCTGGTCGATGAGGTCGAGCAGGACCGGCCACGCCCCGCGCGGCAGGTCGTGGCCCATCCCGGTGATCGTCTCGTGCCGGGCGCCGGGGATCGCGCGCGCGGTGGCCGCGCCGCCGGTGGGGTGCACCATGCGGTCGCGGTCGCCGTGGACCACCAGCGTCGGCGCGGTGATCGAGCGCAGCGCGGCGGTCCGGTCGCCGGACTTGACGATCGCGGCGAGCTGGCGGGGAAGCCCGCGGGCTTGCCGCCGCGGTCCCAGGACAGCTCGGCGTAGGCGCGCACGGCGGCCTCGTCGAACGGGAACCCGTGCGAGCCGATGTGCCGGTACATCCGGACCAGCCGGTCGGCCGCCTCGGCGCGGGACGCGGGCGGGCGGCCCAGCATCCGGCGCAGCGTCGACAGCGCGGGCCTGCCGGTCCGCAGCACCCACGGGGTCGACATGATCGAGGTGAGCGTGCGGACCCGCGCGGGCGTGCGGACGGCGACGAGCTGGCCGATCATGCCGCCCATCGACATGCCCACGATGTGCGCGCGGTCCCAACCGAGGACGTCGAGCAGGCCCGCGGTGTCGGCGGCCATGTCGCCGAGGTCGTACTGCTGGGGCGGCCAGCGGCGGGCGAGCGTCGCCAGCGGGCTGGGCGGCCGGTAGTCGAGGTGGGTGGAGCGGCCCGCGTCCCGGTTGTCGAACCGGACGACCTGGTAGCCGCGGTCGGCGAGCTGCTCGCAGAACGGCGTCGGCCAGGCGTGCAACTGCTGCCCGATGCCCGCGATGAGCAGCAGCGGGTCGCCCGCGTCGCCGAACCGCTCGTACGCCAGGGTGATGCCGCCGCCGACGTCGGCGAACTCCTCGGTCACCGCAGCACCCCCTCGGCCGACGCGGCCCGCCCGACCGCGGGGACCCGGCGCCGGATGACCGCCTCGCCGCCGCGGCGCGGCGCGATCGCCACCCCGCGGAAGTGCGGGCGCTCGTCCGGCTCCGTCGTGGGCAGCAGCTCGACCTGGCGCAGCACGGTCCGCAGCACGACGTCCATCTCCATGGTCGCGAAGGCCGCGCCGACGCAGCGCCGGTGGCCGCCGCCGAACGGTATCCACTGGTAGAGGTTGGGTTTCACGCCGACGAAGCGCGCCGGGTCGAAGGCGCGCGCGTGGGGGAACACGGAGTCGTCGCGGTGGACCAGTCCGATCGCGGCGATCACCGAGTGTCCCCGGGGGATGGTCCAGCGGCCGATCTCCAGGTTCTCGGCCTTCACCTGCCGGATCGTCTGGTCGATGACCGGCCGGGTGCGCTGCACCTCGACGACGGCGGCGTCGCGCAGCGCGCGCCCGCCCGCGTCGGCCTCGGCGGCCAGCTCGCGCAGGACGTCGGGGTGGCGGCGCAGCCGCTCGACCGCCCACGCCAGCGTCGTCGCGGTGGTCTCGTGGCCCGCGGAGAGCATCGTGAGGAGCTGGTCGGCGATCTCCGCGCGGGTCATCGCCGAGCCGTCCTCGTAGCGGCTGGTGACGAACATGGCGAGCACGTCGTCGCGGTCGTCGAGGTGCTCGTCGCGGGCGGCGCGGTCGATGAGCCGGTCGACGATGGCGTCGTAGCGCCTGCGCATCAGCCAGAACCGGCCCCACGGGCTCCACCGGCCGAGGTCGACCTGGGGGATGGGCGCCAGCGCCAGCCGCGACCCCAGCTCGACGAACGGCGGCAGCAGCTCGCGCAGCTCCGCGAACTCCTCGCCCTCCGCGCCGAACACCGCGCGCAGGATGACGTTGAGGGTGATCCGCATGGTCGACGGCATCGTCGGGAACGTCGTGCCGACCGGCCAGGTCGCGACCTCGCGGAGGGTCTCCTCCTCGACGACCCGCTCGTACGCGGCGAGCCTGCGGCCGTGGAACGGCGGCACCAGCAGTTGCGCTGCGCCCGGTGCCGGTCCCCGGAGAGCGCGAACAGCGACCCCGGGCCGAGCACGCGGCCCAGGTTCACCTCGACGTAGTCGGCGTCGTCCGCGCTGGTCAGGAAGAGCTGCTTGACCTCGGCGGCGTTGCCCAGCACCACCGTCCGGCCGAAGTACGGCACGTTGAGGGTGAACGCGTCGCCGTAGCGGGAGTGCAGGAAGTCGTGGGCGCGCGACCGGGCGGTCATCATCAGGGCGCCCTGCAGGAAGCGGGGCGCCGCCGGGCCGGGCGGCAGGGTCGCGGTCGCCATGGCAGGCCACCCCTTCCGGTACGTCGACGTACCAACCGGACGGTACGCGGACGTACCACGCGGTGGCAAGGGGTACCGTGAGCCCGTGGCGAGCACGCAGACCCGATGGAGCCAGGCCGAGGCGGCCGACCCGGCCGACTTCCGCGGGCGCCTCCTGGCGGCGCTCGCGTCGTCGATCACCGAGGTGGGCTACCGGGACACGACCGTCGCCGACATCGTCCGCCGCGCCAAGACCTCCCGCCGCACCTTCTACGCCCACTTCGCGAGCCGCGAAGAGTGCCTCATCGCGCTGATCCACGACTTCAACACCCGCATGATCGCCCGCATCGCCGCCGCGGTCGACGGCGCCGCCCCGTGGGAGACCCAGGTCCGCCAGGCCATCCACGCGTGGATCGCGTACTCCGAGGAGGAGCGCGCCCTGACCCTGTGCTGGATCCGCGAGACCGCCGCCCTCGGCGACTCCGTCCGCCACCTCAAGCGCGACACCACCGAGTCCTTCGCCGCGATGATCCAAACCTTGTGCGACACCGCGGAATGGCGCGCGGTCAGCGGTGGCAAGACCGTTTCCCGGCAGATGGCGATCATCCTGGTCGGCGGGCTCACCGAACTCACCGCCACCACCGTCGAGAGCGGTCGCCCCCTGACCGACATCGCGGAAGCCGCCGCCCAGGCCGCCATCGTCCTCCTGCGCACCCTGCCGGACTAGCCGCGCGCCAGGTAACCGGCCAGGTGGGCGATCACCTCGCGCGCGTCGTCCTCGATCCCGTGGAGGAACGTGGACTTGCGGCGCCGCAGCACCGGCAGGCCCAGCGCGTACAGGCCCGGGCTGTCCAGCACGCCGCCGTCGTGGACCAGGTGGCCCTTGCCGTCGACCACCGGCACGTCGAGCCACGAGTAGTCCGGCCGGAAGCCCGTCGCCCACACCACGGTCCGCACCTCGCCGCCGCGCAGGTCCAGCCGCAGCCGCGTCGAGGGGGCACGTGCGTCGGCTCGAACCGCTCGGGCGGCTTGACGTCGACGTCCGCCTCCCGGGCCCAGTCGTCGAACGAGCCCAGCAGGCGCTCCAGCTTCAGGTCGGCGAGGGAGACGACGTTGCGCAGGCCGCCGGAGAACAGCACCTCGCCGTCGCGCACCGCCGCCGCCCGCCCGACCACCTCGACGCCCGCCGCGGTCAGCGCGTTGAGGTCCAAGGTGGAACGGTCCGGCGACCCGACGAGCTGGGGGAGGCCAGCCGCCGCGCCCGGGCGAGGTCGGGGACCTCGTCGTGGCGCTGGTCCCACACGCCCGCGGCGTCCATCCACCAGAGCACGTCGCGACCCCGGTAGAGCCGCGGCATGCGGACGTGCTCCCCGGTGGACAGCACGACCGGCCTGCCCGACCGCCGGATCTCCGCGGCGAGCTGCACCCCGGTCGCCGACCCGCCGACCACGAGCACGCCGCCGTCGGGCAGCCCGTCCGGCCGCGGTAGTCGAACGGCGTCACCTGCGTGACCGACGCCGGGACGCCGCCCGCGAGCGCGGGCACCGCGGGCCGGTTGCAGGCGCCGCCCGCCAGGACGACCGCCCGGCACGCGATCTCGCCGCGGTCGGTCGTCACCCGGTAGCCGTCGTCGGCGCGCCGCACCGACGCGACCGTCGTGCCCGTGCGGACCGGCGCGGCGATGCGGGTGGCGTAGGCGTCGATGAACCCGGCGACCTCGGCCGCGGTCATGTAGCCGTCGGGGTCCGGGCCCGCGTAGTGGTGGCCGGGGAGCCTGCTCAGCCAGTTGGGCGTGAGCAGGCGCAGCGAGTCCCAGCGCTCCGTGCGCCAGGAGTTCGCCACCTCGCCGCGTTCCAGCACGACGTGGTCGATCCCCAGGCCGGTGAGCGAGTGGCTCGCGGCAAGGCCCGCGTGGCCCGCCCCGACGACGACCGCGGTCGCGCGGTCAGACGACCTCGACGGAGACATCGGTCGGGTTGGTGAGGGCGTCGAACACCGCGGACCGCTTCTGCGACTGGGCGACCAGCGCCTCGATCTCCTCGCGCGAGGCGTCGGCATCGATCGAGAACGACACGGTGATCCCGTTGTAGCCGTTGCGGACGTCGCTGTCGGCGCCCAGGATGCCGCGGATGTCGTGCGCGCCCGCGATGGTGGCCTCGACCGAGCGGAGCTGGATGCCCCGGTTCTGCGCGACCGACGCGACGCCCGCGGTCAGGCAGCTCCCCAGGCCGACGAGCAGGTACTCGATCGGGGTGATGCCGTTGTCCTCGGCGGCGAACACCTCGGGGTGGTCGGCGGTGAACGTCGACTCGGCGAGGTGGCTGTGCTCGCCGCCCAGCCCCGCGAAGTCCTTCACGGTGGTGGTGGTGTGCACGCCCTTCTCCCACCGGGTGGTCGCGCGCCAGGTGAACTGCGCGGCCTCCGGCGCTCCCTTGAGGGCCTCGCGCGCGTCCAGGAGCGCCTGGACGTTGACGCCGTTGTCGACACCTTCGGTGGTGGTCATCCGATCCCTCTCAAGGCTTTGGTGCGGGGTGGTCCGGGCTGACACTACCAACGCGTGGAAAGGCTTTCCAAATGTCGGGATCATAGGGTCTGACCTGCTGTTTCCCGTGATCCGGGAGGCCGGATGGGGGCGGGCGGCCGTGCTTACGATGCGGGCATGGTCATCGCCTCGACGCTCGCTGCCGGGTCGGCGGGAACCGTCGAGACGCGGCACCTCGACCTGCCCGACCCGGTGACCCTCGACTGTGGACGGGAGCTGCGCGGCGTCCGCGTCGCCTACGAGACCTACGGGACGCTCTCCCCGGCGCGCGACAACGCGATCCTCGTCTGCCACGCGCTCAGCGGCGACGCCCACGCCGCGGGCCGCTCCGCCGACCGACCCGCGGCGAGCACCCGCGACGGGTTCGCCGCCGAGCACCGCGACGGCGCGCTCGGCTGGTGGGACGGGATGATCGGCCCCGGCAAGGCGTTCGACACCGACCGGTACTTCGTCATCTCCACCAACCTCCTCGGCGGCTGCCGCGGCACGACCGGCCCCTCGTCGACCGACCCCGCCACCGGCGCGCCCTACGGCTCCACCTTCCCGGTCATCACCGTGTCCGACATGGTCCGCACCCAGCGCGCGTTCCTCGACGCGCTCGGCATCGGCAGGCTCGCGGCCGTGGCGGGCGGCTCCCTCGGCGGCATGCAAGCCCTCGAATGGGCGGTCCGCTATCCCGACCAGGTGGACTCGATCGTCGTCATCGCCAGCACCCACGCCCTGCACCCGCAAGGGGTCGCCTGGAACGCCATCGCCCGCGAGGCGATCACCCGCGACCCGGCGTGGCGCGGCGGCGACTACTACGGCACCGGCAGCGCACCCGACGCGGGCATGGGCGTGGCCAGGATGGTCGGCCACGTCACCTACCTGTCGGCGCCCGCCCTGGACACCAAGTTCGGCCGCAGGCTCCAGTTCGCCGACGACCTCCGGTACACCCTCACCGAGCCCGAGTTCGCGGTGGAGAGCTACCTTCGCCACCAGGCCGACGCGTTCGTCACGCGCTTCGACGCCAACACTTACCTGACGCTGTCGCGCGCGCTGACGTACTTCGACCTCGCCCGCGGCCACGACTCGCTCGACCGCGCGCTGGCGGCCGTCACCGCGCGCACGTTGCTCATCGCGTTCACCTCCGACTGGCTCTACCCGCCCGCGGCGTCGCAGGAGATCGACGCCGCGCTGCGCGCGCTGGGCAAGCCGACCGAGCTGCACGTGATCGACGCGCCCTACGGCCACGACTGCTTCCTGCTGGAAGAAGAACGACAGACGCCGATCGTCCGCCGCTTCCTGGCGGGCGGGTGAGGACGGAGCACGGGTGAGCGACCAGACCAGCCGGATCGAGCCGGACCGCGAGTTCGGCTTCGAGACGCGCCAGCTCCACGCCGGTCAGCGGCCCGACCCGAACACCGGCGCCCGCGCCGTGCCGATCTTCCAGACGACCAGCTACGTCTTCGAGGACCCCGAGTCCGCGGCGGCGTACTTCAACCTGCAGGAGTACGGCAACACGTACTCGCGCATCATGAACCCGACCGTCGCGGTCTTCGAGGAGCGCGTCGCGAACCTGGAGGGCGCCGCGGGCGCGGTCGCCTTCGCCAGCGGCATCGCCGCGCAGGCCGCGGCCCTGTTCACCCTCCTCGAGCCGGGCGACCACGTCGTCTCGTCGTCGGCGCTCTACGGCGGCACCGTCAACCAGCTCAAGCACCTGCTCCGCAAGCTGGGCGTCGACCTGACCTGGGTCGACCCCGACGACCCCGCCGCCTGGCGCTCCGCGGTCCGCGGCACCACCAAGGCGTTCTTCGCCGAGACCATCGGCAACCCGCGGGCGCCGTCCTCGACATCGAGGCGGTGGCGGGGGTCGCGCACGAGCACGGCTTGCCGCTGGTCGTCGACAACACCTTCGCCACGCCCTACCTGTGCCGCCCGATCGAGTGGGGCGCCGACATCGTCGTGCACTCCGCGACGAAGTTCATCGGCGGCCACGGCACCAGCATCGGCGGCGTCGTCGCGGACGCGGGCACGTTCGACTGGTCCAACGGCCGCTTCCCGGTGATCGCGGACCCGTCACCGGCGTACCACGGCCTCCAGTTCCACGAGACGTTCGGCACCTACGGCTACCTGATGAAGTTGCGCGCCGAAACCCTGCGCGACCTCGGCGCCGCGCTGTCGCCGTTCAACGCCTTCCTGTTCCTCCAGGGCCTCGAGACGCTGTCGCTGCGCATGGACCGCCACGTCAGCAACGCCCGCCGGGTCGCCGAGTTCCTGTCCGACCACCCCTCGGCGTCCCACGTGACCTACCCGGACCTCCCGTCGAGCCCGTACCGCCCGCTGGTGGCCAAGTACCTGCCCGCGGCGCGGGCGCCGTCTTCTCCTTCGACGTGGCGGGCGGACGCGAAGGCGGCGAAGCCTTCCTCCGCGCCCTCACCCTCTGGTCCCACCTGGCCAACGTAGGCGACGCCAAGAGCCTCGTCATCCACCCGGCGAGCACCACCCACCGCCAGCTCTCCGACCCCGAACTGGCCGCCGCGGGCGTCCGCCCCGGCACGATCCGCCTCTCCGTCGGCACCGAATCGGTCGACGACCTCATCTGGGACCTGGAACAGGGCTTCGCCGCGCTGGCAAAGGAGACCGCATGACCACCCTGGCGCGCTACCAGAACCCCTCGACATCCAACGCGTCCTCAACGCCGCGAAAACCATCGCCATCGTCGGCCTCTCCAACAACGAACTCCGAGCCAGCCACTTCGTCGCCTACTACCTCCAACGCCACGGCTTCCGGATCATCCCGGTCAACCCCCGCGCCACCGAGATCCTCGGCGAGACCAGCTACCCGACCCTGCTGGACGTCCCCGAACAGGTCGACACCGTCACCGTCTTCCGCGCACCCGACGCCCTCCCCGAGATCGCCGCCCAGACCATCCGCATCGGCGCGAGCGCCCTCTGGTGCCAGTTCGGCGTGATCAACGAACCCGCCGCCCGGACCGCCGCCGAGGCGGGCGTCTCGGTGGTGGTGGACCGCTGCATCAAGATCGAACACGCCCGCTACGCGGGCCGCATGCACTGGCTGGGCTTCAACACCCACCGCATCACCTCGGTGCGGACGGGCCTGCAATAACGGTCACACCCCGCGCCACCCGAGATCCGGTGCCGAGCGCTGATAGCGTGGGTCGCGGGGTGCTCATGAAGATCGTGCTGCCCGGTGGTACCGGGAACGTCGGGGGATTCCTCAGCCGGGCGCTGGCGGCGGCCGGGCACGACGTCGTCGTGCTGACCCGGCGGGCCGGGGTCGACCTCGGGGCGGGGGTTCGGTCCGTGACCTGGGACGGGCGCGGCGTCGGGGCGTGGGCGGACGAGGTCGACGGCTGCGACGCGGTGGTCAACCTGGCCGGGCGCAGCGTCAGTTGCCGCTACACCGGGGCGAACCTGCGCGAGATGATGGACTCCCGGGTGGACTCGACCCGCGTCGTCGGGGAGGCGATCGCCGGGGCCGCCCGGCCGCCGCGGGTGTGGCTGCAGATGAGCACGGCGACCATCTACGCCCACCGCTTCGACGCGGCCAACGACGAAGCGACCGGCGTCATCGGCGGCAGCGAACTCGACGTCCCCGGGTACTGGGCCTACAGCGTCGAGATCGCCAAGCAGTGGGAGTTGGCCCAGGACCAGGCGCCGACGCCCGACACCCGCAAGGTCGCGCTGCGCACCGCCATGGTGATGAGCCCGGACCGGGGAGCGTCTTCGACGTCCTGTCCTGGATGACCCGGCTCGGACTGGGCGGGCCGGTCGCGGGCGGGCGGCAGTACGTCTCGTGGATCCACGGCGACGACTTCCTCCGCGCCGTCGACTTCCTCCTCACCCGCGACGACCTGGCAGGCCCGGTCAACCTGGCCGCGCCCGCGCCGCTCCCGCAGCGCGAGTTCATGCGGGTGCTCCGCCGGGCGTGGCGGGCACCGGTCGGTCTGCCCGCGACGAAGTGGATGGCCGAGATCGGCGCGTTCGTCCTGCGATCGGACACCGAGCTGCTGCTCAAGAGCCGCCGCGTCGTCCCCGGACGCCTGCTCGACGCCGGTTTCGCCTTCGAGCACCCGCGGTGGGACGACGCCGCCGCCGACCTGGTGCGCCGGACCCGCGCGCGGGGCTGACCCCGCGCGCGGGTCCGCGCCCGTCAGCCGCCGAACGGGGTGACTTCGGCGGCGGAGGCGTAGGCGAGACCGTTCTGGGCGCTGGTCGCGGTCAGGCGGACGTGGCGGGCGGTCACGGGGGTGAACGTCACGGTCTTCACGCCGGACCCGGTCGCGAACGTGCCCGAAGCGACCGGGGAACCCCAGTTCACCCCGTCGAGCGAGGTGAAGACCTGGTACCCGGCGATAGTGCCGTTCGTGCCGACCTGCCTCGGCAGGTAGTCGAGCCGGTCGACGACGCGCGTGGCGCCCAGGGCGATGTCGAGGCGGTGCGGCATCGGCGCGACGCCGCCGGTGTAGGCCGTGTGCCAGATCGAGGCCGGGTCGCCGTCGACCGCGTTGGCCGCCGCGCCGTTCTCGCCGGACGTCTCCGCGCTGTCGGCCGTGGCGGTCCAGCCCGTGTTCGGCAAGGGCGCCGAGGTGTACGGGGTCCCGTACAGGCCGACGTCGGCGGCGGAGGCGTAGCCAAGGCCGTTCTGCGCGCTGGTCGCCGTGAGGCGGACGTGCCGGGCGACCGCGGGCGCGAACGCCACCACCTTCTCCGCCGCGCCCGCCGCGAACGTCCCGGTGGCGACCGTCGTCCACGTGGTCCCGTCGATGCTGGTCGCGACCTGGTACCCGGCGATCGTGCCGTTGGTGCCGCCGTCCTGGCGCGGCAGGTACGTCAGCCGCGACACCTTCTGCGGTGACGGCAGGGTGATGTCCAAGCGGTGCGGCGTGGGGGACACGCCGCCGGTGTACGCGGTGTGCCACAGCGTCGAGCGGCTGCCGTCGATGGCGTTCGCGGCGGCGCCGTTCTCGCCGGTCGTCTCCGCGCTGTCGGCGGTGGCTGTCCAGCCCGTGCGCGCGATGGCCGGAACGCCGTGCGCGGTGACCTCGGCGGCGGAGGCGTACCCCAGCCCGTTCTGCGCGCTGGTGGCGCGCAGCCGCAGGTACCGCGCGACGACCGGCGCGAACTGCACCGTCTTGAGCGCGCTGCCCGCGGCGAAGGTGCCTGCGGCGATCGGGCTTCCCCAGGTGACGCCGTCGCCGCTGGCGTACACCTCGTACCCGGCGATCGTGCCGTTGGCGCCGCCGTCCTGGCGGGGCAGGTAGGTGAGCCGGTCGACCAGGTGCGCCCGCCCGAGGTCGAGGTCGATGCGGTGCGGCATCGGGGCGACGCCGCCGGAGTACGCGGTGTGCCAGATCGTCGCGGGGTTCCCGTCGACCGCGCGCGCCGCGGCCCCGTTCTCGGCGCTGGTCTCCGCGCTGTCCGCGGTCGCGGTGACCCCGGTGATCACCGGGGAGTCCCCGCCGGTCGGGGTCTCGTCGGTCGGCGCGGCCTCGAACACGGCGACCTCGAACGGCGCGAGCGCGACCGTCGCGGGCGTCCCGCGGAGGCGACGAACCCGGCGTGGGCGCCGTCGCGCTCGGTGAAGCGGTAGGTCGGGTGCGTCCCGGACGGCAGCTCGAACACCGCCTTGGGGTCGACGGTGAACGTCTGCGGCGACGCGCTCGGGTTCCGCAGCATCACCATGCCCTTCGACGCGCCACCCGACGACGTCCAAGCGGCCGTGCCGTACACCGCGCCGCCCGCCGGGTCGCCGCCGATCCAGTGCACGTCGTTGAGCAGGGACTCGTTGGCGCGGGCCCACTTCGCGTTCGCGGCGACGGTGTCCCACCACCAGCTCGCGCCGGTCACGGTCGGCCGCACCAGCGTGTTGCGGACGTACAGCTCCTGCAGGCCGAGCCCGAGCGCGAAGTACGCCTTGACGTCCTGGCCGACCTCGGCGCGCGTGGACGCCTTGGTGAGGTCGTAGTCGGCGGTGAAGTAGGTGCCGCTGTTGGAGAAGATGATGCCGTGGTTCATCACGCTCGGGACCGGGAACAGCGGGTTCTGCACGACCTCGTTGCGGTAGGTCTGCGAGTCGCGGTAGTTGACGTACCGCTGCGACGTCGTGCCCGCGCCGGTCAGCGCGGCGTCGTGGCCGTCGCGCCAGATCGAGTCGGTGTACCAGAGCCAGTACGGTGACCCCCACGTGCCGACCGTCGCGTTGATCCACACGTCCTTCCGGTGCGCGCGCAGGTCGTCGGTGAGCTGGAGCAGCGCCTCGTAGTCGGCGATGTAGGCCGGGTTCGGGCCCGGCTGGAACAGCCCGCCGCCGATGCCGTCGAACTTGAACCCGCGCACGCCCTGGTTGTCGATCATGTCGAAGGCGATCTCCCGGAACCGCGCGCCGTACTTCGCGCCGCCGAGCTGGAAGCTGCCGTTGCCGTGGGTCTCCAGCCGCTCGGCCACGGGTTTGCTCGCGTTGAGCGCCTGCCGCGACGACGCGCTCTGCCCGTACCCGCCGAACGGTGACATCCACACCGACATCGACGCGCCGCCGTGGCTCGCGGCCGCGGCCTTGTGGGAGGCGAAGCCGTTGGGGAACTGGCCCGGGTCGAAGTCCCACACGTGCAGCCCGGACTCGTCGGCCACCTGCGGCGAGCGCACGTAGTCCCAGCCGTCGTCGACCCAGAAGCTGTCGATCTTCGCGCCGCGGTCGCCGAGTTGCGTGCCGAACAGGTTGATCGCGGTGGTCAACTCCGCGGCGTTGATGGTCTCGCTCGGCGGCTTGAGGTCCAGCCAGCTCTGGTAGTGCAGGAAGGTCCGGCGGCTGTGCGCGCGTTCGCGCGCGACGTAGTACTGGAAGGACCGCCGCAACTGCCCGGGCGGGGTGACGCCGAGCGCCGCGCTGTAGCGCAAGGTCTGGCCCTGCGCCAGGTCGCCCGCCCTGGTCACCGCGATCCGCACCGACGTGCCGGACACCGTCGCCTTCGCCATCGGGTTCTCGACGCCGAGGAACGCCGTCTCCGCGCCCGGCGCGCCGAACACCACGGGGCTCCCGTCGTCCTGCCCGAGCACCCGGGCGCCGTTCGCGGTGACGTCGACCAGGCGCAGCGACGCGATGTCGAACGTGCCCGCGGTGGAGCGGACGGCGAACGCGTGCTGCAGCGCGTTCGCGCCGTCGCGCAGGCTCGCGGTCCAGTCGACCTCGAGGGTCTTCCCGCCCGCGCTGTACCGGTAGGTCGTGGTCACCGCCTTGCCCGCGAACCGCTCGGCCAGCCGCGCCGCGGTCGCGTTCGCCGCGAGCGTGCTCAGCGTCGGTCCAGCCACGCGAACGCTGTTCGCGGTGGTGATCACCGTTCCGTCGGCGAGGGTGATCGCGTACAGGTTCGCCACGGACAAGGCCACCGGCCCGCTCGTCATCGACACCGACGTCGTCCCGACCGACCAGGACGTCGAGATCGCCGCGTTGGACAGCGTGAACGAACCCCCGCTGACCGATCCGCCCGCGACCCCGGGCACCGGACCGGGGAACACGATGCCGTCGGCCACCGCGTAGACGGGATCCGGTGGAACCGCCGCCACGGCCCGGGGAGATCGATCGCCACGACGCTCCCCGCCACGAGGGCGGTGACAGCCGCGAGCAGGGTTCGACGACGAACGCCCATCGGACTTCCTTCCGACGACGAGACGGCTGCGGATGATTAGCCCGCTCTGCTCCGTTGCTGTCAATACCTGCATGGAAACTGGCGAAAAGAAGCATGTCTGCGCACGAGAGGTGCGTGGACACGATGCGGCCCAGTGCCGCCGAACAGGCAACCCCACTTCCCCCGACCGGCCCAGACGCGGGCGGCCATCTGGCTAGGGTGGCTGCCAAGACATCGAGTCATGGGGGTCGGGCGAAGTGGCCTTGGCGAAGCTGGGCTGGTCGATCGTGGTCGCGGCAGTGCTCACCGCGTGTTCCAGCGATCCGGGGAGCGGTCCGACCGACACCCCCGGGACACCGGCACCGGGCGCGTCCCAGGCGAACCCCGAACCGGCGGCCCCGCGCTCCTTCGACGACTTCCCCGGCGACAGCGTCGTCTTCGTGCCACCGGGCAAGTCCGCGGGCGTGAAGCTCAAGCCGATCGACTCCACCTGGACCTCCGAGGTGCAGGGCGACCAGGCGAGCACCGGCTACCGCTACCTCGCCGTGTGGGTGGTCGTCACCCCCGAGTCGGCCACCACCGGCGTCGACGAGGTGAGCCTCGACCGCGTCCTGCACGTCCGCTACAAGCCCAGCGGCACCTCGTGCGGGAGCACCCAGCAGGTGGCCGCCTCCGGCCACTGCTACACCCTCGGCAGGCCGGGCAGCCAACTCCACCTCCTCGACGACGAACCCTGGCGCGAGCGCGAATGGGCGAGGGCGAGTTCGTCCCCAGCGACGTCGCCGCGGGCGAGACCCGAGCGGGCCAGATCGGCTTCCAGATCGCCGACGGCATCGAGGTCACCGACTTCGAGCTGTGCGCCCCGACCGCGGAGGAGGACTCCGACCCGGAGAAGTACCCCTGCACCCCGGTCAAGGCGCCGGACGGCCTGCGCTGAACCACTCCGTTCCCACGATGCCGGGCGGGCCGTCGCGCACCACCAGCGTGGAAGCCCGCGACAGTCCCATCCGGACGGGTTCGCGCCGCCGCGCGGGAGCGGCCGCGTCGGCGCGCCAATAGCTGGCGCAGAACGCGGGCGGACGACCCTCGAACCTGATGAGCTGCGTGTACTCGCTGACCGCGCCGTGCAGCGTGCGCGAGTAGTACGAGACCGGAAGCCCGGGCCGAGACCCGACCGCGTACTCGACGACCGCGTACTCCCCGCAGGTGATCGGCCGGTCGAGGACGAGTTCCGCGACCATCAGCCCGGTCGCCCGGTCGGTGACCACGCGCCCCGGGCTCGCGTGGTCCACATCGGACAACACGGGCAGGCTGCTCGGGCGGTCGGACTGGTACCGGACGACGAACCGGGTCACGCGCCCGCTCACCCCGCGGATCACGACCCGCGAGCGGACACCGCCTTCCGTGCCGTCCTCCGACACCGTGAACACGTCGTGCGCCGACACCAGGGTCCGCCGCCCCTCACCGGGCAGGGCGATCTTGGCGAGGAGCGCCGCGACGTGCGGCTGCTCGGCTCGACCCGCCCAGCGGCCGCGGGGGCGCGGGGAGCTATGAGGCCCGTCAGCGTCGCCGGACGCAGCCCGAGCAACTCCTCCAGGACGGCGACCGCCCTGAGCGACCGCTCGTTCTCCGGCTGGCGGAGGTCGCGGCGCCAGTAGCTCAGGGTCGCGGTGCTCACCGCGATCCCGTGGTCGGCCAAGTGGCGGCGGATCCGGTCGAGGGTCAGGCCGCGAGCGGCGATGGCGGCGTCGAACGCCGCCGCGAACGGGCGCCCCGGGTGGTCCTGCACCCGCATCGCTACTCCTCACGACCCGCGCCGGTTCCGCGCGGGCGGCCAGTATGGTGTCCGGATGGTGGCACGGACGCCCCTCGTCGGACGCCGAGCGGAGCTGAGGGCGCTGCTCGACCACCTGCGCGTCCCGGCCGTGGTGCGCGTCGAAGGCGAGGCCGGGGTCGGCAAGACGCGCCTGCTCGCCGAGCTGCGGGACCGGCCCGAGGTGCGCGGCCTGCGGTGGCTGGCCGGAGCCGGGCAGGCGCTGCGCGAACCCCTCCCGCTCGCGCCGCTCATCGACGCGGTGCTCGCGGGCGACGGCGCGCCCTGGTCCCGGGAACCGCTGCTCGGCGCGCTGGTCCCCGTGCTCCCGGAGCTGGGCGACCGGCTCCCGCCCGCGTTGCCGCCGCTGGGCGACGTCCGCGCCGAACGCCACCGGGTGTACCGCGCTCTGCGGGCCGCGCTGGCCGCCGCGTGCCCGGCCGTCCTGGTCCTGGACGACCTCCACTGGGCCGATGACGCCACCGTCGACTTCCTGCATTTCCTCGCGGGTCACCTGCCGCCCGGCCTGTCCGCGGTGCTCGCCCACCGCCCCGGCGGCGTCGACCTGCCGGGCACCCGGGTCCCGGTGGAGCCGCTGAACCTCGGCGAGACGACCGAGATGCTGCACGCGATCGCCCGCGACAAGCCGCCCCCGGCCGCGGCCCACCACCTCCTGCGGCGCACCGGCGGCATCCCGTTCGCCATCGAGGAAGTGGTGCGCACGGCGATCGCCCGCGGCGGCGCCCTCGACAGCGACCTGGTGCCGGACGGGTTCGCGGCGGCGATCACCAGCAGGCTCACCCTCCTCGACGACACCGCCCGCCGCATCGTGCACGCCGCCGCCGTGCTCGGCGCGCCCACCGCGGCGGCCGACCTGCTCGCCGTCGCGGAAGTGCCCGCCGAGCAGGGCGAGGCGGCGCTGGACGCCCTCACCGGCTCGGAGCTGCGGGAGGACGGCGGCCGGTACACCTGCCGCCACGAACTGGCCGAGCGGGCGATCCTCCGGACCATCGGCCCGGCCCGCGCCCGGCGGCTGCACCGGCGCGCCGCGGAGGTGCTGCTCGCCGCGGACGCCCCGCAGCACCGGCGCGCCGGGGACCACCTGCGCGCCGCGGGCGACCTCGCCGGGTGGCGGGCGCACGCCGAGCTGGCCGCGGACCGGGCGGTCGGGGTCGGTGACACCGGGACCGCGGTGACCGCGCTGCGCGAGCTGCTCGCCGCCGCGGACGACGCGGGGGAGCGGTGCCGCCTGGCCGTGAAGCTGGGCCGGGCCGCGCTCGACGGCGTCGACGTCGACGCCACCGTCGGGCTGCTGCGCGACCTGCTCGCCACCGTGGACCTGCCGCCGTCGATCCGGGGCGAGCTGCGCTCCGACCTGGGCCTGCTGCTGCTCAACCAGGCGGGCGAGCCGGAGGACGGGTACCGCGAACTCGAGGTCGCCGCGGGCGAGCTGCGCGGCCCGCGCCCCGACCTGGCCGCGCGGATCATGTCCGCGCTGGCCAACGTGCACGCCGGGCACCAGCACATCGACGTCCACCTGCGCTGGCTCACCGAGGCCGAAGCCCTCGCGGGCGCGCTGACCGACCCGCACGCCCGCGTCGCGTTCCAGGTCAACCGCCTCACCACCCTGATGACCCGCGGCGAACCGGGCGCCCGGGCCCAGGCCGACTGGCTGTTCGACGAGCCCCCGACGCCGAGAGCGCCCGGCACTGGACCCGCGGCTGCCTCAACCTGGCCGACGCCGCGGCCTGGCTCGGGCACCACGACCACGCCGCCCGCTTCCTCGACCGCGCGCAGCGGCTCGGCGGCGTCCCGCCCTATGTCGAGGAGCAGCTCCAGGTCGCCGCGGTGATGCTCGACTGGCTGAGCGGGCGCTGGGCGGGACTGCGCGGGCGCGCAGGCGAACTGGCCTCGCGGTACGCGGCCCTGCCGCGCATCGCCGCCGAGTGCCGCCTGGTCGCGGGCGCGCTCGCCGCGGAGGAAGGCGACACCGCCGCCGCGCTGCCCTGCTGCGCGCCGCGGGGAGAGCGGGCCGCCGCCGGTCATGGCCGCCGCGCAGGTGCTGGCCGCCGAGGTGCGGTACCAGCGGCTCGTCCGCGCGGCCGTGGTGCGCGGCGTCGAAGGCGCGCTCGGGGTCATCCGGCGCACCGGCATGTGGGTGTGGGCCACGGAAGTGACCCCGGTCGCGGTCGAACTCCTGACCACGATGGACCGCCAGGCCGAGGCCGAGCGGGTGGTCGACGACCACCGCGCCGCCGTCGACGGCTTGGACTGCCCCGCCGCGCACGCCGCGCTGGCCCTCGCCGAGGCCGCTCTCGCGCACGAGCGCGGCGACCTCGACGCCGCCGACGCCGGGTACCGCGCCGCGGCAGCGCTCACCGCGTTCCGGCCGCACTGGCACGCCCGGACCCTGCTGCGGCACGCGGAATGCCTCTTCGCGGGCGGGCGCGACGGCGTCCCGCTGCTGCGCGAGGCGGAACGCCTCTACACCGGGCTCGGCGCGGTCGTGCGCGTGCAGCGGTGCCGCGACGCGCTGCGCGCCCACCACGCGCTGCCCGGCCCGAAGCGCGGTCGGCCGGGGTACGGGGACAAGCTGTCGCCGCGCGAGCGCGAAGCCGCCCGGCTCGCGGCGGCGGGCCGCACCAACCGGCAGATCGCCTCCCGCATGGGCCTGTCCGTGCGGACGGTCGAGCAGCACGTCGCGCGGGCGCTGCACAAGCTCCGCGTCGACTCGCGCACCGAACTGGCCGCGGTGCTCGGCCCGTCCGAGGACGACGGACCGAGCACCGCTTCGCCGTGGGCTACAGCGTGATCGACCAGCGGTCGAGGACACCGGTGTCACCGGCCCCGCTGTCCCGGATGTAGAGGTTCCAGGTGCCCGCGGCCTGCTCACCCGAGACCGGCACGGTGTAGGTGGCCGTGCCCGGGAACGGGTGGCAGACGCTCCCGCCGTACGCGTGCAGCCGGTACCACCGGTTCGACGGCGACAGCAGGTAGATGTCGAGGTCCTCGATGCACGTGTGCCGCGCGGTGACCTCGACCCGCACCGAGCCCGCGGCCGACCCGGTCGCGGTGGAGCGGATCGGGCTGTACAGGTACCGGTAGTCCTGGATCGCGTAGTCGGTGTCGCTGGTGAACGTCCGCGTCCCGCCGGAACCGTCCGCCGTCCGCACCGTGATCGGACCGCCCGCCGCCGAGGTGTTGCCCGCGGCGTCCCTGGCCCGCACGGAGACCTGGTAGCTGGTCGCCGGGGTGAGGCCGGTGAGCGTCGCGGTCGTGCCGGTGGTGCGGGTCGCCAGGGTCGTCCCGGTGTACACGTCGTACCCGGTCACGCCGACGTTGTCGGTCGACGCCGTCCAGGACAGCGACGCGCTCGTCGAGGTGACGCCGGTGGCCTGGAGGTTCGCGGGCGCAGACGGCGCCTGGGTGTCGCCCCCGCCGCCGCCCCCGGTGTGCAGGGTGAGGCCCCACTTCCGCAGCGCCTCGTTGACCGGCTGGAAGATCGACTGGTCGGGCGCCCCGCCGGGCGTGCAGGACGAGTAGCCGCCGGAGTGCAGGCCGACCGCCTTGTCCCCGGCCAGCCACGCGCCGCCGGAGTCGCCCCCGAGCGAGCAGGCGGTGGTGAACGCCAAGCCGTCGATCGGGCCGGTGGTGTAGGTGATCGTCTGCTCGACCGCGGTCACCCGGCCGCACTGCCAGCGCGACGCCACCCCGGAGTGGCACACGATCTGGTTGACCAGCGGCTCGGTGCTGCCGGTGACGGTCACCGGGTCGCCGCCCCACGTGTTGACCGACGCGGACAGCGCCCATCCGGGCTCGGTCACCGCGACCACGCCCATGTCGCCCTCCCGGGCGAACACGCTCCGGGTGCCGCCGGTGTTCGACGTGCCGATCCGGTTCTGCTGCCCGCTTTGGCCGTACGCGGGCTGGTCCCGGTCGTTGGTGCAGTGCCCGGCGGTGAGGAAGTGCTTGCCGCCTTGCGCGTCCACCGCGGGGAACCCGATCGAGCAGTTGGGCTCGACGCCCGGGAACCACGGGTTGCCCGGCCGGACGTCGCCGCCCTGCGGGACGGGCGACCCCGCCGATTCACGCACCCGGGCGCCCAGTCCCTCGGCGCGGGCGGTGAAGGCGCGGGTCGCGGCCGTGGCCCGGGTCGTGTCGACGCGCACCACCACGTCGTTGCCGACGACGTCGACACCCCAGGCGTAGACGCCGGGGACGCCGCGCGCGAGGTCGCCGACCGCGCGGGCGAGCCGGTCGAGGTCGGCCCGGCTCCGGGCCACCACCCTCGGCTCGGCCCCCGCCGCCCGGACCCGCGCGGCGGCGGTCTCGTCGGTGACCGCCACGACGACCGCGCCGGTGCGCTCGTCCAGCCACACGCCCGCTCCGCGCTCGGGGAGCCGCTCGGCGATCCGCTGGGCGTCGTCCTGCCTGGCCAGCGCGACCCGGGCGGCGTCGCGGCTCATCCCCAGGTCGCGGCTGATCGAGGCGATCAGGTCGGTGGGGGCCGCGGTCGCCGGGACCGCGACCGCGCCGACGACCACGCTGGTGACCGCGATCGCGGACGCCAGGCGGGCCCTCACGGCGCCACCGCCTGGTGCGTGACGCGGACGTCGTCCACGCCCGCCTCGACGAGGCTGCCACCGGAGACGTCGCCCGCCTCGACGACCACGCGGACCGTCGTGCCCCGCCACGCGGCGAGGTCGGCGGTCGCCGTCGCCCAAGCCGCGGCGGTGTCGGTGGTGCCGGTCCTCTTCTCGAACACCGTCGTGCTGCCGGACGCCGAGACGACCCGCACGCGCAGGTAGTCCGCGCCCGCCGAGTTCGCCAGGTGGCCGACGAACCAGGAGAACGACAGCGCCGCCTTGCCGCGCGGGGATCGCGATCGCGGGTGAGCCCGCCGAGGTCACGCCGCCGTCGAGGTCGTTGTCGCCGACGGCCGCGCCGGGGCCGCCCCGGTCACCAGCGCCCGCACACCGCTGGGCGTGGTGCCCGGCTGCATCGTGTAGCCCGACCACGAGGTGGCGCCCGGGTCGGCGACCTCGAACCGGCCGGAGGTCGCGGTGTCGCTGCCCGCCGGGTTCACCGTCCAGGCGCCGGTCTCGAAGTCCGTGGCGTACACGGTGGTCACCGGCTCCGGGTCGGGATCGGGGTCCGGGTTCCCGCCGGACACCGCGGCGAGCGCGTTCGCGATCCCCTCACCGAAGTGCGAGTTCTTCGCGGTCGTCCCGGTGCACCTGCTGTCCCCGGACGGGCAGGGCGTGTCGATCGCCTGCGCGAGCAGCATCGCCCGCAGCTGGTCCGGCGTCGCGGTCGGGTGCGCCGACGCCAGCAGCGCCACGACGCCCGCCGCGTGCGGCGACGACGCCGACGTGCCGTGGAAGGTGGTGTACCCGTTGTTCAGCCCGGTCGTGTTGATCATCGCGTAGCCGTCGCCGCCCGGGGCGGTCAGCTCGACGGTCTGGAGGCCGTAGTTGGAGTAGTAGGCGAGTTCCTTGCGGGTGTTCGCCGCCGTCACCGAGATCGCGTTCGGCAGGTCGCCGGGCAGGAACAGGCCCGCCTCGGCGTCGAGGTTGACGCCGTAGTTCCCGGCCGCCGCGACGGTGACCGTGCCGCGGCTGTGGGCGTAGTCGACCGCCCGCCGCACCGCCTCGATCACCGCGTCCTGGTCGGGGTTGCTCGGGTTGTTGTACATCCAGGGGTCGACGTAATAGCTGTTGTTCGTCACGTCGAACCCGTGGTCGGCCGACCACATCAGCCCGCACACGACGTTCTCCGCGTACATGTAGCCGGTCGGCTCCATCACCTTGACCGACGCGATCTTCACGTTCGGCGCGACCCCCACGACCCCGCGCCCGTTCCGCGCCGCCGCGATGATCCCCGCGACGGACGTCCCGTGGCCCGCGGCGGGCGCGTACGAGTCCGGCTCCCACGCCCCGGGCGCGGTGTTGGCCTTGCCGTACAGGCAGGAAACGGAGTTCGCGGCGTCGAAGTTGTCCCGCAGGTCCTCGTGCGTGCCCTGCACGCCGGTGTCGAGCACCCCGACGGTCACCGACCGGCTCCCCGGGTTGATCGCCCAGGCCTTGTCCGCGCCCATCATCGCCATGTTCCACTCGACGGGCTCGGCAGGCGCCGAGATCGACGCCCCCATCTGCGGTTCGAGGTACCGCTGCGCCGTGGGCGGCACATCGGTCTCCCGGGTCTGGCCGACCTTCTGCACCCCGGTCACCCCGCGCATCCGGGTGGCGAAGTCGGCGGCGCCGAGTGCGCGACCACCACCCCGATGGCCGCGTGGGTGTTCTGCACGGTGCCGCCGTTGGCGGTCACCGCCTGGGCGACGGCGCCGGTGGAGGCGGGCGCGGTGATCACGAGGTAGGCGCGCACCCCGAGCGGCTCACCGCCCGCGGCGGCGGGCAGGCCGCCGAGCCCGGCGGCGCCGAGCGCGAGCGTGCACAGCAGCCGCGACCGGAGGCGGCGTTGGTTTCGTTCCATGGCAGGGACCTCTCGTCGGAGAAGCATTCAGACGGAGATTCCGGCACCCCACCCGCGCCCGACAATCCGCGACACCACCTACCGAAAGGGGGCGTCCACGGTATGAAGTCCTGGCGGCGGACCTCGACCGGACGCGCGACTTGTTTGATCCGCAAAAACCGGGACGGGGTAATTTGTGGGCGACCGCACGGATTCTTCCGCGCCGGAAATCGCGCGCGGTGGTGCGGGCCGCCAGGGGCTAGTTTGCAGCCATGTCCGGGTCGTTCGCGCGTCGGTCCATGCTGATCGCCGCGCTGTGCGTTTACGCCGACCTGTCGATCTTCGGGATCCTGTGGTACGTCGGTTCGTTCGGGGGACCCGGGTCGCAATTGGGGCTGGTGGTGCCCGACGCCGCGGTGGGGGTGCTCCTGATCGCCGGGATCGTCGTGGTGGACGTCGCCGTGGCGCTGCCGATGCGGCACGCCGGGAAGGTCGCGCTGTGCCACGCCCTGTTCGGGTTGGTGACGGTGCCGATCGTGCCCACCTGGCAGGCGTACCGGCTCATCGCCCCCGCCGGGCTGGCCATCTCGCACTACCAGGCCGGGGCGTGGCTGCGCGGCGGGCAGGCGGCCCTGGTGTTCTGGGCGCTGTTCGCCGCGGAGTCCGTGCGGATCATGATCACCGTGGCGCGGATCCCGTGGGGGTGGGTGACGCTGGGGCCCGTGCTCGTCGCGTACGTCGTGCTGCCGTGGCTGGTCGGGAGGTTCACCACCGCGCGCCGCGCCCACCTCGCGGCGCTCGAGGCGGAAGCGGCGCTGCAGGGGCACAACGAGCAGCTCGCGGTGCAGCGCGCGGTGGCCGACGAGCGCAGCGCGGTGGCCCGCGACCTGCACGACGTCATCTCCCACCACGTCAGCGCGATCCGCATCCACGCGGGCGCGGCCCGGCTCAGCCTCGACGGCGACGAGGCCGGGCATGCGCGGCGCTCGCTGTCCGACGTCGAGTCGGCCAGCCGGTCGGCGATGGTGGACCTGCGCCGGATGCTGGACGTCCTGCACGGCCGCGGCGCCGCCGACGCGCAGCGCCAGCCCGGCCTGGGCAACCTCGACGAGCTGCTCGACGGCGTGCGCGCCGCGGGCGTGCCGGTCCGGTTGACGGTGCGCGGGACACCGCGGGACCTGGCCGGATCGCGCGACATCGCGCTGTACCGGATCGCTCAGGAGACCCTGACCAACGCGATGCGCTACCGGGCGGGCGGCCCGGTCGACGTCGTCCTGGACTACCGCGCCGACCGGGTGCGGCTGGTGGTCACCAACGACGTCGACCCCGCCGCGCGCCGCGAGCGCGGGCGGCGGCACCGCGGCCTGATCGGCGTGCGCGAGCGGGTCGCGCTGTTCGGCGGGGACATCACCTACGGCCCCGCGCAGGAGGGGACGTCGTGGCAGATCCGGGTCGACCTCCCGCTGGACCGGCAGTGACCTGCCGGGTCCTGCTGGCCGACGACCACGCCGTGTTCCGCTCCGGCGTGCGGGCCCTGCTGCGCACGCAGCCCGACCTGGAGTGCGTCGGGGAGGCGGCCGACGGCGGCGAGGCGGTGGCCGAGGCCGTCCGGCTGGCGCCCGATCTCGTCGTGATCGACGTGCGGATGCCGAGGACGGACGGGATCGAGGCCACCGAGGCCATCCACGCCGCGCTCGGCGAGCGGACCCGGGTGCTCGTCCTGACCACCTACGACCTCGACGAGTACGTCCACCGCGCGCTTCTCGCGGGCGCCAGCGGCTTCATGCTGAAGAGCTCGTCCCCGGAGGAGCTGCTCTCGGCGATGCGGGTCGTGGCGCGCGGGGACGCGCTGATCGACCCGGCCGTGACCCGCAGGCTGGTCTCCCGGTTCGCCGCGAGCATCGAGCCGAGCGCGCTCCCGGCCGCGGCGCCCGCCCAGCTCGACCGGCTCACCGACCGGGAGCGCGAGGTGCTGCTGCTCGTCGCCGACGCCCGCAGCAACGCCGAGATCGCCGACCTGCTGCACATCGGCGAGGAGACCGTGAAAACCCATGTTTCGCGCATACTTTCCAAGCTGGAATTGCGCGATCGCGTGCATGTCGTGGTTTACGCGTTCCGCAACGGATTGATCTCCTAGTATCGCGTCCCTCCCAGGGGGATGGCGGGCTCCCTCCGTCCGGTGACGATTTCGTCCGTGTGTCCCGCTATTTTCGGTAACCGTCAGGAAATAACCGTAGTTCCCCGGAATCGTTGCCGAGGAACAAGCGAGACGCGGTTCCCCGTCCCTGGGTTCGCATTCTCAGCGCCACGGGGGACTGGTGACGAAAAGGTGGAGACACATGCGGAAACGAATGCTCGCGGCCGCGGCGGCCGTCGGGGTCGCCGCGTCGGGCCTGGTGGCGGTGGTGGCCGTCGGCGGCGCCGCGGCGAACGCGGCGGGGGTGTCGGACACCCCCGACGAGATCCAGCAGGTACCCGCGAAGATCACCAACATCCGGCCGTTGCTCAGCGGCGAGTGGGAGGCCACGGTCGTGATCGGGCCGATCGTGGCCAAGGCGCACGACCACGACGAGCCGGGCCAAGAGCCCGCCCCGACCCCGGCCACCCGCACGCGGGCGTGATCAGCCCGATGCACGGGCCGGACGCGCCCATGCACGGCGCCCACACGACCGCGCGGGCCACGATCAGCAACTCCTTCTGCCTGGGCTGTTACACGACGGGCGTGACGCCGGACCTGGTGTACGCCGACGGCAGCCGCGCCGACATCGACACCGGCGTGATGCTGCACCACTCCGTGCTCGGCGAGAAGGGCGGCCTCGACCACACCTGCCAGAGCCCGGAGTTCCGGGAGCGGTTCGGCAAGCGGGTCTACGCCTCCGGCAACGAGCGCACCGGCGCGCACCTCCCGGCGGGCTTCGGCATGAAGACGTCGGGCGCCGACCTCGTCGTCGAGATCGAGCTGATGAACATGACCGACCAGCCGAAGACGGTCTACCACACCCTCAAGACCACGGTCGCCAACCCGTTCTTCTCGTTCATGATGAAGCGCGTCGAGCCGGTGTGGCTGGACCAGGCCGGGTGCGACTCCGCCTCGGAGTTCCCGGTGCCCGTGGGCGAGTCGCGCCACACCTGGGAGTGGACGTCCACGATCAGCGGCACGGTCAAGGCCGTGGGCGGCCACCTCCACGACGGCGGGCAGACGCTCACCGTGTCCAACGCCGCCACCGGCAAGGTCCTGTGCGCCATGACCGCCGAGTACGGCACCAAGCCGAGCTCGATGGGCCACCTCGACAAGATGACCCCGGTCTGCACGGGCACCCTCGGCACCGTCAAGCGGGGCGAGAAGCTCCGCCAGGACAGCACGTACCACATCAAGTACGCCGATCCGGGCGCGATGGCGATCTCCTCGTCTACATCGCCCCGTACTGATCGGCCCGCCCGGTGGGGACTCCCGTGCCGAGTCCCCACCGGGCCATCCCCGAACCCCGGTGCCCGCGCCGGGCCTTTTCCCGTGCCAGGAGGTGACCATGCGGCATGCCCGCGCGCGGGCCGCCGCCGCGGCGGCGACCGCGTCATCGGCCGCGGCGTTCGCCGCGGTGGTCGAGCAACCGTGGACGTGGTCCGCGCTGGCGCGCGCGACCGGCGTGGTCGCCTGGGTGCTGCTGAGCTGCTCGGTCGGGGTCGGCGTGGTGCTGCGCAGCGGGCTGGTGACGGGTCCGCGGCGGGTGCGGGCGCAGGAAGCGCACCAGTTCGTGGCGGTGCTCGCGGTCGTGGCGACCCTGGCGCACCTCGCGGCGCTGCCCCTGGTCGCGGGGCTGGGGATCGGCTGGCGCCAGCTCGTCATCCCGTTCACCCGCGCGGATAGCGCGCACGCCCAGGCGTGCGGGGTCCTCGCGGTGGACCTGCTCGTGGCGGTGACGGTGACGTCGTGGCTGCGGCGACGGCTGGCCTGGCGGTGGTGGCGGCGCGTGCACGCCCTGGCTCTGCCGCTGTTCGCCCTCGCCACCGCCCACGGCCTGCTCGCGGGCTCCACCGCGGGCCGCTGGATCCTGGCGAGCCTGCTGGCCGCGCTCGCCACCGGGGCGTTGGTGATCAGGTTGCGGCGCAACCGAACCGCCGCTCCGGAGCAGCCCGATGCGCCACTGCGCCTGTTGATCCGGGCGACGGCGTGGAGGCCGACGGCGTGCTGTCCCTGGAACTCACCGACCCCGAGGGCTCGACGCTGCCGCGGTGGGAACCCGGCGCGCACCTCGGGATCCTGCTGCCCAGCGGCCTGTGGCGCCACTACTCGCTCTACGGCGACCCGGCCGACCGCCACCGCTACCGCGTCGCCGTGCTCCGGGTCGCCGGGGCCGCGGCTCCACGGAGGTGCACACCACCCTCCGCCCCGGTCACCTCCTCGGCGCCGGCGAGCCCCGCAACCACTTCCCCTCGTCGACGCGCCCGCGTACGTCTTCGTGGCGGGCGGCATCGGCATCACGCCGCTGCTGCCGATGATCCGCCACGTCCGGTCGCGCCCACGCCCCTGGCACCTGGTGTACCTGGGCCGCAATCCCCGGACGATGGCGTTCCTACCCGCGATGCACGCCCTGGACCCGCGCGACGTCACCATCCGCTTCTCCGACCACGACGGCATCACCGACCTCACCGACGTGATCGCCACCGCCCCACGCGGCGCCGCGGTCTACAGCTGCGGCCCCGAATCCCTCCTCACGGACCTGTCCCGCCTCGTGGCGACCCGCCCGGACCTCACCCTCCACGTCGAGCGGTTCGCCGCCACCACCCCCACGACCCCCGGCGCCGCCTGCGACCTCGAACTCCGCCGCACCGGCGCCGTCGTGCACGTCCCACCGGACCGCACCCTGCTCGAGGTCGTCCGCACCGTCCGCCCCGACGTCCCCGCCCACTGCAAACAAGGCGTCTGCGGCTCCTGCCGCGTCACCGTCCTCACCGGACAACCCGACCACCGCGACACCCTGCTGACCGACCACGAACGCGCCGCGGGCGCCATGCTCCTGTGCGTCTCCCGCGCCCGGACCGGGAGCCTCACCCTGGACTTGTAGGGGTTGCTCCCGGCCCGGTCGCGGGGTTAAGCGATGGTCCAGCGTTGCAGGGCTGAGCCGGTGTCGTTCTGCTGGGTCACCAGGGCGCCGTCGGTGGTGGAGGCGGTGGTGAGGAGCAGGCCGCTGCTCAGGGACTTCAGGGTGTGGGTCCCGTCGGCGAGCTTGGTGGCCGTCCAGCGTTGGTTGGGGCCGCCGTTGCAGGTCCACTGGACGATGCGGCCGCCGGGGGAGGTGGAGTGGTCGGCGACGTCGACGCAGAGGCCGGAGTGGGCGTTGGCGATCTGGTAGGTGCCGTCGGTCTGGGAGGTGAACACCCACCGCTGGTTGGTGCCGGTGTGCGGGCTCCAGGTGATGAGCTGGGTGCCCGCTGTGGTCGAGGAGCCGGGGTTGTCCAGGGCCTTGCCGGAGGCGATGACGGTCCGGGTGCCGTCCAGGCGGGTGCTGGGCGGGGCGGTGCCGACGGCGGTCAGGGTGAGGGCCTGCTCGCTCGCGGCGCGGGTGCCGCCGACCGGGTTGCCGGTGGTGTTGGTCCACGTGCGCAGCGGGGTGGTCTCGGCGGCGCGGGTGGCGTCGGCGGACAGCGCGAGCACGAGGCCGCTGTACCGGTTGACCAGGCGGACGGTCGCGCCGGACGGGATCACCCACCACTGCTGGCCGACGCTCGACCCGGCCGTCACGGTGGGCTTGGCGCCCCACGCGCGCCCGGAGTTGGTCGTCGAGGGGACGCCGAGGGCGTTGCCGGAGCCGACGTTGAGGACGCGGTAGGCGCCGTCGCCGGTCGGGCTGAAGGTCCACCGCTCCGCGTTCGAGCCGGTGGCCGCGGCGACGGACGTGGTGCCGGTGCCGCCGCTGACCTGCGCCAGGACCCGGCCGCCGCCCACGCCGACGGTGTACGACTTCGTGGTGTCCACAGGGGACGGAGCCGGGGTCGACGGGGTGATGGTCAGGTTGACGTGCTGGCCGCTGGCGTTGTTGGCGCAGCCGAAGGAGCAGTAGACGCGGAAGCTCTTGCCGATGATCGTGGAGCCGGTCTTGCTCGTGGTGTCGAGGAACCACCGGTACCAGGACGCGGTCCGGTACGTGCCGGTGTCGCCGATCTTCGTCCACTTCTGGGTGGCGAGGTTGTCGGTCGCGTAGATCTCCTGCGGCGCGTTCCCCGACTGGTCGACCGCCTGCGGGGTGCCGAGGTACAGGCCCAGGTGCGCGTTGTAGGCGATGTTCATGACGAACAGCGGTGACGTCGGGGGCATCGTGCCCGCCGCGATCTGCTGGCTCGCCGTGCCGGTGTTGGTCGGGTTGTACTCCGCGGAGGTCGGCGTGTACCCGTTGTGTTGCTCGCGGAGACCGGGACCATGGTGCTCTCGCGCCCGCCGACGCCGGGCTGCGTCCACGCGCCGCCGTACCACTTCTGCCACGAGCCCTTGGCCATCTTCGACGAGATGGGCGAGCGCGCCACGTGCCCGTAGAACGCCTTCCAGCCGCCCGCCTTGTCGACGATGCGCGAGCCGTAGAACACGTAGAAGTAGCCGGACGCGGTGTCGACGAACAACCGCTGGTCGCCCGTCCCGTAGTGGTAGGTCTGGTGCGGGAACGCCGTCGTGTCGTTGCGCTTGGTGCTGTACGGCGAGGTGATCACGTGGTCGCGGATCGTCCAGGTCCGGCCCTGGTCGGTGGACACCGCGTAGTCGATGGAGTCGTAGTGCAGCCCGTCGCCGAAGGGCTGCGGGGTGAACTCGTTGTGCACCAGGCCGTACCAGTCACCGGTGTCCGGGTCGACCCACACGCCGATCAGCGTGCAGAAGTTGCGCTGCGAGTACCCGCTGCCCGACGGCGCGTAGGTCGACTCCAGCCCGGTCGGGCTGTTGTTGCACCGCCAGGTGGTGTCGTTGTTCTTGTCGCTGGGGTTGTTCGGGTTGACCGCGTCGCTGATGGCCGACGACTTCGTCGCGGTCTCGAAGTTGCTCCCGGTGAAGAACGCCCAATACCGCGGCTGCGTCGCCCCGTAGAGCGACGCGGACTGCTGGAAGTAGAACGTGCCGTCCTTGTCGATGTACGTGCCCGCGGGCGTGTCCGTCGGGTGTGAATACCCGCCGATCGAGTCGACGGTCACGGTGTAGGTCGCGAGCGGCGCCGCCGTGGACGACCCTCCCGCCGCGAGGACCGCCGCGACCACCGCGGCGGAGACTCCGCGGCAGTCAGCGCTGAAACCTTCATGAGTGCTCCAAGAGTGCGCAGGGAAGCTCCATGATTGACCGTAGATGAACGCAAGTCAACAGACTCAATCACCTTCGCTCACGGCCCGGACACGCGCGCGCAGCGCTCCGGCACCCCGCGGCCGCCGGGAATGTGCGCCCGGGTAATTCGGGCAATCGGCCGGGAATGGCGGAGTGAAATGTTAAGAGCGGCGGCGGAGAGTGAAATGTTAAAACGTTCGACCTGCTGCTACCGAATTTCGGGAACATCTACCGTCCGGGGAACCCTGCAAAACCCTGCGAAGGAGTTCTCCGTCATGCGATTGCGCAGCAAGATCACCGCTGCCGCCTGCGGCTCAGCCGTCGCCGCGGGCGTGTTCGTGGCGTTCCCGGGCGGTGGGACCGCCGGGGCGGCGCCACCGTCCGACGTCCCCGCCGCCGTTTCCGGGGTCGCCACCGCCCTGGGCATCTCCCCGGAACAGGCCAGGGGACAACTCGCCGCCCAGGACGAGGCGCACAAGCGGTACAAGGGCATTCCCGCGTCGCTGCGGGCGGAACTGGCCGGGCACTGGTTCGACGCCGAGCACGGGGCGCTCACCGTCGCGGTGACCACCTCCGACGCCGCCGCCCGGGCGGAGGCCGTCGGCATTCGCGCGGTGCTCGTGGACCGCGGCCCGGGCGAGTTGGACCGCCTGCTCGGATCGGTGCGCCGCCTCGTGGGCACCGGCGTCCCCGGCGTCTACGCGTGGGGCGTCGACGTCCGCGACAACCAGGTCGACGTCACCGTCAACACCTCAGCGAAGATCCCCGCCACGGAGCGCTTCCTCACCGCCGTGCGGGCGCTCGGACCGGGCGTGTCCGTCACGGAGACGCGGTCGCAGCAGCGGCAGCAGGCGGGCACCGTGCAGACCGGGAGCCCGTGGTGGCCGGGGTCGGAGTCCGGCTGCTCCATCGGCTTCAGCGCGACGGACTCCTCCGGCGGCAAGCACTTCCTCACCGCCGGGCACTGCACCAACAACGCCAACCAACCCGCGTACGGCCAGAGCGGGCAGCAGAACCGCATCGGCACGTCCAACGTCGGCGGCACCCGGAGCGTGAACGCGCGCGAGGGCGACATGGGCGTCGTCGCGGTCACCGAGCCCGGCTGGACGCTGTCCGCGGCGGTCAACACCTGGGGCCAGCCCGCCATCACGGTGACCGGGTCCGCCGAGGCGATGGTGGGAGACCGGGTGTGCCACTCCGGCAACACCTCGAAGTGGCAGTGCGGCGAGGTCAAGTACACGCACAAGGCCGTCGACTACGGCGGCGGCCTGATCATCGAGGACCTGACCTGGACCACCGCGTGCTCGCTCGGCGGCGACTCGGGCGGCGGCTGGCTGCTCGGCGACAAGGCCGTCGGCCTGCACGACGGCGGCCCGTCGCAGTGCGTGTCCAACCCCTCCGACGACGAGCTGTCGATCTTCCAGCCGGTCAACGAGGCGCTCCAGAAGTGGTCGCTCACCCTCGTCACCGGCGGCGGCGACACCACCGCCCCCAGCGTGCCCGGCGGACTGCGTTCGACCGGCACGACCGCGGGCAGCGTGTCCCTCGCGTGGGACGCCTCCACCGACAACGTCGGCGTGACCGGCTACGACGTGTACAACGGCGCCACCCTCGCCACCACGGTGACCACGACGAGCGCGACCGTCTCCGGCCTGAGCCCCGACACCGCCTACACCTTCACCGTCAAGGCGAGGGACGCCGCAGGCAACACCTCCGCCGCCAGCACCTCGGTCACCGCGCGCACCCAGCCCGGGACCGCCGACGGCGAACCGCCGACCACGCCCGGCTCCCCGCGCGTCACCGGCACCACCGCGACGTCGGTGTCCCTGGCCTGGGACTCCTCGGCCGACAACGTCGGCGTGACCGGCTACGAGGTGTACAACGGCAGCGCCCTGGCCATGACGGTGACCACGACGACCGCCACCGTGACCGGCCTGGCCCCGGACACCGCGTACTCGTTCACCGTGCAGGCCAAGGACGCCGCAGGCAACAAGTCCAAGCCCACCGCCGCCGTCCCCGCGCGCACGCAGCCGAGCAGCGGCCGGACGTTCGCCAACGACACCGACCACCCGATCCGCGACTACCAGGTTGCGGTCAGCCCGGTCCGCTCGACCGCGACCGGCGCGCCCGCGAACCCCGTCACGGTCCGCGTCGACGCGACCCACACCTGCCAGCAGGACCTCAACATCACCCTGGTGTCCCCGACCGGCCGCTGGTACGCGCTCCAGCGCTGGCCCGGCGGCTACTACGACTGCACGCCGTTCCCGCGGGCAAGACCTACACCGTGGTCCCCGCCGCGGGCGAGCGCGCCGACGGCACCTGGACGCTGCGCGTGGGCGACAACGGTCCCGGCGACACCGGCGTCCTCAGTGGATGGTCGGTGACGGTGTAGCCCCTCCGGGTGCGGTCGCCGACCGGCGACCGCACCCGTGTCACCACGTCCAGCGGAACCCGAAGCAGCCCGGCCCGAAGTCCAGCGCCACCCCGTGCACCGAGCCGGTGTCGTCGAGCGCGACCGCCTTGACCCGGTGCTCGCCGCGGGCGTCGACGGTGTGCCTCTCGCACCGCGCGGGCAGGGCCGCAGGGTCGAAGTTCACCTCCAGGACGTACTGGCGAACCGGCAGCCGGAACTTGCGCTCGTAGTTGGTCGCCCGCGGTAAGGCGCGCGGTTGACCAACTCGTGCTCGGTGATCACGGTCTGCCCCGCCGCAGCGGGCGCGGGAACAGCAGCTCGGCGACCAGCAACCCGGCCGACGGCCGCGTGACCACCCGCCCCAGCACGCAGTTCCGCACGGGCCGCACCAGCGGCAGCGCCCGGTCGTGCTCGTCGAGGTGCACGACGACCACCCACCGGTCCGGCCCGTCCTCCTCCGCGCGCAACACCTGCCGCGTCGTGAAACTCCGCTCACCCTGATCGGTCCCCACGACAACCACGTCGTGCTGGCTGATCCGCGACAACCGCGCGTCCCACGCGGTGTCCACCGCCCCGACGACGTCCTCGACCTCCGCGGACTGCGGCCACAGCGCCCCGATCGCGGGCCGCGGCACCGCCTTCCGGGTACGCCTGGGCGGCTCGAGCAGCCCCGACAACGCCCCGGCGTCGAGCCGGAGCACCTGCTCCAACACCTCGACCGCCACCATCGACGCCCGCCGCTCCGGCCGGCTCCGCCCGGTCTGCCAGTAGCTCAACGTGGCCAAGCTGACCGACACCCCGCGCAACGCCAAGTGCTGCCGAACCCGCTCCAACGACAACCCCGCTCCGCGATCGCGGCCCGAAGCACCGCGGCGAACCCGCCCGCGGCCCCGTCCGCGCGCGCCTGGTCGGTCATCGTGACTCCCCGGTCGAACAGCTCCGTCCCGCGACGATATGCAGTCGAGCGGGTCAGCGGAAGAATCGCCCGTTGCCATTCCGCACCGGCCCCGCTGCAAGTGAAAAGTTAAAGCCCCGCGCCGCCGTCGACCTTCGGCACGCATCGACAACAGGAGGACGCCGGCGGACAACAGCAGTCCACCCATCCTCCCGCAGAATGGGGACACCGCAACATCAACTTGCAGGAGATGGGGGATCATGAGACGCGACATCGTCAGACTTCTGATCACAGCACCGTTCTTGGTCGGTGGGCTCGTGATGGCCAGCCCGGCCGGCGCGACCCCGGACAAGACCGGCGACCAGCTCAGCCCGATGCACGCGTCCTGCGGGACCTCGGGCCCGAACCTGGAGAACCGGGTCGAGGCGGACGCCCCGCGGGCGGGGCCGCGAACCAGCGCTCGGGCTCGTCCACGTCGTGCTCGGCGCCGGGCGCCCTGCAGCCGACCGACGACGCGCTGTACTACTGCTACACCGTGGGCAACGACGGCTACACGTGGACCTACCTGCGGAACCTGCGCACCGGGGTGCGCGGCTGGGTGCGCGACGACCTCCTCGACCTCAACGCCGACGGCCAGACCCGCGGCAGCCTGAGCTACTGCGGCTTCTGACGCGTCGACACCGGATCCCACGATCCGTGGCCCGCACCCCGCAAGGGTGCGGGCCACCGCGGGCGTCGGTGTGGTGTGAGCCGCTGATCGCGGGTGTTCTCTGTGGACCTCGCACATCGCTCTCCGCGAACCGGCGTGCGACCGTTGCCCGCGTGTGGATTCGACGCAGCACCAGAAGACGATTCGCCGTCGTGCCGGTGGTCGCGGCCATGTGGGCGACGGGGTCCAGCTCGGTCGCGCGGGCGGAGGAGGTGATTGCGCGGCGTTGCAAGGGGTTCGGATCCCGGCGGCCGTGATCGGGTTGCCGACATCGGGGGCGAGGTGACGCGGACCGCGGTGGTGGGGGAGCACTGCCGGGTCGACTTCGCCATTCACCCCGTGGATCCCGCCGCGCCCGACATCCTCGCTCGGATCGCCCTGCCCGTCGGGTGGAACGGGAAGGCGATGATGTTCGGGGAGGGGTTACGACGGCACCATCCCGGATGTCGCGGGGAACGTGCCCTATGGGCCCGCTGACCGGCCGACGCCGTTGGCGCGGGGTACGCGACGTTCGCCAGTGACTCCGGGCATCAGGCGGCGCTGGACTTCCAGCCGACCAGGTCGCTCGACGGGGCCTTCGCCGTGAACGACGAAGCGTTGCGCAACTTCGCCGGGGACGCGCTCAAGAAGACCCGCGACGCCGCCGTTCACCTGATAACGCGGCACTACGGCGCCCACCCCGTCCACAGCTACATCGCGGGCGGGTCCAGCGGCGGCCGGGAGGCGTTGGCCGTCGCGCAGCGCTGGCCGAGCGACTTCGACGGCGTGATCTCCGCGTACCCCGCGTGGAACGCGGCGAGCCTCGACCTCTACTTCGGCTACCAGGCCCACGTCCTGTCCCGTACCGGGGCATTCCCCGGTCCGGCCAAGCAGGCGCTCCTGCACCGCAGCGTGGTCGACGCCTGCGACGGCGACGACGGTCTGCGCGACGGGGTGATCTCGGACGAGGCCGGGTGCCGGTTCGACCCCGCGACCCTGCGCTGTCCCGACGGCATCGACCGCGACGACTGCCTGACCGAAGCCCAGATCCACGCCGTGCGGGCCCTCTCCGCGCCCCTGCGCTGGGACTACCCGATCGCCAGCGGCGAGCGCGGCTACCCCGGGTTCCCCTACCTGTCCGGCGCGGACATGACCACGCCCCTGCTGGGCATGGGCACCAGCGCGCCCGCCAACCCGATGCCCAAGACCGCGGGCTACGGCGTCCAGTTCTGGGACCAGTGGGTCAAGCACTTCGTGACCCGCGACCCCGCGCGCGACCCCTGTCCCTCGACCCGCGGCGGCCGGGGAGTGGCGGCAGCGGATCAGCGACCTGTCCCGTGTCCAGGACGTCAACGACGCCGACCTGCGGCCGTTCGCCGACGCGGGCGGGAAGCTCCTGCTCCTGCACGGCACGGCGGACGAACTGGTCAGCCACCGGTCCACGGTCGAGTACTTCGAGCGCGTCCGGAAGACGACCCCCGGCACGCACCGGTTCGCCCGCTTCTACCTCGTCCCCGGCGCCAACCACGTCAACGTCGACGCCGCGTTCGCCGCCGGGTGGGACTCGGTGGGCGCGCTGGAGGACTGGGTGGAGCGGGGAGGCCGCCGGTCCGGCCGGTGGTCGCCGACAAGACCGGTGACCGGACCCGGCCGCTGTGCCAGTACCCGACCTGGCCCCGCTACCTCGGCGGCGACCCGGACTCAGCGCGCAGCTTCGGGTGCGGCCGGTTCTGACAGGGCCTCCGCGAGCCACTCGTCGAACGCGACGTCGAGGCGCGGGCGTTCCCGCAGCTCACCGCTGCGGTGCCCGCGCCTCATGTTCGCCCAGACCACGGCGAACTCCGCCGGGTCGGCGTGCGCGCAGGCGCCCAGGCGCTGCCTGCCGTACGCGGCGGCCGTGAGCCGGTCCGCCTCCCACGCGGCGTGGGGCGCGATCGTCCGGTGGTCCACGGTGGCCTCCTCGGGGTCACGGGATGGGGTGGCGCCTGCCGACCTCGAACAGGCGCAGCGCGATCTGGATCTCCAGCAGCCGGTCCGGCTCGCGCCAGTCGCCGCCGAGGAGCTGACCGATGCGGGCCAGCCGCTGGGCGACGGTGTTGACGTGCACGTGCAGCTCCTGCGCCGCGGTCCCGCTGCTCTGCCCGCTCGCGCAGAAGACGCCGAGCGTGCGCACCAGGTCGGAGCCGCGGGCGGCGTCGTAGTCGATCAGCGCGCCGAGCACCGAGCGCACGAACGCCCGGATGTCGGGCTTGCCCGCGAACAGGACGCCGATCGACCCCAACCCGGCGGCGTCGGTCGCCTCGCCCGCGCGGCCCAGCGCCAGCAGCGCGCGCAAGCAGCACGTCGCCTCGCGGTAGGCGTCGGCGACCGGGCCGCGCACCCGCGCCGCGCCCGCGGTGACCGGCCGCTGGGCGGAGCGCAGCTCGCGCACCGCGTCCCGGGCCGTCGCCCGCGCGTCGGTCCCGGGCAGCAGGAGGACGACCTCGTCGCCGCGGCAGGTGGCCAGTCCCCGCGACCGGCGCGCCAACGCCGCCGCGGCCGCGCCCCGGCCGCCCGCCGCCACGACGACGACGTGGTCCGCGTCCAGGTCGACGCCCAGCAGCGCCGCCCGCCTGCGCAGGAGGCCGGGGTCGCGGGTCGGGGTGGTGAGCAGGTCGTCGAGCAGTTCGCCCCGCACCCGGGTCTCGGTCTCGGCCATGCGCCTGCGGGTAACCAGCACCAGGGACGCGACCAGCGCCGCCCCCTCCACCGCCCGCCGATCGATGTCGCTCACGCCGCCCGCCCTGGCCAGCACCATCGTCCCGAGGAACTCCGACTCGGTGGCCATCGGCACCGCGCACACGTCGCCCCGCGCGAACGTCCGCTCCCGCGCCTGCTCCGCGACCGCCGCCAGGTCCACCGCGGGCGCCGAGCCCGCGACCACGGTCCCGTCCTCGTCCAGCAGCGCCACGGCCCCGTCCACCGACTCCGCCACCGCCTCCACGACGTGCTCGACGCCCTTGCCGTGCAGGAACAGGCGGGTGAGCCGCTCGTGGACCTCGGCGGTGCGCTCGAGCGCCCCGAGGTGGGAGCGGACCGCCCGGTTGGCCACGCGCAGGTCGGCCACCGCCGCCTGCGCCTCGGCCAGCAGGCGGGCGTTCTCGATGGCGACCGCGGCGTGCGCGGCGAGCATCGACAGCACGGTGGTGTCGCGGGTGCTGAACGCGCGCGTCGTGCGGTGCACGGCCATCAGCACGCCGATGACGCGCTGCCGGAGCTTCACCGGGACGCCGAGCAGCGACCGCATCCCCTCCGCCGCGACCGTCTCGTCGATGTCGGGGGCGTGGACGATGCTCCGGTCGTCGGCGTAGCACAGCACGCTGTACGGCTCACCGGTCCGCGCGACCATCCCGCCGACGCCGGTGCCCGCGGGCAGGCGCAGCTCGCGCAGCAGCCCGGACACGTTGCCCGACGCCGCCTTGATGGAGCTGTCGCCCGCGTCCTCGTCGCTCAGGCTGATGTAGGCCAGGTCGCAGTCCAGCAGCCTGCGGGCGCGGTCGGCGATGGCCTGCAGGACCGCGTCGAGGTCGTGCAGCGCGGCCAGGTCGTTCGCGGTGTCGTTGAGCGACTGCAGCTCCGCTTCCGCGCGCCGGTGCCCGATCAGCACCTCCCGCACGCGCAGCGCGAGCGCGCGCTGCCGCTCCAGCTCGGCCAGCCGGTCCGGGGACGCGCCCGCCGCGCGCGCCCGGGCCAGCGGCGCGTCGAAGGCGGTGACCTCGGCGCCGTCGAGGAGCAGGTCGAGGAACGACGGGCCCGCCACGGTCAGGCCGGGGTCCTGGCGGCGAGGTTGCGCCGGATGCCCGCGTCCAACCTCCGCGCGACCTCCGCGACGCGCTCCGCGGGCCAGTCGAGCAGGCCGCCGCCGGACGCTCCGCCGCGCCTGCCCCCGGCCAGCAGCCGGTCCAGGACCGGGAAGTCCGTGCCGCCCGCCAGGTGCGGGGCGAGGTTGCGCAGGATCGAGCGGGTCAGGTCCAGTCCGATGTAGTCGGCGTTCTCCATGGGACCGACCGACGCGAGCCGCAGCCCGAAGCCGCACCGCACCACGACATCGATGGTCTCCGCGTCGCACACGCCCTCCGCGAGCAGGTGCAGCGCCTCCCGCACCATCGCGAACTGAAGCCGGTTGCCGACGAACCCCGGAACGTCCCGCCGCAGCCGCACTGTCGTCTTGCCCATGTCCGCCAGCAGGTCGACCGCCCCCTGTACGAACCGGTCCGCCGTGCGCTCCCCGGGCGCGACCTCGACGAGCGGGACCAGGTGCGGGGGTTCCACCAGTGCACGCCGACGAGGCGCCGCGGGTCGCGCAGCTCCCGCGCCACCTCGGTGATCGACAGCACCGACGTGGTCGACCAGATCGGCGCCGCGGGCGCGACGGCCTCCACCGCCGCCAGGACGGCGCGCTTGAGGTCGATCCGCTCGGGCACCGCCTCGACGACGACGTCCGCGTGCGCCACCACCTCGCCCAGCGACCCCGCGGCGCCGATCCGGGACCGCGCCCGCTCGGGGTCAGGGTCGTCGCACGCGGCGAGCGCGGCCGCGACGCGTGCGGGCAGGGAGGCCATCACGGCCGGGTGGGCGTCGTGGATGTCCACCCGGTGGCCCGCTCGGGCGAGGTCGACCGCGATCCCGTGCCCCATCAGACCCGCGCCGACGATCCCGAATCGCGTCATGGAAAGCAATCTCCGCTCGTGTCGGTGAGAACCCGCGGCCCCACGGTAAGAACCCCGCGCGCGGGCGTCGATGTGCTCGCTCCACACGGGTCACCGGCGGGCGGAGTGGTTGCCGCACATGGACTCCGCGATGTGCCCGCCGCACACCCGAACGGGGGAAAGAGTGGCGCGGTGGACGACGTCAGGAGGGCGTACGCGTTCCTAGCATCGGCGGAACCGGGGTGAGGCACCTCACCCCGTCCTCATCGTGGAGGTACCGATGTCCCAACCACAGACCACCCGGGGGCCGGTGTCCGGGCTCGTCGCGTCGCTCACCGTGCTCGCCGTCGCCGCCATCGCCCTGCTCATCGCGCCGCGGCAGGCGCCCGCCGGCGTCTCGGCCACCCACGACCCCGTGATCCTGATCCCGGGCATGACCGCGCAGGCCTCGGCCATGGACCCGATGAAGACCAACTTCGTCAACGCGGGCTGGTCCCGCGACCGGGTCTTCACCTGGACCGACAGCACCAGCATGAAGGGCGACCTCACCCAGGCGGGCGTCGAGCTGGGGCAGAAGGTCGACAGCGTGCTGAACCAGACCGGCGCGCGGAAGGTCGTGCTGGTGACCTGGTCCGCGTCCACCCTGGCCGCCCGGTCCTACCTCAAGCACGTGCCCGGCGCGCAGACCAAGGTGTCGCTGTACTTCTCGATGGCGGGACCCCACCACGGCACGACCACCGCCGCGCCCTGGTGCCAGAACCTGTACCCGTCGTGCAAGCAGTTCGCCATCGGCTCGCCCTGGCTGCGGGAGCTGAACTCCGGCACCGAGGTCCCGGGGTCGCCCGCTGTCCGGTACACCACCCTGCGGTCCACTTGCGACACCAACGTGGACCCGAGCGTCTCGGCCGAACTCGCGGGCGCGGACAACCGCCAGCCGCCCACCTGCATCAACCACTTCATGTTCCCGTCGGACGCGGGCGTCTTCGCGATGATCAAGGGCATCATCCTGGACGCCGAGGACGACCCGACGGCCACCACGTCCCCGACTCCGACCAGCGCCACCACCACGACCACCGCGCCGCCGTACGCGGAGAAGGTCACCGCGACCGCGGTCGACCACTACCTCGCCAAGCGGGTCAACGAGACCCAGTACAACACCCTGGGCGCCCGCTACGGCTACACCACGCCCTTCCCGCTCTACCGGTGCGGGACGACCTGGACCGACAAGCCGGACTGCTCCCCGATCTAGCCCGGCGTCCTACACCGCCCCAAAGCATGCAGCCGGAGCGCGAGCTGGATCTCCAGCACGCGCTCCGGCGACTGCCAGTCGTGGCCGAGCAGCTTGCGGACCCGGTCCAGGCGCTGGGCGACGGTGTTGACGTGGATGTGCAGGACCTCCTTGGCCCGCGCCGGGTTCCCGCCGGTGGCGAAGTACGCCTCCAGCGTGCGGACCAACTCGGTCCCGCGCTCGGCGTCGTAGTCGAACACCGGGCCGAGGGTCCGCCGGATGAAGCCCGCGTGGTCGGCGCGGTCGGCGAGCACGACCCCGACGAACCCCAGGTCCGCCATCGATGCCCCGTCCCCTGGCGGCCTAGCCGCAGCAGGGCCCGCAGGCAGCGCTCGGCCTCGGCGTGCGCGGTGGCCAACCCGGACGGCCCGGCCGCCGGGCCCGCCGCGGCGACCGTCACCGGGCACCCCAGGGCGGCCCCGAGCGCCGTGGCGACGCGGTCGGCGAGCCGACCCGGCTCGGCCGTGCGGGCGAGCAGCACGACCTGCTCGGCGTGCACGCCGCTGAGCGCGGCGAACCGGGTCGCCGCGCCGACCAGCCGCCGCCGCGAGACCTTGTCCGCGTGGGCGATCAGCACCGCGTGCGGGTCGGTGAGGTCCAGCCCGAGGCGTGCGGCCCGGTCGAGGAGCGCGGCGGGGTTGCGGTCGGGCGCGGTGAGCAGGTCGGTCAGCAGCTCCCCGCGCACCTCGTCCTCCGCTTTGGCGACCGACCGGCGCAACAGGAGCAGCAGCGCGGTCACGACCGCGGTCCGCTCGAACAGCCGCCGGTCCGCGTCGGCCAGCGCCGAGGAGCCGGTGTTGAGCACGATGCTGCCCAGCAGCTCAGGACCCGCCTGCACCGCGCACACCCAGCCGTCGTCGGTGGCCGCCGCGCGCCCGGAGTTGTAGGACGCCGCGACGGCGTGCGCCCCGGGCGGAGCGGTCGGCAGGCCCGCCTGGGCGAGCGCGCCCCCGTCGGCGGAGTACATGCCGACCCCGCCCCGCAGCACGTCGGACAGCGCTGCCGCCACCGCGGCGACGTCCCCGCCCCGCAGGACCAGGTCCATCAGGCGGTCGTGGGCCTCCTCTGCGCGCTGCACGGCCTGGCTGTGCGCGCTGATCTCGGCCAGCAACCGCGCGTTGTCCAGCGCGATCGCCGCGTGGTCGGCCAGGGAGGACAGCAGCGCGATCTCGTCGGGGTGAACTCCCGGGGCGTCCGCTCGGCCGCGTACAGCACGCCGATGACGGTCTCCCCGACCGTGAGCGGGACGGCCAGCAGCGCCGTCAGGCCCTCGTCGCGCACCGCCTCGTCCACCGGGCCGCTGTGCAGGAACCGCTCGTCGGCGCAGTAGTCGCCGGTCGCGTAGGGCCGCCCCGACTGCGCGACGAGCCCGCCCATGCCGACGCCCATCTTCATCCTGACCTGCGGGAACAGCTCCGAGACCGAGCCGTCGGCGACCCGCATGTAGGTGATGCCCGCGTCGGCGTCGTTGAGGGTCAGGTAGGACAGGTCGACGCCGAGCAGCCTGCGCGCCCGCCGCACGATCGACCGCAGCACCTCGTCGGGCTCGCGCAGCCGGGCCAGGTCGTTCGCGGTGTCGAACAGCGCGCCCAACTCGGCTTCGCGCCGCCGGTGCCCCCGACGGTCGCGTTGACCCGGAGCGCGAGGTCCACCGCGGCGCCCGCGTCGGGGTCCCCGCGGCCACGGCGGCCAGCTCCTCGCCGCCCGCCCCGCTCGCGAGCAGTTCCAGCAGGTGGAGAGCCACGTCGCCCACGTCCTCACCCTCTCCGGCGAGCCCGTGCGCCGGCAATGTGGGCCGGCACATGCGAAGCCGAAGTGTCGGCGTAGGCGCACGGGGGAGGGCGGGTCAGTGGCCCGCACCCGCGAAGGGTGCGGGCCACCGGGGCTACCTCACCGCGACCGGGGCCGTCGCGGTCCAGTACAGGGCGTTGGCGGTTTGGGCGAACAGGCCCTTGGGGTGGTCGCGGAACAGCGGTTCGCTGCCGAACAGGACCACCCGGGCACCGCGCTCGTCGGTGCCCGACACCAGGGACGCCTGGCCCGCCGCGGCGGCGGGGCCGCCGGTGCCGTCCTCGCGGGGCAGCCAGTGGCCCGCGACCAGGGGGTCGGTGGCGTAGCGCTGCTCCACGGTGACGCCCGCGCCCAGGTCGGTGAACCAGAGCGGGGAGTAGACGAACGAGTGCGGCAGGGCTCCCGCCGTCAGACCGGTGCCGTTGACCACGTTGACCACGCCGTTGGCGTCCTCGCGGCCTGCCACCGCGGTTGCCGTCAGCAGGCCCGCGTCGGCGTTGAAGCGGGCGCCGGTGGCTCCCCGGGTGACCACGCCGCCCCGGCTGAGGAACGTGTTCAGCGCCGAGACTGCCGCCGGGTTGAGGTCGGTGTAGCGCAGGCCGGAGGACACGTACAGGGTGTCCACACGGGACCAGTCGAAACCGGCGTTGAGGATCGCGGCATTGACCGGACGGACCTCGAAGCCCATGTCGCGCAGGGCTTTCAGCTCGTCGGCGGCGACCGCGCCCGCGATGACCTGCGGGCGCAGGGCGTGCCGGACGTGCCCGCGGGCGCCGCGGTGAAGCGGACGCCGTAGCGGTCGGCGACCTCGAGCACCGCGGCGCGGGTGTCCGCGGGGGCGATGATCGAGCCGTCGGCGGCGCGGCGCAGGGGCAGGCCGCGGCCGAGCAGGTCGTTGACCGCCTGGACGTCCTTGCCGTCGCGCACCGCGATCGCCAGGTCCTGGCCAGGGGCGGCGTCGACGCGGCCGGTCGGGGCGGCGGCCACGACCGGGCTGCCGGGCACGCGGACCGGGCCGCTCGCCACCTGGTCGACGGTCGCGCCCCACAGCAGGCCGAGGCTCCACCCCGAGATGTCGTACATCTGCGGCACCCGCTGCGAGACGTCGCCGCCCGCCTCCAGCAGCGCGGCGGCCAGGCCGCGCTTGGGCTGGTGCATGTCCACCACGTACGACCCGGCCGGGTACGCGCGCCCGCCCAGCGTGAACCCGCGGTGCGCGCGGGTCACCCGGATGTCGTTGTCCACCAGCATGTCCACCAGCCGCGCGGCGGCGACGTCGGAGCGCTGCCCCGGGCCCGCGGGGATGACCCAGGCGCGGGCGAAGGTGGTGGAGTACCGGTCCTCGGGGCCGAAGCCGGGGACGTAGCCGTCCGGGATGAACCGCTGCGCCTCGCCCGCCGCGCCCCGGCGGAACAGCTCGATCTGGTCGGCGATCAGCGCGTCGCGGTGGGTGTCGGTGTAGGTGATCGCGGCCCCGATGGTCGCGGCGGCCACGTCGGTGTTGATCGCGGAGCGCCTGCGCAGCTCCGACTCCGGCAGGCCCGTGTAGGCCGCGCGGTTGACCCGCAGCGGGATCTCCACGGTGTGCCCGACCGCGCCGTGGTACATCACGTTCATCGGGGTGAAGATCGGCGGCCAGTCGTCCCAGTCCCCCGGCGGGAGGTCGCGGAAGGGGATCGTCACCGACTCGGTCTCGGCGTGGCCGAGCGCCTTGACGGCGGCCTCCATGCCGAGCGCGTTGGCGTAGGCGTGCTTGATGTACAGGTCGTACTCGTAGTTCTGCCCGTGCGGCGCGGTGGCGGGCTCGATCAGCGTGTCGCCGGTGTACCCGTGCTCGTCCAGCATCACCAGCGGCTGGGTGGCCAGGGCGATGCCGCGCATCGCCCGGGTCTCGGGCTGGGAGGCGGTGGCGAAGTCGCGGTTGAGGTCGAACCCGGCGGCGTTCGCCCGGGTGCCCGCGTTGCGGCCGTCCGGGTTGGCGGTGACGTTGAAGTAGATGCGCGTGCGGTCCAGCAGGGCGAGCGTCGCCGGGTCGGTCGCGGTGGCGAGGTGCTCGATCACGCGCAGCGCGCCGTCGGTGCCCTCCCACTCGTCGCCGTGGATGTTGTTGTTGATCCAGATCGGCGCCTTGTACTCGCGCCGCAGCCTGCGGTCGCGGCCGCGGCCGCCGGGTCGTCCTCGATCAGCTCCCGCCACCGCTGCTGGTCGCGCGCCTCCCGCGCGGACTCCGGCGCGGTCACGGTGACCAGGTACAGGTCGCGGCCGAGGGTGGACTGCCCGACGACCTCCACCGAGACCCGGTCGCTGCGGTCCTGCAGCGCGTTCAGCTTCGGCGCCAGCGCGTGGTACGGGTGCAACCCCAGCTTGATCGACCTGTCGGCCGGGTCCTCGGGGTAGACCCGCAGCTCCGTCTGGCGCGGGTACCCCTGGTGCGGGCGAACGCGGTTCGTCCCCCGGGCGCGGCGGCGGCCCGGGACGCGGGCGCGTCGAGCGCGGCGACCTGGTTGCGCTCGGCGCCGTTGGCCGGGTGCTCGTTGCGGGTGGGCGCCTTCGCCGCCCCGACCGGATCGGCGGTGGCCGGGAGACCGGTGAAGGCGGTGCAGGCGGTCAGGAACAGGGCCGCGAGTGTGGCCGACCCCGATCTGGGGCGGATTGCGGGCATCGATACCTCCGTTGGCGAGCAAGGTGTCCTTCTGTAGTCGCCCCGATGCCGCAGGTCAACGAGGTTGATCCGGCGGGAGGTGCGCCCGGGTGCCCGCCTTCGTCCATTCGCTCCACGCCGAAGGTCCCGCGAACCCTCAACCAGGATTCGCGGGACCACGGCTACCTCACCAACCGGCGAACAGCACGCGACCGTGGCTCACGGTCAGCGCTGCGCTCCGGCCGGACGGGAACACGGTTCCGTACTCGTAGGCACGTTGACCGTCGCCATTGGCGGTGGTGACGCCGAAGACCAAGCCCAGTTTCTTCAACCCGACGCGCGCGAGGCCCGGCGGCACCCCAGCCGCGTTCGTCGCGTCGCCCTGGAGGAAACCGTTGACGGTGGCCTTGTCCGCGCCGCGGTCGTGCAGCCAACCGAGCCGCGCGGACCCCGTGATGCCGGTGTTGCGGAACCCGCTGGACAGCGTCCCCGCTCCTCCGCGCGGCTCGTTGAGCGTCAGCTGGCCGTGCTTGCTCACGGTGATGCCCGAAGCGCCCGCGATACCGGCGCGCGGCGACACGGGGAATACCCCGGTGGCGTCGACCGTCACGTAGTCCGGCGTGATGTTGGTACCCGACAGGTCCGCGTAGGCCTGCCCGACCAGCGTGATGGGGTTGGTGTACATCGCTCCCCGCCACCCCGCTTCCCACGCGCAGTTGAAGAAGCTGTCGCAGCCCAACGACGGGTCCTCCTCGGGCGCGGAAGGGATGAGCACCCTCGCGGGCTCGAAGTCGATGTTGTGCGGATCGATCGAGCCGAACTTGCACGCGCGGGCGCCGCACCCGTTGTAGACGGTGTTGGGGTTGATGCCGCCGACCGCGCACGCCCGGGCGCCGCAGCCCGAACCGGAGATGCCGGACGGGTTGTCGCCGTGGTCCACCACCGGGTTGTACGTCGTGGCCGGGCCCGGGCTGTTGCCGTACGGCCCGCCGTAGCACTCGCCGTCCGGGCAGGACTTGAGCAGGCCGGACGGGTCGCTGAAGGTGATCGGGTTGTTGTCGCTGTAGGCGTACCCGTTGAGCTGCTGCGGCGTGTTCAGGTCCATGATCGGGTCGACCTTGGTGAACCGGCCGAGGTCGGGGTCGTACTCCCGGGCGCCCAGGTGGGTGAGCCCGGTGCTGGCGTCGGCCGTCGCGCCGAGGAAGCCGCGGTCGCCCGGCCACGCCACCGCCGCGCCGCGGGGCCGCCGAAGGGCAGGTGCCTGCGCCGGGTGACCTCGCGGGTGTCGGCGTTGACCGCGAGCTGCGCGGTGCCCTGCCGGTCGCCCGCCAGCCAGGTGAGCGGGCCCCGGCCCTTGCGGACCGCGACGACCTGCCCGCCGTGCTGGTAGTACCGGGTGGCGGTCGGGCCGCCGCTGGCCCCGACCCGGACCTCCTGGCCCGGCAGGTACAGGGTCGTGCCCGTCGGGTCCTTGCGGAGCAGGCGGTTGCCGTCGGCGTCGTAGAGGAACGACGTCGTCTTGTCCCCGCGCACCGCGGTGGCCAGGTGCCCCTCGACGTCCCAGCCGAGGGTCTGGTCACCCCGTTTCGTGGTGCGGCCCGCCGCGTCGTACCCGTAGGTCTCGACGGTGCCCGTCCCGCCCGCCGGGGTCGTGGTGACCGAGCCGACCGCGTGCGCGTGGCCGGGCACGTCGTAGGCGAAGGCCCTGGTGACCTCGCCCGCGCCGCCGCGCCGGGTCTCGGTGCGCCGGTTGCCGGTCTTGTCGTAGGTGTAGGAGTGCCAGTACGGGGCCGGACCGGCCAAACCCGCGACCGCCGGGTTCTCCCCGCAGCCCGCTGCGGCCGTGGGCGTCCACGCCTCGGTGAGCCTGCGTAGGTGGTCGTTGCGGAAGCACTGGACGTCGACCGCGCCGGGGGCCAGGTCGGCGAGCGAGGTGACGGTGCCCGCGGCGTTGTAGGTGTAATTGTGGTCGGCGAGCATCGGCTGCGGGATCTCGGCGTCGACGATCGCCCGCTTCATCCGCCGGGTGTCGCTCTCGTAGTAGTAGGACAGCCACGCCCGCTTGGTGTCGGTGCCGAGCTGGACGCGCTCCGGCTCGCCGTAGCGGGTGTAGTCGGTCGCCGAGGCGTACCTCGTGGTCGAGCCCTCGTAGCCGCCGATCGTCGTGGTGGGGTGGCTGAGGTCGGTGTAGTCGTGGTTGACGGTCTCCTCCGGCAGCTCGCCCGCTGCGGGGTAGGCCACGGCGGAGACGCTGCCGTCGGGTTCGTAGCTGGTGTAAGTGGTGTAGGTGCCCGCGAGCTGGCCCTGCGCCGCCGGGATGGTGATCGACTCACCGGTCGGGCGGTAGAGGGAGTTGTAGGTGAGCACCTTGCGCGTGTACGCCGTGGTGCCGACCCAGCGGGTGGCCGAGGCGAGGTGGCCCTTGCCGCGGTCGGCCGTGTCGTAGGTCCACGACGCCAGCTTGGGGCCGTCGAGGCGCTCGGCGAACGTGCCGGTCTTGCGGCCGAGCGCGTCGTAGGCGGTCACGACGGTCTTGCCGGTGGCGTCGCGGACGCTGGTCGGCAGCCCGCTGTTGTCGTAGGCGGTCGTCGTCTCCCCGGAGTCGGGGTCGGTGCTGCTCGTCTTGCGCCCGCGCAGGTCGTACCCGAAGCGCCAGGTGTTGCCCGCCGCGTCGGTGACGGAGGCGAGTTGGCCGCCGGGGGTGTGGGTGTAGCGGGTGGCGTCGAAGACGTCGGCCGTCTCGTGCTCGCGCAGTTCGACGGTGCGCCCGCGGGCGTCGGTGATCGTGGTGGTCGCGGTCCCGCCCGCGGGCGGCGCGACGTGCACCCGGTCGCCGCCGTGGGTCGTGGTGGTGCGCCACTTCTCGTGGGCGCCGCCGAAGTGCACCGAGGCGGTGGCCCGGCCCGCGCCGTCGTGCAGGGTGCGGGTGTGGCCCGGGATGGCCGTGTCGTCCGCGGACAGCAGCGCGGTGTCGACCGGGTCCGCGTTGAAGTAGGGCTGGGTGGTCTTCCACAGCCTGCCGTGCGAGTCGTACCGCGAGTCGGTGATCAGTCTGCCCCCGCGCTCGGCGGGCGCCTGGGTCTGGCGCAGGCGCAGCAGGCCGTCGTAGACGGCGGTCGTCACCACGTCGGTGCCGTTGGCGCCGATCCGGGTCGTCGTGACCGCCGACGGGGCGTCGCCGCGGATCAGGTAGTCGACCTTCATGCTCGGCCGCTCCGGGTGGTCGGCGCGCGACCGGTTGGGCAGCCACACGTGCGTGCGGCGGCCCAGCGGGTCGTGGTCCGCCTCGGTCGTGCGGTTGTTCGCGTCGACCGAGGTCGTGATCACACCCCAGGCGGGCTCCAGGGTGCGGGTGCTGACCATGCCGGTCGGCACCGCGGTCGTCGGCGGGCCCGTGGTGACGGTCTGGGTGAGCGGTCCGCCGGTCTTCGGGGTGTAGGCGATGGTGCTGGTCTTGCCGCGCGCGTTGGTCGTGGAGGTCGCGCGGCCGTGCACGTCGTACGTCGCGCTGCTGACCGTCGTGTACACCGGGCCCGTGGCGGGCCGTTCGGCGGCGACCTCGGTCTTGGTCACGTTGCCCGCGGCGTCGTAGCCGTACCGGTTCACCGAGACCGCGTGCCGGGGAACTCCGGGTCCTGCCCGCAGTGCACCGACACCGTCTCCACCGTCGCGGGCAGGTTGGCCACCCGGTGGTCGGGGACGTACGTCGTGGTGGTGCACAGGTCGTCGTCGGGGGTCGAGACGTCGCCGAGGTCGTCGACCCGGTCGGGGAGGCCGCGGAGTCGTAGCGGGTGTCGGTGCGGGTCTGCCGCCAGCCGCCCGACGCCAGCGCGGTGTACTGGCGCGAGCTGCCCTTGCGCACGCGGTACGCCTTGAACGCGCCGCGGGTCGCCGTCGGGCCCGCCCACACGGGCTCGCTGATCGTCTTGCCCACGCGCGGCGGGTCGGGCTGGTCGGAGGGACCCTCGCGCTCGAAGGTCGCGGACTCGAAGGCGGTGCCGCGCAGCCAGTCGGCGTCGGCGCGGGTGCCGCCCTCGGTGTCGGTGACCGAGACCGACCGGGTGCCCGCGGGCAGGCGGTCGCCGTCCATGCCGCGGTAGTAGCGGGTCTCGCTCATCGTGAGCGGACCGGACGGGTCGTTCGCGTTGCCGGTGCGCACCCGCACGCGGCCGTAGCCGCGGAACTCGCTCCAGGTCTTCTCGGCGTCCGGGGCGAACTCCGAGGTGTCCCAGTGCCACGCCGCGCCGTCGAGGTACTCGTACCGGGTGACCTGCGTCGGGTTGGTGGCGATCCGGTCGTTCTGGGACACGGCGGTGACCACGTACTTGTGGAAGTGGTCGGTGCGCTCCTCGTGGTTCTTCTTCGCCCAGCGGACCGGGAAGCACCGCAGCGCGTTGGTCTCCGGCGCGGCGGGCATGGGCCCGCCCGGCCTGCACTCGGACTCGTAGGTGACGGTCGTGACGCCGCCGCTCTCGGAGGTGATGCCGGTGAGCCGGAACCGGTTGAGCGGGGCGATGCCGTCGGCCGCCGTGTCGACCCGGTTGGGCATGGCCGTGCCCCCGAACGCGACCTCGGGCAGCGCGGCGGTGCCGCCGACGAGCCCGGTGTGCCGGACCGACTTGAGCCACAGCGCGGCCTTCTCGCCGTCGCCGGGGTCGGGGAACTGGTGGTCCAGCCGCCACTCGTCGACCGGCTCGGGCCCGGTGCCGCGCCACACCTCGGTGGTGACGGAGGCCAGGCGCTTGGTCGACCAGAAGGTCGGGGAGTGCTTGCCCGGGCACGTCGCGGCGGCGCACTTGCTGCTCCACGGCACGTCGGGCCAGTTGTCCGGCTTCGCCTCGACGCACTCGCCACCCGGCACGCACCGGTTCTGGGAGGCGAACACCACCCGCGCGGACGGGGTCGTCACGCCCTCGCGCAGACCGTACTCGGCGCGGGCCAGGACACCGCCCCGGATGTAGGGCACGGCGGTGTCGGCGAGGTTCATGCCGTAGGAGTTGGTCTCCGTCTCGTAGAAGTAGCGGATGACGTTGCCGTTGCGGTCGACGACCTTGTCGAGGTTCCACCGCCACGCCTGGTCGCAGTGCGACGCGGCGAAGGTCGACTTGTGGCAGGGTTCGCCCGCGTCGTCGCCGAACACCGGCACCGTCCACGTGGACTTCGCGTCCGGGTCGCTGCCGAAGTGGTACTCGGTGCCGTCGACGGCGGTGATGACCCACCGCTCGCCGTTGTCGTCCCCGTTGCCCGCGCCGTCGAACCGCTCGATCCGCGAGCCGTCGTCGTTGCGCGGGCGCCAGACGCCGGTGGCGTCGTCGCGGATGAGCATGCCGCCCCGCCCGCCGTAGGACGCCGTGGCGTTGTCGGAGCGCCAGCACAGGTCGCCGGTCCTGGGCGGCGTCGTCCCACCCCGGTGTCGTCGGCGCATCCGCCGTACTGCCGCTCGATGAACCCGACCGACAGGTCCCACCCGTCCCCGATCCACGACGGCTGGTTGTTCGTCGCACTGGTCCTGCCGTCCACAGTGGACGAGGAATAGGACAGCGCCAGCGCGGGCTGCAACCCACCGGGCGCCGGCGGCACCCGGAGCGGGTACGACCAGCTGAAATCGCCGGTGTGCGTGGCGACGTCCCACCCGGCCGACGGCGCCAACGGCGTCGCCTTGGGCGACCCGCTGCCGTCCAGCTCGATCCCGGCCCCCTGGTCCCCGCTCAGGGCGGCCGTCGACGCCTGGTCCGGCGTCCGCGCCTGCATCGCCTGCCCGCTGACCGCCACCGACTCCACCACCGGCAGCGGCACCGATGGCCCGCCACCCTGCGCCGCCGCCGGGATCGGGGTCGCGGTCTGCGCCAGCGAGGCGGCCAAGACCACCCCCAACCCCACCGCGACGCCCCGCGCCGACCGGGCTCTCCTGGCACCACGCACGAGTCCTCCTTCGAAGGCCCCACTGGTCATGAGTCGGGCGCGGGAGCCGGCCCGTCGTCGAGCGATCAACCGCACTCGCGCCCCCAGACCCGCGACCAGGCTGCTCGACCGCGCCTGCATCCCGGCTGCACCACGGTTTCGCGGCGGCGGCGCGGGGAAATAAGGTTTGACACCCCTGTCGATCACGCGACGATGAACGCGTTCACATCAAATGAAGGAGCAGACATGGCGGATATGCGAAAGCGGGGGTCGCTGTATCGCTCGCCGAGCGCGGCGGTCGCTGTCGAGCACCCGTCGCACCGCCCCTGCTTCTACCGGATGCGGGCACGGCTGACCTGCGCGGACTCCCCGCCATGACGCGATGAAACGTCATGATGAGGGAGCCGCCCACCGGGAAACCGAATCGGGCGGCTTCGCTATTTAGGCATGGCGAAATCGTCCATCGCCCGCCCGTGTTCCATTCCCCTGCTCACGTTCTCCTCTGTGCGCGATTTTCGCGGGCACGTCCTGTAGCTCAACGGAAGAGCTCCCGCCCACAAGCGGGCCGCGCGCGGGTTCGACTCCCGCCGGGACGACTGTGACCGATGCCGAAGTGGTCGAGGCACCAGGCTGTGATCCTGGACGAAGCCGGTTCGAGTCCGGCCGGTCACCCCACCCCCGCGGCGCTCCCGCCGCGGCTGCGCGCGCGGCCCGGCGGCCGCCCGGGTCTCATAAGCCCGGTGCTCCTGGATCGACACCAGGGCGCGCGACCACGCCTCCGGGCGCTCACCGGAGCCGAACCACCAGGGGGATGCTTGAACACCGCGACGATCGTCCAGAAGACGCTGCGCGTCCCGCGCCGCGAAGCGCCACCCGGCGACGCGGCCGCGGTTGCCCTGCAGTTCGACGCGGTGCTCGCGACCGCGGGGTTCAAGGCCGCCTCCGACCTGCTCGAGCACGTGTCCGCGATGGAGCCCGGCGCGGCGATCGACCTCGCCGTCGAAGTCCTCGAAGCCGTGTCCGCGATGGTCGGCGACCACGTCACCCACAACCCGTACTTCCGGACCTTCCCGCGCGGCGTCCCCGACACGGTGGAGTTCTGGCTCTCGTGCCTGCGCGACGCGCTCATACCCATGGGGCACAGCGGGTCCGCCCTGGCCGACGAGCAGCTGCTCGCCGCGCTCGGCTCCGGGTGGATCGGGCTGCTGGCCCTGCCGACCTACGGCCGACCCCAGCACACCTTCGCCGAGCTGCTGGCCGCCCACGCCGAGCTGATCCCGGCGGTGAAGGACCGGGTGACCGTCCTGCACCTGGGCGCGGACCTCGCCACCGAGACCCGGTCGCTGTACCTGGCTCTCGCGGGCTCCACCACGCCGCTGGGCGAGGACGACCTCACGCTGCTCGCCCGGCTGGCCGAGGCCTGCCCCGAGGTCGAGCCCGCCGCGATCCCGGTCCGCGAGAACCGGTCGGTGGTCAACGCCGCGCGCGTGGCCGCCGGGCAGCCGCTCCTCGGCATCGACACCGTCGTCGACGTGCTGCGCCTGGCCTGCCAGGTCAGCGGCGGCGACCCCACCCTGCGCACCCCCACCCGCTTCCGCGCCCTGCGCCGCCGCGAGCGCCGGGCGCTGATGGCCGCGCTCGACCAGGTCGTGGCGGACAACGAGGGCAAGCTCGGTGACGTCGCCCGCCACGCGGGTCCCTTCAAGCGCCTGGGGGAGAGGCTGCACCCGCACGAGTACCCGCGGCACCCGCACGCCCAGGAGGTCTTCGCCGTCGCCCGCGGCGAGCGCACCGTCCACGGGCCTGCGGGACGCGCCGAACTCGCCTTCGCCGCGGGGACGTCGCGGCCGCGGCGAAGGCCTTGGCGCTCGCCCCCGGCATGCTGGTGCGTTCCCTGGACCGGCTCCTGCGCACCGGCGCCACGCCCGACGCCCGCGCCGCCGTGCTCGACGCCGCCACCGCGGCCATCGGGTCGGTGTCCGGGCGGGTCCTGTGCTCGGTGCGCGAGCACCTGGCCAACCGCGCGGCGCCGCAGCGCGCCCGGGTCTTCGCCACCCGCTCCCGCCGCGCCTGGGTCACCTCCGACACCCGCCCGCCCCTGCCCATCGACCTCATCGCGCGGGTCAGCGACCTGATCGACACGGAGCTGACCCGCCGACTGCCCGCCATCGAGCGCCTGGTCGTCGACCCCGCGATCCTCGACGTCGCCCTACCGCTGTCGGGCGCCGCCACCGAGACCGGCTTCGCCGTCCTCCCGCGCGGCTCCCGCACCCCCGTCGACGGACGGCTGCTGCGGTTCTTCACCCACTGGCGCCAACGCGGGGAGCCCACCGACTTCGACCTCTCCGCCCTCCTGCTCGACGCCGACTTCCACTACGCGGGCCACGTGTCCTGGACCCGCTACCACGACGCGGGCGGCGCGGTGTACTCCGGCGACATCACCAACGCCCCCGAGGGAGCCACCGAGTTCATCGACATCCCGCTGGACCGGGTCGACGCCACCCACGTCGTGCCGCAGGTCAACATCTACTCCGGTGAGGGCTTCGACCAGGTCGCCGAGTCGATGTTCGGCTGGATGCTGCGCGACCCCGCCCAAGCCGGAGCACCGTTCGAGCCCCGCACCGTCCGCACCCGCTCGGACATGCGCGGGCCCGGTCGCGTCGCCCTCCCCATCCTGTTCAGCCGCGACGACCACCGCCGGTGGACGGCCACCTGGACCCACCTGTACCTGCACGGCTCCCGCGGTTCAACCGGACCGAGGACAACCGGCTCAGCACCGCCACCCTGGTCCGCGCCATCACCGAACGGCGCTACCTGACCGTCGGCCACGTGGTCGACCTGCTCGCCCGCGCGGGCACCGAGGTCGCCTCGTGGCATCCGGACCAACCGTTCCCGGAGGAGCCGGTCACGTTCCTGGGCCTGCACCAGCCCGAGCAACTCCGCGGGATCGACGGCCATCACCGCGGACCGGCTCAACGAATTGATCCCCGACTGACGCTGCCGGTACAGTGGACACGCGAGGCCATGACGGGACTTCCTTCTCGTACCTTGTAACGGATCTAGTCCCGTCCCTCTCCTCGCACCTCCCGCTCAGCCCCCGGGCTTCGGGTTGGGTTTGCTCAGGTGGCTCTTCTCGATCGTGCCGATGCGCCAGGTGTCGCCGTCGAGGTGGAGGCTCAGGGTGCGGCGTTGGGTGTAGGGCTTGTTCAGCTCGAACTGGTTGGCCGCCAGGTACTCGGGGCTCGCTGCGGTGAACTCGAACGTGCTCTCCATGTCGACCTTCGCGGTGCGCATGTCCTGGTGGAAGGTGGACTGGTACCAGGCGACGGAGGTCTGGCGGGTGGTCAGGGCGTTGTCGGTGAACAGGCGCACCAGCTTGTCGGCGTACCGTTCGGACTCCAGGCGGGCGGCGAAGGCCTTGTCGTAGAAGGAGAACTCGACCTCGACGCTGCCGGAGACGGTGTCGGGGGAGCGGTTGTCCACGGCGCCGGAGTGCAGGGCGACGAGCTTGCGGACGGCGGTGACGTTCGGGTCGTCGTCCTGGAGGGTGTGAATCGTCGTGCCCTTGTCGTCGATGACGTGCCAGAGCGAGGCTCCGCGGGCGGGCCGCCGGTGGGCGGCGGGGTGGGTGTGGCGCAGGACGCCAGGGCCAGCAGCAGGAGCCCGCACAGGGTGGTGCGCAACATCGTTTCCCTTCCCGGGGTGGCCCGGACGCGGGGAGGGCCCGCGTCCGGGCGGTGGTCAGGCGACCGGTTGGAACGTCCACTGGCTGGTCCAGTACGTGCTCGGCACGGTGCCGTGCTGGACGTTGCCGTTGAGGGACTCGGTGTGCATGTACTTGCCGTGCTGGCGGTCCTTGATCCGGCTCCGGCCGTCGACGGTCTCCAGGGTCCACTGGCTGCTCCACGCCGTGGGCTGGACGCTGCCCGCGTGGGTGTAGCCGTCGTTGGCCTCGGCGTTGAGGTACTCGCCGGTCCAGCGGTTGCGGAAGCGGGTGCGGCCGTCGACCGCCTCGCGGGTCCAGTGGCCGCTCCACCAGGTGGCGGGGATCGCGCCGTACTGGGCGGTGCCGGTCCGGTTCTCGATGTGGACCTTCTGCCCGGTCTGGCGGTTGATGATCTGCTCGTACGCGGTGGGGTAGCCGCCGTCCTTCTTGAACACGCGGACGTAGTCGACGTTCCAGCTCTTGGGCCAGACGTCGTTGTGCTGGCCCGATCCCGCGTCGGTGTAGATGCCCATGATCATGCCCATCGGCATGTTCGGGGCGTCGTTGATCGTCTTGTAGAGCTGGTTGTCGTAGTAGAAGTCCAGCTTGGTCGGCGACCAGTCCATGCCGTAGACGTGGTACTCCTGCGTCGGCGAGCCGCTGGGCACCGGGTCCTCGTGCAGCGTCCACTGGCCCAGGAAGTCGGGGTCGCCCCAGCCGTACGCGGCGATGCGCCACGTGGTCGGCTTGCTGAAGAACGTCTCGATCATGTCGATCTCGGGGTTCTGCGACGTGCTGGTCTTGTCGTCGGTGCCGACCAGCCAGAACGCCTGGTGCCCGCCGCCGCCGACGTTCGCCAGCTTCGCCCGGACCTCGAAGTAGCCGTACCGGGTCGTGTACCCGTTGAACGTCGGCTCGCTGTGGTCGAGCGGCATCGAGTAGTTGAAGCGGTGCCAGTAGTCGGCGTTGTAGCTCTGGATGCTGGAGATCTTGACGGTCCCGTCGTACTGCGCGTTCCACGCCGGGGTGTCGGCGTCGAGGCGCTCGGTGAGCACGCCGTTCGCGATCGTGTACCTGGCCTTGGCGTTCTCCCGGGTGGGCGTCCAGTGCGGCAGGTAGTAGGGCAGCCACTTGCTCGTGTCGAGCGAGGTGCCGCTGAACTCCTCCTGGAAGTCCAACGTGTACCCGGTCTTGGTCGTGGGGTTGGGCGGGAAGTCGGCGGCCTGGGCCGGTGCGGGGACGAGGGTCCCGGCGGTGGCCAGCAGGACCACCGCGAAGGTCGCGCGTCGAATGCGCATGTGGACGCTCCGTGGCAGGGGACCGCGTCGCTCGAGGCGGCGCGGGGCGGTGCGGCGGGCGCGGGCGGCCCGCCGGGGTGACCGGTCTACGTTCCCCACGGGTTACGCAAGAAACTTGCTATTGAAATTCGCACCCGATCCCGCCGGTGTCAAGCACCGTCACGCCCTGTCGAACAGGTGGCTACGCAGCCGGTCGCGCGCGACCTCGACGGCGCCGGTGTTCACCGCGTCGTCGCCCAGCGTCGACAGGGCCAGCGCCGGGGCGTCGTAGCAGAGTTCGGCCAGGTGGCGGCGGATCGGGTCGAGGATCCAGCCGCCCGCGCGCGTCACGCCGCCGCCGATGACGACCAGGCTCGGGTCGACCGACAGCGACACCGCGGCGATGCCGGAGGCCAGGCTCGCGGCGAAGGCGTCGAACGCCGCCACCGGCCCGGTCGCCCCGCGCGGCGCGGGCCAGCACCCGCTCGTGCGGATCGGCGTCGGGAGCCGGTCCGCGGCGGCGGCCAGCAGCCCGGGGGCCTCGTTCCAACCGAACACCGGGTGCCTGCCGATCTCGCCCGCCGCGCCCGTCCGCCCGACGAACGGGGTGCCGCCGACCAGCAGCCCGACGCCGAGCCGGTGCCCGACGTGCACGTACAGCAGGTCGTCGACCCGCGGGCCGCGCCGACGCGGTGCTCGGCGACCACGGCCATGGCCGTGTCCTTCATGGCGAACACCGGGCAGTCGAGCCGTTCCTTCAGCTCGCCCGCCAACGCCACGCCGGTCCAGCCCGGGATGGCGACGCTCAACCGGACGACGCCGTCCTCGCCGATGATGCCCGGGCTGCCCACCCCGCGCCCCACAGCGGACGCGGGTCGTCGCCGATCACCTGGGCGACGAGCGCGGCGGCGGCCGCGATCCGGTCGTGGGGCGCGGTGTCGCCCGCGACCTGCCTGCGGGCCGTGCCGAGCAGCGCGCCGCCGAGGTCGGTCACCCGGGCGGCGACCGCGTGCGCGCCGATGTCGATGCCCGCGAGCAGGCCCGTCTCCCGGCGGAACCGGTAGCGCTGGGCGGGCCTGCCGCCGGTGGGGACCGCGTCGTGCCCGTCCGGGGCGAGCATCCCGACGTCGACCAGGGAGTTCAGGATGGCCACGACGGTCGGGCGGGACAGCCCCGTCTCCTTGGCCACCGAGCTGACCGTCTGCGACCGGCTCTCGTAGAGGAACTGCAGGACGCGGCGGGTGTTGAGGCCGCGCAGAGCGCTCTGGTCGCCCCCGGGAGCGTGCGCATCGGATTCCCCTCTTGACGTCGCTCGAACCGGTGCCCATCATATCAAATGAAAGTTTCTTTCGTACGATGCCGAGTACGTGGGCGTGCGGGGCGCGGCGAGCTGCGGCAGCCTCTATCCAGGAGAACGGGTCCAATGAAGATCACGAGTTTGGCCGCGGGCGCGCGGCGGCGCTGCTGCTCGCGGGGTGCGCCCCGGGTGCGGGCACCGAGCGGTCCGAGGTCCCCGCCGGACCGGTGACCACCGGCGTGCCGTCCGGCCCGGTGACGCTGTCGCTGGTGTCCACACCGGAATCGGGCGCCGCCGTGAAGCAGATCATCGCCGCGTTCCAGGGCAAGCACCCGAACGTGACGATCACCTACCAGGACACCAACTTCGACGACTACAACAAGAGCCTCAACCTGACCCTCGCCTCCGAGCAGGCCCCCGACATCGTCCTGCTGAACTCGGTCGGCACGACCGTGAAGGACAAGCTGGTCCGCAGCCTGGCCCCGTACGAGGCGGCCTACGGCTGGGCCACCACCTACCCGAGCACGCAGCTCGCCCAGTGGCGCGTCGCCCCGAACGGCACCACGCTCGGCTCCGGCGACCTCTACGCCGCGCCCGCCGGCTTCTCCATCGTCGGCGTGTTCTACAACAAGGCCAAAGCCGCGAAGCTCGGCATCGCGCCCCCGACGAGCCTCGCGGAGTTCGAGTCCGCGATGGACAAGGCGAAGGCCGCGGGCGAGCTGCCGCTCCAGCTCGGCAACGCCGAGGGCCACGCCTCCTTCGCCGTGCAGCTCATCGGGCAGTCCCAGGACGGCGCCCAGAGCGCGGCGAAGTGGACGTTCGGGGCGCCGGGCTCGACCTTCGACACCCCGGGCAACCGCACGGGCGCTGCGAAGCTGCGCGAGTGGGCGGACAAGGGCTACCTCCCCGAGGGCGCGAACGGCGTCGACCTGCAGAGCGCCGTCGCCAAGTTCGCCGGTGGCGAGGGCCTGTTCTTCATCGACGGCAACTGGGACACCGCCAAGATCGCCGACAAGCTCGGCGCGGACGCGGGCTTCTTCGCCTTCCCCGGCCCCAACGCCACCGCCATCGGCACCTCCGTGGCCTACGCGATCTCCGCGAAGACCCAGCACCCCGACGCCGCCGCCGCGTTCCTGGACTACCTGCACTCCCCGGAGGCGTCGGCCGCCCAGTTCGGCATCGGCTTCATGCCCGCCGACCCGGAAGCCGCCAAGCCCGCCGCGGGCACGCTCATGGCCGACGTCGTCGCCGCGTGGAAGAAGGTCAACGGCGACAACGGCCTCGTCGGGTTCAACAACAACGCCACCCCGACGATGAACACCACCCTGGTCAGCGCGACCCAGGAGCTGATCGCGGGCCGCTCCGACGCGGCCGCGTTCCTCGACGCCGTGCAGCGGGACTGGGCCGAGACCCATGGCTGACGCGCTCACCGCGCGCCGCCCGGCGACGGCCCGCGCGGCCGTCGCCGGGCGGGTCACCCGGCGGCGGCACCGCCTGGTCCCCATGCTCTACGTCGTCCCCGCGCTGCTGTTCTACCTGGCCTTCGTGATCACGCCGTTCCTGCGCAGCGTCTGGATCTCGTTCTGGGAGTGGAACGGCGTCGGCGTGGCGACCTGGGTCGGCCTGGCGAACTACGCCGACGTGTTCAGCGAGCCCGAGATGCTGGCGGCCATCCAGCACGCCTTCGGCTTCATCCTGTTCTACAGCGTGCTCCCCATCGCCATCGGGCTGGTGCTGGCCGCGGTGGTCGCGGCGACGCCGTGGAAGGCGATGCCGGTGATCCGCACCATCCTGTTCCTGCCGCAGATCCTGCCGCTGGTCGCCGTCGGCGTCGTCTGGAAGTGGATCTACAGCGAGCGGGGGCCGCTCAACGACGCGCTGGCCGCCGTCGGGCTGGAGGAGGTCGCCCGGCCCTGGCTCGGCGACTTCGACTGGGCCTTCCCGCGGTCGGGTTCATCGGGACGTGGGTCAGCACGGGACTGGCGTTCCTGCTGCTGCTGTCCGGGATCGGCCGGATCGACCCGTCGCTGTACGAGGCGGCCAAGCTGGACGGCTGCGGCCCGGTGCGCGAGTTCCGGCACATCACCGTGCCCGGCCTGCGCCGGGAGATCGCGGTCGCCGCGACCGTCACGATGATCGCGGCGCTCGCGGGCTTCGACATCGTCTACATCATGACCGGCGGCGGCCCCGGCCACGCCACCACGGTGCCCGGCGTGCAGATCTACGAGTTGGTGTTCACCGCGGGCCGGGTGGGCGCCGCGTCCGCCCTCGCCGTGGTCCTCGCGGTGCTGACGTGCGCGGTGATGTTCGTCCTCAACCGCGCCAGCCGGGAGCGTGCGTGATGGGCAAGCACCTCACGAGGGTGACCCTGTTGGTCGCGGCGGCGTCCGTCGTCTTCCCGTTCCTCGCCATCCTCTCGGCGGCGCTGCAACCGCAGTCGACCCTCGCGCCGGGCCTGGAGTGGCCCTCGGACCCGCAGTGGGGCAACTTCGCCGACGCGTGGTCCACCGCCGGGTTCGGGTCGCTGCTGAAGTCGAGCGCGATCATCGCGATCGGCGTCGTGCCGCTGGCCACCGTGCTCGCCACGCTCGCCGGGTACGGGCTGGCGACCGCCACCACGCGCGGGCGCGGCCTGGTGTTCGGGCTGCTCATGCTCGGGTTGGCGCTGCCGTACGAGGCGATCGTCATCCCGCTGTACTACGACCTGCGCGACGTCGGCCTGCTCAACACCTACTGGGCCGTGATCCTGCCGCTGATCGGCGCTTTCATGCCCTTCGGGGTGTTCTGGATGCGCGCGCACTTCGAGTCCATGCCCAAGGAGCTGACCGAGGCCGCCGTCATCGACGGCGCGTCGCACTGGCGGACGCTGGTGTCGGTGCAGCTGCCGAACGCGCGGCCCGCGCTCACCACGCTGTCGCTGCTGTACTTCATGTGGTCCTGGAACCAGTTCCTGCTCGCCCTGATCCTCATCCAGGACCCGGCGATGCGGACCGCGCCCAGCGGCCTCGGCAAGTTCGTGCAGCAGTTCGGCAAGAACATCCCGCTGCTGTCGGCGGGCACGCTGATCGTGATCACCCCGATCGTGCTGCTCTACCTGTTCTTCCAGCGCCATTTCATCAAGGGCATCCTCCAGGGTGCCGTGAAGTAGGAGCCCATGACCGTCTCCCTGGCCATCGTCGGGGCGGGCGCCCGCGGCGCCGCCTACGGCCGGATCGCCGCCGCCGAGGGCGCGCGCGTCACCGCCGTCGCCGACCCCGACCCCGCCGCCGCGCCGCCGCCGCGGCCGAGTTCGGCGTCCCGGACGACCACGTCCTCGCCGACTGGCGCGACCTGGCCCGGCTGCCCAGGCTCGCCGACGCCGCGGTGATCGCGACCCCCGACCAGGCGCACGCCGACCCGGCGTGCGCGCTGGCCCCCTCGGCTACGACCTGCTCGTCGAGAAGCCCATGGCCACCAACCCGGACGACGCCGAGCGCATGGTCGCCGCCGCCCGCGACAACGACGTCCTCCTCGCGGTGTGCCACGTGCTCCGGTACACCGAGTACTCGCGCGCGATCAAGCGGATCATCGCGTCCGGGCGCATCGGCGACGTGGTGACCGTCGAGCACCTGGAACCGGTGGGGTGGTGGCACCACGCGCACTCGTACGTCAGGGGCCAGTGGGCGGTGGAGGCGCGGTCGTCGTCGATGCTGCTCGCCAAGTCCAGCCACGACATCGACTGGCTCGGCCACATCATCGACCGCCCGGTCACGCGGGTCTCGTCGTTCGGCGGGCTCTACCACTTCAAGCCGGAGAACAAGCCGCGGGCGCCGGCCCGCGCTGCCTGGGCTGCCCGGTGGAACGGGAGTGCGCGTACTCGGCCGTCCGGATCTACGAGCGGTTCCTCGGCGACCCGGTGTACGAGCGCTGGCCGCTGGGCGTGCTCACCGAGGACACCACCCGCGACGGCCTCCTGACCGCGCTCGCCGACGGACCGTACGGCGCCTGCGTCTACTCCGGCCGCAACGACGTGGTCGACCACCAGGTCGTGAACCTGGAGTACACCGGCCAGGTCACCGCCTCGTTCACCATGACCGCCTTCAGCACCCTCGACTTCCGCAAGACCCGCATCTTCGGCACCCGAGGCAGCATCGACGGCGACGGCCGGACCCTGGTCGTCCACGACTTCCTCCACGACACCCCGGAAACCATCGACTGCACACCCCACGGCAACGCCTCCGCCGCCGACGGCCACGGCGGCGCCGACACCGAACTGGTCCGCGCCTTCCTCACCGCGGTCGCGACCGGCGACCGCACCGCGATGACCTCCGGCCCCGAGGAGACCCTCCGCTCGCACCAGGTGGTCTGGGCGGCCGAGCACGCCAGGAAGACGGGCACGGTCGTCGCCCTCGACCCCGACCTGCGGGTCTGCTGACACGTCGACCCGGGGACCAAGGTCCCGGTGGGGGAATGGCATCCGCGCCTGTGCACCGGCCCGCGGGGCGGCGAACCTGGGGAGGAAGCCAACGAGGAGGAACCCATGTCGGTCAGCAGCACCCCGGTCGTCGTCGGGGTGGACGGGTCGGAGTCGAGCCTGGCGGCGGTCCGGTGGGCCGCCCGGGAGGCCGCCGCGCGGCGGACCGGGCTGCGGGTGGTGCACGCGTTCATCTGGCCGCTGCTCACCGTGCCGCTCGGCGCCGCCGGTTACGGCTCCCCGGGCAACGTCATGCGGGACGAGGCGCGGGAGATCCTGATCGGCGCGGTCCGCCTGGCGCGCGAGGAGGCGCCGGGGGCGAGGTGTCCAGCGCGATGCCGGAGTCCGCGCCCGTGCCCGCGCTGCTGCGCCAGGACGCGGGCCTGGTGGTGGTCGGTTCGCGCGGGTTGGGCGGGTTCGGCGGCCTGCTGCTGGGCTCGACGGCGGTGCAGGTGGCCGCGCACGCGCGGTGCCCGGTCGTGGTGGTCCGCGGCGGTGAGCACCGCGAGCGCGGGGTCGCGCGCGGGGACGTCGTGGTGGGGGTGGACGGGTCGGAGCACTCGGTGGAGGCGATCGCGTTCGCGTTCGCCGAGGCGCAGCGGCTCGGGGTCGGGGTGCTCGCCCTGACCATCACGCCGTGGGGGCTGCTCGACACGGTCCCGGCGGGGGTCCTGCTCGCCGATGACGACGACCCGGAACCCGCCCGCGCGCTCGCGGAGTCGATCGCGGGGTGGGCGGAGAAGTACCCGGAGGTCCCGGTCCGCCGCGCGGTCGCGCGGGGCACGTGTCCCGGACGCTGACCGAGCTGGCCGCGGACGCGGCGCTGCTGGTGGTCGGCTCGCGGGGTGAGGGCGGGTTCCGCGGGCTGCTGTTGGGGTCGGTCAGCCAGGGCGTGCTCCAGCACGCCGACTGCCCGGTCGCGATCGTGAGGCCGAAAGCACTCGACTGACGGGTGGCAGCGCCGCGCCGCGGGTGGAGAATGGGGCCGCCCCACCCAGGCAGGTACAGGAGAGCCGATGTCCGAGCAGCCAGGCGCATCGCGGGGCATCGGCGCGCTCCGGCTCGACGAGCTGCTGACCGAGGTGCAGGAGCGGCTCAGCGAACTGGTCCAGACGCGCGACCGCATGCACGGCCTGCTCGACGCGGTCATGGCGGTCGGCGCGGGCCTGGAGTTGGACTCGACCCTGCAGCGGATCGTCCAGGCCGCGGTTGACTTGGTCGACGCCCGCTATGGCGCGCTGGGCGTACTCGGTACCCAGGAGGGGCTGCAGGAGTTCGTCTACGTCGGCATCACCGAGGAGGAACGCGCCCGCATGGGCCACCTCCCGGAGGGGCGGGGCCTGCTCGGGCTGCTGATCAAACACCCCCAGGTGATCCGCGTCCCCGACCTCGGCGCGCACCCGGCCTCGGTGGGTTTCCCGGCCAACCACCCGCCGATGACGTCCTTCATGGGCGCCCCGGTCCGGGTCCGCGACGAGGTGTTCGGCAACCTCTACCTCACCGAGAAGCGCGGCGGTGGCGAGTTCACCCCGGACGACGAGGTCGTGCTGCAGGCGTTGGCCGCGGCGGCGGGTGTGGCGATCGAGAACGCGCGCCTGTTCGAGCAGAGCCGGTGGCGGCAACGCTGGCTGGAGGCGTCCTCGGAGATCCGCGCCGAGCTGCTGGCCGGAGCCTCCGGCGACGAGGCGCTGGAGCTGGTCGGCAGGCGCGCGCTGGAGCTGTCCGACGCCGACTGCGTGCTGGTCGTGCTGTCCGAAGGCGCAGGGCTGCGCGTGCGCACCGCGACGGGGACTCGCGGGCACGCGCTCGTCGGCGCACCCATCGACCCGGACGTCGCGGTGGTGCGGGACGTGCTGGCCGCGGGCGCCCCGGAGATGGTCCCGGACCTGCGGGCCCTCCTGGATGACGGCGCGGGCTGGTACGGGCCCGCCCTGGTCGTGCCGCTGCGCAGCGCCGACAAGGTGGACGGCCTGCTGGTCGCGGCGCGGGAGAAGGGCGCCGCCCAGTTCGACCCCAACCTCGTGCCCGTCCTGGTCTCCTTCGCCGACCAGGCGGTGCTGGCGCTCCAGGCGGCGGAGGCGCAGCGCGACCGCCGCCTGCTCGACGTGCTCGCCGACCGCGACCGCATCGCCCACGACCTGCACGACCACGTCATCCAGCGGCTCTACGCCTCCGGCATGACCCTCCAGGGCACGCTCAACCGCGTCGACAACCCCGACGTGCGGGCCCGGCTCTCCCGGGTCGTCGAGCAGCTCGACGAAACCGTCCGGGAGATCCGCACGACCATCTTCGACCTGCACACCGCCGGTGAGGCAGGCCCGAGCAGCCTGCGCAGACGCCTCATGGACGCCGTCACCGAGACCACGGCCGACAGCGGCATCACCCCGACCATCCGCATGTCCGGCCCCGTCGACACCCTCGTCCCGGACGCGATCGCCGAACACGCCGAAGCCGTGGTGCGCGAGGCGGTCAGCAACGCCGTCCGGCACGCCTCGCCGAGCGCGATCGTCGTCACCGTCGACGCGGGCACCGAGCTGGTGATCGACGTCGTCGACGACGGGGTGGGCCTGCCCGAGCACTTCGCCCGCAGCGGGCTGTCCAACTTGGACCGCCGCGCCGAGGCCTGCGGCGGCACCCTGGTCGTCGGCCCGGGCCCGTCGGGCGGGACGCGGCTGACGTGGCAGGCGCCCCTGCCGTGAGGCCGGTCCATCCCTAGTGGACACGCGATACGCGGGTCACCACGGCCGGGATGGCGGCGGCGAAGGCGACGATGGCGACGTCGGTGAGTCGCAACGGGGTGGTGCCGAGGAAGCCCGCCAGGGGTGGGAAGTACACGGCGGCCAGGTGGAGAGCGAGGGCGCAGGCGACGGCGGTGTCGAGGAAGCGGATGCCGTGGTGGCGGGTGCGCAGGGCTATCGCGACGCCGAGTTGGGCCAGGCCCAGGCAGAGGAAGACGGCGGTTTGCCAGGGGCGGTCGGTGGCGGCGGCCCACCAGCCGACCGCGAGGGTCGTGGTGGCGATGAGGGCGCCGGTCCAGGCGACCTTGCCCCAGAGGCCGGTGAGGATGGCGGCGTCGGGGGAGAGGGGCGGCGGCGCATGGTGCCCGGGGCGGCGGGTTCGGCGCCGATGGCGACGCCGGGCAGGCCGTGGGTGAGCATGTTGATCCACAGGATCTGGGCGGGCAGCAGCGGGACGGCGAGGCCGAGGAGCGGGCCGACGAGCATGACGGCGATTTCGGCGGCGCCGCCCGCGAGGGCGTAGCGCAGGAACGTGCGGACGTTGGCGTGGATGCGCCTGCCCTCTTCGATGGCGTGCGCGACGGTGCGCAGGTTGTCGTCGGTGAGGACGAGGTCGGCGGCCTGGCGGGCGACCTCGGTGCCGTCGCCGCCCATGGCGATGCCGATGTCGGCGCGGCGCAGGGCCGGGGCGTCGTTGACGCCGTCGCCGGTCATCGCGACGACGTGGCGCGGCGCTGCCAGTCGGCGACGATGGCGAGCTTCTGCTCGGGCAGGACGCGGGCGTAGACGGTCGGTTCGGCGTCACCGTCGGTCGGGTCGGTGGTGACGACGCTGTCCGGGCCCGCGATGCCGACCCGGGTCGCGATGGCGCGGGCGGTGTCCGGGTGGTCGCCGGTGATCATCAGCAGGTGGACGCCCGCGTCCTGGAACGCCGCGACGGTGGTGGCGGCGTCGGGGCGCGGGGGTCGGTGATGGCGACCAGGCCGACGAGCCGCGCCGGTCCTGAGCCGGTGCGCTCGGTGGCGGCGAGCACGCGGTAGCCCTCGGCGGTCCACGCGGCGACGACGTCGTGGGCGGGGTCGTCGGGGAGAGGAGCACCTCGGGCGCGCCCTTGGTGATCTCCAGCCGGGACCCGTCCGGCGCGGTGTGGGTGGTCGTCATCCGCTTGGTGGCGCTCTCGAACGGGACCTCCGCGACGCGCGGGTACGTCGACCGCTGCTCGGCGGCGACCAGCCCGCCCTTGGCCGCGGCGACGACGAGCGCGACCTCGGTGGGGTCGCCGCTGGGCCACCAGGAGCCGTCGCGCGGCTGGAGGTCGGCGTCGTTGCACAGGACGAGGTCGCGCAGCAGCGTGGTGAACCCGGTGCCGGTGATGCTGCCGTCGGGGTCGTAGCCGGTGCCGGTGAGCGTGGCCTCGCCGCCCCCGGGGTCCACAGCCGTTCGACGAGCATCCGGTTCTGCGTGAGGGTGCCGGTCTTGTCGGCGGCGAGCACGGTGACCGACCCCAGGGTCTCGACCGCGGGCAGCGCCCGGACGACCGCGGCGCGCCGCGCCATCCGGTGCGCGCCGAGCGCCAGCGCGAGGGTGACGACGGCGGGCAGCGACTCCGGGACGGCGGCGACGGCGAGGCTGATGCCGGTCAGCGCGACCTCGCCCAGCGGCCTGCCCTGGAGCAGCCCGATGAGCGCGACCGCGGTGGACAGGACGACCGCGGCGACGGCCAGACCGCGGCCGAGCGCCGCGAGCCTGCGCTGCAGCGGGGTCGGCCGGGTGCCGACCGACCCGAGGAGCGCGGCGATGCGGCCCAGCGCGCTGTCCGCCCCGGTCCTGGTCACCCGGACCACGGCCCGGCCGCGGGTCACGACGGTGCCCGCCCTGACCTCGCCGCCGTCCTTGTCCACCGGGACCGACTCGCCGGTCAGCGCGGCCTCGTCGACCTGGAGCAGGTGGTGGGTCACGAGGTCCCCGTCGGCCGGGACGACGTCGCCCGCCTCCAGCAGCACGGTGTCCCCGGGCACGATGTCCTCCGCGGGCCGCTCCCGCACCACCCCCTCGCGCAGCACGCGGGCCGAGGGCGCCGACAGCGACCGCAACGCCGACAGCTCCCGCTCCGCCCGCAACTCCTGCGCGACGCCGACGGCGGTGTTCAGCACGACCACCACCGCGATGACGATCGTGTCCGTCAGGTCGCCCAGCGCGACGGACAGGGCGATCGCCGCCAGCAGGAGCAGGATCATCGGGTCGCGAAGCTGGGCCGCGGCCCGGGCGGCCACGCCGGGCCTGCGCGGTTCGGGGATCGTGTTGCGCCCGTGGGCGAGCGCGGCGGACGCGGCGTCCGCTTCGGACAGTCCTGTGTCCATGCCGGTCGTCATGGTCACCAGCCTGCTCGCCGGGGAGCGCCGGGGCAGGAGCCAACGTCGGCGCGGTCCCGCCGCTGGTCCCACCCCGGCGGGGTCCAAGGTCCCCGGTCGCGCGCCGCTTGCGGCACTGTGGCCCGGCCGGTCGCGGTCGCGAGGGTGTACCCATGAGCCTGACCCCTCCCGCCCTGGCCGCACGCCCACCGGGCACGGTCGTGCCGCTGCGCCGGTGGATCGCGGTGGTCACCCTCGCCGAGGCGCTGGGTTTCCTGCTGCCCGCGGTCGTCGGCGCGCTGACGGCGGACGCGTCGCCGGTCGTGGCCGTCCCGGCGCTCGTCGCGGCGGGCGCCGTCGAGGGCGCGGCACTCGGCCTCGGGCAGGCGGTGGTCCTGCGGCGGGTGCTGGCGGACCTGCCGGTCTCCCGGTGGGTGGCCGCCACCGCGGTGGCCGCTTCCGCCGCCTACGTGCTCGGGCTCCTCCCGTCGCTGGTGGGGTCGCCGTGGGCGTGGCTGGCGCTGGTCCCGCTCCCGGCCACGATCGGGTACGCGCAATGGCTGGTGCTGCGGCGGATCCGGCCGCGCACCGCCGGGTGGATCGCGGTCACGGCGATGGCGTGGATCGCCGGGCTCGCCGCGTTCCTCGCCATCGCGACCCCGCTGTGGACCAGCGGGCAGCCGGTCGTCCAGACCGCGGCGGTCGGCGCGGTGGCCGGGCTCGTGATGGCCGCGGTCGTCGCGGCGATCACGGGGCTGGGGCTGCGCGAGGTGCTGCGGTGACCGCCGCGACCCGCGTCGACGGGCTCACCGCCGCCGAGGCGGCGGCGCGGCTGCGCCGGGACGGGCCGAACCGGCTGCCCGAGCCGAGGCGCACGCCGGTCGCGCTCGTCCTCGCCCGCCAGCTCGTCCACTTCTTCGCCCTGATGCTGTGGGCGGCGGCCGGGTTGGCCGTCATCGCGGGGATGCCCGAGCTGGGCGTGGCGATCGCGGTCGTGGTGGTGGTCAACGCGGTGTTCTCGTTCGTGCAGGAATACCGCGCGGACCGGGCGGCGCAGCGCCTGCGGGACCTGGTGCCGGTCCGGGCGCGCGCCGTCCGCGACGGCCGGGTGGTGGTCGTCGCGGCCGAGAACCTGGTGGTCGGCGACGTGCTGGTGCTGGAAGCCGGTGACCGGGTCTGCGCGGACGCGCGGGTCCGGTCGGCCAGCGGGCTCGGCGTCGACGAGTCCGCGCTGACCGGCGAGAGCGTCCCCGTGGCGAAGGCGCCCGGCGACGGGGTCGTCGGGGGACCCACGTCGTCGACGGGGTCGGGCGGGCGGAGGTCACCGCGACCGGCGCGGCGACCCGGCTCGCCGCGGTCGCCGCCGCCACCGCGAGCGCGGTCCGGCCGAGGAGCCCGCTGGCCGCGCGGCTGCACCGGACGGTCGTCGTCGTGGCCGCGGTCGCGGTCGTCGTCGGCTCGGTGTTCTTCGGCGCGGCGCTGCTGCTCGGGCTGGCGGCCACCGAGAGCTTCCTGTTCGCCATCGGGGTGACCGTCGCGCTCGTCCCGGAGGGCCTGCTGCCCACCGTGACCCTGTCGCTCGCCGTCGCCGCCCGGCGGATGGCCGCGCGCAAGGCGCTGGTGCGGCGGCTGGAGGCGGTCGAGACGCTCGGCGCGACCTCGTTCATCTGCACCGACAAGACCGGGACGCTCACCCGCAACGAGATGGCCGTCGTGCGCGTGTGGACGCCCGCGGGCCCGGTCGAGGTCCACGACGACCCTCCCGGACGCGGTGGCGGCGCTCGCCGACAGCGCTGCCCGCTGCTCGCCCGACGCCGACGCCACCCACCGGCACGTCGGCGACCCGATGGAGGCCGCCCTGCACGTCCTCGCCGCGAAGGCGGGCGTGCCCGCGCCCCCGCCCGTGCTGGACCGGACCGCGTTCGACCCCCGCAGGCGCCGCGCGTCGGTGATCGACCGCGACGGCCTGCACGTCGTCGGCGCGCCCGACGCCGTCCTGCCGCTGTGCCGCGCGGTCCCCGAGGACGCGCACGACCAGGTCGTCGCGCTCAGCGCGCGCGGGCTGCGGCTGCTCGCCGTCGCCCGCACCGCCGACCCCGAGCGCGGTGAGCGCGACCTGGACCTGCTCGGCCTGGTCGCCCTGGAGGACCCGCCCCGCGACGACGTCGCCGACGCGATCGCGGCGTGCAGGCGCGCGGGCATCCGCGTCGGCATGGTCACCGGCGACCACCCGGGCACCGCGCTCGCCATCGCCCGCGAGGTCGGCCTCGCCGTGCCGGGCGCGCCGGTGGTGGTCGGCGCCGACCTGCCCGCCGACGACGCCGCGCTCGCCGCCCTCGTCGACCGCGACGGCGTCGTCGTCGCCCGCGTCGCGCCCGAGGACAAGCTGCGCATCGCCCGGGCGCTCCAGTCCCGCGGGCACGTGGTGGCGATGACCGGCGACGGCGTCAACGACGGGCCCGCGCTGCGCGCCGCCGACATCGGCGTGGCCATGGGCGCCTCCGGCACGGACGTGGCCCGCGAGGCCGCCGACCTGGTCCTGCTGGACGACCACTTCGGCACCATCGTCGCCGCGGTCGAACTCGGTCGGGCGACCTTCGCCAACATCCGCCGGTTCCTCACCTACCACCTGACCGACAACGTCGCCGAACTCGCGCCGTTCGCGCTGTGGGCGCTCTCGGGCGGCCAGGTCCCGCTGGCGATCACGGTGCTGCAGGTGCTCGCCATCGACATCGGCACCGACCTGCTGCCCGCGCTCGCGCTCGGCGCGGAACCGGCCAACCCGCGCACCCTCGACGGCCCCGCCCGCCGCGGCGAGCTGCTCGACCGGTCCGTCCTGCGGCGCGCGTTCGGGCTGCTCGGTCCCGTGCAGGCGCTCGGCGCGGTCGCGGCGTTCCTGACCGTGCTGTGGGCCGGTGGCTGGGGCTTCGGCGACACCGTCGACCCGGCGCTGGTGGCGACGGCGTCCGGCGCCGCCTTCGCCGCGATCGTGCTCGGCCAGGTCGGCACCGCGTTCGCCTGCCGCTCGGCGAGCCGCTGGGCGGGCTGGCGCGGCAACCCCGCGCTGCTCGCCGCGATCGCCGTCGAACTGGTCGTCCTCGCGGTGTTCCTGTACGTCCCGCCGATGCCCGAGCTGCTCGGCGGCACCGGCCCGACCGCGCTCGGCTGGGCGCTCGCCGCCGCGGTCCCCGCGCTGGTCGTCGCCGCCGACCTCGTCGCGAAGGCGGTGCGGCGGTGAAGGTGCTGACGCTGAACCCGGGCTCGTCCAGCCTCAAGGTCGCCCTCCTCGACGGCGACACCGTCGCGTGGGCGTGGGAGGACGACCGGTGGGACGGCCGCGCCGCGCCGGACGCGGCGTTCGCCACCCGCCCGGACGCGGTGGCCGTCCGGTTCGTCCACGGCGGCGACCGCGCCCACCCGGCCGTGCTCGACGACGCCGTCCTCGCCGAGCTGGCCGCGCTGGCGCCGCTCGCCCCGCTGCACCAGCCGCAGGCGCTGCGCATCGCCGCCGCCGTGCTGCGGCGCATGCCGGACACCCCGGTGGTGGCGTGCTTCGACACCGCCTTCCACGCGGGCCTGCCCACCCGCGCCCGCCTGTGCGCGATCCCGCGCGCTCTCGCGGAAGCCCACGGCATCCGCCGCTACGGCTTCCACGGCCTGTCGATCGCGTACGCCGTGCGCCGGGCCGCGGAACTGCTCGGGCGGCCGGTCGAGGAGATCGGCGTCGTCGTCGCCCACCTCGGCTCCGGCACCTCCGTCACCGCGGTGGAGGGCGGCGCCAGCGTCGACACCAGCATGGGGTTCAGCCCGCTCGACGGGCTGCCCGGGCGCACCCGCAGCGGCGCGCTCGACCCGGCCGCCGTGTTCCACCTCCTCCGCGCGGGCATGGCCCCGGACGACCTGGAACGCGTGCTGCGCGAGGAATCCGGGCTCGCCGGGCTCAGCGGGACCGACGGCGACCTCCGCTCCCTGCTGGCCAGCCCCCACCCGCACGCCGCCGAGGCGATCGAGGTCTACCTGCACCGGGTGCGGCGCGAGGTCGCCGCGGTCCGCGCCTCCCTGACCCGCTTCGACGCCCTCGTCCTGACCGGCGGCGTCGCCGAGCACAACCCGGCGCTGTGCGCGGACGCCGTCGCCGGTCTCGAGTTCCTGGGGAGCGCGCCCGTGCTCGCCTTCCGCGCCCGCGAGGACGTCGAACTCGCCCGCCAAGCCCGGCTCGCGGCCGGGGAGAGGAGCCTCCGATGACCGCCCACGAACGGCACCGCGCCGCCCGCGTCGTCGCCTCAGCGGCGGTGGACGCCGCCGAAGCCGCCCGGCTGCTGGCCATGCTCGGCCTGGATGCCGCCGACGGGATCGGACCGGTCGTCGAACCGGACGAGCCCGTCCCGCCGCCGCGGCTGCCCGCCGCCGCCGTCGCCGAGGGCAGGCGGGTCGCCCTGGCGGCGGTCGACGCGATCCGGAGGGCCGGGCCGTGACCCCGACCGTGGCTTCGACGATGAGCGACCCCGTGCTCGGCGTGCGCGCCGACACCAGCCTGCGGGTGGCGCTGACCACGATGGCGCGGGCCCGCGTCCGCCACCTCCCGGTGATCGCGGGCGACCGCTGCCTCGGCCTGCTCACCGAGTCCGACGCGCTGTGGCACACGTGGGCGGTCGGGAGCGCGGAGGACGCGGTCAGCCGGGTCATGCGCGCTCCCGCGCCCGCGGTGGACGTCGGGGTCCCCTTCGCGGACGCGGCGAAAGCGGTGGACGAGTCCGGTGTGGACGGAGTGGTGGTGACCGACGGCGGGGCGCTGGTGGGGATGCTCACCAGCGCCGACATCGTGCGCGCCGTCGCGCGCTAGGTCACTCCTCGGACCGCTCGGGGCGCGGCGCAGCCTGCTGGCCATCACCGCGGCCTGGGTGCGGCGCTCCATCTGGAGCTTGCTCAGCACCTTCGAGACGTAGTTCTTCACCGTCTTCTCCGCCAGGAACAGGCGTTCGCCGATCTGGCGGTTGGTGAGCCCCTCGCCGATCAGGTCGAAGACCTTGCGCTCCTGCTCGGTCAGCGACGACAGCGGGTCGGACTCGCTGCGCTCGCGGCGGATGCGGTCCAGCAACGCGGTGGTGGTGCGGGCGTCGAGCAGCGACGCCCCCGCCGCGACCGTGCGCACCGCGGTCACCAGGTCGGTGCCGAGCACCTGCTTGAGGACGTACCCCGACGCGCCCGCCATGATCGCCTCGAAGAGGGCTTCGTCGTCGGCGAACGAGGTCAGCATGAGGCAGCGCAGTTCGGGGAGGGTGGACCGCAGCTCGCGGCACAGCTCGACGCCGCTGCCGTCGGGCAGCCGCACGTCGAGCACCGCGACCTCCGCGCCGCTGGCGGGCACGCGGACCAGCGCCTCGGCCACCGAACCGGCCTGCCCGACGACCTCGAACCCCGGGACGTCCTCGAACAGGTCGGCGATGCCCCGTCGGACGATCTCGTGGTCGTCCACCAGGAAGATCCGTGTCATCGAAATGCTCCTCCTCCGCGCTCCACCGCGAGCCTAGGACGGGGAGCGGGGCGGGGCAGGTAACCGGGGACCCCGCCGGTGCGGGACCAAGGTCCCGCCGGGTCCCGCCGGGTCAGGCCGGTCGCGCCGACACCCGCACCGCCTGCACGCCCGGGACGGACTCGACCAGCACGCGGGCCACGTGCCGGTCCGTCGCGTCGTCGTGCTCGTCGAGCACGGTGACCGCGCCGTCGGCCACGCTGACCTCCCACCGGCCGCTTCCGCCGTACGCGGCGAGGCGGTGCCGGACGTCGGCCAGGATGTCCAGGTCGTCGCGGGCCAGCACGCGCAGCAGGTCGCGGTAGGTCAGGACGCCGACCAGCCGGTCGCCGTCGGCCACGGGGACCGATCGGACACCGTGCTCCAGCATGACCCTCGCCGCCGTCGCGACGTCGGCGCCCGGCGCCACGCGGAGGGTGTCGGCGCGCATCACCTCGCCCACCGTCCAGCCCGGCTCCGGCGGGACGCCGTGCGGGGTGCGCGGGTCGGCGACCACGCGGCCGCGCAGCAGGTCCGCCTCGGTGACCAGCCCGACGAGGCGGTCGCCCTCGACCACCGGCAGCGCGGTGAACCCGTGCGCGGCCAGCACGGCGAGGGCGGCCTTCGCGGGCGTGCCGGGCGCGACGGTCACCGCGGGCGTCGACATCAGATCCTTGGCGCGCATACCGGGTCTCCTTCGATCGCGGGGACGACGAGGTCGGTGATCGGCCTGCGCGGCGTCGGGCGCACCGACGAGCCGTAACCGACGCGCAGGACCGCTTGGGGCGTGAGGTGGCTGCCGAGCATCCGGCGCAGTTCGCCGCGGATCGCGGCGACCTCGATCGGCTGGGAGATCAGCGACGCGGACAGGCCCAGCGAGGTGACGGTGAGCAGCACGCGCTGGAGGGCCTGACCGGCTTGGACCTGCTCGGCCGGACCGTCGCTGTAGGACTGGAGCACGAGGATCAGCGGGCTGCTCTCGAAGTCCTTGCCGGGCGTGCGGGCCCGGCCCGCCTCGCCGCCGAAGTCCCGCAGCAGCCACTCGTCCTGCGGTTCCGGCCGCGGTCCGCTGGCGGTGAGCGGCACCCCGTCCGGGCGTCCGCCGTCGTGGCCGCTCCACGCCGCCAGCTCCGCGCGCACCGCCAGGTCCTGCGTCTGCGCGCGGTGGGCCCGCGCGATGAGCGTCTGGAGCCGCGCGCGGTCGATGGCCTCGTCGACGTTGCGCAGCCAGCACCGCTCGTCGCCCGCGGCCTTGCCCAGGCGGACGCGGTGGGCGCTGGGCACCGCGGCGTCGCGGAAGGGGTGCGCACGGTCCGCCGGTTCGGGATGGCCCGTTCGAGGACCGCGATGTCGGCCCGCGATCGCGCGCGCCCGCCGTTGCGGACCACCGCGAGCGGGCGGTCCGGGTCGTCACCGGGCCACGGGTGGTGGGAGAGGGTGACCAGCGGCTGCACGCCCCGCACCGCCAGCGCCAGGCGCAGGTTGAACAGCGCGGCCCCGCACCCGAGGCGCAACTCGCGGTCGTCCGGGTCGGTCGCGGGCAGCCGGGAGCCCGGATCGGCGCGCAGCTCGATGCGGTCCGGCCGGAGGGCGAAGCGCCACGGCTGGATGTTGTGCAAGGACGGGGCCAAGCCCGCGGCGGCGAGCACCGCTTGGACGTGCTCGCCGGGCAGACCCAGCGCCCCCGGCAAGGTGGTCATCTCGATCAACCCAATCGGCGGTCGCGGTAGGACATCCCCCACGATGCGGTCCCGCGTGCGGCGCGCACACGCCCGAAGGTCCCGTCCTGGTTGGGACGGTCGACGCTGCCCGCGCACCGGTGTCGGGCGCGACGCTCCTGGTATCGCCGCCTTCCCGGGGAGCCCTCCATGTCCGCTGGCACCGTCCAGACCGCCGCCCACCCGCGCGCCGCCGACCCGCTCGCGCTCGTCGACCGCTGGTGGCGGGCCGCCAACTACCTGTCCGTCGGCCAGATCTACCTGTTGGACAACCCGCTGCTGACCGAACCGCTGCGCCCCGAGCACGTCAAACCCCGACTGCTGGGCCACTGGGGGAGCGTCCCCGGCATCACCCTCACCCACGCCCACCTCAACCGCGCCATCGCCCGCGACGGCGTCGAAGCGCTGCTGGTCTGCGGGCCTGGGCACGGCGCGGCCGGGCTGAACGCCGCGGCCTGGCTGGAGGGCACGTACTCCGAGGTCCACCCGCACGTCAGCCGGGACGCCGCGGGCATGCGGACGCTGTTCCGGGAGTTCTCCTTCCCCGGCGGCGTCCCCAGCCACGCCTCACCGCACCTGCCCGGGTCCATCCACGAGGGCGGCGAGCTGGGCTACAGCCTCGCCCACGCCACCGGGGCGGCGTTCGACAACCCGGGCCTGCTCGTCGCGTGCCTGGTCGGCGACGGCGAGGCCGAGACCGGGCCGCTCGCGGCGAGCTGGCAGGCCCCGCGCTTCCTCGACCCGAGGACCGACGGCGCCGTCCTGCCGATCCTGCACTTGAACGGCTACAAGATCGCCAACCCGACGCTGCTGTCCCGCATCGACCGGGCCGACCTGCACGCCATGCTGCGCGGCTGCGGCTGGGCGCCGGTCGAGGTCGCGGGGAGCGACGCCCGCGAGGTCCACGAGGCGTACGCCGCGGCCGTCGACCAGGTGCTCGCCGACATCGCCGAACGCAGGACCGGCAGCGGGGCGCCCGCGCCGATGATCGTGCTGCGCACCCCCAAGGGCTGGACGGGACCGCCCGCCGCCGAGGGGAGTTGGCGCTCCCACCAGGTGCCGATCACCGACGTCCGCTCCGACCCGCACGCGCTGACCGCGCTGGAGGAGTGGATGGCGGGTTACCGCCCCGCCGAGCTGTTCACCCCCGGCGGCGAGCCCGTCCCCGAGATCGCCGACCTGCACCCGCGCGGCGACCTGCGGATGAGCGCGAACCCCCGCGCCCACGGCCTCGTCCAGCGCGACCTGCGCCTGCCCGACCACGCCGCGCACGCCGTCGACGTCCCCGCGCCGGGCCGCACGACCGAGGAGGCGACCCGCGTGCTCGGGTCCTGGCTGCGCGAGGTCATGGCGCACAACCTCGACCAGCGCAACCTGCTGCTGTTCGCGCCCGACGAGCACGCCTCGAACCGGCTCGGCGCGGTGCTGGAGGTGACCGGCCGCCGCTGGCGGCTGCCCACCGCGCCCGCCGACGACCACCTCGACCCGCGCGGGCGCGTCGTCGAGGTGCTGTCCGAGCACCTGTGCCAGGGCTGGCTGGAGGGCTACCTGCTCACCGGCCGCCACGGGCTGCTGTCGAGCTACGAGGCGTTCGCGCACATCGTCGACTCGATGGTCGCCCAGCACGCCAAGTGGCTGCACACCGCGGCCGAGCAGCCGTGGCGGCGGCCCGTGCCGAGTCTGAACTACCTGCTGACCTCCCACGTGTGGCGCCAGGACCACAACGGCGCGTCCCACCAGGACCCCGGCTTCGTCGACCACGTGCTGTCCAAGCGGCCCGAGGTCTGCCGGGTGTACCTGCCGCCGGACGCCAACACGCTGCTCGCCGTCGCCGACCGCTGCCTGCGCTCCGCGGCTTGGTCAACGTGATCGTCGCGGGCAAGCAGCCGGCGGCGCAGTACCTGCCCGCCGACGCCGCCGACGCCCACGTCGACCAGGGCCTCGGCGTCTGGGACTGGGCCAGCACCGACCTCGACGGCGGCACCGACGCCGTCCTCGCCTGCGCGGGCGACGTCCCCACCCAGGAAGCCCTCGCCGCCGTCGACGTCCTGCTGGACCTGGTCCCGGACCTGCGGCTGCGGTTCGTCAACGTGGTCGACCTCGCCCGCCTGTTCCGCCCCCACCGCCACCCGCACGGTCTGCCTGACCGCGACTACGGCGCGATCTTCACCGACAAGCCGGTCGTGTTCGCCTTCCACGGCTACCCCTGGCTGATCCACCAGCTCACCTACGACCGCCCGCACCACGACCGCCTGCACGTCCACGGCTTCCACGACCACGGCACCACCACGACGCCGTTCGACATGTGCGTCCTCAACGGGATCGACCGCTACCACCTCGCCCTGGCCGTCCTGGAACGCGTGCCGCGCGTGGCGGGCAGGCTCGGGCACCTGCGGCAGGACCTCCTCGACCGGCTGGCCGCCCACTCCGCCCACATCCGCCGCACCGGCGAGGACCTGCCCGCCATCAGCGGTTGGCGGTGGTCGCGGTGACCCGCGCCGCGCACTGGGCCCGCGCCCGCGACGGCGGCCCGGTCGAACTCCGGCCCCTGGGGCCCGAGGACCGCGCCGCGCTGCGGGACCTGCACGCCGCGCTCCCGCCCGAGGACCGCTACCTCCGGTTCTTCACCCTCGGCGGGACGAACGCCGAGCAGTACGTCGACAGCCTCGTCACCGACCCGGACGGCGCCCGCCCGCGGTCGGCGCGTTCCGCGACGGCGTCCTGCTCGGCGTCGCCAGCTACGCCCGCACACCCGGCGGGACGGCCGAGTTCGCCGTGTCGGTCGCCCACGCCGACCAGGCCCACGGCATCGGCACGCTGCTGCTGGAGGACCTCGTCGCGCAGGCCCGCGCGGACGGGGTGACCACCCTGACCGCCGACGTCCTCACCGCCAACCACCGCATGCTGCGCGTCATCGAGGACCTCGGCCAGCCCGTCCGCACCGAACGCGACGACGACGTCATCCGGGTGACCATGCCCCTCGACGGCGCCGACGCGTACCTCGACGCCGTCGACCACCGCGCGCGCACCGCCACCGTGGCCAGCCTCGTCCCGCTGCTGCGCCGGGCTCCGTCGCCGTCGTGGGGGCGGGCAGGCGCCGGGACTCCGTCGGGCACGCCGTGCTGCGGAACCTGCTCGCGTCGGGCTTCCCCGGCCCGGTCACCGCCGTCAACCCGCACGCCCGCTCGATCCTCGGGGTGCGCTGCGTGCCGAGAGTGGTCGACCTGCCCGGCCCGCCCGACCTCGCGGTGGTGTGCGTGCCCGCGGCGGCCGTGCTCGACGTGGTGCGCCAGTGCGCCGCGGTCGGGGTGCGCGCCCTGGTCGTGATCACCGCGGGCATCGGCCCGGCCGACGCCGCCGCCGTGCGGGCCATCGTCCGCGAGCACGGCATCCGCCTCGTGGGCCCGAACTGCGTCGGCGTCGGCAACCCGGGCGCCGGGCTCGACGCGACCTTCATGGACCGGCCCGCGCCGCCGGGCGGGGTCGGATTGGCCTGCCAGTCGGGCGGCATCGCCATCGCCCTGGTGCACGAGCTGGCCGCGGCCGGGCTCGGCGTGTCGACCCTGGTGTCCACCGGCGACAAGCTCGACGTCAGCGGCAACGACCTGCTCGCCTGGTGGTCGGCCGACGACGCCACCGCCGCCGCCGTGTTCTACCTCGAGTCCTTCGGCGACCCGCGCCGCTTCGCCCGCTGGGCCCGCGCGCTGGCCAGGACCAAGCCGCTGGTCGCGATCCGAGCCGGGGTGTCGGCGGCGGGCAGCCGCGCGGCCGGGTCGCACACCGCCGCCATCGCGACGCCCGCGGCCACGGCGGACGCGCTGTACCGGCAGGCGGGGGTCACCGCCGTCGACTCCACCGAGGACGCGGTCGCGGTCCTGGCGCTGCTGCTCGGCCACCCGCTGCCGCGCGGCAGGCGCGTCGCCGTCGTCACCAACGCGGGCGGCGCGGGCGTGCTCGCCGCCGACGCGTGCGCCGACGCCGGGCTGGTCATGGCGGAACTCGCCGAACCCGTGCGGCGCCGCCTGCGCGGCGCGCTGCCCGCCACCGCGTCGGTGGGGAACCCGGTCGACACGACCGCGGTCATCGACCCGGGCGCGTTCGCCGACCGCGTCGCGGACGTGCTGGACGACCCCGGGGTGGACGCCGTCATCGCGATCACCGTGCCCACGGTGCTCGGCGACCCGGGGACGGCCCTCGACCGCGCCGCCACCGTGGCCCGCGACCTGGGCAAGCCAATGCTGACCGTCCACATGGGCCACACCGGGGGCTGGCAACAGCCGTGCGCGCCCTGGCCGCCGCGGTCGACCGCGCCGAGTGGCTGGCCCGCCCCGCCGTGCGCCCGGCCGACCCGCCGGGCTTCGACGCGGCGGCCGTCCACGAGGTGGTCGCCCGCCACCCGGGTGGCGGCTGGCTCGACCCGGCCGAGAGCCTCGCGCTCCTCGCCGCCGCGGGCGTGCCGGTCGTCGCCGGTGCGGTCGTCGCCGACGCCGACGCGGCCGTCGACGCTTGGCGGCGCGCGGGCGGGCCGGTCGCGGTCAAGGCGGTGACGGCGGGCCTGCTGCACAAGAGCCGCGCGGGCGGCGTCGCGCTCGGGCTGGCCGACGAGGCCGCGGTGCGCTCCGCCGTCTCCGCGATGGGCGAGCGGTTCGGCGCGGAGCTGCGCGGGGTGTTCGTCCAGCCGATGGCCCAGCGCGGCGTCGAACTGCTCGTCGGCGTCACGCACGACCCCGGTTCGGGCCGCTGCTCGCGTTCGGGGCGGGCGGCACGGACGCCGAGGTGCTCGCCGACCAGGCGGTGCGGCTCTGCCCGCTGACCGGGGCCGACCTCGCCGACCTGGCCACCGCCCCGCGCATCGCCCGCGCGCACCCCGAACTCGACGTCCAGGACGTCCTGCTGCGCGTCGCCCGGCTCGCCGAGGCCGTCCCGGGGATCGCCGAACTCGACATCAACCCGCTCATCGGCGGACGCGCGGTCGACGCCCGCGTCCGGCTGGCACCGTAGGAGGACACCGTGGGAACCCTGGTCGTGTACGAATCGATGTTCGGCAACACCCGCGAGATCGCCGAGGCGATCGCCGGGGGCGTCGCGGGCGCCGCCACCGTCGTCGAGGTGGGGGCCGCGCCCGCGCGCCTCCCCACCGACGTGACGCTGCTCCTCGTGGGCGGCCCCACCCACGCGTTCAGCATGAGCCGACCGTCCACCCGCGACTCGGCGCGCGAGCAGGGTTCGACGGTCCCGCCCGGCCCGGGCGTGCGCGAGTGGATCGCCGCCCTGCCCGCCGCGCCGGGCGTGGTCGCGCACACCTTCGACACCCGCGTCAAGGTCCGCGGCCTGCCCGGCTCGGCTGCCCGCGCCATGCGCAGGGCCCTGCGCGGGGCCGGGATCGATGTCGGGCGGTCCGAGACCTTCTGGGTCACCGGCACGACCGGGCCCCTCGTCGACGGCGAGCGCGAGCGCGCCCGCGCCTGGGCCGCCGCGCTGACCGCTCAGCCGCAGCCGGGGAGCGGGACGCACACCTCGCCGACCGGGCGGCGGGGGTGCGCGGCAGGGGAGGGGCCGCGGCGGGCGCGTAGCCGACGCGGACGACCAGTTGCGGCGCGCCGAGCGCCGCGACGCGCCCGGACCGCAGGTGGGTGCGGACGGCCTCGACCTCGGTGTTCTGGGACAGCGGGCAGGTGGCGAGCCCGAGCGACGTCGCCGTCAGCAGGACCGCGCTCGCCGCCGCGCCCGCCCGCAGCCAGGACCGCGGGAATCGTCGTCGGTGGTGAGCACGAGCAGCTCGCCCGCGTCCGGCTCGTGGCTCCCCGTCGGCGCGTCGACGAGGCCGCCGCCCGCGAAGGCGCGCATCGGGACGCCGCCGTGGTGCGGCGTGCCCGCGGGGTGCTCGCCGCGAGCACCCCGTCCGGCAGGCCGGGCGGACGACCCGACCAGGCGACCAGTTCGCGGACGGCGACCGGGTCGGCGGCTTGGCGCTCGGCCGCGGCCAGCAGGCTGACCACCAGCTCCACGCGCGCCTCGGGATCGGTGACCGGGACGGCGGCGACACCGTGGTGCGCGGCGGCGGTCACCAGGCGGGTGAGGGTGTCGGCGGTGACGGCGCGCCCGGAGTACCGGCGGCGGTCGGTCCGGCGGAGCGGGATCGCGGCCGCGAGGGCCTCGGCGTGGCGGGCGGTGGGACGCAGCTCCAGCGCGGCGAGGTGGTCGGGGTCGACGGGGTCGATCCGCGGTTGATCAGCGCCCACCCGCGCGCGGCGAGGGCGGTCCTGAGGTGGTCGAGCGCCGCGCCGCAGCTCATCACCAGGTCGCGGCCGCGCGGGTCGGTGGCGCGCAGCCACCGGGTCCGGTTGGCCATCAGGTGCAGCGACCGGGTCCCGACGAGCCAGCGCCAGGGCTGGGTGTTGTGCACCGAGGGTGCGCGGCAGGCGTCGGCGATCGCGGCCACCAGGGTGTCGTGGTCCATCGGGCACTCCTCTCCTCAGCGGGTGAACACAACCACGCGCGCGGGCCGCGGGCTGTCGTCGGACGTCCCGCGTCCCGGGGACGTTGGACTCTCCGCCGCCGTCGCCGACCGCCGAAGACTGGTGGGGACGCACCGAAACGGGAGGGAACCCAGATGTCCACTTTCGACGGAACGACCGCGCTGGTGACCGGCGGCGCGCGCGGGATCGGCCGGGCCGTGGTCGACGCCCTGGCCGCCGCCGGGGCGGCCGTGATGGCGGCCGACGTGCTCCCCGAGCCCGCCGACCTGCCCGACGGCGTCGCCTACACCCACCTCGACGTGACGTCCGAGGACGACTGGCGCGCGGCCGTCGCCGCGACGGAGGCGGCCTTCGGGTCGATCTCCCTGCTGGTCAACAACGCGGGCATCGTCGACTTCGGCACGATCGCCGAGCAGGACCTGAAGTCGTTCCAGCACGTGCTCGACGTCAACCTCGTCGGCCCGTGGCTGGGCATGCACGCCGCCATCCCGTCCCTCCGCGCCGCGGGCGGGGGACGATCATCAACATCTCCTCCACCGCGGGCCTGATGGGGTACGCCAACCTCGGCGCCTACACCGCCAGCAAGTGGGGCCTGCGCGGCCTGACGAAGACCGCGGCGCTGGAGCTGGCCCGCGACGGGGTGCGGGTGTGCTCGGTGCACCCCGGCCCGATCCGCACGCCGATGACGGCGGGCTTCGACGACAGCATCACCGCCCAGCAGCCCATCGCCCGTTTCGGCGAACCCGAGGAGGTGGCGCGGATGGTGCTGTTCATCGCCGCCGAGGCCACCTACAGCACGGGTTCGGAGTTCGTCGTCGACGGGGGCGCGGTCGCCGGGTCGCTGCTCGTCGCCGACGTCCCGGGTCGATGAGTCCGGAGTGGACCACCGCGGAGGCGGCCGTGCTCAGCGCGGCCGCCCGCAGCGCGCCCTCGGTGCACCGCACGCGGCCGTGGGTGGTCGAGACCCGGGGCCGGGAGGTGCTGGTGGTCGAACGGGTCGACCTGCGCCTGCCGGAGCACGACCCGACCGGTCGGGACCGGCTCATCTCCTGCGGGGCCGCGGTGGCGTGCGTGCGGCTCGCGGTCCGCAGGCTCGGCTGGTCCGAGACCTGGCGGCAGTTCCCGCTGCCGGGCCGCCGCGACGTCGTCGCCGCGGTGCGCGCGGGTGAGCCGAGACCGCCCACGGCCGAGGACTCGGCGCGCTACGCGGCGATGCGGCGGCGCCGTAGCCACCGGTCCCGGTTCGCCGGACCACCCGACCCCGGCATCGACCTGCGGCACGCGACCGACGTCGAGGGCGCCGCCGTCGTCGCCCTGGCCGGACCCGCCGCGGACGCCGCCCTGGCCGCGCTGATCACGCACACCGCGCGCCTGATGGGCCGCAGCGCCGCGTACCGCGGGAGCTGACCGCCTGGCTCGGCCCGGGGGTGCCGCTCGGCCTGCTGATCGGGCTGGGCTGCGCCGACGGCGCGCTGCCCGAGCGGCCGGTGCTCGCCGAACGCCTGGCCGGTGAGGCGCACCTGGTGGTGATCACCGTCGGCGACGGGCCGAGCGACCACCTTCGCGCGGGCGTCGCGCTGCAGCAGACCTGGCTGGCCGCCACCGCCCGCGGCCTCGCCGCCTCCGTGATCACCCAACCCCTGCACCTGCACGAGGTCCGCGCGGGCCTCATCGAGGCGGCCGAGCTGCCCGGCCACCCGCAGGCGATCCTGCGCGTCGGCGTGCCCGCCGTCGAGCCCCGCGACCCACCCACCTGCTCCGCACCCCAGGAAAGGCACGCTGATGCCCGCACCGATCATCGCCGCCGTCGACGGCTCCGCCTCCGCGCTCGACGCCGTGCGCCACGCGGCCCGCGACGCCCGGCAGCACAACCTGCCGCTGCGCCTGCTGCACGCCTACCCGCCGCCGCCCCCGCGCCTGCCCGCGGCGCTCGACCCCGACGACGCGTGGGTCGCGGCCATGACCGAGCGCGGCGACCGCATCCTGGCCGAGGCCGCCGCCGTCGCCAGGGCCACCGGCGTCGAGCCGGTGCTCGACCAGCGCATGGGGCCGCCGTCGACCGTGCTGGCCGCCGCGTCCGAGGACGCGTACGAGATCGTGCTGGGCAGTCGGGGCCTCGGTGGGTTCCGCGGCCTCATCGCGGGCTCGCTCGCCCTGTCCATGGCCGCCCACGCCCACTGCCCGGTCGTGGTCGTCCGCGGCTCCGCGCCGGAGGACGGCCCGGTGGTCGTCGGCGTCGACGGGTCCCCGGTCAGCGAGGCCGCGCTCGCCTTCGCCTACGAGCAGGCCGCCCGCCGCGGTGTCGCCCTGCGCGCCGTGCACGCCTGGCAGGACACCGCTTACACCGGCGGCTACGTCGCGATCCCGATCCTCGTGGACTGGGACGCCGTCGTGCAGGACGAGACGGCGCTGCTCGCCGAGCGCCTCGCCGGGTGGGCCGAGAAGTACCCCGAGGTGCGGGTGGAGCGCTTCGTCGTGCGGTCGCAGGCGGCGCGGGCGCTGCTGGACCTCGCCGAGGGCGCGCAACTGGTCGTCGTGGGCAGCCGCGGCCACAGCCCGCTGGTGGGCGTGGGCTTCGGGACCACCGCGCAGGCCGTCCTGCACCACGCGGAGTGCCCGGTCGCGGTCGTCCGGCCGTAGGACGCGCGACGAAGGCCCCGGACCGACCCGGTCCGGGGCCTTCTCCGCGCGCTAGGCGTGCTCGGGGACGACGGCGACCGGGCACTTGGCGTGCCGGACGCAGTCCATCGCGAACGCGCCCATGCCCGACGCCAGGTGCGCGGCGCGGTGGTGCGCGCCGATCACGATGAGGTCGGCGCCCGCCGCGAACTCGGCCAGTGCGCGGCCGGTGCGGCCCGACACCTGCTGGACGTCGAGGTGGGAGCCCCGGTCTCGCCCGCGATCTGCTCGGCGACGCGCGCGAGGGGTCCCGTGCCGCGCCGGGGGACGGTCCCCCTCGGGTGCAGGGACAGCGACGTGGCGGGCAGGAACTCGGTGTCCGGCGGGCACACCTCGACGGCGACCACCGCCGCCCGCCCGTCCCGCAGCGCCCACCGCAGTGCGGCGGCGCTGGCGGGTGACCCGTCGAAACCGACGACGATCCGCTGCTCAGTCTCCATGGCGTGCTGCTCCTTCCCCGCTGTGCCGCGGGATGGTGGGTACGGGTGCTCGCGGCGGCGTGCGCAGGCCGACGAGCAGGAGGGTGACGCCGCCCGCCCCGAGCGCCGCGCCGAGCACGAGCAGCCCGACGGCGATCCAGGGCAGCGGCGGCACGGTGGCGCCCGCGGTGACCTCGACGTCGACCCCGGGCCGGGCGTCCGCGGCCATGACGACGAACCGCCAGTCGCCGGGGTCGGCGGTCCAGGTCAGCACCCGCGGTCCCGCGCCCTGGTCGACCGCGCGCCAGCGCAGCGCGGTCGCGGGCGGGAGCGCGGGCGCGGCGCCCGGGTGCTCGACGAGACGCGCTTCGGTCCGTCCGTCGGTGACGACGACGGTCTCGAGCGCGGCGTGGGCGACGCCGTCGAGGTACCGGTCCACCTCCGCGGCCGGTCCCACCCCGACGAACACCGGTCCGGCGGCGCGGTCGACGGTGACGCGGACGGTCCCGACGACGCCCGCGGCGTCCGCCCAGCCGACCGGTTCGGGGAGCGCGATCGTGCCCGAGGTGATCGCGTACCCGGGCGTGGACACGCGCACCGCGGGCGCGGTCAGGAACCCGTCCTCGCGCTGGGTGGTGTCCGTCCACAGCAGAACGGCGCCGGTGAGCAGCGGGAGGGCGGCGCTGAGCGTCAGCAGCACGCCGACGACGGCCGCCGCCACCCGGGCCCCGCCACCACCGGACGGCGGGGGCGGCGGCGCGGTGGCCGGGACCCCGGGTTCGGCGCCGCCCTGGTCGAGCCGGAACGGCGGGTACTCGTCGGTCATGAGCGCGGCGTACGCGGTGACCCGCAGCGCCCACCGGTCCAGGCCCACCACGAACGGGTGCAGCCCGGCGGGGTAGCGGGCGCGGAACAGCAGGACCACGCCCGCCGCGACGACCAGCAGGGGGACCAGGCCGCCCGCGCCCCAGCCCGCGGGCTCGCCGTCGCGCACCGCGAACCAGGCGCCGCCGCCCGCCAGGACGGCGACGACGACGAAGTGCGGCACCGCCAGGAGCCACTTCACCAGGACCAGGCCGCGCGACAGGCGCGCCGGGTAGGCGATGTCGAGGCGGGCCGGGTAGTCCGGGACGTCGGCGAGGGTGAACGGCGGGTACCGGTCGGTGCCCAGCGCGCCGTAGCCGTAGTAGTGCACCCGCCACGACCACCGGAGCACGCCGGAGGTGAAGTCGAACAGCGGGCGCGGGTAGCGCCCGGTCACCAGGATCGCGAAGAACGCCGCGGCGGTCGCGAGCGCGAACCCGGCCCACAGCACGGTGAGCACCAGGTAGTGCGGCACGAGCAGCAGCCACTTGACCAACCACAGCCACCGCGACAACGGGGCGTCGAGGACACCGGTCACCCGGAGCGGGTACGGCTGGGCCATCAGGACCACCCCCGCGACGCCGCGCCGAGCCAGGCGACGACGAACCCGTAGCCGAAGCACACCGGCTGCAGCCACGAGAACGTCCGGATGAACAAGATCTGCACCAGGATCCAGGCCACGAGCAGCAGTCCGGCGGCCAGCAGCGCGACCGGTCCGGACCGCGAGCGCCGCCATACCAGCCCGGCCGCCACCGACATCGGGACGGCGACGGCGAGCAGCAGCGCGGTGCCCGCCAGCACGGGGCTCTCCCACGGCAGCCGGGCGGTGACGACGGGCCCGAAGTCCACGCCGCCGCCGTAGACGCCGATCACGCCCGCGAACGCCCACACGGCCATCAGCCCGGCGAGCGCGCCGCCCAGCCCTTCCTTCCCGCGCCGGGTGCGCAGCGCGCCGGTCACCGCGCACCGCCCAGGGCGGCGTCCAGCAGGACGCGGCGCTCGGCCGCGGCGATGGCGGCCCGCGCGGCGGGCACCGCGCTCGGGTCGACCGACACCGACGTGATGCCGAGGCGCACGAGGTGGCCGGTGAAGTCCGGGCGCGACGTCGGCGCCTGCCCGCACAGCGACGAGGTGATCCCCGCCCGGCGGCACGCCCCGACGATCCGGCCGATCATGTCGAGCACGGCGGGGTCGGCCTCGTCGAACAGCTCCGCGCACGTGGTGGAGTCCCGGTCGACGCCCAGGACGAGCTGGGTGAGGTCGTTGCTGCCGATGGACACCCCGTCCACGCCCATCCCGGCGTATTCCTCGATCCAGTACGCCGCCGACGGGACCTCGGCCATCACCCAGCGCAGCAGCCCGCGGTGGGCGCCGAGCGGGCTCGCGTCGACCAGGTCGAGGCAGGCGGCCAGCTCCCACCGGGTCCGCACGAACGGGATCATCAGGTGCAGGTTGGGCGAGCGCTCCCGGACCCGGGCCAGCGCGGCGAGTTCGAGGGCGAAAAGCTGCGGGTCGCGCACGTACCGGTGGCAGCCGCGGAACCCGATCATCGGGTTGCGCTCCCGGGGCTCGAACTCGTCGCCGCCCGCGAGCGCGCGGAACTCGTTGGTGCGGAAGTCGGTCGCCCGGTACACCACGGGCCGCGCGCCGAACGCGGTGGCGATCGCGGTGAGCGGGGCGGCCATAGCGTCGAGGAACGCGTCCGCGCCCTGCTGGGCCAGGAACCGGCGCGGGTGCACCCCGCGCAGCGCCTGGGTGATCAGCAGCTCGGCGCGCAGCAGGCCGACGCCGTCGACGGGCAGCCGGGCGGCGTCGGCCGCCGTGTCCGGCATGGCCAGGTTGACGTAGAGCCGGGTGCCGATCGCCTCGGCTACCGGGGCGGGCGGGGTTCGGTCACGCGCAGGGCGGGTTCGGCGGCGGTGCGGTCGCCGCGGTCACCGTGCCCGCCGCGCCGTCCACGGTCACGACCGCGCCGTCGCGCAGCGCGGTGGTGGCCCGGCGGGTCCCGACCACGCACGGGACGCGCAGCTCGCGGGCGACGATCGCGGCGTGGCAGGTCGACCCGCCCTCGTCGGTCACGACGGCGGCGGCGCGGCGCAGCAGCGGCACCCAGTCCGGGTCGGTCATGCGGGCGACCAGGACGTCGCCGTCGCCGAAGCGGTGGGCGTCGGCGGGGCTGGCGAGCACGCGCACCCGGCCCGCCGCGACGCCGGGCGAGGCGGCCAGGCCGGAGACGAGCGGCTCGCCCGTGTCGACCGTCGTGATCGGGCGGGTCTGGACGATCCAGGTCGCGCCGTCGGCGATGGCCCACTCGATGTCCTGCGGCACGCCGTAGTGGCGTTCGATCGCGAGCCCGGTCCTGGCCAGCTCGACGGCTTCCGCCTCGGTCAGCACCCGGCGGGCCGACTCGTCGGCGGGCAGGTCGATGCGGCGCTCCCCGTCCGCGCCGAGGGCGATCTTGTGGGTCTGCGCGCCGACGCGCACGCTCTCGACCGTCGGCCCCGCCTTCGCGAGCACGTAGGTGTCGGGCTCGACCGCGCCGCTGACGACGACCTCGCCGAGCCCGAACGCGGCTTCGACGACGACGCGGTCGGTGTGGCCGGTGACGGGGTCCGCGGTGAACATCACCCCGGACCGCTCGGACTGCACCATCCGCTGGACCACGACGGCGATCGCGGGCTCGTCGGTCAGGCCGTGCTCGTCGCGGTAGGCGACCGAGCGGGGCGCGAACAGCGATGCCCAGCACTCCACCACCGCGTCGACGACGGCGTCCGCGCCCCGCACGTTCGTCAGGGTGCGGTTCATCCCGGCGAACGACGTCGTGGCCGAGTCCTCCGCCGTCGCCGACGAGCGGACCGCCACCAGCGCGTCCTCGCCCAGCTCGCGGTAGGCCGCGGCGATGGCGGCGCGCACCTCGGGGGCGGCGCCCGCCGCCAGCACGGCCTTGCCCATGCGTTCGGGGTCGAGGTCGGGCCCGAGGTCGTCGGCGGACCGGCGGAACGCGTCCGCGGTCACCGCGAACCCGTCCGGGACCCGGAACCCGGCGGCCATCAGCTCGCCGAGGTTGGCGCCCTTCCCGCCGACCACCCCGACGTCACTCTTGTCCACTTCGGACAGCGGTACGACCCATCGCGTCATGGCTCCTCCTGACCGGCTGTGTCCCCCGAGCCTCGCGCCGGGCCCGTGGCGGGCACAGTGCGCCAGGTCCCACCCGCCGCGCCGTACCGCCCTCGCCGGACGGGACCTTCGCCACTGCGCGCCCGCCCGCCCGCGCGCGAAGGTGGGGAAACCCTTGTTGGAGAGCGAGGCCGCCATGACCACCCGACCGACCCGCGACCTGCACGTGCTGCTCACCGAAGCCCGGTTCGGCGACGCCGGTCCCGCCGCCGGGCGGCTGCGCGCCGCGGGGCGCGGGTCAGCACCTGCCACGCCGACGCGGGCCTGTGCCGCGCGCTGGCCCCGGGGTCCCGGTGCCCGCTGGACCTGCGCACCGACCCGGTCGACCTGGTGGTCGACGTCCGGGGCGCGGACGAGGAGCTCACGATCCGCGAGTACGGGGTCGTGTGCGGTCTCCGGGCGGGCAGGCCGGTGTTCGTCGTCGAGGGCGACCCGCTGGTGCCGCCGGTGGCGCCGGTCGGGCTGGCGTCGCGGGTCACGGTCACCTCGGTGGACCGGCTGGCCGGGGCGATCGCGTCCCGCTGAGGATGGCACGGCCGATCCCCGACCCGGAGCGGGTCGGGGATCTCCTGGCGGGTGGTCAGCGCAGCCAGGGGTTGCGCCGCACCACGTCGAGGTCGGCCCACCGCTTGCCCAGGCCCCAGACCGCGCCCGCGCCCGCCACCGCGAGGACGACGAGGACCAGCGCGTAGATGACGTGGTACTCGATGAGCGGGTTGGTGGAACGGGTCAGCTCACCGGCGTCGTTGTGCCGGTCGAGCGGCCACTCGGCGGCCCACATGAGCAGCATCATCAGCGAGCCCGCCACCGCGGTGACCCGCAAGGCGACGCCGAGCAGCAGGGCGGCGGCGATGCCCGCGAGCCCGAGCATGAACAGCCAGTCCGCCCAGCCCTGGCCCGCCCAGGAGCGGAACACCGCCCCGAACGGCCCGTGGTCGACGCCGCTGAGGAAGCCCTTCGTGGGGCTGCCGCCGTCCAGCCAGGCGTTCTCCGCCCGGGTCGCGTAGCCGAGGCCGATGAGCTTGTCGAGGAACGCCCAGCCGAAGAGCAGACCCATCGCGATGCGCAGGACGGCGAGGGCCCTGCCCGTGGCGGGGTTCTCGACCTGGGCCTCGGCGGTGGTCTGCGGACGCTCTGCGTGGTGCAGGGACATGGTGTGCCTCCGTTTTCCTTCTAGGGGTGGGTTCCGGGCAGGTAGCCCATGACGTCGTCGAGCGCGCGCCGCGGGTCGCGGCCAGCGGGGCGGCGGCGGGCGGCGCCCAGCCGAGCCGCAGCACGAGCTGCGGGACCGCGGACCCGTCGAGCACGTCGTCGCGGATCAGCGCACGGGTCTCCGCCAGCTCGAGGGGCTGGGACAGCGGGCAGGTCGCGAGGCCGAGCGCGGTCGCGGCGAGCAGCACCGCGCTGGCGGCCTCGCCCGCGCGCAGCCGCGACAGCGCGTCGTCGCCCGCGGTGGCCAGCACGAGCAGCACCCCGGCGTCCGTCCCGTTCTCGTCCACCGTGGACGGTGCGAGCGAGCCCGCGCTGAACGCGCGCATGCGGGTGTCGCCGTGGGTGACCACCCCGGCCGGGGCGGCCGCGGTCGGCACCCCGTCCGGGCTGGCGTGGTCGCGCCCGGTCCAGAGCATCAGCTCGACGTCCTGGTGGTGCGCCTGGGAGGCCGCCGCGAGCGCGATCGCGGTCGCCAGCGCGCGCCGGTGGGCGGCGTCGGTGACCGGGACGGCCAGCACGCCCTCGTCGGCGGCGCGCTCGGCGAACAGGTCGAGGTGGCCGCGGGCACCGGCCACGACGAGAAGCGCCTGCGGTCGGTACGCCGTCGGGAGATCGCCGAGGACAGCGCGATCTGCTCGTCCGACGGGGCGGCCGGGCGGAACTCGACCGCGGCGAGGTGCGCGGGGTCGGCCGGGTTGGGCAGCCGGTGCACGGCGGTCGCGAAACCCATCCCGGCGAACGCGGTGCGCAGGTGGTGCAGCGCGGCTCCGCAGCTCACCAGCAGGTCCCGGCCATCGGGGTCGGTGCCGCGCAGCCAGCGGTCCCAGTCGGCGACCACGTGGACCGAGGAATCCCCGACCAGCCACCGCCACGGCTGCGTGTTGTGGACCGATGGCGCCCGCCCCGCCAGGGCGAGCGCCGCGTGGACCGTCCGCTGGTCCGGTTTTCCGGTGGACATGGCGCCTCCTCTCCCATCCGGGCCAACGGTGGCCGAGCCCGCCGGGCCGGGAGGAGGGTCCAAGGTGCGCACCGGGGCGGGACCTTGGCTTCCTGTCCCGCGCGCCGCGCGCGGATTCACTGGGGGCCAGACCTTGTGAGGAGGCCCCCATGAAGAAGCGCACCGTCGCCGACGTCATGACCCGCGACGTCGTCACCGCCCACCCGGACACCGGGTTCACCGACCTCGTGCGGCTGATGACCGAGCACTCGGTCAGCGCGCTGCCGATCACCGGCGAGGACGGCGCGGTCGTCGGCGTCGTGTCCGAAGCGGACCTGCTGGCCAAGGAGAGCGTCCGCGCCGAGGGCGGGCCGCACTCGCTGACCGCGCTGCTGCGCAGGCACGCCGACAAGGCCCGCGCGGGCGCGACCGACGCGTCCGGGCTGATGAGCGCGCCGCGGTGACCGTCGAGCCGACCGCCACGGTCAACGCCGCCGCCCGGCTGATGTCCGACCGCCGGGTCAAGCGGCTGCCCGTCGTCACCGCCGATGGCGTCCTCGTCGGCATCGTCAGCCGGTCCGACCTGCTGGGCGTGTTCCTGCGCGGGGACGACGACATCGCCGAGGAGATCCGCCACGACGTGTTCGAGCGCGCCCTGGACACCCCGGCCGAGCGGGTGCGGGTGTCCGTCGACGGCGGCCGGGTCGTGCTCGCGGGCACCGTGGAACGGCGCGGCTGGGCCGCGATCGCGGTCGAGCTGGTCGACCGGGTCGACGGCGTGGTGTCGGTCGGCAGCGAGCTCGGCTGGGAGTGGGACGACACCGGCGTCACCATCCCCGAGGCGATGGTCGTCGACATCCGCCACGAGCCGCGGCCGTGACCGCGCCGGTCGTCGTCGGCGTCGACGGGTCGGCGTCGGCGCTGCGCGCCACCGCGTGGGCCGCCGCCGAGTCCCGACGCCGCGGCGTCCTGCTGCGCCTGGTGCACGCCTGCGCCCCACCCGCGCTCGACCGCCCCGCGGACGAGCAGCGGTCGATCGCCGACCTCAGCGCCGAGGGCGCCGAAGCCCTGCGCGCCGCCGCGGCCTCGGTACCGGGCGTCGAGGTCGGCACGGAGCTGCTGGTCGGACCGCCCGACCAGGTGCTCGTCGACGAGTCGACCCGCGCGGCCGCCGTCGTGCTCGGCCACCGCGGCACCAGCGCTTTCAACGGCGCCCGCGTCGGGTCGGTGGCCACCGCCCTCGCGGGCCGCGGCCGGTGCCCGGTGGTCGTGGTCCGCGGCGAGCTCGCCGACCACGGTCCCGTGGTGCTCGGCGTCGACGCCACCGCCGCGTCGGAGGCGGCCATCGGGTACGCGTTCGAGGCGGCCGCGCTCCGCGGGACCGCGGTGATCGCCGTCCGCACCTGGCTCGACGTCGAGTTCGCGGGCGCCTGGCGGAGCCTGCCCCGTCGAGCGACCGCCCGGCCATCACCGCCAGCGAGCGCGCCGACCTCATCGACCGCCTGGACCCGTGGACCGACCGGTACCCCGCCGTCGCCGTCGAGCGGGTCGTGGTGTGCGACCGGCCGGTCCGCGCCCTCGTCGACCGCGCGGCGGGCGCCGTGCTCGTCGTGGTCGGGGCGCGCGGCACCGGCGGCTTCGCGGGCATGGGGCTCGGGTCGACCAGCCTCGCGCTGCTGCACCAGGCGCCCTGCCCGGTCGCCGTGGTGCGACCGGGCTAGGGCGCCGTCACGGGGCGATCAGGACGAGCCCGCCGTCGCCGCCCCGGCGCAGCACGCGCCCGCGGCCGTCGGCGGGGTCGACGTAGAACAGCACGGCCTCCCCGGACGCGGCCAGCCGCGCGACCGCCTCCCGCTCGGTCAGCCGCGGCGCGCGCACCGCGACCGCCACCCCCGCCGCGGGCTCCACGCCCGGGGCGGCGCGGTGACGGCGTGCCCGGACGGCGTCCGCTGCAGCAGGAAGTCCACTCCGGACTCGTGCGTGAACAGGTGGGCGTCCTCGTCGAGCGCGGCGAGGTCGGCGACCGCCTCCGCCAGCGAGCACCGCGGCGTGCCGTACGACCGGTGGGACTCGACGGCCCCGACGGCGGTCGTCACCGGCGCGGGGTGCTCCCGCTCGTCCCTGCGCAGCGACTCCAGCCTGCGGACCAGCCGGTGCACCACGCGGTCGACGGCGGTGCGGGCGGTGGCCGCGTACGCGTGGACGTGCACGGTGCGGCCGACGAGGTCGACGTGGCAGGACACCCAGACGGGCTCGGGGACCGCGGGGTCGGGCAGGCGGGTTACCGCGATCCGGACCCCGTGCACGGGGCCGTGCGCGTGCCGCAGCGCCGCGGCGACCTTCGCGGCCGCGTGGTCGCCGATGCCCAGACCGGGCACGCCGCGCACCACCACCTCGGGCGCGGGGACGGGAGCCGTGTCAGTCATGTCTCTCTCCTGCTCATCGGGTTACGACAGCAGCGTTCCCCGGCCCGCGGCGAGGAGAGGACCTCGGTCGCGCGGGTCGGGGACCGTCGGCCCTCGGGACCCGCCCCGTCGGCCGGCCAAGCTCGGCCTCGTCGGCACGGCGAAGGGGCGAGTGATGGCAGTGGACCCGGGTATCGACTTCCTCGGCGGCGTCGGGACGGTGACCGGCAGCAAGTTCCTGGTCACCTCCGGCCCGTCGAGCGTCCTCGTCGACTGCGGCCTGTTCCAGGGCCTGTCGACGCTGCGCAGGCGCAACTGGCGGCCACCCGCGCTCGACCTCGCGGGGCTCGACGCGGTCGTCCTCACCCACGCCCACCTCGACCACTGCGGCTACCTGCCGGTGCTGGTGCGCAACGGCTGGCGCGGCCCGGTCCACGCCACCCCGGACACCATCGAGCTGGTGCGGATCGTGCTCACCGACAGCGCCCACCTCATGGTCGAGGAAGCCGACCACGCCAACCGGTACGGCTGGTCCAAGCACCACCCGGCGCTGCCGCTCTACGACGAGAAGGACGTCCTGGAGACGCTGGACCGCCTGCGCCCGCTGGACTTCGACACCCCGACCGCGGTCGCCGCGGACGTCGAGGTCGAGTTCGGCAGCGCGGGCCACATCCTCGGGTCCGCGTGGGCGCGGCTGAACCTGGCAGGCGGCGAGCGCAGCGCGGTCTTCAGCGGCGACCTCGGCAGGCCGGGCCACCCGCTGCTGCTGCCGCCGCGCCCGCGCCCCGCCTGCGACGCGCTGGTCATGGAGTCCACCTACGGCGCCCGCGCGCACGACACCGGGTCGATCGACGAGCGCCTCGCCGCCGCGATCACCGCGACCGCCCGCCGTGGCGGCACCGTGCTCATCCCGGCGTTCGCGGTGGACCGCACCGAGGTCGTCCTCGCCGCGCTCGCCCGCCTGCGCCGCGCCGACGCCATCCCGGACCTGCCGGTGCTCGTCGACAGCCCGATGGCGCTGGCCTCGCTGAAGGTGTACCGCGCGGCGATCGCCGCCCACGACCCGCGCCTGCGGCCGTCGCTGTGGGACGGGGACGACCCCTTCGCGCCGCTGCGGCTGCACGAGCTGCGCTCGGTCGAGGAGTCGATGACCGCCAACCACCCGGTCATGCCGTCGATCGTCGTGTCCGCGTCCGGGATGGCGACCGGCGGGCGCATCCTGCACCACCTCAAGCACCTTTTGCCCGACCACCGCAACGCGCTGGTCATCGTCGGGTTCGCGGCGGCGGGCACCCGCGCCCGACTGCTCGCCGACGGCGCGCGCGAGATCAAGGTCCACGGCCGGTACTGGCGCGTCCGCGCCGACGTCCACGTCCTCGACGGCTACAGCGCCCACGCCGACGCCGACGACCTCGTCGCCTGGGCCACCGCGGCGCCGCCGCCGGACACCGCCTACCTCGTGCACGGCGAGCCCGCGTCGAGCGAGGCCCTCGCCGAACGGCTGCGCGCGGAGGCGGGGTGGAACGCCGTCGTCCCGCGCGAGGGCGAGCACGTCCTGGTGTGAGGCCCAAGGTCCCCGTCCAGTGGGGACGGCGGTTCGTAGCCCGCCACCCGGCGGCGCGGACATGCTCGAAGTGCCCGGAAACCGAAGGAGGCCAAGGTGGAACCCCAGATCGTCGTCGGAGTCGACGGCTCGGCCATCGCGGCGGCGGCCCTGGACTGGGCCGTCGCGGAGGCGGCCCGCCGCGGCGGCCGCGTCCTCGCCGTCACCGTGTCCCCGCGCGACCCCGACGCGGTCGCCGCCCAGGTGGACCGCGCCGCGGCCCGCAACCCCGGGGTGCCGGTCGCGCACGTGGTGCGCACCGGGCTCATCGCCGACACCCTCCTCGACTCCGCCGACGGCGCGGACCTGCTGGTCCTCGGCGGGCACGGCGCGGGCGGGGTCCTGTCGGCACTGCTCGGCTCCGTCGCGGCCTACTGCGTGCGGCACGCGCGCGTGCCGGTCGTGCTCGTCCCCGACGCCCTCGCCGAACTCCCGACGGCGTCCGCGCGGTCCGCGCTGACCCCCGGCCCCCTGCTCTGAGGGCCGCGCCGTGCACGCCCGGACCGGCGACTGGCTGGTCGTCGAGAGCGCCGAGGACCACCGCGAGGCCCGCCGCGGCCGGATCGAGGAGGTCGGCCACGCCGACGGCACCCCGCCGTACCTCGTCCGCTGGACCGACACCGACCGCAGCAGCCTCATCTTCCCCGGCCCCGACGCCCGCGTCCTCACCCGGGCCGAACTCACCGCCCGCGACGACGCCGCCCAACGCCGCGCCGACCGCGTCCAGCACGCCATCCGAACGAGAGGTGGACGGCCATGACCGCGACCCTCACCCGCGTCCCCGCCGACCGGCTCAGCACGGCGACCGCCCTGCTCGCCACCGTGCCGGGGGTCGACACCAGCCGGGTCCACGCGGCCGAGCAGGACGGCGCGGTCGTCCTCGTCGGCCGCGTCCAGTGGAGCAGCGAGGCCGCCGCCATCGGCGCCCACCTGCGCCGCACCCCGTCCCTGCGCGACCTGCACAACCGCATCGGCTTCCACTACGACGACGACCCCCACGGCCGCGCCTGGCGGTTCAAGGTCCCCTGAGCCGCACCGGCGCGGGTCAGTCCCGCCAGGCCAGGTCGAGCGGCTCCTGCGCCGCCGACGCGGACCGCGCCGTCCTCGACGGTGACCGTCCACCTGCGCCTGCCGCCCGCGTAGTCGTCGAGCAGCGCCCGCACCCGCCCGAACACACCGACCACCCGGCCCAGCACTCAAGTCCGCGATCGCCAGCGACTCGCGTCGTGGGTCCCCGCCGGTCGCGACCGAAGTCCCTCCCGCGCGCGGCGCGGCGTCGGGAGGCTCGATGCGGAACCGCACAGCAGGGAGAACCACCATGACCCCCACGATCAGCGCTGGACCCGCTCCCGGCCGCGCCGTGGTGACGCGCGCGAGCCGCAGCGGGCACGGCTGCTCCGTCGAGGACGCGATCGCCGACATGGACGCCCTCGGCTACGACTTCCACCTCTACACCGACTCGTCCGGGGAGGACTGCCTGTTGCACCGGGTCGACGGGGGCCACATCCTGTCCGGCGCGCACGGCAGGCCGCCGTGGCGCGCGGGCGACCCCGCCGTCCTCGTCCGCGACGACCGCGCCCCGTGGCTGACCGCCGAACAGGCGATGGCGCGGCTGGACCTGTCCGGCAGGCCGTTCCTGTTCTACGTCGACCAGACCGACCGCCGGGCCCGGCTGCTGTACCAGCGCGCCGACGGCGGCTACGGCGTCGTCGTGCCCGTCGAGGTCGGGCGGCGCCCCCACCGCCGGTAGGCGATCGGCCCGGCGAAGTTCACCGCGATGACCGCCGCCCACACCGCCTTCGGCCCGTTGACCCGGTCCGCGGGCCTGCGGGCCAGATCGGTCCACGCCCACGCGGCCAGCGCCGTCTGCACGATCCCCGCCGCGACGACCACCCGCCGCTGACCGCGGGTCAGGTCCGACCACTTGCGACTCATCGTTCCTCCGTCCTCCGGGACTCGGTGAAAGCGTGCACCGCCGTCGGCAGCGTCGCGAACACGCGGTCCTCGCCGATGCGGTCGAGCAGCCCCGCCCTGGCCAAGTCCACGCGCAATTCCTGCTTGACCCTGGCCAGCGCCAGGACGATCCCGCGGCGCGCCAGCTCGGCGCGCAGGTCCTCCAGCGCGTCGGCCGCGGTGAGGTCGATCTCGACGTTCGCCTCGGTGTTGAGCAGCAGCCAGCGCGGCGGATCGGCCGCGGCGTCGACGGCGGCGAGGGCGCGCTGGCGGAAGTCCTCGGCGTTGGCGAAGAACAGCGGCGCGTCGTAGCGGTAGACCACCAGGCCGGGCACCTGCGCGGCGCCGGGGTAGTCGTCGACGTCGTGCATGCCCGCGACCCCGGGCGCGTACCCGAGGACACCGGCGTGCGGGCGGGCGACCCGCCGCAGCAGGTCCAGGACGGACAGCGCCACGGCCGCGAGCACCCCGTAGAGCACGCCCAGGACGAGCACCGCCAGGACCGTCACGACCGCGATCACCAGCTCGCTGCGCCGGAACCGCGCGAGCCGGGCGAACTCGGCGACGTCGACGAGCCGGGCCGCGGCGTAGATGACGAGCGCGCCGAGCGCCGCGAGGGGGAACGCGGCCAGCAGCGGGCGCCCCGCGAGCAGGATGGCCGCCACCGCGACCAGCGCGACCAGCGAGTGCAGTTGGCTGCGGCTGCCCACCGCGGCCCCGATCGACGTGCGGCTGGCGCTGCTGCTGACCGGGAACCCGTGCAGCAGCCCCGCCGCGGCGTTGGCCGCACCCAGCGCCAGCAGCTCGGCGTTGGCGTCGATGCGCTGCCCGGCGCGCGCGGCGAACGACCGCGCGGTCAGCACGTTGTCCGAGTAGCCGACGACGGCCACGCCGACCGCGGGCAGCAGCAGCGCGCCGAGGTCCCCGAACGACACGTCGGGCAGCCCGGGCAGCGGCACCCCGCCGGGATCGCGCCCACCACGCGCACCCCGGCGCCCTCGAGCGACAGCGCGACCGTCGCCCCGGTCGCCAGCAGCACGCCCAGCAGCGGCACCGGCAGCGCGGCCAGCGCCGCGCCGCCGCCACCAGGAACGCCAGGACCGCGGCGGACAGCAGCACCGTCGGCAGGTGCGCGTCGGGCAGCGCGCGCAGGAAGGAGGCGACCTGGTCCAGTGTGGACCCGCCCTCGACGTCGACGCCCGCGACCTTCCCCAGCTGGCCCAAGACCATGAGCGCGGCGATGCCCGCCATGTACCCGACCAGCACCGGCCGGGACAGCAGCTCGGCCAGGAACCCCAGGCGCGCCGCCCACCCGGCCGCGCACAGCCCCGCGACCACCAGCGCCAGCGCCGACGCGAGCACCGCGTGCCGACCCGGATCGCCCGCCGCCAGCGGGGCGACGGCGACCGCCGTCATCAGCGCCGTCGACGATTCCGGCCCGACCGAGAGCTGCCGCGACGACCCGAGCGCCGCGTACACCGCCAGCGCCCCGACCGCCGCCCACAGCCCCGTGACCGGCGCCAGCCCCGCGACCTCGGCGTACGCCATCACCTGCGGCACCAGGTACGCCGCGACCGTCACCCCCGCCAGGACGTCCCGCGGAGCCAGGAGCGGCGGTACCCCGTCACGGTCTCACCCGCGACGCCCCGGTCGGCCGGACATGGGGCGCTCCCTTCGTCGTGTGCGCCCGTCCACCGTCGCGGGCGTCATGACCCACCGTGAGCGGCGAAGGTCCCGTCATCCGGGGCGATGGACCGTTGCGGGTTTGGACTCCTGGCTGGCGTGGTATCTCGGGCCAAGTCGTCAAGCAGCTGGCGCGTCGATCCCTCGTGCGGGGGAAGGACGGCGACGGTGGAATCCGACTTCGACGACACCGCGGCTCGCGGCCTGCAGGGATACCTCCGGCTCGTGACGGGACAGTTGCGGCTCTCCGGCGAGTGCGGCTTCGTGGACGCCGAGCGCCCGATGGGGGCGTACCTCGCATTGGACGGCAGGCTGCCCGCGTACCCCGACCGGGACGTCGCGCTCGTGTGGGACGAGGTCCGCGGGTGGGCGGTCGCCGTCGAGACGCACAGCGGCGAGGACCTCCTGGTCTGCGAGTACTACGGCGCGGACCTGGTGCCCGCCCCCGACGCCGTGGCGCGGTGGGTGCGCGGGGTGCTCAGCGGGAAGGGGCGCGGGCGGCGGCTCGTGTCGCCGCGGGGAGCGCGGGAGGACGTCGCGGGTCGCCTGGCGCCGTACGCCATCGTGGGGCTCATGCTGGAGCCCCGGTCGGCGTGAGGACTACCGGGGTTTCGGGAGTTCGCCGCTGTGGACCAGGTACTCGGCGACGTCGAGGAGCTTGGTGTTGGTGCGCTGGCTCGCCCGCACCAGCAGGGCGAACGCCTGGTCGCCGGTGAGGCGGTGGCGTTCCATCAGGATGCCCTTGGCCTGGCCGATGAGGTCGCGGGTGGTGATCGCCCGGGTGAGGTGGGCCTGCTCCTGGGCGTCGGCCATGGCGACCGCGGCGTGGGTCGCGAACAGCAGGCCCGTCTGCTCGGAATCGTCGGTGAAGGCCCCGGCGTCGCGCGCGTACAGGTTGAGGGCGCCGAGGTCGTCGGCGATGACGTAGAGCTGGAAGGACAGCATGCTGCGGATCCCGAGCGCGACGGCGGCCGACGCGAACCGCGGCCACCGCTCGTCGCGGGCCAGGTCGGTCACCCGCACGGTGTGCTTGACGTGCAGCGCGCTCAGGCACGGGCCCTCTTGGAAGTCGATCTGCGCCTGGTCGACCTCGCAGACGAGGTCGTCGGACACCGCGACGGTGCGCATCGCCTTGCGCGACTCCACCACCGACAGCCCCGCGTACTCGGCGCCGTGCACGCTCCCCACCGCGGCGTCGACGATCGATTGGAGCGTCTCCTCGAGGGAGTCCTTGCCCTGCAGGTAGCGCGCCAGATCGCCCAACTGCCGGGCCAGATCCTCTTGCGACACCAGCTCACCGTCCTCGAATCGGGAGTCTGCTCAGTCGGAACGGGACGCGCCGAGAGCCGTGATCAGGTCCGCGACGCGGTGGTGGGCCTCCATCGGGTGGCGCAGGTGGCCGTCCGGGTTGACGCGGTAGTGGTTGCGTCGACCGACCTTCGTGCGTTCGACGTACCCGCCCGCGATGAGGTCGGCGAGGACGAGTTGGACGCCGCGGGTGGTGATGCCGACCCGGCGGGCGATGGCGGGCAGCGTCTGGTCCGGGTCGTCGGCCAGGCACAGCAGCACGTGCGCGTGGTTGCTGAGGAACGTCCACGACCCACCGGAGGGCGCCGTGGTTTCCGGCGGGCCCGCCCGCTGCTCGCCTGTCTCCGGGGAGGGCATGGGACTGACGATAGGTGATCGGGCCCGCAGGGAGTGGCGAACCGCGGTCGATCGACCTTGACAGGTGAACTGCGGTTCATCATTCTGGTGGTGCGGAGGAGTACCCACCTCGTCCGGGATCGTCATTACGGCGGCCGTCGTGCGGCCGCCCGGTCCCGGCGCCACCCCGGCGGGTGGTCGGGGAGACCTCCGGTCCACTCGACGTGACCGGAGGTGCTTGTCGTGGTCGTCCCCCTGTGGGCCTGGGCCGCGGTGCTCGGCGTGATCCTGCTGATGCTCGCGGTCGACCTGTTCGCCCACCGCCGCGCCCACGTGGTCGGGGTGCGCGAGGCCGCGGCCTGGTCGGCGGTGTGGGTCGCGCTCGGGCTCGGGTTCGGCGCGGTCGTGTGGTGGGTATGGGGAGGCGAGTTCGCGGGCCAGTACTTCGCGGGCTACGTGATCGAGAAGTCCCTCGCGGTGGACAACGTCTTCGTCTTCGGCATCATCTTCAGCTACTTCGCCGTCCCCCGCGAGTACCAGCACCGCGTGCTCTTCTACGGGGTCATAGGCGCGCTGGTCTTCCGCGCGGTGTTCATCGCCGCCGGGTCGGTGCTCATCGCGTCTTTCGCGTGGATCCTGTACGTCTTCGGCGCGTTCCTCGTCGTCACGGGCGTCCGCATGGCGATGCACCGCGACCAGACCATCGACCCCGACCGCAGCGTCGTCCTGCGGCTGTTCCGCAAGGTCGTCCCCACCACCGACCAGTACCACGGCCCGAAGTTCCTCGTCCGCCAAGCGGGCCGGTGGGTCGCCACCCCGCTGCTGGCGGTGCTGGTGCTCGTCGAGGTCACCGACATCGTCTTCGCCGTCGACTCCATCCCCGCCATCTTCGCCGTCACCCAGCAGCCGTTCCTTGTGTTCACCTCCAACGCCTTCGCCATCCTCGGCCTGCGCGCGATGTACTTCCTCCTCGCCGACCTGATGCACCGCTTCCCCTACCTCAAACTCGGCCTGGCCCTGGTGCTGGTCTGGGTAGGCGCGAAGATGCTGCTCCTGGACGTCTACAAGATCTCCACTTGGTTCTCCCTAACCGTAGTCGCGGCCATCCTCACCACCGCCCTCACCGCCAGCTGGCTCCGCACCCGGACGCCAACCGTCCTCACGCGACGGTGACGAGAGCCCGCGGCGCACCCGGGCCCGGCGCGCGTCAACGGCCAATAGCGCCAAACCGAGGCAGATCGGCCCGTACGTGAAGACGTCGGTCGCCTTCCAGGGCTCCCCGAGCACGCCGAGCGCGACGACCACCAGCAGCACCGGCTCGACATTGCTCAACACGCCGAACAGCGTGAAGGGCAACAACCTGCTCGCCGTCAGGTACAGCGTGAACCCACCAGCACTGAGCACGCCGAGCAGCAGCACCGCCCCGAACAACCCAGCGTCGCCCACCACCACCCCCACCGACGGCCGCGTGACCATGACGACCGCCACCACCGGCAGCATCACCACCAACTCGAGCAACTGCGCACCAATCGAGTCCAACGCGAACGCGCGCCTGACCACGAAGTACAGCGGCAGCCCCAACGCCACCAGCACCGTCGGCCACCCCAACCCACCGGACAACACCACCCCGGCGCCAGCGCCCACGCCCGCGCACAGCACCGCCGCCCGACGCCACGACGACAACCGCTCGCGGTACACCACCACGCCCACCACGACCATGGTCAAGGGCAGCAGCAGGTACCCCAAAGCCACCCCCAGCCCGTGCCCGGTCTGCGGCGCCCAACTGAACAGCCAAATCTGCACCCCGATCAGCGCAGCGTCCACCACGAGCACCCCGGCAACCCGCGGCTGCTCCCGACACCGCCGCAGCACGGCCGCGACATCCCCACATCCCCAGCACCGAGAACAACACCGCCAGACAGCAGATCATCCCCGCCACGCGATAACCGAAAACCTGCAACGGGTCCAACGGCCGCAACAACGGCGGCAGCACGAAGATCGCACCGAACAACGCCGACGCGCCAAGCGAGGCCGCAGCCCCCGCCCGAGAAAAAGATGTCGTCACCCCCGAACCCTGCCCCACCCCACCCGCCACATCCAGCGATGATTCGTGGACAGAACCCGTAAGATTTAGTGCATGGTCCTCTCCGACCTCCGACGCCTGCGCATCCTCCGCGAGCTGGCCGAACGCAAAACCCTCGCCGCGGTGGCCACAGCGCTGGACTACAGCCCCTCAGCCATCTCCCAACAACTGGCCGTCCTCGAGAAGGAAACCGGCCACCGCCTGATCGAGCCCGCCGGACGCGGCGTCCGCCTCACCGACGCAGGCAAACTCCTGGCCCGCCACGCCGCCACCCTGATCACGGCCGCCGAAACCGCCGAAGCCGAACTCAACACCCTCACCGGCACCGTCCGAGGCCGCGTCCGGGCCGTAGGACTCCAATCCGCCACCCGAAAACTCCTCATCCCCGCCCTGGCCACCCTCGCCACCAACCACCCCGCCGTCGAAGTCGAAATCACCGAGATGGAAGTCGAACAGGCCCTCCCCGAACTACGCCTAGGCACCGTCGACCTCCTCATCAGCGACGAATACGGCGGCTACCCCCGCCCCCGCCCCCAGGCCTGGACCACACCCTCCTACTCCGTGAACCAATCTGGCTCGTCCTCCCCGCCCACCACCCCCTAGCCCCCTCAACGCCATCCCCATCCCCGCCCTACGCGACGAGGTATGGACCGCCTCCCACACCGGCACCGGCCACCACGCCATGATCATCGGCACCTGCCGCGCCCACGGCCCCTTCGACCCCGACCTACGCCACCACTCCAACGACGCCGACGTCCTCCTGGAGCTCGTCCGCAGAGCCGGAGCAGTCACCCTGCTCCCAGCCCTCACCCTCCCTCAACACGACGACCCCGACCTGGCCATCCGCCCCATCGCCAACACCCCCTAAGCCGAGAACTGCACGTAGTCACCAGACAATCCCCCACCTCCCCAGCCCTACACGCCTACCTAACCGCCGTAACCCAACAAGCCACCGAACACCTCAACACCCGCCCCTAACGCACACCACGGCCAGCCCTACGATCCCGCCGTACCCACACCCCGCGCTCCCGGGATCGACGTCCACGCCCACACCGCAACCCGGCTGCACCCCCAGCCCGGGGCACCCACCTCGGCGGACAGCCATATCGGCGGCCCCATGCGCTGGCCTGCCGACGAGCCGTGGTCGCACTGCTCCGATCCGCTCCCAGACGGCTCGCTCGGACAGGCACCACTCGGCGTCGCGCAGTTCTACCGCCGCGATTTCCCAACGCTGCCCTTCCCAACAGACCGCGACCTCCTGCAGCTCTTCTGGTGCCCAGCCGTCCACGACGACACGCTGGTGCACGAGGAGGCCGTACCCCACCACGCCTCTGCCCTGCGGCCCTGTCAGACCACCGAGTACCCCCATTCCTACGACGCCGAGGAGCTGGGTTTCGAGCCCGGTGACGACTGGCCGCAGCTGGCCCCCAGCCGAAAATCGGCGGCTGGCTCCCCTGGTGGCAAACCGGCCCGATGACCTTCCCCTGCCCAGACTGCGCGACGGACCAGGTGCTAATGCTGTCCCTACACAGTCTGCCCAAACGACGTAGCGCACCCACCGACACCTTGGATCGACTGGCCGCGGTTCGGGACGGTTCGGGACGCCGCGCGCAAGGCCGTTGTCGCCACGTCGAATACGAACGGCTGAGCTTTGGGACGACGTCAGCCAGCGGGTGCTGATTGCCGTCACCCCGTCCACGGACGTGCCGACGACGGCGGAGACGGTGAGAGCGACCGGGTACTCCGCGTCCGCGGTCAGCGCGTCGTGATTGCCGAAGTAGGGCACCTTGCCGACCAACCGGCGCGGGCGGTCGTACGCATCGGTTAACGCCGCAGACCCGACCTTTCGACCTCGAAGACCAGCAAGTCGCGCTCCGGGTCCGGGTCCGGGATGTGATGAGCCCGCACCGTGACCATGTCCCCATCGACCGCGACCACGGTTCCCCGAACCGCGACGTCGATCGGGTACTCGGCGTCAGGCAGAAGCAGGTCGTCGTTCTCGAAGAAGTAGGTCTTGTGAACCAGCCGGTGAACGACGCCGTGCCGGTCGGTCAGCTCCACCTCGACCAAACCAGGCTGCGGCTCATCGCCATACCAGCGCACGGCGACCGCAGGCACGTCACACTCATCGCCTTCCCCCACGTGGTCCATGCTAACCGAGCGGAACCGGCGTGATACCAAGATTCCGGCCCGCGAACCCACGGATGCTCCGTGCGGCCATTTAGGCGATCTATCGCGGTAGGTCGACACGCCTTGACGGCCGATGCTGAGGAGGACGTTGCGCTTCCTCTCCCCGGCCGACGAGATCCAGCGCGTCGCCGCAGCCGACATCGAGGTCGAGGGTCGCACCATCCACGCAGGCGAGGGCGTCTACCTCCCCGCCGCCGCGGCCAACCGCGACCCCGCAGCCTTCCCCGACCCGGACACCCTGGACGTCGACCGCCGCGCCCGCCACCACCTCGCGTTCGGCTACGGCATCCACCAGTGCCTCGGCCAGAACCTCGCCCGCGCCGAACTCGAGATCGCCCTCCACGAACTGCTGACCCGCCTCCCCGGCCTCGCCCTCGACGCCGACCTCGCCGACCTGCCGATCAAGCCCGGCGGCTCCGTCCAGGGCGTCCACCGCCTCCCGGTCCGCTGGTGACCCCCGCGCCGTCACGGTGATCCCCGCCGACCGCCTCGGCCCGGTCATCGCCAGCACCCCCGGCATGGACCGCCTGGTCGCGATCGACCGCGCCCGGGCGGGCGCGGAGAAGCTCTGGGCGGGCACGGTCACCATCGCCCCCGACGCCCGCACCGGCGCCCACCACCACGGCCCGTTGGAAAGCGTCATCTACGTGGTCAGCGGTCGGGCCCGGATGCGCTGGGGCGACCACCTCGAGTACACCGCCGAGGCAGGCCCGGGCGACTTCATCCACGTCCCCCCGTACGTCCCCCACCAGGAGATCAACGCCAGCCCCCACGAACCCCTCCACTGCGTCCTCGTCCGCAGCGACGGCGAGGCGGTGGTCGTCAACCTCGACATCACCCCGATCGAGCCCCCGACCACCGTCACGTGGACCGACCCGAACCACCCCGCGCCGTAACGCGAGCCGCGCGCTCGTCCATCCGGCTCCGGTCGGGATACCGAGCGCGGAAGACTTTCCTTGGCAGGGCCCAAATGTTATCGTGAACATCCCAGCGGGGACACGTCCTCGCCGCCCTGCCGGACGCCTGGTGCCCCGGGTGAACGCGCCTGTCCCCGCGCGATCGCCGAAGGTGGTCACCCGGCGCGATGCTGTCGCCCTCGTCGGCCGTCGTCCACAGTGGAAGATGGCTGGCACCAACCCGTTCCTTCGACGTGTCCAGTCGGCTCGACCTTATGAGAGCGCTCCCAACCGCGTGGTCGACATCAGCCAAAGGAGGCTGTGGTGAGTTCATCGGTGTGGGCGCTGCGCAAGCGCGTCGCCGCGGGAGTGGTGGCCGGGGCGGTGACGGCGTCGCTGGCGGTGGCGCGGCACCCGCCGCGACCGGGGCCGAACAGCAGGCGGAGCCGTTCACGGCGCTGGTGTTCAGCAAGACAGCGGGTTTCCGGCACGACTCGATCCCGGCGGGGATCGCCGCGATCCAGGCACTGGGCAGCCAGCACGGGTTCCAGGTGACCGCGACCGAGGACGCGAACGCGTTCACCGACGCGAACCTGGCCCGGTTCGACGTCGTCGTCTGGCTCTCCACCACCGGTGACGTGCTCAACGACCAGCAGCAGGCCGCCTTCGAGCGCTACATCAGGGCGGGCGGCGGCTACGCGGGCGTGCACTCCGCCTCGGACACCGAGTACAACTGGGCGTGGTACGGCAGGCTGGTCGGGGCGTACTTCGCCAGCCACCCCGCCAACCAGAACGCGAGCGTCAAGGTCGAGGACCGGGCGCACCCGTCGACCACCCACCTCGCACCGCGCTGGCAGCGGGTGGACGAGTGGTACAACTACCGGACCAACCCGCGCGGCACGGTCCACGTCCTCGCCTCCGTCGACGAGTCCTCGTACAGCCCGGGCACCGGCGCGATGGGCGTCGAGCACCCCGTCTCCTGGTGCCACGAGTACGACGGCGGGCGCTCCTGGTACACCGGGATGGGCCACACGATCGAGTCGTACAGCGACCCGAGCTTCCGCCAGCACCTGCTCGGCGGCATCCAGACCGCGGCGGGCGCCGTCGCCGCGGACTGCGGCGCGTCGCAGCCCGGCAGCTTCACCAAGGTGACGCTGGACGACACCACGACCAACCCGATGAAGCTGGACGTCGCCGCCGACGGGCGGGTCTTCGCCATCGACCGCAACGGCGCCGTGCGCGTCATCCGGCCCAACGGCTCGAAGGCCACGGCGGGGACGCTCAGCGTCCACACCGGCCAGGAGTTCGGCCTGCTCGGCATCGCCTTGGACCCGGACTTCGCCACCAACAACTGGGTCTACCTCTACTATTCGCCCGCCGGGACCAGAGCGGTGGACCGGGTCTCCCGGTTCACCATGAGCGGCGACACGCTGAACCTCAGCAGCGAAGCCGTGCTCCTGGAGATCGGCGTGCAGCGCAGCGAGTGCTGCCACGCCGGGGGCGCGCTCGCCTTCGACGGCAGCCGCAACCTGTACATCGCCACCGGCGACAACACCAACCCCTTCGCCTCCGACGGCTACACCCCGATCGACGAGCGGGCGGGCCGCGCCCACTGGGACGCGCAGGGCACCGCGGCCAACTCGAACGTCCTCAACGGCAAGGTCCTGCGCATCCGCCCGGAGAGCAACGGCACGTACACGATCCCGCAGGGCAACATGTTCGCGCCCGGCACGGCCCGCACGCGGCCGGAGATCTACGCGATGGGTTTCCGCAACCCCTTCACCATCGGCGTGGACCCCACGACCGGCGTCCTGGTCGTGGCCGACTACGGCCCCGACGCGGGGTCGAGCAACCCGGGCCGCGGCCCGGACGGCCAGGTCGAGTGGAACACGGTCAACGAGCCCGGCTTCTACGGCTGGCCGTACTGCGTCGGCAACAACACCCCGTACATCGACTACGACTTCGCCACGGCGCAGTCCGGCAGCGCGTTCAACTGCGCGGGCGGACCGGTGAACAACTCGCCCAACAACACCGGCATCGGCCAGCTCCCGCGCGCGATCCCGGCCGAGCTGTGGGCGGGCAAGTCGTCCTCGGGCGTGCCCGAGGTCGGCGGGAGCGGCGCGTTGACCACCAGCGGCGTCTACCGCCACCGCGCGGGCGCGTCCAGCCGCGCTTGGCCCGCGTACTGGGACGGCAAGGCGGTCATGGGGGACTGGAACGACGGGAGGCTCTTCGCGGTCCAGCCGGACACCGCCATCAGCGGCGTCTCCGATGTCAGCCGGATCTTCCCCGCCCTGGGGATCACCCGGGTGCACGACCTCAAGTGGGGTCCGGACGGCGCGCTCTACGTGATCGACTGGGGCAGCGGGTTCGGTGGCAACAACACCGACTCGGGCATCTACCGGATCGACTACCTGCGGGGGAGCGAGGCCCGCGACCCCATCGCCGCCGCGTCGGCGGACAAGACGTCCGGGCCGCTGCCGCTGGCCGTGCGGTTCTCCGCGGCCGGGTCGAGCGACCCCGCCGGGCAGCCGCTGACCTACGCCTGGGACTTCGACGGCGACGGCACGACCGACGCCACCGGCCAGACGGCGACCCACACCTACACCCAGGCGGGCACCTTCACCGCCGCCGTGACGGTGCGGGCCCAGGACGGGCGGTCCGCCGTCGCCGACGTCGAGATCGTCGCGGGCAACACCGCGCCCGCGATCACGGTGCGCGCGCCGGTCGACGGCGGCGTCTTCGACTGGGGCGACTCGATCCGCTACGAGGTGACCGTCACCGACCCGGAGGACGGGACGATCGACTGCGCCAAGGTCGTCACCCAGCCTGCCCTGGGCCACGCCGAGCACGCCCACCCGTACGGGCAGTACTTCGGCTGCTCGGGCGCCTTCCCGCTGCCCGGCGACGCCGGGCACACCGGGAGGAGATCTTCGGCGTCGTCACCGTGACCTACACCGACAAGGGCGGACCGGGCGGCGCCAAGCCGCTGACCGGCCAGGCGGTCGTCGTCCTGCGGACCAGGCACACCGAGGCCGAGCACCACGACGCCACCGGCCGCGTCGCGGGCGGCGCGGGCGCGGACACGCCGGGCGTCCAGGCCGAGACCACGACCGACCAGGGCGGCGGCCAGAACATCGGCTGGATCACCGACGGCGACTGGTTCGCCTACCACCCGTTGAACCTCACCGGCATCACCGGCGTCCGGCTCCGCGTGTCCTCCCAGGCCGTCGGCGGCACCGTCGAGGTGCGGTCGGGCGGCCCGACCGGACCGCTGGTCGGCACCGCCGCGGTCCAGCCCACCGGTGGCTGGCAGACCTGGACGACCGTCACCGCCCAGCTCAGCGGCGTGCCCGCGGGCGGCGGGTCGTCGCTGTACTTCGTCGTCCGGCGCCCGTCCGGCAGCACCAGCACCAGCTACCTGATGAACGTCAACTGGGTGGAGTTCGTCGGACCGGGCATCTCCGACAACACCAGCCCGGTGCTCACCGCCGGGGCGACCCCACGCTCCGGCGCCGCGCCGCTGGCGGTCGCCTTCACCGCGTCGGCGTCCGATCCCGACGGCGACACCCCGCTGTCCTACCGGTGGGACTTCGGCAACGGAACGACCGCGACCACGCAGAACCCGTCGCACACCTACACGCAGGCAGGCGTCTACACCGCCCGGGTGACCGCGACCGACGCCCGCGGCGCGTCCGCCACCCAGACCTTCCAGATCACCGTGACCGCGCCGTCCGGCCAGTCCGGCGAGCTGGTGTCGGGGTCGTCGGGCCGCTGCCTCGACGTCTCCGGGGCCTCGACCACGCCGGGCGCCGTCGTGCAGCTCTGGGACTGCCACCGCGGCACCAACCAGATCTGGACCCGCACGTCCGCGGGCGAGCTGACCGTCTACAGCGGCGGCACCCTGCGCTGCCTCGACGCCGAGGGCGGCGGCACCAGCCCGGGCACGGGCGTGATCACCTGGAACTGCCACGGCGGCGCCAACCAGAAGTGGCAGGTCAACGCCAACGGCACCGTGACGAGCACGCAGTCCGGGCTGTGCCTCGACGTGTCCGGCGGCGCGACGGCCAACGGCACGAGAGCGGTCCTGTCGACCTGCAACGGCAGCGCAGGTCAGCGCTGGTCCTTCCGGTAGCGCGGTGAGCACCCACATCGGACCTGGGAGGACCTGATGCCGGACGTCACGCGACGGCGCGTGATCAAGCTCGGGGCGGCGGGCGCCGGGGCCGCCCTGCTGCCCGGGTGGACGGCGGTGGCGCGGGCCGACGTGGCCGCGCCACCGGCCGACGACCTCGCCCTGTGGTACGACGAGGAAGCGGGGACCGAGTGGCTGCGGGCGCTGCCCGTCGGCAACGGCCGCCTCGGCGCCATGGTCTTCGGCAACGTCACCGCCGAACGGCTCCAGCTCAACGAGGACACGGTCTGGGCGGGCGGTCCGCACGACTACAGCAACCCCGGGGAGCCGCGGCCCTCGCGGAGATCCGGCGGCTCGTCTTCGCGGGCAGTTGGGCGCAGGCGCAGAACCTCATCAACCAGACGATGCTCGGGAGCCCGGCTGGTCAGCTCGCCTACCAACCGGTCGGCACCCTCGCCATCGCCTTCGCCGGGGTGGGCACGGTGTCGGACTACCGGAGGCGCCTCGACCTGACCACCGCCACGGCGGTCACGTCGTTCACCGCGAACGGGGTGCGGCACCACCGCGAGGTGATCGCCAGCGCCCCGGACCAGGTGATCGCCGTGCGGCTGACGGCGTCCGCGCCCGGCGCGATCTCGTTCTCCGCCGCGTTCGGCAGCCCCCAGCGCACCACCGCGTCGAGCCCGGACGGCGCGACGATCGCGATGGACGGCGTCTCGGGGGACCAGCGGGGCATCCCGGGGTCGGTCCGGTTCCTCGCGCTGGCCAGGGCCGTGGCCACGGGCGGCAGCACCAGCAGCTCCGGCGGCATCCTGCGGGTGTCGAACGCCGACAGCGTAACGCTGCTGATCTCCATCGGCACCAGCTACGTCGACTACCGGACGGTGAACGGCGACTACCGCGGCATCGCCTGGCGGCACCTCGGCGCCGCAGGGGCGTACGACGTCCTGCGCGCCAGGCACGTGGCCGACTACCAGGCGCTGTTCGGGCGCACCACCATCGACCTCGGTCGCACCCCGGCCGCCGACCAGCCCACCGACGTCCGGATCGCCCAGCACGCGACCGCCGACGACCCGCAGTTCGCGGCCCTCCTCTTCCAGTACGGCCGCTACCTGCTGATCTCCTCGTCGCGCCCCGGCACCCAGCCCGCGAACCTGCAGGGCATCTGGAACGACCAGATGGCGCCCTCCTGGGACTCCAAATACACCCTCAACGCCAACCTGCCGATGAACTACTGGCCCGCGGGCCCGACCAACCTCGCCGAGTGCCACGAGCCGGTGTTCGACCTGATCGACGACCTGACCACCACCGGGGCCCGCACCGCGCAGGTCCAGTACGGGGCGGGCGGCTGGGTCGCCCACCACAACACCGACGGCTGGCGCGGGTCGTCGGTCGTCGACGGCGCGTTCTGGGGCATGTGGCCGACCGGCGGCGCCTGGCTGGCCACGCTGATCTGGGACCACTACCGGTTCACCGGCGACCTCGGGTTCCTCCAGCGGAACTACCCGGCGATGCGGCAGGCCGCCCGGTTCTTCCTCGACACCCTGGTGCCGGAGCCGACCCTCGGGTGGCTGGTGACCACCCCGTCGAACTCCCCGGAGCTGGCGCACCACCCGGACGCCAGCGTGTGCGCCGGGCCCACCATGGACATGCAGATCCTGCGCGACCTGTTCGACGGCTGCGCGAAGGCCTGCGATGCGCTGGGCGTGGACGCGGCCTTCCGCGCCGAGGCCATGGCAGCCCGGGCGCGGCTGGCTCCCACGCGGATCGGCTCCCGGGGCAACATCCAGGAGTGGCTCCACGACTGGGTGGAGCCCGAGCGCACGCACCGGCACGTCTCGCACCTCTACGGCCTGCACCCGAGCAACCAGATCACCCGGCGCGGCACCCCGGAGCTGTTCGCCGCCGCCCGCCGGACGCTGGAGCTGCGCGGCGACGACGGGACCGGCTGGTCGCTCGCCTGGAAGATCAACTTCTGGGCGCGGCTGGAGGAGGGCGACCGGGCGCACGACCTCGTCAGGGCCCTGGTGACGACGAGCAGGCTCGCGCCCAACATGTTCGACCTGCACCCTCCGTTCCAGATCGACGGCAACTTCGGCGCGACCTCCGGCATCGCCGAGATGCTGCTGCACAGCCACGACGGCGAGCTTCACCTGCTGCCCGCGCTGCCGAGGGCCTGGCCGAGCGGCAGCGTCGCGGGCCTGCGCGGGCGGGGCGGGCACACCGTCGCCGCCGCCTGGAACGCGGGCGCGGCCACCGAACTGCGCGTCACCCCGGACCGCGCCGGGGTCGTGCGGGTGCGGAGCCGGATGTTCGCGGGCGCTTTCGCCCTCGTCGACGACACCAGCGGGGCCGCGGTCCAGCCCGCGCGACCCGAGACCGACGTCGTCGAGTTCACCGGCCAGGCGGGCCACACCTACCGGGCGACGGCCCTCGCGCCGCCCCCGCTGGTGGAGCCCGGGGTGGACTACCACCTGACCGCCGTGCACAGCGGCAAGCGCGTCGACGTCAGCGGCGCGTCGAGGGCCGCCGGGGCGCTGGTCGTCCAGTGGACAGCGCACACCGGCCTCAACCAGCGGTTCGACTTCGTGCCCTCCGGTGGCGGATACCACCGGCTCCGGGCGCGGCACAGCGGCCTGGTCCTCCAGGTCGCCACCACCAGCAGCGGCGCGGACACCACCCAGCAGCCCGACACGAACGCCGCGACCCAGCAGTGGCGGGTGGTCGACCACGGCGGCGGGGTGATCAGCCTGGTGAACCGGGCCAGCGGACTGGCCGTGGACGTCTGGGGCCAGTCCACAGCGGACGGGGCCCGCGTCTCCCAGTGGCAGGTCACCGGCGCCGCCAACCAGCGCTTCCGGCTGCAGCGCGCCTAACCCATCAACCCAGGACAAGGAATCCACGATGGAGCATTCGAGCAAACCCGCGCCCCGGTGGCGCCCCGTGGCGGCCACCGCGTTGGTCGGCCTGCTGGCGAGCACGCTGGCGGTGGTGTCCGGCGGCACCGCGTCCGCGGCCACCACGCTCGGCGCCGCCGCGGCGGAGAAGGGGCGCTACTTCGGCGCCGCGATCACCGCGTGGAAGCTCGGCGACACCAACTACACCTCGATCGTCGACCGCGAGTTCTCCAGCGTCACGCCGGAGAACGAGATGAAGTGGGACGCCACGGAACCGGCCCGCGGATCGTTCAACTTCGCCAACTCCGACCGCATCGTCAACTACGCCCTCCAGCGCGGCAAGTCGGTGCGCGGGCACACGCTGCTGTGGCACGCCCAGCAGCCCGCCTGGGCGCAGAGCCTCAGCGGCACGGCGCTGCGGCAGGCGATGATCGACCACATCAACGGCGTCGCCGGGCACTTCCGGGGAAGATCCACTCCTGGGACGTGGTGAACGAGGCGTTCGCCGACGGCCCCAGCGGCGCCCGCCGCGACTCCAACCTCCAGCGCACGGGCAACGACTGGATCGAGGTGGCGTTCCGCACCGCGCGGGCCGCCGACCCGAACGCCAAGCTCTGCTACAACGACTACAACACCGACGGCATCAACGCCAAGAGCACCGGCATCTACACCATGGTCCGGGACTTCAAGCAGCGCGGCGTGCCCATCGACTGCGTCGGCTTCCAATCCCACCTGGGCACTTCCCTCTCGGCGGACTACCAGGCCAACCTCCAGCGGTTCGCCGACCTCGGCGTCGACGTCCAGATCACCGAGCTGGACGTCTCCACCGGCCCGAACCAGGCGGGCATCTACGCCGCCGTCACCCGGGCCTGCCTGGCCGTCGCCCGCTGCACCGGCATCACCGTGTGGGGAGTCCGCGACACCGACTCCTGGCGCGGCACCGACAACGCGCTGCTGTTCGACGGCGCGGGCAACACGAAGCCCGCCTACCACTCCACGCTCGCCGCCCTCAACGACGGCGCCCCGAACCCCGGCGTCATCGACCCGAACGCCCGGTACGTGCTGGTCAACCGCAACAGCGGCAAGGCGGTGGACGTCCTCGGCGCCTCGAGCGCCGACGGCGCCGACGTGGTCCAGTGGTCGCGCAACGGCGGGACGAACCAGCAGTGGCAGTTCGTGGACGCGGGCGGCGGCTACTACCGGGTGCGCTCGCAGCTCTCCGGCAAGGTCCTCGACGTCTCCGGCGGCTCCACGGCCAACGGCGCCGACGTCGTGCAATGGACCGACCACGGCGGCGCGAACCAGCAGTGGCGCGTCGCGAGCTCCCCGGACGGCTACCTGCGGCTGATCAACCGCAACAGCGGCAAGGCGCTCGAGGTCCAGGCCGCGGGCACCGCCGACGGCGCCGACGTCGTCCAGTACGACGACTGGGGCGGCGCGAACCAGCAGTGGCAACTCGTCCGCGTCGGCTAGACCGCGCCGGGACCCGCCGCGCCCAGCGGTCCTGACCTCGCTGCCCCTGCCGCGGACGGCAGGGGCAGCGGGGCTCAGGCCCGGGTCCACCTCTGGTTGGGCTGGCCGTGGCAGGTCCACAGGATCAGCCGCGTGCCATTGGCGGTGGCGGCGCCGCTGGCGTCCAGGCACAGGCCCGCGCGGACGTTGCGGACGGTCTGGTCGGGGTGGAGCATCCACTTCTGGTTGTCCTGGCCGTTGCACGACCAGATGATCACGCGCGTGCCGTTGGCGGTGCCCCGGCCCTCGGCGTCGAGGCACTTGTCGCCGTAGACGCGGATCTCGCCGTTCGGCCAGGTGGTCCACGCCTGGTTCGCGGCGGTGTGGCAGTCCCACAGCCCGACCGGCGCGCCCGCGGTGGTGGCGGCCGCCTCGACGTCGGCGCAGCGGCCGGAGGCGGCGCCGCGGAGCCTGCTCGTCGTCGACGGGACCGGGCTGCCGCCGACCACCCGGTACACGGCGATGCCGTGGGCGGGGACGGTCGCGCTGATCTGCCCGCTGGTGGTCGACGTGGCGCCGGTCCACAGGTCGGTCAGCGTGAACGCCGTGCCGGTGAGCCCGATCTGGTCCGCCGTGGTGGTGACCGCGGTGGGTCCGCCGCCGCGGTTGAGCAGGCCCACGGCGACCGACCCGTCCGCCAGCGGCTTGGCGAAGACCTCGGTGGCGCCGTCGTCGCGCACCCGGCGTCCACCCGCGCCCAGCGGGTCCTGGTTGACCGCCAGCAGGTGGCGGTTGCGCAGCACCGCGCTGGTCTCCGCCGACATGGTGCGGATGTCGTTGCCCGCCATGAGCGGCGCCGCCATCAGCGCCCACAGGGCGAAGTGGGCGCGGGACTCGGTCGGGGTGAGGCCCGGCCTGCCGACGACGAGCATGTCGGGGTCGTTCCAGTGGCCCGGTCCGGTCTGCGCGGCGAGGGGCGCGGTCACGTCGAGGACGTTGCCGACCCCCATCGGGTAGCTGTTGGCGTTGCCGTTCTGCCAGATGTCGAGCAGGTCCTCGGTGGTGCGCCAGAGGTGGGCCACCTCGCCCCAGTCGTAGTCGTCACCGGTCGGGGTGTGGAAGCTGTTGGGGTTGATGCTGTAGACGATCGGGCGCCCGGTGGCGCGCAGGGCGTCGCGCATGACGGTGAACCGGGCGACCTGCTCGTCGCGCGTGCCCCACGACGAGCACCAGTCGTACTTGAGGTAGTCCACGCCCCAGGACGCGAACGCGGCCGCGTCCTGGGCCTCGTGGCCCAGGCTGCCGGTGGAGCCCGGGTGCGTGCCGACGCCCTGGGCGCAGGTGCGCTCGTTGGGCGCCTGGTAGATGCCGAACTTCAAGCCGCGGCTGTGGATGTAGTCGCCGAGCGCCTTCATCCCGCTGGGGAACTTGGTCGGGTGCGCGCGGAGGTTGCCGGAGCTGTCCCGCTGCGGGTCGAACCAACAGTCGTCCACGACGACGTACTGGTAGCCCGCGTCGCGCATCCCGGAGGACACCATGGCGTCGGCCGCCTGCCGGACGGCCGCCTCGGTGATTCCGCAGCCGAAGCTGTTCCAGCTGTTCCACCCCAGCGGCGGGGTGAGCGCCACGTCGGCGGGCGCGGACCCGCGGCGGTCGCGGCAGGCAGCCCGCCGACCACGGCCAGCGCCGTCGTGGTGAGGGCGATCCATCGGCGAGTTCGCTCGGGCATCGGTCTCCCTCTCGTTCACGGGGTTGTCAGGTCGAAGCGGTCGACGGTGACGGAACCGCCCAACGACTGGGTCGCGTGGTTGAAGATGGCGTAGCGGTAGCCCATGAAGAACTGCCACTGGTTGTTGAGCGTGAACGCGGGGCCGAGCGGCGTGAAGAGAGTCCGTCGGTGCTGTAGGAGAAGGTCGCCCGCGATGCGGGGCCGGGGCGGATGTCGGCGTTGACCCGCAACCACACCCTGCCGCCCGCGATGGGCGCGCCTGCCCGTTCGACGCCCGTGCCGGTGGTGTTCCAGTTGCTGTCCATGGTGAGGCTGTCGGTCATCACCACCCGGGTGGCGCCGTTGTCGCGTCGCACGCCGATCCACGCCGAGGAGTTGCGGAGCATCGCCAGTCCCGCGCGATCGCCGTCGCGCATCGTGCTGTAGTCCAGTTCGATGGTGGCGGTCGACGTGGGGCCCTGGACGCGGTGGGTCAGCGTGTTGCGGGCCCGGTACAGGTCGTTCGTGACGGTCGCGGTGTGCAGGCGCAACCCGTCGCCGGTCGACCAGCGCGTGGTGTCGGGGTTGTGGTTCCACTCCCACCGCGGCGCCAGGGTCGCGCCGGTGAAGGCGTCCGGGCCGATCATCGGCTGGACGGGCCTGGGGGTCACCGGGTACGGGTAGGTGGCGCCCCAGCGGCCGTTGACCGTCTGCAGGACCGGCCAGCCGTCGGCGGTCCACGTGATCGGGGCGAGCACGGGGACGCGTCCGCCCGGGTACGCGTCGACGAAGCCCATGTAGTGCCAGTCCCCGCCGGGGGTGTCGACGAGGCTTCCTGGTGGGGCACGCCCCCGCCCGGGATCGGGCCGGGCAGGTCCAGCAGGACCTGCCGGAGCTCGTACGGTCCGAACGGCCCGTTCGTGGATTTGAGGATGTACTGGCCGTTGGCCGGGCGGGTCAGGAAGATGTAGTAGTTGCCATTGCGCTTGTAGAAGCGGGCGCCTTCGAGGGTGCCGATGCTCGACGGTGTGGAGAACACCTGCTGGGCGCGCACCTGCGTCCGCCCGTCGGCGGAGAGCTGGGCGACGCTGATGGCGCCGTTGCCGTAGGCGACGTACATGGTGTCGTCGTCGTCGACGAGCAGGCCCGCGTCGTAGTAGCAGTTGTTGATGGTGGTGTGCCGGTTCCAGGGTCCTTCGACGGACGACGCGGTGTAGATGTGGGTGTTGGCGAAGTCGACGCAGCCCGCCCAGTAGAAGGTCCCGTTGCTGCGCCGGTGGGTCAGGCTGGAGGCCCAGATGCCGTCCACGTAGGCCTGGCCGCCGCTGAGGCTGTACTTGGCGCCGAAATCCAGCGACGGGACGGCGTGCCCGGCGAACTCCCAGTTGACCAGGTCGTAGGACCGCAGGATCGGCGCGCCGGGGAGTAGTGCATCGTCGATGCCGTGTAGTAGTAGGTGGCACCCACTCTGATGATCTCGATGTCGGCGAAGTCCTGCCACAGCACGGGGTTGCTGTACTGCGCCCCGACGGGGACGAGCTGCCACTGCTGGTTGGCGCCACCCCAGTCGTCGTACTGCACCACATCGGCGCCGTCCGCGGTGGCGGCGCCCTGGACCTCCATCGCCTTGCCGCTGTTGCGGTTGATCAACCGCACGTGCCCGTCCGGCGAGTCGGCCAACCGCCACTGCTGGTTCAGCCCACCGTGGTCGGACCATTGCACCACATCGGCGCCGTTAGCCGTGGACGCGCCCGCGACATCCAGCACCTTCCCGGAGTGGCGCGAGCGCACCCGGTAGAACCCGCCACCGGCGTCCACGAACTGCCACTGCTGGTTCAGACCGCCATGGCGAGACCACTGGACGACATCACCGCCGTCGGCGGTCGACGACCCCGACACGTCCAACGCCTTGCCGCTACCCCGGTTCACCAGCACGTACCAGGCGGCGGGGTCGACCACCGCCCCCGACGCCGACGGCGCGGGCACCGCCAACAACGCGCCCGCCACGAGGCCCGCCACCACCGCCATCACCCCGGCGCGTCTCCGCCGGACGTGCGACGGACGCGGTCTCCGCCCGAAGTGGACAGTGGGACGTGAGGGCGTGCCGGTGTGGCTCACGGTGTTCGGCTTCATCGCCTGGCACTTTCTGTGGGCGGACGGGACCTCGACCCGCGCGGCTTGGAGGAGTGTCACCCCCAACGCCATCGAAAGACAACATCCATGTTCGCGCTCACATGTCAGCGATGGGAGATCGTGTGCGAATTCCACTCGAACGGACCAGTGGGCCCCGCTGATGGGCGTTGACACCGCTTCGGGTGCTGACGAACTGCGCTGGTGGCGGCACATGATTCAGGTGAGCGCTCACATCAGTGGTGCCCGTGCCGCGGGTCTCGCGCCCCGGACTCGACCGGCGTGCCGTTGCTTCCGGTGTGCTCGGTCGCTACCTTCACGGGAGAGCGAACCGGATCGAGGGCAAGCCGGCCGACCCGCCGACGCCAGATCCGGGCTGTGCCTCGACTTTCCGCAGCGGCCACCCTGGTATCCACAGCGAACAGGATTGGGAAGTTGTGATGCGTAGATCCTTCTTGTCGTCCGTCCTGGCGCTCGTCCTCGCCGCGGCGGGCACGGCGCAGAGCAGCGCGGCCCCCACCGAGCCCGCTATCGCAGCGGCGTCCGCCGGGTGCGGCAAAGCCCCGGGGCTGCAAAGCGGCAACCACACGATCCAGAGCGGCGGCAAGAGCCGCAGCTTCCTGCTGCGCCTGCCCGACGGGTACGACCCGAACCGGCAGTACCGCCTCGCGTTCGGCTACCACTGGTGGGGTGGAACCGCCAACGACGTCGCGTCCGGCGGGGCCGACGGGTACGCCTGGGCCTACTACGGAATGCTCTCCCAGTCGAACAACAGCACGATCTTCGTCGCACCCCAGGGCATCGCCAACGCCTGGGCCAACACCAACGGCGAGGACGTCACCTTCTTCGACAGCATGATCACGCTGATCGGCAACGCCCTCTGCTACGACACCTCCCAGGTCTTCTCCACCGGTTTCAGCTACGGCGGGGCGATGAGCTACGCGCTGGCCTGCGCACGCCCGCGGTGATCCGCGCGGTGGCGACCATCGGCGTTCCCGGACCGGTCAGCGGCTGCGCGGGCGGCACCCAGCCCGTCGCCTACCTCGGGATGCAGGGCGTGTCGGACAGCATGCAGAACGCCCGCGCCATGCGGGACCGGTTCGTCGCCAACAACGGCTGCACGCCGCAGAACCCGCCCGAGCCCCCGCAAGGCAGCCTGACCCACATCACCACCGCCTACTCCGGCTGCCGAGCCGGGTACCCGGTGGTCTGGGCCGCCTTCGACGGCGGCCACCAGCAGGGGCCGGTGGACGGCTGCGCGGGCTGCGAGAGCGGCGCCCGCAGCTGGGTCAAGCCGGAGATCTGGCGGTTCTTCACCCAGTTCACCAGCACCCCACCCGCCACGGCCCCCGAGCCGGGCGTCGCCTACCGCCTGGTGGCCGCGCACAGCGGCAAGGCCGTCGACGTCAGCGGCGCCTCCGCGGCACCGGGCACGCCCTGATCCAGTGGTCGGTGCACGGGGGCCTCAACCAGCAGTTCGACTTCATCGCCTCCGGCGACGGCCACTACCGGGTCAGAGCCCGCCACAGCGGCCTAGTCCTCCAGGTCGAGGGAACCGCGGGCGGCGCCGACATCACCCAACGCCCCGACACCAACGCCCCGACCCAGCAGTGGCGGCTGATCGCCCACCCCACCGGCGACGTGAGCCTGGTCAACCGCCACACCGGCCTGGCCATGGACGTCTGGGGCGCCTCCACCGCCGACGGCGCCCGCGTCTCCCAGTGGCAGACCACCAACGCCCCCAACCAACGCTTCCGCCTCCAGCGGCCCTGACGGAACCGCTTACAGGCCGGGCTTGCCCACCAGCGCAGCGAGCGCGTCGCGCAGGGTGCCCGGGTCGGGAGTGCCGGGGAAGACCTTCCCGACATAGCCGTCGGGGCGGACGAGGAGGGTGTCGGTGCGCGGGTCGGCGGGGGCCGCGACCCGGACGCGGTCGTCCCAGCCGGTGACGTCGCCGGTGCCCACGAGCACGAAACGCCCGCCGCGCAGGGCCTCGTACAGGCGGGAGCCGTCGGCGAGGTCCACGTCGGGCATCCGGGTGCCGGTCAGCCGGTGTTCACCGTCGGGGGCGGCGTACCGGAAACCCAGCGCGGACAGGCGGCCCGTGAGCCTGCGGTGGATCGCCGGGACGCGCAGGGCGGTGCCGCCGACCAAGCCGCGGAGGACCCGCGCGAAGCGGGAGCGGACCATCGCCATCCGGATCATCGTCCCGCTGATCCGCAGGACCTCCTCGCCGATCGGGTGGCGTTCCGCCTGGTAGGTGTCGAGCAGCGCGTCCGGGGCCCCGCGCAGGACCGCGGCCAGCTTCCAGCCCAGGTTGGCCGCGTCCTGCAGGCCCGTGTTCATGCCCATGCCGCCCGCGGGGAGTGGACGTGCGCGGCGTCGCCCGCCAGGAACACGCGCCCCACGCGGTAGTGCGGCGCCTGCCGCTCGTCGCTGTGGAACCGCGACAGCCAGCGGGCCTCGTACATGCCGAAGTCGGTACCCAGGGCCCGCTTGGTGATCGCGCGGACCTCGTCCAGTTCCAACGGGGTGTCGTCGGTGACATCCCCGCGCCGGTCCCACGCGAAGACCCGCCACCAGCCGTCGCCGAACGGCGCGATGAAGGTGAACTCCGAGCCCGAACCGTTGACGGTCAGGGTGTCCGGCGGCGTCTCGCGCAGCCGGACGTCCGCCAGCATGATCGACTTCAGCACCGACTTGCCGGGGAACGGCTGCCCGAGCGCCTGCCGCACCGCGCTGTGGAACCCGTCCGTACCGACCACGTAGTCCGCGCGGTACGTCCCCCGGTCGTGTCCACCTCGGCGCCGCCGGCGTCCTGCCGCACCGCCGTCACGGCCGCGTCGTACACGATCTCCACCCCGGCTTTGACCGCCCGCGCCAGCAACGCCCGCTCAACGTTGTACTGCGGCGTGACCAGCATGTACGGAAACCGGCTCGGCAGGGCGCCGAGATCCACGTGCACCCGATCAAACAGCCGGATGTCGGTCACGTGCCCGACCCCCGTGCCGTCCACCTCCTCGACCAGCCCACGGGCGTCGAGCAACTCCAGCGTCCGGGCGTGCACCGCGAACGCCCGCGACAGGTTCGACACCTTCCCGTCCCGCTTCTCCAACACGGTCACCGCGACACCGGCCTCAGCCAGGTCGCCCGCCAACAGCAGTCCAGTGGGACCCGCCCCCACCACGATCACCTCGAACATGTCCGCCTCCCTCAGGTCAACGCTCGTTTGCCAACGCCTGTTGGCAACCCTAAGCGGCCGCCACTCGACATGTCAACACCCGTTGGCCTACAGTCGTTGACATGACCGAGACGGACAAACCGCGCCGCTCCGACGCGACGAAGGCAGCGATCCTCACCGCCGCCCGAGAACGCTTCGCAACGGACGGCTACGAGCGCGCCACGATCCGCTCGATCGCCGCCGACGCGAACATCGACCCCTCAATGGTCATGCGCTACTACGGCAACAAGGAAAAGCTGTTCGCCGCCGCCGCGAATTCGACCTCCGCCTACCGGACCTGACAGCAGTCCCCCGCGAAGAGGTCGGCACCCGCCTAACCGCCCACCTAGTCGACCGCTGGGAACACGACGACACCCTCATGGCCCTGCTACGCGCCGCCGTCACCAACCCAGCCGCCGCCGACCGCATGCGCGAACTCTTCGCAGCCCAAATCGGCCCCGCCGTCGCGGCCCTGGTCGAAGATCGAACCGAGACCGCGCTGCGAGCCGGCCTGGTCGCCACCCAGGCCCTGGGCTTCGCCCTGACCCGTTACGTCCTGCGCCTGCCACCGGTCGTCGCCCTCACCCGAACCGAGGTAGTGGCCTGGCTCGGCCCGACCATGCAGCGCTACCTGACCGACGAGCGAGCGTGACCATCCCCTTCCATTGAGGCACCAGGACGAATAGCCGGATCGGACCAGTACGACGGTGAGGGCCGGTTGTCCGGCGTTTGTTGTCCGGCGTCCGCACCTCGAAACCGGACAACGGGTTCCGCACTACACCTTGGTGCAGCGAGGCAGTTGATGCCCGCTCTGTCGTCCGAGACGGGCGACGGCCCTCCCCGCCACGCCCTGGGGGTGGCGTGGCGACATCCAAGAAGAGGTCCATGACCATGAGATCCACCTCGAAACTCGCCGCCTTGACGGCGGTGCCGCGGCGCTGGCCGCGGCGGTCGTGCTCGCCGCGCCCGCCTCGGCCGACCACGTCGGCGACGTCAACGGGGTCGAGGCGCGGTGTGCCGCCTCGCCTTACGCGCTGTGCCTCTACTACAGCGGATTCAACTCGGCGTGGTGGGGAACGAACGTGGCCGTGTCCAACCTCGCCGACCCGACCGTCCACAGGTTCTTCGCGGGCACCGGGACGGGGCGGGACAGCAGGTCAAGAACAACGCCACGCACATCTCCTGCGACGCGTCGACGACCACCATCTGCTACGTGTTCTACAACTCGCGCTACAGCGGCCCGTCGGACCACCTCTACGGCCAGAGCAGCGGGCGGCTCGCCGACACCTACAGCGAGAACGCCTCCGTCAGGATCAGCTGGGGAGCGTGACCGCATGGGCACGTCCCGCATCGCGGCCGTCCTGGCGGTCGCCCTGGTGACGGCGTGCTCGAGGGGCGGAGCCGACCTCGTCGGCTCCGCCCCGCCGGTCGCCACCGCACCGGACGCCGTCCAGCTCCCCCTCGACGCCTACCGCGCCACGACGTGGCAATCCGGTCAGGTGGTCCTCGCGCGCGCCCTCCTCATCGCCGAGTGCGAGGGCACGCAGGCGCCCGACCGGACCGTCATCGAGCAGGACACCATCGACCGCATCCGCGACTTCGGCCCGGCAGGCAACAAGCGGCGCTACGGGATCACCTCGGTCGCGGATGCGGCGATGTACGGCTACCACCTCCCGTCGACCCTGAGCCCGCGGCGCCCTCCGCAGGTCAGGCACGACGCGCCGCGGCCGGAATGCGTCCGCGCCGCCGACGCCGAACTCGGCAGTATCAAGACTGAGCTGGTAAGTGAACTCGACTCGGCGTCCTACAGCCGTTCCCTCGGTGACCCCGGCCTGGAGCGCGTGGTCGCGGAGTGGGCCGAGCCGCGATGGCCGCGTTCGACCTGACGAGTCGGTCGGTGAGCGAGGAGGAGATCTCCACCGCCATCGCCGATGTTCGCCGCAAGGAACGCACGGGGAGGTGGCAGGAAATCGAGTCGGCCACTCAGACGGCCGCGATTGACGAGCACGAGGCCGACTTGGACGAGGTGGCCACCAGCCGCGACGAGGTCATGACGTGCGCGGCCGAGATCATTTCATTGAAGCCGGGTCATCGGTACGAGGCGTCACCCGACCAGGTGACATTCGCGTGCTGTCGCAGCGTTGGCGACGGGTGCCCGCGATGTACCCGGTGAGGGGTGTCGCGTCAGGAGGAACCGATGACCGAGCACGAGGTCAGGGTCGCGCTGGTCCTGAACGGCGGGGTCAGCCTGGCGGTCTGGATGGGTGGGGTGACCCACGAACTGGACCTGGTCCGGCGCGCGTCCGGTTCGAACAGCGCGTCACCGTCCCAACCGTACGACGAGGAGCTGGCGCGGCGCTGGCGGGACCTGTGCCACAGCGGTGACGAGCCGCGCCGGGTCGTGGTCGACGTGATCGCAGGCACGAGCGCGGGTGGGCTCAACGGGTCCCTGCTGGCCACCGCGATCGCGAACGGCTCCACTCTGGACCCCGACGGCGGGAACGAGCCGTGGCTGCGGCAGAAGTGGGTCGAGCTGGGCTCACTCAGCCGGAAACAGTTGGTGCCCGCCACCGGGGTCAATCCGCGCTCCGTGCTGGACGGGGACTACTTCCACAGGCAGCTCGAGAGCCTGGTCGAGGAGGTCGTCGAGGCGGGCGAATCGGCCGCGCAGGAGCCGGTGACCCTGTTCGTCACCGCGTCCGGGCTCGGCGTGCAGCAGTTCGAGGCAACCGACGCTGCCAAGCAGTCCTTCGTAGTGCCGGACCACCGGTTCCTGTTCCAGTTCACCAGCGAGCTGACCACGAAGTACGAGGGCGGCGAGTTCTCCGAAGTGCGGACCAACGAGCTGAACGACACCGATCTGCTGGCCCGCGCCGCCCGCGCGTCCGCGTCGTTCCCGGCCGCGTTCGCCCCAATCCAGGAGACACCGGAGCTAGCCGCGGCACCGCCGCGGCTGCGTCCCAAGACCGCGGGGCCCGCCTGGCTCGTCGACGGCGGCGTGCTCGACAACGCGCCGTTCGGCCCGGTACTCGACGTCGTGGCGCGCAGGCCCGTGACGGGGAAGGCGAGCCGCTACGTCCTGTACGTCGTCCCGTCCGCCGGGGTCGGCAGCGCGGAGACGGCGCTGGTCGGAGACGATGCGCCGAGTTGGTGGAAGGCCGCGTTGTCCGCCGTGCAGTTCCCGCGCGAGGTGGACTTCCGGTCTGACGTAGAGCAGCTCGAGCGGCTGCTGCTGGAGGCGGACGCGTCCTGGTCGGACACCCAACTGCTGTTCGACCGCTGCGTCGCGCTGCCCGCCGAGCGGGACCGGCTGGAGCAGGCGGCCCGGGCGCTGCAGCCGACGTACTCGCGCGGCCGGGCGGCGGGCGGGGTATGGGAGGCGGTGACCGTCGGCAGAAACAAGCAGACGACCGTCCTCGACATCAAAGCGGTGCTGTCGGAGGAGGACATCGTCAAGATCCTCGCCTCGAACCCGCCCTGGGTGGCGAACCCGGACGCGGACACGTCCCCTAGGCCCCTGTGCACCGACGACGAGGGCAAGCCGATCTGGCCGTGGGGGACCAGCGCCGCCGAACGCGTCCTGCGCGTGCAGCTGCGCTCCCTGCGCAACCGGCTCGACAGCGCCGCACCTGCGGAACGCGACGCGCTGCCCCGGAGGCTGGAGGCGACGAGCCTCTGCCTGCGCAGGACGCTGGCGGTGCGCGACGCGTTGGCCGCCGAGCTGGCCGCGCTCGGCTTGAGCCTCGACGCGGGCGCGCGGGCGGTCGCCGAGGGGTGAGCGAGCTGTTCGAGGACCTGAAGGTACGGCACGCCCTCGGCCGGGTCGTCGCCGAGCTGATCGAGACGGTGGGTCTGGAGGTCGTCGAGACCGCGCTGTGGGTGGAGATCGTCTCGCGGTGCACCTCCGCGCGGACACCGCAGCAGCGCAGCGCACCGTTCAAGTTCGTCAGACTCGGACCGGACATCCCGTTGCCGCTGCTCAGGAAGACCGAGGCGGGCTCGATCGCCGACCGACTCAAGGACCGCATCCTCTACGGCACGCAGCTCGGCCACTTCGGCGCGTTCGGCGCCGCCGACTGGCGCCGGTGGGACTGGCTGATGGGTCGGCTGCACTGCGTGGCCCACTTCGGCGCCCTGCTCGACGCGGACCTGGCCTGGATCCAGGAGACCCAGCGGCTGGTGCTGCAAGCCGAGGGCTGGACGCTCGACCAGGTCGACGCACGGGTCCGGCGGATGGACGAGTTCAACGGCGCGTCCACCCTCACCGCTCTCAGGATGATGCGCGACGAACTGAACCAGTCCACCCAGGGCCAGGCCACGATCCGGGGCGTGGCCGACCGGCTGGTCGAGGTGTCCGGCGGCCTGGGCGCCCAATCTGGCCGCTGGATCAAGGCCACCGCGGGTCGCGATACCCAACCGGACTCGTGTCGCGATACCCAACCGGACTCGGGTCGCGACACCCAACCGGACTCGTGGCTCCTGCGCACCGCGCGCTGGTTCGCCGAACCGGCCCGAAACACCCTCTGGAGCCGCCTCGCCCGTGGGGAACCGTCCCCGAAGCCCGCCAAGCAGCCGCAGGTCTTCCGGTGGCACTGGCCACTGGCCGCCCTCGTGGTGAGCACCGCCCTGCTGCTCGTCGCCATCATCGCCGAAGCGACACCGGTACGGGTCGCCGCCGCCACCGCCGCCGGGGTCGCCCTTGCCGCCTGCGCCGTGCTCGGCGGGCTCACCTGGTACGTCAGACGGCAGCGGAACCGGTTCGCGCAGGTGGCCAAGAGGATCCCGGACTTTCGCTGAGGAATCCGGCTGACCGTTACGTCACACCGCGTCGCGGGCGAAGCGGCCTGCGATGTTCACCACCCGGGAGCAGCGGCCTGCCTCCACGTCCGTCGGCTCGTCGGCCAGGACGATGTCGCACGGCTTGAGCAGCAGCCTCGCCACCGCGACCCGCTGCTGCTCGCCGCCGGACAGCGAGTAGATCTTGCGCTGCTCCGCGCCCGGCAGGCCGACCTGCGCGAGCGCCTCGGCGATCCGCTGCCCCTTCGGGGCCTGCGTGACCTGTAAAGCAGTGGGTGGGTTGGTGGGCATCGGTGTGTGCATGGGGGCTCCTGGAATGGGTGTTGCTGGGATGAGCCCCCGGTCGTGGGCGCAGTGGTCGAGCTGCCAGGCCACGTCGTCCCATGATCACTTGCCCGGTAATCCGCGTGTTCCCACGGTGATGGCGTCTGTCAGGTCCGCCCCCTCAGGTCTGCGGTCTGCGCCGGACAAGTTCGCATCGCGCAGCTGCGCCTCGACCAGAGTTGCGGCAGTTAGGGTTTGCCTCACTCAGTTCACCTTCACCAAGTTCGTGTAAGCCAAGATTGCGTCGGACATGTCTGCCCAGGGCCAAGAGGGTGTTGCCCAAGTTCGCACTGTTCAGGTCCGCCCCGCGTAGGTTCGCCCCGCGCAAGTCCGTCCCGCACAGCTCCGCATTCTGAAATTTCGCCGCACGCCGGTTTTCGTGCGTCGGATGCACGATTCGCCCGTGTTCGCGGGGTGGTTTGTGGTAGGTGGCGGTGGGTTCGTGGGGCCGTCCGGGCGCGGCGTCGGAGCTGTTCGTGTTGCGGCGGCGGTTTCTGCTCCCCGACGAGCAGGTGCTCGAGGCGATGCTGGACGGGGGGCCGATGTAGCTCAAGCACCACGACCAGTCCTTGCCAACGCTTTCGGATCAACCGCCACCGCGCTGCGCCACGCCCAACGCTAGAGCCGACTGGACCACCTACACCGCACGCCGAGTCCACGACGACTGATCACAGCCGAACACGCGGCTTTACCGGTTCTCGACTGGGTGGGTTCCAGAGCCCGGTGCGTCCCCCGCCGAGGGTGCCGACACGAACCGCGCCACCTCCGCGGGCACCTTTCGGGCGAACTGCGCCCCGGAGAAGTTCGTCCACGGCGATGATGTCTTGTCGTCTAGGTAGCGGGTGCTTGGCAAGGAGTCCTTGCCGAACGTGGCGGCGCTGGTGAAGGTGGATCGGTCAAAGTTGGCGTTGCCTTTGAACGTGGTGTCGCCCCACTTGGCGTCGTCTGTGTGGGCAGCTTCGTCGGTGAAGGCAGCGTTGCCGGTGAAGGTGACTTCGCCGAACTTGGCGTCACCGACGAAGGTGCTTCCCTCGAATCTCGCGTTGCCGGTGAAGGTGGCCTGGCGGAACCAGGCGCCGTCGGTGAAGGTGGCGCTGCGGAACTTGGCGTCGCCGATGAAGATGGCCTGGCGGAACCAGGCTTTTCCGGTGAAGATGGCTTCGTCGAACCAGGTGCCTTCGGTGAAGGTGGCCTTGCGGAAATCAGCGTCGTGCATCGTGCATCGGTCGAGGGCGAACTGGACGAGGGCGGCGCCGGACAGGTTGAGGTCGATGCCAGGCCAGAACGTTTCGACCGGGTTGTCACGGCTGGGGCCCGGACGCAGGTGGTGGGCGAGGATGCTCTGAGCTGCTAGGCGGACCTCGCGTTCCTGGGTGCGCTCCCGGTAGGCGTGGGCGAGCTTTTCCTCGGCGTTGTCGGCGGGCGGGTCGCCAGGCTGTGTGTAGGGCATACGTAGGTAGGCGCAGAGCACATTGACGATGGTCTGGCGTTGGGTGGGGTTGTCCTGGGCGAGGCGTTCCAGTGCGTAGAGCCCGGCTAGGCGGACGGGGGCTTTGTCGGAGCCGAGTTGTTCGGCGGCCTTGGTGTAGAGCTCGGTGACCCGCCGCGCCCCTGCATCCAGGCGCGCGTCTTCGGCGACCTGTTCCTGGTGGGCCTGGGTGTCGGCTGCGGTCACCTCCTGGTGCCATTGGCGGCGTACCGCCAGCAGCAGCGCCAGCACTCCGCCGGTCCCAGCGCCGATCCCGAACCCGGTCTTCACGGCTTCCACCCGTGCGGCCGCCGGATCAGTCTTCGATCTTCCAGCCTCGGCCAGCAACCACCCCGTCGTGCCCCACACCACCCCGATCACCAGCGCCACACCCGCGGCGATCGCCCACCAGCTCAATGGCGGCCGCCGCCCCACCTTGTGGCTCGTCAGGCCGCGCACGATGCCGACCACCACGAAGGCCAGACCTCCAGCGGCCAAGACCAGCACCAGTTCGTACCCGGAGACCCAGCGCCCGACCGCGGCCCAGTCCACCCAACCGAACAACTCCGAACCTGCCAGCAGCAGAAGCAACGCGCCTGCTACGAACGGTCCGTCCAGCCGCACCGCGGTAGGCGGCGAGGGCTGTTGAATTGGACGACTCGTCACATGCTGAGCATCGTTCTGCGCACCGCACTCGTTCCAGCCCCGCGGGCGAACCCGTCACGGTCGAATACGCAGCTCTACCGGTTCCAGACGATCAGCCCCGGAGCCTGGCGCGTCCCCCTCCGAGTGCCCGGACACGAAGCGGGCCACTTCCGCGGGTACACCGCGCTCGAAACGGGCGTTGGAGAAGTCGGTGCACGGCAGCGGCGTTGAGCGGTCGATCAAACAGCGACGCCCCGGCGAACCCGGCGTCGCGGGTGAAGGTCGCCTCGTCGAATCCGGCGGTGCCGGTGAAGGTTGCCCCTCGAACCCGGCGGCGGCCTGCGAACGTCGCCCTGATGAACTCGGCGGCGCATGCTGCTTAGCGCACTCCCGATCCGCGGTCGAACGGACCGCTGTCGATCACTGCCCTAGTTGGCGAGAGGGACCCGATGGGCCCGGTTGGGATGGCGATCGGGAGCCACTAGATCACCGGCTAGTCCGAGGTGCTGCTCGGCTCTCGACGGCGGGACCTGGACCGGGCGGGGCGTCAGAAATGCCGAAACGAGCTTGGACAGAGGCATCGAGACCCTGTTGAAGCATGTGGCCCATATCCGATCTTGGATACATGACACGCAGCCGTCGAAGGATCACCCCTGGCGCCGTCGCACGCGTGCCCGTAGCCGGAGCACGCCGTGCCCGTCCCGGACTACGCACCGCTTCACGGCCACGCTCCCGAGAAGGAAGTAGGACGAACTGGACGACCGTCGCTGCTCTCCTTACCGCCCTAGCCGTCGCCGGAGCCACCGTATTCACCGGCATCTCCCTTTCCGCCACCCGCCACCAGATTTCTGTCACCGAGCAAGGCCAATACACCGACCGGTTCACCAAAGCTGTCGACCAACTCGACCGCACCGGCCCACAACACCTCCAAGCCCGCCTCGGCGGCATCTATGCCCTCGAACGCCTCGCCCGCGACTCCCCTCGCGACCAACCCACCATCCTCGAAGTCCTCGCCGCCTTCATCCGCACCACCAGCCCCAGCAACACCGACCTCGAGTCGTCCCCTCACATAACGGCCGACACCCAGGCCGCGCTCACCGTCCTCGCACGCCGCAACCCCGACCACGACTACAACACCGTCATCAACCTCCGCGGAGCAAACCTACGATCGGCAGACCTGCGCGCGGCAGACCTACGCGGGGCGAACCTGTCCGAGGCGAACTTGGTGGAGGCAAATCTGCATGAGGCAAAGTTGAGCGGGGCGAACCTGCGTGAGGCGAACCTTCAGGCCGCGAAGCTGCGCGGGGCGGACTTGAGCAGGGCGAACCTGCGTGAGGCGAACCTTCAGGCCGCGGTGCTGCACGGGACGGACTTGAACTGGACGGATCTGGTGGAAGCAAACCTACGCGGGGCGGACCTGAACAGTGCGAACTTGGGCAACACGATCTTGTCCCGGGCAGACATGTCCGACGCGATCTTGGCTTACGCGAACTTCGTGGAGGCGAACCTGACTGAAGCAAACCTAACTGCTGCAATTCTGGTCGGGGCGCAGCTGCTAAACGCGAACTTGTCCGGCGTAGACCTTTCCGCGGCGGACCTGAAGGGCGCAGACCTGAGGGGGCGGACCTGACAGACGCCATCACCGTGGGAACACGCGGACTACCGGGCAAGTGATCCATAGGCCGACTGGCCCGGCAGCTCGACCACTGCGCCCACGACGGGGGCCATCCCGCTAACACGCATGCCCGGAGAGCCCTATGCCCACACCGATGCCCCCGGCGGCTACGCGCCGGTGCCCGCTACCGCCGTAGCGAGAGGGACGGCGAAGCCCGCGTCCGGAACACGACCTACTACCGCTGTCTCGCTCGCACCCTCGCACCCGGTTCGGCGGCGCTGGAGTCTCACCCGAAGACGGTCAACCTCTGGGAGGACGTTCTGGTGTCCGCCATCAACCGGTGGATCGGCAGGCTGTTCGCCCCCGAGAACCGAGATGAGACGGTCCGAGCGCTTCCGGCGTCCCAAGACGGCGCCCAGCAGTCGAGCGGGCAGCAGTCCGCGCAACAGCGGTTGGCGGACGCGGAATCGCGCTTGAAGCGCTACCAGGCGGCGATCGCAGCGGGCATCGACCCGTCCGCGCTCATGGAGGCGATCAACCAGGCGCAGGCCGAGCGGGAAGCAGCGCGGGCAGAGGTGGGGCACGTGCCAGCGACGGGGAGCCTCGACGCTGCGGAGGTCTACGCGATGATCGATGCACTGGGCGACATCGGCGCGGTGCTGAAGGACGCGCGGCCGGAAAGCCTGGTCAACCTCTATCGTGACCTGCGGCTGGAGATCGGCTACCTAAACGACAGAGACGCTGCCTCAGTGACAGCGTCTCTCCGTGTGGTTAGCGAGTGTGTCCGAGGACCGAGTTGCACACTAACCACAACGCTTCACCTGTCCCGATCCTCGGGGCCGGCTCGACTCGCGTCGGAACGGCAAAATCTGTAGTTGACCAGCAAGGACAGGTTCTGCTGGCGGTGTGAGGAGCTGTCCCAACCGTCCTGGATCCGCGGCGCAACAGCACTGCTCGAGGGGCCAGGCTGTTCCAGAGGTCGCTAGTTCGAGTGCCGCGCTGCTGCCAGCGGGTGGTGGGATGCGGAGCCAGGTGTCGGTGGGCGGTAGTGGCGCCGCTGGCTCACCGTCGTTGCAAGGCCATCCGACGCACACGAGCTGTAGCAAGATCAAATCCTTGGAGTATCGCTGTGTGCGAGCGCAACCGTCCAACAGCGCGCGAGCCGTGCGCCTCCACCCGCCACCTCACGAAGTGGAGTCATCTGGCGTGACGATGTAACACCCGGTGCCGAACAACGACTTACATCCTGCCTACTCGATAGACGCAGGAGCGTGTATGCTTGGCGCGCTGGTCAACCACCCGCTCAGGAATTCTCTGGGCAGTAGTGATTCATGGCGGGTTTACCCGTTCGCTTCGGCGAGGCTCATACCGGGTTCAACTGAACCTACATGGGTGATGTCTGATGTTGAAAGTTTGGTCGTGAAGGCCTGTGGTTGACCAGCCTAATGACTCGAGTTTGGAAACGTTGGTTTCCAAACTCGAGTCGCGCGCGTTTACAACGTACCTCTCGCGGCTGCAAGCATTCAAGCGCCTAACGCGCCGTAATGTATCCTGGAATGCATCTCTAATCGCCTTAGCCACCTCGACAGCGATTGCATCAGTTGGCATACTTGTGAATGCCGACATGTATGGCGCGGGTGGCGAGACTTTGCTCGTGTCGCTTTCTATATTGTCCTTAGTAATATCGTTGGTTGTCGCGAATGCGAACTACGGCGCTAGAGCACGATCAATGGAGGCGAGCTACAAAAAGATCCAGCAGATTTCTCTCCACGCCGAGAGGTTCCTATTCTTAAACGGGCCTGATACTGCTCGAGGAAACCTTGCGGAACTCCACCGCGAGTGGGACAACGCGCTGGAGCTTTCAGAAAACCACCATTCAGTGGACTATTACTGGGTCCTATTACAGAATCCTCAACACCCAGGGAACGAAAAGGTACGCAAGTGGAGAAGGAATCTTGCAATAGGCGCAAGTGCAGTCTTTGACTGTCTTCCGTGGATAGCGCTGACGATACCGATACTCCTTGTTGTGCCGTTCATTGGTTGGTTTATCGATGGCGTCTAAGAATGCGGCGTACATCTTCGATCGCACTATATCTCGCCGAAATTTGGCTCTGATTTTCGCCGAGAGGGCTTCCAAGAGCCACGCTCGAGGCCGCGACGGAGTTACTACAAATGCAGTAAGAAATAACCTCGGAGAGGTGGTCGCAGATCTCAATAGGAAACTGGCATCCGGTGATTTACAGTTTACTCAATACCGGGAGTTTCTTCAGTCCAAAGGCGCTGGTAAGCCGCCACGCGTGATCTCCGTTCCCACCGTTCGTGATCGCATCGCTCTCCGGGCAATGGCTGAGTTCTTGTCCAATCTGTTCCCGGATGTCCGAAATAGCATACCGCAAGTTAAAATCGATAAGGTCTACAAGGCGCTGAAGACCGGAGAGTATGACACCTTCATCAAACTGGACATTAAGGACTTCTATCCGTCGATCTCGCACACGCAGGTCGTAGAAAACCTGCGGAAGAAGATTCGGCGCACCTCAATACTGCGCCTGTTCCTTTGCGCCATCAGGACGCCCACGGTCCCGGACCGCGCACCGAGACGTTCACCCGCTAAACGTGGCGTGCCGCAAGGGTTGGCCATATCCAACCTGCTCGCTGAATTGGTCGTGCAATCAGTAGACAGAAAGGTCGAGTCGGTTCGCCCATGTGAATACGTTCGGTACGTTGACGATGTTCTCATTCTCTGTAGACGCGAAGACGCGAAGGCCCTCTTAGACGAAGCTAAGGCGGCATTTTCGAACGTAGAACTCGAAGCGCACGATATCGGTCCAACTGGAAAAGGAAAGTCCTCACACGGACTTATAAGAGCGGGATTCCAGTATCTAGGGTACTGGTTCAAGGACGACAAGGTGACCGTTCGTGCTGAAAGTGTACACCGCATAGAGTCGTCACTTGCTCGCGCCTTTACCCGATACAAGAAAAGGCGAGACAGTGACTTCCACTCACATGAACTGGCGCGGTGCCAGTGGCGGGTTAACCTCGCAATCACGGGGTGCATCTATAAAGGGCAAGCGCGTGGATGGCTGCACTACTTTCGTCAGATGAATGACCTAGAATTGATCAAATCGCTAGACATGTCTCTCGATCGGTTCGCGAAGCGTTTCAACATGCCGTCATCCTTCCGGTCGAAAAGCTTCATGAAGACGTACTGGGAAATCCGGCGAGGACGATCCTCTAGTACGTACTCTAGCTATATTCCGAACTATGACCGAATGTCGACTGACGAGAAGCGATCGTTCCTAATGTCGATCGGTACGATCGTGCCCAACGTCTTCGAGGATTCAGAAGTCGATCGCCTGTTTGACAAGGTCATCGGTCGGCAAATAGACGAGCTCGAAGTGGACGTAGGCGAGGTATACTGACGTCGCTGACGGGGCGTTCAATGGTCGAACCGGATTGGTCGGAAGGGTCGCAGGCGTGAGCGGGAAGGCGTGGGAACCGTCAAAAAACGACCCGGTAACCAGGTTGTGGGCTTCTGGAGCAGATATCACCGGTTCTATCGCCGGAGCCGGGCTGGGGATGCTTGCGGCCGGGCCAGGAGGTGCAATTCTTGGCGCTGGAGCTGGACCTTCGATAGCCGCAGCCATCAAAGAGTACGCTCACAGAACGCTAGGCAAGCGACAAAGCGTCAGGATTGGTGCTGCGTTTCAATACGCCGTCGCGGCCTATGAGGAGCGGATATCTGTGGGAGATGAGGTTCGTGACGATGGCTTCTTCGACCGCACTCATCATTCAAGTGATGCTGATGAGGTACTAGATGGTATCCTCGTTCAGGTGCAACAGGAGCACGAGGAACGCAAAGTTCGGTTCCTGGGGTATTTGATGGCAAATATCGCATTTGAGGCATCAGTAGACGCTCATCTAGCTCATTGGCTAGCGAAAGTTGCGGGAGAACTGACATGGTCCCAGTATGTAGTGCTCGCAGCCGTCGGGACTGGCAAGGCTAAGGAAATTTTTGCCGGTATTCGAATGGATGATTCGGCAAGCACCTGGACTGCCTTTGGCGTTCGGTCCCAAGTGGCGGACCTTGGATATGGGAAGCGTGAATTAGTTGCCGCACCAGCCCGTAAGACGAAGAACCACGGACTCTCTGTACCGAACCTCTCTCTCGAAGACCTTACTCTAAAAGGTGCGGGAAAGTTGCTGTTTGCGCTCATGTGGCTTGAACGGATACCCCGAGAGGACATGTGCTTTATTGAAGATGCGCTGCGTTAGGGATTCCGGCACGATGGCTGTCTGAACGGATCTCAGTTTGAGGCGCCCGCGATGAGCGCATCGATAAACGCGCGTGATTTGAGCTTTTCGAGTGCCCGTGAATCTACTGCTGAGACATGCGCCCTGTAACTCTCGATGATTTCCGGCGCATCATGGTAGATAGCGATGCTGTTGGTTTCTTCGTAGACTATCGAGTGGTTGTCAAGCTCAAACAGAGTGAATGCACCTGTGAGGCCGGGCGGCAAATGCTCCGACGATACAATTTGGACAGTTACGCGATGATTATCGAGGGCGGCGGCAAGGTGCGTGTACTGATCACGCATGACCGTTGCGTTTCCGATGGTTCGCAAGAGGACGGACTCATCGACATACCATGTAACCTCGCTAGTCTGGCATATTCGAACGGGAAAGGCGTGTAATGCAGAGCTGTACGCGCGCGCCCGCAATGCCGGGTTGACAAGATAGGTATCGAAAGCGACAATTTTGGTCGCCGTCTGATAGAGGCCAATTGCGAGTTCGCCGTGCCGGGCGATTCCGTCGAGCCGTGGCCCTGTCGCTCGCTTACGAGCGTCACCGAGCAGCTTTGCGAGATACGGAAGGCGATGCCGATAACCGAGATGTGTCGTCAATACCTCCAAGGTGGGCTGGTTGGGCAGATTTTTTCCGCTAGCGATCTGAGTGAAGGATGGTCTGGACACTCCTAAACGCCTGGCTATCTCTGAGTGGGTTCTAGCCTTGCACATTATCTGGATCTCGCGACAAAGCAACGCGCGGGCGACTCGTGGATCGAGAACGCCTACGCTGCAGTTTACATAGCTTGGGTCTTCAGGGTTGGGGGATATCATCTATTGTTCCAATGACGCGACACTGAAGTAGTTCGCGGACAAGTTGATGGGCGACGGTCCAATTCTGGGCCGCTTGTTGCTGCGCCACTGTGACTTCTTGAGTATTGGTCAGGTTCATTCCTGACACGTAGTATTTAATCCCGCGGACGCCGACGATTGGGTGAGACTTGCTCCGTACGAGTACGTGGTCCCTGCGCAATCGCGGGCATTGCCGCACTGAGGTGTGCGCACATGGTAGGCATACAGGGGCGTCGTCTGTGGCCATGCCGTTTGGCCAAGCGGGCCAGTCTCCTCGATAATCCGGCATGAGCCACAGCACGCCCGAGTTGTTGCGATCGGGCAAGCCTGCGCAGACTTGGCAGAGGAGATGCCGCATCACTCGACGCTGGCGAAGCGAGTGGATTTCGCCGAATTTGGGTTTGCCTAGGCCGGGGCGGGATTCGGCTCGGGTCCAGAGGATGCCGTTGTGGTCGCGGTCGGTGAGGGTTTCGTCGGCGTAGCGGATGCCTTGGCCGTTGGGGGTGAGGATGACTTGGGCGGGGAGGGTGCGTTCGCCGGTCCAGGCGGTGATGTAGGGGACGGTGAGGGTCATCGGGGGCACCTGCGGAACAGGCGGTGGAGGAGGGTGGGCTTGGTGTGGCGGGTGCGGTGGGGGAAGCGTTGGGTGAGGGCGCGTTCGTGGCGCCAGGCGGTGATGTAGCGCTGGCAGGCGAGGCAGGGTGGGTTGGGTGGGTCTTGGGAGGCGGCGGGGAGGACTTTGGCGCCGCAGGCGGCTTCGTAGATGCCGGTGGTGCCGATCATGGTCTTGGTGGCGTGGTCGCGGTTGTCGGTGCAGGTAAGCCAGGTGACCGGTGGCCTGCGTGACGTGTAAGCGGTGGGTGGGTTGGTGTTCATTGGGTGCCCCGAAGTTGCTGGTCGGCCGGGGACGTGGTCCCCGGGGTGTGGGACCAGTTAGGGGCGTGACCGGTTATGTGAGCGGGGGTGTGCGGCGGTTCTGTCACCTCTCCGTGGCGGTCTGACAACATGGGGTGAGGCTGGGCTGCGAGGTGAGGCGATGGCGCGGGAGTCGGCCGCGGTGGTGGAGCTGCGGCGGGAGTTGGGGCGGCGGCTGGCTGCTTGCCGGAAGGCTGCGGGGATGTCGCAGGCCAGCGTTGCGGAGAAGGTCTTTGTGGATCGCACGCGGCTTGCTCATCTGGAGAACGGGCGGGGCCAGGCTGACGAGGAGTTCTGGCGCAGCGTGGACGCGGTGTTGGGGGCGGGTGGGCTGTTGGTGCGGGCTGACCTGGAGTTCAGGGCGGCCAAGCGGGTGCGGGAGCGGCAGTGGCGGGAGGCTGAGCTTGCCGCTGTCGCGGAGGAGATGGACGGGTGGCGGGCGAACGGCCTACTGGGAGTCCTGGCCGTGAACAACGGCGTGGCCAGCTCCGCGGTGGAGTGGGTGGACCAGCACGGAGGGCTTGCGCCGGGGACGTCACGGCGGCGGGTCGCGGAGTGGCTGCGGGACGGCTCCCGTGCTCGATTGTCCGTCGAGGTGGGGGCGCGTTCAAGGGTTGGGCGATCGCGGATCGCTGAGGAGCTGGGCAAGTTCTACGGCCTGGCGGATGGTGGGTACCGGCCGTTTGGTGCGTTCGTAGGGGACGTGGAGGTGCCGACCAGCGTCGCTGTGCGCAACGACTGGGTTGGAGTGAGCCTTCCCCTCGATGCTGAGCATGATCAGGTGCGGCTGGTGAACGCGCCGCGGCAGGGTGTCGAGCTGCGTGGGCGCGGGCTGGACCATGCGCTTCGGCGGGTCGCGGAGTCGGAGATCGGGTCGGTTCGGCTGACGGATCAGCCGTTGTACCGGCTGCTCAGCCTCGACCTGGTCGACGGAGTGATCCGCGGTGAGGTCGGGATGGGGTCGTTCCTGGAGTACGCGCTGACCGTCGACCTCCTGGAGTCCGAGCTGGTCGACGCCATCGCCGCGGGACGGCCGGTGCGGGCGGACGCGCTGCCGCTGCGCTCTCGCTACCTGCCGGACTGGGCCGCGGTGACCGACGTGGGGGAGCGGTTGACCGCGGGCGGCGTGCTGTCGCTGTTCGCGGTGGCACGGCCTGCCGACCCATTCCGCGGGCCTGCGGACTTCGCCGTGCTCGTTCAGCAGCGGTCGCCGCACGTCGTGAACGGGAGCGGGCGGCTGGCGGTGGTCCCGAAGGGGTTCCACGGGCCGTTGACGGACTACCGGGCCGATGCCCGGATCAGCGCGACGCTGCTGCGTGAGCTGGAGGAGGAGCTGTTCGGGCGCGGGGACGTCGACTCGACGCGGGATCAGCAGCGGGCTGCGGTGCCGATGCACCCGAGTCGGCTGTCCGAGCCGATGCGGTGGCTGCTCGACGGGCAGCGGATGCGGATGGAGTGCACCGGGTTCGGGCTGAACCTGGTCAGCGGGAACTACGAGTTCGCGTGCTTGACGGTCGTCGAGGACGAGGAGTTCTGGGCGCGGTTCGGCGGGGCCGTCGAGGCGAACTGGGAGGCGACTGGGCTTCGGGTGTACTCCACGCTCGATCGGGAGTTCGTCGCCGAGCTGATGCGGGACGAGTCGTGGAGCAACGAAGGGCTGTTTGCGTTCCTGCTCGGGCTGCGCAGACTCGGGGAGATCGGTGGGAAGCGGGTCGACCTGCCGTCGATCAGGTGGACGACGGCCAGCGGACGGTGATGACCACGGAGTCCGCCAGAGCCTCCCAGGAGTGATCGATCCCCGGACCCCACATGATGTAGTCGCCTTGGCGCGCGAGCGTCGAGCCGCCGTCGGTTAGGTCGACGCGGAAGTTGCCTTCCACCAGGAGGACCAGGGTCGTGCGCTGGTCGTCTGAGGTCCACTCGGGACGCTTGTCGCCGACGGGGTGATGCGCCCATTTCACCTCGACGTCGCCGGTGGACCGGACGCCCTGGGCCGGGTCGATGAAGTGGCCGACCAGCCAGCCTCTCGTCTCGGTGGTGTCTTCGGTCGCGTTGCCAGCGGACCAGCCGTTCGTCACTTGCGGATCTCCCATTCGATCGGAGGGATCTTGACGCGCGGGCCGCCGATCTCCGTCAGGCGGTGGAGCCCTTGGGTCATGGCGAACAGACCTTCGTTGCTCCACGCTACATCGGTGATCAGCTCGGTCAGGAGGTCGGTGTCGGCGGTCGAGTAGCGGCGTAGGCTGCTCGATTCCCAGTTCGCTTCGATCATGCCGCCGAAGCGGTCCCAGAAGGTTTCGTCCTCGATGACGATCAGGCTTGCGAATTCGTAGTTGCCGCTGACCAGGTTCAGGCCGAAGCCGGTGCACTCCATGCGGAGGCGGCCGGGGACCTCGGTGAGCCAGCGCATCGGCTCGGACAGGCGGCTGGGGTGGAGCGGGTCGGCGCTGCGCTGGCTGGTCACCGTGGAGTCGACGTCGTCGCGGCCGAACAGTTCCTCCTCCATCTCGCGGCGGAGGGTGGCGCCGATCTGGGCGTCGGCGCGGACGTCGGCCAGCGGTTGGTGGAAGCCCTTGGGGATGACGGCGAGCCTGCGGTTCGCGTTGAGGACGTGGCCGGAGCGTTCCTGGACCAGGAGGAGGTAGTCGGGCTCGCCGCGGAACGGGTCGGCTGGGCGGGCGATGGCGGTCAGCGCCAGCGCGCCGCCCGCGCACAGGCGGGTGCTGACGTCGACAACGGAGGCCAGGTCCGGTAGGTAGCGGTCGCGGAGGGGAGGTTGCCGGGGACGGCGTGGAGGCCGGTCGCGAGTGCGTCCGTGAGTTCGCCTTCGAGGAGGTCCATCGTGAGGGCGTATTGGACGAAGTGGGCGACGCTCGCGCTTCCGCCGATCTTGCCTTTGGCGATGTCGATCGAGTGGAGCTGGTAGAGCGGATTGTTGATCATCCGGGTTCGCATCGCCAGAGCAGCGGCGAGGCGTTCAACGGCTGGGTCGCTGGCCTCTACGTCCAGGACGAGGTCGGCGTCCGGGGAGGCGCTGACGACGGTGAGGCGGTCGTGCTGCGGGATGAGGGGACAGTCGAGGTCGAGCCAGTCCGGGTGCGTGAGGACGCTCGTCTGGACGGCCTGGTCCCCTACGCGCGCGGTGTAGCGGCCGTGGTCGGTGGTGCTGGCGCCGTAGTAGGCCGCAAGCGCGTCGGCCAGGTCGCGCTGACTCACGCGCGTGCGGCGGGCGCGGCGGTCCTGGAGTTCGCGGAGGTCTAGCCGGGCTAGGCGGTCCGCGACTGCGTGGCGGCTTCCGCCCGGTTCCCAGCCGGTGTGCTGGTCGAGCCAGTCGAGGGCGGCGGTGATGTCCGGGTCGTCGAGGAGGCGGAGTTCGGCGTCGGTGGCCTCGGTGGCGGGTGCGCTGCCGGTGAGCTGGGCGAAGCGGCTACGGGCGTCGTCGGACGCGCGGTCGAGGGCTGCGTCGAGGAGCTGCTGCATTTCCGACTTCGGGCGGACGGTGGGCTTCTGGTGCCAGCCGCCGACCGTGCGCGGTGCGATGCCCAGGTGCGCGGCGAACGCTTCGTTGCTCATGCGGAGCGCTGATTGCAGCGCGCAGGCCGTCCTGCCCGTCCAGCCGCTCACGGGGTGCATTCGGCCCCCAGAATGCGGAAGTGCCGCGGATGTGCACTGGTCTTGCATTGGTTCTGCATCGGATGTGCATGGGATTCCGGCCGGATTCGGCCTTGAATCAAAGGCATGCAGAACGAACAGATCAGAACCATTCGGCTAGCGCTTCTCGCGGACGTGCTGGACCACCGTGGACAGATCGGTCCGCATCTCGTCCAAGCGCTCGGTGATCTCCGTCAGGCGTTGCTCCAGAGCGTCCAAACGGGACCACAGGCGCCCGCCGCTGTCGTCGGGCTCGTCGGGGCTTGGGGGCTCGGTTCCTTGCAGGACCGCGGCGAGGTGCTGCGGATGCCAGCCCAGCGTGGTCGAGAGGGCCTCCAGGGTTCGCGCGCTCCGCCTGCGCTCGACGGTGTTGTGCTGGATTTCTCGCACGATCGCTTGTGAGACCTGGGACCGCTCCGCCAGTTCGCGCTGTCGCCAGCCGAGTTCCCGTACACGCTCGTTGATGGCCTGCGCGACCGCTGACCAGTCCTCCGACACCAATTCCTCCGCGCTCCGACTCCGCGCCCGACATTAGCGGCTGATCGCCGGGCGGCGAGCTGTTCCCGCGCTTTCTCGCGGCGCGTCGGACAAACGCGGCTACATGAGAGCTGATATCAGCATTTGAGTGCTGAAAACGGCTCTCCCGCATTCAAAGGGACTTCCGTCATGAGCACGAATCTGTCCAAAGCCGGGCGACCGGCTTCGCTGTCCGTTCGTCAGGCCGCGTGGGTGCTCGGGGTGCCGACCTCGACCGTCCACCGGGCCATCCGGGTCGGGACGCTGCGGGCAACGCGGCGTCGATCTCGGCTGGTCGTTCACCCGGCTGACCTGGCTCGACTGCTCGGGGGTGCGCGATGACCCCCGATGACCTCTCGCTGGTGGGGATCGCCTGGCGGCTGGATCGGCTGCGGTGGGTGCCTCGCGATGTTCTCCGCGACCTCGTGGCCGCGCGCGGAGCGTGCATGTGGACCTGCAGTGATCCACCCGGCTGGCTCGACGCCCCGGCTTCGGACCGGGAGCTGGCGGCGCGGATGTGCGCGGGCTGCCCCGTCCAGGACGAGTGCCTGGAGGTGGAGCTGCGGGACGCGGGCGACCAGACCGTTGGTGTCTGGGGCGCGCTGGGCGAGGACGACCGCCGGGCGCTCTACCTGCACTGGCTGCGCCGCGGTGAGCGGGTCGACGGGAGGCTGGCGTGAACACGATCAACCTGTCGATCGCCGAAGTCATCGCGGGCGCCGCGGTGCTGATGGTGCTGTTCATGGTCTGGCGGGCGGGTGCTCGCCGGGCGAAGGCGGCGGCGGAGCGGGCGCGTAGCGGTGCCCGGTTCGTGTCGCTGGCCGGGCGGGTGCTGTTCAACGCCGCGCTGATCGTCGCAGTCCAGTGGGTGGTGATCGCGTACGCCAAGGACCGGTGGTTGCTGCTGGCTGTGCTCGGGTTGCCTGCGTTGTTCGCGGCCTACGCGCTGACGAAGGCGCTCACCGTGACCACGGTGGACACCTCGACGCGGCGGGGTCGGCGATGAACCGGGCGCGGCGGTTGGCGCGGGACGCGGCGGAGGCCGCTGAGGTGCGGGCGTACGAGACGCACCCGGATGTGGTGGCGCTGCGGATCGAGCGGGTGCGGCGCCAGGTGGACTGGATGTGCTGGTCGGGGATCGTGCTCGGGTTGGCGTTCACGATGACCAACGTCCAGGGGTTCGCCGCGGGCGGTGCGGTGGCGTGGTCGCTGCCCTGGCTGGCCGCGTGGGTGCTTGATCCGACGGTGTCGCTCGTGCTGCTGGCGATCCTGCGGGCTGAGCAGGTGACTGCGCGGTACCAGGTCGAGACGGGGCCGTGGGTGCGGCGGGCGAAGTGGTTCACGTTGGCGGCGACGTACGTCATGAACACGTGGACGTCCTTCGCGGCCGGGTCGGTGGCGGCGATCGTGCTGCACTCGGTGCCGCCGCTGGTCGTGTTCGTCGCGGCGGAGGCGATCACCGACCTCCGGGACAAGCTGACGCTCGCGGTTGCTGCGGCGCACCGGGAGGCCGTTCACGTGAACGCGCCCGTTCATGAGCCCGTTCAGGCTGGTCGGAAGCGGTTCGCGGACTACCTCAACGCGGCGCGGGCTGCCTGGTCGCCGGGCGTCGAGGTGACGCCCGCGTGGGTGCGGCGGGTCACGGGGTGTTCCCGTGGCCTGTCGCCCCGGCTGGCTCGGGCCCTGGCCGCAGAGGTGGCGCGATGAGCGACCTGCCTGTTCGGTCGGTGCTCGACGCCGAACTGGTCGAGGAGCCGCCCGCGCCCGTCTACTACCGGCCGAAGCTGGGACGGTTGGCTTCGTGGTGGCTGCGGTCGCCGCGCGTGCCGGTGTGGCTCAAGGAGCGGGCGCAGGCAGCTCAGGCGGCGAAGGACGCCGTGGCCTACGTCGTGCGGTCGCCGTTCCGGTTCCTCGGGGCGGTCGTGAGGGGGTTGATCGCGGGGGCTCGGTGGTGGCGTCGGTGGGTCACCGTCCGGGACTTCCGGGAGGCGGCGGAGCAGTCGGAGAAGCTGGCGGACAAGTTCGCGGAGATTCGGGCGCTCACGCTGTTCCGGTGGAAGGTGACCGGCTTGGTCCTGGTGGTCACCGCCTTGGCCGTGCTGGTCGCGCGGGTGATCTACGGGCCGGTGGTTCTGTGGAGCGTGGCGACGGCGGTTGCGGTCGCGCTCGCCGTGCTCGGGCGGCGGAAGGAAGGCAGCCCGGGGCGGAAGGCGGTACTGGCCGGTCCGCGAACGTTGACCTGGACGATGGACCCGCAGGTCCTGGTGGACGCGTTCCGCGACGCGAAGCTGATCGGCAAGGACGAGACGCTGCGGCTGGTCGAGCGGGCGACGCGGATGGGGAGGGGTGGGCGATCACCGTCGACCTGCCCGCGACGCGCAAGGCCGCGGACGTGATCAAGAACCGGGAGGCGCTGGCGTTGGCGCTCGCGGTCGACGAGGTCCAGCTCATCGTGGAGCGGGTGCGGGGGAACGGTGGCCACGCCGGTCGGGTGGCGATGTGGGTTGCCGACCAGGACCCGTACAGCGCTCCGCCGCTGCGGACCCCGTTGCTCGACGTGCCGCGGTGGGACGCGTGGCGGCCGGTGCCGTTCGGACGCGACGCCCGGGACCGGCGGGTGGACCTGCCGCTGGTGTGGACGTCCCTTCTGGTCGGTGCGATCCCGCGCCAGGGCAAGACGTTCGCGGCGCGGCTCGCGGCGGCTGGGCTGATCCTCGATCCGCATACGCGGCTGTACGTCGCGGACTTCAAGGCCGGAAAGGACTGGGAGGCGGCCGGGCAGGTGGCGCACCGGTTCATGTCCGGGGACGAGAGCGAGCACGTTCTTGCGCTGGTCGGCTGGCTGGTCGAGCTGATTGGGGAGGTCCAGGGGCGGTACCGGCGGATGCGGGAGCTGGACGACGTGACCTGCCCCGAGTCCAAGATCACGCCCGCGATGTCTCGGGACGTGCGGTTGGACATGCCGGTGACCGCGTTGTTCATCGATGAGGTCCAGGTGCCGTTGGAGGACCGGACGCCGGTGAAGGTCGAGGGGAAGAAGCTCACGGCGGGGGAGTACGTCGGGGAGCTGCTGACCTGGCTGGCGAAGAAGGGGCCTGCGGCGGGGATCGTCCTGGTGCTAGCCACGCAGCGGCCGGACTCGAAGACGATCCCGTCCGGGCTGCGGGCGGTGCTCGGGTCGCGGTTCGCGCTGCGGGTCATGGACTGGCGAGACTCCAACATCGTGCTCGGGGAGCAGATGAACACCCGCGGGTACGACAGCAGCCGGTTGCTGGCGTCGCACAAGGGCGTGGGCATCCTGCGGCCGGACGGAGAGGTCCAGGCGGGCGCCGACGTGCTCGCGTTGACGGTGCGGACGTACTACATGCCCAACGAGGACTGGCGGGTCCTGTGCGAGCGCGGTCGGGCGCTGCGGGAGGCGGAGGGGACGCTGACCGGGCACGCGGCCGGGCGGGATGTCGCCCTGGTCCTCGACCACGCGGCCGTCGTGAAGGCGATCGGTGCGGGAACGACGTCGGGTGGGCCGGTGTGGCGGCCGGACGGGCTGCCTGAGCCGCTGGCGGCGGTGGTTGCGTACCTGGGCGATGAACTGGACGAGGAGGACGGTCGCGACTTCATCCCGACAGCCGAGCTGGCCGAAGCCCTGGACGTCGAGCCGACGGCGTTCGCGCGGCAGATGGCCGGGCTGGACTGCCGTCCGACCCGCAACCGGGTGCCGGGCGAGGACGGGGAGGTCCGGCGCATCCGCGGCTACTTCACGGCCGACATCAGAGCGGCGGTTCGCCGGACCCGGACTGCTGAAATCGGCTCGAACCAGTTAGCCTCCGCCGGTGAACCATGATGCCTGGTCAGCGCGAGGACGGAGTCCTGGAAGTGCGCTTACCGCCTCACCTTCCAGCGCTAACGACCAACATGTGTCGCGCATTGCTTGCCATACTGGTCGAGCTGACCACTGTCGAGGTGCTCGACGGGCCATCGGAGGACGTCTGCCGTGACTACTGAAATCAGCCGCGACCCCTGGGCGGCGATGGATGAGCTGCTTGGCATTGAGGTAGCTGCCGACGAGATTGAAGACGGGATCGGAGAGGTGGCGTTCTACGGGCGTTGCTCGACCGAGGACAACCAGGACCCGGAGACGTCGCGCGGCTGGCAGGTCGGGAACGCTCGCAAGTTCGTGGAGCCGTTGGGCGGACGCGTCGTGGAGAGCTTCTTCGACCTCGGACAGTCCAGGTCGGTTCCCTGGGAACGGCGTCCCGAGAGCGCCCGTCTGCTCGCGGCGCTCAAGTCCCCGACGCGCACGTGGACCGCGGTGGTGGTTGGGGAAGGGACACGCTGCTGGTTCGGCAACCAGTTCTCGCTGGTCGCACCGCGGTTCGCTGCCTACGGCGTGGACCTCTGGGTTCCTGAGCTGGGCGGCAAGTTCGATCCGCGCAATCCGTCCCACAAGATGCTGATGAGCGTGCTCGGCGGCATGAGCGAGTCGGAGCGGCAGCATGTCCAGGCACGCGTTCGCGCGGCTATGGACGCCCAGGTCTTGAACGAGGGACGCCATCAGGGCGGTCGCGCCCCCATGGCTATGTCGTCGTCGACGCTGGCCCACACCCAAACCCGCGGAAGGCGGCGGAGGGATTCCGCTTGCGCGTCCTGTCGATTGACGACGCGACAGCGGAGGTGGTGCGGCGAATCTTCTCGGAGTACCGAGCCGGGTACGGAGATCGCGCGATCGCGAACGGCCTCAACCGCGCCGGCATTCCGTGTCCCTCGGCGAACCGACCGGAGCAGAACCGGCATCGGCTCGCGGACGGATGGCAGGGGAGCACAGTGCGGGCAATTCTGGAGAACCCGCGATACACCGGTTACGCATTCTTCGGTCGGTGGACGCGGCAGGAGATGTTGCTCGACCCGGACGACGTCGGGGCTGGCCATGTAGTCCGATTCCGGTGCGCTCCCGCTGACCGGATCGTGCGGTCGCGGACGCCCGCGCATCCCGCGATCGTGACCGTGGAGGAGTTCGTCGAAGTGCAGTTGATGCGGAAGGGCAAAGGCAGGCTGGAGACTGCGCGCAAGACCGAGCGTGCCGGGCGGCCGACGAAGCGGACCTACCTGTTCAGGGGCTACATCCGGTGCGGGATCTGTTCGCGGAAGATGGAGGGCAGCCCGCGCAAGCACGGGATGTACTACCGGTGTCCCGCCCGGACGCTCGCTCCCGGCTCAGCCGCTCTGGCTGAGCATCCGCCGACCGTCTACGTGCGGGAGGACCCGATCCGGGACGCGCTGAACGCCTGGTTGGGTTCGCTGTTCGCCGGGGAGAACCTGGATCGCACAGTTCGGGCGTTGGTCGAGTCCGCTGGCGGGCGCTCCGGCTCAGGTGATCATGGTCACGCAGCAACGCGGTTGGCTGCGGCGAATGGCCAGCTCAAGCGGTTCCAAGCCGCGATCGCGGCCGGTGTCGACCCGGCTGGTCTGGTCGAGGCGATCAACGCTGCTCAAGCTGAGCGTGCCGCCGCCCAGGCCGAGCTGGTCAACGCCCAGCCACAGGACGCGGTCACCGAAGCCGAGGTCTACGCGATGATCGATTCGCTCGGCGACGTCGGAGCCGCACTCGCCGGAGCAAGCCGGGAAGCCCTAGCCGATCTCTACGCCAAGCTGCGGCTTGAGCTGAGGTACGACAACGAGAAAGAGGCCGTCGATGTGACGGCCTCTCCACGGGTGAATAGTGCGTGTGTCCGAGGGGGACTTGAACCCCCACCCCCTTAACGGGGACTAGCACCTCAAGCTAGCGCGTCTGCCATTCCGCCACCCGGACGTCGCGTTCGGGCTGGGCCCTCCCGCGTGGTGTGGACATACCTTAACTGATCGTCCCGGCGGGCCCCAAATCGGGGGCGGTCTAGCGGGGGCGGGGGTGGTAGGAAGGGCGGTGTGAGCGAGCAGGAGATCGGTAGTTCGGGGCAGGGCGTGGCGGTGGCTGAGGCCGAGGTCGTGGCTCTGACCAGCGAACTCATCCGGATTGACACCACTAACACCGGGGATCCGGCGACCGTTGTGGGGGAGCGGGAGGCGGCGGAGTACGTCGCTGAGAAGCTCGCCGAGGTCGGGTATGAGACCACCTACGTCGAGTCGGGGGCCAAGGGGCGGGGGAACGTCTTCGCGCGGCTCGAGGGGGCCGACCCGTCCCGGGGGCGCTGCTCGTCCACGGGCACCTCGACGTCGTCCCCGCGGATCCCGCCGAGTGGTCCGTGCACCCCTTCAGCGGGGCCGTCCAGGACGGGTACGTCTGGGGGCGGGGCGCGGTCGACATGAAGGACATGATCGGCATGACGCTCGCCACCGCGCGGCGCTTCAAGCGGGACGGGGTCGTGCCGCCGCGGGACATCATCTTCGCGTTCCTGGCTGATGAGGAGGCCGCCGGCGACTACGGGTCGCAGTGGCTTGTCAGGAACCGGCCGGAGCTGTTCGAGGGCGCCACCGAGGCCATCAGCGAGGTCGGGGGCTTCTCCATCACCGTCAAGGACGGGGTGCGGGCCTACCTCATCGAGACGGCCGAGAAGGGGATCGCCTGGATGAAGCTGCGGACCCGCGGCCGGGCCGGGCACGGGTCGATGGTGCACGAGGACAACGCCGTCACCAAGCTCACCCAGGCCGTCGCCAAGCTCGGCACCCACAAGTTCCCGCTCGTGCTCACCGAGTCCGTCCGCGAGTTCCTCGCCGCCATGAGCGAGCTGACCGGGCTCGAGTTCGACGAGGACGACCTCGACGGGACCGTCGGCAAGATCGGCACCGTCGCCCGCATGATCGGCGCCACCCTCCGCGACACCGCCAACCCCACCATGCTCACCGCCGGCTACAAGGCCAACGTCATCCCCTCCACCGCCGAGGCCATCGTGGACTGCCGCGTCCTCCCCGGACGCGAGGCCGCCTTCCTCCGCGAGGTCGACGACCTCCTCGGCCCCGACGTCGAGCGCGAGTGGGTCAGCAACCTCCCCGCCGTCGAGACCACTTTCGACGGCGCCCTGGTCGACGCCATGACCGACGCCATCGCCGCCGAGGACCCCGGCGCCCGCGCCGTGCCCTACATGCTCTCCGGCGGCACCGACGCCAAGGCGTTCAGCACGCTCGGCATCCGGTGCTTCGGGTTCGCCCCGCTGAAGCTGCCCGCCGACCTCGACTTCAGCGCCCTGTTCCACGGCGTGGACGAACGCGTCCCCGTCGACGCCCTCCAGTTCGGGACGCGCGTGTTGGACCGGTTCCTGCGCACCTGCTGACCCCGCGCGTGCCAGGATGCGGGGCGTGGCCACGCGGGTCGTCCTGGGCGACGGGGCAGAGCTGGCCGTGGTCACGGCGGGCGACCCCGCCGCCGAGGTCACGGTCGTGCTCGCGCACAGCTACGCCCAGGACCACCGCGTCTGGCACCGCATCACCGACACCCTCCCGCACGCCACCGAGCGGCCCGTCCACGTCATCGCCTACGACCACCGCGGCCACGGCCAGTCCTCACCGGCCACCTCCGCGACCGCCACCGTCGAACAGCTCGGCGACGACCTCGCCGAGCTCATCGCCGACCAGGCGACCGGGCAGGTCGTCCTGGTCGGCCACGGCATGGGCGGCCTCGCCGTCATGGCCCTGACCGCCCGCCACGTCGACCTCTTCACCCGCCGCGTCGCCGGGATCGCCTTCCTCGCCACCAGCGTCGGCACGCTCTCCGCCGCCGTCCCGCACTCCGTCGGCCGCGTCGTCCAGGACCTCCGCGGCATCCTCGGCAGCCACATCGACCGCGTCAGCCGCAAGGCCATGGCCGTCGGCCTGCGCTGGCTGCTCCTCGGCGACGACCCCGACCCCGACGACATGCGCCTGGTCGCCGACATGATCTCCGCCCACTGGCCCGACACCGTCGCCCTCTTCCGCCCCGGCCTCGACCGCTACGCCCGCGACGCCGCCCTCGCCCTCGCCGTCGCCGCCGACGTCCCCGTCATCGCCGTGGTCGGCGACCGCGACCGCCTCGTCCCGACCGCCCACGCCGACGCGCTCGCGGGCGCCGTCGTCGACGGGTCCGCGGTCGTGCTCCCCGGCCTCGGGCACATGCTCCCGCTCGAGGGCGCCGCCGAGGTCCTGCCCCGCATCGTCGGCCTGGTGCACGCCGCATTGCGCAAAGCGGGGGAAAGATGGTGAACCGACGGGGGAACCGAAGCGTGGTTTCGGGAGACTCACCCCAGGGGACAACGCGACACCGGAGGTGCCCATGCCCGAGTTCGTGAACGGCCTGCCCCTGCACGTCCTGGTCATCCACGCGGTCGTCGTGTTCGTCCCGCTGGGCGCGCTCGGCACCCTTGCCATCGCCGTGTGGCCCGCCGCGCGCAGGCGGATCGGCTGGGTGGTCGCGGGCGTCGTCGCCGTCGGCACCGCGCTGACCCCGATCGCCTCGGCCAGCGGCGAGCTGCTCCAGCGCAGGCTGCCCGAGAACCCGCTGATCACCGCCCACCAGCAGCTCGGCGACCAGCTCATCTACTTCGTCGTGCCCCAGCTCATCGCCGTGCTCGGGCTCATGGTCGCGCACACCGTCTCCGCCCAGCGCGCCGACGACGGCGCCGCGGGCGGCCAGGTGCTGGTCATCATCGCCGCCGTCCTCGCCGTCGGCCTGTCGGTGGCCGCGTCCGTGCACGTGTTCCGCGTCGGCGACGCGGGTGCGCGCGCGGTCTGGGAGGGCGTCGCCAACCTGCCCGCTAAGTGATGACCCCGGACACCACGCCGGGCCGCCGCTTGCGCCGCAGCCACACCTTGCGGGTGCCGTCGGCGTAGAGGCGCACGTTCGACAGCTCCCACCCGGAGAACTCCGCGTGGATGGCGAGCTGGGTGGCCGCTGTCAGCCGCGACACGTGGGGCGGCAGCCGCAGCGGCCGGTACTCCCAGTCGCCGTCGATCACTCCCTCTGTCATGGCTTGATCACCTGGACACCTCCTCCGTTCGCGGACGCCACCACCACGCTGCCGTCCGCCGGGTTCACGGCCACCGAGTTCGGCTGGCCGACGGTGGGGAACCGGTACCGCTCCACGGGCTCGCCGCCCGCGACGTCGAAGCCGACCACCTCGTTCGTCGCGGTCAGGGTCACCCAGGCCAGGTCGCGGTCGTCGTCGTAGGCGATCCCGTACGGCGACCCGGGCACGGGGTAGCGCTGGCGCAGCAGCAGCGGGTCGAGCCCGAACGCCAGCAGCGCGTTGCCGCGGGTGTCGACCACCAGGACGCGCCCGAACCGGTCGGTGACGCCGTTGGTGGCGCCGTCGCCTGCGCGCAGGCCCTCCTCGATGTCGCCGTCGGCGAAGTCCACCCGGAACAGGGCGTTGCGCAGGCGGTCGAGGACGACGGTGCGGTCGCCGGAGGTGAACAGGCGGTCGGCGCTGAGCAGGCCGCCCTCGAGCTGCCGGGTGACCTTGCCGTCGGTCAGCACGCCGACCGCCTTGCGCTGCTGGAGCGCCACGATCGGCTTGCCGCCGTCACCCGACGAGGTGGCGGCGGGGGCGCCGTCGACCGGGAGCTGGTCGGTCTTGCCGCTGATCGGGTCGACCCGGGCGAGGACGTTGCGGCTCGGAACGGCCGCGTACAGGTCGGTGCCCTCGAAGCTGAGCGACTCGACCGGCCCGGGCAGCGCGATCGTGTGCGCGGGCGGGCCCAGGGCGGCGGTCGAGTAGAGGTCCACGCCCGTCTCGGTGCCGACCGCGAGGTAGCTGCCGCTCGCGGCCAGGCTGGTGACCGGTGTGGACGGCCACGTCCGGCCGCGGGCGCGGCCGCGGGCTCCGGGGACGCGGCGGCCGTCGCGGCCACGGGGTTGTCGGTGACCATCAGCTCGTCCTGCGGCTGCCCGGTGGAGCACCCGGCGAGGAGGGCGGTGATGGCCACGGCGGCGACCGGACGGCGCAAGTAGGTCCTCCGACTGCATCGGCTGGAAGGGCTGCCTTCCAGCATCCCGCACGGACCGTCGCCAAGCCACGTCCATGTGGGCCGTGTCGCCCACCCGGCCGACGGATATCGGTTCTGTAACGCGGGCCGTGGCTGTGCCGAATTACCGGGCACGAGTGCGGGAGGAATCAATGTCGATCGATCCTATGCACCTGCCGATCTTCGGCGACCCCCGGCCGGTCAGCGCACCGGCCGCTGTCCGCGCGTCCGTTGCCCTGCTGGTGGTGCATGCGGGGGTCACCGTGGGGTCCGTCGTGCAGTCCGGGGTGGAGCCGACGCTGTTCGTGTTCTCCGTCGCTTTGACGGTGTGGTTCGTGTACTGGGTGGCTGAAGGGCGGGATTGGGCGCGGGTGGCGGCCTGCCTGAGCGGGTTCTCGTCGTTGTTCCTGTCGTTGGGGGCGGGCGGGGGAGTGGTGGGGCTGGTGTTGGTGGTGGTGTCCGCGGTCCTGCTGGTGTCGGCGGCCCGGCTGATGTTCCGTGCTGACGTCCGGGAGTACTTCGAGTCGGTGGACTCCGAAGCGCTCTGACGCGCTGTCCCTCGGCCTGGGTTGGGCTCGTCGCGCAGCGCTGTTCGGCCGTATTCGTTCATCTCCTTGTCCTCGGGCGTCTCCCCTGGCCGGTTGATCTAACTATTCACTATTCACTATCAAGATAACGGAGGATGGCAAGAGGGGCTGGTGTCGCGCGTGCGAGAGGGGCAAAACCCAAAAGCACAAAACGCACAAGAGGAGGGGCGCGCGGGGTGCCTGAGGAAGGGAAGGGGGAGAGGGGCTCGAGAGGGGAGGGGCCGGACGGAGGGAAGGAAGGGGAGAGGCCGGAGGAAGGGGAGAGGCCCGAGAGGAGGAGGAGGAGGAGGAGGAGGAGGAGGAGGAGGAGGAGGAGGAGGAGAGGCGCCCAAGGGAGAGGCGCGCGAGGAGAGGGGTGACCGAGGGAGAGGCGCGCAAGGGAGAGGCACCCGAGAGAGAGGGGTGCGCAAAGGAGAGGGGTGCCCGTGGACACCCTCGGCGTGATTGCCGTCGGCACGCCAAGGTGGGGTTGCCGTGGGGTCGCGCATGGGCATCCCAGGGAGGCGCTGTCCCGCGTCAGGGTGGAGTCGCCGCGGATGCCACGCGCGCGGCGACCTCTGCTTGTCAGTGCGGTGAGGAGGGACGCCCGGCGCTGGTCAGTCGAGGTGGCGTTCGGGGTAGGACAGGTCGGGTTTGCTGACGTCGTCCAGGGCGGCGCAGATCTCGGGTGGGAGGACGAGGGACTCGGCGGTGAGCCAGCCGCGGACCTGGGTGGTGTCGCGGGCGCCGATGACCGGGGCCGCTACGCCGGGGCGGTCGCGGACCCAGGCCAGGGCCACCGCCAGTGGGGAGGTGCCGAGGCCGTCGGCGGCGGTGGTGACGGCCTGGACGATGCGGGCGGCGCGGTCGGTGCGGTGCTGTTCGACGTAGTTGCCCCAGTGGGGGAGGCGCCGCGGGAGTCGGCGGGGGTGTTGGCGCGGTACTTGCCGGTCAGGACGCCGCGGCCGAGGGGGCCCAGGCGAGGATGCCGATGCCGTGGTGGGTGGTGGCGGGGACGACCTCGCGTTCGACGCCGCGTTCCAGGAGGGAGTACTCGACCTGGGTGCTGACCAGGGGGCGGCGCCGGGGGTGAGGGCTTGGCGGGTGGCGGCGGTGGCGGTCTGCCAGCCGCTGTAGTTGGAGATGCCGGCGTAGCGGACCTTGCCGCTGCGGACGGCGGCGTCGATGGCGCAGAGGGTTTCCTCGAGGGGGACGTGGGCGTCCCAGGCGTGGAGCTGCCAGAGGTCGACGTGGTCGGTGTCGAGGCGGGTGAGGGAGGCCTCGAGGGCGGCGAGGAGGGCGCCTCGGGAGGCGCCGCCGCCGAAGGGGCCGTCGTGGCGGCGGGCGACGGCCTTGGTGGCGATGACGAGGTGGTCGCGGGGGACGACGTCGTCGACGAGGGCGCCGAGGAGGCGTTCGCTGTCGCCGTCGGAGTAGACGTCGGCGGTGTCGACGAGGGTGCCGCCCGCTTCGGTGAAGGCGGCGAGCTGGCCCGCGGCGGCCTCGGCGTCGGTGTCGCGGCCCCAGGTCATGGTGCCGAGGGCGAGTCGGGAGACCCGCAGGCCGCTGCGGCCGAGGTGTCGTTGCTCCACGGCGGGTAACCCTAAGCGGATGGGGCTGCTGGTTCCGGGAGCGCCACTCCGGTCAAGGGCTACCGGGAGGTAATGTCACCCGGGTGCGACTCGGACTGAACATGGGTTACTGGGGTGCTGGCAACGACGCGGCGAACCTGGCGCTGGCCAGGGAGGCCGATCGTCTGGGGTATTCGGTGGCGTGGGTCGCCGAGGCGTACGGGTCGGACGCGCCGTCGGTGTTGGCGTGGGTGGCGGCGCAGACGGAGCGGATCGATGTGGGGTCGGCGATCCTGCAGATCCCGGCGCGGCGGCCGACGATGGCGGCGATGACGGCGGCGACGTTGGACACGCTGTCGGGTGGGCGGTTCCGGTTGGGGTTGGGGGTGTCGGGGCCGCAGGTGTCCGAGGGCTGGTACGGGGTGAAGTTCGACAAGCCGCTGGGTCGGACGCGGGAGTACGTGGAGATCGTGCGGTCGGCGTTGCGGCGGGAGCGGGTGAGCTACGACGGGCAGCACTTCACGCTGCCGTTGCCGGGTGGTCCGGGGAAGCCGTTGAAGTTGACGGTGCACCCGGTGCGGGAGGAGATCCCGATCTACCTGGCGTCGATCGGGCCGAAGAACCTGGAGTTGACCGGGGAGATCGCGGACGGGTGGTTGGCGATCTTCTACTCGCCGGAGCACGGGCGGGAGTCGTTGGAGCGGATCGCGGCGGGTCGGGCGAAGGTGGGGAAGTCGCTGGACGGGTTCGACGTGGTGCCGACGGTGCCGTTGGTGGTGCAGGACGACTGGGAGGCGGCGGCGGACACGGTGCGGCCGTACGCGGCGCTGTACGTGGGTGGGATGGGGAGCCGGGAGCAGAACTTCTACAACAACCTGGCGTGCCGGATGGGGTTCGAGGCGGAGGCGGCGCGGGTGCAGGACCTGTACCTGGCGAAGGATTACGCGGGGGCGGCCGCGGCGGTGCCGGTGGGGTTCGTGGACCAGACGTCGCTGTTGGGGCCGAAGGAGCGGATCGCGGAGAAGATGCAGGCCCTGGCGGAGTCGGGGGTCACCACGCTGACGGTTTCGCCGATCCTGCAAGATCTTGAGCGAAGCCTGGCGGCGCTGCGGGTCGCCGCGGAAGCTCTTGATCTCGCGGGAGTCGGTTCTTGACGTGGTTCGAAGCCCTGGTGCTGGGTCTTGTCCAGGGGTTGACGGAGTTCTTGCCGATCTCGTCGTCGGCGCACATCCGGATCGTGTCCGAGCTGTGGTTCGGCGCTGATGCGGGGGCGTCGTTCACGGCGGTGATCCAGTTGGGCACCGAGGCGGCGGTGGTCATCTACTTCGCCAAGGACATCTGGCGGTTGTTGAAGGCGTGGTTCCGGGGTTGTTCTCCCGGGAGGCGCGGGCCGATCCGGATTACAAGTTGGCGTGGTACGTGGTGTACGGGTCGTTGCCGATCGCGGTGTTGGGGGTGTTGTTCAAGGACGAGATCCGGTCGGGTCTGCGGAACCTGTGGATCACGGCGATCGTGTTGATGGTGTTCGCGGCGATCCTGGCGGTGGCGGACGAGACGGGGAAGCAGGCGCGGACGCGGCTGACGTTGAAGGACTCGTGGGTGATGGGGTTCGCGCAGGCGATGGCGCTGGTGCCGGGGGTGTCGCGGTCGGGTGGGACGTTGACGGCGGGGTTGTTCCTGGGTTTGCGCCGGGAGGACGCGACGCGGTACGCGTTCTTGTTGGCGATCCCGTCGGTGTTCGGGGCGGGGTTGTTCTCGATCCCGGACGTGATGGACCGGAGCGGGCCGGGGTTGCAGGCGGACATCCCGCAGACGATCGCGGCGACGGCGGTGTCGTTCGTGGTGGGTTATGCGTGTGTGGCGTGGTTGCTGCGGTACGTGGCGAAGCACAGTTACATGGTGTTCGTGTGGTACCGGATCGCGTTGGGTGCGGTGTTGTGCGGGTTGTTGGCGACCGGGGTCGTGAGTCCGACGTGAGGGGGTCGGCCTAGGCTCGGGGCGTGGCCACTGTTGTTCTGCTCCGTCATGCCCGGTCTTCCGCGAACGGTGCGGGGGTGTTGGCCGGGCGCAGTGAGGGCGTGTTCCTGGACGAGGTGGGTCGGGGGCAGGCGGCGGGGTTGGTGGACCGGTTGGGTGGGTTGCCGGTGCGGTCGGTGGTGGTGTCGCCGTTGACGCGGTGCCAGCAGACGGTGGCGGCGGTGGCGGAGCGGTGGGGGTTGGCTCCGGTGGTGGAGCCGTCGGTGTCGGAGGTGGATTACGGGTCGTGGACGGGGAAGGCGATCCGGGACCTGGTGGAGGAGCCGTTGTGGAAGGTGGTGCAGCGGCACCCGTCGGGGGCGGTGTTCCCGGACGGGGAGGGGTTGGCGGCGGTGCAGGCGCGGGCGGTGGCGGCGGTGCGGGCGCACGACGCGCGGGTGGAGGCGGAGTTCGGTGAGGGTGCGGTGTGGTTGTTGTGCAGCCACGGGGACGTGATCAAGGCGATCTTGGCGGACGCGTTGGGGCAGCACCTGGATTCGTTCCAGCGGATCGTGGTGGACCCGGCGTCGGTGTCGGTGGTGCGGTACACGGCGACGCGGCCGTTCGTGCTGCGGGTGAACGACTGCGGTGGTGATCTGGCGGGGGTGGTGCCCGCTCCGCCGGAGGCTGGTCAGGCGGCGGATGACGCGACGCCGGGTGGGTCGACGGGCGCGGCGGCCGAACACGGTGCGTGATGGTCGGCGTGGCGCCGAATCGGTGGGGGTGAAATTCGCGTGGCGTCGGGTGGTGGGGGTTGGGCATGATGGGTGCGGGGAGCGCGGCGCATGCGGCCGGGCGTCGACGAGGAAGCGGCGCCCGGCCGCTGCTCGTTCGGGTGGGTTTTCCCGGCGCGTCGGGGTGAGGGGTTACCGGTCGGTCAAGTAGGTTCCGCGCGGATGGGGTTCGTCCGATCGGGGAGGGCTGGCGATGTCGGCTGTCGGGGCGCGGTTCGTGGCCGATGTGGATCTGGTGGCGTGGCGGGGTCGGGTGGTGCCGTGGTTGGCGGGGGTGGCCGCGGTGGTGGTCGGTGGGGTGGTGTTGCTGGTGGCGGGGGTGCCGCTGGGGGTCGTCGCCGTGGTGGTCGTGCTGGTGGGGGCGGTTCCGGTGGCGAAGGTGGCGGTGTTCGTGGCGCAGCGGCGTCGTCGGGAGTCGCCGTTGTCGATGGACGCGGGTGGGGTGTGGGTGCCGACGGCGCAGGGTCCGGCGTTCTTGCCGTGGGAGACGGTGCGGGAGGTGGTGGTGGACGGTCCGACGCTGCGGTTCCGGGTGCGTGCGGGGGTGACGCCGCAGACGGAGGGTGCGGGGGATGCACCGGCGGGATGTGTGGCCGGTGGCGTCGGGGCCGGGGTTGCCGGTGGACACGCGGTTGTTCTCGCGGGGTGTGGACGAGGTGCGGGTGGCGGTGCGGGAGTTCTCCGGTGGGCGACTCTGAGTGACGCGCCCCCGAGTGAGCATCACTCACTCGGATGACTACAGGTGTGGCGCGGTGTCGTTACAGTGCGCGCATGCCGGGGCTTGCGCTGTTGGAGTTGGTGCGGTTGGCGTCGGTGCGCAGACGGGGCGCCGGGTCGCCGGAGGTGCGCGTGGGGTTGGTGGCCGAGCCCGCGGAGGCGGGGTGTTGGCCGCGGTCCTGTCGGCGGAGCCGGTGGCGGTGTGCCCGTTGTCGCCGGTGGTGGTGCGCCCGGTGGGGGCGGCGGGGGCGACGCCGGGCGGGTTGGCGGTGGCGGTGGAGGGGTTGCTGGCGGAGGGGGTGCGGGTGGTGCTGGTTGGCACCCCGATCTCGGACGGTTCGGAGCGCGAGCGGCGGGCGCTGGTGGCGGCGTTGGACGCGGCGGCGTCGGCGGGGGTGCCGGTGGTGGTGCCCGCGGGCTCGGGTCCGGCGGAGCTGGTGGGTCACGCGTGGGTGCTGCCGGTGGCGTCGTGCTCGTCGTCGGGTCGGTTGAGCTGGTTCGTGGAGTTCGAGGACGCGCAGCGGGGTTGCTGGCGCCGGGCCAGGACGTGCCGGGGCCGTTGGGGTCGGCGTCGGGGAACGGCCTGGCGGCGGCGGTGGTGGCGGGGGCGGGGGCGTTGGTGTGGGGGATGTTCCCGGGGGCGTCGGGCGCCCAGGTGCGGTCGGCGCTGCTGATCGGGTCGCTGCACGCGCACCGGTCGGGTCCGCCGCTGCTGGACGTGGCGCGGGCGGTGGAGTTCCTGGAGCGCCTGGCGGTGGCCCCGGCGGCGTGGCGGGCCACGGGCTGATCGCCGGGAATCGGGGTGCGGGCGGGGTTGGTGGTGGTTTTGGATGGGTGGATGACGTGGGGTGTTCGGCCTGAGGGGCCGGGGACGCGGACGTGGTTCGTCGGATCAACGTGCTGGCGTTCGGGCGGGACGACGAGGCGGACCTGGTGGAGGCGTTGCGGGGGATCCCGCGTGGGTGCCGGGGCTGGCGGTGGTGTCGGTGGACGGCGCTGGGGTTCCGGTGGGGTACGCGCTGTTGACGCGGTGCCACATCGGGGAGGCCGAGGCGTTGTGCCTGGGGCCGTGTGCGGTGGTGCCGGAGGCGCAGCGGTCGGGGGCTGGTGGGGCCGCGGTGCGGGCGGCGTTGGCGGCGGCCCGGGAGGCGGGGGAGCGGTGGGTGGTGGTGCTGGGGCATCCGGAGTACTACCCGCGGTTCGGGTTCACGCGGGCGTCGGCGAGCGGGGTGTCGGTGGGGTTCGACGTGCCGGACGAGGCGTTGATGGTGTTGTCGCTGGACGGGTCGGCGGTGCCCTCGGGTGTGGTGCGGTACGCGGAGCCGTTCGGGGTGTGAGCGGGGGCCGTCCGGGGCGAGGGCTGTTCGGGGTGCGCTGGTCGTGTGGGTGAGGGCTGCGGGCTTGCGGGGTCGTTCGGGGTGCAAGGGGCCATGGGGGCTGTCCGGGATGCGCGGCTCGAGGGGGCTGTTCGGGGTGCGCTGGTTGTGCGGACGAGGGCTGTGGGGTCGCGGGATCGTCGGGGTGTGAGAGGGCGCGGGGGCTGTCCAGGAAGCGCGGCTCGAGGCTGTTCGGGATGCGTCGGTTGTGCGGGTGAGGGCTGCGGGCTGCCGGGGTCGTTCCGGGTGTGAGCGGTCGTCGGGGTCCTCCGGGGATGTGCCGCTCGGGCGCGGGTTGTGCGGGTGGGGGCGTGCGGGGTTCTTCGTGCCTGGGGCTCGTGCGGGGCGTGGGGGTGTGAAGGCTCGTGGTGAGGTTGAGGGTTCGTGGTGGGTGGAGGTGGTGCTGACCTCGGCGTTGTCGGGGTGGAGGGTGATCTCGCGGGGTGTGGTGGGGGTGTGCGGCCTGGTATCGACCTCGACTTGAGGTTGAGGGTTTGTGGGCGGGTTTGGGGGTGGGGCCGTTCGGGGGCTGCGTGGGTTGGGCCGGAACGCGCATTGCGCGAACCGGGTGGGTGTGCCCTGTGTAGGCTCAGCTCCCGATGACCGCCGCCGCCAGTCCATCTCCGAACACGGACGCTTCCTTGCCCGCTGAGAACACGGAACCCGTTGTGGCCGCGCCTGCGAAGGGGCCGCTGCCGGTGCGGACGATCGCGCTGGGCACGGCGGGCAGCGCCATGGTGTTGGTGGGCGCGTTCGGGGCCGCGGGGATCCTGGCGCGGGACCCGGTGCTGGGGCACGGGCCGTTGTCGTGGATCCGGTACGGGCACGGGCAGATGTTGGCCACGATGGTGCTCTACACCGGGTTCCTGATGATGGTGTGGGCGTGGGTGCGGCTGGGTCGGCACGTGCTGGCCGGGCGGGTCGCGTCGCGGCCGGTGGTGATCGCGGCGGCGAGCTGGACGGCGCCGTTGCTGATCGCGCCGCCGGTGTTCACCCGGGACGTGTTCTCGTACCTGGCGCAGGGGGCGCTGCCGTTGCACGGCATGGACCCCTACGAGGTGGGGCCGATCATGCTGGGGGTCCCGGAGCTGGTGCAGAACGTGCACCCGTTCTGGGTGTCGACCCCGGCGCCGTACGGGCCGTTGTTCATCCTGCTGGCCAAGGGCGTGGCGGCGGTGGCGGGCAGCAACGTGATCGTCGGGGTGATCCTGACGCGGCTGGTGCTGCTGGTCGGGTTGGGGTTGCTGCTGTGGGCGCTGCCGGGGTTGGTGCGGCACCTGGGCGGGTCGCTGCCGGTGGCGCTGTGGTTGGCGGTGGCGGGGCCGATGACGGTGGTGCACCTGGTCGGCGGCCCGCACAACGACCTGCTGATGGTGGGGTTCCTGGCGGCGGGCGCGTTGTGCGCGTTGGACCGGCGGCACGTGCTGGGCGTGGTGCTGGTGACCCTCGGCGCCGCGGTGAAGGCGACGTCGTTGATCGCGTTGCCGTTCCTGGTGTGGGTGTGGGCGGGGCACCTGTCGTCGACGCCGGTGCGGAACTTCGTGCGGGCGTTCTGCGCGGCGGTGGCGACGTTCGCGGTGACGTTCACCGCGGTGACCTTCGGGTCGTTGGGGGCGTTCGACCTGGGGTGGCTGAACTCGGTCAACGCGCCGACGATGATCGTGAACTGGTTGTCGCTGCCGACGGCGATCGGCGAGTTGATCCACACGGTGGTGGGCTTGTTCGTGGAGGCGAACAAGTCGTGGTTCGTCAACATCGTGCGGGTGCTCGGGGGCTGGTGTTCTTCTGGATCGCGGTGCGGCAGTGGTGGCGGGCGCGGGTGGGCGGGGCGGACGCGGTGCGGCGGATGGCGTTCGTGTTCATCGCGATCGCTGTGCTGTCGCCGACGATGCTGCCGTGGTACTTGAGCTGGGGTTTCTCGATCGCGGCCGCGTTGGCGTGGCAGGCGCGGCAGTTGGCGATCCTGGTGGCGGGCGCGGTGTTCCTGGTGTTGACGTACTCCCCGGCGGGGAGGACCTGCTCTACAACTGGCCGTTCATCGCGTGCGCGGTGGCGGTGTCGGTGCTGGCGGGGATCTCGCTGTTGCGGCCGGACCCGCTGCGGCTGTTCCGCGACGACGACGAACTCGTCCGCGTGTGACCCCATCTTGGGGGTAGATGTGTAACCCCACAAGGGGTTAGAGTCGGATCATGCCGAAGATCAACGTGTACCTGCCCGACGAGCTGGCCGAGGCCGTCCGCGCCTCCGGGATCCCGGTGTCCGCGATCTGCCAGCGCGCGCTGGAGCAGTCCGCGAAACGGGTCGCCGCCGTCCGGCAGACCGTGCTCAGCCAGATCGGGGAGCTGGAGCTGCCCCACTTCACCGACCGCGCCCGCACCGCGGTCCGGCTGGCCCTGGAGATCGCGCGCGCCGAGCAGGCCGAGGAGGTCGACACCGGGCACCTGCTGCGCGGCATGATCGACGAAGGCGGCAACCTCGCCCTGCGGGTCCTGGCCGCCCTCGGCGTCGACACCGCCGCCCTGCGCGACGCCCTCCCCGGCCGCGCCGCGCGGGGAGCCCACGCGCTTCGCCTCCGACGCCGCCAACGCCGTCGAGCTGGCGCTGACCGAGGCGCTCGCGCTGGGCCACGACTACGTCGGCTGCGAGCACCTGCTCATCGGCCTGGCCACCGAACCCGACGGCGTCGCCGCCTCCGCGCTGCGCGCCGCCCAGGTCGACCCGAAGGCCATCCGCGCCGCCGTGACCGCCGCGCTAGCCGGGTACGTGCACCTGCGCGCCCAGCAGAAGCCCGCGGAGATGTCGCCGTCGGTGATCGCGGCGGCGCTCAAGCCGCTGGTGGAGCGGATCGAGCGGCTGGAGGCGCGGCTGCCCTAGCGCAGCACCCGGTAGCGGGCGTGGACGACCCGCGACGACGGCTGCACCGACACCTGCTCCAGCTGCCCCTCGACGCCGTCGACCAGCCGCGCGCCCGCGCCGAGCAGGACCGGCACGATCTGCAGGTCCAGCTCGTCGACCAGGCCGAGCGCGAGGGCCTGGCGGGCGGTCTCGGCGCCCATCACGTTCACCACCCCCGCACCGCGGCGGCCTCGGCCTGCGCGATCGCTGCGGCGACCCCGGCGTCGACGAAGTGGAACACCCCCGACGCCATCTCCACCGGCGGCCCGGGCCGGTGGGTGACCACGAACGCGGGACCGGCGAACGGGACGTCGCCCCAGTGGCCGATGCCGACGTCGTAGGTGCGGCGCCCGATCACCGTCCCCCCGACGCCCTCGCCGAGGCGGGCGCGGCGGCGGCGTCGACCGGGTCGGGGTGCTCGGTGAACATCCACGCGTGCAGCTGCTCGCCGTCGCGGCCCATGGCGTCGGCGACGGTCACCTCCGGGCCTGCGCAGTAGCCGTCCAGGGACACCGAGGCGCGCACCACCACCGTCATGTCGGCCACCGTACTGCCCTGGGCGAACACGCGGGCCACGACGCGGGGATCGGCCTAGCGTCGGCGGGCATGCGGATCTCCGAGCGGCTGACGATGCTGCGCTTCGACGTCGGCCAGGCCTACCTGTGGCGCGACGGCGACGACCTCACCCTCATCGACACCGGCCCCGCCGGGTCCGGGCCGCTCATCGCCGCCGCCGTGCGCGCCCTCGGCCTGGACACCGCCGCGATCCGGCGGGTCGTGCTCACCCACGGCCACAACGACCATGCGGGCAGCGCCGCGGAGGTCCGGTCCTGGCACGGCGCGCCCGTGCACGCCCACCGCGCCGACACCGCCCTCGTCGAAGGCGCCGCCCCACCGCCGGAGCCGGTGATCGACGAGCCGTGGGAGCGGGAGCTGTTCGACCGGATCGTGCCCGGGGTGCCCGCGGCGCCGGGCTGCCCGGTCGACGTGGTCCTCGACGGCGGCGACACCCTCGATGGCGGGTTCCGGGTGCTGTCGGTGCCCGGGCACACCCCCGGCAGCGTCGCCCTGCATGTGCCGGAGCACGGGGTGCTGTTCACCGGCGACACCGTCGCCACCCACGAGGGCCGGGTGATCCTCGGGGTGTTCAACAGCGACCCCGCCCGGGCGCGGGCGTCGTTCGCGCTGCAGGCCGCCCTCGACGAGGTCGAGGTGGTGTGCGTCGGGCACGGCGACCCGGTGGGCGCGCGGGCGCTGCGGGCGGCGGTCGGCTAGGCCAGGGCGGGTTCGTCGAGGGTGAGGGTGCCGTCGTCGGCGTCCAGGCGGGCCCGCACCCCGAGGGGGATGGTGAGCTGGTCGGGGCAGTGCCCGAACCCCAGCTCCCACACCATCGGCACGCCCAGCCCGCCGAGCAGGTCCGCGACCACCGCGTACACCGCGTCCGGCTCCCCGCACCCCGACCACGAGCCCAGCGCGATCCCCGAGACCTGGGTGAACCAGCCGGCGCGCAGCAGCTGGGTGAGCATGCGGTCGACCCGGTAGGGCTCCTCGCCGATGTCCTCCAGCAGCAGGATCGCGCCGTCCGAGGGGGCGCGGCGTCGAGGAGCCGACCTCCGCGGCGAGCAGGCTCAGGGTGCCGCCGACGATGACGCCCTCGGCGGCGCCGTGCTCGGCGGTCGCGACCCGCGGCCCCGACAGCACCCGCACGGTCTCGGGCTCGAACAGGGTCGCGCGCAGGTGCTCGCGGGCGCCGGTGTCGAACAGGGCGCCCGCGACCATCGGCGCGAACAGCGTCACCAGGTCCAGGGCCTGCCCGAACGCCGAGTGCAGGGCGGTGACGTCGCTGGACCCGGCGAACACCTTCGGGCCGCGGCGGCCATGTCGGCCCAGTCGAGCAGGTCCAGCACCCGTTGGGAGCCGTAGCCGCCGCGCGCGCACAGCACCGCGTCGACTCCCGGGTCGCACCAGGCGCGCTGCAGGTCGCGGGCGCGGTCGGCGTCGCGCCCGGCGAGGTAGGGCAGGCGGGGGTGGCGGTCCAGGACGTGGTCGCCGACCCGCACGGTCAGCCCCCACGACTCCAGCACCGCGACCCCCTCGGTGAGCCGGGTCTCGTCGACCGGTCCGGCGGGGGCGACGACGGCGACGGTGTCGCCCTCGCGCAGCCGGGGCGGGCGGGTGCGGGTCACCGGGACAGCTCCAGCCGCGGCGTGCGGGGCGGGGTGAACCCGAACACCTGGCCGTAGAAGGACAGCTCGGCGTCGTAGGCGGCGATGACGGACTCGGCGCGGCGGAAGCCGTGCTGCTCGCCGTCGAAGCTGAGGTAGGCGTGGGGGACGCGCAGGCCCGCGACGAACCGGGCGACCTGCTCGGGCGGGCACACCGGGTCCTCGGCGCCCTGCATCACCAGGACCGGGCCGGCGACCCGGTCGGCGTGGCGGACGGGGGAGCGGTCGCGGTAGCGGTCGGCGTGCTCGGGGAGGGTCCCGACGAGGCGTTCGACGTAGCGGGACTCGAAGTCGTGGGTCTCGATGTCGCCGTCGGCCCAGGGGGACAGGTCGAGCAGGGGGAACATGAGGGTGGCGCAGGCGAACACCGTGCCGCCGGTCATCGCGGCGGCCGCGGTGAAGCCGCCCGCGCTGCCGCCGCGCACCGCCAGCCGCGCCGGGTCGGCCTCGCCGGTGGCGACGAGGTCCGCGGCGGCGGCGAGGGTGTCGGCGACGTCGACGACACCCCACTGGCCGGTGAGCAGGTCGCGGAAGGCGCGGCCGTGGCCGGTGGAGCCGCCGTAGTCGACCGCGGCGACGCCGAAGCCGCGGCTGGTGAAGAACGCGATGTCGAGGTTGAGGCGCGCGTCGAACGCCGTCGTCGGGCCCGCGTGCGGGTAGAGCAGCCAGGGCGGGCGTTCGCCGTCGGGGCCGGCGAAGTCGGGGCTGGTGGGGCGGTACAGCAGGACCGGGATGTCGTGGCCGTCGCCGCGCACGAGCCTGCGCTCGGGCACCGGCACGTACCGGGGGTCCGGGGCGGTCGGGTGGGTGAGGGGTGGTGGTCGCCGGTGGACAGGTCCAGGGTGAACACCGTCCAGGGGGCGTGGGGCCCGGCGCCGCGGGCGGTGATGGTGCGGTCGTCGGCGTGCAGGTCGGGGGCGATGACGGGGTAGTCGGTGTCGACGTCGGTGACGGTGCCGGAGCGTTCGTCGAGGATGGCCAGGGCGCCGGAGCGCAGGACGGCGTGGCGGCCGCGGCCGAGCGGGGCGAACCAGCGCGCCCCGAGCTGCCACAGGGGCCCGCCGAGTTCGTGGTCGCCGGGGGCGAGGTTGGTGGCGGAGCCGTCGAGGCCGATGCGGAACAGGTTCCACCAGCCGTCCGGGTCGGCCAGCGCCAGCAGCGAGTCCGGGGCCTCCCACACCGCCTGGCACACCGACACCCCGGGGCCGCCCGCGACGACGCGGTGCTCGCCGAGGACGCCGTCGTGGACGGCGGCGACGCACAGTTCGGTGGCGTCCCACGGCATGTCGGGGTGCGACCAGCCGATCCACGCCGCGAACCGGCCATCGGGGGACGGTTGGGGGCGGTCATGAAGTGGTGGGAGGCGCCCAGCACGCGCAGGTCGCCGTCGAGGGTGACGGCGACCAGGTCGCGGGTGACGTCGGTCGGGCCGTCCCCGGTGACCCGCTCCCGCACGCACCACACCTCCCCGCCCGCCGGGGTGAGGTCGCTGTAGCGGGCGCCGTGCTCGCGGTCGGGCGCGGCGGTGATCGGGACGGGGTCGCCGCCGTCGACCGGGCACCGGTAGAGCCGCTGGTCGGACCACTCGGTGAACACGACGTGGCCGTCGAGGACGGTGTAGGGCCTGCCGCCGTACTCGTGGACGCGGTTGCGGACGTTCCACCGCTCGCCGAGGACCTCGACGGGCCCGTCCGGGCCCTCCCGCACCAGCGCCTGCCTGCCGCCCTGGTCCGGGCGCGACACCACCCACCACGCGCGGTCGCCGTGGCGGGCCACCCACGACGGGGTGGCGGTCGCGCGGGCGACGTCGGCGGCGGCGATGGGCGATTCCCACGACCCGTGGGCGGCGATCTGGACCACGCGATGACCCTACCGACGGACCGATACGGTGGACGTGTCAACGCTGTCCGAGGTGGGGCACACGCTGCCCTGCACGCGCCGTGCAGATAAGGTTCGAGGTGCCATGGCTCGCGTCATCCACGTCTTCCGCCAGCCCGACCGCTTCGTCGCGGGCACCGTCGGGCAGCCCGGCGAACGCGTCTTCTACCTGCAGGCCGTCGAATCCGCGAAGACCGTGTCGGTGACCATCGAGAAGCAGCAGGTCCAGGTGCTCGCCGAGCGGATCGGGTCGCTGCTGGAGGAGGTGCACCGGCGCTTCGGCGCGGAGGTGCCCGACGGCGTCGCCGAGGAGCAGGTCGACTCCGAGCCGCTGCAGGTGCCCGTCGAGGAGGAGTTCCGGGTCGGCACCATGGGCCTCGGGTGGGACTCGGAGTCCCGCGCGGTGGTCATCGAGCTGCTCGCGATCACCGAGGGCGAGGTCGACGAGTCGGTGGTGCTCGACGACACCGAGGAAGGCCCCGACGCGGTGCGCGTGTTCCTCACCCCCGTGATGGCCAGGGCGTTCGCCGAGCGCGCCGACCGGGTGTTGAAGGCCGGGCGCAAGCCGTGCCCGCTGTGCGGGGAGCCGCTGGACCCGGGCGGCCACGTGTGCCCCCGGCAGAACGGCTACCGCCGCGGCGACGAAGACTGACCCGCTGTGCTGCCGACCGACCCCGACGCCGAGGACTTCCTGCGGCGCGGCGCGATCGACATCGAGGGCCGCCTGGTCGACGCGTCCAACATCACCCTGTTCTGCGACATCTCCCTCGACGGGGTCGCCGCGCGGTGCGTGTACAAGCCGGTGCGCGGTGAGCGGCCCCTGTGGGACTTCCCCGACGGCACCCTCGCCGGCCGCGAGGTCGCCGCGTACCTCGTCTCCCGCGCCGCCGGGCTGCCGCTGATCCCGCCGACCGTGCTGCGCGACGGCCCCCTCGGGCCCGGGATGGTGCAGCTGTGGGTCGACACCAAGGACGGCGACGACCTGGTCGACCTCGTCGCCCCCGCCGACGTCCCCCCGTCGTGGCGGGTCGTGCTGCACGCCATGGACCGCCACGGCGACCCCGCGGTGCTCATCCACTCCGGCGACACCGACGTCGCCCGGCTCGCCGCGCTCGACGTCGTCCTCAACAACGCCGACCGCAAGGGCGGGCACGTCCTGCACGGCACCGACGGCCGCGTCTACGGCGTCGACCACGGCATCTGCCTGCACGCCGAGCCGAAGCTGCGGACGGTGCTGTGGGGGTGGGCCGGGGACCCGCTGCCCGCCGACGTCCTCGACGCCCTCGCCCGCCTCAAGACCGCCCTCGACGGGGACTTCGCCGACGAGGTCGGCGAGCACGTGACGCTCCGCGAGGTCAAGGCGCTGCGCACGCGGGTGGCGAGGCTGCTCGCGGCGCCGGTGTTCCCCGTCCCCGACGCCGCGGGCCGCCCCATCCCGTGGCCCGCGTTCTAGCCGGTCACCTGCCACAGCTGGAACGCGGCGCCGTCGGGGTCGGCGCACTCGGCGTAGAGGCCGTAGGGCTTGGTGTCGACCTCGCCCGCGGTGCCGCCGTGCGCGCGGACGGCGGCCGTGGCGGCGTGGATGTCGGCGACCCGGAAGCACAGGTCCGTGCGCGGCGGGGCGCCGGTGCCGCCCCACAGGCCGATGTCGCGGCCGCGGACCTGCCAGCCGCCGGGCACCGACCCGGGGTCGAACTCCCAGCCGAGGACCGCGCCGTAGAACGCCTTCGCGGTCTCGGCGTCGCCGACGACGACGGTGGTGTAGCCGATGTCGCCGGGGCGGGCGCGGGTGGCGTGCGCCGGGGCGGTGTTGAGCATCCACCGGTGCCCGAACGGGTCGGCCAGCACCGCGACCCGCCCGTACGGGTAGTCCGCGGGGGCGCGCTCGGAGCGGGCCCCGGCGGCGACGGCGCGGGTGTGGGTGGCGTCGACGTCGGGGACCTGCAGGTGCAGGGTGTGCGACGGCAGCCGGTCGGGGTCGGGCGCGGCGACGGGGGTGTCGCCCGCGGCGGCGGCGTCGGCGAGCATGAGGACGGCGTCGCCGATGCCGATCTCGGCGTGCCCGATCGCGCCGTCGGGCATGAGGTGGACCTCGCCGCGCTGGTGGCCGTCGAACACCTCGACGTACCAGTCGAGGGCGGCGCGGGCGTCGGCGACGACGATGTACGGGGTGAGCGCCGGGGGCCAGGCGGTCTCGGTCTCCGGGCGGGCGCGCGTGGGCATGGGGGTGTCCTTCCAGTGCAGGACCGCGCGGCGCAGCCGCTCGCGCAGGTCGGCGGTGAACGCGGGATCGGGGTCGACGGGGGCGACGGGTGCGTGGAGGGCGTCGAACGGGTCGGTCATGGCTGCCCTCCCTCGGGGTAGGTGCGGCGGAACGCGGCGCGGGCGCGCACCAGCAGCGCCTCGGTCGCGTGCACGGTGCGGCCCAGGCACGCCGCGACCTCCGGGACCGGGAGGCCGTCGAGGTAGCGCAGGGTGAGCGCGGCCTGGTGGTGCGGGGCGAGCCGGGCGAGGGTGTCGCGGGCGAGCAGCGCGTCCAGGCACACCTCCCACGGGTCCTCCACCCCCGGGCCCTCCCGCGTCGCGGCCGCGACCCGGAGGTGGTCGCGGGCGGCGCGGCGCCAGTGGTCGGCCAGTTTGTGCCGCGCGACCCCGATCAGCCACGGCACGCTCGGGGGCGCGGCGGCGGGGGCGCGGGCGGCGGCGACCGCGGCCAGGAACGTCTCCGCCGTCAGGTCCTCGGCCAACGCGGGGTCGCGGACGCGGGCGAGGAGGTAGCCGTAGACGTGCGGCAGCGCGGTGTCGTAGAGGTCGAGCAGGGCGACGGCGGGGTCGGGCCGGGCCCTGGGGTGGGGGCTCACACTCCATAGTCGTCCGCGCCGCCGCTTCTCCGACGCCCCACGTCGCGGGTTTTCACCCCGGCGTGGCGGGCCGGGTTCACCCGCTGGGGTGGTTAGCGTTGGCGGGTGCGATCACAGGACTACGGGGACGTGTTGGCCGGGCGCGCGCGGCGGGTGGTGCCGGAGGTGGCGGCCGAGCCCGGGGTGGTGGTGGAGGAGCCGGGGTCGGGGTTCTGCGGCGCGGTGCTGCGGGTGGAGCGCGGGACCGCGCGGCACGACGCGGTGGTGCTGGAGGACCGGCACGGCCGGACCCGGGTGTTCCCGATGGTCCCGGCGGGGTTCCTGCTGGAGGGCAGACCGGTGACGCTCGTGCGCCCCGCCGCGGCGGTGGCGCCCGCGCGGCGGGTGTCGGCGTCGGGGTCGGTGCGCGTGGAGGGGCTGCGGGCGCGGACGGCGGCGGCGTCGCGGATCTGGGTGGAGGGCGTGCACGACGCCGAGCTGGTGGAGCTGGTGTGGGGGCACGACCTGCGCGTGGAGGGCGTGGTGGTGGAGCCGCTGGACGGGGTGGACCACCTGGTGGAGGCGGTCGCGGAGTTCGAGCCCGGCCCGGGCCGCCGCCTCGGGGTGCTGGTGGACCACCTGGTGACCGGCAGCAAGGAGGCGCGGGTCGCCGAGGCGGTCGCGGGCCCGCACGTGATGGTGACCGGCCACCCGTACGTCGACATCTGGCAGGCGGTGAAACCGGCGGCGGTGAAGATCCCGGCGTGGCCCGCGGTGCCGCGCGGGGTGGCGTGGAAGGACGGGGTGTGCGCGGCGCTCGGGTGGGGCGACCCGGCGGAGGGGTGGCGGCGCGTGCGGGCCGCGGTCACCGGGTTCCGCGACCTGGAGGCGCCGCTGGTGGGCGCGGTGGAGCGGCTGATCGATTTCGTGACCGAGGGGTGATCACCCGAAACCGCCCCTTCCGGGCGCGGCCTCTGGGATGATGTGCCCATGGCGCTGATCTGGCTCATCGCCGGGATCGTGCTGATCACGGCTGAGGTGCTCTCCGGTGACTTCGTCCTGGTGATGCTCGGCGCCGCCGCGCTCGCGGGCGCGGGCGCCGAGGCGCTGTTCGGGGTGCCGGTGGTCAGCGTCGGGGTGTTCGCCGCGGCGGCGCTCGGGCTGCTGGCGGGGGTGCGGCCGTCGCTGAAGCGGCGCTGGCACGGGCAGCTCACCAAGGACAACGTGGCGGGCCTGATCGGCGAGACGGCGGTGGTGACGACCACTGTGGACGCCTCGGGCGGCACGGTGCGGCTGCGCGGCGGCGACTGGTCCGCCCGCGCGTTGGACGATCGCCAGGTGCTCGAGCCGGGCACCCAGGTGACGGTGGTGGAGATCCAGGGGGCCACCGCGGTGGTGTACGCCCACGGTGCGTGAGCTCCGGGCGCGTGGTCCACTGTGGTCGCCGATACGGGAGGACTGAGTGGACGTCGGGTTGATCGTCGCCGCGGTGGCGGCGTTGTTCGTGATCATCGTGCTGGTGAAGGCGGTGTTGGTGATCCCGCAGGCGCAGACCGCGGTGATCGAGCGCCTGGGCCGGTTCAAGGTGGTGGCCCAGCCGGGCCTGAACTTCCTGGTGCCGTTCCTGGACAAGGTGCGCGCCCGCATCGACATGCGCGAGCAGGTGGTGTCGTTCCCGCCGCAGCCGGTGATCACCCAGGACAACCTGACGGTGCGCATCGACACGGTCGTGTACTTCCAGGTGACCGATTCGCGGTCGGCGGTGTACGAGATCTCCAACTACATCATCGCCGTGGAGCAGTTGACCACCACGACGCTGCGCAACGTGGTCGGCGGGATGAGCCTGGAGCAGACGCTGACCTCCCGCGACAACATCAACCAGCAGCTGCGGGGCGTGCTGGACATGGAGACCGGGCGGTGGGGCATCCGCGTGGCCCGGGTGGAGCTGAAGGCGATCGACCCGCCGCCGTCCATCCAGGACTCCATGGAGAAGCAGATGCGCGCCGACCGCGAGAAGCGCGCCATGATCCTCAACGCGGAAGGCCAGCGCGAGTCGGCGATCAAGACCGCGGAGGGGCAGAAGCAGTCGCAGATCCTCGCCGCCGAGGGCGCCAAGCAGGCCGCGATCCTCGCCGCCGAGGCCGAGCGGCAGTCCCGGATCCTGCGCGCCCAGGGTGACCGGGCGGCCCGGTACCTGCAGGCGCAGGGCCAGGCGAAGGCGATCGAGAAGGTGAAGGCCGCGCGGCCCTCCCCGGAGGTGCTGGCCTACCAGTACCTGCAGACGCTGCCGACGATGGCCCAGGGCGACGCGAACAAGGTGTGGCTGATCCCGTCGGACTACGGCAAGGCCCTCGAGGGGTTCGCGCGGATGCTCGGCGCGCCCGGCGACGACGGCGTGTTCCGGTACGAGCCGCCCACCGACGTCCCCGCCACCGCGCCCGAGGAGGACGAGGAGTCCGTGGCGGGCTGGTTCGACACCTCGACCGACCCGAAGGTCGCCGAGGCGGTGCGCGCCGCGGAGGAGGTGGCGCGCAAGGAGGTCGAGAGCCCGCTGACCCCGCCCCGGGTCGGCCCGGCGACCTCGACGCCGCCTGCGGGGACCCCGGAGCTGACCGCGGCGCAGCCGGTCGAGCCGCCGGAGCCCGCGCAGCCGGACATCACCCAGCGCGTCCCGGCCCCGCCCCAGCAGCAGCCGCAGCAGGCGCCCCCGCAGCAGCAGCCTTACGGCAACCCGTACCCGGGGCAGCCCGGACATCCCGGCCCGTACGGGCAGCAGCCGGGCCAGCCGCCCTACGGCAGGCCGTAAACGGGCATGAACGAAAGGGGGCAGGCGGCGACCGCCTGCCCCCTTTTCGTCATGTCACTTGCGGTGGGAGCCCGCGACCGCGCGCGTGGCCACCGCGATCCGGTTCCACGCGTTGATCGTCGACACGGCCACGATCAGCGCCGCGAGGGTCTGCTCGTCGTAGTGCGCCGCCGCCTCGTCCCACACCTCGTCGGGCACTCCGTGGCCGTGGTCGGCCAGCCGCGTCGCCGACTCCGCGAACGCCAGCGCCGCGCGCTCGGCGTCGGTGAAGTACGGCGCCTCCCGCCACGCCGCGACCGCGAACAGGCGCTCGTCGGTCTCCCCGGCGGCCTTGGCGTCGTGGGCGTGCATGTCCACGCAGTAGGCGCAGCCGTTGATCTGGCTGGCGCGCAGCTTCACCAGCTCGAACGTGGTCTTGGGCAGGGAGCTGCCCGCGAGGTACTTCTCCAGGCCCAGCATGGCCTTGTACGCGTCGGGCGCGACCTCGGCGACGTTCACACGCATCGGTGAATCTCTCCATTTCAGATAGCGGATATCCAGAATTCGGGTATGGGTCGATCAGGTGCGGGCCTCGGTCAGCCACCCCGCGACGCGCTCGCGCGCGCCGGGGAGCGGCGCTCCACGGTGGCGGTGATGTCGGCGATCGTCTGCCCGGCCAGCTCGCGCCGCCACGCCAGCTCCGCGCGCCGCATCGCCTGCGACACCGCGCACGTGGCCCGGTAGTCCACCTCGCGGGACCCCCAGGGGAGTCGGCGAGGATCGCGGTGCAGCGGAACGCGTCCTCGGCGCCCTCGATCGCCACCACCACGTCCAGCACGGTGATCGCGTCGGGGGAGCGGGCCAGCCGGAACCCGCCGCGCGGGCCCGACGTCGAGGTCAGGATCCCGGCGCGGGTCAGCGCCTGGAGCTGCTTGTTGAGGTAGGCGGGGGCAGGCCGAACGCGGCGGCGAGCCGGGCGCGGGCACGGCCTCGCCGGGTTCGGTCCACGCCAGGTTGGCGCACGTGTGCAGCGCCCACTCGACGCCCTCGCTCATCCGCACATCCTGGACACTACAGGTCCAGGATTCAGGTGTCGATGGTGACGCGGGCCTCCCGCAGCCCCCGCGCGGCAGCCACCCGCGCCGCCTCCGCCTCCACCGCGGCGCGCACCGCCTTCGTCAGCTTCCCGAACGGCGCCACCGTGATGTCCAGCCGCGCGCCGCTCGCCCTCGTCCGCCACGTGCCCGCGAGGTCACCGCCCGCGAGGAGCACACCGGGGTTGCCGATGATCCGCCACACCAGCTTCCGCCGCCCCGCGTCCGGGACCAGGACCTCGCGGTCGCGGCCCTGCAGCAGCGGATCCAGCGGCGGCAGCAGCCGCACCAGGTCCCCCGCGTCCGGCGCCGACCGCAACGCCTCCACCTCCGGGCCCGGCAGGAACGCCTCCCGCCCGTCCACCCGCACCGACACCAGCTCGCGCGGCCACAGCGCCTTCGCCACCGCCCGCGGGCCGTCGAGGAACCCGGCGAGGTCGGCGGGGAGGCCGGGCCGTGCAGCCGCAGGTACGCCGCGACCAACCCCGACGCGTCACCCGGCCCCTCCGGCAGCTCGTGCCGGTCGGGCAGGGAGCCAGCCGCGCCGGGCGCCCACCCAGCACCTCCACACCCGCGGTGATCCCCACCAGCTGGAACAGGCTGCCGAACACGTGCGTCGACCCGCACGGCACGCAGTCGTAGGAGTACGCCGCCGGGAGGGCCTCGGTCATCGCCGCGCTCGCCTCCGCGCGCGAGACCTCCTCGACGACGACCTCCCGCAACGCCCGCGCACCCGCGGCGAACGCGTCCACCAACCCGATCCCCGCCGCCCGCAACGACCGGGTCGAGGTCGACCCGAGCCGCGCCGCCGCGTCGGCGTCGCTCCGCGGGTACAGCGCCCCGGCCAACGCGGCGACCTCGGCGCGGCGCAGCACGTGCGGGGCGCCGCGGTGCGCCCACACCGTCACCAGGTCCGGGTGCTCCAGCGCGGCGCCGTCGGGCAGCCGCGCCGCCACCGCCACCCGCGGCGACCCCGACCCCGCGTCCTGCACCCCGAGGTCCAGGACCGCCAACCCCGTGATGTCCGCGGTGTCGCGGTGCAACCCCTGCCGCGCGATGCGGTGCGCGAGCACCTGCCCCCGAGTCACGTCCACACCGGGCACGCTAACCCCCGACCCCGTCAGTCGATGCGGGTCACCACGTGCTCGACCACCGGCTTCGCCGTCGCGCCGCAGCTCACCGGGCGCGCCGGGCGCTCGACCTCCACCACCGTCACCCGCCACGCGCGGCCGTCCTCGTGGGCGACCACGACCCGCCACTCGTCCTCCACGCGCTCCGGGTCGCGCACCGCCAGGACGTCCGGGTCGACGGTGTGGGTCAGCTCCCGCACCGCCAGCTCCGCGACCTGCCCCGCCGGGGGCCACGTCGAGCGGCCCCGGCACCTGGGCAACACCACCTCCGGGGAGGCCAGCAGCTCCGCGCCCAGCGCCGCGTCCACCCCGGCGTAGGCGTACCCAGTCGGCAGCAGCAGCGCGGTCGGCGCGAACCGGTGCCCGCCCAGGTGGGTCGCCTCCCACACCACGTCCCCGTGCGCCGCCGCCAACTCCGCCGCCACCGGGCGGCCCCGCACCGCGCAGCACACGTCGCGGCGGCCGTTGGTGCACACCAGCAGCAGACGGCCCGCCGCGGGCGCCCCGAACCCCACCGGGCTGCCCGCGCCCGCCGCCGCGAAATCGACGTCCAACAACTGCTTCGGGTCCGCCAGCGTCGCCGTCCGCAGGAACGACCGCCCCGGCGCGGTGTGCGCGAGGAACACCCGCCTCGGCGTCGGCCGGTGCCGGTCCGGGTGCCGACCGGGCCGCCTAATCAGCACCACCCGCACTCCCGTGCCCGCCGACCGCGCCACCAGCTCCGCGCCCAGGCCCTCGTCGAGGTGCGACGCGGTCAACGCGTCCGCGCCCCACGGGCCCGGCTGCTCCAGGCACAGCCACGCCACCGCCCCGGCCGCGGTCCCGCGGGCGGCTCACCCGCGGCCCGCGACAGCTCAGCACACCCCTGCGACGACGTCATCGGGCACAGACTCTCACGCCCGCTACCGCCGTTCGAGTGACACCCCGACGCTACGACCGATCACACGTCCTGGTGATGCGGTCGGCGAGCGCGCGCATCCGCCCCACCAGCTCCTTCGGCTCCACCACCTCGAACTCGCACGCCAGGAACCACACCCACACCGCGATGTCGTCCCACGAGTTCGCGCCCGTCCGCAGCAGGCACGACCCGTCGTCGACCGGCTCCAGCACCCCCGCCTGCGTTGTCACGAACTCCGCCGCCCGCTCCACCGGCACCAGCAGCTTCAACACCGCCTGGCACGGGTAGACGCGGTTGGTCACCCCGAACGCCGTGTACGCCGCGATGTCCTCATCCGGGGGACCCGCTCGGCGAACCGCGGCCCCAACGGCGTGCGCGGCCGCACCCGGTCCACCCGGAACGTCCGCCAGTCGTCGCGCTCCACGTCGTAGCCCACCAGGTACCAGCGGCGCCCGGTGTGCACCAGCTTCACCGGCTCCACCTCCCGCACCGCCTCCTCCCCGGAATGCGCCACGTAGTCGAACCGCAGCCGCTGCCGGTCCCGGCACGCCCCCGCGATCAGCGACAGCACCTCCGCCGACACCACCGGCCCCCGCCCCGGCAGCGCCACCGTCGCCGACTGCAACGCCGCCACCCGCTGCCGCAACCGCGACGGCAGCACCTGCTCCAGCTTCGCCAACGCCCGCACCGAGGTCTCCTCGATGCCCGACACCGACCCGCTCGCCGCCGTCCGCAACCCCACCGCCACCGCCACCGCCTCGTCGTCGTCCAACAACAACGGCGGCAACGCCGCACCCGCCCCCAACCGGTAACCCCCGCCACCCCGGTCGCCGAATGCACCGGATACCCCAGCGACCGCAGCTTGTCCACGTCCCGGCGCACCGTCCGGTCCGTCACCCCCAACCGGTCCGCCAGATCACCCCCGACCACTCCCGCCGCGTCTGCAACAGCGACAACAACCGCAACAGCCGCGCCGAGGTCTCCAACATGCCCCCAGCATCCCACCCCCTGCGGACAACACCGGTCCTCAACCACCCCTACCGTGCACCCATGGCCCTCTCGCTCAACCGCGCCACCCTCACCCGCCAACACCTCATCACCCGCGCGGCCCTCGACCCCCTCACCTGCGTCGAACACCTCGTCGGCATGCAATCCCAGAACCCCGAACCGCCCTACACCGGCCTCTGGTCCCGCCTGGTCGACTTCACCCCCGACCAGCTCTCCACCCTCATCGCCGACCGCACCCTCGTCCGCCTGCTCCTCATGCGCGGCACCATCCACCTCGTCTCCGCCCGCGACGCCCACGGCCTGCGCACCCTCGTCCAACCCGTCCTCGACCGCGGCTTCGCCAGCATCCTCACCATCCCCAAGAGCGAGCTCCCCGCCATCCTCGACGCCGCCACCGAACACCTCACCGACACCGCCCTCACCGCCGTCGAACTCGCCGCCCTCCTCGGCCCCCGCTTCCCCCACCACGACCCCATGGCACTGGCCACCGCCGCCCGCGCCCACCTCCCCCTCGTCCAAGTCCCACCCCGCGGCCTCTGGGGCAAGAAAGGCCCCGCCGCCCACACCCTCGCCACCACCTGGATCGGCCCACCCACCACCCCCGCACCCACCCTCGACGACCTCGTCCTGCGCTACCTCGCCGCCTTCGGCCCCGCCACCCCCGCCGACGCCCAAGCCTGGTCCGGCCTCACCGGCCTCCGCGAGATCTTCGACCGCCTCGACCTCTGGCACACCGAACACGACGGCCGCACCCACTACGACCTCCCCGACGCCCCCCGACCCCACCCCGACACCCCCGCCCCCGCCCGCTACCTCACCGGCTTCGACAACCTCCTGCTCAGCCACGCCGACCGCACCCGCGTCATCACCGACGACCACCGCCGCGCCGTCATCACCAAGAACGGCATCGTCCACCCCACCATCCTCATCGACGGCCACGTCGCCGGGACCTGGCGCACCACCACCGCCCGCGCCCGCACCACCCTCACCGTCACCCCGTTCGCGCCCCTCACCCGCGCCGACCGCGACGCCCTGACCGCCGAAGGCCACGCCCTGCTCGCCGCACTGGCCCCCGACACCAGCCACGACGTCCAGGTCTGACCTACGCCACCCGGTCCAGCAACGCCAACCCCGCCGCCGTCACCGCCACCGGCGCGTCCCGCGACCCCACCCCGCTCCCGATCGCCACCAGCCCCCGCCGCTCGGCGACCATCAGCACCTCCGCCTCCCACTGCGGCACCCGCCCCGCCGCCGACCCGTCCGCCCCGGCCCACATGAACCCCGCGGGCGCGCCCCACAACCCGTTGTGGAACAACACCACCCCGCGGCCACATCGCCCAGCGCCTCCACCACGCCGTCCACGACAACCACCTCCCGTAGTGACCCCTATCACACCCGGTTGTAGCAGTCGGCCCTGACACTCCGATGACCCGGCGCAGCTCACCGGGGAGGGGACCCCCAGAAGAAGACCGGTACCGCAACAAATCCCCCGGCTGGCACCCCAACACCGCGCACAACCGCCCCAACGTGCTGAACCGCACCGCCCGCGCCCGCCCGTTCTTCAACACCGACAGGTTCACCAACGACACACCCACCAACGCCGACAACTCCGTCAACGTCATCCCGCGCGCCCGCAACACCTCATCCAGGCACACCTCCACCCCGTGGTCGTCCTCGCTCACACCGTGCCCTCCAAATCCGCCCGCATCCCCGCACCCACCTCCACCACCCGCGACACCGACAACAGCACCGCCCCCAACACGATCACCGGCACCGACGGGTCGAAGAAACCCATCCAACTCCACAGGCCGTGCCCCGGCACCATCGACACCAGCAGCACCGCCGACGCCACCGCCGCCACCGACGCCGACACCAGGCTCCCCGCGATCACCACCCACCCCACCACCCGCATCCGCCGCTCCGCCCGCGCCGTGAACACCCCCTCCCGCTCGAGCAGCGTGAACAGCCGCAACCCGAACGCCACCGTCACCAGCACGAACAACCGATCCGACCACGCCACCACCACCCCGAGCACCCGCTGCGTCCCCGTCGCCCCCTCCACGCACGCCCGCACCGGCCCGCCACCCAACTCCACCCCCGGCGCGAGGCCCAACCCGGTGCCCGCGGGCATCTCCCCGCGCACGTGCACCCCCAGCTGCGGCACGTCCAGGCACACCGAACCCGACTGGACCTGCGTGAACGTCGCGAACACCTCGACGAACACCACCGCCATCACCACCGCCGCGACCGCCGTCACCAGCACGCGAGCGGGCTCCACCAGGTTGCTCCCCATCGCATAACGATAATCGATAACTCCGGGGTGTCGGGGCGAAACGACCTACCCCAACCACCCCGCGATCTCCGCCCGCACCCGCTCCTTCACCCCGACCGGCGCGAACGACGACTCCAACGCCGACAACGACAACCCCGCCAACACCTCGTCCGACCACCCCCACAACTCCCGCAACCGCGCGAACTCCCCGCTCAACGACACCCCCACCACATCCGGCACATCCAGGTTCACCGACACCGCCACCCCCGACCCCAACAACCACGGCAACGGATGCACCCCCACCCCAGCCACCACCCCCAACACCACGTTCGACGACACGCACACCTCCACCGCCACCCCCGCTCCCGCAACAACCCCACCACCGCACCATCCACCGACACCCCATGACCCACCCGATCAGCACCCCCCAACACCACCGCCTCCACCACCGACTCCGCCCCCGCCATCTCCCCGGCGTGGTGCACCATCCGCAACCCCGCCGCCCGCGCCTCACCCAACACCGCCGCGAACGGCGCCAACGGGAACGCCTCATCACCCGCCACCCCCACCCCCACCACGGCCCCCGGGAACCGCAACCCCGACTCCACCATCCGCGCCAACCGCCCCACCGACCGCCGCCGCGAATGATCCAAGATCAACCGCACCACCACGCCGTGCTCCGCCGACCCCTCCGCCAAACCCGCCACCACCCCTTCCAGAGCCTCATCACCACACCCCAACCGCTCCGCGTGCGACCCCGCCGAGAACGTCACCTCCGCGTACCGCACCCCATCCGCCGCCGCGTCAGCGCAGAACTCCCGCGCCACCCGCGCGAAATCCCCCGGCTCCCGCAAGCACGACCGCACCACCGAACCCCGGTCAGCGAACTCCCGGAACCCCGAGAACCCACCCACCGGCACCCCCGGCACCACCACCCCCGCCCGACGCGCCAACTCCGCCAACGTCGACGCCCGCACCGCACTCTCCAGGTGGACATGCAGATGGACCTTCGGCAACCCCACGACATCCCGCACCCCACACACCTACCAAGCCGCGCCCACCCACAAAACCGAATATCACAGCAACCTTTTCGAACCCACCGGGATCAAGGACACGACACACCCCGACCAGGAGGCCCCACCGTGCCGCTGCGCTTCCCACCACCGCGACACCGCCACCTCACCATCACCACCGAACGCCACGGCACCGTCCACACCATCACCGCCGCCGGGCACATCGACCTCGCCACCGACGCCCCCTGGCACGACGAACTCATCACCGCCGCCACCAGCCCCGACCACACCACCCACCTCGTCGTCGACCTCACCAACGTCACCCACCTCAGCTGGGCCAGCACCGCCGCCCTCGTCCGCGCCCACCACGCCTGCACCACCCGCGGCCGCACCCTCCACGTCCGCGCGGGCGGCGCCATCCTCACCGGCCTCCGCCTCACCCGCCTCGGCGACACCCTCACCATCACCCCCGCCACCCAGGTCGCCCGCCCCGCCACCACCCACAACCACAGCGAATGGCTCATCGCCTGACCGACCCCGGTCCGCGAGAGCGCAGCACACCGCCAATGCCTCCCGACCACCACCGCAGGCCCGACCCGAGGTCGCAGGCCGCCTGCTCGAACCCGGCCCAGCCCGACTCGACGACGCGTCTACCTCGCCCAACCGCCGAGGCCGACCCGACGGGTCCCTGTCCGGCTCGACCTAGCGGGATCCGCCAGCCAGCCCGGCCGTACCTGACCTGATCTGACGGGCCACCCGCCCCACGCGACCGCCCCAACCGGCCCTGCCACCCGACCCGGCCCAACCTGACGGGTCCCCACGCCCGGCGCGCTCGCCCAACCTGACTGGTCCCGCCCCCGACCCGACCGGGCCCGCCAGTCCTACGCCGCCCGGTCCTGCGTCGTCGCCGCCCGCAGGAACGCCCCGATCTCGTCCAACGCCGCGTGGCCCTCCGGGACGCTGCCCGCGAACGCCTGGAACACGTGCACCTGCCCCTCCCACACCTGGAACCGGCACGGCACCCCCGCCGCCTGCAACCGCCCCGCCAGCAAGTACGCGTCGTACAGCAGGGCCTCACCACCACCGGCCTGCACCAGCACCGGCGGCAACCCCGCCAGCTCCCGGTGGATGGGGAGGGGTCCGCATCCAACCCCGCCACCAGCATCTTCCGCAGCTTCGGCAACCGGTGCGCCGGGATGTACGCGTCCAGCATCAAGTTCGGGTGCGCCGCCCGCCCCACGTGGTCCAGGTCCACCAGCGGCGACATCACCACCAACGCCGCGGGCGACGGCTGACCCGAGTCCCGCGCCTCCAACGCCGTCGTCAACGCCAGGAACCCGCCCGCCGAGTCACCCGCGAGCACCACGTCCTCGAACCCCTGTTCGATCAGCCACGTATACGCGTGGTGCGCGTCGGCCATCGACACCGACAGCGGCGCCTTCGGCAGGTGCCGGTACGCCACCGACAACACCGTCAACCCCGCGCGCTGCCCGATCCGCGCCGCCAGCCGCCGGTGCGTCCGCAGACCGCAGCAGAAGAACCCGCCACCGTGCAGGAACAGCAGCACCTTCCGCGGATCGGCGCCCGGCGGCCGCAGCCACTCGCCGTGGAACCCCGGGAACGCCACCCGCTCGACCTCGGTGTCGCGCGCCGCGGGCACCACGAACGACGCGAACCACTCGAACACCACCGCCAGGCGCAGCATGAACGGCGTCAGCGGGCTGTACCGGAACACCGGCCGGAACACGACCTTGAGGAACCAGGCGAACCGGCGGGCCTTCGCCGAGATGCCAGCGAACGTGTCGACGACGGGGTCCATGGGCGGCTCCCTCCAGGGTGTTACTGGATGGTAACCCCATGGGTGATCACCCCACCATGATCAACAAATATGTTGTCACCCCAGCTCAGGCCAGTGCGAAACGCCTGCTCACGACGCACACGAAACCGCGGGGAGCGGCGTCACTCGCCGACCTCGCCGTCGGCCAGCTCGCGAAGGAAGTCCAGGTGCCCGACGTGCCGCGCGGTCTCCTGGACGACGTGGGCGAGGACCCAGCGGACCGTCCGCTCACCATCGGCCGCGACGTCGTCGGCACGCTTGCCGTCCAGCGCGGCGGCGGAGCGCGCCCACTCGGCCTCGTACGCGGCGATCACGGACGCGGGGGAGTCGGACTCGGACAGGTCCCACGACGGGTCCGGGTCGCCCGCCCACAGCGACGGCAGCTCGGCGCCCGCGCACGCGATCGAGATCCAGTAGCGCTCGACGGCCGTCAGGTGCTTGATCACGCCGAGCGCGGTCATCCGCGGCGACGTCGGCATCGGGGCGGCTGTGGCGAGCGCGAGGTCGAGCCCATCAAGCTTGGCGACGGCGGTCCGGCGGAGGAAGTCCAGGAACTCGCGCTGCAGGCGCAGCTCGTCGGTGGCGTGCGGATCCGGCCAACGCCGGGAGTCGGTGCTCACGCGGGCCACGCTAGACGGGGAGCCCGACGAACCATCTACTTAACATAATGTCGATTATCGAACTTTTGGCGACCTGCGCGGGAGCATCCGGAAGTGGCTCGCGGACGTCCAAGACGACGACGTCGTCCACCCTGCGAGCAGTCGTCCACATACTTGGACGGCTGCCAGGATGACGCTCGGCATCCGTGGTCTGGATGCGCGACAGCCGGATGGCGGCCTGTGGGCGGGTTGGACGCCCAGCCGGCGTGACCGGTCCCCGTGCGTGGCGCCCTATGCGGGTGCATGGATTCGTCACCGTGACGGAACGGGCATGGGTGTCCGAATGGCCGGTGAATCATGCATAACCGTCATTATGCAGCACACTGGTTGCGCACGGTCGGGTGATCATGGGGAGGGTCGGCGTCGGTGTGTCGGTGGGACGCGGTATCCAGGTGGCGTGAAGTTGATCGACGCGCAGGCGGCGTTCTTCGTGGCGCGCAAGCCGCGGAAGGACTCCCCCAACACGACGGCCGCGTACCGGCGGGATCTGGCTGGGGTGACCGGGCGGCTGGCCGACGAGCTGGGGGTGGCGCCCGAGGGGATCGAGCTGGCCGACGTCGGCGCGGGTGCGCTGCGGGCGGCGTTCGGGTCGTTCGCGGACGACCACGCGCGCAGTTCGGTGGCGCGGGCGTGGTCGACGTGGAACCAGTTCTTCCAGTTCTGCGTGGCCGACGGCCTGGTGGCGGGGAACCCGATGGGGGCGGTGGGTCGGCCGCGCCCGCTCCCCTGTCCCCCAAGCCGTTGCGGGGCGAGGGGACGCCGGAGGCGTTGTTGGCGGCGGTGGCGTCCGGGGCTCGGCGGGCGCGGAAGCCGTGGCCGGAGCGGGATCTCGTGGTGGTGGCGTTGGGGTTGGTGGCGGGGTTGCGGTCGGCGGAGTTGCGGGCGTTGCGGCGGTCGTCGGTGGTGGGGCGGCCGGGTGAGCGGCGGTTGTTCGTGCGGGGGAAGGCGAACCGGGAGCGGTCGATCCCGATCGAGGCGCCGTTGGAGCGGGTGATCGAGGCTTATCTGGAGTCGTGCGGGCGGCGGTTCCCGGGGGTGTCGTTCGGGCCGGAGTCGCCGTTGGTGTTGGGGTCGGATGGGGCGGGGATCGGTCGGGGGGCGTTGGATTACCTGGTGAAGTCGTGTTTCGCGGGGGCCGGTGTGAGGGATCGGGTGCCCGCGGGGCGAATCTGCACGCGTTGCGGCACACGTTCGCGACGCGGTTGGCGGAGGACGGGGCGAACGCGGTGGAGATCATGGCGTTGTTGGGGCACGCGTCGTTGACGACGAGCCAGAACTACATTGAGGCGACGGGGTCGCAGCGGCGGGCGGCGGCGGCGTCGAACCGGACGTACCGGGTGTTGTCGGAGTTGGTGGAGGAGTAGATGCGGCGGAAGGTGCGGTCGCCTCTTCCCCAGCGGGCCGGTGTGGACGCGGTGCGGGTGCGGTTGCCGGTGTCGGACGCGTGGGCGACGGTGCGGGACCACCTGGTGGAGCGGTTGCCGGTGTCGGCGGAGCGGGTGGACGCGTTGTTCGCCTCGGGTGGGGTGTGGTCGGAGTCGGGGCCGTTGGGGGTGGACGCGCCGTTCGTGCGGGGTGGGTCGGTGTGGTTCCACCGGGAGCTGCCGGTGGAGGTGCCGGTGCCGTTCGAGGTGTCGGTGGTGTTCCAGGACGAGCACCTGGTGGTGGTGGACAAGCCGCATTTCCTGGCGACGATCCCGCGGGGTCGCACGTGGTGGAGACGGCGTTGGTGCGGGCGCGGCGGTTGACGGGGATCGAGGGGTTGGCGCCCGCGCACCGGTTGGACCGGTTGACGGCGGGGTTGGTGGTGTTCGTGGTGCGGCCGGAGTTGCGGGGTGCTTATCAGGGGTTGTTCGCGCGTCGGGAGGTGTTCAAGGAGTACGCGGCGGTGGCGCGGGTGTCGGGTGCGTGGCCTGGGGTGGGGACGGTGGTGCGGAGTCGGATCGTGAAGGAGCGGGGGTGCATGCGGCGCGGGAGGTGGCGGGTGAGGTGAACGCGGTGACGCGGGTGGTGTCGGTGGAGCGTCGGGGGGATGTGGGGTTGTTCGGGTTGGTGCCGGAGACGGGTCGGACGCACCAGTTGCGGGTGCATATGGCGGGGTTGGGGGCGCCGATCGTGGGTGATGACTTGTATCCGGTGGTGGCGGAGCGGGCGCCGGATGATTTTTCGTCGCCGTTGCAGTTGTTGGCGCGGGTGGTGGAGTTCAGGGACCCGGTGTCGGGTGTGGTGCGTCGGTTTGAGTCCAGGTTGTCGTTATCCGGGTGGTGACGGCGGGGGTGGGGGTGGTGAGGCGGGTGACGAGTTCGGTGACGAGGGTGTGGTGGTGGGGGAAGACGTCGGGGAGGGTGAGTCGTTCGAGGATGAGCCAGTTGAGGGCGAGGTAGAGGAGTTCGACGGTGGTGGCGTCGCCGGGGAGGCCGGAGGCGAGTTGGGTGGCGATGTTGGTGTCGATGTCGGCGCGGATGCGGTGGGTGAGGAGTTCGCGGAGGTGGGGGCGGCGGGTGGCTTCGAGGCGGAGTTCGATGAGGGCGAGGTGGCCGTCGGGGTAGTGGGTGACGCGGTCGACGAGTTCGTGCATGAGTCGGGTGAGGGTGGTGTGGTCGCGGGGGCCGTGGTGGACGGCGGCGAGGGTGTCGGGGTCGGGGGTGAGGCGTTCGTAGACGCGGTGGCCGACTTGGGTGAGGAGGTCGTCGCGGTTGGTGAAGTAGTTGGACGCGGTGCCGGTGGGGACGCCTGCGTGGGTGTCGACGGAGCGGAAGGTGAGGCCGCGGGCGCCCTCGCGGGCGAGGACGGTGATGGCGGCGTCGAGCAGGGCGGCGCGGCGTTCGGGGTTTTGGCGCATGGTTCTCCTCGATTGACACCACTTCAGGCGTAGTACTACGGTACCAACCACTACAACCAGAGTACTACGAACGTGGGGGTTTGGTTTGCGCAAGCTGGTGTACTACGTCGGCATGTCGATCGACGGCTTCATCGCGGGCCCGGACGACCAGGTCGACTTCTACCCGGTGACGCCGGACGTGCTGGAGTTCCTGACCGGCGACTTCCCCGACGCGCTGCCCACGCACGTGCGCGCGCAGCTCGGGGTGGACGTCCCCAACAAGCGGTTCGACGTGTGCGTGCAGGGCCGCACGACCTACGAGCCCGCACTGGCGATCGGGGTGACCAGCCCGTACGCCCACCTGCAGCAGCTGGTGGTGTCGACGACCTTGGTCAGCGACGACCCGGCCGTGGAGGTCGTGTCGTCGGGCGTCGTGGAGCGCGTGCGGGAGCTGAAGGCACAAGACGGCCTGGACATCTACCTCGCTGGCGGGGCGCAGTTGGCGGGGACGCTGCTCCCGGAGATCGACGAGCTGGTGGTGAAGGTGTACCCGGTGGTGGCGGGGTCGGGCGTGCCGCTGTTCCGGGCGGACTTCTCCCCCACGGCGTTCACGCTCACCGGGACGAAGGTGCTGGAGGGCGGGATGGTCGTGCTGAGCTACGCGCGCGCCTGATCGGCGTCACCAGTAGGACTGGTGCGTGGGCGGCAGCAGGTGGGGCCGTGATGCTGCGGCTGGACCTGCTGCCGCGCCCGGCCTGGTGGGGTAGCAAGAAGGCCAACTAGGCCCGACCTAAACGCCGAGCCTCCCCAGGCACCGCGTCGCATGTCCGCGTGCCGCACGCCGCCGTCGGCCAGCCACACCTCGATGTCCTTGGTCTCGCCCGGGCACGACTAGTCCAGCTCGCGCGGCCTCCCCCAGGCGCCGCGACGCTGGGTCTCCCTCAGGTGCCGCGTCGCCCCCGGGCACCGCGTCTCCGCCGGGACCGGGTCTCTCCGTTGCTGGGCCTCCCCGGGCGCTGGGTCGCTCCCAGGTCGGGTCTCTCCCTCCCTCAGGCGACGGGCAGTGTGACCGTGCGCCTAGCTGAGCCTTCGTCGCCGGCTTCATGTCCATCTCCCGGTGGTTCGACGGCGTCCGGTGAGTTGGTCGGGTCAGACCGGCGGGGTTGTCCTGGAGGCTGATCAGCTGATCGGCCGCACGGGGTCCCGCGCGGCCGCACGCGCACCGGGGCTCGACTTCCCCGCACGTCACCACGGAGCGTGGGATGTGCAGCGGTGCAGGGTGCGACTTCGACGTTCTCACCGCGTTGCCGGGCGAGTCCGCGGTTCCTGCGGGTCCGCTCGGCAACGCGGCACCTCGAGCGGTGAGCAGGAGGGCGCGCGGAGGCTGCGCGGCGGCGCGCCCGTGGCCGCGGGAGTCCATCGCGGCGGCGCGGATCAGGTCGGTTGGTCGTCGGGCGGGAGGATCGCGGCCAGGCGTTGGCGGGCGATGGTGGTGTCGTCGTCGCGGAGGGCGGCTCGGGCGGCGCGGAGCCAGGTGGTGCGTTGGGAGCGGGCGTCGGCGAGGTCGGTGGTGAGGGTGTCGATGTGGGTGCGGAGGCGGTCGTTGTCGGCGTGGGCGCGGTCGAGGTCGGTGCGGAGGCGGTGGGCGTTGTCGCGGGCTTCGTCGGCGCGGGTCTGGTGGAGGGCGGCGGTGTTGTGGGCGGCGGTGGCGGTGGCGCGGAGTTCGGCGAGTTCGGCGGTGGTGGTGGCTGTGTGGGCGCGGAGTTCGGCTAGTTCGCGGGTGGTGTCGTCGTAGCGGCGGCGGAGGTCGGCCAGTTCGGTGGCTGCGGGGCGGGTGGTGGCGAGTTCTTGGGTGGCCTCGTCCAGGCGGTGGCGGAGGGTGGCGAGTTCGGTGGTGGCTTCGGTGAGGCGGTCGCGGGTGTCGTTGAGGTCGGCGGTGAGGGTGGTGGTGCGGGTGTGGGCGGCGGCGAGTTGTTCGGTGGTGGCGGCGAGTTCGGCGCGGAGGGTTTCGGCTCGGGCGGTGGCGGTGCGGGCTTCTTGTTGGGCGTGGCGGGCGTGGTCGTGTTCCGCGGTGGCGGTGGCTTGGGCGGCGGTTTTGTCGCGTTCGGCTCGGGCTCGGGCGGCTTCGGCGGTGCGGAGGCGGTCCAGGGCTTCGGCGCGGTCGTGGCGGGCGGCTTCGGCGTCGGCGTGAGCCTGTTCGGCGGTGGCGTGGGCGGCTTCGGCGCGTGCTTCGGCTTCGGTGGCGCGGGCGTCGGCTGCTTCGCGGAGGGCGCGTTCGGTGGTGGCGGTGTGGAGGGCTTCGGCGACGCGGGTGTCTGCCGCGGCTAGTTCGGTGGTGGCGGTGGCGCGGATTTCCTGGGTGGTGAGGAGGAGTTCGCGGAGGGGGTCGAGGACGCGGTCGACGGCGTCGGTGAGGACGGCGGCGCTGGCGGTGAGGGCGCCGGGGGGTTCGTCGCCGGTGATGGCACGGAGGGCTTCTTCGGCGGCGGCGAGTTGGCGGCAGGTGCGGCCGCCGGGCCAGTCGCGGTCGGGGCAGTACTCGGGTGGGCGTCCGCCGCGGGGCCTGGGGCGGGTAGGGGTGCCCTGCATCGGCTGAAGCCGCAGAGGCCGGGGGTGCTTTGTCGATCAGTGCCTCGATCACTCCCCCAGTCTACGGTTTTGGTTTCTCAACTACAACTCAGGGTTTGAGTTAACTAACTCCAACCTAGGTCAGCTACAGAACGGACCTTTTGTAGCTGACCAGTTCGGGACGGCGATCTGAGCCGGCGAGCGCGGGAAGCAGAGGAGGAAGGCGAGGAGGAAGAGGAGGTTCGGGGTTCGGGGGGCGTCAGTTTCGGACGGGGTGACGGAGGCCAGGAGGCCGAGGACAGGGGCCGAGGCAGGAGGGGCAGGAGGGGCAGGAGGCGAGGCTGGAGACGAGAGGTAGGAGGGCAAGAGGAAGGGGGCCGAGAGAGCCGAGAGAGAGCGGCCAAGAGGGAAGGGGCCGAGAGGGAAAGGGCCGAGAGGGAAAGGGCCGAGAGGAAGAGGGTCGAGACAGGAGGGCGAGACCAAGGAGGCCGACGGCTAGGAGGGCAAGGGGCGCACGGGGCACAGGCGCGGGAAGCGGAGGACGCAGGGAAGCGGGAGGGCACAGGGGGCGGAGGGCAGGGAAGCGGAGGACGCAGGGGGCAGAGGGCGCAGGGGCAGAGGGCAGGGTCGGACCGTCGGTAACAGGTACTACCGGCGGCATTCGGATACCGCTAGTCTCCGAAGGGAGATGGGCGTGGCCGGGACGCGGGCGCGGGTGCTCGTGGGACTTCGTCAGGAGGCGACGTGCTGGGAAAGCCGAGGGGGCGCTACCCCGCGATCGGGCTGTCCGGGGCTGTCGTGGTCGTCACCGGTGGGGGCGTGGGATCGGGCGGGCCACCGCGCGGGCGTTCGCCGACGCGGGAGCCACCGTGTGCGTCGGGGACCTCGATGTCGACACCGCGCGGGAGACGGCGCGGGATGTCGGGGGTAGTGGGCACCACCTCGACGTCACCTCCCGTGACTCCTACGCCGGGTTCGTCGACGCCGTCACCGACGCCCACGGGCGCGTCGACGTGCTGGTCAACAACGCGGGCGTCATGCCGCTCGGGCCGTTCTGCGAGGAGTCCGACGCGCTGTCGCGGGTCACCATGGACGTCAACGTGTGGGGGCTGATCCACGGGATGCGGCTCGTGCTGCCCGGGATGATCGCGCGCGGGCGCGGGCACGTGGTCACGATCGCGTCCATGGCCGGGAAGATCGCCATTCCCGGGATGGCCGTCTACAACGCCAGCAAGTTCGCTGCGGTCGGGCTCACCGCGGCCGTGCGGCGCGAGTACGCCGACAGCGGGGTCAGCGTCAGTGCCGTGCTGCCCGCCGCGGTGCGGACGGAGTTGGCGTCGGGGGCTCCCCTGGGTCGCGGGCTAGCCGCCGTCGACCCCGAGGACGTCGCCGCGGCGGTCGTCGGGAGCGTTCGGACGCGGCGCGCGGAGATCCCGGTGCCGGGGTATCTGCGCGGGTGGGACCTCATCGCGGCCATCACCCCAGAGCCGGTGATGCGGCTGCTGCGCGACGCCGTGCAGGACCGGCGGGCGCTGACCGGGCTGGACCGCGCGGCGCGCGCGGCCTACGAGGAGCGCGTGGCCGGGCAGGCCCGCGCGCACGACGAGGAGCACGCATGACCCCCGACCACGAGGTCGTCATCGTCGGAGCCGGGTTCGGCGGGATGGGCGCGGCCATCGAGTTCGACCGGCTCGGCATCAGCGACCTGGTGATCCTCGAGCGCGAGGACGACCTGGGCGGCACCTGGCACGTCAACCGGTACCCCGGGCTGGCCGTGGACATCGCGTCGGTCACCTACTCGTACTCCTTCGAGCCGAACCCGCACTGGTCGCGGCTGTTCGCGCCCGGGGAGGAGCTCAAGCGCTACGCCGACCACGTCGCCGACAAGTACCGGCTGCGGTCGCGGATGCGGTTCGGGACTCGGGTCAGCGGCGCCCGCTGGGACGAGGCCCACCAGCTCTGGGAGGTCGCCGTCGAAGGCAGCGAGCCGATCACGGCGCGGTACCTGGTGACCGCGACCGGGTTCCTGTCGCAGCCGCACACCCCCGACATCCCCGGCATCGACACCTTCGCCGGGCGGGTCATCCACACCACCGCCTGGCCCGAGGACGCCGACCTCACCGGCAAGCGGGTCGCGGTCATCGGCACCGGCGCCACCGCCGTGCAGCTCATCCCCGAACTCGCGCGCCGGGCCGCGGAGCTGACGGTGTACCAGCGGACGCCGATCTGGGTGGTGCCGAAGGTCGACGCGCCGATCCCGCCGCTGGTGCGGGGCTTGTTCGCGCGGTTCCCGGTCACGCAGCGGATCGCGCGGCTGGCGAACACGTCGCTGCTGGAGATGCTGATGGTCGTCGGGGTGTTGCGGTACCGGCGGGCGCGGCCGGTGGCGGGGATGGCGGCGCGGCTGGGGCGCTGGCACCTGCACCGGCAGGTCCGCGACCCGCGGCTGCGCGCCCAGCTCACCCCGGACTACGACTTCGGGTGCAAGCGGCCCACCTTCTCCAACACCTACTACCGGGCCTTCACCAAACCGCACGTGCACCTGGTCACCGACGGCATCGACCGCGTCACCGAGACCGGCATCGTCGCGGGCGGGACGGAGACCCCGATCGACGCGCTGGTGCTGGCCACCGGGTTCAACCTGTGGGACGTCAACTTCCCCGCCATCTCCGTCACCGGGCGCGGCGGGCGCGACCTGGGCGCGTGGTGGCGCGACACCCGGTTCCAGGCGTACGAGGGGGTGTCGGTGCCGCGGTTCCCGAACTTCCTCACCCTGGCCAGCCCGTACTCCTACAGCGGCCTGTCGTACTTCACCACCATCGAGACGCAGATGCGGCACATCCGGCGCCTGTTCGGGGAGCTGCGCCGCACCGGGGCGCGCACGTTCGAGGTCACCGAGGACGCCAACGCGCGGTTCCTCGACCGGGTCACCGACCGGCTCGCCGACTCGGTGTTCTACGCCGGGAACTGCTCGACCGCGCGCAGTTACTACTTCAACCAGCACGGCGAGGCGGCGATCCTGCGGCCGACGTCGACGGTGAACGCGTTGCGGGAGGCCGGGCGTTTCCCGCTGCGGGACTACGCCTACACGCGGTGAGGAATCGGAATTCGCTGCACAAGCATTCATTTCGCGGCGCGGGCGGTGACCCTTCGGTAGCCTCGTGAACAGGGAGGACCCGTTTCCTGGGGAGGGAACGCATCGGGCTCCTTTTCACAGCATTGGGGGACCACCCGTGACCAGTCATGCCAGAAACAGTTTCTTCGTCGTGGGCGAGGGCGTGCTCGACACCGACGAGCGCGGCGAGCCGATCACCCGCGAACCCGGGACCGCCGAGGAATTGCGGCGGTTCCGGTTCTCGCGGCTGGGCCCGAAAGGCCCGCGCACCGGTGAGGACCTGCGGGCCGCGCTCGCGGCCGCGATCACCGACGCCGCGGCGGCGCACCCGGACACCGACATCCCGGCCGGGTTCACCTACCTCGGGCAGTTCGTCGACCACGACCTGACCATGGACCGCACCGAGACCCAGCTCGGGTCCGAGGTCACCCTCGACGAGCTGGTGCAGGGCCGCTCCCCCGCGCTCGACCTGGACTCCGTGTACGGGCGGGGCCCGCGCGACCCGCGGGACGGGCGGTTCTACGACGAGGACCGGGTGCGGCTGCGGATGGGCGCGACCATCGCGACGTCGTTCCCCGACGAGCGCGTCGCGGTGGACCTGGCCGGGTTCGACCTGCCGCGCGTCGGCGGCACGGGTGGGACGCTGGCCGACCGGCGGCTGCCGCTGATCCCGGACCCGCGCAACGACGAGAACCTCGCGGTCGCGCAGACCCACCTGGCGTTCATCCGGTTCCACAACCGGGTCGTGGAGCACCTGGCGCTGGCCGGGGTGTCGGAGCGGCGCCTGTTCGAGGCGGCGCGGGAGCTGGTGGTCAAGCACTACCAGTGGATGCTGCGCACCGACTTCCTGCCGCGCGTGGTCGACCCCGCTGTCGTGGCGGACGTGTTCACGCGGGGGCGGCGGTTCTTCGAGTCGCCGCACCGCGGGCGCCGCCCGACCATGCCGATCGAGTTCGCGGTCGCGGCGTACCGGATGGGGCACTCGATGATCCGCGCCGGGTACGAGTGGAACCGGGTGTTCACCACCGGCGGGCCGGGTCCGGTGGCGTCGCTGCTGCTGCTGTTCACCTTCACCGGGGTGTCGGGGAACTTCGCCGGGGGCGGGGTGGCGGAGCTGGACGACCCGAACTCCGGGACCGTGGACCGGTTGCCGACGAACTGGATCGCCGACTTCCGCAGGCTCTACGACTTCACCGAGTCCGGCCGCCCCGACCTCGCCCCGCCGCCGGGGGCGGGAACGTGGCCAAGCGGATCGACACGCTGCTGGTCGACCCGCTCACGCAGCTCCCGGCGGGCACGTTCGCCGGGCGCGGCACCGCGTTCCCGGAGATCGCGCGGAACCTGGCGTTCCGCAACCTCACGCGGGCGTCGATGGTGGAGCTGGCCAGCGGGCAGCAGATGGCGCGGTTGTTCGGCGCGACCCCGTTGACCGCGGAGCAGATCGTGGAGGGCGGCGGGGGCGCCGACCTGTCCGCGCTGACCGGGGCGCAGCGCGACGAGCTGGTGGCGGCGACGCCGCTGTGGTTCTACGTGCTGCGGGAGGCCGAGCTCACCGGGGGCGGCTGGGCGCGGTCGGCGGGCGGATCGTGGCGGAGGTGTTCCACCGGGCGATGGAGGGGTCGCGGACCTCGATCGTGCGGGAGCCGCACTGGCGGCCCTCGCTGGGCCCGGACGCCACGACGTTCCGGATGACCGACCTGCTGCTGTTCGCGTTCGAGGGCAAGGCCGACCTGCTCAACCCGTTGGGGGACTGACCGGGGTCGGTAGGGTCGCGGCGTGGATGATCTCGCGCCGCGGCCGCGGCCGGCCCGTGGCCCGGGGTGGCCGACCCGGTGGCGCTGCTCGGCGAGGTGGCGGAGTGGCTGGCCGGGTACGGCAACGCGGGCACCCGCCGCACCTACGCCGAGGGCCTCGGCTTGCCGGTCAGCGCCGCGGACCTGCGGGACTGGCTGGCCGACGAGCCACCGGGGTGGGCGGGCGCGGTCGCCCGGTACGCCGCGGCGCTCGGTGTCGTGGACTCGCCGCGGCGGGCGGGGCCGCCGCCCGCGCCGCGGGGCGGTTGCGGGCGCTGCACTGGTTCCGGTGGTGCGCCTCGGCGGGGTGGACCCGGTGGCGGCGCGGTCGGCGCACGTCAAGGCGTGGCTGGCGGCGCTGTCGGAGGCCGGGGCGGCGGTGGCGACGCGGGACCGGATGCTGGCGACGGTGAAGGCGCTCTACACCCACCTCGCCGACAGCGGGCTCGCCGCGGGAACCCGGCGGCGCTGGACCGGCGCAGGCTGGGTCTGGCGGTGCCGGTGGACAGCGCCAGCAGCACCGTCACCCTCACCACCGCGCAGGTCCGCGCCCTCTACGACACCGCCGCCGCGCCGAGGCGGGGCGCGGGGCCGGTCGACACGGCGCGGGCGGGGGCGGTGGTCGCGCTGTTCACCCTGGGGTTGCGCGTCGGGGAGATCTGCGGCCTCGACCGCGGCGACCTGCACGTGACGCGGGGGCGGCGGGCGTTGCGGGTGCGGGGCAAGGGCGGCAAGACGCGGATCGTGTACCTGCACGCGTTGGCGGAGTCGGCCGTGTCGGGATACCTGCGGGTGTGCGACGCCGCGGCGGGGCGCTGCCCGCGCGGCGCGACCAGGTGCGCGCGGACGTGCCGCTGGTGCGCACGCGCGGCGGGGGCGGTTCCAGCGGCAGGCGGTGTGGCAGTTGCTGCGCCGGTTGGCCGCCGCCGGTGGGGAGCCGTTGCGGGACGTGGCGGAGGCGATGCACCCGCACGCGCTGCGGCACTTCTACGTCACCACGGCGGTGGAGGCGGGGGCGCAGTTGGTGCACGTGCAGGCGGATGTGGGGCATTCGAGCATCGACACCACCGAGCAGGTGTACAACAGCGCGGCGCGCGATCCGGGGCGCAGCGCGGTCGATTTGGTCGGCGACGTGTTGGGCCACCCGAACAGCGGTGCCGGTTCACTCTAATCGCGGCAAAGGGTCGGTGTTTCGCGGTAGAATTGTCACGTGCCGCACCGGATTCGGTCGTTCGGCTGGGTCCGGTTGCCAGGGGGTACCGCGGCGCAGACACGAATGGGGGATGGTGTCATGGCTATCCGTATTGATCGCGAATGGGAGACGGCGCTGAACGCGCTGTAACCCGCGCACGCGTGTCGGCCCCGCCAGGAATCTCCTTGGCGGGGCCGACGCGTGCGCGGGGTCAGGACTCCAGGGGCTGCAGGTCCTGCATGAGGGTGGGGCGGCGCATCCAGGTGCCGTGCGGGCGCGACAGCAGCGTCGCCAGCGGCTCGGGCTTGCCCAGGTGGAAGCCCTGCGCGACGCGCACCCCGAGCCGGGAGAGCGCCTCGACCTGGGTGGCGCGCTCCACCCACTCGGCCACCACCGACAGGCCCAGGCCGCGGGCGATCTCGACCAGGCCCTGCACCAGGACGGTGTCGCGGGAGCCGTAGTCGATGCCGTGGACGAACTCCCCGTCGATCTTCAGGCCGGTGATGGGCAGTTCCTTGAGGTGGACGAACGAGCCGAACCCGGAGCCGAAGTCGTCGAGGGTGATGCGGCAGCCCGAGGCGCGTAGCTGCTGGGCGAGGCTGCGGGCGGCGTCGAGGTTGGTGACCGCGGCTGTCTCGGTGATCTCGAACCCGAGCCTGCCCGGCGCGACCCCGGCCGCGGTGAGGCGGTCGAGGACGAAGTCGCCGAAGTCCTCGTCCTCCAGGGTGCGGCCGGAGACGTTGACGTTGAACCGCAGCCCCGGGTAGGGGTGCTCGACGAGGGTCTCGATGGCCTTGCCCGCGACCCACCGGTCGATCTCGCACACCAGGTCGCTGCGCTCGGCGGCCAGCAGGAACTCCCCGGCCCCAGCGCCGGTTCGCGGCCGTCCTCCAGGCGCAGCAGCAGCTCGTGGCCGATGACGCGGTTGGAGGCGAGCTTGACCATCGGCATGGCGTGCAGGACGAACCCGCCGTCGCGCAGCGCCGCCCGGACCCGCTCGATCACCGTGACCCGCAGCGCGGTGTCCTGGTAGTGGCCCTGCTCGTAGACGGTGGCGCGGTTGCGGCCCGCGGCCTTGGAGGCGTAGAGGGCCATGTCGGCGTTGGCGAGGACCTCCTGCCAGGACACGCCGGAGTCGAACGGGGCGATGCCGATGCTGACGGTGATCCGCCCGGTCCCGGCGACGCCGGTGAGGGGGACCGCGGCGATGGCGTTGCGCAGCCGGTCGGCCACCGCGACCGCGGCGCGCTCGTCGATGCCGGGCAGGACCGCGGCGAACTCGTCGCCGGAGAGCCTGCCGAGGACCTGGCGGCTGCCGATGCGGTCGCGCAGCAGCGACGCCAGCGTGCACATAACCTTGTCGCCGGTGGGGTGGCCGTGCAGGTCGTTGACGTCCTTGAAGTGGTCGAGGTCCAGCAGCAGGAACGCCCCGCGCGCGCCCAGGGAGAGCTGGCGTTCCAGCTCGCGGGTCAGGGCGCGCCGGTTCGGCAGCCCGGTCAGGGGTCCTCGTCGACCAGGCGCAGCAGCTCGTCCTGGCGGCCCGACAGGCCGCCCGCCTCGAGTTCGCGGGCGCGCCAGTGGGTGACGTCGACGGCCTGGTAGAGCCATCTGCCCCCGCCCGCGTCGCTGCACCGGACCTCGAGCCAGCGGTAGCCGTCCGGGCCGGGCAGCGGCACCACCGCGGCCTCGGCGTCGGGGGCGTGCGGCTCGTCGGGGGCGCCCGCCAGCAGCGCGGTCAGCGACCGGCCGCCCGCCTGGTCGGCGGACAGGCCGAGCAGGCGCGCCATGGCCGGGTTCACCCACAGCACGCGGCCCTGCTGGTCGGTGAGCGCGTAGGCGGTGTCGGTGGCCGTGAGTATCGCCGCCGCGGCGGCCCAGTCATCCGTCACCCGGTCACCCTCACCCGTTTCCGTGGGGACATGGGCACGTAGCGTAGCGAACTGGTGCTGGTCAGCGAAGTCGCTCGGCTGCTTTCGCCGCGAATCCGATCTCCGCGGCCAGCTCGGCCAGCTCAGCGGGGTGGCGCCGTCGCGCACGGCGGTCACCACGTCCTCGGCGGCGCAGCGCAGCGCGAACAGGCGATCCTGCAGGTCAGCGAGCTCCGCGGCGGACAGCACGACCGCGTCCTCGGGCAGTCCGCCGCGCTGGACGACGCCGCGCCGCTCGTAGGCGCGCTGCCTGCACGCCTGCCCGCAATAGCGGCGCGGGCGGCCCGCGCTCGACCCGTCCGGCAGGCCCGTGCCGCACCACCCGCAGTGCCGCGCCCGCCGCGTCCTGACCGCAACCATGCGCGCGACGCTAGCCCGACACCCCGCGTGCACCACAACGCCACGCCGCTGGGGCACACTCAGCGCGTGCCCACACACGGCTTCCTCACCGGCCCGCACCCCCGGGCCTTCGTCCACCGGGGCTGGCACTCGCCCACCCCCGGGGACCCGATGCACGGCATGGAGAACTCCCTGTCGGCGTTCAAGCTCGCCGTGGCCGAGGGCTACCGGTACCTGGAGACCGACGTGCACGCCACCAGCGACGGGGTGGTCGTGGTGCACCACGACGAGCGGCTGGACCGCACCACCGACGCCACCGGCGCGGTCGCCGCGCTGCCCTGGTCGGTCGTGCGGCGCGCCCGCATCGCCGGGCGGGAGACCGTGGTGCGGCTGGAGGAGCTGCTCGAGGAGCTGCCGGAGGCGTACTTCAACATCGACTGCAAGTCCGACGCGGCGGTGGAGCCGCTGCTGGCGGTGCTGGCCCGCACGGGCGCGGCGGACCGGGTGTGCGTGGCGTCGTTCTCCGAGGCGCGGCTGGCGCGGGTGCGGCGCCTGGCGGGCCCGGACGTGCTGACGTCGATGGGGATGCGGGCGATGGTGATGTTCTGGGCGTCGGGGCGGCTCCCGGCGCTGCCGCTGGGGCGCTCCCCGGCAGGCCGCCGATCGCGCAGGTGCCGGTGCGGCAGGGCGCGCTGACGGTGGTCGACCGGCGGCTGGTCGCCGCCGCGCGCCGCCGCGGCGGGGAGGTGCACGTGTGGACCATCGACGAGGCCGAGGAGATGCGCAGGCTGCTCGACCTCGGGGTGGACGGGTTGATGACCGACCGGCCGCGGGTGCTCAAGGACGTGCTGGTCGAGCGGGGGCTGTGGGCGCGGGCTTGACCTCCAGCGCGGTCGAGGTGCTGAGCTGGGCGGCGTGACCATCGCCTTGGACTACAACCCCGACGCCGCCCCGGACTGGACGCCCGAGGCGCTCGACCTCGACGCCTACCTCGCCCGCGTCGACCACCCCGCGATCGCCGCCCCCACGGCGGCGGGATTGCGGAGCCTGCACGCGGCGCACGTCGCGGCGATCCCGTTCGAGAACGTCGACGTGCTCACCGGCCGCCACCCGGGAGCGCGGCTGCCCGCGGTGGCCGACAAGCTCGTCACCCGCCGCCGCGGCGGCTACTGCTTCGAGCACTCGACGCTGTTCGCCGCGGTGCTGGAGCGGTTCGGGTACCCGGTGCGCAGGCACCTGGCGCGGGTGCACCCGCAGGGGTCGGGGGCGCGGACGCACATGATGCTGCTGGTCGACACCGACGAGGGCACCCACCTGGCCGACGTCGGGTTCGGGGCGAGCATGTGGGCGCCGGTGCCGCTGGTCGACGGCGCGGAGGTCGACCAGGCCGGGTGGCTCACGCGGCTGGTCGCGCTGCCCGACGGGCGGTGGGTGCTGACCCGCCGCGGCGAGCAGGGGTGGACCGCCGAGCACGAGTTCGCCGACGACCGCCCGCTGCGCCCGGTCGACGTCGACCTGGCCCACCACTACACCGCGACCGGCCCGGACTCGCCGTTCACGAAGAAGCTGCTGGTGAAGCGGCTGGAGCCGGGGATGGCGACGGTGCTGCACGGGCGGGAGCTGACCGTGCGGCACGCCGACGGCGGTGTCGAGACCCGCACGGTGGCGCCCGGGGAGCTGGGTGAGCTGCTGGCGCAGCTGGGGCTGGTGCTCGACGACGCCGACCTGGCCGAGATCGCCGCGCGCTGATCCGGGGGCGGGCCGCTGGGGGTGCGGCCCGCTTCCTCAGGGCCGCTTGCCGTGCCAGGCCGCGCGCCACGTGCGGGGGCCGAGGCGGCCGGTGTCGGGGATGCCGTTGGCGCGTTGCAGCGCGAGCACGGCGGCGCGGGTCTGGGCGAAGTAGCAGCCGGTGCCCTGGAAGGTGTAGCCGAAGGTGTTCATGCGCAGCTGCCAGGCGCGCAGCGGCGGGTCGCAGTCGCCGTGCACGTACACCTTCCCCGGCCACGCGGGCGTCCCCGAGGTCGTCGCCGGGCGCCCGGTGCCGATGTAGGCGGAGTCGGCGTAGGTGGGGACGCGGCCGCTGCGGGCGTCGGCGTCGGCGGGCAGGCCGAGCTTGCGGGCGCACGTCCACGGCTGCCAGCCGCGCATCCGGTACAGGTGCAGGGCGCGGTGGTCCTGCTCCGCGGGGTGGCCTGGTGGGGGTAGCCGGTGCCGCCGACGCTGCGCCAGGTGGGCAGGTCGAACTGGTAGGCGCCGTAGTAGCCGTTGCCGGTGGCGATGCCGTAGCGGTCGGTGGACTCGCACATCCGCAGGCGAGCCCAGTCCGAGGCGGGCGGGTCGGCCGCCGCGGCGGCCGGGGTGAGCAGGCCCGCGGCCACGAGCGCCACCGCCGCGAGGGCGCGCCTGCCGCGGTCCTTTGTGCATAGTCTCTGACCAGCCATGACGCCGACGGTAAGCATTCGCCCCACGTGCCACAACCGCACCACCCTGCACAGGTGTCACCCGCGCGGGTGGGGTGCAACGGTTGGGACTCGGGCCGCGACCGGGCCCCGGCGGGCCGCTAGTCTCCCCGCGTGCCGGCGTGATCGTCGGGCCGGACGGGGCGGAGGCGGGACGTGAGCATCGTGGAGAACACCGACCCGGTCGCGCGCAAGCGCGAGCAGCGGGGCTGGGTGTGGTACGACTTCGCCAACTCGGTGTTCCCGACGTCGGTGATCACCGTGTTCGGGTCGCTGTACCTGACCGCGGTCGCCGGTGAGGCCGCGCTGGCCGACACCGCCCGCAACGGCCCCACCCCTGCACCACGCCGGAGGGCGTGTCGAACAAGCTGGTGAACTGCGACATCAGTCTGTTCGGGCTCGAGTTCGCGGCGGGTTCGCTGTGGGGGTACCTGCTGTCGTTCGCGACCGTCATCCAGGTCCTCGTCGTGCCCGTGGTGGGGGCGATCGCGGACCGGTCGGCGCACAAGAAGGCGATGCTGGGCGGGTTCGCGTTCGGCGGGGCCGCGGTGACCATGGCGATCGCGCTGGTCGCGGGCACCAACTGGGAACTCGGCGTCGGCCTGCTGATCCTCGGCAACATCGGGTACGGGACCTCGATCGCGATCTACTACTCGTTCATCCCGGAGATCGCCACCGCCGACGAACGCGACGCGCTGTCCACGCGCGGGTGGGCGTTCGGGTACCTCGGCGGCGGTGTCGCGCTCGGCCTGCAGCTCGCCCTGGTGATCTTCGGGGAGGACATCGGCATCGACGGCGGCACCGCGGCGCGGGTGGCGTTCCTGACCTCCGGGCTGTGGTGGGCGGCGTTCACGCTGATCCCGCTGCGCGCGCTGCGCGACCACGACCCGGTGGGGCCGCCGCGGACCGGGTCGGTCATCGGGGCCGGGTTCGCCGAGCTGCGCTCGACCCTGCGCGACGCGCGGCGGTTCCCGTTGACGCTGGCGTTCCTGGGCACGTACCTGATCTACACCGACGGGATCTCGTCGGTGGCGAACCTGGCGGCGCAGTACGGCAGCGAGGAGCTGCGCCTCGACGAGCAGGTGCTGATCACCACGATCCTGATCGTGCAGTTCGTGGCGTTCTTCGGCGGCGTGCTGCACGGCCGGCTGGCGCGGGTGTTCGGCACCAAGCGCACCATCATGGGCAGCCTGTCGGTGTGGGTGGTGGTGCTGTGCGTGGCGTACTTCGTGCAGGCCGGGCAGGCGCTGCAGTTCTACGCGGTCGCGGGCGGCATCGGTCTGGTCCTGGGCGGCACGAACGCGCTGTCGCGGTCGCTGTTCTCGCAGATGATCCCGCCGGGCAAGCAGGCCCAGTACTTCTCGGTGTACGAGGTCGGGGAGCGGGCCACGTCGTGGCTGGGTCCGCTGCTGTTCGCGGTGACCGCCGGGTCGACCGGCTCCTACCGGTACGCGATCCTGTCGCTGATCGCGTTCTTCGCGATCGGCTTCGTCCTGCTGTACTTCGTCCCGGTGCGCCGCGCGATCGAGGCGGTCGGCAACCCCGTCCCGGCGAAGCTGTGACACGGGTGTGTTCGCCGCGATCCGGTGCCGGATCGCGGCGAACACACTCAATCAATTGACGCGTCGCCGCCTATTACCAGGCGGAGATCCGCGGCACGCGGTGCCCATGTTGGTGTAATTGCCGGGCGAGTTCAGGCGCCAGCCCGTGCCGCAGTACGGCTCGTTGTTGTAGCCGATCCTGTTCACGTAGACCCGGAACGACACGATCGGGTAGCGCTCGGGCTGGTTCACCCCGACGACCTGGAAGTGGCCGTTGTAGGCGCCGCACACGTTCTGCGACTCGACCCAGTTGACCTGGGCCTTCCCGCCGCCGAGCGGCACGTAGTCGATGACGGTCCTGGTGCAGCCGACGGTCGCGGACGTGCTCGCGCTCGCCGTCCCCACGCCGATCCCCACCATGGCGGCGACCGCGACGAATGACACGACGAATAAGCGTCGCAAAGTATTCATTTTTATCCCCAGTGGTCATTGCTCGCCCGCCCGTGACGGGCGAGCGTGAATGGTGCAAGCGGAGCCTACACTCGGGGCGAAACCGCCGAATACGCCGTTCGGACGGGCACCGGGTGATCTGAACCACTCCACCGTCCCGCGCAGGCCGTGATCTAGGGTCTGGGCCCGTGACCTCCACGAGCCCGGATCCGGATCCGACCGACGCGCTGTCCCCGGCGCCGCGCGAGCTGCCGGTGGTCGGCAGGCTGCGCTTCTACTACGGCCCGATGGACTGCGGGAAGTCGACGCTGGCCCTGCAGGTCGACCACAACCAGTCGCGGCAGGGCCGCCAGGGGCTGCGGCTGGTGTCGCGGGACCGGTCGGGGCAGCCGCGGATCAGCAGCCGCATCGGCATCGCCCGGCAGGCCGTGGAGCTGGAGGAGAGCACCGACCTGCGCGAGCTGGTGCGGGCGCGGTGGGCGGCGGGGCGGCGGGTGGACTACCTGATCGTCGACGAGGCGCAGTTCCTCGAGCCGGAGCAGGTGGACCAGCTCGCGGAGCTGGCCGACGAGGCGCAGGTCGACGTGTACTGCTTCGGGCTGGCCACCGACTTCCGCAGCCGCCTGTTCCCGGGCGCGGCGCGGCTGGTGGAGCTGGCCGACGAGCTGCGGCCGGTGCAGGTGGACGTGCTGTGCTGGTGCGGGCTGCCCGCCCGGTTCAACGCGCGCGTGGTGGAGGGGCGGATAGTCCGGGAGGGCGACACGGTCCTCGTCGCCGACACCGCGACGACCAGCACGCAGCGTGATGTGCCCGACACCCACCAGGCCGCTACGGTCCGTTACCAAGTGTTGTGCAGGCGTCACTTTCGGCTCGGCGACCTGGGGGTCGCCGCCGAGGTGCAGGGGCAATTGTCGTTCGCGTGACCGCAACCGGCGCGTCATGCTGCTCCCCCGTGGGGGTGATCTCGCGGGGTCGTTTGTGCGATAACGCGTCATGGACCCCGCACGGGGGCATCCCTAGGGTGGATGCTGTTGTTGACGGGTGAAACTTGTCACCCTGCGCGATGGTGATGGGTACTCGGGAATCATCTACCCGCTACCGTCGTTGCAGAGGGTGAGCAAGACCCGGGCTCCGTTTGTCGGGCCGAGTGAAAGGACGCGCCATGGCCGACCGTGTGCTTCGTGGTAGCCGGCTGGGAGCGGTCAGCTACGAGACTGACCGCAATCACGATCTCGCCCCGCGCCGGACGGTCAGGTACGCCTGCCCGAAGGACCACGACTTCGAGGTCCCCTTCTCCGACGACGCCGAAATCCCCTCGACCTGGGAATGCCGCCTCCACGGCCTCGAGTCGAAGATGATCGACGGCAGCGAGCCCGAGCCCAAGAAGGCCAAGCCCCCGCGCACCCACTGGGACATGCTGCTGGAGCGCCGCTCCATCCCCGAGCTGGAGGAACTCCTCACCGAGCGCCTCGCCGAGCTCAAGGGCCGCCGCAGCCGCTCCGCCTGACGCTGTCCCACCACGAACGACGGCCGCCCGGTCCTCCCCCACCGGGCGGCCGTCCCCTATTCCAGGCCCGGCAGCGCGTGCGCCGCGCGCACGTCGTCGATCATCAGGACGGCCAGCCGCGGGTGGGCGCCGAGCGCCTGCCGGGCGTCGGCGAGCAGGTCCAGCACCGCGGGCTCGGTATCGTGCTCGCCGTCGAACAGGGCGAGCACCGTGGCGTCGTGGTAGGCGAACGCGGCGCTCTGCCGGGCCAGCGCCTCCAACCCCGGTGTCGCGATGGCGTCGAAGGCGCGCGCGGACTCGAGCAGGGCGTGCGCGTCGACCCGCAGCGACCGCAAGACGCGCAGGTAGTCGGTCGTGTCGACGTGGTCGGGCGCTTGGCTCGCCGCCAGTTGCAGCCCGTGGGTGATCCGGCGCACGTCCTCGTCGACCAGGGCTGAACAGACCGCCGCGAGCCCGGGTGGGTCCGTCTCGTCCCCGAGGGCCACCATCGACCGGGCGATGCGCACGACATCGCGCGCCAGCCCGCCGGACAGGCAGTGCACCAGGTCGATGAACGGCTCCGCGAGACCGACCACCCGCCCGCGCAGCAGCGTCCGGGTGTCCTCCAACGTCAGGTGCTCGATGCGGACGATCTCGTCGAACGCGCTGTCGAAGGCGTCCCGCACTGCGGCGCGTCGTTCGTAGGTGGCCAGGGCGTCGTCGGACACCGATACCAGGAACCGGGTGCCGTCCACGCCGAAGACGCCCTTGATCTCGTTGAGGAACTGCTGCGCCAGCTCAGCGGACTCGATCTTGTCCAGTTCGTCGACCGCGACCAGCACCACCCCGTCGGGGCGCGGGCCGAAGGCGGCGACCACCAGGTGGAGGAACTCGCGCACCTCGGCGACGATCTCCGGGTAGGTGAGAGTGCGGTCGGCGGTCTCGAGCGTGCGGGTCCACCCGGCCTCGGCGCGCACCGGCAGGGCGAGCTTGCCCGACCAACCGGTGGTCCTGGTCTGCAGGAACCGGATCCGAGTCAGACGCTCGCGGGCGGGCACACCAACCACGCTGGCCAGGTGCGGGTGGCTGACCTGCTCCAAGAGGCGGCGTCGGGTCAGACGCAGCCCCACGACCCCCACAACAATCGCGGCGACCGCCGATAGGGCGACCAAGGCCGCAGCGACGGTGACGACCGTGGCGACGCGGTCGGTGTGGAAGGCGTCGACCATGGTGTCCGGTGTGGTGAGCCTCGAGGGCCGGGTCCACCACGCCAACGCCGCCGCTGAGGCGGCCAGCAGCATCAGCCCAAGGGATGTGGTGGACACGCGCCGTCCGGCCGACCGCAGTGCCGCAGCCATGGCGGTTGGGTGCACCAGGTCCAGGACCGCGCCGCACAGGGCGGCGTAGAGGTGTAGGACGAAGTCGCGCGCCTGGTACTGCACCGGGGCGCTGACCACGACTTTGACTGGGGCGGGGTCGTTGGCCAGTTGATGGGCGATGAGGGTGCTCTTGCCCACCCCACGCGGTCCGGCGATCCCGACGGCGCCGCCGCTCATGCGCCTGCTGACTGCCTGGAACTGCCGGATCGACCGGGTCGCCACGGTTTTGGTCACCTCGGCGGGCCGGGCCAGGTGCGGGGCATGGACGACGTCGAGGACAGCCCGCAGCTGCGGAGGGAGGCGGTCATTGACCGACCTCCGCAGGACCGGGAGCACGCCGTCGTCGAGCAGCGTCTGTCGCCACGCGGTCTCCAGCGCCTCGAGCGCCTGCTCGTGCGTGTATTGCTTCCCGATGTGGACAGTTTCCACCCACAGCTTCAGCCCGGCGTAGACGGCAAACGGCACCAGGAAGACGAGCACCGCGATCCAGCCTTTGGTGTCCTCGGACCAGGAAGCCGAGAGCTCAGCGAAGATCGTGCTCAGCATGAAGAAGACGACCAAGGCCGTGATGATCGCGTAGGCGACCGAGTCCCTCGGTTTGGTACCTGCGCCATGGGTTCTCGCGTCCAGCAGCCGGGTCAGCGCCGGTTCGGCGGGAGTGAGGATTTCCGTGCGTGCGTCGAGCGCGCGCTGCCTGACGTCGTCGCGGGAGATCCCGCCGCGGCGAAGCGACGCGGCGATCTCCCGGCTGTCCAGGCCCTGATCGATCGCGCGGGGAGGTCGCTGTCGATCAGCGACTCTCGGCGGGCGGAGCGATCGTCTGCCGCGGGCGGGGACGGGCGGTCGACCATGATCGCCACTGTCCCACACGCGGCGGGCGTCGTATGGCCGGACGGGTGCCCCGGTTCCGGGACCTGGAGCGGAGCACCCGTCCGGGGTCTTCAGCGGCGGCGCAGGAGGGTCTTGACCTGGTTGCCGCGGCGGCGCAGGCCCCACTTGGTGACGCGGAGGAGGGCTTCGCGGACGATGTTGCCGCTCATCTTCGATTCGCCGCGTTCGCGTTCGACGAAGGTGATGGGGACCTCGACGACGGTGAAGCCGGCTTCGATGGTGCGCCAGGCCAGGTCGACCTGGAAGCAGTAGCCCTGGGAGGCGACGTTGTGGAGCTTGAGCTTCTCCAGGACGGCCCTGCGGAAGGCGCGGTAGCCGCCGGTGATGTCGCGGACGCGGGTGCCGAGGGCGAGTTGGCAGTAGACGTTGCCGCCGCGGAGAGGAGTTGGCGGCTGAGGGGCCAGTTGACGGTCTTGCCGCCGCGGACGTAGCGGGAGCCCAGCGCGAGGTCGGCGCCCTGAAGCGCGGTCAGCAGGCGGGGGAGGTCTTCGGGGGCGTGGGAGCCGTCGGCGTCCATTTCGACCACCACCGCGTAGTCGCGGTCGAGGGCCCAGGTGAAGCCTGCGATGTAGGCGGCGCCGAGGCCTGCTTTCTCGGTGCGGTGGAGGACGTTGACGCGGGGGTCGGCGGCGGACATCTCGTCGGCGAGGTCGCCGGTGCCGTCGGGGCTGCCGTCGTCGACGACGAGGACGTGGGCGGTGGGCAGGGCCGCGTGCAGCCGCTCCACGATGGGCCCGAGGTTGTCGCGCTCGTTGTAGGTGGGGATCACCACGAGCACGGGCTCGAGCGGGCCGTGGTCGGGCTGCTGGTCGGCCATAGGGTCTAGGTCCTCTCGGCGGCGTCGGGTTGCGGTGCCGGGCGGCGGGCGCGGCGCCCCGCGACCAGGGCGGCCGCCAGCGCGGCCAAGCCCACTGCCACCATGACCCGCTCGGGCCAGGCACCCAGTCGGTGGGCAATCGTAGTCGCCGTGCGCAGCGGCACGCGTTCGACCAGGGCATCCGGGGTGAACAGCCCGGTCGAGGACACGATCGACCCGTCCGGGGCGACGATCGCCGACACCCCGGAGGTGGCCGCGACGACGACGGCGCGGCCGTGCTCGACCGCGCGGACGCGGTCCATGGCGAGCTGCTGGTAGGTCATCTCGGTGCGCCCGAACGTGGCGTTGTTCGTGGGCACCGCGATGAGGGTCGCGCCGAGGCCGACGTTGGTGCGCACGACGTCGTCGAAGGCGACCTCGTAGCAGGTGGCGACCGCCAGCCGCGCGCCACCGGCGTCGAACACGACCGGTTCGGTGCCCGCGCGGAAGTTGTTGGCGCGGTCGACGTAGTCGGTGAACAGGCGGAAGAACCCGCGCATCGGCATCGTCTCGCCGAAGGGCTGGAGCTGGCGCTTGGTGTACTCGGCGACGGGGCCGTCCTGCGGGGTCCAGAGGATCACGGTGTTGCGCGGACGCCGGTCCGGGTCGACCAGGACGGCGCCGACGGTGATGGGGACGCCGATGGCGCGGGTGGCGCGGTCGATGGCGTCGCGGGCGTCGGCGTTGCGGTAGGGGTCGATGTCGGAGGAGTTCTCCGGCCAGATCACCAGGTCGGGGCGGGGGACGCGGCCCGAGGCGACGTCGGCGGCGAGTTCCTCGGTGCGGCGGACGTGGTTGTCGAGGACGGCGCGGCGCTGGGCGTTGAAGTCGAGCCCGGCGCGCGGCACGTTGCCCTGGATGGCGGCGACGGTGATCTCCCCGCCTGCGCGTCCACCCCGACCAGGGGCATGGCGGCGAGCCCGGCGGCCAGGGGCAGCGCGACCACGGGCAGCAGCGGCGGGCGGCGGTACCAGGCGGCCAGGGCGAACCCGGTGAGGGTGACGGCGAACGCGATCAGCGGGGTGCCGCCCAGCGCGGCCAGCGGCAGGTACCAGCCCCGGGCTGGCTGAACGCGACCTTGCCCCACGGGAACCCGCCGAACGGGAACACCGCGCGCAGCGCCTCCCCGCGGTCCACAGCAGCGCCGCCCACACCGGCCACCCCGGCAGGCGGCCGACGACGGCGATGGCGGCGGTGGACACCGCGACCAGCAGCGCCTGCACCGCGGCCAGCGGCAGCCACGCGACGAGGCCGACGAACTCGCCGGTCCACGCCAGCAGCGGGGTCATCATGCCGAGCCCGAACAGGAACCCGTAGCCGAACCCGGCGCGGGCGCGGGCGTGCCGCAGCAGCAGCCCGAGCAGGGCGAACCCGATGGGCGCCAGCCACCAGGTGGGCCGCGGCGGGAACGCCAGGAACACCGCGAGACCACCGGCGAGGGCGGTCGCGGCCTTGCCGAGGGCCAGCACGCGGGCGCGGGGGCGGTCGCGGGCGGCGGGTCGGCGGGTGGTGAGACGGCGGGGGCGGCCACGGCGCAAGCCTACGGGCGGGTTCAGACCTGTTCGGCGAGGAGGTCTTTGACGACCTTGCCGGTGGCGTTGCGGGGGACCTTGTCGACGAACACCACGTCGCGGGGCACGGAGAACCGCTCCAGGTGGGCGTGGACGACGTCGCGGATGTCGGTGGCGTGCAGCCGCGCGCCGGGTTTGAGGGCGACGAACGCGGCGAACCGCTGCCCGTAGTCGGGGTCGGGCACGCCGACCACCGCGGCGTCCTGCACGCCGTCGAGGCTGAGGAGGAGTTCCTCGACGGGTCGGGGAAGACGTTCTCGCCGCCGGAGACGATCATGTCGTCGTCGCGGCCGGAGACGAACAGGCGGCCGTCGGCGTCGAGGTAGCCGCGGTCGCCGGTGACCATGAGGTCGTCGTGCATCTCCGCCCCGGCGCCGTCGGTGTAGCCCTCGAAGAGCATCTCGTTGCCGACGGCGATGCGGCCGATGACGCCGGGCGGCAGGGGTTGGCCGGTGGCGTCGAGGATGCCGACCTTGGTGCCGATGGGGCAGCGGCCCGCGGTGGTGGGGGCGGCGCGCAGGTCGGTGGGGTCGGCGATGCTGGCCCAGGAGACCTCGGTGGAGCCGTAGAGGTTGTAGAGGACGTCGCCGAAGGTGTCCATGAACGCGGTGACGAGGGCGCCGGGGATGGCGGCTCCGCTGGAGGCGACGACGCGCAGGCTGGAGGTGTCGTAGCGGTCGCGGACGTGGCGGGGCAGGTCGAGCAGCCGCTGCAGCATGATCGGGACGGCGATGAGGCTGGTGCATCGGTGCTCGGCGATGGCGGCGAGGGTGGCTTCGGCGTCGAAGCGGCGCTGCAGGACCAGGGTGGCGCGCAGCGGGTTGCCCAGCTGGAGGGCGGCCAGGCCCCAGGTGTGGAACAGGGGGCGGCGACGAGCATGCGTTCCCCGGCGCGGAGGGGGATGCGGGAGAGCACGGACGCCGCGGTGGACAGCCCCGGCGGGTTGCGGCGGCGGGCGCCCTTGGGGACGCCGGTGGTGCCGGAGGTCATGACGATGACGCGGCCGGGTTTGCGCGGCGGCGCGAGCGGGGTGGGGGCGCCGGTGGCGACGAGGTTGTCGAGGGTGAGGTCGGTGGGGGCGGCGCTCCAGGTGGAGATGTAGCGCAGCGCGGGCGGCAGGTGGTGGAACAGGGGCGCGAACTCGTCGTCGGCGAGCAGCGCGACGGGGCGGTGGCGTTCGACGATGTCGGCGATCTGGTCGGCGGACAGGCCGGTGTTGAGCATGAGGACGTCGGCGCCGAGCTTGCCGCAGGCGACGGCGGCCTCGGGCAGGCCCGCGTGGTTGCGGCACATGAGGGCGACGCGGCGGCCCGCGCGGACGCCGCGGTCGGCGAGGGCGTTGGCCAGGCGGGTGGTGCGCCGGTCGAGTTCGGCGTAGGTGGTGGGGCCGCGTTCGTCGATGATCGCGGTGGCGGTGGGGGCGGCGATGGTGGCGGAGCGGTAGCCGCCGACGAGGGTGGCGCCCCAGCGGGCGACGCTGGCGAGCTGCCGGGCCAGGACGGCGGGGCGGCCCGCGTTGATGACGCCCGCCTTGGTGAGCACGCGCAGGGTGGCGACGGAGCCGCTGCCGCGGGCGGTGGCGTCGATGCGGGTGGGTGAGGTGGTGACGGCGCGCCCGGAGAGGTGGTCGTCGATGAGGGAGAAGGCGCGGCGGACGCGCCTGCGCAGCCACGCGTCGGTGAGGGTGGTGCCCGCGGTGAGGGTTTCCGGCAGCGACAGCACGACCTGGACGTGGGTGCGGCCGCGGGTCTCGGGGGTGAGGCGGACGCTGACGTGGCCGCCCTGCCAGGCGGGGCCGACGAGGACGAGGTGCTCGCCGGGGCGGTGCACGAGGATGCTGACCTCGTCGAGGACGGGCGGGGCGCCGCGGGTGAGGGCGTAGCGGACGCGGTAGCGGGCGCCTTTGCCGGAGGGCGCCGCCCGCGGGTCGCAGGCGGCGATCTCGCGGACGAACCGGGGGTAGAGCACGGGGTCGCCGAGCAGTTCCCACACCTGGGCCGCGGGGTGGCCGAGCGTGTGGTCGATCTCGACGAGTTCGGTGGGCATGGTCCTCCGCAGCGGGCCCCGGTCGATCGGTGTGGGTCCGGTTGTTATCAGCGAAGAGCCGACCGGGGCAAGCCTGCGTTCCCCTGTTCGGACCAGTCCCGGGCAAGATCACTCACTCGGCGCAGCCGGTTTGTGCAGGTTTGCTCACGAATGGACGAGGTGCGGGGCGGGTCCTGTCAGGGGGTCGCTACGGGGACGACGACCGTGCCGCGGGCGGTGGTGACCACGATCGGCGGGTCGAGGACGTCGGCGGCGGACGGGCCGCGGTCGGGGTTGGCGCGGCAGACGACGCGGGCCTCGAACTCGACCTCGCGGGAGCGGGTGCCGACGCGGACGATGGTGGCGGTGGCCTCGATGACGTCACCGGCCTGGATGGGGGCGGCGAAGCGGACCTCGCTGTACCCGGCGAACAGGCCCTCGTCGCCGTCGGTGCGCACGCACAGCTCGGTGGCGACGTCGCCGAACATGCCGAGGCCGTAGGCCCCGTCGACGAGGTTGCCGCCGTAGTGGGCGTGGCTGTGCGGGACGTACTTGCGGTGCGTGACTGTCATTCCGACCTGCGCGTTCACGGCGGCGATGTTACATCCGGCCACCCGGTGACCGCGCGGGTGTCACAGGCGGGAGGGCGGTGTAGAACTCGCGGGGTCGGCCCGCGCTGTCGAAGGCGCCCATGATCCGGTCCGCGCTGGCCTCGATCACGTGGTAGCTGGCGTAGGCGATGGGGATGGACACCGCCAGCAGCCACGCGGCGGTCACCGGGAACGCCCACGGGTCCCCCGGCGCGGGCAGGGCGCCGCGGCCGTCGAGGACGCGCAGCAGCGGCTCGTGCCACAGGTACAGGCTGTAGCTGACGGTGCTCAGCGACACCAGCGGCGCCCACCGCAGCCACCACGGGCCGCGGACCTTGCTCAGCGCGGTCGCGGCGATCACCAGCGTGATGCCGATGCCGAAGAACGTGTGCGAGAAGGTCGGGTGGACGCTGGTGTAGCGCAGCGCCACCCCGGCGGCCACCGCGGCGGCGCCGAGCAGCCCGACGGCCTGGCGGGCGAGGAAGTTCGGCCAGCGCAGGCCCGCGGCGGAGGCGACGGCGAGCAGCATCCCGCACACGAGGACGTCGAGTTTGGCCAGCGGGTTGAACCACGCCGACCACGCCTCGGTGGGGAACCCGCGCACGTAGGCCGCCCACCACTTGTAGCCCAGGCTCACCGCCGCGAGCCCGGCCAGGACGGCGAGCATGGCCGCGACGCGGCGGGCGCGCGACCCCAGCGGCGGGCAGTGGCGCTGGGCGAGCGCGCCGAGCAGAGCCAGCAGCAGGTAGAAGTGCGCCTCCACGCCGAGGGTCCAGGCTGGGCCGACGGTGTAGAAGATCTTGTCGTCGCTCCAGACGTGCGTGAACGTCAGGTGCAGCACCAGGTCGCGCCAGTCGCCGGGCAGCATCGGGTTGGACATGGCCCACACGGTGAGCACGACGACCAGGTACAGCGGCAGCAGCCGCACCGCCCGCCGCAGCAGGAACGCGCGCGCCGCCTTGGGCTTGGTCTCGCCGAGCGCGGCGCGCGCGTAGGGCAGCCCGAGCAGGAACCCGGACAGCACGAAGAACATGTCGACGAGCATGTCGCTGTGCATCAGCACGTGGTGCCAGATAGTGCCTTCCAGCGGCCACCGGTAGTGCTCGCCGAACCGGTTGTGCTGGTAGGCGTGGAACACCACCACCATGATCGCCGCGACGGCGCGGTAGCCCTCCAGGTCGAGTTTCGGTTTGCTCATGACGGCTTCCGCGGGTGACGATCCACTGCCGCTCCCCCACCAGCTCCTTGATGTGGGCGACGCGGCTGACCAGGTTCTTCATCTCCGTGTAGAACAGGGTTGCGACCAGCATGTACGCCAGGAACCAGGCGCGGCGCTCCCGCACCCCGGGCGCGGCCATGCGCCACGCGAACAGCGTCACCACGGGCCCGGAGGTCATGGTGTAGGCGGAGGTGAGCAGGAAGGTGGGGATGAGCCAGTCGAGCTGGTCGACCCCGCCCGCGCGCCACGCCAGGAACGCCACCACCGGGTACATGAGCACCGAGATCCACGGGTAGCACTCGCGCCAGCCGAGCAGGAACGCGATGCCGAGCTTGTTGCGGGTGGTGAGCCGGTCCGAGCGCAGCGCCGCGGCGAGGTACTTGCGGGAGACCTGGGTCCAGCCCTGCGCCCACCGCATCCGCTGGTTCCACAGCGCCCCGAGCCGCACGGGCGCGAGTTCGCGGGAGAGCAGGAACGGGTCGTAGACCAGGCGGTGCCCGGCGAGCAGGGCGCGCACGGAGGAGTCGATGTCCTCGGTGAGCATGTGCCCGTGCATGCGCAGCTCGCGCAGCACCGTGGTGGACCAGAACCCGTTGGAGCCGCCGAAGAGGCCGAAGTGGTGCAGCTGGGAGCGGCCGCTGTGGCTGATGGCGTAGATGGTCTCGAACTCGACGGCGACGGTGCGCGCGACCCAGGAGGCGTCGCCGTTGCGGATGACGCAGTGCCCCTGGACGACGTCGGCCCCGGCGGCGAGCCAGCGCCAGGCGCGGCGGTAGGCGTCGGGCGCGGGCTGGTGGTCGGCGTCGAACACCCCGGTGAACCGGCCGGTGACGACCTGCAGGGCGGCGTTGACGTTCTGCGCCTTCGAGGTGGAGCGCGGCACGCGCAGCAGCACCAGCCGCGGGTCGCGGGCGGCGATCGCGGCCAGCTCGGCCTCGACGGGCAGGTCGCGGGGGTGTTGTAGGCGAGCACGACCTGCAGGGGCCCGGGGTAGTCCTGGGCGAGGAACGCCTCGACGGTGGCGACGATCGTGCCCGCCTCGTTGGGCAGGTACGCGGCGATGATCGCCGACGCGGGCGGGTGCCGGTCGGGCTCGGGCGGCACCCGCGGCGGGTCCAGGGCGCGCAGGCTCTCCGCCCAGATGACCGCCGAGGTCAGCACCAGCGCCGCCACCACCAGCAGGTACACCGGGGTGGCGAGGTCGACGCCGAGGTGGTGCAGGCCCAGCAGCGCCCCGAACGGCGCGACCATGCCGAGCACGACCGTGGCCGCGACCTGCAGCGCGGTCCGGACCCGCCGCGGCAGGGCGCGGCGCGGTGGGGCGGCGGGCGGGCACCAGCGGCGCGGGATGAGGTCGAGGTGGGTGCCTGCGAGGTCACCGGCCTCCGCGGCGCGCTCCAGCAGCTCCTCCGGGGTCAGGCCCGGTTCGGCGCCCGCCCACCCGCAGATCGGGGTGAGCGGCACGCGCCTGCCGCCGACGGTGATGACCGCGCGGGACAGGCGGGTGGCCATGCCGCCGAGCCTGCGCCCGACGTGCCGGTCGGCGGTGCCGCGCAGCAGCAGGACGATGCCGTCGGCGCCGTCGAGGCCGATGAGCTCGTGCGCGGCGAGCTCGGCGCTGAGCACGGCGGCGACCCGGTCGACGACCTGCGCGAGCCCGCCCGGCCCGAACCGGGTCAGCAGCCGGTCGCGTTCGGCGATGCGGACCACGGCGACGACCGGCGCGCGCCGGGAGCGCCCGCCCGCGGCGAGCACCGCGGCGGCCTCGGCGGCCCACACCGCGCGGGAGGCCCACTCGTGCGGGGCCTGGTGCGCGGCGGCGGCGCGGGGCAGGTGCGGCACGCGCACGGTGGGCGCGTCGACGTCGACCCGCGGCGCGGCGGCTGGGGTTCGGTGGCGAGGGCGTTGGTGAGGTCGACGGTGGCGTCGTTCAGCATCGCCGCTCCACGACCGTAATGCGGCCGTGATAACGGGATCTGGTCGCCGCGCCCCGTTGCGCGGCCATTTCAACGTGCTCAGGAGTAACGTTCTCGCTCAATTTCCCACCCTGGTCCACCGGTTTCGGGCGACGGCAACGGGTTCCGCCGGAGCGAGTATCGCGTTCACCCGTTCGTGGCAACAGGGGGATTTGTGGTCGGGCGTGTAAAGAACGCGTTCCCCGAGCAGTTCGGGGAGGGCGTTTTCGACGGACGCGACAATCGGCGCCGCAAACGAGCGGGGGCGCGCCCGGGTGTTGTGACGCGCCCCTCGCCCGATCAGGCGGGCACGGCGTCGCGGCGCGCGGTGAGGGCGTGCACGAGGTAGGAGGCGACCTCGCCGGGGTGGTGCCGCGGCTGAAGACCCGGTCGACGCCCAGTTCGGCGGCCATGAGCGGGTCGAACCGGGGCCCGCCTGCGACCAGCAGCGGTTTGCGGTCGCCCATGGCCTCGCGGAACGCCGCGGACATCTCCTGGGTGTTGAGGATGTGCGCGTCGCGCTGGGTCACGACCTGGGAGACGAGGACGGCGTCGGCTTTCTCGGCGCGGGCGCGTTTCACCAGTTCGGGAACGGTGACCTGGGCGCCGAGGTTCACCACGCGCAGTTCGCGGTAGTACTCCAGGCCCTTCTCACCGGCGAAGCCCTTGATGTTGAGGATGGCGTCGATGCCGACGGTGTGGGCGTCGGTGCCGATGCAGGCGCCGACGACGACGAGTTTGCGGCGCAGCGACTTCTTCACCGCGGTGTTGACCTCACCGGGGGTCAGCAGCGGGTATTCGCGTTCGACGACGGTGACGGCGTCGAGGTCGACGATGTGGGACACCGAGCCGTAGACGACGAAGAAGCTGAAGTCGTCGCCGATGGGGTGGGAGTGCACGACCAGGGCGGGGTCGATGCCCATCTTGTTGGCCAGCTGCTGGGCGGCGCCGTCGGCGCGGGGGCCGTGCGGGACGGGCAGGGTGAACGACACCTGCACCATGCCGTCGCCGGTGGTGTCGCCGTAGGGCCGGATGTGGCGCTTCACGCGGTCGCCCCCTCGTCGAGCAGGTCGGTGGCCGGGTTGGTGTAGCCGTCGGCCTTGGCGATGACGCCGTCGGCGCCCTTGCCCGCGTCGGCGGGGCGCTTCATGAGCCCGAAGGTGCCCTTGGCGATGGCCTCGAGGAGGCCTTCGTCGACGATGCGGCCGAGCAGGTCGACGGCCTCGCCGAGGACCTGGTGGGCGCGTTTGACGATGAGCCCGTCGGGCGCCGGGCGGAAGTCCTCGCGCAGGCTGCCCGCGGCGTCGAGGACGTAGCGGACGTTGGCGAGGGCGAGGTCGCGGTCGGACAGGAACGGGGTGACCACGGCCTCGGTCATCATGCCGACGAGCAGGATCGACTGGCCGGTGAGGACGCCGGCGAGGTTGAAGAACCCGTCGAGCAGGTAGCCGTCGAAGACGTTGCCGGTCATGTGCTTGGTCGGCGGCATCCACTTCAGCGGCGCGTCGGGGAACAGCTCGCGCGCCAGCAGCGCGTGCGCCAGCTCGAGCCGGAACGAGTCGGGGACCTTCGGGTTGATCTCGAAGGCGTGCCCGAGGCCCAGCAGCTCGTCGGGGAGCCCGGCCTCGTGGGCGAAGTGCTCGTTGAGCAGCTGGGACACGGTGACGGTGTGGGCGGCGTCGACGGCGTCGTCGGTGGTGAGGTAGTTGTCCTCGCCGGTGTTGATGATGATCCCGGCGCGGGCGTGGACCTGCCGGGAGAACCGCTGGTCGACGAACGTGCGGATCGGGTTGATGTCGCGGAACAGGATCCCGTACATCGAGTCGTTCAGCATCATGTCGAGGCGTTGGAGCCCGGCGAGGACGGCGATCTCGGGCATGCACAGCCCGGAGGCGTAGTTGGTGACGCGGATGTAGCGGCCGACCTCCTTGGACACCTCGTCCATGGCGGCGCGCATGATGCGGAAGTTCTCCTGCGTGGCGTAGGTGCCGGCGAACCCGTGGTGGGTGGCGCCCTCGGGCACGTAGTCGAGCAGGGATTGGCCGGTGGAGCGGATGACGGCGATGATGTCGGCCCCGGCGCGGGCGGCGTTGGCGGCCTGCACGACGTCCTCGTCGATGTCGCCGGTGGCGACGATGAGGTAGATCCAGGGGCGTCGCGGCGGGTCGCCGTACTTGGCGACGAGCTTGTCGCGCTGGGCGCGGTTGCGGTCGACGGTGCGCAGGCCGCGGGCGATGGCGGTGCGGGCGGCCTTGGCGGCGCGGGTGGCGTCGCGGCCCTCGGGGACCCGGTAGGTGATCTGCCCGGCTGCGGTGGCCTCGGCCAGCTCGGTGAGCGAGCCGAGGTCGTGGGCGCGCAGGGCGTGGAAGACCGGCAGGGCGACGCCGTGCTCGAGGCCGCAGTGCTCGCGGACGGTGTCGACGACCCGGTTGACCCACGGGACGTCCCCGGCGCGGTGGGTGGTGTCGGCGCCGGTGATGCCCGCCAGGCGCAGGGTGGCGCGCTCGACGGCGACGGTGGTGTGGGCGCGGGCGATCCCCACCACCGGGGCCGCGGCCCGCGCGGCCAGGTCCCGCGCGGTCGCCACGACCCGCGGGTCGAGGTCAAGCAGGGTCATGGTTCTCCTGACGGTCGTAGATCGTGCGCCCGGCCAGCACGGTGCGCGTGCAGACGGGCGGGGCCGCGCCGGGGTCCAGGCGCGGCAGTGCGGGGACGCGGGAGCGCGGGTCGGTGGACCAGCGCTGCACGCGGCTGTCGGGGGCGGCGGTGACCAGGTCCTCGACCTCCCACACGGCGTAGGTGGCGGGGGCGCCGGGGACGAGGGTGCCGGTGATCCCGTCGTCGATCCCGGCGGCGCGCCACCCGCCGCGGGTGTGGGCGGTGAACGCCGCGCGCGGGGACAGGCCGTGGCCGTCGGTGCGGTGGTGCACGGCGGCGGCGACGGCGGCCCAGGGGTCGACGGCGGTGACGGGGGCGTCGGAGCCCAGCGCGAGGACGACCCCGGCGGCGGCGAGCGCGGCGAAGGGGTTGAGGGCGCTGCCGCGGTCGGGCCCGAGCCGCGCGGCGTACATGCCGTCGCGTCCGCCCCAGTGGGCGTCGAAGAGGGGCTGGACGGAGGCGACGACGCCCCACTGGGCGAGGTGGGCGGCCTGGTCGGGGGTGACCATCTCGAGGTGTTCGAGGCGGTGGCGGGCGGCGGCGAGCGCGAGCCTGCCGACGTGGGCTTCGGCGCGGGTGAAGCCGTCGATGACGGCGGTGACGGCGGCGTCGCCGATGACGTGGAACCCGGCCTGGATGCCTGCCTCGGTGCAGGCGCGCAGGTGGGCGGCGATGGCGTCGGCGTCGAGGTAGAGGGCGCCGCTGGTGTGGGGGGCGTCGGTGTAGGGGTGGTGCAGGGCGGCGGTGCGGGAGCCGAGGGCGCCGTCGACGAACAGGTCCCCGGCGAGGCCGCGGACGCGGTGGGTGGCGGCGAGGGCGGGGTCGCCGCGTTCGCCCCAGTAGGCGACGACCTCGGGGAGGTTCCCGGTGTGGGCGAGGAGGGCGGCGAGGTCGTCGGCGCCGGAGATGTCGGGCCCGGCGCATTCGTGGACCGACGCGATGCCCCGGGAGGCGGCGTGGTGGAGGAAGGCGCGCTGGGCGTCGTGGCGCTGGCCGTCGGTGATGGCGGCGCGGGCGGCGCGGCGGGCGTGGTGGTGGGCGTCGCGGGTCAGCGGCCCGTGCTCGTCCCACCCGTCGGCGGCCTTCGCCTCCGGCGCGCGGTCGAGCAGGGCGGTGGAGACCAGCGCGGAGTGCACGTCGACGCGGGAGAGGTAGACGGGGGCGCCGTCGGCGGCGGTGTCGAGTTCGGCGCGCGTCGGGGGCGCCGGTCGGGCCAGGTGGTCTCGTCCCACCCGTGCCCCCAGACCGCGGCGTGCCCGTGGCGGCGCACGTGCGCGGCGAGCGCGTCGAGCGCCGCCTCGCGGCTGGCGACGCCGGTGAGGTCGAGCCCGGTGCGCAGCAGGCCCGCGCTGGTGGCGTGCACGTGGGCGTCGACGAACGCCGGGGCGACGAACGCGCCGTCGAGGTCGACGGTCTCGTCGGCGCCGTCGTAGAGGGCGCGGCCGACGCTGTCCTGGCCGAGCCAGACGACGACGCCGTCCTGCACGGCCATGGCGGTGGCGTGCGGGTCGGCGGGCGAGTGGACGCGGCCGCGGGTCAGGAGCGTGGTGGTCACGGGGGACAGTCTCGCGGCTAGTGGGCGCGGGCCTCGAACAGCGCCCGGACGCCGGGCGCGGCGCGCAGCAGGTCCATGGCGAACTCGGCGTGCCCGGGGACGTAGCCGTTGCCGATGAGCATGCGCACGTCGGCGGCGAGGCCCTCGGCGCCGAGGGCGGCGGCGGGGAAGGAGGTGGCCATGGAGAAGAACACGACGGTGCCGCCGTCGGCGGTGGCGAGGACGGCGCCGTGCTCGCAGCCGGGGACGTCGACGCAGACGACGGTGACGTCGACGGGGTCGCCGACGGCGGTGGCGACGGCGAGGGGGTCGCGGGCGTCGGCGATGACGACCTCGTCGGCGAGCCCGGCGCGGCGCACGGCGGCGGCCTCGGCCTCGGTGGGCACGAGGGCGACCAGGCGGCGGGCGCCCGCGCGGCGGGCGGCGGCCAGCGACAGCGACCCGGACTTGCCGCCGCCGCCGAGCACGGCGACCGAGGGGGCGCGGTAGTCGCGGACGACGCGGTCGGTGAGGGCGGGGGCGCCGCAGACGTCGAGGACGGCGAGGGCGAGCGCGTCGGGCAGGTCGTCGGGCAGTTTCGCGGCGATGGAGCGCCCGAAGAGCACGGCGGTGCCGCGGCAGGGGACCTGCTCGGACGCGCCGTCCCAGTCGGCGAGGCCGTCGTCGATGCGCAGCGGGGTCAGGGTGAGGGAGACCAGCGTGGCGACGCGGTCGCCGACGGCGAGGCCGAGGGGCGAGTCGGGGCCGACGGCGGTGACGGTGCCCAGCAGCATCCCGCCGGACCCGGTGACGGGGTTCTGCATCTTGCCGCGCTCGGCGACGATCGCGAGCACCGCGGCGCGGACGGCGGCGCCGCTGCCGTGCTGTTCGCGCAGCTGCCGGTAGGAGGCGGCGTCGAGGTTGAGCCGCTCGACGGCGATGACGACCTCGTCGGCTCCGGGGTGGGGTCGGGGTCCAGCCGCCACGCCTGCTGGGGCAGCACCCCGGCGGGCTCGAGGACCCGGTGCAGTCCCCACGGCGATGTCGTCCCGGCCACCGTCACCACAACCTCCCGCAAAATTTACGTCGTCCGTGTCGTCTGGCAGCATATCTTTACGCCACCCGAACGGCGAGGAGTACATATGACTGCGGTGCGTGAAGTCGCTGGCAGGTCGGAGACCCCGGCCACCAGCGTGTCCGAGGCCCTCGACCGGGCCGGGGAACAGCCCTACGAGTACGTGCGCAAGGAACTGGTCGAACCCGACTGGCGCCGCTTCCCCGGCTGGGCGCACGTCACCGAGGCGCAGTGGCGCGACGCGCAGTGGCAGCGGGTCAACTGCGTCAAGAACGCCAAGCAGCTGCGCGCGGTGACCGGCGACCTGCTCGCCGAGTCCTTCTACGACGACCTCGCCGAGGACCAGGCGCGCCTGGCCACCATGTCGATGCTGCTGCCCCCGCAGATGCTCAACACCATGGCCCCCACCGCCGCGCCGGGCGAGTTCACCGACGCGTTCCTGGCCGACCCGGTGCGCCGCTACATGCTGCCCGTCGCCTCCGACCGCGACCCCCAGTGGCCCTCGCACCCGCACTCCAGCCGCGACTCCCTGCACGAGGCCGAGATGTGGGTGGTGGAGGGCCTGACCCACCGCTACCCCACCAAGGTCCTCGCCGAGCTGCTCTCCACCTGCCCCCAGTACTGCGGGCACTGCACCCGCATGGACCTCGTCGGCAACTCCACCCCGCAGGTCGACAAGCACAAGCTGCTGCTCAAGCCGGTCGACCGGCAGGACGCGATGATCGACTACCTGAAGCGCACCCCGGGCGTGCGGGACGTGGTCGTCTCCGGCGGCGACGTCGCCAACGTCCCCTGGAAGCAGCTCGAGTCGTTCCTCATGCGCCTGCTCGACATCCCCACCGTCCGCGACATCCGCCTGGCCACCAAGGCGCTCGCGGGGCTCCCCCAGCACTGGCTGCAGCCCGCCGTGGTCGAGGGCCTGGAGCGGGTCGCCCGCACCGCGGCCCGGCGCGGGGTGAACCTGGCCATCCACACCCACGTCAACCACGCCCAGTCGGTCACCCCGCTGGTCGCCGAGGCCGCCCGCACCGCCCTCGAGGTCGGCGTGCGCGACGTCCGCAACCAGGGCGTGCTCATGCGCGGGGTCAACGCCACCCCCGAGGCGCTGCTGGACCTGTGCTTCGCGCTGCAGGGCGAGGCGAACATCCTCCCCTACTACTTCTACATGTGCGACATGATCCCCAACGCCGAGCACTGGCGCCTCGCCGTCTGGGAGGCCCAGGAGTTGCAGCACGCGATCATGGGCTACCTGCCCGGGTACGCCACCCCCGCATCATCTGCGACGTCCCCTACGTCGGGAAGCGCTGGGTCCACCAGATCGCCGAGTACGACCGCGAACTCGGCATCTCCTACTGGACCAAGAACTACCGCGCCGGGACCGAGCGCATGGAGCAGGCCGACGCCGCGGCGATCCTGTCCCGCCGCTACCCCTACTACGACCCGATCACCACCCTGCCCGAGGCGGGCCGGGACTTCTGGGCCGCCAACCCCGACCACCAGGCATAAATCCCACCGGTGGGGGCACACCGCGCACCCCGCGTGTGCCCCCACCCGGGTGGTGGCAACTGTTCATCGGTTCGGCTCCTTTCGGGCCGGGCGAGCGACCGGGAAGACTCGGCGCCCGCCCCACCCACGAGAGGAGCCCCCGTGTCCCCACGCCCCAGTCGTACCCTGGCGGCGGCGCTGGCCGCGGCGTCCACGCTCGCCCTGGCCGCCACCCCGGCGCAGGCCGAGGCGGACATCGCCGACCGGCTGCGCGCGATCCCCGGCCTCACCATCGTCTCCGAGTCCGCGACCCCACCGGCCGGGTACCGGTTCTTCATCCTCAGCTACACCCAGCCCGTCGACCACACCCGACCGCACGGGCAGACCTTCCAGCAGCGCTTCCAACTGCTGCACAAGGACACCGACCGGCCGATGGTGCTGCACACCTCCGGCTACGGCATGCGCACCACCGCGTTCCGGTCCGAGCCGACCCGGCTGGTCGACGGCAACCAGATCTCCGTCGAGCAGCGCTACTTCTCCCCTCCCGCCCCGACCCCGCCGACTGGCGCCACCTCAACATCTGGCAGGCCGCCACCGACCACCACCGCCTCGTCGGCGCCCTCGACGACCTCTACCCCCACAAGTGGATCTCCACCGGCGCCAGCAAGGGCGGCATGACCTCGGTCTACCACCGCCGCTTCTACCCCAACGACGTCGACGGCGTCGTCGCCTACGTCGCCCCCAACGACCGCGTCAACGACGCCGACGCCGCCTACGACCGGTTCTTCGCCACCGTCGGCGACGACCCCGCCTGCCGCGACCGCCTCGACGGCGTCCAGGTCCAAGCCCTCCAGCAGCGCGAGACCCTGCTCGCCCGCTACGCCGCCGACGCCGAGACCCACGGCTGGACCTTCGAGAACGTCCTCGGCGACATCGACCGCGCCTTCGAGATGACCGTCCTGGACTCGGTGTGGGCGTTCTGGCAGTACGCGGGCACCGCCGACTGCGCCGACGTCCCCGGCCCCGGCGCCACCCCAGAGGCCCTCTACACCTGGATCGACACCTACGCGGGCTGGTCGTTCTACTCCGACGAGGGCGTCTCCTACTACATCCCGTACTACTACCAAGCCGCCACACAGCTCGGGTGGGCGTCGCTGGAGTTCGCGCACCTGCGCGGCCTGACCCGCTACCCCGGCCTCTACTCCGCCAACACCGCCCTCCCCGAGGAACTGCGCTCCACGCACCGGGCGCTGCCGATGCTCGACATCGACCACTGGGTCCGCACCCGCGCCGACCGGATGCTGTTCGTCTACGGCGAGAACGACCCGTGGGGCGCCGAGGCGTTCACCCCCAGCGGGCACGACTCGCTGCGCTTCACCGCGCCGGGCGCCAACCACGGCGCCAACATCGCCGCCCTGACCGCCGCCGACCGCGACGCCGCCACCGCCGCCCTGCTCCGCTGGGCAGGCGTCGCCCCGACCACCACCGCCCTGGGGGTGACCGCACTGGACCGCGCGGAGCCGCGCGACCACCGCGTGCGCCGCTGATCACGCAGCGCTCTGGCCTGGGCGGACCGCCTGGGCCAGAGCGCTTAGTGGTTCAGTCCAAATGGTCGTTCGCCCGGTATCGAAACGATCGCGACCGCCACCCGATCGGGCGAACCGCGGGTAGCGTGCCGCCATGCAGCTCCCGTGGAGATCGGCCCCGCGCGCCGCGCTGTCGAGCCCGTTGACCGTGCTGGTCGCCGTCGTCGCCGCGCTGCTGCTCACCTTCGTCGGCGCCGCCGCCGCCCTGCACTCCGACGCCGCCGGGAACGCCGCCGTCGGCTACCAGGCGGGCAGGCTCTGCCCGCAGTCGATCGCCCCGGTCGTCGACCACCGCAGGCTCTCCGCGGGCGAGGCGGCCACCGTCATCGACACCGCCGCCGCGCACGCGCCGCGGCACGGGTTCCCCACCACCACGCCCGCGATCTACAGCGCCGTGCGGCAGTGGACGTGGGACAACGGACTGCACCCCTGGTCGCGGTTCGGGTGGCGCGAGGGCGCGATGGACAACCTGGAGGTCGTCAAGGGCGGCGGCCGCGAGGGCCTGTGGGTGCCGCGGTCGGTCGCCGAGGACGCGGGCCTCGACCTCGGCTCCCGCCCCGACCTGCCCGGCTTCCCGCCGGTCACGGCGATCTACGAGGACCTCGCGGACCCGGTCAGCGACTACTGGTGCTCCGAGCGGCAGGAGACGGTGGTCAACCCGCTGGCGCCGGAGGGCGCGGCGGGGGCGGTGGTGTTCTTCCCGGACCGCCCCGCGCTGCTCGCCGCGTTCGGCCTCGAAGCGGGCCCGATGACGGTGTCCGTGCGGTTCCCCCTCGACCGGCTGCCGACGACCATCGACGAGGGCGCCGACATCGCCGACCGCGGCGCCGCGCTGCTGACGGCGCTGAAGGCGGACCTGCCCGACCCGAACATGGTCGCCACCGGCAACTACTTCGCCAAGCCGGTCGAGGTCGCCCGCGACACCGGCCGCACCGTGTTGGGCGCGGTGCTGCCGTTGACGGTGGTCAGCCTGCTCGTGGGCCTGGCCGGGGTCGCGGCGGTCGCGATCCAGTGGTGCCAGCGCCGCCGCGCGGAGCTGCGGCTGCTGTGGTCGCGCGGCGCGGGCCCGGCCGCCCTGGCCGGGCGCGCGGTGCTGGAGCTGGCGCTGCCGCTGCTGCTCGGCGCCGTCCTCGGCTGGCTCGCCGCGCGCCTCGCGCTGCCCTGGTACGCCCCCGCACCGGACCTGAGCCCCGGCACGGCCCTGTGGTCGGTGCTGATCGCGGCCGGGGTGCTCGCCGCGGCCCTGGCCACCGTCGCCGCGGTCACCGCCGCCCACTCCCACCGGACCCTGCAGTCCGCGGGCGGCCCCCGCAGGCTGCGCGGGCTGCGGCACCTGCCGTGGGAGGTCGTCACCGGGGTCGCCGCCTACCTGGCGTGGGCGCGCCTCGAGTCGACCCCCACCCGGCTGGCGTTCGGGCAGCCGCTGCCGGAGAGCCCGGACGCGGTCGGCCTGGCGTTCCCCCTGCTGGTGGTGCTCACCGTCGCCCTGGTCACCGTGCGCCTGACCCGCTGGGGCTGCGCGCCGCGCACCGGGTGCGGTGGTGGCGGGTGCCCGCCGCGCAGCTCGCCCTGCGCCGCCTCGCCGCCGCCGCCGGGTCCGCCGTCGGGATCCTGCTGGTCGGCACGCTCGCCGTCGGCACCCTCACCGTCGGGGTGGGGATCGCGACCGCGCAGGACGAGGCGTTCGACACCAAGTCCGGGCTGTTCGTCGGGGCGGAGTCGACCGCGCAGATCTCCAGCCGCGTCGCCACCGAACAGGGCCTGCCACCGGAGCTGGCCGCGACCGCGACCCTGGTGGGGGTGGTGAAGGCCGACAACCACGTCGTCATCGCCGTCGACCCCGCCACGTTCATCCGCTCCGCGTGGGTCGACGGCGACCCCGACGACCTCGCCGCCCAACTCGCCCTCCTCGACCGCCCCGCGGCCAACGGCGCGATCCCGGCGCTGCGCGTCGGCGCCGCCATCGACGCCACGGTCCGCCTGCCCCGCGTCGGCGACGTCGACCCCGTCGGGCACCTGCCGTCGTTCCCGCTGGTCGGCACCCGCGGCTACGTCGTGTCCACCGCCGCGGTCCCCGACCCGACCGACATCGACGTGTGGCAGGTCTGGTCACCCGAGCCGGTGGACGCGCTGCTGGCCAAGCTCGACACCTCAGGCCTGCACCACCTGCACGCGCGGTCGAAGTCCGAGGCGCTCGACGGGCTGCCGTTCCTCACCGTCCGCTGGACCTTCGACTTCGTCACCGCCCTGGGGTTCGTCCTCGCCGTGGTCGCGGCCGCGCGCTGCTGCTGGCGGTGGAGGTGCGCCGCCGCCAGAACGCCCTCGCCGGGGCGCTCGCCACCCGCATGGGCCTGCGGCCGCGCACGCTCGTGAGCAGCCACCTGCTCGAACTCGGCTCCCTCGCCGGGATCTCCGTCCTCGCGGGCAGCACCGCCGGATGGGCCTGCACCGCGGTGTCGGCGCCCATGTTCGACCCGTCGCCGTGGCTGCGGCCGCTGGCCGCCGCACCCGACCTGGTCGGCCTGCTCTCGACCACCCTCGCCACCGCCGTCGCGGTGGTCGCCCTGGTGTGCTGGTCGGCGGTCCGGTCGGTCACCGCCGCCCGAGTGGGGGAGCTGATCCGTGGCTGAGCTGCTGACCGACGAACCGCTGTTCCCCGGCGGACCCGCCCCGCTGTTCGACGTCGACCACGTCCGCGTCGAATACCCCACCCCCGCCGGGCCCGTCCCCGCGCTGGAGGACGTCACCGCCACCGTCGCCGACCACGGCCTCACCGTCCTCGCAGGGCCGTCCGGCTCCGGCAAGTCGACCCTGCTGCGCGTCCTCGGCCTCATCGACCGCCCCACCGCGGGCCGCGTCGCCGTCGCGGGCCGCGACGTCACCACCCTCGGCCACCGCGCCCGCCGCGCCCTGCGCCGCGACCGCATCGCCCTGGTCGTGCAGAACCCCGCCGAGAACCTCATCGGCCACCTCACCGTCGGCCAGAACCTCCGCGCCGCCGCCGAATCCGCCCGCCAAGACCCCGGCGACGCCGAGACCGCACTCGACTGGCTCGGCATCCCCGGCACCGCCGCCTGGCGCGTCGAAGCCCTCTCCGGCGGCCAGCAGCAACGCCTCGCGTTCGGCTGCGCCCTGGCCCGCCGCCCCGCCGTCGTCCTCGCCGACGAACCCACCTCCCAGCTCGACGCCGCCTCCGCGGCGCTCGTGCTCGACGTCATCGCCCGCCTCGTCGCCGACGGCGTCCCCGTCGTCGTCGCCTCCCACGACGACGAGGTCATCACCCGCGCCGACCGCGTCGTGCGGCTGCGCGAAGGCCGCATCGAGGAGACCACGTGAGCGCGCTGACCGCCCGCGGCCTGACCCGCGCCTTCCCCCACCCCGACGGCCCCCTCCCCGTCCTGCGCGGCGTCGACCTCGACGTCCACCCCGGCGAACTCGTCACCGTCTCCGGCCGCTCCGGCTCCGGCAAGAGCGCCCTGTTCGCCCTGCTCTGCGGCTTCGACCGCCCCGACACCGGCACCGTCACCCTCCTCGGCGCCCCCCTCACCGGCGCCCCCGCCTGGCGCGACTGCGCCGTCCTCCCCAAGCCATGGGCCTCGCGGGCGAACTCACCCTCGCCGAGAACACCGCCCTCCCCTGCGCCTGACCGGCGAACCCGACGTCGACACCCGCGTCGACCACGTCCTCGCCGAACTCGGCATCGCCGCCCTCGCCGAGCGCTACCCCACCGAGGTCTCCTACGGCCAACAGCAGCGCGCCGCCCTCGCCCGCGCCGCCGTCGCCCGCCCCGCCGTCCTCCTCGCCGACGAACCCACCGCCCACCTCGACCACGGCAGCGTCCCCGCCGTCCTCGGCCTGCTCCGCCGCGTCGCCGAAGCGGGCACCGCCGTCCTCATCGCCACCCACCACGACCAGGTCCACGCCATCGCCGACCGCCGCCTCACCCTCCACGACGGCCGCATCGCCGCCTGAGGACGAGCCGATAACCTTGATCCCGCCGACGACGAGGGGGACACGCCGATGGTGAGCGGGGCGATCGAGGTGGCCACCAAGGACGGCACCTGGACCTTCGACTTCGCCACCGTCCGCATCACCCCCGCCGCAGGCGCCCACCCCCTGCGCACCGCCCTCGGCGCCCTCACCATCCCCCTCACCGCCGTCCACGACGCCGCCTGGGAACCCGCCCGCAAAGGCGGCGTCCTGCGCCTGCACCCCCGACCCGGCGCCGACCCCCTCCGCCACGCCACCGGCGGCAGGCTCCCCGACGCCGCCGACCCGCTGCGCCTGACCGTCGGCCCCGACACCACCGCCACCGCCACCGCGTTCGCCGACGCCGTCCGCGACGCCCGCGCCCTCGCGGGCATCGGCGACGGACCGGTCACCGAGTACCTCGTCCCCGGGCCCCGCGTCCCGCTCAGCGTCGACGGCGAGGACGGCAACGCCACCTTCGACGGCGACCGCGTCCGCATCGACTGGGGCTGGGCCGCCGACAAGGCCAAGACCGCCGCCGGACCCCGCGACCTGCCCCTGCCGCAGATCGACGCCGTCGAGTGGACCAAATCGGCCCTGCGGTTCCGGGTCCGCGGCGTCCCCGCCACCGACCCCGCCCACGACCCCAACTGCCTGCGCCTGTGGGGGTTCAAGAAGGACATCGGGCACTCCGCGCTGCTCGCCGCCGCCGTCACCGCCCGACTCCCCCACCCCGCCACCCCACCCGACCCCGCACCCGCCCAGCCCGCCGACGCCGACGTCGTCCTGCGCAGGCTCCGCGAACTCGGCGAGCTGCGCCGCGACGGCGTCCTCACCGACGAGGAGTTCACCGCCGCCAAGCAGAAACTGCTCGGCAGGCTCTGACCACCCCCGGCCGCCTACAATCGACGCCGATGAACCGCAAGATCGCCTGGCCCGTCGTCGTGCTGTCCGTGGCCGCGCTGACCGGCGTGTTCTTCACCCTCGGCGGACCCGAACCGCCCCCGCCCCCGCCCCGCCCACCGGCGTCCCGCGCGTGCTCGTCGCCCTCGGCGACAGCACCATCGCAGGCGAATCCGCAGGCGACTACGCCCCCGGCACCGACGGCCGCGGCGGCAACTGGTGCCACCGCAGCGCCAACGCCGCCATCCACCACACCGGGCTGCGCGCCGTCGACGAGACCGTCAACCTCGCCTGCTCCGGCGCCAACTCCACCCAGGTCGGCCTCGGCGACGCCCACCAGTACGGCGAACCCTCCCAGACCCGCCGCCTCGCCACCCTCGCCCGCGACCGCCGCGTCGTCGCCATCCAGGTCGCCGTCGGCGCCAACGACGACCCCCGCTTCTCCGCCGTCCTCGACGCCTGCGTCCAAGCCTGGCTCGACCCCGGCCGCCCCGGCTGCGCCCAAACCTTCACCGACGAATGGCCCCGCCGCGTCGACGCCATGGTCCCCAAGGTCGTCGCCGTCCTCACCGACATCCACACCGTCATGCGCGACGCCGGGTACGCCCGCACCGACTACACCCTCGTCCTGCAGTCCTACGCCGCCCCCGTCGCCCCCGGCATGCGCCCCGAGCTGCGCAACCTCAACGGCTGCCCGTTCCGCCCCGAAGACCTCGACTGGGTCCGCGACCGCGCCGTCCCCCAGATCACCGACGGCGTCCGCCGCGCCGCCGCCCAAGGCGGCGCCCGCTTCCTCGACCTGTCCCGCGCCGGGGTCGGCCGCGAAGCCTGCTCCCACCTCGACCCCACCCAGGAGTGGTTCTCCCGCCTCGCCGTCCGCTGGGACGACCTGCGCGACGAGGACCGCGCCGGGCACGCCCTGCAGGAGTCCTTCCACCCCAACGCCGCAGGCCACGCCCAGGTCGGGCGCTGCTTCGGCGAGTTCATCGGCACCGACCACCCCGCCGCCGCCTGCCTGCCCGGCGCGGGCGGCGACCTGCACCCCGCCCCCACCGCCGGACCCTGACGATCACCCCAACTGCCGACCCCGCCCTCCCCCGACGACGGACGACCCCCACCACCCCCGCCCCTACCGTCCCAGGGGAACAAGGGGGACACACGTGAGCACACGCGTCACAGCACTCGACACGCTGCGCGGGGTCGCGATCCTGGGCACGCTCGGCACCAACATCTGGATCTTCACCGACCCGGACGGCATCGCCGGGTTCATCTCCGCCGCCGCCACCAGCGGCCCGGCCGAGACCGTCCTGCGCACCATCAGCAACGGCAAGTTCCTCGGCCTGCTGTCGATCATGTTCGGGGTCGGCATCGCCATCCAGGCCGCCTCCGCCGACCGCCGCGGCGCCCGCTGGCCCGGCTGGTACCTCTGGCGCGCGGCCCTGCTGCTCCTCGAAGGCGTCCTGCACTACGTCCTCATCTTCGAAGGCGACGTCCTCGCCTTCTACGCCATCGTGTCCATCCCGGTCGCCTACCTCGCCGTGCGCTCCGACCGCGCCCTGCGCGCCTGGACCACCACCGCCGCCGCCACCGTCCACGTCGCCGCCATGGGCCTGCTCACCGCCGCGATCATCGCCGCGGGCGGCGGCATCGACGGCGGCGGCCTGCCCCCGCTGCCCGACACCTGGCCCGACCAGGTCCGCATGCGCCTGGACCACTGGCCCGCGCTGCGCACCGAGGGCCTGTTCGTGCTGCCCCTGTCCACCCTGCTGTTCCTCGCGGGCGTCCGCCTCTGGCGCGCGGGCGCCTTCCGCCCCGAGGGCCGCGCCCTGCGCGCTCGCCTCATGCTGTGGGGCCTGGCCGTCGGCGTCCCCCTGAACTTCGCCACCGCGTTCGCCGGGCCGCAGTGGTTCCTCGTCGACCGCTACGTCTGCGCCCCGCTCGTCGCGTTCGGCCTCCTCGGCGGCATCACCGCCCTCGTGCACCGCATGCGCGAACACCCCGGCCCGCTGCGCACCGCCCTCACCGCCGTCGGCCGCACCGCCATGAGCTGCTACATCCTGCAGAACCTCATCGCCTCGGCCCTCTGCTACCAGTGGGGCCTCGGCCTCGCCGACACCCTCGGCCACCACCGCCCCTGGTTCACCATCGCCGCGTGGATCACCGTCTCCGCGCTGCTCATGGCGGGCGCCGCCTGGTGGGTGCGCCGCTTCGACCGCGGCCCCATCGAGGCCGTCTGGCACCGCCTCTACCTGCTGCCCCAACGCCGCCGGGTAGAAACCACCGTGTGACACCCCGCGACCTCGACCTCACCGACGACCCGACCGCCCGCGCCGCCCACGAGGTGGTGCGGGCGGCCTACCGCGTCGAAGCCGACCTCATCGGCACCGACGCCATCCCCGCCCTCCACGAGACCCTCGACCGCATGCGCGCCCTGCCCCTGCACTGGCTCGGCATCGCCGACCCCCGGTCGCCGTCCTCGCCTGGACCCACGACGACGGCGCCGTCGACATCGACCGGCTCTGCGTGCACCCCGACGCCTTCCGCCGCGGCCACGCCACCGCCCTGCTCCACCACCTGCTCGACACCACCACCGGACCCGTCACCGTGTCCACCGCCGAGGCCAACACCCCCGCCACCACCCTCTACCGGCGCCACGGCTTCACCCCGACCCGCAGGTTCGAACCCGAACCCGGCCTCACCGTCGTCGCCTTCCGCCTACAACGCGGGTGACCGACCCTCATAGGGCGTCGACAGCACCACCGTCGTCCGCGTCGACACCTTCGCCGACTCCCGGATCTTCCGCAGCAGGTCCTCCAACGCCGACGGACCCGCCACCCGCACCAGCAGCACGTACGACTCCTCCCCCGCCACCGAGTAGCACGACTCGATCTCCGGGATGTGCTCCAACCGGTGCGGGTAGTCGTCCGGCGCCGCCGGATCGATCGGCGTCAACGAGATCAACGCCGTCAACGGCAGCCCGATCGCCTCCGCGTCCAACCGCGCCGAATACCCCCGCACCACCCCGCGCTGCTCCAACCGCCGCACCCGCTGGTGCACCGCCGACACGCTCAACCCCACCCGCTCGGCCAGGTCCGTGAAACTGCACCGGCCATCCGCCGCCAGCACCCGCACTATCGCCGCGTCGATCGGCTCCAACTCGGTCACAGCGCGACCAACCCGCGCGGACGCCGGTTCAGCGCCTCCACCCCACCCTCGGTCACCACGACGATGTCCTCGATCCGCGCACCCCACCGCCCCGGCAGGTACACCCCCGGCTCGATGCTGAACGCCATCCCCGGCTCCAGCACCAGGTCGTTGCCCGCCACGATGTACGGGTGCTCGTGGGCGTCCAGGCCGATCCCGTGCCCGGTCCGGTGGATGAAGAACTCCCCCAGCCCCGCGTCCGCCAACACCTCGCGCGCCGCCGCGTCCACCGACTCCGCGCTCACCCCCGGACGCACCGCCGCCGTCGCCGCCTCCTGCGCCGCCAGCAGCACCGCGTACGACGCCTCCACGTCCGGCTCCCGCGGCGGCCCCAGGCTGTAGGTCCGCGTCGAATCCGAGTTGTACCCCGCCGCCGTCAGGCCACCGATGTCGACCACCACCACGTCACCGGCCTCCACCACCCGCTCCGACACCTCGTGGTGCGGGCTCGCCCCGTTCGGCCCCGACCCCACGATCACGAACTCCACCCGATCGTGCCCCTCGGCCACGATCGCCGCCGCGATGTCCGCGGCCACCTCCGCCTCCGTCCGACCCGCCCGCAGCCACTCCCCCATCCGCGCGTGCACCCGGTCGATCGCCCCCGCCGCCTCCCGCAGCGCCGCCACCTCCGCGGCGTCCTTGCGCATCCGCAGCTCCCGCAGCACCGGCCCCGCCAACACCTGCTCCGCACCCGGCAACGCCGCCCGCAACCCCAACACGTGCAGCGCCGCCATCTCGTCGCTCACCGCCACCCGCCCGGCACCACCCAACGCCCGCGCGCACACCCCGTACGGGTCCTCACCGTCCACCCAGGTCACCACGCGCGCCCCCACCGCGTCCAGCGGCCCGTACCCCGGCGCCTCCAGCTTCGGCACCACCAGCACCGGGTCCCCCGACACCGGCACCAGCAGGCACGTCAACCGCTCCAGCGAATGACCCGACGCGCCGATCAGGTACCGCAGGTCCGAGCCGGGGGCGACGGCCAGCGCGTCCACCCCGGCCGCGGCCGCCGCCGCGCGGGCGCGGTCCAACCGGGTGCGCGCGATCTCCAGGCTCGACATGGAGGCAGCCTATCGGTCACCCGGCCCCACCCCGCCGCGCCACGACGGTGATCGACCCACCCCGGCGGTAACACCCCGCCACCACCCCACGACGCAAGCCGGTGATGAGACTCCTCGCCCTCGCCGCCGTCGCCGCGCTCGCCGCGGGCTGCGCCCGCACCGAGGCCGGAGCCCCCACCCCCATCCCCACCGCACCCGCCACCAGCACCCCCACCTCGGCCCCCGCCACCACGACCACCGCCACCACCCCTCGTCGACCACCACGACCACGACCACCACCGAGCCACCCACCACCACGACCACCACCACCGACACCGAACCCGCCGTCATCGAACCCGGCGAATACGCCATCACGCTCACCGGCACCGTCTCCGGACAGGACTTCACCCGCGACGCCCAGCTCTCCGTCACCGGCACCATCGCCGAGGTCGGCACCACCAACGGCGTCAACGCCCTCGACCTCTGCCTCGTCGCGGGCTTCCCCGCCGCCACCCCCGAGATCGGCGCCGTCTGGTTCGGCAGCAACACCGGCTGCTTCCCCACGCGGGCGCCGCCGACATCGACCTCGCCCGCACCACCGTCACCGGCGCCACCGTCACCGTCGAACCCGACGAGACCGTCGCCGCCGCGGGCCTCAACACCTTCGTCGACGCCGGGACCCTCACCGCCTGCCTCTACTTCGCGGTCGCGGGCGCCATGACCACCACCTTCGAACCCGGCGGAACCGTCACCGGCACCCTCGACATCACCGGCGACAGCGGCCCCTGCCGCCCCCTCGGCACCCGAACCGGCTTCACCGCCACCTTCACCGGCACCCGGTTGTAGCAGGTCAACCCCACTGCCCAACCTCAACTAGAGGGTTACCCTCAACCCCAACTCGACAGTTCACGGACACGACGGGGCCCGGCCACCCGGCCGGGCCCCCGCCACACCCGCGATCACACCTCCAACAGGCGGTCCAGGAACATCCGGTACCCCTGCAGCGCCCGCCGCAGGTCCTCCGTCTCCGCACCGCGCCGCCAGCCCTCCAGGGCCCGCTTGTGCTCGGCCAGGACCTTCAACGCGTCCACCACCAGCTTGTCGGCCTCCTCGACCGACGCACCCGGGTCGTCCACGAACGAGCCCTGCACCCGGTGCCACCGCCCCCGGAGGCTCTCCGCCTCCTCCGCGCTGAACACCCCGCCACGCCGCGGAGCGGCCATCGCCCGCGTCGGCACCTGCTCCCGCTCCAGCGCCGCGCCATCGCGCGCCGAGGCGTCCGCACCCGCGTGCCGCGAGCGGTCCGCGCCCTCCGGCACGTGACGCCCCTCGTCCTCGTGGCGCCCCGCGCCCTCGGGCTCACGACGCCCCGCGTTCTCCGGCGTCGGACGACCAGTGCTCTCCGGGGCCGGATGGCCTTCGCGCTCCGGCTCCGGGTGGCCGCCCTGCCAGTCCTCACGACCCCGCACCCGGTCGTCCTCCCGCCGCGGCGACGGCGGATCGATCGGACGAGCTGGGACCACGCGGTCACCGCTCCGGTCGGTCTGCGGCATGACAGTCCTCCTCACTCAGTGCGACGCACGGGCCCGCGACTCACCCACCAGCGCCTGGAACAGCGCCCGGTAGCGGATCATCGCCTCCCGCATGTCCTCGGTCGACGCGCCGCCGTCGTGCACGCGCTCCAGCACGGCGTGCGCCGCGTGGTACTTCTCCCGGTCGTCGCGGCCCAGGTCGGCCTCCCGGCGCCGGTGGTCGGCGTCCGCGGGGTAGCCGCGCTCGGTCATCACGTCCGCCACGATGCTGTCGGCCTCGGCCAACGCGGCATCAGGACGCTCGACGAAGTGCTCCTGCGCCTGCGCCCACCGCCGCGCGAAGTGCTCCCGCGCCTTCGGCTCCAACGGCCGCAACCGCGCACCCGACCGGCGCCGCGCCCACAGCGCGACACCGACCACCGCCAGGACGACGACCACGGCGACGACGATCCCGATGATTGCTCCAGTCGACATCGCTACTCCTTGTCAGGTCGCTCGCCCCGGTGGCTACCACCACCCACCACCCCCGAAACGGACGTTGCGCCACCCGGAGCAGCCCGCACGACCACAAGGACCCGCAGGTCAACCCTCCGCCAACTCCGAACGCACCGACCGCTGCGCCAACGTCAACCGCAACGCGATCTCCGACAAGCTCAACGCGTTGAACATCCACGTCGCCTTCGGCGTGATCCCGTACCGCGCCCGCACCGCCTGCGCGAACTCCACGTACAGGATCGAGTCGAACCCCAACTCCACCGGCGACGCAGAGAGGTCCACCCGCTCCGGCGCGATCCCCAGGATCCGCGCCATCTGCCCCGCCAGCCACGCCAGGTCCGCCTCCGCCGCCGCGGGCCGCTCCTCCACCCGGTCCTGCCCCTGCTCCGACACCGGACCGTGCAGCACCGCGCTCGCCGCCTCCGCGAACGCCGTGATGCTCAACCGCACCTCCACCCGCTGCACCGCGCACAACTCCAACGCGCCCCGCACCTCGTCGTCCCCCACCACCTGGTGCCGGTGCAACGCCCGCAACCCCGCGAAGAAGAACCCCAGGTCCTCCTCCGTCTGCGCCAACGGACCCCGCAACGACACCGGGCCCTCCATGTTCACGTCCGCCGCCGCCCGCTGCACCGAGTAGATCAACGCCCGAGCGGCGGCGAACCGCTCCTCCACCTTCGCCAGGTCCGCGTCACCCCGCCGCAGCAGGTGCCACAGCGTCCACAGCTCCTCCCGCGCCTCCGACGCCACCGCCAGGAACCGCCCGTAGGTCTGCCGCCGCGACTGCGCCCGCCACAGCTCCCGCTCCTGCGCCGCCCGCTTCTCCGCCACGGTCACCGCGGCCTCCAGCTGCCACCGGCCCACCTTGCGCGCGGTCACCGCCGTCACCACCGCCGCGGTCACGCTCGCGGCCGCCGCGGCGATCGCCGAGATCAGGGTCCAGATCACCTGATCATTCTGGCGTCACGGGCGGGCCGTGATCTGCTGAACGGCCCAACTGTTGCCGTCGGGGTCGGCGAAGAACAGGAACCCCTGGTTGTTCAGGTCGTCCTCCGCGGTCGCGGGCCGCACGCCCTCCGGTCCGATCACCACGACCTCACCCGGGTCGAACCCCCGCCCCAGCAGTTCCTCCCGCGCCGCGCGCACGTCGTTGACCACCAACTGCACACCCTTCAACGACCCCGGCGCCATGTCGTTGAGGAAGCTGCTGATCACCACCGAGCACCCCGACCCCGGCGGCGTCAGCTGCACCATCCGCCGCCCCTCCCCGAAGTCCGAGTCGTGGTCCACCGCGAACCCCATGACGTCCTCGTAGAACGCCTTCGCCAGGGCCACGTCCGACACCGGCACCACCACGACCTCGAGCGTCCAGTTCACGCCGCCACCTCCACCAGCACCGCGTCCAGCCGCCGGAACCCCTGCTCGACCCCGCGCCGCATCGGCGAGGCCACCACCGCGTCCCGCACCTCCTGGCTGGGGAACTCCATCGTCAGCACCACCGTGGTGCCCCCGTCCACCTCCACGAACTCCAGCGTGTCCTGGGCCTCCCCGGGGAACCACTGGTCGTCGAACGACTCGGTCTGCCGCAACCGCGTCGGCGCGTCGACCTCCAGGTACTCCCCGCCGTGCCCCATCAACTCCCCGTTCGGCCCGCGCGAGACGAACCGCCACCTGCCCCCGACCCGCAGGTCCACCTCGCAGGTGTCCAGCACCCACCCGTCCGCCCCGAACCACCGCACCAGCAGCTCCGGCTTCGTCCACGCGTCGAACACCGTCCGCCGCCGCGCCGCGAACGACCGCGTCAGCACGATCGTCGTCGCGGACGGGGTGGTCAGCTCCACCTCAGTCACCAGCATCGTCCTTGCCCTCCAGCTCGGCGAGCAGCTCGTCGAGCTGCCCGAAACGCCCTTCCCACCGACCGCGGTAAGCCTCCAGCCACTCGGCCACGACCAGCAGCGGCCGCACCTCCAACCGGCACGGCCTCCGCTGCGCGTCCCGCCCCCGCGACACCAGCCCCGCCCGCTCCAACACCTTCAGGTGCTTCGAAACAGCGGGCTGGCTCATCGCGAACGGCTCCGCCAACTCCGTCACCGTCGCCTCCCCCACCGCCAGCCGAGCGATGATCGCCCTCCGGGTGGGATCGGCCAGCGCGGCGAACGTCGCGTCCAGCACGTCAGCGCTCATGGATAACCTCGCAGTTCTATAACCAAGTGGTTTTCTACCGCCAATCGGGTGGCCACGTCAAGAGCGCCGTTACGCCTCCCGCGATGGCCGCGATGGCCAGGGCATGCCACAGCGACGGACTGTGCTGAACCCTCAACTGCTCGTCACCGCCTGCGTCGGCCTACTCGCGTCCGGATGCGCTAGCGCGAGCCCCATCGGACGCATCGCTCCCCCACCGGAGATGCCCTCCCGAGCTTCAGCGCCTCAACAGACCCACGGGGAACCGACATCCACCGAGATCAGGCAACCGCCGCCGACCCGCAGGGGCGCCGAGGGCATTCCGGCCCGGATCTTCGTTCCGGAGCGCACGGGCCAGCCGTACCCGCTCATCGAAGCGAACTTCTTGGCCGAGCTGCGCAAACTCTGCGGCGGAACCATGTGCATCCAGGTGCGCGTCGCCCAGGACCCCTCTCCGCCTCCGGACTACGGCGATTGCGTGTACACCCGCCCCGACCCACCACAGGTCGAGCGCGGCGGGGTCCTCATCGTCTACCTGAGCAACCTCAACTGCGACCTGCCCACGGAACCCAGCACCCTGCCCAGCTCCACCGAGCCGGAGAGCGTGTCGCAGCAGCCCACTGCAACCGAGGAGCCGAGTTCACCCGCCCCGCCCGATTCGGAGCCGCCCCCGTGAGCGAACTGAACGAAGGCGCGGAGCGGTCGCGGCTGCTGCGTGTCCTCGGGTCGGTCAGCGCCTCGACGACCACGCTCGCCGCGTTGATGTTCTACTTCGGGCGGCAACACGCGTACTGGTTCTTCGACTACTTCGGGGTCAACTTCACCGTCATGGGCCTCACCGCCCAGGACTACCTGGTCCGGAGCGCCGACGGGTTGTTCACGCCGCTGGCCGTGGTCGCCGCGATCGGCATCGTCGGGTTGTGGGGGCGGCGACTGATGCGCAGGCACCTCAGCTCGAAGGCGTGGCGGCGGGTCGTGCGTTCAGCTCACTGGACGTCGGTGGCGCTCGGCCTGCTGACCACCTCGCTGGCGGTCATGGCCCTGATCGACCCGGTCGCGTTCTACGCCTACCCGGCGCTGCCAGGCAGTTGCCTGGCAGCGGGCGTCGTCCTGCTGACGGTGGCCACCCGACCCACCCGCCGCCGCGCGGATATGGGGCTCCCGGAGTGGGGGCGTTGTTCCTGCTGGTGAGCGCGGGGCTCTTCTGGGCGGCGATCGACTACTCCGCGTCGGTGGGAAGGCAGCGCGGGATGGACGTCGCGGCAGCGCTCGAGTACATGCCGAACGTGACGGTGTACAGCAAGGAGAACCTTCGGATCGCGGTGCCCGGGGTTCGGGTGGACACCTGCCCGGCCGACGACGGCGCTCACCGGTTCCGGTATACCGGGCTGAAGCTGGTGATCGAGTCCGGTGAGCAGCGGTTCTTCCTGCCTGCAACGTGGACACCCGAGCGCGGCACCGCGATCGTTTTGCCGCGGTCCGATTCGGTCCGGCTGGAGTTCAGCGCGAGGACGCCCCCGCGAATTGCTGAGGGGTCGAACCACGAGGCATCCGTCGCCCCCGAAGGCCTCCTCTTCTAGGCGTTTGTCATGAGGGTCCGTTGGCAGGTTCTTGCACCGCTTGCTTGGTCAAAGTCCATTATCTTGATAGTGGTTAGTGGATAACAAAATTTGGCCTCGCCCGGTGGTCATCGGGCCGGACGGAGCGGGGCACCGCCCGGATGGGTGGTGACTCCGGTGGCCACAGTGGACGGGCGGGCTCATCCTGAGGGGCGGCTGCGTCGCCCCGACCAGCCGGAAGGAGGAAACGGCTGATGGACTCCGGACTCAAAGCGCGCGACATCATGCACCGGGAGGTGCGCTGCATCCCGCCGGACCACACGCTGGAGCAGGCGGCCAGGATGATGCGGGACCTCGATGTGGGCGCCCTGCCGATCTGCGACAACGACCGGCTCGGCGGGATGATCACCGACCGGGACATCGTGGTGCGGTGCATCGCGGAGGGGCGGGACCCGGCGACGGTGCGGGCTTCCGAGCTGTCGCGGGGGACGCCGCGGTGGATCGACGCGGACGCCGGGGTGCAGGAGGTGCTGGACGTGATGGAGCAGCACCAGATCAAGCGGCTGCCGGTGATCGACAAGGCGGCGGGGATGCGGCTGGTCGGGATCATCAGCGAGGCCGACATCGCCAGGAACCTCAGCGACGAGCAGATCGCCGAGTTCGTCGGCAAGGTGTACCACCCGCACTGAGGACGCGGTGGCCGCCCGGTCCGGGCGGCCACCGACCGATCCACCCCTGTGACGTGAACGGAGCACGGGAGCGCGTGACCCCATCCCGGGATTAAGTTAGCCTTGCCTAATCCAGTGGGGAGGAGAGCGCGTGCACAAGGTGGATCGGTTGCAGATGAAGGTCCTCGAGAAGGTCGCGAACCTGGTCGTCGCGCCCTCGCGGCGGCGGGAAGACCCCGTGCAGTTCACCATGCGGGTCGCCGGGGTCGAGCAGCTCAGCGCGCACCAGCGGCGGGTCACCTTCACCGCGCCGGAGTTCGCGGACTTCGCGGTCACGGGGCCGGACGAGTACTTCGGGCTGCTCATCCCGCACGCCGGGGGCGGGCTGCACATGCCGGACGCGACCCGGATCAACACGCGGCAGGCGGTGCAGCGGGTGCCGGAGCACCTGCGGCCCGAGCTGCGCTGGTACACGGTGCGCGCGCACCGGCCCGCGGTCGCCGAGATCGACGTGGACTTCGTGATCCACGAGCACGTCGGGCCGGGGACGCGGTGGGCGGCGGGCGCGCGGCAGGGCGACGAGGTCGGGTTCCGGGCGGGCGGGTCGGGCTACCAGCCGCCGACGACCCCGCAGGTGCTCGTCGCCGACGAGGCGGCGCTGCCCGCGCTGGCCGCGATCCTGGAGTCGCTGCCCGCCGACGTGCCGGACCTGCGGGTGTACCTGGAGGTCGAGGACGGGTTCGCGCCGTCGCCGATCGCGTCGGCCGTGCAGCCGGTGGTGGTGCGGCACGCGGGCGAGCGCGGGGACGCGGTCATCGCGGCGCTCACCGAGGACCCGCCGGTCGACGCGGGGTTCGCGTGGGTGTGCGGCGAGGCCGGGATGGTCGCGAAGGTGCGCAGGCACCTGCTGCAGGAGTGCGGGCTGCACCGCCAGCAGGTGCTGTACTCGGGCTACTGGAAGCTGGGCCACGCCCGCGGCTGATCCCACGTCGCCCGGCGGGCGGCGCGGCGGAACACGCGGAGCAGGACGGCGCCGGTCGCGAGGACCAGGACGACGGTGGTGATGGCGCGGCCGACGTCCCACCCGAGGGACGTGGCCAGGGTGAACGCGAGCAGCCTGGCCACGTTGTCCCCGACCGCGTCGCCGGGGACGAACGACACCGCGGTGTCCGCGCCCAGCGCGAACGGCCAGAACGACAGGTTGAGCAGGAACCCGTACACCAGCGACGCGACGAACCCGTAGGCCGCGAGCAGGACGAGTTCGACCTTGCCGCGGGCGCGGGGAAGCAGGCCCGCGAGCATCCCGACCCAGGCGGCGCCGAGCATCTGGTACGGCAGCCACGGCCCGACCCCGCCGGTGAGCAGCGCGGACGCGAACAGCGTGGTGTTGCCGAGCACCCAGCCGAAGCCGGGCCCGAACACGCGCCCGGCGAGGATGATCAGGAAGAAGACGGTCTCGATCCCGGCGGTGCCCGCGCCGAGCACGCGCAGCGCGGCGCCGAGGGCGCTGAGCACGCCGAGCATCGCGACGGCCTTGGCGTCCATGCCGCCCTCGCTGATCTCGGCGAGCACCACCGCGAGGGCCAGCGGCAGGAGCAGGGCGAAGGTGAGCGGCGCGTCGCCGCCGTGGGCCAGGCCGGAGCCGGGGTCGACGAGCAGCGGCCAGCAGAACGCGGCGATGCCGAGGACCCCGGACAGCGCGACGGCGACCGCGGCCCGGGGTCCGATGCGGACGGCGGTCACGGCCCCTCCAGCGCGGCGCGGACCTCGGCGACGGTCAGCCACGGCAGCGGGGCGAGCACCTTGGCGACCTGGGACGCGAAGACGGGCGACGAGGTGACGACGTCGGCGACCGGACCGTCGGTGACGACCTCGCCGTCGGCCATGACGGTGACCCGGGTGGCGGTCTCGGCGGCGAACTCGACGTCGTGGGTGGCGAGGACGACGGCGTGGCCGCGGTCGGCGAGGTCGCGGAGGGCGTCGGCGAGGCGGGTCTTGGCGGGGTAGTCGAGGCCGCGGGTGGGTTCGTCGAGGAGGAGGACGTCGGGGGCCGGGGTCAGGGCGATGGCGAGGACCAGGGCGAGGCGTTGGCCCTCGGAGAGGTCCCGGGGGTGGGTGTCGTCGGCGATGCCGGGGGCGAGGCGGTCGAGGATGCCGCGGCAGGTCCCGGCGGGGCGGGTGGATTCGCGGTCGGCCTGGGCGCACTCGGCGGCGACGGTGTGGAGGTAGAGCAGGTCGGCGGGGCGTTGCGGCACCAGGCCGACGCGGGCGCGCCGGGGTCCGGGCTTGAGGGTGGCGGGGTCGGCTCCGGTGACGTCGACGGTGCCGCCCGCGCGTTTGCCGGTGCCCTGGAGGGCCCAGAGGAAGCTGGACTTGCCGGAGCCGTTGCGGCCCATCAGCGCGACCCGCTCCCCCGCGCGGACGGTGAGGGTGGCGGACCGGACGGCGTGGGTGGAGCCGTAGCGGACGCTGACGTCCTGAGCGGTGAGGAGGGTGTCGCCGGTCTTCGGCTCGGGGCGGTGCGGCTCGCCGAGCCGGTCGCGGAGGTCGGCCGCCTTGCGGCGGGCGTCGCGGATGGACACCGGTGGCGGCTCCCACCCCGCGAGCTGCCCCAGCCGGACGACCGGCGGCGCGACGGTGGCGTCGGCGAGGACCCGTCCGGGGTCGCCGAGGACCGGGGCCGCTCCCCGCCGGGCAGCCACAGGACGGTGTCGGCGTACTGGGCGACGCGCTCCAGGCGGTGCTCGGCGATGAGGACGGTCATGCCGAGGTCGTGGACGAGGCGGTGCAGGGCGGCGAGGACGTCCTCGGCGGCGCCGGGGTCGAGCGCGCTGGTGGGTTCGTCGAGCACGAGGACGCGCGGGTGGGCGGTCAGGGCGGCGCCGATGGCGACGCGCTGCTGCTGGCCGCCGGAGAGGGTGGTGAGGACGCGGTCGCGGAGGTCGGCGAGACCGAGCAGGTCCAGGGTCTCCTCGACGCGCTTGCGCATGACCGGCTCGGGGATGGCCAGCGACTCCATCGAGTAGGCCAGTTCCTCCTCGACGGTGTCGGTGACGAACCCCGCGACGGGGTCCTGCCCGACCACGCCGACGACGTCGGCCAGCTCGCGCGGCGGGTGGTCGCGGGTGCTGCGGCCGTCGACCAGGACGCGGCCGCTCATCGTGCCGCCGGTGAAGTGCGGGACGAGCCCGTTGACGGCGCGCAGCAGCGTCGACTTGCCCGCGCCCGTCCCGCCGACGACCAGGCACAGCTCGCCCTCGGGGACCTCGAAGTCCACACCGGACAGGACGGGCGCGTCGGCGTAGGCGATGGTGACGCCGTCGAAGCGGATCACGCGCGCACCCCTTCCCGGTCAGGGCGATCGGCGCGAGCGCGACCAGCACACCGAGGGCGGGCAGCGGCGGCAACACGGGCAGCTCCAACGGCACCGTCGAGGGGACCAGACCGACCCCGGACGCTTCGGCGACCGCGGTGGCGGCGATCGCGACGATCCCGGACGCGGCGACCAGCGCGGCCCGCGGCGTCCACCGGTCGGGCCGGTAGCGGGTGCGCTTCACCCGGCCCGCGCCGACCTTGAGCCCCGCGACGGCGAGCCCGATCCCGACCAGCAGCGCGGGCAGGCCGACGACACCGGGGGCGCTGGCGTCGAGCAGGCCGTACGCGCCCACGCACAGTCCGAGCAGGCCGCCGACGACGAGCCCGGCGGTGAGCAGGCGGGCGCGTCGGGGCTGCCCGGCGGTGCGGCCGTAGCCGCGGGAGTCCATGGCGGCGGCGAGGGTCAGGGACCGGTCGAGCGCGTCCTCCAGGACCGGGACCAGCAGCGTCCGGATCGCCCTCCGCCCCCGCGCCGGGTCGCCCCGCAACTGCCGCGCCCGCCGGACGTCCCTGGCGGCGACGGCGAGCTGCGGGGCCACGGTGAGCGCGACGACGACCGCCACGCTGACCTCGTACAACGCCGCCGGGAGCGCCTTGAGCAGCCGCTTCGGGTTCGCGAGCGCGTTGGCGGCCCCCACGCAGCCGAGCAGCACGGCGAGCTGGAGCCCGTGGTAGACGGCGTGCGCCAGCCCTTCCGCGCTCACCGGCCCGCCGAGCCGGATCCCCTGCGCCCAGTCCGGCAACGGCACCTCGGGCAGCGTGACGAGCACCGTCGGCCCGGTGATCCCGCCGACGAGCACGTGGAACAACACCCGGATGCCGATGACGACGAGCCCGAGCTTGAGGAACATCCCGTAGGCCGCCGCCCAGGGCGCGTTGCTCCGACACCGCACGACGACGTAGCCCGCGACGACGGCGACGAGCGCCAGGAGGAGGGGGTTAGTGGTGCGGCCCGCGACGGCCGCCAGCCCCAGCGCCCACAGCCACCACGCGCCGGGGTGGAGAGTGGATGGGCGCCCGCCCTCCCCTGCCGCCGACCGGCGCCGGCCGCGCGTCGAGCGGGCGACGTGCACGCTCATGCCCCGCCACCCGTCGGGAGCGGGGCGATCTGCCCACCTGTGCCCACGCGGTGGGTCACCCCTCGTCGGTCCTCGTGCGGCGTCGGGCTGCGCCGATGGCGAGACCGGCGAGCAGCAGGACCGCGCCCGCGCCGATCACGAACGAGGTGGTGTTGCCGCCGCTCCCTGCTCCCCCGCCGCGGTGTCGATGTCGGCTGACACAGGGGGAAGCGATGTGGTGGTGGCTTCCTCGGCCGTCGCGGTCGTGGTGCCGGTGGTGGTCCGCGGCGGTGAGGTGGTGGCGCCCGGCTTGGTCGTCGTGCCTGCCGGCTTCGACTGCGTCGTGGCCGGGGGCGTGGTGGGGTTGGCCGTGGGGGCCGGTCGCGGGGTGGTCGTGGGGTTGGCGGCGGTCGGTGGCTTCGGGGCGGGCGGCTGCGGGGTGGCGGCGGGCGGCGGCGGGGCGATCGACGGTGGGGTGCCCGCGCCGAAGGCCCAGCCTTCGACCGTGCCGGGGGCCGGGTTGCGGGAACCGGCGCCCGCGGTGCTGTAGGTCCAGGAGCCGCCTCGGGGGCGTGCCAGTACGACCAGTAGGCGGTGGTCGGGGGTGCGTTGACGCAGGGGTCGCTGGAGGGTTTGCCGTTGATGCGGCAGACCATGCCGGGTTGGCGGGAGGCGAAGGTGTAGCCGTAGCCGGCGGCGGCGAGGGCTTTGAGGCCGCTGGTCGGGTCGCCGGGGGCGCAGCTCACCTGGGCGCCGCCGCCTAGGGAGGCGAAGTCGACGACGACGGTGACGCCGGTGGTGCTGGAGCAGGCCGCCGCTGTCGCGGTCGGGGTCCACAGGGTGGTGGAGGTGAACGCGAGGAGGGTGGCGGTGAGGAGGGCGGGTAGGCGGGTCACTGGGCTGGGCGGCGTCGGGTGGCGAAGACCAGGGCGGCGCCCGCCAGGACGAGGAGGGCGCCGAGGGCGGCGGTCGGGGCCGGGTCGGCGCCGGTGCGGGCCAGGTCGTCGGAGTTGTCGACCGGGGTGGCGGCGGAGGTCGTGGTGGTGACCGGGGCCGTGGTGGTCGTGGTGGTGGTGACCGGCGGGGCGGTGCAGGTCAGGGTGGGGGCGGTGGGGGCGGCGCCGTCGTTGGTGACGTCGGCCAGGGAGACGCCGGTGAGGCCCGGGATGGCCTGGGTGGTGGCGCGGGCGGCGGTGGCGGCGTCGAAGCCCGCGGTGTCGTAGGCGATCGCGCCGCGGGTGGCGGTGGCGCCGCCGCAGTCGACCTGGCGCTTGAGGAGGTAGGCGATCGCGGCGGACGGGTCGCGGTCGCCGACGGCCAGGGCGGTGGCGGCGAGGCCGGTGCTGTTGGCGTTCACGCCGGGGGTGGGGTCGCTGCCGCCGAAGCCGCCGTCGGCCTGCTGCTTCCCCTCCAGCCAGTCGAGGGCCTTCGTGGCGTCCTCGCCCGCGGCGACGAGGGCCTGGACGGCGTAGCCGGTGGTGTCCACATCGGACACGCAGGTGGTCTGCTCGAGCAGCAGCGGGAAGCCGCCGTCGGGGCAGGCGGCGGAGAGCAGGTAGTCGACCGCCTTGTCCGGGGCGCCGCCGTCGCGGGTGAGGGCGAGGACGGCGAGGGACTGGGTGATGCCGTTGCTGTAGTCGCCGTACTCCGACTTGTCGCTGAACCGGCCGGACTCGGCCTGCAGGGAGGTCAGGCGGGCGATCAGGTCGACGCCGCCGAAGTCGGTCGGGTCCTCGCCCTGCGCCTGGGCGACCAGGGCGAGCTTGGCGTGGGCGCCCGCGTACGCCGACGTGGTGCCGTCGCCCAGGTACGCGGTGGTGTTGGCGGCGAGCCAGGCGGTGGCCGCGGCGGCGGACTCCTGGGCGACGCCCGCGGCGTCGAGGGCGAGGACGACGTCGGCGGTGAGGCCGTGGTCGGGGTAGGCGGTGCCGTCGAACTCGGTGGTCATGTGGTCGCCGTCGACGAGCTGGCGGGCGAGCCAGCCCGCGGCGACCTCGGCGGGGTCGGGGGCGTCCTGGGCGGCCGCGACGGGCGCGGACCCCACGACGACCGCCAACGCGATGGCAAAACCGGCGGCCGTGCGTCCGCTCATGTGTGTCACGCCTTCCAACTGGCGCGAACGAAGCCCGGTGGGCCCCGACCCGCTGTCCTCGACGGTGTGCGGAGCAGTGCGCGCCAAGCGGGTGTTCGGGCTCGCCACCAGGTGGCCTACCGTTGCGGGTCAGCGCCGGACTTCGACCGGTCTTCCCCGCGGGACGCGTTACTCGGACGTGAATACTACGTGATCAGGCGGCCATCGCGGCCACGAATCCCATGACGTAGAGCACTGCGAACGACACCGGGACGAGCTGTTCGAGGCTGCTCAGCGACCGGTACCGCTTGGGGTCCTCGCCCTTCCCCAGCTCCACCCACTCGGCCTTCCAGTAGGGCGACGCGGGCAGCCGCTCCTCCAGCGCGCCGATCACCTGGAACTTGGCGTTGTTGAGCTGGCGGTAGGAGCGGACGAGGGAGAACCACGCCCAGCACTGGAGCAGCAGGGCTAGCAGCGGGACCACCAGCCACCAGGGCGCCGAGGTCGGCTTGCCCGTCCAGATGACGCCGAACAGCGTGAAGATCGCGCTGTTCAGGGTGAGGAAGAAGGTGTTGGCGGCCGAGCGGCGCGCGCTGACGCGGTCGGCCATGTCGACGTAGGTCTTGTACTGCTCGACGACGGCGGCGAGGTAGTCGGCGCCCTGCTCGGCCTGGCCGTTCCACAGCCGGTCCCGGATCTGGTCCACCTGACCCCCATCACCGCGCTCAACCCGGTCGCGGGGGACTATACGGGGGTGATCGACACCAGCGTCGAGGTGATCTTCACCGGGGGCGTGGTCTGGACGGGGACCGGCCGCACCTCCGCGCTGGCCGTGCGCGGCGGCCGCGTCCACGCGGTGGGGGCGGCGGCGCTGGCGTGCGCGGCGGACGAGGTGGTCGACCTGGCGGGCGGGTTCCTGATGCCCGCGTTCGGCGACGGCCACGCCCACCCCGTGCTGGGCGGCCTGGAGCGGCAGGGCCGCGGGTGAACGACTGCGCGTCCGTCGACGCCGTGGTCGAGGCGGTCGGGGCCTACGCGGACGCGCACCCGGACGCGGCGTGGGTCGTCGGCGCGGGCTACGACCCGACGCTCGCGCCCGGCGGGGTGTTCGACGCGCGGTGGCTGGACAAGGCGGTGCCGGACCGGCCGGTGGTGCTGCGGGCGGGCGACTACCACGCGGTGTGGTGCAACTCGGTCGCGCTCGACCTGGCGGGGGCGCGGGACGCGTCGGTGCCGGGGATCGTCCGCGAGCCGATGGGGACGCTGCGCGAGTGGGCGGCGTGCGACCTGGTGCTGCGGCTCGTCCCGCCCGGGGTGCACGACCTGGCCGCCGCGGTCCGGCACGCGTGCGCGGCGTACGCGGCGGTGGGGGTGACGTGGGTGCAGGACGCGTGGGTCGACCTGGGGTCGGGCTTCGCCGACGCGTACCTCGGGAGCACCGGCATGCGGGTCGCCATCGCCCAGCGCGCCGACCCCGACCACTGGCGCGAGCAGCGCCCGCTGTTCCGCGCGGAGCGCGAGCGGGTCCGGTCTGCCCTGGTCAGCGCGGACACCGTGAAGCTGTTCACCGATGGCGTGATCGAGACCGAGACGGCGGCGCTGCTGTCCCCGTACGCGCACTCGTGCGGGATGGGCACGCCCGTCTGGCCGCCCGCGGAGCTGAGGGAGGCGGCGGCCGCGTTCGACGCGGACGGCTTCCAACTGCACCTGCACGCGATCGGCGACGGCGGCGTGCGCATGGCGCTGGACGCGATCGAGCACGCCGCGCGCGTGAACCCGCCGCGCGACCGCAGGCCGGTGATCACCCACCTCCAGCTCGTCGACCCCGCCGACCTGCCGCGGTTCGCTGAGCTGGGCGTGATCGCGAACTTCCAGCCGTTCTGGGCGCAGCTCGACCCGGCGCAGACCGAGCTGACCATCCCCCGGCTCGGTCCGGAGCGGGCCGCCGCGCAGTACCCGATCCGGGCGCTGGCGCGGACCGCGCGGATCTCGTTCGGCAGCGACTGGCCGGTGGACTCGATCAGCCCGCTGGAGGGCGTGCAGGTCGCGGCGACCCGGCAGACGCTCGCCGGGGTGCCGGAGGGCGGCTGGGTGCCCGAGCAGCGCGTCGACGCCGAGACCGCCCTCCTCGCCTACACCGCGGGACGGCGTACCAGGCGTTCGCGGAGGACGAGCGCGGGACGCTCGACGTCGGCAAGCAGGCCGACCTGGTGTGGCTGTCCGAGGACCCGACGACCGCCGAGCGCCCCGCGAGCGTGGCCGTGCTGGGCACGTGGCTCGCGGGGCGCCGCACCTGGGGCTAGGCGGTCTTCCGCCGCCGCGCCGCGAGGGCGAGGTCGGCGACGAGGAACAGCACCAGCGACCCGCCGAACACCGGCATCGCCCACGCGGTGGCCGCGGCGACGACCAGGACCGCGATGCGCAGCGGCCAGGTCATGCGCCGCCACACCGCGTCCGGCGCGGACGCGGCGCCGCCCGCGCGGGGCCTGCGCAGCCACCACATGCGGTACCCGAGGACCAGCAGCACCAGCGCCGCGCCCGCGACCAGCGCGAGCAGGAGCTGGTTGGCGAGGCCGAACAGGGTGCCGCTGTGCGCGGCGATGCCGACCGACGTCAGCTTGGCGAGCAGCGGGTAGTCGTCCCAGCTCACCCGGCCGGTGACCGCGCCGGTGTACGGGTCGACGGCGACGCTGTCCTTCTGCACCGGCAGGCCCAGCGACGACTCGTTGATCTTCAACGGCCGCGCGGACGCGGTCGGCGCGGTCACCGTCAGGTCGCCCTCCAGGCCCGAGTCCCGGGCGATGACCACGGCCCGGTCCAGGGAGATGCGCGCCGCCGTCGGCTCGACATCGGCGGACCGCAGGCTCGGCGACTTCGCGTCGACCGCCTCGATGAGCTGGTCGACGCGCTCCCCGGCGTACTTCGACCAGGTGAGACCGGTGGCGCTCAGCACGAGCAGGCCGACCGCCGCCCACAGGCCCACGGACGCGTGCAGGCCGCGCAGCCGGGCCCGGCCGGTGCGCGAGCGGGCGCGGCGGGTGCCGACCCACAGGACGATCCCGCCGATCACCACCACCGGCAGCCAGCTCGCGACGAACTCGGCGTAGAGGCGGCCGGGCTCGCCGAGGTTGAGGTTGCCGTGCAGCTCGCGCAGCCACACCTGCGCGGGCGGCCTGCCGTTGACCGTCACCAGGTCGCCCTGGACGGCGGCGGTGTACGGGTTGACGTAGACGGTGAGGGACTCGGCGGAGAAGTGGTCGCCGCCGTGCTCGTCGAGGCCGGGCGCGGCCAGCACGACCTCGGTGGTGCGCTCGGGGTCGGCGGAGACGACCACGGACTTGAACGCGGCGTCCGGGTGGGCGCCGAGGGCGGCCTGGACCTGCTCGTCGACCGGTCGCGGCGCGGCGCCGACCTGGTCGACGTAGAGGCGGTCGCCGTAGAGGACGTCGTTGATCTGGGGGTGAACGCGTACAGGATGCCGGTCACCGCGAGGACGGCGAGGAACGGCGCGATGAGCAGTCCGGCGAGGAAGTGGATGCGGCGCAGCAGGAGCCGGACGGCCCGGCCGGTCGGGTGGGGGTCGTCGAGCCGTTCGGCGGGCTCACGGGTCGTGGTCATGGCGGAGCTCCAGGGGAGTTCGGGGTGTGCGGGAGCGCCGCGCGGGCAGGGGGCCCGCGCGCTGGGGAAGGGATCAGCTCGCCGCGGGGGCCCGCGCAGCACGATGCAGTGCCGCAGGAGCGCGGACACCCCGACCGCCGGGTCGGTCGACCCGGCGGGGCACACCACGACGACGGGCTCGGGCAGCCACGTCGTCAACACGTCCAGGCAGCGGCGGGCGGCGCGCCACAGGCGCCGCTCCCCCACGCGCAACCACAGCGCGAGCAGCGCGCCGCGGCGGCGTGCGCGGCCCACATCAGCCACGCGGACGGTCCTGAGTGGACATCGGGGTCGTGGGAGCCGACGCCGAGGAACGCCACGTGGACGACCAGCTGCCCGAGGGACAGCAGCACCGCCAGCACCGGCCAGGTCAGCTCGCGCCTGCCCGCGAGCCACATCGGGCCGGCCAGCAGCACGGCGGCGAAGAGGACCCCGGACCACGAGGCCCGGCCACCCGCGAGCAGGTGGCCCGCGCTGCCGAGGCCGACGGCCAGCGCCACGCCCAGGGTCACGCGGGCCGCGCGCACAGGGCGGCTCAGCGTGACCGTGTCCATCCCCGGAATCTAGCGACGCGGTCGTGCGGGCTGGTAGTGCGCGGCGGCACAAACGCGTTAACTTGATCTCACACCGGGTTGATGAGACGACGGAGCCCGCCCCGGCGAGGGTGGTCCAGTCCCCTCGCCGAAGGCGGGCCGTCGCTCGGGCGGGGAACAGCCGCCCTTCCCCGACGACGTTCACGAACCCGAGCGCCATGAGCCTATCACGGGGTCGAACGTGCGTTCGACACCTGTCCACCAAGTGCGCACGATCGCGGATGACCGCGTTCGCCCGACCGGGTCAGTCTGGCCCGGACCGGACAGGAGAAACGCCGATGACCACGCTCGACGGCGGACCGGGTCGCCCCGGGGACGCCGTGTTCGCGGGCGCCGTCCGCACCGCCGACCTCGCCGCACCCGCCGAACCGGCGGCCGCGCTGACGGTCCGCACGCCGGACCAGGCCGAGGACGCCGTCGGGTACGCCCGTGACCGCGGCATGCCCGTGCGGGTGCACACCACGGGGCACGCCGCGGCCACGCAGCGCCCGATGCGCGGGGCGCTGCTGGTGCGGACCGAGATGGCCGAGCCGGTCACCGTCGACCCGGACCGGCTGCTGGCCGGGTGCCCGCGGGCGCGGTGTGGCGCGAGGTGGTCACCAAGGCCGCGCGGCACGGGCTGGCCGCGGTGCACCCGATCGCCCCGGGGCTGGGCGTCGTGGGGTACCTGACGCGCGGCGGGCTGGGCCTGCACGGGCGCGCCCGCGGGTTGGCGTCGAACGGGGTGCGGGCGTTCGACCTGGTCACCGCGGACGGCAAGAACCGCAGGGTGGACGTCGAGCGCGACCCGGACCTGTTCGACGCGCTGCGCGGCGGCGGGGGCGGGTACGGCGTGGTCACGGCGGTCGAGCTGGCGCTGTTCCCGCTCGGCTCGACGGTGACCGGCGCGGCGTTCTGGGCGCTGGAGCACGCCGACCGGCTGGTGACGCTGTGGCGGGACTGGGCGGTCGACGCGCCGAGGAGGCGACGACGACGCTGCGGGTGCTGTCGGGGTCGGCGGTGCCGTGGGCGCCGGGCCCGGTGGTGTGCGTGGCGGGCGCGGTGATCGGCGGGACGGCCGCAGCCAGCGACGCCGAGGACCTGCTGGGGCCGCTGCGGGCGATCGCGAAGCCGCTGCGCGACACGTGGCGCTCGGACGGCCCGGCGGCGCCGCTGTTCGCGCACGAGCACCCGGCGGGGCCGCGGCGGACGGTGGCCGACCACCTGCTGCTCGACGAGATCGGCCGGGACGGGGTGCTGGAGTTCCTGCGCGTCGCCGGGGAGGGCTCGGGGTCGCCGCTGCTGATGGCGGAGCTGCGCAACCTGGGCGGGGCGCTGGCGGAGCCGGACCCGGCGGGCGGGCTGCTGGACAGCGTGGACGCGCGGTTCGCGTACGTGGGGTGCGGCTCGGCGGTCGACGCGGGGCCGCGGCGGCGAGCGTGGAGCACCACGCGGTGGTTCGGGCGGTGCTGTCGCCGTGGGACGTGGGCACCACGGTGCCGAGCATGGTGGGGTCGCGGACGCAGCCGCAGGGGCACCTCGACGGGGAGCGGGCCGCCCGGGCGGACGCGGTCCGCGCGCGGGTCGACCCGGACGGGCTGTTCGCGGGCGACGTGGCGCCCTGCGCCCCTGGGTGACCGGGTGAGGCACCCAGGGGTACGCGTCAGTCCAAGCCGCGCACGATCGTGGGCTCGTAGTCGTCGTCCTCAGGGGTGCGAGGACGGGGCCAGGTGGGGGCCCGGCCGCCGATGACCCAGTCCGTTGGGTTCTCGTTGGTGCCGGGCACCGACTCAGTGGTCGTCATGGTGCCCTCCGGTGTCGGTTACGGTGCGTTGACCCTTTCGAGGGGACCACATCGCGGGCCGCATGGCGAGCGCCATTCCACTATTCGATATATATCGTCACATCTTCCGGGGAGCCCCGACTCATCCTGTAACAGGATTCGAGTCCCCTGCGATAGCAGGGTTCCGGCCCCAGACGGCGAGGCTGATCTGGGGGACGTCGACGAAGGCCGGTTCCAGCAGCCGGGAACGGAACTCGGCGAGGTCGGCCTCCGACACCAGGCCGCGCTCCAGCAGGGCGGGCTCGGCTTGATCGATCAACGGTCGCCATCTGTCACGGTCCAGGTTGCCCATGCAGGCCGGTCGCGCGGCGAACTCGATGTCGACCAGGCCCGCCGCGCCCATGAGCGACGGGACGCGGCGCACCCACGTGAGGTCCGACCCGGCCTGGAGCCGCCGGTAGGCGGTCATGATGCGGGCGACCACGGGGTGGGCGGCGGTGTCCTCGGGGAGCTGGAAGGGGTCGGTGACGACCAGCCAGCCGCCGGGGCGCAGCCAGCTCGCGGCCCTGGCCAGCACCGCGTCGCGGGACTCCAGGTGGCAGAGGACGAAGCGGGCGTGTACGAGGTCGACGGGCCCGGGGTCGAACGCGGGGTCGGTGATGTCGGCGCGGACCACCTCCGCGGGGACCCCGCGAGGTGGGTGGTGTCGACGTCGACGGCGACGACCCGGCCGCGCGGGCAGCGCTCGACGAGCCCGGCGGCGACCGAGCCCGCGCCCGCCCCCAGGTCGACGCAGTGCGCGTCGGGGGCAGGCCGAGGGCGTCGAGCACGCCGAAGGTGAAGCCGTCGGTGCTGGACTGGATGGAGCCCAGCCGCGCGGCCGGGTCGACCGCGGTCACCGGTCGACCGGCTGGCCCGCGCCGACGCCCGCCAGCTCGGACTCGCGCAGCCGGGCGACCCGGCGCAGGAAGGCGATCTCGCCCGCCCAGTCGGCGTCGTCGGCGGGCGGGTCGGCCGCGGTCGCGGGGTCGGCGTCGACGGGCTGGTTGCCCGCGCCGCGCGCCGCGATGGCGGCCGACAGCCAGTACGCCACGGCCAGCGCCTCGCGCTCGGTCGGGTCGGCGGCGGCCTCCGCGCGGGCCCGGGCGGCGGCGATCTCGGCCGGGTCGACGTGGTCGCGCAGCACCATGAGGGCGTCGCGGATCTCGATGACCCGCCGGTAGAGCCGGAAGTCCAGGGACCGGCGCGGCACCGCGGAGGCGGGCAGGCGCACGTGCGGGACGGCCCCGGTGGTCTCGGTCCACAGCGGTTCGAGCGCCTTGAGGTCGCGCGCCTCGCGGACCGCGCGGACGCCGCGCGCCACCACCGGGACCAGCACGCCCGCGACCATCAGCCAGGTGGTGATGCCGATGTTGAGCGGGAAGAACGCGCCCAGCCACGGGTTGCTGGTGAACATGAAGCCGATGATCACGAACGACCAGAAGAAGGTGGAGGAGGCGAACCCGGCGGCGAGCAGGCCGAGGCCGACGCGCAGCGGGCGGGTCTCGGCGAGCCGGGCGTAGCGGGCGCAGAGGACCGTGCACGGCAGCACCGCGACGACGTGCGCGACCGACAGCAGCCACCAGAACGGGCTGTACCAGGCGACGGGGTTGGAGGTGACGCACCCGGCCGCGCCGCTGCCCGCGTTGAGCACGACGAGCCCGACGCTGACCACGACCGACCCGACGTAGACCAGCCACGGCCTGCGCCTGCCGAGCGCGGCGAGCACGAAGTCCAGCACGAACGCCGAGGCGATGACGCCCCAGATGTTCATGAAGATCCCGCAGCTCTGCCCGAGCACGGTGTTGTTGTTGAGGATGGTGGTGACGGGGTTGAGGTAGGCGGTGACCGAGCCCGCGATGCCGACCACGGCGATCAGCAGCCGCCGCTGCGGCTGCGAGTGCCGCGCCCCGGGCAGGCGCAGGGCGATGGCCACCCAGAGCGCGATGCACCCGGAGGTGACGACGATGGTGCCGAGCCCGCGCAGATCCGCCGGGGTCACCGCTCGCCCCGGCCGAGGCCGAGCGCGGCGGCGAGGTTGCCGAGCACCCCTGGCTGGGCGCCGGGCGCCCGGGTCTCGGCGGTGATCCGGATGAGGCTGGCCACCAGTTCGGCCTCCTGTTCCTCGTCGTTGGTGTAGGCGGTGCGGTTGAGCATGCGGCGCACGAGGTCGGGCGAGAGGTCGGGCAGCATCGAGATGAGCCCGGCGATGCCGTCGTCGCCGCCGCGGTGGTCGCAGAGCATGTGGCCCAGCTCGTGCAGGACGATGTGGTCGCGGTGGAACGAGCTGGTGTTCTCCTCGACCAGGATCACGTCGCGGTCGACGAGCTGGAACCAGACCCCGCAGGTCTGGGCGGTCGCGCCGCCGGGCAGGGTGCCGATGTCGATGGGGCGCCCCCGGCGCTCGGCGATGGCGGTGACCAGGTCCGGCACCGTGAACGGGTCGGGCAGCGGGAGGTCTGCCACCAGCGCCCGCCACTTGCGGTACGCGCGTCGAGTGACCATGCCGCGGCTTGACCTCCCGGGTGCACCTGCCAGGCCGGAGAGTACATCGTAGCGCCCGGGGTGGGTGCTGCCCAGCCCCACCGGGGCGTCACGAGTGGACAGTCCAAAAGCGAGCGATTCTCGACAGATCGCCAGGTCGCGGCCTTGATCAGCAACTGTCCATCGCGTACTTGACGCGTTCGGACGCGCATGTGAACGTGCACGTGCAGGGGAACGGTCAAGGTCTTCCAGCCCTGGACACCCCCACCCCCGACGATCGTCGGGGTACATCCGTGTACCGCTGCCTACTCGGGAGACAGAAGACGTTCGACCGTGTCCTCTTGTCCGGACCGTCCGATCCGGTTTACGGTCCGGGACACGGTGTGAGGCGGCTCACTTTTCCGGGAGGCGGTCTTGGCGGACGCGGCGGACCCGATCCTCTCGGTCGCCAACCTCGAGGTCGTCTACGACGACGTCGTCCTGGTGCTGCGCGGCCTGAGCCTCGCGGTGCCCGACGGCGGGATCGTCGCCCTGCTCGGCGCGAACGGCGCGGGCAAGACCACGCTGCTGCGGGCGGTCACCGGCCTGCTCGGACCGCACCGCGGCCGCATCACCAAGGGCGCCGTGACCGTCGCGGGCGCCGACCTGACCGGCGCGGACCCGGCCGACGTGGTGCGCCACGGCGTCGCCCAGGTGATGGAGGGCAGGCGGGTCTTCGCGGAGCTGACGGTCGAGGAGAACCTGCGGGTCGGCGCGCACACCCGCCGGGCCCGCGCGCGGGCGAAGGAGTCCATGGCCCGGGTGCTGGACCTGTTCCCGGTGCTCGCCCGGCGGCGCGGGTCGACCGCGGGCTACCTGTCCGGCGGCGAGCAGCAGATGCTGGCGATCGGCCGGGCGCTGATGGCCGCGCCGCGCTGCTGCTGCTCGACGAGCCGTCGCTGGGGCTGGCGCCGAAGCTGGTCGAGCAGGTGCGCGACATCGTCGCCGAGATCAACGCGCAGGGCACCAGCGTGCTGCTGGTCGAGCAGAACGCGGTGATGGCGCTGTCCATCGCCGACCACGGCTACGTGCTGGAGGTCGGCTCGGTGGTGCGCGACGGCCCCGCGGCCGAGCTGCTCGACGACGCCGACATCCGGGAGTTCTACCTCGGCGCGCCCGCCGACGGGGAACGCCGGTCGTTCGCCGAGGTCAAGAGCTACCGGAGGAAGAAGCGATGGAGCGCCTGACCGCACCCGCCCCGGCGCCCGCGCCCGCCGCTCCCCCGCCCGCTCCGCTGCTGGCGGTGTCGGACCTGACGCTGCGGTTCGGCGGGGTGACCGCGCTCGGCGGGGTCGGCTTCACGGTCGGGCAGGGCGAGCTGCTGGCGGTGATCGGGCCCAACGGCGCGGGCAAGACGTCGGTGTTCAACTGCCTCAACGGCGTCTACCGGCCGCAGAGCGGGGAGATCACCCTCGACGGCGTGTCGCTGGTGGGGCGCGCGCCCGCGGCGATCGCCGCGCTGGGCGTGGCGCGGACGTTCCAGAACCTCGGGCTGTTCCAGCACCTGTCCCTTGTGGACAACCTGATGCTGGGGCGCCACCACCTGATGCGCACCGGGTTCCTCGCGGGCATGGCGTGGTGGGGCCGCGCCAAGCGCGAGGAGGTCGAGCACCGGGCCGCGGTCGAGGACGTGGTGGAGCTGCTGGAGCTGGAGCCGTACCGGCGGACCCCGGCGGGCCTGCTGCCGTACGGCGTGGCCAAGCGCGCCGAGCTGGGCCGGGCGCTGGCGATGGAGCCGCGGCTGCTGCTGCTCGACGAGCCGGTGGCGGGCATGAACGTCGAGGAGACCGAGGACATGGCCCGGTACCTGGTGCAGGCGCGCCGGGAGCTGGGGCTGGCGATGATCCTGGTCGAGCATGACATGCGGCTGGTGATGGACCTCGCCGACCGGGTGGTGGCGCTCGACTTCGGCGTCGTCATCGCGGCGGGCACCCCGGACGAGGTGCGCGAGGACCCGCGCGTGGTGGAGGCCTACCTGGGAGGTGGCGCGTGACCGCGACGGTGACGGGGGTGGCGTCGCTGCCCGGGCGGCTGCTGGAGCTGGCGCGGGAGCGCCCGGCGGCGGTCGCGATGCGGCACAAGGTGCGCGGCGTCTGGCGGGAGTGGACGTGGGCGGAGTACGCCGACTGGGTCGCCCGGGCCGCGGCGGGGCTGCGCGCGCTCGGCGTCGGGCCGGGTGACCGGGTGGCCGTGCACTCGGAGAACCGGCCGGAGTGGGTGGTGGCCGACCTGGCCGCGCAGGGCATCGGCGCGCAGACGATGGGCGTCTACCCGACCTCGCCCGCCGCGGAGGTGGCGTTCCTGCTGCGGCACTCCCGGGCCAGCGTGCTGATCGCCGAGGACGAGGAGCAGTTCGACAAGGCCGTCGCGGTGCGCGACGAGCTGCCGGACCTGCGGCACATCGTGCTGATCGACCCGAAGGGCGTGCGCGTCGCCGACCACGGGGGCGTGCTCACGTTCGCGGACCTGACGGCGTCGGGAGAGCGCGCGGACTTCGAGCGGGACGTCGCGGCGCTGGACCCGGCGTCGACGGCGATCCTCGTCTACACCTCGGGCACGACCGGCCCGCCGAAGGGCGCGATGATCTCGCACGCGAACCTGGTCGCGGCGGGGTCGACGTTCATCGAGGCGCTCGGGGCGGCGGAGGACGACGAGGTCCTGAGCTACCTGCCGCTGTGCCACATCGCCGAGCGCCTGCTGACCGTGATCGACGGGGTGTGGGCGGGCCTGGTGGTCAACTTCGGCGAGGGCGGCCCCGCGTTCCCGCAGGACCTGCGCGAGGTCCAGCCCACGGTGTTCCTGGGCGTGCCGCGGGTGTGGGAGAAGCTGATGGCGGGCGTGGAGATCCGCATGGCCGACGCGTCGCGGGTGAAGCGCGCCGTCTACCGGGCCTGCCTGCGCCGCGGTCGTCGCATCGCGCCGCGTCGGATGAACGAGGCGACGACGTTCGCCGACCGCGTGGTGCTGGCGTGCATGGAGCTGCTGGTGTTCCGCGCGCTGCGGGAGAAGCTCGGCATGTCGCGGGTGCGGACGGCGGTGAGCGGCGCGGCACCGATCGCGCCGCAGGTCCTGGAGTTCCTGTGGGCCATCGGCATCCCCGTCCGCGAGGGCTACGGGCAGACGGAGAACACCGCGATCTGCACCCTGACCCCCGTCGGCGACGTCCGCCTGGGCGCCGTCGGCACGCCCCTCCCCGCGTCGAGGTCCGCATTGCCGACGACGGCGAGATCCTGACCCGCTCCGCGGGCGTCTTCCAGGGCTACCTCGACGACCCCGACGCGACCGCCCGCACCGTCGACCCCGACGGCTGGCTCCACACCGGCGACGTCGGCGAGATCGACGCGGACGGCTACCTGCGGATCACCGACCGGAAGAAGGACATCATCATCACCGCGGGCGGCAAGAACATCTCCCCGTCGGAGATCGAGAACCGCCTGAAGGTCTCCCCTTCATCCGCGAGGCCGTGGTCATCGGCGACCGCCGCAAGTACCTGACCGCCCTCATCGGCATCGAGCGCGACACCGTCGGCAACTGGGCCACCCGCCGCGGCACCGCCTACACCACCTACGCCGACCTCTCCGCGAAACCCGAGGTCCGCGCCCTGGTCCAACAGGTCGTCGACGAAGCCAACGCCGAACTCTCCCAAGTCGAACGCATCAAGCGCTTCACCCTCATCCCCCGCGAACTCGACCACGAAGACGGCGACCTCACCGCCACCCAGAAGGTCAAACGCCGCGCCATCGCCGACCGCTTCACCCACGAGATCGAGGCGATGTACCGGTGAACGCGCTGCTGCAGAACCTCTTCGCCGGGCTCGCGCTCGGGTGCACCTACGCCCTGGTCGCGCTCGGGTTCGTCGTCATCTTCAAGTCGACCGGGGTGATCAACTTCGCGCAGGGCGGGTTGCTCGCGTTGGGGGCCTACCTCGGGTACACGTTCTCCACCAGTCTGCTGTTCGCGTTCGCGGTGGCCGTGGTGTTCGCCTGCGGGGCGGCGGCGCTCGCGGGGGCGGCGGTGGAGCGGGTGGTGCTGCGCAGGATGGTGGGGCAACCGCCGTTCGCGGTCATCATGATCACGATCGGGTTGTTGTTCGTGATCGAGCCGATCGTGACCGCGGTCTGGGGGTTCGACAACCTGCAGCTCACCAATCCGTGGAACATCCAGACGGTCGAGGTCGGCGGGGTCGTGCTCGGGGTGCGCGATCTGTGGACGATCGGGTTGACGGCGGCCGTCGTGGTCGGGTTCTTCGTGTTCTTCCGGTATTCGGCGTTCGGGTTGGCCATGCGGGCCACCGCGTTCGACCCGGAGGCGGCGTTGGCGCAGGGGATCAGCGCGCGGCGGGTGTACGCCGTGTCGTGGGCGATCGCGGCGGCGTTGGCGGCGTTGGCGGGGATCACGCTGGCCGCCGGGCCGGGTGGGTTGTCGCCGTCGATCGGGTTCATCGCGCTCGCGGCGTTCCCGGCGATGATCCTCGGCGGGATGGACTCGCCGACGGGGGCCGTGCTGGGCGGGTTGATCATCGGGTTGGCCGAGGCGTTGACGCGGGGGTACCAGGACCAGCTCTTCGCCTGGGCGGGCGACAACGTGTCGGTGATCGTGCCCTACGTCCTGATGATCCTCATCCTCCTCGTCCGGCCGTACGGGCTCCTCGGGACCAAAGACGTCAGGCGGATCTGATGGCGCGACCGCACCGCAACCTCGTCCGCACCTACGCGCAGGACCTGCGCCTGTTCGGGACCCCGGGCGCGAAGATCGGGCTGGGGCTGATGGTCCTCGTCTTCGCCCTGCTGCCCACCGTGCTGCACGACGACTTCTGGCTGTCCGTGCTCATCTACGTCGGCATCACCGCGGTCGGCGCGATCGGGCTGAACCTGTTGACCGGGTACTGCGGGCAGATCTCCCTCGGGCACGCCTTCTTCATCGGCGCGGGCGCGTACTGCACCGCCGTCGTCGGGGGACGCTCGGGATGCCGCTGCCGGTGTGGCTGCTGGCCGCGGCGCTCGTCGGGGCGGCGCTCGGCGGGCTGATCGGGCCGTTCACGCTGCGCCTGCGCGGGCACTACCTCGCGATCGTGACGCTCGGGCTGGTGTTCGTCGGCGAGCACCTGTGGCGGAACCTGCGGCCGGTGACCGGGGGCAACTCCGGGCGGTCGGTGACCGCGTCGACCGACGTCGGGGTGGTGGACCTGTCCGGGATCGAGGTCGGCGGCGAGGTGTTCTCCCGCAACCAGGGCTGGTTCTGGCTGGTCTGGGCGATGGTCGCGCTCATCGCGCTGCTGGCGAAGAACCTCGTGCGGACGCGGCCCGGCCGCGCGCTGCAGGCGATCAGGGACCGCGACCAGGCCGCCGAGGTGATCGGCGTGCGCGCGGGCAAGTACAAGATCGCCGCGTTCATGGTCTCCAGCGCGATCGCCGCGCTGGCGGGGCGCTGTTCGGCGCCTACCAGCAGTTCGTCTCGCCCGACGAGTGGAACCTGCTGCTGTCCATCCAGTACATCGCCATCGTCATCGTCGGGGGTTGGGGACGATCTTCGGCTCGGTGCTCGGGGCGGTGTTCGTCGGGGCCCTGCCCGCGCTGATCGACCGGTACAGCGACGTCATCCCCGGGGTGCAGACCTCGGTGGGCGGGGAGGGGTTCATCAGCGTGTTCGCCCTGAACCAGGCGATCTTCGGGGTGCTCATCGTGCTGTTCCTGGTGTTCGAGCCCCGCGGGCTGGCGGGGATCTGGCTGCGGATCAAGACGTATTTCCGGACTTGGCCGTTCTCGTATTAGGAGGCCCCGAATGAACCGAGCGGCGCTCACCGCGGCCCTGGCCGCACTGGCCCTCACCGCAGCGTGCGGCGGGGCGGGGGAGGCGGGGGAACACCGGCGGCGGCACGGCGGGCGCGCCCGCCGCGGTCCCCGGCTTCGACGGCACCACCATCCGGCTGGGCGTGCTCTCCCCGCTGTCCGGGCCGGTCGCGGTCATCGGGCAGCCGCTGACCACCGGCAACAAGGTCTGGTTCGACCAGGTCAACGCCGACGGCGGGATCGCGGGCAAGTACAAGGTCGAGCTGGTGCAGGAGGACACCCAGTACAAGCCCGACGTCGCCGTCCAGCAGTACAACAAGATCAAGGGCGACGTCGCCGCGTTCACCCAGCTCCTCGGCACGCCCTCCACGCTGGCCGTGCTGCCGCTGCTGCGCGCCGACAAGATCGTCGCCGCGCCCGCGTCGCTGGACGCCCTGTGGGTGCGGGAGGAGAACCTGCTGCCGATCGGCGCGCCCTACCAGGTGCAGGCGATCAACGCGATCGACCACTACCTCACCGAGGGCGGCGGTTCGGCGCAGTCGAAGATCTGCACGATGATCCAGGACGACGTCTACGGCGAGGCGGGCCAGGCGGGCATCGACTTCGCCGCCGAGCGCGCCGGGTTCACCGTGGCCACCACGCAGCGGTTCAAGGCGGGCACCGAGAACTACGCGGGCCAGATCCAGGCGCTCGCGGGCGCGGGCTGCCAGATGGTGTTCCTGGTCGCCACCCCGTCCGACGCGGGCAAGATCTGGGGTACCGCGGCGCAGGGCCGGTTCGCGCCGCGCTGGTACGGCCAGTCGCCGTCGTGGGTCGGGGCGCTCGCCAAGTCGCCGCTCGCGCCGTACCTGCAGGCCAACGTGCTCATCGCGGCCGAGGGCACCGAGTGGGGCGACACCGGCGTGCCCGGCATGCAGGCGATGGTCGACCGGCTCGGCAAGTTCGCGCCGCAGCAGCAGCCCGACTACTACTTCGCGTTCGGCTACAACCAGGGCCGGGCGATGACCGAGCTGCTGGAGAAGGCCGTCGAGCGCGGCGACCTGTCCCGGGAGGGCCTGCTGGCCGCGTCCCGGGAACTGGGCACCGTCACCTTCGACGGCCTGTCCGGGGACTACCAGTACGGCGCCGCGGAGAACCGCAACCCGCCGCGCACGACGACGATCTTCAAGGTCGACCCGGCCAAGCCGTTCGGGCTGGCCACGGTCAAGTACAACTTCACCTCCGAGGCGGCGGGCGCCTACGAGTTCGTGAAGGCCGACATCTAGGAACCCGCCGCCAGCTCCCCGCGTTGACGTGGGCATGACGATCGGAGAGCTGGCGGCCCGGTTCGGGCTCGCGCCCCACGTCCTGCGGCACTGGGAGGCGATGGGCCTGCTCGCGCCCGCCCGGTCCGCGGGCGGGCGGCGGGTGTACGACGAGGGCCACGTCACCGCGGTGGCCGTCATCCAGCTCGGCAAGGACAGCGGGCTGTCCCTGGAGCAGATCGGGACGCTGCTGTCCCTGCCGGGCGCCCGCCGCGAGCTGCTCGCCGAGCACCGCGCGGCGTTGCGGGCCCGCATCGAGGCGCTGCGGGCGTCGCTGGCGCTGCTCGACCACGCCGTGGAGTGCCCGGCCGAGGACTTCCGCACCTGCCCGGACTTCGCGGCGAAGGTCGACGCCTACGTCAGCGCGCCTCGAGCCGGGCGTAGAGCAGCCGAACCCGCGTTCGGCTGACCTGGTCGAACTCGGCGCGCATGGCGGCCAGGGCGCGGTCCATGCGGACGAAGCGGAAGTCGTAGGCGAGCAGCCGCCCGCCGGGGCGCAGCACGCGGCGGGCCTCGGTGGCGGCCCGGGCGACGTCGGCCCAGTGGTGCAGCGACAGCGACGACACCAGCACGTCGACCGACGCGTCCGGGAACGGCAGGTCCTCGGCGGACCCCGCGGCGAAGGTGAGCCGCTCGGCCAGCCCGGCGTCGTCGGCGACCCGCCGGGCGATGGCCACCATGTCCGGCGACGGGTCGACCCCGTGCAGCTCCGCGCCGGAGCCCGCCAGGTGGTGAAGCAGCATGCCCGGCCCGGTGCCCACGTCGACCAGCACGGTGCCCGGCTCGGCGGGCACGTCCGTGGCCAAGCGGCGGTAGAAGCCGCGCAGCATCCCGGTCGCGCGGCGGTGGTAGTTCTCGCTGGCGGTCTTGCCCCAAACGGTCATGGCGATCTCCTGGTCGGTCGTACGCCACCACCGTGCGACTTCAGGTCGACGTGAGGTCAAGCGCCATCGAGACACCGGCCAGCGTGACGCCGTCCGGCAGCGGGACCAGCGTGCGCTCCACCTCGCGGAAGCCGAACGACCGGTACAGCGGGACACCGGGCAGCGTCGCCATCAGGACCAGCGACGTGAAGCCCTCGGCGGCCGCGGCCCGCAGCACGCGGTGAGGATGGCGCTGCCGAGACCGCGGCGGGTCCAGTCCTCGTGGACGAACATCGCGCGGACCCGGGCGGGCTCGCTCGCCGGGTCGAGCACGCGGTCGTCGCCCGGGCGGTCGCCGGAGCCGGTGTAGACCTTGCCGCGCTTGCTCCACCCGCCGCAGGCGATGATCGCGCCGCCCGCCTCGGCGACGAAGTACGTGCCGTCGTCGATGAGGACGGTGTCGGGCACGGTCAGGTGGACCGCGGCGCTGGCGGTCTCGCGGGCGTCGTGGAAGGCGGGGAACAGCCGCTGGACCGACCGGCGCATCAGGGCGGCGATGTCGGGGACGTCGGCGCGGCGGGCGTTCCGCAGGTCCGGTTGCACGTCCGCGACGATAGTGCGGCGCGGGCGCGAGCCGCGCGGCGTTTTCAGGCCCGGCCGAGCAGCCCCCACGGCGGGGTGGGCGAGGGCATGGTGTCGTCGTCGCGCAGCGGTCGGGCGTCGCCCGCGAACTCCGGGATGTGCGCGCCCGCCAGGCAGCGGGCGGGGAACGGCGCTGCGGCGGCGCGGGCGGTCACCCCGGCCACCGGCAGCGGCGATGCGGACGCCGCGAAGACGAGGTTGCCGTAGCGGCGGTTGTGCAGGACCGGGGGTTCGGCCAGCAGCAGCACGTGCGGGAACGCCGCGGCGAGGGTGGCGGCGACCCGGCGGCCGAACACCAGGCCGGGTCCGTCGGAGACGTTGAGCAGGTACACCCCGGCCGGGTCGAGCACGCGGACGACCTCGTCGGTGAACTCCGCGGTGGCCAGGCCGCCGGGCACGACGGCGCGCTCGAAGGCGTCGAGGACGACGAGGTCGGCGACGCCGTCGGCCAGCCCGGAGATGTACTCCCGCCCGTCCCCCACCGTGGTCCGCACGCCGGGGATGTCCAGGCCGAGGTGCTCGGCGACGAACTCGACCAGCTCGCCGTCGGCGTCGACGACGCGCTGCGGGGACCCGGGGCGGGTGGCGGCGAGGTAGCGGGGCAGCGTGCACGCGCCGCCGCCGACGTGCACGGCGGTCAGCGGCTGCGAGGGCGGGGCGGCGAGGTCGATGACGTCGCCGAGCCTGCGGAGGTAGTCGAACTCGAGGTGCCCGGGGTCGCGGGTGTCCACGTAGGACTGGGCGACGCCGTCGACGGTGAGCAGCCAGCCGCCGGGGTGGTCCTCGTCGGCCAGCAGCTCGGCGTGGCCGAAGCGCACCTTCGCCCGCCCTGGCCGTGCCTCGCCCATGCCGATCCCCCTCGTCCGCCGCCGAGGGAGGGTAGCCGACACCTACGGTTCGCGGCGAAGCGCCCGGAGTCTGAGCACGGTCTCCGCCTCGAACCGGAAGTCGGGGTCGGCGAGGCGCTCGCCGAAGACGTCGTCGAGCTGGCGGAGCCGGTAGCGGGCGGTCTGCGGGTGGATGCCCAGTTCGGTGGCGATCTCCGGGGCGGAGCGGCCCCACGAGGTGAGCAGCGCGTGGAAGGTCTCCTCGAGCCGGGCCGCCTTGCCCGCGCCGAGGTCGGCGAGCCGGTCGACCCCGCGTCTGGCGAGCAGCACGCCCAGCGGTTCACCCGCCAGGAGGAACAGGTCGAGCAGGTGCTCGTCGGCGTCGATCACGCGGGCGGAGCGGGGCAGCGCGCGCAGGGCGAGGCGGGCGCAGTAGCGCGACAGCCACGTCTCGGCGATCGGCAGCACCGGGCCGACGGCGGCGCGCGCGCCGGTGAGCAGCGAGCAGGCGGCGCGGACGCCCGCCTCGGGGACGATCGCGGTCAGCTCGCCGTTGCGCTCGACCTGGAGGACGTCGTCGGCGAAGCGGAACCGGCCGCCGCCGGGGTCGTCGACGACGAGGCAGGCGACGCGCTGGGGCAGCGGCCAGTGGGCGCGGGCGGCGAGGTCGGCGGTGGAGGGGCCGGTCTCCGGCGGGTTGCGGCGCACGAGGCGCTCGGCGAGGGCGCGGCGGCGCTGCGCGGGGTCGTCGACGCCGCGGGCCTTGGCCTCGGCGTAGCCCTTGGCGGACTCGTTGGCGAGGTGGTCGATGTGCACGAGGACGGCGTCGCTGATGGTCAGCACGGTCGTCATGGGCAGCGCCGCGGCTTGGGCGATCTGGGCGTAGCGGCGGAACGCGACGCGCGCGCCGATGCGGTAGGCGGCTTGGAGGTCGTCGAGGTCGCGGCCGTTGCGGTACTCGGCGCGGCCGAGGTGGCGGAAGAACTCGATGTCCTCGGGCGAGGGGCCGACGGGGTCGTCGATGAGGGCGACGAACTGGGCGACGGCGCGGCGGACCGCGGTGAACACGTCCCGGCCGACGTCGCTGTTGGGCGCGACGCGGTACCCGTTGACCTCGGTGCGGATGGTCTCGACCATCTCGGCGGCGATCGCATCGATCCGGGGCCGCAGCGCTCGGGCGGCGGCGGCCGGGATGTTGCGCCAGGGACCGTACTCGTCACGCGTGCGCAGAGCCGCGACCACGACGACCACCCCGCGGAATAGGTGAATCCTGTTCTGGCTCTTTGGAAGTTACGAGAGAGTCAACTAGGCGTCAACGCTCGTCCGCTGGGGCCGGAATTCTGTTGGTTTCGGACAATCGGGCACTCACCGACGGCCGAATGCCCGGCCCGCGCGCGGCGGTCCGGGCATTCGGCGGGGTGGGGTCAGGCGTGCGGGCAGGAGGCCCGGTACTCCTCGATGGCCAGGCCGCTGGGCGGCGGGCAGAGGAACTGGTCGTAGCGGGTGTCGTCGTCGATGAACCGCTTGAGCCAGGAGATCGTGTACTTGGCGAGCGTGGTGTTCGAGGACTGCGGGAAGAAGTGGCTGGCGCCGTTGAGCTCCATGTACGCCTTCTCGCGGGCGCCGGTCAGGGACTGGTAGAACGGCTCGGAGTGCGAGCTGACGGGCGCCACCGAGTCGCTCTCGCCGCCCACGATGAACGTCGGGGTGCGGACCTCGGACCAGGTCTTGTCGGTGTTCCACGGGGCGATCGGCACGACGGCCTTGAGGCTGGTGCGGTCCTTCGCGGCCTCCAGGGACCCGCCGCCGCCCATGGAGTGGCCCGCGACGCCGAGCCGGGTGGCGTCGATGCGCCCGCGGACGGCGCTGCGCTGGGTGAGGTAGTCGAGCGCGGCCAGGAGCTGGTCGCCGCGGAGGCGGGCTGGTCGTAGATCGAGTTCGTGTCGATGATCATGACCACGAAGCCGTGCGAGGCCAGGCGCGGGCCGAGCCAGGCGAGGCTGGACTGGGTGGCGGTGTAGCCCGGGGACACCGCGACCGCCCCGAACGTGCCCTCCGCGGTGCTCGTCGGGTAGTAGATCGTGCCGCCGCCGAAGCCGGTGACCACGTACCGGGACACGCTGGTCTCGGCCGTGGCGAAGGGCCGCGGGCGGCCTCGATGAGGGACTCGGTGGGGTTCGGGCCGCGCTGGTAGGGGTTCTCGGCGGCGTTGGCGGTGCCCGCGACCAGACCGGCCGTCACGGCGAGCCCGGCGAGCAGGGGGATGAGTCGGCGCACGTCGTCGTACTCCTTCATCGGGGGTGGGACTCCTCGACTCTCGCAACCGGGCGCGCGGGGCCGCATCGGCGAAATCACCGGTTGTGAAACATTCAGCGTTAGTGTTTCATCGAATGGTGCACGGCCGCGCCGAGGTCCTGGCCAGGCTGGCCGATCTCCGCGACGGGGCGGTGGTGCTCACCGGTCCCCCGGGATCGGCCGGAGCGCCGTGCTGCGCGCGCTCGCGGGCGCCCGCACCGACCTGGTGCTCGTGGACGACGCCGACGACGTGTCCGATGTGGAACCGCGGGGTCGGCCCGTGGTGCTGGCCCGCCGGACCCCGCTGCCCGGTGTGCCGGAGCTGGCGCTTCCCCGCTGGACGACGAGGCCGCCGACCGAGTCCTGGCCGACGCCTTCGCGCTGCCCGCGGACGTGCGGCGCGCGCTGCGCGAGCTGGCGCGGGGAATCCCGGGCACCTGCTGGAGTTGGGCGCGGTGGCGCGGTCGGGTGCGGTGTCGGCCGTGCTCCCGCCCGGTGGGCGCTACCGCGCGGTGCTCGCGGCGGCCGTGGACCCGGCGGCGCTGCGGGCGGCGTGCGGGGGCCGGGTGCACGCGTCGGCCGAGGCGGTCGCGGCGGGCGCGGTCGGGCCGGACGGGCTGTCCCCTCCCCGCGGTCGCGGCGACGGTCCGGGCCTGCGCGGGTCCGGCGGCGTGCCGCGCGGTGTGGGCGGAGCTGTCGGCGGAGGAGACGGACCCGGCGCGGGCGCTGTACTTCCGATCGCGGGCGCACCCCGGGGCGGTGAGCGCGGCGGCGCTGGTCGAGGCGGCCGCGTCGGCCGACCCGCTGACCGCGTCCCGGCTGTACCGCCTGGCCGGGCGACCGGGGCGCGGCGCGGGCGGCGTGGGCGGCGGGCCGACCGGCGCGGGCGCTGGCCGACCTGCCGCGCGGGGTGTCGGTGCTGCGCGGGGAGATCGAACTGCGCGACGGCGACCCGGCGATCGCCGCGCACGAGCTCGCCGCGGGCGCGGTCACCCTGGCCGACCCCGCGAGCGCGCGGTGGCGCTGATGCTGGCGGGCGAGGCGCGGCGGATGGCCGGTGACGTCGACGGGCACGCCGCCCTGACCCGCGACCTGGCCACCCTCGCGTCGGCCGACCCGCTGGCCGCCGCGCACAGCACCGGGCTCGCGGCGACGTTCGCGGGCAACCACAAGGCCGCCCGCGGTCCGCTCCGGCACGCCGCGGCCTGCGCCGCGCGCGATCCGCGCAGGTTGGTGTGGGCGGGTGAGGTGGCGCTGGCGCTGGGCCAGGTCCCGCAGGCGTACGAGCGCGCGACGGCCGCGGTGGGCCTGGCCAGGACCGGCGCGCCGGAGCTGCTGCCGGTGGCGCTCGCCCACCTGGCGCTGGTCGCCCTGGCGGCGGACCGGGTCGCGGTCGCGATCCGCGCCGCGGCGGAGGGCCGCGCGTGCTCGACCGGCCAGCGCAACGTGGCCGCGGAGCACACCGTCGCGCTGGCGCTGGCCGCGGTGTCGCTGGGCGACCGCTCCACGGCGTTGACCCGGCTCGCCGAGGCGGCCCCGGCGATCGCCGAACGCGGGCTCGGGCGGCCCGCGGCGTACGCGGCGTGGGCGCGGGCGTGCGTTGACCTCATCGACGACCGGCCGGAGGACGCCTTGAGCCGCCTGCGGACGATGGCCACCGGCGTGGGCCGCGCGCACCCGGCGATCCGCGCTCTTGCCGTGCCGCAACTGGTCGAGGCCGCGGTCCGGTGCGGCGAGCCCGGGTACGCCGCCCGCGCCCTGTCCCGTTTCGACACGTGGGCGGGCAGCCTGCGCGGCCCGCACTGGCGGGCGATCTCGCACCGCTGCCACGCCCTGCTGGCCGACGACCCGCCCGCCCACTTCGAGCGCGCCATCGCCCTGCACCGCCAGGCGGGCGCGACGCTCGAACTCGCGCGCACCCACCTGCTCTACGCCCACCACCTGCGCCGCGAGCGCCGCCCGAGCGCTGCCCGCGCCCACCTGCGGGACGCCTTGCACCTGTTCTCCGCGCACGGCGCGACCTACTGGGAGGACCGGGCCCGCACGGAACTCCGCGCCGCCGCGCCCGCCCCCGCCGAGGGCGCGCTGACCCCGCAGCAGAGCCAGATCGCCCGACTCGTCGCCGACGGCGAGACCAACCGCGAGATCGCCCGCAGGCTCGTGCTGAGCCCCCGCACGGTGGAACACCACCTGCGCAACATCTACACGCGACTGGGCATCCGCTCGCGCACGGAGTTGGCGCGACTGGTGGTGCGCGCGGCGAAGTGACGGGTCACTCCGCGTCGCGCTGCAGGCGGTTCATCGCCGCCAGCCAGCGGTCGGGATCGGTGGCGCGGCGGCGGTAGTACTCGGCGACCTCCGGGTGCGGCAGCACCAGGAAGCTGTCGCCGCCCAGCGCCGCCATCACGGTGTCGGCGACGAACTCGGGGGTGACCGCGCCCTCCAGGAGCGGTCCGCCCGTCAGCATCGGGGTGATGACGCCCTGCGGGCACAGCGCCTGCACCGTCACGCCGCGGTGGGCGTAGGTGGCGCGCAGCCACTCGGCGTGGGCGAGGGCGGCGTGCTTGGTCGCGGCGTAGGCCGGGTTGCCCAGCAGGGTCAGCAGGCCCGCCGCGGACACCGTCGCGAGGAAGCGGCCGCGGCCGCGTTCCAGCCAGTGCGGCAGCACCGCGGTGGCGGCGTGCACGTGGGCCATGACGTTGACCCGCCACGCGGTGTCCCAGTCGGCCGTGGCGACGCCCGCGTTGGCGCAGAACAGGTCCACGCCCCCGAGCCGCTCCCCCGCCGCGACGAGGGCCGCGGCGACGTCCGGGTCGGCGGCGTCGCCGGGGTGCGACACCGCCCCGATCGACGCGGCCACGGCGTCGGCGGCCTCCGCGGACAGGTCGTTCACGACGACGTGGGCGCCCGCGCCCGCGAGGCGGGCGCACAGCGCCGCGCCGATGCCGGAGCCGCCGCCGGTGACGACGGCGACCGTGCCGCGCACGTCCAGGCCCGCCACGTCAGACCAGCCGGGCGCGGAGTTCGCGCTTGAGGATCTTGCCCGCCGCGGACACCGGGATGGACTCGACGAACCGCACCTCGCGCAGCCGCTTGTACGCGACGACCTGGCGGTTCACGTCGTCGAGCAGGTCGGATTCGCGCACGCCCGCGCGGGCCGGGACGACGAACGCGACCGGCAGCTCCCCCACAGCGGGGTCGGGGCGGCCGACGACCGCGCCCGCGGCGACGTCCGGGTGCGCGGCCAGCAGCTCCTCCAGCTCGCGCGGGTACACGTTGTACCCCTTGTACAGCAGCATGTCCTTGAGCCGGTCCACGATGGACAGGTACCCGTCGGCGTCGAGGACGCCGATGTCGCCGGTCCGCAGCCACCCGTCGGACAGCACGTCCGCGGTCGCGTCGGGGCGGCCGTGGTAGCCGGTCATGACCTGCGGGCCGCGGATCCACACCTCGCCGCGCTCCCCACCGGCACCGGTTCCCGGGTATCGACGTCCACGACGCGGACCTCGGTGTCGAACAGCGGCAGCCCGACCGACCCGGGCTTGTGCGTGCCCGACCGGTGCGTGGGGCTCATCGTCGCGCCCATGGTGACCTCGGTGAGCCCGTAGCCCTCGGCGATCACCGCGTCCGGGCACAGCGCGCGCAGGCGCTCGATCATCTCCACCGGCATCGGCGCCGCGCCGGAGCTGATCAGGCGCACCGACGACAGGTCGGCCTCCACCGGGCCCGCGAGCAGCGCCGCGAACAGCGCGGGCGCGCCGCCCATGGAGGTGATGCGGAGGCCTTCGGCGTCGGCGAGGTAGGCGGCCGGGTCGAGGCGGTCGTGCAGGTGGGCGGTGGTGCCGGTGAGCATGAGGACGTTGAGCCCGGCGATGGTGCCCATCGCGTGGAACCACGGGGTCAGGTTGATGACCACGCCCTCGCCGAGCGGGGTGACCCACTCGTCCGGGGAGCCGACCTGGTCGAGGGTGAGGCCGCCGTCGGAGTCGACGTCGGGCAGGGAGCCGCTGGCCCAGCAGGCGTACTGCAGGGAGTTGGTGACGACGTTGCGGTGCGGCAGCTCGACGCCCTTGGAGTCGCCGGTCGTGCCGCCGGTGTAGGCGAGGTGGGCCAGGCCGTCGGCGGGTGCGTCGAGGGGGCTGTCGTCGTGGCCGTCGCACAGGCGCGGGACGTCGGCCGCGGTGATGGTGCGCACCGCGTCGGCGTCGGCGATCTGGGCGGCGGCGACGGGCTCGGGCAGCAGGGGGTTGACCGGGACGAACGTGGCGCCCGCGAGGAGGGTCCCGTAGTAGGCGACCGGGAATTCCAGGCAGTTCGGCATGCGCAGCGCGACCCGGTCGCCGGGGCGGACGCCGCAGGCGCGCAGGCCGCGGGCGAAGCGGGCGGCCCGGCTGCCGACGTCGGCGAAGGTGAGGACCTCGCCGCCGCGGGTGAACGCCGGGCGGTCGCCCCAGCGGTTGGCCGCGCCGACGGCGATGGCGCCCGCGCCGACGTCGGGGTAGTCCAGCGTCCGGGGCAGCCCGGGCGGCCAGGTGCTCGGCATTGAGCCTCCCGTGTGGACGGTTGGGGGTCCGGGGGACACAGCCGATGAAACACCACGGGCGAGTGTTTCACAACCCCTGGTCGACCAACCGGCCCACCAGCGTGCCCAGCGCGGCCAGGTCGGGGCTGCGGGAGGCCAGCACGTCGGAGTACAGGAACGTCTCGCCGAGCCGGACGATGGCGTAGGCCAGGGTCTTCACGTCGACGGCGGGCTCGAACCCGCCCGCGTCGACGTCGCGGTCGAGCAGGTCGGTGTACGCCGCGATGACGCGCGGCTGCACCCGCCCGCCGGGGTCGGTGAGCACCCGGATGGCGGTCACGGGCTCCTCGGCGAGCAGCAGCCGCATGCCCTCGTGGCCCGCGATGGCCGACCGGTAGCGCGCCATGATCCACAGGCAGCGCAGCCCGCCGCCGGGGTCGCGGACGGCGTCGCCGTGCGCGGTGCGCCAGGCCCGGTCGGCGCCGCGCATCGTCCGGTCGGACAGCAGCCACAGCGCCTCGCCGAGCAGGTCCTCGCGGTTGCCGACGCGGCGGAACAGCGTCGTCCGGGAGATGCCGAGGTCCGCGGCGAGCGCGCTCATGTCCAGCCGCGCGCCCCGGTTCACCAGCTGCGCGGCGACCCGGACGATCTCGGTGGGGGATGCGTTCACGGCGGTGAGCCTATGCGCTGCGCCGCAACCACTCCCGCCTTGACAGCCGTTCGGGGTCCGCCCATCATTGCCCGGCATACCGGCCAGCCGGTACGGCTCATCTCATATTCTGGGAGCACCCCATGTCGTTGCTCGAAGTCCGCGACGTCACCGTGCGCTTCGGCGGCCTGACCGCGCTGTCGGAGGTGTCGGTGGCCGTGGAGCCCGGGACGGTGCACGGGATCATCGGGCCCAACGGCGCCGGGAAGACCACGCTGTTCAACGTCGTCTGCGGGTTCACCCGCCCCGCGTCGGGTTCCCTGCTGGTGCGCGGGGTCGAGCTGCGCGACCACCGCCCGCACCACCTGGCCCGGCTCGGCATCGCCCGCACGCTCCAGGGCCTCGGGCTGTTCGCGCACTCGTCGGTGCTCGACAACGTGCTGGTGGGCGCGGACCGGCACGCGTCGATGGGCGTCTGGGGGTCGCTCATCGGCCGCGGCGAGGAAGCCGCGCTGCGCGCCCGGGCGATGGCGGCGCTGGAGTCGCTCGGCGTGGCCGAGTGGGCGTCCGCGCTGCCCGGCGCGCTGCCGTACGGGTTGCGCAAGCGGGTCGCCCTGGCCCGCGCCCTGGTCGCCGAGCCGGACCTGCTGATGCTGGACGAGCCCGCCGCCGGTCTGTCCGAAGTGGAGCGCGAGGAGCTGGTGGCGCTCATCCGCGGGCTGCCGATGGCGGTCGTGCTGGTGGAGCACCACATGGACCTGGTGATGAGCGTCTGCGACCGGATCACGGTCCTGAACTTCGGCCGGGTCATCGCGACCGGGTCGCCCGAGGCCGTCCGCGCCGACCCCGACGTCGCCGAGGCGTACCTCGGCGCCGCGAGCTGAGGAGCCCCTTGCTGGACATCGAAGACCTGGTGACCGCCTACGGGCCGGTCCGCGCGCTCGACGGGCTGAGCCTGTGGACGCAGTACGCGAGCATCACCGCCGTGCTCGGCCCGAACGGCGCGGGCAAGACCACCCTGCTGCGCACGGTCAGCGGCCTGGCGCGCCCGGCCTCGGGCCGCGTCCGGTTCGACGAGGCCGACATCACCGGCTGGTCCCCGGACCGGATCGTCCGCGCCGGGCTCGCGCACGTCCCGGAGAACGGCGGCGTCATCACCGAGCTGACCGTCGCCGAGAACCTGCGCCTCGGCGGCCTGTGGCGGCGCGACCGCGCGGGCGTGTCCGCGAGCCAGGGCCAGGTGCTCGACCTGTTCCCGCCACTCGCCGCGCGGCTCAAGGCGCAGGCGAGCACGCTGTCCGGCGGCGAGCGGCAGATGCTCGCCATCGGCCGGGCGCTGATGAGCAAGCCGCGCATGCTGCTGCTGGACGAGCCGTCGCTCGGCCTCGCGCCCGGCGTGACGCTCCAGATCATGCGGGTGCTCGAGGAACTGCGCGACTGGGACGACCTCACCGTGCTGCTCGTCGAGCAGAACGCGCGCAGCGCGCTGTCCATCGCCGACCGCGGCTACGTGCTGTCCCTCGGCCGCGTCGTCGCGGCCGAGGAAGCCGAGGGCCTGCTCGCCGACGACCGCCTCCGGCACGCCTACCTGGGGATGTGAGATGGACCTGTCCGCGCTCCTGTTGAGCGGCCTGGCGATCGGCGCGATCTACGCCGCGCTCGGGCTCTCGCTCGTCATCATCTTCCGGGCGACGCAGATGGTGAACTTCGCCCAGCCCGCGCTCGCGCTCGTCTGCGCCTACCTCGCGTTCACCGTCAACCGCGCCACCGACGGCTACTGGCTCGGCTTCGCGGTCGCCATCGCCGCCGGGGCCGTGCTCGGCGCGCTGACCGAGCGGCTGCTCATCCGTCCACTGCGGAACCGCGGCCCGCTCTCCCCGTGATCGTCACCCTCGGGCTGCTGCTGGTGCTGCAAGCCGTCGCCGGGATGATCTGGACCGCCGAGCCGCGCTCGTTCCCCTACGCGTTCGACTTCCGCGGCGCCTTCTCCCCCGCCGCGCTGTTCACCGTCCTCGTGGTGGTCGCCGCGGCGGCCGCGATCCTGCTGCTGTTCAAGGCCACCCCGCTGGGCCTGCGGATGCGCGCCGCCGCGTTCCGCCCCGAGGTCGCCGCGCTCGTCGGCGTCCGGGTCGGGCGCATGCTCACCATCGGGTGGACGCTGGCCGCCGCGGTCGGCGCGCTGGCCGGGCTGCTGGCCGCGCCGCCGTTCATCCACCCGACCGTCATGGACACGGTGTTCGTCTACGCGCTCACCGCCGCCGTCATCGGCGGGCTGGACAACCCGGTCGGCACCGTGATCGGCGGGTTCCTGCTCGGCGTCGTCCTGTCGCTCGTGTCCGGGTACCTCGGCGCGGAGCTGGTCACGCTGGCCGCGCTGGCGATCCTCGTGGTCGTCCTGTCGGTCCGCCCGGACGGCCTGTTCGGGCAGCGCGTCGCGAGGCGGGTGTGATGGGCCGCCACCTGCTGCTGGCCGCCGCCGCGCTCGCCGCGGTCGTCGCGCTGACCTTCCTGGTCGACCCGTTCACCAGCGTCCGCATCGCCACCGTCGGGTACCTGCTGCTCGCGGTCGCCGGGCTGACCGTCCTCACCGGACTCACCGGGCAGATCTCGTTGGGGCACGGTGCTTTCCTGTTCATCGGCGCCTACACCGTCGCGCTGCTCGTCGTGCACGTGCCGAGCCTGCCGTTCTGGGTCGACCTGCTCGCCGCGGGCGCCGCCGCCGGGCTCGCCGGGGTGCTCACCGGGGCGCGGCGGCCCGCCTGCACGGGCCGTACCTCGCGGGCGCGACGCTCGCCCTGGCCGTCGGGCTGCCCGCGGTGACCCAGCGGTTCCCGGACGTCCTCGGCGGCAGCAACGGGCTCGGGTTCACCGTCAACAGCAAGCCCGCGGGCCTGGCCGTGCCCACGACCCAGTGGCAGGCGTGGGTCGTGTGGCTGACCGCGCTGGCCGCGCTCGTGCTGCTCGCCAACCTCACCGGCAGCCGGTTCGGGCGCAGGCTGCGCGCGGTGCGCGACGACGAGGTCGCCGCCGGGCTCGCGGGCATCCACGTCGGCCGGACGAAGATCGCCGCGTTCCTGGTCAGCGCGGTCTGCGGCGGGCTGGCGGGCGGCTTGCAGGCGTTCCTGCTCGGCACCGCCGCGCCCGGCTCGTTCACCCCGGCGCTGTCGCTGGGGCTGCTCGCGGCCATGGTCCTCGGCGGCGTCGGCAGCCTGTGGGGCGCGCTGTGGGGCGCGCTCGCCCTGGTGGCGCTGCAAGCGGGCGCGGAGGAGCTGGCGCACGCGCTGGACCTCGGCACGGACGTCGCGAACAACCTGCCCCTCGCGGCCTACGGCGTGGTGCTCATCGCCGTCGTCATGGCCTTCCCCAAGGAATCCACGGACTGGTGCGGCGGATGCGGCCAGCCACGAAAGGAGCGGCATGAGGAAGACGGCTCTGGCCCTGGCCGCCGTGCTGGCGCTCAGCGCGTGCGCGGGCGCCGGTGAGACCCCGCGGGCGGCGGCGGGTCCGGCGACCCCGCACCCGGCGTCACCGACGACACCGTGGTCATCGGCACCCACCAGCCGCTGACCGGCCCCGCCGCGCCCGGCTACAGCACCATCTCCGCGGGCGCGAAGGCCATGTACTCCTACATCAACGACAACGGCGGCATCCACGGCCGCCGCATCGACTACCGGGTCGAGGACGACGGCTACAACCCGACCCGCACCGTCGAGGTCGTCAAGAAGCTGGTCCTGCAGGACGAGGTGTTCGCCATCGTCGGCGGCCTCGGCACCCCGACCCACTCCAAGGTCGTCGACTTCCTCACCACCGAGGGCGTCCCCGACCTGCTCGTCTCCTCCGGCGCGCTCCAGTGGGACGACCCCAAGAGCCCGATGACCTTCGGCTTCCAGGTCGACTACACCCGCGAGGGCAAGATCCTCGGCGACTACATCGCCAAGACCTTCCCGGACGCCAAGGTCGGCGTGTTCCACCAGAACGACGACGTGGGCCGGGACGGGATGGCGGGCCTGGAGCGCTACGTCCCGCTCGCCGCGAAGCAGGGCTACGACCCCGCCAACACCGACGTCCTCCCGCAGATCACCGCGCTCAAGCAGGCGGGCGCAGGCGTCGTGGTGTGCGAGTGCGTGCCCGCGTTCACCGCGCTGGCGATCCTCACCGCCGCGCGCATCGGGTACAAGCCGCAGTTCGTCGTCTCCAGCATCGGTGCCGACCCGCGGACGCTCACCGCGCTGCTGTCGGACTTCGGCAAGCGCGCGGGCGCGGAGGTCTCCGCGCCGAAGCTGCTCACCGGCCTGGTCGGCGCGGGCTACCTGCCCGACATCGCCGCCGTCGACGACCCGTGGACCGCGCTGTTCCACGAGATCCACCGCAAGTACATCCCCGAGGTGCCGCTGACCAACACCGTCATCTACGGGATGGCGCAGGCGTACACGTTCGGGCAGGCGCTCAAGGAGGCGGGCCGCGACCTGACCCGCGCCGGGATCGTCGAGGTCATGGAGTCCGGCAAGCTCGGCGGCCCCGGCCTGACCCCGTTCGCCTTCTCCCCCGACTCGCACTCCGGCTACACCGGGGCGTACGTGTTCACCGTCAACGCCGACGGCAGCACCACCGAGAAGCAGCCGCCGATGGTCACCGACCGCGGCGACGGCCCCATCCAGCCCGCCCCGCGGGCCGGAAGACCCCGACGAGGTCAAGCTCGTCGGCTGACCGGACGCCCGGGGTCGCCGGGGCTACAGTGACCGGCGACCCCGGAAAGGCAGGCCGATGCGTACCCAGGTGGACAACCCCGTGCGGGAGCGCGTGGTGCGGGCGGCGATCTCGCTGTTCGCGGCGAAGGGCTTCGCCACCACATCGATCCGGGAGATCGCCGACGCCGCGGGCGTCACCAAGGGCGGCGTCTACCACTACTTCGAGTCCAAGGACGACCTGCTGTTCGAGGTCCACACCCGCATGCTGCGGATGCAGACCTCCCGCATGCTCACCATCGCCGAGGACGACTCACCGCTGCCCGAGCGGCTGCACGCGATCATCGCCGACGTGGTCGAGACCACCATCGCCAACCTCGACGAGGCCGTGGTGTTCTTCCAGTCCGTGCACCTGCTCGCCCCCGAGCGCCAGGCCGAGGTGCGGGCCGCGCGCCGCGCCTACCACGAGCGGGTCCGGGACCTCGTCGCCGAGGGCCAGGCGGCGGGGCTGTTCCGCGCGAACGTGCCCGCCGACGTCGTGGTGCACTACCACTTCGGCGCGATCCACCGGCTCGGCATGTGGTACCACGCCGACGGCCCGCTGACCCCGGAGCAGGTCGGCGCGCACTTCGCCGACATGGTGCTGGCGAGCCTGCGCCCCTAGACCAGCTCGGCAGGCCGGGCCATCTCGCGGTCCGAGCGCGGCTCCCGCGCCCGCACCTGCCACATGGTGACCGCGAGCAGGGCCAGCGCGATCAGCACGTACGAGTCGCCGAAGAGGTGCTGGTACCAGGTCCACGTGAACTCGGTGTTGCTGCCGCGGGTGAGGTACTGGTGCGGCCCGGCGATGAACACCGCGAGGACGCCGAGCCCGAGCAGGACCGACTGCCTGCCGTGCACGGCGTGGAAGGCGAACACGATCAGCGCGGGCACGATGAACACCCAGTGGTGCGACCACGCGGTCGGCGCGATCAGCAGCGCCAGCACGCCGTTGACGACCAGCGCCGACGGCGTGTCCAGGCGGACCATCAGCAGCACGGCCACCCCGACGACGACGCCGACGAGCGCGACCCACAGCACCGTCTGCGCGGTCTCCGGGATGACGAGCCTGCGCAGCGCGGCGAGGATCGTCTGGTTCGTCCCGAACGGCGAGCCGCTGACCCCGGCGGTCGGGCCCGCGCCGGTGAACCAGTACGCGACCGAGTCCTTCCAGGCGAACACGAAGCCCAGCGCGACGAACGCCGCGCCGCTGGCGATGGTGACCACGGCGGCCCGGAAGTCGCGGCGGAGCAGGAAGAACAGGACGAACGCGGCGGGCGTCAGCTTGAGGGCGAACGCCAGGCCGACGAGCAGACCCCTCGGCCAGCGCGGGTGCCGGGCCAGGCAGTCGACCGCGACCAGCGCCATCAGCCAGATGTTGATCTGCCCGAAGGTCAGCGTCTCGCGCACCGGCTCCAGCAGCAGCGCGATCGGCAGCACCAGCGCGGTGGCGCCCGCGACGTCGACGGCGGTGGCGCGCGGCCAGCAGCGGGCGATGACGACGTAGATGGTGGCGACCAGCGCGACGACGGTCAGCGCGGTCGCGATGACGTCGGCGACCGCGAGCGGCACCAGGGTCAGCGGGACGAACACGATCAGCGACGGCGGCGGGTACAGGTACGGCAGCGCCGCGCCGACCGACGTCGGCGGCATCGGGCCGTACGGGTCGCCGCCCGCCATCCACGCCTCGACGCCGAAGCGGTAGACCTGCAGGTCGATCAGCGGCTGCCCGCCGACGACGAACCACAGCACCGCGCCGGACACCAGCGCGAGGACGCCGAAGACGACCACGCGCACGCTCGTCGACCCGCTGGCCCACCAGTCGCGCACGGTCCGCGCACGGGACCGGAACAGCGTCGAAACCCCCACCAGGAGAACCCATCTGCCGGGTGACCTGCCGGCCACTGCCTGTCCCCGCGAGGGCGCGGCCTCGGCGCGCCGGGGTCGCGCCGGGGCGCGATCAGGTCACGATTCTACCTACTCCGCCGGGACCGAGCGGGGAAGGGGCATCACCAGGGAGCACACCTGGGACAGCTTCGTCGGGAACTGCCCGGTGACGGCCTTCCAGGCCGCCCGCAGCGACACGTCCTCGGCGAGCACGATCAGCGGCCCGCGGCCCCAGTGCGTGGCGACGACGGTGCCGACCCGGTCGGCCTCACCCGGGGCGGGCGCGCCGCCGGGCAGGAACTCGATGGTCAGCGAGGAGTTGGTGCCGGTGACGTCGTCGGCCACACCGACCATGGCGGCGTGGTACGCGCGCTGCGAGTTGCGCAGCGTCACGTCCACCGGCAGGGCGCACTCCGGGTAGGCCGAGTTGTACGCGGCGACGGTGGCGAACCGCCGCGGCAGATCGTCGATGGCCATGGTGCTCTCCCGGAGGACGTTCGGACTCCGCCGAACGATACCGGCAGGCCAGGGCCGGTCCGACCCGGTCCGGCCACAGTGGTCCGGATGGCGGGTCGGCGGCGGCTCAACGGGTGAGCACCGGGAGCGAGTCCACCCCGTACACGATCGACTTCTGGCGGAACGGCAGGTCGGCGACGTCCACCGCGAGGCGCAGGTCCGGGAAGCGGCGCACCAGCGCCGGGTAGGCGGCGCGCAGCTCCATGCGGGCCAGCTCGGCGCCGATGCAGCGGTGCGCGCCGTGCCCGAACGCCAGGTGCGAGGTGGGCTTGCGGGTGCGGTCGAAGCCGGGGTCGGCGACCAGCGCGGGGTCGCGGTCGGCGGCGTTGAGGCTGACCACGACGACGTCGCCCTTGCCGATGGCGGTGTCGGCGACCACGACGTCCTCCCGGGCGAACCGGGGAAGGCGACCTGGACGACGGTGAGGTAGCGCAGCAGCTCGTCGACGAACGGCGACACCGCGGCGTCGTCGTCGCGGACCATGGCGAACGACTCGGGGTCGCGGAGCAGGACGATCGCGCCGAGGGCGAGCATGCTGGCGGTGGTCTCGAAGCCGCCGGTGAGCACGCCGTCGGCCAGGCCCGCCAGCTCGTCGTCGGTGACGTCGTCGCCGTGCTCGCGGATGAGCGCGCCGAGCAGGCCGTCGCCGGGCTCGACCCGCTGCTTGCGGACGACCTCGGTCAGGTACTCCAGCGACTCCGAGATCGCGCCGAGCGAGGCGGTGGCGCCGCTGAACAGGTCGAACCGGGCGACGCTGAGCCGCTGGAAGTCGCCGCGGTCGGCGTACGGGACGCCGAGCAGCTCGCAGATGGTCAGCGACGGGATCGGCAGGGCGAACTCGGACACCAGGTCGACCGGGCCGTCGGCGCGGGCCATGGTGTCGAGGCACTCGGTGACGATCTCGTCGATGCGCGGGGTGAGGCGGGCCAGCCGCCGCATGGTGAACTCGGGCGTGAGGAGCTTGCGCAGCCGGGTGTGCACGGGCGGGTCGGCGAAGCCGAGGCCGCCGGGGTTGGTGGTGTCGAGGTCGCCGAGCGCGCCCGCGAGGTGCACGAAGTCGTTGCTGAACGCGCGGGTGTCGGCGAGCACCTGCTTGGCGGCCTCGTAGTCGGTGACCAGCCACAGGTTCACCCCGAACGGGATGGGCAGCTTGGTGACCGGGGCGGCGGCGCGCATGGCCTCGGCCTCGGCGACGGGCTCGAGGCCGTCGCGGGCGAGCGGGACCATGGCGGAGTCGGGCAGCAGCCGGGAGAGGTCGAGGCCCTTGCCCTTGCGGGTGACGCGGGCGAGGTAGCGGCGGATGAGCCACGACTTCAGCCGGGAGCCGTACCCGGCGCGGGTGTCGGTGCCCGCGGTCGCCTTGCGCACTGCCGTGTTCATCTGACCCCCGGTCGGATCCCCCGCCCATCGTGCTCACGCGCAGGTGCGGGGCTGCCCGACGCGGGAATTGGGTCCGATTGACGCCGCAAGCCTAGGCGACTTGTCCGCGCGTGCGCACGGGGTGGACCCGACGTTCACCGGAACGTTCCGGACGTCGGTCCGGATGGGACGGCCGGGCCTGATCGACTAGCGTCCCCGCACGTGAGCGGTCCGACGCTGATAGACCTGTTCGCCGGGTGCGGCGGGATGACGCGCGGGTTCACCGCCGCCGGGTACCGCCCGGTCCTGGCCGTCGAGCACGACCGCGCCGCCGCCGCCACGTACGCGGCGAACTTCGGGGAGAGCCACGTCACGGCGGTCGACATCGCCGCGCTGGACGTCGCGGACCTGCCGCCCGCGGACGTGATCATCGGGGGCCGCCGTGCCAGGGGTTCTCGAACCTCGGGGCGCGCGCGGCCGACGACCCGCGCAACCAGCTCTGGCGGGAGTACCTGCGCGTGGTGGAGCGGGTGCGGCCAAAGGCGTTCGTGATCGAGAACGTGGACCGGTTCCTGTCCGCGCCGGAGTTCGCGCTGCTGCGGGAGCACACGTCCGGGTACGAGCTGACCACGGGGCACCTGCTGGCGGCGGACTTCGGGGTGCCGCAGCGCCGCAAACGCGCGTTCGTGATCGGGTCGCGGGTCGGGCCGATCCCGCTGCCCGCGCCGACGCACGGCCGGGACCGGTGGCACGGCGTCGGGTCGGTGCTCGCGGGCCTGCCCGACGAGCCCGCGGTGAAGCAGCTCCCGGACTCGCGCGCGGACTTCGGGTGGGGGTGGGTGCCCGGGGTGTTCAAGAGCGCGGACCTGCACCTGGGCCGCACGCCGACGCCGCTGTCGCTGGAGCGGTACCGGCACATCCCGCCGGGGGCGGCCGGTTCGACCTGCCGGACCACCTGCTGCCGCGGTGCTGGCGGGAGAAGCGGACGGGCACGACCGACGTGATGGGCCGGATGCGGTGGGACCAGCCGTCGCTGACGATCCGGACCGAGTTCTACAAGCCGGAGAAGGGCCAGTACCTGCACCCGGTGCACCACCGCCCCATCACGCACCTGGAGGCCGCGCGCCTGCAGTCCTTCCCGGACGACTTCGCCTGGTGCGGGACGAAGGTGGAGATCGCGCGGCAGATCGGCAACGCGGTCCCGCCGCGCCTCGCCGAGGCGGTGGCGCGGCAGGTCCGCGCGGTCCTCACCGGTGCCGCGGTCGAGCACCGGTGCGCCCTGTGCTGATCAGCTCCTGGTGATCCGGATGGGCACGCTCAGCACGGCCGGGGCCGACGGCGGGCCGAGCTGGAGCGCGCCGAAGTACGACTCGCCCGGGGTCATGGCGCGGTTGTAGGTCAGGGACAGCGTGACGGGCGTGCCCGCGGGCAGCGGACCGCTGGGCGCGCCGGTGACGGTGAGGTCGGTGCCCTGCACGGCGTCGATCGACAGCGTGAACTTCGGGTTCCCGCTGACTCCCCAGCCGAGCACCCACACCTGGTAGGCGCCGTCGGCGGGCCGGATCAGCTCGACCGACTCGTCCGACGCCGGGGTGGTGGAGGACGCGACGATCTCGGTGTTGGTGAACTGGCCGTCGCCGTTGGCGTCGCGGACGACGAACAGGTCGATGTCGTCGGTGTCCATGGCGGTGGAGGCGGTCAGCCGCGCCGCGTTGGTGATCGCCACGTCCCGTTTGAGGCTCGCGGAGCTGGGGTCGTCCGGGTCGTCCTGGGTGGCGGTCTCGGTCGTCGTGGTCGGCTGGCTGAGCCCGAACGCGGCGGCGGAGAGGCCGTCGAGGTCGACGCTGGAGGTGAAGGTGACGTCGAACGCGCCGGAGTCGGTGGGCGAGGTGATGTCCACTGCCGACGGTGCGACGGAGGCGCCGCCGAGCGTCACGCCGAACGGGGTGTCGAACTGCTCCTGCCAGCCGACCTGGTGCACCGCGACCGCGTGCAGGCCTTCCTGGGCGGGTGCCGTGACGAAGTCGTTCGGGCCGCCGCTGGCGGTGTGGAACCGCCAGACCCCGTCGCCGGTGTTGGTGTTGGGGCTGCCGCCGACCGTGTCGATCGTGTACGGCCCGCCGAACACGGTGTCCGGGAAGACCTGGAAGGTGTTCTGCGACCGTCCCATGATCAGCGTGTCCAGGTCGGTGAAGGGGGCGGGGCCCGCCCATTCGGTCTCGGTGACCAGCAGCGAGCCCGCGGGGGCGGGGTGGCGACGTCGAGGAAGAAGAAGCGCCAGTCGCCGGATTCCGCGCGCCAGCCCCAATCGCCCGCGCCGAACACGGACCCGTTGTTGTAGAGCAGGTGCGACTGGGCGGCGGCGACGTCGGGTCCGCCGAGGCGCAGGGAACCGGTGATGCCGCCCGCGGCGTCCTGCGGCACGGTCGCGGCGACCGCGACGGCCACCGGGACGACCATGGACTCGCCGCCGTTGGTGAGCACGACCGCGCCGGAGTACATGCCGTGCGGCGCGTCCGGTGGGACGGTGATGCCCGCGGTGAACGAGCCCGCGGCCGACGCCGGGGTGGTGATCCACGACCAGTCGGTGTTGCGGTACCAGTCGATGCGGAGCTCGAAGTCGGTCACCGGGTGCGCCGCCGAGCGCAGCGAGTGCTGGAGGCCGAGGAAGACGCCGTCGCCGCCGCGGTGGGCGGGGTCGCGGACGAAGTTCATCGCCGTGTTCGCCGACGGCCGGTGGTACATGAACCGGACGTATTCGCCCTCGTCGACCTCGGTGCGGCTGTAGTCGACGTCAAAGATGAGGTCGGGGTTGCTGATCGTCGGCAGGTTGGCGTGGTCGACGACGCCGTCGCCGTCGGCGTCGTCCCAGAGCCTGCCGTCGCCGTCGATGTCGGTCCAGTTGTAGGTGAGCAGCCGCCACCCCTGGTCCTCGGCGTAGTCGCCGTTGGCGTCGAACTGGGCGCGCGGGTAGGTGGCCCGCACGACCATGAGGTCGGCGTCGGGGTGCGCGGCGACGCGGCTCCTGAGGTCGATCAGGTAGTCGGGGACGTCGAAGTTGTAGACGCTCTCGGCGGCGATGTCCTTGCTGCGGAAGGTGAGGGTCTCGGAGTCGGTGCGCACGAGCTGGCGGTCCGAGACCTGCCAGGTGCCGGGTCCGGTGATGGTGAAGGTCTGGCTGTCGGTCCCGCCGGGCGCCATCAGGTGGCTGAACACGGGGTACTCGGTTCCGCGGTAGTCGCCCGCGCGCCACTCGTTCGGCGAGACCCGGGCGCGGGCGCCGGTGGTGGCGCGGACCGCGGCGGCGGCGTCGAGCGAGCCCGCGCCCTGGATGAGCGAGTCGTAGCCGAGGTCGGTGGCGGAGCTCTTGAGGATGTCCTTGGACACGGCCTGGAAGTTGGCGGGCGGCGCGCCGTTGGTCTGCCGCCACGCCTGGTAGACCAGCGCGGCCGCGCCGCGGCGACCGGGGCGGACCGGCTGGTCCCGCCCCACGTCTCCCAGGCGTTCCGGCCGTCGAGGACGCCGTTGAGGGTGAAGTCGCCGGAGGAGTAGGCGCCGTCGGCGACGAGGTCGACCCCGGGGCGCCGGTCGCGCCGAAGCCGCGGTTGGACCAGGCGATGACGTCGTTGTCGACGATCTGGTCGGTGCGGTCGACGGAGTCCCAGCCGGTCCCGCCGAACTGGGTGGACGCGCCGACCATGATGCTCGACGACGCGCTCGGCGGGGCGACGGTGCCGAAGCCGGGCGCGCCGTTGCCGGTGGAGAACAGCGCGGTCGTGCGCTGGCCCGCGTGGATGACGTCGGCCTCCTGGCTGCCCGCGTCCCAGCCGTCGTTGTCGACCTCGGAGTCGCCGTAGGAGTTGGAGGTGACGTCGACGCCGCGGCGGGTCGAGAGGAAGTAGCCGAGCTGGGTGGAGAACTCGAACGCGAAGTAGATGTCGCCGAACGGCGCGAGCTTCGCGTGCGGGGCGCCGCCGAGCACGGCGCCCGGGTAGGTGCCGCCGGGCAGGTCGCTGAACACGGGGGCGCGGCCGTTGATGACGCCCTGGCCGACGATGTTGGACGCGGTGAGGGTGCCGTGGCCGCCGATGCCGGGGTCGTAGTCGCCGGTCCAGGCCAGCAGGTGCCCGGGGCCGAACGAGGCGTCGAGCACGCCGAACGCGTCGAGGCCGCCGGGGATCGGGGTGGCGCCGTCGGAGATGTAGTACAGGAGGCCGCCGGAGAGGTCGGTGTAGCCGTCGCCGTTCATGTCGCGGTAGGACGCCGGGGAGGACTTGGTGACGGGCTTCTCGTCGTCGAAGCGGTAGTCGTTGTCGAGGTCGACGTAGACGGTGTCGTACACGCCCGCGGTGGTGGCGTCGGTGACGAGGAACGCGGCGCGCTCGCCGTAGAGGGACAGCAGGTGGTCGTCGGGGTGGCTGCCCATGCGCACGGCGCCGGACTTCGTGGCGCCCGCCGGGAAGCGGTAGGTGTGGGCGGCGGTGCCGGGGGCGAGGGAGAAGTTCCGGGACGGCCCGGTGCGGGTGGCGAACCGGACGGCGCACGGGTCGCCGGGCGCTTTGCGGTTCCAGCCGGGGCACGGGGTGGCGGTGGTCTTGGTGTACCAGGACAGGCCCTGGTCGATCAGCTCCGGCCCGGCGAGCCACTGCAGGACGCCGTACGGGTCGAACGCCTTGGGCCAGCCGTTCCAGCCCGCCCGGGCGCCGGTCAGCCCGCTCCAGGTCTGCCAGGTGCCGAGCAGGTCGGGGTGGCCGAAGTCGGTGCCGCCGTCGAGCACGCCGACGGTGGTGCCCGCGCCGGTGTAGCCCGCCGCCCAGGCGCCCGCGAAGTCGTGGGTCTTGGCGTCGAGGACCGCGAGGTCCTTCAGCTCGTCGAAGTTCGAGCCCGCGGGCGGGGGCGCCTTGGCGTAGGGCACCTCCTTGGCCGCCAGCGCGGCGCGGGCGGCGGCCCGGTCGGCGGCGCTGGGGCGGGGTCCGGGGTCGGGGTCGCCGGTGGGCCTGCCGGTCTGGGCGAACTCGACGGGTCCGACCGACACGACGCCGCGCGCGGCGGCGAGCTTCGGGAGTTCCTGGACGCCGATGCGGCCGAGCACGATGCCCGCGCCGCCGGAGTGCGCGACGCGCGCGCCGTCGAGGTACCGCGCGGCGGTGGCCGGGTCGCCGGTGACGGTGGCGTAGACCCGGACCTGGCCGGTGGCGCCGTCGGCGAGCTGCCCGCGCAGCTTGGGGTGGAGCTTCGCGCGGACGGCGTCGGAGCCGGTGGAGACCCGGCCGGGTGGGTCGTCGGGGGCTGCGCCGCGGGGAGCGGGGCGAGGGCGGTGCCGCCGAGGAGGACCGCGGCGAGGAGGGTTCCGACGCGGCGGCGGGGGTTCAGGGCCATGACAGCCTCCCGAGTGAACCAATACTCCATTAGAGGGAGTCGTAGGTCACATCTCGGGTGTTACCGCAGCACCGAGCGGACCCGTCCAGACGAACGGGTCCGCTCGGATGGAGCAACTCAGAACAGCACCGCGGTCCCCGGCGACGCGGGCGGGGGCGCCGTGAGGGCGGCGTTGCGCGCGTCGGCGAGCTTGCGGGCGGCGGGCCCGCCGATGAGCGACGGCAGGTACCGGTCGGCGGGCCAGACCTCGACGGGGTGTCCCCCAGCACCTCCGGCAGCACCAGCTCCATCGGCCGCGCGGAGCGGCCGCGGGGATGGACTGGTCGTCGGCGGGCTCGGCGCGCAGGGGCCGCCAGCGGGGGCCGTGGAAGGTCCACGGCGTGTCCTGCTCCCAGCGGGGCGGCTCGAACACGTGCCTGCGGACGCCGCGCACGGTGACCGGCTTGGCGCTGGTCGACCAGTGCGCGGACCGGCCGCGGCGGGCGGGCGGCGCGCCCCGGTGGTAGAAGACCGTCTTCCGCAGGCGCTGGTGGAACAGCACCTCGTGGAAGCGCTGGCCGTGCGGCGTGTGGTGGACGAAGCGCAGGTCCGCGCCCCTGCGGTAGAGGGCGGCCTGGGCGGCGGCCGCCGCCTCCCCCACCGCCTCCGACAGGGGCCGGGCGCGGTGGTCGCCGAACTCGCTGAGGATCACTACCGGGAGGTCGTCGGGGCCGGACTCGTACGCCCGCGCGTGCACGACGGTGTCGAGCCCCGCCTTGCCGTACGGGATCACGGCGTCGTGCACGAGCCGCCAAGCGTTGTTCTGCATGCTCCTCCTTCCCGTCGTGTTCGACCATACGTTCGACCACCGACAATTCCCGCGAGGTCAGCGGCGGAATCGGCCCGGTCCGGTCGCGGCGAGCAGGAGGAAGATCCAGGCGTAGAGCGCGGCGAGCTCACCGGTGTTGTGCAGCGGCAGCAGGGCCTCGGCCTGGTGGTAGACGAAGTACGCGTACGCCATCACGCCGGACAGCGCGAACGCGGCCGCGCGGGCCCACAGCCCGGTGAGCAGCAGGACGGCCCCGACGAGCTGGATCACGCTGCCCCACCAGCCCGGCCACGAGCCGAACTCGACGGCGGTCCCCTGCCCGTCGATGCCGCCGAGCAGGCCGAAGCCGACGAGGGCGTGGCAGCCGAACAGGAAGGCCACGACGACGCGGAACGCGGCGAGGACGAGTTCGGTGCGGCGGGCGGTCACCAGGCGAGGCGCGGTGGTCGTCTGGCGCTGGGCGGTGGTGGTCATTGTCGTTCCCTTCTCTCCGGGTCTCGTCCGTAGGTCGAACGGGAAGAGTGGGAAATCGACAGCACGATCGAAGAAGTTCTCTCAGCCCGCTCGTGCTCGCAGCGCGATGAGGTCGGCCATGTGCTGCTCGCCCCAGGTGCCCAGGTCGGTGAGGGCGCGGTCGAGGGCGACGCCCGCCGGGGTGAGCGAGTAGACGACCTTCGGCGGGACCTGCTGGTGGACCTCGCGGTGGACGACGCCGTCGCGCTCGAGTTCGCGGAGCTGCTGGGTCAGGACGCGCTCGGTGACGCCCTCCAGGTCGCGGCGCAGCTCGCCGAAGCGGCGCGGCTGCTCGCTGAGCGCCCAGAGGATGAGCGCCTTCCACTTGCCGCCGACGACGTCGATCGCGGCGTCGAGGCCGCACAGGAAGTTCGGACCGGGCATGACCTGCACGCTATCCAAAACGTAAGTACCTGACAATATTGTCAGTACTTGTCGCACGTGTGGGTTCCGGCGAATCTGTGCGCATGACCACGCAGAAGATCACTGTCATCGGCCTCGGCCCCATGGGGGCGGCCCTGGCCCACGCACTCCTCGCCCGCGGCGCGCGGGTCACCGTCTGGAACCGCAGCGCACCGCGGCGGAGCGGCTGGGCGCCGCGGGCGCGGTCGTCGCGCCCACGGCGCGCGCGGCGGTCGCCGCCTCCGACCTGGTGCTGGTGTGCCTGCGCGACCAGGACGCCGTCCGGGAGGTGCTCGCCGACGCCGCCACGGGCGCCGCGGTCGTCAACTTCACCTCGGCGACGCCGGAGCTGGCGCGCGCCACCGCCCGGTGGGCCGTCACGTCCGGCTTCCCCGCTACCTGACCGCGGCGATCATGGTGCCGACCCCGATGATCGGCAAGGAGGAGGCGCTGATCCTCTACTCCGGCGACGAGAGCGTCTTCGTCGAGCACCACGACGCGCTGCGGGCGCTGGCGGGCACCGCGGACTTCCTCGGCGCCGACCACGGCCTCGCCCCGCTGTACGACATCGGCATGCTGGAGGTGTTCTTCGCCTCGATGTCGGCGTTCGTGCACGCCGCCGCGCTCGCCCGCCGCGTGGGCGGCGTCTCCGCCGAGCGGTTCCTCCCTTACGGGCTGGGGATGCTCGCGATCCTCCCGGACACGCTCAAGGAGGTCGCCGCCGACATCGACAACGGCACCTTCTCCGGCGACCAGGACAAGGTGGAGATGGAGCTGGTCGCGCTCGCCCACATGGTCGAGACCAGCCGCGCTGCCGGGCTGGACGCGAGCCTGGCCGAGTCGATGCGCGCCCTCGCCGAGCGCACCGTCGCCGCGGGCAACGGCCACCTCGGGTGGTCGAAGACGGTCGACCACCTCTGAGCCGCGGTCAGAAGATCGCGGCCGGGTCGCCGGTGAACCAGGCGTTGTCGATGCGCAGGTGGCGGATGAGCCACCGGGCGCCGTCGCGGACGAGGTCGACGGCGTAGAGGTTCTTCAGCAGGGCGTGGGTCGCGTGGTCGGCGGTCAGCAGGTGCTGGGCCTCGACCAGGGCGGTGAGGCGGGCGGTGTCGCCGGTGACCGCCACGCGGGGGTTGGTGACCTGGTGGGTGGTGAACACGCGGTCGGTGAAGGAGCCGAGGATCGTCGTGACGATGGTGTCGCGGCCGGACATCACCGGCGGCTCCGCGCCCCAGCGGGCCGCGGCGGGGCGGAAGTCGAGCACGGCGTCCTCGGTGAACGCCGAGGCGAACAGCGGCGCGTCCTGCAGGTCTTGGCCGAGCGCGAAGCGGTACAGGGCGTCGATGATCTCGGTGCGGTCGCGCAGGTCGGCCGCGTCGGCCAGGGCGTGGTGGTCGGTGACGTACATGTCCCCCAGCCTCGGGCGGGCGGGGTCGGGGAACAACGACGACCTGTGCCACGATCGTGAAGCGGGGCTCAACGATCGGGGGCGGCGGTGCTGGAGCGGCACGAGGTGGAGCACTTCCTGGCGCTGGCCGAGGAGCTGCACTTCGGCCGCACCGCCGAGCGCCTGCGGGTGTCCACCGCCCGGGTCAGCCAGACGATCCGCAAGCTGGAGCGCCGCGTCGGGGTGCCGCTGTTCGCGCGGACCAGCCGCCGCGTGGAGCTGCTGCCCGCGGGCCGCCGCCTGTACGACGAGCTGCGGCCCGCGTGGGACGCGGTCGGCGCGGCGGTCGCGCGGGCGGTCGAGGCGGGGCGCGGGGTCACCGGGAGCCTGCGGGTCTGCTTCTCGGGCGCGCAGGGCGGGCAACTGCTGGTCGACGTCGCCGCTCTTTCCGCGCGCGGCACCCGGAGTGCGCGGTGGACCTCCGCGAGGCGCAGGCGGCCGAGTGGCCCGGGTGGCTCCGCGACGACGTGGTCGACCTCGCGCTGGGCGCGCTGCCCGTCGCGGAGCCGGGGCTCGTCCACGGGCCGGTCCTGGTCGCCGAGGCCCGGTTCCTCGCGCTGCCCGTCGCGCACCCGCTGGCCGGCCGGGTCGGGGTGTCGGCGGCCGAGGCGTCCGAAGTGGACAAGGTGACCGCGGCGACGGCGCACGAGGCGCTGACGTTCGTCGGCGCGGGGCGCGGGGCCGTCGAGGTCGGGGCGAGCGCCCGCCGGTACTACGCCCGCCCCGACGTCGCGTACGTGCACGTCCACGACGCGCCGCCGGTCGAGTGGGCACTGGTGTGGCGCGCGGACGCCGCCACCGCCCGCGTACGGGCGTTCGCCGAGGCCGCCGCGGACCTCGTGGCGGAGCACCGCTAGAGCACCGGCGGCGCGGCGGTGTCGACGAGGGCGCGGTGGCGGCTGATAGGCAGGACCAGCGGGGTGCCGCTGACCGGGTCGGTCACGACCGAGCAGGGCAGGTCGAAGACGTCGGCGACGAGCTCGGTCGTCATCACCTCGGCCGGGTCGCCCTCGGCGACGATCGCGCCGTTCTTCATCGCGACGACGTGGTCGGCGTAGCGGCAGGCCTGGTTGAGGTCGTGCAGGACCATCACGACGGTGCGGCCGCGCTCGCGGTTGAGGTCGGCGACGAGGTCGAGGACGTCGATCTGGTGGGCCAGGTCGAGGTAGGTGGTGGGCTCGTCGAGCAGCAGCACCGGGGTGTCCTGGGCGAGGGCCATCGCGATCCAGGCGCGCTGGCGCTGGCCGCCGGACAGCTCGTCGACGGCGCGGTCGGCGAGGTCGAGCAGCGACGTGGCGACCAGGGCGGAGCGGACGATCTCCTCGTCGGCGCGGGACCACTGCCGCCACCAGCTCTGGTGCGGGGCGCGGCCGCGGCCGACCAGGTCCAGCACGGTCATGCCCTGCGGGGCGATCGGCGACTGCGGCAGCAGGCCGACCACGCGGGCCAGCTCGCGGGTGGGCATGGCGTGGATGTCGCGGCCGTCGAGGCGGACCACTCCCCGGCGGGCGCCATCAGCCGGGCCAGGGACCGCAGCAGGGTCGACTTGCCCGAGGCGTTGGCACCGACGATGACGGTGACCTTGCCCGGCGGGATCGCCAGGTCGAGGCCGTCGAGGACCGGGCGCGGGCCGTAGGCGACGGTGAGGCCCTCGGCGCGCAGGTCGGGGCGGGCGTCGGTCATGGGTCAGCCTCCAGTCCCGACCCGGTTGGCCCGGGTCAGCAGCCACAGCAGGAACAGCCCGCCCAGGGCGCCGGTGACGACGCCGATGGGCATGAGCACGCCCGGGATGGCGCGGCGGGCGACGAGGTCGGCGGCCAGCACCAGCAGCGCGCCGGTGAGGGCGGACGCCGCGATCGGCGGGGACGACCGGCCGACGAGGCGCTGCGCGATCTGCGGCGCGGTGAGCGCGACGAACACGATCGGGCCGGTCGCGGCGGTGGCGAACGCGGCCAGGCCGCGGCGGCCAGGATGATCGCGGGCTGCGCCACCCGCACCGGCACGCCGAGCCCGGTGGCGACCTCGGGCCCGAGTTCCATCAGCCGCAGCCAGCGGCTCATCGCGGCCACCGCGACGACGAGCACGGCCACCGCGACCGACAGCGGTCCGATGTGCGACCAGTCGCTGCCGTTGAGGCTGCCGACCAGCCACCGCAGGATCTGCTGCGCCTCCCACATCTCGGCCTTCACCAGCAGGTAGCTGGTGGCGCTGGTGCACATCCACGACACGCCGATGCCGACCAGGACGATGCGGTAGCCGCTGGCGCCCTGCTTCCACGCGAGCGCGTAGATCAGCAGCGCGGTGGCGACGCCGCCGACGAGGCCGAGGGCCTGCGTGCCGAGCCCGGAGCCGAACCCGAAGGCCAGGCCCGCGACCGCGGCGGTGGCCGCGCCGGAGGTCAGGCCGATCATGTCGGGGCTGGCCAGCGGGTTGCGGGTGAGCGTCTGGAACAGCGCGCCGGAGATCCCGAACGCGATCCCGACGAGCACGGCGAGCACCGCGCGCGGCAGGCGCAGCTCGCCGATGACGAACAGCGTCCCCTTCTTGCCCACGCCGAACAGGGCGGCGACGACGTCGTCGAGCGGGATCGGGTAGTCGCCGATGGAGATGCCGACGGCGAACGCGACCGCGCAGCCGAGCAGCAGCAGGAGGCAGACGACGACCTCGCGCGGCCGGACGACGGCGGAGGCGGAGCGGATGCGGACGGCCACCGCGCCGGGGCGGCGGCTCAGCTCGACGGCGGCCACTACAGCTCCGCCAGCCTGCGCCTGCGGATGAGCGCGATGAAGAACGGCGCGCCCAGGAACGCGGTGACCACGCCGACGCCGATCTCGCCGGGGCGGGCCACCACCCGCCCGAGGATGTCGGCGGCCAGCACCAGGCTGGGCGCGAGGACCATGGCGAACGGGAACAGCCAGCGGTGGTCCGGGCCGGTGATCGCGCGGGCGAGGTGCGGGATGACCAGGCCGATGAACACGATCGGCCCGACGACCGCGGCGACGGTGCCCGCGAGCAGCGTCACCGCGAGGACCCCGCCCAGCCGGACCAGCCCGACCCGGCGGCCGAGCGCGGTCGCGACGTCGTCGCCGAGCGCCAGGCTGTTCAGCGCGGGCGCGACGGCCAGCGCCAGCACGACCCCCGCGACCAGGAACGGCAGCATGCTCACGACGAGCCCGGTGTCGTGGCCGGTGAGTGACCCGACGGCCCAGTACCGGAAGACGTAGAGCGCGTTGCCGTCGAGCATCAGCACGCCCGTGGTGAGCGAGGTAAGCAGGGCCAGCACGGCGACCCCGGCGAGGGCGAGCTTGACCGGGCTCGCGCCGCCGCGGCCCGCGCTGCCGAGCAGGTAGACCGCGACGCTGGCGCCGAGCGCGCCCGCGAACGCGAACCAGATGTAGGTGGAGAACGAGGTCAGCCCGAGGGCCAGCACGGCGAGCGCGACGGCGAAGCCCGCGCCCGCGCTGACCCCGAGCAGGCCGGGGTCGGCGAGCGGGTTGCGGGTCAGGCCCTGCATGAGCGCGCCCGCGAGGCCCAGCGCGATGCCCGCGAACAGGCCGAGCAGCGTGCGCGGCAGGCGCAGGCCGCGCACGATCGCCTCGGTCTCCCCGCCGGTCGGGTGCACGAGCGCGCTGTAGACCTCGGGCAGCGGGATCGCCTTGCTGCCGACCATGATCGACAGCGCGCAGAGCACCACCAGCACGACGACCGACGCCGCGAGCAGCAGCGGGCGCGACAGCCGGGCCGGGTGTTCCACGGGGCGTGCTCCCACTTCGCGTCAGATCAGGACAGGCATACCTTAGTTGATCCCCCTCAGCCCGTCTGCCCCGCGGTGGCGGCCAGCAGCCGCGCCCAGCCCTCGGCGGTCGGGTCCTCGGCCAGCTCCAGGAACGGCACCTCGACGCCGAGCCGCTGCCACTGGCCTGCCAGCGCCATCAGCTTGATCGAGTCGACGCCGAGCAGCAGCAGGTTGTCCTGCGCGCCGACGCTGTCGACGTCGACGCCCAGCAGCGCGGCGATCGAGGCGCGCACGCCGTCGACGGTCAACTCGGCGGGGACGGGCATGTCGGTCTCCTTCGTGGTGGTGTGGTCGAGCACGAGCCGGACCACCTCGGGCAGGTGGTCGGTCAGGAAGAAGTGGCCGCCGGTGAGGGCGTGCGCGGTGAACCGGCCGGTGGTGGCCTCGCGCCAGTCGGCGGACTGGGCGGGCGTCATCCTCGGGTCGGCGGACCCGCACAGGGCGAGCACCGGCAGGTCCAGCGGCGGCGCGGGCGGCGGGCAGTAGGTCTCGATCAGCTCGAAGTCCGCGCGCACCACCGGCAGCAGCAGGGCGCGCAGCTCCGGGTCGGCGAACGCGTCCGGCTGGCTGCCGCCGAGCAGGTCGAGTTCGGCGACGACCGCGGCGTCGTCGTCGAGGTACCGGGTGGTGCGGGTGGCGCGCTGGTGCGAGGGCGCGGGCCTGCCCGAGACGACCAGCGCCCGGGCGAGCGGGAGGCGTCGGGCGGTCTCGTAGGCGATGGACGCGCCCATGCTGTGCCCGAACAGCGACACCGGGCCCGCGCCCGCCAGCGCCGCCGCGACCTCGGCGGCGACGGCGGTCAGCTCGGTGCGGCAGGGCTCGGTGAAGCGGTCCTCGCGGCCCGGGTACTGCACCGCCCACAGTTCGACGTCGGCGGGCAGCAGGTCGGGCCAGGGCCGGTAGAAGCCCGCGCCGAACCCGGCGGGCGGGAAGCAGACCAGCCGCCGGGTGGCGTACGGGCGGGGGCGGGGGACGCGGATCCAGTCGGCGAAGCTCACGGGCTGCCCAGCGCCGCGGCGACGTCGTCCTCCGACATGCGGGTGATCTCCAGGTACAGCTCGGCGACCTGCTCCAACCGGCCCGGCTGGGCGGCGGAGAGCGCGGCGGCGAGCTGGCGGACGGTCACCGTGGACAGCACCGACAGCAGGCCGATCTCGGGCGAGTCGAGGACCTCGCGGAGCACGGCGACGATCCGGGTGGCCATGACGGAGTCGCCGCCGATGGCGAAGAAGTCGTCGTCGGGTCCGACCCGGTCGACCTCGAGCACCTGCGCCCAGACCTCCGCGATGACCTCCTCCAGCGGCGTCATCGGCGCGGGCGCGGCGGCCTGCTCGGCCGGCAGCGCGGCCAGCGCGGTCCGGTCGACCTTGCTGTTGCGGGTCAGCGGGAACGCGGCGTGCGCGGTGACGGTCGCGGGGACCATGTGCGCGGGCAGCCGCTCGGCGAGGGCGCGGCGCAGCGCCTCCGGGTCGAGCGCGTCGCCGGTGACGTGGGCGGCGAGCCCGCGGTAGCCGCGACCGCCCTCGGCGGGGACGGGGGTGACGACCGCGCCGCGCACGCCGTCGAGCGCAGCCAGCGCGGCTTCGACCTCGCCGATCTCGACCCGCTGGCCGCGGAGCTTGACCTGGGTGTCGGCGCGGCCGACGAACTCGATGAGCCCGTCCGGGCGGACGCGGCCGAGGTCGCCGGTGCGGTAGAGCCGTTCGCCGTCGCGTTCGACGAAGGCCGCTGCGGTGCGCTCGGGGTCGTCGAGGTAGCCGCGGGCGACGCCCGGCCCGGCGCAGCACAGCTCCCCCACCACGCCGACGGGCCGTTCCCGCAGCCACGGGTCGAGCACGCGGTAGCGGGTGTTGGCGATCGGCGCGCCGTAGGGGACGCTGCGCCACGCGGGGTCAACGGCGTCGATGGGATGCCAGATGTTCCACAGCGTCGTCTCGGTCGGCCCGCCGACGCTCACCACCCGCACACCGTCCACAAGGGACATGAGCGTCGTGGGGACGCGCAGGGGATCCAGTCGCCGCCGAGCAGGACCAGGCGCAGGCCGGTGGGGGCGGCGCCCGCGTCGAGCAGCATCTCCATCATGGCGGGCACGGAGTTCCAGATGGTGACGCCGTGCGCGGCGACCAGCTCGGCCCAGTGGTCGGCGTCGCGGGCGCGGTCGGCGTCGGGGACGACGATGGCGCCGCCCGCGCCGAGCACGCCGAACAGGTCGAAGGTCGACATGTCGTGGTGCAGCGCGGTGACCGCGATCGCGCGGTCGTCCGGGCCGACGCCGAAGGTCTCGACGGTCTCGCGCAGGCAGTTCACCATGCCGCGGTGCTCGACCATGACGCCCTTGGGCGTGCCGGTGGAGCCGGAGGTGAACAGGACGTAGGCGAGGTCGTCGGGGGTCTGGCCGGGGTCGAGCGGGGTGTCCGGGAGGCCGTCCAGCTCGGTGTCGAGGTGCAGGAACGCGCGGCCGTGCGCCACGTCGTGCCGCGACTGGGTCAGCACGAGCCGGGCGCCGGACTGGGCGAGCAGCGCGGCGACGCGGGCGGGCGGCAGGTCGGCGTCGATCGGCACGTACGGGGTCCCGGCGAACAGCGCGCCGTACGCGGCGACGGCCTGCTCCCAGCCCTTCGTGGTGACGACCGCGACGGGCTTGCCCGGGGTGGTGCCGTGCTCGTGCAGCCAGTGCGCGACCTGCCGCGCGCGGCGGGCGAGGTCGCCGTAGGTGAGGGTCGCCGTCGAGGTGATGACCGCGGGCGCGTCGGGTCGGCGTTCCAGCTGCTCCAGGAACAGGTCCTGCACCAGCAGGTCCGGCACCGGCTTGCTCGGTCCGGTCAGGGTGCTCGGCGCGCGGACCGGCACGAGGTCGGTGGCCGTCCAGGCGGTCTCGTCGGTGGCGAGGCGGTCGAGGACCGCGCCGAACGCGTCGATGAGGTCGGCGACGAGCCCGTCGGGGAAGACGGCGTCGACGCTGTCGAAGTTGTAGACCAGCTCGCCGGAGGGCGACTGCTCGATCTGCACGTCGAGGTAGACCTGCGGGGTCTGCGACAGGGCGAACACGCGCTCCAGGACGCTGCCGAGCAGCGGGGCCTCGCCCGCGTCGAAGCCGAGGGTGCTGGTGAGGACGACGGGCATGGCGACGCCGGTGAAGCCGCCGCGGGCCTTCATCAGCTCGCGCAGCACGCGCACACCGGTGACCTGCTGGTGCGCGAGGTCGGTCCACAGCCTGCGCTGGACCGCCTTGGCGCGCTGCGCGAACGGCGCGGCCCCGTCGTGCTCGACGGCCAGCAGGGAGAACGACGCGAACTCGCCGAGGATCTCGTTTGCCTGCGGGTGCAGCGGCAGCCGGTTCATCCGGGGCACGTTGACGGTGAACCGCGGGCTGTCGCTCCATACGGCCATGACCTCGGCGAACGCGGCCAGCACGAGCGCGGTCGGGGTGAGCCCGGCGCGCGCGGCGGCGGTCTTGAGGGCGGTCCACCGCTCGGGGTCGAGGGTGCCGAAGCGGCTGGTCCACCGCGGGTGGGTGATCGCGGCCGGGTCGGTGGCGATGGGCAGGGCGGGCGAGGGCGGCAGATCGGCGACCTGCTCGGCCCAGTACGCCTCGGCCCTGCGGTACGCCGGGCTGTCCTTCGTGGACTCCTGCGCCAGGACGTAGTCGCGGAAGGTCAGCTCCAGCGGCTCGGGCGCGTGGTCGGGGTCGCTGTAGAAGCGGGTCAGGTCGGCGACGAGGAGCTGCCAGCTCAGGTAGTCCAGGCTGATGCCGTCGAAGCTGACGTGCACGCGGGCGCGGGCGTCGGTGAGCCTGCTGACCACGACGCTGTACAGCGGGTACACCTCCGGCGGACGGACCTCGTGGGACAGGCGGTCGCGCACCCCGGCGAGCCGCGCGGCGACCGCGTCGGCGGGCAGGCCGCGCAGGTCGAGCACCTCCACCGCGAACGGCGGCGCGTCGGCCAGCACGACCTGGTCGCCGCGCTCCGGCCGCAGGACCACGCGCAGCATGTCGTGCCGCTCGACCACGCGCCGCCAGGCGAGCGCGAACCGGTCGACGTCCAGTTCGCCCTCGTACTCGTAGTAGGCGTGCGTGGACACGTTGCCCAGCTCGACCTCGCCGGTGCGGCCGACGAGGTAGGCGTGCTGCTGGTCGGTGAGCGGGAACGGCGCGAACCGGGCGTCCGGGTCCGGCACGACCGCCGGGAGGGCGTCAACCACGGGTCAGGACTCCTTGCGTGTGCCGAGCAGGAACTCGCCGACGACGCCCTCTTCGAGGTAGTCGCGGCCGGTGATCTCGTTGAACACCTCGGCGTGGCCGCCGCCGACGGCGCACGCCGCCAGGCCCATCGCGGTGGCCGCCGAGTAGAACGCCTGGTAGAGCACGCCGACGTCCTTGAGGATCGCGGCGTAGCCCATGGCCTCGTACTTCCACATCAGCCTGCCGAAGCGGGCGGTGACCACGAGCACGACCTGCGGGTCCTCCGCGCCGGTGGCCAGTTCGGCCGCCGTGCGCAGGGTCGCGGTGCCGTCGTTCACCGCGCTGACCGGGCGGAGCTGGTGGGTGTGGCCGTCGTAGTGGTACAGGCCGGGCCCCACACCGTCCACAGCGGACACGAGCGGGTAGACCTCCAGCTCGTGCAGCGCGCCGCCGGAGGGGAAGGGCCGGTCGACGTGCTCGATGCCGTCCAGCTCGTGGGTGCCGCGGACCCGGGCGGTCCGGTACAGGAACTCGCCGAGCTGCCGCAGGGTCATCGGCGCGCCGTGCTCGCGCTCGGAGCGGCGGTCCTCGACCACGGCGGTCAGCGTCGGGTCGGTCTCGCGCAGCGCGGCGAGGTTGGGCACGGGCAGGTCGACGGGCTCGCCCGGGTACGGGACCGGCCGGGCGGGCAGCGGCGGGAACTCGCCGTCGGCCCACGCGGTCAGGCCCCAGGAGGCGTTGAACCCGCCTGCCGCGCCGAGCCTGCTGCGGTTGTGCAGCCACAGCTCGAACGGGCTCCACTGGCGCAGCCGCAGCTCGGTCTCCTCGTCCGCGCCGACCGCGGGGACGACCACGCGCGCCTCCCACAGGTCGTCGAGGAACGTGTCGACGGCGGACGCGGGCAGCACGTCCTTGAGCGCCACCGCGCTGGTCGGGGTGGCGAGCAGGCCGAGCGCGGCGAGCACCGACGGGTCCTGGACGCGCACGTCGCACCAGGCGCGCGGGCACTCGACCAGCAGCGAGTCGCCCGCGCGGTGCAGCACCGCGAACCGCGACAGGACGAGGTCGCCGTCCGGGCGCGGGCCCGGGCGCTCGCCGCGGCGGGCCGGGTAGAGGGTGTAGAGGGCGCGACCGTCGGCCGTGCGCTCCACCGGGTCGGTGGTCATCCGCCCATCGCCTCGATGAGGCTCTTGGGCCGCAGGTCGGTCCAGTTGGCGGCGATGTGGTCCAGGCACTCCTGGCGGGGCGCGGGACCGTGCGCGACCGTCCAGCCCGCCGGGACGTCGGCGAACTCCGGCCACAGCGAGTACTGGCCCTCGGCGTTGACCAGGGCGAGGAACACGCCGTCGGGGTCGTCGAAGGGGTTGGTCACGGTGCGGTCCTTCCTTCCGTGCCCGCCAGGTGGTCGGCGAGCAGCGCTGGGGTGGGGTGGGCGAAGAGCGCGGCGACGGGCACCGGGCGGTCCAGCTCGGCGCTGATCCGGCCGCGCAGCCCGACGACGAGCAGCGAGTGCCCGCCGAGGGCGAAGAAGTCGTCGTCCGGGGAGACCGAGTCGACGCCGAGGGTGTCGGCGAACGCGGCGCACAGCACCTTCTCGAGGACGGTGCGCGGCTCCCGCCCCGCGCCGGTCGACACCGGGTCGGGCGCCGGGAGCGCGGCGCGGTCGACCTTGCCGTGCGGGGTCAGTGGCAGCGACGGCAGCGGGACGTACACCGCGGGCAGCATGTAGTCCGGCAGCCGGTCGGCGAGGTGGGCGCGCAGCTCCGCGCCGGTCGGGGTCCGCTCCCCCGCCGCGACGACGTACGCGACGAGGCGGTCGCGGTCGGCGGTGACGACGGCCTGCGCGATCCCGGGGTGCGCGGCGAGCGCGGCGGCGACCTCGCCCAGCTCGATCCGGAACCCGCGGACCTTGACCTGCTCGTCGACGCGCCCGAGGAAGTCGATCCGGCCGTCGACCCAGCGCACGAGGTCGCCCGTGCGGTACATGCGGGCCCCGGGCGGGCCGAACGGGTCGGCGACGAACCGCTCCGCGGACAGGGCGGGCCGCCGCAGGTAGCCGCGGGCCAGGCCCGCGCCGCCCAGGTACAGCTCGCCGGGCGCGCCGGGCGGCACCGGGCGCAGGCGGGCGTCGAGCACGTAGGCGGCGGTGTTGGCGGTCGGCACGCCCACCAGCGGGGTGTCGCTGTCCGCGACCCGCGCGGCCAGGGCGTCCACTGTGGTCTCGGTGGGGCCGTAGAGGTTGTAGCAGTCGGTGCCGCGCAGCGCGCCGAGCGTGCGCCAGAACGCGGCGGGCACGGCCTCGCCGCCGACGCCGAGGGCGAGCAGCGGGCAGTCCGCGCCGTCGACCAGGCCCGCGTCGGCCAGCGCCACCGCCAGCGACGGGCTGACCTCGATGAAGTCCAGCGCGTGCTCCCGGACGTAGCCGACGAGCAGCTCGGGGTCGCGCAGCGTGGTCTCGGTGATGATGTGCAGCGCGTGCCCGTCGAGCATCCACAGCTGCGGCTGCCAGGACGCGTCGAACGCGAACGACCAGGTGTGGCCGACGCGCAGGGTGCGCCCGCCGCGGCGGCCACCGTCGGCCGGTACAGGGTCTCGCGGTGGCTGTGGAACAGGTTCACGGCGCTGGCGTGGGTCACCACCACGCCCTTCGGCACGCCGGTCGACCCGGACGTGTAGATCACGTACGCCGGGTGCGCCGGGGACACCGCGACCTCCGGCGGGGTGTCCGGCCTGCCCGCGCCCGGGTCGTCCTCGACGAACAGCGCCCCGCCCGGCGCGGCGGCCCCGGCGAGGGTGGTGATCGTGACGAGCGGGGTGGCGTCGGCGAGCATCGCGGCGACCCGGGCGGGCGGGTACTCGGGGTCGATCGGCAGGTACGCGCCCCCGGCCTTGAGCACCGCGTACAGCGCGACGATGAAGTCGGCGGTGCGCGGCAGCAGCAGCGCGACCAGCTTCTCCGGGCCGACGCCGCGCTCGACGAGGGCGTGCGCGAGCCGGTTGGCGGCGGCGTCGAGCTGGGCGAAGGTGAGCGTGCGCCTGCTGTCGACCACGGCGACGCCGTGCGGGTCGCGGGCGACCGCGTCGGCGAGCAGCCCGACGAGGGTGGTGGCCCGGACCGGCAGGGCGCGGTCGTTCCACGCGCGCAGCACGAGGTCGCGTTCGTCGTCGCTGAGCGCGTCGACGTCGGCGACGCGGACGGCGGGGTCGGTGAGCTGGTCGAGGACGCGGACCAGCCGGTCGAGGACCACGCGCGCCTGCTCGGCGGTGTAGCAGTCCGGGTGGTGCTCGAGCTGGAGCGTGACGCGGCGGCCGGGCAGCACGGCGAGGGTGAGCGGGTAGTGGGTGGCGTCGACGCCGTCGGCCGCGACGACCCGCAGCCCGGGCGCGGGCTCGACGCGGGTGCGCTCGTCCACGGGGAAGTTCTCGAACACCACGAGGGAGTCGAAGAGCTGGCCGACGCCCGCGGTGCGCTGGATGTCGGCGAGGCCGAGGTGGTGGTGCTCGATGAGCCGGGACTGCTCGTCGGCGACGCGGGCCAGCAGCGTGCCCGCGGTCTCCCCGGGTGCGGCGTGATCCGCACGGGGACGGTGTTGATGAGCAGGCCGATGACCGACTCCGCGCCGGGCAGGTCGGCGGGCCTGCCGGACACGGTCTGGCCGAACACGACGTCCGCGCGCCCGGTGAGGGCCGACAGGACCAGGCCCCACGCGGTCTGCACGAGCGTGTTCTGCGTGACCCCGGCCGCGCGGGCGGCGGCGGCGAGCCGTGCGGTGTCCTCTTCGGACAGCTCGGTGAGCACGCGGGCGCGCTCGGCGGAGCCGCCGCGCACGGTGCGCGCGACCAGGCGGGTGGGCTGCTCCAGCCCGGCGAGGGCGACCCGCCAGGCGTCGCGGGCGGCGCTGGCGTCCTGGTCGGTGAGCCAGCGCAGGTAGTCGCGGAACGGGACGGGGTCGGGGGACTCGCCGCGGTAACGGGCGAACAGGTCCTGCGCGAGGAGCTGGGTGGACCAGCCGTCGAGGAGGACGTGGTGGCAGGTGAAGACGATCCGGTGCGTGCCTGCGTCGAGGCGCAGCAGGAGGAACCGCAGCAGCGGCGGGGACGCCGGGTTGAAGGGGCGGTCGCGTTCGGCGGCGGCGAGCCGGTCCGCCTCGGCGGCGGCGTCGGCGGCACCGGTCAGGTCGACCACCCGCCACGGGACGGCGACGCGGGCCGGGATGGCCTGCACGAGCGCGCCGTCGACCTGGTGGAAGGCGGCGCGCAGGTTCGGGTGGGCGGCGACCAGGTCGACCGCGGCGGCGTGGAGCCGGTCGACGTCCAGCGGCCCGGCGACGTCGACCAAGTCCTGCACGGTGTAGATGTCGACGTCGCCGTCCGCGGCCGAGGCGTGGAACAGCAGACCGGCCTGCAGGGGCGTGGTCGGCAGCACGTCGACCAGGCCGGGGGTGGCGGCGGCGAGCTGGTCGAGCCGGGTCTGGTCGAGGTCGACCAGCGGCAGGTCGGCCGGGGTCAGCTCGGGCGCGGCGAGGGCGGTGACCGCGTCGGCCCACAGGTCGGCCAGTTCGGCGATCTCGGCCTCGGTGAGGACGCCCCCGCGTAGGTCCAGTGGGCGACCAGGCGGGCGCCGACGACGGCGACGTTGAGGGCGATGGCGTGGGTGAGCGGGGCGTCGCCGCCGGTGGAGCCGCCGAGCAGGTCGTCGCCGTCGCCGTCCATGCGGCCGAGGTAGTTGACCTCGACCTGGGGTCGGGGCGCGTCGGCGAGGACGGCGGCGGTGGCCGGGTTGACGTGCCGCAGCAGGCCGTAGCTGAGGCCCTGGTGCGGCGCTGCGGCGAGCGCGTCCCGGACCGGGCGGACGCCGGGCGCGGTGAGGTCGAGCCGCACGGGGTGCTGCGCGGTGAACCAGCCGACCGTGCGGGACAGGTCGACGGGCTCGGCGACGAAGTCCTCGGCGCGGCCGTGGCCTTCGAGGTCGACGAGCAGCGCGTCGCCGCCGTGGCGGCGCCAGCGGCGCACGGCGGCGGCGAGCGCGGCCAGCACGGCCTCGGTCATGCCGCCGGGGTGGGCGGCGAGCACGTCGGCGGCGGGCAGGGACCGGGTGAGCAGGCCCGCGGTGTCGAGGGTGTCGCCCGCGCCGAGGGCGCGGTCGCCGAGCACCGGTTCGGGGTGCGGAGCAGCGCGGTCCAGTGGTCGAGGTCGGCGACGACGTCGGGGGCCTCGGCGCGGGCGGCGAGCAGGCGCGCCCACCGGCGGAACGACGTGGTCGGGGCGCCGTCGCCGGTGAGGTCCTCGGCGATGACGCGCCACGACACGGCGTCGACCACGAGGTGGTGGGCGACGAGCAGCAGCGCGCCCTCGGTCTTCGGGCCGCGGTCGAGCCAGACCGCGCGCAGCATGACCCCGTCGGCGGGGGCGAGTCGCGCGGCCTCGGCCTGGGCGTCGAGACCGGTCTCGGTGTCCACACGCGACACGATCGGCCGCGCGGCGTCCTTGCCGGGGACCTCCAGCACCCACTGGCCGACGACGTCGCGGACGAGCCGGGCGCGCAGCAGGTCGTGCTTGCGCAGCAGCCGGGCGACGCGGTCGGTGATCCCGGCGAGCGTGGTGTCGGCGGGGACGGGCAGCACGACCGACTGGTGGACGTGGTCGATCGGGCCGGGCACGTCGAGCAGCGCCCGCATGATCGGGGTGAGCGGGACGACGCCGAGGGCGTCCTCGGGGGCCTCGGCGGGGATCGCGGAGTCCGCGGGCGCGCGGCGGCGGCGAGGGCGCGGACGGTGCGCAGGGCGAACACGTCGCGGGGGCGCAGGAGCAGGCCGGCGGCGCGGGCGCGGCTGACGGCCTGGATGGACAGGATGCTGTCGCCGCCGAGGGCGAAGAAGTCGTCGGTCACGCCGACCGGGGCGCCGAGCACCTCGGCGACGATGTCGCGCAGGACGCGCTCGGCGTCGGTCGCCGGCTCGTCGCCGCCCGCCGCGGCGACCGGCTCGGGCAGCGCGGCGGTGTCGAGCTTGCCGTTGCGGGTCAGCGGAAAGGTGTCCAGCGCGACGACGGCCGACGGGACCATGTAGTCGGGCAGCCGCTCGGCCGCGTGCGCGCGGACCACCGCGGTGTCGACGTCGGCGGGGGTCACGTAGGCGACGAGGCGGGCGGGTCCGCCGGAGCGGGCGCGCGCGACGACCGCGGCGGCGGTGACGTCCCGGTGGCTCGCCAGGGCGGCCTCGACCTCACCCGGTTCGATCCGGTAGCCGCGGATCTTCACCTGCTGGTCGACGCGGCCGACGTACTCGACGGTCCCGTCGGGGCGCCAGCGGGCGAGGTCGCCGGTCCGGTAGAGCGTGCTGCCCTCGGGCCCGAACGGGTTGGCGACGAACCGCTCCGCGGTCAGGCCGGGCAGGCCGTGGTATCCGCGCGCCAGCGGGAGCCCGGCGAGGTACAGCTCGCCGGTGACGCCGATCGGCGTGGGCCGCAGCCAGGTGTCGAGCACGTACGCCCGCGTGTTGGCCAGGGCTTCCCGATGACGGGGACGTCGGCGCTGTCGACGCGGCAGCCGAGGGTGTCGACGGTGCACTCGGTGGGCCCGTAGTAGTTGTGGCCCTCGGTGTCGCGGGCGGCGCGCAGGTCCGTCCACAGGGGACGGCTCGCGGCCTCGCCGCCGAGCATGAGCACGCGGGGCCGGTGCCGGGGGTCGGCGAGCAGCCCGGCGGCGACGGCCTCCTGCGCGAACGACGGGGTCAGGTCGAGCAGGTCGACGCGTTCGCGGGCGACGTAGTCGACCAGGGCGTCGGGGTCGCGGCGGGTGTCGTCGTCGATGAGGTGCAGCTCGTGGCCGGTGACGAGGGCGAGCAGCCCTTCCCACGAGGTGTCGAAGGAGAGGGCGGCGGTCAGCGCGACCCGCATCCGCTCCCCGCCAGGACGGTCGCGGCGTGGTTGGCGTGCAGGTTGGCCAGGGACCGGTGCTCGACGACGACGCCCTTGGGGGTGCCGGTCGACCCGGAGGTGTAGAGCAGGTACGCGGGGTGGCGCTCGTGCAGGGCGACCTCGGGCGCGGTGTCCGGGCCGTCGGCGGACGCGTCGTCGAGGACGAGGACCGGGTCGGCGTCGGCGACCAGCGCGGCGGCGCGGTCGGCGGGCAGGTCGGGGTCGATCGGCAGGTAGGCGGCGCCGGACTTGAGGACGGCGAGCACGGCGACGACGAGGTCGGCGGTGCGCGGGAGCCGGATCGCGACGACGCGCTCGGGCCCGGCGCCCGCGGCGACGAGCCGGTGGGCGAGGCGGTTGGCGCGGCGGTCCAGCTCGGCGAAGGTCAGCCGGGTCTCCCCGCGACCAGGGCGGTCGCGTCGGGGGTGCGGGCGGCCTGCGCGGCGAACACGTGCGGGACCAGCGCGGTCGGGGCGTCGGTGGCGGTGTCGTTCCAGTCGACCAGGACGCGGGCGCGTTCGGCGTCGGCGAGCAGGTCGAGGCGGGCGACGGGCGCGCCGGGGTCGGCGGCGACGGCGGTGAGCAGCGCGGTCAGCCGGTCGGCGATGGCGGTGGCCGCGGCGGTGTCGACGACGTCCGGCCGGTGCCCGACGTCGAAGCGGAGGCGGGCGCCGGGCAGCACGGTCAGGGTGAGCGGGTAGTGCGTGGCGTCGCCGCCGGTCACGTCGGTCATGCGCAGGCCGGGCGCGGCCTCGGTGACGCCTTCGGCGTCGAACGGGTAGTTCTCGAACACCGCGAGGGTGTCGAACAGCTCGCCCGCGCCGACCGCCTTCTGGATGGCGGACAGGCCGAGGTGCTGGTGGTCGAGCAGGTCGGCCTGCTCGCCCTGGAGGCGGGTGAGCAGCGCGGCGAAGGTCTCGTCCGGCCGGGTGCGCACGCGCACGGGGACGGTGTTGATGAACAGCCCGATCATCGACGCCGCCCCGGGCAGGTCGGCGGGCCTGCCGGACACGGTCGTGCCGAACACGACGTCGTCGCGGCCGGTGAGCACGCGCAGCACCAGCCCCCACGCGCCTGCGACGACGGTGTTCAGGGTCAGCCCGGCGGAGCGGGCGAACGCGGTCAGCGCGGCGGTGCCCGCCTCGTCGAGTTCGCGGTGACCGTGCGGGGCGCGATGGCCGACGACGGGGCGCCCTCGGCGAGCCGGGTCGGCTCGTCCACCCCGGCGAGCGCGCGCCGCCACGCGGCCTCGGCGGCGGCCCGGTCCCGCCCGGCGAGCCAGGCGAGGTAGTCGCGGTACGGCGTGACGGGCTTGAGGCTCGCCGGGTCGCGGTAGAGGGCGAACAGGTCGGCGACCAGCAGCGGCATCGACCAGCCGTCGAGCAGCACGTGGTGGTTGGTGATCACCAGCCGGTGCCGGGTCTCCCCAGCCCGATCAGGGCGAAGCGGATCAGCGGCGGCCGGGTCAGGTCGAACGGCCGGGCGGCCTCCTCGGCGGCGACCCGCGCGCTGTCCTCCTCGGACGCGCCGGTCACCGTCCGCCAGCCGGGCTCGGCGGACTTCGGGATGAGCGCGACCGGCTGGCCGTTGGCCCGCTGCCGGAACGCCGCGCCCAGGTTGGGGTGGCGGCGCAGCAGCGCGGACGCGGCCGCGCGCAGCCGCTCGGCGTCGAGCGGGCCGTCCAGGGTCAGGACGGTCTGGACGACGTAGACGTCCTGCCCGTCGCCCGCGAGCTGGGCTTCGACGAGGAAGCCCTCCTGCAGCGGGGTCAGCGGCAGGATGTCGGCCAGGCCGGAGCTCTTGGTGCTCACAGGAAGTCCGCCTCGAACTCGTCGATCTCGTCCTGGCTCAGCGAGACCAGGGTCAGGTCGGCGGGCGTGTGACCGCCCGCGGCAGGGTCGGCCGCGTGCGCGGCCAGGCCGCGCAGGGCGGCGAACCAGGCGTCGGCCAGCCGGGCCGCCTCCGCAGCGCCCAGCGCGCCACCGGGCCAGGACCAGGTCGCGCGCAGGCTCGGGCCGGTGGGCCCGTCGAGCGTCACGGCGGTGACGTCGAGCGGGTAGGCGACCGGCGCGGCCGGGTCGACGCCCGCGGGCAGCGGGGTCAGGTCGACCGACCAGTCGCCCGCGGTGTCGGCGGGCAGCCTGCCGTTGTAGTTGAACAGCACGCCGGGCCGGGGCAGCGCGGCGAGCCGCGCGCCCGCGTCGGCGGTCAGGTAGCGGAGCCTGCCGAAGCCGGTGGCGTCGGCGGGCCGGGTCGCGAGGTCCTGCTTGACCCGCTTGAGGGCATCGCCCGCGGCCGGGCCGCCCGCCAGCGCGTCGGCGAGGTCGATGCCGTCGACGGCGAGGCGCGCGGGGGCGACCGAGGTGAACCAGCCGACGGTGCGGCTGAGGTCGGCGCGGTCGTGGTCGCGGCCGTGCCCCTCGACGTCGACCAGGACGCCGCCGCGCGGGTCGGCGCCGCGGTCGCGCAGCCACCCGGCCAGGGCGATCCCCAGACCCGTCAGCAGCACCTCGGTGACGCCGGTGTGGAAAAGCTCGGGCAGCGTGGTGAGCAGCGGTTCCGTGTCCGACGCCGGCAAGGTCACGGTCAGCCGTTCGACGGTCACCTCCGTGTCGGCCGCGTCGAGCGGGCGGTCGGTGAGGGTCGGGGCCGGGCCGTCGAGCACGGCGACCCAGCCCGCCAGGGCGGCCAGGTCGTCGGGTCCGCCCGCGGCCGCGTGGGCCAGCTCGGCCCAGCGGCGCGCGGACGTGCCGACCGGGGCGAGGTCGGCGCCCGCCCACGCGGCGGCGAGGTCGCCGAGCAGGACGCGCCACGACACGCCGTCCACCACGAGGTGGTGCACGACCAGCAGCAGCCGGTCCGGGGCGAGCCACACCGCGCGCAGCATCCGGCCCTCGATCGGGCGCAGGTCCGCCTGCGCCGCCTCGGCCGCGGCGTAGGCGTCGTCGGCGCGGGTCAGCTCCACGCGGACCGAGCCCGGTGCGGCGACGTCGAGCGACCAGTCCGAAGTGTCCAGACGCGCCCGCAGGAGGTCGTGGCGGTCGAGGACGGCCTGCAGGGCGCTCTCGATGCGCTCCGCGGTGGCATCGGCGGGCAGCCGGACCAGCACGGACTGGCTGAACCGGTCGATGGGGCCGCCCCGCTCGCGCAGCCAGCCCATCACCGGGGTCATCGGGACGCGGCCGACGCCGTGGCCCTCGGGTTCGCGGTCGCGGTCGTCCTCCACCACCGACGCCGCCGCGGCGAGCGCGGCCGGGGTCTGGTGGGCGAACACGTCGCGCGGGCTGATCGCCAGCCCGGCGGCGCGCGCCCGGCTGACCAGCTCGATCGACAGGATGCTGTCGCCGCCCAGCGCGAAGAACCCGTCGTGCGCGCCGACCCGCTCCAGGCCGAGCAGCCCGGCGAACAGCTCGCACAGCACCTGCTCGCGCGGCGTGCTCGCCTCGTCGTCGCCGACCCGCGCGGCGAAGTCGGGCGCGGGCAGGGCGGCGCGGTCGAGCTTGCCGCTCAGGCTCAGCGGCAGCGCGTCGAGCACGACGAGCGCGGCGGGCACCATGTGCTCGGGCAGCAGCCGGGCAGCGTGCTCGCGGACGCCGTCGGCGTCGCCGACCACGTACCCGACGAGCCGGTCGTCGCGCACCACGACGGCCGCCTGCTCGACGCCCGGGTGGTCGCGCAGCACCTGCTCGACCTCGCCCAGCTCGATCCGGAAGCCGCGCAGCTTGACCTGGTGGTCGACCCGGCCCAGGTACTCCACGACGCCGTCGCGGGTCCAGCGGGCGAGGTCGCCGGTGCGGTACATGCGCGACCCGGGCGGCCCGTACGGGTCGGCGACGAACCGCTCCGCGGTCAGCCCCGGCCTCCGCAGGTAGCCGCGCGCCAGCTGGACGCCGGTCAGGTACAGCTCGCCCGCGACGCCCGGCGGGACCGGGCGCAGCGCGGCGTCGAGCACGCGCAGGCCGGTGTTCCAGATCGGGCGGCCGATCGGGACGGTGTCGGCGGGCGCGTCGACGGCGTGCGCGGTGACGTCGACCGCGGCCTCCGTCGGGCCGTACAGGTTGTGCAGCCCGGCGTGCGGGAGCACCGCGCGGCAGCGGGCGGCCAGGTCGGCGGGCAGGGCCTCGCCGCTGCACACCACCAGGCGCAGCCCGTCGCAGTCGGCCGCGGTCGGCTCGGCGAGGAACGCGCGCAGCATCGACGGGACGAAGTGGACGGTCGTGACGCCCTCGGCGCGGATCAGCCGGGCCAGGTACTCGGGGTCCTTGTGGCCCTCGGGCGCGGCGACGACCAGCGCGGCGCCGGTCAGCAGCGGCCAGAAGAACTCCCACACCGACACGTCGAAGCTCGACGGGGTCTTCTGCAGCACCCGGTCGGCGTCGGTGAGCCGGTAGGCGTCCTGCATCCACAGCAGCCGGTTGACGATCGCCCGGTGCGTGACGACGACGCCCTTGGGGCGGCCGGTGGAGCCGGAGGTGTAGATGACGTACGCGGCGTCGTCCGGCCGGGCGGCGACCGCGGGCGGGGTGTCGGGGAGGGTGTCGAGGTCGGCGAACGCGTCGGCGTCGACGACGAACGCGGGCCGGGCGTCGTCGAGCATGAACGCGATCCGGTCCGCCGGGTAGTCCGGGTCGACCGGCAGGTACGCCGCGCCCGCCTTGTGCACGGCGTACAGCGCGACGACCAGCTCCACCGAGCGGGCGAGCCGCACCGCGACGACGGTGTCGCGGCCCGCTCCGCGCTCGACGAGCCGGTGCGCGAGCCGGTTGGCGGCGGCGTCGAGGTCGGCGTAGGTGACCCGCCTGCCCTCGAACACGACCGCGGTCGCGTGCGGGGTGCGCTCCACCTGCGCGGCGAACAGGGCGGGCAGCGTGGTCGCGGGGATGTCGACGGCGGTGTCGTTCCACCCGTCGAGCACGGCGTGCCGCTCGGCCGCGGTGAGCACGTCGGCGGCGCCGATCGGGGCGTCGGGGTCGCCGACCAGCGCGGCGAGGAGCCGGGCGTAGCGGTCGGCGATGCCCTGCGCGGTGGCGCGGTCGAACAGGTCGGCGCTGAACTCCAGGAAGCCCTGGACCCGCTCGTCGTCGCCCAGCCGCTCGACGAGGGTGACGGTCAGGTCCATCTTCGCCACGCCCGTGTCCACCGGGATCGGGGTGGCGGTGACGCCGGGCAGCGCGGGGCGGGCGGACGCGGCGTCGTTGTGCACCAGCATGACCTGGAACAGCGGGTGCCTGGCCTGCGACCGCTCGGGGCTCAGCAGCTCGACGAGCCGCTCGAACGGCAGGTCGGCGTGGTCGAACGCGGCGAGGTCCGCGGCGCGCACCCGGTCGAGCAGCGCGCGGAAGCTCGGGTCGCCCGCGGTGTCGGCGCGCAGCACGAGCGTGTTGACGAAGAACCCGACGAGGTCGGCGAGCGCGGCGTCGGAGCGGCCCGCGACGGGCGTGCCGACGGGGAGGTCGGTGCCCGCGCCGAGCCGGGTGAGCAGGGCGGCGAGGGCGGCGTGGAACACCATGAACGGCGTCGCGGCGCTCCCCGGGCCAGCTCGCGCACGGCCCGCGCGGTGTCGGCGTCGACGGTGAACGCGACGACCCCGCCGGTGTTGCTCGCCCGCGCGGGACGCGGCCGGTCGGCGGGCAGGGTCAGCTCGGCGGGCGCGCCCGCGAGGGCGGTCGACCAGAACGCGGCCTGCCGGGCGTGCACGCTGTCCGGGTCGTCGGGGTCGCCGAGCAGGTCGCGCTGCCACGCGGCGTAGTCCGAGTACGACACCGGAAGTTCGGTCCACTCAGGACTGGCCCCGGCGGCGCGGGCGGTGTAGGCGGTGGACAGGTCGCGGCTGAGCACCTCGATGGACGCGCCGTCGCCCGCGATGTGGTGCAGCAGGAGCAGCAGGACGCGGTCGTCGCCGCCGAGGTCGACCAGGTGCGCGCGGACCGGGATCTCCGCGGCGATGTCGAACGGCTCGCGCGCCAGGCCGGTCAGCACGGAGTCCAAGGTGGACTCGGTCGCGGTGGCGGCGCCGAGGCGGGGCTTGGCGGCGGCGGGGTCGAGGACGACCGCCTCCGGCTTGCCCGCGGTCTCGCGGAACAGGGTGCGCAGCACGGCGTGCCGCTGGGTGAGGTCGGCGAGCGCGGCGCGCAGCGCGTCGGCGTCGAGCGGACCGGAGAGCCGGAACGCGGCGGCGATGGTGTAGGTCGGGCTCGGGCCGTCGAGCTGGTGCAGGAACCACTGCCTGCGCTGGGCGAACGACAGCTCCAGCGCGCTCCCCGCGCGCACGAGCCGCGGTCGCGCGGGAGTGTCGGTGAGCGCCTCGGCCAGCCCGGCCGGGGTGGGCGACTCGAAGAGCGCGCGCAGCGACAGCTCCACGCCGAGGGCTCCGCGGACGCGGGCGCCGAGCTTGGCGGCCAGCAGCGAGTGGCCGCCGAGGGCGAAGAAGTCGTCGTCCACGCCGATCGACGGCACGCCCAGCACCTCGGCGAACAGCGCGCACAGCACCTGCTCGCGCGGGGTGCGCGGCGCGCGGCCCGCGGGGCGGGCGGCGTAGTCGGGGGCGGGCAGCGCGGACTTGTCGATCTTGCCGTTGGGCAGGGTCGGCAGCGCGTCGAGCACGACGAACGCGGCCGGGACCATGTAGTCGGGCAGCACCGCGCCGACGTGGCGGCGGAGCACGGCCTCGTCGGGCGCGGCGCCGCAGACGTAGGCGACCAGGCGCTTGTCGCCGGGGCGGTCCTCGCGGGCGACGACCACGGCCGCGTCGACGGCGGGGTGCCCGACGAGCACGGCGGAGATCTCGCCCGGCTCGATGCGGAAGCCGCGGATCTTGACCTGGTCGTCGGCGCGGCCGAGGAAGTCGATGCGGCCGTCCGGGGTCCACCGCGCCAGGTCGCCGGTGCGGTACATGCGCGACCCGGGCGCGCCGAACGGGTCGGCGAGGAACCGGGTCGCGGTCAGCGGGCCCTGGTTGTGGTAGCCGCGGGCGACGCCCATGCCGCCCAGGTACAGCTCGCCGACCACGCCCGCGGGCACCGGCTGCATCGCGGCGTCGAGGACGTACGCGGTCATGCCGGGGTCGGCGCCGCCGATCGGCACCGACGCGGCCGAGGCCAGCGCGACCGGGTCGCACTCACCGAGGGTGGCGTTGACGGTGGTCTCGGTCGGGCCGTAGCAGTTGACCATGCGCCTGCCCGGCCCGAACCGGCGGACCAGCTCGGCGGACACGGCCTCGGTGCCGACGAGCAGATGGATGCCGGTGGGCAGCTCGACGTCCTGCGGCAGCACCGACAGCACCGACGGCGGCAGGAACGTGTGCGTCACGGCGTGCGCGCGCAGGTACTCGGCCAGCGCGGGGCCGGGCACGCGGCGCTCGGCCGGGAACACGACCAGCCTGCCGCCGGAGAGCAGCCCGACGACCAGCTCCCAGAACGCCAGGTCGAAGCTGGGCGAGGAGAACATCGTGACGGCGTGCTCCGGGCCGAACCCGAGCCGCCGCCGCTGCGTCGCGACGAGCTTCGCGACCCCCTCGTGCGGGACGACGACGCCCTTGGGCCTGCCCGTCGACCCGGAGGTGTAGATGACGTACGCGGCGTTGTGCACGCCCAGCGGCGCGGGCCGCTCGGCGTCGGTGATGGCGGCGGGGTCGGCGCGGCGACAGCGGGGTCGTCCACGCGCACGGAGTCCACGCCCGGGACGTCGCCGACGGCGCACACCGGGCGGGCGTCCTCGACCATGTACGCGAGCCGGTCGGCCGGGTAGTCGGGGTCGAGCGCGAGGTAGGCGGAGCCGGACTTGGACACCGCGAGCAGCGCCACGACCAGGTCGAGCGAGCGGGGCAGCGCGACCGCGACGACCCGCTCCGGCCCGGCGCCGCGGGCCAGCAGCACCCGGGCGAGCCGGTTCGCGGCGGCGTCCAGCTCGGCGTAGGTGAGGGCGTCGTCCTCGAACTCGACGGCGACCGCGCCGGGGCGGGCGCGGACCTGCTCGGCGAACAGCGCCGGCAGCGTGGCGAGGCCGTCGACGGCGCCGCCGTCGCCCCACCCGCGGAGGATGCGGTCCCGCTCGGCGGGGGCGAGCACGTCGACCGAGCCGACGCGGCGGTCGGGGTCGGTGGCGACGGCGTCGAGCAGCCGGACCAGCCGCTCGCCGAGCACCACCGCGCTCGGCTCGTCGAACAGGTCGGCGCGGTACTCGATGCCGCAGGCGAGGCCGTCCTCGCCGTCGGTCTCGGTCACCACGACGGTGAGGTCGAACTTGGCGGTGCCGGTGGTCACCAGCTCCACGGCCGTGTCGAGCCCGGGCAGCGCGGGTCCGGCCGCGGGCCTGCGCTGGTAGCCGAGGGCGACCTGGAACAGCGGGTGCGCCGCGGTCGAGCGGACCGGGTTGAGCGCGTCGACCAGGTGCTCGAAGGGCACGTCGGCGTGGTCGAACGCGGCCAGGTCGGCGGACCGGACCCGGCGCAGCAGCTCCGCGAACGTCGGGTTGCCGGAGGTGTCGGTGCGCAGCACCAGCGTGTTGACGAAGAACCCCACGGAATCGCGCAGGGCCTCGTCGGGGCGGGCGGCGATCGGCGTGCCGATGGGGATGTCGGTGCCCGCGCCGAGGCGGGTGAGCAGCGCGGCGAGGGCCGCCTGCACGATCATGAATTGGGTGGTGCCGGTCGCCGTCGCCAGCGCGCGCATGCGCTGGTGCAGGTCGGCGGGGATGGCGAACCGGGTGAAGCCGCCGTCCTGGCCCGCGATCGGCGGGCGGGGCCGGTCGGTGGGCAGCGGGAGCTGCTGCGGCAGCCCGGCCAGGGCGTCGGTCCAGTAGGCGGTCTGGCGGGCGACCAGGCTCTCCGGGTCGTCGGCGGCGCCGAGCAGGTCCCGGTGCCACAGCGCGTAGTCCGCGTACTGGGCGGGGTGGGTGGTCCACTGTGGAGCGGTACCGGCACGGCGGGCGGCGTAGGCGGTGGCGAGGTCGCGGGTGAGCGGGTCGACCGACCACTCGTCGCCCGCGACGTGGTGCGCGAGCAGCAGCAGCACGTGCTCGTCGGGTCCCGCCGCGAACAGGTGCGCGCGGATCGGCAGCTCCGCGGCGAGGTCGAACCGGTGCCGGACCGCGGCGGCGACGTCGGCGTCGACCCGGTCCGGGGCGCTCTCGGTGAACTCCAGCGGCACCGACGCCTCGGGTAGCACGACCTGCACCGGCTCGCCGTCCACATCGGACAGCAGCGTGCGGAGGCTCTCGTGTCGGGCGACGACGTCGTCGAGCGCCGCGGCCAGCGCGGCGCGGTCGAGCGGGCCGCGCAGGCGCAACTTCACCGGGAGGTTGTAGGTCGCGGCGGGGCCGTCCCACTGCTGGAGGAACCACAGCCGCCGCTGTGCGTGCGACAGCGGCACCCGCCCGGGCCGCGGCCCGGCGGTCAGCGGCTTGCGGCGCGGCGCGGCGTCGCCCAGGCGCTCGGCGAGCGCGGCGACGGTCGGGTGGTCGAACACCTGCTTGATCGCCAGCGGCAGGCCCAGCACCGCCTCCACCCGGGCGGCGAGCTTGGCCACCAGCAGGGAGTGGCCGCCGAGGGCGAAGAAGTCGTCGTCCACCCCGACCGACGGCACGCCCAGCACCTCGGCGACCAGCCCGCACAGCACGTCCTCGCGGGCGGTGCGCGGCGCGCGGCCGGTCGCCGGGGCGACCGGGTCGGGCGCGGGCAGCGCGGCCCGGTCGAGCTTGCCGTTGGGGGTGCTGGGGAACTCGTCGAGCACCACGACCGCCGACGGGGTCATGTACTCGGGCAGCCGGTCGGCCACGTGCGCGCGCAGCTCCTCCGGCGCGGCGTCGCCGACGACGTACCCGACGAGCCTGCGGTCGCCCGCGCGGTCCTCGCGGACCAGGACGGCGGCGCGGCGCACGCCCGGGTGCTGGGTCAGCACGGCCTCGATCTCGCCGGGCTCGATGCGGAAGCCGCGGACCTTGACCTGGTGGTCGGTGCGGCCCAGGTACTCGAGGTGGCCGTCGGCGGTCCAGCGGGCGAGGTCGCCGGTGCGGTAGAGCCTGCTGCCCGCGGGCCGTGCGGGTCGGCGACGAACCGCTCGGCGGTCAGCTCCGGCCTGCCGTGGTAGCCGCGGGCCACGCCCTCCCCCGCCAGGTACAGGTCGCCCGCGACGCCGACCGGGACCGGCCGCAGGAACCGGTCGAGCACGAGCGCGCGCGTGTTGCGGATGGGCAGGCCGATGACCGGGGTGCCCTCGCGGTCGCCGATGCGGGCCGCGGTGGACCAGATCGTGGTCTCGGTGGGGCCGTAGAGGTTGACCACCTCGGCGGCGACCCCGGCCATGCGGGCGGCGAGGTCCGCGGGCAGCGCCTCGCCGCCGACGAGCACGCGCAGGCCGCGCAGCGGGCACCGGCCCGCGTCGACCAGCGCCTGCCAGAGTGACGGGGTGGCCTGCATGATCGTCGCGCCGCTGCCGGTGATCAGCGCGCCGAGCGCGCGCGGGTCGACCACGACGTCGCGCGGCGCGATCTCCACCGCGGCCCCGCTCATCAGGGGGACGTACAGCTCCAGCGCGGCGATGTCGAACGACACCGTCGTCACCGCGAGCATCCGGTCGCCCGCGCCCATGGGGAACCGCTCGGCCATGTCGAGCAGGAAGTTCGTCAGCGCGCCGTGCGGGATGACGACGCCCTTGGGCTTGCCGGTCGACCCGGAGGTGTAGATCGTGTACGCCGGGTTCTGCGGCCGGACCGCGACCTCGGGGGCGTGCGCGGGCCACGCCGCGGTGTCGCGCACGGCGGCGACGTCGTCCAGCACGATCGCCGGGCGCGCGTCGTCGAGCATCGCGTCGATGCGGTGCCTCGGGAAGCCCGGGTCGACCGGCAGGTACGCGGCACCGGACTTGAGCACGGCCAGGAGAGCCACGACGAGGTCGGTGGAGCGGGGCAGGGCGACGGCGACGTGCCGCTCGGGGCGGGCGCCGCGCTCAATGAGCCGGTGCGCGAGGCAGTTGGCGCGCGCGTCCAGCTCGGCGTAGGTCAGCTCGTCGTCCCCGCACCGCACGGCCGGGGCGTCGGGGGTGCGGCGGGCCTGCTCGGCGATCAGGTCGGCGACGGTGACCGCCGGGGTCTCGGCCTCGGGGCCGGAGGTGCGCTGCGCGCGGACCTCGTCGTCGGTGAGCAGGGGCAGCGCCCACAGCGGCCGGTCGGGATCGGCGAGCGCGCCGCGCAGCAGCGTCTCCACCGCGCCCAGCAGGCGGTCCACAGTGGATTCGTGGAACAGCTCGGTGCGGTAGGTCGCCTCCAGCGCGGCGGACGCGCCGTCGAGCACGGCGGCGACGGCGAGGTCGAACTGGGCGGTGCCGTTGAACACCGGGCGGTCGGCGGCCTCGACGCCGGGCAGCTCGAACCCGCGCAGCACCGGCGAGCGGGAGGAGAACATGACGTCGAAGTAGACCGAGCGGCCCGGCGTGCGGGCGGGCTGGAGCCGCTCGACGAGCAGGTCGAACGGGAGCCCCTGGTGCGAGTACGCCTCGGTGCAGGTGGTCCGCACGCGGGCCAGCAGCTCCCGGAACGTCGGCTGGCCGCCCGCGTCGGTGCGCAGCACGACCATGTTGCCGAAGTTGCCGACGAGCCCGGCCAGCTCCGGCCTGCCCCGGTCGACGACCGGTGAGCCGACGGCGATGTCGTCGGCGCCGCTGTAGCGGTGCAGCACGGCGGTGAACGCGGCCAGCAGCACCATGAACGGCGTCGCCCCGGCCCGCTTGGCGAACTCGGGCAGCGCGGCGGCGAGGTCAGCGGGCAGGTCGCGGGTGCGCCTGCCGCCGGTCTCCGAACGGACGGCGACGCGCGGGAAGTCCGTCGGCAGGGTCAGCGGCTCCGGCGCGGGGGTCAGCTTGCCGCGCCAGTAGTCCACGGCGTCGGCGTGCGCGTCGCCGCGGAGTTCTCCCAGACGGCGTAGTCCCCGTAGGACAGTTCGAGGGCGGCGGGCTCGCGTTCGGCCGAGTAGCGGTCCGCCACTTCGCGCAGCAGCGGCAGCCAACTGGAGTCGTCCCACGCGATGTGGTGCGCGACGAGCAGCAGCACGTGCTCGCGCGGTCCCATGCGGACCAGCGACAGCCACAGCGGCGGGTCGGCGGCCAGGTCGAAGGCGCGCGCGCCGACGCCGAGGGCGAGGTCGTCGACCATGGCCTCGCGCTCGCGCTCCGGGAAGCGGCTGAAGTCCATCAGGGAGACCGGCACGTCCCGGTCCGCGCGGACGACCTGCACCGGGTTGCCGTCGGGGCCGGTCGCGTAGGTGGTGCGGAGGATCTCGTGGCGGGCGACGGTGTCGCGCAGCGCGCGGTGCAGGCGGGTCGCGTCGAGGTCGCCGGTCAGGCGGATGCCGACGCAGATGTTGTTGGCGGCGCTGTGCGGCTGGAACCGCTGGAGGAACCACATCCGGCGCTGGGCGGCGGTCAGCGGCACCGGCGCACCCGGGTCGCGCGGGGTGATCGCCTGGTCCGCCGCGGCGAGGCCGCGCGCGGCCAACCGCCTGCGCAGCAACGCGAGCCGATCCGAGCCGGTCGTTCCCGCCGACTGTGCGCCAGACACGTGACCCACGCCTCCCCTGTTGACCCCGGACCGCGAACTTAGGTATGTCTTACCTGACCGGGGTCAGACACTAGGCGATGCTGGTTAGGTGAGGCTACCCTCACCGTGTTGAGCAGGATCACGCCGCAGAGAGGGTCGCGGATGCGCCTGGGCCAGATCGTCGTCGACGTGTCGCCCGCTCGGACCAGCCGGAGTTTCCGGCTGCTGCTGGTATGCCGCACGATCGTGCTGCTGAGCGCCGGTTTCATCGCCGTCGCCGTGCCGGTGCAGGTCTACCGGCTGACCGACTCCTCGCTCCAGGTCGGACTGGTCAGCCTCGCCCTCGGCGTCGCGCTGATCGCCGGGTTCGCCGTCGGCGGCGTGCTCGCCGACCGGATGGACCGGCGCGGGCTGATCCTGTCCAGCAGCGTCGGCGTCGCCGTGTCGTTCGCGGTGTTCACGGCCAACGCGGCCATCCCGTCCGACGCCCAGCTCACCGTGATCTACCTCGTGGTGATCATCGGCGGGATGCTGGAAGGCGTCGGCGAGACCGCGCTGACCGCGGTCACCCCGCCCTCGTCGAACGCGACCAGCTGGTCGCGGGCAGCGGCCTGATCTCGGTGACCACGCAGCTCGGGGCCATCGCGGGCCCGGCGCTCGGCGGTGTCGCCCTCGCCGCGTTCGACCTGTCCGGCGCGTACGGCGGGGCGACGGCGGCGATCGTCGTCAGCACGCTGCTGCTGACCCGCCTGCCCGCGCTGCCGCCCGTCCCGGACGACGACGAGCCGGAGGACGCCGAGAAGGCGGGCGCGCTCGCGTCGATCGGCGAGGCGCTGCGCTTCGTCCGCGGCAACCAGGTGATCGCGGGCGTGCTGCTGATCGATCTGTTCGCCACCGGGTTCGGCCTGCCGCAGACCCTGTTCCCCCAAATGGTCGATGAGCGGTTCCACGGTGGACCGGAGATGGTCGGCGCGCTCGCCGCCGCCCCCGCCGTCGGCGCGCTGATCGCCTCGATCACCTCCGGCTGGACCGGGCACGTGCGCAAACCGGGCGCCGCGCTGATCGCCGCGGTCCTGGCCCTGGGGGTGGCCTACATCGGGTTCGGCCTGAGCCCGAACCTGGCCGTCGCCCTGCTGTTCCTGGCCGCGGTGGGCGCGGTCGACTCGATCTCGGAGATCCTGCGCCGCGCGCTGCTCCAGCACCACACGCCCGACCGGCTCCAGGGCCGGGTCACCAGCCTGTGGCTGGCGCAGTCGAGCACCGGCTACTCGCTGGGCAGCACCACCTCCGGCATCGCCGCGGGCTTCGTCGGGCCGGGCCTGGCCATCATCGGCGCGGGGGCGCTGTGCGTGATCAGCGTCGCGGGCCTGGCCGCCGCCGCGCCCGGGCTGCGCGCCGCGACGCTCGGCGTGTCGTCCACTTCGGACCCCGACGGTGTGATCGGCGGCACGGAAGAGCCCCTTGGCAACCGCCAAGGTTAGGCTAAGCTAACCGACGCTTTCCGGCATCAGCGTCGAAGGGACCACCATGACCCCCACCCGCCTCCGCAGGGCCGCGCGCGCCGCGGGCGCCCTCATCGCCGCGACCGCGCTCGCGGGCTCGCTCGCCGCGTGCGGCGGGGGACCACCCCGGCCACCGGCGACGGGGCGGGCTCGGCGTCCAACGCCCCCGCGGCCGAGGGCCCGTGGGAGTTCACCGACGACCGCGGCACCAAGATCTCGCTGCCCGAGCGCCCGAAGCGCATCGTCGCCCAGGTGCACGCCGCCGCGGCGCTGTGGGACTTCGGCGTCAAGCCGGTCGGCGTCTTCGGCCCGCAGCGCACCGCCGACGGCAAGCCCGACCCGCAGGTCGGCAACGTCGACCTGGCGGCGGTCACCTCGGTGGGCGCGGAGTTCGGCGAGTTCAACCTGGAGCAGTACGCCAACCTCGAGCCCGACCTGGTCGTGACGATCATGTACGGCCCGGTCCTGTGGTACGTCCCGGACGACTCGAAGGCCAAGATCGAGGAGATCGCCCCGACCGTCGGCATCCGCCTGGACGGCAAGTCCGCGAGCGAGGCCATCGCCCGCTTCGGCGAGCTGGCCGCGTCCCTGGGCGCCGACCTCAACGCGCCCGCCGTCACGCAGGCCAAGGCCGACTTCGAGAAGGCGGGCGCCGAGCTGACCGCCGCGGCGAAGGAGAAGCCGGGCCTGGGCGTCGAGCTGGCCATCGGCCAGCAGGACGGCTTCTGGGTCGCCGACCCGAAGTGGCACGGCGACGCGATCCTGTTCTCCGAGCTGGGCCTGGAGGTCGTCGCCCCGAAGCAGTCCGACCCGACCTTCGGCTTCGAGCAGCTGAGCTGGGAGCAGGCCGCGAAGTACCCCGCCGACCTGGTCCTGGAGGACGCGCGCACGGTCGGCATGAGCACCGACGAGCTGGCCGCGAAGTACCCGACCTGGAGCCAGCTCCCCGCCGTGAAGGCCGGCCAGGTGGGTGCGTGGCACGCCGAGACCCCGTCCAGCTACCAGCTCTACGCGAAGGTCCTGACGGAGCTGACCGGCACCGTCAAGAACGCGCGCGCCGACGTCGTCAAGTGACCTGCCCGCCGGAGGAGCGACGATGAGCAGCGAACTCGGGCCCGATCTCACGCCGTGGCCCGCCGAGCAGGCCGCCGCGTACCGGGCCGCCGGGTACTGGCGCGGGCGCACGCTCGACGCGCTGCTGCGCGAGTGGGCCGCCGAGCACGCCGACCGCACCGCGCTGGTCGGCGGCGACCGCCGCTGGACCTACGCCGAGCTGGTGTCCGAAGTGGACGCCGTCGCGGCGCGGCTGCACGGTCTCGGCATCGGCCGCGGCGACCGCGTCGTGGTGCAGCTGCCCAACGTGCCCGAGTTCGTCTCGCTCTGCTTCGCGCTCTTCCGGCTCGGTGCGCAGCCCGTGCTCGCGCTGCCCGCGCACCGGTCCAACGAGATCAACCACCTGTGCTCGGCCAGCGACGCCGTCGCCTACGCCATCGCCGACCGGCACGCCGGGTTCGACTACCGGTCGCTGGCCCGGGAGGCGGTCGCCGCCGCCCCGACGCTCAAGCACGTGCTCATCGTCGGCGACGCCGCCGAGTTCACCCCGCTGTCCGGGCCCGGGTCGGTTCCCCCGACCCGGACCCGGATCCCAGCGGCATCGCGCTGTTCCTGCTGTCCGGCGGCACCACGGGCCTGCCCAAGCTCATCCCCCGGACGCACGACGACTACGCATACAACATCGAGACCGCCGCCGCGGTGTCCGGTCTGGACGCCGACACGGTCTACCTGGCGGCGCTGCCCGCCGCGCACAACTTCCCGTTCGGCTGCCCCGGCATCCTCGGCACGCTCAGCGTCGGCGGCACCGTCGTGCTCGCGCCGAGCCCCGCGCCGCCGGACGCGTTCCCGCTGATCGAGCGCGAGCGGGTCACCGTCACCTCGCTGGTGCCGCCGCTGGCCCTGCTGTGGATGGAGTTCGCCGCCTTCGCGGGCCGCGACCTGTCCAGCCTCGCGCTGCTCCAGGTCGGCGGGGCCAAGTTCAAGCCGGAGGCCGCCGCGCGGGTCCGCGAGAAGCTCGGCTGCGCGCTGCAGCAGGTGTTCGGCATGGCCGAGGGCCTGCTCTGCTACACCCGCCTCGACGACCCGGAGGACGTCGTCGTCGGCACGCAGGGCCGCCCGATGTCGCCCGGCGACGAGATCCGCGTCGTGGACGCCGACGGCCGCGACGTCGCGCCCGGCGAGCTGGGCGAACTGCTCACCCGCGCCCGTACACGCTGCGCGGCTACTTCCGCGCCGAGGCGTACAACGCGCGCGCGTTCACCCCCGACGGCTTCTACCGCTCCGGCGACCTCGTCCGGGTGACCGGCACCGGGCACCTGGTCGTCGAGGGCCGCATCAAGGACGTGATCAACCGGGGCGGGGAGAAGGTGTCCGCCGAGGAGGTGGAGAACCACCTGCTCGCCCACGAGGGGTGCAGGACGCCGCGATCGTCGGCATGCCCGACGACGTGCTCGGCGAGCGCGTCTGCGCGTACGTCGTCCCGCGCGGCGACGCCCCGACGCTGCCGGAGCTGGTGGCGTTCCTGCGCGGCCGCGGGGTGGCCGACTACAAGCTCCCCGAGCGGCTGGAGGTCGTGGCCGCCTTCCCCGGCACCGGGGTCGGCAAGGTCAGCAAGAAGGACCTCGCCGCCGACATCGCGGCCAAGCTCGCGGCGCGATGACCGCACCACCCACCAACCACCGGACCCCTGGGGAGCCCCCGTGTCACCCGACGCCGTGCTGACCGCACACCCGACGGCAACCCGCTACCACGCGACCGAGTTCCCCGCGCCCGGCGACCCGCTGGCCGCCGCCACCCGGCTCGTCGAGTCCGGCATCTCCGAGACCCACGTCGTCTACGAGAAGCCCGGGTCCTGGGCGGTGGCGCTCGGCGCGCTGACCGAGATCACCGTGACGCCGGGCGCGGTCGTGCGGGTCGACGCCGACGGCGAGCGCACCGAGCTGGCGTGGACGTCGACGCCGCTGGACGCGCTGACCGCCGTGCTCGACGACCTCGCCGTCGAAGGCTGGCGGGCGTACGGGTGGGCGGGCTTCGAGCTCGCGTACGCGCACACCGGCCTGTCCGAGCTGGTCAGCGACCAGCGGCTCGCGCACCTGGTCGTCCCGCACACCGAGGTCCGCATCGCGGAGGGCCGCGCGCACGTCCGCAGCACCGAACCGGAGCTGCTGGACTTCATCCGCGACCTGCTGTCCACACCGGACACCGAGCGCGACTACCGGCCCCAGCCGATCCCGGTCGAGCACGCCGGCGCCGACGCCTACCGGGCCGCCGTGGCCGACGCCGTCCAGGAGATCAAGGACCGCGTGCTGCAGAAGGTCATCCTGTCCCGCGTGGTCGAGGTCGAGCAGCCCGTCGACCTGGTCGGCACCTACACCGTCGGCAGGCGCGCGAACAGCCCGGCCCGCTCGTTCATGATCAGCGTGGACGGCCTGCGCGCGGCGGGCTTCAGCCCGGAGATCGTCGTGTCCGTCGACGGGAGCGGCTGGGTCACCACGCAGCCCCTCGCGGGCACCCGCAGGCTCGCGGACTCCGCCGCCGACAACGACGGCCTGCGCGACGACCTGTTCAGCGACACCAAGGAGATCTTCGAGCACGCGATCTCGGTGAAGGTGTCCTGGGAGGAGCTGACCGGCCTGTGCGTGCCGGGCACCGTCGTGGTCAACGACTACATGACGGTCAAGGAGCGCGGCAGCGTCCAGCACCTGGCGTCCGCGGTGTCCGGGCAGCTCCCGGCGGGCACCAGCCCGTGGCAGGCCTTCGGCGCGCTGTTCCCCGCGGTCACCGCCTCCGGTGTCCCGAAGCGCGCCGCGTACCGCGCGATCCACCGCCACGAGTCGCACCCCGCGGCCTCTACAGCGGCGCGGTCCTCACCGTCGACCAGTCCGGCGAGCTGGACGCGGCCCTGGTGCTGCGCACCATCTTCCAGCAGGACGGCCGCACCTGGCTGCGCGCGGGCGCGGGCATCGTCGAGCAGTCCCGCCCGGAGCGGGAGCTGGAGGAGACCTGCGAGAAGCTCCGCAGCGTCGCCCTGCACGTGGTGCCCGCCGCCCAGTAGCTACTCGAAGGGGTGCTGCACGACGATCTCGCCCTGGTCCGCCCGGGTGAGGTCGGCGCCGATCAGCGTGCCGAGGGGTCCCGCGCCGACCGTGCCGGTGATCGTGGCGGTGCGGGTCCAGCCGCGGGTCCAGAGGTTCTCCAGGCGTAGCCGGTCGCGGTGGACGACGTGGTCGTCGACGCGGACCAGGTCGCCGGTCGCCGTCCAGGTGACGTCCACCGGGACGGTCTCCGGGCAGGTGATGCCGGACTCCGGCTGGAAGACGGTGCAGATCAGCACCGGCACGTCGGCGGTCGCCGTCGCGGTCTCCAGCCGGGGCCGGGCGTCGACGGCCGCGTCCTCGGTGCGGGAGAACCACTCGGCGATCGGCTCGGCCCCGATCTCCCCGCCGACGACGCGGTACACGAAAGTCAGGGTGCGCACCACGGGGCCGCGGTCGCGCAGCTTCCCGTCGACGGTCCTGCTGTCGAACGCGAGCAGGAACGTGTCGGTGCAGACGTCGCCGACGGTCGGGGCGGGGCACGTCGTCCAGGTGGCGGTGGCGACGAGCCCGGTGAAGCGGGTCCGGAAGACCAGGGTCCGGTCCTCGGCGGCCGCGGCGGTCCCGGTCGCTCCCAGGACGACCCCGGCCAGGACGGCGGCGATGGGCGTGCGCATGCCGGTCATGCTGATCGCGCCCGAGCGGCGGCAGCAGGGGCGAACGGCCCGCGCGTCCCGCCGAAAGTCGCCGCACGGGGAGAATGAGGACCGTGCCCGCGCACCCGGGAGATCGGGTGCACTGGTCCGCGACACCCGAGTCGAGGAGGACCGATGGCGAGGTCGTCCGCTCCCCACCCGCCCGACCGGGACGCCGCGCTGCGCGCGCTCGTCACCCGCGGCGTGCTGACCGAGGCGCAGCTCGACGCCGTCCGCGCGGCGTTGGCCGGGCCGGGGAACCCGTGGCCGCCCCGCGCCAGCGGTGGGCCGAACTGGGCGGCTACCTGGGCGGCGCGCTGATGCTGGGCGGCGCCGTCCTGCTCGTGGCGACGTCCTGGGAGGACCTGACCCGGCCGGTGCGGATCACCCTGCTGGCGGTCACGACCACCGCCCTGCTGGTGGCGGGTGTCCTCGTCGCGGGCAGGCCGCTGCCCGCCGCCGCGACACCGCCCGGCGGCGGCTGGCGGCCGTCCTGCTCGCGCTCGGCGCGATCGGGGCCGCGCTCACCGCGGGACGGCGTTCGAGAGCGACGAGTTCACGTGGGCGGTGGTGGTCGGGTCCGCCGTCGCCGCCGCGGGCTACGCGGCCGTGCGGAGCCTGGTCGGGGTGGCGGCGTGCGCGGTGTTCAGCGCGATGGCCGTCGGCGCGGTGCTCGCCGACGGGTTCGACGCGGGGCCGCTGGCCATCACCGCGCGGGTTCCTCGCGCTCGGGCTGGGGTGGGTCGCGCTCACCGAGACCGGCGTCGTCGTCCCGGAGTGGGCCGGGCTGGCGGTCGGGGAGGTGATCGCCCTCGTCGGGGCGCAGCAGGCCATGGTCAACGGGGAGCACCAGACCTGGGCGTACGGGCTGACCGCGGTCATCGCCGCCGCCTGCTTCGCCGGGTACTTCGCGCGGCGCTCCCCGTCCTGCTGGTCGGCGGCGTCGTCGGCGTGACCGTCGCCGCGCCCGAGGCCATCTGGGACTGGACGGACGGCGCGGTCGGCGGCGCCGCCGCCGCGCTCGTCGCCGGTGCGGTGCTCCTGGTCGCGAGCTGGCTGAGCCTGCGCGTGCGGCGCGGGAGCGGGTGATGGCCAGGCGCGCCGCGCTCGCCGCGGCCGTGGTGGTCGTGGTCGTCGCCACCGCGGCGGTGATCTGGGTGCTGGGGCGGCGATCCGTTCCCGGGTCGGGGAGCGGGACGCCGCTGACGAGCGACCCGGTGCCCACGACGTCCGCTCCCCCGGCGGTCGACGTGCTCGCCGTGAAGATCGACAACGTCGCGGCGGCGCGGCCGCAGACCGGGTTGGGCGCGGCGGCGGTGGTCTACGTCGAACCGGTCGAGGGCGGGGTCACCCGGCTGCTCGCCCTCTACACCGGGAAGCGGCCCGCGGTCGTCGGGCCGGTGCGCAGCGCACGGCGGACGGACCTGCACCTGCTGGCGCAGTGGGGAAGCCGACGCTCGGCTACTCCGGCGCCGCCCCGGAACTGCTCCCGGCGATCCGCGGCGCCGACCTCACCGACGCGTCCGAGGAGCGCGTCCCCGGGCCTACTACCGCGACCAGTCCCGGCGGATCCCGCACAACCTGTTCCTCCGCCCCGCCCGCCTCCCCACCACGACGACGGCGCACGTCCCGCTCCAGTTCGGCCCCGCCCCTCCGGGTGGCACCGCGGCGACCGCGCACACCGCCAGGTTCGAGGCGGCCCGCTTCGACTTCACCTGGTCCGGCGGGCGTTGGCTGGTCTCCCTCGACGGGACCCCGCTGACCTCCACCGAGTCGGGCCGGGTCGGCGCGGCGACCGTCGTGCACCAACGGGTCAAGGCGAGCGCGGATGAGTCCGTGGAGGACGCGAGCGGGTTCCGCTCGCCCGTCGTCACCGGGATCGGCGAGGGCAGCGCGGTCGTCCTGCGCGACGGGAAGCGGTTCGCGGTCACGTGGTCGCGCCCGTCCGCGGCGTCGCCCACGACCTTCCACACCGCGGCGGGCGACCCGGTGCCGCTGGCGCCCGGACCCGTGTGGATCCTGCTGACGCCCGCGTGACACCGGGTCGCCCGGCCGGTCAGGACTCCGCGAGCGCGACGCTCGTGCGGTAGAACGACGAGTCGCTGAACGGGCTCGTGCGCGGGTGGGTCAGCTTCACCGTCACCGGCCCGGTGCCGAGGGAGTCCACCGGCGCGGTCCACATCCGCACGAGGTCCCCGGGGCACCAGCTCCGCGGGTTGGTCGTCAGGTTGTTGCGGAAGATGCCGACGTTGCCGTCCGGGCTGTGCTGCTCGAACGCGGCGCAGTCGACACCGGTGGAGAACGAGCCGACCGCCTTGTCGTTGACCTTCACCGCGACCGTGGTGCTGCTGTACTCCTCGCCGCCGTCGTCGGAGCCGTAGCCCGCGATCGTCACCGCGAGCACGCCCTGCTGGGCGCCGACCGGCGCCGGGCCCGCGGTGATGGCGTTGGTCTTCTGCTCGGACCCGGCCATCAGCGACACGACGTCGCGGTCACCGGGGGCGACCGGGGCGGACGACACCACGCTCAGCGAGTACTTGAAGCCGATCTTCCGGAAGGCGGGCTCGACCGACCGGGACTGGCACGCGTCGTCCGGGCGCGGGTTGGAGCCGCCGCCGATGCCGATCCAGGTGTCGCGGTCGGGGTCGGCGAGCGCCTTGGCGAACACGCCGATCGGCGCGGCCGGGAACTGGTAGGTCGCCTTCGCGCCCTGCCAGTAGTTGCTGAACGGGGTGATGAAGTCCCGCAGCGTCGTGCGCGGCGTCTCCGCGGTCGGGGTCTGGCCGCGCGGGACGCTGATCATGAAGGTGGTGCCGATGCGGTCGTAGTTGTCGCACTGGGCGTGGTAGGTGATGCGCAGCTCCGCGTCCGCGCCGATGCGGGACTTCTCCAGGTCGGACAGCTTGCGCGCGTACTCGGTGCCGCGGTTCCACATCAGCACACCCGGGGGCGGGGTGTAGTCCGGCTGCTCCCACGAGTACATGCCGAACATCGGCACCCTGTCGAACAGCGCGACCGTGCCCGGCCCGGTCGTCGGCGTGCCCCACACCTCGAACTCGTACACGCGCGCCGCCTGGTCACCGTTCTGGGTGGGGGTGGTGATCGTCAGCCGGACGTGCCGGGCGTCGGCGGCGGCGATCGACTGGGTGCTCACCGCGCCGGTGTTGCCGCTGACCGCCGCCCGCTGCGTCCACGTCACCCCGTCGGCCGACGTGGAGATGGTGAACGCGCGCGTGTTGTACGCCGGGGACTCGCCGCCCGCCTCGGCGTGCTTCACCACGAACCCGGTGACCGCGTAGGTGTCCCGCAGGTCGACGTCGAGCTGCCTGGTCGCGGATCGGCTGCACCACTTGTCCGCGAGGCTGCCGGTGACCGCCTTCTCCCCTCCCTCGGACGACGTGCACGGGACCGCGGCCGTGACGGGCTTGCCGAGCGCCACGTTGGACGCCTGCGCGGGCGCCCCGCCGTAGACCTCGAACTCGTAGATGCGGGCCGCCTGGTCGCCGTTCTGCGTGGGGGTCACGACGTCGAGGCGCGCGTAGCGGGCGTTCGCGGTCGCGATGGAGTGCGTGGTCGCGGCGCCGGTGTTGCCGGTGACCGAGACCCGCTGCGTCCAGGTGACGCCGTCGGCGGAGGTGGAGATCCCGAACGCCCACGTGTTGTACACGGGCGACTCGCCGCCCGCCTCGGCGTGCTTGACCGCGAAGCCGGTCAGCCCGTACTCGGCGCCGAGGTCCACCTGGAGCTGCCGGGCCGTGGCGCTGGAGCACCACTTGTCGCTGTTGCCGCCCGACACGCTGCCGTTGACGGCCTTCTCCGGTCCTTCGCCCGCCGAGCACGCCGCCGATCCCGTCGCGGGCTTGCCCAGCGCCAGGTTGACCGGGTCCGCCCCGGCCGACGGCGCTATAGCGACCACTGTGGACAGTGCGAACCCGACCACCGCGAGCCCGACCGCTTGCCTTCCCATGCTCACCCCTGTTCCCGCGCCCCCGCTCCCGGGGCGTCCGGGGAGGTCATCGCGGGGCGCGGCGCGGCCGTGATGCGCAGGGCGGCGCGAGCGTCCACATTCACTCGAAGGGCGGCACGCAACGTTAAGAACGCGTTCAGGCTTCCCTAAGGGATCCCCTGGGAACGCGGGAGACGCTGAGCGCGGCGGCCGCGCACCCGGTGACCGCCAGGGTGACCAGACCGGCGGCCACGAGCGCGGTGCCCGGCCCCAGCCCCTCGCACATCCAGCCCAGCAGCGGACCCCCGACCGCGCCCGCCGACGCGGCGACCGCGCCGTGCACCGACAGGACCCGGCCGCGCATGTCCTCCGCCGAGTCGAACTGGACGCGCGTGCCCATGACGGTGTCGATGACGACCGCGCCCGCCGCGATCGCGAGGATCAACGCGGCGAACCCGACCAGGCCGGGCATGAGCCCGCTCACCGCCTGCAGGAGGCTCGTGATGCCCGCCGCGGCGATCAGGACCGGCGGGCCGAGGGTGCGCAGCCGGGCGGCGACGAGCCCGCCGAGCACCGCGCCGACCGCGAACACCGCGGACAGCAGGCCGTAGCCCTCGGCCCCCGCGCCGAGCGGGCCGGACGCCATCGCGGCCATCGTCACCTGGTAGTTGCGGCCGAGGCTGGACAGCACGAAGCCGAGCGCGAACAGCGTGAGCAGGGTGTGGTTGCGCCGCACGTGCGCGAGCCCGGCGCGCATCCCGGCCCGCTCCGGCGGGCTGACCGCCAGCGGGTGCAACTCCCCCACCCGCACCGCGCGGACCGTCGACACGACGGCGAGGAACGTGACCGCGTTCACCAGGAACAGCACGGGTTCCCCGACGGCGGCCGCGAGCACCCCGGCCAGGCTCATCCCGAGCACGCGGCCCGCGGAGTTCACCAGCGACCCGAGCGCCAGCGCGTTCGGCAGGTCGTCGGGCGGCACCACCTGCGCGCCGAACCGGCCCAGCGCGGGCCCTCGATCGCCGTGACCAACCCTGACAGCGCGGTGAGCGCGTACAGGGTGGCCAGCGGCGTCCCGACCCAGACGAGCAGGGCGAGCAGCAGCGCCAGCGCGACGTGCACCGACTGGCCCGCCACGATGATCCGGCGCGGGTCGACCCGGTCGGCGAGCGCGCCCGCCCACGGCCCCGCCAGCAGCGCGGGCAGCGTGCCCGCGAGCACCGAGAAGCCGACCGCGGTGGCGGAGCCGGTGCGCTCCATCACCACCCAGTTCAGCCCGAGCACCTGCATCCACGAGCCGGTGACCGACACCAGGTCGGCGCCCGCCCACAGGCGGTAGTTGTGGTGGCGCAACGCGCGCGCCGACGACGGCAGGGTTCGCCGCACCGTTTCCTCCGGGATCCGGCGTAGCCCAACCGCACGCCCTCCAACAGACCGGGCGCCAAGCTACCCACTGCTCGCCGCGCGGCACAAAGCCGAGCGGTGTGGGAATCACGACACCGGGAGGTGTAACACTTCTCCCCCGGTGTCCACAGTGGTCAGTAGGCGGACACCAGGTCCTCGGGCACGAGGGTCAGCGGGTACGGCTCGGCGAGCTTCACCGGCTCCGCGCCGCGCCCTCGGCCACGAGCGCGTACGCCGCCCCGTCGAGGCTGTAGCACGCGACCGAGGGCGCGCGCGGGTCGACGACCCAGTAGTGCGGGCAGCCCGCGGCGGCCAGCCGGGCGGGCCTGAGGAAGCGGTCGACGTGCTCGCTCGCGGGCGAGACCACCTCGACCACCAGCTCCGGGGCCCCGACCAGCGCGCGCTCGGTGAACGCGGCCCGCCTGCCGACCACGACGTCGGGGATGAGCACGGTGTCGTCGGTGAGCCAGACGTCGACGGGGGCGGGGAGGGCTTCGCAGTCGGCGGGGCAGACCTCGGTGATCGCGGCCAGCACCCGGGCGACCACCCGCTGGTGCAGGGGGCGCGGCGACGGGCTCATGATCAGCGTTCCGTCGACGAGCTCGTAACGGCGGCTTCCATCGGCGATCGTCTCCAGATCCCGGTGCGTGAGCGGCTCATCGTGGGGGAACGCGGGGACTTCCGCCATTGTGCCCTCACCGGGGTCGGGACCAGGGTCTCCCCGCCAGCGTAGAGACTCACCGGGCGTATAGCGAACCGGCGCCGCTCGGCGATTCGACTCGGCGTGCCGATACCCCCGACCCCCTGGTATGCCGGTCGTCACCAGGCGAGACACCGCGCCGCGCCGGTGCACACAAATGGCGCAACGAATACCCGGAATTGCGCCGAGAGGGTGAAAACGGGAAAGTTGTCCGTTTGGACTTGACGCGTCATCGTCTCGGCAATGTGAACGAAACCGATCGGACAACCGATCCCCCGGAATACCCTCCACAATAGCGCATTCACGGGATGACGCAGACGTGCACCGGAATCCCGTACGCGGTCAGCGTCACCCACGCGGACACGAGCGCCGACGCGGCGAAGGTGAACAGGGTGGCCGCGGTCAGCGGGCGGTCGGAGCGGTGCACGGCGTACACGACGGCCGCGGGCCGCCTGCCGAGCGAGGCCGCGCGCTCGGGGGACCGCGCGGCGACCAGGTCGGTGAAGTCGCGCCACGCCGCGGCGTCGGCCAGGGTCTCGGCGGCGACCAGGCCCTGGGCGAACAGGTGGCTCAGCGGGGCCGAGCCGGTGCGGGTGCTGGTGCGCTTGACGTGGACGAGTTCGTTGCCCGGACCCAGCAGGTCGCACGCCTCGAACCCGCGCCGGTGCGCGCGGGTGCGGACGAGGGCGCGGTCCAGGAGCAGGAAGCGCGGGTCCGCTTCGGCGACGGACCGGTTGTAGTCGGCCTCGGTGGCGTGGTCGCCCCACGCGGGCAGGGTCCAGCCGGGGTCGTGCGCGAAGGCGCGCTCGGTCACCGCGCGCACGTGCCGCCGGTACTCGTCGCCCAGCTCGTACCACTCGCCGTCGAGGAGGACGCAGCGCGTGCCCCAGTGGTCGACCTCGGCGGCGATCCAGTGCAGCGCGGGCAGTTCGCCGCCGGGGCTCTCGCCGTGCTCGTCGTAGCCCGCGACGCGCCCGGCGCGCAGCGCGTCGAGCCTGCCGGTGCCCAGCGGGTCCAGCACGGCGCGGGTGAGGTCGGCGAGGCCGAGGTCGGCGGTGTCGATCTCGACGCCGTTGACCCTGCCCCGGTAGCGGTCGACGGCGGGTCCGTCGTGGTAACGGGCCGGGTGGGCGATGCCGACCTCGCCGTCGGCGGCGCGACCGGCCAGCAGGTCGAGCACGGCCCGCTCCAGCGCGGGGCGGCGGGTGTCGTCGGGCGGGATGCGCCGGACCCAGGTGAGCGGCGCGAGCCGCGGGTCGGCGGCGGGTCGGCGCAGGATCCGGGTGATCTCGGCCAGGTCGGCGGCCATCCCGGCGCCGTCGCCGCTCAGCGGCAGCCGGATGCCGTCGCCGCACTCCACCCGCAGCCTGCGGCCCCGGGTCCGGCGCACGTGGGTCAGCTCGACCGGCACCTCCGGGTGGGTGTAGCCGGTCAACTGGCGGACCAGTTCCGCGTGCTCGCGCAGCCCGTACGCCCACAGCTCCTGCCCGCCGGGCACGGTGTTGCGGTCCACCCGCGACCGCGCGCTCAGCGCCCACCGGGTCACCTGCCGGATCTCGGCGGGGTCGAGCACGCGCACGGCGAAGTCCACACCGAACTCGCGGTCGACGCGGCCCGCGCGGACCATCCGCCAGCCGTGCCCGAACGTCACCGCGTACACGTCGCCGCCGCTGCGGATCAGCAGGGCGGCCGACGCGGTCCGGCGGCGGAAGTCCACATCGACCCGGGTGAGCGCGCGGACCATCGGGCCCCACGCGGGCGCGTCGTCCTCGGGCAGCCCGGCGGCGAGCAGCGCGGGCAGGCCGCCGACGTCGACGGGCACGACGGCGAACGCGTGCTCGTCGTCCAGCACGCGGTCGGTGAGCAGGGAGCGCAGGTCCGGGGCGGGGTGCAGGCGGTACAGGCTGACCCGCCGGGTCCGCGCGGTCTCGAGCAGGTCGTCGACGTGCATGGCGCGCCACCTCACCCGCGATGGTGCGCGCCGGGGTGACGCCCGGGTGGCCCGGCCCGGCAGCGCGGCCGAACACCGGGTGACGGTCCGCCTACACCGGGAGGGCCGGGGTCAGCACCCACTGCCGGAGCAGGGCGCTGACGTCGCCGTAGCGGGCGCAGTGCAGCAGGAACGCGTCGGTGGCGACGTGCCCGTCTCGGTGCTCGGCCACCCAGTCGGCGACCAGCGTGGTGAACACCGGGGCGCCCAGGTGCGTGTGGAGCGAGTGGAGGGTCAGCGCGCCGCGGAGGTACACGCGGTCGTCGAAGATCCGGTCGACGCCGGGGTCGGCGAGGACGAGGTCCTGCGGGGCGGCGGCGAGGGTCTCGCGGGCGCGGGCGGCGTGCCAGCGGGCGGGCCGCCCACCGGAGATCTCCGACCAGAGCCACTCCGCGTAGGTCGCGAAGCCCTCGTTGAGCCAGATGTGCCGCCAGGCGGCGATGGTGAGGCAGTTGCCGAACCACTGGTGGGCCAGCTCGTGGGCGACCAGGCGCTCGGCGCCGCGGCGGCCGTCGACGTGGTTGGCGCCGAAGACCGACAGCGACTGGGCTTCCACGGGGACGTCGAGGTCGGCGTCGGTGACCACGACGGTGTACTGGGGGAAGGGGTACGGGCCGAACAGGGCGCTGAACTCGGTGATCATGCGCTGCTGGCGGTCGAAGTCGTGGCGGGCGGCGGCCATCAGCCGGGTGGGCGCGGCGAGCGTGGTCGGCACGGGCCCGGGCGCGTGGTGCAGCGCGTACCGGCCGATCTGGACGCTGACGAGGTAGGTCGGGGTCGGCTGGGCCAGCTCGTACACCCACGTCGTGGTGCTGGCCGCGGTGCGCGTCGACACCAGGACCCCGGTGGCGACGACCTGGTACGCGGACGCGGTGGTGATCGCGATGCGGTAGGTCGCCTTGTCCGACGGGTGGTCGTTGCAGGGGAACCACGACGGCGCGCCGACGGGCTGGGAGGCGACCAGCACGCCGTCGTCGAGGTGGTCCCAGCCGATGTCGCCCCAGCGCCCGCGGATCGGCACGGGGTTGCCCGCGTACCGGATCTCGGCGGTGAACGGGGCGCCGTCGGCCAGCGGGCGGGCGGGGGTGACGGTGAGCTTGCCGCCGCTGTGCGCGTGCCGGGCCTGCTTGCCGTCGACCAGCACGCGGGCGACGCGCAGCGGGGCGGCCAGGTCGAGGGTGAGGCGGCGCAGCGGCCCGGTCGCCACCGCGGTGATCCGGGCGCGGCCGGTCAGCCTGCCCGGACCGACCCGGTAGTCGAGGGTGAGGTCGTACCCGGTGACGCGGTAGCCGCAGTCGCCGCTGCGCGGGAGGTAGTCGTCCACTGGCCCCGCACCGCGCATGGCGCCATTCAACAGGACGGCCACGCCGCGATCGGATTGCCCAGCCACCGCGTGCCCTCCGGCACCGACTCGCCCCGCATGACCAGCGAGGCCGGGCCGACGGTCGCGGCCGCCCCGATCGACGCCCCCGGCAGCGCGATGCCGTGCGGGCCGAGCGTGGCGCCCGCGCCGAGGGTGACCGGGGCCAGCGCCATGATCCGGTCGTGGAACAAGTGCGTCTGCACCACGCAGCCCCGGTTGACGGTCGCGCCCGCGCCGATGCGCACCAGGTCCGCCTCGGGCAGCCAGTACGTCTCCAGCCACGCGCCCGCGCCGATGCGCGCGCCGAGCCCGCGCAGCCACAGCGCCAGCAGCAGGGTGCCGTGCGCGACGGGCGCCGCCCACCGCGCGCCGAGCACCTCGACGAACGCGTCGGCCAGCTCCGCGCGCCACACGAACGAACTCCACAGCGGCTTCCTGGTCGACCGGAACCGCCCGACCAGCAGCCACTTCGCGGCGATCGACAGCGCGCACGCCGCCACCCCGGCCGCGGCCAGCAGGGCGCCCGTGGCCGCCGCCGCGAGCCAGCCGCCGCCGAGCGCGAAGAACCCGCCCGCGACGAGCACGGCCAGCGCCACCGACAGCGCGACTGGCACGAGCCTGCACAGCTCGACCAGCGCCCTGGCGAGGACGAGCCGCGCGGGCGGCGCGAAGGTGGTGCTCTCGTCGCCGGTCTCGGCGGTGCGCGGCAGCTTGATCGGCGGCATGCCCAGGTAGGACGTGCCCGCCTTGGCCTTCTTCGGGGTGGACGACAGCACGCCCACGAGCCCGCGGTTGGGGACCTTGCGGCCCGCGGCGGCCATGCCGGAGTTGCCGAGGAAAGCGCGCTTGCCGACCCGCACCGCGGCGATCCGCAGCCTGCCGCCGCCCAGCTCGTACGACCCGACCATGGTGTCGTCGGCGAGGAACGCGCCGTCGCCGACCGTGGTCAGGCTGGGCAGGGCGAGCACGGTCGACGCCTCGACGCGCCTGCCGACGCGCATGCCGAGCGCGCGCAGCCAGACCGGGGTGGCGAGGCTGGCGTAGAGCGGGAACAGCGCGCCGCGGGCGAGGTCCATGAGCCGTTCGGTGGTCCACGCCTGCCAGGCGACGCGGCTGTGCACGGCGTGGTCGCCGGGGCGCAGGCCGAGCGCGAGCAGCCGCACCGCGACCAGGACGAGCAGCGCGTAGGTCCCGAGGAGCGCGAGCGTGGCGACGGGGACGGCGAGCAGCGCCGACCCGAGCGCCGCGCCGATGTCGGGGGTGCCCGCGACCGCGGCGTCGAGGACGAGCAGCGCGGGGACGGCGGCGACGGCGGGCAGCAGGCTCAGCGCGGTGGAGGTCAGCCCGTAGCCGACGACCCAGGCGCGCTTGCGCCGCGGGCGCCTGCCGTGCCGGGTGGCCCGGCCGGTGCGGGTCGCGGGCGAGCCCGCCCACCGCTCCCCGCGGGCACCGCGCCCACGACCCCGGACCCGGCGGCGACCTCGGCGCGCTTGCCGATCCGCGCGCCGGGCAGCAGCGTGCTGCGCGAGCCCACGACCGCGCCCGCGCCGATCCGGACGGTGCCGACGTGCAGGAGGTCGCCGTCGAGCCAGTGCCCGGAGAGGTCGACCTCGGGTTCGACGGCCGCGCCCCGCCCGATCCGCAGCAGCCCGGTGACCGGGGGCGCGGAGTGCAGGTCGACGTCGTCGCCGACGCGGGCGCCGAGGGCGCGGGCGTAGAGCGTCAGCCAGGGGCGCAGCCGACGCCGGTGACGCCGGTCAGCTCGGCGACCCGCTCGGCGGCCCACAGGCGGAGGTGGACGCCGCCGCCGCGCGGGTAGGTGCCGGGGGTGACGCCGCGCAGCAGCAGGCGCGCGGCGCCCGCGGCGAGCGCGATCCGGCCGGGCGGGGACAGGAACACGAGCCAGCCGACGATGACGACCCACCACGGGGTCGTCGGCGCCCAGGGGGTGCCGATGAGGTTGCCGAGCGCGGTGAGCACGACCGCCCACCGCGCGCCGACCAGCGTGTACAGGGGGATGCTCAACGCCGTCTGCGCGACGCGGGTGGACCATGGGGTAGGCGCGACGACCCGGTCGGTCTGCGCGCTGGCGGCGGCGACGTCGACCAGGGCGGCGAGCGCGCCGAGCGTCGGCCGCTGGTAGAGGTCGGCGACCGCGACACCGGGGTGCGTGGCGCGGACGCGGGAGACGAGCTGGGCCGCGGCGAGGCTGCCGCCGCCCGCGGCGAAGAAGTCCGCGTCCGGCCCGCTCGGGGCGATGCCCAGGACGGCGGCCCAGTGCTCGGCCAGCCAGGACTCGGTGGCGGTGAGCCGGGTGGCGGTCTCGGCGGTGGTGAGCGGCCAGGGCAGGCGGTCGCGGTCGACCTTGCCGGACGTGCGGGTCGGCAGGGTGTCGACCTGGGCGATCAGCGGGACGAGCGCGGCGGGCAGGGCGGCGGTGAGCCGGTCGCGGGCGGCGTCGGGGTCGAAGCCGGGCTCGGTGACGACGTAGCCGACGAGCAGCTTCGTGCCCGCGGCGGTGGTGCGGATCGCGGCGGCGGCGCCCGCGACCCGGGGCAGCGCGGCCAGGGCGGCGTCGACCTCGCCCAGCTCGATGCGCCTGCCGTGCAGCTTGACCTGCTCGTCGGCGCGGCCGAGGAAGACCAGCCCCTCGGCGTCGCCGCGGACGAGGTCGCCGCTGCGGTAGGCCCGCCGCCAGCCGAGCGCGGGGAGCGGGGCGAACTTCTCGGCGTCCTTGGCGGGGTCGAGGTAGCGGGCCAGCCCGGCGCCGCCGATGACCAGCTCGCCGTCGCCGCCGACCGGCACGGGTTCGCCGTGCGCGTCGACGACGGCCAGCTCCCAGCCCTCCAGCGGCAGCCCGATCCGCACGGGCCCCTCGCCGGTGAGCCGCGCCGCGCAGGCGACGACGGTGGCCTCGGTGGGGCCGTAGGTGTTCCAGACCTCCCGGCCGGGGGCGACCAGGCGGGCGGCCAGCTCGGGCGAGCACGCCTCGCCGCCGAGGATCAGCAGCCGCACGGCGTCGAGCGACTCCACGGGCCACAGCGCGGCCAGGGTCGGGACCGTCGAGACGACGGTGATCCCGCGCTCCACCAGCCACGGACCGAGGTCGACGCCCGAGCGGACGAGCGCGCGCGGTGCGGCGACCAGGCACGCGCCGTGCCGCCAGGCGAGCCACATCTCCTCGCAGGAGGCGTCGAACGCGACGGACAGCCCGGCGAGGACGCGGTCGCCGGGGCCGAGCGGTGCGGCTTCGAGGAACAGGCCTGCCTCGGCGTCGACGAAGGCCGCGGCGGACCGGTGGCTGACGGCGACGCCCTTGGGCTTACCGGTGGAACCGGAGGTGAAGATGATCCAGGCGTCGTCCTCGGGCGTCGGGTCGCCGGGGACGGCGTTCGCGGCGCCGCGCAAGGTGATCGCCCGGTCCTCGCCGATGACGGCGCAGACACCCGCCTCGGCGAAGACGGTGTCGGCGCGCTCGTCGGGGTCCTCGAAGTCGACCGGCACGTAGGCCGCCCCGCGGCCATGACAGCGAGGACGGCGACGTAGAGGTCGACGGTCCCGGACGGCACCCGCACCCCGACCCGGTCCCCCCGCCCGATCCCCGCCTTCCGGAGCACCCCGGCGAGCAGACCGACCTCGTCGCGGAGCCCGCGGTAGTCCAGCACGGTCACCCCGTCATCGAGCGCCGGTGCGTCCGGGTGGCGGCTCACGGAGGCGTCCAACACGTCCAGCAACGTCCGCGGCGGACTCTCCGGCCCGCACCGGAAGACAGCGCGCTGAGCGAGATCGAGATGAGCGTCAACGGTCATCGTGGCGTTCGCGTTCCTCACCTAGGGCCCTGAAAAGCACCGACAACCGGGGAACACTACCGCCCGTAACCACCGTTGTCGCGCTCATCCACCCGATCGGTGCGCCGTCTCACACCGCGAACCCCTTGCCCCCCAACCACCCTGATATCGCACTCCGATATCGGCTCCCGATATCCCTTGCCCACACGCACTTCCACCCAAACTCGCCTCCCGATATCGCCATCCGATATCGTGCCCCGATGAACGTCCTCCGCGACTTCCACACCGGCGCCCTCCGCCTCCGCGTCCTCCACCACGCCACCGAAACCCCCATCCACGGCGCCTGGCTAGCCCAAGAACTGGCCACCCGAGGCCACCCCGTCTCCCCCGGCACCCTCTACCCGCTCCTCCACCGCATGCAGGAAGCAGGCCTCCTCAAGTCCACGACCGCCGTCGAATCCGGCAGACGCCTCCGCCTCTACCGCACCACCAAGAAGGGCAAACGCCTCCTGGCCGACTGCCGCACCGTCCTGGCCGCCCTCACCCGCGAACTGGAATGAACCACGCGCGGACCCGGTCCGCCCGCGCACAAGACGTTCGATCCGCGCCGCTGCCCCCTCGGGGTCTTCGTGCCCATCCCCGATCGAACGGGCCCACGCCACGGTGGACCCGCCGTGGGGGTGGGCGGCCGGAGCCGCCCACCGGTCGGGGCGTCAGTCGGGGACGTTGACCCAGACGTTCGTGGCGCCTGCGCCCGAGGGGCACCAGACCTCGGAATTGCCGGTGCCCGGGTACTTCCACGGGCCGTAGTGGTAGGTGATCCGGTAGGGGAAATGCTCGCAGCGGATCATGGCCTGGTATTGGACGCCCGCGGACGTGCCGCAGCGGGCCCAGCCGCCGCGGAGGGCGCCTTCGGCGGTGAGGAAGCCCTGGTCGCAGCCGGGGTAGTAGGCCTGGGCGGGGGCGGCGGAGAAGACCATCGTGCCCATTGTCACGGCGGCCGCGGCGGCCATTGTTCCGAATGCCTTTGTCACTGATTTCTTTCGCGCGGATGCGCTGCGCTTGATCGTCACGGCGCAGAAGTTAACAGTGCGCGGTATTCGTTCGAGGGCGGTTTCAGGCTGGGCTGAAAGGGGATCGGGGGTTTGCGGGCGGGCTGGACGGGGTAGGTGGGCGGGGTACGCGGAGGGAGTGGGCGTGGACGGCGAACTGATCGCGGGTCGGTACCTCGTGGGCGAGGTGCTCGGCTCTGGGGGCGTGGCGCAGGTGCGCCGGGCGTGGGACACGCGGCTACGGCGGGCGGTCGCCGTCAAGACGCTGCGGGGGACGCCGGACCGGGTGGACCAGATGCGGTTCGAGCAGGAGATCCAGGCGCTCACGATGCTGCACCACCCCGGGCTGGTGGAGGTGTACGACGCCGGGAGGGACGGGGAGCGGCGGTTCGTCGTCCTGCGGCTCGTGGAGGGGTGCACGCTGCGGGAGCGGATCGCGGAGGGGCCGCTCGGCGTCGCGGAGACCGTGGACCTCGGGGCGCGGCTCGCCGACGCCCTGGCGTACGTCCACGAGATGGGGGTCACGCACCGGGACGTCAAGCCGTCGAACATCCTCATCGACGCCGACGGGACGCCCTACCTGGCCGACTTCGGCGCTTCCCGGCTCCACGGCTCCGACCAGCTCACCGGGACGAACGAGATGATCGGGACGGCCGCCTACCTCGCCCCCGAGCAGGTCCGCGGGACCGGGGTCGACCCGCGCGCCGACGTCTACGCGCTCGGGCTCGTGCTGCTGGAGTGCCTCACCGGGCACGCCGAGTACCCCGGCGGTGGGGTCGAGAGCGCCGTCGCGCGGCTGCACCGGCCACCCGCCATCCCGGACGACCTGCCCGCCGACCTCGTCCGCCTGCTCTCCCTGATGACCGCCCTCACCCCGCACCGCAGGCCCACGGCCCGCGAATGCGCGCAGACGCTCAGCACCGCCGGGTTCACCCGCACGCAGCTCATCCCGTGGCAGCAGCAGGTGGAGGACCGGCCCGTGCGCCGCCACGCGATCGCCGCCGGGCTCGTCGCGGCCGCGGGGCTCGCCGCGTGGATCGTCGCCAGCGCCGAGCCGCCCGCCCCGTCCGCGGTCACCCCTCCCCGGTCGTCATCCCCACGCAGACCGCCGACCAGGCCCAGCCACCGACGTCGTCCACGACCCCGGTCGTCGTCGCGCCCGTGCTCGAGGGCACCGGCGCCGCCGTCCTCGCCACGGACCGGGGCAAGGACGACGACCACAGGGGCGACGCGACCAGCGGCAAGTCTGACAACTCCGGCAAGTCGGGCAAAGGCAAGGGCAAGTCCGGCAAGTAGCCCTCACGTCCCCGACGCCGTCTCCCCCACGATGTGCTCGACCACGTCGTCCAGGGACCCCGCCTTCCCGTACGCCGCGCGCTGCCGTTCGGCGCCGCCACCCGTGTGCCAGCGAGCGCGCACACGATCGGCCAACGCACGCTCGGCCGGGTCGTCGAGGTAGGCGAACAGGTCGTCGACGATGTCCAGCGTCGGGCGCAGCCGACCGGTCACCGGATCGGCGCACTGGCCGGACATCCCGTCCCGCGCCGCCCGCCACAACCTGCCACGCAGGATGTCCTGCGGCACCGGCTGCGCGCGCAGCGCGCGGCCGACCAGCGCGACGAACTCCGTCACCAGCGCGCGCACCAGGATCCCGAACAGGGCGGCCTCGTCCGCCGTCGGCAGGACGTCGGCGACGCGCACCTCGATGGTCGGCAGGTGGTCCGAGATCCGGACGTCCCAGTAGATCATCTTGAGGTCCATGGCCGCGGTCGTGTCGACCAGCGCGGTGACGCGGGTGTCGTAGTCGGCCGCCGAGTCCAGGTACGGCGGCGGCACGGCGGTGGGCCAGCGGCTCCACAGCAGGTGCCGCGCGCTGGCGTACCCGGTGTCGCGGCCGTCGTTGAACGGGGAGTTCGCCGACAGCGCGAGCAGGACCGGCAGCCACGGCCGCAGGTGGTTGACGACCTGCACCGCGACCTCGCGGTCGGCGACCTCGACGTGCACGTGGCAGCCGCAGGTCAGGCCGCTGAACACCATCGACCCGAAGCGCGAGTGCATGCGCCGGTAGCGGGTGTCCGGGCCGAGCAGCGCGTCGAAGTGCTCGCCGTGCACCGGGGTGCCCGAGGCGAGCAGGCGCAGGCCGCGACCGGCCGCTGCCTTGATCAGCTCGGCGCGGGAGTGCGCGAGGTCGGCGCGCAGGGCGTCGACGTCGGTGTGCACGCCGGTGGCGGACTCGACCTGGCAGCGCAGGAGTTCCGCTTTCAGGTCGAGGTCGGGGTCGGTGCTCTCGGCGAGCGTCTCCGGTCCTTCCTGGACCAGCCTGCCGTCGCCGTCGACGAGGACGAACTCCTCCTCGACCCCGAGCGTGGGTCTGTCCGCCACCACAGGTCTCCCTCCCGCCTCCCCCGGGCCGGGAGGACGCGTCCAGCACGTACCCGGGGAGGGCGGGGGTCAACCTCGGTTCATTGGCCCTGGAGGAAGAACTCGCCGTTGCCGCGCATCCAGCCGCGGTACATCGACTTGAACCACAGCTTGTCGTAGATCATCGAGTGCGTGCAGGTCACGTTGACCTTGAACGGCAGCTCGACGATCGCGTCGTCGCGGTCGTGCCAGCGGCCCTTGCCGGGGAAGGTGATCTTCCACTCCCAGGCGATCTGGTCGGACGCCAGCGACGTGCGGACGTCGGCGGAGGCGTCCAGGATGTAGGCGCCCGTGCCGTTGTTGCGCACGCTGTGCTTCCAGGTGAAGACCAGCTCCCAGTTCCACGCCGCGCCCAGGAACCCGCCGAGCGTCTCGCCGAGGTACGACTTCTGCGTCTCGCCCGCGTAGGTCGAGGTGACGCCGACGATCTCGGCGTCGGTGCCCGCGTCGAGGTCGCTGTCGTTCACCCCGTCCGGCAGGCACTTGGCGAACCCGCCCTCCACCACGGTCAGCTCCGACCGCGGGCGCAGGACCATCCGGATCGTCTCCACGCCCTTGTTGACCACGTCGAGGGCGGCGCTCGCCGTGCCCAGGACTCCCTCAGCGCCCATCCCGTCCTCCTAAGCCGTGGCCGACGTGTTGACCTGCATCGATTGCGCGATGACCTCCTGGAACAGCTCCGGGGTCAGCTCCTGTTCCTCGCCCTCGGGCGTGTTGGGCTGCCACTGCTGGCCGTCCCACCGCCACTGGCCGTCCTCGGACACCATCCCCGGCTCGGCGGCGGCGGGCGCGCCGACGGAGTCGTCCTGGCCGGACGGCTGGGCCGGGACCCAGGTCGCGCCGTCCCACATCCAGTGGCCGTCCTCGGAGAGGTCGCCCACCTGCGGGTAGCCCGCCGCGGCCTCGGGCTCGGGCTCCGGCTCGGGCTCGGCGTACTCGGGTTCCGCGTACTCGGGCTCCGCGGGGCTTTGGCCGAGCAGCTCCCACACCTCCGTGCCGACGACCCCGTCCTCGATGAGGTTGCAGGCGCGCTGGTACTCCCGGACGGCTGCCTCGGTCGAGTCGCCGAAGACGCCGTCCTGGGTGTCGGTGAAGTAGCCGTACTCCGCCAGGCGCTGCTGCAGCGCCAGCACGTGGTCGTTCTGGTCGCCGGGCGAGAGCGTCTCACCGGCGGACAGCGGCGGTAGATCGGTCATACCCCCACCCTGCTGTCCGGGGCGGGAGCCGGGTCATCGGCTCGGGGGCGGCCCATGGGGACCGCGCGCCTGCCCCTTCAGGCGATGCGGGCGAACCACATGCCGGACGTGCCGCGGCGGATGCTGCGCACGCAGGTGGGGGCGTTGCCCTCGATGGTGGTGAAGTCCGAGCCGCCCGCGGTCAGCACCCAGCCGATGTGGTCGCCGCCGACGCCGAAGAGGTCGCCCTGGCGGGGGCGGGTGACGAGCTTGCCGTGGGTGCGCGCCCAGGCGTGCACGGAGGGGACGTAGCCGGGGTTGTCCCAGGGGTCCTGCGGTTGCGGTCGGTCGCGTTGTCCCAGCACCAGGAGATGAAGAACGCGCACCACGGGACCGGGCCGAGGCCGGGGTTGAACCAGTGCACGTACCGGCTGAGCGGGATGCCGCCGTTGGTCCCGGTCTCGCAGACGCCCGAGCGCAGTTCCCGGCCCGCGTACCGGAGGGCCTCGGCGACGCGCGGGTCGACGGCGCTGAACGCGCCGACGTCGGCGGGCTCGGCCTCGTCGTCGGCGTCGAACAGGTCGTCGGGGGCGGGCGGCTGGCGCTCGTCGAAGCGGGGTTCGGTGTCGGCGACGTCGGCGCGGGTCATGGCGGTCTCTCCGTCCTTTGGCGACTCGGTTGTCCATCGCGGCCGTCGCAGGGCGCGTTTCAGCGGTAACGCGGGCGGGCGGGTCGGCGAACTCCCCTTGGGACGGAGGCGAGATGGCGGACCAGGCGTGGGCGCGGTTCACCACGGGGTTGCACCGCGCGTTGGAGGGGCAGGCGTTCCGGCAGGTGCCGCTCACGGAGCTGGTGGCGACCCCGCTGCGGCTGCCCGGCGTCGGCGCGGAGGTCGACGCGGCGCTGCGGGTCGTGGCGAACGACGACAACTGGGTGGAGATCACCCGTCAGCTGGTGCAGTTGCGGACGCGCGCGTTCATCGGCCTGCACTTGCGCCGCGACGAGTACGACCTGGAGGTCGTCCCGATCTACGCGTGGTCCGGCGGCCTGACCTTCACGACGGTGGACGAGCACCTGGACTGGGTGCACACGGTGATCACCCGGATCCAGCGGGCGCTGGCGGACTTCACCCTGGACGAACGGCACAGCGCCGTCCTCGACCAAGCCTTGACGCGGTTGCAGGCGCCCGTGCGATCGATCGTCGAGATCATCATCGACATCAACCGCGCGACGATGCCGAACACGACGATGCTCGCGGTGGACTCCGACGGCCTGGACCCGGCGCTGGCGGCGCGGTTCGACCAGGCTCCGCACCAGCGGTCGAGCACGAACCCGCTGGTGATCGGCAACCGCCCGGTGTCCTTCGGCGCCCTCGTCGACGGGCGCACCGGGTCCGTCCACGGCCACAACGACTGGTTCTCGCTCGACCTGCCCGAACTCGGCCGCGGCCTGCGCTTCCTCGCCGCCCACGGCTGACCGTCCCACCCGGAACGATCGCCCGCCGGGACGCGATGCACACCCCATGACAGCCAACCAGGCCCCGTGGCGCTCGGGCGAGATGTGGCTCGCCGTCGCCGCCGACCTCCGCCAAGCCCGCGAAGCGGGCCTCGGCGCCCTGCTGACCGCCCACACGGTCCGCCTGTCGACGGCACGGGCGCTGGTGGCGTCGGGTGTGGACCCGGCGGGGCTGGGGACGGCGTTCGCGGAACCGCGGGTGGGGTTGGTCGTCGGGCACCCGCGCCCGGGCGTGCTGCTGGAGTTCCGGTGCGGCGACGACCCCCAGCGATCGGCGCCGGAGGACGGCGTCGAGCGCATCGTGGTGAGCGTGGAGGCGAACCGCCCCTACCTGGCGGGCTCGGTCGACGCGGTCATCTCCCTCGACGACTCGCTCCGACTCGCCGTGTATTGGGTCGCCGCTGGAGGTGCGGCGCGGAACGTGCGCCGGTAGGTGTCCGGGGGACGCCCAGGGTGGCGGTGGAGTGGCGGGGAGCGTGGAGGCGCCCCTACCGCGCGGACTCGGTCGACGCGGCCGTCTCCCTCGACGACTCGCTCCGACTCGCGGTCTACCGGGTCGCGGCTGGGGGTGCGGCGCGGAACGTGCGGCGGTAGGTGTCCGGGGGACGCCCAGGGTGGCGGTGAAGTGGCGGCGGAGGGTGGTGGCGGTGCCCATGCCGGAGGCGGTGGCGATGGTGTCGAGGGACGCGTCGGTGGCTTCGAGGAGGGTTTGGGCTCGGCGGAGGCGTTGGGTGTGGAGCCAGCGGAGGGGGTGGTGCCGGTGGCGGCGCGGAAGTGGCGGGTGAGGGTGCGGGTGCTCAGGTTCGCTTGGCGGGCCAGGGATTCGACGGTGAGGGGGTGGTCCAGGCGTTCCATGGCCCATGGGAGCAGGGCGGCCAGGGGGTGGTCGTCGCGGGCCGGGACGGGGGTGGTGACGAACTGGGCCTGGCCGCCCGCGCGGTGCGGGGGACGACCAGGCGGCGGGCGGCGGTGTTGGCGACGGCGGGGCCGTGGTCGGTGCGGATCAGGTGGAGGCAGAGGTCCAGGGCGGCGGCCTTGCCCGCGGACGTCATCACCGTGCCCTCGTCGACGTAGAGGACGTCCGGGTCGACGTCGACGCGGGGGTAGCGGGTGGCGAGGGCGGTGGTGTGGGCCCAGTGGGTGGTGGCGCGGCGGCCGTCGAGGAGGCCCGCGGCGGCGAGGACGAAGGCGCCGGTGCACAGCGACACGACGCGGGCGCCCGCGGCGTGGGCGGCGCGGACGGCGTCGACCAGGGCGGGCGGCGGGTCGGTGTCGACGTCGGCCCAGCCGGGGACGATGACGGTGTCCGCGTCGGCCAGGGCGGTGAGGTCGGCGTCGGGGTCGAGGCGGAAGCGGCCGACCTGGACCGGGCCGGGGCCGCAGATCGCCACGTCGTACCACGGGTCGGCGAGCGGGGTCGTGGCGAAGACCTCGTGGGCGATCGACAGCTCGAAGTGCAGCATGCCGTCGGTGGCGGCCAGGGCGAGCGCGGGCATGTCCGAAAGTGTACGGATGCTGTCGTTCCGGACACTGGTCCCGCCCGCGGGCCGTCGTCAGGATGTCCGGTGTGGATCAGCGAACAGTTGCGGTGTACGGCGCGTCGGGGCACACGGGGCGTTTCGTGGTGGCGGAATTGGTGGAGCGCGGGTTCGCGCCCGTGTCGGTGGGGCGCGACGCGAGCAGGCTCCCCGGTCCCGAGGTCCGGGTCGCGCCGGTCGACGACCCCGCCGCGCTCGACCGGGCGTTCACCGGCGTCGACGCGGTGATCAACTGCGCGGGGCCGTTCGCCGACACCGCGGGCCCCGTGATCGCGGCGGCGGGGCGCGCGAGCGTCCCGTACGTCGACGTCGCGGCGGAGATCGAGGCCAACGCCGACACGTTCGCCCGCGAAGCCACCACCCCCGTCATCCCCGCGATGGCGTTCTTCGGCGGCCTCGGCGACCTCCTGGTCACCGCCGCCATGGGCGACTGGACGACCGCCGACGAGGCGCACATCGCCTACGGGCTCAGCGGGTGGCGCCCCACCGAGGGCACCCGCCGGGCGGGCGCGGTGTCCCGGGAACGCCGCGGCGGCAAGCGGGTCCGGTTCACCGGCGGCCGACTCGACTACCACGACGACGCCATGCCCGTGCTCGACTGGCCCTTCCCGTCCGGCCCCCGCCCGGTCTACGGCGAGTTCTCCATGGCCGACGTCGTCACCGTCCCCAGCCACCTCCCCATCCCCGAGGTGCGCACCTACATGACCACCGACGCCGCGGGCGACCTCGCCGCCCCGGACACCCCCGCCCCGACCGGCCGCACCGACCAGACCTTCGTCGTCGACGTCGTCGTCCGCGCGGGCGACCAGGAACGGCGGATCACCGCCCGCGGCCAGGACATCTACGCCGTCTCGGCGCCCCTCGCCGTCGAAGCGGTCGACCGGGTCCTCACCGGCCGGATCAAGACCAGCGGGGTCGCCTCCGCGGGCGCGGCGTTCGACGCCGCGGACTTCCTCCGCGCCCTCGCCCCGCGCATCACCCTCGGCTGACCCCGAGCGCCCGGTAGCCGCCGACGAACAGCGCCGACATCACCTCGACCAGCTCCCCCGTCGCCATCGACCGGTAGCCGAGCAGGTGGTCGACCATCACCTCGACGACCCCGCCGACGAGCACCATAACGCCCGTCTCCAGGCGGTGCCGGGGCACGGCGGTGCCGGGCACGAGGCTCGCGATGTAGCGGACGAACTCGTGCATGACCTCGCGCCGCCGCGCCTCCAGGGCCGCGCTGACGCCGACGGTCTCGATGAGGATGACGCGGGCGCGGCGGGTGTCGCCGGTGAGGACGTCCACCAGGGCGGTCAGGCCCGCCCGGATGCGGTCGCCGATGTCGGGTCCCGCCGCGGAGACCGCGTCGGCGACCGCGGTGCGGAGCAGGTCGACGGTCTCGTCGGCGACCGCGCGCAGGAGCTGCTCGCGATCGGTGAACGACTCGTAGAAGTACCGCTGGGTCAGACCCGCGTGGTCGCAGACGTGCTTCACCGACGACGCCGCGTAGCCCTGCGTGCCGAACAGGTCCAGGGCGGCGGCCATCAGCCGCTCGCGGCGCTCGCCCTGCCGCTGCTCGGCGTCCTGTCCGCCGTACCTGCGCGCCACCGGGCTCTTGACCATGCCCGCAGCCTACTGACATCGTTCCGTGTCAGATCGTCTGACACGAAGTCGTGTCAGATCCCGGCCGAGGGGACACCGATGGCGCACAGCCCCACCACCCGCATCTCCGACGACGACCGCCGCACCGCCGCCGACGAGCTGCGGCTGGCCCACAACCAGGGCAGGCTCAGCCTCACCGAGTACGACGACCGCCTCCAGCGGGTCGGCGAGGCCAAGACGTACGCCGACCTCCGCAGGCTGTTCGGCGACCTCCCGGTCACCCAGCGGGAGAGCAAGCCGCGGCGCGCGCCGAAGTGGGTGCGGGTGGTGTGGCTGTGGTGGACCGTCACGCTCGCGATCAACCTCGCCGTGTGGGCGCTCGTCCGGTTCCAGTTCGCCGCCGACGTCCACTTCTGGCCGATGTGGCTGGTGATCCCCACGGTCGCGATCGCCGCCGTCACCTATCCGGCCGCCGCCAAGCGGGCGAACCGCACGCCCACCTGGCGGCGCTGACGCGGAGCGCGGCAACCGCGCCGGGGCATGGCCGTCTTGGGTAGCGACGGGATGATCACGGTGCGAGAGGACGGCTCGGCATGGCGGACGCGGCGAGGACGAAGCTGATCACGGTGGGCGGCGACGACCACGGCGCCTTCGGGGGAACCTCTCGGCGGCGTGGGCCACCGGCCTGTTCCGCACGCTCGACCCGCTGCCCACCGGGCGCGCCCCGCTGCGCGTGGACGTCGCGGGCGGCGGCCCGGTCGGGCTGGTGTTCGCGTGCTCGCTGCGCGCCATGATGGGCGACCAGGTCGTGGTGCGGGTGCACGACCGCCGTTGGCGCAGGCACGGCAACCGGGTCGTGTGGATGGGTGAGCAGGAGGGCAACTTCCGCCGCGAGCAGGTCGTCACCCTGCAGAGCAACGTGTGGTCGACGCTGCCGCTGCGCGTGCAGAAGCGGCTGTTCGCGGACGGCCGCTTCGGCGAGATGTGGCCGCTGGGCCCGGATTCGCCCGCCGACCGCGGCAGACCGAGGAACCTCAAGATCCGCTGGATCGAGGACGTCCTGCTGGACATGGCCCAGGACGTCTACGGCATCGAACTCGTCCCCGGCCGCTACACCCCGCCGCCGTCGTGGAGCGGCACGCACGTCGTCGCGATCTGCGACGGGGCCAACTCCCCCACCCGGGAGCTGCTCAAGGACCACTTCGGCAGCCCGGACCGCGATTTCTACTCGGTGGGCGGCGAGCAGCTCGTGGAGACCGTGCTCGGCATCCGCATCAAGGGGACGCTGCCCGACGAGCACACCGTTCCCCTGACGGTGTGCCAGAACCGCTACCTGTTCAACTCGCTCGGCGGCGGGTTCATCAACATGCGCCTGACCGCCGAGGAGGCGTCGGAGATCGTCACGATCGGCGAGGACGGTCCGGTGGAGTGCATGCGGCGCTACCGCTGCATGATGCTGCCCCGCGGCGGGCGGTTCGTGTGCGACCGGCACCGCGCGGTCCTCAAGCCGTCGGTGGACCGGTTGTCGTTCCTGTGGCCGCGGATCATGGAGGGCGCGCGGCTGTTCGGCGCGGGCGACATCCTCGGGCTGACCGTGTTCCAGCTCAGCATGACCCAGACGGCCCGGTTCACCGCGCAGCTCGCGCCGTCGACGTTCGGCTTCCTGCTGGGCGACGCCGCCAACTCGCTGCACTTCTGGCCCGGCCGCGGCCTCAACACCGGCGTGAAGAGCGCGCTGTCGCTGGCGGGCGCGCTGCGCTCCCGCTGGCAGGGCAGGCCGCTGCGCGCCGCGGACTTCTCCGGGCACGAGGGCCTGATGCAGCAGCTCCAGTACCGCGAGAAGTCCCGGGCGTGGACGACGATGCTCATGCCCGACGAGGACGGCGCGCCCCGGCTCATCGAGGACCGGCTGCGCGCGGGCCTGCGCGGCCCGCACGACCGGCAGGCGCTGCTCGCCGAGCTGCTGAACCGGGTCCGCGACATCAAGTCCCGCCTGGCGGGCCGCATGGGCGCCCTGCCCGCCGACGACTGGTACCTGGCCCGGCTCGGCGCGCTCCACGTCAAGACGCTCAAGGCGTTGGTGGAGAGCGGCCCGTGGATCACCAGGGAGATCGGCGGCGACGAGGTCTCCGTCAAGGTCGACTTCCCCGACACCCGGGTCGTCCTGCCCCGCCTCGCCGCGACCGCCTAGTCCACTGTGGCGGGTCGACGCATGCCGTCGACCACGTGAGCGGGCAGGTCGAGCAGCACGGTCTGGTAGCCCTCGAGCGGGTCGAGCACCGCGCCCTCGGCCCCTCGCGCCAGGCCGCGCTGCCGTAGAACGCGTCCTCCTTGGCCTGCCGCTCCTCGGCGTCGGCGAAGGCGCGCAGCAGGTAGGCGTGCTCGCCCTCGTCGTGCTCGATCGACGGACCGAGGTCGACGACGTCGATCCCGGCCGCCGCCAGCATCGGCCGGACCCGCGGAGCGCGGCGACGAACTCGTCGAGCCGCCCGGGCTTGACCTTGTACGTGCGGATCTCCAACAGCACGGCGCGAACCTACCCGGAACACCCGCCGCCGTCCCCGGGGATTCACCCCAGGCGGAATGTATGGCGGCCATAGGCAGATCGCGGGTTCCTCCCCGGTGCTGGGCCGACACGATCGGCGCGGCTCAGCCCCGTCGCGGACGGGCCGCACGGGATCACTCGCCCTGGGAGCACTCAATGACGACCCGCAGGACGTTCCTGGTCAGCGGAGCCGCGGCGGCCACCGCGCTCACGGTGGCCGAGCCCGCGGCCGCGGCGGCGGAGTGCCCGCCGCTCCGTGCCGCCGTGCTCGAGTTCCTCGACCCCTGGACGCGCGCGACCGGGCTGGCGGAGTTGCTGCGCCGCGCCGGGGTCGCAGTCGTGCCGCTGGACCTGGCCGCCCCGGCGACCGCGCAGCAGGTCGACCTGATCGCGTTCGGCACGTTCACCAACAACGACTCCCGGTACCTCGACTACGTCGCCGCGCAGAAGGAGTCGTTGCGCGAGTTCGCCGCGGCGGGCGGTGTGGTGCTCGACCTGGCGCAGTCCGACCAGTTCGGCGCCGACACCGCGTACCTCCCGGACACCCTCGGCGTGACCCGCGCCGACCCCGACCACGACACCGTCTACCCCACCGACGCCACCCACCCGCTGGTCAGGGGCCTGCGGGTCGACCAGGGGCGGGTGTTCACCGGCCGCAGCACCGCGATGCGGGTGAGCTGGGAGACGCTCACGGCGTGGAAGTCGATGCGCGTGCTCCTGGCGTGCGCGACCACCGGCCACCCGCCGTGCCTGGTCGAGGGCGCGTACGGGCGCGGGCGGTTCCTCGTCAGCAGCCTGTCGGTCGACAAGTGCTTCGACGCCGCGGGCGCGCCCGTGCAGCCGCAGGTGGCCGTCGACGACAGCGCCGCGTTCTTCACCGCCCTCGCGGGCTACGTCGACGCGGTGCGCGCGGGCACGGCGCCGGACGTCGTGGCGACCCCGATGCCGCCGCAGCCGCCCGCGGGTCCGCTGGTCGGGCACGTCGACGCGGGCAGCGCCCGCATCTGGGCCCGCCCCGGCCTCGACCCGACCGCCCACGGCGCGTGGACCTGCACGCTGCGCCCGCGCCAGGGCGTCGAGAAGGTCGTCCGCGCGCAGGTGTCGACGGCCAACGACAACACCCTCGTCGCCGACGCCCGGAACCTGTTGCCCGGCACGCACTACGACTTCACGCTCACCCCGGACACCGCCGCCGCCGGGTTCGCCCCGCTGACCGGCTCCTTCACCACCGCGCCCGCGCCGGGCAGGCCCGCGCGCGTCGTCGTGGGCATGGGCTCGTGCGCGCCGTCGACCCCGAACACGGTCTGGACGCGCATCGTCGACGAGGGCTGCGACAGCTTCGTCCTGCTCGGCGACACGCCCTACGTCGACTCCGGCGACCTGTCGGTGGCGCGCGCCAAGCACCGCCAGTTCCTGGTGCAGCCCGAGCTGGCGCGGCTCATCCGGTCCATGCCGGTCTGGGGCACCTGGGACGACCACGACTTCGGCCTCAACGGCAACCACGGCGACTTCCCCGCCAAGCGCAACACCCGCACGGCGTTCGTGGACTACCGCGCCAACGCGACCTTCGGCCACAACCCGGCGGGCGAGCAGCTCACCGCCCGCACCGACGGCCAGGGCATCTACACCTCGTTCCGGCGCGGCCCGCTCGAGGTGTTCCTGATCGACCCGCGCTGGTTCAGCACCACCGAGCCGAGCTGGGCCGATCCGACCAAGCCCACCTGCATCGGCGCGGCCCAGTGGGAGTGGCTCAAGGACCGGCTGACCCGCAGCACGGCGACCTTCAAGGCGCTGGCCACGGGCATGATCTGGGACGACAAGCAGAACAGCGAGAGCGACGACTGGGGCACCTACGCCCACGAACGCGAGGCGATCTTCGACCACGTCGCCGCCGAGCGCATCCCCGGCGTGTTCCTCATCGGCGGCGACATCCACGTGTCGCGCGCGCTGAACTACGGTCCGCGCGTCGGCTACGACCTGTGGCAGTTCATCGTCAGCCCGCTGCACGACCGCACGATCCCGAGCCTGAACGTGCCGCACCCGAACCTGGTGCACAGCGCGGTCGAGCCGCACGTGTTCCTCAAGCTGGTCGCCGACACCACGGTCTCCCCCGCGACGCTGACCGCCACCTGGATCACCCGCGACGGGCGGCGGCTGTTCGAGGTGCGCAGGACCGCGGCGCAGATGGGCCACCCCGGCGCCTGCTGACCGGCTACCCGGGCCACCGGCCGAGGTCGCGCAGGATCACCAGGAACGCGTTCTCGGCCGGGGCCAGCAGCCGGTCCTTGCGGCGCGCGGCCACCACGGTGCGCGTCGCGGGGGCCGGGTCGACCGCCAGCGCGGCGAGCCTGCCGTCGGCCAGCTCCCGGGCGACGGTGTGCTCGGACAGCAGCGACACGCCCAGTCCGGACTGGACAGCCTGCTTCACCGTCTCGGTGCCCCACATCTCGATCGTGGACACCGACGCCAGCCCCCACGCGACGAGCGCGGCGTCCTGCATCCGCCGGGTCGACGACCCCTTCTCGCGCCGGATGAAGTGCTCCCCGGCCAGGTCGGCCGGGGTGACCGCGGCGCCGACCAGGCGGTGGTCGGGCGGGGTGACGACGATCGGGCGGTCGGTCAGGATCGCCTCGTGCTGGAGCGAGGCGGACGCGGGCTCGCCCGCGAGGACCGCCAGCGCGATCCCGCCCTCCAGCAGCCGCTCGGTGACCTGCTCGGCGTTGCCGACGAACAGCCCGCAGTCGATGTCGGGGTGGTCGCGGTGGAACTGGGCGAGCAGCCCGGGCAGCAGGTAGGTGCCGACGGTGCTCGTCCCGCCGATGTGGAGCTTGCCCCGGCCGAGGCCCTGCACCTGCCGGACCGCGGTGACCGCCTCGTCGGCGAGCAGGAACAGCCTGCGCGCGTACTCGGCGAGCACCTCGCCCTCCGCCGTGGGCGTGGCCGCGCCGCCGGAGCGGTCGACCAGCGGCGCGCCCAGCGCGGTCTCGAGCTGGCGCACCTGGGTGGACACCGACGGCTGGCTCATGTAGAGCTTCGCCGCCGCCGCCGAGAAGCCGCCGCACTCGATGACCTGCAGGAAGATCCACAGGCGGTGAAAGTTCAGCGTCTCCACTACGGCTCCCGGGTCGGCGGTCCGGGGGATATCTCAGTACGAACGGCACACCGAGCGCCAGTCGGGCGCGGAGCGGAGGACACCGTGGAGGTTGGCACCGTGGAGGACCCGTTCGAGCCGGGCAGGCTCGCCGTGCGGGTGGTGTGCGTGGACGGCCGCGGCCGGGTGCTGCTGCTGAAGTGGCGCGGCCCGGCGGGCGAGTACTGGGAGCCGCCGGGCGGCGGGGTCGACCCGGGCGAGGCCCCCGAGGCCGCGGCGCGGCGGGAGTTCCACGAGGAGACCGGCATCCCCGGCGCCGCGGTCGTCGGGCCGGGTGTCGAGGTGCGGCGGGACTTCGCCTGGTTCGGGCCGCCGCGCCGCGGGTCGAGCGGTTCTTCCTCGCCCGGGTCGACGATGCCCTGGCCGCGGCGCCGGTGGAGCTGTCGGCGTGGGAGGTCGGCAGGTACGTCGGGTCGGGGTGGTTCGACCCGGCGGACCTGGCCGCGGCGGACGCGCACGTCGAGCCGCCGGACCTGGCCGACGTCGTGCGCGCGCTGACCAGGTTATGACCCCCATAGGGAATTGCCAGGTTCTCGGACGCCGTGCCGCGGACTACACAGTGTCCAGCGGTTATCGGATTCCCCGGAAGGAAGCGCATCCATGTCGTTCTCCCATTCGATCGAGGTCAACGGGCGCGCGTACGGCGCGCCGGGTTCCCGGTCGTCGTGGTGTGCATCGATGGCAGCGAGCCGGACTACCACGAGCAGGCCATCGCCCACGGCCGCATGCCCTACCTGGAGCGGCTGGTCGCCACCGGGAGCGCGCTGACCGGCGACTGCGCGATGCCGTCGTTCACCAACCCCAACAACCTCTCGATCGCGACCGGGCGGCCGCCCGCCGTGCACGGGATCAGCGGGAACTACTTCTTCGACCCCGAACTCGGCGAGGAGGTGATGATGAACGAGCCGCGTTTCCTGCGCGCGCCGACCATCTTCGCCCAGTTCGCCGAAATCGGGTCCTCGGTCGCGATCGTGACCGCGAAGGACAAGCTGCGGCGGCTGCTCGGCGCCGGTTTGCAGCCCTCGGAGAAGGCCATCTGCTTCTCCGCGGAGAAGGCCGATCAGGCCACGCTCGCCGAGAACGGGATCGAGGACGTGCTCGCCAAGGTCGGCAAGCCGCTGCCGTCGGTCTACAGCGCGGACCTCAGCGAGTTCGTGCTGGCCGCGGGCGTCACGGTCATGGAGGCGCAGCGGCCGGACCTGATGTACCTGTCGCTGACCGACTACGTGCAGCACAAGTACGCCCCCGGCACCCCGGAGGCCGACGACTTCTACGCGATGATGGACGGCTACTTCGCCCGGCTCGACGAGCTCGGCGCGGTCCTGGTCATCACCGCCGACCACGGCATGAACGCCAAGTCCGACGACGCGGGCAAGCCGACCGTCGTCTACCTGCAGGAACTCCTCGACGACACCCTCGGCCACGACGCCGCCCGGGTGATCCTGCCGATCACCGACCCCTACACGGTGCACCACGGCGCGCTGGGCTCCTTCGCCTGCGTCCACCTCCCCGACGGCGTCGACCACGCGGCCGTCGCGGCGGCGGTCGCGGCGACCGAGGGCGTGGCCGAGGTGCACCCGAGCGCGGACGCGGCCGTGCGGTACGAGCTGCCCGCGGACCGCATCGGCGACCTCGTCGTCATCGCCGAGCGCACCGTCGCGCTGGGCACCACCCCGAGCGGCACGACCTGTCCGCATTGGACCGGCCGCTGCGCTCGCACGGCGGGCTGACCGAGCAGAGGGTGCCCTTCCTGGTCAACCGCCCCGTCACCGTCCCCGACGGCCACCGGCTGCGCAACTTCGACGCGTACTGGGTGGCCCTCAACCTCCTCCGGACGAGGTGAGCCCCATGTCCACCCGGGTCAGCGCCGACCACTTGCCCGCCCCGATCTCCGAGCAGCGGTTCCGCAAGCTCCAGTGGCGCATGCTGCTGGCGGCGATGTTCTGCTACCTGTTCTTCTACACCGGACGCCAGACTTTCGGCTTCGCCATCCCCGGCATCCAGGAGGAGCTGGGCATCTCGAAGGCCACGCTGGGCGCGATCAGCGGCATCCTGCTGTGGTCGTACGCGGTCGGGCAGGCGGTGAACGGCAACCTCGCCGACAAGTTCGGCGGGCGGCGCATCATGACCGCGGGGGCGGTCCTGTCCACCATCATGAACTGGTGCGTCAGCTTCGCCACCGGCCCCAAGTCGCTGGGCGTGCTGTGGGGCGCCAACGGCTACGTCCAGGCGATGGGCTGGGCCGCGGGCGGCCGGGTCATCTCGAACTGGTGGACCCCGCACGAGCGCGGCAAGAGCTTCGGCTTCTACACCTTCGCCGCGGGCATGGCGTCGGTGCTGGCGTTCGTCACCTCGACGCTGGTCGTGGACACCTTCGACCTGGACTGGCGGTGGATCTTCCGCATCCCGGTCCTGCTGATGCTCGTCGGCGGCCTGGCGTTCTGGCTGATGGCCCGGGACAAGCCCGCGGACCTCGGCGTCACCCCGCCGCGAAGTTCCTCGACGACAGCGAGGCCGTGTCGGTGAAGGGCGACGGGCTCACCGCGGACGGCGAGTCGTCGTGGGCGCGCTACAAGGCGGTCCTGCGCAGCCCGAAGATCTGGTCGACCGGCATCGCGATCGGCTTCCAGAACGCCGCCCGGTACGGCCTGCTGATCTGGGTGCCGGTCCACTTCCTCGGCTCGGACTGGAAGACCGCGGACACCGGCATCAGCCCGATCTGGATCTCGGTGGCGCTGCCGGTGGGCATGGCGGTCGGCGCGCTGACCAACGGGACCATCTCGGACAAGCTGTTCGGGTCCCGGCGGGACCGGCCCATCGCGCTGTTCATGGTCCTCGGCGCGGTGTCGGCGATGGCGATGCACCTGCTGCCACTCGGCCCGGTCGCGGGAATCGTCGTCCTGTTCCTCACCGGGTTCTTCGTCTACGGTCCGCAGTCGTCGTTCTGGGCGCTGTGCCCGGACATCGCGGGCAAGAAGATGGCGGGCACGGCCACCGGCATCGTGAACTTCTTCTCGTACCTGTTCGCGGGTGCGGCCGAACCGCTGATCGGCGGGCTCATGGACTCGACGGGCCAGACCGGCCTCATCTTCCCGATCGTCGCCGTGTCGTGCGTGTGCAGCACGCTGGCGGCCCTGACCATCCGCAGGTGAGAGATGACCGAACACGCGACCGCGGTGGTGTGGCACGGGAGCGGCTTCACCCTGGAGCGCGAGTCCCTGCCCGACCCCGGCCCCGGTGAGGTGCTGGTGCGGGTGGCGATGAGCACCATCTGCGGCAGCGACCTGCACACCACCGCCGGGCACCGGCCGACGCCGGTGCCGACCGTCCTCGGGCACGAGGTCGTCGGGTCGGTGGTGGCGACCGGCGGCGCGGTCCGCGACCACCGCGGCGCGGTCCTCGCCCCGGGCGACCGGATCACGTGGATGATCGGCACCGCGTGCGGGTCGTGCCGCCGGTGCTGGGCCGGGGTGCCGCAGAAGTGCGTGGACGTGCGCAAGTACGGCCACGAGAAGATGTCCGACCGGTGGTGGCTCAACGGCGGCTTCGCCACCCACTGCCACCTGCTCGCGGGCACCGGCATCGTCCGGGTCCCCGAGTCCATGCCGGACGAGGTCGCCACGCCCGCCAACTGCGCCACGGCGACCGTGGTGTGCGCGGCGCGGCGGGCGCGGCTGAGCCCCGGCGACACCGTGGTCGTGCTGGGGTGCGGGATGCTCGGCCTGACCGCGGTCGCCTACGCCCGCGACCAGGGCGCCGCGCAGGTCATCGCGTGCGACCTGGACGAGGGCCGCAGGCGGGCGGCGCTGGGCTTCGGCGCGACCGCGGTGTGCGGGCCGGACGAACTGGCGGGCGTGGTGGCGTCGGTGTCCGACGGCGCGGACGTCGTCGTGGAGGTCACCGGCAGCGCGGCGGCGGTGCAGTCGGCGTTCGACCTCATCGGGATCGACGGGCGGATCGCGCTGGTCGGGTCGGTGTCGCCGGGGCCGGAGGTGCGGTTCGAGCCGAGCCGGTTCGTGAAGAACCTGTCGACCGTGGTGGGCAGCCACAACTACGCCGTCGACGACCTCGCCGAGGCCGTCGACTTCCTGGCGCGGGTGCCCGACCAGCGCGCCTTCGCCGACCTCGTGCCGACGGGCTACCCGCTGGAGCGGTTCGCGGACGCCTTCGCCGACGCGCGGAGCCTGCGGGCTCCCCGGATCGCCTTGGGAGTGCAGCGGTGACGAACTACGTGAACGGCGCGTGGCGGCCCGCGGTGTCGGGTGAGACCCGGACCAACACCAACCCCGGCGACCTGTCCGACGTGATCGGCGGCTTCGCCGAGTCGGACGCCGCCGACGTGACCGCCGCGGTCGACGCCGCGCACGCCGCCCTGCCCGCGTGGCGCGACCTGGGGCCGATCAAGCGGGCCGCGGTGCTCACCCGGGCGCAGGCCGGGCTCGCCGCCCGCGCCGACGAGGTCGCCGCGGCGATCACCCGCGAGCAGGGCAAGCGGCTCGGCGAGGCGCGCGGCGAGGTCGACCGGTCGCTGGCGATCCTGGAGTACACCGCCGGGGAGGGGCGCAGGCTCAACGGCGTCACCACCCCGGCGGAGGAGCCGCGCACGGTGGCGTTGACGTTCCGCCGCCCGATCGGCGTCGTCGGCCTGGTCACGCCGTGGAACTTCCCGCTGGCCATCCCGGTGTGGAAGATCGCGCCCGCCCTGCTGTCCGGGTGCACCGCGGTGCTCAAGCCGTCGCCGTTCACCCCGCTGACCGCGCAACTGCTGGTGGAGGTGTTCGCCGACGCGGGCGTCCCGGCCGGGGTGCTCAACCTCGTGCAGGGCGACCGGGCGGCGGGCGAGGCGCTGGTCGCCGACGAGCGCGTCGCGGGCATCTCGTTCACCGGGTCGCTGCCCGTCGGCCGGGCCATCCACGTGGCTGGCGCGCACCGGCTGCTGCGCACGCAGCTGGAGCTGGGCGGCAAGAACGCGCTGATCGTGCTGGACGACGCCGACCTGGACAAGGCGGTGGCCGCGATCGTGCACGGCGCGTTCGGCCAGTCCGGGCAGCGGTGCAGCGCCACCAGCCGGGTCGTGGTCGACGTGCGGGTCAAGGAGGAGCTGCTGGCCCGCCTGCACGACCGCGTCTCGGCGATGCGGGTCGGCATCGGCACCGACCCGTCGGCCGACATCGGCCCGGTCGTCAACGAGGAGCGCCTGACCGCGTGCCTGGAGGCGGTGCGCGGCGCCGTCGACGCGGGCGCGAAGGTCGTGTGCGGCGGCGAACGCGCCGTCGACGGCCTGCCCGAGGGCTACTACCTGCAGCCGACCGTGCTGCGGGACGTGCCGTGGGACAGCGAGATCGCCCAGGAGGAGGTCTTCGGCCCGGTGCTGTCCGTTGTGGACTGCGACGGGTTCGACGACGCCATGGCGATCGCGAACTCGGTGCAGTACGGGATGTCCGGGACGATCTTCACGCAGGACCCGGCGCGGATGTTCGAGGCGCTGGACCGGTTCGAGGCAGGCATGCTCCACGTCAACCGGCCCGGCGTGGGCGCGTACGCCCACCTGCCGCACATGGGCTCGAAGATGTCCCAGTACGGCGCCCCGGAGTGCTCGCCGCAGGTGTGGGACTTCTACACCGAGTGGCGATCGGCCTGCATCACCTACTGACGGGAACGGCCCCACTCACCCGAGTGGGGCCGTTCCCGCGCTACCGGACGGGCACCGGCGCGTGCCCGGCGGGCCGCGCCGTGAAGGTGCCGCGCCCCGGGTCCGGCCGCGCAGGGCGGTCGCGTACCCGAACAGCTCGGCCAGCGGCACCGCGGCGGTGACCGTGGCGGTGCCGTTCCGCACGGTCGAGTCCGCGACCCGGCCGCGGCGCGCGGCGAGGTCGCCGAGCACGCCGCCGACCACGTCCGCCGGGGTCGTCACCACGACCTCGGCGACCGGCTCCAGCAGCCGCATCCCGCACCGGCGCAGCGCCTCGCGCAGGGCCAGCCTCCCGCGGTGCGGAACGCCATCTCCGACGAGTCCTTCACGTGGGTGGCGCCGTCGGTGAGGACGACCCGCAGGCCGGTGACCGGGTGCCCGCCCAGCGGGCCCTCGGCCAGCGCGTCCCGGCAGCCCGCCTCGACCGCGCGGACGTACTCCCTCGGCACCCGCCCGCCGACCACGGCCGACGCGAACGCGAACGGCTCGTCCGCGGCTCGACGTCCAGCACGACGTGGGCGAACTGGCCCGCGCCGCCGTCCTGCTTGACGTGCCGGTACGCGAACCCGGCCACGCCGCGCTCGACGGTCTCCCGGTGGGCGACGCCCGGCCTGCCCACGGCGATCTCCAGGCCGCGGGTCCGGCGGACCTTCTCCACGGACACCTCCAGGTGCAGCTCCCCGAGCCCCGACAGCACCGTCTGCCCGGTCTCGGCGTCGGTCCGCACCGACAGCGACGGGTCCTCGTCGACCAGCCGCGCCAGCGCGACGGCCAGCCGCTCGGCGTCGCCCGCCCGCTTGGCCTCGACCGCGACCGACACCACCGGGTCGGCGGAGCCGGGCGGCTCCAGCAGCAGCGGCGCGTCCGGCGCGCACAGCGTCGCGCCGACGCGGGCGGCCTTCGGCCCGACCACCGCGACGATGTCGCCCGCCACGGCTTCGTCCACTTCGGAGTGCCGGTCCGCCTGGACGGACAGGATGCGGGCGACCCGCTCCGCACGCCCCGCGTCGCGCACCTCGGCTCCCTTCCGCAGCGTCCCCGAGTAGACCCGCAGGAACGTCAGCCGCCCGGTCGCGGTCGCGACCACCTTGAACACCAGCGCGGCGAACGGCGCGGCCGGGTCGGCCCGCCGCTCCTCGCCCAGCGTGCCGCGCACGGGCGGCACGTCGAGCGGGGACGGCAGGTAGGCCACCGCGGCGTCGAGCAGCGGCTCGATCCCGCGGTCCCGGTACGCCGACCCGCACAGCACGACCAGCCCCTCCCCCGTGCGCGTGAGGTCCCGCAGCGCGGCGGTCAGGGTCTGCTCGGACGCGGTGCCGGTCGCGCAGAACTCCTCCAGCGCGACCGGGTGCAGCTCGGCGACCGCCTCGACCAGCCGCCGCCTGCGCGCGTGCGCCTCGTCGACCAGGGCGTCGGGCACCGGGCCCTCGGCGAGCACGCCGTCGACCCAGGTCAGCGCCCGCAGCCGCAGGAGGTCGACGACGCCGGTGAACGCGTCCTCGCGCCCGATCGGGAGCTGGACGGCGAGCGGGACGGGGTGCAGCCGCCGGAGGGAGTCGACCGCCGCGTCGAGGTCCGCGCCCGCCCGGTCCAGCTTGTTGACGAACGCGATCCGCGGCACGCCGTGCCGGTCGGCCTGCCGCCACACCGACTCGCTCTGCGGCTCGACCCCGGCGACCGCGTCGAACACGGCGATCGCGCCGTCGAGGACGCGCAGCGACCGCTCGACCTCGGCGGCGAAGTCGACGTGGCCGGGCGTGTCGATGACGGTGACCCGGTGGTCCCGCCACGCGCAGGTGACCGCGGCCGCGAAGATCGTGATGCCGCGGTCGCGCTCCTGCGGGTCGAAGTCGGTGACGGTCGTGCCGTCGTGCACCTCCCCGGTCTTGCGGGTGGCCCCGGTGGCGCGCAGGAGCCGTTCGGTGATGGTGGTCTTGCCCGCGTCGACGTGGGCGAGGATGCCGAGGTTGCGGATTCGGGACAGCGGCGTGCGCACGGCTGTTCAGCCCTTTCGGGGTGGTCCGGACCGGGAGGCGCGATCAGCGGACGGCCCCCGTCGGGGGTCGGCCGTCCGTCAGGTGGTCCGGGAGCGGCCGCGCAGCCGCGCCCGGGGCGCCGGGGACACGAGGATCACCTCGAAGCGGGTCGAGGGGACGGCGGCGGTGCGCACTGCCTTCTCCCCCGCTCGTCGGTCGTCGCCGGGAAGGGTAGGTGCCGGGTGCGGCGACGCCAACCGATTTAGCGCTGGAGCCGTTCGACGACGGCGTGGGTGAGGTCGCCGAGCACTTCGAGCTGGTCGCGGGTCAGGACGTCGATCAGGTGCTCGCGCACCGACGCCACGTGCAGGGGCGCGGCGCGCCGGATCGCGTCGAAGCCCGCGTCGGTGAGCACGACCTCGGCGCCGCGGGCGTCGTCGGGGCAGTCCTCCTTGACGACGAGGCCCCGGCCCTGCATGCGGGTCAGGTGGTGGGAGAGCCTGCTCTGCGACCACAGCATCCGCTCGGCGAGCCGGGTCACGCGGTAGCGGCGGTCGGGGTCTCCGACAGCGCGGAGAGCACGTCGTAGTCCGGTTCGGACAGCCCGGTCCGCGCGGTCAGCTCCTTCGCGACCTGCGCGTTGAGGAGCAGGAACATGCGCCGGTAGCCGCGCCAGGCGCGGTCTTCGGTCTCGTCGAGCCACCGGGGTTCGGCCATGCCGCCATGCTAGCCCATCCATGACATGTCATGTATGTTCATGACATGTCATGGAGATACGGGCGGCTCGCGGTCGGGCTCGCGCTGTTCGGGGCGAGCGTCGCCCTGATGCTGGCCGCCGGGCTGGGCGTGCCGTCGTGGGACGTGCTGCACCAGGGCATCGCGGAGCGGACCGGCCTGCCGATCGGGTTAGTGGTGAACCTGGTCGCGGTCGGCGTGCTGCTGCTGTGGGTGCCGCTGCGGCAGCGGCCGGGCGTGGGGACGGTGGCCAACGTGCTCGCCGTCGGCCCGGTCGTCGACCTGACCCTGGCGGCGCTCCTCCCCGGCCACTGGACCGCGCAGGTCGGGTACCTGCTCGCGGGCATCGCGCTGAACGGCGTCGCCATCGGCCTCTACGTCGGCGCGGGCCTCGGCCCCGGCCCGCGCGACGGGCTGATGACCGGCCTGGCCGCCCGCGGCCACCCGATCCGGGTGGTCCGGACCGCGATCGAGGTCGCGGTCGTCGCCGCGGGCTGGCTCCTCGGCGGCACCGTCGGCGTCGGGACCGCCCTCTACGCGGTCGCCATCGGCCCGCTCGTGCACCACCTCCTCCCCCGCCTCGCAGTGAAGGACCCGGCATGCCCGCGCTCGAAGTGATCATCGCCAGCACCCGCCCCGGCCGCGTCGGCCCGGACATCGGCGCGTGGTTCGCCCGGCACGCCGTCGAGCACGGCGCGTTCGAGGTCCGGGTCACCGACCTCGCCACCCTCGCCCTGCCGTTCCTGGACGAGCCCGAGCACCCGGCGACTCGCCGCTACACCCAGCAGCACACGAAGGACTGGAGCCGCACGGTCGACGCCGCCGACGCGTTCGCCTTCGTCGTACCCGAGTACAACTTCGGCTTCAACGCACCGGTGAAGAACGCGATCGATTACCTGTACCACGAATGGCGGTACAAGCCGGTCGGCTTCGTCAGCTATGGCATGGGTTCCGCGGGCATGCGGGCGGTGCAGATGCTCAAGCAGGTCGTCACCACCCTCCGCATGGTCCCGATCGGCGACACCGTCGCCATCCCCTCCGCACCCACGTCGACGAGGACGGCCGCTTCACCCCGACCACGGCCCTCGACACCGCGGCCCGCGCGACCCTCGACGAGCTGGCCGGGTTCGCGGCCGCGCTGGAACCGTTGCGGCGCAATGCCCGGGCGTGATCGCGAATGGCGGTAAAGGTGAACGGTTGACGCTCCGCCGGTTAACGCGCAAGGTGAAGCGCAGGCCAGCGCGGCACTGAACCGATTGGGGTGAAACGGATCCATCCCTTGTCGATCACCCGTTGGTCATGAACGGTTCACCGGGTACCCGGCTCGCCGTCCAGATCTTGCGCATAACGTTCCTCGACGGCCGGCCTGTCCATCAGCGTCACAGCGGAAGGAACGTCCTGTGGAACGTCGCAGTCTTCTTCGTGCGGCCGTGGTGGGGGCCGGGTCGATGGCCCTCGGGTTCAGCGTGAGCAGGCAGGCGCTGGCTTACCCCGCGCAGACCGGGCCCAGCCCCTACGGGCCCCTCCAGGCGGCGGACGCCAACGGGATCATGCTGCCGCAGGGGTTCACCAGCCGGGTGGTGGCGCGGTCGTCGCAGGTGGTGGCGGGGACCGGGTACACCTGGCACAGCGCGCCGGACGGCGGTGACTGCTTCGCCGACGGGACCGGGTGGATCTACGTGTCCAACGCGGAGATCGGCAGCGGCGGCGGTGGTGTGAGCGCGCTCAGGTTCGACGCCAACGCGAACATCACCGGGGCCTACGGCATCCTGTCCGGCACCAACCGCAACTGCGCGGGCGGCTCGACGCCGTGGGGCACCTGGATCTCCTGCGAGGAGGTCGACACCGGGTACTGCTGGGAGACCGACCCGAAGGGCGTGAACCCGGCCGTGCGCCGCGACGCCATGGGGCGGTTCAACCACGAGGCCGCCGCGTGCGACCCCGACCGGCGGGTCGTCTACCTGACCGAGGACAAGTCCGACGGCGGCTTCTACCGGTTCGTCCCCACCACGTGGGGCGACCTGTCGTCCGGCACGCTCCAGGTGCTCAAGACCGACCTGACGTGGGCGACCGTGCCCGACCCCGACGGGTCGCCGAAGTCGACGCGCAGGCAGGTGTCGGGCATGAAGGTGTTCAACGGCGGCGAAGGCGCGTTCTACCGCAACGGCAAGTGCTACTTCACCACCAAGGGCGACAACAAGGTCTGGGCGTACGACGCCGTCGCGAACACGCTCGACACGGTGTACGACGACAACCTGACCAGCAACCCGCCCCTGACCGGTGTGGACAACATCACCGGCGCCGCGGTGGGCGACCTCTACGTCGCCGAGGACGGCGGCAACATGGAGATCTGCATCATCACCCCGGCCGACGTCATCGCGCCCTTCCTGCGGGTGACGAACCAGTCCTCTTCGGAGCTGTGCGGCGTGGCGTTCAACCCGGCGGGCACCCGCATGTACTTCTCCTCGCAGCGCGGCACCTCCGGCTCGTCGAGCGGCGGCATCACCTACGAGGTCAGCGGCCCGTTCCGCACCTCGCTCTGACCCGAACCCCGCAGGCCATCCCACCCGAAGAAAGGGCGACCATGGAGCGTCGCAACTTCCTCCGCGCGGCCGTCGTCGGCACCGGCACCGTCGCGCTCGGCTTCACCATGACCCGCGAGTCGATCGCCTACCCGGCCAAGACCGGCCCCAGCCCGTACGGCGCGCTGCAGGCGGCGAACTCGCACGGCATCATGCTGCCGTCGGGCTTCACCAGCCGGATCATCGCCCGCTCCGGCCAGGCCGTGGGCAGCACCGGCTTCACCTGGCACGGCGCCCCCGACGGCGGCGCGTGCTTCGCCAACGGCACCGGCTGGATCTACGTCTCCAACGCCGAGCTGGGCACCGGCGCGGGCGGCGCGAGCGCCATCCGCTTCAGCTCGACCGGCGCGATCACCTCGGCCTACCGCATCCTCGGCGGCACGACCCGCAACTGCGCGGGCGGCGCGACGCCGTGGAACACCTGGCTGTCCTGCGAGGAGACCGACCGCGGCTACGTCTACGAGTGCGACCCGCTGGGCACCGCGGCCGCGACCCGCAGGCCCGCGATGGGCCGGTTCAAGCACGAGGCCGCCGCCGCGAACCCGGACCACCGGGTCATCTACCTGACCGAGGACGAGACCGACGGCGGGTTCTACCGCTTCGTCCCGGCGGTGTGGGGCGACCTGTCCCGCGGCGGCACGCTCCAGATCGCCAAGGTCAGCTCGGGCAACGTCACCTGGGCCAACGTCCCCGACCCGTCGGCGGCGTCGACCCGCACCCGCTACCAGGTGTCCGGCTCGGCGGTGTTCAACGGCGGCGAGGGCGCGTACTACCGCAACAACACCTGCTTCTTCACCACCAAGGGCGACAACCGCGTCTGGGCGTACAACGAGGCGACGAAGACCATCGCGATCGCCTACGACGACAACCTGACCTCCAGCCCGCCGCTGACCGGGGTCGACAACATCACCGGCGCGTCGGTCGGCGACCTCTACGTCGCCGAGGACGGCGGCAACATGGAGATCTGCATCATCACCCCGAACGACATCGTGGCGCCGTTCCTGCGGGTGACGAACCAGTCCTCCTCGGAGCTGTGCGGCGTCGCGTTCAACCCGGCGGGCAACCGCCTCTACTTCTCGTCGCAGCGCGGCACCACCGGCTCGACGAGCGGCGGCATCACCTACGAGGTGACCGGTCCTTTCCGGACCAGCCTGTAAGTCCTGAGTGGAGCACGCCGCGACGCCACGGCGTCGCGGCGTGCTCTATTTGTCGTCCAGGGACTCCAGCAGTCGCTTGAGGGTCTTCGCCAGGTCGTCCTGCTCGCCCTCGACAGCGCCGAGAGCAGGCGGTGCTCGGTGGCGAGGTGATCGGGCAGGGTCTCGTCGAGCAGGGCGCGGCCCGCGTCGGTGAGGGCGACGACGACGCCCCGGCCGTCGCGCTCGCTCGGGGTGCGCGCGACGAGGCCGCGGGCTTCGAGGCGGTCGAGGCGCTGGGTGATCGCGCCGGAGGTGACCATCGAGGAGCGCAGCAGCTCGGTCGGGGTCAGCCGGTACGGCGGCCCGCTGCGGCGGAGCGTGGCGAGCACGTCGAAGGAGGCGCGGTCGAGGCCGTGCGCGGCGAAGGTCTTGCCGAGTTCGCCGTCGACCAGGCGGGCGAGCCTGCTGAGCCTGCCGATCACCCCCATCGGGGAAACGTCCAGGTCGGGGCGTTCCGCGTGCCACTGCGCGAGCACCAGGTCGACGTGATCAGCCACCGAACTAGCTTAGCGGTGAGCTAAGTCACTGGCGAAGTAGCTTAGCGCTGAGATACTTTGTCTTAGTGCTAAGCAAATGGGTCACCGCCGTCGCGCCCGTCGTCTGGGGCACGACGTACTACGTCACCACCGAGTTCCTGCCGCCCGACCGGCCGCTGCTCGCCGGTCTGCTGCGCGCGCTGCCCGCCGGGTTGCTGCTGGTCGCGGTCACCCGGCGGCTGCCGAGCGGCGACTGGTGGTGGAAGTCGCTGGTGCTGGGCGCGCTGAACATCGGGGTGTTCCTGCCGCTGCTGTTCCTGGCCGCGTACCGGCTGCCGGGCGGGGTCGCGGCGACGGTCGGCGCGGTGCAGCCGCTCATCGTCGCGGGGCTCGCGGTGGTGGTGCTGGGCCAGCGGATGACCACGCGCACCGCGCTGGCCGGGATCGCGGGCGTGTTCGGTGTGGCGCTGCTGGTGCTGCGGGCGAACGCCGCGCTGGACGCGGTCGGCGTCGGAGCGGCGCTGGGCGGCGCGCTGACGATGGGCGCGGGGGTGGTGCTCAGCAAGCGCTGGGTCGCGCCCGCGCCGGTTTTGGCGGTCACGGGCTGGCAGCTCGTCTGGGGCGGTCTGCTGCTGCTCCCGGTGACGTTCGCGGTGGAGGGCGCGCCGCCCGCGCTGACCGCGGCGAACCTCGGCGGGTTCGCGTACCTCGGCCTGGTCGGCGGCGCGCTGACCTACGCGCTGTGGTTCCGGGGCATCCGGCTGCTGCCCGCCACCCAGATCACCTTCCTGACGCTGCTCAGCCCGGTCGTCGCCACGCTCGTCGGGTGGCTGCTGCTCGACCAGCGGTTGACGGCCCTGCAGGTGCTCGGCGCGGTGGTCGTGCTCGGCGCGCTCGTCGCCGCCCAGAAGTCGGTCGAAGTCACACGAGAGGGGAAGACGGATGCGGATCACCGTGTTCGGAGCGTTCGGTAGCGTCGGCGCGCGGACCGTCGAGGAGGCCCGCCGACGCGGGCACGACGTCACCGCGGTCAGCCGGGGTGCCAGGCCGGGCGCGGAGGTCGGCGACGCGCGCGTGGTCGACGACGTCGTCCAGTTGAGCGAGGGCCGCGACCTGGTGATCAGCGCGACCCGCCCGGTGCCCGGCGCGGAGCCGGAGCTGGTCGCGGCGGCGCGGTCGCTGCTGGCGGGCACCGCGAAGGCGGGGTGCGGCTGCTGCTGGTCGGCGGGGCGGCGACGCTGCGCACGGCGCACGGGCACACCGTCGAGGAGGCCCCGGGCTTCCCCGACGAGCTGCGCCCGATCGCGCGGGCGTGCGCGGAGCAGCTGGCGGTGTGCCGGGCCGACACCGACGCCGACTGGACGTACCTGAGCCCGCCGTCGTACCTCGTGCCGGGCGAGCGGACGGGCGTGTTCCAGGTCGGCCGGGACGACGAGGTGGGCACGACGATCTCGCTCGAGGACTTCGCCGTCGCCCTGCTCGACGAGGCCGAGACCCGCGGCACCCGCGGCCCGGTTCACCGTCGCGTACTGAAAAGGGCCGGGTCGCCGCGGCGACCCGGCCCCACCCCAGCGGTTACGGCACGGCGTCGGTCACGGTGTCCTTGATGACCAGCCAGCGCCCGCTCACGCACGAGCGTGAGGCTGATCGTCAGGTGCCGGTTGAGGTTCTGCGACGGCACGATGTGCCGCGCGTCGAGGATCGCGTACCCGGACGAGCAGCCGTGGATGACGGTGTGCGTGACCGTCCAGGGCACCGACCACTCGTAGGGCAGCTTGAACGACTCGATCACCGGGTCGACGTTGGCGTCGTAGCCGATGATGACGTTGCCGCGGCGGCCCACGGTCACCATGTCGGGGTGGATGATCGCGCGGTACCGCGCCTCGTCGCGCTTGTTGAAGCTGTCCATGTCCTCCCAGACGGCCTGGTGGAACTCCCGCTCGCAGGTCCGGTGGTCGGGCTGCTCCCCCGCGCTCGCCGTCACCGGCACCGCCACCGCGGCCAGCCCCACCGCCGCCGCGACCACGGCCATCCGCTTGCCCATCTCGTCCTCCTGTGCGTTCGCTTTCCCCCAGCCTGCGCGGGGCGCGCATCACGGGTGCATCACGAGCGCACCGCGGCTGCGGGGCCGGTGGTTAAGTGGGGTCGTCATGGAGTTTCGCGTGCTGGGGCCGGTGGGGGCGCACGCCGGGGGCCGCCGGGTCGCGCCGGTCGGGGCGCGGCAGGAACGGGTCCTCGCCGCTCTCCTGCTCGACGCCGGGCGCGTCGTCCCCGTCTCCCGCCTGGTCGACGTGATCTGGGGCGACGACCCGCCCGCGACCGCCGCCCGCCAGGTCCGCAACGTCACCACCGGCCTGCGCCGCGCGCTCGTCGCCGCGGGTCTGCCCCCGGACGCGCTGACCGCCGTCGGCCCGGGGTTCGTCCTGCACCCGCCCCGGTTCGACCTGCGCGACTTCGAGGCGCACGCCGAGCGCGGCGACCACGCGGCGGCCTTGGCCTGCTGGCGCGGGCGGGCGCTGGAGGGCGTCGACACGCTGGCGGGCGCGGCGGCGGCGTTGGAGGAGCGGCGCCTGGCGGTGCGCCTGCTGCACTACGCGGACGAGGTCGCGGCGGGCCGGGACGTCGTGGCGGAGTTGACCGCCCTGGTGGCCGAGCACCCGCTGGCCGAGGGTTTCGCCGCGCTGCTGGTGCGCGCGCTGCGCCACCGCGGCAGGCAGGCGGAGGCGCTGGAGGTCTACCGGGCCGCCCGGCGGCGCTTGGTGGACGAGTTGGGGGTCGAGCCGGGCGCGGAGCTGCGGGCGGCGCACGACGAGGCGCTGCGGGAGCCGTCGGGTCCGTGCTGCCTGCCCGGCGAGGTGCCCGACTTCGTCGGCCGCGACGCGGAGTTGGCGGAGGTGGTGTCGGCGCTGCACCGCGGTGTTCCGGTGGTGGTCAGCGGGATGCCGGGCGTCGGCAAGACCGCGCTGGCGGTCCGGGCCGCGCACCGCGTCGCGGACGCGTACGTCGACGGGCAGTTGTTCGTCGACCTGCACGGCTACACCCGGGCCGGGACCGCCTGGACGCGGCGGCGGCGTTGGCGGGCCTGCTGTGGCAGGTCGGCGTCCCGTCGTCCCACCAGCCCCGGACCTGGACGCCCGCGCGGCGCTGTGGCGCGCCCGGACGGCGGGCCGCAAGCTGCTGGTGCTCCTGGACAACGCCGCCGACGCCGCCCAGGTGCTCCCTCTGCTCCCCGCGACGCCGACGGTGGCAGTGGTGATCACGAGCAGGCGCAGGCTGGCCCTCGACGGCGCGGCGCCCGTGCCGCTCGACCCCTCCCTCCCGCCGAGTCCTCGGCGCTGTTCGCCGCGGTCTCCGGCCGGTCGGACGCGGGCGTGGCGCGGTTGTGCGGGGACCTGCCGCTGGCCGTGCGGATCGCCGCGCCCGACTCCGGCAGCGTCCGCAGTGGACGGTCGGCGACCTGGCCGCCCGGCTCGGTGGCGAACGCGACCGCTTGGGCGAGCTGCGCACGGGCGGCCGTGACGTCGCCGCCGCCCTCCACCTGTCGTACCGCGAGCTGGAACCCGCGCAGCAGAGGATGTTCCGGCTGCTCGGCGCCCACCCGGGTCCCGTCACCGCCCCAGCCGCGGCGGCGCTGGCCGACCTCCCGGTCCCGGTGGCGGAGCGGCTGCTGGAGGACCTGGTCGACGCCCACCTCCTCGACCTCACCGACGCCCGCGCGTACCGGATGCACGACCTGCTCGCCGAACACGCCCGCGGCCTCGCCGACCCCGAGGCGACCACGGGCTTCACGCGCCTGCTCGACTACTACCGCGCGGGCGGCGACGCCCGCTGGTACGCCACCGAGCGCGCGGCACTGCCCGCGATCGTGGAACGCGCCTTGGAGCAGCGCCACGACGAAGCCGCGTGGCAGGTCGCCGACCGCGCCGCCGCCCACCTGCGCGGACCCGAGGCGCTCGGCATCGCCGAGGCCGCCACCCGCGCCGCGCGCCGCACCGGCAACCCCGCCGCCCTGCACCGCGCCCTCGGCCACCTCGCCGACGCCCACTGGGACCGCGGCGACCTGTCCGCCGCCCTCGCCTGCACCCGCTCCCGGTTCCGCCTGACCGCAGCGGCCCCAGACCGGGCGTCGGCGTTGAGCAGGCTCGGCTCGCTGCACGCGATGTCCGGCCGGTACCGCGCGTCGATCACCTGCTACCGCCGCGCCCTCACCCTCACCGAGGACGAGGACGACCTCACCGGCCGCGTGCTGGCCAACCTCAGCCACTCGCTGGAAGTCCTCGGCGACCTGCGCACCGCCCTGCGCTCCGCGCGCCGCTCCCGCGAGATCGCGGCCGCCACCGGCAACCGGGTCCACACGGTCCTGAGCACCGCGCAGGAAGCCCTGGTCCTCGCCCGCACCGGCGACCACCGCACCGCCGAGCGCCTCGCCCTCGACGCGGTGCACGACGCCGAGGACCTCGACTTCGCGCTCGCGTGGGCGCACACGGACGGCGCGGAGGTCCTGCTCATCACGGGCAAACCCGCCCTCGCCCGCGCCCACGCGGAGCGCGCCTGCGCGGTGCTGGAGCGCGCCCACCACCCGCTGCTGTTCACCATGGCCGCCAACACCTACGGCGCCGCGTGCCTGCGCACCGACGACCCCGCCGCCGCGCTCGCCCAGCACCGCCTCGCCCGGGCGACGGCCGAGCGGACCGGCTACGTCGTCCAGGCGGAGCGCGCGGCGGCGGGGATGGCCCTGGCGGAGGCGGCGCTCAGCGCCTGACGCGCCACGCGGTCGCGGTGTCGAGCAAGCCGATGGTCCCGGAGACGAGGCGCATCTGGTCGACCGTCCGGATGTCGCCCTCGACCAGGCGCGGTGAGCACACCAGGACGGCGAGCGCCTGGGCGCGGGACAGGGCGACGTTGAGGCGGTTGCGGGAGAGCAGGAAGTCCAGGCCGCGCGGGAGGTCCGTCGCGGACGACGCGGTCATGGTGGTGATCACCACCGGGGCTTCCTGGCCCTGGAAGCGGTCCACCGTGCCGACCCGCACGCCCGGGAAGCCCGCCTGGTCGAGCGCGCGGGCCACGACGCGCGCCTGGAGGTTGTACGGGGCCACGACGAGGACGTCGTCGTCGGTCAGCGGGCGGGGTTCCTTGTCGTGCCAGGTGCGGCCGTGCAGGTCGGCGACGATGTCGACGATCGCCGCGGCCTCCTCCGGCGACCGCGTGGTGTTGCCCTCGTGCGGGACCTCCGCCACGTAGAGCCCGGGCTGGACGCCGTCGATGCGGCGGCGCGCGGCGTCCGGGTGGGCGTGGAGGCGGTTCGCGTAGGACAGGCGGGACACGGGCGCGCAGACCGCGCGGGTGCATGCGGCGGGTCTCGTCGAGGAAGTAGCCGAGGTCGGGGTGGATGATGTCGGCGTCGCCGATCAGGTGGCCCAGCGCGGACGCCTCCGCGCCCGGCGGGTGCGTGCCCTGCACGACCTGCGGGAGCTGGCGGGGATCGCCGAGCAGCACGAGGTTGCGGGCGCAGGTCGACACGGCGAGCGCGTCGGCGAGGAGAACTGCCCCGCCTCGTCGACGATCAGGACGTCCAGCGGTTCGGCGCGCATCGCGGCGCTGGTGAAGTGCCAGGCGGTTCCGCCGACCAGGTGACCGTCGGGGTGGTCGGCGCGCCAGCGGGCGAGGGCGGCGTTGTCGCGCGGCTGGTCCCACGGCGCGTCCGGGTCGACGGCCGCGCGGGCGCGCTTCGCCGTGGGCAGGCCGGGTTGGGCGGACAGGGCCGCGGTGAGGACGTTCTCGACGGCCTTGTGGCTGTTCGAGGTCACCCCGACCGTGCGGCCGGAGCCGACGAGGTGCGCGATCAGCCTGCCCGCGAGGTACGTCTTGCCCGCGCCGGGCGGCCCCTGCACGGCGAGCGCGGAGCCGTCGAGGACGTCGACGGTGTGGATGACCGTCTCGATGAGGTCGAGGCCGGGGCGCGCAGCGCGGTGCGGTCGCGCAGCCGCGGCGGCGTGCGGCGCAGGAGGTCGATGCCGGGGTGCGCGGGCAGCGCGGGGAGGTTGTCGACGACCAGTTGCGCGAGGTCCGCGACGGCTTCGTCCTTGGGCGCTGGGCGGATCGGCTCACCGGGCAGGACCGCTTCCGGGCGGTCGCTCGGGAGGTCGTCGGGCGGGCAGCTCTCGACCAGCTCGATCCGCTCGGCCGACGCCGCGGTGACCTGCGCCGACCGGCTGGTCGGGCCGTAGCGGAGGCGGACCTTGTCGCCGCTCGCGAACGGGTGCGGGCGGTCGGGGTCGCAGCGCAGGACCAGCTTGCGCCTGGCCAGCTTCTTGCGGCCGGTCGGCAGCTCCCACTCCCCGCGTCGACGTCGACGGGGACGGCGCAGGTCTGGTCGGCTTCGAGGTCGCCGAGCGGGGCGGCGAGCTGGCGGAAGTACTCCCACCAGGCGGGGTTGGTCTCCCTGCGGTGGTAGCCGACGAGGGCGGCCAGCAACGCGCGGGCGCGGTCGTCGGGGGTCTGGTCGGCGGGGTCGTCGGGAACGCCGTCGAGCAGGGCGCTCGTCAGCGCTTCCAGGCGGGCCAGGCGTTCGAGCTGCTGCTCGGAGCGTTCGTCCTCTTCGGACAGCTCGACGTCGGCGAACGCGGTCTCGATGCCGTGGTCGGCGCGGACGCGGTGCAGGAACTCGAACAGCTTCTGCGTGGAGACGCAGTCGTACTCGTTGTAGTCGGCGATGCCGCGCAGCACCTCCGCGGCACCTTCGGCGTCACCGTCGGACACGTGCGCCAGGTACCGCTCGTAGGCCTCGATGCTCGACGCCGCGGTCTTCACCTCGCCCTCGCGGGCCTCGGGCATGTACAACGGTTCCAACGCCTTGATCGAGTACGACCGCTGGGACACCCGCAGCGCGTTGCGCACCACCGCGTAGAGGTCGACCAGCGCGCCCCGCCGCAGCAGATCGTCCACTGCGGACTCGCGGGTGCCGTGCAGCGCGGCGAGCCGCTTGAGCGCGGTCGACTCGTACGGCGCGTAGTGGTAGACGTGCGCGTCGGGGTGCTCGGCGAGCCGCGCGGTGGCGGTGTCGATGAACCGCTCGAACGCGGCCCGCTCCTCGGCGCGGGTGTGCGCCCACAGCGGGGTGAACGCGCCGTCGGCGACGTAGCCGAACAGGTACTCCAGACCCGCGCCGCTCGCGACGTACGGGTCGCCCTCCATGTCGAAGAACAGGTCGCCGGGGCTCGGCGGCGGCAGCTCGGCCAGCGCCCCCGGGTCGACGATCTCGTACTCCACCTGCCCGGTCGCGTCCTGCCGCACCTGGATCGCGGCCTGCGCCCGCAACGCGCCGAACGACGTCCGGGACAGCGTGCTCGGGCGGTCGGACGGCGTGGCCCCGGCGAGCGCATCGATCGTGGTGATGCCCGCGGCGGCGAGCTTGCGCCGCTGGTCGCCCCGGATGCCCGCGACCAGGGCGAGGTCCCGGTCCGCCTCCCGGCCCGCCGCGCAGTGCTCGGCGAACCGGCACCCGGAGCACGCGGCCCGCTCATCGCCCCACAAGCGGTCCGGCACCCGGGCGGGCCGGTCGACGAGCCGGGCGCGCAGCCGGTGCAGCAGCGGTCGGAAGTCGTCCACCCGCAGCGTCACCCGGCTGCCGTCGCCGAGCAGCAGGTGCATGTCCGGCCCGCGGGCCACCCGGCGCTCGCCAGCGCGTCGGCGTACGCGACGAGCTGGATCACCGCGGACGGCCGCGCGTGCCGGGCGAGCTTCGTGTCGTACACCTCGTACCGGCCGTCCGGGGTGCGCATCAGGAAGTCGGCGCGCCCGCTGAACCCGTCGCCGTGGAACACCGCCTGGTAGACGACCGGCGCGTGCGACCGCAGCGCCTCCGCGGTCTCCTCCGCAGCGACCACCGGGTCCGGATCGCCGATGCGCACGACGGTCCGCTGCTGCCCGACCCGGGCGAGCGTGGCCTGCTCGTGCGCCCGCCCGTGCTTCACGGTGACCTGGTCCGGCCCCGCCCCCGGCCGGGGCGCGCCGGGCAGCCCGGCGGCGTGCGCCTGCGCCAGGATGCTGCGGTGCTCGCATTCGAGCAGGTCAGCGAGATCCGACGGCGTGTGCATCGCGGGGCAGTCTCCCACCGCGCGCGGCCCGGACCGGGCGGCGACACGCGGGTCAGACCCAACCCCGCCGCGCGGCCAACTGGCCCGCCTGGAAACGGCTGCGGGCGCCCAGGCGCGCCATCAGCCCGGACATGACCCGCCGGACCGAGCGCGCCGACAGCCCGAGCCGGTGCGCGGCCAGCTCGTCGGTCGCGCCGCGGACAGCACGGTGAGCACCGCGCGCTCCTGGTCGGTGAGCCCGGTGCCGGACCCGCCGACGTCGGCCGCCGCGGACCAGCACAGCTCGAACAGCGCGCACAGCACCTCGACCAGGTGCGGCGCCCGGACCAGCAGCGCCGCGGACCGGTCCAGCGGGACGACCGCGCTCTCCCGGTCGCACACCACCAGCGCGGCGGGCAGGCGCTCGGCCGCCTTGACCTGGCCGCGCGCGCTCAGCGCCGGGTCGACATCGGCCGGGACCTCCACCAGCACCCGGACCGGCGCGCCGCCGAGCAGGGCGCGGTCGGTGACCAGCCGCTCCCCGCGGGCAGGCACGCGGCGACCTCGCGGCCCGCCCGGCCGACCAGCCGGGCCACCCGGTCGGCGACCGCGGGCCGTCCAGGTGCTCCACGCCGTCGCGGCCCGCCCCGCCCGCGAACTCCGCGGCCAGGTCGGCCACCGCGCGCCGGGTCGCGTCCAGCTCGCGCTGCCGGTCGAGCAGCATCGTGACGCCCTGGTCGGGGCGCACGGGCCGCAGCGGGCCACCCGCCGAGCCGCGCAGCAGGGCCAGGCCCGCCAGTTCGTCCATCGCGGCCAGCACCTCGCCGCCGCCCAGGCCGAGGTGCTCGGCGATGCGCTCGGCGTCCCACGCGGGCCAGCGCAGCATCGAGCGGTAGACGCCGACCGCGCGGTCGCTCAACTCCCCAGTCATCCCAGTCCTCCTCTCGTCGCCGCTGACGCTATTCCGGCGCGCTGGACGGAACCTGGACGCGACCGGGCGCGCTCGTCCAGACGCATTTCCCATTGCGGCCAAGCCCCTTCCGGACAGCCCGAAACCATTGTCGGCCACCACGTCGACCGGGCACTGTTCTCGGCGTCGGGGAAACAGCGGAACGGAATGGGGGAACAATGCGACTCACCACCCGCCTGCTGATTCCGCCGAATTCACTCGCGGTCGACGCGACCGCGCTCTGCCAGGCGATCCGCGCCCAGGCCACGCCCACCGACCGCCTGCAAACGCTGCGGGTCCGGGCCGGTTCGGACGCGGTGCACGTCATCGCCTGCACGATCGCCGAATCGCAGGAACAGGCCGACCGGATCGTCACGGCACTGTGCCTGCGCACCGTTGAGAACACGCCGTCGCTACGCGATTGGCACATCGTGGAAAAGGATGGGAAATGACGAAGAAGAACCTGCGGCTCGCCGCAGCCAAGTCCCTGCTCGGCGCGCTGGTGGCCAGCACCGCGCTGACCCTGGCCGCCGTCCCCCAGGCGAGCGCCGCACCGGCCACGCCGTCGTTCGGCCCGGCCATCGACGGCTACGCCGCCTACGACGCCCAGGACACGTGCGACCCCGTGGAGCGCCCCGGCGTCGTCGAGTTCCGCGCCCTGCTCAACCAGACCTACGGCGCCCACGACGGCGGGATCACCCGCGCCTGCCACATCGGCGGCGTCAGCGAGCACAAGGAGGGCCGCGCCCTCGACTACCACTTCGACATCACCAACCCCGAGGACGCCGCCGAGGCCGCCGACGTCCTGAACTGGCTGCTCGCCACCGACCAGTACGGCAACAAGCACGCCATGTTCCGCAGGCTCGGCCTGATGTACGTGATCTGGAACCGGCAGATCTGGTCGGCGAACAAGGCCGAGCAGGGCTGGCAGCCCTACGTCGGCGACCCGCACACCAACCACATCCACTTCAGCTTCAGCTGGGCGGGCGCGCTCAAGCAGACGACGTGGTTCACCAGCGGGCAGCCCGCGCCGACGATCGGCCGGATCGGGATCCTGCAGGGCAGCGCGGTGTCGGTGAAGGAAGGCGGCCTGTACGCGGGCTGGACGAACCAGTACGGCGGCGGCATCGCGAAGTTCGAGACCGACGGCGACCGCATCGGCGTCCTCACCACCGGCGGCGACCTGCTCGTCAAGGACGGGACGCTGTACGAGGGCTGGGTCCCCCAGGCGGGCGGGGTGGCCGACTTCCACCTGGCGGGCGACCGCATCGGCATCCGCCGCACCGACCGCACCCTGGCGGTGAAGGAGGGCGACCTCTACGCGACCTGGACCGAGCAGATCGGCGACGTCGCGGACTTCGACCTCACCCCGAGCCGCATCGGCGTGGTCACCACCGGCGGCCTCGCCACGGTCAAGGAGGGCAACCTCTTCCAGCAGTGGGTGAACCAGCTCGGCGGCGCGGCCGACATCGAGCTGGCGGGCAACCGCGTCGGCGTGCGCCGGGGCGACGGCACCCTCGCGGTCAAGGACGGCGACCTCTACGCCCCTGGACCGAGCAGATCGGCGGCGTCCGCGACTTCGACCTGACCCCGAACCGCATCGGCGTCGTGACCACCGCGGGCGTCGCCACGGTCAAGGAGGGCGACCTCTACGCGGGCTGGGTCAACCAGCTCGGCGGCGCCGCCGACGTGGAGCTGTCCGGCAACCGCCTCGGCGTGCTGCGCACCGACGGCTCGCTGGCGGTCAAGGAGGGCGACCTCTACGCGACCTGGACCGAGCAGGCCAACGGCGTGTCCCAGTTCGACCTCACCCACCGCTTCTGATCCCCCAGCGCTGACAAGGAGAACAGCCATGGACCTCCGCAAGATCACCCTGTCCACCGTCGCCGCCGCGATCGCCGCGGCGCCCTGACCACCGCGGCCGCGACCCCGCCGCCGCCGACCTCGCCCCCGGCGCGCACCGCATCGGCGTCCTGCAGGGCGGCGCGGTGTCGGTCAAGGAAGGCACGCTGTGGGCGGGCTGGGTCAACCAGTACGGCGGCGGCGTCGCGAGGTTCGAGGTCGACGGCGACCGGATCGGCGTCCTCACCAACTCCGGCGAGCTGCTGGTGAAGGACGGGAACCTCTACGACCCCTGGGTCTCCCAGGCCAGCGGGGTCGCCGACTTCCACATCGCCGGTGACCGCATCGGCATCCGCCGCGCCGACCGCACCCTCGCGGTCAAGGAGGGCACCCTGTACGCCTCCTGGACCGAGCAGATCGGCGACGTGGCCGACTTCGACCTGACCCCCACCCGCATCGGCGTCGTCACCACCGGCGGCTTGGCGACGGTCAAGGAAGGCACCCTCTGGGAGGGCTGGATCAACCAGATGGGCGGGGTGAAGGCGATCGAGCTGGCGGGCAACCGCCTGGGCGTCGTCCGCACCGACGGCTCGCTGGCGGTCAAGGAGGGCGACCTCTACGCGACCTGGACCGAGCAGATCGGCGGCGTCGCCGACGTCGACATCACCGCCGAGCGCATCGGCGTCGTCACCACCGGCGGCCTCGCCACGGTGAAGGAGGGCAGCCTGTACGCGGGCTGGGTCAACCAGCTCGGCGGCGCGGCCGACATCGAGCTGGCGGGCAACCGCCTGGCGGTGCTGCGCGCCGACGGCTCGCTCGCGGTCAAGGAGGGCGACCTCTACGCGACCTGGACCGAGCAGGCCAACGGCGTCAGCCAGGTCGACCTCGCCGCCGCCCCGGCGCCCGGCGCGGGCGGCCAGGTGACGATCGAGGACCTGCGGGCGATCTTCGGCACGATCGGCGCCGAGGCCACCGTCATCGAGGGCCTGCCGAGCCTCAACGCCGAGATGGAGCGCGCGGGCATCACCACCCCGGCCCGCAAGGCCGCGTTCCTCGCCACCCTCCGCCACGAGAGCGGGTTCCGCTACAACGCCGTCGAGGTGACGAACCCGGACCCGTACAAGGGGCGCGGTTACATCCAGCTCACCAGCCTGGCCAACTACCAGGGCGCCGGGAACCACCTGGGGCAGGACTTCGCGGCGAACCCGGACCTGGCGGCGTCCCTGCAGTGGAGCGCGCCGATCGCCCGCTACTACTGGACCGTGGCCCGCTCCGGCTCCAACGCCGCGGCCGACGCCTACGACATGGGCCTGATCTCCCGCTACGTCGGGTACCGGGCCAGCTCGGCGGAGGACCTGGAGCGCTGCGCGGACTTCAAGGCGGCGCTGCGGTACTTCAGCGGCGGGGTGATGCCGGTCCCGGACAGCGCGGTCACCTGCCTGCGGCACTGACACCTGGGAACACCGAAGCGGCGGACGAGACCTGGTCTCGTCCGCCGCTTCGGCTTTTCCTAGCGCCGGTGGGTGACGTCCATGAAGCTCACCCCGCTGGTCTGGGGGGTCCAGTCCGCGTAGAGCGTGCCTTCCTTGACCCACGCGCCGGAGTCGGTGCCGACGACCGCGATGCGGTTGCCGGACAGCTCGAGGTCGGCGGCCCCGGAGAACTGGTTGATCCACGGGGCGTCGAGGGCGCCTTCCTTCACCGTCGCGAGCCCGCCGGTGGTGACCACGCCGATCCGGGTCTGCGTCAGGTCGAAGTCGCGGACGTCGTTGGCCTGCTCGGTCCAGCCCGCGTACAGCGTGCCCTGCTTGACCGCGAGGCTCCGGTCGGTGCGCAGGACCGCCAGCCGGTCGCCCGCCAACCCGATGCCCATCACGCCGGGGAGCTGGTTCACCCACCCCGCGTAGAGGTCGCCCTCCTTGACCGTCGCCAGGCCCGCGGTGGTGACCACGCCGATGCGCGTCGGGGTCATCGCGAAGTCGGTGACGTCGCCGATCTGCTCGGTCCAGTGGGCGTACAGGTCGCCGTCCTTGACCGCGAGGGTGCGGTCGCGCCGCAGGACGCCGATGCGGTCCCCGGCCAGGTGGAAGTCGGCGACGCCCCCGATCTGCGGGACCCAGCCCTCGTACAGCGTCCCGTCCTTGACGAGCAGTTCGCCCGCGGTGGTGAGGATGCCGATGCGGTCGCCCTCGATCTCGAACTTGGCGACGCCGCCCCCGTACTGGGTCGTCCACCCCGCCCAGAGCGTGCCCTCCTTGACCGAGAGCGCGCTGCCCTGCAGGACGCCGATGCGCCCGATGGACGGCTCCAGGTACGGGGCCGCGGCGGCGCGGGCCTCGTCCATGGCCGCGACGTAGCGGTCGTGGCCGTAGCTCGCCTTCCACGCGGGCAGCCACGAGTCGCCCTGGGCCTGGAAGCGCTCGAGCGCGCGCTGCGCGTTGCACGCCGGGTTCATGTAGCAGGGGTTGATCTCGCCGTCGAGCGCGCCGAGCTGGAAGATGCCCTGGTCGAGCTGCCCGCTGGCGTCGCGGTGGGTGGCGTCCGGCCTGCAGTCGGACTCGGCCATCCCGATCGCGATCGCCTCGACTAGGTCCTCGCCCTCGAACCCGGCCTGGTCGGCGTAGTACGCGCACACGGTCGGGCCGCTCTCGACGGCCGCCGCGGTGCCGTGGCCGACTCCCAGAACGGTCACCGCCCCCGCCGCGGCCAGTGCGAGCGCACCCATCCTGAACAGGGAAGATCTCATCACGTTCACCCCTCGGTCTCCGCTGATGGGGCAACTGTAGGAACCCCGGCTGCACCGGACCTGGACGAAACCTGGACGCCCGGCGCTATGGTTCCTGCCGTCATGGACATCGGGGTTCTGGGGTCGGTCGAGGTCTGGCACGGCGGGGAGCGGCTGCCCGCCGGTCCGCCGCTGCAGCGGTGCGTGCTGGCGATGCTCGCGCTCAACGCGGGCCACGGCCTCTCCGTCGACCGGCTCGTCGAGGCGCTCTGGGACGAGGACGGCCCGGACGACGCCCGCGGCCTCGTGCACGGCTACGTCTCGCGGCTGCGGAAGGTGCTGCGGCCCGCCGGCATCGGCATCGTGCGGCGCTCCCCGGCTACGACCTGGACGTCGAGCGGGAGCGGGTGGACCTGCACCGGTTCCGCGCGCTGGTCGCCGCCGCGCGGGCGCGGTCGTCGGCCGAGGAGACCGCGCTCGGGCTGTACGGGGCGCTGGCGCTGTGGCGCGGGGACCCGCTGGCCGGGGTGGCGGGCTCGGCGGTGGTCGACCGGGTGCGGGCGGGCCTGGCGCAGGAGCGGCTGGCGGTCACCGAGGAGTGGGCCGAGCGGGAGCTGGAGCTGGGCAGGCACCGGGAGATCCTGGGCGAGCTGACCGCGCTGTGCGCCGAGCACCCGTTCCAGGAGAAGCTGGTCGGCCTGCTCGTGCTGACCCTGCACCGCTGCGGCAGGCAGGCCGAGGCGCTGCAGCGGTACGAGGAGTGCCGCAGGCTGCTGGCCGACTCGCTCGGCGTCGACCCCGGCGACGAGCTGCGCGCCGCCCACGAGCGCATCCTGCGCGCCGACGCGGACGCCGCCCGACCCGCCCCGGAGCCGACCCGCCCGCGGCGGCGGCCGAGCACGCTGCCCTTCGACATCCCGGACTTCGCGGGCCGGGCCGCCGAGGTCGACCGGCTGCTGGGCACGACCACCGCGCGGGGCGCGGTGGTGACGATCGACGGCATGGCCGGGGTCGGCAAGTCGGCGACGGCGGTGCGGGTCGCGCACCGGCTCGCCGAGCGGTACCCCGACGCCCAGGTGTTCGTCGACCTGCACGGGTTCACCCCGTCGCGGGAGCCGGTGCCGCCCGCGGCCGCGCTGGACACGCTGCTGCGCTCGGTCGGGGTGCCCGCGGGCGAGATCCCGGCCGAGCTGGACCACCGGGTCGCGGCGTGGCGGGCGGAGATGGCGGGCAGGCGGGCGGTCGTGGTGCTGGACAACGCCATCGACGCCGCCCAGGTGCGCCCGCTGATCCCCGGCGCGCCCGGGTGCGTCGTGATCGTCACCAGCCGCAAGCGCCTCCCGACGCTGGAGGGCGCGGTCGCCCTGTCGCTGGACGTGCTGCCCGCCGACGACGCGCGGGCGCTGGTCGAGGGCGTCGTCGGGCCCGCGCCCGGGGAGCGCGCGGCGCTGGACGAGCTGGCGGAGCTGTGCGGGCGGCTTCCGCTGGCGCTGCGCATCGTCGCGGCCCGGCTGCGCCACCGTCCGCAGTGGACGGTCGCGGACCTGGTGGACCGGCTGCGGTCGGAGCAGCAGCGGCTGGAGGAGCTGCGGGTCGACGACCACGACCTGGCCGCCGCGTTCGCGCTGTCGTACCGGCACCTCGACACCGACCAGCAGCGCGTGTTCCGGCTGCTGGGCGTGCACCAGGGCGCGGACATCGACGCGCACGCCGCCGCCGCGCTGACCGGCCTGCCGCTGCGCCGCGCCGCCGACCTGCTGGACGAGCTGGTCGACCACCACCTGCTGGAGCAGCGCACGCGCGGCCGGTTCGGCTTCCACGACCTGCTGCGCGAGCACGCCCACACCCTGCTGTCCGATGAGGACGATCCCGGAGCGCGCGGCGCAGGCTGCTCGACTACTACCTGACCGTCGCCGACCGCGCCGCCGACACCGTGCAGCCGGGCCGCAGGCGGGTCGCGCCCGAGATCGAGTACCCGCCGGCGTCCGCGCCCGCGGTGCACGACTACGCCTCCGCCATGGCCTGGTACACCGCCGAGCACCGCAACCTGGTCGACGCCGCCCGGCACGCGGGCGAGCACGGGTTCGACCGGATCGCCTACGAGCTGCCCCGCCACTTCGGCAACTTCCTGGTGATCGGCCACCACATCGACGACCTGGTCGCCACGCAGGAGCCCGCGCTCGCCGCCGTCCAGCGCCTCGACGACCCGCGCGCGGAGATGCTCAGCCTCACGCAGATCGCGGTCACCTACTACATGGCGGGCCGCTACCGCCTGGCGCTGTCCCACTCCGCCCGCAACCTGGAGCTGGCCCGCGAGCTGGGCGACGTGCCCGCCGAGTGCTACGCCCTGGCCATCCGCACCCTCCTGCTGCAGCGCCTGGGCGACTTCCCCGGCGCGGAGGCGGCGCGGCGGCGGCCGTGGCGGGCTTCGGGCAGGCGGACGATTACCGCATGGTCGCGATCTGCACGGCCAACCAGGGCAGGCTCCGGCTGTCGGTCGGCGACGCGGCGGCGGCGTGGCGGTACCTGGACAAGGCGCTGGCGCAGAGCCGCGAGATCGGCGAGCGCAGCGAGGAGGCGTCCGTCCTCTCCGGTCTCGGCGCCGCCGCGAGCAGGCTCGGCGACCACGACCAGGCCCTCCGCCTCCTCCGCGAGGGCTTGGACCTGGCTCGCGAGGTCGGCAACAACGACTACACCGTCCGCGGCACCATCAAGCTCGCCGACGGCCTGCGCCGCGCGGGCAACCGCGAACTGGCGATGCGCACCGCGGAGGGGGTCGTCGAGTCGCTGCGCCACGGCACCCAGCTCGACCACCTCGCCACGGCGCTGAACGTCCTGGGCGCGGTGCAGCTCGACGCCCGCCAACCCGGCCGCGCGCTGGCGTCCCACCAGGACGCCCTCACCTTCGCCTCCCGCGTGGAGTACCGCCTCGAACTGGCCCGCGCCGCGAGGGCATCGGCCGCGCCCACCTGCACACCGGCGCCCCGCCGCGGCGCGGTCCTATCTGGAGCAGGCCGACGCGCACTACCGGGCCATGGCGGTCGAGCGCACCCCGGAGCTGGACGCCGACCTCGCGGACCTGCGGCATTCAGCGAATTAAACCCTTAACGATTAAACCTTCCGCACCCCGAGCCGCTCACGCAGGATCCCTGACATCGCGGGATCCCTCGCAGCTTTCTTTCCCTGCATACAAGGAGAGCGCACTCGTGAGTAGGACAAACCTCCGGCGACTGCTGGTGGCCACGGCGGTCGCGTCGGTGGCGTGTGGCGGTGTCGCCGTGGCGGCGCAGGCGCAGAGCGGACAGGCGCCCGCTGGGAGCGTGGCCGCCGGTGAGCAGTACGACCAGTACATCGTGGCGTTCGAGGCGCGCAGCGAGGCCGGGAAGTCGCGGTCGGCGCGGGCCGAGGCGTTGCGGGCCGTGGGGGCGCGGCACGGGGTCGCGGTGAGCGAGGTGCGGGAGCTCGCCGTCGGCGGGTTCGTCGTCCGCACCGACCGGGCGTTGGGCGGGGAGCGGGCGCGGGGGTTCCTGCGGTCGCTCGCGGCCCGGGCCGACGTCGAGTACGCGGAGCCGGACGTGCGGTTCTTCCCGACCGCGACCCGCAACGACACGAACTACAACCAGCAGTGGCACTACTGGGAGGAGACCGCGGGCTGCGCCTGCCGAAGGCGTGGGACACCGCGGACGGCGCCGGGGTGACGGTGGCGATCGTCGACACCGGGCGCACCGCGCACTCCGACCTCGACGGGAACACCGTCGGCGGGTACGACTTCATCAGCGACTCGTGGGTGTCCCGCGACGGTGGTGGGCGCGACAGCAACCCGCAGGACCAGGGTGACTGGATGGCCAGGGGCGAGTGCGGCACGGACGCCAACGGCAACCCGGTGCCGCCGTCCGACCGGAACTCGAGCTGGCACGGCACGCACGTCGCGGGCACGGTCGCCGCGGTCAGCGACAACGGCAAGGGCGTCGCGGGGTCGCGCCCAAGGCGCGGCTGGTGCACGCCCGCGTGCTCGGCCGGTGCGGCGGCAGCCTGTCGGACATCTCCGACGCGGTGGGTGGGCCTCCGGCGGGACGGTCAGCGGGGTGCCCGCGAACGCCAACCCCGCCAAGGTGATCAACATGAGCCTGGGCGGCGGCGGGGCGTGCAGCAGCACGTACCAGAACGCCATCAACTCCGCCGTGGGCCGCGGGACGACGGTCGTCGTCGCGGCGGGCAACGAGAACCAGAACGCCGCCAACGTCCAGCCCGCCAACTGCGCCAACGTGGTGACCGTGGCCGCGCTCGACCGGCAGGGCAACCGCGCGAACTACTCCAACTACGGCACCACCGTCGACGTCGCGGCGCCCGGCGGGGAGACCGCCACGAGCACCGACGGCGTGCTGTCGACCCTCAACACCGGCACCACGACGCCGGGCAGCGAGACCTACCGGTTCTTCCAGGGCACCAGCATGGCGACCCCGCACGTGGCCGGTCTCGTCGCGCTGATGCTCGGGGAGAAGTCGATGACGCCCAGCGCGGTGGAGTCGACGCTGAAGCAGAACGTCCGGGCGGTCCCGGGGAGCTGCACCGGCGGCTGCGGCGCGGGCCTGGTCGACGCGGAGAAGACGATCGCGGCGCTGGGCGGCGGCACCACCCCGCCCCCGACCGGCGGCCAGCTGCTCGCCAACCCCGGCTTCGAGTCCGGCAACACCGGCTGGGCGGCGTCCTCTGGCGTCATCACCTCCGACGCGACCTACGCCGCGCGCACCGGGTCGTGGCGGGCCTGGCTCAACGGCTACGCCCAGTCGCACACGGACACGCTTTCGCAGGCGGTGAGCATCCCGTCGACCGCCACCGCGGCGACGCTGTCGTTCCACCTGCGGGTCGACTCGGCGGAGACCGAGGCGGTCGCGTACGACACGCTGCGGGTGCAGGTCCTCGACCAGCAGGGGGCGGTGCTGGCGACGCTGGCGACCTACTCCAACCTCAACGAGAGCACCGGCTACGTGCAGCGCTCGTTCGACCTGAAGAGCTACGCGGGCCGGACGGTCACGATCAAGTTCACCGGCACGGAGGACGCCTCTCTCCAGACCTCGTTCCTGGTCGACGACACCGCGCTCACCACGAGCTGACCGGCGGCACCCGACGGCAGCGCCCCGCCACCCGGCGGGGCGCTGGCCGCCGTTCGGCCCAAGTCACCCCTTCCCTCCCGGCGGACCGGGGGTTACGGTGCCCGGCGTGACGAACGGCGACCCCGCTTTCCCGGCCGCGCTGCGCGCCGCGATCGAGCGGCGGGGCATCAGCCTGGACCGGCTCCGGGAGCGGTTGCGGGTCATGGGGACGCCGGTCAGCACCGCGACGCTGAGCTACTGGCAGTCCGGCCGCACCCAGCCCGAGCGGTCGGTGTCACTGGCCGCGCTGGGCAACATCGAGCACATCGTGGGCGTGCCGCCGGGCGCGCTCGCCACCCTCCTCGACCCGCCCAAGCCGCGCGGCCGGGCCCGGACCCGGCAGACCGTGCTGGGCACCGAGTTCTTCCCCGACGTCGCCCCGCTGGAGCGGCTGCTCGCGGGCTTCGACCTCAGCCAGGACGCGCACCTGACCCGGCTGAGCGGGCACGACCGCATCCGGGTCGACGCCGGGCGCGGCGTGGACCGGCGGATCAGCAGGCAGGTGCTGCGCGCGGAGGCCGACGACATCGACCGGCTCGTCGTCATCGACCAGATGGACCTGCCCTGCTCCCGGCCGCGGCTGCGCGCGGTGCGCAACTGCGCGCTCGGCCGGGTCGAGGTGGACCTCGCGGCGGGCCTGGTCGCCGCGGAGCTGCTGTTCTCCCGGCCGTTGGCGCGCAACGAGACCATCCTCATCGAGCACTCCCTGGAGTTCCCCTCCCCGCGCCGTCGTCGCACTACGAGCGCCGCTGCCGCACCCCGTCCGCGAGTACCTGGTCGAGGTGCGGTTCGACCCGCGCCGCCTGCCCGAGCGCGTCGTGCACTACTGGGAGCTGGACGGCGTCGAGAAGACCAAGCCCGCGCCGCTGGACGAGGACGACACCGCGCACGCCGTGGTGCTGGACTTCGGGCCGGGCCGCAGCGGGCTCCGCTGGTCCTGGCCCGACGGGTGAGCCGGGCGACGGCGCTGTCCCCGGCCCGCCCGCGGGTCAGGCGGGCGCCCGCAGCGCGGCGCCGGTCGTGGTGAGGACGCCGTTGTGCCAGGTGACCGGGACGGGGTCGGCGATGCGGCCGACGAACCCGCCGCCCGCGCCGGTGTTCTCGAACGCGAGCAGGACCCACCGGCCCGCGCGGTCGCGGACCAGCCGCCCGCTGTAGTGGGACTCGTCGGTCAGGCGGGTCGCCTGGGACGTGTCGTACGGGCCGAGCGGGTCGGTCAGCGGGAGCGACCACACGCCGCCGCGGGTGCGGGGCGGCGCGAGTTCGGCTGGCAGGCAGGAGAACAGCAGGACGGGGACGCCGTCGACGGTCTCCACCTGCGGCACCTCCAGGTGCCCGAACCCGGTGCCCGGCGCGCTCAGCGGCGGGCCCGGGGTCCACGTGCGCAGGTCGGGCGAGACGGCGTGCCCGATGACGCCGCGCTCGGCGGGCGGGCCGGTCACCGAGCGGGCGGTGACCAGCATGTGCCAGCCGTCGGCCGCGCGGAACACCCACGGGTCGCGGAACGCCTCGTCCTTCCACTCGGCGGTCGGCAGCGTCTCGTACCAGCGGGGTCGGCGGACAGCACCGGGCCGTCGTGCTTGTGCCAGGTGTGCAGGTCCGTCGACGTCGCCACCCCGATCCGCTGCTTCAGCCCGCGTTCGGCCGAGCCCGCGCCGGTGTAGAACATGTGCCAGGTGTCGCCGGAGCGCACGACCGACCCGGTCCAGGTGGCGACGTCGTCGAACGAGCCCGGCGGGCCGGGGGCCAGCGCGTCGGCGACCTCGCGCCAGGTGACCAGGTCCGCGGAGACGGCGTGGCCGACGGTGGCGTGCCAGTGCCTGCGGTCCGGGTCGCCGAGCGCGCGCGAGGCCTTGAGGAAGTACATGTGGTACTCCTCGCCGTCGTCGGCGAGCCAGAAGTCCCAGGTCCAGGCGTCGGGGAGGGCCAGCATCACTCGTCCCAGAGGCCGTGCTCGGGCCAGCGCCTCGGCAGGCGCTCGGCGAGCGGGGCAGCTCGGGCAGCGCGCGGTGCGGCTGCAGCTGGTACCAATACGCGACGCTGGAGTAGTCGTTCGCCTGGTCGTTGGCGTGGCCGTGCTCGAAGGTGACCTTGATCGACGAGCTGAACCGGACCGGGTCCTCGACGTGGAAGCGGTACAGGCTCCACAGCCCGAAGTGCTCCTGGACGCTGCTGCCCAGCGAGATGCCGTGGTACGGCCCGGCGTACGGGCCGCTGGGGAAGCCCCACGCCGCGCCGAAGTAGTCCTCGGTGCCGGTGCCGTGCAGCGACGGCGGCCACGCCTCGCCGTCGATGAAGATCATGTCGTCGCCCTCGCCGGGCCAGGTGAAGGCCTGGTTGGAGGCGTCGAAGTTGTCGATGCTGAGCACGCAGCCGACGTAGTGGCCGGTGCCCTCGGCGTCGAGCACGACGTAGTTGTCGGCGCCGGTGAGGTTCACGCCGGGCAGCTCCCACGGCGCGGGGTTCTCGACGTCGGAGGCGTGCTCGACCTTCGCGCACGGCTTCTCCTGCCGGTAGTGCGCGTGGAAGCGGCCGAGGTCGTCCGGGACCTGCTCGTCGGTCAGGTCGTAGTCGACGTAGTAGAAGAAGTTCTCGATGGGCTGGTCGCTCTCGTTGCGGAGCTGCACGCGGGCGCCGTCGGCGAAGGGCATCGGGAAGTAGCAGTTCATCGCCGCGGCGAACGGGCCCTTGGGGCGCGGCGCGGGCCGAACACCATGCTCATCGGCAGCGACACGTAGTGGGTGCAGGTGGCGTGGCCGACGCCGAAGAAGTCGCCGAGCGGGGCGGAGACGCTGGGGTGCTCGCTGCCGTCCCAGTACATCTCCAGCACCAGCTTGCGCAGGTACTGCGGGGAGTAGCAGCGGGTGGTCAGCCAGATGTGGCTGATGAGGCCCGCGCCGCTGATGTCGGCCAGCACGTGGGTCTCGCCGGGCGCCACCACGGCGAAGTCCCGGTTGCCGCCCGTGCGGTCCCAGCTCGACGACCGGCGCGTGCGCGCCTGCTTCACGTAAGGCAGGCCGCCGAGCGGGCTGTTGGGCTGCCAAAAGCGCATGGTTGTGCCTTTCACAAGGGGGTTGATCAGCCTTTGACCGCGCCGAGCGTGAGCCCGGCGACGATCCGCTTCTGGAGCAGAAGCGTCAGCAGGACGACGGGGACCGAGTAGAGCGTGGCGAGCGCGGTCATCGGTCCCCACTGGAGCCCGTACTGGGTCTGGAAGTTGGCGATGACGATGGGCACGGTCTGCGCCCGCACCGCCGACAGCAGCAGGGAGAACAGGAACTCGTTCCACGAGGCGAGGAACGCGAAGATCGCGGTGACGGCGATCCCGCCGGACACCACCGGCAGCACGACCCGGACGAGCGCGCCGACCCGGCCGCAGCCGTCGACCGCGGCGGCCTCGGTCAGCTCGCCGGGCACGGCCTCGAAGAAGCTGGCCATCAGCCACACCGACAGGGGCAGCGAGATCGCGGTGTGCGCGAGCGCGATGCCGACCGGGAGTCGGCCAGCCCGACCGCGCCCATCATGCCGACCAGCGGCACGCCGATGGCGACCGGCGGCACCATCCGGGTCACCAGCGCGGCGACCAGGAACGCCCGGCCCGCGCGGGTGCCGAACCGGGTGACCGCGTAGGCGGCGGGCACGGCCAGCAGCAGCGAGAACGCCGTGCTGAGCGCGGCGGTGCTGAGGCTGTTGACGAACGCGGGCAGCACGCCGGGCGTGGCGAGCGCGCTGGTGTAGTTCTCCAGCGTCCACGTCGTGGGGAACACCGCGGGCGGGACCGCGATGACCTCGCCGGGCGTCTTGAACGACGTCAGCACCAGGTAGGTGAACGGCATCCCGTACAGCACGACGAGCGAGACCAGCAGCGCCCAGAGCAGGGCGCGGCGGCTCACGGCTTGCCCCCGGGCCGCCACAGCGCGCCGAACGCGGCGACCGCGACGACGAGCATCGCCACCAGGTAGAGCGTGGCCGCCGCGGCGGGGCCGGGCTCGCCGAAGCGCACCATCGTCCGGTAGACGAGCAGGCTCAGCGTCTCCGACGCCTGCTGCGGGCCGCCGTTGGTCTGGATCGCGATGATGTCGAACGCGCGGGCGGCGTCGATGCCGCGCACGATCAGCACGACCGCGATGACCGGGCGCAGCAGCGGCAGGATGATCCGGAACAGGGTCTGGGCGGGGCTCGCCCCGTCCAGCCGGGCCGCCTCGACGACGTCGCCGGGGATGTTCTGCAGGCCCGCGAACAGCACCAGCGCCACGAACGACGTGGTCAGCCAGATGTCGGGCAGGGCGACGGAGAACAGCACGATGTCCGGGTCGGACAGCCACCCGATCGCGTCCGGCCCGCTGATCAGGCCGACGCGGGTCAGCAGGTCGTTGAGCAGGCCGAAGTTGTCGACCAGCAGGAACCGCCACAGCAGGCCCGCGACGACCGGGGCGATCATCAGCGGGTACAGGAACAGGGTGCGCAGCAGCCGGGACCGCTGCCCGAGGGTGTGGAACAGCAGCGCGGCGGCCAGGCCCAGGGTGAACTCCGCGGCGACCACGACGGCGGTGTAGACCGCCGTGCGCCACGCCGCCGCCCGGAAGTCGGGGTCGGCGAGCAGGTCGGCGTAGTTCGCGAGGCCGACGAACGAGCGGGTGTCGGCGAGGGCATCGATGTCGTACAGGCTGTCCGCGACCAGCCGCACCAGCGGCCAGGCGACGAACACGGCCATGAACACCGCCGCGGGCGCCATGAGCAGCAGCGCGAAGCGGCGGTCGGGCATGCGGGCGGGCCGCCCGCGCGGGTGGTCGTGCCGGTGGGGGCACGACCACCCGGCGGGCGGCTGCGGTGGCGCTACCGGACAAGGCTCTCCACGTCCTTCCGCGCGCCCGCGAGCAGGGCGGCGTGGTCGGCGCCGGGCACCACGGACTTCTGCAGCAGCGGCACCAGGACGTCGTCGACGATCTGCTGCCACTTCGGGTGCGCGGGCCTGCCCTTGGTCGCGGGCGCGGACAGCGTGGTCAGCAGCGGCGCGAAGTGCTCGTAGCCGGGCTTGGCCGAGTACTGCTCGAACGCCGAGCGGCGCGCGGCCAGGCCCAGTTCCGACTCGATCGCCAGGGCGTTGTTGTCGTAGGCGAAGCGGACGAAGTCGGTCGCCGCGTCGCCCTGGGTGCTCGCGGTGGGCACCGACAGGAACCACGGGCCGGGGACGCCGCCGACGCCCGCGCTGCCCGCGACCATCGGGGCGACGCCGACCTTGCCGTGGATGGGCGCGTCGGCCGGGATGAGCGGGTACTGGTGCGCCCAGAACCGCAGCATCGCGGTCTTGCCCTGGTTGAACAGGTTCTGCGCGCCCGCCCAGTCGAGCTGGGCCGCGCCGGGCGGGCTGGCGGACACCAGCCCGGCGTAGAACTTGAGCGCGTCGAGGTGCTGCTGGTTGTCGATGATGACCGCGCCGCCCTGGTCGAGCACGACGCCGGGCGAACCGGCCTGGAGCACGTGCGCGAGCCACTCGGTCTCGACCGCGCCCTTGACCTCGGTGCCGTACAGGACGCCGTCGCGGGTGAAGAACTCGGCGGTGTCCTGGAACTGCTTCCAGGTCGACGGCGGGGCCAGCGGGTAGCCGTAGCGGGCGCGGAACGCCGCCTTCTCCTTGTCGTTGTCGAACAGGTCCTTGCGGTAGAACAGGATCTCGACGTTCGTCCACACCGGCATGCCGACGAACTTGCCGCCGATCTGCGCGTCGGCGACCAGCGACGGGAACAGGTCGTCGCGCACGGCCGGGGTGAACAGCGCGTCGAGCGGGCGCAGCGCGGACGCGAACGTGGACAGCCAGATCGCGTCCAGCGCGGCGACGTCGAACGACACCGCCCCGGAGGACAGCTCGGTGCTGAGCCGGTTGAACAGCCCGTCGTAGGGCAGTTCGACGAAGGTGACCGCGCGGCCGGTGTCCTTCGTGTACTTCTCGGCGATCTTGGTCAGCTCGGCCTTGCCGCCCGCCTCGCAGAGCACGGTGAGCGCGCCGGTCGCGGACCCGCCCGCCGGGCCGCCCGCGCCGCACGCCCCGGCGGCGAGCGCGACCGCGGCCGCGCCCCCGCCTTGAGGACCCCGCGCCTGCTGAAAGTGGTGCCTGTCATGGTGCTGCTCCGTGGGTTGTGCTCAGTCCCGGACCGAGTCGAATGCGGTCAGGCCCTGGAACTCGGCCGTGCCGTCGAAGACGTTCACGCCGAGGAGGCCGGACGGGTACGTGGTGTCGACGGCGTCGATCACCGGTGTGCCGTTGAGGTGCACGCGGATGCGCGAGCCCTCGGCGAGCACGGTCAGCCGGTAGGTGCGGCCGTGGGTGACGGTGGTCGCGTGGGTGGCGATGACGTGGCCGGGCCGCCAGAGCTTGACCACGCCGGAACTGTCGAGGGTGGCGGTGTAGTGCTGGGTGGCGGTCGCGTTGGCGCGGAAGGTGAGCGCCGCGGCCGTCCCGCTGACCAGCCGGACGTCGCCGGAGTAGGTGACGGTGGACGCGGTGCGGGTGCTCAGCGCGAACGCGTCGCCGACCGCGGTGCCGCGCTTGCCGCCCGGGCCGTCCGCCCACGTGCCGCCCACCCCGGTCCACGGGCCGGGGAAGGCCGCGCAGAAGTCGGACGAGGCGACGTTGGCGAACTCGGCGCTGCCCGCGAACGCGTTGAGCCCGAGCCTGCCGGAGGCGTACGTGCCGTCGACGGCGTCGATGACCTGCGCGCCGTCGAGGAACACCCGGATGCTCGGACCGGTGGCCACGACCTTGAGGTGGTAGGTGCGCCCGGCCCGGATGGGCGCGGGCGCCACCGCGATGTCGAGGCCGGGCCGCCACAGCTTGACCAGGCCCGCGGTGTCGACGTTCGCCGTGTAGTGCGCGGTGGCGTCGGCGTTGGCGCGGAACGTCAGCCCGGCGGCGGCGCCCGCGATGACGCGGACGTCGGCGGCGAGGGTGAGGTCCGCGGCGGTCTGGTCGCTGAGGTGGAAGCCGTCACCGGTCGCCGTGCCGCGCCTGCGGCCGGGCGGGGTGGTCCAGACGCCGCCCGCGGGCGTCCAGCGACCGGTGACGGTCGTGCAGGGGCCACCGGTGTCTATGGTGGCGTTCTGGTGCTCGGCGGTGCCGCTGAAGACGTTCACCCCGAAGCGCCCGCTCGCGTACGCGGTGTCGACGGCGTTGATGACCTGCGCGCCGTCGAGGAACACCCGGATGCTCGACCCGGCCGCGACGACCTCGAGCCGGTAGGACCGGCCCAGCGCGATCGGGGTGGCGTGGGTCGCGACGACGAGACCGGGCCGCCACAGCTTCACCACGCCGCTGGTGTCGACGTTCGCGGTGTAGTGCTGGGTGGCGTCGGCGTTCGCCCGGAACGTGATCCCGGCCGCGGTGCCGGACACCACGCGCACGTCGGCGCCGTAGGTGAAGTCGTCGCCGATGCGGTCGCTGAGGCGGAACGCGTCGCCGGTGGCCGTGCCGCGCTTGCCCGCGGCGACGTCGGTCCACGTCCCGCCGACCGGCTGCCACGTCCCGCCGACGTTCTGCTCGAACGTCGGCTCCCCGCTCCCCACGCCGACCCGAGCCGGTGCAGGGTGGCCGAGACGAGCTGGACCGAGCCGCCGACCGCGAACGCCGACAGGCCCAGGGCGGCCGGGTCGAAGTCGACGTTGTCCGAGAGGGACAGACGTCCACCGTTGCCGAACACCGCGAGCTGGCCGCGGTCGACCAGCACCCGCACCGACACCTGCCCGCCGACCGGGGCGAGCGGTTTGCCGTTGAGGGTCTGCGCGACGCGGTCGTAGGTGACGGCCTTGTCGTACGTGCCGTCCGGGCGGGTGTGCAGGCGCAGGCCGAACGACGTCGCCGTGCCGAGCGCGAAGGTCGCGGTCAGCTCGTAGGTGTCGGCCGTGGTGCCCGCGAGCGGGTCGGACGTCGGCGTGACGGTGGCGTTCGACCAGTTCTGGGTGCTGGTGCGCAGGCCCGCGATCTCGGCGACCGGCCACCGGGTGACGCGGACGCCGTCGGGGAAGGTCTTCAGGCCCAGCTCCGCCGGGAAGGTGGCGTTGCCGGTCCACGTGCTCCCGCGGTTCGACGGCTGCCAGGCCATCTGCACCACGCGCCCGTCGGGCATGTGGTTGAAGGTCAGGCCCGCGTAGAAGGTGCCGTTGTCGAAGGAGGTGACACCCTGGTCCATCCGCTGCGGCGCGGTCCAGTCCGTGGTGAACGCGGTGCCGTTGAAGGAGCCGACGACGTACTCGCCCTCGGCGTCGGCCAGCACCCACCGCACCTGCCCGGGGTCGCCGTCGAGGGCGAGCGGGAACAGGTCGGGGCACTCGTAGAACCACGGCGCGGCGAAGCGGCTGCGCCAGGTCCACTGGACCAGGTCCGGCGAGGTGTAGATCTCCACGCCGTTGCCGCCGTTGTCCGACCAGATCGCCATGACCCAGCGGTTGGTCGGCTGGTGCCAGAACACCTTCGGGTCGCGGCTCGTCCCGGGCGGGGTGACCACGGGCGTGCCGCCGTTGTGGCTCTGGAAGGTCCGGCCGCCGTCGGTGCTGTAGGCGATGCGGACGCCGTTCGTGCCGGTGAACAGCACGATCGGGTCCTCGGTGCCGGTGCGCAGCCCCGCGGTGTTGGCCGAGTCGACCACGCCCGCGCCGGACCACAGGTCGCCGGGGTGCACGCCGGGCTCCAGCGCGATCGGCTTCTGCGTCCAGTGCACCAGGTCCGGGCTCGTCGCGTGGCCCCAGTGCATGGTGCCCCACGCCAGGCCGTGCGGGTAGTGCTGGAAGAACACGTGGTAGAGGCCGTTGTGGTACAGGGGCGCGTTGATGTCGTTCATCCACCCGCCGCGCGGGCTGAAGTGGAAGCGGCCCCGGTTGGGCTCGGTGTACTCGGTGTGGGAGTAGGGGAACTCGGCGTAGTCGGGTGCGGTGCCCGCGACGCTCGCGGGCGGTGACAGGAGCATCGGGATCACCACCAATACGGGGAGAAGGGCTCTCGTCCTCATTGACGAACTCCCGGGGGATGGGGAGGAGCTACGGCGTGGGGCGGAAGGTGTGGTTCGCGGTGAACGCGGTGAACTGCGCGGTCGTCGCGCTGTCGAGGACCTTCGTGCCGGTGGTGCTCGCGTCGAGCACGACGTGCTTCGCGGCGACGTTGCTGACCGCGTGGTTGTTCGAGACGTGGTTCCCGGCGCCCGAGGCGACCAGGATGATCGTGGGCGTGGCCCCGGACGGCGTGATGCGGGACGGGTCGACGAAGTAGGCGAACATGTTCGAGGTGACGAGGTTGTTGTCGCCGCGCAGGTGCACGACGCCGTACAGGTCGTCCTTGCCGTTGTTGTAGGACTGCATCGGCGGCCACGGCTCGGCCTCGCGGCGGAACAGGTTGCCGCTGATCAGGTTCTCCTTGTTGATCCCGCTGAAGTCGATCATCCCGGGGTAGAAGCCGTGCAGCCGGTTCGCGGTGATCGACGAGCGGTTGGTGTTCTGGAAGTGCACGAGGCTCTTGCCGCGCGGGAAGATGTTGTTGCCGGACACCAGCAGGCCCTCGTGGCCCTGGGCGTAGACCGAGTAGCCGACGTAGCCCGCGCCGATCAGGTTGTCGGTGACCTTCGAGGCCTGGCCGGACCCGATCAGCTCGACGCAGCTCCCGCACTCGGCGATGAAGTTCCCGCTGACGCTCAACGCGTCGGCGTCGCGGACGACGAGCGCGTGCTCCAGGTAGACGAACCCCATGCGCTCGATCCGGAACGCGTCGTTGGCGGTGTCGACGAGGATCCCGGTGCGGCCGTTGAGGTACGAGTTCTGGTGCGGGCTGAACGACAGCCCGTCCAGGCAGAAGTTCTCGAACACCACCGAGCTGAGCCGCGGGTCGCCGGTCCTGGCGACCCGGAACGCCTCGCCGGTGCCGTCGGTGTTCTCCACCTTGATCCGGCTGCCGCCCGGCCAGATCTCGTGCCAGGCGGAGGTGTTGCCCGCGTTGTACCGGATGCTCGACGACGCGAAGCCGTGGCCGGAGCCCTTGATCGTGAGGTAGGAGATGTCGACGGTGACCCGGGTCTTGAGCGGGTAGTCGCCGGGCGGGAGGTAGATGATCGCGCCGGGCTTGGCGGCCTGGTTGGGCTGCTGGGACTTGATGTGGGCGATGATGTTGTTGATCAGCGCGCCGATGTCGGTGAAGCAGGTGATGGCCGGGTTCGTCGTGTGCGTCCAGGTGGTGACGTCGTACACGGTGGACATCTGGCCGCCTCCCCTACAGCACGCCGACGAGCGTGGCGCGGACTGCCGCTGGGGCGGGGACCGGGAGCGGTAAGGCGGGGGCGGCGGCTGCCGCGGGGCCGCGGTGACGGCGGGCAGGACCGCGCTGGCGGCGATGCCCAGGAGCAGGGCGCGTCGACGGATCACGGGTGGACCTCCACTTCGGTGTGGTGGGGCGGGTCGGCGCCGGGGCGGGCGCAGGCCAGCCCGGCGACGGTGGTGGCGTAGTCGATGGCGTGGTGCAGCTCGGCCGCGTCGAGCGCGGCGAGCCGGTCGCGGCGCAGCAGGCCGCGCTCGCCGAGCCAGTGCAGCAGCCCGCCGCTGAACGCGTCCCCCGCGCCGACGGTGTCCACGATGGACAGCGGCGCGGCGGGGCGGTGGACGACCCGGCCGCCGTGCACGGCCAGCGCGCCGTCGCCGCCGAGGGTGACCACGACGAGCAGCGGGCCGAGGTCGCGCTGCCAGTGCAGCGCCACGGCGGCGGGGTCGGCGTCGGGGTGCGTCCAGGCGAGGTCGTCGGCGCTGACCTTGACGATGTCGCTGGCCGCGACCAGGGTCTCGAGCCGGGCGAGGTAGGGGTCGCGCGGGCCGACGAGCGCGGGGCGGACGTTGGGGTCGAGGCTGGTGACGCGGTGCGCGCGCTGGTCGGCGTACCAGCGGGTGAGCCGGTCGGCGCCGGGCGCGAGGGCGACCGCGAGCGAGCCGGTGTGCACGGCCTGGACGTCGGCGGGCAGGACGGGCAGCTCGCCGTCGCGCCACGCCCAGTCCGCGGTGCCGCTGACGTGGAAGCCGTAGGCGGGTCCGCGGTCCTGGCCGAGCGCGACGACGGCGAGGCTCGCGGGCTCGGTGGCCTCGACGGCGTGGGTGAGGTCGACGCCGTTGGCGGCCAGGTTGGCCAGCAGCAGGTCGCCGAAGCGGTCGTTGCCGAACCGGCCGACGAACCCGACCGGCGTGCCGAGCCGGGCCAGCGCGATCGCGGTGTTGGCGGGGCTGCCGCCGGGGAACGCGACCGGCCTGCGCGGGTCGTCGCCGATCATGAGGTCGATCAGGGCCTCCCCGCGACCACGACGCGGGGGTCACCGCGCGCCCCTGGGGGCCGCGACGGACTCGCGTCGCACGATCGGGCAGGGCATCCGGTGCTGGGCGTCGTCGATCTGCTTGCCGCTCAACAGGTCCAGGACGCGTTCGGCGGCCCAGACGCCCATCTCGTAGTGCGGCAGGGCGACCGTGGTGAGGCCGGGGGCGAGGCCGTCGGCGACGTGCTCCTGGTCGTCGAAGCCGACCACGGACAGGTCGTCGGGGATGCGCAGGCCGAACTCGCGGGCCGCCCGGTAGGCGCCCATGGCCATCCGGTCGTTGTAGCAGAACAGCGCGGTGGGCGGGTCGGGCAGCGCGAGCAGCCGCGCGGCGGCGGTCCGGCCCTCGGCGGCGTTGCTGTCGGGGGTCGAGGACACCAGCGGCTCCAGCCCGGCCTCGGCGAGCGTCGCGCGGACGCTGGCCAGCCTCAGGTGCACCGCCGGGACGTCGGCCTCGTCGGTGAGGTAGCCGATCCGGGTGTGGCCCGCGTCGAGCAGCTCGGTGATCGCCGCCCGCGCGCCGCCCTCCTCGTCCGGCACGACCCACGCGACGCCCGCGTCCACGGCGGGGCGGGCGTCGAGCACCACCAGCGGCAGGTCGGCGGGGACGTCCGGCAGGTCGATCACGCGGTGGTACATGGACGCGTAGATCATGGCGTCGACGTTGCGCTGGACGAGCGTCCCGACCGCGGCCTTCTCGACGTCGGCGTCGCCCGCGCAGTCGACGAGCAGCAGCAGCCGGTCGTGCTCCCACATGGTCCGCTGCGCCCCGGCGAGCATCCGGCCCGCGAACGGCGTGCTGGCGACCCGGTCCGACAGCAGCCCGACCGTGTGCGTCTGGTTCGTCCGCAGGCCGCGGGCGAGCAGGTCGGGGGCGTAGGACAGCTCCTCGGCGGCCCGCCGGACCCGCTCGCACAGCTCCGGCTTCACCCGCCCCGCGTCCCGCCCGTTGAGCACGAGCGACACGGTCGACACCGACACCCGAGCCCGGTCGGCGACGTCGCGCATCGTCACCTTGCCCACCACAACCTCCGTCAAACGATTGACGTCAAACGATTGACGGAATCGTGGCCCACGTCACGCGTTGACGCCAGCGACGGAGGAGGCGTTGTTACCGGTTCGTTACCAGAAGGTCAGAAGCGCTCGCGGGGCCGGTAGGCCTGCGCCGACGGTTGCGATCCCGGCGGGAGGCCGGGAGCGGGCTGGTTGGAAGGAGTGGCGCGGCCCGAAGGGCTATCGAGCGTGATCGATCGCTCACTCTGGGCTATTCGGGTGGTGTGCGTATCCGGTTTCGGGGAACGGCTGATCGCCGTGCGCGGCAGGGGCTAAGCAGTGCGTGACCCAGGAAGGGGACCACCGTGTCGAACCTGCGCGCGGCCATCGCCGCGCTGGCGATCGCCGCCACCGGGTGCACCTCCGGCCCCAGCGCGACGGCCGGGCTGGTCGAGGTCGCGGTCGGCCAGCACATCGAGATCCGCGCCGCGGGCAGCCCGGTCCTCGCCACCTTGTGGGTGCAGCGCGTGGAACCCGTGTCGTGCAGCCAGCCCGGCAGCCTGCCGCCGTCGCGCGGCCACTACCTCGCTGTGACGGTCGTCCTGCGCACCAGCCGCGACTACGCGCCCGACTGGGGCTGGTGGATGACGAGCGACGACTTCACCACGATCGACTCCAGCGGGGACGAGAGCGGGCGCGGCCTGTTCACCTCGTGCCTGCCCCCGGACCTGTTGCTGGAGGAGGACTTCTACCGCCCCGACTCCGGGTACGAGGGCGCGGTGCTCCTCGACACCGAGGAAACCAGCGGCACGCTGGTCTACCGGCCCCGGAACCTGGCGGGCGACATCGTGGGGTGGCGTTGGCGGTTCTGACTCACCCGGCCCGCTCCAGCAGTTCCGCGACCCGCTCGCGGTTCTGGTCGTCGTCCGGGAGGGCGGCGAGGGCGGCGTTGAGGGCGGACTTGGCTTCCCCGTTGCGGTTAAGGTCCAGCAGGATGCGGCCGCGCAGGGTTTGGGCGATGCCGGTCTGGTGGGTCGCCTCGATCGCGGTGAAGTGGGTCAGCGCGATGTCGAGGCGGGTCAGGGCGGCTTCGGGTTCGCCCGCGGCGTCGAGGATGCGGGCGCCGTCGTAGCCGAGCATGGCGAGTTCCCAGCGGGCGGCCGGGGTATCCGGGTCGACGGTGTGGGATTCCGCTTCCGCCAGGGTGGTGCGGGCGCGGGGGTCCTGGACCCAGTGCCAGGACAGGGCGGCGCGCCTGCGGTTGTGGAGTTCGCCGAGCGGGGCTTCCGCGCGGGCGAAGGCGTCGGCGGCCTCGGTGTAGTGCTCGGCGGCTTCGGCGTCGCGGTCGAGGGCGTCGAGGATGTCGGCGGCGACGCCGCGGCACTGCGCCAGCGGACCCCAGTCCTCGGTCGCGCGGTAGGCGTCGCCGGTCTCGGCGAGCAGCGCCAGGGCGTGGTCGGGCTGGTCGAGGGCGCGGTGGGCCAGGGCGAGGAGGTACTTGGCGCGGTGGAGTTCGGCGGTGTCGCCGATCTCGGCCATGACGCCGATCGCGTCCTCGGCGGCCTCCGCGGCGAGGTCGGGGCGGTCGGTGTCGAGGTACGCGCCCGCCAGGTCGATCGCGGCGTACGCGGCGGGGACGGGCCAGCCCGCGGTGGTGAAGCTCGCGGCGGCCTCCGCGTACGCGTCCGCGGCGAGGTCCGGGTGGCCCAGGTCGAGGGCGAGGGAGCCGCGCGTGGTGAGCGTGTGGGCGCGGACGACCGGGTCCTCGGCGACGGTCACGATGGTGTCGAACGCGCGCTGGAGGTCGCCACCGGCGGCGAGCAGGCGGGCGAGGGTGTGCTCGGCCTCGGCCAGGCCGCTGCGCGCGGCGAGCCCACCGAACAGCGCGACGGCGCGTTCGGCGGCGGCGCGGGCCTCGGCCGGGTCGACGTCGGCGAGGATCTGGGCGAGGTCCAGCGCCATGCCCGCGCGCAGTTCGGGCGCCGCGTCGGCGGCCAGCTCGTGCGCCTCCCGCGCGGAGGCGACGGCCTCGTCGACCCGCCCGCTCCCCCGCTGGGCGAACGCGAGCTGCATCAGCGCGTGGCACTGCTGCTCGACGCTGCCGCCCGCGGCGCGCACCGCGGCGGCGCCCTCCTCCACCATGGCGAGACCGTCGCGGCCGGTCACGCACAGCAGGGTGCCGAGCCGCTGGCGGCTGCGGTGCGCCCGGACCGGGTCGCCGCAGGACTCGTACAGCGCGATCGCCCCGGTCAGCGCCTCCTCCGTCGCCTCGACCTCGCGGTCGCGCATGTGCCGCGCGGCGCGGGCGTCCAGGCGGCGCGCCAGGAGCAGACCGGTCGGCTCGGGGAGGATCTCGTCGAACCGCTCCCACGCGGCTTCCGCGCCCGCGTGGTTGCGCAGCCGGTACTGCTGCTGCGCGTACTCGACCAGGTCCTCCGCGGTCGCGGGCAACGCGGGCCGGGGCGCGCTCTCCACCCGGCTGACGTGCCGCACGACGGACAGGGAAAGCTCGTCCACCACCGGTTCCGCCGCGATCCGCTCGCGGACGAGGTCGCCGATCCGGGACGTGCCGTTGCGCGCGTCGAACCGGGCGGCGATGGCCAGCGCGCGCTCGGCCAGCTCCGCGTGCCCGGGCTCCCCGCGCGCCGCAACGCCAGCGCGGCGGACGCGGCGAACCACATCTCCGCCGACGGCGACGGCGCATCGTCCAACCAGGACAGGTGGCGGTGGACCAGTTCCACCGCGCGCGGCTCGTTGCCGGTGCGGGCGCAGAACGCGATGTGCGTGGCGATGGGGGCCATGTCGGCGCGGTTGGCGCGCATCTGCCGGTACGCCGCGCGGTGGGCGTCGGCGGCCTCGGACAGGCGACCCGTGCGCGCGTACGGCAGGAGCAGGCCGGTGAGGATCGCCGCGGGCTGCTCGTGGCAGGTGAGCTGCCCGGCCAGCACCGGGCGGGCCAGCGCGACCGCGTCCTCGTCGCGGCCGTCGTCGACCAGGAAGTCGATCTTCGTGGTGGGCTCGCAGCCCGCGCAGTCGGCCAGTTCCCCGCGCGGGGCCGCGCACCACAGCCGGAACTGCTCGGCGGCGGTCTCGACGTCGCCGATGTGCCGGGCGACGCGCGCGCGGCACATGTGCACCGGGTTCATGGTGTGGCCCGCGCCCGGTAGCGGCGCTCCATGTCGTCCAGCACGGCCATGGTGCGGTCGAGCGGCACCTCGGGGAAGGTCAGCAGGGCGCTGACGATCGCCTTGAAGCTCCACAGCAGCGAGTGGTCGTAGTGCGGGTCGGCCTCTCTCCTGTCGAACACCGACAGGCACCACGCGAACGGCACGAACGCCTTCTCGGGCTCGCCCGCGTAGATGTAGGCGGTCTTGGCCAGGATGCGCGCCGCGTACTGGAGTTCGGCGAACCCCTGCGCGTCGGCGTGCCGGATGACCTCCTCGACCGCGGCGACCTGGGCACGCCCGTAGGGCATGTGCCACGCCTCGCCGAGCATCTGGTTGAGCTGGTCCTCGGTGCGGTGCACGTCAGCCCTCCTGCGGGACGGCCTGGTCGAGCAGGCCGAGGAACGAGCGGTTGAGCAGCGCGGCGTCCGACGGGCGGATCGGGTGGTAGCCCATCAGGAGCGCCTGGCCGTACAGGGCCTCGACGGCGAGGCCCACCAGGGTCGGGTCGGTGAGCCCGCAGACGCGGCGGACGAGCGGGTTGCGGTGGTTGAGCACGAGCTGCGGGCGGTCGTCCGATGGCTTGTCGAACGCCGAGAGCACCCCGCCCACAGCGCGTCCGCGCGCTCGCGGGTGGCGCGCAGCTCGCCGCGGAAGGCGGTCTCGCGGTCCACCAGGTACAGCACCGGCAGCGACGCGGGCTCGAACGCGCGCAGCACGACCTCGCAGCCGAGCTTGTCCATCGCGCGCTGCGCGGTGGACAGGAACGGGCGCAGGCCGAGTTCGACGGCCGGGTCGACGGCGTCGAAGCGGGTGGCGAGGTCGGTCGGGTCGAGCCGCTCGACGGTCGCGCCGAGGGTCGCCATCCGCTCGATCAGCTCGCCGTCGTAGGTGTAGCCGCCGTTGATCACGGCGATGTCCTGCGCGGCGGCGACCCCGGCGAGCTGGCGGAAGTCGTCGGCGGTCGCGGTGTAGCGCAGCGCGCCGTACCGGGCGCGGAAGTCGGCTGTGGTCATGCGGCCGACGTTGGTCTCCATCGGCCACCACTGGTCGACGAGGGTGAGCATGTCGTCGTCGTGCAGGGCGAGCGCCTTGACGCCGAGGTGGTGCACGCCGAGGAACCGGGTGAGCCGGTCCGGGTCGGTCCGGGCGAGCCCGACGAGCCAGCCGCGGAGCTGGTCCCCGAGCGCTTGGCGGGTCTCGTCCAGCAGCGGGTCGGCGTAGAGCGCCTCGCGGCTCGCGGTCGGGCGCAGCTCGGTGGCGTCGACGACGCAGCGGGCGAAGAACGCCCAGTCCGGCAGCAGCCCCTCGGCGGACTCGGCGAGCAGCATGCGCTTGAGGTACACCCGGTGGCCCGCGCGCTGGGCGGGGTTGGCCGAGAACGGCAGCACGTACGCCACGCCGGTCAGCCCGGCCTCGGGCACGTCCAGCTCCACGACGTCGAACGGGGTGAACCCGAGCGACTCCTGGGCGAACCCGACCAGCTCGGCGCGGCGGAGGTCGCGGTCGCCGTGCTGCCACGGCACCGGGGTGTTCACCACGGCGCCGTTGACGGTGACGTCGTACGGCAGCATGCCGCCGTACATCGCCACCAACTCGGTGACGGTGGGCGGCGCGTACCACTGCTCGGCGCCGGGCAGCGGGGTGAGCGTGACCGTCGTGCCGACGCGGTCCCGCTGCCCCGGCCCGATCCGGTAGGTGCCGTCGGCGCGGCCGACCCACTCGACCGCGGGCGACCCCTCGGCCCGGGTCACCACCGTGACCTCGTCCGCGACGACGAACGCCGAGAGCAGCCCGATGCCGAACTGCCCGAGGAACTCGTGCCGGGCGAAGCCGAGGTCGTCGCGCTTGGCGCTGCGCCCGATGGTCGCCAGGAACTCGTGCACCTGGGCCTCGGTGAGGCCGATCCCGCCGTCCTCGACGGTCAGCCGGGCGCCGTCGGCGGTGATCGCGATGCCCTCGGGCACCCCGCGGGCCGTGGTCGCGTCGACCGCGTTCTGCAGCAGCTCGCGCAGGTACACGCGCGGGCTGGAGTAGAGGTGATGGCTGAGCAGGTCGACCACGCCGCGCAGGTCGACCTGGAACGTGTGGTTCACCGAAGCACTGCCCCCAGGTCGCTGTCCGCCCGCATGGCGCGAGCCGGTGCATTGTGCCCGAGGGAGGGCTCCGGTGGCAGCGGGTATCGGGACCCGCGCCGGTCACAACCGGGTCACGTCGCCACCCGCGCGGTCGCCGGGGCGTGGACGAGGCCGACCGACAGCCCCTCGGCGAGGCCGAGGGCGTCCGCGCGGGCGCGGTCCAGCAGCACCAGGACGCTGTCGCCGCCCTGCTCGACGGTGACGCGGACCTCGAAGCCGACCCGGGTGATCCGGCTGATCCGCCCGGGCAGGCCGGTCCCGTCGAGCCGGACGTCGATGTCGTGCGGCCGGACGAGCGTGTCGCCGAGTTGCGTGGCGGGGCCGAGGAAGCGCATGACGAACTCGTTGGCCGGGTGGTCGTAGAGCTGGTCCGGGGTGCCGACCTGCTCGACCCGCCCGCGGTTGACGACGACGATCTCGTCGGCGACCTCGAGCGCCTCCTCCTGGTCGTGGGTGACGAACACCGTCGTCACGTGGACCTCGTCGTGCAGGCGGCGCAGCCACTCGCGCAGTTCCTTGCGCACCTGGGCGTCGAGCGCGCCGAAGGGCTCGTCGAGCAGGAGGACGCGCGGCTCGACGGCGAGCGCGCGGGCCAGGGCCATGCGCTGGCGCTGGCCGCCGGAGAGCTGCGCGGGCAGCCGGTCGGCGAACTGCTCCAACCGGACCAGGTGCAGCAGCTCGGCGACCTTCTCCTTGATCTCGGCCGGTGGCCTGCGCCGGATCTCCAGTCCGAACGCGACGTTGCGCTGCACGCTCAGGTGCTTGAACGCGGCGTAGTGCTGGAAGACGAACCCCACGTTGCGCTTGCGCACCGGCACGTCGGTGGCGATCGCGCCGTCGATGAGGACGTCGCCGGTGTCGGGGGCCTCCAGGCCCGCGATGACCCGCAGGAGGGTGGACTTGCCGCCGCCGCTGGGGCCCAGCAGCGCGGTCAGGCCGCCGGTGGGCACGGTGACGGACACGTCGTCCAAGGCGACGAACGTGCCGAACCGCTTGCCGACGCCGCGGACTTCGATGCTCACGAGCCCTCCTTCGGGCGGATGATGGAGACCACGACCAGGCACAGCACCGCGGCGAACGCCAGCAGGAACGCGGTCGCGTAGGCGGTGGACTGCTCGAAGTCCTGGTACTTCTGCTCGACCACGAGGGTCGCGGTCTGGGTGCGGTTGATCAGGTTCCCGGACACGATCTTGACCGCGCCGAACTCGCCGAGCGAGCGGGCCAGGCTCAGCACGACGCCGTAGACCACGGCCCACCGGATGGCGGGCAGGGTGATCCGGGTGAACACCTGGAGGCCGGACGCGCCGAGGGTGCGGGCGGCCTGCTCCTGGTCGTCGCCGATCTCCTCGAGCACCGGCACGACCTCGCGGATCACCAGCGGCAGCGCGACGAACACGGTGGCCAGCACCATGCCCGGCATGGCGAACACGACCTGGAACCCGGCGGCCTCCAGCGACGGCCCGAACCAGCCGTCCACTCCCCGTACACCAGGACGATCGCGAGACCGACGACGACGGGCGAGACCGACAGCGGCAGGTCGAGCAGCAGCGACAGCAGCCGCCTGCCCGGGAACCGGTGGCGCACCAGCAGGATCGACACGCCGACGCCGAACACGGTGTTGATGATCACGGCGGTGAACGCGACCTGCGCGGTCAGCCACAGCGCGTTCAGCACGACCGGGTCGGTGAGCGCGGTCTCCAGCGCCTCGGTGCCGTCGGCGAAGGTGTTGTAGGCGACGAGGCCGACCGGCCAGATCACCAGCAGCGCCAGGTAGACGACCACGACGGCGCGCAGCGCGGGCTTAGCCATGGCGGGCCACCCTCCGCTGGATCAGGTCGAGGACGGTGATCGCGACCAGCGCGACGACCAGCAGCACCGCGGCCACCGCGGACGCGGAGGCGACGTCGCCGTTCTCGATGTGGCTGAAGATGCGCACCGACGCGACCTCCGTGCGCATCGGCAGGTTGCCGGACAGCAGCACGAGGGAGCCGTACTCGCTGATGCCGCGGGCGAACGACATCGCCGCGCCCGCCGCGATGGCCGGGGCCAGCGCGGGCAGGATGATCCGCCGGAAGGTCACCGCGCGGCTCGCGCCGAGCGACGCCGCCGCCTCCTCGACCTCCGGGTCCAGTTCGGCGAGCACCGGCTGCACGGTGCGCACGACGAAGGGCAGCGTGACGAACAGGAACGCGAGGAACACCGCGGTCTGCGTGTTGGCCACGTCGACGCCGATCGGGCTGCGCGGCCCGTACAGCGCCAGCAGCACCAGCCCGGCGACGATGGTGGGCAGCGCGAACGGGATGTCGATGACGACCTCCAGCACCCGCTTGCCGGGGAAGTGGTCGCGCACCAGCACCCACGCGATGATCGTCCCCATCACGACGTTGACCGCGGTCACGAGCAGTGCTTGGACGACGGTCAGGCGGATCGCGGCGAGGGTCTGCTCGTCGGTGATCGCGGTCCAGAACGCGCCCCAGCCGCCCGCGGCGGTCTCCACGAGCACCGCGGTCAGCGGGATGAGGACGAGGAGGCTGAACCAGAGCGTCGCGATCCCGAGGCCGATGGCCGGACCGCGCCCGAGCGCGGTCCGGCTGGCGAGGGCGGTCATGACTTGCCGGTCTGCTTCTGGATCTTGGTGATCAGGCCGTCGTCGCCGAAGAACTTCTTGTTGGCGGCGGGCCAGCCGCCGAAGTCCGCGGCGATGGTCTGGAGCTTCTTCGGCGCCGGGTACGGGTTGGCCGGGTCGTTCGCGCCGGGCACCTCGACGGTGATGCCCTCGATCAGCGGCCGGAACCCGGTCTTGGCGAACTCGGTCTGCCCGGTCTTGCCCAGCACGAACTCCAGCCACTTCGCGGCCTTCGGGTCGGCGTTCTTGAGCACCGCGCCCGGGTTCTCGATCAGCAGGGTCGTGTCGGGGATGACGTAGTCGAAGTCCTCGCCGTTCTGCCGGGCCAGGATCGCCTCGTTCTCGTAGGTGAGCAGCACGTCGCCGGTCCCGCCGGTGAACGCGGTGGTGGCGTCGCGGCCGCTGCCGGGCAGGGCGACGACGTTCTCGAAGAACTTCGTGGTGAACGCCTCCGCGTCGAGGCCGTTGGCCTGCGCGTGCCCGTAGGCGGCGAGGATGTTCCACCGCGCCGAGCCGGAGGAGCCGGGGTTCGGGGTGACGATGCCGACGCCGGGCTTGACGATGTCGTCCCAGCCCTTGATGCCCTTGGGGTTGCCCTTGCGGACGGCGATGACGACGACCGAGGTCGACACGATGCCCTTGGTCGGGCCCGCGTTCCACTCGGGCGCGACCAGGCCCTTCTCGACGAGCCTGGTCACGTCGCCCTCGAGGGAGAAGTGCACGTAGTCGGCGTCGAGGCCGCCCGCGACCGCGCGGCTCTGGTCGCCGGACGCCCCGTAGGACTCCTGCCAGCTGACGCCCTCGCCGTCGGGGGTCTTGGCCCACTCGCGCTGGATGGCGTTGTTGGCCGCCTTGGGCACGGCGAACCCGACGAGCGACAGCGTGGTGGCCGCCCCACCGCCGCCGCTCCCGGTCCCGCAGGCGCTCAACGCCAGCGCCAGCAGGGCTGCTCCGACCGCTCTGATCCGCACGTGGTCCTCCCGTGTCCGAAGTCAACGGGGAGGGACCGTAGCGACCGCTACCGGCAACTGGGAAACCATTCCACGATGTGGATGGATGTGTTCCATTCCGGTGGACTGCCTGGTCAGACGGCCCTGACCAGGGTAATGGGATGCCTTTCCAACCGGCGCGTCAGGCTACCGTCCCGTCGTCGGCGAGCCGGTACCCGGCCTCGGGCGCGATGGTCGCCACGTCCATCTGGGCCTTCTGGAGGGTGCCCGAGTAGTCCCAGTTCATCGACTGCCAGCGGGTGAACTGGTCGAGCACCCAGAACCCCGACTGCCTGCTGCCGTTGCCGGACTTGCCGTTGCCGCCGAACGGCAGGTGCGCCTCCGCGCCGGAGGTCGAGTTGTTGACGCTGACCATGCCCGCGCCGACGCCCTGGCGGAACCGGAACGCCGTGGCCGGGTCGGTGGTGTACACGGCGGAGGACAGGCCGTAGCCGGGCGCGTTGGCCAGCTCGATCGCCTCGTCGAGCGTCCGGTAGGGGGTGACGCCGACGATCGGGCCGAAGGTCTCCTCGGTGAACACCTTGTCGTCCGGGCGCACGCCGTCGAGCAGGACGGGGTGGTAGTAGAGGCCGGTCGACGGGTCGCCGACGAAGCCGTCGCGGGGCGCGGACGCGGTGATCCGGCCGACCGCGGTCGAGCCGAGCACGCGGTGGTGGTCGCCGATCCAGCCGAGGACGTCCTCGTAGCCGCGGGCGAACTTCTCGTCGAGCAGCGGCCCGTACACGACGTCGCCGGTCGGGTCGCCGACCGCCGCGGACCGCACGGCGCGGTCGAAGCGCGCGACGAACTCGGCGTGCACGTCCTCGTGGACGATCGCCGTGCCCAGCGAGGTGCACCGCTGGCCCGCGGTGCCGTAGCCGGAGAACAGCGCGGCGGTCACCGCGAGGTCGAGGTCGGCGTCGGGGGCGATCACCATGGGGTTCTTGCCGCCCAGCTCCAGGCACGGCGACTGGAGGTGGCGACCGCACAGCTCCCCGATGCGCCTGCCGACCGCGCTGGACCCGGTGAACCCGACCTTGTCGACCAGCCCGTCGGTGAGGGCGGCGTCGAGGCCCGCGTACGTGGTCTCACCGTCGGCGAAGACGAGGTTGAGCACCCCGGCGGGCACCCCGCGCGCCACGCCAGTTCGGCGAGCGCGCGGGCGCTGGCGGCGGCGTACTCCGCGGGCTTCCAGACCACCGCGTTCCCGCACAGCAGCGCGGGCGCGAGGTACCACGACGGCACGGCGACCGGGAAGTTCCCGCGGTGATGATCGCGGCGACGCCGACCGGCGCGCGGAAGGTGAACAGCTGCTTGTCCGGCATCTCCGAGGGCACGGTCTGCCCGTAGAGCCGCCTGCCCTCGCCGAGGAAGAAGTCGCAGGTGTCGACGATCTCCTGCACCTCGCCGAGCGCCTCGGCGTACGGCTTCCCGATCTCCCGGGTGACGAGCCGGGCGAGCGCCTCCTTGTTGTCCAGCACCAGCCGCCCGAACGCCCCGACGACCTGCCCCCGCACCGGCGCGGGCACCGCCGCCCACCCCCGCTGCGCCGCCCGCGCCGCCGCGCACGCGGCCCGCACGGTCGCCGCGTCGGCCAACCCGACCCGCGCGACGACGTCCTCGAGCCGCGCGGGGTTGGTCGACGCGTACTCCGCGCCGCCCGCCACCTCGGCGCCGTCGATCACCGAACTGATGCCACCAGCCACGTTGGTCCCTCTCCCGGTCGGTGTGTCCCGAGCTAGGAGTCTGCCCCGGTGGGGGTCGGCTGGGGCAGGGGGTCGCAGCGGACGTCGGCGCGCTTGCCGGGCCGACGCGCGGGGAGTTCGCCGGTCTTGAGGTACCGGGCCACGAGCGCGTCGACGCAGGCGCCGCCGGACAGGGAACTCGCGTGGGTGGTCCCGCCCGCGCCCTCGACCAGGACCGCGCCCGGGAAGCGGTCGCGGACCTCCAGCGCCCCGGAGAACGGGGTCGCGGCGTCGAACGTCTCGTTGACCAGCAGGATGCCGCCGACCCCCGGCCGTCGACCGCGACCGGTCCCCGCGACCGCGCGGGCCAGCTCGTGCAGGGCGCGTTGTACCAGCCGTTCTGCCACGCGGCGAAGGGCGCTCGGACGAACGTCGTCCACATGTCCCGGCGGTAGCGGTCGAAGTCCCGCGGCCACGGCGCGTCCGTGCACACGACCGCCAGGTACGCGGCGTGCGCGTTGTCGGTGAACGGCGGGGCGCCGTAGAGGTCGATCAGGGGTTGCGCGTCGGCTCCGCGCACGTACGCGGCGAAGGCGTCGGTCACCGCGGGCCACTGGTGCACGCCGTACGCCGCGCCGAGGAAGACGTCGGTCAGTTCGGCGGGTCCGATGCGGCCACCCGCGGGCTCGGCCCGGAGGCGGACCAGGTGGGTGCGGTACAGGGCTTCGACCTCGCGACCGGTGTCCCCCAGCCCGTAGACCGCGTGGTGCTTGGCGATCCAGTCGAAGTAGACGTCGATGTTGTGGTCGAAGCCGAGGCTCTGGTCGATGTTGGACCGGTACCACACCCGGGTCGGGTCGACGTTGCCGTCGAAGACGACGCGGTCCAACCGGTTGGGGTGCAGCGTGGCGTAGACCTGGCCCAGGTAGGTGCCGTACGAGAAGCCGTAGAAGCTGATCCGCTCCGCGCCGAGGGCGCGGCGGATGATCTCCAAGTCCATGGCCAGGTCGCGGGTGGTCATGTGGTCGAGCAACTTCCCGGCGCTGCGGGCGCACGCCTGGGCGTACCGCTCGGAGCGGTCGCGCCAGGTGCGCTCGAGGGTCGGGGTGAGCGGGACGTACGCCGGGCGGTTGTAGCCGTGGAAGTCCGGGACGCAGCTCAGGGACGGCCTGCTGGAGCCGACGCCGCGCGGGTCGAAGCCGATCCAGTCGTAGTCGTCGCCGCCGCCGTCGGGGACGAGGCCGCCGACGGTGGAGTGGACCAGGCCGGACACGCCCGGGCCGCCCGGGTTGACCACCATCGGGCCGCGGTACTCCGCGTCCGGCCCGACGTGGTCCTTGCGGGACACGGCGAGGCGGATCTTCTCGCCGTCCGGGCGGGCGTGGTCGAGGGCACCGCGATGAACGCGCAGCGCGCGCCCGCCCGCACCAGCACGGGGTTCTCGCACGCGCCCCACACCAGCGGTTCCGGGGTGAAGGCCGGTCTGCTCTGGGCGGCGGCCGAGGACGCGGCGGTCAGCGACCCCGGCAAGGCCAGGGAGACCAGTGCGGCTACTGCTTTGGCTTTCCTCATCACGCCTCCTCAGGTCTTGGCCGTGACCCGGACGCGAACACCCCGCTTGGGCACCGTGATGATGTTGCGCATCACCGGCGCTTCGTCGTCGCGGCGGTCCGGGACCAGGTCGGCGGCGCGGAGCACGGTGCGCAGGATGACCTCCATCTCGGTGAGGGCGAACTGCGCGCCGAGGCAGCGGTGCGCGCCGCCGCCGAAGGGCAGGAAGTAGCGGTGGGGCGGGTCGGGCTCGAGCCAGCGCTCCGGGCGGAACAGCCCGGCGTCGGCGCCCCAGATGGCCTTGTCCGAGTGGACGCGGCCAGCGACGGCCACACGAACGTGCCCGCCGGGACGCGGTAGTCGCCGATGTCGACCGGCTGCGCGGCGAGCCTGCCGACGTTGTAGCTGACCTGCCGCAGCCGCAGCGTCTCCTTGACGACGGCCGCGCGGTACGGGTCGTCCTCGACGTCCAGGCCCGCCTTGACCCGCGCGAGCGCGGCGGGGTGGCGCAGCAGCCGCTCGAACATCCAGCCCGCGGCGACGGCGGTGGTCTCGAAGCCGCCCGCGAGCAGGGTGGTCAGCTCGACCCGGACCTGGTCGTCGTCGGGGTCGCCGTCGAGCAGCATGGACAGCACGTCCGGGCGGCCCGCCCGGTCCGGGTCGGCCCTGCGCAGGGCGATCTCGGCGTCGAGCAGCTCGTCGGCGAGGTCCAGCGCCTCGACGGCGCGCTTCCACGGCCCTACCCGGGACAGCTCGGGCCACACCCACATGAACAGGTCGACGGTGCGGATGTCGACCACGCGCCGCAGCACGGGGCGCAGCCGGTCGGCCCGGCCGTCCTCGTCGACGCCCATGATGACCCGCACGATCACCCGCAGCGTCAGCTCGCGCAGGCGCTCCAGCAGGGAGAACGGCTGGTCGACCGGCCAGCGGGCGACCTCCTCCTCGGTGAGCCGCGCCATGGTCGCCTTGACGCCGTCGACGCGGGAGCCGTGCAGGGCGGGCATCATCCGCTTGCGCTCGCGGACGTGCTCCGGGCCGTCGAGGGCCAGGACGGTGCGCTTGCCGAGCAGCGGCTCGAAGATCGCGTTCTGCGCGCCGATGGGGAACACCTCGGGGCCGCCGAGGGCGATCCGGCGGACGTCCTCGGACGCGCAGGCGACCACGATCGTCCCGATCGGCGCGACCCGCAGGGTGAACGTGTCGCCGTAGCGCTCGCGCATCCTCGGGAAGTAGCGGTTGCGGTCGGCCCACACGCCCATCGACTGCACCGCGCCGTGCGAGCCCGGGCCGGGCGGCAGCGCCTCCCCGGACCGGCGGCGATCCGCTGGGCCGGGGGCCGCCAGTCGCGCAGGCGCTCGCGGGCGCTCACTTCCACCCCGGGAAGTACGGGTCGACGCCGAACGCGGGCACCGGCTCGGCGTTGTCCGGGTCGAGCGCGTTGAGCACGTGCAGCCAGGCGCGCTCGTTGTAGATGATCCCCGCGTGCTCGCAGAGGTCCTCGGGGCAGCCGTCCTGCAGCAGGATGTTGGTGACGTTGTCGCCCTTGAGGAACGCCTTGTGGAACGGCGTCACGATCTGGTCGTGCTCGGTCATGATCACCGTGTACGTCGGGCCGGGCCGGGTGTCGCCGCGGCCGTAGATGATCTCGATCATCTCCGAGTCGGGCGCGCCCTGGTCGCACAGCGGGAACAGCTTGCGCGCCATGAGGTGGTAGTAGCGCGGGAAGGCGTTGCGCAGGACGTAGGTGAGGGTGCTGAAGGACACGCCGTGGTTGGACGGCGCGACCGAGATGGCCTTGTCGACGTTCGGGTAGCCGTCGAGGACGTTGAGGTAGTACTGCATGAGCAGCCCGCCGCCGCCGGAGTGCCCGACGAGGTCGATCTTGTCGACGCCGCAGAGCTTCTTGATCCGCTCGACCTCCTCGGCGAGCTGGAGGCCGCTGCGGGTGAGGTCGTCGACGCCGTGGCAGGGCACCACCACGTTGCCCGCCCAGCGCGGCCTGCCCCAGTTCATGGTGAACACGCAGAACCCGTGGTTGCGCAGGAACGGCGCGCCCGCCTGGAAGTTGAACGACTGGTTCGACATGAACGCGTGCAGCAGCAGCACCGGTCGCGGGCGGGCGTCGGTGGGCCGCGCCTTCGGGTCGTTCGCACCCGGCGGCGGCTTGCCGGGGGTCAGGTAGGCGCGCACGCCCGCGCGCATGTCCCACGGCACCGGGAGTTCCCCGGTGCCCGGCCGCGTGTGCGGTCGCACCGGCGCGACTGCGGTCATGTGTTGCCCTCAGGAACGGCGGGCAGGTCGTAGCGCATGGGAAGGGCGTTCTGCTCCCGGACGGCGCGCTCGGGCGCGTACCGCAGAGCGAGGTCGCGCAGGGCGGCGGCGACGGGGTTGGCGATCTGCTCGAGCCTGCTGAGGCGCCGGGACGCGGCGACCAGCCAGCGGGTGCGGTCGCGGCGCGCGGCCTCGTAGCGGCGCAGCGCGGTCACCGGGTCGGGTCCGGCGGCGAGGTGGTGGGCGAGCGCGTGGCCGTCCTCGACCCGGTGCCCGCGCCCTGGCTCAGGCTGGTGAGCATCGGGTGGGCCGCGTCGCCGAGGAGGGTGACCGGGCCCTCGCCCCAGGTGTCGCGGAACGCGCGGTCCTGCGCGGGCACGGCGAGGATGTCGGTCTCCGGGGTCGCCTCGATGACCGCGCGGACCTCGTCGGCCCACCCGTCGTAGCAGCGCAGGATGTCGGGCTTGCCGCCCGTCCAGCGGTGCGGCGCGCGGCGCGGGGTGTTGCGGGTGCCCCACCAGTAGGCGCGGCCGCCGCCGACGTCGATCAGGCCGAAGCGCTGCCCGCGGCCCCAGTAGTGCGCGGCGCCGCCCTCGGGGAGCCGGGGGTGGGTGAAGGGGGTGGTGGCGATCCAGCAGGTGTAGCCGTGGTCGAGGACCGGCTCCGGGCCGGTCAGCCGGGCGCGCACCGCCGACCGGATGCCGTCCGCGCCGACCAGCACGTCTCCGGTGTGGACGGTCCCGTCGGCCAGGGTGACCCGGACTGCGGTGGTGTCGTGGTCGTAGCGGTCGACCCGGGCGCCGTAGTGGACGGGGGTGTCGGCGAGCGAGTCGCGCAGGAAGGTGAGCAGGTCGCCGCGGCGGACGTTGACCACGGGCGAGCCGAGTTCCTCCGCGATGGCGCGGATCGGCAGCTCGCGCAGGTCGGCGCCGCGCGCGGTGCGCAGGGAGAACCCCGTGCAGACCTGCCCGATCCCGGCCTTCGGCAGGTCGAGGCCCAGCGCGGCGAGGACCTTGGTGGCGTTGCTGGCCAGGCCGAGCCCGCCGCCCTCGGCGCGCGGGGCGGGCGCGGCCTCCAGCACCTCGACGTCGATCCCGCGGGCGCGCAGCGCGATCGCGGCGGTCAGCCCGCCGATGCCCGCGCCCGCGACGACGGCCTTCACCGGTCCGCCGGGAACTGGCGGCGCACGGTGGCGTCGACGAGCCGGTCGGGCAGGACCCGGGCGGCGATGGTCGCGGCCCAGGAGTCGAGCCCGACGCGGTAGCGGGTGCGGGGCCGCGCCGCGGTGACGGCGTGGAGGACGGCCCCGGCGACGTCCTCCGGCTTGGTGCGGCTGGCCTCCGCGCGGCGCGCGTTCGCGGTGACGAACGCCGCGAAGCGCGTCCGGTACAGCTCGGCGACCTCGGCGGGGGCCTTGGCGAGCACGTCGCCCGCGGCGTCGGCGATCTTCCCCCAGATCGGGGTCATGACCGCGCCGGGCTCGACGACGGACACGCTGACCGACAGCGGGGCCAGTTCGCGGCGCAGCGTGTCCGACAGCCCCTCCTTGGCGAACTGGGAGGCGGCGTACGCGCCGAGGAACGGCGGCGCGACCCGGCCGATGCCGGAGCTGACGTTGACGATCCGCCCGGCCGGGCCCGCGCCGGGCGCGGGCCTGCACCGCAGCAGCGGCAGCAGTTCCTGCACCAGGGCGATCGTGCCGACCAGGTGGACCTCGAACTCGGCGCGCAGGTCGTCGAGCGCGACGCACTCCAGCGGGGCGGACACGCAGATGCCCGCGTTGTTGACCAGCGCGAGCAGCCCGCGCGACCCGGTGTCGGCGCGCAGCCGCGCCCCGGCGGCGCTGATCGCGTCGGGCGAGGTCACGTCGAGGACCAGCGGCCGGATGCCCGGGTGCGCCGCCTCCAGTTTCGTGGCGCCGTCGGTCGAGCGGACCCCGGCGTAGACGGTGAAGCCCGCGCGGGCGAGGCCCAGCGCGGTCGCCTCGCCGAGCCCGGAGGACGCCCCGGTGACCAGGACCGCTCCGCGGTCGTTCGGCATGCTCGTATCCCCGTTCCTGTCCAGCGCCGAGGCCACGGCCCGGTCGGCGATCCGTTCCGCCCTGGCGCGGCTGACGGCGCCCGGGACGTGGGTGAAGTTCCAGTGCAGCGCGCCGTGGGTGGTGTTCACGGCGGCGACGAGGGTGCCGCTGACGGAGATGCCCGCGATGAACTGCGCGCCGGACAGCGCCCAGCCGCCGACCCGGTCCGGGAACGCGACCCGGCCGAGGTTGGACAGGCAGACGTTCCCCGGCCCCACCTTGTCGACCATGGCGACGGCGCGGTCGCTGTCCGCGGCCGAGCGCGGGGAGAGGAACCGCAGCAGCGACACGAGCCCGAGGTGCTGGCGGGCGCGGACGCGCAGGCGCAGGTCGCGCTGCGCGCGGCGGGCCGTGGCCCATAGGTCGCCGGGTGCGACGCGGACGTGCGAGGGGACGGTGGCGACGTACGCGCCCGCGTCGTCGGGGTCGACGGGCGGGTCCAGCTCGGCGCGGAAGTCCACCGGGGACCCGATGGTGACGGTGTCCGCGCCGGTCTCCTCCGCGACGGCGGTGGCCATCGCGGCGGCGAGCGCGCTGTGCACGGTCACCCCGGCGGCCCGGCACCGCCGGACCAGGTCGGCGAGGTGGTCCGCGCCGATCTCGCGGTGGATGAGCCTGCTCCGCCGTTCCCGCGCGGGCACCGGCTCCTCCGGGGCGAGCCGTCGTGGCCGGGCGAGGGCGCCCGCGACGGTGTCGGCGAGCGCGGTCGCGACGAGGTGCGCGGCCCTGGGCAGCCCGCCGATCCGCTTGGGCAGCAACGCCTCCGGCGGTGGCAGGACCGGCCGGGGTCGGGGCTCCCGCCCGGCGGCGAGTTCGACGAGCCCGCGCAGCAGGGCGAGCGCGGTGGTGCCGTCGGCGATGACGTGCGAGGCGGTGAGCACGACGTCGTGGACGCCGCCGCGGTCGAGGTGGACGACCCGGGCGAGCGGGCCCGCGCGCCAGTCGAGCGGGGTCGCGAGTTCGTCGTCGACCACGTCCTCCCAGCGCCCGCCCGCCGCCCGGACCGCCAGGCGGTCGGCCGACGCGGCGGTGAACCGCGGCTCGGGGTCGTCCGCGATCGCCACGCGCAGCAGCGGGTGTTCGGCGACCAGCCCGGCGGACGCCGCCACGAGGGCGTCGGTGGTGAGGTCTCCGGTGACCTCGACGCGGGCGATCACGTTCAGCGGGGAGAGCTGGTCGCAGACCCAGTACCAGCGCTCCATCGGGCTCAGCGGGCGGCGGATCGCGCTCATCGGGCCACCCCCGCCGCGGTGCGGGCGTCGGCGCGGTCCAGGGCGACGGCCAAGGCGTCGGCGACGGCGCTGACGTGCGGCGCGGACATCATCGACAGGTGGTTGCCCGGGACCCGCAGGGTGTCGATGGGGTGGTCGCTGTGCCGCCGCCACCCGTTGTCGGCGTCGGCGAACATGCTGCCGATGGCGCGGTGCGCGACGGACAGCCGGGGGCAGCTCGTCCGCGGCGCGCAGGAGCAGCAGCGGACCCCGGTGGGTGGTCATCGGCCACTCCACCGCGGCGCGGTAGTTCGCGCGGAAGACCGCGTACAGCCTGCGCAGCAGCGCCTGCGAGCCGTCCGCGGGCAGGATGCCCAGGTCGACGGCCTTGCGGAACCCGGAGGCGAACAGCGCGTCGGGATCGTCCCCGGCCAGGTCGGTGACCGTGAGGTCGTCCCCGCCCACCGCGGACCACAGCAGTTCGCGGAAGAAGAAGCCGACCAGCTCGCGCTCGCCGACCACGGGCCGCACCCCGTCCCGCAGCGCGACGGTGTCCAAAAGGGACACCGAGGCGACCGCGTCCGGGGCGGTGCGGGCGATCTCCAGCGCGACGTACCCGCCGAACGACCACCCGCCGATGTGGAAGGGGCCGTCCGGGTGCACGCGGCGGATCGCCTCGGTGTACGACGCCGCGAGGTCGGGGATCGAGGCCAGCGGGTCGGTCCCGGCTTCGGCGCCCGCGGCCTGCAGGCCGTGCACGGGGCGGTCCCCGGGCAGGTGCTCGGCCAGTGCGCGGTAGCAGAGCACCGTGCCGCCGATGGGGTGCACGAGGAACAGCGGCGGCCGGTCGCCGCCCCGGCGCAGCGGGACGACGGGGTCGAACGCGCGGGCGGCCCGGCCGCGGACGACCGACGCGAGCCCGCGGGCGGTGGGCGCGGCGAGGAAGGCGCGCAGCGGCACCTCGACGCCCCAGCGGCGGGCGATGGTCATGGCCGCGCGGGTCGCGCCGATCGACGTGCCGCCCGCGTCGAAGAACCCGGTGTCGACGTCCAGGTCGGGCACGCCCGCGAACTCGGCGAGGACGGCGGCGACCGCGGTCTCCAGGTCGTCTCCCCGGTCCGCGCGGGCGCGGCGGGGACGCGGGCGCGCAGGGCGGCGTCGTCGCGCTTGCCGCTGGGGGTGCGCGGGATCGCGTCGACCCACTCGTACCGGCTGGGCACCATGTGCGCGGGCAGGACCTGCCCGAGCCGGGCGCGCAGCGCGGCGGTGTCGGCGCGGTCGGGGTCGCCGACCAGGAACGCGCGGAGCACGGCGTCGGACCCGCCGAGGTCGTGCGGCACGACGGCGACCTGCTCGATCCCGGGGTGGTCGGCGGCCAGCACCGCCAGCTCCACCTCCGCGCACTCGACGCGGTACCCGCGCACCTTGACCTGCCCGTCGGCGCGGCCGAGGCACACGATCTCCCCGTCGGGGAGCATCACGCCGATGTCGCCGGTCGCGTACCGCAGGCTGCCGCCGGGTGCGGGGGCGAAGCGCTGCGCGGTCAGCGCGGGCCGGTTCTCGTAGCCGAGCGCCACGCAGACCCCTTCGACGTGGATCTCGCCCCTGACGCCGGGCGGGACGGGCCGCATGTCGTCGTCGAGCAGGGTCACGGTGGCGCCGGTGATCGGGGTGCCGACCGGGGGCAGCGGCGCGGCGTCGCCCGGGGGCAGCGCGTGGGCGAGCACGACGTGCGTCTCGGTCGGGCCGTACTGGTTCTCCAGCACCAGCTCCGGCAGGGCGGCGCGCAGCGCCCGGATCTCCGGGGTGATGCGCAGCTGCTCGCCGGAGGACACGACCCACCGCAGCGACCGCGGGTACCGGCCGACCTCCACCATCGCCTGGAGGGCGACGTACGGCAGGAACACCCGTTCCACGCCACCGCGCTCGATGACGTCCAGCACGGCGCGCATGTCCTGGCGGACGCCCTCGGCGAGCAGGCGCAGCGTGCCGCCGCCCGCGAGGGTGGAGAAGACCTCCTGGAAGGACACGTCGAAGCTGAGCGGCGCGAACTGGAGGGTGACGCCGCCGGGCGCGCCGGTGGGGCGGGCGTTCTGCCAGGTGATCAGGTTGGCGAGCGCGCGGTGCGGCATCGCCACGCCCTTGGGCTCGCCGGTCGAGCCCGAGGTGAACAGGACGTAGGCGGCGTCGTCGGGTTCCGGCTTCGGCAGCACCACCGGGTCGGCGGCGCCAGCCAGCAGGTCGGCGGGTGAGAACACCCGGTCGTGGCCGTCCAGGTCGCCGACGACCGCCCAGGGCTCGGCGATGGCGACCATCGTCCGGACGCGCGCGACCGGGTAGTCGAGGTCGAGCGGGACTACCGCCGCCCCGGCGCGCAGCGCGCCGACGACGACCGCGACCAGTTCCGGCGAGCGCGGAAGGCGGATGCCGAGACGGGCCTGGGCGGGCATGCCGAGCGCGATGAGCCTGCGCGCGACGGTGTCGGCGGCGTCGGACAGCTCCCGGTACGACCAGGCGGCGTCGTCGGCGGCGACGGCGGTCCGCTCCGGGTGCAGGGCGGCCGCGTCCGCGACGAGGTCGGCGACGCCGCGCCACCGGACGGTGTCGAAGTCGACGTCGGCGTCGGGTCGCCGGACGATCTCGCCGAGCACCCCGATGAGCAGCGCGCCGAACTGGGCGCACTGGTCGGCGGTGAGCCCGTCGGCGGTCGCGCTGAGCCGCAGCGCGGTCCGCCCGTGGCGCGGGTCGACGACGGCGGTGGTGAGCAGCGCGAAGTTGGTCTCCTCCTGACCTCGACGTCGACGAGGGCGACCCGGTCGTCGCGCAGCGCGTCGGCGAGGGCGTGGTGGTTGACGTGGTTGAACGCGGTGGTGAAGACCGGCCTGCCGCGTTCGCCCTGGAGGTCGCTGACCGGGTGGCGGCGGTGCGGGTGGGCGTCGCGCTCCCAGCGCAGCACCTGGTCGACCGCGGCCCGCCAGGTCTTCGCGCCGCTGTCGATGCGCACCGGGACGGTGTTGAGGAACAGCCCGGCGCAGCGGTCGGCGTCGGCGCGCTCGGGGCGGCCGTGGGTGACGCAGCCGGTGGTGACGTCGACCGACCCGGACAGGGCGCGCAGGGCGAGCAGGTGCGCGGCGAGCAGCACCGACTTCACCGGCACGCCCTCGTCGCGCCCGAACCGGGCGACCGCGGCGTCCAGCCAGGCGGGCAGCTCCAGCACCCGCACGCGGTCCGGCGACGGCGGCACGTGCGCGGCCAGCGGCTCGATCGCGGTGGGCTCGGCGCCCTCCAGCGCCCGGTCCCAGAACGCGCGGGAGCGCTCGTCGGCGCGGGCTTCCGCCTCCAGGCGGGCGTGCTCGGCCAGCAGCGAGGTCGGAACTGGGGTGAGGTCCGCGCCGTCCGGGGACAGGTAGTCGCGCAGCAGTTCGCCGATGGCGGTGGCGACGCTCCAGCCGTCGAGGATCGCGTGGTGGAAGGCGAACACGAGGTCGACGCCGTCCGGGCGGACGAACACGCGGGTGCTGTGCAGCGCCTCGGCCTCGCCGATGCGGTAGTCCACGCGGCTGAGCGCCGACAGGTGCGCGGCGATCTCCTCCTCCCCGCGCCCGTGACGACGTCGAGGGTGTCGGGCACCTCGTGGTGCACGACCTGGACCGGGGTGCTGACGCCCGCGATGGCGAAGTTCGACCGCAACGCCGGTTGCCGGGCCACGAGCGCGCGGTGGGCGCGGCGGAACGCGGTCTCGTCCCACGGCATCCGCAGCCGGTAGCGGAAGACGTCCTTGTAGAGCGTCGAGTCGGCGCGTTCGAGGCTGTGGAACAGCATGCCCAGCTGGAGCCGGGTGGCGGGGAACGCGTCCTCCGCACCGTGCAGCGCGGCCCGGTCGATCAGCGGGACCAGCTCGAACGGCGCGACCTCCGGCCGCGCGGCCGGCGCGGGGTCGGCGGCGAGGTCCGCGGCGAGCGCGGCGACGGTCGGCCGGGCGTGGAACCGGTCGACGGCGAACGGCAGCCCGCGCTTCTCGGCCTCGGAGCGCAGGCGCAGCACCAGGATCGAGTCGCCGCCGACGGTGAAGAAGTCGTCGTGGACGCCGAACCCGGTGGCGCCGAGCACGGTCGCCCAGAGGTCGGCCACCTCGCGTTCCAGCGCGGTGGCGGGCTCGGCCGCGCCGCGCGCGCCGCTCAGCTCGGCCAGGGCGCGCCGGTCCACCTTGGCGCTGCGGGTCAGCGGCATCCGCTCGACCCGGACGAACTCGCTGGGCACCATGTAGCCCGGCAGCCGCGCCGCCAGGAAGTCCACTATGGACTCCACGGGGACGTCGCCGGTGTGGTGGGCGACGAGCCGGGTGCCGGTGGGGCCGGAGCGGGCGGTCACCGCGGCCGACCCGATGCCGGGGCAGCGGGCCAGGACGCCGTCGACCTCGCCGAGGGTGACCCGGTTGCCGCGGACCTTCACCTGGTCGTCGAGCCTGCCCAGGTACTCCAGCGAGCCGTCCGGCAGCCAGCGGGCGAGGTCGCCGGTGCGGTAGCGGCGGCGCTCGGGGATCGACTCGTCGGGCACGAACGCCTCGGCGGTGCGCTCGGGCCTGCCGAGGTAGCCGCGGGCGAGCTGGACGCCCGCGATGTTCAGCTCACCCGGCACGCCGACCGGGCAGCGCCTGCCGCGGCGTCGAGGACCAGCAGCGCGGTGTTGTCGACCGGCTCGCCGATCGGGACGCGGGTGATCGGCCCGTCGGCGGGGACGTCGTGGAAGGACACGTCGACGGTCGCCTCGGTCGGCCCGTACAGGTTGCTGAGCCGCACGCCCGGCCCGAAGACGCGCCGGAACCGCTCGGCCAGCGCCGGGGTCAGCGCCTCGCCGCTGCAGAACACCCGGCGCAGCGTGCGGACCTGCTCGGGCGCGGTCTCGGCGTGGTCGAGGAACGGGCCGAGCATCGAGGGGACGAAGTGCGCCACGGTGACGCCGTGCCGCTGGATCGCCGCGCCCAGCTCGCGCGGGTCGCGCTCCGCGCCCTCGGGGGCGACGGCGACCCGGGCGCCGGTGTGCGCCCACCACATCAGCTCCCACACCGACACGTCGAACGTGGTGGGCGTCTTGTGGAGGACGACATCTTCCGCGCTGATCGGGTATCGGCGCTGCATCCACGCGATCCGGTTGACCACCGAGCGGTGCTCGACCATGACGCCCTTCGGCTCGCCGCTGGAGCCGGAGGTGTAGATGACGTACGCGAGGTCGGTGGGCCGGGTGCCGCTCGGCGCGGCGGGCGCGTCCGGGCCGTCCACGGGCAGCGCCCGGATACCCAGCTCGGTGAGCAATCCCGAGGGCTGGTCGGTGACGGCGAGCCGGGCGCGGGAGTCGGCGAGCACCGCCCGGACGCGCTCGGCGGGGTGCGCCGGGTCGACCGGGACGTACGCGCCGCCGCGGCGAGCACCGCGTGCACGGCGACGAGGAAGTGCGGCGAGCGCGGCAGCAGCAGCGGGACGCACTCCTCGGCGCGCAGCCCCGCGGCCCGCAGCCGGGCGGCGAGCCCGTCGACGCGGCGGCGGAACTCGCCGCGCGTCCACGCCCCGTCCGCCCAGACGACGGCGGGCGCGTCCGGCGCGCGCTCGGCGACGGCCGCGGTGACGCGGTCGAGGGTGGCGGTTTCGTCCAGCTCCGCGCTCCGCGGGCGCTCGAACGCGGCCAGGGCGGCGGTTTCCCGCGTGCCCAGCGGGTCGAGGTCGCCGATCGGGATGTCGAGGCCCGCGCGCAGCATCCGCAGGACGTGGCCGACGGCCGCGCGGATCGGGTAGTCGGCGTCGAAGACGTCCTCGGCGCTGAACACGTCCACGTCGAGGGAGCCGTCGCCCGCGTTCTCCCGGATGACCACGTTCACCGCGTCGAGCGCGTACCCGGAGGCGAGCACGGTCAGGTCGGCGTCGGCGGCGTCGGGGACGGTGATGCACGACAGGGTGACGTCGAACAGCTCGCGGGCGGGGTGGCCCGCCTCGCGCAGCGCGGCGCGCAGGTCGCCGAGGGCGAACCGGCCGCGCGCGGTGAGGTCCCAGACGTCGCCGCGGACCCGGTCGGCCAGCTCGAGCAGGGTGGCGCGCTCGTCGACCGGCACCGGCAGCGGGACGATGTTGGTGGCGTGGGACATCGTGGCCAGCTCGGCGGGCGTCCGCCGGTTGAGCAGCGGGACGCCCAGCACGATGTCGCCTTCGCGGTGCACCCGCCGCAGGTACGCGGCGATCGCGGCGGCGACGACGGAGAACACGGTCCGCCCGGTCGCCCGGATCCGGTCGGCGGCGCTCGCGGGCACCCGGGTCGTCCAGCGGGCCCGCTTGTGGGCGCGCACCCGCGCCGCGGGCGAACAGCGCGGGCGTGGTCCCGGCGAGCGCGGCGACCAGGGCGTCCCGGTCGGCGGCCCGGTCCGGGGAGGCGTGGTAGGCGGCGTCGGCGTCGACCGCGTCGAGGCAGCTCGGCGCGGGGCCGGGGTCGGCGGCGCCCCGGTAGCGGTCGCGGATCTCGCGGACGCCGAGGGAGATGCCCCACGCGTCGGCGGCGGCGTGGTGGAACCGGCAGTAGAGGACCAGCGAGTCGCGGTCGTCGACCAGGACGGCCGTGCGGGCGAGCGGGCCGTCGAGCGGCATCGGGGCGGCGGTGGCGGCCTCGATCCAGCGCAGGCGGGCGGTGCGCGGGTCGGGGTCGTCCAGGAAGGACACGACCTCGACCTCGGGCGGATCGGCCACGACCCGCTGGAGCCATTCGCCGTCGTGCTCCTCGATGCGCAGGCGCATGGCGTCGTGGCGCAGGGCGGTGCGGCGGATCGCGTCGACCAGCCGCGGACGTCGGCGGCGCCGTGCAGGCGGACGTACCCGCTGGGCTGGGCGAGCGGCAGTTCGGGGTAGGTGAGGGCGACGGCGACGACGTCCTGCTGGTAGCGGGTCAGCGGGCACGGCTTGTCCGGCACCACCACCGGCGCGGGGTCCGGCACATCGTCCGCAGAGGACTCTTCCGCGACCGGTGGGAGCAGGCCGAGGAGGTGCTCGGCGAGCGCGGCCGGGGTCTTGTGGTCGAACACCGCGGTCGGGGCGAGCGGCAGGCCGGTGGCGTTCTTGACCCGGTTGCGGAAGTCGACCGCGCCGAGCGAGTCGAACCCCAGGTGCTTGAAGTTCGCCTCCGGGTCGACCGCGTCCGGGCTGTCGTGGCCGAGCACGGTGGCCGCGACCCGGCGCACGAGCGCGAGCACGGCTTCTCCGCGCCGTCCGGCGGGCAGGGTCGCGAGGTCGTCGTCGGGCGCGGTGTCCCGCTGGACGGCCGCGGCGGCGCGCGGCGCGGTGCGGACGAGCCCGGCGAGGACGGCGGGCAGGCCGGAGGCGTCGGCGGGCGGGTCGAGGCGCGCGGGCACGAGCAGCGCGCGGCCGGTGTCGAGCGCGGCGTCGAACAGGGCCAGGCCCTCGGTGTCGGTCAGCGCGCCGAACCCGGTGCGGCGCAGGCGGCCCCGGTCGCCCGCGGACAGGTGGCCGGTCATGCCGGTGTCGGTCGCCCACAGGCCCCACGCCAGGGCCGTCCCGGGCAGGCCGAGCTGCCCGCGGTGCTCGGCGAGCGCGTCGAGGAACGTGTTGGCGGCGGCGTAGGCGGCCTGGCCCGCGGTGCCGAGGATGCCCGCGGCCGACGAGTACAGGACGAACGCGGACAGGTCGAGGTGGCGGGTGGCGTCGTGCAGGTTCCAGGCCGCGTCGAGCTTGGGCCGCAGGACGCGGTCGAGCCGGTCCGGGGTGAGCGCGGTGACCACGGCGTCGTCGAGCACGCCCGCGGCGTGGACGACGGCGGTCAGCGGGTGCTCGGCGGGGACCCGGGCGAGCGCGGCGTCCAGCGCGCGCCGGTCGGCCGCGTCGCAGGCCACCACGCGGACCTCGGCGTCCAGTTCCTCGACGAGCGCGCGGGCGGCGGGCGCGTCCGGGCCGCCGCGGCTGAGCAGCAGCAGGCTGCGCACGCCGCGCTCGGCCACCAGGTGGCGGGCCAGCATCGCGCCGAGTACGCCCGTGCCGCCGGTGATCAGGACGGTCCCCTCGGGGTCCATCCGGCGCGGCAGGGTGAGCGCGAGCTTGCCGGTGTGGCTCGCCTGGCCCAGCACCTTCAGCGCGGCCGACGCCTGCCGGACGTCGCGGGTGGCGACCGGCAGGGGCCGCAGGTCGCCGCTCTCGAACAGCGCGCCCAGCGCGCCGAACATGGCGTGGATGTCGTCCGGCCCGACGGTGGTCAGGTCGAAGTGCTCGTACCGGACGCCCGGGTGGGTCGCGGCGACGACGGCCGGGTCGCGCAGGTCGGTCTTGCCCAGTTCGACGAAGTGCCCGCCGCGCGGCAGCAGGTCGAGGGAGGCGTCGACGAACTCGCCCGCGAGCGAGTCGAGCACGATGTCCACGCCCGCGCCGCCGGTGGCCGCGAGGAAGCGGTCCCGGAACTCGACGGTGCGCGAACTGGCGATCCGGTCCTCGGGCAGGCCCATCGCGCGCAGGGTCGCCCACTTGCCGGGGCTCGCGGTGGCGAACACGTCCGCGCCGTAGTGCGCGGCGAGCTGGCACGCGGCCATGCCGACGCCGCCGGTCGCGGCGTGCACCAGCACCTTCTGGCCCGCGCGCAGCCCGACGAGGTCGTGCAGGGAGCGGTAGGCGGTGAGGAACGCGGCGGGAGTGGTGGCCGCCTGCTCGAACGTCCACGAGTCCGGGTACTTCGCGAAGTAGCGCTGGTCGCGGACGACGACCGGCCCGATGCCGTAGTACAGGCCCATCACGCGGTCGCCGGGGCGCAGCGCTTGCACGCCCTCGCCGACCTCGGTGACCACGCCGGCGCCCTCGTTGCCGAGGTCGACGTCGCGGTCCGGGTAGAGCCCGTAGGCGATCATGACGTCGCGGAAGTTCAGGCCGACCGCGCGCACGGCGACCCGCACCTCGCCCGGCCCCAGCGGCCGGTCGGCCTCGGGCCAGTCGGTGACGGCCAGGTTGGCCGGGTCCAGGGTGCCCTGGCCGAGGGTCCGCAACCGCCAGCCCGGTTCCCGCACCCGCTCGATCCCGGTGACGGCGCCCGCCGGGCGGGCGAGCCGCGGCGCGAGCGCGGTCCCCCTGCGGACGGCGACCTGCGGCTCCCCCGACGCGAGCGCGCGGCGGACGGCGTCGGCCCAGTCGTCGCGGTCGTCGGTGTCGACCAGCACGATCCGGCCGGGGTGCTCGGCCTGCGCGCTGCGCAGCAGGCCCCAGACGGGGGCGTGCGTGAGGTCGCGCACGTCCTCCCCGGCGCCCGCGGACACGGCGCGGTGCGTCAGGACGACCAGTGCGCCGCCGTCGAACTCGGTGATCCACCGCCGCACGACGTCGACCACGTCGCCGAGCGCGCGCCGGGCGTGCCCGACGACGTCCGCGGAGCTGTCCACGCAGCGCAGGACCGACACGCCCGACTCGGCGACGGCGGGCCACTCGGCCCACTCCGGCGCGGTTTCCGGCGTCCCGACCGGGGACCAGTCCAGGGCGAACAGGGCGTCGCCGACGCCCGCGCGCGCAGCCGGTCGGAGTTGACCGGGCGCAGGGCCAGCGAGTCGACCGTGCACACCGGGTTCCCCGCCGGGTCGGTCATGGCGAGCGCGTAGGTGTCGGGGCCGGTCGGGGTGACGCGGACGCGCAGCGCGGTCGCGCCCACGGCGTGCAGGCGGACCCCGGACCACGCGAACGGCAGCAGCACCCGGTCGGCCGGGGCGAAGTGCACCAGGGCGTGCAGCGCGGCGTCCAGCAGCGCGGGGTGCAGGGCGAAGCCGTCCGGGTCGACCCCGGCGGGCAGCGCCACCTCAGCGACCACGTCGTCCCCGTGCCTGCGCATCGCCTTCAGACCGCGGAACGCCGGGCCGTACCGGTACCCGCGCTCGGCCAGCGCGTCGTAGTCGGCGGGGACGTCCTCGCCCGGGGGCCACTCGACGGAGCCGGTCGCGGGGACCTCCGGCCCCAGCACGCCCTCCGCGTGCTTCGTCCACTGAGGACGCGGGGTGGTGTCGGGGCGGAGTAGACCCGCACGCCGGTGCCGTCGACGACGACCTGGACGAGCACGCCGCCGTGCTCGGGGATGACCAGGGGCTCGCTCAGGACCAGGTCGGTCAGCGCGGGCAGGCCCACCTCGCGCCCGGCGTGCAGGGCCAGTTCGACGAGCGCGGCGCCGGGCAGCAGCACGACGGGGCCGACGGCGTGGTCGGCGAGCCAGGGTGGGTGTCGAGGGCGAGCCTGCCGGTGAACTGGCGGCCACCGTGCTCGGGGTGCTCGTGCGCGGCGTCGAGCAGCGGGTGGCCGCGGAAGCGCGCCGGACGGGGGCGTCGGCGGGGGCCAGCCAGAACCGCTTGCGCTGGAAGGGGTACGTGGGCAGGTCGACCAGGGCGGCCCCGGGTAACAGGTCCACGGGCAGTCCCGCGAGGTGGGCGTCGGCGACCGACGCGAGGAGCCTGCGCGGGCCGCCGTCGTCGCGCCGGAGGCTGCCGACGACGGCCGTCGGCTCGGCCGCGCCGTGCAGCGCCTCCTCGACGCCGAGTGTCAGCACCGGGTGCGGGCTGGCCTCGATGAAGAACCGGCCGCCCCGGTCGTACGCTGCGCGCACGGCGGTCTCGAACAGCACGGTCTGCCGCAGGTTCCGGTACCAGTACGCCGCGTCCAGCCCGGTCCCGTCCTCCGGGCGGCCGGTCACCGCCGACAGGAACTCGACCTCGGCGCGGGCGGGGGCGATGTCGGCGAGCGCGGTGAGCAGGTCGGCTTCGAGCCGGTCCACGTGCGCGGAGTGGGACGCGTAGTCGACCGGGACGCGGCGGGCGCGGACGTCGTCCGCCTCGCACTCGGCGACGAACTCCGCGATGGCGGCGGCGTCGCCGGAGACCACGGTGGACCGCGGGCCGTTGAGCGCGGCGACCTCCACCCGGCCGGCCGCGCGGCGCGCGACCTCGTCGGCGGGCAGCGGCACCGACGCCATCCCGCCGGTGCCGGAGATCGCCAGGATCGCCTTGCTCCGCAGCGCGACGACCTTCGCCGCGTCCCGCAGCGACAGCGCGCCCGCGACGTGCGCGGCGGCGATCTCGCCCTGGGAGTGCCCGATCACCGCGGCCGGTCGCACCCCGTACGCCATCCACCGGCGGGCGAGGGACACCATCACGGCGAACAGCGCGGGCTGCACGACGTCGACCCGGTCGAGCCCGGGCGCGCCCGGCGCGGCGCGCAGGACGTCCTCCAGGGACCAGTCGACGAACTCGGCGAGCGCGGCGGCGCAGTCGCGCAGGTGCCGGGCGAACACGGGGTCGGCGTCGAGCAGGTCGGCGGCCATGCCGGTCCACTGCGAGCCCTGCCCGGGGAAGACGAACACCGCGCCGCCGTCGACCCGGGCGCGGCCGGTCTCGGCGGTGCCGTCGGCGACCGCGGCCAGCCCGGCCGCGGCCCCTGCGGCGTTGTCGGCGAGCACGACCGCGCGGTGTTCGAGGCGGGACCGGGCCGCGAGCCCGGCGGCGAGGTCGGCGACGGGCAGGTCCGGGCGGCCCGCGAGGTACCCGCGGACGCGCTCGGCGTGGGCGCGCAGCGCGTCGGCGGTCGCCGCCGACAACACCAGCGGGACGACGCCCCCTGACGGGCGGTCCGCGGCGGGCTCCGGCTCGGCCTGCTCGACGATGACGTGCGCGTTGGTGCCGCTGATCCCGAACGACGAGACCGCGGCCCGGCGCGGCCGGTCGGTGTCCGGCCACGGCGTCGGCTCGTCCACCACCCGCAGCGCCCCGGACGCCCAGTCGACGCCCTCGGTGCGGCCGGACAGGTGCAGGGTCGCGGGCACGACGCCGCGCCGGACCGCCTCCACGACCTTGATGACGCCCGCGATCCCGGCGGCGGCCTGCGGGTGCCCGATGTTCGACTTGAGCGACCCGATGAGCAGCGGGTGCCCGGTGGGCCGCTCCGCGCCGTAGGTCGCGAGCAGGGCGCGGGCCTCGATCGGGTCGCCGACGCGCGTGCCGGTGCCGTGCGCCTCCACCACGTCCACGTCGCCCGGGGTGAGCCCGGCGTCGGCGAGGGCGGCCCGGATGACCCGGCGCTGCCCGGCCTCGCTCGGCGCGGACAGCCCGTCCGACGCGCCGTCCTGGGCGAGCGCGCTGCCGCGCAGGACCGCGAGGACGGGGTGGCCGTTGGCGCGCGCGTCGGCCAGGCGCTCCAGGACGAGCACGCCCGCGCCCTCGGACACGCCGAACCCGTTGGCCGTCGCCGAGAACGGCTTGCTGACCCCGTCCGGGGCGAGCGCGCCGAGCTTGCCGAAGCCGACCAGGATGCTGGGCGCGCACACCACGTTCGCGCCGCCCGCCAGCGCCAGCGAGCACTCCCCGCGCGCAGCGCCCGCACCGCGAAGTGCAGCGCCGCCAGCGACGACGAGCACGCCGTGTCGACGGTGACCGCCGGACCCTCCAGCCCCAGCGCGTAGGCGACGCGGCCGGACGCGACGCTGGCGGTGGTGCCGGTGGTCAGGTGGCCCGCGTGCTCGGCCGGTCCGGCGAACACGCGCGGCCCGTACTCCTGGGCGACCACCCCGAAGTACACGCCAGCGCGGGTGCCCGCCAGCGCGGCCGGGTCGATGCCCGCCCGCTCCAGCGCCTCCCAGGAGATCTCCAGCAGCAGCCGCTGCTGCGGGTCCATCGCCAGCGCCTCGCGCGGGCTGATCCCGAAGAACGCGGCGTCGAAGCCCGCCGCGTCGTCGAGGAACGAGCCGCCCCGGGCGTAGGTCGACCCGGGGCCGTCCGGGCCGGTGAGCGCGCGCAGGTCCCACCCGCGGTCGGCGGGGAAGTCCGGCCGGGCGGCGTCGCCGCCGCCCGCCACGAACTCCCACAGCTCCGCGGGCGAGGTGAGCGCCCTCGGGTAGCGGCACCCCATGCCGACGATGGCGATCCCGTCTTGCGGCATACCGGATTCCCCCAGATTCGGTGCGGTCAGGCGTGGTCGGCCTCGACGGGCGGTTCCGCCGCGGGCTCGGGCGCGCGGACGAACGCGGCGGCCACGACGACCGCGCCGAGGACGAGCCCGGCGGCGACGAGGTGGCTGAGGCTGAACCCCGAGGTGATGGCGGCCGGGGACGGGTCGTCCCCGGTGCGGGCGGCGGCGATGCTGCTCAGCGCGGCCAGCCCGATCGCGCCGCCCACCTGGTAGGTGGTGCTGAGCATGCCGGAGGTCAGCCCGGCGTCGGCCTCGGTGGCGCCGGACATGGCCAGGCCCATCATGGCCGGGAACACCAGGCCGCCGCCGAGTCCGAAGAGGACGAGCGCGGGCAGCACGTCGACCGGGTAGCTGCCGTCCGCGGGCGTGCGGGCGAACAGCAGCAGGCACAGCAGGATCGAGCACAGCCCGGCGATGATCGTCGTCCGCGGACCGAACCGCATCAGGCACGGCCCGGACAGCCGCAGCGCGGTGACGCCCATGGTGAGCGCGGCGGGCAGGAAGGACAGGCCGACCTCCAGCGGCCCGAACCGCAGCGCCTGCTGGAGGTGGAGCGCGCCGAAGAAGAACACCCCGAACATCGCCGCGACCATCAGGAGCTGGATGAGGTTCGCGGTGGCGACCGCGCGCGACCGGAACAGCCCCAGCGGCACCAGCGGGTTGCTGATCATGGCTTGGCGCAGCAGGAACCCGGTGACCAGCACGATGGCGCCCGCCCCGGTGGCCAGCGTCTGCGCGGCCGTCCAGCCGCGCTCGCCGACCTCCAGGATGGTGTAGACGGCGAGCATGAGGCCGGAGGTCAGCAGCAGCGCGCCCAGCCAGTCGGGGCCGCGCCCGACGCCGATGCCCGCCTGGTCCGGCACGAACCGCAGGCTCAGCAGCAGCGTCAGCACGCCGATCGGCAGGTTGATCAGGAAGATCCAGTTCCAGTCGAGGCCGTCGGTGAGCGCGCCGCCGAGCACCAGGCCCAGCGACCCGCCCGCCGCGGTGATGAACCCGTAGGTGCCGATCGCCTTGGCCTGCTTGGCGGGCTCCGGGAACATCGTGACGATCATGCCGAGGATGACCGCCGAGGTCAGCGCCCCGCCGACGCCCTGGAGGAACCGCGCGCCGACGAGCATGAGCTGCGTCTGGGCGACCGCGCACCCCACCGACGCGAGGGTGAACACGGTCAGCCCGACCAGGTACACGCGGCGCTTGCCGAGCAGGTCGCCGAGGCGGCCCGCCAGGAGCAGCAGGCCGCCGAAGGCGATGAGGTAGCCGTTCACCACCCACGCCAGCGCGCTCCGCTCGAAGCCCAGGTCCCGGCGGATGGTGTCCAGCGCGACGTTCACGATCGTGGCGTCGAGCAGGATCATCAGCTCACCCAGGCAGAGCACCGACAGCGCGATCCAGCGTCCGCGGTCGGTCGGGGTGTTGGCGGTCATGCGGTGGTTCCCTCCATTGGTTTCCCGGTCAGTCGTCGAAGCCGAAGCCGACTTCCTGCAGCGCCATGGCGAGTTCGTCGTGGTCGAGGTCGGCGAGCACGACCGGCTCGGGCTCGGCGGCGAGCAGGCCGGTGACGACGGCGACGCAGTCGTCCAGCCAGCGCTCGACGTCGGCGCGCGGGTGCACGTCCGGCGAGAACTTCACGGCCAGTTCGAGGTCGCCCGCGCTGACCTGGGCGGCGACGTCGATGAGGTAGCGGCGGCGGCTGTCCGGGCTCTGCTCGGCGCTCAGCGACCCCGGCACGGCCGACAGCAGCGGGTTGGCTTCGCCGCCCGCGGCGAACACGCCGAGGTAGTTGAAGCTGACCTGCCGCTCGGGCAGCGCGCGGAGCGGGTGGTCGGCCGGGCAGGCGCCCAGGTGGCGCAGCAGGCCCCACTCCAGGTGCCTGCCGCGGGTGTCCTCGACGGCCTTGCGGACCCTCGGGAGGGCGTCGGCGGGCGCGTCGCACCCGGCGACGTCCAGCCGCAGCGGGGCGATCGCGGTGAACCAGCCGACGGTGCGGGACAGGTCGACGGGCAGCTCGCGCTCCAGGCGCCCGTGCCCCTCGACGTCGATGGCGATGTCGTCGCGGCCGGTCCACCGGGACAGGCTCCAGCCGACGGCGGTGAGCAGGACCTCGTTGACGCTGGCGTCCGCGCCGCCGAGCGCGGGCGCGGTGACCGTGCGGGTGAGGACGACCGCGTCGCCCTCGCGCGGCTGCTTGTCGGGCACGTCGGCGAACACCGCGCCGGAGGCGCCCAGCCGGGCCGCCCAGGCGTCGGCGAGCGCCTGCCCGTCGACGCGCTCCGCGCGCCGGGCGACGCGGTGCGCCCAGTCGAAGAAGCCCATGGTGCGGGCGGGCAGCGCCGACCCGCCGTCGGGGCCGAGCAGCAGGACCAGGTCGTCCTCGATGATGCGCCACGACACGCCGTCCACGGCCGCGTGGTGGATCACCAGCACGAGCTGCGTGCGGGGCTGGTCGGTGAGGCGCAGCAGCGCGGCCCGCACGATCGGCCCGTCGGCGGCGTCCACGCCGCGGTGCAGCGCGGACTCGACCGCGTCCACCCCGTCCGAGGCGACCGAGCGGACCTCGAACGCGAGGCTGTCGGCGGCGGTGCCGCGGCGACGAGCCGGGGGCCGTCGGCGGTCTCGACGAGCCGCAGCCGCAGCGCGTCGTGCTGCTCGACGAGCGCGACCAGCGCCGCCTCGACCGCGGCGGGCTCGATGCCGGGGTCGAGGTCGTAGCGCATGCCCATGGTCAGGTGCGCCCGCACGTCGGCGGTGTCCGCGGTCTCCAGCCACCAGTCGAAGACCGGCGGCAGCGCGACCGGGGCGCTCGCGTCGACGTCCTCGTCGACCGGCTCGGGGAGGGCGCCGAGCTGGTCGGTGTCGGCGAGGTGGGCGAGCAGCGCGGCGACGGTCTTGTGCTCGAACAGGTCGAGCGCGCTGAACTTGATGCCGCGCTCGGCGGCGCGGGTGACGACCTGGATCGCCCGGATCGAGTCGCCGCCGACGGCGAAGAAGTTGTCGTCGCCGTCGACGTCGGGCGAGGCCAGCACGCCGCGGAAGACGTCGAGCAGCGTGGCCAGGTGCGGGCTGGACAGCGCCCGCTCGGCCTGCTCGCTGCGCCGCGTGGTGCTGACCCGGTCGACCGGCACGCCCAGCACCGCGGCGACGTCGGCCGCCTCGACCGGGCCGTCGGCGGACACCGCGTGCCCGAACAGGTCGGCGGGCAGCAGCGGCGCGACGGCGCTGCCCGAGGCGAGCAGGCCGATCAGCACCCGGCGGTCCGGCGCGTCCAGCGCGATGTGCAGCGCGGCGAGGCCCTGCGCGGGGGTCATCCTGGCGAACCCGCGGCGCTCGGCGAGCGCGGTCAGCTCGGTCGGCGCGCCGCGGCCAGGCCGACGCCCTGCCACATGCCCCAGTCGAGGCAGAGGTCGCCGCGGTCGGAGCGCAGGGCGTGCGCGGCCTGGTAGGCGCAGGCCCCGGCGTAGTGGGCGAAGCCCGCGCCGCCGAAGAACCCGTTGATGGAGCTGAACACCACGACCGGCGCCGGGTGGGCGGCGAGGGCGGCGTCGAGGCTGTGGCTGAGCCGGATGCGGTTGGCCGCGCGGCGCAGCGCCTCCCGGTCGTCCTCGGTGGCGCCCGCCATCAGCGCGTCGATCTGCTCGACGATCGTGCCCTCGCCGAGGAGCGCGAACACGGCGTCGAACGCGGTGTCGCCGACGACGGCGGTGAGCGCGGCGGGGTCGGTCGCGTCGGCCTGCCGGTACTCGATGCTCGCGCCCGCCCGGGACCCGGCCTGCGCGGTCAGGTAGGCGAGGGTCTGGGCGCGCGGGCCGCCCGCGTCGGCGGGGCCGCGGCCGACGACGGTCAGCCGCGCGCCGAAGCGCTGCAGGAGGTGCTGGCACAGCAGCGCGCCGACGCCGCCGAGCCCGCCGATCACCAGGTACTGCCCGCCCTCGGTGAGGATCCGGGCCGGGGCGGTGGGGATGTCGCCCGCGGGAGCGGCTCGAGCGCGGCGACCAGGCGCGCGCCGTCGCGGTAGGCGACGCGGGTCTCCCCGGCGTCGCGGCCTGCTCGGTGCGCAGTTCGGCGTCGGTGGCGCCGTCGACGACCTTGATGGACAGCTGCGGGTAGGACTGGGCGAGGCTCTCGGCGAGCCCGGGCAGGGCGGCGTTGCCGATGCCCGCTTCGCCGCCGGTCACGGCGAACGCCTCGTCCACGGCGAGGACGAGCGCGGGCGGGCTGTCCAGCGCGGTCGCGGCCTTGCAGAGCGCGTCCCAGCGGGTGTGGGCGCGGTCCAGCGCCGCGATGGCGCGCTCGGCGGGGTCTTCCCCGTCGGCGGGCGTGCGGAGAGCGGTGTCGATGACGACGTCGAGGGGACCCGCGGCGATCAGGGCGGCGGGGTCCACTTCGGACCCGTCCAGCACCAGGACGCGCCGGGCGACGGCCGGGGCGGGCGCGGCCCCCGCCAGCGCGGGACGAAGTGGAGCGCGGGCAGGCTCGCCGCCTCGCCGACGCCGCTGTCGCGCTGGAGCACGATGCGGTCGGCGAACTCGCCCGCCAGGAAGCCCTGCGCCAGCGGCGGCCTGCGGATCTTGCCGATGGCGGTGCGCGGCCAGTCCGCCGGGTCCAGCTCGACGACCGCGATCGGGCGCAGGCTGAACTCGCTCAGCAGTGCCGCCTCCACCTCGGCCGGGTCGGCGGTGGCGTCGTCCGCGGAGCTGACGAACACGACCAGGTCGTCGGTGACGGCGTCGGGCCTGCGCACCGACACCGCGGCGCAGCAGCCCTGCCGCACGCCCGGCAGCGCCTCGACGGCGCCCTCCAGCGCGCGGGCGGCGAAGTTGAGGCCGTTGACGATGATGACGTCCTTCTCGCGGCCGGTGACCACGAGGCTGCCGCCGACCATGAACCCCAGGTCGCCCATGCGCAGCCAGCCGTCGGGGCTGAAGGTGTCGGCGTTGGCCTCGGGGTTGCGGTAGTAGCCGTCGAAGATCTGCAGGCCGCTGACCTCGATGCGGCCGATCACGCCCTCCGGGCACACCCGGCCGTCGGCGTCGACCACGCGCATCGCGACACCCGCCATCGGCGTGCCGACCTCCACGAACGCGCTGCCGCCGCCGGGCAGCGCCCGCACGACGGGGTTGTCCAGGGCGCTCTCGGCGAGCCAGTGCACGTTGTCGTGGCGGCCCAGGACCAGGTTGTGCGCGGCGATGATCGCGGAGCTGGTCTCGGTCATGCCGAACACCGGCTTGATCACGTCGGGGCGCAGGCCGTGCGGGGCGAGCAGGGCGAGGAAGCGCTGGTTGCCGTCGTGGGTGACGGCCTCGCCGCCGTTCTCCCACAGCTTCACCGGGCTCAGGTCCCACCGGCCGCGGCCGATCTCGGCGGCCTGCTCGTTGAGCATGTTGAAGCCGAAGTTGGCCTGCCACGCCAGCGTCACGCGGTGCGCGGACATCAGGTCGAGCATGCGGGTCGGCTTGGCCATGACGTACGCGGTGTCGACGTGGATCTGGCGGTGCGCCAGGCACAGGTCGCGGATGTGGTGCTGCACCAGCCCGCCGACGTGGTCGACGGCCAGCCAGTTCAGCGACACCTCGTGGCCTCGGTCGAAGTCGAACTCGCGGCACACCGCCTCGGCCAGCGCGACCAGGTTGCGGTGGCCCAGCGGGACGCCCTTGGGCGCGCCGGTGCTGCCGGAGGTCAGCAGCAGGAACGCGTGCCTGCCGATCGTCCAGTCCGCCTCGGCCAGCGGCTCGTGGCGGCGGGCGTCCTCCAGCAGCAGCGTGGTCGCGGTCAGCCCGCGCTCGGCCAGCGCCGCCGCGGTGGTGCTCGCCTGCGCGGCGGTGGTGAGCACGAGGTCGCGGGTGAGCATCGTGGTCGGGCCGAGCAGGTGCCACATCGGGTTGCCCGCGCCGTCGTACGGGCTGGCGGGCGTGATCGGCACGGCCAGGACACCGGCGAGGATGCAGCCCCAGATGCCCGCGAACAGGTCGGCGGGGTCGGCGCAGTGCACGATGACCTCGTCGCCCTCGCCGAGCCCGCGGGACTTGAGGTGCGCGGCGACGCGGGCGGCGTCGTCGAGCAGGGCGCGGTACGGCAGCTCGCGCTCGACGCCCTCGCCGTCGACGAGGACGATCGCGCGACCGCTGTCGGCGGCGGCGCGCAGCCGGTCGGCGAGGCTGTCGGTCGGCGGGGCCAGCTCGGCGCCCGCCAGCTCGGCGAGCCGGTCGCCGGGGTAGTGACCGCCGTTGGCCTCGAACTCCGCGGGCAGCGGGCGGACCACCGGGGCGGGCGGGGTGGTGGCGGCGCGCAGCCGCACCGGTCCGCCGTGCGTGTCGGACAGGACCCGCTCGGCGTGCGCGAGCAGCCAGTCGTCGGGTGCGGGCGCGGCGGCGAGCGCGGCGTGGTCGACCTCGCCGTCCTCGGTGCGCGGCAGCGCGGGCAGCACGGCGACGCCGAGCGGGCGCGCCCACGCGGGCAGCGCGTCGGCCGCGCGGCGGGTGTCGGCGCCCTCGGCGACGTGCAGCACGAGCCGGGACCGCTCGGTGCCCGGGTCGCGGGCCAGGAGCGCGGCGTCGGCCAGCCCGGCCCCGGCGAGCGCCCGGCGCACCAGGCCGCGCGCGAGCGGGCGGCCCGCGAACCGCACCGCGCCCGCCGTGTCGAACTCGATGGTGCCGTCGCTGCGCCTGCGGGCGCGGTAGTCGGTCACCCACGTCCGCTCGGCCCGATCGGCGGCGACCAGCTCGGCCGCGGTCTCGGTGACGACGGGCAGCACGCCCGCGAGGCCGAGCCTGCCCCACGCGTTGTCCGGGATCGGCCTGCTCGCCGGGTTGAGCACGCGGTGGCGGCCCGGGACCCGCCCGCGCGGGCCCTGCCCCGGGGTCTCCGGGTCGAGGTCGGCGAGGACGAAGTGGTCGCCGAAGCCGTGCCGGTGCGCGGCCGGGCCGCCGGTGGGCCGGACCGCGCCCCAGGTGAGCCACCCGTCGAAACCGTCGGCGCCCGCGGGACGGCGTGGCCGGGGAACGCGAGCACGCCGCGCCCGTCGACGGCCGAGCCCGCGGCCACCAGCTCGACCTCCGGCACGCCCGCCAGCAGCGCGGAGCACACCACGGGCAGCCACGCGTCCACGCGCCAGTCGGCGTGCACCACGACCCGCTCCGCCCCCTCGGGCAGCGCGAGCCCGCCGAGCCACCCGGCCGGGTGCGCGACGCACCCGACCAGCGGCTCGGCCACCACCAGGGCGTCCGCCGGGAGCGCCGCGCCTGCCGGGGCGTCCGGGCCGACCCACGGCGTCGCGCCCGCCAGCCAGGCGGCCAGGACGCCGACGAGCACGTCCACCGGGTCACCGGCCGTCACCGGGGCGACCCCGGCGAGGTCCGCGGCGGCCGCGTCGACCCGCGCGGCCAGCTCGGTTCCGGGGTGGCCGGACAGGGCGGCCCCGGCGCGCAGGGCGGCGCGGACGCGCTGGGCGGCCTCGGCGGGATCGGTGGGGGTGAACGGGGTGGACGGCACGGCAGGCTCCTCGGACGGGTGGGTCAGGACTGCGGGACGGACTGTCCGATCAGGACTGCCCGGATCAGGACCGCCCTGATCAGGGCTGGCCGGTCAGGACCGGCTTGCGGCCCTCGGCCTTGCGCCGGGCCGCGAGGCGCAGCCAGGCTGCGATGAAGGCGCGGTTGTTGGCGCGCCAGCGGTTCACCGGGCGCTCGGGGTCGTAGTTCGCGGGCACCGGCGGGTTCTCCCCGCGCGCGACGGCGTTGTTGTACTCCAGCGCGAGCCTGCCGGTCGGGTAGTCCTGGTGGCCCTGGAGCATCAGGTACGCGCCGTCGGCGGAGACGACGGTGGCGTGGCCGCCGTTGGCGCACCAGTCCAGCGGCACCAGCGCGCCGGACTCGACGGCCGCGGAGAACGCGCCCGGCTCCATCTCGGCGTAGCGGCTCTGCGGCAGCCAGTAGGTGTCGTCGAGGCCGCGCATCAGCTCGTGGTCGGGCCGGACGTTGGTCATCTCGTAGACGCCGGACAGCTTCTCCGGGAAGTGCTTCTTGTCGATGTCGAAGAACACCTTCGCCACGACCTGTGCGCCCCAGCAGACGCCTGCGACCGACCCGACGCGGGTACTCGCGTCGCGCAGGGTCTCGACGACCTCGTCCCAGTAGTGCGCGGCGGTGAAGTCCGGGTTCTTGTCCATGACGGAACCGCTGATCAGCAGCGCGTCGCAGGAGTCGATGTCGGTGTCGTCGTAGAACTTGTGCGTGGCCGCCAGGATCTCCTGGTTGCTGCTGCGGTAGGGATGGTTGCGCAGCCGGACCCACTCGATGTCGGTGTTCGGCGGCACGACGTCGCCGATGTAGTCGAGGTACACCTCGGCTTCGGGCATGACGTTCAGCACGGCAAGGCGGAAACGGGACATCAGGCAGTCACCTCTGCGGGGGTCGGGTCCAGCGCGGCCAGCAGGTGCCGCGCCACGTGCGCGGCGTGTTCGCGGACGAAGTAGTGGTCGCCGGGCAGGACGACCAGTTCGTGGTCGACGGCGAAGCGGCCCCAGCTCAGCCAGCCGTCGGCGTAGTCGGTGGTGAGCGGGTCGTCGGCGCCGATGAGGCAGGTCAGCGGCGCGCGCAGCCGGGACTTGCCGCTTTCCAGCGCCCGCCGGAAGTAGCGGCGGGCCTCGGTGCCGTCGTGGCGCAGCAGCCGCCCGATGGTGGCGGCCTCCTCCGCGGTGAGGCCGCTGAACCCGCCGAGCTTGGCGAACTGGCCCGCCAGCTCGACGTCGTCGACCGGCGCGAACGGGTCGTCGTCGAAGCCGTCGGCGGTGTGCGGCGGGTACGACGCCCCGACGAGCAGGCCGCGCAGGTCCGCGCCCGCCCGCTCGAGCAGGGTGGCGACCTCGGTGGCCAGCGCGACGCCGCCGCAGTGGCCGTACACCAGCAGCGGCCTGCCCGCGAACGCCGACGCGGCCTCGGCGACGGCGCGCGCGACGGCGTCGACCGGCTGGGGCTGCTCGTCGCGGCCGTCGTGCTCGTGGCCGGGCAGGCGCACCGCGTACAGCGCGGCGCGGTCGCCGAGCGCGTCGGCGAGCGGCTGGTAGACGCCCGCGTGGCCGCCGCCGTAGGGCACGCAGATGATCGCGGGCGCCGGGTCGGCCGCGGTGAGCCGGACCAGCGGGCCGCGCGAGCCGTCGCCGCGTGCGAGGTGCTCGGCCAGAGCGCGTACCGACGGGTACCGGTAGAGGTCGCTGATGGCGACCGGCAGGTCCGGCACGCGGCAGGCGCGCAGCGCCTTGAGCGAGTTGCCGCCGAGGTCGAAGAAGCTGGTCTCGACGTCGATGCCCGCGACGTCGATGTCGAGCACCTTCGCCCAGTGCTCCGCGAGCTTGGTCTCCACCTCGCCCGACGGCGGCACCCGCGTCGCGGACGCGGCGGCGAACGTCGGCTCCGGCAGGCCGCGCCGGTTGACCTTGCCGTTGGCGGTCAGCGGCAGCCGGTCCAGCCACACGTACGCCTCGGGCACGAGCTGCTCGGGCAGCCGGGCGCGCAGCCACGGCCGCAGCTCGGCGGCCAGCTCGTCGCCGACCCCGGCCTGGGCGGGCACCACGTACGCGGCGAGCCTGCGGTCGCCCGCGGCGTCCGTCGGCGCGGCGACCAGGCACGCGTCGACCGCGGGGTGCTCGCGCAGCACGGCCTCGATCTCGCCCAGCTCGATGCGGATGCCGCGGATCTTCACCTGGAAGTCGATGCGGCCCAGCAGCTCGATCACGCCGTCCTGGCCGAAGCGGGCCAGGTCGCCGGTGCGGTACAGCCGCTCGCCCGGGACGGTCGGCCACGGGTGCGGGATGAACTTCTCCGCGGTCAGCTCGGGTCGGTCCAGGTAGCCCGCGGCCACGCCGACGCCGCCGAGGTGCAGCTCGCCGGGCACGCCGACGGGCGCGATCCGCAGGTCCTCGTCGAGGATGTACGCGGTCTGGTTCGCCATGGGCGTGCCGTACGGGATGCTGCGCCACGCCGGGTCGACCGCGTCGACCGGGTACAGCACGGAGTCGACCGACAGCTCGGTCGCGCCGCCCGCGCTGACGAACCGCACGCCCGGGAACGCCGCGCGGACCCGGTCGGGCTGCGTCAGCGGGATCCAGTCGCCGTCGAGCACCGCCAGCCGCAGCGTGTCCGCTGTGTACGGGCGCTCGGCCGCGACGTCGAGCAGGGCGTCCATCAGGGCGGGCGCGGAGTGCCAGAGGGTGATGCCCTCGCGGCCGACCAGCTCCAGCCAGTGCTCGGGGTCCTTCTCCCGGCCCGCGTCCGGGAACACCAGGACGCCGCCCGCGTTGAGGCTGCAGAACAGGTCGCACACGGAGATGTCGAAGCTCAGCGACGACACGCACAGCGTCCGGTCGTCCGGGCCCATGCCGAAGCGGTCGCAGTAGTCCTCGACGTTGTTGACCCGGCCGCGGTGGTCGAGCATCACGCCCTTCGGCTTGCCCGACGACCCGGAGGTGTAGATGACGTACGCCAGGTCGTCCGGGCGGACCTCCAGCTCCAGCGGCGTCGGCGGGTGCGTGGCGACGCGCTCCCAGTCGGCGTCGAGCGCCAGCCGGGGCACGTCGACCCCGGCGGTGGCGTCCGCGCCGCGCCCCAGGTGAGCAGCGCGGTCGGCCGGGCGTCCTCGATCATCGACGCGATGCGCCCCGCCGGGTACGCGGGGTCGAGCGGGACGTACGCCGCGCCCGCCTTCATCACCGCGAGCATCGCCACGACCGTGGCCGTGGACTTCTCGGTGCACAGCCCGACCCGGTCCCCGGCTTGACGCCGAGCCCGACGAGGGCGTGCGCGAGCTGGTTGGCGCGGGCGTCGAGGTCGGCGTAGGTGAGCCTGCCGTCCACGGCCACCACGGCGGTCGCGTCCGGTCGGACGGCGGCCTGCCACTCGGCGAGGCCGTGCAGGGTGCGGTCGAGGTCGAAGGGCTTGGCCGTGGCGTTCCAGTCGCGCAGGACGCGGTCGGCGTGCGGCCCGGCGACCGGCTCGACCTCCCACAGCCCGCGGTCCGGCCCGGTGCCCAGGCGCTCGACCAGCAGCCGGAACTGGTCGATCATCGCCTCGGCGACGGCGCCGTCGACGCGGTGCTCGTAGTAGGTGAGGACCAGCATGATCTGCTCGCCGGGGAACGCGCGCACGGCGACCGGGTAGTTGGTCGGGCCGGTCCAGCCGTAGTCGACGAGCTTGATGCCCGCCCAGCTCTCGGTGTGGCCGCCGTCGAGCGGGTAGTTCTGGTAGCTCAGCAGGGTCTCGAACAGCGGCTTGCCGCGCTCCACGTCGGACAGCTCCTGCACCCGGGAGAGCCCGGTGAACTGGTGGGACTGCGCGCGGAACAGGTCGCGCTGGATGTCGCGCAGCCAGTCGCCCACCCGCTGCTCGGGGTCGATGCGCACGCGCAGCGGCACGGCGTTGATGAACAGGCCGACCATCTGCTCGACGCCGGTCAGCTCCGGCGGCCTGCCCGCGGTGGTCGACCCGAACAGCACCTCCCGCTCGCCGCTGTAGGCGCTGAGCAGCCGCGCCCACGCGCCGTGCACCAGCGCGCTCAGCGACACGCCCAGCCGCGCGCACTCGGCCTGCACGGCGGCGCTGACGTCGGCGTCGAGGATCGCCTGCAGGGTGATCTCGGTGCCCGCGCCGCCCTCGTGGACTCCTTCGCCGCGGTCGACGGCGAGCCGGGTCGGGGCGCTCACCCCGGCCAGGTACTCCTGCCAGAAGCGCTCGTCGGCGGCGGCGTCGCGCTCGCCGAGGTAGGCGATGAAGTCGCCGAACGGGCGCACCGGGGCGGCGTCGGTGGTGCGGCCGTGCTCGACCAGGTCGGCGTAGCACTGGAGCGCCTCGTTGAGGACGATCCCGAAGCTCCACCCGTCGAGCAGGATGTGGTGGTGGCTCCAGACGAACAGGTGCCGCTCGTCGGCGACCTGGCGCAGGGTCAGGCGCATCAGCGGCGCCCTGGCCATGTCGAAGCCGCGGGCCCGGTCCTGCCGCAGCAGCTCCTCCCAGTCGGCGTCCGGGTCCGGCCTGCCCCGCCAGTCCTGCCAGTCCACCGGGACGACCGCCTTGCGGCCGACGACCTGGACGGGCTCCTTGAGCCGCTGCGACGCGAACGCGGTGCGCAGCACGGTGTGCCGCTCCACGACCCAGTTCCAGGCGCGCTCGAACGCGGCGAGGTCCAGCGGGCCCTCGATGGCGCAGCGGATCTGCTCGAAGTAGGTCGGCTCGCCCGGCCTGCTCAGCGTGTGGAACAGCAGGCCCTGCTGCAGCGGGGACAGCGGGTAGACGGCTTCGACGTTGTTGGCCATGTGGTGGTGTCCCCCTAGTGCTCGGTGCCCGCGCCGACGAGGTCCGCCGAGGGGGCCGGGTCGTAGGGCAGCGGGAAGTCGCGGCAGAGCCGGTGCACCTCGGCCGCGACCTGCGCGCGCACGGCGTCGTCGAGGTGGAAGGCGCCGCGCTCGCCGGGTTCGACGGCGTGCAGCACGGTGTCCAGCAGGTCGGCGCAGGTGTCCATCTCGGATGGTCCGAGGCCGCGCAGCGCCGCGGTGTTGGTGCCCAAGCGCACGCCGCTGGCGACGACGGCCGAGCGCGTGTCGCCCGGGATCTTGTTCTTGTTGACGAGGATGTCGCAGGCCTCCAGCGCGCGTTCGGCGATGAGCCCGTTGAGCCGCTCGGGCGTGCGGAACAGCACGATGTGGTTGTCCGTGCCGCCGCCGATCACGTCGTAGCCGCGGGTGGTCAGCGCCTTGGCCATGGCGGTCGCGTTGGCCAGGATGCGCTCGGCCAGCTCGCGGAACGCCGGGTCGAGCAGCCTGCCCATGGCGCGCGCCTTGGCCGCGATGGTGTGCACCTCGGGTGAGCCCTGCATCATTGGGAACACCGCGCTCTGGATGCGCTGCGACAGGGTGCGCTTGCCGTCGGCGGAGGGCGCGTCGGCGTCGCGGCCCATCATGATCAGCCCGCCGCGCGGCCCGTAGAGCTGCTTGAACGTGCACGTGGTGGTGAAGTGCGCGGCGTCGATGGGGCTGGCGTGCAGGCCCGCGGCGATGAGCCCGGCGATGTGGGTGACGTCGGCGAGGACGTAGGCCCCGACGGTGTCGGCGATCGCGCGGATGCGGTCGAAGTCGATGGCGCGCGGGTAGGACGTCGTCCCGCAGACGATCATCTTCGGCTGGTGCTCGGCGGCCAGCTCGGCCATCCGCCCGTAGTCGATCAGCCCGTCGTCGTCGAGGCCGTAGGCGTGGACGGTGAACAGCTTGCCGCTGAGGTTGACCGGCGAGCCGTGCGTCAGGTGGCCGCCCTGGTCCAGCGCCATCCCCAGGATGGTGTCGCCGGGGTCCAGGACGGACTGCATCACCGTGTGGTTGGCGAAGCTGGCGCAGTGCGGCTGCACGTTGACGTACTGGGCGCCGAAGACCTGCTTGGCGCGCTCGATGGCGAGCAGCTCCACCTCGTCGACGTAGCGGCAGCCCGCGTGGTACCGGTTGCCCGGGTAGCCCTCGGCGGTGACGTTGACGATGCTGGCGCCGGTGACCGCGAGCACGGACGGGTCCGTGCCGCCGCAGGAGGCGACCAGGGACAGCGTCTCGCGCTGCCGCTCGTGCTCCAGCTCCAGGAGCCGGTACAGGTCGGGGTCCTCCCGCCGGAGTGCGCCGACCCCGTTGCCCAGGTACCGGCCCAGGTGGCCGCCGTCCCCGGCGTTGTGCTCCGGACTCACCATGAGTCTTCCTCCAGCAGCGTGTGGATGGATGCGTGCGGCTCGGTGAGACCGGCCTCGACGAGCGCGAGCCAGTCCCGCCGGAACGCCGCGGCGGTGGCTTCCTCGAACAGGGCGGTGCGGTAGGCGAGGATGCCGCCGAGCCCGCCCGACGGCTCCTCCCAGAGCACCGCGGACAGGTCGAACCACGAGGTGGCGGTGTCGACCCGGACCGGGCGCATGGCGGTCTCCCCAGCCGCCGCACGGCGTCGCCGCCCGCGCCCTGCAGCGACAGCAGCGTCTGCACCAGCGGCGGCCGGGCCGCGTCGCCGCCGGCGCCGACCTGCTCGACGAGCACGTCGAACGGGTGGCGCTGGTGGGCGAACGCGCCGACCAGCCCGTCCCGGACCCGGTCGAACAGGGTGGTGAAGCTGGGGTCGCCACTGGCGTCGACGCGCAGGGCGAGGGTGTTGATGAAGCAGCCGGGCAGGGTCTCGGCCTCGCTGCGGTAGCGGCCCGCGACCGGGACGCCGACGACGAAGTCCTCGGCCTGCGTGAGCCGGGCGAGCCAGGCGGCGTAGGCGGTCATCAGCCAGGTGAACAGCGTGCCGTTGCGGGTGCGCGCCTCCTCGCGGACGCGCTTGACCAGCTCGGCGGGGACTTCCAGGTCGAGCCACGCGCCTCGGTAGTCCTGCTGCGCGCCGTACGGGAAGTCGGTCGGCAGCGGGAGTTCGGTGGGCGCGCCGCGGAGGCGGTCGAGCCAGTACTCGGCGTCCTCGGCGCGCTCCTGGCCGTGCTCCCACGCGGCCCAGTCGGCGAACTGGAGCGCGGGCGGGGCGGGCGGCGCGGCGCCGTCGCGGAGGGCGGCGTAGTGCGCGGCGAGGTCGTCGAGCAGCAGGCCCATCGACTGCTCGTCGCAGATGGCGTGGTGCAGCACGAGCTGGAACCAGCCGCGGTCGCCGTCGCGCAGCAGCAGCGCGCGGGCCGCGCCCGCGGCGGCGAGGTCGAAGGGTGCGCGGCGTGCGCGCGCAGTTCCTCGGCGGACTCGGCGCCGGGTGCGAGGTCGGCGACGGTGAGGGCGAACGGCGCGGGCGGGTCGACGCGCTGCACCAGCCCGCCGTCCTCCAGGACCAGGCGGGTGCGCAGGACGCCGTGCCGCGCGGCGAGGGCGTCGAGCGCGGCGCGCAGCGCGTCGGCGTCGACCGGGCCGTCCAGCTCGAAGCCCGCGGCGACGTTGTAGGCGCCCGAGTCCGGGGCGAGCTGCTGGAGCAGCCACATGCGGCGCTGCGAGTGGGTGGCCGGGGCGAGGGCGCGCCCGGGGTCGTGGGTCGGGCCGTCGGCGGACCCGGCCGGGGCGAGCGAGGCCAGGTGCGCGGCCAGCTCGCGCAGGGTCGAGTGGTCGTAGAAGGCGTCGAAGGCGACCTCGACGCCGAAGTCCCGCTGGATCGCGTTCTCCAGCTGCACCTGCATGAGCGAGTCGCCGCCGAGGTGGAAGAAGTCGTCGTCGCGGCTGACCGAGTCGGTCTCCAGCACCGCGCACCAGATCGCGGCGAGCGCGACCTCGGCGGGCGTGCCGTCGTCCTCCTTGAGCCTGCGCACGGGCGCTTCCTCCGCCACCGGCTCGGCGGGGGCGTCGGCGGGCCGGGCGCGGTGGGGCTTCTCGATCCAGCAGCGGGTCCGCTCGAACAGCGCGGTGGGGACCGGCACGCGGCTGCCGTACCCGCCGAGCGCGGCGACGGCCTTGGCCCAATCGATGTCCACACCGGACCGGTAGAGGGCGGCGAGCACGGCGCGGACGTCGTCGAACGCGATGGTCCCGCCGCCGTGGCGCGGGACGACCGCGGCCATCACGTCGGCCAGCGCGCCGGGCCACATCACGACGCACACGGGCCTGCCCTGCGCGGAGATGGTCGTCACGGCGGCGTCGACCCGGGCCGCGTCGGGCGGGGCGACCTGCCCGAGTCCGGCCGCGGCGGCGGTGGCGGAGTCCTGGTCGCGTTCGCCGCGCAGGACGTCGATCAGGAGGTTGCCGCTGCCGCTGCCGATGACGATGCGGTCGGACACGCCCGCGTCGATCAGGGCGCGGACGGGGTCGAGCCGGTCGCGCGGGTCGTCGGTGTGCGGCAGCAGCAGCACCGGGACGGCGGGCGAGGTCTCGGCGATGCCCTCGCCGTCGGCGATCCGGTCCAGCGCGGCGGCGGCGTCCTCGGCGGTCGCGGCGCGCACGCACGCCCGGACGCGCTCGTGGTCGCGGCCGAGCGCCTGGACGGCGGCGACGTCGGCGAGGCTGCCGGGGTGGGCGCGCAGGTGGTCGGCCAGCGCTCGGGCGTGGGTGCGCAGTGCCCCGGTGCTGCGCGCCGCGAGCGGGATCACCAGGTCGGCCGCGGGCGGGTCCGCCCGCCACACCGGCGGGGCCTGCTCGACGACGAGGTGGACGTTGGTGCCGGTGAGCCCGAACGAGCTGACGCCCGCGCGGCGCTGCGCCGAGGTCTCCCACGGCTCGGTGGCCGGGGACAGGACCAGCGCCGAGCGCTCGGTCTCCAGCAGCGGGTTGGGCGTGGTGAAGTGCGCCGACGCGTACCGGCGGCCCTCGCGCAGCGCGACGACGGCCTTGGCGAGCCCGGCGGCGCCCGCCGCCGAGTCGAGGTGGCCGATGTTGGACTTCACCGAGCTGAGCACGCAGAAGCCGGTGCGGTCGGTGCGCCGCGCGAACGCCGCGGTCAACGCCTGGAACTCGATGGGGTCGCCGAGGCGCGTGCCGGTGCCGTGCGCCTCGATGAAGCCGATCGAGTTCGGGTGCACCCCGCCGACCGCCAGGCGGTCAGCAGCAGTTCCTCCTGCGCTTCGGCGCTGGGCGCGGCGAAGCCGTTGCTGCGCCCGCCGTCGTGGTTGGCCGCGCCGCCGATGATCACCGCGTGCACGGGGTCGCCGTCGGCCTGGGCGCGGGAGAGCAGCTTGAGCAGGAACACCGCGCCGCCCTCGCCCAGGCCGGTGCCGTCGGCGGCGGCGTCGAAGCTGCGGGAGCGCCCGCCGGGCGACACGATGCTCTCCGCGCCCGGCTCGGTCGGCGTCGGCGGCACGGGGAGCAGCCGCACCCCGCCGGCCAGCGCCCACTCCACCTCGCCCGCGCCGAGCCTGCGGCACGCGTCGAGCACCGCGGACAGGCTCGACGAGCACGCCGTGTCCACTGTGGAGGCCGGGCCGCGCAGGTCGAGGGCGTGCGCCACCCGACCGGCCTGCGCGCCGGGCAGCAGCCCGGTGACCATCGGCTGGTCGGCGGGGTCGATCAGCGTCGAGTACTCCTCCGCCGCCGCGCCGAACACGACGGCGGTGCGGCTGCCGCGCAGCTGCGCCAGCGACCGGCCGCCGTCCCAGATGGCGCGGCAGCTCAGCTCCAGCAGGGCCCGCTGCTGCGGGTCCATCTGCCGGGCCTCGCGCAGCGACAGGCCGAAGAAGGCGTGGTCGAAGGCGTCGACCCGGTCCAGCAGCGCGCACTCGGCGAGCGGGTCGTCCCCGCCCAGCCCGGCGTCGGCGCGCCGGTCGGCGGGGACCGGTCCGACGAGGTCGCGGCGCTCCTCCAGCGCGGCGGCGAACGCGTCGAGGTCGCCTGCGCCCGGCAGCGCGGTGGCGACGCCCACGATGGCGACCGGCGCGAACGCCGGGGTCGGCAACTCGGTGCTGTGCATCAACGGCCCCTACAGTCGGAAGCTCAGGTCGGCGGACGCGGCGGGCTCGACCGCGCCCGAGTCCGCCAGCGCCGTGGCGATCGCGGACACCGTGGTCAGGCGGAACAGGTCGACGAGCTTGAGCGCGCCGCGGTAGCGGGTGTCGAGGCGCTCGTGCAGGCGGGTCAGGGTCAGCGACGTGCCGCCGAGGGCGAAGAAGCTGTCCTCCCGGCCGATCTCGGCGCCGGGCAGCAGCTCCCGCCAGATCGCGGCCACCTCGGTCTCCACCGGCCCGCGCGGCGGCGCGGACGGTCCCCGGCCGGGCCGCGGGCGGCGGCGCGGGCGGCGAGCGCGCGCCGGTCGAGCTTGCCGTTGCCGGTCAGCGGGAACGCGTCGAGCCGGTCGACCCACGCGGGGACCATGTAGCCGGGCAGGCTGGTGGTGAGCTTGCCGCGCACGGCGTCCGGGTCGATGTCGGCGGGGCCGGTGACGAACCCGACGAGGTGCTGCTCCCCGCCGCTGCCCGCCACGAGCACGACGGCCCCGCCGACGCGCGGGTCCGCCGTCGCGAGCGCGCGCTCGACCTCGCCCAGCTCGACGCGGATGCCGCGCAGCTTCACCTGGTCGTCGGCGCGGCCCAGGAACTCGATCTCACGGTCGGCGGTGAGCCGCGCCCGGTCGCCCGTGCGGTAGAGCCGCGCGCCCGGGTCGGTGGGGTGCGGCACGAACTTCTCCGCGGTCAGCTCGGGACGGCCGAGGTACCCGCGGCCGAGGCCCTGGCCGCCGAGGCACAGCTCGCCCGGGACGCCCGGCGGCACGGGGTTGAGCGCGTCGTCGAGCACGTACGCCTGCGCCCCCGGGAACGCGGTCCCGATGGTGGGCGCTTGGTCGTCGGGCAGGTCGGCGCAGTCGCGGATCGTGCCGCACACGGTGGCCTCGCTGGGACCGTACGCGTTCCACAGGTTCGCCGACCCGCGCCAGCGGGCGACGAGGTCCGCGGGCAGCGCCTCCCCGCCAGCACCAAGTGCCGCACCGAGTCCGGCAGCGCGGTGACCATCGCCAGGTTCGACGGCGGCATGGTCAGGTGCGTGATGCCGCGGTCGGCGAGCGTCGCCTCCAGCGGGCCGCCGGGCAGCAGCGCGTCGGCGGCGGTCAGGTGCAGGCAGGCGCCGCTGAGCAGCGCCATCGCCAGCTCCCACACCCACGCGTCGAACGAGTGCGGCGCGTACTGCAGGACGTGCGAACCCCGGCCCGCGCCGAAGTTGGCCCGGTGCAGCTCGCGGAGCTGCGCGAGGCCGCGGTGCGGGAGGAGCACGCCCTTCGGCGTCCCGGTGGACCCGGAGGTGTAGATGGCGTAGCAGAGGTGCTGGGGCGTCAGCCCGGACAAGTCGGGCTCCGCGGTCGGCTCGCCCGGCCTCTCGCCGTCCAGGCGCAGCTCGGGCACGGCGACGCGCCCCGCGCGGGCCGCGTCGGTCACCTGGAGGCGGACACCCGCGTCCTGGGCGATCCACGCCATCCGCTCGGCGGGCAGCGCCGGGTCCAGGCACAGGAACGCCGCGCCCGCCTTGGCGATGCCCAGCACGGCGGTGACGGCGGCGCGGGTGCGCGGCAGCACCACGGCGACCAGGTCCTCGTGGCCGATGCCGCGCCCGGCGATGCGCCGCGCCAGCCGGTCGGCCGCGGCGTCCAGCTCGCGGTAGGTGAGCACGCCGACGTCGTCGCGGACCGCGGCTCGTCGGGGTGGGCGGCGACCTGCGCGGCGAACAGCTCCGGCAGGGTCGCGGGCACCGGCGTCGCGGGCGGGCTCGCGGGCAGGCCCTCCGCCAGCGGCAGGTGCGTCAAGGGCAGCGCGGGCGAGTCCGCGGCGGCGGCCAGCAGCGCGGCGAACGCGTCGGAGAAGCGCTCGACGGTGGCCGCGTCGAACAGGTCGGTGCGGTAGTCCCACTCGGCGAGCCAGCCGTGCTCGTCCCGGCTGACCATCAGCGTCACGTCGAACTGCGTCGCGACCGGCTCGACCTCCACCACCGCGCAGCCCAGGTCCGCGGGCGCGGGAAGCGGCCCCTGGTCGCCATGCAGCACGAACATCGTCTGGAACACCGGCGTGTGGGTGACCGCGCGCTCGACGTCCAGCGCGCCGACCACCAGCTCGAACGGGGTCTGCTGGTGGGTGAACGCCTCCACGCACCGCTCGCGGGTCTGGGCGAGCAGGTCCGCGAACGACGGCGACCCGGACAGGTCGGCGCGCAGCGCGAGGGTGTTGAGCAGGCAGCCCACCATGCGCTCGGTCCCGGACTGGTCGCGGTTGGCGATCGGCGTGCCGACCACGACGTCGTCCTGCCCGGACAGCCTGCCCACCAAGCCCTGGTACGCGGCGAGGAGCGTCGCGAACGGCGTCGCGCCCGCCGCCTTGCCGACGGCCAGCAGCGCGTCTACGGCGGCGTCGGGGAGCCTGCGGGTCACCCGGGCCCCGCTGAACGCGGTCGCGGTGGCCGGGTCGCGGTCGAACGCCAGCCGCAGCCGGTCGGGCAGGTCCGCGAGGCGGTCCCGCCAGTGGTCCAGGTCGCGGCGCACCGCCACGGACCGGTCGAGGGCGTGCCGCTGCCACTCGCCGTAGTCCACAACGGACACCTCCGGCGCCGGAGCCGGGGTGCGCCGTCGCGCAGGGCGGCGTAGTCGGCGAGCAGTTCCTCGAACAGCACGCGCAGCGACCGCGCGTCGGCGACCACGTGGTGGATCACCAGGCACAGCACGGCGGACCCGGGCTCGTCGACGAGCAGCCAGCGCGCGGGCGGCTCCGTCGCGACGTCGAACGGGGTGGCGACGGCGGCGCGCAGCAGCCGGTCGGTCTCGGCGCCGCCACCGGAGGCCAGCACCTGCGGCGCGACGGCCTGGTGGGCGACGGTCCGCTGCCGCAGGACGCCGTCGGCGTCGCGGGACACCCGCAGCCGCAGGGCGTCGTGCCGGTCGGTCAACGCCTGCAGGGCGCGGCGCAGCACGTCGCGGTCGAGGTCGCCGGTGAACCGGACGGCCATCCCGATGGTGAGCATCGCGGTGCCGGGGCGGAGCTGGTCGACCAGCCACATCCGCTCCTGCGCGTACGCCAGCGGCGCGGGGCCGGTGCCCGAGCGCGGGCGCAGCGGCGGCAGCGCGACCTGGCCCGCGGTGGCCCGGTCGACGCGCTCGGCCAGCGCGCGGACCGTGCGGTCGGCGAAGACGTCGGCCAGCGTGAGCTCCGCGCCCAGCCGCTCGCGCACGGCGACGACGAGCTGCATGGCCATCAGCGAGTGCCCGCCGAGGGCGAAGAAGTCGGCGTCCGCGCCGAGCGGCCCGCTGGCGGTCAGCTCGGCGACCAGCTCGGCCACCGCGCGCGCGGTGCCGGTGGCGGGCGCGGCCGACCCGCCGGTGTCCCGGGCGGGCTCGGGCAGCGCGGCCCGGTCGGTCTTGCCGTTGGGGTTGAGCGGGAACGCGGCCAGCGGCACCCAGTACCGCGGCACCATGTAGTCCGGCAGCGACTCGGCGAGGGCGGCGCGCAGCGCGTCCGGGTCGGCGCCACCGGTCCAATAGCAGACGAGGTGGTCGGTGCCCGCCACGGTCCGCACGGTCACCACGGCCTGGTCGACGCCGGGCTGCTCGGCGGCGCGGCTCTCGATCTCGCCGGTCTCGATGCGGAAGCCGCGCAGCTTCACCTGGTGGTCGTAGCGGCCGAGGTAGCGCAGCTCGCCGGTCTCGGTGAGCCGCACGCGGTCGCCGGTGCGGTACATGCGCGCGCCGGGCTCGCCCGCGAACGGGTCGGGCAGGAACCGCTCGGCGGTGAGCGCGGGCCTGCCGAGGTAGCCCTGGGCGACGCCGAGGCCGCCGAGGAACAGCTCGCCGTCCGCGCCGACCGGCACCGGTTCGAGCGCGGCGTCGAGCACGTACGCGTCGGTGCCCTCGATGGGGCGGCCGATCGTCGGCTCCTCCGCGCTGCCGCGCGGCACCTCGCACCACGTCGAGTACGTGGTGTCCTCCGACGGGCCGTACAGGTTGAGCACCCGCACCGACGGCGACGCGGCGTGCACGAGGTCCACCAGGGCTCGGGGCAGCGCCTCACCGGCGAGGTTGACGATCCGCGTCCGCGCGGGCAGCGCGCCCGCGCGCAGCAGCTCGGCCATCGCGGACGGCACGGTGTTGATCAGGGTCGGCGCGGGCTCGGGCCGCTCGGCCAGCTCCAGCGCGGTGCCGACGAGCCGCACCGAGCCGCCGACCGACAGCGGCAGGAACAGCTCGAACACCGACAGGTCGAAGCAGACCGACGTGCTGGCGAGCACGACGGCGAGGTCGTCGTCGGTGAAGTGCGCCCGCGCCCAGCCGAGGAACGCGCGCATGGCGCGGTGCGGGATCGCCACGCCCTTGGGCCGCCCGGTCGAGCCGGAGGTGTAGATCAGGTACGCGACGCCCTCGTGCTCGGCGGGCACCGCCGGGGGCAGGGCGGCATCGGCCAGTGCGGCGGTGTCGAGGACCGGCGCGCCGCCGTCGGGCAGCACGCCGCGGGTGTCGGGCTCGACGAGGACCAGAGCGCAGGCGGAGTCGTCGGCGATGAACGCCAGCCGCTCGCGCGGGTACGCCGGGTCCAGCGGCACGTACGTCGCCCCGGTGCGCAGGATCGCGTGCAGCGCGGCGACCAGGTCCGGGGTGCGCCGCAGGCACACGCCCACCGCGTCGCCCGGCGCGATCCCGGCGTCGTGCAGCGCCGCCTGGATCGCGCCGACCCGCGCGGCCAGGTCGGCGTAGCCGAGGGCGCGGTCGTCGTGCTGGACCGCCACCGCGTCGGGCCGCTCGGCGACCACCCGCTCGAACGACGCGACCGGGTCGAGCGCGGGCCGCGCTTCGGCGCGCCTGCGCAGGCTGTCCCGCAGCGCGTGGTCCGCCGGGGTGGCCAGGTCGAGGTCGCCGACCCGGGCGGTCGGGTCGGCGCTCATCGCGGCGACGACCAGCCGCCAGTGCGCCAGCAGCCGCTCCGCGCGGGCGGGCGCCCAGGACTCCTCGGGGTACTCCAGCGCCGCCCACAGGCCGGACTCCGGCGCCGTCCCGCCGGACGGGACCGCGACCGCCCGGTCGAGCTGCAGGACGACGTCGAACTTGGTGTGCCGGTTCCTCGGGAAGTACCGGGCCGCCTCGACGCCGGGCAGCTCCGGGAGCGGCTCGTCGTCGGGCTGCACCACCAGCATCGCGGCGAGCGGCGCGCCGCCCAGGTGCGCGGCGAGCCGGTCCAGCGGCACGTCGGCGTGCGAGTACGCGACCAGCGCCGCGTCCCGCACCCGCCCGAGCAGCTCCGCCCACGTGTCCTCGCGGCGCACGGTCACCGGCAGCGGGATCGTGTTGACGAACAGCCCGTAGCAGGACGCCGCCCCCGGGTCGCGCCCGGCGACGGGCAGGCCGATGACCACCCGCTCCTGGCCGCTGTGCCGGGACAGCAGCGCGGCGAACGCCGCCGCGTGGAACATCGCCTGCGTCGTCCCGTGCGCGGTGGCCGCCGCCTCCGCCGCCGCGACGAGGTCGTCGGGCAGCCGCTCGCGCAGCGTGCCCGCCCTGGCGGGCTCCACCGCCGCGCCGTCGCGGGGCAGATCGATGCCGAACGCCGCCCCGCGCACCGGCTCGGCCGCGTCCGCCACCCGCTCGGCGAACCCCGGCGCCGCCAGCCGCGCCCGCTCCCGCTCCACCGCCGCCCGGTAGTCCCCCGCCGGTTCCGCCCACACCGGACGCTCCCCGGCCAGCTCGGCCCGGTAGGCCGCGCCCAGCTCGGCGAAGAACACCTGCGACGCCCACCCGTCGGTGACGATGTGGTGCACGAGGAACGCGAACACCGCCTCCCCGGCCCCAGCTCCGCCAGCACGGCCCGGAACAGCGGGCCGCGGGTCAGGTCGAAGCCCGCCTCGGCCTGCTCCCCAGCCACGCGTCGAGGTCCGCGCGGTCCACCCGCTCCCGGCGCAGCGCCACCGGGTGCGCGCCCGCGGGCAGCACCCGCTGCCACAGGCCGCCGTCGCGGTAGTCGAACACCGCGCGCAGCAGCGGGTGCCGGTCGACCAGGGCGGTGAGGGCGCGCTCCAGCGCGCTGGCGTCGAGCGGTCCGCGCAGCCAGATCGCCTCGGTCACCGTGTACGCGCGGCTGTCCGGGTGGCGGTGCTGCAGGAACCACAGCCGCTGCTGCGCCGCGGATGCGGGGAACGCGTCGGGGCGGGTCGGGGTGGAGCCGGGGTTCATCGCGCTCTTCCTCGGGTTCCTCTGGTGGTCGGGCGGGTGCGGTCAGGCCACCGGGGCGACCGCGTCGAGGGCCAGGTCCGCGCGCACCGCGCGCCAGACGCGGGCCCGCCGCGCGTGCAGGACGAAGTGCCCGCCCTCGAACACGCGAACCTCGCTGCCCGGTCCGCCCAGGTGCGTCCAGGCGGCCAGGTCGGCGGTGGCGACGCGGTGGTCGCGGGTGCCGCCGAACGCGGTGACCGGGCAGCCCAGCCGGTGCGGGGCGGGCCGGTAGGTCTCCATCACCCGCGAGTCGCCGCGGATGATCGGCAGGTAGATCGCCATCAGCTCCGGGCTGGCGAGCACCTCGTAGGTCGTGCCCTCGAAGGTGCGCAGCTCCTCGACCAGCTCGGTGTCGGACATGGTGTGCAGCACCGGGTCGCCCTGGCCGAGGTGCGGGGCGCGGGCGGCGCCCGCGAACAGCCGCACCGGCGGGCGCCCCCGCCCCTCCAGCTCCACGGCGAGCGCGTACGCGACCACCGCGCCGAAGCTGTAGCCGAACAGCGCGTACGGCTGCCCCGCGAAGTCCCCGGTCTGCTCGGCGAGCCGGGCGACCAGGCCTGCCATGTCCTCGTCCAGCGGCTCGCCGTAGCGGGCGCCGCGGCCGGGCAGGTCCGCGACGCGGACCTCGACGCCCGGGCCGAGGAGGTCGTCGACGCCGTCGAAGACCTCCTTGCCGCCGCCCGCGTACGGCACGCAGAACAGGATCACGACGCCGCCCGCTCACGCAGGCTGCGCGGCCGCATGTCGACCCAGTGCTCGCCGATGTAGTCCAAGCAGGACTGCCGGTCGGCCGGGCCGCTGCGCGTGGTCCACCCGGCGGGCAGGTCCCGGTGCGCGGGCCAGATCGAGTACTGCTCCTCGTCGTTGACCACGACGACGTACTGCTCGCTCATGCTGTGCCGTCCAAAGTCGTCGGTGAAGGGGTCAGGACTTGGGGACCGGCCACTGCCAGCCCTCGGGGCCCGCGATGAGGCCGTGCTGGAGGTCGAGCATGTACTGGCGGAGCCTGCTCGCGACCTCCCGGTTGGGCAGCGGCAGCCGCAAGCCGGAGTCGTCGCCCAGCAGCTCGACCGGGGCCACGACGGCGCCGGTGCCGCAGCCGAACAGCTCCACGTCCTCACCGGACCGGGCCGCGTCGACCACCTCGTCGATGAGGACCGGCTCCTCGCGCATGTCGAGGTCGAGCGTCGGGCCGAGCTTGAGGAGGCTGTCGCGGGTGACGCCCGCGAGGATCGTGTCCGACAGCGGCGGCGTGACGAGCCGGTCGCCGCGGCGCACGAACACGTTCATCGCGGTGAATTCCTCGATCTGCGTGTGCGTCGCCGCGTCCAGCCAGAGGAGCTGGTGGAAGCCCAGCTTCCCCAGCTTCGCCGCGGCGGCGAAGCTGGCCGCGTAGTTGCCCGCGGCCTTCACGTTGCCGGTGCCGCCCGGCCCGGCGCGGCTGAACAACCGCTCGATCCACGCCGAGATGGGCGCGGTGAAGAACGCGTCGGACGGCGTGGCCAGCACCACGAAGCAGAACTCGGTGGACGGGACCACCGACAGGTCGGCGGTCGCGCCGAACATGGTCGGCCGCAGGTAGAGCGACTGGCCCTGGCGGTTCGGGACCAGCTTGTCCAAAGCGGAGACCAGCCGCTCCAGCGTCTCGACGTAGACCTGCTCGGGCAGTTCGGGCATGCCCAGCCGCAGCGCGGTCCGGTTCATCCGGCGGGCGTGCTCGAACGGCCGGAACAGCAGCGCCGACGCGCCGGGGACGGCGTCGCCCAGGTTGCGGTACGCCTTCATGCCCTCGAACAGCGCCTGCCCGTAGTGCAGGGCCTGCGTGTGCGGCCACAGCGCCATCGGCTCGAGGCCGGTCAGGCGGGGCGTTTCCCAAGCGCCGTCGCGGTAGTGCGCGACGGCCATGATGGGCGCCATCACCTTGCTGAAACCGAGCGGGTCGGTCAGCTCGATGCCGTCGAGCTTGCTCAGCAGCTCCGGCGACAGCTCGGGCGAAGAGTGGGTGATCGTCATTGTTCCCTCAGCTCCAGCAGCGCAGCGGCTGGTCGGTCCCGGCGTTGCCGACGAAGCCGGACACCGTCATCCGCCTGCCGCCGGTGATCTTGCGGACGGCGTGCGCCCGGGTGGTGTTGACCATGATCAGGTCGCCGACCTCGGGCGAGATCAGCAGCGACTCCTCCGGCAGCAGGTCGCGGGCGTAGCCGTAGCTGCCGGGGTAGGTCTCGCGGAGCGGCTCGTACTCCTCGTCGGTGATGTACCGGTCCCAGGTCTCGAGCTCGCCGCCCTCGTCGGCGGTGTCGAGGTAGATGTTCACGCCGAGCTGGCCCACCAGCTCGACCGGCACCTGGTCCGGGCCGACCTCGCGCCACAGCAGGTCCTGGTGCGGCAGCGCCTCCTTGCCGGTGCGCCACAGCCGGGTGATGCCGAACGGCATCTTGCGGCCCGCCATCGTCATCAGCGTCGCGCCGCCCGGCCAGGCCTCGTCCAGCGCCAGCCGTAACTGGTCCACCGGGGACGGGTGCGGGGCGCTCATCGCGCGCATGCGGTGCTGCACCGGGAGCGCGGCGTCGAGGTACCGCTCGCGGCGGGCCTCGTCGTTCATCACGTTCCAGAACGAGTCGATGTCGCTCTCGTAGATGCCACCCGTGGCCGCGTCGTTGTCGATCTTCTCGTACAGCGGCTCGACGAGGTTCTTGCAGTACTGCGCGTCGTAGAAGTTCGGCACGCGGACCGCGATGTAGGTGCCCGCGAACAGCGCGGTGAGCACCTCGGCGTCGAGCGCGCCGACGGTCGCGAGCTTGGAATCGATCGACATCCTGCCTTCCCTTTCAGCGGTGTCGGTGTGGTGTGGTGGTCGGCGGCGCGGTCGGGTCAGTGGTCGATGAGGGCCCACCGGTCGCCGATGACCGGTTCGGCGCCCGCGGAGGGCAGCTCGATCAGCTCGGGCTTGAACAGCGGCGCCGAGTCCATCGAGGGCTCCCAAGTGGCCAGCGACTCGTCCTGTTCGACCTCGACGCGCCTGCCGGAGGCCAGGTCGTCCACCACGCGCAGCAGCAGCCGCACGCCCAGCGGGGCGAGGTGCTCGCGCCACAGGCTCTCCGCGGTCGCCTTGCGCGGGACGAGGATGTGCTCCTGGGCGGCGATGGGGCCGCCGTCGGTGCGCTCGGTCAGGTGGTAGACGGTGCCGCCGGTGACCCGGTCCCCGTCGCGGATCGTCCAGCGGATGGCGTCGCGGCCGCGGTGCAGCGGGAGCAGGCTCGGGTGGTAGCCGATCGCGGCGACCGACGCCTTCGCCCTGGTCTTGCGCCCGATGAACGCGTGCGAATGCGCGGCGACGATCACCTCGGTCTTGTCGGGGATGTGCACGGCGCGCAGTTCGCGGGCGTCGGTCCAGGCCACCTGCCTCGGGTACGCCCACGAGCGCACGCGGTCCCAGGCCAGCGGGTTCTCGTCGTCGGTGTGCCCTTTCCTGGTGCGCGGCGACGCCACACCGACAATGGAATGCCCGGCCGCGCCGAACGCCTCGGCCACCTGGACCGCGAAGGCCCCGCGACCGGAGAGAAAGATGTTCACCCATCCTCCAACGTACCGTCGAATTTCGGCGTCCACCCCCGTTTCGCGGGCAGACTTTTCCCGCGGAATGACGGGCAGCGCTATTACGCGCCCGGCGCATTCCGCGCGGAATCGTTCGGTATGCACGCCAAAGAGAACCGGCGGCGCTCGACCGCGAGGTCGGGTGCAACCGCGGTTTCAATCGACGAATATGGACGCCACGGGTCGCGAATGCATGGCAGGGCCCGGCGCGGGCGGCGATGGCCGCGCAACGGGCGCACCAGGGCGACGTCCGCATCCAAGCAGGACGATCCCTACGTCGTCGTGCTGATGGGACGCCGCGGCAGTGGTCAAGCGACCGGCGTCAACGTGTCTTCCCCCAGCCCCCACTAGCTGGTTGCTCGTGGCAACTGCTTCTCCCCTCGATCGCCACTTTCCCCGCAAGTGACTTCAGATCGTTTTTCCGTGCACTGCGCCACACTACCGATAAACGGCGGTGACAACTCGAAGTTAGCACTGGGCCATCAGTGTCGGTAGGTCCAAGTGGGTGACGGCTTCACGCACAGTGCGCACAACCGGTTGGGCAATATGTTGAGCGGTCAACCCCGAAGGTGAACAAGCGTGCATACTTCGAAAATCGGACAGTGAACTCAATTCATCTACCGGCACCGCTCAGACTTAAAGAACCGTTCATTTGTGCCGCTTTCCCGGGAAAGGGACGTGGTCCGATCAGCGCAACCGCGCGCCTGCGCCGTCGGCCAGCGCCGCCAGCACCGCCTCGCGCGCGGCGCCGATGTCCGCGGCGGTGAGCGTCGACCCCTTGGGGCGCAACGTGATCCGCAAGGTCAGGGACCGGTGCCCACTGGGCACCCACGACCCGCTGTACTCCCCCATGTAGGTGGCGGCCGTCACCAGGCCGTGTGAACGGAGAGCGACGGACTCGACCGCCTCCCACGGCACCGCGTCGGCCACCACCACGGACAGGTCGAAGTCCGACTCGGGCAGCTCCGGCAGGGCGGCGTACGCGTTCTCCCGCGACCGGTGCGCGTCGAGCCCGGCGAGGCGCAGTTCGGCGCACGCGACCAGGACGCCGACGATCCCGGCCGCCCGGCACACCCGCGGCCGCACCAGGCCCAGCGCCCCCACGGCGACGCCGCCCGCGCTCGCGGCCAGCCGCGCCGAGGGATCCGCCCATCCCACCACCGGCTCACCCGACAGCGTCAGCTCCACCAGGTGGCAGTGCCTGCGCACCAGCTCCAGCAAGCCCTTCACCCGCCGGAACAAGGCGACCCCGTCGGTGCCCGCCAGCGCGATGCCGAGCGCCGTGGTCTGCGCGGGCAGCTCCTCCCCGCTGCCGCCGTACGGGAGCCGCGTCGCGTCGGGGAACACCTCGCCGACCTCGAACACCGCGACTTCCTTGCGGTAGCGCAGGTTGTCGGCGACCGCCTCCAGCAGGTTGGGCACCAGCGCGGGGCGCAGCGAGTCCCGGTCGGGCGCGGGCGCGCCGTCGATCCGGACCGTGGCCCCCTTGTCGACCCCGCACGCGGCCAGCAGGTGGTCGGCCGACCACGGGTAGGTCAGCACCTCGTTCAGACCACCGCGCCCGGCGAGCTGCTCGCGCACCAAGCGGCTGAGCGGCTTGCGGTTGAGCGAGCGCACCGGGTTGAGCGCGACCGCGGGCGCACCGCGGGCAGCCGGTCGTAGCCGTGGACGCGGGCGATCTCCTCGACGACGTCGTGCGGCAGCGAGACGTCCCCAGTGGACCGCCAGGTCGGCGCGACCGCGCGCAGCACGCCGTCGGCGATGCCGCACTCGAAACCGAGCGCGCCGAGGATGCCCAGCACCTCCTTGTCGGGCAGGCGGGTGCCGATGCGGCGCTCGATGAACGGCAGCCCGACCTCGATGCGCTCGCGCACGGTCGGCCGCACGACGACGTCCTGCGCCGCGACCAGCTCCGCGTCCGGCGCGGCCGTCGTCAGCAGGTGCAGGAACAGCCCGACCGCGGCGTCGACGCGCTGGGTGTCCAGCTCCTTCTCGTACCGGGCGGACGCCTCGGTGCGCACCCCGGTCCGCTGCACGGACTTGCGCACGGGCCCGGCCCGGAACGACGCCGCCTCCAGCACGAACCGGCGCGACGCCGCGGTGATCGCCGACGACGCCCCGCCCATCACGCCCGCGGCCGCGACCACGCCGTCGGCGTCGCGGACGACCGGCATCCCGGCGACGACGTCCACCGCGCGCCCGGTCAGCAGGTCCAGGCCGCCCGGCCCGTCGGCGAAGCCCGCCGACAACGGGAGCCGTACGCGATCCTCGTCGTAGACGTGCGTGGGCTGGCCGACGGCGAACATCACGTAGTTGCTGAGGTCCACGCACAGGTTGACGGTCAGCTCACCGATGCGCGTCAGCCGGTCGCGCACCACCGCGGGCGTCGGCAGGGATCCGTCCACAGTGAACCGCGTCGCCGAATACCGCCCGCACAGCGCGGGGTCGAGCCTGCCGACGATGCGCTCACCGCGCGGGACCCGCGGCGCGGCCGGGAGTTCGGCGAGCGGGCGGTCGTAGATGACGGCGAACTCGCGGGCGATGCCGTAGTGGCCCCACAGGTCGGGCCGGTTGGTCAGCGACTTGTTGTCGATCTCCAGCACGACGTCGCCGTCGACCTCGGTGTAGCCCTCGACCTCGACGGTCTTCAGGGTCAGGTCGTGGGCGAGCCGGGCCGGGGTGGCGTCGGCGGGCAGCTCGACGTAGTCGGAGAGCCACTCCAGGGAAACCTTCACGGGTGTGTCTCCTAGGCGAACTGGGTCAGGAAGCGCAGGTCGGCGCTGTGCAGGAGGCGGACGTCGTCGATGCCGTAGCGCATCATCACCAGCCGGTCGAGTCCGACGTTGACGTAGCAGCCGGTCCACCGCTCGGGGTCGAGCCCGGCGGCGCGCAGGACGTTCGGGTGCGGGCTGCCCCCGGGCATGACCTCAAGCCAGCCGACCCGTCCGCAGGTGCGGCACCTCGCCGCCGCACACGCGGCACCGCATGTCGACCTCGAAACCCGGTTCCACGAACGGGAAGAAGCCGGTGCGCATGCGGGTGACGACCGGTGTGCCGAAGACGGTGTCGAGGATGGTGTCCACCAGGAACTTGCCGGTGGTGAGCGGGACGACCTCGTCCACCAGCAGCACCTCGTACTGGAAGAACGCGCGCTCGTGCCGGGCGTCGGTGCTCTCGTTGCGGTAGACGCGGCCGGGGTAGACGAACCGGAAGGGCGGCTCGTGCTCGCTCATGTACCGGATGCTGGCGCCGGTCAGGTGCGGCCGCAGGCACAGCCGCCGCGCGGCCCGCTCGTCGGCGGTCCCGGTGAGCCAGTAGGTGTCCATGCTCTCCCGGGCCGGGTGGTCGGCCGGGAAGTTCATGTGGTCGAACTCGAACAGCTCGGAGCTGATCTCCGGGCCTTCGTACACCTCGAAGTTCAGCGCGGCGAACGCGTCGTTGAGGTCGTGGGCGAGCTGGGTGGTCGGGTGCAGGCTGCCCGCGCTGGGCGGAGTCCGGGCACGGTGACGTCGATCGGGTGCGGCAGCGCGGGTTCCGCGTCCAGCAGGGCGCGTTCCTTGGCGTCGAGCGCGGCGGTGATGTCCTGCTGGGCGGCGTGCAGCGCGGCGCCCGCGGCCTTGCGGGCGTCCGGGTCGAGCCCGCCGAGCGCGCGGCGCAACACGGGCAGCGCCCCGGATTTGCCGAGCTGTTCGCGGCGGACCGCGGCGACCTCGGCGGACGTCGTCGCGGCCGCGAGGTCGGCGTGGGCCTTGGCGAGGGTGTGCTGGACGCGGTCGAGCAGGGTGGTGCCGCCATCTGGCGTGCTCACGAGGGTTCCCCATCATCGAGCGACTGCGGATCAGTCGCGATCTCGGCTCCTGCGGCTTCCCCCGAGGCGGTGGGGAAGCGGCCGGTGGGCGAACCCGGGCTGCGCGCTACCCCCGAGGACCTCGGGGGCGGCTAAATCGCGGCGCGCGCTGCGGCATGGCGCCATGATGCCCGGTGATCACCCCGGGTCGCAAGTGCGTCGCTCCTCCGGGTGACGGGACCGACACTCGACACCGTCCGTAGCATCGGGTGCGGATGACGAGGGGGAGCTCATGTCCGTGCACGTCGTGGAGAAGTCCTCGCCCGTCGGGTGGTTCGACGCGCTGCTGCGCCGGACCCCGTTGCGCCCGGGTGAACTCTCGGTGCCGCCCAAGGGGCTCAAGCCGGTGGTGGGCGACCGCGGCCTGCCGTTCCTCGGCCTGGGGCTGCACACCGTGCGGTATGGACCGGAGTTCTTGCTGGAGCTGATGCGCAGGCACGGACCGGTGTCGTGGTGGCAGGCGTTCGGCCGCAAGATCGTCGCCGTGTCGGGTCCGGAGGCCGTGCAGGCGGTGTTGGCCAACCGGGACAAGGCTTTCGCGTCCGGCTGGCCCGCGGTGATCGGGCCGTGGTTCGACGGCGGGCTGCTGGCCATGGACGGCGTGGAGCACTTGGCCGACCGCCGGGTCCTCCGCGCGGCGTACACGCCCGAGGCGTTGGACGGCTACCTGCGGGCGATGTCCGAGGACACGGCCGGATGTCTGGACAAATGGCCCGCGGGTCGCCCGGTCCGCGTCGTCGACGCGGTTCGCGCGCTGTCGGGCGAGATCACAACGCGAGCATTCCTCGGCGTTCCCTACGACCCGTCCGGCCGGGAGGTCATGACCGCGGTCGAGAAGTGCATCCGCGCCGAGACCGTCCTGACCCGCCTCCCGCTGCCCGGCACCGCGTGGCACAGCGCGCACCGCGCCCGGCGCCTGCTCCTCGACTACCTGCGCGCGGCCCTGCCCGCGGCGCGCGACCGGGACGCCGACGACTTCCTGTCCGTGCTGAGCCGCGTCGAGGGCATCAGCGCGACGCAAGCCGCGCAGCACATGCTGTTCACGCTCATCGCCTCGCACGACACGACGACGGCCGCGACGATCGCCGCGGTCTACTTCCTCGGCGCGCACCCGGAGTGGCAGGACCGCGCCCGCACCGACCCCGACGCGGTCGAGCTGGTGGTGAAGGAGAGCATCCGGCTGGTGTCGCCGTCGCCGATCCTGATGCGGGTCGCGGTGCGCGAGACGGAGGTCCTCGGCCACCACATCCCGGCGGGGCAGCTCGTGTCGGTGTGCACGGCGGTCAACCAGCTCCTGCCGGAGCTGTGGCCCGACCCCAGCGCTTCGACCCGTCGCGCTTCGCCCGCGGCGAGGACGGCGTGCACCGGTTGGCGTGGGCGCCGTTCGGGTCCGGCGCGCACAAGTGCATCGGCCTGCACCTGGGCATGCTCAAGGTCACCGCGACGCTGTCCGAGCTGCTGCGGCGGTTCACGTGGTCGTACCCGCCGGATTACCGGGCGGTGTGGCGGTTCAGCTCGCTGCCCGCCCCGGCCGACGGCCTGCCGACGACGTTCACCGCGCGCTGATCGCTACCCCCGGGGCACGTACCGCGTCACGACCGCGCCCGAGCCGAGCCGCGTGCTGCCGGTCAGCTCCAGCTCGACGTACCGCGACAGCCCCGCGAACAACGACGGCCCGTGGCCCGCGATCCTCGGGTGCACGACGAACTCGTACTCGTCGATCAGCCCCAGCTCGGCCAGGGCGAGGGGCAGCTGCACGCCGCCGACGGACAACCCGTCGCCCGGCTGCTCCTTGAGCCGCCGGACGGCGTCGGCCAGGTCGCCGCGCACGAGTTCCGCGTTCCAGTCGACATGGCGCAAGGTGCTCGACACGACGAACTTCTTCGCGGCGTTGATGGTCCGCGCGAAGGGGTCGGCGGGTTCGGGGTCGGTCGGCTCGTAGCGGAACGCCGATTCCATCAGCTGGTAGGTGACGCGGCCGAAGAGGAGCGCGTCGGCCTGTTCGAGGTTCGCGGTGTGGTGGCGGTGCAACTCCTCGTCCGCGGGATCGCGCGGTGGTCGCAGCAGCCGTCCACAGTGACGTTGATGGAGTACCGAAGGGGTCGCATCGCGCCAGACTACGGCCACCAGCGCGCCACGTCCGCGATGGCGTCGGCGCACTCCCGCGCGGCCTGGTTGCCGCCCAGCGCGCCGATCGCGGGGGCTGCGGCGGCGAGGGCGGTGAGCAGGCCGGGGCGGGCGAGGCCCGCGAGCAGGTCGCGGACCCCGGTCCAGTCGGCGGCGCGGGTCGCGGCGAGCACGGCGGCGCGGGCGTCCGCCTTGACGTCGTCGCGGGCGTCGCGGTGGGCGTCGAGCAGGGCGCGGTGGAAGGTGGCGCCGGTGTGCTGGGCGATGGCGGCCCGGTGGTTCCGGGGGTCGGGCAGGCGGGTGGCGAGGTGCTCCGCGGCGGCGCGCTCGACCCGATCGCGGTCCACATCGGACAGCCGGGGCAGCACGAGTGCGAAGAGGCGCCATGCGTCCCGGGTGGTGTGGATGCGCGGGAGCACGGCGTCGAGGACGGGTGCGGGGTCGGGGGCGGCGTCGATGAGCAGGGCGACGGAGTGCGGGTCGAGCCCGACGGGGACGCTCGCCGGGCCCGGGGGTGCGGCCGGTCCTCGGCGCACATGATGGCGAGCGATTCCCGGATCGCGCGGTCGCGGCGGGCCGGGTCGAGCCTGCGGGCGAGCGCGGCCAGCGGGAGGTGCCGGACCACGTCGGGCAGGTGGGCGGTGTCGGCCAGGTGGGCGTCCAGTTCGGACACCGCGAGGTGCGGGGCGAGCATGGCGGTCCACTGCGCGAACTCGTGGGCGCCCCGCAGGCGCTTGCGCACCGCCTTGCGCGCGGCGGCGACCAGTTCGGGCGCGGGGTCCAGGACGGTCCAGACGTCCAGGCCCTCCCAGCCGGGCCGCGGCCGCCAGCGCGTCGCGTCGACCAGGCGCGCCAGGGTCTCCTTCCCGGTGAGCACGCGGCGGACGGCGGCGAGGCGGTCGAGGTAGCCGCGGTCGAACAGCGGCTCGCGCACCGGCAGCGCGTCGGCGACGCGGCGCAGCAGGGCGGTGCGCTCGTCGGGCGGGAGCACGGAGGCGAGCAGGACGACGGGGTCGCTGTCCACCGGGACGCGCGCCTCGACACCCGCGCGCAGGTGCGGGACGTCGGCCGACGCGGCGTGGTGGGCGAGCGCGGCCAGCGCCCGGGCCTGGCCCCGCCGGTCGGCGACGGTCCGCGCTGCGCGCAGGGCGTGGGCGAGGTCTTCCTCGGTCGCGGTGCTAGCGATGGCGTCGAGCGCCTGGCCGCGGTGGAGGGCGTTCTCGGTGTCCTCGGCGAGGGCGAGCGCGTGCCCGCGGGTGTGCCGGTCGAGGTGCGGGGCGATGGCGACGAGCGTGGCGGCGCGGTGGGGCTCGTCCAGGTCCGCGACCAGGTCGAGCGCCTCGGTGCGCAGCTGGGGCCGGTGGTGGCGGGCCAGCGCGGCGAGCGGCACGGGCCGGTCGGCCGGGGGCAGGCCGCGGATGGCGCGCTCGACCGCCGCCTCCCGGCCCGCCGCGTGCTCGGCGGCGAGGGTGAGGGTCGTGCCCCGCTTGTGGGCATCGCGGTCGTCCGGGGCGTTGAGCACCTCCTTGACGACGGCGGCGCGCTCGCCCGCGTCCAGTGCGGGCAGCAGCGCGGCCAGGGCCAGCGCCCGCGCGCCGGGGGCGTCCCGGGCGGGGATGCGCCGCGCCGTGCGCAGCGCCCGGTCGAGCGCTGGTCCGGTGAGGTACCGGCCGATGTGGGCGAACCGCAGCGCGATGCCCCAGGGCGGGTGCTCGGCGACGCGGTCGAGGACCCGGGTGAGGGCGCGGTCCCGGCGGACCGGGTCGAGCGCGGCGAGCAGCGGCAGAAGCGGCGGTTCGTCGTCGACCACGAGGCCCGTCCCGTCGCTCGCCAGCGCGGCGAGTTCGGCGGCCACGTGGTCGGCGAGCCAGTCCGGGTTCGTCCGGTCCCCGGCGTGCCGCAGCGCCAGCGCCCGCTGCGCGGCGGGCCACCCGTTCCGGCGGGGCGAGCGGCCCGTGATGAGCGGATGCGCGCGAGCGATGCCCGCTCGGGAGAGGTGCGGGACCAGGTTCTCGACCGCGCCCGCGGTGGACCACTCCTTGTCGCCCACGGCCCAGACGGCGTCGAGCAGCGCGTCGGCGTCCTGGCACCCGGCCATGGCGCCGAGCAGTTGCGCGGGGAGGACCGCCCCTCGGCGCTCGCCAGGCGGTGCAGTTCGCCGCAGATGCGGTCCCGGACATCGGCGGTGAGCATCGGCAGCAGCCGCGCCGCGAGCCGGAAGCCGCCGTGGGCGCGGGGCGGGAACACCCTGTCCCACGCCATCGCGGCTTCCTCGGCGGTCAGGTGGTCCGCGCCGTCGAGCACGGCGGTCACCAGCGCCACGGTGCGCGCGTCGTCGTCGACCGCGCTGACCTGGCGCAACGCCTGGGAGGGTGACCACATCCCGCGGGCCACGAGCCCGCGCACGAAGCCGGGCGCGAGCGGGGCGGAGCCCATCGCCGAGACCGCCTCGACGCTGGCGTCCATGAGGGCGTAGCGCAGTTCGAGGCCGATGCGGGCCTGGCGGCGTTCGGCGCGGTCGGCGTCGACGGCCCGCTCGGCGGCGCGGCGGGCGATCGCGAGGTCGGCGCGGTAGCCGTCGGGTGAGCCCGCGCGGGCGCGGAACCAGGCGTTGACCGGCCGCCCGGTCTCGTCGACCACCTCGGCGGTCAGGAGGGCGTGCAGGTCGTCGTGGCGGCCCGCGGCGTCGAGGTGGGCGACGAGGTTGCGGGCGCCGTACCCGCCGTCGAGGTCGGGCGGCGCGGCCCGGTAGCGGTCGATGACGCGCGCGGCGGCGGTCTCGGCGGCCTCGGCGAGGACGCGGTACTGGTAGTGGTCGCCGCTGTGGAAGTCCTGCGGGGCCTGGCCGGTGAAGTAGTCGCGGACGGTGTCGTGCCAGATCGACAGCCGCACGTCCATGCCCTTGCCGATCACGAGGACGAGGTGCTGCAGGCTGGTCAGGACGAGCCGCTTGACGGCGCGCACGTCGTCCACACCGGACAGTGCGCACAGGACGTCCAGCCCGATGGGCTCGTGCACGCAGGCCAGGGTGCTGAGGACGGGCACGGCGAACGCGCCCGCCGGGTCGTCCTCCGCCAGCTCGCGCAACCAGCCGCTGTAGAACGACCAGACCCCGTCCGGCATCGGCTCGCCGGGGCCGGGTGGGCGCGCGAGGAGGTAGCGCAGCAGCAGGAAGTCGCCCGCGCAGTGCCGGACGATGCGCTCGCGCAGCTCGGGGTCGAGCGGCACGGCGGCGGCGTGCTCGCGCAGGTCCTCGGCGGCGGTGGTCGGGTCGATGGTCGCTCCGGCGGTGCGGTCCAGCGGCCCGAACACCTCGGTGCCCGCGCGGAGGGTGGCGATGACGTAGACGTTGCGCGGCAGCGTGAACGGCAGCCCGAGCGGCATGCACCCGCGGACGGGTTCGGCCTGGTCGAGCCCGTCGATGACGAGCACCACCAGGTCGTCGCGCTGGGCGGCGGCGTTCCCGGCGGCGACCAGCAGTTCGGCGAACGCCGCCGGGGTGGCCGCCGATCCGGGCAGCGGGCCGAAGCGCTCCTCGAGCTGGTCGGCGAGGCTGCGGCGGGCGCTGGCCGCCAGCCTGCGCCGGGGTCGCCCCCGGTGAAGTGGCGCGGCCAGTCCTGGTCCTGCGCTGCCCACGCGGCGAACGTCGTCTTGCCGACGCCCGCCTTGCCGTCGATGAAGAAGTAACCGCGGTCCGCTCGCTCGAAGAAGTCGTCGAGCTTGCCCGTCAGCCAGCGGCGGGGGTGAACCGGACCTGCGCGAGCGCGGCGAACACATCCGCGTAGTGGTCGGGGGCGGCTCGGGTTCGGCTGCCCGCACGGTGGTGTGGTTGATCGTGCCCACGCTGTCCGCCAGGACCACGGGCCCGTGGACGTGCCCAGCGGTCAGGTGGTTGGTGGTCAGACCAGCGTGATCATTTCCCGCCACCGGCCGAACGTAGCAACGCGGGCACCCGATCGCTCCCCGAGCGCGCGAACTGGAAACCCCCTATTCGGGGTCGAGGTAGCCCGAGGTGGCGTCGCCCGTGCGGCCGCTGCCCTCCTCGCCCTCCTCGACGCGGACCGCGGCGTGCTCGGGGCCGATCGCGCCGTGCACGCCCGCGTCGTCGGCGACCTCGTCGGGCTCGGTGTCGGTGGGGCCGCCGCCGGGTTCGGTGAACTGGGGCGCGAGGTCGTCCTGCCTGGTCGTCCGCGTGGGGGTCCCGTCGAGGGATTCCTGCTGCTCGGACCGCTGTTCGGTCATCGCTCCTCCGTGGCCGGGTTTCCGGGTGTGCTCGGCCGGTTACCCCGTCGCACGGAGTTCGATTCGGACCTGGAGGGTGCAATGGAGAGTCGGGCCAAGGCCTTCGGCCACGCGATCCACCCGATGCTGATCGTCTTCCCGCTGGGCCTGCTGACCACCGCGGTCGTGTTCGACGTCCTGCACCTGGTCACCGAGCGGCCGGGGTTCGCCGTGACCGCGGCGTACGTGATCGCGGCGGGCGTGGTGGGCGGCGTGGTCGCGTCGCTGTTCGGGGTCGTCGACTGGCGTGCCACCCCGCGGGCTCGCGCGCGCGGCGCGTCGGCGCCGTGCACGGGCTGGGCAACGCGCTGGTCCTGGTGCTGTTCGCGGGGAGCTGGCTGCTGCGGCTGGACGCGGGCGCGTGGGAGCCGTCGGTGTGGGCGCTGGTGCTGAGCTTCACCGGGTTCGCGCTCTCCGGGCTGACCGCGTGGCTCGGCGGCGAGCTGGTCGAACGCCTCGGCGTCGGGGTGGACGACGGCGCCAACGTGGACGCCCCGAGTTCGCTGTCGCAGCGGCACGTCACCCGGCCCGCCTGATCAGAAGGCGGGCAGTTCCTGCCGCATGCCGACGAGCGGGGCCAGCGGGTCGCCGACCCGGCGGACGCGGTCGACGGCGGTGCGCAGCGTCCAGCGGTCCGGCCGCAGGCCGGGGTCGTCGAGTTCGTCCCAGGTGATCGGGACCGACACCGGCGCACCCGGCCTCGGCCGCGCGCTGAACGGCGCGACCAGCGTCTTGTTGATGGCGTTCTGCGTGTAGTCGAGGCGGGCCAGGCCGCCGCGGCGGTCGCGGTACCACTCCCAGCTCACCAGGTCGGGCAGCGTCCGGCCCACGACCTTCGACACCGTCCGCACCCAGGCGCGGGTGTCGGTGAAGGTGTAGCCGTCGCGGATGGGCACCCAGACCTGGATGCCGCGCTGCCCGGTCACCTTGGGCATCCCGACCACGCCGAGGTGGTCGAGCGCGGTGCGGAACAGGCGGGCCAGCTCGACCACGTCGGCGAACGGGGTCCGCTCCCCGGGTCGATGTCGACCAGCGCCCAGGTCGGCTGGTGCACGTCGGGCAGCCGCGAGGTCCACGGGTGCAACTCGACGGCGCCGAAGTTCGCCATCCAGGCCAGCGCGGCGGGGCTGTCGAGCACGGCGTAGCACTGCGTCTCGTCCGGGTCGGCCTCGGTGTTGTGCCAGCGCGTCAGCCAGTCGGGGGCGTGGTCTGGGACTTCCTTGTGCCAGAAGCCGGGCTTGTCGACGCCGTCCGGGTAGCGGTGCGCGTTGACGGGCCTGCCCGCGAAGTACGGGAGCATGTACGGCGCCATCGCGGCGTGGTAGCGGATGAGGTCCCGCTTGGTGACGAGCGGCTCGGTGCGCGTGCCGGGGAACAGCACCTTGTCCAGGTTCGTGAGCGTGAGGCGCTTGCCGCCGACCGTCCACCGGCCGCCGCCGCGGAGCCGGTCGAGCGCGGCGAGTTCGTCCGCACCGACCTCCGGCCAGCTCAACGTGGTGCCCACGACCAGGGGATACCCAGCAGGCGCCCGCCGAACCGGTCAGCTGAGCGCCCCCGGAGCACGACCTCGAACGCGGGCCGCGGGTCGAGTTGCTCGCCGCGGGCGATCCACTGCACGAACAGCCCCTGGAAGCAGGCAGAGAACGCCTCGCACGCCGCCACCGGGTCGCACGCGCCGAGCCGGGCGAGCACGGGCACGACCAGCTCCTCCATCACGGCCCGCCCGCTCATCAGCGCCCGGCGCAGCGAGAGGTTGTGGCCGGCCTCCAGCCACAGCACCATCCGCGCGGTCGTGACGACCCGGTTGGGGCCCGTCATGAACGCGAACAGCCCGCACAGGTCGTCGAGCAGCTCCTCGGGCGTCGCGGGGTCCAGGGTGCGCCCCACCTCCGGCCGCTCCTGCTCCAACATCCAGGCCACCGCCCCGTCGAGGAGGGCTGCGCGCGTGCGGAAGTGGTTGGAGGTCGACCCCTTCGGCAGCCCGGCGCGGTCGTCGACCCGGGCGTGCGTCAGGGCGCGCAGCCCGCCGGTCCCGAGCAGCTCGACGGCCGCCTTGAGGGCGCGTTCGCGGTTGGATGCCACAGCGTCACTATAAACGTAGTGACACCGCACTACGAACGTAGTACCGTCTCGTCCGTGATAGCCGTGGTCGCCCTCGCAACGTGGGTCACCAGCGCAGGCGTCGGCCTGTACCTGCTGGTGCGCTGGCTGGTCCGCCGCCGCACACCCACCCGCCTCATGTGGTTCCACCTCGCCACCGCCCTGACCGGCCTGGCCGTGTGGATCACCTACCTGTCCACCGACCGCCCCACCGCCCTGGCCTGGGTCGCGTTCGGCGTCCTGTTCCTCAACAACGACCTGGGCGACCGCATCGGCACCGGCGGGTGGCGCCACCGCAACCCCGAGGGCCGCCAACCGCGTTTGCGCGCCACGCTGGAACTGCTCTCCGGCAAACGCCCGATCGCCCTCACCCACGCGCTCCTCGCGGGCACGACGTTCTTCCTGGTGTTGTTCACCGCTCTGGGCTTCTGAAAGTGAATCCACAGTAGACAAATGACGGGGTGCACCCGTCCGGACGAATCGGGTAACGGTCGGCGTAGTGGGCCGATCACCAGCACACGAAACCCGACTCCCGACAGGAGCACCCATGAGATCCGGACGAAGACAGGTGGTGGTCGCCGCGGTCATCGCGACCGCGGCGGCCTCGGTGGTGGTGATGGCGAGTCCCGCGGCGGCGACCGTGCCGTGCTGGCGCAACGGGGCCGACATGGTCGGTTCGAGCTGCGGCAGGGACACGTACATCATCGACCTCGGGGTCGGCGCCCAACTCGACCGCGGCGCCCTCCTCCAGCACCAGGGCTACTACCAGCAATACGGCTTCAGCCCCAACTTCCTCTGGTACGCACCGGAAACCGACTACGTCGTCAACCCCGGCAGCACCCAGGAGTGGTCGGGGTGCAATTCCAACACCCCGGCCCGACCTGCGCGCCCAGCCAGGTGCACTACCGGCCCATCGTCAACGCGTTCAGCGACGACGACCACGGCGACCCGATCCGGCTGCGCAGCCTCGCGTTCGGATCCGGGTTCATCGCGTTGGCGTGTGGGAACTTCTCCGCGGGCGGTGCGGCGAGCCCGGTGCCGGTGATCAGCGGGCACAAGTTCCACGACCACGACCGCGACGGGGTCCGCGACGCGGGCGAGCCCGGGCTCGCGGGGTGGACGATGACCCTGCACCGCGACCGCTCCGACGCGGGGCAGGCGCTCGGCGGTGTCGCGACCGCGGTCACCAACGCCGACGGCTACTACGAGTTCCGCCTCGACGGCCACTACCCCGGCGACTACGCCGTCACCGAGGAGGACCGGGCGGACTGGGCCAGGACCACCAGCCCCCACCGCCACACCCTCCGCGTCGGACCCGGCATCGGCGCGCCCCACTTCGCCGGGCTGGACTTCGGCAACGTCGAGACCAGGGCCGACGCGGTCAAGGTGTCGTTCAGCGTCGTGGACCCGCCGACGGAGGTGCCCGCCGACGCCGAGACCGCGCTGCGCGTGCGCGCCGTCCTCGAGAACCGCGGGCCCGCGCCGGTGGTCGACGTCGTCGACCGGATCACCGCGTCCGGCCCGGCCGACTGCGCGTTCCGGCCCGCCGAGCAGGCCGTCACGCGGCGGCTGCTGCTGAACCGGCCCGTCGAGGTCGTCTTCGACGTCGGCGTCACCTGCACCGAACCGAGCTTCCACCCGCTGGAATTCGCCAACGCGCTGACCGTCACCACACCGGGCGTCACGGACCCGGACCAGGCGAGCAACCACCGGGTCACCGGCGCCACGATCGCGGTGATCGACGAGTCCGACGTCGCGGTGACCGGCACCCGGCTCGACTGCGCCGCGCGGACCTATGTGGACGACCGCTTCACCTGCACCACGACGGCGCTCATCACCAACCACGGCGACCACGCGCCCGCATCGGCGGACGTCGACCTCGCCCTCACCGGCCCGGCCGACTGCGTGCTGACGCCCACGGGCGCCACCGCGCACGAGGTCTCGGTGACCGACCAGGTGCAGGTCAGCACGACGTGGGACGTCGTCTGCGGCGACCGCAGCTACCACGACTTCCGCACCACCGCGCAGGTCCGGCTCGACCACCTGCACGTGATCGACCCCGACCCCGGGAACGGCAACGGCGCGGCGGATGACCGCGTCGAGGTATTCGAGCCGGTCGACCTCGCCGTCACCGACCTCCGCATCACCTGCGACGAGCGCGAGCACCGCACCCGGGACGTCACCTGCGTCAGCACGGTCACCATCGCCAACGCGGGACCGGCGACCGACGTGCGAACGCTCACCACGGTCGGCTTCACCGCGCCCGCGGACTGCTCGGTCGTCCCGGGCGCGCCGCAGCAGCGGTCGCACGTGCTCGCCGCCGGGACCACGGCGACGTTCACCGCGACCTGGCAGCTCACCTGCGACCCGCCGCGCCGCCGCACCTTCGCCACCACGGCGACGATCGCGGCGGACGAGCCGCACCCGGAGGACGTCAACCGCGCCAACGACACCAGGTCCATCACCTGGCAGCCGATCGACGTGAAGCCGCGCAGCTACCCCAGCGCGGTGAACATCGGCAAGGAGGGCATCGTCCCGGTCGCGATCCTGTCGACCGCCGAACTGGACGCGGTCGCCCAGATCGACCGGCTGTCGCCGACGTTCGGCGCCACCGGCACGGAGGCCAGCCTGGTCCGCTGCGCCACCGTCGGCGAGGACGTCAACGGGGACGGCCTGCTCGACCTGGTGTGCCACTTCGACACCGCCCGCACCGCGCTCACCTGCGGCAGCACCACCGCGACGCTGATGGCGCGCACGCTCGACGGCCGCCGCGTCGAGGGCCAGGACGACGTCAAGGTCACCGGCTGCTGAACCCCTGCGGGCGTCCCGCTCACCCGGGAGCGGGGCGCCCGTCAGCGCACGTGGTCGGCCAGCCTGCCGCCCTCGCCGAACAGCTCGGCGGACCAGCGTCGCAACAGGACGGTGTTGTCCCACTCGTCCGGGTGGAAGCCGGGCTTGTTGTACGCGCGGATGCGCTTGACCACCTCGGCCGACAGGAACGGGGAGTGGCGCAGCGCGGCGAGGCTGCGGAACAGCCTGCGCGGGTTGTACGCGGCCCGGTCGGCGAGCAGCGACAGCACCGAGTGCAGGATCGACCAGAACAAGAAGCCGAAGGTGACGTAGCGCATCGTCCAAATGCGACGGCGCTCCGTGCCGCCCGCCGCGCGGTAGACGTCGAAGGCGACGGACTTGTGCTCGGCTTCCTCCAGAGCGTGCCAGAGGAGCATCTCGCGGACCTCGGACGTGCCGAGGAGGGCTTGGGCGCGTTCGTCGGTCAGCAGGGTCTCGGCCAAGGCCGCCGTGTAGTGCTCCAGGGCGGCGGTCATGGCGAGGCAGGTCAACGGGTTGAGCCTGCGCTCGGCGTCGCGCAGGGCGCGGCGGGTGTGGCGGTCGACGCGGCGGGTCGGGTAGCCCATCTCCTGGAGGCGGTCGTTGAGGGCGCGGTGCTCGCGGCCGTGCGTCACCTCCTGGCCGATGAAGCCCGCGACCTGCTTCTTCAGCTCCGGGTCGGTGACCTTGTCGGCCTGGGCGCGGACCGAGCGGACGAAGAAGTCCTCGCCCTCGGGGAACATCGCGGACAGGACCGCGACGATGTGGCTCATCGCCAGGTCGCCCGCCACGTAGTGCCGGTCGAGCGACCCCGCGGGTAGGCGAACCGGATGCGGCGGACCCGGACGTCGCGGGGCGGAACGGGCTCGGGGTGGCTCATCGCGTGCTCCTCGCGCGAGGCGTCTCGGACCGTACCCACGGTAACAGGTACGGCCGGTACTAGGTAAGCCCTTGGACGCCCTCGTCTTCCAGCAACGCGACCATGCCGCCCCACAGGTACGCCGTCAGGTGGTCGACCAGCCTGCGCTTGTCGAACGGCCGCGCCTCCAACCAGTGGCTCGTCGCCGCGCCGACGGCGGCGACGGTGGCCTGCGCCCACGTGTCCGCCCCCTCGACGCGCCCGCCGACGGTCCGCAGGTACGCCTTGGCGGCCTCGGCGAGCAGCGCCGCGACCCGCTTGCGGCCGCGGTCGCTGACCGCCCCGAACTCCCCGCTCATCATGAACCGCGCGACCAGCGGGTCCTGGTCGACCAGGTCGACGTACGCGGTGACCGCGCCGCGCACGACCTCCCGGCTCGGCGCCGCCGCGGCCAGCGCCGGGGCGAGCCGGTGCGCCAGCGTCACCATCGACCGCTCGGCCACCGCGGCGAACAGCTCGTCCCGGTCGGCGAAGTACCGGTAGAACCGGGGCTTGGACACCCCCGCCTCGCGCGCGATGTCCTCCATCGACACGGCCGGACCCCGCGCGCGGATGGCCCGCAGGGCGGCGTCGAGGAACTCCTCCCTGCGCGCCTCGCGGTGCTCCTGCCATCGCGCGTGGCGACCGTCCGTCATTCGGTTGATCGTAGGCGCAGGTGCGCATCCCGCCGAATCGCGTTCGCACCTGCCTGACAAGTTCTGGCGCGGCCCTTGAACTGCGGAAACGCCGATCCGTACGGTCTGCGGGTGACTGGTGCCCGCTGGCGCGTCCTGGCCGCCCTCCTCCCGCTGACCGCCGCGCTGCTGGTGCCGCTCGCCGCGTCGGCCGCCTCCCCGGGGACGTCATCCGGACCGCCCCGCTGACGGGCACCTCCCTGCCGACGTCAGCCGCCTCGGGCTACTCCGTCGAGTACACGTCGACCGGCCCCGGCGGCGCGTCGGCCACCGTCACCGGCGCGGTGTACTTCCCCCGGGGCGCCACCCCGGCGGGCGGCTGGCCGATCGCCTCCTGGGCGCACGGCACCCGCGGCCTCGGCGACGCCTGCGCCCCGTCCGCGAGCCCACCCGGCCGCCTCGACCCGTACCTGTCGGCCTGGCTGGACGCGGGCTACGCCGTCACCGCGACCGACTACGTCGGCCTGGGCAGCCCCGGCGGCCACCCGTACCTCGACGGCAAGTCCCAAGCCCACGGCGTCATCGACATCGTCCGAGCCGCCCGCGCGACCACACCGGAGTTGTCCCGCCACTGGATGACGGTCGGCATGTCCCAAGGCGGCCACGCCGCCGCCCACACCGCCCACCTGGCGCCCCGCTACGCCCCCGAACTCGACTACCGCGGCGCCGTCGCGGTCGGTGTCCCGACCAACCTGGCCGGCTTCATCTCCCTGATCGGCCCGACCTTCCCGCCGACGCTGGTGTCGCAGGGCACGAAGGTCCTGATCGCGTACATCCTCGCGGGCCTGCGCACCGCCCGCCCGGACTTCGACCTCGACTCCTTCCTGACGCCCCTGGGCAAGGAAGTCGTAGCCGACGCCGAAAACCTCTGCCTGGCCGAGATGAACGACCGAATGGCCACAGTGGACCTCGCGACGATGTTCACGAAGGACCTGGGCGACCCCTTCAAGCAAGCCTGGGGCTCAGTCTTCGACGTCCCGGTCACCGGCTACACCCGCCCCCTGCTGGTAGCCCAAGGCACCCAAGACCAAACCGTGCCCCAAGCGCTGACCGAGCAGTGGGTACGAGACCTGCGGAACAACGCCCAACCGGTCACGTACAAGACCTACCCCGCCGACCACACCGGCAGCCTCACCGCCTCACTGTCGGACTCCCTGACCTTCGCCGACACCCTGTTCGAGGACATCCCACCCCCGACCACCACCACGCCGCCCCACACCAGCACCACCCCACCGACCAGCACGACAACGCCCACCACCACGACCCCACCCAGCACGACCCCTTCCAGCACGACGACGCCACCGACCAGCACCACAACACTCACCAGCACAACCACTCCGCCCACCACCACAACCACGCCTCCCACTACGACCACCGCCCCACCCAGCACCACCACGACGCACCCCACCAGCACCACTTCCGCCAGCACAACCACCCTGCCGACGACAACGACTCAACCGACCACCACTCCCCCAGCGGACACCACTCCCCCAACCGCAGCCCTGAACGCCGTCCCGTTCCTCCTGCTGGGCGGCAAGCCGATCACCGGCACAGCGGCCGACAACCACGCGGTCACAGCCGTGACGCTGACCTTCACCGACCTCTTCACCGGCCGCCGAACCACCCGCGAAGCCACCTGCGCGCCCGCCTGCGCCACGTGGTCCACCGCGACCACCGGCCTCCGCGGCCTCCACTCGGTGACCGCCCAATCCCGGGACGCCGCAGGCAACACCAGCGCCCCCACGGCGAAGGTCACCGCCCTGATCTTCGGCTGAACGACCGCGGGCCTGCGCGGGACGACCGCGCAGGCCCGGGAAAGCGGGGGCTCAGCCCCAGATCGCCGCCGCCCACTCCGGGTGGTCGATGAACGGGTTGCGGTTGTGCTGGAAGCGGTCGTAGATGACCTGGTTGCGGCGGCGCTCGAAGGCGTCCGGCGGGTCTTGGGCGTTCCAGGCGAGGAGGACGGACTTGCGGCCGTGGTACGGGGCGGTGCCGTTGTTGACCGAGTCGTTCATCTCCAGGTCGGCGAAGCCGTCGCCGCCTTCGTAGCGGACGGCCATGTAGAAGATCATGCGGGCGACGTCGCCCTTGACGGCGTTGCGGGGTTCCCAGGAGTCGGCGTCGGTGTAGTTGCCGGGGGCTTCGGCGACCTGGGTGCCGCCGTTGTCGAAGTCCTTGTTGCCGCGGGTGCTGTTGACCGTGACGTCGGTCGGGCGGAGGTGGTGGACGTCGGTGCCGGGGCCGGTCACCGTGCCGAAGTCGCCGTGGGACTTGGCCCAGACGTGTTCGCGGTTCCAGTCGTCAGCGCCGCCGCCGTTGGAGGTTTTGGATTGGGAGCGGCCGGTGTAGAGGAGGATGACGTTGTTGGGGTTGGCCGGGTCCTCGTCGGTGACCTTCAGGGCTTCCCAGACCTGGGTGTAGGTCAGGCGGGTGTTGCCGTCGATGATGTCGTGCAGGGCCGCTTCCAGCGCGGGGCCGGTGAGGCCGATCGCGGTGCGGTAGTACGTCGAGTCGTAGTCGCCGCCCGGCGTGGTGGTGGTCGTCGGCGGGGCGGTGGTGGTCGTCGTCGACGTCGCGGGGGTGATCGCGGTCGGCGAGGTGAGGCCGGGGTGGGAGAAGTACGCGGCGAGGGTGCCGGTCACGTCGAGGCGGTCGCCCATGAGGCCGGGGTTGGAGCGCAGGCCGTACTGGGCGCGGAAGCCGGAGGTCACCTGGATGTACAGCATCCGGGACGTGCTGGTCTCGCTCGGCGAGTCGGCGAGCGCGATGGCGTAGTCCGACGGGAACGACGACGTGACGACGGTGTTGGTGGCGGTCGGCTGGCCGACGACGTACCCGCGGACCGTCGCCGTCGTGCCCTGCTGGCTGATGGCCTGGGCGACGGTCAGCGGTGTCGCCGCGGTGACCGTGGGGGCCTGCAAGGCGACCGCCACCGCCACCGCCCCGGTGACGAGCGCGAGCCACCGCCCCATGCGCGATTTCTGCACGAGTAGTCCTTCCCCGACTGTGTTTTGTCAGGAGACTCGCACAGAAAGATCGACAGATCTGCGGCCGAACGGAGCAGTTGCGGAGGCGGACGCCACCTCACTTCCGACCTGCTACCAGCCGCTCTTGACCACCGCAATGCACGCCGCGCTAATGGCGGGAAAACGATTCGTCACAAGTCCTTGCGCGAGAAGGAAATCGCGGCGAGCCCCCAGATCATCGCGACCCACACCGCCGCCCACAGCAGGTACGCCGTCGTGAGCGGCGCCTGGCTGAGGAACGGGAACCCGTCGAACTCGACGCCGACCTCCGCGATCGCCGTCCCGTCCTGGAAGCCGTGCATCGCCCCGCGCCACAGCCCGTCGGTCGGCAGGAGCATCCGCGAGATCGTGCCGATCCGGCCGACGCCCTCGTTGCCCAACGCCTCCCCGATACCGCCGACCACACCGGCGATCCAGGTCGCGCCGAACAGGCCGACGGCGACGACCCCCGACGCCATCGGCGAGATCACCGTCGACAGCAGCAGCCCCAGCGTGAGCAGCACCGTCGTCTGCGCGGCCAGCAGCGCGAACGCCACCACCGGCTGCGGCGGCCAGTAGTCCACCGTCCACAGGACGACGAGGCACTGCGCCACCCCGCCGATGACGACGTACGCGGTGCCGAACACGACCAGCCCGAGCCACTTGCCGAGCAGCAGCGCCGACCGCCGGACCGGCCGGGCCAGCATCGCGAGCGCGATCCCCGACTCGGTCTCCCCGGCCAGCGTCGGCCCGGTGAGGAACGCCGTGCCCAGCGCCGCGATCAGGCTGAACCCGAACATCACCAGGTTGAGCAGCTGCGACGCCACCAGCCGGGCCTGCCCGCTGGTCAGCTCGCCCAGCTCCCCTCGGCGACCAGCCGGGAGAAGCCCCACGCGCTCAGCACGAGCAGCGCGACGGTGAGCCCGGCGATCGCCCACAGCACGCGCCTGCGCGCGGCCTCGCGCAGGGTGAGCCCCGCGATGGTCAGGACGGTCCGCAGCGCCATCACCACTCGACCCCGCTCTCGGCCCGCAGGATGCCCAGCAACCGCTCCTCCAAGGTGATCCGCGCGGGCTCCACCGCGTGCACCCGCACCCCGCCGCCGCCAGGTCGCGCACCAGGTCGGGGACGGTCGAGTCGTCGTCGTCATCGGGGAGGGCGACGGTGAACCACTCGCCCTCGCGCTCCACCGGGCCGGTGGCGGACAGGCGCGCCTCCGCGCCCGGCGTCAGGCCGGTCAGGCGGAGCTTCAGCTCGCGCCGCCCGAGCAGCTCGGCGAGCGTGCCCGACTCGGCGACGCGGCCGCGGTCGAGGATGACGACCCGGTCGCAGACGCGCTCGACCTCGCCGATCAGGTGGGAGTTGAGCAGGACCGCGACGCCGCGCTCCTTCAGCGACAGCACGATGTCGCGGACGTCGGCCCGCCCCAGCGGGTCCAGCGCGCTCGTCGGCTCGTCCAGGATCACCAGCTCCGGGCGGGCCACCAGCGCCACGGCCAGGCCGAGGCGCTGCTGCATGCCCTTGGAGAACCCGCCCACCCGGTCCCCGGCGCGCTCGGCCAGGCCGACCAGGGCCAGGTTGTCGCGCTGCTCGCCCTCGGGCACCGCGACCCCGGCGAGGCGCACGTGCAGGGCCAGGACCTCCGCCGCGCTCAGCCACGGCTGGTACCGGAACAGCTCGGGCAGGTACCCGACGCGGGCGCGGGCGGCCGGGTCGTGCGACGGCCGCCCGAGCAGCATCGCCTCGCCCGCGTCCGGCTGGACCAGGCCCAGCAGCATCTTGATCACCGTGGTCTTGCCCGCGCCGTTGGGCCCGAGCAGGCCGACCACCTCGCCGCGCCCGACGACCAGGGAGACGTCGTGGACCGCGTGCCTGCGCCGGTACCGCTTGCGCAGCCCGGAGCACCACACCGCCGGAGCGGGCGGCAGCTCGGACACCAGCCGGGCCGCCGCGCGGACCGCGACGTCGTCCCCACCCGCCATCGTCAGCGCAGCCCTTCCGCGATCGCCAGCACCTCGTCGTCGTCGAACGCGCCCGCCACGGCGGTCACGACCCCGTCCTCGACCCACAGCACGGCCGCCATGGTGCCGTCCTTGGCGGCCAGCACGGTGGCGGGCACGCCGTGGACCTCAGCGGTCGAGGTCCGGAAGTAGTCGCCCGGCACCGGCAGCGGCAGCGTGGCGCCGTCCGCGGTGAACGTGCGGAGCTGGGCGGCGACGTCGGCGGGCAGGCCCGGGACCGAGAGCAGGTAGTCGCGCAGCACCTCGAACGGCACGCCGGTCGAGTACGCCTTCGGGGCGACCGCGCGGCCGACGACCAGCGACGGCACGCCGGACTGCGCCCACACCGCGGCCACGCCCGGCCCGACCACCAGCTGCGCCTGGCTGCCGTCGACACCCGGCGGCGCGGGCGGAAGCGGGCGCCCGCCGCCGCCGCGGCCCGTTCGGCGGAGAACGTGAAGGTGGCGGTGATCTTGCTCATCACCTGGTGCATCGGCTCCCCGACCACCCCGCGGGCCGTTCGCCGAGCACCGGGACATCGATCCCGGTCTCCGCCCGCGCCGCCGCCGCGTCGGCCACCTCGTGGATGTCGCCGTCGCGGGTCACCTCGACCACGCCGTAGGCGCTCAGGTCGGGCAGCGCCATGACGTCGGCGGTGCTGAAGCTGACCGGCGCGACCTTCTCGGTGCGGAAGATCTCCAGCCAGTTGTTGGCCGCCGCGGTGCCCGCCCCGGCCAGCACGGCCGCGGCGGCGACCGCGGCGACGAGCGGGCGGCGCAGCAGCGACCGGCTCCGCCGCGGCGCGGCGACCGCGCTCGGCCTGCCCGCGGTCGACGCGAGCCGCTGCCACGCGGCCTCCACGTCGACGTCGGCCTCGACGGACAACGCCGCGCCGACGCGGTCGGCGTCCTCGCGGACGGCGGCCAACTCGCCGAGGCAGCGCGGGCAGTCCGCGACGTGCAGGCGGTCGGCGTCGGCGACGCCCGCGGGCTCGTCGACGAGCCTGCGCAGCACGCCCTCACCCGGATGACGCATGACGGTTCAACTCCTCGCGCAATGCGGATTCGGCGCGCCGCACCGTGGTGCCGACGCTGCCGGGGGACAAGTCGAGAGCGGCGGCCACCTCGGCGTAGCTCAGGCCGCTGTGCCGCAGCACCAGCGCCACGGCCTGCCTGCGGGGCAGCCGGGCCAGCGCGGCGCGGACGCGCCCGCGCTCCTCGCGGGCCACCACCGCGTCGGCGACGTCGGACACGACCGCGGGTTCGGCCGCCAGCGCGGCCCCTCCGCGACGCGCGCCGCCGCCCGGACCGGATCAGGTTCAGCGCCGTGTGGCCGCGGCGACCGAGAGCCACCCGCGCGCCTCGGCGGCGGGGACGGCGCAGCGGCCGAACGACAGGAAGACCTCCTGCGCGACGTCCTCGGCCTGGTCCACCGACCCCAGCACGCGGGCGGCGACGCCGACCACCCGCTGGTACTCCCGGCGGAACACGTCGCCGAGGTCGGCGCGCACGCCCCCGCTGCCGGCCACGGGCCTCCCCTTCTCCCGCCCGACCCCGGGGGCCTCCAGGACGGCCGCGGGCGCCGGGCGCCCGCGCTGAACCAGTTCCATACCCGTACAGCACCGCCGCGCCGGGAAATGTGACACCGGCGTCGAAGTGTGCCCCGGAGCGGGCCGGACGGCGACCCGGGAAACGCGAACGGGTGGGCGGGCGCGAACGCCCGCCCACCCGTCCGGTGGACGACCCGCCCGATCAGCACCCGGGCGGGGCGTGGATCAGTTCTGGCCGGTGCCCAGCGCGTACTGGGTCTGGGCGTTGAACACGTCCTGGTGGACCGCCTTGGCCGGGTCGGTCACCGGGTCGTCGATCCGCAGGACGTCGAGGCCCTGCTGGCCGTCCATGGAGTAGATGTAGCCGTTGTACCAGTACGCCGACCACGTGCCGGACGGGCCGACGCGCTCCGGGAGCGGGTTGAAGTAGCCCAGCTCGCGCGGGTTGGCCGAGTCGGTGAAGTCCCAGATGGACACGCCGCCCTTGTACCAGGACTGCACCATGATGTCGCGGCCCTTGACCGGGATCAGCGAGCCGTTGTGCGCCACGCAGATCTCGGTGTCGTCGCGCGGGATCTTGAAGTACGACTTGAACTGCAGCGCGGTCGAGGCGCCGGAGCCGGTCAGGTCGTAGATGCCGTCCGCGCCGCGGGTGTCGGCGATGTCCGGCTTGCAGGTGGCCGCGCCGCCGCCGCCGAGCTCGTCGGTGAAGACGACCTTGGTGGCGTCGTTGTTGAAGGTCGCCGAGTGCCAGAACGCGAAGTTCACGTTGTCCTGGACGGAGGTGAGGACCTTCGGGTTGGCGCGGTCGCTGATGTCGAAGATGACGCCGTCGCCCATGCACGCGCCCGCGGCGATGTCCTTCGCCGGGAAGGCGGTGATGTCGTGGCAGCCGCTGGTCTGGCGGACCGTCGGGGTGCCGGGGTTGCCGCCGTCGGGGAAGACGAGCGGGGTGGAGACCACCGCCGCCGACGTCGGGTCGGCCAGCGGCACCTTCACGACCGAGATCTTGTCGTGCGGGGGCTGGCACCGGGCGATCTCCGGGGCCGGGCCGTACGACGAGATGTAGAGGTAGACGTCCTTGCCCGCCTTGTCCGGCACCAGCGTGTGGGTGTGCGACCCGCACATGGTGTCGATCGACTTGATGTAGCGGGGGTTGGTCTTGTCGCTGATGTCGAAGATCCGGATGCCCTCCCAGTACGGCTTGGTGCCGTCGTTCTGGGCCACCGACGCGCAGCTGTCGTCGCTGCGGCGCGAGTCGACGGAGTAGAACAGCAGGTCGCCGTGCACGGTGACGTCGCCCTGCGAGCCGGGGCAGAGCACCTGGCTGACCATCTTCGGCTTGTGCGGGTGCTTGATGTCGTAGATCGTGAAGCCCGCGTAGTTGCCGCCGATGGCGTAGTCGCCGAAGAACGCCAGGTCGCTGCCGCGCCGCCGTTCTGCGTCAGCGGCGCCGCGTGCGGCACGGTGGCGACCAGCCTGACGTTGGGGCTGGTCTCGTACTTGTCAGCGCCGGTCTGCGCTTGGGCCGTCAGCGAGCCCGCCACGAGCATCGCGGCGGTGACGGCCGTCAGGCGGGCCAGTGGCCCGAGCAGGGTCGCTCCCACGGGCATCCCTTCGTCCAGATGGGGTCGAATGCCGAATTCTTGCTGTGGGGGGTCGATAAAGGCCAGGATGTTTTGCTACCTGCCGTCGTTGATCGGACGTCTGGAGTAACAGGACCGGGCGATCGGGCGATCACAACCCCGACCGGCTTTCACGACGGGGAAGTTATGGGGAACAGAGAGTGATGCCGTAACGGTTAAGGCCGTTCGGCAGACTCCACGGAGCGTAACCTCGCTTGGTCGGGGATCACGCACACACCACGGAGCAGCCGATGAGGTCCTTGACACGGGCCGGACTGACCCTCGCGGTAGCTGCCACGGCGCTGACCTTCCAGGTAGGCACCGCAGCCGCCCACGCGCCATCCGGCGCCATCTTCACCACGCTGCCGGACGGCAGCGAGGTCAACTTCAACCACTTCCCCACCAAGCAGGACGTCTACCTCGACGGCGGGCCGGGGCCCGGCGCGCCCGCGGCGCGGCGGGGCTGGACGACGGCACCTACGTGTTCCAGGTGACCGACCCCAGCGGGAAGGTCCTGCTGTCGACCGACGTGGCGGCGTGCCGCCAGTTCACGGTGTCCGGCGGGGTGATCTCGGGCGTGGTCGACACCGCGTGCGAGCACGTCACCGGCGTCGACGTCGACCACGGCGCGACCACCGTGCAGCTGTTCCCGTACCTCGACACCCCGAACAACGGCGGCGTCTACAAGGTCTGGGTCACCACCGTCGAGGACTTCCTCGCGGGCTGCGCGGAGTTCGGCGTCGCCAACGGCCTCGCGGTCGTGGACTGCGGCCAGGTCGGCGGGAACCGGCACGGGTTCGTCCCCGCGCACAGCAAGACCGACAACTTCAAGGTGGGCGACCGGCCCATCGTGGAGATCGACACGATCTTCTACCGGATCGGCCAGCCCGAGGCCCTCGACGGGATGAAGGTCCACTGGACCGACACCACCGGCGCGGGCAACACCAAGTGGTCGTACTGGGCACCGCAGCTCAACGTGTTCCACGAGGCGCACGTCGAGGCGGTCGAGGTCGGCACCCACCAGATCACCGTCGCCGACCAGCCCGGCTGCGACGTGGTGGCGGTCGACCACGGGAACAAGCACTACTCGGGTCCGACGACCGTCAGCGTCCGCATCGCGTCGCTGAGCCGCTCGGAGACGATCTTCATCCGGGCGTACTGCGCCTGACCCGCCAGGAGATCCCTTGTTGACGCGAACGCTCGTGGCCGCCGTCCTGGCGGCGGCCGCGGGCGTGTCGTGCGCGGTCGCCCCGGCGAGCCCGCCGCCGCCCGCGCCGACGACGACACCGGAGGCGACCGCGGTGACCGGATCGGGGCGCGTGATCAGCCGCAGTGACGTCGGCGGTCTTCCCGACTCTCCCGTGGAGTCCGGGTCGGTGCTCGTCGTCCCCGCCGACAAAGCAGCGGCTCTGGTGTCACTCGCGGGCGCTGGGGACCTGGCGCACGCGTCGTTCGCGGTGTCCGACGCGGATGCCCGGGGACTGGGCGCCGCGGTCGTCCCGATCGGCGCGGACGGCCGGTTCGCGCTCCCGGACGCGCCCGGCCGGTACCTCGTCTGCCTCGCCGACACCTTCCCCGACCACGAGCCGGGTCCGCCGTACTCGGTCGTCGGGTGCGCCGCGGCGGAGCTGCCCGCCCCCGGCCTGACCGTCTCGTTCGGCGAGGGCGGCGTCCAGGCGGGGAGCTAGTCGACCAGCCGGAAGGCGATGCAGACGACCGGGGTGCCGTCGTCGACCGCGACGCCCTCCTCGGCCCAGTAGCGCAGGTGCCCTTCCCGCCACTCGTCGAGGGACTCGTCGCCCTCGCCCTCGGCGGCGGCGTGCTCCCAGGTGACCGCGCCGAACGTGGTCAACTCCGCCGCGGTCACCTCGATGGTCGCGACCGGCAGGCGGTCGTCGTCGAGCACGGCCAGCCGCTCCCCCGTGTACTCCAGGCCCTCGGCCTCGGTCCGGTACTCGTCGAGCAGACCGGTGGTCGCCCGCTTGGCGCCTGCCATGACGAGGGCGTTCAGCCTGCCGCGCATCTCGCCCGGGGTGCCGAACTCGATCGAGCGCATGCCGTTGATCCGTGGCCACATGGCCCCGATTGTGGCCCTCCCCGGGGCGCGGCGGGCGCGCCCCGGGGAGCGGCGGTCAGCCGGTGCGGATCGCGTCGCAGCCCGCGATGTCGCGGCCGTCGGTGGTGCGGCTGGTGAGGCACGCTTCCTCGTCGCCGGGGCGGATGCCCGTCTGGCGCGTCTCGAAGTGCAGCACCAGGTCGAGGTCGCCGTCGCCGTCGACGTCCTCGGGGTGGCCCTCGCCGTGCTGCTCGGTGCAGTCACCGCTGCCCGCCGGGTCGTCGGCGGCGCCGAAGCACACCGACAGCGGGTCGACGGTGGTCGCGTCGAAGCCGTCCTCGGTGATGACCGCGACCGGCAGCGAGCCCGGCGAGCCCGGGGTCACCGGGGCGGGGTCGCTGCCCGGCTTGACCTCGACCCGCACCTGGAGCACGGGCGGCGGGGCGACGCGCGCGATGCGGATGCGCACGGTCGCCGTCGCGGTGGCGCCCGCGCGGTCGGTCGCGGTGAGGGTCACCAGGTGCGTGCCCTCGGTCAGGTCCGCGGCGTTCACGGTCAGCTCCGAGCCGGTGCCGAGCAGGCCGTCCACATCGGACGTCCACCTGAGGGCGGCGCCGTCGAGCGCGCCGTCCTCGGCGTCGAACCCGGCCCCGGTGAAGTCGACGTTCTGCACCGAGGAGAACAGCGCGCCCGCCGCCGGGGTGTCGATGATGACCGCGGGGGCGTTGTTCCCGACGGTGAACCGGCCGGACATCGCGCTGGCCGTGCGCACGCCGTCGGTGGCGATCACGCGGACGCGGGCGGTTGTCGAGGCGACCAGGTCCGACCGCGGCACGGTCAGCGAGGTGCCGTCGGTGTTGACCGTCAGCGTGTCCCACGTGGTGCCGTCGTCGGCGCTGTAGAGCACGGTGTACCGCAGCGCGTCGCCGTCGGCGTCGCCGCCGCTCCACGTCAGCGTCGCGGTGGGGCCGTCGAGGGTGGCGCCCTCGGCCGGGCTGACCACGGACACGGTCGGGGCGTTCGCCGACGCGTCGCGCGACCCGATGCGGACGCCGTCGCGCAGCACCGCGATCGAGGCGACGTCGCCCGCGGCTTGGCCACGGGCACGGTGAACAGGCCGACCGGCGGGCCGGTCGGGGTGTTCGGCGCGGGCGCGTCGGCGTCCGCCACCTCCGGGGTGAAGTCGGCCCCGGCCAGCTCGGCGCCGGTCGCGTCGAGGAGTTGGACGCGGTAGTCGCCGCCCGCGGACGGCGGGGCGAAGCCGGTCAGCTCCAGGGCGGGCGCCAGGCTCGCGGTGCCCGCCGCGAGGTCGACGGAGCCGTTGACGAGGACGAAGTCGCCCGCGTCCGCCGCCGACGCCGCCGCGGCGCTCGGGAACGCGCCGCGCACGCCCTGGTAGGTGAACGCGGAGATCCACCGGCCCTGCGCGCCGCCGCCGCAGTAGCTCATCAGCTCGAAGGTGACCCGCGGGTCGACCACGGCGAGGTCGGTGTTGGACAGCAGCATCCGGTTGTCCAGACCCCAGACCTCGTTGTCCGCGCCGGAGCTGAGCGGCCCCAGTACGGGCCGGACGTTGCCCCCGACGGTCTCGAACGGGGTGTGGCCGGGTGCGGAGCTGTCGGCGACCTCGCCGCACCGGCCGACGAGCAGACCGGCGCCGTTGGGCGGCAATGAGGGGTCGACGGCGTGGTGGCGGCCCAGGTTGTGCGCCAGCTCGTGCGGCCCGCGGTTGCGGGCGTAGCCGGTCGAACCGCGCGCGCCGGTGCCGGAGAGGAACCCGGAGGAGACGGTCCCGGGGATGTCGTTGGCGAGGCCGCCGCCGTTGCCGCTGAGCACGCCGTAGTAGCGGGACGCGCCGGTGGTCGGGTCGGTGCAGCCGAAGACGCACAGGAAGATGTCGAGGAACCGCTTGACCGCGAGGTCCTGGTTCACCGTCTCCAAGCTCGGCGCCGACGCGTAGTTGCCCATGGTGTCCATGCGGTAGTCGATGGCCGCGATGGGCAGGATCGACCGGAACCGGAACATCTGCTCGAACAGCTCGGTCGTGGTCGGCTGGACGGGGTTTCCGCCGCTGGTGTAGCGGACGCCGACGAACACCGTCTCGGGCGTCACCTCGTCCTGGAAGGTCACCGTGGCGACGCAGTCGTTCTGCGGGTCGCCGCCGGGCCCGTTCGGCTCCTGGCAGGTGACGGGCGCGCCCGCGGCCTCGAACTCCAGCGACACGGTGCCGCTGCGCCAGCTCGCGGGCAGGGTGAAGTTCAGGCTGTCGGTGAGGGTGCCGCGCCGGGCCGCGATGTCCTGGCCCGCCAGCACGGCGCCGCCGGAGTTGATCGCCAGCAGCGGGCTGCCGGGCAGGTCGGCGCCGCCGCGCCTGCCGAACAGGCGCCCGACGACGCGCTGGTCCGGGGCGCCCGCCGGGACCTGGACGAAGGCCCGCACGGCGGTCGGCTTGGCGGTGATCAGCGGCTGCGAGTTGTGCCAGTCCTGGACGGCCTGGTTGACCTCGAGCGCGCGCAGCTCGACCGGGTCGCCGAGGCAGCCGCCGATCACGATGTTCGCGAACTCCAGGGCGTTGCGCGCGATGGTCACCGAGCCGCCGCCGAAGACGTGCGGCGAGTAGTGCCCGCGCAGCACCGCGCCGGTCGCCGCGGGCGGGTCCTCGATCCCGACGACGGTGTACTTGTCGACCCCGCTCGCGGTGGCGTGCCCGAGCGCGGAGGAGAGGGATTCGCCGCTGTTGGTGACGCCGTCGGTGGACATGCACAGCACCCACTCGGCGGGGTCCTCGCCGTCGGCGAGCAGCAGGTCGGTGCCGCGCCGGATGCCGTCACCGGGGTTGGTGAGGCTGCCGAGCTGCGACATCGCCTGGATCTGCCCGACGACGCCGGTGACGTCGGCCTGGTCGTCCAGCACGGTCAGCGGCACCTCGACCCGGGTCCGCTGCGCCGAGCTGATCCACGACCACTGCACGACGCCGACCGCGATCGATCCGTCCCTCGGGAACGCCGCGGCGTCCTGCAGTGCCGCGGACAGGCCGTCCTTCTGGATCTGCCAGTCGGCGGCGCTGATGCTGCCCGAACCGTCCACCAGGAACACCAGGTCGGTGGTCTCGCCCTCGGCCGCCGCCTGCCCGGCCGACGCGGTCACCAGCCCGGCCGCCACCAGCACGGCCGCCGCCGCGCCGCCCATGCGTCTTCCCACGCTCCACCCGGCGAACCGGGTCCGCTGTCTCATGAGTCCTCCTCGTAGGGGTCGCCCACGTGCATCGCGGCGCCAGTGCGAGCCGTAACGGTCCGTCAGCGGACCGCCACGAGGAGGAAACTGCCTACTGTGGACGGGATTGCCTGCTCAGGCCCGGTTCCGAGCGGCCAGTCGCGCGGCGAGCCACAGGGGAAATGCCGCCGCAATGCCGGTCAGGACGAGCAGCGCGACGGACAGGGTGCTGGCGTAGCCGAGTTCGCCGTACTCGAACGCGCGCCGGTAGATGAGCAGCGGCGCGGTGAGCGTGGCGTTGGCCGGACCACCCCGGTGACCAGCAGCGCGGGCACGAACGCGTTCTGCACCACGACGACGACGTCGCGCACCGCGAGCACGAGCACGACGGGCGCCATGAGCGGCAGCGTCACGCGGGTCATCGCGAACCAGGGCGAACCGCCCTCGACCTCGATCGCCTCGTGCAGCCGCGCCGGGACGGCCATGCGCGCGGCGAGGGCGACGGTGAACGCCTCCCCCACTTGGAACGCCATCACCAGCGCCAGCCCGACGCGCGCTCCCCACGGCGTGGTGAGGAACCCCGGCTCGGGCAGGCCGAACGCCTTCAGCAGCGCGGGGAGCGGGCCGTAGAGCGGGTTGAGGAGCCACAGCCACAGCAGCGCCCACGCGGCGTCGGGCACCGCGGACGGCAGGTACGCGGCGGCGCGCCCGACCGCGGTCCGCGCGCCGCGCCGCCGAGCGAGGAGCAGCGCCGCGCCGACCGCGAGGACCAGCCGCAGCGGCACGACGATGGCGGCGACGACGGCGCTGACGCCGACCGCGTCCCAGAAGGCCGCGTCCCCGGCCAGCCGCTCGAGGTTGTCGGTCCCGGTGAACCCGGGCGCCCGGAACCCGAAGTACTCGGTGAAGGCCAGCGCGCCCGCCATGCCGAGCGGGACGAGCACGAGCAGCGCCGACCCGACCAGGTAGGGGATGGCGAGCGGCTGCCGGGTCACCGGCGGTCGCCCGTCTCGGCGTCGAAGCGGTGCTCGTCCTCGGTCCGCCAGCCGACCGCGACCTCGTCACCGGGCCGCGGCGCGTCCGGCCACGGCACGCGGGCCAGGACCTCCCCGAGATCGGGCAGCAGCACGCGGACCAGGCCCTCCTCCCCCGCCTGTTCCACCGACACCGCGGTCCCGGTCCGGCCGCCGCCCAACCGGACCCGTTCGGGCCGCACGCCGACGACGACGCCGTCCACGGCGGGCAGGAGGTTCATCGGCAGCGGCCCGACGATCCGCGCGACAGCCGTGGTCGCGGGCCGGGCGTAGAGCGCGGCGGGCGCGTCGCACTGGACGACGCGGCCGCGGACATCACCGCGACCCGGTCCCCCATCGCCATCGCCTCGACCTGGTCGTGGGTCACGTGGACCATCGGCACGCCCAGCGACCGGTGCACGGACCGGATCTCGGCGCGCAGCCGCGCCCGCGACTCGGCGTCGACCGAGCTGAGCGGCTCGTCCAGCAGGCACACCGCGGGGACGCGGATGAGCATGCGGGCCAAGGCGACGCGCTGCCGCTCCCCGCCGCTCAACTCGGCGGGCATGCGTGCCAGGAGGTGGTCGACGCCCAGCACGGCGGCCACCGACCGCACGCGGTCGTCGACCTCCCGCACGCCGCGGGCGCGCTCCCCGATGCCGATGTTCGCCGCCACGCTCAGGTGCGGGAACAGCGCGGCGTCCTGGAACACCATGGCGACGTCCCGCCGGGCGGCGGGCAGAGCCGTCACGTCCCGGTCCCCGATCACCACCCGCCCGGTGTCCAGCGGCTCGAGGCCCGCGATCGCGCGCAGCAGCGTCGACTTGCCCGAGCCCGACGGGCCGACGACCACGAGCAGCTCGCCGTCCTTCGCCTCCAGGTCCACGCCGTCGAGCGCCACGACCCGCGCCCCGCGCCGGGAGCGGAAGGTCTTGCCCGCGGCCTCGACGCGCAGGCTCACGGCTTGGCCAGCAGCGGATCGGCTTGGCTCCGAATCTCGGCCAGCGCCTCGTCCAGCGGCACGCCGTCCTCGAACACCCGCTGGAGCTGGGTGCCGATGACGTCCTCGACCTCCGGCCACGACGGCGTCACCGGCGTGTGCCGCAGCTGCGGGATCGCGTCGAGGAACACCTTGGACGACGCGGGCGCGCGGGTCGGGCTGAGGAACGCCGGGGAGTCCGCGACCGACCGCAGCGACGGCACGGTGCGCCCGCCGAGCGCGGTGATCGTCTGCCCCTGCTGACCGATGGCGTACGCGATGAACTTCGCCGCCGCGGCCTTGTTCGGCGACGTGTTCGCGACGCAGTACGCGTCGGAGTGCAGCACCGACGCGGGCGAGCCCATCACCGGCAGCCCGGCGACGTCGAAGTCCAGCCCGCGCTGCTCGCGGAGCGCGGGGACCTCCACGCGCGAGCTGAGGAACATCGCGACCTTGCCGGTCATGAACTGCTCGGGCAGCCCTTGCGCGGCGAGCTGGTCCTTGGTCGGCGTCGCGCCGGTCCCGATGAGGTCGACGACCTTCTGCAGCGCGCCGCGCGCGGCGGGCTCGTGCAGGGTGGTGCGGGTGGGCGCGGTGTCGCTGTCGACGATCGTGCCGCCGTTGCTCCAGATGAACGGCGCCATGCGGGTGATCGAGGAGTCGATGCCCACGCCCTTCACGCCGTCGCGGGTCAGCTCCCGCGCGGTGGCGACGAACTGGTCCCACGTCCACCCGGGCTTGGGCGCGTCCACCCCGGACTTCTCGAACAGGCCGCGGTTCCAGTACACGACGAGCGAGGAGATGTTCTGCGGCATGCAGTGCAGCGCGCCGTCGTAGGTGAACGCGCGCAGCGGCTGCTCGTAGTACGCGGTCAGGTCGACGCCCTCGCGCTCCAGCATCGGCCCGACCGGGTCGGTGGCGCCGCGCTGCGCGAACGGGGCGTACTCGCGGTAGTTGATCAGGAAGACGTCCGGGGCGTCGCCGGACGCGAACGCCGTCGACAGGCGGGTGAGGTGGTCCTTCCGGCCGACGGTGACCAGGTCGACCTCGCCGCCGCCCGCGCCCGGTACCCCTCGACGAGGCTGCGGTACACCGCCGCCTCCTCGGGCTCCGCCTTGACCTGCACCGTGATCCGCGCGGTCGTGCCCCCGCGTCCGGCGCCCCGCCGTCGGAGCACCCGCTCACGACGAGGAGCCCCACGAGGGGCAGTGCGGCCAGCTTGCGGTTCATGCGCGCTCCAGAGCGGTGAAGAAGGACCGCTGGCCGATCGCGAACGCGACCAGCGCGGGCGCCGTCACGACGACCGCCGCGGCCAGGTAGACGGGGTACAGCGCCGCCTCGACCTCGCTGAGCCCGCGCAGCCCCAGCGCCACCGGCCAGTTCTCCGGCGACGACACCAGGGTCAGCGGGTCCATGAAGGTCGACCAGTAGTGCAGGCCCGCCAGCGCCGCGACGGCCACGGCGGCGGGGCGGCCGAGCGGCAACGCGATCCGCCGCCACACCGCGTACGGGCTCATCCCCTCCAGCGCCGCGGCCTCCAGCAGCGACGACGGGATGCGCGAGTACGCCAGCGCGAACAGCAGCACGTAGAACGGGGTGGTGCCCGCGAGCGCGAGCAGCGCCACGGTGAGCGGGGTGTCGGCGAGGCCGATGCCGCGCAGCAGCACCACCCTCGGCACCCACAGGGCGGCGGCGGGCACGAGCAGCATCAGCACCGACACGCCGACCAGCAGGCGGCGGGCCCGGCCGCGGGCGGTGACGACCGCGAGCCCGGCCATCGAGGTGACGACCACGGTGACCGGCACGGCCACCGCGACCAGCAGCAGGGAGTTGGCGAACAGCCGGGCCAGCGGCAGGAACCGCGGCACGACCGCGTAGTTCGACCAGACCGCCGGGTCCGGCCACAGGTCGAGCCCGTCGGGCGGCGGCTGGAGCGGGCGCTGCAGCGAGCCCAGCACCATCACCACGAGCGGGGCGAGGAACAGCGCGGACAACGCGACCACCCCGACGGTCCACCAGGGGGTGGTCCGTCGGGGTGGCTGTGCGCGCTGCCCGCTCAGGCCGGCCTCAGGAGGCGTCGGCGAGCGAGGTCGTCCAGATGCTGCGGCCGTAGGTCGCGGCGTAGAGCGTCTCGCTGCCCGCGGGCAGGTCGATGTCGTTGATCGGGACCAGCGGCAGGTTCGCGCCCACCTTGACCCAGGTCTTGCCCAGGTTGGTGGTGCGGAACACGCCCACGTCGGTGGCGATGAACAGCCAGCTCGGCTTCGCCGGGTGCCGGATCACGTCGTTGATCGGCGCCTGCGGGATCCGCTTGCCCGCGATGTCGGCCCAGGTGCGGCCGCCGTCGGTGGTCATCACCAGGTGCGGGTACGGGTCGCCGGAGCGCCAGCCGGAGAAGCTCGCCCACGCGATCCGCGGGTTCTGCGGGTCGACGGTGATGCGGGTGACCCAGCGGCCGGGGAACACCGGGCTGGTGATCTTCTCCCAGGTGACCTGGTCCGGCGCGGCCATCGCGTTGCGGCTGACCCACACCAGGCCGCTGTCGGTGCCCGCGTAGACCAGGTTCGGGTCGGCGGGCGTGGTGCCGAGCGCGGTGACGGTGCCGAAGCCGGGGCGCGGGGCTCGGTGCCCTCGGTCAGGTCCGGGCTGATCTTCTGCCAGGTGCGCTGGCCCGGGTCGGTGTTGATCCGGCTGACGTACTCGCCCGCGCCGAACATGATCCGCGGGTCGGCGCTGAACTCCAGCGGGGCGACCCAATTCTTGCGCAGGCCCGGGATGGTCATGACGAACTGCGCGCCGTCGACGAAGCCGCGGCAGCCGCCGTTCTGGAAGCAGCCGTAGTACTTGCGGTCGTTGGTCGGGTCGATCCGGTTCATCATGCCGTCGCCGCCGACGAAGTTGAACCAGTCGCCGGTGACGGTGTTGTCCGCCGCCCACGACTTCAGCGAGCCGTTGTCCTGGGAGCCCGCGTTGACGCGCTTGCCGTCCTGGACGGAGACGTCCATCGCGTAGAACTGGGTGACCGGCAGGTGCGGGGTCTTGGCCCACAGGCCGCGGGCCGCGCCGTTCTCGGTCGACCAGTAGAAGCCGCCGTCGTTGCCGAGGAACACCTTGCCCGGGGTGAAGGGGTCCCACTCGAGGCCGTGCTGGTCGGCGTGCGGGGTGACCGACAGCGTCCAGGTGAGGCCGCCGTCGCGGCTCTCGGCGAGGCTGACGCCCGCGACGAACACGTGCTGCGGGTCGGCCGGGTCGACGTAGACGCGGCCGAACCACCAGGCGAAGCCGCCGCTGATCGTCTGGAGCGGGCCGCCGGAGGTCGCGCCGACCGGGGTCCAGGTGGCGCCCGCGTCGGCGCTGGTGAAGAAGCCGTTGAAGTTGCCGCCCGCGGTGCTGGAGATCAGGTACGCGCGGTTCGGGTCGCTGTCGCTGAAATCGACGCCCATGCGGCCGACGTAGGTCGCGGTGACCGGCTGGCCCACCACGTCCGCGCTCTGCGGCAGCGGCGGCTGGTGGATGTTGGCCCAGGTGCGGCCGCCGTCGGTGGAGCGGTAGAGGAACGAGTTCTTCCCGTAGATGCGGGACTTCTCGTCGCGGATCTTGTCCCAGGTCGTGGCCAGCATGATGTCCGGGTTGGACTTGTTGATGGTCACGTCGATGGCGCCGGTGGAGGCGCTGTCGGGGACGATCACGCGCTTCCAGCTCGCGCCGCCGTCCTCGGTGAGGAACAGGCCGCGGGTGGGGGCGGTGTCGTGCAGCGCGCCCATGACGGCCACGAACACGCGGTCGTCGTCGCGCGGGTCGATGACGATCTGGCCGATCGTGTCGCCGTCGGCGAGGCCCATGTTGGTCCAGGTCTCGCCGCGGTCGGTCGACTTGTAGACGCCCTTGCCGTAGTACGAGGAGCCGCCGCCGTGGTCGGGCTCGCCGGTGCCCGCCCAGACGACGCCGCGCGAGTCGACCGCGACCGCGCCCATCGACTGCGGGTACTGGTCTTCCCACGCGGTGGTGAAGGACGCGCCGCCGTTGTCGGTGCGCCAGAGGCCGCCGGTGCCGGTGGCGATGTAGGCGACGTCCTTGGTGGTGGGGTCGGCGGCGATGTCGCGGATGCGGCCGCCGATGTTGCTCGGGCCGAGCGGGGCCCAGACCTGGTCGGTGCTCGGCGAGGTGAGCGCGGCCTCCCCATCTGGGTCGACTGCGCGATCGCCTCGGTGACCGCGGCGTCCGGGATCGACCCGTCGGCGTTGGCCCGCTGCGCGTACATCCACTCCTCGGCGCCGAGCGGGTCCGCCGCGACGGTCCCCGCGGCCGTGGTCCGATCGGGCTCGGTGACGGCGCTGGCGCCGAGGAGCGCCGTCAGCGCCGCCGCGCCTAAGATCGGGACGAATCTCTTCCGGCTCATGGCCACGTACCTCCCGGGTCCCGGGGCGCCCTCGCGCCCGCTCCGCCACGTGCTCGCACTACGGCGGTAGCGGCAGGGTGCGGCGCCGTGGCGGGGGTCACGGTAGCACCCGAAAACGGACATCGATCATCCGATCATTGGGCTGTTCCGGTGACCTAGAGTGGCGCCATGGTCGTACACCGCCACCGGGCCGTCCCGGTCGTGCTCGGGATGGCGGTCGCGGCGGTCCTGCCGGTCGGCTGCTCGGCGGCGGGCACGTGCCCCGAGCCGGAACCCGCGCCCGCGGCGGAGGTCGCGCTCCTGCCCGCGGGCTTGTCGCTGGAGCGGGTCGGGACGGTCACCCACGTCCAGCGCTCGGACGGCCACCTCACCGTCCAGGCGGTCACGGCGAAGCCGATCGACGAGGTCACCGTGCTGGTGCAGGACGCGGTCACCGCGGCGGGCTACCGGCCCGCGGGCATGGACAACGAGGGGTTCGAGGCGGAGGTCTTCTTCACCTCCGGCGCCTACGCGGCGGGCCAGGCGCTGGTGCGCCGCGCCGACTGCGAGGGCCAGTGGACCGTCGACCTCGTCCTCATCGACCCGGGCGCTGTTCCAGGGGCTTGAGCCGCACGTGCGAGACCAGCTCCCGAACGGCGTCCCCGCCGCCGGAGCCCAGGCCGTGCCGGGTGATGTTGAGCGCCCCCGCCGCCGCGCCGAGGCGCAGGCAGTCCTGCAGCGACGCGCCCTGGGCGAGGCCGACCGCGAGGCCGCGGTCATCGAGTCGCCGCCGCCCCGGGTGTCCACCGGGGACAGGCTCGGCACCTCGACCAGGAACAGCTCGCCGTCGATGCGGGCGAGCGCCTCCTCGTCGGCGCGCGAGACCACGACCGCGTCCGCCCCGCACTTGGCGATCTCCTCGCACCCGTCGACGAGATCGGCGAGGTCGTCGGAGCGGGCGTACCCGTCGGAGATCAGTTCGGTGTGGCTGATCTTCACCACGTGCGGGCCGCCCTTGAGCGCGGCGGTCAGCCTGCCGCCGGACAGGTCCACGACGACGCGGCAGCCGTTGCCGCCGAGGTCGCGGGTCAGCCGCTCGTAGACGTCGTCGGGGATGGGCTCGTCGTCCGCGCCGGGGCCGCTGAGCACCGCGACGCCCGCGCTGAGGCCCTCGACCAGCGTCATCTCGTAGAGGTCGTCCAGCTCGTGCCTGCTCAGCGGGTCGGCGGGCATCACGACCAGCGGCTCCCGCTCGCCGTCGCGGCGGTCGTGGACGTAGCCGCCGTTGCGGGCGGCGACCTCGCGGACCTTGAGGTCGACGCCGATCAGGTGCCGCAGCACCTGCCCGGTCTCGCCGCCCAGCGCCGCGCACAGCACGACCTCCGCGCCCAGGGACTCGATCATCCGGGACTGCCACACGCCCTGGCCCCCGGCGTGGACGTGGATGTCCGGCGCGTCGCGCACCTGCTCGACCGTCACGGTGAGCTGGGGTGATGGCGCGAAGACCGCCACTCGGCCTGTCGTCATACCCCGCATCTACCCGGTTCGGCGGCGGGCGAACCGATCAGTACCGGTCGAGCAGCCACCGGCCGAGGGCCCGCAGCCGGTCGGTGAGCGCGGGCGGCTCGAGGACGTCGACGTCGAGGTCGAGGTAGGCGAGCCAGCGGGCGGCCCAGTCGAGGTCGTCCGCGCCGAAGTGGAGTTCGCACCCGTCGTCGTCACCCACCACGGTGGCGACGCTCGGGTCGACGAGTTCCCGGACGAGGTCCGCGGAGGTGTGGACGCGCACCCGGACGCGGTGCCGGGACGGCCCGTGGGCGAGGAAGTCCGCGACGAACGCGGCGGCGTCGGCGGGCGGGTCGGGCGCGCGGAACCGGGCGCCGAGGGGCTGGACGTGCTCGACGCGGTCGAGGGCGTAGACCCGCCAGTCCTGGCTCCCGCGGGGTTGGCGACGAGGTACCAGGCGCGGCGCAGGGTGACGAGCCGGTGCGGCTGCACGTCGACCGGCTCGGCATGGGGCGCGCCCGCGCGGCGGTGCCGGATGCGGACGGCCTCGCCCGCGCGGCAGGCCAGGGCGACCGGGATGAGCACGTCCCGGTCGGTGCGGCGGCCGGGCCCGGCCGCGGGCGCCTGGACGTCGGCGAGCGCGCTGAGCCGGGCCTGCCACCGCGACGGCACGACCTGCGTGAGCTTGGCCAGCGCGGTGGTCGCGGCGGTGTCGAGCCCTTCGACGGCGACCGCGGTGCGCAGGCCGAGCGCGACCGCGGCGACCTCGTCGGCGTCGAGCAGCAGCGGCGGCATCGCGTGCCCGGACGCCAGCCGGTACCCGCCGTTCCGGCCCGCTTCCCCGTCGATGCGGTACCCGAGTTCGCGCAGTTGGGCGACGTCGCGGCGCGCGGTGCGCTCGGTGACGCCGAGGCGCGTCGCGAGGTCGGCCGCCGGGATGCCCGGGTGCGCCTGGAGCAGCGCCAGCGTCTCCAGGCGGCGGTTGGTGGCGCTCATGACCCGAATGATCCCCCGGAAACCCTGACAGCACCTGTCCGGGTTGGCGGTGATACTGGTCGGCATGAACACGCTGCTCCGCCCGGACGGGCTGGTCCGGTCCCCCGCGTTCCACCACGTCGCGGTCGTCCCCGCCGGGGCGTCGACCGTCTACATCGGCGGCCAGAACGCCGTCGACGGGGACGGCGCGCTGGTCGGCGGCGACGACGTCGCCGCGCAGACCCGCCAGGTGATGGCCAACCTCCGCACCGCGCTCGCCGCCGCGGGCGCGGAGCTGGGCGACGTCGTCCTCCTGACGATCCTGCTGGTCGAGGGCGCCGACCTGGCCGCCGCGTACCCGGTCGCGGCGGCGGAGCTGGCGGGCGCGGCCCCGCCGGTCGCCGTCGCCCGCGTCGCGGGCCTGGCCGTGCCCGGCGCGCTCGTCGAGGTCACCGCGATCGCGGCGGTGGCGCCGTGACCGTCGGCAAGACCAAGGACGCGGGCTGGCAGATCGGCGTCTCGAGGACCGTCGACCACCCGGTCGCCGAGGTGTGGGACTTCATCACCTCCCCGGAGGGCATGGCCCTCTGGCTGGGCGACGACGTCACCCTCCTCCCGGACCGCGGTTCGCCTTACGAGACGGCCTCCGGGATCCGCGGCGAGACCCGCGGCTTCCGCCCGCTCGACCGCGTCCGCGTCACCTGGCGGCCCCTCGACTGGGACCACGACACCACCCTCCAATTGACCGTCTCACCAGCGGGCACGGGCCGATCCCGCCTCGTCGTCCACCAGGAGCGCCTCGCTGACGCCGCCGAGCGCGAACGGCAGCGCACCCACTGGAAGTCCGTCATCACCGCCATCGCGGAGGCGCTCGACGCGACCCCTAAGGGCGAAGTCAGGGGATCGACCCGATGTGGATCACGCGGTCGGGGCCTACGGTCGCGGTGTGCCACTCATCGAGACCACGGCGCTGGGGATGCGCTACAGCGGTGGGGTGACCGCGTTGGCGGACCTCACCCTGACCGTCGAAGGCGGTGTCGTCGGCCTCGTCGGGGTCAACGGCGCGGGGAAGTCGACGCTGATCAAGCTCGCGCTCGGGCTGCTGACGCCGACCAGCGGGCGGATCCGGGTGTTCGGGAAGGACCCCGTCGCCGACGGGGACGCCGTCCGGGCCAAGGTCGGGTACATGCCCGAGCACGACTGCCTGCCGCCGGACATGGTGGCCGCGGAGTTCGTGACGCACATGGCGCGGGTGAGCGGGCTGCCCGCCCCGCGGCGCGGGAGCGGGCGTCGGAGACGCTGCGGCACGTCGGGCTCTACGAGGAGCGGTACCGGCGCATCGGCGGCTACTCCACCGGCATGAAGCAGCGGGTGAAGCTCGCCCAGGCGCTCGTGCACGACCCCGAACTCCTCCTGCTCGACGAGCCCACCAACGGGCTCGACCCCGCGGGCAGGCGGGCGATGCTCGACCTGATCCACCGCATCGGCTCGGAGTTCGGCATCTCGGTGGTGGTGTGCTCGCACCTGCTCGGCGAGATCGAGCGGATCTGCACCTCCCTGGTCGCGATCGACGCGGGGCGGCTGCTGCGGTCGGCGTCGCTGTCGGCGATGACCGAGCACAACGACCAACTCGTGGTCGAGGTCGACGAGGACGCCGACCGGCTGGCCGCCGCGCTCGGCGCCGCCGGGCTCGACGTGCGCCGCGGCGGCCGGGCGCTGACCGTCCGGCTCGGCGACGACGACGGCCTGGTGTACGACCTCATCCGGGACGCGGTGGCCGACCTCGACTTGCGGCTGCACCGCCTCGAACGCCAGCGGCACCAGGTCGCCGACCTGTTCCGCGACCTGCCCACCGCGGAGGTGACCCGTGCCTGAGACCGGCGTCATCCACGACATCGGCTACCAGCGCTACGAAGGGCCGCGGCTCGGCCCCGGCCACTCGGCGCGCTCGCTGTACGTGCACAGCCTGCGCAGCGCCTACGGCCTCGGCCGCAGCCCGTGGGCGAAGGTGCTGCCCATCGGCCTGGTGGGCCTGGCGAGCATCGCCTCGCTCGTCCTGGTGATCATCAACAGCCAGCTCCCCGCGCCGATCATCGACCACGTCGGCATCGCGTCGGCGTTCACCTACGCCGCGACGGTGTTCGTCGCCGTGGTGGCGCCGGAGCTGGTGTCGACCGACCTGCGGACGAAGCTGCTCCAGCTCTACCTGTCCCGCCCGCTGAGCCGGTCGAGCTACGCGCTGACCAAGGTCGCGGCGCTGGCGACCGCGACGTGGGGGCTGTTCGCGGCGCCGATGCTGATCATGTTCCTGGGTTCGGCGTTCACCGCGGACGGCGTCGGCGGGGTGCTGGAGGAGTTCGGCGGACTGCTCGTCGGGCTGCTCGCCGCGGCCGTGCACGCCGCGCTGCTGGCCGCGCTCGGCCTGCCGATCGCGTCGCTGTCCGGCCGCCGGGTGTTCGCCACCGGCATGATCATCGCGGTGTTCCTGCTGACCGCGCCGGTCGCGGCGATCCTCAGGGCACTCGGCGCGGGTCCCGCCGCCGGGCTGCTCGACCCGACGAGCCTGCTCAACGGCGTGGACGTCTGGCTGTTCGGGTCGGACATCGACCTCATCGGCGGCACCGGGTCGCTCGGCCCGGTCTTCGCCGTCACCGCGGTCGCGCTGACCGCACTCGGCACGGTGGCCGCGGTGCTGCGGTACAAGGGGGTCAAGTCGTGAGCACGATCGAACTGGCGGGCGCGTCCCGCTGGTACGGCAACGTCGTCGCCGTCAACGACGTGACGCTGTCCATCCGGCCCGGCCTCACCGGCCTGCTCGGGCCGAACGGCGCGGGCAAGACGACGGTGCTGCACATGATGGCGGGCCTGATGGCGCCGTCGCAGGGCGAGGTGCTGGTCGACGGCAGGCCCGCGTGGCGCAACCCGGCGGTGTACCGGGACCTGGGCCTGGTGACCGAGCGGGAGAGCGTCCCCGGGTTCCTCACCGCGTGGGAGTTCGTCCTGGCGAGCGCGAAGCTGCACAAGCTGCCCGACCCGGCGTCGGCGGCCCGCGCGGCCTTGGCCGTCGTCGAGCTGCAGGACGCGCAGGACCGCCGCATCTCCACCTACTCCAAGGGGATGCGCCAGCGCAGCCGGGTCGCGGCGGCGCTGGTGCACGAGCCGTCGGTGCTGCTGCTGGACGAGCCGTTCAACGGCATGGACCCCCGGCAGCGCATGCACATGATGGAGCTGCTGGACGGCATGGCCGACGCGGGCCGCACCATCGTGTTCAGCTCGCACATCCTGGAGGAGGTCGAGCAGCTCTCCGGGACGGTGCAGGTGATCGTGTCCGGCAGGCTCGCCGCCTCCGGCGACTACCGGCACATCCGGCGGCTGATGACCAACCGCCCGCACGTGTTCGCCATCTCCTCCTCCGACGACCGCGCGCTGGCGACCGCTCTCATGGGGCAGGTGTCGGTGTCCGGCGTCAGCATCACCGGAGCGGGGCTTCAGGTGCACGCCAGCGACTACGGCGAGTTCACCCGCGCGCTGGCGGGACTGGCGCGGGCCCGGGGCATCCGGCTCACCGCGGTGCTGCCGTCCGACGAATCCCTCGAGAAGGTCTTCTCCTACCTGGTGACCACATGAACCCCACCATCATGCGGCTGACCGCGCGCGCCCTCCTCGGCCGCAGGCGCGTCCTGCTCCTCCTGCCCATGCCGGTCCTGCTGATCGGCCTGACCGTCCTCGGCGTCCTCGAGGGCCCGGACGCCGACCCCGCCGACTGGGGCCCGCTGGTGTTCGGCAACCTCGGCCTCGCCGTGGTACTGCCGCTGACCGCGCTCATCATCGGCTCCAGCGCCCTCGGCCTGGAGATCGACGACGGCACGATCACCCACCTGCTCACGAAACCGTTGCCGCGCAGCGAGATCATCGCGTCCAAACTGGTCGTCGCGTGGCTGGTGACGACCGCGGCCACGGCGATCCCGCTCGCGGTCTCCGCGCTGATCGCGGGGTCGACGTCGCTCGCGGCCGGGCTGGTGGTCGGCGCGGCCGTCGGTTCGCTGGCGTACAGCGCGATCTTCCTGGCGCTGAGCGTGATGACCAAGCGCCCCGTCGCGGTCGGCCTGGTCTACATCGTGCTGTGGGAGAACCTCCTGGTGTCCTTCGTGGACGGTGCGCGCGTGCTCAGCGTCCGCCAGCACGCCACCGCCCTGGCCGACGCGATCGGCGACACCCCGCTGATCGCGTCGACCATGACCGCGGTGACCGCGCTGGTGATGGCGCTGGTGTTCAGCGCCGTCGGCGCGGTCACCGCGACCCGCAAGCTCAGCTCGTTCGCCCTGACGGGCGACGCGAACTGAGGATCAGCAGTCGCCCCAGTGGCTGACGAGGTCCTGGTGCGCGTAGCCGGTCACGCCGGTGGTGAGGTTCCGGTGGTACGCCCAGTACCCACCGGACCCCACACCCAGTGCGTGGTGCACACGCCCTGGCCCCGGTACCCCAGGCCCAGCACGGACGCGGTCCCGTTCGGCGCCGACCGGATGCGGATGCCGTCGCCGTTGTAGTCGCCGCGGTACGCCGCGACCGCCCCGGTGGCGGTCGTGACCAGCATCGTCGCCAGCAGTGTGATGATCGTCAGGATCTTGCGCATGAGTGTCTCCTCGTCGCGCAGGCAGCCCGAACCAGACGCCGCCGCGCGGCGCCTGGTGAAACGGCCTTGCCCCCAGTGCGGTGCCGGGTCGGCGCCGCTGACGCATCGTACTGACGGCGTGATCGACCGCGCGTCGTCCACTTAGACGCATCGCCGCCGCCCCACCCTCCGCTAGTTTGTTAACCCGGAGATGAAAGTGGGGAAGCCGATGAACGACATCGTGTCCTTGCGCGCGGCGGGCGTGGGGCTCGTCCTCGACCTCACCGGCGGGACGCTGCCCCGGGTGCTGCACTGGGGCGCCGATCTCGGCGACCCTCCCCGCCGACCTCCGCCTGGCGTGCGCGCCGCAGCCGGTGGGCTTCTCCGTCGACGGGGCGGTGGAGGTGTCGGTGCTGCCCGAGGAGTCCGCGGGGTGGACGGGCACGCCGGGCGTGGTCGGGCACCGGGCCGGGCGGGACTTCGCCCCGGAGTTCCGGGTCGTGGCGGCCTCCCGCGACGGCGACCGGGTGGCGGTCGAGGCGATCGACGCGGTCGCCGGGCTCGGGCTCCGGCTCGCGGTCGAGCTGACGGCGCAGGGGCTGGTCAAGGTGCGGGCCGAGGTGACCAACCAGGGGGACTCGCCGTACGACGTGCACGGGGTGACGCCGCTGCTGCCCGTGCCGACCTCCGCGACCGAGCTGCTCGACTTCACCGGCAGGCACCTGCGGGAGCGGGCACCGGTCCGGACGCCCTTCACCCCGGGGCTGCGCGTCCGGGAGAACCGGACCGGGCGCACCGGGTTCGACTCGGCCTACCTGCTCGCGGCGGGCACGGCCGGGTTCGGGAACCGCGCGGGCGAGGTGTGGGCGGTGCACGTCGCCTGGTCGGGCAACCACCGCGAGGTCGCCGAGCGCACCTTCCACTCGATCTCGCTGCTCGGCGGGGGCGAGCTGCTCGCGCCGGGCGAGGTCGTCCTCCAGCCCGGCGAGTCGTACGCCTCCCCTGGCTGTACGGCGCGTACGGCGTCGGCGTCGACGGGGTGTCCGACCGCTTCCACGCCTACCTGCGCGCCCGGCCGGGCCACCCCGCCAAGCCCCGGCCGGTCGTGGTCAACACCTGGGAGGCCGTGTACTTCGACCACGACCTCACCCGCCTGAAGGCCCTCGCCGACGCCGCCGCGGCGGTCGGGGCGGAGCGGTTCGTGCTCGACGACGGCTGGTTCGGCGCCCGGCGGGACGACCGGCGCGGCCTCGGGGACTGGCACGTCTCCCCCGACGCCTGGCCGGACGGGCTCGCGCCCCTGGTCGAGCACGTCACCGGGCACGGCATGGAGTTCGGGATCTGGGTCGAACCGGAGATGGTCAACGAGGACTCCGACCTGGCCAGGGCCCACCCGGACTGGATCATGGCCGCCCGCGACCGGCTCCCCGCCGCGCCCGGCACCAGCAGGTCCTGGACCTGGCCAACCCGGACGCCTACGCGCACGTCCTCGCCCGGCTCGACGCGCTGCTCACCGATCACCCGATCGGCTACCTCAAGTGGGACCACAACCGCGACCTGGTCGAGGCGGGCCACCGGCCGACGGGGCGCGCGGGCGCGCACGGCCAGACCCTCGCGGTCTACCGGCTGCTCGACGAACTCCGCGCCCGCCACCCCGGCGTCGAGATCGAGTCGTGCTCGTCCGGCGGCGGGCGCGTCGACCTGGGCATCCTCGCCCGGACCGACCGGGTGTGGGTGTCCGACTGCATCGACGCGCTCGAGCGCCAGACCATCCAGCGGTGGACGAACGCGCTGATCCCGCTGGAGCTGATGGGCACCCACGTGGGCTCCGGCACCTCGCACACGACCGGCCGCACGCACCCGCTCGACTTCCGGGCGGCGACGGCCCTGTTCGGCCACTTCGGCATCGAGTGGGACCTCACCGCCGCGCCACCGGAGGACCGCGCGCGCCTGGCCGAGTGGGTCGCCCTCTACAAGGGACTGCGCGGGCTCCTGCACACCGGGGCCGCCGTCCACGCCGACCACCCGGACCCGGCGTACCGGGTGCACGGCGTCGTCGCCGCCGACCGGTCGGACGGCCTCTACGCGATCGCCGCGCTGGCGACCTCGGACCTGCGCCCGCCGGGGCCGGTGCGCCTCCCCGGCCTGGACCCGGACGCGACCTACCACGTGCGCCCGCAGCCGCCCGGCGACACACCGGACGGGGAGGCGTTCCGCTGGGGCATCACCCTGCCCTGGTGGACGCCGGACGGCGTGCGCCTCCCGGGCCGCGCCCTGGAGGCGGGCGTCCTGCAGGCCCCGGCGCTGTACCCGGAACGGGTCGTGCTGGTCCGGGCGACCCGGGCCTGAACGCGCGGGAGGGCACCCGCCGCGTGGCGGGTGCCCTCCGGTTAGCGCTGAAGACTCAGACGAGCGTCACGCCGGTGGCCTGCGGGCCCTTCGTGCCCTGACCGATCTCGAACTGCACGCGCTGGTTCTCCTCCAGGGTACGGAACCCGTTGACCTGGATCTCGGAGTAGTGCACGAAGACGTCGCTGCCGCCCTCGTCGGGGGTGATGAAGCCGAAGCCCTTCTCCGCGTTGAACCACTTGACGGTGCCCTGGGCCATGTCCTGACAACTCCACATCAACTACGTGTTTACGGCGCGCTCGTTTGAGCGTCCGGGCTACGTGCGGGGGATTGTCTGGCGGAGGACGCCGGACGCCCGCGTAGATTCCTGCGAGCGCTGGCACGCTAACAAAGAACTCTCGAAACCACGTACAGGGGACCACGGTCGGCCGTCCGTGTCAAACGAACTCCACCTTTCGCCGTAGTGTCGGATCATCCGGTGAAGCCCGCGGTGATGGCGGTGAACTCCCAGTTGGGCCGGTCGCGGTTGACCGACCAGAAGGCGAGCCTGCCGAGGTCGTGGGCGTTCGCCCAATCCCGGATGCGGGTCCAGGTCTGCGCCGAGGTGACCTCGCCGGTGTCGCTGCTGCCGTTCATCCCGGAGATGCCGATGTGCGCGTACGCCTCCGCGTCCGACCAGCCGAACACGGCCTTGAGCTTGTTCTTCAGGCCCTCGGTGGAGCTGACGGTGGCCGCGTGCATGTCGGCGCCGCCGCCGAAGTTGAACGGCATGATGGTGAAGTTGTCGATGTCCGCGCCGAGGGCGTGCGCCCGCTCGATCAGGCGGTTGCCCCACGAGTTGGGGCCGCTGATCAGCGTCGGGAAGGTGAGGATCGTCCGCAGCCCGGGGTTGTTCGCCTTGACGATCTTCAGCGCGGTGAGGACGCGGTCCTGGACGGCCGCGTTCTCGAACTCGTCGGTGTTCTCGATGTCGACGTCGATGGCCTTGAGGCCGTAGGCGTCGATGACCTTCTGGTACGCCCCGGCCAGGGCTTCCGGGGTGGCGCAGTTCGGGCCGAGCTTGTTCCCGCTCCACCCGCCGATGGACGGGACGACGTCGCCGCCGCGGCGCGGATGGCCTGGATGGTGGACTGGTCGACGCCGCCGAGCAGGGGCCGCTGGCTGTCCCAGGCCGGGTTGCAGCCGTTCTGGGCGAGGATGAAGGCCATCGTGAACCACTTGACCCCGGTGGCGCGCATGACCTCGGTCGCGCTCGGCGGGTTGCCCCACCCGAGGTAGAGGTACGGGGCGGCCTGGATGAACCGCTGGCCGCCGCCGCCCTCGCCGGTGGTCGCGGTGACCGCGGCCGACGGGGCCGAGACGTTCCCGGCCCGGTCCCGCGCGCGGACGGTGAAGGTGTACCGGGTGGTGGGCGACAAGCCCGTCACGGTCGCCGCGGTCCCGCTGACCTGCGTCACCGGACCGCCCTCGCGGTGCACGTCGTAGCCGGTGACGCCGACGTCGTCGGTGGACGCCGACCAGGCCAGCGACACGCTGGTGCCGGTGACCCCGGTGACGCGCAGCCCGGTCGGCGCGGTGGGCGCCTGGGTGTCGCCGCCCCCGCCGGGGCCGTCGAGGCTGACCTCGTCGGCGTAGTACGTGCCCTGGCCGTACCAGCCGTGCAGGTAGACCTGGGCGGAGGTCTGGGTGGCGCCGGTGGTGAACGCGACGGTGAGCTTGGTGTACGCGCCCGCCGACGGCGTCCAGGTGGCCGCGCCGCCCGCGACGCCGAGGTGGACGTAGGCGCCGCGGACCCACGCCGACAGCGTGTACGCGGTGCTCGGCTGGACGGCGACGGTCTGGGCGCAGCGGGCGTGGTCGGCGGCGGTGGCGGCCCCGGCGAGCGCGCGCGTTCCCGCGTGCACGGGGCTGGTGACGACCGACCCGGTCGCGCCGGAGCACGACCAGCCCGCGAGGGTGCCGGACTCGAAGCCGGGGTTGGTGAGCAGGTTCGCCGCGTGGGCAGGGGGCGCGGCGACGACGGCGCCTGCGAGGGCGGCTGCGCTCAGCAGGGTGAGCGCGCGGCTGCGGGGACGCACGGGACCTCCCGGTGTCGGGGTGGGCGGGAGCGGGTGCGCGGCGGGACGGACGCGCCCGACAATTGGTCTGGACCTTTTCTCGGATTCAAGCCCAGCGCGGCGCGCGGTGTCAACGACGGGTGCCTCGACCACCGTCGGGTCCTCAGTGGAGCGACTAAGCCCTGCCTAACCTTCGCGAGGTTAGGCAGGGCTTATCGTCGATTTGCGGGCTCCCGGACCCGGTGACACGGTCGTCGTGCGAACGTCCGAGACGAGGGAGTGCTGGGCCGATGACGACGATGGAAATGCCCCATGTGAACGAGTGCACGGTGACGAACTGCTCCTACAACCACGACGGCTGCCACGCGTTCGCGATCACCGTCAGCGGCATCAACGGGTCCGCGGACTGCGGCACGTTCGTCCCGCTGCAGGAGAAGGGCGGGCTGCCGAAGGTGGTCGCGCAGGTCGGCGCCTGTTCGCGCGCGGACTGCCGGTTCAACAACGACCTGGAGTGCACGGCGTCGGGCGTGCGGGTCGGCCCCGGGCAGGGCGACCACGCCGCGAACTGCCTGACCTACCAGCCGACCTGACCCGGCGTCAGAGCACGAGCACGAGGTAGGCGGTGAGCAGGGCCGCGCAGGCGGTGGCGTGGGTCTTCCAGCGCTGCACGACCAGCGCGGCGACCTCCCGCAGGAACGCGCTCGGCAGGAAGTACAGCGCCGTGCGGGAGCCGGTGACCTCGACCGGGAGCCCGAGGTCGCGGGCCAGGGCCGCCGTGCGCAGCGCGTGGTAGTTGCTGGTGACGGCGATCGCCCGGCCCGCGCGGCCCCGCTCCCGCAGCACGGCGGCGCTGAACCGCAGGTTCTCCTCGGTGGTGGTGGAGCGGTCCTCGACCGCGATGTCGGACTCCGGGATGCCGTGCTCGACCAGGTAGCGGCGCATGGCGACGCCCTCGGGGACGAGTTCGTCCGGGCCCTGCCCGCCGGACACCACCACCAGCGGGGCGTCGGCCTGCGCGCGGTACACGGCGGCGGCCCGGTCGAGCCTGCCCGCGAGCAGCGGCGGCACCCGGTCCCCGCGCAGCCCGCAGCCGCAGACGATGACCGCGTCGTACCCGCCGCGCCCGGCGACGCGGGCGTACACGAACGCGTAGATCACCAGGCTGACCAGGATGAACCCGGCGTAGGCGGAGAGGATCACCACCGCGCCCGCGATCGCCCCGATCCAGCCGATGCCGCCGTCGACCGCGATGAGGAACACCGCGTCGACGGCGAGGACGGCCAACCCGGCGAGCAGCGACAGCAGGTTGCCTAGCCTGCGGCCCTCGCGCCGGACCATCACCAGGCCGTTGACGATCATCGCCACCGGCAGGACGAGGCCCACCGCGAGGACCGCGCCGAGGACGGCGTACCCGAGCACCTCGGCGGCCGGGCCGCGCGCGCTCGACAGCGCCCACAGGCCGAGCAGCAGCAGGGCGAGCCCCAACCAGGTCGCGTTGCGCACGCTGCGCGGGTCGCGTGACAGGCCGACGGCGAAGAGCGCCGCGGGCAGCAGCGCGAGGATCCCGAACCACACGCCGTGGACCGTACGACGGCGGTCGTGATCTCGCCCGGCGTGCCGGTTGCCGTCATCCGAGCGGGCTTGGAATGCTCGGGCCATGCAGGCGACCGACAGCCCCGAAGTCCTCAAGCAACCGCTGCGCGCGCAGCTCGACACCTTCCTCGACGAGCACCGGGCCGCGCTCGCCGCGTGCCTCGACGGGCTCACCGAGGAGCAGGCCCGGCGGTCGCTGGTGGCGTCCCGGACGACCCTGCTCGGCCTGGTGAAGCACGCGGCGTTCGTCGAGAAGGTGTGGTTCGACGAGGCGATCACGTGCAGGCCGCGGTCGGAGATCGGCATCCCGGCGACGCCGGACGAGTCGTTCATCCTCACCGAGGACGACACGATCGAGTCCGTCCTGGCGGCCCACCGCGCCGCCTGCGCGGCGTCCCGCGCGGCGGTCGAGGGCTTGGAGCTGGACGACATCCTCACCGGCAACCGCCGGGGCCCGCTCCCGCTGCGGTGGGTCTACCTGCACGTGCTGCGGGAGCTGGCCCAGCACTGCGGGCACGCGGAGATCCTCCGCGAGCAGATCACCCCATCCGGCGCTGGAGGCTGAGCGGCCGCATGTCGGTCCAGACGCGGTCGACGTGCGCGGAGCACTCCGCCTTCGTGCCGGTCGTGCCGTCGGGGCGCCAGCCCGCGGGGACGTCGTGGTCGGCGGGCCAGAGGGAGTACTGGCCCTCGTCGTTGACCAGGACCTGGTAGGTGATGTCGTCCCTCATACCTGTGCTTCCTCTCTGTTGGGGTAGTGGCGCAGTGTGCGGTTGGCGGTGACGACGAGCGTCACCACGGCCATCCCGGCGGCGCAGACGAGCACCGCGCCGCCGGGGGTCAACGCCTCGACGAGCAGCCCGCCGAGCGCGGGGCCGCGGCCGCCGCCGCGCCGACGGCGACGTTCATGACCCCGCTGAGCCTGCCGCGCAGGTCATCCGGGGTGAGCAGGAGCTGGTGGGTGGTGATGGTCGTGTTCGCGGTGGGGGCGAGCAGCGCCATCGCGGCGAACACGGCGCCCATGGCGTAGCCGCCGGGGACGACCAGGACGAGCGGGGCGAGCGCGGTCACCGCCCAGAACACCCCCGCGATGGCGATGTGCGGGCGGAGGGCGCGGTGCAGGGCGGGTGCGACGAGGGCGCCGACGATGCCGCCCGCGCCGAGCATCGCGGCCATGACCCCGATCTCGCCCGCGGGCACGCCGTCGCGGTCCGCCAGGACGATGACGATGAGGTAGAAGGCGCTGAAGAAGAGATTGAGGGCGACGGCGGCGAGGGTCGTCACCCGGATCTCGGGGTGGCGGGCGACCCAGCGCAGCCCGGCCAGGATCTCGCTGCCGAGCGCCTGCTTCTCGACCCGGCGGGGGCGGAGGCGGAGGAACAGCAGCGAGGTGAAGGCGATGAGGTGGGTGACGAGGTCGAGGAGGAACGGCACCCACCGCCCGACCGCGAACAGCACGCCCCCGATGGCCGTCCCCGCGAGCTGCCCGAGCGACGACCGCGCGGAGTTGAGCGCGATCGCGGTGGCGAGCTGGTCGTCCGCGACGAGCCCGGGGAGGCTCGCGTCCTCCGCGGGCTCGAACAACGCCCGGCACGCCCCGAGCACGGCCGCTACGGCGACCAGGTGCGGGATCGTCGCCGCGTCCATGAGCAGGACCGCGACGAGCGACCCCAGGGCGAGCGCCTGCACCCCCTCGCACGCGATCATGACCCGCCGCCGGTCCCACCGGTCGACCAGCGCACCCCCGGGGATGCCGACGACGAGCTGGGCGACGGCGTCCACGGCGAGCACCAGCCCCGACGCGGCGGCCGACCCGGTGAGGGCGAGGACGAGCAGCGGGAAGGCGATGAGGGAGGCGCTGAAGCCGACCTCCGCGCAGGCCTGGCCGACCCACAGGAGCGTGTAGTCGCGGTTGCGCCGCAGCAGGGTGGTCATGAGCGGCCCCGGCATTCCGCGGCGATCTCCCGGAGGGCCGCGGTGAAGGCCGCGCAGAGCGCTTCGACTTCCTGGCGGCTGTGGTGGGCCGGGTTGTAGTGCCAGGCGAAGGTCATCACGCCGTTGTCGACCTCGCCGACGATGTCGAGGTGGTGGGGTGAGGGGTCGGCGGGGTCGTGGTCCTGGCCGATGGTGGGGAGGCTGGCGCGCAGCAGCCCTTCCCCGGGAGCGGAGTCCTCGAACTGGCCCAGGTAGTTGAACGAGACCCGCGGGGTGGGACCGCCTTCGAGCCCGCCCAGGTAGCGGAGGGCGCCGTAGCTGAAGCCGTTGCGCGGGACGGTGCGCAGTTGGGCCCGGGTGCCGCGGACGACCTCGCGCCAGGTCGTGCCGGTGACGGTGAGGGAGACGGGGAACATGGTGGTGAACCAGCCGACCGTGCGGGAGAGGTCCACGCCGTCGGCGATGTCCTCGCGGCCGTGCCCCTCCAGCGCGATGGTGACCTGGCCTTCGCCCGCCGTGAGCGTCCTCGCGAGAGCCGCCAGGAGGACGTCGTTGATGCGGGTCCGGTAGGTGCGCGGGGCACCGCGGAGCAACGCCTCGGTGTCGTCGGCGTCGAGGGCCGTGGCCACGGGCTCCGCCGGGGCAGCGGTCGTCGGGGCTTCTCCCGGCTCGGCCGCATCGAGGGTCGACCAGTGGGCGCGGTCTTCGTCGAAGGCGCCCGCGGCCACCAGGTCGTGCAGGGTTCGGGACCAGCGTTGGAAGGACGTGGTCTTGGGGCCGAGGTCGACGGGCTGAGCTGCGGCCGCTTGCTGGTAGGCGGTTTCCAGGTCCTCCAGGAGGATGCGCCAGGAGACGCCGTCGACCACCAGGTGGTGGGCGGCCAGGAGGAGGCGGGGTGGCGTGCCGTCCGTGAAGCGGAAGAGGGCGGCGCGGAGGAGGGGGCCGGTGGTCAGGTCGAAGCTCGCGTGGAGGGTGTCGGCGATGGCTTCCACTTCCGGGGAGTCCGGGGTGGACAGTGCGTGGACGGCCAGGTGGTCGGTCGGGGTGACGGGGGCGTTGTGCTGGTGCCAGCCGTCCGGGGTGGGGTTGTAGCGGAGGCGGAGGGCGTCGTGGTGGGTTTCGAGGGCCGCGAGGGCGGTGCGGAGGGTCGGCTCGTCGACGTCGGGGGCGAGTTCGGTGTGGTGGGACTGGTTGAAGTGGTGGGGGTTGGTGCGGTTGCCCTCGAAGAACCAGTGCTGGATGGGGGTGAGCGGGACCGGGCCGGTGACGGGGGCGCGGTCGTCGGGGGTGGTGTCGGTGGGTTTGGCGGCCCCGGCCAGTTCGGCGATGGTCTGGTGGTGGAAGAGGTCCTTGGTGGTCAGGGACAGGCCCGCGCGGCGGGCTCGGGAGACGACCTGGATGGTGAGGATGGAGTCGCCGCCGAGGGTGAAGAAGTTGTCGTCGACGCCGATGCGGTCGACGCCGAGGACGTCGGACCAGACCTCGGTGAGGGTTTCCTCGACGGGGGTGGTCGGGGGCGGTAGGTGGTGGTCGCCGACAGGTCGGGGGCCGGGAGGGCGCGGCGGTCGACCTTGCCGTTGGGCGACGTTGGGAGGGCGTCGAGGTGGGTGAAGGCGCTGGGGATCAGGTGGTCGGGTAGCCGCGAGGCCAGGTAGTCGCGCAGGTCGGGTGCGGGGTTTCCGGTGTGGTAGGCCACCAGGCGCTTGTGGCCGCGGTCGTCGGTGTGGACGGTGGCGGCGGCGTCGACCACGGCGGGGTGGCTCCGGAGGGCGGCCTCGACCTCGCCCAGTTCGACGCGGAAGCCGCGGATCTTGACCTGGTCGTCGGCGCGGCCGAGGAACTCCAGGTCGCCGTCGCGGGTCCAGCGGACCAGGTCGCCGGTGCGGTACATGCGCTCGCCCGGCGCGCCGAAGGGGTTGGCGGTGAAGCGTTCCGCGGTGAGGCCGGGGCGGTTGAGGTAGCCGCGGGCCAGGCCGACGCCGGAGACGTACAGCTCCCCCGACGCCGATCGGGACGGGGCGCAGCGCGCTGTCGAGCACGTGGGCCCTGGTGTTCCAGATCGGCCCGCCGATGGGCGGGGTGCGGCCGGGGACGAGCGGGGCGCTCCACGTGCTGACCACTGTGGACTCCGTCGGCCCGTACGCGTTGATCATGCGCCTGCCGGGCGCCCAGCGGTCGACCAGGGCCGCGGAGCAGGCGTCGCCGCCCACGACGAGGGTGCGCAGGTCGGGCAGGTCGACGTCGGGGAGGGTGGCCAGCGCGACGGGCGGGATGAGGGTGTGGGTGATGCCGCGCAGCGCCTCGGCCAGCTGCTCCCCCACCAGCGGCCCCACCGGCGGGACGACCAGCGCGGCGCCGGTGGTCAGCGCCAGGCACAGCTCCAGCACCGACGCGTCGAAGCTCGGTGAGGAGAACGCCAGCACGCGGTCGCCGGGCCGGACGGCGAACCGGTCCGCCTCCGCGGCGGCGAAGCTCGCCAGGCCGCGGTGGGTGACCACGACGCCCTTCGGCCTGCCCGTGGAGCCCGACGTGTAGATGACGTACGCGGGGCTGTCCAGCGCGGGCGGCTCGAGCGGCTCCCCGTCGACCTCCACGAGCTGCGCGGGGTCGTCGACGACCAGGACGGGGTCGGCGTCGGCGAGCATGAACGCGATGCGCTCGGCGGGGTAGTCCGGGTCGACGGGCAGGTACGCCGCACCCGTCTTCGCGACCGCCACCTGGGCGACCACCAGCTCGGGCGAGCGCGGCAGCACCAGCGCGACCACGGTCTCGGGCCGCGCCCCGCGCGCCGCCAACCCGTGCGCGACCCGGGTGGCGCGGGCCTCCAACTCGGCGTACGTGATCGTCACCCCGCCCGCGAGCACCGCGGCCGCGTCGGGTGTGCGGCGGGCCGCCGCGCTGATCAGGTCGGGCAGGGTCGCGGGCCGGACGTCGCGGTCGGTGTCGTTCCACGAGCGCAGCAGTCGGGCCTCGGCGTCGGTGACGACCGGCAGCCCGCCGACCGCGGTGTCGGGGGCGGCGGCCGCGGCGGCGAGGAGGACGCCGAGCCCGTCGGCGAAGCGCTGGGCGGTGGCCGCGTCGAACAGGTCGGTGTTGTAGCCGAGGGTGGCGGTCAGGCCGCCGTCGTCGTGCTCGTGGAACTCCAGGGCGACGTCGTAGCTCGCGGTGACCACCGGGAAGGCGACGTCCTCGGCGACCAGGTCCGCGAACCCGGTCTGCGGGGTCGGCGCGTTCTGCAGGGCGACGACCGCCTGGAACAGCGGCGGCCTGCTGGTGTCGCGGTCCGGCGCGACGGCGTCGACGACCCGCTCGAACGGGACGTCCTGGTGGGCGAAGGCGTCGAGGACGGTGCCGCGGACGCCGTCGAGGAAGTCCGCGAACGGCGCCGATCCGTCCACTGTGGAGCGCAGGACGACGGTGTTGACGAAGAACCCGACCAACCGGCGCAGGTCGGGGTGGTCGCGACCGGCGACGACCGTGCCGACGGCGACGTCGTCCTGGCCGCTGAACCGGTGGAACAGCACCTGGCAGGCGGCGACCAGCGCCATGAACAGCGTCGCGTCCCGCTGCCCGGCCACCGCGCGCAGCGCGGCGGTCACGTCGGCGGGGACGGCGAACTCGACCTGGGCGCCCGCGGTGGTGTGCACGGGTGGGCGGGGGCGGTCGGTCGGCAGCTCGAGCGGCGGCACGCCGTCGAGGCGGTCCCGCCAGTGGGCGAGCTGCGCGTCGAGCACGTCCGCGCGGGTGCGCTGCCAGCGGGCGAAGTCGCGCAGGCGGATGGGGAGTTCGGGCAGCTCGCACGGCGTGCCCGTGCGCGTCGACCGGTACAGCTCGGCGAGGTCGGCGATGAGCACGCCCGCGGACCAGCCGTCGGTGACGATGTGGTGCATCGTCAGCGCGAGGACGTGCTCGGCGTCGCCGAGCCGGAACAGGACGGCCCGCAGCAGCGGCGCGGTGGTGAGGTCGAACGGTCGCCGGGCCTCCGCGGCGAGCGCGTCCGACAGGTCCGCCTCGGTGACCGGGACGACGGGCACCGGCAGGTCGACCGCCGGGTGGACGCGCTGGACGCCGCGGCCGTCGACCTCGTGGAAGCTCGTGCGCAGCGCCTCGTGCCGCTCGACCAGCCGCGCCAAGGCGGTGGTGAGGGCGTCGACGTCGAGGTCACCGCGCAGGCGCAGGGCGAGCGGGGTGAGGTACTCGGTGCTGTCCGGCTCGAACTGCTGCAGGAACCACAACCGCTGCTGCGCGAACGACAGCGGCGGGTCGTCGTCGTCGACCACGGGGATCGCGGGCGCGGGTTCCTCCCCGCCCAGCGCGGCGGCGAGCGCCTCGACGGTGGGCGCGGTGAACAGCGCGCGCGGCGAGACGTCGACGCCGAGCGCGGCGCGCAGACCGGCCACGACCCGGATGCTGAGGATGGAATCCCCGCCCAGCGCGAAGAAGTTGTCGCACGCACCCACCTCGGGCACGCCCAGCACGTCCGAGAAGACCGCGGCGACCGCGCGTTCGGCGTCGGTGCGCGGCAGCACCCGGTCGACGGCGGCGTCGGCCTCGGGGACGGGCAGCGCCCGGCGGTCGAGCTTCCCGTTCGCGGTGCGGGGCAGGGCTTCCAGGGTGACGAACGCGGACGGCACCATGTGCTCCGGCAGCGCGGTCGAGAGCGCGGCCCGCAGGTCGGCGGCGGGCGGCCCGCCGACGACGTAGGCGACGAGCCGTTTGACGCCCGGCTGGTCCTCGCGGACGACGACCGCGGCGGCGCGGACGCCGGGCACGGAGCCGAGCGCGGTCTCCACCTCGCCCAGCTCGATCCGGAACCCGCGCACCTTCACCTGGTCGTCCACGCGGCCCGCGAAGACGAGGTCGCCGTCGCGGGTCCAGCGGACGAGGTCGCCCGTGCGGTACATCCGCTCCCCGGCGCCCCGAACGGGTTGGCGACGAAGCGTTCCGCGGTCAGGCCGGGCCGGTCGTGGTAGCCGCGGCCAGGCCGACCCCGGCGACGTACAGCTCCCCGGCACGCCGGGCGGGACCGGGCGCAGGTCCGGGTCGAGGACGTGGACGCGCGTGTTCGGCAGCGGCCGACCGATCGGCGGGGCGCCGTCCGCGGGCGCGAGGGCGTCGGTCCAGGTGGACACGACGGTGCACTCGGTCGGGCCGTAGGCGTTGATCATCCGCCTGCCGGGCGCCCAGCGGCGCACCAGGTCGGCCGGGCACGCGTCGCCGCCGACGACGAGCGTCCGCAGGTCGGGCAGGTCGACGTCGGGGAGGGTCGCGAGCGCGACCGGCGGGATCAGCGCGTGGGTGATCCCGCGCAGCGCCTCGGCCAGCGGCTCCCCGACCAGCGGCCCCGGCGGCGGGACGACGAGCGTCGCGCCGGACGCCAGCGCCAGGCACAGTTCCAGCACTGAGGCGTCGAAGCTGGGCGAGGAGAACGCCAGCACCCGGTCCCCCGGGGCGACGGCGAACCGGTCCGCCTCCGCGGCGGCGAAGTTCGCGAGCCCGGTGTGGGTGACGACGACGCCCTTCGGCCTGCCGGTCGACCCGGAGGTGTAGATCAGGTACGCGGGCGCGGCGACCGGGATCGCCACGGCCGGGGCGGTGTCGGGCCGGTCGGTGACGTCGAGCGGGCGGTCGACCACGAGCACAGGGCGGGCGTCGGCGAGCATGAACTCGATCCGCTGCCGCGGGTAGTCCGGGTCGACGGGCAGGTACGCGGCGCCCGCCTTGAGCACCGCGAGCTGGGCGACGACGAGGTCGACCGAGCGGGGCAGGCGCAGCGCGACGACGCGCTCCGGTCCGGCGCCCTCGGCGATCAGCCGGTGCGCCAGGCGGTTCGCGGCGGCGTCCAGCTCGGCGTAGCTGAGGACGGTGTCCCCGGACCGGACCGCCGGGGCGTCGGGTCGGGTGGCGACGTGCTCGGCGACGAGGTCCGGGAACGGGCGCGGTTCGACGGGCACGGCGGGGCCGGTGCCCGCGCGCAGGGCGCGGTCGTGGTCGGCGGCGTCGAGCCAGGGCAGGGCGCGGACCGGTCGGGCGGGGTCGTCGGCGATCGCGGCGACCAGGCGGAGCAGGCGGTCGGCGAGTGCGTGCGCGGTGGTGGCGTCGAACAGGCGCGGGTCGTAGCCGAGTTCGAGGCGCAGGTGGTCGCCGTCGGTGTGGACGCCCGCGCTGAGCGGCAGGTTCGTGGTCTCCTCGGCGTCGACGGACACCACGGCCGGGCCGCCCGGGGCCTCGCCGACGGGGTAGTTCTCGAAGGCGACGACGCTGTCGAACCGGCCGCCGAGGGCGTGGAGCTGCGCGACCGACAGGTGGTCGAACCGGCGAGACTCGGCCTGTTGCGCCTGGACGCGGTGCAGCAGCGGCAGGACGTGCTCGGCCGGGTCGACGCGCACCCGGGTGGGCACGGTGTTGATGAACATGCCGATCATGGACTCGACGCCGGGGAGATCGGCGGGGCGCCCGGACACGGTGGTGCCGAAGACGACGTCGTCCTCCCGCGCGCCGCGGGCCAGCAGCAGCGCCCACGCGGCCTGCACGACGGTGTTCACGGTGAGGCCGTGCGCGCGGACCAGGCGCTCCACGCCCGCGAGCGGCATCGCGGCGCGGGCGGTGGCGGTGGATTCCGTGCGGTGCGGGCCGGACGGGGCGCGGTCGTAGGGCAGCGGGGTCGGTCCCTCGACGTCGGCGAGGAGGTCCCGCCAGTGGGCCTCGGCCGCGGCGGTGTCCTGCTCGGCGAGCCACGCCAGGTAGTCCCGGAAGGGTCGCCGGGCGGGCGCGCTCCCCGCTCCCCTGCGGCGAGGGCGCGGTAGCGGTCGAGGACGTCGGCGAAGACCTGCGAGGTGCTCCAGCCGTCGAGGAGCAGGTGGTGGGCGGTCCACAGCAGGTCGACGCCGTCCGGGGTCGAGGCGATGACCAGCCGCGACAGCGGGCCGTCGGGCGGGAGCGGGGCCGCCAGGTCGGCGTCGGTGATCGGCCGGTACTCGATCGGGAGGCGCGCACCGCGCCGCACGACCTGCACGGGCTCGGGCACGCCCTGCCAGACGACGGTCGTCCGCAGGACCGGGGTGTCGTCGGCGACGGCCTGCCAGGCCGCGCCGAGCAGTCGCGCGTCGGCGACGCCGGAGAGGCGGACGCGCGTGTGGTTGACGTACGCGGTCGTGTCGCCGACCAGGCTGTGGAACAGCATGCCCGCCTGCAGCGGCGTCAACGGGTAGACGTCCTCGACGTCGTCGCCGAGGGCGTCCACTTGGGACTGGTCGAGCCGGGCGAGCGGGAAGTCCGACGGGGTCCGGCCGCCGGAGACCGCGCAGTGGGCCGCGATGGCGCGCAGGGCGTCGGCGGTGCGCTCGGCGAGGCCGCGGACGGTGGTCTCGTCGTGGACGCCGCTCCCGTACTCGAACTCCAGGCGCAGCTTGCCGCCGGTGACGGCGGCGGTCAGGTCGAGCAGGTGGCTGCGCGGCGCGTCGGGGGCGACGTCCTGGCCGAGGTCGTCGGCCGGGCCGCGCAGCAGGCCGTGCTCGTCGCCCGCGTCCCAGCGGCCGAGGTAGTTCACGCAGACCTGTGGCAGCGGGACGGTGTCCAGCCCGCTGCCGGGGCGCAGGTAGCGCAGTGCCTCGAAGCTGAGCCCGCGGTGCGGGACGGCGCGCAGGGACTCCTTGACCGACTTGAGCGCGGTGCCCCAATCGCGGCCGGACAGGTCGAGCGCCACGGGGAACTGGCTGGTGAACCAGCCGACCGTGCCGGTGGTGTCGACGCCGTCGACCAGGTCTTCCCGGCCGTGCCCCTCGACGGTGACCACGACGCGGTCGTCGCCGGTCCAGTCGGCGAGCACCCGGCCGAGGGCGGCCAGCAGCACGTCGTTGACCTGGAGCCGGTACGCCTCCGGGGCGTCGCGCAGCAGCACCTCCGTGTCCGCGGCGGCCAGCTCGACCACGACGGACCGGGCCGCGCCCACGGTGTTCGCGCCGCCCGCGCGGTCGACCGGCAGCGGGGCGGGCGCCGGGATGGCGCGCCAGTGCGGGAGGGCGGCGTCGAGCCCGCCGGTGCGGGTGTGCTCGGCGAGCAGCCGCGCCCACTGACCGAACGACGTCGTCGCCGCGGGGACCCGCGAGGGGTCGCGGTAGGCGGCTTCGAGGTCGGCGAGCAGGACCTGCCAGGAGACGGCGTCCACGACGAGGTGGTGCGCGGTCAGGAACAGCACGGGGTCGGTCCCGGTGAACAGGATCGCGCGGAACACGCGGCCCTCCCCGGGCGCAGCGCGGCCTGCGCGGCGCGGGCGTGCCGGTCGCGGTCGGCCGGGTCGTCGGTCGCGAGGACGGCGAGCACGTCGACGGCGTCGACGGGTTCCTGGACCTGGTCGGCGAACCTCGTGCGCAGGCCCTCGTGGCGGGCGACGACGGCGTCCAGCGCGGCGCGCAGCCACTCCGGGTCGACGCCCGGGTCGACCCGCAGGGTCAGCGACATGGCGAAGTGGTCGCGGGACTCGGCGGGGTGGGTGTCGAAGAACCAGCGCTGGATCGGGGTGAGCGGGGCCGGGCCGCCCGGGTCGGCGGCGCGCTCGTCCGCCACGGGGACGGCGACGGCGGCGAGGTCGGCGAGGGTCTGGCGGACGAACACGTCCTTGGCGGTGATCCGCAGCCCGGCCTGCCGCGCCCGGGAGACGACCTGCATGCTCAGGATGGAATCGCCGCCGGTGGCGAAGAAGTTGTCCCGCGCGCCGACCCGGTCGACGCCGAGGACGTCGGCCCAGATCTCCGCGAGCGTCGTCTCCACGCCGGGGCGCGGGGCACGTGCTCATCGGCGTGCCAGGTCGGTTCGGGCAGGGCGCGGCGGTCGAGCTTGCCGTTCGGGGTGGTCGGCAGGGCGGGCAGGGTGACGAACGCCGAGGGCACCAGGTGGTCGGGCAGGGAGTCGCGCAGGAACGCGGCCGGGTCGTCGCCGGGGTCGCCGACGAGGTAGGCCACGAGGCGGTGGGTGTCGCCGATCTCCTGCGCGACGACGGCGGCCTCGCGCACCCGCGGGTGGCGCAGCAGTGCCGCCTCCACCTCGCCGGGTTCGACGCGGAAGCCGCGGATCTTCACCTGCCCGTCGACGCGGCCCAGGTACTCCAGGGCCCCGTCGGCGAGTCGGCGCACCCGGTCGCCGGTGCGGTACATGCGGCCGGGGGCGAACGGGTCGGCGAGGAAGCGCTCGGCAGTGAGGCCGGGGCGGTTCAGGTAGCCGCGCGCGACCTGCGGGCCCGCCAGGTACAGCTCACCCGGGACGCCGACGGGTTGGGGCGCAGCCGCTCGTCGAGGACGTACGCGCGGACGGTGCTCAGCGGTGCGCCGATGTGCGGTCGCGGCCCGACCACGGGCGCCCAGGTGGCGTCCACCGTGGTCTCGGTGGGGCCGTAGGCGTTGTGGGCGGCCAGGTCGGCGGCGGCGAGGTCGCGCCACAGGTCGGCACCGATGGCCTCGCCGCCCAGGGTGAGGGCGCGCAGACCGGTGTCGAGCAGGCCCGCGTCGACCAGCCTGCGGGCGTGGGCGGGGGTCACGTCGAGCACGTCGAGCCCGCGGCGTGGGCGACCAGGGCGTGCGGGTCCATGCGGACGTCGTCGGGGATCACGTGCAGTTCGTGGCCGGTGGCGAGGAACAGCAGGCCCTCCACCGCGGCGTCGAAGGTGAACAGCGCGGTCTGGCCGTAGCGCAGGCGGCCCGGGCCGAGCGGGGCGAGGAACTCCGCCTCCTGGTGGGCGAGCAGAGCGGCCAGGTTGCCGTGCTCCACCACGACGCCCTTGGGCGTCCCGGTCGACCCGGAGGTGTGGATGACGTAGGCCGGGTGGTGCGGGTCGACCGCCACGCCCGGGTCGGTGCCGGGGTAGGCGGAGGCGTCGGGGAGGACGTCGAGGACCAAGACGGGGTCGGCGTCGGCGATCAGCGCCTCGCGGCGCTCCGCGGGCAGGGCGGGGTCGAGCGGGAGGAACGCCGCGCCTGCCTTGAGGACGGCCAGGATCGCGACGACCTGGTCGGCCGAGCGGGGCAGCGCGACCGCGACCAGCCGCTCCGGGCCCGCGCCGCGCTCGACCAGCAGGTGGGCGAGGCGGTTCGCGGCGGAGACGAGGTCGGTGTAGGTGCGGCGGTCCTCGCCGCAGACCACGGCGACGTCGTCCGACGCGCGCACCCGCTGGTGCAGCGGGATCGGCGGCACAGCGCGCAGCGGCCGGGGCTCCTCCTGCGCGACCGGCAGCGCGAGCGGCCGGTCGGGGTCCTCCGCGACCGCGTCGAGGAGGGCCGTCAGGTGGTCGGCCATGCGGGCGATGGTGTCGGCGTCGAACAGGTCGGGGTTGTACTCGACCCCGGCGTGCAGCGCGCCGTCCGCCTCCTGGAACTCGATGGTCAGGTCGCAGGTGGAGGTGGCGACCGGGACCGGCTCCTCGGTGACCGCGAGGCCCGCGAGGTCGGGCACCTCGTCGGGGGTGTTCTGGAGCAGGACCATGACGTCGAACAGCGGGTTGCGGCTCGCGTCGCGCACGGGGGCGACGGCGTCGACCACGCGCTCGAACGGGACGTCCTGGTGGGCGAACGCGTCGAGCGCGGTCCGCTGGGCGCGGGCGAGCAGGTCGGTGAACGGCGCGGCGTCGTCGACCGAGGCGCGCAGCACGAGGGTGTTGGCGAAGAACCCGACGACGCGGTCCAGCTCGGGCCGGTCCCGGCCCGCGACGACCGTGCCGATGGTGAAGTCGGATTGGCCGCTGTAGCGGGCGAACAGCACCTGGCAGGCGGTGAGCAGCGTCGTGAACAGGGTGCTGCCCCGGCGCCTGCCCACCTCGCGCAGCCCGCGGCGACCGCGGCGGGGACGGTGAACGCGTGCACCGCGCCCGCGGTGGAGCGCACCGCCGGGCGCGGGCGGTCGGTCGGCAGCCGCAGCGGCTCGACGCCGGTGAGCGTGGCCCGCCAGTGCGCGAGCTGCGCGTCGAGGTCGGCCCGCTCGCGCTGCCACAGGGTGAAGTCGGTGTAGCGGACGGGGATGGCGGGCAGCTGGGCGTCCTCTTCGGACAGAGCGGCCCGGTAGAGGGCGGCGAGGTCGTCGGTGAGGACCGCGGTGGACCAGCCGTCGGTGATGATGTGGTGCAGGCCCAGCACCAGCACGTGGTCGTCGTCGGCGACGCGGATCAGCGTGGTGCGGAACAGCGGACCGCGGCGCAGGTCGAACGGGCGGGCGCACTCCTCGGCCAGGACCGCGGCGGGATCGGCGGCGTCGACGCGCCTGAGGTCGGCCGGGAACGGGTCGCGCACCACCTGGACGGCCTCGCCGCCGACCTCGTCGAACGTCGTCCGCAGCGACTCGTGCCGGGCGATCAGCCCGGTCAGGGCGGTCTCCAGCGCGGCGACGTCGAGGGGCCGCGCAGGCGCAGCGCGGTGGGGCTGCCGTACTCCGCGCCGCCGGGCTCGAACTGGTCGAGGAACCACAGGCGGCGCTGCGCGAACGACTGCGGCACCGGTCCGGTCGCGGTGGACACCGGGATCACGTCCCGCTCCCCGCCGGGGACGACGCGGGCCAGCGCGGCCACGGTCGGGTGCTCGAACAGCGCGCGCGGCGAGATCCGCGCCCCGAACGCGGCGCGCAGCCGCGACACGACGCGGATGCTCAGGATCGAGTCCCCGCCGAGGGCGAAGAAGTTGTCCGCCACCCCGACCCGGGGCACGCCGAGCACGTCCGCCCAGATGCCCGCCACCACGCGTTCGGCGTCGGTGCCGGGCGCGACGTAGTCCCCGCGCCCGCGGCGAAGTCCGGGGCGGGCAGGGCGCGGCGGTCGAGCTTGCCGCTGGGGGTCTGCGGCAGGGCGGGCAGCGGGACGAACGCGGCGGGCACCAGGTAGTCCGGGAGCACGTCGGCGAGCGCGGCGCGCAGGTCGCCGGTCTCCCCGACGACGTACGCGACGAGCCGCGCGGGGCCGGTGCCGTCCTGGTGCGCGACGACGGCCGCGTCTTGGACGCCGGGCTGGGCGCGCAGGGCGGCGGCGACCTCGCCCGGCTCGATGCGGAACCCGCGGATCTTGACCTGGTCGTCGGCGCGGCCCAGGTAGTCGAGGCGCCCGTCGGCGGTCCAGCGGACGCGGTCCCCGGTGCGGTACATGCGGCCCGGGGTGAACGGGTCCGCGACGAACCGCTGCGCGGTCAGGCCGGGCCGGTCGAGGTAGCCGCGCGCGACCTGTGCGCCCGCGAGGTACAGCTCCCCGGGGACGCCGGGCGGGACCGGGCGCAGGTCGGCGTCGAGGACGTAGGCGCGCGTGTTGCGCAGGGGCCGCCCGATCAGCGGCGCCTCCCCGGGCGCGGCGACCGCGCGGGTGGCGTCGACGGTGAATTCCGTGGGGCCGTAGTAGTTGACGACCTCCAGCCCGGGCCGGGCGGCGAGCCGCCGCCACAGCGCCTCCCCACGGCCTCGCCGCCCAGCAGCAGCGTGCGCAGCGGGGTGTCGAGCAGGCCCGCGTCGACGAGCTGCGCGGCGTAGGTCGGGGTGAGGTCGACGACGCCGATGCCGCGGTCCGTGAGGTAGCGGACCAGCTCGGGCGGGTCGAGGCGCAGGTCGTCCCCGATGACGTGCAGCTCGTGGCCCGAGGCGAGGAACAGCAGGCCCTCGACGGCGGTGTCGAACGAGAACACCGCGGTCAGCGCGAACCGCAGCGGGCCGGGACGGCCGGTCAGGTCGACGCGGTGGTCGTGGAGCAGGTTGGCGAGACCGCGGTGCTCGACCACCACGCCCTTGGGGCGGCCGGTGGAGCCCGAGGTGTAGATGACGTACGCGGCCTGGTCGGGGTGCGGGACGCGCCCGGGGCTGGTGTCCGGGAAGCCGCTGGTGTCGCCGATCTCCTCCAGCACCAGCACCGGGTCGGCGTCGCTGAGCAGCAGCCGCACCCGCTCGGCGGGCAGCGCCGTGTCGACCGGCAGGTACGCCGCGCCCGCCTTGAGCACGCCCAGGATCGCGACGATCAGGTCGGCCGACCGGGGCAGCCGCAGCACCACGACCCGCTCCGGGCCCGCGCCGCGGCGATGAGCGCGTGGGCGAGCCGGTTCGCGGCGGCGTCCAACTCGGCGAAGGTGAGCGCGGTGCCGCCGCAGACCACGGCGGTGGCCTCCGGGGTGAGCGCGACTTGCCGCTCGAACTCCTCGGGGAAGCTCGTGCCCGGGAACGCCGCGGCGGTGGAGTTCCATTCGGCGAGCACGCGGTCGCGGTCGGACTGGTCCAGCCACGGCAGCTCGCGGACCGGGCGGGTCATGCCGTCGGCGAGCGCGGTCAGGAGGGTGCGCAGCCAGCCCGCGGCGCGGCGCGCGGTCGCGGCGTCGAACAGGGCGGGGTCGTACGCGAGGTCGAGGTGCAGGCGGGTGTCGGCGTGCGCGGACAGGGTGAGCGGCAGCGTGGTGGTGTCGGTGGTCTCGACGCGGGTGACGCGCGGACCGGCGCCGGAGTCGTCGAACGGGTAGTTCTCGAACACCACGACGCTGTCGAACAGCGGCAGGTCGGCGCGGACGGGGCTGTGCGAGCGGATGCGGGTGAGGGCGAGGTGGTCGAAGCGGCGAGCCTCGCTCTGCGCGTCCTGCAGCGTCCGCAGCCAGTCCGCGGCGGGCCGGTCGGGGGTGACGCGGGCGCGGGTGGGCACGGTGTTGATGAACATGCCGACCATCGACTCGACGCCGGGCAGGTCGGCGGGGCGGCCGGACACGGTGGTGCCGAACAGGACGTCGTCGACGCCCGCCCAGCGGGACAGCAACAGCGCCCACGCGCCCTGGACGGCGGTGTTGAGCGTCAGCCCGGCGGCCTGGGCGGCGGCGCGCAGGGCGGCGGTCTCGGTGTCGTCGAGCGCGAAGCGGAGGGACTCGCTGGACTCGGTGCGGTGCGCCTGGGCGGGCTGCCGGTCGTACGGCACCGCGAACGGTGCGTCCACATCGGACAGCACGGCGCGCCAGTGGGCGTCGGCCTCGGCGGTGTCGCGGTCGGCGAGCCAGCGCAGGTAGTCGCGGAACGGCCTGCGGGCGGGCGCCGCGGCGGCCGGGACGCCCGCGGTGAGCGCCCGGTAGTGCTCGCGGATCTCCCCGAACACCTGCCCGGTGCTCCAGCCGTCCAGCAGCACGTGGTGGGTCGACCAGACCACGGCCACCCGGTCGTCGGCCAGGCGGGCGATCGCGACGCGCAGGAGCGGGGCGCGGCCGAGGTCGAACCCGGTGGCCCGGTCGGCGGCGACCAGCTCGGCCAGCGCCCGGTCCGGGTCCGGCAGGGCGCGGAGGTCGTGCTGCGGGATGTCGAGCCGGACGTCCCGGTGCACGACCTGCACCGGCTCGTCCACGTCCTCCCACACGACGCTGCTGCGCAGCACGGGCGTGCGGTCCACGACGCGCTGGAACGCCTCGGCCAGCGCCTCCGGCTCGCGCACGTCGTCGAGGACCAGGCGCACCTGGTCGACGTAGGCGGTGCCGTCGGGGTCGACCAGGCCGTGGAACACCATGCCCGCCTGCAGCGGCGTGAGCGGGTAGATGTCCTCGACGCCGGAGCCGTCGCCCGCGATGCGGTCCACTTGGGACTGGGTGAGCCGGGCCAGCGGGAAGTCCGACGGCGTCCGGCCGCCCGCGCCGGGCTCGGCGCAGTGCGCGGCGATCTCACTCAACGCGGCGACCATCTCGGCCGCCAACCGGGCGACCGTCGCCTCGTCGTGCGCCTCGGGCGAGTACTCCCAGGTCAGCACCAGCTCCCCGGCCTCGACCAGGCCGGTGATGTCGAGGAGGAAGTCGCGCGGCGCGTCGGGATCGACCTCCGAGCCCGGGGTCGCGTGCCGGGCGCCGAACAGGTCGTCGCCGGTGACGTCGAAGCGGCCGTGGTAGTTCAGGCAGACCTCGGGGAGGGCGCCGCCGAGCCCGCTGCCGGGGCGCAGGTAGCGCAGCGCCTCGTAGCTCATGCCGTTGCGCGGGACGGCCCGCACCTGCTCCTTCACCGCTTTGAGCACCGCGCCCCAGTCGCCGTCGGGCACGGTCAGGGCGACCGGGAACTGGGTGGTGAACCAACCGGTCGTGGTGGCCGGGTCGACGCCGTCCAGGACGTCCTCGCGGCCGTGGCCCTCCAGGGTGACGGCCGTGTCGGCGCGGCCGGTCCAGCGCGCGAGGGTCCGGCCGAGCGCGCTCAGCAGGACGTCGTTGACTTGAGTGCGGTACCGCTCGGGGACCGCGGTCAGCAGCGCGTCGGTGGTCGCGCGGTCGACCCGGGTGGTGACCGACCGGACCGTGCCCGCGCGGGTCGGGCCCGCGTGGTCCCTCGGCAGCGGCGCGGGCGCGGGGTGCCCGCCCAGTGCGGGAGGTCGTCGTCGAAGCCGCCCGCGCGGACGTGCCGGTCGAGGCGGTGGGCCCACTCGGTGTACGGCGTGCCGACCGGGGTCAGGCGGACGGGCTCGCCGCGGCCTAGTTGGTCGTACGCGGTGCGCAGGTCGTCGACCAGGACGCGCCAGGAGACGCCGTCGACCACGAGGTGGTGCGCGATCAGCAGGAGCCGCAGGCTGCCCTCGACGTCGAGCAGGGCGGCGTGCAGGACCGGACCGCGCTCGACGTCCAGCGCGTCCCTGGCCGCGTCGGCGTAGGAGTCCACATCGGACACGGTGGCGCGGTGCAGGGGAACCGGGTCGGCAGCCGGTTCCTGCCGCCAGCCGCCCTCGACGCGGTGGAAGCGCATGCGCAGGGCGTCGTGGTGGTCGACCACGGCGGCCAGCGCGGCGGCCAGCCGGTCCGGGTCGGCGGCGGTCTCGACGTGCAGGGTCATGGTGAACCGGGCACGCGGGTCACGGGTGGCGAAGAACCAGTGCTGGATCGGGGTCAGCGGCGCGGGACCGGTCACCGCCGGGGCGGCGGGCGCGGCGGCCGGGGTCACCGCGGTCGCCAGGTCGGCGATGGTCTGGTGGGCGAACACGTCGCGCGAGGTGAGGGCCAGCCCGGCGCGCCGGGCGCGGGAGACGACCTGGATGCTGAGGATGGAGTCGCCGCCGATGGCGAAGAAGTTGTCGGTCACGCCGACGCGGTCGAGGCCGAGGACCTCCGCCCAGATCTCCGCCAGCCGCGCCTCGGTGGCGTCGCGCGGCGGCACGTGGTCGTCGGCGCCGCGCTCCGGCGCGGGCAGGGCGCGGCGGTCGAGCTTGCCGTTCGGGGTCAGCGGGAGCCGGTCGAGCCGCACGAACGCGGCCGGGACCATGTGGTCGGGCAGGGTGCGGCGCAGCGCGGCGCGCAGGTCGGCGGGGTCGACGTCGGTGACGACGTAGGCGACGAGCCTGCGGTGGCCGCCGTCCTCGCGGACCACCACGGCCGCCTCCCGCACGCCCGCCCCGACCAGCGCGGCCTCGACCTCGCCGGGCTCGATGCGGAACCCGCGGACCTTCACCTGGTCGTCGAGGCGGCCCAGGTACTCCAGCGCGCCGTCGGCGGTCCAGCGGACCCGGTCCCCGGTGCGGTACATGCGCTCGCCGGGGCCGCTGAAGGGGTCGGCGATGAACCGCTGCGCGGTGAGGCCGGGTCGGTCGAGGTAGCCGCGCGCGACCTGTGGTCCGGCGAGGTACAGCTCCCCGGGGACGCCGGGCGGCACCGGCCGCAGGTCGGTGTCGAGGACGTAGGCGCGCGTGTTGCGCAGGGGCGTGCCGATGACGGGCCGGTCCCCGGTGATCGGCGCGGACACCGCGTCGACCGTCGTCTCGGTGGGGCCGTAGAAGTTGTAGGCGGCGGTGTCGGCGGCGGCCAGCTCCCGCCACAGCGCCTCGTCGACGGCCTCGCCGCCGACCATGAGCACGGCGGGCCGGTGCCTCGGGTCGGTGAGCAGCCCGGCGGGCAGGAGCTGCCGCAGGTAGGACGGGGTCAGGTCGAGGAAGTCGATCCGGCGGGCGGCCACGTACTCGACCAGGGCGGCCGGGTCCATGCGGACCTCGTCGGGCAGCAGGTGCAGTTCGTGGCCGTCGGCCATGAGCACCGGGCCCTCCCACGCGGTGTCGAAGGAGAACACCGCGGACAGCGCGACGCGCAGCCTGCGGCCACCGGCGGCGGCGACGAAGTCCGCGCGGTGGTTGTGCAGGAGCGCGATCAGGCTGCGGTGCTCCACGACGACGCCCTTGGGCAGGCCGGTCGACCCGGAGGTGTAGATGACGTACGCGGCGTTGTCCGGCCGCAGCCCCACGTCCGGGTCGGTCGACGGCTCGCCCCCGGTGTCGAGGACGTGGTCGATGACCAGCACCGCGCCGGAGTCGGCGACCAGGTGCGCGCGGCGCCCGGCGGGCAGCGCCGGGTCGACCGGCAGGTACACCGCGCCCGCCTTGAGCACGGCGAGCTGCGCGACCACGGCGTCCACCCCGCGCGGCAGCGCCACGGCGACGACCCGCTCGGGCCCGTCGCACTCGGCGATGACGCGGTGCGCGAGGCGGTTCGCGCGGGCGTTCAGCTCGGCGTAGGTCAGCGACTCGGGCCCGCAGACGAGGGCGACCGCGTCGGGGGTGCGGCGGACCTGCGCCTCGAAGTGGGCGGGGAAGGTGGTGTCCGGCAGCGGGAGCGCCGGACCGTGCCAGTCCCGGGTGACCGCGCGCAGTTCGCCCGGCGTGAGCCGCGGCAGGTCGGCGAGCGGGCGGTCGGGCGCGGCGGCGATGGCGTCGAGCAGCGCGGTCAGGCGCTCGCTGAGCGCGCGGACGGTCCGGGCGTCGAACAGGTCGGTGCTGTACTCGATGACGCAGTCGAGCCGGTCGGGGCGCTCGGTGAACTCGACGCTGAGGTCGAAGTTGGCCGCCCAGCGGCGCAGGTCGACCTCGGCGACGGCGAGGCCGGGGAACTCGGGCAGGCCGCGCTGGGCGTTCTGCAGCAGGACGAGGACGTCGAACAGCGGGTTGCGGCTCGGGTCGCGGGGCGCGCCGACGGCCTCGACCAGCCGGTCGAACGGCGCGGCGGCGTGGCTGAACGCCTCCAGCGCGCCCGCGTGGACCCCGGCGAGGAAGTCCGCGAAGCTGCGCGTCTCGTCCACTGTGGAGCGGAGGACGACGGTGTCGGCGAAGAAGCCGACGACGCGGTGCAGCTCGGCGCGGTCGCGCCCGGCGGTGACGGTGCCGATGGCGATGTCGTCCTGCCCGGCGTACCGGGAGAACAGGACCTGGCAGGCCGCCATGAGCACGGTGAACAGGGTCGTGTCGTGCGCCTTCGCCACGGCGCCGAGGCGGGCGGCCAGCGCCCCGGGGAGGGCGAAGTGCTCGGCGGAGCCCGCGGTGGACCGCACGGCCGGGCGGGGCCGGTCGGTCGGCAGGTCCAGCGGGGCGACGCCCGCGAGCGCGCGGCGCCAGTACGCCACGTGCTCCTCCATCGCCGCGCCGGTGAGGCGCTGCTGCTGCCAGACGGCGAAGTCGCCGTAGCGCGGGCCTTCGTGCGCGATGGGGCGCCCGGCATAGGCGGCGGCCAGGTCCTCCAGCAGGACGGTCAGCGACCAACCGTCCACGACGATGTGGTGGGAGCTGAGCAGCAGCACGTGCTCCTGTTCGGCGACCCGGACCAGCGCGGCCCGCAGCAGCGGCCCCTCGCGCAGGTCGAACGGCCGGGCGAACTCGGCTTCGAGGACGTCGTCGACGCGCTGCCCGTCGAGGTCGATCAGCAGCGGGTGCACGGGCGCGGGCGGGCGGACGACCTGCACCGGCCTGCCGTCGACCTCGTCGAACGTGGTGCGCAGCGACTCGTGCGCGACCACCAGCGCGTCGAGCGCGGCGGTCAGCGCGGGCACGTCGAGCGCGCCGGTCAGCCGCAGGGCGACACCGCTGTTGTAGTCCGCGCCGCCGGGGTTGAACTGGCTGAGGAACCACAGCCGCTGCTGCGCCGACGACAGCGGCAGCGGGGTGTCCCGGGGTGCGGGTGGGATGCCGCCGGGGGTGGTGGCGGGGCGCTTGCCCGCGAGCCGTTCGGCGAGCTTCGCCTTCAGGTGCTCGGGCAGGGCGTCGCGGCGGTGCTGTCTCGACGAGGTCATGTCGCGGGGTGTCCTTCCGGCCGCTGGGCCAGGTCTTCCAGTTCGCGCAGCACGTGGTCCTCCACCACTTCCGCCAGCGCGCGGACGGTGCGCGCGGTGAGCACGTCGCGGGGCGTGAGGTCGACGGCGAACGCGGCGTTGGCGCGGGCGGTCACGTGCAGGCTGAGGATCGAGTCGCCGCCGAGGTCGAAGAAGCTGTCCTCCGCGCCGACCCGCGGCACGCCCAGCACCTCCGACCAGATGCGGGCGAGTTCGCGTTCGGCGTCGGTCTCCGGCGGGACGTGCGCGGCCGGGGTGAAGTCGGGGTCGGGCAGGGCGGCGCGGTCGAGCTTCCCGGACCGGGTCAGCGGCAGCCGCTCCAGCGGGACGACCGCGGCGGGGACCATGTGCTCGGGCAGCGCGGCGGCGGTGGCGCGGCGCAGCGCGGCGGGATCGAGGTCGTCGGGGGTCGCGTAGGCGATGAGCCTGCCGTCCCGGGCGATCACGACGGCGTCCGCGACGCGGGGCTGCGCGGTGAGGACGGCCTCGACCTCGCCGGGCTCGATGCGGAAGCCGCGGACCTTCACCTGCTGGTCGGTGCGGCCCAGGTACTCCAGGGCGCCCGCGCGGGTCCAGCGGACCAGGTCGCCGGTGCGGTACATCCGCTCGCCCGGCCCGCCGAACGGGTCGGGGACGAAGCGTTCCGCGGTCAGCCCGGGCCGGTTGAGGTAGCCGCGGGCGAGCTGCGCGCCCGCCAGGTACAGCTCGCCGGGCGCTCCCGGCGGGACCGGGGACAGGTCGGCGTCGAGGACGTGCACGCGCGTGTTCCACACCGGTCGGCCGATGGGGACCGACCCCTCCCCGGCGCGCACGCCCAGTGCGTGACGTCGACCGACGCCTCGGTGGGTCCGTAGAGGTTGTGCAGCTCCGCGGGCACGCGGTCGTGGAACTCGGCGGCGAGGTCGGGGGCAGCGCCTCGCCGCTGCACAGCACGCGCCGCAGCCCCGTGCAGGCCGACAGGTCGGCGTGCCGGAGGAACGCGCGCAGCATCGACGGGACGAAGTGGACGGTGGTGATCCGCTCGTCGCGGATGAGCGCGGCGATGTGCGCGGGGTCGCGGTGCCCGTCGGGGCGGGTGAGCACGAGGGTCGCGCCGGTGGTGAGCGGCCAGAAGAACTCCCACACCGAGACGTCGAAGCTCGCCGGGGTCTTCTGCAGCACCCGGTCGTCGGGGCCGAGGCGGAAGCGGTCCTGGGTCCACAGCAGCCGGTTGACGATGCCCGCGTGCGGCACGACCACGCCCTTCGGCTGCCCGGTCGAGCCCGAGGTGTAGATGACGTACGCCGGGTGGTCCGGGGTCAGGTCGACCGCGGGCGGGGTGTCGGGCTGGTCGTCGGCGTCCGGGACGGCGTCGAGCACGAGCAGCGCGTCGGCGTCGGCGACCAGGAACGCGGTGCGCTCGGCGGGCAGGTCGGGATCGATCGGCAGATACGCCGCGCCCGCCTTGAGGACGCCGAGCAGCGCGACGACCTGCTCGGCGGAGCGGGGCAGGGCGACCGCGACGACCCGTTCCGGACCCGCCCCCGCCGCGACCAGGCGGTGGGCGAGCCGGTTGGCACGCGCGGCGAGTTCGGCGTACGTCCAGCGGACCTCGCCCGCGACCAGGGCGAGCGCGTCGGGGTGGCGGCGGCCTGGGCGTCGAGGAGGGCGGTCAGGGTCGTCGCCGGGACGGCAGCGTCGGTGTCGTTCCAGCGGTCGAGGTCCGCGGGCAGCAGCGCGGGGACCCGCGCGACCGGCCGGTCGGGGTCGGCGACGAGCGCGGTGAGCAGGTGGGCGAGCTGGTCGGCGAGGGCCGTGGCGGTGTCCGCGTCGAACAGGTCGGGCTCGTACCCGAGGAGCAGGCGCAACCGCGCGGCCGGGTAGGCGGTGACGGTGAGGGGAAGTTGGTCCGCTCGGCCGCGGTCACCTCCCGCAGGCCCGGGACGCTCTCGGCGGGGTAGTTCTCGAAGATCACGGCGCTGTCGAACACCTCCGCTCCGCGCGGGACGCCGCTGTGCTCGCGGAGCGCGGCGAGCGGGGTGTGCTCGAACCGGCGGGCGTCGGACTGGCCGCGCTGCACCCCGCGCAGCCACTCGGCGACCGGGGTGTCGTCGACCTCGGCGACGACCGGCAGGGTGTTGACGAACATGCCGATGATCGCGTCCACGCCGGGCAGCTCCGGGGCCTCCCGGAGACGGTCGTGCCGAAGCACACCCGCCGCTGCCCGCTGTAGCGGGCGAGCAGCAGCGCCCACGCGCCGAGCACGACCGTGCCGGTGGTGAGCCCGTGCGCCCTGGCGAACACCCCGAGCGCCGCGGTGTCCTCTTCGGACAGGGCGATCTCCGTGTGGGCGGTGGTGCTCGGCTCGGTGACGGTGGCGCGCGGCCGGTCGACGGGCAGCGGGGTGGGCGAGGTGACGTCGGCGAGCACCTCGCGCCAGTGCTCGGCGGCGGCGTCCGGGTCCTGGTCGGCGAGCCAGCGCAGGTAGTCGGCGAACGGGGGCCGCTCGGGCAGGGCGCGGCCCGCGTGGGCGGCGGCGACGTCGGCGAGGACGCCGAACGCGCTCCACCCGTCGAGCAGGACGTGGTGGAAGGTCCAGAGCACCTGGACGGACGTGTCGGTCAGCCGGGCGACGGTGATGCGCATGAGCGGCGCGGTCGCGAGGTCGAACGGCTGCCGGTCGCGCTCGATCAGCTCCGCCAGCTCGGTGTCGCGGTCCGCGCCGCGCCAGTCGAGCAGCGTCACGGGCAGGGTCGCGCGCTGGTGCACGACTTGGACCGGTTCGGGCACGTCCTGCCAGACGACGGCGGCGCGGAGGGCGGGCGTGCGGTCGACGACGCGCTGCCAGGCGGCGGCGTAGGCGGCCGGGTCGGGGACGCCGTCGAGGACGAACGCGGTCTGCTGGAAGTAGGTGCCCGGGCGGGACAGGCCGTGGAAGACCATGCCCGCCTGCATCGGCGTCAGCGGCAGGACGTCGTCCACGCCGGGCGCGGCGAGCGGCCCGACGGCGGCGACCATGCCGCGCAGGGCGGCCAGCATCCCGTCGGCGAGCCGGGCCGCGGTGGCGGGGTCGTGCAGGGCTTCGCTGTAGTGCCAGGTGATGCGGAGCCGGTCGGTCACCACGCCGACGACGTCGAGCACGTGCGGGCGCGGCGCGTCGGGGTGGGCGTCGAGGGCCAGCTCGCCGTCGAGGCGGCCGAGGTAGTTGAAGGCGACCTCGGGGTCGTCGCCCGCCAGTCCGCCGCCGAGGTGGCGCAGCGCGCCGTGCCCGATGCCGCGGTGGGGCACCGCCCGCACGGCGTCGCGGACCGCCTTGACGCGCGCCGACCAGTCGCCGCCGGGCGCGTCGAGCACGACCGGGTACAGGGTGGTGAACCAGCCGACGGTGCGGCTCAGGTCGACCCCGTCGACGACCTCCTCGCGGCCGTGGCCCTCCAGGTGGACGGCGATCCGGTCGCGGCCGGTCCAGTCGCCGAGGACGGCGGCCAGCGCGGTCAGCAGGACTTCCTCGACGGTGCACCGGAACGCGGCGGGCACGTCGCGGAGCAGGGCGGCCGTTTCGGCCGGGTCGAGCGCGAGGCCGGCGGTGCGCTCGGTGGCGGTGGTGTTCGCGCCGTCGCGGTCGCGGGGCACGGTGCCGTCGGCGGTGCGCGCCCAGTGGGCGCGTTCGGCGTCGAACCCGCCGCCGCGGGTGTGCTCGGCGAGGCGGGTGGCCCAGTCCTTGAAGGACGTCGTCCGGGGCGGCAGCGTGGATCGCCGGTACGCGCTCTTGAGGTCTTCGGCGAGGACGCGCCAGGACACGCCGTCGACCACGAGGTGGTGGGCGCGCAGCCGGACGCGGGTGCCGTCGGCCTCCGCGGTGAGCAGCGGCCCGACCCCGGCGACGTGCCCGGGTTCGCCGGGCGGCGCGACGTCCTGGCGCCACCCGCCGTCGGGGTGAACCGGGTGCGGAGCGCGTCGTGGTGCTCGACCAGCGCGTCCACCGCGGCGGTCAGCGCGTCCTGGTCGACGGGCACGCCCAGGTCCACGGTCATGACTTGGTGGAAGTGCTCCGGGTGCGGGGTGCCGGACTCCAGGAACCAGCGCTGGATCGGGGTCAGCGGCGCGGGTCCGGACACCGGCCCGCTCGGGCGGGACTCGCCTGCGGTGCGGACGTGCGGCGCGAGCGCGGCGACGGTCTGGTGCTCGAAGATGTCCCGCGACGTCAGGGCCAGCCCGGCCGCGCGGGCCGCGGACACCGCGCGGATGCTCAGGATGGAGTCGCCGCCGAGGGCGAAGAAGTTGTCCCGCACCCCCACCCGCTCCGCGCCGAGCACGTCGGCGAACACCCGCGCCAAGGCTTCCTCGACGGGCGTGCGCGGCGCGAGGTACCCGGCGGCCGGTTCCGGCGGCGCGGCGGCCGGGCGGTCCTCGGCGGAGGACCACTCCGCGGCCGTGCTCAGGGCCCGGTCGGGCTCGGCGGTGACGGCGCGCAGGACGCCGTCGATCGCCGCGCCGAGCGCCTCCACGCGGTCGGCGTCGAACAGGGCGGCGTCGTACTCCAGCGTCATGGTGAGCGCGTCGGCGCGCGGCCAGAACTCGACGGCCAGGTCGAAGCGGGCGGCCGGGCGGGGCAGGTCCGCCTCCGCGAACCGCACCCCGCCCGCCTCCGCGGCCGCACGACGGGCTGCTGCAGCGCGACGGCGGCCTGCACCAGCGGCGTCCGGCTCGGGTCCCGCTCGGCGGCGACGTGGTCGACGACGCGGTCGAACGGCACGCCGTCGTGGTCGAACACGTCGAGCACGGTCGCCCGCACGGCCGCGAGGAAGTCGCTGAACCGGACGGTCGGGTCCACAGTGGACCGGACGACGACGGTGTTGACGAAGTACCCCACCACGCCGTCCAGCTCGGGCCGCGGCCTGCCGGAGCGGACCGCGCCGACGGCGACGTCCCGGTCCCCGGTGACCGCGGCGAGCACGAGCTGGACGGCGGCGGTGAGCGTCATGAACAGCGTCGCGTCGTGCGCCGCGCCGAGCTTGGTGAGCGCGCGCACGAGGTCGGCGGGCACCTCGCGGCGGTGCACCGCGCCCGCCCCGACCCGCACCCGGGGGCGCGGCCGGTCGGTGGGCAGCTCGAGCGGCCGGAGCCCGGCGAGCCGCTCGCCCCAGTGCGCCAGGCCCTCGGGGTCGTCGGGCCGTTGCGCCTGCCACACCGCGAAGTCCGGGTACTGCACCGGCAGCGGCGCGAGGTCGGCGGGCGGTCCCCCGGTCTCCTCGCCGTAGAGCGCGGTCAGCTCGGCGGTGAGCACGCCCGCCGACCAGCCGTCGGTGACGAGGTGGTGCTGCGCCAGCACGAGGACGTGCTCGTCCGGGCCCACGGGCACCAGCACGGCCCGGGTGGTCGGACCGGCGACGACGTCCAGCGGGGCGGCCAGCGCCTCCTCCGCCGACGCCGCGTCGCCCAGCGGGAGGGCGGCGCGGTCGGCGACCACCTGGACCGGTTCGCCGTCGACCACGGCGAACGTCGTGCGCAGCGCGTCGTGCCGGTCCGCCAGCCGGTCCAGCGCGCGCTGGAGGGCGGCGCGCTGGAGCGGGCCGGTGAGGCGAACACCGATGCCGGTCGTGTTCGCCGCACCGCCCGCGGTCTGCTCGGTCAGCCACAGCCCGCGCTGCACCGGCGCGAGCGGCAGCGGCCCCGTCCTCGGCACCGGCTCGATCGGCGGGTCCGCCGGGTCCGCCCCCGGCAGCTCGGCCGCCAGCGCGGCGACGGTGCGCCGGTCGAACAGCGCGCGGCCCGACAACCGCACCCCGAGGTCCGCCGCCAGCCGCGCCTGGACCCGCGCGGCGAGGATCGAGTCGCCGCCCAGGGCGAAGAAGTCGTCCTCGACGCCGATCGCGGACTCCTCGACGACCAGCACCGCGCCCACACCGCCGCGACGGCGCGCTCGCGGTCGTCGCGCGGCGGGACGTGCCCGGCGGCGCGGGCGCCGACCTCGGGCGCGGGCAGCGCGGCGCGGTCGAGCTTCCCGTTGGGGCTCAGGGGGAACGCGTCGAGCACGACGATCGCGGCGGGCACCATGAACTCCGGGAGCGCCGCGGCGACCGCGGCCCGCAGGTCGTCCGGCGCGGGCCGGGTCGTGCCCGCGGGCGTCACGTAGGCGACGAGCCGCTTGAGCCCGGCCTCGGTGCGCGGCACCACCACGGCCTGCGCGACCGCGGGGTCGCGGGTCAGGACCGCCTCGATCTCGCCCGGCTCGATCCGGAAGCCGCGGATCTTCACCTGGTGGTCGGCCCGCCCGACGAACTCCAGCCCCTCCGGGCCGCGCCGCACGACGTCGCCGGTCCGGTACATCCGCGCGCCGGGCGCGCCGTACGGGTCGGCCAGGAACCGCTCCGCGGTCAGCCCCGGCCTGCGGAGGTAGCCGCGGCCAGGCCGACCCCGGACACGTACAGCTCGCCGGGCTCGCCGTCGGGCACCGGGCGCAGGTCGTCGTCGAGGACGTGCGCGCGGGTGCCGGGGATGGCGTGGCCGATCGGCGGCGGCGTGTCGCGCGGGTCCAGCGGGTCGCTCCAGGTGGACACGACGGTCGACTCGGTCGGCCCGTACGCGTTCACCATGCGGCGGCCGGGCGCCCAGCGCCGGACCAGGTCGGCCGGGCACGCGTCGCCGCCGACGACCAACGTCCGCAGGTCGGGCAGGTCGACGTCCGGGGGCAGGGTGGCGAGGGCGACGGGCGGCACCAGCGCGTGCGTGACCCGGTTCGCGGTGAACACCTCGGCGAGGTGGTCGCCGAGCAGCGGCCCGGGGTCGGGCACCACGAGCGCGGCCCCGGCGGGCAGGGCCATGGCCAGCTCCAGCACCGAGGCGTCGAAGCTGGGCGAGGAGAACTGCAGGACGCGGTCGCCCGGCCGCACCGCGAACCGCTCGATCTCCGCGGTGGCGAAGGTGGCCAGGCCGCGGTGGGTGACCACGACGCCCTTGGGCCGGCCGGTGGACCCGGAGGTGTAGATGACGTACGCGGGCTGGTCGGGCACGGGTCTGCGGCCCGGGTCGGTGCCGGGGCCATCCACGCCCGCCACCCACGCCGGGTCGTCGACGACGGTGAGCGGGCGGGCGTCGTCGAGCATCGTGCGGATGCGCTCGGCCGGGTACCCGGGGTCGACCGGCAGGTACGCCGCGCCCGCCTTGAGCGCGCCCAGTTGCGCGGCCACGATCTCCGCCGACCTCGGCAGCGCCAGCGCGACGATGCCCTCCGGTCCCGCGCCCCGCGCGACCAGGGCGTGCGCGACCCGGTTCGCCCAGGCGTCGAGGTCGCGGTAGGACACCGCGCGACCCCCGGCGAGCACGGCGGGCGCGTCCGGCGCGCGCCGCACCCGGTCGGCGATGAGGTCGAGGATCGTGGGCGGCAGCTCTGCCATGGAACGCCTTTCGGGCACGGTCGGGGACGCGCCCTGCCGAGCGCGTTGGGGGATGCGGGGGTTGGGGGTCAGGCGGCCGAGGCCGCCGCGCGCCTGCGGTGGGCGAGCCTGCCGCCGACCTGGAACCACGCGGGGTCGCCGCCCGCGTCGGTGAGGAACCGGGCCACCTGGTCGGTCTCGCCGGTGTCGCAGTCGCGGAGGGTGCACCGCAGTCCGGGGTAGACGGTCAGGTCGGCGAACGGCGCGCCGTCCACGGTGGCGTGCAGCTGTCCGCCGCCCGCGTCGGTGATCCGGTAGGTCGTGTCGCCGTTGGCGTACTCGCCCGCGCAGGCGCTCGGCGGCGCGACGGGCTCGCCGAGGTCGGGCAGCGGGTCGTAGTCGGCGACCGGGACGCCGAGGTCGGGCAGCTCGGCGACCAGCTCCCGCCACAGCGCGAACCCGGTGGCGCCGTTGGCGGTCAGCGCGACCGCGGTGCCGGTGCCCAGGTCGACGCGCAGGTGGCAGGACGTGCCGTCGCCGGTGCCGTCGTGGCCGACGGAGCGCCGTTCGCCGCTGCCGTAGCCCGCCAGGCCGAGACCCCACGCGTCGGCCAGGCCGAACGGTTCGGCGCCGGGTTCGGGGGCGCGCATGCGGGCCAGCGCGTCGGGGTCCAGCGGCCCGCCGGGCTCGGCGCCGACCAGCACGCGGCCCAGCAGCGCCAGGTCGGCGGCGCTGGCCGCCCACGCCCCGGCGGGCGCCTCGGGGGTTGCAGCGACTGGGCGACCGGCCGGACCACGCCGCGGTCCCGGTTCACCGCGTGCCCGCTGACCACGTCGTCCCCGGCGCCGTCGCCGACGACGAACCGGCCGGGCAGGTCGAGCGGGTCGAGCACCAGCGCGCGGGAGGCCTCCGCCCACGTCATGCCGGTGACCTCCTCGATGGCGTGCCCGGCGACGAGGTAGCCGATGTTGGAGTACGAGAACGCCCCGCCGGGGTCGGCGAGCGGGTCGACGGCGCGGCAGCAGTCCTCGACGTGCCTGCGCAGGGTCGCGGCGCGCACGTCCGGCGGGTCGGACGGCAGGCCGCCGGTGTGGCTGAGCACGTGCCGCAGGGTCAGGCCGGACCGGGTGCGCTCGGGCAGCGCGCGCAGGCCGTCGACCTGGTCGGCGAGCGGCTCGTCGACGGCGAGGTCGCCGTCGGCGACGAGCACCATCGCGGTGGCCGCGGTGAGCAGCTTGGTGACCGAGCCGGTGGGGAAGCGGGCGTCGTCGGTGACCGGGTCGGTCGAGCCGTGCCGCCGCACGCCGACCGAGCACGACCATTTCCACCGATCACCGCGGACCGCGAACTGGAGGCCGGGAATGGCGTAAGCCCGGGAGAGTTCGAGGATTCTGCGGCGAACGCGTGCGCTGTCCATGCTTCCTCACTGTCGACACCTGATGGCCTCCCCAGGGCCTTGATGGTGACTACGGTCCGCTTGTCCGGGCTACCGCCGATCGGAGCAATCAGCGATTTAGACAAATGCGCCCCGGGGTCTGCGGAAGAAAATCGAAGTAACACGTTTGAACCGCCGCCACCGCGATTGCCAGGCCCTCTACAGGCAAACGAATACGCAATCCCAGGGTTGTTGTGATACGGGTCACACCCGAATGCCGCTGCTCCCGATGCCGCAGGTCAGCCTGGGCCGTTCGCGTTCACCGCAGGTAGCGGCAGAAAGCAAAGGACCACTCATGACGGGGCTCGGGCGCATCCGGCGCAATGCTGGGCTTCCGTCACGTTTCCGCTCACGCCCGGTGCGGTGCCCAACAATTTTCTCGACCCGGGTGGACCAAGAACAATCACCCGACTGCGGAGTAGTCAGGGCGAGGCGCGCTCCCAACCGGGAAAGCTGCCCGAAAGTGTTCACAACGCGCTCGCAACGCGCAGCATCCGCCGAGTTGAACGGGGGTTACTAACCAACTCGACAGCCACAACCTGCCAACGGGTTTACCAGTGGCACCGGTCACGATTGGTGCGGCGGATTCCCCGCGAGCGCGTGCGCCCGCGGGTTCGACCTCCCGCTTAATAGCGGTCACCGAGCCATCAGAAGCCGAAGTTCTGCGTCCAGTAGATGCCGTACTCGCCGCCCTCGCCGATGCCGACGCCGAGCGTGGCGTAGTCGCAGTTGAGGATGTTCGCGCGGTGGCCCGGGCTGTTCATCCACGACTCCATGACCGACTCCGGCGTGCGCTGGCCGGCGGCGATGTTCTCCCCGCCCGGCGAGTCGTAGCCCTGCGCCTCCATCCGCTCGAACGGCGAGCGGCCGTCGAGGAGGTGGTCGAAGTAGTCCCGGGTGGCCATGTCCTCGCTGTGCAGGCGGGCGGCGGTCGCGAGCTTGTCGTCCCACCGGAGCGGGTCGCAGCCCGCGTCGGCGCGCTCGTCGTTGACGATGGCGAGGACGGCGGTCTCGTCGGTGCTCGCGCCCGGGTTCGTCGTGGTGGGGCGCGGGGTGCGCTTGACCGTCGTCGTGGTGGCGCGCGGCGGCGCGGTCGTCGTCGCGGTGGTCGTCGTGGTCGTGGTCGTGGTGGTGGTGGTGGTGGTGGTGGTCGGGGTGGTGGTCGTGGTCGGGTCGGTGGTCTGCGCCGTCGTCGTGGCGGTCCAGCGGGCGTTCGCCCAGTGGTCCTCGATGGCGTCGTACGGGCGGTCGTCGCCGCCCGAGGACCAGACGAGGACGGCGGCGACGGCGGCGGTGGACAGCAGGGCGCCTGCGGCGATCAGCCGGACGCGGCGGCGCGCGGGGTGGGGCACGGACGTTCCTTCCCAGCTCGGGGTCGAGGTGCGCCCGTATGACGGGTCGGCCCGCCGGGGCATTACGCTCTGCGCCGCGGATTCCCCGAGGAGATCGTCCGGAGGTGGCGGGTGGAGCCGGACGCCGACCTCGTGGTCGCCGCGGTCGCGGGCGACCGGGAGGCGTTCACCGCGCTCTACCACCGCCACCGGGGCGCGGTCACCGGGTTCCTCACCCGCGCCGTCGGCGACCCCCACCTGGCCGAGGACCTGGCCCAGGACGCGTTCGTCACCGCGCTGCGCACGCTGAAGACGCTCCGCTCCCCGCGCGCTTCCGGCCCTGGCTGTTCACCATCGCCCACCGCGCCGCGATCGACCACCTCCGCCGCGGCACCCCGATCCCGGTCGGCGAGCTGCCGGAGCCGCCGACGCCCGCGGAGTCCACGCACGAGGCCGCGTCCGCGCGCGAGTCGGCGCGCCTGGTGTGGGAGGCCGCGGCGGGCCTGGAGCCCCGTCAGCTCGCGATCCTCGAGCTGACCGTCCGCGCGGACCTCTCGACCGCCGAGCTGGCCACCGCGCTCGACGTCCGCCCCGCGCACGCCGCCGTCCTCGCCCACCGCGCCCGCAGCGCCCTCGGCCACGCGGTGCGCCTGCTGCTGCTCGCCCGCAACCCGCGCCGCTGCCGCAGGCTCGCCGAGCTGGTGCCGACCCGGCCCCGGACGCTGTCCCGCGCGCAGCGGGCCAGCGTCGACCGGCACGTCCGCCGCTGCCCTGAGTGTTGCGGTCTGGCGAGGACCCTCACCGCCCCGCTGTCCGTCCTCGGTGTCCTGCTGGCCGCGTGGGACCGCGACACCGCCCCGGCTGTGGCGACCACGTCGTCCCGCGTGGCGAAGGCGGGCGCGCTGGCGGCCGTCGCGGGCCTGGCCATCACCGCCGCGGTCTGGCTGCTCCCGGACGACCCGCCCGCTCCCCGGCCCGCCCCGTCCAGGCCGCACCGGCGCGTCCACAAACGACGACCACCACGACCACGACGTCGCCCGCCACGACGACAACACCCGCGACCACCACCACGACGCCGCGCCCGGAACCGTCCGAACCGGACCGGCTCATCGCCGCCCTGAACGACGCGCGGGCCGACGCGGGCTGCGGCCCCTGCACCCCGCCCCGACCCTGATGACCGCTGCCCGCGAGCACGCGACGGACATGATGCGCCGCGACTACATCGCGATGGAGTCCCCCGACGGCACGTCCCTGGCCGACCGCGCGGGCGGCTCCATGCGCGGCGCCCACGTCGCCGCCTACCGCGAGACCGGCGCCGAACTGGCCGCCGAACTCCTCGCGGGCGACACCGGCACCGACTGCGACTTGACGACGATCGGCGTCGGCCGCGCCGTCGGCGGCAAATGCGGGTTCTACTGGGCTGTCATCGTCGGCGTCGACTGAAAAGACGAAACCGCCCAGGCGGGCCGCAGTGGCCCGCCTGGGCGGTATCGGTGGATCAGACCAGGTCGTACCGGTCCAGGTTCATGACCTTGTCCCACGCGGCGACGAAGTCGCGGACGAACTTGTCCTTGGCGTCGTCGCTCGCGTAGACCTCCGCGAGGGCGCGCAGCTCGGAGTTCGAGCCGAACACGAGGTCGACGCGGGTGCCGGTCCACTTGACCGCGCCGGAGGCGTCGCGGCCCTCGAAGACCTGCGCGTCGTCCGCGGTCGGCTTCCACGTCACGCCCAAGTCGAGCAGGTTGACGAAGAAGTCGTTGGTCAGGGTCTCCTGGGACGCGGTGAACGCGCCGTGCGGGGACTGCTGGTGGTTGGCGCCGAGGACGCGCAGGCCGCCGACGAGGACGGTCATCTCGGGCGCGCTGAGGTCGAGCAGGTTGGCCTTGTCGATGAGCAGGTACTCGGCGGGCAGGCGGTGGCCCTTGCCGAGGTAGTTGCGGAACCCGTCCGCGGTCGGCTCGAGCACCGCGAACGACTCGACGTCGGTCTGCTCCTGCAGGGCGTCGGCGCGGCCCGGGGTGAACGGGACCTCGATGTCGACCCCCGCGTTCTTCGCGGCCTGCTCGACCGCCGCGCAGCCCGCCAGCACGATCAGGTCGGCCAGCGAGATCCGCTTGCCGCCGCTCTGCGAGCCGTTGAACGCCTCCTGGATCTTCTCCAGGCCGCGCAGCACCGCCGCGAGGCGGTCGGGCTCGTTGACCTCCCAGCCGCGCTGCGGCTCGAGGCGGATGCGGGCGCCGTTCGCGCCGCCGCGCTTGTCGCTGATCCGGAACGTCGACGCCGACGCCCACGCCGTGGACACCAGGTGCGAGATGGTCAGGCCGGAACCGAGGACCTGCGCCTTGAGGGCGGCGATGTCGTCGGCGTCCACCAGCTCGTGGTCGACGGCGGGGATCGGGTCCTGCCAGATCAGCGTCTCCTGCGGCACCAGCGGGCCGAGGTAGCGCTGGACCGGGCCCATGTCGCGGTGGGTGAGCTTGTACCAGGCGCGGGCGAACGCGTCGGCGAACTCGTCCGGGTTCTCCAGGAAGCGCCGGGAGATCTGCTCGTACACCGGGTCGACGCGCAGCGCGAGGTCCGCGGTGGTCATCGTCGGGGCGTGCCGCACGGCCGGGTCGTGCGCGTCGGGGACGGTGCCCGCGCCGCCGCCGTCCTTCGGCTTCCACTGCTTGGCGCCCGCGGGCTGGTGACCAGCTCCCACTCGAAGGCGAACAGCGTCTCGAAGAAGCTGTTGTCCCAGGTGACCGGGCTGGGCGTCCAGGCGCCCTCCAGGCCGCTGGTGATGGTGTGCTTGCCGTTGCCGGGGCCGAAGGTGTTGCGCCAGCCCAGGCCCTGCTCCTCGAGCGGGGCGCCCTCGGGCTCGGGGCCGACGTACTTCTCCGGGTCGCCCGCGCCGTGCGTCTTGCCGAAGGTGTGCCCGCCCGCGATGAGGGCGACGGTCTCCTCGTCGTTCATCGCCATGCGGCCGAAGGTCTCGCGGATGTCCCGGGCGGAGGCCAGCGGGTCGCCGGAGCCGTTGGGGCCCTCCGGGTTGACGTAGATCAGGCCCATCTGGACGGCGGCCAGCGGGTTCTCCAGCTCGCGGTCGCCGGTGTAGCGCTCGTCGCCGAGCCAGGTGGTCTCCGGGCCCCAGTAGACGTCCTCGTCCGGCTCCCACACGTCGGCGCGGCCGCCCGCGAAGCCGAAGGTCTTGAAGCCCATGGACTCCAGCGCCACGTTGCCCGCGAAGACCATCAGGTCGGCCCACGAGATCTTGGCGCCGTACTTCTTCTTGACCGGCCAGAGCAGCCTGCGCGCCTTGTCGAGGTTGGCGTTGTCGGGCCAGCTGTTCAGCGGCGCGAACCGCTGCATGCCCGCGCCCGCGCCGCCGCGGCCGTCGATGGTGCGGTAGGTGCCCGCGCTGTGCCAGGCCATGCGGATCATCAGCGGGCCGTAGTGGCCGTAGTCGGCGGGCCACCACTCCTGCGAGGTGGTCAGCACCTCCTCGACGTCCCGGTGGAGGGCGGCGAGGTCGAGGGTGGCGAACTCGGCGGCGTAGTCGAAGTCGGCGCCCATCGGGTTGGCGACGACGGGGTGCTTGCGGAGGATCTTCAGGTTGAGCTGGTTGGGCCACCAGTCCCGGTTCCCCGCGCCCTCGGTGGGGTGCTTGGGGCGCACGTGCGCGACCGGGCACTGGGCCGCGGTCTCCTCGTTCATCTCACCGACAACGGCGTCTGGGGTCTCAGACACGGAAATCCTTCCCGGGGTTGGGCAGCGGGTGGTGGTGGGTTCAGGAACACTCGGGGCACAGGCCCCAGTAGACGACCTCGGCCTCGTCGATGGTGAAGCCGTGGCTGTCGGAAGCGGTCAGGCAGGGGACCTCGCCGACGGCGCAGTCGACGTCGGCGATGGCGCCGCAGGAGCGGCAGACGACGTGGTGGTGGTTGTCGCCCACGCGGGCCTCGTAGCGCGCGACCGAGCCCTGGGGCTGGATGCGGCGCAGCAGGCCGGAGGCGGTCAGCGCGCGCAGGACGTCGTAGACGGCCTGGTGGGAGACCTCGCCCAGGTCGTCGCGCACGGCGCGGATGATCGAGTCGGTGTCGGCGTGGGGGTGCCGGTGCACGACCGAGAGCACGGCGAGCCGGGGGCGCGTCACGCGCAGCTCGGCGTCGCGCAGCATGCGCTCGAGGTCCGTGGTCGGGGGCACGCGACGAGTCTGCCGGACAAACTTGAATGAGTCAAGAAAAGCGCGCCGGTGGGGACCCGGGGAGCTAGAGCCGCAGGAAGATGGCCACGTTCAGGCTGGCCAGCACGGTGACCGTGCCGGACGCGCACAGCCGCAGCGACAGCCACGCCGAACCGGAGACGAACCAGGTGCGGACCGCGTCCGCGCTGACCACCGCGGTGAACTTCTTGACCTCGTGGTCGCCCTCGCAGCGCAGGCCCTTGGACTTGCCCTTGCCCTTGGCCGCGCTCTGGTCGAGGTCGAGGTGCAGGTCGGCGGTCCCGCCACCGCACGAGTACGTGCCGGTGACCTTGACGGCCTTGCCGCCGTGGACCAGCTTGCCCGACTCCACGGCCACGGTCGGCGCCGTCACGGGCGCCGCGTGGGCGGACGGGGCGAGCAGGCCCGCGGTCAACAGGGTCCCCAACACCAGTGCCACAACGCGCAGATGTGCTCTCATCCCGTGAAGGTAGCCGCGCGGCCGCGACGGCATCCCGCCGTGGCGGGCGCATCACCCGGCCGGGCCGAAGACAACTCGATCGGGGGCGCGGCGGTAGCGGTGCGCAGGTCGGGCGGTGGCCACGATGGACGGCGTGACGTTCGTGGAGGCCTTCACCATCCTGTTCGCCGTGGCCGGTCCGCCGAAGATCCTCGTCGCGTTCCTGATGGACACCGACGGGATGGAGCCGAGGCGGCGGTGGCGCACCGCGGCGTGGTCGACCGGGCTGGCGATCGCGTCGGGGCTGTTCGTGATCCTGGCGGGCAGGCTGCTGATCGCGCTGTTCCACATCAGCAACGGCGCGCTCATGCTCGCGGGCGGGGTCATCCTGTTCGTGCACGCGCTCGACCTGGTGCTCGGCCGCCGGGCCGCCCCGAGCGCCGAGCACGACCACACCGCGGGCACGCACGAACTGGCGACGGCGTACTACGCCAACCCGGTCGTGGTCTCGTACCTGTTCCTCATGGCCGACGCCAGCACCCTGCCGACGACGTTCGTCCTCGCGGGCGCCTACCTGGCGGTGATCGCGGTGGACGCGGTGGCGATCGCGGTGCTCGGCATCCTGCTGCGCTACGTCCGCATGAGCTACGCGTGGCTGCTGGTGCGCATCTTCGGCGTCCTGCTCGCCGCGCTCGGCGTCGACCTGATCATCACCGGGCTCGAGCAGCTCGGCGTGCTCGCGCCGGTCGAGGAATAGGAAGGCGATCCCCTCTCCAGCCGTCGGAGAGGGGATCGTCCATTGCGCACTAGTCGGGATCTAGAAGGTGAAGACCGTGCCGGTCTCGCTCTCCATCACGCACCGGTTCGGGAACTCCTCGACGTACCTGACCTGCTCGCCGTTCCACGTGCCGAAGGCCGCGACGGTGACCGGCTCGTAGATGAACGGGCAGATCCGGTCCGGGTCGCTCGGGATCTCCGCGAACTGGCCACCCGCCGCGGCGAGCTGCGAGCACGCCTCGGCGGCGCGCGGGTGCTCCCCTCCGCGGGGCGCAGCTCAGCCGGGACGTCTCGACGCCGCCTGCGTCGTAGACGGCGAGGACCAGTTCCGATTCCGCGGGCTGCGCCGACGCGGACGCCGCCCCGGCGAGCGGGAGGGCCAGCAGGCTGGAAGCGAACAGGGACGCGATGGTTTTCCGTGTTCGGTTCATGCCCCTGGGCTGACCGCTGCGGCGACCGGGTATTCATGATCGGGCGATCACCACCCGATCGGCCCACGATGCCGGTGCCGCGTCACACCGTTATGACCGTCTTTCCCCGCGCATGCCCGTTTCCCTGCGCCGCCAACGCCTCCGGCAGCTCGGCGAGCGTGCGGGTGCGCGTGATGACGGGCGTGATCTCGCCCGCGACGACCATCCGCGCGATCGTCTCCAGGTCCTCCACAGTGGACTTCACCACGAGGACCCGCATCCTCGGCCGCCCGCGCAGCCCGGACAGCGCCACCCCCACCAGGTACGGCACCGGCCCGAGGACCGGCCCGCCGGGCATCCCGCTGGACGACACGTACACGCCGCGGCGGTCGAGCACGCGCCGGTAGGCGGTCATGGAGTGGTTCCCGACCAGGTCGAAGACCACGTCGTAGCGCTGCTCGCCCCGGGTGAAGTCGGTGCGCGCGTAGTCGACGACCTCGTCCGCGCCCGCCGACCGCACCAGCTCGGCGTTCCGGGCGCTGCACACGCCCGTCACGTGCGCGCCGAGCGCCTTGCCGATCTGCACCGCGAACGTCCCCACACCGCCCGACGCGCCGTTGACCAGCAGCCGCGTGCCCGCGGTGACGCCGCCGGAGTCGCGCAGCCCCTGCAAAGCGGTGACGCAGGCCAGCGGCACCGCGGCGGCCTCCGGGAAGTCCAGGGTCGCGGGCTTGCGGGCCAGCGCGCCCTCGTCGGCGACGGCGTACTCGGCGTACGCGCCGTGGGTCAGCTCGCCGTAGACGTCGTCGCCCGCGGCGAACCGGGTCACCCCGGGCCGACGGCCTCGACCGTCCCCGCCACGTCCCTGCCCTGGACGCGGTGCTTGGGTCTGCCGAGCCCGAACGCCACGCGCATCAGGTAGGGCGTGCCCGTCAGCGTGAACCAGTCCGCCGGGTTCACCGACGACGCCCGCACGCGCACCAGCACCTGCCCCGGACCGGGGTCGGGCCGGTCGACGTCGCAGAACTCGAGCACCTCCGCCGGGCTGCCGTACCGGTGCTGGACGATCGCCTTCATGACCCCTCCGTGGGTACTTACAGCGTAAGTATTTACGCCGTAAGTTAAGCTCGCCCGCGCACAGCCGTCAAGCGAGGAGACCAATCCGGTGCCCAAGGCCGAGCGCCGCGCCCCGCTCACCCGCGACCGCGTCCTCGACGTGGCCGTCGCGGTCGCCGACACCCGGGGCCTCGACGCGCTGTCCATGCGCGCGCTGGGCCGCGAACTCGGCGTCGAGGCCATGTCCCTCTACAACCACGTGAGCAACAAGGACGACCTGCTCGACGCCATGGTCGACCGCGTCGTCGGGGAGATCGCCCTCGGCGACGGCCGGACCTGGCGCGACCGGGCCCGGGCCCGCGCGGTCTCCGCGCACGGCGTGCTGGTGCGCCACCCCTGGGCGGCGCGCCTGTGGACCTCGCGCCTGTCCCTCGGCCCGGCCCGGATGCGGTACATGGACACCGCGCTGCGCGACCTGCGCGACGCGGGCTTCGCCCCGGTCCGCTCGACAGCGCGTACCACACCATCGAGAACCACATCGTGGGCCACGCGTTGCAGGCCATCGGTTTCCCGCTGGCCGAGGAGGACCTGGAGCAGGCCGGGAAGGACTTCCTGGCCACCTTCCCCACCGCCGAGTTCCCCGACCTCGCCGCCCACATCCGCCACCACATCGATCACCCGACCCAGGGCGACGGGTTCGAGTTCGGCCTGGACCTCATCCTCGACGGCCTGGAGGAGCTGCGCACCGCCCCGTGATCGCGCTCGACGCGCCGAACCGCCCCGGAGTCGCGAGACTGCTCAGGGACGACGGAGGGAGGGCATGTGCTGGAGATCGGTGCGCTCACGTGGGTGGTCACCGTCGGCTTGATCGTCGCGCTGCTCGCGGTGGACCTGGTGGTGGCGGCGGTGCGGCCGCACCACGTGGGGGTCAAGGAGGCGACGGCCTGGTCGGTGTTCTACATCCTGATCGCCGTCGGCTTCGGCGTGTGGTTCGGGATGGCGCACGGGTGGGGCTTCGGGGCGGAGTACTTCGCGGGCTACGTGGTCGAGAAGAGCCTGTCGGTCGACAACCTGTTCGTGTTCGTGATCATCATGACCACGTTCGCGGTGCCCGACGAGCACCAGCACAAGGTGCTGACCTTCGGGATCATCCTCGCCCTGGTCATGCGGGCGATCTTCATCGCGCTGGGCGCGACGCTGCTCGCCCTGTTCTCGTTCATGTTCCTGCTGTTCGGGCTGCTGCTGCTCTACACCGCCGTCCAGCTGTTCCGGCACCGCGACGAGGACCCCGACGTCGAGGACAACGCCGTGGTGCGGACCGCGCGCAACGTCCTGCCGCTGACCGACGACTACGACGGCGGCAAGGTCTTCACCAAGGTCGACGGCAAGCGGGCGGTGACGCCGCTGCTGGTCGTGCTGCTGGCGATCGGCAGCATCGACCTGCTGTTCGCGCTCGACTCGATCCCGCGGTGTTCGGCGTGACCAGCGAGCCCTACATCGTCTTCGCCGCCAACGCGTTCGCGCTGCTCGGCCTGCGGGCGCTGTTCTTCCTGGTCAAGGACCTGCTCGACCGGCTGGTGTACCTCTCGACCGGGCTGTCGCTCATCCTGGCGTTCATCGGCGTCAAGCTGATCCTGCACTGGGCGCACGTCGACGTCGACGAGCGCGTGCCGGAGATCCCGACGCCGCTGAGCCTGGTCGTGATCGTGGTGATCCTCGCCGTGGTCACCATCGCGAGCGTGGTCAAGACGAAGCGCGACCCGTCCGCCAAGGCGCACCCGGGGTCGCTGCGGGCGCGCCGTGAGCGGGAGCGGGAGGAGTCCTAGTCGGCGAGGAGCTCGCGGACCCGCGGACGACCTGCTCGCCGTAGAGGCGGATCGAGGTGAGCCGGTGCTCGTGCGGGAGCGGGCCGGTGCCGTACTTGAGCTGGAACCGCGACAGCCCGAGCGTGCGGACCGCCCAGGCGATCTTGCGCGCCACGGTTTCCGGCGACCCGACGAACAGCGCGCCCTTGGGACCCGCCATCGCGTCGTAGTCGGCCCTGGTCATCGGGGACCAGCCGCGCTCGGCGCCGATCTTGGCGAACGCCGCCTGGTGGTGCGGGAAGTGCTGGGCGACGGCCAGCTCGTCGGTCTCGGCGATGTGGCCGGGGCTGTGCATGGACACCGGCAGCTCCTCGTGCCCGACCTCGCGCAGCGCCCGGCGGTACAGCTCGGCCAGCGGCGCGAACCGCTCGGGCGAGCCGCCGATGACGGCCATGACCAGCGGCAGCCCGTACGCCGCCGCGCGGACCACCGACTGCGGGGTGCCGCCGACGCCGACCCACGCGGGCAGCCTGCCGGACTCGGTCGGCGGGAAGGTCTGCGCGCCGTCCAGCGGCGGGCGGACGGTGCCGGTCCAGCTCACCGGCTTCTCGTCGAGCAGCTTGGCGAACAGGTCGAGCTTCTCGCTGAACAGCACCTCGTAGTCGGCGAGGGAGTACCCGAACAGCGGGAACGACTCGGTGAACGACCCCGCCCGAGCGTGACCTCGGCGCGGCCCCGGGAGAGCGCGTCGAGCGTGGCGAAGCGCTCGTGCACCCGGACCGGGTCGTCGGAGCTGAGGACGGTCACCGCGGTGCCGAGCCGGATGCGGGAGGTCTGCCCGGCGATCGCGGCCAGCACGACGTCGGGCGCGGACACCGCCATCTCGGCGCGGTGGTGCTCCCCACGCCGAAGTAGTCGACGCCCACGCGGTCGGCCAGCACGCCCTCGGCGACGACCTGGCGGATCGCCTCGGCCTGGCTGACCGGCTGCCCGTCGGGACCGTGCTCGACGTCGCCGAAGGTGTCCAGGCCGAAGGTCGGCGCCGTGCGCGTGCCCAGGACCTCGTAGCTCATGCCCGTCCTCCTCAAGTCGTTGAACACGCAAACACTGGGTCTGGTGCGCGGTATTCCCCGACCGGTTGGATGGGGACATGACGAAGGTGGGCGACGCCCTCGCGGCCTGCGGCATCGACCCCGCCGCCGTCCGGTCGACCGAGGTGCTGACCGGCGGGACCTACAACGAGGTGCACCGCGTGGTGCTCGCCGACGGGGAGCGGCTGGTGCTCAAGATCGCGCCCGACCCCGCGGCGCCCGCGCTGTCCCACGAGCGCGACCTCATCCGGACCGAGGTGCTCTTCTACCGCGCCGCCGCGACGCGCTGCCGGTGCCGCGGGTCGTGCGCTCCGACGACTCCGCGCTGCTGATGACCGAGTGCCCCGGCACGCCGTGGTGGGAGGTGCGCGAGCAGGTCGACGCCGAGCTGCACGGGCGGCTGCGCGCCGAGGTCGGCCGGGGCGCCGCCGCGCTGCACCGGGTCACCGGGCCCGGCTTCGGCTACCCCCAGTTCGGCCTGGCCGCGACCTGGGCGGAGGCGTTCCAGACCATGGTGGACGCGCTCGCGGGCGACGCGGACCGGTTCGGGGTCGACGTGCCCGCGGCGCGGTTGGCGAAGGCGGTGGACGCGGGCCGGGAGCGGCTGGCCGCGGTGGCCGCGCCCGCGCTGGTCCACTTCGACCTGTGGCCGGGCAACATCCTCCTCCACGACGGCCGGGTCGGCGGGATCATCGACGGCGAGCGCGCGTTCTGGGGCGACCCGCTGGCGGAGCTGGCGTCGCTGGGCCTGTTCGAGGACGTCGAGCGCGACACCGCGTTCGCCTCCGGTTACCGGGAGGCGGGCGGATCGCTGGAGTTCACCCCCGACACCCGGTGGCGGTTGGCGGCGTACCAGGCGTACCTGTACCTGATCATGCTCGTGGAGGGCGCTCCGCGCGGGTACGGCGGACCGGACCGCGAGGCCACATGCGCGTGGGTCGGCGGGCGGCTGCGGGCGGCGCTGGACGTGGTGGGCGGCTGAGACTGTTCACCCGCTCGTCGATCTCCCGTCGTCCTTCCCGCCGGGGAGGCCAACTTAGTGTGGGGCCACCCGTGCTCCCCTCCCACCACATTGGAGACGACGTGGCCGACATCGAGCCGACCGCCCCCGGGCGGCGCGCGTTCCTGCGACAGGGCCTCACCGCGGCCGCCGCGGTCGCCGCGGCGGGCCCGCTGACCGCGCTCAGCGCGCGCACCGCGGGCGCGGCGCCCATGTCCAAGTTGGACGCCAGCCCGGACTACGGCCCGCTGTACCCCACCAAGGACCACACCACCGGCCTCGAACTGCTCGCCCTGCCCAAGGGCTTCGAGTACCTGACCTACGGCTGGACCGGCGACCTGATGACCGACGGCGTCGCCACCCCGGGCTCGCACGACGGCATGGCGGCGTTCCGCAGAGCGGACGACAAGATCGCGATCGTCCGCAACCACGAGGTCGGCGCGTACCGGGGCGCGTTCACCCAGCCCGCGTACAACCCGACCGCGGGCGGCGGCACGACGAACCTGGTGTTCGACCCGGACGCGGGCCGGTTCACCGAGTCCTGGGGCAGCCTCGGCGGCACCATCCGCAACTGCGCGGGCGGCCCCACCCCGTGGGGCACCTGGCTCACCTGCGAGGAGACCACCGAGATCGCGCCGAACGGCACCCGCCACGGCTACGTCTTCGAGGTCCCCTTCGACGGCGCGGGCGACCCGGAGCCGCTGCGCGGGATGGGCCGGTTCAGCCACGAGGCCGTCGCGGTGGACCCGTCGACCGGCATCGTCTACCTCACCGAGGACGCCACCCCGTCCGGCCTCTACCGCTACCTCCCGGACCGGCCGGGCCAGCTCGCCGCGGGCGGCAGGCTGGAGATGCTGGCGATCGAGAGCGCCGCGGGCGGGTCGTACTCGACCTACACCGACGGCACCGGCACGCGGTACCGCACGTCCTGGGTGCCGATCGCGAACCCGGACTACGCCCCCGGCGAGACCCGCCCGGCCCTGCAGGGCGCGGCGCTGGGCGGCGCGGTGTTCCGCAGGCTCGAGGGCGCGTGGTGGGGCAACGACCGCCTGTACATCGTCTCGACCAACGGCGGCCCGAAGGGCCAGGGCCAGGTCTTCGAGTACGACCCGGCCACCGAGTCGATGCACGTCCTGTTCGCCTCGCCGGACGCGAAGGTGCTGAACAACCCGGACAACATCTGCGTCAGCCCGCGCGGCGGCATCGTGCTGTGCGAGGACGGCAGCGAGAGCGAGTACGTGCACGGCCTGACCACCGATGGCCAGATCTTCCCGTTCGCGCTGAACACCGTGGTGATCCCCGAGGGCGGCGTGCCCGGCAAGTCGGTCCGCCCCGGCGACTACCGCGGGTCGGAGTGGTGCGGGTCGACGTTCGAGCCGAAGAACGGCAACTGGCTGTTCGCGTGCCTCCAGTCCCCCGGCATCACCGTCGCCATCACCGGCCCGTGGCGCACCGGCTCCCTGTGACGCCCGCGGTCACCGGCGCAGCACCACGGCGGGGCCGCGCGCGGCGACCAGTTCCAGCACGGTGACCTCGTTGGTCCCGGCCCGCAGGACCCGGGCCGGGACCGGCAGGACGCGCAGGCCGCCGCCGTACGAGCCGAGGTAGGCGCCGTTGGCCCAGACGTGCCCGCGGGTCCAGTCGGCCAGGGCGAGGTGCAGGTCGACGGGGTCGGGCAGGTGCGCCCGGCCGCGGTGGAACGTCGGGCCGACCCCGGGTGCGCCCGTGCGGGTGAAGGGCAGGTCCGGCAGGGCGCCCAGCGGCAGGGTGTGGACGGTCCAGTCGTCGGCTTCGACGCCGTCGAGCAGGACGCGCCCGGTGAGCCCGCCCTCGGCGAGCAGCGCCAGCACCGATCCGGTGTGGACGGTGAAGGAGAGCACGGTCCCGACCCCGTCCAGGGTCCCGACGGGCTGGCCGTCGAGGAACACCTGGGCGCGGCCGGTCAGCCCGGGGACGTCGAGCAGGGTCGGGCCGCCCCGGTCCAGGGTGGTCTCGCACAGGACGAGGCCGGGGTGGCCCGCGCTCGCCGCGCGGGCGGCGAGGCGGGTGGTGCCGAGCACGCCGGTGCTGTCGAACAGGCGCGCGCTCTCGCGCAGCGCCACGACCGACCGGGTCGGGCGTCGGGTGGTCGTGCTCGGCACGGTGTCCTCCACGGGGTGTCAGGCTTCCTCGGGTCCGAGGTCGAGCGCGTCGACGAACCGCGCGCCGGTCGTCGCGGCGCCCAGTTCGAGGACGACCAGGCGGTTGCGGTCCCGCACGATCGGGCCGGGCACGTAGAGCGTGCGCTGCGGTCCGCGCGACCAGAACCGGCCCAGGTTGACCCCGTTGAGCCACGCGACGCCCTTGCCCCAGCCGCGCGTGCTCAGGGCGAGGTCGCCGGGTCCGGGCCGGGCGAACTCGGCGTAGGCGAACACCGGGCCGGGGCGGCGGACCGGACCGGCGGCGGGCGCGTCGAGCAGGCAGTCCTCCAGCCAGTCGACCGGCTCCAGCGGCAGCGGCGCCAGCTCCCAGCCGCGCAGCGCGGCGCCGTCCAGCTCGACGGGGCCGATCAGCCCCTTCGGCTCGCCGATGCGCTTGCCGAAGTTCACCCGGCCCTGGTCCTCGACCAGCACGGCCAGCTCACCCGCCGGCCCGCGGGCAGCGCGAGCGCGGTCTCGCCGTGGTCGCGGCTGAGGACGCCCACCGGTTCGCCGTCGAGGAAGAACTGCGCGCGGTCGCGGACCTCGCCGAGGGTGAGCAGGGCGGTCGCGGCGCGGTCGGGAACGCGGCAGCGGTAGACGGCGAAGCCCTGGCTCTGGCCCGCGGCGTCCATGGTCGGCGGGTGGTCGGTGACCAGCGCGGGCGGCAGCCCCTCCACCGCGTCCCACAGCGGCAGCTCCCGTCCGAAGGGGACGGTCAGCGTGGGGAACGGCGCGGCCCCGTCGGGGACGGGACCGGTCTGCGCGCCGTGCCGGGCGAGGACCGCGCGGAACGCGTGGTACTTCTCCGTCGGGTTGCCCGCCTCGTCGAGCGGGGCGTCGTAGTCGTAGCTGGTGGCGGTCGGCTTGTAGATGCCGTGGTCGTTGGCGCCGCTGGTGAAGCCGAAGTTGGTGCCGCCGTGGAACATGTAGATGTTCACCGACGCGCCTGCGCTGAGCAGGGCGTCGAGGTCGGCGGCCGCCTCGGCGGCGGAGCGGGTGTGGTGCCGCTCGCCCCAGTGGTCGAACCAGCCGCACCAGAACTCCATGCACATCAGCGGACCGGTGGGCTGGTGGCGGCGCAGCGCGGCCAGGCGTTCGGCGACGCGGCCGCCGAACGACCCGGTCTTGAGGACGTCGGGCAGGCCGCCCGCGGGCAGCATCGCGTCGTCGGGCTGGTCGACGGTGACGTACGGGACGGTGAGCCCGATGTCCCGGTACACCTTGACCAGGCTGCTCAGGTACGCCGAGTCGTCGCCGTACGCGCCGTACTCGTTCTCCACCTGCACGAGCACGATCGGCCCGCCGTTGTCGACCTGGCGGGGCACCAGCACCGGCGCCAACTGCCGCAGGTAGTCCTCGACCGCGGCGAGGTACGCGGGCTCCGACCGGCGGACACCGGTGGCGGCGTCCTGGAACAGCCAGGCGGGGAAGCCGCCGCCGTCCCACTCGGCGCAGATGTACGGGCCGGGCCGCACGATCGCGTGCATGCCCTCCTCCGCCACCAGGTCGAGGAACCGGCCCAGGTCGAGTTGGCCGGTGAGGGAGAACTCGCCGGGGCTGGGCGCGTGGGCGTTCCAGGCGACGTAGGTCTCGATGGTGTTCAGGCCCATCGCCTTGGCCTTGCGGATGCGGTCGGTCCACTGGTCGGGGTGGACGCGGAAGTAGTGCAGCGCGCCTGCGAGGACGCGGACGGGGTCGCCGTCGAGCAGGAAGTCCCGCTCTCCGATGGTGAAGCGGCTCACGGCCGGGCTTCCTCCTGGCAGTCGATGGGGCCTCCGAGCCGGATGGCCTCGAGGACGGACGTGTCGGCGCCGGTGGCCTCCACGAGCAGGTGCAGGGGGCCGCGAGCAGCCCGCGCGGGACCAGCAGCAGGTCGCCGCGGCCCCCTTCAGCGCACTGCCCGGCGGCGGCTGGGTCCACAGCCTGCCCAGCGCGCGGTCACCGGCGAACCCGGTGATCAGCAGACCCCGGCCGCGGACCCGCACGACCAGGTCGCGGTCGGGCGGGGGCGGCCCGGGGTCGACCCGCACCCAGCGGCCGGTGCCGGGCGGCACCTTCAGCGGCAGCTCCGCGGCCTGCAGCACGGCGTGGTCGCGGCCGCGCAGCACCTCGGGCGTCTCGTACGACGAGACCTCCCAGTGCGTGAGCGCCTCACCGGTGAGCAGCTCCGGGGTCCCGACCGGCTCGCCCCAGGTGCGCAGCACGGCCAGTTCGAGCCGCTGCCCGGGCGCGAGCGGCCCGAGCCACAGCACCGGGCGCAGCGGGGTGAGCGTGCCGACGGGGGCGCCGTCGACGAACGCGTCGATCCGGGTGGCGGAATCGGCGACGCGCAGCGCCGCCACCCCCGCGTCGGCGTCGCCGATGGTCCGGGCGTAGCGGACGACCTGCGGGAAGTCCGCGGTCATCCAGCCGCCGACGCCGCCCAGCGGGACCGGGGACGCGCCGACGGCCACGTCGCCGCCGACCACCCGCCAGCCGTCCGGCAGCGGCCGGACCGCGGTGACCGCGAGGACCCCGGTGAGCCCGCGGGTCGAGCCCAGCCGCAGCGACGGCAGCCGAGGGTCGTCGAAGTTCGAGTGCCCCCAGGTGCGGGTGACGACGGTGAGGTCGCCGCCGCCGCTCGCGGGCACCCACGCGTCGACGCCGCCGCAGGCGAACCACGCCGGGTCCGCCGACGCGCAGCGCACCTGCACGACGTCGGCCGCCTCGCGCAGCACCAGCCCCAGCGTGCCCTCGGGCAGCGGGGTGAGGGCGCGGTAGCGGCCCGCGCCGCGGTAGGCGCCGAGGTGTTCGAGCGCGGTGGGCCTGCCGTCGGCTTGGCGGACCCGCCACGGCACCGGTTCGAGCGCGGGGGTCGACGCCGCGAGGGCCAGGGCGCCGTCGCCTCGGGGTGCGCGGGCGGCTCGGGCCGGGGCTCGGGGCGGAACCGGACGAGCAGGACGCCCGCGTCGGTCTCGACCCGCGCCTCGCCGTCCTGGCCCGCGATCCGCACGCCCGGCCGGGGCGCGCCCTCGGTGACCACGACGTCGAGGTCCCCGGTGGCGGTCGTCGACCTCACCGCGGTGGTGGTGAGCAGCGCGACCGCGCGCCCGGCGGTGGTGATCTCCAGCCGGGCGGCGCCCTCGGTCTCGGCGAGCGCGGTCAGCTCCTCGGTGCACAGCGACAGCTCGGCGCCGACCGAGGGCAGCGGGAGCCCGCGGACCAGCAACAGGCACCGCCCGCCGGGCACGGCGAGCTTCACCCGGCGGCCCGCGCCGGTGATGGCGACCGGCTCGGGGTCGGCGCCGAGGTTGGTCAGGGCGATGAGCTGGCCGCCGCCGTCGAGGTCGAGGGCGCGCGGGGCGACGGCCGGCTCGTGCGCGACGCCGCTCACCGCGGTGGTCGGCACACCCGCGGCGAGGCGCTCACCGAGCGCGGCGACGACGCCCGCGAGCCTGCGCGCCTCGACGGCGTCCGGGCGGACCGAGCCGTCCGGGGCGATGAGCCCGCCGAAGTCGTAGTCGTGGGTCATGAACGCCAGCGGGTCGCCCCAGTTGTTCACGCTGGTGGCCCAGCCGTCGTTCCAGCCGGAGGTCTGCAGGTACGGGCCGAGCAGCCGGACGCCGCTGACGAGCAGCCGCTTCAGCGTCCGGTGCATGCGGTTGGTCTCGGTGACCAGCAGCGGCAGCCCGCGCCCGCGCAGCGCCGCCTCGTAGTGCGCGGCCTGGTCCTCGACGCTGGTCGACTCGTCGGACGGGTAGAGGTTCACCGCGGGCACGACCCCGTCGACCTCGCCCGCCCGCTCGACGTCGCCCTGCCCGGCGCACACGACCAGCGGCACGTCGATGCCGTGCGCGAGAGCGCTGTCGCGCAAGCGCGCGAGGTAGCCCTGGGGATCGCGGCAGTCGAAGAAGTCCAGCTCGTTCTCCAGCTGCACCATGGCGACCGCCCCGCCGCGGCTGGTCTGGTGCCGGGCGAGCACCGGCATGACGCGGTCGAACCAGCGCCGCACCTCCGCGAGGTACGTCGGCTCGTTCTGCCGCAGCTCCAGGCCGGGGATGGTCGACAGCCAGGCGGGGAGCCCGCCGCCGTCCCATTCGGAGCAGATGTACGGGCCGGGCCGCGCGACCACGAGCAACCCCGCCTCGGCGCACAGGCGCAGGAACCCGTCGACGTCGCGCTCGCCGGTGAAGTCCCACCGGCCGGGCTCGGTCTCGTGGTGGTTCCACGGGAGGTACACGTCGACCGCGGTGTACCCGAGGTCGGCGACCTGGCGCAGGCGCTCCGCCCACCGGTCGCCCGGGATGCGGAACGGGAACACCGACGCGCACAGCAGCACCCGCGGCGCGCCGTCGACGCGCAGGACGCCCGGGGAGAACTCGACGGTCACTTCACACCGGCCGATCCGCTGACGAGCCCAGCTTCGTAGAGGTACTTCTGCCCGAAGTAGTAGACGGCGATCATGGGCAGGATCAGGATCAGGCTGCCGACCATCACCAGGTTCCACGGCGGCAGCTGCGCCCCGGAGCTGGTGGCCGACATGACCTGGACGCCGAGCGCCAACGGCATCTTCTCCTCGCTGTTGATGTAGATCAGGGGGCCGAAGAAGTAGCCCCAGTTGAAGGTGAACGTGAAGATCGCGACCGCGACGAGGACGGGCTTCATCAGCGGCACGACGATCCGGCGGAAGATGCCGAAGTGGCTGAGCCCGTCGAGCATCGCCGCCTCGTGCAGGTCGCTCGGGATGCGGGAGATGAACTGGCGCATCAGGAACACGTTGTAGGCGTTGGCGAAGAAGTTCGGCACGATGATCGGCAGCAGCGTGTTGATCCAGCCCAGCTCGCGGAAGATCACGAACTGCGGGATCAGCAGCACCTCGGCCGGGATCATCATGGTCGACAGCAGCACGACGAACAGCAGGTTCTTGCCGGGCGCGCGCAGCCGCGCGAAGCCGTAGGCGACGACCGCGCTGGAGAACACCATGCCCAGGCAGGAGAACGCGACGATCACGACGCTGTTGACCAGGAACCGCCCGATCGGCAGGTCCGAGCCGAACACCGCGACGAAGTTCTCGAAGTGGAACTCGCGCGGCAGGAACGAGAAGTCCATCGCCTGCGAGGTCTGGTCGCTCGACAGCGCGATCGACACCATGAACACCAGCGGGGCCAGCAGGACCGCCGACACCACGGTGAGGATCGCGTACCGGGTGGCGGCGCCCGCGGCGGGACGCCCTTCATGACCGGATCTCCGATTCGTAGAAGACCCACGACTTCGACGAGCGCATGATCCCCGCGGTGAACACCATGACGATGAGGAACAGCACCCACGCGAGCGCGGACGCGTACCCCATCTCGTAGTTGCGGAACGCCGTGTCGTAGACGTACGGCACGAGCATCAGGCTCGCGTTGTCCGGGCCGGACGTGCCCTCGGTGAGGACGTAGACCTGGGAGAACACCTGGAAGCCCGCGATCATGCCGGTGATGAGGTTGAAGAACAGCACGGGCGTGACGATGGGCACCGAGATGCGCCAGAACTGCTGGGTCCTGCTCGCCCCGTCCAGCGTCGCCGCCTCGTACAGCTCCGGCGGGACGCCCTGCAGCGCGGCGATGAGCAGGATGGTGCCCGCGCCGACCTGCCACAGCGAGAGCAGGATGACCGCCGGGATCACCCAGTTCTCGTCGAGCAGCCACGCGGGTCCGTCGACGCCGAGCAGGCCGAGGAGCCCGTTGAGCGGGCCCGCCTCGGGGGCGAGCAGCCACTTGAAGATCATCGCGGCGGCGACCAGCGGGACCAGCGCCGGGATGTAGATCGCGGTCCGGAAGATCCGCGCCCCGGCCATCGGCTTGCTCAGCAGGCTCGCCAGGCCGAGCGCGATCAGCAGCGACAGCGGCACCGACACGGCGGCGAAGTACAGGGTGTGCAGGAGCGCGCGCCAGAACAGCGGGTCCTCGGTGAGCAGCCGGGTGTAGTTGTCCAGCCCGATGAACTCGGGCGCCTGGAACGAGTCCCAGTCGGTGAACGACAGCCACAGCGACGCCACCATCGGCACGCCGACGAACACGACGAACCCGACGAGCCACGGGGAAATGAAGCCGTAGAAGGCGAGCGCCTCGCGCGCCCGCCCGGAGAGGCGGGAACGCGCGGGCACCGGCCCGGAGGGCGGGCGCGCGCTCCCGCGCGCCCGCCGCTCCGCGTCCTGGTAGGTCGAGAACATCAGGGCTTCGCCAGCTTCCACCGCTGGTTCGGGTACCCGTTGCAGCTGTACTGGACGATGTCCGCGCCGTCGTTGCCCTGCGCCGACGCGACGTCGAGGCAGACGGCCGGGGCGTGGCCCGGGGACACCGAGTAGTAGCCGTCCTCCTCGTAGTCGAACGACCAGACCTGGTTGGTCCCGGTGCCGCAGGTCCACTGGACCACGTCCGCGCCCGGTGCGGTCGAGGCGCCCGCCACGTCGAGGCACTGGCCCGACGCGTGGGACGGGCTCAGCCGGTACCCGCCGCTGGCCGGGGTGAGATTCCACTTCTGGTCGGCGACCCCGGTGCAGCTCCACTGGATGACATCGGCGCCCGCCGTGGTCGCGCTGTCGGCGACACCCGCGCACTTGCCGCTGTGGTCGGCGACCAGGTTGACGTTGGCCAGCGGCCGGTAGTGGCACTCCTTGGCTCCCGCTGTCGGGTTGCCGAGGGCGGCGTCGGTGCAGGCGACCCCGCCGGAGCGGATGCTGCGCACCTCGTCGCCGTTGGCGCCGTAGCGGACCTCGGCGGTGCCGGTGAACGCGCAGGTCTGCCCCTGTTCGGCGCAGTGCGTCCACCCGTTGCTCTCCACGACCAGCCGGTCGACGTTGCCCCACGTGCCGCCGCCCGCGGCGCCCGCCTCGCCGGTGATCCGCACCCGCAGGGTGTGGCGTCCGTCGGCCAGGGCCGGGCTGGTGAAGACGCTGACGCCGTCCACCCGCACGGAGTTGTGCAGGTTCACGACCGTCTCGGGGCCGTTGTCGACCGACACCGCGATTTTGCCGCTGGTCGGCGCCTTGGTGCCGAACAGCGTGGCCTTGGTGCCGTGGAAGGTGTACGTGGCGGTCGCGCCGGCCGACTGGGACGAGTGCTCGTCCTGGTCCCACAGGCCGTACGCGCCCTGCTGCGCGCCGCTGTAGCCGACGTCGGACCAGGAGCCCGCGTAGGACACGGCCGCGCTGGAGTCGTTCACGATCTCGGCGGTGGACCCGGCGGCGTTGTGCGAGACGCCGGTGAGGACGTAGGTCGCCACGGAGTTCGCGGGCACGGTGACGCCCAGGGTGCCGCCGCTGACCGGCACCGACGCCAGCGGCGCCAGGTCCTCGGTCGCCGAGGTCCGCCACGCCTGGGCGGAACCGCCGCTGAGGCTGAACCGGCTCAGGTCGAAGTTCACCGGCAGGCTGTCGGCGGTGTCGTTGTAGACGACCAGGGACAGCCGACCGGTCTCCGGGTCGAACCCGGCGACGGACTTGCCGTTGCCCGCGTCGATCAGCAGGTCACCGGGCTTGATGAACTTGCTGTACTGGCCCAGCGTGTAGAACTGCTTCTGGATGTCGTAGGTCTCCGCCGACCCGTCCAGCGTCGCCTGGATCAGGCCCCAGAAGCCGGGTCCCTCGCCGCGGGTGCTGTCCTCGATCGCCTGCCAGTACAGCCACGCGTTGGACTCGACGTAGGTCAGGTCGTTGGTGACCCGGGTGGCCAGTTCGAGCGCGGCGTCCAGCTCGGAGGTGATGTCGTAGCCGCCCCAGCCCGCGGGCCCCACTCCGACTGCCAGAACCGCATGTCCCGCGCCTCGACCCGGTCGCGGACCGGCTCGGCGTCCGAGCCCGCGTAGCCGTGGGCGTTGATCTGGTCCAGCTCGGCCTTCGCGGCCTCGGACAGGGAGTCGTACTCGGACACGACCAGCCAGTAGTTGTTGCTGTCGGTCGCCGAGATCCCGGTGTCCAGGCTGCGGCTGTCCAGTTCGGACTGGAGGCCGCTGATGATGTTGCTCATCTGCCAGGCCGGGACGTAGGTGCCCTCCTGGTTGTTGCCCCAGCACCACCAGCCGTTGGACGGCTCGTTGAACGGCTCGATGGTCTCGAAGTCGACCTTCGGGCTGCCCGGGCCGTTGATGCCGGTGGTCTCGAACCGCTGGGCGACGGTCGCCATGTAGTCGGCGAAGTCGTCCTCGTAGTCGGAGCGGATGTTGCTGTGCTCGCAGCCCTGCCACGAGTTGCGGCTGTAGCGGCCGGACGGGATGCCGCTGTGCGTCATGAACCAGGGCGCGGAGTTGGCGAACAGCTCGAACGTGCTCGCGCCGCGCTGCACCGACTGCTCGAGCACCCAGCGCTGGCGCTGGTCGAGGGTCCAGTCGTAGGTGCCGTCGGGCTTGATCAGGCTCTCGATCCAGGCGCCGTTGCGGCCGGGCAGGTGCGGGTCGACGACCGGGTACTCGACGCCGGGCTCGCTCGCGCCGAGGTTGTACCGGACGACGCTCATGTCCAGGCCCTGGACGGTCTGCCCGTTCTTGGTGAAGGAGTCGGAGAACAGCAGGTCCATGATCTCGGAGCGCTGCGGCTCCGACCAGCCGCCGACGACGTCGGCCCACCAGGCCAGCGAGGTGCCGAACCCCTGGAAGTCGTCCTGGATGACGGCGTTCGGGTTGACCGGGGACGTGATGGGCCCGGACGCGGCGGACGCGGGCCCGGCCTGCAGCACGGGCACGGCGACGCCTGCGGCGAGCGCGGGGACGAGGACGAGTCGGCGGAGCCGGGCCGGGAAGCGGGGTCGTTCGCGCTCCACGTCAGCACCCCTTCCAGTGTGCGGTGGGACGAGGGGGTGGGGGATCACCTGAGGACGCCTTCGAGGTTGCGCTGGACCGCGGCGAGGCCGTCGCGGACGCTGGCCTTGCCCTTCCAGGTCGCGTCCATGCCGTCGGTGAACGCCTTCTGGATGGCGTTCCACTCGGGCACCAGCGGCGGCAGGTAGACCGCGGCGGCGGGCGGGGTGAAGGCGGACAGGTCGACCTTCTCGGTGTTCCATGCGGGCTGCTGGAACGCCGGGGAGTTGGCGACCGCGAGGTTCGCGGGCACGTCGAGGCCGGAGGTCACCAGCGGCTGCTGGCCCTCGTCGGAGGTGAGGAAGGTGACGAGCTTGGTCGCGGCGTCCTTGTGCTCGCTCTGGCTCGACACCGCGAGCGCGGCGCCGAAGGCGGGCACCGCCTCCTGCTTGCCGTGCCACAGCGGCGCGACGCCCCAGTCCAGGTCCGACTTGGACAGCGTCGCGACGTTCCAGAAGCCGGTGGTGAACATGGCGAGCTTGCCCTGGGAGAACAGCGGGTCGGCCTGGCCGTCGTCCAGCCCGGCGTCGGCGTAGTCCACAGGGGACGGTGCGACGCGGTCCTTGTGAACGAGGGAGTGGTAGAACTCCAACGCCTCTGCGTTCTCCGGGCTGTCGACGACCGGCTTGCCCGCGTCGTCGAGCACGCGGCCGCCGTTCTGCTTCATCCAGGTCATGTACCAGGGCCACCAGTCACCGGCGGCGAAGCCCCACGAGGTGACCTTGTCGCCCTCGCGGACGGTCAGCTTGTTCGCGGCCTGGCGGAAGTCCGCCCAGTCCCACGACGCGTCCGGGTACGCCACGCCCTGCTTGTCGAAGATGGCCTTGTTGTAGTAGACCGCCATCGCGCCGGAGCGGTCGGGGGCGGCCCACAGCTTGCCGTCGGTGGAGTACGTGCCGACGGTGGCCTGGCCGAAGGTGGCGACCGGGTCGACGCCCGCCTCGGCGAGCGCGGGGTTGAGGTCGACGAGCTGCCCCTTGCTGGACAGCACGTTCACCGCCTCCGCCACCATCATCACGTCCGGCGCGTCGCCGCCCGCGATCATGGTCTGGAGCTTGGTGTCGTAGTCCTCCGGGATCTGCACCAGGTCCACCTGGACGTCCGGGAGGGCCTGCTTGGCGAGCGCCAGGCGCTCCTCGAACACGGACTTGTCGACCTGGCTGCCCCAGATCGTGAGCGTCAGCGGTCCCGGGGACCGCCCGCGTCGTCGGCCGAGCCCCGCACGCGGTGCCCACGGCGGCGATCAGGGTCGCCGCCGTGACGGCTGCCGCGGCTCTGCGGGCGCGCCGAAGTCGGTCGTTGGTCATCGCTTTCCTTTCGGGGTGGAGCGTGGTGCGTGGACGTGACGGCGCGGTCGGCGGGGATCAGCCGGTACCGCGGGCGGCTCGGCCGGGTGCGGGCGAGCCGTCGTCGTCCCCTCGTTCGGAGATGAACAGGTCGAGCGACTCGAGGTAGCCCTCCATGGCCGTCGCGGCCATGCCGAGGCTCACCGAGTTGCCGCGCGGGTGCTGGACCTCCAGTGCGGCGGCCATCATCGGCACCGCGAGCGCGTGCCCCCTGATGTGCTTGCGGGCCCGGTCGAGCAGGGCTCCCCAGCTCCCGGGCGACCCAACCGCCGACGACGATGACCTCGGGGTTGAGCATGTTGACGATGCCCGCCACCCCGACGCCGAGGTAGTAGGCGGTCTGCTCGAACGCTTCGTGCACCTCGGGGTCGCCCGCGGCGAGCGCCTCGGCGAACGCGGCGATCGTGCTGGTCTGGTCGTCGCCGTGCAGGACGGGGCTCTCCGGCGCGGTCTCCCGCAGCGTCTGCAGGATGCCCGCCGCGCCGACGTAGGCCTCGACGCAGCCGCGCGAGCCGCAGCGGCACTGCCGCCCGCCCGCGACGATCACGGTGTGGCCCCACTCGCCCGCGCTGTTGGTGCGGCCGCGCAGGATCCGCCCGCCGAGCGCGGCGCCGATGCCGACGCCGGTGCCCAGGTTGACGATCACGAAGTCCTGGTCGCGCCGCTGCGGGTGCGCCCACTGCTCGGCGATGGCGAGCGCCTTGAGCGGGTTGTCGAGGTAGAGCGGGGCGTCGGTGCTGCCGGACAGCATCTCCAGCAGCGGCACGTTGTGCCAGCCCCAGTTCGGGGCGTACACCGAGCGCCCACCCGCCTGGTCGACCTGGCCGGGCACGGACACGCCGACGCCGAGCAGCCGCGTGCCGTCGAGCCTGCCGACCGCGTCGGCGATCGCCTCCTTGACGCGGGCGACGACGTCGCGCGGGCTGCCGCGGTGCGGGTCGACGTCCAACTCGGTGGACGAGACCGGCTCGAGCGCGGCGTTGAGCGTGTCGACGTGGACGTAGGTCTCGGCGATGTCCACGCCCAGCAGCGCGCCGTAGCCCGGGTTGAGGGCGAGCAGCGCGGTCGGCCTGCCCGCCGCGGCCCGCTTGCGGGCGACCTCGGTCAGCAGCCCGCGCTTGAGGAGCTGCGCGCAGATGCTGGACACCGTCGGGAAGCTCAGCCCGGTCGCGTCCACCAGCTCCCGCCTGCTCGCCTCGGACACCGCGTGCAAGCACTTGACGATGTCGAAGGCGTTCGCCTTGCGGATGTCGGCGGAAGTACGCACTGGCTGCTCCTCTTCGCGGTGACCCGGGTCACTCCGTTGGAGCAGTATGCCCAGTCCCGAGGTTAATGACAAGGGCAATTCTTAACCTCAGAGAAACTCGCCACCAGGGCACCCGCGCCGGGAGGGGCATGATGCGCCGCCGCCGAGACCAGGTGGCAGGCGACCGCCGGGCCGACCGGTCAGCAGCTCCCCCACGCGCTCCTGCGGGGCCCCGCGTGCCTGCGGGTCTGGACGTGAAAGAGCCCGGGAGCGCCGTTCCGCACGACGCCCCCGGGCTCGGTCCCGGTTACCGCTGCTACGACACCGTGAGGGCGGTGTCGTCCACGCCGAAGGTGGTCTGGAGGGTGCTGTCCTCCGTCGCCAGCCAGCGCAGGCGGATGGTCTGGCCCTTGTAGGCCGTCAGGTCGTACGACTTCTGCGCGTAGCCGGTGTTGGCGTCCAGGTTGGACACGGTGCCGAGGGTGCCGAGCACGGTGCCGCTGGTCGACAGGACCTGCAGGCGCAGGCGGTCGTACTGGGTGGTGGTGGTCCGCTCGGCGGTGGTCACGCGCACCCAGTAGGACGCGGTGGCCTTGGTCGCCGTCGACGGGATGGTGACCTGCTGGTACAGGTTCTCCGTCCCGGTCCGGCCGGTGCCGCCGAAGTACGCCCAGTACGAGCCGGTGCGGGCGGGCAGGGCCGCGTCGGTGCCGATCACGCCGGTGGTGCCGGACCAGCCGGTGGCGCCGGACTCGAAGCCCGGGTTGGCCAGCAGCTGGCTCGAGGTGGTCGTGGTGACCGCCCAGGTGAACGACGTGGTGCCGCTGCCGCCCTTGCCGTCGGTCACGGTGATGGTGACGTTCGACGAGCCCGCCGTGGTCGCGGTGCCGGAGACCAGGCCGTTCGACGCGCCGATGGACAGCCCGGCCGGGAGGCCGGAGGCGGCGTAGGTCAGCGTGTCGCCGTTGGCGTCGCTGGCGCTGATCTGCAGGTTGACCGACGCGCCGACCGCGGTGCTCTGGTTGCCCGGGTTGGTGACGACGGGGTTGGCGTTGCCGCCGGTGGTGCCGAAGGCGGCGTCGACGACGAGGGCGAACTTCTGCGGGCCGGAGGGCACATTGTGCCCGCGGACCCGGACGACCCACTCACCGGCGGCGGGGGCCTGGATGAACACGTTCTCCAGGTTGTTGCGCCGGTCCGCGGTGCCGCCGGTGGCCGACCAGCCGCCCGCGAACACGTTGCCGCGGTAGACGGTGCCGCTCGGCGAGACGACCTCCAGGTCGAGGTCGTTGACCAGGGTGACGGCCGCCGTGGTGGCCGCCTCCTTGTCCGAGTACGCCATGGTGACCTTGAGCGGCTGGCCCGCGGCCACGGTGTAGCGCTGCTCGGACACGCCGTTCAGGGACAGCCCGGCGGCGGCCTCGTCGACGAACTTGGCCGTGCCCGCGGTCGCCTTGTCCAGGTTGACCAGGCCCCAGCCCTCGTGGGCGTTCGGCACGGGGAAGTCGTTGTCGTTGGCGCCGTCGCTGTTCTCGTCCTGCAGGTCGGTCGCGGAGTTGACCAGCGTGCCCTTGACGAGCGCGGCGGTGGCGTTGACGCCGTGCTTCTTGTTGTAGAAGTCGCGGACCACGGTCGCGCCGCCCGCGGCGAGCGGGTTCGACATCGAGGTGCCGCTGAAGTACTTGTAGTCGTCGTTCAGCGGGAACCCGTAGCCGTCGTTCTGGTACGCGCCGTTCTTCGGGTTGGTCGAGTTGCCGTCGTACTGCTGCTGGTACTTGTCCGAGTAGCCGGACAGGATCCACGAGCCGGGGGCCACGATGTCGGGCTTGATCCGGCCGTCGTTCGTCGGGCCGCGGCTGGAGAACGCCGTGATCTGCTGCGGGTTGCCGGTCTGCGGGTCCGAGGCGATCGGGTTGGTCGGGTAGTCGTCCGGCCACCAGTCGTTCCACGTCGGGATGACGTTGACGCCGTTGGCGCCCTGGCAGGACCGGCCGCCGAAGGTGGTGTTCTCCTTGGCGGTCTGCGGCGCGTAGGTCAGCGAGCTGTCGCAGGGCGAGGACGCCTTGCCGTTCTCCGACGCGCCGACGGTCAGCACGTTCTTGGCGGTGGCGGGCGCGCCGATCGAGTCGTTGTCGATCACGCCGTCGCGGTTTGCGTCGGTGCCCGAGTTGCCCGCGCTGAAGGTGACCAGCATGTCGCGGTGCGTGTTGATGAACTGGTCGGCGGTGCGCGAGTTGTCGGTGTACGCCCCGGCCTCGTCGGCGCCCCACGAGTTGGCGTGGATGCGGGCGCCGTCGTCGTAGGCCTGCTGGAACAGCACGTTGAGGTCGTCGGGCAGGCCGAGCAGGTAGTAGCCGTCCTGGTACTGGGCGGCGCACTGGCCGATCATGTCGACGTAGTCCTCGACCGCCTGGAACACCAGGCGCGCGCCGTGCGCGGCGGCCTTGCCGGTGCCGTCGGCCATGCCGTCGCCGACCACCGAGACCGCGACGTGCGTGCCGTGGCCGCTGTCGATGTCCTGCGCGCCGTCGGGCTGCACGTCGGCGCAGTTGGCGATGTCCGCGCCCGCCAGCGCCCGCACCGCGACGACGCGGTCCGCCGGGATGTCCGGGTGCGCGGTCGCGGCGGTGCCGCCGCCGAGGCCGGTGTCGGCCACGGCCACGATCTGGGTCGAGCCGTTGTAGCCGCGGGCGTACGCCTGCGAGCCGCGCATGATGGTGCCCGCGGCGTGCTCGTTGTGCTTCTCCATCGGCTGGAACTTGTCGACGAACGCGACGTCCTCGATGGCGGCGATGGCGGAGACCTGCTGCGGGTTCGCGGCGACGAGGAGGGTGCCGTCGGCGGAGCGGGTGACCACGGCGCCGGTGGCGCCCGCGGTGCGGCGCAGCGCGGCGAGGTCGGAGCCGCCCTCGGCGCGGACGCGGTAGACGCCCGCCTTGCCCTCGGCGGCCTTCTCCTTGGCCTCGGTGCTGAGCTTCCAGTCGGCGCGGAACGGGCCGACGTAGTGGACGCCGTCGATGTCCTCGACGGTGGCGGCCTGACCGGCGGTCATCCGGACGCGGTAGGCGTTGTCCGGGATGTACTCGACGACGCGGGCGCCGGTGGCGGCCAGCGCGTCCTTCCACTGCTCGCGGATGGGGCCGTCGAACTGGACCAGGTAGCTGCCGCGCCCGTTGACGCCCATGGTCTGGGCGACGGGCAGCTCGGGCAGCGAGCTGGTGAGGAACTCACCGGAGATGAGCCGGATTGGCGATTCCGCATCGGAAGCGGCGGTCGCGGTGATCGGCACCACAGCCACACCACCGACGAGCGCGGCGGAGACGGCGAAGAGCAGAGCCCGCCGTCTCGGGTTAACACCGAGCATCAGGTGTCCTTACAGCGCAGGGATAGGACGCACGGCGAACCGGGTCCTACCCCGCCCTCACAAGGCACCTCACGGGATCCGGGCCGCCGCGTTCCGAGAACTATCACCCGCGCGCAACGGCATCACCCCATCCCGAACCGGCATAACATCCACATGCGATTGCGAAATAGAAAATTTCCGCGTGGCGGCGTGTTAAAGCGGCTCGGTACCCCTCAGCGCGGTCCGTTCTCGCCCCCGCGTCGTGGGTTCGGGCGAACTGCGCGGCGCGACCACCGAGGCGGCCTGGAGCTGCGCGAGTCTCGTGTCGATCATCGCGATCACCCCTGGCGCTGCGCGTGCGCCGCCTCGTAGGCCCGGAGCGCGCGGAGTTCGACGACGTCGAGGGCGCGGATCCGGTAGTGGAGCGCGCCGACCGGCATGTGGTCGTAATCGGGGACGAGTCGCTGGGTGTCATCGGCCATGTCCCGGGGTACCCGGTCGGGCTCGACGCCCAACCGCCGGGGACCGTGATCGACAACACGCCGCGCGGGGTGCGGCGGGGCGGTGCGGACCGCCCCGCCGCGGTCTCACGCGCCGCAGTGGAAGCGGGCGGACGCCCAGTCGGCGTGGTCGTTGCCGATGCCGTCGCCGCCGTCACCGACGACCAGCCGGACCTCCTGGGCGCCCGCGATGGGCGCGTCGAGGGCGAAGGTCGCCGTGTCGGGGCGCATCAGCGGGGACTGCGCCACCCGCACGCCGTCGGCGTACACGGTGAACTGGACCGATCCGCGGCTGGTCTGCTTGTCGTCCACGCCCACCTGCGCGGTGAACGACGTGCAGCGGCCACCGAGGTAGTAGACGACCTCGCTGGGCGCGTGCGTGCCGAGCCCCTTGGCGTGGACCACGCCGTTGAGGGTGATCGGGGTGCCGTCGCCCGCGCCGGACTCGCCGTTGGCGAGGTCCCGCTCGACCGGCCCCCACCCGTTGGTGGCGGACAGCCAGCCGTGGTCGCTGGCCCACGTGTCCGCCGAGGGCGGGGACGGGACGGTCTCGACGGCGAGGCCGCTGCTGACCGCGCGCGGACCCGCGGCCACCCGGTAGGCGGCGTTCGCCACCAGGTCGTACGCGCCGACGGGGGTGTCGGCGGGCGGGGTGACGGTCCAGCGGGTGCTCACCGACGCCCCCGAGGCCACCGAGTCGAACGCGGTCGGCCCCTGGGCCTCGACCGCCCAGCCCTGCGGCGCGGTCAGCGCCAGGGTCACGCCGGTCGCCGCGCCGGATTCGCCGTTGCGGAAGGTCGTGGTGACGGTGTTCGCCGAGCCCGGCCGCAGCTTCTGCGCCGCCGGGACGACGTCGAGGCTGCCGCACGCGTCCGAACTGCCCGCCTCGCCGAGGTCCTCGACGGTGAAGCCGTCCAGGGTGAACTCGATCTGGTCGGTGTTGGGACCCATGCGCTTGAGGCCCACCCAGTAGTCGCCGCAGGCCCCGGCGACGAACTCGTGCGCGTGCCGGGTCGGGGTGGTGCGCAGCCCGAACGCCGTCGTGGAGACCTCCTTGGTGCCCGCGGGTCCGTCGACGCCGAGGGTCCAGCCGTAGGCGCCCGCGAGGGCGTTCTCGTAGTCGAAGCTGACGCGGTACCGGTGGCCCGGGGTGAACCGGACCGCGGCGGGCGTGGTGCGGTAGGTGATGCCGCGGTTGTACTCGAACGACTTCAGGCTCCACTCGCCCGCGATGACGTCGTCGATCACCTTCCCGTCCCACCCGCGCTGCGTGTACGGCGCGTGCAGCTCGGCGAGGTGGGTGTTGGCGTCGCTGACCGGCAGCGGGCCGCGCACGAACGGCCCCCACCCGGCGTCGACGCGCTCGAAGTCCCAGTGCTGCGCGCCGCCCGCGGTGCGGGGGCGGGCATGGCGACCACGCGGACGTTGTCGAAGACGACCGCGCCGACGCCCTCGGCGACCCGGAACGACAGCTCGGCGCTGTCCGACCCGGCGGGGACGTCGAAGAACACCCGCACCCGCTGGGCGTTGGTGCCGTGCCGCTCGTCCGAGGCGGTCGAGTTGACCGCGGTGGACCGGTCCAGCCAGGCCCGGCCCTTCTTGCCGTGCTCGGGGTGGACGGTGAGGAACGTCGGCCGGGTCTTGCCCTTCTCGACCTCGACGTCCACCGACGCCGAGTAGCTTCCGGGCGCGAGCCCGCCGACCCGCTGTGCGATCACCGTGTTCCCGGTGCCGGTGACGACGGCCTCGTACTGGCCGCGCGCGTTGCGCCGGACCGTCGCCGAGCCGGGCTCGCCGTGCACCTCCCACGCGCGCAGGTCGCCGTAGTCGAAGCCGGGGTCACGCACCGGGGTGCCCTCGCCGTACTTCGGGTCGCCCTGCGCGGCGCGGCGCCCGGGTAGAGGACGTAGGCGACGCCCGCCTCCGCGTTCAGCGTGACCTCGCCGTCCACGACCGGGACCTCGCCGAGGTCGACGCGGCCCTGGTCGGTGAGCTTGTACAGGTGGAGCGGTCCTCCGAAGGGGACGGTCCAAGTGGACTGACCGCCGCGCGCGTTGTAGTGGTAGAGCTTCTCGGGGTCCTTCGGGTTCCACGGCAGCAGGTAGCGGTCGCCGTCGGCGACGAGCGCGTCACCCGCGTGGATCTTGCGGTCGGCGGGCTTGGTGCCGGTGACCCGGACGCCGTCGGCGAGGACGATCTCCCGGTCGTCGGCGGCCCACCGCTGCACGGGGAAGTGCTGGAGGTACTTCACGGGCAGGTTGTTGGCGAAGACGTTGCGCAGGAAGGCGGTGTAGTCGACCTCGCCGGTCCAGCCCTCGTACTCGACGATCTGCGCGCTGCCCAGCAGCGGGTGCGCGATGTAGACGTCGCGGCGGTGGTTGTCGACGAACCGCATGATGCGCGAGTTGACGCCCTTGAGGTCGACGCCGCCGTAGTCGATGTCGGCGGACCAGTGGGTCCACAGGGCGTCGCGGACGAGCCGGTGCGACCACTCGGTGCCGATCTCGAACCCCAGGGCGCGCGCCTCCTGGCCAGCCGGTCGGCGGTCCAGCCGGACTCGCGGAACACGTCCCAGTACAGGAAGTCGAGCTTGCCGCGGGTCTCCGACGCCAGCAGCGCGAGGCGCTTCTGGAAGTCGCCCGAGGCGAGGTCGCGGCGCTGGTCGATGCGGTAGGACTGGTCCATCCAGGCCCACTGCTCGTTGTTCTTGTCCACCAGGGTCTCGGAGAACGCGCGCGCCTCCGGGTAGGACTCGGTGGCGTTGACGTGCACGCCGAAGTCGGCGTTGTACGCCGCGCCCTCGTCGAGCAGAGTGGTCAGCTCGGCGAGGCCGCCGGCGCGGGTGTTGTGGTTGCCGCCGTAGTCGGGGTGGGCGGCGTCGTGGCCCTCGGACTGGTAGCCCTTGAGCACGGCGAGCTGGCCGAGCCCGTCGGTGGCGAGGTGGATCTTCTTGGTCTCGTCGAGGGTCTTGGCGAACGGGTTGGTCGCCATCGACGCGATGTTGAACGGGATGCGCTGCACCACGCGGTCAGCGACGTTCTCCGCGCCCTTGGGCGCGTAGGCGATCTCGCGCAGGGCGAGCGCGCCGTCCTGCCAGTCGGTGACGCCGTCGCCGTTGCGCTCCGGGGTGATCGCGATCTTCACCTCGGGCAGGGGCTCGGTGTCGTCGGCGCGCGCGGTGTCGGCGCGGTAGGTCCACTGGCCGCTCCACACGCCGACCACGGTCTGGTCGCCGTCCTTGCGGGCCTGCCGCCAGAAGTGGCCGTTGTCGCTCTGCGCCGCGGCTGACGGCTTGTCGTGGATGGAGTTCGTCTCCAGGGCCGCGGCGAGCCGGGCGGTCGAGACGAGGGTGAAGTACGAGCCGATCGGGGCCGGGTCGGCGGGCGTGGCCGCGGTGACCGGGTGGATCGTGTCGCCGCGCCGGTTGACCGACAGGTCGACGCGGGCGGCGGCGACCTGCGCGCCCGGGTCGGTGCTGCGGACCGACACGAGGTCGTGGTCGGGGATCTGGAGGGTGTGCACGCGCGCGGCGTCGGTGTCGCGCACGGCGTCGATCCGGAACGTGGTGACGCGGCCGGAGACCGAGAGGCTGGCGTCGAGCTGGACGCCGGGCAGGCCCGCGAGGTCGAGGGTGTAGCCGACCCGGGCGGGCGCGACCGCGGGCGGGGCGGCCAGGGTCGCCTTCCGCGGCGTGCCGTCGACCAGGACGGTGTCGAGGGCGCCGCCCGGCCGCCGATCTTCGCCCCGCTCGCGGTGTCGGTGTAGTCGACCACGCGGGGGAAGTCGTCGGCGACGGTGACGACGAGGTCGGGCGAGGCGATCGTGAGCAGGCCCGCGGTCTGCGCGGACGCCGCAGGCGCTCCGCACAGCCCGGCGGTCACGGCGACCGCGGCCGCGATCGCGCGCTTCCGGGGATGGGTCAAGGCACGCCCTCCAGTCGGGGAGTGAGCAGTGCCCCATGTCTACGACGCAACTCCACATAAGTCAACAACAAGCATCATGACCTGCGCAGATATAGTTCACTGACTGGACGAACAGCCTCGCATCGCCTGCCGCGGGCCGATGCGGAAGGGTGGGCGCCGTGGCGATCACGGCCGACGACGAGCCGGGGCGCGCCGACCGGAACGACGTGCGGCGGGCGAACCTGGCGCTGGTGCTGCGCACCCTGCGCGAGCGCGGACCGCGGTCCCGGGCGCGCATCGCCGAGGACACCGGGCTGACCAAGGCGTCCGCGTCGAGCCTGGTCGCCGAGCTGGAGGAGCGCGGCCTGGTGCGCGGCGGCGAGCTGGAGCAGACCGGGCACACCGGCAGGCCGGGCCTCGCCTACGGCCTCAGCGGCGCCACCTACGGCGTCGGCGTCGAGATCGGCGTCGACTACCTCAGTGCCGTCGCCGTCGACCTGACCGGGACGGTGCGGCTGAGCAGGCGCCTAGCGCTCGACGTGCGCGCCGCCGCGCCGGAGGCCGTGCTCGACGCCGCCGCGGACCTGGTGCGCCAGACCGTGCGGACCACAGCGCTGCGCGGCTGCCGCCCGGTCGGGCTCGTGGTCGCCGCGCCGGGCGTCGTCGAGGAGGGCACCGGGCGGGTGCGGTACGCGTCCGGGCTGGACTGGCACGACGTCGAGGTCGGGGCGGGGCTGCGCAGGCGGCTCGCGCGGCACCGGTTCCCGGTCGCGGTCGACAACGACGTCAAGCTCGCCGCCGCGGCCGAGTGGGCGTGCGGGGTCGCGGCGGGCACGCGGGACCTGGCCTACCTCAGCGGCGAGGCGGGCGTCGGCGCGGGCCTGGTCCTCGGCGGCAGGCTGGTGCGCGGCGCGCGCGGGTTCTCCGGGGAGATCGGCCACCTGCCGCTGGACCCGACCGGGCGGCGGTGCGCGTGCGGGCGGCGCGGCTGCTGGGAGACCATGGTCGGCCTCGGCACGCTGCTCGCCCTCGCCGCCGACCCCGGCGACCCGGTGCGCGACCCCGCCACCGACGTCGAGGCCCGCGTCGCCGAGATCCGCGCCCGCGCGGACGCAGGCGACCCGCGGACGCTCGCCGCGCTCGACCGGGTCGGCACCGACCTCGGGCTGGGCGCGTCGGTGCTGGTCAACATGGCCAACCCGGAGGTGCTGGTGCTCGGCGGGTACTTCGCGCTGCTGGGCGACCACCTGCTCGCGGGCGTCACCCGGGAGCTGGCCGCCCGGGTGATCGCCCCGGACCTGGGCGGCTGCCGGGTCGCGCTGTCCACCCTCGGCTTCACCGCCGCCGCCCGCGGCGGGGCGCACACCGCGCTGGAGCGGGTGTTCACCGATCCGCTCAGTGTCGACTAGCCCCCGAAAGGGTGGTTTTTAGACCCCCGGTTCGACAGCCATGATCACTGCGTGTATCTTGCGCCGCGCACCTCATTCGAGGTACTGGGGTCTCTACGAATTCAGGATTGATATGACCATTGAGCAGTCCACGCCGTCCGACGCGCCCAAGAAGCCCAGCGTGCTTCGCCGCGTCCTCGGCTTCGTCGTCGCCCTCGTCGTCGCGGGCGCGGTGGCGTACGGCATCAACTACTTCGGCAGCGACGCCGCGCAGACGAAGGCGGGTGACTGCGCCAGCCTGACCGGCACCAGCTCCGACGCCGACTTCAAGACCGTCGACTGCGGCGCCCCCGAGGCGAACTACACCGTCGGCAAGGTCCTGTCCTCGACCGGCGAGAGCTGCGGCGAGAACTACGACCAGTACACCGAGACCGCCCGCCGCGGGCCGGACTCGAAGCTGTGCCTGGTGCCGCGCCTGGAGTCGGGCAAGTGCCACGACTTCGACAGCACCGGCATGGGCTACCCGGTCATCGAGTGCACCGCGTCCAACGCCGTGATGGTGAAGACCGTCGCGTCGGAGGCCGAGTGCGCCGACGGCAAGGCGCTCGCGTACACCGAGCCGAAGACGATCTACTGCCTGACGGCTCCCACCGAGTCCTGATCGCACCCGACGCGAGCCCGGCACCCGCGCGGTGCCGGGCTCGCGTCATTCGTCCGGGGCTATACGTGAATACTTTTCGCGAGTACCGTCGGCTCTCCCGCCGGAGTGAGGAGGCCGCCCCATGCCCCGACCCCGATCCCGCGCGCTGGCCACCGCGATGGCCGTGCTCGCCGCCGCCGCGGTCACCGCGTCGCCGCCCGCGCAGGGCGCGTCTCCCCGGGCTCCGACGTCGGCGTGGTCGGCGAGCCGTTCCGCGGCACGCTGCCCGACGGGACCGTCGCCGGGTTCCTCGACGCCCACAACCACGTCATGGCCGACGTCGCCTTCGGCGGGAACCTCATCTGCGGCAAGGTGTTCGACGCCGAGGGCCCGCGAAGGCGCTCACCGACTGCCTCGACCACCACCCGCACGGCGAGCTGGCCTGGTTCGAGAACTTCACCCGGCACGGCACCCCCACCGGCACCCACGACCCGGTCGGCTACCCGACCTTCGCCGACTGGCCCGCCCACGACTCGCTCACCCACCAGGCCGCCTACTACAAGTGGATCGAGCGGGCCTGGCGCGGCGGGCTGCGGCTGATGGTCAACCACCTCGTCGCCAACCGGCAGCTCTGCGAGATCTACCCGCTGAAAACCCGCCCCTGCGGCGAGATGGACTCCATCCGCCTGCAGGCGCGCCTGATGAACGACCTCCAGGCGTTCATCGACGCCGAGCACGGCGGCGCGGGCAAGGGCTGGCTGCGGATCGTGCGCAGCGAGGCCGAGGCGCGGCGGGTCATCGAGGACGGCAAGCTCGCGGTGCTGCTCGGCATCGAGACCTCGGAGCCGTTCGGGTGCAGGCAGGTCCTCGGCGTCCCGCTGTGCTCGAAGGCCGACATCGACCGCGGCCTGGACGAGATGCACGCGCTCGGGGTGCGCTCGATGTTCGTCTGCCACAAGTACGACAACGCCCTGTGCGGCGTCCGCTTCGACTCCGGCACGCAGGGCGTGTTCGTCAACGCGGGCAACTTCCTCAGCACCGGCCGGTTCTGGCAGGCCCGCACCTGCACCGGCGAGCTGTCGGACAACACCGTCACCCCGGACGGCGTCCTGCCCGACCCGATCGCGCCGCTGGTCCCGCCGCTGCCGCTGTACCCGCCCGCCCCGCACTGCAACATTCGCGGCCTGACCGCGCTGGGCGAGCACATGGTGCGCGGCATGATGGCCCGCGGCATGATCGTCGAGCTGGACCACATGAGCGCCAAGGCCGCCACGCGAACGCTCGAGATCCTCGAAGCCGCCGACTACCCGGGCGTGGTCTCGTCGCACAGCTGGACCGACCCGAAGCTGTTCCCCGGATCTACGCCCTCGGCGGCATGGTCGCCCAGTACGGGCACGGCGCCACGGCCTTCGCCGAGGAGTGGCGGCGCAGCGAGCCGCTGCGCGACCAGCACGGCGTCGCGGGCTACGGCTTCGGCATCGACGCCAACGGCATCGGCGGGCTCCCCGGCCCGCGCGGCGGCGGCGCGCCGGTCGAGTACCCGTTCACCTCCGCCGACGGGTCGGTCAGCGTCGAGCGCTACACCATGGCGCAGCGCACCTGGGACATGAACACCGACGGCATGGCGCATTACGGCCTCATGCCCGACTGGATCGAGGACATCCGCAAGGTCGGCGGCGACGAGATCGTGCAGGACCTCGTCGGCGGCGCGGAGGCGTACCTGCGGACCTGGCGCGGGGCCGAGGCGGCAGGCTGAGGGAGCGGGCTGAGGGGTGGGGCCGGGTGGCCCCACCCCTGCCGCTCACACCGGGAGCAGCCCGCGGTCGGCCAGCACGGACTTGGCGATCCGCATCGCGTTGACCGTCCGCGGGAACCCCGTGTAGGCGAGGCAGTGGTAGATCGTCTCCACGACCTTCGCGGGCGGCACGCCGACGTTGAGCGCCGCGCCGATGTGGAACTTCAGCTGCGCCTCGACCCCGCCCAGCGCGACCAGCGCCGCGATGGTCAGCAACTGCCGCTCCGGCGGCTCCAGGCCGGGGCGGGTGTAGAGGTCGCCGAACGCGAACTCGGCCACGAACCGGCTCAGGTCCGGGGCGATGTCGGCCATCGGCTCGAAGATCGCCTCGTACCCGCCGCCCAGGTCGTTGATGGCGGCGACGCCGCGGTCGAAGCGCTCGCTCATGCGTTCGCGGTGACCGCGCCGTGCAGGCGGGTGAAGTCGAGGATGCGCGTCCACGCGTCGGCGCACGCGTCGGCCCACTCGCCGAAGGCGCGGTCGAAGAACGAGTGCGGCGCGCCGTCGTAGACGTGCATCTCGTGGACCTTGCCCGCCTCGGACAGCTCGCTGGAGAACGCGGCGAAGTCCTCCTGCGTGGTGGCGACGTCGGAGCCCGCGATCAGCAGCAGCGCGGGGATGCTGAAGTCGGGGAGCTGGTCGCGCACGTTCTTCGGCTGGCCGTAGAAGCCGACCACCCCGGCGAGGTCGAGGTCGCTGGCCGACAGCCGCCAGGACTCGCTGCCGCCGTAGCAGAAGCCGACGGTGAACACCGGTCCCGGGTTCAGGCCCCGCACGTGCGCGACGGCGGCGGCGACGTCGGTGCGGATGTGGTCCGGGGTGACCTCGGGCAGGTACTTCTCCCAGTCGAAGTCGTCCCCGCGCACGCCGACGCCCGCGTTGCGGCCGTAGTAGTCGATGTTGACGGCGTGGAAGCCCGCCTCCGCGAACCGCTCGGACAGCGCCTGGTAGTACGGGTGCACGCCACGCACGTCGGGCAGGATCACGACGTTCATGCCGTTCGGCGTCTCCGGGACGGCGAGGTAGGCGGAGAACGCGGTGCCGTCCTCCGCGGTCAGCTCCAGCAGCGCGGTCTCGGCGACAGCGCCGTCGACGGGCGAAGCGGGCGGCCTGCTCTCGGTGCTGTGGCACATGGTTTCGGGTGTCCTTCCCCTGGAGTGGTGTCGCCGCTGACGCTAACCACGGCCCGCGGCACCAGCCACGCCCGACTTTTCCCCCGTATCAGCGTTCCTGGGTCTGCCAGTACCACCCGCCGCCGCACCCTGTTGGCCCGGGTACCAGTACAAACGACGGCAGGTAGCCGGACCCGCGCCGCTGTTAGCGTCCGGCCATGACCGAGCGAACTGACGTGCTGATCGTCGGCGCCGGGCCGGTGGGCCTCGTGCTGGCCTGTGAGCTGCTCCAGCAGGGGGTCGCGGTCCGCGTGGTCGACCGCCGCGCGCGGCCCGCCGCCGTGGGCGGCACCCAGTCGCGGGCGATCCTGGTGTGGCCGCGCATCCTCGAGCAGTTGCGGCGCATCGGCGTGAGCGACCGCATGGTGGCGCGCGGGCACCTGCTGCCCGCCGTGGACTACTTCTCGTCCGGCAAGCGCCGCGGGACCGTCCACATCGACCGCTTGTCCGACTGCGCCTACCCGTTCATCCTCACCCTCGCCCAGCACCACACCGAGGCCGCGCTGCTGGACCGGCTGCGCGAACTCGGCGGCGACGTCGAGCACGGCGTCGAGCTGACCGAGCTGCGCGACCCGGCGGGCGCGCTGGCGGCGGTGCTGCGCCACGCCGACGGCCGCACCGAGACCGCCACCCCGGCGTGGCTGGTCGGCGCGGACGGCGCGGGCAGCACCACCCGCACCCTGCTGGGCATCGACTTCACCGCCGACCCGATCGACATCACCTACGGCATCGGCGACTTCCCCATCGAGGGCGTGGTCCCGAACAGCGTCCAGTACTACTACTCCCCCAACGGCATCGGCGTCATCGTCCCCCTGGCGGACGGGCTGTACCGGATCGCGGGCAACATCCCGCACCGCGCCGAGGGCGAGCAGCGCCCGCCCGCGGACCTGTTCCGCACCCTCATCGCCCAGCGCACGGGCCTGCCCGTGCGCCTCGGCGATCCCCAGTGGACGAACTCCTTCCGGCCGCGCTGCGGCGTGGTGGAGCAGTACCGCAAGGGCCGCTGCTTCCTGGCGGGCGACGCCGCCCACGTCGTGAGCCCGGCGGGCGGGCAGGGCATGAACATCGGCTTGCAGGACGCCGTCGAACTGGGCTGGAAGCTGGGCGGGGTGGTCACCGGCCGGTTCGCGGAGTCCACCCTGGACGCCTACGAGCCGGAGCGCCGGGCCGCCGCGCGCCGGGTCGCCGACACCTCGGCGGCCCAGATCCGCTTCGGCGCGGCCCCCACCCGCTGGAAGGCGCTCCAACGCGACACCGCGTTCGCCGCCGCGCACCGCTCCGGCTTCCTCCAGAAGCGCTTCGCCCCGCTGCTCGCCCAGACCGACTTCACCTACGGCGACGAGGCGGGCCGCGCCCTGTTCCACGGCGTCCGGGCGCCCGCGCAGGTGGGCGACCGGCTGCCGGTGTTCGCCCCGCCCGCGGTGTTCCCGGGCCTGCCGAGCCTGGCCCTGCACGACTACACCGTCCTGCTGTGGCCCGGCGCCACCGACGCCGCGGCGTGGGCGCCCGTGGTCGACCGGCTGCGCGTCGCCTTGGCCGACGGCTACGACGTGCACGACCTGGCCGCGGTGTTCGGCCGCCCCCGCGAGTCGCTGCGCGCGCTGCTGGGCACCGCGCCCGCGGTGGTGGTCGTCCGCCCGGACGGCCACATCGCCCACAAGGCGGCCCCGGCCGACGCGGACGCGGCGGTCGACTTCCTCGACAGCACCCGCGGCCCCGGTGTGGGCACGCGGCCCGCGGCGGCGCTCGCCGCCCGCTGACACCCGGACCGGCACGGGGAGCGGCGACGACGCCGCTCCCCGTGCTCGTCACCGCACCTCGTCCCGGCCCCAGCTGGCCAGCAGCCGCAGCGCGGCGTCCGGGTCCGAGCCCGGCTCCGCGGTGTGGACGGTGAGCAGCGCGCCCGAGTCGGGCTGGTGGAAGACCTCGTAGTCCAGCTCCAGCACCCCCACCAGCGGGTGGCGCAGCCGCTGGGCGCCGTGCGCGCGGCCCGTCGACGCCCCGTCCGACCACAGCTTGGTGAACAGCGGGCTCTTGATCGACAACTCCCCCACCAGCCGGGCCAGCCGGGTGTCGTCGGGCCAGGCGCGGCACGTGCCGCGCAGGTGCGCGCACGTCGCGCGCGCCATTTCCGGCAATTCCGGGAACACCTCGGCCGCGGCCGGGTCGAGGAATACGAATCGGGCCAGGTTGCGCTCGTTCGGGTTTTTGTCGACCAGCGCCGAGAAGAACATCCCCGCCAATCCGTTCCACGCGAGCACCGCCATCCGGCGGTCCAGCAGGTACGCCGGGCCGGATTCGACCGCGCCCACCGCCCTGGCCAGTCCCGCGCGGACGGCGTGCGCGGGGCGGGCGGCGAGCGCGCCGAGCAGCGCGCGGTCGGCGGCGTCGAGGCGCAGCACGGTGGCCACCGCGTCGAGCACCGCGTCGGAAACCTGGCTGGTGCGGCCCTGTTCCAGCCGCACGTAGTAGCCGGTGCTGATCCCGGCGAGCTGGGCGACCTCCTCGCGGCGCAGGCCCGCGACGCGCCTGCGGGTCGAGCGCTCCGGCAGCCCGGCGTCCTCCGGGCGCAGCCGGGCGCGGCGCGATCGGAGGAACTCCCGCAACTCGGCGCGCTGGTCCATGCCCGCCAGTATCGACCACCCCGACGCGATTCCGGGTGGTCCCGCCGGTACCGGGATAACGCAAACCAGGAAAAGGCGGCCCTGGTTGCCCGCGCGCCGCGACCCCGAGACTGGGGCGCGATTCCACCCTATTCCCTCTCCGCATTGTGGGGCACCGATGTCCGAAGACCTCGCCACCCGGCCCTCGGCGGCCGAACCCGACGCGGGCAGGCGCGCCGGGCTGCTGCTCGCGGTCCTGCTGGTCGCCCAGTTCACCGTCGCGCTGGACTTCTCGATCCTCAACGTCGCCCTGCCGGACATCGGCGCGGGCCTGGGCATGTCGCTGTCGGACCTGCAGTGGGTGGTGACCGTCTTCGCCCTCACCTCGGCCGGGTTCACGCTGCTGTTCGGGCGGGTCGCCGACCTGCTCGGGCGCAGGCCGATGTTCCTCGGCGGCATCGTGCTGCTGGGCGCGTCGTCGCTGCTCGGCGGGCTGGCCGACGACGTCACCACCGTGCTCGTCGCGCGGGTCGGGCAGGGCCTGGCGACCGCGGTGCTGGCGCCGGTCGCGATGGCGCTGCTCACCACGTCCTTCCCGGAGGGGCCGCAGCGGCAGCGCGCGATCGGCCTGGGCGGGGCGATGCTGTCGGCCGGGTTCACCGTGGGCGCGGTGCTCGGCGGCGTGCTGACCGGCCTGCTCAGCTGGCGCTGGGCGTTCCTGATCAACGTGCCGCTGTGCGCGGTGGTGCTGCTCGCCGCGCCCGCGCTGATCCCGAGGACCCAGGAGCGCGAGCGCACCCGCCTGGACGTCGGCGGCACGCTCACCATCACCACCGGCCTGCTGGCCCTGGTCTACGGCGTCACCTCGGCCGGGCACGCGGGCTGGGCGGACCCGGTCACCCTGCTGTCGCTGGGCGCCGCCGCGCTGCTGCTGACCGCGTTCTGGCTCATCGAACTGCGCGTGGAGCACCCGCTGGTGTCGCCGCGCGTGCTGGGGCGGGCGACGGTGAAGTGGGGCAACGCGGGCGGTCTGCTGACCTTCACGATGTTCAGCGCGGTGATCTTCCTGTTGACCCTGTACCTGCAGGAGGTGCTGGGCTACTCCCCGCTGGTCACCGGTCTCGCCTTCGGCGTGCAGGGCGTCACCGCGTTCTTCGCGGGCGTGTTCGCGCCGAAGCTGATCGCCCGGTTCGGGTCCAGCCGCGCCACCCTGATCGGCGGTCTGGTGCTGCAGGCCGCGGCGACCGGCGCGCTGGTGCTCGCGGGCGACAGCCGGGACTCCTTCGCGCTGGTGGTGGTCGCGACCGCGGTGGGCGGGTTCGCGCACGTGCTCAGCGTCGTGTCGTTCATGGTGACCGCGACGTCCGGGCTGTCGAACCGAGAACAGGGCCTGGCCACCGGGATGACCTCGCTGACCCAGCAGGTCGGCATCACCATCGGCATCCCGATCATGAGCGCGGTCGCCACCGCCCGCATCGACGCCCTCTCGGCCACCGAGCCGCGCGCGGCGGCGGTGCTCGGCGGCACCAGCACCGCGCTGGCCGTCGACGCGCTCGTCGTGCTGGCGGGCGCGGTCGTGATCGGGCTGTTCCTGCGCCGGGCCGCCCGCGCGTGAGTGCCCGCGCCGGGCCGCCCGCGGGGTGGCCCGGTGCTGGTACTGACAGACCCACGCTGGAAACCGCGACCTCGGGCAGACTGGGGAAATGGCCGATCAGAACGAGCTGGGCCGGTTCCTCAAGTCCCGGCGCGCCCGGCTGGCGCCCGAGCAGGCGGGCATCGACGTGCTGACCCGCCGCCGGGTGGCCGGGCTGCGCCGCGAGGAGGTCGCGGCGCTGGCGGGCATCAGCGTCGAGTACTACGTGCGCCTGGAGCAGGGCCGGGCCAGCAAGCCCTCCGACGCCGTCCTCGACGCCCTGGCCCGCGCCCTCGGCCTCGACGACGTGGAGCGCCGCTACCTCGACGACCTGGCCCGCCCGCGCACCGGCGCCACCCGCGTGCCGCGCGCGGAGCGCCCGCGCCCGGAGCTGGTGCAGCTCGTCGCGATGCTGGACCGCGTCCCCGCGCTGGTGCTCAACCACCGCTTGGACGTGCTGGCGTGGAACCAGCTCTCCCCGCTGCTGTTCTTCGACTTCGCCGCCGCCGCGCCGCGCGAGCGCAACCTGGCCCGCTTCGCCTTCCTCGACGAGGCCAGCAAGGACCGGTTCCTCGACTGGAACGACGTCGCGCGCGCCACCGTGGGCCAGCTCCGGCTGGCGGCGGGCAGGCACGCCGACGACGAGGCGCTGGCCACGCTGCTGGGCGAGCTGACGATGAAGAGCACCGTGTTCCGGTCGCTGTGGGCGGGCCGCGACGTCAAGCAGCGCACGCACGGCACCAAGCGCTTCCACCACCCGCTGGTCGGCGAGCTGCCGCTGCGGTTCGAGAACTTCGACGTGTGCGGCGAGAACGGGCAGCGGCTGGTGACCTTCACCCCGGAGCCCGCGAGCGCCGCGGCGTCGGCGCTGGAGCTGCTGGCGATGTGGACCTCGCCGACGGCGGAGCGGCCGTCGGAGGTCACGCAGGAGAGCTGAGCAGCCGCTCGACCAGCCAGGCCACGCCGTCCGCGGTCTCGGCCGGGTCGGCGGAGGGCTGCATGACGTGGCTGAGCACCGCGCGCACGACGACGTCGATCAGCACGGCCAGCTCGGCGTCGGTGAAAGGCACCTCGTAGCGGGACAGGTGGCCGGTCAGCAGGTGCTTGGCCTGGTTGAGCAGCGCGTCGGCGTGGGTGGTCAGCAGCGGCAGCAGGTCGGTGCCCGCGCCGTGCGTCGCCGACACGATGGCGTGCAGCAGGGTGTTGTCGGCGGCCAGGTCGAGCACCGACCGCACCGCGGCGCGGATGGCGTCGACCAGGGAGTCCGGAGTGGACTCGAAGGCGGTCTCGACGGCGGCGAGGAAGCCTGCCAGTTCGGTCTGCACCATGGCCTCGGCGAGCGCGGGCTTGGAACCGACCTCGTTGTAGACGGTCTGCCGGGACACCCCGACGGCGTCGGCGAGCCGCGCCATCGTCACCGAGGACCACCCGGACCGCGCGGTCAGGTCGATCGCGGCGGCGACGATGCGCGGCCGGATGCGCCGGGTGGGGGCGGGTGCCTCCGTCATGACGGCCATCCTAGGCACCCGCCGGTCCACTAGACCGCGGCCGGGACGACGAAGTCGACCTTCTCGCGGACGCCGCAGTCCGGGCAGCACCAGGTGTCCGGGACGGCCGACCACGGAGTGCCGGGCGGGAAGCCCTCGCGGGCGTCGCCCACCGCCTCCCGGTAGACGTACCCGCAGCCGGGGCACTGGGCGTCGCCGGACGCGGCGGGCCGGTGCGACTCCGCCAGCACCTCGATGAGGCGGTGGGCGGGCGCCGGGTAGCGGGCGAGGACGGCGGCGCGCTTGCCGGGCTGGATGTTGGCGCGGCTGATGTCGCCCTCGAAGTGGGCCAGCACCCTCGGGTCCATGACGCGGCGCCACAGCGGCGGGACCAGGGCCAGCACGATCATCCCGGCGTACCCGGTGGGCAGGACCGGGGACTCGGGGAAGTCGCGCAGGGTCTGGAAGCGGCGGACCGGGTTGGCGTGGTGATCGCTGTGCCGCTGCAGGTGGTACAGCAGGACGTTCGTGGCGACGTTGTTGGAGTTCCAGCTGTGGCTGGGGTTCACGCGCTCGTAGCGGTCGCGGTCGGGGCCGCGGACCTTCTGCCGCAGCATCCCGTAGTGCTCCATGTAGTTGACGACCTCGAGCAGCGAGAAGCCGACGACCGCCTGGATGACGAGGTAGGGCAGGATGCCGACGCCGAGCCACAGGACCAGCGCGCCCCACAGGACCAGCGACATCGCCCAGGCGTTGAGCACGTCGTTGCCGGGCCGGAACGGGTGGTCGTCGCGGCGGGCGTAGCGCTTCTTCTCCAGCCGCCACGCGCTGGCCAGCGAACCCCAGACGGTGCGCGGCCAGAACCGGTAGAAGCTCTCCCCGACACGGCTGCTGGCCGGGTCCTCCGGGGTGGCGACGCGGACGTGGTGGCCGCGGTTGTGCTCGATGTAGAAGTGGCCGTAGAAGGTCTGGGCGAGGGCGATCTTGGACAGCCAGCGCTCGTGGCTCTCCTTCTTGTGGCCCAGTTCGTGCGCGGTGTTGATGCCGATGCCGCCGATGCAGCCGATGGACACCGCCAGCCCGATCTTCTCGGCGACGCTGAGGTCACCGGTGCCGATGAGCCAGAACGCGGTGACGAACCCGGCGTACTGGATCGGCAGGTAGAGGTAGGTGATCCAGCGGTAGTACCTGTCGTTCTCCAGCGCCTCGATGACGTCGTCCGGCGGGTTGGAACGGTCCAGGCCCGCGACGAGGTCGATGGCGGGCACGATCACCAGCACGACGATCGGGCCGAGCCAGAGCCACACGGCCCAGTCGGTGACCGCGTGCAGGCCCATGGCCGCGAACGCCAGGGACGGCACCACCAAGCCGATTAGCCAGAGGTACCGCTTCTTGTCGGTCCAGCTCTCCACCGCCGTGGTCATGGCTACCTCCCGCGCTGCTTTACAGAACGGTAGCTCGTGTAAACCGGATTGGACAAGAGGTGAAGTTTTGTAAACTCGGCCGCCCGCCCCCGGGGACGGGCGGCCGAGCCCGTTCGAGCGTCAGACCAGGGGGATCGCGACGTCTCGAACGGGAGCCCGGCGTCGAGCCAGTCGCTGAGACCCCGCGGTAGCGCCGGACCCGGGTGTACCCCAGTCCGACGAGGGCCTCGGCCACCCGGAGGCTGGCCGTGCAGCCGCCGTCCGAGCAGTAGGTGACGACCAGGCGGTCCTTGTCGGGCAGCAGCGCGGCCACGCGGTCGGGCCGCGCGTCCCCGGGCGGCAGGTGCACCGCGCCGGGCAGCCGCCTGCTCTCCCAGCTCATCCGCGACAGCGTGTCGACCACGGCGACGGCGCCGGTGTCGATCGCCGCCCGCAGCTCCTCGCGCGCGATGTCCCGCACCTCATGCCTGCCAGGCCAGCGCGGCGCCGTGGCTGTCCTCGAACATCCGGTACCGGGTGATGAGGCCGTCGACGACGCGGATGTGCAGCGCGAACCGGCTCGCGAACACCTTGCCGGTCTTGGTGATCCGGTGCGCGAAGTGGCCCAGCACCACGCCGTCCTCGCCGCTGACGACGATCTGCTCGACCTCGAAGACCTCGGTGCTGATGTCCTCGATGGCGATGCGGAGGAACTCGTCGATCGCGGCAGCGTCGGCGCGCTCGCCGGTCCAGGGCACGGTGTCGGCGCCCGCGACGGCGAAGTCCGCGCCGGGCGCGAACAGCTCGACCATGCCGGGCCGGTCGCCCGCGCCGAACCGGCTGAAGAACAGCCCGATCGTGTCCGCCGTGTCGCGGACGGTCGTCGGTGTGGACATCGGAACTCCTTGCGGTGGGGGATGTCAGACGACGGACAGGACGATCTTGCCCATCGTGCGGTTGGTCTCGCCGACCTCGTGCGCCTTCGCGACGTCGGCGAGCGGGAACACGTGCTCGACGTGCACGCGCAGCGCGCCGTCCTCGACCAGCCCGGTCAGCGCGGCCAGGCCCGCGTGGTCGGGCTCGACGAGGAACGGGCTGACCCGCACGCCGAGTTCGGCGGCCCGCGCCGCCACCTCGGGGCTGACGACCCCGATGGTGAGGACGAGCAGCCCGCCGGGCTTCAGGCAGTCCAGGAGGGACAGGGTGTGCGGGCCGCCGAGGAGGTCGAGGACGACGTCCTGGTCCCGCACGGCGCGCGCCACGTCGACGGCGGTGTAGTCCACCGCCTCGTCCACCCCGACCTCGGCGAGGAAGCCGTGCTTGGCCGCCCGCGCCGTGCCGGTGACGACCGCGCCGCGCGCCCGGGCGACCTGCGCGGCGAGGTGCCCGACGCCGCCCGCCGCGGCGGTGATGAGCACGTGGTCGCCCGGCCCGACGCCCGCGACGTCGACCAGGGTCTGCCACGCGGTCAGCCCGGCCATGGGCAGCGCGGCGGCCTCGACCATGCTCAACCCCGCGGGCTTGCGGACGAACTGCCGCGCGGGCGCGGTGACGTACTCGCCGTAGCCGCCCGCCCGGCGCGGGAACCACAGCAGGCCCAGCACCTCGTCGCCCGGCTGGAACCGGGTCACCCTCGGCCCGGCGTCGACCACCCCGGCCACGTCCCAGCCCTGCACGAACGGGTGCGCGCCCAGCGCCCCGGTGGGGAACACCCCGCCGCGGATCTTCCAGTCGACGGGGTTCACCCCGGCCGCGTGCACCCGCACGCCGACCTCGGTGGGCAGCGGCACCGGCCGGTCGACGAGCGCGGGCCGCAGCACCGCGTGCGCCTCGCCCGCCCCGGTGGTCTGCACGACCCGGATCTGCTCGGTCATCTGGCGTCCTCTCGGGGTCGACCGGGCGGCGCGGCCTGCGCGGTCACGGGGGTGGGCTGGGCGACGGCGGGCACCCGGGCCCAGCCGCCCCGGGCGGCGTGCGCGGCGAGCACCGGGTCGTCGCCGACGACGACCGCGCGGCCGACCGAGGTGAGCGCGGCCAGGTCGGACGCGTCGTCGCCGTAGGCGTAGGAGTCGACCAGGTCGACCCCGAGGCGCTCGGCGACCTCGTGGACCGCCCGCGCCTTGCGCGCGCCGACCATCGGCTGGTCGACCGCGCCGGTGTAGAACCCGTCGGCCTGCTCGGGCTCGGTGCACACGACCAGGTCGGCGCCGACGTGCCGGGCGATCGGGTCCAGGCACGGCGCGAACGACCCGGACAGCAGCACGACCAGCTCGCCCGACGCGGTGTGCGCGCGCAGCCGGGCGAGCACGTGCGGGTGGAACAGCCCGCCCGCGGCGTGCTCGGCGGCGAACCAGCGGTCGCCCTCCGCGGCCAGCTCGGCGACCGGGCGGCCCGCGAAGTTGCGGTAGAACGCCCGGTTCGCCTGCTCGCGGGTCGCGCCGTCGGCCTTGAGCGCGGTGAGCGCGGCCATCGCGTCGGTGTAGCTGCGCTCCGGGTAGCCGCGGACCGCGAGGTCGTAGGCCAGGAACCGGAACATGCTGGTCGCGGTGATCAGCGTCCCGTCGACGTCGAAGAACGCGGCTCGGCGGGCCACGGCGTCACCGGGTCCTGGCGTCGAGGTAGGCCAGCGCCTCCCGGACGGTTTGCTCGTGGTGCAGGTCGCCCTCCGGGATCACCGCGCCGTACTCCTTCTGCACCCAGAGCGCGACCTCCATGAGGTGCAGCGAGTCCAGGCCGATCTCCTCGAAGGTCTGGTCGAGGTCCAGCTCGGCGACCGGCAGCTCCGCCTTCTCGGCGAACACCACCAGCACGCGGTCGTTGATGGTCAAGTCCACTGTGGTCCCTCCAGTTCTCTCGTCTCAGCCGGGCGTGACGTCCGGCCACTCCAGCGCCACCGCGCCCCACGTCGCGCCGCCGCCGAAGGCGGTCAGCAGGACGCGGTCCCCCGGCGCGATGACCCCGGCCGCCGCGGCGTCGGCCAGGGCGATCGGGATCGACGCGCCCGCGGTGTTGCCGTACTTGTCGAGGTCGGTGAACGCCTTCTCCGCGGGCAGGCCCAGTTGCTCGGCGACGGCCCGCAGGATGCGGACGTTCGCCTGGTGCCCGACGAGGCAGTCCACGGAGTCCACCGACCAGCCGGTGCGGGCGAGCGCGGTCAGCGACGACTCCGCCATGCGCTGCACGGCCTGCACGAAGACGGCCTTGCCCCGCATGTGCATGTACCGCTCGTCGCCGTCGCGGTCGCGGGAACCGCCCGACGGCACCATGATCAGGTCCGCGAGGGCGCCGTCGCTGCCCAGGTCGAAGCCGAGCAGCGCGCCCCGCTCCGACCGCTCCCCGCGGTCAGCACCACCGCGCCCGCGCCGTCGCCGAAGATCGGGGCGGTGGTGCGGTCGGTCGGGTCGATGATCGTGGTGAACGCCTCCGCGCCGATCATCAGCACCCGGTCGGCCAGGCCCGCCGCGATCAGGCCGCGGCGCTGGCCAGGCCGTAGAGGAAGCCCGAGCAGACCGCCGCGACGTCGTGCGCGGGGATCGGCCCCAGGTCGAGCCTGCTGGCGACGGCCGGGGCGGTCGCCGGGCACGGCTGATCGGGGGTCGTGGTGGCCAGCACCACCGCGTCGACCCGGTCCACGCCCGCGGACTTCAGCGCCCGCGCGCCCGCGTCGACCGCCAGGTCGCTGGTGGCGGTGCCGGGCTCGACGACCCGGCGCTCGCCGATGCCGGTGCGGGACCGGATCCACTGGTCGGAGGTGTCCATCCGGGTGGCCAGCTCGTCGTTGGTGACGACCCGGTCCGGCAGCGCCGACCCGATCCCGGTCAGGACGGCGGCGCGCCCCATCACCGCGCCCATCACGACGCCTGGGTGACCGCCCACGCGCGGTCGGTCTCGATGGTCATGTCGACGGCCTGGTACTCCTCCTGCGCGCGCTCGATCGCGGTGCGCACGTCGGTCACCGTGGGGAAGCCGAAGATCTCCACGATGCGGTCCAGCCGCTCGCTGAGCGTGCCGCCGACGACGTGGCGCGGGATGCCGAGCTCGTCGATGGCCGCGGCGATGCCCTGGTCGGCCAGGGTCCGGAAGCGCTCGTTGACCGGGCGGTGGCCGTCCTTGGCCAGCTCCAGCTCGTTGGGCAGGTGCACGAACGCGTCGTAGGTGAGGCGCACGTGCTCCTTGATGGCGACGCCGAGCTGGTCCATGACCTGCTCGAAGAACGCCATCTCCGGGGTCTTCTCGACGGTCTCGATGTCGCCGAGGTGCACCGAGTCGTTGGGGTTGATGCCGACGATCACCCGCACCGAGCCGTAGAGCCACTCCTGCAGCGAGGACCCGTCGGAGATGAAGCCGTCGGTCAGGTGGCTCTCGTGCACGACCCGCTCGACGTGCCTGCGCACGATGAGCTGGATCAGCTCGGCGCCGTTGCACTGCTCCAGCGTCTTGCCGGGCACCGCGAAGGGCAGCAGCTCGCGCATCGTGCGGGCGCGGGTGCGCGGCACGCCGATGTAGTGCGAGAGGGCGTAGGAGGTGAGGGTCTTGCCGGAGGAGTAGGTGCCGGAGATGGCGAGCTTCATCGGGGTGTTCCGTTTCATTCGGCGGTCGGGAGGGCGTGGGCCACCGCGCAGGTGAAGGTGGTGCCCGCGAGGTCGGTGACGACGTCGGCGGTGCGCCAGCGCCCGCCGTCCATGGCGATCAGCTCGCTGTTGTCGAGCCCGGTGGTCAGCGCCAGCGGCCCGTCCGCGGGGCGGCGCGGGTCGCGGACGTCGAGGGTCGTGGAGCGCATCCACAGGGTGTTGCTGTCGGCGCGGCGCATGCCGTCGAGCTCGTAGAGCAGGATCTGGGCGAGCTGCAGGCCGGTGGCGAACGCGTCGACCATGGTCACCGCGGGGCGTAGGCGCCCTCGATGCCCTGGTCGGCGTCGGACTGCTGGAGCCGCACGGTCCCGCTCGCGCGCACGCCGTCGACGGCGAGGTCGTCGATGCGGTGGGTGGCGCGGGCGAAGCCGGTGCCGTAGTAGCGCTGGTCGGCCGGGCCGAGCAGGGCGTCGGGGTCGGAGAGCGTGGTCCGTCCGGTGTGGATGGCCACGCCGGTGTGCACGACCTCGCAGCGCACCCGCATCGCCCCGACCTGGCAGTCCACAGTGGAGACGAACTCGTCGCCGACGCGCTCGGTGGCGCGGAGCCTGCCGCCGAGGGGCAGCTCGCCCAGGTCCTCCTCGGGCCGCTGGCCCGCGCGGATCTTGACCCGGCGCACCCACATCGCCCGGTGCGCCGCCGGGTCCGGGCGGAACGCCGCGACCAGGCACATCTCGGCGAGCTGGACGCCCAGCAGGATCGCGTCGATGGTGCTCAGGTGCGGGCGCAGGTCGACGCCCGCGGCCTTCTTCGACCAGTCGCCCGGGTAGCCGAGGCCGACGGTGGTGGCGACGGTGGCGTGGCCCGCGCCGGGCACCGACACCGACACCGCGCCGAAGGTGTAGTCGACGCGCCGGTAGCCGGCGGAGAAGAAACGCCGGGCGCCGTCGCCGAGGTAGTCGTCCACGGTCGCGCGCTGGAGGGTCTGATTCGTCATCCGGGCTGTCCAATCGCCGAGAACGGTTCACCACACCGGGAAACAGGGGATGAGCGGACTGGTCATCCATTCGGACCTCGCTCACCACGAAGCTAACACCGAGAGCGACGGCCGTACCTGCGTCGGTTTGTACGTGTACCGCCAAACGGGTACTCCGAGCACCACCGTGATCTGGCTGACATCGGCTAACCCCCAGCCGGTCGGCGACGTACACACTGGACGAACCCCGACTTCACTGTGGAGGGTCGCCCATGACCACCGACCTGTTCCCGGTCCGCGTGCACGCCGACTACCAGACCGAGCAGCTGATCGCCAAGCTCGGGATTACGCTCCTCGAATGCAGGCCCGGCCTGGTGATCGGCACGATGCCGGTGACCGGCAACCGGCAACCCGTCGGCATCATGCACGGCGGCGCCAACGCCGCGCTCGCCGAGACGCTGGGCTCCTTCGCCGCGTGGCTGCACGCGGGCGAGGGCGGCCAGGCCGTCGGCACGGACCTGTCCTGCACGCACCACCGCTGGGTCGCGTCGGGCCTGGTGACCGGCGTGGCCACCCCGCTGCACGAGGGCCGGGCCAGCGCGACCTACGAGATCGCGATCACCGACGACGCGGGCAGGCGGACCTGCACCGCCCGCCTGACCTGCGCGATCAGCAGGCGGCCCCGCAGGCGCTGATCACCGTCCACACGGGACGGACAGGACCTCGGCGGCGGCGGACTCGGTCAACCCGGGCCGCGGGCCGCCCGCCAACGCGAGCACCGCGCCGTCCACGGCCACCACGCCGAGCCCGTGCCGGGGCGTCGGCGATGGCGGCAGCGCCGACCACCTGCCCGCCGAGTACGCCTCGACCTGCGGGAACGTGTCCGCGCCCTCGCCGCCGACGACGACGGCGAGCCCGGGGCAGGGCGCGGCGGCGCCGAGCCCGCTGCGCGCGGTCGGCAGCCGCGGCAACCGCGACCACGCGGCGGTCGCCGGGTCGTAGACCTCGTGGTCGCCCAGGTTCGCGCCGACGCGGCCACCGATGGTGTGCACGCGCCCGTCGAGCGCGACGCCCGCCAGGTGCTCGCGCGGGGTCGGCGGGCCGGGGACGTCCGACCAGCGGTCCGCTTCGGTGTCGTAGACCAGCATCCGGTCGGCGAGGCCGTCCGGGCCGATGCCGCCCGCGACGTACACCGTGGCGCCGACGGCGACGGCGGTGCCCGCGGCCCGCGCGGACGGCAGCGGCGCGAGCGGGGTCCAGGTGTCGCCGTCGAGGCGGTAGGCGCCGGTCATCGGGGCTCGGTCGGCGTCGTAGCCGCCGAAGACGTAGGCGCGGCCGTCGACGGTCGCGCTCATCGCGTGGTGCGCGCCGGCCGGCAGGTCGGGGCCGGGGCGCCAGCGGTCGGCGGCGATGTCGTAGACCTCGGTGCGCCGCAGCGGCTCCCACGTGCCCGCCATCCCGCCCACGACGACGACCTCCCCGCCGACGCGGGTCGCGGTGACCTCGGTGCGCGCGGTCGGGGCGTCGGCGAGCGCCCGCCACGCGGGCCGCGCGGCCGTGGTCGGCCCGCTCGTCGGCCCGGCGGGCGGGGTGTACGCGGGCAGCGGGCGGCTGGGCGCGGCGCAGGCCGCCGCGAGCAGCGCGACCGCGATCAGGAGGCGCTTCGGCACGCTCCCAGTGTTGGCCCCGGGCGCGGTGTCCGCGTGGTCCTGCTGTTACCAGTACCCGCAGTCCGGGGTCCCGGGGCGGCCTGGCTGCGCGGCGCGCGGGCGGGCACGGTGGTGGGGTGGCGATCCGGATGCGCGCGGAAGCGGGCGTGTCGAGCGGGGTGGTGGGCCTGTTCGCCGTCGCCGCGGGGCTCGCGGTGGCCAACATCTACTACGCGCAGCCGCTGCTGACCGCGATCGCGGCGGAGTTCGGCGTCGGCAGCGGGTCGGCGTCGCTGCTGGTCACGGTCACCACCGCCGGGTACGCGCTCGGACTGGTGCTGGTGGTTCCGCTGGCGGACATCGTCAACCGCAGGCGGCTGGTCGTCGCCCTGCTGTCGGTGGTGGCGGTGATGCAGGCCGCGTCGGCGGTCGCGCCGGACCTGCCGACCCTGACCGCGGTGTCGGGGGTGCTCGCGGTCAGCGCGGTGGTCGCGCCGATCCTCGTGGCGTTCGCCGCGACCCTGGCCCGCCCGGACCAGCGCGGCCAGGTGACCGGGACGGTCATGAGCGGGGTGCTCGTCGGGGTGCTGGTGGCGCGCACCGGCGGCGGGCTGGTCGCGGGGTGGGCGGGGACCTGGCGCGCGGTGCACGCGGTCGCCGCGGTGCTGATGGTGGTGCTCGCCGTCGTCCTGCACCGGGCGCTGCCGGACGTGGAGGCGGGCTCGCGCCTCGGGTACCGGGCGCTGCTGCGGTCGGTCGTGGCCATCGTCCGCGAGGAACCGGTGCTGCGCCTGCGGTGCCTGTACGGGTTCCTGTGCTTCGCCGGGTTTAGCGCGCTGTGGGCGTCGGTGGCGTTCGTGCTCGCCGGTCCGCCGCACGGGTTCGACGAGCCGCTGATCGGCGTGTTCGGGCTGCTGGGGGTGGTCGGCGCGGTCGCGGCGCGGGTGGCGGGGCGGTTCGTCGACCGGGGTGGGAGAAGGCGACGACCGGGGTGCTGCTGGCCGTCGTGCTCGCGAGCTGGGGCGTGATGGCCCTCGGCGGCGGGGCCTGGCTCGCGCCGCTCGTCGTCGGCGTGATCGCCCTCGACCTCGGGGTGCAGGGTGTGCAGGTGGTCAACCTCGCCGCCGTGTACCGGCTGCGGCCGGAGGCGCGCAGCCGGATCACCATGGCGTACACGGGCACGTACTTCCTCGGCGGCGCCGCGGGCTCGGCGATCGCGGGGGCGGCGTACGCGTGGGGCGGGTGGCTCGCCGTGTGCGGATCGGGCGCCGTTCTCGCGGCTGCCGCGATTGTCGTATTCAGCACGCGCTGACTACCCGATCATGGGACGGATAACACACCGGAAACGCGAGGAATGGTGAAGCTTCAAGCTATTCAACCCCGGTCGCCGTGAACACTCGATCACACGTAGCACAACCGCTTGACATTTACCAGACACGCGTACATGCTCGCCAGCATGGGTAAATCAGGGGGCACGCGTCGTCAACGTGAAGAGTTAGGCGAGTTCTTACGCATCCGGCGGTCACGATTAAGACCCGAGGATTGCGGTTTGTCCGCTTCGACGGGCAAACGCCGCACGCCCGGTTTGCGCCGGGAAGAGGTCGCCGTGCTCGCCGGGATCGGCACGTCGTGGTACACGTGGCTGGAACAAGGCCGTGACATCAACGTTTCCGAGTCCGTGGCGCGCGCGATCGCGTCGGCGCTGCGGCTGACCGCGCCGGAGAAGCGGTACCTCTACCAACTGCTCGGCATCACCCCGCCGACCGCGCTCGCCGCGTCCGGGGAACAGCACGCGGGCGACCTCGGCCTCATCGTCGATGAATGGATGCCGAGCCCCGCTCTGGTGATCGACGGCCTTTGGGACCTCATCTGCTACAACACCTCCGCGTCGCTCGTCTTCGGAATCGCGGAAAATGACACGAACCTGCTCGTGAGCTTCTTCACCAATCCGGGTGTCCGCGCCCGTTACGTCGACCCGCAGCGCACCGCCGCCCTCGCCGTCGCGCAGTTCCGCGCGGGCGCCGCGGCCCGCTACGACGACCCCCGCTTCACCGAACTGGTCACCGAGCTGTCCGCCCGCAGCGACGAGTTCGCCGCCCTCTGGCACCGCCACGACGTCCTCGACGCGCGGGTCAAGCACAAGGACCTCGACCACCCGGACGTCGGCAGGCTCAGCTTCGACACCCAGTCCTGGCAGCTCGACGGCCCCGACGTGCGCCTGTTCCTCCACGTCCCGCGCAGGCTCACCGACACCCGCGCCAAGCTCGCCCGCCTCCTGCGCGCCCGCGAGCCCGTCCCCGCCTGAAACCCGCTGGCCGTCCCGGCGGCCACGCCCCACCATGGCGGCGTGCACGTCTTCCTGCGGACCGACCGCCTGCTCCTGCGCCGCTTCACCCCCGCCGACGTCGACCTGGTCGTCGCCCTCGACCGCGACCCCGGGGTCATGCGCTACATCTCCGGCGAACCGCCGACCACCCCGGAGGAAGCGCGCGACGAGATCATCCCCGCCTGGCTGGCGTACTACGACCGCTCCCCTTCCTTCGGCTTCTGGGCGGCCCACGAACACCCGGGCGGGGCCTTCGTCGGCTGGTTCCACTTCCGCCCCTCCCCCGACCGCCCCGACGCGGGCGTCGAACTCGGCTACCGCCTCCACCGCTCCGCCTGGGGCCACGGCTACGCCACCGAGCTCTCCCGCGCCCTCATCCACAAAGGATTCACCGAATGGGGCGTAGACCGCGTCTACGCCGAAACCATGTCCGTCAACACCGCCTCCCGCCGCGTCATGGAGAAGGCGGGCCTCCGCCACGTCCGCACCTTCCACCACCCCTGGCCCCACCCCTCCCCGGCAACGACCAAGGCGACGTCGAGTACGCCCTGACCCGGGAGGAGTGGCTCAGCCAACGCACCTGAGCGTCAGCTCCCCGCCTCGACGTCCTGTGAGTGGCGGGACCACTCCCGGTGGAAGCCCTCGACGTGCCGGACGACCAGTGCCGCCGCGCGGTCGCCGTCACCCGCGCGGATCGCGCGCAGGATCGCGCGGTGTTCGCGGCGCAGGCGGGCCGCCGTGCGGGGCCAGTCGGGGAGCGCGGCGGTGGCGTGCAGGACCGTGTGGTGGATGGCGTCGCGCAGCGCCGTCATGATCGCGGTGTTGACGGCGTTGCCCGCCGCGCGCGTGATCGTGACGTGGAAGTCGGCGTCGAGCTGGTGGTAGGTATCGGCATCGATCCCGGGTGCGTCCATTCGCGACAGCAGGTCCTCCGCGTGGTCGAGATCCGGGCTCGACGGGACGAGCGCCGCGGCGCGGGCCGACGCGCCCTCGATCATCGCCCGCGTGCCCACCAGGTCCGCCATCGGCAGCCGCCGCGTCGCCAGGTGCAGCCGGAGGGCCGCGCCGATGCCGCCCGCCGGGTCCGCGATCACCGTCGTCCCCGCCTCCGGACCCGACCCGACGCCGCTGCGCACCACGCCCAACGCCTGCAGCACGCGGATCGCCTCGCGGACCGTCGGGCGGCTGACGCCCAGGTCCTCGGCCAGCTTGCGCTCCGCGGGAGCTGCGCGCCCACCGCGAGCCTGCCCGCCGACAGCTCCGCCTCGATGTGCCGCAGCACCGCGCCGTACCCGCTCACCCCGCACCTCCCTGTGGTCTGACCACAGGGCTGGTGTGGTCAGACCACAGCAGTCTAGACTGCCCGGCGTGAAGGTCGCGCTGTTCGTCACGTGCCTGGTCGACGGGTTGTTCCCCGACGTCGGCAAGGCCACCGTCACCCTGCTCGAACGCCTCGGCCACGAGGTCGTCGTCCCCGAGAAGCAGACCTGCTGCGGCCAGATGCACATCAACACCGGTTACGCCCGCCAAGCGCTGCCCCTCGTCGCCAACCACGTCGACGCCTTCGCCGACGCCGACGTCGTCGTCACCCCCTCCGGCTCCTGCGCCGGGTCGATCCGCCACCAGCACCCCGGCACCGCCCGCGAGCACGGCGACACCGCCCTCGCCGACGCCGCCCGAGCGGTCGCCGCCAAGACCTACGAGCTGTCCGAGTTCCTCACCGACGTCCTCGGCGTCGAGGACGTCGGCGCCCACTTCCCGCACCGCGTGACCTACCACCCCACCTGCCACTCGCTGCGCGTCCTCGGCGTCGGCGACCGGCCGCTGCGGCTGCTGCGCGCCGTCCGCGGCATCGACCTCGTCGCCCTCCCCGACGCCGAGACCTGCTGCGGCTTCGGCGGCACCTTCGCGCTCAAGAACGCCGACACCTCCACCGCGATGCTCGCCGACAAGATGACCGCCGTCGCCACCACCGGCGCCCGCGTCCTCACCGCGGGCGACTCGTCCTGCCTCATGCACATCGGCGGCGGCCTGACCCGGCTGCGCAGCGGCGTCCGCACCCTGCACCTCGCCGAGATCCTGGCGGCGACATGACCTTCCTCGGCATGCCCCGCGGCACCGGCAACCTCACCGGCGCCCCCTTCCCCACCGCCGCCCGCGCCGCCGTCGGCGACGCCCAGCTCCGCCGCAACCTCGCCAAGGCCACCGGCACCATCCGCGCCAAGCGCGCCGCCGTCGTCGGCGAGGTCCCCGACTGGGCCGCCCTGCGCGCGCGGGCGCCGCCATCAAGGACGACGTCCTCGCCCACCTCGACACCTACCTGACCCGCTTCGAGGCCGCCCTCACCGAACGCGGCACCACCGTGCACTGGGCCCGCGACGCCGAGGAGGCCAACCGCATCGTCACCGACCTCGTCGCCGCCACCGGCTCCCGCGAGGTCATCAAGGTCAAGTCGATGGCCACCGCCGAGATCGGCCTCAACGAGGCCCTCGCCGAACGCGGTATCAGCGCCGTCGAGACCGACCTCGCCGAGCTGATCGTCCAGCTCGGCGACGACAAGCCCAGCCACATCCTCGTCCCCGCCATCCACCGCGGCCGCGCCGAGATCCGCGCGATCTTCGCCGAGCACATGGCCGTCGACGACCTCACCGACGACCCCCGCGCCCTCGCCGAGGCCGCCCGCGCCCACCTGCGCCGCAAGTTCCTCTCCGTCGACGTCGCCATCTCCGGCGCCAACTTCGCCGTCGCCGACACCGGCGCGCTCGTCGTCGTCGAGTCCGAGGGCAACGGCCGCATGTGCCTGACCCTGCCGCGCACGCTGATCAGCGTCGTCGGCATCGAGAAGGTCATCCCCACCTGGCAGGACCTCGAGGTCTTCCTGCAACTGCTCCCCCGCTCCTCCACCGGCGAGCGGATGAACCCGTACACCTCGGTCTGGACCGGCCCCACCGAGGGCCAGACGAGCCACGTCGTCCTCGTCGACAACGGCCGCACCGCCACCCTCGCCGACCCGGACGGCCGCGCGGCGCTGCGGTGCATCCGCTGCTCGGCCTGCCTCAACTCCTGCCCGGTCTACGAGCGCACCGGCGGGCACGCCTACGGCTCCACCTACCCCGGGCCCATCGGTGCGGTCCTGTCCCCGCAGCTCACCGGCGTCGACCGGAACCCGACCCTGCCATACGCGTCGTCGCTGTGCGGGGTCTGCTACGACGTCTGCCCGGTCGCCATCGACATCCCGTCCATGCTGGTCCACCTGCGCTCGCAGGTGACCAAACCGCCCGCCGAGGCCGCCGTGATGCGCGCCGCCGCGTGGGCCATGTCCGACCACCGCCGCTGGCGCCGCCTGCTGCGCGCGGGCCGCTTCGCCCGCGCGCTGACCCGCCGCCAGGCCGTCCCGCCGCCGCTGTCGGCGTGGACCCGCGCCCGCGACCTGCCCCAACCCCCGACCCAGACCTTCCGCGACTGGTGGGACGCCCGATGACCGACGCCCGCGCCGCCATCCTCAGCCGCATCCGCGCCGCCCTCACCGACCACCCCGCGCCCGTCGTCCCCCGCGACTACCAGCGCGCGGGCACCCGCGGCCTCGGCGACGTCGACCGGTTCACCGAGGTCCTGCGCGACTACCGCGCCCTGGTCAGGGTCACCGACGACGTGCCCGCCACCATCGCAGCCGCCCTGGCCGACCGCGGCGCGGTCGACGTGCTCGCGGCCCCGGGCTGCCCACCCGCCTGGGGCGGGCGCCGCGGACCCCGTCGGTGGACGAACTCGACCGCGCGGACGCCGTCATCACCGCCTGCCACGTCGCGATCGCCGACACGGGCACGATCGTCCTCGACCACGGGTCCCCCGACCAGGGCGTTCGCGCGCTGACCCTGGTGCCGGACTACCACCTGGTGGTCGTGCGCGCCGACCAGGTCGTCCCCGGGGTCCCGGACGCCGTCGCCGCGTTGGCGGGCGTGGCCACGCAGACCTGGATCAGCGGGCCCAGCGCCACCAGCGACATCGAACTCGAACGGGTGGAGGGCGTGCACGGACCACGCACCCTGGAAGTCGTGCTTGCGGTTGAGTAGCGGTATGAGACGCATCATCGACCTCTCCCACCAGGTCGAGCACGGGATGACGACCTATCCCGGCCTCCCGGGACCGGTGATCAGCGACCACCTCAGCCGCTCGGCCTCGCGCGACCGCTTCGCGCCGGGCACCGAGTTCCAGATCGGCGCCATCACCATGGTGGCGAACACCGGCACCTACCTGGACGCGCCGTTCCACCGGTTCGCGACCGGCGCCGACCTCGCGGGCCTCGACCTGTCCCGCCTCGTCGACCTCGACGGCGTGGTCGTCGACGCCCCCGGCCGCGCCGTCGGCCCCTCGGCGTTCGCCGACCTCGACGTCACCGGACGCGCCGTGCTGGTCCGCACCGGCTGGGACCGCCACTGGCGCACACCCCGGTACGCCGACCCGGAGCACCCGTTCCTCACCGCCGCCGCGGCGGCGCTCCTGGCCTCGCGCGGCGCGGCGGTGGTGGGTGTGGACACGGTCAACATCGACGACATGGCCGACGCCACCCGCCCCGCGCACACCGCGCTCCTGGGCGCGGGCGTGCCGATCGTCGAGCACCTGCGCGGCCTGGACCAGCTGCCTCCCGACGGCTTCCGCTTCCACGCCGCCCCCGTCGCGGTCGTCGGCATGGGCACGTTCCCGGTCCGCGCGTACGCCGTCGTCTGACGCTTTCGCACCTCGCCCCTATCGGGTGACAACTTTCCCCGAACCCGCGGCGTCCTGTCCACGAAGGGGTTCACTACTGCAAGGGGAAGGGGGACGGGTGAAGGTCGACAAGGAAGCGGGCTTCCGCGAGTTCGTCGCGACCCGCCAGACCGCGCTCGTGCGCACGGGAAGGCTGCTGACCGGCGACTGGTCGTCCGGCGAGGACCTGGTCCAAGCCGCACTGGTCAAGACGTACCTGGCCTGGCCGAAAATCAAGGACAAGGACGCCGTCGAGGCCTACGTCCGCAAAACCATGGCCCGCCTGGCCGTGTCCTGGTCCCGCAAACGCTCCTCAACGGAACAGCCGACGGCCGAACCACCAGACCGCCCCGTGTCCTACCCGGACCCGGTAGCCGACGACGACCCCCTGTGGCGCGCCGTCCGCACCCTCCCACCCGGCCAACGCGCCGTACTCGTCCTCCGCTTCCACGCCGACCTCTCCGAAGCCGACACCGCCGCAGCCCTGGGCGTCACCGTAGGCACCGTCAAAAGCCAAGCCGCCCGAGCCCTCACCACCCTCCGCGGCAAACTCACCGTCCCCGAGGTGACCCGATGACCGGCCACCCCAGGACCCACACCCCCACCGCGCCGAGCCTGCGTCGCCCCAAGCGACCAAACACCACCACCGCGCGTCCTCCGCCGTCCCCGGCGGCACGCCACTCGCTCCCGAGGTGACCCGGAACCGCCGCGCGTCCTCGCCACCCGCGCCCACCGCGGCACGCTGACCGTTCCCGAGGTGACCCGATGATCGAAGACCAGCTCCGCGCGTCCTTCGCCGCCCGCGCCGACGACCCGGCCGAGACCTCGGACCTCACCGACCGCGTCATCGGTCGCGCCACGGTCATCCGGCGGCGGCGGACCGTCGTCGGCGCCGCTGTCGGCTCCGTCACCGCGGCCATCGTCGGCTTCCTGGCCCTCGCGCCCACCACGCACACCGCCAGCGACGTTCCCGTGGCGACCCCGCGACCGGCGTCCGTCGCCTACGGCGCGCACCACGTCGTCCTCTCCGACGGCACCGAGCGGAAGCTCACCGACGCCACCATCGAGGACGCCCGCGCCGTCGCGGGCGGGTGGATCGTCACCACGGACAAGTCCGTCACCTACGTCCCGCAGACCGGCACGCCCACCGACCTGGGTCCCGTCCCGGCCACGGTCGCCATCAACCGGGCAGGCACCCGCGTCTCGATCCAAACCTGGGGCGACGACCCCCGCGTGGAGGTCTTCACCCTCCCCGCGCTGGACCGGATCGGCCTGATCGTCCCCAACCCCAACTGGGTCGCCACCCAGTGGATGGGCGACCACCTCGTCATCACCGCCCCCAACGGCGACGCGGGCCCCGTCCCGGCCGCGCTCTGGGACCCCACCGGGGACCCCCGGCCCTCCGCGGCGAGATGCTCATCCTCGGCACCACCGACCAGCACCTCATCGCCCACGTCGCCCAGGGCGCCGAGACCTGCCTGGTCCGCATGCGCCCCGACTTCACCGAGACCGCCCGCACCTGCGACACGGGCTTCCGCTTCGGCGACCCCGTCCCCACCCTCTCCCCCGACGGCACCCACCTCCTCGGCACCCACGACGACACCCCCGTGTCCCTCGACCTCGCCGACGCCTTCGCGGGCAACCCCACCCGAGTCCCCCTGGGCCTCCCCACCACCGCCACCTACACCCGCGTGGCCTGGCTGTCCCCGACAACGGCCGTGTTCCAACAGGACAACGCCCCGCTGACGCTCCTCCAGTGCTCCCTGAACGGCACCCCCTGCACGCCCTACAAGACCCCCACGGTCAACAACGCCCCCGCCACGGGCGTCATCCCGATCTACCCCAACCTCGACACCGGCCGCTTCACCCCCACCTCGTAAATCCGCCACCCGCTGGGCCTGGCGCGGAGCACCCTCCGCCCCAGGCCCGGCGCCACGCGCCCAGCTCACACCACACCACCCGCCAGGACCCGCGACCACAACCTCTCGGTCACCCGACCCGCCCCACGACCCCCGCCAACCAGCCGCGACGCCTCACCCGAAGCACCCACGGCGTTCGACCGACGCGGACAGGCGCGACGCCCGCACCGCGGCCACCCCGCGGGTCCCGCCGGGGCCGGACAGCGAATGATCAACATCTGCTCACGTCAGGAGGTCGTGCGGGGGTTTCGTCCATGCGGACCGGGTGGGGCGGGGTACGGTGCCGGTCATGTCCTCCGGTGCTAGTTCGGTGAGCCACACCCACGTGGCTGGGTTCTACGCATCGGAGGCCGAGTTCCGCGCGCTGGTCACGCCCTTCGTCAAGGAGGGCGGCGCGGTCGTGGTGATGCACGACGTCGAGAAGATCCGGCTGCTCAAGTCCTGGTTGCCCGGGTCGGAATCGATCACGTTCCTCCCCGCGACCGGCATGTACACCACCCCCGCGCGCACCATCGCCGCGTGCAGGCGGCTGTTCGACCAACTCCTCGCCAACGGCGCGAAGGAAATCCGCATCACCGGCGCCGTCCCGCACCCGGGCACCGGGCACCGCTTCGACGGCTGGGACCGCTACGAGTCGGCCGCCAACACGATCTGGTCGTCCTACCCGCTCCACAGCCTCTGCCTCTACGACGCGACCACCACACCCCCGCCGGTCCGGGACGTGGTCGAACGCACCCACCCGACCCTCGTCACCGGCACCGGTCCCGCCGCCAACCCCCGCTTCGACCCGGCCTTCACCAGCCTCCCCGCCACCCCGGACCCCCTCGAAGACGACCCACCCGCCACCACCCTCGTCAACCCCTCCCCCGTCGACGCCCGCCGAGCCGTCGAAGACGCCGCCCGAGCCCGCGTCCCCGACATCGTCACCGACGACCTCGTCTTCGGCGTCTCCGAAGCCACGACCAACGCCATCCTCCACGGCACACCCCCGTCACCCTGCGCCTCTGGACCACCCCCACCCGAGTCGTCGTCCACGTCACCGACTCCGGCCCCGGCCCCCGCGACCCCCACGCGGGCCTCATCCCCGCCGCCCGCGTCCAAGGCGGCCTCGGCCTCTGGCTGACCCACCAACTGGACATCGAAGTCGGCCTGATCACCACCCCCGACGGCTTCACCATCCGCCTCCGCGGCGGCGAACTGCCCTAGACCGTCCTCGTGGGCCCGGGTTCCCGTCGTGGCCATTGGCCGAACACCAACTCAAGCCCGGTGAACCGACTCACGTGCGTCCCGTGTGGCCGCCACCGGTCTGCCCTCGCGCACCGCCACTCCCCACGCGCGTACGCTCCGCATTATCTTGATAGGGAATAGTGAATAGCGGGAGAGTAGTTACCGAAGTCGGGAACTCCTACGGGGTAAAGATCGCTGGCAGGAGCAGGAGCACTCGAGGCAGAGGTCGCTGGCAGGAGCAGGAGCACTCGAGGCAGAGGTCGCTGGCAGGAGCAGGAGCACGAGCACTGGGCGGGAAGAACGGACTAGGGGAGGAACGAATGGGGGCGACCGGAAGCCGGGGCGAATGGGAGCGGGGCGGAAAGGGCGCGCGAGCAGGAGGACACGTGTCGCGGGCGTGCTCGGCGAAGCTGTTACCGCGGAACCGTTACTGCGAAAGGGTTTCCGGGTCGACGGGGCGACGAGTGGTGATCAGGTCCCGGATGGTGTCCAGGCCCTCGTCCCACAGGTTGACGTGCATGCCAGCTACGACCTGGTTGCCCGACAGCCAGTACGCCATGAAGGCGCGGGCCCGCACGTCGCCGCGGGTGACCACGCGGTCGTAGCCGTCCAGGAGGCCTGCGAACTCCATGCCGACGTCGTACTGGTCCGAGAAGAAGTACGGCAGGTCCTCGTACGCCACCTCCTGCCCCAGCATCGCCCGAGCCGCTGCCTCGCCCCCGTTGAGCGCGTTGGACCAGTGCTCGACGCGGATGTGGCGGCCGTAGTGGGGATGGAGGTACGCGGCGATGTCGCCTGCGGCGTGGATGTCCGGATCGTCGGTGCGGAGGGAGGCGTCCACGACCACGCCGTCGTCGACCGTCAGGCCCGCATCGGAGGCGAGGTCGGTGTTCGGGCGGGCGCCGATGCCGACGATGACCACGTCGGCCGCAAGTTCTGTGCCGTCGGTGGTGACGACGGCCGTGACGCCGTCGGTGCCCTTGAAAGCGGAGACGCCGGTGCCGAACTGGAATTCGACGCCGTGGTCGCGGTGGACGTCGGCGAAGAACGTTCCCATCTCGGGGCCCAGGGCGGCGTGCAGCGGGGTGGGGGCGGGTTCGACGACCGTCACCGCGCAGCCGCGGGCGCGGGCGGCGGAGGCGATCTCCAGGCCGATCCAGCCCGCGCCCGCGATCACGACGGTCGACGCGGGCGACAGGGCGTCGCGGAGGGTGTCGGAGTGGGAGAGGCGGCGCAGGTAGTGGACGCCCGCGAGGTCGTTGCCGGGGATCTTCAGACGCCGCGGCGACGAACCCGTGGCCAGGAGCAGCTTCGTGAACCGCACCCGCTCCCCGTGTCGAGTTCGACCTCGCGCGCGGAGCGGTCGACGCGGGTCGCGCGGGTGCCGAAGCGGGTGTCGACGTCGTGGTCGGCGTACCAGTCCGAGGGTGGACGAACACGTCGTCGCGGGGTTGGTCGCCCAGGAGGTAGCCCTTGGACAGGGGTGGTCGTTCGTAGGGGCGCTCCCGCTCGTCGCCGATGAGGACCAGGCGGTCCTCGTACCCCTCGGCGCGCAGCTTCTCGGCCGCTTTCGCTCCCGCGAGCCCTGCTCCCACGATGACGAACGCCATCGGCCCATTATGCGCTGGACAACGCCAGGCATCATGTACGGCGTGGAGTCCACCCGCGTGGACCGCTGGCTCTGGGCGGTCCGGCTGACCAAGACCCGCCCCGACGCCGCGGCGGCCTGCCGGGGCGGCCACGTCCGGGTGAACGACCGCCCGGCCAAGCCCGCCACCACCGTCTCCCCCGGCGACGAGATCCGCGCCCGCGTCGGCGACGTCACCCGCGTGGTCGAGGTCGTCCGGGTGATCCAGAAGCGGGTCGGCGCCGCGGACGCCGCGACGTGCTTCATCGACCGCACCCCGCCCCGCCGCCCGAGGCCGCCATCCCGGTCGCCCGCCGCGACCGCGGCGCCGGCCGCCCCACCAAGCGCGAGCGCCGCGTCCTCGACCGCTTCCGCTCGGGCCGGATCTAAGGCCGCAGCAAGGCGCAGCTCGGCGGGCAAGCGATCAGCGCCCGCAGCTCCGGCTGGGCGTCGGACCAGCGCACGAGCCGGGGCATGGCGCGCCGCGCCCGGCCGATGGCCCACAGCAGGGTGATCCCCTGGTGGCGCTTGCGGCCCGCCGGGCGCAGGACGTCCACCAGAGCCGCGATCTCACCGGCCACGCGTCCCCCTTTCGTGTGTGACCAAGTGTGACAGGTCGACCGTTAACTTAATTCCTGACGGCCCATTCCCCGTCCGAGTTACGCTTTCTAGAGTTTTCACCATTGCGAGTGTGCTCACGGTGCGACCGCTCGACGCGACCCTCTATCGTCGATCCCGGATCAACCGGGAAATGAGAAAGGAAGAGCGATGTTGCGAGCGGTCACGGCAGTCGCCACGGGGATGTTCGCGCTGGTAGCGGCAGCGCCGGCGGCGTCGGCGGTGGGGTTGCCGTCGGTGAGCCTGACGATCAGCGTCGCGCATTCCAACCACGACGGATCGCCCGCCGGAATCGTGGTCGGGACGCTGACGTGTTCACCCGATGGTGGTATTCACCGGGACCCGGAAGGGGCGTGCGCGGAGTTGGTGGGCGCGGGCGGTGACTTCGCGGCGGCCGACCACGAGTCGGACGTCGCGTGCCCGATGCACTTCGCGCCGGTGACCGTGCGGGCGACGGGGTGGTACGGGTCGGAGTTGGTGCGGTACAGCCACACCTACGGCAACTCGTGCGTGTTCGGGTCGACGGGGAGCGCGGTCTGGCGGGTCTGACGGTTGGTCCGGGGGTTCAGGGGCATATCACCTGGGTAGTCGACGGGCTGGAGGTGACCATGCCGGACAGGCGGAACACCACGGCGCGGGTCGTGTGCGGGGTGCTCGGCGTCGTGCTGCTCGCGGTGGGGATCGTCGGGTTGGCGCAGACCGGGCTCAGCGGGTTCGAGCCCTCGCCGGAAGGGGTCGCCGGGCGGACGGACGCGTTCATCGGCGGGTCGACGCTGCTCAACCTCGTCCACGTGTTCTTCGGCGCGCTGGCGCTGCTCGCCGCGATCCGCGGTGGGGCGCGGCTGGCGGGGCTGCTGGGCATCCTGGCCTTCGCCGGGCTGCTGGCCTACGACGTCGTCGCGCTCATCGCCGACGACCCGGACGACCCGCTCGGGTCGCGGTGGCCAGCGCTGGTGCTGCACGGGATCGGGCTGATCGCGGCGATCGTCGTGGTCATGCTCGATGAGGCCGTGGAAGCGGAGAAGCACTCGCACGAATGACCGGGTCCGCTACCTTGCGGGCATGTTCACCGAAGCGGACGCGGTCCGGATCGCCACCGACGCCCACGAGGGGCAGGTCGACCGGGCGGGCAAGCCGTACATCGGGCACCCGCTGCGGGTCATGGCCGCGCTGGACGACGCCCCCGCGCGGATGGCCGCGGTGCTGCACGACGTCATCGAGGACACCCACGTCACCGCGGACGACCTGCGCGCCGCGGGCTGCCCCGCCGAGGTCGTCACCGCCGTCGTCGCGCTGAGCAAGGGCGACGGGGAGGCGCAGACCGACTACCTGGCCCGGGTCGCGGCGAACCCGCTGGCGAAGCGGGTGAAGCTGGCCGACATCGCGGACAACTGCTCCCCCGCCCGCATGGCCGTGCTCGACGACGCCACCCGGGAGCGGCTGACCGCGAAGTACGCGGCCGCGCGCGCGTTCCTCGGCGCGTGACGCCGGTCAGCGGCCGGGTCCAGTCGCTGGCCGTCGCGGGGGCGTGCCTGGTATCGGACGCGGGCCTGTTCGCGACGCTCGGGCCGGTGCACGTCTGGCAGGGCTGGCTGGTGCTCGCGGGCCTGGTCGTGGTCGACGCCGCGCTGGCCGCGCCCGCGCGGTTCGCCGGGGTCGTGGTGCTGGCGCACGCGGCCCTGATGATCGGCTCGGCGGTGCTGCTGTGCCCGTTCGACGGCCTGTCCGTACCCAACAACGCGGGCCTGCTGGTCGCGGGCTTCCAGGCGGGCGCGTGGCTGCGCACCCCGCAGGCGCTGCTGGTGCTGGCCGCGGTCGTCGGGTCGACGCTGGTGGTGGACCTGCTGGTCGACCGGTACCGGAACTGGCTGGTGGTGCTGTTCGCCGGGGTGCTGGCCAACTCGGTGCTGCCGTGGCTGGTCGGCCGGTACACCTCCGCCCGCAGCGCGAAGCTCGCCGAGCGGGCGGCGGCGGCGGAGCTGCGCAGGCGCGACGAGCTGGCCGCGGTGCAGCGGGCGGTCGCCGAGGAGCGCAGCGCCGTCGCCCGCGACCTGCACGACACGATCTCCCACCACGTCAGCGCGATCAGCATGCACGCGGGCGCGGCGCGGCTGGCCGGGCAGGACAGCCGATACCTGGCCGAGGTGGAGGCGGCGAGCCGCGCGGCGATGGCGGACCTGCGGCGGATGCTGGACCTGCTGCACGGGCAGGACGCGGGCGCCCGCAACCAGCCCGGTCTCGCCGACCTCGACGAGCTGCTCGACGGGGTGCGCGCCGCGGGCGTCCCGGTGACGCTGACCGTGCGCGGCAGGCCCGTCGACGTCCCCGGGTCCCTCGACGTCGCCCTCTACCGCATCGCCCAGGAGGCGCTGACCAACGCGCTGCGGCACGGCGTCGGCGAGGTGCACGTGGACATCGCCTACCGCGCGGACGGGCTGACGCTGGCCGTCGCCAACGACGTCCGCGCCGCGCCGGGGCGGACCGCGTCCCGGTTGGGGCTCAAGGGGATCCGGGAGCGCGTCGCCCTGTTCGGCGGCGACGTCTCGTACGGACCGGACGGCGACCGGTGGCGCACGGTCGTCTCGGTGCCGCTGGAGGGGCCGTGACGGTACGGGTGCTGCTGGCCGACGACCACGCCATGTTCCGCTCCGGCGTGCGCGCCGTGCTGGACACGCAGGCGGACCTGGAGTGCGTCGGGGAGGTCGGCGACGGGAGCGCCGCAGTGGCCGAGGTGGCCCGGCTGCGGCCGGACGTCGCGCTGCTCGACGTGCGGATGCCGCGGCTGGACGGCATCGCCGCGACCGAGGCGATCCTGGCCGCGGGCTCCGGGACGCGCGTGCTGGTGCTGACCACCTACGACCTCGACGACTACGTGTACGCGGCGCTGCGGGCGGGCGCGAGCGGGTTCCTGCTCAAGAGCACCCCGCCGGAGGAGCTGGTGTCGGCGATCCGGGTGGCCGCGCGGGGCGACGCGCTGATCGACCCGGCGGTGACGCGCAGGCTCATCCACCGGTTCACCGACAGCGTCCGCCCCCGTCGCCGCCGCCCGGGCTGGACCGGCTGACCGCGCGCGAGCGGGAGGTGCTGCTGCTCATCGCGGACGCGCGCAGCAACGCCGAGATCGCCGCGGCGCTGCACGTGGGCGACGAGACGGTGAAGACGCATGTGTCGCGGGTGCTGTCGAAGCTGGGCCTGCGGGACCGCGTGCACGCGGTCGCCTACGCGCACCGCCACGGGTTGGTGGACCCCTAGGGTCCGCATCCCCCGGATTGGGGACGCCGAATCCCCCGCGTTCCCGACGATCGGCGATCCGGAGATCACTACCTTCGGGCGCATGGGGGCGAGGAAGTGGCAGGCCGTGGCGGCCTGCGCGCTGGCGCTGTGGCTGGCAGGCGCGGCGCCCGCGGCGGCCGACGGCCAGCGCGGGCAGGACCTGCACGTGGCGCAGACGCTCGGCGACCGCGAGCTGACCGTGGTGGTCCGCGCGGTGGAGCCGGTGCCGGGACCGCTGCGGGTCGACGTCGTGGCACACGCGGGAACGCGGCCGGGGACGCTCGCATTGCGCCTGTCCCCAACCGGGGCCAGCACCGAGGCGGGCACGCCGAGCGCGACGACGCTGGAACTGGGCGACCGGCCCGGCCCGTACGCGGCGACGCTGCGCGTGGACCGGCCGGGACCGTGGGAGCTGTCCTTGGACGACGGCGACCGCGTGGCGCGCATCCCGTTCGTGGTGCCCGAGCGCGTGGTCGCCGGGTGGGAGAAGGCGGCGTACGGCGGGTTCATCGGGGCGGGCGCGCTCATGGTGGTCGCCGTCGTGGTGGCGGTGCGGGCGCGCCGCGGCTGGGTCGCCCTGGTGCCCGCGGCCGGTGTGGTGGCCGCGCTCGCGGTCGGGGTGACGGCGGCGCTGCTGTCGTCGTCGCTCCCCCGCCCGTCCCGGCGGGCGCCCTGACCGACCCGGTCGACGGCCGCCCGCTCACCCGGATGTCCTCAGTGGACTACTCCCGGCCGCCGCTGAACCTGGCCGCCCGGTGGGAGGGCGGCGACCTCCGGCTGAGCCTGACCGACACCGGCAGCGGACGGCCCGCCGACGACCTCGTGGTGCGGGACAACGCGTTCGTGCACCTGGTGGTGGTCGCCCCGACGGGCCGGATGCGGCACCTGCACCCGATCCGGACCGCGCCGGGCGAGTACGCGGCGCACATCGGCGAGCCGGAACCCGGCGAGCACGCGGTCGCCGCCGAGGTGTCGCGGCGGGGCGGCGGCGTCCAACTCCTCCGATCCGCGTTCCGCGTCGCGGGGACCAGCGCTTTCGCCCCCGCACCCGGCCCCGGCACCCGCGACGTCGACGGCACGGAGGTCACCGTGACCGCCACCGGCCTGACCACGGGCTCCGCGACCGCGATCACCGCGCGCTTCGGCGACGAGGCGGACCTCCAGCCGTGGCTGGGCATGCTCGGCCACCTGATCATCGTCGGACCGCTGGACGGCCCGCCCGCCGACGCCCCCGTGTGGGCGCACGTGCACGCGATGGTGCCGCCGAACCTCGGGCAGCCCGACGAGACGGTGGCCGCGTTCGGCCCCGAGGTGTCGTTCGCCTTCCACTTCCCGCGACCCGGCCGGTACCGGATGTGGGTGCAGGCCGAACGCGGCTACGCGGTGCTCACCGCGCCGGTCGACGTCACGGTCGGAGCGGCCCGGTGAAGGCGCTCGCGGTGGTGGCCGCCCTCTTCGCCGTCGCCGTCGTCGGCTGGCTCGTCTGGCCGACCGACAGCGCGCCGACCGTGCTGCACGCCAGCACCGGCACGCACGCGGTGCGCCTCGAACTGGCGGAACCGAAGACCGGCGTCGCGGGCGTCCGGCTCGAAGTCACGGGCCCGGAGCCGGACGCGGTCACCGTCGAGCCGGTGATGCCGCAGATGGGCCACGTGATCCCGCCGGTGCCCGCGACCCGCGACGGCGCGGGCTACCGCGCGGACGTGCCGCTGACCATGGGCGGCCAGTGGGTCATCACGGTCACCCTGCACGGCCCCACCGGGACCGAGGACGTCGACTTCCCCTTGCTCGTCAACGGATAGAGGACAGGTATGGAACTCACCGCAACACGGGCGGGCACGGTCCGCGGCGTCGTGCCCGCCGCCACGCTCATGGGCGCGACGCTGCTGTCGCTGGTCGGCAGCACCTGGGACATCCAGTGGCACAGCGACGTCGGGCCGGACACGTTCTTCACCGTGCCGCACCTGCTGCTGTACGCGGGCGCGGCGCTCGCCGGGTTCGTCAGCCTGGCCGTCGTGCTCGCCACCACGGCCGCGCAGCGGGCGGGCCGCCCGGTCGACCCGACCGTCGGCGGGCGGCCGATCCGGATCTTCGGCGGCGTGTTCACCGCGCCGATCGGGTACGTCGTCTCCGGCACCGGGGCCGCGCTGTTCCTGCTGTACGGCCTGTGGGACCTGTGGTGGCACAGCCTCTACGGGTTCGACGCGGTCATCGACTCGCCGCCGCACATCGGCCTGCTGCTCGGCGACATGATCACCTCGATCGGTCTGATCATCGTGTTCGCCGCGGGCAAGGCGAACCGGTGGATGGCGCGGGCGCGCTGACCGCGATCGCGGTGCTGCTGACCTCCAGCACGGTCACCGTGCTCGGGCTGAGCCAGCTGCCCGGACCGGTCCGCGCGACCGACGCGGGCACCGCGTTCCTCGCGGTGATGCTGCTCGCGATCGGGCTGGGCTTCCTCGGCCGGGTCGGCGTGCTCGCGACCGCGGGGATCGTCGCGGCGCTGCAACTGCTGTTCTGGTGGTTCGCGCCCTGGTCGGCGCGGGCGTACGCCGACGCGGTCGGGCTGGTCGTGCGCGACTACATCGACGGCGTCCCGGTGACACCCGCGCTGGTGCCGTTCTGCCTGCTCCCGGTGGCGGGCCTGATCGCGCTGCTGCACCGGGTCCCGGTGGTGGCGGGCGGCCTGGCCGGGCTGGTGATCACCCTGTGCGCGCCGCTGCAGCGGATGTGGCTGTACGACGCGCCTTCCCCGCGGTGACGAGATTGCTCTGGACCTGCGCGGCCGGGGTCGTCCTCGGCCTCCTCGGCGGCTACCTGGGCTCGCGGTACGGCGCGATGCTCCGGAACGTCGCCCCGACGACCACGGAGGTGCGCGATGCGTAAGGCGGTTGTGGCGCTGCTGGCCGTGTGCGGCCTGCTGTTCGGGACGGGGACCGCGTTCGCGTACCCGCCGGTGGAGACCGTGCACACCGAGACGGTGCAGGCCGGTCCCTACACGGTGACGGTCGGGTTCAGCCGGTGGCCGCTGCGGGCGATGCAGTCGCTGGACTTCAGCTTCACGCCCGAGGGCGGCATCGCGGGCAAGTCCGGCACGCTCACCCAGATCATGCCGTCGGGCAGGCAGTACCGGCCCGACCCGCTGGCCCGGCACCCGAGGGCGCGGGAGGTGTGGGGCCTGGACATCTACTCGCTCCAGGACGAGGGCACGTGGACGTTCCGGTTCACCATCGACGGTCCCGAGGGCGAGGGCGTGGGCGAGACCCGGATCGACGTGCTGGAGCAGCCGGGTCCGCCCATGGGCCTGAGCTGGGCGATCAGCACGATCCCGCTGATCGCGCTGGTGGCGTTCCTGGTGGTCGTGTGGCGGCGCAACCGCGTCAGCTGAGCACGACCGGCAGTGCGACCAGGCCGCGGTTGCGGAACGACGGCAACCAGCGCAGTTCGCCTGCGGGGACGGCGAGGGCGCAGCCGCGCTCGAGCAGCGCCCCCACCGCGATCGCGGCCTCGACCTGCGACAGCCGGGAGCCGAAGCTGCGGTGCGGCCCGTGCCCGTAGCTCAGGTGCGGGTTCGGGTCGCGGTCCAGCCGCAGCTCCTCCGGCGCGTCGAACACGGTCTCGTCGTGGTTGGCGGACGCGATCCCGAGCAGCACCGTCGCGCCCGCCGGGACGACGTGCCCGCCGATCTCGACGTCGGTGGTGGGGAAGCGGCGGATGGCGAACTGGAGGGGCTGGTCGTAGCGGGTCAGCTCCTCGATGGCCAGCGGCATCGAGGTGATCGGCCGGTCGTGCACCAGCAGGGCGCGCATGCCGTTGCCGATGAAGTTCACCAGGTTCTCGTAGCCCGCCCAGAGGGTCAGGAAGGCCATCGAGACCAGTTCGTCCTCGGTGAGCCGGTCCTCGTCGTCGCGGGCGGACACGAGCGCGGACAGCAGGTCGTCGGCGGGGTCGGCGCGCTTGGCGGCGATGAGGTCCACCAGGTAGCGGTGCATGCCGACGACGGCGTCGCGGACCGCGGTCGCGGGCTGGTCGGACGCGAGCAGGGTCGAGGTCCACGCGCGGAAGCGGGCGCGGTCGGCGGCCGGGACGCCGAGCAGGTCGCCGATCACGCGCAGCGGCAGCGGCGCGGCGAACGCGGCGATCAGGTCGAACGGCTCGCCGACCGGGCAGGCGTCGAGCAGCTCGGCCGCGGCGGCGGTGATCGCCGGGGCCATCGCCTCGACGCGGGCCGGGGTGAACTCGCGCGCGACCAGCCCGCGCAGGCGGGTGTGGTCGGGGGCGTCGAGGTTGAGCAGGTTCGCGTCGAGCGCGGGCGGCAGGGCGAAGCCGCGGTACCCCTCCCCGCGTTCGACCGGTCCAGCGACAGCCGCGGGTCGGCCAGGCCCGCGCGCACGTCGGCGTACCGGGTGACCAGCCACGCCTTCGCGCCGTCCGGTGTGGACACCAGGTGCACGCCGCCGTCGGCGCGCATGCGGGCGTAGGTCGGGTACGGGTCGGCGTGGAACGCCGCGTCGAACATCAGCGCTGCTCCAGGGTCGAGTAGGCGCGGGCCACCCGCACCAACCACGCGGTGTCGGTGTCCGACGGGTCGACCGCGGGCGCGGACGCCGCGCCGACCCGGTCCCGCACGGCCAGCGCCGCGGCGATCGCGGCGGCCTCGGCGCGCGGGTCGCCGGGGCGCTCGGCCACGTCGGGGCGCAGCCAGCGCCTGCCGTCGAGGATCTCGACGACCCGGCGGTGCAGGCGGAAGTCCAGGTCGCGCACGGCGGTGCGGCTCGCGGCCGGGTCGAGCGCGAGGTCCGGGTTCGCGCGGACCAGCGCGGCCCACAGCGGGTGCAGGTCGCGGTAGGCGCGGAAGTCGCGCACCCAGTCGCGCAGGGCCCGCGCCTGCGGCGCCCAGCCGGGCACGCTCCAGCCGAGCAGCGCCAGGATCGCGCCGAGCCCGGCGCCGAGCCGCGCCACCGGCTCCCAGGCCAGCGGGTCCAGCCCGAGCGGCGCGGCGACGACGTCGGCGTACCGGGCGGCGACGTACGCCAGCCCGCCGACCGCGCCGGTCGCCGCGAGCCGCAGGCCGGTGCGCAGCCAGCGGCCCTCGACGGCGCGCGCGTAGCGCAGGCACCGCACGACGAGGGAGTACTGGGCGACGGCGAACGCGGTGACGTACAGCAGGAGGTAGAGGGCATAGCGCCAGTTGTCGGCGTAGCGGATGACCGCGGTGGTGGTGTCCTCGGTGCTCAGGTCGGCGAGCGCGAACAGCCCGGCCATCGCGGCGAAGACGCCGACGAAGACGTAGACCTGGTTGCGCACCTTGGGCCGGGCCTCGTCGGCGGGCAGCTCCCAGTAGGTGAGCGCGGCGAGCTGGGTTGCGGCGACCCCGATGACGCTGCCCTGCGACAGCAGCAGCGCGAGGTTGGGCACGCCGCTGACGTCGCCGATCAGCGCCCACACGCGCGGGTCGCTGATGGTGAACGTGAGCCCCATGAACAGGTAGAACAGCTCGACGGCGATCGCGGCGGGGCCGCGGCCGCGCCCGAGGAGCTTGAACAGCAGGCTGATCCACGCGATCCCCGCGCACAGCGGGTAGAGCACCGCGTTCACCGCTTGCCCCGCCGCCCCGCGTGGTTGAGCGACTCGGCGATGCGCGAGGGCAGGTCGTCGGCGCCCGCCGACGGCGAGCGCAGCGTCTCGGCGAGGAGGTACGCCATGACCTCGGCCTGCTGCTCCTGCTCGTCGCTGTAGGTCGTGCGGGCGAGCATGGCGCGCACCAGCCCGGGGTCGATGTCGGGGAACAGCGACGCGGCGTCGTGGTCGCCGCCGTCGTGCTCGCAGATCATGTGCGCGATCTCGTGGAGCACGATGTGCTCCTGGTGCGCGGCGGTGGTGTCGGCGTCGACGAACACCCAGTCGCGGTCGCGGGTGGCCACCCACATCCCGCACGGCTGCTCGGCGTGCATGGCGACCGGGACGACCTGCAGCGGCCTGCCCCGGACCTGCGACAGGTGCTCGCACAGCGCGGCGAGGTCGGCGCGGTCGGGCAGGCGCAGGTCGGCCAGCGCGGCGGCGCACTCCCGGCGCAGCCTGCGCAGGTCGGTTCCGCGCCGGGGCACCGCCTCAGTCCTGGGTGGTGTCGGTCACCGGCGGCAGGCCCTGCTGGCGGCGCGCCTGGTCGAGCATCGCGGTGATGAGGTCGAGGTTGGCCTGCGGCAGCCCCACGGCCCGCTGCGCGATGCCGACGACCCCGCGCTGGCGCAGCATCTCCAGCTGCTCCAACTGCTTGCGGACGCGCTCGCCCTGCCCGTCCTCGTCGTCGAAGAAGTAGCTGGGGTTGACGCCGAAGAACCGGGCCAGCGCCACCAGCAGGTCGGTCGACGGGCTGGTGCGCTTGCCGGTCCGCAGCATCGACAGGTAGGCGCCGCTGACCCGCAGGTCGGGATTGGCCTTCTTGACCTCGGCCGCGACCTCGGCGTTGGACCACTGCTTGCCCTGGGGCCTGCTGATCCTGAAGAGCCGGTCCAGCCTGCTCGTCAACGGCGTGGGCTCGCCGTCCGGCATCGGTTCCCCCAGGGTGTCTCGGGTGCAGCGCGGGGCCCAGTGTCCCAGGGTAACTGTGCGTTGACAACACGCCCTCCCCGCCCAGTACGATGATCCGCGTGGGTTAACTGGCAGTTATGCCAGCGAGCGCACAGGCAGCACCGGGGGCCCGACTGGGGGTGTGCCGTGTGGCGGGACAGCGTGGTCCCGTCACACGGGACCGGGCCGGAAACGAAAAGAGTTCCGCGCTCGACCGGCCTGGGGGTCACCGGGAGCGCGGAACCGCACTGATCATACCGCACCTCCCCCGCCCGCGCGCAACCGCACTGAGTTGTGGATCTTCACGAGGGGGACGACACTCGTCGGGTGCGCGATCTCCTGAGCGAGTTGCAGCGGCCGTTCCGACTCTGGTCGCACGACGAGATCTTCGGCGAGCCCTGCCCGGTCCCGGCGGAGGGCGGCACCTACGGCTGGCACTTCACCACCGCCCCGCACCCGGCGCTCGACGCCGGGCGGCTGCTCTACATCGGCGTGTCGCCGGGCAGCGCGACGAGCCGGGAAACCCTGCGCTCCCGCATCAAGTACCACTTCCGGGGCGACGCCGAGGGGTCGACGGTGCGGCTGACCGTCGGCTGCCTGCTCGGCTTCCCCTGTACCGGGTGGGCAGGGCGGGCACGCTGACCTTCGGCGCGGACGGCGAGGCCGAGCTGTCCGCGTGGCTGGCGGAGCACGGCAGGCTGTGCTGGTCGCTGGGCGAGCGCCCGTGGACCACCAAGCCCGCGGCGATCGCGGCGGCGGACGTCCCGCTGAACCTCCAGCACAACAAGGACCACCTGTTCCACCCCGAGCTGAGCCGGATCAGGGCGGCGGCGGTGGCGGCGGCGAAGCCGCTCTGAGGAATTCGGTGGTGGCCCGCCCCCGTGCGCTGCGAGGGTGGGTGCGTGATGCATGCCGACGAGGTGTTCAGCGATGTCCACTTGGTACGGGGGTTGGTGGCGGAGCAGTTCCGCGGTGGGCGGGGTTGGCGGTGGAGCGGGTGCCGTCGTCGGGGACCGAGAACGCCATGTACCGGTTGGGGGCGGAGCTGGCGGTGCGGTTGCCGCGCAGGCCGTCGGCGGTGGGGTCGATCGGGCTTGAGGTCGAGTGGTTGCCGGTCTTGGCTTCCGCGGTGCCCGTGGGGGTTCCGGTGCCGGTGGCGGTGGGTGAGCCGGGGCTGGGGTTTCCGTTCCCGTGGTCGGTGTGCCGGTGGGTGGACGGCGCGAACCCGCGGGTCGAGGCGGTGCCGGGTGGGCTCGGGCGGGAGGTCGCCGGGGTCGTGGCGGCGTTGCGGCGGGTCGACGTGGCGGGGGCGCCGAAGTCCTACCGGGGCGAGGCGCTCACCAGCCGGGACCGGCGGATGCGGGAGGTGATCGCGGGGCTCGGCGGGGTGCTCGACGTGGACGCGGTGACGAAGGCGTGGGCGGCGGACGTCAACGAGTACGCGGGGGCGCCGGTGTGGGTGCACGGGGACCTCTCCCCCGGCAACGTCCTCATCAGGGACGGGCGGCTCGCGGGGGTGATCGACTTCGGGTGCATGGGGCTGGGCGACCCCGCGGTGGACCTCATCATCGCGTGGAACCTGTTGGGCGAGCGGGAGTCCTTCCGGGAGGCCTTGGGTGTCGATGACGCGATGTGGGCGCGGGGGCGGGCGTGGGCGCTGTCCATCGCGATCATGCAGTTGTCGTACTACACCTGGGAGAACAACCCGGGGCTGGTGGCGAACTCACACCACGTCGTGCGCCAGGTGCTCGACAGCCATGGACTGGAGCCAGGCCCGGTAGTCGGCGTACCCGGCGCGGAGGGCGTCGGCGGGCCAGGCGGGCGGGAGTAGGTACGCCGGGAGGACGGGGTCCGCGAGCAGGTGGCGGACCGACATCGCGATCGCGGCGAAGCGGGCCGACTGGTCGGTCGTGTCGGCGGCCGCGAGGAGGGCGCGGGCTTCGGCCGCCCAGCCGTCGAGGTCCCACAGGGACGCGGCGAGCGCCACGGGGTCGTCGTCGGGGCGGGTGGTGAAGCGCTGGGTGGCGTTCGCGACCGACGTGGGCCACGGGCGCGCGAGGTTGGCGGGGCGCAGCCAGACGCCCTCGCGGAGTTCGGCCATGCGCAGGGCGGACAGCTCGGTGCGCAGGGCGGCGCGGTCCGCGGGGTCGCGGCCGGTGGCGGTGACGACGGCCATCTCCCACTCGCCGTCCCACGCGGTGGTCTCCGGGTCGACGGCCGCGTCCTGCCTGCGCTGGCGGGCCAGCAGGCGCGGGGACAGCGTGTAGTGGCCGTCCGCGCGGTCGAGGTCGCCCGCGGCGACCATCCGGGACAGGGCGGCGCGGGCGGCGGACTCGGCGACGCCGACCAGGCCGACGGCGGCGACCAGCGCGCGGGCGCTCATGGTCGGCGGGTGGGCGCCCAGCAGCATGCTGAGCAGGGCGGATCGAGCCGAGATGGGACGCACGACCCGGGATATTACACTCTTGCCACGGCCGCAGAGCAATCGTAATGTCGTTCGCATGACAGTCGCCGCGCGCTCCGGCGCCACGCACGAGGTCACCAACCAGGCGCCCCCGCTGACCCCCTACGACGCCGCCGAGGACGCCGCGCTCCTGGAGGGCCTGGGCCGCGAGGGCGCGGGCTGGGCCGAGGACGACATCCGCAGGCTGGGGCGGCAGGCGGGCAGCGAGGAGGCGCAGACCTGGGCGGACCAGGCCAACCGGTACGCCCCCGAGCTGCGCACCCACGACCGCTACGGCAACCGGGTCGACGAGGTCGACTTCCACCCGAGCTGGCACAGCCTGATGCGGGTCGCGGTCGCCGAGGGCGGCGCCGGGTCCGCGTGGGCCGACGCCCGGCCGGGCGCGCACGTCGCGCGCGTCGCCGGGTCGCTCGTGTGGGGCCACACGGAGGCCGGGCACGGCTGCCCGGTGTCGATGACCTACGCCGTCGTGCCCGCGCTGCGGCAGCAGCCCGACCTGGCCGCGGTGTACGAGCCGCTGCTGACCAGCCGCGTGTACGACCCGGGCCTGCGCGTGCCGACGACCAAGCGCGGGCTGCTCGCGGGGATGGGCATGACCGAGAAGCAGGGTGGCTCGGACGTGCGCGCCAACACCACCGCCGCGACCCCGACCGCCGAGCCCGGCGTCTACACCCTGCGCGGGCACAAGTGGTTCACCTCGGCGCCGATGTGCGACGTGTTCCTGGTCCTCGCGCAGGCCCCGGGCGGGCTGTCGTGCTTCCTGGTCCCCCGCGTCCTCCCCGACGGGACCCGCAACACCTTCCGCATCCAGCGGCTCAAGGACAAGCTGGGCAACCGGTCCAACGCCTCGTCGGAGCCGGAGTTCGACGACACCGTCGCGTGGCTCGTCGGCCCGGAGGGGCGCGGCGTGAAGACCATCATCGAGATGGTCAACTGCACGCGCCTGGACTGCGTCGCGGGCACGGCGGCGATCATGCGCAAGGCGCTGGTCGAGGCAGGGCACCACGCCCGGCACCGCACCGCGTTCGACGCCAAGCTCATCGACCAGCCGCTCATGCGCAACGTGCTCGCCGACCTCGCGCTGGAGTCCGAGGCGGCGACCACCCTCGCGCTGCGCCTGGCGGGCGCGGCGGACCGGGCGATCCGGGGCGACGAGGGCGAGCGCGCGTTCCGCCGGATCGCGACCGCCATCGGCAAGTACTGGGTGACCAAGCGCGGCCCGGCGTTCACCGCGGAGGCGCTGGAGTGCCTGGGCGGCAACGGGTACGTCGAGGACTCGGGCATGCCGCGGCTGTACCGGGAGGCGCCGCTGCTGTCGATCTGGGAGGGCTCCGGCAACGTCAACGCGCTCGACGTGCTGCGCGCGCTGGGCCGCAACCCGGAGACGGCGCAGGCGCTGCTGGGCGAGCTGGAGCTGTCGAAGGGCGCGGACGCGCGACTGGACGCCGCCGTCACCAGGATCGGCGCCGAGTTGTCCGATGTGGACGGCATCCAGGGCAGGGCGCGGCGGGTCGTCGAGCTGATGGCGCTGGCGCTGCAGGGTTCGCTGCTGGTGCGGCACGCGCCCGCCGCGGTCGCGGACGCCTTCTGCGCGAGCAGGCTGGGCGGCGACTGGGGCAACGCGTTCGGCACGCTGCCCGGCGGGGCCGACACGGGCGCGATCCTCGCGCGGGCGCTCGCGTGACCGTCCGGGTCGACCGGGTCGGGCCGGTCACCGTCGTCGTGCTGGACCGGCCCGAGGTGCGCAACGCGGTCGACGCCGAGCACGCCGCGGCGCTGACCGCGGCGTTCGAGGAGTTCGACGCCGACCCCGGCCAGTCCGTCGCCGTGCTGCACGGCGCGGGCGGGGTGTTCTGCGCGGGCGCGGACCTGAAGGCGGTGGCCGAGGGCCGGGTGTCGGTCGGCGCACCCGGCGAGGGCCCGGCGGGCATGGGGCCGACGCGGCTGGCGCTGACCAAGCCCGTCATCGCCGCCGTCGAGGGGCACGCCGTCGCGGGCGGGCTGGAGTTGGCGATCTGGGCGGACCTGCGCGTGGCCGACCCGGGCGCGGTGTTCGGGGTGTTCTGCAGGCGGTGGGGCGTCCCGCTGATCGACGGCGGCACCGTGCGGCTGCCCCGGCTCATCGGCCAGTCGCACGCGCTGGACATGATCCTCACCGGCCGCCCGGTCGACGCGGCCGAGGCGTTGCGGATGGGTCTGGCGAACCGGGTGAGCGCGCCGGGCGCGGCGCTGGCCGAGGCGGTCGAGCTGGCCGAGCGGCTGGCGGCGTTCCCGCAGACGTGCCTGCGCCACGACCGGATGTCGGTGCACGAGCAGCACGGCATGGACGTCACCGCGGCGATCGCCAACGAATGGCGGCACGGCGTCGAATCGCTGTCCGCCGACACGCTCGCGGGCGCGGCGCGGTTCGCCGCGGGCGCGGGCAGGCACGGTTCGTTCGAGGAGAGCTGATGCACGACGGAACCCGGCCCGCCGCCTGGCGCGAGGACCCCCGCTCTACGCCGACCGCCCGCCCGCGAAGGCGGACGCGGAGTACAGGACGCTGACCTACGAGGTGACCGGCGCGGTCGCCCGGGTCACGTTCAACCGGCCCGAGCGCGGCAACGCGATCACCGCCGACACCCCGCGCGACCTCACCGCCGCCGTCGAGCGCGCCGACTTGGACCCCCGGGTGCGGGTGATCCTGCTCAGCGGCCGCGGCAAGGGCTTCTGCGGCGGCTACGACCTGTCGGTGTTCGCCGAGCACCTGGCCAGCCCCGAGGACCGCGCGGACGCCGCGGGCACGGTGCTCGACCCGGTGGTGCAGGCCCGCAACCACGACCCGCGCGGCACGTGGGACCCAATGGCCGACTACGCGATGATGAGCCGCTTCACCAAGGGCTTCGCGAGCCTGCTGCACGCGGACAAGCCGACCGTGGCGAAGCTGCACGGCTTCTGCGTCGCGGGCGGGACCGACATCGCGCTGCACTGCGACCTCATCGTGGCCGCCGACGACACCCGCATCGGCTACCCGCCGACCCGAGTGTGGGGGTGCCCTCGGCGGGCCTGTGGGCGCACCGCATCGGCGACCAGCGCGCCAAGCGGCTGCTGATGACCGGCGACTGCATCACCGGCGCCCAGGCCGCGGAGTGGGGCCTGGCGGTCGCGTCGGCGCCGGTCGACGAGCTGGACGCGGTGACGGAGCGGCTGGTGGAGAAGATCACGCTGATGCCGGTCAACCAGCTCATGATGGTCAAGCTCGCGCTCAACAGCGCGCTGTTCGCGCAGGGGTGCAGAACTCGGCGATGATCAGCACCGTGTTCGACGGCATCGCCCGGCACACCCGCGAGGGTTACGCGTTCCAGCTCCGGGCGATGACCGAGGGCTTCCGCACCGCCGTCGCCGAACGCGACGGGCCGTTCGGCGACGGGCGGAAGGACTAGCGGGCGGCGACCATCCGCGACGCGAGCCACGCACCGTACGCGGCGAGCCCGACGACCCCGAGCTTGCGGGTGCGGGCGCCCGCGATGGCCAGGCCGATGGCGACCTCGGTCGCGCCGTTGCGCAGTACCCAGCGGCGGGTGTCCTGCGGGAACGGCTTGCGCGAGATCGGCTCGAACGCGCCGGGCGCCACGAAGTGGGCGACCCCGGTGCCCGCGATGGCGATGCCGAGGAGCCGGGAGCTGCGACGGGACATGCGCTGCCTTTCGACGTCGGGTGTCCGCGCCATCCTGCCCCGCCGGGGTGGCGCGGACAACACTCGCGGAGCCAATCATTCGTGATACTAATGATTGGCACTACGAACGATATCGGAGGCACCGGATGAGCCTGGCGGGCAAGACCATCGTGATGTCGGGCGGCAGCCGGGGCATCGGCCTGGCCATCGCGCTGCGGGCGGCGCGCGACGGCGCGAACGTCGTGCTGCTGGCCAAGACCGCCGAGCCGCACCCGAAGCTGGAGGGCACCGTCCACACCGCGGCGGCCGAGATCGAGCGCGCGGGCGGCGCGGCGCTGGCCGTGGTCGGCGACGTCCGGGTCGACGCGGACGTGACCCGCGCGGTCGACGCCGCGGTGGAGCGCTTCGGCGGCATCGACATCGTGGTCAACAACGCGAGCGCGATCGACCTCTCCCCCACCGAGCGGCTCGACATGAAGCGCTACGACCTGATGCAGGACATCAACGTGCGCGGCACGTTCCTGCTCAGCAAGACCGCCGTCGCGCACCTGCGGAAGGCAGCGAACCCGCACATCCTGACGCTGTCGCCGCCGCTGAACCCGGCCCCGCACTGGGCGGGCAGGCACCTGGGCTACACGCTGGCCAAGTACGGGATGAGCCTCTGCACGATCGGGCTCGCCGAGGAGTTCGCGGCCGAGGGCATCGCGGCCAACTCGCTGTGGCCGCGCACGCTCATCGACACGGCCGCCGTGCGCAACATCCTGGGCGGGGCGGACCGCGCCCGCTCCCCGCAGATCGTCGCCGACGCGGCGCACGCGATCCTCACCCGCGACGCGCGGGAGTGCACCGGCAACCTGTTCATCGACGACGAGGTCCTGGCGGCCGGGGGCGCGACCGACCTGTCGGTCTACGGGCCCCCGGCCGAGGACCTCGAACGGGACATCTTCATCGACTGACTGCTGGACCGCTCACTGCTGGATGACCAACACCGCCGCGGCGCGCATGCCGTCGTCGTCGTTGTCGTCGTCGCCGTCATCGTCGTCGCCGCAGGCCGCGAGCAGCGGGAGCAGCGCGAACGACGCGATGACGGCGAGCAGCCGCGGGAGCGGCGGGTCGGGTCGAGGGCCATGGCGAACCTTCCTCCGGGTGCGATCGGTCGTGCGGGACGTACCCCGTCGCGGCCCGGTCCAGTCACCCGAACTGGACGGTTCGCGGGCTCGTGTAGAAGCGCTGGGCCTCCTTGCCCTGCTCGCGGCCGCCGTAGCCGGAGTCCTTCTCGCCGCCGAACGGGAGGTGGAAGTCGACGCCCGCGGTCGGGGCGTTGACCTTCACCATGCCCGACGAGCATTCGGCGACGTACTCGAGCGCGGCGGCCAGGTCGTTGGTGTAGAGGGCGGTGACCAGGCCGTACGCGGTGCCGTTGGCGATGCGGACGCGGTGGCCGCGTCGGGCGCGGTGGTCAGCGTGCAGAGCGGGCCGAAGGTCTCGCTGGTGTTCAGCGGCGCGTCGAGCGGCAGGTCGGTGACCACGGTCGGCGCGGCGTACCAGCCGCCGTCGGCGTCACCGCCGGTGACCACCACCCGGCCCGCGCGGGCCGCGCGGACGCGGTCGCGGGCGGCCTCGGTGATCAGCGGGCCCACGGCGACGCCGTCCTCGCTCGGGTCGCCGACGCGCAGGGCGCGGACCTTCTCGCACAGCGCCTCGGTGAACGCCGCGGGGTCCCCGACGACGATGACGCGCTTGGTCGCGGTGCACTTCTGGCCCGCGAAGCCCATCGCGGCGGACGCGATGTGGGTCGCGGCGCGCTCGACGTCGGCGTCGGGCAGCACGATCGCCGCCGACAGCCCGCCCATCTCGCACTGGACCGCGATGCCGCGCTCCGCGCCCCGGGCCGCCACCCGCCTGCCGACCGCGGTGGAGCCGGTGAACGACACAGCGTCGGCGGTGTCGACGAGCGCGGCGCCCGCGTCGCCGTGCCCGGGGTGGACGGTGAGCAGGCCCGGCGGCAGGTGCGGGGTGAGCAGCTCGGCGAGGCGCAGCGCGCAGGCCGCCGCCTCCGGGGACGGCTTCACGACCGCCGCGTTGCCGTGGGCGAGGGCGGGAGCGGCCTTCCACACCGGGATCGCGACCGGGAAGTTCCACGGCGTGATCAGCCCGGTGACGCCGCGCGGCCTGCGGACGGTGAAGTCCAGCGCCCCGGGGTAGGTCTCGCCGACCGGGTCGAAGCACTGCTGGGCGTAGTAGCGCAGGATCGCGACGGCGCGGGCGACCTCGCCGCGCGCCTCGGCCGCCGGTTTGCCGACCTCCCGCACGACCAGCTCCGCCAGCTCGCCCGCGTGGGCCACGACGGCGTCCGCCCCCGCGGACAGGGCGGCGGCGCGGACCGCGGGCGCCGAGCGCGCCCACTCCCGCTGGGCGGCGCGGGCGGCGTCCGCGGCCGCCACCGCGGCGGGGTCGGCGGCGGGCACGTCGGCGACGACGTCGGACGGGCGCTGCGGGGACGTCGAGAGCACGCGGGTCACAGGGTGAAGCCCTTCGGGAACGGGTCGGTCGGGTCGAGGAGGTACTGGCCCATGCCGGTGATCCAGGCCCGCCCGCTGATGGTCGGCACGACCGCGCGCACACCGTCCACTTCGGTCTCCTCGACCAGGCGGCCGGTGAACCGGGTGCCCAGCAGGGACTCGTTGACGAAGTCGGTGTGCAGGGCCAGGTCGCCGCGGGCGTGCAGCTGCGCCATCCGCGCGGCGGTGCCGGTGCCGCAGGGCGACCGGTCGAACCAGCCCGGGTGGATGACCATGGCGTTGCGGGAGTCGCTGCCGTCCGCGCCGGGCGCGACGAGCTGGACGTGGTGGCAGCCGGAGATGCCCGGGTCGGTCGGGTGCCGGGGGCGGTCGTGGTCGTTGATGGCGGCCATGATCGCCAGGCCCGCGCCGAGCATGGCGTCCTTGTCGGCGAAGGTGAGCCCGAGGTCGGCGACCGGGAGGATCGCGTAGAAGTTGCCGCCGTAGGCCAGGTCGTAGCCGACCGCGCCGAGGCCGGGCACGTCGACGGAGGCGTCGAGCCGGTGCGCGAAGGACGGCACGTTGCGGATGGTGACCGCGCGCGCCCGCCCGTCGGCGACGTCGACCTCGGCGACGACGAGCCCGGCCGGGGTGTCCAGCCGCACGGTCGTCGTGGGCTCGGTGACCGCGACCATGCCGGTCTCGACCAGCACGGTGGCGACGCCGATGGTGCCGTGCCCGCACATCGGCAGGCAGCCGGAGACCTCGATGTAGAGCACGCCCCAGTCGGCGTCGGGGCGCGTCGGCGGCTGCAGGATCGCGCCGCTCATGGCGGCGTGCCCGCGCGGCTCGTTGACCAGCAGCTCGCGGAGGTGGTCCAGGTGCTCGATGAAGTGCAGCCGCCGCTGCGCCATCGTGTCGCCGGGGATGACCCCGACGCCGCCGGTGATGACGCGGGTCGGCATGCCCTCGGTGTGCGAGTCGACCGCGGAGAAGTACCGGGAGGCGCGCACGGTCAGAGGCTCCCGATGGCGCGGCGCATGTCGGCGTCGAGCTGCGCGAGCTGGGTGTCCGACAGCGGGCCGCGCGGCGGGCGGCACGGGCCGCCGTAGCGGCCGACGAGGTCCATGGACCGCTTGATGGCCTGCACGAACTCGGTCCGCGAGTCCCAGCGGAACGCGGCGACCAGCGGCTCGTAGAGGGCGCGCGCCTCCTCCAGCTTGCCCGCGGTGGCCAGGTCGAACAGCCGGGCGGACTCGGCCGGGAAGACGTTGGGGAAGCCCGCGAACCAGCCGGTCGCGCCCATCAGCAACGACTCGAGCACGACGTCGTCGGCGCCCGCGACCACGGTCAGGTCGGGGGCCTGCTCCTTGATCTCCAGCACGCGGCGGACGTCGCCGGAGAACTCCTTCACCGCGACGACGCCGTCGATCCCGGCGATCGCGGCCAGCACGGACGGGGTGAGGTCGACCTTGGTGTCGATCGGGTTGTTGTAGACCATGACCGGCAGGCCGACGGAGGCGACCTCGGCGAAGTGGCGGACGATCTCGGCGGGGTTCGCCCGGTACATCGTGGGCGGCAGGCACAGCAGGCCGTGCGCGCCGTCCTCGGCGGCGATCTCCGCCCACATCTTCGCCTGGTGCCAGCCGGGGGCGTGCACGCCGACGACCACCACGCCGTCGGAGCCGACCGCCTCGACCGCGGTGCGGGCGACGGCGCGGCGCTCGTCGTGGGTCAGCGACGAGTACTCGCCGAGCGAGCCGTTGGGGCCGACGCCGCGGCAGCCGTTGTCGATGAGCCAGCGGCAGTGCTCGGCGTAGCGGTCGAGGTCCACCCGCAGGCCGCGGGCGCGCCCGGGTCCTCGGCGTACGGCAGCGCGGTGGCGACGATGACGCCGTCGAGCTTCTCCTGGGTCATTCCTGCTCCTCGGGGGCGAGTTCGCCGAGCCGGACCGGCGTGGCGATCGGGCGGCGGGTGAAGGCGTCGGCCGGGAGGCCGACGAGGTCGGCGACGGTGGGACCGCACACGCGGCCCTGGCACACGCCCAGGCCCGCGCGGGTGGTGAGCCGGAGCGCGCGGGCTCCGGACGCGCCGTCGCGCAGGGCGCGGTAGGTGACTTCCTCGCAGCGGCAGACGAGGGTGTCGTCGGTCAGCCAGGTCCGCCAGCCCGGCCGGACCGGGTGGGCGGCGGCGAGCGACGCGGCGAACCGGCGCAGGGCGCGCACCCGGCGCAGGGCGCGGCGCGGGACGTCGGCGACGCCCGCGGCGGCGAGCCCGGCGACGCGGCCCTCGGCGGCGGCGAGGTCCGCGCCGCCGATGCCGGTGAGCTCGCCCGCGGCGTGCACGCCGGGGACGGAGGTGCGCTGGGCGGCGTCGACCTCGACGAAGCCGTCCCGCAGCGCGCAGCCGGCGGCGCGGGCCAGTTCGAGCTGGGGGACGAAGCCGTAGCCGACGCACACGGCGTCGACCTCGACGTCGCGGGCGGTGCCGGGCCGGACCCGCCAGCCGCCGTCGAGCCGGGCGACGGTGACCGCCTCCACGCGGTCGCGGCCGTGCGCGGCGACGACGGCGGTGCGCGTCCGGTAGGGCACGCGGTGGCGGGCGAGGGTCGCGGCGTACCCGGCCAGCTCCCCCGCCTTGCCCGCGCCCGCGAGCAGGCCGCTCGGCCGGGCCAGCCAGTTCGGCCGGTTCGCCTCCAGGACGCCGACGACGTCCGCGCCGACGCCCAGCAGGGCGCGGGCGACGGGGAGCAGGAACGGGCCGGTGCCCGCCACCAGCACCCGCTTGCCGACCGCGACCCGCTGCCCCTTGGCGAGCGCCTGCGCGGCGCCCGCGGTGTAGACGCCGGGCAGGTCCCAGCCGGGGAACGGGAGGGCGCGGTCGTAGGCGCCGGTGGCCAGCACGAGGGCGTCGGCGTCGACGGTGCGGCCGACCCGGCCGGGTCCGTCGGCGGGCCCGGTGAGCAGGTGCAGGCGGCGCGTGGCCTCCAGCGCCCACACCGAGGTCTGGGCGAGGTGCTCGACGCCCCGGGCAGCGGCTGGTCGTCGCCGCCGCGCAGCGCGTCCTGCCGGTGGTACTGCCCGCCGCGCAGCGGACCGGCGTCGACCAGCAGCACGTGCGCCCCGGCCTCGGCGGCCGACCGGGCGGCGGCGAGTCCGGCGGGTCCGGCGCCGACCACGACGACGCGCCTCATGACGGCAGCTCCGCGCCGTCCTGGGTGCGCACGCGGTCGCCGTCGACGAGGAGGCGCTGGCAGGCGCGGACGTCGGGCACGCCGTTGACCACGACCAGGCAGTCGTGGCAGACGCCGATGCCGCAGAACACGCCGCGGGGTCGCCCGCCGGAGCGCGTGGTGCGCCAGGACGCGCGGCCCAGCGACAGCAGCAGGCCCGCCACGGTCTGCCCGGGCTGCGCGGTCACGGCCGCGCCGTCGACCTCGACCCTCATGCCGCCACCACCGCGGGCCGGTCGACGCGGAACGGGTGCGGGTCCAGCAGCGGCGCGCGGCGCAGGACGAGGTCGGCGAGCAGGCGGCCGGTGGCGGCGGCCAGGCCGATGCCCGCGCCCTCGTGGCCGGTGGCGTGCCACAGGCCGGGCAGGCGCGGGTCCTCGCCGATGACCGGCAGGTGGTCGGGCGCGTAGGGGCGGAAGCCGCCGTAGGCGCGGATCACCGGGACGTCGGCGAGGAACGGGAACAGCGCGACCGCCTTGCGGGCCAGGACGCGGAGCACGTCGACCTGGATGCCCTCGTCGAAGCCGACGCGCTGCCTGCTCGACCCGATGAGGACGGTGCCCGCGCGGGTGGACTCGACGACGGTGGAGGTCTGGAGGTCGGCGTCGCCGCTGGCCACCGCGCCCACGTAGTCGGCGTCGTAGACCTTGTGCCGCACCGAGGTCGGCAGCGGCGCGGTCACCAGGATCACGCCGCGGCGCGGGAGCACGGCGATGGGCGCGCCCGCCGCGGTGGCGAAGTCCGCCGACCACGGGCCGCAGGCGTTGACGACCACCGGGCAGGAGATGGGGCCGCGGGCGGTGCGGACCCCGGTCACCGCGCCCGCGCTCGTGGTGACGCCGAGCGCCGCGTGCCCGCCGAGGACGTCGCCGCCGCGCCCGCGCACGGCGTCCAGCAGCGCCACGGCCGCGAGGACCGGTTGCAGCTGGGCGTCTTCCGGGTACCGGACGGCGCCGGTGATCCGGTCGGTGAGCAGGGGTTCGAGCGCGCGGGCCTCGGCGGGGAGATCGGCTGGGCGTCCACTCCGGACGCTTCCTGGGCGGCGGCGAAGTCAGCCAGCGCGGTCGCGCCCGCGTCGGTGGTGGCGACGACCAGGCCGCCCTTGGGCTCCCACTCGACGTCCGCGCCGAGGCGGTCGAGCAGGTCGGGCCAGAGCGCGCGGGACGCCCGCGCCAGGTCCAGTTCGGGGCCGGGGGCCTTGTCCGAGACCAGGACGTTGCCCTCGCCCGCCGCGGTGGTGCCGCACGCCGGGTCGCCGCGGTCGACGACGGCGACGCGCAGCCCGGCCGCGCTGAGCGCCTCGGCGCACGCCGCGCCGATCACGCCCGCGCCGACCACGGTCGCGTCCGCTGACCTCATCACCACCACCGTTCAGTAGAATGAACGATGCGAGGCTAAGCCGGGGCGCCGCCCCCGGTCAACCCCGGACGACGCACGACCCGCGGGGGCGTCGGCGGGGTACTCCAGCAGCAGCACCGACGCGACCGGCCCGTCGACGGTCTCGTACACGTGCGGCCCCTGCGCCGGGAAGCACACGTAGTCCCCGGACCCAGCTCGTACGGCGCGTCCGGCGGCCCCACCCGCAGCACCCCGGAGATCACGATGACGTGCTCGCGGCCCGGGTGACCGGCGGAGCGCTGCACCTCGCCGGGGCGCACCCGCTGGTCGTACAGCTCGAAGACGGCGTCGGTCGCGTCGAGCCGCCGCAGCATGCGCAGGTCGACGGCGTTGCTGCTGAGCACGTCCAGGCCCGCCGACCGCACCAGCACGACGTCGGGGTCCTGGGGCTCGGTCAGCAGCGTCGACACCGGCACCCCCAGGGCGTTCGACAAACTGAACACCGTCTCGATGGTCGGGTTGCCCGTGCCGGTCTCGAGCTGCGACAGCGTGCCCTTGGCGATGTCCGAGCGCCGCGCCAGCTCCGACAGCGACAGCCCCGCCCGCTCGCGCAGCGCGCGCAGGTTCGCCGCGAGCACCTGCCCCGCCTGACCCCGCACCACCCGGACCTCCTCACGCCCCGGGCCGAAGGCTACCGCCTCAGCCGGTGAGCAGCGTCGCCGCGAGCCCGACCAGCGCCGCCTCCAGGTCCTCAGTGGACGCCTCCGGCCCGTGCCGCAGGTACCAGTCGTAGACCACGGAGTTGATGGCGCCGATGAGCGCGAGCCCGGCGAACCGGAAGTCCCGGTCGGCGATCTCGCCGCGCTCCACCGCGGCGCGGCCCTCCCGCTCGACGACGGCGACGATGGCCTCGCGGTAGTCCAGCCGCATCCGCTCGACCGCCGGGCTGGCCCCGACCACCTCGACGAAGCTCACCCGCACCCGGTGGTAGTCGGAGGTGACCGTCCGCAGGTACGCCCGCATCGCGGCGACCAGCCGCACGGACACCGGCTCGGGCGGCGCGTCGGCGAGCGCGGCGGCGGTGGCGGTCAGCGCTTCCTCGGTGATCGCCGCGTGCAGCGCCATGAGCACCGCTTCCTTGCCGCCGAACTCCTGGTAGAAGTGCCGCGTCGACACCTTCGCCGCGGCGCAGAGCCGGTCGATCGGCGTGGCCGCGTACCCGTCGGAGCCGTACAGGTCCAACGCGGCGGCGAGCAGCCGCGCGCGGCGGGCGGCGCTGCGCTCGCCCGCGTCGCGCCCGGAGTAGCGGCGGGCGGTCTCGGTCATCGGCGTCCTCGGGGTCTTGTCAGGGGTGTTACCGCGGGTTTACCGTAACGGTCCCACGTCATGCGAAAAGATACATTTTCAGATTGTAGGGGTGGCGGACATGCGCAAGGCACTGCTGGTCCTCGCACTGCTGGCGAGCGCGCTGGTGGCGGCACCACCGCTCACCGCCGCGCAGCCGCGGCCGTCGTCGAGCCCGACGACGACCCCTTCTACCGCCCGGCGCCCGGGTTCGAGACCGCCGCGCCCGGCGCGGTCCTCAAGCGCCGCCCGGTCACCGCGGCCGGCCTGCCCGCCACCCAGCTCCAGGTGCGCAGCACCGACGCGAAGGGCCGCCCGGTCACCGTCGTCAGCACGCTGATCATCCCGCCGACGCCCTACCCCGGGCGGCGGCCGCTGCTGTCCTACCAGCCCGCGACCGACAGCCTCGGCGACCAGTGCAACCCCTCCTACGCGCTGCGGACCGGCACCGAGAAGGAGGTCGGGCTGCTCAGCATGGGCCTGACCAACGGCTGGGCCGTCGTCGTCACCGACTACCAGGGCCCGCGCGACGCGTTCGCCGCCGGGCGGATGGAGGGCCACGCGGTCCTCGACGGCGTCCGCGCCGCCCGCTCACTCCCCGACGCCGGGCTGGCCTCCTCCCCGTCGGCCTGTGGGGCTACTCCGGCGGCGCGCTGGCGTCGGGCTGGGCCGCGGAGCTGGCCCCGACCTACGCCCCCGAGCTGCCGATCGCGGGCGTCGCCGCGGGCGGCATCCCGGCCGACTTCGCCCCCGCCGCGCGGATCATGGACGGCGGCCCGTTCTCCGGCCTGGCGCTGGCGGGGATCACCGGCCTGATGCGCGAGTACCCGGAGCTGGAGCCGCTGCTCAACGACACCGGCCGCGCGATGGTCGCCCGGGTCGGCGACATGTGCGTCGCGGAACTCGCGATCACGCTGGCGTTCAAGCGGATCGCCGACCACACCGACTCCCCGACCCGCTCAACGAGCCCGTCGCCCGGGAAGTGCTGGCGCTCAACCGGATGGGCTCGACCGCGCCCACCGCGCCCGTCTACATCTACCACTCGCTGTTCGACGAGCTGATCCCGTACACCGTCGCGGAGACCGTGCGCAAGCAGTGGTGCGCCAAGGGCGCGAAGGTCACCTTCCACACCGACGTGCTCAGCGAGCACAACGTCCTCGCCGTCACCGGGGCGCCGTCGGCGGTCGGCTACCTGGCCGCCCGCTTCCGGGGCGTGCCCGTGCCGAGCACGTGCTGACCTAGCGGAGGCCGGACCCCAGCCCGGTCAGCGCGCGGACCTCCATCTCGGCCTGCTTGCGCTGATCGGCTGGGGTCTTGCTCAGCACGGTCCCGAGGAACCCGAACAGGAACGACAGCGGGATCGACACCAGACCCGGGTTGCTGAGCGGGAACCAGTGGAAGTCGACCCCCGGGACGATCGAGTCGGGCGTGCCGGACACCGCGGGCGAGAACACGATCAGCACCACGCACGAGACCAGCCCGCCGTACATCGCCCACAGCGTCCCGCTGGTGTTGAAGCGCTTCCAGAACAGCGAGTACAGGATCGTCGACAGGTTCGCCGACGCCGCGATCGCGAACGCCAGCGCCACCAGGAACGCGACGTTCTGCCCGTTCGCCGCGATGCCGCCGATGATCGACAGCAGCCCGATCACCACCGCGGTCAGCCGGGCCACCCGCACCTCCGACCGCGTGTCGGCCTGCCCGCGCTTGATCACGTTGGCGTACACGTCGTGCGCGAACGACGCCGACGCGGTCAGCGTCAGCCCGGCCACCACGGCCAGGATCGTGGCGAACGCGACCGCAGCGACGATGCCGAGCAGGACGGTCCCGCCGACGTGGAACGCCAGCAGCGGCGCGGCCGAGTTCTCCCGCCCCGGCGCCCTCTCGATGGCGTCCGGGCCGACCAGCGCCATCGCGCCGAAGCCGATCACCAGCGTGCACAGGTAGAAGGTGGCCATCAGCCAGATCGCCCAGGTCACCGACCGGCGCGCCTCGCGGGCGTTCGGCACGGTGTAGAAGCGCATCAGCACGTGCGGGAGGCTGGCGGTGCCGAGCACCAGGGCCAGGGCCAGCGAGAGGAAGTCGAGCTTGGTCGTGCCGGTCGCCCCGTACTTCGCGCCCGGGCTCAGCACGGCGTCGCCCAGCGGGCTGCGCTCGGCCGCGCCGCGCAGGATCGCCGAGAGGTCGAAGCCGAACTTGCCCAGCAGGAACACCGTGATCATGGAGACGCTGAGCAGGAGCAGCACGGCCTTGATGATCTGCACCCAGGTGGTGCCCTTCATCCCGCCGACGAGCACGTAGAACAGCATCACCACGCCGACGACCGCGATCACCACGGCCTGGCCCGCCTTGCTGTGCACGTCGAGCAGCAGCGCGACGATGCCGCCCGCGCCCGCCATCTGCGCGATCATGTAGAACAGCGAGATCACCAGCGTGGCGTTGGCCGCCGCAGCGCGGACCGGGCGCTGGCGCATGCGGAACGCGAGGACGTCGCCGAGGGTGTAGCGGCCGGTGTTGCGCAGCCGCTCCGCGATGAGCATGAGGCCCATCAGCCACGCGACGACCCAGCCGATCGAGTACAGGAAGCCGTCGTAGCCGGTCACCGCGATCGCGCCCGAGATGCCGAGGAACGACGCCGCGGACAGGAAGTCGCCCGCGAGCGCGATGCCGTTCTGGCCGCCGGTGAAGCTGCTGCCCGCGGCGTAGTAGTCCGACTGCGTGACGTTGCGGCTGCTCGCCCGGTAGACGATGAACAGGGTGATCAGCACGAAGACCGAGAAGACGCCGATGTTCAGCGCCTGGTTGCCCGTGCTCACCGCCGCTCCACCAGCGCCCGCACGGCGTCGACCCGCGGGTCGACCTTCCGCTTCGCGTGCCTGCCGTACAGCAGGGTGATGACCACAGTGGACGCGAACTGGAGCATGCCGAACGCGAGGCCGACGTTGACCGCGCCGAACACCGGTCTGCTCATGAACTCCGGCGCGTACGCCGACAAGATCACGTAAGTGAGGTACCAGACCAGGAACAGCACCGTGGCGGGCACCGCGAACCGCAGTGCCTGCTTGCGGAGCAGCCGGAAATCCGCGCTCTGCTGGAGCGCCACGTAGTCGATGTTCCCGTCGGCGTCGACGTAGCCCGCCGGTTCTCCCACCTGGAACGCGGCGAAACCGGGGCGCGCGGGCGACGACCTCGACATCGAGCCTCCAGCGAAAGAATTCCGATCACCACGACCGCGGGGAGCAGCCAGCCTAGCCAGACCGCGCGCCCAGTCAAGGAACGGTTCCCCGGTATGTTCGGAAAATAAATTACGTGAGCGCACCTCGTTGTCGCGGGTGGATCTCTGACTTACGATGCCGGTTCCGGTGGTTCGGGGCCGCGGCAGTCGTGGGAGGTAGGCGAACGAGTGGCACCAACGACGCCATGCCGTCCGATGACGCGCGGGTAGGGTGATCGTGACACCAGGTCTGGATCAGAAGCGGCCGCTGTCGGCGGTGGCCGACTGGCGCAATTGGCGCCTCCCCGTGAAGCTCGCCGCCATCCTCGTCGTGCCGGTGCTCGTCGCGCTCGGCGCGGGCGCGCTGCAGATCTCCCACTACGTCGGCCGCGCGGCGAACTACGCGCAGCTGCAGGAACTCGTGGCCGTGCGCGGCGGGCTCGTGCCGCTGATCTGGAGCGTGCAGCGCGAGCGCACGATGGTCGCGCGCGGGGTGCCCGAGCCCGGCGCGTACCAGGAGCAGGGGCGCACCACCGAGGCGCTGCGGCAGCGGCTGACCGAGCTGCGCGCGGACGCGGACGGCTTCGGCGAGGTGTCGGCGTCCCGGTTCGACGAGGCGGTCCGCCAGCTCGACCCGCTCTCCGACCTGCGCGCGCAGGTCCCCGGCGACCAGCCGACGTCGACCACCGCGTACACGATCGCGGTGCAGGCGCTGCTCGACTTCGACCAGGCGCTGGTGAGCCAGTTCGGCGACCCGCTGGTGTCCGGCACGGCGATCGCGCTGCACCACGTCGAGGTCGCCCGCGAGCAGGTGACCCTCCAGCAGGCGGTCCTGCTCGTCGGCCTCGGCCGCGGCGAACTGCTCGGCGCGGAGCTGCGCGCGCTGGCCGAGTCGGGGCTGCGGATGGGCGACCGGCTCAGCGACTTCCAGGCCGTGGCCACCCCGCACCAGCGCCGCGACCTCGCGATCAGGCTGGACATCGCGGACGTCGGGCTGCGCGAACGGCTCGTGCAGACCGCCGTCAACGCGGGCGGCCCGGTGCGCGTCGAGCCCACCGAGTGGAACCGGACCAGCGAGACCGCCGCCGCCGCCCTGGCCGACATGGGCGCGCACCTGGCGGGCGAGCTGCGCTCGGCCGTCGACCGGCTCCAGGGCCAGACCAGCGACCGCGCGGGCCTGGCGTCGGTGGTGCTGCTCGGCATGATCGTCACCGCGGGCGCGATCGGCTGGGTCGTCGGCAGGCAGCTCCTGCGCTCGCTGGGCGCGCTGCGCCGCGCGGCGCTGGAGGTCGCCGACCACCGGCTGCCCGCGGTCGTCGCGGACATCCGCGCCAACCGGGCGCCGAGCGTGGAGATCGACCCCGTGCCGGTGCCGACCACCGACGAGCTGGGCCAGCTCGCCAGGGCGTTCGACAAGGTGCACCGGCAGGCGGTGCGGTCGGCGACTGAGCAGGCGGACCTGCGCTCGGACATGCGCAGCACCTTCGTCAACCTGTCCCGGCGGAGCCAGGGGCTCGTCGAGCGCCAGCTCAAGCTCATGGAGGAGCTGGAGCGCAAGGAGGAGGACCCCGACCAACTCGCCAACCTGTTCAAGCTCGACCACCTGGCCACCCGCATGCGGCGCAACAACGAGAACCTGATGGTGCTCTCCGGCGCCGAGGTGTCGCGCCGGTTCACCAAGCCCGTCCCGCTGGTCAACGTGCTGCGCGCCGCGGTGTCGGAGATCGAGCAGTACCAGCGCGTCGTCGTGCACCCGGCCCCGCCGGTGGAGGTCGTGGGCTACGCGGCGGGCGACGTCGTGCACCTGGTCGCCGAGCTGCTGGACAACGCGACCGCGTTCTCCCCGCCGCGGTCGCGGGTCGAGGTCAGCGCGAGCCAGGCCCCGGACGGCGGGGTGGTCGTGGAGATCGTCGACGAGGGCATCGGGATGGTCGACGACGAGCTGGCCGCGGTCAACCGGCGGCTCGCCGAGGACGTCCCGGCCGAGGTGCCGGTGTCGCGCCAGCTCGGGCTGTTCGTGGTGGCCCGGCTCGCGGCCCGGCAGGGCGTCGCGGTCGCGCTGCGCCACGCTGGCCCGGACCGGGCGGGGCTGCGCGCGACCGCGCGGGTGCCCGCGGAGCTGGTCCGGGCGCACACCCCGCCCCGCGCCCGCCCGCGCCGCCCGTGCCGCCCGCGCCCGCGCCGCGCTCCGCCGAGCCGCCGCGCCCGGCGTCCACGTGGTTCGGCGGGGCGCTGCCGAAGCGGTCCGCGCGCGCCGCCGGGTTCAGCGCGCCGCAGCCGCCCGCCGCCGCCCGCAAGCGCGACCCCGAGCGGGTCCGGGGCTTCCTGGCCAACTACCAGTCCGGGGTGCGCCGGAGCGCGCCCGACGCCAACCACCGGAATGAGCAGGCATGAGCACATCCCCGTCGCGGCAGGTGGACCAGTTCGGGTGGCTCGTCGGCGGCTTCAGCGAGCGGGTGCCCGGGGTGGCGCACGCGATCGTGATCTCGGTGGACGGGCTGCTGCTGACCACGTCGCCGCGGCTGCCGAGGGACCGCGCCGAGCAGCTCGCCGCGATCGCCGCCGGGGTGAACAGCCTGACCGAGGGCGCGTCGCGCTGCTTCGGCGGCGACCGGGTGCTGCGCACGATCGTCGAGATGGACGGCGGCATCCTGCTGCTCATGTCCATCCGGGACGGTTCGTGCCTGGCCGTGCTCGCCGCGCCGAACTGCGACGTCGGCCAGGTGGCGTACGAGATGAACGTGCTGGTCGACCAGGTCGGCCAGATGCTGACGCCGGAGTTGCGCGCCGAGCTGCGGGGCGCGCGGCAGACCGCGTCGGCGCAGCCGGGGTGACCCGGCCGTGAGCGACGACAGAGGGTTCGCCGAGCTGCTGAACGGGTTCACGCTGGACCGCGGCGGTCGGCGGGGGCGGCGCGGCGGGCGGCGAGAACCCGAGCCCGCCGCCGCGCCCGAGCGGCCCGAGCGGGCGGCCGAGCCGGGGGTCGAGGAGCACGCCGAGATCGTCCGGGCGTACGCGTGGACCGCGGGCCGCACCCGCCCGGACGCCGACCTGGAGGTCGAGACGCTGGTGTCGGCCGCGGACGGGCCCGCCCGGGCCGCGCTGCCCGCCGAGCACCACACCGTCGTCGAGCTGTGCCGGTCGACGCGGTCGGTCGCGGAGGTCGCCGCGCTGCTGTCGCTTCCGCTGGGCGTGGTCAAGGTGCTCGTCGGCGACCTCGCCGGGCGGGGCCTGGTCGTCGTGCACCGCGGCGCCGCCGCGCCCGACCTGCGGCTGATGGAACGGGTGCTCACTGGGCTGCGGCGGCTCTGACCCGTAGGGTGGCGCGGTGAGCTTGGGTGTGCGCCGTGCCGAGGACGTCGACGAGTTGCCCGCGGTCGGCGGCAACTACCGGATCAGGTTGGCCGGGGCCGACACCGGGGGCAGGCTCGCGGTGGTCGAGCTGCTGCTCGACCCGGGCGCGCTGGGCGCCAGCCCGCACGTCCACCACGGGCACGAGGAGGACTTCGTCGTCCTGGAGGGCGAGATCACCTTCGACGTCGGGCACACCGAGGTGGTGGGCGCGGGCGGCTCGGTGGCGGTGCCGCGCGGCACCGCGCACGGCTTCCGCAACGCGACGGCCCGCAAGGCGCGCTGCCTGATGGTGTTCACGCCCGCCGGGTACGAGGACTACTTCCGCGAGATCGGCCGTCTGGTCGCGTCCGGCCACGAGCCGACGCCGGAGGAGCTGACCGCGCTGCGGGCGGAGTTCGGCACCTCGGCCGTCTGACCCTTGACCGGGGTGGTGCCCTACCCCTCAATGGCACACGGGTCCCCGGCCGCACGGTCCCTGCGGCCGGGGGCCTGCCCGTCACCGCCGCGCGCCCAGCGCGGGCCTGCCCCCGATGTGCCGGACGGTCGAGCCCGCGGCGGCGCGGCCCGCGCGGCGTCCGCCGGGGACTCGCCGCGGGTCAGGGCCACCGTCAGCGCCGCGACGAGCGCGTCGCCCGCGCCGGTCGTGTCGACGGTCGGGTCGTCGGTGAACGGCAGGAACAGGTGGTCGCCGGGCCAGGCGAACAGGTCACCCTCGCCTTCCACGCCGAGCGCGACCAGGGTGGGGCCCTCGGCGAGCAGCGCCCCGGCGGCGCGGACGGCGGCGTCGACGGAGTCGATCCGGTCGCCGGTCAGCAGCTGGGCCTCGTGGGCGTCGGCGCGCAGGACGACCGCGGCGGCCAGCAGGTCGGCGCGCTGCGCGGGGTCGGGCGCGCCGTCGAGGACGACGCGGCGGCCGCGGCGCGGGCCAGCGCGGCGGCGGTCCGGGCGGCGGGCTGCTGGAGCTGGACGATCACCGAGCTGGCCGCGGCGATCGTGGCCGCGCCGTGCTGGACCTCCTGCTCGGTCAGCTCGGTCCCGGCCAGGTCCTCGAAGTAGCGCCACGCGCCGTCGGCGTCGACCACGTTGACGATCAGCGCGGTGGTGGCCCCGGGGCGCCGGACGACGCAGGCGACGTCGACGTGGTCCCGCCGGGCCTGGGCCAGCAGGTGCGCGCTGACGGCGTCGTCCCCGACCGCGCCGAGGAGCGCGACGGACGCGCCGAGCTGCGCGCAGGCCACCGCCTGGTTCGCGCCCTTGCCGCCGAGCAGCTCGCGGCGCTGCCGGACCGTCGTCGAGGAGCGCGGTCCCGGGACGGCGTCGACGAGCAGCACGACGTCGCGGGCGATCTGGCCGACGACGGCGATGTCGAGTTCCCCGCCGAAACCCGCGAGGTACCGATCGCGGCAGATGCGGGCCTGGCGCCGGGCGAATTTGGTCATGTCCCCACCTCACGATCAGGTTAGGAACTGCCCCCGGTCACCGCCAGCGTTTCCCCGGTTGTGTAACCCGATTCCGGGGAAGCGAGGAACACGTAGGCGGGCGCGAGCTCGGCGGGCTGGGCGGCGCGGCCCATCGGGGTCTGCGCGCCGAAGTCGGCGACCTTCTCCTCGGGCATGGTGGCGGGGATCAGCGGCGTCCACACCGGCCCCGGCGCGACCGCGTTGACGCGGATGCCGCGGCTGATCAGGTCGGCGGACAGGCCCTGGGTGGCGTTGAGGATCGCGGCCTTCGTCGCGGCGTAGTCCATCAGCTCCGGCGAGGGCTGCCTGGCCTGGATCGAGGTGCTGTTGACGATGGTCGACCCGGGCGGCATGTGCGGGACGGCGGCGCGGCAGAGCCAGAACAGCGCGTACAGGTTGGTCTTGAACACGCGGTCCATCTGCTCGGTCGCCAGCTCCGCCACGCCGGAACCGGACATCTGGTGGGCGGCGTTGTTCACGAGGATGTCGATGCCGCCGAGTTCGGCGACGGTCCGCTCGACGAGCTCGGTGCAGTGCGCCTCGTCCCGGATGTCGCCGCGGACGACGACGGCCTTGCGCCCGGCCTGCTCGACCAGGGCGGCGGTGGCGGCGGCGTCGGTGTCCTCGGACAGGTAGGAGATCACCACGTCGGCGCCCTCGCGGGCGAAGGCGATCGCCACGGCGCGGCCGATGCCGGAGTCGCCGCCGGTGATGAGCGCCTTGCGGTTGACCAGCCGGTCGCTGCCCCGGTAGGTCTTCTCGCCGTGGTCGGGCTCGGGCGACATGCCCGCGGTGCTGCCGGGCGTGGACTGCGTCTGCGGCTTCTGCTGGTCCGGCGCGGGGTACTGGGAGCGCGGGTCCTGGAACGTGTACTGGTCCATTGTGTCCTTTCAGGCCAGGACGCGGAACGTCTTGAGGGACGGGTCGAACACGTCGGGGATGAGCATCCCGGCGTCGAGCCCGGTGCGGAGGTAGTCGACGACCGCCTCGGTGATCACCTCGCCGGGGGCGACCGCGGGCACGCCGGGCGGGTAGGGGCTGATCGTCTCGGCGGCGACCCGGCCGACGGCCTCGGCGGCGGGCACGTGCTCGGCGCGGCCGAAGAACGCCTCCTCGGCGGCACGGCCTGCTCCAGCTCCAGCTCGCCCGGCGCGGGCAGGTCGACGCGCTTGGCGGGCGGCAGGTCGGCGCGGTGCTCGACGAGCGCGGCGACGGCCTCGACCAGCCGGTCCCCGGTGGCCCGGGTGTCGGCGACGGTGATCTGCGCGGCGATCCGGCGGTGGTCGGACAAGCCGACCTCGACGAGCTGGTGCTCGCGCAGCCAGCCGTTGGCGGCGTACCCGGAGATGCCGAGCTCGTCGAGGTCGATGACGATCTTCAGCGGGTCGAGGTCGTCGGCGCGGTCGGGGCCGACGAGGTCGTCGCGGTCCATCACCCGGACGCCCCCGATCCCGGCGAGGCGGGCGCGCACGCCCGCGGCGAGGCCGATCGCGCTGTCGAGCAGGCGTTCGCCGTGCTCGGCCATCTGCCTGCGCCAGCCGTCGAGCGCGGCGTAGACCAGGCAGGACGGGCTGGTGGTGTCGAGCAGGTCGGCGCGGGCGGTGAGCACGTCCTTGTCCACGCGGTCGCCGCGCAGGTGGTAGACCGAGCTCTGCTCCAGCCCGCAGCCCATCTTGTGCACGCTGGTGACGCACAGGTCGGCGCCCGCGTCCATCGCCCAGCTCGGCAGGCCCGGGTGGAAGGGCAGGTGCGCGCCCCACGCCTCGTCCACGACCAGCGGCATGCCGCGCTCGTGGCAGAGGTCGGCGATCTCGGCGATGCCCGCGCAGGTGCCGTAGTCGGTCGGGGTGACCAGCAGCATGCCCGCGGCGTCCGGCGCGCGGTCGGCCGCGGCGGCGACGTCCTGGGGGCCGGGCGGGTGGGCGAGCTGCCAGCGCTCGTCCCAGCGCGGGTGCACCCACACCGGCTCGACGCCCGCGAGGATCAGCGCCGCGATCACCGACTTGTGCGCGTTGCGGGACACCAGCATCCGCTGCCCCGGCCCGGCGACGGTGATGACGCAGGTCTTCACCGACAGCGAGCTGCCGCAGGTGGAGAAGAACGCGTGGTCGGCGTCGACGGCGTCGGCCATCAGCTCCTCGGCCTCGCTGAGCACGCCGCCGCTCATCACCCGGTCGTCGAGGCCGTTCATCATGATGATGTCGGAGGCGAAGACGTCCTCCCCCATCACCGCCAGCACCCGGGGGTCAACGCCGCGGCCCTGCTTGTGGCCGGGCGGCAGGAACGACAGCAGCCCTTCCGCCTTGTGCTTGCGCATGGCCTCCAGCACCGGGGCCCGCGAGTGATCGATGCCCATACCGACGTGGTTCCCCCGTTCGGCCGAGGCAAACCCGGAGCCGCCCGACCGGGTCACGGCGCGCGCTTGTCCAGCGGCTTGGTCGCCGGTCCTTCGAGGACGGCGCCGCCGACGTCGAACCGGGAGCCGTGGCAGGGGCAGTCCCAGCTGTGCTCGGCGGTGTTGAACCGGACCATGCAGCCCAGGTGCGTGCACCGCAGCGACACGGCGTGCAACTCGCCGTCGGCGTCGCGGTAGACGCCGGTCTTGCCGAGCCCGTCGCGGCGCACGCACGCCTGGCCCGGGGCGAGCTGGTCGAGGTTGGTGGCGCCGGTCGGGGCCAGGTGGTCGGTGACCAGGTCGACGCCGACCTTGGCGTTGATGCGGGCGAGCGTGCCGATGCCGCGCGGGGTGACGCGGTGCGGGGAGAACAGGTCGGTGGTCTGCCTGCCGAGGATGCGGTCGGCCAGCAGCGAGCCCGCGTACGACCCGGTCGACAGGCCCCACTTGGCGAACCCGGTGGCGACGTGGAGGGTGCTCGCGCCAGGCCGGTAGGAGCCGATCATCGGGAGCCGGTCGTAGGGCGCGGGGTCCTGCGCGGACCAGCGGTGGGTGATCTCGGCGACCGGCCAGTGCTCGCGGGCGAACGCCTCCAGCGCGACGTAGCGGGCGGCGGAGTCGCCGCGCTCGGCGACGTGGTGGCCCTGCCCGCCGACGATCAGCCGGTCCCCCGCCGACGAGATCGACCAGACCTCGCCGCCGGTCGAGATCGCCATGCTCGCGGGCGGCGCGCCCCCGCGCAGGGTCGCGGCGACGCAGTAGGACCGCATCGGCTCCAGGCGGGCGAAGTAGAGGCCGCGGTCGAGGATCGGGTAGTGCGTGGCGATGACGACGTGCCCGCCGAGCAGGTCGCCGTGTTCGGTGTGGACGGTCGCGGGCCTGCCCTCGCGGACCTGCTGGACGCGGCTGCGCTCGAACACGCGGCAGCCGCCGCCGTCGACCAGGCGGGCCAGGCCGATGGCGTAGCGCAGCGGGTGCAGCCGGATCTGGTCGTCGAGGCGCACCGCGGCGTGCACGGGGAACGGCAGGTCCGGGCCCGGGTCGGCGACGGCGGGCAGCCCGGCGCGCACGGCGGCGGCCAGCTCGGCCTCCACGGTCCCGACGTCCTCGGGGCGCATCGCGACGGTGTGCGCGGGCCTGCGCTCGACGTCGCAGTCGACCTCGGCGGCGAGTTCGGCGACCAGCTCGACGCCCGCGACGCTCGCCGCGGCGTACCCGGCGGCGGTCTCCTCGCTGTGCAGGCGCTCCAGCTCGGAGTACACGGTGGACTGGAGCGCGGTGACCTTGGCGGTGTTGTTGCCGGTGACGCCGCGCCCGACCTGGTCCGCCTCGACCACGGCGACCTTCATGCCCGCGCGCTTGAGCAGCAGCGCGGTGGTCAGGCCGGTGATCCCGCCGCCGACCACGACGGCGTCGAACCGCACGTCCTCGCTGTCGGCGCAGGTGGGGAACAGGGTCGGCGAGACGCCGTCCAGCCAGAGCGACCGGCGGGCGGTTGTGGTCTGCATGACGGACAGATACCCGCAGGTCGGACCGTCAAACCGCGGCCCACCACCGGCCCGAGTCGACCAGGCGCATGTTGGCGTGGGCGCGGTCGAGGTAGCGCAGCCGCCGCGGCAGCCTCGGCCACACCCACCGGACGACCGCGGCCACCGCCCGGAAGCGGCGCTGGTCGCGCGCGGACCAGGTCGCGCCGAGGATCTCGCGAGCGCGGGGCGGGAGCAGGCCGATCGACAGCCACGAGCCGAACCGCATGACCGGGCGGCGCACGACGGCCCAGACGGCGGCGGGCACGAACGGCGGCGGCGGGATGCGGATGCCGGACATCGCCAGGGCGTAGTCGGTGGTGGCGTTGGCCTCCAGCTCCTCGTCGAGCATGCGCCGCCAGTACGCCTCGAAGTCGGCGTAGTTGTCGATCACCGGCCGGTCGGTGAGGCCGTAGCGCCGCCACCAGGTGACGCCCTCGGCGACGAGCCGGTCCTTCTCCGCCCTGGTCAGGGGTGCCGAAGAACTCGTTGACGGCCATGATGCCCTCGACGAACGTCACGTGGGTCCACCAGAAGACGTCCGGGTGCAGGGCGTGGTAGCGGCGGCCCTTCGAGTCGACGCCTTTCAAGTCCGTGTGGAAGCTCCGGACGAGGGCGCCGGTCCCGCTGCCGGGCGGGTCGTAGACGACGCCGAGGATGGGCGGCATCGACCGGAACAGCCGGTCGAGGGGTTGTCGAAGAAGTCGGAGTGGTCCTGCAGCGCCGCGCCCACGGCCGGGTGCATGTTCTGCAGGGTGCCGATGCGGCCGAGGAACAGCAGGCCGCGGCTGTCGCCGAAGTGGTGCCAGGTCAGCGAGCCGGGACCGATCGGGGCCGCGTTCATGCACCACAGTGCAACACATCGTGTTGTTCTGTTGCAAGAGGCTACCCTGGGTCGGTGGAGATCCCGCTGTCCGCGCTGCTCGCGCCGCCCGCCGACCCGGTGGACCTGCGCATCCTGGAGGCGGCCGTCGCGCAGTTCGCGCTGATCGGCATCCGCCGGACCAGCGCCGACGACATCGCCCGCCGCTCCGGGGTCAACCGCACGACGCTCTACCGGCGGATGGGCACCAAGGACCAGATCGTGCGCGCCGCGATGGCGCACGAGGTCCGCAAGGTGCTCGCCGACATCGAGGCGCGCCTCGCCCCCATCGAGGACCCGCTGGAGCGGCAGGTCGCGGGTTTCGGGATCACCGTGACGACGCTGCGCGGCAACCCCTGCTGCGCCAGCTCCTCGCCGTCGACCGGGACGAGACGCTGGTGTGGCTGACCCTCGACGCGGGCGGCGCCATCGAGATCGCCACCGGGTACGTGACGGCGACGGTGACCGAGCTGCGCGCCGCGCTCGGCCTGCCCGACCGCCCGCCGGTCGGGGTCGTCGCGGCGACGATCGTCCGCTTGGTCCAGTCCTTCGTGCTCACCCCGGGCGGCCCGCCCGAATTGGACGGCGACGCGGCCTTCCGCGACTACGCCGAGACGGTGATCTGCCCGCTGATCGGTATTGACACGCGGGCGGCGCGAGCGGATCAATAGGGGATCACGCTTCGGCCGACGAGGGGGCGCTGGTGAGCGACGAGGACGAGAAGCGGCTCCACGAACTCGGCTACGCGCAGGAGCTGTCCCGGTCGATGTCCGGGTTCTCCAACTTCGCGGTGTCCTTCACGATCATCTCGGTGCTGTCCGGCTGCCTGACCCTGTACGGGTTCGGCATGAAGACCGGCGGCCCGGCCATGATCGTGTGGGGCTGGCCGCTGGTCGGCCTGATGACGCTGCTGGTGGGCCTGGCGATGGCCGAGGTGTGCTCCAGCTACCCGACCGCGGGCGGGCTGTACTACTGGGCGGCCAAGCTGGCCCCGCGCAACGGCGCGGTGTGGTCGTGGTTCACCGGCTGGTTCAACCTGCTCGGCCAGGTCGCGGTCACCGCGGGCATCGACTTCGGCGCGGCGTCGTTCATCAACGCGTTCCTCGACCTGCAGTTCGGGTACGCGGCGACGCCGGAGCACACCATCCTGATCTTCGGGGTCGTGCTGGCCGTGCACGGCCTGCTCAACACCTTCGGGGTGCGGCTGGTGGCCGTGCTGAACCAGGTGAGCGTGTGGTGGCACCTGCTGGGCGTCGCGGTCATCGTGGTCGTGCTGGCCGTCGTGCCCGCGCGGCACCAGTCGGCGGGCTTCGTGTTCGGGGAGTTCGTGAACGAGACCGGGTGGGGCTCGGCGTTCTACGTCGGACTGCTCGGGCTGCTGCTCGCCCAGTACACCTTCACCGGGTACGACGCGTCGGCGCACATGACCGAGGAGACCCGGGACGCGGCCCGCTCGGGGCCGCGCGGCATCGTCATGTCCATCGTGGTCTCGCTGGTGGCGGGCTGGATCCTGCTGGTGGGCATCACGTTCGCCATCCAGGACTACAGCGGCGCGCTCAACAGCGAGACGGGCGTGCCGCCCGCGCAGGTGTTCATCGATGCGCTCGGAACGACCGGCGGCAAGCTGCTGCTGCTCATCGCGATCGGCGCGCAGCTGTTCTGCGGCATGGCGTCGGTGACGGCGAACTCGCGGATGGTGTACGCGTTCTCCCGCGACGGCGCGCTGCCCGCGTCGGCGTTCTGGCACCGCATCAACAAGCGCACCCGGACGCCCACCAACGCGGTGTGGCTGGCGGCGGGCGGGGCGTTCCTGCTCGGGCTGCCGTACCTGTGGAACACGACGGCGTACGCGGCGGTCACGTCGATCGCGGTGATCGGCCTCTACATCGCCTACGTCATCCCGACGTTCCTGCGGCTGCGCCAGGGCGACGCGTTCGAGGCGGGGCCGTGGAGCCTGGGCCGGTGGAGCAGGCCGGTCGGGATCGTCGCGGTGCTGTGGGTCGGGTTCATCTCGGTGCTGTTCATGCTGCCGCAGGTGAGCCCGGTGACGGCGGAGACGTTCAACTACACGCCGGTCGCGGTGCTGGTGGTGCTCGGGTTCGCCGGGGTCTGGTGGCTGGTCTCGGCGCGGCACTGGTTCACCGGGCCGAAGGTCGAGGGCACCCCGGAGGAGCTGGCGGCGATCGAACGGGAGCTGGAGCTGTAGTTTCGGGCCGGGCGGCAGCGGGAACCCGCGTGCATGCCCGCACGCGAAGACATGCCCAGCACGGTCCGCCGGTCGTCGAAGAAGGCCCAGCGGACGTGGGCGAAGGCGCACGACTCCGCGGTCGAGACCTACGGCGAGGGCGAGCGCGCCCACCGCACGGCGTTCGCCGCGCTCAAGCACACCCACGAGAAGGTCGCCGACCACTGGGAGCGCAAGGACGAGAACGGGCCCTCGGACGCCCAGGCCGCCCGCCGCGCGGGCGCGGCCGATGGTGACACCGCCGGGGGCGTCGACGCGAACGCCAGCAAGAAGCACCTGTACGAGCTGGCCAAGCGGATGGACGTGCCGGGTCGCTCCACGATGAGCAAGGACGAGCTGGTCGAGGCACTGGACAAGGCCAACCGCCGGGCCACCGCACGGGCCCGGCGGTGAGGCGTCATTCCCGTCCGCGGACGATGAAGGGCTCGTAGCCGTCGTCGTCGGGCGGCGCCGGGTCGACCCACGTCTCGGCGCGACCGCCGATCACGTCCACGGTGCCGACCAGGTCGTCGGCCGCGGGCCGGGGGACGGGGACCGAAAGCAGTTCCTGGCTCATCTCCAACCTCCTTGCTGCCTGGAGGCATACCCGCTCCGGCACCCGGGAAACCTGCGGCGCTCACCCGTCCAGCAGCTTCAGCACGGCCCGCTCGAGCGCCTGGCGCGTCGTCTCGTCGACCAGGTCGTCGCCCACCCGGTCCACCGCGCGCTTGATGGTCCGGCCCTCGCCGAAGGCGTCGACCACCCGGGCATCCACATAGGATTTGCGGGCGATCGCCCTGGTGTTGCCCAGGTCCTCGGCGACGGTGTCCATCACGGCCGCGATGGCGCGGTTGAACGCGCGCTGCGAGGTCGGGGGCTCGGTCTTGGCGAAGGCGATCGCGGCGACCACGGTGGCGTGCCAGGTGCGCAGGTCCTTGACCGTGTACTCGGGCGCGGTCAGCTCCTTGAAGCGCTCGTTGATCTCGCCGGAGCGCACCTCGTGCCAGGTGGCGCGGCCCGCGCGGTACACCAGGAGCCGGTCGGCGCCGGTGCGGGCGCGCTTGAGGGAGCGCAGGAGCGCGGCCAACTCGGGGTCGGTCAGGCTGACGTCGCGGTGCAGGCCGCTCTTGGCGGGGTAGCTGAACGCGACGCTGCTCCTGCTGACGGTGACGTGCTCGCGGAGCAGCGTCGCGACGCCGTGGCTGCCGTTCTCGTCGGCGTACTCCTCGCCGCCGGTGCGGAACACGCCGCGGTCGAGGATGCGCAGCGCCCCGCCCAGCACGCGGTGGCAGCCGAGGCCGGAGTCGGCGAGGTCGTCGTGCACGGCGAGGCGGAACTTCGGCAGCCGCACCGCGAGTTCCTGCACGCGCTCGTGCTTGGCTTCGTCCCGCTTCTGCCGCCACTTCTCGTGGTAGAGGTACTGCCGCCTGCCCGCGTCGTCGGTCCCGACGGCCTGGATGTGGCCTTCCGGGTGCGGGCAGATCCAGACGTCGCGCCAGGCGGGCGGGATCGCGAGGTGGCGCACGCGCTCCAGGTCGGCCGCGGCCAGCGGCTCGCCGCCGGGCCCGAGGAAGCGCCAGCCGCGGCCCTGCCGCCGCCGGGTGATGCCCGGTCCCGCCGGGTCGCTGCGTCGCACGGCCGCGGAGTACCCCGGTTTGAGGTGGATCACGCCGGGTAGCTGAATGGTGTGGAACCGTTCAGCGAGGTGCGCCGGATCGCCGTCCTCCGCGGCGGCGGTCTCGGCGACCTGTTGTACGCCATGCCCGCGATGGACGCGCTGGCCGCGGCGTACCCGGAGGCCGAGCTGGTGCTGCTGGGCAGCGCGATGCACGCCGAGCTGCTGCGCGACCGCCCGGGCCCGGTGTCCCGCGTCGTGCCGCTACCCCGCGCGCCCGGGTTCGACGGCGAGGGCACGGTCGAGGAGTTCGCCGAGCGGGCGGGCCGCTTCGACCTCGGCGTCCAGGTGCACGGCGGCGGCCGCGAGTCCAACCCGCTGCTGCTGGCGCTGCACCCGACGTTCACCGTCGGCAGCCGCACCGAGGACGCGCCCGGCCTGACCCGGTCGCTGCCGTTCCGCTACCACCAGCACGAGGTGCTGCGGGCGCTGGAGGTGGCCTGCCTCGCGGGCGCGCCGCCCGTCCGGTTCGAGCCGCGCATCCCCGTCACGGGCGAAGACCTCGCCGAGGCGCGGGCCGTCCTCGGCCCGCTCACCCGCCCGCTGCTGGTGCTGCACCCCGGCGCGACGGACCCCCGCCGCCGCTGGCAGCCCGAACGCTTCGCCGCGGTCGCCGAGCAACTGTCCGACGTCGCCGACGCCGTGGTGATCGGCACCGCGGACGAGATCGACCTGGCCGACGCGGTCGTGCGCGCCGCACCCCGCACCCGGTCGCTGGCGGGCGCCCTGAGCCTGCGCGGCCTGGTGGGCGTGCTGTCCCTGGCGAAGGTCGTGGTGGCCAACGACAGCGGCCCCCGCCACCTCGCCCAGGCCGTCGGCACCCCCACGGTGTCGGTGTTCTGGATCGGCAACGTCCTCAACTCCGGCCCCTTCGGCAGGCTCCGCCACCGCGTCCACATCTCCTGGACCGCCCGCTGCCCCGTCTGCGGAGCCGACTGCACCCGCCCCGACCTCCACCGCTGCGCCCACGACGTCACCCACGTCGGCGACATCTCCGTCGACGACGTGCAGGCGGACGTCCGCGACCTGCTCGAACGGGACTGACGTCACTTCCTCGGCTGCTGCTGCTCGCCCCGCTCCTCCTCGCCCGGGTGCGCGATCGCGGCGCCGCACAGGAGCACGACCGACACCGAGAAGGTGACGGCCCAGGTCTGCCCGGCCGCGGCTGGGGCGAGGACGGCCAGTGCGAGGTGCACCAGCGTCGTCACCGCCAGCCGGTCCCCCAACGGGTAGGACATGGCCCTAGGCGTAGCGGCGCAGGACGCCGACGCGGTCGCGGAGGTCGATCTCGGGGCCGACCACGCGGACGCGGGCGCCGACGGCGAGGGCGGCGGCGGGGAGGCATTCGTCGAGCGGGCACTCGACGGTGTCCTGGGCGGGCTCCAGCGCGATCGTGCCGGGCGAGCCCGGCCGCACCCACGCGGTGCCCGACGGGTCGTGGGGCACCAGCAGCAGTTCGGCGTTGCCCGCGGCGAGCGCGGCCACGACGTCGGGGAGGCCGTCGACCGCTCGGGCGCCGGTCTGGGCGCGGAAGTGGTCGAGGTCGGCGAGGTGGTCGGCGGCGTCGACCTCGGCGAGGGCGCGGGCGACCTCGGCCTCCAGGCGGTCGGCGTCGGCGCCCGCGGCGCGGCTGCCCGCGTCGAGTTCGACGGCGTGGAGCGAGTCCGGGAGTTCGGCGCACAGCGCGGCGCGGGAGCGGACCTCGCCCGCGACGGCGACCAGGCGCGCGCCCGCGCCCCGCGCGACGCTGACCGCGGCTTCGGCGGCCTCGCGCATGGTCCTGCGGACGGTCTCCTCGACGCGGCGCTGCATCGACAGGTGGTTCCAGCCGCCGCCGGGCACCTTGTGGACCGGGTGGTCCGCGCCCTCGACGGTGTCCTCGCGGACGCCCTCGGGCGTGACGACCCGGTAGTCGACGCCGGTGCTGTCCACGACGAGCACGACGTGCGGCGGCGGGTGGCCGGTCGCGAGCGCGGGCAGCACGTACGGCAGCGCGCCGTACCGGGCCCGCGGCTGCGCGGGCGGCGCGGGCAGCAGGGCGTCGTGCAGGACACGGGTGCGGTCGGCGACCATGAGCCTGCCCGCGCGGCCCGCGGCGGGCGGGGTGTCCTCCCACGCGCGTTCCAGCACCGCGATGGTCTCGGCGTCGGCGCCCGCGGCGGCCAGGTCGGCGCGGCGGCCCGCCAGCGCTGGCGGGCGAGGTCGATGGCGTCCTCGGTGTCGTGGCTGGCGTCGAGGTGGACGGTCGCGAACGGACCGGCCTCGCGCACGAGGTCGTGGAGCGTCACGGTGGATCTCCTTCCAGGGGCAGCACCAGCCGCACGGCGTCCAGGACGGTGGGCGCGACCAGCGGGGCGGCGTCGATCTCGGCGCGCAGCGTGCGGGGTGTGGGCACCAGCACGGCGCGCGCGCCCGCGGCGGCGGCGGCCTCGACGTCCGCGCCGATGTCGCCGATGACGACGGCGTCGGCGGGGTCGACGGACAGCCGCGCGCAGGCGGCCAGGACCAGCCCGGGCGCGGGCTTGCGGCAGCGGCAGCCGTCGTCCGGGCCGTGCGGGCACCACTGCCAGGTGCCGAACCGGCCCAGCAGGTGCTCGACGCGGGCGTTGACGGCCTCGACCTGCGCGGGCGTGAGCAGCCCTCGGGCCACACCGGACTGGTTGGACACCACCCCGGTGCGCAGGCCGTGCAGCCGGACCTCGTGCAGTGCCTCCCTGGCGGTCGGCATGGGTTCCACCAGGTCGGGGTCGCCGTTGTAGGGGACGTCCCGCACGAGGGTCCCGTCGCGGTCGAACAGCACCGCCGCGGTACGCATGACTCCGACGTACCCCCTGGCGCGTGGCTAACCCATCACAGGCCGTCGCGGGGGAACGCGAGGCGCCAGTCGCGGGAGTGGACCCGGTCGTCGCCCTCGTAGGCGTCGAGGTGGGCGCGCAGCACGAACTCGTCCGCCGTGCACGTGAGCTTCTGCCGGGTGCGGACGCGCACCGACCAGTCGCCGCGCCGGAACGTCATCGTCCAGTCGGTCTCGCCGGTGGCGGAGGTGAAGTCGTTCGCGGTCCACGAGTACCGCTCCTCGACGTGCTTGCCGACCTCCATGCCGCCGGGGAACCGGATGGTCCCGTTGTCCTTCAGCACGTCCAGTTCGCTGCGGTAGTCGGCGAGGTCGCGGCTGACCCGCCAGTGGTGCGCGGGCGGGGTGAGCTGCTCGGCCAGGGGCGGGGCGCGCCGTCGGGCTCGCCGAGCTCCGCGGGCTCGGTGCTGTCGGAGGTCCGCACGGGCAGCAGCAGCGCGCTCCGCCCGGTGTGCACCGTGAGCCGGGCGGCGTCCGGCGGCGGCCACGCGAGCGGCCAGTACGAGCTGGACAGCGACAGCCGGATGCGGTGCCCGGGGCGGAAGGTCTGGGCGATCCCGTTGAGCGGGATCTCCACGGTGCACACCTCGCCGGGCTCGACCGGGCGCGGGTCGTCATGGCCGTCCCGGTGGGTGAGGTTGAGCAGGCCGTAGCTGACGCGGGTCGCGGCGCCGTCGGGGGCGACGTCGGAGATCCGGGCGGCGACCATGGCGACGGGCCGGTCGGCGGACACGGCCAGCCGCACCACGGGCGCGCCCAGGACCTCGCACGCCGACCCCAGCGGCGCGGTGTCGTAGACCAGCGCGCCGCCGTCCTCCTCGCGCTGGTCGTAGGGCAGGTCCGGCGGGGCGTTGTAGGAGCACCACTTGCCCGCGAACTGGCCGAGGCTCAGCGGCGACGACACGCTCTGCTCGGCGTCCGCGCCTTCCCCGAGCCGGTGCGGCGCGAGGCCCCATTCGACGGTCTCGACCTGCGGTGACGGCCAGGCGGGCTCGGCGACCCAGCGGCCGGGGCGCTCCTCGTAGGACGTCGAGGGCGGGACGGCGTCCTGCATCCAGGTCTGCAGGACGGGTTCGCGGTCGACGCCGTTGTCGCGGTCGAGCAGCCAGCGGTCCAGCCACCGCACGACTTCCTGGAGGTACCCGACCGCGGGTCCGGGTTGTCCCATGTGGGGGTATTTGTGCGACCACGGCCCGATGAGCCCGCGCCGGGGGACGTCGAGGTTGGCCATCAGGCGCAGCACGGCGTTGGAGTAGCCGTCGGCCCAGCCGGACGCGGCGAACACCGGGACCGCGACGGCCGAGTAGTCCTCGCAGACCGACGCGTGCCGCCAGTAGTCGTCACGGCGCTGGTGGGCCAGCCACCGCTCGGCCCACGGCCCCGCCGCGGCCAGCCGCTCGAACCACTGCTCCCGCCAGCGCTCCCCGCGGTCGCCGGGTCGGGCGGGCAGGTGCTGTAGGCGAACATCGTCCCGGACTCGGCGAGGTTGTCCGACAGCAGGCAGCCGCCCATGTAGTGCATGTCGTCGGCGTACCGGTCGTCGGTGAACGAGACGATGCACAGCGCGCGCAGGCTCGGCGGGCGGCGGGCGGCGACCTGCAGGGCGGCGAACGCGCCCCAGGAGATGCCCATCATCGCGGTCTGCCCGTCGCACCAGGGCTGCTCGGCGAGCCACGCGAGGACGTCCTCGGCGTCGCGCTGCTCCTGTTCCAGGTACTCGTCGGTGAGCACGCCGCCGGAGTCGCCCGACCCGCGGATGTCGACGCGGACGCAGGCGTAGCCGTGCCGGGCGAGGTACGGGTGGTTGATCCCGTCGCGCACCGAGGTCAGGTCGCCCTTGCGGTACGGGATGTACTCCAGCACCGCGGGCACCGGTCCCGGGGTGTTCGGTCGCCAGATCCGGGCTGCCAGCTCGATCCCGTCCGACACGGGGATCGTCGTGTCGTCGACCGTGACGTCCATCCCCGTGATGTCCTCGACGGTCAGGGGCATCAGCCGTCCTCCTCCACGTGGTAGTCGAGCGCGGCGACGGTGCGCTCGTACTTCGCGATCAGGTCCGCTTCGTCGGCGGCGCCCACGGTGATCTCGGCCAGCAGGTGGCTGTAGCTGTCGCCGCTGGTGAGCCGCTCCCCGGTTTCGCCCGCCAGTGCACGCGGACGCCGGGCTCCAGGTCCCCGTCGAGCGTCCCGGTGAGGACGCCGTCGGTGAAGTGGCGCAGGTACCAGATGGCGGAGATGCCGTGCTCGCCGCCGCCGGGCTGGACCGCGGGGTCCTCGCCGAGCGCGACGGCCAGCATCCGGTGGTGGTTCGGGACGCCGTCGACGTGCAGGAACGGTTCCGCGTGCGCCTGCGAGTGCCGCGGGTTGATCTCCAGCAGCCACACCCGGTCGGTCTCGGGGTCGCAGAAGAACTCCACGCTGAACGTGGCGGGCGAGAGTCCGATGTGCTCGATCGCGGTGATCGCCACCTGCTTCAGCTTATCCTGTGTGGACTGCGGGAGCCGCGAGGGGTACTGGTGGCGCAGGAAGCTCGACACGCCGTCGTAGACCAGGGAGTCGAGGACGCCGTACACCTCGGCTTTCCCGTCGACGCAGTAGCCCTCCACCGCCGCTCTGGCCCCGGACAGGGCCGCCTCGGCCAGGCACACCTGCCCGCCCACCTCGGCGATCTCGGCGGGCAGGTCGGCGCGGGTGAGCAGGCGCTCGAACGGCTCCCCGACCCGGTCGATCCCCGCGGCGATCTCCTCGCGGGCGGCGGTGAAGCCCGCCAGGTCGGTCACCTCGAAGGCGAGGTCCGACGAGAAGGATTTGACGGGCTTGAGCCAGAAGGGGAAGTCGACCCCGGCGGGCGGGTCGGGCTGATCGGGCTCGACCAGCGCGAACGGCGGGTACTCGTCGATGACCTGCGACTGGACGAGCCTGCTCCAGTACTTGTGCTCGCACTTGAGCACCGCCTCCAGCGGCGCGCCCCGCACGCCGTAGCGGCGTTGCAGGATCGGCAGCATGGTGCTGACCGGGAAGTCCCAGTAGCCGACGATGGCGTCGATCGGCCCGTCGAAGTCGTCGAGCACGCGGCACGCCTCGTCCAGCAGGTCGTCGACGGGGATGTCCCCGACCTGCAACCGCTCGATGGTGAGCAGCCCGTGGAACTCGTACCGGTCCGCGTCGGGGACCTGCCGCAGCAGTTCGAGGTTCAGCTCATCGAGACCAAGGACGAACACGGTGATCGGGCGCACACGACCTCCAGGGGTAGGCAACGCAGTGTCCGTACCCAGAGAGCGCGAGCCTTACCCATCGGGGTGGACGCGCACGTGGTCGCGGACCTCCGTGCGCCGGTCCGGCACGGTGGTCGCGGCTTCCAGGTGCACGGCCCCGCTGGGCAGGATCCCCGCCCCGCCCGCGCGCGCCATGACCCGCCACTGCGCGACGACGTCCTCGCCGCAGTGCTCGGGCGGGACGTCGCGCCAGAAGCCGAAACCGCCGCTGTCGACCAGGGCGGCGCGGTCGTAGAGCACGCAGCCGCCGACCCAGGCGATCTTGTACGCCCGCCACTCCCCCGGCCGCAGCCCCAGCCTGCGGGTGAGGTGCGCGGGGTTCGCCGCGTTGTGCAGGGTCCAGCGCCGCCACGCGGGGCCGCCGGGCTCGATCCGCTCCGGTTCCGGCGGACCCGTCCACTCCTCGAACGCGGCCAGCTCGTCCGGCCGTTCGTCGTCCAAATAGGACATGCCCTGCACGGCGGCCCCGACGAGGCCGCAGCCGAGGGCGGTGATCGCGGTGCGCAGGCGGGGCAGCGTGCCCGGCGCGAGCCAGACGTCGTCGTCGAGGAACAGCACGAACCGGGCGCTGCTCTGGTCGAGCAGGAACGCGCGGTGCTCGGCGACGCCGCGGCGGGGCAGGTGGCGCAGCAGCCGGACGGGCGCGCCGCGGGCGCGCAGGACGGCGGCCATGGCGCGGGCGGACGGGGTGTCCCAACCGGGCTCCCCGTCGGACTGGTCGCTGACCACGACGCCGAACTCGCCGTCCTGGGCGGCGAGTCCGGCGAGGGTGGTGGCGAGTTCGGTGGGGCGGTCGCGGGTGGGGATCAGGACGTCGAGATCGGTCATGGGCCCGTTCTGCTGGCGATGCGGTCGATGACCGCGGTGGTGGACTGGTCGGGGACGTAGTCGACGATGCGGACCTCGCCGCCGCAGGCCCGGACGACGGCGGCTTCGTCGAGCATGGACTCGGTGTAGTCGCCGCCCTTGACGTAGGTGTCGGGCCGCAGGGCGCGGATCAGCTCGGTGGGGGTGTCCTCGTCGAAGACGGTGACGTGGTCGACGCAGCTCAGGGCGGAGAGGACCTCGGCGCGGTCGGCGGCGGGGTTGACGGGGCGGCCGGGGCCTTTGAGCCTGCGCACGCTCGCGTCGCCGTTGACCGCGACGACGAGGACGTCGCCGAGTCGGCGGGCCTGGGTGAGGTAGGCGATGTGGCCGCGGTGCAGGACGTCGAAGCAGCCGTTGGTGAACACGATCCGGCGGCCCGCCGCGCGGTGTTCGGCGACGCGGGCGCGCAGTTCCGGTTCGCCGACCGCCGCCGTGCGCCCGCCGAGGCGGCTGGTGAGGTCGTCGGTCGTGCAGACCGCGGTGCCGGGCCGGTGCACCACGATGTCGGCCGCGGTTTGGGCGAACTCGGCGGCCGTGGGCAGGGGCAGGCCCGCGGCCGCGGCGACGGTGAGGGCGGCGCAGAAGGTGTCGCCCGCGCCCGCGGCCTGGCCCTCCGGCGCGGGGTCGGCCCACGTGCGGTGGCCGGGACCGTCGTCGACGAGGACGGACCCGTCGCGGTCGAGCGTCACCAGCACGGCTTTCGCCCCGGACGCCGCGCGCAGGCGGTCGCCGTGCTCGGTGACAGCGTGCACGCGGTCGGCGGGCAGCGGGCCGCCCAGCAGGTCGGCGGCCTCGGCGGCGTTGGGGGTGATGAGGTCCGGCGCGGTCCCGGCCCACCGGCTCGGCTGGTGCGCGTCGACCACCAGCAGCCGGATGTCCGCCCGGCGTTCGGCGATCGCGCGGGCGAGCACCGGCCCGCAGACGCCGAGGCCGTAGTCGCACAGCACCACCGCGTCCGCGTCCACCGCCGCCCGCAGCACGCGGTCGGCGATGGCGCGGCAGGTGACCTCGCCGTGCTCGTGGACCTCGCCCTCGTCGTAGCGGACCATCAGGTGGTCGGCGGCGATGACGCGGTGCTTCACCACCGTCTGCTCGGCGAGCACGATCCCGCTGGTGTCCACACCGGACTTGTCCAGCAGGTCCCGCAGCTCCGCGCCGGGCTGGTCCGGCCCGACGGCGGCCACCAGCGCCGTGTCCGCGCCGAGCGCGGCGAGGTTGACGGCGGTGTTGGCCGCGCCGCCCGCCGCCGCGTGCCGCGTGTGGACGGACACGACGGGGGCGGGCGCCTCGCGGCACAGCCTGCCCGCGTCGCCCTCCAGCCACACGTCGAGGATCGCGTCGCCGACGACGACGATGCGGGGTCGGCGGGCGGCCAGCGCGGCGGGCAGGTCGGCGGTGAGCGCGGTCATCGGCTGCTCCCGGGCGGGCTCAGGTGGACCACCTTCGTGGTCGTCATCTCGTCCAGCAGCTCGGGCCCGTAGCCGAACCCGGTGCCGCTGAGCCCGCGCGGCTGCGCGGCGCCGCCCGGCGCGCCGCCGAACACGGCGTTGACCTTGACCGTGCCGACGGGCAGCGCCCGCCACGCGCGCTGCGCGCGGGCCATGTCGGCGGTGAACACGCTGGCGGCCAAGCCGTGCCGGTCGTCGGCGGCCACCTCCAGCGCCTCGTCGAAGGACGCGACGACCATGACCGGCGCGACGGGGCCGAAGGTCTCCTCCGCCATCACCGACATCCCCGGGGTGCACCCGGTGAGGACGGTCGCCGGGTACCAGGAGCCCTCGCCCAGCTCGCCGCCCGCGGCCAGCACCGCGCCGCGGCCACCGCGTCGGTGACGTGGCGGTGCACGCCCGCGCGGTGGTGGGGGTCGACCAGCGGGCACAGCCGCTCGTCCCACCGCTTGGCCTCGTCGACCAGGGCGGCGGTGAACGGCTCGGCGACGTCCTGGTGGACCAGCACCCGCTCGACCGACGTGCAGACCTGGCCCGCGTTGGCGTACGCGCCGAGCGCGACCTGCTCCGCGGCCCACCGCGGGTCGACGTCGGCGTCGACGATCGCGGCGTCGTTGCCGCCGTTCTCCAGCAGCACCTTCGCGCCGGTCCGCGCCGCCGCCAGGGCGATGGCCCGGCCCGCGTGCGTGCTGCCGACGTGGGCGATGAGGTCGACGTGCGGGTTGCGCGCGAGCTCCGCGCCCGCCTCGGCGGCGCCGAACACCGTCTGCACGGGCAGGTGCTCGGCGAGCAGCTCGCCCAGCAGCGCGCCCGTGCGGCAGGCCCGCTCGCTCGGCTTGTGCACCACGGTGTTCCCGGTGACCAGCGCCGCGCCGAGCAGCCCGCACGCCACCGGGACGGGGTCGTTCCACGGGGTCAGCGCGACGACGACGCCGCGCGGCTGCGGGACCATCAGGTCGGTGGCGTGCCAGCCGCCCTGCAGGGCCCGGCCGCGGTGCACCGGCCCGAGTTCGGCGTACTGGTGCAGCGTGCCGATGCCCGCGCGGACCGAGGCGACGGCCTCGTCCAGCGGTCTGCCGGTGTCGGCGTGGTTGGCCTCGGCGAGGTCGTCCACGCGCGCCGCGGCGGCGTCGGCGGCCGCGCGCAGCAGCGCGCCGCGCTCGGCCGGGTCGGTCGCCGCCCAGGCGGGCTGGGCCCGGCGCGCCCGGTCGACGACGGCGCCGGTGTCGGTCACGGCCATGACGGCTCCCGGTCGGGGCAGACGACGAGTTCGCGGATCTCGCAGCCGGGCGGCGCGGTCAGCGCGTGCAGCACGCTGGCGGCGACGTCCTCCGGCCGGTTGAGCGCGGCGTCGGCGGCGGGCCGGTACTGCTCGGGCCGGTCGTCGAAGAAGTGCGTGCGCATCCCGCCCGGCACGAGCAGCGTCACGCCGACCTCGCCCGCGGTCTCCATGGCCAGCGCCCGGGTGAACCCGACGACGCCGAACTTCGAGGCGCAGTACGCGGTCGCGTCGCCCGCGGCCGCAGCCCGAGCGTCGAGGCGACGGTGACGACGCGCCCGCCGGAGCGCCGGAGCGCGGGCAGCGCGGCGCGCACGACGGCGGCGGTGCCGAGCAGGTTCACCGCGACCACCCGCTCCCAGTCCGCTGTGGACACCCGGTCCAGCGCCCCGCAGACGTCGGTGCCCGCGGCGGTCACCACCGCGTCGAGCCCGTCGGCGGCCAGGTCGGCGACCGCCCGCTCGGTCTCGGCGCTGTCGGTGACGTCCGCGGTGCGGTGCTCGGCCCCGCTCGCCGGGGCCTGCTTGTCCAGCACCAGGGGTGTCCCGCCCGCGGCGGCGACGGCCTCGGCGACGGCCGCGCCGAGACCGGAGGCCCCGCCGCTGATCAGCACGCGGCCCACTGTGCGTCCCACGTTCTCTCCTCCTCGTCACCCGGCGTCGGCGAGCGCGCCGACCAGCCGGGTCGTGGAGCGGCCGGGCAGCAGCGGGGTGGTCACGATCCGACCGCCCCAGCTCCGCACCAGGTCCGCCTCGGGCAGGTCGTCGGGGGCGTAGTCGCCGCCCTTGACCCAGATGTCCGGCCGCAGCCGGGCGAGCACCCGGCGCGGGTCGTCCTCGTCGAACACGACGACGGCGTCGACGCAGGCGAGCGCGCGCAGCAGCGCCGCCCGGTCGGCCTCGCCCATGATCGGCCTGCGCGGCCCCTTGAGCCTGCGCACGGACGCGTCGGAGTTCAGGCACACCACCAGGCAGTCGCCGAGGGCCCGCGCCGCGGCGAGGGTCTGGGCGTGCCCGGCGTGCACCAGGTCGAAGCAGCCGCCGGTGGCGACGACCGTGCCGCCGCGGCCCGCACGGCCGCGATGAGCCCCTCCGGCGTCCGTTCCGGCTGCGCCGCCGACAGGCCGCCGCGGGCGAGGAACCGGCTGGCGGCCTCCACCGCCGCGGCCACCGCTTCCCGCGCGTCCGCGCCGTCCATCAGCGCCGCCGCGGCGGCGACGGCGAACCGGTCGCCCGCGCCGCAGGTGTCCCGGGCGTCGACGACGGGCGCGGGCACCGGCTCGGGACCCGCGCCGCGGTCGAGCACCGCGCCGCGCGCGCCGGTGGTCACCGCGACGGCGGCGGCCCGCCAGCGCTCCCGCAGCACCGCGGCGGCCTCCGGCCCGTCGGTGCCCGCGAAGGCCAGCGCCTCCGGCAGGTTCGGCGTGGCCAGGCTGACCCCGGGGACCGGGGGCGGGCCGAGCGGGTGCGGGTCCCAGACGACCGGGACCCGGCTGCTCTCCAGGACCTCGCGCATCCGGGGGCACGCGGCGAGGCCGCGCCCGTAGTCGGAGACCAGCACCGCGTCGGCGGTGCGGACGGTGTCGAGCATCGCGTCGGTCGAGCGCGGGGCCGGTCCGCCGCCGCCGCGGTCCATGCGCAGCAGCGACTGGCCCCGCAGCGCACGCGCGCCTTGACCGAGGTGCTGGCGGTCGCGCCCGCGACCACGTCGAGCCCGTCGAGCGCGGCCCACAGCCGCTGCCCGTCGGCGTCGTCGGAGATGGCGGTGACGAGTTGCACGGGCCGGTCCGCGAGCGCGGCGGCCAGCGCCGCGCCGCCCGCCCGGTCGACCTCGCCGCTGACGTCGACGACGGGGACCGGGGCGTCCGGGCAGACCCGGGAGACGGTGCCGGTGATGTCGATGTCGAGCAGCGCGTCCCCCACCACGACGAGGCTCATGACGCCGCCTTCCTGGGCAGCGGCACGGCGAGCGCCTGCTCGAACGCCGCGCACAGCAGGTGCACGAGCACGAGGTGCATCTCCTGCACCGTCGCCGTGCAGCCGGGCACGCACACCGCCTCGTCGCACACGGCGGCGAGCGGGTTGGGCGCGGGACCGGTCAGGCCCCACACCGACGCGCCCGCCCGCACGCCGGCCAGAGCGGCGCGGCGGACGTTCTCGCTGCGGCCGCTGGTGGACAGCAGCACCAGCACGTCGCCCGGCCGGGCGTGCGCCTCGACCTGGCGCGCGTACACCTCGGCGTAGCCGTAGTCGTTGCCGATGGCGGTGAGGCTGGAGGTGTCGGCGTGCAGGGCCAGCGCGGAGAACGGCCTGCGGTCGCGGTCGAACCGGCCCACCAGCTCGGCGGTGAGGTGCTGGGCCTCCGCGGCCGACCCGCCGTTGCCCGCGGCCAGCAGCCGCCCGCCCGCGTCGAGCCGGGCGGCGAGCGCGCGCCCCCACCGGGTCAGCGTGGCCGCCTGACCCCGGAGGGCGTCGAGCGCCCGGACGATCTCGTCGATGCGCTCGTCGATCATCGGTTCACCGCCTGCGGGGCGACCGCGGGCCGGACGCACCGCTCGTAGACCCGTTCGGTGTCCGCGGCGATGCGGTCCCACCCGTACCGGGCGTGCGCCCGGTCGGCCCCGGCCACGCCGAGCATGCTGCGGCGCAGGTCGTCGGGGAGCAGTTCGCGCAGGCGGACGGCGAGCGCGCGGGGTCGCGCGGCGGGACGTGCACGCCGGTGACGCCGTCGACGACGGTGTCGGTGAGCCCGCCGACGGCCGCGGCGACGACCGGGACGCCGCACGCCATCGCCTCCAGCGGCACGATCCCGAACGGCTCGTACCAGGGCACGCACGCGACGACGTCCGCCGAGCGCAGCAGCGCGGGCATGTCGGCGCGCGACACCTGCCCGACCAGGTGGACCCGGTCGGCCACGCCGAGCGACTCGGCCAGCGCGAGCAGCGTGCGCGCCTCGGGCTCGTCCGCGCCGGACCCGCCCGCGACCACCAGCTCGGTGTCCGGGACGTACGGCAGCGCGCGGACCAGGGTCTCGTACCCCTTGCGCGGCACCAGCCTCCCGACGCTGAGCACGCGGTGGCGCGCGGTCCCGCGCGGGGCCTTCGGGCCGTCGGGGGTGAAGCGGGCCAGGTCGACCCCGCACGGCACGACCGAGATCCGCTCCGCGGGACGCCCATGCGGACCAGCTCGAACACCTCGTCCGAGCAGGTCGCGGCGACCCGGTCGGCGCGGGCGCCGACCATCCGCTCGATGCGGACCCGGTCGGCGGGGCTGGTGTCGGCGCCGCCCTGGTGGCGCTTCTTGACCACGCCGAGGGCGTGGAAGGTCTGCACGGTCGCCGTGCCCAGCCGGTCCGCGGCGAGCACGGTGGCCAGGCCGGACATCCAGAAGTGCCCGTGCGCGACGTCCGGCGGCGTGCGGGACCAGTGCGCCCGCAGCACCACGGCGAAGTCGCCCATGTGCGGGAGCAGGTCGTCCTTCGGCACCGGCCGGGGTGGGCCCGCGTCGACGTGCACGACGCGGTACCCCGCGCCCGTGGCCACTTCCCCGGGGCTGTCCGGGTCGTCGCGGCGCGTGTAGACGACCACGTCGTGCCCGCGCCGGGCCAGGGCCGCGGACAGCTCCGCCACGTGCAGGTTCTGCCCGCCCGCGTCAACGCCGCCCAGCGCGGCCAGCGGGCTCGCGTGCTCGGAGACCATCGCGATCTTCATGTCGAACCTCCCGTCCCGGAGACCGCGTGCCGCAGCACGTCGTCCCAGGTCTGCAAGAACGAGCGGAGCCCGTAGCGCGCGAGCGCGTGCTCGCGGGCGCGGGCCCCGGTGTCGGCGGCCAGCACGCGGTCGCCGAGGAGCTTCGCCGTCGCCTCCACGAGGTCGGCGACGCGCGTCGACACCACCCCGGCGCCCGGCGGGACGGCCCTGGCCGCCTCGGTGGTGCCCAGCACGACGGGCGGCAGGCCCGCGTGCATGGCTTCGAGGAGGGACAGCCCGAGCGAGGTCCACCGCGTCACGTGCAGGTACGCGCGGCGGCGGGCCAGCTCGGCGTGCAGGCGCGCGGTCGGCAGGTCGCCGACGGCGCGCACGGTGTCGGTCAGGCCGTCGAGCCCCATGCCGAACACGTCGACCGGGCCGACGGCGGCGAACCGCGGCAGCAGGTCGGTGCCGGTCATCCGGCCGCGGCGCACGGGGTCGTTGAGCACGGCCGCCGCGACGGCCAGCTCCCCGGTGAACAGGTGCCCCGGGTCGCGCACGCCGTGCTCGACGACGGTGGTCGGGGTGGACCCGCAGTCCCACATCAGGTCGTTGAAGTGGGTGACGTGCACCAGCAGCAGGTCGGACCGGTCGGCCAGCGGGTGCCGGGCGTTCGGCGCGGGCGGGGTGTTGTGCTCGACGTACACCGCGGGCACGTCGAGGCCCGGGACCAGGCCGGTCAGCCCGCGGGCGAGCTGCTCCTCCTCCGGGCGCTGCAGGACGACGACGTCGGGGTGCACGGGCGCGCCGTAGGGCACCTCGCTGATCGTCCAGTCGCGACCGGCGCGGCCGAGGCCGTAGGCCCCGCCGCCGGGCGCGGTGGGCACGAGGTACTCGTGCTCCCCTTGGACGAAGGCGTCCATCCACCCGCCGTGCACGTGCCAGGCGAGGACCTTCACGCCCTCACCCCCGCGAGGGCGTCGACCGCGGCGACGACGTCGTCGGCGCGCACCCCGTCCAGGCACGGGTGCCCGGGGACCGGGCACACGCGGGCGCGCGAGCCTGCGCACGGCGCGTCCTGGTCGCCCAGGAGGATGGTGCGCGCGCGGTACGGCGCCCACTTCTCCGCGGGCACGACCGGCGCGAACAGCGACACGATCGGGGCGCCGACGGCGGCGGCGAGGTGGGCGGGGCCGGTGTTGCCGACGACGACGGCGTCGGCCCCGGCGAGCACGCCCGCCAGCCGCGGGTAGGTGGTGCGCCCGCCCAGGTCGATCCCGTGCTCCCCCGACACCAGGGCGGTCAGCGCGGTCTCGTCGGGTCCGCCGGTGACGACGACGCGGTGCCCGCGCTCGGCGAGCGCGGTGACGGCCTCGGCGCAGCGGTGCGGGGACCAGGCGCGCGCGGGCGCGGCGGCTCCGGGGTGGACGACGACGTACGGGCGGGGCAGGTCGGCGGGCTCGACGCCGGTGACCCGCAGGCCCCCGTCGTCGCCGGGCGGCAACGCGAACCCGGCAGCGGCGGCCACCGCGAGCGCCCGCTCCGGCTCCGGCACCAGTTCGTCCACATCGGACCCCGGCCGGAGCCGGACGTCCAGCAGGGACCCGGGGTAGTCGGGCGACACCCCGGCGATGAAGGGCACGCCCGCCAACCGCAGCAGCAGCGCGACCGGCAGCGGCGACTGGTGGAACGAGGTCAGGACCAGGGCGACGTCGAATCGCCGTTCCGCCAAACGGCCCACCAGCCCGAGCACGTCGGGCGGGTCGACGGCGGGTGGCACCGCGGAGATCCACGGGCAGTCCCACACGATCACATCGGACACCCCGGGCAGCATCCGCGCCGCCCGCTCCCCGCCGGTCCGCACAGCAGCGTGACCCGCGCGCCCGCCGCGACCGCCCGCACCGCGGGCCCCGCCGTGAGCACGTCCCCGTCGCTGTCCAAGCGGACAACCACCGCCCTGGTCTCCATGGCGTCGTGGTTTGCCGGGCGGGACGGAGTCAAAACATGGAGTAGCAGCTACTACTCAGAGCGACGACCGGGAACTGGAAACCCTTGGCGACCCGAACGGATCAGTCCCCCGGCGCGCGTCCCGCGCATAATCGCGGCATGATCATCCCCCGCCCGCGTCCCGCCCGGTGAGCGCCGCGGCCGAGGGCCGGTCCGACTTCGTCCGCTCCTCACCACCGCCATCACCCGCCGCGTCGACCGCTACGTCGACCTCATCGACGCCGCCCGCGAGCGCGCCGACCTCCGCGGCGCCGAGAGCGACCTGCTCGACCAGTTCGAGCAGTACACCGGCGAGGTCCTCGACCACTTCACCCCACCGGGCGTCCGCACCCGCGACAGCCTCGTCTTCGCCCACCTCTACCTCGCCGAGCGCGGCGCCGACCCCGACGACCACCAACGCCTGCTGCTGTGCGCCCTGATGGCCGCCGACGTCGAGGTGCGCGGTCCCCTCCAGCTCTCCCAGACCCAGCGCGCCCGCCTCGCCGACCTCTTCTGCCACCTCGGCGCCCGCCTCGCCGCCACCAGCCTCCTCGGCCACGCCGCCCTCGCCTACGGCCGCGCCGCCGCCCTCCACGTCACCACCGGCGACCACCGCGCCCGCGACCGCTGCCTCCTCGAACAGGCCCGCGCCCGCCGCCTCGTCCGCGACTTCGGCTGGGCCAAGCTCCAGGACACCCTTTCCCTGGCCCTGTGCGGTTTCGGCTACAAGCCCTACCGCCTCCTCGGCTGGATGGCCGCCCAACTGGCCCTCTTCACCCTCCTCGTCTGGCTCATCGGCGGCGCCGCCTTCGGCACGACCGCGCACCTGGTCCTGACGGGGTTCCTCAACCCGGCGGGACCGGACGACACCGCGGCGCTCGCCGACCCGGCGGGCGCGCTGCTGGTGCTGGAGAGCTACCTGGGAGCGCTGTCGGTCAGCGTGTTCTTCGCCCTGTTGGTGCGGCGCTGGTTCCGGGCGTGATCGAGGTCGAGGACCATGATGTCGCGGTCCTCACCGGGTCCGAAGTAGTCCGGTTCCGTGCGGACCCGGACGAACCCGGCCTTGCGGTACTGGGCGATCGCGCCCAGGTTGTCCGGTTCCACCGTCAGCTCGATCGTGGAGATCCCCAGTCCGTGCAGCCTGCCGACGGCGTGGTCGAGGAGCTTGCTCCCCACGCCGTGGCCGCGAAGCGCGGCAGCACGCCCCAGCCGAGCAGGACCGCGGAGCGGCCGTCGAGCCGCGGCGGGCAGAGCGCGAACCCCATCAGCTCGTCACCCGACACGGCGACGGTGTAGAAGTCGCCGTACATGTCGAGGTTCTGCCGGATGACGAAGTACGGGTAGCCGAAGAGGGCGAAGATCTCCCGCTCCGCCTCCGCCATCGCGGCGAGGTCGGCCTCGCCCAGCGGGCGGATGACGGGTTCCCGCCCGTCCAGCGCGGGAACGGCGTGCAGGGTCATCGGCGACTCCTGGGGTGTCCTGGCCACGCGGCTCGGATCACCAGTTGGCGTCGCCGTGCCTGAGGCGTTCGAGAGCACGCAGTGAGCGCAAGGCGATCTGGTCGCGGACCCGAGCGACTTGCGTGTTCCACTGGAGACTGAACCCGGGACGGCGTTCCAGGCTGTCCCAGAACACCCGCAGCGCCGGGTCGACGTGCGCCCCGGGCATCCACACGTGCACCAGTCGATCAATGGCAGCGCGGAGAATATCAACCGGGTCCTGGCGCGGCGTCCCGCCCCGCTCCACCAGCTCCAACAAGTACCCCAAAGTGGTAAGCAGCCAGTCGTGCAGCGCGAAGTCCTCGCAGAACTGGGCCACCACGCCCGCGTGCCGGTGGTTGATGACCAACCGGATCGTCCGCGCGTTGTCGTTGCGCACCTCGACGAGCGCGGTCGGGCGGTCGGTGTCGGTCAGCTCCGCGGCCCACCTGATCCACAGCGGACGCGCGCGGATGACGGTGACCCGGTCGAGCTGCGGGCGCATCTGGACGGAGGTGATCAGCCGCTCGCTGAGCGACCCCAGGTCGAGCGCGGTGAGCCCGGACGACCCGCGCAGGTGGCCGTCGCCGAGGTCGCGGACGTCCGCCCGGCTGGTGACGTCCACGGTCCCGGGCCGCTCGGCGTAGTGCTCCCACGCGACCCGGCGGTCGTTGGACGCGCGGGTCACGCGGACCGACGACGACGCCTGGAGGACGAGTCCGGCGGTGACCACCGCGCGGGTGATGGCGGTGCCGATGCCTGACGCCTTCGTGCCGGAGCGGGTGGGGAGTTGGCAGTCGACCCCTTCGAGCAGGTCGGGTGAGACCGCCCTCGGGACGGGGCGTTCGGTGGAGGACACGCGCTCGCCCGGGCGGACGGCGAGGAGGTCGTCGACGGCGGTGCGGGGCAGGACGCTGGAGTTGTGGAGCAGGCAGGTCCGCACCTCGCCGAGGATCAGCACGACGGGGCCTCACATCTCGCCGTAGAGCACGTGGCTCATGCGCTTGGTGGCGCTGCGCGGGACCAGCAGGCCCTCCTTCGCGCCGCGGGCGACCACCTGGTCGATCTCCGCCTGGTCCAGTGCCAGGTGGCCGAGGACGAGCCGGACGGCGTGTTCGACCGCGATGTAGTCGCTCGGGATGATCGAGAGCGTGCGGTAGGCGGCGAACGCCTCGGCGTCGGGGCGGAGTTGGACGATCCACGGGAGGTCGTCCCAGTCCTCGGGCCAGGGGCGTCGTCCTCCCACGGGGTGGGGGCGATCACCGGTTCGCCGTGGTGGCGGAGCATGCCCATGCGGAGCAGTTGCCAGACGGCGGAGAGGAAGGCGCAGGACCAGCGCTTGCGGCCGGTCTCGGGGTCGGTCTTGACCAGCTCGACGTCGAGGAAGACGGAGTGGTTGCGCTTGCCGAACTCGTACGGGGGCTGCCAGGCGCCCGCGCGCATGGCCTGGTCGGAGCCGATGTCGTCGGAGCGCTCGCCGTTGCAGAGCCAGCCCGACTCCTGGACGGGTGGGCGGGATCCGTTGGTGCCGGGCGGCGGTTCGGGCAGCAGGCGGGCGTACACCAGCTCGGCGACCGGGACGCCGTCGTCGGTGGTGTCGCAGCCGGATTCGCGGACCAGGTAGTCGACGCGGACCCCGCACTCGTCGGCGACGCGCAGGAGGCGGTCGACGGCGGCGCGGGCGGTGGAGGTGCGCTGGGTGTAGTCGTCGAGCAGGACGCAGGTGCTGACGCGGGTGCCCTCGGCGTCGGCGAGCACCGCGGCGAGCCACGGCCGGACGCGCTGGAAGTGGGCGCGGACCCGGTCGTCGTCGCCCAGCTCCTCCATGTAGAGGTGGCCGACCTCGACGGAGGTGTGGGCGAGCCGCAGCGACCGCACGGTCGCGGCGGTCTCGACGTAGGTGACCGAGTCCGCCGCCGTCACAGGCGTTCCCAGACGACGTCGTCGACCAGTTTCCCCGCCAGTTCCTGGAAGGCGGCCAGGGTCTCGGCGTTGGCGATGTTGCTGGAGACGTCGGAGGCGGAGATGATCTGCTCCCGCCACTGGAGGACGGGCTCCATCGGGGTGTCGCCGAGGGTCATGCTGCGGCCGAGCTTGCTGCGCGCGGCGAGGGTGCGCAGCTCCTCGTCGAAGGTGCGCAGCCACTTCGCCTGGGCGGCGCGGTCGGTGGTGCGCGGCGACTTCAGCGACGGGACGGCCGTGCGGACGAAGCGCAGCGAGTACTCCAGCTCGGCGGGTCGTGGCCGACGGCCCTGCCCATGCCGAGGATGCCGTGGTCGCCGTAGACGAGACCGTTGGCGGCCATGATGTGCTGGCGGGTCCAGCGGTGGAACACCAGCCAGCGCTTCGGGACCAGGGCCAGCTCGGGCTGGGCGGTCGCGCGCAGCACCATGTCGAGCGCGTGCGAGCGGCCCGCGCTGAGGTCGACCATGCAGATGTCGAACTCCTGGTCCAGCCTGCGGAACAGGTTCACGCAGCGCTGGACCTTCTCGGGCTTGTTGGTGAACTCCGCGCCGCCCTTGTCGCCGGGCAGCAGGACGAGCCTGCCCGACTGGGCGGGGCGCGCAGGCCCGCGCGGTCGGAGTTGGCGAGGACGTCGACCTGGTGCGGGGTGTTCGTCTTGCCCTCGACGTAGGAGTGCAGGCCGTTCTGCTCGGTGCCGCGCTCCACCTTGCTGATCTCGAAGATCGCGCCGGTGGTGGGCGAGCCGAAGTCGAAGTCGAGGTAGGCGACGTCGTTGCGCTGCATCGACAGGTGGTAGGCGATGTTGCAGCTCGTGACGGAGCGTCCGGTGCCGCCCTTGTCGGACGCGGCGAAGATGAGCACTACCCACTCCTGGTCGCGTCGAGGCGGGCACGGGCCAACTCGTCGATCTTCTCCAGCGCGGAGCGGGCGAGGGTGCCCGCGGTGCCGGGGCGCTCGTCGATGATCGCGCGGGCGCGGGTGAGCATGGCGTCGATCTCGGCCAGTTCGTCGCGCATCACCGATCGGTCGTCCACATCGGACTCCAGGGATTCCTGGATGAGCAGGTGGTCGGCCTCGGTGAGCAGGCCGAGCGCGTTCTCCTTGAGCCGGGCGTCGCTGACCGGCTTGCCGGAGAAGGTGCGCTCGGCGTCGACGAGGGCCTCGACGACGCGCTCGGTGAGGTACCAGGAGGGCCGCGGCTCGGCCGGGCGCTCGCCCACCGAGCCCGGCGGCAGCACGTCGGTCGGGTCGTCCCAGAGGCCGGTCGAGCGGCCGCTCTTGAGCTTGCGCATGAGCAGGTGCCGCATGGTGGCGTCGACCAGCTTCATGAGGCGGTCGCGGGCGAAGATGGTCTCGGTGAGCCGGGTCGCCTGGAGTACCCGCTTGAGCAGCGTGGCGGAGTAGTCCGCGGCCCGCCAGTAGAGCAGCGGGCCGAGCTTGTCCGAGCCGCCGAGCACCATCGGGACACCGGGGGTGTGCATGCGGATGGCGGGGTCGCCGTCGACCATGCGCTCGGTGATGCGGCCGCGGTTGGCGAGGGTCTGGAAGACCTCGATCGCGCGGTCGATGTCCTCGGAGTCCTTCCGGCTCACCAGGTGCTGCACGACGACCGCGGAGACCAGGAGGCTGTGGTACTCCGAGGACTCGCCGGAGGTGGTGCGCCACGGGATGTCCATCAGCGGCCAGCGGGCGCTGCCGAAGCGGGCCAGCACCGACCAGTACTCCTGGGTGAGCCGCCAGCGCAGGTCCAGCGCCTCGGCGAGCCTGCTCTGCCGCTCGTCGAGGAGGCCGAGCTGGCGGGTGCGGTCGGAGCGCAGGTCGTTGATGCCGTCGAGCGCGACGACGGTGAAGTAGAGCGAGGGCTTCGGGTCGGCGACGCCGGGCTTGAGCGGGACGTCGGCGGGCAGGAACCCGATGGCCTTGGCATCGCGCACGACGCTCCACGACCAGCCGCACTCGAACAGCAGGTGCTCGTTCTCCAGGCCGAGTTCGGGGTCGACGGGCAGGTCGACGATGTCCTTGAGCGACACGCGGATCGTGCGCAGCCGCTCCTGCAGGCGGCGGATCATCAGGTGCTCCGGGGCGCCCGCCTGGTTGATGGTGCGCACGAGCGCGCGGCCCGCCTCGTCGCCGGGTTCGACGGTGGTGACGACGAAGCTGCGCAGCAGGCCGACCATCGCGGAGGTGAGCCGCCTGCTGGCCTGGGCGCGCAGCCGGGCGACCTTCTCCTTGAGGTCGCTGCGCACGACGACGCCCTCGAAGCCGGACAGGTACGCCAGGGCGGCCAGGCACAGCGTGACGGACATGGAGAACGAGTCGACGACGTCGAGCCGGGACTGCTCCTCGGTGACCGTCGTCTTCACCTCGCTGCCGACCGCGACGTCCGGGCCGTCGCGCAGGTAGCTGCCGCCCGAGAAGACCGGTTCGCCGTTCTCGTCGGCGTAGCGGGAGAAGTAGTCGCCGATGAGGTCGAGCAGCACGCGCGGGATGCGCACCGGGTCGCCGAGCGGGCGCAGCGCGGCCTGCACGTCGTCGGCGATGCGGTCGGGCTGGTCGAGCGCGAGGCTCTTGATCTCGGTGGCCGGGTAGAGCAGGCACAGCAGCTGCTCGGCGTCGCTGATCGAGTTCGGGTGGTCGCGGCCGCCCCAGTGCCACCGGCCGTCCCGGAACGAGGTGGCGACGAGCCCGCGCCACACGTCGAGGATGTGCTGCCTGGGCTGAATCCGCACGACGGCCCTCCCGCGAAGCGCTCGCCGGTCCCCGGAAGCCTTCGGGGACGCGGTGGATCTCCCGAAGCTACCAGCGGAAGATCGGCGGCGGACGTGGTCGGAGCGCGCTGTCCCGCTTCTGACACGTGTTTGACGTGGGGGTGCGGCCGAACGGCCCATACCGTCCTAAGGGGACAGTGCGGTGCGCGGGGCTCCGCGGGCGTGGTCGTAGAGCCAGTAGCGCTCGCGCTGGAAGGGGTGGGTGGGCAGCTCGACGCGGCGGGCCCCGGTCCAGTCGGGCTCGTCGACGGGGTCGCCGACCAGGCCGGTGGCGCCCGCGGCGACCTCGGCGAGCCCGGCGCGCAGGCCCGCGTGGTCGCGGGCGACGACGACGGCGCGGTGCTCGAAGCGGGTGCGGCCGGTGGCGAGGGTGGCGGCGGTGGCGTACAGCGGCAGCAGGTGGTGGGTGTCGAGGTGGGCGAGCAGCGCGCGGGCGTGCTCGCGCAGGGCGCGCGGGGTGCGGCCGGTGACCCGGAACGGCAGCGGGACCGGGGCGTCGTCGTCGGGCGGGACCTCGGGCGCCTGCTCGAGGACGACGTGCGCGTTGCCACCGCCCGCGCCGAAGGTGGACACCGCGGCGCGGCGCGGGCGGTCCTGCGGCGGCCACAGCGTCGGCCGGGACAGCAGGTGGACGGTGTCCGGCCACGCGACGCGGGTCGTCGGGGTCTCCGCGGCCGCGCTCGCCGGGACGACGCCGTGCCGCATGGCGAGCGCGCTGACGATGATCCCGGCGATGCCCGAGGCGTTCTGGGTGCAGGCGAGCTGGGACCGCACCGACCGCAGCAGCACGGGTCGGCCGGGCGGGCGGTCGCCGTAGGTCGCGGCGACCGCCTCGACCTCGAGGGCGTCGTCGAGGGGCGTCCCGGCGCCGTGGCCCTCGACGAGGTCGACGTCGACGCCGGTGAGGCCCGCGTCGGCCAGGGCGTCGGCGATCACCCGCCGCCGCGCCGCGCCCGCGTCCCCGCCCGCGTGGTTGACGGCGCTGCCGCGGACCACGGCGACGACCGGGTCGCCGTCGGCCAGCGCGTCGGAGAGCCTGCGGAGCAGGAGCACGCCCGCGCCCTCGGCGAGCCCGGTGCCGTCGGCGGTCGCGGAGAACGAGCGGCAGCGGCCGTCCGGGGACAGGCCGAGCCCCGCGCCGAGCCCGCTGAACGTGACCGGCGTCGGGATGACGGCCACGCCGCCCGCGAGCGCGGCGTCGCACTCCCCGCCAGCAGCGCCCGGGCCGCCAGGTGCACGGCGTGCAGGCCGGACGAGCTGCCGGTCGCGAGGGTCAGCGCGGGTCCCGCCAGGCCGAGGGCGTGGGCGACGCGCCCGGTCGCGGCGGCCGGGTCGTTGCCCTGCGGGAGGAGTTCGGCGACGCCGGGCGGCAGGTCGAGCGCGGCGAGGTCGTGGGCGGCGCGGGTGCCGTAGTCGGCTTGAGCGCCCCGGCGAAGACCGCGGTCCGGGAGCCGCGCAACGACCGCGGGTCGATGCCCGCCCGTTCCACGGCTTCCCAGCTCAATTCCAGCAGGAGCCGCTGCTGCGGGTCCATCGCGAGGGCCTCGGCGGGGTCCACGCCGAAGAAGGCCGCGTCGAAGTCGGCGACGGCGTCGAGGAAGGCGCCGCCGGTGGGGCCGGTGAGGGAGTCGAGGTCCCAATTGCGGTCGGTGGGGAACCCGGCGACCGCGTCGACGCCGTCGGCGACGAGCCGCCACAGGTCCTCCGGCGTGCGGACCCCGCCGGGGTAGCGGCAGGCCATGCCGACGATCGCGACGGCGTCCGCCTGCCGGTCGGGCTCGGGCGCGGGTTTCCCCTGTCCGCGCAGGAAAGCGGCGAGCCGCGTGGGCGTGGGGTGGTCGTGGACGACGCTGACCGGCAGCGCGGTCCCGGTGGCGGCGGCGAGCCGGTCGCGGATCTCCACCGCCATCAGGGAGTCGACGCCGAGCTCGGCGAACGGGCGCTCCGGGCCGAGCAGGCCGGGCGCGTGCCCGGCGACCGCGCTCACCGTGCCGGTCACCAGGTCCAGCAGGGTCGTGCCGCCGCGGGCCGGGTGGGTGGCGCGGGCCTCGGGGACGCCGTCGAGCAGCGGGCGGGGCGCGGTGGAGGCGAAGACCGGCGCGAACCGCGCCCAGTCGACCGCGGCGACGGCCACCGCGGGCTCGCGGTGCGCGAGGGCGGCGGTGAGCGCGGCCAGCGCGGGGCCGGGCCGCATGCGCGGGAGCCCTTGCCTGCGCAGGACTTCCGGGTAGCGGGTGGCGGCGCGGTGCGGGTCGCGCGCGTCCCACACGCCCCAGGCGACCGCGGTGGTCGGCAGGCCCGCGGCGCGCCCGGCCTCGGCGCGGGCGTCGAGGTAGGCGTTGGCCGCCGCGTACGCGCCGTGCTCGGCGCTGCCCCAGGTGCCCGCGACGGAGGTGAAGAGGACGACCGCCTCCAGGTCGGGGTCGCCGTCGAGGAGGTCGGTCAGGTGGTCGGCGCCCGCCGCTTTCGCCCCGAGCGCGGCGGCGAGCCGGGGCAGGTCGGTCGCGGTGAGCGGGGCGGGGTCGATGTGCGCGGCGGCGTGCACGACCGACCCGATGTGCACGCCGTCGGCGCGCAGCCGGGCGAGCATCGCGGCGACGGCGGCGCGGTCGGCGAGGTCGCAGGCGGTTGCGGTGGTGGTGACCCCGGCGGCGGCGAGGTCGGCGCGCAGGTCGGCCATGCCGGGGGCCGCGTCGCCGCGCTTGCTGGTCAGCACGAGGTGGCGGGCGCCCAGCCCGGCGAGCCAGCGGGCGATGTGCGGGCCGAGCGCGCCGGTCGCGCCGGTCAGGAGGACGGGTCGCCGGGGCCGCCAGGGCTTCGCGGTGAGCACCGGGGCGCGGACGAGCCTGCGCGCGTGCACCCCGGACGCGCGCACGGCGGCCTGGTCCTCGGCGGGGTCGGCGATGAGGGTGACGACGCGGCGCAGGGCGTCGTCGGTGAGCCGGTCAGGCAGGTCGACCAGGCCGCCCCAGCGGTCCGGGTGCTCCAGGGCGATCACCCGGCCCATGCCCCACACGGCGTTCTGCCGCGGCGCGGTGGGCGGGGCGCCCGCGACGCCGACCGCGCCGCGGGTGAGCAGGTGCAGCGGGACGGCGCGGTCGGCGTCGACCAGGGCGTGGAGGAGGGCGAGCGTGGTGGCCAGGCCGACCGGCACGGCCGGGTGCTCGGGGTGCGGGCGCTCGTCGAGCCCGGCCAGCGACACGACGCCCGCGAGGCCGGGGTGCGCGGCGATCACCTCGGCGAACCGGGTCCGCACGACGAGCACGTCGGCCCCGGCGCGGGCGAGCGCGGCGACGAGCGGCGCGGCGTCGAGGCGGTCGTCGCCGGGCAGGACCACGAGCCACGTGCCGCTGAGCGCGCCGTCGTCCGGGTCGGGCACGGGCTGCCACTCGACGCGGTAGCGCCAGTCGCCGGGGAAGTCCTCTGTGGACGGCTGGGTGTCGAGCACCGCGCGGCCCGCGCGCCGGGCGTCGGACAGGCGTTCCAGGACGACGAGCCCGCCGTCGGCGGTCGTCAGGGCCAGGTCGCAGTCGCCGGCCCGCAGCGCGCGCACCGCCGTGCGCGGGGCGTCCGGGGAGTCGTGGACGGTGACCGCCGGTCCGCCCAGGCCGAGCGCGCGGGCCACCACGCCCGCGCCGCTGTCGAGGTAGACGCCGGTGGTCGCCCGCTGGGCGGGTGTGGCGCCCGCGTGGTCGAGCGCTTCCCGTGCCTGCTCCACCAGCGCGCGGTCGGGGTCGCGGCTCGTGCCGACGACGGCGACCGGCTCCGCCGCGCGGGCCAGTTCCCGGCGGGCCTCGTCGAGTTCGGCGCGCAAGCGGTCGACGTCCATGGGTCCTCCGTGCGCTGTGGAGGACACAACCGTCGCCGAGTGCGTTGATTCCCCACTGACACGGCGGTCAGCGCACGCGCCGCCCGCGCAGCACGACGGCGAGCGGGTGGTCCAGCTCCCCGAGGTCGCGCCGGGGGTCCACCGGGTAGACCACGGCGTCGGCGGGTCCGCCGGGCACCAGGCCGGGCAGCCCGAGGTACGCGCGCGCCGTCCACGACGCGGCGCCCACGGCGTGGTGGGCGGGCACGCCCGCGGCGGCCAGTGCCCGCACCTCGTCGGCGACGCGGCCGTGGGGTCGGGAGTCGGTGCCCGCCAGCACGGTCACGCCCGCTTCGACGGCCGCGGCGGTGAGCGGGCCGTGCGCGCGGATGCCGTCGAGGGCCCAGCGCTTCCGGGCGTCGTCGGGGCGGTCGCGCAGCGCGGCCGCCGCGCTCTCCAGCCCGGCCAGCGTCGGGGTGAGCGCGATGCCGCGCTCGGCCATCGCCGGGAGGTGGGCGGGGTCGAGGCACATCCCGTGTTCGAGGGAGTCGACCCCGCGGCCACCGCCGCGGCCCCGCCATCGCCCACCTGGCTGTGCACCGCCAGCCGCCCGCCGACCGCGTGCACGGCGTCGGCGACGGCCTTGAGCACCGACCGCGACACGGGCTCCTCGTTGAACGCCCAGTCCCCGATGATCTTCGCCCAGCCGGTCCTGGCCGCCTGCGCCGCCGCAGCGGCGGGCAGGTCGGCGGGGTCGAACCGGCGCGCCCACCCGTCGAAGAACATGCCCGGCTGCGCCAGCCACGGCCCCGCGTGCGTGGCGCGCGGCAGGTCCGGGTCGACGCCGAACCACTCCGGCGGCTCCCCCGCGAGGCCCGGCGAGCGCAGCAGCGTCACCCCCGCGTCCACGTGGAGGTCCAGATCCGCGCGCAGCAGGTCGGCGTCGAGGGGATCACCGGGCTCGGCCGCGCCGGGGTGGGTGTGCGCGTCGACGAGACCGGGCAGCACCCACCCCTCGGCGACCAGCTCCGCGTTCGGGACCGGGTCGGTGGTCCACCGGTCCCCGTCGGCGTACAGATCGATGGGCTCCCCGTCGGGGAGCGCGTAGCCGCGCACGCGCAGGGTCACGGCTAGTCCCCCGAGACGCCCCACACGACGACCTCGCTCGGCGCGCCGTTCTCGTACAGGGTGGTGTACCGCCCGCTCCAGCGCGGGAAGTCGTCGAGGGTGTCCATACCGTTCTGGTACGCGGCGTCGAACTGCTCGGCGGTCGGCGTGGCGGTGCCGAAGACCGCCCGGACCCGCTTCTCGGGCAGCGGCAGGATCGTGCCGAAGTCGTCCGGCGCGCCCGCGCGGCCGACCTGGTGGATGTCGAGGATGGAGTGCGTGCCCTCCTCGGCGAGGTGCTCGGTGGCCGCGTCCCCGTAGAGCGCGTGCAGGCCTGCGAGGCTCGTCGGCTTCGGCACGTCGGCGCGCCAGTAGTAGTCCCCGGTGGCCAGCACCTCCTCGTGCAGGCGGTGGAGCACCGCCTTCGGGTTCGAGTCGTACCGAACCCGGTAGTGCCACGCCGATGCGCCCATCGCAAGTCCCTCCCAGTCGACCGCGGGAACCGAAGGTTAGCGCGCGTTCGGGCTCTCGACCGCCAAGATCCCCACCGGTAGCCTCACGCCCGACGACGGGGAGGCGCAGGTGGAGGACTCGGTGCTGTCCGAGGTCGGCGAGGGCGTGCACGCGTGGGTGCAGCCCGACGGGACGTGGTGGATCAACAACGCGGGGGTGGTCCGGGGGCGCGACGGGGTGGCGCTGATCGACACCTGCGCGACGCGGAAGCGGACCGAGCGGTTCCTCGGCGCGGTGCGGGAGGTGGCGGGGGCGGCGCCGATCCGGTTCGCCGTCAACACGCACCTGCACGGCGACCACTGCTACGGCAACGCGCTGCTGCCCGCGGAGACCGTGATCGCCGGGCACGCGAAGACGCGGGAGGGGCTGCTCAACGACTTCCTGCTGACCGCGGCTCCCCCGGTCTGGTCGCCCATGCCGGACTTCGGCGTCGCGACGGTCCGCCCGCCGACGGTGATCGTGCACGACGCGCTGACGCTGCACCTCGGGGAGCACCGCATCGAACTGCGCCACCCCGGGCACCCGGCGCACACCGAGGGCGACGTGGTCGCGTGGCTGCCCGACAGCGGCGTCCTCTTCGCGGGCGACCTGCTCTTCCACGGGATCACCCCGATGATCCTCATGGGCTCGGTCGACGGCGCGCTGCGGTCGCTGGAGTGGCTGGCGGGCTTCGGCGCGGCCACCACCGTCCCCGGGCACGGCCCGGTGATCGACGACCTGACGCCGGTGCTGGAGGCGCACGAGCGCTACTACCGGTTCGTCAAGTCGACCGCCGCGATCGGGATGGCGGGCGGCCAGACCCCGCTGGAGGCCGCGACCGGGCTCGACCTCGGCGAGTTCGCCGACTGGCCGGACCCGGAGCGGATCGTGCTCAACCTGCACCGCGCGTACGCCGAGGCGAACGGCGGCGAGGTCGACCTGGTCGCCGCGATGACCGACGCCATCACCTGGAACGGCGGCCCCCTGCACTGCGCCGTCTGACCCGCCACCTAGGCTGGGAGCGTTCCCAACCTGAGGAGGCGCGGTGGCGGGGTTCGTCTGGGGCGTGGCGACGTCGGCCTACCAGATCGAGGGCGGCGCGGACGAGCGCGGCCCCTCGATCTGGGACACCTTCACCGCGCGGCCGGGCACGGTGAAGGACGGCTCGACCGGCGCGGTGGCCTGCGACCACTACCACCGCTGGCCCGAGGACCTCGCGCTGCTGGGCGACCTCGGCGTCGACGCCTACCGGTTCTCCGTCGCCTGGACGCGCGTCCAGCCGACCGGCCGGGGCGCGCCGGAGCGGCGCGGCCTCGACTTCTACCGGCGCATCGTCGACGGCCTGCGCGAGCGCGGCATCGAGCCGTTCGTGACGCTCTACCACTGGGACCTCCCGCAGGCCCTGGAGGACGCGGGCGGCTGGCGCTCCCGCGACACCGCGCTCCGGTTCGCCGACTACGCCGAGCACGTGCACGCCGCGCTCGGCGACTCCGTGCGGTTCTGGGCGACGGTCAACGAGCCGTTCGTCTCCGCGATCGCGGGCTACGCCGAGGGCAGGCACGCGCCGGGCGCCCGCGAGGGCCACGGCGCGCTGGCCGCGGCCCACCACCTGCTGCTGGGGCACGGCCTGGCCGTCCGCGCGATGCGGGCGCGCGGGGCGGGGTCGTACGGCATCGTGCTCAACCAGTCCCCCGCCGTCCCGGTCGACGGCGCCGACGCCGCGGCCCGGCGCTTCGACCTGATGCTGCGCAGGCAGTTCACCGAGCCCCTGTTCGGCGGCGCGTACCCCGACGACTACGCGGACACCTACGGCGCGCTCACCGACGCGTCGTTCCGCCACGACGGCGACCTCGACGTCATCGGCACCCCGCTGGACTACGTCGGCATCAACTACTACTACCGGCGCCACGTCGCCGCCGCGCCCCAGCCGGAGCAGCGCACGGCCGACCAGATCGGCGTCGACGTCACCCGGCTGCCGGACGTGCCGCGCACCGGCCTCGGCTGGCCGATCGAGCCGCACGGGCTCACCGAGGCCCTGACCGACCTCGTCGAGCGCTACCCCGGCCTGCCGCCGGTCTACCTGACCGAGAACGGCTGCGCCTACCCGGAACCGCACGACGACCAGGAGCGCATCGCCTTCCTCGCCGACCACATCGAGGCGATGCGCAAGGCGATCGCGGCAGGGGTGGACGTGCGCGGCTACTTCCACTGGTCGCTGCTGGACAACTTCGAGTGGGCGCACGGCTACGGCCCGCGGTTCGGGCTGGTCCACGTCGACTACGAGACGCTCGTCCGCACGCCCAAGGCGAGCTTCGCCTGGTACCGGGACTTCATCCGCGCGCAGGGGTGAGCTGGTCACCTCCCGCGCGCTTTCCTTGCCGCGCAGGGCGCCGGTGGCTTATCCAGGGATCATGACGGCGAGTTGGTACGACACCCCGCCCGACAACCCCTGCGACCTCCTGCGCACCTGGATCGCCGAGGCGCGCGCGGGCGGTGCCCCGCAACCGGGCGCGCTCGCGCTCGCGACGGCCGGGGCGGACGCGCGCACGTCCAGCCGGATCGTCCAGGTCCTGCGGGTCACCGAGACGGGCCTGGTGTTCGCGAGCTTCAGCGACAGCCCGAAGGGCCGCGACATCGCCGCGACCGGGTGGGCGTCCGGAGTCCTGTACTGGCCGAGCAGCGACCGGCAGGTCACCCTCGCGGGCGCGGCGACCGCGCTGCCCGCGGCCGAGTCCGACGCGCTGTGGGCGGCGCGGCCGGACCACGTGCTGCCGATGTCGGTCGCCACGCGGCAGAGCGCGCCGCTGACCGACGCGCCCGCCCTGCGCGCCCGGGTCGCCGCGCTGGTCGCCACCGGGGTGCGGCCCGAGCGCCCGCCGACCTGGGTCGGCTACCACCTGACCCCGGCCACCATCGAGTTCTGGCAGGACCAGCCGGACCGCTTCTACCACCGCCTGCGCTACGACACCGGCGCCGACGGCTGGCGCACCACCCGCTTGCAGCCCTAGGCCGCGAGGAACGTCCCGCGCGCCACCACGACCGCCGACCCGGACACCTCGACCGACGCGACGCCCGCCGCCGACGCCGTCACCGTCGCGTACATCGTGGACGGTCGGCCCATCTCCTTGCCCTGGAGGATCTCCACCCGCTGTCCGAACGGGACCAGTCCGTGGCGGGCGAGGTGGATGGCCAGCGGTCCCGCCGCCGAGCCGGTTGCCGCGTCCTCCGCGACGCCGTACGCCGGGGAGAACATCCTGGTGCGCCACAGGTCCCCGGCGGGGGCGAAGCAGTTGGCGGCCATGTCCTCGTGCTCGGCCAGGCGCAGCAGGTCGGGGCGCAGCGCGGCCAGTGCGGGCTCGTCCGGCAGGCCGACGAACACGTGCCGAGGACCGTTGCGGTACACCTCGACCGGGAGCGTCGACGACCCCAGGCCCAGCGCGGCCAGCAGGTGGTCGGCCTCGCGGTACGGTTCCCACACCGGGACGGGCTGGCGCATCGACGCCGAGCGGACCACGCCGTCGACCTTGTGCAGCCGGAACGGGACCAGGCCCATCGCGGTTTCCATGACCAGCTCATCGGTTTCGGCGCCCAGCACGATCGCGGTGCCCAGCGTCGGGTGGCCCGCGAACGGCAGCTCGTTGACCGGGGTGAAGATGCGCACCCGCACGTCGCCGCCGTTCTCCGGCGGCAGCACGAAAACCGTCTCGGACAGGTTCATCTCGCGGGCGATGCGCTGCATGCGCGCCCCGTCGATCCCGGCGGCGTCGGTGAACACCGCGACCGGGTTCCTTGCAGCGCAACGTCGGTGAACACGTCCGCGATCGCGTAAGGGGTCATGCCCGGCACGCTACCGCCCGCCGTCCAGCCGGCCGATCGCGCGGTTGGACACCGGTTGACCGCGTGCGCGCGGCGTCGCGAGACTGGCCCAACAACCCGAGAACCGAGCGAGGTCAGCGTGTTCGACACCGACATCGAGCTGCGCCGCCGCAACCGCGCGGTGGTCGAGGACTACCTGAGCAGGCAAGGGGAATCCCGCCTCACCCGCTACCTGCTGTTCACCGAGGACGGCAGCGCGGGGCTCTACACCGCCGACACCACCGAGCCGGTCGTGTCGCGCGGGCACGACCTGCTGCGCCGCCACGGCGAGTGGTCGCTGAAGATGTTCCCGGACTGGGTGTGGTTCAACATCGAGGTCTTCGAGACCCAGGACCCCGACAAGTTCTGGGCGGAGTGCGACGGCGAGGGCGAGATCCGCTACCCGAACTACCCGGTCGGCCACTACCGCAACCACTTCCTGCACTCGTTCGAGTTCCGGGACGGCAAGATCGCCGTGCAGCGCGAGTTCATGAACCCGTTCAACCAGCTCCGCGCGCTCGGCATCGAGGTACCCGTCATCAACCGCGGCGGCATCCCCACGTGAGGAGCGTGCAGTGAAGGTCGACCTGACGGCGACGCGGGACGCCATCGAGATCATCACCGGCGGCTGGCGCGCGCAAGCGCTGTACGCGGCGGTGAAGTGGGGCGTGCCCGACCACATCGAAGCGGGCCGCACCTCCGCGGCCGACCTGGCCGCCGCCACCGGCGCCGACCCCGAGGGCGTGCACCGCCTGATGCGGCTGCTGGTCGCGATGGGCGTCTTCACCGGCGACGCGTCCGGCTACGCCAACACCCCCACCTCGCGCACCCTGCTGGACCGCCCCGAGTCCCTGCGCGACATGTGCCTGCTCTACGGCGAGGAGTTCTACACCGCCTGGGGCCACGCCGAGCACGCCTTCCGCACGGTCAGCGCGGGCTGGGACGTCGCCTTCGGCGAGCCCCTGTACGCCTACCTCAGCACCCGCCCCGAGGTCGCCGACCGCTTCCAGGCGGCGATGAAGGCGGGCAACCTGTTCTTCGACTACGTCCCCGAGACCCTGGACCTCTCGGGGAAGCACGTGGTCGACGTCGGTGGGGGCGGCGGCCAACTCCTCGCCGCGATCCTGTCCGCCGTCCCGGACGCCCGCGGCACCCTCATCGACCGCGAGCACGTCGTCCCCATCGCCCGCGACAACCTGGCCGCCTACGCCGACCGGGTGGAGTTCGTCGGCGGCGACATGTTCGCCTCCGTCCCCGAGGGCGGCGACGTGTACCTGCTGTGCCGGGTCCTCGCGGGCTGGAGCGACGACGCCGTGGTGGGCGTGTTCGCCAACTGCCGCAAGGCCCTCGCCGACCAGGACGCGGGCCGCGTGGTCATCCTGGAGCGCCTGGTGGTCGACGAGGGCGCCACCGTCCTGCCCTCCCTGTGGGACCTGCACCTGCTCATGACCAACGGCGGCCGCCACCGCACCCTCGACCGCTTCCGCGGCATGCTCTCCCGCGCGGGCCTGGAGATCGAGCGCACGGCGGACCTGCCGATGGAGACCACGGCGATCGTCGCCCGTCCCGCGACCTGAGCGCTTGCTCCGATCGGCCCATCGCGGTTGCGCCGGAAACCCACCACGAGCGGTGGATATCGCGTGAACACTTCGTCCGGCGGATGGACCGGACCCGGTGGGCGGCCGTAGTAACCAAGGCATGAGCCGTTTGCAGCGACGCACGTTCCTCATCGGCGGGTTGGCGGGCGCGGGCGCCACCCTGGTCGGTGCGCAGGCCGCGGGTGCGGCGGCGTACCCGTTCACCCTCGGGGTCGCGTCCGGGGAGCCCTCGGCCGACGGGTTCGTCATCTGGACGAGGTTGGCGCCCAGCCCGCTCAACGCGGACGGGCTGGGCGGGATGCCGAACGCGCCGGTGTCCGTCGAGTGGCAGGTGTCCAACGACCAGTACTTCACGCAGCTCGCCAGGACCGGGACGGTCACGGCGACGCCGGACTGGGCGCACAGCGTCCACATCGAACTGACCGGGCTCGCGGCCGGGCGCGAGTACTGGTACCGGTTCCGCTACGACGGGCACATCTCGCCGGTCGGCCGGACCCGCACCGCGCCCGCGGTCGGCACCAGCCCGGCGATGACGATGCTGTTCGCGTCGTGCTCGCACTACGAGGCCGGGTACTTCACCGCGTACCGGCGGATGGCCGAGGAGCGGGCCGACCTGATCCTGCACCTCGGCGACTACATCTACGAGGGCGGCGCGGGCACCGGTGTGCGCACGCACGCGCCGTCGGCCGAGATCAGCACCCTCGCCGACTACCGGGTCCGGCACGCCCTCTACAAGCGCGACGCCGACCTGCAGGCCGCGCACGCGTCCGCGCCGTGGCTGGTCGTCTGGGACGACCACGAGGTGGAGAACAACTACGCGAACCTGGTGCGCGCCAACACGAGCCCGGCGGGCGACTTCCGGGTGCGGCGCGCCGCGGCGTACAAGGCGTACTACGAGCACATGCCGCTGCGCGCGGCCCAGCGCCCGGTCGCCGAGAACCTGCAGCTCTACCGGCGCGTGCGGTGGGGCAGCCTGGCGACGCTGCACATGCTCGACACCCGCCAGTACCGCGACGACCAGGCGTGCGGCGACGGCACCAAGGTGTGCGCCGACGCGGACTCGCCGACCCGCACGCTGACCGGCGCGGCGCAGGAGGCGTGGCTGCTCGACGGCATGGGGCAGCGCCTCGGCACCTGGGACCTCATCGGCCAGCAGGTGTTCTTCGCGCAGAAGCTCGCGAGCGCGGACGGCGCCAAGAGCATGGACTCCTGGGACGGCTACACCGCGAACCGCACCCGCATCCAGCAGGGCTGGCAGGCGCGCGGCAACACCAGCACCGTCGTGCTCACCGGCGACGTGCACCGCTCCTGGGCGAGCAACCTCATGGACAACTACTCGACCCAGAACCGGGTCATCGGCACCGAGCTGGTGACGACGTCGATCACCTCCGGCGGTGACGGCAGCGCGACGGAGAACGGGCTCTCCAGCCTGAACCCGCACGTGAAGTTCTACCGCAACCAGCGCGGCTACGTCCGGACCGTGACGACGCCGACGCAGATGACGGTGGACTTCCGGAAGCTGGACCGGGTGACCGCGCGGGACTACCCGGTCGCCACCGCCAAGACCTACGTCATCGAGGCGGGCAACCCCGGCCTCCAGGCGCCGTGAACGGGAGAACCATGCGCAGCACCCTGATCGCCACCGCCATCGCCACTGCCACCGGGATCGCCGTCGCGGTCCCGGGCGTGGCGGCGGCCGACGGCCAGATCACCTGGACGACCGCCAACAGCACCGCGACCGGCGACCAGGACGGCGCCGCGGTGGCCGTGGCGCGCACCGGCTACACCGCGGTGGTCTGGGAGGACGACCGCGACAGCACCAACCCGACCGACCCGCTGCACAGCGACGTCTTCCTGCGCCTGTACCGCGACGGCGTGTCGCTGTACGAGAAGAAGCTGTCCGCGGGCGGCACCGGCAATTGGACGCACGTCGAGCCGGACGTCGCGCTGCGCGAGGACGGCACGGCCGTCGTGGTGTTCGCGACCGACGGCGACGGCAACGGCGCCTTCCAAATCGCGGTGCGCACGGTGAACACCGCGGGCACGGTCACCGGCTCGGCCACGGCCAACGCGAACTCCGCGGGGCAGCAGACCGTCCCGGCCGTCGCGGCCGACCCCGAGGGCCCGGGCTTCGCCGTCGCCTTCCAGGACCAGCAGACCGGGGCCGCCCCGACCGTGCGGCTGTCCGGCTTCGCGTCGATCACGGCGAAGACCTACGAGGTCGCCGTGCACGCCGCGGGCGGCACCCACCGCCGCCCCGACGTGGCCATGGGCGCGGCGGGCAACGCGATCGTCGTGTGGGACGAGGACGGCGACGGCAACGGGTTCTTCAACATCGCCCGCAAGGTCTTCACCCCATCGGGTGGGGTGAAGCTGGCGCAGGCGTCGGCGAACGCCAACGGCGGCGGCCAGCAGCGCAACGCCACCGTCGCCGCGAACTTCAACGGCGACTTCGCGGTGGCGTGGGAAACCGACCACACCGGGGTCGCGCAGACGGCCGCCCGCTCGTTCACCGCGACCGGGACGGCCGGGCCGGAGACCCCGCTCCCGGGCAAGGACCCGCAGGTCGGGATCGACGACCAGCGCGCGGTGTTCGTCGCCTGGGAGGACGCCGCCGACGTCCACGGCCAGGGCATCAACCCCGACGGCACCACCACGGGCAGGCAGCCCCGGCTGCTGGTCCACCCGACGACCGCGGGCAGCCAGACCCAGCCCGCGGCGGGCGTCGACGCGTGGGGCCGGGTCGTCCTGGCGTTCACCGACGACAACGACGGGAACGGGTTCGACCAGGTCTACCTGGGCACGGGGCTGGTCAACTCGACCTGGTGACGTTCGGTACCGATTCAGTCCGATTCGGGGGCAATGGGCTGGGTAATCCCCGGTGAGCCCATTGCCTTCCGAGGAGGATCTGACATGACCAGGGCCGACGACGTCACCACGAGGCACGAGGACGGGGGCGGGTGCCGCGGCGGCGGGGAGCGGTGAACGGGTTCCTCGTCGTGCTGCTGGGCCTGTGGGGGCCACCGTCCCGCTGTTCGGGCCGTACCTCGGGCTGTCCTACGGGACGAGCGACCCGTGGGTGTTCACCGGGGATCGGGTGCTGCTGAATTTCCTGCCCGGCCTGGCCGTCGTGCTGGGCGGGCTGGGTCTGATGGGGAGCGCGCGCGTCGTGGGCGGCGCGTTCGCGGGATGGCTGGCGGCGCTCGGCGGCGCGTGGTTCGCCGTCGGGCCGACGGTCAGCACGCTCTGGAACGGCGGGCAGTCGGCGGCCGGTGAGCCGCTGGCCGCGTCGGTCGCCGGTCGGGCCGTCACCGAGCTGGTGTTCCACACCGGGCTGGGCACGCTGATCGTGTTCCTGGCCGCGGTGGCGCTGGGGCGCTTCACGGCGGGGACCGGCCGCACGGTGGTCGTCCCCGAGCAGTCCCGCGGCGAGTACGACGCCCGCCACCGGGCCGACGAGGACGTCACCCGGGACGACGTGTACGAGCGGGGCGCGCGCGACGAGTCCGAGCGCACCCACGTCCTCAGCCGCGACGGGCACCTCAACACCGCCGACGACGACGCCCGCCGCTACCGCGGCTCGACCGCCGACGACGCCCGCCGCACCGGCCCGGTGGGCGCCGACGCCCGCCAGGACGGCACGCTGGGCGCCGACCGGGACGGCACGCTGAACACCGGCCCGCGCCGGGACGGCACGCTGAACGCCGACGACGAGGTCCGGCGCCACACGCAGCGCCGGTGACGCGGAATACCGGGCAGGTCCGGCGGTGTTGGGCCGATCATGGCCGATGATCCGCTGGACCTGCTCAGCTCCGCCCGCTTCGGCGCGCTCGTCACCCTGAAGAAGGACGGGCGCCCCCAGATCTCGAACGTCCTGCACCACTACGACCCCGAGAGCCGGACCCTGCGCGTCTCGGTCACCTACGGCCGGGCGAAGACCGCGAACCTGCGCCGCGACCCCCGCGCGTCCTACTACGTGACCTCGGAGGACGGCTGGCGCTTCCTCGTCGTCGAGGGCGTCGCCGAGTTCTCCGAGGTCGCGAAGGAGACCGACGACGCCGCGGTCGAGGAGCTGGTCCAGCTCTACCGCGACCTGCGCGGCGAGCACCCCGACTGGGACGAGTACCGCCGCGTGCAGGTCGAGGAGCAGCGGCTGGTCCTGCGCATCAAGGTCGACCACCACTACGGGGCGGCGGTCCGCTAGTCGACGATGTCGGACTGGGGCAGCTTCCTGCCCCGGCGCGGCGCGCCCGCCGACGGCGGCGGGACGACCGGTCCGATGTCGCCGTCGGGGGCCTCGTCGAGGTCGACGACCACCGGGGCGTGGTCGCTCGGCTTGGTCCCCTTGCGGGCGTGCCGGTCGACCCACGCCGCCTTCACCCGCTCGCGCAGCGGGGTCCCGGCGAGGATCAGGTCGATCCGCATGCCGAGGTTCTGGTGGAACATGCCCGCCCGGTAGTCCCAGTAGGAGAACACCCGCTCGTCCGGCCAGCGCTCGCGCACCACGTCGTGCAGCCCCACGGCCTGCAGCCGGGCGAGCGCGGCCCGCTCGGGCGCGGTGACGTGGGTGTGGCCCGCGTAGGCGGCGGGGTCGAACACGTCGGCGTCGGCGGGAGCGATGTTCATGTCGCCGCAGACCATCGTGGACTCGGCGTCCGGCGCGACGAACTCGGTGAGCGCGGCCAGCCATTCCAGCTTGTAGCGGTAGTGGTCGGAGTCGGGGACGCGTCCGTTGGGGACGTACACCGAGTGGACGCGCACTCCCCGCACACCGCGGAGACCGCGCGGGCCTCCTGGTGCGGGAAGCCGGGGCCGCCGGGCAGGCCGCGGACGACGTCGTCCAAGCCGACCCGGGACAGCAGGGCGACGCCGTTCCACTGGCCCTCGCCGTGCGCGGCCACCTCGTACCCGCGGTCGGCGAACTCGGCGGCGAGCAGGTCGGCGAACGCGTCGTCGGCGAGCTTGGTCTCCTGGAGGCAGAGCACGTCGGGCGCGCGCTGGTCGAGCCAGGGCAGCAGCCGGGGGACGCGCTGTTTGACCGAGTTGACGTTCCAGGTCGCTATCCGCACCCGGTCCACCGTACCCAGCCGCGCGCGGAACGGCCCGCCCCCGGGCCGGGCCGTTCCGCGCCGCGGGTCAGCCGATGAAGTCGTTGTCCTCGATGAGCCCGTAGCCGAGGGAGTCGGCGACCGGCGCGCCGCTGACGCTGGTCAGCTTGAGGTACACGCTCTCGTCGGCCTCGTGGTAGACGTCGTCGTCCTTGATCGCGACGTCGACGACCTTGCTGGTCTCACCCGCGGCGAAGGTCAGGACGCCGCTCTCCGGGTAGTAGTCGGTGCCGTCGGCGCTGCCGTTCTGGGTGGTGTACCAGACGGTGACGCTCGTGGTGAGCGGGCGCGACAGGCGCACGTTGAACTTGAGGGCGCTGTTGTACTCGCCGACCGCCCGCGCGTTGATCACGCTGACCTTGGCGGGGTCGTCGTCGAGGATCGTGCCGACGCCGACCGCGTCCTCGGCGTAGAAGTTGCCGGAGGGGTCGCCGAGCTTGACGTAGAAGTACTCGTTGTTCTCCGACAGGGTGTCCTGGACGATCGGGACCGTGATGTAGGTCCGGTAGGTGTCCTCCTGGATGGTGGCGGTCCCGGAGTAGCTGGACAGGCTCACGTCGGCCGTCGACGCCGTGCTGGTGAACTCCACGGTGTACGGGATGGTGATCGGCGAGCTGGCGTACAGGCCCGAGGTCACCTCGAACCGCATGTAGCCCAGGTCGTAGATCACCCCGCTGCTGCTGCGGTACTCCGACCGCGCGGCGTCCTCGATGACGACGCAGAGCTGGCAGCTCGGCGACGCCGACGCGGGCGCGGTGAGCGTGAGCGCGGCGGCGGCCCCGACCAGCAGGGCGGCGGCGGCTTTGGCGGCGGTGCGCATGTGGTGTCTCCCCTCGGGTGGCTGTGGTCGCCGACGCTAGGGACGGGCGGCTGTGGTCCAGTTGCGGCGCGGTTGTGGGAACTCGACCGGCCCGCGGTCCGACTACCCGGAGCGCAGGTACCGTCGAGCCCGAGGTGAGTCCACAGAGATGACGCGAACGAAGAACCCGGTGAAGGCCCGCCAAGGGGTGTCCCTCAACGTGATCATGACCGCGGTGGTCGTGGTCGTCGCGGTGCTGGTCGTCGGCGGCATCCTGCTGTTCAACCGATCGGGTGACGAGCCGGAGGCCGGGGCGTGCCCGCGGCGGTGCTGTCCCCGCCCGGCAGCCACACGCTGACCGAGGCCGCGGACGGCAAGGTCACGATCACCGAGTTCCTGGACTACCAGTGCCCCGCGTGCGCCGGGTACTTCACGAACATCACCAGCAAGCTGGAGAAGGACTACGCGGGCAAGGTGACGTTCGTGGTCCGCAACTTCCCGCTGGGCATGCACCCGCTCGCCGTGCCCGCCGCGCGCGCCGCGGAATCGGCCGCCGAGCAGGGCAAGTTCAGCGAGATGTACCACGTGCTGTACGAGAACTTCCAGCAGTGGGCGGTCACCCCCGACGGCCAGTCGGTCAGCGAGGACGCCGAGCGCGCCAACGAGCTGTTCCGGGGCTACGCCCAGCGGATCGGGCTCGACGTGGCCAAGTTCACCGCCGACCTGACGGCCCCCGCCGTCCAGGCCCGCATCGACAAGGACACCGCCGACGGCAAGACCGCCGGGGTGACGGGCACGCCCGCGCTGTTCGTCAACGGGCAGCGGTTCGAGCCGTCCGGCCAGACGTTCGCCGACGTCGACAAGCAGCTCCGCGAGCTGGTCGACCGGGAGCTGGCCGAGTGAACCGGGCGCTGGCGTGGCTCTACGTCGTCGGCGGCGGGCTGGGCCTGGTCGCCGCGGCGGCGCTGATCCTGGAGAAGCTGGCGGTCCTGCGGGACCCGGCGCACGTGCCGCTGTGCTCGATCAACCCGGTGGTGTCCTGCGGGTCGGTGATGGAGAGCCCGCAGGCGGAGGCGTTCGGGTTCCCGAACCCGCTGCTGGGCATCGCGGCCTTCGCGGTGGTGGTGACCGTCGGCGTGGTGGGCCTGACCGGGTTCGCGCCGCCGCGGTGGTTCCGGATCGGCATGCTGGTCGGGGTCACCTTCGGCGTGCTGTTCGTGCACTGGCTGATCTTCGCGAGCCTGTACGACATCCGGGCGCTGTGCCCGTACTGCATGGTCGTGTGGGTCGTGGTGATCCCGCTGTTCTGGTACACGGTGCTCGACACCTGCGAGCTGCCGACGCTGCGCCGCGTGCACAGCGTCGTGCTGGCCCTCTGGTACGTGGTCATCGTGGCGCTGATCCTGCAGGCGTTCTGGTCGTTCTGGACGGGCTGACCTCCACAGAACGTTCACACCTCGCCCCTGGGCCGCGCACAACCGCTGCTTAGAGTCGGGGTCATGGGGAGCAGACGCGTCCTGGTCGTCGAGGACGAGCACACCATCGCCGAGTCCGTCGCCGCCCGGCTCCGGGCCGAGGGCTTCACCGTCGACGTGGCCGCGGACGGCCCGTCCGGGGTCGCCTCGGTGTCCCGCGGCCCCTCCCCGTCCGACCAGTCCCAGATCTCGGCCAGCAGGTGCCCGCATGCCGCACGGCCCGGCGGACGCGCCGCTCGACCGCGTCGACCTCCAGGTCGCCGACCACGAGCGGGCCGGGCGCGGCGGTCGCCCGGTCGACGCGGCGGAGCAGGGCGTGGACGCGGGCGGCCAGCTCGCGCAGCGAGAACGGCTTGGTCATGTAGTCGTCCGCGCCCACCGCCAGGCCGACGAGCATGTCGGTCTCGTCGTCGCGGGCGGTCAGCATGAGCACCGGCACCGGCCGCTCGGCCTGGACGCGCCTGCACACCTCCAGTGCCAGCGTAGGCGGGTCGCCTCAACGCAGGGCGAGGAACGTGGCCAGTGCGGTCAGCGACGGGCCGTCGGTGATCTGGCCATTGGCGATCAGATTCCGCAGGTCGGCGACTGGCACCCATTCGACGCGGCTGGATTCCCCGGCCTCGGGTTGTCCTTCGCGGCAAGCGTCCGAGGCGATGTACACCCGGTACCGCTGATCGCTGATCCCCGTCAGCGGGTGGTACCGGATCAGCGGTTCAACGACGCCGACTCGGTGGCCGGTTTCCTCAAGGATCTCCCGGCGCACCGCGTCGTCCGGCTCCTCGCCGGGGTCGACCCACCCCGCTGGGATCTCCCAGCCCCAAGTGTCGGTGGTGAAGCGGTGCCGCCACAACAGCAACACGCGCTCGCCTTCGACGACGACCGCGCCGACGGAGACGCGCGGGAAGCGGATGACGTGGTGCTCGAAGCGCGCTCCGCCGGGCACCTCGACGTCATCGAGGTCGACGTACACCCAGTCGGAGGTGAAGACCCGGCGGCTGCCGTGGACGGTCCACTCGCTCGGATCAGCCACCACCGTGCTCCCGCAGTCGCGCTTCCAGGTCTCCGGCGCCCATGCTCCCCGCTCGGCGTCGGATCTGCGCGCGTATGGCACGCGCCCGCGCGGTGATCGGTTCGACCATTGAGCCCGCGGCCAGGTCGAGCGCTCTGACGGCGACGCGGGACGCTTCCTCGACTTCGCCGTCGTGCACCAGGCACTCGGCCAGGTCGAGGGTCAGCAGTGGGCGGCCTTTGCTGTCACACGCGGCGCGGCGGTCGAGGGCGTCGCGCAGGATGGGCGCGGCCCTCGCGGTGTCTCGCATGGCCAGGAAGGAGCTGCCCGCGATGCCGCGCAGGCGAGCGGCGTCGAAGAAGTCCATGCCGCTGCCCGGCTCGGTGACGAGGTCAATCTGGCGATGCGCGGCGTCCAAGGCTCGGCGTGCTTCATCGTGTTCGCCGGAAGCGGCGGCGGCGCGGGCCAGCAGCGCGGCCACCCACGCGCGGCGGCGCGGGCTTACCCCTGCGCCGCTCGCGTGGTGCTCGGCGCGACGCAGGAGTGCGTGAGCGCCCTCGGCCTCCCCGGCGAAGTACGGTCCGATGGACCGGGTGGCGAGTGTCCACGCCACCAGGTCGGGGCAGTCGGCTTCGCGAGCGGCCAGCTCTGCGACGTCGAAGTACCCGCGGCCTCGTGCCGGCGGTTGAAGTCGATCCACAGCGACCCGGCCAGCCCGGCGGCAACACCCAGGACGGTCACGGCCCGTCGCCGAGTCCGAACCGGCATGGGATTGGCCAGCAGGCCGTCGATGTGACTGATCACCGCGCTCAAGGAGGCCCACAGCTCGCGGGGCGGTGTTGACGGATAGGCGGCGGCGAAGCCGAAGACGGCGTGCTCCAGATGCTCGACGGCGACCGGGTCGACGGTGGAGCGGGTGAGACTGTGGGCCAACGTCCACGGCGGCGGTCCGGCCGGGGAGGGTTTTCCGCGGCCTGCGGCGGCGTCTCCGCGCGCTGCGGTGCGAAGCCCCACGCTGTGTCGTCGGTCGCGCCGAGGACGTGGCGCAGCGCTGCCCGGTAGTGGCTGTTCGGCCAGCGCACCGCGCCGCGTTCCCAGCGGGCGATGGTGCGGACGTCGAGGTCGTGGCGCTTGCCGGTGCTGTTCCATAGCCATGCCGCGACGGCGTCGGCCAGCTCGGCCCGGCTCATCGAGTCGCCGGGGACCCGCCGCGACGGCTGGCGCTCCCGGGCGGCGCGCAGCAGGTCGTTGGGCTCGGCCACGGGGCAGAGTGTAGCCGCGCCGACTCGGTGCGTCAGGGCCTCGCCGCGTCGGGGATGCCCCTGATGCCCCAGTCTGCCCCGTCGTCTGCCCTGTTCACAGCGGGGAACGCGACCGACGCTCAAGTCATGGTCGCCACGCTGATCGTCCTCGGCTCCGTCGCCGTGCTCGCCGTCGTCGCTGTGCTCATCGAGGCCCGTCGGACGCGCCACGGACGTCCGGTCCGACGACGGGACCGGCTCGCTGACGTCGAGCGCGCCACCCGGCCCCCGGCCGGTGCGGGAATCCAGACCCCGGCCCCGCACCGGCTGGGCTCCACCAAGGCGGACCGGTGAACTCACACGCCGCCGCTCTGGTCACCTTCCCCGAGCTTCGCCGCCTCGTCGACCTGCGCGATGCCGGGTGGCAGTTCCTGCCCGCCGTCGTCGATGGCCGCGTCGTGGAAGTCCACGGTGTTCGCACATGGCCCGGCGGTTGGGCCGATGCGATCCGCGTCCGCTACGTCACCGATGTCGCCGCGATCCGGTGCGACTTCGAGGGCGGCGTCTCGTGGAAGCGGGATGGCGGACTGGTCGAGGTCGTCGACGAGCTGATCGCCCTCCCCGCGCCCGGCGACCGCCTTGCCCCGGTCCTCGTCGTCGCCCGCGCTCCGTCGCCGTGGGCGTTCTGAGACTCCGCGTCCTCCGACGCGGTGAACCATCTGGAGGAGAAGTGACCGCTGTGATGAGCGAGCGCGCCACAGGGCGCGCGCTGGTGTCCGACGAGTTGTTCGACAAGCTGGTACGACGGATCGTCGCCGACGAGGCCGTCGAGCACGGTGTGGCCGAGCGGATCATGGACCAGGCGCTGGCGTTCCTGTCCGCGTGCGCGGCCAACACCGGCAGGCCGCTCTCGCCGAGCGACGCCGTCGACATCGGCTGGCACACGTTCATCCTGCACACCAAGGACTACGCCGAGTTCTGCGAGCAGGTGGCCGGGCGGTTCATCCACCACGTCCCCACCGAAGACGGCGATCCGTCCACGCGCGGCGAGGGCGCCCGTGCCACCCTGATGCGCACCGTCGAGGCCATCGAGCGCCGCGGCTTCGACCTCGACCCGGACCTGTGGCCGCAGACCGGCGCGAAGTGCCAGCGCTGCACCCAGTGCCACAACGGGTGCGCCGACGACCCGCCGCCGCTGACCGCCTAGATCCCGAGGAGCACGATGGCCCGCCGCCAGTGGGACGACCTGCCCGACACCGTCCGCGCCGCGATCGAGCGCGAGACCGGGCCGGTGGACCGCGCGGTCGTCCCGGCGGCGGGCCGCAACTCCGACTTCTCCGCCGTCTTGCACTCCGCCAACGGCCTGACGTTCTGCAAGGGCATCGCGGACGCGGACGGCAAGCGCGCCGTGATGCACCGACACGAAGCCGACATCAACCCGTGGCTGCCCACATCGGTCGCTCCGCGACTGCGCTGGCGCACGGAGATCGACGGCTGGCTGCTCTTGGGCTTCGACCACGTCCCCGGCCGGTACGCAGACCTGTCCCCGGGTTCCGCCGACCTGCCCGTCGTCACCGAGCTGGTGACCACCATGACCACCGAACTGGCCCGCAGTCCGGCCCCGGCCACCCGCCTGGCCGACCAGTGGGCAAGGCTCGCCGCCTGGCGGCGCATCGCGAAGGACGTCCCCGACGACCTCGACCCGTGGGCACGCCAACACCTCGACGAGCTGATCGGATGGGAAGAGCGAGCGATCGAGCTGGTCGACGGAGACGACCTAGTCCACACCGACCTGCACCCTCTCAACATCCTCGTCGGCGACCAGGAAGCGAAGGTCGTCGATTGGGCGTGGTCGCGCAAGGCGTCGTCGGCGGTCGATGTCGCATTCCTGATCACTCGGCTGATCGACAACGGTCACGGCGTGGTCGAGGCGGAGCAGTGGGGCGAGTCGATCCCGGCGTGGCGCGAAGCCGCTCAGGACACGCGAACAGCTCTGGCCGCCGCGATCTGGGGGATATGGGAGTTCCTGGAGGGCGACACTCCGCTAGCTCACCGCGCGCTTCTCACGGCCGCGGCTAGAACGTGGACGCGGGCGCGGCTAGACCGCCAATACGGCAACTGACGTCCCGCCCGCTGGGGTGGAACTGGGCGCGGGCGACGGCCCGGGACGTGCTGCGCGCCCCGACGCACTGTTGACAGCGCAACCGCCAGCCGCCAATCTGGGAGCGCTCCCAGACGAAGGGGTCGAACCATGCGCCGCACCGCCGCGATCGCCGCCTTATCCCTCTGCGCGGCCGTGGCCGCGTTCGTGCCGCAGGCCCAGGCCGCGGAGTTCGACCTGGTCGTGGAGACGACGCAGGTGGCGAGCGGGCTCCAGCGGCCCACGGCGATCGCCGCGCCCGACGACGGCAGCGGTCGGCTGTTCATCGCGGAGAAGGCGGGCCGGGTCCGCGTCTACCACCCGACGACCGGCCTGGCCGCCGCGCCGCTGGTCGACGTCAGCGCCGCGGTGAGCACCAGCGGCAACGAGCGGGGCCTGCTCGGCATCGCCCCCTCCCCGCCTACGCCACCGACGGCGCGCTCTACCTCGCCTACACCCGGATCAGCGACAACGCGGTCACCCTCGCCCGGCACAAGGGCGGCACGCTCACCGAGCTGCTGACCCAGGAGCACGCCACGCACGCCAACCACAACGGCGGGCAGATCGCCTTCGGCGGCGACGGCCACCTGTACTGGGGCATCGGCGACGGCGGCAGCGCGGGCGACCCGTTCAACGCGGGGCAGCGGCTCGACACGCTGCTGGGCAAGATCCTGCGCCTGGACGTGTCCTGCGCCCGCTACTGCGTCCCCGCCGACAACCCGTTCGTCGGCGTGACCGGCGCGCGCCCGGAGATCTGGGCGACCGGCCTGCGCAACCCGTGGCGGTTCTCCTTCGACCCCGCCGACGGCTCGCTCTGGATCGCCGACGTCGGCCAGGGCTCGCTCGAGGAGGTCGACCACCTGCGCGCCGACCAGGGCGGCGCGGACCTCGGCTGGTCGTGCCGGGAGGGCACCGAGGTCTTCGACGCCACCCGCTGCCGCACTGGCGCGTCCTATGTGGACCCGGTGTTCACCTACCGCACGTCGGTCGAGGGGTGCGCGGTGATCGGCGGCGTCGTCTACCGGGGCAGCCGGTTCGCCGACATCGCCTCGGGCGTGTACCTCGCCTCCGACTACTGCACCAACCCGGCGTTCGCGATCCGCGCCAACCCGGACGGCACGCACACCAGCGCCCGCATCGGCGAGCTGCCGATCCAGCCGACGAGCTTCGGCACCGACGCCGACGGCGAGATCTACCTGGTCAACGACCTGCCCGGGCAGCTGCACAAGGTGTCGTTCCGCTCGACCGCGCCGCGCGCCTCCTGCACGGTCACCTACCGGCTGCTCAGCCAGTGGGGCAACGGGTTCCACGCCGAGGTCGTCCTCGCCAACACCGGGACGTCCCCGGTCACCGGCTGGTCGCTGGCGTGGACGTTCGCCGACGGCCAGCGGGTCACCAACGGCTGGAACGCGGCGATCACCCAGCAGGGCGCGGCCGTCACCGCGGCGAACGCGAGCTGGAACGCCGCCATAGCCCCGGGCGCGACGGTCACCTTCGGCTTCCTGGGCTCCAAGACCGCGACCAACACCGCGCCGACGGCGTTCACCCTCAACGGCGGAGCGTGCCGCTGAGCGCGGTGATCCCCTCGACGATGGCCCGCTCGTTGAGCGTCGCGTACCCGAAGATCAGGCCCTGCTGGTCCGACGGCGCGAGCCGGTACGGCCCCACTCCCCGACGCCGACCCCGGCCGACCGGGCGGCGGCCACCGCGTCGGCCTCGCTGATCCCGGGCGGCAACCACGCCACCAGGTGCAGCCCGGCCGACACACCCACCGGGCGCAGCGACGGCAGTTGGTCGCGCAAAGCCCGCAGGAGCGCGTCCCGGCGGGCCCGGTAGACCGGGCGCATGCGGCGCAGGTGCCGGTCGAACTCGCCGCGCGCGACGAAGTCGGCGAAGGTGAGCTGGTCCAGGGCGGGCGCCCGCGGTCGGCGGCGGTCTTCGCCACGGCCATCGCGTCGACCAGGTGCGGCGGCAGCGCGAACCAGCCCAGCCGCAGGCCGGGGGCGAGGGTCTTGCTGGCCGAGCCCGCGTACACCACGCGGTCGGGCGCGAGGCCCTGCATCGCGCCGATGGCGGCCCGGTCGTAGCGGTACTCGGTGTCGTAGTCGTCCTCCACGACGACCGCGTCGTGCTCGGCCGCCCACCGCAGGACCGCCGCCCTGCGGTCCGCCGACAGCACGCCACCGGTCGGCCACTGGTGCGACGGGGTGAGGATGAGCGCGTCGGCGGGCACCAGGGCGTCCACCCGCACGCCGCCCTCGTCGACGGGGATGCCGACGACCTCCAGCCCGAGCGCGGCGGCCACCGGGCGGGCGTCGTCGTCGGTCGACGGGTCCTCCACGGCGATCCGCCGCGCGCCCCGCGCGGCGAGCACCTGGAGCAGCAGCGCGATCCCCTGCGCGTAACCCGAGCAGATCACCAGGTTGTCCGGGTGGACGTCGGCGCCGCGCACCCGGTTCAGGTACGCGGCGAGCGCGTCGCGCAGCTCGGGCATGCCGCGCCCGCTGAGGTAGCCGAACCGGTCGGCGGGGGCCTCGGTGAGCACCCGCCGGGTCGAGCGCAGCCACGCGGCGCGCGGGAAGCGGGCGACGTCGGCGCGGCCGTAGCCGAAGTCGTAGGGCAGCGGGTCCCGCGCGACCGCCTGCGGCGCGGGCGCGGCGGCGGTCGTGGTCGCGACCTGGGTGTAGCCGCCGGTGCGGCTGGTCAGGTAGCCCTCGGCGACGAGCTGCTGGTAGGCCTCGACGACCACGCCGCGGGACACGCCGAGGTCGGCGGCGAGGGTGCGGCTGGACGGCAGCGAGGTCCCCGGGGCCAGCCGACCGGACCGCACCCCGGCCCGCAGCGCCGCCTCGATCTGCCGGTGCATCGGGCCCGCGCCGCGGCGCACGTCGAGGAACAGGTCCTCGGCGAGCCCCGGATTGGTCCTGTTTTCGGCCATCGGAATGGACCATACCGAGGGGACCGATCCGCGTCATGCTCAAGGCATGACGTTGCTCCTGATGCACCCCGACCACCCGGGTTACGAAGCGGCCCGCCGGGTGTGGAACGGCATGGTCGACCGCAGGCCCCGGGTGATCGCCCGGTGCTCGAGCGAGGCCGACGTGGTCGCCGCGGTGCGGCTGGCCCGCGACCTCGACCTGGAGATCGGCGTCCGCTGCGGCGGGCACAACGCCGCGGGCTTCGCCGTCCCGGAGGACGGCCTGATGCTCGACCTCGGCGGCCTCGCGGGCGTTCGCGTCGACCCCGAGCGCCGCAGGGCGTGGGTCGGCGGCGGCGCGCTGCTCGGCGCGCTCGACATCGCCTCGCAGGCGCACGGGCTGGCGACCACCGCGGGCAACGTCTCGCACACCGGGGTCGGCGGGCTGACCCTGGGCGGCGGCATGGGCTGGCTGGCCCGGCAGCACGGGCTGGCCTGCGACAACGTCGAGTCGTACCGGGTGGTGACGGCCGACGGGGAGGTCGTGGTGGCCCGCCGCGACGAGCACCCGGACCTGTTCTGGGCGCTGCGCGGCGGCGGCGGCAACTTCGGCGTGGTGACCGAGTTCGAGTTCCGCCTGCACCCGGTCGGCACCCGCGCGCTGGCCGCCGAGTTCACCTTCGACCCGTCGGCCGACGTGATGCGCCGCTGGCGCGACCTGAGCCGCCTCGCCCCGCGCGAGGCGACCTTCGACGCGTCGTTCAAGAACGGCGACTCCCTGACCCTCGGGTTCGTCTGGGTGGGCGACCCGGAGCGCGGCAAGCTGCTGCTGCCCGCGATGGCCGACCTCGGCGCGGCCCGCTCGTCGACGGTGACCGAGCTGTCCTATGTGGAACTCCAGACCCGGGACGATTCCGTGCAGCGCCACGACGTGCGGCGGTACTCGGCGGGCCACTACCTGCCCGAGCTGACCGACGCCGCGATCGACGCGTTCCTGGCCGTCGACGGCGACCTGCGCCCCAACGTGGGCCTGCAGGCGTACGGCGGCGCGATCGCCGACGTGCCCGACGAGGACGCGGCGTTCAGCTTCCGCGGCACCGAGTTCGAGTACGGCGCGGGCATGTCGTGGACCGACCCGGCCGAGGACGCCGACCGGATGGCCGCCGCCCGCCGGACCGCGGCCCGCTTGGCCCGCACGCCGCGGGCGTGTACGTCAACGCGCTGGCCGACGAGGGCGCGGCGGGCGTGCGCCGGGCGTACCCGGCGGCGAAGCTGGCGCGGCTGACCGCGGTGAAGGACGCCTACGACCCGGAGAACGTCTTCCACCTCAACCAGAACATCCGCCCCTCGGGCCACGCGGGAGCGGTGGCGTCCTGACTAGCCGAATCGCACGCCGTCGTCGACGGGGCCGTGGCGGAGCATGACGACGTCCTTCGGGTAGTTCTGGTGCAGCCGCCACGGCCTCGTCCGGCCCTGGCGGGGCAGCCGGTCCAGCGCGCGGAGCACGTAGCCGGACTTGAGGTCGATGAACGGCTCGGTCGGCTCGGCCGGGTCCGGCGCGAGCGGCACCACCTGCCGCAGCCCGCGCGAGCGCATGTGCCGCAGGACGCGGCACACGTACTCGGCGACGAGATCGCACTTGAGGGTCCACGACGCGTTCGTGTACCCGATGGTGACGGCGAGGTTGGGGACCCCGCTGAGCATCATCCCCTTGTACGCCACCGTCTTCGCGAAGTCGACCCCGGCGCCGTCGACGGTCAGCTCGATCCCGCCGAAGGCGAGGACGGACAGGCCGGTGGCGGTCACGACGACGTCGGCGTCGACGCGCGCGCCGGACTCCAGGGCGAGGCCGGTCTCGGTGAACCCGGTGACGGCGTCGGTCACCACCGACGCCGCGCCCCGCTGGATGGCGCGGAACAGGTCGGCGTCGGGGACGAAGCACATGCGCTGGTCCCACGGGTCGTAGCGGGGCGCGAAGTGGGTGTCGACCGGGTAGCCGTCGGGGAGCTTGCGCTTGGCGTCCCAGCGGATGAGCCCGCGGATGACGTCGGGCCTGCGCTTGCTGATGACGTACAGCAGGTTGCCCGCCAAGGCGTTCTTCCACCGCACCGCGGGGTGCGCGATCCGGTCGGGCAGCCACTTGCGCAGCAGGTCGGCGATGGGGTCGCGGGAGCCGAGGGACACGACGTAGCTGGGTGAGCGCTGCACCATGGTCACGTGCTCGGCGCGCTCGGCGAGCGCGGGCACCAGCGTGACGGCGGTCGCGCCGCTGCCGATCACCGCGACCCGCTTGCCCGACCAGTCGAGGTCGTCGGGCCAGTGCTGCGGGTGCACGACCGGCCCGGCGAACCGGTCCCGGCCGGGGAAGTCGGGGGTGTGGCCCGCGTCGTAGCGGTAGTAGCCGGTGCAGCTGAACAGGAAGCCGCACGTCAGCTCGACGGTGCCGCCCTCGCGTTCGACGGTGACGGTCCAGCGCGCCGTCGCGCTGTCCCAGGCCGCCGCGACGACCTTGTGGTGGTAGCGGACGAGGTCGTCGACGCCGTGCTCGCGGGCGGTCTCCCGGATGTACTCGCGGATCGAGGGGCCGTCGGCGAGCACGGCAGCCCCCGCCACGGGCGGAAGGAGTAGCCGAGGGTGAACATGTCCGAGTCCGAGCGGATGCCCGGGTAGCGGAACAGGTCCCAGGTGCCGCCGATCGCGCCGCGCGCCTCCAGCACCGCCAGCGTCACCCCGGGGACGCGGCGGCGGAGCTGGCACGCCGCGCCGATGCCGGAGAGCCCGGCACCGACGATCAGCACGTCGACGTGCTCCATGGCAGTCCCTCCCCGCTGTCGGCCCGCCCGCGACCGTACCGGGGTCAGCGGCGGCGCCACCAGCGTCGCCGGGCGGGCGGCTCGGGCTCGGCGGCGGCAGCGGCGGCGCGGGCCTCGGCGAGGCGGGCGAGCAGCGCCGCGCGGTCGACCCGCCACCGCTCGACGACCGCGTCGGGGTCGACGAACCGGACCAGGACGGTGGGGCCGGTGTGCGTGCGCAGGCAGTGGTCGACGCGCTCGTTCAGCTCGTCGACGCGGGCGCGGACCCGCTCCTCGGTGGGCAGCGCCGCCGCCTCGGCGGGCAGCAGCTCGATCTCCTTGCGCAGCCGCAGGCCCTCCGGCAGCAGGGCCGCGGTGTCCAGCTCCTCGCGCTTGACGAACTGCTTGAACCACCACAGCTCGTCGTCGTCGCGGACGTGGTGCAGCGGCTTGCCCGCGCCGGGCAGGTCCTCGAAGTCGCCGCGCTCCTGCGCGGCCCGGATCTGCGACTCGACCCAGGACTCGAAGTCGACGTCCGCGGGCTTGCGCTCGGTCACGAACCCCAGGCTACCGGGGTCCGGCCGGTGCACCCACGAGTCGAACGCCAGCACCAGCGCGGCCAGCACGATGAACACGATCCCGATCGACGGGACGTCCTCGATGATCAGGATGCCCGCCGCGATCAGCAGCGGCACCACCGCGAACAGGCAGAACAGGTCGATCGGGCCGAACCCGATCAAGGGGCGCGTCGGCCGGTCGCGGTGGTCTGAGCTGGGCACGTCGGGCAGCGTAGTGCAGCCGCCCGGCGTGCCGCAGGACACCTCACGCCGCGTCGGCCGCCCCGGCGGGCAGCACCTCGCCGATCCGGCTGGCGAGGATGCGCGGACCGTCGGCGGTCAGCACCGACTCGGCGTGGAACTGCATCGAGGAGAACCAGCCGCCGCGCAGGGCGTGCACGACGCCGGTGTCGGCGTCCCGGCTGATCTCCACCCGCCCGTGGCGGGGTGGACCAGGACGTCCCGGCCGCTGCGGGCGGCGAACGAGTTGTAGAAGCCGACCGTCTCGCGCGCGCCGAACAGGTCGATCTCCCGCCGCGTGCCCTGCGCCGCGGTGGCGCAGCGCCGGACGGGCAGCCCCAGCTCGGCGCTGAGCACCTGGTGGCTCAGGCAGACCGCGAGGAACGGCCTGCGCCGGTCCAGCAGCCCGGCCGCCGCGGTCCGCAGGTGCGCGATCCTCGGGTCCGACCGGTCGGTAGGGTCGCCCGGGCCGGGGCCGAGGACGACCAGGTCGTGGGCGTCCCAGCGGTGCTCCTCGTCGAACCGGCGCACGGTCACCACCAGGCCCAGCGCGCGGAGCTGGTGGGCGATCATCGCGGTGAAGGTGTCCTCCGCGTCGACCACCAGCACCCGCAGGCCCGCGAACCGGGTGGCCGGGCGGGCGCCGGTCAGCCAGAACCCGGCCAGGCCGTCGTTGCGGCGGGCCAGCGCCGCGCCGACGTCGGGGTGGTCGTGCCAGGCCGCGGTGTCGTCGAGCGCGCCGAGCAGGCCCGCGACCTTGGCCCGGGTCTCGGCCGCCTCCGACGCCGGGTCGGAGTGCCGGACCAGGGTCGCGCCGACGCCGATGCGCACGCCGCCGCCGGGGTCGATCTCGGCGGTGCGGATGAGGATGGCCGAGTCGAGGGTCGGGCCGTCGGCGTCGCGGCCGACCAGCGCGGCGACGCCGCTGTAGTAGCCGCGGCCGTCGGGCTCGTACCGGCTGATCACCCGGCAGGCGCTCTCCACGGGGCTGCCGGTGACCGTCGGGGCGAACATCGTCTCGGCGAGGACCTCGCGGACGTCGCGGTCGGTGCGGCCCTCGATGTGGTACTCGGTGTGCGCGAGCCGGGCCATCCGCTTGAGCCGCGGCCCGACGACCCGGACGTGCTCGGGGCACAGCCGGGCCATCATCTTCAGCTCCTCGTCGACGACCATGAACAGCTCGTCGCTCTCCTTGCCGTCGTCGAGGAACGCCAGCGCGCCCGCCAGGGTCGGCCCGGTCGGCGGGTACCGGTAGGTGCCGCTGATCGGGTTCATCACCGCGAGCCCGCCGCGCAGGCTGACCTGCCGCTCGGGGGACGCGCCGACGAACGCGGTCCGGCCGGTGTGCACGAGGAAGGTCCAGTGCGCGCCGGACTCCTGCTGACACAGCCTGCGGAAGAAGGCCAGCGCCGCGGCGGGCGCGTAGTCCTCGATCGCGGCCCGGTAGGTGCGGCGGATGACGAAGTTCGCGCCCGTGCCGCGGCCGATCTCGTCGTCGACCACCCGGCGCACGGTCTCGGCGTAACCCGCGTCGTCGGGGTCGAAGTCGCCGCCGCGCAGCGCGATCCGCCCGGCGGGCAGCCGCTCGAGCGCCTCGGGTAGCGCGAGGTCGTCCTGGTCGTGGACGCGCAGCGCGAGCAGCGGCGCGCCGTCGTCGACCGCGGCGAACCCGCGCTCGGCGACCTGGCGGTAGGGCACGAGCAGCAGCACGTCGTGCCCGGCGCGGTCGGTCAGCTCGACGTCGGCCAGCCGCTCGACCTCGGTGACCGCGCCGACCAGCACGTCGAGCCGGCCGGAGCCGCGGTGCAGCAGCGCGAACGGCGGCGGGTCGGGCGCCAGCACCCGCTCCAGCAGGTCGTTCACGTCAGCACCTCGTCCGCGGTGACGACCACGGCGCAGCGCTGCGCGGCGTACTCGACGGCCATGCGGTGGTGCTCGGCGGAGAAGTCGGCCACCGCGTCGGCCACCAGGAACGCCTCGATGTCGTTGGTGAACGCCTCCACCGCGCTCATCAGCACGCCCACGTGCGCGTAGACGCCGCAGACGACGACCTGGTCGCGGCCGTGCCTGCGCATGCGGCCCAGCAGGTCGGAGCGGAAGAAGGCGCTGTAGCGCCACTTGGTGAACAGCCAGTCGCCCGGGCGCGGGGCCAGCGGCTCGACCACGGCGCGGTCGGCCGGGTCGACCTTCATGCCCGGTCCCCAGAAGTCCTTGAGCAGGCCCCGTTCGGCCGGGGTCATGCCGCCGGGCTGGGCGGTGTAGGCGATCGGGACGCCCGCCGCGCGGCAGCGCTCGCTGACCGCGGCGGTGTTCGCGACCAGCGGGCCGCGGACGTCGTCGGGGAAGGGTCGGAGGAAGAAGCGCTGCATGTCGTGGACGAGGAGCACGGCGCGGGCGGGGTCGATCTCCCACGGCGCGACGTTGCCCGGGAGGTCCTCCCGCACCGGCATCGGGTAGGACCCGATCGCGGGGATGCCTGCCATCGGTCGTCTCCTTAGGTTTCGCGGGCGAGCCGTTCGGCGAACTGGCGCCAGCCGCGGCTGGCCTCCATGGCGGCCCTGGCGATCGCGTCGCGGCAGTGCGGGGGCACGGTCGCGCCGATGGCCGCCCACCGCTCGGTGCTCATCGCGCCCGCGTCGAGCAGGCGCAGCAGGGTGCGGCCGGTCTCCGAGAACCGCAGGCTCGGGTCCGAGCGCAGGGCGTGCACCAGCGCGGCGGCGTCGTCGGCGGGCGGCACGGGGGCGGAGGCGGGGGCGGGCCCGGAGTCGGACACCGCGAGCGTGGCGCGCACGGCGCGGGCGGTCTCCGGGGAGATGCCCGCCCGGTGCGCGACCTGGCGCAGGGAGAGCTGGGGCTGGGCGAGCATGAGGTCGCGGGCGGCGCGGCGGCGGGCGGCCGGGTCGACCGGCCGGACCCGGCCGTCGCGGCCCACCCTGGCCAGGGGTTGCGGCCCGGCCTGGCGCCTGCGGACCTCGGCGACGGTGGCCGGGGCCAGCCCGACCACGGACGCGACCAGCCGGTCCGACCACTGCGGCCGGTCGGCGACGATCCGCGCTGCCGCGGCTTTGCGGTCCGCTGTGGACAGCGGGAGGCCGTGCGTGGTGTTGGCGCGCACGGAGAACAGGAACGCGTCGGTCTCGTCGCCGTCGAAGAGGCGGGCCGCGATCTCGTCCTCGCCGCGCAGGATCGCCGCGCGGAGCCGGTGGCGGCCGTCGACCACGCGCAGGGTGGCGCGGTGGACGACGATCGGCGGCAGGTCGGCCAGGCTGTCGGCCAGTCGCCGCACGTGCTCGGGGTCCTCGCCCGCCGCGCGCGGCGAGCGGGAGGTGAGCAGGTCGGCGACGGCGAGCCGGACGACCGGTCCGGTGTCCGGCCGCGCCGCGAAGTCCAGCACGGTTCCACCCCGGGATAGCGTCGGAACCCAGATCCGAACAAGTCCCATGTTACGTTTTTCCTTGGCGGCAGAACGGTTCTCGCGGGTTTTGATCAAGAAGTCGTGAGCCGCGAACGGGGCCGGGGTGATTTGGTCACGGCCGCACGGCCGCGCCCGCGGTTTCCGCGCCCCGGTGACAATTCCCGCGACCGCGCGCGCACGCGCGACTACCCGCCAGTACATTGCCGGGGTGAGCGCAGACCCCTCCCGGCGGCCGTTCGGCTCGCGGCTGCTCGGCCCGCGGGCGAGGACCGGCCCGCCCTGCGCAGGCGGGTCCAGGCCCTGCTGACCGTGTCCCTGGTCGTGGCCAACCTGATCGGCGCCGCCGTGGTCGCGGTGCTGTCCACAGTGGTGATTCCGGGTCCCCCGCCGGACGCTCAGACCGTGCTGGTCATGGTCATCGCGGTCCCGGTGTACGTGGTGGGCGCCATCGTCGTGGGCGCGGTGTGGGGCACCCGATGGGCGCTGCGCGACCTGCGGTACGCGCTCGACGGCGCCGAGGACGACGACCCGGGCAACGACGACGCCGCCCGCCGCGCGGCCCTGCGCGTGCCGCTGAACCTGACGCTCATGCAGATGTCGTTGTGGGGCTTGGCGACCGTGCTGTTCACCGGGCTCGTCCTGGTCCTGCAACCCGATCAGGTGTACACGGTCGGGTTCACGGTCAGCTTCGCCGGGATCGTGGTGTGCGCCAACGCCTACCTGCTCAGCGAGTTCGCCCTGCGCCCGGTCTCGGCGCGCGCCCTGTCCGGGAACGCCCCCGACCAGGTCGCCGGGGCGGGCGTGCTGGTGCGGACGCTGCTGTCCTGGGCGCTGGGCACCGGCGTCCCGGTCGCGGGCCTGGTCGTGGTCGCGATCTTCGCGCTGCTGCGCGACTACTCGACCGGGCAGTTGGCGGTGACCGTGCTCGTGCTGGGCGCGATCGCGCTCGTCATCGGCCTGCTCGTGATGGTGTTCAGCGCCCGCAACACCGTCGCCCCGATCGAGTCGGTGCGCGTCGGCATGGACCGGGTGCAGCGCGGCGACCTGGCCGCCGAGATCCCGGTCTACGACGGCACCGAGCTGGGCATGCTCCAGGCCGGGTTCAACCGGATGGTGGCCGGGCTGCGCGAGCGCGAGCGCATCCGGGACCTGTTCGGCAGGCACGTCGGCCACGAGGTCGCCGAGGTCGCGGTGGCGGGCGGCGCGGACCACCTGGGCGGCGAGGTCCGGCCGGTCGCGGTGGTGTTCGTCGACATCGTCGGCTCCACCACGCTCGCCGCGACCCGCCCGCCGACCGAGGTCGTCACCCTGCTCAACCGCTTCTTCGCCGTCATCGTCGACGAGGTCGACGCGCGCGGCGGGTTCATCAACAAGTTCATCGGCGACGCCGCCATGGCCGTGTTCGGCGCGCCGTCGGACCTCCCGGACGCCCCCGGCCGCGCCCTGGCCACCGCCCGCGCCATCGCCGCCCGGCTGCCCGACGAGGTGCCCGAGTGCCCCCGGGCATCGGCGTCGCCGCCGGGCAGGCCGTCGCGGGCAACATCGGCGCCGCCCGCCGCTTCGAGTACACCGTCATCGGCGACCCGGTCAACGAGGCGGCCCGCCTGACCGAGCTGGCCAAGTCCGTCCCCGGCACCCTCGCCGCCTCCGCCGACGCGGTGGCCTCGGCATCGCCGGAGGAGCAGGCCCACTGGCAGCCGCACGAGACCGTCACCCTGCGGGGCCGCACCGCGGCGACGACCGTCCACGTGGTGCGAGGATGACCCCGTGCCCGTGCTGACCGGACCCGCCCTGCCCGAGGGGCGCTGCGCGACCGCAGCCAGCCCACCCTGCCCGTCGACGACGGGCTGCTGCTGCGCCCTGGACCCCGCGGACGCCGACGCCGTCCGCGCGGCGTTCGCCTGCCCCGACATCCAGCGCTGGCACGTCCGGCGCATCGACTCCGCCGACGAGGCCGCCGCCTGGGTCGAGACCTGGCCCCTGCGCTGGCGCGCCGAGACCGACGCGAGCTGGGCCGTCGCCGAGGGCGACCGCGTCGTCGGCCAGGTCGGCCTGCGCACGGTCGACCTGGTGGAGGGCTCCGCCCGCGTGTCCTACTGGGTCGTCCCGGACGCCCGCGGCGCGTCCGTCGCCCCCGCGCGGCGCGCGCCCTGACCGCCTGGGTGTTCGACGACCTCAAGCTGCACCGCCTGTACCTCGACCACTCCACCGCCAACACCGCCTCCTGCCGCGTCGCCACCAAGGCGGGCTTCACCCCCGAGGGCACCCTCCGCGGCGCGGGCCTGCACGCCGACGGCTGGCACGACATGCACCTGCACTCCCGGCTGCGCACCGACTGAGGACGCGCGGCGGCCGCCGGTGGGTTCACCACCGGCGGCCGCTGGTGCGGAAGGGACTATCCGCAGTTCGCGCCGTTCACCGTGAACGCCGTCGGGTTGGGGTTGGCGCCCGGGTGGGAGCCGTTGAACCCGATGCTGATGGACTGGCCCGGGCGGACCGCGCCGTTCCACGACAGGTTCTTCGCGGTGACGTTCTTCCCGGTCTGGGTCCACGTCGCCGACCAGCCCTGGGTGATCTTCTGGTCGCCCGGGAAGGCGAACCCGAGGGTCCAGGACGACCACGCCGTCGTGCCCGTGTTGGTCAGCGTCAGGGACGCGGTGAAGCCGCCGGGCCAGGTGTTCGCGGTGTAGACGACCTTGCAGCCGCCGGGCGGGGCGGAGGTCTTGACCACCACGCGCGGGGACAGCGGCGAGGACTGGCCCGCGGTGTCCTTGGCCCGCACCGCGTACGTGTACTCGGTGTTCGGGGTCAGGCCGGTCAGGTTCGCCGTGGTGCCCGGGACCGTGGCGACGACCGCGATCGCGTCGCCCTGGATGCGCAACACCTCGTAGCCCGCCACGCCCTTGTCGTCGGTCGACGCCGGCCAGGTGAGGGTGGCGCTGGTGCCGGTGACGGCCGACGCGACCGGCTGGCCGGGAGCGGTCGGCGGGGTGTCCTCGGCGGGCGGGTCGCCCTCGGCCTTCTCCGCCGACCACCCGGCGAGCCAGGCGAACGCGGAGTTCCAGTTGACCGTGACCTCGTTCAGCGAGTACGCCTCGATGTGGTCCACGAAGCACTTCTGCGGGGCGCAGCCCTCGAGCAGGCGGGCCGCGATCGGGTCCTGCAGACCGCTGTTCGGGCCGCCGGACAGCGCGCCCGGCGGGGCGGTCGGCGTGGACGCGTCGAGCTGGTTGGCCCAGTGCCGGTGGTGCACGTTGCGCACGGGGTGCTCGCCGTAGCCGGTGACGTAGGAGTAGTCGACCGGGTTGCGGCCCAGCAGGTAGCCCAGGGTCTCGAACACGCCGTCGCGGTACTTGGCGGCGTCGGTGAGGTCGTGGGCCAGCGCCAGGATCACGCCGTTGTTCGCGATGAGGCCGTTGGAGCCCCACACGTACTCGCCGTTGCCCTCGGTGTACGGCGCCGGGTAGCCCATGCCCGCCATCTGGGTCAGGTGCGCGTCGGCGGTCGCGGTGATCTTGGCCTTGATGGCGCCGAGGTCGGCGGCGGGCAGGCCGTTGGGCACCACGGTGAGGGTGATGTCGCCGAGCGGGGCCGTCGAGCCCCAGTCGAACCCGCGCGTGGTGATGCTCGCGCCCTTGTAGTGCGTCGAGGCCATCACGTCGGAGCGGTAGCCCGCCTCGCCGGTGGTGGCGTACAGCTCCGCCGCGGCCCAGTAGAACTCGTCGGACACGGTGGGGTCGCTGTACGAGCCGCCGCCGGTGCCGTCGTTCGGGTCGGCGATCTTGACCGGGTTGCCCTTGGCCGTCGCGTACGCCGTCCGGGCCGCCGCCAGCGCCTTCGCGGCGAACTGCGGGTCGATGTCCTCCCAGATGCGCGCGGCCTGCGCGGCCACCGCGGCCATGTTCAGCGTCGCGGCGGTCGACGGCGGGGCCAGGTAGCGGGCCCTCGGGTCGAGGTGCGGCATCATCGGCAGGCCGGTCCACGCGTCGTCGTGCATCTTGTGGTGCACCCAGCCCGCGTTCGGGCTGCCCGCGGGGCCTGCATGCGCAGCAGGAACTCGACCTCCCAGCGCGCCTCGTCCAGCAGGTCCGGCACGCCGTTGGCCCGCTCGGGGATGGCCAGGCTGCCGTCGCCGAACGCCGACGCGTCACCGAAGGCGGCCGTCCGCTCGTACAGGTCGAGCAGCTGCCACACCGAGATGCCGCCGTTGACGACGTACTTGCCGTGGTCGCCCGCGTCGTACCAGCCGCCGCGGACGTCGAGGCTGTAGGAGCAGCCGGTGTTCGGGCGGCACGCCACGCTGGTGTCGCCCTGGTTGGGCGCCACGCCGATGTGGCCCGCGGGCCGCGCGTAGGTCGCGCCGACGTACTGCGCCTCGATCGGGATACCGCTGCGGTTGTGGTAGAAGTACGCCAGCGACGCCTTCCGCAGCGACTGGATGTCGGTTACGCCAATGCTGAACGGCTTGCTGACGTCGCTGCCCACCGCCAGCGTGTAGCCCGTGCCGGGCGTGCTGTACGACGAGAAGTCGATCACGTGCACCGACTCGCCCGCGAGCGCGTCGTTGCCCTTGGGCGTGGTCTGGCCGGACGCGACCGCCGTGCCCGCGGCGTTGCGCAGCGTCCAGGTCAGCGGGGTGGTCGACGTCGAGGTGACGCTGGCCCGCTTGACCGAGGTCGGCACGTACGCCACCTGGTTGACCTTCACCGCGTCCACCGGCTCCGGCTCCCCGCCCGGCGGGATGACCCCGCCGACGAGCGAGACGTTGTCCAGGCACACGGTGTTCGGCTCGGCCTGCCCGCCGAGGTGGAACGACACCTGGCCGCTGCCCGCCCCGGGGAAGTCCAAATTGGACGTGAAGGTGAAGGTGAAGGTCTGCTTCACCGTGGTCACGTCGAACGTGCGGCGCGCGATCTCCCGGTACGGCGAGACGCCCTCGCCCGCGCCGCCCGCGACCGGCTGCGGCCGGGTGGCGCGCGCGTCGAAGGTGAGCGTGTAGGACTGCCCCGCCTCGAACGGCACGCCGTTCTGCCCGACGAGCGCGTCCCACGGGTTCACCGTGCCGCCGGGCACGTCGGTGCAGAACTCCCCGTTGACGACCCGACCGGTCGTCCCGGTCCCGTTCCAGAACGGGTCGGGTGTCGGCCCGTTGAACTCCCCGCCGACGATCCGCTCGTACGGGGGCTCGGCGAACGCGGGCAGCGCCGTCACCACCGAACCGGCGACCAGAGCGGCCGCTCCCGCGATCCCGACCCGCCACACCCGGCGCGGTCTACTGGAAACCATCCACGAACTCCTTGCCTCACGGCACAGCGACGTGCCGCGCCGTCACCGTCGACGGCGGGGGACAGGGTATTGGGAGCGCTCTCAATTTCGAGAGCATAGGGCCATGGCATACGGATGTACAGGGCCGGTTACCAGCAGGAGTCGCGCGGCGATCAGGCGCGCGCGGCCCGGCTGACGGCGCGAGCGCGCTACCCGCGCGACTCCCGCAGCAGCGCCACGACCTCAGCGACCCGCGGGTCGGCGAGCAGGTCGTCGACGGTGGGTCCGAGGCGGATGCGCCAGTTCGGGTACTCGTCCACCGTCCCCGGCAGGTTGGGCTGGCGCGGGTCGCGCAGGACGTCCGTCGGGGCGGCCAGGACCAAGTCGCACGGGGTCGCGGCGAGCAGCCGGTGCAGCGCGAGCACGGGGTCCCCGCCCGGTTCCAGCAGGCCCTCCGCCGTCAGCAGGTCCAGCAGCTCGTCCCGCTCCGCCGCGGCCCGCGCGGCCTCCGCGTCCGGGTCGTCCAGCAGGCCGAGGCCTGCCCGGACGCGCACGTGCTCGCCGGACAGGAAACCCGCGGCGGTCGGCAAGTCGTGGGTGGACAGTGTCGCCACCGCTCGGCCCGCCCACTCCCCCGGCGGCTTCGGCTTGCCGTCGTCGCCGCGCTCGAACCACGCCACCGCGCAGCCCAGGGCGCCGCGGCGCGCAGCTCCGCCGACACCTCCTCGGGGACCGTCCCGAGGTCCTCGCCGACCACGACCGCGCCCGCGCGCTCGGCCTCCAGGGCCAGGACGCCGAGCATCGCCGCGCCGTCGTAGCGCACGTACGTGCCGCGGTCGGGGCTCTCCCCGGCGGCACCCACCACAGCCGCCACAACCCCGCGACGTGGTCGACGCGGATGCCGTCGCCGTGCGCGAGGACGGAGCGGATGACGTCGCGGAACGGGGCGTAGCCCGTGGCGGCCAAGCGGTCCGGGCGGAACGGGGGCAGCGCCCAGTCCTGGCCCTTGGGGCTGAACGCGTCCGGGGGCGCGCCCACGGTCACGTCGGCGGCCAGCACGTCCTGCAGCGCCCACGCGTCCGCGCCGCCCGGGTCCACGCCGACCGGCAGGTCGTGCAGGATCCCCACGGACATGCCCTGGGCGGCGGCGTGGACGGACGCGAGCTGCGCGGCGCACTGCCGCTGCACCCACGTGTGGAAGGCGACCCGGTCGGCCAGCTCCCGCCGCGCCGCCGCGACCGCGGGCGAGTCGGGCCTGCGCAGCTCGGCGGGCCACTCGCGCCAGTCGCCGCCGTGGCGTTCGGCGAGGGCGCAGAAGGTCGCGAACTCCGCCAGGGCGGGCTCGGGTTCGGCGACCTCGCGCGGGGCGAGCAGGGCCAGCGCCGCGGACTTCGCCCGCCACACCGCCGGGTAGTCGATCAGCTCGCCCGCCGCGTCTGGGCGCAGCGCGAGCACCGCGGCGCGGGTGTCGGGGTCGGCGGCGGCGAACGCGTCGGTCGCGGTGACCGACAGCAGCAGCGGGTTGTGGAACCGCCTGCTCGACGGCGAGTACGGCGAGCGCTCCACCGGCTCGGTCGGGGTGATCGCGCCGACCGGGCTGACCAGCAGCGCGCCCGCGCCCTGCGCCGCGGCGCCCGCGGTGAACGCGCGCAGGTCCGCGTAGTCGCCGATGCCCCACGACCCCGCGGAGTGCAGGGCGTAGAGCTGCACCATCCAGCCCCAGCTCGGCCGCACGCGGGCCAGCGACGCCGGGGTGACCGCCAGCGGGGTCTCGCCGTCGTCGCGGCGCAGCGCGTGCCAGCCGAGCGGGGCGTCGGGCGGGAGGACGCCGTCGACGGGACGCGTGCCGCCGCCCTCCAGGAGCAGCTCACCGCGCCCGAGGTCGACGTCGGAGCCCTGCCGCACGACGGTCGGCACCCGCGTCGGCGGCTCGGGCCGGTCGCCCGGGGCGACGCCGAGCTGGGCCAGGACCGCGACGACGACCTCGGCGTCGACGTCGTGCCACTCGCCCGCGCCGTCCTCGTAGCCCACCGCGACGCCGTAGGCTGATGCCAGGGCGGCCAGGTCTCCAGTGATCACGTTGACACCGTAGGGACTCCGCGGGGTCTGCGCACCCGCGGCGCGACGAGGGGCGCGGGATGCCCGTCACCATCGCCGAGATCGCCCGGCGCGCGCGGGTCAGCAAGACCACGGTGTCCCGCGTCCTCAACAACAAGGACGACGTCGACCCCGCGACCGCGATCCGGGTCCGCGAGGTCATGGCCGCCACCGGCTACACGCCCAGCGCCCGCGCCGTCGGCCTGGCCCGCGGCCGCGCGCAGACCGTCGGCATGTTCGTCCCGGGCCTGACCTGGCCGTGGGTCGGCGACGTCCTGCAGGGCGTGTCCGACGTGCTGGAGTCCCGCGGCTACGGTCTGCTGCTGAGCACGATGAACCGCGGTGAGGAGTCGCTGGCCCAGTTCGCCCGCCACGTCAGCGCGAAGGCGTTCGACGGCCTGCTGCTGATCGCCCCGCCCGGCGCGCTGGACTACATCACCGGCCTGCACGGCTCCGGGCTGCCGGTGGTGCTGGTCGACGACCGCGGCGACAACCCCGGCTTCCCGTCCGTGGCGACGAGCAACGCCGAGGGCGCCGCCGCCGCGGCGGCCCACCTGCGCGCCGCGGGCCGCACCCGCCTCGCCGAGATCACCGGCCCGGCCGGGTTCGGCTGCACCCGGGACCGCTCCGCGGGCTTCCGCTCCGCCGGGGAACCAGTGACCGCGGAAGGCGACTTCACCCGGGAAGGCGGGCGCGCCGCCGTCGAGGAACTCCTCGCCGCGGGCACGCCGTTCGACGGGCTGTTCGCCCACAACGACTTCATGGCCGCGGGCGCACTCGACGCCCTGCGCGCCGCGGGCCTGCGCGTCCCCGACGACGTCGCGGTGGTCGGCTTCGACGACATCGCCATCGCCGCCCACACCACCCCGACCCTCACCACCGTCCGCCAGCCCTCGCACGAGATGGGCGAAGCCGCGGCCCGGCTGCTGCTGCGCCTGCTCGACGGCGAGCCCGCGCCGGAGGGCCCGGTCGTCATCCCGACGTCGCTCGTGGTCCGCGAATCAGCGCCCTGACGCCAGCCTCGCGCGCAACGCCTGCAACGCGCGGTGCTGCGCGACCCGCACCGCGGGCAACGACATCGACAGCCGCTCGGCGACCTCCGCCGCGGACAGCCCGTCGACCAGGCGCAGCCGCAGGATCTCGCGCTGGGCAGCCGGGAGCGCCGCCATCGCCGCGTGGACATCGGGGCGCGCCTCGCTGGCCGGGGTGGGGCGGGGGCCGGGGATCGCGGCGCGCTGGGTCTTGCGCATGTGATCGAGACGCGCGTCCGCCCTCCCCATTACGGGGGATGCGCCACCAATATCGAGAAACTTCTCGCCCGGACACCGGCGCAGCAGGGCACGCGGTCACGTGGACCTCGTCGGCCCGGTGTGGCAAGGTCACCCGGGTGAGCGGACCCCTCGTGCTGATGGACTCGGCGAGCCTGTACTTCCGGTCGTACTACGCCGTCCCGGAGTCGATGACCTCCCCGACGGCATCCCGGTCAACGCGGTCCGCGGGTTCGCCGGGATGATCGCCCAGATCATCACCGAGCGGGCGCCCTCCCGGCTGGTCGCGTGCATGGACGCCGACTGGCGGCCCGCCTTCCGGGTCGCGGCCATCCCGAGCTACAAGGCGCAGCGCGTCGCGGACCCGGTGAACAACGTCGAGGAGGTCCCCGACACGCTCACCCCGCAGGTCCCGATCATCGTGGACCTGCTGGAGGCGGCCGGGATCTGCATGGCCGAGTCCGAGGGCCACGAGGCCGACGACGTCATCGGCACCCTCGCCCACCGCGAGAAGACCGACCCGGTCGAGATCATCACCGGCGACCGCGACCTGTTCCAGTGCGTCCGCGACGAGCCGACCCCGGTGCGCGTGGTCTACGTCGGCGCGGGCTGGCGCAAGAAGTCCGTGATCGGCCCGGTCGAGCTGGGCGAGAAGTACGGCCTGCCGCCGGAGGGCATGGCGTACGCGGACATGGCGGTGCTGCGCGGCGACCCGTCCGACGGCCTGCCCGGCATCACCGGCATAGGCGAGAAGACCGCCGCCCGGCTGATCACCAAGTTCGGCTCGCTCCAGGCGCTCGTCGACGCCGCCGCCGCGGGCTCGAAGGACGTCCCGCTGCGCGTGCGGGAGGCGTTCGAGCACGACAAGGACTACCTCGCCAAGGCGCCGCTGGTGGTGCGCGTCAACCAGGACGCCCTGATCACCTCGACCTGCCCCGACCCGGTCCCCGGCGACGTGGACGTCGACCGGATGCGCGCCCTGCAGGAGCGCTGGGACCTCGGCTCGTCCGTCGACCGGCTGATCGAGGCGCTGGGCCGCTAGAACGGCGTCCCGGTGTAGGGCGCCGCGTCGACCCGGAACAGCTCGTCGAGCGCGGCGAGCGCCGCCGGGTCGGCGACCCGGACCCGGCCCGCGGCGGCCAGCGCCGACCACGACCACGCGCCCAGGTACGGCGCGGCCAGCGCATCAACGTCGAGCGACACCCCCGCCTCCGCGTCGCAGCGCTCCGCACCGTCCGGGGTGATCCGGTAGTTCCCGGAGTTCGCGGGCCGGAACGCGTCGACCACCTCGACGACCGCGGGCTCGCCGTCGCGGTAGGACCGCGCGGCCAGCGCGGCCGGGACGTCGACGACGCGGACCCACAGGTCGTCCTCCACCGCGTGCACGGTGACGGTGCGCGCGTCGACCACGGCCGCCTGCAGCGGCTCGTCGACCGGCCGCTGCCACGCCTTGACGCGCCCGAGCAGGTCGAGGCCGAGCACGAACTCCCACAGCGCGAACGCGACCGCCGGGGTCGCCGCGACGAAGTCCTCGATGTCCGCGGGGACGGGCGCGCCCCAGTCAGGGGCTCGCCCGGCCGCCACGTCACGAAGCCGTCGTCGCCGTCATCGCCGGTGTGCACGGCGGTGACGATGTTCTCCTTGATCCCCCACGCCCGGTCGTAGTTGGCCCACAGGTAGCCGGGCCGCGCGATCGAGCCTGCCCGGGTGCGCCCCGCCCGCCTGTACACCTCGGGCAGCAGCTCCTCCCCGGGCTCGATCACCCGCACCGAGCCGCCGCGCGGCACCTCCGGCCGCAGCCGCGCGTTCTCGGCCGACACCCGCGCGGAGCGGGTGCCGACGCCGTAGCCGAACCGGCCGTAGATCACCGGCTCGCTGGCGTGCAGCGCGGCGAACACCTCGCCGCGCCGCGCGAAGTCGTCCACCTGCTCGCGCATCAGCGCGGTCAACACGCCCCGCCGCCGGAAGTCCGCCCGCACCCCGACCCGGGTCACCGCCGCGGCGGGCAGCGCCGCGCCGCCGGGCACGACCAGGTCGGACGACCAGGCCAGCGCGGTGCCGACCAGCTTCTCGCCGTCGAACGCGCCCAGCGTGCGGCCGGGCTCGAACGACTTGCCGCTGTACTCCCACTGGTCTTCCGACATGGGCGCGCGGTGCAGCGAGGCGCGGAACAGGTTGTGCGCGGCGCGGGTCTCGTCGCCGATCTCGAGCGGGCGGATCCCGACCAAGGTCAGCCCGGCAGGTTCGGGTTGGCGACCTCGTACTGGCCCGTGGACTCGTCGCGCACCGTGATGTCGACCTGGAAGTCCTGGCCGTCGTACTTCACCTGGCAGGTGAACCGGTGGTCCTTGGTGACCTGCTCGCCCTCGGGGCAGGTGACCGACTCGATCTTCGCGGCGTCGGCCTGGTAGTCGTTGACCAGGACCTGCTTGACGCCGTCCTGGACCGCGTTGTGGTCGAACACGCGCTTGGTGAACCAGCCGGGCGTCACGAACCCGAGCACCAGCACCGCGCCGACGGCGAGCACCAGGATCGCCACGATGACCCAGATCAGGCCGCCGGACTTCTTCTTCTGCTGCGGCGGCGCCTGGCCCGGGTACTGCTGCTGGCCGTAGCCGGGGTACTGCTGCTGTTGCTGCTGGTCGCCGTAAGGCTGGTAGCCGCCCGCCGGGTACTGCTGCGTCGGCTGGGGCTGCTGGCCGTAGCCCGGGTACTGCTGCTGCTGGCCGGGGTACGGCTGCTGCTGCGGGTACCCCTGGGCCGGGAACCCGCCCGAGGGCGTGCCGGGGACTTGGCCGCCCCCGTACGGCTGCTGCCCCCAAGGCTGCTGCGGGTCCTGTCCGCCGGACGGCCCGTACGGGCTGCTCATCTCTATAGCCTCCGCCTGGTCTCGCACGCGTAACCGCCCGGACGCAACGCCCAGACACCACCTGCGCGCGATCAAACCACAATCGCGGCTCCCCGCGCCGGGCGACCCGCTCAGGTCGATGCGAGGGCCACCACACCCCGCCGGATCGCCTTCACCGCCGCCGCCGCGGCGGCCCCGACCGGCTGGTCGGTCCCGACGACGTCGCGGATCTGGTCGAGCAGGTCGATCACCTGCCTGCACCAGCGCACGAAGTCGCCCGCCGACAGCTCCTGGCCCGCGGACTCCGCCGCCGTGATCACCTTCTCCAGCGTCTCGCCGCGCGCCCACCGGAACACCGTCCACGCGAAACCGGCGTCCGGCTCGCGGGTGCGGTCCAGGCGGTGGTGGCGCTCGTCGGACTCCAGCTCGGCCCACAGCCGCGCGGTCGCGGTGAGCGCGTCGGTCACCGCGCCGCCGGGCACCCGCGCCTCCATCGGGCCGTCCCGGCGCGCCTCGTACACCAGCGCGGAGACCACCGCGGCCAGCTCGGGCGCGTCGAGGCCGTCCCACACGCCGTTGCGCAGGCACTCGGCGGCGAGCAGGTCGGACTCGCTGTAGAGCCGCGCGAGCCGCTTGCCGTGCTCGGTGACGACCTGCTCGCCGGGCTGCTCGGGGTCGTTGGCGAGGTAACCGCGCTGGGCGAGCAGCGCCCGGATGCGGTCGAACTGGCGGGCCAGCGAGTGCGTCGTGGCCGCGACCTTGCGCGCCACCTGGTCGGTCTCGGCCTGCAGCCGGTGGTAGCGCTCGCCCCAGCGGGCGTGCGCCTCCCGGTCGTCGCAGCCGTGGCACGGGTGCGCGCGCAGCGCCCGGCGCAGCGCGTTGAGCTCCGAGTCCTCGTCGACCCCGCCGCGCCGCTTGCCCCGGCCCGGCGCCTCGATGCCGGTCGCGCGCAGCGACGACGCCAGGTCCCGGCGCGACTTCGGCGACCGGATGTCGACCTGCTTGGGCAGCCGGACCCGGCCCAGCGCGGCGACCGGCGCCGGGAAGTCCGCCACCGACAGCCGCCCGGCCCACCGGTCCTCGGTGACCACCAGCGGCCGCGGCTCCCCATCGGCTCCAGCCCGGGGTCGATCACGATGGCCAGCCCGGACCGCCTGCCCGCGGGCACCGCGATGACGTCGCCCTTGCGCAGCGCCTCCAGCGACTTCGCCGTCTCCGCGCGGCGCGCGGCGGTGTTCTGCCTGGCCAGCAGCTTCTCCCGCTCGGTGATCCGCCGCCGCAGCTCGGCGTACTCGGCGAAGTCGCCGAGGTGGCAGGTCATCGACTCGGCGTACCCGGCCAGCGCCTCCTTGTTGCGCTCCACCCGCCGGGCCAGCCCGACCACCGACCGGTCCGCCTGGAACTGGGCGAACGACTGCTCCAGGATCTCCCGCGCCGACTGCACGCCGAGCCGGTCGACCAGGTTGATCGCCATGTTGTAGCCGGGCTTGAACGACGAGCGCAGCGGGTAGGTGCGGGTGGACGCGAGCCCGCCGACCGCCTTCGGGTCCACCCCGGGCTGCCACACCACGACCGCGTGGCCCTCGACGTCGATGCCGCGCCGCCCGGCCCGGCCGGTGAGCTGGGTGTACTCCCCGGCGTCAGGTCGACGTGCGCCTCGCCGTTGTACTTGACCAGCCGCTCCAGCACGACCGTGCGGGCGGGCATGTTGATGCCCAGCGCCAGCGTCTCGGTCGCGAACACGGCCTTGACCAGGCCGTTGACGAACAGCTCCTCGACGGTCTCCTTGAACGCGGGCAGCAGCCCCGCGTGGTGGCCCGCGAAGCCGCGCTCCAGCGCCTCCCGCCACTCCCAGAAGCCGAGCACGGCCAGGTCGGCGTCCGGCAGGTCCTTGGTCCGCCGCTCGACGATGCGCCGCACCTCGGCGACCTCGTCCTCGGAGTTGAGCCGCACCCCGGACCGCACGCACTGCGTCACCGCGGCCTCGCAGCCCGCCCGGCTGAACACGAACACGATCGCCGGGAGCAGCCCCTCGCTGTCGAGCCTGCCGATGACGTCGATGCGCGAGGGCGGCTTGAACCGGTTGCGCGGGCCGCCGCGCTCGGGCTTCCCGCCGCGCTGGCGGGGCCCGCGCCACGGCGCGTGCATCCGCCCGACCTCCTCGACGCGGCGCAGGAGCTGGCCGTTGAGGCGCGCGTCGGAGCCCGGCTCGCCGTCGGCGAACAGGTCGAGCATGCGGTTGCCGACCATCATGTGCTGCCACAGCGGCACCGGGCGGTGCTCGTCGACGACGACCGCCGTGTCGCCCCGCACCTCGACCAGCCACTCGCCGAACTCCTCGGCGTTGCTGACCGTCGCGGACAGGCTGACCAGGGTCACCCACTCCGGCAGGTGCAGGATCACCTCCTCCCAGACCGCGCCGCGGAAGCGGTCGGCGAGGTAGTGCACCTCGTCCATGACCACGTACCCCAGGCCGTCGATGGCGGAGGACTCCGCGTAGAGCATGTTGCGCAGCACCTCGGTCGTCATGACGACGATGGGCGCGTTGCCGTTGACCGCGGTGTCACCGGTGAGCAGGCCGACCGACTTCGCCCCGTACCGGGCGGTCAGGTCGGCGAACTTCTGGTTGGACAGCGCCTTGATCGGCGTGGTGTAGAAGCACTTGCGGCCCTCGCTGAGCGCCAGGTGCACCGCGAACTCGCCGACGACCGTCTTGCCCGCGCCGGTCGGGGCGCACACGAGGACGCCGTGCCCCTCCTCCAGCGCCACGCACGCCTCGTGCTGGAACGGGTCGAGGTCGAAGGACAGCTCCCCGGTGAAGTCGGTGAGCTTGGGGTGGCTGGCGCGGCGCCGGGATGCGGCGTACGCCTCGGCCGGAGATCGGGATGCACCTGCGGACACGGGTCAAGGCTTTCACACCCGACCGACGTCCGCCTCAACCAACCACGGACAGCGCCCCGGGCACGCACTCGACGGAGACGGGCAGCGGACCCATCCGCTCGCCGTCGGCGTAGGCGATCCAGTCGTTGGCCCCGCCCAGGGTCAGCTTCCGCGCCCGCAGGGTCCGGACCGCGGGTGCGCGGTGTGCCTGCCGGTGCGCAGGCCGGGCAGGATGCGCAGCAGGTCGAGGCGGGAGGCGTCGCCCACGACGGTGACGTCGAACAGGCCGTCGGTGGGGTCGGCGTCGGGGCAGACCGGGATGCCGCCGCCGTAGTACTGGGTGTTGCCGACTGCGACCAGGACGGCGTCCAGCTCGACCCGGCCCTCGTCGGTGTCGGCGACCAGCTCGCGCGGGCGCAGCCGGGCCAGCTCGGCGACGATCGCCAGGTCGTAGCGGCGGCGGCCGTGCGGCCAGCGCATCCGGTTGACCCGCTCGTTGACCGCGGAGTCGAACCCCGCGCACAGCACGCTCGCGAACCACGGCCCGCCGTCGACCCGGCCCAGGTCCAGCTCGCGGGTCGCACCCCGCGACAGGGCCGCGACCAGGGCGTCCGCGGCGGCCAGCGGCTCGGTCGGCCCGCCGAGCGCGCGGACGAGGTCGTTGCCGGTGCCCGCGGGAGCACGGCCAGCGGCACGCCGTGGTCGGCGCAGAACTGCACGCCCTGGTGCGCGGACCCGTCCCCGCCGAGCACGACGACCAGGTCGAGCCCGGCATCGCGGGCGCGGCGCATCAGGGCGTGCGACTCCTCGACCGTCGACGCGGAGACGACCACCAGGTCGTCCACCACGGCCCGCAGCTTCCCGGCGACCGCGTCGGTCACCCGACCCGCGGCGCCGTGCCCGGACGCCGGGTGCACCGCCAACGCCACCCGCATGAACCCTCCCTCTACCGGACGGTAACTAGACCAGACCGGCGGGTGGGACTCAAGTGACGTCGTCGAGGTCCCGGGCGGGCTCGACCGGCTTCACCGAGAGGTCGAGCTGCGACGGGGTGTCGACGTCGGTCGCGTTCTGCGCGTCCTCGATCGCCTCGCGCTTGGCCTTGCGCTTGTCGTGCACCCTGGCGATCTGCACCGCGATCTCGAATAGGATCGTCATGGCCACCGACAGCACGACCATCGACACCGGGTCGGTGCCGGGCGTGGCGAACGCGGCGAAGACGAACAGGCCGAAGATGATGTAGCGGCGCCAGCGCCGGAGGTTGTCGTAGGGCAGCACGCCGACCCGGTTCAGCATGGTGATCAGCAGCGGCAGCAGGAAGCTCACGCCGAAGATCAGCAGCATGACCAGGACGAACGAGATGTAGTCCGCCGCGTTCAGCGCGGTGATGAAGATGCCGCCGCCGAAGCTCATCAGCACTTCGAGGCCCTGCGGGATGACGAAGAACGCCAGCCACGCGCCGCAGAGGAACAGCACGGACCCGATGAGCACGAACGACAGCGCCAGCCTGCGCTCGCGCGCGTAGAGGCCCGGGGTGATGAACGCCCACACCTGGTAGAGCCAGGCGGGGGCCATCACGACCATGCCCACGGCGATGCCGACCTTGAACTGCACCATGAACGCCTCGAAGGGCTTCGTCTGGAACAGCTGGCACTCGCCGGGTTTCGGCTCGAACCGGATGTCGGTCGGCAGCGCGCAGTACGGCTTGAGGATGATGTCGCCCAGCGACGGGACCGGCCCGATCGGCGTCAAGAACCAGATGAAGCCGAAGACGGCGCCGACGAGGACGAACAGGACGGCCAGTCCGAGCCGGTGCCGCAACTCGTACAGGTGCTCCCGCAACGACATGGTGCCGTCGGGGTTGTGCCTGCGGCTGCGCAGCCGCTTCTGCTCGCGGCGCTCGGACCGGCGGCGCGGGACTCGCTCCACCGTTGGCCGTCCGCTCAGCTGGCGTTCTTCTGCTGCTGGTCGACCTTGCGCTTCAGCTCATCGATCTCGGCCTGGAGCTGCTCGGGGTCTTCTCCGGCTGCGCGGGCTTCGCGGGGGCGAGCTGCTGCGGCGGGGTCGCCGCCTCGGGCTGCGCGGCGGGGGCGTCGGCGTCCTCGTCCTTGCGCATGCCCTTGGTCTCGGCCTTCAGGATGCGCATGGACTGGCCGAGCGACCTGGCCATCTGCGGCATCTTCCTGGCCCCGAAGAGCAAGATGATCACCACCGCGATGATCAGGATCTCCCACGGTCCAAGGTTCACGGCCGTCCTCCTGTCTCGCCCCGCTGCACCGATTCTACGCGCTCGCGCGATCGCTTCTTCTCGTCGATCGCCACGCGCAGCGCCGCAGCCCTGGCTCGCACCAAGCCCGACCGGTCGGCCAGACCCGCCCGGGCCGCGCCCACGGCGGCCCGCAGCCGACCTGCCCGGCGGAGCGCGCTGACCAGGCCGAAGGCCAGGATGAGCACGGCGGCCACGATCATGGCGCTGAGCAGGTACGGCACGCGCAGACTCTACCCGGGCCCGGGTGACCAGGAAACCAACCCGGGACGTCAGCCCAGCGAATCGATCCGCCGCACCGCTTCGGCGGCGCGGGCCCGCAGGGCGTCGGCCAGCGACGACGGCTCCTCGACCCGGACGTCGCCGCCGAGGCCGAGCAGCAGCCTGGTCATCCAGGACTCGTCGGCGTAGCGCATGACCACCCGCTGGCGGGCGCCGGGCAGCTCCTCCACCTCGTCGACCGGGTAGTACTCCGACACCCAGCGCGCGTCCGGCTCCAGGACCAGGCGCGCGGCGCGCTGGTTGGGCTCGGGCTGGAAGAACCCGGCGGTGAGGTCTGTCGGCCGCGCGTGCGGCGGCGGCGCGGACGGCTCGTCGAGCACGGTGACGTCGTCGATGCGGTCGAGCCGGAACAGCCGCACGGCCTCGGCGCGGCGGCACCAGGCCTCCAGGTAGCCGCGGCCCTCGACGATCATCACCCGCATCGGGTCGACGACCCGCTGGGTCACCTCGTCCTTCGAGGCGGTGTAGTACGACATCCGGAGGGCGCGCTTGCCGACCAGCGCGGACTGCACGGTCTCCCGCACCTCCGCGGTCGCCGCGCCCTCGCGCACGCCCAGCCCGACCGCGACCCCGGCGGGCTCGGCCTGCCCCGCCGCGGCCTCGATCTTCGCCAGCGCCCGCCGGATCGCGTCCGCGTCGGCCACGCCGGGGGTGTCGACCAGGGCGCGCAGGGCCACGAGCAGCGCGGTCGCCTCGGCGCCGGTGAGCCGCAGCGGCCTGCGCATCCCGGCGTCGAAGGTGACGGTGACGGTGTCCTCGTCGAAGGAGATGTCGATCAGGTCGCCGGGGCCGTAGCCGGGGAGCCCGCACATCCAGAGCAGCTCGAGGTCCTTGCGCAGCTGCTTCGCGGTGACGTCGAAGTCGGCGGCGGCCTCGTCGATCCGGATGCCGGGTCGGGCGATCAGGTAGGGGACGAGCGCCAGCAGCCGGGGCAACCGGTCCTGGGCGGCGGTCACCGGGCCTCCTCGGCGACGCCCAGCAGCCGCTCCCGCACGGCCTTGCGCAGCACGTCGGGCGCGAGCACGACGACGTCCGGCCCGTACCCGGCCAGCCACTTGGCCGCCGAGTCCGGGTAGGCCAGGTCCAGTTCCACCACGTCCCCCGGTGTCCCGTCGATCTCCTGCTTGTCGATGACGGTCGCGCGCCTGCGCACCCCCGCCGCCCGCCCCTCGGCCACCCACAGCCGGACGGGCTGCGCGGGCCGCTGCTCGGTGTCGAAGGAGGCCACGAACGCCATCAGGTCGACGCCCTCGGGCCGCCGCACCTGCCCCGCCTTCCCGACCTTCCGCACGTCCCCCACGATCCGCGACAACCGGAAGCACCGCGGCGCGTTCCGATCCCGATCCGCGCCGACGACGTACCACCGCCCCCGCCACGACACGACGCCCCACGGCTCCAGGGTGCGCGTCTGCACGTCAGCGCCACTGGGCCGCCGGTAGTCGAACTGCACAGCCTGCCCAGCCCCCACAGCGGCGAGCAACGGCCCGAACGCGGCGTCCGACGTCCGCACCTTCGGCTCCACGATCGCGTGCGCCGCCTGGTGCACGTCCACGCCCGCAGCCCGCAGCTTCAACAAGGCCCCGTGCGCCGCCCCCGTCAACTCGGGCGAGTCCCACAACCGCACCGCCAACGCGACGGCCGCGGCCTCATCGGGCTCAAGATCGATGTCCCCGAGCTCGTAGTCCCGCCGCGCGATCCGGTACCCGTCGACGGTGTCGAACATCGAGTTCCGCCCGACCTCGAGCGGGATCCCCAGCTCCCGCAACTCGGTCTTGTCCCGCTCGAAGGTCCGGAAGAACGCCTCATCGGTGGGCGCGTCCCCGTACCCCGGCACGATCCCCCGAATCCGCTCCGCACTCAGGTACTGCCGCGTGGAAAGCAGGCAAAGCACCAAATTCACCAAGCGCTCAGCGCGAGCAACGGACACCACCGCACCCTAACGCGCCCCCCACCCACCCCAACACCCAACACACCGAACATGTGTGCGATCGCGTGCGATAAGCTCCTCCGCCCCTCCAGGCGACCCGCTTGACCCCTGAGCAAGTGGAGATGGAGGGAGCAAGTGAGGGACAGCCACCCGGACAGGCCGCACCCCCGCTCCCAACTTGACCACCCTCCTGCCCGCACCCCCATCCCCCACCCACCCACCCAGCCACATCACCCTTGCCCCATTATCTTGATAGTGAATAACGAATAGCGGAGATGGGGATTTGAGTGGGAGGAGGAAGCGGGCGAGACGGACGGCCCACGACAGGCGCGACCGCCGGGCGAGGCGGGACGAGCCCGCGGCATCGAGTCGCGAGACGCGGGTCGACGCGACCGGCGGGCGAGGCGGGGCGAGCCCGCGGCATCGAGTCGCGAGACGCGGGTCGACGCGACCGGCGGGCGAGGCGGGACGAGCCCGCGGCATCGAGTCGCGAGACGCGGGTCGACGCGACCGGCGGGCGAGGCGGGACGAGCCCGCGGCATCGAGTCGCGAGACGCGGGTCGACGCGACCGGCGGGCAAAGCGCTCCGCGGCGAGGGCACGGCACGCCGAGCGACAGCCCAACCAACCTCGACCCCGCCGCGGCGGGCGGGCGGAGCAGGCAGCCCGGGCGCCGACACGCGACGGCGGGCTGAGCGGGCCATTGCATGCAGAAGGCCCCGCGGCTACTCAGCCACGGGGCCTCCTACCTGCTCACAGCGACGCGATCAGGCGTTCCACCCGCTCGTCCACCGCCCGGAACGGGTCCTTGCAGAGGACGGTGCGCTGGGCCTGGTCGTTCAGCTTCAGGTGGACCCAGTCCACCGTGAAGTCGCGGCCCGCCTGCTGCGCCGCGGCGATGAAGTCGCCGCGGAGTTTGGCTCGGGTCGTCTGGGGCGGGGTGTCCTTGGCGGCTTCGATCTCGCCGTCGTCGGTGACGCGGGTGACGAGGTCTTTGCGTTGGAGGAGGTCGAAGATGCCTCGGCCGCGGCGGATGTCGTGGTAGGCGAGGTCGAGTTGGGCGATGCGGGGGCTGGACAGGTCCAGGTCGTGCTTGGCGCGGTAGCGCTCCACCAGGCGGTGCTTGATCGCCCAGTCGATCTCGCGGTCGATGCGGGTCAGGTCCTGGGCCTCGACGGCGTCGAGGACGCGGCCCCACAGCTCGATCACGCGGTCGGCGAGCGGGTCCGGGGAGCGGCGGGCGACGTGTTCGACCGCCTTCGAGTAGTACTCGCGCTGGATGTCCAGGGCGCTCGCCTCGCGGCCACCGGCGAGGCGGACCAGGCGGCGGCCCGTCAGGTCGTGGCTGATCTCGCGGATGGCGCGGATCGGGTTGTCGAGGCTGAAGTCGCGGAACTGGACCCCTCCTCGATCATCTCCAGCACCAGGTTGGCCGTGCCGACCTTGAGCAGCGTCGTCGGCTCCGCCATGTTCGAGTCGCCCACGATGACGTGCAGGCGGCGGTAGCGCTCGGCGTCGGCGTGGGGCTCGTCGCGGGTGTTGATGATCGGGCGGGAGCGCGTGGTCGCGCTCGAGACGCCCTCCCAGATGTGCTCGGCCCGCTGCGAGAGGCAGTACACCGCCCCGCGCGGGGTCTGCAGGACCTTGCCCGCGCCGCAGATGAGCTGGCGCGTGACCAGGAACGGCAGCAGGACGTCGGCGATCCTGGAGAACTCGCCCGCGCGGGTGACCAGGAAGTTCTCGTGGCAGCCGTACGAATTGCCCGCCGAGTCCGTGTTGTTCTTGAACAGGTAGATGTCGCCGCCGATGCCCTCGTCGGCCAACCGGCGCTCGGCGTCGACGAGCAGGTCCTCGAGGATCCGCTCCCCCGCCTTGTCGTGGGTGACGAGCTGGACGAGGTCGTCGCACTCGGCCGTGGCGTACTCCGGGTGGGAGCCGACGTCGAGGTAGAGGCGCGAGCCGTTGCGCAGGAACACGTTGGAGGAACGCCCCCACGACACCACCCGCCGGAACAGGTAGCGCGCGACCTCGTCCGGGGACAGCCTGCGCTGCCCGTGGAACGTACAGGTCACGCCGAATTCGGTCTCAATCCCGAAGATCCGCCGCTGCATCCCCTAAGCCTAGGTGCTCGCACCGTCCAAAGCCGTGCGCCGTTCGGGGGCGTGCCCATTTCACCTTGGACTCATTCAGCGACCGCCTGGGCCGTCCTGTTCAATCGCGATCGTGATGGGACACGTCCGCCGGTCCGCCCGCCAGGTCAACCGGGTCGACCGCGACCTGGTCATACGCAGCGGGAACCTGCCTCCGACGCCGGTCGACGCGTGGTTGAAATCGCTGACCAGGTCGGCCAACAAGGGCGTGCTGTGGTTCGCCGTGGCGGCCGTGCTGGCTGCTCAGAAAGGCAAGACACGCCGGGCGGCGGTGCGCGGCGTCGGGGCGATCGCGGTCGCCAGCGCGTCGGCGAACCTCGTCGGGAAGAACCTGTTCCCGCGCAGGCGGCCCGCGGCCGAGCTGCTGCCGATCTACCGGCGGCTGGCCAAGCGCCCGACCAGCTCGTCCTTCCCGTCCGGCCACTCGGCCTCCGCGGCGGCGTTCACCACCGCTCTGGCGCTGGAGCACAAGGGCCTCGGGCGGGCGGTGGCCCCGCTGGCGGCGGCCGTGGCGTACTCCCGGGTGCACACCGGCGTGCACTGGCCGACCGACGTCCTCGCCGGGGCCGCGATCGGCGTCGGCGCGGCGTACGCGACGCTGCACTGGTGGCCGCTCGGCCCCGACCAGCCCGCCCGGACCGCGCAGGTCGCCGAGCTGGCCGCCCTCGAGGAGGGCGACGGCCTGCTGGTGCTGGTCAACCCGAACGCCGGGATCGCGGGCGAGGACGCCACCGACGTGGTCAAGCACCGCTGGCCGAGGGCCACGGTCGTGCACCCGCGCCCGGGCGCCGACCTGATCGAGCAGCTGGCCGACGAGCTGTCCGCGGGCCCCGGCGACATCCGCGCGGTCGGCGTCGCGGGCGGCGACGGGTCGGTCGCCGCGGTGGCCGCCGTGGCGGCGGAGTTCCGGCTGCCGCTGGTCGTGGTGCCCGCCGGGACGCTCAACCACTTCGCCCGCGACATCGGCGTCGACGGCATCGACGCGGCGGCGGCCGCGGTCGAGTCGGGCGACGGGGTGGTCGTGGACCTCGCGGGCGTCGACATCGACGACACCCAGCACCGGTGGTTCGTCAACACCGCGAGCCTGGGCGGCTACCCGGAGATGGTGCGGCTGCGCGAGCGGCTGGAGCGGCGGGGCTGGCCGAAGTGGCCCGCCGCCGCGGTCGCCCTGCACCGCAGCCTGCGCCGCGCCCAGCCGATCCGGATGTCGCTCAACGGCCGCTCGCACCTGGTGTGGTGGCTGTTCGTCGGCAACGGCACCTACAGCCCGAAGGGCTTCGTCCCGACGCACCGGCCGGTCCTGGACTCCGGGATGCTCGACGTGCGCTACCTGCGCGCCGACGTGCCGTACTCGCGCCTGCGCTTCGTCCTGGCCACCCTGACCCGCACCCTGCACACCAGCCACGTCTACCGGCAGCGCGACGTCGCCGCGCTCGACGTGCGGCTGCTGGACGACGTGGAGCGCCGGGTCGCCACCGACGGCGAGGTCGGGCCGCTGGGCCGCCGGTTCGTGTTCCGGTCCCGCCCGAACGCGCTGGCGATCTACCGGCCTAGCGCGGCTGGATGACCTCCTCGACCGGCGCGTCCCGGTTCTCCGCCCACCACGCCGCGAACAGCGGGTTCGTGTCGGTGAGCTGGTCGTAGGCCTCGACCAGCAGCTTCGGCGCCTCCCGCGCGGCGTCGGCCAGCGCGTTGTCCTCGTGCCAGACCAGGATGATCTCCTGCAGCAGCGGCGAGTCCACGAGGCTGCGGATGACCAGCCCGTTGCCCTCGCGCGCGACCGGCTTGGCGAGGGTGACCGCGCCCGCCTCGACGAGCGCGCGGGTGGTGGTCGAGTCGGACATCTGGTGCCGGATGCGCGGGGTGAAGCCGCGCGCGGCGCAGGCGCGGACGAACGCGAGCTGCTCGGTGCCCTCGGCGACCGGCGGCATGACCCAGTTGTCGTCGGCCAGCTCGGCCAGGTCGATCTCGGCGTGCGAGGCGAGCCGGTGGTTCTCCGAGATCGCGACGAACAGCGGCGCGCGCAGCAGGACGCGGGCGTGCAGGTGCGCGGGCAGCGGCGTGCGGAAGCCGGGGTTCTCCTCGAGCACGGCGAAGTCGAGCTTGCGGTCGACCAGCCTGCGCAGCAGCTCGATCGGCTGCGTCTCGATCTCGATGGCGGCCTCGGCGCCGCCGAGCCGGTCGGCGATGGTGGTCGCGAACATCGGCACGATCAGCCCGGGCGGCCCGCCGACCCGGACGACGCCGGTCGTGGTCGCGGTCTGCGTGCGCTGCTTGATGCCCGCCATGAGGTCGTCGACCTCGCCGAGCAGCAGCCGCGCCGTGGTGAGCACGTAGCTGCCCAGGTCGGTGGGGACGACGCCGGTGCCGGTGCGGGCGAACAGCAGCCCGCCGACCCGCCGCTCGAGCCGCTGGAGCTGCGCGGTCAGCGCGGGTTGGGACACCCCGAGCTGCACAGCCGCCTTCGACAGGCTCCCCGCGTCGGCGACGGCGCAGATGACTCGGAGGTGGCGCAGCTCGAGCTCGTTCACACGAGTGTTATGCCCCCTCGCGCGACGTTATGCAAATCCCAGCTCGCCGTTTGGGAACACCGCCACATTTCGGTCTCGCGGCGTGTCAAAACGCCTCCGGGGGCGTCGTAACAGGACGACGCCCCCGGAACGCGCGTTCGGGACTAGTTCACGACGATGAACGAGGTGTCGTCGACCGCGAACGTCGTCTGCAGCGAGCTGTCCTCGGTCGCGACCCAGGCGAGCTGGATCGTGTGGGTGCCGTACTTGGTCAAGTCGTACGTCTTCTGGACGTACCCGGACCCCGCGTCGAGGTTGGACACGGTGTCCAGGGTCTCCACCCACGTCCCGGCCGAGTTGAGCACCCGGAGCTCCAAGGTGTCGTACTTGCTGGTCGTGGTCGTCTCCGCGGTGTCGACCCTGACCCAGAACGACGCGGTCGCCCGGATCACGTTCAGCGGGAGCTTCACCGTCTGGACGAGCGTCTCGGTGCCCTTGCGGCCGGTGCCGCCCATGCGCGCCCACCAGGCCCCGGTGTGCGCGGGCCGGGCGGTGCTGTTGGTGATCACCGAGGTCTGGCCGCCCCAGCCGGTCAGGGCGCCGGACTCGAACCCGGGGTTCTTCATCAGTTCCGAGGGTGCGCCGACCTGCCAGGTGAACGCGACCGTGCCGACGCCGTCCGCGTCGTCGGCGGCGCGCACCCGCACGTGGGTGGTGCCCACCTTCGTCGGCGTGCCGGTGATCCGACCGGTGGCCGCGTCGATGGACAGGCCCGCGGGCAGGCCGGTGGCCGAGTAGGCGAGGGTGTCGCCGTCGGCGTCGGTGGCCTGGATCTGCAGGTCCACCGCGACGCCGCGCTCGCTCGTGCGGTTGCCGGGGTTGGTGACCACCGGGTTGGTGTTGCCCACCTGGCCGAACGCGGCGTCGACGACGAGGGCGTACCGCTGCGGGCCGACCGGCACGTTGTGGCCGCTGACCCGCACGGTCCAGGCGCCCGGCTCCGGGTTCTGGATGTAGACGTTCTCCAGGTTGTTGCGCCGGTCGGCGTTGCCGCCCGCGGCGGACCAGCCGCCCGCGAACACGTTGCCCTTGTACTCGACGCCGCTGGGCGAGACGACCGTCAGGTCGAGGTCGTTCACCAGTGAGACCGCCGAGGTGGTGGCGGCCTCCTCGTCGGTGTAGGCCAGCGTGACCTTCAGCGGGGTGCCGCCGAGGACGTTGTGCGTGGCCTGCGCCGAGCCGCCGGTGGTCAGCCCGGCGCCCTCGTCGGTGAAGCGCGCGGTGCCCGCGGTCGCCTTGTCCAGGTTGACCAGGCCCCAACCCTCGTGGGCGTTGGGGATGGGCAGGTCGTTGTCGTTGGCGCCGTCGCCGTTCTCGTCGAGCAGGTCGGTCGCGCTGTTGACGAGGGTGCCCTTCACCAGCGCGCTCGACGGGGTGGCGGTCCAGTTCTTCCAGTAGAAGTCCCGGACCACCGCGGCGCCGCCCGCGACGAGCGGGTTCGACATCGACGTGCCGCTCAGGTACTTGTAGTCGTCGTTCAGCGGGAAGCCGTAGCCGTCGTACTGCTTGGCCCCGGTCTTCGGGTTGACGGTGGTGCCGTCGTACTGCTGCTGGAACTTGTCCGAGTAGCCGGACAGGATCCACGAGCCGGGCGCGACGACGTCGGGCTTGATGCGCCCGTCGTTGGCCGGGCCGCGGCTGGAGAACGCGGCGACCTGCTGCGGGTTGCCGGTCTGCTTGTCGGACCTGATCGGGTTCGCCGGGTAGTCCGTCGACCACCAGTCGCCCCAGGCGGGGATCGTGTTGAGCCCGTTCGCCTGCTGGCAGGACCGGTTGGCCATCGTGGCCCGCTCGGCCGCGCTCTGCGCCTGGTAGGTCAGCGCGCGGTCGCAGGGGTAGCTCGTCTTGCCGTTCTCCGACGCGCCCACGGTCAGCACGTTCTTCGCGGTGCCGGGCGCGCCCATGGAGTCGTTGTCCACGACGCCGTCGGCGTTGCCGTCGACGCCCGCGTTGCCCGCCGAGAACGTGATCAGCATGTCCCGGTGGTCGTTGGCGTACGCGTCCGCGGAGCGGAGTCCTCGGTGTACTCACCGGCGACGTCGGAGCCCCAGGAGTTGCTGTGGACCCGGGCGCCGCCGTTGTAGGCCTGCTGGAACAGCGTCCCGAGATCGGTCGGGATGCCGAACAGGTAGTAGCCGTCCGGGTAGCCCTGGGCGGCGCAGGAGCCGATGATGTCGACGTAGTCCTCGATCGCCTGGAAGATCAGGCGCGCCGAGTGCGCCGCCGCCTTGCCCCGGCCGTCGGTCGTGCCGTCGCCGACCGCCGAGACGGCCACGTGGGTGCCGTGGCCGCTGTCCACGTCCTGCGGTCCGTCCGGTTGGACGTCCGCGCAGTCCGCGATGTCCGCGCCCGGCCAGTCGTGGAGGCCGGTGATCCGGGAGTACGGGATGTCCGGGTGCGCGGAGCTGCTGAAGCCCGTGCCGAGCCCGGTGTCGGCGACCGCGACGACCTGGGTGGAGCCGTCGTAGCCGCGCGCGTTGGCCTGCGCGCCGCGCATGGTGGTGCCCGCGGCGTGCTCGTTGTGCTTCTCGTGGATGCGGAAGCGGTCGAGGACGGCGACGTCCTCGATCCCCGCGGCGCTCGTGGCCTGGGCGGGGGTGGCGGCCAGCAGCAGGGTGCCGCTGCCGGTCGTGCTGACGACCGCGCCGGTGGCCTTGGCCGCCTTGGTGACCGCGGCCAGGTCGACGCCGGTGTCGGCGCGCAGTTCGTAGACCGCGGGCCCGCCGTCGGCGATCTCGGCGCGGGCGTCCGCGGTGATCTTCCACTCGGGGCGGACGCGGCCGACCCAGCGGACGCCGGGCAGCTTGGCGACCCGCTGCGCCTGGCCCGGGTTCATCCGGACGCGGAAGGCGAAGTCGGGGACGTACTCGACGAGCCGGGCGCCGGTGGCGGTGACCCCGGCCTTCCAGTCCTCGCGCACCGGTCCGGTGAACTGGACGAGGTAGGACCCGCGCTCGCGGGTGGCGAGCTGCTTGGTCCGCGCGGCCGGGAGCGCGCTCGGGTAGAACTCGCCGCTGACGAGGCGGATCGGCGCCTCGGGCAGGGTCTCGGCGGGTTGTCCGCTCGCGGTGCCGCCGACGGCGATGGCGGCGCCTGCCAAGGCGGGGATCACGGCGAGAACGGCGAACCGTCTCGGCCTATAACGCGGCATGTGGGCTTCCTCGGGTAGGACAGGTGAACCGGACACCCGATATCTCACCCGATCGAGCGAACCCGTATGGGCACTATGGCCGCACTGGTCGGACGTTTCCCATCCCGACCACCCATAACATCGCCGCGACCAGCGGATATGTCCGAACCGGTGACCGAGCCGTAACAGAAAACAGCGGGACCACCCATCGGGTGATCCCGCTGTTCGCGAGTGCTCGGACTACTCCTCCGACGACGGCGGCAGCTCGACGTCCTCGATCGGCTTGGCCGGGGACTGCGGCTCGGCCGCCGCCTCGGCCTCCTCGGGCAGCAGTGCGTGCAGCGCGGCGCCGGTGATCCGGCGGAACGCGCGGGTCGGGCGGTTGCGGTCCAGGACCGCGACCTCGAGCTTGTCGGTCGACGGCGGCGTGTTCGCGCCGTTGGCCCCGCCCGCGCCGAACGCCTTGATCGCGACCCGCACCGCGTCGGCCAGGCCGATGCCCTCGGTGAAGGTCTCCTTGAGCGACGCGGCGATCGGGTCGGTCTGGCCGCCCATCACCAGGAACTGCGGCTCGTCGACGATCGAGCCGTCGTAGGTCAGCCGGTAGAGCTGGTCCTGGCTCGTGGTCGCGCCCACCTCCGCCACGCACAGCTCGACCTCCAGCGGCTTCACCTGCTCGGTGAAGATCGTGCCGAGGGTCTGCGCGTAGACGTTGGCGAGCTGGCGCGCCGAGACGTCGCGGCGGTCGTAGGAGTAGCCCCACAGGTCGACGTGCCGGATGCCGCCGCGGCGCAGGCTCTCGTACTCGCTGTACCGCCCGGCGGCCGCGAACCCGATGCGGTCGTAGATCTCCGAGACCTTGTGCAGCGTCGCCGAGGGGTTCTCGGCCACGAACAGGACGCCGTCGGCGTACTTGAGCGCGACGACGCTGCGGCCCCGGGCGATGCCCTTGCGGGCGTACTCCGAGCGGTCGCGCATCAGCTGCTCGGGGAGGCGTACAGCGGCATCGTCACGGCGGTGGGCTCCTCGGTCTGCGTCGGTGGGGGGGGGTCAGCCGCGGGGCGCGCGGCGCGGGCGGCGACGACGGCCTCGGCGTGCGCCGCGGCCTCCTCGTCGCCGAGCCGCAGCGCGCCCTGCTCGGCGTTGATCGTGACGATGCTCGGGTAGATCCGGCGGGCCAGGTCCGGGCCACCGGTGGCCGAGTCGTCGTCGGCGGCGTCGTACAACGCCTCCACGGCGATCCGGATCGCGTGGTCGCGGTCGCCGTCGGGGTCGTAGAGCTTCTTCAGCGCCGACTTCGCGAACATCGAGCCCGAGCCGACCGCGTGGAAGCCCGCCCGCTCCTCGTAGCGGCCGCCCGCGACGTCGAAGGACACGATGCGGCCCGCGCGGACCGGGTCGGGCGCGGCGAGGTCGTAGCCGACGAACAGCGGCACGACGGCCAGGCCCTGCATGGCGACGGCGAGGTTGCCGCGGACCATGGTGGCGAGCTTGTTCGTCTTGCCGTCCAGGGACAGCGACGTGCCCTCGATCTTCTCGTAGTGCTGCAGCTCGACGGCGTAGAGCCGGACCATCTCGATGGCCACGCCCGCCGTGCCCGCGATGCCGACCGCGGACGTGTCGTCGGTGATGAACACCTTCTCCATGTCCCGCTGGGCGATCATGTTCCCCGCGGTGGCCCGCCGGTCACCGGCGATGAGCACCCCGCCGGAGTAGGCGACCGCGACGATCGTGGTGCCGTGCGGAATGTCGCCCGCGACCGTCGAGCCGACCGGGCGGTTGCCCGGCAGCAGCTCGGGCGCCTGCGCGCGGAGGAAGTCGGTGAACGACGAGGTGCCCGCCGTCAGGTAGGCGGCGGGCAGCCCACGGGAGGAGGTGTGATCCATGCCTGCTTTCGTTTCGGCTCTGCGGGACGGGGACCTGGCGAGCGGCTACTGGCCGCCCTTCTGGACGTAGGCGCGGACGAAGTCCTCGGCGTTCTCCTCCAGGACGTCGTCGATCTCGTCCAGGATCGCGTCGGTGTCGTCGCTGAGCTTCTCCCGGCGCTCCTGGCCCGCGGCGGTGGTGTCGTCGACGCCCTCGTCGCCGTCCCCGCCGCCCTGGCGCTGCTTCTGCTCCTGGGACATCTCGCCTCCCGGTGGTATGGCCTCTACCGAACAGTACCCAGCGGGACCGTCATTCGTCGCGGTCCGCGCCGGGACCGAGATCGAAATTCGCCCTCGGTGAACCGGTCAGCGGCGGGCGCCGGTCAGCGCGTCGACCAGCTCCTCGGCCGTGTTCGCGGCGTCGAGCAGCGCTCCGACGTGCGCCTTCGTGCCGCGCAGCGGCTCCAGCGTGGGGATGCGGACCAGCGATTCGCGGCCCAGGTCGAAGATGACCGAGTCCCACGACGCCGCCGCGATCGAGGTCGGGTACCGCTCCAGGCAGCGGCCGCGGAAGTAGGCGCGGGTGTCCTGCGGCGGGGTGGTGATCGCCGCGCGCACCTCCTCCTCGCTGACCAGCCGCTTCATCGAGCCGCGCGCCACCAGGCGGTTGTAGAGGCCCTTGTCCAGGCGGACGTCGGAGTACTGCAGGTCGACCAGGTGCAGCCGCGGCGACGACCAGGCCAGGCCGTCGCGGGCCCGATAGCCCTCCAGCAGCCGCAGCTTGGCGGGCCAGTCGAGCCGGTCGGCGCACTCCATCGGGTCGCGGGACAGCGCGTCGAGGGTCTGGCCCCACGTCTCCAGCACGTCCCGGGAGACCCGGTCCATGTCGGAGACCTTGTCGGCGACCATCTCGTGGTAGGCGAACTGGATGTCCAGCCCGGTGTACTTGCGGCCGTTGGCCAGCTCGACCTTGGTCTTGAGCGTCGGGTCGTGGCTGATCACGTGCACCGCGCGGACCGGGTCGGCCAGCTTCAGGTGGTCGAAGCGCACGCCGGACTCGATCAGGTCCAGCACCAGCGCGGTCGTGCCGACCTTGAGGTACGTGGACGTCTCGGCGAGGTTCGCGTCGCCGATGATGACGTGCAGGCGGCGGTACTTGTCGGCGTCGGCGTGCGGCTCGTCGCGGGTGTTGATGATGCCGCGCTTGAGCGTGGTCTCCAGGCCGACCTCGACCTCGATGTAGTCGGCGCGCTGGGAGAGCTGGAAGCCCGCCTCCTCGCCCGCGACGCCGATCCCGACCCGCCCGGAGCCGCAGATGACCTGGCGGGACGCGAAGAACGGCGTCAGCCCGCCGATCACCGCGGTGAACGGGGTGTTGCGGGCCATCAGGTAGTTCTCGTGGGTGCCGTAGCTGGCGCCCTTGCCGTCGACGTTGTTCTTGTAGAGCTGCAGGCGCGGCTGCCCGGGCACGGTGGCGGCGCGCAGCGCGGCCTCCTCCATCACCCGCTCCCCCGCCTTGTCCCAGATGACGGCGTCGCGCGCGTTGGTGACCTCGGGCGCGGAGTACTCCGGGTGCGCGTGGTCGACGTAGAGCCGGGCGCCGTTGGTCAGGATGACGTTGGCCGCGCCGAGGTCCTCCACGTCCGGGTCGGTGGGCGCCATCCCGGGCGCGCCGAGGTCGAACCCGCGGGCGTCGCGCAGCGGCGACTCCACCTCGTAGTCCCAGCGGGCCCGCCGCGCGCGGGGATGTCCGCCGCCGCGGCGTAGGCCAGCACGACCTGGGTCGATGTCAACACCGGGTTGGCCGTCGGGTCGCCCGGCACCGCGATGCCGTACTCGACCTCGGTCCCCATGATCCGCCGCATACCGGCCAGCCTACGGGGCGACTCCCGGCCACCGGTGGTGAGCCGCGTCGCGGAGGGCAGGATGGGAGGGGTGAGCGCGGACGAGCTGGTGGCCCTGTACGACGAGACCGGCCGGGTCGTGGGCTCGGCCACCCGCGCCCGGATGCGCGCCGAGGGCCTGTGGCACGCCGCCACGGCCGTCCTGGTCCGCTCGTCGGACGGCGACCGCGTGTACGTCCACCGCCGCACCGACACCAAGGACGTCTACCCGGGCCTGCACGACTGCGCCGCGGGCGGCGTCATCGGCGCGGGCGAGGACCCGGACCTGGCGGCGTCGCGGGAGCTGGCGGAGGAGTACGGGGTCCTCGACGCGCCCCTGAGCCCGGTGTTCACGATGCGGATCGAGCTGCCGCCGGTCCGCATGCACCTGTTCGCGTACGAGACCCGCTGGGACGGCGCGATCACGCCGCAGGAGTCCGAGATCGCCGAGGGCTGGTGGATGCCCGTCGCCGAGCTGCGCGCCCGCCTGGCGGGCCGGGAGTGGCCGTTCGTGCCGGACGGCAGGCTGGTCATGGAGCGCTGGTTCGCCCTGCGCGGCGAACCGATCACCTAGGCGCGGTCGAGAGCCCCCGCCGCCAGCGGCGCGATCCGGGCGACCGCCTCCCCGGCGCGCTGCGTGCTGCCCGCCTCGACGACCACGACGGTGACCAGCCCGTCCTTGGCGACGACCGCGCCGCAGCCGCGGCGCTCGGCCTCGGTGAAGCACCAGCTCCGCCGGTCGTCGCCGAGGTCGCCCAGCTCCGGGCCCTCGGCGTCGGGGTCGACGCAGCCCGCGAACGCGGTCTCCCAGTCGTCCCCCGCCCGCACGGCCTGCACCAGCGTCGACCCGCTCGGGTACTCCCACGCCGCGTCGACCGGGCAGGCGCCCGCCGGGCCGCCCTCGGCGGCGGAGACGCCCTCGTCGGCCAGGTCGGCGTCGGTGAGGAGCACGGCGGCGAGGTCGACGCTCGCGGTCGTGGTCGTCGGCGTCGCCCGGGTCGTGGTGGGCGCGGCGGCCACCACCCGCGTCGGCTCGACGGTGGGGACCGCCTCGGTGGTCGGGTCGTCGTAGTAGGTGTACAGGTCGTTCTCCCGCCCGGAACAGGCGGTGACCAGCAGCAACACCGCGGCGGGCGCGAGCGCACGGCGCAACAACGGGGTCCCCCAAAGATCGATGGCGATACGCCCGACGAACCTACCGGTGCCCGATCCCCTTCTCACGCCCGGTCCAACGCCCTGATCGCCGTGGGCATCAGCCGCTCCACCACCCCGGCCGCCGCGTCCATCGACTCCGCCTCCACGACCACGGCCATCAGCAGGTCGCCTTCGGCCAGGGCCGCCCCGCAAGACCTGATGGCCTCGCGCTCGTAGCACCACGCCATCGCCTTCGAGCCGTCGGGAGCACGGACGTCGGGCCCGCCGAGGGACGCCGCACCACCCGTCAGGCAGGGGCCGTTCGCCGCGAGCCAACTCGCCTGCTCGGTCGCGTTCGCGTAGGACTCCACGACGTGGATGAGACTGCGCCCCTTCGGCTGCTCCCACATCATCAGCGACTTGTTCATGGGCTTGACGTTCAGGCAAAGCTCCAGGTAGGGCCGCTGTTGCGCCCCGAGGAAGGTCACCTCGCCCTCACCCGCCAACTCGTCCGGGGTGAGCGCGGCGGCGATCAGGTCGGCGTTCGACCTGCGCTCCACCGCGGTCGTCGGCGCACTGGTGGTGGTGGTGGTGGTCGGCGTCGGGGAGCGGTCGTCGCCCTCACGCCGACGCGCTCGATGCCGCGCAGCGCGGCCGGGAAGAGGTCGCTGACGACGTCGCCTGCCTGCTCGGATTCTCCGGCGGTCGCCTCGACCACGACCAGGAGGTCGCCCTCGGCCACCGCGCCGCCGCAGCGGAAGCCGGGGTCGAGCGCGACGCACCAGGAGTGCTGCGCGTCCACCTCCGGCGCGCTGAGCATCGGTCCCCTCAGGGGCGTGCGGCGGGGTTCGTCGAGGCACACGTCCCGGGCGCGCAGCAGGTCGACCAGGTCCGCGGCCGCGGGTGGACCTCGACGGCGTGGGTGATGTGCCGTCCCCCGCGCAACGCCCACTTCGCGGTGGAGCGGGCGCTCGGCTCGTCGACGTCGCAGGCGGCGAGCACGGGCTCTTGCGGAACGGACACGGTCGTGCCGCCCTCCGCCGCCACGTCGTCGGCGGTGAACAGGGCGGCGACGAGGTCGGCGGACGTCCTCGACGGCGGAGGCGGCGGCCCTTCGGCGTTCCCGGCGCATCCGACGGCCAGGAAGAGGGCAGACGAGAGCACGAGCAAGCGACGCATGTGAATCCCCCAAGTGATATGCGCGAAGCGCAACTTACTCGGTCAGTCCCAGGCCAGGCGGGAGCGTTCGGTCCAGTAGCGGCGCGGGTCGCGGGACAGGTCGGGCAGGTCGGGGTCGTCCAGGTCGACGGCGCGCAGGTTGGACGTGAGCTGGGCGACGCTCGACGGGCCCAGCAGGACCCGGTCCGCCCACGGTTGCGCGGCGGCGGCCAGGGCGACCGCGTCCGGGCCGACGCCGTGCGCGTCGGCCAGTTCGCGGACGGCCGCGGGTGGGTGGACGGCGAGCCTGCCGTTGGCCAGGGCCTCCTTGACGGTCACCTCCGCGCCCGCGCGTGGGCCTCGGCGAGGGCGTCACCCGCCGAGGTCTCCAGGAGGTTCCAGGTCGACTGGACGGCGGTGAACAGGCGCACGCCGGAGCGCTCCAGGGACAGGCCGCGGCGGATCGCGGTGGCCTGGTCGGGGCCGGAGGTGGAGAAGCCCAAGCGCAGGCCGGACGACGCGGTTTCGGCCAGCGCGTCCAGCAGCGGGTCGTCGGTGAACAGCGGGCTGTCGGCGGTCAGGGAGTGGACCTGGTACAGCGAGACGTCCAGCAGGGCCAGGGTCTCCGCGTACTGGGTGCGGAAGCGGTCCAGCGAGTGCTCCTTGACCTCGTGCACCGCCGCGTCGACGCGCCACTCCCCCACGTACGCGTAGCCCCACTTGGACGAAACGGTCACATCGGGCACCGAGCGCGCCGCCAGCCAGCCCGCCAGGAACTCCTCCGCGCGCCCGTACGACCGCGCGGCATCCACCCGGCGGATGCCGCGGCGTACGCCGCGTCGAGGACGGACCAGGTCGCGGCGCGCAGGGCCGGGACGGCTCGGTCGGCGGGCAGCTCGCGGCCGACGTTGATGTACGCGGGCCTGCCCAGGGCGGCCAAGCCCAGGCCGAACCGGGTGATCGGCGGCATGCCCCGAGCATAGGGACGGCCCCGGGGCGGGTGCCCCGGGGCCGCCGACCTGCGTCGCTTACAGGTACTGACCGGTGTTGCTGGCGGTGTCGATCGCTCGGCCCGCCTCCTGGTTCTTGCCGGTCACCAGGGTGCGGATGTAGACGATGCGCTCGCCCTTCTTGCCCGAGATCCGCGCCCAGTCGTCCGGGTTGGTCGTGTTGGGCAGGTCCTCGTTCTCGGCGAACTCGTCGACGATCGCGTCGAGCAGGTGCTGGACGCGCAGGCCGGGCTGCTTGGTCTCCAGCACCGACTTGATCGCCGACTTCTTGGCCCGGTCGACGATGTTCTGGATCATCGCGCCCGAGTTGAAGTCCCGGAAGTACAGGATCTCCTTGTCGCCGTTGGCGTAGGTGACCTCGAGGAACCGGTTCTCCTCGGTCTCCTCGTACATGCGCTCGACGGTGTGCTGGATCATCGCGTCGATGCAGGCCGAGGGGTCGCCGCCGAACTCGGCGAGGTCGTCGGCGTGGATCGGGAGCTTGGCGGTGAGGTACTTCGAGAAGATGTCCCGCGCCGCCTCCGCGTCCGGCCGCTCGATCTTGATCTTCACGTCGAGCCTGCCTGGCCGCAGGATCGCCGGGTCGATCATGTCCTCGCGGTTGGACGCGCCGATGACGATGACGTTCTCCAGGCCCTCGACACCGTCGATCTCACTCAGCAACTGGGGCACGATGGTGGTCTCGACGTCGGAGGACACGCCGCTGCCGCGGGTGCGGAAGATCGAGTCCATCTCGTCGAAGAACACGATCACCGGGGTGCCCTCGGACGCCTTCTCGCGCGCCCGCTGGAAGATCAGCCGGATGTGCCGCTCGGTCTCGCCGACGAACTTGTTGAGCAGCTCCGGGCCCTTGATGTTGAGGAAGTAGGACTTGGCCTCCGAGGGGCTGCTGTCGCCCCGGGCCGCCGCCACCTTCTTGGCCAGGGAGTTCGCCACCGCCTTGGCGATGAGCGTCTTGCCGCAGCCGGGAGGGCCGTAGAGCAGCACGCCCTTGGGCGGGCGCAGCTCGTACTCGGCGAAGAGGTCCTTGTGCAGGAACGGCAGCTCGACCGCGTCGCGGATCTGCTCGATCTGCCGGAACAGGCCGCCGATGTCGGCGTAGTCGACGTCGGGCACCTCCTCCAGCACCAGGTCCTCGACCTCGGCCTTGGGCACCCGCTCGTAGGCGTACCCCGACTTGCTGTCGACCAGCAGCGAGTCGCCGGGCTTGAGCGGCGCCGAGAACAGCGGTTCGGCCAGCCAGACCACCCGCTCCTCGTCGGCGTGCCCGACCACCAGCGCCCGCGTCGGGGTCTCCTCGCCGGGGACGGCGAGCAGCTCGCGCAACGCGCAGACCTCACCCGTGCGCTCGAAGCCGCCCCCTCGACGACCGTGAGCGCCTCGTTGAGCCGGACCGACTGCCCCCGGCTCAGCTCCTCCCCTCCACCGCGGGGGACACCGACACGCGCATCTTGCGGCCCGCGGTGAACACGTCCACCGTGCCGTCCTCGTGCCGTTCGAGGAACACGCCGTACCCGCTGGGCGGCTGCGCCAAGCGGTCGACCTCCTCGCGCAGGGCGAGCAGCTGGCCGCGGGCCTCGCGCAGCGTGTCGACCAGCTTGGTGTTCCGCTCGGTGAGCTGGTTCACCCGCTCGGTCGCCTCGGCCAACCGTTGCTCCACCAGCCGCGAGTGCCGCGGCGATTCCGTCAGTTTCCGGCGCAGCAGAGCGACTTCCTCTTCCAGGAATCGGATCTGCGCGGCCTCCGAGCGCTGCTCGCGCTCGCCCCCGGGCCGGGCGTGTCACCGTGCTGATCGTCGGCATCTTCAGGCCGACTGCCGGGACGATCGTGCTGCATGTCGGCACCTCCTCCCGAACTCGTACCCACTACGGTACCGGCGATCACCGACAACAACAGAGCATCCGCATCCCGGAACCAGCGTGTCACCGGACCGCAATACCCGCTCGGCCGCAGTCAATGGGCCGTTCCGGTACCAACCGGAACCGGGGTGCCGCTACCGTGCGTCGGTGTATTAGGCCACTTGCGCCAAGCTCGTGCCACACCTATTCGCAGCGATCGACCGGGGATGACATGACTTACCCGCCGCCACCGCAGGACCCCTACGGTGGCCAGCCGCAGCAACCCCAGTACCCGCCGCCGCAGCAGGCCGGGTACCCCCAGCAGCAGCCGCCGCAATACGGCCAACAGCCGTACGGCACCCCGCCGGGCGGCCAGTCGTACGGCACCCCGCCCGGCGGCCAGGCCTACGGCACCCCGCCCGGCGGCCAGCCCTACGGCGGCGACCCGTACGGCCAGCAGCAGTACGGCCAGGGCCAGTTCGGGCAGCAGCCCTACGGCCAGCCGCAGAAGAAGAGCCCGCTGCCGTGGATCCTGGCCGCGGTCGGCGTCGTCGTGATCGGCGTCGCGGTCACCCTGATCTTCGTGCTCGGCGGCGGCGCGCCCCGCAGCAGGTCGCCGAGACCGTGGTCGACGGCATCAAGTCGAAGAACCCCCAGTCGGTCGAGTCGGTCGCCTGCGACCCGACGGAGATCAAGGAGGAGTTCGACCCGGACGACATGCCGACGGAGTTCGACGTCAAGCTCGGCGAGGTCACCGAGAGCGGCGACACCGCGACGGCGACGATCACCATCACCGTCGAGGGCCAGTCCTTCGACGGCAAGCTGAAGATGAAGAAGAAGGACGGCGACTGGTGCGCCGACGACTTCGGCATGTGATCGACGTCCCCTCCGGGCGTCCCCGCCGCCGCCAGGCCCGGCCTGGCGGCGGCGGTGTCGGGGGTCCGGAATGGGTCAATAGGATGGCGCCGTAATCACCACTAGCCGGGGATCGACATGACCTACCCACCGCAGCCGCCGGGTCCGTACGGGGGACCACCGCCGCCGGGCTACGGTCAGGAGCCCTGGCGCCAGCAAGGCCCCTACCAGGGGCAATACCAGGGCGGACACCCGACGCAGCCGTTCCCGTCCGCGCCGCAGCCGCCGCCGAGGCAGAGCAACACCGGCAAGGTCGTCGCGATCGTGCTGATGGCCACGTTGCTGCTCGGCGGTGTCGGGGTCGGCGTGTACTTCCTCACCCGGGACCCCGGCGAGGGCGCGGCGGCGGCGCCGACCACCACCCGGACCACGGCCCCGCCGTCCCAGGACGACAGCGGCCCCGGTCCGGAGGCCCTGGTCGAGGAGTACATCACCGCCTGGGAGACCAAGAGCTTCGCCGCTGTAACGGCGGAGGCCTGCGGCGCGTACAAGAAGAAGTACGGGACGGACACGGCCAAGCTGGAGGCCGAGCTCGCGAAGTACGAGATCACCGGCACCGCCGACGGCGAGCCGGAGGTCAAGGGCGATGTCGCGACCGCGCGCATCGCCCTGAAGCTGAAGAGCGGTGCCGACGTCAAGGACGTCGACATCGAGATCAAGATCGTCAAGGAAGACGGCGAGTGGCGGTTCTGCGGGGAGGAAACGGCCTGACCGCGCCACCCTTCGCACGAAACAACCCCTGCCACCCCTGAGTAGGCGATCCGAGGAGTCGGGCATGACCACGCCACCCCTACGGCCAGAACCCGTACGGCCAGCAGCCGGACCCGTACGGGCAGCAGCCCGACCCGTACGGCCAGCAGCAGCAGCCCGGGTACGCGCAGCCGGTGTACGGCCAGCAGCCGGGCTACGACCCCAACCAGCAGCAGTACGGCGGCGCCTACCAGCAGCCCTACGGCTACGGCGGCGGCGAGCCGCCGAAGAACAACACCGGCAAGATCGTGGCCATCGTCGCGATCGCCGTCCTCGTCCTCGCGGGCGCGGGCGTCGGTGTGTACTTCCTCACCAAGGACGGCGGCGGCACCGCGGGCGGCACCTCCACCACCCAGCAGGCCCCCAAGACGACCACGGAGTCCTCGGAGGAGACCACCACCGAGGAGACCACGTCCGAGGAGACCACCACCACCGAGGAGTCCACCTCCAACGGCGGCGGCGAGTCCGACGTGGCCTCCGCCGCGGAGAAGTACGTCGCCGCGGTCAACGACCAGGACGAGTCCGCCGCCAAGGCCCTGAGCTGCTCCGGCAGCGACCCCGGCCTGATGTACACCAGCGTCGTCCCGGGCAACGGCGAGGTCGAGATCGTCGGCCAGCCCGACGTCTACGGCACCAACGCCAGCGTCGACACCAAGGTCACCATCCCGGGCTCCGGCGTCGACCCGATCGACTTCCCGATCCTGTTCGAGGAGAAGAGCGGCAAGTGGTGCGTGTCCATGTGACGCGCTGACCGGCTGACCACGGGGCGGGGGCATCATGCGATGCTCTCGCCCCGTGTCGCATGAGCCGAGCGGGAGACCCCGCAAGAAGACGATCGCCTTGGCCGCGGCCGCCGTGGCCCTCCTCGGGGGCGGCGGGACGGCGGTGTACCTCGCGGTCGCGAGCGGGACGGCCTCGGACGCCGCTCCCCGACCTCCACCGCACCCCCACGACCACGACGAGCGCCGCGCCCTCCACGACCAGCGGCGTCAGCCTGCTGAGCGCCGAGGAGACCGTGCAGGCCTACGTCGAGGAGATCAACAAGCGGGACAAGGCGGCCGTCATCAAGGTCGTCTGCGGCGGCAAGCAGCCCGGCACGCAGTTCGCGGACGTGACCCGGGACCGCGGCGTGGTGACCATCACCGGCGAGATCGACATCTCCTCCTGGGCCCAGGTGGGCTACGTCGACGCGGCGGCCGAGTACCCGAACGCCGCGAAGCCGGTGGAGTTCTCGATCGAGGTGGAGAACGGCCCGAAGGGCTGGTGCATCGACCCCGACTGAGCCCGCGCTACCCCTTGCTCGGCCGACGCTGCGGCCTGGGCGGGGTGACGCCGTCGGCCAGGCGGCGGGTGGTGAGGAGGAACGCGGTGTGGGCGATCATGCGGTGTTCCGGGCGGACCGCCAGGCCGACGACGTGCCAGGGGCGGATCAGGGTCTCCCAGGCGGTCGGTTCGGTCCAGCACTGCTGTTCGCGCAGGGCCTCGGTGACGCGGGAGAGCTGGGGGTGGTCGCGACGTAGGCGACCAGGACGCCGCCGGGGATGAGGTTGGCGGCGACGGTCGGGAGGACTTCCCACGGGGCGACCATGTCGAGGACCACGCGGTCGACCTCGCCGGTGTGGCCGGCCAGGTCGCCGACGGTGAGGGTCCAGTTCGGGGGTGCTCGCCGTAGAACTCGACGACGTTGCGCTCGGCGTGGACGGCGTGGTCGTCGCGGATCTCGTACGACGTCACGGTGCCCTCGGGGCCGACGGCGCGGAGGAGGAGCAGGTCAGAGCGCCGGAGCCCGCGCCCGCCTCAAGGACCCGGGCGCCAGGGAAGATGTCGCCCTGCATGACGATCTGCGCGGCGTCCTTCGGGTAGATCACCTGCGCGCCGCGGGGCATCGACAGGACGTAGTCGGACAGCAGGGGGCGCAGGGCCAGGTAGCCGGTGCCGACCGCCGAGGTCACGACGGAGCCCTCGGGCAGGCCGATGAGGTCGTCGTGGGCGAGGGCGCCGCGGTGGGTGTGGTACTTCTCGCCGGGGGTGAGCACCAGGGTGTAGTGCCGTCCCTTCGGGTCGGTCAGCTGTACCCGGTCCCCGGCCCGGAAGGGGCCACTGATCCTGCGCGCGGTCACCGTTCGTTCCTCCTCTGCGAAAGCGCTTCATGCTCGCAGAGCGGGGCCGACCGGGTTCAGCCAGCCCCGTCGAGGGCGGCGCGCAGGTCGCTGCGGTGGAGCACGCCCGAGGGCCTGCCGTCGTCGTCGACCACGACGAACTGCCACGCGGGGGTCTCGCGGACCCGGTCGACGATGTCGGCCACCGGTTCGGAGGCCAGCAGGACCGACTCCGGGCGGATGGGCTCGGCGGCCAGCTCGGCGGGTGAGAACGGCGACCCCGCGGCCAGGCGCTCGGCGGCGGCCTGGTCGAGCAGGCCCGCGGCGACGCCGTCCGCGCGGACCAGGACGACGCCGCGCCCGCGGCGGCGGCGAGGGCGTCGGCGACCGGGCTCTCGGCCGGGAGCTGGAGGATCGGGCGGACGAGGTCGGCGAGCCGGAGGCCCTCCGGCACGTCGCGTTGCTCGGCGGCCAGCTCGCCGCCCGCGCCCGCGACGACGAACCACGCGGTGAACAGGCAGATGCCCAGCCGCAGCCAGCGGTCGGGCGAGTCGGTGACGACACCCCACAGCGCCCACGCGACCAGCAGCCCGGCGACGACCCACCCGCCGACGGCGGCGGCGCGGGTGCCCGCGGCGCGCTTGCCGGTCATCGCCCAGACGCCCGCGCGGAGCATCCGGCCGCCGTCGAGGGGCAGGCCGGGGAGCAGGTTGAACACGGCGACGGCGACGTTGGCGAACGCGCACTCCAGCACGAGCAGCCACAGCGCTCCCCGCCCGGGGACGACCAGCACGAGCGCGCCGAACCCGGCGGCGAGCAGGATCGACACCGCGGCCCCGCGGCGGCGACGACGCCCTCGTGCGCGGGCCTGCGCGGCGTCCTGGCGATCTCGGACAGCCCGCCGAGCAGGAACAGCCGCAGCCGCCGCACGGGCAGCCCCAGCCGCAGCGCGGTGACGCAGTGCCCCAGCTCGTGGGCCAGCACGGACAGGCCGAGCAGCACGGAGAACGCCGCGGCGAGCGCGATGGAGGACGCGGTGGTGGCGCCCGGGAGGAGCTCCTCGACCAGCGGCGCGTACAGCACGACGATCGCGACCGCGCCCAGCCACCACGACGGGGCGAGCACGACGGGGACACCGCGGTAGCGGAACAGCAGGAGTCCGCCTGCGGGCCGGGCGGTGGGCGCCGTGCTCGACATCCGGGACAGCTTAGGGCCGCCGGTGTGGGGTGGCGGTGATCCCGCGCGCCGCCGCCGTCACCGTCGGTGGGCGACTATATGGTCATCCCATGCTTCCCGACGTCGCCACCGAGGACCTGTCCGCGGCGCGCAGGCCAGCGCTGTCGCCGTCCCGCGCGGGCGACTTCAAGCAGTGCCCGCTGCTCTACCGGTTCCGCGCGATCGACAAGCTCCCGGAGACGCCGAGCCCGGCGCAGGTGCGCGGCACGGTGGTGCACGCGGTGCTGGAGCAGCTGTTCGGGCTGCCGAGGGAGGAGCGGCTGCCGGAGCGGGCGACCGACCTGGTCGCGCCGACGTGGGCGCGGCTGCTCGAGGAGCAGCCCGAGCTGGCGGGCGTGTTCGCCGAGGACGCGGGCTGGCTGGACTCGGCGGGCAAGCTGCTGGCCGGGTACTTCGAGCTGGAGGACCCGAGGCGGCTGGAGCCGGAGGCGTGCGAGCTGCTGGTGGAGACCGAGCTGCCCAGCGGGGTGCTGCTGCGCGGCTACATCGACCGCCTGGACGTGGCCCCGACCGGCGAGATCCGGGTCGTGGACTACAAGACCGGCGCGGCGCCGCGCGAGGTCGGCGAGGCCAAGGCGCTGTTCCAGATGAAGTTCTACGCGCTGGCGCTGTGGCGGCTGCGCGGGGTGGTGCCGCGCCAGCTGCGGCTGATGTACCTGGCGGACCGCCAATCCCTGGCGTACACGCCCGACGAGGCCGAGCTGACCCGCTTCGAGCGCACGCTGGACGCGATCTGGCAGGCGATCCTGCGCGCGGGCAAGACCGGCGACTTCCGCCCGAACCGGTCGCGGCTGTGCGACTGGTGCTCGCACCAGGCGCACTGCCCGGAGTTCGGCGGCACGCCGCCGGAGTACCCCGGCTGGCCGGAGCCCGACGCGGGCGAGGAGTCCCTTGTGGACCGGGCGGACTGAATGGCCTTCTACGTCCCGCTCGGCGGCGGCCGGTTCCGGTCGACCGGGCACACCGCGGCCCGTGGACCGCGGAGAGCCAGCACGTCGGCCCGCCCACGGCGCTGATGGCCCGCGCGCTGGAGGCGCTGCCCGGGTCGGCGGGCATGGCGATCGGCCGGGTCACGGTGGAGATCCTCGGCCCGGTCCCGGTTGCGGACGTCGCGGTGTCGGCGGAGGTCGTGCGCCCGGGCCGGTCCGTGGAACTGCTGCGCGCGGAGCTGACCGCGGGCGATCGCGTGGTCGCGACGTGCGCCGCGTGGCGGATGCTGGTATCCGACACCACGTCCGTCCGCACCCCCGACGGCGCCCCGCTGGCCCCGCCGTCGCGCGGCACGCCCACCGGCCGCCCGGACGGCTGGGGCCCCGGCTACCTCGACGCCCTGGAGTGGCGCGCCCTCGCAGGCGACATCGGCACACCCGGCCCGGCGACGATCTGGGCCCGCCAACGCGAGGACCTCGTCGAGGGCGAGACCCCCACGGGCCTGCAACGCCTGCTGGTGCTGGCGGACTCCGGCAACGGCGTGTCGGCGGTGCTGGACCCGCGCCGGTGGTACTTCATCAACACGGAGCTGACCGTCCACATCCACCGTCCACTCGCGGGCGAATGGGTGGGCATGGCCGCCCACACCGTGATCGGCACCCAGGGCACGGGCGCGGCCCACACGGTCCTGTACGACGTGGACGGTCCGGTCGCCCGAGGCACGCAAGCCCTCCTGGTGCGCCCGCGCTAGTAGGTGTAACCCTTCTGCAGCCGCAAGTGCTGCACGACTTCCGCGGCGTCACGGGTGACGATCAGGCAGGCGAGCACGATCATCGGTACCCGCAGCCCGGGCACGAGGTCGGCGACGACGCTGAACAGGCTCAGCAGGACGAGCCCGAACCCGACGTGCGACCCGGACTCGCGGCCGATGTAGGTCAGGTGCAGCCCCGGCGTGCGGAACACCACCGGCGCCATGACGAGCACGAGCGCGCCGGTGAACAGCAGCGCCAGGCTGGTCCCGCTGATGCGCGACCCGGGCGCGCCGCCCGACGACACGAAGAGCTGCGTCCACGCGGCCAGCGCCACCGACCCGCCGACGAGCGAGGTGTCGAGCTGACGCTCGCTGAGCGCGATGGACCGCTGGTGCTGCGCGGGAGCCGCGCCGACCAGCCCGGTCGTGGTGAGCGACCCGGCTTTCCGCCCGCAGCCGACGATCCGCGCCCACGGCGAGCCCGCCGCCGCCCCCGCGCACCGGCGCAGGTAGTCGACCAGCCAGACCGCGCGGACGGCCACGAGCACGGCCGCGATCCAGGTCATGTGCCGACGTCCGGGCACGGCGGCGACTCGCAGTCGCCGAAGATGCTCTGCCTGCCGTGCGGGCACGTCCGCAGCGCCAGCGGTCCCTGGTTGAGGTAGGTGTCGAAGAGCTGGTGCTCGGGCGCGGTGGTCAGCCAGTCGGCCTCGTACCCGGCGCGGCCCAGGTTCTCGACGACGCCGCGCAGGACGTCGCCGGGGTCGTTGCGCTGCGCCGCGTCGGCGATGGCCGTGTCGACGTCGAGGATGGTCGACAGCTCGCGGGCGAACCGCCACTGCTCGCCGTCCTCGGCCTTGGCGTCCGCCCAGTCGACGGCGAGCCTGCCGATGCGCTCGGCCTCGTCCTCGTGGCCCTCGCGCAGGTTCCTGAGCAGCGCCGACCGCAGTTCCTGGAGCTGTTCGAACAGCTCCTCCGGGGTGGGCTCGGACACGGCGCACCACCTCCTGCCCGACTGGTCGCGCGGGAGGTGGTGGCCGTTACGTCAGAGCCTGCAGGACCGGATGTCCGACGCCAGGACCGCCTTCGCGCCCAGCGCCGCGAGCCGGTCCATCGTCGTGTTGACGTCCTTGCGGGGCACCATCGCGCGCACCGCGACCCAGTCGGCGCTCGCCAGCGGGGCGACCGTCGGCGACTCCAGGCCCGGGGTGATCTCGATGGCCCCTTCCAGCAGCGACTTCGGGCAGTCGTAGTCGAGCATCATGTACTGCTGCGCGAACACGACGCCCTGGAGCCGGGCCGCGAGCTGGTCGCGGGCGGCGGAGGGGGCGGCGGAGGCGCGTTCGACCAGAACCGCCTCGGAGACGCAGATCGGGTCGCCGAAAGCGACCAGGCCGTGCTGGCGCAGGGTGCGGCCGGAGCCGACGACGTCGGCGACCGCGTCGGCGACGCCGAGCTGGATGGAGATCTCGACCGCGCCGTCGAGGCGGATGACGTCGGCGGTGACGCCGTGCCGGGCGAGGTCGTCGGTGACCAGGTGCGGGTAGCTGGTGGCCAGGCGCTTGCCCGCGAGGTCGTCGACCTTCCAGTCGCGGCCCGACGGGGCGGCGTAGCGGAAGGTGGAGCCGCCGAAGCCGAGGGCGAGGCGCTCGGCGACCGGGGCGCGGGAGTCCAGCGCGAGGTCGCGGCCGGTGATGCCCAGGTCGAGCTCGCCCGAGCCGACGTAGATGGCGATGTCCTTGGGGCGGAGGAAGAAGAACTCGACCTCGTTGGCGGGGTCGATGACGGTCAGGTCGCGGGACTCGTGCCGCTGCCGGTAGCCGGCCTCTTTGAGCATGTCGGACGCGGCGGCGGCGAGGGCGCCTTTGTTCGGGACTGCGACGCGCAGCATGGGGGTCTCCAGTGGGTGTGAGGGGGTGTCGGGGTCCGCCTCACAGATGTCGGTAGACGTCCTCCAGGGTGAGCCCCCGGCCCAGCATCAGCACCTGCACCCGGTACAGGAGCTGGGAGACCTCCTCGGCCAGGCGCTCGTCGGACTCGTGCTCGGCGGCGATCCACACCTCGCCCGCCTCCTCCAGCACCTTCTTGCCCTGGGCGTGCACGCCCGCGTCCAGCGCGGCCACCGTCCCCGACCCCTCGGGTCGGGCGGTGGCGCGGTCGCTGAGCTCGGCGAACAGCTCGTCGAACGTCTTCACGGGGACCGATCCTCCCATCCCCCACGACGCGGTCAGCACCGAGGGGACGGGGATCACCCCACGACGGCGACGAGCCCGCACAGGCCGCCGAGCAGCAGGCACAGCGGCGAGTACAGCCGCACGTCCCAGCGCGCGTATTCGGTGTCGCGGCCGAGCGACGCGGTGAAGCCCTGGACGGCGCGGCCCAGCAGGACGACGGCGACGCCGCCCGCGCCGACCGCGACCAGCCACTCCGGACCGGGCGCGCCGACCAGCCCGCCGCGGGCGGCCACGAGGTAGGTCGCGGCGGCCAGCGCGAGCACGACCGCGAAGGTCAGCGGCCTGCTCGGCAACGCTTCGAGTTCGACGCCGACGACGCGGCGGGCGAACTCCTCGGGCGTGCGCAGCGGCCACGGGCTGAACATCCACACCAGGTGCAGCACCGCGATCACCGCGAGCGCCACCACCAGGAACCAGACGACGACGGACATCCCCAGCCTCCTCTCCATACACCACTGTATGGATGTTCCGTACAGTACTGTACGGAGGTGCCCAAGCCCAGGTTGAGCCGCGAGAGCTGGATCACCGCCGCCCTGTCCGCACTCGCCGCGGGCGGGGTCGCCGCGGTCGCCGTCGACCCGCTCGCCACCGCGCTCGGCGTCACCCGCGGCAGCTTCTACTGGCACTTCGCCGACCGGAAGGCGCTGCTGGAGGCCGCGCTGGAGTGGTGGGAGCGGGAGGGCACGACCGAGGTGATCGAGGCGGTCGACCCGATCGCCGACCCGCGGAGCGGCTGGACCGGCTGTTCCGCATCGCGCTGCTGGAAGATCCGACCGAGGGGCTGGAGGCCGTGCTGGTCGCGCACGCCGAGGACCCGGTCGTCGCGCCGTTCCTGCGGCGGGTCACCGCGCGCCGCATCGCGTACCTGGCCGGGGTGTACGCCGGGGCGGGCGAGCCCGAGCCCGAGCACCGGGCCCGGGTCGCCTACGCCGCCTACGTCGGGTGGGTGTCGCTGCGCCGCGCCGCGCCGGGGTCCACTCCCGACTCCGGCGTTGACGCCCTCATCGCGACGCTGCTGCCAGCACCCCGCTGAGCACGGCCAGGTCGACGCCGACGAGGCTGTCGCGCAGCACCCGCCGCTCCCCCGGCTCGACCTCCACTTCGCACGGTACGACCAGGACGGAGCAGCCCGCGGCCACCGCGGACGCCGTGCCGGTCGGCGAGTCCTCGACCGCGACGCAGGCGCGCGGGTCCACCCCGAGCAGGCGCGCGGCGCGCAGGTACGGCTCGGGCAGCGGCTTGTTCAGCCCGTCCACCTCGTCCCCGCACACGACGACGTCGAAGAACTCCCGGCCGACGGTGTCCAGCGCGATCTCCACCAGCGGGCGCTCGGTCGAGGTCACCAGGGCGGTCGGCACGCCCGAGTCGCGGACGGCCCGCAGCGCCTCCGGCGCGCCCGGCCGGAAGGTCAGCTCCGTGCGGAACAGGTCGGCCATGCGCTGGTCGATCCACACCATCGCGTCGCGGATGTCCTCGGTGGTCGGTTCCAGGCCCGCCGCGCCGAACAGCAGCGCCATCGTGGTCGGGATGTTCGAGCCGACCATGGCCGCGCGGGTCTCCGCGGACAGCTCCGCGCCCAGCTTGGCCGCGTACTCGTACAGCGGGAGGTCCCACAGCTTCTCCGAGTCGAGCAGGGTGCCGTCCATGTCCCACAGCACGGCTGCCGGCGCGGTCACGCGTCCTCCAAGGGGTCACCGGGGAATCCCACGCCACGCTACCTGCAGTTGCGGCCTTCGATCTCCGCGCGGGGGTGCGGGGTCGTAGTCTTGCGCGGTGACGAACGCGGACCCGCCCACCGACGAGACGACCACACCTCCCCCGCTGGACGAGCCCGTCCTCGTGGCGGCGTTCGAGGGCTGGAACGACGCCGGGGACGCCGCCACCACGGCCGTCGAGCACCTGCAGCTCACCTGGGACGCCACGCCGCTGCTCGAACTGGACCCGGACGACTACTACGACTTCCAGGTCAGCAGGCCGACCGTGCGCATGGTCGACGGCGTGACCCGCCGCGTCGAGTGGCCGACCACGCGGCTGTCGGTGTGCAGGCCGCCCGGGTCCAAGCGCGACGTCGTGCTGGTGCACGGCATCGAGCCGAACATGCGCTGGCGCAAGTTCTGCGCCGAGCTGCTCGGGCACATCGAGGACCTGGGCGTGACCACCGTCGTCACGCTGGGCGCGCTGCTCGCCGACACCCCGCACACCCGGCCCGTCCCGGTCACCGGCACCGCCTACGACGCCGAGTCCGCGACCCGGTTCGGCCTCGAGCGGTCCCGGTACGAGGGCCCGACCGGCATCGTCGGGGTGTTCCAGGACGCGTGCGTCCGCGCGGGCGTGCCCGCCATCTCGATCTGGGCCGCGGTGCCGCACTACGTGTCGCAGCCGCCGTCGCCGAAGGCCACCCTCGCGCTGCTGCACCGGGTCGAGGAGGTCCTCGACGTCGAGGTGCCGCTGGGCGGGCTGCCCGAGCAGGCCGAGGAGTGGCAGCGCACGGTCAGCGAGATGGCCGAGGAGGACGAGGACGTGCGCAACTACGTCCGCGCCCTCGAGGAGCGCGGCGACGCCGAGGACACCCTGGGCGAGACCAGCGGCGAGACGATCGCCGCCGAGTTCGAGCGGTACCTGCGCAGGCGCGGGCCGGCCGCGGCCACGGCGGCCACGGCCCGACCGGCATCTGACCTACAGCGCGATCCCCACCAGCGCGTCGAGCGCGGCGCGGACGAGGGCGGGCGCCCCGGCGTCCTGGCCGACCCCGCGCAGGGCGTCGTCCGCCCACGCGTCGACCGCGGCGATCGCGCCCGGGGTGTCGAGGTCGTCGGACAGGTGGTCGCGCAGGCGGGCGACCAGCGCCGCCCCGTCCGGGCCGGACGGCTGCGCGACCGCGGAGCGCCAGCGCGCCAGGCGCTCCTGACCCGCCGCGAGCAGCTCGTCGGTCCACGACCGGTCCGTGCGGTAGTGCCCGGACAGCAGCGCCAGGCGCACGGCCATCGGGTCGACGCCGTCGGCGCGCAGCCGGGAGACGAAGACCAGGTTGCCCTTGGACTTCGACATCTTCTCGCCGTCGAGCCCGATCATCGCCGCGTGCGTGTAGTGCCGGGCGAACGGGTGCTCGCCGGTCAGGCCCTCGGCGTGGGCGGCGCTGAACTCGTGGTGCGGGAAGATCAGGTCGGAGCCGCCGCCCTGCAGGTCGATGCCCATGCCCAGGCGGTTGAGGGCGATCACGCTGCATTCGACGTGCCAGCCCGGCCTGCCCGCGCCCAGCTCCGACTCCCAGCTCGGCTCGCCCGGGCGGGCCATGCGCCAGAGCAGGGCGTCGAGCGGGTGGCGCTTGCCCGCGCGGTCGGGGTCGCCGCCGCGCTCGGCGAAGAACCGGGTCATGGTGGGCTCGTCGTAGTTGGACTCGTAGCCGAAGCGGCCGGTGGCCCGGTGGTCGAAGTAGACGTCGGGGTACTCGGCGTCGTCGACGCGGTAGGCGCTGCCGCCCGCGAGCAGCTTGGCCACCGCCTCGACGATCTCCGGGATCGACTCGACCGCGCCGACGTACTGCACCGGCGGCAGGACGCGCAGCGCCTCCATGTCCTCCCGGAACAGCGCGGTCTCCCGCATCGCCAGCACGACCCAGTCGTCCTGGTCGCGGGCGGCGCGCTCGAGCAGCGGGTCGTCGACGTCGGTGACGTTCTGCACGTACCGGACGTCGTGGCCGTTGTCGAGCCACAGCCGGTGCACCAGGTCGAAGGCCAGGTAGGTGGCGGCGTGCCCGAGGTGGGTGGCGTCGTACGGGGTGATCCCGCAGACGTACATCGTCGCCGTCCGGCCCGGCGCGGTCGCCCGGACCTCGCCGGTCGCGGTGTCGTGCAGCCGCAGCGGCCGCGGCGCCCCGGCACCCGCGGCACCGGCTGAGAGAGCCAAGTCTGCATGCTCCCGACACTAAACGCCGGGCGTGCCCGGGGTGGCCGAGGCCGGATGCCGGAACGACTTTGCGGCCAAACGTGTGATCTGCGTTACATTCCCATCGCGCCGACCGACGTCCTAGTGGCGGGGAGAAATCTAGGGACCGAAATGAGGCGGGGCAGATGACCACGGCGGGAAACGGCACGACGGGCCGCTACCTGGTGCTGCTGGAAGACGACGCGGTCGCGGCGGGCACCAAGGCGCTCAACCAGGTCGCGGGCATCCACGCGGCGAGCACGGCGGAAGCGGGCGTCGACACGATGGACTTCGACGCCAGCGAGGGCGTCGTGCTCCACCAGCTCGGCGTCGCGGTGGTCAACGCCGACGAGGAGCAGGCCATGGCGCTGGCCCGCGCGGTCATCGAGCCCGGCCCGATCGCCTCGCTCGAGCAGGAGCGCCGGGTGTACGCGATCGCGGCGCCCGCGGCGCCCGCCGAGGAGCCCACCACCCTCGACGAGTCGGTGTTCACCTGGGGCCTGCAGGCCGTCGGCGCGCAGCTCAGCACGGCGACCGGCAAGGGCATCCGGATCGCGGTGCTCGACACCGGCTTCGACCTCCAGCACCCCGACTTCGCGAACCGCGAGGTCGAGTCCAGCTCGTTCGTCCCCGGCCAGGAGGTGCAGGACGGGCACGGGCACGGCACGCACTGCATCGGCACCGCGTGCGGGCCGCGCGAGCCGTCCGAGGGCCCCGGCTACGGGGTGGCGTTCGAGTCGGAGATCTACGCGGGCAAGGTGCTCAGCAACGAGGGGTCCGGCTCCGACGGCGGCATCCTGTCCGGCATCGCGTGGGCGGTCAGCAACAACTGCCCGGTCGTGTCGATGTCGCTCGGCGCGCGCACCCGCCCCGGCGACCCGTACTCGCGGACCTACGAGCGGGTCGCGTCGCGGGCGCTGGCCCAGGGCACGCTCATCATCGCGGCGGCGGGCAACGAGTCGAAGCGGCAGAATGGGCTCGTGGCCCCGGTCGGACACCCCGCGAACTGCCCGTCGATCATGGCGGTGGGCGCCATCGACATCAAGTCGCAGATGGCCTGGTTCTCCTGCGGCACCGTCGACAACGTCGGCGCGGTCGACGTGGTCGGCCCGGGCGTCGACGTGCACTCGGCGTGGCCGATGCCGCTGCGGCACAACCGGATCAGCGGCACCAGCATGGCGACCCCGCACGTCGCGGGCATCGCGGCGCTGATCGCCCAGGCGACCGGCGCGCGCGGCCTGGAGCTGTGGGCGCGGCTGACCCAGACCGCCCGCCGCCTCCCGCTGCCCTCGACCGACGTGGGCTCCGGCCTGGTGCAGGCCCCGTGACCGAAACCCCGACCGAGCGGGTGCTCGTCGTCCTGGCGGACTCCGGCATGGCCCGGCTGCCCGAGGTGGTGGCCGGGCTGGAGGCCGCGGGCATGGAGATCGATGAGGTGCTGGACTCGGTCGGGGTGATCACCGGCGCGGTCCCCGCCGCCGCCGTCACCGCGCTGACCGCGGTCGACGGCGTGGAGGGGATCGAGCCGGTCACCACCTTCCAGATCCCGGACCCGGACAGCGACGTGCAGTGACCTTCAGGACCCCGGCGGGGCGGGGTCGGGCAGGTCGCGGTGGTCGCCCGCGCGCACGGCCCGCCGGATCTGGTCGATGTTCTCCCGCAGCAGGTCGCTGATCAGCTCGTCGGTGCGCGGGTCGGCCAGCATCTCCAAGACGACCCGCAGGACGGTGTCGGTGACCGTGCCGACGATCTCGTCGTGGAAGGGCAGGATCGCCAGGCGGCCCGCCTGGCGGTCCTGCTTGATCTTCTCCAGCACCATCGCGCGGATCTCGGCGCGGTTCTCCTCCAGCGCGGCGGAGACGTTGCGGGCGTAGTGGCCGGTCCGCAGGACGGCGACGACCTCCTCCAGCACGGCGACGGTCAGCGGCTTCTTGATCAGGTCGACGACCGGGTCGATCAGCTTGTCGCCGAAGCGGCCGAGCGCCCGGTAGGCCAACTCCTCCCCCACCGACCGGTTGACGGGCCTGCTCAGCCGGGTCAGCACGACGCCGATCCGCACCGCGCGCAGCAGCCGGAACGCGCGGAACGCCACGTTGCTCACCGGCACCATGCCGATCACGTCGTACCAGTTCACGCGCAGGAACCGGGCCTGGAACCGCACCGCCGCCCAGCGCCAGACGAACTCGACGGCGAAGACCGCGCAGAACCCCCAGTCGACGACCTGGATCGTGCGGGCCACGTCGGGGGCGGGTCGAAGAACGTGCGGTAGACCAGCAGGCCGACCGAGACCACGGCGAACACCATCATCAGCCAGTCGTCGAGGCTGACGCGGAGCTTCTTGGGCGAACCCGTCAGGGAGACGACCATGGTGGGCACGATCGCACGGCCACCCCGGGCGGGCCACACCGGATGTCTCGCAGGCGGCGTTCGCTTTGGGTACCCTGGCGACGGCCGACCGTGGCCCCCGAACCCGGTCGACCGGAGGAAGCCCCATGACCACACGAGGTTTCGCGCACCACGCCCTCGTGTACGCGGACACCGATGAGCTGATCACCTCGTCCGCCGAGTACCTGCGCGCAGGCGCCGCCCAGGGCGAGGCGCTGTTCGCCCTCGTCCCGCCCGCGACCGCGGACCCGCTCCGCGAGGCGCTGGCCGACGACGTCCCCGAGCTGCGGGTGATCGACCTCGCCGAGGTCGGCGCCAACCCGGCCCGCATCATCCCGGCGATGCGCGAGCTGACCGAGGAGGCCGCGGGCCGCCCGGTCCGCGTCCTCGGGCAGACGTGGTGGCCCGAGCGCTCCCCGACGCCACCGCCGAGGTCGTCCTGCACGAGGCGCTGCTCGACATCGCCTTCGCCGACGCGGGGTCGTTCCAGCTCCGCTGCCCCTACCCGGCCGACGCGCCGCCGTGGGTGGAGACCTGCCACCGCGCGATCGTCGAGAAGGGCGTCGAGCGCCCCTGCGCCACCCACGACCCCGACCTCGCCGCGACGATGTTCGCCAACCCCTCGACGAGTGCGAGGACGTGGTCGCCGACATCGCCCACTTCAGCCTCGACGACCTCCCCGAACTGCGCGACCTCGTCACCATCCGGGCCAGCGCCGCGGGCCTGGAGCGCGACCGCGCCCTCGACCTCACCCTCGCCGCGAACGAGATCGTCACCAACAGCATCTGCCACGGCGGCGAACGCGGCACCCTGCGCGTCTGGACCGACCCCGAGTCGGTGGTGGTCGAGGTCAGCGACAGCGGCCACCTCGACTCGGCCCTCGTCGGCAGGCTCGCCCCGGTCCCGTCGGTGCGCGGCGGCCGCGGCATCTGGCTCGCCAACCAGCTCTGCGACCTGGTGCAGATCCGCTCCTGCCCGAAGCGCGGCACCATGGTCCGCCTGTCGATGCGCCTCTAAGCCAGCTCCGCCAAGCCCTGGATCGCGGTGCGGACGCGCTTGTCCGAGACCGAGCCCGCGGTGCCGAGGGTCTGGGCGAAGTAGCTGATCCGCAGCTCCTCGATCATCCACTTCACCGCCCGCACGCGCTCGGTGTCCAGCGCCCAGGCGGGCAGCTTGTGCAGCAGCTCGTGGTAGTCGTCCTCCAGACCCTGGACGACGTGCATCCACGCGCGGTCGCGGTCGGGGCGCTCGGGGAGCTTGTCCAGCCTGCGTTCGACGCCGAGGAGGTAGCGCTCGACGTCGGGGAGGCGGGCGTGGCCGGTCGCGGTGACGAAGCCCGGGAAGACCAGGCCCGCGACCTGCTCGCGGATGTCGGCCAGCGGCTCGGTGAAGATCGGGCCGCGGGTCGCCCCCAAGCGCTGGACGACGGACTGCCACGCGGCGACGACGCCCCGGACGCGGTCGACCGTCTCGGCGGTGGTCGCCACCAAGTCCTTGCGGACGGCGTCGCGCAGCCGGGCGAAGCCCGCCTCGTCCCACGCCGGGCCGCCCGCGGCGGTGATCAGGTGGTCGGCGGCGGCCTCGACGCAGTCGGCGAGCAGGGCGTTGACGCTGTTGTGCGGGTTGGCCGACAGGGTCAGCTTCGCCCGCGGCGTCATCCCCCGCACCACCTGCTTGACCGGCGACGGCACGCCCAGCAGCACCAGCCGCCGGGTCCCCGCCCACATCGCGTGGCGCTGCTCGGGCTGGGTGTCGAACAGGCGGACCGACACCGTCGCGCCCTCGTCGACCAGCGCCGGGTACGCGGTCACCGACATGCCGTTCTGCGAGGTCCGGGCCACCTTCGGCAGGGCGCCGACCGTCCAGTCGGTCAGGCCGGTGCGGGCGAGGTCGGTGGCGGCGGTCAACGACTGGCGCAGCTCGTCCTTGAGCTGCCGCTTCAGCTTCTCCAGGTCCTTGCCGGTGGCCAGGGTGCGGCCGTCGTCGACCACCTCGAACGTCGTGCGCAGGTGGTCGGGGACGGCGTCGAGGTTCCACGCGTCCTTCGGGATGGCGACGCCGGTCAGGGCCTTCAGCTCGCGGGCCACCGCGTCCGGCAGCGACGGCTCGTCGGGGGCCAGCCGGGCGACGACGGCCTTGGCGAAGTCGGGCACCGGGACGAACGTGCGGCGCAGCGGCTTGGGCAGCGAGCGGATCAGCGCGGTCACCGCGTCGGTGCGCAGGCCGGGGACCGTCAGGGAGAAGCCGTCGCCGGTGAGCTGGTTGAGCACCGCGATCGGCACGCGCGCGGTGACGCCGTCGTCGGCGCGGCCGGGCTCGAAGCGGTAGGTGAGCGGGAGGGTCAGGCCGCGCTGGGTCATGCTGTCCGGGAACGCCTCCGGGGTGACGTCCCGCGCGGACTCGTTGACCAGCAGGTCCTTCGGGTAGGTCAGCAGGTCGGGCTGCTCGTGCCGGGTCTTCTTCCACCACGCGTCGAAGTGGCGGGCGGAGACGACGTCGGCGGGGACGCGGGCGTCGTAGAAGGCGAACAGGGCCTCGTCGTCGACGAGGATGTCGCGCCTGCGGGCCCGGTGCTCCAGCTCCTCGACCTCGCGCAGCAGCTCCCGGTTGGCGTGGAAGAACCGGTGCCGGGTCTGCCAGTCCCCCTCGACGAGGGCGTGCCGGATGAACAGCTCGCGCGCCAGCTCCGGGTCGATCCGTCCATACTGGACTTTGCGGGACACCACGATCGGCAGCCCGAACAGGGTGACCCGCTCCATCGCGACGACGGAGCCCTGCTTGGCTTCCCAGTGCGGCTCGCTGTAGGTGCGCTTGACGACGTGCTCGGCCAGCGGCTCGATCCACTCCGGCTCGATGCGCGCCGCGATGCGCCCCCACAGCCGGGTCGTCTCGACCAGCTCCGCCGCCACGACCCAGCGCGGCGGCTTCTTCGCCAGGCCCGAGCCCGGGAAGATCGCGAACTTCGCGTTGCGGGCGCCGAAGTACTCCCGGCCCTGCGGGTCGCGGTACCCGACGTGGGACAGCAGGCCGGACAGCAGTGCGATGTGGACGTTGCGCGGCTCGGCCGGGCTGTCGTTGACGTCGATCCCGAGCTGGCGGGCGATCTGGCGGAGCTGCGAGTGGATGTCCTGCCACTCCCGCACCCGCAGGTAGTTGAGGAACTCCGCCTTGCACATCTTCCGGAACCGGTTGCCAGACAGCTCCTTCTGCTGCTCGCGCAGGTGGTTCCACAGGTTCAGGAACGCCGTGAAGTCCGAGTCCGGGTCGGCGAACCGGGCGTGCTTCTCCGCGGCGGCCTGCTGCTGGTCCTGGGGCCGCTCCCTCGGGTCCTGGATGGACAGCGCGGACGCGATGACCATCACCTCGGCCACCGCGCCGGTCTTGCCCGCCTCGACGACCATCCGCCCGAGCCGCGGGTCGACCGGGAGCTGGGCGAGGGTGCGGCCGATCGGGGTGAGCGCCTTGCCGTCCTTGGTCAGCGCGCCCAGCTCGTGCAGGAGGTTCACGCCGTCGGCGACGTGCCTGCGGTCCGGCGGCTCCAGGAACGGGAAGTCCGCCATGTCGCCGAGGTCGGCGGCGGTCATCTGCAGGATGACCGACGCCAGGTTCGTGCGCAGGATCTCCGGGTCGGTGAACTCCGGCCGGGCGAGGAAGTCGTCCTCGGTGTAGAGCCGGATGCAGATGCCGTCCGACGTGCGGCCGCAGCGGCCCTTGCGCTGGTTGGCCGACGCCTGCGACACCGGCTCGATCGGCAGCCGCTGCACCTTGAGCCGGTTGCTGTACCGGGAGATGCGCGCCGTGCCGGGGTCGATCACGTACCGGATGCCAGGCACGGTCAGCGACGTCTCGGCGACGTTGGTGGCCAGCACGATCCGCCTGCCGCGGTGCGGCTGGAACACCCGGTGCTGCTCGGCGGCGGACAGCCGCGCGTACAGCGGCAGGACCTCGGTGTCGCGGAGCTTGCGGGCGGTGAGCGCGTCGGCGGTGTCGCGGATCTCCCGCTCGCCGGAGAGGAACACCAGGATGTCGCCCGGGCCCTCCGCGCTCAGCTCGTCGACGGCGTCGAGGATGCCCTGGACCTGGTCGCGGTCCGGGTCGGCGTCGGGGTCCTCCGGGTCGACCAGCGGCCGGTACCGCACCTCGACGGGGTACGTGCGACCGGAGACCTCGATGATCGGCGCGCCGCCGAAGTGCCGGGCGAACCGCTCCGGGTCGATCGTGGCCGAGGTGACGACGACTTTGAGGTCCGGGCGCTGGGGCAGCAGCCGGGCCAGGTAGCCGAGCAGGAAGTCGATGTTGAGGCTGCGCTCGTGCGCCTCGTCGATGATGATCGTGTCGTACTGGCGCAGCAGCCGGTCGTTCTGGATCTCGGCCAGCAGGATGCCGTCGGTCATCAGCTTGACCAGCGTGTTCGGCCCGACCTGGTCGGTGAACCGCACCTTCCAGCCGACGACCTCGCCCAGCTCGGTGCCCAGCTCCTCGGCGACCCGCTCGGCGACCGTGCGCGCGGCGATCCGGCGCGGCTGGGTGTGCCCGATGTGCCCGGTGACGCCCCGGCCCAGCTCCAGGCACATCTTCGGGATCTGGGTCGTCTTGCCCGACCCGGTCTCGCCCGCGACGATCACGACCTGGTGGTCGCGGATGGCGGCCATGATGTCGGCGCGCTTGGCGCTGACCGGCAACTCCTCCGGGTACTTGGGCACCGGGACCGCGGCGCGGCGCGCGGCCACCTTCGCCTCCGCGGCGGTCACCTCGGCCTCGATGCGGGTGAGCACCGCCCGCCGCTTGTGCTTGTCGCGCAGCTTGCGGACGCCGTCGAGCCTGCGGGCCAGCCGGTGGGAGTCGTGGGCCATCAGCCCGGCCAGGCGGTCGCGGAGGTCGGCCGGGGACGCGTCGAGGTCGGTGCTCATCTCGCCGTCCAGCCTAATGGCCTGTCACCCGGTTTCCCGTGTCAGGCGTTTTGGTTAGCCTCGCATAAGCGTCCGGGCGGAAGGGGCAGCATGACGACCGACCAGGTGGCCGAGCCGTTCTCGCTGAGCCTGCGGGCCGCGATCGAGGACGGGCACGCCCGCGCCCAGGGGTCGGAGTTCGTGGGCGCCCTGCTGGCGGGCGAGCTGAACCTGGCGGGCTACACCGCCCTGGTGACCCAGCACTACTTCATCTACGGCGCCCTGGAGGCCGCGGGCGACGCCATGCGCGAGCACCCCGTGGCGGGCCGGTTCGTCTTCGACGGCCTGCGCAGGCTGCCCGCGCTGGTGGCCGACCTGGCCGCGCTGCTCGGCCCCGGCTGGCGCGACCTCGTCGAGCCGCGCGCCTCGACCGCGGCGTACCGGGACCGGCTGGCCGAGGTCGCCGCGACCTCGCCGACCGGGTTCGTCGCCCACCACTACACCCGCTACCTGGGCGACATCGCCGGTGGCCAGGTGGTGCGGGCGCAGCTGCGCGACCAGCACGGGCTGACCGACGCGGGCGCCCGGTTCTACGACTTCAGCGCGATCGCCCCGGTGCCGACGTTCCGCAAGCGGTACCGGTCGCTGCTCGACCGGGCGCCGTGGACGCCCGAGGAGCGTGCCGAGGTGGTCGCGGAGGCGGGCGTCGCCTTCGACCACAACGTGGCCGTGCTCGTCGAACTGGCCGCCGACCTGCCGACCTTCCGCGCCGCCTGACCCGGCGATCACGCCGGGGCGAACGGGTGTTCTAATTCACCCGGTCCAGCAGGAGTCCTGAAGAGGGAGTGGATGGTGTCCACCGATACCGAGACCGTGCCCGTGGCTACCCCGGAAGCGACGGGGCCGCTCGAGCCGCAGGCGACCCCCGAGCCGGCCCCGGCCGAGCCGGAGCCCGCCCCCGCACCTGCGAAGAAGCCGCGCGCCGCTAAGCAGCCGAGCACCGCCAAGAAGACCCGCACCGTCGAACTCACCCTGACCGTCACCGGCACCGCCGACGGCGACTGGCAGGCCGAGCTCACCCAGGGCGGCAAGCGCGTCCTGCAGGGCCTGGCCATCCCGGCCACCGCCGTGTCCCGCGCCGCCGCCGAACTGCACACCGACATCTCCACCGCGATCGAGTCGGTCCTGGAGACCGCCCGCGAGCAGCACCGCGTCCGGATGGCCGAGCTGGAGGCCGAGCTGGACAAGGTCAAGGCCGCCCTGGCCGAGCTGCAGGAGGGCTGAGAGACCCCGTCCTGCCGCGCTTGTGGCCTGGGCGCGGCAGGACGGCCCTCCGCACCGGGCGGGCCGGGCGGCTTTCTACAGTAGGAGCCGACCCGACGCGCGCACGGCAGGAAACCCATGGGAATCGACGACGACCGCCTCCAGACCTGCTTGCAGGTCCTCGCCGAGATCGAGTCCCTGCCCGACGACCATCCGCACGCCGTCGCCGTCCGCCGCGCGACAGCGGGCATCTACAAGGCGGTCCGCAAGCAGCGCAAGGCCGCCAAGCGCGCCGCCGTCCTGGCCGCCGACCGCGCGGTCATCGCGTCCACCGCGACGGGCTCACCGCAGCGCATCGATGACGAGACCCGCGGCATCCCGCTGGTGTCGAACACCCCCGGCGCGGTCGCGGGCACGCTGCTGAAGGCGGGCGCCTGCTACGTCTGCAAGCAGCGCTACACCGTCGTCGACGCCTTCTACCACCAGCTCTGCCCCACCTGCGCGACCGTCAACCGGGCCAAGCGCGACGCGGGCGCCGACCTCACCGGCCGCACGGCGCTGCTGACCGGGGGCCGCGCCAAGATCGGCATGTACATCGCCCTGCGCCTGCTGCGCGACGGCGCCCACACCACGATCACCACCCGCTTCCCCACCGACGCCGTCCGCCGCTTCGCCGCCGAACCGGACAGCGCGGAGTGGCTGCACCGCCTGCGCGTCGTCGGGATCGACCTCCGCGACCCCGCCCAGGTCGTCGGCCTGGCCGACCTCGTCGCGGCGAGCGGGCCGCTGGACATCCTGATCAACAACGCCGCCCAGACGGTCCGCCGCTCCCCGCGGCGTACGCCCCGCTGATCGCCGCCGAGTCCGCGCCGCTGCCGTCTGGGCCGCTGCCCGAGATCGTCGCCCTGGGCCGGGCGGACCGCGCCCACCCGGTCGCGATCACCGGCATGGTCGAACCCGACGACGTCACCCGGAAAGCCCTGACCGCGGGCACGACCGACGGCATCGACGCGGGCGGCCTGGTCCCCGACCCGGACCCGGAGAACAGCTGGACGCACCGCGTCCACGACGTCGACCCGGTGGAGCTGCTGGAAGTGCAGCTCTGCAACCAGACGGCCCCGTTCATCCTGGTCAGCAGGCTGCGGTCGGCGATGAAGCGCTCCCCCGCACGCCGCAAGTACGTGGTCAACGTCTCCGCGATGGAGGGCGTCTTCGCCCGCGGCTACAAGGGCGCGGGCCACCCGCACACCAACATGGCCAAGGCCGCCCTGAACATGCTCACCCGCACCAGCGCGGAAGACCTCTACCGCGACGGCATCCTCATGACCGCCGTCGACACCGGCTGGATCACCGACGAACGCCCCGCCCCCACCAAGGAACGCCTCGCCGTCGAGGGCTTCCACGCCCCCTGGACCTGGTCGACGGCGCCGCCCGCGTCTACGACCCGATCGTCCGCGGCGAGGCGGGCGAGGACGTGTACGGGGTCTTCCTGAAGGACTACCAGCCCGCGGCCTGGTGACCGCCGCGGCCCTCCGGCAGCTTCACCACGGTCACGAAGAACTCGTCGATCTTGCGGATGACCTCGATGAACCGGTCGAAGTCCACCGGCTTGGTCACGTACGCGTTGGCGTGGAGCTCGTAGCTGCGGACGATGTCCTCCTCCGCCTCCGAGGTCGTCAGGACGACCACCGGGATGGAGCGCAGCGCGGCGTCGGACTTGATCTCCGCGAGGACCTGCCTGCCGTCGAAGCGGGGAGGTTGAGGTCGAGCAGGATCAGGTCGGGGCGGGGGCGTCGGCGAAGTTGCCCTCGCGGCGGAGGAACTTCACCGCCTGCTCGCCGTCGCGGACGACGTGGAGCTCGTTGCGGATCTTGTAGTGCTCGAACGCCTCGCGGGTCATCAGGACGTCGCCCTCGTCGTCTTCCACGAGGAGGACGTCGATGGCCTTCAGGTCCGTTCCGGTCACTGGGATTCCTCGCTCACGTCCGGTGTCTCGGGCGCCTCGGCGTCCTCGGCGGGGATGGCCGGGAGCGTGAAGCGGAACCGCGTCCCTGGAGCGTACTCGGCGTCCAGCCAGATGCGGCCACCGTGGTACTCGATGATCTTGCGGCACATCGCCAGGCCGATGCCGGTGCCCGGGTACTCCTCCTTGGCGTGCAGCCGCTGGAAGATGATGAACACCCGCTCGGCGTACTCCGGGTTGATCCCGATGCCGTTGTCGGAGATCGAGAACTCCCAGAACTGGCCGTCGCGGTGGGCGTCGACGACGATGCGGGGCGGGTCGGAGCCGCGGAACTTCACCGCGTTGGCGATCATGTTCTGGAAGACCGCGGTCAGCAGGGCGGCCTCGCCCCGGACCGTCGGCAGGTCCTCCACCTCGACGGTCGCGCCCGCCTCGTCGATGGCGTGGCCGAGGTTGGCCACCGCCTGCGCGACGAGGTTGGCCGCGGACAGCTCGACGTGGTCGTTGACGTGCCTGCCGACGCGGCTGAACGCGAGCAGGTCGTTGATCAGGCCCTGCATGCGCTTGGCGCCGTCGACGGCGAAGCCGATGTACTGGTCGGCGCGCTCGTCGAGCTGGCCCTTGTAGCGGCGCTCCAGGAGCTGGCAGAAGCTGGCGACCTTGCGCAGCGGCTCCTGCAGGTCGTGCGATGCGACGTAGGCGAACTGCTCCAGCTCGCCGTTCGACCGCGCCAGGTCCTCGGTGCGCAGGTCGAGCACGGCGTTGATCTCGCGCTGGTTGGCCAGTTCGTCGAGGATGCGCCGGCGCATGGTGTCGACGTCGTCGGCGAGGGTGACGATCTCGCGGGGCCCGCCGACGCTGGGCGCGTGCTGGAAGTCGCCGTCGGCGACCCGCCGCACCTGGTTCGCGAGGCTGGTCAGCGGGCCGACGACCGCGCCGCGCAGCACCAGCGTGAGCAGCACGAACACCAGCAGCAGCACCACGGCCAGCACGACCGAGACGACGATGACCCGGCTGGAGGCGATGTCGACGGCGTCGCGCGACTCGGCGCGGACCCGGTCCAGCTCGGTCTGCAGCCGGTCGGACGCCAGGCGCACGCCGTCGAACATCTCCTTGGCGGTGCCGGTGCGCTCGGCCAGCGGCGCGGCGACGCCCTGCTGGAGCAGGGTGATCACCGGCTCGGCGTAGTACCCGCGCCAGGCCTCCACGAGGGCGTCGAGGTGGTCGAGCCGCTCGGTGATGGACTTCGGCAGCTCGGCGACGAGCGCGCGCAGGTGCTCCTCGGCCTGCTCGGCGCGGGAGGAGCCGTCGGTGTACGGGGTGAGGAACGTGTCGTTGCCGGTGAGCACGTACCCGCGGACGCCGGTCTCCTGGTCCAGCAGCGCCGCGTCGAGCCGCAGCGAGTACTGGACCGCGGGTCGACCAGGTCGACGAGGTCGTTGCGCTTCTGGGTGAGGTTGGCGATGGCCAGCGCCGCGAGCAGCAGGCCGACCAGGCAGACGGCGACGGCAGCGCCGATGGTGACCGTGATCCAGCGCCGCAGCGGCCAGCGCGCCTTCGTGCCCTCAGGCATCCGCGACCCGGGTGAGCATCAGGGCGGCGACGTCGTCGACGAGGTCGCCGCGGTTGAGCGCGCAGACGGTCCGCACGAGGTCGTCGAGGATCGACGCCCGCCAGTCCCCGCCCGCGGCGGCGAACTGGCCCGCCAGCTCGGCCAGGCGCTCGGGTCCGAGGCGCTCGGCGCCCGCGCCGATGCGGCCCTCGATCAGGCCGTCGGTGAACAGCAGGACCGACCACTGCGCGCCGAGCTTGACCGTGCGCGCCTCCCACCGGGCCTCGTCGAGCACGCCGAGCGGGATGCCGATGGGGGCGGTGAGCAGCGACGCGCCCTCGGGGGTGAGCAGGACGGGAGGGGTGGCCCGCCATCCGCAGGTCCGCGGTCTCCCGGTCGGCGGACACCGACAGGGTGCAGAGGGTGGCGAACAGGCCGTCGAGGTGCCGTTCGTGCACCAGGACGCGCTGCATGGTGTTGAACACCTCGTCGACGGGTCTGCCCGCGAGCACCAGGGTCCGCCACGCGACGCGCAGGTACACGCCCAGCGCGGCCTCGTCGGGGCCGTGGCCGCAGACGTCGCCGACCATGGCGTGCACGGTGCCGTCGGCGGCTTGGACGACGTCGTAGAAGTCGCCGCCGAGCAGGGCGCGCTGGCGGCCCGGCTGGTAGCGGAAGTCGGCGCGCAGGCGGGGGTCGTCGAGCAGCGGGGACGGCAGCAGGCCGCGCTCCAGGCGGGCCTTCTCCATGGCGAGCAGGCGCTCCTCGCGGAGCTGGCGCTGCATCTCCTCGGCCCGGACGCGGCCGACCGCGTAGCGGATGACCCTGGCCAGCAGGTCGCCGTCGACCTCGCCCTTGAGCAGGTAGTCCTGGGCGCCCGCGTCGACCGCCGCGACGCCGAGCTGGGCGTCGGCGCGGCCGGTGAGCACGACCACCGCGACCCCGGCCGGGTCGTCGAGCAGGCGCAGCGCCTCCAGACCGGTCGCGTCGGGCAGGTCGAGGTCGAGGAGCACGCAGTCCTGGCCAGGCAGCGCGCGGCGCGCCTCGGCGACCGTGCGGACCGTGGTCAGGCGGACCTCGGTGTCACCGTCCGCGAGCAGTTCCTTCACGAGCAGGGCGTCGCCGGGGTCGTCCTCGACCAGCAACACGCTGACGATGTCGCGCGTGGTCACGGACACATCCATGCACCCGACTCCATGGTGGACTGCTGCTGGGGCTTACAGGGCGTTGCGATCGTAGTCGCCCTCGGCCCCGCGCCACCCCGGGACGCGCGGTGGCACGGCCAAGCCTGGCCCGCGCGCCGCCGCGGGCACAACCGCTGTCCGGCCGAGCCGCCTGATCGGGCGTCGGCCAGACTGGGGTGGTGTTCCCCGACTGGCTGCCGACGCGCGGTCTGGAGGCGCTGCTGGCCGCGGGCCGGTCGGCGCTGCCGGTGCCGACGACGCCCGCGGGCGTGCTGGAGGCGGCCGTGCGGATGGCGGCGGCCCGGCTGCGCGGCAAGGTGGTGACGCTGCGCGCTGCCGACCGGGACGTGCCGATGACCGTGGTCGACCTCGCGGTGTCGAGCGACACCGTCGGCCTGGCGCAGGGCCGGGTCGGTGAGGTGCTGTTCGCGGCGCGGGACGTGGCGTGGCCGGACCTTCCGCTGCACCGGCTGGCGGTGGAGTGCCGGGACGTGCGGTTCGCCGGTCCGCTGTCGCCGCGGGTGGTCGTCGGGGCGGTGCGGGTGCGCGCGGCGCTCTCCGCCGAGGCGGTGGCGGGCGCGGTCGCCGCGGCCGACCCCGGCTGTCGGCGCGGTTCGACGGCGACGCGGTGTGGGTGCGGCGGCGGCCGTGGCCGGGCGAGGTGCGGGTGGCGCCCGAGGTCGACGACGGCCGGTTACGGGTGCGGCCGGTGGCGGCCCGGCTGGGCCGGTTCGCGGTGGCGCTGTCCCGCCCGCCGGTCGATGTCCCGCTGGAGCTGCCGCAGGGCATGCGGATCACGTCCGTCGCGGTCACCGGCGCCGGGCTCGACGTCGAGGCGGCGGCGGTGGACTGGCGGGACCGGCTGTCCGGGACGCCGGTGGGGGAACTGGTGTCGCTGCTGACGACGGCGGCCACGACCTTCACCGTGGGACTGCTGCCCGCGCGGTAGGGCGCAGCAGGCCAAGCACGATGACCGCGAGCGCCGCGACGGCCGACCCGGCGATCACGCGCTCGACCAGGCCCAGGGGAATCGCCCGCCACCAGCTGACGCCGCCCATCGCCATGTTGACGACGGCGACGACGATCGCGCCGAACCAGGCCAGCGACAGCCCGCCGAGCCCGCGGGCGGCCCACCGCCAGCCCGCGGCGGCCGGGAACACCGCGCCCGCCGCGACCAGCACCGCCACCGGCAGCGACAGGAACGCCGCGACGCTGGCGTAGCGGTGGATCAGGCCGCCCACGCTGGGCCCGATCGCCCAGTTGGTCTTCGTGAACACCACGGTCAGCAGCAGGCTCAGCGTCCACACCACACCCAGCAGCACCGCGACCCGGCTGTGGCCGCGGCGCAGCAGCTCGGCGAACACCAGCGCCGAGCCGAGCGCGATCAGCACCACGGCCAGGTCGAACGCCCATTTGCTGTCGCCGAGCGCGTACTCGCTGAGCGTGCGCCGGACCGGGCTGATGCCGCTGGTGGGCGGCAGCACGTGCAGCGCGAGGAACACCCCGACCCCGCCGAGCAGCGCGACCAGCGCGAGGAGCGGCAGCCTGCGATCGACCTCCACCCCGGAAGCGTAGTCGCCCTGGCCGCGAAGCGGCTGTGAGCGCACTACCGGTCGGTCTCGTCGTCGAACTCGCCGAGGATCTCCTCCAGCAGGTCCTCCATGGCGGCCAGGCCGACGACCGCGCCGGAGTCGCCGCGCACCAGGCAGAGCTGGGCGCGTTCGGCGCGCATCACGGCGACGGCCTCGCCCGCGGTGCGGCGCTCGGGCAGGACCAGCGCCTCGGTCATCAGCTCGCGCGCGGTGGCCCGCCTGCCCGCGGCGCCCGCGCGGACGGCCTCGCGGACGTGCACGATGCCGAGCGGGTCGGCGTCGGGGCGGGCCGGGTCGAGCACGACGAGCCGGGAGCGGCCGCTGTCCCGGCTGGCCGCCTCGATCGCCGCGGTGTCGGCGTCGACCGGGACGGTGACCAGGTCGGCGCGCGGGGCCATGACGTCGGCGACGGTGATGCGGCGGACGTCGAGCGCGCCCGCGAGCATCTTGACCTGCTGCTCGGGCAGCAGGCCGTGCTCGCGGGACTCGCGCAGCAGCAGGCGCAGGTCGTCGGGCCCGTGGGCCTGGGCGACGGCGTCCTGCGGCTGCACGCCGACGAGCCTCAGCGTGCCGTTGGCCAGCCAGTTCAAGCTGTGGATGACCGGCTTGGCGGCGGTGGTGAACGCCCGGAACGGCAGGGCCAGCAGCAGCGCGGACCGCTCGGGGTGCGAGATCGCCCAGGACTTGGGCGCCATCTCGCCGATGACCATGTGCAGGAACACCACGATCGCGACGGCCAGCACGATGGCGACCGCGCCCGCCCAGCTCGCGGGCAGCCCGATCAGGGCGAACAGCGGGGTCAGCAGTGCGGCGACGGCGGGCTTGGCGAGCGCGCCGAGGCCCAGCGTGGCGAGGGTGATGCCGAGCTGCGCGCCCGCCAGCATCAGCGACAGGCTGCGCGCCCCGCGGACGGCGGCGCGGGCGGCGCGGCTGCCCGTCGCGGCGCGCTCCTCCAGCCGGTGGCGCTTGCTCGCCACCAGGGCGAACTCGGCGGCGACGAAGAAGGCGTTGGCGACGAGCAGGAGGACGGAGACGGCGAGGGCCCAGCCGGTGCTCATGCGGGCACCCCCGTCTCCCGGACGCGGATGGTGACCTGGGCCGGGACGTGCCGGTGCACGTGGACGACCTCGATCTCGGCGACGCCGACCGGGCGCGGCGCGTCGGCGGCGGTGGCGCCGCCGGGCAGGGCGGCGGGCACCTCGACGCGGTCGCCGGGGCGGGCGGTGCGGCCGAGCCGCTCCAGCACGAGCCCGCCGACGGTGTCGTAGGTCGCGCCCGCGGGCAGCTCGATGCTGGTGGTCTCGGCGATCTCGTCGACCCGCCAGCGGGCGGGCAGCGACCAGGAGCCGTCGGGGTGGGCGACCGCGGCCGCCTCGGCGGCGTCGTCCTCGTCGAGGATCTCGCCGACGACCTCCTCGGCGACGTCCTCGAAGGTGACCACGCCCGCGAAGCCGCCGAACTCGTCGACGACGACGGCGAGCTGGCGGCGCTCGGCGCGCAGCCGCTCGAGCACCTCGGGCAGCGCGAGGCTGTCGGGCACGAGGACCGGCGCGGTGGCGATCCGGCCGACGGGCGCGGTGGCGCGCTGGTCGGCGGGCACGGTCAGCAGCTCGGCGAGGCCGACGACGCCGACCACGTCGTCGACGTCGGCGCCGGTGACCGGGAAGCGGGAGCGGCCGGTGTCGAGCAGCTCGACGACTCGGGCGGCGGGCTCGTCGGCGCGCAGGGTGTGGACGTCGACCCGCGGGGTCATGACCTGCCCGGCGGTGAGGACGCGGAAGTCCAGCCCGCCCTCGAGCATGCGGGAGGTGCGCTCGTCGAGGGCGCCGCCGCTGCGCGACTCGTCGATGATGCCGCGCAGGTCCTCGGCGGTGGCGCCGGAGGGCAGCTCCTCGACCGGCTCGATGCCGACGGCGCGCAGCAGCTTGTTCGACGAGGCGTCGAAGAAGCTGATCAGCGGTCCGAAGACCGCGAGGTAGATCAGCGTCGACCGGCTCAGCGCGCGGGCCAGGGCCTCGGGCTTGGCGATGGCGAGGTTCTTCGGGGCGAGTTCGCCGAAGACCATCTGGACGCCGGTGGAGAACAGCAGGGCCACCAGGACCGACAGGGCGGTGGTGACGCCGGTCGGCAGGCTCGCGCCCAGCGCCTCGGCGACACCTCGGCCCAGGAACGGCTCGGAGACGTAGCCGACGAGCAGCGCGGTGACGGTGATGCCGAACTGGGCGCCGGAGAGCATGAAGGACAGCCGCTCGGTGACGCGGTACGCGCGCTCGGCGGCCTTGTCGCCGTTCTCGGCGGCGCTGCGCAGCCGGTTGCGGTCGACGGCGACGTAGGCGAACTCCTGCGCGACGAAGTAGCCGGTCGCGGCGGTGAGGAGCAGGATGGTGGCGAAGCCGACCAGGATCAGCACGGCGGGACCGCCGCGGGCAGCCGGGTGCGACCCGGCGCGGTACTACAGCCTTCCATGCCGCCCACGCTAACACGGCGAATCGGACAGGGCATGACTTCGGGTAACGCCTTTGCGGGCGAAAGTGACGAAGATCGCTTCCGCGGTCGAGCGACCACGCCACGTGATCGCGGCCGGTCAAGCCGCCGAACGCCGCGCGCCTGTCCGGACAGTCCGATCCGTACAGTTCAGGACGTCTGGCGTGCGCGTAATTCACGGTATTCACAAGGCATTAACGCAATTGTCTTTAGCCACCGAGCGTAACCGAACGCGAGTCCTTATCACATCCGATGTGGACACCACAACCTCGCATTCATTCGGCGCAATCTCTTACGCTCTGTGAGGAGCCGCGCGACCGAGATCACCAACTTGGCGGGTAGCTCCTGCTGCCCGCTCACCCGTACGTTTGCCAGCGGACATCGGCCGGTCGCGTGCACAATCTTCGGAGTCGTGATGAGTGCGAAAACACTCGGCGAATACGCTGACGCCCAATTGCGCGCGCTGGGCTCGGCCATTGCTCTGGGGCGGACCGCCGACGAGGTGCGGGCACTGCTCCCCGACCTGCTCGGCGCCGCGGCGCGCTGGCCGCTCGACCGTCCACCGTGGCCGTCCGACGTCGCCGACGACCACACGCCCTCGAGTACTCCGTGGCGTTCGACCCCGACGGAACCCCCACGCTGCGCCTGTTAGTGGAATGCGTCGCCGCGAACCCCTCGCCGCGCGCGAACCAGGTCGCCGCGCTGAGCGCGATCAGCGCGCTGGCCGCGAAGCTCCCGATGTCCCTCGACCGCTTCGCCGCCGTCGCCGCGCCGTTCCTGTCCGACGCGCCCGCGGCCCGTTCTCGGTGTGGTTCTCCCTGGTCGCGCGCCCCGACGCGCGGCCGATGCTCAAGGTGTACCTCAACCCCGGCGTGCGCGGGCGCGACCGCGCGGCCGGGCTGGTGTCCGACGCCCTCGACCGGCTCGGCTTCACCGGTGGCGAGCGCGCGATCCGCGCCCGCCTGCGCGGGGTGTCCACGGTGGACACCTACTCGTTCTTCGCGCTCGACCTCGACGACCGGCCCGACGCGCGGGCCAAGGTGTACGTCTCGCACGCCGACGCGACCCCGGCGGACATCCAGCGCGCCGCCTCCGCGAGCGCCCACGGCGACCCGGCCGAGGTCGCCGCGTTCTGCGCCGCCGCGAGCGGTCTCGACGGCCCGTGCACGGGCCGCCCGCTGATCTCCGCGTACACCTTCCTGCCCGGCGATCGGGCTACTCCCAGCGGCTATTCGGTCTACGTGCCGGTGCGCGACTACGTCAGCGACGACGCGGAAGCGCTCGACCGCGCGTGCGCACTGTCCACCCGCTACGGCTTGCCGTCGGCGCTGGTCGAGTCCGCTGTCGACGCCGTGCGCGGGCGGGACCTGGCCGCGGGCCGGGGACTCATCGCGCACCTGTCGCTGCGCACCGGTCCGCCGCGCCCCGGCATGACCGTCTACCTCTCCACCGAGACCTACGGCGTGACCACCGCGCGACGTAGGGTGGGTGCGGCGTGATCGCGCCGAGATGACCGACCGGGAACTAGGGGCGCCGTGCCGCTGATGGAGCCGTACCGCATCAAGGTCGTCGAGCCCATTCCGGTGCTGACGCGCGCCGAGCGGACGGAGGCGATGCGCGCCGCGGGTTACAATCCGTTCAACCTGAACGCCGACCAGATCACCATTGATCTGCTCTCCGATTCGGGAACCGGCGCGCTTTCCGCGGCGCAGCAGTCCGCGGCCGCCCTCGGCGACGAAACATATGCGGGTGCGCGCTCGTATTACCGATTCCGCGATGCGGTTACCGTACTCACCGGTTTCGACCACGTGCTTCCCGTCCACCAGGGACGCGCCGCCGAACGCATCCTGTTCGGCGCGCTGCTCCAACCCGGCGCGCTCAGCGTGTCGAACACCCATTTCGACACCACCCGCGCCAACGTCCACCTGTCCTGCGGGACCGCGGTGGACCTGCCGTGCGCGGAGGCGAAGGACCTCGACAGCGACGACCCGTTCAAGGGCAACATCGACCTCGACGCGCTCGAGGGGATGCTGTCCGGTCCGGACTACGTCGGCGTGGTGATCATGACGATCACCAACAACGGCGGCGGCGGGCAGCCGGTGTCCATGGCGAACCTGCGCGCCGCGTCCGAGCTGTGCCGGGCGCACGGCGTCCCGTTCATCCTGGACGCCGCCCGGTTCGCCGAGAACGCGTGGCTGGTGGTCCAGCGCGAGCCCGGCTGGTCGGACAAGACCCCGGCCGAGGTCGCGCGGGCCGCGTTCGACCTGGCCGACGGCGCGGTCGCCAGCCTGAAGAAGGACGCGATCGTGCACATGGGCGGCTTCCTCGCCCTGCGCGACAAGGACCTGGCGGCGCGCTGCGAGGCCGTGCTGATCGCGACCGAGGGCTTCCGGACCTACGGCGGCCTCGCCGGGCGGGACCTGGAGATGATCGCGGTCGGCCTGCGCGAGGTCGTCGAGCCGTCGTACCTGCGGGCCAGGGCGGCGCAGACGGAGTACCTGGCCGAGCTGATCGAGAAGGCGGGCGTGTCGATCGTCAGACCGCCCGGCATCCACGCGCTGTACCTCAACGCGGGCAGGTTGCTGCGGCACCTGACGCCCGCCGACTACCCCGGCCACGCCCTGGCGTGCGAGCTGTACGTCGCGGGCGGCATCCGCTGCGCCGAGCTGGGCTCGCTGTACCTGGGCGTCGAGGACGAGTCGGGCGTGCTGGTGAAGCCCGCGCCCTACGAGCTGGTGCGGCTGGCCATCCCGCGCCGCGTCTACACCCAGAGCCACCTGGAGTACGTGGCCGAGGTGGTCGGCGAGATCGCGAAGGACCCGGAGTCGGTCCCGGGGCAGCGGATCGTGTCGGCGCCGGACCTGCTCCGCCACTTCCACTGCCGCACGGAACCGGTCCCTACAGCGCGGTGATGTCGGCGGGCGCGCGCTCGGCCCGGGTGAGCGCGCGCAGGACCGCGGGCTGCCCGTGCCGCTCTACCGAGAGCCGCACGAGCAGGTCGACCACGGTCCGGTAGGCCTCGGGGTCGACCGGCGGCGTGTCGACCCCGACGCTGGCCGCGAGGTCGTCGCAGTGCACGACCAGTTCGAGCAGGCGCGTGGTGAGGAAGCCGTCGAGGGTCAGCACCCAATCGGCGCGCGCGAAATACACCCGCCGGTCGGCGGGCTCGGCGGCGAGGGTCTTGGCGAGCTCGTCCGCGGCGGCGCGGGCGCGCTCCACCAGCGCGGCCTGGCCGTCGGCGGCGACCGCCTCGCTGCCCTCGCGGACCCGGGTGTTGACCGGGTCGTGCACGTCGACCTTGCGCCAGGCCGCGCGCCGGTAGTGGTCGATCACCGGGATCGGGTCGTCGGTCGGCCCCTCCGCGGCGAGCACGTCGGCGATCACGAACACCTGCTGCGCGAGGTGCCCGGCGAGCGCGCGCACGGTCATCTCGGGCAGGGCGCTCGGGCCGTCCCAGGCCGCGCCGACGGCGGGGTCGGCGAGCAGGGCGATCGCGGTGTCCGCTGTGGACAGGAACAGGGCGCGGATGTCGTCGGGCACGAAGCCCAGTATAGGAACGATCCGGTTTAGACCGGGGTCCGTTCCAACCGGCGCATGGTGTGCTGCACCAGCTCCACCAGCACCCGCTTGGCCGACTCGCGGTCGCGGGCGTCGCACGGCACGAGCGGGATGCTCGGGTCGACGTCCAGCGCGAGGCGGACCTCCTCCATCGTGTGCGGCCACGAGCCGTCGAACTCGTTGACCGCGACGATGAACGGGATGCCCCGGCGCTCGAAGAAGTCGATCGACGGGAAGCTGGAGTCCAGCCTGCGGGTGTCGACCAGCACGATCGCGCCGAGGGCGCCCTGCGCCAGCTCGTCCCACATGAACCAGAAGCGGTTCTGGCCCGGGGTGCCGAACAGGTACAGCACGACCTGGGTGTTGATCGTGATGCGGCCGAAGTCGAGCGCGACGGTGGTGGTCTCCTTGCCCGCGACCATCTCGTCGACGCCGACGCTGGCCTCGGTCAGGACCTCCTCGGTGCGCAGCGGCGGGATCTCGGAGACCGTGTTGACCAGTGTGGTCTTCCCGACCCCGAAACCGCCCGCCACCACAATCTTGATCGAGGTGGGGATCAGCGGCGTGTCACTCACCTGTTCAGATCCTCCGAATGCCATCGAGTACGGCCTGCAGCAGCTTGGTGTCGTTGATGTCGGAGGTCTGGAACAGCGCTCCCGCGACCACGTGGCCGCGCTCGATCAGATCGCCGATCAGGACCTTGACGACCACCAGCGGGACGTCCAGGTAGGCCGCGACCTCGGCGACCGACAGCGGGGTGTGGCAGATCTCCAGGATCTGCAGGTGCTCCGGGCTCAGCGCCCCCGGCTCCGCCGGGAGCGCGGACGCGCGGACCTGGGTGACCAGGTTGAGGTTGGGGGCGTTGGGGCGCGTGCGGCCCCGGGTCATGGCGTACGGGCGGACCAGCGGACCCGCCGCCTCGTCGTACCACCAGTCCTGGTCTGGGTTCATCTCGCCGCCCTCAGGACGGGCGGCGGCCGGGCACCGCCATGGGCGGCTGGCCGGGACCGGCGACCGGTCCGGCGCCCGAGCGCGGGGCCGAGGCCAGGTGCGCGCCGACCCGCTTCACGAGCATGTTCATCTCGTAGGCGATCATGCCGACGTCGGCGTCCTCCTCGGCCAGCACGGCCAGGCAGGCGCCGCGGCCCGCCGCGGTGACGAAGAGGAACGCGTGGTCCATCTCGACGATGGTCTGGCGGACCTGGCCGCCGCCGAAGTGCCTACCGGTGCCGCGGGCCAGGCTCTGGAACGCCGACGCCATCGCGGACAGGTGTTCGGAGTCGTCCTTGGACAGCTCCGCGGAGCGGCCGAGGAGCAGGCCGTCGGCGGAGAGCACGACCGAGTGGCGGATGCCGACGACCCGGCGAACCAGGTCGTCCAAAAGCCAGTTGAGCTGCTGGTCCTGGCCGATCTTGTCGTTCACCTTGCGCGGTCCTTCCCAGGGTTGCGGGACATCGTGGCGGCGATCATGACTCGACCCCGGGCTCGGCCTCGCGGGCCTGCCGGGTGCCGCGCTGGAACGCGGACATGGTGTCGCGGACCCGCTCGGCGGAGCCCTCGTCCTCCTCGTGGTCCGCGACGTCGGACCAGTCGGGCACCAGGGGTCCCCGCGCAGCTGCGGCGCCAGGTTCTGCTGGCGCTGCCTGCGCGGCAGGGCGGGTCGCCCGCCGTTCCCGTTCAGCTCGGGACCGGACGGGTGGTGCTCATCGTGGCTGGGCAGATCGGCGCGGTGCGGCGATGGACCGGCTCCGTTCTCGTCGACGACGGCCACACGGTGCGGCAGCTCGGGGGCCTCCTCGTCCTCGAGGGGCCACTGGGCTTCGATCCGCTCGTCGGCCCACTGGTGGGACCGGCCGGGCGGGGCGTGTTCGGTGAGCACGGGGGACACGGGCTCACGGGCGGTGGGGACGGTGCCCGTCCGGCGCTCGACCTGCTTGCGGGGACGGGGGCTCGGCGGCTCGGGTTCTGCGGGGTACTCCACGGTCTCGGCGACGATCTCGGCGGGGAGGAACACCAGTGCCACGGTCCCACCGTACGGGGATTCGCGGAGTTCCACGCGGATCGAGCGGCGGGCAGCCAATCGGGCCACGACGAACAGACCGAGGCGGGACTCGCCGCGCAGCGCCATCGCGTCGAACTCGGGCGGGTGCGCGAGCATCCGGTTGGCCTGGTCGCGGTCCTCGGGGGTCATGCCCAGGCCGTGGTCCTCGATCTCCACGACGACGCCGCCGGAGACCTGGCTGGTGTACACCTCGACCTGCGAGCGCGGCGGGGAGAACGACGCGGCGTTGTCGACCAGCTCGGCGACCAGGTGGATGGTGTCGGCGACGGCGACGCCGTGCAGCGACACGTCCGGCACCTGGTTGACCCGCACGCGCACGTACTGCTCGGTCTCGGCGACCGCGGCGCGCAGGATGTCCATGAGCCGCACCGGTTTGCGCCACTGCCTGCCGGGCTGCTCGCCCGCCAGGATGATCAGGTTCTCGGCGTTGCGGCGGGCGCGGGTGGCGAGGTGGTCGAGCTGGAACAGCGAGTCGAGGTGCTCGGGGTTCTCCTCCTCGCGCTCCATCCGGTCGAGGATCTTGAGCTGGCGGTGCACCAGGCCCTGGTGGCGGTGGGCGATGCCGAGGAAGACGCGGTTGACGCCCTCGCGCGCCTGCGCCTCCTTCACGGCCGCGGCGACGGCGGTGTACTGGGCGGCGTTGAACGCGTCGGCCACCTGGCCGATCTCGTCGGTGCCGTAGTCGAGCGGGGGACCTCGGCGGCGACGTCGACGCGGTCGCCCGCGCGCAGCCGGTCGACCAGGGTGGGCAGCCGTTCGTGGGCCAGCCGCAGCGAGTCGTTCTTCAGCTGCTCGAGTCGGGTGACGAGGGCCTTGTTGACCAGGCGGCGGGAGATGCGGACGGCCATCACGATGCCGCCGACGACGGCGAGCAGCGCGATCAGGCTGCCGATGATCACCTCGGTGAACTGGGCGTCGGCGCGGTCGAGGCCGAGCTGCACGGCGGCCGAGCTCTGCTCGCTGGTGATCTTGATGAGCTCTTCGGAGACCCGGCTGGTGAGGTTCTGCCAGTCGGCCGCGGTGACCGGGAGGCGGACCTCCTCGGGCTCGCCGTCGGTCTGGTCGGGGTCCGGCGGCGGGGTGGGCGCGGAGCCGATGAGCCGGGCCTCCGCCGCGGCCAGGCGCTGCCAGGCCTCGCCGCCGGTGAGCTGGCGGTACATCTCGCGGACCCGGTCGGTCGCGGCCGGGGCGACGGTGGCCAGCGCGGCGCGGTAGCTGCCGACCAGGGAGGTGAACTCGACGTGCTGGGCCGGGGTGAACCGGCCCGCGGCGATCGCGGCGGAGGCCAGCGAGGACGCGCGGGACATGTCGTCACCGGCGCGGAACATCGAGACCGCGTCCATCGCCTCCTGGAGGACGATGGGGTCGGGGACGATGCGCGCCTGGGTGTCGAACAGCTCCGCGGCGCCGTCCATGAGGCTGTTGTAGTAGCGGTAGATCTCGTCGGCGTTGGCGTTGCCCGCGCTGACCTGGGCGCGGCGCTGGTCCAGCGGCCCGAGCACGTCGTTGAGGGCCTGGACCTTGACGCTGATCTCCGCGGGCGCGTTGGCGGCCAGCTCGCCCATCGCCGCCTGGAGGTCGGCGACGGCGCGGTCGGTGGTGCGCTGCTGGTTCTCCAGGCCGATGGTGTCCGGGTTGGAGGAGTTCAGCACCGCCATGGTGAGCTGGCGCTCGCGCTGCAGGGCGCTGAAGGCGTTGAGGCCGGGGATGGACGCGTCCTTGACGCCGCTGGCGACGGCCTTGAGGTAGATGCCGTCGAACACGGTGTAGGAGGAGAACACCGCCCACATCACGAGCAGGATCACGCTGGGGACGACGACGACGCCGGTCAGCCGTGAGCGGATCGTCGTGGTCGCCCGGGTATCGCCCGGCTGCTGCGGACCGCTAGTCAGCTTCACGTTTCCCTTCCCAGCATTCCCTCTGACGGGTTGTCGCCTTACCGAGTGACCGTCACCGGCTCAAGATGATCGACATCACAGAGAGCCAGCGATCCCCTGCGGTCCGCGCATCCGGAGCGTACCCGTTCACCCGTTGGCGTAAGTGACACCCCCGTTTCGCTCTGTACCACCCGTTCGGGCCAGAGCAGGTGTCCGAAAGGGCAACAAGCGGTGACCGGTGACCGGTGGCCCTTGTCGCGGGCGGAGGCGCGTGGGCATGGTCGCGTCACCCCACCGTCGGTAAGGAACCGCCATGCCCGCCAAGCGAAAGCCGGACCCGGACCTGTCGGCAGCGCTGCGCTCGTTCATCCGGATGCGCGGCGCGGACTACCTCCGCGACCCGAACGTCACCTCGATCGGCGTCGGGCACAAGGTGCGCGGCGGCAAGCGCACCAAGGAGGTGTGCGTCCAGTTCACCGTCGGGACGAAGGCCGCCCCGGAGGCGCTGGCCGACCTGGCCACCACGCCGCTGCCGGAGTCGATCGAGGTCGCGGGCGTCGTCGTCCCGACCGACGTGCTGGAGCGGGTGTTCAAGCCCGCGTTCCGGGTCGTCCAGGCCGAGGCGCCGGACCCGCGCAAGACGCGCATCGATCCCGTGCGGCCCGGGGTGAGCGTCGGCCACCCGAAGATCACCTGCGGGACGATCGGCGCGGTGGTTCACGACCGCGAGACGGGCGCGCAATACCTGCTGAGCAACTGGCACGTCCTGCACGGACCCGACGGCGCGCTGGGCGACACCATCGTCCAGCCGGGCACGCACGACGACAACCGCACCGACGTCAACGCCCTCGGCACGCTGGTCCGCTCGCACCTGGGCGTCGCGGGCGACTGCGCGGTGGTGGCGGTGACCGGGCGCGCGGTCGAGCCGTCGGTGCTCGACCTCGACGTCGTCCCGACCGAGCTGGGCGACCCGGAACTGGGCGACAAGGTGGTCAAGAGCGGGCGCACCACCGGCGTCACGCACGGCATCGTCCGGCGCGTGGACGTCCTGGCGCGCTTGGACTACGGCGGCGCGATCGGCAGCCGCGAGATCGGCGGGCTCGAGATCGGCCCGGACCCGGACAAGCGGCCCGCCGACGGCGAGATCAGCCGCGGCGGCGACTCCGGCGCGGCGTGGCTGGTGAAGGCGAACGGGCGGCCGACCGGGGTGCTGGCGGGCCTGCACTTCGCGGGCGAGGGCGGCGGCGACCCGGACGAGCACGCGCTGGCGTGCCTGCCCAAGTCGGTGTTCGACAAGCTCGGGATCACGCTGGAGCGCCCCGAGGTCGTCGAGGCGGTCGTCGGCTACGACGCGGAGTTCCTCGGCGTGAAGGTCGCCGTGCCCGGCCTGGACGCCGCCGCGCAGGCGGTCGTGCTCGACGGCAGCACGACCATCGATTACACGCACTTCTCGCTCGCCCTGTCCGCGCCGCGCCGCTTCGCGTTCTGGGTGGCGTGGAACATCGACGGCGGCCACCTGCGCAAGCTGGCCCGCTCGGGGATCCCGTTCGTCAAGGACCCGCGCCTGCCCGCCGACACCCAGCACGGCGACGAGCTGTACCGCGGCAACCGCCTCGACCGCGGCCACCTGGCCCGGCGCGCCGACCTGCTGTGGGGTCCGCCGGAGGAGGCCGACCGCGCGAACCGCGACTCCTTCTACTTCACCAACATCACCCCGCAGCTCGACGCGTTCAACCAGGCCGCCCGCAACGGCCTGTGGGGCCGGCTGGAGGACGCGCTGTACGAGGACGTCGAGGTCGACGACCTCAAGGTCAGCGTGATCGCGGGCCCGGTCTTCGGCGACGACGACCGCGTCTACCGCGGGGTGCCGGTGCCGCGCGAGTTCTGGAAGGTCATCGCGCACACCGTCGACGGGCAGCTGCGCGCGTCGGCGTTCGTGCTGACCCAGAACCTCGACCGCCTGGAGACCCTGGACCTCGACGAGTTCGCCGTCTACCAGGTCCCGGTCGCCGACGTCGGCACCCGCACCGGCCTGCGCTTCCCGGCCGCGCTCCTCGACGCCGACACCGCGCCCGCCCGACCGGAGGCCGACGGCCCGCCGCCCCCGCTGACCGGCCCGCAGGACATCAGCTGGTCCCCCTGACCGTCCCCATCACCCGGCGCACGGCGATCTCGATGACGACCCGCTCCGGGTTCACGCGCGGCTGCCGGTACCGCTCGGCGTAGCGCCGCACCGCCTCCGCGACGGCCTCGGCGTCGTCGCGGACGGTCGCGGTGCCCTCCACGGTCGACCACCGCCGCCCGTCGAGCTGGCACACGGCGACGACCGGGTCCGCCGCGGCGTTGCGCACCTTCCGCGACGCGCGCGAGGTGATCACCCGGACCAGCCGCGCGTCGGGGTCGAACGTGGCGCCCACCGGCACCACGTGCGGCGACCCGTCCGGGCGGCGGGTGGTCAGGGTGCACAGGTGCCGTTCGGTCCAGAACGCGAGGAACTCGTCATCGGGCTGCCACACGCCGACCACCCTACGGACCGGCGGCCGACCCGCTTGCCGACGCCGCCGTCCGGGGCGCACGCTGCGGGCATGACGACGGACACCGCGCGGCCCGAGGAGCTGTCCCGCGTCGCCGACCCCGACGAGGGCATCTCGCTCGACGAGCTGCGCCTGGCGGCCCGCAACCACGGCATGCCGCTGGAGGCGCTGCGCTACGACGTGACCCCGCCCGGGCTGCACTACCTGCTGATCCACTACGACATCCCGCACGTCGACCCCGACACGTGGCGGCTGGCCGTCGACGGCCTCGTCGCCCGCCCGATGTCCCTCGACCTGGCCGCGCTGCGGTCGCGGCCCGCGACGGAGCTGACCGTGACGCTGGAGTGCGCGGGCAACGGCCGGGCGCGCCTGCACCCGCGGCCGGTGAGCCAGCCGTGGCTGGACGAGGCGGTCGGCACGGCCCGGTGGACCGGCGTGCGGCTGGCCGACCTGCTCGCCGAGGCCGAACCCTGGACGACGCCGTCGACGCGGTGTTCACCGGCCTCGACCACGGCACCGACCGCGGCGTCGAACAGGACTACCAGCGCGGCCTGGCGCTGGGCGACGTCGGCGACGCGCTGGTCGCGTACGCCATGAACGGCCAGCCGCTCCCGCCGCAGCACGGCGCGCCGGTGCGGCTGGTGGTGCCCGGCTGGTACGGCATGGCGAGCGTGAAGTGGCTGGCCTCGATCACCCTCATCGACGAGCCGTTCGCCGGGTTCCAGAACGCGACCGCCTACCGGGTCAAGCACGGTGACGAGCCGGGCGAGCCGGTGACCCGCATCCAGCCGAGGGCGCTGCTCGCCCCGCCGGGGTTCCCCGACTTCATGACCCGCCGCCGGATCGTCGCGGCGGGGCCGGTCGTGCTGACCGGGCGGGCGTGGTCGGGGACCGGGCGGGTCACCCGCGTCGAGGTGAGCGTCGACGCGGGCGCCACGTGGACCGACGCCGACCTCGGCGAGCGGCCCGGCCCGTACGCGTGGCTGCCGTGGACCTGCCGGTGGACCGCCGAGCCCGGGGACACCGAGCTGCTGGTGCGCGCCACCGACGACAGCGGCGCGACGCAGCCGGTCGACCAGCCCTGGAACACCCAGGGCATGGCCAACAACATGGCGCAGCGGACCGCGGTCACGGTCCGCGCCTGAGGTCAGTCGTCGCCGAAGAAGGCGTCGCCGATCTCGTCGAGTACCTCGCCGAGGACCATGCCGCCGACGATGCCCGCCGCGGTGCCCGCGACCACGCCGCCGACGCCGGGGCCGCCGTGCAGGCCGTGGCCGCCGCCGTGGTGGCCGTGCCCGCCGAACGCGGCGCGCCTGCCCGCGGTCTGGGTGAGCCAGTCGCCGATGCGGGCGGCCCAGTCGGTGCGCTCGGCCTCCTGGTGGCCGACGTGGAAGCGGCCGTAGACGTCGCCGCCCTGGGTGAACAGGCCGCCGCGCTTGTCGGCCTCCAGCACCACGACCACGCCCTGCGGGTCGGTGATGAAGGTCAGCTCGACCTGGCTGATGCCGCGGGCGAGCTGCGCGGGCGGGTAGTACTCGACCTCCTGGAAGAAGGGGAGCTGCTGGCGGACCCCGGAGATGCGGCCCATCTCCAGGTCGGCGCTGTGGAACCGGAAGCCCATCCGGTCGAAGGCGGCCAGCACCGCCGCCTGCGAGGGCAGCGGCTCGACGTGCAGCGGGTCCATGTCGCCCTTGTCGACGGCCTTGGCGACGGCCAGCTCGGTGCGCAGGCCCAGCGACATGCCGTGCAGGCGGTGCCCGCCGATCGCGGTGACCGGGGTCTCCCAGGGGATCTGGATCTGGAACGGGATGACGTGCGCCTGCCCCGCGCGCAGCGGGAAGCGGCCCGCGACGACGTGCCGGTCGAACTCGACGAACCCCTGCGAGTCGTCGCTGCGCTCGACGCGGGTGACCAGCGACAGGGCGACGTAGTCGATGTCGGTGTCGTGCTCGCCGCCCTGCATGCGGACCTCGCCGGTGACGGTCCCGCCCGGCACGACCGGCCGCCCGGACAGCACGGTGTCCACCGACGGGCCACCCACGCCCAGTGCGCGCAGCATCTTCTTGAACACCATCGCGGAAGTCTCTCCTTCGCCGTGTGCCGGTCCTCGTCAACTGGGACGCGCGGACCGTGTCGGGGTTCCGCCGGGTAAGTCGCCGCGGCGGGCCCCGGTGTGACTACTCCACCACGGCCAGGGCGTCGATCTCCACGAGCAGACCCGGCGGCAGTCCGACGTAGACGGTGGTCCGGGCGGGGAACGGCGCGCTGAGCAGCTCGGCGTACGCGGCGTTCATCTCACCGAAATGGGCGACGTCGGTGAGGTAGACCCGCAGCATCACGATGTCCTCCTCGGACGCGCCCGCGGCGTCCAGCACGGCGAACACGTTGCGCAGGCACGCGCGGGTCTGCTCGGCGACGGTGTCGCCCACCAGCTCCCCGGTCGCCGGGTCGACCGCGACCTGGCCCGCGACCTGGACGATGCCGCCGCGCCGGATGCCCGGCGACAGCGGCACCGCGGGCGGCAGCGCGCCGGGCGGGGTGATGGCGTTCCTCGGCATCGGTCAGTCCTTTCCGTCCGGGGTCCAGCCGCACGCGCGGGAGGCGGTGTCGGCGGCGGCGATCAGCTCGGGGATGAGGGCCAGCAGCCCGGGGCGGTCGAGCAGCACCTTCGGCACCGACAGCGACACCGCGGCGAGCACCGCGCCGCTCTGGTCGCGGATGGGCGCGGCGACGCAGTGGATGAAGTCCTCGTGCTCGGAGTCGTCGATGGCGTACCCGCGCTCGGCGACGGTGGTCAGCTCGGCCAGGTAGTCGGCGGCGTTGGTGATCGTGTTCTCGGTCATCGGCGTGTAGGTGATCGAGTCGGCGATCTCCTTGCGGCGCGCCTCGTCGAACGCGGACACGAGAACCTTGGCGACGGCGGTGCAGTGCAGCGCGGCGCGCTTGCCGATGCGCGAGTACATGCGCACCGGGTGCCTGCTCTCGTACTTGTCGATGTAGACGACCTCGCCGCCCTCGTAGCTGGCGAGGTGCACGGTGTGGCCGGTCGACTCGTTGAGCGCGCGCAGCGCGGGCTCGGCTTGCCTGCGCACGTCCCGCTGGTCCAGCGCCCGCGCGGCCAGGTCGAACAGGGTCGCGCCGAGCCGGTAGTGGCGGGCGTCGGCGCGCTGCACGAAGTGGTGCGCCTCCAGCGTGCGCAGCAGCCGCAGCACGGTCGTCTTGTGCACGCCCGCCGCCTCGGCGAGCTGGTCGAGCGTGCGGGGCCCTCCCCCAGTGCTGAGAGCACGGTCAACGCGCGGTCGAGGCTCTGGCTCATACGACTCCCTGCGCGGTGACGTGCGTCGTGGCCCACGTGGTCGGGTCGGCGTCGAGGAGGCGCGCGACCAGGTCACCGGGCAGCGGGACCGCGACATCGTGGTGGGTCCGCAGGGCGCCCGCCGCCTGCAGGTGCCCCGCGCGCAGCCTACGGCGCGGCGGGTGGCCCGCGAGGGTGGCGGCCAGGAACCCGGCGGCGAACGCGTCGCCCGCGCCGACCGGCTCGACGACGTCCACCCGCAGCGCGGGTTCGAAGACCGCGGTCCCCTCGACCAGCGTGGCCCCCTGCGAGCCCTGCTTGACGACGAGCGTGCGCGGCTCGGGCAGCAGCGCGCGGATCGCGGCGGGCTCGGACACCCCCACAGCGCCTCGGCCTCGTCCGACCCGACGAGCACGATGTCGGCGCGCGCGGCGAGCCCGCGCAGCACCGCGCCCGCGTCGCTCCCCCACAGCGCGGGCCGGTAGTTGACGTCGAACGACACCGGCCCGGCGCGGTCCAGCAGCGCCTCGGTGAGCGCGAGGCAGCGCGGCGACAGCGCGGGGGTGATCCCGGTGAGGTGGACCAGGCGCGGGCTGTCGAGGTCGACCCGGGCGAGCACCTCCGGTCCCATGGCGGAGGCGGCGGAGCCGAGCCGGTAGTAGCGCATCGGGCTGCCCGCGGCGTTGGCCTCCTTGATGTAGACCCCGGTCGGCTTGGTCGGGTCGACCGCGACGCCGGAGACGTCCACCCCGCGGCGGCGACGGCGGCGACCACCGCGCGCCCGAACGGGTCGTCGCCGACCGCGCTCACCCAGCCCGCCCGCACGCCCAGCCCGGCGAGCGCGCACGCGACGTTGGACTCCGCGCCGCCGACCCCGCGGAGCCAGGTGCGCACCTGGTCGGCGGGCCCGGCCTCGGCGGGCACGAAGACCGCCATGGACTCGCCGACGCACACCACCTCGGGACTCTCGACCCGCTCCACTGGGCACCCCCAACTCCCGGTTAACTGGACCGGTTAGGGCCGCATGCTACACAGCACATAGCGCCTGACGCACTAGCCGTTGCAGGTTGCGCAACCGGCTCGTGGTCTGGTCGGATGGGGGACAGCCGCGATGGAAGGTCAGCACCCGATGAACGCCACCCTCGACGCCGCCGCGGTGGCCGGGTTGGGCCACGAGCCGCTGGACTGGCGCTTCCGCCAGGTCCCGGCGGGCCGCACCCTCGCGGAGACGGCGCGGCGCGGCCCAACCTGTTCCGGGACGGCTTCCTCGGCCCGTTCGTCGCGATCGACGCCGACGCGCTGGAGCACAACCTCACGACCGTGGCCGACTGGGCGGCCCGCCAGGGCCTGGCGTTCGCCCCGCACGGCAAGACGACGATGGCCCCCGCCCTGTTCGCCCGGCAGCTCGCCCTCGGCGCGTGGGCGATCACCGTCGCGCACGCGGGCCAGGCGCGGGTGTGCCGGGCGTTCGGCGTGAGCCGGATCGTGGTGGCCAACGAGTTCACCGACCCGGGCGGCCTGGCGTGGCTCGCCGCGGAACTTGCCGACCCCGGCTGGGAGTTCCTCTGCTTCGCCGACTCCGTCGAGGCCGTCGCGCTGATGACCGAGGGCTTGGCCGCCGCGCCCCGCCCGGTCGACGTCCTGGTGGAGATCGGCATGGCGGGCGGGCGCACCGGGACCCGGGACCTCGAGACCGCGACCGCGGTCGCGCGCGCCATCGCCGCGAGCCCGGTCCTGCGCCTGGCGGGCGTCGCGGGCTACGAGGGCCCGGCGGCGACGGCCGCGGACGTCGCGGGCCTGGCCTCGGTCTGGTCCTACTTGGACACCCTGCGCACGGCCGCGGTGACCCTGCACCCGATGGTGGAGACCCCGAGGACGATCGTCAGCGCGGGCGGGAGCGCGTTCTTCGACGTCGTGGCCGCCTCGCTCACCGGGGCCTGGCCGATGGACGTGCTGCCGGTGCTGCGCAGCGGCGCGTACGTCACCCACGACGACGGCTTCTACCGGGGCGTCTCCCCGCTGGGCGACACCCCGCGCCTGGCGGGCGTGCCCAAGCTGCGGGCCGCGCTGACCGGCTGGGCGCAGGTGTCGTCGCGCCCCGAGCCGGAGCTGGCGCTGCTGGCCGCTGGCAAGCGGGACCTGCCGTACGACTTGGGGATGCCGGTCCCCCGCCTGCACCGCACCGCGGGCGGCGCCGCGCCGCTGGAGGGCTGCGCCGTGACCGCGATGAACGACCAGCACGCGTTCCTCAAGGTCCCCGCCGACCACCCGCTGGCCGTCGGCGACTGGGTCGGGCTCGGGCTGTCGCACCCGTGCACGAGCTTCGACAAGTGGCCGCTGCTGCCGGTCACCGCCGCGGACGGGGAGACGGTGGTCGACTTCGTCAGGACGTTCTTCTGATGGGTAGCACCGTCTACCGGGGCGCGACCGTCGTCGACGGGACCGGCGCGCCCGCGTGCACCGCCGACGTGCGCGTGGTAGGCGACCGGATCACCGACATCGGCGCCGGGCTCAGCGCGAGCCGGTCGGTCGACGCGGCCGGGCTGGTGCTGTGCCCGGGGTTCATCGACATGCACTCGCACTCGGACCTGCGGCTGCTGGTCGAGCCCGACCACGCGGCGAAGGTGACGCAGGGCGTGACGTTCGAGGTGCTCGGCCAGGACGGCCTGTCCTACGCGCCGGTCGACGACGCCACCCTGGCCGTGCTGCGCGAGCAGCTCGCGGGCTGGAACGGCGACCCGGCGGGCTTCGACTGGGACTGGCGGTCGGTCGGCGAGTACCTCGACCGGCTCGACCGGGGCATCGCGGTCAACGCCGCCTACCTCGTCCCGCACGGCACGGTCCGCATGCTGGCGATGGGCGCCGACGACCGCCCGCCCACCGACGCCGAGCTGGACCGCATGCGCGAGCTGGTCGACACCGGCATGGCCGAGGGCGCGGTGGGCCTGTCCGCGGCCTGACCTACTCCCCCGGCATGTACGCCGACACCGACGAGCTGGTCGCCCTGTGCGCGGTGGTCGCGGCGCGCGGCGGCTACTTCAGCCCGCACCACCGCAGCTACGGCAAGGACGCGCTGGCCGCGTACGCCGAGATGATCGCGGTGGCGACCGCGTCCGGCTGCCCCCTGCACCTGGCGCACGCGACGCTGAACTTCCCCGAGAACGCGGGCCGCGCGCCCGAGCTGCTGGCCCTCATCGACGCCGCCGACTGCGACCTCACCCTCGACACCTACCCCTACCTGCCGGGCGCGACCAGCCTCGCCGCGCTGCTGCCGGGCTGGGCGTCGGCGGGCGGCCCGGACGCCGCGCTGGCCCGGCTGCGCGACCCGGCGACCCGGGAGCGCATCCGGGTCGAGGTCGAGGAGACCGGGTCCGACGGGTGCCACGGCGTGCCGGTCGACTGGTCGGCCATCGAGATCAGCGGGGTGCGCCTGGCCGAGCACCGCGCGCACGTCGGCACCCGGCTCGGCGATCACGAGCGGCCGTTCGAGTTCTTCGCGGACCTGCTGGTCGCCGAGCGCCTGGGCACGTCCTGCCTGATGCACGTCGGCCACGAGGACAACGTGCGCGCGATCATGCGCCACCCCGCGCACACCGGCGGCAGCGACGGCCTGCTCGTCGGCGACCGCCCGCACCCGCGCGCGTGGGGCACGTTCCCCGCTACCTGGGCCACTACGCCCGCGACGAGGGCGTGCTGGACCTGGTGGAGTGCGTCCACCACCTGACCGGCCGCCCCGCCCGCCGCCTCGGGCTCGCCGACCGCGGCGTGGTCCGCGCGGGGGCCGCTGCCGACCTGGTCCTGTTCGACCCGGCGACCATCGCCGACCGGGCGAGCTTCGCCGCCCCCGCACCCCCGCCACCGGCGTCGTCGACGTGCTCGTCAACGGCGTCCCGGTGGTCGAGGACAGCCGACCGACCGGAGCCCTGCCGGGCCGCAGCCGCCGAGGAACGCCTTGAGCACCGTCTACATCGGATCGATCGAGGGCGACGGTCTGACCGTCGCGGACGCCGACGCCGCCACCGGCGCGCTGACCCCGCTGGGCGTGGTCGACGCCCGCGAGCCGTCGTGGCTGGAGTTCTCCGCCGACCGGCGCACGCTGTACGCGGTCGTCGAGGAGGCCGAGGGCGCGGTCACCGAGCTGGACGTCAGCGACCCGCGCGCGCCGGTGGTCCGCCGGGTCACCCCGACCGGGCAGGCCGGGCCGACGCACCTGTGCGTGCACGGCGACCACCTCGCGGTCGCGCACTACACCGACGGCACGGTGACCCTGCACGACCTCGCCACCGGCGAGCGGGTCGACGCGCTCCGGCACGACGCCGACGAGCCGCACGCCCACCAGGTCGTCTCCCGGGGCGAGTGGCTGGTCGCGGTGGACCTCGGCGCGGACGCGGTGTTCACCCACCGGGTCGAGGGCGGCAGGCTCGTGCAGCACGCCCGCTGCGACCTGCCCCGCGGCACCGGTCCCCGGCACGTCGACTTCGACGGGGACCGCGCCTACCTCCTCGGCGAGTACGTCCCGGGCGTGACCCGACTGGACTTCCGCGACGGCCGCTTCACCCCGGTCGGGCACGCGCTCGTCACCGCGCCCGGCGCGCCGGAGACCTTCCCGGCGGAGGTTGTCGTGGCGGACAACCAGGTTTATACGAGCAACCGTGGCGAGAACGTCATCGCCCGCAGCAGTCTGGGCGGGGAGCTGCTGCAGAGCGCCCCGACCGGCGGGGACTGGCCCCGGCACTGCGCGATCGACCCGACCGGGCGCTGGGTGTACGTGGCCAACCAGCGCTCCCACGAGGTGACCTGGCTGCCCCGCGACGCGGCCTCCGGGGCGCTCGGCGAGCCCGCCGGGCGGGTCACGGTGCGTGGCGCGTGCGTGGTGGTCTTCGCCTGACCGGGCTCACCTTGTGCCCGGGATGAGCAGGTTCTACCATCCTCCCCATTGCCGCCAGTGAAACTTAGGTTGCGTCATACGCAACAGCGGGGAGGGATCGGGGATGAACGCCTTCGACACCCTGCTCCCCCGCCCGGTCTCGGCCCGGTCCACCGGGGGACGGTCCGGGTCGCCGACCCGGTCGCGCTCACCGACGCCTCCACTGTGGTCATCGACCCGGCCGCCCTGCCACATCCCGGGGCATACCGACTTTCCATCACACCGGACGGTGTGCGGGCCGTCGCGGGTGACGCGGCGGGCGCGTCCCACGCGGCGCAGTCGCTGCGCCAGCTCCTCGGGCCGGACGCGTTCCGGGCCGCGGACATCCACCGCGGCGACTGGGCACTGCCGTGCGGGGAGGTGGTGGACCACCCGCGGTTCCCGTGGCGCGGGGTGCTGCTCGACGTCGCCCGCCACTTCCAGCCGAAGGCGGCGGTGCTGCGGTTCCTCGACCTGATGGCCGCGCACAAGCTCAACGTCCTGCACCTGCACCTGACCGACGACCAGGGCTGGCGGCTCGAGGTCCCCGCGTACCCGAGGCTGACCGAGGTCGGCGCGTGGCGGAAGGGTTCGTGGACCGGCAGGCAGGTCGACGGCGACCCGACCCACGACGGCCGCCCGCACGGCGGCTTCTACACGACCGCCGACCTGCGGGAGATCGTCGCGTACGCGCGCGCCCGGCACATCACCGTCGTGCCGGAGGTGGACGTGCCCGGCCACAGCCAGGCCGCCATCGCCGCCTACCCGGAACTGGGCGCGACCGGCGCCCCCGTCGAGGTGTGGCACGCGTGGGGCGTCAGCGAGCACGTCCTCGCGCCGTCCCGGCACGTCATCGACTTCTACAAGACCGTCATCGACCACGTCGTGGACGTCTTCGACTCGCCCGTGGTCTGCCTGGGCGGCGACGAGGTGCCGACGAAGCAGTGGCGCCCCGACCAGGCCGCCGCGCTCGGGCTCGACTCGGTCGACGCGATCCCCGGCTGGTTCCTGCGGGAGCTGTCGGCGCACGTCGCCGCGCACGGCAGGCGCACGCTGGGCTGGGACGACGTGATGGACCACGAGGGCCTGGTCCCGGGCGTGGTCATCGGGTCGTGGCGGGGCGAGGAGTCCGGGGTGGCGGCGGCGCTGGCGGGCCACGACGTGGTGATGTGCCCCGAGCAGCACGTCTACCTCGACCACCGGCAGTCCGACCACCCCGACGAGCCGGTCCCCGTCGGGTACCTCCGGACCCTCGCCGACGTCTACGCCTACGAGCCCGTCCCGGACGCGCTGCCCGAGGACGCGCACCACCGCGTGCTGGGCGCGCAGGCGCAGATCTGGACCGAGCACCTGGACAGCCCGCGCCGGGTGGACTACGCGGCCTTCCCGAGGCTCGCCGCGTTCGCCGAAGTGGTCTGGACCCCCAGGGCGCGGCGCGACCCGGCCGGGTTCGCGGCGCGGCTGGTCGAGCACCACCTGCCCCGGCTGGACGCGCTCGGGGTGGAGTACCGCCCGCCGGGCGGGCCGCGGCCGTGGCAGACGAGGCCGGGTGTGCCCGGCAGGCAGCGCTGAAGGGGGAACGGCTTTCGATCGGAGCGCGCAGGACCGGCCCGGCCGAATTCGACCGGGCCGACGACCCCTATTTCCGCGGGGCGAGACGAGCGTGGCGACGAACTTGTACCGGTCGCCCCGATAAACCGATCGCACCCATTCCACCGGACGATTGTCGGTGTCGAAAGAATGTCTCGACAACCGAAGCATCACCGCGCCGACCTCATTTCCGAGCAGCCCCGCCTCCTCGGGCGTGGCCAGGGTCGTCTCGATCGTCTCCTCGGCGTGGCCGAGCTCGACGCCGTAGTGCTCGAGCAGCACCCCGTACAGCGAGGTGTCGCCGACCCGCGCCGCGAGGCCGGGGAACCGGGTCAGCGGCAGCATCGACGTCTCGATCGCCATGGGTTCCCCGTCGGCGCTGCGCAGCCGCTTGAGCCGCAGCACGTCCGCCCCGACGGGCACCGCCAGCAGCTCGGCCAGGTCCGGGTCCGCCGCCTCGATCATGGCTTCGAGCAGGGAAGACGTCGGTCTGAGGCCGTGCGAGCGCATGTCCTCGGTGTAGGACGAGAGCTGCAGCCGCTGGGTCACCTTGCCCGCCCCGGCGAAGGTCCCGCTGCCGTGCACGCGGGTCAGCCTGCCCTCGGCCATCAGCTCGGTCAGCGCCTTGCGGATGGTCGTCCTGGAGACCCCGAACCGCTCGGCGAGCACCCGCTCCCCGGGCAGCGGGCCGCCCGGACCGGCGGCCGCGACCAGCGCGACGAGCCGGTCCTTGAGCGCCCAGTGCTTGGGCGTGCGCGCCGATTTCCGGCCATTGTCCGAGTCGTGTTCAGCCATGGGGGTTCCTTGGTCGCGCGCCGATGGGCTCCGGGGGCCGCCGCCGGGGAAGGTCACGGTTCCGCATTTATCTTGACAAGCCCGAGAACTACAGACCACTCTAATCGCAATGGTCTAAACCACTCAAGCCCCTTCGTTCGCGGGGCGGGCAGTGCGAAAGGAAGTACCCCAAGTGAGAAGCTGGTCGAAGTTGGCCATCGGGGGTGTCGCGGTCGCCATGGCGCTCGCGGGTTGCGCGGGTTCCGGCGGCGACGCCGGCAAGGACGGCGCCGCCCCGAGCGGTCCCCGGGAGCTGACCGTGTGGCTGATGAACGGGTCGGCCCCCGAGACCCTCACGAACGAGCTCCACAAGGAGTTCCAGGCCGCGCACCCCGGTGTGACGGTCAAGTACGAGGTGCAGCAGTGGAACGGCATCCAGGACAAGCTGACCACGGCGCTGGCCAGCAACGACGCGCCTGACGTCATCGAGATCGGCAACACCCAGTCGCCGAAGTTCGCCGAGGAGGGCGTGCTCCTCGACGTCACCGGCGACGCCGCGGGCTTCAACAAGGACCAGTGGCTGTCGGGCCTGACCGGCTCGGCGACGTGGGACGGCAAGCAGTACGCGGTGCCGTTCTACGCCGCGAACCGCGTCGTGCTGTACCGCACGGACATGTTCGAGGCGGCGGGCATCGCCGCCCCGCCGACCAACCGCGCCGAGTGGCTGGCGGCGATCGAGAAGCTCAAGGCGAAGTACGGCGCCGACAAGGACTTCCAGGCGCTCTACCTGCCCGGCCAGAACTGGTACACCCTGCTGTCGTTCATCTGGGACGAGGGCGGCGACATCGCCACCGCCAACGGCACCCAGTTCACCGCGGCGCTGGACAGCCCGCAGGCCAAGGCGGGCCTGCAGTTCTACAAGGAGCTGGTCGAGAAGTCGGGCACCAAGGCGCCCAAGGACGCCGACGAGCAGACCCCGGAGCAGGCGGGCATCTACGGCGGCGGCAAGGTCGCGATGTTCGTCGGCCTGCCGTGGGAGGTCGCCACGGCCGCCAAGAGCGACCCGAAGCTGACCGAGCTGACCGGCGCGTTCCCGATCCCGGGCAAGGCGGGCCCGGCCCCGGTGTTCCAGGGCGGCTCGAACCTGGCGATCCCGGCCAACAGCAAGGACCAGGACCTGGCCAAGGAGTACCTGAAGCTGATCTCCAGCGCCAAGTACCAGAGCCAGTTCGCCAAGGCGGGCATGATCCCCGGCACCTCGTCGGACGTCTCCGCCCTGGAGAGCAGCAACCCGGTCAACGCGGCCATGGCGAAGGCGTCGAAGAACGGCAAGGGCGTCCCGGCGACCCCGGGCTGGGCCACCATCGAGGCGGGCCAGAACCCGATCAAGGACATGCTCACCGCGTTCCTGACCGGCGCGAAGAGCATCGACCAGGCCACCGCCGACGCCAACGGCGTGCTCAACAAGGCGTTCGCCGGGTCATGACCTCGGCGACCTCCCCCGGACCGCTCGGCACGCGGGCGCTGACCCGCGTGCCGGGCGGCCCGGCCCGCGCAGGCCCCGCCGGATGCTGGGGCTCGGCGAGCGGGCCGTCCCGTACCTGATGCTCGCTCCCGCGCTGCTGTTCCTGATCGCCTTGCTGGGCTGGCCCGCCCTGCAGGTGATCGCGATCAGCTTCCGGGAGCTGAACCTCGGCGAGCTGGTCCGCGGCGAGGTGATCTGGACCGGCTTCGACAACTACGCCGAGGTGCTGTCCGACCCGGAGTTCTGGACGATCACCCTGCGGACCGCGGTGTTCACCGCCGGGGTCGTGGCGGGGACCGTGCTGGCCGGGCTGGGCGTGGCGGTCCTGATGCGCCACTTGAGCCGCGGCGTGCGGATGGCGCTGCAGATCAGCCTGGTGCTGGCCTGGGCGACGCCGATCATCGCGACCACCACGGTGTTCCAGTGGATGTTCGACCAGCAGTACGGCATCCTCAACAAGACCCTGGTCCTGCTGGGCTTCGACGGCTTCCAGGGCCACTCCTGGTTCAGTTCCGGCGCCAGCACGTTGACCGTCATCGGCATCCTCGTGCTCTGGCAGGCCGTGCCGTTCGTGGCGTTCACCCTCTACGCGGGCCTGCTGGGCGCGTCGAAGGACCTGTACGAGGCCGCGGCGATCGACGGCGCGACCGGCTGGCAGGCGTTCCGGGCGGTGAGCTGGCCCGCGCTGAAGCCGGTGCTGGCGATCGTGACGTTCCTGTCGGTGCTGTGGGACTTCAAGGTGTTCACCCAGGTCTGGGCCATCCGCCAGGGCGGGCCGGACGGGGAGAGCACCACGCTGCCCGTGCTGCTGTACCTCAAGGGCATTTCGGGCAGCGGCTTCGGCGTGGCCGCCGCGGTCGCGGTGCTGATGCTGATCGTCCTCCTCCTGGTGACCTGGCGGTACATGCAGCTGCTGGTCCGCTCGCAGGAAACGGAGCTGTAGATGCTGCACAAGACCCGAGGGCAGCGCGTCGGGCTGGCCGCGCTGGGCGTGGTCGCGACCGTGTTCTTCTTCTTCCCGACCTACTGGATGATCACCACGGCGCTGAAGACGCCCGCGCAGGTGCTCTCCCCGACTACGACCTGATCCCGCTGTCGATCACGTTCGACAACTTCGTCTCCGCGTTCGACAAGGACGGCTTCGGCACGTTCCTGACCAACAGCCTGATCGTGACGCTGGGGTCGGTCGCGGTGGCGCTGGTGGCGGGCCTGCTGGCGGCGGTCCCGCTGGCGCGCATGCGCTTCCGCGGCCGCAAGGGGTTCGTCCTGCTGGTGCTGATCGCCCAGCTCGCGCCGCTGGAGGCGCTGTTCGTCCCGCTGTACCTGATCATGCGCGACGCGGACCTGCTCGACAAGCTGCCGTCGCTGCTGCTGGTGTACGTGGCCTTCACCCTGCCGTTCACGGTCTGGACCCTGCGCGGGTTCGTGAAGGGCATCCCGGTGGAGCTGGAGGAGGCCGCGATGGTGGACGGCTGCGGCCGGTGGGGCGTGTTCCGCCGGGTGACGCTGCCGCTGCTGGGTCCCGGCCTGGTGGCGACGTCGGTGTTCAGCTTCGTGACGGCGTGGAACGAGTTCCTGTTCGCGCTGGTGTTCATCCGCGACCAGGAGAACCAGACGCTGCCGGTGTGGCTGTCGTCGTTCCGCACGGCGTTCGGCACGGACTGGGGCGGCATCATGGCGGCGTCGGTCATCTACGCGGTGCCCGCGCTGATCTTCTTCATGATCGTGCAGCGCAAGCTGGTGTCCGGCGCGACGGCCGGGGCGGTGAAGGGCTGATGGGCGTGCCGACCGCTTCACCGTCCGGTGTGGACAGCTCGTTGCGCGCGCTGGCGGAGGCCGTGCTGCTGCCCGGGTTCGCCGGGACGACGGCGCCGGACTGGGTCCGGGCGCGCGTCGCCGCCGGGCTGGGCGGCGTGGTCCTGTTCGGCCGCAACGTGGTCGACGACGAGCAGGTGGCCGCGCTGACGGCCGCCCTGCGCGCCGAGCGCGCGGACGTGGTCGTCGGGATCGACGAGGAGGGCGGCGACGTCACCCGCCTCGACGCGGCGACCGGCAGCGACCTGCCCGGCCCGCTGGCCCTGGGCGCGGCGGGCGACCTGGCCGCGACCGCGGACGTGGGGGCCGCCCTCGGGGCCAGGCTCGCCGCCTGCGGGGTGACGGTGAACCTGGCCCCGTGCGCGGACCTCACCCTCACCCCGGACGACCCGATCATCGGGGTGCGCGCCTTCGGCTCGGACCCGTACGCGGCGGCGGCGCACGTCGGCGCGTTCGTCCGCGGCCACCAGCGCTCCGGGGTGGCGGCCTGCGCCAAGCACTTCCCCGGCCACGGCGCGTCCACATCGGATTCCCACGTGGCGCTGCCGGTCCTGCCCCGCACCCCGGCCGAGCTGGCCGCCGCGGAACTGGTCCCGTTCCGCGCCGCGGTCGCGGCCGGGGTGCGGGCGGTGATGACGGGCCACCTGGTGGTCCCCGACTGGGGCGAGGACCCGGTCACCCTCAACGCCACCGCCATCCACGACGTCCTGCGCGGCGACCTCGGCTTCACCGGCGCCATCATCACCGACGCCCTGGAGATGGGCGCCGTCGCGGGCACCCTGGGCGACGCCGACGGCCTCACCGAGGCCGCCGTCCGCGCCCTGGCCGCGGGCGCCGACGCCCTCTGCGTCGGCGGCGAGGTAGCCAACCCCGAGGTCGTCGCCCGCCTGGTCGACCGCATCGTCGCGGCCGTCCACGACGGAACCCTCGCGGAGGAGCGCCTCGCCGAGGCCGCCACCCGCACCCGCTCCCTGTCCACACCCCACCCGAACCCCTCGAAACCCCACCCCTCCCCCGCATATCCTGGCGGCGGGGGCCGGACGCCCAGCGCGCCGAGCTCGGCATCACCGTGGCCCGCAGGGCGGTCCGCGCGACCGAGCTGCCCGCGCTGGAAGACCCGCTCGTGCTCGACGTCGAGGTCGACCCGACCATCGCCGCCGGGCCGGTGCCGTGGGGTCTCGGCCCGCACGTCAGCGCCCTCGTCCCCGAGGCGACCACACTGCGCGTCGACGCGGCCCACCCGGGCGCCGCGTTGGCCGCAGCTCGCACGGCGGCGTGCGTCGTCGTGGTGACGCGGGACGCGCACCGCCACCCGGCGGTGCGGTCCCTGGTGGCTGAATTGGTCCAGGCCAATCCGATCACCGTGCACGTGGAGACCGGCGTGCCCGGCCCCGATCTCGGGGCGGTCGCGCGGATCGACACGTTCGGGGCGTCCCGCCCCGGTCTGCGCTCCGCCGCCGAGATCGTGGCGACGGCGTGCCGCTCTGCTCCATTCGAGTGACACTAATGGTCTAGACCTTGTCCCGCGCTTTGGTCTGGACCACTCTCAACCCAACACATCCCTCTCCCTGCGAGGTGACCCACGTGTCCAAGATCCGATGGCATGTGACAGCGGCCTTGGCCGCCGCTGCCACGATCACCCTCGGGCTGGTGGTCGCGGCCCCGGCCAGCGGCGCCCCCGTGCCCACGGCGGAGTTCCAGAAGACCCAGGACTGGGGCTCGGGCTGGGAGGGCAAGTACACGATCCGCAACGCCGGTGACACCGCCCTGTCCAACTGGAAGGTCGAGTTCACCCTCGCGTCCGGCTCGATCTCGTCCTCCTGGGACGCCCAGCGCACCCAGTCCGGCACCCGGTACACGTTCTCCAACCTGTCCTGGAACGGCACCGTCGCGCCGGGCGCCTCGGTCTCCTTCGGCTTCATCGCCTCGGGTTCGGCCACGCCGACGAACTGCACCCTCAACGGCGCGCCGTGCGGTGGCGGCACCCCGACCACCACCACGAACCCGACGACCACCACGACCACCACGACCCCGACGTCCACCACGACCACGACGACGACCACGACGACCACCACCACGACCACGCCGCCCCCGGGCCAGAAGCTCGTCGGCTACTTCGCGCAGTGGGGCGTCTACGGCCGCAACTACCACGTCAAGAACATCCACACCTCGGGCTCGGCCTCGAAGCTGACGCACATCATGTACGCGTTCGGCAACGTGACCAACGGCCGCTGCGTGATCGGTGACTCCTACGCCGACTACGAGAAGGCGTACACCGCCGCGGACAGCGTGGACGGCGTCGCGGACACCTGGGACCAGCCGCTGCGCGGCAGCTTCAACCAGTTCCGCAAGCTGAAGAAGATGTACCCGCACATCAAGATCATCTGGTCGTTCGGCGGCTGGACCTGGTCCGGCGGCTTCGGCCAGGCGGCGCAGAACCCCGCCGCGTTCGCGGAGAGCTGCTACAACCTGGTCGAGGACCCGCGCTGGGCGGACGTGTTCGACGGCATCGACATCGACTGGGAGTACCCGAACGCCTGCGGCCTCACCTGCGACACCAGCGGCCCGGCGGCGTTCAAGAACCTGATGCAGTCGCTGCGGTCCCGCTTCGGCACGGGCAACCTGGTGACCGCGGCGATCACCGCGGACGGCAGCACCGGCGGCAAGATCGACGCGGCCGACTACGGCGGCGCGGCGCAGTACGTCGACTGGTACATGCCGATGACGTACGACTTCTTCGGCGCCTGGGCGGCGCAGGGCCCGACGGCCCCGCACTCCCCGCTGACGTCCTACCCGGGCATCCCGCAGCAGGGCTTCAACTCCGACGCGGCCATCCAGAAGCTCAAGAGCAAGGGCATCCCGGCGAGCAAGCTCCTGCTCGGCATCGGCTTCTACGGCCGCGGCTGGACCGGCGTCACCCAGTCCGCGCCCGGCGGCACCGCCACCGGCCCCGCGCCCGGCACCTACGAGCAGGGCATCGAGGACTACAAGGTCCTCAAGGGCCGCTGCCCGGCCAACGGGACCGTCGCGGGCACCGCGTACGCCCACTGCGGAACCCAGTGGTGGAGCTACGACACCCCGGCGACCATCGCGGGCAAGCGCAACTACCGCAACCAGCAGGGTCTCGGCGGCATGTTCTTCTGGGAGCTGTCCGGCGACACCACCAACGGTGAGCTGATCACCGCGATGCGCGGCTAGTTGGGCTCCTCGGCTCCGGCCGGGACGGGCCGGACGTGGGCGGCCCGCCAGGTTCTCCTGGCGGGCCGCTCACCCGCGTGGCGGACCGGCTCAGGCCAGCACGCCGAGGAGTTCACCGATGACCCGGCTGGTGGTCGTCGTCATGGCCCCGTACTCGGCGGCCGAGCGGACGGCGTTGCGGTGCTCGTCGAGCGACAGGTCCGCGATCGCGTCCGCGACGGCGAACACCTGCGCGCCCGCGAGGTGCGGACCGCCCGCCGACATCAGGCAGGCGGCGTGGGCGCGGACGCCGACCAGGACGAGCTGGTCCCGCCCGCTGGCGTCCAGGATGTCCCGCAGCGCCAAGTACGGCTCCCCGCCTCCGCGTCGACCACCAGGTCGCACGGCAGCGGCCGGACGGTCGGCCGTCCCGCGGCCCGGCCCCGCACGGTGTGCACGACCGGTGCGCCGACATCACGGCACGTGTCGCGCAGCTTCCCGACGTTGTGCACCAGCTCGAGCGCGGGCGACCGGGTGGCGTCGAACGAGTCGACCACCTTGTCCTGCATGTCGTGGATGACCAGGACCGCGCGATCCGCGTCGACCTGCCAGGCCACGCTGTTGCGGGGCAGTTCGGCCGCGCGGGCCATGTCGTAGGGCTCGACCAGGGGCATGTCCGCACCTCCGCTATCAACTTAGGTTAGCCTAACTTGCATTGGCAGGGTGTCCACGTGGCCGTGGTCACGCCGCCGATCCCGATCCGAAGGAGGGCCCGGGTGGACGACCTCGACCCCCGCCTGCACACCGTCCGGCTGCTGCGCACCATCGCCGCGCGCCTGGACCTGCTGGACGCCCGGTTCGCCGCGGAGCACGACCTGCACCCCACCGACCTGCGCGCCCTGATCCACCTGCTGGAGGCGCGCCGCGCGGGCGTGCCCGCCACGCCGGGCTGGCTGTGCGGGCGCCTCGGGCTGAACTCGGCCTCGGTGACCGCGCTCGTCGACCGCCTGGTCCGCGCCGGCCTGGTCACCCGGGCCAGGGACGACCACGACCGCCGCCGGGTCCTGCTGTCGGTGCACGAGCGCGCCGTCGACCTGGGCGGCCTGGCGGTGGACGACACGACCAGGGACGCGATCAGCGCGCTGGACCGCTGCGACCCCGCCGACCTCCTGGCGGCGCGGCGCGTGCTGTACGAGATCGCCCGGTCGATGTCGGGTGAGCGACCGCGAAACCCGGTTGTCCCGTCCGGACAATCGGAAGCATGGACAAGGTCGAACCAACCCACCCCGTCCGCTCGCTGAACGGCGTACCGGTGCTCTGCTACTCGGAGGACGCGCCCGTGCTGGCGCGCGCGGACGACGTGCTGGAGTCGCTGATCCCCGCGCTGTACGGCACGGGCGTCGAGCGGTGGCGCTGCCGGTCTCCCGGCTGGCGCCCGAGTTCTTCGACCTGAGCACCAGGGTGGCGGGCGAGATGCTGCAGAAGCTGGTCAACTACCGGCTGTCGGTGGCGATCGTCGGCGACATCGACGAGCACGTGGCGCGCAGCTCGGCCCTCGCCGACTTCGTGCGGGAGAGCAACCGCGGCAAGCACGTGTGGTTCGTCCCCGACGTCGCGTCGTTGGCGGAGCGACTGGGGTAGGAACGACGGAAGGCCCGTCCTCGTAGCCACCCGAATGATCGGATCGACTACGAGAACGGGCCTTCCGTAAAGAAGTCCGGCGGTGTCCTACTCTCCCACACCCTCACGAGTGCAGTACCATCGGCGCTGGCAGGCTTAGCTTCCGGGTTCGGAATGGGACCGGGCGTTTCCCTACCGCTATAACCACCGAAACACTATGAAACAAACAACCCCCACACACACAACCCACTACAGGGTCGGGGGGTGGTTGGTGTCTCAGACACCACACAGTGGATGCGTAGCACATTTGTGACAAGCCCTCGGCCTATTAGTACCGGTCAACTCAAACCCATCACTGGGCTTCCATCTCCGGCCTATCAACCCAGTCGTCTACTGGGGACCTTAACCCTCAAAGGGGTGGGAGACCTCATCTTGGAACAGGCTTCCCGCTTAGATGCCTTCAGCGGTTATCCCTTCCGAACGTAGCCAACCAGCCATGCCCCTGGCAGGACAACTGGCACACCAGAGGTTCGTCCGTCCCGGTCCTCTCGTACTAGGGACAGCCTTCCTCAAGTCTCCAACGCGCGCGGCGGATAGGGACCGAACTGTCTCACGACGTTCTAAACCCAGCTCGCGTACCGCTTTAATGGGCGAACAGCCCAACCCTTGGGACCTACTCCAGCCCCAGGATGCGACGAGCCGACATCGAGGTGCCAAACCATGCCGTCGATATGGACTCTTGGGCAAGATCAGCCTGTTATCCCCGGGGTACCTTTTATCCGTTGAGCGACGCCGCTTCCACCAGCCAGCGCCGGATCACTAGTCCCGACTTTCGTCCCTGCTCGACCCGTCAGTCTCACAGTCAAGCCCCTTGTGCACTTGCACTCAACACCTGATTGCCAACCAGGCTGAGGGAACCTTTGGGCGCCTCCGTTACCCTTTGGGAGGCAACCGCCCCAGTTAAACTACCCACCAGGCACTGTCCCTGAACCGGATCACGGTCCGAGGTTGAGATGCTCAGTACGATCAGAGTGGTATTTCAACGATGACTCCACACCCACTGGCGTGAGCGCTTCCCAGTCTCCCACCTATCCTACACAAACCGAACCAAACACCAATACCAAGCTATAGTAAAGGTCCCGGGGTCTTTCCGTCCTGCCGCGCGTAACGAGCATCTTTACTCGTAGTGCAATTTCACCGGGCCTGTGGTCGAGACAGCCGAGAAGTCGTTACTCCATTCGTGCAGGTCGGAACTTACCCGACAAGGAATTTCGCTACCTTAGGATGGTTATAGTTACCACCGCCGTTTACTGGCGCTTAAATTCTCAGCTTCGCCCTTGCGGGCTAACCGGTCCTCTTAACGTTCCAGCACCGGGCAGGAGTCAGTCCGTATACATCGTCTTACGACTTCGCACGGACCTGTGTTTTTAGTAAACAGTCGCTTCTCGCTGGTCTCTGCGGCCGGCTCACCCTAGCCCGCGAAGGGCTTCAGGCACTCCGGCCCCCTTCTCCCGAAGTTACGGGGGCATTTTGCCGAGTTCCTTGACCACAGTTCACCCGAACGCCTCGGTATTCTCTACCTGACCACCTGTGTCGGTTTGGGGTACGGGCCGCAC
>JBHTEY010000004.1:862500-2600000 GCA_042666155.1 Actinokineospora soli | reverse complement strand
GCGGCCGGGTCAGGACTTGGCGACCAAGGTGAGGACGTCGTACTTGGCCGCTACCGCGCCGTCCTGCTTGGTGACTTCGGCGTCCCAGCGGACCTCGCCGTAGTCGGCGTTCTCGCGGGGGTGATCTGCTTGGCGGTCAGGGTGACCGTCAGGGCGTCGCCGGGGAAGACCGGGGTGATGAAGCGGAGGTTCTCCAGGCCGTAGTTGGCGAGGACGGGGCCGGGTTCCGGGGAGACGAACAGGCCCGCGGCGAAGGAGACGACCAGGTAGCCGTGGGCGACGATGCCGCCGAAGAAGGGGTTGGCGGTGGCGGCCTCGACGTTGGTGTGGGCGTAGAAGGTGTCGCCGGTGAACTCGGCGAAGTGGTCGATGTCGGCTTGGGTGACCTCGCGGGGGCCTGCCACCACCGAGTCGCCGATGCGCAGGTCGGCGAGGGACTTGCGGAACGGGTGGACGTCCTCGCGGCGGGGGCTCCCGTCGCCCACTGGCCGGTGATGGCGGCGAGGACCTTGGGGCTGGCCTGGACGGCCGTGCGCTGCATGTGGTGGAGGACGGCGCGGACGCCGCCCATCTCCTCGCCGCCGCCCGCGCGGCCGGGGCCGCCGTGGACCAGGGGCGGGAGGGGTGAGCCGTGGCCCGTCGACTCCTTGGCGTCGTCGGTGTCGAGGACCAGGAGCCTGCCGTGCCAGGGGCGGCGCCGATGACCACCTGCGCGGCGAAGTCGGGGTCGCCTGTCACGACGGAGCCGACGAGGCTGCCCAGGCCGCGGGCGGCCAGCTCCACGGCGTGGTCGGTGGAGGTGTACGGGAGCAAGGTGGCGACCGGGCCGAACGCCTCGACCTCGTGCGGTTCGGCGCGGTCGGGGTCGGCGCGCAGCAGCACCGGGGAGAGGAACGCGCCGCGCTCGGCGTCGGCGTCGACCACCTCGACGTGGTCGGGGTCGCCGAAGACGACCTGGCCCGCGGCGGTGAGGGCCTTCAGGGAGCGGCGGACCTCCTCGCGCTGCTCCAGGCCCGCCAGGGCGCCCATGCGGACGTCCGGGTTGGCCGGGTTGCCGATGACCACCTTCGCCAGGCGCTCGGCCGTCGCGGCGGCGACGTCGTCGATCAGCTCCGCCGGGACCAGGGCGCGGCGGATCGCCGTGCACTTCTGGCCCGCCTTCGCCGTCATCTCCGTGACGAGCTGCTTGACGTACAGGTCGAACTCGGGGGTGCCGGGGCGGGCGTCCGGGCCGAGGATCGAGCAGTTCAGCGAGTCCGCCTCGGCGTTGAAGCGGACGGCGTGCCGCACGACGGTCTCGTGGGTGCGCAGGCGCTGGGCGGTCGACGCCGAGCCGGTGAACGCGACCAGGTCCTGCGGGGTGAGGTGGTCGAGCATGTCGCCCGCGCTGCCGCAGACCAGCTGGACGCTGCCCTCGGGCAGCAGGCCCGACTCGACGATCAGCTCGACCAGGCGCGCGGTCAGGTACGCGGTCTGGCTGGCGGGCTTGATCAGGCTCGGCACGCCCGCGACGAACGCGGGGGCGAACTTCTCCAGCGGCCCCCAGACGGGGAAGTTGAACGCGTTGATCTGGACGGCGACGCCGTGCAGGGGCGTCATCACGTGCTGGCCGACGAACGTGCCGCCCTTGCCCAGCGGTTCCACGGCGCCGTCGACGTAGACCTTGGCGTTGGGCATCTCGCGGCGGCCCTTGCCGCTGTAGGCGAACAGGACGCCGATGCCGCCGTCGACGTCGATCAGCGAGTCGCGCTGGGTGGCGCCGGTGCGGGCGGACAGCGCGTACAGCTCGTCCTTGTGCTCGGTCAGGTGCAGGGCGAGGGTCTTCAGGAGCGCCGCCCGCTGGTGGAAGGTCAGCTCCCGCAGGGCCGGGCCGCCGACGCGCCTGCCGTGGTCGAGGGCGGCGGCCATGTCGACGCCCGCGCTCGAGATCCGGGCGACCTCCTCCCCGGTGACCGCGTCGTGCAGCGGCGCGCCCTCCGCGGTGGGGGTGTGCCAGTGTCCGCCGACGTAGCTGCGCAGCAGCGCCATCGAGTTCGCCTCCCGTGCTCGGCCCGGCGGCTCCGTTGCCGCTCGTCGGGGCAACTCTAGTCGGCCGCCCTCTCACCCATCGAGATATTCACCCCGGCTGTAAACGGGAACGGCGCAGGAATGGTGGGAACAGCGCGTGCTTGCGCCGCCACTGCCCGTCTGCGAAGTTGGGAATACGGGTCATGATCGCCCGACCCGGCGGAGAACGCGCAGGTCCAGACCCGGTGACCGGCGTCACCCGCTATTCGGGCGGTCTTTTCCCATTCCCGATTCACCCCTGCACAAGCGGAGCCATCCGCGGAATCGAGAACAGTTCCATGAAGATGACGAAGCTGGCGCTGGCCGTCACCGCGGCCGCGTTCGCGCTGCTCGGCGCAGCCCCGGCCGCCACCGCGGCCCCGGCCGCTCCCCGGCGGACTTCGAGGTCACCCCGATGATCATCGGCGGTGGCTACGCGTCCAACGCGCCGTGGGCCGCCCGTCTGTTCACCAACGGCCGGGAGACCTGCTCGGCCAGCATCATCGCCCCGACCTACGTGCTGACCGCCCGGCACTGCGTCAGCGGCAACACCGGCATCACCTTCCGCATCGGCAGCCTCGACCAGCACTCCGGCGGGGTCGTCGCCAACGCGGTGCAGATCTACCGGCACACCTCCGACCTGGCCATCGCCCGGATCGACCGGTCGGTGAGCACGACGTACGCGCCGCTGGGCACCACCTCGGACGTCTCCGTCGGCCAGAACGTCCAGATCTACGGCTGGGGCGCGACCTCGCGCTGCGGCTCGGAGATCAACTGCCAGTCGCGGTACCTGAAGGTCGCCACCGTGCGGGTCAGCTCCACGACGGCCTCCGACGCCTACGGCGGCATCGCGATCCGCGCCACCCGCGTGGACGGCATCGCCGCGGGCGGCGACTCCGGCGGCCCGATGTTCGCCAACGGCCGCCAGGTGGGCGTGGCCTCGACGAGCGACCGCGTGTCGGTCACCAACTACACCAACGTGACGCGCTACCGCAGCTGGATCCAGAGCATCGCGGGCGTCTGATCGACCACGACGAGCGGGGCCGCCACTTTGCCGGGGCGGCCCCGTTCGGCGTGCTCAGCAGGTGTTGAGCATGCGCGCCAGCTCGGCGTGCTCGGCGCGGTCGACGTGCAGCTCGTAGCGGGCCTTCACGGTGACGTAGCGGGTGGCGTAGGAGCACCAGTTCTCGCGGGCGGGGCGCCAGCGGCCGGGGTCGTCGTCGCCCTTGCTCTGGTTCGACTTCGCGCTGACCGCGACGAGGTTGTCCATGTCGTTGTAGAAGCGCTCGCGCTGCTCCCGCGACCACTTGCGCGCGCCGGAGCGGTTGGCCTCGGCCAGCGGCACGACGTGGTCGATCTGGAGGTCCTTGGCGTCGTCGACGACGGCCCCGTCGTAGGGGCTGGTCCAGCAGCCGCCGTCCGGGCAGCGGGGGCGGCACTGGCTGTCGACGTCGAGGCCGCGGCCGTCGCGGGCCAGGACGCGCTCGCGGGTGTTGCACTTGGTGGCCGGGTCGTAGTCCCAGTCGCCCCAGTCGTCGCGGCGGTAGTGCGCGCCGGTGTCCTCGGGGCGGGGTTCGCCCAACTCGGCGAGGGCGGGCGGGCCCTGCTGACCGGCGGCGTTCTCCGGGAACGCGCACCCCGCGAGCAGGGCGAGGAGGGCAAGGGTCAACCGGGGGGACATGACCTACGTGTACGCGATCACCCCGGTCCGGGGGAAGATCGCCGATGTCCCGATGTGATCACGGTGACGGCTCCCGCCCACCCTCCTCGGGCGGACGGGAGCCGTCGGCTCAGTGTGTCCCTAGTGGACGGTCGCCTTCTCGGCGCCCGCCCCGGTGAGGGCCCGCACCTCCATCTCGGCGTACTTCTTCTCGTCCGTCCGGCCGCCGACGACGGTGCCCAGCCAGCCCAGCAGGAACGCCGCGGGGATGGACACGATGCCGGGGTTGGCCAGCGGGAACCAGGCGAAGTCGGCGCCGGGGAACATCGAGGTCGCCTTGCCGGACACGGCGGGCGAGAAGATGATCAGCACGACGCAGATCGCCAGGCCGCCGTAGATGCTCCAGAGCGCGCCGGTGGTGTTGAAGCGCTTCCAGAACAGGGTGTAGAGCAGGTTCGGCAGGTTGGCCGACGCCGCGACCGCGAACGCCAGCGCCACGAGGAACGCGATGTTCTGGCCGTTGGCGACGATCCCGCCGATGATGGCGACGATGCCGATGACGACCGCGGTGATCCGGGCGACGCGGACCTCGGCGTCCTTGTCGTCGACCTGGCCGCGCTTGATGACGTTGGCGTAGATGTCGTGCGCGAACGACGCCGAAGCGGTGATCGTCAGGCCCGCGACGACCGCCAGGATGGTGGCGAAGGCGACCGCGGCGATGAACCCGAGCAGCACGGGTCCGCCGAGCGCCTGGGCCAGCAGCGGCGCCGCCGAGTTCGGCCCACCGGGCGCGGCCTTGATGGCGGCCGGGCCGACGATGGCGCCCGCGCCGTAGCCGAGCACCAGGGTGAACAGGTAGAAGATGCCGATCAGCCAGATGGCCCAGACCACCGAGCGGCGGGCTTCCTTGGCCGTGGGCACGGTGTAGAAGCGCATGAGGATGTGCGGCAGGCCCGCGGTGCCCAGCACCAGCGCCAGCGCGAGGGACAGGAAGTCGAGCTTGCTGGTCTCGGTCGCGCCGTACTGCTTGCCGGGGTTGAGCAGCGCCTCGCCGGTCGCGCCGCCCGCGTCGACCGCGCCGCCCAGCAGCGCGGACAGGTTGAAGCCGAACTGCGCCATCACCCAGATCGTCATGGCCAGCGCGCCGGTGATCAGCAGGGCGGCCTTGATGATCTGCACCCAGGTGGTGCCCTTCATGCCGCCGACGAGCACGTAGACGATCATGAGGAGGCCGACGGCGGCGATGACGAACGCCTGGCCGGTCTTGTTGCTGATGCCGAGCAGCAGCGCGACGAGGCCGCCCGCGCCCGCCATCTGCGCGAGCAGGTAGAAGAACGACACGACCAGCGTCGAGGTGGCCGCGGCGGCGCGGACCGGGCGCTGCTTCATGCGGAACGCGAGGACGTCGCCCATCGTGTACTTGCCGGTGTTGCGCAGCAGTTCCGCGACGAGCAGCAGCGCGACGAGCCAGGCGACGAGGAAGCCGATGGAGTACAGGAAGCCGTCGTAGCCGTTGAGGGCGATCGCGCCCGCGATGCCGAGGAACGACGCGGCGGACAGGTAGTCACCGGAGATCGCGACGCCGTTCTGGGGGCCGGTGAACGAGCGGCCCGCGGCGTAGTAGTCGGCGGCGGTCTTGGTGTTGCGGCTGGCGCGGAACACCACGATCAGCGTGATGACGACGAACGCGCCGAAGATGCTGATGTTGAGGATCGGGCTGTTGCCCTCGACCCCCTGGGCGAGGAACGGCATCAGTGCTCATCTCCTTCCCCGAGCGTCTCGCGGAGCTTCTTCGCGAGGGGGTCGAGCTTGCGGTTGGCGTAGCGCACGTACAGCGTGGTGATCACGAAGGTGGAGACGAACTGCAGCAACCCGAGCACCAGGCCGATGTTCACGTTGCCGACGACCTTGGTGGACATGAACCCGGGGGCGTAGTCGGCGAGCAGGACGTAGGTCAGGTACCAGACCAGGAACAGCGCGGTCATGGGGAAGACGAACACGCGCAGGCGCCTGCGCAGCTCGACGAACTCGGCACTGGACTGGACCTCGGTCCACTGGTCGTGGTCTGGTGGCCGAGCCTGCGACTCGGTGGTGCTCATGCGCGCCTCCTCCGACGGGTGTTCCGCGTCACGCTAGGGAGGCGTCACCCGATCGTGGCGGGTCAGCGGTCCAAACGACGGGTGATGCGACGAACGGCCGACGAGCGGCGGGCCGACCAGGATGAGTGGCCCAGGTCACGTCCGCGCCCCGGCGCGGGGCGTGCCGCTCGCGCAGGTGCAGGCGCAGCATGGCCGCGCCGGACCAGGCGGGCGGTCGGCCGAAGAGCGAGACGACGATCATCGTGGTGAACGCCAGCGGCACCGACCAGGGCGCGGGCTGGGCGACGAGGATGGCGACCCAGCCCTGGAAGGGCGGCCCGAACAGGGTCGCGGCGATGGCGCCCGCGGACGCGAGCAGCCCGGCGGTGACCCCGGCGAACGCGCCCGCGACGGTCAGCCGCGACCACCAGATGCCCAGCACCAGCAGCGGGCAGAACGTCGACGCCGCGACGGTGAACCCCCACGTGACCAGCACGCCCGCGTCGAGCCGCGCGGACGGCAGCGCCAGCAGCACGACGACGGCGGCGGCGCCGATGACGGTGAACCGCAGCCGGGCCAGGCCACCGGGCAGCAGGTCGTGCGAGATGGCGCCCGCGACGACCAGCAGCAGGCCGAGCGAGGTCGCCAGGAACGCCGCGAACGCGCCCGCGGTGAGCAGGCCGGTGAACACCGACCCCCACGGCCCGCTGTCCACTTGCGACGGGAGGGCGACGACGGCGCTGTCGGTCGCGCCGGTGAGGTAGAGCTGCGGGACGAGGACCTTCGCCAGCGTCCCGTAGATGCCGGGGAAGAGGTAGAAGACGCTGAGCAGGGCGACGGTGAGCGCGGCGGTGCGGCGCGCGGCGCGGCCGTCGGGGCTGGTGTGGAAGCGCATCAGCACGTGCGGCAGGCCCATCGTGCCGAGCATGGTCGCGATGAGCACCGCGAGCGTGCCGAGCAGCGGGTAGCCCGCGTCGCGCAGGTCGAGCAGGGGCGCTGCCAGCCGTCGGCGCCGGGCGGTGAGCCGCCGCGGACGCCGGGCACGGGCGCGCCCTCGGCGAAGACCATGGTGGTGCCGGGGGCGACGGTGACCTCGCCGGGCGGCAGCACGCGGTCGGGCTCGCGCAGCGCGGTGGCCTCGTCGAGCTCGAGGGTCACCTCCAGCTCGAACGCGACGCGCGTGTCGGCGGTGAAGTGGGTGAACTCGACCGGGTGGACGGCCTCGTGGCGCACCTGCGGGCCGACCGCGATCAGCAGCCAGATCGCCGGGACGATGAACAGCACCAGCTTGAACACGAACTGGAACGCCTGCACGTAGGTCGCGGCGCGCATGCCGCCGAGCGCGAGGGTCATCGCGGCGACGAGCGCGGCGATCACGACCCCGACCCAGTACGGGCTGCCGCCGACGACGCTGAGCACGAGCCCCGCCGTGCGGAACTGCGGCACCAGGTACAGCCCGCCGATGACGAGCACGACGACCGCCGCGAGCCTGCGCAGCGACGTCGACGCCAGCCGCGCCTCCGCGAAGTCCGGCACGGTGACCGCGCCCGACCGGCGCATGGGGGCGGCGACGAGCGCGAGCATGGCGACGTACCCCGCGGTGAACCCGACCGGGTACCACAGCGCCCCCACGCCGTCCTTGACGACGAGCCCCGCGACCCCGAGGAACGACGCGGCGGACAGGTACTCCCCCGACACGGCAGCGGAGTTGAGCAGCGGCGACACGCGGCGCGAGGCGATGAGGAAGTCGGAGGTGGTGCGCATGGCCGCGACCCCGCGCAGCCCGATGAGCAGGGTGACGAGGACGACGGGGACGACGGCGAACGCGACGATCACGGGTCGGGCTCCACGTCCTCGGCCTTCTCCGCGCGGCGCAGCTGCCACCAGGACAGCGCGACCATCGCCGGGTAGGGCAGGAGCAGGGCGAGCCAGGACACCGGGACGCCGAGGAGGCGGACGTCGTCGAGGCCGGGGTTGGCGCGCAGGACCAGCGGCAGCCCGACCATGAGCACCAGCAGCGCCGCCACCGCCGAGACCGCGCGGACCCGCTGCGCCTTGTAGACGCCGAGCGCGCGGCGGGCGTCGGCGGGGTCGAGCGCCGGGGGCCGCCACGCCGCGCGGTGCCGCCGCCGGGCGTGCGCCAGCCGCGTCTGCGGGCTGGTGACGACCACGCGGCGGTGCGGGCTCACCGGCGCCCCAGCTCCCCGCGCTGGGCGGCCTGCAGGAGCCGTTCGCGCAGCTCGCGGGCGTGGCGTCGGCTGACGGGGACGTCGCCGAGGTCGGTGTGGGCGAGCATGCCGCCCACCGAGTCGCTGCGGAGTTCGCGGACGGCGTCGATGGCGACGAGGTAGCCGCGGTGGACGCGGACGAACCCGGACTCCTCCCAGTACTCCTGGAGGCGGGAGATGGGCATGCGGACGAGGTGGACGCCGGTGGCGGTGTGCAGGCGGACGTAGTCGCCGTGGGCCTCGGCGTAGCGGACGTCGCCGCGGCGGACGTAGCGGATGCGGCCGTCGGTCTCGACCGGCAGGACCGGCATCGCGTCGGGTTTGGGCGGGGTGGCCTGCTCGGTGGCCTCGGCGGCGCGGCGCGCGGCGACGAACCGCTCGACGCGGGCGAGGGCGTCGGAGAGGCGTTCGGCGCGGACCGGCTTGAGGAGGTAGTCGAGGGCGCCGATGCCGTAGGCGGACACCGCGTGGCCGTCGTAGGCGGTCACGAACACGATGGCGGGCGGCTCGCTGAGCTTGGCCAGCAGGGAGGCCAGTTCGAGGCCGTTGAGGCCGGGCATGGAGATGTCGAGGAAGACGCCGTCGAACGGCTCGGCCTGGATCATCTTCAGCGCGCTGAGCGCGTCGGCGGCGGCGTGCACCTCGTCGACCTCGGGGGCGGCGCGCAGGAGCCTGCACAGCTCGTCCAGCGCGGCGCGCACGTCGTCGACGGCGAGGACGCGCAGTCCGCTGGCCATCACGGCATCACTCCCGGGGAGAACATCGGCATCCGGACGATGACCTTCGTCCCGGCGTCCTCGGCGGTCTCCAGCACCAGGCCGTACCAGGAGCCGTAGACGTTGCGGAGCCGCCGGTCGACGTTGGCCAGGCCGACGCTGCCGGAGGTCCCGCGCCCGGCGAGCAGCGCCTCGGCCCGCGAGGGGGCCATGCCGACGCCGTCGTCCTCGACGGTGATGACGCAGTCGCTGCCCTCGGCCTCCCCGGTGACCTGGATGGTCCCGCCCGCCGGGCGCGGCTCGATGCCGTGCCGGACGGCGTTCTCGACCAGCGGTTGGAGCACCAGGTACGGGATGGCGACGGCCAGCACCTCGGGCGCGACCCGCACCTGGACGCGCAGCCGGTCGCCGAGCACGGCGCGTTGCAGCGCCAGGTAGGTCTCGATGGCGTGGAACTCGTCGGCGACGGTGGTGTACTCGCCGTGGCTGGCGAGGCTGTAGCGGTTGTAGTCGGCGAAGTCGAGCATCAGCTCGTGGCTGCGCTCGGGGTCGGAGTGCACGAGCCCGGCGATGACGGTGAGCGCGTTGTAGACGAAGTGCGGGGAGATCTCGGCCCGCAGCGCGCGCAGCTCGGCCTGCGCGGCGTGCTCGGCGCTGGCCTCCAGCCGGGCCCGCTCCAGCGCCGCGGTGATCCAGTCGGCGACCTCGGCGACCCCGGTGCGGCGCACGGGCCCGGACACGACGAGGACACCGGTCAGCTCGTCGTGGACGTGCAGCGGGGTGACCAGCAGCGGCGGCCTGCCCGCGCGGGTCTCGGTGTGGAGGACCTGGTCGACCAGCTCGACCCAGCGGGTGCCGGGCGGCACCGGCCCGGCCCACACGGGCTGCCCCGACAGGTCTGCCAAGCCGACCGCGGTCGCCCCGAGCAGCCTGCGCACCCCGCGGGCGGCGGCGCGCACCCGGGGCCCGGCGAGCCCGTCGGCGAGGTCGTCGGCGATGTGCCGGGCGGAGGCGAGCACGGCGGCCGGGTCGGTCCGCGACCAGGGCAGCCGGGGCCGCACCGGGTCCCCAGGCTGCGGCGCCGCCATCAGCTCCCCTGTCCTTCGCTGGCACGTTGGGTAGATGTTATGTCCTGCCGCGGCCGATCCGGCGACGCTCGTGGACCGTTTGTCCCGGTCTCCGCACCGTCCGTCGCGCGGACGGCCCGGGCGCGTCGCGCGGTCCTACTGTGACCAGCCACACCGGCGTGTTCGGAGGACCCATGAGCGGACAGACCCTGGACAACTTGTCGACCGAGACCCGGGAGTTCGCGCCTCCCGCCGAGTTCGCCGAGTCGGCGAACCTGTCCGCGTCGGCGTACTCCGATGCCGGGGCCGACCGGTTGGCGTTCTGGGCGGAGCAGGCGCGGCGGCTGGAGTGGTCGTCCGAGTGGTCGCAGGTGCTGGACTGGTCGGACGCGCCGTTCGCGAAGTGGTTCGTCGGCGGGTCGCTGAACGTCGCCCGCAACTGCGTCGACCGGCACGTCGAGGCCGGGAACGGCGACCGGGTCGCGATCCACTGGGAGGGCGAGCCCGGCGACACCCGCACGATCACCTACGCCGACCTGCACGCGATGGTGTGCAAGGCGGCCAACGGGCTGTCCTTCCTCGGCCTAGTCCCCGGCGACCGGGTCGCCATCCAGATGCCGATGGTCCCGGAGGCCATCGTCGCGATGCTGGCCTGCGCGCGGCTCGGGCTGGTGCACAGCGTCGTGTTCGGCGGCTTCTCCCCCGCCGCCCTCCAGTCCCGCATCGACGACGCCCAGGCCCGCGTCCTGATCACGACCGACGGCCAGTACCGCCGGGGCGAGGCCGTCCCGATGAAGGACCTGACCGACGAGGCCACGGCCAAGTCGCCGAGCATTGAGCACGTCGTGGTGGTCAAGCGCACCGGCACGGAGTGCGCCTGGAACCCGGACCGGGACGTCTGGTGGCACGACCTCGTGGACGACCAGCCCGCCACCCACGACGCCCAAGCCTTTGATGCCGAGCACCCGTTGTTCATCCTCTACACGTCCGGGACGACCGGTAAGCCGAAGGGCATCCTGCACACCAGCGGCGGCTACCTGACCCAGGCCGCGTACACCCACCACGCCGTGTTCGACCTCAAGCCCGAGACCGACGTCTACTGGTGCACCGCCGACATCGGCTGGGTCACCGGCCACTCCTACATCGTGTACGGCCCGCTGGCCAACGGCGCCACCCAGGTGGTCTACGAGGGCACGCCGAACACCCCGCACCAGGGCCGCCACTTCGAGATCATCGCCAAGTACGGCGTGACGATCTACTACACCGCCCCCACCTTGATCCGCACCTTCATGAAGTGGGGCACCGACAACCCGGCCGGGCACGACCTGTCCTCCCTGCGGCTCCTGGGGTCGGTGGGCGAGCCGATCAACCCGGAGGCGTGGGTCTGGTACCGCACCCACATCGGCGGGGAGCGCTGCCCGATCGTCGACACCTGGTGGCAGACCGAGACCGGGGCGATCATGATCAGCCCGCTGCCGGGGGTCACCAAGACCAAGCCGGGCTCGGCGCAGACCCCGCTGCCGGGCATCTCCGCGCAGGTCGTCGACGACGCCGGCATCGAGGTGCCGCACGGCTCCGGCGGCTACCTGGTGTTGACCGAGCCGTGGCCGTCGATGCTGCGCGGCATCTGGGGCGACCCCGACCGCTTCCGCGAAACCTACTGGTCCCGCTACGCCGACCAGGGCTACTACTTCGCCGGCGACGGCGCGAAATACGACAGCGACGGCCACATCTGGCTGCTGGGCCGCGTCGACGACGTCATGAACGTCTCCGGGCACCGCATCTCCACCACCGAGGTCGAATCCGCTCTGGTTTCGCACCCCACGGTGGCCGAGGCGGCGGTCGTGGGCGCGAGCGACCCGACCACCGGGCAGGGCATCGTCGCGTTCGTGATCCCCGCGGCGAGGCGGCCGAGGACCGCGACGCGCACATCGCGACCCTGCGCAACCACGTCGCCAGCGAAATCGGCGCCATCGCCAAGCCGCGCCAGATCCTCATCGTCGAGGAACTCCCCAAAACCCGCAGCGGCAAGATCATGCGCCGTCTTCTGCGCGACATCGCAGAGAACCGGGAACTCGGCGACACGACGACCCTCGCCGACCAGACCGTCATGAACCTGATCACCGAAGGGCTGAGCAGCCAGAAGGCCGACTGATCACCAGGCGGGGCCCAGCGCGCACCGGCCGTGGCGATGACCAGAGGGGCACCGGTCATCGCGGCGATGCGGGCGGTGCTGCGCAACCGGAGGAGGCGGGGAAGTCGGCCGGGACGGCCCCCGCCAACTCCCCCGCCGCGTCCAGCACGACGCCGCGCACCACCGGCTCCGGGAGGTCGGGGTGCGCGGACGCCAGCGCGGCCAGCACGTGCGCGACGGCGTGCGGGTGCGGGTGGGCGCCGTCCGGTCCGGTCATGGTCCGGACGGTACCTCCCCGATGGTCCACAGTGGCCCTGAAGTCACCCTGAAGCGTTACGCCGCAGCGGGTTGCTCCGCGAACTGCGTGCGGTACAGCTCGGCGTAGCGGCCGTCCCGGGCGAGCAGGTCGTCGTGCGTGCCGCGCTCCACGACCCGGCCCGCCTCGACCACGAGGATCTGGTCGGCCGCGCGGACCGTGGACAGCCGGTGCGCGATGACCAGCGCCGTGCGGCCCTGCAGGGCCTCGGTCAGCGCCGCCTGCACGGCCACCTCGGACGTCGTGTCCAGGTGCGCGGTCGCCTCGTCGAGGATGACCACGCGCGGGCGGGCCAGCAGGAGGCGGGCGATGGTGAGGCGCTGGCGCTCGCCGCCGGAGAGCCGGTAGCCCCGCTCGCCGACGACCGTCTCCAGCCCGTCCGGGAGGGACGCGACCAGGTCGGCCAGGCGGGCGCGGCGCAGCGCGTCCCACAGCTCCTCGTCGGGGGCGCCGGGGCGGGCGAAGCGGAGGTTGGCGCCGATGGTGTCGTGGAACAGGTGCCCGTCCTGGGTGACCATGCCGACCGCGCCGCGCAGCGAGTCCGCGCGCAGGTCGCGCACGTCCACCCCGGACAGCCGGACCGCGCCGGAGTCGACGTCGTAGAGCCGCGGCGCGAGCGACGCGATGGTCGACTTGCCCGCGCCGGACGACCCGACGAGCGCCACCACCTGGCCGGGCTCGACCCGGAACGACACCTCGTGCAGGACCTCCTCGCCGCCGCGGGTGTCCAGCACGGCGACCTCCTCCAGCGACGCCAGCGACACCTTGTCGGCGGCCGGGTAGGCGAAGCGGACCTTGTCGAACTCGACCGACACCGGGCCATCGGGCACGGGGCGGGCGTCCGGCTTGTCCTTGATCAGCGGCGGCAGGTCCAGCACCTCGAAGACGCGCTCGAAGCTGACCAGCGCGCTCATCACGTCGACGCGGGCGTTGGCCAGCGCGGTCAGCGGCGAGTACAGGCGGGTCAGCAGCAGGGCCAGCGACACGACCGCGCCCGCGTCCAGCGTGCCCGCCAGCGCCAGCACGCCGCCGAGGCCGTAGACCAGGGCCAGCGCCAGCGCGGACACCAGGGTCAGCGCGGTGACGAACACCCACTGCATGAGCGCGCTGCGCACGCCGATGTCGCGGACCCGGCGGGCGCGCGCGGCGAACTCCGCGGACTCCTCGGCCGGGCGGCCGAACAGCTTGACCAGGGTCGCGCCCGGGGCGGAGAACCGCTCGGTCATCTGCGTGTTCATGGTGGCGTCGTGGTCGGCGGCCTCCCGGCGCAGCGCCGCCAGCCGGGTGCCCATGCGGCGGGCGGGCAGCACGAACACCGGCAGCAGCACCAGCGACAGCAGCGTCACCTGCCACGAGATGCCGATCATCACGACCAGCGTGAGCACCAGCGTGACCAGGTTGCCGACCACGCCCGCGAGGGTGTCGCCGAACGCCCGGTGCGCGCCGATGACGTCGTTGTTGAGCCGGGAGACCAGCGCGCCGGTCCGGGTGCGGGTGAAGAACGCGACCGGCATCTTCTGGACGTGGTCGAACACCTTCGTCCGCAGGTCGAGGATCATGCCCTCGCCGATGGTCGACGACAGCCAGCGGTTGACCAGGCCGAGCGCCGCCTCCAGGACCGCCACCCCGGCGATGACCAGGGCGAGGGTGATGACCACCCCGCGGTCCTGACCGGTGCTGATGGCCTCGACCACCCGGCCCGCCAGCACGGGCGTCGCGACGACCAGCGCGGCGAGCACGGTGCTCAGGCCGACGAATAACGCGAGCCTGCCGCGCAGCGGGCGGGCGAACGTCAGCACGCGTTTCAGCGTCTGCCGCGTGGGCACCGGCCCGGATCGCGCCCGCATCGTGTTGTAGAGCGACGACCACGCCGCCATCTGCATGTCCACGCTGGTCCTCCGTGAGTGTCGTGGTGGGAACGAAGGTAGAAGCTCAAGTTATGTCGAAGTCAAGGGCCGTCGGACCCGGCCGGCTACACTGCGGCGGTGATCACTGCGGTGCGTGAGTTCGGGGTCGGCGTCGGTCTGCTGGCCAAGGGGTTCCGGCTGGTCCTGTCGTCGGGCTCGATGCTGGCGAAGGGGGCGATCCCCGCGCTGCTGAGCAGCCTCGTGCTGTTCGGCGGGCTGGTCGCGCTGGCCTTCGGCATCGATGACCTGGTGGCGTGGATGACCCCGTTCGCGGACGGATGGTCGCAGACCTGGCAGACAATTCTGCGGGTCGGCGTCGGCATCTCGGTCGCGGTGCTGGCCGTCGCGGTGTCCATGCTGGTCTTCACCGCGCTGACCCTGGTCATCGGCGGGCCGTTCTACGAGAGCATCGCCGAGCAGGTGGAGGACACCGTGCTGGGCGGGGTGCCGTCCGCCCAGCAGATCGGCTGGGGCAAGGCGGCGTGGATCGGCATCCGGGACGCGGTGCTGCTGATCGGGCGGGTCGTCCTCTGGGGCATCCTGCTGTTCGCGCTCGGGTTCGTGCCCGTCGTCGGGCAGACCGTGGTCCCGGTGCTGGCCGTGCTCGTCGGCGCGTGGCTGCTGGCCGTCGAGCTGACCGCCATCCCGTTCGTCCGGCGCGGGCTCGGGCTCAAGGAGCGCCGCCGGGCGCTGAAGTCGCGGCGCGCGCTGACCCTGGGCTTCGCCACGCCGGTGTACCTGCTGTGCCTGGTCCCGCTGGCGGCGCTGATCGTGTTCCCGGCGGCGATGGCGGGCGGGACGCTCGTCGCCCACCGCGCGCTGCAGCCCTAGGGCTTGCGGGCCACCCCGCCCAGGATGATGTAGTTGAGCCCGGTGAGGTCCCGGATGCGCGGACCGTCGGGCCACCACTTGTGCAGGTACGTGATGCCCGGTTCGACCAGCTCGAGCCCGTCGAAGTAGCGCTCGATCCGGGCGCGGGTGCGGTGCACCGACGCCAGCGGGGTGTCCCGGAACGCGAGGTCGAGCTTGCGGGCCAGCGCGCTGTGCTGGGAGCCGTCGTCGGGGTCGTAGTCGTGGGTGAGCATCACGTACGAGCCGCTGGGCAGGGCGTCCACCCAGGCGCGCACGACGGCCGCCGCGGCGTCGTCGTCGAGGATGTGGTGGACGACCGAGCACAGCATCAGGCCGATGGGCCGTTCGACGTCGATGTGGCGGGCGAGGTCGGGCGAGGCCATGGCGGCGGCGGCGTCGGTGAGGTCGCACGACGCCATGTGCGTCTGCTCGTTCTCCTCCAGCAGCGCCCGGCCGTAGGCCTGGACCACGGGGTCGTTGTCGACGTAGACCACGCGCGCCTCGGCGTTGTAGCGCTGCACGATCTGGTGGGTGTTGTCGGTCGTCGGCAGGCCGGAGCCGAGGTCGATGAACTGGTCGACGCCGTGCGCGGTGACCAGCAGGCGCAGGCAGCGGAGCACCCAGTCGCGGTGGTCGCGGGCCATCTGGCGGGCCCCGGGGTCGAGGTCGAGCAGCCGGTCGACCAGCGCGCGGTCGGCGGCGTAGTTGTCGCGACCGCCGAGCAGGGCGTCCACGAGCCGGGCCAGGTTGGGCCGGTCGAAATCGAGGACGCCGCTCTGCGCGGGCCGATCGTGCATGCGCCCCCGGGTGGCGAACCGTTGGACACGCACCGTACCCGGTGGCCGACGCGCAGTCAGCCCACGACCGGCGCTCTCCCCGTGCGGGGCCGCAAAACCGCCCGATTGGCAGGCATTCCGCGGCCCGCACCCACCGTGCGTCTACCCGCGGCGGGCCGGTTCCCAGCCGGTGCCGTGGCCGGGTTGGACCATCGTCTGGAACGCCCAGCCGTCGGTGGTCCGGATGAGGATGTCGGCGTAGCGCATCTGGTGGTCGTGCCCGTCGACGGTCACCGACGCGTCGGTGAAGACGACGGCGAGGTTGTCGCCGAGCAGGTGCGGGGTGCGGGTCGACCGGAGTTCCGCGCCCTCCCCCACGACCTCGGTCATGACCTCGATGAACTCCTCGCGGTCCCACGTGCGGGCGGCTGCGGCGCCACCGGGGATGTCGGTGACGACGTTGAGCGGGAAGACGGCCAGGTCGGCCAGACCGGCGATGTCGCCGCGGGCGGCGCGGGCGTCGTACTCGGCGAACCAGTCGAGGATCTCGGCATGCATGTCGTACAGCGTACCGTACGGCGTACGGGATTACCACCACCACCGGAGCCCGTACCGCCCGGGCGCGAGGTCGAGGCCCAGCGCGTGGGCGGTGTGCAGGGAATCCAGCTCGACGGCCTTGACCCGCTCCTCGCCGTCGATCTCGGAGAACCGGACGCAGTGCCGGGGCAGCGCGGCGGGGTCGAAGCGCACCTCGACCAGGTACTCGCGCACCGGCAGCCTGCTCATCCGCTGGTGGCTGACCGACGTCGGCCGGGGCGGCGCGGTCAGCAGCTCGTGCTCGACCACGATCGTCTCCCGGCGGGCCAGCGGCCGGTCGAACACCAGCTCGGCCGCGGTCAGCCCGGCGTCGTGGTCGACGTCGACCCGGCCGATCGAGCAGTTGCGCACCGGCACCAGCTCGGGCGCGGGGTGTCCGGCCCGTCGCCCCAGCAGACGATCACCAGCCGGTCGACGCCGTCCTCCTCCGCGCGCAGCACCTGCCGGGTCCGCTGCGCGCGCTTGACCCGGTCCGGCCCGATCTCGACGCGGTCGTGCGCGCTGAGCCTGCTGAGCTGGCCGTCGCGGCTGAGGTCGTGCCGGTCGAGCAGCCCGCGGACCTGGTCCTCCCGGTGCCACGGCGCGGCCGCGGTCACCGGCTCCACCTCGCGGCGCGCGGCCCGGCCCGCGGCCTGCGCTCGGGCAGCAGCCTGCGCAGCCCGTTCGCGGGCAGGCCCAGCAGCCCCTCCAGCTCGGCCAGCGCCGCCAACGACCCGGCCCGCTCGGGCCTGCTGCGCCCGGAGCACCAGTAGCTGAGCGTGGCCAGGCTGACCGGCGTCCCCCGACCGCGCAGCTCGGCGGCCAACCGGTCGAGCGTGACCCCGGCCGCGGCGATGGCCTCGCGCAGGGCCGTCGCGAACGGCGGTGGCTGCTCGGTCACTCGGGCAACGTAGCCGGCTCACCCGATGGTCGGAAGCGACGTGCGTCCGGCGGTCACCCGCCCGCGACGAACCGCAGTGATCACTAGGCTCACCCCCAGTTGGCGGAACGAGCACTGGGGGAACAGTGGACGGCACCATCCGAGACCCGGAAAGCGCTCACGAGCGCATCGCGGCGTGGAAGGCCCGCGTCGACAAACTCGCCGCGGACACCCAGGCGATGAGCGACCGCTTCCAGGCGTTGCGCATCACCGCGTCGGACCCCAACGGCCTCGCGGAGGTCACCGTCGACTCCAGCGGCGCGATGGTCGACCTGAAGCTCACCGACCGGATCACCCGGGTGTCCCCGTCGACGGTCGCCCAGGCCGTCATGTCAACCTTGGCCGACGCCCGCAACCGACTGGCGGACCGCTCCGAGGAGATCGTCGCCGACACCGTCGGCGCGGATTCCGGTGTCGGTCGGGCCATCGCGGAGAACGTGAGCGGGCATTTCCGATCAAGTTCGGCGGCGGTGGAACCACGGCGCACCGCCGCGGCGTCGGACGGGGAAGACGGGGAGTACGACGTCAGCTCCGATCTCGGGCGGGGGTAGGCATGTCAGGGTTCAACGTCGACGTGGAGCAGGTGCGCGCGCACGCGGCGAACGTCGAGGCGATCCAGGCGCGGTTCGCCGCGGTCAAGGCGGCCAGTTCGCACATCGCGCAGGACGACCAGGCGTACGGGCTGCTGTGCGGGTGGATCTCGGGGATCCTCGAGGGCAAGCACGTCCGCCAGGACGACGTGATCGCGTTCGTCGAGCAGAACCTGGTCAAGGTCGCCGCCGAGCTGCGGGCCAGCGCGGAGGAGTACACCGCCACCGAGGACGGCAACGCCCTCATGATCGACGGCGTGTACTGATGGCGGGCGATTCGCTGGTCGCCCCGGTCCAGTCGTCCCGGGAGGTGTGGACCGGCTCGGGGCTGGCCGACAGCATCGAGGGCCTCGTCGACGCCATCAAGAGCGAGGGCTGGGTCGACGACGCCATCGCGGGCGGGACGCTGGCCGTCGAGGCCGCCGCCACCGTCATGGACCCCATCAGCGCTCTGCTGGCCAACGGCCTCGGCTGGGCGATGGAGTACTTCGAGCCGCTGCGCGAGATGCTCGACGAGCTGACCGGCAAGCCGGACGTCGTCCGCTCGCACGCCGCGACGTGGAACAACATGGCGACCGAACTGCACGCCATGTCCGCGGACCTGGGCGAGCACCTCAACAACGACATCCCGGACTGGACCGGACCGGCGGCCGACTCCTACCGCGCGCTAATGGTCCACAACGTGGACGCGATCGGCGGCTTGGCCGCGATCTCCGCGGCGATGTCGGTGGCCACCGAGGGCGCGGGCAACCTCGTCGAGTTCACCCGCGAGATCGTCCGCGACCTGATCGCCGACCTGGTCGCCCGGGTGATCGTGTGGGCTGCGGAGGCGCTTCTGGTGGTGACGATCCCGGTGATCGCGCCCCAGATCGCCGCGGCGGTCGTCAAGTGGACCGGGCGCATCCTCACCTACACCACGGCCCTGGTCACCAGCCTGACCAACCTGACCAAGCTCCTGAACGGGTAACGCCATGGCCCCCAAACCACGCAAACCCGGGGACGGGAACGGGCAGCCCGGCGACGGCGCGGACCGCCCGTCGCAGCAGCACGGCTCCATCAACGCGGGCAACGGCGTCGACAGCGCGCTGGACGCCACGATGGACACCGCCAAGCTGGGCGAGCCGGGCACCGGCCAGGGCAAACCGCCGGAGACGACCACGCCGAGCCAGTCCGGGCACACGCGGCCGTCCGAGCCGCCCAACCCCAACGCCAAGCCCGGCGGCACGCCGACCAACACCGAGGTCGGCAGCCCGAAGCAGCGCGAGGGCCACCGGATCGAGAACGACAGCGCCACCATCCTCGCCCGCGCCGGGTACAAGATCAGCCAGAACACCGGCGAGAAGGGCCGCAACGGCACCAGCGACCCCGACTACAACATGGAGGGGAAGCTGTGGGACTGCTACGCCCCGAGCAGTGACAAGCGGGAGAACATCCGCAGCGAACTGAAGGACAAGGCCAAGAAGCAGTCTGGCAGTATCGTCATCAACATGGAGCGCAGCCCCATGACCGTGGAGGAGATGAAGGCGATCCTCCCGCACGTCAAGGGACTCGAAGAAGTGAAGATCATCGACAAGAACGGCAACATCATCGATGCGTTCCCCCAATAGCAGGACGTGACCCGTGTCTATCACCTACAAGCTCGAACTGGGCGCGCCGGTCCGCCCCGCCGCCGTCGTCTCCGCACTGGTCGCCAGCGCGTCCGGCGCGGTCGAGTCGCACGAGGGCACCAAGGGATCGCTGCGCGGCGGCGGCTGGTTCGACGTCGACGCCGCCGATTACGACCCGCCGAACGCCGTCGAGGAGCGCTTCGGCTTCGCGCCGACCATCGAGGTCTACTTCGGACTGAGCAAGGCGGGCGACTTCGAGGCCCAGGAGACCGACGTGTTCCGGCTGGTCCTCGGCCTGCTGTCGGCGATCCCGGGCGACGCCCTGCTCCACTTCGAGCACGACGAGGTCTGGCTGCTGCGCGGCGGCGGCCGCGTCACGGTGAACGACGCGCTGTGGAAGCCGCAGCAGCTCGCGCTGCTGCAGCAGCCGTACGACCGGGACCACCTCTCGTTCGACTAGATGGACGCGCGGGCCCACGCCACCGCCACCGACCTGTGCGCCCGCCTCGCGGGCAGGCTGGCGGACGACACCCTGCGGGGTGTCCGGCAGGACTACTTCGGCGGCGAGGCCCGGCAGGCGGAGACGACCCTCCTGCTGAGCCTCGCCCACGAGGGCGTCGGCATCACCCGCGTCGAGCGCACCATGATCCGCTCGACGCTGGACGACCCCGACGACCCGGATCTGGCCGCGGTCGCGATCATCGACGCCCCTCCCCCACCGCCCTACCGGTTCTTCCCGGTCGCGCCCCCGCACGCGCCGAGCCCGGCGCCCGCGGACGCGGTGCTGGCGGAGCGGGCACCCCTCCAGGGCGGGAAGCGCCTGCTGCGGGCGTGGCGCGAGCCGGTGTCCCAAGCGCCTGATCAGGCGGCGTGGGTGTACGTCGTGCAGGTCGAGCGCGGGGTCGATCGGCTGCGGGTGCACTCGGGGTTGGTGTCGCACCTGTGGGTGCGGGCGCGGGCGACGTGGCCTGTCGAGGTGGTGGAGGACGGCGCCACTCTCCCGCCCTACCAGGCTGCCGCTCTCGCCGCGGCGCGCGAAATCCGGGCTGCTAAAGGCTGACCTCCGCCGCCAGCGCGAGGAGTTCGTCGACGGTCCACTGGTCGTCGGCGTGGGCGCCGTGGTGGGTGGCGGCGAGGTGGCCGTCGGGGGTGATGAGGAAGTCGGCGGGGAGGCCGAGGCGGCCGCCGGTGACGGTGCGGGGTGGGGCGGGTTGGCGGGCGGCGAGGATGGGGAGGGCGCCGCGGGCGATGGCGGGCCAGGCGGCGGGGGCGAGGGCTCGGCGGGACGTGCCGACGCCGAATTCGCGGTAGAGGTGTTTGGTCGGGTCGGCGATCAGGGGGAAGGGGAGGTCGGGCGCGTACGGGGCGAGTTCGGCGGTGGTGGAGTGGAAGACGACGACCTCGCTGATGCCCGCGGCGGTGATCTCGGCGTGCCGGACCACCACCTGCCTGAGGTGGAGGTGGCAGATCGGGCAGCCCGCGAAGCGGCGGAACTGGAGGTGCACCAGGGTGTCCGCGGGGATGGGAACGGGGTCGCCGAGGACCGGGTGCAGGACGCGCGGGGTCACGGTGGGCATGGGCGCTCCCTCGTAGGCGTAAGGCGTACGCCTACGACGTTATGAGCGTAGGTTGTACGCTGTCAAGCCGTGCCCCGTCCTCGTTCCCTCACGCCGGAAGCGATCGCCGCCGCCGCGCTCGCGGTCATCGATCGGGAAGGGCTCGGCGCGCTGTCCATGCGGGCGGTCGCGGCGCAGCTCGGCATGGGGACCATGTCGCTCTACCGGTACGTCAGCGACCGGGAGCAGGTCGAGCGGCTGGTCGTCGCCCACATCCTGTCCGATGTGGACACCGCGGTCGAAGGGGACTGGCGGGAGCGGGTGGCGGTGCTGCTCACCCGGGTCCGGGCGGCGGTCGCGGCGCACCCGGGCGCGGTGCCGCTGACGCTCGTCCACCGGCACACCAGCGCGGGCATCCTCGGGTGGGCGGAGGCCGTGCTCCAAGCGCTCACCGACGCCGGGTTCCGCGGCGCCCAGCGCGTCAGCGCGATGCGGGCGCTCCTGGCCTACCTCATCGGCGCCGTGCACAACGAGCACCTCGGGCCGTTGAGCGGCGAGGGCACGGCGCGCATGGCGCAGCTCGACGACTTCCCGCTCACCCGCGAGACCGCGGCCGACGCGGCGTCCACCGAGGACGAGTTCGGCGACGGGCTGCGGATCGTGCTCGACGGGCTGGGGTCAGCGCTCCGGCGGTAGCCAGGCGTGGGCGGAGACCTCCATCAGGAAGCGCTGCTCCGGGTCGGCCAGGCGCTCGCCGAGCAGGGACTCGAGCTGGTTCAGGCGGTACCGGACGGTCTGCGGGTGCACGGCCAGCGCGTCCGCCGCCTCGTTGATGTCGCCGCGGGTGCGCAGCCAGGCGTGCAGGGTGGAGGCGGCACGGTCGCGCTGCTTGTCGGTGAGGGGGTTGAGGACCTCGCGGACGCGTTCGGCCAGGTGGGAGACCAGGGGTTCGTCGGCGAAGCGGAGCAGGGTGGCGAGGTGGCGGTCGCAGCGGACCAGGTCGGCGTCGGGGATCATGCGGCGGTGGCGCAGCGCCAGGGCGCGGCGGGCGACCGCGCGGGAGCGGTGGGCCTCCGGCAGCGGGACGACCGGGCCGATGGCGGCGCGGCGCCCGACCAGGGCGTGTTCGAGGTCGGTGACCGCCCGGTCGAACGCCTCCCCGCGGGTGGTGGGTCCGGGAGCAGCAGGCACGGGTCGGTGCTCTCCAGGTCCACCAGCACCTCCCGGCCCAGCGACGGCGGCGGGAGCCGCAGGTGGTCCGGGCGGTACTCGAGCACGACGACGGCCACGCGGTCGGGCAGGCGCCAGTCGACGGCCGCGGCGAGGTCGGACACCTGCTGCGGCGAGGTGACGCGGTCCAGCAGGAGCTTGAGGAGCTGGCGGCGCTTGCGCTCGTAGGACCCGCTGGCCTGGGCCTGCGCCTCGGTGTACCCCGACACCGCGACCACGCAGATGTCGTCGACGTAGGCGAAGATGGCCTCGGCCAGGGTGAGCAGGGCGTCGGCGGACATGCCGAGGTCCTTGCCCGCCCGGCCGATGTGCCGCCACACCGTCCGCGCGCCGACCCGGACGGCGGTCTGCAGGGAGTCCATCGTGCGGCCCTCGAGGAACTCGACGCGGCCCGCGTAGCGGAACACCTCCAGCCACTCCTCGCGGGAGGCGTTCGGGTCCTCGATGAAGCGGAAGCACTGCATGACGGCCATCTCGACGCCGCCGACCAGGACCTCGCGGAACTTGCCGGTGAGCGGCTGCCGGTAGGCGGGGACGGCCTCCCGGACGGCCGCCACCGCGTCGGCGATCATCTTCCCGGCGAGCGGCCGGACCCGCGCCGCGCCCTCGGGCACCAGCTCGGCCCAGATCGGCACCGCGGTCCGGCCGTCGGGGACCGCGGGCGTCACGACGGCAGCCCGAGGCCGCGGGCCAGCACCGGCCACGACGCCTTCAGCTCGCGCTCCCAGTACGGCCAGGTGTGGGTGCCGTCGCCGTAGTAGTTCACGGTGACCGGGATGCCCCGGCTGCGCAGCCGGTCGGTGAACGACTTCGACGACAGCTCCGCCAGCGGCTCGATCAGGTCCCAGCCGCCGGGCGAGAGCGGGCCGCCGCGGCCGTTGCCGGAGGAGACGTACATCGCGACGCCGCGCAGCTTGTCGACGTTGTCGTACGGGTTGTGCGCCATCCAGATCGACCGCTGGAGCCACTCGCTGCCCCACAGGCTCATCGCCGACAGGCCCTCGCTGGTGATCAGGCCCTGGAGGAAGTTCGGCACCCCGTAGAGGGTCGTGTTCGGGACCCCGCTGTAGGACGCGGCGGCGCCGAACATCCCCTGGTGGCGGAACGCGTAGGCCAGCGCGCCGTACCCGCCGATGGACAGCCCCGCGACCGCGCGGCGGGTCCCGGCGCGGTAGCCGCGCTCGAGGATCTGGCGGACCTCGGTGACGTGGAAGGTCTCCCAGTCCGGGGTGGGCGTGCGGCCCCAGTTCCACCAGGCCGAGTACATGCCCGCGGGGCCGTCGGTGGGCAGGACCACCAGCGCGTCCTTGTCGGCGGTGAACTCCTCGACGTCGGTGTAGGCGGTCCAGGACTTGTAGTCCTCGTCCTCGCAGCAGCCGTGCAGCAGGTACAGGACGGGCCACGTGCGGTCGGGCTGGGTGTCGTAGCCGCGGGCAGCAGCAGCCGGACCATGCCGGTCTTGCCGCCGAGGGCGGGCGAGGAGACCTCCAGGTCGAGGATGCGCTCGCCGACGCGGGTCTCGGTCAGCACGCGCGCGCCGTCGTCGGCGACGGCGGAGGTGCGCGCGGCCTCGGCCCGCTCGGCGGGGGCGGACAGCGGGATGGCGACCGCGGCCAGCGCCGCCGCCAGGGCGATCCATCTGACTCGGGACATGGGGGTGACCTCCGGGGACTGCTAGAGCGGGATGTTGCCGTGCTTGCGGGACGGGACGCCGACGCTCTTGCCGCGCAGCAGGCGCAGCGCCCGGGTGACGGCGACGCGGGTCTCGGCGGGGTCGATGACGGCGTCGACGTAGCCGAGTTCCGCGGCGGCGTAGGGGGTGCCGTGGGTGCGCCGCAGCGCGGTGGTGAGCTCGCGTTCGCGCTCGGCGCGCGCGGCGGGGGCCAGCCCGGCCAGCTCGCGGCGGTGCAGCACCTGCGCGGCGCCCTCCGCGCCGATGACGGCGATGCGGGCGGTCGGCCAGGCCAGGTTGACGTCGGCCCCCAGGTGCTTGGACCCCATGACGGCGTACCCGCCGCCGTACGCCTTGCGCAGCACGACGGTCACCATCGGCACGGTCGCCTCGGAGTAGGCGTAGACGAGCTTCGCGCCGCGCCGGATGATGCCGCCGCGCTCCTGCTCGACGCCGGGCAGGTAGCCGGGGACGTCGGCGAAGGTGAGGATCGGGATGCCGAAGGCGTCGCAGAAGCGCACGAACCGGGCGGCCTTCTCGGAGGCGTCGATGTCGAGCACGCCCGCGCCGTGGGCGGGCTGGTTGGCCACGACGCCGACCGTGCGGCCCGCGACGCGGCCGAAGGCGCAGAGCATGTTGCGGGCGAACCCGGAGTGCACGGGCAGCAGGTCGCCGTCGTCGACGACGCGGGAGACGATGTCGGTGACGTCGTAGGCGGCGTTCTCGGCGTCCGGGATGACGGCGCGGAGCAGGCGGTCGGCGTCGGTGACGCCGGGCGCGGTGTCGTCGGCGTACTCCGGGGCGGGCTCGCGGTTGTTGGCGGGGAGGAAGCCCAGCAGGGTGCGGACCCAGTCGAGGGCGTCGTCCTCGTCGTCGGCGAGGTGGTGGGCGTTGCCGGAGACGGTGGCGTTGGTCTCCGCGCCGCCGAGGTCGTCGAGGGTGGCGTCGACGCCGGTTGCGGCGCGTACGACGTCGGGGCCGGTGACGACCATGTAGGAGGTGTCGCGGACGACGACGGTGAAGTCGGTGAGGGCCGGGGTGTAGACCGCGCCGCCCGCGCAGGGGCCGAGCATGAGCGAGATCTGCGGGACGACGCCGGACGCGGCGGCGTGGCGGCGGGCCAGGCCCGCGTACCCGGCGAGCGCGGCGACGCCCTCCTGGATGCGCGCGCCGCCGCCGTCGTTGATCCCGATGACCGGGCAGCCGATCTTGACCGCGAGGTCGACGACCTTCTGCGCGGTGCGGGCGGACGCCTCGCCGAGGGTGCCGCCGTGGACGGCGAAGTCCTGCGCGTACAGGCAGACGGGGCGTCCGTCCACTGTGGCGTGACCGGCGACGAGCCCGTCGCCGTAGGGTCTGTCGCCGTCGCCGCCGGGTCGGGTGAAGGCATCGATCTGGGTGAACGAGCCGGGGTCGGCGAACCGGTCGACCCGTTCCCGGACGGTGAGCTTGCCGCGCGGGTGCTGGCGGTCGGCGGCGCGCTTCTCGGCGAGCCGCACCGCTTCCTCGCCGCGCAGGACGAGGTCCTCGATCCGGGCGTGGGTCGACATGTCAGACCTCCACGGCTTCCACCGCGCGGTCCAGCAGGCGGGCCAGCTCGGACACGTGCGGCGGGTCGATCATGGACAGGTGGTCGCCCGGCACCTTGCGCACGGTGAGGTCGGCGCAGTGCTCGTCCCAGCCGAGGGTGTCGTCGGTGCGCAGGTACCTCGGGTCGAGCGTGGTGGTGAGCGGGTGCGGGTCGGTGGCGCGCAGCAGCACGACCGGCCCGGCGTAGGGGCGGGGGCGGTAGCGCTCGGCGACCCGGGCGTCCACGTAGGACGTGTACTGGTGGCGCAGGACGGCCTCGCCGATGCCGGGGATCGCGCCGAGCCTGCCCATGACCCAGCCGATCTGGGCGTCCTCGTCGCGCTCGGCGAGGTCGGCGGGCAGCTCGATCGGGACGCCGTAGGTGCGTTCGACGTGCTCGGCGAAGCGGGCGAACCGGCCGACGAGCAGCGCGGCGTCCTCGGCGGCCCCGGTCCGGCGGGGCAGGATGGAGTCGATCATGACGACCTGGCCGACGGTCTCGCCGAGCGCGGTGAGCACGTGCGCGGTCTCGTAGGCCAGGACGCCGCCGAAGGACCAGCCGCCGAGCCGGTAGGGGCCGTGCGGCTGGATGCCGCGGACGAGCGCCGCGTACCGCTCGGCCTTCTCCTCGACCGTGGGCACGTCGTCGATGCGCTCGAAGCCGTGCACGGGGTAGCCGGGCGGCAGTTCGGCGACCAGCGGCTGGTACACCGTGGTCGGGCCGCCCGCGGGGTGGAAGAGGAACAGCGGCGGACGCTCCCCGCCGCGCGGAGGGTGTGCACGACGCCGGAGGTCGGGCGTTCCAGGTCGTCGCGGACGCGGTCGGCGGTGGCCGCGACGGTGTCCAATTCGGACACCGTGACGTCGGAGCCCAGCCGTTCGGCCAGCCCGGCGCGGACGGCGGCGAGCGCGGCGGCGTCGCCGCCCAGGGTGGCGAACGCGGTGTGCACGTCGGTGACGGGCGTGCCGAGCGCGTCCGCCCAGACCCGGGCGACCCACCGCTCGGCGGTGTCGCGGGGCCCGATGTCGGAGCGCTGGACCCGGGCGCCGAGGCCGAGTTCGTCGGCGAGGTGGTCGGCGACGTCGCGCAGGCTGGCGCCGCGCAGCAGCAGCGGGACGGGCAGCGCCAAGCCGAAGTCGCGCTGCACGGCGGTGCGCAGCCGCATCGCCATCAGCGAGTCCAGGCCCATGCGGGTCAGCGGCGTGTCGGGGTCGACGCGGTCCGGGTCGGAGCCGATCAGCTCGGCGAGGCCGGTGGTGATCCGGTCGAGCACGGCGGCGCGCGGGTCGGGCAGGGCGCGCAGGGCGTCGACCCCGGCCCAGCTCGACGGCTCGGGGTCGGGCCGCGCGCCCGCCACCGCGGCCAGGAACGGGCGGTGGGCCAGCTCCGGGAACAGGGCGAGCGTGCGGGCGCTGTCCAGCCGGGCGACGCCCACGCCGGTGCGGCCGTCGGCCAGCAGCGCGCCCAGGGCGGCGATGCCCTCGGCCGGGTCGAGGTCGGCGAGCGCGGCGTTGGCGCGGGTGTCGGCCGCCGCGCCGCGCCAGGCGCCGAAGGCGACGGTCAGGGCGGGGAGCCCGGCGGCGCGGCGGCGGGCGGCCAGCGCGTCGACCCAGGCGTTGGCGGCGGCGTAGGCGGCTTGGCCGGGGCTGCCGATGAGGCCGGCGACGGAGGTGAGGGCGAGCCACCACACGTCCGGGTCGGCGACGGCGTCGTGCAGGCGCTGGGCGCCTTCGGCCTTGGGCCGCCAGACGCGGTCCAGCGCCTCGTCGGTGAGGGCGGACACGGGTTCGTCGGCGAGGACGGCCGCGCCGTGGACGACCCCGCGCAGCGGCACGCCGTCGCGGCGGGCGTGGGCGATGAACCGCTCCGCGACCCCGGGTTCGGCCAGGTCGCCGTGGACGGCCTCGACGCCGGGGACGTCGGGCAGCGGCCGGGCGGTGCGCCCGGCGAGGACGATGCGGGTGGCGCCGCGGTCGGCGAGCCAGCGGGCGACGTGCCCGCCGAGTTCGCCGAGGCCGCCGGTCACCAGGTAAGCGCCGGGGCCGACGGGCGGCTCCCGGTCGGGGACGGTGACCGGGGCGAGGCGGGCGCGCAGCCTGCGGCCGTCGCGCCAGGCGACCTCGTCGTCGGGCCGGTCGGCGCGCAGCTCGGCGGTGACCGCGGCCGGGCCGGACGCCTCGTCGACGTCGAGCAGGGTGGCGCGCAGCTCGGGGTGCTCGAAGGCGAGGACGCGGACCAGGCCGCGCAGGCAGACCAGGTCGGGGTCGCTCGGCTCGGGGCCGTTGCCGCCGCTGGTGACCAGCCACAGCCGCGGCGGGCGCGGCCGGGCGGCCAGTTCGGCCGCGACCCGCGCGACCAGGGCGACCGCGTCGCGCCCGCCCGTCGCGATGCGCAGGACGTGGGGTTCGTCGCCGGGCTCGGGGTCGCCCGGCGGCAGCGGCGCGGGCTCCCAGCGGCATTCGAGCGTGCGGGGGCCGTCGGGGTCGGCGACCCGGGTGACGCGGACGCCGGTCGCGGCGAGCAGCACCGCGCCCGCGTCGTCGACCAGGTACGCCGCGCCGGTCAGTTCGCCGCCGGACCGCTCGGCCAGGGCGACGCAGCGGGTGCCCGCGCGGACGTCGCCGAGCAGGCGCACCAGCCCGAACCCGGTGGGCACGTGCCGACCGCGGACGCCGGGCAGGCCGAGCGCGGCGGCGCCGATCGCCTGGAGGCAGGCGTCGACCAGCGCGGGGTGCGCCGCGTACGGGGCGTGGCCGCCCGCGGCGTCGGGCAGGGCGACGCGCGCGGAGGCGTAGCCGGGGGCGGCGCGCACGTCGGACAGGCCGCGGAACGCCGGGCCGTACTCCTGGCCGATGGCGGTGAACGCGGCGTAGAGGTCGATGCGGGCGAGCGTCGCGGGCGCGGCCGGGACGGCGGCAGCGCCGCCCGCGTCGGGGCGCACGTGCCCGGTGGCGTGGGTGACCCAGGCGGCGTCGGCGCCGCGGGCGGCGACGGTGACGCGGCCGTCGCGGTCGAGGGTCGTGGACAGCACGGTGTCGGGGCCGGGCGCGAGGAACTCGGTCAGCGCGAGGTCGGTCACCGCGACCCGGTCGACGCCGAGCGCGGTGCGGCCCGCGGCGAGCGCGGTCTCCAGGAACGCGGTGCCGGGCAGGACGCCGACGCCGAACGCGTGGTGGTCGGGCTGCCAGGGCGCGGGGTGCGCGCCGATGGCCGCCTGCCAGATGCGCCTGCCGTCGTCGGGCACCTCGACGTGCGCGCCGAGCAGCGGGTGCCCGGCGGCCGCGGCGGCGCGCGGCGCAGTCCAGTGCGGCTCGTGCCGCCAGACCGGGCCGGGCAGGTCGAGCACGGGGGCGCTCGGGTAGCGGGCGCGCAGCGCCGCGGAGTCGCCCGCGACGTGCAGGTCGGCGACGGCGCGCGGCCAGTCGCCGCCGCGGCGCAGGGTGGCGACGACGGTCGCGCCGCGGACGGTCTGCTCGACGGCGGCCGAGGCGATCGGGTGCGGGCTGATCTCCAGGAACACCCGGTGGCCGCGGCCGCGGCGGCCTCGACGGCCTGCCGGAAGCGGACCGGGGAGCGCAGGTTGGCGGCCCAGTAGTCGATGTCGAACGCGGGCGGCTCGTCGTGGACGCTGCTGAAGCACGGCAGGTCCGCTTGGGCGGGGACGAGCCCGTCGAGGGCGGCGCGCAGCTCGCCGACGACCGGGTCGACGTCCGGGGAGTGGCCCGCGCCCGCGACGTTGAGCCGCCGGGCGAGCCTGCCCATGCCCTCGACATGGGAGACGAGCGCGGCGACACCGTCCCGGTCGCCGGTGACGGTGCACTGGCGGGGCGCGGCGTGCACGGCGATGCCGACGCCGGGGAAGCGCGGGGCCAGCTCGGCGAACTCGGCGTCGGACAGCTCCAGCGCGGCCATCGCGCCGCCGTCGAGGCGGGCCAGCAGCGCGGAGCGGGCGGTGACGACGCGCAGGCCCTGCCCGGGGTCGAGCGCGCCCGCGACGACGGCGGCGGCGACCTCGCCGAGCGAGTGCCCGAGGACGGCGGCGGGGTGCACGCCGTGCGCCTGCCACAGGCGGGCGAGCGCGAGCTGCATGCCGTAGAGGGCGGGCGCGGCGATGGTGAGGTCGGGCAGCGCGTCCGCGTCGCCCGCCTCGGCGAGCACCTCGGCCAGGGAGAAGCCCGCGTCGGCGCGGAACACCGGGTCCAGTTCGGCGACGGCGTCGGCGAACGCGGGTTCGTCGGCGAGCAGGGCCGCGCCCATGCCCGGCCACGACGAGCCGAAGCCGGAGAACACGAACACCGGTCCGGCGAGGTCGACGCCCGCGGTGGTGGCGCCGGTGGTGGCGCGCAGCGCGGCGACCGCGTCGGCCCGCTCCGCGGCGACGACGGCGGCGCGCGCGGGCAGGTGGTCGCGGCGCACGGCGAGGACGGCGGCGACGTCGGCCAGCGGCGCGTCGGAGGTCTCCAGCCAGTCGGCGAGGACGCGGGCGCGCTCGCGCACCGAGTCCGCGTCCGGGCCGGACACCGCGAGCACCTCGGGGAGTCCGCTGTGGATGGTGGGCGGGGCGGGGAAGGCGGGCCACTCCTCGACGACGACGTGCGCGTTGGTGCCGCCGAAGCCGAACGCGGACACGCCCGCGCACGCCAGCCCGGAGTAGCGCGGCCACTCCCGGCCCTCGGCGACGACGGCGAGGCCGAGCCCGGTGAAGTCGATGTGCGGGTTCGGGGTCGCGTAGTGCAGGCTCGCCGGGACGCGGCCGTTGGCCATCGCCAGCACGACCTTGATCAGGCCGGTGATGCCCGCCGCGGCCTCCAGGTGGCCCAGGTTCGACTTGACCGAGCCGAGCAGCAGCGGGCGGGCCGGGTCGCGGCCCGCGCCGAGCACCGCGCCCAGCGCGCCCGCCTCGATCGGGTCGCCGAGCAGCGTGCCCGTGCCGTGCGCCTCGACGTAGTCCACGGTTCCCGGGTCGACCCCGGCGTCGGCGTAGACGTCGGCGAGCAGCGCGGCCTGCGCGGCGGGGTTGGGGGCGAGCATCCCGTTGGAGCGGCCGTCGGAGTTGACGGCGCTGCCGCGCAGCACGGCGAGGACGCGGTCGCCCGCGGCGCGCGCGTCGGACAGGCGGCGCAGCACGACCACGCCGCAGCCCTCGGCGCGGCCGATCCCGTCGGCGGCGGCGTCGAACGCCTTGCAGCGGCCGTCGGCGGCGAGCGCGCCCGCGCGGTGGAAGCCCGCGGTGACGCCGGGGGTGAGCAGGAGGTTGACGCCGCCCGCGATGGCCAGGTCGGCCTCGCCGGAGCGCAGGGCGCCGATGGCGGAGTGCACGGCGACCAGCGACGACGAGCACGCGGTGTCGACGACCTGGCTGGGGCCGCGCAGGTCGAGCAGGTAGGACAGGCGGTTGGCGACGATCGACGCGGCCGCGCCGGGGCTGGCCCACGCCTCGACGTCGGCCGGGTCGGCGAGGGTGAACGTGCCGTACTCGGCCGCCGACACCCCCATGTAGACACCGGTGCGGCTGCCGCGCAGGGCGCTGGGCGCGATCCCGGCGTGCTCGAGCGCCGCCCACGCGACCTCCAGCGCGATCCGCTGCTGCGGGTCCATCACCGCGGCCTCGCGCGGGGTGATCCCGAAGAAGCCCGCGTCGAACCCGGCGACGTCGGCCAGCCAGCCGCCCTCGTCGGGGAGCCCGGCGAGCACGTGCTCGGCCCCGCGCCAGCGGCCCTCCGGCCGCGGCCCGACGGCGTCGACGCCGCCGTCGAGCAGCGCCCAGAACGCGGCGGGTCCCTCGACGCCGCCGGGCAGCCTGCACCCGACGCCGACGACGGCGATCGGCTCGGCGGGCGACCACGCCGACCGCGACGGCACCGGCGCCTGCCCGCCCGCGGGCCGCGGCGGCCAGCTCGGCGATGGTGGGGTGCTGGTAGGCCAGGGTCGGCGGCAGCGGCGCGCCGACGTGGTCGGCGAGCTCGGCGGCGAGCCGGACCATGTCGCGCGAGGACAGCCCGTACTCGTGCAGCGGGCGGTCCGGCCGCACGTCCGCGACGCCGGTGGTCCTCGCGACCCAGGCGGTGAGCCACGCGACGGCGTCGCGGTCCATCCCGTGGTTCATGCCGTGGCCACGGCGGTGAGCGCGCCCGCGAGGTAGCGGTCCCGGCAGGCGGTGCGCGAGATCTTGCCGCTGGAGGTGCGCGGCAGCGAGTCCGGCGGCACCAGGACGACGTCGCGCAGGGTCAGGCCGTGGCGGCGGGCGACGGCGGCGCGCACCGCGGCGGCGACGTCCGCGCTGTCCGGCTCGGTGACCGACCTGGCCCACTCGGCGAGCACGACCGCGGTCTCGCCGTCCGGGCCGATGACCGAGAACGCCGCGGTGTTGCGGGGCCGGATCGCGGCGTGCGAGGTCTCGGCGGTGCGCTCGACGTCGTGCGGGTAGTGGTTGCGGCCGTCGACGACGATGAGGTCCTTGATGCGGCCGGTGATGTGCAGCTCGCCGTCGACGACGACGCCGAGGTCGCCGGTGGCGAGCCAGCGCCCGCCCCCGTCGGCCAGCTCGTTGCCGAACGCGGCGGCGGTCTCCAGCGGCCTGCCCCAGTACCCGACGGCGACGTTCGGGCCGCTGACCCACACCTCGCCGACCCTGCCGTCCGGGCAGGGCTTGCGGGTGGCGCGGTCGACGACGAGCACCTCCTGCCCGATCGGGACGCCGCACGACACGACGCGCATCGGGTCGGGGGCGTCCGGGTCGGGTTCGACGGCGCGGCCCGAGGCGAGCGCGGCGCGGTCGAAGGAGCGGGTGGTCGGCGCGGTGGACGCGGTGACGAGCACGGTCGCCTCGGCGAGCCCGTAGGAGGGGCGGTGCGCGGCCGGGCGCAGCCCGCACGGGGCGAACGCGGCGCGGAAGCGCTCGACCGCGCCCTCCTGCACGGGCTCGCTGCCGTCGATCAGGGTGATGACGCCGTCCAGGCGCAGGCGGGCCTTGTCCCAGTCGGTCACGCGGGACGCGCAGTAGGCGTAGGCGAAGCTGGGGCCGCGGAGATCGCGCCCGGGTTGGCCGACAGCGCGCGCAGCCACCGCTCGGGGCGCTCGATGAACGCGAGCGGGTCCATGATCACGGTGCGCAGCCCGCTCAGCAGGGGCGCGCCGACCGACAGCATCAGGCCCATGTCGTGGAACAGCGGCAGCCAGCTCACGGTGGTGGTGCCGTGGTGGGCGCCGTACGCGGCGGCGGCCTGGCGGGCGTTGGCGACGACGTTGGCGTGGGTCACCATGACGCCGCGCGGGTTCCCGGTGGAGCCGGAGGTGTACTGCAGGTACGCGACGGCGTCCGGGTCGAGGCGCACCGGGTCGAAGTGCGCGCCGATGGCCGCGGGCAGCGTGTCGACGCAGATGACCCGGTCGTCGGGCAGGTCGTTGGCGCGCAGGAACGCCGCGACGGACTCGGCGCTGCTCTGCGTGGTGAGGACGGTGCGGGCGCCGCAGTCGCGCAGGGTGCTGGCGAGCCGGTCGTCGTGGCCGGGCAGGTCGGGGGTGAACAGCGGGACGGCGATGACGCCCGCGCGCAGCGCGCCGAGGAAGGCGACGAGGTAGTCCGCGCCCTGCCCCGCCAGGACCGCGACCGGTTCGCCGGGGGCGACGCGCCGCTGGAGCCAGGCGGCGACGGCGCGGGCGCGGCCGTCGTAGTCCCGCCACGTGGTGGGCGTGCGCGAGCCGTTCGGGTGGGTCCTGTAGTCCCACTCATCGATGGCGACCGCGTCGGGCATCCGCTCGGCCCACGCGCCCAGCAGGGCCGGGAGGTCGCGGGCGCGGTCGGGGAGGTCGGTGAACTCATCGGCGCTGTCCTTCACCCGGAATTAAAGAAATCACATTGCCGAACGCGGTTTTTGGCGAATTCGGATCGGAACGCCACATTAAATGTGACCCTGTCGACACGTCAACGACACGGTTACCGGCGTTTTCGGCCGGCGACGACTTTGTCAGTCGGATGAGCCGTCTCTTTCGGGGCCTTGTCCGGCGAACACAAGGTCCGCACGCAGACCGCGGCCGCCAATTGCGCCAGCGCGGCCGCGGCCAGCGCCGCGGTGTAGCCCGCCGCGCTGGTGGCGACCGCGGCGACCAGCGCCACCCCGATCGCGCCCGCGAACTCGCGCGCGGTCCCGAGCAGGCCGGACACCGCGCCCGCGGCCCTCCCCGCGGCGTCGAGGGCGAGCGTGGTCAGCGGGACCGCGCCCGCCGAGCCGACGCCGACCAGGACGAGCCCCGGCAGCCGCGGCCACAGCACCGGGAGGTGCCCGACCGCGGCGATCGCGCCCAGCCCGACCGCGACCACGACCAGCCCGGCCGCGGCGACGGCGGCCTGCCCGTACCGCAGGCAGAGCCGCGGGGTGAGCGGCGCGGTGACGATCAGCGCCGCCGCGACCGCGACCAGCGGGACGGCGGCCCCGGCGGGACCGAGCCCGAGGTCGCGCTGGTGCACCAGCGGCGTCACCACGGACACGCCGGTCACCCCGACGCCCCACAGCGCCTGCGCCGCGACCGCGCCGCGCACGACCCGGTCGGCGAGCAGCCCCGGGGCAGGACGGACCCGCGGCGCAGCCCGGTGAGCCCGGCGACGGCCAGCCCGGCCACGCACAGCGGCCCGGCGAGCGCGCCGCCGTCGGCGAGGACGAGCAGACCGCCGGTGAGCAGGGCCATCGCGGCGGCCAGGAGCCCGCCGCCCGGGAGGTCGAGCGGTGCGGTCGGGGGCGGCACGGTACTGACCGGGGGCGGCAGCACGGCCATGCCGAGGGCGAGGAGCGGCAGGAAGCCCCAGAACACCGCGCTCCAGTGCAGGTGCTCGGCCGCGAGCCCGCCCAGCGCGGGGCCGCCCGCCAGCGCGGCGGCCAGCGACACCGTCCACACCGCGGCCCCGCGCGGCCGGTCCGCCGGGTCGAGGCGGGTCCGGATGGCGCCCATCGCGGCGGGCACCAGCAGCGCGGCGGCGGCGCCCTGCACCGCGCGGCCCGCGAGCAGGACGACCAGGTGCGACCCGAGCCCGGCGAGGACGGTGCCCACCGCGAACGCGGCGAGCCCGGCGCGCAGGGCGGCCCGCTCCCCCACCCGGTCGACGACGGCGCCCGCGGTGAGCAGCAGACCCGCGAACGGGACGAGGTACGCCGCGGTCACGGCCTGGGTCGCGGCCAGCCCGACCCCGAGGTCGGCCGCCGCGGACAGGGCCGCGGCGGCGACGACGGTGGTGTCCGCCGCGGTGAGGAACGCGATCACCCCGGCCGTGGCGAACACCCTGGTCCGGACCGGCGGGCCGACCCCTCCGCGCTGGGGGTGGCCCGCCGGGGCCGGGGGCGCGACATCAGCAGCTCGTCGGCGCGGGCTTGCCCGCGAACCGGTCCGCCAGGTACGCGACGGCGCCCGCGCGGCCGGTGAGGACGCCCATGACGTGCTCGCCGAAGTACTCCCGCCAGGACACCCGCGCGCCCGCCGCGCAGTACGCCCGGTGCAGGTCCTTGGCCTGGGCGTACGGCACGAGCTGGTCGCCGCTGGAGTGGTAGAGCAGCACGGGCACGTCGGGCGCGTCCGCGCCGAGCTTGTTCTCGCCGAGCCGCGCCTGCCAGTCGGGCTGGGCGATGGGGTCGCGCACGGTGTAGTCGGCGATCCGCTTGCCCGCGTACCCCATCATGTCGCCGACGCACTTCTGCTCGCGCGCGGCGAACTCGCGCTCGCCCGCGTCGTTGAGGTAGCTCGGCAGGTCCAGCTCCGGGTAGGCGGCGTTCATGCCGACCGCGGCGGCCAGCATGAGCCCGAACCCGGCGCTGCCGTCGAGCTGCTTGGACACCGCGACCAGGTCGGCGGGCACGCCGCCCGCCGCGGCGCCGACGACGTCGAGCTCGGGGGCGTAGTCGTCGGCGAGCTGGGCGGCCCACGCCGCGGCGCCACCGCCCTGGGAGTAGCCGGTGAAGGCGACCTTGCCGCCGGAGGCGAGGCCGAGCGCGGGGATGCGGGTCGCGGCGCGGACGGCGTCGAGCACGGCGGGGCCCTCGGAGCGGCCGACGACGTAGGTGTGGTCGCCGGGGGTGCCGAGGCCCTCGTAGTCGGTGACGGCGACGGCCCAGCCCTTGTTCAGCAGCTCGCTGACCATGAGCTGCTCGTACTCGGTGCCCTGGCGGAACAGCTTCGACGGCGCGCAGTGGTCGCCGAGGCCCTGGGTGCCGGGGGCGAGCGAGACGATCGGGCGCGGCCCGGTCACCGGCCGGGTCGGCACGAAGACGGTCCCGGACACCGCGACCTGCCTGCCCGCGGCGTCGGTCGACCGGTAGAGGACGAGGTACGACTTCGCGCCGCTGACGCCGCCGATGGGCGTCGACACCTCGCGGTAGTGGATCGGGTCGCCGGGCGCGCCGGGCGGCAGCGGGGTCGGCGGGAGGTAGAAGGCGTCGCCGTCAGGCCCGGTGGGGACCTCCAGCGCCGCTGCCTGACCGGTCGGCCAGACCAGGACCGCGGTGGTCGCGACGGCCACGGCCGCGACGAGTGCACGACGGAGCGGGGACATGACCGGCACGTTAACGACGCCGTTTCCGCGGTGTCGACGGCGCGCGCGCAATTGCGGACCCGAATACCATCCGCAGGTCGCCGGTTTGTCATAGGCGAGCACAAAAACGGCGGAAGCGGAAGTTGTCACGACCGTACGAAATCGGCCGGGAATACTGTTTCCGGCGCAGGCCCGCCGGTATCGTCGCGACCATGCCCCGGCCCCGCATCGAGGTCACCGGGCTCGGCAAGTCCTACGGTCCGGTGGCGGCGCTCACCGAGGTGTCCCTGACCGCGGCCCCGGGCGCGGTGCTCGGCGTCCTCGGCCACAACGGCGCGGGCAAGACCACCCTGATCGACATCCTGGCGACCCGAGCCCTCCCCACCACCGGCACCGCCCGCGTCTGCGGCTACGACGTGACCCGCTCCGGCCACCAGGTCCGCAGGCACATCGGCCTCACCAGCCAGTACGCGACCGTCGACGAGGCGGTGTCGGGCCGCGCGAACCTCGTCCTCCTGGCCCGCCTCCTCGGCGCCACCCGCAAACAGGCCGCCGCCCGCGCCGACGAGCTGCTGACCGCCTTCGGCCTCACCGACGCCGCCGACCGCAAGGCGGGCACGTACTCCGGGGCATGCGCCGCCGCCTCGACCTCGCCGCGAGCCTCGTCGGCCGCCCCGACGTCCTGTTCCTGGACGAGCCCACGACGGGCTTGGACCCGGTGAGCCGAGCGGGCCTGTGGGCGCTGGTGAAGGCCCTGGTCGCGGACGGCACGACGGTGGTGCTGACGACGCAGTACTTGGAGGAGGCGGACAAACTCGCCGACGAGGTCGTCGTCCTGGCAGGCGGCCACGTGGTGGCGGCGGGCACCCCGAAGCCCTGAAAGCGGGCATCGGTCAACGCAACGCCGCCGTCCGCTTCCCCGACGAACGCGCCGTGCGCCACGCCCTCGGCGTCCTGGCCTACGCGGGCATCCGCGCCACCCCCGACCCCGTCGAACCCGTCCTCCGCGTCCCCCTGGCCACCCCCGGCCACATCACCGCCGTGGTCCGCGCCCTGGACGCCACCGGCCCCACCATCGTCGACCTGACCGTCACCGAACCCACCCTCGACGACGTCTACCTGGCCCTCCACCACGCGAGCCACCCATGAGCCGCCACCGCGCCACCAACCCCGACCGCGGGACACACCCCCGCCCACCCGGGGGCAGACCCCCTGTGGTCAGTCTACCGGGACGGTCCGACAGAAACGGAACGCCCGATCCGCCGGACCCGGACCCGCTGGCCAGCACCGACCTCCACGCCACCGCCGGGTGGAACCTCAACGCCCCGGGACCACCGGCGGCGAACGGCGGCGGCCCGCGGACACCGGGACCGACGCCCCGTCTGGCGTCCCCGGTGGCAGCGCCTACTGGAACAACGGCGGCGAGACCGCAGGCACCGGCGACCCGTACGGCGTCCCCAATGGGAGCGCTTACTGGAACAACGGCGGCGAGACCGCAGGCACCGGCGACCCGTACGGCGTCCCCGACGGGAGCGCTTACTGGAACAGCGGAACAGGGCGGGCCAAAGCCCGGGCCGCGCACGGTGAGGCCACCGACGGGAACACCCGCGCTCGGCGGCGCGGCGGGCGCGCGCAGGACCCGAACCCCGCGGCGGAGTGGCACCCGGGCGCCGGGGACCCCGACGAGACCGTGCTCATCCGGCGGTGGGCCGGGCGGTGGCGGCCCGCGACCCCGATCCAGCAGGTGCTCGTCCTCACCGGCCGCTCCCTCCGCCTCGCCTTCAGCGATCGGAAGCTCGTCTTCTTCGGCTTGCTCCAGCCCGTCGTCCTGCTCCTGTTGTTCAGCCAGGTGTTCAGCGGGATCGGGACGCTGCCCGGTGTCGCCGAGTACAACGGCTACATCAACTACCTGCTCCCCGCCACCCTCGTCACCATCGCGCTGACCACCGCCGTCGGCGCCGGGGTCGGGTTGTTGACCGAGGTCTTCACCGGGTTCATCGGCCGCCTGCGCGCCATGCCGTTGACGCTCGGGGCCGTGCTCTTCGCCCGCACGCTCGCGGATTCCGTGCGGCTGGCCCTGAGCCTCACCGCCGCCACCGTCATCGCGGTGCCGGTGCTCGGGTTCCGGCCGGGCAGCATTGTCGGGTTGGCGCTCGGGCTCCTGCTGTCGATCGTCGTGGGGTGGGGGCTGAGTTGGCTGTTCATCGCGATCGCGTGCTGGCAGCCGAAGCCGGAGGCGATGCAGGCGGCGTCGTTCATCGTGATGGTGCCGTTGATGTTCGGGTCCAGCGCGTACCTGCCGCTGGAGGTCATGCCGACGTGGGTGCGGTGGTTCAGCAGCGTCAACCCCGTCACCTACGCGGTGGACGCCGTGCGGGCGTTGTCGCTGGACCGGCCCGCGGGGTGGTCGCCGGTGCTGGCGCTCGCGCTGGCCGGGGCCGCGGCGGTCGGCGGGGCCGCGTGGGCGTTCCGGTTGTTCCGGCGGGCGACATAGGAAAGGCCCCGGGTGCACCCGGGGCCGTCCCACGTGCAGATCAACCGACGGTGTGGACGATCAGGATGTCCACACGGGACTTCCGCGCGGCCTCGCCGGGGACCGAGCCGAGGACGCGGCCCGCGAGGGTGTTGAGGCCGCGGTTGCCGACGACCAGCAGGTCGGCCTCGTAGTCGCGGACCACGCGGCGCAGGACCGAGACCGGCTGGCCCTCCGCGACGACCGTGCGGACGTCGGTCGCGCCCGCCTTCAGGGCGACCTCGGACGCCGTGCGGACGGTCTCCTCCGCCGGGCTGGCGCCGACCACCTGGTAGCCGACGTCGTCGCCCAGGCGGTCCACGACGCGGTCGACGTCGCGGGCCCCCTCGTAGGCGCAGGCGATGACGAGCCGGGCCGCGGTGTCGCGGGCGACCTCGGCGGCCCGCTCGACCGCGCGCAGCGAGGAGCGGGAGCCGTCGGTGCCGACGACGATGGTGCGGTAGACCGGCGAACCCTCCGATTCGGACACTCAGACCCCCTCGACGCGCCTGCAGGCGGGAGCGGTGTTGAACGCGTCCTTCAGCTCCGGGTTGGCCTTCAGCTCGGCGGTGGGGCCCTCGGTGGTGTTGAGGCCCTCCAGGTCGGGGCCGATCTGGGCGAGGGCGGCCTGGAACGCGGCCGGGTCGGTGACCGGGGCGGCGGACAGCTTCTCCTCGGCCTTGGCCAGCGAGCCGCGCAGGGTCTCGATGCGCTTGAGGGCGGCGTCCACGGCGGCGGCGCCGTCGTCGACCGGCGGGTCGCCCGCGGCGGAGATGCCCTCGCCGAGCTTGCCCAGCTCGTCGGAGATCGCGCCGAGGTACTCGAGCATCGCCTGCTTGGTCTTGGCCGGGTCGTTCGGGTCGATGGCGGGGATCTGGGACAGCGACTTGCCGCCCTGCTCGACCACGCCGCAGACCTTCTCGGCCCACGCGATCACCGGGTCGCTCATGTCGGCCGACGGCGGCGGGGCGGTCGTGGTCCCGGCCGAGCCGGTGGCGGCGCCGCCCGGCGGGGGATCACCGGCGGGGCCGCGTCGTCGGAACCGCAGCCCGCGGCGAACGCGAGCGCGGCGGCCGCGGAAATCGCCGCGGTGACCAAACGAGGCTTCATGAATACTTCCTTCACGACTGCTAGGCGAAATACGCGCGAAAGGAATCGCGCGCCCGCACCGGGCAGCGGCGACAACGGTCACGGGCCCAGGGGCGTCGATCTGGGGAAACCTTACTGACACACAGACGACCCGAGCAAGAACCGCGGGCCACGCCCCGGCCCGGGGGCGTCGTTTTATCAGAGCGGCACAGTCGGGCCTCCGGCCTTTTGTGCGTTCCCCCAGTCAGGGGGTGAAACGTGATCAGCCAAACAGGCTATCAAGTGCGCGAAATGGCCGCTGACATGCAGATCTGCGCACCCGTCCCGGCCGCGCCCCGCACCTGCGGCCAGCCCGCCCCACACGGCGGCGGCCCCGGTTTTGTCACGCACGCTCAAACACCGCGCCGGCGATTCCGCAAATACGGTCAAAACGCCGACAACCGTCCTCACCCGATCGGGTGTCCTCAGCGTCACGTAACACCAGCATTTGACACACAGCCTACGCCGAACTTATGGTCGTCGTCACAAATTGTTACGAACGGCGGCGAGCCGAACCCGAAAGAATGTGCGCTTCCGCGAGCGCGCCAGCGACAAAGGGGACGATATGGCGATTCACGTGGGCAGCCGACCGCCGGCCCGACCCGGCGTGGGACGGGTTCCGGTCGTCGCCGCGCCCCGCCCCCGCACCGGCAGGCAGGACGACCAGGCGACGATGCTCTGGGCGTCCCTGCCGAGGACCTGGGCTCGCGGTTCCGGCCGATGGTCGGCCAGCTCACCCAGGACATGATCCGCGAGATCCAGCGCGCCGTCCCGGCCTACGCGCAGCCGCTGGAAGGGCACTTCGGCGCGATCATGGTCGCGGGCGTCGAGCAGGCGATCATGCGGATCATGGACACCATCGGGGTCGGCGGCTCGCCCGACGAGAACTGGGCCAACGTCTTCCGCCAGCTGGGCCGCGTGGAGTTCAGCGAGGGCCGCAGCCTCGACAGCCTGCAGACCGCCTACCGCGTCGGCGGGCGGGTCGCCTGGCGCCACGTCGCCGCGTGGGGGCAGGCGCAGAAGCTGCCCACCGCGACGCTGACCATCGCCGCCGAGGCGATCTTCGCCTACGTCGACGAGATCTCGAAGCTGTCCATCGAGGGCTACACCGCCGCGCAGGCCCAGTCCGCGGGGATGATCGAGCGCTGCCGCCGCAGGCTGGTCGAGCTGCTGCTCAGCGACCCGCCCGCCTCCCCCACCTCCATCAACAAGCTGGCCGCGACCGCGCGCTGGCGGGTGCCGGACACCGTCGCCGTCGTCGTGGTCGAGCAGGCCGCCGACGGCGAGCACGACGAGCTGGCCACCGCGGGACTGCCCGAGGACGTGCTGGCCGACTTCGACGGCGACCTGCCCTGCCTGGTGCTGCCCGACCCGCAGCGGCAGATGCGCACCGTCCGGGAGCACCTGGGCGCCCGGCGCGCCTGCGTCGGCCCGGTGGTCGGCCTGCGCGACGCGGCGACCTCGCTGCGCTGGGCGCGGCGGGCGATGAACCTGGTCCGCCGCGACATCATCGGCGACGGCCCGGTCACCTGGTGCCGCGACCACCTGTCCACGCTGTGGCTGCTGGCCGACGAGTTCCTGGTCCGCGAGCTGCTCAACCGCACGCTGGCCCCGCTGGCCGACCTGACGGTCAAGCAGCGCGCCCGGACCGCGGAGACGCTGCTGGCCTGGCTGGAGAGCGCGGCAGCGCCCCGAGATCGCCGAGCGGTTGCGCATCCACCCCCAGACGGTGCGGTACCGGATGCGGCAGGTCGAGAAGCTCTTCGGCGACCAGCTCGCCGACCCGGACTCGCGCCTCGACCTGGAGATCGCCCTGCGGGCGCACCGTCTCCTGTGGACGTCCGAAGGCGACGAAGAGGTCGGTCGCGAGCAGGCGCGTGACCGGCGGATGCGCCGCGGCGGTCAATCGCCGCGGCGCATCTTGTGGCCCCGTGACAATTCCCTGTCCGCCTGCCGGGTGAATTCCGAAACGCATTGCCCCCACCCCGACCCCCGCGCTACATTCCCTTTGTTTTCGCTGTTGCCGGAATACGGGGAGAAGCATGGTGGCACCGTCGCCGGTGGAACCGGGGGAACCACCCGCTTTCCCGCTGCGCATCGCGTTCGACTCGCTGTTGGCCCCGGAGCGCCCGGAACCGGGCAAGGGGGCCAACCTGTGGTCCCTGCTGCCCCGCGAGCTGGCCCCGCTGCTGCGGCCCGGCATCCCGCGCCTGGTCGCCGAGATCCGCGCCGAGCTGCACCAGGCCATCCCGGCGTTCGCCCGCAACCCCGACGGCGCCGTGGGGCGCGCGGTCACCGAGGGCATCCAGCAGGCGCTGACGCAGTTCCTGGACCGGCTGGAGGACCCGAGGTCGGCCCGCCAGGACCGGTTGCAGGTCTTCCGCGACATGGGCCGCCACGAGATCTACAACGGCCCGATCCTGGACATGCTCCAGACCGCGTACCGGATCGGCGCGCGCGTCGCGTGGCGGCGCATCGCCGCGGCGGGCGAGGCGGCCGGGGTGTCCAGCGCGACGCTGTGCCTGCTGGCCGAGGCCATCTTCGCCTACATCGACGAGCTGTCCGCGCTGTCCATCGAGGGCCACGCGTCCGCGCGGGCGCGCGAGGTCGGGGCGCTGGAGCGCCGCCGCAGGCAGCTCCTGCAGGCGCTCATCACGCCCGGTTCCGGGCGTCCCCTGGCGCACATGGCCGAGGCCGCGCGCTGGCCGCTGCCCGAGCGCGTGCGGGCGGTGGCGGTGCGCCAGCGCGACTCCGACGCCGAGCTGCCCGTCACCGGCCTGGACTCGCGGTACCTGGTGGACCTGGAGTCGGCGGAGCCGTGCCTGGTGCTGGGCGAGGAGTTCCGGCCGATGCTGGCCGACCTGCCCGGCGAGCTGCCCGGCTGGCAGGCCGCGGTCGGCCCGGCCGTCCCGGTCACCGAGTGCGCGCAGTCGTTGCGCTGGGCCCGGCGGACGCTGGCGCTGGTCGCCGAGGGCACCCTGCAGGACAGCGGCCCGACCTGGTTCGACCGGAGCATGTCGGTGCTGTGGCTGCTCAACGACCCGTTCCTGGTCCGCGAGATCGGCGCGAAGGCGCTGGCCCCGATGGCCGAGCTGACCGGGAAGCAGCGCGACAAGCTCGGCGAGACGCTGCTGGTGTGGCTGGAAACGCGCCGCAGCGCCCCGAGATCGCCGCCCTGCTGGATATCCACCCGCAGACCGTCCGGTACCGCCTGCGCCAGTTGGAGCGCCTTTTCGGATCCGGTTTGACCGACCCCAACCAGCGTTTCGACATCGAGGTCGCCCTGCGCGCGGAAAGGGCGATGCGCGGCAATTGACCGAATGGGGCGCGAAACGGAGCGGACCGGCCGTGGTGGCCGGTCCGCTCCGCTTTTCGCGCGGTGCTCACCCGGCGGCGACGCTGCCGCCGCCGGGGCTCGTGCGCAGGGTCGGGCGGCGAACGCCCGAACCGGCCGGGTCCCCGAACCCGACCGGAACCCGGGGGATCTAACGCGGGACCAGGTCGCTGATCCGCCACTTCCCGTCGACCAGGACGGCGGTCACGGAGAGCTGGGCGCCCGCGGTGGTGACCTCGCCGTTGTCGCCGCGGACGGCGCTCTGGTCCAGGAAGACCAGCAGGACCGCGGTGTCACCGCGCAGGCTCACCAGGCCCGAGCTGACGACCCGCGTGGTGAGGGTCAACCGCTGGCTGGGGGCCTGCTCGCGCACCTGGCGGAACAGCCGGTCGTACTGGTCGCGGGCCGCGCCGGTGAGGACCGCGCGGGCGGCCTCCTCGGTGGCGGCGGTGTCGTCGTGGCGGTAGCTGAAGACCTTCTCCAGGCCCTCGCGCACCTGCCGGGTCGCCTCGGCGGTGCCGCCGGTGTCGACCAGGGCGACGTTCGCGTTCGCGGTCAGGTCGTCCGCGCGCAGCAGCGACCACGAGCCGACGGCGACGAGCACGGCGGTGGCGACCAGCAGGACGATCGGCAGCACGAGACCGGAGCGCGGGCGCTCGTCGTCCGGCTCCTCGACCTCGGGCTCGGGCTCGGCCTCGGTTTCGGCGTCGGCCAGGTCCTCGACCGGTTCCTCGACGACCTCCTCCGGCGCCACGGTGTCCACTTCGGACACCTTGCGGGGGCGGCGGATGCCCGCGACGGCCGGGCGGCGGGTCCGCGGGACCGCGACCGGGGTTCGGGTGGCGCGCATGGCGGTCTCCTCCTACACCGGGGTCGGTTGGACCTGGGCGATGCCGCTGAGCAGCCAGCCGCGGTCGGTGCGCGACAGCTCGGCGGCGAAGCGCAGGCGCTTGGTCGCGGCCACCCCGCCGTCCGGGGTCACCACCACCTCCACCGACGCGATGACCGACGCGGTGCCGCGGGCCGGGTCCAGCTCGGTCACCGCGGCGTCGACGACCTTGCCCTCGGTGATCGTGCGGGCCTCGACGATGCGGGCGCGGCTGCTCTCCCGCGACCCCGCCAGCTCGTCGGCGAGCGGCCCCGTCGAGACGGCCTGCCAGCGGTCGAGCCCCTCGTCGACGGCGCGGTGGTCGAGGGTGTTGAACACCTCGACCGCGGACGTGGCGCTGCGCAGCGCCTCGTCGCGCAGCGCGGCCTGGTCGGCGGCCGTGCTGGTCGACGCCGACCACCACTGGACGCCGCCGTAGACGGCGAAGGCGAGCGCGACGGCGAACAGGGCCATCGCGAGGACGCGGAACCGGCCGCGGGTTCGTGACCCGGTCATCGGCTTCCTCCAATCCGAGCAGCGCGCCCACGCTGCCGTGCAGCGGCGCGACCGGGGCGGGGCGGCGCTGCGGCACGGTCGCCGTGGCGCCGTAGGGGCGGGCTGCACCGCGGGCGGCACACCGCCCTTGGGCACGTTCTGGGAGCCGCGCACGTTGCCCTGCCCGGGCGAGAGCGTGCAGCGCGCGTTGGTGTTCAGCGGCGCGCCGCCGGTGTCGAGGCCGTTGCGGTACCGGGTGCCGCCGTAGCCCGCGGTGCAGGGCAGCGGGGTGAAGAACGTCGTGGCGAGGCCGAAGTGCGCGCCGTCGGGGCGGATGACGTCGCGGGCGGCGGCGACCGCCTGCGGGGTCACCACGAGGAGCTGCTCCATGCCGCCCTGGCGGGTCACGAGCACGTTCGACGTCGTCAGCAGGTTGGCCAGCACGATGCCGAGGTCCGGTCCGGTCTCGGCGAGCAGGGCGCTGATCTGCTCCGCGGCGCCGGGCGCGCTGCGCAGGATGGTGCGGATGTCGCCGTCGGACTTCACCAGCTGCTCGGCGATCACCTTGCTGCCCTCGGCGAACCCCTTGATGGCCGCGGAGGTCTCCACCTGCGTGGTGAGCACCGTGCCCGCGTCGGTGATCAGCGCGGTGGTCTGCGGCAGGTACTCCGTCGCGAGCTTGGTGAACTCCGCGGAGGAATCGAGCAGCGCCTGCAGCGCAGGGCCGGCGCCCTCGGTCGCCAGGTACAGCTCGTCGACGACGGTGCGCAGTTCCTCGCGCGGGACGGACTCGACGAGCCGGTCCAGGTTGCGCAGCACGGTCTCGGTGGGCAGCGGCAGCTCGGAGCGGTCCTGGGAGATGATCGCCCCCTCCGCGAGGTAGGGCTCGCCGTCGCGGGTCGGGCGCAGGTCGACGTACTGCTCGCCGACCGCGGACCGGTTGGCCACCACCGCCTTCACCTCGGCGGGGATGACCGGCGCGTCGGGGTCGATCATCAGGTTGACCTCGATGCCGTCGCCGAGCAGGGTCAGCTCCCCCACCCGGCCGACGGCGACGCCGCGGTAGGTCACCTCGGCGTTCTCGAAGATGCCGCCGGAGTGCGCCAGCCGCAGGTGCACGGTGTAGCCCGCGCCGCCGAAGAGGCGGTCCAGGCCGACGTACCGCGCGCCGACGTAGGTCACGCCCGCGAGCGCGATCAGGACGAACGCGACCACCTGGACCTGGACCCGCTTGGTCAGCATCAGCCCTCACCCCCGTCGACCGGCGGGAGCGGCAGCGCCGCGGTGCCGCGCGGGTTCGACTTCGCGTTGAACGTCAGGTACGAGTTGATGTAGTCGCCGCGCACGGCCCCCATCGCCCTGTCGGAGAAGGGGAAGGTGAACAGCAACTCCATCGCCTGCGGGAGCTGCGCGCCCGCCTTGTTCAGCTCGCGCAGCGTCGGCTCCAGCGCGCGGAGGTCGGCGATCAGGTCGTCCTTGGACTTCTGGACGACGTCGACGGCGACGCCGGAGAGCTTGTCGAGCGACTTCATCATCGTGACGAACTGGTCGCGCTGGGAGGCCAGGACCTCGATGCCGGGGCCGAGGCCCTCCAGCAGCGCGGTGATCTGGTCGCCGCGCGGGCCGAGGTCGGCGGCCAGCCGGTCCATGCCCTCGATGGCCCGGACGATCTCGGCGCGGTGCTCGTCGAGCGCCCCGGCGAAGGTGTCCAGGTTCTTCAGCAGCGACTTGATGTCGGCGCTCCGGCCCTCCATCGCGGCATTCAGCTCCTTGGTGATGAGCTGGAGCTGGCCGATGCCGCCGCCGTTGAGCAGCAGCGACAGCGCGCCGAAGACCTCTTCGATCTCCGGGTTGCGGTTGGTGCGCTCGACCGGGATGACCGCGCCGTCGGCGAGGGTGCCGTAGCGGGCGGCCTCGTCGGGGTCGTCGAGCTCGACGAACTTCTCGCCGAGGACGCTGGACTGGCGCAGCCGGGCGAAGGCGTTGCCCGCGAGCCGGATCTCGCCGTTGACCGACAGGGTGACCACGGCGGTGCGCCCGTCGGCGGAGAGCGTGATGGCCTCGACCCGGCCGACGGCGACGTCCTCGACCTTCACCGCGGACTGCGGGACCAGGTCGAGCACGTCGCGGAAGTGGACGGTCACCTGGTACGGGTGGTCGCCGAGGTCGGCGCCGCCGGGGAGGTCGACGTCGTAGAGGCCGGAGCCGCAGCCCGCGGCGGTGGCGCAGGCCAGCAGGGCGGCGGTCAGCCGCGCGGCGCGCATCAGCGACCCCCTTGGTCGTCGGTCGCGGGCAGCGGCAGCATGGTGAACTCGTTCAGGTTGGCGCGGCCGTCGATGGTGCGGGTGCGCGGGTCGTAGGCGCCGAGCAGGTTCGTCAGCGCGTTGGGGACGGTGTCGAGCGTCTCGGCGAGCGAGGCGCGCTGGTCGACGAGGACCTGGGTGACGGTGGTCAGCTTCTGCACGTTGCTCTTGAGCAGCGCCCGGTTGTCCCGGATGAACTTCTCGACGACGTCGAGCGCCCCGGCCAGCTCGGACAGGGCTTGGTCGAACGAGGTCCGCTCCTGCACCAGGAATTCGACGACGGTGGCGAGCTGGTCGTTGACCTCGCGGACCTGGTCGTCGTTCTTGGCGAGCATGGCGGTGAACTTGTGCAGGCCGTCGATGGTGGCGAACAGGTCGTCCTGGGAGCCGTTGAGCGTGCGGGCCAGGTCGCCGAGGTCGCGGATGGTCTGGCCGGTGGCCGCGCCGTTGCCGCCGAGGTACTGCGCGCCCGCCTTGAGCAGTTCGGAGAGCGCGCCGTCGGCGTTGGCGCCGTCCGGGCCGATCGACGTGGTGAGCCGGTCGAGGCTGGTGAACAGCTCGTCCAGCTCGACCGGCACCTGCGTGCGGGCCACCGGGACGACCGCGCCGTCCTCGAGCTGCGGCCCGGCCGTCCACACGGGGGTGAACTGGACGTACCGGTCGGACACCAGGCTGGGGGTGACGACGACGGCGTTGGCGTCGGCGGGGACCGGCGCGTCCGCGTCGAGGGTCATCTCCACCCGCACCGACGCGCCCTGCGGGGTGACGCTGTCGACGGTGCCGACCGCGACGCCCAGCACCCGCACGTCCGAGCCCGGGTAGAGGCCCACCGCGGCGGCGAAGAACGCCGTCACCCTGCGGGTCTCGCCCTGGGCGCTGACCGCCCAGCCGCCCGCGACGACGACCAGCGCCACCACCGCGAGCAGCGCCCCGCGCTTGAGCCACTTGCGCACGCGCCCGGCCCTCCTCTTCGCCATGTCCCTCACCGCCTGGGCGGGACGCAGCCCGCCGAGCCGTTGGCGGCCGGGATCAGGCCGCAGAGGTAGGTGTCGATCCACCGGCCGTTGCCGACCGCGTTGCCGACCAGGCGGTAGAACGGCCCGGCCATCTTGAGCGCCTTGTCCAGGTTGGCCTGGTTGCGCTGGAGCACGGTGGTGACCCGCTCGAGCTGGGTGAGCGCGGGTCCGATCTGGTCCTGGTTCTCCTGCACCAGCGCCCGCAGCTGCGCGGAGAGGTCGCGGGTGCCGCGCAGCAGCGCGCCGATGGCCTCGCGGCGGTCGGCGAACTCGCGCAGCAGCACGGCGCCGTCGTCGAGCAGGGCGTTGAACTGGTCGGTGCGGTCGGCGAGGATCTTGCCGACGCCCGCGGAGTGCTCCAGCAGCTTGCGCAGCTCCTCGTCGCGGGAGGCGACCGTGCGGGACAGGGCGGACATGCCCTCCAGCGCGGTGCGCACCTCCTGCGGGGTGGCCGCGGAGAACGTCTGGGCGAGGGTGTCGAAGCTCTCCGCGAGGGTCTTCGCGTCGATCTCGCCGACGGTCTTGGCCAGGTCGCCGAACGCGTCGGTGACGTCGTAGGCGGTGATGGTGCGCTCGATCGGGATCGGCGTGCCGGGGTCCAGCTCCGCGCCGCCCGCGGGTTCCAGCGCCAGCATCTTCTGGCCCAGCAGCGTCTTGATGCGGATGGCGGCGACGGTGCGGTCGCCGAGCCACACGCCGCGGAGCGGAAGGACACCTTGACGTGGCCGCCCTCCAGCTCGACGTCGGTGACCTTGCCGACCTTGACGCCCGCGACGCGGACCTCGTCGTCGGGGCCGAGGCCCGCGGCCTCCTTGAAGTGCGCGACGTAGGTGGTGCCGCCGACCACGGGCAGCGACTCCCAGGTGAACACCAGCAGGCCGAGCACCGCCATCACGGCCGCGCCGACGAGGCCGACCTTGACGGTGTCGCGTTCGCGGAAGGGCTTCACGGGCGGCACCTCGCATCGGTGACCGGCAGGCCGATGTCGCCGGGCGTCTGGCCGGGAGCCGGGGGGACGTCGGTGGTGATGGAGCAGAGGTAGAGGTTCAGCCAGGACCCGTAGGACGCGGTGCGGCCGATGGTCTCGTACTTGACCGGCAGGTTCTTGAGGAACGCCTCGAACGCCGGGGTGTTGTCGGCCAGCGTCTTCGACAGCGCGCCGAGGGCGTCGATGTCGCGGCGCAGCGGCTCGCGGCCGTCGGCGAGCAGCCCGGCGGTCGCGGTGGTGAGCCGGGACAGGCCGTCGATGGCGTCGCCGATCGGCTCGGCGTCCTTGGCCAGGCCGGACACGAGCTGCTGGGTGGTCTGGATGAGCTTGGACAGGTCGTCGCCGCGCTCGTCGATCCGGCCGATCACCGTGGTGAGGTTGGTGATGACGCGGCCGATGACCTCGTCCTTCTGGGCCAGCGTGGTGGTCAGCGAGCCGATGTGGCCGACCAGGCTGTCGATGGTGCCGCCCTCGCCCTGGAGGACCTGCACGATCTCCATGGACAGCTTGTTGACCTGCTCGGGGTCCAGCGCCTGGAACAGCGGCTTGAAGCCGTTGAACATGGCGGTCAGGTCGAGCGCGGGGCGGGTGCGGTCGAGCGGGATGGTCGCGCCCTCGGCGAGGGTGCCGCCGCCCGCGGACGCCGGTCCCTGGTCGAGGCTGATGTAGCGCTGGCCGATGAGGTTGCGGAACTTGATGGTCGCGCTGACCTGCGCGGTGAGCGGCCACCGGCGGTCCACGGTGAACGCGACCTCGGCGACGTTGCCGTCGACCACCGCGATGTCCTCGACCTGGCCGATGCGCACACCGGACATGCGCACGTCGTCGCCCGGGTTGAGCGAGGTGACGTCGGTGAACCGGGCGAGGTACGACGCGGCGTTCCCGTTGCCCTTGTTGGCGATGGTGATGGCGAGCAGGCCGGTGGCGACCACGGTGACGACGGCGAACACGATGGCCTTGATCAGCGGCCGGACGACGCTGGTCACGACAGCTCCACCTCCGCCCCGCGCAGCAGCGGCCCGACCAGCAGGCCGCCGAAACCGCCGACCGCGTCGGCCGGGACGCCGTCCGCCGCCGCGACCAGCTCACCGACGAAAGCGTTCTCCTCCGGGGAGTTGGGCAAACCGAGACCGTCCTCTGTGAACGAAGCGGGGATCGCGGCGGAGCTGCCCGCGGACAGCCCGGCCGCGTAGCACCGGGGTCCGCCGCCCTTGGTGTAGCGCGGGGTGTCCGCGCCGGGGCGGTACGCGCCGCGGTCGGTTTTGACCTGGAGCTTGACGTGCAGGCCGGGTTCGTTCGTGCCGACGCCGAACGCCTTCTCCAGGTCGGGCTTGAGGCCCACGACCGCCTTGGTCAGGCAGGGGAACTCCGGCGAGTACCTGGCCAGGAGCTGCAGCGTCGGCCTGCTGTTGCGGGACAGGCTGATGAGCGTGTCCGCGTTGCCGCGGACGAACCGCTCGACGTCGTTGGACGTCGTGGTCAGCGTGCTGAACAGCTTGCCGAGCTGGTCGCGCTGCTCGACGAGGGTCTTGGAGGTCGTGGTGAGCCCGGTCAGCGCGTCGACGATGTCCGGCGCGGCTTCCTCGTAGACCTTGAGCGTGTCCGCGAACTTGGTGATGTCTTCCTTGATCTTGGGCATCTCGGGGTTGATCTCGGCGAGGTAGTCGTCGAGCAGGCTCAGCGTCTCGCCGAGCTGGTCGCCCCGGCCCTCCAACGCCTGCGACACCGCGCCCAGCGTGCTGGCCAGCTTCTGCGGCTGCACCGCCTGGAGCACCGGCAGCAGGTCGCGCAGCGCCTTCTCGATCTCGATGGCGCGCTCGCTGGTGTCCTGCCGGATCGTGTCGCCCTCCCCGAGGGTGCCCTCGGGGGCGTCGGGCAGCACGAGGCTGACGTAGCGCTGGCCGAAGAGGGTCTTGGGCAGCAGCCGCGCGGTCACGTTGGCGGGCAGCAGCTCCGTCTTCTCCGGGTCCAGCTCCAGTTCGACGGCCACGCCGTCGCCGCGGTCTCGATGCCGCGCACCGAGCCGACGACCATGCCGCGGACCTTCACGTCGGCGTTGAGCCGGAGCTGGCTGCCCGCGCGGTCGGCGCGCAGCGTCACCGGCACCGTCGAGGCGAAGTCCTTGTTGTAGATGGCGACGGTCAGCCAGCCGAGGGCGCCGAGCAGCAGGATGAACACCACGCCCAGCGCCTGGTTGCGCCGCCGCACGCTCCGCCGCCGCCTCATCCGGCCACCTTCACCGTCGTGCTCGCGCCCCAGATCGCGAGGCTGAGGAAGAAGTCGAGGATCATCGTCACGACGATCGCGGTCCGCACCGAGCGGCCAACCGCGACGCCGACGCCCGCCGGGCCGCCGCGGCGCGGTAGCCGTAGAAGCAGTGCGACAGGATGATCGCCACGCTGAACACGAGCACCTTGACGAACGACCAGACCACGTCCTCCGGCGGGAGGAACAGCCCGAAGTAGTGGTCGTAGGTGCCCGCGGACTGCCCGTACACCCACACCGTCGTCATCCGAGACGCGAGGTAGGACGTCAGCAGGCCGATGATGTAGAGCGGGATGATCGCGATGAAGCCCGCGATGATCCGCGTGGTCACCAGGTAAGGCATGGACCGCACGGCCATGACCTCGAGCGCGTCGATCTCCTCGGAGATGCGCATCGCGCCGAGCTGCGCGGTGAAGCCGCAGCCGACGGTCGACGACAGCGCCAGGCCCGCGACCAGCGGCGAGATCTCCCGGGTGTTGAAGTACGCCGAGAGGAAGCCCGCCAGCGCGGAGGTGCCGATCTGGTCGAGGGCGGCGAAGCCCTGCAGGCCGACGACGGTGCCGGTGAACACCGAGATGCCGAGCATCACGCCGATGGTGCCGCCGATGACCGCCAGCGCGCCGCTGCCGAAGCTGACCTCGGCCAGCAGCCGGGTCACCTCGCGGAAGTAGCGGGTGATGGTGAACGGCACCCAGGCGAGCGCGCGGAAGTAGAAGTTGAGCTGGTCGCCGAGGCGTTCGAGCGCGTTGCCCGGTTTGCCGAGAGCGGCGCGAGCGCGGTTGAAGGTCGTCACGTCATGCCCCCTTCGCCGGGACGAGCTGGAGGTAGAAGACGCTGATCACGAAGTTCACGAAGAACAGCAGCAGGAACGTGATGACGACGGACTGGTTGACCACGTCGCCGACGCCCTTCGGGCCGCCCTTGGGGTTGAGGCCGCGGTAGGAGGCGACGAGCCCGGCGAGGAAGCCGAAGATCAGCGCCTTGATCTCGCTGACCCACAGGTCGGGGAGCTGGGCGAGGGCGGAGAAGCTGGCCAGGTACGCGCCGGGCGTGCCGCCCTGGAGCACCACGTTGAAGAAGTAGCCGCCCGCGACGCCGACGACGCTGACCATGCCGTTGAGCAGCGCGGCCACGCCCATCGCGGCGAGCACGCGCGGCACGACGAGCCGGTGGATCGGCGAGACGCCGAGCACCCGCATGGCGTCGATCTCCTCGCGGATGGTCCGGGCGCCCAGGTCGGCGCAGATGGCCGAGCCGCCCGCGCCCGCCACGATCAGCGTCGTCACGACCGGGCTGGCCTGCTGGATGACGGCGAGCACGCTGGCCGCGCCGTTGAACGACTCCGCGCCGATCTGCTCGGTCAGCGACCCGAGCTGCAGGGTGAGCACCGCGCCGAACGGGATCGACACCAGCGCGGCGGGCATGATCGACACGCTGGCGATGAACCAGAACTGCTGGATGAACTCCCGGACCTGGAACGGCCGCTTGAACAGGCCGAAGAAGACGTCCAGGCCCATCGCGAACATGTTGCCGAACTCGCGCAGGCCGTTGAGGGCCTTGGTCCGGCCGCGCTCGAGGAGGCCGGGCTCGACGTAGTCGTCGGGCTCGACGGGTCGGCCCACCCTGGTCGGTGCGCTCATCCCCGGCCGCCCTGGTCGTCGCGCCGCCACGGGCGCGGCTTGCGGGCGGGCGGCAGCGGCGGGCCGCCGTTGCCGTGCTGGATCGGGCCGGGCTGGCCGGGCGCGGCTGGGCCTGGCCGGGCCGGGGCTGCGCCGGGCCGGGCTGCTGCGGCGGCAGCGGCCTGCGGGCGATCTGCTGGGTCACCGGGTTGGGCATCTGCGCGGGCACGGCCATGCCGGAGGTGCGCCTGCGCCAGTCCTGGTAGCGCTCGAAGTCCTCCAGGAGAGCTCGGCGAGGATGCCGTGCCGGGCGCTCTCCGGGAGGGTGTCGAGGATCTGCAGGACGCGGGCGCGCCTGCGCCGCACCGCCTGCCGGGCAGGCAGCCCGGGGGTCGGCTCGAGCTGCGGGATGATCCCGCGGATGTCCTCGTCGGTGGAGCCGTCGCCGTGCCCGGCGGCCTGGTGGGCCAGCTCGGCGGCCATGGTCGCCGAGTCCTTCTCCTCGGACATGCCGATCGGGCCGATGCGGCGGCCGTTGAGGAACTGCGCCACCACGGGCTCGTCGCTGGTGAGCAGGACCTCGCGGGGTCCGAACATGACGAGTTCCTTGCGGAACAGCATGCCCAGGTTGTCCGGCACCGTGCGGGCGACGTTGATGTTGTGGGTGACGATGAGGATCGTCGCGTCGATCTGCGCGTTCAGGTCGATGAGGAGCTGGCTCAGGTAGGCGGTGCGGACCGGGTCGAGGCCGGAGTCCGGCTCGTCGCACAGGATGATCTGCGGGTCGAGCACCAGCGCGCGGGCGAGACCGGCGCGCTTGCGCATGCCGCCGGAGATCTCGCCGGGCAGCTTGTGCTCCGCGCCGAGCATGCCGACCATGTCCATCTTGGACATGACGATCTGCCGGATCTCGGTCTCCGACTTGCGGGTGTGCTCGCGCAGCGGAAGGCGACGTTGTCGAAGATGCTCATCGAGCCGAACAGCGCGCCGTCCTGGAACAGCACGCCGAACAGCTTCCGGATCTCGTACATGTCCTTCTCGGCGCAGGCGCACAGGTCCACGCCGTCGATGACCACGCTGCCGCGCTCGGGGCGCAGCAGGCCGATCAGGCACTTCAGGAACACCGACTTGCCCGTGCCGGACGGGCCGAGCAGCACGCTCACCTCACCGGCGGGCAGCGTCAGCGTCACATCACGCCAGATCGCCTGCCTGCCGAAGGACTTGCTCAGCCCTTCGACGGCCACCTCGACGCCCATCACACCTCCAGCGGGAACAGGGGACTCACGGACACCGCTCACCTACCGGGGAGGCGCGCAGTTGGTGTCGATGCACTTCAAGGTCAGGGTCACGGTCATCGGGTTGTCGGGACCGGACACCAGGCCGCCGATCAGCGGGTCCAGGTCCTCCTTGGTCCCGCACCCGGTGAACGCGGGCAGGTCGGCCTTCGTCTTGAACACCGACTTGGCCCCGGGGACGAGCGTGATGTCGCCCTTGAGCGGGACGCGCATCGGCTTCGCCGTCCGGCAGTTGCCGCCCACCCGCAGGTCGACGCCGTCCTGGCGGACGTCGTAGAGCCGGAGGTGGATGTCCGAGACCGTGTCGATCTTGGCGACCCAGGGCTGCTGGCTGACGTCGACCGTCGTCGAGCCCTTCACCGTGGCGGGCGGGAAGTTGATGCTGTTGTGCACCGGCATGAACCGGAACACCACCAGGTAGGCGTTCTTGACGTCGTACAGCTTGATCGTCCCGGTCAGCGGCGACGGCGGCGGCGCGAAGATGTCCAGGAAGGTCTCCAGCTCGCCCTTGATCGCGATGTCCGCGCCGATCTTGGCGACGGTGTTGACCGCGTCGACGTCGAAGGTGACCTTGAGGCCCGCGGCGGGCCGCACCGGCTCCTCCAGCGGGGCCGCGCGCTGGTCCGGCGGGGCGGCGGCGACCGCGACGCTGCCGAGGGTCTCGCCGCCCGCGTACGCGCCGCAGTCGACGGCCTGGTCGGCCTTGCCCTCCGCGCTCGCGCGGAGCCGGGCGGTGAGGCCGGTGAGGACGAGTTCCGCGCGCTGCGCTGCGCGCGCGGTGACCGGCGCGCCCGTCAACTGGAGGGCCACGGTTCCGTCGGCGGGCAGCGGTACCGCGGCGGCGGTCAGCTCGGCCGGGCCGAGCGGGGTGTCCTTGCCGCCTTGCCGCAGCACGAGTTCGCGGTGGCCGCGCCCGAGACCGCTTGCGCGCCCACGGCTTTGAGCGCGCTGACGGCGTCGGCGGGCAGCGTGATGGTCGCCGACGGCTCGGCGGTGAGATCGGCGCCCGCGGTCGCGGTGCCGGGGACGGACAGCCCGACCTCGACCGGGGTGTCGACCTGGCCGCCGCCGGGCAGCGCGCACCGGAACGACGCGTGCGCGGCGTCCTGGCGGGCCGTGGCGGGCGGCATCCCGGAGACCAGCCCGACGCCCGCGGCGACGAGTGCGGCGGCACCGGCCGCCAGCAGCGCACGGCGTCGGGCCGGACGAGACCGGAATATGCTCATGGAGACGCCCATTCAGCTACCGACGATTGACATGGCGAACGCGTCGAAACAGCGGTTCCGACCTCGCCGAACGGACGTTACCAGCGTGTCACCAGCGTGACAACGACGCTTTCCGCGCCGCGCGAATCGGGCTTTCGTTTGTCACCAGCGGCACATTTCACTGATCGGCTTTGTGCCGCGCCGGGCCTGCCACCAGCCGCGATGGAGCGCTCCGGCCGGGATTTCGCGGGCAGCAAGAATCGCGGGACCGGATTTTGTCACCAGACGCACAAAAATCGGTCCCGCGATTCAGGGGCAATAGGTCAGCCGACGTTCGGCAGGGCCGCCGGTTCGACGACATCGCCTTCCACGAGCAGGCGCTTGAGCACCTTTCCGGTCTGGTTCCTCGGCAGTTCGTCGACGAAGACGACGTCGCGGGGGACCGAGAAGCGGGCCAGGCGCTGGTGGACGTAGGCGCGGACGCTGTCCTCGTCGAGGCGCCAGCCCTCGCGGACGACGATGTAGGCGGCGAGGCGCTGGCCGTACTCGGCGTCCGGGACGCCGACGACGGCCGCCTCGTCGATCTGGGGCAGGTCGGTGAGGACTTCCTCGACCGGGCGCGGGAAGACGTTCTCGCCGCCGGAGACGATCATCTCGTCGTCGCGGCCGGAGATGTGCAGCCTGCCGTCGGCGTCGAGGTAGCCGCGGTCGCCGGTGTCCATGAGGCCGCGGCGGACCTCGCGCTCGGCGCCGTCGAGGTAGCCGTCGAAGAGCATGTCGTTGCCGACGAAGATGCGGCCGACCTCGCCGGGCGGGACCTGCTCGCCCTCGCGGTCGAGCAGGGCGATGCGCGTGCCCGGCGGCGGCTTGCCCGCGGTGGTCGGGGCGGCGCGCAGGTCGTGCGGGGTCGCGATGGTGGCGGCGGAGACCTCGGTGGAGCCGTAGAAGTTGTAGAGCACGTCGCCGAAGGCGTCCATGAACCCGGTGACCAGGGAGCGCGGCAGCGCCGAGCCGCTGCTGGCGACGATGCGGAGGCTGGAGGTGTCGTAGCGGTTCCGGACGCGCTCGGGCAGGGCGAGGATGCGCTGCAGCATGATCGGCACGGCGAACAGCGCGGTGCACTCGTGCTTCTCGATGGCGGCCAGCGTCTCCTCGGCGTCGAAACGCCTGCGCAGCACCGTGGTCGCGCGCAGCGGCATGCCGATCTGCAACGCGGTCAGGCCCCAGCTGTGGAAGATCGGGGCGGCGACGAAGATGCGCTCGTTGGCGCGCAACGGGATCCCGGCGAGGACCATCGCGGCGTCGAGGAGGCCGGGGTCGGCCTGCGCGCGCCCTTGGGCATGCCGCTGGTGCCGGAGGTGAGCACGACGAGCCTGCCCGGCCTGCGCGGCGCGGGCAGCGGGTCGACCGGCTGGCCGGAGGCGAGCGCGGCGAGGGTCGCGTCCCAGTCGTCGGCGTGCGGGCCGGTGCCGATGAGGGTGACGTCGGTGGGGACGTGCTCGAGCAGCGGGCCGAACTCGTCGTCGGCGATGAGCGTGGTGACCCGGTGCGCGCGGAGCAGGTCGACGATCTGTGCGCCCGCGAGGCCGGTGTTGAGCAGCACCGTGTCGACGCCGATCTTGGCGCACGCGGCCAGCGCGCGGACCAGGTTCGGGTGGTTGCGGGCGAGGACGCCGACCTTGTCGCGGGGACGCACGCCGAGTTCCATCAGGCCGCGGGCGAGCCGGGTGCTGCTGTCGTCGACGGCCTTGAAGGTGAGCACGCCGGTCTCGTCCTCCACCGCGGCCCGCTTGGCCGAGCGGGCCGCCGCGGCGCCGTAGCCGCCCGCGATGGTGGAGCCCCACTTGGCGAGCGCGCGGAGCTGGCGCGCGGTGCGGTCGGGCCTGCTCGGGGTGAACACGCCCGCCTGGGCGAGGACCTTGAACGCGGTGACCCGGCCGCCGCGCGCGCCGTCGCGCTCGGGCAGCTTGTCCGGGTTGCCCGCGAGGTGGTCGCACACGCGGCGGATGCCGTCGCGGGCCCAGCGCTTGATCTGCGACTCGGTCCAGGTGACGCCGAGCCGGTGGCGCAGCATGGGCTTGAAGAAGACGACCTTGATCTGGGTGCGGCCCTTCTCGACCTCGATCAGCTTGATCGACACCCAGCCGCCGGTGTCCGGGACGCCCGCGAGGACGAGCTGGTCGTCGGTGCGGCGGATCACGGTGCGCAGCCGGTGGTCGAGCACCTCGCCGGGGCCGAGGCAGGCGCGCATGGTGTACTCGGGCGGGGCGCCGTAGTGGCTGAGCGCCAGTTTGTCGCAGCCGCTGATCCCGCGGAAGAACCGCGGGTAGCGGGCGGGTTCGCCGAGCACCGCCCAGAGGGCGGACCTCGGGTGGTCCACAGTGGTCTCGTAAACCACGCAATCGTCGACCATGACGAAGCTCCCTCCACCCGTTCCACCGAATCAAGCACCCGTGCCGGGGGTGGGTCAAGATCGTGCCAATGGTCGTTGGAAACTGTTGCCGCGGCACACAACCCTCGTCCGCGCGACCAGCGTGAGCGGACAAAAGCGTGTGCTAAAGCAGGAGGGACTCCAGCGCGTCGGCGGCCGCCGGGGCGCCGCCCGCGCGGGTGAACGAGTCGCGGACGCGGTGCGCGGCGGCGCGGTGGGCGGGTCCGGTGAGCACGGTGTCGAGCGCGGCGCCGACGTGCCGTGCGGTGGCGTGGGCGAAGCGCAGCCGCACCCCGGCCCCGGCGGTGACGACCTGCTCGGCGATCACCGGCTGGTCGTCGCGGATGGGGGCGACGACGAGCGGGACGCCGCGGGCGAGGGACTCGCACACGGTGTTGTGGCCCGCGTGGCAGACGACCGCGGCGGCGCGGTCGAGCAGCTCGGGCTGCGGGAGGCGGGGCGCGGTGATGACGTGCGGGGCGCGGACGGCGCCGGTGGGGTCGACGATGACGCCCTGCAGCCGGGGCCGCTCGGCGAGGGCCGCCGCGCACTCGCCGAGGAAGCGGGCGCCCGCGTCGTCGTTGACGGTGCCGAGGAGACGTAGACCAGCGGCCGCTCCGGGTCGAGCCTGCTGAAGTCGAAGTCGTGGGGCTCCGGGGGCCGCGCGACCGGTCCGACGAACCGCACGCCCGGGACCTCGCCCGCGAGCGCCTGCGAGGTGAAGGCGATGACCAGGTGCGGGGAGAAGCGCGGGTCGGCGGTGTCGGCCGGGTCGCCGTGCCGGGCGCGCAGGTCCGCGAGCTGGTCGGTGATCCGGGCGGCCACCGCGGGCAGCCCGGCGAGCGGGTCGACCAGTTCCGCGGACGTCGTCGCCGAGGTCGCCCACGGGATGCCGCGCCGCTGGGCGGCGAACGCGCCCGCGAACGCCTGCTGGTCGGCGAGCACGACGTCGGGCCGCTCGGCGTCGACCGCGGCCTCGACGCCGGGGGCCATCGCCGCGGTGAGCGGGACGAGGACGTCGTCCCACAGGTGCTTCAGCGCGGCGAACCCGCGCAGCTCCGGGGGCCGGGCCAGGACCGGGCCCGCGCACGGGTGCACGGTCGCCCCGGCGGGCAGGAGCTTGCCCAGCAGGTCCGGGTCCCCCGCCCAGGCGACCCGGTGGCCGCGCGCGGCCAGCTCGGCGGCCACCCCGACCACCGGGTTGACGTGGCCCGCGAACGGCGGGACGACGACCAGGACCCTCACGCCGCCGCCCGCGCCGCCAGCGACTCGACGAAGTCCACCACCATGGTCCGCACGGTCCGGTGCCGCTCGACCAGCACCGAGTGGCCCTGCCCCTCGATGATCTCGGTGCGGCAGTTGGGCAGCAGCCGCTCGACGGCGTGCGGGTCGTCGCTCTGGAACCCGCCGTCGCCGAGGATCGACAGCACCGGGCAGGTGACGCGGGCCAGTTCGGCGGGCGTCAGCAGCGGCCCGCTCGGCACGTCCTCCACGATGGACGTCGCCCGGATGAGGGCGTGCGCGGCCTTGGCGAGCCGCGCGTGGTGGGCGCCGAAGGTTTCGGCGACCCACGCCAGGTACTCCTCCTGCGCGATGCCGTCGACGACGGTGCCGAGGGTGCGGCCCATCTTCTCGGCCCACAGCTCGGTCGCGGGCTCGGCCTCGATCGAGACGATGCCCGCGACCCGGTTCGGGTGCCGCGCGGCGAAGCTGAACGCCAGCGTCCCGCCGAAGCTGTTGCCCACCAGGTGCACCGGGCCGCGCACGCCGACGCCGTCGAGGAGCGCCCCGAGGTCGTCGACGAAGTCGGACAGCCGGTACCCGGTGGCGGGGCGGTCGGTGCGGCCGTGCGCGCGCAGGTCGTAGGCCAGGGCGGTCATGCCCGCGGCGGCGACCGGCGGGCACAGGGTCAGGTAGAAGCTGGCCAGGCTGTCGTACCCCAGGCCGTGCACGAACACCACGACCGGCGGCTCGCCCGGCCCGGGGTCGCGGGCCGGGACGAGCTGGTAGTGGGTGCGGACGCCGTTGACCTCCAGCATCGCCACGGGTCAGTGCCCCGTCCTGGCCAGCACGAAGTCGACCAGCAGGCCGATGCGCATGCCGATGACCTCGTCCAGGTCGAACTCGGCGAGGTGCGCGGCGAGGTTGACGTGCTCGCCGTAGCGCTCGGCCAGCAGGGCGCCGACCGCGACCAGGTCGATGCTCTCCAGGCCGAGGTCGTCGTGGAACAGCGTGTCCTCGCTGATCTCGGCCAGCTCGACGACGTCCGCGCCGTACTGGTCGAGGACCAAGGCGAGCATGCCGCGCAGGTCGTCCAGGACCAGTTCCCTGGTCAGCGGCTGGCTCACGGGCTCGATGATGCTCACGGTGCGGTCTCCCTCTGCGTGTGCCGCGCCCGCGTCCAGGCGACGGCGTACTCGTGCCGGTCCGGTCCGTCGACCGGGACCACTTCGGTGCCGCCCGGCGACCCGACCGCCGCGGCGGCGCGGGCCTGGGCGGCGGCGCGGCCGTCGGGGCCGACCGGCGCCACGGCCACCGCGGGACGGGCGGTGGCGTCGGTGACGAGGGCGGCGGCGACGCCGCCCGCGCCGCCACCGCGACGTGCAGCGGCGGCATGACGAGCCCGTCGACGCCGTCGACGGCGAGCAGGCCGTCGGCGCCGTCGCGGACCCGGACCTCGGCGGGGAACAGCGGGCCGAACCCGCGCTCCCACAGCTCGTCGCGCACGGCGTCCTTGGCGGCGATGCGGCCGACGAGCCAGTCCCTGCGCTCGCGCGGCGGGCGCGCGTCGTACTCGGCGCGCTCGGCGGCGGAGAGGTACTTGCGCAGGTAGAACTCGCGGGAGGCCAGCGACCACCGGTCGACGGCGAGCCACCAGCCCGCCTCGCGGCGGCTGGAGAGCGTGGAGGTCTCGGGGAAGCGGTAGACGGCGCTGGTCTGCGGGTCGCTGTCGAAGCGCACGTCGGTCCAGCCGGTGACGGTGAGCACGACCCGCCCGTCGACGGCGACCTGGGCGTCGGCGGCGAGCGAGCGCGCGTCCACCGCGGTGATCCGCAGGTCGGCGGTGACGGTGGAACCGGGGCGCGGCTCGGGGGCGTGGAAGCGGACCCGGCGGATCACCGAGGGGAACGCGATGGTCTGGTGCGGGTGCAGCTCGGCCAGCCACAGCCCGATGACCTGGCCGGTGTTGTCCAGCAGCGAGCCGGGCGCGGTCGGGACGGTGATCTCCGCGCGGGCCGAGCGCGCGCCGACGCCGAGGGTGCGGCTGATGCCGCGGAAGGTGGGGCCGTGGAACATCCACCGCTCGAAGTAGAGGCGCTCGGCGGTGATCGCGGGGGCTGCTCGTCGGCGCTGGGCGTCCACGGCTCGGGGGCCGCCGGGTATGCGGGGGCGAGCAGGACGGTGCCCTCGGCGTGGTCGCCGAGCCGCACGGCGACGCGGTCCGGGCCGACCGCGCGGGTCTCCACGCGGACCTCGACCGCGGGGGCGGCGACCAGCCAGCGGTGCAGGCGCAGGTCGTCGACGCCGATCGCGACCGTGCCGGGGCGCACGGCGGCCTCGACCATGTGGTGCAGGATCGTCGTGGCGGGCACGACGGGGCGCAGGTCGGTCTCGTCGCGCCAGCCGGGGCGCTGGCGGATCAGGCAGTGGTCCACCAGCCACGGCATGTCCTTCGTGGACACGCTCAGCGTGGTGCGGCGCGGGTTGCCGCGGCGGCGACGGCGGCGACGGCTTCCTCGATCTCCCGCATCAGCAGGGGAAGTCGGCCAGCGCTGCGGGCAGTTCCGGGTCGGCGGGCTCGGGCGCGGTGGTCGTGACCGGCGGGTCGAAGGCGGTGAAGTCGGGCTCGGCGCCCTCCACCCACAGCGCGGCGGCGGCGCGGCGGAGCTGCTCCATGCCGGGGCCGCGGTCGCTGTTGGCGGCGACGGCGAGGTGGTCGGCGCCGCGCAGGGTGTCCGACACCAGCGACGCGAGCTGGCCGGAACCCATCTGCACGAACGACCGGATGCCGGTGGCGCGCAGCGCGGTCACGAGCTGGCGGAACCGGACGGGCTCGAGCAGGTGGCGGACGCACAGCTCGCGGGTGGCGGCCGGATCGCCGGGGAACGGGCGCGCGGTGGTGGCCGACCAGACCGGCACGGTCGGCGGGTGCAGCGGCAGACTGGGGACGCCGTCGCGGCGGAACTGGTCGAGGTACGGGGCGAGCATCGGGGTGTGGAAGCCGGACCGGAACGGCATCACCTGGCAGATGACGTTCTTCGCGCGCAGCAGCGCGACGACGTCGGCGACCGGCTCGGACGGCCCGCACACGACGGTCTGGTTCGTGGAGTTCTCGTGCGAGACGACCAGCTCGGGGAACGGCGCGATGGCCTCCCGGGCCCGCTCGACCGGGCAGCCGAGCACGGCGAACTCGACCCCGGGCACGCGCAGCGCGTCGAGGTCGGTGCGGGCGAGCATCGCCTCGAAGTCGGCGGCGGCGAACAGCCCGCCGGTGATCATCGCCGTCCACTCCCCACGCTGTGGCCCGCGACCGCGACCGGGGTGATGCCGAGCCTGCGGAGGGCGGCGTCGAGGAGCCTGCCGACGTTGATGACCGCGGCGCCGTGCCTGCCGAGGGTGCTGGTGTCGAGGTCGGGCTTGGCCTGCCCGAGCCAGGCGGCGACGTCGTCGACGTTGGGCGCGAAGTCGGCTTCCAGGCCGGGGAACAGGAACGCGACCGGCCGGGGGTGGGGTCGGGCGCGAACCACAGGTCGCGCCTGCCGCGCCACGGCTTGCGCCCGGCGACCACGCGGCGGGCGAGCGCGATCCGCTCGTCGGTGGGGTTGGCGATGGCGATGCGGGTCGGCCCGGTGCCGGTGGCGGCGCGCCGGGGCTCGGCGGCGTCGAGGCGCTCGAGCAGGGCGTCGGGGTGGCGGCGGCCAGCCGCAGCACGTCCACGGTCACCACCCCCGCCCGCGTAGAGCACCGAGGCGCTGTCGCCGCCCGCGAGTTCGGCCAGCAGCGCGGCGACGCCCGCGTCGGGGTCGATCAGCTCGATGCCGCGCTCGGCGTAGCTTCGGCTCAGCTCCGGGGTGACCATGCCGCCCGCGCTGGGCGCCCATGGTCCCCAGTGGACGGTCAGGGCGCGGTTGCCGGTGCGCTGGGCCCACGTCGCGGCCATGGTGTCGAGCGCGGAGTTCGCGGCGGCGTAGTCGGCTTGCCCGCGGTTGCCGAGCACGGCGGCGATGCTGCCGAACGCGACGACGAAGCGGGGGCGATGGCGGCGTCGTCGAGCCCGCCGAGCAGCGCGGCCATCCCGTCGACCTTGGTGCTGTAGACCCGCCGGAACGACTCGGGGTCCTTGTCCGCGATCAGCCGGTCCTCGATGACCCCGGCGGCGAAGACGATCCCGTCGATGCGCCCGCGTTCGGCGTGCACCTGCTTGACCAGCCGCCGCACGGCGTGCGGGTCGGCGACGTCGACCTTGCGGTGCACCGCGGTCGCGCCCGCGGCCCGCAGCTCGGCCAGCGTCGCCGCGACCTCGCGGCGGGCGAGCACGGCCCGCGCCGCCCGGTCCACGTCGGCGGGCGTCCCGCCGCGCCGGGCGAGCACGCCGCGCAGGGCGACGAGGTCGCGCGCCGCGGCGCTCTCGGCGTCCTCGGGCTCGCTCGGCGGCCCGGTCCGCCCGGCGACCTCGACGGTCCCCCGGCGGCGGCCAGCGCCGCGGCGACCCGCGCGGTGATCCCCGCGCGCCGCCGATGAGCAGCACGACGCTGTCGGCGCCGAGCCCGAGGTCGGCCGTCGCGGTGAGGGCGCTTCGCGCAGCGCGTAGGCCCGCCGCTCGGTGCCCCGGCTCACGACGGGTTCGGCGCCGGGGTGCGCAGCTCGTCGACCGCGATGTCGACCAGCGCCTCGTCGTCCCGGGGGACGTCGGCCAGCTCGACCAGCCGCGCGACGGTCTCGGGGTGCTCGCGCCGCACGGTCCGCATGAACCCGGCCAGCCCGAGTGCCTTGGCGGGCTCGTCGATCGCGATGAGCCACCGCGGCCTGCGGGCCAGCACGGACTTGATGAACGCGAAGCCGCCGGGCAGGAGCGGCCCGTCCCCGGGCAGGCACACCAGCCCGTCGACCCGCTCCACCCACTCCGGCAACTCCCCCGCCGACGGCACCGGCACGGCCAGCGCCCCGTGCGCCGACAGCCGGTCGGCCAGGGCGTCGGCCGCGGAGGAGGTGCCCCCGAAGACGAGGATGGTCGCGCCGAAGAGCGCCCCGGGGTCGTCGGTCGGCTCGTCGGGCGCGGGGACGGGGACGAGCACCTGCCGGGTCGGCACGACCCCGTCGGAGGACTTCGCCACGGGCTCCGCCTCGGCAGGCCCGGGGGTCGTCTCACCGCCGAGCAGTGCGGTCAGCTCGTCCGCGGTCCTGGCCCGGACCAGGGTGTCCACCGACACCGAGCTGCCGAGCCGGGCCACCAGCTCACCGACGATCTCGGTGCGCTTGATCGAGTCGATGCTCAGATCGGCTTCCAGGTCGAGCCCCGGCTCGATCATCTCCACCGGGTAACCCGTGCGGTCGGCGATGACCGCGATCACGGCCGAACTGTCCACTGCGGACGGCTCAGCGGGCAGGCCACCCAACAGGCCCGCCAGTTCCTCGGCCGTCCTCGCCCGGACCAGGTCGTCCACCGGCACCTGGCTCCCCAACAGGGCCACCAGCTCGCCGACGATCTCCGTGCGCTTGATCGAGTCGATGCTCAGATCGGCTTCGAGGTCCAGACCCGGCTCCACCATCTCCGCGGGGTAGCCGGTCCGCTCGGCGATCACCGCCGTGACGACGCCTGCCACATCGGCCGAGGCGGGCGCGGGGGAACCGGAGGCGCCGAGCAGGCAGGCGAGTTCGTCGGCCGTCCTGGCGCGGACCAAGTCGTCCACCGGGACCGGCGAACCCAGGCGGGACACCAGTTCGCCGACGATCTCCGTGCGCTTGATCGAGTCGATGCTCAGGTCCGCTTCGAGGTCCAGGCCCGGTTCGACCATCTCCGCGGGGTACCCGGTGCGTTCGGCGATCACCGCGGTGATGGTGTCCAGGGCCGAGGTGGGGGCGGAGGTGGGCTGGACGGGGGCCGCGGCGGTGACCGGGAGCTCGGTCGGGGCCGTCACCGCCGCGGGGACGGTGGGGTGGGGTGGCGGGGCGCCGAGGTAGCCCAGGAGGACGTCGCGTTGGGCGGCGACGAGTTCGCGGGTGGAGCGGATGAAGTCGGCGACCATCGTGTCGCGGTCGACGGGAGCGGCGACGGCGGCGGTGGCCGGGGCGGTGAACGCCTGGACGCGGCGCGCGGGGGTCAGGCCGACGGGGTGCCGTCGGCGGTGCGGACGAGGTGGCCGTCGATGGTCCAGCCGGGGGTCGCGGCGACCCGGGCCTCGTCGGCGCGGCCCGCGGTCAGCCAGCCGGTGCGGAGGTCCACTCCCGCGACCGACAGGGCGGCGAGGGCGTGCAGGATGCCGGGCAGCCCCGCGTGCCGGGACGGCTCGCAGGTGACGACCGTGTGGGGGCGGTCGCCGAGGGTGGCGCGGACCAGGTTGGACAGGACGCGGCCGGGGCCCGCCTCGAAGAACACGCGGGCGCCGTCGGCGTACATGTTCTCGACCTGGGTGGCGAACAGGACCGGGGACGCGACCTGCGCCGCCAGCTCCGCCCTGATGCCATCCACATCGGACACGTACGGGCGCGCGGTGCGGTTGGCCCACACCGGGGTGCGCGGCGGGTCGATGCGGCGGACGGCCAGCTCGTCGGCGAAGACCTCCGCCGCGCCCGCCACGACGGGGCTGTGGAAGGCGCAGGCGACCGGGAGTTCGCGGGCGGTCAGCCCGCGGCGCGCAGGGCGACCACGGCCTCGGCGAGCAGGGCGGTCGGGCCGGACACCACGACCTGGGACGGGGCGTTGTGGTTGGCCACGACCACCCGGCCCGACAGCATCGCGCTCGACAGGATGTCCTGCACCCGCGCGTAGTCCGCGGTCACCGCGGCCATCGCGCCGGGGTCGTCGCCCGCGGCGGAGAGGATGGCGTCGGCGCGGGCGGCGCTGAGCGGGAGCAGGTCGGCCGGGTCGATGGCGCCCGCGGCGGCCAGCGCCACGAGTTCGCCGTAGCTGTGCCCGGCGTACATGTCGGGGTGGACCTCGAGGCGGGTCAGCAGGTCGTGGACGGCCAGCCCGGTGACGCCCAGCGCGGGCTGGGCCATGCGGGTGTCGCGGAGGCGGTCCGCGGCCGCGCGGGTCGCGTCGGGGGTGAAGGCGTCCGGCGGGAACAGCGTCGACAGCAGCGCCGGGTCGGCGGGCGGCAGCAGCTCCGGCAGCGCCACGAACAGGTCCGCCAGCATGCCGGGGCGCTGGCTGCCCTGGCCGGGGAACAGCACCGCGAGCTTCCCGGCCGGGGCGCCGGTCGCCCGGTGCAGGCCCGCGTCGGGGTCGGTCTCCCCGCCAGCGCCCGCCGCAGCAGGGCGGTCAGCTCGGCGACGTCCGCGGCGACGACGGCGACCCGCACCGGGGCCGGGTCGCGGTCGGCGCGCACCGACGCGGTGCGGGCGAGGTCGCGCAGCGGGCCGAGCCCGCCGCCAGGTCGAGCAGCGAGCGGATCGCGGCGTACGCGGCCTCGTCGGTCTGGCCCCGGAACACGAACAGCTCCGCGGGCCACGCCGCCAGACCGCGCCGGGCGGGCGAGTACCCGCTCAGCACGACGTGGAAGTTGGTGCCGCCGAAGCCGAACGCGCTGACCGCGGCGACGCGCGCCGACGGCTCCCCGGCCACGGCGCGGCCGACGACCGGAACGCGAACGGGCTGCGCTCGGCCTCCCACGCCGGGTTAGGCGCGGACAGGTGCAGCGTCGGCGGGCGGACACCGGTGTGCACGGCCATCGCCGCCTTGATCAGGCCCGCGAGACCGGCGGCGCACTTGGTGTGGCCGATCTGCGACTTCACCGACCCCAGCCCGACCGACCCGGGCCGCGCGCCGCGGCGGTGTAGACCTCGGTCAGGGTGGTCAGCTCGGTGCGGTCGCCCACCACGGTGCCGGTGCCGTGCGCCTCGACCAGGCCGATCTCCGCCGGGGACACGCCCGCCTTGGCGTACGCCCGCTCGACGGCGCGGCGCTGGCCCTCCTTGCGCGGCGCGGTCAGGCCGAGCGCCTTGCCGTCGCTGCCCGCGCCGGTGCCCTTGATGACGGCGTAGATCCGGTCGCCGTCGTGCTCGGCGTCGGCGAGGCGCTTGAGCACGACGCACGCGACGCCCTCGCCGAGCGCGATGCCGTCGGCGGTGCTGTCGAAGGTGCGGCAGCGCCCGGTCGGCGACAGCGCGCCGACGGAGGTGAACAGCAGGAAGTCGTCGATCGCGTTGTGCAGGTCCGCGCCGCCCGCGAGCATCAGGTCCGCGCTGCCGGTCTCCAGCTCCTTGCAGGCGGCGTCGACCGCGGCCAGCGACGAGCCGCACGCGGCGTCGACGACGTAGTTGGCCGCGCCCAGGTCGAGCCGGTTGGCGACCCGGCCGGAGATGACGTTCGCCAGCCGCCCGGGGAAGCTGTCCTCGGTGAGCCCCGGGAGCTGCGCCATCACCTCGTCGGGCACCGACTCGACGTACGACGGCAGGACCATGCGCAGGTTCTCGGCCGTGGCCAGGTCGCTGCCCGCCTCCGCGCCGAAGATGACGCCCGCGCGCTCGCGGTCGAAGCCGCCGTCGCCGTACCCCGCGTCCTCCAGGGCGCGCTGGGCGATCTCCAGCGCGAGGAGCTGCACCGGCTCGATCGAGCCGAGCGCGGCGGGCGGGATGCCGTAGCGCAGCGGGTCGAACGGGACGGCGTCGAGGAACCCACCCCACTTGGACCGGGTCTTGCCCTCGCCGTCGCCGAAGTAGACGGACGGGTCCCACCGGGTCGGCGGGACCTCGGTGACGCTGTCGCGGTTGCCGACGATGTTGCCCCAGAAGGCCGCCAGGTCCGGCGCTCCCGGGTACACGCACGCCATGCCGACGACGGCGATGTCCGCGGGCTCCTGCTCCGGCCGCGGCGGCCGGGTGCGGGGCAGGTCCTCGCGCAGCCGCGCCGCCCGCTCCGCCAGGTGCTCCCCCGCGCCCGCCGACACCGTCCGGTGCAGGTCGGCGACCGTGGTCACCGAGGAGCGCAGCGCGGCGACCTGCCCGGCCATGAACATGCCGTCGGCGAGCTGGCCGTCGGCGTCCACTTCGACCAGTGCGTCGCCGTCGCGGCGCAAACCCTTGCTCGCCACGCGGAGCCTGCCGACGTTGAGGTCCTCCAGCTCGGCCCACGCGGTCCGCTCGGGCACGCCCTCGGCCTTGAGCCGGGCGGCGGTCTCGGCGAAGAACCCGGTGAACGGGCTGGCGACGCACCGCACGGCGTGCCCGGGCGCGGTGTGCAGCAGCTCGGTGCCGTCGGCGTCGACGACCTGGCGCTGGAACGTCCCGGTGATGGCGCCGCGGCTGACGGCCTCCTCCGTGAACAGGTACGCGGTGCCCATCAGCACGCCGACCGCGGCGCCGCGGTCGGCCAGCGGACCCGCGAGCGCGGCGACCATCGCCGCCGAACGGGCGTCGTGCACGCCGCCCGCGAACAGCACCTGCACCTCGGCGGCGTGCGGGGACTCGCGCAGCACGTCGAGCTGCGCCTGCCACAGCGCGAACGACGTGCGCGGGCCGACGTGCCCGCCGCACTCGCTGCCCTCGAAGACGAACTTGCGCGCGCCCTGGTCCAAGAACTGGCGCAGCAGCCCGGGCGACGGCACGTGCAGGAACGTGCTGATGCCCCCGGCCTCCAGCACCGCGGCCTGGTCGGGGCGTCCGCCCGCGATCAGCGCGACCGGCGGGCGCGCGGCCAGCACGGCCTCGACCTGCGCGGCGCGCAGCTCCGGCGGCGCGAACCCGAGCAGGCCCGCGCCCCACGGGCGGTCGCCGAGCAGCGCGCCGGTGGCGGTCAGCATCTCGCGGGTGCGCTCGCCGGAGTTCAGCGCCAGCGCGAGGAACGGCAGCGCGCCGCCGTCGGCGACCGCGTCGGCGAACTCGGCGGTGTCGCTGACCCGCGTCATCGGGCCCTGCGCGATCGGGTACCGGGTGCCGAGCGCGGCGGCGAGCTTCGAGCCGGGGCCGAGCACGGGCGGGCGGGTCGCGTGGACCGCGCCGCCGATGGCGGTCAGCACGCCGCGCACCGCGCGCGCGACCGTGCCGAAGCGGCGGCGGAACTCGGTGGCGAGGAAGGCGTCCTGGCCGACCGGCGCGCCCCGGGCAGCACGCGCCGCCCGTCGACGACGGTGCTGTCGGTGCCGTCGCTCGCGGCGATGGCGGCCGCGAGGTCGACCGGGATGTCGGTCTCGGCGAGCAGCGCGAGCTGGGTGTCGAGGACGACGCCCGCCGCGCCGCCGACGACCGCGGCGGCCGCGGTGTCCGGGCCGATCCCGCCCGCCAGCCACACCGGCAGCGGTGTGGCGTCGAGGACCTGTTGCAGGAGCACGAAAGCACCGGTCTCCGACACGCGGCCGCCGGACTCGGCGCCGCGGGCCAGCACGCCGTCCGCGCCCTGCTCCGCGGCGGCCCTGGCGTCGGCGGGCGAGGCGACCTCGACGAGCACGAAGTACCGGTCGGGCACGTCGGAGACCCGCCACGGCGAGTCCCAGCCGAGCACCACGACGTCGACCCGCTCGGCGGCGGCGCCCAGGATCTCGGCCACCTCGGCGAACGACAGCGCGCAGCCCTCGGGCACGCGCAGGCCGAAGCGGCGGTCGGCCGACCGGGCCGCGCGCGCGGTCTTCGCCAGCGCGGAGCGCGCCCGCCGCCCGCCCGCGCCGAGGTCGAGCACGCCCAGCCCGCCCACGGCGGCGACCGCGGCGCACAGCCCGGCGCAGCTCTGCCCCGCCGGGCCGATCCCGAGCACGTACTCGGGCCGCTCGTCGCGCGTCGACATGGGACCTCCGTTGGTCATCGTGAGCTCGCGACCCAGGCGTCGGGGTCGGCGGCCTTCTTGGCGTACAGCTCGCCGACCTCGGGGTGCGGGAGCACGAGGAAGCGGCCGTCGGCGACGGCCGCGACGGCGGTGGCGGCGACCTCGGCGGGCTCGAGGATCTCCCCCAGCTCGGCGACGGCGAGCCCGGCCGGGTGGTTGGCCTCCACGGCGGGCATGAGCAGCCCGGTGCGCACCCCCAGGGGCACAGCGCGCTCACCCGGACGCCCCGGTGGCCGTAGGCGCGGGCCAGCCACTCGGCCAGGCCGACCGCCGCCGCCTTGCTGACCGCGTACGGCGCGTCGCCGGGCAGGTTCAGCAGGCCCGCGGCGGACGCGGTGATCATGAAGTGGCCGCCGCCGTCGCGGACCATCGCGGGCAGGACGGCCTGGGCGAGGTGGACGTGCGCGTGGACGTTGACCGCCCACGCCTTCTCCCACAGCGACGCCGGGGCGTGCAGGCCGAGCCCGGTGGCCACGCCCGCGTTGGAGAAGACCACGCCGATCGGGCCGTGCTCGGCGCGGACGTCGGCGACCAGCGCGCGGACGCGGGCGGCGTCGGTGACGTCGACCGGGACGGCGGTCGCGGGCACGCCCGCGGCGCGGACGGCGGCGGCGGTGGACTCGGCGGCGGGTCCGTCGATGTCGACCGCGACCACCGCGGCGGCGCCCGCCCCGGCCGCGGCGGTCGCCAGCGCCGCACCGATTCCGGCGCCCGCACCGGTGACCAACACCGTTTTCCCGGCTATTGACACGCCATTCCTCCGACCGCTTTTCCGCCCAGGCTGTCGGCCGAAGTTAGAACCGGCTCAGCGGCACCGTCAAGCAAGGTCGCCGAATATCGGCGCGCCGCCACGATCGGTGGTGCGACTCTTGTGGCGGGGTGAGCAATTTGGCGCTCCCGCCCAGGTCGGGGCGGGCTCGGCGACCGCCGGGTTAGCACCGGGGAAACAACTGGTCCGCTGACGCGACGAGCCCGCCGCCGGGGTCCGGCGGCGGGCTCGGGGCGTGCGCAGCTCAGGCGCAGGTGGTGGTGGCCGGGACGCCCGCGAACCGGTCCTTCATGAAGGCGAGCGCGTCGGCGTTGCCGTGGTAAATCGCGGCGATGTGGTCCTTCGCGATTTCCTTCCAGGTCAGCTTCACGCCCTTGGCGCAATAATCGGTGCTCAGCTGCTTGGCCTGCCGGAAATCGACGACGTTGTCCAGGGTGCCGTGGTACTGGAACACCGGGACGTCGATCATGCCCTTGCCCAGCTTGTTCTCGCCCACCCTGGCCTGCCACTCCGGGGTCAGGACGGGGCTGGTGGTCATGTACTCGTTGAGCCGCTTGCCCTGGTACTTGACCAGCAGTTCGAGCGTGCAATCACCGGAATTCATCGCGGTCATCGCCTGCACGCCGGTCTGGTTCAGGTACTTCTCGAGGTCCAGCTCCGGATAGGCGTTGTCGAGGCCGTGCAGCGCGTAGAGGAGGAACCCGAAGCCGAATTTGCCCTCCAGGAACAAGGTCACCTGGATGAGGTCGGCGGGCACACCGCCCGCGACGAGCCCGACGACGTTCAGCTCGGGCGCGTAGGTCTTGGCCAGCTCGCCCGCCCACAGCGACGCGCCGCCGCCCTGGGAGTAGCCGCGGAACATCACCTTCGACGCGGTCGCGGCCACCTCGGGCAGCCGCTGGGTCGCGCGCACCATGTCGATCACCGCGGCGCCCTCGGAGCGGCCGGTGATGTAGGTGGTCTTGGGCGTGGGGTGGTAGCCCTCGTAGTCGGTCATCGCCACGATCCAGCCCTGGGCGAGCATGTCGTTGACCGCGGACTGCTCGTAGAACGCGCCGATCTCGGACATGTACGACACGCGGCACCGGAAGCTGCCGCCGTGCGTGCCCGCGGCGAAGCTGACCACGGGCGCGGTCTTCGGGTCGGCGCCCCTGGGCACCAGGACCGTGCCGACCACCGGGATCGGCTGGCCGAGCGCGTTGGTCGAGCGGTACATGACCTGCCAGGCCTTCACACCCCGGTCGGCGACGGCGAGCGCGGTGGACGCGCGGCTGCGGATGACGTCGCCGGGCTTGCCCTCGGGCAGCGGCGACGGCGGCACGTAGAACGAGTCGTCGCGCGGGGCCGGGGCCGACTGCGCGTGGCCCGCGGGCGCGGCGGCCAGCGTCGCGGCGAGCGCCGCGGCCAGGGCGGCGCACGCGGCGGCGAACCGGCGGGTGGTCGTGGTCAACACTGTGGACCTCCGTGGAGCGGCGCGGACGGCACCGACCGGGAAAATGTGGCAGACGGGGTTTGGGAATAAACGCTACCACTTTATGCCTGCATTAAATTCGTGTATCCATGACAAATCCGGGGAAATGGCTTCCGCGGATTTGACTAAGCGGGCGCGCCCGGGCCGGGGCGCGCCCGCTCACCGCGTCAGCGCCGGGCCGCGCGCCTGCGCTGCGCGAGCAGGAGGGCGACGCCACCGGCGACCAGCAGCCCGCCGACGCCGAGCGGCACCAGCACCGACACACCGGTCTCGGCCAGGCCGCCGCCACCACCGGCGGGCGGCGGGGTCGGGTAGCCGACGGGCGGCTCGGTCGAGTCCGTCGGCGGCTCGGTCGGCGGCCAGGTCACCGACGTGGTGTCGCTCGTGGTCCCGGTGGGCGCGGTGGTGGTCGTCGAGCCCGTCGTGGTGCTCGTCGGCTGCGTCGTGGCGGTGGTCGTGCTGGTCGACGTCGTCGGCTGGGTCGTCGACGTGGTCGGCTGGGTCGTCGTCGTGGTCGGCTTGGTGGTCGTGGTGGTCGGCTGGGTCGTCGTCGTGGTCGGCTTCGTCGTGGTGGTGGTCGGCTGGGTCGTGGTCGTCGTCGTGGTGGTCGTGGTGGGCTTCGTGGTCGTGGTGGTCGGCGGCGTGCCGCCCAGCTCGAAGCGCACCAGCACCAGGTCCTGCCCCGCGTCGAGCTTGCAGTTCGCGGTGAAGGTCTTCAGGCCGGTCTCCTCGCCCGTCGCGGTGCGCGGGGTCAGGGTCGTGCTGAAGTCGCCGAGGGTGATCACGGTGACACCCGCCTTGTCGACCGCCCGCGTGGGGACGGTGCCGGAGGCGAAGGTGTCGAACGAGCCGCTGGCGGGGACGTTCGTCTTGGGGACGGTCAGCCCCGGGATGGGCAGGTCGAACACGTTCCCCGCGTTGTCCACGATGACGAGCGCGTCCGCGGTGCCCTCGACGGTCTTCGCGCCGACGAGCGCGAGGCCCTGCGTGGCCGCGTCGTTCACGGTCGCGGTGGCGGAGAAGTTCGTGGTGACGACGTCGCCGCCCACCGCGGGCGGGATGGCCACGTCGGCGCGGATGCGCACCTTCAGCGGTTGCTCGCCGATCAGCGGGAAGACGCACTTGTACCCGACGGACTTGTCGACCTTGACCACCTGGCCCGGCGGCGGTTCGGACGTCGTGCTGGTCGACGTCGTGGTGGTCGGCCCGGTCGTGGTCGTCGGGTCCGTTGTGGACGAACTCGTGGTGGTCGGGTCCGTCGTGGTCGGCGCCGTCGTCGTGGTGGTGGTCGTCGGGTCCGTCGTGGTCGGGGCCGTGGTGCCGGTCGGCTCGCCGACGGTGAAGCTCAGCAGCGTGGTGTCCTGGCCGGGGTCGAGCTTGCAGTTCGAGGTGAACGTGCCCAGGCCGGTCGGCTCGCCGTTGTCGCGGCGCGGGGTGAGCGTGGTGGCGAAGTCGCCGACGACGACGCTGCTCGGGCCCGCCTTGAGGACGGCGGTCGGCACGGGTCCACTCGCGACGGTGTCGAAGGGGCCGCTGGCGGGGACCGGGGTCTTCGGGATGGTCAGGCCGGGCAGCTCGATCGGCAGCGTGGTGTCCGCGTTCTTCAGCGTGATGTTGGCGACCGCGCTGCCCTCGATCGTCTTCCCGCCCACCAGGGCCAGGCCCTGGGTCGCCGTCGCCGGGACGGTGGCGGTCGCGCTGAAGTCGGTGGTGACGATCTCGCCGCCCGCGGTCGCGGGCGCGTCCACGGTCGCCTGGATCCGCACGGCGAGCTTCTGGTCGCCGATCAGCGGGAACGGGCAGGTGAAGGTCAGCGACTTGTCGACCTTGATGGGCTCGGCGGCACTGGACCCGGCGGCCGCGATCAGGCCGCCCACCACCAGCCCGGCCACCCCGACCGCGGAGGCCGCGGCCAGTGCGCGCCTCGATTTCCCACGAGTGCTCATCAGTCCTCTTCCATTCGCGAAATGCCGCGACCGCGGCCGCCCCGACGTGAAGCTACCTGCGGGTAACGATAACGTGCAATACTGGACCGGGCGCATTGCGAATAAATTCATTGCCCAGAACGCACAATACGCACCGCCGGATTTATCACCTCGTTCGGACGCGCTGACCTGCGCTGATGCGCCACGCAACCGGGCGGTCGAACTTTGTCACCGACGCACAAAACCCGCATCCGGGTTTGCGCGCGGGTGACAACCCCAACGGGTCGCGATCATCGCCGCAGGTACGGAGATGATCGCCCGACTTCACGTTGACACCCGTGGGTAACAAAATTATCGTCGGCGGAGCAAACCAGCCGATCGCGGGGTGGAACGGCGGGCCGGAACTTGTCAGAACGGGGTGGCGGAATGACTGTGCCCAGGCAGGTCCGCGTCAGCGGGCTCCCCGGCCGCGGACGGCGCCGCCGCCCACCCGCGGCACGGTGCGGCAGGTGATCTCCAGCCTCCCGCCCGCGCTCGCCCAACGGGTGCGCGCGGTCAGCGCGGACCTGGTCAAGGAGATCGTCGCCGAGGTGCAGGCCGCCGTCCCCGCCTACCGGCCCGACCCGGACCCGGAGCGCGACCCGACGATGGTGGTCGTGCGCAACGCGGGCGCGGCCATCATGTACTGCCTGGAGAACCCCGGCAGCGGCGCGGACCCGAACCTGGCGCAGTGGGAGGCCACCTTCCGCGAGGCGGGCAGGCTCGAGTTCACCCAGGGCCGGACGATGGACGCGCTGCAGACCGCCGTCCGCGTCGGCGCGCGGGCCGCGTGGCGGCGGCTCCGCGTCATGGGCGGCGAACTGGGCGTGCCGACCGAGACGATGCTCGTGCTCGCCGACCGGATCTTCGCCTACGTCGACGAGTTGTGCGCGGTCGCGATCGAGGGCTTCACCGCCGCGCAGTCCAACGCGACCGGCGCGCGCGACCGCAGGCGCAAGCAGCTCCTCAAGATGCTGCTCGCCGACCCGCCGGTGTCCCCGCACGCGGTGCGGGACCTGGCCGAGACGGCGGACTGGCCGGTGCCCGGGCGGGTCGTCGCCGTCGCCGTCGAGCCGTCCGACGCACCGGCCCTGCTGGGCCCGGAAGCGTTGGCCGACCTGGAAAGCAACCAGCCGTGCCTGCTGGCCGCGGAGTGGACCGACGCGCTGGCCGCCGCGCTGCGCGGGCGCCGCGTGGCCGTCGGCCCGCCGGTCCCGCCCGAGCGCGCGAGCTACTCGCTGGGCATCGCCCGCCGCGCGCTGGCCCTGGCGCGGCGCGGGCGCTGCCCGCGGACCCGGTGCTGCACTGCGCGGACCACCTGCCCGCGCTCGTCCTGCTCGCCGACGAGTACCTGCTGACCCAGATCGTCCGCCAGACCCTGGCCCCGTTCGACGACCTCACCGCCAAGCAGCGCGAGCGGCTGACCGCGACCCTGCTGGCCTGGCTGGAGACCCGCGGCGGCGTCAACGAGATCGCCACCCGCCTCGCCGTGCACCCGCAGACCGTCCGGTACCGGATGCACCAGCTGGAGGAGCTGCTCGGCGAACAGCTCGAGGACCCCGCCCAGCGCCTCACCATGGAGATCGCCCTGCGCGGGGAGATCCTGCTCAGCCACCGCGACGAGCAGCCCTGAGCACGGCGGTGCGGGGCGCCGCTGGACCACGGCACCCCGCACCCGCACCGGCGCTAGCCGGTGACCAACCGCAAGCCGTACCGGCCGAGGATCTCGTTCACCGGCTGGAAGTAGGTCGTGCCGCCCCACGAGCAGTTGCCCGACCCGCCGGAGGTCACGCCCTGGGCCTGGTTGCCCGACAGCCACGAGCCGCCGGAGTCGCCCGGCTCCGCGCACACGTTGGTGCGGGTCAGGCCGTAGACCGAGCCCTGCGAGTAGTTGACGGTCTGGTTCTTGGCCTGGATGGAGCCGCAGTGCCAGCCCGTGGTGGAGCCGGAGCGGCAGATCGACGCGCCGACCGGGGCCTCCGACGAGCCGTACACCGGCACGGTGCCGCCGTTGTAGCGGTTCACGACGCCGCGCGGGACCCAGGACGAGTTGACCTGCACCCAGCCCATGTCGTCACCGGGGAAGGACGAGCCGCGCACGGTGCCCTGCGCGACCCGGTTGTAGCCGCTGGTGGTGACGCCGACCCGGCCGCAGTGGCCCGCGGTCACGAAGCCGCCGACCACGGAGAAGCCGATCGAGCACCGGCTGCTGCCCGGGTAGTAGGCGTCGCCGCCGCGCACGTCGTACAGCGGGCGCGGGGACTCGGTGGACTCCACGACGGTGGTGGTGCCGCTGACCCCGGCGCGCGCGGCGAACTTCTCCGCCACCTTGGCGGTGCCGGGGGCGGTGGTGATCGCGACGGTGTTGCGCCGCACGTCGACGTACCAGCCGGTGACGCCGTCGGGCGCCGCGGCGGCGTTCAGCTTGGCCGCGGTGGCGTCCAGGGTGCGGGCGCTGTGCGCGACGGCCTGCGGGACCGCGCCGTCCGCGCGGACCGCGTCGGCGGCCGCGGCGTCGGTGACGCCGACGACCAGGACGTTGCGGCTCGCGTCGAACCACGCGCCGCCGAAGGTGTCCGGCAGGGCGGCGGCCAGGCGGCGTTCGGACTGGGCGGCGTCGGCCTCGGCGGCCAGGCGCTCGAGGGCGGCGTCCGCGCTCAGGCCGAGGTCGCGCTCCATGGCGGCGAGCAGCTCGGGGGCGACGTCGGCGCCCGCGGCGCCGGGCGTGGCGAGGGCGGTGCCGCGGCGGCGAGGACCGCGGTGGCGAGAAGGCTCCGTTTCACAGGGGATCTCCATGGAATCGGGTGCAGGGAGGGCGAATCGCGGCAGCCGCGACCGGGAATTCGGCGACCGCGTCGTCCGCCGAATTCCCACCGATATGGCGATACCCGCGTTCTCGCGTCGTCCAAATCGGTCGCTCACCCGAATATCGTCGGGTCCCCGCGCGATCGCAAGGGTGTCTTGTTCACGTATCACAGAAAGATACTGTGAATTGGCACTACTCCGTTCGTGCAGCTCAGCGGGCTACAGAAGGCCACGAGCGCACTCTGTTAACTGTGAAGGCCGCTGACTGGGGAAAGGTTAAGGGCGAGCACGGGCCCCGCCCCCTCGGGGCGTAAGGCGGGTAATGCGACGGGGCCCGTGCCCGCGGGCGACACAATAGCCGCAGCGGCTTAGCCGGTGATCACCGGGCCGTAATTCCGACGTAATCGCGCAGGTGCCGCGCGGTGAGCGTGTCCGCGGTGGCGACCAGCTCGGCGGGCGGGCCGGTGAACACGACCCGGCCGCCGTCGTGGCCCGCGCCGGGGCCGAGGTCGATGATCCAGTCCGCGTGCGCCATGACCGCCTGGTGGTGCTCGATGACGATGACCGTGTTCCCGTCGTCGACCAACCGGTCGAGCAGGCCGAGGAGCTGGTCGACGTCGGCGAGGTGCAGGCCGGTGGTGGGCTCGTCGAGGATGTAGGTCGCGCCCTTGTCGGCCATCCGGATGGCCAGCTTGAGCCGCTGCCGCTCGCCGCCGGACAGCGTGGTGAGCGGCTGCCCGAGCCCGAGGTAGGACAGGCCGACGTCGACGAGCCTGCCGAGGACCGCCCGCGCCTGCCCGGTCGGGAAGAACGCGTGCGCCTCGGCGACCGACATCGCGAGGACCTCGCTGATGTCCTTGCCGCGGAGCTTGTGCGTCAGCACCTCGGGGTGAACCGCTTGCCGTCGCACTTCTCGCACACCGACGCCACCCCGGCCATCATCGCCAGGTCGGTGTACACCAGCCCGATCCCCTTGCAGGTGGGGCACGCGCCCTCGGAGTTCGCGCTGAACAGCGCCGCCTTGACCCCGTTGGCCTTGGCGAACGCGGTGCGGATCGGGTCGAGCAGCCCGCTGTAGGTCGCCGGGTTGCTGCGCCGCGACCCGCGGATCGCCGACTGGTCGACCACCACGACGCCGTCGCGGCCGGCCAGCGAGCCGTGGATGAGCGAGCTCTTGCCGGACCCCGCCACGCCGGTGACCACGGTCAGCACGCCGGTCGGCACGTCGACGCTGACGTCGCGCAGGTTGTGCAGCGAGGCGCCGGTGATCGGCAGCGTCCCGGTCGGCGTGCGGACCTGGTCGCGCAGCCGCGCCCGGTGGTCGAGGTGCCTGCCGGTGAGCGTGCCCGAGGCGCGCAGCCCGGCGACGTCGCCGGTGTAGCAGATCGTGCCGCCGGACGTGCCCGCGCCGGGACCGAGGTCGACCACGTGGTCGGCGATCGCGATGACCTCCGGCTTGTGCTCGACCACGAGGACGGTGTTCCCCTTGTCCCGCAGCAGGAGCAGCAGCTCGTTCATCCGCTGGATGTCGTGCGGGTGCAGCCCGACGGTGGGCTCGTCGAAGACGTAGGTGACGTCGGTGAGGCTCGACCCGAGGTGGCGGACCATCTTCACCCGCTGCGCCTCGCCGCCGGAGAGCGTGCCCGACTCGCGGTCCAGGCTCAGGTAGCCCAGGCCGATGTCGACCAGCGAGTCCAGCGTCCCCTGCAGCGTCACCAGCGCCGGGGCGACCGAGGGCTCGTCGAGCTTGCGGACGAACTCGGCGAGGTCGCTGATCTGCATGGCCGAGCACTCGGCGATGTTGAGCCCCTCGATGCGCGAGGACAGCGCCGCCGCGTTGAGCCGCGCGCCGCCGCACTCGCGGCAGGTGGTGAACGTCGCGGCCCGGTCCACGAACTCCCGGATGTGCGCCTGCATGGAGGCGCGCTCCTTGAGCAGGTACAGCCGCTGCACCTTCACCACGAGGCCCTCGTAGGTGAGGTTGTTGCTGCCGACCTTCACCTTCGTCGACGGCTTGTGGAGGAAGTCCGCCCACTCCTGCTCGGTGAAGTCGCGCAGCTTCTTGTCCGGGTCGTAGAAGCCCGAGGAGGCCATGGTCTGCCAGTACCAGGTGCCGACCCCGAAGTTCGGCACGGTGATCGCGCCCTCGTTGAGCGACTTGTCCTTGTCGACGAGCTGATCGATGTCGACGTCGGAGACCCGGCCCAGTCCCTCGCAGGCCAGGCACATGCCCTCGGCCAGGTTGAAGCTGAACGCGCCCGACGTGCCGACGTACGGCTCGCCGAGCCTGCTGAAGACGATGCGGAGCATGGTGTGCGCGTCGGTGGCGGTGCCGACGGTGGAGCGGGCGTTGGCCCCCATCCGCTCCTGGTCGACCACGATCGCCGCGCTCAGGTTGCGCAGCGAGTCGACCTCGGGCCTGCCGACGTTGGGCATGAAGGACTGGATGAACGCGGTGTAGGTCTCGTTGATCAGCCGCTGCGACTCCGCGGCGATCGTCCCGAACACCAGCGACGACTTGCCGGAGCCGGAGACGCCGGTGAAGACGGTGAGCCTGCGCTTGGGGATGTCGACGTCGACACCGGTCAGGTTGTTCTCCCGCGCGCCCCGGACCTCGATCTGGTCATGGCTGTCGGCGGTGGTCATGGGTCCCCCGTGGTTTATGCTGTAAAGCGATGGCCCGGCCACGCTACTTTACGCGGTAAGGAGAAGCAAGGTGGTTGTCTACGCAGGCCAGGGCGACCCGGCCCGCACCGTGCCCCTCCTGTGGCGCGCGCCCGCCGAACCCAAGCCCGGGCTGTCGGTGGACGCCATCGTCGACGCCGCCATCGCCGTCGCGGACGAATCCGGATTGGCCGGGCTGTCCATGCGCGCGGTCGGCGAACGCCTCGGCGTCACGGCCATGGCGCTCTACACGCACGTGCCCGGCAAGAGCGAACTGCTCGAGCTGATGTACGACCGCGCGCTCGCCGAACTCCCCTCCGACTACCCCGGCGAGTGGCGCGACGCGCTCGCCGCCTGGGCCGACGACGGCATGGCCTTCTACCTCCGCCACCCCTGGCTGCTGCACATCTCCCAAGCCCGGCCCGTGTTGGGCCCCAACGAGTTCCAACTCCTGGAGACCGTCGCGGCCGTCCTGCACCGCGTCGGACTGCGACCCCGGGTCGCGCGCGGCGCGGTCGGCGCGCTGCTCAACTACGTGCGCGGCGCCGCCCAGACCGTCGCCGACGCGCGCGCCGCCGCGGCGGCCACCGGGCAGACCGATGAGGACTGGTGGTACGCCCGCTCCCCGCTCCTGGAGGCCGCGGTCCCCGACTTCGCCGACCGGTTCCCGATGGCGAGCTGGCTGGAGGACGACCCCGAGCCCCCGCCCGGCGACTGCACGCCGTACCTGGAGTGGGACGCCCGGCGCAGCTTCCACGTCGGGCTCGACATCCTGTTGGACGGGATCGACGCGGCGCGCGATCAGCCCAGGTAGGCGTCGACGATCTCGGTGCAGAACCGCACGCACCGGTCGCAGATCCGCACGCCCGGCCCGGTCAGCAGGTGCTCGACCTCGGCGGCCGGGCGGTCGCAGAACGAGCACACCAGCGGCGTCGCCACCGCCGCGCTCGCCCCTTCGTCCACAAGGGACTTCGCCTCGGTGATCGCCTCGGTGGAGAACTCGACGCACGACCGGCAGATGAACACCCCCGGCCCGGCCACCAGCGACGCCGGGTCGGTCTGCACGGCGCCGCAGAACGAGCACGCGGGCGCGGGCGGCTTGCGGCGCGGCTTCCAGCCGGGCGTCCCGCCCGCCTCCTCGACCATCTGGTGCACGCGCTGGTGGCTGATCCGCAGCGCGTCCGCGATCTCCCGCAGCGACGCGCCCGCCAGGTGGAGCCGCCGCACCGCCTGGTGGTACTCGGTGCGCGCGGTCTCGGCGCGCTCCTGGGCCGCGGTCAGCCGCTCCCCGCCGCGCGGGCGAGCCGGAGCAGGTCGTCGTTGAGCACGCGCACCTCCTGGGGCCAGTCCGTCTAGGGTAGCTAGACGGACTGGCCGGTGTCTAGGAGGGGTAGACGATCAGTCGCGCTCGATCAGGTGCCCGATCATGTCCGGCCCCGGGTGCGCCGACCCGCTGCCGTCGCGGCGCGGGTCGGGCTCGGGCAGCTCCACCGCCGACCCCGTCCGGCTGATGCCCGCCGGGCGCGGCCCGATCCACGCCAGCGCCACCTCGTGCTCGCCCTTGAGGAACCGGTGCGCCCGGACGCCGCCGGTCGCGCGGCCCTTGCCGGGGAACTGCGCCAGCGGCGTGACCTTCACCGTGGTGCCGGTCGCGGTGACCACCATCGGCTCGCCGTGGTCGGGGTCGTCGGTGCGGATCGCGCCGAAGAACACCACCCGCGCGTCACCGCTCAGGTTCACCCCGGCCATGCCGCCGCCCTTGAGGCCCTGCGGCCGCACCAGCCCGGCCCCGTAGTGCAGCAGCGACGCGTCGGAGGTGACGAACGCCAGCGTCTCGGCGCCGTCGGTCAGCCAGGTCGCGCCGACCACCTCGTCGCCCTCGCGCAGCGAGATGACCTCGAACTCGTCGGACCGCACCGGCCAATCCGGCGCGCACACCTTCACCACGCCCTGCTTGGTGCCCAACGCCAGCCCCGGCGAGCCCGCGCCCTTCTCCCCCAGCGGCGCGATGCCGACGACCCGCTCGCCCTTCTCCAGCGGCACCAGCTCCCCCGCGGACATCCCGCCGGACAGCGACACCGTGCCGCTCTGCTCGGGCAGGACGGGCAGCGGCAGGACGTCCACTTTGAACGCCCGCCCGCTGCTCGTCACCAGCAGCACCTGCCCGCGCGCCGTCGAGTGCACCACCGCGGACACCGCGTCGTGCTTGGCCCGCCCGTTGCGCCTGCGCGCCTCGCTCGACTCCTCGGACTCGGCGGCGGTCCGCGCCACCAGCCCGGTCGCGGACAGCAACACCTGGCACGGGTCGTCGGCGACCTCCAGCGGCCCCGCGGGCTTGCTGGCGGCCAGCACCTCCTTGAGGTCGCCGTCGATCAGCGCGGTCCTGCGCTCCTCGGCGAGGTCCTTCGCCACCTTGGCCAGCTCGCCGGAGACGACCTTCCGCAGCACGCGGTCGTCGTCGAGGATCTCGGTCAGCTCGGCGATCTCCTTGCGCAGCTTGTCCTGCTCCGCCTCCAGCTCGATCCGGTCGAACTTGGTGAGCCTGCGCAGCGGCGTGTCGAGGATGTAGGTCGCCTGGATGTCGGAGAGCTTGAACCGCTTCATCAAGCCTTCCTTGGCCGCGGCGGCGTTCTCGCTCGACCGGATCAGCGCGATCACCTTGTCGATGTCGAGCAGCGCCGCCAGCAGGCCCTCGACCAGGTGCAGCCGGTCCTCCCGCTTCTTGCGCCGGTACCGCGTGCGCCGGGTGACGACCTCGTAGCGGTGCTTGAGGTACACCTCCAGCAGCGCCTTCAGCCCGAGCGTCCGCGGCTGCCCGTCGACCAGGACGAGGTTGTTGATGCCGAACGACTGCTCCATCGGCGTCAACCGGTAGAGGTCGGCCAGCAGCGCCTGCGGGTTGACGCCGACCTTGCACTCGATGACCAGCCGCGTGCCGTTCTCCCGGTCGGTCAGGTCCTTCACGTCGGCGATCCCGGAGAGCCGCTTGGTCTTGGTGACCTCGTCGGTGATCTTCTCGATGATCTTCTCCGCGCCGACCTGGTAGGGCAGCTCGGTCACGGTGATCGCCTGCCGCCCCCGACTCCCCTCCAGCGGCCCGATCTCCGTCCGCGCCCGCATCCGCACGACACCGCGCCCGGTCTCGTACGCCTTCCGCACCTCGTCGAGCCCGAGCAGCATCCCGCCCGTGGGCAGGTCGGGCCCCGGGATGAACTCCATCAACTTGTCGAGATCGGCCTCGGGGTGGTTCACCAACCACCTCGCCGCCGCCACGACCTCCCCGAGGTTGTGCGGGATCATGTTCGTCGCCATCCCGACCGCAATCCCGGACGACCCGTTGACCAGCAGGTTCGGGAACGCGGCGGGGAGGACGGAGGGCTCGAGCAGCGACCCGTCGTAGTTCGGCCGGAAGTCGACGGTGTCCTCGTCCAACTCCCCGACGAGCAGCATGGCCTCGTTCGACATCCGCGCTTCGGTGTATCGACTGGCCGCCGGTCCGTCGTCCGGGGACCCGAAGTTGCCGTGCCCGTCGACCAGGGGCGCGTTGAGCGAGAAGTCCTGCGCCATCCGCACCATGGCGTCGTAGATCGCCATGTCCCCGTGCGGGTGGTACTTGCCCATTGTGTCGCCCACGACGCGGGAGGACTTGACGTACGGGCTGGTGGGGCGGTGGCCCTGCTCGCTCATCGAGAAGAGGATGCGGCGGTGGACGGGTTTGAGGCCGTCGCGGGCGTCGGGGAGGGCTCGGGAGTGGATGACCGAGTACGCGTACTCCAGGTAGGAGTCCTCGATCTCCGTCTTCACCGGGTTCTCGAATACCTGGGCCCCGGCCTGGTCGAAGGCGGCGGGGTCGACCTTGCTCGAAACAGCCTTCCGGCGTGCCATGAGAAGCGCTTCCTTAACCAGGGGGATCAGATGTCGATGGCGTCTTGGTCGACGCGCGCCGCGGATTCGACGAGCCAGTTGCGGCGGGGTTCGACCTTTTCGCCCATGAGGAGTTCGAGGGCGTTCTCGGCGGCTTCGGCGTCGTCGAGGGTGATGCGGCGGACGGAGCGGGTGGCGGGGTTCATGGTGGTGTCCCACAGTTCGTCGGCGTCCATCTCGCCCAGGCCCTTGAACCGGGGGACGGGGGTGACGACCTGCTTGCCCGACTTCGTCAGCGCGGCGACCTTCTGCTCCATCTCGCGCTGGGTGAAGGTGAAGAAGGTCTGCTGGTTGCGGCCGCGGGTCTGCACCTTGTGGAGCGGGGGCATGGCGGCGTAGAGCCTGCCGTCCTCGATGACCGGGCGCATGTACTTGGCGAACAGGGTGATCAGCAGTGTCCGGATGTGCGATCCGTCGACGTCGGCGTCGGCCATGATGATGACCCGGCCGTAGCGCATGGCGGGCAGGTCGAAGGTGCGGCCGGTGCCCGCGCCGAGGACCTGGACGATCGAGGCGATCTCGGCGTTGCGCAGGGTGTCGGCGAGGCTGGCCTTCTGCACGTTGAGGATCTTGCCGCGGATGGGCAGCAGCGCCTGGTACTCCGACACCCGCGCCATGCGGGCGGAGCCGAGGGCGCTGTCGCCCTCGACGATGAACAGCTCGCTGCGGGCGACGCCGGTGGTGCGGCAGTCGACCAGCTTGGCGGGCATGGCCGCGCCCTCGAGCGCGGTCTTGCGGCGGGCGGCGTCCTTCTGCTGCTTCTGGGCGATCCGCACGCGGCCCGCGTCGACGATCTTCTGCAGGACGACCTTGGCCTCGGCCTTGGTGCGCCGGTCGTCGGTCCAGGCGCGGACGTGCTTCTCGACGACGCCCTGGATGACCTTGGTGATGCCCGCGGTGGACAGCTCGTCCTTGGTCTGGGAGGTGAACTGCGGCTCCGGGATGCGGACGTGGACGACGGCGGTCATGCCCTCCAGCACGTCGTCCAGGGTCGGCAGGTCCTCCTTGGGCTTGAGCAGCCCGCGGGTCTTGGAGATGGCGTCCTGCAGCGCCTTCACCGCGCCGCGCTCGAAGCCCTTGCGGTGGGTGCCGCCGTGCACGTTGCGGATGGTGTTGGTGAAGCACTCGACCGTGCGGTCGTAGCCCGTTCCCCAGCGCAGCGCGACCTCGACCTCGGCGCGGCGCTCCACTTTGGAGCGCATGACGCCGTTCTCGTCGGCGGCGTTCTCGTGGTAGACGCCCTCGCCGGTGATGAGCAGCGGGCCGCAGACCTCGCGCTCGGCGGACGGGGCGAGGAACGCGACCATGTCGGTGAGGCCGCCCGGGAAGTGGAAGGTCTCCTCGTTGATCGAGCCGTCGGTGGCGTCGCGCAGGACGTAGGTGACGCCGGGCACGAGGAACGCGGTGTTGCGGAGCTTGGTGCGGACGTGCTCGACGTCGAGCGCGGCGCCGCCCTCGAAGTAGCGGGCGTCGTGCCAGTACCGGGTGGAGGTGCCGGTGCGCTCGCCGCGCTTCATCTTGCCGGTGACGCGCAGCCCGGACTGGTGGGTGAACTTCGCCTTGGGGCCGGGTCCGTCGAACACCCCGGGCACGCCGTGCGCGAAGGACATCTCGTGCACCTTGCCGTCGCGCTTGACGGTGACGTCGAAGCGCAGGGACAGGGCGTTGACCGCGGACGCGCCGACGCCGTGCAGGCCGCCGGAGGTCTTGTACCCGGAGCCGCCGAACTTGCCGCCCGCGTGCAGGCGGGTCAGGACCAGCTCGACGCCGGAGAGGCCGGACTTGGCGTGCACGCCGGTCGGGATGCCGCGGCCGTCGTCGTCGACCTGGACGCTGCCGTCCGCGTGCAGGGTGACGACCACGCGGGTGGCGTGGCCCGCGACGCCCTCGTCGGTGGAGTTGTCCACGATCTCGGTGAACAGGTGCTGGACGCCCCGGCTGTCGGTCGAGCCGATGTACATGCCGGGCCGCTTGCGGACCGCCTCCAGCCCCTCGAGGTGCGTGAGGTCGTCGGCGCCGTAGAGGGTCTCGGCAGTCACTTCGTCGCTCCCGGGGCAAGCATCGCAGGTCGAACAGGTGTCCCAACGTACCCGAGGGTATCCGGCTCGGCCGACAGCCTCGCCGGACCACCCGCTCCGGCGTATGGCCAACCGGTATGACCGGACACCCGCCCGGGCCGGGTAGAAACCGACCTGGCAGTCGGTTGACAGGACTACCGCGCTGCTCTTGACGGGTGATCAAAGGGGTGGTTATGGTCTAGACCAAAGCTCGACTTCCGGGTCGCAGGCGTCCCACTGCTTGCCCGTTTCCCACCCTGCGCCGCCCCCGGCCGGCGGAAACGACGGTCCGCCCCCGTGGAGGAGCAGACATGAAGCACAAGCGCACGTTCGCGGCGGTCGCCGCGGAGTGGGCATCAGCCCGCTCATCATGATCGCCCTGCCCGCGTCCCCGGCCGCGCGCACGGCTACATCTCCAACCCGCCCAGCAGGCAGGCGCAGTGCGCCGCGGGCACGGTGTCCAACTGCGGCCCGGTCATCTACGAGCCGCAGAGCGTGGAGGGCCCGAAGGGCCAGCGCAACTGCCACGCCGGTGACAGCCGCTGGGCGCCGCTCAACGACGACTCCAAGGCGTGGCGGGCCACCTCGGTCGGCACGTCGGTGTCGTTCAACTGGGTCATCACCGCCCGGCACTCGACCGCGAGCTGGGAGTACTACATCGGCGGCACCCGGGTCGCCTACTTCAACGGCAACGGCGCTCAGCCCGGCTCGACGGTGACCCACCAGGTCAACCTGGGCAGCTACACCGGCAGGCAGAAGCTGCTGGCCATCTGGAACATCGCCGACACCCCGATGGCCTTCTACAACTGCGTCGACCTGCAGGTCGGCGGCGGGACGACCCCGCCGACGACGACCACCACCACCCCGCCGACCACGACCACGCGGCCCACGACGACGACCACCACGCCGCCGTCGACCGGCACGTGGGCGCCCGGCACGGCGTACTCGGTCGGCTCCACGGTGACCTACAACGGCGCGTCGTACCGCTGCGTCCAGGCGCACACGGCACTGGCGGGCTGGGAGCCGGACACCACCCCGGCCCTCTGGTCCCGGATCTGACCGCCGGGGGCGGGGTCCGTCGGCGCGGCGGACCCCGCTCCCCGTCACCTGTGGAGTGCCCGATGCGCCGCTGCGCGCTGTTCGCCCTGGTCCTGACGCTGTGCGGGTGCGCGGGACCGATGCCCGCGGAGTTCGCGCCCGCCTCCCCGCCGCGGGCCACGGCCACCCGGTGGCCGGCCGGTCGGCCGCCGCGCCGACGAGCGCCGTCGGCGACTACAACCTGGCCGACGTCATGTACCTGCAGATGGCGATCGCCAACCACGAGCAGGGCATCGAGCTGGTCGCGCTCGCCGGGGCGCACCCGGTGCGGCCCGCGGTGTCCGAGCTGGCCGCCGCGATCGGCGCGACCCAGCGCACCGAGGTCGACCAGATGCGCGGGTGGCTCGCCGAGTGGGGCCACCCCGACGAGGTCAGCACCGACCCCGCCGACCACGCCCACCACGGCGGCATGCCCATCACCGACGACGCCGCGCTCGCGGAGCTGGCCGCCGCGCCGGACGCCGAGTTCGAGCGCAGGTTCGTCACCGTGCTCACCGGCCACCAGCACAACGCCGTCGAGATGGCGCGCAGGCAGCTCGCCGACGGCGCGAGCCCGGCGGTCAAGGCGTTCGCCGACAAGGTCGTCAAGTCGCGGTCGGGCCAGATCAGCGCCCTGCTCAACGCCGGGGCGGGCTGAGCACGTACCGTCGCGGCGTGCGCGTGCTCATCCTCAACGACAACGTCACGCTGGACGTCCTCGTGGCGCACGCATTCACCGAGATCTGCGGGTGGTCGGTCGAGCAGGCGGTGGCGGGCATGTCCCACGTCCACCACCATGGCCACCTCCCGGTCGCCGAGTGCCCGGACCGCGAGTCGGCCGAGGCGCTGGCGCTGCGCTTCCTGCGGTACGGCATCCGGGCGGTGGTGGCGCCGTGAACGTCTCCGACGACCACTTCGACGCCGCGCCGACCGGCGACGGCGTGCTGGTCCGCATGTCCGACAACGTCGCGGAGGTCCTCGGGCACCGCATCGGCCTGCTGGCCCGGTTCCTGGAGACCGGCGAGGTCGACACCCCGCCCGGTGGCCTGTTCCGGCGCAAGACGACCCCGGAGGACGTCGTGCGCCGGATGTTCCCCGACGTCTACGCCGATCGCGCCGAGGCCGACGCGTTCCGCGCGCGGCACACGGCGGTGCTCGGCGACAGCGGACCGGCGCGGCGGTTCGTGGCCCGGTGCGCGGCGGGCAGCGAGCACGTGCTGCCCCGCGCGGAGGTCGAGGAGTGGCTGGGCGTGCTCAGCCAGGTCCGGTTCCTCACCCTCGACCGCGACCGCGCGCCGAAGCCCCACCCGGACCTGGTCTGGTTCGACTGGGCGCTGTCGGCGCTGCTGCTCGCGCTGCACCCGGACTGGCTCAGACCGCGGTGATCTCGTCGTAGGTCGGGAAGCGGTGCGCGACGGAGTCCTCGAGGAAGTCGGCCACCCAGCCGTCCTCGTCGTGGAAGAAGCGGATCGACACGTAGTCGGGGCGGGTGCCCATGTCGAACCAGTGCGTGGTCTTCGCCGGGACGCTCAGCAGGTCGCCCGCCGTGCACAGCACGGCGTGCACCTTGCCGTCGACGTGCAGGTAGAAGATGCCGGAGCCGCGGGCGAAGAAGCGGTCCTCGTCGTCGTCGTGGGTGTGCTCGGACAGGAACTTCCGCCGCGCCTCCGCCGCTTTCGCGCGCCACTCCGGGGTGTCGGCCGGGGTCATGGCGACCGCGTCGACGTGGATGTAGCCCTCCGCGGCGACCACGGAGTCCACTTCGGACCGGTAGGCGGCCAGGACCTCGTCGGAGGTCGGGTCGGCGGGCAGGTCGACGAGCGGCCAGCGGGAGAACCGCACGCCGATGGCGGCGAGCGCGGCGGTGATCTCGTCGGCGTCGTCCGTCCTGGCCAGGACGGTCGACGGGTCCGCGTCGGACCACACGGTCAGCAGGGTCATCGGGCCACCTCCGTGGCGAAGCGCAGCAGCCACTCCAGGCACTCGGCCCGGTGGCGGGCGGTCAACAGGTCGTCTGCCCACACGTACACGCCGTGGCGGGCCACCACCAGGGCCGGGGTGTCCGGGCAGTGGACCCGTTCGAAGTCGTCGCCGAGGACGTCCATGTCCTGGCTGTTGGGGACGACCGGGATGACGACCTCGTCCCCCTCGGCGCGGCGGCCGAACCCCTTGAGCATCTCCAGGTCGCGCAGGACGATGCCGCTGGGCCACAGCTCGGCGGCGACCACGGGGGCGAGCATGTGCAGGTGGACGACGGCGCCCGCGCCCGCGACGGCGGCGATGCGCGCGTGCAGGCCCGCCTCGGCGGAGGGCAGCAGGCCGGGGCCGCCGGGCTGGTCGGCGACGGCCGCGCCGTCGGCGTCGACCACGACGAAGTCGGTCGGCGCCAGCTCGCCCTTGTCCAGGCCGGACGCGGTCACCGCGAGCCGCAGCGGGTCCCGGGACAGGGTGACCGAGAGGTTCCCGGACGTCCCGCGCATCCAGCCGAGTCCGGTGTAGCGGGCGCTCTCGGCGGCCAGCGCCGTCCCGGCCGCGAGCGCGTCACGCACGGGCCACCTCGACCTCCGCGAGCGACCCGACGACGGTGTGGGACCCGAAGTCGGCGTCGGCGTACGGCTCGCCCGCGCGGGCCAGGCCGACGGTGTGCCAGCCCGCCTCGGCGGCGGCGTCGAGTTCGGCGGGGACGTCGGAGAAGAACAGGATGCGGTCGGGGGCGGGCCCGCCCAGGCCCTCGGCGATCGCGGCGTAGGAGGCGGCCTCGCGCTTCGGGCCCGCGTTGACGGTGTCGAAGTGGTGGCGGAACAGGCCGGTCAGGTCGCCCTCGGTGGTGCTGGAGAACGAGGCGATCTGGCCCGCGACGGAGCCGGAGGAGAAGATCGCCAGCGGGACGCCTGCGGCGTGCCACTCGCGCAGCCGGGGCACGACGTCCGGGAAGTACTCCGAGACGAGGTCGCCGTGGGCGTAGCCGTGCTGCCAGATCAGGCCCTGCAGGGATTTGAGCGGGGTGGCCTTGCGGTCGGCGTCCATCCAGCCGTGCAGGACCGCGACGACGTCGGCGGTGCTCGCGGACTCGGGCAGCCCGGCGTCGGCGCGGACCTCGGCGACGGCGGCGGCGACCACCGGGTCGTCGGGGTTGGCGTCGATCCACGGGCCGAGCCGGGGTCGGGCGTAGTCGTACAGCACGACGTGCACGCCGCTGGTGGGCATGATCGTGCCCTCGATGTCGAGCACAACCCAGTCCACTGTGAACTTGTCGCGGTTCACTCTCGTCCTTCCCAATAGCGGTTCAGCGCGTCGGGGGCGAAGGGGCCCCGGTCGGTGACCACGGTCGTCACGAAGCGCGGCGGGGTCACGTCGAAGGCGGGGTAGTGGCCGCGGACCCGGGTGCTCGCGGTCCGCGCCCCCAGGGTGTGCAGCACGTCGTCGCCGTCCCGGTGTTCGATCGGGATGTCGGCGCCGGTGCGCGCGGTCCGGTCGGGGGTCTGCACGAGGGCCAGGTAGGGAACGCCGAAGGCGTGCGCGGCGACGGCCAGGCCGAGCGTGCCGACCTTGTTGACCACGGAGCCGTCCATGGCGACCCGGTCGGCGGCGGTGAGCAGCACGTCGACGCGGTGCTCGGCGAGCACGGAGGCGCCCATGCCGTCGGTGATGAGCGTGGTGTCGACGCCCATCTCGGCGAGGCTCTCCGCGGTCAGCCGGGCGCCCTGCAGGTAGGGGCGGGTCTCGGTGCACACGAACGACAGCGCCTTGCCCGCGCGCTGGGCGGCGGCGACGGTCTCGGTGAGGTAGAGGTCGGCCCAGCAGTGGGTGAGGACGCGGGCGCCGTCGGCCAGCAGGGCGGCGGTGTGCTCGCCGAGGGCGCGGCTGCGGTCCCGGTAGGCGGCGTCGCCGCGGGCGGCGCCGCGCTCGGCCGCGCCGACGACGTCGTCGGGGTCGTAGGCGTCCATGACGAACGCGACGGCCTTGGCGAGGTGGTCGTTGGTGGGGCGGGCGGCGACGATCATCGCGGCGTCGGCGGCCATGGCCGCCCTGGGGTCGGGCAGCCCGGCGGCGGCGCGGGCGGAGAGCACCATCGCCTGCAGCGCGGCGAAGTACGGCCCGGACGACTGGGTGACCATGTCGGTGATGGCCTTGGCGACGTCGGCGGCGGTGGCGCAGCGCAGCCACACGCGCTCGAACGGGAAGCGGCGGCGGTCGAGGATGTGCACGCCGTCGTCGTCGATGCGCACGCTGCGCGCGAGGATCGGCTCCATCAGCTGTACCCGGTGACCGGGGGCAGGTCGCCGGTGAGCAGGTGCCTGCCCACCTCGGCGGCCTTGTAGACGGCGGGGTCGTGCAGCGTGAGGGTGCGGGCGTTGCGCCAGAACCGGTCGAGGCCGTAGCGGTTGGCGGTGGCGCGCGCCCCGGTCAGCTCGAACACCCGGCTGGTGACCTCGACGGCCAGCTCGGAGGACACGGCCTTGGCGGCGGCGATGGCCAGGCCGGTCGCGCCGCGCTCCTCCGGGGTCAGCGCCGCGCCCGCGGCGTCGGCCGTGGCGAAGGCGTCGGCGGCCCGGTCGACCAGCAGGTCGGCGGCGTCGGTGCGGGCGAGCAGGGTGCCGTAGGCGGCGAGGGTGTGCGGGTCGTCGACGGCGCGCTCGACGCCGGAGGCCGGCCAGGCGCGGGTGAACCGGCGGGTGTACTCGGCCGCGGTGGCGAGCGCGCCGCGGGCGGTCGCGGTGAGCACGCGGCTGAGCACGAGCTGGAACGCCAGGGCGGGCAGGGTGGCGCGCGGGTAGCGGGGGTCGTCGGCGTCGGGCTGCGCGCCGAGGACGTCGCCCTCGGGCACGAAGACGTCGGTGAACTCGACCCCGCCGCTGGCCGAGAGGCGCTGGCCGAGGTTGTCCCAGTCGCCGAGCGGGCGCAGGCCGGGGCGTCGCCGGGGCAGACGAAGGTGAGCTTGCGGTCGGCGTGCGCGCCGCTGACCACGAGCCGGTCGGCGACGCTGGCCCCGGTGGCGAACATCTTGCGCCCGTTGACCAGGTACCCGCCGTCCACAGAGGACACGACGAGGGCGTCGTCGCGGGGTTGGCGACGCCCGCCCAGAACCAGCCGCGGGCGGCGGTCTCGCGGCGCAGCTCGGCGGCGTAGTCGGGCCGGTCGAACAGGCCGAGCCGCCAGACGTGCAGGTAGTGGTAGCCGAGCAGGTGGCCGACGGAGGCGTCGGCGGCGGCGACCTCGGCGAGCACGCGGTGCGCGGTCGGCCAGTCGGCGGGCGGGACGAGCAGGCCGTGGGCGCGCAGCAGGTCGACCTCGGCCCTGGGCTCGCCGCCCTTGGCCTCCCGCTCGACGGCGTCCGCCGCCAGGGCGCGCGCGACCGCGCGCGCCGCGTCCACCTGCTGCTCGCTCATCGAACCCCTCCGCGGTGCTCCGGAGGGAAGTATGCCCGCGGGTCGGCCCGCGCCCACATCGCGGACGGGGTCGGGGTGACCGGGATCACCGCTGGTCAGTCCACTTCGGAGCGGCGGAAGCCGTAGGCGCGCTCGACCCGCGCGATGCGCAGCTCGAAGGCGTCGTACCACTGCTTGCGGCCGCGGGCCCGGACCTCGGCGTGCTCGGGGTGCTCGCGCCAGGCGGCGATGGCCTCCTCGTCGCGGAAGTACGCGACGGTGATGCCGACGCCGTCTCGGGCGTGCTCCGCGCCGAGGTAGCCGGGCATGCCCTTGACCAGCTCGAACATCCGGTCGGCCGCCTCGCCGTAGCCCTCGGTGTCGGGGCTGAGCAGCGAGGTGAAGATGACGGCGTAGTACGGCGGTTCCGGCGTGACGGCGATGGGGTCCCCAGTGTCCACGCCGGTAATCGAACCGTCAGCCCACGTCGCGGCGCAAGAGGTCGGCGGCCGTCTCGCGGCGCAGGAGCACGCGGGCGCGGCCGTCGCGCACGGCGATGAGCGGTGGCCGCCCGACGGCGTTGTACGTCGAGGCCATGGACAGGTGGTACGCCCCGGTGACGGGCACCGCGAGCAGGTCGCCGGGGCGCAGGTCGGCGGGCAGCGGGACGTCGGCGGCGAGCACGTCGCCCGCCTCGCAGTGCCGCCCGACGACGGTGCGCGGGACCAGCGGGTCCGACGAGCGCCTGCCGACGAGCCGGGCGTGGTAGCGGGCGCCGTAGAGCGCCGGGCGCGGGTTGTCGCTCATCCCGCCGTCGACGATGGCGAAGCGCCCCTTGACCGCGGCGACCCGGTAGAGCGTGATGCCCGCGGGCCCGACGACCCACCGGCCGGGTTCGACGGTCAGCCGCGGCCGGGGCAGCCCGGCGCGGCCGGATTCGTAGGCGAGGGCGACGAGCACGCGCCGCGCGTAGCCGGCGAGGTCGAACTCGGGCTCGCCGGGCCGGTAGGGGACGGCGAAGCCGCCGCCGAGGTCGAGCCGGGTGAGGGTGAGGCCGTAGCGCTCGCGGACGCGGCCGAGCAGCCGGACCATCCGGCGGGCGGCCTCCTCGTAGGCGTCGACGGCGCGGACCTGGGAGCCGAGGTGGCAGTGCAGGCCGACCAGGTGCAGGCCGGGTCGGGCGAGCAGCGTCCCGATGGCGGCCTCGGCGTCGGCGATGGGCACGCCGAACTGCTGCGCCTCGGTGCCGGTGGTGATCTTGGGGTGGGTGCGGGCGTCCACCTCGGGCGCGATGCGCAGCAGGACGCGCTGCGGGCGGGCCAGCGGGACCGGCTCGTCCGGGCGGTCCAGGACGATCCGGCCGACCCGGTGGTCGAGGTCGCCGACGGTCTTGGCGGTGCCGTGCATGATCATCCGCGGGGCGGGAAGCCCGCCGCCTCGGCGATGGCGGCTTCCCCGCCGGAGCAGACGTCGAGCGCGCAGCCGAGGGCGTCGAGGTGGCGGACCAGGCCCCGGCAGAGCAGCGCCTTGCCCGCGTAGGCGATCTCGGCGCCGGGGAGCGCGCCGCGCAGGGCGGCGACGCGGCGGTCGACCTCGCCGAGGTCGAGCACCTGGACCGGGGTGCCGTGCCGGGCGGCGAGGTCGACCAGGGACACCCCGCCGACGACGAGGTCGGCGGCGTCGGTCATGTGGGCCGAGGACGGCCAGAGGTCGGGCTCCAGCGCGACGGGGTGGGATCTGCGCAGCGTGGGCACCAGATCGAGCAGCGTCATGCGGCGAGCACACGCCCGTTCGGCCGAGCCGCCCAGTGGTCCGAACGGACCATTGACGGCGGCTACGCGGTCATTGACGCGTTCCGAACACCCCTGTGACGACGGTCGCGTCGTCGTCGCGGCGGATCTGCGCGGTGAGCCCGGCGGCGCGGAAGAGGGCGGCGGCGGTGTCGGCCTGGCTGTCGTGGGTCTCGATCAGCAGGCACCCGCCGGGCGCGAGCCAGTCGGGCGCGCCCGCGGCGACGGCGCGGTGCACGTCGAGGCCGTCGGCGCCGCCGTCGAGCGCGGTCCGCGGCTCGTGGTCGCGCGCCTCCGGCGGCATGAGCCCGATCGCGCCGGTCGGGACGTAGGGGGCGTTGACGACGAGCAGGTCGACGCGCCCGCGCAGGGTGTCGGGCAGCGGGGCGTAGAGGTCGCCCAGCAGGACGCGGTCGCCGAGGTTGCGGCGCGCGCACCGCACGGCGGCCAGGTCGATGTCGGCGGCCACCAGCTCGACCGGCCCGAGGGCGGCCTCGATGGCCATGCCGACCGCGCCGGTCCCGCAGCACAGGTCGACGACCACGCGCCCGCCGCGCTCGACGGCCGCGCGGACCAGCGCCTCGGTCTTGCGGCGCGGCACGAACACGCCCGGGTCGACCGCGACGCGCAGCCCGGCGAACCCGGCCCAGCCCAGCACGTGCTCCAGCGGCTCCCCGGCGACCCGCCGGTCGATCGCGCCGCCCGGGTCGGCGGCGGCCAGCAGCAGCTCGGCCTCCTCCTCGGCGAACACGCAGCCCGCGGCGCGCAGCCGGACCACCGCGTCGGCGAGCGCGGTCACAGGCCCACGCAGTAGAGGGCGAACCCGGCCGTGGACAGGAGCGTGCGCAGGTGGTTGAACCGCACCCAGCGGGGCTCGAACGCGAGCCGCACGGCCTTCGGGTCGGCGACGGCGTCGGCCGGGCCCGCGGCGTCGATCCGGTTGTTCAGGGGGATGTTGACGGTGAACGTGATCAGCATCGTCACCAGCGTCAGCACGGCGCCGACCAGCACGTCCAGCCGCGGGTCGCCGGTCAGCTCGAGGACCGCGACGGCGATGCTGCCCAGCAGGGAGCCGACGAACACCAGCCCGAACACCGGGTTCTGGATGAGCCGGTTGATCCGCTGCATCGTGTCGATGAAAACCCGGTCATCCACTTGGCCCAGCGCCAGCATCACGCACGCGGAGAAGGCGAAGAACAGCCCCGCCATCAACCCGCTGGTGACCGCCGTGACGATCAAGACGACGTCGACCATCGCCACCCCTCGTTCCGCCGACAACCTACCGCCCCGAGGTGTCACTGACACGGGTGACGCACGTATGCCGGGCGGCCGTGTCGGGTAGGCCATTCGCCGGAACGGCTACGACGAAGGGAGTACAGCGATGATTGATCGGGCCCAGGTCAACAGCCTGCTCGATTCCGACATGGTCGACCCGCGCGGCGAGAAGATCGGCGCGGTGCGCCAGGTCTGGCTCGACGACCGGACCGGCCAGCCGCTCTGGGCGGAGGTCCACACCGGCCTGTTCGGCATGAAGGACACCTTCGTGCCGATCCAGGACGCCCGCGTCGGCGACGGCCAGGTCGTGGTGCCGGTGGACAAGAAGACGGTCAAGGACTCCCCGCACATCAGCGTCGACGGCGGGCACATGTCCGAGTCGCAGCAGGAGGAGCTGTACCGCTACTACGGCATGGTCCCGTCGCCCGGCACGGGTGACCACGACCGCCTCAAGGACCGCGCGCCGCGCGGCAACGGCCGCCAGGAAGCCGCCGCGGGACAGCACGCCGGGCAGCGCCCCGACCCGCGCGGTCAGCAGGGCGCCGACGCGCGCGGCCGGGGCGCCGCGGACCGCGGGATGACCCGCCACGAGGAGCAGCTGCAGGCGAGCGTGCGCGACGTCGAGGTCGGCAAGGTCCGCCTCGTCAAGCACGTGGTCACCGAGCAGCAGCAGATCACCGTCCCGGTGGAGCGCGAGGAGGTCCGGGTCGTCCGGGAGCCCGTCGACGGGACCGAGCCCGACGGCCGCGCGTTCACCGAGGACAGCGCCGAGGTCACCCTGCACAAGCAGGAGCCGGTCGTGGAGAAGACCGTCCGCCCGGTCGAGCGGGTCCGCCTGGACAAGGAGACCGTGACCGACCAGGAGCGGGTGACCGGCGAGGTCCGCAAGGAGCGCATCGACGTCGAGGACGGCGTCGAGCGCCCTAAGCGTCCGCAGCGGTGAGCAGGGCCGCGGCCGCGTCGGCGTCCGCGGTCCCGCTCGGCCACCAGCCGCCGTCCCGCGCCCGGTACGGGTACCACCGGCCGTCGCGGCCGTAGCGCAGCTGCGCGTCGCCGACGGTGACCCGGTTCGCGGCCGCCTCCGGTGGGGAGTCGACCACCGAGGCGACCGCGTCGCGGGCGCGGGCGACGGCGTCGCGGGGCGCGCGCCACGACGTGTCGAGCGCGCGCAGCCCCGCGACCCCGCCCTGCCGCCACGCCGCGACCGCGCGGTCGAGGTCGGGGCGCGCGGCCCGCAGGCGGGGCGCGGCCGCCGGGTGGGTGGCGGCGAACCGGACGACGTCGTCGGCGAGCGGCAGCGCGGTCACCACGCCCGCGAGCAGCGCCCGCGCCCGGACCGCGGCGTCCGCGGCGAGCAGGGCGAGCGCCTCCGGGTCGACGCCCGGGGCGGGCGGCACCGACAGCGCGGCGGCCGGCTCGTCGGGCACGCCCGGGGGCTCCGGCAGCGGTCGCGCGGGCTCGGCGAACGCCTCCTCGGCGCGCACCCCGGCGACGCCGTCGTCGGCCGACTCCAGCAGGAACTCCCGGCCCCGGCCGCGGACCAGCAGCAGCACGAACGGGTCCGCGTCGAGCAGCCACGCCGCCTGGTAGGCGACCGCGGCGGCGTGCCTGCACGGCAGCTCCCAGCCGGGGCAGCCGCACTCGGAGTCGAAGTCGCCGATGCCGGGCAGCAGCGCCACCCCCACGTCGGCCGCGGATTCCGCGAGCGCGGCGGGCATCTCGCCGTCGAGCAGCGCAGCGATGTGCCCGGCCTCGGCCGCGACCTGCGCGGCGAACCGGTCCCAGTCGGCGTCGGGCAGCACCGGCACGCGCAGCACCGCCGCGTAGGCGGTGTCGTCGCCCGGGTCCTGCACCAGCGCCGAGAGCCTGCCGGGGCTGACCGTGATCGCCCCGACGTGCCCGCCGCGGGCCAGCCGCCTGCCGACGCGCAGTTGCGCCTCGTCGAGCGCCGAGTCCTCCAGGCCAGCCAGCCACTCCCGGCCCCACCAGGTCTTCGCGAACGGGCCCGTGCCGCGCACGGGCGGGAAAGCGGGGAAGCCCCGCGCCTGGCTCATGCGCCACCCCGCAGTTCCACCAGTGCGGACAGGTCCGCGTCGGACAGTTCGGTGAACGCGGCCTCGCCCGAGGACAGCACGGACTCGGCGAGGTCGCGCTTGCCCGCGAGCAGCGCGGCGATGCGGTCCTCCAGGGTGCCCTCCGCGATCAGCCGGTGCACCTGGACCGGCCGGGTCTGCCCGATCCGGTAGGCGCGGTCGGTCGCCTGGTCCTCGACGGCCGGGTTCCACCACCGGTCGAAGTGGACGACGTGGTCCGCGCGGGTCAGGTTCAGCCCGGTCCCGGCCGCCTTGAGCGACAGCAGGAACACGCCGAACCCGCCGCGGTCGAACTCGGCCACCAGCTCCTCGCGCCGCGGCACCGGGGTGCCGCCGTGCAGGAACCCGGTCGGCACGCCGCGCTCGCGCATGCGCCGCTCGATCAGCCGCGCCATGACGACGTACTGGGTGAACACCAGCACCGCCCCGTCCTCGGCGCGGATGGTGTCGACCAGCTCGTCGAGCAGGTCGAGCTTGCCGGAGCGGCCCGCGAGCGCGCCCGCGCCCTCCTTGAGGTACTGCGCGGGGTGGTTGCAGATCTGCTTGAGCCCGGTCAGCAGCTTCATCACCAGGCCGCGGCGGGCCATGCCCGTCGCGCCGCGGATCTCGGCCATCGTCTCCCGCACGAGCGCGGTGTAGAGCCCGGCCTGCTCGGTGGTCAGCGACACCGGCTGGTCGGTCTCGGTCTTGGGCGGCAATTCGGGCGCGATGCCCGGGTCGGACTTGCGCCGCCGCAGCAGGAACGGCGCGATCAGCCGGGCGAACCGGCGGGCGGTCGCCGGGTCGCGGTCGGCCTCGATCGGCTCGGCCCAGCGGGCCCGGAACGCGGCCTGGCCGCCGAGCAGGCCGGGCGTCGTCCAGTCCAGAATGGACCACAGCTCGGTCAGGTTGTTCTCCACCGGGGTGCCGGTCAGCGCGACCCGCGCGGTGGACTTGAGCGCCCGCAACGCCTTCGCCGTCGCGGAGGCGGGGTTCTTCGCGTGCTGCGCCTCGTCGGCGACCACGAGGTCCCACGTGTGCCCGGCGAGCCGGTCGACGTCGGCGCGCAGCGTCCCGTACGTGGTCAGCACGAAGCCCTCGTCGGCCAGTTCCCTCGCCGAGCCGTGGAAGCGGCGCACGGGCACGCCCGGGGCGAAGCGGCGGATCTCGCGCTCCCAGTTGCCCAGCAGCGACGCCGGGCAGACCACCAGCGTCGGGCCGGAGCCGCGGTGCAGGTGCAGCGAGATCAGCGTGATCGTCTTGCCGAGGCCCATGTCGTCGGCCAGGCACGCGCCGAGGCCGAGCGAGGTCATCCGGACCAGCCAGCGCAGGCCCCGCAGCTGGTAGTCGCGCAACGTCGCGGCCAGGCCGTCCGGCGCGGCGACCACGTCGGAGCCCGCGTCCGGGTCGGCGATGCGGGCGCGCAGGTCGGCCAGCCAGTCGGCGGGCTCGACCTCGACGCTCGCGCCGTCGACCTCGACGGTCCCGGTGAGCGCCATGCCGAGCGCGGCCATGCCGTCCACCGGCGCCAGGGCCCGCTGACGCGCCCGCCGCAGCGTCTCGGCGTCGACGAGCACCCACCCGTCGCGCAGCCGGACGACCGGCCGGTGCGCGTCGGCGAGCCGGTCCAGCTCCTCCGCGGTCAGGGCGCGCCCGCCGACGGTGATCCGCCAGTCCAGCGCGACCGGCGCGCCGAGCCCACCGGACGGGCGGCCGACCGCGACGCGGGCGCTGAGCCCGCCCAGCAGCTCCTTCGGCCAGTGCACGTCGACGCCCGCGGCCGCGAGCCGGGGCGCGGCGGCCATCAGCTCGTCGATCTCGGCGTCGTCGATGACCAGCCGGTCGGGCACCGGCTGCCCGAGCAGCCGGGCCAGCGGCGGCCACTCGCGGGACGCCCGGCGCAGCGACCGGGTGATCCCGACCCGGGCGGTGCGGCCCAGGTCGACGCCCGCCCACACCCGGGCCGCGTCGACCACGACGGCCGGGTCGGCCAGCGAGTGCGCCTGGACCACGACGTGGAAGGCGCCGGTGGCGTAGTCGCCGTCCGGGACCTCGGCGCGCAGCGACACCCGCACGCCCGCGTCGAGGCCGCCGGAGACCTCGTCGGCCCACGCGCGCAGCTTCGGCGCGCGGTGCGCGGGGCGGGCGGCGTAGAGCGGGCCGCCCGCGACCTTCACCGCGGCGGCGGTGCGCGGCATGCCGTCGACCACGGCGTCGACGAACGCGCGGACCAGCGCCTCGGCGTCGGGGAGCAGGTCGTCGGCGACCGGGACCGCGCGGGCGCGGGCGGGCATGGCGTCGGCCAGCTCGCGCAGCCGGGCGGCGTCGGCGGCGTCGAGCGGGCCCGCCCGCCACACGTCGGCGCCGGTCGGGCTGAGCGCGGGCAGCACGCGCCCGCGCGCGACCAGGTGCAGGGCGAGCAGCACCGCCGCGCCCCAGAACGCGGCCGACGGGTCCGCGGCGGGGTCGCGGCGGGCGCGGGTCAGCACCGGGACGGCGTCGGCGACCGCGAGCCGGGTGGCGGTCGCGGTGCGCGGGGCCGGGTCGAGCAGGGTGAGGGGACCCGCCGCGCCGACGCCGAACTCACCGACGAAGGCGACCTCGCCGGTGCGGGCGGGGTCGGCGGGCAGGAAGACCGCCTGGCTGCGGGCCAGTGCGGCGGCCGTGTCGGCCGGGATGCTCTGCACGGACAGGGATTCTCCTGGTCAGTTGGGGCGGTCGCCGAGCCACTGGACGAGCTGGACGGTCAGGCCGTTGGGGTCGGCGACCTGGCACAGCCGCTCGCCCCACTCCTCGTCCTCGACCGGGCCGACGGCGACGCCCGCCGCGGCCAGCCGCTCGGCCTCGGCGCGCACGTCGGCGACCTCGAGTGCGATGATCACCCCGGCGGCCCGCGGCGTCCCGGGCAGCAGCGCCAGCTCGAAGTCGGTGTCCTCGTGCAGCAGTTTGGCGATGAAGTCCTCCACCATGATCGGGCGGAAGCCGAGGTGGTCGACGTAGAACGCGGCCCCGCCGCGCACGTCGGCCACCTGCGCGGCGATGGTCACCCGGCGAACTCGCACGGTTACACTCCCAAGATTAGTACGCTGTACGACTCGTACAGTGTACCGTACACCATACGATAGGCGGTGCGCATGCCCGAGAAGACCGAGCGCCGGGACCCCGCACGCACGATGGCCCTGCTCTGGCGCTCCCCGGCGAGCCCGCCCGCGGCCGCAAGCCCGGCCTCACCGCCGACGCCGTGGTCGCCGCCGGGATCGAGCTGGCCGACGAGGCGGGGCTGACCGAGCTGTCGATGCGCCGGGTCGCCGAACGCCTCGGCGTGGGCACCATGTCGCTCTACACCTACGTCCAGAACAAGGCCGACCTCGTCGCCGCCATGCGCGACCACGTCGTCGGCGAGGTCGCCGTGCCGGACCCGCGGGCGACTGGCGCACCGAGCTGTCCGGGTACGCGCGGGGCCTCTGGGCGCTCATGCACCGCCACCCGTGGCTGCTCGCCACCCCCATCGCGCACGAGCTGGCCGGGCCGAACGAGACCGCCCGGATGGACGCCGTGCTGGCGATCGGCGCGGCGGCCGGGCTCCCGGAGACCGACATGCTCGGGGTCTACCTGCTGGTCGACGCCTACGTCCGCGGCCTGGCCTGGATCTCGGTGGACACCCAGGCCGCGTCCGCCCGCAGCGGGATGTCCGAGGTGGAGTGGTGGGCGGACAAGGAAGCCCTGGTCAACGCCTACGTGACCCCCGCGAGGTTCCCCGCCATGACGGCCGTCGCCGCGTCCGGCGCGTTCGCCACCGACGGCTTCGACTTCGGCCTCCAGCGGGTCCTCGACGGGATCGCCGCGCACATCGGGGAGTGATCGATTCAGTCCGGAGGGTTCCCATCCGGGCGTTCGGATCGTAAGCTTGGGAGCGCTCCCAAATCTCACCGCCGAGCACCGGAGTCGACCGTGCCCCCTGCCACCAGCCAGTCCCCGCCGACCTCGAAGCGGCTCGCCGCGGCCGCGCTCGCCGCCACCGCGGCGCTCGCCGCCGGGGTGACCGCCCTGCTCGCGCCGCGGGCGCCGCGGAGTCGGAGTTCTACGTCGTGCCGGACACCTCGGCGGCCCGCTGGGTCGCGGCCAACCCCGGCGACAGCCGGGCGGCGGTGATCCGGGACCGGATCGCGTCGGTGCCGCAGGCCACCTGGTTCACCACCACCAACACCAGCTCGGTGCGCGGCCAGGTCGACGGGCTCGTCGGCAGGGCAGCCGCCGCGGCAAGATCCCGATCCTCGTCGTCTACAACATCCCCAACCGCGACTGCGGTGGGGCCAGCGGCGGCGGCGCGCCGAACCACGACGCCTACCGGCAGTGGGTCGACCAGGTCGCCGCCGGGCTGGCCGGGCGGCCCGCCTACATCGTCCTCGAGCCGGACGTGCTGCCGCTGATGAGCAACTGCCAGTCCGCCGAGCAGCAGGCCCAGACCCGGGCGTCGATGGCGTACGCGGGCAAGAAGCTCAAGGCCGGGTCCGGGCAGGCGCGGGTGTTCTTCGACGTCGGCAACTCCGCGTGGCTCACCCCGTCCGAGGCCGCGAACCGCCTGCGCGGCGCGGACGTGTCCAACAGCGCCGACGGCATCTCGGTCAACGTGTCGAACTACCGCGCGAACTCCGAGACGGTCCCGTACGCCAAGGCGATCCTGAACAACCTCGGCGACGCCCGCCTCAAGGCCGTCATCGACACCAGCCGCAACGGCAACGGACCCGCGGGCACCGAGTGGTGCGACCCGCCCGGCCGCGCGATCGGCATCCCGAGCACGACCCAGACCGGCGACTCCCAGATCGCGGCGTTCCTGTGGGTGAAGCTGCCCGGCGAGGCCGACGGCTGCATCGCGCCCGCGGGGCAGTTCGTCCCGCAGCGCGCCTACGACCTCGCGATCGCGGCCCCGCCGACCAGCACCACGCACACGACGACGACCACCACCACCACGACCACCACGACGACGACCACGACGCCTCCCCGGGCTCCTGCCGGATCGCGCACCGGATCGTCAACGCGTGGCAGGGCGGGTACACCGCGGAGGTCGTGATCACCAACGGCGGCACCGCGATCTCGTCCTGGGCGGTCGAGTTCGCCGCGCCGGGCGCCACGGTGACCAACGGCTGGAACGGCCAGTGGTCGACCTCGAGCGGCCGGATCCGGGTCACCAACGCGGCGTGGAACGGCAACCTGGGCGCGGGCGCCAGCGTCACGGTCGGCTACAACGGCTCGGGCAGCGCGCCGACGACCAGCAACCACACCCTCAACGGCGCGCTCTGCAACTGAGCATCGACGCGCGCCTTCCCCGGGGCCCGGCTCGCCGCCCGAGCCGGGCCCTCTACGTCCCCAGCCAGGCGACGACGTCGGCGACCGCGGCCAGCACCGGCACGTCCGGCGGCGCGGGCCGGTCGACCACGACCACCGGCAGGCCCAGCTCGCGCGCCGCGTCGAGCTTGGCGCGGGTCATCGGGCCGCCGCTGTCCTTGGTGACCACGACGTCGATCCGGTGCCGCAGCAGCAGTGCCCGTTCACCGTCCAGTGTGTACGGACCGCGGTCGAGGACGACCTCGGCGCAGGCGGGCAGCGGCGGGTCCGGCGGGTCGACGCAGCGGATCAGGAAGAACTGCGGGCAGTCCGCGAACGCGGCGAGGCCCTGGCGCCCGGTGGTCAGGAACACCCGCTCGCCGGGCAGCGCGGCCGCGGCGGCGGGCAGGTCGGGGACGCGCAGCCAGCGGTCGCCCGGACCCGCCTCCCACCCCGGCCTGCGCAGCACCACCAGCGGCGTGCCCGCGGCTCCGCGGCCGTCGCGGCGGACGCGCTGATGCGCTCGGCGAACGGGTGGGTGGCGTCGACGACGGCGTCGATCCGGTTGTCCCGCAACCACTCCGCGAGCGCGGCGGGTCCGCCGAACCCGCCGACCCTGACCTCGCCGACCGGCAGCCTCGGGTCGCGGACGCGGCCCGCCAGCGAGGTGATCACGTGGTGGCCCGGGTGCAGGGCGGCGGCCAGCGCCCTGGCCTCGCCCGTGCCGCCGAGCACGAGCACCCTCACCCGCGGTCCCGGGCCGCCGAGTACAGGTGGCTGTCGCAGAAGTCCGGCGACCCCAGCGCGCGCCCGACCATGATCACGGCGGTGCGCTTGACCCCCGCCGCGCGCACGGCGTCGGCGATGGTCGCCAGCGTGCCGCGCAGCACCAGTTCGTCGGGGCGGGACGCGCGGGCGACCACGGCGACCGGGCAGTCGGGGCCGTAGTTCGGGACCAGTTCCGCGACGACCTCGTCGACGCGCTGGACGGCCAGGTGCAGCACCATCGTGGCCCGGCTGGCCCCGAGGGTCGCCAGGTCCTCGCCCGGCGGCATCGGCGTCGCGCGGGCCGCGGTGCGGGTCAGCACGACGGTCTGGCCGACGCCGGGCACGGTCAGCTCGCGGTTGAGCGCCGCCGCCGCGGCGGCGAACGCGGGCACGCCGGGGCACACGTCGTACGGGATGCCCGCGGCGTCGAGCCTGCGCATCTGCTCGGCCATCGCGCTGAACACCGACGGGTCGCCGGAGTGCAGGCGCGCCACGTCGTGCCCGGCGGCGTGCGCGGCGACCATCTCGGCGACGATCTCGTCGAGGGTCAGGTTCGCGGTGTCGACCAGGCGCGCGCCGGGCGGGCAGGCGTCGAGCAGCTCGACCGGCACGAGCGCGCCCGCGTACAGGCAGACCGGCGACGCGGCGATGATGTCGCGCCCGCGCACGGTGATGAGGTCGGCGGCCCCCGGGCCCGCGCCGACGAAGTGGACGGTCACGCTTCCTCCTTGACCACGCGCCACTGGGTGACCGCGCGCTGCGGCTGCCACGCCGTGAACCCGCCGAGCGCCCCGGCCCGCTCGACCGCGACCCGGGTCAGCGTCCCGCCGACCTCGTCCCGCCAGCGGACCACCAGCGCCTCCGACTCCAGCGTCACCGCGTTGACGACCAGCCGCCCGCCGGGCTCGAGCGCCGCCCAGCAGGCGGGCAGCACGCCGTCGGCGGTGACGCCGCCGCCGACGAACACCGCGTCCGGCGCGGGCAGCCCGGCCAGGGCGTCCGGGGCGGCGCCGACGACGACGTCGACCTGCGGAACGCCCAGCGCGGCGGCGTTGCGGCGCGCGCGCTCGGCCCGCTCGGCGCGGGGTTCGACGGCGGCGACGCGGCAGCCCGGGTGCGTGCGCGCCCACTCGATCCCGACGCTGCCGGACCCGGCGCCCACGTCCCACAGCAGCTCACCCGGCTCGGGGCCCAGCGCGGCGAGCGTCACCGCCCGCACCTCGCGCTTGGTGATCTGCCCGTCGTGCTCGAAGACGTCGTCGGGGAGCCCGGGGACGCGCGGCAGCCTGCGCGCGCCGGGCGCGGCGGCGCACTCCACCGCGACGACGTTCAGCGCGGGCGCGGTCCCGGCGTAGGCGTCGGCGGTCGTGGTGGTCACCGACTCCGCCGGAGCGCCGAGGTCGGCCAGCACGGTCAGCGCGCTCGGCCCGAACCCGCGGTCGCGCAGCAGCGCGGCCACCGCGGCGGGCGTCTCCCCCGACGCGCTCAGCACCAGCACGCGCCTGCCGGGGTGCACGGCCGCGTGCAGCCGCTCCACCGGCCGCCCCACCGCGGACACCACCTCGACGTCCTGCACCGACCACCCGAGCCGCGCGCACGCCAGCGACACCGACGACGGGTGCGGCAGGACGTCGACGTCGGTCAGCTCGGCCAGCGCGGTCCCGATCCCGTACCAGAGGGGATCACCGCTGGCCAACACGCACAGGCCGCGGTCGGCGTGCGCGGCGACCAGGCCGGGCAGCGCGGGCCGCAGCGGCGCGGGCAGCGGCACCCGCTCGGCCGCGACGTCGGCGGGCAGCAGCCCCAGCTGCCGGGCCGACCCGACCACCACGCCCGCGCCCCGCAGCGCCGCCCGGGCCGGGGGCGCCAAGCCCGCCCACCCGTCCGCGCCGATCCCGACCACCGTCACCACGGGCGCACACGCTAACCGGCGGCCCCCGCCGAGATCCACGCCACGTGGCTTGGCCCACCCGAGGGGCGTCTGCCACGATGCGACGGAACGAAGCAGGGTGTGCGAGGAAACCGGTGCGAGTCCGGTGCGGTCCCGCCACTGTGACCGGGGAGCGCCACTCCCCGCGTGCCACCGGGTGATCAGGTCCGGGAAGGCCGGAGCGGCGCGGCGATCCGGGAGCCAGGACACTCCGCCCTGCTGTGACCACCGACCCGGGCGCGGACCCGGAGAGTGAGGACTGCTTCATGCCCGAGCCGGGGTACCCGTTCTCCGCCGTCGTCGGCCACGACGACCTGCGCACCGCGCTGCTGCTCAACGCCGTGCACCCCGGGATCGGGGGCGTGCTGGTGCGGGGTGAGAAGGGCACGGCCAAGTCGACCGTCGTGCGGGCGCTGTCGGCGCTGCTGCCGCCGGTCGCGGTCGTGCCGGGCTGCCGGTTCGCCTGCGACCCCGACGCCGCCGACCCCGGCTGCCCCGACGCCCCGCACGAGGGCCGCGACAGCAGGCCCGCGCGGCTGGTCGAGCTGCCGGTGGGCGCGAGCGAGGACCGGCTGGTCGGGTCGCTCGACCTGGAGCGGGCGCTGCGCGAGGGCGTGCGGGCGTTCCAGCCCGGCCTGCTCGCCGCCGCCCACCGCGGGGTGCTGTACGTCGACGAGGTCAACCTCCTGCACGACCACCTGGTCGACCTGCTCCTCGACGCCGCGCGCCATGGGCCGCGCGCACGTCGAGCGCGAGGGCGTGTCGGTGTCGCACGCGGCCCGGTTCCTGCTGGTCGGCACCATGAACCCGGAGGAGGGCGAGCTGCGCCCGCAGCTGCTCGACCGGTTCGGGCTCACCGTCGAGGTGCGCGCGGCCCGCGAGGTCGACACCCGCGCGGAGGTGGTGCGGCGCAGGCTCGCCTACGAGGCCGACCCGGCGGCGTTCGCCGCGCGCTGGGCCGACGCCGACGCCGACCTCGCCGAGCGGATCGTCCGCGCCCGCGCCGCCCTGTCCTCGGTCGCCCTCCCGGACGCCGAGCTGCGCCGGATCGCTGCGGTCTGCGCCGCGTTCGACGTCGACGGCATGCGCGCCGACCTGGTCGTCGCCCGGACCGCGACCGCGCACGCCGCGTGGCGCGGCGGGGACCGGGTCACCGCCGACGACGTGGAGGTCGCCGCCCGGCTCGCCCTGCCGCACCGGCGCAGGCGCGACCCGTTCGACGAGCCCGGCATCGACGAGCAGCAGCTCGACCAGGCCCTGCGCGACGCCGCCGAGGAAGCCGACCGCGAGCCCGACCCCGAGCCGCCCGGCGGCGGTGGGGGCGGCGCCGCCCCGGACGCGCCCGACGCGCCGCAGGACGGTCCACAAGAGACACCCGCGCCGCCAGGCGGCGACGGCGACGGCAAGCGCGCGGGCGCGCCGGACCCCGCGTTCCAGGCCCGGCGGCTGGAGATCGCGGGCGTCGGCGACGGCGCGCCCGGCCGCCGCTCCCGGTCCCGCGCGGGCGGCGGGCGCACCCTGCGCGCCGCGCACCGCGGCGCGGGCGTCCACCTGGTCGGCACCGTCACCGCGGCGGCGCCGCACCAGCGCGCCCGGGGCCGCGCGGGCACCGCCCTCGAACTGCGCGCCGACGACGTGCGCCGCACGGTCCGCGAGGGCCGCGAGTCCAACCTGGTCCTCTTCGTCGTCGACGCGTCCGGGTCGATGGCCGCGCGCAAGCGCATGACCGCGGTGACCGGCGCGGTCGTGTCGCTGCTGCGCGACGCCTACCAGCGCCGCGACAAGGTCGGCCTGGTCACCCTGCGCGGGCGCGAGGCCACGTTGGCGCTGCCGCCGACGTCGTCGGTCGAGGCGGCCGTGGCCCGGCTGCGCGACCTGCGCACCGGCGGTCGGACCCCGCTGGCCGACGGCCTGCTGACCGCGCACCGCACGCTCGGCGCGGAGCGGCTGCGCGACCCGCGCAGGCGCGCGCTGCTCGTGCTGGTGACCGACGGCCGCGCCACCGTCCCGGCGCGGCCCGGCGGCGACCCGCTCGCCGACGCGACCCGGGCCGCGGGCCTGCTCGCCCGGGACGGCGTGGCGTCGGTGGTGGTCGACTGCGAGAGCGGGCCGGTGCGGCTCGGCCTGGCCGACCGGCTGGCCGCCGCGCTCGGCGGCACCGGGGTCCGGCTGGCGGACCTCTCGGCGGACGCGGTCGCGGGCGTCGTGCGCGCCGCCCGCGCGGCATAAGGAGGTCGTGGTGCCCCAGGGCAAACCGGACGTGGTCCCGCAGGACGGCATGACGACCCGGCAGCGCCGCAACCGCCCGCTGCTGCTCGTGCACACCGGCGAGATGAAGGGCAAGTCCACCGCGGCGTTCGGGCTGGCGCTGCGCGGCTGGAACCAGGGCTGGGACATCGGGGTGTTCCAGTTCGTGAAGTCGGCGAAGTGGCGCGTCGGCGAGGAGAACGCGTTCCTCGCGCTGGGCAGGCTGCACGAGCAGACCGGCGAGGGCGGGCCCGTGCAGTGGCACAAGATGGGCTCGGGCTGGTCGTGGTCGCGCAAGCAGGGCGACGAGACCGACCACGCCGAGGCCGCGCGCGAGGGCTGGCGGGAGATCGCCCGCCGCCTCGCCGCGCAGGAGCACGACCTCTACGTCCTCGACGAGTTCACCTACCCGCTCAAGTGGGGCTGGATCGACGTCGACGAGGTCGTCACGACGCTCGTCGAGCGCCCGGGCCACCAGCACGTGGTGATCACCGGCCGGGACGCGCCGCCCGCGCTGGTCGAGGCCGCCGACCTGGTCGCGCGCATGACGAAGGTGAAGCACCCGATGGACGCGGGTCAGAAGGGGCAGAAGGGCATCGAGTGGTAGCCCGCCTGGTCATCGCGGCGCCCGCGTCGGGCAGCGGGAAGACCACGGTCGCCACCGGGCTGGTCGCCGCCCTGCGCGCCCGCGGGCACCGGGTCGCGCCGTTCAAGGTCGGCCCGGACTACATCGACCCCGGCTACCACTCGCTGGCCGCGGGCCGCCCCGGCCGCAACCTCGACCCGAACCTCGTCGGCGAGCACCGGGTCGCGCCGCTGTTCCGGCACGGCGCGCGCGGCGCGGACATCGCCGTGGTCGAGGGCGTCATGGGGCTGTTCGACGGGCGCATCGAGAACGGGTTCGGCTCGACCGCGCACGTGGCCGGGCTGCTCGACGCGCCCGTGCTGCTGGTGGTCGACGCGCGCGGGCAGAGCAGCAGCATCGCCGCGCTGCTGCACGGGTTCCGCTCGTTCCGCCCGGGCGTGCGGCTGGCCGGGGTGGTGCTGAACCAGGTCGGGTCCGACCGGCACGAGGAGGTGCTGCGCGCGGCGTGCGCCGAGGTCGGGCTGCCGGTGCTGGGCGCGGTCCGCCGGGCGGGCGCGGTCGACGTGCCGTCCCGGCACCTCGGGCTGGTGCCCGCCGCCGAGCGCGGCAGCGCCGCCGTCGACGCCGTCGCCGCGATGGCCGACCTGGTCGCCCGGTCGGTCGACCTCGCCGCCGTGGTCGAGCTGGCGGCCACCGCCCCGGCGCTGCCCGGACCGGTGTGGTCGCCGGAGGAGGAGGTCGAGCGGGGCCCGGAGACCGTCATCGCGGTCGCGGGCGGCCCGGCGTTCACCTTCGGCTACGCCGAGCACGTCGAACTGCTGGCCGCGGCGGGCGCGACCGTCGCGGTGGTGGACCCGGTGCGCGACGAGAAGCTGCCGCCGGACACCGCGGGCCTGGTGCTGCCCGGGGCTTCCCGGAGCAGCACGCCGCCGCCCTGTCGGCCAACGCCCCGCTGCGCGAGGCGGTCGCGGCCGCGGTGCGCGCGGGCGTCCCGGTGCACGCCGAGTGCGGCGGCCTGCTCTACCTCGCGTCCACACTGGACGGCCACCCGATGTGCGGGGTGCTGCCGGTGGCGGCGGCGATGACGCCCCGGCTCACCCTCGGCTACCGGGACGCGGTCGCGGTGGCGGACTCCGCGCTGCACCCGGCGGGCGCGCGGGTCACCGGCCACGAGTTCCACCGCACCCGCACCGACCCCGCGCACGGCGCGGACCCGGCGTGGGCGTGGCGGGACGCGACCGGCGCGGTCGTCCGCGAGGGGTTCGGCCGGGGCGCGGTGCACGCGTCGTACCTGCACACCCACCCGGCGGGGAACCCGGGCGCGGTCGCCCGGTTCGTCGCGTCAGGCCGCGGCGGGCTCGGTCTCGGCTGACGCCACCTCGACCTTCCGCGGGGCCCAGGACGCGCCCATCGCGCCGCCGATGACGCCCAGCACCGAGCCGACGAACAGCCCGCCCAGGTTGGTCAGCGGGAACGCGCCGAGCGCGACGAGGACGCCGAGGACGCCCGCGAGCACACGGGTCTGCGGGGTGAACCACATGCTCAGCGCGAGCACCGCCATGATGGCCCCGATCAGCAGCCCGGACACGCCCGCGATGCCGCTGGCGATGACCAGCCCGATCGGGGCGAGCGGCAGCACGAAGATCGGCACGGCGCCCGCGAGCAGGAACACCCCGCCCCAGAACGGCCTGGTCCGCCGCCACTGCGTGAACGCGGCCCAAGCCCGAGCGATGAAACCCATGGGGAACCTCCCGTTGCGGGGGCAGGCGGCGGGGCGCGCCGCCGCCTGCCCTGGAGCGACTAGCAGCTCGACTGCCCGGCGGTGACGCCGAGGCTCAGGTTGTCGAGCTTGAACGTGCCCGCCACCTGGGCGGACAGCGCCGACGCGTTGAGCCCGGTGACCTTGGCGGTGCCCGCCTGCAGACCGAAGTCACCGGCGCCCTTGCGGACCTCGGTGGGGCCCACGTCCATCGCGGCGCTGGAGATGCCCAGCTTCAGACCGGTGAACTCGCCGTTGCCGGTCAGGTTCTTCGCGTCGAGCAGCAGGTTGCCCGCCGACAGCTCGGTGGTGGCCGGGTCGGCGTCACCCGCGGTGATCTTGAGGGTGACGACGCCGACGATCGGCACGGTCGGCGAGACCGCCGCGCACAGGCCGTCCAGGTTGGCCTGGGTGAGGCCGACGTAGGTGACGCCCTGGCCCGCGGCCTCGTAGACCGTGCCCGCGAAGCCGGTGCCCTGCATCTGGCCCGACTTCACCGTCATCGGCACGCCCGACACGGCGAACGTGGCGGCCAGCAGGCCCTGGGCCATCGCCGCGGTCATCGCGCCGATCGCACCCAGCGCGGGCACCGCGACGACCGCCGCGCGGCCCCAGCGGGTTCTGCCGCGCTGCTCCTTGCTCTTCTCCATCCGGAAGCTCCTTAGGTTCCTGCGCCCGTGGTCCCCGTCCGGAGGGCAGCCGCCACCCGCGTTCGGCGCAGCGAACGCCCAGGTGGGCAGGCCCTTTCTCCGGTCGGGCGCCCGGTGCGCCGATTCGTGGGTGGGCGAATGGTGCCTGCGTGTGCCGGCCGCCACAATCCCCCGAACGGGGGTGTGCGACTTGCAGATCGCCGATCACTGTGACGTCGGGTAACAGTTATCCAGGTAACAGTCGGTTAACAGCCCGATTTTGACTACTCAGCGTTACGTTTGACTAGAAGTAACAGTTACGCAACATCACATTGATGAGTTCTTCAACTACTGCGCGCGGATGAGTTGTATTGCGACAGGCGGCGGCACAGAGGGGTAATGCGCATGACAACGACTGCTCCGAGGATCCGACGACGACTGGCGGTCACCGCCGTCGTCGTGAGCATCCTGCTCATCGCAGCTCTCGCAGCGGCGGCGGCCGGCTACGCAGTGTCGTACACCGTCGAGGGCCGGAGCATGGCGCCGACGCTGGAGCCCGGCCACCGGGTCCTCACCGACCCGTTCGCCGACGGCTACGCCCCCGTCCGGCTCGACATCGTCGTGGCGCGCCCTCCGCGGGCTCCGCGCCGGTGGTGAAGCGCGTCGTCGGGGTCGCGGGCGACCAGGTGCGGATGACCGACGGCGCCGCGCACGTCCGCCCGGGCGGCGCGGGCCCGTGGCTGCGGCTCGCCGTGCCCGGCACGGGCGACCCGTGGCAGCGCACCGCGCGGGTCTGCTGCTCCCCGACGGCAAGGGCGGCGTGGACGCGCCCGCGACCGTGCCCGCGGGCCACGTGTGGCTGCTCGGCGACAACATCCCGGTCTCGGACGACTCGCGCGCCTACGGCTTCGTCGCGGTCACCGCGATCGAGGCGCCGCTGTGGCTGCGCACGTGGCCGGTCGGCTCGGCGGGCGAACTCGTCGCCGCGGCCCGGCTCGTCCCCTAGGCACGCCGCTGCCCGCGTCCACAGCGGACGCGGGCAGCGGGGTGGACCTGTTCTACCGGCGGGCGGTGCCGCGGTGCAGCAGCACGGCGAACACCACGCCGATGCCCGCCCACAGCACGGCGGACGTGCCCAGCGAGGCGATCCGGAACTCCCACAGCAGGTCACCGGGGAAGCCCTCGGGCACCTCCTGGAACGTCGGCAGCAGCTTGGCGACCGCGGTCACCACGACGACGTACCCGAGGACGGCCACCAGCCCGGCGGTCCAGCCGCCGAGCCGAGGGTGAGCCTGCCCGCGAGCGCCGCGGCCAGCACGGCCGCGACCACCGAGATGCCGAGCACCGCGAAGTACAGCGCCGTGCGCTCCTCGATCGTCGACGCCTGACCGACCGCGGGCGGGTTCGCGGGGTAGGCGAGGAACGGGACGAGGACGACGGCGACGTACCCGGCGGCGGCCAGCGCCAGGGCCGTGGCCCGGGGCGTCAGGCCGCCGAGCCTTCCGTAGGCGAAGGCGAACGCGATGCCGAAGAGGCCACCGAGGCCCAGCCCGTAGGCCACCGCGCCGATGCCGAGGCCCGCGGTCGCCTGGAACGCCCGGGTGACCGGCTCCTCCTCGTCGGCGTGGGAGTGCGCGGGCTCCTGCTCGCCGTGCGGGTGCGCCGGAGCGGACTCCTCCAGCGCGATGGCGCGCTCGACCGCGGGCTCACCGAAAGCGGTGGCGAACCCGAAGGCGAGCAGCCCGCCGACGAGGCCCGCGAGCAGGCCCCAGACGAGCAGGGATCGAACGGTCAGAGCGGGGGTCTCCGTCAGTGGCACGGGAAGCCCAGCAGGTGCCGCGCGTCGTGGACCAACTCGTGGACCACCGCGCCGTCGAACAGCGCGACCGCGCTCTGCTCGGTGCTGACGAAGTACATCACCAGCAGCGACAGGACGCCGACGAACACGGCGTAGGGGAGGATCTCCCGGATCGGGATGCGAACCGGCAGGGGGTGGCGACGGCATGCGTCATGGGGACCTCCATCCGGGCAACCCGCGGCCCGGTGTCAGTGGGGGTGAAGATGGCGGAGGGTCTGACTGGGCCCGCGAACGGGCCATCACAGTGGCGCGGCCGTGCCGGGTTCTCACCGGCTTCCTTCTACCATCAGGGTCGATCTAGGAACGTATGGGAGCGGTGGTGGCAGTGTCAACGCGCGGGCCCGGGACGCGGCCCACGTCACCGTCCACCCTGGTCATGATCGCGCACCGGCCGACGGCGGCGACCCGGTCGGCGGCCTTCCCCGCCGACGAGCCCCTGGAGCGCGCCTTCCGCGCCGACCCGCCCCGGGTCGACAGCGCGGTGCGCGGGCCGGAACTGCGGTGCGCGGAGACCGCGGCGGGGTACGGGCTCCCGCGGAGCCGGTGGCAGCGCTGCGCGACCTCGACGCGGGCGCGTGGCGCGGCCTGCCGCTCGACGCCGTCCCGCCCGGGGACCTCACCCGGTGGCTCGCCGACCCGACCCACCCCGCGCCCGGCGGCGAGTCCGTCGCCGACGTCGTCGCCCGGGTGGGCGCCTGGCTGGCCGCCCCCGCGCGCAGGCTCGCCGTGATCACCCATCCGGCCGTTCTCCGCGCGGCACTGGTCCACGCACTCTCCGCAGCGGATCAGTCATTCTGGCGAATCGATGTGGCGCCGGGGGCGCAGCTCGTTCTGCGCGGCGGGCCGGGTCGGTGGACTGCGCTTTTCCGATGATTTCACGGCCGATCCGAACCATTCCGGTCAAACGTCCGGTCGCTGACGCGGGTAGGGCCGGAAGTCCCCGCGGCAGTGGCATGATTCCTCCCAGTGGGACCCGATCGGCACGCCCCGTGACGCGCGGTCGACACGCCGTGGTGACGGCGGAGGGCAACGGGGCAACCCGCCATTCGGGTAAAACAGCAACCACGAGTGGGCGCCTATTCGACTGATTGGGCACGGAAAAAGCGCGGGGTGTATCAATTGCGGCATTGCGAGCGATCCCACCATCGGGCGCTCCCCGCGGGCGGGCGCGCGACGGCCGAGTGGAGGCGGAGCTGGACACCGAGCTGCGTGACGCGAGCGGGAACGGGGCGGTCGCCGTCCACGCCCCGCACTTGACCGACCCGCTGCTCGCCGCGGTCCTCGGCATCGGCCGCGAACTGTCCGTGCGAGCGGTGCTCGACCGCGCCGTCACCGCCGCGGTCGAGCTGACCCACGCCACCCGGGCCGAGCTGACCGTGCTCGGCCGCGAGGGCGAGCTCACCGACCGGGCCACCGCCGGACCCGACGGGCCCCTGTCCCCCGGGCTCATCGAGCAGGTCAGGGTGACCGACTCCGCGGTGGGCACGCTGCGGGTCGCGCGGACCGCCGACGAACCCGCCTTCAGCGCCGCCGACGCGCGGGCGCTCGCCGTGCTCGCCGAGGCCGCGGGCGCCGCGCTGGGCAACGCGCACCGGTACGAGCGCGGCCACCGCAGGGCCGAGTGGCTGCGCGCCACCACCGAGGTCACCGCGGCGCTGCGCACCGGCCCGCCCGCCGCCGAGGGCTTCGCCCTGGTCGCCCGCCGGGCCCGGGAGATCCCGGACGCGGTGATGGCGCTGGTCGCCCTCCCCGACGGCCAGGACTCGCTGATCGTGCACACCGTCGACGGCGTGCTGTCCGAGGAGCTCGTGGGCACCCGGCTCGGCATGACCGACAGCATCACCGGCGACGTCTACAGCACCGGGAGGCCGCGCTCGTTCGAGGCGGTCGCGGACGCGACCGTGCGCCGCTCGGCCCGCACGTACCGCTCGCTCGGCTCGGTCATCGACCAGCTCGGCCCGGCGGCGTTCGTCCCGCTCGGCACCGGCCAGCGCCCGGTGGGCGTGCTGATCGTGGCCAAGCGGCGCGGCGCCACGCCCTTCGACGACGACGACATCGCGATGATCGCGGGCTACGCGGGCCACGCCGCGATGGCCGTCGAGTTCGCCGAGGCGCAGCAGGACCGCCAGCGCCTCGCCCTGTTCGAGGAGCGCGACCGCATCGCCAGGGACCTGCACGACCTGGTGATCCAGCGGCTGTTCGCGATCGGCCTCGGCATGCAGGGCCTCGGCCGCACCCCGGAGGGCGAGCCGATCGCCCCCGCCTCGCCGGGTTCGTCGGCGAGATCGACACCACGATCCGCGACATCCGGCGCAGCATCTTCTCCCTGCAGGAGCCCGCGGGCGGACCCGTCAGCGTGCGCGGGGAGATCCTGCGCGCGATCTCCGAGGCGACGGTGACCCTCGGGTTCGAGCCGAGCGTGCGGCTGGACGGCCCGCTGGACTCGGTGGTGCCGCCGGAGGTCCAGCTCGACCTGATCGCCACGCTGCGCGAGACGCTGTCCAATGTGGTCCGCCACGCGCTGGCGGGCCGGGTGATGGTCAGCGTCGTGGTCGACCGCACCGCCACCCGGCTGGCGCTGGAGGTGCGCGACGACGGCGCCGGGCTGCCCGAGGAGTTCGGCCACCGCGGCGGGCTGGCCAACATCGCCCGGCGGGCCGACCGCTGGGGCGGGCGGTGCGTGGTGGACAGCCCGGGCGGGCGGGGTACCCGCATCGACTGGCAGGTCCCGCTGCGGCGGGGCGGGGGACGGGAGCGCTGATGGCCATCTCCGTGTTCGTGCTCGACGACCACGAGGTGGTCCGGCGCGGGCTCCGCCAACTCCTGGAGGCCGAGGCCGACATCGACGTCGTCGGCGAGGCGGCCACCGCGGCGCAGGCGCTGGCCCGGGTGCCCGCGCTGCGCCCGCAGGTGGCCATCCTGGACGTGCGGCTGCCCGACGGCGAGGGCGTGACGGTGTGCCGGGACCTGCGGTCGTCGGTCACCCCGCCGCCCGCGTGCCTGATGCTCACCTCGTTCTCCGACGACGAGGCGCTGTTCGGCGCGATCATGGCGGGCGCGGCCGGGTACATGCTCAAGCAGGTCAGCGGCAACGACCTCGTCTCCGCCGTGCGGACGCTGGCGGGCGGCGGCTCGCTGCTCGACGCGGGCGTCACCGCGACCGTGCTGGACCGGCTGCGCGCGGGCCGGGTCGAGGACCCGAGGTACGCGACGCTGAGCCCGCAGGAGCGCAAGATCCTCGACCTGATCGCGGAGGGGCTGACCAACCGGCAGATCGCGACGCAGCTCTACCTGGCCGAGAAGACGGTCAAGAACTACGTCTCCACGCTGCTGCACAAGCTGGGCTTCGACCGCCGCACCGAGGCCGCCGTGTACGCCACGCGGCTGCGGTCGTCGCAGCGCCCCGGTCACCCGCGGTGACCACCGGGCGGCGGAACCCGCTGGTCGGCGTGTCGGCTGCGCGCTCGGTGCACCGGGGGTAACGTCCAGACCAGTGGAAAGGGGGCAGCCGTGGCGCGGTGCACTTTGGTCCCCCTCCCCGCCCAGACCCGGCCGGACCGCGACCCCGTCGTGTGCCTGGTCGCCAGCGAGGCGTCGGCCGCGGTCCGGTTGTCCCCGCTGGCCGCTCGGCTGCGCGCGCACCAGCGCGTGCGGCTCCTGCTGACCGCGTGCGGACCGGCCGCCGCGGACACGCTGACCGCGCTCGGGGCGACGCCGGACGCCGTGGTGCCGCTGGAAAGCCCGTCGCTGACCGCCGCCCCGGCGCTGATGTCCGCTTTGGACCGCGTGTTCACCGACGCCGCCGCCGACTCGGTGGTGGTGGCGGGTGACTCGGCGATCGCGTTCGGCGCGGCGATGGCCGCGTTCTGGCGGCGCATCCCGGTGGTGCACCTGGACGCCGGGGTGCGCTCGCACGACCTCACCGCGCCGTTCCCCGAGGAGGGGCACCGCAGGCTCATCGCGCAGGTCGCGTCCCTGCACCTGACGACGACCCCGGAGGCGAGCGCGAACCTCGCGGCCGAGGCGCACGCGGGGCGCACGGTGCTCACCGTCGGCAGCACGGCCGTCGACGCCGCCCGGCTGGCGCTGGCCCGCGCGCCCCTCGGCGTTCGCCGACCTGGAGGACGCGGCGCGCCGCGGTGACGGCCGGATCGCGCTGGTCTGCCTCGACCCGCACCGGCACCGGCCGAAGGCGCTGGGCCGGGTATTGCACGCGGTGTCGGACCTCGTGCTCGCCACGCCCGACCTCGAGGTGGTGCTGCCCGCCGGGCGGGACAGCGCGCTGCGGGCGATGGCCGAGGACATGCTGGGCAGGCTGGTCCGCGTGCACGTGACCGACGGGCTGGCCCAGCCGGACCTGCTCGGCCTGCTGGCGGTGGCGTGCGCCGCGGTGTCGGACCCGGGGCCGCTGGTCGAGCAGGCCGCCGCGCTGGGCGTGCCGACGCTGCTGCTGTCCGGTCAGCGCGGCACGTGGAGCGAGCCGGAGCACGCGGGCGCGCCGTGGACGGCGGGGCCGGACCGGGCCGTGGTGGCCCGCATCGCGGAGAAGCTGGTGCTGACCGGACCGCGCACGCCCGCGGAGGTGCTCGGCGACGGCCGGGCGGCGGTGCGCTGCGAGCAGGCGGTGGAGTGGCTCTTGGGGCTTTCGGAGCGCCCGGCCGAGTTCGTATGCTGACGCGAACTCCATTCACGTTCGGGGGTCGCCGTGGACACCACGACCGCGGGCCGCGAGGTCTCCACGCGGTGGACGGCCGCCCTCGTCCTGACCACGGTCGGCACGTTCGTCGGCTGGTACGGCCCGCTCCAGATCCTGCTCGCCAAGCAGGCCGACGTCATCGACCCCTTCGGCAAGGAGGCGCTGCTGGCGACGGTCGCCGCGCTCGGCGCGGTGTGCTCGATGGTCGCCAACCCGGTCTGGGGCGCGCTGTCGGACCGCACGACCGGCCGGTGGGGGCGGCGCAGGCCGTGGGTTCTGGGCGGCTCGGTCGCCGGGGCGGCCGGGCTCGTCGTGCTCGCGCAGGCGGAGTCGGTGCTCGGCATGGTCGTCGGCTGGTGCCTGGTGCAGGTCGCCCTCAACGCGCCGCTGGCCGCGCTCAGCGCCGCCATCCCGGACCGCGTCCCCGAGGCGCGGCGCGGCGTGATCGGCGGCTGGTTCGGCCTCGCGCAGACCGCGGGCGTCATGGGGGGCACCGGCCTGGCCGTCGCGGGCGGCACCATCGCCGCGGGGTACCTGATCTGCGCCGCCGTGGTCGTGCTGGCGGCGCTGCCGTTCACCGCGCTGCGGGAGGAACCCGCGGCCGTGCGCCCGCGCGGGCCGCTGCTGCGCGGGTTCGTGATCGACCCCCGGCGGTACCCGGACTTCGGCTGGGCGTGGCTGACCCGGTTCCTGATGAACCTCGGGAACGCGATCGCCCTGCTGTACCTGCTCTACTTCCTCGACGACGCCGTCGGGGTGGAAGACCCCGAGAGCGGCGTGCTCGTCCTGACCGCGCTGTACGCGGTCGCGCTGCTGAGCACGGTGGTGGTCGCGGGCGCGTGGTCGGACCGGGCGGGCGCGCGGCGGGTGTTCGTCGCCGGGTCGGGCGTGGTGATGGCCGTGGCGGCCGTGCTCCTCGCGGTCTGGCAGACCTGGACCGGGTCGGTCGTCGCCGCGCTCGTGCTCGGCGTGGGCTTCGGCGCGTACACCGCGGTCGACTTCGCGCTGATCACGCAGGTGCTGCCCGCCGCGGCCGACCGCGGCAAGGACCTCGGCCTGGTCAACATCGCCAACACGCTGCCGCAGGTCCTCGCGCCGGTGATCGCGGCGCCCATCGTCCGCTCGGCGGGCGGGTACCCCGCCCTGTACGCCGTGGCCGCCGCCGTGGGGCTGCTCGGCGCCGTGCTCGTGTTCCGGATCCGTTCCGTCCGATGAGGAGTGGTCGCATGTTCCCCGACGGGTTCCTGTGGGGGTGGCCTCGGCCGCCTACCAGGTCGAAGGCGCGGTGACCGAGGACGGTCGCGGCCCGTCGGTGTGGGACACGTTCACCGCCCGGCCGGGCGCGGTCCGCGGCGGCGACACGGGCGCGGTGGCCTGCGACCACTACCACCGCTACCGCGAGGACGTGGCGCTGCTGCGCGACCTCGGCGTCGGCGCGTACCGGTTCTCCGTCGCCTGGCCGCGCGTGGTGCCGAGGGGGTGGTGAACCCGGCGGGCCTGGACTTCTACGACCGCCTGGTCGACGAGCTGCGCACGGCCGGGATCGCGCCCGCGGTCACGCTGTTCCACTGGGACCTGCCGCAGCACCTCGAGGACGCGGGCGGCTGGCTCAACCGCGACACCGCGCACCGCCTCGCCGACTACGCGGCGGTCGTCGCTGACCGGATCGGCGACCGCGTCGCCCTGTGGATGCCGCTCAACGAGCCGGTCGTGGTGACGATGTTCGGTTACGCCCTCGGCAGCCACGCCCCGGGCCGCGCGCTCGGCTTCGAGGCCCTGCCGGTGGTCCACCACCAGCTCCTCGGCCACGGCCTCGCCGTGCAGGCGCTGCGCGCGGCGGGCTGCTCCGGCATCGGCATCGCCAACAACCACGGCGCCGTCATGCCCGCCTCGGACGACCCAGCCGACGTCGACGCCGCCGACACCTACCGGACGCTGGTCAACTGGCTGTTCTCCGACCCGCTGCTGCGCGGCGAGTACCCCGCCCCGAGCTGGCCGCCGCGATGCCGGGCCCGGTCGCCGAGGACCTCAAGACGATCTCCGAGCCGCTGGACTTCTACGGCGTCAACTACTACCAGCCGACCCTGGTCGGCGCGCCGACCGGCGAGCAGGTCCAGGTCGAGGGCGCGCTGCTGCCGCCGGGCCTGCCGTTCGAGCCGCGCCGCATCGACGCCCCGACGACCGACTTCGGCTGGCCCATCGTCCCGTCCGGCCTGCGCGACACCGTGATGATGTTCGCCGAGCGCTACGGCGACGCGCTGCCCCCGGTCTACATCACCGAGAGCGGCTGCTCCTTCCACGACCCCGACCCGGTCGACGGCCGCGTCCCCGACCAGGCCCGCATCGACTACCACGCCGCCCACCTCGACGCGCTGGCCGAGGCGATCGCGGCGGGCGTCGACGTGCGCGGCTACTTCGCCTGGTCGGCAACGGACAACTTCGAGTGGGCCGCGGGCTACGCCGAGCGCTTCGGGCTGGTGCACATCGACTACGCGACGCAGAAGCGCACGCCGAAGGACTCGTACTACTGGTACCGGGACCTCATCCGGGGCTGAGCGCGGGCGCGCCCAGCGGCAGCCGCACGACCTGCGCGGCGTAGGTCAGCCCGGCCCCGAAGCCGACGAGCAGCGCGAGCCCGCCGGGCTCGACCCGGCCCTCGGCGAGCAGCCGGTCGATGGCCATGGGGATGCTCGCGGCGGAGGTGTTGCCCGCCTCCACCACGTCGTCGGCGACGACGGCCGCGGCGCCCCGATCTTGGCCGCGAGCGCCTTGACGATCCGCAGGTTGGCCTGGTGCGGGATGATCGCGCTGAGCTGCTCGGGCCGGATGCCCGCGCGGTCGCACGCGGCGAGCGCGATGGGGTGGACCTCGCTGGTGGCCCAGCGGAAGACCGACTGGCCCGCCATGTGCATGAGGCCGCCGCCGGGGATGTGGATGAGGTCGGCCGCCGCGCCGTCGCTGCCCCACACGACCGGGCCGATGCCGGGCTCGTCGGCGGCGGCGACCACCGCCGCGCCCGCGCCGTCGGCGAAGATGATGCTGGTGCCGAGGTCGGCCGGGTCCACCCAGGCGGTCATCTTCTCCGCGCCGACGACCAGCACCACGCGCGCCGATCCGGTGCGGACGGTGTCCGCGGCGACCCCGAGCGCGTAGCAGAAGCCCGCGCAGGCCGCGTTGAGGTCGAAGCCCGCGCCCGGTCCGCGCCGACCCCGGCCGCCACGCCCGCGGCCAGGTTCGGGATGGGCGTGTCCGCGCTGCACGTCGCCACCACGACGAGGTCGACGCCGCGGGGTCGAGTCCACTGTGGTCGATCGCGCGGCGGGCGGCGGTGATGCCCATGGCCGACGCGGTCTCGGCCGCGCCCGCGACGCGCCGCGACACGATCCCGGTCCGCTCCTGGACCCACTCGCCGGTGCGCCCGAAGCGCTCCGCGATGACGCCGCTCTCCACGGTCCGCTCGGGCCGGTACGCGCCGACGCCGATGATCTGCGCCCCCTGCGCGCCCGTGGTCCGGCGCAATGCGATGACTGCCACCCGAGCAAGGGTGGTCACTTACCAATGGGTAGCACGCACCGTGTGACTAGGTTCTCACCAAAAGGATGAGCACTGGTGAGTAACATTCGCCCTTCGTTCACTGGGGCATGCTGGTTCCCGTGACCTATCGCGACCCCGACCACGAGCGGGCCACCCGCATGGCCCGCGCCGCCAACGCCGCGGGCGACCGGCACTGGTTCGAGCGCCTGTACGACGAGGCCGAGGACGGCGGCGCGGCCGTGCCGTGGCACCGCACCGAGCCCAACCCGCGCCTGCGCGAGTGGAGCTCCGGTCGCGCTCTCGTCGTCGGCTGCGGTTACGGCCACGACGCCGCGCACCTCGCCGACCGCGGCTACCGCGTCACCGCGTTCGACCTCTCCCCCACCGCGGTCGCCGTCGCCGCACGGACCTATCCGCGCGTCGACTTCCACGCCGCCGACGTCCTCCACCCGCCCGCGCACTGGGCGGGCGCGTTCGACGTCGTCTTCGAGGCGTACACGGTCCAGGTGCTCCGCGGGCGGGACCGGGCGGACGCGATCGCCGCCATCGCGGGGTTCGTCGCCCCGGGCGGGCGGCTGCTCGTGGTCGGCTTCCGCGCCCGGCCCGACGACGAGCCCGACCGGATCGCGCTCGCCCTGACCGCCGCCGAGTTGGCCGCGTTCACCGACCACGGCCTGGAGCTGGTGGCGCTGAGCGAGCAGCCGCCCCGCGACGACGCTCCGCCGCCGCGCTGGCACTACACCGCCGAGTACCGGCGGCTCTCCGGCGGTCCGAAGTAGCTGGGCAGCACGCCGCCGGTGTCGACGACGATCTTCTGCACCACCACGGTCGGGTCGACCATCCAGAACTTCAGCACGTGCCTGCCGGGCCGGTCGACCACGTGCGTCGTCGCGGTCAGGTTGACGTTGTCGGAGGTGTTGCGCTCCCACTGCTTGTTCATCGTCGTGTCGTTGGCGCCGGTGGCCGTGGTGGTGTTGACGACCTGCGGCGCCTGCCCGTCGATGCTCACCGCGTACTTCAGCCCGTCGGTGGCGAAGACGTTGTTGCGCGGGGAGAGGTACGCCAGCACCTTCACCGGGCCCGTGGTCGTCAGCGTCATCTCGTATTCGAGCCGCGGGCTGTCGCCGCCCGGGGTCTGCCGGGGCGCGCGCAGCGGGTACGGCTCCATGCCGTGGCCCGTGCGGCCGATGTCGTCGACGCGCACCCAGCGGATGCCGTCGCCGCCGACCGCGCGCGAGTGGTGGTCGGCCTCCATCGACACGTACCCGTTGGCCTCGACGAAACCGCGCGCGTCGACGCAGGTGTTGTCCACAGTGGCCTGGACCGTCACGGTCCTGCCCGCGCCGGAGACCGTGACCGGCACGGTGTGCCTGCCCGGCGGGACCTGCCGCCAGTCGACGGTGAACGTCGCGCGGACCTGCGTGTCGACGGTCCCGCTCCCGCGGTCGACGCGCAGCCAGGGCGCGCCGGTCTCGACGCGGTACTCGAACGGGACGCCGCCCCGGTTGAACACCTCGACGTACTGCGGCGCCTGCGCCTGGTACGGGCTGAACACCGGCAGCGCGGCGTCGCCCGGCGCGTCCGGCCACCACCGGTCGGAGCCGTCGACGGCCACGCCCAGCTCGGCCACCGCGGGCAGCTCGATCCGTTTGAGCGCCGGGTAGATCTCGTCCGGCAGCGCCTCGTGGTCGCGCTCGGGTTGCTGCCACGGCGCGTTGGGGCCGTAGCGCTCGACGTCGCCGTAGCCGATCTTGGGCTGGCTCTGGAAGCCCTGCCACTTCCCGCCCGCGAGGGTGGTGTTGTAGTAGTCCGACATCGCCTGGTCCTCGGCGAAGCGGGCTTCCGCGAGGTCGGCGAGGTCGTTGGTCGCGGCCCGTCCCTGCGCGGCGTACAGCAGGTTCGTGAAGTTGGCCTCCCGCAACTCGTACAGGTTCGCCGATGCGGCGATCTGGTAGTACACGAGCTGGTAGAAGGCGTCCTGCAGGCGTGCGGGCACCGCGGCCCTGAGGCGCTCGACCCGGCGGGCCAGGGCCTGCCACTGGTCGGTGACGCGCTCGAGTTCGCGGTAGTTGGTGATGCTGAACGGCGTCGCGCGGTCGTCGTAGACCACGGCGGAGGAGTCGGTCGCGATGTCCTTGGCCGGGTCGACGGTGATGCGCCGGTTCAGCAGCTCGGGCTTGCGGTCGGACTGGAGCTTGCCGTACTCGCGCAGCACGTCGGCGATCGGCCCGGCGAGCCGCTGACCGAAGTTCTGCGCGGCGTAGGCGCGCTCCCAGTCGTGGACGCGGTCCTGCGGGATCGGCTTCCAGGCGTAGTCCAGGAAGAACTGGAGCGGCTGCTCCTGGTTCTTCATGTCGCCGACGTTGACCACCCACAGCCGGTCCACACCGGACTGGTACGTGTGGTCGAGCTGCTCCCGGACGTTGGGCAGCAGCATCGTGTCGACCCACTTGTAGTTGCGGCCGCCGCCGACGTAGTCGAAGTGGTAGTACATGCCGTACCCGCCCGCGCGCGGCTCGTCCGCGGGGAGCTTGCGCATGTTGCCCCAGTTGTCGTCGCAGAACACGACGGTGACGTCGTCGGGCGGGCGGAAACCGCGGTCCCAGTAGCGCTGGACCTCCTTGTAGAGGGTCTGCACCTGCGGGATGCCGGTGATGTCGCCGCCGGACTCGCGGGCGAGGATCTCCCGCTGCGTGCGGATGATGTCCCGCATCAAGTCGATGCCGTCGCCGTCGGGGAGGCTGACGTCGCCGTTGCCGCGCATGCCGAGCGTGACCACGCCCTCGAAGCCGTCGGCGACCATGCGCCGGACGCCGTCGGCCCAGTACGCCTCGATCGCGGCGCGGTTGCGGCGGAAGCTCCACTCCCCGTGCCGCCGTACGGGTCGCGGCCGGGCGTGACGATGTTCCCGGCCGAGTCGCGCACGGCGGCGACCGCGTGCCGGTTCCACTCCTCGATGCCGCGCATCATCGGCGCCTCGTGCGAAGTCCCCATGACGACGCCGTACTCGGTGGCGGTGCGGTGGTTGGCCGGGTCGTCCTCGGCGAACGCGCGCCCCCACACGGCGGGCCACAGGTAGTTCGCCTTGAGCCGCAGCATGGTCTCGAAGACCTTGCCGTAGAAGGCGGAGTTGAACCCGTTCGGGTGGCCGGGCGCGTGGCCCCGCCCGAAGTAGCGCGGCGCCCAGCGGCCGAGCGCGGGGTTCTCGTCGTTGATGAAGAAGCCCCGGTACTTGACCGCGGGCGTGCCCTGCGTGTGCCTGCCCGGCAGCACGTGCAGCTCGGCGCGCGGCTGCGGGGCGACGTCGTCCCACCAGTACCAGGGCGAGACGCCGATGGACTTGGAGACGTCGTAGACCCGAAGATCGTGCCCCGCTGGTCGCTGCCCGCGATGACCAGCGCCTTGCGGACCCCGGGCGCGGGGTGCTCGACGACCTGCTGGACCGCGGTCTCCCACCGGCCCGCGACACCGCGGACGTCGAGCACGCCCCGGGCCACGAGGTCGTCGAGCAGGGGCTGCGGCCCAGCGTGCCGACGATGACCACGTGCGGCCCGGTCGCGTCCCCGGGCCGCACGCCGGTGACCCGCTCGACGTCGGCGCGCAGGTCCCCCACCGCCCTGCGGACGCCCGCGTGGTCGTCCCCGCTGACCACGACGGGCGCCGCCCGCCCGCCGGACACCAGCGGGAAGCTGCCCGGGCGGGCCTTCTCGACGACGTACCCGCCCGGGGTGATCGGCGCGGCACGCGGGCTCGCGGTGGCGGGGGCGGCCAGCCCGGCCGCGGCGACGAGCACCGCGGTCGCGAGCACGCGGAACCGGGCTGCGCGCATGGGACAAGACCTCCTACGTCAGGGGCGTGACCTCGACTTCGGTGGTGAGCACGCGGTCGTGGCCGACGGAGCGGACCGGGCCGGTCAGCCGCACGGCCGCCGTCAGCGGCAGGTCCGCCGCGGACGTGCCGACGCGCAGCTCCAGCGCGCCGGGCTCGACCACGAGACCGCCGCCCAGGCCCGCGAACGCGGTGCGGTCGGCGTGCAGGCGCATCGCCACCCGCGCCGCCTCGCCCGCGGCCAGCTCGACGCGGGCGAAGCCGACGAGCTGCTGGACCGGGCGCGCCACGGACGCGACGGGGTCGTGCAGGTAGAGCTGGACGACCTCGGCCCCGGCGCGGTCGCCGGTGTTGCGCACCGTCACCGCGAGGTCGAACGCGCCGTCGGTGGGTGCCTCGGTCTCGGGGACGGTCAGGTCGTCGACAGTGAACGAGGTGTACGACAGGCCGTGGCCGAACGCGTAGGCCGGGGTGGTGTCGGCGGCGGTGATGCCGCTGGGGGCGTCGAGCCGGGCGTGCAGGTAGCCGTGCGGCTGGCCGCCCGGGGTGCGCGGCACCTGGATGGGCAGCTTCCCGGACGGGGTGACCCGCCCGGACAGCACGCCCGCGACGGCCGCGCCGCCCGCCTCGCCGGGGAAGAACGCCTGCACGACCGCGGCCCGGCGGGGCAGACCGAGGGCGTAGGGCCTGCCCGACAGCACCACGACGACGACGGGCGTCCCGGTGGCGAGCACGGCGTCGACCAGCGCGGGCTGCGCGCCGGGCAGGGCGAGGTCGTCGGCGTCGCAGCCCTCGCCGGAGGTGCCGCGGCCGAACAGCCCGGACCGGTCGCCGACCACGAGCACGCACACGTCGGCGGCGGCGGCCAGGGACGCGGCGGCCGGGATGCCGTCGCGGTCGTCCACGTCGACCGGGCACCCGGGGTCGTGCAGCAGCACCGCGCCGGGGAACTCGTCGCGCAGCGCGGACAGCACGGTGGGCGCGGTGACGCCGATCGGCACCTCGGGGTGCTGGGTGCCGACGTGGTTGGGGAAGGCGTAGCAGCCGAACAGCGACAGCACCTCGTCCGCGCACGGGCCGACGACCGCGATCCGGGCGGGCGCGGCCAGCGGGAGCGTGCCGTCGTTGTCCAGCAGCACCACCGACTTCTCGGCCAGTTCGCGGGCGATGGCGGCCAGCTCCGGCGGGGCGAGGTCGACCGCGTCGGGCTGCTCGGGCTCCCACCCGGCGTCGAGCAGGCCCAGCTCGCCCTTCTGCCGCAGCACCCGGGTCACCGCGCGGTCCACCAGCTCCTCGGGGACCTCGCCGGAGCGGACCAGCTCGGCCAGCGGCTCCCCGTAGCAGCGGACGCTGGGCAGTTCGACGTCGATGCCCGCGGCGAGCGCCAGCGCGGCGGCGGACGCGGGCGAGTCGGCGACGCCGTGCATGGTCTCCAGGAACGACACCGCGAAGTAGTCGGCGACGACGACCCCGGTGAACGCCCACTCCTCGCGCAGCAGCGCGGTCAGCAGCCGCGGGTCGGCCGCGGGCGGCACGCCGTCGACGGCGGCGTAGGAGTTCATCACCGACCGGGCGCCACCGAGCCGCAGCGCCATCTCGAACGGCGGCAGCAGCACGTCGCGGAACTCGCGCTCACCGACCGACACCGGGGCGTGGTTGCGCCCACCGCGCGAGGCGGAGTACCCGGCGAAGTGCTTGAGCGTCGCCACGATCCCCGTGGACTCCAGCCCGCGCGTGTAGGCCGCGCCGAGCAGGCCGACCAGGTACGGGTCCTCGCCGATGGTCTCCTCGGTGCGCCCCCAGCGGGGTCGCGGGCCACGTCGAGCACCGGCGCGAGGCCCTGGTGCACGCCCACCGCGCGCATCGTCGAGCCGACGAGCGCGGCCATGCGCTCGACCGCGTCGGGGTCGAACGTCGCGCCCCAGGCCAGCGGGGTCGGGCAGACGGTGGCCTGCCAGGCGGTGAACCCGGACAGGCACTCCTCGTGCGCGATCGCCGGGATGCCGTGCCGCGAGCCCGCGACCAGCCTGCGCTGCGTCTCGGCCAGCGCCTTCGCGCCGACGGTCGGGTCCACCGGCCGGGTGCCGAACACGCGGGTGAGCTGGCCGAGGCCGGGCCGGGTCAGCACGTCCCACGGCGGCAGCGGCTCGGCGAACTCGTGCTGCGCGGGCGCCACCTCGTCGTCGGTCTCGGACACGCCGACCCAGACGCCGACGAGCTGGGCGAGCTTCTCCTCCAGGGTCAGCTCGGCGACGAGCAGCTCGACCCGCTCGTCCAGTGGTCGGGCCGGGTCGGCCCACGGGGCTCCGCTGGTGCGGGCGGGGTTGGTCACGACGCTCCTCGGGCAGGGCGGACCGCGCGGCCGGTCGGGCCGCGCTCGGGGGTCCGCGTCAATCGGTTCTTCGGTCGGTCAGCTGTGGGGCGGGGCCGTGGTGGCCCGCACGACCAGCGGGGTCGCCAGTTCCAGGCGGTGGCTGCGCGGCGGCGTGCCCGCGATGAGGTCGGCGAGCATCCGGCCCGCCAGCCTGCCCATCTCGGCCAGCGGCTGGCGCACCGTGGTCAGCGGCGGCGCCGACCAGCGGGCCACCGGCAGGTCGTCGAACCCGACGACGCTCAGCGCCCCGGGCACGTCAAGGCCGAGCCCCGCGCGGCCTCGATGACGCCCATCGCCTGCTCGTCGTTCCCGGCGAAGATCGCCGTCGGCGGGTTCGGCAGGGCGAGCAGCTCCAGCGCGTGCCGGTAGCCGCTCTCGTGGTGGAAGTCGCCGTGCCGCACCAGGTCCGGGTCGACGGCGATGCCCGCGCGCTCCAGCGCCGTGCGGTAACCGTCTATGCGCGCCTTGCTGCACAGGAACCCGAACGGGCCGCCGATGACGGCGATGCGGCGGTGCCCGAGCTCCAGCAGGTGCTCGGTGGCGGCCAGCCCGCCCGCCCAGTTCGTCGCGCCGACGCTCGGCACGTCCGGGCTGGGCAGGTCCGCGGGTCGACCACGACCAGCGGCACCCGGGCGCGCTCCAGCAGCCGCAGGTCCGCCTTGGTCAGCTCGGAGGTCACCAGCAGCGCCCCGCGCGCCGGGACCGCACGATCCGGGACGCCCAGTCCCGGCCGCTCGACATCGCCGAGACCACCGGCTCCACACCGGACTCGACCACGCCGCGGATTATCTCCACGGCCCACGGGCTGTCCAGCGCGGTGAACACGAGGTCGACCACGATCGTGTCGGTCGCGGCGCGGCGCGCGCCCACGGGGACGTAGGCGTGCTCCTCGAGCAGCCTGCGGACGCGGGCCCGCGTCTCCGCGGCCACGTCGTCCTTGCCGTTGAGCACCTTGGACACGGTCGGCAGGGACACCCCGGCAGCCTGCGCGATGGTCGCCAGGGTGGGCCGCCGCGTACGGGGACCGGTCATCGCTCCTCCTCGCCGGGTCAAGCAGGGTCTGCGAGCCAGTTTTCTCGAAACCCCTCCGAAACACAAGGGCGTGAACTTTCGAGTTCCCCGGTTTCCGGAATGCCTGCTGGTAGGGGCTTGAGCAGCGGAAACTCGAAAGAATTGCGAAGCGGGGTGAGCCTTGACACGTCATTCAGACCGCCCTAGTTTCCCTGCCTAGTCGGGACAGTATCGAAAAACTTTCGGAAGGTGGGCGGTGCGATGAGGCGCCGAATCGGATCACGGCTGCGGGCCGTGTGCGCTGTGCTCGCGGCGGCGGCCCTGGCCGCCTGCGGCACGGCGGGACCGGGCGCTGCGGGCGGGGCGCAGGACCCGGTCGTCATCTGGGCCCTGCAGGACGACGCCCTGAACAAGATCGAGCAGGACTCGATCAACCGGTTCGGGGCCGACCGGGCGAAGCTGGAGACCTTCGGCAACGACCCGTACAAGCAGAAGCTGCGCGTCGCGCTCGGCTCGCCGAACGCGCCGGACGCGTTCTTCAACTGGGGCGGCGGCAACCTCAAGGAGTACGTCGACGCGGGCAAGGTCGCCGACCTGACCGGCCTGCTGGAGAGCAAGCCCGAGCTGAAGGCGGCGTTCCTGCCGAGCGTCCTCGACGGCGCGAAGATCGGCGGCAAGTACTACGGCATCCCGATGCGCGGCATGCAGCCCGTGGTGCTGTTCTACAACAAGAAGGTCTTCACCGAGGCGGGCGCGCAGCCGCCGAAGACCTGGGACGACCTGCTCAAGCTGGTCGACACCTTCAAGGCCAAGGGCATCACCCCGATCTCGCTCGCGGGCTCGCAGGCGTGGACCGAGCTGATGTGGGCCGAGTACGTCCTGGACCGCATCGCCGGTCCGGAGGTGTTCCAGAAGATCCGCGACAACGGCCCCGCGGGCTGGAAGGACCCGGCGGTCGTGGAGGCCATGACCGTCCTCAAGGGCCTCATCGACCGCGGCGCGTTCGGCTCCGACTTCGCCTCCGTCGGCTACGACATCGGCGGCGCGTCCACGCTGCTGGCGCAGGGCCGCTCGGCCATGCACCTGATGGGCTCGTGGGAGTACACCAACCAGCTCAGCCAGAGCCCCGACTTCGTCAAGGCGGGTGACCTCGGCTGGGTCGCGTTCCCGTCGATCGCGGGCGGCAAGGGCGACCCCGGCAACGTCGTCGGCAACGCGACGAACTACTACTCGCTGACCGAGGGCTCCGCGCAGCTCGACGCCGCCAAGGAGTTCGTGTCCACCCAGCTCACCACGCCCGAGTACGTCAAGGCGCTGATCGACGCGGGCGACGTCCCCGCGGTGGCGGGCATCGAGGAGCAGCTCAAGTCCGCCCCGAACGCCGAGTACACCCAGTGGGTCTACGGCATCGCCAAGGACGCGCCGACCTTCCAGCTCTCGTGGGACCAGGACTTGCCCGCCGACCAGGCGGAGTTCATGCTCACGCAGTTGCAGGAGTTCTTCCTCGGCAAAGTCTCGCCGCAGGCGTTCGCCGACTCGCTCGCCAGCCGCTGAACCCGGAGTAACCGATGGCCACCGTGCGTCCGTCCCCCGCTTACGCCCTCCCCGCGTTCGCGTTCTTCGGGATCTTCGCCGCCCTCCCGATGGTCCTGGTCGTGTACCTCAGCCTGACCGAGTGGGGCGGTCTGGGAACCCCGGGTTCCTCGGCCTGGACAACTGGTCCCGGCTGCTGTCCGACCAGGCCGCCCGGGACTCGCTGGGGCGGACCGCGGTGTTCATCGTGCTCACCTGGGCCGTCCAGACCCCCGTCGCGCTGCTGATGGGGGCCTGGTCGGCGGGCGCGCAGCGCAACCGCGCGATCCTCAGCGCGCTGTTCTTCATCCCGCTGCTGCTGTCCACCGCGGCCATCGCGCTGCTGTGGCAGGTGCTGCTCGACCCGAACTTCGGCCTGCCGCAGTCGGTCTCGCCGCTGAAGTCGATCGGCTTCCTCGGCGACCCGGAGATCGCGCTGTACACGGTGGTCTTCGTGGTGAGCTGGCAGTACATCCCGTTCCACGCCCTGCTCTACCAGGGCGCGGCCCGCAACATCCCGGCCGTGCTCTACGACGCGGCCCTCATCGACGGCGCGTCCCGGTTCGGCCGGTTCCGGTTCGTCACCCTGCCGCAGCTTCGGTACACGGTGGTGACGTCGTCGATCCTCATGGTGGTCGGCTCGCTGACCACTTTCGACACCGTCCTCATCCTGACCGGCGGCGGCCTGGGCACGGCCACCCGCATCGCGCCGCTGTACATGTACGACACCGGGTTCGCCGGGTTCCAGATGGGCTACGCGAGCACGATCGCGGTGCTGCTGCTCGTGCTGGGCACGGCGCTGTCGCTGATCACGATGAAGGTGACCCGGTTCCGGTCGATGCAGAGCCAGCAGGAGGGCCAGTGACCGCGCTCCAGACCCGCCCCGCGGTGCGCCCGTCGCCCCCGGTGCACCGCACCCGGCGCCAGCGCCCGAACCTCGTCGCGGGCATCGGCGCCGCCCTGTGGCTGGTCGTCGTGGTGGTGCCGCTGTACTACCTGATCACCGGCAGCCTCCGGAACCGCCGCGAGTACCTCACCGGCGACTCGCTGGCGCTCCCGGAGAACCCGACGCTCGACAACTACGCGACGGTGTTGGAGGGCGGGTTCGCGACGTACCTGCTCAACAACGTCATCGTCACGGCGGGCACCGTCGCCATCGTGGTCGCGTGCGCGGTGCCGTGCGCGTACGCGGTGGCGCGCAGCACGAGCCCGTTCGTCCGCTACGGCTTCACCCTGCTGCTGATGGGCCTGGCGATCCCGGCGCAGGCGACGATCATCCCGGTGTACCTGCTGATCACCCGCCTGCACCTGTACGACAGCCTGACCGCGATCATCCTGCCCACCGCGGCCTTCGCGCTGCCGGTGGCGACCCTGGTCCTGGTCAACAGCCTCCGCGACGTCCCCCGGGAGCTGTACGAGGCGCAGGAACTCGACGGCGCCTCTCCCCTGCAGACGCTCCGCCACCTGGTGCTGCCGCTGGCCAAGCCCGCGGTGATGACCGTGGTGATCTACACGGCCCTGACGGCGTGGAACGGCTTCCTGTTCCCGCTGGTGCTCACCCAGTCCACCGACACGCGCGTGCTGACCCTGGGGTTGTGGGAGTTCCAGGGCCAGTTCGGCGCGAACGTCCCCGGCCTGCTGGCCGCGGTGACCCTGTCGGTCCTGCCGATCTTCGTGGTGTACCTGATCGGCCGCCGCTTCCTGCTCACCGGACTGACGGCGGGGTTCGGCAAGTAGCTCCCGGGAAGGTCCCGCCCGGGAGGGGCCGGTGGCCGCGGGTCGCCCCCGCGCCACCGGCCCGGCCTATACTCGGCCGTGGCCGCCACGGGGCCATCCGGCCACTGTGGGGCTCGGCCGGTAAGCCCGTGTGTAAGCGCTATTTCCAGCCATCACGGCCAGCCCGGATCGCGCGCGTTCCGGGGTGTGGGTGACCCGGGCACATCCCGACCGTGATCGGGCCGGGTCACCTACACGTCGAAGGCCTTGCTCACCGCCGTCACCGCGGCCACGAGCGCGGCGCCCGACTCACCCGCGCGCTGGGCGATGTCGAACAAGCTGCCGAGGCGGTGCTGGATGCGGCCCGGCGTGCGGTCCCCGGGCGCGTTCCCCGCCTCCCGCTCCAGTCCCGCGGCGGCGTTCTCCGCGTCCACCGCGTCCTCCCGGTCCAGCGCGGGCGCCACCTCCGCGAGCGCGGCCCGCAGCCGGGTGAGGAGTTCGCCCACCTCCGCCTGCCCCACCGCGTGGTTGTGCTGGTGCGCACCACCCGAACCGCTGTTGAGCGGGCCGTTGACCGTCCCGCTGATGTGCGTGTGGTGGTGGTTCTCCATGAGCGACCCCTGCACCTGCAGGACGATCTGGTCGCGCCCCGGGCGCAAGGCGCTCGCGACGAGGTCGTGCAACTCCTGGACGCGGTCGGTCAGCTTCGGGTTGTCCAGCGTGTCGAGGGCGTGCTGGAGCGTCGTCATCGTGTCCCAGTAGACGTCGCGCGCGTAACCGATCACCTGGCCGAGCAGGTAGGCGTTGCTGAACCCGTGCCGCTTCGGCCGGAGCAGCACGTCGAGCGTGCGCAGCAAGAACCGCTCGACCTCGGGCCGGTTCGGGTTGAGGCGGTCCGCGTGGCACAGGCCGAGCACGGACTCCGCGGCCGCGAAGCCGGTGTGCAGCCTGCACACGTGCACGCGGAGCCTGCGGACCTCGTCCTCGGGGGCGTCGTTCTGGATCACGCCCCAGGTGGAGACGCGCGTCCCCGCCGAGAACTCCCAGCGCTGGCGCAACACCGCGCCCGGCTCGTCGTCCGGCTCGTCGTCCTCGTCGTCGTACGGGTCAGGGTCTTCCGTTCGCGCACGGGCCTCCTCGATGAGCGCGAGCGGACCCGACTGGACCCACCAGCTCGACGGGTACCAGTACTCCGCCCCGTCCCCGCTCGGACGGCCGACCGTCGTCGCGTGCAGCAGGTGGCCCGCGAACTCCGGCCCGAAGTCGCGCAGCGGAGCGCCTGGGCGCCGCGCCCGCGCATCCACGCCGGGGCCGACAGCGCGTACTTGCGCATGCGCCGCGCGGTGCCCTCGGAGTCCTCCAGCGGCCAGTCGCGGAAGGCGAAGCAGACCTCCACCCGCCCGGTGATCCCGTCGGAGTAGAAGGTGCGGTAGGCGACCCGCGACGAACCCCGCCAGTCGCCGAAATCCTCGGTCGACCGTCCGATCCGGAGCTGCCCGCGCAGGTCGACGTACGACGATTCGCTCAGCCACGGCGCGATGGCGCCCCTGCGACGCGGCCGGACCGCCCCGAGCCCGCGGACGAAGCTGCTCCGGTGGTGGACCGCCGACCGCCTGCTGTACCGGCGCGCGGGCACCGGCCACCCCGGGTGCGGGTCCCGGTACGTCGGCTCCGCGAGCAGCGGGCGGACGTCGACGACCGGGATCAGCACCGTCAGGTACACCGGCCCAGCGTACTGGGCTTGATCGTCAGTACTGGTAGAAACCGCGCCCCGACTTCTTGCCCATCAGGCCCGCGTCCACCATGCGCAGCAGCAGCGGCGGGGCGGAGTACAGCGGCTCCTTGAACTCGTCGTACAGGGAATCGGCGATGGCCTTGGTGGTGTCGAGGCCGATCAGGTCGGTCAGCCGGAGCGGACCCATCGGGTGGGCGCAGCCGAGGATCATGCCCTTGTCGATGTCCTCCGCCGACGCGAAGCCCGACTCCAGCATGCGGATCGCGGAGAGCAGGTACGGGACCAGCAGGGCGTTGACGACGAAGCCCGCGCGGTCCTGGGAGGCGATGACCTCCTTGCCGAGGACGCCCTCGACGAAGTCCTTCGCGCGGTCCTTGGTCTGCTCGGCGGTCAGCAGCGACGGGACCAGCTCCACCAGCTTCATCACCGGGACCGGGTTGAAGAAGTGCACGCCCACGACCTGCTGCGGGCGGCCGGTGGCCATGCCCAGCTTCATGATCGGGATCGACGAGGTGTTGGAGGCGAAGACCGCGTCCTGGTCCTCCACGACCTTGTCCAGGGTGGCGAAGACCTCGGTCTTCACCGCCTCGATCTCGGCGACCGCCTCGACGACGAACTGGCGGTCGGCGAAGTCGGACAGGTCGGTGGTGAAGCGGAGCCTGCCGAGGGCGGCGGCGCGGTCCTCCTCGGAGAGCTTCCCGTTCCGGACGCCCCGGTCGAGGGACTTCTCGATGCGGGCGCGGCCCGCGTCCAGCGCGGCGCTGGTCACCTCGGCGACGACGACGTCCACCCCCGAGCGCGCGCACACCTCCGCGATGCCCGAACCCATCAGACCGGACCCGACCACTCCGACGCGGCTGATCACCCGTTCCCCTTTCGTCATGAGCCGCTTGTGACGGCCGTGCGCCAGTGTGCCCTACTCGTCACACGTTGCGGCGGTACTGCCCGCCCACCTCGAAGAACGCCTCGGTGATCTGCCCGAGGGTGCACACGCGGGCGGCGTCGACCAGCACCTCGAAGACGTTGCCGTCGGTCTGGGCGACCGCGCGCAGCCGGGCCAGGGCGTCGGCGGCCTCGGCGCGGTGCGCCTCCTGGAAGGCGCGGGTGCGCGCGACCTGCGACTCCTTCTCGGCCTCGGTGGCGCGGGCCAGCTCGATCTCGACGACGTGGTCCTCGTCGCCCTCCGGCGGGAGGAAGGTGTTGACGCCGATCAGCGGCAGCGAGCCGTCGTGCTTGCGGTGCTCGTAGAGCATCGACTCGTCCTGGATGCGACCGCGCTGGTAGCCGGTCTCCATCGCGCCGAGCACGCCGCCGCGGTCGGACAGCCGGTCGAACTCGGCGAGCACGGCCTCCTCGACGAGGTCGGTCAGCTCATCGATGATGAACGACCCCTGCAGCGGGTTCTCGTTCATCGACAGGCCCCACTCGCGGTTGATGATGAGCTGGATGGCCATCGCGCGGCGGACGCTGGACTCGGTCGGGGTGGTGATCGCCTCGTCGTAGGCGTTGGTGTGCAGCGAGTTCGCGTTGTCGTACAGCGCGCACAGCGCCTGCAGCGTGGTGCGGATGTCGTTGAAGTTCATCTCCTGGGCGTGCAGCGACCGCCCGGAGGTCTGGACGTGGTACTTGAGCTTCTGGGACCGCTCGTTGGCGCCGTAGCGCTCCTTCATCGCGATCGCCCAGATGCGGCGGGCGACGCGGCCGATGACCGAGTACTCGGCGTCCATGCCGTTGGAGAAGAAGAACGACAGGTTGGGCGCGAAGTCGTCGATGTGCATGCCGCGGGCCAGGTACGACTCGACGTAGGTGAAGCCGTTGGCCAGGGTGAAGGCGAGCTGGCTGATGGGGTTCGCGCCCGCCTCGGCGATGTGGTAGCCGGAGATCGACACCGAGTAGAAGTTGCGGACCTTGTTGCGGATGAACCACTCCTGGATGTCGGCCATCATCCGCAGGCTGAACTCGGTGGAGAAGATGCAGGTGTTCTGGCCCTGGTCCTCCTTGAGGATGTCGGCCTGCACCGTCCCGCGCACGTTCGCCAGCGCCCACGCGGTGAGCTCCGCGCGCTCCTGCTCGTCGGGCTGCCTGCCGTGCTCGGCCACGAACGCGTCGACGCGCTGGTCGATCGCGGTGTTGAGGAAGTAGGCGAGGATCGTCGGCGCGGGGCCGTTGATCGTCATGGAGACCGACGTGGTCGGCGCGGTGAGGTCGAAGCCGTCGTAGAGCGCCTTCATGTCGTCGAGGGTCGCGATGGACACCCCGGAGGTGCCGATCTTGCCGTAGACGTCCGGCGGGGTGTCGGGGTCGCGGCCGTAGAGGGTCACCGAGTCGAACGCGGTGGACAGGCGCGTGGCGGGGTTGCCCTCGGACAGCAGCTTGAACCGCCGGTTGGTGCGGAACGCGTCGCCCTCGCCCGCGAACATGCGGGCGGGGTCCTCGCCCTCGCGCTTGAACGGGAAGACGCCCGCGGTGAACGGGAACCGGCCGGGCAGGTTCTCCTTGCGCAGGAACCGCACCAGGGTCGCGTCGTCGTCGAAGCGCGGCAGCGACACGCGCGGGACGCGGTTGCCGGACAGCGTCTCCCGCCACAGCGGGGTGTGCAGCTCCTTGTCGCGGACCTTCACGACGAGTTCGTCGGCGCGGTACTGCTCGACGGTCGCGGGCCACTCGTCGAGCGCGGCCCGGGTGTCGCGGTCGAGCCGGTCGGCGGCGGCCTCGGCGAGCTGGTCCAGCTCGGCGTTGCCGGTGAGGAGGCCGCGCGCGGTCTCCAGGGCGCGGTACTCGCGCACGGCGGTGACCTGCTCGTCGGTGCGCCGGTGGTAGCCGCGCACGGCGTCGGCGATGTCGGACAGGTACCGCTGCCGCGCCAGCGGCACGATAGTGGCGGCGTGCCCGGAGGTCTTGGTGTCGACCCTCGGCAGCACGCCGTCGCCGAACGGGACGCCCTTGCCCGCCAGCAGGCCGCGCAGCTCCTGGTAGAGGGCGGTGACGCCGTCGTCGTTGAAGGTGGCCGCGCTGGTGCCGAAGACCGGCATGTCCGACCACTGCGCGCCGAACGCCTCGCGGTTGCGGACGAGCTGGCGGGCGACGTCGCGGCGGGCGTCCTCGGCGCCGCGGCGCTCGAACTTGTTGATCGCGACCGCGTCGGCGAAGTCCAGCATGTCGATCTTCTCGAGCTGCGAGGCCGCACCGAACTCGGGCGTCATCACGTACAGCGAGACGTCGACGAACGGCACGATCGCGGCGTCGCCCTGCCCGATGCCGGGCGTCTCGACGACGACCAGGTCGTGCCCGGCCGCCTTGCACGCGGCGATGGCGTCGGCCAGCCCGGCGGGCACCTCGGTGTCGGCGCCGCGGGTGGCCAGCGACCGGAAGAACACCGGGCCGCCCTCGATGCTGTTCATCCGGATGCGGTCGCCCAGCAGCGCCCCGCCGCCCTTGCGCCGGGTCGGGTCGACCGCGATGACGGCCACCCGGAGCTTGTCCTGCTGGTCGACGCGCAGCCTGCGGACCAGCTCGTCGGTCAGCGACGACTTGCCGGACCCGCCGGTGCCGGTGATCCCCAGGACGGGCACCTGCCGGGCCTTCGCGGCCTCGGTGATGGCCCCGCGCAGGTCGGCGTCGAGCCGGTCGGACTCGATGAGCGTGATCGCCCTGGCCAGCGCCCGGTGGTCGCCCGCGAGCAGCGCCTCGGCGTCGACGGTGGCGGGCAGCGCCTGGTCGCAGGCCTCGACCATGGTGTTGATCATGCGGGCGAGGCCGAGCCGCTGGCCGTCCTCGGGCGAGAAGATCCGCGCCACCCGCGCTCGTGCAGCAGCGCGATCTCAGCGGGCACGATGACGCCGCCCCCGCCGCCGTAGACCTTGATGTGCCCCGCGCCCTCCTGCGCCAGCAGCTCGACGAGATAGCTGAAGTACTCGACGTGCCCGCCCTGGTAGGCGCTGATGGCCACGCCCTGGACGTCCTCCTGGACGGCCGCGGTCACCACCTCGCGGACCGACCGGTTGTGCCCGAGGTGCACCACCTCAGCACCCTGGGACTGCAGGATCCGCCGCATGATGTTGATGGCCGCGTCGTGGCCGTCGAAGAGGCTCGCCGCGGTGACGAACCGGACGGGGTTCGCGGGGCGGTGCAGCGGTGGGGTCATCGTCGGCCTCCTGCGCTCAGCGGGCACATTTAGTTTGACGTCCTACTTTCGGAAGGGCAACCAAAGTGTGGCTGACCTCATGCGATTAGCATCTCCACGGTGGTTCCCGAACCCGTAATCCGCATGATGACCGACGACACCGCGTCCACCGCACTGGGCATCGAGGTGCTCGACGCGGGCCCCGGCTGGGCCGAGCTGGCGATGACTGTCACCCCGGCGATGGTGAACGGCCACGGTATTGGCCATGGCGGCTACGTTTTCCTCTTCGCCGACACCGCCTTCGCTTGCGCGTGCAACAGCCACGGCCCGGTCACCGTCGCCGCGGGCGCCGATGTGACGTTCGTCGCTTCGGTGTACCAGGGCGACCGGCTGGTGGCGCGCGCGACCGAGCGCACCCGCTACGGCCGCAGCGGGATCTACGACGTCACGGTCACCCGAGGCGACGAGGTGGTGGCCGAGTTCCGCGGCCGCAGCCGGACGCTGACCAGCTAGGTTCTGGGCCCATGCGCATCGAGGTAGTCGGGATCGGCGCAGGCGACCCCGACCAGATCACCGTCCAGGCCGTCGGCGTCCTCAACCGGGTCGACGTGGTGTTCCTGCTGGACAAGGCCGACGCCGCGGGCGAGCTGATGGCCCTGCGCGAGGCCCTGGTCACCCGCTACGCCCCGCAGGCCCGCGTCGTCCGCGGCGCCGACCCCGACCGCGACCGCGTCTCCCCGGCTACACCGCCGCCGTCGACGACTGGCGCACCCGCCGCGCCGACGTCTGCGCCGCCATGGTCGCCGAACTCGGCCCGGACGAGACCGGCGCCTTCCTGGTCTGGGGCGACCCGTCGCTCTACGACAGCGTCATCGCCGTCCTCGAGGACGTCCGCACCCGCGGCGCCGACTTCGAGCTGGCCGTCGTGCCCGGCATCAGCAGCGTCTCCGCCCTGGCCGCCCAGCACCGCACCACCCTCAACCAGGTCGGCGGCGCCGTGCAGATCACCACCGGCCGCCGCCTGGCCCGCGGCTGGCCCGCCGACGCCGACGATCTGGTCGTCATGCTCGACGCCCAGTGCGCCTTCCTCGCCTACCCGGACGCCGAGATCCGCTGGGGCGCCTACGTCAGCACCCCCGACGAGATCCTCATCGCGGGCCGCGTCGCCGACGTCGGCGAGACCATCAAGCGCGAGCGCGAGCGGCCCGCGCCGCGAAGGGCTGGATCATGGATTCCTACCTTTTGCGCCGTCCCGCTACGGGATGATCCACCCATGCGCCTGATCGCCGTCCTCGCCGCGCTGCTGCTCACCGCCTGCGCGCCGGTGGCCGAGCAACCACCGCCGCCCGAGCAGACCTGCACCAAGGCCACCCTGCCGACCCGCACCCCCGGCAAGTTCACCTTCGCCACCGACGAGCCGGTGTACCAGCCCTGGTACCTCGACAACGACCCGAGCAACGGCAAGGGCTTCGAGTCCGCCGTCGCCTACGCCCTCGCCGAGTACCTCGGCTACGCCCGCGCCGACGTCGTCTGGACCCGCGTCCCGTTCAACGCCGCCATCCAGCCCGGCGAGAAGTCGTTCGACGCCAACCTGACGGAATTCTCGATCACCGAGGAACGCCGCCAAGCCGTCGACTTCTCGGCGCCCTATTACGACGTCGCCCAGGCCGCCGTCACCCTCGGCTCCTCCCCGGCGCCGCCGTCACCACCCTCGACGGCCTGCGCAAGGTCAAGCTCGGCGCCCAGGTCGGCACCACGTCGTACGCCGCCGCGACCGCGCTGAACCCGGAGCAGGAGGTCGCGGTCTACAACACCAACGACGAGGCCAAGGCCGCCCTCACCGCGGGCCAGATCGACGCCCTCATCCTCGACCTGCCCACCGCGTTCTACGTGACCTCGGCGGAGCTCACCGACGGCAAGATCATCGGTCAGCTCCCCGCGGCAACGGCAGGCCCGAGCAGTTCGGCATCGTGCTCGACAAGGGCAGCCCCTCACCCCGTGCGTGAGCACCGCCGTCGACGCCCTCCGCGCCAACGGCGTCCTCACCGCCCTGGAACGGGAGTGGCTGGCGAGCTCGAGCACCGCCCCCGAACTGCGGTGACCAGCGAGCTGCAGCGGGAGCGCCTCGCCTACCGGCGCTCCCGCGCCCGCCGCTCCACCCTGGTAGCCCTGGCCTCGACGACGGTGTTCGCCGCCGTCGGCTACCTCGCGATCACCGAAGCCCCCGGCTGGCCCGCGTCCGCGACTCGTTCCTCGACTGGGACGTCGCCGTCGCCTCCCTGCCCGCCGTCGCCGCGGGCCTGTGGCTGAACCTGCGCGTCCTCGCCGTGTGCGCCGTCGCCATCGTCGTCCTCGGTCTCACCACCGCCTTCCTGCGTTCCCTCCGCGGCCCGGTCTGGTTCCCGGTCCGCGCGCTGGCCACCGCGTACGTGGACGTGTTCCGCGGCCTCCCGCTGCTGATCTGCCTGTACCTGATCGGCTTCGGCCTGCCCGGCCTCCGCCTCACCGGCATCCCGAACGACCCCGTCCTACTCGGCGCGATCGCCCTGGTCCTCGTGTACTCGGCCTACGTCGCCGAGGTCTTCCGCGCCGGGATCGAGACGGTGCACCCGTCCCAGCTCGCCGCCGCCCGCTCCCTCGGCCTCGACCACCGCAGCACCATGCGCCTGGTGGTGCTGCCGCAAGCCGTCCGCCGCGTCACCCCCGCCCTGCTCAACGACTTCGTCGCCCTCCAGAAGGACTGCGGCCTCATCTCCGTCCTCGGCGCGGTCGACGCCGTCCGCGCCGCCCAGATCGCCTCGGCGTCCGCCTACGACTTCACCCCGTACGTCGTCGCCGGCCTCCTGTTCGTCCTCCTCGCCATCCCGTCGGCCCGCCTCGCCGACTGGGCCAGCCGCCGCACCGCCCGCAGGCAGGGCGCCCTGTGACCCTCCTTTCCGTCCGCAACCTGACCAAGCAGTACGCCGACCGCCGCGTCCTCGACGGCATCGACCTCGACATCGCCGAGCACGAGGTCGTCGCCGTCATCGGCCCCTCCGGCTCCGGCAAGTCCACCCTCCTGCGCTGCGTGAACCTGCTGGAGGACCTCGACGACGGCCAGGTCCTCCTGGACGGCGTCGACATCTCCGACCCCCGCACCGACCCGAACACCGCCCGCCGCGCCATGGGCGTCGTGTTCCAGTCGTTCAACCTGTTCCCGCACATGACCGTCCTCGCCAACATCACCCTGGCCCCCGCCGCGTCCACGGCGTCCCCCGCGCCACCGCCGAGGCCGAGGCCCACCGCCTCCTCGCCCGCGTCGGCCTCGCCGACAAGGCCACCGCCTACCCCGACCACCTCTCCGGCGGCCAGCAGCAGCGCGTCGCCATCGCCCGCGCCCTCGCCCACCACCCCCGCCTCCTGCTCCTCGACGAGATCACCAGCGCCCTCGACCCCGAACTCGTCGGCGAGGTCCTCGCCCTCGTCCGCGACCTCGCCGCCGCGGGCCGCACGATCCTCATGGCCACCCACGAGATGGGCTTCGCCAAGCAGGTAGCCGACCGCGTCTGCTTCCTCGACGAGGGCCGACTCGTCGAGCAGGGCCCACCCGCCCAGGTCCTCGGCGACCCCACCCACCCCCGCACCCGCCGCTTCCTCAGCCGCCTCATCGACGCCGGACGTCTCTGAACCGCCACCACACCACCCGCACGTGCGGTTGGATGTTCACATGCGTCTCAACCGCCGCACCGCCCTCACGCTCGGCACGACCAGCGCCCTCCTCGCCACCGCCGCCCCGGTGGCCGCGGCCACCCCGACCGCCGCCGACCCCACCGCGACGGACGCGGCCGAGACCCCGCCCCCGACCCGCGTCCAGGCGCACCGGTCCATCACCCGCCGGTACCTCCACGAGACCCACCGCGCGGGCGGAACGTGGTCGTCCGTCATCGCCATGGCCGACGCGGACGGCACGTTCACCGACGTGGTCACCGAGGAGCCCGACCGCGTGGTCGAGGCGTACAGCGTCAACAAGATCGCCGTGGCGGTGGCCGTCCTGGACAAGGTCGACCGCGGCCTGCTCCGCCTCGACCAGCGCGTCGAGGTCACCGCGGACATCGTCATCCGGGACACGGACGGGATCTTCGGGCTGGACGGCGCCTACCCCAGCTCGATCACCCTCGGCCACGCCCTCGCCGCCCTGCTGACGGTGTCCGACAACACCGCCGTCCGCCTCTGCGGCCTCGTCTGCCCGGCCCGGGAGCTGAACGACATCCTCCGCGCCAAGGGCTTCACCCACACCCAGGTCGTCCCGGTCGCCAACCCCAACCGGTTCTTCCTCGGCAGCACCACCCCTCGCGAGACGACGACCCTCCTGCACCGCCTCGCAGCGGGCGACCTCCTCTCCGCGGCGTCCACCAAGCACCTGCTGGACACGCTCCGCTCGCTCACCTCCTTCACCGACGGCATCCGCCTGCGCCTCACCTCACCCGAGCGGCTCCGCGTCGCCACCAAGGCGGGCTGGTTCAAGGACGGCCGCAACGAAGCCGGCCTCATCTTCACCCCGGACGGCGCCGCCATCCTGAGCTACGCCCTCTTCGCCTCCGGCCACTTCACCGGCGACGCCACCACCAACGACGCCGACTTCGGCGCCACCCACCCGGCCCTGCGCGCCCGAGCCGCCCTCGGCCGCACCCTCATGAACGCCACCGTCCACAACGACACGACCACGTCCCACCCCCACCAGGCCCGGTACACCCCGCGCAACGGCGGCTGACCGGAGTCCACAGGGTTCGGCGGTGCGGCGCGGACGAGACCGCACCGCCGATGTGGCGATCTCCGGGGTAGGACCGGAGCACACACCACTTAGGACGGTTGACTGCCGCCCCTCTGGTGCGGTGAGGCCGATCGACGGACCACGGGTGGCCAAGGCGTGGACCGACGGAATCTGGTGCAGCGACGGCCAGGCGCGGGCATTGGCTGGCTGTGCTGGTGCTGCGGCGGCCAGATGCCGCGACGAGTGGCCAGCCATTGCGCGCCGACAGCTAGGTGGTGCGGCAAGGGCCAGATAGCGCGGCAAGCGGCCGGTGGTGGTGGTGGTGGTGGTGGTGCGGCAGGGGCCAGTTGGCGCGGCAAGCGGCCGGTGGTGGTGGTGGTGGTGCGGCAGGGGCCAGTTGGCGCGGCAAGTGGCCGGCTACGGTTGCGTGCCGACAGCTAGGTGGTGCGGCGAATAGCTGGCTGCGGTGGCGCGGTCGGCGCGGGGGCTGCGGACCGTGAGGCGCGCACATCACGAACCGAGGGCGGGCACGGACAGGTGGGGGTGGTGTTGTCAGCGGAGCGCCCGAATGCCTGCCGGGTGGGTTGGTGGCGGCGGTAGGCCTAGAGGTCGTAGTGCACCTCCGTGAGTTGTTCCGAGACGGTCCATAGGCGGGACTGGAGGACGCGGTCGTGGGATTTGCGGCTGGAGCGGACGGGGATGGGGTGACCTCGCAGTTCGGCGAAGCCGTCGGGGCCGTAGTAGGTGGCGCCTGGGGTGGTGGGGTCGGTGGCGGCTCGGAGGATGGGGAGGGCGCCCATGGCGGGGGTTTGGAGTAGCGGGGTGAGGGCGCGGATGGCGTGACGGAGGTAGGGCGGGGAGTTGCGGGACAGCTCGGTGTTGCTGATGCCGGGGTGTGCGGCGACGGCGATGCGGGTGCGGGCGGTGGGCTCGGTGGCGTTGGGGTTGGCCGCGGAGGGCGCGTCGCCGAAGGGGACTGCGCCTCCGACGGCGGTCGGGCGGGCGATGGGGTCGTAGACGGTGGCCCGGGTGCTGGTGGTGGGTGGTTCGGTCTGGGAGGCGGCGAGGCTGGGGTTGGGGTGGCTCTCGCTGGCCGATGTGGAGGGGAGCGCAACGCCGGAGGTGGGGTGGGCGACGGCTCCGGACGCGAATTCGGCGGCGGAGGCCGAGGCTGCGTGGGGTTGTTCGGGGCTGGTGGCGTCGCCGGATGAGGAGGGGGCGATGGAAGGTGGATGGGCCACGGTGACGGACGCGGGGTGGGTCGCGGTGCCGAGCGTGGGGCTGGTGGCGTCGCCGGACGCGGAGGGGGCTTTGGAAGGTGGGTAAGCGCCGGTGACGGACCCGGGGTGCGTCGCGGTGCCGGGTGCGGGGTGGGGCGCGGTGCCGGGCGCGGAGTGCGTCGCGCTCCCGGACGCAGGGTGCGTCGCGGTGACGAACGCGGGGTGGGGCGCGGTGACGGGTGTCGGACTGGGGGCGGCGCGGGGAGTGGTGTGGGTGGCGGAGGAGGTGGAGGTGGGGTGGGTGGAGGTGGTGAGGCGGCGGTTCAGTTCGTAGGTGAAGAGGAGGTTGGCGAGTTTGGACTGGCCGTAGGCGGCGATGCGGTTGTAGTTGCGGTCGAGGGTGAGGTCGTCGAAGTGGATGTCGGCGAGGATGCGGTGGCCGACGCTGCTGACGGTGACGACGCGGTCGGTGATGATGGGGAGGAGTAGGCCGGTTAGGGCGAAGTGGCCCAGGTGGTTGGTGCCGAATTGGAGGTCGAAGCCGTCTTGGGTGCGGGATTTGGGGGTGTACATGACGCCCGCGTTGTTGATGAGGACGTCGATGTGGTCGTAGCGGGAGCGGAGGTCGGTGGCGGCGGTGCGGATGGAGGTGAGGGAGGTCAGGTCGAGGGGTTGGACGGTGACGGTGGCGCCGGGGGTGGTCGTGGTGATGGCGTGGGCGGCGGCCTTGCCCTTCTCCGGGTCGCGGACGGCTAGGACCACCTCGGCGCCGCGGGCGGCGAGGGTGCGGGCGGTCTCGAGGCCGAGGCCGGTGTTGGCGCCGGTGATGACGATGACGCGGCCGCGTTGGGAGGGGATGTCGGCGGTCGTCCAGGACATGGCGGGCTCCTCGGGGTAGAATCGGGTCGTGCGTTCCGGTTCGACTATACGGAACGGCCGCTCCGCATGTCGAGCGATCTCAGTGACTTCTCAGGGAAGGGGTGTGCTCGTGGGCGAGAAGCCGTTGCGGGCCGACGCGGCGCGGAATCGGGCGCGGCTGTTGGAGGTGGCCTACGAGACGTTCGCGGCGGAGGGGATCTCCGTGCCCGTGGACGAGATCGCGCGCCGGGCGGGGGTGGGGCCGGGGACGCTGTACCGGCACTTCCCGACGAAGGAGGCGCTGTTCCGGGCGATCGTGGCGCACCGGCTCGACCAGGTCGCGGAGCAGGGGCGGGAGCTGAGCGCGGGGGCGGCGCCCGGGGAGGCGCTGTTCGGGTTCATCGGGCGGGTCGTCGAGGCGGGGGCGACGGACCAGGGGCTGGTGGATGCGCTCGCGGACTCCGGGCTGGACGTGACCGAGGGGGTCGAGGCGCGGTTCATCGCGATGCTCGCCGAGCTGGTCGAGCGGGCGAAGGCGGCCGGGGAGATCCGGGGGACGTCGACGTGCGCGATGTGAAGACGCTGCTGGTGGGGTGCCAGGCGATGCAGCGGTACAGCAAGGACGCGGGGACGACGGCTCGGGTGCTCGACGTCGTGCGGTCGGGGCTCGCGCCGCAGTGACCTGATCGGTGGGCCGTGAAAGAACGGTGGGCCGCGGAGGTAGTCGCGGGAAGCAAATGGCGGTCCGCGCGGGAGGTGGTCATGGGAAGCAAATGGCGGTCCGCGGGGGTCGTGGAGCAGATGGAGGTCCGCGCGGGGGGTCGCGGGAAGCAGATGACCGTCCGCGGGGACGTGGGAAGCAAATGGCGATCCCCGGGGGTGGTCGTGGGAAGGAACGGCACCCTCGGCAGGGCCGAGCATCGAGGAACTGCTGACAGCGCAGCGGGTGCGGAAATTGGCTCTGCGGGAGCCTCAACGACCCGCTGGCGATGCAGCAGTCACCACGTTGCGTCCGAGAGCCAGCAGGCGACTCGACAGACACGGGGGCTGCTGTCGCGAAGTGGAGTTCGAAGGCCGTTGCAAAGGAGACTGCACCTGTCGCGCCGGACTAGGTCGCATTCAGGGCTGTTCGCGATCAGGGGTTCGTCAGCACGGGCGGGCATGCTGGGTGGCAGCAAGGAGAGGTGCCCGGAGAGGCTTAACGGGTTCCTGCTCGCAGGAAGGGTCCTTGACCCGCGCAGGTTCGAATCCTGCCCTCTCCGCAAGCGGGTGACCGGGCGGCGCGGGGATGGCCGCCCGGTTCGGCTGTGTTAGGCCGGTTCCAGCTCGAAGATGGCGGACGCGGCCGGGGTTTCGATGGTGTGGGTGGTGGTGCAGTGCCAGCCGCCTTCCTCGAACACGCCGTGCCAGTCGGCGAGGGTGGGGAGGCGGACGCCCATGAGGGCGTGGCCGACTTCGAAGCCGAGGGTGAAGACGGGCAGGTCGGGGTCGGCGTACTCGGTGGTGCGGGCGGTGTCGCCGAGGAGGAAGCGGCGGGCGTTGGGGAAGACCTCGCGCAATCTGCGGAGGGTGGCGACGCACTCCGCTCTCGGCCAGAAGTCGTGGCCCATCATGAAGCAGGTCAGCAGTTCGACGTCGGCGAATTCGGGGCGGGGTTCCAGGGACCGGACGTCGGCCTCGATGAACGTGACGCGGTCGGTGAGGCCCGCGGCGGCTAGTTCGGACGCGGAGAATTCCAGGACCGGGGCGGCGATGTCGACGCCGATGCCGGTGGTGCCGGGGTTCGCCCGGAGGATCTCCAGCAGGCGTTGGCCGCTGCCGCTGCCCAGGTCGGCGACGCGGGTGAAGGGAAGTCCAGGCCGGACATGACCGACCAGAACACGGGGTCGAAGAAGCGGGCGTTGATCTCGCGGCAGGCGTAGCCGATGGCGGCGGCGTCGCGCTCGTAGAAGCGGCCCGTGCGGTTGGCGCGGCGCAGGACGCGGGGCATCGCGGCGAACAGCGCTCCGCTGCCCTGGACGAGCCAGTGGAACAGGGAGCGGGCGCGCAGGGTCTCGGTGAAGTGCGGGCCGGTGAGCACGTGCACGTCGGAGCGCTCGACGATCCCGGCGGCGGCGAGGGCCTGGAACATGGCCCGGGTGGCGTCCGCGTCGAGGTCGTGGTCGTCGGCGAACTGGTCGATGTCGAGTTTGCCGTGCTGGTCCAGGTGGTCGAGCGCGCCGACCTCCCATGCGGCGCCGATGGCCGCCGCGGCGACCGCGGAGTTGAAGACCCCGCGACCGCGCGCCGGGAATCGAGGTCGATCAATTCCATTTCGCACCCTTTCAGGTCATGACTAAAGGGGCACAGCCGCCGACACGCGAGATGAACTCGGGTGTAATTCCGCGTTGAACGCGGGCACGACCGGCCGAGACTCCGCTCACCTGCGCGAACAACAGGAAATTACGCGCCCTCCCCAGGTCAGCGCAGCACCGGCGGAATTGAGACCATGGTGATGATCCGGACGGGACGCTAGTGGCACGCGCGTCCGGCTGTCAACCCGTTCCGATCCGTGTCCGAATACTGCGGACAAGCCACTAAAATCCATTCACGGAAAGCGAAGAAGTGCATTCAGCGCTGGTCCGGAAGAGTGATCGCTGCCGCCGTCCGGATGATCGTCACCGCTCCTCGACCCGCCCGTCGGCGACCTCGACCCGACGGGTGACGTGGACCGCGTCGAGCATGCGGCGGTCGTGGGTGACGAGGAGCAGGGTGCCGGGGAACTCGGCGAGCGCGGACTCGAGCTGCTCGATGGCGGGCAGGTCGAGGTGGTTGGTCGGCTCGTCGAGCACCAGCAGGTTGACCCCGCGCGCTTGGAGCAGCGCGAGCGCGGCGCGGGTCCGCTCCCCGGCGACAGCGTCGACGCGGGCCGCAGGACGTGGTCGGCGGTCAGGCCGAACTTGGCCAGCAGGGTGCGCACCTCGGCCGTCGGCCAGTCCGGCACCTCCCGGCCGAACGCGTCGACCAGCAGCTCCGCGCCCAGGAACAGCGCCCGCGCCTGGTCGACCTCGCCGACCTTCACCCCCGGCCCGACGTACGACTCCCCCGACGCCAGCTCGGCGCGGCCGAGCAGCGCCGCGAGCAGGGTCGACTTGCCGGACCCGTTCGCCCCGGTGATCGCGACCTTGTCCGCCCACCCGATCTCCAGCGACACCGGTCCGAGGGTGAACGACCCGCGCCGCACGACCGCGTCCCGCACCGCCGCCACGACCGCTCCCGTGCGCGGGGCGGCGGCGATGGTCATGCGCAGCTCCCACTCCTTGCGCGGCTCCTCGACGACCTCGAGCCGTTCGATCGCGCGCTCGGTCTGCCGGGCTTTCGCGGCCTGCTTCTCCGAGGTCTCGCCCCGGAAATGGCGGACGTGCTTGTCGTTGTCGGTGGCCTTGCGGCGGGCGTTGCGGACGCCCTTCTCCATCCACGCGCGCTGCATGCGCCCACGCGCCTCCAAATCCGCGCGGGTGGAGGCGTACTCCTCGAACTCCTCGCGGGCGTGGCGGCGGGCGCGGTCGCGTTCCTCCAGGTAGGAGGTGTAGCCGCCGCCGTACTCGGCGACCCGGTTCTGGTGCAGGTCCAGCTCCAGCACCCGGGTGACGGTGCGGGCGAGGAACTCGCGGTCGTGGCTGACCAGCACCGTCGCCGAGCGCAGCCCGCCGACGAAGCGCTCCAGCCGCTCCAGGCCCGCGAGGTCGAGGTCGTTGGTGGGTTCGTCGAGCAGCATGACGTCGTAGCGGCTGAGCAGCAGCGACGCCAGGCTCGCGCGCGCCGCCTGACCACCCGACAGCGACACCATGTCCTGGTCGAGACGGGTCACCCCGAGGTCGGCGACGACCTCCTCGGCGCGCTCGTCGAAGTCCGCGCCACCGAGCGCCAGCCACCGGTCGAGCGCGACGGCGTACGCGTCGTCGGCCCCAGCGGTCCCGGACGCCAACTCCTCCGCGGCCTGGTCCATCGCGGTCTGCGCGGCGGCGACGCCCGTGCGGCGGGCCAGGAACGCCCGGACGGACTCGCCGGGCACGCGGTCGGGCTCCTGCGGCAGGTAGCCGACGGTCGCGGTGGCCGGGCTCAGCGAGACGACGCCCTCCTCCGGCGGGAGCAACCCGGCGAGCGCCTTCAGCAGCGTCGACTTGCCCGCCCCGTTGACCCCGACCAGCCCGACGACGTCACCGGGGGCGACGACCAGGTCCAGGCCGGTGAACAGGACGCGGTCCCCGTGACCGGCGGCGAGGCCCTTCGCCACCACTGTTGCGCTCATGCCTCCATGATTACCGACCGTCGCCACCGGATTTCCGCCAGGGCACGGCAGCGGTGTCCGGCGGACGCGCGGGTCGGCCAGCATGGACGGGTGGAGACCCTGGTGTGGGCCGAGCCCTACGAGCGCGACGGGGTGACCGTGCTGCGCGCGTCGTCGGTGGTCGGCGGCGGGGGCGGTGGGCAGGACGGGCCGCTGCACGGTCTCGGGCTGGGCCTGTCGACGCGGCCGGTGGGCGCGTTCGTGGTGCGCGGCGGGGACGTGCGGTGGGTGCCCTCGGTCGACGTCACCCGGGTGGCGCTCGGCGTGCTCGCGGCGGTGGCGCTGGTGGTGCGGTGGCGGCGGAGTTGACCGCGCCCGGCGGGCTGGGCAGGGTGGTGCCATGAGCGGCGAGGAGCGCGGCGGTGTCCCGCTGACCAATCTCGACCAACCCCTGTTCGACGGCGCGGGCGCCACGAAGCGGGACCTCGTCGACTACCTCGACGCGGTGCGCGACCGGATCCTCCCGGTGTTGAGCGACCGCCCGCTGTCGGTGGTGCGGGTGCTGCGCGGGCAGGGTCCGTTCATGCAGAAGAACGTCCCGAAGTACACACCGGACTTCGTGAAGACGGTGAAGGTGTGGGCGGAGGCGTCCAAGCGGGAGATCTCGTACGCCGTCTGCGACGACCGCAAGACGCTGCTGTGGTTCGCGAACCAGCGCGCGATCGAGTACCACACGACCCTGACCTACGCGGGCACGTGGAACCAGTCGCACATCTGCATCGACCTCGACCCGCCGGAGGGCGCCGGTTTCGCCACGGCGGTGGCCGCCGCGAAGCTCGTCCGCCAGGCGCTGGCCGACTCGGGCCTGGAGGGCGCGGTGAAGACCAGCGGCGCCAAGGGCGTGCACGTGTTCGTGCCGATCACCGAGCACGAGATCGACGACGTCGCCGCCGCGACCCGGGCCATCGCGGCGCGCGCGGAGCGGGTCGACCCGGCGCTGGCCACGACGGCGTTCATCAAGGAGGACCGCGGCGGCAAGGTGTTCCTCGACGCCACCCGGTCCGGCGGCGTCACGGTGGTCGCCGCGTACAGCCCGAGGCTGCGGCCCGGCACCCCGGTCTCGTTCCCCGTCTCCTGGTCCGATGTGGACTCGGTGACGCCGTCCGACTTCACGATCCACACCGTGCCGAAGCTGCTGGCCGGCGACCCGTGGGCGGAGGCGCTCCCGGCGCCGCAGGCGTTGCCCGCTGACCTCGTCGAGGAGGGCCACACGATCCCGGTGGCGCGCGTGCAGGCGATGCACGAGGGCAAGCGGCGGGCGAAGGCCCGGCGGGAGGCGGGCGAGGAGTAGCGGGACTGGACAACGTCGCAGGATTGGTCTAGACAATATCTTGCGACGGTGCTCCCCTGCGCGCCGTCGGAGGAGGTCGTCGATGAACCACGTCCTCGTTCGCCGCCGGAGCGCCGCGGTCGCCGCGGTGCTGGCCCTCACCGCGGGCGGGATCGCCGCCACCGCCGGTCCGGCGAACGCCGCCAACCTGCTGACCAACCCCGGCTTCGAGTCCGGGTCGCTCGCCGGCTGGACCTGCTCGTCCGCGACGGTGGCCACCACCGCGCGGACCGGCGGCTACGCGCTCGCGGGCAACGCCACCGCGTCGGACAACGCCCGCTGCTCGCAGACGGTGTCGGTGCTGCCCAACACCACCTACGCCATCTCCGCGTGGGTGCGCGGCAACCCTGTCTACCTCGGGGTGACCGGCGGGCCGTCCACCTGGACCGGCGCCACGGCCTACACCCGGCTGTCCCTGAGCTTCACCACCGGCGCGAACCAGACCACCGCCCAGCTCTACCTGCACGGGTGGTACGGCACCGGCACGTACTACGCCGACGACGTCAGCTTCGACGGACCCGGCGGCGGCGACCCCGGCGAGCCCGGAGCCCCCGCCGCACCCGCGCGACCCGCGGTCGGCGCCGTCACGAACACGTCGGTCGCCCTGTCCTGGCCCGCGGTGACCGGCGCGACGGGCTACCGCGTGTACGACGGCAGCGCGCTCGCGGCGACCGTCACGGGCACGTCCACCACGGTCAGCGGCCTGGCCGCCTGCTCCTCCCACACCTTCACCGTCACCGCCTACAACACCGCGGGCGAGTCCCCGCGGAGCCCCGAGGCCGCAGCGACCACCACCGGCTGCGTCGACACCGGCCTGCCCAAGCACGCGCTGATCGGGTACCTGCACGCCAGCTTCGCCAACGGCTCCGGGTACGTGCGGATGGCCGACGTGCCGGACGCCTGGGACATCGTCAACCTCGCGTTCGGCGAGCCGACGTCGGTCACCTCCGGCGACATCCGGTTCAGCCTGTGCCCGCAGGCCGAGTGCCCGAACGTGGAGAGCGAGGCCGACTTCACCGCGGCGATCCGGGCCAAGCAGGCCAAGGGCAAGAAGGTGCTGCTGTCCATCGGCGGCCAGAACGGCCAGGTGCAGCTCACCACGACCGCCGCGCGGGACAAGTTCGTCAGCTCGGTGTCGGCCATCATCGACCGGTACGGCCTCGACGGGCTCGACATCGATTTCGAGGGCCACTCGCTGTACCTCAACCCCGGCGACACCGACTTCCGCAACCCGACGACGCCGGTGATCGTGAACCTGATCTCCGCGCTGAAGACGCTGAAGGCCCGCTACGGGAGCAAGTTCGTCCTGACGATGGCACCGGAGACGTTCTTCGTCCAGGTCGGCTACCAGTTCTACGGCGGCGCGGGCGGCGGCGACAACCGCACGGGCTCCTACCTGCCCGTCATCCACGCGATGCGCGACGCGCTGACCGTCCTGCACGTGCAGGACTACAACTCCGGGCCGGTCATGGGGCTGGACAACCAGTACCACAACATGGGCGGCGCGGACTTCCACATAGCGATGACCGACATGGTCAAGGCCGGGTTCACGGTGGCCAACACCGGTCACCGATTCCCCGGCCTCCGCGAGGACCAGATCGCGTTCGGGCTGCCCGCCGCGGTCAGCGCCGGGAACGGCCACACCCCTCCGGCGGCCGTCCACCAGGCGCTGAACTGCTTGGCGCGCAACCAGAACTGCGGCGGCTACACGCTGCGCGGCGGTCCGTCACCCGCGATCCGCGGGCTGATGACGTGGTCGATCAACTGGGACCGCTACTACGGCTGGGAGTTCCAGAACAGCCACGAGCCGTTCCTCAACGCGCTGCCCTGACCCGGCGGGCGGCGACCACGAGCCCGGCCGCCGCGAGCCCGACCAGGACCCCGCCGATGCCCCACTCCCAGCGGGCGTCGGTCCCCACCGCCGCGGGGACCGGCGTCCGCTGGGCCACCGGCGCCACCCCGGGCGCGGGAGAGGGCGCGGGCCCGCGCAGCCCGATCGTGGTCAGCAGGGCGGTCAGTTGGACCGGCTTGTCGAGCTTGCGGCGGACGGTGCTCTGGCCCGCCATCAGGTTCGTCGTCTCGACGACCGCGGTCCCGTCGGCCTCGAACACCACGCGGTCGGTCCGCCACGGGTCGACGTCGTGGATCAGCCAGGTCACGGTGATCGACGAGGCGCCGTCGTAGGAACTCGACCCGCTGACCCTCGATCCGCTGTCCAGGATGGACTGGAGCTGGGCGTAGGCGGCGTCGCCGTTGTAGAGCGCGCGGCGCGGCCTGCGGACGGTTCGGTGATGATGGCGCTGGTCGGACCGCCCGCGGCGGCGGGTCCGGCGCCCACGGCCAATCCGAGGGCGATGAAGAGGAGCACGACTAGCGAGCGCATGGACGACCTCCTGTGTGTGTCGCCCGGGATACACCGCTCAGGGCCCGCGGTTCCCGCGATCGCCACGGCTTCGTCGCGGTCGAAGTCGCCTTCCAGCCGGAAGGTCACCTGCCCGGCCACCCAGATCAGCGTCGGCCCGGCCAGCCGCGGCGGCTCGACCCGCTCGCGGCCGCCCGCGCCGTTGACGACGAGGTGGTGCGCCGAGGGAAGCCACAGCGCCTCCGCGCCGCGCACCGTGGTGAACACGACCTGGTCGTACACCGTCTTGGTGAAGTACGGCGCGAGCGTGCCCGCGACCTGGTCCAGCCGCACCGCGCCACCGCGCCACGACATCGACACCGCCTGCCGGTCGGCCGACACCGCGACCGACTCCGGCTCCCCCAGCCGCGCGGGCACCGCGACCGGGAACGCCACGGCGGCCCGCGCCTCGGCCAACCCGACGCCGCCCGGGATCGGCGGCGGGGGCGCGACCCCGGGCGCCGAGCCCTCCACCGTGCGGACCTCGACCGCGCCGAGGCCCAACCACCCGGCGACCGCGGCCCGCACGGGCGGGGTCAGCGCCCCGACCAGCAGGACCGCCAGGAATCCGCCGACGATGCCGCGCCAGCGGGCGCGGACCCGGTCGAGCCACGACGGCGGAGCGGGCGCGGGCGAAGCGGCCACCCGGTCCATGACGGCGGCGACCAGGTCCGGGGGCGCGGGGGTGTCCAGCGCCCGGCCCAGGGCGCGCAGTTCGCTGATCAGCGGGTCAGGAGACACGGGCATCCTCCGACAGCTCGACCCGCAGGGCGCGCAGCGCTCGGGACAGCCGGGACTTCACGGTGCCGCGCGGCCAGCCCAGCACCGTCGCGGTCTCGCGCTCGTCGAGGTCGAGCAGGTACCGGCAGGCCACCACCTGCCGGTACCGCTCGGGCAGGGCCGCGACGGCGGTCAGCAGCTCGGCCCGCCGGGCCCGCTCGGCGGCCGAGGCCGCCGGGTCGGCCGGGAGCTCCGGCTCGGCGGCGGCGGCCTCGGTCGCCCCCGACGGCTGCGCGAGCGCACCAGGTTGCGGGTCTCGTTGGCGACGATGCGCAGCAGCCACGGCCGGAACGGGGCGCCGTCGCGGAACCCGCCCAGCGCCCGGTACGCCTTGACCAGGGCTTCCTGCACGACGTCCTCCGCGTCGGCGCCCGCGCCGAACAGCAGCGCGGCGCGCAGCGCAGGGCCCGCGTGCGCGCGCACCAGCTCGGCGTACGCGCCCGCGTCCCCGGCGCGCGCCCTGGCCACGGCGTCCGCGTCGATGGTCCCGCTCCCTCCGGTGTGTTCAGTGCTGACTACACCGCAGGGGCGGGATCGGTTCCACTCAGCGGCGCAGCCCGTGGTGCAGGGCCTTGATGAGGTCGCCGTCGGCGGTGTCGCCGTCGAGGGACCACACCATCGCCCCGCCGAGGCGGCGGTCGGTGATGAACCGGGCCTTGCGGCGCATCTCGACCGGATCGTCCCAGGTCCAGAACGTGGTGCCGTCGAACAGCCAGGCGTGGCCCGCCCGGTGGTCGCGATGCACGGTGAACTGGTCGACCTTCGCGGCGAGCGCCTTGTAGTCCTCGTTGCCGGGCGCCCAGGTGCCGGGCGCGGGGCCCGAGGCGGGCTGGTGCAGGCCGTCGCCGCCGCCGGTGACGCCGGTCCAGCCCTGGCTGTAGAACGGGACGCCGAGCACCAGCTTGTTCCGGGGCGCGCCGCGGTCGAGGTAGGCGCCGATGGCGACCTGGCCGCTGAAGTCGGGGGCGGGGACGCGCAGCGCGGACTGCTGGTTGGTCACCGCCTCCCAGGTGCCGTGGTAGTCGTAGCCCTGGATGGTGGCGAAGGTCAGCTCCTCGAACACGGGCCGGACCTCGAACCCGCGCTCGACCATGGCGGGGTTGGCGGGCAGGAAGGCCGTCAGGTCGGGCCGGGACCCGAGCTGCTTGCGGTACTCCTGGACGAGCAGGGTGAAGTTCCGCTTGTCCTCGGGCCGCACGACGTTGCCGGGCGCGGCCTCGCTGCCCGGCCACTCCCAGTCCAGGTCGATGCCGTCGAAGACGCCCGCCGCCGCGCCGGGGGCCGCGCCGGGCAGGTTGCCCTTGATCCACAGGTCGATGCAGGAGCGGACGTGCTCGCGGCGGGACTCGGCGGTGAGCGCGGCGTCGGAGAAGTGCTTGGAGCCGGTCCAGCCGCCGAGCGAGATGAGCACGCGCAGCTTCGGGTAGCGCTGCTTGAGCTGGCGGAGCTGGTTCAGGTTGCCCGCCAGGGGCTGGCCGGGCTGGTCCGCCTCGCCGCTGACGCTGCGGTCGGCGGGGAAGGGCTTCTGCCAGTCGGCCCACGGGTCGGCGCTGACGCAGCGGCCCTGCGCGTCGAGGAAGCCGAAGGCGTAGTTGAGGTGGGTCAGCCGGGCGGCGGCCCCGCTGCGCACGAGGTCGTTGACCACGAAGTCGCGGCCGTAGATGCCCCACTGGGTGAAGTAGCCGACCACCCGGGGGCCGTCGCCGCGGTGCGCCTGGGCGGGTGCGGCGGCGAACGCGGTGGCGAGCAGCGCGGCGACCACCGCACCGGCCGCCCATCTGCGTCGGGACATGCCTCTCCTCTCGTATGGTCTGGACCACGGTAGAGATTGGACTGGACCATTACCACCGTCCGAATGGCCCATCTCACAGAATGCGCAGCCACTGCAAACTTGCACACTGTGCACGTTCGTCGGCTACCATCGACGGCATGAGCCTGCGGGACCGCAAGAAGCGCCAGACGCGCACCAACCTGGTGCGCGCCGCGCTGGAGCTGGTCCACGAGCGCGGGCTGGACCAGGTCACCGTCGAGGACATCGCGCGCGCAGCCGATGTCGCGCCGAGGACGTTCTTCAACTACTTCCCCACGAAAGAGGACGCCCTGGTCGGGCCCGACCCTGGAGTCCGGTCCGCGCATCCGCGCGGGCATCGTGGAGGCGCCCGCTGAGCACTCCCCGTGGAGGCGCTGCGGACCGCCCTGCAGTCCGAGATCGCCGAGCTGGCCAGCGACCACAAGCTGTGGACGCTGCACATCGCGGTGCTCGAGCGCCACCCCGAACTCCTCGCCAAGGCGTTCGCGGGCGGCGCGGCGGCCGAGCGGCACATCGTCGCGGGCATCGCCGAGCGCACCGGCGCCGCCGAGACCGACACCTACCCGCTGCTGCTGGCCGCGGCGGCGGGCGCGGCGTTCCGGGTGGCGCTGACCCGCTGGTCGACGCTGCCCGAGCCGCCCGCCCTCGCCGACCTGCTCGACGAGGCGTTCCACCTGCTCGCGGCGGGCCTGCCCGCGCCGCGCTGAACGTACCCGCCCAACCCCTGGGGACACGCATGTCCGTCACGCAAGACCCGCCCCTGCCCGAGTCGCGCCCGCGCAGCGACGTCCGCCAGGCCATGACCGGCCTGATGATCGGCATGTTCATGGCGATCCTGGCGTCCACGATCGTGGCGAACGCCCTGCCGAGGATCGTCGCCGACCTCGACGGCTCGCAGTCGGTCTACACCTGGATCGTCACGACCGAGCTGCTGGCGATGACCGCGACCGTCCCGCTGTGGGGCAAGCTGGCCGACCTCTACAGCCGCAAGCTGCTCATCCAGCTCTCGCTCGGCCTGTTCGTGCTCGGCTCGCTCATCGCCGGGCTCGCGCCCAACGTCGAGGTGCTGATCGCCAGCCGCATCGCGCAGGGCCTCGGCGCGGGCGGCATGACCGCGCTGGCCACGATCGTGATGGCGGCGATGATCCCGCCGCGCGAGCTGGGCCGCTACGCCGGGCTGTTCGGCGCGGTGTTCGGCGTCGGCACGATCGCGGGCCCGCTGATCGGCGGCGTCATCGTCGACACGTCGTGGCTGGGCTGGCGCTGGTGCTTCCTCATCGGCGTGCCGTTCACCCTCGCCTCGATCGCGCTGCTCCAGCGCACCCTGCACCTGCCGGTGGTGCGCAAGCAGGTCAAGATCGACTACCTGGGCGCGGCGCTGATCGTAGGGGGCGTGTCGACGCTGCTGGTCTGGTCGACGCTGGCGGGCAACCAGTTCCCGTGGGCGTCCGGCTGGACGGCGCTGCTGGTGTCGGTCGGCGTCGTGCTGCTGGCGCTGGCGGTGTGGGTCGAGTCGCGCGCCGAGGACCCGATCGTCCCGCTCACGATCTTCCGCAACCGGACGGTCTCGCTGGCCACCCTCGCCAGCACGCTCGTCGGCGTGGCGATGTTCGGCGGCACGGTGTTCCTGTCGCAGTACTTCCAGATCTCGCTGGGCAAGACGCCGACGCAAGCGGGCCTGATGAGTCTTCCGATGATCCTCGGTCTGCTGGTGTCGTCCACGGTGGCGGGTCAGATGATCACCCGGTTCGGCAAGTGGAAGGTGTACCTCGTCGCGGGCGGCGCAGTCATGGTGGCTGGCATGGTCCTGCTGTCGACGATCACCGCGTCGACCAGCGTGCTGCTGGTGTCGGTCCACATGGCCGTGCTCGGCATCGGCGTCGGCCTGCTCATGCAGAACCTGGTCGTGGCCGCGCAGAATGACGTCCCCGCGAAGGACCTCGGCGCGACGACGTCGACGCTGACGTTCTTCCGCAGCCTCGGCGGCGCGATCGGCGTCAGCGCGCTCGGCGCGGTGCTGGCGGGCTCGGTGACCAGCCAGATGACCGAGCGGTTCGGCCCGCTGCCCACCGGCGGCACCAGCGAGGTGCCGGACCTGGCCACGCTGCCGGAGCCGGTGCGCGCGGTGGTCGCCGAGATCTACGCCTCCGCCACCGCCGAGCTGTTCCTGATCGGCGCGCCGATCGCGGCGCTCGCGCTGGTCGCGGTGCTGTTCATCCGGGAGAAGCCGCTCAAGACGCAGAGCGGCGACGAGCGGCTGGCCGCGGAGCTGGCCGGGCACTGACGCACCGCTCGGGATCGGTCAGACGGGCTGGCCGATCCCGAGCAGGTTGCCCTCGCTGTCGCGGAACCACACCGCCCGCTCGCCGGTCCCCTTGTGCGGGTAGTTCCCGCCGACCTCGGCGATTCCATCCACTGTGGACATTCCCGGGTACTCCTCGAACACGACGCCGCGGGCGCGCAGGTCCGCCACGACGGCCTCGATGTCGTCGACCTCCCACGCGAGCTGCGTGTGCGTCCCGGACGCCGCCCCGCCGGACAGGAAGAGCGCGAACTCCCCGCCGCCGCACCGGTACAGCAGGCCGCCGGGGCGCTCGGCGACCGGGTGGAGGCCCAGCTTGTCGGCGTAGAACGCCCGGGCGCGGTCCAGGTCCGCGACCGGGATGCGGGCGGCCACCTTGGCGTCGTCGAGCACGGTCCCTCCTCTCGCCGGAACCGCGTTGGTCCCAACGTCTCAGTGGCAATAATGGCAATGGTATTCACGGAATGCCTCGTCTAACGTGCGAAAGACGTTCGCGCGGACGTGTTCCCCATCCCCTGCCACCGACAGGCGGTCACTCCCCGCCTGCCGGTCCCTCGCCTTGAACAGGGAGCCGCACATGGGACCACTCCGCCGATTGGCGGTGGCCGGAACGGCCGCCGCCGCCGCCGCGCTCGCGATGCTCAGCCAGCCCGCCACCGCCGCCGAGGGCACCGTGCTGGGCGTCGACAACCCGACGAAGATCCCCAACAGCTACATCGTCGTCTTCAAGGACTCCGCGGTAGGCGCTTTAGGCGTTGACTCCGCGACGAGCAGACTCGCCCGCGAGCACGGCGCGAGAGTCGACTACACCTACCGGCACGCGCTGAAGGGCTTCGCCGGGACGCTGTCCGAGCGCGCCGCCCGCCGCCTCGCCGCCCACCCGGACGTGGCCTACGTGGAGCAGAACGGCCAGGTCAGCATCGCGGGCACCCAGCCGAACCCGCCGTCTTGGGGCCTGGACCGCATCGACCAGCGCGACCTGCCGCTGGACAACAGCTACACCTACCCGAACGAGGGCGCGGGGGTGACCGCGTACATCATCGACACGGGCATCCGCACCACGCACACCGACTTCGGCGGCCAGGCAACCTGGGGCACCAACACCACAGGGGACGGCAACAACACCGACTGCAACGGCCACGGCACCCACGTGGCGGGCACGGTGGGCGGAACGGCGTACGGCGTCGCCAAGGGCGTGTCGCTCATCGCGGTCAAGGTGCTGAACTGCCAGGGTTCCGGGTCGTTCGCCGGGGTCGCGGCGGGCATCGACTGGGTGACCGGGCACCACACCTCGGGGCCCGCGGTCGCGAACATGTCGCTCGGGGGCAGGGCAGCGACGCCACCACCGAGAACGCGGTGCGCAACTCCATCGCGGACGGCGTCACCTACGCCATCGCCTCCGGCAACTCCAACGCGGACGCCTGCAACTTCACCCCGGCGCGGGTGGCCGAGGCGATCACCGTGAACGCCAGCACCAACACCGACGCGCGGGCGTCGTTCTCGAACTGGGGCACCTGCACCGACATCTTCGCCCCGGGCCAGAACATCACCTCCGCGTGGAACACCAGCGACACCGCGACGAACACCATCAGCGGCACGTCGATGGCGGCCCCGCACGTCGCGGGCGCCGCGGCGCTGATCCTGGGCGCGACCCCGTCGGCGACCCCGGCGCAGGTGGCGTCCACGATGATCTCGGCGTCCACCCCGAACAAGATCACCAGCCCGGGCACGGGCTCGCCCAACCGGCTGCTGTTCGTCGGCGGCACGCCCCGCCGACCGGGCCGACCCTCACGAACCCGGGCTCCCAGCAGACCGTGGTGAACCAGCCCGCGAGCCTCCAGCTCTCCGCGTCGGGCGGCACCACCCCGTACACCTGGTCGGCGACCGGCCTCCCGCCGGGCCTGTCGATCAACTCGGGCACCGGCCTGATCAGCGGCACGCCCACCACGCCCAACTCGTACACCGTGACCGCGACCGTGACCGACAGCGCGAACCGCTCGTCGAGCGCGACGTTCACCTGGGTCGTCGCCAAGGAGGACGGCGGCACCTGCACCAGCCCCGGCCAGAAGCTGGTCAACCCCGGCTTCGAGAGCGGCACCACCGGCTGGGCCAACGCCACGTGGACGATCTCGAACTGGACCGGCGTCGGCGCGCCGCGCACGGGCAGCCGCTCGTCGTGGATCAGCGGCTACGGCTACACCCAGACCGAGACGCTCCAGCAGACCGTGGCGATCCCCGCGGGCTGCACCAACTCCGTGCTGTCGATGTACCTGAAGATCGACTCCGCGGAGACCGGCTCGGTCGTGTACGACCGGTTCACGGTCAAGGTCGGCTCCACGACCCTGGCCACGTACACCAACGTCAACGAGTCGCCGTACACGCTGCGCTCGTTCAACGTCGGCGCCTTCGCGGGCCAGACGGTGACGATCAGCTTCACCGGCAGCGAGGACTGGTCCCTCCAGACCTCGTTCGTGCTCGACGACCTCGCGCTGACCGCGGGTGAGCTGACCGCCTGCCCGGTGGGGACTCCCCGCCGGGCAGGCGCTAGCCGCGGTCGATGAGGTCGCGGACCACTTCCGCCTGCGCGCCCCGGAGGGTGGGCAGCAGGCTCGTCGCCTCGGCGAGGCGCGCGGCGGCGCGCTCCACCCGGTCGGTCCGCCGGTCGACGCGGGCCAGGTGGATCAGGCACCGGGCGATCCCGGCGTTGTCGCGGAGTTTGCGGTACGTCGTCAGCCCGATCTCCAGCTCCCGCGCGGCTTCGTTGAAGTCCAGCAACGCGAGCCGCAACACCCCGGACAGCTCGCGCAGGCTCGCGGACTCGGCGACGCGCCTTTCTCCATCGGCCCGTTCCCGGGCTCGGCCGACCAGTACGGCCATGTCCGCCAACGGTTTGATGCCGATGCCCCTGGTGCGGATGACGCCGCGGACCGCTTCCTGGAGCGCATCGATGTCGTCGGCTTTCTCGGCGAGGCCCGCGGAGATCGCCCACGTCGCGACGACCATGGGGAAGCCCGCCTGCTCCTGCATGTCCGCCAGGTGCCTGCTCGCCTCGAGCCGCAGGGCAGGCGGCCCGTCGGAGGCGATCACGCCGCGCAGGATCTCCTCGGCGACCGGCACGCTCCCGCGCCGCCGGTAGAGGACCGCGAGGTCGACGGAGACCTCCAACCAGGGCAGGGTGCCCTCGTCCGCCTCGTCCATGGCCTGTTTGAGGTGTTCCACGGCGAGGTCGTCGTCGCCCGTCTGGGCGGCGATGGCGGCCAGGTCGCGGCGGACCTGGATCGCGTCGGCGGGGTCGTCGAGCAGCAGGGCGCGCGTGTAGGCGCGTTCGGCATCGTCGGTCATGCCTTCGGCCATGTACGCGCGGCCCAGCATGGCTAGCTGCGGGCCGTCCAGGTCAGGCGCACCCGCGAGCGCACTGATGACGGCCGGGTAGTCGCCTTCGTGGAACGCGATCCGCGCGCCGAGCCAGCGCGGACCTGGCGCGCCCGGAGCGACGTACTCGGCGCAGGAGAGGGCGTCCCGGGCGTCGTCGACCTGGTCGTTGGCCAGGTGCCACTCCCCGCCTTGACCAGGGCGTCCGCCCACCGCGGCGGGAGGTCGCGCAGGACACCGCCGAAGAACCGGACCGCGCGGGCGGCCACCTCGGCGGGCGGGGCGTCGTTGTTGATCCAGTTCAACGACGCGATCCGGCTCGACGCGGCCTGCTCCATCACGTCGTTCCACGGCCCGGAGCGGCTGTGCCGGTCGGAGAGCACCAGGGCAGCCCTGGTCCCCTCGGGCGGTGCGGGCGGCGGGAGGACCTGCAGGCCGAGGGCGGTGAGCGCGGCGCGCACCTCCCGCGCGTGCTCGGCCGGTCCGCCGTATACGCCGATGTCGGCGAGCTGGTCGGTGCGGTTGGAGCGGGCGCGGGCGGAGGTGACGTAGGCGTCGCGGTTGGCGCCGAGGATGTGGGCGTCGGCGAGGCGGTGGGCGATCAGCGCGGCGATGTTGTCGAGGTAGTGGGTCACCATCTCCGGGTTGGCGCTGTTCTCCGTGATGGCGGGCAGTTCCTCGCCGAAGCTCCAGTAAGGCAGGTAGGGGACGGTGGTGCGCTCGACCACCTGCGTCGCCGGAACTTGCTTGGGCACCCAACTCGTGTAGAAGGGTTCGCAGTAACCGGTGATCTCCCGGCGCCAGTGCTGGGCGCGTTGGTACTCCTCGCGGCCGTCGAAGCGGGAGACGACGGGGAGGACCAGCAGCGCGGATTTGTCGTAGGGCAAGTGGTTGCGGGCGGCGGCGGCCCGGCGGGCTACGTCGGTGGCACCGTCGAGGCTCTGGCGGTTCGGGGTGAGGCAGAGGACGAGGACGTCGGGGAGTTGGGCGGTGCAGATGCCGCCGATGTCGGTGATGCCGGTGCGGCTGTCGATGAGCACGAAGTCGTACTCGGCGCGGAGATCCTCGGCGAACTGTTCGAACCGCCAACCGAGGTCGTTCTCGGCGTACAACTTCGGCCAGGAGATGGCCTGGACGCGGTCGACGTAACCGGAGTCCATGCGGCCCGCGGCGAGCAGGTCGAGGCGGTCGACGTTCGGGATGCGCACGGGCAGTACCGCGGAACGCCAGTCGAGGGGGCCGTCGTCGATGACCAGCTCGACGACACCGCGCTGCGGTGGTTCGGGGAGCCACTGGCGGAAGTACTCGTGCAGGCCGGGGGCTTCGAGGTCCCAGTCGACGCAGAGGACGCGGTTGCCCCAGTTGGCGAGCTGGACGGCGATGTTGGCGAGGCAGAACGAGCGCCCGACGCCGCCCTTGTAGGAGTAGAAGGTGACGATCACGGCGTCCTCACAGCCTCGGGAACTGGCCTGCGGGCTTGGCGGGCGGGGCCGGACGCAGCCGGGGCCAGGCGGCATCCCATGGTGGGACGTCATCGATGCGGGCGGCGATGTCGCGGGCGAGGCTGCGGACCTCGGCGTAGAAGTGCCAGTAGTCGGGGGTGCGGCTGTAGGCGTCGTGGGCGATCGGGACGGTCCACCCGCTGAAGTCGCGCAATTGCAAGGAACTCGCGTCAGCGGGGAAGTGGTCGCCGTCGGCGTAGCGGACGCCGTGGATGAGGTTCTGCGGGTTGTTCGGGGTGCCGAGGCCGAGAACCTTGTTGCGCGCGCACATACTTGCCCATTCGGCCGCGCACCAGGGCGACCGGAAGTACGGCGGGGACAGGACCGCGACCATCACGCGCGAACGCAGCAGGGCGTGTTCCAGGTTCTGCGGCCAGGAAACACCGGTCTCCTGCTCCCAGTCGACGTAGAAGACCGGTTCGCGGGCCATCTCGTTGTCGAGGGTCTCGCGCAGCGCGGGGACGAAGTTCTCCTGCACCCACCGGCCCGCGCCGCCGCGGCGCGTGTAGCTGACGAACACGTCGTACTCGTAGGTCAAATCCCCTGCTCCCCGTGCGCACCCGAGATCAACAGCTTCCCACAACCCGAAAGAGTGATCGGCTGGAGGCAACCTCCCGGGCCGCGAACAGCGTCCAGGGGTCATGAAGATTCTCGTCAGCGCCTCGCTCCTGCTGGTGGCCCTCGTGGCGTGCGGGCAGCCCGTCGGCATCGGTCCCGCCGCGTCGGGCCCGACCGGGGCGTACACCAGCCAGTCCGGGCGCGACCTGGTCCCGGGCACGGCGATCCGGCTGGACTTCACCGGGGACGGCAGGCTGGTGGCGAACGCGGGCTGCAACACGATCGCCGGTGGGGTGGACACCGGCGGCGGCAAGCTCGCGGTGAAGGACCTGTCGACCACGGAGATGGGCTGCGACCAGCCGAGGCACGCGCAGGACGAGTGGCTGAGCGGGTTCCTGGGCGCGTCGCCGGAGTGGCGGGTCGACGGCGATCGGCTGCTGCTCAGCGCCCAGGGGACGGAATTGGTGTTCGCCCGACCGGTGGCACCGCCGCTGATCGGCACCACGTGGGTGGTCGACACGCTGCTGTCGGGGGACGTCGCGTCGTCGGTGCCGGTGGAGGCGACGCTGAAGTTCGACGCGACCACGGTGTTCATCGAGACGGGGTGCAACAGCGGCTCCGGGGGTACCGGATCAGCGGGAACGCCATCGTGTTCGACCCACCCGGTCTGACGAAGATGGCGTGCGAGCCGGGGTGGCGTCGGTGGAGGAGACCATGCTCGCGGTGCTGGGCGGCAAGGCGGAGCTGAGCACCGACGGGTCGACGATGACGCTGGTGAAGGGAGGCAAGGGCATTCGGCTGACAGCGCGGTGACATCTACTTCGGACTTGCTCGATATGGGCGAAACCACGCGTTTGGGCTGTTCCCGACCGGGTATTTTCTCGGGATGATGCAGCTTCGAAGAGCGGGGGTGTCCCGGGTTGAGCGGTCGCGTGGGTGTCATCGACATAGGCTCCATCTCGGCGTGCCTGCAGGTAGCCGATGACGGTCCGCGCACCGCCGCGTACAAGCACCCCACGATGCTCTGCCGGGAGATCCGGCCGGACGGCACGCTGTCGAAGCGCGGCATCCGGCGGGTCATCCGGGCGGCCCGCGCCACGGTCGGGGCGGCGCGGTCCCGGGGCGTCCGCGAGCTGTTCTGCTTCGCCACGTCGTCGGTGCGCGACGCCGCCAACCGCGACGCCGTCACCGACGCCGTGGAGCGGGCTGTGGGTCTGCGGCTCCAGTTCCTCTCGGGCTCCGATGAGGGGTGGCTGACCTACCACGCGGCGCGGCACTGGGCGCAGGAGTCCGGCCGCATGCTCCTGCTCGACATCGGCGGCGGCACCAGCGAGATCGTGCTGGGCGCCGACGAGGTCCCCGACCTGGCCCTGTCCCTCCCGCTGGGGGCAGGCGCCCTGACCCGCGCTTTCCTGCACAAGGACCCGCCGACGGAGAAGGACCTCCGCCGCCTCAAGCGCCACGTCCGCCACTCCCTCGACACGCTCCCCGACGACACCGGCTTCGAGCGCGCGATCGCGGCGTCCCGCATCCTCAACCAGCTGGGCCACCTGGCGGGCAAGGACTCCGGCGTCCTCACCCTCGCCGACCTCGACAAGTGGATCCCCCGCCTGGCCGACATGCCCTCCTCCCGCCGGGCCCGCCTCCGCGGCATCTCCGCCGCCCGCGCCCCCTACGTGCTCGCGGGCGCCATCGTCGCCCGGGGCATGATGCGCAGCCTCGACGTGTCCGAAGTGGAGCTGTGCCCCTGGTCCCTCCGCGAGGGCATCCTGCTCCGCCACCTGGCGGGCACCGAACCCCTCCCCTGGAGCCCTTGCGCTTGCGCTGATACGGCGTGAGGTCCTGCGACGAGTGGGCGTCACCCGCCCGCCGCGCACGCGTGCGTCAAGCCTCTGCCGCTATGCGGAGGTCCGCCACCAAGCCCGCGTAGACCTCGTCGCGGTCGTCGCGCGCGCGGAGGACCGCGGAGGGGTGGGTGGTGGCGAGGGTCCTGCGGCCCTCGAAGGGGCCGGTGGCGGCAGGGATGATGCGGCCGCGGTCCTGGGTGATGCGGAAGGCGGGGCCGTGGATGGATTTGGCGGCGGTGGCGCCCAGGCAGACGAGCAGGTCCGGGTCGATGCGGGTGACCTCGGCGACCAGCCAGGGGGCGCAGGCGACGACCTCCGTGCGGCCGGGGGTCTTGTGGATGCGGGGTTTGCCGCGGTCGGCGCGCTGGAACTTGAAGTGCTTCACCGCGTTCGTCACGTAGACGTCGTCGCGGGTCAGGCCCGCTTCGGTGAGGGCCTTGTCGAGGATGCGGCCCGCCGGGCCGACGAAGGGTTCGCCCTCGATGTCCTCGCGGTCGCCGGGTTGTTCGCCGACGAGGACCAGGCGGGCGGTGGACGGGCCCGCGCCGAACACCGCCTGGGTGGCGTCGCGGTAGAGGGGGCAGCCTCGGCAGGTGTGGACGGCCTCGCGGAGGGTGTCGAGGTCGGCGTCCTCGGGGACGTAGGGCTCGGCGGTCATACCGGGGTATAGCCGGCTTCGACCGGCGCCAATCCCGCGGTGTGCGCGGCGAGCAGGCCCGCGACGGCGGCGGGGCCGCGGGGCGGCGGAGCGCTGCAGGTCGGCGCCGGTGCCGCGGCGGAACAGGTCGGACAGGCCGCTGGTCACGGTGGTCAGCTCGTCGAACTCGGCGAGGGCGGGGCGGATGCGCTCCAGCAGGGTGACGACCTGGTGACGGACGGTCGTCGGGGTCGCGGTGACCGGGTCGACGGCGGGGCCGCGGAGGCCGTGGCGGGCGGCGACCCACAGGGCCGCGGACAGGGCCTTCTGGTCGGGGCGCGGGGCCGGGACGCCCGCGGCGACGTCGGCCGCGGCGGTGACGACGATGCCGCGGCACAGGGCGGCCAGCAGTTGCGCGTCGGCGGGGGTCGGGACGGCGTCGGCGACCCGGATCTCGACGGTCGGCAGGTGCGGGGACAGCCTGGCCTGCCAGAACGTGATGCGCTCGTCGGCGAACGCGCCGCACTCGACCAGGGCGGTCAGGTGGCGTTCGTAGTCCGCGGCCGACTCGACCCACGGCGGCGGACCGGCGGCCGGGAAGCTCGCCTGGGTGAGGGCGCGCAGGCTGGCGAACCGGGCGTCGCGGGCGTCGCGGAGCGGGAGTTGGCCGACAGGGCCAGCAGGGTCGGCAGCCACGGGGTGACGTGGTTGAGCAGCACCGCCGCCAGGTCGCGGTCCGGGACGCCGACGTGGACGTGCAGGCCGCAGCACTGGTAGTCGGTGAACATGGCGCCGTAGTGGTCGGCGATGCGTCGGTAGCGGGCGCCCGGGGTGAGGGTGATCGGGCGGGACGCGGTGATGGGCGAGCCGGTGGCGACGAGCAGCGCGCCGTGGGCGCGGGCCAGTTCGGACAGCCGGGCGCGGGCCTCGGTGAGCTGCGCGGCGGCCTCCGCGGCGGTCGCGCAGACGCCGGTGGCGACCTCGACCTGGCTGCGGGCGTACTCGTACTGCGGCGACCAGGCCCCGGGGGCGCACTGGTCGACGACGCTCGGGCCGTAGTCGACCGGCTCGGCCGTGTGCGCGTCCACCAGCAGGAACTCCTCCTCGATGCCGAGGGTGGCTCCCGCGTCGAGGCGGCTCCGGGGTCGGTCGTGTGCATGGGCTGCTCCGATCGCTGCCGAAGGCGGCTCCTCTACATGGTGCGGCGGTCGCGCGGCGACGGCACACCCAAGCGTTGAGATTCCCGGGCGTCACACCTTCGCGCAGCCACCGAACGGGTCAGGTTTGCTCCTGCGTGACGAGAGGTAACCCGACGTCATGACGCACACCGCCGTGCCGCGCACCGTGGCGCCGCTCCCCTGACCGACGCGGCCCGCGTGGGCGCGCGGGTGGTCGCCCCGTTGGTGGCGGGCGGGCTCATCGTGCGCAGACCGCGCGTCCTGGGGCTGCTGACCCGGGCCGGGGCGGACGAGGCGCTGGTGGCGGAGCTGCGGCGGCTGCGGGCCCGGCACGGTGACGGGCCGGTCGGCCTGCGGGTGGCCGGGCGGACGGTGGTCGTGCCGCTCAACGCCCAGGACGCGGCCGAGGTGCTGGCCGAGACGCCGGTGCCCTACTCCCCGCCAACCGGGAGAAGGTCGGGGCGCTGCGCCACTTCCAGCCGCACGGCCTGCTGATCTCGCCGCCCGCCGCGCGCCGCGACCGCAGGCGGTTCACCGAGCGGGTCCTCGACACGCCGCTGGCGGTGCACCGGCTGGCCGAACCGTTCGCCGCCGCCATCGGCGCGGAGGCGCAGGAGATGCTTAAGCACGACCGGCTCGACTTCACGACCTTCGCCGACGGCTGGTGGAAGCTGGTCCGCCGGATCACCCTGGGCGCGGGTGCGCGGGACGACGTCGAATTGATCGATCTGCTGCACAAGCTGCGCTCGGGCGGCAACTGGTCCTACTTCCACCCGCGGCGCCCGAAGCGGCGGGCCGAGTTCGACGCGCGGCTCAAGGCGCACCTGGACCGGGCCGAGCCGGGCAGCCTCGCCGGGCTCTCGGCGGCGCAGGGCGCGCAGGCGGCCGACCAGTTCCCGCACTGGCTGTTCGCGTTCGACGCGGCGGGGATGACTGTGGTGCGCACGCTCGCGCTGCTCGGCGGGCACCCGGAGGTGCTGGCGCGGGTGCGCGCGGAGGAGGAGCCGCGGCCGGTGCTGCGCGCGTGCGTGCTGGAGGCCGTGCGGCTGTGGCCGACGACCCCGGTGATCCTGCGCGACAGCACGGCGCCGACGCGGTGGGGTCCGGAGGGGACGACGGTCGCCGTGGTGACGCCGCTGTTCCACCGCGACTCGGGCGACCGGTTCGACCCCGACCTGTGGCTGGACGGGCGGGCCGCGCTGAACCCGGCGCTGCTGCCGTTCAGCGCGGGACCCGCCGGGTGCCCGGGCCGCAACCTGGTCCTGTTCGTCACCTCGACGCTGGTGCACGCGCTGGTGTCGCGCGCGGACCTGGTCCCGGACAAGAAGCTGACCGGGCGCATGCCGCGGGCCTCGACCCGTTCCGGCTCAGCTTCGGCCGTCAGGCCGTCACGCGGACGTGAGCGAGGTCAGGACCGCGAGCCCGTCGACGTCGAAGACGCTCTCGCACGCGCTCGCGATCGCGTAGCAGAGGACGTAACGCTCGGTCAGGCTGATGCCGAGCGTGTGCAGGCTGAGGTACAGCAGGCTGGTCAGCAGCCGGGTCGCCAGGAACGACGTGTCGGTGCTCAGGTAGTTCTGCAGGTCCGCCGAGCCGCCCGCCGTGCTGTGGAACGTGTTGTCCGCGAAGTCGGTCCGCTCGCGCAGGTGGACCTGGCTGTACTCGGTGTGCGCGACGAGCGTGCCCGCGCGGAACCGCTCCACGAGCCCCGGCTTGGTGTCGCGCACGTGGTCGAACCACGTCTGCGCCTCCGGCGCGCGGACCGGGCCGCCCGCCACCTGGTCGAGGACGTCCCGCACCCGCGCGTCGAGGCTCTCGCGCATCGCCTCGTAGCGCCCGCGCAGCGCGCGGCGGGTGGCGTCGGGGTCCTTCGTGGTCGCGATGAACGCCTCCGCGTGCGACCTGAAGCTCAGGTAGCTCAACGGCAGGCCCTCGGGCAGGCCCGCCTGCGCGGCCGTGCGCGGACCGGCGACGGCCTGCAGGTGCGCCGCCAGCACGTCCAGCACGGTCGACAGCATCGCGGACCGCTCGCCCGCGAGCAGGTCGCCGAGCAGGGGCGACGCCGCGGCGAGGAAGTCGCGGGTGGCCGGGCCGAGGTCGGCGCCGCTGAACACCGGGCCGGTCAGCGGGACCACCGCGGCCGGGCCGAGGGTCGCGCCCTCCCCCAGTTCGCGCACGCGGTCGACGAGGTCGGCGCCGGGCGCGGGCACGACCTGCGCCAGCACCGCGCCCCGCTCGCGCAGGAACAGACCGCGCCGGACCTGGCCGTCAGCGCGCAGCCGGGCCAGGAACGGCACCACGGCCGTCGCCAGGACCCGGGTGGGGTCGTCGGCGACGGGTACCGAGAACTCGAGCCAGGTCATGCGATGTCCGGTTGGGACATCGCCATCTCGAACGCCAGCTCGATCAGCGTGACACCCGCGATCTTCGGGTCGAGCCGGATGCCGCGCTCGTCCTCGACGAGGCCGCGGCGGCGCAGGAACTCGGCGAGCGGGGCGATGGTCGGGCGGGTGAGCACCTCGGCCAGCTCGGTGCCGGTGGACACGCGCCACTCCTCGCGCAGCACACCGTCGAACATGGCCAGACCGGCCTGCAGGAAGGACACCAGGACGCGGTCCTGGCTGGCGGGCACGGCGATGTCGAAGGCGAGCGGGTCCTCGGCGTACTGGTGCAGCCTGCCCTTCTGGTGGGACAGGAACTCCCGGTCCACCAGGGAGATCGCGCCGGAGCCGAAGCCCGCGGTGTCGGCGCGGAGCTGGAAGTACATGGCGGCGAACGGCGACACGCGGCCGAAGTAGCCGTTGGCGTACTCGGTGTACCCGGCGTCGGCGATGCGCTTGCGGGCGCGGTGAACATGAGCTGCTGGCGGCGCAGGTACTCGCGCTTCTCACTGGTGTCGAGCTTGCGCCGCATGAAGGTGCCCGGCGTGGGGCGGAAGGAGTACAGCGACAGGTGGGTCAGCGGGAGGCTGAGCGCCTTGTCGACGGTGGCGGTCAGTTCGTCCATCTCCTGGTCCGGGAAGCCGGACATGATGTCGATGGACACCTGGTCGAAGCCCGCCGCGCGCGCGGCGTGCACGATGCGGTCGGCCTGGTCGGCGTTGTGCCTGCGGCCGAGGCGGCGCAGGCGGGAGTCGTCGAAGGACTGCACGCCGCTGGACACGCGGTTGAAGCCGAGGTCGCGGAAGAAGCGCAGCTTGGCCTCGTCGACGGTGTCGGGGCTGCACTCGATCGTGGCCTCGTCGACGGTGCTGACGTCGAAGGCGTTCCGGATCGCGGTCATGATCGCGGTCGCCTCGTCCTCGTCGAGGCTGCTCGCGGTGCCGCCGCCCCAGTAGATGACGTACGGGACCTGCCCGGACGCGGTCAGCGCCGCGCCGCGGACCTCGATCTCGCGGCACAGCGCCTTGATGTACTTCTGCCGGACGGAGTCCTCCGGCTTGCGGAGCAGGTCCTTCGTCGGGATGTCCTGCACCCAGTCGCAGAAGGTGCACTTGGAGTGGCAGAACGGCACGTGCACGTAGATCATCAGCATGTGCCGCTCGTCGGTGCTCGACGGGAGCAAGCGCAGCGACGATTCCAGCGCGCTGGAACCCGCGGTGGCGATCGGCATTGTCAGCCCTTTTCTGTGTCGGCGGCGGATCCGCGCCGTCGTGCCGGAATGGCCCCCAGCGGGGGCCGCCGCCGGGGCCATTCCGGGTGTCGCGCAGAACCGCGTCAGGAGCGCCGCGGACCGCTACCGCGCCGCGGCGTCCCGGATCAGGACGAGCAGGAGCAGCAGGTCTCGCAGGTGGTGCAGGAGGCGGACATGACCTTGGCCACGACCTCGCTGTCCTCCAGGCGGCTGTCGTCCAGGAACTCGGAGATCTCGAGCGAGTCGATGTTCAGGTGCGAGACGTCGATCGACATCTTGCTCCCCTTTCTGTTCGTGATGCGTTTTTCGGCTTTCGGCCCCGACACCGAAGTTATGCGTCCCGATCAAAGGGCGTCAAGGCGGTCAAGGGCGTTCCGGGGCGCCGGTCGCGCAATCTCCACGAGCGCTATAAAGCCGCTCTAGGATCGCTCCCGACGGCCTGAAGAATACCCCCAGCACCGATGTGCCGATCTCAGTTTGCGCAGGTCAGAGACCTGCAGGCGGGAAATTCGGGCAAACGGCCGTTCACACCTCCGCTGCTACGGTCGGCTCCGAGCGGTATCCAAGGGATCTCCTTCGCCGAATATCCCCGGCGAACGCGGAATGGCCGGCCGCGCATCGGGCCGGACTCTGGAAGGGGCTGCAATGAGCGGACAGCAGGACGTGGCGGAGAAGGACTTCGTCATGCCCTCCTTGGCCGAGGTGCGCGCCGAGGCGGGCACCGTCGACACCCGGGCCGTGCTCGCGAACGGGGTCGACGCCCACCCGGTGGAATCGCGGCCCGCGATCGCGCTGGCGCTGTGGGAGGACACCTCCATCAGCACCGCGGAGTTGAAGGCCGCCGCCGAGGCGAAGTGCGCCGAGCGCATGCCGCAACTGCACACGTTCGTCCCGCTTTACACGACGAACCACTGCGATTCCGAGTGCAAGATGTGCTCGATGCGCAAGGGGAACGCGCGGATGGAGCGCAAGTTCTCCGGACGCGACGAGATCATCGAGCAGCTCGAGATCCTCTACAAGCACGAGGGCGTGCGCGGCGTCGGGTTCCTCACCGGCGAGTACGAGGACAAGTACACCCGGCTGAGCACCGCTTTCCGCATCGGCTGGGCCATCCGCACCGCGCTGGACATGGGCTACGAGCGGGTCTACTTCAACATCGGCTCGATGGAGCCCGACGAGATCGACGTCCTGGGCGAGTGGATCCGCGCCGAGGACCCGGTCACGATGTGCGTGTTCCAGGAGACCTACGACCGCGGCGCGTACACGCGGTTCATGGGCAAGACGTCCGCGGGCGTGCCGAAGGCCGACTACGACCGCCGCGTGGTGTCGTTCGACCGGTGGCTGGACGCGGGCTTCCGCTACGTCAACCCGGGCGTGCTGGTCGGCCTGCACGACGACCTGTCGTCGGAGATCGTGAACCTGGTGGCGCACGGCGCGCACCTGCACCAGCGCGGCGCGGTCGTCGACCTGTCGGTGCCGCGCATGCGCCCGGCCATGAGCTCCCGCGACAGCACGCGCGTCGACGACGAGAACTACCTGCGGATGATGTCGGTCGTCGCGTTCACCTGCCCCGAGCAGCGCCTGGTGCTGACCACCCGCGAGCCGCAGGAGTTCCAGGACGAGGCGCTGGGCCTGGCGGGCGTGATCAGCCCGGGCAGCCCGGACGTCGCTCCGTACCGGGCGGACTCGCAGGCGCGCAACGAGGAGACCACCTCGCAGTTCCTGGTGGCCGACCTGCGCAGGCCGCGCACATCCTCGGCCGGATCGAGTCCGCGGGCACGAAGGTGAGCCACTTCGCGAACCCGTCCGCGGGCGCCGCGGTCATCCCGATCGGCTGATCCGGTGGAGCAGACCGACAAGCCGAGGGTGTACTTCCTGCACGGCTTGCTGGGCACCGCTTACGCGCACTTCAGCGAGCAGATCCAGCGGTGGGGCGACCGGTACGAGCTCGTACCGGTCGACCTGCCGGGCCACGGCAAGTGCAGGCTCGACGCGGCCGACGACTACCTCGATCAGGCGTTGGACTACGTCGTCGCGCTGCTGGAGAAGTTCGGCGCGGGCAGGCTGGTCGCGGCGTCGCACCTGGGCGCGCCGGTCGCGGTCCGGTGCGCGGAGGCGCGGCCGGACCTGGTGGAGTCGCTGGTGCTCACCGGGTTCGCCCCGGACGCCGAGCGGGAGCCGTTCCTGCGCATGCTGGCGGGCTTCCAGCTCCTCGGCGAGGACCGCGCGGACCTGGCCGAGGAGTACGACCGCCTGCACGGGCCGCGGTGGCGGCGCACGATCGCCGCGTTCGCCGGGCACACCGAGCGGGCGTTCGCGGAGCTGGTGCGGGTCGACGCGGCCCGGCTGGGCGCACTCGGTGTGCCGGTGGCGCTGGTCAACGGGACGTTCAAGTCGGCGGAGCAGTCCGCGGCGGAGCGGGCGAGCGGGTTCGGCCCGCTGGTGACCGGCCGGGTGATCGACGGCGCCGGGCACATCGCCAGCCACGACGCGCCGGAGGAGTTCTGCGTCGCCGCCGAGGAGTTCTGGACGACGGTGGCGCTGCGGGCGCTGCTCCAGGAGACCGACGTGCGCAGGCCGCTCGACTCGCTGGAAACGGTGGTGGTGCGCACGCACCTCACCAGCGCGGGCCTGGCGCCGGGCGAACCGCCGAATCCGAACACGATCGAGGGGTGGGGGCATGGGCCGTCCGGCGTTCACCCGTTTCCTAGTCCCGCGCGCCGGGTCCGAGGACGCGGGCGTCACCTGGGGCGGGGAGTCCGCGTCGTGGGAGGCGCTGCTGCGCACCGGGCGCGAGCGGGCGGAGTCGATCAGGCCGCGGCGGGCGTACCTGGTCGACCCGACGGCGGGCATCGAGGCGCTGGTGTCGATGCTGGCCGTGGCGACCGTGCCCGACACGGTCCTGCTGTGGGTCGACCCCGCGTCCTTCCCGCTCCCCAAGCGCTCCATCGCACCCGCTCTGCACCAAGTGGACAACCCGATGCGGGAGCGCGTGGGTCGTCCGATGTGGGCGATCGCGACGTCGGGCAGCTCGGGGTCGCCGAAGCTGGCGCTCGGGTACGCCGACGCGTGGGAGATGGTCGCGCTGCACTACGAGCGCGCCATGTTCGGCGGCGCGCTGCCGTCGACCATCGCGACGTGCCTGCCGATGCAGTTCTCCGCCGCGTTCTTCATGACCGTGCTGCCGAGCCTGCTGCTGCGCCGCGACCTCGTGGTGTTCTCCCCGCACGACTGGAAGCCGGTGCAGGAGCTGGCGCGCGACCGGGACGTGTTCGTGCTCGGCGTGCCCGCGCTCGCCGCGGCCGCGTGCCTGGGGACGCCGTCGCCGGTCGACATGAGCCGGGTGTCGCTGTTCCTGGGCGGCGGGCACGTCAGCGCGGAGCGGGTCGCGCTGATCCGCGAGCGCTTCGCGGGCGTGTCGATCACCAACCTGTACGGCACCGCCGAGACCGGGGCCATCGCGATCGACCGCGACCCCGGTCACAACCAGCACGTCGGGCCGCCGCTGCCGGGCAAGGCGGTGTGGCTGGAGGACCAGGACGACCGCGGCGTCGGCGCGGTCGCGGTCGCCGGGCCGGACTGCTGCCGCTACCTGTGGCGGCCGGGCTCCGAGCCGGTGCCGAACGCCGGGTACGTGGCCAGCACCGACTACGGCCGCTTCGACGCGGCGGGCAACCTCTGCCTGGAGGGCCGGGTCGACGGCGGCGAGAAGCTGATGGGCGTCCTGGTCTACCCGAGGTCCGTCGAGCGCCACCTGCTGGCGCTGCCGGGCGTCGTCGACGCCCGGGTGCTCGTCGAGCGGACCCCGAGCGGGCTGGAGCACCTGGCCGCCCGCGTGGTCGGGACCGTCAACGCCGACCAGGTGCGGGAGCACTGCTCCGTGCTCGCCGACGCCGAACAGCCGACGCGGATCGAGTGCATCGCCGAGGACGCGGCGCTCGCCGCCTACAGCGCCAACGGGAAGCTGTGATGACCACCGAGACCTCCCCGACCGCGAACCCGCGCCGGTTCGCGGTGAAGCCCGACGCGTTCTTCGTCCGCCGCGACGACGGCGTGTGGCTGCGCAACAACACCGGTTCGTTCGCCATCAAGGGCGCGGGCGCCTACGAGCTGGTGGAATCGCTGTTCACCAACCTCGACGGCGAGCGCACGGTCGACGACCTGTGCTCGGGCCTGCCCCAAGGCGCGCGCCAGTCGGTGGCGCGGCTGGTGGAGACGTTGGCGGGCAACGGGTTCCTCAAGGAGAGCACCCACCCCGCCGAGCACGTGCCGGAGTGGGTGCGCGAGCGGTACCCGGCGCACCTGGCCTACCTGGAGCAGCACGCCGACCGCCCGGTCAGCCGGTTCACGCGGGTGCGGACCCAGCTCGTCGCGTGCGCCGGGTCGGGCGCGGCCCTGCGCGCGCTGCTCGGCGCGCTCGCCGAGTTCGGCGTCGCCCGGGTGCTCGTGCTGACCCCCGACGAGGGCGTCGCGGACGCGGTCGCCGAGGCGAAGGCGCAGGACCCGCAGTTCCGCTGGGAGCTGCGGATCACCGACGACCTGGCGGGCGCGGAGGAGGCGGCGCACGTGCTGCTCGCCTCCGATGACGACGACGTCGACGCGATCGCGGGCGCGCAGCAGGCGCTGCGGGCGCGCGGGGCGTCGGTCGGCGTGCTGGGCCGCTGCGGCGACTTCGTCATGGCGAGCGCGCCGGCGTCGGCGGACGAGTGGTGCTGGGAGTGCCTGCACCGCGCCGTCGCCGCCCCGGTGACCGGGGACGCCGCCGGGCTCCGCCCCGGACCGACGCAGCTCGCGCTCGCCGCGCTGCACCTGGTGCAGCACGTGTTCACCGCGCTGGCCGGGGTCGACGCGGGCGGCGCGCAGCCGGTGACGTCGGTCGAGCCGCTGGCGCCGGTCATGCGGATGCACGCAGGCCGACGCCACCCGCGCTGCGGCAGGCACGCAGGCAGGCCGCCGGTGACGGCCGTCGACCGGGCCGCGCTGCGCGGCGAGCCGGTGCGGCTGGACATCCCGGGCTCGCAGGACCCGGCCGCGCTGGTCGAGGTCTCCGACCGGATCGTGGTCGCCAGCACGGCGTGGACCGACCACGTGGTCGGCCCGCTGCTCGCCCTGGACGAGGGCGCGACGAGCCAGCTCCCGGTGTCGGCCAGCACGTGCCGGGTCGCCGCGCCGGGCAGCACCGCGTCCGCGCGGGAGACCCTGGTCTTCACCTGCCACGCGATCTCGCCGCGGGAGGCCCGCAACCAGGTCGTGCTGCACGCGCTGGAGTGGCTGGCCCGCACCACCGTGCGGGACCGGGTCGTGGTCGGGGCGGGCTGGACGACCGCCGAGGCGTGGTACCGGGCAGCACTGGCGGCGTCGGCCGCGCTGGAACCGGAGTCGCTGACCTGGCAGCCGGTGTCGAGGCAGCCGTTCACCGCGCACCCGGTGCGCGACTTCCTGGCCGACGCGCTCGCCGCGGACGGCCGGGCGTGGGTCGCGACCGCGCTGGAGCACCTGCCGACCGGGTTCGTCCGGGCGCGGGTCCGCACCGCGGACTTCGAGGTGGCGGGCGGTCTCGGCATCGATGAGGACCACGCCGTGCGCAACGCGCTGCTCCAGGCGGTGACCGCCGACCTGCCGGGCGACGGGCGCACCGCGACCGCGCACCTCGCGCCGCCGGTGGACACCTGGCTCGACGCGGTCGCCGCGGTCAAGGGCCCGCAGGACATGGCCGACGTGGCCGTCGAGCTGGGCTTCCCGGGCGCGTGCGTGCTGGCGACGCCGCTGGGAGGGCAGCGATGACCGCGACGACCACGCAGGCCGATGTGGTCGGCAGCGGGTTCCTGGCCCGGCACCTGGCGGAGCGGCTGCGCGCCGAGGGCGTCGACACGGGCGCGCTCGCCGCCGCCGGGATCGGGGCCGTGCTGACCGCGGAGCTGAACCGGCTCGCCGACTACCACGACACGATCATCGAATGCCTGGGCACCGGCTCGTCGCTGCTGTTCGTCGGCACCTGGCGCTCCCTGGTCTACGTCGGTCCGATGTGGACCCCGGGCGCGGTGGGCTGCCCGCACTGCCTGGTCAACCGGACCGCGAACTCGGCGTTCGGGCCGGACCTGCACGGCGACCAGCTCGCCGAGTCGTCCACCCGGGACCTGGAGCGGTTCACCCTCGGTCCGCGCACGCTGGGTGTGGTCGTGCGGCTGGTCCGCGAGCGCGTCGAGGCCGCCGCGCGCGGCGAGGACGTCGCCGACGGGTCGGTGTGGGTCGTCGACGGGGCGACGGGCACGGCGGAGCGGCAGTTCCTGCTGCCGGACTCGACCTGCCCGAGCTGCGCGGTGCCCGGCTCGGACACCACGCCGGTGTTCACCGAGCCCGACGTGCCGCTGACCAAGCTCGCGCCCGGTGTGCTGCGGACGGCCGAGATGGACGCCGACGTCGTCGAGCGGGACTACCTGTTCGCCGGGCTCGGGCTGTTCAAGGAGGTCCGGGTGGACCTGCAGAGTCCGACCGGCGCGTGCTCGGTGGAGCTGTCGTCGCGGTGGGGCCGCAGGGAACCGGCGATCGGCCGGGCGCGGACGTACCGGTCGAGCCGGACCATCGCGGTGCTGGAGGGGCTGGAGCGCTACGCCGGGCTGTACCGGGGCGGGCGCGCGGCGCCGGTCCGGGCGAGCTGGGCGGAGCTGGCCGACCGCGCGATCGACCCGCGCGAGCTGGGCGTGCACCCGGACTCGTCGTACGACGCCGAGGGGTTCCGGTACCGCCGGTTCCACCCGGACACCGTCGTCGACTGGGTGTGGGCGTACTCGTTCGTCCGCCGCGACCGGGTGCTGATCCCCGAGCGGTCGGCGTTCTGGGGACCGCGCCACGACGGCGAGATCTCCTTCGCCTACGACACCTCGAACGGCTGCGCCCTCGGCAACTCCATCGAGGAGGCGGTGCTGCACGGGCTGCGGGAGATCGCCGAGCGCGACTCGTTCCTCATGGCCTGGTACCGCAAGCTGGCGCTGCCCGAGGTCCCGCTGGACGACGTCGGCGGCGACCTGGGTCGGCTTCTGCGCAAGGCGGCGCTGTTCACCGGGTTCCGGTTCCGCGCGTTCCTGTCCACGATGGAGTACGGCCTGCCGAGCTTCTGGCTCACCGCCGAGGGCGGTGAGCCGGACGGCCCGGCGGTGCTGGCGGGCGCGGGGGCGCACCCGGACCCGGTGCAGGCGATCGCGGGCGGCATGCACGAGCTGATCGGCAGCGTCCTGGCGATGAAGCACGACTACGCGGGCAAGCGCTCGCGCGGGCTGGAGATGTTCGCCGACCCCGACCTGATGACCAGGATGGAGGACCACTCGCTGGTCGGCGCGCTCCCCGAGGCCCGCCCGCGCTACGACTTCCTGCTCGACTCCGCCCACCAACGGATCGACTTGGCCGACGTCCCCGGGCAGGTGCAGCACACAGAGCCGGACCTGCGGGCCGACCTCGACGTCGTGGTGTCCGGGTTCCTCGGCGCCGGGCTCGACGTCCTCGTGGTGGACCAGACGATGCCGGAGCTGCGCCGCAACGGGCTGCATTGCGTCCGGGTGCTGGTGCCGGGGACGCTGCCGATCACGTTCGGGCACCGCAACCGGCGGACGGAGAACCTGCCGCGGCTGGTGTCCGGCGCGGGCCTGGCGTACCCGAGCCTGCTGGAGCCGGGAGAGGAGATCGGGTGCGTACCCCATCCCTTCCCGTGACCGACGCCGTGCACGCGGTCGCGCACGCGACCCTGCTGCGCACCGAGCCCGCCGAGGTGAACCCGCCGGACTGGCGCGTGGACTGGGCGGACGGGCCGTGGCCGGTCAAGGTCTACAGCGGCGGCGAGCGGACCCCGCTGGGCCGGTCCGCGCCCCTGGACCGCCTGCTGCTGCACTCGGTCGCGATCGGACGGGTCCGGCTCGACCCGCGCGGCGGGATGCCCGCGAGCCCGGACAACCCGGTGCCGCGGCCTCTTGGCGCGGTGTTCGTGGCGCGCAGGCCGATCCCGTCCGGCGGCGCGATGTACCCGACCGAGGTGTACGCCGTGCTGACCGGCGAGGACCGGGTGTGCCACTACGACCCGTACCGGCACGAGCTGACCGACCTGCGCCACCCCGCGCCCCGGGCGGCTCTGCGCGCGGCGCTGGGCGTGCCCGCCGACGCCGACCTGCCGCCCGTGGTGCTGGTGCTGGCGAACCGGTTCTGGAAGACGTTCTTCAAGTACGGCGACTTCGCGTGGCGGCTCGGCGCGGTCGACACCGGGGTCGCGCTGGGCCGCGTGGTCGCCCTTGCGGAGGCCGGGTTCGGGTCGGCGGACGTCCGGGTGGACTTCGACGACGCGGCGCTGGACCGGCTGCTGGGCTTGGACGGCGAGCACGAGAGCGCGTACGCCGTGGTCGGCCTGGGCGCGGCCGTCGCGTGCCCGGCGGACACCGCCGCGGTCGCGGACCCCGCTCCCCGGCGACGGTCGAGCGGTCGAAGCGGATCAAGCGCTCGCCCCGGTTCGACGCGATGCACGCCGCGTCGCGCGGGACCGCGACCCCATCGGGTCAAGGTTTCGGGGCGCCGCGCGCGGACCTGCCGGAAGACGCCCGCCGCCCGAACGGGACGCTGCCCGCGATCGCGCTCGGTCCGGCCGCCGACATCGACCCGCTCGACCCCGCCGTCCTGCTGCGCCGGACCTCCAGCGGTCGCCGGTTCGACGGCCGCCCGGTGCGGGTCGACGGGGTCTCAGCCGTGCTGTCGCACGCGGTGGAGGCGCTGCGGCGGCTGCGCCGGGTGTCGGGCGGCCTGCTCGGGCAGGACGTCGAGCTGCACTGCGCCGCGCACCGCGTCGAGGGCGTGCCGCGCGGCTGGTACCGCTACGACCACCGGGGCGCGCGGCTCGTCGCGTCCGGCATCGGCACGGGCGACGACTCGGCGCTGGTGCTCCAGCGGGCCCAGCTCGCCGACTCGATCAACATCGAGCTGGCCGCGTTCACCGTGCACGTGACCGCGCCCGTGGACTTCCTGGCCCGCGGCCGGGGCGTGCGCGGCTACCGCGAGCAGCAGCTCGCCGTCGGCGCGGCGGTCGACGCGCTGGCCCTGGCCGCGACCGCGGCCGGGCTGGGCAGCCACCCGGTGCTCGGGTTCGACGCCGGGACCGTCGACCGCGCCTACGGCCTGCCCGCCGGGACCGGCGCGCACGCGCAGATCTCGGTCGGCCTGACCCGTCCCGTCGTGAACTGGGAGATCTCGGTGGTGCCCGATGAGCGCTGACCCCGGCTTCAGCCCGTACGCGCTGTTCCGCCGCGGCACGCTGGAAGCGCCCGCGCTCGCCGGTCTGGTGCCGGTGCGCACCTGGGACCTGCTGGCCGCCGCCGAGCGGGCCAAGGCCGACCGGGACGCGCTCGGCGCGCGGCTCGAGGAGGCGATGCACGAGGCCGTCCCCGAGCTGGCCGCCGAGCACCGCCGCGCGGTGCTGAAGATCCGCCGGGACGTCCACAACGACCGCCTGCCCGCCGACACCACCGCGGCGCGGGTCCTGCCCGAGCCGTGCCGGGACCTGCTGGAGCGGTGGGTGCGGGCGCGCGCGGAGGGCGAGGAGCTGCTGTCGCTGGCGCACGCGGTGTACGCCGAGGAGGTCGAGTCCGCGCGCAAGACGCTCGCCGAGGTGGCGCGGGGCGAGGACTTCCAGCGGGGCGTGCAGCTGTCCGGCGAGGAGGTCTACCGCGAGGTCATGGCGTACGCGGCCGACCCGTTCGACACCAAGCGCAAGCCGAGCAAGCGGCGGCGCGCGGAGAGCACCATCGTCAGCTTCGCCTACCGGGTGGTGTTCAAGCCGTCGCCGTTCGGGTCGTTCACCGAGATCGGCGCGCAGCCGTGGTCGGCCGAGCCCGCCGACGGACCCCGGGTCGGGCAGAGCAGGCTCAGCGTCGGGCTGCTGGCGTGGATGGCGCACCAGCTCCACCGCGTCGACGGCGCCGACGACCTCGTGCGGGTCCGGCTGAACAACTCCTCGCCGTCCGCGGCGACCGGGCGGTGTGGGTGCGCAGGCCGCTGGAGGGCGCGGACGACGGCTTCCAGCCGGACCGCGTCATCAGCGCCAAGCACTCCGACCTCGTCCGGCTGCTGGCCGAGCTGCTCGGCGACGGCGAGCGGACGCAGCGCGACCTGCGCGAGCGCCTGGTCGCCGCCGGGCTGGCCCCGGAGGCGGCCCAGCAGACCATCGACCAGCTCGTGAAGGCCGGGCTGTGCCACCGCGGGTCGGCCTGCCGGACCAGACCCTCCGCGCGGCCGGGGTCATCGCGGGACGGCTCCGCGCTCTCGGCACCGCCCAGGCGCTCGAGTGCGCCGGGGTGTTCGACGCGCTCCAGCGGATCGAGGACGGGTTCTCGCGCGCGGACGCCGAGCAGCGCACGCACCTGCTCGCCGAGCTGCGCGGCCTGGTGCACCGGTTCGTCGACCTCACCGGCAGCCCGTCGCCCGCCAAGGAGGCGATGCGGGCCGCGATCTACGAGGACGTCGGCACCCGCGCGCACGGCGCGAGCTGGCGGCCCGACCTGCTCGAGGCCAACCGGGACCACTTCGCGCTGTTCCAGCGGATCGTCCCGGTGATCGACAACGCGACCATCGAGAAGCTGGGCCTGTACTCCTTCTTCGCGCGGAGCTACGGCGAGCACGCGGAAGTCCCGTTCACGGAGCTGTACCGGGCGTTCGCGGACCTGGAGCCGGAGCGGGCCAGCGAGGTGATGTGCGGGGTCGGCGACGCCGAGTCCGACCGGGTGCGGGACCTGCGCGCCCGGTTCTTCGCCCTGCTGCGCGACGCGCCCACCGAGGACGACGAGACCCGGCTGGACCCGCGGCGCCTGCGCGAGTTCGCCGACGCCCTCCCGGCGACGGTGACGCCCTGGCGGTCCGCCGCCTACCGGGTGCAGATCGCCGACGGCCGCCTCGCCGTGGTCAACGGCGTCACCACCGGCCACGGCGTGTTCTTCTCCCGGTACTGCGACATGTTCGACCAGGACGGCGGGTGGAGCCTGAGCGAGCGGCTGCGGGAGCACGTCGCGGCGACCGCGCCGAGGCAGACCGACATCACCGCCGCGCTCGGGCTCAACTTCAACCTGCACCCGCGGCTGACGCCCTTCGAGCTGGTGTACCCCGGCTCGGTCACCCGGGAGGGCGCGCGGGGCGTGCTCACGCTGGCGGACCTCGTGGTGCGGGCCGACCCGTCGACCCGCCGCCTGCACCTGGTGTCCCGGGTGGACGGTCAGCCGGTCGAGCTGGTGCCGATGAACTTCCTGCACCCGATCGCCGCGCCGATGCTGTACCGGTTCCTGTGCGCGTTCGCGCCCACCCGGACCTACCGCGGCGGCCTGTGGGACCAGGTGGACCGCGCCGAGGGCACCGGGCACTCCACGCACCCGCGCGTGCTGCTCGGCGACCTGGTGCTGGACCGGCGGTCGTGGCGGTTCGCCGCGGACGAGCTGCCCGGCCTGGCGGGCCTGGAGCAGCAGGACCTGTCCGCACTGGCCGAGTTCGACCGGTGGCGCCGCGACCGCGGCGTCCCCCGCCAGGGGTTCTTCCGGGTGGTGGCGCCCCAGCGCGGACCGGGCGCGGACCGCGACTTCTTCGCCGAGACCCGGCAGTGGGCCGTCGAGGCGCGCAGCGCGCGGCTGCACAAGCCGCACTTCTACGACGCGCGCAACCCGTTCCTCATGCACGTGCTGGCCAAGCAGGCGCGGGCGACGCCGGGCGGGTCGGTCGTCCTGCACGAGTGCCTGCCGGAGGCCGCCGAGTACGGCGGGTCCGGGCGGGCGGAGGAGTACTTCATCGAGTTCACCCTGGGAGGAGGTCGCGGTGAGTGAGGACCGCGTCTGGCGGAGCCTGCACGTCTACCGCTACGGCGAGCAGGACGCTTTCCTGGTCGACGGCGTCGCGCCGGTCATCGACGGGTTGCGGGAGTCCGGTGCGCTGGCGGACTTCTTCTTCCTGCGCTACTGGCAGGGCGGCCACCACGTGCGGGTGCGCCTGCTGCTGGACCGCGCGCAAGCCGACGCCGCCGTCGAGGAGGCCACCGGGAAGCTCGCGGCGCACCTGGCCGGGTCGCCCGTGCACGTCGACTTCGACGCCGACGAGTTCGCCGAGGCCGCGCAGCCGATGATGGCGGCGATGGAGGGCGAGCGGGTCCAGCGGCTCCAGCCCCCGACTCGATCCTGGAACACCCCTACGAGCCCGAGTACGCCAAGTACGGCGGCCCGCGCGGGGTGGCCGTGGCGGAGCGGTACTTCGGCCGCAGCAGCGCGATCGTGCTCGACGCGCTCCGCAGGACCGGCGGCGCGTCCAGCAAGCGGCTCGGCGCCGGGTTCTCGATGATGCTGCGCGGCCTGTGCGCCGCCGGGCTGTCGGCGCGGGAGATGGCGGACTTCTTCGCGCACTACTGCGTGGTGTGGTCGCCGTACGTGTTCGACGAGTTCATGGCCGCGTGGCCGGACCTGCTGCGCGAGCGCGAGGCCGCGATCGGGGCGCACGCCGACGCATTGCTGTCCAACCGGGACGCCCTGCGCGGCGACCCGATGCACGACGCGGTGCGCCAGGCGTGGACGGCCGCGGACGACGACGTGCTCGACGCGGTGACCCTCGCGGGCCCGGACGCGCCGAGCCCGGCGCGCGCAGGTGCTGCTCGTCAGCTACCTGCACACGCACAACAACCGGCTCGGCCTGATCCCCGAGCACGAATCGTTCCTCGGCTACCTGGGGCACCACGTGCTCAGCGAGTGGGCGGGCGGCGAGGCGTCGGCCGACCTGCTGCGCGACGCGGACCGGTACCGCAAGCAGCGGCTCGGCGAGTACGCGACGACTTCCGGAGGACAGAAGACATGGACCTGACGGCCAAGACCTACCCGTTCGAGCGGAAGCGGCCGTTCGACATGCCGGAGGAGTTCGCGTGGCTGCGCGCGAACCAGCCCATCGCCCAGGTGAAGCTGGAGAGCGGCGACCCGGCGTGGCTGATCACGAAGTACGAGGACGTGCGCACCGCGCTGGCCGACCCGCGGTTCAGCCGCGACCTGCACCAGGCGGGCGCCGCCCGGATGAACACCGGCTACGACGCCGACAAGTCCAGCCCGGTCTTCAACTTCGGCAGCTCCATCTCCATGGGGCCGGGCCACACCCGCTGGCGGCGCATGGTCAACCGGGCGTTCACGCAGCGCCAGGCCGACGCCATGCGGGCGAGCATCGCCGCGCACACCGAGGAGGTCCTGGACGACATCCAGGCGCGCGGCGGCGGGTTCGACCTGATGGCCGACTTCGCCTACAAGCTCCCGATCCGGGTGATCGCCGAGCTGCTCGGCATCTCCGCGGAGACCCGCCCCGAGTTCGTGGAGCTGGCCGCCAAGCTGACCCGCCGGGACAAGCAGGCCGGGTTCGCCGCGTTCGGCGAGGCGCTCAGCGGCATCGGCCGGTACGCGGCGAGCCTGATCGTGCGCAAGCGCAAGGACCTCGGCGACGACCTGCTGAGCACGCTCATCGGCCTGCACGACGAGGACGACAGCCAGCTGTCCAACGAGGAACTGGTGTCGACGGTCATCCTGCTGCTGATGGCGGGCTACGAGAGCACCGCCGTCCAGTTCGGCAACGCGTTCTACGCGCTGTTCCTCAACCCCGACCAGCTCGCCAAGCTCAAGGCCCAGCCGGAGCTGATCGGCACCGCGGTCGAGGAGATCCTGCGCTTCGCCCAGATGGGCACCCGCGGCGTCGGCAAGTTCGCCACCGAGGACATCACCATCTCCGGGACGACGATCCCGAAGGGGTCGACGGTGTTCATCTCGCTCGGCTCCGCCAACCGCGACGAGGACGTCTTCGGCGCGGACTCCGACCGGTTCGACATCACCCGCGCGTCGGCGTCGCGGCAGCTCGCGTTCAGCAGCGGCCCGCACTTCTGCCTCGGCGCGGCGCTGGCCAGGGGCGAGATGCAGGAGGGCATCAACCGGCTGCTCGCCCGGTTCCCCGACCTGGCCTTCGACGGCGACCTCGAGTCGGTCCCGCTGACCAGCAACCTGTTCACGCACTACCCGCCCGAGCTGCCGGTGCGCCCATGACCATCGCCGACACCGCCCTGCCGCCGGGCCTGGCGTGGGACGCCGAGCGCGGCAGGCTCCGCGTGCTCACCCCCGCGCTGGCCGACCTCGCGCTGCGCGACCCGCACATCATCACCGGCGTCGACCGCAGCAGCCCCGACATGGCGAAGCTCGTGCCCGCCGAGGACGAGGCGCCGTCGATCACCGGGTTCTTCGAGCTGTGGTACACGGTCAACGACGACTACCAGCGCTTCAACACCGAGCTGCGCAAGGTGTTCACCCCGCGCTCGGCGGCGTCGTACGGCGGCGTGTTCGCCGAACTGGCCGACCGGTACCTCGCCGCGATGCCCGCCGAGGGCGACCTCGCCAAGCACTACCTCGCGCCGTACCTGATGAACAGCACGTTCGCCGTGGTGGGCGTGCCGGAGTCGGACTGGCCGAACATGACCAAGGTCGCGCTGCTGATCACGCACCTGTTCAAGCAGCAGCTCCTCGGCGTCACCGAGCACGGCGCCGCCGAGCGGCGCGCGTTCGAGACGATCATGCTGTACCTGAAGTCGCTCACCGACCGGCTCCTGGAGGGCGACGGCGACGCGCCGTTCCTCACCGCCGCGCGCGAACTGGCGAGCGGGAAGCGCACCACGTGGCCGATCGCGGCGCTCATCGGCCAGCTCCTCATGGCGGGGATCGAGCCGATGATCGTCGGCTCCGCGGTCGCCGCCCGGGACATCTGGTCCGACCCGGCGCTGCTCGCGGGTCTGCGCGACGGCAGCGTCGACGCGGGTGAGGTGGCCGAGGAGCTGATGCGGCGGCAGCCGCCGTTCGGCTACCTGTTCCGGTTCGTCAGCGACCCGTGCGACTGCTTCGGCGTCCCCCTTGCGCCCGGCACGCTCATCGCGATCGACATCGCCGCGGTGAACCTCGCGCACACCCCGGCGCAGTCGCCGGTGCGGGGCTGCCCGGTCCGCCCGAGCGCGGTGCTGACCTTCGGCAAGGGCGCGCACTACTGCCTCGGGGCGAGCAGCGCGCGGCTCCAGGTCGCCACCGGCATCCACGCGCTCGTCCGCAGGACGCCGCCGGTGCACATCGATCCGGCCGCGGTGCGGGTCGACACCAGCAACAACCTCAAGGAACTCCGGGCCGTGCCGTACACGACCCGGCCCACCACGAACGGAGCGGGACTCCCATGACGTACCTCAACCACCCGAGCCACGAGTCCGCCCCCGAGGGCGTCGACTACGACTCCATCCCGGACATGCCGAACTTCGCGGTCCTGCTCGTCAGCGACCTGGAGAAGTCGCTGGAGTGGTACATCGAGGGCCTCGGCTTCTGGATCGAGAAGACGCTGACCGGTCCCGACGGCCTGCCGCGGTGATCCACCTGCGCCGCGCCCAGTACCGCGACATCCTGCTGCGGCCCGCCCGCGAGGCGCTGGAAGGCCCGCTGGGCAAGGGGATCCGCCTCAGCTTCACCCTCAACTCCGAGGACGAGGCGTCGATGCGCGAGATCGCCGCGCGCACCGCGAAGTACACCCAGGGCTCGGTCGAGGGTCCGCTGGCGACCCCGTGGAACACCGTCGACGTCGTGGGCACCGACCCCGACGGCTACGTGATCGTCCTGACCACCGTCGCCGACCGCACCCGCACCTGGGAGCAGCTCAAGAAGAGCGTCCGGTCGAGCGACCAGCCGGTCAAGATCGGCGACTGACCCGCGCCCCACAGGAGGAGCAGAGCGCATGAGCAAGCCGCCGCAGTCGTCCCGGCTGGTGTCCAAGGTGTACAACGCCGCCTACAAGATCGGCTTCTCGCCGTGGGACCTGGGCCCGCCGATGCCCGAGCTGGTCGACATCGTCGAGGGCGAGAACCGGCTCACCCCGGGCCGGGCGGTCGACCTGGGCTGCGGCGCGGGCTCCAAGTCGGTGTACCTGGCCCAGCACGGCTGGGACGTCACCGGGGTGGACATCGCGCCGGAGGCGATCAAGCGGGCCAGGAAGAAGGCCGAGGAGGCGGGGCTCGACATCGAGTTCGTCGTCGCCGACCTGGTCGACCCGGCGCCCGGCGCGCTGACCGGCCCGTTCGACTTCCTGCTGGACTTCGGTTGCGCGCACAGCCTCCGCGACGAGGCGAAGGCCCGCTACGCCGAGCACGTCGCCGCGATCGCCGCGCCGGGCGCGACGCTGTTCCTGTTCGCGTTCACCAAGGGCCCGTTGAGCGTCCGCCGCGAGGAGGTCGACAGCGGCTTCGCGCCGTACTGGGACCTGGTGTCCGCGACGCCGGGCGTGATCCGGCGCACCGACAAGTGGGACGCGGGCCCCACCTGGTACCGCATGACCCGGCGGGCGTGACATGGCCGTCGACACCGAACCGCTGGACCTGACCAGCCGCGACTGGCTGGCCGACCCGTACCCGGCCTACGCGCGGATGCGCGCGGACGGCGGGCTGCACCGCTCGCGGCGGTGGGACGCCTGGTTCGCCAGCGGCCACGACACGTGCCACGCCGTGTTCGCCGACGACCGGTTCGACGCCGCGGGCCAGCCGATGCTGCGCATGCTCCAGGCGGAGCTGCTGCGCGGCGCGGAGTCGTGGCGGGCGCCGGTGTTCCCCAGCGAGGGGCGCGGTGGCGACGGGCTGCGCGCCGCGGGCAGGCGCACCACGGGCCGCGCGCTGGGCACGCCGTTCGTCGCGGGGCTCTGGCCCGCGTTCGAGCGGGCCTGCCGGGAGACCGCCGCCGCGGCCGTCGCTGCGGGGTCGGTGGACCTGGTCCGCGACTACGCGATCCCGCTGACCACCGGCCTGCTCGCCGACCTGATGGCGGTCGGCGAGGCGGAGCTGCCGGTGTTCCGCGCGTTCGCGGAGAGCGGGTACCAGCCGCAGGCCGACGACGCGGCCGCCCGGCGGGTCGTCCGCGACGTCCGGCAGGCGCTCGCCGAGCAGGTGGTCGACCGGATCAAGTGCCCGGTGGACGACTTCGTCGGGCACCTGGCGGCCAACCCGCGCACGTTCCCCGGCGGCCAGGAGTCCGGCAGCGGGCACCTGGAGTACGTGCTCGGCACCGGCCTGATGGTCTCCCTGGTCACCCACCAGGGCTTGGTGCTCAGCTTCTCCACGCTCATGCGGGCGCTGCTGGACCACCCCGAGCAGTACGCGCTGCTGCGCGCGGAGCCCGGGCTCGTCGCGGGCGCGGTCGAGGAGGGGCTGCGGTTCGACTCGTCGACGCAGGCGCTCGGCAGGCGCGCGAAGGCGGACGTCGAGCTGGGCGGGTCGACGATCCCGCGGGAGCCTGGTGGTGTGCCTGACCGGGTCGGCCAACCGGGACGAGCGCCAGTGGCCCGACGGTGACCGCTTCGACGTCACCCGCGACGTCCGGTCCGCAGCCCGGCACCTCGGGTTCGGGCACGGGTCGACGTCGTGCCTGGGCGCGGCCATGTCGCGCCGCGCGCTCGGGGTCATGCTGGCCGCGCTGGTCGAGCGGGCGCGGAGCTGGCGCCCGCCGACGGCGCCGTCGCCTTCCCCGAGTTCGTGACCCGCGGGTTCACCAGCCTGCCCGCCGGGGTGGTGCAGCCGTGACGACCCCGGCGATCCCGCGCGGCCTGCGCACCGACCCGGTGACCGGGCAGTGGTGGGTGCGCAGCCAGGAGCTGGCCGACGTCGTGCTGCGCGACCCGCACTTCGGCATGTCGCCCGCCCCCGAGCGGGCGGGCGGCGCGCCGCCGGGACCGGACGCCGTCCCGACCGCGGCGCAGTTCTTCGACCTCTGGTACCGCCGGGGCGCCAACCACCCGACGTTCAAGCACGAGCTGCGCGCGGCGTACAACGCGGGCGCGGTCGCGCCGTTCGAGGCGGGGTTCGAGGCGCTGGCGCGGGAGCGGGCGGTCGCGCTGCCCGCGGAGGGCGACCTGGTCGAGTCGTTCATCGCGCCCTACTGCCTGGACACCACGTTCGCGCTGATGGGCTTCCCCGGGAGCGCTGGCCGAGCCTGGCCAAGGCGTACCACGTGGTCATGTTCGCGATCCGGCAGCGGTTCCGCGGGGTGCAGGACTTCACGGAGCGGCAGCGGGCGGCTCTTGAGTCCACTGTGGTCTTCCTGCGCGCGGCGACCGCGGAGCTGGTCGAGGCGGGCGCCACCCTGGCCCGCGCGTTCCGCGCGCAGGCCGCCGCCGAGGGCGAGGTGCCGTGGGCGGACGCGGCGACCATCGGCCAGCTCCTCGCCGCGGGCGTGCCGCAGGTGGACACCGGCCTCGCCGTGGCCGCCCGCGCCCTGGTCACCGAACCGGGTGTGCTGGAGCGGGTCCGCGGCGGCGAGCTGGACGTGGAGCAGGTCGCCGAGGAGGCGATGCGGCTGCACCCGCCGTTCCTGGCGATCTTCGCGTGGGTCACCGAGCCGTGCGACTGCCTCGGGGTGCCGCTGGCGCCGGGGACCCCGGTCGTGGTGGACGTCGCGGCCGTCAACGCCGACCCCGCGCGGGTGCCCGACCCGGCCGCGTTCTGCCCGGTCCGCGGCAAGGGCGCCACCTACACCTTCGGCAAGGGCGCGCACTACTGCCTGGGCGCGGGGAGCGCGCGGGTGCAGATCGCCGCCGGGCTGCGCGGGCTGCTGGCCTCCGGGCGCGCCCTGTCGGTCGACGCCTCGGGCCTGCGGCTCGACAGCGACGGCTACTCCCAGACCGCCAGGGCCCTGCCCTACACGCTGCGCTGACGGAAGGCCCGCATGAGCAACGAGACCAGGACGTTCCCGTTCCGGCGGACGTGCCCGTTCGACCTCGCCGAGGACTACGCCGAGCTGCGCCGCACCGCGCCCGTCGTGCCGGTGGCGCTGCGCAGGACCGGCGCGCGGGCCTGGCTGCTGACCCGGCACGACGACGTGCGCGCCGTGCTCACCGACCCGCGCTTCGACCAGGGGAACACCGCGGGCGCCGCGCCGGGCGGCGGTTCGGCGACCGCGTTCGGCACCGCCCTGTCCGACCCCGTGGCGCACAAGCGGTGGCGGCGGGTGGTCAACGGCGTGTTCAGCGTCCGCCAGGCCGAGTCCGTGCGCGCCCGCATCGCGGCGATGGTCGAGGACACCCTGGACGAGCTGGAGCGGGCGGGCCAGCCGGGCGACCTCATGGCGGACTACGCCTTCCGGCTGTCCATCCGCACGATGTGCGTCGCGCTGGACATGCCCGAGCACCTCGCCACCCGGTTCGAGGACTGGGCCGAGGGCCTGCACGCGGTCACCCCGTCGTTCGAGGCGTTCACCGAGTCCATGCGGGTCCTGCACGACACCGCGACCGAGCTGGTGGCCCTCGCCAGGGCCCAGCCCGACGGGCTGCTCGGGTCGCTCATGGCGGCCACCGACGACGACAGCACCCCGCTGACCGACGACGAACTCGTCGCGACGATCCTGCTGCTGGTCTTCGCCGGGCACGAGAGCACCGCCATCCAGATCGGCAACGGCGTCTACGCCCTGCTCGACCACCCCGAGCAGCTCGACCTGCTGCGCCGCGACGAGTCGCTGCTCGAACCGGCCGTCGAGGAGATCCTGCGGTACGCGCTGGTCGGCACCGGGTTCACCGGCGCGCGGCAGGCCCCGGTCGACGTGGACTTCGACGGCGTGACCGTCCCCGCTGGCGAGACCGTGCTGGTGTCATTGGACTCCGCAGGTCGCGATGAGTCCCGTGTGGATAACCCGGAGAGGTTCGACATCACGCGGGGCGCGGCGCGGAACCACCTCTCGTTCGGTGTGGGCTCGCACTTCTGCCTCGGCGCGCCGCTCGCGCGGGTCGTTCTCCAGGAGGGCATCGCGCGGCTGTTGCGGCGCTTCCCCGGTCTCAAGTCCGCCACCGACCTGAGCGCGGTGGAGTTCACGAGCAACCGGTTCAACCACTACCCGCGCGCGCTGCGGGTGCACTGGTAGGAGCTGGCATGATCAACGTGTTCCAACCCTCGCTGGGCGAGGAGGAGCTCGACGCCGTGCGCGCGGTGTTCGAGAGCAACTGGATCGGCAAGGGCGCCAAGGTCGACGAGTTCGAGCGGACCTTCGCCGCGCACCTCGGCGTCGACGCCGCGAACGTCATGTCGGTCACCTCCTGCACCGAGGCGACGTTCCTCGCGATGGAGCTGGCGGGCGTGGGGCCGGGCTGCGAGGTCGTGGTCCCCACGGTCAGCTTCGTCAGCGTGGCCAACGCCGTCGCCGCGCACGGCGCGCGCCCGGTGTTCTGCGACGTCGACCCGCGCACCCTCAACCCGACCGCCGAGCACGTCGAGGCCGCGCTGACCAGCGCGACGAAAGCCGTGGTCGTGCTGCACTACGGCGGCCACCCCGGGGACATCGAGCGGATCGCCGCGCTCTGCCGCGACCGCGGGCTGCTGCTCATCGAGGACGCCGCGAACGCCGTCGCCTCCACCGCGGGCGGACGGGCCTGCGGGACGTTCGGCGACTTCGGCGTGTGGAGCTTCGACCACGGCAAGATCGCCGTCGCGGTCGACGGCGGCATCCTCTACGCCCGCGACCCCGCGCACGTCGAGCGCGGCCGCAAGCTCGCCTACTTCGGCCTGGAGGCGTTCAGCGGGTTCTCGCAGGCCGAGCGGTCGGCGAACCGGTGGTGGGACATCGAGGTGTCCGAGTTCGGCAGGCGCTCGATCATGAACGACGTGCTCGCCGCGGTCGGCTGCGTGCAGCTGCGGCGGCTGCCCGACTTCCTCCGCCGCAGGGGCGAGATCGTCGCCCGCTACGACCGCGAGCTGGCCGGGCTCCCCGGCCTCGCGCTGCCGCCGCGGCTGCCCGAGGGGCACGTCGGCTCGCACTACTTCTACTGGGTGCAGATGGCCGCCGACATCCGCGACGACGTCGCCGCGGACCTGTACCGGCGCGGCATCTACACCACGCTGCGCTACCCGCTGCTGCACAAGGTCCGCGCCTACGGGGCCGACGTGCGGCTGCCCGGCGCGGAGCGGGCCGCGGCGACCACGCTGTGCCTGCCGCTGCACCAGGGCCTCAGCGACGCCGACGTCACGGCCGTCGTGGCGGCGCTCACCGAGACCGTCACCGCGCGGTCGGCAAGGGAGGCATCATGACCGCGGTCTTCGCCGACATCTCCGCGCGGCTCGCCCGCTCGGCCGCGACCGCGCCGGACCTGGCCGGGTTCCACGAGTGGTTCGGCGGGCTCGGCGCCGAGATGTGGATGACGGTCGACCGCGTCCCGCTCGACGACCTCGACGGCTGGCGCACCGACCCGGTGACCGGCGACATCGGGCACCGCAGCGGCCGGTTCTTCAGCGTCGAGGGGCTCGACGTCGCGGTGCCGGGCGCGCCCATCGAGCGGTGGAGCCAGCCGATCATCCACCAGCCCGAGGTCGGCATCCTCGGCATCCTCGCCAAGGAGTTCGACGGCGTCCTGCACTTCCTCATGCAGGCCAAGGTGGAACCCGGCAACTGCAACGGCCTCCAGCTCTCCCCCACCGTGCAGGCCACGCGCAGCAACTACACCGGCGTGCACGGCGGCAAGCCGATCCCGTACCTGGAGCACTTCCGGGAGCACTCGGGCAACCGCGTGGTCACCGACGTCCGCCAGTCCGAGCAGGGCTCGTGGTTCTACCGCAAGCGCAACCGGAACATGGTGGTCGAGACCGACGCGGACGTGCCCCTGGAGCCCGGTTTCCGCTGGCTCACGCTCGGCCAGGTCAACGCGCTCCTCCAGGTCGACCACCTGGTCAACATGGACGCCCGCACGGTGCTGTCCTGCCTGCCGTTCGCCGGTCCGGGACTCGGCGCGGGCACCCCGGGCGACGACGGGTTCCGGCGCGGCCTGGTCCGCTCGTGCGACAGCGCCGAGCGCGGCAGGCACACCACCCGGGAGATCCTGAGCTGGATCACCGAGGTGCGGTCCGGGACCGAGGTGCGCGCCCGCCGCGTGCCGCTCGCCGACGTCCGCGGGTGGCGGCGCGCGGGCGGCGGGATCTCCCACGACGACGGGCTGTTCTTCGACGTCGTCGGGGTGGACGTGCGGGCCCGAGGCCGCGAGGTCGGGAACTGGATGCAGCCGATGTTCTCGGTCGCCGAGCCCGGGCTCGCCGCGTTCGTCGTGCGCCGCATCGGCGGCGTGCTGCACGCGCTCGTGCACGCCCGCGTCGAGCCCGGCTTCGTCGACCTGGTCGAGCTGGCCCCGACCGTGCAGTGCACCCCGCACAACCACGACCGCCTGCCCGCCGCGAGCCGCCCCGGTTCCTCGACGCCGTGCTTGGCGCGGACCCCGCGCGGACCCGGTTCGACACGGAGCTGTCCGAAGAGGGCGGTCGCTTCTACCACGCACGCACCCGGCACCTGGTGGTCGAGGACGACGGCTCGTGCGAGGAGGGCCCGGGGTACCGCTGGATGACCCTGCGGCAGATGGTGGACCTGCTCCAGCACAGCCACTACGTCAACATCCAGGCGCGGAGCCTGGTGGCGTGCCTGCACAGCCTGGTCACGGCGTGACCGCGCCACCGCCCGTGCGCGTCGGGGTGCTCGGGTGCGCCGACGTCGCCCGCAGGCGGACCCTGCCCGCGCTGGCCCGCTGCGTCGGCGCGGAGCTGGCCGCGGTGGCCAGCCGCAGCCCGGCCAAGGCGGACCGGTTCGCCGCCGAGTTCGGGTGCAGGGCCGTACCCGGCTACCAGGCGCTGCTGTCCGATGAGGACATCGACGCGGTGTACGTCGCGCTGCCGACCGGCATGCACGCCGAGTGGGCGGCGCGCGCGCTCATGGCGGGCAAGCACGTGCTCGTCGAGAAGCCGATGGTGGTCAACACCGCGGAGGCGTCCGCGCTGTGCGACCTCGCGCACGCCAACGGCCTGGTGCTGATGGAGAACCGCATGTTCGCCGAGCACCCGCAGCACCGGGTCGTGCGCGACCGGGTGGAGTCGGGCGCGATCGGCGACGTGCAGGTGTTCAGCGCCGCCATGGCCATCCCGCCGCGCCCGGTCGACGACATCCGGTACCGGCGCGACCTCGGCGGCGGCGCGCTGCTCGACGTCGGCTACTACCCGGTGCACGCCGCGATGATGTTCCTCGGCCGCCGCCTGCGGGTCGTCGGCGCGACACTGCGCACGGACCCCTTCACGGGGGTCGACGTCGCCGGGACCGCGCTGCTGGAGTCCGAGTCCGGGGTGCCCGCCCACCTGACGCTCGGGTTCGAGCACGCCTACCGCGCGGGCTACGAGCTGTGGGGCAGCGCGGGGCGGCTGCGGGCCGAGCGCGCGTTCACCCCGCCACCGGACACCGCGCCCCCGCTCTGGTTCGACGGCCCGGACGGCACCAGCCCGGTCGACGCGCCCGCCTGCGACCAGTTCGCCCGCGTGCTCGAGCGTTTCGCCGGGGCCGTCCGCGGGTACGTGGACTGGCGTGCCGCCCTGCGCACCGCGGTCGACGGGATCCGCCTGATCACGGCCATCCGGGCGGCCGCGACACGTCCGCTCCATGGCCGCTATAGCAGCGCTATAGGAGCTGGCGGGCCGGTCCGGTGAAACGTAGTGTTGCCCGTATGCGGAATTGCCGGGTTTGTGGCGGGAAAGTCACGAAGTTCTTCGATTTCGGGCGCCAGCCGATATCGGACGCATTCCGCTTGCCGCAGGACGAGCGCGAGGAATTCTTCTACGACCTGGTGGTCGGCGTGTGCGCGGACTGCTCGATGGTCCAGCAGGCCAACGAGGTCCCGCCGGGGGCGATGTTCCACGCCGACTACCCGTACCGGTCGTCCGGGTCGGCGGTCATGCGCAAGCACTTCGACGCCGTGGCCCGCCACTTCCTCGACGCGGAGCTGACCGGCGCGGACCCGTTCATCGTGGAGATCGGCAGCAACGACGGCGTCATGCTGCGCACCGTCAGCGACGCGGGCGTGCGCCACCTCGGCGTCGAACCCTCCGGCGGCGCGGCGGAGGTCGCCAGCGCGCACGGGGTGGACGTCGTCAACGCGTTCTTCGACGAAGACACCGCCCAGCGGGTGCGCGCCGAGCACGGGCCCGCGGACGTGGTGTTCTCCGCGAACACCTTCAGCCACATCGCCGACCTGGGTTCGATCCTGCGCGGCGTCGACGCGCTGCTGACCCCGACCGGCGTGTTCGTGTTCGAGGACCGCTACCTCGCCGACATCGTCGACAATTCCGCGTTCGACCAGATCTACGACGAGCATTTCTACCTCTTCTCCGCGACGTCGGTCCGGGAATTGGCGCTGCGATCCGGTTTCGAGCTGGTCGACGTCGAACGCCTTTCCGTGCACGGCGGCGCGATCCGCTACACCGTCGCCCGCGCGGGCGCCCGCACGCCGTCGCCCTCGGTCGCCGGGATGATCGCGGAGGAGTCCGCGCGCGGTCTTTTCGCGCCGAGCACCTTCGAGCGCTTCGCCGACGACGTCCGGCGCATCCGCGCGGACCTGGTCGACCTGCTCACCGGCATCCGCGCCGAGGGCAAGACGGTCGTCGGCTACGGCGCCACCGCGAAGAGCGCGACCGCCATCAACTACTGCGGCATCACGCCCGAGCTGGTGCCGTACATCTGCGACTCCACGCCGGAGAAGCACGGCAGGCTGTCGCCGGGGGCGCGCATCCCCGTCCGGGCCCCGGGGCGTTCGGCCCGCCGTACCCGGACTACGCGCTGCTGTTCGCGTGGAACCACGCGGACGAGATCATGGCCAAGGAGCGGGCGTTCCGGGAGGCGGGCGGCCGTTGGGTCCTCTACGTCCCCGACGTCCACATCGTCTGAGGGGCGATCGATGAGCTACAGCGACGACCACGCCGAGTTCTACGACGTGGTCTTCCTCAGCCGCGGCAAGGACTGGGTCGCGGAGGCGAAGGAGCTGACCGGGCTGGTCAAGGCCCGGCGCCCGGGCGCCGACTCGGTGCTGGACGTCGCGTGCGGCACCGGCGCGCACCTGGAGGCGTTCGCCGAGCACTTCGCGCACGTCGCGGGCGTCGAGCCCGCCGACGCGATGCGGCGGCTCGCGCAGGACCGGCCGGGCGTGCGCGCGGTGCACCCCGGCGACATGCGCGACTTCACCGCCGACCGCGCGTACGACGCCGTCACCTGCCTCGGGTTCGCCGTGGGCTACATGCCCGACGAGGCCGCGCTCGACGCCGCGATCGCCCACATGGCGCGGCAGCTCGTGCCGGGCGGCGTGCTGGTCGTCGAGCCGTGGTGGTCGCCGGAGAAGTTCCTCGACGGGTACGTCGGCGGGCACCTCGTCCGCGAGGACGGCCGCGCGATCTCCCGGATCACGCACTCGGTCCGCGACGGCGACAAGTCCCGGATGACGATCGCGTTCACCGTGGCCGGTCCCGGCGGCGTCCGCCAGTTCCACGAGGTCGAGACGCAGACCCTCTTCACCGACGGGCAGTACCTGCGCGCGTTCGAGCGGGCCGGGTGCCCGGCCGAGCGGGTCGCGGGCCCGCCGGACCACCCCGGCTACCTCGTCGGCGTCCGCCACTGAACCCGGCGCCCGGAAAGGAATCGCGGTCGATGCGCGTCCTGTTCTGCTCCACTGCCGCGATCGGCAGGCTGTTCCCGCTGGTCCCGCTCGCCTGGGCGCTGCGCGCCGCGGGCCACGAGGTCCTGGTGACCTTCGGCCAGCACCTCGACGCCGCCGCGGCGACGGGCCTGCACGTCATCGACGCCGCGCCCGGCTACGACGGCTCCGCGGTGTTCGGCGCGATCCGGTCCAACCCGGCGCTGACCGAACGCGAGTTCGCGACGCCCGAGGAGCGCCAGCACGCCGGGTTCGTGCTGATGGTCGCCGAGGCCAACCGGCCGTTCGTCGACCGGACCGTCGAGCTGGTCGACCAGTGGCGGCCCGACCTGGTCGTCTACGAGCAGACCGCGACCTACGGCCTGATCGCCGCCGCCCGCCGCGGCGTGCCCGCGGTGCAGCGCAACCTGGGCACGTTCCGCACCGACGGGCTGCACGACCAGACCGGCGCCCACCTCGCCGACGAGATGCGCAGGCACGGCGTCGAGCACCTGCCGCGGCCCGCGCTGGTCTTGGAGTACGTGCCGCCGAGCATGCTCCCGTTCCCCGAGCCGGAGGGCGAGTTCGTCCGCGACCTGCCGTTCACCAGCGCGGGCGTGCTCGGCGACCGGCTCCCGGAGCCGCAGGGGCGGCCGCGGATCGCGCTGACCACCGGAACCGTCAAGCCGCCCGCGCACCGCCACCACGCGCTGAGCGCGACCCTGGCCGCCGCCGCGGAGGTCGACGCCGACTTCGCGCTCGCACTGGGCGACATCGACTACTCGGTGTGCGGCCCGCTGCCCGCCAACGTCACGCCGGTCGGCTGGACGCCGCTGGACGTCCTGCTGACCACGTGCTCCGGCCTGGTCCACCACGGCGGCGGCGGGAGCACCATGGCCGCGATCGTCGCGGGCGTGCCCCAGCTCCTCCTGCTCGACCCGCGCTTCCCGAGCACCGGGACGATGGCCGCGGCGGTCGAGGTGAGCGGCGTCGGGCTGGTCACCGCGCCCGACGACGTCGACGCCGCGGCCCTGACCGCCCTGCTGGCCGACGAGGGCCTGCGGAAGGCGACCGCCGACGTCCGCGCCGAGCTGGACACCCTCCCGACCCCGGCCGACCTGGTGCCGCGGCTCGTCGACCTCACCCACTGAACGAAGGCAGCAGATGTCGCACAAGCAGCAAGTCGTCCTCGGCGAGGTCCAGGAGACGCTCCTCATCCCGCTCTACGGCCGGGCCGTCGAGGCGCGCAAGCCCCGCTCGGTGCTGCGGGACCCGAGATCGGTCGAGATGGTCGATTCCATCGACTACGACTTCGCGAAGCTGGACAGCAGCAACCAGGCGCTATTCGCGTGCGCCATGCGGACCGCGATCATCGACGAATGGGTGCGCGGGTTCCTCGCCGAGCACCCGTCGGGAACGGTCGTCGAACTGGGCACGGGGTTGAATACCCGATTCGACCGGGTCGACAACGGGACCGTCCGGTGGATCGACATCGATCTGCCCGATGTGATCGAACTCCGGCGCGCGTTCTTCGGTGATAAAGATCGCTACCGCATGATTGCCGCCTCCATCACCGAGGACGCCTGGCTGGACGAAGTAGTCCGTTCCGGTGGTCCTTACCTCCTGGTCTCCGAAGCGGTGCTCGCCTATTTGGCGGAGGAGGATGTGCGGTCGCTCTTCCGGCGGGTCGCGAGCCGCCTGCCGGGCGCGTGGGTCGTCACCGACACGTTCAGCCGCATGCTCGTCGAGCAGATCCTCGCCAGGGACGTGCGCAAGGTGATGTCGATGAAGATGCTGTGGACCTGCGGGGATCCGCGCGAGGTCGAGCGCTGGGGTGTCGGCGCGCGGCTGCTCGAGACGCGCAACCTCGGCCAGCCGCAGGCCGCATTGCGCAGGCGGATGCCCCCGGTCTACCGGGTCGGGATGGCCGTCGCGGACCGGCTCGGCGGCAGGCGGTTGGACGGCTACCGGCTCAATCTCTACAAAGTTGCCGAACCGGACAAATAAATGCTCGGTGAATGGCCGTGCACTGCCCGGCTATTTGACAGCCGGGACTTCCCGTACTAAATTGCAACTACTGGGCGTATGGCAGGCTGCCGCAAAACGGGGGCCTGGCAGTCATGGGGGTTGTGTGGAGATCAGGGTTCTCGGTCCTTTATCCGTGCGCTACGCGAGCACCGCTATCGCGTTATCCGCGCCAAGCCGCGCACGGTCCTGGCGACCTTGGCCGTGAACGTCAACACGGTTGTCCCCATGGACGTGATGATCAGCGAACTGTGGGGCCACCTGCGGCCGCGGAGCGCGAAAGCGGTAATCCAGACTTATATCCTGCAATTGCGCAAGCACATCGCGACGGTGCTGGGCGGGCGCGTCGACGACCCGGACCGGGTGGCCAAGCAGCTCGTCGCGACCCGCCCCGGCGGGTACGTGCTCAACGCCGACGACGCGTGCGTCGACATGCAGAACTTCGACCGGCTCGCGATGGCCGGGCACCGCGAGCGCGAACTGGGCGACCTCCAGGCCGCGTCCCGCAACTTCAGCGAGGCGCTGAGCTGGTGGCAGGGCCGCCCGCTGCTCGACGTGCAGACCGGCCTGTCGCTGGACTCGCACGTGCGGCGGCTCGAGGAGTCCCGGCTCAACGTGCTCGACCGGCGGATCGAGGTGGACCTGCGCCTGGGCAGGCACTACGAGCTGCTCGGCGAGCTGACCGCCCTGGTCGGGCAGTACCAGACGCACGAGGGCCTGTGCGCGCACCTGATGCTCGCGCTGTACCGCTCGGGCAGGCGCTCGGAGGCGCTGGACGTCTACCGGCGGGTCCGCACCCGCATGGTCGAGGACCTGGCGCTGGAGCCCTCGCCCGCGCTGCGCAGGCTGCACCGCTCGATGCTGGTGTCCGACCGCAGCTCGGGCTCGCTGACCGACGACTGGCAGGCGGTGTCGACCACCAGCGGCGCGTACCGCTCGCTGCCCGGCCCGCGCCAGGGCACCATCCCGGTGGAGCTGGCGGCGGCGTCGTGGCGGGCGCAGCCGGAGGCGATGTCGGCCGACTAGGCCAGGACGTACGCGGCCACGGCCACGTCGAGCAGCGCCACCAGCAGCACGGCGGCGAACGGCGCGCGCCCTCCCCTGGCCACCCCGGCGGCGAGGACGAGCACGGCCAGGCCGACGGCGGTCAGCGGGAGCCAGCCGGGCGGACCGGGCGGTCCGAACGCGAGGACCAGCCCGGTCACCAGCACCAGGCAGGCGGCCACCGCGGTCGACGCGGTCGCGCCGAGCCGGTGCGGCAGGCCGCGGACGCCGGTGGCGAGGTCGTCGGCGAGGTCGGGGACGGCGTTGGCGAAGTGCGCGGCGCAGCCGAGCGCGACCGCTGCGGCCACCAGCCACGCGGGCGCGGGTCCGACGACCAGGGGCAGCAGCCCGAACGACACCGCGTACGGGAGCACCGACGCGGCCGTGGCCTTCACCCCGAGGTCGTAGGCCCACGCAGACACCAGCGCGATCGTGTGCGCGATGAGCGCCTGCGCGCCGAACAGCGAGGTCAACGCGATCGCGCGGCGGCGGCCAGAGCGGTGGCGATCGCCGCGGTGCGCCGGGGCACCCGCCCGTCGGCGATCGGCTTGCCCGCGCGGCCGACCGCGGCGTCGCGGTCGGCGTCGACGAGGTCGTTGAGCCAGCCGACCGATAGCTGTCCACAGAGGACCGCGGCGGTGAGCCCGGCGATCGCGGCCGGGGTGCGCCCGGCGGCCGCGGCGAGGGCGGCGGCGAGCGCGGTGACGGTCAGCGCGGGCGCCGGGTGGCACGCCAGCGCGAGCGCCCCCGAGGTCCGCACGGCCTGCTGCACCCGCCCGAGTGTGCCAGCCTGGAGCACGTGCCACCGACTGAGCAGCTCCCGCGGAACGACATCCGCCTGTACGACCGGCTCGCCGACCAGTGGTGGCGGCCGCGGGCGTGTTCGCGATGCTGCACTGGCTCGCCGCCGCCCGCGCCGACCTCGTCCCGCCCGCGCCCAGACCGGGCGCGGTGCTGGTGGACATCGGCTGCGGGGCCGGGCTGCTGGCCCCGCACCTGCGCGGCAAGGGCTACCGGCACGTCGGCGTCGACCTGTCGGCGAGCGCCCTGCGCCAGGCCCGCGAGCACGGGGTCGCCGCGGTGCGCGGCGACGCGCTGCGGCTGCCGCTGCGCGACGGCTGCGCCGACGTCGTCGCCGCGGGCGAGATCCTGGAGCACGTCACCGACCTGGCCGCGGCGGTGCGCGAGATCGGCCGCGTGCTCGCCCCCGGCGGTCTGCTGGTGCTCGACACGCTCGCCGCTACCCGGCGCTGCCGATTCGTCGCGATCGGTCTCGCCGAGCGGCTGCCCGGGCTGGCCCCGCGCGGCGTGCACGACCCCGCGCTGCTGGTCGACCGGGCCGAGTTGGTGCGGTTGGCCGCCGGAGCGGGTATCCGGCTGCGGCTGCGGGGCGTCCGCCCGGCGGCGACCGACTTGGCGGCGTGGCTGCTGCGCGGGCGCGAGCGCGTGCGGATGGTGCCGGTGCGCGACACCGGCGTGCTGTTCCAGGCCGTCGGGCGCAAGGAGGAGGCGGGATGCCGAGCGCGGTGATCCGGGGCATCGGGGCGGCGCTGCCGCCGCCGGTCGACCAGCGGGCCATGTGGGACGACCACTTCCGGGACCGGCTGGGCGGCGACCGCACGGCGGAACGCATCTTCGCGGGCTCCGGCGTCCGGCGGCGGCACGCGGTGGCCGACCCGAGGGTCGAGGACGTCGCCGAGTGGTCGACGGCGGCCCGCATGCGCCGCTACGGCGAGGCCGCGCCCGCCCTGGCGCACCGGGCGGTCCGCGCCGCCCTGGCCGACGCCGACCTCGACGCCGCCGACGTGGGCCTGCTCGCGGTCGCGTCGTGCACCGGCTACGGCACGCCCGGCGTCGACATCGAACTGGCGGGCTCGCTGCCGCTGGACCCGAGGGCGCGGCGGCTGCTGGTCGGGCACATGGGCTGCTACGCGGCGCTGCCCGGCCTGGACAGCGTCGGCGACTACGTGCGGGCCAACAGCAGGCCCGCGGTGCTGCTGTGCCTGGAGCTGACGTCGCTGCACGCGCAGCCCGCGACCACCGACCCGGAGCAGGTCGTCTGCCACGCGCTGTTCGGCGACGCGGCGGTCGCGCTGGTCCTGCTCCCCGACGACGGCCCCGGCCTGCGCGTCGCCGACACCGCGTGGCGCACGCACCCGGGCACCAGCGACCACATGACCTGGCAGGTGACCGACCTCGGCTTCCGCATGGGCCTGTCCCGGCGCGTCCCGGACGTGCTCGGCGACGAGGTCGAACTGCTCGCCAAGGACCTGCTCGACCCGCACGGCCTGACCCCGGCCGACGTCGACCGGTGGGCCGTCCACCCGGGCGGGCCGCGCATCCTCGACACCGTCGAGCGCGGCCTCGGCCTGGCCCCGGACGCGCTCGCGGTGTCCCGGCACGTGCTGGCCGAGTACGGGAACTGCTCGTCGGCGACGGTGCCGCTCATCCTCGGCCAGCTCGCGCCGTCGCCCGGGGAGACCGTCGTGGCGATGGCGTTCGGCCCCGGGCTGACGCTGTCGGGGGCGCTGCTCGTCGCGCAGGACTGAGCGCGGACCGCGGTGTTCCGCGGTCCGCGCCCAGGGTCTCCTCGTGTCAGACCGTGAGGGTCCAGGAGTTGATGTAGCCGGTGTCGACGCTGTAGCGGTCCTGGACGCGCAGGCGCCAGGTGCCGTTGCGGTCCTCAGTGGACGCGTTGACGGTGTAGGTGGCGATGACGTTGTCGCTGGAGTCGTTGCTGGTGTTCTTCAGCCGGTAGCTGCTGCCGTCCGGGGCGACCAGGTCGATCTGGAGGTCACCGGCGTAGGTGTGCCGGATGTCAACGGCGACCTTGGTGGTGGCCGACGCCTTGCCGGTGCAGCCGGACACGGTGACCGAGCTGGTGACCGCGGCGCCCGCGTCCGGGATGGACACGTCGGTGCCGTTGGTGACCGGCGCGCAGGTCGGCGTCGGGGTGGTGCCGCCGGAACCGGTGTAGAGCATGCGGTTCGGCGAGCCGGTGCCGAGGCCGGTCAGCGTGTCGGGGGTGGAGTTGGCCACCAGCGCGTCGCGCACGGCGAGCTGGCCCGCGGTCGGGTTCGCCTCCAGGTGGAGCGCCGCGGCGCCCGCGACGTGCGGGGTGGCCATGGAGGTGCCGCTCTTGGTCGCGGTCCCGGTGTTGCTGTTGTACGCGGCGGACACGATGCCGTCGCCCGGCGCCCAGATGTCCACGCAGGGGCCGTAGTTCGACGTCCAGATGCTGTTGTTGACGCGGCCGTCGTTGGCGTCGGTCGCGCCGACGGTGATCGCGTCCGGGGTGCTCGACGGCGAGTCGTTGCACGCGTCGGCGCCGTAGTTGCCCGCGGCGACCGCGGTGACGACACCGGCGTTCATCATGCGCTGCACGGCGTCGTTGGTCGCGGTGGACTTGCCGGTGCGCAGGCTGAGGTTGGCGACGGCGGGCTTGACCGCGTTGGCGGTCACCCAGTCGATGCCCTCCAGGATGTCGGCGGCGGTGCCGCTGGACGAGCAGCCGAAGACGCGCACGCCGATCAGCGTGGCCTTCTTCGCCACGCCGTAGAGCGAGCCACCGGCGGTGCCCGCGACGTGCGTGCCGTGGCCCTGGCAGTCGCTGGTGTCGTTGTCGTTGTCCACCACGTCGCGGCCGTGCTTGGCGCGACCGCCGAAGTCCTGGTGGTTGATGTTGATGCCGGTGTCGATGATGTAGACGTTGACCCCGGTGCCGGTGGCCGCGTACTGGTACTTGCGGTCCAGGGGCAGGTCGCGCTGGTCGACGCGGTCCAGGCCCCACGTGGGGTTGTCCTGGACGTCGGCCAGTTCGACGCGGTGGTCCTGCTCGACGTAGGCGACCATCGGGTCGGCGGCGAGCCTGCGCGCCTCGCGGTCGGTCATGGTGGCGTTGAAGCCGCGCAGCGCCCTGGAGTAGAGCGCCTTGACCTGGCCGCCGTGCTCGTCGACCAGCTCGGCCGCGGCGTCCGCGGTCGACGGGCCGTCCTTGAGCACGACGATGTAGCTGCCGCTGATGGCACCCGGGACGGTGCGCACCTGGCCCTCGGCCGCCGCGGGCAGCGCGGCGACGACCGCCCCGGTGACCGCGGTGGCCGCGCCCAGGCCGATCAGCGCGAGCCTCCTCCGAACATGCGTCATGGCGGGTGTTCTCCTCGCTAAGCCCCGCGTCGGGCCGGTTGCAGGGCGGCCCGACGCGGGTGTTTGCGTCCGCCGGTGCAGGGGAGGGCGGACACGTCGAACGGTAGGGGCGGTGATCGTCCGCGCCAATGCCCGCCCGCCGCGTCCTCACTGGCCGATCCCCGCTGACCTGCGCGTTCGGCGCGCGGTTGGCAAGTGGTGAACATCGCCCGGGGGAATTCCTCCGCAGCGGCGTGTCATCCGGGCCCGGTGGCCGTCTACCCGGGTGCGTACTACTGGTGCGTAGTCCTCAGTGGAGCATCGAGCGGAGGCGCTCGAGACCGCCCCGCGCGGTCGGCGCCCCGGGCCGGTCCCGCGCGGCCCGGAGGTCGGCGAGCCTGCCCAGCCCCGCGACGACCTCGTCCAGCGGCGGCCCGCTCGCGGTGACCACCTCGGCGCGCGCGGGTTCCTCCAGGAACCGCCGCACCAACCGCGAGTGGTGGTGCGCGTACGCGGCGCCGTGCGCGCGGCAGACGTCGAGGAACAGCTCGGCGTTGCGCCGGAACAGCGCGCTGGTCCCGGCCTCGGCGAGGAACTGGCCGAGCAGGGGTCGCGCGGTCATGGCCGCGCGCAGGAGCGGCTGGTCCTCGGGCGGGACGTACGGGTACTTCTCGGCGACGACGCGCTGGTAGTGCGGGTCGCGGGCGTCGCAGAGGCCGAGGAGCAGGTCGATCTCGTTGATCGCGGAGAAGTCGCCCGCGTTGACGCCCCGGTACTCGTGGTCGCCCACGCGGTGGGACATGAAGTACGGGCGGATGTTGTAGTAGAAGCGGTCGACGTCGAGGGTCTCGGCGAGCGCTCGGTTGTGCGCGAGGACGTCGTCGAGGGCGGCTTTCGCGTCGGTGAGCAGGTACGTCGCCAGGGGCTGGTCACGCCGACGTCGGCGATCCCGCGCAGCGCGGCGGCGGCGCGCCGGTAGGCCAGCACGCCGAGGCCGTTGGCGGTGGTGAAGGTGGCCTCGTCGGGCAGGTCGGTGAACCGCCGGTAGCTCCCGTCGACCGCCCGGTTGTGGGTGGACTGGTGGGCGAAGACGTACCGCGGGGCGACGCCGAGCCCGGCGCCCAGTTCCACGGCCAGCGCCCAGGCGGCGCGCGGCTCGTCCTCGACGCCGTGCCTGCGGCAGGCGCCGAGGAAGAAGCCGACCGCCCCCAGGAGCTGGTAGCGGTCGGCCGCCGACCCGTCCACGGCGCCGATGGCCGCGACCAGGTCCGAGCCCTCGCGGAACAGGGTCCGCTTGATCCCGTCCAACCGCGGGTCGCCGGTCACGACCTCGACCCGCTCGGCGAAGTACGCCTCGTCCAACGCGGTGTTGTGCGCGATGAACTCGCACCGCAGCCACCGCTCCAACCGCTCTACCCCCACCGCGCCGTGTGTACCACGGTCAGGCGGCGGCCGCCAGCACCGCGCTCTGTCCACACCGGAGCACGCCGGTGCGGGCGCCGGGCGAGAACGTGCCCCGGTCGTCCGGGAAGGTCCCCGGCGGGCGGCTGTTGGTGAGGATGTGGAACTCCCAGCCCGCGGCCTTGGCCAGGTCGAGCAGCCTGCCGGGGAGGGTGGAGAGCAGGAAGTCGTACCCGATGTGGGCGGCGACCCTCGGCAGGTTGCGCATGAGGAACAGCCCGGTGCCGGGGTGCTTGGACACCAGCGGCCCCATCTCCGCGACGCTGCCGCGCTCGGTGCCGGGCCAGCCCAGCGCCGCGCACGCCTGCTCCACGGGGGTGTCGAGGTACTCCTCCGACACCATCGGCGCCTCCGTGGCCGCGGTGAGCCCGGCGACGCCGAGCGTGCGGCCGAACGTCGGCGAGTGCCGCGTGTTGTCCCACGCGGTGACGAACAGGTCGGGCCTGGGTTCCACGACCACCTGGTACCGCTCCAGGTACCTGCGCCGCACCAGGTCCGCGCAGTACATGTAGTGCATCGTGCCCGGCCGCGCGATCCCGACCCGGAACCGGAGCGTGGCCGCCCGTGCGCTGTCGATGGGCATAGTGGCGCTCACCCCACTTTCCTCGAAGGACCTGATCACGGTCGCACCCGGGGTGATCGGGTCGCACCTCCGTCATTGCTCACACATGACGTCGTCATGAACCGGACCGGGAACCGCTACCGCCCCGGCGGGTGATCCGGTACCCGGTAAGTGAGTAACAGTCCACTTCGTACCGACAGGTGTCCCCGGCCCTTCAGGTGATCTCGCGAATTCGTGCCAACTCCGGAGGGGGTCGAGGCGTCATATGGGGGTGTGAGGTCGTTCTGAAACTGGGGAGAGCGAATGAAGAGAGCCAGGCGATCGCTGGTCGTCGGTGTCGGGGTGGCCGCTGTCGTCGCCGCGCTGGTCAGCCCGGGTGCGGGCGCCGCCGCGCCCGAGGGGCGCGGACCGGCGTCCGGCACGACCGTCACCCTGCTGACCGGTGACCGGGTCACGCTGGTCGGCGGGCGCGCCAGGGTCGAGCCCGGGGAGGGCCGCGAGCGGGTGCGCTTCCTGCAGCGCGTCGACGAGGAGGGCGACGTGCACGTGCTGCCCGCGGACGTCGCGGGCGAGGTGGCGGCCGGGCGCCTCGACGGCAGGCTGTTCGACGTCGGGGGCTGGTCAGGGCCGGGTACGACGACGCACGCAGCCCGGTCACGCCGCTGATCATCACCTACGACGGCCCCCGGCTGGCGGGCGCCGCGGACGAGCGGCCGCTGCCGAGCATCGGCGGCGTCGCGCTCAAGGCGGACAAATCGACCGCGTTCTTCGGCGCGGCGCGCGCGGCGGGCGTCGGCCGGATCTGGCTGGACGGCCCGGTGCGCGCCACCCTCGACCGCAGCGTGCCGCAGATCGGCGCGCCCGCGGCGTGGTCGGCCGGGCACACCGGCGCGGGCACCACGGTCGCGGTGCTCGACACCGGCATCGACGAGACCCACCCCGACCTGGTCGGCGCGGTCGCGGGCGCGCGCAACTTCAGCGGCAGCGACACCACCGACGACCGGTTCGGCCACGGCACCCACGTCGCCGCGACGGTGACCGGCGACGGCAGGTACAAGGGCGTCGCGCCGGACGCGAAGCTGCTCAACGGCAAGGTCCTCGACGACAACGGCGGCGGGACCGAGTCGGACATCATCGCGGGCATGGAGTGGGCGGCCGCGGAGGGCGCGGACGTCGTCAACATGAGCCTGGGCTCGCCGTTCCCGTCGGACGGCACCGACCCGATGTCGCAGGCGGTCAACCGGATCACCGCGGAGACGGGCGCGCTGTTCGTCATCGCGGCGGGCAACTCCGGTCCCGGTGAGCAGAGCATCGGCAGCCCGGCCGCGGCCGACGCCGCGCTGACCGTCGGCGCGGTCGACCGCGACGGCGCGATAGCCGACTTCTCCTCGCGCGGACCGCGGATCAAGGACGGCGCGATCAAGCCGGACATCACCGCGCCCGGCGTCGGGATCGTCGCGGCGAAGGCGGCCAACGGCATCATCGGCGACCCGGTCGGCGACAAGCACGTCGCCCTGTCCGGCACGTCCATGGCCGCCCCGCACGTCGCGGGCGCGGCGGCGCTCCTGGCCGGTCAGCACCCGGACTGGTCGGCGGAGCAGCTCAAGGCCGTCCTGGTCGCCAGCGCAGCGCCCAACCCCGCCCTGTCGGTGTACGACCAGGGCGCGGGCCTGGTGGACGTCGCCCGCGCGACCCGCCAGCCGGTGTCCGCGTCACCCGCGAGCGTGGGCCTGGGCACCGCCCGCTGGCCGCACGGCGACGACGAGCCCATCGTCCGCAAGCTGACCTACCGCAACAGCGGCACCGAGCCGCTGACCCTGCGCGTGGCCGTCGACCTGCGCGACGAGGCGGGCAAGCCCGCCACCCTGGTCACCGTCGCGCCGAGCGAGGTCACCATCCCCGCGGGCGGGCAGGCCGACGTCACCCTGACCGCGAACACCCGGCTCGACGCCCCCGACGGCCGGTACAGCGGCGTGGTCACGGCCACCGGCGGCGACACGGCCGTGCGCACGCCCGTCGGCCTGGACAAGGAGGTCGAGAGCTACGACGTCGAGCTGACGTTCCTCGACCACGACGGCAAGCCGACCCCGGAGTACTTCTACCGCTTCGTCGACCTGCGCAAGCCCAAGGCCCACGTGGATCACGACCCGTCGGGCAAGCTGACCGCCCGCGTCCCGAAGGGCACGTACTACTTCGACGCGTTCATCCAGACCCCGCGCGACGGCGAGGGGCTCTGGCCCCTCGCCAACTTCAACGAAGCCGGGATCACGATCACCGGCGACACCGCCCTGACCCTCGACGCCCGCGCGGGCACACCGCTCGACGTCACCGTCGACCGGGCCGAGGCCAGGTCCGGCTACGCCGCCACGTTCTTCACCATGACCACCGACTGGGGCGACACCGGCAGCGGCATCGTCGGCAACGACTTCTCGGGCATCACCTTCGCCCCCTCGCGGACGACGGCCCCGGCAAGGCCGCCTTCACCGTGGCCTCCCGCCTGGCCAAGCCCAGCGGCCCGTACGAGTTCGTCGGCAGCCCGTACCAGTACAGCGTCGGCTGGACCACCGACGGCGGCGTCCCCGCGACCCTGTCGAAGCACTTCCGCGACCGCGACCTGGTCAAGGTCAGCACCACCGCCGCGGGCGTCGCCACGTCGGGCTTCATCGACCAGATGGCGGGCGGCCCCCTCCCCTACCCGATCACGGAGTACTTCTCCCGCGGCACCACCTGGGACGGCTCCTTCGACCAGTCGGCCACCCCCACCACCTGGCCCACCGACTCCACCCAACTCACGGTCAACCCCCGCGAGTTCACCCGCCCCACCACCCAACGCTGGAACGCCGCGGTCTTCGGCCCCGCCGTCCCCGCCGCCCCTTGGTCCCCCGACGAATGGGCAGGCCGCGACGGCGACAACCTCCGCGTCTCCGTCCCCATGTTCACCGACCAAGACCCCAACCACTTCGGCTTCTCGACGGTCGACACCGCCAAAACCACCCTCCACCGAGGCGAAACCCTCCTAGCCCAATCCGAGTACGACGGCTGGATCCAAGCCTCCGACCCCGGCGGCAAGGGCACCTACCGAGTCCACACCGAAGCCACCCGCTCCGTCTCCCCCTCTCCACCTTCATCTCCGCGGACTGGACCTTCACCTCCGCCACAACCCAATCCGCCGAACCCCTCCCCCTAATCGCCGTCCGCTTCGCCCCCAACCTGGACACCACCAACCACGCCCCCGCAGGCCGCCTGTTCACCGTCCCGATCTACACCCAACACAACGGCACCACAGCCACCACCGTCACCAAACCCACCATCCAGGTCTCCTACAACGACGGCAAAACCTGGCACCCCACCCCCTTGTTCCGCGTGGGCGACCGCTGGCACGCCATCCTCCACCACCCCGCAAACGCCGAGTTCGTGTCCTTCAAGGCCCAAGCCAAGGACACCCAAGGCAACGCGGTCGACCAAACCATCATCCGCGCCTACGCCCTGAAGTAACCACAACCCGACAACCCCACCACCCGCACCCGAGGCCGCACCCCGCGCCTCGGGTGCGGCGCATTCAGCCGCACTCCCCTACTCCTCCGACTACCAAACCCAACTCTGCCCCACCAACCAACACCAACCTCTCCGCCCGGCCACCACCAACACCAACTCCCGCCTGCCAAACACCAACCTCTTCACCCGCCAACACACCCCCTACCGCCCAACACCGCCCCTCCACCGGCCCAACACCAACCCCCCGCCCCCCACACACCACCTCTCCACCCGCCCACCACCAACCCCTCCACCCGCACACCACCAACACCGCTCCTGCCCGCCCGCCACCAACACCAACTGCCGCCCGCCAAACACCAACCTCTTCACCCGCCAACACCACCCCCTACCGCCCAACACCCCCCTCGCCAGCCGCCCTCCACCACCACCAACCTCTCCACCGGCCACCCCCCTATCGCCCAACACCAACCCCCTCGCCAGCCGCCCTCCACCACCACCAACCTCTCCACCGGCCACCCCCCTATCGCCCAACACCAACCCCCTCGCCAGCCGCCGTCCACCATCACCAACCTCTCCACCTGCCCACCACTAACGCCGACGTCTCCGCCGGCCACCACCACTTCCTCCTCGCAGCCCTCGCTTCCTCACCTCCGCTTCCCGACTCGCGGCCCTCGCGCACTCGCTCGCGATCTCAGTTCTCCACTTTCACCCACCCATCCCGCACCCGCTCCCGCCACCCGCACCCCGTCCCCTCCCCCGCACTCCTCGCATCTACCTCCTCCCTACTCGCTGCTCACCTCCCCATCCGCACCCTTCCAACCGGTGCTCCCCGCTCGCGTTCGGCTTCCCGCACCGTCACCCACCCGCTCGCCTCCCGCCTTGGTGGGTCCCACAGCCTCAGGCGAGCCGATGGGCCAAAGCCCCGCCTCCGACCCACAACCGCACCCCCGATCACTGCAACCAGCCCTCTCCCCTCCCCCAACCGGCCGACCCCCACCCGACCCGTGCGTCAACTCCGCCGATCCGGGGTAGTACCCCGGGCATGGCGGTTTACGGGATTCACGCCTCGCACGAGCAGATCCACCCGTCCCGACTGTTGGATGCCGTGCGGAGGGCGGAGCAGGCTGGGTTTGCGGCGGCGATGTCATCCGACCACTTCGCGCCCTGGACGACGGCGCAGGGGCACTCCGGGTTCGCCTGGTCGTGGCTCGGGGCGGCGTTGCAGGCGACGTCGTTGCCGTTCGGGGTGGTGACGGCGCCAGGTCAGCGGTACCACCCCGCCATCAGCGCGCAGGCCATGGCGACGCTCGCGGCCATGTACCCCGACCGGCTCTGGGTCGCGTTGGGCACCGGGGAAGCGTCCAACGAGCACATCACCGGTGACGGGTGGCCTCGCAAGCAGGTCCGCACCGCCCGGCTGCGCGAGTGCGTGGACATCATCCGCGCCCTGCTCAACGGCGAGGAGGTGTCCCACGACGGTCTCGTCACCGTCGACCGCGCCCGCCTCTGGACCCTCCCGGAAACCCCACCGGCCCTCTACGGAGCCGCCGTCAGCCCGGAAACCGCCAGGTGGTGCGCTGAATGGGCGGACGGTCTCATCACCGTCAACGCCCCCGCCGACCGCCTCCGCCAGATGGTCGACGCCTACCGCGACGCGGGCGGACGCGGTCCCCTCGCCCTCCAGGTCCACCTGAGCTGGGCGCCCACCGACGACGAGGCCCTCGCCATCGCGCACGAGCAGTGGCGCGGGAACGTCTTCTCCCCACCCGTCTGCTGGGACCTCGAACTCCCCGCGCACTTCGACGAGGTGGCCCGGTTCATCACCCCCGACGACGTCCGCGGCGTCGTCAACGTCTCCGCGGACCTGGCCCAGCACGCGGCCTGGCTGCGGGAGTACGCGGAGCTGGGGTTCGACCTGATCCAGCTCCACCACGTCGGCCAAGAGCAGGACGCGTTCATCGACGCGTTCGGCGGGAAGGTGCTGGGGGAGCTGTGCGACTGACCAAGACCTCTGACCTCTGGTGGAAGAACGCCGTCATCTACTGCCTCGACGTCGAGACGTTCCAGGACGGCAACGGCGACGGCTGCGGTGACTTCCGCGGCCTCACCCAGCGCGTCGACTACTTCGAGCGCCTGGGCGTGACCTGCATCTGGCTCATGCCGTTCTTCCCCTCCCCGACCGCGACGACGGCTACGACATCACCGACTACTACGCCGTCGACCCCAGGCTGGGCACCCTCGGCGAGTTCGTCGAGTTCGTCCGCACGGCCCGCGACCGGGGCATGCGCGTCATCGCGGACCTGGTGGTCAACCACACCTCCGACCAGCACCCCTGGTTCAAGGAGTCCCGCTCCAGCCGCGAGTCCCCCTACCGCGACTGGTACGTCTGGCGCGACACCCCGCCGGAGGACGGCCCCAAGGGCGAGGTCTTCCCCGGCGAGCAGCAGGGCCTGTGGGAGCACGACGAGGCCACCGACCAGTACTACCTGCACCGCTTCCACCCCCATCAGCCGGACCTCAACGTCGCCAACCCCGCCGTGCGCGACGAACTGGCCCGCGTCCTAGGCTTCTGGCTCGAACTGGGCCTGTCCGGCTTCCGCGTCGACGCCGTCCCGTTCCTCCTGGAAACCTCCGGCAGCGACGACGCCGCCAACCTCCCCGACCCCCACGACTACCTAGCCGACCTCCGCGCCTTCCTGGCCCGCCGCGCAGGCGAGGCCGTGCTCCTCGGCGAGGTCAACCTGCCGTACAAGGACACCATGCCGTTCTTCGGCGACCCCTCCGGCGTCGGCGACGAACTCACCATGTGCTTCGACTTCATCGGCATGCAGCGCATGTACCTGTCGCTGGCACGGTCCTCAGCGGCCCCCTTGCCGAAGCCCTCCGCGACCGCCCCGAACCCCCACGCGACGGCCACTGGGCCACCTTCGTCCGCAACCACGACGAACTGACCCTGGACAAGCTGTCGGACTCCGAACGCGAGGAGGTCTTCGCCGCCTTCGGCCCCGACCCCGACATGCAGGTCTACGGCCGCGGCCTCCGCAGGCGCCTCCCCCGATGCTCGACGGCGACCTGCGCCGCATCAAGATGGTCTACAGCCTCCTGTTCGCCCTCCCCGGCACCCCCGTCCTGTTCTACGGCGAGGAAATCGGCATGGGCGAGAACCTCGCGGTCGAGGGCCGTTCCGCAGTCCGCACCCCCATGCAGTGGGAACCCGGCCCCAGCGGCGGCTTCTCCACCGCCGACCCCTCCAAGTTCCCCGCCCCGGTCGTCACCGGCCCCTACTCCCCCGACGCCGTCAACGCCCTGGACCAGCGCCACGACCCGAACTCGCTCCTGTCCTGGATCAAACGCCTGGTCGAACGCTACCGCGAATGCCCAGAACTCCCCTGGGGCGACTTCGAACTCCTGAACCCCGGCGACGAAGCCGTCCTAGCCCACCGCTGCACCTCCGACGGCTCCTCAGTCACCGCCGTGCACAACCTGTCCGACCGTACAACCACGGCGAACATCGACCTCCCCGACGGCAACCACTTCGACCTCCTCGCAGAATCCGACGTGACCATCCACAACGGCCGCCTAGAGATAGCCCCATACGGCTGCCACTGGTTCAGGTCGAACAAGTAGGCCGATCGGGTGAAGCGCCCGATCCGTCGAAACAGGACACCAGATCATCCCGACCCCACTAGCTCCAAGAACGAGCATGGAGGCGGGGTCGATGAACCAGCCCGAAACACAGGCCGTGCGCTTGGTCAGCCCGGCCCTGAGGACGGCCCGCAACCAGCGGTTGATCTCCCAGACGCCGCACACGAGCCCCTCGACATCCGCCCCCGCCCGCCGAGACCGCGACCGCGTCCTGTACTCGGCCGCCTGGCGACGGCTGGGCGGTGTCACCCAGGTCATCACGCCGTTCGACGACAGCGCCCTGCCCCACACCCGGCTGACCCACTCGGAGAAGGTCGCCCAAGTCGCCCGGAGCATCGCCGAATGCCTGCTCAACCAGCAGGACAACGCCGACCTCATCGCCGACCTCGGCGGCATCGACGTGCACGTGGTCGAAGCCGCCGCACTGGCTCACGACCTCGGTCACCCGCCGTTCGGACACATCGGCGAACAGACCCTCGACGAGGTCGCCCGGGACTGCCTCGGCCTCCGGGACGGGTTCGAGGGCAACGCCCAGACGTTCCGCACCGTCCAGCTCACCGAGACCCGCCACCACGCGTATGACGGGCTGGACCTCACCTCGGCCTCGCTGATGGCCATCGCCAAGTACCCGTGGACCCGGACCATCCACGACGACGACCGCCACAGCCAATTGCTGCGCACGGACACCGACTACCGGCGGCATTGGCGGAAGTTCAGCGTGTACGAGACGGAGTGGGAGGCGTTCACCAGGGCCCGCGAGTTCCTGGACCACGTCGGCTTCCCGTGCCGGACGCAGTCGATCGAGGCGTCGATCATGGACGTCGCCGACGACATCACCTACGCCATCCACGACCTCGAGGACTTCTACACCGCCGATATCCTGGACATCCGCAGGGTCATCACCGAATTGAGGCGGGTGGCGAAGAACGGCTACCAGTGCGAGCTGCGGGAGCAACTCTCCCTCGACTACCCGGACTTCTACGACGACGCGCTCTTCGCCGAGGCCGTGAGCACGACGGTGGAGGAGCTGGAGTCCTTCCGCCCGCGCTTCCCGCAGAGCCGGCTGCTCACCCTCGGATTGGCCGGGGCATCGGCGTCGAAGCTGATCGGCCGCTACATCGAGGCGGTCGAGGTGCGGGACCGGCAATTCTGGAAGGGCGGTCCGTTCGTCTCCCTGCGCCGAGCCGAATGGCACGAAGTCCAGTTGCTCAAGAAGATCACCAAGGACTTCGTGATCAAGCGCCCGGACATGGCCGTGCTGCAACGCGGACAGCAGCGGGTGCTGAAGGACTTGGTCGTTCAGCTGCACGATTGGGCCGAGTCCGACTTCGGCAGGCTCCCGCGCTACCTGCGCGAGGAGATGGAGGTCGCGCGAGGCGAGCACCGGGTGAGCGAGACGCGGGAATGGCGCATGCTCACGCGGACGCGCTGCACGCACGGTTTCGTCGACCGGGGTGACGAGAACCGGTGCATCCTCGACTACCTCTGCACCCTCACCGACGGGCAGTGCTACGCCTTGCACCGCAAACTCTCCGGTGCTCGGCCCGCCGCCTCCGCGATCCTCTAATCCACGTTCATCGCGAGTGAGAACTCGTGGACGGTGTCGTAGCGTTTGCCGGTTGTCAGGGTTACCTTGCCGGTGCGTTGGCCGTAGACGATGGACCACTGGGTGTGGCCCTGTTGCACGTCGGCCAGGAGGGACATCGCGGCGCGCGTGTCGAGTTTGCCGCCAACCGACGTCAAGGTTGAGCTGAGGGCGTTGTAGCGGTGGTCGGCTTGCTGTTCCTCAGGGGTCGAGCCGAACCAGCGGTAGTTGACCATCGCCTGCCACGGGCTCGAGTCGCGGCTCACCTGGAGTTCGCCGTCGACGAATTCCAGGATGGCGGAGTTGCCCGCGGCGTCGGCGATCAGGTAGTGCAGGGGTGGGCTGTCGGTGAAGTCCACTGTGTACTCGTTGAAGACCTTGATGGCCTCCTCGACCGTCGCGGCGCGGTCGAGCATCATGCGTTGGATGCGGACGCTGCCGACCACGGGGCGGTCGGGGGACGAGGTGGGTTGGGCGTTGGGGACCGTGGCCATGCCGACGACGAGGCCCTTGTCGTTCATGCCGTCGAAGGGCAGGAGGGGGCGTCGAGGAGGAGGCGTTTGCCGGACTCCGTTTCGAAGTCGGACGCCGAGTCCACGCCCAGGTAGGAGACGTCGACCATCGAGACCGACGCGTGGCTGTCGGGGGCGTCGGTGAACAGGAGCAGGGCGGGTTGGTGGTCGAAGTCGAAGTTGCGGCCGAACAGCGGGTCGGCGGGGTTGCCGCGGGCGGCGAAGAGGGAGCAGCCGAAGGTCGTCGGGGTGAGGGTGGGGCCCGCGACGTCCATGGGGTCGTAGTCGCCGTGGAAGGTCATCGTCCAGAGGGGTGGTCGTCGACCTTGCGGAGGGTGGACAGGGTGCGGGTCTCGTCGGCGGTGAGGGACGGGGCCGGGGGTGCGGCGGCGTCTTCCGCGCGGCAGCCCGCCAGGCCGCTGGTGAGCAGCGCGACGGCGGCGGCGATCCGGAGGGTGCGGTTCACCGCGCCATTCTGCGCCGGGCCGCCGTCGCGCCGCCACGGTTTCTAGGTGATCGGGTTCTCCAGCAGGTACACCGGCACCGCGGGTTCGCCGCAGGTGACGGGCAGCGGGGTGGAGCCGTTGAGGGTCAGCTCGGCGGACGCGGCGCCCATGCGGATCGCGAGGCTCGTCGCGCCGGGGGTGGGGGCGAAGGGGCCTGCCGTCAGGGTTCCGGTGGCGGGCAGGGACACGATGATGTCCCGGTCGCGGACCAGCGGGGTCGGCGGGACCGCGATGTCGGCGGCGACGTTCTGGGTCGCCGGGAGGCCGCCCTCGACGACGAGGTCGAGGCGGGTGACGCGGCCGGAGAACTGCCCGCTGAAGCCCCGGTCGAGCAGCTTGTTCACGGTCGCCGCGGGGATGGTCAGCGCCCCGGACGCCTTGGTGAACGAGAACTGGCCCGTGCGCGGGACCGACAGCGGGAAGGTGCCGCCGACGGCGATGCCGACGTCGAGGGCGTCGCCGCCGAAGGTGCAGCGGTAGGGCGCGTTGATGATGCCGTCGACGAAGCCGGGCGCGACGGGCGGGAAGTTCAGCGGTTGGCCCTGGAGCTTCGACGGCGGCTGCCCGGCGGGTCCCCCGACGGCGACGGTCAGCAGGGCGTTGCCCGCGGTGGGCAGGCAGTGCGCGTCGACCTTGATCTGGAGGCCCCACGACGACTTGAGGGTCACGTGCGCGACCGCCTGCTTGAACAGCATCGTCACCGCGCCCGACTGCGGCGCGGTGTACGGGCCGACGTCGAACGCGCCCTGCAGCGGCAGGCCGACCGTCACCTCCTCCCCCGGCGTGATCTCGATGTCCTTGATCACCTGCGGCGGGTCGGTGACGTTGATGACCGGCGGGGTCGCGCCGTCCGCGCCGATCTCCAGCTTCGACACGACGGCGTCGGCGCGGTTGATGCCGACGAACCCGCCGAGGCCGGTCAGCCAGGACGGGAAGGTGATCGCGCCCGAGCCCTGGGTCAGCCAGAACTCCTGACCGGGCCCGAGGTGGGTGGCGACCACCCCTTGCACGTCGACGTTCGTGGCGAGGTCGAAAACCTTCGCGCCGCCGAAGTCCGGCAGCGTGATCGCGCAGTTGATGGGGAGGTTGAACCGACCCGTGTCGACCCCGATATCGGGGACGTCCTCGATTTCGAGAGCGGGGGCGGGCGCGGCCAGCGCTGTCGTCGCCACCACGGCCACGACCAGCGCTTTTCGCAGTATTTTGGGCATGCGTTGTCCTCCACCTCGGAGTGCGGAATTCGAATTCGACACTACGGCAGGCGGTCAGCTCATTCAATTCTCATGACAATGCCGAATGGGGGTGGCGGAATTGCGCGGCCGGGCTAACGCTTGTCACGGAGGTGATACCCGAGCCGTTCCCGGATGACATGGACGCGTTCCAGCGCGAGGCGGGCGCGCGGCGGGTCGGGGGCTTCGGAGAGGAAGACGAGGGCGAGCATGACGGCGGCGTCGAGGCGGTAGGCCCAATAGGCGGCGTCGTCGGGCTCGGTGGCGCCGTAGCCCGCGAGGACGGCGGCGTGGTCGAGGCCGTTGTCGGGCAGGCGGGCGAACTCGGCGAGCCGGGCCAGTTCGAGCGCGGGGTCGCCGACGACGGCGTTCGACCAGTCCAGGAGGCCCAGCAGCGTGCCGCCGACGCCGCGCAGGTTGGCCGCGCGGACGTCGAGGTGCAGGAGGCTGCGGCCGGTCCGGACGACCCGGGAGACGTCGGGGGCGGGGCCCAGGTCCGGGGCGTACCGGCGGACCTCGGCCCAGCGCCGGGTGATCCTTCCCGCGACGTCGCCGCTGGTGCGGGGTGGTGGGGGCAGGGTGTGCAGGGTCTTGAGCACCGCGCCGAGCGCGGCCTGGTCGACGCCCTGGCCGTCGTCGTCGACGTAGTCGCTGATCAGGACGTCGGGGTCGCCGATGACGAGGTCGCGGGCGCGGGCGACCGGGACGCCGTGCGCGGCGACGTGCCGGGTGACGGCGTACTCCCAGCGCAGGAGGGCGCGGGTGTCGACGTGCGGGTCGTTCGCGTTGGACTGGAAGCGGGGGCCGATGGGGGTGCGGAGGACGACGCGGGCGCCGTCGGGGGCGGTCGCGGCGTACGCGCGGAACTCGAGGCCCTCGCCGATCAGGTGGACGTCGCGGTACCCGGCGATCACAGGCCCGGTCCCCGGACGACGGGGTCCGGCCCCCAGCGGAACCGGTAGACGGCGGGCATCGGCATGGCGTGGGAGAACGGCCAGTCCACCGCGACGCCGAGCCCGACCAGCAGCCGGGACACGAAGGTTCCGTGGCTGCCGATCACGACGGTGCCCGCTCCGGCGACGGCCGCGACCGCGGCGAGGGCGCGGGCGGTGAGCTGGTCGAGGCTCTCCCCGCCCGGTCGGGCGGCGGTGGGGTCGGCCCAGCTGGCGGCGTAGTGCTCGGCGTAGTCCGGGGTGGGGGCGAGGCCGGAGTCCCATTCGCGCAGCTCCCACCGCGTGCGGACGGGCAGGCCCGCGGCGCGGGCGAGGGGCGTCACCGTTTGCACGGCGCGCAGGTACGGGCTGGAGTAGACGGCGGTGGGGGTGCCGGTGTCGGCGAGGAGTTCGGCGAACCGGTGGCCGCGGGCGGTGAGGGGGCGGTGCAGGTCGTCCGGGCCGTCCGGGCGCGGTGGCTCGGATTCGGCGTGGCGGATCAGCACGATCTCCCCGTGGTTCGCACAATGCACCCTATGCCGAAGGTGTTCATCGCAGGTCCCGTCTCGTGGAACCGGCTGGTCCGGGTCGACCGGCTGCCCGACCCCAGGCCGCACACGGTGTTCGCGCGGGGTCATCGGGAGACGGTGGGTGGGACGTCGGCGGGGAAGGCGCTCAACCTGGCGCGGCTGGGCGCTGAGGTCACGCTGCGCACGGTCGTGGGGGACGACGCCCCGGGGCGCGCGGTGCTGGAGGTCCTGCGGGCCGCGGGCGTCGAGGTGATCGCGGAGACGGCGGCGGGGGCGACGGAGCAGCACCTCAACCTGATGGACCCGCACGGCGGCAGGCTGTCCGTCTACTTGGAACTCCCCGAGTTGGACCACCCCGCGCACGACGACCGCGCCCGGGCGGCGCTCGCCGAGGCGGACGCGGCGGTGGTCGACCTGGCCGACCACGCCCGGCCGTTCCTCGACGCCGACGTCCCGATCTGGTGCGACCTGCACGACTACGACGGCCGCTCCGCCTTCCACCGCGACTTCGCCGACGCCGCCGACCACCTGTTCCTCAACGACGACGCGATGCCCGACCCGGAGCCGTTCCTCGTCTCGCGGGTCCGCGACGGCGCGCGCACGGCCGTCGCGACCCTCGGCGCGCGGGGCGCGGTCGGCGCGGACGCGTCCGGCGTGCACCGCGTCGACGCGGTGCCGGTCGCGGAGATCGTCGACACCAACGGCGCGGGGGACGCGTTCTTCGCGGGGTTCCTCATGGCGCACCTGGCGGGCGGGGACCTCCCCGCCGCCCTGGCCGCGGGCGCCGCCCAGGCCGTCCGCTGCCTCACCTCACCCGACCTCGCGTGACGCGCGATGATGGACGCATGCGCGTCGTGGTCCTCTCCGACACCCACGCCCCCGCCGCTGGCGCACCTGCCCACCCGCGGTCGCCGACCACCTGCGCACCGCCGACCTGATCCTCCACGCGGGCGACGTCTGCACCGCCGCGGTCCTGGACGAACTGGCGACGTACGCCCCCGTCCACGCCGTCCTCGGCAACAACGACGGCCCCGACGTGGCTGCTTGGGGTGCTCCCGAGACCCTCACGCTCACCCTCGACGGCCTGCGTATCGGGATGATCCACGACAGCGGCCCCGCCGACGGCCGCCCCGCCCGCATGCGCCGCCGCTTCCCGGACGCGGACGTCGTCGTCTTCGGGCACTCCCACATCCCGATGGACGTGACAGCCAGCGGCGTCCGCATCTTCAACCCGGGGTCGCCCACGGACCGCCGTCGCCAACCCCACGGCACCATCGGCCTGTGGGACATCCGGGACGGCGACCTGACCGCCACGATCGTCCCCGTCACCTGACCGATGGCGCGGATCGCAGGATCGTGCAATTGTCGGATCGTTGAACAATCCTACAATTGGATTGGTGATTCTTAGTCCGGCGGTTCGCTGACCGGCTCCTGGTCCATGCCGCTGTAGCCGTCGGGGACGGCTTCGTCGGGGGTTCGGGGGCGGGCTCGTCGGCGAAGGTGGGGCTGGTGTGTTCTTCGGCGAAGTCGGGGGCGTCTTCGGTGGCCGGGCGGCGGTCGTCGGTTGGTTGCGTCATGGGGGGCGGGTACCCGGTCGGCGGCTGGTCACGCATGCGGGTGGTCGTTTGGCGGGCGGGGGTGCATGTGCGGGGTGGGGGTTGGGTAGCCGGGGGTGGTTGCGATGGTCGGGGATGGAGGAGATATGGCGCGGCTCGTGGCGGATGCGGTGGTGGAGCGGTTGCGGGAGTGGGGGTGCCGCGGGTTTTCGGGTATGCGGGGGACGGCATCGATCCGGTCCTCGCCGCGTTGCATCGGGCTGGTGGGGTGCCTGAGTTCGTGCAGGCGCGGCATGAGGAGATGGCGGCGTTCATGGCGTGCGGGCATGCGAAGTATTCGGGGCGGGTGGGGGTGTGCCTGGCTACGCAGGGGCCGGGGGCGATTCATCTGCTCGGCGGGCTTTATGACGCGAAGCTGGATCGGCGGCCGGTGGTGGCGATCGTGGGGCAGGTGGTGAGCACGGCGCTGGGGAGCGGGTATCTGCAGGAGGTTGACCTGCACGCGTTGTTCAAAGACGTGTGCGGGCAGTACGTGCAGACGGCGTTCGGGGCGGAGCAGTTCCCGATGTTGCTGGACAACGCCATGCGGACCGCGATCGCCGAGAGCACGCCGACGTGCCTGATCATCCCGCACGACGTGCAGCGGGCGGAGGCGGTGGAGGAGCCGGAGCAGGCGCACGGGATCGTGGTGTCGTCGGCCGTCATCGCGCGGCCTCGGGTCGTGCCGCGGGACGAGGACGTGCGAGCCGCCGCGGAAGTGCTCAACGCGGGCGAGAAAGTCGCGTTGCTGGTCGGGCGCGGGGCGGTGGGGGCTGAGGCCGAGGTCGAGCAGGTGGTCGAAGCGCTCGGTGCCGGGGTCACCACGTCGTTGATGGGGAAGCCGGTGTTGGCCGAGGGATTCCCTTGGCACACCGGGGTCATGGGGCACCTGGGGACGACCGCCAGCGCCGAGTTGATGAGCGAGTGCGACACGTTGCTGATCGTCGGGTCGAACGATCCGTGGACGGAGTACTACCCGAAGCCGGGACAGGCCAAGGTCGTGCAGATCGACATCGAGGCGCGGGTCGTCGGGAGCAAGCACCCCGTTGACGTCCCGCTGGTGGGGGACGCCGCCGAGACGCTGCGCATGCTCCTACCACTGTTGTCCACTAAGGACAAAGCATGGTCCGACCGGGTCCAAGCGATGGTCACGGGCTGGCGGGACCTCGCTGAGAAGCGCGCCGACGCGCAGGGGGACCCGCTCAACCCGCAAGCCGTCGTCCGGGAACTCTCCCGGCACCTGCCCGAGGACGCCCGCGTCGCCGTCGACGTCGGCTCCGCCACCTACTGGTACGCCCGGCACCTGGCCCTCCCGCCCGGCGTCCCCGCGCACGTGTCGAGCTACCTCGCCTGCATGGGGTGCGCCCTCCCCTACGGCCTCGCCGCCAAGCTCGACGCGCCCGACCGGCCGGTGGTCGCGCTCGCGGGGGACGGGGCGATGCAGATGAACGGGCTGCTCGAGCTGATCACCGTCGCCGACCGGTGGAAGGGGTGGGACGACCCGCGGTTCATCGTGCTGGTGCTGCACAACCGCGACCTCAACGAGGTGACCTGGGAGCAGCGCGAGATGGAGGAGACCCGCGCTACCCCGCGTCGCAGCGGCTGCCCGACTTCCCGTACGCCTCCTACGCGGAGATGCTCGGGCTCACCGGTATCCGCCTCGACCACGCCGGGGCCGTGCAGAGCACCTGGCGCAAGGCGTTCAACGCCACCCGGCCCGTCGTGGTCGAGGCGCTGGTCGACCCCGCCGTGCCGCTGCTCGCGCCGCACCTGCCGGACGACGCGGCGCGCAAGCTCTACCGGGGGCTCGACCAGGAGCCCGACGGCAGCCGTGCCCGGGAGCGGGTGTTCGCCCAGCGCGCCGAGGAGGGGCACGACGACCACGCGCTGCGGTCGTGATCGTCCACGGCCTCGTGGGCGACCTGGTGCTCCCCGACGACCCGGCGGGGCTGGTCGTGTTCGCCCACGGCTCCGGCAGTTCGCGGCGCAGTCCGCGCAACCGGGCGGTGGCCGGAACGCTGAACGCGGCCGGGTTCGGGACGCTGCTGCTGGACCTGCTCACCGAGGACGAGGACGAGCGGCGGTTCGACATCCCGCTGCTGGCGGGCAGGCTCGAAGCGGTCGTCGACGAGATGGCCGAGCACGACCTGCCGATGGGGCTGTTCGGCGCGAGCACCGGCGCCGCCGCGGCGCTGATCGCCGCCGCCCGGCGGAACACCGTGCGGGCGGTCGTGTCGCGCGGAGGGCGGCCGGACCTCGCCGCCGGGGACCTCGCCAAGGTGCGGGCGCCGACGCTGCTCGTCGTCGGCGGCCTGGACACCCCGGTCATCGAGCTGAACCGGCGGGCCGCGGCGCTGATCACCACCGCGCGGATCGAAGTCGTCCCGGGCGCCGACCACCTGTTCAGCCAGCCCGGGACGCTCGAACAGGTGGCGCGCCTGGCCACGGCCTGGTTCGGCGAGCACCTGCGCGGCTGAGCGGGACCGGGGCAGGTCCCGCCCAGCCGCGGCGGATCAGAGCGTCAGGCTCCAGCTGTCGAGGGTGCCGACGTCGAAGCGGTACACGTCGCGGACGTTGAGGGACCAGCGGCCGTTGCGGACCTCGGACGACAGGTTCGCCGTGTACGTCGCGGCGATGTTGTCCGCGCTGTCACCGGCGTCGGAGTTCTTCAGCCGGTACGCCGTCCCGTCCGGGGCGACGAGGTCGATCACCAGGTCACCGCGGTAAGGGTGGCGCACCGCGACCTCGATCGACGAGCTGGCCGACGCGTTGCCGTCGCAGCCCGACACCGTGATCACGCTGGTCACCGCGGACCCGGCATCCGGGATGGCGACGTCGTCACCGTTGGTCTGCTTGGCGCACGTGGGACCGGGCGTGCCGCCGCCGAAGTCCTTCGTGTACAGCAGGCGGTTCGGCGAGCCGGAGCCCGGGTTGCCCACCTTGCCGGTCGACGCCGCGCCGGTGATCGCCTGGTTGACCTCGGCCTGCTTGGCGGTCGGGTGGCCCTGCAGGTACAGCGCGACCGCGCCGGTGACGTGCGGCGCCGCCATCGACGTGCCGCTCATGCCCGTGCTGCCCGAGTCGCTCAGGTGCGACGTGGAGGTGATGTTCACGCCGGGCGCGAACAGGTCGACGCAGGACCCGGTGTTGGAGAACGACGCCCGGTTGTCGCTGCTGTCGGTGGCCGCGACCGTCAGCGCCTCGGGGACGCGCGACGGGCTGTAGTTGCACGCGCTGGCGCCGTTGTTGTTGCCCGCCGCCACCACGTAGATGTAGCCCGCGGCGATGGACGCCTGGATCTGCTCGTCGCCGACGCCCACGTCGTACTGCTGGAGGCTCATGTTGACCACCGCGGGCTTCACGCCGTTGCGGGTCACCCACTCGACGGCGTCGACGGTGACCGAGTCCGGGCCGGAGTTGCTGCAGTCGAACACGCGCAGCGCGACCAGCTTCGCCTTCTTCGCCACGCCCCAGGTCTTGCCGACGGCGGTGCCCGAGGTGTGCGTGCCGTGGCCGTGGCAGTCCTGGGCGATCGAATCCTTGTCGAAGAAGTCGTAGCCGTTCGAGGCGCGGCCCTCGAAGTCCGCGTGGGACACGCGGGTGCCGCTGTCGATGTTGTAGACGGTCACGCCCTCGCCCGTGGCGTTGTACTCGTACTTGCTGTCCACCGGCCGGTCCCGCTGGTCGATGCGGTCCAGGCCCCAGGTCGGGTTGGTCTGCACGTCCTGGCCGCGGAGGTGCCGTCCTCGTAGACGGTGCGCACGGCCGGGTCAGCGGCCAGCCGCTTGGCCTGCTTCTCGGACAGGTCGCGCACCGCGAACCCGTGGAGGGTCGCGGTGTAGACCGACGACAGCTCCCCGCCGTAGCGGCGCGCCAGGTCGGCCGACGTCGCCTCGATGGCCGACGCGCTCGCCGTCGCCGCGCCGCCCTCCTCGAGCACCACGATGTACATGCCGGGCGCGTAATGCCTCTTGGCCTGCACGATCGCGCCCTCGGCCGCGCCCGCGACCGGCGTCAGCGCGAGCGCGCCGCCGGTGGCCAGGACCAGGCCGCACACCGCCCCGGCCAAGACCCTCTTGCGACTCCTCATCTTCACTCCCTCGTAGGAGCGGCGACGGGCAGGGTGGTTGTTCGCCGCTCGGACACCCACGATGCGAGCGCGGGCGCACGCGTCGCTATGCGGGCGGTGATCCTGCGTATACGCAATCAATTGCGGTGTTTATTGCGTACACGCAGCTTCCCGCCCCTGATTGTTCCGGCCGGCGGGGCAGACCGATGGTGACCAGCAGCGGACGGCTCGCCGACCCTGCCAAGCGGCGGGCGTCCGACGGACCCGGAAAGGAACCATCGTGATGAGAACACCACGGTCGTGGGGCCTGCTGGCCCTGACCGCGGCGGCGGTGCTCGGCCCGCTAGGGGCCACCGTCGCGCTCGCGGCACAGCCGACCGGCAGCGCGTCGGCGCCGGGCGCGACGTTCGAGGGCGACACCGTCCCCGCCGACGCGCCGGGGGCCTTCTTCTACAACGGGCAGGCCGCCACCGTCTCGGAGTTCCCCGGCGTCGTGGCCGCGCTGCGCGCGGGCGGCAGCCGCCCCGAGGGGCAGAGCTGCACCGGCATCGTCGTGGCGCCGCGCAAGATCCTCATCGCCGCGCACTGCCACGACCTGCAGGGCGAGAAGTCGTTCGTCTACGGCTTGGACGACCTCGCCGAGTACCAGGGCGGCGCCGGACCCGGCTTCTACGCGAAGGCCGTCGAGTACAAGAAGCACCCGAAGTACGTCAACTTCGACCAGGGCTACGACGTCGCGGTGGTCACCGTCGACCGCGACATCCGGCTGAAGGACGGCGCGCCGTACCCGAAGGTCGCGACGTCGAAGGACACCGGCCTGGAGGCGCCCGGCGGGAGCGGCGTGGGGTACGGCTACGGCAAGAAGACCCACAACGACACCCCGGCGGACGTGACCCTGGACAAGGCGACGCTGCCGATCGTCGACGGCGCGACCCAGTGCCAGGGCGTCGGCGCGGGCTTCAAGGGCGCGACGATGATCTGCGCGGGCTACTCCGACGGCCGGGTCACGGTCCTGCCCGGCGACAGCGGCGGGCCGCTGGTCCGCAACAACACCGTCATCGGCGTGGCGTCGTGGAGCCGGTCGGACTTCCGCTGGTACAGCATCTACGCCCGGTTGAACAACGACATGGGCGACTGGGTGGCGAACGAGATCGGCAGCGGCACCCCGCAGCCGGGCCAGTTCGGCGTCGCGGTCGACCCGACGAGCGCGTCGGTGGCGGCGGGCGGCTCGGTGTCGGCGGCGGTCCGCACCACGGCGGGCTCGGACGGCAGCAAGGCCGTCGACCTGTCGGTGTCCGGCCTCCCGTCGGGCGTGCAGGCGACCTTCCAGCCCGCGCGCCTGAACACGGGTGAGAGCAGCAAGCTGACGTTCGAGGCGGGCACCTCCGCGGTGAACGGCACCTACGACCTCACGGTGACCGGCAAGGCGGCGGACGGCTCGACCGGGTCCGCGCGGTTCTCCCTGACGGTGACCGACGGCGGGACGCCGCAGCCGGGTGACTTCAGCCTCGGCGCGTCGCCCAACTCGGTCCGCGTCGCCGCGGGCAACCACATCTCGACGACGATCACCAGCACCGCGGGCTCGGGCGGGTCCGAACAGGTGTCGCTGACCACCTCCGGCGTGCCCAGCGGCGTGACCGCGACGCTGCAGCCGACGTCCATCGCCACCGGCGCGAACGCCAAGCTCACGTTCGTCGCCAGTTCGACGGCCCCGGCCGGGACGCACACCGTCACCGTCACCGGCACCAGCGCGTCCGGGAAGACCGCGACCACAACGGTGTCGCTGACGGTCGAGGGCACCACCCCGCCCCCGAGCGGCGTCACCGTCACGCTGTCCCCGACCAGCGGCACCGCGGGCCCCGGCTCGATCGCGCAGACGCGGCTCACCGCGTCCGGCGGTACGGGCACCATCACCCTGTCGGCCAGCGGCGCGCCCGCGGCACGACGGTGAACATGAGCCCGACCAGCGTGGCCCAGGGCGGCAGCAGCCAGGTCTACATCTTCCCGTCGCACACCACGCCCGCGGGCACCTACCCGATCGTGTTCAAGGGCACCTCGGCCGACGGCAAGACCGGCTCCGCCACGTTCACCCTGACCGTGACCGGGTTCGGGTTCTCCACCGGCGGAAACGCACCGCGCGCCTGGTAGGGCGCACCGGCGGGCCCGGCGACCCCGGGCCCGCCGTCCCCTCGACCGGAGGTCGGCGATGTCCGAGACGTTCTCCGACGTGCTGTCCCGCGAGATCGAGCGCAGCGGGTACACCCTGGAGCGCCTGCACCGCAGGCTCGCCGCGCGCGGCGTGCTGATCGGCGTGTCGACGCTGAGCTACTGGCGGCGCGGCATCTGCCAGCCGGAGCGCGCCGAGTCGCTGCGCGCGGTCGGCATCCTGGAGAGCGAGCTGGAGCTGTCCGGCGGGACGCTCATCGGCCTCATCGGACCGCCGAGACCGCGCGGGCGGTGGCTGTCCCGCAGGCAGGTCCGCGAGCCGGACGCCTTGTGGCAGGACGCCCGCGGCATCGGCGCGGCGCTCGCCGACCTGGGCGGGCCCGCGCCGTGGGACCTCGACCACCTGCGGGTCCACGACCACCACCGGCTCGACCGCGCGGGCCGGGCCGCCACGACCGACGTGCGGCTGCTGGTCCGCGCCGAGACCACCGGGGTGCGGTCCTGCGTGGTGGTGCACCAGGCCGACCCGGCCGACCGCGCGGCGCCCGCCGTCACCCCGGGCCCGGAGTGCGCGGTCGGCCGGGTCCGGGTCCACCCGGACAGCCGGTTCACCGCGGCGGAGCTGCTGCTCGACCGGACGCTGTCCGAAGGGGACACCGCGGTCCTGTCGTACACCGTGTCCTGGTACGGCAGGGAACCGGTGGCGCGGTACCGCCGGGTGATGCCGCGCCCGCCGAGGGAGTACCTGCTGCAAGTCGGGTTCGACCCGAGGGCCAGGCCGACCAGGTGCCACGCCTTCGCCCAGGGCGGCGCGTGGGACGCCGAACGCAGCCGAGGGGCGCTGCGGATCGGCGGGTTCGCCGGGGTCCACCACCTGTTCCGCGACGCCGAACCCATCATGGGCGTGCGGTGGCGGTGGTGACTCAGTCCAGGTCGGACGGTCGGAGCTGGGCGCGGGAGTTGATGCCCAGCTTGCGGAACAGCCGCGCCACGTGCTGCTCGACGGTGCGCGGCGACAGGAAGAGCTGCTCGGCGATCTCCCGGTTGGTGCGGCCGGTGGCGAGCATGCGGGCCACCTCGACCTCGCGCGGCGACAGGTCGTTGCCGTACCCGCGGCGACCCCGGCGCACGGGTTTCGCGCCGCCGAGGCCGTGCAGGGCGTGGCGGCAGCGCGCGGCGTCGAGCGGCGCGCCGATGGTGTCGAAGGCGTCGACCAGGCCGCCGAGCAGCTCGACCGCCTTCTCCGGGTCGGTGGGGACCAGGCACAACGCTTCCGCTCGCCCGCGAGGGCGGTGAAGTAGGGCGCGGGGACGGCCTCGTAGCGGGCGGCGGCCTCGCGGCAGTGGCCCACGGCCTCCGCGGCTCGCCGCGGGCCTCGGCCAGCCTGCCCCGGCACAGCGCGAGCGCGGCCAGCGCGATCGGCGCGTCGCGCCCGCTGACGCCCTCGGCGATCTCGTCGACCACGCGCGCGGCGTCGGCGAGCCGCTCGGCGGCCAGGTACGCGGCGACGGCGACGGGCGCCAGCTCCGCCGACCACGTCCACGCGCCCTTCGCGCGGACGACGTCGAACGCGCGGTCGGCCTCGGCGGCGGCGTCGGCGGGCGTGCGCCGCTCCAGCGCGTGCGCGACGAGCCCGGCCGCGCCCGCGAGGGCGACCGGGATGATGGCCGCGTCCGGGGTGCGCGCGCCGGTCCTGGCGAAGTGCTCGCCCGCGGCCGCCCAGTCCCCCGAGGTCGCGGCCAGCCAGCCGAGCACGAGTTCCAGCTCGGTGGTCATCGACGTCAGGTCCCGGTACTCCTCGATCAGCCCGCGCGTGCGGGTGGCGAGGCCCGCCCAGCGGCCGGTGATCCAGTCCAGCCGCGCCTCGGTGGTGCGCCCGGTGCTGACCAGGAACGGCGCGCCGCTCTCGGCGGCCAGGCGCAGCCCGGAGCGCAGGTACCGCACGCCCAGCTCCAGGTGGCCGAGCCACACGCAGGCGTCGGCCACGTTGCAGCGCAGGCGGGCGAGGTGCTGCTGGCCCGCGATCGTGTCGGCGGTCTCGGGCAGGTCGTCCAGCGCGACGCGCTCGCCCAGGTGCATCCGGGCGCTGATCTCGTTGGCGAGCAAGGAGATCCGCAGGTCGCCGGTGGCGGTGGCGCGGTAGGCCTCCGCACGCCGCCGCCAGCGCGCCAGCTCGGCTGGGGTGGCGGTGCCCTGGTACGGCATGGCGAGCACGGCGGTGGCCCTGGCGACCAGCTCGGGCCGCTCCCCAGCTCGCCGATGGCGCGCTCCAGCTCGGTGCGGGACTCGCGGATGCGGTCGACCTGGCGGATCAGCAGCAGCGCCCGGTAGAGGCGCACCTCGCCGCGGACGGCGGTGGTGAGCCGGTCGTCGGCGAGGACGCGCTCCAGCGTCTCGGTCGGGTCGCGCTGGTCGAGGCCGGTGTGCGCGATGCGGCCGAGGGTGATGGCCAGGCGGTTGACCTGCTCGGCGGGCAGCACCGGGACGGCGAGGAGCCGCTGGAGCAGGGTGGTCGCGGTGGCCGCGTCGCCCGCCTCGACGGCGCGGTCGGCGGCGGCCTCGCCGTAGGCCAGCCAGGCGGCGGTGCGGCCCGCGCGCTCGCTGTGCTCGGCGAGCTGGACCAGCGGGGGCGGCTCGACGCCCGCGAGCGCGTCGACGGCGCGGCCGTGCAGGTGGGCGCGCTCGGGCGCGGTCAGCGCGTCGTAGACCGCCTGGCAGGCCAGCGGGTGCCGGAAGCCGTACTCGCGGCCGTCGACCTCGTGCAGGACGTGCCCCTCGATGGCGTGCGACAGGGCGATCCGCAGCCGGTTCGCCGGGACACCGCCGACCTCGCCCAGCAGCTCGGCGGTGGCGGGAGTGCCGAGCACGGCGGCGGCCTCGACCAGCCGGACCGCGGCCGTCGGCAGCGCGGCGAGCCGGTCGGCCATGGCGTCGCGGAGCAGGGCGGGGACCTCGACGGACTCGAGCAGCCTGCGCGCCCGCTCCCCGCCCGCCTGGACCGCGCCCGCGGGTCGCGCAGCGCGCGCAGCGTCTCCTCCACGACGAACGGGATGCCCGCGGTGCGCTCGTGCAGGCGGGTGGCGAAGGCCGGGGACACCGCGTCCTCGCCGACGATGGCCTCGGTCAGCGCGCGCACCCCGGCGACGTCGAGCGGCTCGACGGCGAGCGCGGCGAACAGCGCGCCGGGCGGCGGCCGGAACTCGGCGCCGAGCGGGCTGCCGGTGGGCAGGTCCTCCCTGCGGTAGGTAATCGCGGTGGCCAGCGGCGCGGGCGGGTCGCCCGCGATGAAGCGCAGGAGCTGGCGGGTGCCGTCGTCGGCCCACTGGAGGTCCTCGACGACCAGCAGCGCGGGGCCGAGCGCGCCCAGCAGCTCGCGGACGGCCCGGAACAGGCGGTGGCGCTCCGCGCGGGGGTCGCCGATCGGCGGGAGCGGGCCGGGCAGGTGCCGGGCGATCTCCGGCAGCAGCGGCGCGAGCACGCCGGTGACCGGGTTGAGCCCGTTACCCAGCTCGGCCAGCCTGCCCTCCGCGCCGCGCAGCGCCTCCAGCACCGCGCCGTAGGAGAACGGCTCGCCGACCCGGCGGCAGTGGCCGACCAGCGGCAGCACGGGCCCGAGGTCGCCCGCGAGCAGCTCGGCGACGAGCCTGCTCTTGCCGACCCCGGCCTCGCCCTCCACCAGGACCACGGCGGGCCGCTCGGCGACCGCGTCGCGCAGCACCGCCAGGTGCTCGGCGCGGCCGATCAGCACCGGCGAGCTGGTCCGGAAGGGGCTCCGGGCGTGGTCGGCAGCTCCCCCGCGTCGCGTCATCCCACCTCCCAGGGCACGCCGAACACCGTCCGCTGAGCGTAGGTCGCCGGACCGGGTTGGGAAACTCCACCCGCGCGGGCGATCTGATCTTGCGTACCCCTACTTGGTGCTCGGTCCCGCTTCCGGATTGTTCACCCGACCGTGCTCGCCCGATCGTGGTTGCGCAGCGTGGCTGCCCGTTGTCCGACCCTGCCCGGCAGCCACCCCCGGGGTTCACCACCCGGTGGAGCGGAAATGGAGATGCACGAGATGCGACGTGATCGCACGACCCGACTGGGGACGGCGGCGCTCGGCGCGCTGGCGGTCCTCGCGGTGGCCTCACCGGCGACCGCGCAGACCGCGGCGGTGCGCCCGCGGCGAACCCGGTCCCGGGCAGCTACATCGTGGTGCTGAAGGACGCGGGCGCCAGCGCCCAGTCGACCCGGAGCGCGGCGAGCGACCTGGCCCGGCAGCACGGGGCACCCTGACGCAGACCTACACCGCGTCCCTGCGCGGGTTCGCGGTGAAGCTCGGCGACGCCGCGGCCAAGCGCCTGGCCGCCCACCCGGCGGTCGCCTACGTCGAGCAGGACGGCTACGCGACCGGGAGCGACACCCAGCCCGACGCCACCTGGGGCATCGACCGGATCGACCAGCGCGACCTGCCGCTGAACAGCAGCTACACCTACCCCAACACCGGGTCCGGCGCGACGGCGTACATCCTCGACACCGGCGTGGACGAGAGCCACCCCGACTTCGAGGGCCGGGTCCAGCACGGCTACGACTTCATCGACAACGACCCCGACGCCTCCGACTGCCACGGCCACGGCACGCACGTGGCGGGCACCGTCGGCTCGAAGACCTACGGCGTGGCCAAGAAGGTCAAGCTGGTCAGCGTCCGGGTGCTGAACTGCCAGAGCAGCGGCCAGTGGTCGCAGATCATCGCGGGCATCGACTGGGTCGCGAAGAACGCCGTCAAGCCCGCGGTGGCGAACATGAGCCTCGGCGGCGGCGCGAACACCTCGGTGGACAACGCGGTCGCCTCGCTGGTCAGCTCCGGGGTCACGGCGGCGGTCGCGTCCGGCAACGGCAACACCGACGCGTGCGGCACCTCGCCCGCGCGCGTGTCGTCGGCGATCACCGTCAACGCGACCGACCGGAGCGACAACCGCTCGTCGTTCTCGAACTACGGCTCCTGCACGGACATCTTCGCGCCGGGCACCACCATCACGTCGACCCGCAACGGCGGCGGCACGCAGGACATGAGCGGCACGTCGATGGCCACGCCGCACGTCGCGGGCACCGTCGCGCTGTACCTGACGACCACGCCGTCGGCCACGCCGTCGCAGGTCGCCGGCGCGGTGACCGGGGGCGCGACGAGCGGCAAGGTGGTCAACCCGGGCGCCAGCTCGCCGAACAAGCTGCTGTACACCGGCTTCATCGGCGGCAGCGAGCCGCCGCCGAGCTGCGCGGGCGGCAGCAACGGCACCGACGTCGCCATCCCCGACGCGGGCAGCGCCGTCACCTCCGACATCGCGCTGAGCAACTGCTCGGGCAGCGCGACGGCGTCGACCGCGGTCAAGGTGGACATCAACCACACCTACACCGCCGACCTCACCGTCGAGCTGGTCGGCCCTCTGGGCGCGCGTACCCGCTGCACCGCGCGGGCGGGGTCGGCTCGGCCGCGGGCATCCACGCGACCTACACCGTCGACGCGTCGTCGGAGACGAAGAACGGCACGTGGAAGCTGCGCGTCACCGACGTCTACACCCACGACACCGGCGTCGTCGACGCCTGGACCCTCACCTTCTGACGGGTCCACTTGCGACTCCGCGCCCGGGTTGTGAACCGTCACAACCCGGGCGCCGGATGTTCAGGGGAAGTCACAACCCCGGCACCGCGGCGCCTCCCCCACGATGGAGCGAACAGCTCCCAGTCCCCGGAGGTCCACATGCGCCGCACCGCCGCCGCGCTTTCCGCCATCGCCCTCTGCGCGACCGTCACGACCGCCACCGCGCAGGCCGCGACCATCGACTACGTCGCGCTCGGCGACTCCGCGGCGGCCGGGCCGCTGATCCCGGACCAGGTCTTCGGGACCCCGTGCGCGCGCTCCACCAACAACTACCCCGCGGTGGTGGCCAAGGCGCTGGGCGCGCAGCTCACCGACGTCAGCTGCTCGGGCGCGACGGTCGAGCACCTCGCGGGCAAGCAGTTCGGCTACGTCGCCCCGCAGTACGACGCCCTGAACGCGGGCACCGACCTGGTGACCATCACCATCGGCGGCAACGACATCGGGCTCGTGCAGGCCGCGCTGAGCTGCGTGAACGCCCTGCCGAAGCCCATCGGGATCTCCTGCGCCGACCGGTTCGCCTCGGGCGGCACCGACCAGCTCGCCAAGGCCATCACCGAGTGGGCGCCGGTGTTCGGCGGCGCCCTCGACCGCATCCGCGCCCGCGCGCCGCAGGCGAAGGTCGTGGTGGCCGGGTACGGCACCTACATCCGCCAGAACGGCTGCTGGCCCCTGCAGCCCATCTGGGACGTCGACGCGAACTACATGCAGTCGACGGTGAACAAGCTCAACACCGTCCTGCGCCAGCAGACGGTGGCCCGCGGCGGCACGTACGTCGACATCGCGGCGGTCTCGGTCGGCCACGACACGTGCGCCGCGCCCGCCGACCGCCACCTGGAGGGCCTGGTGCCGACCAGCCCGGCCGCGCCGCTGCACCCCAACGCCCGCGGCATGGCGGCGTTCGGCGCGGCGGTGGCCGCGGCCGCGCGCCCGTAAGCTCGGTGGGGTGCGGACCCGACCGACCCTGACCTGGACCCCCACCGGCCCGCCGCTGCCCAGGACCGACTCGCTCGACGAGGTCCTGGCGCTGGTGGCGGCCGGTGGGGTCGCCGTGCTGAGCGGGGCGGGCCTGTCGACGGAGTCCGGCATCCCGGACTACCGGGGCGAGACGGGCAGCCTGCGCAAGCACACGCCGATGACCTACCAGGAGTTCACCGGGAGCGCGGCGGCGCGGCAGCGGTACTGGGCGCGCAGCCACGTGGGCTGGCGGCTGATGGCGGCGGCCCACCCCAACGCAGGCCACCGGGCGGTGGCCGCCCTGCACGCGGCCGGGTTCGTGGGGGACGTCATCACCCAGAACGTCGACGGGCTGCACCAGGCGGCCGGGGTCGCGGGGACCGTCGACCTGCACGGCTCCCTCGACCGCGTGGTCTGCCTGGACTGCGGGCGCACCAGCCCGCGCGCCGAACTGGACGCCCGGCTGCGGGCCGCCAACCCGGGCTTCGACGCGACGGCCGACGAGGTCAACCCGGACGGCGACGTCGCGCTGCCCGACGCGGCGGTCCGGGGCTTCCGGGTGGTCGGGTGCGCGGGGTGCGGCGGCGACCTGAAGCCGGACGTGGTGTTCTTCGGGGAGAACGTGCCGCGGAGCGGGTCGAGCGGTGCCGCGCCATCGTCGACCGGGCCCGCGCCCTGCTCGTCCTCGGTTCCTCGCTGACGGTCATGTCCGGCCTGCGCTTCGTCCGCCAGGCCGCGGCGGCCGGGACGCCGGTGGCCATCATCAACCACGGCCAGACCCGCGGCGACCAGCACGCGGCCGTCCGCGTCGACCTGCCGCTGGGCCGCGCCCTGACCGACCTGGCCGCGCGGCTCGCCTGACCGGCCGCGGCCCCGGCGGTGCGCCGGGGCCGCGGGTCGGTCAGGACAGGGTCCAGCGCTGGTTCGCGCCGCCGTGGCAGGTCCAGAGGATCAGCCGCGTGCCGTCCGCGGTGCCCGCGCCGGTGGCGTCGAGGCACTTGCCGCGGTGCGGATCGTGCCGTCGGACTGCACCGACCAGTTCTGGGTCGCGCTGCCGTTGCACGTCCAGAGCTGGGCCTGGGCCCCGTCGGCGGTGGAGCCGCCCGCGAGGTCGAGGCACTTGCCGAGCGAGCGCAGCGTGGCGCCGGTCTGCGCCCACTGCTGGTTCGGGCCGCCGTTGCAGGTCCAGAGCTGGACCGCGGTGCCGTCGGCGCTGCTGTTGCCGTTGACGTCGACGCACTTGCCGCTCGCCGCCCCGACGATCCGCTTCGGGGCCGTGCCGGAGCCGACGCCCGGGCCGATGAACCGCAACGAGTCGATGTCGTAGGAGTTGTTCGACGTCGTGCGGAACACCAGGAACAGCTCGATCGTGCCGCCCGGGTTGGTCACGCCCACCGCGGGCATCTCCACGTAGGTGTCCCAGCCGCCCGTGCTCGCGACGGGGACGGTCGCGACCAGCGCGCCGGTCGGCGAGCCGGAGCGCAACTCGACCGAGCCGCCGCCGCTGGGCGACGACAGGCGCAGCGACACCTGGTTGATCCCGGTCAGGTTCATCGTCTTGAACGAGATCCAGTCACCCGCGCTGATGTCGCCGATGCGGGCGCCGGATTCCGCGCCGGACTGGGAGACCACGCGCACGCCGGACGAGCCGGTGAAGTACTCGGCCTGCTTGTGCTTGGGCTGCAACAGGACCTGGGTGCGGCCGGTCAGCGCGGGGACGCCGGTCGCGCCGTTGTCGGTGTAGGTCGCGTCGGCCACGTACGAGACGTTGCCCGCGGCGTGGGCGCTGTCGGTCTCCGGCCGCAGCACCCCGGAGCAGCCGCGGATCTCGCTGATCGGGTGGGCGTGCTGGTCGTGGCCGAGCGCGGGCACGGTGGCGACCCTGGTGCAGTCGATCGTGCCGTCCTCCGGGTCGGTCACCGACACCGTGTACGGGATCGTGTCGCCGAAGTCGAACATCCCGCCGTGCGCCGGGCCGGTGAACCGGACCACCGGCTCGGTGTTGCCCGCGGTCACCGTGAGGTTCGCCGTGCCGGTCTTGCCGGTCGGGTCGGTCACCGTGAGCTGGGCGTTGAACTGGCCGCGGCCGCTGTAGGTGTGCGACGGGTTCGCCGCGGTCGACGTGCCGCCGTCGCCGAAGGTCCAGCGGTAGGTCAGCGCGCCGCCCTCCGGGTCGGTCGACCCGGCGCTGGAGAACTGGACCGCCAGCGGGCTGGGGCCTGAGGTCCGCGACGCCGACGCCCTCGCGATCGGGCTGCGCTCGCCGTTGGTGTAGTCGATCCGGTAGAGGCCGGAGTCGGCGTTGTCGCGGCCGAACCCGCTGCCCCACTCGAGCAGGTACATCGACCCGTCGGGGCCGAAGTCCATGTCCATCGGCGACTTGAAGGACATCGACGACAGGAAGTCGTTGACCTTCAACAGCTTCCCGGACGAGTCGAGCCGGAACTCGTGCATCCGGTTGCGCGCCCACTCGCCGAAGAACGGGGTCTGGTCGAAGTACGCGGGGAACTTCGTCTCCGACGGGTTGTTCGGGTTGTACTGGTAGATCGGGAACGCCATAGGCGCCTCGCCGCCGGTGCCCATCTCGGGGAACTTGAACCCGTGCGCGGCGGAGTTGCCGTACCAGAGGTCGGCCGCCCGGGACGCGGGCAGGGTCGTCAGACCGGTGTTGTTGGGCGAGGTGTTGGTCGGGCTGGCGCAGTTGAACGCCGAACCCGACGTGCTGGTGGCGAAGTTGTAGTCGATGAACGGGGTGTTGTTACCGATGCAGTACGGCCAGCCGTAGTTGCCCGGCGAGGTGATGATGTTCCACTCGACGATCGCGCCCGGCCCGCGGCCGGCGTTGTCCGCGCCCGCGTCGGGGCCGTAGTCGGCGACGTAGAGGGTGCCGTTGGTCGGGTGCACGCTGAACCGGAAGGCGTTGCGGAAGCCCATGGCGTAGATCTCGGGCTTCGTCTTGGCCGTGCCGGGGGCGAACAGGTTGCCCGCCGGGACGGTGTACGTGCCGTCGGCCTCCGGGTGGATGCGGAGGATCTTGCCGCGCAGGTCGTTGGTGTTGGCGGAGGTGCCCTGCGCGTCGAACAGCTCGCGGCCCGCGCGCTCGTCGATCGGGGCGTACCCGTCGGAGGAGAACGGGTTCACGTCGTCGCCGACGGCGATGTAGAGGTTGCCGCCCGGCCCGAAGTCCAGGTGCCCGCCGGTGTGGCCGGGCTCGGAGCGCCGCCAGGACGGGATGGTCAGCAGCACCTTCTCGCTGGCCATGTCCAGGGTGTCGCCGGTGAGCGTGAAACGCGAGACGCGCGCGATCTCGGCGGTGCCCGCGGGCGAGTAGTTCAGGTACACCCAGCGGTTCGTCGCGAAGTTCGGGTCGAGCGCCAAGCCGGTCAGGCCGTCCTCACCGCCGGTGTAGGCGTTGAGCGTCGCCGCGGTGACCGTGGTCCTGGTGTCCGGCTTGTAGATCTTGAGCTTGCCGCCGTACTCGGCGAACAGCACGCGCCCGTCCGGGGCGACCTCGAGGGTGCCCGGGGCGAGGGTGTTGCCGTCCAGCTCGGTCTTCTCGAAGCTGCTCCACACGGTGCCGCCGCAGTCCGCGGCGACCTTGCCGCCCGCGGTCTCGACGCCGCCCGAGATGTGCTGCTTGAACAGCGGCTCGCTGAAGCTGGACGCCTGGTGGCCCATGGCGGTCGCCCAGAGCCTGCCGCCCTCGAAGTTCCGGCACCAGGAGATGGGGTGGTCGGCACCCATCGCGGACGGGCCCGCGTTGTAGGTCGTCTCGTCCGCGGTGACCAGGACGTGGACGTTCCCGCGGCCGTTGCGGTCGAAGTTGTACCACTCCTCGGTGCGCGCCCACCGGTCCGGCAGGCCCGCGCCGGACGGGTGCTTCTTGTCCGCGACCTTCGCGGTGCCGGGGACGATCGCCGAGTGCTGCGTCATGGTCATGCCGAGGAACTGGTCCCACCACGGGAACTGCGCCTCGATGTTCATGTCGGTCGCGTTGTGGACCGCGACCACGCCGCCGCCGCGGCGCACGTAGTTCTGCATGGCGGCGCGCTGGGCGTCGGTGTCCCAGACCATGCCGGAGGTCTGGAGCATGACGATGACGTCGTAGCTCGCCAGGCCCGCGTCGGAGAAGACCGCGGAGTCCTCGGACTTGGTCATCTCCCACTGCCGCTCGGCGGCGAGCTGGTCGAACATCGCGATGCCCGCGGTGATCGAGTCGTGCCGGTAGGCGCCCGCGGCGGTCTTGGTGAAGAGCAGGACGTGCAACCCCTCCGGGTGGGCGCGGCCGTGGGCGCGCTGAGCACGCCCGCCGCGAGCAGGAGGGACGAGGCGGCTGTCAGCAGCCGCCTGGAGACGCGTGGCATTACCACTCCTTGGTTGCAGGGGAGGGCGATGCGGGAGGCGTGGGCCACCGGGAGGTGCTTCAGCGGAGTGGTGCCCGAGATGTGACGACGATCTCCCGCATGGTGCAGAAAGTAGCGCCGTCTTACGTCCGCGTCAACAAAAAGTTACACCAGTTCCACACACTTATGCCGTACAAGGACAAAGTGAACACGCCCGGCCGCCGGGTCGATCCGGCGGCCGGGCGTGTTCGGGCAGGTCAGACGCGGAAGCGCGTCACCACGGCGGCGTGGTCGGACGGCCACTCGTTGCCCGCGTGGTCCGGCACGGGCGCGGGGGTGCCGAGGACGACCGCGGCGCTGCTGAGCGGCGTGGCGCGGGTGGCGTAGACGAAGTCGATCCGGTCCTGCGGCTCGTCGGCCCCGGTGGAGCCGTTGTGCTTCGGGTAGACCGGCGACCACGTGTTGCCCGGCACGGTCAGCGGGTTCGGGTGGACCACCCGGAACGAGTCGACCAGGCCCGCGTTCTCGACCGCGCGGCTGACCGGCCAGTCGACGGTGTACCCGCAGTGCAGCGAGGCGGCGGCGGGGACCCAGTCGCGGTGCGAGGGGCGTTGAAGTCGCCGACGAGGAACACCGGCGTGCTGCCCGACAAGTGCGGGGCCATCGCGCGCAGGACGCCCTCGATCTCGGCGACGCGGCCGGACTGGGCTTCCCGCTTGAGGATGCGCGACACCGACATCCGGTCGAAGCACGCGTCGTACGGCCCGTACGGCGTGTAGTTCAGGTGGACGTCCCACAGCACGGCCTGCTCGCCGGGCGCGAACTCGACGCGCGCGCCGAAGCCCGCGGTGGCGGTGAAGGTCTGGCCCAGCGGGTACTTGCTGATGATCGCGAGGTCGCCGCCGTTGTGCGCCCAGTGCCAGCCGAGCCGCTCGGCGAGGGTCTGGGCGTGCGCGCCGCGGCTCTCGGAGAGCCCGACGACGTCGCTGCCGGAGCCGACGATGAACCGCAGCTGCTTGGTGACGCCGTCGGTGACCTGGCTGCCGGAGTGCCACACGTTGAACGCGGTCACCACTGGCTCGGGCACCAGCTTCTGGCCCACCGGCCGCACCTGGACCGTCGCGGTGGCGCGCGCGGTCAGGCCCTCGCCGTCGACGGCCTCGACGACGACCGACGCCGTCCCGGCGTCCGCGGCGCCCGGCGTCCCGGTGACCGCGCCGTCCGCGGCGACCTGCGCCCAGGCGGGCCCGCTGACCTTGCGGTAGCGGGGGTCGTGCCGTCGGGGTCGACCGCGACGACCTTCGCCGAGTACGCCGCGTCGACGCGGGCGTTGCGCAGCGGGGTCGGGTCGGCGAGGAAGGCGGGCGCGCGCCCACCGGTGCCGACGACGGTGAACCGCACGGGCGCGGCCAGCGAGGCGTAGCCGTCGTTGTGGAGGAAGTAGGCGACGTAGGCGCCCGGGGTCAGCCGGGTCGTCGGCAGCGTCACCGAGCCCGACGCGCCGGGGGCGTAGACCCACTCGGTGCTCGGCCCGACGTACGCGCCGTCGACCGGGGCGTTGCCGGGGTCGGAGTAGACGCCGACCCAGTTCTGGTCGTCGGGTCGGTCGGTGCTGTAGGTGGCGGTGATCGGGGTGCCGACCGCGTACTCGGCCCGGTCCAGGGCGAAGGTGCTCGCCGCCGCCGACGCCGGGAGCCCGATGGCCACCAGCGCCGCGACGGCGAGTCCGATAATGGCGTTCTTCACGCGGCGACTATGCCGCCGCCCGGTACGCCCACCCGAACTCCCCGCCAATCCCGGGTGAACCGCTCGGGCCGACTCTCCCCGTACGGCGCGACCTTGGTCCCTAGGGCGACCGGCGCGCCGGGGCGGACGCTCGGGGCACTGATCCGACGTCCTCGGGAGGAAACCGTGTACGGCTGGCACTGGGACGGGATGGGGTGGCTCGGCGGCCTGCTCGTCCTGATCGCGATGGTGGTGTTCTGGGGCGGCTTGCTGACGGCCGCGGTGCTCGTCATCCGGCACTTCAGCGGACCGCGCACGGCGTCGGGGGCGCAGCGGATCCTGGACGAGCGGTTCGCCCGGGGTGAGATCGATGCCGAGGAGTACGCGGCGCGGCGCGCGAAACTGGCCGGGTGAGGCGGCATCATCGGCCCGTGAGGAGACTGACCGCCTGCCTGGGCGCCGCGCTGCTGGCGCTGGGCGCGTGCACCACGTCCACCCCGGGCCCGACGACGACCCCGACCGCGCCCGCGACCCCGCCGGTGACGACGACCGCGGTGACCACGTCCGCGCCGAGCCCGTCCGCCGAGCCCGGCGCGGTCGTCGCCGGGGCGGTGTACTTCCTGCGCGGCGAGCGCGTGGTGCCCGTGCGGCGCGAGCTGGCCGGGCCGGGGGTGGCGGCGAGCGCGGTGCGGGAGCTGCTGGCCGGGCCGTCGGCGAGCGAGCGGGCGGCGGGCATGTCCAGCTCGGTGCCGGACGGGACCGCGCTGCGGGGCGTGTCGCTGGCGGGCGGCACGGCGACGGTCGACCTGTCCGGGCGCTACGACGACGGCGGCGGCACCCTGTCGATGACGAGCAGGTTGGCGCAGGTCGTGTTCACCCTGACCCAGTTCTCCACTGTGGAGCGCGTGCAGTTCAGGGTGGACGGTGTGCCGGTGCGGGAGTTCGGCGGCGAGGGGATCGTCCTCGACCGCCCGCGGACGCGCGCCGACTTCGAGGAGCTGACGCCGGAGGTCCTGGTCGACTCCCCGCGTTCGGCGCGACCGTGACGAGCCCCTGCGCGCGCGGGGGACCGCGAACGTGTTCGAGGCGACGTTCTTCCTCCGCGTGACCGACGCCGCGGGCGGCACGCTCGTCGAGCAGCGGGTGATGGCGACGTCGGGGACGGGCACGCGCGGCACCTTCGACGCGACCCTGCGGTTCACCGTCGCCGCGCCGGGTCCGGGCACCGTGGTCGCGTTCTACCACTCGGCGAAGGACGGCAGCGAGGTCGTCGTCGGCGAAACCGCGGTCACCCTGGCGCGCTAGGAGCGCACACTGGTGGGGTGAGCGCCCGGGGCGGGCGGCTGGCCCATGTGGACAACCTCAAGACCGCGATGGTCGCCTGGATCATCGCGGGCCACGCCCTGCTGGGCTACTCCGCGACCGGCGGGTGGGCGTACGACGAGGTCAACGAGGTCGAGTTCGCGCCCGGGGTCGAGCTGGCGCTGGCGGCGGTGATCGGGCCGAGCGGGCTGTACGTCATCGGGGTGTTCTTCTTCCTGGCGGGCCTGTTCGCCCCCGACGCGGTCGCCCGGGTCGGGCCGCGCCGGTACGCCCGGGACCGGCTGGTGCGGCTCGGCGTGCCGTGGGCGGTGTCCGCGCTGCTGCTGTGGCCGCTGGCGGTGTGGGTGGCGTACCGCGCGGCGGGGTGGGACGCGACGCCGTGGGGGCTGGTCGCGCACCGGGAGCCGCTCTTGGACTCGGGGGCGCTGTGGTTCGCCTTAGTGCTGCTCATCTACTCGCTGGGCTACGCGGCCTGGGTCGCGGTGCGGCGGCGCGAACCCGTCAACCGGCCGATCGGGTTCGGGCGGCTGGCCGGGCTGGCGCTGGTGGTCGCGGCGGCGACGTTCGCTGTCCGCCTGGTGTTCCCGGCGCGCAGCGCCCAGCCGGGCGACCTGCACCTGTGGCAGTGGCCCCAGTGCGTCGCGATGTTCGCGTTCGGCGTCGCCGCCGCGCGGCGCGGGTGGGCGGCGCGGACCCCGGACCGGGTGCACCGGGGGTGCGCGGCGGTCGCGGTCGCGGCGCTCGTCGTCACCCCGGTGGTGGGGCTGCTGAGCGGGGTGCGGGAGCTGTCGGGGGATTCGGGCCCGTACCTCGGCGGGTGGACGCCGCAGGCGCTGCTCCTCGCCGCGGTCGAGTCCGTCCTGGTGGTGGCCGGTTCGGTGTGGCTGCTCGGCCTCGCCCAGCGCCGGATGACCCGCGACGGCCCGGCCGCGACGGGGTTGGCGCGCGCGGCGTTCCCGGCGTTCGTCGCGCAGGGACCCGTCCTGGTCCTGCTCGCCACCGCCCTCCGGCCGGCGCCGTGGCCGCGGAGGAAGGCGCCGCTGGTCGCGGTGCTGGGGTTGGTGGTCTGCTTCGCGGTCGGCGCGCTGGTGAGCAGGCGCTAGCCCGCCCAGCCGTCCTGCTCGCCCGCTCGGACGTCGTCGGTGTGCGCGGCGGCGCCGTGGGCCAGCGCCGCGATCGCGCCGACCAGCTCCCGCTGCACCTCCTCGGCGTCGCCGTGCGGGGCGTTCAGGTGGACGACGACGCGGGACCGGTCCTGCGCGACCTCGTGCACGGACAGCTCACCGCCGTAGTCCTCCGACCCGGGGCGCCCCAGCGCAGGGTGCGGGTGGCCGGGTCGGCGTGGAACCACGTCTCGGTGTCGACGTGCCTGCCCTCGACGTCCGCCTCGACGTGCACCTGGTCCGGCCCGGTGGTGTGCGCCTCGGCGACGACCGTCAGGAACTCCGGCAGGTGCGCGGGGTCCGCCACGTACTCGAAGAGCTGCTCGGCCGGGACGTCGACCGGCGCCTCGTACTCATGACTGCTCACCGGGGGCTGTACCCGCTGGGCGGCCGGTCCATGCGGGGCCCGGCGGACCGGGCCCCGCACGCCGTCACGGACCGGTGTACTCGAAGATGTAGAGGCCGTAGTCGCGATCGCTCGCGGCCACGTACTCGCGGCCCCCGTGGGCGAAGACCTCCACGCCCCAGAAGTTGTTGCCGCCTTCGTCGATGAACCGGGCGACCTCGACCAGCTCGTCGTCCTGGATCTTCGCCACGCGGAAGCCGCCCGCGTAGTAGGAGAAGTAGGCCAGGTCGGCGCGGGTGGGCGAGGTGGCGACCTCGTGGACGGACAGGTCACCGCTGCCGCTGGCGTGGTCCGGGTCGTGCGACTCGGGCAGCGCGTAGGTGTCCAGCTCGGCGAGCTTGCCGGTGCCGTTGCGGTACAGGTGGACGTAGCCCCAGCCGTCGAACGACGAGGTCAGGGTGACCACGTCGCCGGTGGCGCCGACCGCGAGGCCGGGGATGAGGCTGCCATCGAGGGTGTCGCCACCCGCCTGGCACGCCGTCTCGTCGTACGCGGCCTCCTTGTCGAACAGGCTGAAGCCGGTGCGCCGGTCGACGGAGAACGTCGGCAGCGAGCCCGCGACGGTCATCCCGAACGCGCCGCAGTCGCCCTCGCGGTTGGCGATGACGACGGCCTCGTACCCGCCCGCGGCGGCCACCGACGCGACCTTCTCGGTGAACGCGCACGCGCCGCGGGTCACGACGGCGACCTGGGTGCCCGCGCCCCCGGCCGGGACGGCGGTGTCGCCCGGGCACGCCCGGCCGACGTAGACGGCGGTGCCGGAGATCTGCTCGCCGACGCCGAGCTGCGGGGTGCTGTCACCGGTGCTGGCGCGGAACGAGGTCCCGTCGTCGGTGGCGCCCGCGAGGACGGTCGGGTTGAAGTCCTCGTCGGCGGCGATGACGTACTGGTTGTCGGCGGTGAACTCGGCCTGGTGGGCGTTGCCCTCCGGCGCGGCGGAGATGCCCGCGGACTCGAGCAGCTCCGGGTCGACCGAGGCGAAGTCGGTGTCGCCGAGGTAGGTCGCCGCGGCCGGGTTGGTCACGTCGAGCAGCACGTACCCGCCGTCCCAGTACGAGACGAGCATGACCTGCCTGCCGCCGATCTTCTTCACCACCATGTCGTGGTGGAAGACCTGGGTCAGGTTGGCGGGCGCGGCCTGGCCGATCTGCGGGAAGTCGTGGAGCAGGTCGTACTCGGCCACCTTCACCGGCGTCCGCGGGTCGGTGATGTCGAAGATGTCGACGTCGGCCGCCTCGTCGTCGTCGACCAGGACGGCGTACGCCTTGTCCCCGGCGTCCCAGACGAAGACGCTGTGCACCTCGTGCGCCACGCCCGCGCCGAAGCCGCCGACCGGGTCGAAGTCGCCGAAGCCCTCGGCGAGGTACTTGTGCACCTTCGGGTTCGTGACGTCGACCAGGGTGGCGCCGCCGACCGTGCTGGGCCCGGCCGTGCCGCAGATCTCGTTGTTGAAGGCCAGGATGTCGCCGGTGAACTTCGGCGTGTCGATGCGCACGACCTGCGAGCCCTCACCGACGTAACTGTTGATGCCGGTGCGGATGAAGTTGATCTGCTTCGGGGCGGTCGGGTCGTGGATGTCGAAGACGTACACCCCGCCCTTCTGGCAGTTCGGGTCGCTGAACGCGGCGAGGTACGCGTACCCGTTGTGGACGCCGACGTCGGCGACGCGGCCCTCCTTGTCCTGGTTCACCGCCGCCTTGCCGACGACCCGCACGTTGCTGCTCGTCGCGGGCAGGTGCCCGTGGTCGCCGCCGTGCTGGTGGTGGACGTGGGTCGACTCGGCGTTGTCGATCGCGCCGTCGGAGGAGCGGATCTCGTCGTGCGCCATCGCGGACGGGGCCACCAGCGTGATCGCCGCGGCTGCCACCAGTCCAGCTTTCAGAGTTCGTCTGCGGTACGGGGACACGCGCTGATACCTCCCGGACGGGGTACGGGGAACACGCGGTTCTACCACGACGAATGACGGGGCTCAATGCTCCGTTCGGGCGCGGTCCGACCGCGGCCACACGTACGGGAGGTCGTCCGGGACGTCGGGGAACAGGGGTCGGTAGTGGTCAGGGGCCTTGCGCACCAGCGCTGACCGGTGGCTGCGGTGGAAGTCCTCGTCGCCCGACCACGGCGGCTCCTCCCCGCGGCGGCGAGGGCCGTTTGGTCGCGGACCTCGACGATGCCGGTCGCGGCGGCCAGGTCGGCGCGCAGCGTGGCGGCGCAGGTGTCCGCGCGGCCCATCGCGCACCAGACGCGGCAGATCTCCAGCGCGTAGCGGACGAGGGCTTCCGGGTAGCCCGTCCACATGCGGACCGCGGGGTGGTGCCGCCAGCCGTAGGTGGGGACGGTGAGACCGCGCAGCACCTGGATCGCCTCCACGCGCTGCTTGCCCAGGCGCAGCGGGTCCAGGGCCCGGGCGGAGGCGGCGTAGTCGCGGAACGGGAGGAAGGTCTGCACTACGGCGTGGCCTCGTGCCCGGGTCGGCCCGGGGTGCGGCGGGCGCGCTTGAGACCCGCCTCCCACAGGTGCGGGTAGCCCTTGGTCAGCTCGCGGCCCTCGCGCTCGAACCGGGTGAACGGCTCGTGGTAGGTCTCCTCGTAGTCCTCCACGACCTGGAAGGTCCAGCGGCCGGGCAGCACGTTGCGGCCCAGCAGCTCGGTCTCCAGCCGGTCGGCGAACTCGGCGTGCCCGGCCTCGCGGAACTTCTCGACCGCCTCCTCCAGCGTGAAGTCCGCGGAGCCGGTGAGCTGGTGGAACGCGTACAGGTGGCCGCGGGCGACCTGGACGGTCTCCACGCCTCGGTCAGCTTGCCCACCGCGGCCACCACCGCGTCGTCGACCACGATCGCGCCGTCGACCAGGCGCGGGTCCTCTTCGGACTGCTCTGCCATGCCGGATGAGTACCCCGGACGGCCCGGCCTACCCGCCGATGGTCCGCGACGGGTCCACCCGGGTGACCGCGGCCCGGGCGCGCTCCTGCGCCGCGGTCTCCTCGGGCGGGTCGGGGGTGAGCAGGCTGCCCGGGATCGGGCGGCCCGCCGCGCCGAGCTTGTTCATCTTCTTCGGCACCGGCGCGCCCTGGTACTCCAGCGCCTCGCCGTTGAGCGGCTGGTGGATCTCGACGTACCCGCCCTCCGGCAGCCGCCGGATGATGCCCGTCTCGACGCCGTGGTGCAGCACCTCGCGGTCGGACCGCTGCAGGCCGAGGCACACGCGGTAGGTGAAGTAGTACGCGATCGGCGGCACGACCAGCAAGCCGATGCGGCCCGCCCAGATCGTGGCGTTCAGCGAGATGTCGAACGCCATGGCGATCGTGTCGTTGACGCTGCTCAGCGTCAGGATCACGTACGTCGAGAGCGCCATCGCGCCCAGGCTGGTGCGCACGGGCACGTCGCGCGGCCGCTGGAGAAGGTTGTGGTGGGCGGTGTCCTTCGACAGCTTCCGCTCGATCCACGGGTAGGCGAGCAGCAGTCCGAACAGGAGGGTCAGCACGCCGACGGCCGGGAAGAACACCGCGGCCACGGTGTAATTCCCCAGGTACAGCTCCCACGGCGGCCAGATGCGCAGCAGACCGTCGGCCCACATCAGGTAGAAGTCGGGCACCGACTGCGAGGACACGTGCGCCGGGTTGTACGGGCCGAGGTTCCAGATCGGGTTGATCTGGAACAGCCCGGACATCGCCACGATCACCGCGGTCACCACCGCGAAGAACGCGCCCGCCTTGAGCGCGAACACCGGCATGATGCGCACCCCGACGACGTTGGTCTCCTTGCGGCCGACGCCCGGGAACTGCGTGTGCTTCTGGTACCAGACCAGCGCCAGGTGCACGCCGATGAGGGCGAGCATGATGCCCGGGATGACGAGGATGTGCAGGGTGTACAGGCGCGGGATGATCTCCGTGCCGGGGAACTCCGAGCCGAACAGCAGCCAGTGCGTCCACGTGCCGATGACCGGCAGGCTCAGCACGATCCCGGACAGCGTCGCCCGGATGCCGGTGCCGGAGAGCAGGTCGTCGGGCAGCGAGTAGCCGAAGAAGCCCTCGAACATGCCCAGGATCAGCAGCAGCGCGCCGATCACCCAGTTGGCCTCGCGGGGGCGGCGGAACCCGCCGGTGAAGAACACCCGCATCATGTGGATGAGCATCGCCGCGACGAACAGCAGCGCCGCCCAGTGGTGGATCTGCCGGGCGAGCAGGCCGCCGCGCACCTCGAAGCTGATGTCGAGGGTGCTGGCGAACGCGCGCGACATCTCGACGCCGCGCAGGTTGGTGTAGGTGCCCTGGTAGACGACCTCCTGCATGGAGGGGTCGAAGAACAGGGCGAGGTAGACGCCGCTGAGCAGCAGCACGATGAACGAGTACAGCGCGATCTCGCCGAGCAGGAACGACCAGTGCGTCGGGAAGACCTTGTTGAACTGCCTGCGGAGACCGCCCGCGAGCGCGTAGCGGTCATCGGCCCACCTCGCCGCCCCCGCCGACGCGCGGGCGATCGCAGGTGCCGGTTTGGTCGTGCCGGGAGAAGCCATGAGGTCCTTCCGTCCCACCCGCCGCTTCCACGATAACCCGGGTGGGGCGTTCACCGCGGGCGCGCGCGGGTACCCCGTTCGCGGGGATCCCACACGGAGGTGGCCATGAGCGACGACACCCGCGCCGATTTCGACGCCGCGGTGAACATGACCCCGAAGCAGCTCGAGGACTGGCTCGACACCGACGAGTCGAAGGCGGTCGGCCAGAAGGACGGCGGCGAGTCGACCGGCCACGCGTCCGGCCGCCGCATCGTCGAGCTGCTGAGGAAGAAGGCGGGCGACCTGACCGACGACGACCTCGCCCACATGCGCAAGGTCGTCGGCTACGTCCACCGGCACTCCGCCCAGCGCCCCGACGGCGACGTCCGCGACACGCGGTGGCGGTACTCGCTGATGAACTGGGGGCACGACCCACTGAAGTAGCTACCCCTGGAAGGCGAAGTCGAGCGGGGCGTGCGGGTCCAGCTCGACCCCGCCCGCGCGGAGGGCCTCGTCGACCAGGCGCCAGACCCAGTGGGCGAGGAGGTCGGCCACGGCGGCCTGGGAGAGGTCACGGGGTTGGTGACCCAGCGGGCGGTCGTGGTCTCCACCATGCCGACGACGCCGAACGCCAAGGGCTCGGCGGGGCGCTTGTCGACCCCGAACGCGCCAAGGTAGAACTCGAACAGCGTGGTCACGTGCGTGGCGACGGCGGTCTTGACGTCGGTGATCGCGCGCTTGCCCGCGGTCGAGGAGCGGGCGTTGAGGTACTGGTAGAGGTTGCTGTTGTCGACCAGCCAGGCCACGTGGGAGCCGATCGCCTCGTTGATCATCTGCATGGGCGTGCCGCGCAGGTCGAGCAGCGGGGCCAACTCGGCGACGACCTGCTCGACGGCCCGGTCGGCGATGGCGCTCTGCAGGTCGGCGGTGTCGGCGAAGTGCTTGTAGAGCTGCGGGCGCGCGACCCCGCCACGTGGGCGATCTGCTCCGTCGTCACATCCGGACCGTGCTCGGCGATGGCCCGCAACGCCGCGTCGACGAACTCGCGGCGGCGGCGTTCCCGCTGGCCCGCCCACCGGGTGGCCCGACCGTCCATCAGGCAACCGTACGCGAAAGGGCTATAGCGGGTACATAGATGTAGTAGATACAGTGTGTACCCCACACCCGGGCGAAAGGCGCAACCCATGGCCGACCAGACGGACCACCGCGCCGAGCCCGTCCTGCCCACCCGCTGGACCACGGCCCTCTGGCTGGTCGACGTCCACGGCGTCCAACCCCGCGAGGCAGCGTCCCTGCTCGGCATGTCCACCCCCGCCGTGACAGCCCTGCTCACCCGCGCCCGCCACGCCCTCCGCGAACAGGTCCTCGCCGACCACGGCCGCACCACCGAGCACTGAGCACTCAACCCGCTCGACTGACCCGCTCCCCACCGGCGTCCGCCTGCCGCGGAGCGCGCCCACGCCGCATGGAACGCACGGTCGGGGCCATCTGGACCCGGCCGTCGAGGAGGGCGAGGGGCGGCCGAGCACCGGGACGGCAGCCCGCCCGCCTGACGCCGCACCCACCCGGCGCGGAACGTGCGGCCTGCGCGGTTCACCCCAGCGAGTCGATCGGGTGCTCCAGCACTGACCGACACCGCGGCGGGTCGCCGAGCGCTGACGACTCGGCCCCGCTCGCCCCCCGACACGATCCCTACCGGCCCCGCCTGACGCCGCCCCACCCAGTCCGCGCGGAACGCACTGGTCAAGGCCACCTTCGCCCGACTCACCCGCTCCCCTGGCACGATCCCCACCAGGCCCGCCTGGCGCCGCCGCACCCACTCCGCGCGGAACGCACTGCCCGAGGCCACCTCCGCCCGGCGGTGCGGCTCCGGCAGCAGGTCCACCGGGCACCGGAGTCACCGAGTGCTGACGGCTCAACCCGCTCGACTCACCCGCTCCCCCGACACGATTCCCACCGGGCCCGCCTGGCGCCGTCGTACCCACTCCGTGTGGAACGGGCTGCCGGGGGCGACCTCGGCGCGGCGGTGTGGTTCGGACAGGAGGTCGACCGGGCATTCCAGGGCGGGGGCGGTTACCGGGGTGGGTTGGGAGCGGGCGAACGCGGCGAGGGCGCGGGCCGCGGGTTTGGGCTGGTGGTCGACGGTGAACAGGCCCAGGTCGTACTCGCGCGCCGGGAAGTCGAGCAGGGCGCGGTCGATGTCGTGGGAGCACCACCAGGTGACGCCCCACAGGGCGGGGTTGGGGGCGACGGTGTCGAGGGTGGTGCGGACGAACTCCTCGGCGTGTTCCTCGGGGATGTCGGGGCGGGGGGCGCCGACCTCCTGGAGCCACACGGCGCGGTCGGGGGCGGTGGACGCGGCCAGGCTGACCAGGTAGTCCGCGTGGGAGGTGGTCGCTGGGCCCAGGGGGCCGTCGAGGCGGGAGACGCCGTTGAAGACCCAGGAGTGGACGGTGGTGAGGTCGCCGATCGTGACGGCGTCGGTGGGGTGGAAGGGGTGGTCGGGGGCGTACCAGGCGTCGTCGTAGACGGAGTGGAGGGCTAGGACGTGGGGGCGGCGGCACGGACCACGTCGATCAAGTCGCGGGCCCACGTGTGGGAGGCATCCGGGGTGGTGGCGTTCGACGGCCAGAGGTTGTTGACCTCGTTGCCCAGGGTGATCGCGAAGACGTTCGACCGGGACGCGACCGCGGCGGACAGGCGGGCGGCGTAGTCGGCGACGCCCGCGCGGGCGGTGGCGTCGGTGAACAGGCTGCGCTGGTGCCAGGTGAGCACCCACGACGGGAGGAAGTCGAAGCTCGACAGGTGGCCCTGCAGCAGGTCCACGGCGACGCCGAGGTCGAACTCCGCGGCGATGTCGATCAGCGTGAGCAGGTCGTCGACGGCGCGCAGCCGGACGAGGCCGCGGTTGGGCTGGACCCACGGCCAGATCGGGAACACCCGCACGTGGTCGAGGCCGATGCCCGCCAGGTCGGCCAGGTCGCGCCGGGTCGCGTCGGGGTCGAAGTCGAGCCAGCCGTAGAACCAGCCCGTGGACGGCACGTAGTTCGCGCCGAGGCGCAAGGGTCGTGTGGTCACGCCTCTCAAGCTAAAGCGATTTAGTGGGCTTGCCAAGTCACGGCGCGGGGGCGGTGCTCTCGCGGACGGTCAGGCGGGGCGTGTCGGTCTGGATGTCGCGCGGGGCGCCGTCGGGGTCGGCGAGCAGGTCGAGCAGGGCCGCGGCGGCGCGCAGGCCGAAGGCGTAGGTGTCGCGGGTGAGCGCGGTGATCGCCGGGTGGGTGAGCCGGGTCAGCGCGGAGTCGTCGAAGCTGGTGATCGACAGCTCGCCGGGCACCGCGACGCCCATCTCCATCGCGACGCCGAGGCCCGCCACGGCCATCAGGTCGCTGTCGTAGACCACCGCCGTCGGGCGCTCGCGGGCGCTGAGGAGCCTGCGGGTGGCGTCCGCGCCGCCGGTGTCGCTGAAGTCGGTGTGCACCGAGACGACGGAGGTGAGGCCCAGGCGCGGGGCGGCGTCGCGCAGGGCGCGGGCGCGGCGCTGGGTGTGCTGGAACTCGCGGGTGCCCGCGACGTGCGCGATGCGCTTGTGGCCCAGGGCGGCCAGGTAGTCGACCAGCACGTTCATGGCCGCGCGGTCGTCGGCCCACACGGTGCACAGGTTGCCGCGCCTGCGCGGTCCGCCGACCACGACCGCGGGCACGCCCAGCTCGTCGACCACGTCGATCCGGGGGTCGCGCGTGCGCGGGTCGACCAGGACCAGGCCGTCGACCCGCTGCTCGGAGCTCCACTGCCGGTAGACCTCGATCTCGGCGGCGACGTCCTCGACGATCAGCAGTTGCAGCGCGACGGACTCCCCCGACAGCCGCGCCTGCAGACCGGACAGGAGCTGCCCGAAGAACGGCTCCACCCCGAGCGTGCGGGCGGGCCGGGCGAGGACCAGGCCCACCGACCCGGCGCGCGCGCCGCCGAGCGCGCGGGCGACGCTGTGCGGGCGCCAGTTCATCTCCGCGGCGATGCGCAGCACCCGCGCCCGGGTCTCCTCGCTCACCCCCGGTCTGCCGTTGAGCGCGAACGAGACCGCGCCCTTGGACACCCCCGCTCGCTCGGCGATGTCCGCGATCGTCGGACGGGCCATCCGCGCCAACCCCTCTCCCGGTGCCTTGACACGGCATCGTAACGCCACGATAGTGCTGCAACTAGACCGGTTTATCTCCAGAGTCGAAACCCTGCCGAAATGGAGACGCGATGCGCGGACATCTGGTCGTCGCGGGCGTGGCTGTGGCCGCGCTCGCCGGGTGCGGATTAGGCGGCGGCGAGCAGGCCGGGGCGGCCCGCGGACACCTCGGGCCAGGTCACCGGCGAGGTCAGCCTCCAGACCTGGGCGCTCAAGCCGAAGTTCACCGGCTACGTCGAAGAGGTGATCAAAGCCTTCGAGCAGGAACACCCCGGCACCGAGGTCAAGTGGATCGACCAGCCGGGCGACGGCTACTCCGCCAAGGTCCTCAGCCAGGCCGCGTCCGGCGACCTCCCGGACGTGGTGAACCTGCCCCCGGACTTCGCGCTCCCCTTGGTGCAGAACGGGATGCTGCTCGACATCGCCGCCGCCGACGACAAGCTGGCGACCGACTACGTGAAGGGCGGCGTCTCCGCCTACCAGTTCGCGGGCCACCCGGGCTCCTACGGCTACCCCTGGTACCTCAACACCGACGTCTACTACTGGAACTCCGAACTGCTCGAGAAGTACGGCCTCGACCCGGCGAAGCTGCCCGCGAACCTCGACGAGCTGATCGCGCAGGCGCGCGTGATGAAGGAGCGCTCCGGCGGGAAGATGTTCCTGATGAGCCGCAAGCCCGAGCTGGGCGACCTCGTCAACGCGGGTGTCGAGCTGCTCTCCGACGACGGCACCCGGTTCGTCTTCAACACCCCGGAAGCCGCGGCCGTGCTGGACAAGTACCGCGCCGCCTTCGCCGAGGGCCTGCTCCCCCGCGACGTGCTGACCGACAAGTACCTCGGCAACAGCGAGCTGTTCAAGAAGGAGCAGGTCGCCTGGACGACCTCGGGCGGCAACGCGATCAACACCATGAAGGTCGACAACCCGTCGCTCGCGCCGAAGATGGTGCCCTCCAAGGCGTTCGGCATCCCGCCGCTGTACGTGCAGGGCCTCTCCGTCGCGGCGGGCAGCAAGAACAAGCCCGCGGCGATCGCGCTCGCCCGGTTCGTGACCAACGCCGAGAACCAGGCGAAGTTCGCCGAGCTGGTGCCGGGCATCTTCCCGAGCACGGTCGCGTCGGCGTCGGACCCGCGGTTCAGCCAGAGCGACGGCACCAACGCCGGGGACGCGAAGGTGCTCGCGTTCCAGACCCTGCCCGAGGCGCGCCTGCTCCAGCCGCCGCTGGTCAGCGAGGCCATGACGACCTACCTCAAGCAGCAGTTCGCCCTGGCGATCAGCGGGGAGATCACCTCGCAGGAGGCGCTGGACCGCTCCGTGGAGAAGTGCAACGAGCTGCTGAAGGGCTGACCGGCTCCCGTCCCCACCCAGGAGGTCGCGCTGTGCGGACCCACCGCTGGTTCACCCCGTGGCTGCTCGTGCTGCCCGCGGCCCTGTGGCTGCTGGTGTTCAACCTGTGGCCGTCGCTGAACACCGTCGTGCTGTCGTTCACCAACGCCAAGCCCCTGGGTGGGGGCGCCTTCACCGGGACCGAGAACTTCGAGCGCCTGCTCACCGACGACCAGCTCGCGGACGCGCTGCTCAACAGCGTCGTCTACATGCTGGTGTGCCTGCCGCTGCTGACGTTCCTGCCGCTGCTGCTCGCGGTGCTGGTGGAGAAGCGCCTGCCCGGCATCACGTTCTTCCGCACCGCGTTCTACACGCCGGTGATCGCCTCCGCGGTCGTCGTCGCGCTGATCTGGACGTGGCTGCTGGAGGACCGCGGCCTGGTCAACGGGCTCGCGACCCAGCTCGGCGTGATCACCGAGCCGATCGGCTTCCTCAGCGAGCGCTGGCTGGTCGTCATCAGCGCGATCCTGCTGACGGTCTGGAAGGGGCTCGGGTACTACATGGTCATCTACCTGTCCGCCCTGGGCAACGTCAGCCGGGAGCTGCACGAGGCGGCGGCGGTGGACGGCGCGGGACCGGTGCGGCGCTTCCTGTCCATCACGATCCCCGGGGTCCGCGGCACGATGCTGCTGGTGAGCGTGCTGATCACGGTGTCGGCGCTGCGCGTGTTCTCCGAGCTGTACGTGCTGACCAACGGCACGGGCGGCCCCGGCGGTCGGGCGATGTCGGTGGTCATGCTGATCCAGATGTACGGGCGCGGGTTCAGCGGGCACCTCGGGTACGCGTCGGCGCTGAGCATCCTGCTGTTCCTGGTCACCATCGGCCCCATGCTGCTCCTGCTGCGCATCAACCGGAGGACCGCGTGAGCCGGGCGTTCAGCACCACCTCCCCGCCGAGAAACTCGGGCGCTACCTGCTGATGCTCCTCGTCCTGGTGATCACCATCGGGCCGTTCCTGTGGCAGCTCAGCACCTCGCTCAAGGGGAAGGACGAGGACGTCTACTCGGCGACCCCGCGCTTCCTGCCGGAGAACCCGACCCTGGACAACTACGCCGAGGTCGCCGCGACCATCCCGGTGTGGTCGTACATCGGCAACTCGCTGGTCGTCGCCGCCCTGGTCGTGGCCGGGAACGCGCTCGGCGCGACGCTGGCGGGCTACGCGCTGGCCAAGCTCGACTTCCGCGGCGGGAAGCTGGTGCTCGGCCTCATCCTGGCGAGCCTGCTGCTGCCCGGCGAGGTCACCATCATCTCCCAGTACGTGACCGTGCGGGAGTTCGGCCTGGCCGACACCCTGGCCGGGGTCGCCGTGCCCGGCGCGATCGGCATGCTGAACGTGCTGCTGATGCGCGCGGCGTTCCAGGCCGTCCCGCGCGAGGTGGAGGAAGCCGCGATCGTCGACGGCGCCAACGCCTGGCGGCGTCTGGTCCACATCGGACTGCCGAGTGCCCGGGGATGCTCAGCGTCGTGGTCATCTTCGCGTTCATCGGCGCGTGGGACGACTTCCTGTGGCCGCTGATCGTGCTCAACGACCCCGAGAACTACACCCTGACCGTCGGTCTCCAGTACCTCAACAACGCGTTCAGCGCGAACCCGCGGGTGATCGCCGCGGGCACCATGATCGCGTTCATCCCGATCGTCGTGGTCTTCGCGTCCTTGCAGAGGTTCTTCTTCAAGGGCGTCGAGGAAGGAGCAATCAAGGGTTAGCCAGGCAGCAGCGAACCTGAAACGGAGTCCCCCGTGCGATCGATCTCCCTGCTGGTCGGCGCCGTCGCCCTCGCGGCGGCGCTGCCGGGCGCGGCGGCCGCGGAACCGGCCGCCGAGTCCAAGCGCACCGTCGTCTACTACCAGACCCAGGTGGACAACGGCGTGTACGTCTCCCCCAAACCCCTGCTGGACAACGCCACCGGCGTCACCGACGTGCTCGTCGCCGCCCTGCACCTCAACGGCGACGGCACGGTGCACCTCAACGACCACCCGCCGTCGGACACCCGCTACACGCGGATGTGGTCGGACCTCGCCGCCATGCAGGCGGCCGGGGTGAACGTCTCGGTGATGGTCGGCGGCGCCGCGCAGGGCACCTTCCAGCGCCTGGACACCGAGTTCGACACCTACTACCCGCGCCTGCGGAACGTCATCACCACCTACCGCCTCGACGGTGTCGACCTCGACGTCGAGGAGCAGATGTCGCTGGCGGGCATCAAGCGGGTCATCGACGCGCTGCGCGCCGACTTCGGCCCGGACTTCGTCATCTCGATGGCGCCCGTCGCCTCGGCCCTGCGCGGCGGCGGCAACCTGTCGGGCTTCGACTACGAGCAGCTCTACCGCGAGCGCGGCTCCGCCATCGACTTCTTCAACGCCCAGTTCTACTGCGGGTGGGGGTCGCTGGCGAACACCTCGAACTACGACGCGATCATCGCCCGCGGCCTCATCCCCGCGGACAAGGTCGTGGCGAGTTCGGTGACCGACCCCTCGATGTGCTCGGGCTACGTCGACGTCACCACGACGCTCAAGAGCACGGTCGAGGCGCTGGTGCGCAAGTACCCGTCGTTCGGCGGCGTGGCGGGCTGGGAGTACTTCGTGTCCCAGCCGGGCGGCAAGGCGCGGCCGTGGGAGTGGGCCAAGCTGATCACCTCCTACCAGACCGGCACGTCCGGCCCGGTCAACCTGGCGCTCAACAAGCCCGCGACCGGCTCCACCGCGTGCAACAGCGCGGAAGGACCGGCCAAGGCGGTCAACGGCAGCGTTTCCGGCGGCAACAGCGACAAGTTCTGCACGCTCGCGTCGTCGAAGACCCTGCGGGTGGACCTCGGTTCGGCGGTCAGCGTCAGCCGCGTCGTGGTCAAGCACGCGGGCGCGGGCGGGGAGTCGACGGCCTGGAACACCCGGGCGTTCTCCGTGCAGACTTCGACGGACGGCACGTCGTGGACGACGCGGGCGAGCGCCACGGCCAACACCGCGAGCGAGAGCACCCACACCTTCACCCCGGTCAGCGCCCGGTACCTCCGCCTGGTCATCACCACGCCCACGCAGAACGGCGACCCGGCGGCCCGCATCTACGAGTTCGAGATCTACGCCTAGTCCCGAGTGAGGAGACGGCAGTGCCAGTGCGGATCTTGTCGGTCGAGTCCACCGACCTGTTCGTCGGCCCGGAGGAGCGCCCCCGCCAAGTGGTGCGCGTGCGCGTCGACCGGGGCGACGGGTCCGCCGCGCTGCCGGTGGTGGTGTCCGGCCGCGGCCTCGACGGCGCGGCCGAGGCCCCGCGGGCGCGGGCGAGGTGGTGGTCGAGGTCCCGGTGGCCACCGCCTCGCCCGTCGGGACGGAGGTCCCGGTGCTGGCCCGGGCGGGCGACGCGGAGGCCGAGGGCCTGGTGGTGGTCGAGGAGACCGGGTGGCGGATGTTCCTGGTGTCCCACTTCCACTACGACCCCGTCTGGTGGAACACCCAGGCGGCGTACACCGAGACGTGGGAGCTGGCGGGCAACGACGGCACCACCCGGCCGGTGTGGGAGCACAACGCCTTCATGCTGGTCCGCGCGCACCTGGACATGGCGCTGTCGGACCCGGACTACGCGTTCGTGCTGGCCGAGGTCGACTACCTCAAGCCGTTCTGGGACGTGTTCCCCGAGTACCGGTCGGTGCTGCGCGAGCTGGTCGCCGCCGGGCGCGTGGAGATCATGGGCGGCACGTACAACGAGCCCAACACCAACCTGACCGGCGCGGAGACGACCATCCGCAACCTCGTTTACGGCGTCGGCTACCAGAAGACGATCATGGGCGCGGACCCGAGGACGGCGTGGCAGCTCGACGTGTTCGGCCACGACCCGCAGTTCCCCGGCCTGGTCGCCGAGGCCGGGCTGTCGAGCACGTCGGCGCGCGGCCCCTTCCACCAGTGGGGGCCGATGCTGACGAAGTTCGACGAGAAGGGCGGGGACGCGCGCAACATGCAGTTCCCCGCGGAGTTCGAGTGGATCTCCCCGTCGGGCCGCGGCGTCGTCACCCACTACATGCCCAACCACTACTCGGCGGGCTGGTGGATGGACTCGTCGGCGACGTTGGAGGAGGCCGAGGAGAAGGTCTACGACCTGTTCCGCGGCCTCAAGCCCGCGGCGGCGACCCGCAACACCCTGCTGCCGGTGGGCACCGACTACACGCCGCCGAACAAGTGGGTCACCGAGATCCACCGGGACTGGGCGCGCCGCTACGCGTGGCCGAAGTTCGTGTGCGCCACGCCCAAGGACTTCTTCGCCGCGGTCGCCGGCGAGCTGGCGGAGCGCGGGGTCGCGCCGAGCCCGCAGACCCGCGACATGAACCCGGTCTACACCGGCAAGGACGTCTCGTACATCGACACCAAGCAGGCGCAGCGGGCGGCGGAGGTCGCGGCGACCGACGCGGAGAAGCTGGCCGCGTTCGCGGGCCTGCTCGGCCTGGGCGGCTACCCAGAGGCGGCGCTGGACAAGGTGTGGCGGCAGCTCGCCTACGGCGCCCACCACGACGCGATCACCGGCTCGGAGTCCGACCAGGTGTACATCGACCTGGTCACCGGGTGGCGCGAGGCGCACGACCTGGCCGCCGACGTCCGCGACCGGGCGCTCACCGCGATCCTGGGCCGGGTCGACACGCGCGGCGAGGGCCGGGCGGTCGTGGTGGTCAACACGCTGGCGTTCGCCCGCACCGACCTGGTCCGGGTGACCGTGCCCGCGGACGGGGGCCTGCGCCTGGTGGACGACACCGGCGCGGAGACGCCGTTCGTCGTGGAGGCGGAGGCGGGCGGGTCGGCGGTGCTCGCGTTCGTCGCGGCTGACGTGCCGGGGATGGGCTGGCGGACGTGGCGGCTCCTGCCCGGGCCGGACCTGCCGCGCTGGGCGCCCGCGGACGGCGTCGAGGTGGCGAACGAGCACTACGCGGTGACCGCGGACCCGGCGCGCGGCGGCGCGCTGTCGGGCATCCGCGAGGTGCGGACCGGTCGGGAGCTGCTGCGGGCGGGCCAGGTCGGCAACGAGCTGCGGCTCTACGACGAGTACCCGCAGCACCCGCAGTTCGGCGAGGGGCCGTGGCACCTGGTGCCGACCGGCGCGGTGGTCAGCTCCGCCGACCTGCCGGGCACGGTGCGGGTCGAGCGCAGCCCGGCGGGCAGCCGCCTGGTCGTCACCGGCCGCGTCGGCGACGTGCCGTACGAGCAGCGCACGACGCTCTGGCACGGGCTCGACCGGATCGACCTGCGCACGCGGGTGCTGGAGCACACCGGCAAGGACAAGCTGCTGCGGGTGAAGTTCCCGGTCGACGTGCCGGGAGCGCGCCCGGTCAGCGAGGTCGGCGGCGCGGTGATCGCGCGCGGGTTCGCGCTGCCGGAGTCCGACTCGGCGGAGGCCCCGTGGACGCTGGACAACCCGGCGAACACGTTCTTCGGCGTGAGCACGACCGCGTGCCTTGAGCTGCGCACGCCCGCGGGAGCGGAGCTGGGCCGGGCGGCGCTCGCGGTCGCCGAGGTGGTGGTGCCGGAGCTGGCCGACGCCGCCCCGTACGCCAGGGACCTGGTGGTCGCGCTGGCCCGGGTGGGCGTCACCGCGACGACGGCGACCGCGGAGGGCGCGCGGTACGGGTGGCTGCACGTCGACTCGAACCTGCCGGACGTGCGGATCGTGCTCGGCGGCCCCGACGTCAACCCGCTGGCCGCCGACCTGCTCGACCGCGCCGGTCCCGCGCACCGCGACGAGCTGAAGCGGCTGCTGGACGAGCGCGGCGCGGCCCGGCTGTTCGTGCCCGCGGAGACGCCGGTCGAGCGGGCGTGGATCGCCAACGCCGACCTGCGCGACGTCCGCGCCCTGCCCGCCCTGGTGGTGGCGGGCGCCGACCCGGCGGCGCTGGCCTCGGAGATCGCCGCCCTGGCCGCCGAGTTCGCCACCCGCACCCGCGCGGAGGCGGTCACCGCGGACGCGGGCGCGACCGTGCTCGCCGACAACCGGACCGTCGGCCTGCTCAGCGCGGGCATGCCGGGCTTCGCGGTCGACCCGGCGGGCGCGCTGCACCTGTCCCTGATGCGCTCGTGCAGCGGGTGGCCGTCGGGCATCTGGCTGGACCCGCCGCTGCGCCGCGCCCCGGACGGGTCGCCGTTCCAGTGGCAGCACTGGACCCACGACTTCGACTACGCCCTGGTCAGCGGCACCGGCGACTGGCGGGCGGCGGACCTGGTGGCCCGCGGGCACGGGTTCTCCAGCCCGCTGCTGGCCCGGCCGGTCGACGCCCACGACGGCGACCTGCCCGCCCGGCACGCCCTGCTCGCGGTGTCCCCGGAGCGCCAGGTCCAGGTGCTGGCGGTGAAGCCGGAAGGCAACCCGAGCGCGACGGGGGCCAGCACCCACGGTCCCGGTGTGACCCTGCGCCTGGTGGAGACGACCGGCCTGCCGACGACCGCGACGGTGTCGTCGCCGTTCGGGTGGTCGGGTGGCCACCGGTCGGACCTGCTGGAGTCGGAGGTCCGGGCGTCCGTGCTGGGCGACGGCGTGCTGTCGGTCCCGCTGGACGGGGCGGAGATCGCGACCGTGGTCGGTCGGCCGTCGGTGGACGTCGGGCCGGGTGCGGTGTTGGGCGTGACGGCGGAGCCCGCGCAGCCGGTGTACGCGCGGTACTGGCTGCACAACCGCGGTCCCGCTCCCCTGGGCTTCCTCCCGGTGAGCGTCACCGCGTCGCCGACCGTCCTCACCGGACCGGGCACGGTCGCGGTGACCGTGGCGAGCCACGCGGTGGAGGCGTTCGAGGGCGAGCTGACGGTCATCGCGCCTGCGGGCTGGGAGGCGTCGCCGTCCGAGCGCCCGGTGTTCCTGGAGCCCGGCGGCCACGCCAGTTTCCCGGTCACGCTGACCGGGGAGCCGGGCGCGGGCCCGCGCTTCGCCCGGGTCCAGCTCCGCGTCGGGGGGACGTGGTGGAGGACGTCATCACCGTGGTCTCCCCGGGTTCCTGCCCCCGCCGCCCGGCGAGGAGATCGCGCACGAACTCCAGATCCAGGGCACCACGGCGGACACCGCTCGCTCGACGGGCCTGGACATCACCGGCGGGAGCGCGCGCGTCGAGGCCGCCCCCGGCACCCGGACGACCGTGTCGATCGCGGTGACCAGCACCGCGGCAGACCCGGTCGAGGGCGAGGCCATGCCGGTGAGCCCGTGGGGCACCTGGCGCTTCGTCCACCCGTACACGCGCGGCTTCCGCGTCGACCCCGGCGCGACGGCGACCATCGAGTTCGCTGTGGACGTCCCCGCCGACGCGGATCCGGGCGAGTGGTGGGTGATGGTCAAGCTGATGTGGTTCGGCCGCGTCCAGTACGGCCCCGCGATCCCGCTGGTGGTGACCGGATGACGCCGTCGACCCACCACCATCACCACCCGTCCGCCAAGGAGTCGGCCGCCGCGGCCCAGCGCTCGGCCACCGTGATCGGGTGGGTCGCGGGCGAGCCCCTGCCCCGCACCCTGCTCGACGAGCGGGTCCGTGCGATGCGGGCCGGTCCCCGCGCGTGCGCGCTGCCCGCGCCAGGCACCAGCGAGGACCGGCAACTGGTGCGGTGGGTGGCGCACGTCCTGTTCACCGAGGCCGTCTGCCTCCGGGAAGCCCGGCTGCGGGGGCTGCCCGCCGACGAGCCCGTCCCGCTGCCGCCGCTGGTGGCCGTGCAGGTCGGGTCGATCGCGGCGGCGGCGTGGCAGGCGTGCGGGGCGGTGGGGGCGGTGTTCGACGCCGTCGTCCCCGGGACCCCGGGCGACGCGCCCGGGCTGCGGCGGCGGTGGTGGCGGGTGAGCATGGCCAGTGCCGCGACGAGGGCGCTGGTGTGCGAGCGCGGGCTGCGGCCGATCGGGTGGAGCACCCTCGACGACCTCCCCGGGCCCCTCGCCCGCGCCCTCCGGGACGCCCCCGCCGACGGGGAGGTCACCGTCGAGCACGGCGGGCGGTGGCTGCGGGCGCGGGTCGACGGGGTCGAGGAGCGGGACGGCGACGACCCGCGGGCGCGGTCGCGGCTCGGCGCGCGGGCGCGGGAGTTCGCGCGCTGGCTGGACCGGGAGCGGGCGGGGCAGGTGCGGGCCGCGGTCGGGTTCGAGCACCCCGGGGACCCTGCGCAGCCGGACTACACGCACCGGCACTGAAGACCCTGTCGCGCCGGTCGCTCGCGGCGTACCGTCCACTCACTACTCAGGGTGGTGGACGTGGACGAACGGCTCATCGCGGTGACCGGCGCGACCGGGCGGCAGGGCGGCGCGGTCGCCCGGCACCTGCTCGCGGGCGGGTGGCGGGTCCGCGCCCTCACGCGCGACCCCGCGTCGCGCGCCGCGCAGGCGTTGGCGGGGCGGGGCGCGGAGGTCGTGCGCGCGGACATGGGCGACGTGGACTCGTTGCTCTCCGCGTTCGCGGGGGCGCACGGTGTCTACAGCGTCCAGAACGGCGTCGAGTACGGGATGGACGCGGAAGTGGCGCAGGGCAAGGCGGTCGCGGACGCGGCGGCCAAGTCGGGCGTCGACCACCTCGTGTACGGCTCGGCGGGCGTCGGGCGGGGCGACACGGGCGTCGAGTCGTGGGACTGCAAGGAAGTGGTCAAAGCGCACATCGAGAAGGTCGGCGTCCCGTTCACCGTGCTGCGGCCGATGGCGTTCATGGAGCTGATGAGCGACAAGCGGTTCTTCCCGCCCGTCGCGGTGTGGTCGGTCATGCCGCGGCTGATGGGCGAGGACCGGCCGGTCGTGTGGATCGGCGTCGACGACCTCGGCGCCATCGCGGCCCGCGTGTTCGCCACGCCCGAACTGCACATCGGCGAGGACATCGCGCTGGTCGCCGACGTGCGCTCCATCCGCGAGTGCCGCGAGCTGTGGCGGGAGGTGACCGGCTCGGCTCCGCGCCGCTTCCCCATGCCGACGTGGCTGTTCGAGCGCGTCGCCAGCCGCGACCTCGCGAGGATGTGGCGGTGGCTGCGGGAGAACCCGACCGACGTGTCCCGCGCGCCGACGCTCGCGCTGCACCCCACCGCGCGGACCGTGCGGCAGTGGATGGAGGAGCTGCACGCCCGCTGAGTCAGGCCCGCACGGCGCGGACGTTCGGCGCGATCGGGCTCAGCAGCAGCCACCTCGGCAGCGCGCGCACCAGCCACGCCGTGCCGGTCAGCGTGACGCGGCCGTCGTGCATCGCGCCGAGCAGGTCGATCTCGCCCTCCCACGCCCGGTAGAGCGTGGCGATGTCGGCGGTGAGGACGGCGTCGACGTCGAAGCCGGGGTCGGTGAAGCACAGCGACACGCCGGTCGGCTCCATCACCAGCCAGTACTTCTTGGGCCGGTCGGTGATGTCGACCTGGAGGACGGCGCGGCCCGCCAGCTCGTCGGTGTCGATGCGGCGGTGCATCCACCACAGCAGGACCTCGGGGTCGAGCTCGTCGGGCCGCGGGTCGCCGAAGGCGTGCCGGGCGCCCCAGTCGGCCAGGCCGAACACCAGCGGCTTGAGGTCCTGGCCCGCGCGGGTGAGGTGGTAGCCGCCGCCGTCGCGGGTGAGGACGCCCGCCTTGCCGAGCTGCCGCAGCCGCCGCGACAGCAGCGGCCGGGAGAGGCCGGGCAGGCCGCGCGCCAGCTCGTTGAACCGGGTCGCCCCGGTGAGCATGTCGCGCACGATGAGCAGCGTCCAGCGGTCCCCGAGCAGCTCGACGGCGCGGACGATCGGGCAGTACTGGCCGTAGGTGCGCATACCGGCGAGTTCGGCGCGGCGGCGCTCCGCGTTACGCCCGGGGGTTCTGTCTTAGCACTACTCGCCCCCCAACACGCGACCTACGTTCCAGTGGTCCACCGTGGAAAGGCAGCACACCATGACCATCACCGAACACCGCGTCGCCCGCACCCACCCGCGCCCCGCCCGGCCCGGCGACGACGCGTTCGTCGACCTGGCCGCCCGCATCGGCGCCGTCGCCGAGTCCCATGCGCGCGAGCACGACCGGGAGGCGACGTTCGTCAGCGAGGCGTACGCGGCGATGCGCGCGGAGGGGTACCTCGCGCTGGCGGTCCCGGCGGACTGCGGCGGCCTGGGCGCGTCGATCCGCCAGGTCTGCTACGCGCAGGCCGAACTCGCCCGCCACGACGCCGCCGCGGGGCTGGCGGTGGCGATGCACCAGTACCTGGTGCTCGCGCAGGGCTACCGGCGCCGCAAGGGCGCCCCGGACGCGGAGACCGTGCTCCGCAAGGTCGCGGGCGAGGGGGTCGTCATCGCGACCAGCGGCGGCTCGGACTGGCTGTGGCCGACGACGGTCGCGGTGCCCGACGGGGAGGGGTACCGGGTCAGCGGTCGCAAGGCGTTCTGCAGCCAGGCGCCGGTGGCGACCGTCATCGCGACGAGCGCGGTGCTCGGCGAGACGGAGGTGCTGCACTTCTCGGTGCCGCTGTCCGCGCCGGGCGTCCGGGTCGAGCAGACGTGGGACACGCTGGGGATGCGCGGCACGGTCAGCAACGACGTGGTGTTCGAGGACGTCTTCGTCCCGGCGGCGTCGATCGCGGGTCGGCGCGCGTTCGGCGAGTTCGGGGCGCCGCTGTTCACCGCGGCCGTCCACTTCGCGCCCGTGGTGGCGGCGACGTACTTCGGGATCGCCGCGGCGGCCCGCGACCTCGCGGTGGGTGCGGCTTCGGCGGGCACGCGCGGGTCGGCGCCGTTGTCGGCGTTGGGGCGGGTGCAGCGCCAGGTGGGCTTGATGGACTCCCACCTGCGGACGGCCTGGTGGTCGCTCCTGGGGGCGTTGGACGACCTCGGCGAGGACTACACGGCATCGGCCGACGTCCTGTCGACGGTGATGCTGGCGAAGCGCCACGTCATCACGGCGGCGTCGGAGGTGGTCGACCTGGCCATGGACGTCACGGGCGGCCGCGCGTTCTTCGCCCGCTCCCCGCTGGAGCGCGCCTACCGCGACGTCCGCGCCAGCCGCTTCCACCCGCTGCCCCCGGAGACGACGCTCCACTACGCGGGCAAGCTCGCCCTCGGCGACCCGGGCGACACGGAGTAGCGCCACCGCGCCGGACGGCCCACCCTGGGCGGATGAGCGAGCGGCTCTTCACGCGCGGGTTCGTGCTGCTCACCGCGGCGGACCTCGCCTACTTCACCGCGACCGGGGTGGCCGTCTACGCCCTCCCCTGTACGTCACCGGCCCGCTCGGCGCGGGCGAGGCCGCCGCGGGCCTGGCGTTCGGGGCGTTCGCGGTGTCGGCGCTCGTGCTGCGCCCGTTCGCCGGGGTGCTGGCGGACCGGTGGGGCCGGGCGCCGCTGCTGGTGGCGGGGGCGGCGCTGTGCGCGGTCGGGATGGGCCTGACCGCGCTGGCCGACTCCCTGGTGGCGGTCGTGCTGCTGCGGCTGCTGCTGGGCGTGGCGGAGGCGGCGTTCTTCGTCGCCGGGTTCGCCGCGCTGGCGGACCTCGCCGCGCCGTCGCGGATGGGGGAAGCGCTCAGCTACAACTCGCTGGGCCTGTACCTCGGCCTCGCCTTCGGCCCACCCCTGGGCGAGTGGTTGGTCGAGCGGGCCGACTTCGCGGCGGCGTGGCTCGGGGCCGCCGCGCTGGCCGCGGGCGGGGCCGTCCTGTCCCTCCTGCTCGGCGAGACGCGGACGGGACCGCGCACGGCAGGCCCCGTCCGCTTGGTGCACCGGGCCGCGATCGCGCCGAGCATCGGCTTCTTCGCCTCCCTCGCCGCGATCGGCGGCTTCCTCGCGTTCGCGGCCCTGCGGGCGGAGGAAGTGGGCCTGCGCGACGCCAGCCTCCCGCTGTTCCTCTACGGCGCCGTCGTGGTGGTGAGCCGCATCGCGCTGGCCAAAGTCCCCGACCGCGTCCCGTCCCTCCCGCTCGGCGCGACGGCACTGGCGGTGATCGGCGCGGGGCTGGGGGTTGCGGCTTTCGTCGGCGCCCCGGTGGGCCTGCTCACGGGCACCGTCCTCCTGGCACTCGGCGTCTCGCTGAGCACCCCGGCGTTCTTCTCCGCGGTCTTCGCCACCGCGAGCCCAGAACAGCGCGGCGCGGCGTCGGGGACGGCGAGCGCGTTCATCGATCTGGGTTTGGGTGGCGGCCCGATCCTGCTCGGGCTCGTGGCGGGCAGCGCGGGCATCCCCTGGGCGTTCGCCGCGGCGGCTGGGATCGCACTCGCGGGGTGCGCCTGGATCGTGTGGACGAACCAGGGGCGGCCCGCCTGATGGCGGACCGCCCCTGGGCGTTACCTATCGGTCAGTCCGAGCAGGACACGGGGTCGTCGAAGTGGCCGGGCGTTGTCGGGTACGCCTTACCGTTGCCGTGGTCCTTGTTGTCGGCCGAGTACACCAGGGCCAGTTCGCGGAACGCGGAGGTTCCGGCTGTCGTGGCGTCCGCGGCGGTTTGGCCCGCGCCCGTGCCCCAGACCAGTCTGGTGAGGAAGGTCTGCATGTCGGGGCTGAATTGGCGGATGTCGTTGTAGCCGCCGTACGCGGGGTTGCAGTGGGTGTAGAGGTTGTAGGCGCCGACCCAGTCGATCAGGCGGTCGCCGGGGTTGGGGCCGTTGCCCGCGACGTCACCCTGCAGCACATCTCGGTCCCAACCGCCGTAGTGCCAGTCGGTGCCCTGGTGGTGCTGGTTGTCGGCCAGGGTGGTCGGGTTCTGCGGGTCGTCGTTGGTCTTCTCGGTCATCTCGAACCACCGGCACGGGTCGATGGTGCCGCTGCCCAGCGTCTGCGGCCACACGCTCGCCGTGCAGTTGCCGGGGTAGCTGCCGCGCGGGTTGAAGTCGATGACGTCCGACCCGAGCGCGCCCGACTGCGAGGCCGCCGACGTGCCGCCGGTGCCGCCGAAGACGTGGTCGATGAAGCGGTCGCGGTCGCCCCGAGCGTCCGGGTTGAACACGCCGCCGACCTGGCAGTCCGGGGTGGTCGCGTCGAGGACCGGGTCGCAGCCCTTGCCGCCCCACAGGACGTCGGCCCCGTCGGCGCCGAAGACGTCGTCGCCGCCGCTGTCGCCGTTGACGAGGTCGTCGCCGAAGCCCGCGTGCATGTTGTCCGCACCCGGACCGCCGCGCATCCGGTCGTCGCCGCCGACCGCGATGCCGTCGTGCGGCGCCGCCGGGGCGGTCGGGCCGCCGATGAACGCGTCGCCGTCGACGTCGTGGCGCAGGTCGACGCGGCGGTCGTAGGCGCCCGCCTCGAACCCGGTGTAGGTCTCCTGCGGGACGCTGTTCATCGTCACCGTGAAGCCCTTCGCCGCCACGTCGTCGGCGTTGAGGAACTCGTTGACCACGCCGCCGCGGTCGCCGAGCATCGCGTCCTCGCCGTTCTCGCCGAACATCACGTCGCCGCCGAGTTCGCCGTACATGTCGTCGTCGTCATCGCCACCGCGCATGGTGTCGTCGCCGTCCTGGCCCCACATGCCGTCGTCGCCACCGCCGCCGTACATGGCGTCGCCGCCGAAGGCGCCGGTCGGTTCGCAGGTGGTCAGCGCCGCCGTGCAGAACCGGGTGGACGGGCCGGGCAGGTCCGGGTCGTGCGTGCGGGACACCGTCGCCGACGCGGGCACCGCACCGGTCGGGTACCGCTGGGCGTAGACCTGCTCGGTCATCGACCCGGCCGTGCCGAGGAGCGTCCGCATGAGCGAGCCGTTGTCGCCGAGCTGGACGTCGTCGGCGCCGTCGCCCTGCATGCTGTCGCCGCTGTCCCGGAAGCCCGGGATCGCGCTGCCGCCGATCATGTCGTCCTGCCCGGCCACGGTGTCGGTGCCGTCCAGGTCGCCGATCGGGCTGGGCGCGCCCGGCCAGTTCGGGTCGGGCAGCGGGACCACGGTGGTCTCCGGCGCCTCGACGTCCAGCGCGAGGTCGCCGCGCAGCACGTCGGAACCGCCGTTGCCCTCCAGGTAGTCGGCCTGCCCGCCGCCGGAGACGTAGTCGCCGCCGTCCTGGCCCCACAGCACGTCCACGCCGGAGCCGCCGGAGATCCGGTCGGCGCCGAAGCGGTCGGCGGCCGGGGCCACCCGCAGGCCCGCGTCGCCCGCGCCGTTGCGCAGGTCGTAGCGGGTGACGACGCGGCCTGCCACCGGGTTGCCGCCGGAGGTCGCGAGCCGCACCGTCGCCCTGGTCGGGACCTGGCCCGGCTCGGGCCGCAGCACGACGCCGTTGTCGCCGATGGCCACGTCGTCGCCGGGGCCGCCGTGCAGCTCGTCCGCGGCGTCGGGCTGGCCGGAGGTGGCGTCGCCGGTGCCGGACAGCGGCACGCTGTTGCCGCCGACGAGGTCGTCGGAGCCGTGGTTGCCCTCGACCCAGTCGACGCCCTGGCCGCCTTCGGCGTAGTCGTCGGCCTCGTTGCCCTTCATCCGGTCGACGCCGCCCTGGCCGAGCATGACGTCCTGCTCGGTGCCGCCGAACATCTCGTCCGCCCCGGAGGTCCCGGCCGCCGGCGCGAGGCCGAGGTCGAGCAGGGTGAACGCGTGCCCGGTGCCGAACCCGCGCATGCGGGTCACCGGGGCGGTGGCCGCCGGGTCGGCGACGACCGACAGCACCGCGTTGTCACCGGCCATCAGGTCGGGACCGGCGTCGCCGAAGAGCTGGTCGCCGGTGTCCGGCCTGCCGACGCCCGCGGACGCCGCCTGGAACGAGCCGCCGACCACGTGGTCCTCGCCCGCGTCGCCGTGGACGACGTCGGCGTCGTTGTTGCCTTCCAGGTGGTCGTTGTGGTCGTTGCCGTTGACCTTGTCCTTGCCGAGGCCGCCGTACGCGGTGTCGTTGTCGGCGCCGCCGTGGATGACGTCGCCGCTGCCCGCGGTCTCGGTCAGCCCGTCGAGGTCGAACGGGATCGCCGGGGCGTCGGCGCCGCTGGTCGGGTCGTCGACCGTCCCGTTGTCGCCGATGAGCCGGTCGATCCCGGTGTCGCCGTAGAGGGTGTCGCCGCCGGTGTCGGTGCTGCCCGCGGCTCGGGTGCCGCCGTACACGAGGTCGTCGCCCGCGCCGCCGGTCGCCCAGTCGGAGCCGTTGTTGCCCTCGATGACGTCGTTCTCGGTGCCGCCGTACGCGAAGTCGTTGCCGTCGTTGCCGAAGGCGAAGTCGACGCCGCTGTCGCCGTGGAGGGTGTCCACACCGGACCCGCCCCAGACGTGGTCGCTGTCCGGGCCGCCGCGGAGGATGTCGTTGCCCTCCTGGCCGCAGCCGAGGTCGTTCTGACCGAACAGGTCGGCCACGTCGTTCGCCCCGCCCGCGGACACCGTGTCGACGCCCGCGCCGCCGGAGATGCGGTCGTTGCCGTCCTCGGTGGGACCGCCCTTGGTGCTCTCCCCGACCGGGGTCGAGGTGACGGGGTTGCCCGGCTTGCACTTCTCGGCGTCGATCCGCTTGTCGCCGAAGATCGTCGCCGGTCCGTCGCCGCCGATGACGTGGTCGTTGCCGAGGCCGCCGACCAGCAGCTTCGCGCTGGGCGCGGTGTTCGCGGGCAGCGCCAGCTTGGTGAAGGTGCGCCGCGGGCCGAACCCGCCGTCCGGGCCGAGCTCGCCGGAGATCTGCTCGACCGGCTCGGCCAGCACCCAGTCGTCGCCCGGGCCGCCGTACACCTCGTCGGTGCCGTAGCCGCCCATCATGACGTCGTTCTTCGCGCCGCCGCGCAGGACCGCCTTCTCGGTCGTGCGGGACTTGCTGGCCACGACGTCCACGAGCTGGCCGCCGAACACCTGGTCGGAGCCGGTGCCGGTGTCGACGATGTTGGGCAGCGGCGCGTTCTCGCCGGAGTCGGTGTCCGCGGCGCCGTCGGTGTCGAAGGCGTCGGGGAGCTTCCCGTCGACCGGCAGCGGGTCCTCGACACCGGTGTAGACGGTGTCGGAGTTCGACCCGCCGGTGATCTTGTCCGCGCCGTGGCCGCCGATGAGCACGTTCGCCTTCGCCTTCGGCCCGCCCGCGGGCGCGTCGGAGGCGACGCCGATGGTGTCGCGGCCGCCGTTGCCGAGCACCCGGTTCTCGCCGAGGCCGACGCCGATGGTGTCGCCGCCGCCGGTCTGGGTGTCGGCGAGCGCGGCCGGGTCCTTCGGCTTGGTCCAGTCGAAGATGCCGGTCAGCGACTTCGTCTTGACGCCGTCCTTGGAGTCCGCGCCGTCCTGCTTGTTGTGCGTGACGGTCTCCGAGCGCGTGTCGGAGCCGAGCGAGGCGTCGCCCGCGACCCGGTCGTCGCCGTTGCCGACGGAGATGGTGTCGGCCTCGCCGCCGCCCGCGACCCACGCCTTGGAGCCCGCGCCGCCGAGGTCGCCGGTGACGATCCGGTCGTCGCCGCCGCGCCCGTCCACGTAGGACAGACCGCGTCCGGTGGTGATGACGTCCGGCGCGCTGCCGCCGATGACGAACGCGTCCTTGTCGAACACGCTCGGGTCCTCGCCGGCGGTGGCGCCGGTCTCCTTCTTCCCGTCGCCGATGAAGGTGACGACCATCGGCTTGGTGTAGGTGCCGCCGCCGTCGACGACGACGCGCTTGAGGTTGCTGTCCAGGTACTCGCGCCGCTCGCCGAGCATCTCCACGGCGAACCCGTCGAAGTCGCCGTTGAGGCCCTTCTCGTCGCCCGGACGCTGCGCGTAGTGCAGCGAGATCACCTTGACGATGTCCTTCTCGGCGTTCTCGTTGCCCCACGCGTCACCGCGGAAGGTCTTGCCGCCGAACTTCCCGGCGTACACGACCAGCGTGTCGCCTATCGTGCCGCCGAGCTTCGGCGGTGGTGGCGAGCAGTCGGGTTGGATCGAGAAGTCGAGCAGGGTCACGTCGGCCAGGGTGAAGCTGAACGACACCGAGAAGATGCCGATGCCGATCGTGATGTACACGCGCAGGAACAGCGACAGCCGTCCGCTGGTCGTGAACAGGCAGAGCGGGTTCTGCAGCGCCGCGTGCAGGAACTCGCTGACGCGGAACTTGCCGTCGTCGTTCGGGTCGTTCCAGTAGAAGCCGATCGTCAGCCGCAGGCCACCCTCGATGCCCACGGTGATGATCACGGCGCTGACCGCGGCCCCGCGGCGATCTCGCCGGTGAGCTGCACGACCGGGACCGGCTTGCCCGCGTCGTCGACGGTCTTGAAGAACAGCCCGTCGAGGACGTCGAGCCCGTCGATGTCCTGCCCGTTCTGGGCCGCCTCGACGGCCTTGCGGATGCCGTAGGTGTCCAGCCCGGCGCGCACGCGCAGCGTCACCGACGCCGAGCCCGCGAGCGTGACGAACACCGGCGGCGGGGCGTAGACCGGGCCGAACGCCTGCCGCCAGCTGAACCCGAGGGTCAGCGGGCCGGAGTCGAACTCGACCAGGGTGACGTCGCCGCCCATCAGCAGGTTGAACGCCGACGCCGGGTTGTCCAGGATCGGGAACTTGAAGCCGGACTTCTCCGCGTCGCCCTCGCTGCCGCCGGACCCGAACACGGCCTGCTTGACGCCGCCGCCGTCCTTGGTCTGGTTCTTGTCGTTCATGGCGCCCTTGATGACCGCGCCGTCGGCCTCGTCGAGCACGCCGCCGCCGGTGTCCTTCACGGCCTTGTACATCTTGTCGGCCGTGGTGGGCGAGTTGCTGGTGGCGAGCGCCTTCCCGCCGTCCAGCTCGAACGAGCCGATCGGGATGAAGCAGTCGGCCGGTGGCACGCACGAGGGCAGGCGGTTGATGAACTCGATGACCGCCTTGATCGTGTCGACGAAGTCCAGCGACGGCAGCCCGGCCAGGGTGTTGAACGCCTTGGCCAGCGTCACCAGGGAGACGTCGTCACCACCCGCCATCCGGCTCAGGTCCGACAGCACCGGGATCGGCGCGTAGAGCGTGTCGACCACCGGCTGGAGCGGGCCGGTGACCCGCTTCATCTCCTTGACCACGTCGGCGAGCAGGCCCTCGAAGAACGAGCCCGCGCTGATCCCGACCTCGGTGAACGCGATGTTCGGCGCTCCAGCGAACTTCGGGTCCTTGTTGTCGAACGACCAGTCCATCTGGAACCGGGCGCGCACGCCCGGGAACGCCGAGTCGACGTGGGCGTTGAGCTTCCAGTCGACCTTGACCGCGCCCTTGATGGACACGCCGAACAGGTCGCCGATGGGCGCGCCGCCGCCGAGGTCGGCGAAGGTGAGCTTGGCGTTGAGGTCCTCGGCGCACGCCTGGCCCTCAGCGCCGTCCGCCACGCCCGCGAGGCACGGCTTCTCGTCCTTCTTGGACCGCAGGTCGATCTGGAAGGCGCCCGCGAACAGCTTGGCGGCGGGCGTGGTGGCGTTCTCCACGTCGATCTTGATGAACGCCAGCTCGGCGGTCATCTTCGCGGGCAGGCTGAACCCGAGGCCCACCTGCAGCTCGGGCCGCGGCTTGTTCTCCGGGCCCCACGCGTCGTGGGTGTTGATGAAGAACCCGTTCTGCTTGTTCAACCCCATCCTGAAGTGCAGGGCGAACCCGACGCCGTACTCGATGCCGGAGGCGTTGCCCGATCCCTGCCGGATGGCGAGGCCGGGGATGCCGATGTCGAGCGGGATCTTCTCGCCGTCGCCGATGCACGGCTTCGGCGCGCCGGTGCTGGTGCAGCCCTGGTCGGCGGAGACGATGCCGCGCTGGGCGGTGAACTCGAGCACCACGCCGTCGATGAACGCGCCGGGGCACGGGTCGAGCGGCGGCTCGGTCTGCACCTCGGTGTACGCGGTGGGCGCGTCGGTGCCCTCGTCGACGTACTTCAGCTGGGCGCCGACGTTCTTGACCAGCTTGAACTCCGTGTCACCCGGTCCGCGCCGCAGCACCTTGTACCCGGTGGCGTACTGCACGGACTGCCAGGTGACGGTGTTGAAGCTCTTGCCCACCTTCAGCGTCGCCGCGCCGGTGACCGACCGCTCGGGGCTGGCCTTGGTGTCGCCCGCGGTGCCCGCGCCGCTGCCCTGGTAGGCCACGACCTTGTACCGCCAGGTCGCGGTGGCCTGCGCGGGGTCGGTCTGCTCGATGGTCGGCGTGACGCCCGGCTGCCCGGCGGGCTTGAGCGTCGCGGTGCACGAGAAGTCGACGTCCACGTCGGCCACCGACATGCCCGCGGCGCCGAGGGCGTCGTCGAGCTTGTCGTTGACGAAGTTCTTGAAGTCGGTCGCGGTGACCGGTCGGCCGCCGCCGGGGAGCTTGTCCCAGATCTCGGTGCGCAGCGCCGAGCGCAGGTCGGCGATGAACGCCGAGCCCTGCTGGAGGTCGTCGCCGATCAGCGGGAGCTTGCCCTCGAAGCTGGCGAGCCGGAACGCGGCCTCGACCTTGGCGAGGTAGCCCTCGATGCCGTCGCCGAAGTTGGCGAAGTCCAGGATCGCGTTCTTGAGCTGGTCGGCGAGGTCGGCGGGCAGCTCCAGCTCCTGCTTGGCCTCGTCCGGCGACGGCAGCGCGCCGCCGATGTTCACCAGGTCGGCCGCGTTCTGCGAGTCGGGCAGCCGCAGCGCGATCTTCCCGATGTTGCTCCAGCCGTTGGGCGCCCCGCTGTTGTTGAGGTAGATCGGGAAGTCGCCGCAGACCATCAGCTTGGTGGTCAGGTTCTCGCCGCAGTCGACGGGCTTGTTGGTCTCGTTGAAGACCGCGCCGATCGAGCCGAGGAACGCGCTGAAGGTGACCGGCGTGTTCGCGACCGCGCCCGGCTTGGCCAGCGCCAGGCTCAGGTCGGCCTTCGCGCGGGCCTTCTCGTTCGCGGGCGCGCCCGCGGTCGGGTTGCCCAGGGCGATCGACAGCGGGCCGATGACGCCCTTGACGACGCCGTCCTTCAGCTCGGCCGCGGCGTTGAGGGTGATCGAGGAGTCCTCCAGCACCTTCAGCGACGCCGCGTCGGTCGGGCCCGCACCCGCCTTGAGTGGCACGACCAGGCCGACCTTGATCCGCCCGGTGACGTCGACCTGCGCGAGGCCGGTCGCCTCGGCGCCCGCGAACGTCTGCCCGGAGCCGTTGAGCGTGCCCAGGGAGAGGCGGATGGGCGCGGCGGCGCGGTAGGCGCGGGTCCAGTCGACGTCGAGCACCAGGTTCGGCTCGCCGCCGGTCTCCAGGTAGCGGAACTTGACCGCGTCGGTGCCCATCATCTGGTTGAGCAGCGCCACGGCGTCCTGGATGTTGTCCGGGACCTTGGCCAGCATCCGGTCGGTGGCGTCGTCGAGCGCGGACCGCATCATGTACGGCGCGCCCTTGTCGGGCGTGGTGGCCCAGTTGCTCGCCATGGTCAGCGTCTTGCCGTCGGCCGAGACCTCCTTGACCACGCCGATCTCGGTGCCGACGACCACGGTCCGGCCGACGGCGTTCTTGAACGCGCTCGCCCCGGAGCGGGACGCGTCGACCAGGGTGTTCGCGCCGTAGCTGACGTCCGGCCCGGAGTTGGACTCGTCGGCCAGCATCAGGTCGCGCAGCGACTTGCCCAGACCGGGGATCTCGGTGTCGAACGGCGCGGCGTTCGGGTTGGCCTCGGCGAGCTGCGTCGACATCGTCTGCAGCGTCTTCACCAGGGCGGTGAACAGCGCCTTGGGGTCGTTGGCGTCGAAGTCGAGCTTGAAGACCTCCGACAGGTCCGCGAGGTCGAAGCTGCGGGTGGCCGGGTCGGTGAGGTCGGCCCACTTGGCGGTGAACTTGGTGGTCGCGCCCTGCGGCAGGAAGTTCTCCGCGCCCGGCAGGCTCACCGTGGCGTCGGCGAAGGCGCGCACGTTGACGTCCACGTCGAGCAGCGCGGCGGGGTTGTCGACCAGCGCCTTGAAGAGCTGCCCGATCCGCACGTCCTTGTCGGGGTCGTCGCCGAACGGCTTCAGGCCGACGGAGAGCATGTTCCCGGTGGGCGTGCCGGACTTGCAGTTCTCGGCCAGCGTCGAGTTGCACAGGGCCAGCTCACCGGTCAGCCGGACCTTGAAGAAGCCCGCGTTGGCGGTGAGGTCGACCTTGGAGGTCACCGGGAAGTCCGCGGTGAACAGCGGCTTGCCGGTGCGGATCAGCACCCGGTCGGTGTTGAGCGGCAGGTACTGCACGTCGGTCTTGAACAGGCCCTCGTCCACGAACGGGCAGGGCTTGGTGTTGCCGAGGAACCCGACGCAGTCCTGGCCGAACTTCGGGTCCTGCAGGTCGAGCACGAGGGTCAGGCTGGCCTGGTAGGACGGGTTGACCTTGGCGAAGGTCTGCTCGGCGTTGGCGTTGACGATGCCGTGGCCCGCGCCGTCGTCGAGCAGGTTGGCGAAGGTCACCGCGCCCGGGTGGGCTTCCTCGCCGGAGATGAGGAACGGGGTGGTGTTGAGCGGCTTCCCGCCGATCCAGTCCGACTTCAGGGTGATCGTGTCGGCGGTGTTCGACTCGACCTCGCCCGCGGACGTGCCCGCCACGACCCGGCGGCCCGCCCACTGGTTCTCGCCCCACTTCGCGCCGGTGACCTTCAGCGTCTTGGCGCCGTATTCCGCGCCCGTCCCGGACGCGTCCGCGCTGGCCTTGTCCATGTCGACCGGCTCGGCGGCGGGGTCCTTCTTCATCCCGATGGTGAAGGAGAACTTGCTGGTCGTGGCGTTCCAGCCGAGGTCGCTCAGGGTGATGCCCGCGGGGTGAGCTTGGCCAGCATGTCCTGCAGCGAGGTGAACGTGGGCGAGCCCGCCTGCGCGGGGTCGGTCACGTTGGGCACGAAGCCCGGCTGGCCGGGACCGGGCACGGTGTTCGCGGCCAGGAAAGCCTTCAGCGCGTCGTTGACGCGGATGGCGTCGGCCAGGCTGCCGCGCATGAACGGGAGGTCGACGTCGCCGACCACCGGCAGCGGGCCCGCGCCGTCCGGGTCGACCTTGGCCTTCTGCACCGCGGTGATCGCGGCGATCACCTGGGCGAGGCCCTCGCCGAGGTCGCGCAGGCTCATGTTCTGGAACTTGCCGACGCCGAGCGCGAGGTCGGGCGCGGTGACCGAGGGCGTGCCGACGCCGATGTCCGGCCACTTCACCTGCACGGTCGCGTTCACCTGGTCCGGCAGCGGCAGGCTCAGCCCGCCCTTGGCCGCGCCGAGGGTGAACGTCGCGTCGACGGAGCCGCGCGAGTTGAGGTCGGTGGCGTCGATCGGGTGCGAGCCCTCGGTGTCCAGGCCGACGGTGACCAGGCCCTCCAGCGCGCCGTCCTGGGCGAGTTCGCCGTCGCCGGTCGTGGTCTCGGAGAACGCCAGCTTGCCGTCGTTGTTCGGGTCGCTGACCCGCCCGACGAGGTGCACGTCGATGTCGACGGTGGAGCCGCTGAGCGCCACCCCGAGGATGCCGACCGACGCCTGCGCGGTCGCCGCGTCGACGCTCGCGTGCACGTCGACGTCCAGGCGCGGGGAGTCGGCGTCGCGGACGAGGTGCACCTTGTCGGTGCTGCCGGTCCACACCGCGCTCACCGCGAGGCGGGACTTCAGGGTGACGGTGGCGCCGTCCGCGACGGACAGCTCCACCTTCGGGCTGGCGTTGGAGACCCGCAGGTCCTGCTTGGTGACGGTCTTGTCGACCGTGACGACGACGTCGAGGCGCTTGCCGCCGTCGGCCACGTCGGTCACGGTGGTCTTGAGGTGGCCGGTCCGGTCGCCGTCGATGGTGACGGCCTTGTCGACCTGGAGGCCGGGGAAGCCCGCGTCGGAGGGCAGCTCGTCGGCGACCGCCTTGGCCACGACGTCACCGAGCCCGAGCAGACCGCCCGGGCTCGCGTCGACCAGCGGTAGTCGTTCCCCGAGCTTGCCGACCTCCGCCAGCCCGGAGGTCCAGCTCGCCAGGCTGTTCGGGCCGGGATCGCCCAGGAACGCCAGCAGGTCGGAGACCCCGTTCTCGACCTCGGCGCTCGCGGGCGCCGAGGTCACCGTGACCAGTGCGGCGACCATGCCGACGACCGCGGACGCGGCGACTCCCCGGGCAGGGCGGTGGGACGACGACCGCCGGTGCGCGAACCACATGGTCAGGCCACCTCTCGGGCGGCGAAGGCCCCCGACGCGCCTCCGCGACAAGCCGCTGCCCCCGGACGGGGCCAGCACCCGGGGTCTCGTGTGGACCAAACGGGTCGTTACGCCTCAGCCAAAGGCCGGTCATTGTCGGGACGAACGGCCCGAACCGGTCAGCGGTTGCCAACTTGCCCGACCGGCAGGCTACCGGCCGGTAATGGCCGGTAGCCTTCTCGGCGGCTGATCATGGGGCGTACGAGGCGGGGAGCAGGACGGTGACGAGCCAGTTCGGGGCACTCGTGCGCCTGCTCCGCCAGCGCGCGGAGCTGACCCAGGAGGACCTCGCCGAGCGCGCGGGCCTCGGCGTCCGCACCATCCGCGGGCTGGAGACCGGCGAGCGCGCCGACCCCCGCGTCGCCACGGTCCGGCGCCTCGCCGACGCCTTCGCGCTCGACGAGGCCGACCGGGTGGAGCTGTTCGCCGCCGCGGGCTTCGCCAGGACCCCCGTCGAGGCGGCGCCGGTCCTCGACCCGCCCCCGAGGTCCCCCGCTCCGCCGTCGACGGCAGGCTCGCCGACGCCGCCGACGAACTGGCCCACGCCATGCGGGCGCGGTGGCAGCGGGAGGAGGAGCAGCGGCAGGTCCACGACCCCTTCCCGCTGCCCGTGCGGTGGGTGCCGGTGGCCGACGAGCTGACCGACTCCTGGGCGAACATCCGGCGGGCGGGCGCGGGCGGCAGCACCGAGCCGATCGACCTCACCGGGCAGCTCGACCGGGTCGTCGACGTCTACCGGCGCATCCCGTCGGGCAGGTTGGTCGTGCTGGGCGCGGCCGGGTCGGGGAAGACGATCCTCACGCTGCGGTTCGTCCTCGACCTGCTGGCCGCGCGCGGACCCGGCGACGCCGTGCCGGTGGTGTTCAGCCTCGGGTCGTGGAACCCGACCACGACCCCGCTGCGCGACTGGCTGACCGCGCAGCTCCAGCGCGACCACCCCGGCCTGAACACCGAGGGCCCCGACGGCGCCACCCTCGCGGCGGCCCTGGTCGCCGCCGACCGCGTCCTGCCGGTCCTGGACGGGTTCGACGAGATCGCCGACGGCCTGCACCGGGCCGCGCTCGAGGCGCTCAACGCGACCCGGCTGCCGCTGCTGCTGACCAGCAGGCCCGACGAGTACGCCGCCGCGGTCGCCACCACCGACGTGCTGACCGCCGCCGCCGGGGTCGAACTGCTCGGGCTCACCCCCGCCGACCTGGCCGACTACCTGCCCCGCACGACCCGCCGCACCGGCGGCGGCACCCGGTGGGAGCCGGTGCTGGCCGCGCTGCGCGACGACGCGGGCGCGCACCTCGCCGCCGTGCTGACCACGCCGCTGATGGTCGGGCTCGCGCGCGCGATCTACAGCGACACCCCCGACCACGACCCGGCCGAGCTGCTGGACCGCGACCGCTTCCCCACGCGCGCCGCGGTCGAGGAGCACCTGCTCGGCAGGCTCGTCCCGACGGTCTACCGCTACCAGACCGCGCACGGCGAGTTCCACCCCGAGCGGGCCCAGCGGTGGCTGCGGTACCTCGCCCGCCACCTGCGCCGCATCGGCACGCACGACATCGCCTGGTGGCAGCTGGGGACCTCGATGCGGCTGCCGGTGCGGATGCTCGCGCTCGCGCTGGTGATCGGGGTGGCCGTCGCGGTGGCCGACGTGGTCGTGGAGTCCGCGGTGACCGGGTTCAGCGCCTACCAGGTGGTGTTCGCGGTCGCGCTGGGCGGCATCACGGGGTCGGCGTTCGCGCTGGCGCACGGGCTGCTCGTCCGGCCGGGCAGACCGGCGCTGGAGCCGTCCCGGGTGCGGCTGCGGATCGGCGCCGGGCCGCGTCCGCGCGGGCTCGTCCGGTCCCGGGTGCGGATCGGGTTCGTCGCGGGGCTGGCGCTGGGGGTGGCGTTCGGGCTGGTGCGCGACCTCATGCGGCTGCTGGTGCTCGGCGCGGCGAGCGGACCGCTGTACGCGCTGCTCGACGCGGCGATCTTCGGGCTGGCGTTCGGGGCGGCCGCGGCGGTGCTCAGCGGCGTGATCGCCCGGTGCGAGACCCCGCTCGACGTGCGGTCGGCCGGGAGCCCGAGCGACCTGCTGCACGCCAACCGCCGGACCGTGCTCATCCAGGTGCTCGTGTTCGGCCCCGTGTTCGCGGTCACGGTCCCGTTGGTGAGCTGGCTGTTCGTCGCCACGCTCCAGTGGGTCACGCCGAGCGCGCTGGGCGTGGAGTTCCGGTGGTCGCCGTTCTTCGGGCTCATCCTCGGGTCGATCGGCGGGGTCGTCGGCGGGCTGGGGTACGCGCTGTGCATGACGGCGTGGGGCCAGTGGGCGGTGTTCGGCAGGCTCGTCCTCCCGCTCGCGGGCAGGCTGCCGTGGGCCGTGCACGACTTCCTCGACGACGCCTACCGCCGGGGCGTGCTGCGCCGCGCGGGCGCGGTCTACCAGTTCCGGCACGCCCGGCTGCAAGACCACCTCGCGACCGGCCGTTGACGCGTTTCCCCTGGTAGGACCACCCGGCCACACATGGCCGGTGCCTGGCCTGGTTGATCTTCCCCCGGCGGACCCACGATCGGCGGCGACGGATCGCCGGCCGACGCCTGCGTCGGGGAAGGAGTCCAGGGTGACATTCACGGTGCCCACCGGCGGTGGGTTCCCGACGAACCCGGTCCCGGAGGACGGGGTGAACTGGGACGCGTACACCCACGAAGAACTGCACCGGATGCTGTGGGACCAAGCCGACGTCAACGAGGTCGCCGCCATCGCCGACGAGTGGCGCCGCCACAGCGCCGAACTCGCCGACCAAGCCGCCCGCCTCCGCGACCAGCAGACCGCGCTCCAGGAACACTGGCAGGGCGAGTCGGCCGAACTGGCCGCCACCCGCCTCGGCGAACTGGCGGAGCGGGTCGACGGGATCAGCGCCCGCGCCGCCGCCAACGAGCGCGCGGCCCGCGAGGCGGGTGAGGCCCTGGCGCTGGCGCGGGCCACCCTGCCCCCGCCACCGGGCGCCCCCGGCACCCCGCCCGCACCACCGTCCCCGTTCGCCGTGCCGAGCACGCCCGGCCTGCCCACGGCACCGACCGGGCCGCAGCCCGCGTTCGCACTGCCCAGCGCACCCGAGTCCCTCGGCCTGCCCGCCTCACAACCCGCCCCATTCACCCTGCCCAGCGCACCCGAGTCCCTCGGCCTGGCCACCTCACAACCCGCACCATTCGCCCTGCCCAGCGCGCCCGAGCCCTTCGGCCTGCCCGCCTCGCAGCCCGAGTCCCTCGGCCTGCCCACCTCACAACCCGCCCCATTCACCCTGCCCAGCGCGCCCGAGCCGTTCGCCCTGCCAGCGGCGCAACCCGCCCCGTTCACCCTGCCCAGCGCGCCTGAGCCGATGAGCCTGCCGACCGCGCCCTCCGCGGCGACGCCGTCCGGCGGGTCCGGGTTCTTCTTCGTGTTCGGGGCGCCGCCCACCGCGCCGACCGGGACCGGGATGGCGCCCGCGTTCGGGTCGGTGGGTAGCAGCGGGAGCAGCATGTTCTTCAACGACCTCGCCGCGAGCCAGGCGAAGGCGCAGGCCGTGCAGGCGATGCGGACCTACGAGGCCAGCCTGCGCGGCGGCGAGGCGCTGGTCTCGGTCCCCGGCGACGTCGGCTCCCGCTCGTACGGGGTCGCGGGTGGCGGCTCGACCGCGACCCCGCGCGGCGGCGGCCTGACGGCCGACCCGCGCTCCGGCGGCGGGGTCCCGTGGCAGAAGCTCGTCGGCCCCGGGGCGGGCCAGCCCAAGGAGCAGGCGCTCGTCGGGAAGGCCCCGGTGAGCGCCCGCGTGGCGGCGGCTCCGCGGCGTTCGGCGGCGCGATCGGCGCGCCGGAGCAGGCGGCGCGGGCGGCGGGGGCGGGATGTCTCCGCCGGTCGGTCAGCGCGGCGGCGGCGCCGAGGACGAGGAGCACGAGAACCGGATGCCGGTGCTCGACCACGGGCTGTTCGCGGTGGACGCCCCGATCTCCGCCCCGGTCATCGGGGCCTGTGCACCCGGGGGTGAGCGGTGAGCAAGGACGGCAAGGGGTTCCGGCTGGAGCCCGGCGAGGTCGCGGGTCGCATCGGCGCGCTGATCGCGCTGGCCGAGGAGACGGGGGCGCTGGTGGCGTCGGCGAGCAGGTTGTCCGAGCGGCGGCCCGCGCTGGGCACCGCGCCGCCCGCGGTGCACCTGGCGGAGCGGCTGCGGATCGCGGCGGGCGAGTCCGGGCTGACCGGCGAGGTGGAGGCGGCGGAGGCCGAGCTGCGCAGCTTCCACGAGGCGCTGTCGGCGACGCTCGCCGCGTACGAGGACGGCGACTCCGACATCCGCTGGGTGCTGCGCGCGGCGTCCGAGGTGGCCGGGTGATCGCCGTGGACCGGATCGAGCTGGACGAGCTGGACCTGCTCGCCGAGCACGCGGGCGCGCCGGTGCCGTTCCCGCTGCGCGCGCCCGCGTTCGGGCGCACCGCGACCGAGCGGGCGGAGCGGTTCGCCGCGGCGGGCCGCGCGCTGGCGGCCCGCGGCCTGGCCGACGCGGACGGCCCGCTCGGCGCGGCGGCCGACCTCGTCGCGGCGCTGCGCGGACCGGGCGGCGCGGTCGACCTCGTCGTCGTGGCGCCGACCGGGGTGACGGCGGTGCTGGCCCTGGTCGACGGCGACGACGCGCTGGTCTGCGTCCAAACCCTGACCGACGGGCACGCGAGCGCGGTCGGGGTCCGGCGCGTCGCGGCGGCGGCGCTGGCCGACGCGCTCGCCGCGGTGGTCCCCGACCTGCCCGGCGCGCCCGCGCTGCCGATCACCCTGCCGCCCGGCGTGGTGACCGAGGCGCTGCGCCGCATCGACCGGGAGGGCGACAACGACGCGACGGCGGCGGGCGTGCGGGCCCTCATCCGCGACCGCGGCGGCGACCCGGAGGCCCTCGACCGGCTGACCGGGCTGCTCCGCGAGGTGACCGCCCGGGGCCAGCTCGGCGCGACCACGCCGACCGGCGCCCGCGCCGCCGAGCTGTCCTGGTTGGACAGCCCGTCCGGCCGGGTGCGCACCGACCGCAACGCCGACGGGTGGACGAGCGTCAACCCGTTGCGGCGCACCGATTTTCGACACGCGGTCAGCGCGGCGGCGCAGCTCGCCCGCGCGCCGCGGTAGCAGAGGGGAAAGGGGACCACAGTGGATTCCGCACGATGGCTGGCGGAGTACAACGGCAGGCTGGCGAAGGCCGCGGCCGGTGCCGAGGCGGCGAGCGCGGGCCTGCGCCGGGCGGGTGGGCGCGCGACGTCGCCGCGCGGGGAGGTGACGGTCGCGGTGAACGCGGCGGGGGCGCTCGAGGACCTCGCGCTGACCCCGGCCGCGCGCCGCATGGAGGTCGAGCAGCTCGCCCGGCTCATCGTCGAGACCGCGCAGCAGGCGCGGGCGGCGGCGGGCGAGCGGGTCGCCGCGGCGCTCGCCGAGCACTTCGGCGAGGGTCCGGGCGTCGACGTCGTGCGCGGGCACGCGGGGTGGGCCGGTGACCGGGTACCGCACCGAGCCGGACCAGCTCGACCGGCACGCGAGCGGCCTGGCCGGGGTGGCCGACCGGCTCGCCTCGGTCGCGACCCGCCTGCCCGACGGCCTGGGCGACCAGCCGCTCGGCGCGTTCGGCCAGTTCCTCAGCGCGGGCTTGGAGTCCGCGATGGGCTCCACCGCCGACGCCATCGACCACGCCGCGTCCACTTCGGACACGATGGCCGTGGCGCTGGCGAACACGGCGGCGCACTACCGGGCCACCGACGAGCAGAACGCCGCCAGTTTCGACCGGGAGGGCCCGCGATGACGACCACCGCGCAGGAGATCGAGACCGCGCTGCTCGCCGAGGTCGCGGCCATCGCCGCCGCGGTCCGGGACGGGAGCTGGCGGTCGGGCGAGATCAGCTCGGACGCCCCGGACCAGCTCGGCTCGACCGAGAACCCGATGTCGGGGCTCAGCAGTTCCGGCCTGGACTGGATGACGCAGTTCGTGTCGTTCCTCGAGGAGCCGCTGAACGAGCTGCGCGGCAACCCCGACCCGATGTCGTCCGGCGCGACGGGGTACTCCGACGCGGGCACCGACGTCAGCGGCACCGCCGACGACTACCGCAAGTCCACCGAGACCGACACCGACGGCTGGACCGGTGACGCCGCGTCGGGTTACCGGCAGTCCGGCTCGCAGTACGCGGACGGACTGTCCGCGCTGGGCGAGGGCAGCAGCACCGTGGCCGGCGCCATCTCCGGCGCCGCCGAGGTCGTCGGGCAGGTCGTCGGCATCGTGACCGGGCTGGTCGCGGAGGCCATCGGGCGGATCGTGCCGATCATGACGCAGGCGGTGGCCGCGGCCCCGGTGACGTTCGGCCAGAGCATCGCCGCGGCGATCCCGCAGTGCGTCCAGATCGCGGTCGACTACGGCCAGCGCATCGCCGGTCAACTCGCCGCGCTGCTGAGCAGCGGCGAGAACCTCCTCAAGCTCGTCGAGGGCGCGCTGGCGGTCATGGACGTCGCCAAGCAGGTGCTGTCCGCGATCAGCAGCCAGGGCACGACCGGTCAGGAGGTGTCGGCATGAGGGCGCACTGGCCGGTCGCCGCGGCGCTGGTGCTCAGCGCCGCCTTGGTCGCGCCCGCGCAGGCGCAGACCGACCACGCCGACGTGAAGGCGGTGCTCGACCAGTACCGGTCGCACGCGGGCCCCGGCGCGGCGGTGTTCGCGGGCGACGCGTCCGGGACCTGGCACGTCACCAGCGGGACGGCGTCGATCTCGGTCACCCGTCCCATCGGGTCGGGTGACCACTTCCGGGCGGCCAGCCAGACCAAGACGTTCACCGCGGTCGTGGTCCTCCAGTTGGTCGACGAGGGCCGGGTCGAGCTGGACGCCCCGATCGAGCGGTACCTGCCGGGCGTCGTCGCGGGCAACGGGTACGACGGGAACGCCATCACCGTGCGGCAGCTCCTGCAGCACACGGCGGGCATCGCGCGGGACGCGACGAACCCGAGGGCGCAGGCCGACGGCAGCTACACCCTCGCCGAGCTGGTGCGGGCCGGGCTGGCCAACCCGCCGCAGTTCGCGCCGGGCACGTCGATCGGCTACTCGAACGTCGGCTACTTCATCGCGGGTCTGCTGGTCGAGCGAGTCACCGGCAAGGATGTGCGAACGGTGTTCTCCGAGCGGATCACCGTTCCACTGGGGCTGACCGGGACCTCGCTCCCCGGCCCACCGACCGCGCCCTCCCCCAGCCGTACCTGCCGGGGTACGGCGGCGGCAGGCTCGGCCCGTTCTTCTTCTGGTACGACACGACGTCCAACCTGGAGATGTCGTCGGTGAGCACGGCCGGCGCGCTGACGTCCACCCTCGTCGACCTCGCGGAGTTCCAGTCGTCGCTCGACGAGCTGCTCTCCCCCGCCGCGCTCGCCGAGATGCGGGAGGCCATCCCGTTCACGGGCAGCGGGATGGACTACGGCCTCGGCCTGATGCGGCTGCCGCTGCCCTGCGGCGGCGAGGCGTGGGGGCACGCGGGCGACCTGACCACCGGGCACACGTCGATCACCATGGCCACCGACGACGGCCGGTTCGCCTCGCTCGTCACCAACACCATCGTCACCAACGCGACCGCGCCCACGCGCACCGACGTCGTCGCCGCAGCGCTGTGCGACATGGAAGGAGCGGCGCGTGAAGCGCACCGCAGGAGTCCTCGCCGTCCTCGCGGTGGCGACCGCGGGCGTCGCCCCGGCGGCGCACGCCGGGACCGCCCCGCCGAGCCTGGTCGACGGGTTCGGCCTGACCGTGGTGAGCCAGCCGCGGTGGGCGGAGGGCAGCGACCGCACGTTCACCTTCACCGTCCGCACGGCCGCGGTCCCGGCCTTCACCGTGCTGCCCGGCCAGGTGTCCGGCGACCACGTCGTCATGGTCACCCTGCCCGCGGGCTACGACGGCGCCACCCGCTACCCCGTGCACTACACGCTGCACGGCGGCGGCGACTACCCGAACTCGACGGTCGGCAAGGAGATCGTCGAGCGGTCCACAGCGGACGTCCCGCTGATCACCGTCACGCCCAACGGCGGCGGGCGCGGCTGGTACGCGAACTGGGTCAACCCGGGGTCGCTGGGGCGGCAGGACTGGGAGACCTTCCACCTCGACCAGCTCGTCCCGTTCATCGACGCGAACCTGCGGACCGTCGCGACCAGGCAGGGCCGGGCGATCTCGGGCCACTCCATGGGCGGCTTCGGCGCGTTCCACTACGCCGAGCACCGGCCGGACCTGTTCAGCCACGTCGGCAGCTTCTCCGGCGGCCTCGACCTGCTGAGCCAGGAGATGCGCGCCGCCGTCGTCGGCACGACGCAGCTCGCGTCGTACGGAACCCCGTCGGTGGGGATCGACGCGATCTTCGGACCGCCGTTCTGGCCGCTCGACGGCGTGTGGAACGCGCAGAGCCCGGCCCAGCACGTCGCCCCGCTGCGCGGCATGGGCATCGCGCTGTACAGCGGCAACGGCGGCGACCTCACCGTCGACCCGATCCAGGCGGGCGTGGAGAACCGCGCCCGGGAGACCGCGGTGGTCACCTCCGCGCACTTGCGCGCGGCGGGCATCCCGCACCGGTTCCTCGACTACGGCGACGGCAGCGGGTGGGCGCCGGACTGCACCGGCAAGCACGCGCAGCGCGCCTGCCTGCAGGCCGACATGGACCACTTCGTCGGCTTCATCATGGCGGGCCTCGCCCGCGCCTGACCCCTGCTCGACGAAGGGCGCACCCGTTCGCGGGTGCGCCCTTCCCCTACTTCTTCGGCCGCAGCGCGGGGGCTTGTGCACCGCGTCCCGGCCGCTCTTGTCGCTGCGGACCCGGTACTGCGGGTCGTCCTCGTCGGCGCGCACCTTCCGGCCCGCGGCCTCGGTGTCCTCGGTGATCTTCTCCTCGACCTTGCCCTCGGCGGTCGAGCCGTGGCTCTGCCACGTCACCTCGTCCCCCTTGCGGAATGACCGTTCGTCAGCCACGTCGCGCTCCTCTCAGGTCGACGCGGCATACCCGGCGCGACCACCGTCCGAACCTAGACGATCGTTTATGATTGAAATAGGCCGCTTCAAAGCAACTATTGACACACGCGTGTGCATGCGATGCACTTTTGTGCTAACCGGCCCCTGCGCCGACCCTGCACCCTGGCCGCAAAGGAACCCCATGGCCATCTCCCTGCACGCGCATCCCCCGACACCCCGCCACCGGCGGTCGAGGCTCCTCGCCGCGGCCGTCCTCGCCGTGGCGGGCGTCATCGCGCTCCCCGCGACCCCTGCGTCCGCCGAGACGATCGGCAACGTCACCGGCTTCACCGGCTCCGGCTCGTCGTACACCGTGACGGCGGGCGCGGCGAAGGTCCGGGTGGACTTCGCCAGGTCGGACATCTTCCGGCTCTGGCTCGCCCCCAGCGGCACCTTCGCCGACCCCGCGGGCAAGCTCGCCATCACGACCAACTTCGGCGCGGTCACCACGACCGCGACCGACCAGGTCACCTACCACCGGATCTCGACCGGCGCGGTCAGCCTGCGCGTGTACAAGTCGCCCTGCGCTTCGGCTTGTACTCCGCCGACGACAGCACCCGGATCTGGGAGGAGACCACCGGTCTGACCTGGACCGGCACGCAGACCACGCAGACGCTCGCCCGCGGCGCGACCGAGCAGTTCTACGGCACGGGCCTGCGACTGGGCGACTGGGCGCTGCGCGACAAGGTCGTGCCCATCGCGATCGACAACAAGTGGCGGGAGAACAACAACGCCAGCCCGGCGCCGTTCTACCTGTCCACCGCCGGGTACGGGGTCATGCGCAACACGTGGGCGCCCGGCTCGTACTCCTTCACCTCGCCGGTGTCGACGCGGCACAACGAGAACCGCTTCGACGCGTTCTACTTCGCGGGCGACTCGCTGAAGAACATCATCAGCGACTACACCGACGTCACCGGCAAGCCGTTCCTCGCGCCGATCTGGGGCCTGGAGCTGGGCAACGCCGACTGCTGGTCGACCTACAACACCAACCCGGACGTCGGCCCGGTCGGGCGCGCGGGGCACATGAAGACGCCCGACGTCATCGCCTACGCCGACGGCGCGCGCAACGCCGACATGCCCTCCGGTTGGTTCCTGCCCAACGACGGCTACGGCTGCGAGTACGAGGACCTGCCGTACACGGTGGCGGAGTTGAAGAAGCGCGGGTTCCAGACGGGGCTGTGGACCGAGCGCACCCTCGCCAACATCCCGTGGGAGGTCGGCACCGCGGGCACCCGCGGCGTCAAGACCGATGTGGCGTGGGTCGGCGGCGGCTACCAGCCCGCGTTCGACGGCGTCCAGTCCGCGGTCAACGGCATCGAGGGCAACTCCGACGCGCGCCGTTTCGTGTGGACGGTCGACGGCTGGGCGGGCACCCAGCGCAACGCCGTCGTCTGGACCGGCGACACCTACGGCACGTGGGCCGACATGCGCTGGCACGTCCCGGCCATCGCGGGCGCCGGCTTCTCCGGCTTCAACTACGCCAACGGCGACGTCGACGGCATCTACAGCGGCTCGCCCAAGACGTTCGCCCGCGACCTGCAGTGGAAGGCGTTCACGCCGGCGTTCATGACGATGTCCGGCTGGGGCACCACGAACCCGTCGTCGGGCTACGCGGACAAGCAGCCGTGGCGCTTCGCCGAGCCGTACCTGTCGATCAACCGCAAGTACCTCAAGCTGAAGATGCGCCTGACGCCGTACTTCTACACGCACGCCCGGGCCGCCACGGACACCGGCGTCCCGACGGTGCGGGCCATGGCGCTGGAATTCCAGAACGACCCGGTCGCGCTCGGCAACGACACGTCGGGGCAGTTCATGGCGGGCGACGCGTTCCTGGTCGCGCCGGTGGTCAGCGACACCAGCGTCCGCGACCGCATCTACCTGCCCGCGGGCACCTGGACGGACTACTGGACCGGCAAGGCGTACACCGGGCCGGGCTGGCTGGACGGCTACCAGGCGCCGCTCGACACCCTGCCCCTGTTCGTCCGCGGCGGCTCCATCGTCCCGATGTGGCCCCAGATGAACTACGCGGGCGAGCGCCCGGCGACCCCGATCACCTACGACATCCACCCGCGCGGCTCGTCGTCGTTCACCCTGTACGAGGACGACGGCGTCACCCGCGCGTACAAGACGGGCTCCTCGGCCCGCCAGCGCGTCGACGTGACCGCCCCGAGCACCGGCACCGGTGACGTCCGCGTGGACGTGGGTGCCTTGACCGGGTCGTACACGGGCAAGCTGGCGTCGCGCGGCTACGAGTTCGCCCTGCACGTCGCCGCGGGCCCGTCCGCCGTGACGGCCGCCGGGACGACCCTGGCCAAGCACACGACCAGGTCGGCCTACGACAGCGCCACCAGCGGCTGGTTCTTCGACCCGGCCGACCGCTCCGGGGTGCTGCACGTCAAACTGGCGTCCCGCACCACGGACACCGCGTTCTCGGTCGTCGCCACCGGCGTCACCCTGCCCGCGGGCGTCCCCCGACCGCGGGCTCCCCCACCCTCCCGACCACGGGCTGGACGGCCACCGCCGACAGCCAGGAGACGGCGGGCGAGAACGGCGCCGCCGCCAACGCCATCGACGGCAACCCCAGCACCCACTGGCACACCGCGTGGTCCGGCTCGACCCTCCCCCACCAGATCACCATCGACATGGGCGGGACGAACCTGGTCGACGGCCTGACGTACCTGCCGCGCCAGGACGGCGGCACCAACGGCAACATCGCGGGCTACGAGGTGTACGTCTCCCCCGACGGCACCAACTGGGGCACCGCGGTAGCCACCGGCACCTGGCCCGACACCAGCGCCGCGAAACGCGTCACCTTCACGGCGAAATCGGGCCGCTACCTCCGCCTGCGCGCCCTGTCCGAAGGGGGCAACAGCGGCCCGTGGTCAGCCGCCGCGGAGATCACGGCGACCGGGACCCGGAGCACCGGAACCCTGGTGCAGCAAGCCTCCGCGCGCTGCATCGACATCCCCTACGGCAGCACGACGGCAGGCACCCAAGTCACGCTCTACGACTGCCACACCCTGTCCCACCAGCAGTGGACCTTCCAACCCGACGGCACCCTGTCCGGCAAGAACGGCGTCTGCCTGAACCCTCCGGCACCGCCGCCGTCATCGGAACGTGCTCCACGAGTTCGAAGTGGACAAAGCTGCCGACCGGCCAGCTCCAACACTCCGACGGCCGCTGCCTGACCACGGAGAACGACGGGACGGCCAACGGCACCAAGGTCATCCTGGCCACCTGCGCGGACACCCCGACGCAACGCTGGTCGCTGGGCTGATCGACCGCATCCAGGAGCAGGCCGGGCGCCCCACGCCCGGCCTGCTCTGTTTTGCGCTTCACAAGCCGCTGCGGCGCTGCTCGGACTCACGGCCTCAACGTCCCCGACAGCCCTTCTTCCGAACCGCTGCTCCGTCGCGACAGCCGTGGCCTTCGCGATCCCCGAGTCCGCCCCCTGACCACCCACCCCAGCGGACACCGGGCGTTCGTCATCGGGCGGGCCGGGGTTAACCGACTGGTCACCCTCGGCGCATTCGATAGCCCGTGTCTCGCAACCCGAGGGGGCGTCTGGCGGCGTCTTCGTCATCGACTTGGCCGGACGGGTCCGTGCAGGGAGGGCTCGTGTCGGAGTGGGGGTCGGTCAGTTCGCAGCTGCACGAGCGGCGGCGGGCGTGCATGTCGGCGCGGGGGCGGGCGCCGGAGCGGATCGCCGTGCTGGTGGTGGAGGACGTGCTCGTCGGGGAGGATCTCGTGTCGGCGATGCGGGATCAGCCGGTCGAGATGGTGGTGTGCTCGGATCCGGCGCGGGCGTTGCTCGTGTTGGGGCGGTCGTGCCCGGACGCGGTCGTCGTGGGGGCCGCTGAGGGGCGGTTGCCGGTGGCGGACTTCATCCAGATCGCCCGGGCCGACGACCCCGACGTGCCGATCGTGGTCGGGGTCGGGCCGACGAACCGGGAGTTGGCCGGGATCGCGACGGACCTCGGCGCGTCGATGGTCGTCCCGAGGCCGTACCGGCCGCGGAGATCCTCGGCCTCCTCCAAGCCCTGACGTCGACCGCCAAGCGCGTCGAGGTCCGGCCGATGGAGATCGACCTCGGCAGGCTGCGGATCGACGGGGCGATCCCGCAGATGTGGCTGGACGGCGAGGCGGTCGGGCTGCCGCCGCTCGAGTTCCTGCTCCTGCGCTACTTCGCCGAGCGGCGGGGCGCGGTGCTCTCCCGCGACGAACTGCTGTCCAACGTCTGGAGCGACCGCCCCGCCGCGCGCAGCAACACCCTCTCGGTGCACATCGCGCGGCTGCGGAAGCGCCTCGGCGACGACGAGCAGAACCCGCGCTGGATCAAGGTCGTGCGCGGGATCGGCTACCAGTTCCTCGTGCCCGAGTGATGTGCCGTCAACCGCGCCAGTCGTCGTCGGTCAGGCGCTCGCTGGCCTGGGGTCCCATCAGCAGCATGCCGCCGTCGACCACGAACGACGCCCCGGTGACGTAGCCCGCCGCGGGCGTCGTGAGGAACGCGATCACCGACGCGACCTCGTCCGCGTGCCCCGGCCTGCCCAGCGGCACCCCCGGCCGGGCGATGGTGCGCGGGTCGACGTCCTCGTCGTCGTTCATCGGCGTCGCGATCTCCCCGGGCGCGACGGAGTTCACGGTGATCCCGTGCTCGGCGAGTTCCATCGCCATCACCTTGGTCACCATCCCCAGCCCCGCCTTGGCCGCGCAGTACGCCGCCGCCCCGACCCGAGGGGCGTGCTCGTGCACGCTGGTCACGTTGATGATCCGCCCGCCCCTCCCGGCGTCGATCATCCGCCGCGCGGCCCGCTGGGCGCAGAGGAACGCTCCGTCGAGGTCGACGCTGAGCACCTTCCGCCAGGCCGCGTAGTCCAGCTCCATCACCGGCGTGCTGCTCCCCATCCCGGCGTTGTTGACCAGCACGTCGATCCCCCCGAGGTCGTCCGCGAGCCGGTCGATGGTCTCCGCCGCGGCGGGCAGGTCGGACAGGTCCAACCGCGCCACCACGGCCCGAACCCCGCTCCCCTCCACCTCCGCCCGCGTCCGCTCGACCCCCTCGTCATCGCTGTGCCAGGTGATCCCCACATCCACCCCACCCCGAGCCAACGCGACGGCCGTGGCCTTCCCGATCCCCGAATCCGCCCCCGTGACCACCGCCCGCATCGGCGCCCCGACCCGCTCCCCGGGCAACGGTGCGACAGATCCCACGACGTCCTCCCTCCTCCGACTACGCCGTGGCTTCCCAACGCACGAGGAGGCGAAACCCGAGCATTCGTGAGCGAGAATCACGTTCGGTAACGCCGACGCACCGCCGACGACCCTCCAGCACGCGTTCGTCATGCCCTTCATCAGCACGGTGCTGGGCTACGACGTCTTCACCCCGAGGTCATCTCAGAGTTCACCGCGGACTTGGACACCAAGCGCGGCGAGGAGATCGACCACACCATCGTCCACAACGGACAGAATACCCCAACCGGATGGGCGACAAGCCGTTCCTTGCCCTCGACTTCGCCGACATCGACGACACGCTGCTGCCCGGGTCTACGACGGCTCGTTCACGCAGCGGGTGCGGGACCAGTTCGTGCCGTTGGTGGTGAAGGCTACTCAGCAGTTCCTCAACGAGCAGGTCAACGACCGGCTCAAGAGCGCGCTCGGTGGGCCGGGGGCGTACGTGAGCGTGTCGACGGAGCCCGCGGACAAGCCCGTCGAGGCGCCCGTGCCGGTCGTGGACGAGGTGCGGACGACCGACGAGGAGCTGGAGGGGTTCCGGATCGTCCGGGCCATCGTGTGCAGCGAGGTGTCGTCGGACCGGGTGGCGGCGCGGGACGCCAAGACGTACTTCGGGATCCTGTTGGACGACAACAACCGCAAGCCCATCGCGCGGCTGTGGTTCAACCGGTCGAGGAAGTACCTGGGCGTGTTCGACGAGCAGAAGGTCGAGACGCGCGTCCCGCTCGAGCGCGTCGAGGACATCTACGCGCACGCCGAGCTGTTGAGGCGCACCGTGGCCCGGTACGCCTCACCCGACCAGCTCGTCACGGTTGTCGAGCGCTGATGAACCGCACCGCCGCGCCCTCGAAACCCGTCCACCTGGCCGGGTCCTCGTCCGCCGGCAGCCACGTCACGATCACGTTGATGGCGCGGCGGGCTTGGCGGACGAGGCGGGCCAGGAAGTCGTGGATCAGGGCGGGGTCGTGCGGGTCGGTGCACGACAGGAAGGACATCGCGGCGCGGTTGGAGACAGCCTGGAGGACGCCGGGGCCCGAGAGGTCGTGGCCCCAGGTGGGACGGCCGTAGCCGACCCACACGACCTCCGCGCCCGGGAACCACGGGGAGGTGACGCTGGCGCCCGCCACCGCGAGGGCGTGCCGACCGCGGAGGTCGCGGAGGAGGTCTTGGGGCAGCGGGAAGCCCCAGCGCACCAGGTAGTTCCCGCGGTCGTCACGCCGATCGGGACCAGGAACTCGCGGTGGACGAGTTCGATGAGGGCTTGGCGGGTCCACAGGGGGTACCGCAGGCCCGCCGCGTCGGGCGGGCCCGCGGTGATCGTCCTGGTGACCCGCGATTGTTGCGCCGTGGTGAGTGCCAGTTGCTCACCCGGCTTGCGCCCGCGCCTGCTGGGGTAGAACGCGCGCTCGCCGCGGGTGCGGTAGGCGCGGACCCAGACGCCGACGGTTTGGCGGGACACGCCGAAAACGCGGGCGGCCTCGGTTTGCGCGAGGCCGGACTCGACTGCCGCGACGACGCGCCTGCGCAGGTCGCCGAGCACCTCCGCGGGCAGTCCCCGCGCGTCACCCAGAACCGACTCGGTCATTCCCCGACCTTTCTGTGCGGCTGCCCCGCTCAACGAGCGGTGCAGCACGCGGGATTCGCGGTTCACCTGGCGTTTACGGGAATGCGCACCGTCGTCTGATCGATCTCGGTCGTGCGCACCACCACGGACATCTCCCACCGCCCGGGCATGGGCAGGTCGAGGTTCGTGGACAGCCAGTGACCGGGTCCGCCCGCCACCAGCGGCACCGCGAGCGGACCGATCCCGGCCTCCTCGAGCCGCAGCTCCGCGCGCACCTCCGGAGCGGACTTCGGCTTGCCCTCCGGGGTGAGCAGCACCAGGTGGAGCTGGTTCTTCCCCACCGCGGACGGGTCGAGCGCGAGCGCGAGCTGGCCGCGCCCCTCCAGCCCGCCCGCGTCGAACGGGACCGCCATCGACAGCGGGCCCTCGACCCCGGCTGGGCCGCGCGAGCGGTCGCGCTCGGCCACCGCGGGCTCGGTCCCGACCAGCGTCGCCGTCACCCCCAGCACCAGGGCCGCCACCGCCATCTCGACCGCGACGAGCGTCCGGAACCGGCGGATCTCCCCGGGCGCCCGCTTCACGGTCCGCTTCGTCACCGTCTCCGAGGCGTACTGGCCCCGCACCCAGCGCCGCGTGAGGTAGCCGGTGCCGAGCAGCAGCGCCACGAGCGCGACCTTCCCCAGCAGCCACCACCCGTACGCGGTGTCCACCAACGCCGACAGCTCCCCCACCTGCCGCCAGCTCTGGTACACCCCGGTCGCCACGACCACCGCGACGCAGACCCCGCGATCCGCGAGAACCGGGGCACCGCCGAGCGCATCCCGACGACGTCACCCGTCCGCAGCAGCACGCCCAACGCGGGCAACCCGCCCAACCACACCGCGATCGCGACCAGGTGCACCGCCGACAGCGGCACCGTCACGTACGCCAGCGAATCCCCGGCGCCGTGCGCCCCGAGCCCCCACGTCACCGCGACGCCCAACCCGGCGGCGACGACGAACTGCCACCGCACCACGCCGAACCAGCGCCGCAGGAACACCCACGCCGCCGCGAGCACGACCACCCGCACCGCCAGCAGCACGCCGATCCGGCTGCCCAGCACCCCCGGGTCGAACACCCACCGCCCGGCCGCGTAAGGCCCGTACAACACCAACGCCGCCAACGACCCGCACGTCGCGGTCGCCGCGCCGACGGTCGCCAGCAGCCGGGCGCCCCGGTTCGACGCCGCCCCCGGCCAGCACGCGGCCGCGAGGAACGCCGTGCCCAGCAGCAGCGCGAACCCGATCGCCGCGAGGAAGCGGGCCACGCCGTACAGGCCGCCGAGCAGCCAGTCCCCCTCGGTGGCGACGGCGGCGGGCGCGGTCGCCTCGCGGACGCTGAACGTGAACGCCCCTTGCACCGGGTGGGTGTCGGCCGAGACGACCCGCCACACCGCGGTGTAGGTGCCGTTGGCCAACGTCTCCGGGATGGCGATGGAGAGAGCGGCCGCGGCCCCGTCGGGGTGCACCGGGGCGCCGAGCCCCGGCACGTCCGCGCCGCGCGGGCTGACCAGGCGCACGGACGCGAGGCCGACGTCGACCGGTTCGCTGAAGGTGAGCCTCAGCTCGCGGGGCGAGTCGGGCAGGAGCTGGTAGCCCGAGGGCGCGGTCGCCACGAGGACGGCGTGCGCGGAAGCGGGCGCCGCGGTGGCCACGAGGGTGGCCACCGCGACGAGGACGGCGAGCGCGAGCCTGCGCAGGAACCCGACCACTAGACGCCCACCGTCTCCCGGACGGGCTCCGGCCGGGCGGGCGCCGGGCGCCGCCGCACCGCGGGCACCACCGCGGCGCACGCGATGAGCCCCGCCAGCCCGACCAGCACGCCGGTCAGCCCGAGCACCCGCGCCAGGTCGTCCGACCCCGGCGCGACCGCGACCGGCTCCGAGACCTGCAGCACGGGGGCGGGGTGCGACGTCTCCCCGGCCGCGGTGTCGATCCACCGCACGACCTCGCCGTCGGAGTACGTCTGCAGGGACTTGAACACGACCGACCCGCTGGGCAGCGGACCGAGGGTCACCGGGAACTCGACGAACTGGCCCGGCTGGATCTCGCCGCCGGTCCAGGTGACCGACTCGACCGCCTCGGTGATGCTGCGGCCGTGGTGCTGCACCGGCGCCGCCAGCGGGCGGGTGACCACCTCGGCCGTCCAGCCCGGCACCGGGGCGACCGACACCGAGCCGAACGGCTGCTCGGTGGGGAACACGACCTCCAGGCGCACGGTCGAGGTCTCCGCGCGCTCGTTGGGCACCCGGAAGGTCACCTTGGCGTGCTTGCCGGGGACGGGGGTGTCCGCCGAGACCGACACGTGCGCGGCGGCGGGTTGCGCGGCGAGGACGAGCAGCGCGGCGGCGGTGGTGACCGCGGCCAGGATGCGGGTGATCATGGCGTTCCCTCTCAGTGGCCGTGGCCGTGGGTGATGCCGGGCAGCAGCGGCAGCTCCGGCAGCGGCAGTTGCGGCAGCAGGGGTTCGGTCAGGTCGGGCAGCGGGACCGCGGGCGGGTCGACGTGCAGGATCTGCACCAGCCCGGTCATGCCCTCGTGCGTCTCGGAGTGGGAGAAGATGTGGCAGTGCAGCATCCACTTCCCCGGCACGGTGGGGGTGAAGATGATGTCGAAGGTCTGCCCGACGCCGACCAGCAGCGTGTCCATCTTCGCCGGGAACGGCACCGGCATCCCGTCCTGGGCCACGACCTCGAAGTGGCCGCCGTGCAGGTGCATCGGGTGGATCATCTCGGGGCCCGTGCCGATGAGCCGGAACCGCACGCGTTCGCCGACCCGCGCGCGCAGGGGCACGGTCGCCGGGAAGCTCTTTCCATTGAGGACGAACCCGAGCGCGCCGTCGCCGATGAGGACGCGGTAGTCGCGGTCGGCGTGGATGTCGCCGAGGCGGGGCACGATCTCCAGCGAGCCGTACACGCCGCGGCTGAGCTGGTCGCCGTGCATGTGCGAGTGGTACCAGTGGCTCCCGGTGGTGATGGCCTTCCACTCGTACACGTAGGTCTGACCGGGCTCGATGGGCAACTGGGTCAGGCCGGGCACGCCGTCCTGGTCGTTGGGCAGGACCATGCCGTGCCAGTGCATGGCGGTGATCTCGGGCATGTCGTTCTTGATGATGAACCGCAGGCGGTCGCCCTCGTTGGCCCGGATGGTCGGGCCGGGGACCTGGCCGTTGATGGCGAACGCTTGGCGCACCACGCCGGGCTTGGTCTCCCACTGCATCGGCGCGATGTGCAGCTTGAACTCCTTGACGCCGTCGACGAGCTTCCACTCGGCGAGCCGCGTTCCGTCGCCGAGGTCTTGACCGCCGCCGGAGGTGGGCGCCGCCGCGGCGACCGGGGCCACCTCGACGGTGGTGGGCGCCGGGTCCGCCGCCGGGGCGGATGCGGCGAGCAAGCCGAGCGCGCCGAGGGCGAGCAGCGCGACCGGCCGGGACCGGGTCCGTTCCAACATGTCCGTCCTTCGCTTGGGGAAACCGGCGAGCCGGGGGCGGCGCTGACCCCCGGCTCGTCTATCCGGTGGTTACGGGCAAGCGGTCGCGAAGGCGACCGGGTTGCGCTGGCGGCAGGTGAGCTGGTCGTTGACCGGGTTGCTCGGCACCCGCTGCGCCCAGCCCTCGTAGGCCAGCGGGATGGGCAGAACGCCCTGCCCGCCGAAACCGGCCCACTTGGTGATCGTGCCGTCGTTGGCCGTGCCGGACGTGCCGTCGAGGACGAACTTGCCGACCACGGCCGCGTCGGCCGGGTTCCCGTCCCCGTTGGGGTCGGGGTCGATCACCGCGAGGGTGTTGGCGAACTTGCTGCTGACGTAGGCGTAGTAGCCGCCGCCCTTCTTGGCCCCGTAGTTGATGCCGTGGCATCCGGCGTCACAGGGGAGCCACTTCACGATCTCGTCCGTCTTCGGGTCGATGACCGTGATGTTGGAGGACAGCGTGTTCGCCACCAGGACCGCCGAGTTGTCCGGGGAGACCGGCAACTGGATCGGCAGGCCGCCGAACGGACCGGAGCCACCCGCGGTCGGGCTGTAGCTGCTCCACAGGTCGATCCGCTTGTACTTGCCCTTCGCCCCACCGGTCACGCAGGCGTCCTCGGCGTTGGAGATGCACGACACGGTCGCGCCGAGGAAGTCCGCCATGTACGTCTTCTTGCCGTCCGGGGTCATGCCCGTGGCGATCGGCAGTTCGCCGGTCTGCTCGTGGCGGATGTTGCCGGTCGGGATGTCGACGAGCGTGGCGTTGTAGGTGTTGACGTTGGGCGTCGCCATGATCTTGGCGTCACCGGTCATCCAGTGCGCGTGCGGGTGGGCGATCTTCTGCCCGGGGCCCTGCACCGGGATGCGGCGGTCGATCCGGGTGCCACCCGGGGCGACCTCCATCACCGCGCCGCCGCCGTTGATGGCGACGTGCAGCTGGTCGGTGTCGGTTCGGCTCATGACGTGGGACGGGTCGGGACCGACCTCGATCTGGCGGATGAACTTGCCGGTCTTGAGGTCGAAGACGTCCATCTCGTCGCCGAACCACTCATTGGCGTAGAGGAGCGTCTCGTCCTTGTCCGTCCACATGTTGTGCGTGTTGTTCATGTTGATCTCCGGCGCGGAGATCTTCTGCTCGACGTTCCAGTTCTGGACGTCGACCTTGGTGATGGAGCCCGTCTTGGACTTCTCGGCGTACTCCTCCATCTGGGTCGCGATCCAGACCTCGCCGACACCGGGCACCGCGGGCTTCTGGCCGAGCTTGGGCAGCTTCTTGGGGAAGCCGAACTTGCTCTTGAAGTAGGCGTCCAGGCTGGGGATCAGCTCGGGGCGCCCGGCCTCGTCGTGCACCAGGATCGGGGCGGGCGGGAACTGCGGGTTCCAGGTCCGCTCCTCGGTGTCGCTGAAGGTCTGCCAGTTGTCCTCCACCGTGATGACGAAGAACTTCTGGACCAGCTGCGAGATGATGTCCGCGTTGGACGGGACGTTCAGCTGGCGGCTGTTGACGTGCAGCCGCTTGCCGAAGTCCAGGCCGATGGTCAGCGGGTCGTCGACCACGACCGCACCCAGCATGTACGGGTGGACCTTGCACGCGAACGCGTAGAGGCCCGGCTCCGTGAGCTGCATGGTGGTCGCGCCGACGAACGCACCCGGGGTGTCCTGCGGGAACCCCTTCGCGCCGTCCGGCCAGATCAGGCTCGTCGCCGTGTGAGCGGACTCCGCGTCCGGGGCGGCCACGTTGAAGTTGACCGTGACCGGGAGCGCGATGTCGTTCTCGGCGAACGAGCGGAGGTCCTCGAGCAGGTCCTCCAGCTCCGGCCCGACCGGCAGGCTGTCCAGGGAGATCGGGGCGTTCACGGGGAGCGCCGACACCTGGCCCACGAGCTGGTCGAGCAGGGAGTTCGCCTCGGCGACGCGGGTGTCGCCGGTCGGCAGGAGCTGGAAGATCGCCTGCCGGGTGGCGTCGAGGTTGAACAGCGAGTTCGCGTCGACGCCGAGGTCGCCGAGCAGCGGGAGCTTCCCGCCGCCGAGCGCGCCGGTGACGCCGCCGAGGTCGAGGTTGAGCGTCTTGACCGCGTCGAACCCGTTGAGCAGACCGCCGCCCAGCAGCGGGGCGAGCGACCCGTCGGCCAGCGGCAGGCTGCCGCCGCCGAGCAGCGGGATGTCGCCCACGCCCGGCAGGCCGCCGCCGAGCTCGGGCAGCAGGCCGCCGCCGAGGTCGGGCAGGAGACCGCCGCCGAGGTCGGGCAGCAGGCCGCCGCCCAGGTCGGGCAGACCGCCCCCGAGGTCGGGGAGGCCGCCACCCAGGTCGGGCACCAGGCCGCCGCCGCCACCGGGCAGCAGCTTGCCGACGTCGGGCAGACCGCCCCCGCCGACGAGCGGGATGCCGCCGGGGTTGACCGAGGGCACGTTGTTGAGCACCGAGCCCAGGTTGACCCGCGGCAGCACCGCGACCGCGAGCGACTGGCCGATCGACGGACCCAGGTTCAGGTTGGTGTCGAACCAGGAGCCGTTGGCGTCGGTCAGGTCGAACGACACCGGGAGCGGGCCGACGCCGACCGGGGCGCCGCCGGGGGCGGTGGTGCCGGTCGCCGTGCCGCCCGGCGCCGACGTCGGCGCCGAGGTGGGCGCCGTGCCGGTCGTCGTGGTGGGCGGCGCGGTGGTGGTCGAGGTGGGCGGGTTCTCGTCGCCCACCACCACCCGGCCGATCATGTCCGGGTGGAACCGGCACCGGTAGTCGTACGTGCCGCTGGCGTTGAAGGTGAACGTGTACGACCCGCCGGGGCTGACGTCCGGCGAGTTGAGCACGCCCCCGGTGACGGAGTGGACGACGCTGTCGGCGTTGGTCCACGTGACCGTGTCACCCGCGGCGATCGTCATCGATGCCGGGTTGTACTGGAGGTTCTGCATCGACACCGCGTGGTTCGCCGCCAGGGCAGGGGTCGGGACCGACAGTCCCAGGGCGGTGAGCACCACCACGGCGCCACCGGCGATCAAGCGCGGCGGGCTGTGCGACGAGCGCATCCTTTTCCCTTCTCACGAGGGGCCGAGTAGTGCGCCGCGGGGCAGGGCCGCGGCGCACCACTCGACGAGGGGGTATTTCCACGTCCGCTCCATTCGGGGCGGATGCCGACCAAGTACCCCAACGATCCGTGTCGGACCAATCTCGCAAACGTTACGGCGACATGATATTCCGATCACCGGACGAGGTCCCAATGGGTGAGAGAACATTTTTGGGAAGAATGCCAGCCCTGTTTGACTTTGCTGTCAAACCATTCACGTATTGCACGTCAACGCAGGTCAGAGGCCGTTCGGCAGCGCCGTCGACCAGGGTGCTGTGACGGGTCTTTGGCTACACGGTCATACACTTGCACCCGCCGATCGGAGGGGTCAGCCGATCCTGAGAGGGCGCTGAGAGAACCATAAGAGCGGCCTTAAGCTGGCCAAACGCGTTCGCACCGGGTGCCGTATTGCCCGCACGTTACGCGGCTCCCGGTGAGAAGGTGGGCACTAGCGGGCGGGCGAACTCCCGTGCCACGATGCCACCCGTCATTCCGCGCATTCGCGGCCCTATTTCCCCGTCGGAGGTCCCCAGTGGTCGAACCGTCCGCCACCACGGAATCGGCCGACGCCGAAACCACCGAGCAGCCGCCCGCGCCGGACCGTGGCCGAGCGCACCTGGTGGGTGCCGTGGCTGCTCGGCGTCGCGGCGGCCGTCGTCGCGGTGCTGCTGCTCACCGGCGCGCTCGACGGCGAACCGACGCCGGAGGAGCGCATCCAGGACCGGCAGGCGGAGCTGCCGTCCAGCACCCACGTCGTCGTCTACGAGGTGACCGGCACCGGCAAGTCCCCGGAGATCCGCTACGTCGTCGACGGGTCCGCGGGCACCGAGAAGGTCGAGGGCGTGGACCTGCCGTGGCGCAAGGAGGTCGAGATCACCGTCGGCCCCGGCGTCGGCATCGCGCAACTGCTCGCCGCCAACAGCGAGGGCGACTCGATCTCGTGCTCGGTCAGCGTCGACGGCCAGGTGGTCAACCAGGGCGTCGCCCGCGGCGCGCACTCCAACGTGGCCTGTTCCGCCGTGGTCCGGCCGACCACGGGCGAGTGAGGAGTCCGGTGATGGTCAGGCGAGCCCCTTGGGCGTGACCGCGGCGCTGGCGTGCGCGCTGGCCGCGCCCGGCGCGGCGGCCGCGGAGGCAGGCCCGGTGGTGTTGGAGAGCTGCTCGGCCCAGGTGGTCGACGCGCCGGGCAGGCCGATCGCGCTGAGCCCGGCGGCGGTCGAGCCGCCGATCCTGGCCGCGCTCGCGCCGCTGGACCCGTTGGGCGTCACCAGGACGCTGTTCCGCCCGGTGTGGGCGGCGCTGCCCCCATCCCGATCGGCACGATCCCGGCGTCGGGGCACTCGCTGATCAGCGGCGACGTGATCGCCGACGCGGTGTCGACCGAGCTGCTGGACCTGCCGCTGCTCTCCCCCGTCGTCGCGCCGCTGGTCAGCCAGGTGTGGGGCGTGGTGGCGCAGACCTGCGGGGTGGTCGTCGGGGCGCTCGGCGGCGGCCCGGCGCCCACCCCGCTGCCCACGCCGCCCGGCGGCACCCGCCCGCCGACGACGGCGCCGCCCGCGCCGCCCGCCGCCCCGCCGGGCGCCGCGCCCACCCGGACCACCCCGCCGCCCGCGCTCCCGCCGACCGCGCCGGGCGTCCCGCCGGAGACCACCACGCGACGGTCCAATGTGGCCTTGGAGTACCCGGTGGAGTGGAAGTCGTCGAGCAGCGGGCTGGGGGTGCCGCCGGAGGGGTCATCGTGCAGAACCCGCCGGGCACGCACATCCCGCGGTTCGGCATCGCCGGGTCCGAGCGCGGTCCCGCCGCGAAGGCGGACCCCGGCAGCGCCGACCCGCTGGCCGCGGAGACGGTCGCGACGACGCCGCCGGGGTGCTCCTGCTCGCGACGCTCGTGGCCACGCTCGTGGCGGCCCAGCTCGCCCGCCGCTGGGCGCTGCGCCGCACCGCGCCCGCGGGTCCGCGCTGGCGCTTCCAACTGCCGGTGGTACGCCGGAAGTAGCTACCCGACCGCGGGGCAGTGCGTGCCGCGCGCGGGCGTGACGCCCTCGACCAGATAACGGTCGAGGGCGTCTGTCATGCACTCCCGCGGGCGTGGACGTTGTGGCCCCAGCCGTCGTAGGTCAGCAGGACGCTGCGGTCGATCTGCCGCTCGACGCCCCGCGCCCACTCGAGCGGGGTGGCGGGGTCGTAGCGGGAGTTCATCAGCAGGATCGCGGGTCCGCCGTCGACGTCGGTGCGGTGCTGAGGGTTGCCGGTCCGCGCGGGCCACGACGCGCACGCGGACGCGGCGGACCACGCGAAGTGGCCGCCCACGGTCGGGGCGTCGCGCTGGACCTCGCGCCACGCGTCCGCCCAGTCGCGCTGCGACGAGAAGCGGAAGTCGTGGTCGGCGCAGAACACGGCCATCGGGAACTCCACGACCTCCGCGGCTTGGAGCGCGACCGGGGCGGTCCCGCCGGCCATCGCGGCGAGCAGGCCCGCGAGCTGGTTCCAGGCCGGGCCGTACTGGTGGCCGACGGCGATCCCGATGAGGTCCATCGGGCCGATGGGCGCGGCCGGGTCGCCGGGCACGTGCAGTTCGCCGCGCACGGCCTCGGCGTAGAGGTCGGTGTAGACGCGGCGCACGTCGCGGCCGTGCAGGGCGCAGGACGGCTCGCGGTCGCACCAGGCGACGAACTGGCCGAACGTCTCCTCGGCGGCGCGGGCCTCGCTGGTGAGGAAGTCGCGCGTGGACAGGCTGTGGTCGAACACGCTGTCCAGCACCATGGCGCGCACCCGGCGCGGGAACAGTTCGGCGTACATCTGGCCCGCGAGGGTGCCGTAGGAGATCCCGTACACGCTCACCTGCCGCTCCCCCAGCGCGGCCCGCAGCGCGTCGAGGTCGCGGGCGACGGCGGCGGAGTCGACGTGGTCGAGCAGCGGACCCGTGCGCGCCCGGCAGTCCCGCCCGAGCCTGCGCGCGCTCGCGGCGACGTCGACCAGCCGGGCGCCGGTGTCCGGGACGCCCGCGGGCAGGTCGGCCAAGTCGGCGTCACACACCACCGGGCTGCTGCGGTTGGTGCCGCGCGGGTCGATGCCCACCACGTCGAACCGGGCGGCGATCTCGGCGCTGAGCGGCGCGCGGGTCAGCACCGCGCCCACCCCGGACCCGCCGGGGCCGCCGGGCAGGAAGAACAGCGTGCCGATCCGGTCGCCCGTCGCCCGCTTGCGCGCCACCCGCACCTCGATCGTCCCGGCCGTGGGCCGGTCCCAGTCGACCGGCACGGTCAGCGACGCGCACTCGACCGCCGCGTCCTCCGGGCACGGCCCCCACCCCAGCGCGGGCGACGCCGACACCGGCCCCGCCAACCCGGCCCCCGCGACCACCGCGGTCGCGAGCACGACAAGAGCGCGTTTCATGGAGCCCTCCCCAGGTCCGACGACGCGGCCGAGTATGCCGCCGCCCACCTGGGGGTATCCGGACCCCGGTCAGCGCGCTCCGCTGACCTGCCGAGATCCTTTTCGGACCGCGGCCCGTTCCACGCTCCGCGACCACCGGGGACACTCGAACGTGTGTGCGACGCGCGGGGTAGGGTTCGCCCCATGTTCGACGACCGCGCGCCCGACACCCACGTCCGCTACCGCACCGACGCCCTGGGCAGGCGGGTCGCCGTCCTCCCCGCCACGTGCAAGCTCGGCCACCCCCTGACGGCGGCCGGCTACCGCATCATCGAGGACCGCTCGGCCCGCGTGGTGCGCGTGTCCTGCACCCGCTGCGCCGACGCGATCGAGGTCGACCACTTCTGGTCCCTGACGACCGCGGGCGCGGCCCCCGACCACGTCGAGCTGGACGACTCGCCCTACGTCGGCACGGTCCCGGTGATGATCATCCCGCACGCACAGCGGTGAGCCCGGCGGCCAGCTCCCGCGCGGCCCCGGTCGCCGCGGCGATGGCCGCCTCCCTCGGCTCGGGCCCGAGGTCCATGGGCTGGGCGTGGAGGAAGTCGATGTCGGTGATCCCGACGAAGCCGAAGATGGCGCGCAGGTACGGGGTCTGGAGGTCGAGCGCCGCCATGGGCCCGCCCTCGGAGTAGTCGCCGCCCCTGGTCGACACGACCACCATCCGCTTGCCCTGGACGAGCCCGATCGGGGTGCCGGTCTCGGTGTAGCCGAACAGGTAGCCGGGCTGGACGATGGCGTCGATGTAGTACTTGAGGGCGTAGGGGATGTGGAAGTTCCACATGGGAGCGGAGAGGACGTAGAGGTCGGCCGCCAGGAACTGCGCGATCAGCCGCTCGACCTGCCCCCAGGACTCGCCGTGCTCCCGGTCGATGGGCATGCCGAGCATGATCTTGTACTTGGCCTCGATGTTCTCGCCCGCCACCGCGGGCAGGTCCTCCTCGAACAGGTCGAGCGTCTCGACCTCGACCCCGTCGCCCAACCCGTCCAGGAAGGCCTGAGCGACCCGCAACGTGTTCGACTTGGCGCCCCTTGGAGAGGCAATGACGTGCAACACCCGCATGACGCGCTCCTCGCTGATCATCTTCTGAGCGCCCCCTTGCAGGCCGCCACGAGGACAGCCACCGCTGCCCAACACGTCGCCGCCGCTCACCCCGCCGTTACAGGGGATTCCCGGTTGCCTCCGCCCATTTGCGACGGATGGTAGGGCCCAACCCACCCCGCCGCGACTCGGCGATTCGCGGACCACGCGCGCGTCCCGGCGAGCCCGCGCCGGAACCCCTGCGCCCGCGCCCGCATCCCACCACCATGACGACCCGAGCCCCGCGCACCCGGCCCCACCCCTCCTGGTGGATCACCGCCACGACCCTGGCGGTGCTGCTCGTCGCCGCCTGCGTCGTCGGCGGGGCGCGGCCCGGCAACTACGTCGTCCTCGCCTGGATCGACCGCCCGTTCCTCTTCGGCGCCCTCGCGCTCGGGCTCCTCGCGCTGAGCTGCCACCTCGCCATCACGCACCCCGCGGCCCGGGTCGCCCTCACCGCGGTGCTCGCCACCGCAGCGATCGGGTGGGCGGCGCTGGGGGCGGTGGCGGCGGGGCTCGCGGACGACCTCGAAGAACTCGCGCGCCACCCGAACGGGGACCGGGTGGTCGTCGTCCACCGCGGCTCGAACATCATCGACCCGACCTGGGAACTCCGCGTGCGCAGCGGGACCGGCGTCGCGACCCGCGAGTGGGACCTCGGCTGCGTCAACTCCGACCTCGACGCCCTCACCGGCGTCACCTGGACCGGCCCGACCCGGCTGCGCGTCCACCTCGTCGACCGGCACGAGGACATCGCCATCGACCCCGCCACCGGCAGGCCCGACCGCACCGTGGAGGTCGGCTGCTAAGTCCACTATGGACACCGGCTACACTCGCCCGATGACCTTCGACGACGACGAGGCCTCGACCCTGCCCCTGCGCCAGCAGCAGATCCTGGCCGTCGTGCGGGACTGGGTCGTCGAGCACGGGTACTCGCCCAGCACGCGGCAGATCGGCGACGCCGTGGGGCTGCGCTCGACGTCGTCGGTGTCGAAGCACCTGGCCGTGCTGGAGGAGCGCGGCTTCCTGCGCCGCGGCCCGGCCGTGTCGCGCCAGGTCGACATCCGGCGGTTCCTCGCTCCCGCCCCGGAGGCGACCGGGTCGATCGCGGTGCCGGTGGTCGGCGACATCGCCGCGGGCGCGCCCATCACCGCCGACGAGCACGTCGACGACGTCCTCCGGCTGCCCGCCGAGCTGGCGGGCCGCGGCACGGTGTTCGCGCTGCGCGTCCGCGGGGACTCGATGGTCGACGCCGCGATCTGCGACGGCGACATCGTCGTCGTGCGGCAGCAGCCGGACGCGCACAACGGCCAGATCGTCGCCGCCATGATCGACGGCGAGGCCACGGTCAAGGTGTTCCGGCGCACCGGCGGGCACGTCCTGCTGGAACCGCGCAACCCCGCCTACGACGTGATCGACGGCGACGACGCCGCGATCCTGGGCATCGTCGTCTCGGTGCTGCGCAGCGTCTAGCCCTCGGACTTGCGGGCCAGGCGCTCGGCCTCCTTGCGGACCTCGGCCTGGGTGGCGCGCTCGCGCTGCAGCCAGTCCGGGTTGTCCGCCTTGATCTGCTCGATCTGCTCGGTGGTCAGCGCGGCGGTGATCCCGGCCCTGGCCAGCCCGCCGATGGACACGCGCAGCTTCGCCGCGACGACCTGCCTCGGGTGCGGCCCGTTGCGGCGCAGCTCGCGCAGCCACTCCGGCGGGTCGGCCTGCAGCTGGTTCAGCTCGTCGCGCGAGACCACGCCCTCCCGGAACTCCTCGGGGGTGGCGTCGAGGTACACGCCCAGCTTCTTCGCCGCGGTCGCGGGCTTCATCGTCTGGGTCGTCTTGCGCGAGGTCATGGGGGTCAGCCTAACCCGCGCGGTTACGCTGCCCCGGTGACAGCTCCTTCCGGCTCGCCCACGTCCCGGGTGTCGTCCCGGACAAGTGGGTCCGGGCCTGGCGCGAGCGCTACCCCGACGTCCCCCTCGACCTCGTGCACACCCCCGCCGCCGAAGCCGAGTCCCTGGTCCGCGACCGCGCGGTCGACGCCGCCCTCCTCCGCATGCCCCGCGACCGCACCGGCCTGCACGCCATCCCCCTCTACACCGAGACCACGGTCGTCGTCGCCCCCAAGGACCACCTGGTCACCGCCGCCGACGAACTGTCCACCACCGACCTCGCCGACGAGGTCGTCCTCCACCCCTCGACGACGTCCTCGACTGGGACCGCCCACCCGGCCGCGACGCCCCCGTCCGCCCGGACACCACCGAGGACGCCATCCGCTTCGCCGCGGGCGGCCTGGGCCTGCTCGTCCTCCCCTTTCACTCTTCCGCCTGAACTTCCGCAAAGACCTCACCTCCCGCCCCATCCCCGACGCCCCCAATCCCGCGTAGCCCTCTGCTGGCTCGAAGACGAGACCACCGACACCGTCGAGCAGTTCATCGGCATCGTCCGCGGCCGCACCGCCAACAGCACGCGGGGCAAACAACCGGAACCGCCCAAGCGAACGCCCCCACCGCCGCGCGCGAAGCCCCGCCGCCCGGCCCAGGGCAAGACCCGCCGCCGGTCCTGACTCACCGCCCGCACGCGCACCCGGCGTCCCACCGGGCGCCGTACGCCAGGCCGGGGAAGAGCGACCGGAAGCGCACGTGGATCTCACCCGCCTGGTCGAGGGGGTGCGGCTCGCCCCGGTACGCCCGGTCCGCGCCCGACACCGTCCACACGCGGGGCGGCACGCGGTCCGGCCCGAAGCGGACGCGCAGGTCGAACAGGTCGCACGAGCGGCGGGGCGGGGTCATCAGGTAGGACCGCACCGCGTGGTCGGGCGGCAGCCGGTAGCCGATGGCGAAATCGCGCTCCTCACCCCGCGGCACGGGCGCCGGGAGCTCGACCGCGCGGTGCTGGTCGACGAGCGTGCCGCCGTAGAGGACGCGGACGTCCGGCGACAGCGGCGGCCCGAGGTCGACCAGGCGCACGCCGTCGGCGTCGGCGACCACGCGCCGCTGCTCGATCACCTCGGGCAGGTCGAGCGCGACCACGACCCGCAGCTCCGCGGTGTGCCAGCCCGGTCCGTCGCCGGGGCCCTCTGCGGCGGTGTCGGCGATCAGCTCGGCGAGCTGGTGGACGGCCTCGTCGACGCGGCGGCGGACCGTGCGGGACTCGCGGTCGAGCTCGTCGGCCATCCAGCGGACGCGGTCCTGGTAGAGGGGCATGCGCGAGGCCGAGCCGATGGCGAACGCGACCCGGGTCAGCTCGCCCAGGTCGTCGGGGAGGCGGCCGATCAGCTCGACCAGCCTCCCCTGGACCTTCCGGCGGACCGCGACCGGGCCGTCCCGGTCGGTGATCCCGCACGCCGAGCGCAGGGCCGGGCCGACCCGCTTGTCGATCTGCCCGGCCAGCACCCCGCGGCCCTTGCGCAACGCCTTCAGCTCCCGCACCAGCTCCACGTACCCGTGCACGTCCCGCCTCCTCTCCGTCCCGCGCGGAGCGTGCGCCGGAGGAGTGGACGAGAAGTGGACACATCGTGGATGGCTACACGTGGTCGGGTCCGGTCGAGGCGAGCGACACCATCAGCGCGAGGCCGACGCGGACGCCGTCGCGGCCGAGGAACACCCGCGACGTGCCGATCCGGCCCAGCGTGACGTGGTCGGCGGCGCCGAGGCCGAACGCGACCACGTGCGGGCGCGCCGCCCAGTCCGGGTCGGCGAACGCGGCGAAGGCCGCCTGCCAGGTCGTCCGGTCGGTGGGTCTGCCGTCGGAGGTGAAGAACACGACGGGTCTGCGCACCCGGAGCCGCTGCGCCTTCAGCCCGCGGACGTCGCGGTCGACGACCTCGCGCAGGAACGCGAACGCGGGCCCGAAGTTGGTGCCCGCGGGCGCCGGTCCGCCCAGCTCGGTGAGCTGGGCGGCGGGGCGCAGCGGTTGGAGCAGGCGCGGCTCGTCGGCGAACCCGACGACGCAGACGCGCAGCCGCGCGCCGACGGCCGGGTCGGCGTGCACCGCGCCGCGGAACTCGCGGAGTCCGGCGTTCAGCTCGTCGATGTGGTCGACCATAGAGAAGGACACGTCGCAGACCAGGTAGCACGGCAGGACGTCCATGCGGCTCCTCCATTCGGGGTGGGTCCTGGAGCGTCCCGATCACGTGTCGAACGGAAGTGGACGAAACGCTGATCCGCTTCCCACGACCCTTGACAGGGACAGCACGCGCGGGACCCCGGGAGGCGGAGTGGATTTTCGGATGCTGGGCCCCTTGGCGGCGTGGCACGGGAGCATCGAGGTCAACCTGGGCGACCAGCAGCAGCGGTTCATCCTGGCGGTGCTGCTGCTGAACGCGAACAAGCCCGTGTCCCCGGAGAAGCTGACCGACGTCGTGTGGGACGGGAACCTGGACCGGCGCAAACTCGTCCGCGGGTACATCAGCAGGATGCGCATCGCGTTCCGCGACGCGGACGACGTGGTGATCGAGAAGACGCCGACGGGCTACGTGCTGCGGGTCGACCCCGACAAGATCGATACCAACCGCTTCGACCGGCTGCGTGAGGCGGCGCTGCGGACGGACGACCCGCTGCGCGCGATCGAGCTGCTGCGCGAGGCCGTCGACCTGTGGCGCGGCGAGTTCCTGGAGGACATCGACATCGACCGGATCGGCGGGACCTCGGTGACGCCGCCGACCGACCGGTACCTCGACGCGGTGCGCGACCTGGCCGAGCTGGAGCTGGACGCGGGTGACGCCCGTTCGGCGCGCGACCGCCTGCGCCGGGTGGTGTGGCAGGACGCCGCCGACCAGCGCAGCGCGGAACTGCTGATGCGCGCGCTGATCGCGAGCGGCGACGGGACCGGTGCGATCCGGGTCTTCCGCGAGACCGAGAAGGCGCTCGCCGACGAGGACATGGAACCCGGCCCGGCGCTGCGCAAGCTCGCCGCGCGGGCCGAGCGGGGCGAGCCCGCGGCGTCGCTGCCGGGCGTTCCCGGCTTCGTCGGCCGCGACCGCGAGCTGGCGGCGGTCGACGCGGCCGCGGCGACGCCCGGCGAGCAGCGCGCGGTGTGGGTGACCGGACCGCCCGGGGTCGGGAAGACCGGCCTCGCCGTCGAGGCGGCGCACCGGATGCGGGACCGGTTCCCGGACGGGCAACTCCTGGTCCGCCTCAACGGTTACGCCCCGAACGCCCCCGCGACGACGGTCAGCGACGCGCTCACCCAGCTCCTGCGCGAGTTGGGTGTGCCGCCGGAGCAGATCCCGGCGACCGACGCGCACAAGGCGGCGCTGTACCAGGCCGAGCTGTACGGCACGAAGCGGTTGGTGGTGCTGGACAACGCGGCCTCGCCGGAGCAGGTGCGGCTGCTGCTGCCGGTGGCGTCCGGCTGCTTCGCGATCGTCACCAGCAGGCAGGACGGCGAGGTGGGCGCGGGTCGGCGGATCCGGCTCGAACCGCTGCCACCGGCCGACGCCGCTTCGCTGTTCACCGCGTTCGCCAAGTCGCCCGCGCGCACCAACGGGCGGGCGGACGAGGTCGCCGAGGTGGTGCGGCGGTGCGGGTACCTGCCCATGCCGGTCCTGGTCGCGGCGGCGCTGTTCGCCAGGCACGACCGCTGGCCGCTGGAGCACCTGCTGCGCCTGCTCGCGGAGAGCGGCCCGTGGAGCGCCGACGGCGCCGCGGCGGTGCGGGTGTCGTACCAGCAGCTCGGGCACCGGCAGCGGGAGGTGTTCGGGCTGCTGGGGCACGTGCCCGGACCCGACATCGACGTCCGGGCCGCCGCGCCCTCGTCGGCGGCGACGTCGCCGCGGCCCGCGCGGTGCTCGACGACCTGCACGGCGTGTGCCTGCTCGAGGAGGTCACCCCGGACCGGTACCGCATGCTCGACCCGCTCCGCGACTTCGCCGCGGCCGAGGCGCCCGGGGCGCCGGACGCGCTGCTGCGCCTGCTCGACTACTACCTGGTCACCCTGACCGGCGCCGTGGGCGTGGCGTACTCCTTCGACCGCGCCCTGCTGCCCACCACCGACCGCACCAGCGCGCAGTCCCCGACCTTCACCGACGCCGAGGGGGCGCGCGCCTGGATCACCGCGGAACGGGACAACCTGGTCGCCGCGGTCCACCACGCCGCGGGCCACGGCCTGCCCGACCACGCGTGGCGCCTCGCCGTGCTGATCTGGCGGCACCTGCACACCACCAGCCAGTTCGAGGACTGGATGACCACCCTGGACGAGGCGAGGAAGTGCGCCGCCCCGACCGACGACCAGGCCCAAGCCCTGGTCCTCCTCCGCCTGTCCACGGCCCACGCCCGCCTGGGCAGGCACGAGGAGGCCCTGGACCTGGCCGAACTGTCACTCCCCCACTGGAAACGCCTGTCGCACCCGCACGGCGAGGCCGCGGCCCTGTGCGCCATCGCCATCCCCTTGAGCGACCTCGGCAGGCACGACGAGGCGATCACGCACCTCACCGCCGCCCTGGCGAAGTTCGACGAGGTGGCGGACGCCCGGGGCCGGGGCCACGCCCTCAGCATGCTCGGCTACCTCAACGAGACGCACGGGGACCTCGCCACCGCCCTGGACCAGCACCTCACCGCGGTCGCGATCCTGCGGGAGATCGGCCACACCCAGGGCTTGGCCCACGCCCTGAACAACCTGGGCTCGGTCCAACAGGGCCTTTCGCTCCTCGCCGACGCCCTGGCCACCCACGCCGAAGCTCACGCCTTGGCCGTCGAGGCGGGTGACCAGTGCGTGGCCGCCTACGCCCTCAACTACACCGCGAACGTCCACCGCCTCCGCGGCGACCTCACCGGGGCGATGCGCTTCCACGACCTGGCGAGGACGACCGCCACCGACGTCCGCGACGCCGACCTCCACACCCACCTGTTCCTGGACCGCGCCGCCACCACTCGGGCCGCGGGTGACGCGGCCGCGGCCTGCCGCACCTACCGCTCGGCCCTGGACCTGGCCACCGGCACCGGCAACCGCACCCACGAAGCCCACGCCCACCGCGGCATCGCGCAAACGCTCCACACCCAGGGCGACCACGTCGCCGCATCTACGCATTGGGACGCTGCGGAAAACCTCTACGACGCGCTCGACCTCCCGGAAGCGGCGGACACCCGCGCCGAACGCGCCGCCCTGACCTGCCCGTGCCGCTAGTAGTGGCGGTGGAGGACGCGGCTCAGCGACGGGTAGACCTCGCGGACGGCGCCGTGGTCGCGCCAGCGGCTCAGGGAGCGGGCCAGCTCGCGGAGGTCGAGGCGGACGGTGGCGGAGTCCACGTGCGCCGCGGCCTCGAGGGTCGCGGGGAGGGTGCGGCAGCACTCGTCGATCTCGCCGGACAGCGCCAGGGCGAGGGCGCGGCGGCTGCCGAACCGGGCTCGGGTGCGGCGGGACGTCGCCGGGACGCGGGCCAGTTCGCGGTCCAGGAGGGCGGCGGACTCGGCCGGGCGGCCGAGGTCGCACAGGGCCCAGCCGCGGGCGAGGGCGACCGGTTCCGGCGCGGTCGAGCCCAGGGCCGGGTACGGGCGGGAGTCCACTTCGGACGACGCCAGCAGCTCGGCGGCGCGGTCGAACGCCAACTCGCTGGCGGCGGCGTCGCCCGCCAGGGCGTGGCCCTGGGCTTCCCTGCGGAGGGCCAAGGCGATGGTGCGCGGGCTGGCCCGCTCCACCGCCTGCGCCTGGCGGGACAACCCGATGGTGCTGACCGGGTCCTGGCGGTAGAGCGCGAGCCCGGCCTCGCGCACCAGGGCGTAGCCCGCGATCTCCTGGTCACCGCCCGCGCGGCCGAGTTCCGCGGCGTGGCGGGTCCACCAGAGGGCGGCGCGGTCGTCGCCCGCCTCCTGCTGCATCCAGCCGGTGTGCTCGGCCATGCGGGCGGCCAGCAGGAGCAGGCGGGAGCGGATCGGGTCGGCGTTCTCCGCCGCCAGCGCGTGCACCGCGCGGACCTGGGCGATCAGGGGACCGAGGACCAGCGCGGGGCTGGCCTGGGTGCCGAGGTGGCGCAGGTGCTCGAACATCGTGCGCATGCCGGTGATCACGGGTTCGTCCGGGACGGGGCGGGGGCCGCCCGCGAGGGCCAGGCCCAGGGCGGTCCCCGCGGCGAGCACCTGCCTGCGGTCGACCGTCCGGGACGCGGCGGCCGGGGCCGGGCGGTCCGCATCCTGGCCGGGCGCGTGCGCCAGGGCGGCGGCGATGAGCTTGCCGCCCGCGCCGAGGTCGCCGTCGCAGATCCGGGCCAGGGTGGCGTTCGGGGGCTTGACGTCGTTCTCGATCTTGCTGAGGTAGCTCTTGCTGTAGTTGACCCGCTTGGCCAGCGCTCCCAGAGAGACGCCCGCCGCCTCGCGGGTCTCGCGCAGCAGTGCGCCGAAGGACTCGGTCACCCGCGCCTCCTTCCAGGGCCGGGACCGAGTACAGCAGCCCGCGGCCGTGCGCCGCAATCGTCCCGGCCGCACGGGAAACCCCGAGCGGCCGGGGACGACCGTCAGCCGTGCCAGGGGTTGCCGTCGGTGGTGGGCGTCGTCGTGGTGGTGGGCGCCGCGGGCGGGGTGTCGCCGTCGGACGGCGTGGCCGAGCCGGTGCCTGCACCGACGAGGACGGCGCAGGCGAAGGCGGCGACGGCGGCGAGCAAGGCGGACTTGGACATGGCTGATCCTCCGAGGTGAGTCCGGATTCGTTGGGGGAAAAGGAAGTTCTCCACCCACCACTGAGGATTCAGCGCGGCAGGACCGCCAACAAGCTGGTGACCGTTGTCCCCCGGACGGGGGCAACGGGACACGGGCATCCACGTGCCATCCACTTCTGGTCGACACCGCGTCCGCATGCTGCGCCGGTACCAGCAGCGCGCCGCGGGCGCCGATCAGGAGGTTCGGACGTGAGCGAGACCTACGACGTCGCCGTGTCGTACGCCGAGGACCAGCGGGCCGCTGTCGTCGAGGTGGTCGACGCGTGCAGGCAGCGGGGCTGACCGTGCTGCACGGGCCCGAGCAGACGCACGAGTGGTGGTCGCACAAGGAGGGCGGCGACCTGCCGGACGCGCGGGTGCGCTTCTTCGTGCCGTTCGTGTCCGCCGTGGACGAGTTCTCCTCGGCCGTGCTGCGCGCGGTCAAGGCCGGGGACGAGCACGTGCTGCCGGTGCTGCTGGGCGACGTCGCGGTGCCCGCGGAGCTGCTGCACCCGCACGTCGGCTACCTGCGCGCGGTGGAGCACCGGGTCGAGGACATCACCGAGGCGCTGGCCGGGCGCGTCGAGGCCGCGGAGGCGGCCGGGTGGGAGCGGGCGCCCGTCGCCGACGTGGTGACCGCGGCGAAGGCGAGCGCCCCGGCGCCGTCGGTGCCGGTCACCTTCAGCCGGTACGCCGAGCAGGAGGCGGCGATGCGGTACCTCGGCGCGCAGTTCGCCGCCGCCGTGCCGGGCCTGGCCAAGCGCGGCTTCGCGGGCACGGCGCGGGTGGGCGACGGGCGCATCGCCGTGCGCGTGGAGCGGGCGGGCGACACCGTGTACGCGCTGGACATCCAGCGCGGCGGCATCGGCGGCGACGAGACGCTCAACTTCGTCGTCGGCAGGCACGACGCGGGCAGCGCGTGCAGCAACGGCTGGGCGCGCCCGGTGTACGACACCGCGACGGGCACGGCGGTCCTGGAGATGCACGACATGTCGGTGTTCGGCCGCGGCCCCGGCGACCCGCGGACCTACCGCAAGGAGGAGCTGTTCACCGCGCTCTGGCAGCGCATCACCGCGATCCTCACCTCCACCGTCCGCTGACGGAGCCGGGAACGCGCCCCCACCGCATCGGGTGGGGGCGCGTTTCAGCGTTCGCGGGCCCGGTCGAGCACCTCCTCGAGCCGCAGCGGGCTGGGCGGGTGGTGGCTCAGGCACATCGGCGCGCGCAGGGCGCGGAAGCCGAACCCGTCGCCGGTGGCGTAGAACTGGCCGCGGTCGAGCTTGGAGATGTCGCCGATGTCGCTGCCCTTGGCCCGGGCCAGCTCGGTGGCGGCGGCGATCTGCGCCGGGCTGTTCAGCCTGCCGAAGAACTGCGTCGTCGCGTTGCCGGTGACCTGGTTGTGCACGCCCTTGGGCGCCTGCGTGGCCAGCAGCAGCCCGAGCCCGTACTTGCGCGCCTGCGAGGCGAGCAGGATGGTGCTCTGCGTGCTGGCCGTCCACGCGCCGGACGGGGCGATCGTCTGGGCCTCGTCCATGACGATGAGCCCGCCGAGCGGCCGGTCGACGGCCGGGTTGCGCTTGGCCCAGGCGAACACCTCCAGCTGGAGCTGGCTGACGAAGCCCTGCCGCTGCTCCTCGGTCGGCAGCCCGATCAGGCTCACCACCGAGATCCGCGCCCGCTTGCCGTCGGACGGGGTCAGCAGCTCCGCCGGGTCGGTCGACCCGCCCGCGCCGCCGAGCAGCGGGTCGTTGACCATCGCGGCGCGCAGCGTCTCGGCCAGGTCGGCCGCCGTGGCCCGTCCGGTGCTGAGCTGGCTGACCCCTCCGGCAGGTCGGCGAGCACGTCGACGAACCCGGACAGGTCGCGCTCCCCCGCCGCGCGAAGTGCGCGAGGGCCTCCCGCAGCACCGCGCGCCCCGCGCCGCGGCCTTCGTGCCCCCGCGACGCGGGCGTGCGGCACCAGCCGCGCCACCGCGGCCTCCACCGCGGCGGCGAACTCGTCGGGGTCCTCCCGCACCCCGGCGAAGTCGGGCAGCGGGTGGAAGCTGAGCGGACGCCCACCCGCGCGGCCGGGCGTCCACACCAGCACCTCGGTCCCGCCGAGGTAGTCCGCCGCGGTCGCGGCGTCGCCGGGCAGCCAGTCGGCGGGCGGCTGGGGCCAGGCGTCACCGAGCCGGGCGAGGTCGTTGTTCGGGTCGAGGACGATCGCGGAGACCCCGCGCAGCGCGCACTCCTCGACGATCCGCCGCAGCAGGACGGTCTTCCCGCTGCCCGACCCGGCGAAGATGATCGCGTGCTTGCGCAGCGACTCCAGCTCGATCCGCACCTCGCCGTCGAAGCCGAGCACGAGCTGCGACGGCGACGGCGGCGGCGGCGGCGGCGGGCGGGTTTCCTGGTGGCTGACCGCCCCCGGCCCGGGTCGGGGAGGATCTCGCGGAGGAACGTGCTGCTCGCGGGCTTGCGCGCCACGAGCCAGGCGAGGAGCTGGTGGGTGAGGTTGGGCAGCATCTCCTTGAGCGCGCTGAACGTCCGCAGGTCGTCGTCGGAGATCTTCACGCGGGCGCCGCCCGCCGCCTCCAGCTCGGCCACCTCCGCCCTCGTCCGGTGCCCGGTCCAGCCCTTGGTGCCGTTGCGGATCAGCACCAGGTGCCGGTCGCGCACCCCACCCGGACACCCGCCGCGGTGCGGGCGTCGCGCAACCTGCGCAGCACCCGGTTGCCGTGGCTGCTGGCGATGAGCCGGAACCCCCACCGCTCGACGGTGTCCAGCTCCTCGTTGAGGGTCCGGCGCAAGCCCGCGTGCAGGGACGCGGATTCACCTGGCCCGGCGTCCCACGCCATGTCGTCGTTGCCGACCTCGTTGATCCACGCCTTGAGCCCGGCGAGCAGCAGGGCGGGCATCAGCTCGTCCTCGTTGTGCTGCTTCAGCTCCCCGGCCGAGATGGCCGCGGTGGCCCGCAGGTGCGCGAAGCGGGCGTCGAACTCCTTGAAGTAGTCGGGCTCCGGGCCATCGGCGACCGGGGCGGCCACCTCGGTCGGCTCGTCGAACGACCGCAGCTCGCGGATCTCCCCGGACAGGCAGGCCTCGGCGTGCGCGTGGATGCGCTTGAGCATCTCCCGAGGGGTGTGCGCGACCCAAGCGCCACCGAACGCGCTCGCCGCCACCGGCCAGGTCGGGTGCGGCGGGACGAACCCGTCGCGCCGGTAGATCACCCCGAGCCACCGCTCCACCAGCGTGCGGGCGACCTCCGGGTCGATGATGGAGCCCAGGATCGGCGTCTCGGTGAACCGGTCGATGACGGTGTCGCTGGCGATGGAGTGGAGCAGTTTCCAGGTGTTGGGCAGGCACGCCACGATGGACAAGGTGCGCCTGGTGGTCTCCCGGAGCTGCATCAGCCCGTCGGCGATGAGCGCGATCTCCTGGGCCAGCTCGACCCCGCTCACCGCCTCGTCGATCGCGTCCTGCCCGCGGTTGACGAGGGTGTCGAGTTGGTCGATGGCGACCACGCACGGTCCCGTCATCGCGAGGACGCGCGAGATGTCGCGCACGAGCACGCGGGACGACTTCGTCTGCGGCTGGATGCCCCAGTGCCGCCGGTCGTCGCCTGCGTCAGGCAGCCCTTGCAGGTACGCCATCCCGACGTCGGCGTACTCGGACGCGTACAGCACCAGCGCCCGGATCGTGTCCCCGCACTCGACCGCGACACGGCTGTCCACTTTGCGCAGGCGGCTGAGGAACACGTGCATGTGCTCGGGCGTCAGCGGGGCCTGGTCGAGCACCGCCGCCGTCACGTCTTCGGGGACGCCCGCTACCGCGCAGAGCTGCCGGAGCAGCGCGGTGACCTGGAGTTCGCCGTGGTCGTCGGTGCGGCGCAGCTCGCTGCGCATGGCGTCGGCGACGTCGTCCCAGAACACCTTGCCCGCGGTCAGCTCGATCAGGAAGAAGTAGCCGCCTTCCTGCTGCACCATGCGGCGCACGGAGCCGAGCAGGTGGGTTTTGCCGACGCCCCTCCGCCCCTGGAGCACAAGGCCGACGGGGCTGGGTCCCGTGCTGGCCTTGGCGTCGGCGATACCCGCCCGGATGCGGACCTCCGCCTTCGCGTGCATGCCGTCGACGTGCGACGCGGGGGTCTGCCAGACGTCGTCGGGGGTCTCGGCCGAGTTGAAGCGCAGTTTGGCGAGCGCCTTGCGTTGGTCCTCGGTCATGATTCCTCGATCGCCAGGAGGTGGTTGTCCTCGCCCGCGACCCGGATGGCGGCGGCGTGGTCGGCGTCGGTGAGGACCTTGCGGTTGGAGTCCGGCGCGAGGTGGGCCACGCCCTCCTTGACCATCTTCAGCAGCACGTCGTCGACCTCCTCGCGGGGCGCGCCGTCGAGCCTCGGGCGGAGCTTGGCCAGCCGGACCCAGTCCTGCGGCTTGACCGACAGGTCGAGGTACACCGCGCGGACGAGGGTTTCCAGGTCGGCGGGGTGGAAGATGTCGGCCACCCGGACGCCGAGCTTGCGCACGTGGGCGACGACGGCGTGCAGCACGTCGAACGCCATCACCACGAGCGGGCCGGAGCGGGCGGGCGGTTCGATGACGGCCAGCTCCTGTTCGCACCAGTCGATGCCCGCGTCGGTGATCTGGTGGACGTAGGGCTTGCGGTCGGTCCAGGTCTCGAGCAGGCCCGCCTTCTTCAGCTTGGCGCGGCCGCGGGCGCAGGTCGATGCCGCGCTTGGTCAGCTCGGTGTTGGGGACCGCGCGGTTCTCCAGCATCAGCAGGATGAGCGCGGCTCGTTCGTGGGACCCGTACTTCTCCGGCATGGCGCCGCCTTTCAGTCGGTGTACGCGTGGATACGTCGGTCGATCCGGTCGAGCAGGGCGTCGACCGCGGCGCGGAGGTCGGCGGGGGCGGCTTGGCCCGTGCCGTTGGCGTGCGCCTTGCTGAGGGCTTCCAGGTCGACGGACAGGTCGCGCAGCAGCGCCAGGTCGCCGTCGTCCAGCGCGGACCCCATGCCGTGCACGGTCTGCTGGACGAGCGCGGTCCGGCTCGGGTAGGGCAGCTCGCTCGGCACGCCGCGCAGGGCGGTCGCCGCGGTGCGGAGGGTGTCGCGCTCCGGGTCGGCGCCGGGCGGCGCGGCGCCGGTGATGAGGCCGTGCAGTTCCCGCGCCACGCCGGGGCCGGACTCCAGGTGGCGCAGGTTGCGCAGGAAGCCGGGCAGGCGGTCGCGCTCGGCGCCGCGGGTCAGCACGCAGAAGAGCTGCCGCTGCGCGCCGTCGGGGCCGAGCGCGTGCCGCAGGAAGCGTTCCGCCTCGGTGACCTGCCACCGGCTGACCTCGCCGTCCACGACCAGGCACAGGTGCTCGGCGAGGTCGCTGGTCTGGTCGAGGAACCCGGGGTCGCCGGACAGCGACCGGTCGGCCCGCACGCCGAGCGCGTTCAGCTCGTCGACGAGGTCGGTCGCGGCGGCCAGGGCCGAGCGGGGCTGGAGACGAGCAGGTCGAGGTCGAACTCGCGGTGCCTGCCGCGGGCCGAGGCGACGTAGGCGTCGCGGTTGTCGGCGAGCAGGTCGGTGCGGTCGAACTGCTGCGCGATCACCGCGCCACGGTCTCCAGCGCGAACGAGATCTGGTCCGCGGACGGGACGCGCTCGTCCCGCACGGGCAGTTGCTCGCCGAAGCTCCAGTAGGAGACGTAGGGCAGGGTGAGGTGGCGCAGCATGAGGTCTTCGGACACGGTCTTGGGCAGCCAGTTGCGGAACAGCGGGGCGACCGCCTCGGCGCACTTGCGCTGCCACGCCTCGGCGCGCTCGTACTCGACGCGGGTGTCCAACCTGGACAGCACGGGCAGCACGAGGTGGCGGGGCCGGTCGTAGGGCAGGCGGTCGCGGGCGGCGTCGGCGCGCCGGGCGACGTCGACGACGTCCCCGAGGTTCTGCTCGTTCGCGGTGAACACGACGACGAGCCGGTCGGGGAGCTGGGCGGTGCAGATGCCGCCGATGTCGGAGATCCCGGTGCGGCTGTCGATCAGCACGAAGTCGTAGTCCCGGGTCCACTCCTCGCGGCAGCGCTCCAGGAACGTGGCGAACCCGCGCTCGTACAGGTCGGACCAGTCGATCTGCTGCACGCGGCTCGCGTAGGAGTGGCCTGCGCCCGCGGCCAGCAGGGCCAGCTCACCACCTTCGACGTCGAGCTTGACCGCGTGGTCGCGCGGGGCCTGCGCGCCCGCGAGGAAGTCGTGCGCGAGGTCGACCACGCCGCCCTCGGGCTCGTGGGGCAGGACGGGCTTGAAGTAGTGGTGCAGGCCGGGCGCTTCCAGGTCCCAGTCGACGGTGAGCACGCGGTAGCCCCAACGCGCCAGCAGGACCGCGATGTTGGCCAGGGTGAAGCTGCGCCCGACCCCGCCCTTGTAGGAGTAGAAGGTGACGACGGTCCCGGTCATGTCAGAACCTCGGTATCGGCGGCGGCGGGATGAGGACCGGCTCGGGCTTCTCCACGATCGGCCAGTCGGGCTGCCACTCGGGCACCTGCTGGAGGAGTTGGACGAGGTCGCGCGCCACCTTCGTCACCTCACGGTGGAAATGGACGAATTCGCGCGTCTCCTGGTACACGGGGTCGGGGTGCGCGTAATCCTTGAAATCCCACCACGAGAGCTGCTGCCCCTCGGGCGGGAAGTTCTCCGAATCGGAGTACAGGATCGGGTACACCAGCCCCTGCGGGCTGTCGGGGTTGGCCAGGCCCAGCAGCCGCTCCCGCTCGCGCATGCTGCGCCACTCGGCCATGCACCACGGCGACTCGAAGTACGGCGGCGTGAGCAGCGCGACCATCACCTTGGTACGCCGCAACGCGTTCTGCAGGTCCGACGGCCAGTGCACGCCGCGCCGCATCGACCGGTCGACGTACACCTTCGGCGCAGGCGCGATCTGGTCGGCGAGGCAATCGACGAGCCGCGGGTAGAAATGGTTGAGCAACCATTTCTGCACGCCCCGCGGCGGCTGTAGCTGATGAATAGGTCGAACTGATACCCGGACACGCGGCAGATACTATGCAGCGTAGAACCACCGGTAAAAGACAAAAAAGAGGGCAGTTATCCCTTACTGGCCATCAGAATGGACAACGAGTGGACAACAGCGCTTCCACTGCCGCGCGCGCGTGGTGGGCGGGGGCGGGTGAGGACGTGATCGACGCGGTGACGATGGCGCCTTCGATCAGGAGGAGGACTTGGTCGGTGAGGTCGGGGCGGTCGGTGAGCAGGTTGTGGAGGTAGGTGCGGAGGGCTTCTTTGTGGGCGCGGGTGATGGCGGTGACGGCTGGGGAGGTGGGGCCGAGTTCGGCGAAGGAGTTGATGAAGGCGCAGCCGCGGAAGGTGGGGGTGGAGAACCAGGTGTGGAGCCAGTCGAAGACGGCGAGGACGGGGGTTCCGGGGGCGGTGGCGACGTGGGTGGCGAGGGCTTCGCGCCAGCGGGTGTCGCGGCGGCGGAGGTATTCGGCGACCAGGTGGTCTTTGGACGGGAACAGGGTGTAGAGGCGTTTGAGGGCGACGCCTGACTCGGCGCGGATGGCGTCCATGCCGACGGCTTGGATGCCGCGGTCGTAGAACAGGGTTTCCGCGGCGTCCAGCACGCGGGTCGCGTGATCCACGACACCTCCCGGGGAGAACGGTCGTTCCCCTATCGTAGGGCATGAGAACGATCGTTCTCGCTGGACCTAGGAGGCCCCATGATCCCGCCGTTCGACGAGCGCACCGCGCGGCTCAAGGTGCAGGCGGCCGAGGACGCCTGGAACACGCGCGATCCCGAGCGGGTCGCGTTGGCGTACACGGAGGACTCGGTGTGGCGCAATCGGGACCAGTTCGTCACCGGGCGGGCGGAGATCGTGGAGTTCCTGCGCCGCAAGTGGGAGCGGGAGTTGGACTACGCGCTGCGGAAGGAGCTGTGGGGATTCCGCGGCAACCGCATCGGCGTCCGCTTCCAGTACGAGTGCCGCGACCTCGACGGCCAGGACTGGCGCTGCTACGGCAACGAGCTGTGGGAGTTCACCGACGAGGGGCTGATGAACCGCCGCGAAGCGAGCATCAACGACGTGCGGATCACCCGGGACGAGCGGCGGATCTTCGGGGCGCGACCGGCCGACGAGCACGGCCTCCTGCTGCCGATCCGCTGACCTCAGCGGCGCTTCGGCACCGGGACGCGCATCAGGTCCTCCGCCACGACGATGTCGCCGGAGAAGATCGCGGCAGCTTCGTCGTGGAACTCCGCGGGGTCGTCGTAGCGCTGGGAGAAGTGGGTGAGGACCAGGGTGCGGACGCTCGACTCCGCGGCTACGCGGGCGGCTTGGGCTGCGGTGAGGTGGCGGTAGTCCTCGGCGAGCGCGCGGTCGCGGTCCAGGAAGGTCGACTCGATGACCAGCATGTCGACGCCCTCGGCCAAGGCGTAGACGCCGTCGCAGAGGCGGGTGTCCATGATGAACGCGAAGCGTTGGCCGGGGCGGGGTTCGCTGACGTCGGCGAGGGTCACTGTGCGGCCGTTGGCGACGATCTCGCCGTCGCGTTGCAGGGTGCGGATCTCGGGGCCGGAGATGCCGTGGGCGGCGAGGGCGTCGGGGAGCATGCGGACGCCGTCCGGTTCGACGAGGCGGTAGCCGTAGGCGTCCATGCCGTGGTCGAGGGCCCGCGCCTCCAGGTGTCCGAAGGGGCCGGTGGAGAGCGGGCCGTCCGAGGTGACCGGTTCCTCGCGCAGGTCCAGGACGTCGTGGAACGGGCTGGCGTGGCGGAGGCGGCGGAAGTACTCGGCGCCGCTCCCCGGGAAGTGCGCGGTGACGGGGTGCGGGACGCGGTCCAGGGACAGGCGTTGGACGACGCCGGGGACGCCGAGGCAGTGGTCGCCGTGGAAGTGGGTGAGGCAGATGCGGGTGATGTCGCTCGCCGCGACGCCCGCGAGGAGCATCTGGCGCTGGGTGCCGTCGCCCGGGTCGAACAGGAGGCCCTCGCCGTCCCAGCGCAGCAGGTAGCCGTTGTGGTTGCGGCGCCGGGTGGGCACCTGGCTCGCCGTGCCGAGCACGACCAGTTCGCGGACTGACACGCGCGCAACCCTACGGTCGCAGACCCGCCAGGGCGTAAGCGTTTTCGGTCTTGGGGTGGTCCTTGCCCAACTGGGTGTGCAGGATCCGCGCGCCGCGGCGGGCGTACTCGGTGGCGGCGGGGTCGTGGAGGGCTTGGAGGACCTCGGCTTTGAAGAGCAGGACGTAGCCGACGTACAGGTGGTCGGGGGCGTAGACGCGCTCGCGGATCGCCAGCGCGCGGTCGATCAGCGGGAGGGCGGTGGCGTGGTCGCCCAGGTCGACGTGGATGTTGGCGACGGCGACCAGGTCGAAGCTGACGTACGGGTCGTCCGGGCCGTGGGCGGCCTCGTCGATGCGCAGGGCGCGTTCGGCCAGGGGCAGGGCCGCGGCGTGGTCGTCGAGGAGGCGGAGGATGCGGGCGAGGGTGGCGAGGTCGGTCGCGATCGCGGGGTCGTTCGCGGGCAGGCTGGACTCGTGCAGGCGCAGGGCGCGTTCGGCGAGGTCGCGGGCCTGGGCGGGGTCGCCGAGGTCGCGGTGCACCTGGGCGAGGGTGATCAGGTCGAAGCCGGTCTCCGCGGGGCGGTCGAGGGTCTCGTCGATGGCCAGGGCGCGGTCGCCGAGGGGCAGCGCGACCTTGGGGTCGCCGATGCGCAGGAGGAACGCCGACGCGAGCCGCAGCAGGTCGGCCGTCTCCGCGGCGCACGCGGCGGGCGGGTCGTCCCCGGTCGCGGCGAGCACGTGCGGGAGGAGGACCTGCCAGCGCGGCTGGGCGTCCGGGTCGCCGTGGACGTCGTGCGGGACGGCGGCGTGCAGGGCGCGGGTGACGTCGACGCGGGTCCCGGGGACGTCGGGCATCGCGGCGCGGATGGCGGCCTGGACGAGGCGGTGCAGCAGCAGGGTCCCGTCGCCGCGGCGGGCGAGGCCGAGCCCGGCGAGCGCGCCGACGGTGGTGTCCCAGCGCAGCGGGTCGGCGGCGGCGTCGACCACGTCGGGGGTGAACAGGTCGAGCGGGATCGGCTCCGGGGCGAGCAGCGCGCAGAGTTCCAGCAGGCGCACCGAGTCCGGCTCCAGCTCGGCCACGCTCATCCGCCACAGGGTCGCGACGACGACCGACGGCCGGTCGGTCACCTCGCCGCGCGCGATCATCTCGTCGAGCCGGGTGGTCAGCAGGGCCAGGTAGTCGCCTGGCGCGGTGTGGTTGAACGTCATGTACCCGGCGGCCTGCTCCAGCGCCAGTGGCAGGTCGCCGAGCTGCTCGGCGATCCGGTCCGCCACCTCCGGTGTCATGCCGGGCACCCGCCGCACGAGCAGGTCGACGGACTCCGGCCGGGTGAACACGTCGAGGTCGAGCACGTCCGACCACCCGCTGAGCCGGGTCGTGACGATCACGTGCCCGTGGCCCGCGAGGTCCCCCGACGGCAGCGCGTGGGCCAGCGCGCCCGCCTTCTCGCCGTTGTCGAAGATGATGAGCCAGGGCCTGCGGTCGACGAGCTTCCCGTACACGCCCGGGATGACGCCGTCCGAGCCCGTCTCGGCCAGCCCCAGCTCCCGGGCGAGCGCGGCGAACTGGGTCGCCAGCAGGTCGGGGTCCTCGGCGTCGACGAACGCGACGAACCGGTACTTGGCCAGGTGCCGGTACGCGTACTCGACGGCGAGCTGGGTCTTGCCGACCCCGCCCAGCCCGCGCACGACCTGGATGGCGACCCCGTCCGCCGACGTCAGGCGCTTGCGCAGCTCGCGCAGCGCGGGTTCGCGCCCGGTGAAGGCGGTGTTGCGCGGCGGCAGCCGGTGCGTCGCGGGCCGCACGTCCGCGCGCTCCCGCTGCGGCGACTGCCACAGCCCGACCACCGCGAGCGGGACCAGCAGGAGCAGCACGACCCACGGGTGCGTGCGGACGAAGTCCAGCGGCCCCGGCCACCGGCTCTGCCCCGACGCGGCGTTGAACGCGAGGCTCCCCAGGAACAGCACGAGCAAACCGGCCACCGCGCTGATCAGCCTTCGCCCCATGGCCCCTCTTCGTCCGACGGCGAGGGCGATGCTATCCGTCGAGACCGAGGTGGTGGCGCAGGGTCGGGCCGGTGTAGTCGGCGCGGAACACGCCGCGGTCCTGGAGGATCGGCACGACGGTGTCGGCGAACGCGTCGAGGCCGCCGGGGACGACGTGCGGGACGAGGATGAAGCCGTCCGCGGCGTCGGACTGGACGAGGTCGTCGATCTGCGCGGCCACGGACTCGGGCGAGCCGACGAAGGTCTGCCGGGCGCTGACCTCGATCATCAGCTCGCGGATGGACAGCTTCTTCGCCGCGGCCAGCTCGCGCCACTGGCGGGCGGTGGCGAGCGGGTCGCGGTGGGCGCGGACGCTGGCCCGGCCCTGGGCGATGGTGTGCTCGCCGACGACCGGGTCGAACGCCGGGAGCGGGCCGTCCGGGTCGTGGTCGCTGAGGTCGCGGTTCCAGACCTGCTCCAGCAGCCGCAGCGCGGTCTGCCCGCTGACCTGCTGGGCGCGGATCTCGGCGGCGCGTTCGCGGGCCTCGGCGTCGGTGTCGCCGAGGGCGAAGGTGGCCGCGGCAGCACCTTGAGGGAGTCCCGGTGGCGGCCGTGCGCGGCCATGCGGCCCTTGACGTCGGCGTAGAACGCCTGGCCCGCCTCCTTGGTGGCGTGCCGGGAGAAGATGGCGTCCGCGGTGGCCGCGGCGAACTCGCGGCCCTCCGGCGAGTCGCCCGCCTGGAAGATCACCGGGCGGCCCTGCGGGGAGCGCGGCACCGGGAAGTGGCCGGAGATGGCGAAGTGCTCGTCGTGCACGGCGAACGCGCCGGGCCGCGGGTCGCGCAGGTACCGGCCGCCCCCGGCGACGATCTCGGTGCCGTCCCACGAGTCGAACAGCGCCCAGGCGGCGCGCAGGAAGCTCTCCGCGCGGCGGTAGCGGTCCTCCTCGGCGAGGTAGCCGCCGCGGCGGAAGTTCTCCCCGGTGAACGCGTCCCACGAGGTGACGACGTTCCACGCGGCCCGGCCGCCGGAGAGGTGGTCGAGCGAGGCGAACTGGCGGGCCACCTCGAAGGGCTCGTTGAACGTCGAGTTGATGGTGCCCGCGAGCCCGAGGTGGGTGGTGACCGACGACAGGGCGGCCAGCACGGTGAACGTGTCCGGCCTGCCGACGACGTCGAGGTCGTAGATCTTCCCGGCCTGCTCGCGCACCCGCAGGCCCTCGGCGAGGAACAGGAAGTCGAACTTGGCGCGCTCGGCGGTCTCGGCCAGGTGGCGGAAGGAGTCGAACGCGATCTGGCTGCCCGCGGCCGGGTCGCTCCACACGGTCGTGTTGTTGACGCCCGGGAAGTGCGCCGCGAGGTGGATCTGCTTGGTCATGAGCCCTCCAGTGCGTACCGGTTCGCGGGCCGGTCGAGGCCGAGGAGCCCGCGCAGCGTCCCGGGGGCGGCCGGTTCGCGGGGACGACGCCGCGGGCGCGGAGTTCGGGCACCAGGCCGCGGGTGATCGCGGTGAGGTCGTGCGGCAGCGCGCCCGGCCGCAGCCGCACGCCGTCCGCGCCCTCGGCGTGCCAGCTGACCAGCAGGTCGGCCAGGGCGGCGGGGGTGCCGGTGAAGACCGCGGCGTCGGAGGTGAACCCGCCGTCGAGGTCGTCGAGCCGGGCGCGGCGGTCGGCGTCGAGGAAGACGGTGAGGTCGGCGAAACCGAGCCGCCCGTCGTGGGGGTGATGTCGGCCGCGTCGCGGGGCCGGGTGATGACGACGTCGGCGGCGTGCGCGGGCGCGGTGCCCGCGAGGACGACGACGGGCGGCCGGCCCTGCGGGGGCCGCGGGTGATCGACGGGCCGCGGACGCTGAACCACCGGCCGCGAAGTCGATGTGGTGCAGCTTGGCGCGGTCGATGAACCGGCCGGTGGCGGCGTCGCGGATCTCGGCGTCGTCCTCCCAGGAGTCCCAGAGCCGCCGGACGACCTCGATGTGCTCGGCGGCCTCGTCGTGCAGCTCGGGGACCGGGTCGGCGGGCAGCGCGCGCCTGCCGAAGGCGGCGGCGTCGGCGGGGCGGTCGGTGATGACCGGCCGCCACCCGGCGCGGCCGCGGCTGGCGAAGTCGAGGGTCGCGATGGCCTTGGCGACGTGGAACGGCTCGGTGTGCGTGGTGTGCGCGCTCGGGACCAGCCCGATGCGCCGGGTGAGCGGGGCGACGGCGGCGGCGATGAGCACCGCGTCGAGGCCGCCGCGCACGCGGTCGGTCCGGCCGTCGAGGACGGGGCTGAACGAGTCCTCGATGGTGACCAGGTCGATGCCGCCCGCTTCGGCCTCGCGCACCAGGTCGGCCCAGTAGCGGGTGGTGAGCAGGTCACGGGGCCGGGCGCCGGGGAGCTGCCAGGCCGCCGGGTGCCACCCGGCGCCGTCGAGGGCGACGGCCAGGCGCAGCGGGGCGCTCACGAGACGGCCTGCCGCATCGCCGCCCAGACCCAGAGGTCCCGGCGGGCGGGCGGGTCGGCGGCGACCCGGTCGATCATCCGCAGCCACAAGCGGATCACGGTGTCCTCCCTAGGGCGTGGTCGCCGCGCACGCCAGGTCGATGGCGGCCAGGACCGCGCGGGCGACGGCGTCGTTCTGCCGGAAGCCCGGCGCGTTGGTGCGCGGGCGCGCGAACGCGCCCGGCGATCGGGTGCTGGTGTGCGGTCCGAGGGCGTACCGGCGGGGTGGGCCGCGCCGCGCGCGTCGGCCAGCAGCCCGGCGGGGTGGTCCTGATGCGCCCGGTGGTGCGCGGCGGCCGGATGTCCTCGGCGGCCTCGCCGCGCCCGCGCAGCGCGCAGCAGCGGGTCGGCGGCGTGGTCGACGCTGGGGTCCGGCAGCCGCGCGTCGATGAGGGTGCGCGCGCTGACGACGCCGGGGACGGCGGGGCTGCGCGCGGTGAACCGGTCGGGCTCGGCGCGGACCTCCATGTCGGGGCCGACGAACCGGACGAGCCCGGCGCGGACGAGGGCGAGCAGCTCGCGCAGGCGGTGCCCGGGCGGGCCGCTGGCGTAGAAGCTGAAGAAGCCGTGCCACCACCCGTCGACGTCGTCCACGAGGGACTCCGGGGTGAAGCGGTCGGCCTGCACGAGCCGGGCGATCGAGCCGTAGACCGACAGCAGCGTCAGGAACGCGCCGAGGTCGGCGCTGTGCGCGCGGTCGGCGCGGCGGGCGAGGTCGGCTTCGATGTACGCGGTGGTGTGCCGGGTGAGGGCGTCCTGGTCGGGGAAGCGCAGCCCCGCGAGCGGTCGGTCGATCCTGGTGAGGTCGAGGCGGTCCCCCTCGGCGACCGCGCGACTCGACGAGCGCCCGCATCGCCGCGCTTCCCCAGTCGAGCGCGGCGTAGCGGCCCGCGAATTCCTCCCAGTCCAGGCGCACCCGGTCGGGGTGGCCGGTGAACAGCTCGTGGTAGTAGCCCCACCCGATCTCCTTGGCCGCCAGGGGCCAGACGTCGCGGCGGAGGTCGAGCGGCCCGGGGAGCGCGTCGACGTCGGCGGGGCCGAAGAACCTCGGGACCGGGGGCGGGGAGCCGACGAGCCGGTACTCGGGCTTGGCGTGGTACGGGACGCCGCGCCGGGACCCCACGTGCAGCACGGGTTCCCGGCCGGACGGGTGGTAGCGCCCGTCGCGGAACCGGCCGCCGCGGCCCTCGGTCAGCAGGACGACGAGGTCGACGAACGCGAGCCCGAAGCCGCGCACGATGACGTCCTCCCCCGCCGGGACGCCCGACAGGTCGAGGTCGGCGGTGTAGCCGGGCGGGACGTAGCGAAGGCCGCGCGCGGCGGCGTGCGCGACGGTCCGGGCCTCCGCGCCGGACGGCCGGACGTCCAGGTGGCCCAGGCACAGCACGACGAAGTCGACCTCGATCGGCTCGTCGTGCCCGGCGAGCCACACCAGTTGCGGGCCGTCGGGTGGTCCGGTGACGTCGACGGCAGCGGCGGCGTGCTCGACGACGCGCAGGTTCGGCGGCGCGGTCTCCCGGACCCAGGCGTAAACCCAGTCCAGGTAAGCGCTTTGCAGCCTGCGCGTCGGGAAGGTCGTGCTCGTGAGTGCCGCGATCTCGGCGCGGACGGCCGGGTCGAGGTCGACGGCGAGCTCCCCGACCGGACCCGGTCGGCCCACTCGGCGAGCGTCGGGCCGGGCCGGATCGGACCGTCGCAGGTGACCGAGTCGTCGGTGAACGCGGTGACGTCCTCGGGCATGGAGTTCATGCGCAGCAGGGCGGACTGGTCGAACCGCCACACCCGGCCCGGGCCGGGCGGGTGCGGATCGATCAGGTGGACGGTGAGGGGGCCGTCGACCAGCTCCGGCGCGTTCGCCGCGATGCGCTCGAGCACCCCGATCCCGCGCGGACCCGCCCCCACCAGCGCCACCCGGGCGCCCCTGCTGATCACTCCCCGATCGTCACACGCTTCCGCACCTCCTCCGGCTCTTTCACATCGTGGGATGCCTTTCCATCGTCCAGGGCGATGCGGGCGTAGGCGCGGACGTCGGCGTCGGTGTCCTCGGTGGCCTTCCGCAGCGCGGACGCGACGTCCGGGCGGTCCGACCAGCGGGTGAGCGCGCGGACCGCGGCCTTGCGCACGTCCAGGTTCGGGTCGGCGACCGCGGTGACGACCGAGGGCACGGCGTCGGCGACCGGCGCGAGCGCGGCCACCGCGGCGGCCCTGACCTGCCATGCGGGATCGTCCAGCGCCGCCAGGGCGGGTCGGGCGAGCGCGCCGCCGGGCGAGGCGGCCAGCGCCGCCGCCCGCACCAGCGGGTCGGGGTCGTCCGCGAGCGCCAGCAGCGGGTCGGCGGCGGCCAGCTCGCCGAGCCCGCGGCCGCCGCGACCCGGACCTCCCGCCGGGGTCGCGCGCGGCGTCGGCCACCAGCCCCGACTCCCCCAGCGCGACCAGGCCGCGGATCGCCGCGAGCCGGACCCCGACCGCGTCGGCGTCGGTCGTGGTGAACACCGCCGCGTCGCCGAGCCTGCGCGCCCACAGCGCCTCCAGCACGACCTCGCGGACCGCGCGGGTCGGCCGACCCGGCGTGGTCGAGCAGCGCAGCGCGCAGGTCCGGGCCGGAGCCGAGCACCTCGACCAGCTCCCGGAGCCCGCCGACCGCGGCCGCCCGGACCCGCGGCGCGGATCGCCGAGCGCCCCGGCCAGCGCGAGCGCGAACCCGGCGGGGGTGGTCTCGGTCAGCGCGTCGACCGCGGCCCGGCGCACCTCCGGGTCCTCGTCGCCCAGGTACGGGGCCAGCGCGTCCAGCGGGGCGCGCTCCTCGGCGAGGGCGAGCACGTCGAGCAGCCGCGGCGACCGGGGCGCGGCGGCCTCGGCGGCGACCGCGCCGGTCCGGCCCGCGGCGGCGACGGCGTACCCCGGGATGACCTCGACCGGCACGTCCGGCGGCTCGAACCCGTCGACCGGCACCAGGTACGGCGCGACCGGGCGGCGCACGAACTCCATCCGCCCCGCGGCGTCCTTGCGCAGGTTGAGGTGGTGGAACCAGGCGTCGCTGCGCTCGGGCGCGTCGACCCGGTCGTGGTAGAGGCCCCAGCGGCTCTCGGTGCGCACCAGCGAGGCGTGCGCGGCCATCTCGGCGCAGTCGCGGATGAAGGTGACCTCGGCGCAGCGCATCAGCTCGTGCGGGGTGCGCGCGCCCATCTCGGCGATCTCGTCCTCCATGCGCCGGAACGTCTCCAGCGCGATGGCGAGCTTGGTGCCGCTCTTGGGCGGGGCGACGTAGTCGTTGACGAAGCGGCGCAGCTTGTACTCGACCTGCGGCTGCGGCGGGCCGTCCGGGTTGCGCAGCGGCCGGTAGACCAGCTCGTGCGCGGCGGTGATCTGGTCATCGGGCAGCGGTCCCGGGGCCGTCGCGTGCTCGGCGGCGTGCGCGCCCGCGAGGTCGCCGAAGACGAACGCGCCGAGCATGTAGTTGTGCGGCACGCAGGCGAGGTCGCCCGCGGCGTACAGGCCGGGGACGGTGGTCGCGCCGTTCTCGTCCACCCAGACACCGGACGCGGAGTGGCCGCCGCAGAGCCCGATCTCGGAGATGTGCATCTCGATGTCGTGCGTGCGGTAGTCGTGGCCGCGGTTGGCGTGGAAGCGGCCCCGGCTGGGCCGCTCGGTGGTGTGCAGGATGTTCTCCAGCGCGCTCAAGGACTCCTCGGGCAGGTGCGTGACCTTGAGGTAGATCGGGCCGCGCGCCGAGGCGATCTCGGCGGCCACCTCGGCCATCATCTGGCCGGACCAGTAGTCGCAGTCGACGAACCGCTCGCCCTCGCTGTTGACCTGGTAGCCGCCAAACGGGTTGGCGACGTAGGCGCACGCGGGTCCGTTGTAGTCCTTGATGAGCGGGTTGATCTGGAAGCACTCGATCCCGGACAGCTCCGCGCCCGCGTGGTAGGCCATCGCGTACCCGTCGCCCGCGTTGGTCGGGTTCTCGTACGTGCCGTACAGGTAGCCGCTCGCGGGCAGCCCCAACCGTCCACAAGCGCCGGTCGCGAGGATGACCGAGCCCGCGGACACCGTGACGAACTCCCCAGTGCGGGTGTTGAAGCCGACCGCGCCCACGGCCCGGCCGCCGTCGGTGAGCACGCGCACCGGCATCACCCGGTTCTCGATGGTGAGCCGCTCGCGGAGCCTGCGCTCGCGCATCACCCGGTACAGGACCTTCTTGACGTCCTTGCCCTCGGGCATCGGCAGGACGTAGCTGCCGGAGCGGTGCACCTGGCGCACCGCGTACTCGCCGAGCGCGTCCTTCTCGAACTTGACGCCGTACCCCTCCAGCCGCCGCACCATCTCGTGGCCGAGCGTGGCGGTCCGCATGACGGTGCGCTGGTCGACGATGCCGTCGTTGGCGCGGGTGATCTCGGCGACGTAGTCGGCGGGTTCGGCCTTGCCGGGGATGACGGCGTTGTTCACCCCGTCCATGCCCATCGCGAGCGCGCCGGAGTGCCGCACGTGCGCCTTCTCCAGCAGCAGCACCCGCTTGCCCGCCTCGGCCGCGGTGATCGCCGCCATCGACCCGGCGGTCCCGCCGCCGACCACCAGCACGTCGCAGCTCAGCTCGGTCCGCTCGCGCGGGTCCGGGATGCCCGTCATGCCGCCACCTTCCTCCAGCGCGGCGAGGATCGCGTCCCGCCGCACCGCCACCTCGCCCGCGCCGAGCACGACCACCCGGTCGCCCAGCAGCACGGCCTCGTCCACGTCGTGGGTGACGAACACCGTCGTCGTCCCGGTCTCGGCGAGCACGTCGACCAGCAGCCGCTGCATGGCGGCCCGGGTTTGCGCGTCCAGCGCGCCGAACGGCTCGTCCATCAGCACCAGGCGCGGGCCCTGCGCCAGCGTCCTGGCGAGCTGCACCCGCTGGCGCATGCCGCCGGACAGCTCCCGCGGCAGCCGGTCCCCCGACCCCGCCAGCCCGACCCGGGCCAGCCAGGCGTCGGCGCGCTCGCGCCGCTCCCCTTGCGGACGCCGCGCAGCGCCAGCGGGAGCTCCACGTTGCGCCGCGCGGTGCGCCACGGCAGCAGCCCGTCGTCCTGGAACACCAGCGCCCGCTGCGCCGACGGGCCCGACACGGGTTCACCGTCGACCACCACCCGGCCGCCGGAGACGGGCAGCAGCCCGGCGACCGCGCGCAGCAGCGTCGACTTGCCGCAGCCGGACGCGCCCGCGACGACCACGGTCTCCCCGGCGCGCACGCTCAGGTGGAACCCGGACAGGACGGTCGTCGCGCCGTAGCGCAGGGTCAGGTCCTCGATCTCGACGCTCACGCCGCCGCCTCCCTCGGCAGCCAGCGGGTCGCGCGCCTGCCCAGCAGCTCGACGCCCGCGGAGGTGAGGTAGCCGAGCGCGCCGATGGTCACCATGCCGACCACGACGCCCGGGTAGTCCACCACCGTGTACGCCTGCCAGGTGCGGTAGCCGACGCCGAACTGGCCGGAGATCATCTCCGCGGAGATCACGCAGATCCACGCCACGCCCATGCCGACCGACAGCCCGCCGAACACCCCGGGCAGCGTGCCGGGCAGCACGACCCGCGCGAGCACCTGCCACCGGCTGCCGCCCATGGTGCGCACGGCGTCCTCCCAGATGGTCGGCAGCGCGCGGACCGCGTGCCGCGTGCTGACCAGCACGGGGAAGAACGCGGCGACGAAGGTGATGAACACGATCCCCTGCTCGTTGGTGGGGAACAGCAGGATCGCGATGGGCACCAGCGCGATCGCCGGGATGGGCCGCACGACCTCCAGCGGCGGGCGCAGCACGTCGCCGAGCAGCCGGGACCGGGCGATCACCACGCCGAGCGCGACACCCAGCACCGCGGCGATGGCGAACCCGGTCAGGATGCGCAGCAGGCTCTGCGCGAGGTCGCGGTGGAACTCGGCGGTGCCGACCTGCTCGGCCAGCCGCTCCCCCACTTCGACGACGGTGGGCAGGTTGTCGAACCGCAGCCACAGCTCGGTCCCGGTCGCGGTGAGCAGCTGCCAGAGCCCGAGGCAGGCGAGCAGCGACAGCGCGCGGACGGCCCAGCTCACCGGCCCGCCGCCTTGAGCGCCGCCGCGTAGTCGAGCACCTGCGCGCCCGGGTGCGCCGCGGTGTGGCGGCGGGCGCCGTCGGCGGTGGTGAAGGCGAGGAAGTCGGCGCCGTCGCGCACCCACACGGCGTGGTCGGCGAACCAGCGGGTGCCGGTCTCGGCGTCCGGGACGTACGCCGCGCGGACCTCGCCACCCGCGGCGTTGATGTTCTTCAGCAGGCACGTCGGCGTGGCGGCGGGCGCGTCTCGGCCTCGCCCACGAGCCACAGCTCGCTCGCCGTGGCCGGGTCGGCGACGTCGACGCCGCAGACCTCGTCGCGGCCGGTGATGCGGGCCGGGTTGGTGGTGTCGTCGTCGGCGGGGCCGACGATCGCGCTCACCGCGGTGTCGTCGATGAAGGCGTCGACGTCGAGCGGCTTGATGTCGCCGATGCGCTCCAGCAGCGGGACGTCCTCGCGGAGGGCCTGGCGCAGACGGGGTTTGATGTCGAGGTCGAACGTGGAGATGCCGTTCGGTCCGTTGTAGAGGTACACGACCTCGGGGTCGAGCCCGGTCTCGGCGGCCACGCTCCGCGGCGGCGAGCGGGTCGGCGTGCAGGTACTCGGTCGCGTCGAGCTGGGCGCGCAGGAACTCGGTGAGCAGGTCGGGGTGCTCGGTGGCGAACGGCTTGCGCACCACGACGCCGTGCAGGGTCGGGATGCCCAGCGCGGAGCCGTCGTAGAGCAGACGCGCCTGCTTGCCGTGGACGAGCATTCCGGGCCAGGCGACGAACTGCGCCAGCGCCGACACCGAGCCCGCCTGCAGCGCGCTCGCCCCGATCGACGGCTGCTGGTTCTCCACCGTCACGTCCTCGACCCCGGCGCGCTGGAGCGCGCGGACCAGCGTGCCGTGGCCCGCGGAGCCGACGCTGGCCGAGACCGTCGTGCCCTTGAGGTCGGCCAAGGTCTTGGCGGGCGAGTCCGGCGGGACGACGACCATGTTCAGCCCGCCGGTGGCGCTGTAGCCGGTGACCGACACCATCCGGGTGCCCTCGTCGCCCTTGTCCTGCGTGCGGGAACCGTTGATGAGCAACGGGAAGTCGCCCATCGACCCGATGTCGACCTTGCCCGCGATCATCTCCGCGGTGATGGGCGCCCCGGTGGCGTAGTCCTGCCAGGTGACGGTGTACTTCGTCCCGGTGCGGGCGCTGAGGTCCGCTAAGCGCTTCTCGAAGAAGCCGAGCTTCCGCAGCAGGGTCCCCGCGGTGACGGTGTTGATGGTCTTGGACTGGTAGCCGATGACGATCTCGACCTCGGTCCCGGCCGCGCTCGCCGAGCAGCCCGCTGTCGTGGTGGTTGCGGCCAGGAGGGCCGCGATGGCGCGCTTCACAGTTCGGGTTCCCTTTCAGCGGAGCAGGTACGGCATGTTGATCTCGACGGCCCCGGTGGGGCAGCGCGCGGCGCAGGGGCCGCAGTACCAGCACTCGTCCACGTGCATGTGCGCCTTGCCGGTCTCCGGGTCGATCGCCAGCGAGTCCAGCGGGCACATGTCGACGCAGAGCCTGCAACCGGTGATGCACAGCGATTCGTCGATGGTCACCGGCACGTCGGCGCGGTGGTTGACCAGGGCCACGGGAGGTCCTTTCGGGCAGGGGTGAGCGGCGCGCCGACCGGGTCGGCGCGCTGGGGGTGCGGGGTCGCTCAGCGACAGAGGGCGCTGGCCTGCCTGCGCAGGTCGACGTGCAGGCGGAAGCGGGGCGCGGCGTTCACCGCGCCCCCGGTGCAGTTCGGCGGACATGGTGAGCCGGTCGCCGCGCATCCGGATGAACTCCAGGTCCACCGGGCGGCCGTCGGCGAGCCGGGTGAGGCGTTCGAGCACCATGAGCGCGGCGCCCCTGGGCACCTCGAGCACCGCGGCGCTGTGCAGGTCGGCGTTGACCGCCTCCAGCTCCACCGACGCCGACCCGAGCGACTGCCCGGTGTGCTGCTCGATCAGGCCGAAGATGTCGCGGCCGGGCAGGTCGTCGGCCAGCAGCGGCGCGCCGATGTCCATCGGCAGGTAGGTCTGGTCCAGCGACAGGGGCAGCCCGTCGAGCCTGCGCAGCCGTTCGATGTAGACGACCTCGGCGCCGTCGGCCACCCCGAGCCGCCGCGCCACCGCGGTCGGCGCGCGGACCGGCCCGGCGGCGCGCACGTCGTTGGTGATGCCGCCGTGCTCGCGCAGCGTCTCGGCCAGCCCCATCAGCCGGTCCAGCCCGTGCGGGTACTTCTCCGACACGACGACCGTGCCCACCCCCGGCGACCGCTCGATGAGCCCTTCCTCCCGCAGCAGGTCCAGCGCGGCGCGCACGGTGTTGCGGGAGACGGAGAACTCCGCGGCGAGGAACAGCTCGTCGGGCAGGACCCCGTCCGGGTACGCCCGGCCCAGGACCTGCCGGCGGATCACGTCGGCGACCTGCCGCGCCCGGTCGGCGCGCAGGCGCCGGGCGTCGGAGGTCCGCGGGCTGCTCACGGCGCACAGTCTGGGCCGCCACCGGGCCGCCGTTTGTTACACCCGTGTTACGCCACCCTGGTCAGCGCGTCCGCCCAGGCCAGGGCGGACGCGGTGCCGGGACTCGCCACCGGACGACGTGGAAAACTATTCCGCAATGTGAGATCGGGTGCGCTGGGCCACTCCCGCGCAGGCCAGCAGCCCCGCGACGGCGACCAGCGCCAGGTGCGGGAGCCCGTCGAGCGGGTCACCGGAACCGACCTCCTCGTGGGCCAGCGCCCCGATCGCGGCGATCACCTTGACCACCGCGCCCGCGTCGTCCCGGGCGCCGAGGACGAGGTCGGCGGCGACCACCACGACCACCAGCCCGACCACCACGTGCCCCTCCCCTGGAAGCCCGCCGCCGCCACGAGCAGCGCGGTGGCCAGCGGCGACCAGACGACCGACAGCCGACGCAGGGTGAGCCCGCGGTAGGCGGCCAGGAGGACCGAGATGGTGAGCAGCGTGATCAGGAAGATCGTGGTCGGCGTCTCGGCGTTCAGGCTCAGCACCATGGCGCCGGTTCCCGCCAGCGCGAACACCGCGGCCGAATACGACCCCCGGCCTCGGGCCAGCGCGTCGAGCAGAGCCGCCGCGACCAGCGCGACCACGCCGTAGGAGGTGGGCCACGTCCCGAATCTCTCGAGGTAGTCGTAGTCGTCGTGGGCGAGGAGGACGAGCACGCCGAACGGCACCGCGCCCAGCCCGAGCAGGGCCGCGTGGGCGAAGTCCCGCAACCGGTCGCGGGTGGCGACCACCAGCACGCCCGCGGCGAGCGCCGCTCCCCACACCGCGATCACGTCGAACGCGACCGCGCCGACAGGCATGGGGGCGCGCCGCCGTACCCGCCGAGCATGCGCGGCCCGGCGAACCCGCCGCCGAGCGCTACCAGGAGGAGCCCGGCGGCAGCGACGACGCGCGCGGCGATCTCGAGGGGTCGACGCGTCGCCGCTCACGCGGTTCCCGTCGTGGGGGCTGGGGACGCGGTGAGGGCTTCGGACGGGGCGTAGGCGGTGGTTCGCGGACCACAGCGGGCTTCGCCGGGGGCGCTCCCGCGGTGCGGGGGCGAGTTCCGGCTGGGGTAGGGGTGCGGGTTCAGGCCGCGATGGAGCCGCGGTGCCCAGCGCCTCGGCGGCCCGGGCGGCGACCGTGCGGCTGTCGTCGTCGGCCAGGCGTTCCAGTGCCTGCTTGCCCGCCAGGGCCAGGCCCGCGTGGGCGCTCTCGGCCAGCCGCGCCAGGTCGGTGATCACGCCCGCGCGGACGCCCGGGAGCGGGTGTTCGAGGGCGTGGCGCACTTCCTCCGGGAGGTCCGACGGGGTGGTGACGGGTCGCGCCCGGCGGGCGATGCGCAGGTCGCCCTGGAGGTCGAGGACCCACATGCCGGGGGTCTGGTTCGGGGTCACGCGGCGCACGCGGTCGTAGACGTACTCGTACAGCTCGTCGAGGCCGACGTAGCCGTCCTGGTCGCGGTCGGCGTCGCCGCTGTCGAGGCCCTCGACCAGGGCGCTGGTGAACACCGACGGGCCGGGGTCGCGGCTGTCGGCGAGGTCCAGGCCCTCGAACGCGTACTGCACCGCGCTGGACGCGGTGATCACCGCCCGGCCGGTGCCGCCGAACTGCTCGTCGAGCGCCAGCGTCGCGCCCGCCCGCGCGACCATGCCGCGCGCGAAAGCGCCGGAGTAGCAGCAGTCCAGGAGCAGCACGATCCGGCGCGAGCGGCTGCGGTTCATCAGGCGCGTCACGTAGTCCGCGGCGACGGCGGTGCCGCCCAGGCGGTTGAGCTTGGTGCCGGACGCGGCGAAGTACAGCTCCCCGGACTCGTCCTTGATGCCGTGGCCGGAGAAGTGGAGCAGCAGCAGGTCGTCGGCGTCGCGGTCGGCGAAGAAGTCCTCCACCGCCTCGTTGATGACCGACGCGGGCTGGTCGAGCAGCGTCCGCACGCCGAACCCGCCGATGCGCGGGTCGCCGAGGACGCCCGCGAGGCGTTCGGCGTCGTGGGCGGGCGCGCGGAGCTTGCCCAGGCCGGGGTCGCTGTAGTCGGAGTTCGCCACGATGAGCGCGGACCGCCGGGCGGCGCCGTGCCTGCGGACCCAGCGCTGGGTGGCGGCGCGCTCCTCCTCGGTCGGCGCGCCGGTCAGCTCGACGCGGTCGCCGTCGACCTCCAGGAGGACCTTCCGCTGCCGCCGGTCGCCCAGCCACGCCGACACCGCGTCGATGAGCGACGCCAGCACCGGCGATCCCGCGATCGTGACCAGCAGGGCGCCGATCGCCGCCCACTCGACGGCCCGCGCGCCCTCGGGCGCCGCCCCGGCGGACGGGCGTTCGACGGTCGCGCCGAGCGCGACCAGCTCGCGGCGCAGCATCAGCGCCAGCTCTTCGAGGTGCTGCTCGTCCGGGTCGGCGTCGTCGACCCGCAGCCAGATCCGCTCGTCCATGGGCCTTCCCCTCGCTACCCCCTGGGTCGGGCGGTCGGGGCGTCCTGTTACGGGCACGGCAGACTCGGTGACCATGACCCCCGATGACGCGATCGCCGAGCAGGTCCGGTCCGCCCCGCTCGTCGTCCCGCGCCCGCCTGCCGGGTTCGCCCCGCGGGTCGCCGCAGGGCTGGACGTCGCGTACGTCGGCGAGACCGGGGCGCTGGTCGCGGCGGCGGCGTGCGTCGACATCGCGACGGCGGAGCTGGTCGACTCGGCGGTCGTCCCCGGCCACACCGACTTCCCTTACGTGCCCGGGCTTTTCGCGTACCGGGAGCTGCCGTCGCTGCTGCGGGCCCTGGCCGCGCTCGCGACGGCGCCCGACCTCCTGGTGTGCGACGGCCACGGCGTGGCCCACCCGCGCCGCTTCGGCCTGGCCTGCCACGTCGGCCTGGAGACCGGCATCCCGACCATCGGCGTCGGCAAGAAGCCCCTGGGCCACTACGACCCGCCCGCCACCGCCCGCGGCTCGTGGACGCCGCTGGTCGACGGCGGCGAGGTGGTCGGCCGCGCGCTGCGCACGCAGGACGGCGTCAAGCCGATCTTCGTCTCCGTCGGCCACCGCGTCGACATCGACACCGCGACCGACCTCGTGCTGCGCCTGAGCCCCGAGCACCGGCAGCCCGAGACCACCCGCGCCGCCGACCGCCTGTGCAGGCGGGCGCTCAAGGCGTCGCTCAGCTGATCAACCGCCACGCCGCCAGGGCGAGGCTCGCCCTGAGCTGACCGGCGGGCTCGGTCAGCTCGACGCCCAGCGCCTTCCCGATCTGCTCGAGCCGCCGGGCGACGCTGCTGTGGTGCAGGTGGAGCTGGTCCGCCGCCTGCCGCAGGGACCCGGTGGCGCAGTAGGTGTCCAGCGTCGCCAGGTCCTGCACCGCCAGCCGCCCGACCGCGGCCACGTCAGGGTTGCCGCGCGCGGTCTCCGGCGGCACGTCGGCGAGCAGGGTCAGCGCGCCCAGGTCGTCGTGGTGGACGACGGGCGTGCGCGGGGTCGTGAAGCGCAGCGCCGTGCGGGCCTGGCGCCACGACAGGTCCGGGCTGTCGGCGGCCCCGATGCCCGCGCGGACCCCGTCGGGGAAGCGGGTGGGCTGCACGGTGGGCGCGAGGAGCACGCCGACGTCCCCCACCGGAGCCGCCTTGACCGGGTGGTCTGGGCAGACCAGTCCGCCGACCCGGTCGAGCGGGACCGGTGACCGCACCGCGACCACGCGCAGCGGCAGGTCCGCGGCGAACCCGAGCAGCCGCAACGCGCGCGCCCGCGCGGCGTCGTCGCTGTCGGCGCTGATCACCAGCTCGATGAGCGCTGGGTCGGCCATCGTCGTCCGGGCGGGCCCGTACCGCTCGACCACCGCGGCGGCGGCGATCGCGAGCCGGTCCAGCAGCACCTCGTCGAGCGGCCCCGGCCCGCCGGGCCGCTCCAGCCAGACCGCGCCGATGTCCTCGTCGTCCAGGGTGACCGGCAGCGTCGTCGACGCGGGCGGCGCGGGCACGGCGGCGTCGCGCCCGTCGGGCGAGACGCGGACGGCGCGGCCGGTGCCGTGCAGCCGGATGCCCGCGACGCACTCCGCCAGACCCGCCGACGCGCGCGCCAGCGCGGGCAGGTCGACCCGCCGCCGGATCAGCGTGTCGAAGAACATCACGACCCGGATCGCGCCCTCGGCCTGCGAGTCCAGGTGCGACAACCGGGCGACCAGCGCCTCCATGCCCGCGACCCTACCGACGATCGGCGCGCGGCGAGGCCGGTACGCGCGACGCGTGGCGGATGATCGCCGGGCGCGCGGCCGTGAGGATGGTCGCCATGGATCCCGAGTTGGAAGCATTCGTCCCGCTGTTCCCGCGCGCCGACCTGACCGACCCGGTCGGCGCCCGGGCGGGGCTCGCCGCGCTGGCCGCGTCCGCGCCGCCGCCGGACACCACCGGCATCGACGTCACCGACCACGTCATCCCCGGCGACGTGCCCGTGCGGGTGTACCGGCCGCAGGACGCGCACGGCGCGATCGTCTGGTCGCACGGCGGCGGGTTCGTCATGGGCGACCTCGACACCGAGCACCCGTGGGCGGCGCGGGTCGCCGAGCTGGCGGGCGCGGTGGTCGTGTCGGTGGGCTACCGCCGGGCGCCGGAGCACCGGTTCCCCGCCGCCCTCGACGACGTCTACAACGCGCTGGTCTGGACGGCGAAGGACGCGGGCGTCGACCCGGACCGCGTCGCGGTCGGCGGGCACAGCGCGGGCGCGGGCATCTCCGCGGCGGTCGCGCTGCGCGCCCGCGACGAGCACGGCCCGGCGATCCGGTTCCAGCTGCTCAACCAGCCCGAGCTGGACGACCGCCAGGAGACGTGGTCGGCCAGGAACTTCACCGACACCCCGTGGATGACGCGCGACAAGCTCGCGATGACGTGGAAGCACTACCTCGGCGACTCCCCCGGCACGGCGTACGCGGCCCCGGCCCGCGCGACCGACCTGTCCGGCCTGCCGCCCGCGTACATCTCCACCGCGGAGTTCGACCCGCTGCGCGACGAGGGCATCACCTACGCGCTGCGCCTGCTGCAGGCGGGGGTGTCGGTGGAGCTGCACCAGTGGCCGGGCACCTTCCACGGGTCGCAGGCGATCCTGTCCGCGGGCGTCTCGCAGCGGCAGGTCGCGGAGCTGGCCGCCGCCCTCCGCCGCGGTCTGGCGGGCTGAGCCGTGCCGTCCTTGCTCCGGCTGGTGCGGCCGCACGTGCCCGCCTTCACCGCCGTCGTCGTCCTCCAGGTCATCGGCGCCGTCTCGGGGTTGGCGCCGCTGCTGGCGGTCGTCGAGCTGGGCCGCGCGCTGCTGGCGCCCGGCCCGGTCGACCCCGACCACGTCCGGGTCGTCGTGCTCGTCGGCGCGGGCGGTCTCGCCGCGCGGCTGCTGTTCACCGGGCTCTCCGCCGGGATCGGGCACCTCGTCGACGACCGGGTGCAGCTGCGGTTCCGCCGGGAGCTGGCCGCCCGGCTCGGCCGCGCGCCGATCGGCTGGTTCTCCCGGCGGCGGACGGGCGAGCTGGCGAAGGTGGTGGGCGACGATGTGAGCGCGGTGCACCCGTTCATCGCCCACACCCCCAGCGAGCTGGTCTCGGCGTTCGTCGTGCCGCTGGTGTCGCTGGTCTACCTGTTCTCCGTCGACTGGCGGCTGACCCTCATCGCGCTCGTCCCGGTGGTGCTGGCGGTGGCCATCGTGCCGCTGATGATGACCCCGGCCCGGCGGCGCGAGCAGGCCGACTTCGACGCGGGGATGGGGCGGATCACCGACTCGGTCGTCGAGTTCGTGCAGGGCATCGCGGTGGTGAAGGCGTTCGGCGGGTCCGGCCGCGCGCACCGCGAGTTCCGCGCCGCCGCGGACGCGTTCGTCGACACGTTCTCCCGGTGGGTGCGGGGCCTGTCGGGGAAGGCGGCGGGGCTGCAACTGGCGCTGTCGCCGCCGTTCGTGCTCGTGGTGGTGCTCCTCGGCGGCGCGGCGCTGATCACCGGTGGCGGCATGGCCCCGGCCGACCTGCTGCCGTTCCTGTTGCTGGGCCTGGGCCTGACCGCGCCGATCGCGGCGCTGGGCCACGGGTTCGACGAGCTGCAGGCAGCCCACCGCGCGGTCGGGCGCGTCAAGGAGGTGCTCGGGGTGCGCCCGCTGTCCGAGCCCGCGCACCCGGTCGCGCCGCGGGGCACCGCGTGGAGCTGCGCGGCGTCCGGTTCGGCTACGACGACCGTGAGGTGCTGCGGGGTGTCGACCTGGTGCTGGAGCCGGGGACGGTCACCGCGCTCGTCGGCCCGTCCGGGAGCGGGAAGTCCACTGTGGTCAAACTGCTGCCCCGGTTCTTCGACCCGTCGGCCGGGTCGGTCACCCTCGGCGGGGTCGACCTGCGCGACCTCGCGGAGCGCGACCTGCACCGGATGGTGTCGTTCGTGTTCCAGGACGTGCGCCTGCTGCGCGCGTCGGTCGCGGACAACATCGCCCTCGCGGTGCCGGACGCGGACTTCGGGGACGTGGTCCGCGCGGCGCGGCGGGCGGGCATCCACGACCGCGTCCTGGAGCTGCCGCACGGGTACGACACGGTGATCGGCGAGGAGACCGGCCTGTCGGGCGGCGAGGCCCAGCGGGTCGCGCTGGCCCGCGCGCTGCTGGCCGACGCGCCGGTCCTCGTGCTGGACGAGGCGACCGCGTTCGCCGACCCGCAGACGGAACTGGCCGTGCGCCGGGCGCTGACGACGCTCGGCCCCGACCGCACCGTCCTGGTCATCGCGCACCGCATGGAGACCGTCGCCGACGCGGACGCGGTGGCGGTGCTGGCGGACGGGGTCGTCGTGGAGCACGGCCCGCCGTCGGAGCTGCTGGCCCGCGACGGCGCGTTCGCCGGGTTCTGGCGATCGGCGGTGGCCCGGTGATCCGCACGCTGCTGCGCGTACTGGGGCACGAGTACGCCGGTCCGATGCGCCGGACCGTGGCCGTGATGACGGCGACCGCGGTCGCCGAGGGCCTGTCGTACGCCCTGCTGGTCCCGGTCCTGCGCGCCCTCTTCGGCGAGCGCCCGGCGAAGGCGTGGCCGTGGCTGGTCGCGTTCCTCGGCGCGTTCGCGGTGTACGCGGCGCTGCGCTTCCTCAGCGACCGCGCGGGTTTCCGGGTCGCGGCGACCCTGCTCCGCGGCGCGTTCCACCGCGTCGGCGACCACCTCGCCCGCCTCCCCATCGGCTGGTACACCGCCGGGCGGGTCGGGGAGCTGTCGGTCCTGGCGGGACGCGGCGTGCTCGACGCGGTCGGGGTGTCGGCGCACGTGCTGTCGCCGTTCATCTCCGCGTGCGTCACGCCGCTGACGATCGTCGCGGTGATGCTGGCGTTCTCCTGGCAGCTCGGGCTGGCCGCGCTGGCCGCGGTCCCGGTCGTGATCGCCGTGCAGGTGTGGACGGGCCGGTCGATGGCCGCCGCGGACGCCGAGCGCACCGACCGCGCGCACGAGGCGACCGACCGCGTCGTCGAGTACCTGCAGGCGCAGCCGGTGCTGCGGGCGGGCGGCCGCACGGCGGAGCGCTTCCGCCTCCTCGACGACGCCCTGCACGACCTCCAGCGCGCGTCCCGCCGGACGACGCTGTCGGCGCTGCCGGGCACGATCGGCTCGACGGTGGTGGTGCAGGCGGCGTTCACCGCCCTCCTTGCCCTGGGCGCCTACTTCGCGCTCGCCGGGAGCGTCGGCGTGGCGGAGGTCCTGGCGGTCCTGGTCCTGGCCGCGCGGTCGGCCGACCCGCTGCTGGCGCTGACGGACATCGGGAGCAAGGTGAGGGCCGCGCGGTCCGTCCTCACCCGCCTGGACGCGGTGCTGCGCACCGCTCCCTGCCCGAGCCCGCGGAGCCGGTCATCCCGACCCGCCACGACCTCGCGTTCGACGCCGTGACCTTCCGCCACGGTGACCGGATCGCGGTCGACGGCCTGTCGCTGTCCATCCCGGAGGGCCAGCGCTTGGCGATCGTCGGGCCGTCGGGCGCGGGCAAGACCACCGTGCTCGACCTGATCGCCCGCTTCCACGACGTCGACAGCGGCGCCGTCCGCGTGGGCAGGGTGGACGTCCGCGATATCCCCGCCGAGGAGCTGATGTCCCGGATCGCCATCGTCTTCCAGGACGTGTACCTGTTCAACGGCACCATCGAGGACAACGTCCGGCTGGGCCGCCCCGACGCGACCGACGCCGAGGTGCGGGCAGCCGCGACAGCGGCCCGGTTGGACGAGGTGGTGGCGCGTCTCCCGGACGGGTGGTCGACGAACGTCGGCGAGGGCGGTGCGCGCCTGTCCGGCGGCGAGCGCCAACGGGTGTCCATCGCCCGCGCGCTGCTGAAAGACGCCCCGGTGGTGCTGCTGGACGAGGTGACGTCCGCTTTGGACCCGGTCAACCAGGCCGCGGTGCTGGAAGGCGTCGAACGCCTGATGGCGGGCCGGACCGTCGTGATGGTCGCCCACCGGCTGTCGACCGCCCGCCACGCCGACCGGGTCGTGTTCCTCGACCGCGGCCGCGTCGTGGAGGACGGCACCCACGACGCGCTGCTGGCCCGGAACGGCCGCTACGCCGCGTTCTGGTCGATCGCCGCGGTCACCCCGTGACGGGCGAGGCGGCCGGGAACCGGTCGGCGTGCTCGGCCAGCCAGTCGCGGAAGCCGCGGGCGGGCTTGCCCAGCGCGCGCCGCACCTCGTCGGTGACGTCGGTGGGCTTGCCCGCGGCGTACCGGCGCAGGAGCGCGGTGACGAACGGCTGCGGCAGCCCCGCGCGGAGCAGGTTCTCCGCGGCGGCGTCCGCCGGGGTCTCCGCGTAGGCGAGGGCCTGCCCAGCGCCTCCCCGATCAGCCGGACCTGCTCGCGGTGGGTGAGCAGGTCCGGCCCGGTGAGGGTGACCCGCCGGTGGTCGAGCGCGTCGGTGGTGAGCGCCACGGCGGCGACCTCGGCGAGGTCGCGCTCGTGCAGCAGGGGCTCGGCGAAGTCCGCGTAAGGCCCGCGCACGACGTCCCCCGCGCGAGCTGCGCGGCCCAGGCGGTGGCGGTGTTGGACGCGAAGGACGCGGCCCGCAGGCTCACCCACGGCAGCCCGCTGCCGACGACGGCGTCCTCCGCCTCCTTGTTCCGGTCCCCCCGGAAGCGCGAGGGCTGCGCGTCGAGCGGTTCGTCCACGTTCGCCGCGGACAGCGCCACGACCTTCCCGACCCCGGCGGCGCGGGCGGCGCGCACCAGCCCGTCCAGGTCGGCGACCGCCCGGGGGTGGACGAACACCGCGGTCACACCCCGCAGGTCGACCTCGCCGACGACCTCGACGTGCTCGGGCAGGTCACGCCGGTCGGGGCGGCGGGTGAGGGCGCGGACGGGCCCGGGCAGGGCGTCGAGCAGCAGGCGCCCGACCAGCCCGGTGGCCCCGCTGATGAAGACGGTCACGAGAACTCCCCGATACGATGAGCATGGAACCGATAAGATGCGGAGACCATATCATATGAGTTCCATACAAGAAGACGGCCGCGCGCGTCGGCGGGCCGTCACCGGCATCAAGGATTCGCTGCGCGACCTGCGCGCCCAGCTCTCGCTGCTGAACCACCGGGTGAGCACCCGGCTCGGACTGCGGGACGTGGACCTCGACTGCCTGGAACTCGTCCAGAAGCAGGGCCCGCTCACCCCGTCGGCCCTGGCCCGGCTGGCGGGCCTGCACCCGGCGACCCTCACCGGCGTCCTCGACCGCCTCCAGCGGGCGGGCTGGATCACCCGCTCCCGCGACCCGGACGGCCCCGACCGCCGCGCCGTCCTGGTGCACGCGGCGAAGGACCGCGCCGCCGACGTGTACGCCCTCTACGCGGGCATGAACACGGCGATGGACGACCTCCTCGCGGGCTACAGCGACGGGGAGCTGGCGCTGCTGGCCGACTTCCTCGAGCGCACCACCCGGGCGGGCCGGGTGGCGACCGAGGACCTCACCGCGGACTGACCGCGCGGCTACGGCGCCAGGAAGGCGGGCAGCGGGACGGCGGGACGGGAGGCCGAGCGGGGCTCGGGGGTGTCCAGGGTGGGGTGGCTGAACTCGGTCTCAGCGGGTGCGGACGGCGTTGGCCTGGGGGCCCTTGCGGCCTTCGCCGAGTTCGTACTCGACGGGCTGGTCGTCGTTGAGCGCAATGGGGGTTCCTTCGATCTCGGTGTGGTGGAAGAACAAGTCGGCCCCGCCCTCGGCGGGGGTGATGAAGCCGAAGCCCTTGGCTCCGTTGAACCATTTCACGGTTCCGAGCGCCATCGGTTCTCCTCGGGGTTCGGCAGCGCAGGCGCGCCGCCAGTCTGGTCCGGTCCGGTCGCCCGGAGCGGGTGGTCGGTGCGGGGGCGGTGCGCGGTTGGTCCACAGTGGCCTGGACGAACCGGGCGACGTCCCCGGGTGCGACGGCCGTGTCGCCGCCGCGGGCGCCCAGCACGATCGCGGGCTCCCCGGGCGCGGTCTCGACGAGCACGGCCCAGCCGCGGCGTTCGCCCCAGACCAGCATCAGGTCGTGGTCCGGGTGCGCGGCCGAGCGCCTGCCCAGCGGGAGGTACGCGGTCGCGGTGTCGGTCACCTCGCAGGTGACGCAGTCCTCGGGGACGCCCGCCGCCTGGGCGACGGCGTGCACGTAGTCGCGCAGCGCCCGGTCGAGCACGTCGTCCGGGGCGCTCGCGGGGACGGGCGCGGGCAGGTCGAGCATGGCCAGCAGGAACTGCTCCTCGACCTCGGTCAGCGCGTGGGCGACGACCGTCCGGGCCGCCCGTTCGCGCAGGTCGGTCTGGACGCGCACGGCCTCGGCGCGCGCCCATTCGAAGTCGGCGAGTGGGGTGCGCACCGCACCGCGCCCGGTCACGCGGACGCGAGCCGGGCGCGGTGGACGGGTCGTGCCGCGCGGCTCGGCCCGGAGCACCTCGGGGTGAACGACACCGCTGCCATACCCCGGGGTGGACACGGGGCGGTCTGGCGGATCGGTTCGCGGGCCGTGGCGGCCAAGGGGTGCGGATCGGGCGGTTGGGCCAGCGGCAAGCCGGTACTCCCGTCTCCGGCCGCGGATCGCGACCGGCGCAGATCGGGGCACCGCTCCCGCCGAGTGCGGACTACTGGTGACCCCGGGACCGACTGTACCCCATCGCGGCTCGCTCCGGGGGCCTTGTGCGCACGGGTACCGTGGGGAAATGCCCTCCGACCCGGGCGGACCCGCACTGGAACCGACCCTCGTGGAATGGCTCAGGGCCCGCGACGACACCACCCGCCACCTCGCTTCCCCGACTCCCGAGGGCGCTTGGACGCAGCGCCTCGCGGACCTGCTGACCACCGAGCGGTCGTGGCAGGACCAGTACACCGAACTCCTCGCCCTGGACACGCACAACGGCCGGTTCCCGCCGTCCAACCGCTGACACCGTCCACAAGCACCCGCCCGGCGTCCTGATGTCCACAGTGGACATCCAGCTGGAACTCACCACCGCCCGTGGTGCAGTGTCGCGCCCAGCGGGGGCGCGGGGCGGGCTGGAAGTCCGTGCCGAGGTGGTACGCGGTGGGGATCAGGGCGCCTTGGTGGACGCCCTCGGGGATGCCGAGGAGGTCGGCGACCTCCTTCTCGTGGCGCAGGTGCGCCGCGGTCCACGTGGTGCCGAGGCCGCGGGTGCGGGCGGCGAGCATGTAGCTCCAGACCGCGGGCAGGAGCGTGCCCCACAGGCCCGATTGGTTGCCGGGCGGCAGCGGGGTGCCGGTCTCCAGGCAGGCCAGCACCAGGACCGGGACCTCGCCCAAGACCTGCGCGAGGTACGCGGCGCTGTCGATCGACCGGCGCTGGCTGCCCGTCAGGCCCGTCGACGGGACGCCGCCCGACCACTGCTCCGCGAACGCCGACCGGTAGATGCGTCCCAGCTCCGCGCGCGTGTCCGGATCGGTGACGACGATCCAGTGCGCGGGGTGCGGCCCGACCCGCACGGGGCTTGTTGGGCTACCTGAAGGCACTCCTCGACCAGGGACAGCGGGACCGGGCGGGTCAGGTCGAGGCGGCGGCGGACCGAGCGCGTGCGGGTCAGCAGCGCGTCGGCGGTCAGGGTGGCGGTGAGCACGGGGGTCTCCTCGGGTCGATCACCAGGCGACGGGGAGTTCCCACAGGCCGCGGATGTACATGTCGGTGCGCCAGCGCAGGTCGGTGTCGTCGACCGCGACGCGCAGGTCGGGGAACGCGCCCAGCAGCGCGGTGACGCCGATGCGCAGCTCGACGCGGGCCAGCTCGGCGCCGACGCAGTGGTGCGCGCCGTAGCCGAACGCGACGTGCGGGTTGTCCGCGCGGTCGAAGTCGAGGGTGTCGGGGTCGGCGAACACGTCCGGGTCGCGGTTGGCGGCGTCCGGGATCGGGATGACGACCTCACCCGCGCGCACCACCTGGCCGTGCGACAGCTCGACGTCGACGGTCGCCACGTGCGGGACGCCGCCGGTCGCGTTCCCGCAGACGAACCGCAGGATCTCCGCGATCACCGCGTCGATCGGGCGGTCCAGGAGTTCGGGGCGGCGCAGCAGGTAGTGGACGACGGTCGCGAGCGCGTTGCTCGTCGTCTCGTACCCCGCGACCAGCATCCCCGCGGTCATCACCACCGTCTCGACGGGGCTCAGGGCGCGCTCCGGCGAGCGGGGTTGAGCATGTCCGCCACGAGCCCCTGCACGGCGCGGCCCGCGGCGAGGTCGGTCGCGACGCCGGTGACGAACGCGGCGACGTACGCCTGGAACCCCGCGTGCGCCTCGGCGACCGCCTCCGCCGGGTAGCGGCCCGCGGACATCATCGGGTCGACCCACTGCTTGAACAGCGGGCTGTCCTCCTCCGGCAGCCCGAGGACGCGGCACATCACCCGCTGCGTGAACGGCACGGTGTAGCCCGCGACGAGGTCGGCCGGGGACCCGGACTCGGCCAGCTCGGCGAGCTGCACCTTGGCGACCTCCTCGACCATCGGCGCCAGCTCGCGGACCCGCCGGGCGGTGAACGCGTGCGCGACCGCGGAGCGGCGGCGGGTGTGGTCGGGGGCGTCGACGGTGATCAGCGGCAGCGACTCCGGGGACCGGGCGAACAGCGTCCCCTCGTAGGCGGCCCGGCTGAACCGCGGGTCGGACAGCACCAGCCGGACGTCCTGGTGCCGGGTCGCCAGCTTCGCCTCGCGACCATTGGCCAGCCGCACCTTGGGCAGCACCGGGCAGCGGCGCAGCTCCGCGTACTCCGGCGGCGGCTCGACGCCCTCGGACACGGCGAACGGGAAGGACGGCAGGTCGGTCACAACAGCTCCAGGAGGTTGGCGATCACGGGACCGGCGAAGCCGGTGAGCAGGAACACCGCCGCCAACCCGTACGGCCAGCGCGGCAGCCGCCGGAAGCGCAGCGCCGCCAGCACCGGGAACACCAGCGGCAGCACGACGACCAGCGCCGCGGGCGACCACGGCCGGGCCGCCGCGACGAGCAGCCCGATGCCCACCACCGCGCAGCCGATCGCGGTGGCCGCGCTGCCGCCCACGCCGAGTGCGGTCACGTACGTGCGCTCGCCGGGCCGCGGCTGCCGGGTCGTCTTGCGGGCGAACTCGAAGTGCGCGAACAGGAACGCGGCCACCACGACGCCCACCGCGCCGGACCACGACGGCCCCAGCCCGGTCGAGTGCAGCAGCCCGGCGTAGAGGAACCCGTTGAGCAGCAACTGGACCGGCAGCGCGAGCGCGTAGTTGACGAACAGCGCGTCCCCCGACGGCCACCCCGTTCGCCGCTCCACGGTCACCATCACCGCGACGTACGCGAGCTGCACGGCCAGGATCGCCGCGACCGCGGGCCGCCACGCGTTGGCCGCGAGCACCACGACGGACCCGACGGTGAGCAGCACAGCGAGGTCCTGTGTGGACACCGCACCGCTGGCGAGCGGGCGGTCGGGGTTGCGGTCGCGGTCGTAGTCCAGGTCCCGGATGTCGTCGACGGCCCGCATCATCAGCAGGACGACCAGCATCGTCCCGACCGTGACGAGAAGGTCGGCGCTCGGGACCCAGCCGGTGATCCGGGCGTCGGTCAACGCGCACGCCGCCGTCGCGCCCACGGCCCAGGCGACCGCCAGCGGCAGGTACGCCGCGGGCGGGAAGCTGCCCCGGACGTACGCGGCTAGGCGGGCAGCAAGCGGACCGTCCCCGCCGCGCCGTCCACCTCGATCATCATCCCGTCCTCGATCAGCGACGTCGCGCCCGGGACGGCCACCACCGTCGGGATGCCCAGCAGCCTGCCCGTGATCGCGGTGTGCGAGAGCAGTGTGCCCCGCTCCACCACCATCCCGCGGGCCGCCGTCATGAGGAACAGCCATCCGGGATCGGTCTCCTTCGCGACGATGATGCGGTCTCGGCAGGACTCCGGCGCGATCGACGGGTCCAGCACGACCCGCGCCGGGTAGCGCACGACGCCCTTGCTCGACGGCAGGCCCCGCAGCTCGGACGGCCGGTCACCGAGCAGCGCGGCGTCCACGCGGGCGGGCAGGCCGTCACCCACCGGCCGGTCGTAGGCGGTGCTCAGCCGGGCGTCGAGGTCCGGCCGGGCGGTCGCGGCGAGCCGCTCGGCCCGCCTGCGCGCGACGGTGCCGCGCAGGTCGCCGTCGACGAGGGTGCCGTCGTAGGCGCCGAAGACCTCCTCGACGGTCAGGTCGACGACGTCGGCGCGCTCGTCGAGCCGACCGGCGGCGACCAGGTGGTCGCCGAGGCGCCACAGCACTTCCCGGGTCAGGCCGTAGAGCTGGCTGCGGCAGTAGCGGGTGTCCTCGCGGGTCTTGACGAACCACCGCAGCCCGGCCGCCAGCGACCGGATCACCCGGCGGCGCACCGGGTTCGGGCACCGGGCGCGCAGGTCGGCCTCGGCGTCGGCGCGGCTGGCCCGCTCCTTGGCGCGGCTGTCCGCGACGGTGAGCCCACCGCGGACCATCGGGCGGAGCATGTCGATGATCATGCCGGGCCGCTGCCGCGGAGGGTTCCTCCAGCTTGAGGTCGTGCAGGGCGCGGTCGCCGTAGCGGCGCAGGTGCTCGGTCGCGGCGGCCGCGACCTTCTTGCCGTGCTTGCCCGCGACGATGTCGGCCCACACCTCGTCGGCGGGGTCGTCCTGGACGCGCGCGGCGAGCACGGGGTCGGCGGCGACCAGCTCGGCCAGCGCGATCGCCGACCGCACGCCCAGCACGGAGCGGTTCTCGGCCCCGCCGAGGAGCAGTCCGCCGATGATGCGCTTGTCGTCCTCGCCGACCCAGCGGCGCAGCAGCGCGGAGGTCGCCGTCGCCCAGGACAGCAGGTAGACGGAGTTCATCAGGGTGATGCCCCACCGCTCCCCCACCTGCGCCCACAGGCCGCGGTGGAAGGCGATCAGCTCCTCGGGCGACCACCGGTCCATGCCGTCGGCGCCCGCGACCAGGTCGTCCCACCAGGCCAGGAACCCGCGGACCGAGCCGCGCAGCTTCGCCAGCCGGGTGATCAGGCCGGGCACGGTGGGCAGGGCGCGGACGAAGTCGGCGCGGGTGGGCGGCTTGGCGTCGTTGAGGCCCATCGACTGCTCCCACCACGGCCGCACCAGCGGGAAGGCGGGGATCTGGCCGTGCAGGGCGAACCAGGCGTCGAGCCGGTAGTAGACGCGGCCGTCGAGCAGGCCGATCATGCGGTCGAGGTGGTGCTTCTTGTCGGCCAGCCTGCGCTCCGACACGCCGAGCCTGCGGTACGCGTCGTGGAAGGCGAGCTTGTAGAACTCGCGCGCCTGGGAGTAGGTCAGCGCGCCGGAGACGCCCGGGAAGCTCTCGGTGATGTTGTGGTTGCTCCACGGGATGCGCGGCTCGTCGGGGGCGCGGCGAACACCACGGGCCGGGCCTGGACCAGGTGGACGCGGCCGTCGGGGGTGATCGTGCCCTCGATGTCCTGCGGCAGCCCGAAGAACGCCTCGACCTTGCCCGCGAGGTCGTTGACCTGCCGGACGAGGTCGTCGGAGAGGACGGGGGCGTCGGCCAGCTCGGCCGGGACGGCGGTGGTGACGGGTCCGTCGTCGCCGCGGGTCATCATCCAGCGCTTGGTGACGACGTCGGCGCGGACGGCGTCGCCGTCGACGTAGAAGTGGTCGACGTCGGCGCGCTCCTGCACGACGCCCTCGCCGATGCCGTGCGCGGCGGCGATGACCCCGGTGGCCTCGCCGGTGCGGGGGTCGCGGCTGAACGCCACGAAGGACCGCGTCCCCAGCACCATCCGCTGCACGCCGACCGCGACCCGCGCGGAGTCGGCGGCGTGGCCGCGCCGCACGCGGTAGGCGACGGACTCCGGGTTGAAGCCCGACGCCCAGCAGCGCGCGACGGCGGCGGGCACGTCTTCGGGGCGGACGTAGAGGAAGGAGTCGGTCAGCCCGGCGAACGCGTCGGTGGCGCCGTCCTCCCCGACCCCGTGCTCGTCGGCGACCACGCACGCCCGCACCGCGACCAGCCCGCCCATCGCCTCGGCGGCGGCGACGAGTTCCCGGGCCAGGGTCGGCGGGACCTCGCTGACGGCGGTCTTCGCCTGCTCCGACCACGCAGGCAGGTCGTCACCCGGCTTGCTCACGCCTTCAACGGCTGCGTCGAACGCCGAGACCGGGACGCAGACGAACTCGGGCACCGCGAAGCCCGCGTCGCGCAACCGCGCCTGCCGGGCGAACTTGTGCCCCACGACCGTCGCGTCGAGCAGCCGGTCGTCACCGGGACCGATGAGCGCCATCACCAGACCCCCGGGATCAGCCGGGACCGCGTGGCCGCGAACGCCGGGTAGCCGGGCAGCGACCACAGCACGCGCTCCTCGGTGAGGATGCGCCACCCGAGCGCCGCCGCGAGCAGCCCCAGCGCGACCACGGCGGCGGGGTTGAGGAAGAACCCGACGAACCCGGCGTTGGCCAGCAGCATCCCGGAGTACGCCGGGTGCCTGAGCACCCGGTACGGCCCGTGCGTGACGAGTTCGTGGTCGTCCCGCCTGACCACCTGGTGCGTGTACTGCCGCCCCAAAGCCTTGATGGCCGCGAACCGCAGCACGATCCCCGCCGCGAACGCCGCGATCGGCACCGCCAGCCACGGCGACCACGCGGTCCACGGCACGGCGGGCAGCACCGCGCAGATCCCGACCAGGGTGCGGGCCGACGCGTACGCCGTCAGCGTCCGGGTCTCCGCCGCCCGCTGCGCGGGCTCCTGGAAGGTCACCCGCGTCTCCAGGACCACCCAGGCGAGGTAGGCGACCATGAGCAGCCCCGCCACCAGCCGCACGGGGTCGGCCCCGGCCAGCAGGTGCGTGACCGCCCGGAACACGAGCAACGCGCTACCGGCGACGAACAGCACCCTGGTCAACAGGGTCGCGGCGTTCACTGGACCGGCACCTCGCCCCGCATCCGCCGGTACACCCCGGGCTTCGCGGAGAAGTAGTCGAACACGACCCGCCCCGCGACCTCCCCGTCGGCGAACACGTCGATCCCGTCCTTGTGCCTGCTCCGCGGGGTGGGCGTCTGCCGCCTGCTCAACCGCACCTCACCGGTCAACCCGCACGCCACGTCGACGTCGAGCCCCAGCAGCACCAGGGTCGTGTCGGCCGACCGCTTGAACTCCTCGTGGCACAACAGCGTCCCGAACTGCCGCGTCGCGTCGATCAACGTCTCCACCCGCAGGGGAGCGCCCTCACCGGTAGCCAACCGGTGCCCCGCGGGGGCCGCAACACATCCACAGAGGACACCTCGGCGATGACGGGCGTCCCGATGAGCACGTTCTCCGCCCGCTGCCGGTGCACCAACACCGGATCCGCGGGCGCCGTCGGCGTGTACTCCCCTGGCGTCCCCGCAGGACGAACTCCCGGAACGCCACGCTCCCTCGCACACGACCTTCCCCGCCTGCGTGACGCGCAACGCCGTAGCCCCCGGCAACGGCACCGCCTCCAACTCCACGGGCGCGGTCAACTCGCAGAAAGCCGGGAACTCCAACGAAAGCGACATCCACGCCCCGGGTGCTTCGGGCGCCCCGATCCCAGCGCGCCGGACCATGTCGAGCAGCCCGCACACGAGCGCCATCCCCGGCATGTGGTCCAGCGGGTGGTCGAAGAAGTAGGGATCGTCCCGGGCCACCTCCAGAGTGGCCACCTGCCGCAAATCCCGGACCACGTACTGGTCCACCACCACACGATCACTGACAACGGTCATCGCTTACCTCGATTCAGCAGGGACCCGCGATGCCGAGGTGATCACCACGGATGATCGGGACGTACCTTTGGTAACACCCGCCGCTGATACCTCACTGATCAAAGATGATCACGCCCCCACGTCAGCACGCATCTGATGACCGTCGAGCACGCACGCTTCGACACCCCCGCTCCCCCGCCGGCCAGCCACTTTCCGCTGACCAGCCCGGACAACTCCACCCGCGGGAAGGCACGCCTCCAGACCGGGCCCAAGCCGACCAACACGGACGGACTAACCACCCGCGACGATCATCGGACCTCTCCGGCGATCAGCATCCCGTCCACGAAGGACCATCCGAGCACGTGCCTGCGGGACGAGTAGTGGTCGTACAGCGCCCGGCAGCTCACCGGCCAACGCGACGTGCGACTCGGCACATCCGGAGGGCCGGACTCCGGACGGCGTAACCCTCCCCGCCCGCAAATCTTTCCGACCTCTAACGCGCGCCCCGAACCCGTTCCGGGGTCGAGTCGCCGGTGGTCCGATGGGCTCCCCGATCAACGCAGGAGGGAACATGGGTACCACAGGCAAGTCGCGGCGGGCGGCGCTCGTCCTCGGGCTCCTCACCCCGGTCGTCGGCGCGGCCGTCGTCATCCCCCAGGCACAGGCCGCCGAGGTGCGCTCCATCAAGGTGATCACCTACAACGTGGGTAACGCGGGCGGGCTCAAGGGCGACCTCGTGCGGCTCCTCGAGACCGAGCGCCCCGCCGTCCTCGGCCTCCAGGAGGTCGCCGACCGGGAGACCGCCGTGCGGGAGGCCGCCGACGCCACCGGCTACGTCGCCATCTACGAAACCGACCGCCAGGCCGTCAAGCACAACGCCGTGCTCGTGCGCGGTGACCTGACCATCACCGGACACGGCGCGCGGGAGATCTCGCCCGAGAGCAGGGTGCACCCCGCCACCCCGGGACCGGTCCCGAGACCCCGGACAGCTGCGGCTGCACCGTCCCCCGAAGTACGTCAACTGGGTGCGCGTGCGCGGCGGCGGGGGCTTCGAGTGGGTCGTCGGCGTCGTGCACCTCACCCCCTCCGCCCGCCTCTACGACCTGAACCGCGAGCTGCACAACCTCCAGGTCCGCAACAGCGCCGAGTGGTTCGACACCCGCGTCGCCGAGCCGATCATCATGGGTGACTTCAACGCCGAGCCGGGCTCGAACCTCATGGACGCCCTCCGCCGGGTCGCCAAGCCCTACAGCGCCCCGAGCCATGCGGTCGGTTCCATCGACCACGTCTGGGCGGAACGCGACTCCGAGGGCTCGAACGTCGACGCCCTGTCCGGCTACGGCAGCGACCACCGCCCGGTCCGCGTCCGCGTGGCGGTGACCCGATGACCGCTCGCGGCGCCATCGCCGCGGCGATCACCGCGTGCGTCGCGGGTCTGGTCGTCGCACTGCCCAGCGCCACGGCGGAGGAAACCGGACCGCGGAGCGAGACGCTCGACTTCCGTTTCCCGGCAGCGGATCCCGTGCGCATCCCGGGCACCACCACCTACGTCGCGTACGGCGCCAGCATCCCCGGCAACAAGCTGCCGTACACCGAGTTCGAGTTCGTCGACGGCGGTTTCCAGCGCCGCGGCGCCATCGACGGCGACGCGTGGAGCGACGTCCGCTTCCCCGACGGCTACTGGGCCCGGCCGACCTCGGCGCTCTGGACGCCCGCGATGTACGCCCACCGCGAGGACGGCCGCGTCGTCTACTACGTCTTCTACAGCGCCGCGCTCCCCGGCCCCGAGCCCGCGGGCCAGGCCAAGCACTGCATCGGTTACGCGACGTCGCTGCGCCACACCGGTGGCTTCGTCGCCAACCGCGACCCGCTGTTCTGCCCCGAGCGCGGCTGGGCGATCGACGCCGACATCACCCGGGGCCACGACGGCGCCTGGCTGACCCTGCGCAACGGCGCGTGGACCGAGAACCGGGTCACCGCGCTCGGGGTCGCCAAGCTGGAGTTCGACCGGTCCCGCCACGTCCGGCGGCTGGAGGAGGCCGACGTCCGGAAGCTCATCGACAACGCGGCCCTCGAGTGGACCCACCACAACAGCCCACCCGACGACGTCCTCACGATCGAGAACCCGAACGCGGTCCGCATCGACGGTGAGTGGTACCTGTTCTACTCCGGGAACAACTGGTACGCCAACCGGTACTCCACCGGCGTCGCCTACTGCGGCACCGCCTTGGGCGACAACCGCTGCACCCCGATGTACGAGCAGCGCGCGTACTTCTCCTACCAGCCCGACCCGGACGGCGAACCCCGGTTCCGCCCCGGCCTGCCGGACCGGTACCGCAAGAAGAACCTCCCCGGGAACAAGCGCGGCCCGGGCGCGTTCAACGCCTTCCAAGCCCCCGACGGCTCCTGGTGGGCCACCTGGAACTACATCACCGACGCCAGCCCCCTCGACGACCCCGACCGCCGGAGCAGGCTCGCCCGCCTGACGAAGACCGGCAGCGGCCCCGCGGCCGAGTTCACCGCCACCTGGTGAGCCGACGGCGCTGCCCGCACCTACTGCGGGCAGCGCCACGGCCCCTGGTACCTCGCCCCCACGACGGTGACGTGCGTGGGGACCGCGGGCACAGCGGCCGCGGCAGTGCAGACGATCTGGGCGACCGCCGTCGAGGACAGTTGATCGGCCGAAGTGGACAGCGCCACTTCCGTCTTGCCGGACGCGTCGGTGCTCACCACGAACTCCGCCCCCGTCGGCACCTCCGTCGTCAGCCCCGGCGCGCGCTTCTCGACGGCAGGGCTCGCCAGCAGGGCCAGCGTGTCGGCCGGGGACAACGGCTTTATCGTGAGGCGCACCGGGCTCAACCCGCCCTCCGAGGACACCAGGTACAGGATCGTCATCGGCCCAGCCGGGTTCCCCGGCGCCACGTCCCCGCGAGGTGCGGCGTCTCCGGTGATCACCCCGCTCGGCTGGATGCCGCAGCCCGCCAGGACGAGCAGGGAAGCCAGGACGGCGAGAACCCTCACGACGCCCACCGCGGCAACACGAAGGTGAACACCGCGCCCCCGACGCGGCGTTGGCGACGGTGAGATCACCCCGGTGCAGCCGCGCGTTCTCCCGGGCGATCGCGAGCCCGAGGCCGCTGCCCTCCGACCGGGCCCGCGCGGCGTCGGCCTTGTAGAACCGGTCGAACACGTGCGGCAGCACCGCTTCCCCCACCCCGGCCCGTGATCGCGGACCTCCACCGTGATGCGGTCGTCGTCGGCCACGAGCCGCACCGTCACCGGTGGTTCGCCGTGGCGCAGCGCGTTCCCGACCAGGTTGGCGAGGACGACGTCCACGCGGCGCGGGTCCAGGCGGGCGGTCACCCCTTCCGGCACGTCGGTGACCACCAGGTCCGACCAGCCCCGCGTGCGCAGGGTCGCGCGGACCAGGTCGGCGACGTCGACCTCGTCGAGCGCGAGGGCGGCGACGCCGGAGTCGAACCGGCTGATCTCGATGAGGTCGTTCACCAGCCGGGTCAGGTTGTGGGTCTCGCGGCTGACGAGGCGTGCGGCGGTGCCCGCGGGTTCCGGGAGCCGGTCGGCCTCGTCGTCGAGGACGTCGGCGACCGCGGTCAGGGCGGCCAGCGGGGTGCGCAGTTCGTGCGAGACGTCGGCGACGAAGCGCCGGGCGTCGGCCTCCATCGCGCGGAGCTGGTCGACGGTGCGTTCGAGGCGGGATGCGGTGGTGTTGAAGGTCCGCGCGACGTCGGCCAGTTCGTCGGAGCCGCTGACGGTGATCCTGGTGCGCAGCTCGCCCTCCCCAGCAGCCGCGCCGCGCGCCCCAGCTCGCGGACGGGCCGCAGGACGCCGCTGGTGACGAACGACGCGAGGACGACCGCGAACGCCAGCGCCGCCCCGCCGAACAGCCACGCGAGCACGGCGAGCCGGTCGATGCTGACCTGTTCGGGGAGCAGGCTGCGCGCGGTGTAGACCTCGATGCCCGTCGCCCCGTCCCCCTCGGCGACCAGCAGCGGCGTGCCGATGACCAGCATGGGCTGGCCCTCCCAGTCGACGCGCTGCCACGCGATGTCGCCGCCCGCCACCGCGCTCCGCAACTCCGGGGAGACCCGCTCCAGGTCCAGCCCGTCCGGGGAGCGCGTCTCGCCGAACACGGCGACCGACGCGCTGTTGCGGTCGGTCACGACGTCGGCGATCGCGGCCAGCTCCGGCTCGCCCGGCGCGGTGTCCGACAGCGGGTAGACCGTTTCCAGCCTGCTCGTCATGGCCTGCACGGCGGCGTCCTGCGCCCGCTGCAGGATGGCGTTGCGGGCGTGGACGTAGGTCGCGCCCGCCACCGCCGCGGCCGTGACCACGCACAGCACCGCGAACGCGAGCAGCAGCCGCGGGCGCAGCCCCAGGCTCGGCGAGTCGGTCACACCGGCCCGAACCGGTACCCGAAGCCGCGCACGGTCTGCACGTAGGCGGGGGCCGCGGAATCGTCCTCGATCTTCGCGCGCAACCGCTGCACGCACGCGTCCACGAGGCGCGAGTCGCCGAGGTACCCGTGCTCCCACACCGACTCGAGCAACTGCTGGCGGCTGTGCACGCGGCCGGGCGTGCCGGACAGCTCGAGCAGCAGGCGCAGCTCGGTGGGGGTCAGGCTGACGGGTTCGCCGCGGAGGGTGACCACGAGCCCGGCCCGGTCGACGGTCAGGTCCCGGTGCCGCTCCAGCTCCGCCTGCTCGCGGCCGGTCCGGCGGAGCACCGCGCGGATGCGCGCCTCGAGCACCCGGGGCTGGACGGGCTTGACCACGTAGTCGTCCGCGCCCGCCTCCAGCCCGACGACGACGTCCATGTCGTCGCCGCGCGCGGTGAGCATGATGATCGGCACGTTCCCGGCGGCGCGGATGCGTCGGCAGACCTCGAACCCGTCGATGCCGGGCAGCATCAGGTCGAGCACGACGACGTCGGGCGGGTCGGCCCGCAGCCGGTCGAGCCCCTGCTCACCGGTCTCCGCCGCGCGGACCCCGTAGCCGTGCCGGGTCAGGGCCAGTTCGAGGCCCTGCCGCACGCCGGGGTCGTCTTCGATCAACAGCACTCGCGACACGCCGCCGAGTATCACAGTTGGCCCCACCCCTCGCCCGCCCGTTCACCCCACTGTCCGCCGAGGTGCGTCACCGCCGCGTCCGCGTCGTGTCACCGTTGTGTCACAGGTGGCCGCTGTCGAGAAACCGTGACATCGGCCGGACACCGTCCGCACATTCGCTGTCGATCGTGGTCGTCATGACCGAACCACGTGCCATCCCCACCCGGCCCAGGGACCGGCTGCTCGCGGCGATCACCGTGGTGCTCGCCGTGCTGCTGCTGCCCGCGGCCTTCGCCCGCCACCCCGGCCGCGCCCGCGAGCTGGCCTGCCGCTGGGCGCTGCGGCTGCGGTTCCCCGCCGAGCGGCTCGACGGCTTGACCGACGGCGCCCGCGCGGCGTTCACCGCGGCGCGCACGGAGGCGCTCTGGCGGCACGGCCAGCTCATCGGCCTCACCTCCGGGTACCGCGACCCGCGGCCCAGCAGCGCCTGTTCGACGCCGAGGTGCGCCGCACCGGCTCCCCGGACGCGGCCCGGCGGCGCGTGCTGCCGCCCGCGGAGTCCAGCCACGTCCGGGGCACCGCGCTCGACGTGCGGCCCCTTGAAGGCGCGCGCTGGCTGGAGCGCCACGGCGCCCGCCACGGCCTCCACCGCGTCTACGACAACGAGTGGTGGCACTTCGAGCACTGCCCGGGCGGGCCGCCCCGGCGGTGGCCCAACCCGGCCGCCCGCGCCCGCGTGGAAGCCGGTGCCCCGACGTGCTGATGACCAGGACGCGGGCCGCGACCTTGGAGGTCGACCTGTCCGCCATCGCCGCCAACACCCGCCTGTTCGCCGACACCGCGGACGCGGCGCTGATGGCGGTGGTGAAGGCCGACGGGTTCGGGCACGGGCTGGCCGACGTCGCCAGGACCGCGCTCGCCCACGGCGCGACGTGGTGCGGGGTGACCTCGCTGGAGGAGGCCGTCGCCGTGCGCGCGGCGGGCGTCGACGCACCCGTGCTGAGCTGGCTGAACCCGGTCGACTGGGATGTCGAGACAGCGGCGGCGCACCGGGTCGACGTGGCCGTCCCGAGCGTTCGGCACCTCGCCGCCACGCACGCGGACCACCCCGTCCGCGTGCACCTCCACCTCGACACGGGCATGGCCCGGGATGGCGCCGCCCCGGACGAGTGGCCAGCCCTCGTGGCCGCCGCCCGCCGGGCCGAGGCCGACGGCCGGATCGCGGTGGTGGGCGTGATGGGGCACCTGCCCTTCGCCGACCGTCCCGACCCGGCGGGCCTGGCCGCCCTGCTGCACGGGGTCGACCTGGCCGTGCGGGCCGGGCTGCGTCCCTCGCTGCGCCACCTCGCCACCACCGCCGCCGCGCTGACCGACCCGAGCACGCACCTCGACCTGGTCCGGGTCGGCGTCGGACTGGTCGGAGTCGACCCGTCCGGCAGCACGCGCCTGCGGCCCGCGCTGCGGCTCACCGCGCCGGTGGTCCAGGTGCGGCGGGTGCCCGCGGGGACCGGGGTCGGATACGGGCACGCCCACGTGACCGACCGCGCGACCACCCTCGCGCTGCTGCCGCTCGGCTACGCCGATGGATTGCCGCGCGCCGCGTCCGGCCGGGGCGGGGTCCTGCTGGCCGGTCGCCGCCGCCCGGTCGTCGGGGTGATCTCGATGGACCAGGTCGTCGTCGACCTGGGGGACGACCCGGTCGAGCCGGGTGCGGAGGCGGTGGTGTTCGGCCCGGGCGACGCGGGCGAGCCGACCGTCGCGGACTGGGCGCGCTGGTCGGGCACGATCCCGCACGAGATCGTCACCGGCATCGGTCCGCGCGTCCGGCGGAGCGTCCGGTGAGCGGGCGGACCCGGGTGGCCGTGATCGGCGGCGGCCAGAACTGCGAGCACGAGGTGTCCCTGGCTTCGGCGGCCTCGGTGCGGGCCGCGCTCGACCCGACCCGGTACGAGGCCGTCGCGTTGACGATCCTCCCCGATGGCAGGTGGCTCGGCCCGGACGACGAGCCCCTCGGCTCATCGACCGCGACCAGTCTCGCCTGCGCTCTCGGGGTCATGGCGTCCTGCGACGTCGTGATGCCCGTCGTCCACGGTCCACGGGGCGAGGACGGGACGCTGGCGGCTCTGTGCGAGCTGGCGGGCGTGCCCTACGTCGGCTCGCCCCGCGGGCGGGCGCGCTCGCGATGGACAAGTGGGCGACCAAGCTGGTGGCCGAGGCGGTGGGGGTGCGCACGGCCCCGGGCAAGTTGGTCACGTCCGCGGACTCGGTGGCCTTCGAGGGGCCGGTCGTGGTCAAGCCGGTCGCGGCGGGCTCGAGCTTCGGGGTCCAGTTGGTGCGCACCGGGGCCGAACTCGAACCCGCCCTGCGCGCGGCGCTGGCCCTGGACGACCGCGTCCTGGTCGAGCACCTGGTGGTCGGCCGCGAAATCGACATCGCGGTGCTCGACGGCGTCCCCGGGCCACCGCTGGAGATCCTGGTCGACGATCTCTTCGACACCGCCACCAAGTACGACGGCTCCGCCACCTTCGTCGTCCCCGCTCCCCTGACCGACGCCGAGGCCAAGGAGCTGGCGGACTCGGCCGTGCGGGTCTACGACGCCCTGGGCTGCCGCGGCGTCGCCCGGGTCGACTTCTTCCTGACCGCCGGGGGCCTGGTCCTCAACGAGGTCAACACGATGCCGGGCATGACCGCCGAGTCCCAGGTCCCCAGGATGTTCGCCGCGGCCGGACTGTCCTATCCGGACCTACTCGACCGGCTTGTCCGGTCGCGGCTGGTGGAGGACCTCGCGGGCTAGCTCGGCGGCGCGGGTGACGCTCTCGCTGATGAAGTCGAGGAACCGCGCGATGTTCTCCAGGCGCGCGGCGGCCGGGGTGTCGGGTCCGAGGACGGCGACACCCCGGCGCGCCGTCGCCACGAGCTGGTCGTTGGCGCGGGCGCTGGCGATCGTGGCCTGGTAGAAGAGTTCGTCGTCGACGACGTAGCGGTCGCGGCGGCGTTCGTCGCGTTCGCGGCGGACGAGGCTCTGCCCCTCCAGGAAGGCGACCGCCTTGGAGATCGAGGCCGGGCTGACCTGGAGGCGCTGGGTGAGCTGGGCGGCGGTGAGGCTGCCCGCGTCGGTGGTGAACAGGCAGGTCAGCACGCGCGAGGCCATCTTGCTCAGACCCGAGGCCATGAGGACGGTCGTGAACGCCTCCTCGTACTCGGCGACCGCCTCGGCGTCCCGCCCGTCCGACTGGGGGGCGGCTCCCTTGGGCGCGGCGGGTTTGCGCCGGTTGGCCCGGCGTTCGGTGGCGCGCTGGGCGAGGTCGGCGCGGTAGCCGGTGGGGCCGCCGTTGCGCATCACCTCGCGCGTGACGGTGGAGGTGGGCCGGTCGAGGCGGCGGGCGATCTCGGCGTAGGGGAGGTCGTCGGCCAGCCCCAGCGCGATCTGCCTGCGTTCCTGCTGCGTGAGCCTGCCACCCGGCATCGGTGATCTCCTCCTCGTGCGCCCGCTGCTGCCCCAGCATAGCGTTCACCTTCATTCTGTTGCAACGAACCAGACCTCAGCGTTGCGTTATCTTCAGAGCCGTTGCAACACTTCCAGTTCATCTAGCTGGTCAAACGTAGTTTTGATGCAACGAGCTTGTTGCCGCCATCTGGAAAGCAACGTAGCGTTTCCGGTGTCAGAAACACCGAGCACCGGAGAGACACCATGCAGAAGTTCGACACCCCCGCCCCGATCGCCGCCGTCCTGGCCATCCCCGGCGGGCGCGTCCAGTTCATCGCCGCGGACCGCGCCGACACCACCGTCGAGGTCCGCCCCGCCGACCCGGGCAAGAGCCGCGACGTCCGGGCCGCCGAGCAGACCGAGGTCTCCTTCGCCGACGGCGTCCTGCGGGTCAAGGCGGCCAAGGCCAAGAGCCAGCTCCTCGGCCCGTCCGGCTCCGTGGAGGTCACCGTCCAGCTGCCCGCGGGCTCCGCGTCGAGGGCGAGGCGGCCTGCGCCGAACTCCGCGCCGTCGGCCGCCTCGGCGACGTGACCTTCACCGGCGCCTATCGCCAGATCAAGCTCGACGAGGCCGCCGCCGTCCACCTCACCGCCATCGACGGCGACATCGAGATCGACAAGCTCACCGGCCCCGCCGACCTCACCACCGCCCGCGGCGACATCCGCGTCACCGAGGCGACCCGCGGCACCGTCGTCCTGACCACCCAGTCCGGCGACATCACCATCGCCGCCGCCCCCGGCGTCTCCGCCGCCCTCGACGCGGGCACCACCCAGGGCCGCGTCTCGAACTCCCTCAAGAACACCGGCGCGGTCGAACTGGACATCCGCGCCACCACCACCCAGGGCGACATCACCGCCCGCAGCCTCTGAGAGGACATCGTGACCGACAGTCCGAAGTGGACCGGGATGGTCCCCGTCGAGGACACCGCCCTGGCCGCCACCGACACCGGCGGCCCGGGCACCCCGATCATCTACCTCAACGGCCAGTTCGCCACCCGGGGCTACTGGCGCCACGTCATCACCGACCTGGGCCCGACCTGGCGCCACATCACCTACGACGAACGAGCCCGGGGCAAGTCCAAGCGCTCAGCGGACTACTCCTTCGCGGCGGCGGTCCGGGACGTCGACGCCGTCCTGGCGGCCCGCCGGGTTGACCGCGCCATCGTCGTCGGCTGGTCCTACGGCGCGACCGTCGCCGCCCACTGGACCGCCCACAACCCCGACCGCGCCACCGGAACGGTCCTGGTCGACGGCGCCTTCCCGCACGACTGGCTGGACGACGCCATGGAGGAGCGCATCCGGAAACTCTTCCGCCGCATGAGCTGGTTCCTCCCGCTCCTGCGCCCCACCGGCCTGGCCCCCGCATGACCGCCGCCCAACAAGCCGCCAGCAACATCGAACTGGGCAAGCTCTCCCGCGCAAGCGAACTGGGCCCGGTCCTCCAAGGCATCACCGTGCCGACGAGGTACGTCGTGGCCTCGGGAACCTCCTTCGGCAGCCGCGGCGACGAACAGGAACGCATCCGCACCAGCCTGGACGCGGTCACCGCGAGCAACCCGAACATCCGCATCGCCGCGAAGGTCCCCAGCAACCACGGCGCCCTGCTCCGCAAGGACCACCGCGCCATCACCGACGCGGTGCGCGAGGTCGCCGCCCTCGACGCCGCAGCGGCTCCCCACCGGACCGAGCCGTGACGTGCCCGGCGGGGGCCGCCGGGCACGCCGGTTCGACCTAGCTGACCGGGAAGTAGCCGTGCGCCTCACCCGAGGTAGCACCGGAGGCGGTGCGGGTGGTGACGCGGATGGACGATCCCCACTGGCCCTGGGTGTGGGTGTAGCGGGCCTTGCCGTCGGCGCCCACGGGGACCACGACCTGGTCGGTCCAATCGAAGGCGAGAACGGCCTCGGTGCTGCCGGGGAGCGTCGGGGTCACCACGATCTCGAACTGCTCCCCGGGCCGCACGGTGGGCGGTTCACCGGGCGGGAACTGCGGGCTGGAGACCTCGGGACGCCACTCGCGCACGGTGATGAAGTACAGCGTCTCGTCGGTGGCCAGCCCGTCCGGCCCGACACCCCACGCGCGGACGTAGTACTGCGCCGGGCTCATCGGGGTGATCCGCACCGTCGCCGTGCCGTCGACCGCGGCGACCTCCTGCTCCTCGCCGTACGCCAGGGCGTACCGGAACCCGGTGACGCCGGGGCGGGGCGAGGTGAAGGTGAACGAGCCTGCCATGCCGGGGCCGCCCGCCTCCTGCCCGTACGGGTAGTCGGTGCTGGTGATGGTCGGCGCGCCGCTGTCGGAGAGGAGGAGGTCTCCGCCGGGGCCGAGACGACACCCGCGGCGCTGGTCGTGGTCGCGTAGACCGTCAACCAGCCGGTCTGGTCGGTGGTGAAGGTGGTGCGGAGCGTGCCGTCGGCGGCGAGCGGCACCGTGGTCCGCGGGCCGTCGTCCAGCCAGTAGGTGACGCCGGCGGCCCCGGTCTGGGTGGCCCGCACGGACAGCTCGACCGGCAGGCCCGCGACCTGGGGGTGCGGGGCGACCTCGATCTCCGGCGAGACCCCGTTGACCCGGATCCGGGTCGTGGTCACGGCCGAGCGCCCGCCCTCGGCGTCCGTGGTCCACGCCTTGACCTCGGGGCCCCGCAACGAGACGGCGGGCAGGCTGATCGTGGTCGGAGCGGCCGGGTCGACGGGCGCCGTCCGCTCCGGTCCACCGTCCACGGTGTAGGTGAAGGTCACCGCACCGGCCTGCCGTGCCCGCAAGTGGACGTCGACCGGGAACCCGACCTCCGGGTCCCGTTCGGTCCAGACGGCGGGAGCGGTCTCGTGGACGTAGAAGTCGTAGTAGGTGTAGTCCGAGTGGTTGCCCGCTCGGTCGACGGCGTTCACGACGATCCGCGTGTACCCGTAGTCGCCGGGCGTGAAGGTGACCGTGGCGGGCCCGCCGATCGACTCGGCGGCGACGGTCCCCTGCGCGAACCCCTCGCCCCACCGGTAGGCGACGACGTCGGCGTTCCCCGCCGCGGTGAACGTGAACTCGCCCGGCACCCCTTGGAAGCTCTTCGCCGGGTCGATGTCCGTCGGGAAGTCCTCGGAGGAGACGGCGGGCTTGCCCGGCCGGGTGAAGTCGGTGGTGAACAGGCAGGTCTCCGACCACGCGGAGACGTCCATCCCGTCCTCGCTCCGCGCGGCGAACGCGTAGGTGCCCCCGTCGGTCAGGGTGTCGGGCAGGTGGATCGAGCCGAAGGAGCCGCTGCGGAGAGGCGCGACCACCTCCGTGCGGCGCTCCGGCGCGTCCTGCGGCCACCAGGCGAACCGGATGTCGGGGGTGCCTGCGGACTCGTCGGGGTCGCTGGTGAGCGCGCTCAACCGCGTCCCCTCCCAGGACTTGGCCACCCACACCGGCTCTCCCCCGCACTGCTTGCCGGACACGGCCAGCCCGGTAGGCGTGTTGGGGGCGCTGTTGTACTGGACGAACAGCTTCAGCCGGTTGCTGTACCGCCTGCCGTACGCGGGATCGTCCTGGTGCTGCTCGGTGATGCGCATCGCCACCGTCAACTGCCCACCCGCGACCGCCTGCCGCACGGCCTCCGCCGCGTCCCATTCGACGTAGTCCCACTGGCAGCCGAGCCCCACCCCGCCGGGGATCTTCGCCTTCTCGCGGGGCTGCTCCGCCCACGTCCACGTCCCGACCTGCTTGGTCACCCACAACTCGGTGGAACGCGGCTTGTCGCAGTCGTTGACGTGCGTCTCCACCCCCACGATGGCCGCCCCCACGATCCGCTTCCCCGCGAACCGCGCCAGGTCGAAGCTGAAGTACGACTTGGAGACGTGCTCCTTGCCGCGGTCGTCAACCCACGCACCAACAACGGCGTCACCGGTGGTGATCGTCTCGTTTGGCCGCCGCGAGTCGGTCGTCGCCCACTTCGCGGGCTCCAGCGCCGCGTTCGACGGCCGCTGCTCCGCCTCCGCGGCCCCCGCCGAAACCACCACGCCCGCGGCGGCCACCGCCAAAGCGACCACCCCACGGGCGGCCTTCATCAGCACGGGTCTCATCAGCTTCCCCAAGTTCTCCCCGACCTGGGAAGCAGATGATGACACCAATCCTCCACCCCCGCAGGCGAATCAGCGATTCGCGCAACCCCTGAAGTCGATGGCGCGGAGGAGCAACAAGCCGGCGCTGCTGATCTACAGCCCGTCGGGCGGCCCTCGGCACGCTGGTCGATGTTGATCTCGCTCTGAACTCGCCAACGGAGGACACGATGTCAAGAACCTGGCTCACCGCGTTCCGCGGCGCCGCCATCGCGGCGGTCGCGTTCGGCTCGCTCATGCACCCGACCGCGGCGGTCGCGGAAGCGGGCCCGGACAACGTCACGGGGGCGTGGGGCTGCGAGTGGCCCTACGCCTGCCTGTACAACTCCGCCGGGACCAAGGTCTCGCAGTACAAGGCCGTCACCTCGGGCTGGCAGTCGTTCAGCCGCACGGACGTGTACTACGGGGTGAACACGCGGAACGACGACGTCGTCTACATCCGCTTCACCAACGGGAGAGTGGCGTGCCTGCCCGCGGGGACGCCTGGTCGGTCTACTACCTGCGCAGCATCGGTGTCCCCAACGGGATCCGCATCGACAGCTCGCCGATCTGCTTCCCCTGACCGGGATTCCGGGATGCACCCAATCCGGTGACCCGGCATCGCGAACCGAAACGCCTTGAGCGGCAGCGGGCGACGAACCGGTGTCTGGCGTGCTCCGCCCGCGGCGAGCGCGCCAGGCGCCCGTCGCCAATGATGTCGCGAGCGCAGGGGTTGCGGATGATCGAGACGGTGTTCCGGACCGGGGACGACTTCAAAGCCAAGGCGCGCATGCTGGATCTCGGCACCGTCCAGGTCCCGATGGAGATCTTCCCCTCCCTGCGGGTGGAGCGGACCCCGAAGCTGATCCGCCAGTCGGATCCCGAGCAGTACCACCTGACGCTGAGCCTGCGGGGCGACTTCGGCCTCGCGCACGCGGGCCGTGAGGCCCTGATCACCCCCGGGGATCTCCTCCTGTTCGACAGCTCGCGACCGCTCAGCGGCTGGACCACCGCCGACGACACCGACCTGTGCTCCGACCTCCGGATCCAGTTCCCCAAGACCTCCCTCCCTTTCCGCCCCGATCAGATCGAACCGTTCATCGCCAGGCCCCTCCCCTGCCGCGAAGGCATCGGCGCGGTGCTCTCCACCTGCCTCCGCGAGTTGACCGCGGGCACGGCGAAGTACGGCACGGCAGACGTCTCCCGCTTGACCACCATCGCCCTGGACCTGCTGACCGCCCTCCTGGCCCACGAACTGGACAGTCAGAACTCCTTACCCCAGGAGACCCACAACCGAGCCCTGCTCGCCCGCATCCACGACTTCATCGACCAGAACCTTGCCGACCCGGACCTCTCCCCCGCCACGATCGCCGCCGCCCACCACATCTCCACCCGCCACCTCCACCGGCTCTTCCAAGACCAAGGCCTCACCGTCGCCGCCCGCATCCGACGCCGCCGCCTCGAACACTGCCACCGCGACCTCACCGATCCCCGCCTGCTTTCCCTCCCCATCAACGGCATCGCGGCCCGCTGGGGCTTCCCCGACAACGCCCGCTTCAGCCGCCTCTTCCGAGCCACCTACGGCCTGTCGCCCAGGGACCATCGCGCAATGGCACTCAAATCCAGGGGATGCGATCGCTCCACACTCGGGAGTCCTTTTTAGCCTGCGCGGAATCGGATGGCGTGCGTCGAGTCCGGTGCGAGGAAGTGCAGCAGGCGGGCGCCCTCCTCGGCGATCGCGTCCTGGTCCGCCGCGTCGACGACCAGCGTGGCGGTGTCGCCATCGCGCTCGACTGACCAGGTTCCGCGGAATTCGCCGTCCACCAGGAGGGTGCCGCAGCGGCCGCCGTTGCCGGGTGGGAGGGGGACGCGGCGGGCGTCGGGGATGACTCGGGTGCGGTCGGCGTGGGAGAGGAGGGTGTTGTCGTATTCGGGGAGGAAGCGGGGTGGGGCCGGGGTGTCGGGGTCGGGGCGGGGGGCGTCGGGGAGGTCGAACAGCTCCTTGCCGTTGACGTCGTGGAACACGCGCAGGTGGGGGCGGAGGCGGGTGAAGACCTCCTTGAGGCGGGTGAGGCCGGACCACGCCTGGGCGTCGGCGACCGTCGCCGGGCCGAAGGCGGCCAGGTAGCGCAGGACCAGGTCGTCCAGGGGCATCCCCGCACCCACCGGTCGGCCCAGCCACGCTTCGACGGTGGTGTGCGCGGCTGGGCCGGACTGGCGCCACAGGCCGCGGGGGTCACCTGGACCGTGGGGACCAAGTAGCTGACGGCGTACGACACCGCGGTCGGGTTGGCGCCGGGCCACCTGGCCGCCAGGGCTTTGCCGAGTTCGGGGCGGGTGAGCGGGCGCTCCGCGAGCGCCCGCCCCGCGACGACCACCGCGGGCAGGTCGAGGGCGGCGATGTCGTTCGCGTAGTGCCCGCGCAGGCCGCGTTCCAGGACCGGGCTGATGGTGGGCCACAAGGAAAGGCAGTCCTCGGCGGTGACGAGGTGGACGGTGCCGCGCATCAGCAGGGAGCGGACCACCTCGCGGTCGGCCAGGGGCTTCGCCAGGTCGTCGGGCCGGAAGTCGCGCAACCGGGACCACAGGCCGACGTACGGGGCGTCCGGGGCCTGGCCCTGCAGACCCGCCAGCTGCGAGACCGCGGTCACCGCGGGGAGGTCGGCGCGGTCGAGCAGGAGTTGGCGGGCCAGGGTCGCCCGGTTGAGGGCGCGCGGGGTGAGAACGTCCATCTCGGGCTCCTCAGCGGTGCTTGCGCAGGAAGGTGCGGAGGTCGTCGGCGAGCAGGTCGGGGACCTCCATCGCCGGGAAGTGGCCGCCGCGGTCGTACTCCGACCAGTGTTCCAGGGGGCCGTCCTGCTCCTGCAGGGCGCGGATGGTCGTGTCGGCCGCGAAGACGGCGATGCCGCGCGGCGGGGCGGGGGCATCTCGCCGCCCCAGCCGCCCTGGGACGCGGCGGCCATCATCTGGCGCCACGCCTCCATGCCCTCGTACGTGGCGTGCGCCGACGACGCCCCGGAGCCGGTGAACCAGTACAGGCTGACCAGCGCCAGCAGGTGGTCGCGGTCGACGGCGTCGTCGGGCAGGGCGCGGCCGGGTCGGTCCACTCGGCGAACTTCTCGACGATCCACGCGAGCTGGCCGGTGGGCGAGTCGTTCAGCGAGTACGCGAGGGTCTGCGGGCGGGTGGCCTGGAGGTGCAGGTAGCCGAGACCGTCGGCCTGCCACCGGTTGAACCGCTCGGCGCGGTCGCGGTCCACACCGGACAGCCCGTCGACCGGGACGGCCGGGCCGAACGGCATCCCCGCGGTGGTGCCGGTGAGGTGCACCCCGACGACGCGGTGCGCGGCGAGCATCGACAGGGCGCCCGCGACACCGGCGCCCGCGTCGGTGCCGTGCACGGCGAACCGGTCGTAGCCGAGGCGGTCCATCAGGGTCACCCACGCCTGGCCGACGCGGAACAGGTTGCCCCAGCCCTGGCCCTGGACGGGCGTCGAGAAGCCGTACCCGGGCAGCGACGGGATGACGACGTGGAACGCGTCGGCCGGGTCGCCGCCGTGCGCGCGGGGGTCGGTCAGCTCGGCGATCACGCGGCGGAACTCGAACGGGCTGCTCGGCCAACCGTGCGTGAGGACCAGCGGCAGCGCGTCGGGCTCGGGCGAGCGGACGTGCAGGAAGTGGATCCGCTGGCCGTCGATCTCGGTCGTGAACTGCGGGATCTCGTTCAGCTCGCGCTCCTGGGCGCGCCAGTCGAACCCGTCGGCCCAGTACTCGGCGAGGCCCTTGAGGTAGTCCAGCGGGACGCCGCGGCCCCAGCCCGCGCCCGGGTCGCTGGGCCAGCGGGTGCGGCCGAGGCGGTCGGCGAGGTCGTCCAGCTCGGCCTGGTCGATCGCGATGCGGAAGGGCGTGATCTCGGTGTTTTCGCTCATGGGGGCTACGCTACGGGCAATCGCGGAAAGGATCGTTCCGCGTTTCCCGGCAGGATCGATTTCATGACGGACACCTCGGCGAGACTGCTGCGTCTGCTGTCCCTCCTGCAGGCGCGGCGCACCTGGACCGGCCCGGAGTTGGCGGACCGCCTGGACGTCACGACCAGGACCATCCGCAACGACGTCGAACGGCTCCGCGGCCTCGGCTACCCCGTCGACGCGACCCCGGGCGTCTCCGGCGGCTACACCCTCGGTGCGGGGGCGGCCATGCCCCCGCTGCTGCTCGACGACGAGGAAGCCGTCGCGATCGTGGTCGGCTTGCGGACCGCGGCGGGCGTCGCGGGGATGGCGGAGACGTCGGTGCGGGCGCTGGCGAAGCTGGAGCAGGTGCTGCCGTCGCGCCTGCGGCACCGGGTCGAGGCGCTGCAGACCTCGACCATCGCGGTGCAGGGCACCGGCCCGACCGTCGACCCGGGCGTCCTGACCGCGATCGCGAGCGCCTGCCGCGACCGCGAGACCCTCCGCTTCGACTACGTCGGCCACGGCGGCTCGGAGTCGCGCCGCCAGGTCGAGCCGCACAGCCTGGTGCACATGGGCCGACGCTGGTACCTGGTCGCGTGGGACGTCGACCGGCGGGACTGGCGCACGTTCCGCGTCGACCGCGTCCACCCGCGCACCCCGAACGGCCGCCGCTTCCCGTTCCGCGAGCCCCCGAGGGCGGCGTCGTCCAGTACCTCCAGCGGGGCGTCGGTGCCGCGCTGTGGCGCCACCACGCGACGATCCGCCTGCACGCGCCCGCGTCGGAGGTCGCGGCGAAGGTGCCGCCCGCGGTCGTCGTCGAGGCCGTCGACGACCGCACCTGCCTGCTCAAGGCGGGCGCCGACACCCTGGAGTACCTGGCCCTCTACCTGGGCCTGCTCGACGTCGACTTCGACGTCGTCGACTCCCCGAGTTCGCCGACCACCTGCGCAAGCTGATCGCCCGCTTCGGCCGCGCCGTGGGGTGACGACGGGTGCGATACTGGTCTGCTCCAGTGAGGACGGACGTGCCATGACCGACCCGGACGTGCTGCGGGCCCGCGGCGACGCGCACTGGTGGGTGGGGGACACCGACGACGCGGTGGCCGCGGCGCGGCCGCCGTGCGGGAGTTCGAGCGCGTGGGGCAGGACCGGGCCGCCGCCATGGCGGCGATGGACGTCGCGGGCGTGCTGTTCCTGCGCGGCGACGACGAACGGGCCATGGGGTGGGTCAACCGGGCCGGGCTGCTGCTGCGCGACGCCCCGACTGCGTCGAGCGCGCCTACCTCACCTTCTACACCGAGGTCGACGGCGACCCGGAGCGCGCGCGGGCCGTGCGTGCCGACGCGCGCCGCTTCGGCGACGCCGACCTCGTCGCGGTCGCCACGATGGCCGAGGCCCGCGCGCTGGCCCAGCGGGGCCGGGTCGCGGAGGGGTTCGCGCTCGCCGACCAGGCCATGGACGCCGCGCTCGGCGGTGACCTGCACCCGAGCTGGGCGGGCTACCTGTTCTGCGGCCTGATCGACCTGTGCCACGACCTGGTGGACCTCCAGCGCATGCACCGGTGGACCACGGCCCTGGACAGCTGGTGCGCGGCCAAGGGGGACGCGGTCGTCTTCGGCGGCATCTGCCGCCTGCACCAGGCGCAGCTCCGCCAGGCGCGCGGCGAGTGGGCGCGTTCCGAGGTCGACGCCGACCGGGCGGGTGCCGACCTGGGCGGGGTCGTCGCCGCGATCGCCGCCGAGGCGCACTACGTGGTAGCCGAGGCGAGGCGGCTCCGTGGTGACTTCGCGGGCGCGGAGCGCGCGTACCTGACCGCGCACGAACTCGGCCGCGACCCGCAGCCCGGGATGGCGCTGCTGCGGCTGGCGCAGGGGCGGCCGGAGGTCGCGCTGGCCTCGATCCGCGCTGCGCTGGCCGCCGAGGACGGTGGCCCGCTGGCCCGGGTGCGGCTGTGCGCGGCGGCGGTGGAGATCGCGGTGGCCGCCGACGCGCTCGACGTCGCGCGCAAGGCGGCCGAGGAGGTCTGCGACGTCGCCCGCCGCTTCGCCAGCCCGGGCCTGGCCGCGATGGCCGCGCACGCCGAGGGGGCCGTCCTGCTCGCCGACGGCCACCCGGAGGAGGCGCTGCCGCTGCTGCGCCGGGCGTGCGCGCGGTGGCGGGGGCTGGACGCCCACCACGAGTGCGCCCGCGTCCGGCTGCTGCTGGCGCACGCGTACGCCCTGCTCGGCGACGACGACGCGGGCGCGCGGGAGCGGCGGGCGGCGGAGTCGGCGCTCGCCGGGTTCGCGCGACCGCCCGCGGCGGCGCCGGACGGGCTCACCGCGCGCGAGGTCGACGTGCTCCGGCTGGTGTCGGCGGGGCTGAGCAACCGCGAGGTCGCGGCGCGGCTGGTGCTCAGCGAGAAGACGGTGGCCCGCCACCTGGCCAACATCTTCACCAAGCTCGCCGTGACCTCGCGGACCGCGGCGGCCGCGTACGCCTTCGAGCACGGGCTGGTCGATTCGCCCCAGCCGTCGCGCTGAGGGATCTGCACAGTTCTCCCGATGAGGCCGCGACCGCGACCGCCCTAGCGTCGACGGCGACCCGAGGGAGGCACGCGATGACCGCGCTGGCGCCGTCGAAGGCCGAGGAGTTCGCCGAGGCCCTGTTCGACACCTACACCAAGTCCCTGACCACCTTCATGATCGACATCGGGCACCGGACCGGCCTGTTCGACGCCGCCGCGCGGGGCGCGGCCACGTCCGCGGAGCTGGCCGCGCGGGCCGGGCTGCACGAGCGGTACGTGCGCGAGTGGCTCGGCGCGCTCACCACGGCGGGCGTGTTCACGCACGCGGGCGGGGTGTTCACCCTGCCCCGGAGCACGCGGTCTGCCTCTGCGGCGCGGGGTCGGCGAACCTCGCCCCGATGAGCCTCGCCAGCGCCCTGCTCGGCAGCCACGTGCAGGAGGTCGCGACGGCGTTCCGCGACGGCGGCGGCGTCCCGTACGAGCGGTTCCGGCCGGACTTCACCGATGTCATGGACCAGCTCAGCCGCGGCCTGTTCGACGGCCAGCTCGTCGACGGCGTCCTGCCCGCCACCGGCGACCTGCCCGACCGCCTGGCCCGCGGCATCCGCGTCGCCGACATCGGTTGCGGCACCGGCCACGCGGTGAACCTGCTGGCCCGAGCGTTCCCGGCGTCGGACTTCGTCGGGTACGACCTCGCCCCGGACGCCATCGAGCGGGCCAGGGCCGAGGCCGAGGCGCTGGGCCTGGCCAACGCCCGCTTCGAGGTGCGCGACGTCGTCACCCTGCCGGTCGGGGAACTGGACGCGGTGTTCGCGTTCGACGCCATCCACGACCAGGCCGACCCGGCGGGCGTCCTGCGCGCGGTGCACTCCGCGCTGACCCCCGACGGCGTGTTCGTCATGTTCGACGTCAAAGCCTCCAGCGACCTCGACGACAACATCGGCAACCCCGTCGCGCCGCTGCTCTACGCGGTCAGCGTCCTGCACTGCATGACGGTTTCCCTCGCGCGCGGCGGCGCGGGCCTCGGCACGGTGTGGGGCGAGCAGCTCGCCCGCCGCATGCTCGCCGACGCGGGCTTCGCCGTCGTCTCCGTCTCCGACGTCCCCGACGACCCGATGGACAGCGTGTACCTGTGTCGGAAGTCGTAGTCCCGCCACCCCGCCATGCGGTGTACTGGGGTGATGATCGACGAGCCCGCGGGAACACCGTCGCCGGTGTGGTGCACGGGCCGGTGGTGCAGGCGGGCAGCATCGCGGGTGGGGTGCACTTCCACGACGGCGCTCGGCGGCACGTGATCGAAGCGCTGCCGGAGCCCGGGCGGGCGTCCCCGCGGTGGTTGATGGAGCAGCCGAGCAGGCTGCTGGACGCGCGGGGGCAGGTGGTGCCGTTCACCGGCCGGGAGGCCGAGCTGGAGCACCTGCGGGAGTGGCGGGACCAGGACGCGCGGCTCGCGGTCCGGCTGCTGCACGGGCCCGGCGGGCAGGGGAAGACGCGGTTGGCGGCGGAGTTCGGCGAGCGGTCGCGGCACGGGTGGACCGTCGCGCAGGCCAGGCTTCCCGGCGGTTCGAGCAGCGGGCAGGCCCTCGACGACGGCGCCGGGCTGCTCCTGGTCGTCGACTACGCGGACCGGTGGGCGCACACCGAGCTGACCCGCCTGTTCGCCGATCCCGCCCTGCGCAAGCACGACCGCGTGCGCGTGCTGCTGATCGGCCGATCCGTCCGCTGGTACGCGGCGATCCGCGCCGAACTCGCCGAGCGTCGGGCCGAGGTCGACGACATGCCGCTCCCGCCCCTGACCGACGACCGGCACGCGGTGTTCGCCGCCGCCCGGGACCGCTACGCCCAGCCCGACCTCTACGACCTGCCCGACGCGAGCGGCATCCGGCCGCCGGAGGACCACCGCGACTACGGCCTGGTCCTCACCCTCCACATGGCCGCCCTGGTCGCGGTCGACGCGCGCAAGCGCGGCAGGCGGGCGCCCACCGAACCGCACGAGCTGTCCGGGTACCTCCTCGACCGCGAGTACCAAGCGTGGCAACGGCTGCACGACGCTGGCAGCCACGGTCAGGACTACCGGACCCGGCCCGCGGTCATGGCCAGGGCGGTGTTCACCGCGGCCCTGACGGGAGCGGTCAGCCACGACACCGGCACCAGCGCCCTCGAGGCGGTCACACTGCCCGGCGAGGACCTGCTGATCGACCACCGGTTCTGCTACCCGCCCGTCGACCGCGGGCTCGTCCTGGAGCCCCTGTACCCCGACCGGCTCGCCGAGGACTTCCTCGGCCTGCTCATGCCCGGCCACGCCATCTCCGCCTACGACCCCGACCCGTGGGCGACGTCCGTCCCCGGCAAGCTCCTCACCACCGGCGGTGTCCGCGAGGCCACCGCGGGGCGGGCCGTCACCTTCCTCGCCTCCGCAGCCGCCCGCTGGCCGCACCTGGCGGAGAAGTCCCTGTACCCGCTGATCCGCGAGGACCCGGCGCTGGCCGTCGAAGCGGGCAGCAACGCCCTCGCGACGCTCGCCGACCTCGACGGCATCCCGATCGACGTCCTCGAAGCGGTCTACTCCGCCCTGCCGCCAGGCTCGCGCCTCGACCTCGACGTCGGCGCCGCGGCGATCACCGGCGCCTACGTGACGCGCATGCTCGACGTGGTCGACGACGACGAGGTGCGCGCGGAACTCCACATCGACTACAGCAACCGGCTCGTCGCCGCCGGGCACCGGCGCCAATCGCTGGAGCACTCGTGGCGCGCGGTCGAGCACTTCCGCGCATTGGCCGAGAACGACGCCAACCACCTGCACAACCTCGCCCGGGCCGTGCACAACCACGCGGACGGCCTGGCCTCGGTCGGCAGGCTCGACGACGCGCTCGAATGCTCCCAACTCGCGGTGGACCTGCGCGAGCACCTGGCCGAGCACGACCCCGCGCACCTCGAAGACCTCGCCCGCTCGACGTGCAGCCACGCGATGCGCCTCGCGGAGAACGGCCAACGCGCCCTTGCCCTGGAGTACTCCGGACGCGCCGTCGAGCAGTACCGGGCGCTGGTGGACTCCGACCCCGCGCACCTCACCGGCTTGGCCCGAGCGTGCGACAGCCACGCCTCGTGCCTCGCAGAGGTCGGGCGGCCCGCCGACGCGCTCGAGTACTCCGAGTTCGCCGTCGAGCTCCACCGCGCGCTGGCGGGCAACGGCCCGGACCGCGCCCTGGCCCGCGCGTACGACCACCACTCGTGGTGGCTCGCGGAGGCGAAGAAGACAGAGGAAGCCCTGCATTACTCGCACCAGGCCGTCGCCGCGTTCGAGCACCTGGCGGGCATCAACCGGGTCGCCTTCCTCCCCGATCTCGCCGCGGCCGTCGCCAACCTCGCGAACCGCCTCGCCGAAGCCGGGCGGCACGCGGAGGCGCTGACTTGTTCCTGGCGGGCCGTGGAACTGTGCGAGGACCTCGTCGAGGACGACCGCGTCGCCCACCTCCCCGCCTCGCGGTGGCCGTGAGCAACGTCGCCGTCCGACTGCCGGGGAAGCGGGGCTGGAACAGTCCCGCCGCGCGGTCGCCCTGCGCGAGGAGTTGGTCCGCGACCACCGCGCCGCCCACCTGCCGGACCTCGCCGCGTCGGCAGGCAACCTCGCGAGCGCGCTGGTGAAAGCGGGTCAGCTCGCCGAGGCCCTGGAGCACTCGCAGCGCGCGGTCGAACTGTGGGAAGGACTCGCCGACGACCACCGCGCCGCGCACCTGCCGAAGCTCATGGCCGCGACCCACAACCACGGCGCCTGGCTGGCCCTGGCCGAACGCCCCGAAGCCGCCCGGTACTCCCAACGCGCCGTGCGCCTCCGGGCCGAACTGGCAGGCGGCCACCCACCGGATGCCGCAGAACAGCTCGCCTGGTCCGGGCAGCACGCGGAGGCCCTGATCGCCTCCCACCGCACCGTCGCGCAGTACCGCGCCTTGTCCGCGACCGACCCCGACACCTACCTCCGGGACCTCGCCGCCGCCCTGGACGCGTTCGCGCGCATCCGCCTCCAACTCCACACCGACCTCGACAACGCCCACTCGGCTGCCGACGAGGCCTTCCGCACCTACCGCCACCTCAAGTCCACCGATGACGCCCTCGACGCCGCCCACACCCTCGCCGCCGTGCTGAAGGCGCTCGGGCGCCCCGACCAAGCCGAACAAGTGCACCGCGACGCCGCAGCCGGAGGAACCGATGCGCACCACCCCTGAGACCGTCGACCTGCACTGGGTCCACACCCTCGCGTACCTCTTCGCGGGCGAGAACGGCGGCGACATCACCGATCCGACCGTGAACAACGCCGCGCAGGTCGGCTTGAAGCGCTGCGAGTCCTTCCTGAACGACCTGCGCGGGTCAGCGCGCCTGCGCTCCGACACCCACGCCACCCTCCTCTCCCACCTAAGCACCGTCACCCGAGCACTCCACGCGGCAGGCCGCCCCGGCGTCCTGCACCAGGCCCAGACCTGCGGCTGCGGCACGTTCAAGGGCCGCCCACCCGCGCAGGAGCCCGCACCGAGGCAACCCGACGACGAGCAGCAGGAGCTGATCCGCGACGCCGCGGTCGCCGTCGCCGAACGGGACCCGGCCGCGGACGCGTGGATCGACGACGCCCTTGCCCAACCCGGCCCCGCACAACTCCTCTACTACGCCGCCTGCCTCCTGGCGGACTTCACGACCACCGCCGACGGCCCGGTCGGTTCCCCGACGAACACCTCGCGGCCACGACCCTCAACACCCTCCTCACCGCCGCCCCCAACCAAGACACCACCACCGCCGCGCAAGCCCTCAACGGCCTCCACGACGCCGACCCCGCCCGCCACCGCCACCGCCAACGCCTCGTCCTGCACCGCACCCTCGCCGCCCTCGGCGGAATCCTGCTCACCCGCGCGACCGCGGTCTCCCGCGCCTTCCACGCCGACGGCGGCGGCCACCTCACCCACCCCGCCACGCGGCGAGCGGCCGAGGGCGCGATGAAGACCTTCGACAAGTTCATCTACGCCAACTGCCGCGTCACCGGCGTCCTCGACGAGGACACCTACCTCCAGATCCTGACCCGCATGATCGGCGTCGAACGCGACTTCGCCCTGGCCGCCCGGTACGCACCCCGGCCGTAGGACACTGGCCGCCATGGGGTCCGCGGTGGAGTTCGAGACGCGGCGGGGGTGGCTGTTCGGCCTCGCCTACCGGCTGCTGGGGTCGGCGGCCGAGGCGGAGGACATCGTCCAGGACGCCTACCTCCGCTGGGACCGCGCCGCCGCGGTGACCCACCCCGACGCGTGGCTGGCGAAGGTCGTCACCAACCTCTGCCTCACCCACCTGACCTCCGCGCGCGCCACCCGCGAGCAGTACGTCGGCCAGTGGCTCCCCGAACCCGTGCCGACGGAGCACCTGGGCCCGCTCGACACGGTCGAGCAGCGGGAGTCCGTGTCGCTGGCCGTGCTGGCGCTGCTCGAACGCCTCACCCCGCGGAACGGGCCGTGTTCGTCCTGCGCGAGGCGTTCGGCTACGGCCACCGCGAGATCGCCGAGGTGGTGGAGCTGTCCGAGACCAACTGCCGCCAGCTCTACCGCCGCGCCGCCCAGCACCTGGCCACCCGCAAGCCCCGCTTCCAACCGTCCCGCGAGGACCGCGAACGCCTCGCCGCCCGGTTCCTCGCCGCCGCCCGGACCGGCGACCTGCGCTCGCTGGAGGAACTGCTCGCCGACGACATCACGTCCTGTGCGGACAGCGGCGGCCACCTGCCGACCGCGCGCCGTCCGGTCACCGGCCGCGCCGAGGTGGCGCGCTACTTCGCGGGCTCGTGGCGCAAGGTGCCCGCCGACCTCGCGTTCGCCTTCGCCGAGGTCAACGGCACCACCGCCCTGGTCGCGACGGCGGACGGCACCCCGCTGGCCGTCGTCGCGCTCGAGTTCGACGGGCACCGGATCGCCGGTGTGCGGATCGTCGCGAACCCGGCCAAGCTGTCACATTTCCGGGGGCTGCCCAGTCCCTAGTGCATGACACCGATCCTCGTCACGGGCGGCACCGGCACGCTGGGCCGCGCCGTGGTGCGCGACCTGACGGCCGCGGGGCACGACGTGCGGGTGTTCAGCCGCCGCACGGGCGGCGACCTCGTCACCGGCAAGGGCCTCCCCGAGGCGCTGGCCGACGTCGAGACCGTCGTCCACCTCGCCACCACCCTCCGCGGCCCCCGCGACGTGCGGGCCACCCGCACCCTCGTCGACGCCGCGACCGACGTGCGCCACCTGGTGTTCGTCTCGATCGTCGGCATCGACCGCATCCCCATCGGCTACTACCGGGGCAAGCTGGCGGCGGAGCGGATCGTGGCGGAGCGCCCGCACACCATCCTGCGCACCACCCAGTTCCACGACCTCGTCAAGGCGATCCTCGCGGGCATGGCGAAGCTGCCCGTCATGCCGATCCCGAAGCTGCGAGCGCAACCGATCGACGTCCGGGACGTGGCGGCGCGCCTGACCGAACTCGCGACCGGCGACCCCGGGGCAGAGCCCCAGACATGGGCGGCCCGGAGGTCAGGACCCTGGCCGAACTCGCCAACGAGTACTTGGCGGCCGCCGGGAAACGCCGCCCGAAGGTCCAGGTCCCCTTCCCCGGCAAGGCGCTCCGCGAAGGCGCCAACCTCGTCCCCGGCCCGCCCGCGGGCACCATCACCTTCGAAAGGTACCTAGCACAGTGATCCGCGCTGGACTGATCTTCCTGGCCGTCGCCCAGGGCGCCGTGGGCCTGGTCCAACTCCTCGCCCCGAAGTTCTTCTACGACGACTTCCCCACCTCCGCCACCCCCTGGGTGTCCCTCCTCCCGCCCTACAACGAACACCTGATGCGCGACGTCGGCGCCCTGACCCTCGCCTACGTCCTGGTCCTGGCCGCGGCCGCGATCTGGCCCGAACCGAAGCTCGTCCGGGTCGCCCTGGCGGCCAACCTGGTGTTCGCCATCCCGCACTTCGTCTTCCACGCCACCCACCTGGACCACTACCCCACCGGCTCGGCCGTGGCCCAGACGATCGCGCTGGCCCTGGCCGTCCTCCTCCCGCTGGGCTTGCTCTTCCTCAGCGCGAGGACCGCACCGGCCGTCACGTGAGGTTCATCCGCGGGTACGCCAGCCGGAGCAGGGCGAGGTGCACGTCCGCGTCCGCCCGGCTGGCGACCTGGTGGACCCGGTAGTTGAAGGCGATCACGTCGTCGCCGGAGATGATGTTGATGTAGGTCCCGTCGGTCGTGGCCACGTCGCCGAAGCCCTGGACCTCGTCGCGGTCGCCGTTCTCGATGAGCGTCCGGAAGTACTCGGCCTGCTCGGGCGCGGACGGCTCGGTCTCGTCCCAGGCGATGGAGAACGCGGGCGCCCCGTAGTCGACCGCGGTGAGCCGCCAGACGCAGGTGAGGTCGCCGCGGAAGCCGGGTTCGAGCCCGTGGACCTGCCAGACGGCGTACCCGGTGAGCCGCTCGACCTCCTCGGCGGTCACCAGCTGGCAGACCTTGTTGGTCGCGGCGTTGCCGTGCTGCTCGGCCGGTCCCGCCGCCTCGGACGGCGTCGCGGTCGGCGCGGCGGGCGGGTCGACCGGTGCGGCGGCCCTCGGCTCACCCGCGACCCGGGTCGAGCACGCCGTGAGCGCGGCGAGCAGCACGATGGCGATGGTGGTGCGCATGTCCCCTCCACTCAGATCCGGCATTGCGCTTGGTCGGGGTAATAACCGGTCAGCGCGGGCAAGTCCTTCATGATCTCGGAGGCCACCTCGACCTTGATGTCGCTGCCCACCACCTGTCTCAGGTAGCTCGCCGCCCCGGCCGAGACCTGGAAGCCCGCGCCGCCGCCCACGGCGAGCTTGAGCGTGCCCTGCGCGCAGACGCCCCACGGCGCCGTCGTGTCCGAGCCGCGCAGCAGCGACAGCGACACGACGAACTTGCCGTACGGCCCGGCGAGCAGCGCGGGCACCCCGACGCCGATCAGCACGCGCAACTCCCAAGCGAGCACCATCGCGCTGATCCCGACCGAGACGCCGTCGATGTTGCGCACCAACCCGGTATCCGTCTGCTGCAACGACGGCGCGACGGCCGCGCCGTCCTGCACGCCGACCGGTCCACTGAGGCCGTACTCGGCTTTCGTCGTCAGCGTGGAGTTCTTGGCGCTGAACGCGAGCTGCACGACGGTTTTCCACTTGATCTGCACCGTCATCGGCGGAATCCCGGGCTCGGGCGGGAGCTGCACGTTCAGCTCGACCGGGATCTCGACGCGGTAGCGCCGGGTGTCGTTCACGCCCGTCCCGAGGCCGAGGGCGATGTTCACGGTCATACCGGTGAGGCCCTCGATGGCCGCGGTGAGGCTGCCGCCTGCCCGCCCGGCGACGATGTCGTACGCCGTGACGAGCCGCAGGTCCTTCGTCTTGAAGGCGATGTCGAACCCGCCCTTGATCCCACCGGAGTTGTCCCCCGACTTGCCCAGGGTGACCTTGTACTGCGCGGTGACGCCCATCGTGGTGTCGGTGACGTAGGGCTCCCACTCCCAGTTGCCGACGCTCACCTTCACGCTGTTCTTCCGGGCGGGTGGCAGCCGCGGACCCTCTGCGGCGAACGCGATGGGCCGGAGCAGCGGTTCGTCGTCGGTGGCGAGCCGGCCGGCGAGATCGGGGACCGGTTGGAACGACAGGTCGCCGGGATCGATGGGCTGGGTGCGGTGCAGGTGCAGCGTCCGGAACACGTCGGTGAGTTGCACGGGCGACAGCGCGACCTCGACCCCTTCGGCGGTCTCGGTGAGCCGCGCGACGCGGCCGACGGCGCGGCTGGTCACGAAGGCGACCTTGCCGACGGCCAACCGGTCGACACCGGGGGCGTCCGGATCGAGTGTCCACACCAGACCATCGGCGCTCGCCGAGCGGACCGCGCCCGGCCCGCCCTCGACCCTGACGACGTCGGGCTGGTACTCGACCGCGGGGTCGTCGGCCGGGCCTGGCCGTAGGTCGAGGCCCGGTCGTCGGTCGGGAACGGCTCCCGGCCGCCGGTGGGCGCGCAGGCGACCAGCAGCAGGGCCACCACGCCCAGCGTGCGGCGCATCTCAGCCACCTCCCGGGACGAGCCTGCCGACGACACCGCGCAGCACACCCTCGGCGAGGCCGCTGGTCGACGTCGGCCCGGTGACCTCCGCGACGACGAGCCGGTCGGCGAACAACGCGCCCGCCGACCACCCGCTGACGAGTCCGGGTTGGACGAACGCCTCACTGCCGATCCCGGACAGCTCCTGGTGCCTGCTGTCGGACGGGTTGGCGAACGACTCCCAGTAGTCCGGCGTCATCACCTGGACCAGCACGATGCCGGTGGTCTCGAAGTCCCACGCGCACGCCGAGCCGAGCGGCCCGGCGACCTGCCCCGGCTGGACCGGGGCCCCGGCGAGCGCGGCGATCTCCTCCTGCGGGAGCGTCTCGCAGATCTGCGCGCCGACCCCCGAGTCGGGTCCGAGCACGATGCCTGCTCCCGTCGCAGCGGGCGGCGCGGACGTGCGCTCCGTGCACGCGCTCACCGCCAACGCCAAGGCGATCACCGTTCCCCGCATGGCTCGTCTCATCGCTTGCACATCCCTTCAGGCGCGGGGCGGATCGGAATGCCGCGGAAGCTGACCGGGGGCTGGACCGGGACGCCGTCGACGGTCATGGACTTCCCGTCGACCGTGATGGCGAGGGTGAAGCTGACCGGCACGTCCTGGCCGGGCAGCGGCACGTGGACCCGCCCGGCCGCCCGCGACGTCGTGCTGCCGATGCCCCCGCCGCCGATCCGGAACGGGGTGACCGGCAGGTCGGCCCACGGCACGTGGAAGCCGTCGTCGTCGTGGAGGCCGCCGGTGCGCAGCGTGCCGCGCCACGTCCCCGCGAGCCCGTCGCAGGCGACCAGCTCGAGGATGCGGCCCGCCTCGACCGCGCCCGGGATGCCGGGTCGGTCGACGTACGCCCACACCGGCGCGGGCCGGTCCGGCTCGGTCGTCGGCGGGACCGTGGTCGTCGGTTCCGGCTTGTCGTGCCGGGTGACGCCGAAGACCGTGGCCGTCCGGTACTCGGAGCGGATCACGAGTTGCCGGAGCGCGGGGTCGATCGCCTCCCGCACGAGGTCGGTGGCGCGCTGCCGCAGGAATCCGGGCAGGAACGCGAGGAGCCTGCCGAGCGCGGCCTCGACCGCTTGGTCGATGGCGTCCTTGAGCTGCTTGTCCTTGCGCTCGACCACCGCGGTGACCACCGTCCGCACGGATCGGGCCTTGCCGCGCTCCTTCCACTCGCGCGGCTCGGTGGCGGTGGTGAAGCGGAACGTCGCGCGCCCGTCGTCGAGCAGCGCGGCGTCGGACGGGCCGGGGCGGATCACGTCGGGCTCGTCGGCGGTCGGCTCCCAGCGGACCCGGCTGCCCGCGAGCGACGGGTCGGGCAGCGTGACCCCGGCCGCCTTCGCGCAGTCGACCAGGACGGCGGGCCACACGAGCGGGCTGGTCGACCGGACGCGGACGGTGGTCTCGTACCGGCGCTCCTCACCGTCCACACCGAACTCCGGGTAGCCGGGCCCGGTCCACGACGACGTCAGCGGGTGGATGGCGGTCAGCGCGGCCTGCACGACCCCGGCGAGCACCGCGAGCTGCGCGAGCACCGACCGGATGGGCTCCAGGAGCACGGTCGCGCCGCCGATCACGACGTGCTGCGCGCCGAGGCGGATGGCGTCGTACACCGAGATCAGGGCGTTCGACAGCCAGCCGAGCGGGCGCAGCACGGTCGGCCAGTTCGACGAGTCGACCGCCGGGATGCGCAGCCCGTCGAACAGGCGGGTGAGGGCCTTGTCGATCCACCCGCTCGTCGAAGTGCACGGTCCGCCGGACTGCGCTTGCCGGGGGCGCATCGAGCGCGGTGGCGACCAGTCGCCCGGGGGCTCGGCGAGGTCGCGGGTGAAGGCGGTCAGCGCGATCGTCGGGAAGACGGCGTGGGCGGGGTTGGCGAGGTCGACCGTGGTGAGGCGGCCCCGCAGGGTCGTCGCGACTTCGGAGCCGCTGTCCAGGTACGCGGCGAGGAGTGCGGAGAACCGCACCTCCGTGCCCGCGGCGGCGCTGAACACGGCGTCGAGGTCCGCGCCGCTGGTCCCGGCGCCCGCCGCGGCCTCGCGGCCCATGACCTCGACCTGGCTCCGCAGCAGCCGCACCGGTGACGGCCTGCCGGACACGGCGACGACCGGTTCGACGGCGTCGGCGTCGGCGTAGGTCCCGATGCCCCAGTCGGCCAGCGCGGTGATGTCGCGCTCGAGGTCGCCCGGCCGGTACTCGCCCGGCGCGAAGGGCTCGCGCTCGGCGGCCCGCTCGCCGCCGGGTTCGGCGCCGCACCCGGCGGCGACCAGCACCGCGATCGTCGTGGCCACGCGCCACCGCATGCCCGCCACGGCGCTAGCCCAGCCGCTCGACGGCCGCGCGGAGCAGCGAGACCGCCATGTCCTCGGTGGCCCACTCGCCCGGGATGATCGCGGCGACGGCGCGGTCGCCCAGCAGGGCCTCGGCGCGGTAGCCGTTGCCGAAGGAGCCCTGTGCGACGTACGCGGCGGAGCCGATCCCGCTCAGCTCGCGGTACCCGCCGTCGCCGCTGCGGGGCGACCACTCCCCGGCGGGAACAGCCGGACCCGGACCGCTTCCGGCGCGCGCCACTCGCACGCGCCGACGGTGCCCTCGCCGTTCGCGACCTCGCGCCCGGTGATCGCGGCGACGGTGTCGTCCGTCATGGCCTCGCAGACCGTGTCCTCGGTCAGCGCGGCGATGTCGACGCCGGTTCGCGCTTCGGCGGTCCCGCACGGGACGCCCACCGCGCGGTGGACGCCGTCCGCCCACGCCTCGTAGGCCGCTCCGGTCGGGTGCAGGCCGTCGTCCAGCCACATGCGCTGCCCGGCCTGCTCCTCGAAGACCGGCCGCAGGTCGACGTGGGTCGCCCCGACCGCGCGGCCCTCCTCGATGAGGACGTCGTCGAACTCCAGCCGCTTCGCGCCCAGCTCCTCCGGGGTGCCGTAGCCCTCGGCGAAGGGCGTGCGCTCCCAGTACTGCTGGCTGATGGTCACGATGCGCGCTCCGGCGTCGGCCAGGTCGCGGAGGATCGCGCGGACGTTGGCGCGGTACTCGTCGAGCCCGACGCCGTTGGCCAGGTCGTTGGCGCCGACCATCACGGTGGCCAGCGTCGGCTTGAACGCGTCGACCGCGGGCAGTTCCTCGGCCACGACGTCGGCGCTCTTGTAGCCGGTGACGGCCACGTTCTGGACCTCGACGTCGCACCCGGCGGCCCGCCACAGCGCGGCGAGCCTGCTGGGGTAGGTCTCCTCGGCGGGCACGCCCTCGCCGGAGGTCACGGAGTCGCCGAGCGCCAGGTAGCGCACGGCTCCGCCGGTCTCGGCGGCCTCGGTGGGTCGGGCGGTCCCGGCCTCGGTGGGTCTGCTCGCCCCTGTGGACGAACAAGCCGCCAGCAGGGCGGTGAGCAGCCCCGCCAGCGCCGCACGGGCGATCACCATGTCCTCATCTCCTCGTCGTCGCTGCCGGGGCCGAGCACCGCGATCGGCGCGTCGAACTCGCGGACGGTGAACGGCGTGTCCGCGGCGACCGGGTCGGCCGGCCGGTCGGCCCAGACCTCGACGGTCCGGACGCCCTCGTCGGTCGGGCCCGCGACGAACACGAGCCGCCCGGCGGGCGCCGCCCCGGCGGGCGGGACGTAGTCGGCCCAGGTGGCCGCCAGGTCGGTGATCCGCACGTAGGTCATGGCGTCACCGTGGGCGGGGCCGGTATAGCCTTGGTAAACCGTCCGATGAGGTCGCTGTGTCCGTTGAGTTCCGCGTCTTGGGACCGCTCGAGGTGCACCGCCCGGGCGGCCGGTCGGACCTGCCCGCGCGCAAGCCCCGGCTGGTGCTGCTCCGCCTGCTGGTCGGCGCGGGGAAACCGGTGGCGACCGACGCGCTCGCCGACGCCCTGTGGGGCGACGAGCCGCCCGCGAACTCCGCGAAGCTGGTGCAGATCTACGTCTCGCAGCTGCGCAAGGCGATCGGCGCGGAGTCCATCCGCACGCTCCCCGGCGCGTACCTGCTGGCCGCCGCACCCGAGCAGGTCGACGCGCACCGGTTCGCCGACCTGCTCGCCGACGGCCGCCGGGTCGCCGCGTCGGGGAACGCCGCGCTCGCCGCGTCGCTGTTCCGGCAGGCGCTGGACCTGTGGCGCGGACCCGCGTACGCCGAGGTCGCGGACGAGCCCTTCGCGGAGGCCGAGGCCGCGCGGCTGGCCGAGCTGCACGCGGAGTGCGTCGAGGAGAAGCTGACCGCCGAACTCGCCGCGGGCCAGGGGGACGTGCTCAGCGAGGTGTCCGCCCTGGTCACCCGGCACCCCCTGCGCGAGGCGCTGCGCGCCCTCCACATCGAGGCCCTGGCCAGGGCGGGCAGGCGGGCCGACGCGCTGGCGGCGTACCGCGAGGCGCGGCTGGTGCTGCTGGAGGAGCTGGGCCTGGAACCCGGCCCGCGGCTGCGCGAGGCCCACCGGTTCGCGCTCGGCGCGGCCCAGGACACCCCGGCCGCCGCCTTGGCGACCCGCCGTCTCCCCGAACCGCCGACGCCGCTCGTCGGCCGGGACCGGAGCTGGCCGAGATCCAGCAGCTCCTGGCCAAGCCGGAGGTCCGCCTGCTGACCCTCACCGGCGCGGGCGGCAGCGGCAAGACCCGCATCGCCCTCGCCCTGGCCAGGCTCACCGGGCACCGCTACGCCAACGGCGTCGCCCTGGTCGAACTGGCCTCCCTGCGCGACGCCGCCCTGGTCACCTCAGCCATCGCCGACGCGCTCGGCGTGCAGCGGTCCCCCGGCGACGACGCCCTGGCCGACTGGCTCGCCGACCGCGAGGTGCTGCTGGTCGTCGACAACGTCGAACACCTCCCCGAGGCGTTCCCCCAGCTCGCCGCCCTGGTCGCCCGCGCTCCGCGGCTGACCGTCCTGGCCACCGGCCGCCGCGTCATGCACGTCTCCGGCGAGCACGTGTACCCCGTCGCGCCCCTGGCCGAGGACGCCGCGGCCGACCTGTTCGTCCAGCGCGCCCGCGCCGCCCACCCCGCGTTCGCCGGGGACCCGGCCGACCCGGACGTCGTCGCCATCTGCCGCCGCCTGGACGGCCTGCCCCTGGCCATCGAACTCGCCGCCGCCCGCGTGGCCACCCTCCCCACCAGCACCCTGCTCGACCGCCTGGCCAGCCGCCTCACCCTGCTGACCGTCGGCCCCCACGACCTCCCCGCCCGCCAGCGCACCCTCCGCGAAACCCTGGCCTGGAGCGCCAACCTCCTCACCGGACCCCAGCGGACCGCCCTGGCCCGCATGTCCGTCTTCCCGCGGGCTGCACCCTCGACTGCGCCGAGCGGTTCGTCCACGCCGACCTCGACACCCTCGCCGCCCTCCTCGACAACAACCTCCTCCGCCGCGTCGACACCCACCCCGCCGTCCGCTACGTGATGCTCGAAACCGTCCGCGAGTACGCCGACACCCTCCTGGCCGACGACCGCGCCGCCGCGAACGGGCCCTGGTGTCGTACTGCCTCGACCTGGTCCCCCAGGTCCAGGAACGCGGCCCGGACCAACCCCGCTGGCTGGCCCTCTTCGACGCCGAGCACGACAACATCCGCGCCGCGCTGGGCTGCGCCCCCGACCCCGACACCCGCCTGGCCATCGTCGGCGGGATGTGGCGCTACTGGTGGGTCCGCGGCCACCTCCACGAGGGCAGGACCCGCATCCTCACCGCCCTCGCAGGCGCCGACCAGGCCGACGGCGACCTCCGCGCCAAAGCCCTCTACGGCGCGGCGGGCCTGTCCTGGGCGGCAGGCGCCCTCGACGACGCCCGCCACCACGCCGAAGCCGCCTCCGCGCAGGCGAAGCGGTCCGGCAACACCTTCGTCGAGATGGCCGCCCACACCTGCCTGGGCGAAATCGCCATGCAGGAACGCGACTGGGACGCGGCCAAGCGCCACCACGAACAAGCCCTCACCATCGCCCACGCCAACACCTGGCCCATCGACGTGGTCACGAGCGAACTGAACCTGGCAGGCGCCATCATGGAGACCGGCGACCTCGGCACAGCCCGCCGCATGCTCACCGAAGTCCTGGCCTACCACCGGGAGAACGGCATCACCGAAGGCATCGGTTTCGCCTCCTCACCCTCGGCGAAGTCGCCTACCGCATGGCCGACTACCCCACCACGGCCACGTCCTTCACCGACGCCCTCCTAGCCTTCACGTCGATCGGCTTCGAGGCCAACGCCGCCTACGCGATGCAGGGCCTCGCCGCCGCCACCGCCCACACCGGCGACCCCACCAAAGCCGCCCACCTCCTGGGCGCCGCAGCCGCCATCCTCACCCGCACCGGCAACACCAACACCGCCTTCACCCCCATTGCCGCCCAAGCCGAATCCCTCGCCCGGACCGCCCTGGGCGACGACGAGTTCGAGCGGACGTTCTCCGCGGGCCTCTCCGACCACGCGCTCACCCCATGATCCCCTGCCCGGCCTGCTGCAAGTGGATCTGCAGTTCGGCGTGGCGGAACTGGTACACCAGACCGGCCTGCCGCAGCACCTGCTTGTCCAAAGCGGACCGGAGGGTCGGCATCAGCCGCGCGGGCCGACCGGGGACGTCAGGGCGCGCGGCGACCAGCAGCCACGCCGGTCCCAGGCCCGCGACCCACCCCGTCGCCAGTCCCATCGCACCGCCCCACAGGACACCCTCGCCGATCGAGCCGTCGAAGAACCCGAGCAGCCCCATCAGCGTGCTCCCAGCGACCGCCCCGACCAGGGCGGCCACCGCCGTGCGGCGCAGGTCGGCCCGGAACGCGTCGTGCGGGGTCACCATCGGCGAGTCCCGCAATTCCTTGGTCGCCGCCCCGAGCAGACCGCCCGAGATGCCCTGCCCGTATCCCGCGCCGAGCAGACCCATGACCACGAACGCCCCCACCATGGCCACCAGCACCCACGGGTTGCCGGTCTTGAACGCCGCTATCCCGCCGAACAGCAGACCACCGAGCACCCAGACGCGGGTGGTCTTGCGGACGTCCGCCCACGACGGCCGCGCCCAGACCAGCGTGGCGGGTGCCCGCTCCACCGCGGGCGGCGTGAACTGCCGGACGACGAAGAACGCGACCACCGGCGGGATCGCCCCGTCCACCACGGCTCGGGCCACTTCGTCAGGACGTACCCGGTCAGGGTGATCGCCAGGACGCACGCGGCGACCGCCAGGCTGTTCCGCATCCGCAGCGACCCCCGGTCCACCTCGCGGGGGATCCGCCACCAGGCGATGTCCCGCTCCGCGCCCAGCCGCGCGGCGAGCCAGGTCAACGTGGCCCGCTCCCGCGCGTGCCGCTCCGTCGCCCGCGCGGCGGCCCGGGTGCCGAGCACGCCCGCCGTCGAGTAGGCGCGGTCGAGGTACAGGCTCATCAGCCGCGTGGTGATCTTCCGGGGCGTGTCCAACTCGGCGGACACCAGGTCGAGCGGCTTCTCGGCGCTCGTGCCCGCTTGCGGGAAGGCGTGCCGCGCCAGGTTGATGGTCAGCGGGGTCCGCAGGGCGTCGGCGAGGGCGCTGCGCGGGTGGTCGACCAGGTGCTCGGCCAGCGCGACCCACGGCGCCCGGTCCTGCCCGGTGTGCCCCTGCACCAGGAACTCGGCCGCGGTCCGCACGTCCACCGGGTTCATCCGGATCACCACCGGCCACCGGAACCGCGCGACGTCCTTCGCCCCACCGCGCTTGCTGGGCTTGGTGCTCAGCACGACCCGCGTCCCACCCTGCGCCGCCCGGTTGATCTGCTCGATCGCCTTCCCCGCCGCCCCGACGGCATCTCGTCGAGCCCGTCGAGGAACAGCACGATCCGCCCCCGCTCGACCAGGAGCCCCGCCGTCCGCCGGGTGAGCCCGTCCCTCCGCCGCAGACCCGGCAGGTGGGTCAACGCCCGCACCGCGTACTCCGTCAGGTTCACGCTGTCCGGGTCCCACCCGTTCATCGTCAACCACAGCGGCACCGGCGCCCGGAGCTCACCCCTCGCTCCCGCCGGTCGAGCACCTCCTTGAGCAGCAGGTACATCGCACTCGTCTTCCCCGTCCCAGCCTCCCCCACCAACACCAACTGCCGCCGCAACGGCTGGTCGTACAAATCATCGTGCAACCGCGTGATCAACCCCTCCGACAACAACCCCTCCCGCCCCTCAACCGACAACTCCTCATCCCGACTCCACGACACCCGCACCGGCGCCTCAGGATGGATCTCCCACGTCCGACTGGCCCCCCGCCAAAGATCCGCCGACGCCTGCGCCACCACGTCCAAGACCGCGTCAAGCTCCCCCGAGCCTGACCAAGAACCAAGGTCACCGACCCGATGGTGTCCGCCTGAACCACCCCCTGCACGCTCTCCGCCACAACCTCGTTCCGCACTGCCGGTTCAGGCTCACCCACGCGCGACTCCCATGATCGATCCGAATACAGCGGGCTCATCGGGCCACGGTGCCCGACCGCTACATCAACCGACACGTGCTGCTGAAGATCGGCTAGTAAACTGCTCACTCACGATGGGAGCTGACGGAATGACGCGCCTGCATGTCGGCTGCGCGATGTGGACGCACAAGGCGTGGCCTGGGCGGTTCCTGCCGCAGTCGTTGCCCGCCAAGGAGCGGCTGCGGGCGTACGCGGGTTGGTGCAACGCGGTGGAAGGCAACACCACGTTCTACGCGACGCCCTCCCGCAAGACCGTTGAGGCCTGGGCGCAGCAGACCGACCCCGAGTTCCGGTTCGTGCTCAAGGTGCCCAAGACCGTCACCCACGAGCGCAGACTGGCCGGGGTCGAGGTCGAGATGCGAGCGTTCCTCGACGCCATCGAGCCCCTCGGCGACCGGGCGGTCCTGTGGACCCAGCTGCCCGCGTCCTTCGGCCCGCAGGACGTCGAGGCGCTCGGGCGCTTCCTGCGCAGGCTCCCCACCGACCGCCAGCGCGCCGTGGAGGTGCGCCACCCCGGGTTCTTCACCGACGCCCGCGCGACGGCCCTGCTGGAGAGGGCGCTCGTCGACGTGGACACCGAGTGGGTGCCGTTCGACACCACGGTCTTCTTCCAGCGCCCGCCGACCAGCGAGGCCGAGCAGGACGCCTGGACCAAGAAGCCCAGGCTGCCGCGCCGCACCAAGGCGCTGAGCGACCGCCCCATCGTCCGCTACCTGGGCCGCGACGCGATCGAGGAGACCGCGGACGGGTGGCGGCCGTGGACCGACGTGGTCGCCGAATGGCTGCGGGAAGACCGCGAGCCGACGGTCTTCATCCACACCCCCGACAACGACGACGCCCCCGCGCTCGCCCGGCGCTTCCACGACGACGTTCGGGCGCTGGTGCCCGACCTGGCCCCGCTGCCCGAGCCGGACCCGGTCGAGCCCGCCACCCTGTTCTGAGGGGCGGTTCACGACACCAGGGGGACGACTGACCGATGACCAGGATTCCGTCGACCACGGCATAGGAGACGAACGGGAGTCATGCCTTCTTCGCCCGCGCCTACCGCGAACTGGAACAAGCGGGCCTGGTCCTGACCGGCCGAGCCCGAGGCACCACGGTCTCCGCGACGATCGCCCCCGACCCCGCCGCGGCCCTGCACGACCTGGCCCACGACTACGCGGCAGCCGCGATGTCCCTCGGTGTCGACGCGGAAACCGCCGCAGCAGCAGTTCGCGCGGCCTATGAGGAGCAGAACCATGACGCGCTTTGAGGTCATCACCGGCATCGCGGCCCCTCCCCAGCGCGTCTTCGACGTCTCCCTGGAGGTCGAACTCCACACCGCCTCGATGGCCGACTCCGGCGAACGGGCCATCGGCGGCGTCACCTCAGGCCGGATGGAGCTGGGTGACACCGTCACCTGGCAGGCCAAGCACTTCGGCCTGCGCTGGCGCATGACCTCCTCATCAGCGCCTACGACCCACCCGCCTACTTCGTCGACGAGCAGGTCTCGGGCCCCTTCAAACGCTGGCACCACGCCCACCACTTCGAGCCAGACGGCGACGGCGGCACCATCATGCGCGACGTCATCGACTTCGCCGCCCCGCTCGGCCCGCTCGGCGCCCTAGCCGAGCACGCGGTCCTCAACCGCTACATGCCCCGCCTGATCCGCATCCGCAACCAGCACGTCAAAACCGCCGCCGAAGCTCCCTGACTCAGACCGCGCGCATGGCGGCGGTGACGATGTCGAGGACGCGGTCGACGTCGGCCACCTGCACCAGCCGCGGCGGGAGCTGTGCGGGCCTGAAACCCTCGGACGTCAGGTTCGGCATGGCCTTCCGCTTCCCGAAGGTGATCGTCCCGACCCCGTCAACGGCACGATGAACGACCGTCGGCGGCGGCAACGCCCCCAACGGCCGGACGTCGATCCCCTCCCGGGTGACCGTGAACAACCTCCGCCCGGTCAGGACGTACCCCGACGGCAACCTGCGCGGACGCAGGAACACGCGCGCGTAGAGCCCGGCTATGACGGCTCCCACGGCGACACCGGCGAGCCGGAACCACGAGGGGCCCTCCATCACCCCGATCTGCGCAGATCACGAAGAATCCGACAACGCCAACCAGAACCAGAGCACCCGCGGTATCAGCCGCTTCCCAGTGCGCGCGCCGCTGCGGCTTCCCGCTCCACAGCACGTGCTCCCCCGCACCCAGCACCCGGGAGATCTCAGCGGGCACGACGTCCTGGATCACGGCTTCCCCTCCGTCGCGGTCACCAGTAGATCGGCCCGGCGATCGCGGGGTTACGGGTGCATCAAGCCGCTGGCGAACCAGGGTCGCCGTCCCGAGTGGATCATTACAAACTCAGTCGGGAGCGGACTCGGAGGCGGGCCGGTACCTGGAAGCGTGGGCGCGGTGGCGGGACGGTCAGCATCTCGGCGGTTTTCGCTGTGGGGCACGTCGATTTGACCTGGGCTCGCCTCGGCAAGGTCATGCCTCGACGGTGACCCGGTCGACGGGGTGGGGCGCCGGTGGCCTGGCTGCTCGGGAAGCAGGGGAACGGGCACCCGGTCCGCGTGCTCGGACTCGCCGCCTTCGTGTTCGGGTTCCACTTCGACTGCTGGGTTCGCGCAAGGACTAGGGCACCTCGGTGAACGATCCCGTCCCGTCGTTGCGGAAGTGCCGGACCGCGACCGTGTCACCGGTCCGCTCGATGAGCCCGACGTCCGGGACCTGGTTGTTGTCGACGTCGGCGACGAACACCTCGTACGTCGTGGAGATCTGCGGGGAGTGGGCGAACACCACCGGCGGGCGTCCGCCGCCGAAGTGCAGTTCCGCGGCGGTGTAGGAGAACTCGCAGCGCCGGGACAGGAGCATGTCCTGGCCGCCGTCGCCGTCGAAGTCCGCGAACGCGTGCTGCGGGATCGGCCGCGAGCTGCACACGTCGACCGGTCCCGGGACCAGCGTGCCCGAGGGGTGTTGAGGAACGACCGCAGCCGCACGACCTGGTCACTGGACAGCCACACGTCCTCCAGGCCGTCGCCGTTGAAGTCGACCTTGCGCAGCGTGCTCGGGAAGCTGAGCCCCTCCAGCTCCGCGACCGGCCGGAACTTCCGCAGCACCAGCAGCTCCCGCCCCTGCGCGTTCGTGTGGAAGTTCGTGGCGATGATCTCGGTGACCCGGTCGCCGCCGAGGTTGACCACCTCGCCCATGTTCGGGCAGTACGGGACGGCCGGGGCGGGCGAGGTGTAGGTGTGGGTGACCGGCGCCTTGAACGTCCCGTCCGCGCGGCGGTACTCCACCTGCAGCGTGCACTCCCGGGACAAACCCACCGGACCGAGCGTCACCCGGTCCGCCCTGCCGTCGTTGTTGAGGTCGCCGAGGAACGGCTGCCCGCTGTTCCCCGCCGACGCTGTCCCGGGTACCTGCACCACGAGCAGCACTAGTGCCACGACCACTCCGAGTTTGCGCATGCGTCCTCCCCTGTCGTTCAACCGACACCTAAGGAATCGCGCGAGCCGGTCGAGTGTTTACCGACATCCGAGCAACCCCTCACGAGAGGGAGAACGCGTACGGGTGCGGGCGCTCGTCGCTGGTGTGGTTGTAGATCGCTATCGCCCACTTCCCTGTCGTCGGGATCTCATGGGTGCCGAGGTCTTGGCACGCCCTGGTGCGCAGGGTCACCCGGTTGCCGTCCGGCGCCTCCAGCCCCCAGTACAGCGACCGGTCGTCGTCGCACCCCTTGAGCGCCTTGATGGTGACCTTGTCGCCAGCCCTCGCGGTGAAGGTGTGGCGGGTCTCGGCGCCCGAACCCGTCACCGCTCCCGACACGGTCGCGGGCCGGTCGATCGCGGACGTGCGCAGCGGGCCCGCGGCCTCGACGTGCAGGGCGAAGAGGCCGCCCGATTCGGCGCCGGGCGGCACCCACACGTCGACGCGCCAGCGGCCGGGGCTGGTCGTGGTGCGTCTGCCCGCGTCGGCGCACATCGGGACCTGGAGGGTCTCGGTGCCGTCGGGGGCGGTGACGCGCCACCACACGGTGGCTGAGGTGGCCGCGGTGCAGTCCGCGTCGGTGGCGAAGTACAGGGCGTCGGCGGTGGAGGTGTGGGTGAAGGTCCGTTGCTGGCCGGGGTCGAGCCGGTCCGGGCCGACGCGGCGGTCTGGCACCAGGTCGCCGCCGTCGACGGTGGTCAGGCGGTCGAGGGTGCGGTAGCCGACCGCGAACTTGTCGTTGCCGGAGACCGCGACGTCGAAGACGCAGGAGTCGTACAGCTCGACCCCGGCGCAGGCCCGCTCACCGGCGCGTCGGCGCTCGGCGGGCAGGTCGGCGAGGGTGAGCCGCTTGGCGGGCAGGGCGCGGTCGGTGAACGTCTCGGTCGACTCGCCCGGGCCGTAGTCGAACAGGGAGTCCTCGACCCGCCAGCTCTCGCCGATCTCGTCGTACAGCTCGTCCGTGGTCGGCTTCTCGTAGCGCTTCCCGTCGCGGTCGGTCATCGCGGTCGAGCCCGAAGCGCCCTCGAACGGGCCTATGAGGCCGTGGAGCGCTCGCGGCGCGACGCGGCCGGTCCGAAGAGGACGTTGATGCTGCCGGGCGCCGCCACGGTGGCCCACAGCTCCGACCCGTCCGGCCAGCGCACCGCTAAACCCTGGTCGATCGGCGAGACCGCGCCGGACCCGGGATCCCCATCCGAGCGCACTGCCAGCCGGTCGCCGTCCGGCACGATCGTGACCCGCGCGCCCGCGACCCGGGCGGCCACGGCGGTGTTCACCGTGACCGTGGTGCTCTCCCGCCCCAGGAAGTCCTTCGCGGGTTCCTGCCGGACCTGGACCTCGAGGTCGCCGTCCGTGGAGCGGACCAGGGTGAACTCCCCGGCCGCCTGGAAGTCGAACGAGTGCCCGTCCAGGCTCGTCAGGTGCGGGTCCCCGGTGCTCCCCGCGGTCGGGCGGGTCGTGCGCGGTCGGTCCGGCCCGTGCGGGTTGGTGGCGGGCGCGTGCGGGTGCGCCCACGTCGGCTGCGAGTGCTTGGGCGGCTTGCGGCGCGGGGGCCGCTGCTTCTTGCAGTACTCCTCCAGCGACACCGCGTCGGCGAGGACCGCGTTCCCACTCTCCCCGCCGGGCAGCGCCACCCACAGCGGCCGCTCGACGCGCTGGAACCGCTCCCCAGCGCGCTCGGTGTTCTCCGGGCAGACGCACTTCTCCCCGAGGCAGTAGTCCCCCATGGTCACGTGCACGTCCTCGAACGCGGCGCCGTCGTGCACCCGGACCGGGTGGGCGGAGGACACCAGCAGGATGCCGGTGAAGTCCGGGTCGAGGGTCTTGACCTCGGCGACGCGCACGTCGAGCATGCCCACCTCCAGCGGCGACAGACCCGTCACCACAGCGCCCACAGGCGGCCGGACGTCGGGCACGTCCACGCCGTGGACCTCCCAGGCGTCACCGAGATCGGGCCTGCGCAGGAACGAAGACGCCCAGGTGTCGTAGAAGTCGTCGCGGTCGCCGCCGACGTGCACGTACGCGCCGGGTCCGGTGAGCCCGCGCTGCCAGATGACGGGCAGCAGCGCCCACGGGTCGCGGCCGATGTGCTGGAGGTGGAACCACCAGCCCGACGCCGAGTCCACCCGGTCGAACAGGGAGGCCCGGGTCAGCAGGTAGTGCTTCCAGCTGGGCGGGAACGCCGCGCCGACGAGGTCCGCGCCCGCGAACTCGGCGGAACCGTCGTTGAGCCAGTTGCCCGCCGTGCGGTAGATCGCGAGGTCGGCGTAGTTGAACGCCTGGAAGCAGTGGAAGATCTCGTGCGCGATCGTCTGCTTCACCAGCGGTGGCACGCCGTTGGCGACGTTGTGCCAGACCACCGGCGGCAGGAACACCGGGCACCGCGCGGCCGGGCCGTTGCGGATGTCGACCGAGTCCCGCGTCCCCGGGATGATCGACTCCGGGCCGGACAGCGGGACCGTCCACGCGCGCAGGCCCTTCGGCTGCTCGTCGACCAGGGAGAACGTCACGGGCGGGACCACCACGGTCCCGCCGAGCCGGGCCGCGGTCTTCCCGACCAGGTCCCGGACCACGGCGGCGAGGACGGCCCGCGCCCGGTCCTTGGCCGACTGGGCGAACCGCGGCGGGTCGTCGGGCGGCGGCGCGAGCCGCGCCGACACCGCCCGCCGCTGCTCGTCGGTCAGCTCCGCCCAGTGCGCGAACACCCAGTTCACCGCGCCGGTGCCGGAGGCCGCGAAGTCGGGCGGGTCGGGCCGCGCCGCGGCATGACGACCCCCGGCAGCGCGCCGAACAGGTAGGCGAACGCTTGGTGCGCCCTGCGGGCTCATGCGGCCCTCGTCGTCGTTGGACGCGTGGATCGCCTCCCACACGGTCGGCCCCTGGTCCGGCGCCTCCGGCCGGGCGTCGCCGCCGCGGCACGCCGCGGTGCCGACCACCAGCGCGACGGCCACCGCCGCGGCCAGATGTCCCCTCATTCGCGGTCTCCTCGATCTCATCGCCTGGTCGGGCGGCGGGCGCGCAGCGCGTAGCGGGCGGCGGCGGCGAACACCGCGACCAAGGCGAGCTGGACGCCGAGGCCGAGCAGCCACGGCCCGGCCGCGTGCTCCCAGAGCGGGTCGACGTCGCCGCCGGGCAGACCCGCGGTGTTCACGCCCATCGCGTAGCCCCACCGCGCGGGCATCAGCCACGACAGCTGCTCCACGACCGCCCGGCCCTCCACCGGGAACAACGATCCACAGAGGACCAGTTGCAGCAGGAGCACGACCACGAGGATCGGCATCCCCCGGTCGGCGTTCGTGATCAGCGCGGACACCAGCAGCCCCAGGGCCATGATCGACGCCGTCACCGCGACCAGCGCGACCGCGACCTCCAGCAGACCGGCGCCGAGCACCACCGGGTCGTCGGGCGGCGGGGTGCCCAGCGTGCCCAGGACGCAGAACACCACCGCCTGCAGAGCGCCGATCAGGCCCAGGACGGCCATCTTCGACCCCAGGTACGCCCCCGGCGACAGCCCGATCGCGCGTTCGCGCTGGAGGATCGCGCGCTCCTTCACCACCTCCCGGAACGAGGTGGCGAACCCCATGAACGCGCACCCCAGCACCAGCAGCAGGAGGAGCTGGCGCGGATCCTCCTCCGGCGCGCTCGGCGGCCACGACAGGCCGGAGTCGCCCGGCATGATCTTCGCGAACACGCTGAGCACCGCGGGAGGCCGAGCAGGAACAGCGCGTACGCCCGGTCGGCCGCGATGACCGCGAGGTAGCGGCGGCACAGCACCGCGAACTGCCGCCACGCGGGTTGCTGGGCGCGGCGCCGCTCCGGCGGCTGCCTGGTCGCGACCGGGGCCGCGGCGGGCGCGGCGGGCCCGAGGTAGCGGGCGTGCACCGGCGATTCCCGGAACCGCTTCGCCCAGTCGACGTCCCTGGACTGGTCGAGCAGCAGGAACATGTCGGCGAAATCGGCCTGGCCGAAGTACGCCAGGGCCTCGCCGGGCGGGCCGAAGTAGGCGGGCTTGCCGCCCGGGGCGAGCACCAGCACCCGGTCGCACAGGTCGAGCTGCGCCGGGGAGTGCGTGACCACGACGACGGTCCGGCCGCCGTCGGCGAGGGCGCGCAGGGTCTGCATCACCGACTTGTCCATGCCCGGGTCCAGCCCGGAGGTCGGCTCGTCGAGGAACAGCAGGGACGGGCGGGTGAGCAGTTCCAGCGCGACGCTCGTGCGCTTGCGCTGCCCGCCGGACAGCGTGCTGATCCGCTGCTCGGCGTGCCCGCTCAGGCCCAGCTCGGCGAGCACCTCCTCCACCCGCCGCTCGCGGTCCTCGGCGGGCGTGTCCGCCGGGAAGCGCAGCTCGGCGGCGTAGCGCAGGGCGCGGCGCACGGTCAGCTGCGGGTGCAGGATGTCGTCCTGCGGCACCAGCCCGATGCGCTGGCGCAGCTCGTCGTAGGCCTCGTAGAGGTCGCGGCCCGCGTAGTGGACGTGCCCGGTGTCCGCGGGCCGCTGACCGGTGAGCGCGCCGAGCAGGGTCGACTTGCCCGCGCCGCTGGGCCCGACGACGGCCAGCACGGACCGCTGCGGCAGCGTGAAGCCCACCCCGTCCAGCAACCGCTTGCCGGACCGGGTGACGACCAGGTCGCTCGCGGCGAAGCCGATGTCGCCGTCGTCGGTGTACTCGACCAGCTTGTCGCCGCTGAGGCGGAACAGGGCGTGCCCGATGCCGATCACGTCGTCCGGGCCGATCTCGGCGGTCGTGATCCGCTTGCCGTTGACGTGGGTGCCGTTCCAGCTGCCGAGGTCGACCAGCTGCCACCGCCCGCCGACCTGGCGCAGCTCGGCGTGGTGCCGGGACACCAGCACGTCGGTCAGCACCACGGCGCACTCCGGCGCCCGCCCGATGGTGATCGTCGCGGCGACCGGGTGCACGGCGGTGGCCTTGCGCTCCCACCAGCCTCCCCGGGGTTGCTCGGCACCGGGACGGGTCGGGGTGGGGGCGGCGGCGCCTGCGGCGCGGGCCGGACGGCGCGCTGGGCCTGGCCGCGCCAGTCGAACGGCTGCGGCGCGGCCGGGCCCGCGGTGCGGGTCCACCACTGCCCCCGCTCGGGCGCCGCCGCGGTGCCCACCAGCGCGGCCCGGGCGGCGTGGGCGAGGTCGGCCACCGAGGCGTACCGGCCCCCGGGTCCTTGGCCATCGCCCGCGCGACGACGGCGTCGAAGCCCGCGGGGACCCCGGCCGCACCCGCGACGGCGCGGGCGGCGGCTCCTGCACGTGCGCGAGCAGCACCGCGGCGGGTTCCGCTGCGGGGAACGGCTTCCGACCGGTCAGGCACTCGAACAGCAGGCACCCCAACGCGTAGATGTCGCCGCGGTGGTCGACGGCCCCGCTGCCGTCGAGGCGCTCCGGGGCCAGGTAATCGGCCGAGCCGATCGCCGCTCCCGCGGCGGTGACCCCGCCCCGTCGCCGACCAGCCGCGCGATGCCGAAGTCGACCAGGTACGCGAACCCCGTCTCCCCCAAGCTCTGGCTGGTGGCGATGAGCACGTTCGACGGCTTGACGTCGCGGTGCACGAGCCCGTCGTCGTGGGCGGCCTCCAGGGCGGCGGCGACCTGCCCCACCAGGCCGACCGCGTGGGCGGGGCCAGCGCGCCCCGCGCGCGCAGCACCGCGCCGAGGTCGTCGCCCTCGACCAGGCGCATGTCGAGGTACAGCCGCCCCTCGATCTCGCCGTAGCGGTGGATGGGGATCACGTGCGGCTCGCGCAGGCGGGCCGCGAGCGCGGACTCCCGGCGGAACCGGGCCACGTACCGCGCGTCCTCGGCCAGGTGCGGCAGCAGGCACTTGAGGGCGACGACCCGGTCGTGGCCGGTGTCGTACGCCCGGTAGACCTCGCCCATGCCGCCGCGGCCGAGCAGGCCCTCGATCCGGTAGGGACCGAACATCCGCTGCTCCATCACGACCTCCGGGGCTGCTGCTGCGCGCGGCTCATCCGCCGCCTCCTGACGGTCATCGCCGCCGCCACGACCGCGGCGGGCAGCAGGCCCACGAGCCCCGCGCCGTCGGCCACCGCCTGCGCGTCCTGGGCCAGGGCGATCCACGAGACGACCAACCCCACCGCGAGCCAGACGAGGAACGCGACCAGCGCGATGGTCCAGCGGCGCGGCACCGGGACCGGGGGTGGCGGCACCAGGGGCGGCGGGACCGGGGGCGCCCACCACGTGCCCGGCTGGGCCGCGGCGCCGGGACGGGGGCGGCGGGAGTGGCGCGGGGACCGCCTGCGGTGCCGTCGCGCTCGTGCGCAGCCACCACGGGACGGGGGCGGCCAGCAGGGTTTCGAGGTCACCGGTCGCCAGCCACGACGGCGCGCAGCACGCGCGCAGCGCGGCGGCGATCGCGTCGAGCCCGGGGTCGCCGAGCTGCGCTACCCGCCACCAGGTCTCGGTGCGGTGCGGCGGGACGAAGTCCTGGTCGCGGAACAGCAGGTTCTCGCCGTTGTGCAGCCGCCACGCCCCGGCGTCGCGGGCGACGACGAGCAGTGACAGGTAGATGACCAGGCCGGGGAAGGTGTCCATCCAGCGGCCCCACGGGCGGGACGGGCGCTGGTAGTTGCGGTGCCCGGTCTCGCTCGGCGGCGCCGACCCGGCGAACGCCTCGATCCACGCGCAGTCGAAGTCGACGAGCCGCAGCGTGCCGTCGGGCTCGACCATGACGTTGCCGTGCTGCAGGTCGCCGTGGGCGAAGCCCGCCGACTGGGTGCGGCGCAGCAGGTCGCGCCACGCGGCGGCCAGGGCGGTGAGCGACCCGGTGTCCCCCGCGTCGACCAGGTCCTCGACGTGCTGGTTGAGCGTCTTCCCGGTCACCCACTGCATCCGCACCACCGGCCACGTGCGGCCGTTGACGGCGATCGCGTCGTCGACCCACTGGCTTGTCGCGACGTCACCGGTGAGCCCGCGCTCGGCGAAGTGCGCGTTGAGCGCGGTGTAGCGCTGGCGGGTCGCGGCGTCGGGCCGGGTGAGGAAGCGCAGCGCCTGGGCCCGCCCCTCGACCGTCGCCTTGAACACGATGGCCGAGGTGCCCGACGCCGGGATCGGGATGCCCAGCAGCGGGTGCGTGTCGAACACGGCGTCCCGCAGCTCGGGCTGCTGGAACACCAGTCCGGGGTTCTGCACCGCCCGGATGTAGTCCTCCGCCGTCGGCATGTCCATCACAGGCAGACCACCAACCGCGTCGGGGAGCCGCGGCGATCCGGATGCGCAGCAGCGTGACGTCGTCGTCGCGCATCGCCCCGGCCGCGCGCTGGTCGACGACCAGCTCGGCGAACGCCGCGTGGTGGTGCAGTCCGGAGAGGACTGTCCACAGTGCCGTCTGGTCGGTCGCGGCCCGGCGCAGCAGCCAGTGCGCCATCGCGTCCGTCGCCACGAACAGCTCGTCGCCCGCGGCCAGCTCGCCGCCGCCGAAGGCCAAGCCGCGCAGCATCCCCGGGAGCGCGGCGGGACGGGTGTCCACGCCGTCCGGGACGAGGCCGAAGTCGTCGACCGACAGCGCCGGGAAGTGCGTGAGCAGCCTGCCCGCGCGCACGTGGAAGAGCACCGCGTCGCCCAGGGCCGCCGCCGCCCACCGCGGCCGCGGTCCGTCCAGCCCGACGACCTCGCCGCCGACGAACGTCGCGAACGACCCCTCGGTGCGGAACTTGTACTCCTCGATCACGCTGCCGAAGCGGTCCGGCGCGTCGGTGGTCCACCGCCGCTGCATCGACTCGAACCACCCGGCCAGGTCCGCCGCCGTGATCTCCGGGCCCGCGTCGAGGAACGAGGTGACCAGCTGCGCGACCCAGCGCAGCGCGTCGAACGCCTCGGTGGCGCCGTCGACCACCACGAACCGGGCCGCGGCGCCTCGCCGCAGCCCGCGGCGTCCTCCCACTCGTGCGGCGCGTGGCCGGTCTTCGGGAGGCGGAAGCACACCGGGTGCGCGTGCACGGCGACCTCACCGGTCCCTGATGTCGGCGACCCGGGTGCCGATCTCGAGGAACCGCACCAGGGTGGCGAGCCCGGCGTTGAACACGAACCCGCGCCCGCCGTCCGGCACGCCGACCAGGCTGGCGCGGGCGTTGGCCACCATGGTCTTGGGCAGCGGGCTGGACATGGCGAACAGCTGCGGGCCGGGTTCGGGCAGCCCGGCGGCGCTCGCCGGGAACAGGACCTCCGGCTCGCCGTCGGCGGACAGGAAGATGTTGAGCAGCAGCGCGGCGCCGTCGGAGGTCTCGATCGAGGTGAGCCTGCGCGCCCACTCGGCGAGGTCGGCGCCGTCGAACGGGCTGTCGGTGACGAACCCGTCGGTGATGTTGATGACGATCGGCGGGAACGAGTGCGGATGCGCCGCCGCCCACTCGAAGACGTGCGCCCCGGCCACGGCGATGGCCTGGCACATGGGCGTGCGGCAGCCGAAGACGGGCTCCACCCACACCGGGACCCGGCCCCGGGCACGGCGTCGACCGAGGGTTCCTCGACGACGGCGAGCGGGTTGTCGAACAGCCGCGGGATCGGCACGATCGCCTGCCCGGTGAGCGCGCCGCCGAACGCGGACTCGACCCCTCGCCGCCCGCGACCGGGCAGGCCCCGTAGCCGAACACGCCGACGTCGAAGTAGTGCCTGGCCGACCCGCCGACCTCCTTGGTCGACTTGACGCACAGGTCGAGGAGGATGCGGTTCAGCGCCCGCGCGGCGCCGTGCGCCAGCGTGGTGCCGCTGGCGCCCCAGTCGCGGCGCATCGAGTCGGAGCGGTCGACCAGGAACACGACGCAGCCGGGGTTGGTCCTGGAGAAGGTCTGCTCGTACATGTCGGCTCAGTTCCGTTCTGTGTCAAGGGAGCCGGGGTCTGCTGACGACGACCGTCGCGGGCCAGGGCGCGCCGGGCCGCCACTGCCAGCCGTGGTCGTCGGCGCGGCAGCGGAAGGCGTAGCCGTCGGTGCGGCCGGTGACGTCGATCTCGAACGACCCGCACCGCGGGCACTGCACGACCCGCGCCGAGTCCAGGTAGCCCGCGAGGTCCCGGGCCGGGCGCGTCGGGGCGGGCGCCGGGGTCGGGGCGGCGCGCCGCCGGTGCGGGTCCACCACTGCGCGGAGCCCGTGGCCGCGGTGTCCTGGACGACCCGCGCCGGGGCGGGGCCGCCTCGGGCGGGGGTGCGGGGGCGCGGCGGTCGGCGACCGCGGTGGCCACGAGCACGCCGACCACGACCGCGAGGGGCGGGCCGAGGACCGCGCCGACGCCCGCGGTGGTGAAGGGGAGGCCGCCGAGCCCGGCGCCGAGGCACGCCCCCGCGACCGCCAACCCGGTCCGGACCAGCCGCGCGGCCATCACCCGCCTCCGTCCGTCGCCACCAGCGTGAACACGAGGTCGCCGTGCGGGTCGGCGACCGGCGTCCGGGTGCACCGCGCCCCGTCGCGCTCGTCGGTCTCGGGCGACCGGACCTCCCAGCCCGGCGGGGTCGTCACGCACGCGGTCTGGCCCGCGAGCGCGCGGCGCGGCTGGTAGTGCCCGGAGCCGTCGAGGCGGCCCCGCTCGGTCGAGGCCGCGTCGGCCGGGTCGAGGAGGGTCACCCGGACGACCGCGCGCGACCCGGCGACCCGGTCGTCGGCCAGCCCCTCGAACACCACGCCCACCCGGGCCTGCCGGGCGACGGCGACGCGCACGTCCGCGTCCGGCCGGTCCGGGACCACCGCGCAGGCGTCGGCCCGCTCGGTGGCGCGCCACGGCGCGGGCAGCCGCAGGCAGACGGTCCGGCCCGCCGCGTCGGGCAGGGCCAGCGCGCCGTCCTCGGACAGCACGCCCGCCCGGTCCCGGACGCCGTCCGCCCCGCGCCACTCGACGACCGCGCCCGCCAGCTCCCCGACGTCGGCGCCGCGCCCGCGTCGACGCGCAGCACGACGTCGTCGGGGCGGTGGGCGAGCCACCCGATGCCCGCGGCCACCGCGAACGCGGTCACCAGCGCGGACACCGGGGCGGTCCAGTCGGGGGCGGTCATCGGCACGTGAATTCGATGGCGTGGCCGGTGGACCCGGCGCGGGAGACCACGACGACGTAGAAGTACTCGTTGCGCTTGTCGTAGGCGCCGGTGACGCGGACCGTCGTGGACTGCCCGTCCTCCAGCACGCCCGACGCCGGTTCGACCCGCACGCCCTGCGCGTCGAGGTTCTCGACCAGTCCGGCTCCCCGCTTCGCGCTCGCGGTCCAGCGGGCCTTGCCGCCCCTGGCCACCACGGCGAACTCGGTGTCGAGCGGGTCGCACGAGACGGACTCGCGGCCCCGGGTGCCGCGGAAGGTGACGTCCGCTACGCCGTCGGCGTCGTCCGGCGGGTCGACCGTGGTCGACCGCGCGCCGCCGTCGGTCGGGCGCGGCGCTGTGGTCGTGGGCGCACCCCGCCGCTCTGCGAGGTCGTCCACTGGCACGCCCCGGTCGCGCTGACCACCGCCAACGCCACCACCCCGACGAGAACCCTCCGCATGGCCCCTCCCCTGATTCCGCTGATGCCCCTCAGATGGCCGACCCCGGCGTCCTGATACACGCCGGGTGCGATCAAGGTTGCTGGCGGCTGGTGGGGTGGGGCATCAGTGCTTGCCCTGAACCTGCGCGCCTGGCACGGTCGAGCGGGGCGTCAGGGCTGACCCCGATGCGTCGGCCGAGGGGAGGGTGAACCATCGGGTGGTGACGCTGCGCGTGGTGATCGTCGACGACCACGCGGCCTTCCGCTCGTGGGCCGCGCAGCTGCTGCGCGCCGACCGGATCGAGGTCGTCGGGGCCGCCGCGACCGCCGCCGCCGGGCTGGAACTCGCCGTCGCGCTGCGCCCGGACCTCGTGCTCCTCGACATCCGGTTACCCGACGCGGACGGGTTCGCCATCTGCCCGGACCTCGTCGCCGCGGGCATCCCGGTGGTGCTGTGCTCGGCCAAGGCCGCGCGCGACTACGGCGACCGGATCGCGCTCAGCGGCGCGCTCGGGTTCCTGCCGAAGGAGCGGCTGTCGGCGGCGGCGCTACGGGGTCTCCTCGACGGGTAGACCGTCGCGGTAGGACCGCTCGGTCCACGGTGCGAGGAAGGTCAGCACGGCGAGCACCCGGCGGTGGTCGTCGGCTTCCTGCGGCAGGCGCAGCTTCAGCAGGATGCTGCGCACGTGCGACTCGACGGTCTTCTTCGTCAGCACCAGCTGGCGGCAGATGGCCTGGTTGGACCGGCCCTGCGCCATGAGCGCGAGGATCTCCCGCTCCCGGTCGCTGAGCTCGTCCAGGAGCGCGGCGCGCCGCTGCCCGCTGAGCATCCGGTCGACCACCCGCGGATCGATGACGCAGCCCCGCCCGCGACCCGGCGGGCGGCGTCGAGGAAGGCGTCGATCCCGGCGACCCGCTCCTTGAGCAGGTAGCCGACGCCGCGGGCGCCACCGGACAGCAGCGCGGGCAGGTAGTGCGTCTCGATGTGCGCCGACAGCACGAGGACCCCGGTGCCGGGGTGCTCGCCCCGGATGCGCACGGCGGCGCGCAGCCCCTCGACGCGGTGCTCCGGCGGCATCCGGACGTCGACCACCACGAGGTCCGGCCGCACCTCGGCGACGGCCCGGTGCAGCTCCTCGGCGTCGCCCACCTGCGCCGCGACGCGGAACCCGCCGCGGTCGAGCAGCGCGGCGAACGCCTCGCGCATCAGCGCGGCGTCGTCGGCGACCACGACCGAGAGCTGGCCATCCACGGTGCTCACCCCAACGGGATCTCGGCGGTCACGGTCGTGCCCGACCCGGCGGAAGAGCGTACGGTCAGCTCGCCGTCGAGCGCGCGCACCCGGTCGCGCAGCCCGCCGAGGCCGGACCCGGTCTCGATCGTCGCACCCCCGGCGCCGTCGTCAGCGACCTCGACCCGCAACACCCCGCGGTCAACGGAGAGAACGACCTCGGCCCGGCACCCGGCACCCGCGTGCTTGAGGACGTTGGTCAGCGCTTCCGCGACGACGAAGTAGGCCGTCGCCTCGACGGGCGCGGGGAGGCGGGGCAGCTCCGGGCCGGACACGCGGACCCGCACGGGGGTCCGGTCGACCAGCTCGGCGACGGCGGGCCCGAGGCCGGCGTCGACCAGCAGGGCCGGGTGGATGCCGCGGGCCAGCTCGCGCAGCTCGTCGATGGCCGCCGCCATGCCCGCGGCCGTCGACTCGAGCAGCTCCGCCAGCTCGGGGTCGCCGTCGACCCGCCGCCGGGCCAGCTCGATCCCGAGCGCCACCACCACCAACCGCTGCTGCGCGCCGTCGTGCAGGTCCCGCTCCACCCGCCTGCGCTCGTCGTCGGCGGCGGTGACCAGCCGGATCCGCGAGGCCCGCACCTCCGCCAACCGCGCCTCGGCCTCGGCCGCGAGCCGCTGGTTGTCCAACACCAGACCGGTCAGCGCGGCCACCGCCTCGGCCAACCGCGCGTCCTCCCACGGCACCTCCCGGCGGTGCAGCAACCCCACGGGCCTCCCGTCGTGCCCCGTCAGCGGCAACCCGCCCTCCCCGGCTCGACCGGCACCCCCGCGGTGTCGACGTACCCCCGCTCCGGCTGCCACCGCGCCAACCGCAGCGAGGGATCGCGCAGCACCGCCACCAACGTCTCCCGCAGTCGATCCACCGTCGCGGGCCCCGCGCGGCGGCCAACAGGTCGATCAACGCCACCGACCGCGGCCGCACCCACAGAACGCCCAGCAGGAACGCCAACGGCCACACGCAGAACGCGACCTGGTAACACCCCAACAGCACCGGCCCGAGCGGGTGCAGCGGCCCCAGCGCCCGCCCGGTCCCCGACGCCGCCGCCGCGACCAACGCCACCACCAACGCCGGCGCGATCGGCACCCGCAACTCACGACCACCCCTGACGAACCGCCGCACCAACTCGACGATCACCCCGACCGCCAGCACCGTCCCGATGGCGTCGAAAACCCGGTACCCCACCGTGGCCGACTCCGGCGCATGGACCAGCAGCAACACGTTGTCAGGCTTGGCAGGCGCCACGGTGGACTGGTCGAAGAACAAGACCCCCAGCACGGTAAAGGTGAACACGGCGACGTAGGCCGCACCGGTCAACCCCCGCGCAGCCCGCGTCTCAAGCCTGCCGTGCGGGAACGCGAGCACCAGATGCACCAACAACGGCGTAGCCGCGTGCGCCACCAGCAGCCCCCACGAGTACACCACCGGATCAGCGGACAACTGGATGTCCTCGGCGAAGAACGCCACCCCGACCAGCACCATCAGCAGCCCCGTCCCATTCGCAGGCCGCAACGTCAGCGCAACAACCCCCGAGGCCAGGAACAGAAACCCCCAAGCACGCTCAACGCCGTATCCACCGGCGCATGCGTCCCATCAGCGATCTTGAGCGTCAACCCGACGAACCCGGTCCCCACCCCCACCGCGATCGCCACGACCGCGGACACACTGAGATGCCGCACCGACGGCCGTACCGCAGCAACTGCCACCCCATCATGATCGTCCCAACGGCCCAGAACGTTGCACCGATCCGCGAGCCGGCGTCAACGTGGCCCCCGCCTTCGCACGGCCAGTGAGCAACCGAACGGATGACGGGCAGGTCGGATCATTCGTACGGTCGGCCTGATCGTGTCTGGCCGAAGGGACTGCGATGAACTGGCGTCGGCTGCTCGGCATCGTGAGCGTGGTCGGGTCGCTGGGCGCCGGGCTCGTGCCCGCCGCCGCGGCGGGTCCGCGGACGTGGCGTGGACCGAGAACGGCCCGGTGAGAGGGACGGTTCACGCGGACTACGCGCAGTACCTCGGAGTCCCGTACGCGGCACCGCCGGTCGGACCCCTGCGCTGGCGACCCCCGGCGCCCGCGCAGGACTGGCAGGGTGTCCTCGACGCCACCGCGCCGCGCAGCCAGTGCGCCCAGCTGGCGTTGTTCGACTCCCCTGAGACGCACAGCGAGGACTGCCTCTACCTCAACGTGACCGTCCCCCGCCGGGTGCGGCCGGGAACCCCGGTCCTGGTGTGGTTCCACGGCGGCTCCTTCCTGGCGGGCAGCGGCGACCTCTACGACGGCAGGCGCCTGGCCGCTGAGGGCGGCATCGTCGTGGTGACCGTCAACTACCGGGTCGGCGCGTTGGGCCACCTCGCGCTCCCCGCGCTGACCGCGGAAGGCGTCCAGTCCGGGAACTACGGCCTCCAAGACCAGCAGGCCGCCCTGCGCTGGGTACGCCGCAACATCGCCGCGTTCGGCGGGAACCCGGCCAACGTCACCATCGGCGGCCAGTCCTCCGGCGCGGTGAGCAACTGCATGCACCTGGCGTCCCCGACCGCCGCCGGCCTGTTCCACAAGGTGATCGGCGCCAGCGGCAGCTGCACCTGGCAACTCCCGACCGCCCCGGAGGCCGAGGCCGCAGGCACCACGTACGCCGCCGACCTCGGCTGCACCAACCCGACCACCGCCGCCAACTGCCTGCGCGGCAAGGAAGTCGTCGACCTCCTGCGCGCCTGGCCGGGCGGCAAACCGGTCATCGGCGGCCGCGAGTTCCCCATCCAACCCGCCGAAGCTCTCCGCACGGACCGCTTCCGCCACGTCCCGATGCTGCTCGGCAACACCCTGGACGAGGAGCGCTTCACCATCAGCCTGGTGCACGACGGCTCCGGCAACCCGGTCACCGCGACCCAGTACCCGGAAATCATCCGCAACACCTACGGCGAGGCCGCCGACGGCGTCCTGGCGAGGTACCCGGCCGACCGGTACCCGACCCCGGGAATCGCCCTGGCCACCGTGCACTCCGACGCCATGCCCCCACTGTCCACTTGTGAACACCTGAAGCTGTACCGGCTGGCGACGGCCCGCCCGTTCCCGGTTCCGGTCTACGCCTACCAATTCGCCGACCGCACCGCACCCCCGCTGGTCGACATCCCCGGCTTCGACGAGGGCGCCGCCCACCTCGCGGACGTCAACTACCTGTTCCCCCAGGTATTCGGCTCCCCCTTGAACCCCGACCAGCAGGCCCTGGCACGCACCATGGTCCGCTACTGGGCCAACTTCACCCGAACGGGCAACCCCAACGGCCACAACCTCCCAACCTGGCCACGCTTCCACGACGCCTCGGACGTGCTCTCACTAAACACAGGCAGCCAGGGCATCCACCCCGTGAACGTCGCAACCGCAAGCAACTGCGACTTCTGGGCGAGCGTGATCCCAGCCGAGTGACTCCGTCGTGATCCTGTCCTGAGCTGACCCGCGGATCAGTCCTCAATCACTGGGTTGCATGGCGAGAAGAAGGGGTCGACGCGCTCCGAGACAACACCCCTAGCCAGTACGGTTACCCGGAAAGCGTTCGGGCCCGGCGCCTCAACAGTTTCATCGTCTCGCTCGTAGATCAAACCCCATGAACCTGGCAAGTTGGCTTGCACGTGCTTGAGGACATCGTCCACGATCGTCGATCGTTTCCGGTTGGCAAGCCCGGCGAACACCACATATAGCTCGCCATTGATAACCTTTAGCGACATGTCGATATTCGGCTCTGAGTTCGATGCGATTAGGTTCGCCAGCTCCGCAACCGCGGAGTCCAGTCCACCCACATCTGATTCCACAGTGGATTCGGAGAGACTCACCCAACCATGGACCTCGTACACTCGTCACCTCACCCTTGAAAAGCGTCACCCGATCAACACCGTGGCGCCCGCTGACCACGGGACCAGGCTATAAGGCTGCTACCTGGTCCCGAACTTGGTCAGGGTCAACGGGGCGAGCTCCGCCGATCCACGGGTTGTCGAAGTGTTCGGGCACCAAGTGGAGTCCGGTGGCCGCGCGCAGGATCAAGGCCGCGCATTGGCTGAACGTGTACTGGGCGAGTTCGTCGGATGGTTCGTCGGCGTCGGCTGGGTAGCCGAGGTGGTCTAGGGATGTGGTGAGGTCGGGGCCGCAGGTGCCCCAGCGTCGGCCGGTGACCGGGTCTATGCCGGAGAGCGCGTGGTCGGGTTCGGCGAACCAGGCTTCCTGGTTGTTGGGCAGGTAGGTGATCGTGCACGCGGTCGTGTGCGGGGCGAGGGCGTGCAGGACGTCGGCGTCGGTTCCGATCCATCCGCCGGTTGGGTCCAGTTGGAGGACCAGCGCGTGGGCGGGCGTGATCTGGTGGGCGAGGAGGATGGTTTCCTCGTGCTGGTCGACCAGCAGCGGGCCGTCGGCGACGGGGGTGGGGGCATGGACGCCCATCGCGGCGAGGGCGGCGTCGACCGGGAGAGCGGTGACGGTGACGCACCAGGCTTCGCCGTAGCGCTGCGTGAGGTCCAGCGGCTCGTTCGCGCTCATGAGGTCCTTCCGGCCGCGACAGGGCCGGCACCGGGTGAACCGGGTGCCGGCCCTGTCGCACGCCGCCGTTAGCCGAGCGTGCAGTTGGCGAGGATGATCTCCTGCACCGGTGTGGTGATGCGGATGGCGTTCTGGACCAGTTGCCCCTGGTCGTTGGTGGTCGTTTCGTTGTAGCGGATCGTCGCTACCCCGGGACGGACAGTGAACCACGCCCGCTGCCGATGGGCACGCCGTTGATGGTGCCGACCCGCGAGGCGCGGGTGATGCCGTCGGCGCCCGCAGTGCAGCTGCTCTCGATGTCGGTGATGCGGACGGCGCCGCCGAGCAGGCTTGCGCCTGCGACGGTGGTGTTGACCGTGGTGCGGCCCTGCTGGGTGTCGAGGTGGCAGGCGACGGTGAGCGCTTCGATGGTGCCCACGAGAGTGCTCAACGTCGCCGTCGACTGCGTGTCACTGGGCGGGCAATGGACGTTCGGGCTGCGGGGGACGGTGATCAGGCCCGAGACGTGCGCGCCGTACCCGGAGCCCGGCACGTAGATCACGACCGGCACCGACTGCGAAGTGGCGCCGCCGTCGTCGTCGGTCACGGTGACCTGGATCGTGCGCGGCCCGAGCCCGTCGTAGCCGTAGGTGTGGCTGCCGGTACACGTGCCCGTGCCACCTTGCTCCTGGACGGTCCCGCGGACCGGTGGGCTGCCGTCGCCGAAGCTGATCTCGCAGGTGTGCGAGTCGTTGGCGCCCCGGTCGGTGAACCCGGCGGTCACGGGGGTGGGCTCACGGCCGTTGAACAGCTGACCCGGCTGCGGGCTGTCGATCTTCACGGCGGGCGCCGTGTTCGTGACGGTGACGGTCGCGGTGTCGGTCACCGGGCCGTCGCGGTGGTGGTCGTCGGCAGCCAGCGTCACCGTGACGGTGCCGTCGTCGGTGCACCGGATCGTCGTCCTCATCTGCCCGGGGCTGCTGAACTGGCAGGCCATGCCCGGGTCGGTGTTCTCGCCGAGCCGGTACGACCAGGTGATCTCGGGGGTGTCGTCGGGGTCGGTCACGGTGCCGTTGAGGGCGATGCCGCTGCCTTCCGGCCCGCTGGCGTCCGGGCCCGCGTCCACCCTCGGGGCGACGTTGCCCGGCGGGACGGGCCCACCCCCGCCGCCGCCGCACCCGCCGCAGGGCGCGGCGATCTCGACCCAGAACTCGTCGTTGATGCTCTCCGGCAGGTCGAAGTCCCAGGCCAGGACGCGGTCCTCGTGGTAGAAGGTCACCAGCTGCCCGCCACCGCTGGCGTTGTCGCTCACGGGCACCGCCATCACGGAGAAGTCCCAGTGCGGGTGCGCGGCTCCTTCCAGGGTCGAGGCGAAGGGGTACTCGTCGCACTGCTCGATCGACGGGATCGGCGGACGGGGTAGACCGGTGTCCAGGTACAGGTCGCGTTCCGGTCCCGTCTTGTAGCAGGCGCCGTCCTTGTGGTTGCGGTTGTTCAGGTACTCGCCCGGGTGCAGCGTCTCGGTGATCCGGTGCAGACCGGGCGCGGTCGGGTCACCCGCGACGAACATGCCCGGGATGCGCTTGTCCCGCGGCGGCGGCGTGCCCTGCGGGACCAGCGACGGGTAGGTCTCGTTCGGCGTCTTCTGCGCTCGCAGGATGTGATCGGCGACCGCGTGCGCCTTGGAACCCAGCACGTAGGTCAGGCGCGGGGCGACCTCCCAGAAGATGCACGCCTTCGGGTCGTTGCCGGTCCGGTTGTTGAAGTAGGTCGCCGAGTCGCAGCGCGAGAGCCGGGTGCCGGTCTTGCCCCGCCGGACGGTGGTGTACTCCCCGCCTCGGTGAAGAACTCGACGTGCCACCCCATCGGGGCGATCTTGTCGCGGCCCTGGGTGTGCTCCTCCTTGTTGATCACGTCCCAGTAGAACCACTCGCTGTTGTTGTCCCACGACGCCCACGGCAGCGTCGGGGCGCCCCGGGTCGCGAAGCAGTGCTCGATCGTCTCGAAGCACTGGCCGAGCAGGCTCAACGGCACGTCGGGCGCGACGAAGAGGTCGTCGATCGGGCCCCAGTCGTAGTCGACCGAGCCGGGCTGGATCCGGGAGAACACCCGGACCCGGCGGTCCTTGTTGTCGCCCTGCGCGAACACCTCCAGCGTCGCGTGCGTGTCGCCCTCGTGCTCCGGTGGCCGGTTCGGGCTGATCGAGTAGTAGCTCACCGTGATCCGCATGCGGTGGCAGTAGGTGAACCGGTTGTGGACCCGGCCGATCCCCTCGTCCGCGCCGCCCGCGTTGAAGCACTCGTCCAGGAGGGCGCCCGGCGGCTGCTCCCCGATCGGGCTCGGCGCCACCGTGACCGACGCGGGCCCGTCCGCCTGCTGCGCGACCGCGTTCCGCGCGGCCACCTCAGCGGCCTGCAACAGCGACAACGCCTCCTGCCCGGCCTGCGATACCGCGGTGCGCTCCACGACCTCCGGCTCCACCAGCGGCGGGACCGCCGATCTGCCCCGCGCCCGCGCGTCGGCGCGGATCCGGTCCAGCTTCTCCTTCGGCACCTCGACCCGCACCGCGACCCGCGGAAGCGACTCCCGCTCCCACGCGCCCTGGCCCGAACCCGCGGCCTGGGCTGTTGGAACCTGTGTCGTCACAGCCCCGGCGAACACCAGTGCCGATACCATCAACCGCGCCATTGGACGCGGTCGTAGTCGCGCCAAAACACTCACCCCCAGAGCCAGGTTCGCGGCCGCAGCACGGCACGGAACCGCCCCAGAGAGGGCGATCCCCCAGGCCCCGCGCTCAACCCCCAGTGGCCGAACGACCGGCGCGAACCCCAACGGTCCCAGGCTACCCCAACCCCGCCAGCGAGTTGATCGCATCGGCGAACGACGGCGCGGTAGGCTGACTTCCGTTCGGTGCGAACTCGTCAAGGGGAACGAGTGATGCGACAACGACCACGCCTGGTGGCATGGCTGATCACACCAGCGCTTGTCCTCACCGCAGCGCAGCCACAACCATCCCCTGCGGCTGGTGAAGACCTGCACGCGGTGACGAACGAACTCCTCCCCGCCAGACGGCACGAGTGGAAGTCCCAACGCGGTCACTCGACGAAACCCGCACGGGCGCACACCCTCCCGTCCCACCGACATATCTGGACCGGACGGCCACCACCCCCGCCCAGAACCCGCTGTCCCTACTCGAAGCCGCCGAGTTGGCCGCGCAGAACGCGAACCTGCATCCATAGGCACCAAGTGGTTGAGGCGATGCCGACCGCCAAGCTGACGGTGCGGCCCGTTTCCAATCCATCGGAAACCGGCCGGAGATGTCGATCACGTCGATACGCTGGCCGCTCACACCTCGGCACGGAGGTGGGCGCACGATGGAGAATGTCGACCCGGCCGGACGGTCAGCCCGGCCGGTGTGACGGTCGCGGCACTGGGCGCCGTCCTCAGCATCGCAGGGACGTTCGCGGCGCCGTGGGCTTCGGGCAGTGTGCTCTGGCCGGACATCACCTACACCGATCTGGGCATGCTCCTGACGCGGATCGAGGCGGCCGGGCTGGGGGCTCGGCGGACAGCCTGCCGTACCTCGCCGCCTACTTCTCCTACGCCGGGGTGCTCGCGGTCGTGCTGGTGTCGGTCCTCGGGCTCGCCGCGACCTGGCCGACCGGTCACGGTGCCCGCTCGGTCACCAGGTGCTTCGCGCTCCTGGCAGCCCTCATCGCGGTCGGCGCGATGCTGGCCGCCATGGTGGAACTCAAGAACCTCGTGACGATGGCGCCGTCGATCGGCGTACCCATCGCGGGCTACGGGCTCGTGGTCATCGCGTCCTTCATCGGCTCCGGCCGGGTGCGGCGGGCGTGAGCCGCACAACTCCGACGACGGGGGCCTTCACCAGCTTGCGGTCAGTGGGTTACCTGGAAGGTCGCGTCGGCGCGGGCGGATGGAGTGGTGATCGGGTCGATGCGGAGGTGGTAGTCGGTGTGGCGCAGGTGGCGGTCTGGGTAGTTGTGGGAGCGGAACGAGGTCCAACTCGCGTCGGCTAGGCCGGGGGTGGGGTGGAAGGTGCTGTCGGCGCGGAACAGGGGGTGTCGTCGTGGCGGGATAGGCCGACTACGAAGCCGGAGTGGCGTAGGTAGTGGTCTGGGTGGTTGACCGAGCGGAATGAGATGGCGTTGGGGTCCGCTAGGCCGGGGACCAGGTGCCACAGCGAGTCCTGGTACGGGTCGAACGGGTACGGGTCGATGCGGGCGGTGTTGTTCACGTGCCGGATCAGGTGGTCGGGGTAGTTGTGGGACTTCAGGCGGTTCCAGGTGGGGGTGCCCCAGTGGGCCAGGAGGTTGGCGTGCTCGGTGGCGGTGATGGGGCAGATCGTGGGGTGCTTGGCGTTCAGGGGTTGGGTGTACTGGGCCTTGGTCAGCGGCGTCCACGATGAGCCGTTGGTGATGTCTGTGCTGCGCCAGGCGTACAGTTCGCCGTTGATGGGGGCGTAGGAGTCACCCCACAGCCACCACTCGGGGCGGTCGTTGGCCTTGGTGATGATCGGGGCTTCGATGCCGCCGTTGATCACGCCGGTGGTGTAGGTGGTGAAGCTGCGTGGGGCTAGGGTGGTTGAGCGTGCGCCGTACAGGCGGCCGTCGGTGAAGCTCTTGTAGTACAGGTAGTTTGTGCCGTTGGCGATGTGGACGGTTGCGTCTAGCACGTTGAAGCCGGGGTCGAAGAACAGTTGGGGTGGGCTGACCGTGGTGAAGTCGCTGGTGTAGTTGACCCAGATGCCGTCTCGGTCGCCGCTTTTGGCGGAGTAGATGATGCCGTACTGGGCGCGGGCCTCATCCCAGAAGGCTTCGGGGGCCCAGGTGTGGGTGGGCATGGAGTGCATCCGCAGCCGCCGGTAGCCGGTGAACGAGCGGAGGTCGGTGGAGTCCCACGCGTGGATGTACTGGTTCTGCTGGGTGAAGTCGGTCCCGGCCAGGTCGGTGGCGAGGACGACGAAACGGCCGTCGCGCTTGCGCATGATGAACGGGTCGCGGAGGCCGCCGGTGCCCGCGGTCGGGGTGGCGACCGGGTTGTTCTGGTTCAGCGGTGTCCATTGGAGACCGTCTTGGCTGACTGCCAGGTGCAGTGCGTAGCGGTTTCCGACGCGGTTTGGGGACTCGGTGAAGTAGCCCATGACGTAGGCGGAGTCGCCGGGGGCCGTGGCCCGACCCGGGACGGTCAGCGCGGCGGCGGACAGGCCGCCCGCGAGGAAGGTGCGTCGTCGCAGCATGAGAACAACTCCTGTGCGCGGGGAGGCTGTCATGCGAGGGACCACCGCTGGGCGGCGTTGCCGGTGCACGTCCACTGCCGGACCTCGGCGCCGGGCTGGGTGGCGAAGTTGTAGTTGTCGAGGCAGAGGCCGCTGTGCCGGTTGGTCAGGGTCGAGTAGCCGCCGCCGACCGGGGTGATCCGCCACTGCTGCACGGCCAGACCGTTGCAGGTCCACTGCCGCACTTCGGCGCCGGGCTGGGTGGCGAAGTTGTAGTCGTCCAGGCACAAGCCGCTGTGGCCGTTGAAGATCTGGTGGTAGCCGTCGCCGGTCGGTTGCAGGTACCAGTCCTGCACCGCCAGGGTGTTGCACGTCCACTGGCGCACCTCGGCGCCGGGGGTGGTCGCGAAGTTGTAGTCGTCCAGGCAGAGGCCGCTGTGCTCGTTGCGGATGCGCACCCGGGCGGTCGGGCCGCCGACCTCGCCGGACGGGCCCTGGAGCACCGTCGAGGTGGAGACCGGGGTGCCGAGGTTCGGGGTGCCGTCGGCGTTCCAGGAGATCTTCTGCACGCGCGTGGTCCTGGTCGTGCCGCAGCCCTGGCTCGCCGATCCGTTGGCGTGGTAGGCGATCCAGGTCTCGGTGCCGTCCGGGGACGAGAAGAACGAGTGGTGGCCGGGGCCGTACACGCTGGCGGCGTCGTTGCGCTGGAAGATCGGGTTGGCGAACTTCGACCACGACGCCGCCGCGAGCGGGTTGCCGCCGCGGTACTCGAGCATGCCAAGCTTGTAGTTCGGGCCGTTGCAGTGGCTCGCGGAGTACGTCAGGAATGTCCGGCCGCCGCGTTGGAGCGCGAAGGGTCCCTCGTTGACCGCGCCGTCCTGGCGCTCCCAGGCCAGCGTGGGCGCGGAGATGCGGGTGCCGAACGCGGACGCCGTCCACGGGTTCGCCATCGGCGCTATGTACAGCGACTGCAGGCCGTCGGACGCGAAGGCCGAGAACGTGAAGTACAGGGCGCCGTTGAGGCGCAGGACCGCGCCGTCGATGGCCCAGCCGTCGCCGGGCATGAGGTCCAGGTCGCCGCGGTAGGTGTAGGGGCCCAGGGGATCGGAGGACGCGCTCTCGAGGACGTGGGTGCGGCGGGCGCCGTAGCCCGGGCGGGGATCGACGGAGTAGTAGAGGTACCAGCGGTTGTTGATCATCTCGAGGTGCGGTGCCCACATGGTGCAGCACCTCGTTCTGCGTCGCCCGGAACACGAGCTGTTCCGGCGCCGCGCGCAAGCCCGCCACCGTCGTCGAGCGGCGCATGACGATGTCGGACGTCCACGTCGTGGCGACGTAGTAGTAGAAGCCGTTGTGGAAGACCATCGTCGGATCGGCGCTGTTGGGCGCGGGCACGACCGGGTTGGTGAACGACGGGCCGGGCGCGGCGGCGGCCGTCCCCGGACCGGTGACGAGCACGGCCGTCGCGGCGAGTCCGGCCGCGACGACGGACATGGCTCGTTTGACCACTGAGCGCGGGCGGGAGAAGGCCACGGTGACTCCTCATGTGGGGGAACCTCGGGTGCCGAGCGCGGCGAGATCGCCGGCGGGCGCATCGCGGGGCGGGGCGCGCCCGCCGCGCGACCGCTGCGGACGGGGCCGACGCCCACCGGCGAGTGAACGTTAACAAGACGCGATGCAGATCACAATACCGGGTTCGCAAGCCTTGACGTATCGCAAGTGTTAGCGCAAACATGGAGGTCTCGCACTGCCGCGGGACACCTCGCACGAGGAGCGGTGACCCGCATGCCGACTCCCCGAGAGGACGTCCCCATGCCCAGGTGGAGAGGGCTCGCCCTGCCCGCGCTCGCGCTGATCCTGCTGGCCTCGCTCGTCGGCCCGGTCCCCGCCGCGCAGGCGGCGCCCGCCGTCCAGTACACCAACCCGCTCGCCCTCCAGCGGGCCGACCCGCACATCTTCAAGCACACCGACGGCTACTACTACTTCACCGCCACCGCACCGGAATACGACCGGATCGTCCTGCGCCGCGCGACCACCATCCAGGGTCTCGCGAGCGCCCCGGAGACGGTAATCTGGCGCAAGCACGCCAGCGGTGAGATGGCCGCGCACATCTGGGCGCCGGAGATCCACTTCATCAACGGCCGCTGGTACGTGTACTTCGCGGCGGGCCGCAGCGACGACGTCTGGCGGATCCGCATGTACGTGCTGGAGTCGTCGAGCGCCAACCCGCTGACCGGCGGCTGGGTCGAGCGGGGCCGCGTCGTCACCCCGTGGGACACCTTCTCCTCGACGCCTCGACGTTCACCGCCAACGGCGTCCGGTACCTGACCTGGGCGCAGTCCGAGCCCGGCATCACCACCAACTCCAACGTCTACCTCGCCAGGATGGGCTCGACCCCGTGGACCATCACCGGCCCGGTGGCGCGGCTGGTGGTGCCGACCCTGGACTGGGAGACGCGGGGCTACCGCGTCGCCGAGGGCCCCGCCGTGATCCAGCGCGGCGGACGCGTCTTCCTCACCTACTCGGCCAGCGCGACCGACGCCAACTACTGCCTCGGCATGCTGACCGCGTCGGCGTCCGCGGACCTGCTCAACCCCGCGTCGTGGTCCAAGAGCCCGGTCCCCGTGTTCCAGAGCAACGCCGCGACCAGCCAGTACGGGCCGGGGCACAACTCGTTCACCGTCTCCGAGGACGGCCAGAGCGACATCCTGGTCTACCACTCCCGCAACTACCGCGACATCGTCGGCGATCCGCTGAACGACCCCAACCGCCGCACCCGCGTCCAGAAGGTCTACTGGCGGGCCGACGGCACCCCGACTTCGGCATCCCGGTTCCCGATGGCGTGACTCCGGTGCGTTTGAAGGCGTACAACGTGGCGAACGGGTTCGTGCGGCACTGGGAGTACCGAGCGCGAGTCGACACCGAGGTGCGGCCGCTGGCGGACTCCCAGTTCCGTGTGGTGCCGGGGCTGGCGGGGTCGGGCTCGGTGTCGCTGGAGTCGACGAACTTCCCCGGGTACTACCTGCGCCACCGCGGCTTCGAGCTGTGGGTCGAACGCGACGACGGCTCGGCGCTCTTCCGCGGCGACGCGAGCTTCACCCGCCGCGCGGGCCTGGCGTCGGCGTCCGCGGTGTCCTTCGAGTCGCTGAACTTCCCCGGCCGCTACCTCCGGCACCGGGATTCCCGGCTCTACCTCGAGCCGGTCGCGGACGCCGTCGGGCGGGCCGACGCCACCTACGTCCTGGAGTAGAGCACAGGAGCCGATCAGCACACTTCAAGGAAGAAGGTGTGATCGTGAAGAAGGCACAAGCCCTCGCCGCCCTGGTCCTGCTGGTGGTCGCGGGGACCGCGGCGCCCGTGGCCTCCGCGGCCGTGGTCGACACCAGCGCTTGGTACGTGCTGGTGAACCGGCACAGCGGCAAGGCGCTCGACGTCCACGAGCTGGCCACGCACGACGGCGCCCGGATCGCGCAGCACAGCCGCAACGACGGGGCCTGGCAGCAGTGGCGGTTCGTCGACTCCGGCGGCGGGTTCTACCGGCTGCGGTCCCGCCACAGCGGCAAGGTCCTGGACGTCCCGGGGGCCTCGACCGCCAACGGCGTCGACCTCACCCAGTGGACCGACCACAACGGACCCAACCAGCAGTTCCGGCTGGCCGACTCCCCCGACGGGCACGTGCGGCTGATCAACCGCAACAGCGGCAAGGCCGTGGACGTGCTCGACTTCTCCACCGCCGACGCCGCCCGGGTGGTGCAGTGGACCGACCTCAACGGCGCGAACCAGCAGTGGCGGCTCGTGCGGATCGGCGCGGACTACCCGAACCCGCAACCCGTCAGCGGCGACATCGGCGTGCACGACCCCGCGATCGTCAAACGCCCGGGCGGCGGGTACTTGCTGGCGCACACCGGCAATGGCGTGTCCCTGAAGACCTCCGCCGACCGCGTCACCTTCCGGAACGCGGGGGCCGCCTTCCCCGGCGGCACACCGTGGGCGAGCACGTACACCAACGGCAGCTCCCACCTGTGGGCGCCGGACATCTCCCACCACAACGGCCGCTACCTCCTGTACTACTCGGCCTCGACGTTCGGCTCGAACCGGTCCGCGATCTTCCTGGCCACCAGCACCACCGGCGCCGCCGGGAGCTGGACCCACCAGGGCCTGGTCATCGAGTCGCGGTCGTCGGACGACTTCAACGCGATCGACCCGAACCTCGTGGTCGACGCCGAAGGCCGCTGGTGGCTGAGCTTCGGCTCGTTCTGGTCCGGGATCAAGCTGGTCCGGCTCGACCCCGCCACCGGCCGCAGGCTCGACGGCGCGATGGTCGGCACCGCGAACAGCGGCTCCATCGAAGCGCCGTTCATCGTCAAGCGCGGCGCCTACTACTACCAGTACGTGTCGTTCGGCTACTGCTGCGCGGCGCGGCGAGCACGTACCGGATCGTGGTGGGCCGCTCGACCAGCGTCACCGGCCCGTACCACGACCGCGCCGGGGTCGCCATGGCCAACGGCGGCGGAACGGAGATCCTCGCCGGGCACGGGACCGTCCACGGTCCCGGCCACCAAGCGGTTCTCGCCGACACCGACGGCGATTTCCTTGTCTACCACTACTACACCGACAGCGGCGCGTCCCTGCTGGGCATCAACCGCCTCGCCTACGACGCCGCAGGCTGGCCGACCGTCAACTAGGAGGACAACACGATGCGAGTGACCCTGACGAGGGCCGGGGTGCTCTTCGTCGCCGTGGTGCTGATCTTCACCGGGCTCGCCGCGACCGGGGCCAAGCGGGCAGCCGCGCTCGACCCGTTCACCGGCTACCTGATGGCGCACTTCACCGGCGAACACGCCAACGGCGAGCAGCTCTACCTCGCCCACAGCCGGGACGGGCTGCACTGGACCGACCTCAACAACGGCGCACCGGTGCTGCTGTCGACCGTCGGCACCCGCGGTGTGCGCGACCCCGCGCTGGTCCGCTCCCCGCGGGCGACCGCTACTGGATCATCGCGACCGACCTGCGCATAGCCAGCGGGACCTCGTGGGCGGACGCGGCGAACCGGGGCAGCAAGTCGCTGGTCGTCTGGGAATCCACCGACCTGGACACCTGGTCGGCGCCCCGGCTGCTGGACGTCGCGAGCGCGATCCCCGGCGCGGGCAACGCGTGGGCCCCGGAGGCGATCTACGACCCGGCTTCCGGTGATTACGTCGTCTACTGGGCCACGAACGCCCCCGCAACGGCGTGACGAAGCACCGCATCTATTACTCCCGGACCCGGGACTTCCGCACGGTCAGCGTCCCCCAGGTGTACATCGACCGCCCGGGCAGCCAGGGGATCATCGACACGCAGATCGTCGAGTCGCCCACCCGCGTCGGCGGCTTCCGCTACTACCGCGCCTCCGCCGACGGCCACATCACCATCGAGGCGTCCAACTCCGTCATCGGGTCGTGGACGACCGTCGGCAACCTCGCCCACATGGGCATCTCGAACGGCGCCACCGGCGGGAACGTCGTCGAGGGTCCGATGTGGATGCCGTTCAACGGGCGAACCGAGTGGGCGCTGTGGCTGGACCAGTACGCCACCGGACGCGGCTACATGCCCATCACGTCCACCAACCTCGGTTCCACGACCAACTTCCGCACGGTGTCGGACTACGGCATGGGCGGCAACCGCAAGCGCCACGGGTCCATCCTCAACCTGACCGGGGCCGAGGAGAGCCGGGTCCTGGCCAAGTGGGGTGCGAACACGCCGATCACCCGCCTGCAGTCCTTCAACTTCCAGGACCGCTACGTCCGGCACGCCGACTTCGACGTGCGGATCGACGCGAACGTCTCCCCGTCCAGGACGCCCAGTTCCGGATCGGTCCGGGCCTGGCGGGCACCGGGACCGTGTCGATCCAGTCGGTCAACTACCCCGGGTACTACCTGCGCCACCAGAACAACGACTTCGTGCTGGCCCCGGACGACGGCTCCGCCCTCTTCCGAGCCGACGCGTCGTTCCACCAGGTCGCGGGCCTGGCGTCGGCGTCGTGGACGTCCTTCCGCTCCTACAACCACCCGGACCGGCACATCCGCCACTACGGCTACCAGCTCCGCCTCGACCCGATCACCGACGCGACCGGCCGCGCCGACGCGACCTTCCGCCTCACCGCCTGACCAGACAGCAGAACGCCGGGCCCTCGGGCCCGGCGTTCTGCCATGCGCCTAGAGGAACCGCCACAGGTGGTCGTCGGTCCCGTTGTCGTCCCAGGTGATGATCCGCGCGCCGCGGGCGGTCGACGCGCCGCTCACGCCGAGCACCAAGCCACCGTTGGCGCACTGGATGCGGAAGCAGCCGCCGGCCGTGTGGCGCAGCCGCCAGCGGTGGTCTTCTGTCCCGTTGTCCGACCACTGGACCACGCGGGAACCGTTGGCCGTGCCCATGTTCTCCACGCCGAGGACCTTGCCGCTGTGCGCGTTGCGCAGCCGCAGGTAGCCGCCGGTGTCGACGACGGCGAGCCACAGGTGGTCGGCCGTCCCGGTGTCGTCCCACTGGATCACGGCGGCGCCGTCGGCGGTCGACATGTCCTGGACGCCGAGCACGAGCCCGCTCGCCACGTTCTGGACCCGCCGCTCGCCGTGGGGCACGAACCGCCAGCGGTTGTCGGGCGTGCCGTTGTCGGAGTCCTGCACGGCCAGGGCTCCGACCGCCGTCGAACCCCGGAGATCCCCAGCGGCTTGCCGCTGTGCGCGTTGCGGACCTGGTGGGTGCCGTCGCCGAGGTCGGTGATCGTCCACCGGTGGTCGGCGGTGCCGTTGTCGGCCCATTGCAGCACGGCCGCGCCGTCGGCGGTCGACATGTTCTCGACGCCGAGCACCTTGCCGCTGTTGAAGTTGCGCAGCCGCAGGGCCGAGCCGTCAACGACGAGCTGCCACCGGTGGTCGGCCGTGCCGGTGTCGTCCCACTGCAGGGCGCGCCCGCCGTCGGCGGTGGACATGCCCTGGATGCCGAGCACCAGGCCGCTGGCCGCGTTGACGAGCCGGAAGGTCGCGAGCGCCACCGCCCCCTCCCCCGGCGCCCTCCAGTACACGGTGTAGTTGTGGCCGTGGGCGTCGTAGAACGGGATGAGCCCGACCTGCGCGCCGTTGGCCGTCGCCGTGAAGGCGAGCGCTGTCGAGCTGGTCCGGGTGATCGAGGCGACGTCGAGGGCCGGGAGGCCGGTCAGCGCGGTGGTGCCGTAGTTCCCGGAGAGGACGACCGGGCCGTACGTGATCGCGGAGACGCCCGCGTCGTCGTTCGCGGCGCGCATGACCACGCGCATGGGCAGGCGGACGGTGACCCGGTCCCCGGAGGTCCAGGACCGGGTGAGCGCGGCGTAGTCGCCGGGGGTGGTCGCGATGTCCTGCTGGACACCGTTGACGCTCACCGTCGCCCCGCTCGCCCACGTCGGGATGCGGACGCGCACGGTCCACGTGCCCGCGACGTTGCCGGTCACGGTCAGGGTCGTGGTGTCGCTCGCCGGGTAGGTGGTGGTCTGGGTGACGGTGATGCCCCGCTGGGTCCAGGTGAGCACCGACGGCAGGAACAGGTTCACCGTCAGGGTGGTGCCGTTGTGGAAGTAGATGGAGTCCATCAGCTTGGTGTTGGTCTCCAGCGCCGTGCCCTGGCAGCACCAGAAGGTGCCGTAGTCGGTGCTGTAGCTGCCGCCCCCGACGGCAGGTCCGGTCTGACCCCGGCGACCGCCGGGGTTGAGCGCGGTGAAGTAGCAGCCGTGGCCGTGGGCGTCGGCGGGGTTCTGCTGGCCGATGAGGTGGTTGAGCAGCGCGCGCTCGTAGAAGTCGAAATACGCCGCGCGGCTGGGGTCCAGCGTCCACAGCTCGCGGGTCAGCTTGAGCATGTTGTAGGTGTTGCACGCCTCCGCGGCGTCGCTGGCGAGGAACGCGGCGATGGCGTGCGGGGCGCGGAAGTGCTCGGCCTGGCTGTTGCCGCCGATCACGTAGGTGTGGGCGTCGACGGTGAAGGCCCAGGCGTTGGCGGCGATGTCGCGGTAGCGGGTCGTGCCGGTCGCCTTGTACTCGCGCGCGGCGCCGACCCACTTGGGCACCTGGGTGTTGGCGTGCAGGCCGTTGAGCTGGTCCTGGCCCGCCGCCAGCGGGTCGAAGACGGCGGCGTGGTCGAACCGCTGCGCCGTGCGCAGCCACCGCGCGTCCCCGGTCTGCTGGTACAGGTCGGCGAGCACGGCGTTCATCCCGCCGAACTCGGTGCGCAGGGTGGCCTGCATCTGGTTGTGGGTGAGCCTGCCGGTCCGCCAGTCCACCCACGCGGCGAAGCGGAGGAGCACGTCGCGGGCCTGCGTGTTGCCGATCAGCCGCCACACGTCGAGCAGCCCGGCGAGGGTCTTGTGCAGGCAGTAGTACGGCACGCCCTTGCGCACGCCGGTCTCGACGGTGTCGAGGTCCGACTCGGGGAAGCCGGACAGGTAGCCGGGGTTGAACCCGGCCGCGGCGTTGTTGGCCTGGCACTTGGCCAACTCGGCGACCATGTGGTTCGCCTTGTCCCGGCACGCGGTGTCGCCGAGGGCCGCCCACGCCTGCGCCCACGCGGTCAGGAAGTGGCCTTGGCTGTGGGAGCGGAACTCGAAGTTCGGCGCCTCCCAGCCGCCGCAGGGCGTGGCGCCCCCGGTGGACAGGCGGTGGTTCGCGCGGAAGTTGTAGAGCAGCCGGTTGACGTCGATGAACCGGAGGTAGGCGAGCGTCCGGTCCTGGTTGTCCAGCCACCGGCTCCGCGTCAGGCGGACCTCGCCGAGGTCGAACGGGTGCGCGGCGACCCCGATGTCGGGGCGGACGGGTGGCAGGGCCGCCGCGCCCGCGGCCCCGGGGGCGAGGACGGGCGCGACGACCGCGCCCGCCCCCGCCGCCTTGATCAGCGTCCGACGGCTCACGTGCGGAGGAACCATGGCGGACTCCCTGTCGTCAGCGCAGGCCTTGGGCCAGGCGGTAGTAGGCCTGGTTCCACCGGAGGCGGTCGGTGAAGTCCTCGGTGGACGTCTCCCGGCCGATCACGACCAGCTCGGTGTTCAGCATCTGGGCGAAGTCCCGCAGCACCGAGGCGTCCGACGAGCGGGTGAGGACGGTGTGGTGGGGTCCGCCTGCGGTCAGCCAGCACTCGGCGGAGACCGGCAGCGAGGGCCGCGGGGTCCACACCGCGCGCGCGACCGGGAGGTTCGGCAGCGGCTCGTCCGGCGGGACGACGTCGATCTCGTTGGCCACCAGGCGGAAGCGGTCGCCGATGTCGGCGAGGCCGACGACGACGGCGGGGCCGGGCTGGGCGTCGAAGACCAGGCGGACGGGGTCGTCGCGGTCGCCGATGCCGAGGGGTGGATCTGGCAGGAGGGGCGGTCGGCGGCGATGGAGGGGCAGACCTCCAGCATGTGCGCGCCCAGCACCTTCGCGGTGCCGGGGCCGAAGTGGTAGGTGTAGTCCTCCATGAACGACGCGGCGGGCCCCATCGCCTTGACCGCCGCCAGCAGGGCGCTGGTCTTCCAGTCGCCCTCGCCGCCGAAGCCGTAGCCGTCCGCCATCAGGCGTTGGACGGCCAGGCCGGGGAGTTGGCGCAGGCCGCCGAGGTCCTGGAAGTTGGTGGTGAACGCGCCGAAGCCGCCGTCGGTCAGGAACCGGCGCAGGCCCGCCTCGATGCGGGCGGCGTAGCGCAGGGACTCGTGGCGCGCCCCGCCCGGGGCGAGTTCGTCGGCCACGCGGTAGGCGTCGCCGTACTCGCCGACGAGGCGGTCGACCTCCCCGGCGGGCACGGCGTCCACCACGTCGACCAGGTCGTTGACGCCGTAGGTGTTGACGCTGACGCCGAAGCGCAGCTCGGCCTCGACCTTGTCGCCCTCGGTCACGGCGACGTCGCGCATGTTGTCGCCGAACCGCGCGAGCCGCAGGGTGCGCAGGTGGTGGTGGCCCAGGGCGGCGCGGACCCAGTCACCGATCCGCTGGAGCACGCGCGGGTCGGACACGTGCCCGGCTACGGTCTTGCGGGCGACCCCGATGCGGGTCTGGATGTAGCCGAACTCGCGGTCGCCGTGCGCGGCCTGGTTGAGGTTCATGAAGTCCATGTCGATCGTGGACCACGGCAGCGCCTCGTTGAGCTGGGTGTGCAGGTGCAGCAGCGGCTTGCGCAGCGCGTCCAGCCCGCTGATCCACATCTTCGCGGGCGAGAACGTGTGCATCCACGCGACCACCCCGACGCAGGCCGGGTCGGTGTTGGCCGCCTCCAGGGTCTGGCGGATCGCCGCCGAGTCGGTCAGCACCGGCTGCCAGACGAGTTCGGCGGGCAGGTCGGCGCGCTCGCTGAGCATCCGCTCGATGCGCTGGGACTGGCTCGCCACCTGCTCCAGGGTCTCCGGCCCGTAGAGGTGCTGGCTGCCGGTCAGGAACCAGACCTGCGGCTTGGCGACGGAAGACATGCGGGGTTCCCCTCGGTCGGGCGGGCTACTGCCCGTAGGCGTTCTGGTAGCGGGCGTACAGCCGGTCGACCGCGTCCGGGTCGATGGCGTCCGGCCTGCCGAGCTGGTGTGCGAAGTGGACGGTGCGGGCGACGTCCTCCAGCATCACCGCGGCCTTCACCGCGGCGCGGGCGTCGCGGCCGACGGTGAACGGGCCGTGGTTGCGCATGAGCACCGCGGGCGAGCGGCTGCCGCGCAGCGTCTCCACGATCCCCCGGCCGATGGAGTCGTCGCCGATGAGGGCGAACGGGCCGACCGGGATCTCCCCGCCGAACTCGTCGGCGATCATGGTCAGCACGCACGGGATCGGCTCGCCGCGCGCGGCCCACGCCGTGGCGTACGGGGAGTGCGTGTGCACGACCCCGCCGATCTCGGGCATGTGCCGGTAGACGTACGCGTGCGCGGCGGTGTCGGACGACGGCGCCAGCTCGCCGTCGACCAGGGTGCCGTGCAGGTCCGTCACCACCATCGCCTCGGGTTCCAGCTCGTCGTAGGACACCCCGGACGGCTTGATCACCATCAGGTCCGCGCCGGGGACCCGGGCGGAGACGTTGCCCGCCGTCCAGATCACCAGCTCGTACCGGGTCAGCTCGCGGTGCAGGTCGGCCACCGTGCGGCGCAACCGGGCCACGGCCTCGACGACCTCGCGCTCCATCAGGACTCCCCTTCCGGCGGGTGACGGCGTCCCGCCGCAGCGCCCGCAGCCTGCGCATCACGTCGCTGCCGCCGCGGCCGAAGTGGTCGTGCAGGTCGGCGTACTCGGCGAACAGCCGCTCGTAGGCCTCGACGTTCTCCGGCACCGGCCGGTAGACCGCCCGCTCGACCGAGCCCATCGCCTCGGCGGCGGCCCGGATGTCGGCGTGCGCGCCCGCGGCGACCGCGGCGTGCAGCGCCGCGCCGAGCGCCGGGCCCTGCGCCGACCCGATCACCGACAGCGGCAGGTCCACCACGTCGGCGTAGATCTGCATGAGCAGCGGGTTGCGCAGCAGCCCGCCCGCGACGACCAGCTCGGTCACCGGGACGCCCGCGTCGGTGAACGCGTCGATGATCACGCGCGTGCCGAACGCGGTGGCCTCCACCAGCGCGCGGTAGACGTCCTCGGCCCGGGTGCCCAGGGTCAGCCCCAGCACCACCCCGGACAGCTCGTGGTCGACCAGGACCGACCGGTTGCCGCTGTGCCAGTCGAGGGCGACCAGCCCGTGCTCGCCGATCTCCTGCTCCGCGGCCAGTTCCGACAGCAGCTCGTGCACGGTCGTCCCGCGTTCGCGGGCGAGGTCGTGGTAGCGCGGCGGGACCTGGTTGTCGACGTACCAGGCGAAGATGTCGCCGACGCCGCTCTGGCCCGCCTCGTACCCCCAGAGGCCGGGGACGATGCCGCCGTCGACGACACCGCACATGCCGGGCACCTCGCGCAGCACGTCGCTGCTCATCACGTGGCAGGTGGACGTGCCCATGATCGCGACCATCTGGCCGGGCTCGACGGCGCGGGCGGCGGGCGCGGTGACGTGGGCGTCCACGTTGCCCACCGCGACCGCGATCCCCTCTGGCAGCCCGGTCCAGGCGGCGGCCTCGGCGGTGAGCGAGCCCGCGCGGTCGCCGAGCGCGCCGATCGGGTGCTCGACCTTGTCGACGACGAAGTCGGCGAAACCCGGGTGCAGCGCGGCGAGGAAGTCCCGGCCCGGGTACTGGCCGTCCTGGTAGATCCCCTTGTACCCGGCGGTGCAGGCGTTGCGGACGTAGCGGCCGGTGAGCTGCCAGACGATCCAGTCCGCGGCCTCGACCCAGCGGTCCATCGCGGCGTAGACCCCGGGGGCCTCCTCCAGGACCTGCAGCCCCTTGGCGAACTCCCACTCCGAGGAGATCAGCCCGCCGTAGCGCGGCAGCCACTTCTCCCCGCGCCGGGCGGCCAGCTCGTTGATCCGGTCGGCCTGCGGCTGGGCGGCGTGGTGGCGCCACAGCTTGACGTACGCGTGCGGCTCGCCCGCGAACCCGGGCAGCTCGCACAGCGGGGTGCCGTCGGCCGTCGTCGGGACCATCGTGCACGCGGTGAAGTCGGTGCCGATGCCGATCACGTCGGCGGGGTCGGCGCCCGCGGCGGCCAGCGCCGCGGGGACGGCGGTGCGCAGGACGTCGCGGTAGTCCTCGGGGACCTGCAGGGCCCAATCCGGCGGCAGCGGCGCGCCCGTGGCGGGCAGGACGCGGTCGACGACGCCGTGCCGGTACTCGTGCACCGCGGCGCCGAGCTCCGCGCCGTCGCGCACGCGCACGACGACAGCGCGGCCGGACAGGGTGCCGAAGTCGACGCCGATGACGAGGGCGTCGCGTTCAGGGGGCATGGGGTCACCTTCATCAGGCGGACACGGGGTTGCTCCTGAGTGTTATCGCTAACATTCGTCTCGTCAAGAGCGGAATCGACGTGCTGGGAAACAGGGGTTAACGTGCACATACGACCCGGCTGGGCAGCCGGGTCGCAAGCGGGGTGCGGTTAGCCGCGCGGCGGCGCGACGCTGCGTCGCTCGACGAGCGCGGGCTGGATCGTCCGGGTGGACGGGCCGATGTCGTCGCCCGCGATCTGCGCCAGCAGCAGGGCGAGGGTCTCGGTCGCGACCGCGTCGAAGTCGGGGCGCACCGTGGTCAGCGGCGGGATGAAGTACGCGGCCTCGGGCACGTCGTCGAACCCGACGACGCTCACGTCGTCGGGCACCGACCGGCCGCGCTCGCTCATCGCGCGCAGGATGCCCAGGGCGAGGTGGTCGTTGGCGGCGAAGACCGCGGTCACCTCGGGCATGCGCGCCAGCATCTGCCCGGTCTGGTACCCGGCGGCGGCGCTCCAGTCCGCGGTGGACACCGGCGGCACCTCGGTGCCCGCCTCCTCCAGCGCCCGCCGCCACCCGCGGACCCGGCCCGCGGCGTCGAACCAGTCCGCCGGACCGGAGACGTGCCAGACCGTGAGGTGCCCGGCGTCGAGCAGGTGGGTGGTGGCCGCGTACGCGCCCGCCTCCTGGTCGACGGTCACCAGCGGCGCGCCCCGCTCGGGGTCGCCGTCGACGGTGACCAGCGGGACGCCCGCGGGAACGTCGGCCAGCGCCTCGCTCGCCGACGCGGTGGGCGCTATCGCCACGATGCCCGCGACGCGCTGGTCGCGGTGGTGCTCGACGGCGGCGGCGATGGACGCGCGGTCGAGCACCCGCACCCGGCGGACGCTGACGGCGAAGTCCGCCGCGCCGCGGCCAGCTCGAACGCCGCCAGCAGCGAGGACGGGCCGTACAGCGTGGAGTTCTGCGCGACCACCCCGATGAGCCGCGACTTGCCGGTGACCAGGGCGCGGGCGGCGCCGTTCGGGCGGTAGCCGAGCGCCTCGACGGCGGCCCGGACCCGCAGCCGGGTCTGCTCGCGCACGCTCGGGTGCCCGTTGAGGACCCGCGACACCGTCTGGTGGGAGACGCCCGCCAGCCGCGCGACGTCGGTCATCGCCGGGTCGCGCACCGCGCGTCCGGCAGCGGCCGCTCGCTCCACCGCAGCACCTCGTTTCCGCTCGGGCCAAAGAACGTTGTTAACGATAACAGCGCGCGCTCCGGCACCTGGGGTGTTCCTCGGCCAAGTGTGCCACGGCCGGTCCGAGCGCGTCGCGCGCCACGCGGATGCCCTGCTAGCTGCGCGATCGGCCCAGGTCGCTCCGGTGAGCGCTAACCTCTCCGTTTTGCACCGGTGTGCCGGCGGTGTGGATTTGTCGTTTCCGAGGGGTTGACGAGCGCGATGTTAGCGTTCACTCTTGCTGCCAGTGACAGCGGTCACGCACCCGGAAGACGGCGGGTGCCCCGGTTGACCACGGAGGAAGAGCAGTGTCGAAGAAGATCACAGCGGCCATCGGCGCCGTCCTGCTGGCCGCCCTGGCCGCGTGCGGCGGGGGCGGGGCGGGCGCCGCCGGGGGCAGCCAGGGCGACGGCAAGATCACCATGGGGTTCTCGCAGGTCGGGGCCGAGAGCGGCTGGCGGACGGCGAACACCAAGTCGGTGCAGGACGCGGCGAAGTCCGCGGGCATCGAGTTGCAGTTCTCCGACGCGCAGCAGAAGCAGGAGAACCAGCTCAAGGCCATCCGGTCGTTCATCCAGCAGAAGGTCGACGTCATCGCCTTCAGCCCCGTCGTGGAGACCGGGTGGGACGCGGTGCTGCTCGAGGCCAAGCGCGCGGGCATCCCGGTGATCCTCACCGACCGGGCCATCGATTCCGACGACACCTCGCTCTACGCGACCTTCCTCGGCTCCGACTTCGTCGAGGAGGGCCGCAAGGCGGGCAAGTGGCTGGTGGACAACACGCAGGGCGCGGTCAACGTCGTGGAGTTGCAGGGCACGACGGGAGCCGCTCCGGCCATCGACCGCAAGGAGGGCTTCGAGGAGGTCATCGCGGCCCGCCCGGACATCAAGGTCGTGGCGACGCAGAGCGGTGACTTCACCCGCGCGGGCGGCAAGCAGGTCATGGAGGCGTTCCTCAAGTCCACCCCGGACATCGACGTGGTGTACGCGCACAACGACGACATGGGCCTGGGCGCCATCGAGGCCATCAAGGCGGCGGGCAAGAAGCCGGGCGTCGACATCAAGATCATCACCGTGGACGCGGTGAAGGACGGCATGCAGGCGCTGGCCAACGGCGAGATCAACTTCATCGTCGAGTGCAACCCGCTGCTCGGCGACCAGCTCATGGACCTGGCGAAGAAGGTCGTCGCGGGCCAGGAGGTGCCGAAGCGGGTGGTGACCGAGGAGACCACGTTCACCCCGGAGCAGGCCAAGGCCGCCCTCCCCGAGCGCCAGTACTAGGCGCCGAAGACCGCGGTCCCCGCCACTGCCCCCGCCCCTGGTCCGGCGGTGGCGGGGACCGCACACCAGACCACGACGACGAAGGCTGGCGATGACCGAATCGACACCGCAGGACCCGGACCCGGTGGTCGACCTGCGCGGGATCAGCGTCGAGTTCCCCGGGGTCAAGGCGCTCTCCGGCGTCGACTTCCGGCTGTTCCCCGGGGAGGTGCACGCCCTGATGGGGGAGAACGGGGCGGGCAAGTCCACCCTGATCAAGGCGCTGACCGGGGTGCACACCCCGAAGGCCGGGGAGATCCTGCTGCACGGCGCCGCGGTGTCCTTCGCGGGCCCGGCGCAGGCCCAGGACGCCGGGATCAGCACCGTGTACCAGGAGGTCAACCTCTGCGGGAACCTGTCGGTCGCGGAGAACATCCTGCTGGGCCGGGAGCCGCGCCGGTTCGGCCGCATCGACGGCAAGGCGACGAAGGCGCGGGCCGCGGAACTGCTCGCCCGGATCGGCCTGGCCATCGACCCCGGGTCCACGCTGGCGGGCCACCCGATCGCGGTGCAGCAGCTCGTGGCGATCGCCCGGGCGCTCGCGGTGGACGCGCGCGTCCTGGTCCTCGACGAGCCGACCTCCAGCCTGGACGCCGACGAGGTCGCCGAGCTGTTCCGGATCATGCGCGTGCTGCGCGACGACGGCGTGGCGATCCTGTTCGTCTCGCACTTCCTCGACCAGGTCTACGAGATCTCCGACCGGATGACCGTGCTGCGCAACGGGACCCTCGTCGGCGAGTACCGGCCCGCCGAGCTGAGCCGCATCGACCTCGTCACGGCCATGCTGGGCCGCGAGGTGGGCGCGCTGGCCGAGGTGGAGCGCCGCACCGCCGCGCACACCCCGGGCACCACCGCGCTCGTCCGGGCGGAAGGCCTGGGCCGCAAGGGCGCGATCGCCCCGTTCGACCTGGAGATCCGCGCGGGCGAGGTGGTCGGCCTCGCCGGGCTGCTCGGCTCCGGGCGCACCGAGCTGGCCCGGCTGCTGTACGGCGCGGACCGCGCGGACACCGGCAGGCTCGTCGTGGACGGCGTCCCGGTCACCGCGCGCGGCCCGCGCTCGCTGATCGCCAAGGGCGTCGCGTTCTCCTCCGAGGACCGCAAGGCCGAGGGCGTGGTGGCCGACCTGACCATCCGCGACAACCTCGTGCTCGCGCTGCAGGCCGCGCGCGGCTGGGCGCGCCCGCTGCCCCGCAAGACCGTCGACGCCCTGGTGGCCGAGTACATCGCCAAGCTCGACATCCGCCCGGCCGACCCGGACGCCGTGGTCGGCACGCTCTCCGGCGGCAACCAGCAGAAGGTGCTGCTCGCCCGCTGGCTGGCGACCAAGCCGAAGCTGCTGATCCTCGACGAGCCGACGCGCGGCATCGACGTCGGCGCGAAGGCGCAGATCCAGAAGGTGGTGGCCGACCTGGCCGCCGAGGGCATGGCGGTGCTGTTCATCTCCGCCGAGCTGGAGGAGGTGGTGCGCGTGTCCGACCGGGTGGTCGTGCTGCGCGACCGGCGCAAGGTCGCCGAGCTGACCGGCGCCGACCTGACGGTGGACCGCGTCATGACCCTGATCGCCGGGCACGTCGACGGCCCCGTGGCGGTGGCCGGATGACGTCGAACCGACTGGTGTGGCCGCTGGCCGCCCTCGCCGCGCTGATCGTCCTCAACGCCGTGTTCACCCCGTCCTTCCTGGCGCTGCGCATCCAGGACGGGCACCTGTTCGGCAGCCTCGTCGACATCCTGCGCAACGGCGCCCCGACGCTGCTGATCGCGCTGGGCATGACGCTGGTGATCGCCACCCGCGGCATCGACCTGTCGGTCGGCGCGGTCGCCGCGATCGCCGCCGCCGTCACCTGCACCCACATCGCCGCGACCGGCGACGCGATCACCGGGATGCTGCTGGCGCTCGGCCTGTGCGTGCTGCTCGGGCTGTGGAACGGGTTCCTGGTCACCGTGCTCGGCATCCAGCCGATCATCGCGACGCTGGTGCTGATGACCGCGGCCGCGGCCTGGCGATGCTCATCACCGAGGGCCAGATCATCACCGTCCGGGACGACCTGTTCAGCCAGATCGGCGCGGGGTTCCTGGTGCTCCCCATCGCGATCCTGATCAGCCTCGCCGCGCTCACCGGGGTCGCCCTGCTCACCCGGCGCACGGCGCTGGGCATGCTCATCGAGGCGGTGGGGATCAACCCGGAGGCCAGCAGGCTGGCCGGGGTCCGCTCCCGCACCATCGTCTGGACCGTCTACGTGTTCGTCGCGCTGTGCGCGGGCGTCGCGGGCCTCATGCTCAGCTCCAACGTCAACTCCGCCGACGCCAACAACCTCGGGCTGTGGATCGAGATGGACGCGATCCTCGCCGTCGTCATCGGCGGCACGTCGCTGGCGGGCGGGCGCTACTCCCTGGTCGGCACGCTGGTGGGCGCGCTGGTCATCCAGACCCTGACGACGACCGTCTACACGATCGGCGTGCCGACGACCGTCACCCTCGTCTTCAAGGCCGTCGTGGTGATCGCGGTCTGCCTGCTGCAGTCGCCCCGCTCGGCGGCGCTGCTGCGCGGGCCGCGGCGCACCGCCCCGGTCCCGGCGACGCCCCAGGAGGTGGGCTCCCGATGAGCGTCCTGGCCCCGGCCCGCGTGCCGCAGCGGTTCCTGCCCGTGATCGCGACCTTCGTGGTCTTCGCGGTGACCTTCGGCGCGGGCTCGGTCCGCTACGAGGGGTTCGCCTCCGGGCAGGTGGTGGCGAACCTGTTCATCGACAACGCCTACCTGATCGTGCTCGCGGTGGGCATGACGTTCGTGATCCTCACCGGCGGCATCGACCTGTCGGTCGGTTCGGTGGTGGCGCTGTCGTCGATGATCGCCGCGTCCGGGCTGCAGGCGGGCTGGCCCGCGTGGCTGGCCGTCCTCGCCGCGCTCGCCTCGGGCACCGTGCTGGGACTGCTGATGGGCCTGGTGATCCACCACTTCCAGGTGCAGCCGTTCATCGTGACGCTGGCGGGGATGTTCCTGGCCCGCGGGCTGTGCTTCCTGATCAGCGTGGAGTCGGTGTCCATCAAGGACCCGTCGTTCCGCGCCGCGGCGACCGGGACGTTCGAGCTGCCCGGCGAGGTCACGGTGACCTACACGGTGGTGATCGCGCTGCTCGTCGTCGCCATCGGGGCGTACGTGCTGCACCTGACCCGGTTCGGCCGCACCGTCTACGCGGTGGGCGGCAACGAGGCGTCCGCGCGGCTCATGGGTCTGGCCTCCGGGCGCGCGAAGGTCGGGGTGTACGCCATCAGCGGGTTCTGCTCCGCCCTCGGCGGTCTGCTGTTCAGCCTGTACATGCTGTCCGGCTACGGGCTGCACGGCGTCGGGATGGAGCTGGACGTCATCGCCGCCGTCGTCATCGGCGGGACCCTGCTCTCCGGCGGAGTCGGGTACGTGGCCGGATCGCTGGCGGGCGTGCTGGTCCTGGGGACCGTGCAGACGCTGATCTCCTTCGACGGCACCCTCACCTCCTGGTGGACCAAGATCGTGATCGGGGTGCTCCTGCTGGCGTTCATCGCGCTGCAGCGGCTCATGGTCCACCGCCGCCCCGCGCGGTAGGCCCTCCCCGCTGCGGCCGTCTTGTCGCGCGGGCGTTGATGTTAACGCTAACATTAAGGAGTTCCCATGTCGCGACGACGCGCGCGCCTGCTCCTGGGCGTCGCCGCCTTGGCCGGTGCGGTGGTGGTGCCGCCCAGCGCGGCGGCCGACGACGCGGTCACCGACTACACCCTGCGGGTCGACACCGCGGGCTCCGGACCGGAGATCGCCGACAGCATGTACGGCGTCTTCTTCGAGGACATCAACCGCGCGGCAGATGGCGGCCTCTACGCGGAGCTGGTGCAGAACCGCTCCTTCGAGTACGACCCGGCCGACAACGGCGGCTACACCGGACTCACCTCGTGGACGCCCAGCGGCGCGGCCCAGGTCGTCGACGACGCCGAGCGGCTCAACGAGCGCAACCGCCGGTACCTGCGGCTCGACCTGACCGGGTCCGGCGGCCACGGCGTCACCAACGCCGGCTACAACACGGGCATCCCGCTGACCAGGGGCGACAAGTACGACTTCTCCGTGTGGGCGCGCACGTCGAACGCCGCGGGGACGCCGCTGACCATCCGGCTGACCGACGCGGGTGGCGCGGTGCTGGCCCGCCCGACGACGCTGACCGTGCGCGGCGACCGGTGGACGAAGTACACCGCGACCCTGCGCGCGGACTCCACGAGCGCGACCGGGCGGCTCCGGATCACCGCGACCGGTTCCGGAACGGTCCGGCTGGACATGGTCTCGCTGTTCCCCGACGAGACGTTCCTGAACCGCCCCAACGGTCTGCGCAAGGACCTCGCGGAGAAGATCGCCGCGCTCGAGCCCGGTTTCGTGCGCTTCCCGGGCGGGTGCCTGGTGAACACCGGCAGCCACTACGGCTACGAGGCCCCGAACTGGGAGCGGCGCCGGTCCTACCAGTGGAAGGACACCATCGGGCCGGTCGAGGAGCGGGCGACCAACGCCAACTTCTGGGGCTACAACCAGTCCTACGGCCTGGGGTACTTCGAGTACTTCCAGTTCTCCGAGGACATCGGCGCGATGCCGCTGCCGGTGGTGCCCGCGCTGGTGACCGGCTGCGGCGAGAACCGCGTGACCGACGACCCGGCCCTGCTGCAACGGCACATCCAGGACGCGCTGGACCTCATCGAGTTCGCCAACGGCCCGGCCACCTCGCCGTGGGGCGCCAAGCGCGCCGCGATGGGCCACCCGGCGCCGTTCGGGCTGACCCACATCGGCGTCGGCAACGAGGAGAACCTGCCCGACGCCTTCCACGAGCGGTTCCTGCGGTTCCGCGCGGCCATCGCCGAGCGCTACCCCGAGATCACCGTGATCAGCAACTCCGGCCCGGACGACACGGGTCCCGTCTTCGACCGGCACTGGCAGCTCAACCGCGCGTCCGGTGTGGACATGGTCGACGAGCACTACTACAACGACCCGCGGTGGTTCCTGGAGAACAACGACCGCTACGACTCCTACGACCGCTCGGGCCCGAAGGTGTTCCTCGGTGAGTACGCCTCCCGGGACAACCGCTTCGCCAACGCCCTGGCGGAGGCGTCGTTCATGACCGGCCTGGAGCGCAACGCCGACGTCGTGGAGCTGGCGGCCTACGCTCCGCTGCTGGCCAACGTGGACTACGTGCAGTGGCGCCCGGACATGATCTGGTTCGACAACCACCGCTCGTGGGGGTCGGCGAGCTACGAGGTGCAGAAGCTGTTCATGACCAACGTGGGCGACAGCGTCGTGCCCAGCCGGGCCAGCGGCACGCCCGCGCTGACCGCCCCGATCACCGGTGCGATCGGGCTGTCCACCTGGGCGACGAGCGCCGCGTACGACGACGTCTCGGTCACCTCGGAGGATGGCACGGCCCTGTTCGCAGACGACTTCTCCGCGGGCGCTGACCGCTGGACGCACTCGAGCGGCCGGGGCACGTGGTCCGTGCAGGACGGCGCGTACGTCCAGGCGGACGCCGGGGCGCAGGACACGATGGTCACCGCGGGCGACCCGTCGTGGAGCGATTACACGCTGCGGGCGAAGGCCACGAAGCGGGCGGGCAGCGAGGGCTTCCTGGTCGCGTTCGGCGTCCGCGACACCGGCAACTTCTACTGGTGGAACCTGGGCGGCTGGAACAACTCCCGCTCCGCCGTCGAGCGCGCGGTGGACGGCGGCAAGTCGTCGATGGTCGAGCGCCCGACGACCATCGAGACCGGCCGCACGTACGACCTCCGGATCGACGTGCGCGGCAGGCAGGTCTCCTTGTACCTCGACGGCGCCCTGTGGGCGACCTTCGCCGACGACGAGGTGGCCGAGCCGTTCCGCCACGTCGTCACCCGCGACGAGCGCACGGGCGAGCTGATCGTCAAGGTGGTCAACGCGCAGGCGTCCGCCGCCCGCACCGAGATCGACCTCGGCGCGACCCCGATCTCCCCCACGGCGACCCTCACCACCCTCCAAGGCCCGCCCGACGCGGTGAACACCGTGGACTCCCAGCCGATCCGCCCGGTCCGGTCGACGATCAAGACCGCGGGGAGCCGCTTCACCCACACCTTCCCGCCCCACTCGGTCACCATCGTCCGCCTGAACCCCACCACCTGACCCGACCCGCGGGGTGCCGCGGCGGACAGCCGCCGCGGCACCCCCTTGTGCTTGAGGAACCCCATGCTGCGCTACCCGCTCCTGCACCCTCCCCTGCTCGCGGCGCTGGCGGCCGCGGGCCACGGGAGCAAGGTGCTGCTCGCGGACTCGAACTACGCCCACCGCACCAACACCCACCACCGGGCCACCCTGGTCCACCTCAACCTCAGCCCGGACGTGTTGACGGTCGACCAAGTCCTCACCCCCTCCTGACCGCCATCCCCGTCGAAGCCGCCCACACCATGCGCCCCGACGACCACGGTGTCCCCGAGGCGTGGCAGGCATACGAGCACTCCCTCGGCCTCACCGTGACCCCGCTCCCCCGCGCCGACTTCTACGCCGCCTGCCTCTCCCCCACCCTCGCCGTCTGCGTCGCGACCGGCGACACCCGCTTCTACGCCAACCTCCTCCTCACGATCGGCGCGATCTCCAAGTAGCTGAGGAGACCGGTGCCCGAGCGGGGCACCGGTCTCCTTCACATCAGCAAGGGGAGTTGGTCTGGGTCAGCAGGCCCATGCGGTACGGGAGCTGGCTGTATTCGCCGCTCGCGTTGGGGTCGAGTCCCTGGTAGAGGAACTGGAGCCTGCAGGGGTTGATGGGCAGGGTCTGGTCGTTGCCCGAGCGGATCAGTTCACCGTGGCTGATGTCGCGGGTCCACTGGCCGCTGGGGAACGTGGTGTTGCTGGTGGCCGCGAACGGGTTCGACTGGCTCGCCGCGTGCGGCGTCCACGGTCCTTCGATGCGGTTGGAGGTGAAGGACTTGTAGTAGCGGCCGGAGGAACCGATGGCCTCTTGCAGCAGCAGGTACTGGCCGGTGTTGCCGACCTTGTAGACGGCCGTCCCCTCGAACAGCGCGGCGGGGCTGGCGTCCTGCAGCGCGATCACGGTGTTGCCGAAGCCGTTGGGGAAGTTCGCCACGCTGGTCTGCGCCCGGTAGATGTGGCCGTTGTCGTCGCTGGAGAACAGGTGGCAGTTGGCGGTGTCGCAGATGACCCAGAAGTCGAGCCAGTGGCCGTTGCCCTTGTTCTGGCGGACGATGTCCGGCTCGGCGCTCATGAAGTTGCGCGGGGCGGACCAGGAGCGCGGGTTGCTCGGGTCGCTGCTGGTCGAGTAGGACGGCAGGCCGGTCTGGTAGACCAGGTACCACAGGTTCTGCGGGGCGAAGTAGAACAGGTGCGGCGCGGCCCGGTAGCCCTGTCCGATGGCCGACGCGGTGTCGAGGAACGTGTGCGCCGCCGCCGCGGCCTGCGGCCAGTCGGGGAAGGCGAAGTGGACCAGGTTCCAGCCGCCGGAGCGGCTGGCCGTGGTGGCGTAGACCTGCCACTGGTTGTTGTGCCGGACCACCGTGTAGTCCTTGATGGACACGATGTTGTGCGAGGCATCGGACTTCGGGCCCGCCAGCACGCCGCTGGAGGACCAGCGGAACGACGAGGGCAGCGAGCCGCCCGGCTGCTGCGACGTCGTGGTCGTGGTCGGCTGGCTCCCGCCGACGCGCACGAGCTGCCACTGCTGGTTGTTCCCGCCCCAGTCGTCGTACTGGACGATGTTGCCCCGTCCGCCGTCGACGCGCCCTGCACCTCGACGGCCTTGCCGGAGTGGCGGCTGATCAGCCGCACGTAGCCGTCCGGGGAGTCGGCGAGGCGGAACTGCTGGTTGGTGCCGTTGAGGTCCGTCCACTGCACGATGGACCCGCCGTTGGCGGTGGACCAGTTATAGATGTCGAGCACCTTGCCGGAATGGCGCGACTTGAGCCGGTAGTAGCCGCCGCCGGAGTCGACGAACTGCCACTGCTGCTGGTTGCCGTCGTTGCGGGTCCACTGGGTGATGCGCGCGCCGTCGTTCGTGGCGAGGTTGTAGACGTCCAAAGCCTTGCCGCTGTTGCGGTTGACCAGCACGTACCACGCGGTGGTGTCGACCGACGCCGCCGACGACGACGCGGCGCCCGCGATCATCAGAGCGCCGATCAGGGTGGTGACGACCGCGGCGGCCAGTGCCGCCAGCCCTTGTCGTCGCCGCTTGGGGAAGTCCTCGTGCCGACCATGGGCACTCTCCTCTCAGGGTGGGGACACGCGCTGTGTTAGCGCTAACATTTCCGGCCCGAAAGTTTCGGAGGAGCAGCCGGAATTTGCGCCCCAACGTACTCAGCGATCCGACGAGCGTCAATGGACCGGGCGCCGGTCGATAAGCTCCGGACATGGCCGAGCCCGTCGATCCCGCAGGTGACGTCCAGGGTGTGCTGACCCTGGCGCAGATCGCCGAGCTGGCCGGGGTCTCCGCCGCGACGGTGTCGAAGGTCGTGAACGGCCACCAGGAAGTCGCCTCCGACACCAGGGCGATGGTCGAATCGGTCATCCAGCGGCACGGCTACCGCAGGCAGAAGCGGCAGGCGAAGGCCCCGCTGCTCGAGGTCGTCTTCCACGAGATCGCGGGCCCGTACCCGGTCGCGGTGCTCAACGGCGTCGAGCGCGCCGCCCGGGAGCACGGGCTGTCCATCGTGCTGACCCAGCTGCAGGGCAGGCACGAACCCGGTCGCAGCTGGACCGACGCCGTCCTCGCCCGCAGGCCGACCGGTGTGGTCATGGTGTACTCCGAGCTGACCGCGGGCCAGCAGGTGCAGCTGGCCAACCGCGAGATCCCGTTCGTGCTCGTCGACCCGACCGGCGAACCCGCCCACGGCGCGCCCTCGGTCGGCGCGGACAACTGGAGCGGCGGCCTCGCCGCCACCCGCCACCTGGTCGGCCTCGGCCACCGCCGGATCGCCATCATCACCGGCGGCCCGATGCTCTCCGCCCGCGCCCGCCTCGACGGATACCGCGCCGCACTGGAGGAAGCGGGCCTGCCCGTCACCCCGGACCTGATCCGCGAGGGCGACTACCAGATCGTCGACGGCTACCGCCACACCCGAGCGCTGATGCGCCTCCCCGACCCCCGACGGCGATCTTCGCCGGCAACGACGGCGAAGCCCTCGGCGTCTACCAGGCCGCGCACTCCCTCGGCCTGCGCATCCCCGACGACCTCAGCGTGGTCGGCTTCGACGACCTGCCCCCGGCCGAGATCATGATCCCGGCGCTGACCACCGTCCGCCAACCGCTCGGCGAGATGGCCGCGGTCGCCGCGGAGCTGGTCGTGGCCCTGTCCAAGGGCTCACCCGAACGCGCCCGGCGCGTCGTCCTGCCCACCGAACTGGTCGTGCGGGCGAGCACCGCGGCCCGCGGCGCAGGCTCACCCCTGAAGGCTGCCAGTCCGAGGTCGACCATGGCCTGCTCTCCGGTATTCGCGTGGTCGCCGCCGATCAAGAGGTGGGTTCTGGCTTCCTGGTAAGGGCAGTCGGCGGCGCGGAACGCGGCGGCCGAAGCGAGCAGGCGCGGCTCGTCACCGTCGATGAGCGCCTCCGCGCGGTCGAGGAAGGCGGCGGCGAGGGGTTGCCCGCGACCGCGGCCCGGCCCGAGGCGACGAGGGCGCGGGCGTCGGGGCTCCCCGCGAGCGCGGCGGCTTCGGCGCGGAGGGCGACGTACCAGTGCCGCCAGATCCAGAGGACCTGCTCGTCCATTTCGGACGGATCGGTCGCGGTCGCCGCGGCGGCTTCCGCCGCGCGGCCGTGGTGGAGCAGGACGATCGCGTCGAAGACCGTGCCGTATCCCGCTTTGTCCGGGGCGGTGACGCCGAGGGCGGTCACGATCCCCGACCAGTGCGCCCGGGACGCGGTGTCGCCGCGCAGGCCGTGGACCATCGCGACCGCGGAGGCCGCCGGGGCGAGGTCGGGGGCGTGCGGGCGGCCCGCGCGTTCCCAGGCGTCGAGGAAGCGGCCCGCCGTCGCGATCACGGCGGGGGCGTTGCCGGTGAGGGCGTCGGCCACCAGGAGGCGGGACGTGGCGAAGTCGCCGCGTTCGCTCAGCAGCGGCAAGGCGCTCAGCTGCTCGGCCCACCGACGGGCCCCTGCCAGGTCGCCCACCCCGACGCAGGTCTCCGCGGCCTCGGCGAGGGCGTTGACCTGTTCCAGCGCGCTCGCCGGGGTCGCGGGGAGGAGGCGAGCAGGTCGACGCGCCTGCGGGTCGTGGCCGCCGTGCCGACGGTGTCGCCCGCCCAGCAGAGCGTCGCGGTGAGCGCGTCCAGGGCCGCGCTCTCGGCCAGCGGGTCGGCGGTGCGGCCCGCCAGGCGCACAGCCCGTTCCGCGCGGGCCAGCGCGTCCGGCAGCGCCGATCCCGCCCCGAGGACACCGCACTCGGCCAGCGCGACGGCCGCCGCCGCGGCGGGGTCGTCGCCCGCCAGGTCCCGCGCTTCGGCGAGCAGCGCGGCCGCTTCGGCCTGCGGCGGGTGGGCGAACGCGCCCGCGAAGCGGTACGTGGTCGCCGCGGCCGTGGCCAGGTCGTGCGCGGCGGCGGCGCTGTCCCCGGCGTCGCGGGCCGCGGCGGCGGCCGCCCGGTGCAGGCGGTACATGTCCTCGCCGCGCATCCGGCACCCGGCCGTCGCGGCGGCCCGGCGCAGCGCAGCGCGCGCGGCGGCCGGGTCGGGGGCCAGGGCCGTGGCCTGCTCGTAGCGCTGCTGGGCCTCCCCGGTCAGGGTGCGGCGGAACGCCGACGCGGCCAGCGACACCGCCAGGTCGTACGCCTGCCGACCGGGCTGGTCCGCGACCCGGCCGAGCGCGGCGCGCATGTCGTCGGCGGCGGCGTCGAAACGGGCCCGCCACCGGCCGGTGGGCGAGGTGGTGTCCGCGGCGAGTTCGGCCGCGGTGGTCGAGCACCAGTCGAGGTGGCGGGCGTGGACGGCGTCGCGTTCGCCCGCCGCCGCCAGGTGCTCCGCGCCGAACTGGCGGATGGTCTCCAGCGTGCGGTAGCGGGTGCCGCCCGGGGAGGGGACCACGGTGAGCAGGCTCTGCTCGGTGAGCCGCGCCAGTCCGTCCACGACGGACGCCGGGTCGAGCGGGGCGAACCCGGCGACGCGGGCGGCGGCGTCGGCCGGGAACGGGGCGACGAACACCGCGATCCGGCGCAGCAGCGTCTGGTCGGCCGGGTCGAGCAGGGCGTGGCTCCACTCCAGCGTGGCGCGCACCGACCGGTGCCGGTCCTCCGCGCGCGCCCCGCCGGTCAGCAGGCGCAGCTGGTCGGACAGCGTGCCCGCGAGGCCGTCCAGGCCGAGCGCGGGCAGCCGGGCGGCGGCCAGCTCGATCGCCAGCGCCACCCCGTCCAGACCGCGGCAGATCTCCGCGACCAGGTCCCGCTGGTCCTCCGGCACCGGCCAGCCGACGGCGGCGGCGCGGTCGAGGAACAGGGCGACCGCGTCGGACCCGGCGTCACCGGTCAGCGACAGCGGCGGGATCGGCTGGACCCGCTCGAACGGGACCACCAGGCGGGCGCGGCTGGTCGCCAGCACGGTCACCGCGGGGCAGGAGCCGAGCAGCCGCTCCAGGAAGGGGCGACGCCGTCGCGCACGTGCTCGCAGTTGTCCAGCACGAGCAGCGCCCGCCGGTCGGACAGCGCGGCGATCACCGACTCGTCCAGCCCCCGGTCCGGCTTCTCGCCGACGCCGACGGCCGAGGCGACCGCGGCGCCGACCATCGCCGGGTCGGTCACCGGGGCGAGGTCGGCGAACCACACGCCGTCGGCGAACTCGCCCGCCGTGTCCGCGGCGACCGCGAGCGCCAGCCGGGTCTTGCCCACCCCGCCCGGCCCCACCGCGCTCACCTGCCGGTGCGACGTGACCGCCTCGGCCAGCGCCGCCCGTTCCTCGGCGCGCCCGACGAACGACGTGACCGGCGACGGCAGCGCGGGCGCGGGCGCGCCGCCCCGGGCGACCCGGCTCCACTCGGTCGCCAGGTGGGCCAGCGCCCGCCGGTCCGCGGCGCCGAGCTTGCGCAGCAGGGACGACACGTGCGTCTCGACCGTGCGGACCGAGATGAACAGCCGTGCCGCGATCTCCGCGTTGCTGAGGTGCTCCCCGAGCAGGGACAGCACCTCGGCTTCGCGGGTCGAAATCCCTGCTTGAGCCACCACGGGCCCATCCTGCCCCATCTGCGTGGGGCTCCGTGGTGGCCGTTCCGTGGCGGTCTCCGTGGTGACCACGGATGTCGTCGCCCCTGATCCGGGAGAGAGTTCTCCCGTGGCCATCACCGGCCACACCGGAACAGCCACCAGGAGTGATCGTGAGCGTCAGGACCGTCCTGCACCCCGTTTCCGACGTGACCGCCGCCAAGGCCGTCTACAGCGCGCTGCTCGGCGTCGCGCCGCAGACCGACGAGCCCTACTACGTCGGGTTCGACGTCGACGGCCAGCACATCGGCCTCGTCCCCGGCGGCGGCCCGCAGGGCATGACCTCCCCGGTGGCCTACTGGCACGTGCCCGACATCCACGCGACCCTCGCCGAGGTGATCGCGGCCGGGGCCACCGTGAAGGACCCGGTGAGCGAGGTCGGCGGTGGCCGCGTGGTGGCCACGGTCACCGACCCCGACGGCAACGTGCTCGGCCTGCTGCAGGACCGCTGACCCCTCTCATCCGACCAGAAGGAGACCCGCCATGCCCGCGAAGACCGCCGTGTTCACCGCCGAAGAGCGCGCCGCGATGAAGGACCACGCGCAGGAGATGAAGAAGACCGCCCGCCGGGGCGCCCGCGCCACCGCCGCGGACGCCGAGGCCGACCTCCTCGCCAAGATCGCCGCCATGCCGGAGGCCGACCGCGCGCTGGCCGAGCGCGTCCACGCCATCGTCAAGTCCGCCGCGCCCGGCCTGTCCCCCAGGCTCTACTACGGCATGCCCGCCTACGCCAAGGACGGCAAGGTCGTCTGCTTCTTCCAGAACGCGGGCAAGTTCAAGTCGCGGTACGCCACGCTCGGCTTCACCGACGCCGCCGCCCTGGACGACGGCACCATGTGGCCCGCCTCCTACGCCCTGACCACCCTGACCCCCGCCGACGAGACCCGCATCGCCGCCCTCCTCGCCCGAGCGGTGAGCTGAGTGCCGGTGACCCACCCGCCCCGGCCCCGGCAACAACGCGTGGCGGACACCCTGCACCGCCTCGCCACCGACGTCGACGCCTGGGTCGCCACGGCGAGCCCGGCAGGCGAGCCCTACCTGGTCCCGCTCTCCTACCTGTGGGACGGCGAAACCCTGCTGATCTCCACCGCCGCCACCAACCCGACGGCCCGGAACCTCCGGGCCGTCGGCCGGGCCCGCCTCACCCTCGGCCCCACCCGCGACGTCGTCCTCATCGAGGGCGCGGTGGACGAGGTCGAGGTCAGCCCCGAGGTGGCCGACGCCTTCGCCGCCAAAACCGGCTTCGACCCGCGCGACCAGCGCGACTACCCGTACTTCCGCATCCGCCCGACGCTGATCCAGGCCTGGCGCGAGGTCAACGAGATCGCAGAACGGAACCTCCTGGTCAACGGCGAGTGGCTGGTGTGACACGCCAGCCTGGCCCGAGTGACGACCGAGACGCCGCGCGCTGGACGGTTTGGGCATCGCCATGTGACGGGCCCGGCTTGACCGCCCTCGATCAGATCAGCGAAGATTGAGTCAATGGACACTGATTGGCCTTCCGGGTTGGTGGCACGGGCGCGGCTCCACGCCGCTCTCGGCGAGCCCGCGCGGCTGGCGATCGTGGACCGGCTGTTGCTGGGTGACGCCGCGCCGAGCGAGCTGGGGGCCGCGTTGGGGTTGCCGAGCAACCTGCTGGCGCACCACGTCAAATCGCTGGTGCAGGTGGGTTTGGTGGAGCGGTCGCGGTCGGAGGGCGACGCGCGGCGGACCTACCTGCGGTTGCGGACCGCCGCGTTGTCGGGTCTGGTGCCGTCGGGGTGCGGCAGGCGCGCCGGGTGGTGTTCGTGTGCAGCCGCAACTCGGCGCGGTCGCAGTTGGCGGCGGCGTTGTGGGTCGAGCGCAGCCGGGTGCCGGGGGTGTCGGCGGGTACCCGGCCCGCCGAGCGGGTCCACCCGCTCGCGGTGGCGACCGCCAAGGCCCACGGCTTGTCCCTGGGCGAGGCGCGGACCCGCCACGTCGACCAGGTCGTCGCCCCGGACGACCTGGTGATCGCGGTCTGCGACACCGCCCACGAGGAGCTGGCCCCGGGTGACCGGCTGCACTGGTCGGTGCCCGATCCCGCGGCCGTCGGCACCGAGGACGCCTTCGACACCGCTTTCCGGGACCTCGCCGACCGGGTGGAGCGCTTGGCCCCGCGGTCCACACCCTGACCCGTCCCCGCACGAAGTGGAGTCGCGATGCCGCGGCCTGTGTCCCGTCCGCTGGTCGCCGAGTTCCTCGGCAGCCTCCTGCTCGCCGCGCTGGTGATCGGCTCCGGCATCGCCGCCCAGCGGCTCTCCCCGGACGACGTCGGCCTGCAGCTGCTGGAGAACGCCGCGGCGACCGGGGTCGGGCTCTACGCGCTCATCCTGATCTTCGGGCCGGTCAGCGGGGCGCACTTCAACCCGGTCGTGTCCCTGGTCGACGCGATCTTCGGCGGCCTGACCTGGCGGCGGTTCGCGCTCTACGTGCCCGCGCAGGTCGCGGGCTGCGTGGCGGGCGCGGTGCTGGCCAACGTGCTGTTCGACTCCGCCCCGGTCAGCATCTCCACCACCGACCGGGCGACGTGGCCGCACGGCGCGTCCGAGGTCGTCGCGACGGTCGGCCTGCTGCTGGTGATCTTCTCGCTGACCCGCTCGGGCCGCGCCGAGCACGCGCCCGCCGCCGTCGGCGCCTACATCGGCGCGGCCTACTGGTTCACCAGTTCCACCAGCTTCGCCAACCCGGCCATCACGGTCGGGCGCGTCTTCAGCGACAGCTTCGCCGGGATCGCCCCCGCGTCCGCGCCCGCCTACATCGCCGCCCAGCTCGTGGCCGTGGCCGTCGCCGTGCCGCTGCTGCACGTGCTCTACCCGAAGCCGTCGACGCACGCCGAGGACGCCGTGCTCCCGCGGACCGACCACCACCCGACCCAGACCGGCGGAGGAGCCCGATGACCGACACCACCCAGACCGACAAGCCCTCGGTGCTGTTCGTCTGCGTGCACAACGCAGGCCGCTCCCAGATGGCCGCCGCCTGGCTGTCGCACCTGGCGGGCGACCGGGTGGAGGTCCGCTCCGCGGGGTCCGCGCCCGCCGACCGCGTGAACCCGGCGGTGGTCGAGGCCATGCTGGAGGTCGGGATCGACATCTCCGCCGAGACCCCCAAGGTCCTCACCCACGACTCGGTCCGCGAGTCGGACGTGTGCGTGACCATGGGCTGCGGAGACGTCTGCCCGGTCTTCCCCGGCAAGCGCTACCTCGACTGGAAGCTGACCGACCCCGCCGGGCAGGGCGTCGACGCCGTCCGCCCCATCCGCGACGAGATCAAGACCCTGATCGAGGGCCTGATCGCCGAGATCGCGCCCGCGGCCACCAGGTCGTGACCTACCGCCTCGTCCGGCGCAGGAGCCGGACGAGGTGGCGGGCGTCGCGCCCGACGCCGCGCAGCGTCGCCGAGGCGAGGCTGCGCTGCCACTCCAGCCCGACGAACCCCAGCCCGGGGTGCGTGGTGGACAGGCCGCGCCGCTGACGTGGTCGGCCGTCCTCGCCGAGCGCCCCGATGCCGGCCAGGTAGGGCAGGTCGGGCCGGTAGCCCGTCGCCAGGACGATCGTGTCGACGTGCTCGCGGGTGCCGTCGGGCCAGGTCACGCGGTGGCCGTCGACGGCGGTGAACACGCGCCGCTGGTCGGGGCGGCCAGCCGCGAGCGCGGCGCGGTAGCGGCCGAGGTCGAGCACCGGCGGGTGCGGCGGATTCGCCAGCAGGTGCCCGATCGGCGCGGCGTCGATGCCCAGCGCGGTCGACCAGAAGTGCACGTCGCGGCCGAGCGGGCGTTGCGGGACGACCGCGACCGGCTTGCGCGTGGCCAGGGTGACGCGGGCGTGCGCGGCGAGTTCGGCGCCGAGCTGCACCGCGGAGTTGCCCGCGCCGACCACGACGACCCGCTGCCCCGCGAACGGCGTGGGCTCGCGGTACTCGGCCGCGTGCAGGACGACGCCCGTGAAGGAGTCCAGGCCGGGCAGCTCCGGCCGGTACGGGCGGCCGAACGACCCGGTCGCGGCGATCAGCACCCGGGCGCGCACCCGCTGCCCGTCGGTCGTCCGCACCTCGAAGCTCGTCCCTCCCGAGTGGACGGTCTCGACGCGGTGCCGGGCGCGGATGTCGACGGCGGACTCGTCGACCAGGAGCTTGGCGTAGCGCCGCAGGTAGTCCACCACCTCGTTCCGGCGCGGATAGCGGTCGGGGTCGCCGGGGAACGGCAGGCCGGGCAGGGAGCTGTAGCGGGCCGGGGAGAACAGGGAGAGGCTGTCGTAATAGGACGGCCACGATCCCACCGGCTCCGCTCCGGCCTCCAGCACCACCGGTTCGAACCCGTCGCGGCGCAGGGCGTGGGCCGCGGCCAGCCCGGCTTGTCCGCCGCCGATGACCAGGGCGTCCACATCGGTCACAGCTGTCAGTCCTCCTTGGTGGATGGCTTGCCCGTCAGGGAAAGCAGGGCCGCGGCGAAAGTCGCCGCCCCCAGGAACACGAACGTCGTGGCGTAGCCGCCGAGCAAGTCCGCCAACGCCGCCCCGGCGAACGGCGCGAGCGACATCGTGATCGTCAGGGTGCGGACAGCAGCCCGGTCAGCCGCCCGTAGTGCGTCGCGCCCCACCGGTCGGTGACCGCGGTGGCCTGCAACAGGGTGAACGCCCCGCGCGCCATCCCCGCCAGCACCGCGCCCGCGATGAGGTACGCGGTCGTGGTGAACAGCCCGAGCGCGACGGTGGTGGCCGCCATCGCGGTCAGCACCAGCGCGGTCCTGGTCCGCACGCTGGTGCGGCGGGCCAGCCGGGCGTACCCGAGACGGCCCGCGACCTGCCCGGCGCCGCCGAGGCCCAGCGCGAGGGCCGCGGTGCCGGTGCCGATGCCGCGTTCGGCCAGCAGCGGCACCAGGTTGACCACGACCGCGAACGTGCCGAACGCCGCGATGCTGAACGCCACCACCAGGACGAGGAACGGCCTGCTGCGCGCCACAGCACCCGGGGCACCGACAGCTGCGTGCCGGACATCGACGTCGGGCGGCGGCCAAGGCAGCCGCAGCCCGAACCAGTGCCCCGGGATCGTGACCGCCGCGAGCACCACGGCCAGCACCACGTACGTGCCGCGCCAGTCGAGGAACCCCGACAACCACGCGGTCAACGGGGCGAACACGGTGCTGGCCAAGCCCGCGGCCAATGTCAGCGCCGTCAGCGCGCGGACCCTGTCCGGGCCGTACCAGCGGGTCAGCGCCGCGAATGCGGGCGGGTAGAGCACCGCACCCATCGCGACCCCGACGACCACCCACGCCGCGAAGAAGCCCGTGAGATCCGGCGCCCACGTGACCGCGAGGACCCCGAGCACCCCCAACGCCGAGCCGGCGGTCATCACCCCGCGCGGCCCGTGCCGGTCGAGCCACCGCCCGACCGGCACCCCCGTCACGGCGGCGACGAGCTGGCTGACCGACAGAGCTGCGGTGATCACCGTCGTCGACCACCCGGTCGTGGCCGTGATGCGCCCGGACAGCACCGGGAAGGCGTAGTACAGGACGCCCCAACTGGTGATCTCCGTCGCGCACAACACGACCAGCGCCCGTCGGACACCGGCCCGACGCACCGCGAGCGCCACCGAGGTCAACGCGCGGACAGGGTCAAGTCCTGGACGCCCGCGGGTGTGCCGCAGCAGCCTCCCTGCGTCTCGGCGGGGGTGTCGAAGACGCCGGAGCCGCCGCAGACACCGGTCTCGGGCAGGACCAGCTCCACCCGCTCGGCCGCGGCCCGGTCGCCCGCGAGGGCGGCGGCCAGGGACCGGACCTGCTCGTAGCCGGTCATCGCGAGGAACGTCGGCGCGCGGCCGTAGCTCTTCATCCCGGCCAGGAACACGTCCGGCTCGGGGTGGGACAGCTCGGTGATCCCGTGCGGGTAGACGGTGCCGCAGGAGTGCACGTTCGGGTCGATCAACGGGGCCAGCCCGACCGGGGCCTGCAGGGTCGCGTCCAACGACAAGCGGATCTCGGAGAGCCACGAGAGGTCCGGGCGGAAACCGGCGAGCACGACGACCTCGTCGACCGCCTCGACCCGGCTGCCCCCGGCGGACACCAGCGTCAGGCGGTCGTCGGCGCCGCGTTCGACGGCCTCGGTGCGGAACCCGGTGACCACGGTGACGTGCCCGGCCTCGACCGCCGCCTTCGCCCGCTGGCCGAGCGCGCCGCGCGCGGGCAGCTGGTCGGCCTCGCCGCCGCCGAAGACCGCCCCGACCGCGCCGCGCGCAGCAGCCAGGTGATGCGGGTCGACGGCTCCCGCTCCGCCAGCCCGGCGAAGGCGACCAGCGCGGTCAGCGCCGAGTGCCCGCTGCCCGCCACGACCACGTGACGACCGGCGTAGCGGGCGGCGGTCCCGGGGTCGGTCAGGTCGGGCACCCGGTAGCCGATCCGGTCGGCCGCCGCCGTCTCCCCGATCGCGGGCAGCCCCTCCCCGCCGAGCGGGTTGGGCGCGGTCCAGGTCCCGGACGCGTCGATCACCGCCCGCGCGGCGATCCGCTCCTCGCGGCCGTCGGCGGTGCGCACGTGCACGGTCAGGGGCTCGGTGTCGCGGCCGTGGTCGACCACCCGGTCCCGCCCGCGCCGGGCGACCCCGACCACCTCAGCGCCGAACCGCACCCGCTCCCCCAGCGCGTGCGACAGCGGCACCAGGTAGGACCGCGCCCACTCCGCACCCGTCGGGTAACCCTCGGGGTCGGGGTGCTGCCAGCCGGTCGGCTCCAGCAGCCGCCGCGCGGCCGGGGCGACCAGTTCCGCCCACCGCGAGAACAACCGCACGTGGTTCCACTGCGCCACCGCCGCGCCCGCTTGGGAGCCCCGCTCCAGCACCAGCGGCTCGAGCCCCCGCTCGACCAACTCCGCCGCCGCCGCCAACCCCACCGGTCCAGCCCCGACCACCACCACCGGCAACCCGCTCATCCCCTACCCCTTTCATCGACACCGCTCGATTGACAGCCGAAGAGTATCGACCGGGATCGATGAACGCAACCATCGATCCACCTCGATACACAGCGAGGTCACTCAGCGCGAACACCCGGCTGCCGTGATCACCGCCGAGGTCGGAGTTGGTAGTTTCCGACCATGGACGCGTCCACGTCGCAGGACGACGGCTCCACAGGCGGTGCCGACCCGGACGACAACCAGCTCGACAGGCCGGTCGAGGATCGTTCGGGAACGCGGAACTCGGTAACCGGTTCAGTGTCCGCGTTGGTGCAGGCCAACAACATCGGCGAGCTGACGCAGAACCAGTACGCCGCTCCCGCGTCCTCCGCGTCGGAGCGGTGGCTCCGGACCGGGCTGTTCGGCTTGGTGTTGGTGCTGGCGGTGACGCTGTTGGTCGTCGTGGTCCTCGATGACGACGACAGCACCGCCACGCCGCCGCAACCGGTCCCCACCAGCGACTCCGCGGGCACGACGGCACCGCTGCACGTGGCGGTCGACCCCGTTACCGACCCCTGCCGGTCTGACTGGTTCACCCCCAGGTCGGCCGAGGAAGTCCGGGCGCTGCACACCGGCGGCGATCCGCGCGCCTGGCCGGACCTCGACTACCTCGCCGATGGCGCGATCGCCGACCACGGGCAGGTCCTGGTCACCCTGCAGGCCCTGCACGCCGACCGCAGCGTCACGATCACCGACATCGCCGTCGAGGTCGTCGACCGCCGCCCGCCGCCGCCGGGGATCGTGCTGAACGCGCCCTGCGGTGATCCCCCGCTGTTCCGGCTCGTCGAGATCGACCTGGACGCCCAGCAGCCGCGGGCGGTCGGCAAGCCGGTGGACCCGAACGCGGTCCAGGAGGCCCAGTCCAAGGGATGGCGCGTCGACCCGGTCGCCGTCCCGTACGAGATCACCAGCACCGACGCGGAAACCTTCCTGCTCAGCGCCCGCACCGCCTCCTGCGACTGCACGTGGATCGCGCACTTCGAGTGGGCCAGCGGCGACCGCACCGGGACGCTGACCGTGCCCGGGGACGGCGCCACCCCGTTCCGCGTGGTCAGCGGCGCGAACGCCCCCGGTGCAGCACCAACCCGGGGCTGGTGTGCCGATGAAGCCCCAGCGCCACCGCCTGGTCAACCGGGTGCTCGCCGGAGCGACGGTCGCGGTGCTCGCCGCCGTCGGGCTCGTCCTGCTCCTCGACGACGACCAGCCCCCGCAGACATCACCGGCGCAGGAGACGGGAGTACCGCAAGCGCAGTGCGGGCAACCGGCCACCGGCTACGCCGACCAGCCGTTCTCCCCCGATGTGGCACGGGATGTGGCCGGAGTGCACGCGGCGGCGTGCGCGGGCGACTACGACGCCCTGATCGAGTTCGTGCGCACCGGGCCCGCGCCGCCGCCGGGGCTCTCCGCTGCCGAGATCGTGGACAGCTGGCGCCGGGAAGACCCCGCCGGGGTCAAACTCCGCGCCGTCGCCGCCGTCCTCGAACAGCCCGGCCACGGATCCCAAGGCGGCCTGACCTTCTGCGACCCGAACACCGGCGAGGTCTCGTTCAGCCGCGGCACCCTCGACATCCCGCCCGGCCTGTCGGCCATCACGTACCCGCGCCAAGGCCAACCCCTCGAGTGCGTCAAACACCCCTGAACCTCGGACTCAGCAGAGGTGTTGGCGGACGAGCCGCCGGAGCATGTCCGCGTCGGTCCTGCCCATCGCGCACAGCAGGCGAGTGGCGCCCGCCTCGGGGACGCTGGTGAGCGCGAGGGCCAGCACGCCCGGTGGGACGTGGTCGAGCCGCTCGGTCACGACCAGCTCGGCGAGCCGCTCCAGGGCGGCCCGCAGGTCCACTGACGGGATCAGCGAGTAGCCCGATCGACCGATCGGCAGTGGCGGGAGGCTGGACTCCGCCGAGGTGTCCTTGACCCGTTCGAGGTCCGCCGGGTCCGGGTAGTTGGTGTGCAGCCAGAAATCCGCCCACGCACTGCTGTTGTGCGCATCCACCCTCGCCAGGGCGGCGAACACCGCACCGGTCTGCAGGGCGCCTCCCTGGGCGCCGATGGACGCTGAACGCAGCGCTCGTTCCGCGGTGTCCCCGAGCACGACCGAAGCCCACCAGTTCCGGTCGCGGACCGGTGCCCCATCAGGGAGATCGCGGACCTTGTTGACCCGTCGCCTGAGCGTCGCTTGCTGCATGCGCAGCCACGCGAACCGCTCCCTGTCGCGGAGGTGGTCCTCCATGATCTCGAGGAGAGCGGCACGCGTGGCGGGGTTCGCGAACTCCGCCTCGCCTGCCCAGAACTCGCGCGCCCGATCGTGGAGCGTCATCTTGTAGAACGATCCGATGAGCGACCGGCCGCAGCGCCGGAGTTGGCGGGAGTACATCGCGGCGGCCAGTTCGACGGCCTCGGGGTAGCCGTTGTCGATCGCCAACTTCCAGTAGCGGACCGACAGGTCGAAGTGCTTCCAGTACCAGAACTGGCGAACCGGGTCGCGGAATCGGTACGACCAGTCCTCGTGCAGTTCGGCCAGCCGGACGTACGCCTCGCTCGTCACGGTGGTGATGGTCGACAGCAGTGCCGCTGCTCGCCGCCGCTTGCCCGATCCCGCCAGCGCCCGCGCTTCCCGGAGCACGTCCTCGACGGGCCGCGCCGCGGTGGAGGGGTCCGCGAGGTAGTGGTGCACGAGGCGGTGGCGGAACTCGTAGACCGCGCCCTCGCGCCGGAGCACGCCGCGGCGGTGGGCGTCGTCGAGGAAGTCGAACACCGCCCGCGGGGTCTGGCGGCGAGCGGCGCGGTAGAGCACGCCGACCTGGAAGCCGAACCACGCGCTCACGATCACCGTGGAGAAGGCGGCGACGGCGAGGGACACCGCGAGCACCGGTGCGGTGAACCGGTCGGACCCGAGGGCCACGGCGTTCCACGACCGCGCGGTCTCCGGGGTGATGCCCCCGGCGTTCGCCAGCGCCGTCCCGAGTTCGGCCGCGCCCCAACGCCACGCGCGGCCGAACAGGCCCACCACGACCGCCGTCGTCGCGGCGAGCACGAGTGCGACGCGGACCAGCATCAGACCGCGGTCGGCCCGGAAGGAAGCCCTCGGCGAGCCCGCCCTGTCCACCTCGTCCGGCCCGGCTTCCAGCGTCTGCCACACGGCCACGCAGAGCGCGCCTGCGACGACCGCCGCGGCGGCGACCCGCAGCACCGACGGGCTCCCCATGAGCGTGTCCGCCGCGGTGTAGATCCACGGCTCGGTCAGGACAGCCGGGTCGAACGCCGCACCCGTCTGGCGCATGCCCAGGTCGTGCACCCACCACGGCATGATCACCCTGGTGAGCAGCCACACCGCGCCGAGGGCCACGAATCCGCCCACCACCGCGGCCACACCGCCCATGACGGCGTACCCGGCGGTCAGCTTGGCGAGCCTCCCCACCGCCACCGGCCGGCGAGGCGCTGCGGGGAGGTGCCACCGATCGCCTCCCACCACCGCAGCACCGTGGTGTGCTTGGCGGCCAGGCGGCGCGCGAACCACCCGAGGTAGCGCCGCGCCTCCTCGGGCGAGTACTGGTCGACACTCACCCGGTCCAGGGAATCCTGCCGCTCCCTAGGGGCATACGCAGCATCGATGTACTCGCCCAGGAGGAAGGACTCGATGGACTCCTTGGACGTGAACCTCGGCTGGCACAACAGGGCCGGATGGGTGGACGGCCGCTCGAACACCTTGCGCGTGAGGTAAAGCATCAGCGGCGACGACAACGCCTCAGCCTGCGGTGACCCGTCGGTGGCCATCGCGGCGTGCAGCCGCTCCCACCGCTTCTTCCCGTCCTCGTCGCCTTCCACCGACAACAGGTACTTCTCCGCCGACCCAGGCGGCACGGGCATCAGCTCGACCACCGCGGTGTTGCCCCGGGTGAGCACCTCCGCGGGCACGATCTGGAGGAACACGCTCTCCCAGCACGCCAGCACGAACCCGCGGTCACCGCGGTCGAGGTAGAGCGCCAGCCCCCTGCGCGCTTTGGCCCAGTGGTGCTCCGGGAGTTCGTCCAAGCCGTCGAAGACCGGGAAGACCAGGTTCCGGCTCACCAGGTCGACCAGCGGGGTGGCCCACCGGCTCGACCGCAACCGCAGGAACCTCTTGCTGCGGCGGCGTTTGCGGACCTTCGCCCGACCGGTGATCCTCCGCCGGATCACGTCCTCGATGTCCTCGCGCTCGGGGTCCCACCCCGCGAGGTTGACCGGCACCGGAACCGGCGCGCCGGGTGTGTGCTCGTCCACCAGCCTGCTCACCAGGTAGAGCAGGGCCGTGCTCTTGCCGCTACCGGCCCCTCCGACGATCGCGAGCCTGCTCGTCGCGGAACCCGCCATCGCAACCAGGGTCTCCAGATCCCCGCGCCCGCTGCCGCCCCGGTCGGCCGAGTGCGCGGCGAACGGGACCATGATCGGGGAGTTGAGCACGCGGTCGGTGAGCTCGTTGCTCACCTCCCTGCGGACGTAGTCCAGCAACGCGACCGCTTCCCCCGGAGGTCCTCGTCCGTCTTCGCGGCCGACTTGGGCTGCGTGACCACGACCAGCACCAGACCCGCGACCGCGAGGACGAGCAACGACCACCACGGCTGCGTGCGCAACAGGTCCAGCGGTCCGGGCCAGCGGGACGTGTTCGACGCGGCGTTGGTCGCGAGGCCGACCAACACCGCCACCAGTGCGCTCGCCGCGCTCGCCAACAAGAAAGCCTTGCGGCCGTGAGTCATCAACGATCCTGCCGGTCGAGTCGCCTGGTGCCCTGCTGATCGCGACGCGTGTTCCGACCGTTACAGCGGTTGCGGCGCTGACCTCTCAGCCCGCCTGAACGACGCCCGGTAGTCCCGTGGTCGGCGTCCGGTGATCCGGGCGAAGACGGTGCTGAACGTGCCCGCGTCGCCGTAGCCGACGTCAGCGGCGATGCGGGCCACCGTCCTGTCCGTGGTCTCCAGCAGGTGTTCGGCCTTGCGGACGCGCGCGGCCTGCAGGTAGGCGAGCGGGGATTCTCCGGTCTCGTCCCGGAATCGGCGCAGCAGCGTGCGGGTGCTGACCTGGAAGGCCGAGGCCAGCCGTCCGAGGTCGTACCGCTCGCGGAGGTGCTGGTCCAGCCAGCGCTTGACGCTCTGGGAGAACACCGCGCCCAGCGCGGGCAGCAGCCGCGCGTCGACGTACGGGGTCTGGCTCGACCGGGCGTCGTCGACGAGCGCGATGCGGGCCGTGGCGCGGGCGACGCGGGCGCCGTTGTGGCCGCGGATGAAGCCGAGCGCGAAGTCGTACATCGCGCTGAACGCGGCCGTCGTGGTCACGCCGCGGTCGGTGACGACGAGTTCGGCAGGCCGGACGTCCGTGGCCGGGCAGCGCCGCGCCAACCGGTCGGCGAACAGCCAGGACGTCGTGGACCGGCGGCCGTCGAGGAGGCCCGCGTCGGCCAGCAGGAACGCGCCGACGCAGACCGACACCAGGCTGACTCCCGCCTGCGCGGTGGACCTGATGGTCTCGATCTCCGGGCGCAGCGCCGCGAGGGTGCGGTCGAGGTCGACCGCGGGGTGCAGCTCGAAGCCCGGCACCACGAGGACGTCGACCTCCCGCACCGGCGCGACCGCGATCGCCGCGCCGCCCGAGGCGACCACGCGCCGCCGCGGAGAGACGATCGAGACGTCGTAAGAAGGGGTTCCCGCGACGTGCGAGGCCATCGTGAGCAGGTCGGGGACGCCGAAGACCTCCGACGCGAAGCAGCCCGGGTAGGCGAGCACGCCGACGCGGGGTGGGGTCACGGTGGCGAGATTACCCCGGCAAGTGGCGATCTCGCCCATGGCTGCCCGGGCGCGCCGCGCGCGACGATGCCGCCATGGCGATCACGGACTTCCCGGCGCGGCACGTCGAGCTCGAGGGCGTCGGCAAGACGGTCTACGTCAGCGGGACCGGGCCGCGGTCGTGCTGATGCCCGAGATGCCCGGCATCAGCCCCGACGTCCTGCGGCTCGCGCGCTGGGTCCGCGAAGCGGGCTTCACGGTGTACCTCCCGTCCCTCTTCGGGGTCGACGGCGCCTACCCCACCACCGCGGACGGCGAGAAGGTGATGCGGCGGGCCTGCGTGAGCGCCGAGTTCCGCGCGTTCGCGGGCGGCCAGACCAGCCCGATCGCGTCCTGGCTGCGCGCGCTCGCCAGGCTGGCACTCGCGGAGTCCGGCGGTCCCGGCGTCGGCGCGATCGGCCTCTGCTTCACCGGCAACTTCGCCCTCACGATGGCCGTCGACCCGGCCGTCACCGCCCCGGTCGTCAACCACCCCGCCCTGCCGATCGACAACCCCGCGGGCTTGGAGATCGGCCCGGACGACGCCACCCGGCTCCGCGAACGCGTCGCCCGCGACGGCCTGAAGGTCCTCGCCTACCGCTTCGACAACGACCGCTGGTGCACCGCCCAGCGCTTCGCCGCCTACCAGTCCCTCCTCGGCGACGCCTTCGACGGCCGGGTCCTGCCGGGCGAAGCCGCCAACCCCAGTCCGCCGCCGTTCTTCCGAGACCTGGTCGGCCCGCACAGCGTCGTCACGGCCCACCTCGTCGACGAGGAAGGCCACCCGACGGTCCGCGCGAGGGACGAGATCCTGGTCTTCCTCGCCGACCGGCTGCAGCGGGACGAGCGATGAACGCTCCCGGCTGAGCGCGCCGTCAGGTCCCGCAGAAGGTCTGGTACCTCGAACCGAAGTCCTCCGGTGCGGGCTCCGCGTACCGCTCGAACCCGGGCCGCTCGGCGAAAGGCGCGCTCACCGCGTCCACCAGCCGGTCGAGCGGGCCTCGATCGCCGTCGGTCGCGGCGGAAAGGGCTTCTTCCACGAGGTGGTTGCGGGGGATGTAGACGGGGTTCACCTGGTCCATCGCGTCGGCGTCCGGCGCCAGGGCGCGCCAGCGGGTGATCCAGTCGTCGATCCCGGCGAGGTCGAGGAAGAGGCCGCGGGCGGGTTCGGCGTCGCCGCGCGCGGCGAGGGCGAGACGGCGGTAGAACGAGGTGTGGTCGACGTGGTTGGCCTCGAGGAGGGTCAGCAGGTCGTCGATGAGCGGGGAGGTCACCGCCTCTTCGACGGTGTCGGACAGGCCGAGCTTGGCGCGCATGCCCGTCGACCAGGCGGTGCCGTACTGGGGTCGGAACGCGCCCAAGGCCTTGACCGCCAACGCGATCGCCTCGTCCTGGTCTTCCGCGAACAGCGGGAGGAGGGCTTCGGCGAGCCGGGCGAGGTTCCACTCAGCGATGAGCGGCTGGTTGCCGTAGGCGTAGCGCCCCTCGCGGTCGATGGAGCTGTAGACGGTGGCTGGGGCGAACGCGTCCATGAAGGCGCAGGGCCCGTAGTCGATCGTCTCACCGGAGATGGTCATGTTGTCGGTGTTCATCACGCCGTGGATGAAGCCCACGAGCATCCACCTGGCCACCAGCGCGGCCTGCGCGGAGACCACTGCCTCGAACAGCGCGAGGTGGCGGTGCTCGGCGGACGCGGCATCCGGGTAGTGCCGGGCGATCGCGTGGTCGGCCAGCCTGCGCAGCAGGTTGACGTCGTCGGTGGCCCGCGCGTACTGGAAGCTGCCGACCCGCAGGTGGCTGCTCGCCACCCGCGCGAGAACGGCCCCCGGCAGCGACTCCTCCCGCTGGACCGTGCGCCCGGTCGCCACCACGGCCAGCGAGCGGGTCGTCGGGATCCCCAGGGCGTGCATGGCTTCGCTGACGACGTACTCGCGCACCATCGGACCGACCGCGGCCAGCCCGTCGCCACCGCGGGCGAACGGCGTGCGCCCGGAGCCCTTGAGGTGCAGGTCGCGCGGGAGCCCGTCGCGGTGGGTCAGCTCGCCGAGCAGGAGCGCGCGACCGTCGCCCAGGCGCGGGGAGTAGCCGCCGAACTGGTGACCCGCGTAGGCCTGCGCCACCGGGGTCGCCCCGTCCGGCACGTGGTTGCCCACGAGGAACCGCACGCCTTCCGGGCTGCGCAACCACGCGGAGTCCAGCCCCAGCTCCGCCGCGAGCCGCTCGTTGAGCTGGAGCAACTCCGGCGCAGGCGCCTGGTCGGCCTGCCAGGGCAGGGCCAGCTCCGGCAGCGCACGGGCGAACTGGTCACCGAGCGTGGTGGTCGGCAGCGGTGTGATGCTCACGCCACCACGGTACGTGCCTGTTCGACCAGGCGGCCGATTGGCAACCGCGTCACAACCCGCCCCGCGACGACCCGTTGCCCCATGCCAGTTCGCGACAGCGGCGACAGGAGGTCCCGGCTCCGCCGCATAGGATGTTCGGCTCAAGGCGCGACGTCCTCAACGGCGAGGAGGATCATGGACCAGGACCCGGCTGTCGGCGCCAAGCCGCCGGGCAGGCACCGCAAACCCGACGCACTCGCCCTGGGACCACGCATCTGCCTCTACATCTGGAGCGCCTTCGTCATCTTCGCGGGCATCCTCGTCTGGACCGGCGCCGCGAGCGACAAGGTCGCCGGCTCCCCGTCTCCCGCGACAGCGCGCCGTCACCGGAGGCGCTCACCACCAGCCCCGAACCGCCACCCCCGCCCTCGACCTCACCCCGCCCCCGGGAAGCCGCCAACACGATCACGGGTCGACCCACCACCACCAAGCCCCCGCGCCCACGACAACCAGCACGACCCGCCGCAAGTCCCCGTTCCCGACCGTCGGCGAACCCTGCCAGTGGCGCGGCGCCGTCGTCTTCGACGCGGAGTACAAGCCCGTCGTCTGTTCCGAAAGCCCCAACGGCGACCTCGTCTGGCAGCGCTTCAACTAACACCCCGAAATAAGGTTTGACACCTTCCGGGGCCCGCGCAATGATGAACACGTTCACCACGAATCAAGGAGCCATCATGACGGGTATGCGAAAGCGAGGGTCGCTGCACCGGTCACCGAGTGCCGCGATCGCTGCCGCGCGCCCGTCGCGCGATGGCCTCCGCCTGCGCTCCTACCAGCACCAGGAGCGGCTGACCTGCGCGGACTCCCCGCCATGACGCGATGAACGTCATGATGAGGAGCCGCCCACCGGGAAACCGAATCGGGCGGCTTTCTCTATTTAGCGCACCCTGAAGTCGCTTCTCAACGCTTGTCGCTGCCCGCGATTCCGCGGCAGCGAGTTGTTTGACATCTACAAAGCGGAGCAGACATTTGAGGTGGAGATGGGGGTTCGGCTCCTTCCTCCACCACTGGCGGTCGGGCCGATGCGGCTGAGGTGGGTAGGCCGCCGCACTTTCACTGCGGAAGACCGGGTTCGACCCCCGGATCGGCTACGCACGCCCCTGTAGCTCAGTTGGAGAGAGCGCCGCGCTACGACCGCGGAGGTGCCAGGTTCGAGTCCTGGCAGGGGTACTGGCAGTAGAGATGCTCACGTGGCCCAGCGGCTAGGGCACCGCATTGTCCATGCGGCGATACGCGGGTTCGAGTCCCGTCGTGAGCGCAGCGGGTGCGAGGGGCACGGCGACCCCACCTGATTTGGGATCAGGAGCTTCCGGGTTCGAGTCCCGGGCATCCGACCACACCACGGCACCGCAGGCCGTGGGGTTGGCGCGTTGGTCCAGTGGAACGGACACCGGGTTCTCAGCCCGGAGACGCGGGTTCGATCCCCGCACGCGTTGCGTACCCAAGAGGGCAAATCCTGGGCCAGTCAAGCGAGTTCAACTCCCGTCGCTCGCTCCACCCCTGGTTCTCCCCGAGGTCATCCGGTCGCAGCGGCCGGACGGCTCCCGGGAGAGGTTCCACCCACCGCCGCGATGGCGGTGAGCCCCGTAGCCCAACAGGCAGAGGCAACGCGCTCAGAACGCGTCCAGTCCAGGTTCGACTCCTGGTGGGGGCACGCACACCGGTCCCGGTTGGTGTAGTCGGCAGCACGGCGGACTTTGGATCCGTCCAGCCCAGGTTCGAGCCCTGGACCGGGAGCCACGCCGGGCGGTGCCCGTTGGTCCAGTTGGCATGGACACCGGATTCTGACTCCGGAGACCGAGGTTCGAGTCCTCGACGGGCAGCAACGCGGGCCCTGCCAAGGGCGGTGGTCGGCGTGATGAGCGCCGCGCGGGTTCGATCCCTGCGTCCTCCGCGGGTCGCTAGCTCACCAGGTCGGATTCGCCATCTACCAGCCCCTGTGGTCCAACGGACAAGACACCGGCGTCCGAAGCCGGAGACGCAGGTTCGACTCCTGCTGGGGGCACCCCGACGATCCACCCCGCCGATCAGCGCTCAGCGGTCCCCGAGTAGATCTCGTCGACCAGGGCCGCGTGGTTCTTCATGACCACCGCGCGCCTGATCTTGAGGCTCGGCGTGAGTTCGCCTGCCTCGACGCTGAGTTCGCGCGGCAGGATGCGGTACTGCTTGATGGTCTCCCACCGGTTGAGCCCGGCGTTGACCGAATCGATCGCGTGCTGGACGGCCGCGTGCGGGTCGGTCCCCGCCGGGACCGCGTCCGGGTCGAGCGCCAGGAGGACGCTGGCGAAGTGGCGTCCGTCGGCGATCACGACGGCGGTCGAGACGAGGGGGCAGGCGGCCTTGATCGCCGACTCGATCGCGGTGGGCGCAATGTACTTGCCCCCGCTGGTTTTCACCAGGTCCTTCTTGCGGTCGGTGATCCGGAGGTAGCCCTCGGCGTCGACTTCACCGATGTCGCCGGTGGCGAACCAGCCGTCCGCGTCGATCACCGCGTCCGTCTGGTCGGGCAGGTTGTGGTACCCGCGCATGACTCCGGGGCCGCGGAGCAGGATCTCGCCGTCCTCGGCGATGCGGACCTCAGTGCCGGGCAGCGGTACGCCGACCGTCCCGATCCGGACGGCGCCGGGTCGGTTGACGAAGGAGGCGCCGGTCGTCTCGGTCAGGCCGTAGCCCTCGAGGATCGGCAGGCCGATGGCGGCGAACCACTCCGCGATCCGCGGCGCCAGCGCGGCACTGCCGGACACGAGGTATTCGAGGTGGCCGCCGAAGCGTTCCCTGATCCTGGCGAACACGAGCCGCTCGGCGACGGCGAGTTCGACGCGCCGCCACACCGGCACCGGACGCCCGCGCCGCACGGCGTCGACGCCGATCGCGAAGGCGCGCTTGGCGATCCTCCCCGCAGCCCGCCCGCTGCCTCGGTCGTCGACAGGACACGGCTGTAGATCTTCTCGAAGACGCGCGGGGCGGCCGCCATGAAGGACGGCTTGATCACGGCGAGGTTGTCGACGATGCGGTCGATGCGGCCGTCGACGGCGGTGGTGAAGCCGATCTCGTACTGCGCGGCGAGCAGCAGCTTGCCGAACACGTGTGAGAGCGGCAGCCAGAGGAACTGCAGGTGGTCGGGGCGGATCACCCGCTCCGAGGCGATGGCCGCGCCGAGGTAGAGCCAGTTGCCGTGGGTTAGCTCGACGCCTTTGGGGCGTCCGGTGGTGCCGGAGGTGTAGATGATCGTCGCGAGGTGCTCGGGCGTGATCGCGGCGAGGACCTCGTCGACGGCGTCGGGGTGCTCGCGCAGGTGGTGGCGGCCGAGGGCGGCGAGCCCGTCGAGGCTCAGCGCGCCCTCGCCCTCGCCGTCGAACAGGACGACGTGGCGCACGCCGCCGACGAACCCGTCCCCGTCGCGGAGCTTCGCCAGTTGCGCGGCGTCCTCGGCGAAGACGACCACCGCGGCGCAGTCGGTGAGGATGTGGTCGACGTCCTCGGCGTTGGTGCTCGGGTAGACCGTGGTGGTGGCCGCGCCCGCGAGCGTGACCGCGAGGTCGGCGAGCACCCAGTCGAGCCGGGTGGTCGCGGCGATCGCGACGCGCTGTTCGGGCCGCACCCCGAGGGCGAGCAGGCCCGCGGCCAGCCCTCGGGCGCGCTCGGCGGTCTCGGCCCAGGTCAGCGACTGCCAGCCGCTCTGCGCGGGTGCGCGGAACGCCTCACGCGTGCCGGACGCGGCGCATTGGGCGAGGAAGCGTGCTCCGACGGAGCTGTAGGTCATCGTTGGTCCTCGCGGGTGGTGGGTGCGATGCCCGCGGCGACGAGCCTGCGCTGCCACGCGCGCAGGTCGGGCGTGTCGCCCGCGGCGGCGACGATGCGGTCCGGCCGCAGCAGCACGGCGTCGGCGCGCAGGTGGTCCAGCAGCGCCAGCGCTTCGACGTCGGCGTCGGACAGGCGCACGACCGTGGTGCCGAGGCGGTCGAAGAAGGCCCGGGTTTCGGCGTCGAACGCGGCGGTGCGGTCGGGGCCGCGGTGCACGATGGCCCAGCCCGCGCCGATCACGTCGTCGAGCCGCGAGCCTGCGACCCGGGGCTGGGCGAACACGTCGCCGGTGCGTTTGCGGAGCCGCCCGCCGTCGTGCACCAGCGGGCTGGGCGCGAACCGGGGCCACAACGCGGTGACGAGCCGGTCCTCCGCACCGAGCACCGCGGTGACGCCCCGGATGAGCGCGTTGCGCGGACCGGTCAGCCGCGCGGGCCCACCGGTCATCGCCGCGCCCACCGCGATCGCGAGCCGGACGACGCGGCGCGCGTGCGGCCTGCGCTCGGCCTCGTAGGTGTCGAGGAGCCGGTCGTCGGCCGCCCCGGTCAGCACGAGGGCGAGCTTCCAGGTGAGGTTCGCCGCGTCGCGGATGCCCGCGCACAAGCCCTGGCCGATGAACGGCGGGGTCTGGTGCGCGGCGTCGCCGAGCAGGAAGACCCGCCCGTCGCGCCACCGGTCCGCGACGACCCCGCGGAAGGTGTAGCAGGTCTGCCGCAGGAACGTGAGCTGGTCGACGTCGGCACCGCGCAGCCACGGCCGGATGAGGCCGAGCACGGCGGTGCGGTCGAAGTCCTCGGGCCGCTCGCCGGGCTTGAGGCGGAACTCCCAGCGGTAGCGGCCCGGCGTCACCGGCATGAACGTCGCCGCGCGGTCGTTGTCGCACACCTGCTGCACGCCGTCGTAGGCGTCGAGCGGGCGCGGGGTGCTGACGTCGACGACGAGCCACCGCTGCTCGAAGCGGAAGTCCTCCATGCGGGCGCCGACGACCTCGCGCGTGGTGCTGTTCGCGCCGTCGCAGCCGAGCACCGCGTCGGCGCTCACCTCGTGCTCGGCGCCCGTCTCGACCTCGCGGTACCGGACGCGCACCCGCTTCCCGCCCACCTGCGAGATGCCGACGACCTCGACGCCGCTTCGGAAGCGCACCGACTCGTACCCGTCGAGGGCCTTGCGCAGCACGGCCTCGAGTTCCGGCTGGTCGAACATGTTCGCCTGCGGGTAGCCGTGCGCCTCCCGCGTGCGGCGCAGGTCGGCGAGCACCCGCTGCCGGGAGTCGACCAGGCGCATGCCCGGGGAGGGGCGCGAGATCGCGCGCACCTCGTCCGCCAGGCCCATGGCGGCGAAGATCCGGAAGACCTCGTCGTCGAAGTGGACCGCGCGTGGGAGGGGGTACGGGTTCGGCCACCGCTCGAGCACGAGCGCGCCGACGCCGCGGCGGCCGAGCATGATCGCGGCACTCGCGCCCGTCGGGCCCGCGCCGACGATGACGACTGGGACGTGTTCCACGGCTACCGCACCGTGTTGCGCTGGGTGCCGAGGTCGAGCGCGCCGTCGTCGGTGCGGATGGTCGTGACCACCCGGTCGCCCGGCTTGAGGTACGCGTCGCTGCGGGCCTGGCCCTTCACGAACAGCTCCCACTTCTTGCCCTCGGGCAGCAGACCGGCGATCTTCTGCGCGATCCCGCCCGGCGGCTGCAGCGCGACACCGCCCGGTGTGCCGGTGAGGAGGAGGTCGCCGACCGCGAAGTCCTCGAGCTGCGAGAACTCCGTGAGCGTGTCGGCGGGCTTGAACACCATGTCGCCCGCGAGCGCGTCCTGCCGGAGCCTGCCGTTGACCGACAGGGTGAGCCGCAGCTCGCTCCACCGCGCGACCTCATCCCGATCGGGCACGCACAAGTAGGGACCGACCGGGCAGAACGTGCGGTAGCTCTTTCCCTTGTACCACTGGCCTTGTGGCAGCTGGACGTCGCGGGCGCTGATGTCGTTGGCCACCACGAACGCGCCGACGTAGTCCGCCAGGTCGGCCGCGGTGACCGCCACCGGCCCGGTGATCGGCTTGCCGATCACGATGCCGAGTTCGACCTCGTAGTCGAGCAGCCGGACGTGCGCGGGGGTGGCGATGTCGTCGTGCGCGCCGGACAGGGACGCCGTGGACTTGGTGAACAGCATGTTGAACGCCCGGTCGGGGTCCATCCCGGACTCGACCATGTGCGTGCGGTAGTTCGCGCCCTGGCAGTGGACCCGCGCACCCGGCACGGGGTTGAGCGGGGTGACGCCCGCGAGCGGCACGGCCGCGGCGTCGGGGTCGGCCAGCACCTCGCGGGCCGACCGCACCCCCGCGCCGAGCACGTCGGCGGTGGAGGCGTACGCGCCGGGCAGCGGCAGGACCTGGTCGCCGCGCACGACGCCCCAGCCCCCGGCGTGGCGGATCAGCTTGATCATGAGCGGGCCACCTTCATCAGGCCCAGCAGCCGCCGGGCGGTGAACTCGTTGTCCCCGGCGGTGAGTGCCGACAGGACGTGCTTGGCCATCGCGGGGTTGACCTCCAGGAAGTCGCGGGTGACGGCGGGCCCCCACTGCGCCAGACCGCTGGCCGACAGCTGCGCCCAGCCGGGCTCGACGGTGTTGTCGAACAGGTCGCCGTCGGTGAAGTGCTCGACGAGGAACCCGTCCGGGTCGCGCCAGTAGTCGAAGATCTGGCTGCCCTCGATGTGCCGCCCGATGCCCCACGAGTGCCGGTACCGGTGCTCCCGCAGGTACTCGCCGCCCGCGGCCAGCGCGTCGAGGTCGGCGACCTGGTAGGCGGAGTGGATGTACTGGCGGCCCGGGCCCAGCGACATCGCCAGCGTGTGGTGGTCGGCCGGGGTGGCGCCGCGGTCGCAGCGGATGAACGCCATCGTCGGCCCGCGGTCGCGCTGCCCCGGGAAGTACAGGAAGTCGCTGACGATCATCCCGAGGTGCTGCTGGTACCAGTCGAGCGCCCGGTTGAACCGGGCCGACTCCAGCACGACGTGGCCGAGCCGCTCGATGCGCGCGGGCTCCCGGGGCGGGCGCTGCGCCGCGTTCGCCCGGTTGACCCCGCCACCGGCGTTCACCGTCAGCGGTCGCTGGAGAGCCAGCTCCGGCAGCTCGGCCACACCCGCGACGACGCGCACCGGCACCCCCGACGGGTCGACCAGGTCGACCCCGAGACCGCCGCCGGGACCGCGGAGTTCGCGGGCGGAACCTCCGGTGGCCCGTGCCAACCGGTGGACGTCGGCGACGTCCACCGCCTTGAACGCGGGCCCGACGAAGCGCGACCGCCGCCCCCGGCGGATCACGACGCAGTGCGTGCCGGCCAGCGCTCCGCGCAGGTAGAGGGCATCGGGGGTGCGGGCTGCGGTGGAGAACCCGAAGTCGTGGGCGAACCGCTCCGCCGCGTCCAGGTCGGGCTTCTCGAACTCCAACCAGGCGAGGTCCTCGACCTTGATCACCGGGTTCGCGGCCCGGTGCGGCCGGTCGCCCCGCACCGCGCCTTGCTCGCTGTGCAGGCAGCTGTGCGCGTCCGCCTTGGTTCCATCCATCGCTGATGACCCTTCCACCGGAACTGATGACATCATCAGTTAGTCCCGATGGCCCTGTCAACCCCCATCACAACTGATGGCGTCATCAGAGTTGTGCTAGCCTCGTGCGATGAGCGAGACGTCCGTCCCGAACCGGCTCGACCGGCGCAAGGCGCGCACCCGCGCCGCGCTCGTCGCCGCCGCCAGGCAGTTGCTCGCCCGCGGCGGCACCACCGAGGTGAGCATCCAGGAGATCACCGACCTGGCCGACGTCGGCTTCGGCTCCTTCTACAACCACTTCCCCACGAAGGCGGAGCTGTTCGAAGCCGCGGTCGCGGAGGCCCTCGAGGAACACGGCGCGCTCCTCGACGAGATCACCGCCGACCTGGACGACCCCGCCGAGGTGTTCGCCGCGAGCGTGCGCCTCACCGTGCTGCTGTACGAGACGCACCCGCAGATCGCCCGCATCATGACCAACGCGGCCCCGGCCTTCCGCAACGCCCCGACCGGCCTCGCACCCCGCGCACTGCGCGACCTGACGAAGGCGAAAGCCGCGGGCCGCTTCGACATCGACGCCCCCACCACCGCCCTCGCCTGCGCGGGCGGCGCCATCCTCGGCGTGCTCAACGCCCTCGACGAGGGCCGCATCACCGACGTCCGCCACACCGCCGACGAGGTCGCACTGAACCTGCTCCGCATGTTCGGCCTGCCCGGACCGGAAGCCCGCGAGATCGTCGCGCGACCGTTGCCCGCGGCGACCCGCCCGACCCCTCGCCGGGCGGCGCCACGAGATCCGGGTGATCCCCCGCGCCGGGGATCAGCCGGTGTCGGCGAGGGCCTCCCGGACGGTGGTCCTGGCGGCCCGGGTGGCGGCGGCGTCCGTGGCCAGCACCGCGCCCACGACCGCGACCGCGAGCCATGCGGCCATCGCGGTCGGGGAGAACCGGTAGGGCAGCGGGGCGGACAGGAACAGGTCGCCGAGCCCGGCGCCGAGGACCGCGGCCAGGACCAGCGCCAGCGGGATCGCCACGAGCGTGCCCGCGACCGCGAGGAGGACGCCCTCGGTGGCGACGGTCCGGCGGACGGTGGCGGGCCGGGCGCCGATGGCGTGGAGGATGCCGAACTCCTTGGTGCGGTCGAGGACGTTGGCGCTCATCGTGGAGGCGACCCCGATGAAGCCGACCACGCCGAGCGGCAGCGCGATGCCGAGCAGGATGAGGACGACCGGGCCGAGGTGCCCGCGGAGATGGCCTCGCCGCGGCTGACGGACGCCGCGGCGCGGACCTCGATCCCCGCGGCGGCGAGGGCGTCCCTGATCGCGGTCGCCGCGGCGTCGCGGCTGCTCTCGTCGTGGGCTGCCGTGGTGGCCCGCAGGGTGGTGACGAGCGCCGGTCGGCCCGCGGCGGTGAGGCCCTCGGTCGTGGTGTAGACGGCGGCGCCGTGCCCGACCTCCTCGACCACGCCCACGACCCGCCACGCCGTGGTGCGCCCGCCGAGCACGAGCGTCACCGTCTGTCCCGTTCGGACGTCGGGGACGGAGTTCTCCCGGGTGACCTGGTTGAGCACGACGGCACCGGTCTCACCCGGGTCGAGCCAACGGCCTTCGAGGAGGTCCGGCGGCGCCACCGTGGTCGCCCCGGCGGGGATCGCGGTGAGCGACACGCGGCCGTGCCCCTGGTCGGGGTACGTGCGGGTGATCGGGACGTCGTCGTCGACGGCCACCGCCGTGGGGAAGACCCCGAGCTGGTCGACGGCGGTGACGCCGGGCACCCCGGCCAGCGCCGTGGCGACGCGGTCGGCGGGCACGGGGTCGGCGAGTTGGACGTCGACGTCCCACGTGGTCTCGGCGACGCGTTCCTCGGTGACCGCCTCGACGCTGGTGGACAACGACATCCCGGCCATGAAGACCGTGCCCGCGACGGCGAGCAGGCCCGTGGACAGCGCGAACCGGGCGGGCCTGCGGACGGTGTTGCGCACAGCCATCAGCAGACCGCGGTCCAGGCGCAGGCGGCCGAGCCGGGTGACCAGGCCGGTCGCGGGGCTGGGCGGCGCGCCGCTGTGGTCGATCGCCGCGCGCACCGTCGTGCGGGCGGTCCGCAGCAACGGGCGCAGCGCCATGAGCGGGGGCAGGCCGAGGCCGAGCGCGACCACCAGGGCGTAGGTCCACCACGGGGCGCCGAGTTCGGCGGGCCGCACGCCGAGGAAGCCGAGGAACAGCCCCACCGCGGACCGGCCGAGCAGGACGGCGGGGCCGAGGGCGAGCGCGGTGGCGGTGGCCGCGACCACGAGCGTCGTGGCGGTGGCGAGCCCGGCGATGCGGCCCGTGGTCGCGCCGACGGCCTTCATGATGCCGATCTGCGGGATCTGCCGGGCGAACAGCGTGTTGAGCATGACCGCGACGAGCACCGCGGACAGCAGCAGCGCCGCGGCCCCGCCCGCGAGGAGCGCGGCGAGCAGGGCGTCGGCCTGCCACTGGTGGGGGTGCTCCCCGGTTCCGGGACCTGCACCTCCCGCACGCCGACGCCCTGGTCGCGCAGCCACCGGGCCAGGTCGGTGGCCACCGCGGCGATCCGGTCGCGGTCGGCGCTCGCGGGCTCGTCGACCTGGATCTTCACCTGGTCCAGCAGCGCCCCCGGCCACGTCGGGGTCAGGTAGCCGCGGGCGGTCTGCTCCTGCGGGGACGGGGAGAGCGCGGGGTCGTAGACGGTGTCGACGATCCGCAGGGGCGCCTGCCCGCCGTCGGGGGTGCGCACGGTGACGGTGTCGCCCACCTCGACGCCGAGCAGCGCCAGCGAGTCGCGGGCGAGGTGGATCTCCCCGGCGCGGGCGGCCACGCGAGCCGGTCGGGGAAGAACCGGGCCAGGCCCAGCGGGTCGTCCGGGGCGGCGGCGAAGACCTGCAACGGGATCGTCGACAGCTTCCCGTCGACGTGGACGTCGCCGGTGAACTGGGTGCGCCCCACCGCGTCGGCGACACCGGGCCGGGTGCGGGCCCGCTCGGCCAGCGCGGCCATGTCCGCGCCCCCGATGCCCCGGTCCAGCAGGATCGTGGCCGACGCGGGCCGGGTGCTCAGGTACGCGGCCCGCGTCTCGCGGGCGCTGCCGGTCCAGGCGAACAGCACCGCGCCGAACGCGGTCAGGCTGACCGCGATCGCGACGGCCATCAGCAGCAGCCGCGACCAGCTCGCGCGCAGGTCGCGGCGCAGCTTCACGGCGAGCAGCCCGGTCATGCCCGCGCCCCCGTCCCGTCGGCGGCGAGCCTGCCGTCGGCCAGGGTGATCTCCCGGCCCACCACCGAGCGGATGTCGCGCTCGTGGGTGACCACGACGATCGTGCGGCCGTCGCGGTTCAACTCGGCGAACAGGTCCAGGACGGCGTCGGCGGTGCGGGAGTCGAGGTTGCCGGTCGGTTCGTCGGCGAGCAGCAGCGGCGGGTCGTTGGCCAGCGCGCGGGCGATGGCGGCGCGCTGCTGCTGGCCGCCGGAGAGGGTGGCGGGCAGCTTGTCGGCCTGGTCGGCGATGTCCACCCGCCCCAGCAGCTCCATGGCCCGGTCGCGGCGCCGGCCGCGGGGACGGTGCGGGCGAAGTCCATGGGCAGCATGACGTTCTCGGCCACGGTCAGGGTCGGCAGCAGTTGGAAGAACTGGAACACCAACCCCACCGTCCGGCCGCGCCAGGCGGCGAGTTCGGACTCCGACAGCGCGCCGAGGTCCGCGCCCGCCACCCGCACAGCGCCGGACGTGGCGCGGTCGATCCCCGCCAGCAGGTTCAGCAGGGTCGTCTTCCCGCTGCCGGACCGGCCGACGACGGCGGCGAACTCGCCGCGGTCGATCCGCAGGCTGAGCCGGTCGACGGCGACCACGTCGCTGCCGCCCACCGGGTAGGTCTTGGTCGCGTCGTCGACCTCGATGAGCGGGGCCATCAGGGCTCCACCACCGGGATGAGCGCGGTGGAGAAGTGCTGCCACGGGCCGTGCTCGCCGCCGCTGACCAGCAGCACGACCACGACGAGCACGACGAGCAGGGCAGCGGCGGCGCCGGTGATCCGCAGCCACCGACGGGAGCGTTCGGTCATGGGCCGGGACGCTAGGAGCGGGCGGCCCCGCGCGGATACGCCCCGGGCGAGGATCCCCGGTGTCCGCGTTCCGTGGACGCGGGTCCTCCCCGGGGCGACTCGAACAGCGTCCACCAGCGGATACGCTGCGGCCATGGGCTCTTCGCCGCGGAAGGTGGACATCGGGGCCGCCGCGCCGCCTTCGCGGTGTCGCTGGGGCTGCTCGTGCACGGCGGGGTCCTGCCCGCCGTCCCCGGGCAGGGGCGGGTGGACGCGCTGGGCGTGCTGCTGGTCGCCGCGGCGACCGCGCCGATCGCGGTGTGGCGGCGGGCCCCGCTGACCGTCTTCGCCTGCACCGGCACGGCGTGCGTGCTGCTGGTGGCGACCGGCTTCCCGGTCGACGTGGTCGTCGGCCCGGCGGTCGCGCTGTACCTGGTCGCGGCCGGGTCGGGCCGGGAGACCGCGTGGACCCGCCGCACCGCGGCGGTCGTCGCGGTCGTGGCGGGCCTCTACGCGGCCGCGGCGGCGTTCGCCACCGGCTCGGTGGTGAACGTGGGGCTCCTCCACACCGGACTGGCGTGGGCGGTGGCCTGGTTCGCGGGCGAGCGGACCCGCCTGCGCCGCGCGCACCTGGACGACCTGCGGCGCCGCGCGGAGCGCGCCGAGCACGAGGCCGAGCAGGACCGCGAGCTCGCCGCGGCCCGCGAGCGCGCCCGGATCGCCCGCGACCTCCACGACTCCGCGGGCCACGCGATCAGCCTCATCGCCGTGCGCGCGGGCGCGGCCCGGCTCCGCCAGGACCCCGAGCGCTCCCTGCGGACCCTGGCCGCGATCGAGGAACTGGCCCGGCAGACCGCGGGCGAACTCGACCGGCTCGTCGGCACCCTGCGCGAGGCCCCGCCCGCGGCCGTCGAGGACCCGGTCGGGCTCGCCTCGCTCGCCACCCTGGTCGACCGGCACGACGCGGCCGGGCTCACCGTCCACACCGGCATCACCGGCACACCCCGCGACCTCCGGACGGCGGTCGACCAGAGCGCGTACCGGATCATCCAGGAGGCGCTCACCAACGCCGCCCGGCACGGCACCGGCACCGCCCGCCTCGACCTCGTCTACGCCGACACCGCGCTCGAACTGACCATCACCAACCCCGTCGGCGCGGGCGCCACCGCGGGCGGCGGGCACGGGCTCATCGGCATGCGCGAACGCGCCGCCCTCCTCGACGGGCACCTGGACACCGAACGCGCGAACGGGATCTTCCGCGTCCGCGCCCGACTCCCGTACGGAGCGCCATGCCCACCGTCGTGATCGCCGACGACGACGACCTCATGCGCGCGGGCCTCACCGAGCTGATCTCCGTCGACCCGGCGATCGAGGTCGTCGGCCACGCCGCCACCGGCAGGCACGCCGTCGACACCGCCCGCAGGCTGCACCCGGACCTGGTGCTGATGGACGTCCGCATGCCCGACCTCGACGGCATCGCCGCCACCCGCGAACTCACGGCCACCACCCCCGACGTCCGCGTGCTCATCCTGACCACCTTCGAACAGGACGACTACATCTTCGGCGCGCTGCGGGCGGGCGCCTCCGGCTTCCTCCTCAAACGCACCCGCCCCGAAGACCTCATCGCCGCCATCCACACCGTCGCCGCGGGCGAAGCCCTCCTCTCCCCCACGGTCACCCGCCGCGTCATCGACCGCATGGCCCAACAACCCACCCCCGACCTCCACGACCAACCCCGCCTCAGCACCCTCACCCCGCGCGAACGCGAAGTCCTCGCCCTCATCGCCCGCGGCATGTCCAACCGCGAGATCGCGGCCACCCTGGTCGTCGAGGAATCCACGGTGCGCACCCACGTCAAGCGCGTCCTCATGAAACTCGCCCTGCGCGACCGCGTCCACGCGGTCATCCTCGCCTATGAAACGGGCCTCATCCGGCCTGCGGGCGGCCGCCCCGGCACCGGGATCTCATAGCCACCGCTTGGCGCTGGCCATGGCGCCCAACTGGAATCGCGAGTGCGCCCCGAGGAGCACCTGGAGCCGCGCGATCCTGCGGGCGACGGTGCGTTCGCTGACGCCGAGTTCGCGGGCGATGGCCCGGTCCGTGGCGCCGGTGGCCATCAGGGCGAGCAGGCGCCGGGTCTCGGCGGTGGGTTCCCGCCCGGCGCGTCCCACGTCGTCCGGGGCCTCCCGGGGCGGCACGACCGACGCGTCCCGTACTCGACGGTCGACGTCAAGCACGGTCTCTGCCCGGGAGAACGCCGCGCGCTGCGATGACCGGCAGGCCGTCCGGCTGCGAAGTGGGCAGCTCGCTCATCGGTTCGACTCCTTCGCGTGGTCTCCTGCGCGCCCTCGTCCTGCTCATGGTCGATGACCGCACGACACCACCGCCCTGGCCGGACGCCGGTGTCGCCAGGTCACACTCCTAGCGAGAACGGTAGGCCGGACATTTGGCGACTGTCAATCAAAAGTTGTCTGTTGAAAGACAAACTACGGTCGAGGTTGTCATATCTTCCGTTCGCATCTCGCGCATGTTCGGAGACGACGTCGCCCCGCCTCTTTCGAGCCACCCCTAGCACCCGTCACGCGCGCCTGATTGGCTCCGGAGACCTCCGCAGCCCGAGGGCGAGTGCGCCGACATAGCCTTTTGGGCAACAAACGACAAAAGTGACGGAGTCTAACTCCAGAACTCGCTGGTTGACCGAGCGCGTGTGCTGGCCGCGGGCGTCAATTCGGTCGACCCAGACCCGATCGTCGACCGCGTGCTCCGCTGCGCAGGGCTTCGCCCTCCTGATGGGACCGCATCAGGAGGGCGAAGGTCATCGGCTCACTGCGGCAGCGTCCACCGCTGGTTCGCGCCGCCGTGGCAGCTCCAGATGATCAGCCGGGTGCCGTCGGCGGTGCCGCCGCCGGACGCGTCGAGGCACTTGGCGGACTGCGGGTTCACCAGGCCGCCGCCCGACTGCGCGGTCCAGTTCTGCGCGCCGCTGCCGTTGCAGGTCCAGAGCTGGACCACGGCGCCGTCGGCGGTCGATCCGCCGGAGACGTCGAGGCACTTGCCGAGGGCCTGCCAGGTCTGGCCGACCCGGCTCCACGTCTGGGCCGCGCTGCCGTTGCAGGACAGCAACTGCACCCGCGTCCCGTCCGCGGTGGCGCCGCCCGCGACGTCGACGCACTTCCCGGACGCGACGCCGACGATCGGGCCGCGACCGGGGTGGCGGTCCGCACCAGGGTGAAGTCGTCGACGTCGAACAGGCCGGTGCCGGTCCCGGTGAACGTCAGGTGGAGGTTCTGCGGGCCGGTCGGGACGTTCGCGAGCGTGGTCTGGACGTCCGCGAACGTGTTCCAGCCGCCGGTGTTGGGCACCGCGACCGTCCCGAGGACCGGCCCCGTGGGCGATCCCGTGCGCACCTGGATGTTCCCGCCCGCGCCGCCGGAGACCACGCGCGCCTTGAACGTGCCCGCGCCGGTCAGGTCGACGCCGTTGTAGGCGGCCCAGTCGCCGGGATCGATGTACCCGAGGGTCTGGCCGTTGTTCGCGCCCGCCTTGGTGAACGGCTGCACCCCGCTCGCCGAGCTGAACGACTCGGCCTGGACGGTCTGCTGGCCCGCTCCCCGAGTTCCTTGATCCGGATGTTGCGGAAGGAGACGTCGTCGCCCGTGCCGTGGTTCTGGAGGCCGATGTGGCCCGCCAGGGAGCGCGCGGGGTCGGTGTTGGTGAAGTCGTTGACCAGCACGCCGTTGAGGTAGATCCGCAGCCGTTCGCCCTCGACGAGCAGCTCGTACTCGTTCCACTCGCCGGGCGGGTTGAGCGCGGCGTCGCGGGCCGCGGCGTCGGGTGCTTTGAACCCGTAGACCGCGCCCGTGGTGTGGGCGGGGCCGTCGGTCGCGTCGATCTGGATCTCGTAGCCGTTGTCCACCGCTGACCACGGGTCGTTGGAGGGCGGGAAGCCGATGAACACACCGGAGTTGTCGTCGCCGGGCATCATCCAGTCGAGCTTCAGCGAGTACGAGGTGTACTGCTTGGCGCTGTACCAGTACAACCCGAGTCCGCCAGAGCTGGTCAGGGTGTTGTCGCTGTTGGTGAAGCCGCCCGGTCCGGCTTGGGACCAGCCGGTGGTGGCGCCGTCGTAGAGGGTGGTGTACCCGGTCTCCGGTCGGCAATCGATCTTCGTGCGGCCCCCGCGTAGCGGATGCCGCCGAGCAGCAGGCCGCGGAAGCCGGTCTCGCCGTACGAGGCGGCGGTGTGCCCGCCACCGATGTAGAAGCTGCGGCCGCCCTGGTGGTTCTTGCACCAGACGTGCGGGTGGTCGGCACCCATGGTGTGGCCGCTGTACGAGGTCGGGTCAAGACTGGCGAGGACCTTCGCCGTCGAGCGCGGGTTGGTGCGGTAGTCGTACCACTCGTCGGTGCGGGTCCAGACCTTCGGCAGGCCGCGGTGGCCGCGGTGCCGCGGTTCTCGACGGTCACCCGCGCTTGCTGGATCGCCGGGTGGGCGGAGAAGTACGCGCCCACCAGCTCGCCGTAGAACGGCCAGTTGTACTCGGTGTCGGCCGCGGAGTGCACGCCCAGGTAGCCGCCGCCCGCTCTGATGTAGTTCTCGAAGGCCGTCTGCTGCGCCGCGTCCAGGACGTCGCCCGTGGTCAGCAGGAAGACCACGGCCTCGTACTTGCTCAACGAGGTGGCGTTGAACACCGAGGCGTCCTCGGTCGCGGTGACGGTGAAGTTGTTGGCCGCGCCCAGTTCCCTGATCGCCTGGGTGCCCGCCGGGATCGCGTCGTGGCGGAACCCGACCGTCTTGCTGAAGACCAGCACGTCGTACGCCGTGTCCGCCGCGGACGCGGGCGTGGTCGTCGCCGCCAGCGCGGCGCCGGTGATCGCGGCGGCTACCAGCGCCGCGGATGTCTTGCCGCTCATGGGGTCGTCCACCTCTGGTTGGTTCCACCGTGGCAGGTCCAGATGATCAGCCGCGTCCCGTCGGCGGTCGCGCCGCCGCTGGCGTCGAGGCACTTGTTCGACTGCGGGTTGACCAGCGTTCCGCCGGTCCCGGCGACCCAGTTCTGCGCGCCGGTCCCGTTGCAGGTCCAGAGCTGGACCAGGGCGCCGTCGGCGGTCGACCCGCCCGAGATGTCGAGGCACTTGCCCAGCGCCTTCCACGTCTGGCCCGCGCGGCTCCAGGTCTGCGCCTGCGTGCCGTTGCAGGTCCACAACTGGACCTTCGTGCCGTCGGCGGTCGCGCCGCCGTCGACGTCCGCGCACTTCCCGGAGGCGCCCACGACGGGCCCGACGCCCGAACCGCCGATGGTGAAGGAGTCGACGTCGTACAGCGCTCCGGCGCCGCCCGCGAAGGTCAGGTACAGGGTGGAGCTGCCCGCGGGCGCACCGGCCAGGGCGCCCTGGACCGTGGTGAACGCGTCCCACCCGCCGGTCACCGGCACGGTCGCGGAGCCGAGCACGGTCCCCGTCGGGGAGCCCAGCCGCACCTGCAGCGTGCCACCCGCGCCCGCGGAGGACACCCGCGCGGAGAACGTGGTCTGACCGCCGAGGCTGTAGGGGGTGAACGCGATCCAGTCGCCGTTGTGGATGTCGCCGACGGTCTGGCCGCCTTCGCGGTGGCCTTGGAGAACTTGTTGACGCCCGCGGAGGTGGTGAAGTGCTCCGCCTGCCGGTGGCGGGGTTGGGTGATGTGCTGCTTGTGCGAGGTCAGCGGCGGGAGGCCGTTGGCGCCGTTGTCGGTGTACTCGGCGTCCCACACGCCGAAGACGTTCGCCGCGGCGTCGTGCTCGCCGTCGACCGGGACGGTGATCGACCCGGTGCAGCCGGTGCGCGACGTGACGGCGTGTGCGTGGCTGTCGTGGCCGATCAGGTAGGTCATCTTGACCCGGGCGCAGTCGAGGGGGCCGTCCTCCGGGTCGCTCCCGGTGACCCGGTAGGAGATCGTGTCGCCGTAGTTGAACGGTGTGCCGTTGACGGGCGCCTCGATGGTCAGCGTCGAGGCGGTGTTGCCGACGGTGATGGGGAGGCTGGTGTTGCCGGTCTGCCCGCCCGCGTCGGTCACGGTGAGGGTGGCGGTGAAGGTCCCGTTCCTGGTGTAGGTGTGCGCCGGGTTGGCCGCGGTGCTGGTGGTGCCGTCGCCGAAGTCCCAGCGGTAGGTCAGGGCCGTGCCCTCGGGGTCCGACGAGCCCGCGGAGGAGAAGGCGACCGTCAGCGGCGAGAGTCCGGAGGTGCGGTCGGCCGACGCTTTGGCGATCGGCGCGCGGTTGAGGTTGCCGATGTACTCGATGCGGTAGAGCGCGGAGTTGGCGTCACCGTTGAAGTAGCCGGTGCCGTAGTCCAGCACGTACAGCGCGCCGTCCGCGCCGAATGCGGCGTCCATCGGCTGGGTGCCCGACCACGGGAAGTTCTCGATCGCGCCGGGCGAGCCGTCGGCGTTGACCGTGATGTCCTTGATCCAGCGCCTGCCGTACTCCATGGCGAAGAAGTGCCCGTCGAGGGACTGCGGGAACTTGACCGCCGAGGTGGACGCGGCGTTGTACCGGTAGACCGGGCCCGCCATCGGCGACTCGGAGCCCGTGCCGAACGCGGGCGGTGTGCCCGCGTCGCCGCCGTACCGGATCCAGCTCGACTTCGCCGCCGGGAGCGTGGTCTGCCCGGTGTTGCGGAAGGAGTTGTTGGTCGGTCCGGTCGCGCAGGCGAACTTGGGCCCGGTCGCGTTGGTGGCGAAGTTCCACTCGTTGTAGGTCTCGGTGCTGGTGTTGGTGCCGGTGCAGTAGGGCCAGCCGTGGTTGCCCGGGGCGGTGATCCGGGCGAACTCGACCTGGCCGGAGGGGCCGCGGTTGGGATCGGTGACGCCCGCGTCGGGGCCGTAGTCCCCGAGGTAGACGGTGCCCGTGGCCTTGTCCACGCTCATCCGGAACGGGTTGCGGAACCCCATCGCGTAGATCTCCGGACGGGTGTTCGGCGTGCCGGGGGCGAACATGTTTCCGGTCGGGATCGAGTAGGAGCCGTCCGCGTTGACCTTGATGCGCAGCACCTTGCCGCGCAGGTCGTTCGTGTTGGCCGCCGTGCGCTGCGCGTCGAACGCCGGGTTGCGGTCCGCGCGCTCGTCGAGCGGCGAGTAGCCGTTCGACTGGAACGGGTTGGTGTCGTCGCCGGTGCTCAGGTACAGGTTGCCCGCGGCGTCGAAGTCGATGTCGCCGCCGACGTGGCAGCAGATGCCCCGGTCAGCGGGCACCTCGATGACCACGCGCTCGCTGGTCGCGTTGAGGGTGAAGTCGGCGTTGAGGGTGAACCGGGAGAGCCGGTTGACCCCGCGCCACGTCGCCCAGGTGGTCGCCGTCCCGGTCGCCGGGGCGTCCCCGGCGGGCGTCGAGAGGGGCGGGGCGTAGAACAGGTAGACGTGCCGGTTGGTGGCGAAGCCCGGGTCCACCCCCACGCCCTGCAGGCCTTCCTCGTCGTGGGTGTAGACCCCCAGCCGCCCGATGACGCTCGTGGTCCCCGCGTTGGTGGTCCGGCGCACCGTGCCGTCCCGCGCGGTGTGCAGCACGGAGTTGTCCGGCAGCACCGCCATCGACATCGGCTCGCCCATCTCGGCGACCCCGCGGGCGAGCTCGACCTGCTGGAACTGGGTGGGATCGACGGCCGCCGCCGCGTGGGCGCGGCGGGGCCCGTCGACACCGCCACGACACTCGCGGCGGCCAGCGATAAGGCGCTCACCGCGGATCTGGTTCGCCAAGGCATTGGACTCGTCTCTCCTGTCCCGTGGAAATCCTGCCTTCTCGCGCGGAAATGATGGGGATACGCGCGCCACGAAGCCACGTGGACAGTCCTAAGTGACCGTCCACGTCGAACTCGCGACTGCAGCGGTCAGCCGCGAGATGGCTCGGGAGATCCGAGTTTGCGGCACCCGCACTGCGGCGTCAACGTCTGCCGAAAGGACCCATTTCCCGGATCTTTGCTGGTCAGGCATCGTCTGGGGGATTGACTGCGCACCTGTCGTATTCCTGCCAAGGACACCGTTGACACGCACCGCCAGCCCTGTTGCGAATATCGGGTAGAGATCGAGCGGGTGCCGGTTTTCGCGTGCGTCGGACCGTGCGGTGCTGACACGCTTCGCGCTGTGCTGAACATTCGGATGAACGAGCTGGCGGTCGGAGCGCTCGGGCAGGCGGGTCTGCGGAACGCGGTGCCTGCGTCGGAGTTGGCGCCCGGGTTGCGGACGTTGGTGGCCGGAGGCGTTGTCCGGCACGGTGCTGCCTTGGCCTTCGCCGGCCAGGCACAGGGTCCCCGCGCGGGCGAACCCGACCTGACCGGCTGGGAGTGCGCCACGAGCAGCATCCACCTCGAAGACGTGGTACCCGTCCAGGTCGGATCGCTGGACGACGGCGAGCCGGTGATCAGCGAGGCCGACCAGGTCGTGGTGCTGCGCCACGGGTTGGGGTTCGCGTTGGAGGTCGTCCGGCTTGTGCGCGCGCTGCCGGAACCTGTCGCGGTGCGATGCATCGTCAGCGCGAACAGCACGAACGGGACGTTCAGGTTCCACCGCGCTCGACCGGGCGAGTCGTGGCTGAACCCCGACCTGGACGCTTACCCCCTCGACAAGCTGATCGTGGTCGACAGCGGACCGGGCAGCCTGGGCGGCACACCCTGGTGACGGTCGGGCCAATGCGGTCCTGGTGCGCCGTCAGCCCCGCAGGAACGTGACGAGCGCGTCGCGGAACTCCGCGCTGGGCAGAGTCGTCCCGTGGTCTCCCCCGATGACGCGGAGGCCGGCGCCGGGGATGGCGTCGGCGAGGACCTGGGGCCGGGCCGCGAGCACGTCCCGGTCACCCGCGATGACGAGCGCGGGCGCGGTGATCGCGGTCAGGTCGACCCCGTCCTGGTGCGCGGATCGTGCTTGCGCGGCGAGCGAGGGAGGTCCGCGCCCACCGCGAGCGCGCAGCCGCGCAGGCCCGCGATCTCCGGTGGCAGTCCGACCGGGTCGTCGGCGAGCAGGGCGTCGGCCAAGGCGCCGTTGGGCAGCACGCGCGTGTCGACGCCACCGACTTCGACCACGCCCGCTCCCACACCGCCGACCACGAGCCTGCGGACGGCCAGCTCCCCGGCGGCGGCGAGCAGCGCGACGACGGCGCCCATCGAGTAGCCGACGAGGTCCACCCGCGGGACGTCGAGCGCGGCGATGACGGCCCGCAGGTCGCGGGCCATGCGGCGTTCGCCGTAGCGCCCGGGGTCGGGGGACGTGCCGGACCGACCGTGCCCGCGCGCGTCCACCGCGACGACGATTCGCCCGTCCGCGGTGAGGGCCGCCACCACGCCCGAGTCGGCCCATTCGACCACCGAGTTGACCGAGAACCCGTGGTGCAGCACCACGGGCACGGGGTGCGCGACCGCGCGGGGGCGGGCTCCCAGCGGTGGTAGGCGATCTCGGTGCCGTCGTCGACGACGATCGAGCGGACCTGGTCGCAGCGGGGCATTCGGCGTCCCCCGATTGTTTTCGAAATTTCCGACTTCGCTAGCTGAACATAAGCCGACATTACGGAGCGGCGACGGGGGCGTCAACCAGCGATGTGCACGTTCACATGCCTGAAGCCTGCACCGTCTACTTGACGCTGCCCGACTCTGCCCTTAGCGTGTTGGCGCTAACAATCGGTGAACGGCCTAAAAGTTTCGTTATCGAGAATCGTCGGCCGCAGTCGTGGCCGCAGTGGTCGTGCCGCTAATCCCGCCCTGCATGGAGGAACGCGCCATGAGACTCCGTTTACCCTTGTTGTGCGCCGTCGCGGTCCTCGCCGCAGCCTGTTCGCCCGGTACCGGCGGGGGCGGGGGCGGCGACGGCAAGACGTTCGAGTTCTGGTCGTTCAGCGGGATCAACCAGAAGGCGTCGGTGGACGCCTACCGGAAGGCCCACCCGGACGTCGAGGTCAAGCTGACCGAGGTGGGCACGACCGTGGAGACCGCCCAGGCGCTGACCGCGGCGCTGGCGGGCGGCAAGGTGCCCGACCTCGTGCTGATCCAGGGCGACGACCTGCCAAAGTTCGTGCAGCAGCCGCAGAACTTCGTCGACCTGCGCACCCTGGGCGCGGACGCGGTCACCGGCGACTACCTCGACTGGGTGATGGCGCAGAGCATCGCCAAGGACGGCGAGGTCCTCGGCATCCCGACCGACGTCGGCGGCATGGCGATCGCCTACCGCACCGACCTGTTCGCCGCCGCGGCCTGCCGACCGACCGCGACGAGGTCAGCGCGCTGTGGCCGACGTGGGACGCCTTCATCGAGACGGGCAAGCGCTACAAGAAGGCCACCGGCAAGGCGTTCATCGACAACGCCGCGACCAGCGTCTTCTACCAGGCGGTCAACCAGGGCGCCCAGAAGTACTACGACGACAACCGCGAACCGGTCTACGACACCAACCCGGCGGTCAGGTCGGCGTTCGACCTCGGCATCAAGGCGGCGACCTCCGGCATCACGGCCGGGAAGACGTCGTTCGAGAACGCCTGGAGCGCGGGCATGGCCCAGGGCGACTTCGCCGCGGTGGCCGCCCCGTCGTGGATGCTCAACACCATCCGCAGCAACGCCCCCGACACCAAGGGCAAGTGGGACATCGCCCGCATCCCGGGCGGCTCCGGCAACTGGGGCGGCAGCTACCTCGCCATCCCCAAGCGGGCGCAGAACCCGCAGGCGGCGTGGGACTACATCAAGGAGATGCAGTCGCCACAAGGGCAGCTGGAGCACTTCACCCGGTCCGGCGCGCTGCCGTCCACGCCGTCGGTGTACGCCGACAAGCGCCTGGCCGAGGCCCAGGACCCGTTCTTCGCCAACGCGCCCACCGGCAAGATCTACACCGACTCCCTGCTGGACCTCAAGCCGTTCCACATCGGCCCGGACAGCTCCACCATCGGGCAGGAGTTCCTGAACGCCATCAGCAACGTCGAGCAGGCGGGCGGCGACCCGGACACCGCCTGGGACGACGCGCTACGCAACATCAAGACCGCCATCGGCGGGTGAGCCGTGGCCGCCGTGCTGACCCCGGTGCGCCCCGCCGCGCCGTCGGACACCCCTGGGTGACCCGGCGGCTCGGCGAGCGCATGGCGCCCTACGCCTACATCGCGCCGTTCTTCGTCCTCTTCACCGTGTTCGGGCTGATCCCGTTCGCCTTCACCTTCTACGTCGCACTGTTCGACTGGAACCCGATCGGCGAGCGGGAGTTCATCGGCGTCGACAACTTCACCCGCATGGTCGCCGACCCCCGCTTCTGGAACGCGGCGGGCAACACCGTGAGCATCTGGGCGCTGTCGACGATCCCGCAGCTGCTGCTGGCGCTCGGGCTGGCGCACGTGCTCAACCACGCACGGCTGCGGTTCGCGCTGTTCTTCCGCATGACCATGCTCGTCCCGTACGTCACCTCGGTCGCGGCCACCGCGATCGTGTTCGCGCAGCTGTTCGACCGCGACTACGGCCTGCTCAACTGGCTGCTCGGGTTGGTCGGCGTGGAGCCGGTCGACTTCGTGCAGTCGACGTGGGGCAGCCACCTCCTCATCGCCACGATGGTGACCTGGCGCTGGTTCGGGTACACCACGCTGCTCTACCTCGCGTCGCTGCAAGCGGTGCCGCGGTCGGTGTTCGAGGCGGCGGCCATCGACGGGGCCGGGCCGTGGCAGCGCTTCCGCCACATCACCGTCCCCGCGCTGCGACCGGTGATCATCTTCACCGTGGTCACCTCGACCATCGGCGGCCTGCAGATCTTCACCGAGCCGCTGCTGATCGCCACCGGCGCGCCGCTGACGTGCGGGGCGGTGCGGCAGTGCCAGACGCTCACGCTGTTCCTCTACGAGCAGGGCTTCGGGCAGTTCGAGTTCGGCTACGGCTCGGCGATCGGCGTCGCCCTCTTCGCCATGGTCGTGGTCATCGCGCTCGTCAACTACCTGCTGTCCGCGCGGATCAGGACGGACCGATGAGGACGCGCCGCCGCATCGACCGGGTCCGCTGGTGGACCTACGCGCTGCTCGTCCTCGCCGCCGTCGCGTGCCTGTTCCCGCTGTACTGGATGTTCATCGTCGCCACGACGGACACCGCGACCGCCACCCGGATGCCGCCGGAAGTGGTGCCGGGCGACAACTTCTTCCACCTCGCGGGCCTGGTGCTCGACACCGTGCCGTTCGTGCAGTCGCTGCTCAACAGCGCCTTCGTGGCCACCGCCATCGGCGCGGGCCAAGCGGTGCTGTGCGCGCTGGCGGGCTTCGCCTTCGCCAAGCTGACCTTCCGCGGCCGGAACGCCCTGTTCCTGGTCGTCCTGCTCACCATGACCGTGCCCACGCAGCTGTCGGTGATCCCGCAGTACATGATCGTGTCCTGGCTGGGCTGGGTGGACACCCTGCAGGCGCTGGTCGTCCCCGGCCTCGCCAGCGCGTTCGGCATCTTCTGGATGCGCCAGCACATCAGCGCCACCATCGACGACGAGCTGATGCAGGCGGCCAGGATCGACGGGGCGAGCACCTGGCAGATCTTCTGGCGCATCGCGTTCCCGATCGTGCGCCCGGCCGCGCTCGTGCTCGGGCTGTTCGGGTTCGTGACCGCGTGGAACGACTTCCTCTGGCCGTTCATCGTGCTCAAGTCCCCCGAGCGCTACACCGCGCAGATCGCGATCAAAGCGCTCCAGAACAGCTACGACATCGATCTCGGCCTGGCCATGTCCGGGTCGTTCCTGGCCACCGTCCCCCTGGTAGCCCTGTTCGTCGTCGTCGGCAGGCGCATGGTCGCAGGCATCCTCGACGGCGCTTTCAAGGGCTGACCCCATCCGAGAAACGGAGCCACCGTGCCCGAGGAAACCGCCTGGTCCTTCGACAACCCGGTCATCCCCGGCGTCCACCCCGACCCCAGCGTCTGCCGGGTCGGCGAGGACTACTACCTGGTGTGCAGCAGCTTCGAGTACTTCCCCGGCGTCCCGATCTTCCACAGCCGCGACTTGGTGCACTGGCGCCAGATCGGCAACGTGCTCGACCGGCCGTCGCAGCTCCCGCTGCCCGCGGACTCGCCCGCGTCCGGCGGCATCTACGCGCCCACGATCCGCCACCACGACGGCCGCTTCTGGATGATCACCACCAACGTCGACGGCGGCGGCAACTTCATCGTCACCGCCGAGCGCCCGGAAGGCCCGTGGTCCGACCCGGTGTGGATCGACCTGCCCGGCATCGACCCCGACCTGGCGTGGGACGAGGACGGCTCCTGCTGGAGCGCCGTCCACGGCGTCCAGATCTCCCGCATCGACCCGGTCGCCGGGAAGGTGCTGGAAGGCCCGCTGCCCGCCTGGCCCGGGACCGGCCTGCAGTGGCCGGAAGCACCGCACCTGTACCGGGTGGGCGAATGGTGGTACCTGCTGATCGCCGAAGGGGGCACCGAGCGCGGCCACACCGTCGCCGTCGCGCGCGCCCGCTCCCCGCGCCCGTGGGAGCCCGGTCCCGCGAACCCGATCCTGACCCACCGCGGCACCGACCACCCGATCCAGAGCACCGGCCACGCCGACCTGGTCACCACCCCGGACGGGCAGTGGTGGATGGTGCTGCTGGCGACCCGCCCGCGCGGCTACAGCCCCGGTTTCCACGTGCTGGGCCGGGAGACCTTCCTCGCCCCCGTGCGCTGGGTCGACGGCTGGCCGCAGGTGGGCACCGTCAACCTGCGCGAACGCGCGCCCGGTCCCGCCCGCCCGGTGCAACCCGCCCCGAACCGCGACGACTTCGACGCCGACACCCTCGACCCGCGCTGGATCTCCCCGCACCCGCCCCGACGGGTCGTGGTCGACCGCGGAGCGCCCCGGCTGGCTGACCCTGCACGCCAGCGGGTCCTCGCTCGACCACCCGGGCGCGACCTTCCTCGGCAAGCGCCAACAGTTCCCCGAGTCCCGCACGACCGCCCGGATGGACCCGGGCGCCGCGCGGGCGGGGCTGTCGGTGCGCCTGGACGAGGCGCACCACTACGACCTCGAGGTCGCCGACGGCCGGGTCAGCGTCATCGCGCGCATCGGCCCGCTGCGGCAGGTGGTGGCCACCCGTCCCGCACCACCCGGCCCGCTGACCCTGGCCATCACCACCAGCGCCTCCCGACTGCGCCCAGCCGACCCCGCGGAGCCGACGGGCCTGCACGAGTGCCCGCCCGACTACGTCGCCTTCCACGTGGAGGGCGAGGTGATCGCCGAACTCGACGGCAGGTACCTGTCCACCGAGGTGGCCACCGGCTTCACCGGCCGCGTGATCGGCATGTACGCCACCGAGGGAACCGCCTGGTTCGACTGGTTCACCCACGACCCGGCGGAACTTCCCTGAATGCGCGTCGGCAAGCGGCGAGCCGACCTCAGACGAACCGCTTCACGAAGCCGAGGGCGGTGTCGCACACCTCGCGCCAGCCCGAATCGATGGTCAGCGCGTGACCGCGTCCCGGTATCTCGATGATCTCGGTGACCGCCGGGTTGTGGGCCTGCTTCTTGTAGGCGGCGTTGGTCAGGGCCCAGGGGACGGTGTGGTCCTTCTCGCCGGAGATGAGCAGCAGCGGGCCCCGGTCCGGGTTCCCGGTGTCGACCTTGGTCTCGCTCCAGGGGTTGAGGTTCGCGATGGCGGCCTGGAACAGCGGGGCGCCGGGCGCGGGAACGCAGAACTCCTCGTAGAGCTGCTTGGCTTCGACCTCGGTGACGGCGTTCGCGAAGGAGTACCGGAACTGGTCGAAGGTCAGCGGTACGGCGCGGTGGTAGTTCGCGGGATTGGTGAGCACCGGCGCGGCGGACCGCAACGACGAGATCGGCAGGGGCAGCACGCCCTGGAAGGGAGCCGGGTCGATCGCGACGGTCGCGCAGGAGAGGCCGCGGCCCGCCAGGATCTGCGCCAGCAGCCCGCCGAACGAGTGGCCGATGACGACGGGCTTGCGGGTCAGCTCGCCGATCACGGCCGCGAAGTGGTCGGCGACCTGCCCGACGGTCTTGCCCGCGAGCGCCTCCGGGTGCTCGTTGGCCTCGGCGACCGTCTCCGGGTCGTCGGGCCAGCCCGGCAGCACGGGGGCGAAACCGGCCTCGGCGAACACCGCGGCCCATCGATCCCAGCTGCTGGGCAACAGCCACAACCCGTGGACGAAGACGGCCGGGATGGCCCCACCGGCGTTGGCCCGGTCGATCTGCTGGAGGTCACGTTCGGAGAGCATGGGGGTCCCTTACGGTCGGTCGTGGGTGAGAGCGTCGCGCAGGAAGCCGATGGCCTGCCCGATGGCGGCCTCGGCGGCGTGCGTGCCACGGAGGGCGTTGAGCATCACGAAGTCGTGGATGATGCCCAGGTAGCGGACGGCGGTGACCGGGACACCGGCCTGCCGCAGCTTCTCGGCGTAGGCCTCCCCTTCGTCGCGCAGCACGTCCGCCTCGGCGGTGATCACCAGGGCAGGCGGGAGACCGGCGAGGTCGTGCGCCTCGGCCCGCAACGGGGACGCGGTGATCTCGGCGCGCTGGGCCGGGTCGGTGGTGTACTGGTCCCAGAACCACTGCATCGCGTCGCGGCGCAGGAAGTACCCTTCGGCGAACTGGTGGTACGACCCGGTGTCGAAGCGGGCGTCGGTGACCGGGTAGAACAGGACCTGCGCGGCGAGGTCGATCGTGTCGTCGCCCCTGACCATCAGCGTGAGCGCGATGGCCATGTTGCCGCCCACCGAGTCACCGGCCACCGCCATGCGGGAGGCGTCCAGACCGTGCTCCGCGCCGTGTTCGGCCACCCAGCGGACGGCGGCGAGGTTCTGCTCGATCGCGGCCGGGTACCGGGCTTCCGGCGACAAGTCGTAGTTGGGGAACACCACCGCGGCGCCGACGCCCTTCGCCAGCTCGCGGGCCAACCGACCGTGCGTGTGGTCGTTGCCGAACACCCACCCCGCGCCGTGGATGTACACGATGACCGGCAACGGCCCGGCAACCCCGCTGGCCGGAACACGGTCAGCGGCGGCGAACCGGCCACCGCGAGCACCTCGCGGTCCGTGCCCGGCACCTCGATCTCCGGCTCCTGCACGGAGTCGACGACCTTGCGGCCCTCCTCCGGACCGAGATCGAACAGGTAGGGCGGCGCCGCCGTGGCTTCCGCGAACGCGAGGGCTTCCGGTTCGAGAACGGGTTCGGTCATGAGACCCCCTTCGGATCGGCGCACGCTCGGCTGCGGGGCGCCTGGGTCGACGAGATCATGACCGGCTGAGGGGCGACTGGATTGACTCCGCGTGCACATCCGTTGACCCGTGACGGCCACCCGGGTCGCCCCTGTCCCAGGTGTCCGGCCCACCTGTCGTCGGGTGTGCTCAGCAGGCACGGGTTTGTGCTGGGCGTGCACTCCGCGCACGGTGGCTTGTGGGACGCGCCCCGCCCATCGATGATGGCGGTCATAGCCGTGAGGGGGCGCCATGACGACAGTGTGGAACTCCGCCACCGCGCCGCCCGCTGAACGGGCCAACGCCGTCCGCGAGGCCGTCGGGAGCCAGGTGGTGCGGGTCGACATCGACCTGCCCGCCGACCCGCGCGAGGTCAAGGTCGAGCTCACCCTGTCCGCCGCGGGCCCCGTCCAGGTGCTCACCGTCGGCGCGATGGCCACCACCGTCACCCGCAGCCCCAGACTCGCGCGCGATGATTCAGAACCCCACCTGTTCCTCACCCTGCAGCGCTCAGGCGAGTCGGGGATGGCGCAGCACGGCCGCCACACCCGCCTGCGTACGGGCGAGTTCGCCGTCTACACCACCACGAACCCCTACACCTTGATGTTCGACCACGGGCTGGACGCGCACTTCTTCCGCTTTCCCCTGGCGGAACTGGCGTTGCCTGCCCATGCGCTGCGCGAGGTGTCCGCACGCCGCCTGGGGGCAGGCGACGCCGTGGCCGAACTGACCGCCGGATACCTGCGCCGGCTCGCCGAAAGCCCGGAACTCCGAGCCAGAGCGGTCGCCGACACGCTGGCCCAACCCACCATCGACCTGGTCCGAGCAACGCTCCTGCACAGCATGGCCGACGCCACGCAGAGCAAGGAGTCCATGCAGTCGACGTTGGAGCTGCGCCTGTTCGAGTACCTCCGCACCCACCTCGGCGACCACGACCTCACCCCGGCCAAAGTCGCCGCCGCGCACCACATCTCGGTCCGCCACCTCTACGCGGTCCTCGCGAGGTCGGGCGTGGTCCTGGGCGACTGGCTGCGGATCCAGCGGTTGGAGAAGTGCCGGCACGAACTGGCCCAGCCACAAGCCCGCCACCGCACGATCGCCTCCATCGCCCGCCAATGGGGCTTCGCCAACTCCGCGCACTTCAGCAGAGCGTTCCGCGAGGCCTACGGGATGACACCCCGCGACTGGCGCGAAGCGAAACGCCCGGAGCGCCCTCCTTGGTCCGGACCCTGACCTCGCTCCCGGACGCGACCACGTCAAGCCGGAGATCCGACCCACTGGCCTCGCAAGGCGGGCGGCGCCCCAGGAGGGAACGCCGCCCGTCGGATCACGCCGTGGCGAGCAATCGCACCGCGGAGCAGGTGATGCTGCCGATGTTCTGGTAGGTCTGGTGGAACTCGCGTTCGACCGACCCGTCCGCGTTGATCCGCTGCAGGTACCACGAGCGGGTCAGCTGGAACTTGCACGGCGTGGTCAGCGTCGCCCCGTCGGGGGCGAAGCCGACCACGTAGGCGGCCGCGAGCGGGTTGGCGTTGTTGTGCGGCACGGTGGTGGACTGCCCCGGGACCTTGGTGCCGGTGCCGAACATGGTCACCGTGCTCCGCGAGCCGAGCAGGACGTCGGCGACGCACGCGACGGTGCCGGTGTTCTTCACGTCGAACCAGAACTCGCGTTCCCCGCCGGGCTGCTCCACGTACCACGTGCGGGTGATCTCCATCTTGCACGGCCCGCTGGTGGTGGCCCCGTTGGGCGACAGGCCCGGCACGTACGCGAGGTTGTGCGGGTTCGCGTTGTTCCAGTGCTTGCTGGTGGTCTGCCCCGGGCTGAGCGCGCCGGTGTTCCAGAACCCCGCGATGTCGTCCAGCGAGTACAGGTGGATGTCGGTCCCGCAGGAGATCGTGCCGACGTTCTTGATGATGTAGTGGTACTCGCGCTCCCCGCCGAGGTTCTGCTGGTACCACTCGCTGACCACCTCGAACTGGCACGACGCCGAGATGCTGGCGCCCCGCGGCGAGAGCCCCACGGTGTAGGACACGCTCAGCGGGTTGGCGTTGTTCCACCAGCGGTGCTGGGTGCCCCGGGTGCGACGATCCCGGAGTACACCGAGGTTTCCAGGTCCTGGGCAGCAGCGGTCGCGGCGGGCGCGGTGAACACGGCGGCGGCCAGCGTGGCCAGCCCCGTGATGGCGATGATGAGTCGACGCATCGGGTCTCCCGGTGTTCGAACGGTTACGGCCCGAGTGCACCGGAAGCCTGCTGTGGCGCGGCTGTGGCTGGGCTGTGACCCCACCCGCCATCGATCCAGTCAACGAGCGAACCCCGCTGGACGTGGAATGACACCCGTCTCCCGCACACGACCTGACCGCTACCGGCTTGGCCCCGCTCCGCGGCTGCTGGCCCTCCGCGGCACGCGCTGCTCACCCCTAGTCAGCCGGAGCGCATCGGGCCGTGATGGTGTCCAGCACTGCGTAGAGCCGGTCCGCCGCCTGGTCGAGCTCCGCCCCCAGGGCGATCGGCTTGCCCGCCCGCGACGCGGTGACCGGCGCGGCGGGCGGATCCATCAAGAACCGGTGGACCTGGTCCGCCGCCCTCCCCACGGACTTCGCGAACAGCTTCGCCACCAGGTCCAGCGCCCTCCCCCGCACCCCACCCACGTGCGCCCCGAGCCCGCTGTCCACGAACATCGGGTTGTGCAGCACATACCGCACCGCGCTGTCCGGGTGCCGGCCCGCAAACCCGACGCCGATCAACTCGGTGGCCCGCGCCGCCTGGCTGACCGCGAGGAACGCCCGGTACCGCCGGGCCAACGCCATGTCGTCCCACTGGATACCGGGCCCGCGCAGCCCACCGACCCCGCACATGCTCACCACCACCGGCGACGAAGACCGCTCCAGCAGCGGCAGCAGCCGCTCCACCAGCCCGAACCGACTCACCGCGTGCAACGCGAACGTGTGCTCCAACCCGTCCGCCGTCACCACCCGCCGCCGGTTGAACGTGCCCGCGCCCAACACCAGCCGGTCCACCACGTCAAACCGCGCCGCCACCTCATCGCCCACCGCGGCCGTACCCGCCACCGTGCCCAGATCGCCCCGGACCAACTCCACCCCCGCAGGCGCCACGGCCGACCGCCCGACCACCACCACCCGGTGCCCCTCTCGCGCGAGTCGCACCGCCAAGCTCTTCCCAATCCCGTTCGTACCACCGGTGATCACCACGTTCGCCATACCCTGGAGTCTGGAGCGCACCACGACCACGCGAAAGAAGGCACATCCATGTCACTGGTACCGGTGCCGGTCACCACGGCCGCCCGCACCGCCTGCCCGGTCTCCGACCTCCTGGCCCGAGTCGGCGACAAGTGGAGCCTGCTCCTGCTCACCCTGCTCGCCGACCACCCCTACGGCTTCAACGAACTAGACCGCGCCGTCCACGACCTGAGCCGCCGCATCCTCACCCGCACCCTCCGCAACCTCGAACGCGACGGCCTGGTCACCAGGCACGTCCGCCCAGGCAGAGCCGCAGGCGTGGAGTACGCGGCGACCGACCTCGGCCGCTCCCTCCTCGACCTGGTCGTCCCCTTGGGACAGTGGGTGCTGGCGCACGAGGACGAGATCGAGGCCGCAAGGTCCCGCTACGACAACACTTCCGCCACCCGCAGCGTGTGAGGAACGGCGGGAGACTGATGGCGCGGCCGGATTCGGCTGTCGGTCCGGCAGACGCCGCCTTCGCCGCCCTCTCTCCGCGGGGATCCCGCCCCACGTCGCGTTCGCCGCCATCCTTCCTGCCCGTCGTCACCTATTACCTGCTGCCCACCCTGCTGCTCGGCGTCCTCATGGCCGTCGACGCGATTCCTGCTCGTTTCCGCCCGTCTCTTCCTGGTCGCCTTCCTCCTCGGCGGTGTCGTGGTCACCATCGGCCAGCCGCGTGCTCGACCGCGGTCGTCGACTTGTTCGGAACGACGGTGACCGAGATGGCGTGCGTCATCGCGGCCATCACGGACCCGGCGCGTCGAGTCGTTCGCGGCGGGGCTATGAGTTCGCGGGCGTGAAGCCGGGAACGCCGAGGGCGAGCAGGGCGGTGTCGTCGTCGACCCCGTCCCCGAAATCGTCGAGCAACGCGGCCAAGGCGTCGATCAGCTCGTCCGCCGCGCACGGTGCGGCGGCGGTGAGGAACTCGAGGAGGTTGTCCTCGCCGTAGCGGGTGCGGCCCGTGCGGGCCTCGGTGAGGCCGTCGGTGTGCAGGAGGAGGGTGTCGCCGGGGTGCAGGCGGGTGGTGGCTTTCGTGAAGGTCGCCTGCGGGAACGCGCCGACCAGCATGCCGCCGGGGTGCCCAGCACCTGCGTGGTGCCGTCGGCGCGCAGGACGATCGCGGGCGGGTGCCCCCGCTGGCCAGGGTGATGTCGCACCCGGTGTCGTCGGGGGTGAGGCAGCCGTAGATGACGGTGCAATACCGGTGGTCGGTGGTGGCGTACTGCTGGAACAGCACCGTGTTCAGGTTCTCCAGGACGGCGACGGGGTCGGCGTCGTAGACCGCGGCCGCGCGCAGGGTGTACCGGGTCAGCGAGGTGACCGCGGCGGCGACGGCGCCCTTGCCGGTGACGTCACCGAGGAAGAAGCCCCAGGTGCCGTCCGCGAGGGGAAGAGGTCGTAGAAGTCGCCGCCGACCTCGTCGGGGGACGCGGGGTGGTAGTAGGCGGCGGCGTCCACGCCGGGCACCGTCATCAGCGTGGGCGGCAGGAGGGTCCGTTGGAGCGTGGTGGCGAGCGTCCGCGCCCGGTCGCGCTCACGGTCGGCCTGCTTGCGCGCGCGCAGCAGTTCCTGTTCGTACGCGCGGCGGTCGCGGGCGTCGAAGACGGTGGTGCGGATCAGCCGGGTGCCGCCGTCGTCGAACACCTTGACCGCCGCGGTCACCAGCACCGGGATGCGGTCGCCGTCCGCGGTCACCAGTTCGAGGGCGATGCCGTTGACCTCGCCGTGCATCGCCAGGGTCGGCCCGAGGTGCGTCTCGTAGTAGATCCGTCCGCCGACGCTGAGCAGGTCGGCGAACCGGCGCCGCCCGACGACCTCGTCGCGCCGGTAGCCCAGCCACTCGAGCAGGGTGGTGTTGATCCTGGCGACGGTGCCGTCCATCAGCGTGGACAGGTAGCCGCACGGCGCGTGCTCGTAGAGGTCCTCGGCGTCGTCCTCCAGCAATCCCGCGAGCGACTCGTCCGCGGTCTCGTTGTGGTCGTCGGCCTCGACCATCACGTCCCCGCGAACGCCGCGATCGCCTCCGCGGTAGCCGCCGGGGCGCTCAGCTGGGGACAGTGCCCGGAGGCGTCGAGGGTCACCAGGCGACTGCCCGGGATGTGCTCGTGCACGTACCGCCCCACCTCGGGCGGCGCGATGGCGTCCGGCGCGGTCTGGACCACCAGCGTGGGCACGCTGACAGCGGGCAGGTCAGCGCGGTTGTCGGACAGGAAGGTGACCCTGGCGAACACCGCCGCGATCGCGGGGTCGGTGCGGCAGAAGCTGTCCTCCAGCTCAGCGCCAAGCTCCGGGCGGTCGGGCACGCCCATGATGACCGGCGCCATCGCCGCGGACCAGCCGAGGTAGTTCGCGTCGAGGGAATCGAGCAACTCGTCGATATCGGCCCGGCTGAACCCACCGCGATAACCGTCGTCGTCGATGTACCGGGGCGACGGAGTCAACAGCACCAGCTTCGCGAACCGCTCGGGCTCCCGGTTCGCCGCGAGAACCGCGATCATCGCCGACACCGAGTGCCCCACCAGGACGACATCGCGCAGGTCGAGCGCGGCACAGAGGGCCAAAACGTCGTCAGCGTAAGCGTCCAGCGTGGAGTACCGCTCCGCCGACCACGCCGATACGTCCGATTTGCCCGCCCCGACGTGGTCAAACAGCACGACTCGGAACCGCTCGGCCAGCACGGGCGCCACCAACCGCCACAGGTTCTGGTCACATCCGAAACCGTGCGCGAGCACGACCGTCGGACTCTTGCCCCCGCCGAGCAGCCTCACATTGTGTCTGCCTGACACATCCACGCCCCGCATCTTGCCACGAGCACGGCGCGCCCGCGAAGTCGCGTTGTGACAACCACCACAGGAAAGCGATTTCCACGCTGCCACCACTCCTCCGAAGTGGACAACCGCTCGCCTCCGAGCACGCCATTCGGCGGGATCAATCATCGGGTGACGTTCACGGTTTCCACCACCAGAACAGCCATTCGCGGTTGGCTCATATCTGCCCGGTGACACCATCCGACAGTGCGGAGAAGCCTCAGATTCGGGTCATCCGGATCGGATTGACGGCGGTGGGTGTCGCCGTGGACCTCGGCACCGCTCCGCGATCGACCACCTCGCCCGGGGTCGGGAAACGACCCGGCGCCGACCACCTGCCGCCCATCGGTGTCCGACGACAGCAGCGGCGGTGATGACAACGGCGAAGACGGATGACCCAGGTACCACTCGTTGAGGTAGACGGTGTCCGGCGTCGGCGCCGCGGTCTCCCACGCGACGAGTTCGTCAGCAAGTGTCGTCCCCCGCTCGAGCGAGGCCGGTCCGTGCTGTTCCTGGTGTTCCTGGTAGTCCCGTCGCTTCGCCGACCTGAAGAACTAACGCCGAGCCGAACAAGCCGGGCTCGACGAACTCCGCGCCCTCTCCGAACGCGAGGCCCTCGGCGGCGCCGCCCGGTCGGAGCGAGCCGACGCGACAGGGTGAGCGGGCAGGGCGACTCCGTCGAGTCCTCATGTCCTGCCCCGCCGAGAGGGTTGTTAGCGTGCGGTTGCCGGATGGCGCCGCGCACGGCTGCTGCCCCGCTGAGTGCGCGAGTGGCAACGCTTCCCGATATGCGTGCTCAGCAGCCGATGCGCTCGGCGCTCAACGCGATGTCGTCGTACCAGATGTCGTAGGTGCCTTCGTTCGGCTGGTACAACTGCCAGCCGACCTTCACTGTGGTGAACCGGGGAAACAGGAAGTCGACCTGGTTGCCGCCGTGGGTGCGGGTGGACACGGTCAGGTCCGGCTTGGCCACGCCGTCGAACCAGAGTTCGACCTTGTTGTCGGAAGCGTCCATCCGCCATTCCACGCACTGCCAGCGGCCCGCCTCCGATGGGGCGGACTCGCGCCAGTTCGTCCAGTCGCCGGTCGGTCCGCCGTCCGCGCCTACTCCCCACAGGGTTTGGTTCAGCGTGGGCACGTACTGGCCGCCCAGCGGCCGGACGATCTCCGGACCCTCGCCGACAGCCTCGATCAACGTGTAGTGCGCCCAATCCGGCGCGGTGGGAAACACGGCGACCTTGACCCGAACCCGCCCGTAGAAGCTGTTTCCGGGCGCGGCGAAGTCGTCGACCTTGAGGAACGCCCGGCCGTTGCGCTCGGCGCGCACGTGCAGCACCTTCTCGCCGCGCCGGTCGCGCTCGACCGCCAGCGAACCGTTCCTGGTGTCGACACCCCACCTCAGGCTGGTTCCCGCACCGACGGGCACGCGCTGGAAGTCCTCACAGAACAGCAGGCCGGGCCGGTCGCATGCGCCAGGCCGTCGGTCGCCGGGGCTTGACGCTGACGCAGCAAGCGGGGCGACGGCCGACAGCAGGGCGGTGAGAACCGCCATAGACACCCATTTCCGCACGTCTCGCTCCTTCTGCGCCAAGGGACAGACAGTATGGTAGCCGTTTTGGGAGCGCTCCCATACCTCCGATCGAGCAAAGCCGAAGGGGCGTCGTTGAGGCTCCGGCGGCGACTCCCGGATCCCGCCGGGGAGTGCTCCCGCGCCGCCGGAGGGCAGCCAGATCGTCGACGAACAGTCCGGATTGGACCCGAGACGATCAACCTGCCCGGCACGGTCCGTCAGATAACTGTCGAGGCCGGATGACACCGAATGCGAGCAGGAGAACCATGAGCTGCGCCGCCGGGGCGGTCGCACACACGATCGCCACGCACGCGCCCTCGTCCGTCGCGCGTACCCGGCGATCACCTCGCCTCGGGCACCCGGCTGGTGCCGCACCTGCTCCACCCCGCGCCTTCCGCGCACCGTCTTTACGCATCACCCACACCGCGCGAGGACTCGGACGCGTCCGGCACCGTCCGTCCAATCCGCTGACCACCTACTCCGGATAGCCCGGCATCGCAGGCTCAGAGTCCACAACTGGACCAGGCGCGAAGTACCCATGCATGTCAACGGCGGTCACCCGCTCCGCCTGAGCATGAAAGATCGGAGCGCACAACGGGAGGCGCTCCATATCCAGGGAGCGGCCGTGGGTGCTCCGGCATGGTCGGAGTGAGCCGGGGACGGCCGCACGGCCGCGGCCGTCCCCAGGCGTTCGCCCGCCGATCAGTTGCCTGCGGATGGTTGGACGCGCTCGAACCGCACCCGGCTCAGCCATCCGGGCAGATCGCTGAGCACGTACAGCTCGCCGCGCACGTCGGTGCCGATCGCGGTCGGCTGCGTGGGGAAGTTGCCGATCGTGGCGGACTCGTAACCGCCATCGGCTTTGGGACGCACCGCGAACGCACGGGTGGAGCAGTAGTCGCTCGCGACGTAGGTTCCCCATGCCTCCGGAGTCCGGAAGCCTCGGTACACCACGCCGCCGGTCACCGAGCAGTTGTCGTTGTAATGGTCGTACTCGAAGACAGGGTCGGTGTATCGCCCGCCCGACCGGCATTGCTGCGGGTCGAACAGCAGGGTGCCCTCCCGGCAGGACCAGCCGAGGTTCGCCCCGCCCTGCCACGGACGGATGTGGTCGATCTCCTCGCGCAGCCCTTGACCCACGTCACCGATCCACAGCGAGCCGTCGACCGGGTCGATGGAGAACCGCCACGGGTTGCGCAGTCCGTAGACCCAGATCTCCGGCCGCGCGCCCGGCCGATTGACGAACGGGTTGCTGTACGGCACGCAGTAGGGCTTGGATCCGCAGGCGCGGTTGACGTCGATCCGCACGATCTTGCCGAGCAGCGTGCTGAGGTTCTGCCCGGCCTTGAACGGATCGTCCGCGTGGCCGCCGTCGCCAAGAGACCAGTACAGGTAGCCGTCGCGGCCGAACGCCACCTGACCGCCGTTGTGGTTGCTGTATTCAGCGTGCTCCTGGGTGAGCAGGACCTGCAGCCGCTCGGGAGCGTTGATGGGCACTCGCGCCAGGGTCAGCGCCCCGGCGGGCAGGCTCGTGTAGGCCACGTAGAGGATCCCGGTCCGCGCGAAGTTCGGCGCGGGGGTGATGCCGAGAAGGCCCCGCTCCCACTCCACCGAGTCGATCCGAGCGCTCAGGTCGAGCACCGGCTCGGCGGCCAGACCGGTATTGGGGTGGTAGGCGCGGACGGTGCCGTGCTTCTCGGCGATCAGCATCCGACCGTCCGGCAAACCGGTGATCGCGACCGGACGCCGCAACCCGGACGCCACCTGTTCGGATACCACGGTCAGCTCAGTGAGCGGCACCGCGCTGGTGCGGGGTGCGCCTGCGGCCGACACCGAGGACGACAGGAACGCGGAGAGGGCCAGAACGACCAATCCCGCGAGCATTGCGGGCGGTCGACTACGCCGTCGCGACATCATCAGCTCCTAAAGCAGGGCGGAAAGGTTCCGGGAGCGCTCCCAACCGTACCGGGGCTTTGCAGCAAGATCCAGCCGCCGTCTGGTCACGTCGATAGGGATCCTCTCGCGGTTCCTGATCAGGGCTTCTCTCGACTGTGGGAGTGAGGCTTCGGGCGAGGGGAACACGAACCGCCAAGAGCCTTGGTCAGGGTTGGCTGGGGCGTCCCGGACGGTCCTACGAACCGGTGGGCAAGGTCGAAGCATTCCTCGCCGAGCGGGAGGTGTCAGTCGCTTGGCTGACGGCCAGCCTCTTCCGGCTGATCGCCAAGTCACGCCCTCGGGCGCTCGGCGGGCTCCGCAGGTCACAGGGTCGAAATGATCTACGTTGACACGCTAGGGGTGACTGATTCCATCCCAGTATCGCCCACCAGCCTGCCCTGGATCCGCGCGATGCCCTTCAGCTTCTGCCCGAGGGCCTGACGGGCCACGTCCGCGACGCCATCCTCGGGGAGCCAGGTCGCATGAGCGTGGCGGCGACCAGGAACACCAGCGGTGCGCCGAAGAAGATCAGCGTGGAGACCGTGTCGTTCATCGGCCCGTCGTGCACGGCTTGCACGAGCCGCGCGAGCAACGCGGTCGCGACCGGCGCCGAGAGCACCAGCGCGGCCCGCCACCCGGTGGCGGACCTGATGCCCGCGGCCAGCACCGCACCGGCGAACAGGACGGCGAGCGCGGCGTACTCGGCGATCGCGTCCCGAGGGCGAACACCCCGAGCCCCACGATCACCAGGACTGTCACGGCCATGGTGACGATCGCGGGCCAACCCCGGGCCTTACGCCCGCCCGACATGGACAGTGCGAAGGCCGTGACCGCGCTGAGCAGCACCCAGCCGCCTTGTCCGTAAACCACTGCCAGCCCGCGAACGGCAACTGCAGGTCACCCGCGTCGGCGATCAGCACACCGAGCATCTCCTCGCCGTGCAGTCCGCGATGGTCCCGCGGGTAGAGGCCCAGCAGCCGACGATACCGCTTCTCGAGTTCGCTCACGCCGTCCCTCCGATGAGCCGTGCCCGCAGACGTGTTTCCGCGACACGGGTAGTAGCCCGCACCCGTTCGACCTCCTCCGCCAGCCTGGCCGCCCCCAGGTCGGTCAGGCGGTAGTACCGCCTGAGCCTGCCCTCGACCACCTCCTCCCGATCGACGGCCACCCACCCATCGGAGGTCAGCCGGTCGAGCGCGGCGTAGAGGGTCCCCGCCCGCAACCGCACCCGTCCCCCGGAAATCTGCTCGATTCGGCGTCGGTAAGTCATCGTCAACGCGGGCGCGCACGGGCTGAACTCGCCAAGTGGGAGCGCCTCAGCCGTGCGGCCTGCTGAAAGCACGTCGGTCCGCCTGCCGCCGTTGAGGCAGCGGGCGGACCGATGTGGCATCAGGATGCGGTGCAGGTGAGGGTCGGGGTGCCTGCGGTTCCGGAGGCGACGAAACCGAAGGTGGTGCTGGCGCCCGCGGCCACGGCGCCGTTGTAGGCGGCGTTGCGGGCGGTGAGTGTGGACCCGCTCGTGGTTAGGGTCGCGTTCCAGGAGGAGTTGATCCGCTCACCGTTGGTGAATGTCCAGGTCACCGTCCAGCCGGAGATTGCCGTGGCGCCTGCGGTCACGCGCGCCTCGGCCTGGAAGCCGCCGGACCACTGCGAGATCACTCGGAAGGTGGCCGAGCAGCCCGCCGGGGGTTGCCGGTCGTGGTGGTGGTCGTGGTGGTCGTCGTGGTGGTGATGGTTGGGTCGCCACCGTCGGTGAAGTTCACGTCGCTGCACGCGTAGTAGCTCTGGTCGAGATGGCTGGCCTGCCAGACCGTGTACAGGATGTGGTGGCCGGTGCGGCCGGGGGCGTTGATCTCGACGGGTGTGCGAGTGCCCGTGGGGATCCTGCCGGTCTGGCCGACGAGTTCCAGGTCGCTCCACTTCAGGGGCTGGGTCTTCGGGTCGAAGCCCTGTTTGGTGGCGTAGACGCGGATGTAGTCGGCACCGTGCGAGGACGTGTCGTTCAGGTTGAGAGTGAACCGGCTGGGCCGGTTCGGGGCGACCCAGGCGCCGGGCTTGTCCATCGCGGCGTAGCGGCCGTTGAAGGTCAGTCCGCCGCTGCACAGTTGCCCGTCGGGGATGGCTGCCTGGTGGTTGCCCGCGACGCCTTCGCGGAAGAGGCCGTTCCAGTTGTACATCGCGGCAGGCTCGGCCTGCCACGCCTGGTAGCACATGGGGTCTTCGGTGGCCATCTGCTGCGACGGACCGTTGGGCCAGCGGTTGTAGCAGCCGTAGTGACGCGACGGTGGGTCGCTGACCGCGCCGTGCGCGGAGGCGCTGCCCGCGCCGAGGGCGACCAGCACGGCCGCCAGCAGGGTCAGGCAGGCGCCGAAGCCCGCGGATGCCCGCCACACGGCGGTCTGGCCACGGGTCCGGCCGACCTTACCCGGGGTTCGCGGTGCCCGGCGGTGCCGGTCGGGGACGTCTTCAGAGAAGCGACGCATGCGTACCGCCATATCTTCGTTGATCGACGACGTGGACTCTCGCGGGTGTCTCCGCCGAGCACTGGGAGCGCTCCCAGTGCCGTGTTTAGTATCAGGTCGCGCCCCCGGTCGGCATCCGCCATTCGGGCTACGGGGGCGGAAAGTGACGACAAGACGGCCATGTGGATCGGACGCTGGGGGTGATGCCCTTCGGGCCCCTCGAGGCCTGCGCCTGCCGAGGTAGGTTGGTGGCCGTATCGGAGGCCGAGCGTCAGCAGAATCCCGGGAGCGCGTGGCGCACTGTCGACGCGACACGGTCCTTGGTGGTACACAACGTGACTGCGGCCACTCGGGTGTTTGACGTCGTTGATGTGTTCGCGACTGATCGGCGGGTGCAGTGTTGGTTCACGGTGCCGGGTCGTCGGCGTTCACCGCGGGTGCCGAGGAGTTCCTGCGGTCGAAGGGGATCGAGCCACTGCCCTGGGGCGCGGCGCTCGCGGGAATTCGATCTCGTTCTTGCGGCCAGTTTCGGTGGTGATCTCACCTCGTTGAACGGTCCCCGAATGGTCATTCCACATGGAATGGCGCTTCCGCTTTCCGTCGGATTCCGGGCACGCTGGACCGTCGAGCGTGCTGGTCGGATTCAGTGCTCTCGTTGGACAGCACCGGACAAGTGACCCCGGACCCCGGTCATCGGATCACCCCCGCCGGGTCCGCGGCATCAGCTCGGACCCACCTCACGGGTGGAGTTTGATCGTGAGAACAACAACGCGCGCAGGCACCGCCTTCCGATTCGGCCGGGCCCTGGTCGGCTAGCGGCCGCGGAAGCCGCCTCGATCGCCCGGTGCAGGTCGGCGACGGCCTGCTCGGTGGCCGGGTTACGGGGTCGGTCGCCGCTGCCGGGGAATTCGATCGTGGCCGCGGCGAAGCCTGCCGCTGCGGCGTGGCGGGCTCGGGCTGCCAGTCGAGGGCACATCCTGCGCAGGCCGCCCGGGTGGCCGAGCAGGATCAACGGGACCAGCGTGGAGGCGGAGGCGGGCGTCCACAGGATGCCGGGGATCGTGCCGAGGGTGAACTCGCGCTCGAGGACGCCGTCGTCGTGGCGCTGTTCGGAAGTGAATTTCATTGGCCGTGCCTTTCGGGAGTGAACGGCGCTCCCGGACGACCTATCGCCCGACCGTGTCCCCGCCGGAGAGCACCCATGTCGATACGTTCACGGGTACCACCTCCTCGGTCTCTCGCACGGTACCCGGAAACCAGCAGTAGTCCGCGTCGCTCGCCAACGAGTTTCGCAGGCGGGCAGACCCGGCGGTGGATCGGTCCATTTCGGATGCGGCGTGGAATCTTACGTGCCTCTTACGCGAGCTCCTGGTGCGGAACGGTGGTCGTGGGCCCCGGCTCTCATCCGTGTTGACGAAAGGAGAGTTGACATGGGGTCAACCTTGAAGCGTAAGACCACCGCGGCCCTGATCGCGGCGGCCACCGTCCTGAGCCCGCTCGCCCTCGCCTCCCCGCCGCGGCCACCGGCGGTCCCTACTGCGCCGACGGCGGCTACACCAAGCGCTGGCTGTGGGAGCAGGCGGGCGGAAACAACATCGGTCAGGCGTGCTACTGGGATTCCGGCAACCGGCTCAATGTGGACGACCAGGAGAGGGACGACCACTCCCTGGTGCTGCAGCTGCGCAACCCCAACACCGGCCGCACCTGGAACTACTGGAACCACGGCGGTGCCGAAGGTTCCGGCTACACCACCACCGTGACCCAGTTCGCGGACAACATCATCGTCGAAGGCCGCCTGTGCCTCGGTGAGTGGTCGGAGTCCAACCCGCAGATCCTGTACCGGACCTGCCGCGCCTGGTCCAACGTCCGCCTCTGACACCCACACGACCAGGGCCTGCTCGGTAATTCCGGGCAGGCCCTGGTCTTAGCCCATCTTCCCGGCTGTCCAGAGCGATTGGACGATCAGCACGGTGAGGACGAGGTCGACGAGCAGTACGGCGATGACGGCGGTGACTGAATACCACGGCTTGCCGGTTGCCAGGGACGCGTTGAGCGCCGACAGCACGAATCCGCCGATGGCAAGTACCGAGACGCCCGGGAACACCACGCCCGTGGGGTTGGGCGACGCCGAAGTGGCCGATGAGATAGCGGCCGAGGTTGTCCGCGCGCCATTTCTCCCACAGCAGGCTGCCGAGGACGCGGTCGCTCAGGCTCTCCTCGACGTAGGTCGAGATCAGCCGTAGGCCGCGGGCGTGGATGATGTACCGGCCGCAGGTCATGTACGACGCTATCGGTACCACCAACAGGAAAATCTGCTGCCTCCACGACCGCGCGCCATCCTGCCCTTCTACCAAGCCTGATGCCGCGAGTCAGAACAGCTTGCCCGCCTGGCTGACGATCGTGAGGACCGCCAGCGTGCCGAACAAGGCCATCGACCACCCGAGCACGGCGATGCGGCCGCGGGTGATCCGGATCTGCTTGGGCAGCAGCCTGCGGTTGATCAGGACGAGCAGCCCGGAGTAGATGAACATCATCAGCCCGCCGACCGACGCGGAGATCACGATCAGCACCAGCGGCTGGTCGAACCCGACCAGCAGGACGAAGCAGCCGATCCCGACCAGTCCCCACACCAGTCCGAAGTAGAGCTTGCTCTCGTTCTGGCTCCGCAGGTAGCTGGTCTTGAGCACGTCGGCGGCCAACCTGCTGGTGTAGTCGACGATGCCCAACGCCGCGGCGAAGAGGGCGAAGGCGCCGATGGCCCAGAACAGCGCGCCGAACCAGCCGCCGACGCTCGCGCTGAGCTGTTCGCCCTCCAAGCGCAGGAAACCGATGTCGTTGGGCAGGTCGTCGCGACCGAACACGGTGGAGTAGGCCAGCAACGAGGTGAACACGATCGACAGGAAGGAGATCAGCACGAACGTGTACGCCTGCTCGCGGTTGGCGAAGCGCCACCAGCGCTTCCAGCGGGCGAGGTTGTCCTGGGTCGGCTCGAAGATGAACCCGGTGCCGGGGGCGGCCTCGGGTTTGCCGGTCACCGGGCTCTGAATGCGCGGCACGTACTGACCCATGCCGTAGCGCTTGTCCCGGATCCAGTTGCTCTGCACCAGGTTCTGACCCCCGCCACCCCCGGCGAAGGCCAGCGCGCCGAGCAGCAGGGCGAACCCGAGCTGCTGCACCGGGATGCCCGCGTCGGTGATCACCGTCGGCAGGTCGCGCCACGCGTCGGCGGTGATCGCGACCGCGGCGCCGATGACGATCAGGACGAGCACCGCGGCGACCTTGAGCATCTCTGCCCGCTCCAGCGCGGTGTAGACCACCGGGGCCAGCGTCAGGATGAGCCCGATCGCGACGAGCATGCCGATCGCGATCCAGGTGACGTCACCGCCCCACAGGTAGGTGAGCAGCGTCGCGGAACTGGTCGCCCACCCTGGCCACAGATTGGCGAAGTAGGTCATCACGGCGAACACCAGGCCCCAGTGCCGCCAGAACCGGCTAAACCCCGTCAGCGCGGTCTCGCCGGTGGCCAGCGTGTAGCGCTCGATCTCCATGTTGAGGAAGAACTGCGTCACCAGGCCGACCAGCGCCGCCCACACGAACACCAAACCGACCTGAGAGGCGATGTAGGGGTAGAGGATGAACTCCCCGAGGCCAGCCCGACCCCGGCGGCGATGATGCCCGGCCCGATGATTCGCCACGTCGAGCTCGGCGCCTCCGGCAGAACCCGGACCTGCGGCGCGGCCAAGTGCTTGGTGGGGAACACGTCGGCGGCCGACCGCACGCCCGTCTGATCGTCTCGTGTCATCGCCGGACCTCCAGGTCATCCACGGCGTAGGTACCCCGGTTCCAGGGTAGGCACGCCCAACCCTTCCGACCACTTCGATGCCCGGCGCGAGCGGTTGCCCTGGTTCGCCGATGCGGGCGAAGCGCAGATCACCGGGTGGATCGACGAGCCGTTGGCCACCGCACTGCGAGCCGACGTTTGTTGCGCTCGCGCAGGACGTTGACCAGCGTGCCGATGACGCGGCCGCCCGAGGCGCCGAGCGGGTGCCCGATCGCGATCGCGCCGACGCGGTGTTGGGGATCTCCGGGTCCACCGTCCAGGCGTCGACACAGGCCGGCGACTGCACCGCGAACGCCTCGATCAGCTCGACGGCCCGACCTGGTCCACCCGAGGTCCGTCCGGGCGGGGCGGACTCGGCCGCCGCCAGGCGGGCGAAGCCGAACTCGCGCGGGCCGGGCGCGAAGGCAACCAGCCCGCGATGCCAGCGAGCGGGGCGGTGCCGATCGCATTGGCGGCGGACATGCCGGCAGCGATACCGATCACCGAGTACCGGCACACGCGCGCCACTCAAAGTCACCCAGGCTGGCCGCGCAGCGAGGCGACGGGTCTCGTAAATCATCGTCCGACAGCACAGCTCCACTGGTAGTGGTCAGAGCGACGCATGCGCGCGGTGAAGGCACCGATCACCTGCTCCCGAGTCGAGATCGGCGATCTCGTCAAGCCCGTCGACAAATACCGACCATCGAGCCCCGAAGGCGCGCTTACCGAACAGGACAGCGTCCGGCCCTCGTGAGCAGGCGTTTGACCGCGTCCTGCAGGCCCGCCGCGAGCGACTCGGTCCACGACCTGTCCTCGGCGAGCGCCCGAGCGTGCACCCACAACGGCAGCACCGGCTCGTTCATCGGCGGTTGCGCGCCGTTCACGCCCAGCCAACAGTCGCAGCCTGCTGGACAAATGCGTCGAACGGCATTCGAGGCACCGAACGAGCGGATCTCTCGGTGTTTCGAGTTAGCGACCCGCTAAGTAGCTGTACACAAGCGGTCGGGGCGTGACCTGGGCGAATGGTCGTTGTGGTCGCGGTGTGGTCGCACCGAACGCACGCTCGATGTCAGGCAGCCCGCGGCGGGCCTGCCAACCGAGTCGAGGAGTGCGTGATGAGAAGTCCGACACGAGGCCGGGTCTATCGGCGCTGCGCCTCCCCACCGCCCAACAAGCGGTCGACGCCATCACCGAGGCCCTCGACAACGCCGACCGGACCTGACGCGACCACACTGCGACCACAACAGGGCCCAAACGCAGCCAGCGGACCTGTCCGTGAGGACAGATCCGCTGGTCAGCGATGGTCGGGCTGACAGGATTTGAACCTGCGATCCCTTGACCCCCAGACGCGCCACAATCAAGCCCCTGACCTGCGGAACATAGATCGGCGTCTTCGATCTGCCTGTGTTTCTGTCGCTTGGCGCATCTAGCGTCGGCTTGCGCTAGCTCACATCTCCGGTTTCGCTCCATGCGCTGCACGGTGGTCCGTTGCCGTCGCAGTTGCGCATTCCGCCCGGCGAGGGTGTCACCCAAGCGCGCCTGGCATGGCAAGCCTCCTGGCTCCTGGCAGCCAGCTCGCCTACGCCGTAACCGCACGGATGCGCCGACCCGCGACGGTGACGACATCACCCGGTTGGAGTTGCGCTCCCCGCCTGCCCTCCACCTCCCCGTTCACCAGCACCTGGTCGGTCTCGACCAACTCCCGGGCGCCAGCCCCGTGCTCGGCGAGCCCAGCCAACTTCAAGAACTGGCCCAACCGGATCGGAAACCCGACAACAGCCACATCCACAATCGTCGACGACATCCGACCATCATCCCCGACAGGACCCCAGGAGGCCGCGCGCACGCGGGCATGGACGGATATTCGTGGTCAGTTCTCGTCGGTACTGGCGAGACGAGAGGCTGTCCAGGTGATGTGGCGGGTGAGTCGGTCTCCCGGGCGCGGGACACGGCGGCTCCGCGAGGCCGCGGCGTCGGGGCGGGGTGGACGCCGAGTGCGTGCATGGCCCGCCGGTTGCCGGACCATGTACGCACTCCCCGATTCGCTGCGTGCCGACAATTTACGTTGACGGCGCGCCACCACATCGTCGCGTCATATACGCGCCGGGGAGTCAGCGGTGATCAGGATGTGATTCACAACGACTCCCCGGTTTCAGCCGACCCGGGGAATTTGTTTCAGTTAGCGCGCTTCTTGAACCACTCGATCATCTGCTCAGGGTTACTTTCCTTCCGGCTCATGGTGAGCCTCCGGCATTTCTCACACTAAAGCGAACACCCACCCAAAATGGAACGTAAACGTCGGCCGGGCGCACACGGACATCGCTGCACAACAGAATTGCCGCCGATGACGCTCCGCCCTCGATATCCACCGCGCCGGTGAACCCCATCCCATCTCACTCGAATGGAGTACTGAGTGCGCGGGATGCGGTGGGCGATGAACCTGTCAAGGAGTGGAACGACGACCTCAGGACGGGCTTGGTAACGATGAGCAACGACATGGTGGCCGGGTTCGCCGGCGTGGTGGCGGGGGCGGGGGTGTGCGGCGGTTGGCGGAGGCGGTGGTGGACAACCGCGGCGCACGGCCCGAGCCCGGGATCGGGGAGTGACAATGGTGTCGTTGGTCGACAGCATCGCCGCCGCCGACCTCGACGCGGAGATCCGCGTGCGGGAGTCGGACGGGGCGAGTTGGTCGATAACCCTCACCGGTCCTGACGCCCGGCCTGCCGCGCCGGAGGCACGCGACCGGTGAGTCCGGAACTCCCTCGACAGGAAGGCGGCGAGCAACAGCTCGCCGCCTTCCTGCGGGCTCACTGGATGCCCCTCTATCTGCACATCAGGCGCAAGCTCGGCGGTGAGCACCACGCGGCCGAGGAGGTGCGGCAGAAGACCGCGCAGGCGTTCGCGGTGAAATGGCGCGCCGACGGCGGCATCGACGAGGCGCAGGTGGCGCCGCTGCTCTACGGCATCGCCGCGCACAAGGTGTCCGATCACTTCCGCACTCGTGGCCGTGACCAGACGGTGCCCTTCAGCCACGCCTTCCCCGATCGCGACCAAGACGGCGACGACCACGGCGAGGACCGGCGGGACAAGTCCACTGACCCTGCGGGGGAGGACCCGCTGGTGGCGGTGCTACGCCGGGTGGATCTGGCCGCCGCCGGGATCACGCTGACCCACCGGCAGCAGCAGGTGATCGAGCTGCACTACCTCGACGAGTTCACCCAGGCACAGACCGCTCAGGTCATGGGCATCTCCGTCAGCGCGGTGCAGCAGCACCTGGCCGCAGCCAGGAAACGCCTGGAGAAGGCAAGACCGATCTACGACCTGCCCGACATCGGCACGAACACGAAGGAGGCGCGATGACCACCCCCGAGGACCACACCGAGCAGGACTTCGACCTGGCCACCCTGGACGCGGCCATCGCGTCGATGACCCCGAGGAGCAGCAGGCCGAACTCCGCCTCGCCGACACTGTCGCGATCAGCCTGACCGCCTTCGCCCTGGGCGAGGAGTACCTCGGCCGCGGCGACCTCACCAGCGCCCGCCGCTGGCTGACCGTCGCCGCCCGCCACGCCGCCCCCGGCGCCGACGACCTGCTCGCCGATGTCGACGTCCTCATCAACGCCACCCACAGCCCCGAGGTCGAACAGGCCGCCGCAGGCACCGCGCTACAGACCGACCCGGACGCCGCCGGGATCGAGCGCGTCGAGACCGCCAGCAGCCTGGTCGACGCCGCTGTGACGCTGCGCGCGGCCGAGAACGAGCTCCACCAGGCACGGGAACAGGCCAAGCGTCTCCTCGATGAGGCCCACACCCAAGCCGATCGGATCCTGCGCGATGCCCAACACAGAGCGGAGGCGGTCCCGACGCCTTCCTCGGAGTTCGGCCCGGAACTTCGTCGACTCCGCATGTCCAAAGGGCTGTCGTTGGCCTCTTTGGGACAGGCGGTCTACTTCACCAAGGGCTACCTGGCGAAGGTTGAGCGCGGCCAAGCGGACCCAAGCCTCGCGCTGGCCACGTTGTGCGACCGTGCGCTCGGCACCGAGGGACGGTTGGTGGCTGCGCTCGCGCACACCCCCGCAGGCCTGAGCGCCGTCACCTCGCGTCCACTCGTCTACACCCGGCCGACGACCGAACCAACCGTCGAGCAGAACGTTCGCGTCTACGTCGGGCCCTGCTCCGACATCGACTCGATGTGGCTACCCCACGAGGGAGCCGATCCACGCGGTCTCTTCCGCGGCAACGCCGCCATCGCCGACGGCCTTCGACGCGCCACTGAGCTGGCCGAGCGTGGAGGGACCGAAGCCCTGGACTGCTTCGCCGACCTGCTGCAGAGGGCTATCGCGGGCGGATACCTCGTCGTGGCGCACGCTCCGCCGCCCCTGGTGGATTTCGCGCTCCCTCGGGATCCGGGGATACCAGACGCTTCCGACCTGTGTTGAACGCCAGCTGGATGTCAGTGGTGTGCGCCAGTTCCTGGGCGCGTTGGCGGCAGCTGCTTCAACCGGACTCGCAGCCTGACGCCGGGCTTGATTCCCATCGCCGACAGTTGGCGGTCGTCGCCTTTCTTGCCCTGCCGCTCCGCCCACTTCCATCCCATGTCGGGCAGTGGGTGGCCAGTGTGGGCCGACACCAGTTCCCACTTCTCGCCGTAGCTGAAGGCTGGCACCGCAGATGCAAGGTTGAGCCAGAGTTCGTCTAGGAACTCCTGCACAGTGGTGTCTGGGAAGGCGGGAACCGCAACGCCCTTCGGGAGTGGGCTGTCCTCGCGTAGCGGGCCGGTCTCAACGAACACCAGCGCCTTCTCGATGCTCTCGTGCGCGATGCCGAGGGCGGCTTGGACGCTCTCCTCGATGGCCGAGCCGGGCAGCTTGTCGCGCAGAACCTCTTCGACTGTGGCCTGAACGACCGCATCGAGGCTGCGGAGTCTGCTGGCACGAGCGACCGAGACCGCGTCGACGAAGTCGGCGACTCGCGTTCCGTCCGGGTAGTCGTTCGGGGCGTACAGCACGTACGGGCGAAACCAAAGAATCAGGAAGAACGCGACCGCGATCCCGATCGGGAACGCCACGGAGAACACCGCCAGCAGCCCTTGGATCCAGCCCTCAGATTGCGTAGCCACGACCCCGACAGTCACCTCGGCCACGCCCAGGAAAGCTGCGATCACCCACAACGGGTTCATACCATGGGAAGGCTCTACGGTCACCCTTGCCCCCTTCGAGATCGAGTGGGCACCGACCATATCGCGCGAGAGGACAGCCCAGCCCGAGTCATGGTCAACTGTGCCCCAGTCAGAAGACCCCGTTGTTGAACGCCAGTTCAATCTGAGCACGTAGGTGAAAGGCTTGCCCTGGCGGATGGCGGTGTCGAGGTCACAGTGGGCGCGGAGCCCGGTGGCTCGAGGGGCAGGCCGCTGTCGATGCCAAGGGCGATGAGTTCGGCGGTGGAACACGACGCGCCCGGGGCGGTGGCCGGAGCCGTCGGCGGCACGACACGTTCGATGGCGCGGCGACCGGGTCGTCGGGGTCTCTACGACCACGGCCTCGTCCAGAGCTCACAAGGGAACTCCACGCTGCCGCAGCGCCGTCCGAGCAACCCCGTGGAGTGGCCGAGCGCTTCCTCCTCAACATGGGCCGCGCCGACCGTGCCTCCGAGGGGTGACGGCGTTGACACCCCTGATCGCGGTACTGGTCGAGTAAATGCGAGCGCTACTTCGGGTTCAGCAAACCTCCAACTGTTGCCGCGCAGGGTCGACGCCGACCATCACCACCTCGGCGTCGAGGTCGATCAGCAACGGTTCGGAAGGCGGCGGGCCGGTCGACCCCGAACAGCAGCCCACCTCCGGTAGTCAGTTGGGCACTGCGATGGCTAGGACTTGCTCTGCCGTCGGCGTGCGGATGCCGTCCACTTCGGTGTGGAGAGTGCCGACGCCCGATGACGTGTCACGACCCGTGATGACGGCGCGCACCCCTGGACCCACCTCCCTGACCGCACTCAGTGGTTCGGCGTCCGCCCGGGTCCAGCCGTCCTGCGCGAGCCGCCAGTGGGTCGGAGCAAGTAGCTGCTGTTCCAGCGGACCACCGCTGGCCTCACACGTCCACTTGCTGAAAACCGTGTGCAGGACGCCGTCACCGTCGAACCAAAGGTCGAACACCGCCGCGCCCCGGGCCGCGAAGTCCGCGGGCCGATCTCCGCTGTAGTCCGTTGCTCGCCAGACGCCAGGTCAACGATCGCGATATGCCCTTGTTCCTCGCATGCGCCCACGTGCCAGGCGGCGTCATAGGCGAGGCGAGATCCATCCGGCGACACCACCACAGTGCCGATTCGGGTATTGCCGTCGATTATGCCCATCGACCGCTGCCCGCCCGCCAGGTCCACGACGATCAACTCCTCCGGGCCACCGTACGCGGACACCCCGTCGGCGGCCGCGACCACCACTCGGCCAGGTGCGCCCGCCACCAGACGGGGTGGCCCGGAGAAGGACGGGACGGAGGGCTCGAAGCGCACCGTCGGCCCCGGTTGGGGGTCCGTCGTCTCGGCGTCGAGCACCATGATCCGGCCAGCGGCCAGCCAGGCGATCCGGCTGTCCCCCACCGGCGCCGCGACGTCGCATCCGCCGCAGGCCACCTTGCGGACCGACCCGGTCTCGACCTCCACCACCGCGACGCCGGTCGCGCCCGCGGCGAACGCGAAGCGCCCGTCGGTGGTGAACGCGGGGACCAGGGCACCGAAAGCGCTGGGTTCGATCGGGACCTCGGCGATCACCTCGCCGCCGCGGACAACACCGAGGCGAGACGTCGCGGCGAAGGCGTACACCGGCTCGGGCGGCTCGGGCGGTTCGGCGACACTGATGCCCGCCGCCTCGGGTGCGTCGGGAACGACGAGGCGGTCCAACGCTGCGGTCAGCTCGACCGGATCCTCAGCGAAGGAGACCGACTCCTCCCCGCCGCTTCTGCGAGCCGGTCGCGCTGTTCCTGCGGCATCCGGTAACCGACGATGCGCAGATCGATGTCCACTCCGGACTCGGCGAGCCGGGTGCGGGCGGTGCGCCACACACTCGTCTGGTCGGTGGCGCACGCGTCGACGCCGTTGGCTGTCACGACGACGACCCGGTTGCGTGCGCTGCCGCGGAACGGGTACATGCCGGAGAAGTCGTCCGCCGCGGCGAGCAGGCCGCTGAGCAGCGTCGCCGAGCCTGCCGGGCGCAGTGAGCGGACAGCGGCGCCGATGTCGTCGGCCTCGTCGGTCAGTTCGGCGGTGTTGTCGGCGCTGCCGCATTCGCCGCCGTAACGGCGCAGCGCCATTGCGTCGCCGCTGCCGACGTTGTTCGCGATGGCCGCCACGGCGTCGGCGACGGCAGGCAAGTCCGTGCCCGGAGCACCGGTGTCGACCAGCAGCACCGTCCGGTACTCCGGGATAGCCGAGACCACGGCGATGGCTCCCGCGCAGACGGCGAGCACGACGCCCACCACCACGCCGATGACCAGACCCCGCCGCGGGCGGCCCTCATGTCCGACCGCCGGGTCCGGCGGCCCGGAGAGCCGCCAGAATTCGGTTCATCGCGTCCACCTCGATGTTGTAAGCGTCCGCATCGGCCCGGAACTGGGCCAGCCGCTCGGCCATCGGCTCGCCCGCACGGGCGGTGTCAAGCAGGTCTCGCGCCGCGTCGACCAGCCGGAGCTGACGCTCGCGCAATCCGACCGCCCGCTCGTGCAGATCCACTGCGGCCGGGGTCTTCGCCCGGGTGCGGAGGTTGTCGAACTCGACGCTCGGCGCGAGCGCGAGCCCGCCCAGGGTTTGCTCGGCGACGTCCAACCGGCCGTCCACCGTCGCCTGGACCACCTCGTTCAGGTCAGCGACGACCGGGTTGAGCACGTCAACGACGTCTTGCGCTGAGCGGAGGACCGGTTCGACGTTCGCGACCCAATCCAACGCCGCGGCCAACTCGTCGGGACGGTCGGCGGTGATCGGCGGCGGCGCTTGGGCGCCCGTGGCCAGCTTGTCCAGGCCTTCCTTGCCCTCGTCGTCGAGTTGGTAGCCGACGAACCGGAACTCGAGGTCGAGCCCCGCCGCTCGCACTCGGTCCCGCATCTCCCGCTCGACGAATCCCAGGTCGTCGTCGCAGGCGTCCACACCATTCCTGGTAACCACCACGATGCGGTTGACCTGCTTGGCGTCCTGGGTCAGCGGCCCGGAGAAGTCAGCTGCCGCTTCGATGACCCCGCGCAGCAGAGTCGGCGCACCCGACACTGGAGCCGCGCTGACAGCAGCGCGGATCTCGTCGCGGTTGCCGGTACCGAAGTCAACCAACTGGGTGGTGTTCGACTCGGACCCGCACTCACCACCGAACGTGCGCACCGCGATGGCGTCGTCGTCACCGGAATTGTTCATGGCCTTGCCGAGTGAGTCGATGCCTGCGGCCACCGCCTCGCTGTCAGCGCCAGCCGCAGACATGTCGAGAAGGAACAGGGTCTTGTACGTGACGGCAAACGCCGGGACCACCCAGGTAAGCACCGCGAAAGCACCGCCGGCCACCAGCGCGGACACCAACACCGCTACGACAGCGTTGCGCACCGCGCGCGGCATCTCAACGGTGTACCGGTAAACACGCTCGAAGTGCTTCCACCGAACGTTGCCGCCCGCCTGGACGACTACCTCGGCCTGCCCGGCCGTCATCGTGTTCCTCACCCGAACGCCGCGCTTCTTCGACCGCGACACTCCCAACCTCCTGACCTGCTCGCGTCGAAGTGATCATCGGCACTGCACCCCTGATCCGCTACCGCCGATAGAGAACTGGAAACCAGCGCTCCGGGCCGGAGCTAGCTCGATCGGTTGATCCGCCCGCGGCGCGGCGGGCGGAGGAACTCGGCCTCCTGGTAGAAGCCGAGTTGTTGGGGTGCACCTGGCTGCAACCGATCCGACGTCGGAGGCGTGAAGGGTGAACCCGACTTTCCGAACGCGCCGAGCACGCGGTTTCGGCGCGGGCGCGACGGTCATGCCGGACAGCGGGGTCCTGCCGACGGCGGTGATGAGGTCTTTCACATCCTATGAACCCATGTCAACGTCATTACCAGGGAACAGCACGCGAAACACCAGGTGCGGTGGCGTCGTCCCGGTGTGAATGCTGTAGGTGGTGCACCAAGCCACGCGACAGCGGTCACATGGCCACCGCAGAAGGCGCGACCGCGCGTGACCATCGGTAACGCCCACGCAGGCTAGGCCGAGTGCGCCAGCGGAGATACAGCCTCGTACACCGACTGCTCTGGATCGTCACGCCGCTTCCGCAGGCGATGCGGGCGGCGTGGGCGGCCGCCGGCGCTACCAGCGCGGTCAGCAGGACTGCTCCACCGTGGGTTCGGGGACCGTCGGATCGTGGCGCTAGTCCTGGCCCGGCGGAAGCACACCAGTCGACCGAGCAGGCCAACCAGCACGCCCGCCACGACGCCACCGAACGGCGAATCACCGAGCTCCGCACCCAAGGCGGCCGACCCACTCGGCTAGGACAAGGCCGCCGTTCGGAGTGTGGTGACGATGCGGATGACGGCGGGTAGGAGGGTGCGCCTCCATCCGATATTGGGATACGTTCTGCCGAGCTGGCTGGAGAATAGGGAGGGGACGATGGGCTCGTTTGTTCTGGCCATGTCTCCGATCGTGTTGGGGCTCGCGGTCGGCTACGCCCGTGGCGGCCGGACGCTGAGGCTGGCGGGCCGGTTCCGTGCGCTCTGGTTGCTCTGGCTGGCATTCGTCGTGCAAATGCTCCAGCACTGGGTCGCGGGGTTTCGCCAGGTCGTCGAGATAGACATCGGCGTCCCGATACTCGCCGTGGTGTTCGGCCTCGGCCTCGTGTGGCTTGCGGTCAACCTGCCGCCGTGGCCGCGCGCCATGCGGGCGGGCGGGGGCTCGATCCTGCTGGGCGCCTCCGGTAATGCGTTGGCGATCTTCACCAACGGTGGCCGCATGCCGTACTCCCCGCGCGCCGCCGAGATCGCGGGCGCGCCGATCGCGCACACGGTGAAGAGCGCACCCGCCGACGCGCAGACCCGGCTGTCGTTCCTGATCGACTACATCCCGGTCCCCGTCCTGCACAAGGTGGCCAGCGTTGGCGACGTGCTCATCGGACTCGGCGTGGCGGTCTTGATCGCCGCCGGGATGTCCCTCACCGACCCGACACCACCTACCCGTAAACCCACCCGTGAGGAGGTGAACACATGATCCGAACTGCTCTGCGCTCGCACATCACGCGCGTCAGCTTCGCTCTCGGCGCGCTCGCGACGACGCTCTACACCATCGGCGCGCCCTTCCACACTCCCAACTAGCGGCTCGTATCGAGACGTTGTGCCCGGCAATTGATCGCCGTGCCCGACCGCCGCGCTGTGCCGGCGGTCGGCACTGGTCACGACGGCTGGTGCAACACGGGGTGTGGGTCATCGCCCGCGAGGACCGAAGTGAGCACACCAGCCTTGTAGAAACCGCAAAGGTTACTGCGCGATGGCACCCCAGCGAGACCACCGCCGACGTCGCAGCGGCGTGGGAGTGTACCCCTTGCACCCGCCGGATGCGTGCGGGAGCCGGACGCGGAGCGGAACGACGCTCCGACCGCCGAACTGGTCGCCCAACTCGCCGCTGCGGGCCAGCTGGAGTCGTTCGACTTCCCCACGACCCGCTACCGGGTGCCCGACGCCGTCCTCGAACACGCCCAGGCGCGGGGTGCGCGGGAGGGGTGCTTCGGCGCGCGGTGGAACCCGGCGCGGGCACCCACCCGGATCCCGGTCACCTTCTCGCCTCCGACCGCGACGGCGATGACCGTCGGGATCTTCCGCAGCACGTCGAGCGGGGTCGCCATCAGCCGCTCGCTGCCGGGGAAGGGCACCCCCGGCCACCGATGTCGTAGAACTTCGAGACGACGTCCCCGACCGCCGCCCGCAACAACACCGCGTCGGTGGGCACGAACGCCGGGATCGACCCCGTCCTCGGCACCCCGGTCACCGGCGACATGCCCGGCCAAGCCCACCACCTCACGCCCGACATCAAGACCCTGCCGTTCGTCGACCGCCGCTTCCTCGCCCAAGACCCCTACCTCGCCCCCGACGGACGCGTCGAAGCCAACATGGTCGGTGCCCGTGGCTGCCGCGCCGACTGCTCCTTCTGCGGAGCCGCGGTCTCGGCCAACCCGGACATCACCATCCGCTCCCGCGACCCCCGCAACATCATCACCGGGATGCGGCAGCTCCGCGCCACCGGCGTGGAGGCGTTCCGGTTCGTCGACCACATCCCGGCACGTTCCGCGCGAGCGTCTTCGAATACCGCCCCTACCCCGGCACCCCCGACTGGCACCGCCTCCTCGCCACCGGCCGCTACACCCCCGACCAACTCCTCAACTACCAACCCGTCGACCTCACCAGCAACGGCCTCGACGACGCCATGCGCGGCCGCGACGAATTCAACTTCTCCACCAACCTCCCCCTCGCCGACGCCCCCATCCCCTACATCCGCAACCGCCTCACCCACCTCACCCAAGCCCAACACGCGCGCACGAGACCCGCCTGACCCGAACCTCGTCCGAACTCCCGACCCGCCCTGGCGAATCGCGGAGCACCTCCCAGCCCTTGGCCGACCACTGCGTAAGGTTCCGGGCTGAGCCACCCCGTTAGCCCGGATGGCTCAACCCCGGAACCCGCGCAGCCCGGAAGGCCCCAACGCATGGCGGACCGCCACCTCATCGACGTCCACGTCCTGCTCCTCCGCGGCGACGAGGTCCTCCTCACCCGCCGCAAAGGCGGACCATGGGACGGCATGTGGCACCTGCCCTCCGGCAAACTCGACGCGAACGAACCCGCCACCACCGCCGCCGCCCGCGAAGCAGACGAAGAAGTCGGCGTCCTCATCAACCCCACCGACCTCACCTGCGTCCACACCATCCACGTCCACGGCTCCGGCCCCGAACCCCGCCTCGGACTCTTCTTCGCCACCACCCACTGGATCGGCGAACCCACCAACCAAGAACCCGACAAATGCTCGGGCCTCACCTGGTTCCCCCTCCACGAACTTCCGCACGACCTCATCGACTACCCCGCAGCAGGCATCCGGGCGTACCGCGACAATGTCGCCTTCAGCGAACGAGGCTGGCACGCTGCCGCAACTAATGCGAATGTTTCCGTCGCTTAAATTCCTCGCGATGCCCTCGTCGGACTGAACGCGAGACGAGTGCGTCCCGCGATGAGAAACTCTCCTCTCAGCCGCCCAGGATCAGAGTTTTACCGCGGGCGGCCGAGTCCCGGACGGCGAGCAGGTCAGGCCGAACTTCGAGCAATTTTTGCAGAGCATTGATCGCAAACTCAGTGGCGCGCGTCGACATCTGTTGCTGATCCCAGGTAGTGAACCGTTTGGCTCCATGGACCATGTCGCTTCGCATCGAGTAAATTCTGCCCATCTCGCTCTGAAAGGTTTCGCGCTCCTTCAGGTCGACTGCCAGCAGCCACGCCATGGCATAGGTCACCCTAAGGGTCGACTCACCCTTACCTCCGAACAGGTTCTCCCAAGCGACTACCGCGTCGATAAGCATGTCCTCGGGTTCGTTCCGCTCACTGGCAGCGCGCACTACCCGACGAATCGCAATGTCGATGTACTTGCCCCGATTCTTGTGGATCAGTCGCGCCCAGTTCTGCCAGGCCACGGCCTCATTCATACTTAGTCTGCGCGGCACTGGCATCGCTACTCGCTCAGGTGGCAGGTAGGAGTAGGAAAGATGTTGTTGGAGAGGATGATAAGTGATAGACCACGTCTGCAGGAGCTGGATGTGACTTTGCTCGACGGCGAACAGTAGCGCTAAGGTGACGCCATCCCAAACCCTCTCGACGACGCGCAGGTTCTTGAGATCGGGCGGCCCCGGCGACTCATTCTCCAGAGGCGTCAGCTTGTACGGTAGGTCGATCTCCAGGACCAGGTCTCCTGCGTAGCGAGCGTGGAATAGTTCACCGTTCTCGGCAGTGAAGGCGGCGGTTCGGTCAGCCCATTCCATTACAGCTTCGGGATAGTCTCGGCAGGTAGCCCTCCGGACCTTGCCGCAGCCTAGGTCGAGCTCGTCTGTACCGTCGGGAAGGAGGACACCGGTCAAGCCGATCCGGATGGGGATGCTCACCCCTGTCGGCCCCATCGCTTTCCGGATCGTGTCCAAGATCTTGGGAATCTCCGCAGCGACGTCGTCGTAGGTTGGATTTTCCTGCCGCAGGCGCGCCCAATTCCATGCTGACCCGACGACCTCGTCGACGAATCCGGACAACTGGACAGAGCGGCTGCTGCCGTCGGAAGCCTCTAGATATCCGTGTCGACCGAGTTGTGGGAGGTGGCGCGGGTACAGCTTGGAGAAGAGTTTGTGCTCAATCACTGCCTCTTCAGCGAACGCCTTCCGAGGGTGATTGACGATCGACGGTGTGATCGCGGGCCTTCCCCTCCATTGCGGGGCAGCAAGAGAAGGGGATAGAGATCTACAAGGTAGGCAAGGATGGTTCCGAGCAGCCCGGTCCCAGATCCTGGGTCCGAGAGGGAGCCGCCACTACTCCGACGGAGATAGTTGCAGAAGACGTCACCGTCGGCCGCTGAGCCGAACAAGCGAACAAGATCGTGGTGCAAGAAGTCTTGACCCCGCTGCTGCACGATGGCGTGAACGAGATCTAGAACTTGGTGCAGCACCGCCTCTCCTGCAGGCTGCAGCCGAACGGCCGAGTCGGACAGTCGTCGAGACATTGCCTCCACCGGGCTGGAACAGATGTAGGACAGGAACCCGACTCCAAGGTTGGCCTCGAGGAAATCCAGGGAATCGGTAGTCGGTTCGTCCACAGCAACTCCAGTCCTGGGTGTAGGTGCATCGCCCCGTGCATACCGAGGCTCACCAATCCGATGCGATCCGGCATACGCGTTCATGGTGCACGGTCAGACGCGCGGCCCGCTGCCCATTTTGGGCCAACCATGCACCTAGGGCGCTCAGCATCGACGGCCAGTAAGGATGCGCAAGGAGCGAACAGACACGGGGCAACTTGTACGGACAGGGTCTGATGGCGTGGCGCCGCAGGCGTGGGCCACGACGCCAACATCATCCTGGGGACGTGACCGTCCTGGTCTGGTTGACCAGATCGATGACGTGTACTCCGGGGATCTTCCGCACGGTGCCTTCCCGCCAGCGGACCCAGACCGCAGTCGCTCCGGCGGCGTAGGCGAACTGCAGCTTCTCCATGCTGCGCGGCTTGTGGGCGGAGTCGATCTCCACGACCAGATCCGGCGATCCCAGCCTGGTGAGGACTACGTCCACGCGCCCGCTCATGTAGCCGTTGGTGGGGATGAACGGGGGACGAGTTCGAGAAAGCCGCGCCAAGGGCCGGTCTTATCGTGCAGCCCCCAACGGAGAACGAGGCCGGTGAGGATGCTGGTCACGTCCGAAGTGCTGTAGCGCGAGGTCGGGATGAGCACCTGGCCCAGCTCGCGGCGCAGCCATCGGTGCAGCGAGAGAGCCGACTGATTGTCCGGCGGCTGCTCGTCGGCAAGGCCGAGCACGTGCAGGACGCCTTGGGTCCAGAACCTTCGGCGCATGAACTCGATTGGCTCACCAGCCGCGTGCGCGCGCGCAGCTGCTCGATTGCGGGCAGCAGGTCGCCCTCCTCCTTGAGTCGGCGCAGCGTGTCCTCGACCGCGCCAAGGGTGTTGTACTTGCCGTAGCCGCGCTCGTTCAACAACGCCTCGTACAACCGCGGCACTACTGCTCGGCACCATTCGGTCGTCAGGACCGGCGGCAGATGGGTCGGAGCGATCGACCGCGCCAGCTCGTCGCACTCGGCCAGGGTCGGGTTGAAGTCGGTGCGTGCCCTCGCCCGCCGTCGTGCCCACCGCGCCCGCTCGCGCTCCTTCGCCGACCAGCATTGCACGCACTCGTAGGACACTCCTGCCTCGGCGGCCTTCGCTAGGCGCTGTTTGCCGCAGGCACAGGCCACCAACACGTGAAAGCCCGTGCACAGCCCGCAGGCGGCGACGTCATCGCCCTTCCACCGGCGAGGGGCCGTACGGCTACGCACCTGCTCTGACCACTCGTGCCCGGCCGCGCAGATCCACCACACCTCGAGATCGCTGGCGGAGGAAATCGTCAACGGGGTCCAGCCCTTGTTCTTCGCCGCGTGCCACATAGCCGCTACCCGCGGACAGCACACTGCCAACGAACGCTCGGGCGTCATCGCCCCCATCACCTTTCCCCTCTCGATCGGGATCATCTGCACGGGCCAGCTCCGCCCATGACGGGATCGTGACAGCCCGCACCGACATCGAGCGTGCTTGTCGACAAGATCGGCGACCAGACATCTGACTCCGCCACCGCTGCCAACCCCACCGGTCCAGCCCCGACCACCACCACCAGCAACCCGCACATCCCAACCCCTTTCATCGACACCGCCCGATTGACAGCCGAGGAGTATCGACCAGTATCGATGAATGCAACCATCGACAGCGGCCGATGCAGGAAGGTGTCAACCGGGCGCAGCAAGCCGGAAGGAGTGTGCTGACTCTGGTCAGGGCCCCTCCGGGTCGAGGGCCCTCAAGGGGCCGCCCTCCCTCAGCAGCTCGCTCACGATCTGCAGGAGATCGCCTGCACCCGTACCAGCTCCAGGTGCCTCGACGCTCACGGGACAGGATGCCCGCCGACACGAGGATCTTCAGGTGGTGGCTCAGCGACGACGGCGGCATGCTGAACGCCTGGCTAAGCTGTTCGTGCCGGGCGGGCGAAACCGTTTCGAACGGTGTCGCAGATTGCCGCAAGGTGTGACAACGGAGTGATCGTCGGTTGATCGTTCTCTAGCGATCAGGTATCGACCATGGTTGCCGTCTCGCAGCGGACGCTCCAGAGGTGTGGTGAAACGACGCCTCCGTGCCTACCGACTTAACTCCTGGGCGACCTCCTGACCGATCCCCGGGATGAGCACTCCGATGAATTTCACCCGGTTGGGGGCTCGCGCCCGAGAACCGACGCTGCGACTGTGCTCGGGAAGGTCAACTGTGAGTGGGAGAGCACTGGTGGGTGTGCGGAGGGCCAGCAGGTGGCAGGGTGCAGCCCGCCTGCTTCTGCTGATCTCGGCGGCTGGTCAACATCCCTCGACGGATGACGGGGATGCGCCTGCGGGCGCTGTGTGCGTCGTTCGCGGACAGGTGCGGCTGCAGAAGTTGGATTTTGGGTGCGATACCCCGACTACCTTGCCAACGAGTTGATGACGGAGTTCGAAAAGGCGCCGGACGAGCCGTACCTGCTGACCTTGGCAGGCCAGATCTTGGACTCCGAGGAACCGGACTTGCGCAGGCTGCCGATGCTGCGCCACCGCTTCGGCGCCTTCGAGCCGCTCGATGACGCGTTGGCCCCTCTGGTGGAGCGGGGTTGGTGCGCAAGACGCAGCGCCTGAGCCGCCAGCGGGTCGGTGAGCACCGGTACTGGCTGCTGGAACGGGGTAGCGCGGTCGTCGAATCGATCCTGGAGGAGGCTCCTGCCTTGGCCTGGTATGTCGAACGGACCCAGCTGGTGACGGTTCTCGACGACGGATCCGGTGGAACCCACCTGAAGCAACGGCAGTACCTCGTGCGCGACTACGCAGACACGCCGACGGGCTCGTACCTCCCCTCGATAACCGCGCAAGCCCGTGAGCGACTGAGAGAGCTCCGCATGCGCCACTCGGCGGCCACCAATCGGACCGGGCAGGATCTGTGATGAGTACTCCGCAAGACGAACCCGTGCCCAGCGCCAGCGAGATCCTGGTGCGCGCGACCAAGCGGACGGGGTTCACCGCCGAGCAGGTCGAACGTGTCTTGGCCGAAGCGAACGTGGTGCTCAAGACCCCGACCATCGCAGATCGCCGGATGCGGGTTCTGGCACTAACCGCGGAAGGGGTGAAGAACTCCGGCCAGGCGTTCACAGTCCGCCAGAACTTCAACTCCGGGGTGTGGGCGATCGTGCATCCGGAGAACAGTGCGGGAAAGACCAGCCTGCTGGAATTCCTGGTGCTGCCCTTGCGTGGCTCCCCCGGGACCTTCCCAAGGACGTGCGGTCGTGGTTGCGTTGTCTCCGATTGGACGTCGTGATCGCCGGTCAACCCATCCGCATCACGATTGACGCGAGCGAAGGCTGGGAACGCAAGGTGCGTGCCGCCATCCACCGCGCGGAGCGCGAGGAGGACCTGGCCGACGACACCGCGCTGAGGCCGTTGGCCGAAGCCGTCGGACTCGGCGAGATGGAACAGGTCATCGGCGACTTCATGCTCGACTTCCTCCGCATGGACCGGACGCAGGTATGGCAGGGTAGTGGCGGGGCCGATGGCGAGGGCGCACCCCAAATGCACGGCTGGACGTCCTACTTCGGCGCTCTTTACCTCAACCCAGGCGGGGAGAAGCTGCTGCTGGGCGATGTCAACGGCGTTGGCCTTCCCGGCAAGTTGCTGGAACTGTTCGTCGACCTGCCGTACAGCACTGTCATGGCAGAGCTTGCGGTGGCCGAGAAGCGGGAGACGAAGACCGCTTCCCAGATCAAGAGGCGGGCCGACGACGACGCCGAGGCGCGCACGAAGCAACGGGCCGCATGGCAGCAGAAACTGCGTCAGACCGAAGAGCACATCGCCAAACTCCGCCAAGCCGATGGACTCGACGTCTCGTCATTGATGCGGGCGGTCGACGAGACCGGGCACGCGCTCCGGGAAGCCCAGGACGAATCCGACCGGTTAGAGCACGCACTGCACGCCGCCCGCAGCGCGCGGGTTCGTGCCGTGCAAGCGAAACAGGACGCCACCGAGACATGGCAAGCTCGTCGCGTACTCGGCAGGCTCGACCCCACCTGCTGCCCGCGGTGCGAGGAACCGCTCACGCCGGATCGCAGACAGCACGAACGCGCCACCGCCGCCTGTGCGGTGTGTACCCGCCCGCTCCCCCAGATCGAGCCTGAACTGGCCGAGGCCCTGATCGAGCAACTCGATGACGACATCATCCGCGCGCGCGGCGCCGAGAACACCCTGTTCACCAGTCATCGGGAGGCGCGAGCCCACGTGGCTGAACGTTACGGCGAACATGAACAGGCCCGTAAGCACCTCCAGGAGACGTTGACCGCGGAGCACCCGCTGGTCAGGTTGCACGCGCTCGAACTTTCCGCCGCCGAGCTGCGGGGAGGATCGCGGCCACGGAGCCGGGTACACAAGTCCTCACCGAGGATCAGCCGATGAGCCGCCAGGTGATCACAGCGGTCCGGATGGAGGTGCAGCACGTGGTCGAGCAGACCGCGAAGCGGTTGCTCCCGGAGCTGGACAAGGAAATCATCGCGTTGAGCAGGCGATTCGGCGTTCAGAACTTAGACTCGGTTCGCCTCGACCGCGCTTGCCGCGTCAATGCGGTCAAAGCGGGTCAGCTGACCCGCTTCAAGGACCTCTCCCGCAGTGACCGCCTCCGCATGCGCATCGCGACCGTTATCGCCCTGCTTCGCGTGGGCACCGCGCGCGGTGTCACCTCACACCCCGGCCTGCTGTTCATCGACTCGCTCGCGGCGGAGGAACTCAAGGCCGAGCCCGCCCGCAACCTGATCAAGGAACTTCACAAGATCACGCAAGAGCTTCCGCACCTCCAGGTCGTGTTCACCACAGCCCACCCGGAGTTTGTCACCGATCTGCTGCCGGACCACCAGATCATCACAGCAGAAGGCGAGCACCTGTTCTAGCATCTCCTGCTCACTCGATTGATCTCGAAGGGAGGGTCGGATGGCCACGGAAACCGAGCATGCCTTGGAACTCTGGGCGAGCAGCGCCACTGAGGAGCAACTGCGTTCCGGCCCCACCCTCGACGACCTCCACGGAGCCGAGGCAGTCCTCGCCGACGCCGACGTCCTCTGCCGAGGTCCTCAACTGCCCTACCTGATGCAGGCTGTCGCAACCGGGCTCGACGGCCTGGCGGAGAGCCACGCGGAGGCGTTGCTCGCGTCAATCCGCTTGGGGATAGGTCAACCCGACAGCGGGTGGGTACTCAGCGATGCGATCGACATCCTGTGCCAACACCCCGCCTTGATGGACAAGCTGGCGACCTCGATCGCGAAAACGTTGTACCGACACGCGGAGGCCGCGCTCAAGCCGAGGCCGCCGCAGCCCTGGCGCATCCGTCCCTCGTCGGGCTGCTTCGCCTGGCCATTGCCGAGCACACCACAGAACACCGGCTGCTCAGCCTGCTGACCGAACTCACCGGCGACGAGCCCGCCGATGCCCTGGAACGCCTCCCCACCGTGATCGGTTTGGCGTACGACCACTTCGGCGACGATCACCTGCCCGAGGTCTTGGCTCGACTCGCGGCCAAGTCGGGGCTCAGCACTTCCACCCGAGCCGATGCCACCTTCGAACTGGCTCTCGCGGACCTACACACCGCCCTCAGCCAAGACGAGCAGGACGCATCCCGATCCCACCTCGAGCGAGCGCTCATGAGGCTGCGCATCGTCATGCGCGACGACGAGGCACGACACGACGCCTGCGCCTACGCCGCCGCCGTTGATGCCGTGTTGACCTTCGCGGCCTTGGATACCGAGGAGAACACGGATACGTTCCGAGCCCGCCTCGCGGCAGCGACCGACCAACTGGAAGCGAGCACCGCGGTCCTTCACGCCTGGAATTCAGGTTTCCACGACCTCCCTGGTTGACGGCGCGCGGCCAGGCACTCGGGGCGTGGGCTCACCTCGTCACCGCGCTGCGCGTCGCGGAAAACCGCCTGGCACAACCGAGTTGGTACGACGCGGCCAACGCGCTCAACGACCTCATGGAGGTGTACGTCACAAGCAGAGCGGTCCGCGTGCACCGGGCGCACGACGACGAGGTGGGCACGTTCGTCTTCCCGCGGTCGAGTCCGCCTTCGCCCGGCGCGCGGGACTGCTTCACCACCTCGACCACGCCCTCGCCCACGATCCCCGATTCACCGGGCACCCCGATGCCACCGGCCTCCGGGACGCCGTTCGCCGCTGCCAGATCCCCGCACCGGAGGCGATGCCGGGAAAAGCCTTAGAACAGCGCCCCGCACTCGCGGCGCTGTTCACTGACACGGTGTTGCGTGACGATCTCGACCCGGATCTGCTCGACAGCGTCGAAACGCACCTTCAGCAACGAGAACGCGGTTTCGCTCCCACCGGTAACGCCCGATTCGACGACCTTCTCGCGGCGCAACTGGACCGGTTCGCCGAAAGCCCGGAGTGGCGTCCACCGGTCAAGGTTCACGTCACCGACCTGGCGACGCAGGTCCTGCGCTTCCTCCACATGCGCTTCGACGCCCAAGCCGACCTGTACGGCTCCCTGACCGCTTACCTCGGCACCTGCCCGCCAGACGAGCACGGCGCACCCAAGCTCTGGCCGGAGAAGGCCGTTCAAGACGACCTCCACAGTCACCTCATCGGCCAGATGACACCTGGAACCATCCAGCGCGAGATCATCGACATAGCGAGCGGCCGTACCGACATCACGTACACCCCAGGACCTGGATACCGCTACGTCGTCGAACTCAAGCGCCGGGACACAGCGGCCACCCGAGAGGCCGTCGAGCGAGACAACTTGCCGCAGACGACCAACTACACAGCCACCGGGCCACCGTTCGGCATCCTCATCGTCGCCGACCACGGCCCACACACCGCTGGCTACACCAGCCTGGACGACAGCATCTGGATCACCCCGGTCACCCGGAGTCGAACCGAAACACCCCGGCTGATCCTCATCGGAATCCTGCCCATCGGACGACCGACGCCCAGCAAGCTCCGGACACCAAGGAAGAACCCCTGATGGCTGTCGCGAACCATCCTCCAACGGTCGACGGTCTCCTCAACACCCTCGCCGAGAGTTTCGGCACCACCACCCCACCCGCTCCTTAGGATCTCCGGCTCAAGGCGTCCCAGACCACGCGACCGGAGACGCGCCGCGCGGGGTTGATCGCCTGGATCGTCCAGCGTTGACACTCGAACGAGTGAGGGTGACTTCTGCCACGTCATAGTCCGGCACGCTGAAGCTCTCACTGCCAGCGGGGACCACCGTGGTCCGCAGGCCATCAGCACAGATTGGATGAACACGTGGATGGCATCCATGCACGACCGACGCGACTGGGCCGAGTTTCCACCATCGATGACCACCGTTCGTCTTCCGAGGACACCAGATGCCCCACATGCGGCTCCTCGGAAGGCTACGACAGCGCGTTGATCTCTCTCAGGAACCCGTTCGAGCGAATACTCGCCCTGGCGTGCGAGATCGAGGTCGACGTGTTCGACCTGCCAGCAGACACGTGCGGGCACGGATTCGCAGGTGCTGTAGCGGTCGGTATCGACGAGAAGAACCAACTCCGCGGCCTCGTCGGTCTCGCCGACGACCTCGACAACGACCTCAAGGCTGACACTCTGGCGTTCGGCATCGCCGTCTTCGCGGGAGAGCCGGACCGAATCATGGCGACGGCAGGAGCAAGCCTCGGAATCGGCCGGGAGAGGCAGCCCGCCGCGTCCAAGGGACCTGGCCATCTGGCCTGGCACATGCTGTATTCCTGCGGCCGCATCAGCCCGTCGGCCACCTTCGCCTTGGTCGACCTGGACACCGAATCGCCCGAGACGGAGTCGGCTGCGTAGCCAGCAAAGTTCGCCCGGCCTCCCGGAACGCTGCAGTCCTGGGAGCATTCGGTGGGAGCAGATTGGGAGCCGCCTGCCACACTCAACCGCGCGGAACGGCGCCCAACGGCGTTCAACCGCACCCACACCGCTGCAGGAGTCACGTTTCCGCAGGTCACAACGTTACATGATCTATGTTGACACGGTAGGGGTCACTGGATCAATTCCAGTATCGCCCACCAGCGCGAAAGCGCTGGTCAAACGGCCTGCCGACGATCTTCGTCGGCAGGCCGTTGTCCGTCCGAGCGAGGAATTGGGAGCAGTTGAACCAGCCACACCGCTTCGGGCGTCACGTGGAGGTCAGCTCGACCGGTTGACCCGCCCGCGGCGTGGGCGGACGGAGGAATTCGACCTCCTGAAAGAAGCCGAGTTGCTGGGGCGCACCGTGGCTGCGGTCGACCCGACGTCAGAGGCATGGACGGTGAACTCGACCGACCGGACGCGCCGAGCACGTGGTTTCGGCACGGGCGACGACGGTCATACCGGACAGCAGAGTGATGCCGACGGCAGTGATCGGGTTCTTCCACGTCCTCTGAACCCATCTCAACGTCACTCCAAGGGAACATGTACGTGAAACACCAACTGCGGTGGCGTCGAACCCAGCGTGAATGCTGTAGGTGCCGCACCGGGGCATCAACGCAGGCCCCTGCCGTTACACGGCCCTCCAGACGCGAACCGTGCGAAACCATCATCAACACGCACACTGCCGAGGCCAGGCGCGCGCAACGGCAGCGAACCGAGACGAGCCGCCGCAAACCGGAAGCGACATAGGTCTGACCAGGGCAGATGGCGGTAACTGAACGCAGTTGGCGAAGTTCACCCGATCGAGAAGATCAACGACGACCCCTTGACCAGATCAACAGGCCGTCTGGAGCGCACTTCTCCAGTTTCGCTCCTTACTGGCCAGTACAACGATCTTACCGTCCACAAACGACGATCAACTAAAGATCACCCCGGAAAGATCGAAACGCCCGCCGACCTGGTGATTCATCCAGGACGACGGGCGTTCCACAGACCGTCGGGCTGACAGGATTTGAACCTGCGACCCCTTGACCCCCAGTCAAGTGCGCTACCAAGCTGCGCCACAGCCCGATCTGGTGTTGCGGGGGAAGAGTAGCAGGAGGGGGTGGGGGGCGATCGAACCGGGGGGTGGGAGGGATGCAGGGGGCGGGTACGGATGAGGGGACCTGCCCCCGGCTGCAGGTCCCCTCATCACCCCGAGTTGCTCCGTGCGCTCCCCGAGTGCGGACGGTGCACCAGGGACTATGGCGAAGGATTTTCCAGATGGCTACCCCCAGAAGTTGGGGTTGCACGAACTACTTTCGTCGGATCTCCGGCTGGGAGGGTGGCGCGTAGGGTGAAGCCGCCGTCGGGGTGGGGGTGGCGGATAGGGTTCCACCTGCGGTTATGACTCGTTCGGTTAGGCCTTCCAGGCCGGTGCCGCCGGGGGTTAGGTCGGGGCTGGGGGCCGTCGGGGGGCCGTTGGTGATGGTGGCGGTGATGCGGGTGGAATCCCGCGTGAGGGTTACCTCGACCGGGGCGCCGGGGGCGTGCTTGACGGCGTTGGTTAGGGCTTCCTGGACGACTCGGTAGAGGGCTCGGCTGATTAGGGGGCTGGGGGTGGCGTCTATGCCGGTGTAGGTGACCTGTACGCCTGCGGTGCGGGTGCTGGTGATCAGCCGGGGGAGGTCGTCTAGGCCGTTGTGGGAGGGGGCGCCTGCTAGGCCTAGGGCGGCTCGCATCTCGGCTAGGGACTGTTTGGCTAGGTGGCGGAGTTGTTCTGCGGTTTCGCGGGCGGCTGGGTCGGTGGTGACGGCTGCTAGGGCAGCGGCCTGGACTGCGATGAGGGTGGTGTTGTGGCCTACGGCGTCGTGGATTTCTCGGGTTATGCGGGCTCGTTCGTCGGCTCGGGCGGTGTCCAGGCGGGCGGTTAGTTCGGCTCGGCGGGCGGCGTCGCGTTCGGCGAGGGTGGTGGTTAGTTCTGTGCGTAGGCGGATTAGGACGCCTAGGGCTGCGGGGGCTGCGGGGACCACGACCGAGAACATGGCGCTGAGGATTAGGTTGGCCACCGGCTCGTCTAGGTTGAATTGGTTGGCTACCTGGACGGTGATGAAGACGCCTGCTACCGCGAAGACGGCGGTGCGGACTCGGCGGGCGCATAGGCCAACGCGGAAGAGGGCTACCAGGGCGGGGGCCAGCCCAGGCCGCTGTAGAGGGCTGGGAGGCAGAGGGCGTAGGCGAGCCAGGGCCAGCGCAGACGCACGGGGAGGGCTAGGCACGCCAAGACCGCTACCGGGGTTGCCCAGGGGAAGGGCGGGTAGGACATCAGGACGGCCAGGAGGGGATGCCTACGGCCAGTACCTCCAGGCCCAGGCGACGCGCCAGCGTCCTCACCGGCGGTCCTCGGCGAGGACGTCGACGCCGTGGACCAGGAGGGCTGCTTGGACGCGGTTGTGCACGCCCAACTTGGTGAGGACCTGGGAGACGTAGCTCTTGACCGTCGCTTCCGTCAGGCCCAGCAGCTGCGCTATGGCGGCGTTGGCGCGGCCGTCGGCCATCTGGTCGAGGACTTGGCGTTCGCGGACGCTCAGAGAATCTATGGCTTGGGCTCGGCGGAGGGAGAGGCCTGCGCCGCGGAGGCGGGGTAGCAGGCGAGCGGTGATGCGGGGGTCGAGGACGGCGCCGCCGGCCGCCAGGTCGGTGACGGCGCGGATGAGGGTGTCGGGGTCGGCGTCTTTGAGGAGGAAGCCTGCGGCGCCGAGCTCGAGGGCGCGGCTGACGTAGTCGTCGAGGTCGAACGTGGTCAGGATGGCCACCGCCACGGGCAGGTGGGCCAGTTCGCGGAGGGCCGCGAGACCGTCCGTGCCGGGCATCTGGACGTCGAGCAGGAGGACGTCGGGGCGGTGCTCGCGGACGGCGGCGACCGCCGCGGCGCCGTCGCCCGCCTCGGCGACGACGTCGATCCGGCCGCTGGCGGTCAGCAGGACCCGCAGGCCGTGCCGCAGCAGCGCCTCGTCGTCGGCCAGGACGACGCGGATCGGTGTGTCTGCGGCCACGTCCACCTCCCGGGGTCATGACTCTAACCTTGAGCTGGCCGCAGGACAGGAGATTTCACCGTGCCCATCGCCGATCTGGGTGACCGTTCACTGCACTACGAGCGCCGCGGCACGGGGAGGCCGCTGCTGCTCATCCAGGGGCTCGCGGGACACCACCTGATGTGGCACGAACCCTTCCTGGCCGACCTCGAGCGCGACTTCGACATCGTCGCCTACAACCACCGCGGGGTCGGCGACAGCAGCCGGGCCGAGCCGCCGTACGAGATCACCGACCTGGCCGACGACGCCGCCGCGCTGATGGGCGCGCTCGGCTGGGACGACGCGAACGTGTTCGGCATCAGCCTCGGCGGGATGGTCGCCCAGGAGGTCGCGATCCGGCACCCGCAGCGGGTCAGGACGCTGACGCTGGGCTGCACGTTCGCCGGGCCCGGCGGCGGGGGCCTGGTCAGCCCCGGCCTGATGCGCATCGCCGAGGCGCGCACCACCGGCGACGTCCGGCAGACCATGCGCGCGACCTACGAGACCAACCTCTCCCCCACCCTGCGCGCCGACGAGCAGTGGTTCGCGACGTTCGCCAACGCCGCGCTCGCGGAGAAGGTGCCGGGCGCGGTGATCGTCATGCAGCAGCTCGCCGCGATGAAGCACGACGCCGCGGCGCGCCTCAACGACGTGACCGCCCCGACGCTGGTCATCCACGGCACCGCGGACGAGATCATCCTGTTCGAGCACGCCGCGCACGTCGTGGCGTCGATCCCGGGCGCGCGGCTGGAGGTGCTGCCCGAGGTGGGCCACCTGTTCTGGTGGGAGCGCCCGGAGCTGACCGCGAAGCTGCTCCGGGAGCACACCGCCTAGCGCTTCTGCTTCTTCTCCCGCACGCGCACCGAGATGCGGATGGGGCTGCCCGGGAAGCCGAACTCCTCGCGCAGCCTGCGCTCCAGGAACCGGCGGTAGCCCGCCTCCAGGAAGCCGGTCGTGAACAGCACGAACGTCGGCGGGCGGGTGGCCGCCTGGGTGGCGAAGAGGATCTTGGGCTGCTTGCCGCCGCGCACCGGCGGCGGGGTGGCGGCGACCAGGTCGTTGAGCCAGCCGTTGAGGCGGCCGGTGGAGATGCGCTGGTCCCACGACGCCAGCGCGGTGCGCAGCGCGGGGGCGAGCTTGCGGACGGCGCGGCCGGTCAGCGCGGAGACGTTGACCCGCTCGGCCCAGGTGATGCGGACCAGGCCGCGCTCCAGCTCGCGCTCGAGCTCGTTGCGGCGGTCCTCGTCGACGAGGTCCCACTTGTTCAGCGCGAGGACGCAGGCGCGGCCCGCCTCGACGACCATGGTCAGCACGCGCAGGTCCTGCTCGGCGATCGGCTCGCTGGCGTCGAGCAGCACGATGACGACCTCGGCGGACTCGATCGCGCCCTTGGTGCGCAGCGAGGCGTAGTACTCGGCGCCGCTGGCGAAGTTCACGCGCTTGCGCAGGCCCGCGGTGTCGACGAAGCGCCACACCTGGCCGTCCAGTTCGACCAGCGAGTCGACCGGGTCGACGGTGGTGCCCGCGACCGAGTCGACCACGGCGCGGTCCTCGCCGGTGAGCTTGTTCAGCAGGCTCGACTTGCCGACGTTGGGCTTGCCGACCAGTGCGACGCGGCGGGGGCCGCCGGTGGTGGCGCCGTAGGTCTCGCGCGGGGTCTCGGGCAGGACGGCCAGGATCGCGTCGAGCAGGTCGCCGGAGTTGCGGCCGTGCAGGGCGCTGACCGGGTACGGCTCGCCCAGGCCCAGCGACCACAGGGACGCGGTGTCGGCGAGCAGGCGCTCGTCGTCGACCTTGTTCGCGACCAGCAGCACCGGGCGCTTGGAGCGGCGCAGCACGCGGGCGACGGCCTCGTCGGTCGCGGTGGCCCCGACGGTGGCGTCGACCACGACGACCACGGCGTCGGCGTGCGCCATCGCGTACTCGGCCTGGGCGGCGACGGCGGCGGCCATGCCCTCGGCCTTGGGCTCCCAGCCGCCGGTGTCGAGCACGGTGAACCGGCGACCGGCCCACTGCGCGTCGTAGGCGACCCGGTCGCGGGTCACGCCGGGCACGTCCTGCACGACCGCCTCGCGGCGGCCCAGGATGCGGTTGACCAGCGTGGACTTGCCCACGTTCGGCCTGCCGACGATGGCGAGCACCGGCTGCGGCGGCGCGGCGTCACCGCCGTCGGCGTCGTCGAGATCCTCGACCGCGGTCCAGTCGGACTCGTCGGTCCAGGTGCCATCCAGTTCGGTCATGCCCGTCGCTTCTCGTCTAGTTCCTTCACCAGGTCCGCCAGGCGGACCCGGATCTGCTCGGTGGCCTCTTCCAGGCCGGTGCGCCCCTTGCCCACCGGGAGCGCGAACGGCTCGCCGACCAGCACGTCGACGACCGGCCGGAACCGGCGCCCGGAGCCCTCCGGGCGGCGCGTGCCGCGGGTCGCGACCGGCACGACCAGCGCGCCCGACGTGCGGACGAGCCACGCCGCGCCCTGCTCGGCGGCGGCCACGTCCCCGGACCCGCGGGTGCCCTCGGGGAACACGCCGACCAGCCCGCCGCCGCGGAGCACGCGCACCGCGGCCATCAGCGGGGCGCGGTCGGCCTCGCCCCGGCGGATCGGCACCTGGCCGATGGCCCGCAGCAGCCGCCCGGCGACGCCGCGGAACATCTCCTCCTTGACGAGGAACACCGAGCGCCGCCGCAGCATTCCGAAGATGAGCTGCGGCTCCAGCATGGAGCTGTGGTTGGCCACGAGCACCACGGGACCGGTCAGCGGGACATTCTCCCTCGCGGTGTACCGGAGCCGGAAAGCGGGTCGGTGGATCCACTTGCCGAGCCAGCGGGCGAAGTCCGCCAGCCAGGGCGTCGAGCCCTCGGGCAGGTCGCTCATCGGCCGTTGGCCTCGGCGGTGGCGCGCAGGCCGCGCTCGTCGACGAGCGCGATGAGCCGGTCGAGGACGCCGTCGATGTCGAGGTCGGTGGTGTCGACCTCGACGGCGTCGGCGGCCGGGCGCAGCGGGGAGACCGCGCGGCTGGAGTCGAGCCGGTCGCGGCGCTCGACGTCGGCCAGGGTGGCGTCGACGCTGACCGCGCGGCCCGCGGCGGAGTCCTGCTTGGAGCGGCGCTTGGCGCGGGCGTCGGCGCTGGCGGTCAGGTAGACCTTGAGGGCGGCGTCCGGGGAGACGACGGTGCCGATGTCGCGCCCCTCGACGACGATGCCGCCGCGCACGGCCCTGGCCTCGCTGATCATGCGCCGCTGGAGGGAGACGAGCCGCTCGCGGACCTTCGGCACGGCGGAGACGGCGGACACGGCGAGGGTGACCTCGGGGCCGCGGATCTCGGCGGAGACGTCCTCGTCGGCCAGGTGGACGTGCGCGCCGACCTCGGCGTCGATGCGCAGGTCGGTGGACTCGGCGACGCGGAGCACGGCGGCGCCGTCGGCCGGGTCGACGCCCGCGCGGAGCACGGCGAGGGTGACGGCGCGGTACATGGCGCCGGTGTCGAGGTAGGCGGCGCCCAGCCGCTCCGCCAGCCGCTTGGCGACGGTGGACTTGCCGGTGCCCGAGGGTCCGTCCATCGCGACGACCCCGCGCAGCTCACCTTGTCCCACCGCTGTTCCCCTCCGTGGACCGACCCCGGTTGCGGTGCCATTCTGCCTGGTGGCCATCGCCGCGCGGCCCGGCGGGTGACTACGGTCGCGGGCATGACCACGCTCGACCGGCGCGCGCTGAACCGCGCGACGCTGGCCCGCCAGTCGCTGCTGGCCCGCTCGACGGCCTCCGTGCCCGACCTGCTCCGCGCGCTCGTCGGCCTCCAGGCCCAGACGACCCACACCTGGTACGTCGGGCTGTGGGGCCGCATCGAGGGCTTCGCGGCGGAGGACGCGTCCGCGCTGCTGGAGAGCCGTGACCTGGTCCGCATGGCGCTGATGCGCTCGACCATCCACCTGGTCACCGCGGACGACGCGCTGGCGCTGCGCCCGCCGTTGGCGCCCGCGGTCGGCAGGCCGGTGGCGGGTGCGTGGGCCAGGGCGGTCGAGGGGATCGATCGGGACGAGCTGCTGCGGGCGGGCGCGGAGGTGCTGGAGCGGACCCCGCTGACCGCGGCGGCGCTGGGCCGGGAGCTGGCCCCGCGCTGGCCGGACCGGGACCCGCGGCGCTGGCGCTGGCGGTGCGGGCGTGGCTGCCGCTGGTGCAGGTCACCCCGCGCGGGCTGTGGGGGCGCAGCGGGCAGGCGCTGCACACGACGCTGCGGTCGTGGCTGGGTCGCGACGGCGTGCCGATGCCGCTCGACGAGCTGGTCCGGCGTTACCTGGCGGCGTTCGGGCCCGCGTCGGTCAAGGACGCGCAGGTCTGGTCCGGCCTGTCCCGGTTGTCCGAAGTGGTCGACGGGATGCGCTCCGAGCTGGTCGTGTTCCGGGACGAGAACGGCGTGGAGCTGTTCGACCTGCCCGACGCGCCCCGGCCGGGCGACGTGCCCGCGCCGGTCCGGTTCCTCTACGACTTCGACAACCTGCTGCTCTCGCACGCCGACCGCGGCCGCGTCGTCACCGAGGCGTACGCGGCGCTGGTGGCGCCGTTCTTCGGGTCCAACATCATGCCCAGGGCGGTCCTGGTGGACGGGTTCGCCGCGGGCATGTGGACCACGGACATCACCAAGGACACCGCCCGCCTGCGGATCACCGGGGACTTCCCCGACGCCGTGCGCGCCGAGGTGGAGACCGAGGGCCGGGCACTGCTGGACTTCCTCGCGCCCGGCCGCGCTCAGGCGGTCGACTTCACGACCTCGCCCAGCACCGCGATCGCCTCGCCGAGCTGATCGTCGCTCAGGTAGGGCGCGGGGCCGAAGCGCAGGTGCTCGCCGCGGTTGTCGGTGAGCACGCCCCGCTCCTTCAGCGCGGCCTGGTACTCCCCGCCCGGGCGGCCCGGAAGGCGACGAAGCCGCCGTAGGAGGTGCGCGGGAGGTCGCGGTCGCGGGTGATGGCGTCGTCGGGGAGGCCGAGGGCGTCGAACTCTCGGGCCAAGAGGCTGGTCTGGTGCAGGGAGATCTCGCGGAGCCGGTGGTCGGTGAGGCCCTGCTCGGCGAAGAAGTCCGCGACGCGGGCGGCGCGGTAGTGGCTGGTCGGGTCGTAGGTCGAGCCCGCGAACCGGTGCGACCCGGGCGCGTAGTCCACGTGGGACGGGTCGCGCTCGGCGGCGAGGGTGTCGAACTCGGCGAACCAGCCGGTGAGGACCGGGCGCAGCGACTGGGCGTGGGGCGGGGTGCGCAGGAAGCAGTTCCCCTCGCCGAGCTGGAGGTACTTGTAGCCGCCGCCGACGACCCACGCGTCGTGGAGGCCCTGCGCGGGGATGGAGAAGGGGACGACGCCGAGCGCGTGGTAGGCGTCGATGAGCAGTTCCGCGCCCGCGCGGGCCGACGCGGCGGCGAGCGCGCCGAGGTCGGGCACGATCCGGGAGGTCTCGAACAGCACCGACGACACCAGCACGGCCGCGGTCCGGTCGTCCACTTCGGACGCCAGCCGTTCGGCGAGGGTGTCGGCGGGGGCAGCGGGCACGCGGACGACCTCGAGGCCGTGCTCGGCGAGCCGGGCGAGCTGGCGGCGCAGGGTGTGGAACTCGCCGTCGGTGGTGACCAGGCGGGGCCGGGCCGCGAGGTCGAGCGCGGAGAGGAACCGGATCACCAGCTCGTGGGTGTTCTGGCCGAGGGCGATGTCCCCCGACGGGTCGGACAGCAGGCCGCGGAAGTGGTCGCGGACGCGGTCGGCCTTGGCGAACGCGTCGCCCCACTTGCCGTCGACCAGGGACGCGGCGGCGTCGTAGGCGGCGAGCTGGGCGTCGCGGGCGACGTCGGGCCACGCCTGGTGGGAGTGGCCGGTGAGCAGCAGGCGGGAGGCGACGGCGAAGCGGGTGTAGTGGTCGGCGAGGGTCACAGCTCGCCCCGCACGGCCCACAGGTCCGGGAAGACCGGCTGGAACAGGGTGCCGCGCAGGTACTTCGCGCCCGCGGAGCCGCCCGAGCCCATCTTGTCGCCGATGGTGCGCTCGACCATCTTCACGTGCCGGTAGCGCCACTCCTGCATGCCCTCGTCGAGGTCGACCAGGAACTCGGCGACCGTCGATGGGCCGGAGTCGTCGTTGTAGACCTGGAGCAGGACGGCCTGGAACTCCTTGGACTCCTCCCACTCCGCGGTGACGTCGCGGGCGGTGACCGCCTCGGGGACGGCGTACCCGTGGGCGACGAGGTAGGCGACGAACGAGTCCATGAGGGACGGGCGGGACATCGCGGCCTCGATGGCGGCGCGCTGCTCGCCGCCTTCGGGGTAGTGCGCGAACGCCCTGCGGTCGCGGCGGCCCAGGACGGCCTCCAGCTCGCGGAACTGGGCGGACTGGAAGCCGCTCGAGGAGTCGAGGCGGGCGCGGAAGCTGGTGAACTGCCGCGGGGTCATGGTCTCCAGCACGTCGATCTGCGCGACGACGACCTTGAGGATCGTCAGGACGCGGCGCAGGGTGCGGACGGCGTGCGGGGTGTCGCCCGCGAGCAGGCGGGCCTGGAGGTGGGCCAGCTCGTGCAGGATCTGCTTGAACCACAGCTCGTACACCTGGTGCACCACGATGAACAGCGGCTCGTCGTGCTCGTCGGAGCGCGGCCGCTGGGCGCCGAGGACCTCGTCGAGGGCGAGGTAGGAGGTGTAGGTCAGCGCGGCCTTCTGGTCGGTCACGGCGTCATCACTCCGTCGAAGTGCCGCCGCGCCGGGATCTCCAGCGCGGGGTACCGGTCGTGGAAGAGCCGCACGGCGGCGGCCCGGTCGGGGGCGGGGGGACGATGTCGGCGGGCAGTTCCGGGTCGAGCAGGGCGAACTGCCGGAACGCGTGCACGAGCCGGACCCGCAGGTGGAACGCGGCGGCGTCGGTGTCGGCGCGGACGCGGGCGAAGTCGGCGACGAACGCGGTGTAGCGGTCGGCGAGCGCGTCGAGGTCCCAGACGCGGCGGGCGAACCCGGTGAAGTCGGGGACGGGCGCGCCGACGAGGACGCCGGTGTGCTTCTCCACACCGAGGTCGGCGCACAGCGCGGTGACCTGGGCGGTGCGGTCGTGCGCGGCGAGCCACGCGCCGTCCTGGACCTGGCCGAAGCCGAGGAAGCGGAGCCTGCGCACCAGGCGGGCGCGGGCGTCGCGGCGGTCCTCGGGGATGGCGTGCCAGAGGACGGTCCAGGTGGCCGGGCCGGGGCGGTCGGCGCCGAGGCCGAAGATCCGCTCGTCGCCCTCGGCGAGGACGGTCAGCGCGCGGTCGGTGAGCGTGTAGTGGACGAGCCTGCCGTCCCGGGAGCGGGCCAGGAGCCCGGCGTTGACCAGGCGGGTCAGGGCGACGCGGCTGGCGCCGGGGGTGTAGCCGAAGCCGCCGAGCAGGGTGACGAGCCCGCCGGACCACACCGCGGCCGTCGCGCGCGGTCGCAGGTGCGCGCCGAGGATGGTCAGGACGAGGTCCTGGGGCGCGGAGTCGGACACGACCGCAGTTTAGTTGACACCCCACCCGAGTCAACCGTAACGTTTTGATCGTCCGCGAGTGACCGTCGGCGCACAGGGTGGTGTGGCTCGTGAAGGTCGGGATCGGCTTGCCCACAACGGTTCCCGGGGTGACCGGGCCGGGGCTGCTCGACTGGGCGCGGCGCGCGGACGCGGGTCCGTTCAGCTGCCTGGGCGTGCTGGACCGGCTCCGCTACGACAGCGTCGAGCCGTTCGCCGCGCTGTCCGCCGCCGCGGCGGTGACCTCCCGGATCGGCCTGGCGACGATGATCGCGATCGGCCCGCTGCGCTCCCCGCCCTGCTGGCCAAGCAGGCCGCCGCGATCGACGGGCTGGCGCCCGGCAGGCTGACGCTCGGGCTGGCCGTCGGCGCGCGCCTCGACGACTACGCGGCGGCGGGCGTCGACCACCGCACGCGCGGCAAGGCGCTGTCGACGCAGCTCGCGTACCTGCGCGGCGAGGTCGCGGACTTCCCGACCCCCGGTTCGGCGGGTCCGGTGTCGGGCTGCTGGTCGGCGGGTCGAGCGGGGCGGCGCTGGCCAAGATGGCCCGCTACGGCGACGGGTACGCGCACGGCGGCGGCCCGCCGCGGGCGTTCGGCTCGGCGGCGGCGAAAGCCCGCGCCGCGTGGCAGGACCTCGGCAGGCCCGGTTCCCCGCTGCTGTGGGGCCAGGGCTACATCGCGCTGTCCGACGCCGACAAGGGCCGCGACTACCTGCGCGACTACTACGCCTTCACCGGCCCGTTCGCCGAGCGGATCGCCGCGGGCGCGCTGACCACCGCGCGGGAGGTCCGCGACTTCGTCCGCGGGTACTCCGACGAGGGCTGCGACGAGCTGGTCCTGTTCCCCGGCACGGCCGACCCGGACGAGGTGGACCGGCTGGCCGAGGCGCTGCCATGAGGGTCGTGGTCGTCGGCGGCGGCCCGGCCGGGCTGTACCTGGCGATCCTGCTCCGCAAGACCGGCCACGAGGTCACCGTCCTGGAGCGCAACGCGCCGGACGCGACGTTCGGCTGGGGCGTGGTGTTCTCCGCGGGCACGCTCGGCGCGCTGCGCGACGCGGACGTCCCGACGCACCAGGCGATCACCGACTCGTTCGCCCGGTGGACGGCCGTCGACATCCGGTTCGGCGGCAAGCTCATCCGCGCGATGGGCAACGACTTCACCGCGATCGCCCGCACGCGGCTGCTCGCGATCCTGCAGGAGCGCGCCCGCGAGCTGGGCGCGGACCTGCGCTTCGGCGTGGAGGTCGATGAGCTGCCGGAGGCGGACCTGGTGGTCGCCGCGGACGGCGCCAACAGCCGCTTCCGCGACCCGGCCCGGTTCGGCGCGCGGGTGCGGCCGCAGGGCGGCAAGTACGTGTGGTTCGGCACCGACGTGCCGCTGGACGCGTTCACCTTCAGCTTCCGGGAGACCGAGTTCGGCCTGTTCCAGGCGCACGCCTACCCGTTCGACGAGCACCTGGGCACGTGGATCGTGGAGTGCGCGGAGCCGGTGTGGCGGCGCGCGGGGCTGGACTCGGTGACCGAGGAGGAGAGCATCGCGTTCTGCGAGCGGGTGTTCGCCGAGGACCTGGCGGGCCGGTCGCTGCTGTCCAACCGGTCCCGCTGGCTCGATTTCCCGCGCGTGACCTGCGAGCGCTGGTACGACGGCAACACCGTCCTGATCGGGGACGCCGCGCACACCGCGCACTTCTCCATCGGGTCGGGCACGAAGCTCGCGATGGAGGACGCGGTCGCCCTGGCCGCCGCCCTGGAGCGGCACACCGACCTGGCCGCGGCTCTCGCCGAGTACGAGGGCGAGCGGCAGCCGGTGGTCGAGCGGTTCCAGCGAGCGGCGGGCGACAGCGCGACCTACTTCCTCAACACCGCCCGCTACACCGGGTACGAGCCGCTCCAGTTCGCCGTCAACCTGCTGACCCGCAGCGGGCGCGTCTCGCACGCCAACCTCGCCGCGCGCGACGCGGACCTGGTGCGGGTCGCCGACGCGCGGTTCGCGGGGGCGGCGCCGGGCGCGGTGGTCCCGCCGCCGCTGTTCACCCCCTCGACGTCGGCCCGCTGCGGCTGCCCAACCGCCTGGTGGCCGAGGCGCGGCCCGCCGACGCGGTGGACGCCGCGCGCGCGGGCGCGGGCCTGGTCATCGCGACCGCCGCGGTGTGCCCGGAGGGCCGGATCAGCCCGGACACGCCGCTGGTCGACTACCCGTGGGCGAAGCTGGCCGACGAGGTGCGCGGCGCGGGCGGCCTGCTCGGCGTGCGGCTGACCCACGCGGGCGCGCGCGGCGCGACGCGGCCCAGCGCGGACGGCGTCGACGTCCCGCTGCCCGAGGGCGAGCGGTGGCCGCTGGTCGCCGCCGCCCCGATCCCGTACGGCCCGTTCAGCCCGGTCCCCGAGGCGTTGACCGACCTCGACGGCATGCGCGCCCGGTTCGCCGCGGCCGCGCGGCTGGACGTCGACGTGCTGGAGCTGGACATGGCCGACGGCTACCTGCTCGCCGGTTTCCTGTCCCCGCTGACGAACCGCGACGGCGACCGCGACTTCCCGCTGACCGTGCTCGACGCGGTTCGCTCCGCCTGGGACGGCCCGCTTTTCGTCCGGCTGTGCGTGGACGACCTCGCCCGCGGCGGCCTCACCGCGGCGGACGGCGTCGCCCTGGCCCGTCGCCTCCGGGAGCGCGGCGCGGACCTCGTGCACGTGCGGGCCGGGCACGCGGTGCCGGAGAGCAAGCCCGACTACGGCCGCGGTCACCTGACCGCCCTGTCCGACCGCGTCCGCGCCGAGGCAGGCGTGCGGACCCTCGTCGGCGGCTACCTGACGACCCCGGACGAGGCGAACACGGTGCTGGCCGCGGGCCGCGCCGACCTGTGCACGCTGACCACCCGCACCCGGGAGGACCTGCGGTGAGCACCCAGTTCAGCGACCTCACCTCCCCGCCGCGGGCGAGGCGGCCGGGACCGTGCTGCTGCTGCCGCTCGGCGCGGTCGAGCCGCACGGGCCGCACGCGCCGCTGTCGACCGACCTGCTGATCTCGCTCGGCATCTGCGAGCGGGTCGCGGCGCTGCGGCCGGTGAAGGTGCTGCCGCCGATCCCCTACGGCGTCACGACGTTCAGCGCGGACTTCCCCGGCGCGGTCGGCATCGGCGAGGACGTGCTGCACGACCTCGTCGTGCAGATCTGCTCGTCGCTGGCCGCGCAGGGCTTCCCGCACGTGGTGATCATCAACAACCACTTCGAGCCCGGGCAGGTCTCGGCGGTCCGCGGGGCGGTGAAAACGCTTGCGGAGCACGGCATCCGGACCGGGCACGTCGACCTGACCCGGCGGGCGAACGCCGAGAGGCTGACCGACGAGTTCCGCTCCGGCTCCTGCCACGCGGGCCGGTACGAGACGTCGCTGGTGCTCGCCGACCGCCCGGACCTCGTCGACACCGACGCGATGGCCGGGCTCCCGGAGGTGCCCGTCGACATGCCCGGGCTCATGAAGGCGGGCGCGGCGGACTTCCGGTCCATGGGCATGGACCGCGCCTACTGCGGCGCCCCCGCCGCGGCCACCGCCACCGAGGGCGAGTCCACTTTCGACACCCTGGCCGCGCTCGTGGTCGCGGCGATCGACGCGCTGGAGGAGTGATGGACGCCAACCTCGCCGCCCGCTTCCTCGACGCCGCCGTCGACCGGGGCAACGGTGACCGGACCGCGCTGCTGACCAACGACGGCCGCGTCACCTACGCCGCGCTCACCGAACGCGCCAACCGGCTCGCGGGCGTGCTGCGCGCGCTCGGCGTACGGCCGGGCAAGCGGGTGCTGCTCGCCCTCAACGACGGACTGGACTTCGTCGCCACCTGGTTCGGGGCGCAGCGCGCGGGCGCGGTCACCGCCGAGGTCTACACCTTCCTGCCCGCCAAGGATTACGCCTACTTCCTCGGCTACACCGACGCCGCCGTGGTCGTCGTCGACCCGCAAACGCTTGACCGCGTCCGGGAAGCCGGCACCGGGGGACGCCGCGTGCTGGTCGCGGGCGCGTCCGGGCTCCGCTTGCGGGACAACGAGTTCGACCTCGACGTGCTCGCCGAGGCCGCCGGTCCGGACGCCGAGACCGCGCCGGTCGGGCTGGACGACGAGGTGCTGTGGAAGTTCACCACCGGCAGCACCGGAGCGCCCAAGGCGTGCGTGCACACCGCGCGCAGCCCCCTGCTGAGCCACAAGAACTACGCCGAGGGCGTGCTCGGCCTGCGCTCCGACGACGTCGTCCTGCCCGTGCCCAAGCTGTTCTTCGGCTACGCCCGCGACCTCGCCGCGATGTTCCCGTTCGGCGTCGGCGCGGCGGGCGTGGTGTTCCCCGAGCGGACCACGCCGGAGCGGGTGTTCGAGCTGATCGCCCGCCACCGGCCGACGATCCTGGTGAACGTGCCGACGATGATGGCCGCGATGGTCGCCCACGAGTCCGAACAGGACTTGAGCTGCCTGCGGCTGTGCACGTCGGCGGGCGAGGCGCTGCCGCCGGAGCTGCACCGCAAGTGGATGGACCGGTTCGGCGTCGAGGTCGTGGACGGCATCGGGTCGTCGGAGGCGTACCACATCTTCCTGTCCAACAGCCCCGGGTTCCCGCGCCCCGGCACCATCGGCGTCCCGGTGCCCGGCTACGACGCGCGCGTGGTCGACCCGGACGGCGAGGAGGTCGCCGACGGCGCGGTCGGCACGCTGGAGGTCAGCGGCGGCACCATCGCCCTGCGCTACGAGGGCGACCCGGAGAAGTCGGCGCGGACGTTCCCGCTGCCGGGCACCGTCCGCACCGGCGACCTGGTCAGCGGGCCCGACGGCGCGTTCACCTACCGCGGCCGCGCCGACGATCTGCTGAAGGTCAGCGGCGTGTGGGTCGCGCCCGCGGAGATCGAGCACTGCCTGATCGGCCACCCCGCGGTCGTCGAGTGCGCGGTCACCGGCCACGACAGCGACGGGCTGACCCGGCCGTGGGCGTACGTCGTGGTCAGCGCCGACGTCGGGGAGGACGAGCTGCGCGAGCACGTGCGCGCCCGCCTGTCCCCGCACAAGACCCCGGACCGGGTGGTGTTCATGGAGGCGCTGCCCAGGACCGCCAACGGCAAGCTCGACCGGAGGGCGCTGCGATGAGGGTGGTGGTGACCGGCGGCACCCGCGGCATCGGCGCGGCCGTCGCGGCGCGCTTCACCGCGGCGGGCCACGACGTCGTCGCGCCGGGCCGCGCGGACTGCGACGTCACCGACGAGGCCGCGGTGACCGCGTTCTTCGACGCGCTGGGCCCGGTCGACGTGCTGGTCAACAACGCGGGCGTCGCCACGAGCGCCGCGCTCGCGAAGACCACGCTCGACGAGTGGCGGTCCTCAATGGACGTCAACGCGCTCGGCCCGTTCCTGTGCACGCGCGCGGCGCTGCCCGGCATGCGGGAGCGCGACTTCGGGCGGATCGTCACGATCGCGTCGACCGCGGGGCTGCGCGGCGCCCGCTACACCGCCGCCTACAGCGCGGCCAAGCACGCCGCGGTGGGGCTGATGCGCGCCGTCGCCGCCGAGGTCGCCGGGACGGGCGTCACCTGCAACGCCGTGTGCCCGACGTTCGTGCGCACGGACATGACCGCCGAGTCGGTGCGGCGGATCGCCGGGATGACCGGGCGGTCCGAGGCCGAGGCGGAGCGGTCGATCGCCGGGTTGTCGCCGCTCGGGCGGCTGCTCGACCCGGACGAGGTGGCCGACGCGGTGGTGTTCCTCGTGGGCGCGCCCGCGGTCAACGGCCAAGCGCTGGTGTTGGACGGAGGAGGAATCGCATGAGCCCGTTCCGGGCGTCCGCGGGTTCACCCGGGACTGGCAGCACTTCGGGTTCGCGGTGGACGACGGCGTCGCCACGGTCACCCTGGACCGGCCGGAGAAGCTGAACGCGCTCACCTTCGACGCGTACGCCGACCTGCGGGACCTGGTGGCGGAGCTGCCGCACCGCGGCGACGCACGGGTGCTGGTGCTGCGCGGCGCGGGCCGAGGGTTCTGCTCCGGCGGCGACGTCGAGGAGATCATCGGCGCGCTGCGCGGGCTGGACACCACAGGGCTGCTGGAGTTCACGCGGATGACCGGCGCGGTGGTGAAGGCGCTGCGGGAGTGCCCGCTGCCGGTCATCGCCGCGGTCAACGGCGTCGCCGCGGGCGCGGGCTCGGTGCTGGCGCTGGCCGCGGACTTCCGGCTGCTCTCCAGGGAAGCGCGGTTCGCGTTCCTGTTCACCAAGGTCGGGCTCGCGGGCGCGGACATGGGGTCGGCGTACCTGCTGCCGCGGATCGTGGGTCTGGGCCGGGCGACCGAACTGCTCATCCTCGGCGACACCGTCGACGCCGAGCGGGCCGAGCGGATCGGCCTGGCCACCAAGGTCGTCGACGACCTCGACGCGGAGACCACCGCGCTGGCCCGGCGGCTGGCCGACGGCCCCGCGCAGGCGTACTCCGCGACTAAGGTGCTGCTGACCCGGGAGCAGGACATGGACCTGGGCAGCGCGATCGAGCTGGAGGCGGTGACCCAGGCGCTGCTGATGCGCACCGAGGACCACGCCGAGTTCTACGCCGCCTGGTCGGACGGGCGCAAGCCGGTCTGGAGCGGGCGATGACCCGGCACCGCGTCGTCACCGCGCCCGAGCTGGCCCCGCCGGTCGGGTTCGCGCACGCCGTCGTCGCCGCGCCGGGCGCGACCGTGCACCTCGGCGGGCAGACCGCGCAGGACTCCACCGGCGCGATCGTCGGGACGACCATGGCCGAGCAGTTCGACGTGGCCGCGGGCAACGTCGTCGCCGCGCTGCGCGCCGCGGGCGGCGAGCCGGGCGACCTGGTGTCGGTGCAGATCTTCGTCACCGACGTCGCCGCGTACAAGGCGGCGCTCGACGAGCTGGGACCGCTGTGGCGCAAGCACTTCGGGCGGCACTACCCCGCGGTCGCCCTGTTCGGGGTGGTGGAGCTGTTCGACCCGGAGGCGATGATCGAGCTGATGGGGGTGGCGGTCGTATGAGCCTGCGCGAGCGCGCCGAGGAACTGGCCGCCGGGCCGCTGTCCGACGCCGCCGAGCGCGGCGTCCCCGGCCGGATCAACCGGGACCTGCTGGCCGAGCTGGCCCGCTGCGGGCTGCTGGAGCACGTCTTCCGCCGCGAGGGCGACCGGTACCTGCCGACGTCGGCGGTCGCGCTGTGCGAGATCCGCGAGGGCTTGGCCCGGCACTGCACCGAGGCCGAGACCGCGTTCGCGCTCCAGGGGTTGGGCGCGTACCCGATGCTGCTGTCCGGCGGCCCGCACATCGTCGAGCGGTGGATCCCGGAGATCGCCGCGGCCGCGCCGCGGTCGGGTTCGCGCTGACCGAGCCGGACGCCGGGTCCGACGCGGGCGCGCTGGCCCTGACCGCCGAGCCCGACGGCGACGGCTGGCGGCTGACCGGCGCGAAGGCGTACATCTCGCACGCGCCGGAGGCCGAGGTGTACTCGGTGTTCGCGCGCACCGGCGAGGGCAAGCGCGGCATCACCGCGTTCGCCGTGCCCCGCGACAGCCCCGGCCTGACCGGCGCGCACCTGGACCTGCTCGCCGCGCACGCCATCGGCACGCTGCGCTTCGACGGCGTCCCGGTCGGCGCGGACCAGGTCATCGGCGAGGTCGGCGGTGGCTGGTCGGTGGCGATGCGCACGCTCGACCTGTTCCGCCCCAGCGTCGGCGCGTTCGCCGTCGGCATGGCCCAGGCCGCGCTCGACGCCGCCGTCGCGCACGCCGCCCAGCGGCACGCGTTCGGCCGGGCGCTGTCGGCGTTCCAGGGCGTCTCGCACCAGCTCGCCGAGGTCGCCACCCGGCTGCGCGCTGCCCGCCTGCTGGTCTACGACGCCGCCTCCGCCTACGACGCCGCCCCGGGCGCCACGGGCCACCTGTCGGCGATGGCGAAGCTGTTCGCCACCGAGACCGCGCAGGTGGCCGTCGACCTGGCCATCCAGGTGCACGGCGCCCGCGCCCTCGAACGCGGCCACCTGCTCGAACACCTGTACCGCGAGGTGCGCGCGCCGCGGATCTACGAGGGCACGTCGGAGATCCAACGGGAGATCATCGCCAGGAGCTTGTTCGGCTGAACTGTCAGTGCCCCGTGCCAGCATGATCTTCATGCGCATGACGGGGAACGCGTTCTGGGGCCTGCTGCAGCGGGCCGCGGAGCGCCCTGGCGAGCGCGAACGCACCGAGTTCGTGGTGGCGGAGCTGCAACGGCTGCCGCGGCAGTGCACCGCGGACTTCCACCGCCACCTGCACGCCGCGCGCGTCGACACACCGGGCCTGCGGGCGGCGGCCCGGATCGTCCTGGGCCGCGCCCTGAGCGACGACGCGTACTGGGACTTCCACCTGTGGCTGCTGTCGCTGGGCCGCGCCGCGTCGAACGGGCCGTCGCCGACCCCGACTCGCTCGCCGACGTGCCGCGCGTGCAGGCGCTCGCGGGCGGCTGGGCGGCGGCCGACCACCCCGGCTGGGGCTCGCTCGCGGACGCCGTCGCCGAGGTCGTCGGCGACGACTGCGCGTGCGCCCTGGCGTGGCCGCCCGCCGTCGACGGGCCGGAACCGCCGCTGCCCCGGCTGACCGCGCTCTTTGAAACGCCGGTCCCACCGGGCAGGAACGAATCGGACGTGGAGGTTGTTACCGTGGTGTGGTGAACGTCGAGGTGACCCCGCTCCCCGGGATAGGCACGCGCCAGGACTTCGTGGCCAAGTCCGGCCGACGCATCGGTGTGATCACGTACCGGGACGGCCACTTCGACCTGATCGTCTCGCGGCAGGACGACCCGGACTCGTGCGTGGCGTCCATCCCGCTGACCGTCGAGGAATCCGGCGCGCTGGCCAACCTGCTCGGCGCGCCGCAGCTCGTCGCGCAGCTCGAGGAGGGGCACCGCGAGGTCACCGGGGTCACCACCCGGCAGCTCCCGCTGGCGCCCGGCACCCCGTTCGACGGGCGCACCCTGGGCGACACCGCGCTGCGCACCCGCACCGCCGTATCGGTGGTGGCGGTCGTGCGCGGCGGCACCGTGCACCCTCGCCGCGGCCGGACTTCCGGCTCTCCGGTGGCGACATGCTGGTGACGGTCGGCACGGCCGAGGGCCTCGCCAAGGCCGTCGAAGTGCTCGAAACCGGCTGAGGGGCGCACCGGCGTGCACAACACCGCGATCTCGCTCATCGAGCTCGGGGCGGTCTTCTTCGGCCTGGGCCTGCTCGGCAGGCTGGCCTGGCGGATCGGCATCTCCCCCATCCCCCTGTACCTCGTCGGCGGGCTCGCGTTCGGCGCGGGCGGGCTGATCCCGCTGGAGGGCATCGAGCCCTTCACCGAGCTGGCGGGCGAGATCGGCGTCGTCCTGCTGCTGTTGCTGCTGGGCCTGGAGTACTCGGCCGCGGAGCTGGTGACCGGTCTGCGCCGGTCCTGGCTGGCCGGGGTGCTCGACCTCGTCCTCAACGCGCTGCCCGGCGTCGCGGTCGCGCTGATGCTGGGCTGGGGGCCGGTCGGGGCGCTGGCGATGGCCGGCGTCACCTACATCTCGTCGTCCGGCATCATCGCGAAGGTCCTGGGCGACCTCGGTCGGCTCGGCAACCGGGAGACGCCGGTCGTGCTGTCGATCCTGGTCTTCGAGGACCTCGCGATGGCCATCTACCTGCCGATCCTGACCGCGCTGCTGGCGGGCGCGACGCTCATGGGCGGGCTCACCGCGGTCGGCATCGCGCTCATTGCGGTCACCGTCGTCCTGGTGATCGCCCTGCGGTTCGGGCGGTTCGTGTCGATGGTGGTCGACAGCCCCGAGCCGGAGGTGTTCCTGCTGCGCGTGCTCGGGGCCGCGCTGCTCGTCGCCGGGTTCGCCTCGCAGCTGCAGGTGTCGGCGGCGGTCGGCGCGTTCCTCCTCGGCATCGCGATCTCCGGGTCGACCGCGGAGAACGCCACCAAGCTGCTGGAGCCGCTGCGGGACCTGTTCGCGGCGATGTTCTTCGTGGTGTTCGGGCTCAACACCGACCCGACGCAGATCCCGCCGGTCCTCGGCTACGCCGTCGCGCTCGCGGTCATCACCACGCTGACCAAGGTCGTCACCGGGTGGGTCGCCGCGCGCATGCAGGGCATCGGCAAGCTCGGCCGGGCCAGGGCGGGCGCGGCACTGGTCGCCCGCGGCGAGTTCTCCATCGTCATCGCGGGCCTCGCGGTCAGCGCGGGCGCGGTGGACAGCCAGCTCGCGCCGCTGGCGACGGCGTACGTGCTGCTGATGGCCATCCTCGGCCCGATCGCGGCGCGCGTGGTCGAGCCGGTGGCGCTGGCCGTGGTGCGGCGGATGCGCCCGGCTACGGCGTAGCGGCGAGCGCGGCCAGGGCCAGCATCGAGCGGTGGATCAGGTCGCGCTGGGTCGGCAGCCGGTGCGCCTCGCGGCTGGGCAGCTCGACGTCGACGGTGATCTCGGTGCCCGTGCCGTCGGGTCGCAGCCGCCACTCGAAGCGCAGGTCCGAGACCTGGCAGGAGATGGCGACGCACCCGGGCGCGGTGGTCAGCGTCTGCGGCATCGGGAAGTCCGGGTAGCCGTCGGGGTACATCGTGTACGAGCCCGGGTCGGCCCGCTCCACCGTGCCCACGCCCGCCCACCACTCCGGGAAGCGGGTCGGGTCGTAGAGGAGCTTCCAGACGTCCTCCGGCGCGGCGGCGCTGTGCGCGCGGTCAGCGAAGTGCGGCATCGGTCCTGCCCAGGGAGTCGAGGAGCGCGGTCACCTCGGCCAGCTCGCGCTCCGGTTCGACGACCGCGCTGATCGGCGGGCGGCCGAGGTCGACGAGGACGGCGGCGTACTCGGCGCCGGTGGGTCCGCGGACGCGCCGCAGCCAGCCCCGCCGGGCCTCGTCGAGGCGGCGGGCGGCGAGGTCGGGGTCACCGCGGCACAGCGCGATCCGGGCCTGCACCGCGGACATCCGCGCGACCAGGGTGTCCGGGAAGTCGCTGGGCGACACCGGTTCCCGCACGACGGCGCGCAGTTCGGCCTCGGCGTCGTCGGGCCTGCCGCCGCGGGCGAGGGCGTCGGCCCGGCGCAGCCGTGCGGTGGCGGTGCTGACCGGCGCGGGCAGGGAGAGCGCGGTGGCCAGCTCGGCCGCGGCGGTGTCCCAGTCGCCCTCGGCGTGGGCGAGCAGGCCGCGCTCGTGGTGCACCAGCCCGATCAGGTCGGGCTGGCCGACGCGGTCGGCGAGGCCCGCCGCCTGGTCGCAGCTCGCGCGGGCCTCGGCGAGCCTGCCGAGCCTGCGCAGGACGGTGGCGCGGGCGGTGCAGGTGTGGACGGCGAGCCGGAGCAGGCCGCTGGACAGCACCAGCGGGAGGCAGCGGTCGGCGAAGTCGAGGGCGCGGTCGAACTCGCCCGCGCAGGCGGCGGCGGTGGCGGCGTTGCTCAGGCACGCGTACGCCATGTCGGGCCGCCCGGCGCGGTTGGCGGCCGCGGCGGCGGCCACCAGCGGCTCGTAGGCCGCGGCGAACCGGCCCGCGCGCAGCAGGGCGTGCGCCCTGGCGATGCCGACGTCGTGCGCGAGCAGGTCGTCGAGGTCGCCGGTGACCCCGGCGAGCAGGCCGTCGACGGCGGCCGGGTCGCCCGCGACGGACTCCGCCCAGGCCATCCCGGCCAGCGCCTCGGCGCGGGCCTGCTGGTCGGGCTCGGCGTCGAGGGCGCCGCGGTAGGACCGGCGGGACTCGCGCGGGTCGCAGATCACCCCGCGCAGCCAGCGGCCCCGGCGCAGCCAGGCGGCGGCCAGCGCCCCGGTGTCGCGGGCCGGGATCAGCTCCAGCGCGCGGGCGAACGCGGCGTCGGACTCGGCGCGCAGGCCCCGCCAGGCCTGGACCTCGGCGAGTTCGACGTGCGGGTCCGGGTCGTCGGGGTCGATCGCGATGGCCTGGGCGAGGAAGTCGGCGGCCTCGGTGAGGGCGGCGATGGTCCTGGCGTGCGCGGCCGCGGTGATCAGGTGGGTGGCCGCGGCCCGGTCCTGCCCGGCCAGCAGGAGGTGCCGGGCGATCTCGGCGGCCTGCCTGCGCGGCCTGCGGCGCAGCGCGTCGGCGACGTCGGCGTGCAGCCGGGCGCGCAGCGGCTCGGCGAGGTCGGCGTACACGGCCTCGGACAGCAGGGCGTGCCGGAACCCGATGGCCTCGCCGCGCACCCGCAGCAGCCCGGCGCCGAGCGCCTCGGTGGCCGCGCGGGTCGGGTCGGGCACCTGGAGCGCGGCGACCTCCGCGGGACCGAGGTCGCGGCCCGCGACGGCCAGCAGCTCGGTGACCAGCCGGGCGGGTGCGCTGAGCCTGCCGACGGTGTGCCGGACCGCGTCGCGCAGCCCCGCGCCCGCGGGCGCGCGGGCCATCTGCACGGCGATCAGCGGGCTGCCCGCGGCCAGCTCGACGATCCGGTCCACATCGGACCCCGGCCCGACCAGGCCGCGCACCAGCTGGTCCGGCAGCGGCCCGAGCGCGAGGTCGGCGACGAGCGCGCCCCGGGCGCGCAGCGCGGACAGCACGGCGTCGACCGCGGGCCGCGGCGGCAGGTCGCGCCGGGTCAGCACCAGCAGCACCGGCAGCCGCGTGAGCCGCCTGCCGACGTACGCGGTCAGCTCCAGGCTCGACGCGTCGGCCAGGTGCAGGTCCTCGACGAGCAGCGCGAGCGGCCCGGCGCGGGCCAGCAGCTCCACGACGGACTCGAACAGCCGGATGCGGTCCGCCCCGGACCCCGCGGCGCGCCCTCGACCGCGGGCACCACCCTGGCCAGCTCGGCGGGCCACGGCCGGTCCCGCTCCAGCACCGCGGGCCGGGCGGCCACGACGTCGCCGAGCGCCTCGGCCCACACCCCGTACGGCACCGGCCCGGTCGCGACGCCGACGCCGGTCAGGGCGCCGGTGGCGCGCAGCAGCTCCTCCGCCAGCCGGGTCTTGCCGATGCCGCCCTCCCCGCTGATCACCACCACCCCGCCGGACCCGGCCCGCGCCCGCCGCCACACCGCGGTCAGCTCGGCCAGCTCGGCGTCGCGGCCGACCATGCCGCCGGGCGCCGCTTCGGGCGGCAGGCCCGGTGCGGCGGGCTCCCCGCGAGCAGCGCCGTCTCCCGCTCCGGGGCGACGCCCAGCTCGGCGCGCAGCAGGTGCGCGAAGCGCGTGTACGCCGCCCGCGCGGCCGAGCGGTCACCCGCGGCGACCAGCAGCCGCAGCAGGGCGCGCACCGCGGTCTCGTCGAGCGGGCGCAGCGCGACGCGCTGGCGCGCCCAGTCGAGCGCGGCGGCGGGGTCGCGGTCGGCGAGCACGCCGAGCACGGCGGCGCGCTTGCCCTCGTACTCCTCGCGCAGCCGCAGCACCCACTCGCTGTCGACGCCGGGCAGCAGCTCGCCCCGGCTGACGCGCTCCGCGCCCGCGACATCGCCCTGCGCCACAAGCCGGTCGAACGCGCGCACGTCGGTGTCCACGTCGGCCAGTCCGACGCTGTCCCGGTCGGCGCGCAGGTCGACGCCCGCGGCGCGCAGCGCCCACACCGCGCTGCGCAGGCTCGCCCGGGCGCTGGCGTCGACCACGTCCGGCCAGAACCCCGCGGCGAGCCGGGCGCGCGGGTGCGGTCCGGGGTGGACGGCCAGCCACGCCAGCAGCGCCACGGCCTTGCGGCTCGCGGGGAGGGCGACGGGCGCGCCGTCGACCTCCACCGCGAACTCGCCGAACAACCGGGCGACCAGCATGGCGGCCAGTGTCGGCGCGGTGGTGACCGACTGCAAGGGGCCCAACGGCCCGCGCGTTGACGGTGGATTGACGGTGCGGGCGAACCCTGGGCCGCACCGGGAAGGAGCAAGCCATGACGACAACGCACGTGTTCGACACCGAGGCCCTGCGCCGGGGCATCGAGGAGCGCGACGCCGACACCCTGCTGGCCCTGTACGCCGAGGACGCGGAACTGCGCCTGGTCGACCGGGTCAGCCCGCCGAGCAACCCGCGCGTGCTGCGCGGCGCGGCGGCCATCGGCGCGTTCCTCCAGGACGTCTGCGGGCGCGAGATGGCGCACGCGGTCGAGCGGATCGCGGTGCAGGCCGACACCGGGGCGTACCTGGAGTCGTGCCGCTACCCGGACGGCACCCGCGTGCTGTGCAGCGCGGTGCTGGACCTGGCGGACGGCCGCATCCTGCGGCAGGTCGCCGTGCAGGCATGGGACGAGTGAGAGGGAGCAGGACATGACCACGTACTCGCAGGCGGACTTCGCCTCCCCGACGAGGTGCGGGAGTTCGACAAGGGCAGGCTGGAGCTGCTGAAGGTCGACGGCCGCGACATCGGCAGGCTGGTGCTCCAGCCGGGCTGGCGCTGGTCGGAGCACGTCAAGCCGATCGCCGGGACGGACCTGTGCGAGGCCCCGCACTTCCAGTACCACGTGTCCGGCACGGTCCGGGTCCGGATGGCCGACGGCACCGAGTTCGACGCGACGCCCGGCCAGGTGACGAACCTGCCGTCCGGGCACGACGCGTGGGTGGTCGGCGACGAGCCCGCGGTCATCGTGGACTGGTGGGGCGCGACCGACTACGCCAGGGGCTGACCCAGCTCCGCGAGCAGCAGGCCGCTGCGCGGCTTCGGGGTGAAGAACGTGCTCTTGCGCGGCATCCGCTGCCCGCGGCGTGCACGGCGAGCACGTCGGGCAGCGGGACCGGGGCGAGGTAGAGCAGCGCGTCGGCGTCGGCGGGCTCGCGGCCGTCCGGGAACGGGCGGACCAGCGGGCCCGCCGGGTCGACGCCCGCCGCGGTCAGCAGCGCCTCGACGGCGGCGTGGTCGATCCCGCCGCCGGGCAGGGTGATGGCGTACCGCTCGCCGTCGAGGTGGGCGACGACCGTGCCGGGTCGCGTCGGCGGCATCGCCTCCGGGGCGGGGCGGACGTCGAGGTCGCGCCACGCGGCGCGCAGGGCCGCCGGGTCGACGCCGACCAGGGCGCGGTGGAAGGCGCGGATGCGCAGGTCCGGGCCCGCGGTGATGAACGCGAGCAGGCCGCCCGCCCGCTCCGCCGCGGCGACGCGGTGGTTGCCGTCGGCGACGACCAGCGGCGCGGCCGACGCGGCGGCGAGCAGGTCGGGCGAGTCCAGCAGCCACAACCGGTGCCTGCGTCCCGAACTGTCCACGGTGGACACGTCGGGGCGGGCGGTGGTGGCGGCCGCGACCGCCGCGGTGAGGTGCTCGCCGGAGTGCACGGGCACGAGCAGGGCGGCGCTGGTGGCGCAGCCGAGCCCGATCAGCGCCTTGGCCCGCTCGGCGACGACGTCCGGGTAGACGTCCTCGCTGTGCCGCACGAACCGGTCGCCGACGGCCTTCGGGTCGACCATGCAGAGCACGCCGGACGCGGAGCCGTCGGGTCCGTCGACCTGGTAGGCGGCGACGACGTCCTCGACGCGCCGGTACGCGCGGCGGGTCAGCTCGCGCAGCGCGGCCCGGGCGGCGGGCAGGGCGTGGTCGAGGGACAGCCCGGCCGCGCGCGCCGCGGGCGTGCGGTGAGGGTGCTGCACCGCCAGCAGCGACCCGGGCGCGGACCGGGCCAGCGCCGCGGTCACGCTGGCCGCGTCGGCGAACTCGTCGACGTCCGGGCCGGGGACCTCGGAGCGCACGACCCAGCCGCGCGCGATCGGGCTGAGCACCGTCAGAGGCCGACCGCGGCGTAGAGCGAGCCCACCTCCGCGCGGTTGAGCGCGCGGATCGAGCCGGGCCGCTGGTTGCCCAGCGCGACGTCGGCGATGCGGGTCCGCACGAGGCTCTGCACGGGGTAGCCGACCTCGGCCAGCATGCGGCGGACGATGTGCTTGCGGCCCTCGTGGATGACGACCTCGACGAGCGCGCGGTGGCCGTAGTTGTCGACCAGCTTGAACGAGTCGGCCTTCACCGGGCCGTCGTCGAGCACGATCCCGTTCCGCAGCGTCTTGCCGACGTCGCGGGCGACGGGGGCGGGGACCTCGGCGAGGTAGGTCTTCTTCACCCCGTACGACGGGTGCATGAGCCGGTGCGCCAGCTCGCCGTCGTTGGTCAGGAGGAGCAGGCCCTCGGTGTCGGCGTCGAGCCGTCCGACGTGGAACAGCCGCTCGGTCCGCTGGCGCAGGTAGTCGCCGACGCAGGGTCGGCCCTGGTCGTCCTCCATCGTGGAGTGCACACCGCGCGGCTTGTTGAGGGCGAGGTAGACGCGGTCGTCGCGGACGTTGACCCGCATCCCGTCCACGTGGATGACGGCGGTCAGCGGGTCGACGCGGCGCCCCTGCTCCCGCACGACCTGCCCGTCGACGCTGACCCGCCCCTGGTCGATCAGCTCCTCGGCGGCGCGGCGCGAGGCCACCCCGCCTGGGAGAGGACTTTCTGCAGCCGGATCCCGTCCGGACTAGCTGACATCGTCGATCGCATCCACTTCTGGCAACAGCGGGGCGATCGGGGGCAGGTCCGCGAGGGAGGACAGCCCCAACCGCTCCAGGAACAACTCGGTCGTGCGGTACAGGTGGCCGCCGGTCTCGGGGTCGGTGCCGGTCTCCTCGACCAGCCCGCGCACCACCAGGGTCCGCATCACGCCGTCGACGTTCACCCCGCGCACCGCCGCCACCCGCGAGCGCGTCACCGGCTGACGGTAGGCGATGACCGCCAAGGTCTCCAAAGCGGCCCGGGTGAGCTTGGTCCGCTGCCCGTCGAGGAGCAGCTTCTCGACGTAGGGCGCGTAGACGTCCCGCGTGTAGAACCGCCACCCCTCACCACTACGCCGCAGGTCGATCCCGGACCGCCGCAGGGTGTACCCGTCGGAAAGCCTCCGCAGCCCCTGCCGCACCCGCGCCACGGGCTGACTGAGCGCATCCGCGAGCGACTTCTCATCCACGGGCGAGTCAACGACCAGCAGAACGGCTTCCAACGCGGCATCGAGCGCCGCGTCGTCCCCGAGCGCGGGCTCATCCCCCACGGGCACGACATCGGCGGGCTCACCGTCCCCACCCCCGCCGTCCCCACCCTCGCCGTCCCCGCCGTCCCTACCCTCGTCCCCGGCCTCCGCGTCCGCCCCCGCCCCACTGGCATCGCCACCCGCCGGAGTGTCAGCGAGCTGGACATCATCCACATATGTGGACGGGGTCTCGAATCCCGCCTCGCTGCCACCACCACCCGACCCGACCCCGTCACCAGGCCGGACGCCATCCACATATGTGGACGGAGTCTCGGATTCGGCCTCGCTGACATCACCACCCGACCCGACGGCGTCAGCAGGCTGGGCGTCGTCCACATATGTGGACGCGGTCTCCGATGGCGTCTCGCTCGCACCACCGCCCGATCCGGCCGCGTCAGCAGATTGGGCGTCGTCCACATATGTGGACGGCGTCTCCGATTGCGTCTCGCTGGCGCCACCGCCCGGCCCGGCCGCGTCAGTGGGCTGGGCGTCGTCCACATATGTGGATGGCGTGTCCGGTTCTGCCCGGTCCTGCTTCTCGGGCGCGGGGTCGTTCTCCTCGGGCGCGGGGACGTTCTCCTCGGGCGCGGGGACGTTCTCCTCGGTCACCCGTACTCCTCTTCCTCGTCCGGGGTCGTGGTCGCGGAGACCGCTTTGGCTTCCTCGACGGTGCCGCCGGTCCATTCCACGCGCAGTTCGCCTAGGGGGTCGGCTTGTTCGAATAGGACTGTGGCCTCGCGGTACAGCTCCAGCAAGGCTAGGAAGCGGGCGACTACCTCCATGGTGTGCTCGCAGTCCGCGGTCAGTTCGGCGAAGGTCAGGGTGCCCGCCTCCGCCAGGCGGACCCGGAGCAGGGCCGCCGTCTCGCGGACCGACACCTTGCCCATGTGCAGGTGGTCGATCGACACCGTCGGCGGGGGTTTCGGGCGGAACACCGCGGCCGCGATTTGGGCGAAGCGCGCCGGGTCGACGCCCAGCATGACCTCGGGCAGCAGCTCCTGGAAGCGGTCCTCCAGCGCCACCGAGCGCGGGTACCGGCGCAGTGCGCCCGCCTCCAGCTCCGCGAACAGCGCTGCCACCTGCTTGTACGCCCGGTACTGCAACAACCGCGCGAACAGCAGGTCCTTGGCCTCCAACAGCGCCAAGTCCTCTTCGTCCTCGACGTCCCCAGCGGGCAGCAGCCGCGCCGCCTTCAGGTCGAGCAGGGTCGCCGCGATGACGAGGAACTCGGTCGTCTCGTCCAGGCTCCAGTCGGAGCCGAGCGCGTGGATGTGGGCGATGAAGTCGTCGGTCACCCGGTGCAGGGCGACCTCGGTGACGTCGAGCTGGTGCTGGGAGATGAGCTGCAGCAGCAGGTCGAACGGTCCCTCGAAGTTGGCCAGCCGGACGGTGAACCGGCCGTCCGCGGGCGGGTCGGCCACGGCGGTCACGGCCCGCTGTCCTGGCGGAGCCGCCGGACCAGCTCCGAGTCCTCGCCGTTGTCAGCGAGGTCGGCCAGCACCACGGCGACTGCCTCGCGGACGACCCTGCCCCGGTCGACCGCGACGCCGTGCTGGGCGCGCAGGGCGAGCCGGGCGTGCTCGAGGGCGAGCAGCTCCTCGCCGGAGACGTAGACGGTGATCTTGGCGTCGTGCTTCTGCCGGGGCGATGCGCCAGTGCGGCGGTCGGTCACCGGGCGATCACCTCGCGGGCGAGCTGGCGGTACGCGCGGGCGCCCGCCGAGCGCGGGGCCCAGGTGGTGATCGGCTCCCCGGCCACGGTGGTCTCCGGGAACCGGACGGTGCGGTTGATGACGGTGTCGAACACGGTCTCGCCGAACGCCTCCACGACTCGCGCCATCACTTCGCGGGAGTGCAGCGTACGCGGGTCGAACATGGTCGCGAGGATGCCGGTGATGGACAGCTTCGGGTTGAGGCGTTCCTGCACCTTGTCGATGGTGTCGATGAGCAGCGCGACGCCGCGCAGGCTGAAGAACTCGCACTCCAGCGGGATGAGCACGCCGTCGGCCGCGGCCAGCGCGTTCACCGTCAGCAGGCCCAGCGACGGCTGGCAGTCGACCAGCACGAAGTCGTACTCGGGGATGATCGGGCGCAGCGTGCGCAGCAGGGCGTGCTCGCGCCCCACCTCGGACACGAGCTGCACCTCGGCCGCCGACAGGTCGATGTTGCTCGGCAGCAGGTCCATGTCCTCGACGCACGTGCGCAGCACGACGTCGTGCAGGTCGACGGTCTGCCCGATCAGCGCGTTGTAGATCGTCTTGTCGAGCTGGTGGGCCGGGATGCCGAGGCCGACCGACAGCGCGCCCTGCGGGTCGAAGTCGACCAGGAGCACGCGCCTGCCGAACTCGGTGAGCGCCGCGCCCAGGTTGATGGTCGACGTGGTCTTGCCCACACCGCCCTTCTGGTTGCACACGGCCAGCACGCGCGCGGGGCCGTGCCGCTCCAGCAGGGGCGGTTCGGGGATGTGCCGCTTCGGCCGCCCCGCCGGGCCCGTGCCGTTGGAGGAGACGTCGTCGACCAGGTCGTCGTCGGCGTCGGACGCCGCGCGGGGCGCGATGGACAGCTCCACCGTGCCGCCGTGCCGGGCGCCCGGAGGCGGAAGTGTCGACATGGCGATCTAGCTCCTTGTCGCCTGCGATCGGTCTCCATCGCAGCGTAAGTGGGCGCGCGGAACCCACCAACGCGGCTCGCCGTACGACGCGCCGCTAAACGTTCGCGCTCGTGAGGGCGCCGACGACTGCGTCGAGCAGGCCCGGGAAGGCCCGGTCGAGGTCGGCGCGCCGCACCGACAGCAGCCGCTGGGTGCCGTCGGGGCGCGTGTGGGTGATCCCGGCCTCCCGCAGCACCCGCAGGTGCTGCGAGAGGGTCGACTTGGCGACCGAGACCGACAGCGCCCCGCAGGGCATCTCCTGAGCGGCCACGAGCTGGGCGACGACCCCCAGCCGGGTGGGGTCGCTGAGCGCGGCCAGCACGGCGGGCAGGCTCAGCTCGCTCGGCTCGTCCACATCGCTCATGGCCGCACAGGGTAGACCCCGACCGGGCCGCTGTCAGCCATCCGCCGGGTAACGCACCCCCAGGTCAGCGCGGGCGCGGTCCATCAGCGCCATGATGGCCACCGTCTCGGCGAGCGGGACGAGCGGGCTCTCCGCGAGCCCGGCCCGCAGGCAGCGCTCGACCTCGGCGACCTGCGGCCCGTAGCCGTTGCCGGGCAGCGGCTCGGTGAACACCTCGGTCCCCGCGCCGCGGGTGTGCACCGTGAGGTCGCTCGGCTTGTAGAACGGGAACCCGAGCCGCAGCCAGCCCCGGTGCCGACCACGGTCGCCACGCACGGGGTCAGCGACTCGGTGGTGCAGGCGACGTGGGCGTAGCGGTCGTCGTCGTAGGACCACTGCATGGCCATCGTCGCGTCGGAGCCGGTCGGCGACAGGTGTCCGGTCGTGGTCATCCCGCTCGGCTCACCGAGGAACAGCCACGCCACGGTCGCCGAGTAGACGCCCAGGTCGAGCAGCGCGCCGCCGCCCGCCTCCAGGTCGAACAGCCGGTGCTTCGGGTCGAACGCGAAGCGCTGGCCGTGGTCGGCGGTGACGCTGAGGACGCGGCCGATCGCCCCGTCCCGCGCCATCTCCAACGCGCGGCGCACCAGCGGGTTCATCCGCATCCACATGGCCTCCATGCAGAACACGTCCCGCTTGGCCGCGGCGGCGACGATGTCCCCGGCCTGCGCGGCGGTCAGCGTGAACGCCTTCTCCACCAGCACGTGCTTGCCCGCCTCGATGGCCAGCAGCGCGTGCTCGTGGTGGTGGGCGTGGGTGGTGGCGACGTAGACGACGTCGACCCCGGGGTCGGCGACGAGCTCGGCGTAGGAGCCGTACGCCGCGGCGCGCCGACCCGGTCGGCGAGGGCGCGGGCCCGGTCGAGGTCGCGGGCGCCGACGGCGGTCACCGCGCTGCCTGCCGACGCGGCGATGTCCGCGCCGACGGCACCGGCGATGCCCCCGGCCCCGAGGATTCCCCAACGTACTGGTCGGTCGGAAGGTACTGAGGTGGGCACGATTCAGAAACCTACCCCAAAGCGCGCGGATGAGCGCTGGCGTAAACCTCCCGCAGCGTGGTCACGGTGACCAGGGTGTAGATCTGCGTGGTCGTCACCGACGCGTGGCCCAGCAGTTCCTGCACGACCCGGACGTCGGCGCCGCCTTCCAGCAGGTGCGTGGCGAAGGAGTGCCGCAGCGTGTGCGGCGAGACCGGCGCGGTGATCCCGGCCGCCTCGGCGGCGGTCTTCAGCGCCGCCCACGCGCTCTGCCGCGACAGCCTGCCGCCGCGCGCGTTGAGGAACACCGCCGGGCTGCCGCGTCCGCCCGAGGCCAGCACCGGCCGCGCGCGCACCAGGTAGGCGTCGAGCGCGGCGAGCGCGGGGCGCCCGACCGGGACGATCCGCTGCTTGCCGCCCTTGCCGTCGAGCCGGACGGCGCGCTCGGTGGCGTCGACGTCGTCCAGGTCGAGCCCGACCGCCTCGGAGATCCGCGCCCCGGTGGAGTACAGGACCTCCAGCAGCGCCCGGTCGCGCAGCCCGCCGGGCCCGTCCGGGGCCGGGGTGTCGAGCAGCCGGAGGACGTCGTCGACGGGCAGCGCCTTGGGCAGCCGCCGCGGCGGGGTCGGCGGCTTCACCTCGCGTGCCGGGTCGTGCCCGGTGATCCCGTCCAGCACCGCGAACCGGTGCAGCCCCCGCACGGCGACCAGCGCGCGGGCCGCGGACGACGCGGAAAGCGGGGGTGGTCCGCCGAGCCCTCGCGCAGCGCGGCGAGGAACGCGGACACGTGCCGCTCGGTGACGTCGGCCAGGTCGTCGACCCCGTGCGCGGCCAAGTGGTCGCGGTAGCGGCGCAGGTCGCGGGTGTACCCGTCGAGGGTGTTGGGCGAGGTGCCGCGCTCGACCGCCAAATGGTCGAGGTAGCCGTGGACCACGTGCTCGACGCGGGAGGACGCCACGCGGGCGAGGGTAGCGGAACGCCGACGACCCCTCGGACGTCTACGTATCGTGGGGACGATGAACGAGCCAGGGGGCGACGCGCTGCGCATCGGCACCGCCGAGCGGGAGGACGCCATGCGCGTGCTCGGCGAGCACTTCGGCGCGGGCAGGCTCCAGATCGACGAGTACGAGCAGCGCGTCGACGCGGTCGCCAACGCCGTGACCCGCGGCGACCTGCGGGGCTGTTCGCCGACCTGCCCGCCCCGTACCCGCCGTTCATGGCGCCGCCGGTGTGGGCCGCTCCCCGCCGCCCCCGCCGATGGTCTACGCGCCGCCGCTGCCGCCGACCGTGTCCCACTTCTCGCACCGGTCGAAGGTCGTCGCCGGTGTCCTGCAGATCCTGGTCCCGTTCGGCGCGGGCCGCTTCTACACCGGCCACTACGGCATCGCGGTCGCGCAGCTGCTGACCTGCGGCGGCCTCGGCGTCTGGTGCCTGATCGACGGCATCATCCTGCTCGCGGGGAGCAACCAGACCGACGCCGAGGGCCGCCTGCTGCGCGACTAGGCGCGGTCGGTGAACGCCGTCGGCCGGTCCTCCCACGGCGCGTCCGCAGGGCGGGTCGGGGCCGCGCCGGACAGGGCGGCGTGCGCGGCCAGGATCCCGGCGACCGCGGCGGCGTTGACGATCTCCCCCGCCATGGTCATCCGGACGGCCTCGGCCAGCGGGACGCGGTGGACCTCCAGGTCCGCCTCCTCCTCGCCCATGTGCACCCGATCGGTCTCGGTGAGGCCGGTGGCGAGGTAGACGCGCAGGACCTCGTCGGTGAACCCGGGCGACGCGGCGACCTCGACCAGCACCGACCAGTCCCGCGCCTCGACCCCGGCCTCCTCGACCAGCTCGCGCTGGGCGGTGCCCAGCGGGTCCTCGCCGTCGTGGTCGATCAGGCCCGCGGGCAGCTCCCACAGGCGCCTGCCCAGCGGGTGCCGGTACTGGTGGACCAGCACGACCCGGCCCTGCTCGTCGACCGCGGCGACCGCGACCGCGCCCAGGTGCTCGACGACCTCGCGGCTGTGCACGCTGCCGTCGGGCATCCGGACCTCGTCGACGCGCAGCGCGAGGATGCGGCCGACGTGCACGTCGCGGGTGGAGACGACCTCGAAGACGTGCCGGTCGCTCACGCGTTGACCTTCTCGGCGACCGGCTCGTCCATCTCGACCGGGAGGCGCTGCGCCTGCAGGTAGCCCATGGCGGCCTTGATGAACCCGGCGAACAGCGGGTGCGGGCGGGTCGGGCGGCTCTTCAGCTCCGGGTGCGCCTGGGTGCCGACGAAGAACGGGTGCGCCTTGCGGGGCAGCTCGACGAACTCGACCAGGCGGCCGTCGGGGGACGTGCCGGAGAAGACCAGGCCCGCCTTGGTCAGCTTGTCCCGGTAGGCGTTGTTGACCTCGTAGCGGTGCCGGTGGCGCTCGGTGACCTCGCGCGCCCCGTAGACCTCGGCGACGACCGAGCCCGCGGCCAGCACGGCCGGGTAGGAGCCGAGACGCATGGTGCCGCCCATGTCGCGCTCGCCCGCGACGACGTCCTCCTGGTCGGCCATCGTGGAGATGACCGGGTTCTTGGTGCCGTCGCCGAACTCGTCGGAGTCGGCGTCGGCGATGCCCGCGAGCGACCGGGCGGCCTCGATCACCATGCACTGCAGGCCCAGGCACAGGCCGAGCAGCGGGATGCCGTTGGTCCGCGCGTACTTGATGGCGCCGATCTTGCCCTCGATGCCGCGCACGCCGAACCCGCCCGGCACCAGCACGCCGTCCACATCGGACAGCGCGGTGGCCGCGCCTGCGGGGGTCTCGCAGGTGTCCGACGGCACCCAGCGGATCTGCACCTTGGCGCGGTGGGCGAACCCGCCCGCGCGCAGCGCCTCGGTGACCGACAGGTACGCGTCGGGCAGGTCGACGTACTTGCCGACCAGCGCGACCGTCACGGTCTCCTTGGGCTTGTGGACGCGGTCGAGCAGGTCGCCCCACACGGTCCAGTCGACGTCGCGGAAGGGCAGGCCCAGCCTGCGCACGACGTAGGCGTCGAGGCCCTCGCGGTGCAGCACGCGCGGGATGTCGTAGATGGACGGCGCGTCCGGCGCGGCGACCACGGCGTCGGTGTCGACGTCGCACATGAGCGCGATCTTGCGCTTGAGGCCGTCCGGGATCTCCCGGTCGGCGCGGCAGACGATCGCGTCGGGCTGGATGCCGATGTTGCGCAGCGCGGCGACGGAATGCTGGGTCGGCTTGGTCTTCAGCTCGCCGGAGGGGGCGAGGTAGGGCACGAGGGAGACGTGCAGGAAGAACACGTTGTCCCGGCCGACGTCGTGGCGCACCTGGCGGCACGCCTCCAGGAACGGCAGCGACTCGATGTCGCCGACCGTGCCGCCGACCTCGGTGATCACCACGTCCGGCGCGACCCCGGACTCGTCCGGGTCGGCCATCGTCCGGATGCGCGACTTGATCTCGTCGGTGATGTGCGGGATGACCTGGACGGTGTCGCCGAGGTACTCGCCGCGCCGCTCCTTGGCGATCACCGCGGAGTAGACCTGCCCGGTGGTGACGTTGGCGTTGGCGGCCAGGCTGCGGTCGAGGAACCGCTCGTAGTGGCCGATGTCCAGGTCGGTCTCGGCCCCGTCGTCGGTGACGAACACCTCGCCGTGCTGGAACGGGTTCATCGTGCCGGGGTCGACGTTGAGGTAGGGGTCGAGCTTCTGCATCGTGACCCGCAGGCCGCGGGCGGTCAGGAGCTGACCCAGGCTGGACGCGGTGAGCCCCTTGCCCAGCGAGGAGGCGACGCCTCCGGTGACGAAGACGTGCTTGGTCGTCCGAGCGTGCTGCAACGAGGCTCCCGTGGTGTCCGGCATCCGTCCGCGGCGGGTTCGCCCGGCCGCAGTTCCACGGAAGTCCACCCTAACACCTGGCAGCCCCGTCGCAGCACGACCCGCTACTTCACGGCGTCGGCGAACACGCCGTGTCGCCGAGCCGGACCTCTCCGGTCATGCCCGAGCCCGGCGCGAAGGCGAAGCGGGCCATGGTCATGGAGATGCTGCCGTCGTTCGGCGAGGGGAACACGATCCCGTTGAACGTCGCGGTGGCCAGCAGGACGCCGCCGGAGGAGCGGATCTCCCGGACGTAGTTCTGCGGGACCGGGTTGGGCAGCGCGGCCATGCCGGACAGGCCGCTGAACGACCAGCTCACGTTGCTGCCCGCGTCGGTGCCGGTGCAGGTGACCTGCCAGCTCGACATGCGGATGCGCGGGCCGCCCTTGAGCACCAGCGCGGACAGCTCGAAGCCGGTGCCGCTGGCCTTCGAAACGGTCTTGGTGGTGTCGGTGTCGGGGTCGACGACCGTGGTGGTGCACGAGGACGTGGCGCTGGTGAACTTCACCCCGGACCCGGTCTGCAGGCCGGACGTCGCGGTGGTGGGGCCGTCCACCGAGCACGGGGCGACTGGGGCGATGGTCACCTGCGCGCCGTTGCGGACGTAGCTCGCCGAACCCGCGTTGGCGACGCCGGGCGGGTTGGTGGCGAGGGCGGGCGCGGCGGTGGCCACGAGGGCCAGGACCGTCAGCGCGCCGATTCTCTTGAACATGGCTGTTCCCCTTGTCGAGCGTGTTCTGCTCGATAATCGGCGCGCTGACCGGCCTACCGACGGGTCGGGAGCACCCCGCACCCGTTCGGGGAGCGGAATCCACCTTTCGTGGCCAGCTACCACACAGCGGGGAGCGCGTTGGGGGTCGAACCGCGATGTTCACCCGCCCGAGCTACTCCTGGGGCGCTCCCGGGGCGACGCCCTGCGCGGTGCCCGCGGTGCCGTAGCGGCCGGACTGGCCGTCGAGCTGCTCCACGAGCGCCAGCACGGTGACCACGCGCCCGGCCGGGGTGTCGGCGTTGTCCACGGTGGACAGCACGGACGTCGCCGCGGTGTCGACCCGGACCACGCCGATCGCGCCGGTGCCGTCCGCCGAGCCGCGCCCGCCCGCGAGCACCGCGCCCGCGCCGGAGCGGTCCACCTGGGTGGCGAAGCGCGCGATCGTCGCGGCCCGGTCGCCCGCGGCGTCCCCGCCGTTGGCCCCGCCGGTGAGGATCACCGCCAGCTGCGCGGGCTTGAGGTCCGGGGTGGCCTTGAGGAAGCCGCCGTCGGCCAGCCCGGACAGCGCGGCCGCGGTCTCCTCCGCGCTCGCCTGCGGCTTGTTGTCCTCTTTGGAGATCAGCAGCACCGGGCCGAGCAGACCGCCCGCGAGCGTGCCCGGGTCGGTCGCGGTCGGCAGCTGCACGCCCGCGGGCAGCAGCCGGGTCGCGATCTCCTTCAGCTCCGCGGCGCGGCTCTGGTCGCCGAACGCGTCGCTCAGGGTCACCTGCCCGGTGACGATGCCGCCCGCGGACTTCACCAGCTCCGCGATGCCGTCGCGGTCCTCCGGCCGCGCGTCCGGGGTGGTGATGATCACCACCGTGCGCTTGTCGAGCGCGCCGCGCACGGCCATCGGGCCGATGGTCGCGGCGAACGAGTCGGACTCGGCGAGCTGGTTGTTGAGCGCGGCGCGCTCGGCCTCCAGCTCGGCGACCTCGGTGCCGAGGTCGCTGTTCTCGGTGGAGAGCCCGGCCAGCAGCGTCCGGCTGAGCGTGGTGGAGCCGAGCACCACCCCCACGGCCAGCGCCAGGAACACCGCGGCGGTCGAGATGACGTGGTAGCGCAGCGAGATCACGAGAACAGCCCCTTGACCCAGTCGACGAACGAGTTCCACACCCCGGCGGCCCAGTCCAGGTAGGCCCCGCCCACACCCGACACCGCCAACGCGGCGCCCAGCGCGACCAGGGCGGCCAGCACGAGCAGCGCGACCGCGCCCGCCGACACCCGGCTGCGGTGCAGCGTCGCGACCGCCTTGCCGTCGACGAGCTTGCTGCCGAGCCGGAGCCGGGTCAGGAAGGTCGACGGGTTCGACCCGGACCGCCCGCGGTCGAGGAACTCCCGCAGGGTCGCCTGGAACCCGACCGCGACGACCAGGCTGGCCTCGTGCGCGTCGGCCAGCAGCAGCGCCAGGTCCTCCGGGTTGCCCGACGACGGGAAGGTCACCGCGCCGATGCCGAGGTCCTGGATGCGGGTCAGGCCGGGCGCGTGCCCGTCGGTGTACGCCGGGACGACGACCTCCGCGCCGCAGCGCAGCGTGTCGGTGGAGATGCCGTCGGGGTTGCCGACGATGACGTCCGGGGTGTGCTTGAGCGCCCGCAGCGTCTCCGCGCCGGTCTCCACGCCGACCAGGACGGGCCGGTGCTCGGCGATGTAGCGCTTGAGCCGCTTGAGGTCCGCGGCGTGCTCGTGGCCGGGCGCGACGATCAGCACCTGCCTGCCGCGCACCGCCGTCTCCAGCTCCGGCACGCCGACGCCGTCGAGGATCAGCGGGCGCTCGCGGCGCAGGAACTCGATGGTGTTCGCGGAGAACGCCTCGAGCTGCGCGGACATGCCCGCCTTGGCCTCGATCATCTGGTCGGCGATCGACTCCGGGGTCTGCCGGGTGCCCTGCGCGACCTCGCGCTCCCCGACGTACACCCCGCCCTCGTGCAGGCGCAGCTTGCTGCCCTCGCGGATGCCGCGCAGCGCGTCGGCGCCGACGCCGTCGATCAGCGGGATGCCCGCGGCGAGCAGCACCTCGGGCCCGAGGTTGGGGAAGCGGCCGGAGATCGACGGCGACGCGTTGACCACGCCCGCGACCTCGGCGTCGACCAGCGCGTCGGCGGTGGCGCGGTCGAGGTCGAGCTGGTCGAGCACCGCGACGTCGCCGGGCGAGAGCCGTTTGAGCAGGTCACCGGTGCGGCGGTCGACCCGGGCTATGCCGACCACGCCGGGCAGTGACGGGTGCGATCGGTTCAGGAGTCCGGGCAGCTTCATGCTGCGATGGTGACAAAGGCCCGGCCGATCCTCGGGGTGCCACGCCGTGGTCACCCGCGCGGGGTACCGCCGTCCGGGTGATCAACTAGCGTCTTCTGATCTTCCCCGGGCGGGGGCGGCCGGTCAGCGAGAGGTCGTGCTTCTCGCCGTCGGCGAGGGCCAGCAGTTCCTCCGCGTGGGCGCGGCCGGTCTCGGTGGACTCCATGCCCGCGAGCATCCTGGCCAGCTCGATCACGCGCTGGCTCTCGTCGAGGGTGCGCACGTCGCTGCGGGTCACGCCGCCCGCGGCGCTCTTGTCGACCACGAGGTGGCGGTCGGCGAACGCGGCGACCTGGGCGAGGTGGGTGACGACGATGACCTGGTGGCTGCGGGCCAGCCGGGCCAGCCGCCTGCCGATCTCCACCGCCGCGCGCCCGCCGACGCCCGCGTCGACCTCGTCGAACACCAGCGTCGGGACGGGGTCGGAGTGGGCGAGCACGACCTCGATCGCGAGCATCACGCGGGACAGCTCGCCGCCGGAGGCGCCCTTGTGCACCGGCATCGGCTGCGCGCCGTCGTGCGCGACCAGCAGCAGCTCGACCTCGTCGACGCCGTCCGGTCCCGCGTGCAGGCGCTGCCCGTCGACGTCGAGGCCGTGCGGGTCGTTCGGGTCGGCGGGCTTGGCGCGCACGGTGATCTGCAGGCTGGCCTGCCCCATCGCCAGGCCGCTCAGCTCGTCGGTGACGGCCTTGCCGAGCGCCTCCGCGCTCTGCCTGCGCACCTCGCTCAGCTCGGCGGCGACGACCGCGAGCCGCGCGGCGAGTTCGTCGCGGCGCTTGGCCAGCTCGGCCAGCGCCTCCTCGGAGGTGTCGAGACCGGCCAACCGCTCCTGCGCGTTCGCCGCCCACGCCAGCACGCCGTCGATGTCGGCGGCGTACTTGCGGGTGAGGGTCTTCAGCTCGGCCTGCCGGGCGAGCACCTGCTCCAGCGCGGCCGGGTCGGCGTCGAGGGAGTCGAGGTAGGAGGTCAGCTCGGCGCCGATGTCGGTGAGCAGGACGGCGGCCTCGGCCAGGCGCGGCTCCAGCTCGCGCAGCCGCGGTCGTCGCTGCCCGCGAGCCTGCGCTGCGCCTCGCCGATCAGACCCAGCGCGCCGGGCGCGTCGGGGTCGCCGTCGGGCGAGCCGGACACCGCGTACGCGGCGCCGGTGGCGGCCTCGCGGAGCTGCTCGGCGTCGGCCAGGCGGCGGGCGCGCACGACCAGCTCGTCGTCCTCGCCGGGCTGCGGGTCGACCGCGGTGATCTCCTGCAGGCCCAGGCGCAGCAGGTCGGCCTCGCGGGCCAGCTCGCGGGCGCGCGCGGTGCGGTCGGCCAGCTCCGCGGCGACCGCGACCCACTCGTCGCGCACCCGGCGGTACTCGGCCAGCACGTCGGCGACGTCCTCGCCCGCGTACCGGTCGAGCACGGCGCGCTGCTCGGTGGGGCGCAGCAGCCGGAGCTGATCGTTCTGCCCGTGCACGGCGATCAGGTGGTCGGCGAGGTCGGACAGCAGGCCCACCGGCGCGGACCGGCCGCCGACGTGCGCGCGGGAGCGGCCGTCGGTGCTGATGCTGCGCAGCGCGATCAGGCTGCCGTCGTCGTCCGGCTCGGCGCCCGCCTCGGTGGCCAGGGCCGCCGCCCGGGTGCCGGTGAGGTTCTCGAACCGGCCCTCGACCACGGCCTTGGTCTTGCCGCTGCGGACCCGCGACGCCTCGGCCCGGCCGCCGGAGAGCAGGTGCAGGCCGGTGACCACCATCGTCTTGCCCGCGCCGGTCTCACCGGTGACCACGGTGAACCCCGCGTGCAGGTCCAGCGTCGCCTCGTCGATCACGCCGAGGTCCTGGATGCGCATCTCGGCTAGCACAGGGCGAACCCTAGCGGTTCCCACCGACGCGTGGGGATGGCGTCACCGGGCACGCCAGCCCTGCACCGGCAGATCGAACTTGTCGACGAGGCGGTCGGTGAACGGGTCGTCGCGCAGCCGGGCCAGCAGCAGCGGCAGCTCCCCGCCGACGACCTCCACCCGGCCGCCCGGCGGCACGTCGTAGGTGCGCCTGCCGTCGCAGCACAGCACCGCGGGTGGCCGTCCGGGTCGACCTCGAGCGCCACCACCGAGTGCTGGGAGACGACCATCGGCCGGGAGAACATCGCGTGCGCGTTGCTGGGCACGACGAGCATCGCGTTGACGTCGGGCCACACGATCGGCCCGCCCGCGGAGTACGCGTAGGCGGTGGAGCCGGTCGGGGTGGCGCACAGCACGCCGTCGCAGCCGAAGGACGACACCGGCCTGCCGTCGACCTCGATCCGCACGTCGAGGATCCGCTCGCGGCTGGACTTCTCGACGCTCGCCTCGTTCAGCGCCCACGTCCGCGCGAGCCGCCGCCCGCCGAGCGACGCGGTGACGTCGACGGTCATCCGGTGCTCGACGAGGTAGTGGCCGTCGACCACGCGCGCGACGGCGTCCTCGAGCGCGTCGGACTCGGCCTCGGCGAGGAACCCGACCCGGCCCAGGTTGACGCCCAGCACCGGCACGCCCGCGGGCCGCGCGGCCTCGGCGGCGCGCAGCAGGGTGCCGTCGCCGCCGAGCACGAAGACCAGGTCCACCCCGCGGGCGGCGTCGTCGTCGAACGGCACGACCGAGCTGTAGCAGGAGTTGTCGAGGTCGGCGGCCTCGTCGTCCAGGGCGCGCAGGCGCACGCCCGCGCCCGCGAACCGGGCGGCGACCTTCTCCGCCGTCCGCCGGTTCTCCTCGCGTCCGGTGTGGACGACCAGCAGGATCTCCTTGTTCACGCGGGGCCCTCCCGGACTGCGGCGGCGACCAGCTCGCTGGCGTCCACGGGGTCCCCGCGGCGCAGCCAGACGAAGTACTCGACGTTGCCGGACGGTCCCGGCAGCGGGCTCGCCACGACGCCGTGGGCGCGCAGCCCGAGCTTCGCGGCGTCGGCGAGGACGCCCAGCACGGCCTCGGCGCGCAGGTCGGGGTCGCGGACGACGCCGCCGGAGCCGAGCCGCTCCTTGCCGACCTCGAACTGCGGCTTGACCATCGGCAGCAGGTCGGCCTGCTCCCCCGCGCACGCCAGCAGCGCCGGGAGCACGAGGCCCAGCGAGATGAACGACAGGTCCGCGACGACGAGGTCGACGGGGTCGCCGACGGCGGCGGGGTCGAGCGAGCGGACGTTGGTGCGGTCGAGCACGGTCACCCGGTCGTCGGTCTGGAGCCGCCACACCAGCAGCCCGCGCCCGACGTCGGCGGCGACGACGTGCTTGGCGCCGCGGCGCAGCAGGACGTCGGTGAAGCCGCCGGTGGACGCGCCCGCGTCGAGGCAGCGCTTCCCGTCGACGGGGAGGGCGAAGGCGTCGAGCGCCCCGATGAGCTTGTGCGCGCCGCGCGAGGCCCAGTTCTCGTCCGCGGTGTCCTCGCGGACCACGATCGGCGCGTCCGCCTCGACCGCGGTGGCGGCCTTGCCCGCGACGGTCCCGCGCACGGTGACGCGCCCGTCGGCGATGAGCGCGCTCGCGTGGTCGCGGGAGCGGGCGAGCCCCGGCGGACGAGTTCGGCGTCGAGCCGCGCCCTCCTGGGCACGCTCAGACCTTGTCGATGGAGGCCAGCGCGGCCGTCAGCGCGACGTGGACGGCGTCGAAGCGGTCCACGTGCTCGCTCACCGGGACCGCGTCGAGGCCGTCGACGCCCGCCAGCGCCTCGTCGATCGCGGCGTCGTGCGTCGGCGGCGGTCCGGGTCGCGGGAAATCGGGGTGCACGCCCACCACGCTAGCCGATCTCGCCCGCGGTGAGCCCCAGCGCCGTCAACGCCCGGTCAGCCGCGTCGTCCGCCGGGGTGACGCGGGTGACCTGGCCGGACCACACGGCGGCGCAGAGGGTGCGCAGGAGGTCGAGCGGGTCGCCCCCGCCGGTGACGCGGCCGTCCCGGACGGTCCAGCCGTCCTTCGGCCCGACGGCGACCGCGTGCTCGGGCAGGAAGACGCCGCCGAGGTCGGCGGCGACGTGCGTGGGCCTGCGGTGCGGCTCGGCGGCGAGCAGGCTCGCGGGGGTGTCGACGCCGGTCAGCACGAACAGCGCGGGAATGCCGACGGCCGCGGCGCCCTCGATGTCGGTGTCCAGCCGGTCGCCGACGACGAGCGGCGACTGCGCGCCCGCGGCCTTGATCGACGCCTCCATCAGCGGGGCGGCGGGCTTGCCCGCGACCACCGGGTCCCGGTCGGCGGCGGCCTGGAGCGCGGCCACGAGCGCGCCGTTGCCGGGCAGCAGGCCGCGTTCGGTCGGGATGGTCTTGTCCACGTTGCACGCGACCCAGAACGCGCCCGCGCGCAGGGCGATGGTGGCTTCGGCGAGCAGCGGGTACGCGAGGTCCTGGGCGAGCCCCTGGACGACGGCCGCGGTGCTGGGGCCCGCGTGGTCGGTCGGGGTGAGGCCGACCGCCGCCACCTCGTCGGCGAGCGCCGGTGAGCCGACGATGAGCACCTCGGCGCCGGGGTCGAGGTGCTCGGCGAGGACGAGCGCACCGGCTTGGGCGCTGGTGCTCACCTCGTCCGGGGCGGCCCCGATCCCGAGCCCGGTGAGGTGCTCGGCCACGACCCGCGGGAGCGGGAGGCGTTGTTGGTGACGAACCGGACGGCCACCCCGGCGTCCCGCACCGCGTCGAGGGCGGCGGGGACACCGGGGACGGCCTGGCCACCCCGGTAGACGGTGCCGTCGAGGTCGACGAGCAGGGCGTCGCAGGTGTCGAGCAGCCGTCCGGTCATCGGTCAGCGGTCCTCGGTGGGCGCCTGCGCGCCTGCCTCGGGCTCGCCGTCCGCGACGGGAGGCGTGTCGATGCGCGCCTCGTCGTCTTCGTCGTCTTCGTCGTCCTCGTCTTCGTCCTGGTCGGCCTCGTCCTCGTCCGCGCTGTCCGCGGAGTCCGGGCTCTCCGGCGAGTCCGGGCTGTCCGGGCTGTCCGGGCTCTCGGGGAGTCGGCGCTGGCGTCCTCGTCCTCGTCGGACTCGTCGGACTCGTCGTCGGACTCGTCCTCGTCGGCGTCGGTCTCGGCGGGCGGGGTCGGCTGCGGGGCGCGGGGCGCCTGCTTGGCCCTCGGGTCCTCGACCAGTTCGACGATGGTCTCCGGGCGGAGGGCGGCGACCTCGGACTCGTCGGCGCCGAGTTCGAACGCGCGCTCGGCGGCGTCGGTCTCGCCGTCGTCGTCGGCCTGGGCGGCGGCGAGGAACCAGCGGATGGCGTCCTCCTCGTTGCCCGCGGCGGCGAGGTTGTCGGCGTGGGCGTAGAAGAGGCGGGCGCTCCACGGGTCGCGGCGCTTCGGGTCGAGGTCGGGGCCCTGGAGGCCGACGACGGCCGCCTCGAGCTGACCCATGTCCCGACGCGCCCCGGCCACGACGATGCGCAGCTCGACGGCGACGTCCGGCGGCAGGTCCGGCCCGGCTTCCTTCGCCAGGTCGAGCGCGCGCTCCGGGCGGCCCAGGGCGCGCTCGCAGTCGGCCATGACCGCGATGTGGTGGTCGCCGCCGCTCATCCGGCGGGCGGCGCGCAGCTCGGCGAGCGCCTCGGCCCACTCCCCGCGTGGTAGGCGGTCAGCCCGGTGGCCTCCCGCACCACGCCCACCCGCGACGCCCGCGCCCGGGCGTACCGGGCGTGGACGAGGGCCCGCTCGGGGTCGTCATCGATCAGCAGCCCCGCCGCGGCGAGGTGCTTCCCGACGCGCTCGGCGAGGGTCTTGGGCAGGCTCCGCAGCCCGGCCCGCACCTCGACGTCGAGCGCGCTGTAGTCGGCGCCCTCGGGCAGCTCCGGCTCCCGCTCCCGGCGGTCGTCGGTGGTCACGCCCTCGGCGTGGACGTCCTGCACGGCCTCGACGGCCTGGTCCTCACCCGCGACCGGCGCGGCCCGGTCCTCGCGAACCGGCCGCTCCTCCCGCTCCTTGCGCGGTCCGCGGTCGTCCCGGAACCCGCGGTCCTCGCGCGGCCCGCGATCCCCACGGGGACCCCGGTCGTCACGGGGACCCCGGTCGTCACGGGGACCCCGGTCGTCGCGGAAGCCGCGGTCGCCACGGGGACCGCGGTCATCACGCGGTCCACGGTCGTCACGCGGTCCACGGTCGTCGCGGCGCGGGTAGCCGCCGCGCTCACCGCGGTCGTCGCGGTTGCCGTACTGGCGGGGTCCGCGGTCGTCGCGCTGCGGCCGGTCACCCCGGTACCCGCCGCGGTCCTCGCGGGGGCGGTCGTCACGGGGACCGCGGTCGCCGCGAAGCCCCGGTCGTCGTCGCGGCGCGGGTAGCCGCCGCGCCCGCCCCGGTCGTCGCGGTTGCCGTACTGGCGGGGTCCGCGGTCGTCGCGCTGCGGGCGGTCGCCCCGGTACCCGCCGCGGTCCTCGCGGGGGCGGTCGTCGCGGTAGGACCGCTGCCCGCGGTCGTCGCGGGAGGGTCGGTCGTCGCGGAAGGAGCGGTAGCCACCCCGGTCGTCGCGCTGCGGCCTGTCACCCCGGTACCCGCCGCGGTCCTCGCGGGGGCGGTCGTCGCGGTACGGCCGGTCGCCGCGGTAGCCGCGGTCGTCACGCCGGTCGCCCTGCGGGCGGCCGAACTGCCGGTCGTCGCGGTTGCCGTAGGGGCGGTTGCCGCGGTCCCCGCCGAAGGAGCGGCGCTCGCCGCGGTCGTCGCCGAAGCGCCGGTCGCCACCGAACTTGCGCTCGCCACCGAAGCCGCGGTCCCCGCCGCCGGTGTTGCGGTCGCCGAACTTCCGGTCCCCGCCGAACCTGCGCTCGCCACCGGATTCCCGGTCGCCACCGAACTTGCGGCCGCCGCCGAAGTCGCGGTCGCCGCCGAACTTCCGCTCACCGCCGAACTTCCGCTCACCGCCGAATTTGCGGTCGCCGCCGAACTTGCGCTCGCCACCGGAGTCGCGGTCGCCACCGGGGCGACCGCTGAAGTTGCGGTCACCGCGGTAGCCGCGATCGCCGCCGTAGGAACGGTTTTCGCGCTGGGCGCCGTAGGGCCGGTCGCCGGACTGGCGGTCGCCGCGAAGTCGCGGTCGCCGCCCCGGGAACCGCGGTCGCCGTCGCGGAAGTCGCGCCTGCCGTAGTCGCGGTCGCGGGAGCGGCCCCGGTCGTAGCTGTCGCCCGCGCGGCGGTCCTCGGAGCGGCGCGGGCCGTCCCCGGCGTCGCGACGGGGTTTGCGGTCGCCGCGATCGCCGCGGCCCTGGTCAGACCGGCGGTCGCCGCGGTCGCGGCCTCCGTCGTCGCGTCGCCCGAAGTCGGACACCGAATCCTCCTGCTACCCGGGTGGCCGATCCACCCCACGCTCAACCATGACAGACGCAGAAAAGGGGTTTGTGGCCGGGGCGCAGCAACCGCTGCGTCCCCCCACAAACCCCTTCTCTGATAAGAAGTCCGGCGGTGTCCTACTCTCCCACACCCTCACGAGTGCAGTACCATCGGCGCTGGCAGGCTTAGCTTCCGGGTTCGGAATGGGACCGGGCGTTTCCCTACCGCTATAACCACCGAAACACTATGAAACAAACAACCCCGCACACCTCGACCCGACACGGGTCATGGGGGTGGTTGGTGTCTCAGACACCACACAGTGGATGCGTAGCACATTTGTGACAAGCCCTCGGCCTATTAGTACCGGTCAACTCAAACCCATCACTGGGCTTCCATCTCCGGCCTATCAACCCAGTCGTCTACTGGGGACCTTAACCCTCAAAGGGGTGGGAGACCTCATCTTGGAACAGGCTTCCCGCTTAGATGCCTTCAGCGGTTATCCCTTCCGAACGTAGCCAACCAGCCATGCCCCTGGCAGGACAACTGGCACACCAGAGGTTCGTCCGTCCCGGTCCTCTCGTACTAGGGACAGCCTTCCTCAAGTCTCCAACGCGCGCGGCGGATAGGGACCGAACTGTCTCACGACGTTCTAAACCCAGCTCGCGTACCGCTTTAATGGGCGAACAGCCCAACCCTTGGGACCTACTCCAGCCCCAGGATGCGACGAGCCGACATCGAGGTGCCAAACCATGCCGTCGATATGGACTCTTGGGCAAGATCAGCCTGTTATCCCCGGGGTACCTTTTATCCGTTGAGCGACGCCGCTTCCACCAGCCAGCGCCGGATCACTAGTCCCGACTTTCGTCCCTGCTCGACCCGTCAGTCTCACAGTCAAGCCCCCTTGTGCACTTGCACTCAACACCTGATTGCCAACCAGGCTGAGGGAACCTTTGGGCGCCTCCGTTACCCTTTGGGAGGCAACCGCCCCAGTTAAACTACCCACCAGGCACTGTCCCTGAACCGGATCACGGTCCGAGGTTGAGATGCTCAGTACGATCAGAGTGGTATTTCAACGATGACTCCACACCCACTGGCGTGAGCGCTTCCCAGTCTCCCACCTATCCTACACAAACCGAACCAAACACCAATACCAAGCTATAGTAAAGGTCCCGGGGTCTTTCCGTCCTGCCGCGCGTAACGAGCATCTTTACTCGTAGTGCAATTTCACCGGGCCTGTGGTCGAGACAGCCGAGAAGTCGTTACTCCATTCGTGCAGGTCGGAACTTACCCGACAAGGAATTTCGCTACCTTAGGATGGTTATAGTTACCACCGCCGTTTACTGGCGCTTAAATTCTCAGCTTCGCCCTTGCGGGCTAACCGGTCCTCTTAACGTTCCAGCACCGGGCAGGAGTCAGTCCGTATACATCGTCTTACGACTTCGCACGGACCTGTGTTTTTAGTAAACAGTCGCTTCTCGCTGGTCTCTGCGGCCGGCTCACCCTAGCCCGCGAAGGGCTTCAGGCACTCCGGCCCCCTTCTCCCGAAGTTACGGGGGCATTTTGCCGAGTTCCTTGACCACAGTTCACCCGAACGCCTCGGTATTCTCTACCTGACCACCTGTGTCGGTTTGGGGTACGGGCCGCACGGACACTCGCTAGAGGCTTTTCTCGGCAGCATGGGATCACTCTACTTCGCCTCAATCGGCTACGCATCACGCCTCACCCTATGTGCAGCACGGATTTGCCTATGCTGCGGGCCACACGCTTGCACCAGTCACCAACAGCTGGCGGAGCTACCCTCCTGCGTCACCCCATCGCTTGACTACTACCACCTCGGATCCCGCGCTCCACGTAATCAGTCCGAAGACCGACCACGCTTCGGGCGGTTAGCATCGGTGGGTTCGTCATGGACGCGTCCACACGGGTACGGGAATATCAACCCGTTGTCCATCGACTACGCCTGTCGGCCTCGCCTTAGGTCCCGACTTACCCTGGGCGGACGAACCTGCCCCAGGAACCCTTGGTCATCCGGCGGCAGAGATTCTCACTCTGCTTTCGCTACTCATGCCTGCATTCTCACTCGCATGGCCTCCACGGCTGGATCACTCCGCCGCTTCCCCGGCCATACGACGCTCCCCTACCCACCCACACCACTGCACCAACACCGAAGTATTGGCGGATGTATTGTGTGAGTGACACAGCTTCGGCGGTGCGCTTCAGCCCCGCTACATTGTCGGCGCAGGACCACTTGACCAGTGAGCTATTACGCACTCTTTCAAGGATGGCTGCTTCTAAGCCAACCTCCTGGTTGTCTGGGCGACCCCACATCCTTTCCCACTTAGCGCACACTTAGGGGCCTTAGCTGGTGTTCTGGGCTGTTTCCCTCTCGACTACGAACCTTATCGCCCGCAGTCTCACTGCCACGCTCTCACACACCGGTATTCGGAGTTTGGCTGATTTCGGTAAGCTTGTAGGCCCCCTAGACCATCCAGTGCTCTACCCCCGGCGTGAAACACATGACGCTGCACCTAAATGCATTTCGGGGAGAACCAGCTATCACGGAGTTTGATTGGCCTTTCACCCCTACCCACAGCTCATCCCCCAGGTTTTCAACCCTGGTGGGTTCGGGCCTCCACAACATCTTACTGCTGCTTCACCCTGGCCATGGGTAGATCACCCCGCTTCGGGTCCAGACCACGCGACTCAAACGCCCTATTCGGACTCGCTTTCGCTACGGCTCCCCCACACGGGTTAACCTCGCCACGCAGCACTGACTCGCAGGCTCATTCTTCAAAAGGCACGCCATCACCCCGAAAGGCTCTGACGGCTTGTAGGCACACGGTTTCAGGTACTCTTTCACTCCCCTCCCGGGGTACTTTTCATCTTTCCCTCACGGTACTAGTCCGCTATCGGTCACCAGGGAGTATTCAGGCTTACCGGGTGGTCCCGGCAGATTCACAGCAGATTCCACGAGCCCGCTGCTACTCGGGAACACCACCAAGAGATGACAGGTTTTCACGTACGGGGCTCTCACCCTCTACGGCGCGCTATCCCAAAACGCTTCCGCTAACCACATCATTTTCTGACTCTTCGCTCATCCGGCAGAATGAACAGGTGGGTCCCACTACCCCGAAGACGCAACCCCTGCCGGGTATCACACGCCCACGGTTTAGCCTCATCCGCTTTCGCTCGCCACTACTCACGGAATCACGGTTGTTTTCTCTTCCTACGGGTACTGAGATGTTTCACTTCCCCGCGTTCCCTCCACACACCCTATATATTCAGGTGCAGGTGACACCACATGACTGGTGCCGGGTTTCCCCATTCGGACATCCTCGGATCACAGCTCGGTTGACAGCTCCCCGAGGCTTATCGCAGCCTCCCACGTCCTTCATCGGCTCCTGGTGCCAAGACATCCACCGTATGCCCTTAAACACTTGCCACAAAGATGCTCGCATCCACTGTGCAGTTCTCAAACACCAACCAGACCGCCCTCCCACACTGCGACCACCAACCCCCACCCGGGAGCGGTATGACCGCGGAAGAACGCTGTTCGTGTACTACCTGAAGAGCAACACTCGCGTGTTGTCTCAGGACCCAACAGTGCGCCGCACGCACGCCCCTCAACCCGCCACTCGTCCCGTTCCACGACCCCAAGGGGTCAGTACTAAGGCGCCGAGCACCAGGCCGACGATCGCGCTCCACCAGTAGTTCCACAATTCTATAAGCAGCCACCCACAACACACTCGGCTGTGACGATGGCTCCTTCCCACCCGATCCCGAAGGACCGACTGGGGAGGGTGCTCCTTAGAAAGGAGGTGATCCAGCCGCACCTTCCGGTACGGCTACCTTGTTACGACTTCGTCCCAATCGCCAGTCCCACCTTCGACCACTCCCCCTTGCGGGTTGGGCCATGGGCTTCGGGTGTTACCGACTTTCGTGACGTGACGGGCGGTGTGTACAAGGCCCGGGAACGTATTCACCGCAGCGTTGCTGATCTGCGATTACTAGCGACTCCGACTTCACGGGGTCGAGTTGCAGACCCCGATCCGAACTGAGACCGGCTTTAAGGGATTCGCTCCACCTCACGGTCTCGCAGCCCTCTGTACCGGCCATTGTAGCATGTGTGAAGCCCTGGACATAAGGGGCATGATGACTTGACGTCATCCCCACCTTCCTCCGAGTTGACCCCGGCAGTCTCCCATGAGTCCCCACCATTACGTGCTGGCAACATGGAACGAGGGTTGCGCTCGTTGCGGGACTTAACCCAACATCTCACGACACGAGCTGACGACAGCCATGCACCACCTGTACACCGGCCACAAGGGGGCCACTATCTCTAGAGGTTTCCAGTGCATGTCAAGCCCAGGTAAGGTTCTTCGCGTTGCATCGAATTAATCCACATGCTCCGCCGCTTGTGCGGGCCCCCGTCAATTCCTTTGAGTTTTAGCCTTGCGGCCGTACTCCCCAGGCGGGGCGCTTAATGCGTTAGCTACGGCACGGACAACGTGGATGTCGCCCACACCTAGCGCCCAACGTTTACGGCGTGGACTACCAGGGTATCTAATCCTGTTCGCTCCCCACGCTTTCGCTCCTCAGCGTCAGTATCGGCCCAGAGACCCGCCTTCGCCACCGGTGTTCCTCCTGATATCTGCGCATTTCACCGCTACACCAGGAATTCCAGTCTCCCCTACCGAACTCAAGTCTGCCCGTATCGACCGCAGGCCCAGAGTTAAGCCCCAGGTTTTCACGGCCGACGCGACAAACCGCCTACGAGCTCTTTACGCCCAATAATTCCGGACAACGCTCGCACCCTACGTATTACCGCGGCTGCTGGCACGTAGTTAGCCGGTGCTTCTTCTCCAGGTACCGTCAGTTTCCCTTCGTCCCTGGCGAAAGAGGTTTACAACCCGAAGGCCGTCATCCCTCACGCGGCGTCGCTGCATCAGGCTTTCGCCCATTGTGCAATATTCCCCACTGCTGCCTCCCGTAGGAGTCTGGGCCGTGTCTCAGTCCCAGTGTGGCCGGTCACCCTCTCAGGCCGGCTACCCGTCGTCGCCTTGGTAGGCCATCACCCCACCAACAAGCTGATAGGCCGCGGGCTCATCCTGCACCGCCGGAACTTTCCACCAACCCCCATGCGAGGGAAGGTCGTATCCGGTATTAGACCCAGTTTCCCGGGCTTATCCCAGAGTGCAGGGCAGATTACCCACGTGTTACTCACCCGTTCGCCGCTCGTGTACCCCGAAGGGCCTTACCGCTCGACTTGCATGTGTTAAGCACGCCGCCAGCGTTCGTCCTGAGCCAGGATCAAACTCTCCAACAATGATCCACAGCAACCAGACAAATCTGGTCAATTTCTACTCAAAGGAACCCACATAGGGGTTCACTTCATAAAAGCTCTACTGGCTTTCATCGGCACACTGTTGAGTTCTCAAACAACACACGCACATCCTCAGCGCCACCAAGGCGACGACTGAAGGAGGCTGGTTTCTTCAGGCTTTGTCTTGATCCGCCGCGCCCGGTCCGTTTGATCCGGCCCGTTCCGCGCTGGCAGAGAGAAAGTTACACGGCCGCCAACCGGAGGTCAAATCGCACCCCCGGTCACCCGGCGAGGGGCGAAACCGCAGGTCATCAGCCCTGTGCCAGGTCTGAAGCCACGGTAACCCAGCCCCTCGCCGTGTGAATGTGACGGCCGTCACGTCAAGTTTCTCGGATCGCTGCCTACACGTGGACCGCGACACCCGCGGTGTTCCGCTTCCCACGCCGCACGACCAGCCACTTCCCGTGCAGGAGGTCCCCCTCGGCGGGCGTCCACCCCTCGTCGGAGACCTTCGCGTTGTTCACGTACGCGCCACCTTCGTTGACCGTCCGGCGCGCGGCGCCGCGGCTCTCGGCCAGGCCGGAGGCGACGAGCAGGTCGACGATGGTCGGCCCGTCGGCGAGGCGGACGGTGCCCGTGGGCGCCTCGGCCATGGCCGCGTCGAGCGTGCTGAGGTCGAGCCCGGTCAGCTCGCCGCGCCCGAACAGCGCCTGGCTCGCCGAGATGACCTGCTCGGTCTCGTGGTCGCCGTGCACGAGCTTGGTGAACTCCTCGGCGAGCCGCTTCTGCGCGGCGCGCAGGTGCGGGCGTTCGGCGGTCTCCGCCTCCAGGGCGTCGATCTCCTCCTTGGGCAGGAAGGTGAACAGCCGCAGGTAGCGGATGACGTCGGCGTCGCCCACGTTGACGAAGTACTGGTACCAGGCGTACGGCGAGGTCATGGCCGGGTCGAGCCACACGTTGCCGCCGCCGGTGGACTTGCCGAACTTGCGGCCCTCGGCGTCGGTCACCAGCGGGGCGGTCAGCGCGTGCACGGACTCCCCGTCACCCGCCGGGTCAGCTCGACGCCGCCGATGATGTTGCCCCACTGGTCGGACCCGCCGACCTGGAGCTTGCAGCCGTGCTCGCGGGACAGGTGCAGGTAGTCGTTGGACTGGAGCAGCAGGTAGCTGAACTCCGTGTACGACATGCCGTCGCCGTCCAGGCGCCGCTTCACCGTCTCCCGGGCGAGCATGACGTTGATCGAGAAGTGCTTGCCGACGTCGCGCAGGAACTCCAGGACCGACACCCCGCCGGTCCAGTCCAGGTTGTTGACGATGGTCGCGGCCGTCCCCGGCCCGTTGCGGTCGTCGAAGGACACGAACCGCTCGAGCTGGCTGCGGATGCGCCCGGCCCACTCGGCGACGGTGTCGAGGGAGTTGAGGGTGCGCTCGCCGGTGTCGCGCGGGTCGCCGATCATGCCGGTGGCCCCGCCGGCGAGGACGATCGGCTTGTGCCCGGCGAGCTGGAAGCGGCGCAGCATGAGCAGCGGGACGAGGTTGCCCGCGTGCAGGCTGGGGGCGGTCGGGTCGAACCCGCAGTAGAGGGTGAGCGGACCGCTGTCGAGGTCTTTCCGCAGCGCGTCGAGGTCGGTGGACTGCGCGATCAGGCCGCGCCAGGACAGCTCGTCAAGGATGTGTTCGCTCACCGAACCATTGTGCGGTCAGCGCACAACGCCGTTTTTGCCGCCCCGGCGGTACGTGCTGACCGCGCTCGACCCCGTGACCCAGAAGCGCCACGGCACGTCGACCGCGACCGCGACGCCCACCCGGGGGCCGACCGACACGGCGTCGACGGGCTTGCCGCGGTGCAGGCGCACGGGTGAGGTCGCGGAGGTCAGGTCGACGCCGTTGTGCGCGCGGTCGAGCCCGAGGACCGTGCAGAGCTTGGCGGGTCCGCGGGCCAGGTCGGCGGTGGAGCGCGCGGAGGGCCTGCGCGAGCGCGCGATGTCCTCCCCTCGACGACCTCGCCCGCGCGCAGCAGCACCGCGCCGGGGACGCCGTCGGTCAGGGAGACGACGTTGGCGCAGTAGTGCATGCCGTAGACGAAGTACACGTACAGGTGACCGGCCGGGCCGAACATGACGTCGTTGCGCGGGGTGCGGCCGCGGTAGCAGTGCGACGCCGGGTCGTCCCCGCCGCGGTACGCCTCGACCTCGACGACCCGCACGGTCACGCCCTCGGAGACCAAGTACGAGCCGAGCAGGACCCGGGCGGCGTCGATCGGGTCGATCGCCAGCTCCGCCCGGGTGAACTGCGCCCCTACTTCCGCACGATCTCCTCGGCCCACGCCCGGTGCTCCTCGATCCGCTGCTCGACGCGCCCCCGCTGCTCGGCGACCCGGGTCGGCGCGGTGCCACCGTACGCGTCCCGCGACGCGATCGAGCCCGCGACGGTGAGGACGTCCCGCACCTCGGGGGTGAGCGCCGGGTCGACCGCGGCGAATTCGGCGTCGGTCAGGTCCTCGAGGCCGACGCCGCGCGCCTCGGCGGCCCGGACGCAGCCGCCCGCGGCCTCGTGCGCGACGCGGAACGGCACGCCCTGCCGGACCAGCCACTCGGCGATGTCGGTCGCCAGGGTGAACCCGCGCGGGGCCAGCGCGGCGAGCCGGTCGGTGTGGAAGGTCAGCGTGCGGACCATCCCGGCGATGGCGGGCAGCAGGAGGCCGAGCTGCTCGACGGAGTCGAACAGGGGCTCCTTGTCCTCCTGCAGGTCCCGGTTGTACGCCAGCGGTTGCGCCTTCAGCGTGGCGAGCAGGCCGGTGAGGTTGCCGATCAGCCGCCCGGACTTGCCGCGGGTCAGCTCCGCGACGTCGGGGTTCTTCTTCTGCGGCATGATCGAGCTGCCGGTGGCCCAGGCGTCGTCGAGGGTGGCGTAGCCGAACTCGGCGGTCGTCCAGATGATCACCTCTTCGGCGACCCGGGACAGGTTGACCGAGAGCATGGCCAGGACGAACGCGATCTCGGCGGCGAAGTCGCGCGACGCGGTGCCGTCGATGGAGTTCTCGACCGGCGCGTCGAAGCCCAGCTCCTCGGCGACGGCGGCCGGGTCCAGGCCCAGCGACGAGCCCGCGAGCGCGCCGGAGCCGTAGGGGAGACCGCGGCGCGCTTGTCCCAGTCGCGCAGGCGCTCGACGTCGCGCAGCAGCGACTGGGTGTGGGCGAGCAGGTGGTGCGCGAGCAGCACGGGCTGGGCGTGCTGCAGGTGGGTGCGGCCCGGCATGACCGCGTCCGGGTGCCTGCGCGCTTGGTCGGTCAGGGCGTCGGCGACGTCGAGGACGCCGTGCGCGACCTGGCGGGCGGCGTCGCGCAGCCACATGCGGAACAGGGTGGCGACCTGGTCGTTGCGGGAGCGGCCCGCGCGGAGCTTGCCGCCCAGCTCGGGACCGGCCCGCTCGATCAGGCCGCGTTCGAGGGCGGTGTGCACGTCCTCGTCGGCCAGGACCGGGGTGAACGCCCCGGAGGCCACGTCGACCTCCAGGGCGTCCAGCGCGGCGAGCATGCCGGACAGCTCGGCGTCGGTCAGCAGGTCGGCGCGGCGCAGCACCCGGGCGTGCGCCCGGGAGCCCGCGATGTCGTAGCGGGCCAGGCGCCAGTCGAAGTGCGTCGACGCGCTGAGCGCCGCCATCGCCTCCGCTGGTCCGCTTTCAAACCGTCCGCCCCACAAGCCGTTGCTCACATCGCTCCTAGATCAGTGGTGTGCCTGGTCGCGCTTCGCGGCGATCTTGCTCGGGAGGCCCCAGAGCTGCACGAAGCCCTTGGCCTGCGACTGGTCGAACGTGTCGCCCTCGTCGTAGGTGGCCAGGTTGAAGTCGTACAGGCTGTGCTCCGAGCGCCGCCCGGTGACCACGGCGCGGCCGCCGTGGAGGGTGAGGCGGATGTCGCCGGTGACGTGCTCCTGGGTCTTGGCGATGAAGGCGTCCAGGGAGTCCTTCAGCGGGGAGAACCAGAGGCCGTCGTAGACCAGCTCGCCCCAGCGCTGCTCGACGGTCCGCTTGAAGCGGGCGACGTCGCGCTCGACGGTGACGTTCTCCAACTCCTGGTGCGCGGTGATCAGCGCGATCGCACCGGGGGCCTCGTAGACCTCGCGGCTCTTGATGCCGACCAGGCGGTCCTCGACCATGTCGAGCCTGCCGACGCCCTGCGCGCCCGCGCGCCGGTTCAGCTCCTGGATGGCCTGGAGCACGGTCACGGTCTCGCCATCGATGGCGACCGGGACGCCCTTGTCGAAGGTGATGACCAGCTCGTCGGCGTCGCGCGGCTCGGCCGGGTTCGCGGTGTAGGAGTACACGTCCTCGATGGGCGCGTTCCAGATGTCCTCGAGGAAGCCGGTCTCGACGGCGCGGCCCCAGACGTTCTGGTCGATGGAGTACGGCGACTTCTTCGACACGTCGATGGGGAGGTTGCGGTCCTCGGCCCAGGCGATGGCCTTCTCGCGGGTCCAGGCGAAGTCGCGGACCGGGGCGATGACCTTGAGGTCGGGGGCGAGGGCGCCGATGCCGACCTCGAACCGGACCTGGTCGTTGCCCTTGCCGGTGCAGCCGTGCGAGACGGTGGTGGCGCCGTGGTACTTGGCGGCCTCGACCAGGTGCTTGACGATCACCGGGCGGGACAGCGCGGAGACCAGCGGGTAGCGGTCCATGTAGAGGGCGTTGGCCTGCAGGGCGGGCAGGCAGTACTGCTCGGCGAACTCGTCGCGGGCGTCGGCGACGACGGCCTCGACCGCGCCGCACTCCAGCGCCCGCTTGCGGATCGTGTCCATGTCCTCGCCGCCCTGGCCGACGTCGACCGCCACCGCGACGACCTCGGCGCCGGTCTCCTCGGCGATCCAGCCGATGCCGACGGAGGTGTCGAGTCCGCCGGAGTAGGCCAGCACCACCCTGTCACTCATTGCTCTCTCCTTGGTCTGAACCGTTGGGCCGGGCGGCCATGGCGGTGAATCGGTCGGCCAGTTCGCGGCCGGTCACGGGTTCGCGGGCGATGACCGCGAGGGTGTCGTCGCCCGCGATGGTGCCGACGACGTCGTCGAGCGCGGCGCGGTCGATGGCGCTGGCGAGGAACTGCGCGGCGCCGGGCGGGGTGCGCAGCACGGCGAGGTTGCCGGAGGCGTCGGAGGACACCAGCAGCTCGCCGAGCAGGCGGGTCAGCCGGGAGGTGCCGCCCTGCACGCCGCGCACGGGGCTGCCGTCCTCGGGGATGACGTAGACGGGGGCGCCGCCGTCGATGCCGCGGAGCTTGACCGCGCCCAGCTCGTCGAGGTCGCGGGACAGGGTCGCCTGGGTGACCTCGACGCCCTCGGCGGCGAGCAGCTTGGCCAGCTCGGTCTGGCTGCGGATCGCCTGGTTGCTGACGATCGCGCTGATCCGGGCCTGGCGCGCCGTGCGGGTGGTCATCGCTCCACCAGCCAGGTCAGGAGCGCTTTCTGGGCGTGGAGGCGGTTCTCGGCCTCGTCCCAGACGGCGCTGGCGGGTCCGTCGAGGACCTCGTCGGTGATCTCCCAGCCGCGGTGGGCGGGCAGGCAGTGCAGGGCGATCGCGCCGTCGGCGGCGCGGGCCATGAGGTCGGCGTTGACCTGGAGCCTGCGGAACGGGCTGACCCGGTCGCGGCCGTCGTTCTCCTGGCCCATGGAGGTCCAGGTGTCGGTGACGACGACGTCGGTGCCGTCGACGGCGGCCAGCGGGTCGGTGTGCAGGGTGACGCTGCCGCCGGTCTCGGCGGCGCGCTTCTCGGCGGCGGCGACGACGTCGGGCAGCGGCTGGAAGCCCTCGGGGGCGACGACCCGCACGTGCATCCCGGCGGTGGCGCCGCCGAGCAGCAGCGAGTGGGACATGTTGTTGGCGCCGTCGCCGAGGTAGGTGGCGGTGACGCCCGCGAGCTTGCCGTGCCGCTCCTCGATGGTCTGCAGGTCGGCGAGGACCTGGCAGGGGTGGAACTCGTCGGTGAGGGCGTTGATCACCGGGATGCGCGACGCGGACGCCATGGCTTCCATGCGCTTCTGCGCGAAGGTCCGCCAGACGACGACGTCGACGTAGCGGGACAGGACGCGGGAGGTGTCCTCGATGGTCTCCTCGCGGCCGAGCTGCATGGTGCGGCCGTCGACGACGATGGGCTGGCCGCCGAGCTGGGCGATGCCGACCTCGAAGGACAGCCGGGTGCGGGTGGAGTTCTTCTCGAAGATCGCCGCGACCGCCTTGCCCGCCAACGGCTTGTGCCCGAGGGGCTGGCCTTGAGCGTCTTCGCGAGGTCGAGGACCTCGCGCTGCTCGGCGGGGGTGAGGTCGTCGTCGCGGAGGAAGTGGCGGACCATCACGCCTCCCCGAGGATCGACGGCAGGGCGGTGACCAGGGCCTTGGCCTGCTCGTCGGTGACGACCAGCGGCGGGGCGAGGCGGAGGGCGTCGGGCTGGACGTTGTTGACCAGGAAGCCGTGCGCCTGCGCGGCCTTGGCGGCGTCGGCCGAGACGGGCCGGGTGAGCGCGATGCCGAGGAGCAGGCCGGCGCCGCGCACGCCCGCGACGAGCGGGTGGTCGAGCGCCTCGACGCCCGCGGCGATGTCCTTGCCGAGCGCGGCGGTGTGGTCGAGCAGGCCGTCGGCGGCGATGGTGCGCAGCACGGCGAGCCCGGCGGCGCAGGCGACCGGGTTGCCGCCGAAGGTGGTGCCGTGGTGGCCGGGGCCGAACAGGTCGGCGGCCGGGCCGACGGCGACGCACGCGCCGAGCGGGAGCCCGCCGCCGAGGCCCTTGGCGAGGGTGAAGACGTCGGGGACGATCCCGGCCTGCTGGAAGGCGAACCAGCTGCCGAGCCTGCCGATGCCGGTCTGGACCTCGTCGAGCACGAGCAGCGCGCCCGCCGCGGTGGTGATCTCGCGGGCGGCGTGCAGGTAACCGTCGGGGGCCGGGATGACGCCGCCCTCGCCGAGCACGGGCTCGATGAACACCGCGGCGGTGTCGGCGTCGACGGCGGCGCGCAGGGCCTCGGTGTCGCCGAACGGGACGTGCACGACGCCGGGGACCAGCGGCTCGAACGGGGTCCGCTTGGGCGGCTGGCCGGTGAGGGTGAGCGCGCCCATGGTGCGGCCGTGGAAGGCACCCTCGCAGGCGACGACCTTGGTGCGGCCGGTGAGGCGGGTCAGCTTCAGCGCGGCCTCGTTGGCCTCGGCGCCGGAGTTGCAGAACGCGACCTTGGCCTGGCCGGTGAGCCCGGCGACGTCGAGGAGCGCGTCGGCGAGGTCGACGGCGACCTGGTTGACGTAGAGGTTCGAGGTGTGGCCGAGGGTGCTGATCTGGCGGGTGACGGCCTCGACGACGGCGGGGTGGCCGTGGCCGAGGACGTTGGTGGCGATGCCCGCGAGGAAGTCGGTGTAGCGGTTGCCGTCGGCGTCCCAGACGTGGGCGCCCTCGCCGCGCACGAGCGTCAGCGCGGGGGTGCCGTAGTTGTTCATCATGGCGCCCTGCCAGCGCTGCCGGCCCTCGGCGTTCGAGCCGATCATCTACTCCCCTCGTCCGGAATGACCATCGTGCCGACGCCGCTGCCGGTGAAGACCTCCAGCAGGACGGAGTGGGCCAGGCGCCCGTCGATGACGTGCGCGCGCGGGACGCCGCCCTGGACGGCGCGCAGGCAGGCCTCCATCTTCGGGACCATGCCGCTCGCCAGGTTCGGCAGCAGCTTCTCCAGCTCGCCCGCGCGGATCTCGTGCACGAGCGAGGACCGGTCGGGCCAGTCGGCGTAGAGGCCCTCGACGTCGGTGAGGACGACCAGCTTCTCGGCCCCGAGCGCTACGGCCAGTGCCGCGGCGGCGGTGTCGGCGTTGACGTTGTGCGGGACGCCGTCGACGTCGGGGGCGACGGTCGAGACGACCGGGATGCGGCCCGCGTCGACGATGTCGAGCACGGCGGCGGGGTTGACCGCGACGACGTCGCCGACCTGGCCGAGGTCGACCTCGACGCCGTCGACGACCGCGGTGCGCTTCTCGGCGGTGAACAGGTGGGCGTCCTCGCCGGAGATGCCGACGGCGTGCGGGCCGTGCTGGTTGATCAGCCCGACGACCTCGCGGCCGACCTGCCCGGTGAGCACCATCCGGACGACGTCCATGGCCTCCGGGGTGGTGATCCGCAGGCCCGCGGCGCGCTCGGTGGGGATGCCCAGCCGGTCGAGCATGGCCGAGATCTGCGGGCCGCCGCCGTGCACGACGACCGGCCGGAGTCCGACGAGCCGCAGGAACACCATGTCCTCGGCGAACGCCTTCTTGAGGGCGTCGTCGACCATGGCGTTGCCGCCGTACTTCACGACGACGAGCGCGCCGTGGAAGCGGCTGAGCCAGGGCAGCGCCTCGACGAGGATGCCTGCCTTTTCGGCGGGGCTAATCATGAGCTGTACGCGCTGTTCTCTTCGACGTAGCCGTGCGAGAGGTCGGTGGTGAGGACCGTCCCCGTACCGGTGCCCGCGTGCAAGTCGATCTCGACGGTGATGTCGCGGCCGGTGAGGTCGGCCAGGGAGCGGTCGTCGCCGCGGCCGCCCGCCTTGCAGACCGCGACGCCGTTGATGGTGATGTCGAGGGTCTGCGGGTCGAACTCGGTGGGGGCGTTGCCGACGGCCATGGCGATGCGGCCCCAGTTGGGGTCGCTGCCGAAGAACGCGGTCTTGCACAGCGGGTCGCGGGCGACGGCGCGCGCGGCGGCGACGGCCTCGGCGTCGGTGGCCGCGCCGCGCACGGTGATCGACACGTGCTTGGTGACGCCCTCCGCGTCGGCCTGGAGCTGGGCGACGAGGTCGGCGCAAACGGTTGCGAGGGCGGCGGTGAAGGCGTCGGCGGGCGGGGTGACCCCGGAGGCGCCGGACGCGAGGAGGAGGACGGTGTCGTTGGTGGACGTGCCGCCGTCGACGTCGAGGCGGTTGAACGTCGCGGCGACGGCCGCCTTGAGCGCGGTGTCCAACGTGGACTGGTCGACGTCGGCGTCGGTGGTGATGACCGACAGCATCGTGGCCATGTTGGGGGCGCACATGCCCGCGCCCTTGGCGAAGCCGCCGACGGTCCAGCCGTCCACGGTCAGCGAGGTCTGCTTGGGGACGGTGTCGGTGGTCATGACCGCGGTCGCGGCGGCGAGGCTCGCGTCCGGGCCGGGGGCGAGTTCCTTGGCCGCGATGTCCACGCCGGACTTGACCGCGTCCATGGGCAGGCGCTCGCCGATGAGACCGGTGGAGCAGACGGCGACGTCGATCGCGCCGATGCCGAGGACGTCGGCGACCTTCTCGGCGGTGGCGTGCGCGTCCTGGAAGCCCTCGGGGCCGGTGCAGGCGTTCGCGCCGCCGGAGTTGAGGACGACGGCCTGGAGGCTGCCGGTGGTCAGCACCTGCTGCGACCACAGCACGGGCGCGGCCTTGACCTTGTTGGTGGTGAACACGCCCGCGGCGGCGCGGCCGGGGCCGTCGTTGACGACGAGCGCGAGGTCCGGGTTGCCCGAGGCCTTGATGCCCGCGGCCACGCCCGCGGCGCGGAACCCCTCGCGGCGGCGACTCCGGTGCTGCGGTCGATCACGGTGCGACTCCCACGGTGGACAGGCCGGTGGTCTCCGGCAGGCCGAGTGCGATGTTCATGGACTGCACGGCGGCGCCCGCCGTGCCCTTGGTGAGGTTGTCGACCGCGCCGACGGCGATCAGCCGGTTCAGGTCGGGGTCGACGGTCACCTGGAGCTGCACGGCGTTGGAGCCGAGCACGGCGGCGGTGGTGGGCCAGCGGCCCTCGGGCAGCAGGTGCACGAAGGGCTCGGGGTCGTACGCCTTGGCGTAGACGTCGCGGACGTCGTGGTCGCCGGTGAGCTGGGCGGTGCAGGTCGCGAGGATGCCGCGCGGCAGCGGGGCGAGCACGGGGGTGAAGGAGACCTTGACCGGCTGACCGGCGGCTTCGCCGAGGTTCTGCGCGATCTCCGGGGTGTGCCGGTGCGCGCCCCCGACGCCGTACACCGACAGCGACCCCATGACCTCGGACCCGAGCAGGTGCGGCTTGAGCGCCTTGCCCGCGCCGGAGGTCCCGGAGACGGCCACGACGACGACCTCCGGCTCGACGAGCCCCGCCGCGAGCGCGGGCGCGAGGGCGAGCGAGCTGACCGTCGGGTAGCACCCGGGCACGGCGATCCGCTTGGCGCCGACGAGTGCGTCGCGGCCGCCGGGGAGTTCGGGGAGGCCGTAGGGCCAGGATCCCGCGTGGTCGCCGCCGTACCAGCGGGTCCACGCGGCCTCGTCGGTCAACCGGTGGTCGGCCCCGCAGTCGACGACGAGCGTGTCCGGCCCGAGTTCCGCCGCGATGGCCGCGGAGTGCCCGTGTGGGAGGGCGAGGAAGACGACGTCGTGGTCGGCCAGGACGTCCGCGGTGGTCTCCTGCAGCACGCGGTCGGCCAACGGCAGCAGGTGCGGCTGGTGCTCGCCCAGCGCGCTGCCCGCGTTGCCCCCGCCGTCACCGCCCCGATCTCGACGTCGGGGTGCCCGAGGAGCAGCCGCAGCACCTCACCCCCGGCGTACCCGCTCGCGCCCGCCACCGCCACTCGCACCATGCGAATGATTATGCACGCTGATGCAAGGTCAATCAAACCGGGGCGGGCGTCGAGTGGGCGAACTCTCCGCTAACGCTTCCGCGCGATGGTCACGCCGTCGCGGAGGGGAGCATGACGACGTCGACGCGGGGGTCGGCGACGACGAGGTCGTTGGTGCGCATGATGGCGGCGGTGGCCTCGTCGGAGGGGTCGGGGTCGAGGACCCGGCCGCCGCGGAGGACGTTGTCGAGGAGGACCAGGCCGCCGGGGTGGAGGCGGGTGATGATCTCCTCGTAGTAGGCCGGGTAGGAGACCTTGTCGGCGTCGATGAAGGCGATGTCGAAGGACTCCTCGGCGGGGAGGGCGCGGAGGGTGTCCAGGGCGGGGGCGATGCGGAGGTCGATCTTGTCGGCGACGCCCGCGCGGTCCCAGTAGCGGCGGGCGACCGCGGTCCACTCCTCGCTGACGTCGCAGGCGAGGAGGGTGCCGTCGACGGGGAGGCCGCGGGCTATGCACAGCGATGAATAACCGGTGAAGACGCCCACCTCTACCGCGCGGCGGGCGCCGGTGATGCGGACGAGCATCGTCAGGAACTCGCCCTCGTCGTGGGAGATCTGCATCTGCTGGTCGCCCGGGAAGTCGCGGGCGGTCTCGGCGGCCAGCTCGCGGAGCAGGTCGTCGGCCGGGGTGGAGTGGGCCAGCAGGTAGTCGGACAGGTCGGCGGGCAGGATGTCCACGCGGGGTCCCCCTATCGGTAGTGGTGGAACGCCTGGCCGATGCGGTCGCGGTCGGCGCCGTCGGCGAGGAGCAGGTGCAGCAGCACGCGGGCCTTGGCGGGGTCGAGGAATCCCGCGTCGATCAGGCCCCGGTCGAGCAGGTCGCGCTCGGAGCCCGGGTAACCGTAGGTCTTGCGCAGCACCGAGCCCGAACCCGTGCGCGACGACAGCACCACCGGCATCTGGCGGGCGACGTCGGCGACCAGCGGCACCATCGCCGCGGGGACGTGGCCCGCGCCCAGGCCCGCCAGCACGACGCCGTCGAACGCGGGCGCGGCGCAGCGCAGCAGTTGGCCGTCGTCGCCGAGGGTCACGGTGACCAGGCCGACGCGGGTGGACTCGACCTTCGGGCCGATCGGGACGGTCAGCGGGACGCGCGGGGTGCCGCGCAGGCGGGTTCGCCCTCGACGACCAGGCCGAGCGGGCCGAACCCGGGCGACGCGAACGCGCCCGTGCTGCTCGTGTGGCCCTTGCGGACGAACCGCGCGCCGTGGACCTCGTCGGACATGACGACCAGCGCGCCGAGGCCGCGGGCGTCGGCCGACGTGGCCACCTTCACCGCGGCGTACAGGTTCGCGGGGCCGTCCGCGCCGGGCGAGCCGGGCGGGCGCATCGCGCCGGTGACGACGACCGGGGTGTCGCCGGGGATGGTCAGGTCGAGGAAGAGCGCGGTCTCCTCGATGGTGTCCGTGCCGTGCGTGACGACCACGCCGTCGACGCCCGCGGCGATCTCGGCGCGGACCGCGTCGGCGAGGTCGACCAGGTCGGCGAACCCGACCGACGGGCTCGGCAGGGTGCGGACGGTGCGCGCGGTGACCTCGACGTCCAGCCCGGGCAGGGCCTTGACCAGGTCCTCGGCGCCCAGCGCCGGGACGACGCCGCCGTCGGGGGCGGGGACCATCGCGATGGTGCCGCCCATGGCGAGGATGGCGACGCGCTTCACAGGGCCTCGACCAGGTCCAACAAGGGCTCCCAGGGATCGGTGCTCGGCCCGTCGGCGATGTGCGCGCCGCAGGCCAGCAGGGTGTCCAGGTGCGTCTCCCAGCGCGGGTGGGCGCGTTGGGCGGGGTCGGCCTGCGGTCGGATGACGACCGGGACGCCGGGGGTGCCGATGGCCTCGGCGAGCGAGGTCAGGGCCTGGTTGTCGGCGATGCCGAGCGCGAGCTTGGCCACCGAGTTCAGGGTCGCCGGGACGAACAGGAACGCGTCCGGGATCGGGTAGGGCTTGGGCTCGTCGGGCAGCCGCGACTCCCACCGGACCGGCAGGTCGGTCAGCGATTGGAGCCGCGCGGTCTCCCCCGCCGCGCTCATCCAGCGCGCCGCGGTCGGGGTGAAGGTGATGGCCAGCCGCCAGCCGCGGCGGGCGGCGGGGACGGCCAGTTCGACGCGCAGGCGGCGTTCGACGCCCCCGCCCGCCGCGCTGACCAGTCCGAGGACGCTCACTTCCGCACCAGGGCGCAGAACATCGCGTCGGTGCCGTGCCGGTGCGGCCAGAGCTGCACGCCGGGACCCGCGCCGAGGTCGGGGACGCCGGGGAAGAACTCGCGCGCGTCGAGCTGGGTCGTGCCGGTCCGCCGGACGACGTCGGCCACCACGCCCTCGGTCTCGGCCAGGTGCGGCGAGCAGACGACGTAGGCGACCACGCCGCCGGGCCGGACCAGGTCGATGGCCGCGGTCAGCAGCTCGCGCTGGAGCTTCGTCAGGTCGCCGACGTCCTCCGGCTGGCGCCGCCAGCGCGCCTCGGCCTGCGGCGCAGCGCGCCCAGCCCGGTGCAGGGGGCGTCGACCAGGACGCGGTCGAAGCCGGGTTCCAGCCCGCTCTCGCGGCCGTCGGCGACGTGCACGGACACCGGCATCCCACCGGTGACGCGCTCGATGAGCCGCGCGCGGTGCGGGGCCTGCTCGACGGCGTCGAGGGTGCCGCCGTTGATGCCCGCGAGCGCGCCGAGCAGCGCGGCCTTGCCGCCGGGACCGGCGCACAGGTCGAGCCAACGCAGGTCGGGACCCTCGACGGGCACGCGGGTGAGGGCGAGCGCGCAGAGCTGGCTGCCCTCGTCCTGCACCCCGGCGAGGTTCTCCTGGACCGGCGGCAGGTCGCCCGGGTCGCCCGCGCCTGCCTCCAGGCGCACGCCGTACGGGGAGTACGGGGCGGGGTCGCCGCCGGTGAGCGCGGCCAGCTCCTCCGCGCTCAGCTCGCCCGGCCGGGCGACCAGGTGCACGGCGGGGCGCTCGTCGTCGGCGCGCAGGGCCGCGGCCAGCTCGTCGCCGGTGGTGCCGAGGGCGTCGGCGAAGGCGCGGGCGATCCAGCGCGGGTGCGCGGTGCGGGCGGCGATCCCGCCGACCGGGTCCTCGGGGGCGAGGCGGTCGAGCCAGGCCTCCTCGGAGTGCTCGGCGACCCGGCGGAGCACGGCGTTCGCGAAGCCGGTCGCCCGCGAGCCGAGGTCGGCGCGGACCAGGTCCACGGTCGAGGCGACGGCGGCGTGCGCGGGGATGCGGGTCCGCAGGAGCTGGTAGGCGCCCAGGCGGAGCACGTCGAGCAGTGCCGATTCCACTTTGGACAGCGGGCGGTCGATGCAGGCGGCCAGGATCTCGTCGAGCATGCCCCAGGCGCGGCAGGTGCCGTAGGCCAGCTCGGTGGCGAGCGCGGCGTCGCGGGTGGACAGCTTGCGCTCACGCAGCAGCTTCGGCAGGACCAGGTTGGCGTACGCGTCGTCGACGCGGACCGCGCGAAGGGTGTCGAGCGCGGCGCGGCGGGCCGGGTCCTCGACCGGCGGCCGGGCCGGGCCGTCACCGCGGCGGGGCGGGTGCGAGCGCTGCGGGCGGGACGGGCGGCGGTTCACGCCAGGGCCTCCCCGCCTCGGGCCGGACGCCGCGCGCCCAGTCGGTGGCGGCCATCCGCTTCTTCCCCTGCGCCTGCACCTCGCCGAGCGCGACGGCGTGGGTGGCGGTGCCGACGAGCACGCGCTTGCGCTCCACGACCAGCTCCCCGGCGGCAGGTCGGCGCCCGGGACGGGCACGACCGGGCCGAGCTTGAGCCGCTCGCCGCGGAACTGCGCCCACGCCCCGGGGTCCGGGGTGACCGACCGGACCAGCCGGTCGACGGCGAGCGCGGGGGTCTTGAAGTCCACTTTGGCGTCCTCCACGAGCACCTTGGGCGCGTAGCTGACCCCGTCGGCGGGCTGCTCGACCGCGATCAGGGCGTCGTTGTCGATGCCGTCCATCGTGGACAGCAGCAGGCCCGCGCCCGCTTCGGACAGGCGGGCGAGCAGGCCGCCCGCGGTGTCGTCGGGGTGGATGGGCTCGGTCAGCACGCCGAACACCGGGCCCGCGTCGAGTTCCTTGACGATCCGGAACGTCGACGCCCCGGTGATCTCGTCGCCGTGCTTGATAGCGGCCTGCACGGGCGCGGCCCCGCGCCACGCGGGCAGCAGCGAGAAGTGCAGGTTGACCCAGCCGTGCCGGGGGATGTCGAGCACCGACCGGGGCAGCAGGTTGCCGTAGGCCACGACGGGGCAGCAGTCCGGGGCCAGCTCGGCCAGCCGGGCCTTGAAGTCCGGGTCGGACGCCTTGGCCGGGGTGAGCACCTCGATGCCGTGCTCGTCGGCGAGCGCGCCGACCGGGGAGCGGACCAGGCCCCGCCCGCGCCCGCGGGCGCGTCGGGGCGGGTGACGACGGCGACGACCTCGTGCCGGTCGACGGCCAGCAGGGCCCGCAGCGCGGGCAGCGCGACCTCGGGGGTCCCGGCGAACACCAGCCGCATCAGCGGGTCCCGAACAGCGGGTGCGGGCTCTGCTTGATCGGCGGCGCGGTCCCGGTGAACCACTCGGCCGAGCGGATCTCCGCCATCGCGCGCTTGCGGGTGGCCTCGTCGAGCCGGTCGACGAACAGCACGCCGTCGAGGTGGTCGGTCTCGTGCTGGATGGCCCTGGCCAGCAGGTCGCTGCCGTGCACCTCGACCGGCTCGCCGTGCACGTTCCAGCCGCGCGCGACGACGTCGCGGGCGCGGACGCAGTCCCAGCTCAGGCCGGGGATCGACAGGCAGCCTTCCGGGCCGTCCTGCTCGGCCTCGCCGACCGCGGTCCAGACGGGGTTGACCAGGTGCCCGGCGACGCCGTCGCAGTTGTAGGTGAACACCCGCAGCCCGACGCCGATCTGCGGCGCGGCGAGCCCGGCCCCGCCCTGGGCCTCCATGGTGTCCCAGAGGTCGCGCACCAGCGTCCGCAGCTCCTTGTCGAAGTCGACGACCTCGATCGCGGGCGTGCGCAGGACTGGATCTCCGAAAAGCCGAACAGGCTGAACGGTCACGCGTTCTCCCTCACTTCGCTGGGAGGGCCAGTCTATGCGGGGAGGATGACCGGGTCAGATGAGGTCCAGCGGGTCGACGCGGACCTTCAGGGCCTCCTGCTCCTTGCGCATCGTCCGGCCGCGCTGGGCGTGGTTGAGGGCTTCGGCGAGGGCGCGGCCCTGGGCGCGGGGCACCCGGACCAGGACGCGTTCGCGGGTCTCGGTGACCGGGACCGGGCCGAGGACCTCGCCGCCGTCGGGGAGGCGGAGCTCGTCGAGGAGGGCGGCGACGGCGTCGGCGGTGCCGTCGACCGACGCCATCCGGACCGCGGGCGGGAAGCCCAGCTCGACGCGGGCCGACAGCTCCAGGTCGGCGTGCCACACCGGGTCCCAGCGGATGAGCGCCTGGACCGCGGGCAGCGCCGAGTCGGCGACCACCACGACCCGGCCGCCCGCCGGGCCGGGGACGACCAGCGCGGCGGCGGTCATCCACCGGCGCAGCGCCTCCTCGGCGGCGCGCAGGTCGGCGCGGGCCAGCAGCGCCCAGCCGTCGAGCAGCAGCGCGGCGCCGTAGCCGCCTTCGGCCACCGGCTCGGCGCCCGGGGTGCTCACCACCAGCGCGGGTTCGGCCGGGACCGCGGCGAGCACCTCGGTCGCCCCGGACGTGCGGACCGGCACGTCGGCGAACGCCCGGCCCAGCTCCTCCGCGGTGCGCTTGGCGCCCACGACGACCGCCCGCAGCCGCTGCGAACCGCAGCTCGTGCAGCGGAAGTCCGCGGCGGCGGTCGCGCACCAGCGGCACGCGGGCGGCCTGCCCGCGCCGCCGACCAGGCCGAGCGGACCGGCGCAGCGCCTGCACCGGGCGGGTGTGCGGCAGTCCTGGCAGGTCAGGGCGGGCACGTAGCCGCGGCGGGGCACCTGCACCAGCACCGGGCGGCCCGCCTTGATCGCCGCGCGGGCCGCGTCGAAGGCGACCGACGGGATGCGCGCGGTGCGCGCCGCCGGGTCGCGGGCGAGCTGGGAGTCGTGCTCGCCGACGGCGCTGACCCGGGGCGCGGAGGCCCGCACGCGGTCGCGGGTGGCGACGATCTCCGGCGCCCACCCGGTGAGCAGCTGCGCCTCCGCGGTCCGGGCGAACCCCGCGACGAGCACGCCCGCGCCGGTCAGCCGGGCGCGCTCGACCAGCACCTCGCGGACGTGCGGGTAGGGCGAGCGCTGGTCGGCGTGCTGGTCGTCGCCGTCGTCCCACACCACGAGGACGCCCGGGTCGGCGACGGGCGCGTACGCCGTCGCCCGCGTCCCGACGACGATCCGGGCCAGGCCGCGGCGCACGCGCAGCCACGCCCGGTAGCGCTTGGCCGGTCCGAGGTCGGCGGACAGCGCGACCACGGCCTCCTCCCCCGCCAGCGCGACGCACGCGGCGTGCAGGCGGGCGACGTCGCGGTGGTCGGGCACGACCAGCACCGCGCCCCGGCCCGCCGACGCGGCGGTCACCGCGACCTCGGCGAGCCGGGCGGGCCAGTCCTCCCCGGCCGCGCCTGCCACACCGCGTTGGCCTGGCGACCGGCCCGGACGGCGTCGAGGAACGCCCGGCCGCGCGGGTACTCCGCCCAGCCGTCGGCGGACGGGGCCTCCGGGACGGGCGCCGGGTCGCCGGGTGGCTCGGCCTCGACGCGGGCGTGCCGGGGCGGGATCGCCAGGCGCAGCACGTCGATCATGGACCCGGCGTAGCGGTCGGCGACCGCGCGGCACAGCACCGCGACCTCGGGCGCCAGCACGGGTTCCGGGGAGATCACCTTGTCCAGGAAGGACGGGTTCTTGTGGTCGGAGCGCTCGACGCGCTCCACCAGGAACGCGTCGACGAGCTGGCCCGCGAACCGCACCCGGACCCGGGCGCCCGGCACGGCGTCGGCGTCGAACCGCGCGGGCACCAGGTAGTCGAAGAGCTGGTCGAGGTGGGCCAGCGGGACGTCGACGTAGACCTTGGCGACCGGCAGCGCGGCGCGGGCTCCGGCCTGCCCTTCGGCGCGGGCGGTTCGGGGACCTCGACGGTGAACAGCGCGTCGGGGTCGGTGTCGGGCATGCCGGTTGGTGTACCAGACCGCCGCGACACCCGGTCAGGGGTGGTCGAGGTGGTAGGCGGCGTAGAGCGCGGCGAGGTCGGACCGCTCGTGCGGTGCGGACTCCTCGCGGATGCGCCGGTTGAGGCCCGCGGGAAGCCGTGCTTGATGAGCCTGCGCTCGCTGGCGTCCTCCATGAACGACAGCGAGAAGTACAGCCCGGTGACGTAGCCCGCGGCGACCATCGACAGGCGCAGGCTCAGCGGACCGGGCACCAGGAGCAGCAGCCACAGCGGCAGGAACAGCACCATCACGCGGGCGAAGTGCCGCGCCACCCAGGTCGGCGCGGTGAGGTCCCACAGCACCCAGGGCCGGTACCGGTCGGGCAGGGTGCCACCGACCGCGTACCAGAGCCACCGCAGGGGACCGGGCCGCACGCGCCGCACGGACCCGATGCTAGGCCGCTCGCGCTCCATCCGGTCGGGTAGCCCGGCCCCCGATCGCCCAAACACGCGACACGGGCCGCCCCCGGGGAGGGACGGCCCGTGTCGGAGCGGGGATCAGTTGCCCACGGCCTGCTTGAGGTCGTCGGCGCGGTCGGTGCGCTCCCAGGGCAGGTCGACGTCGGTGCGGCCGAAGTGCCCGTACGCCGCGGTGGGCGCGTAGATCGGGCGCAGCAGGTCCAGGTCGCGGATGATCGCGGCCGGGCGCAGGTCGAAGACCTCCTGGATGGCCTGCTGGATCTTCACCGGGTCGACGTTCTCGGTGCCGAAGGTCTCGACGAACAGGCCGACCGGGGCCGCCTTGCCGATGGCGTACGCGATCTGCACCTCGATGCGCGAGGCCAGGCCCGCGGCGACGGCGTTCTTCGCGACCCACCGCATGGCGTACGCGGCGGAGCGGTCGACCTTCGACGGGTCCTTGCCGGAGAACGCGCCGCCGCCGTGGCGGGCCATGCCGCCGTAGGTGTCGACGATGATCTTGCGGCCGGTCAGGCCGGCGTCGCCCATCGGGCCGCCGATGACGAAGCGGCCGGTCGGGTTGACCAGCAGCCGCACGCCCTCGGTGTCCAGCTCGAGGTTGGCGATCTCGGGCAGCACGACCTGCTCACGGACGTCGGCGCCGAGCAGCTTCTCCAGGTCGATGCCGTCGGCGTGCTGCGAGGACACGACCACGGTGTCGAGGCGGACGGCCTGGTCACCGGCGTACTCGATGGTGACCTGGGTCTTGCCGTCGGGCCGCAGGTAGGGCAGGACGCCGTCCTTGCGGACCTTCGTCAGCCGCCGGGACAGCCGGTGCGCCAGCGCGATCGGCAGCGGCATCAGCTCCGGGGTGTCGGTGCAGGCGTAGCCGAACATGAGGCCCTGGTCGCCCGCGCCCTGCCGGGCGATCTCGTCCTCGGCCTGCTCGACGCGGGACTCGTAGGCGGTGTCGACGCCCTGGGCGATGTCCGGCGACTGCGCGCCGATCGCCACGTTGACGCCGCAGGAGTTGCCGTCGAAGCCCTTGGCGGAGGAGTCGTAGCCGATCTCGAGGATCTTCTCCCGGACGATGTTCGGGATGTCGGCGTACGCCTCGGTCGTCACCTCGCCCGCGACGTGCACCTGACCGGTGGTCACCAGGGTCTCCACCGCGACCCGGGACCGGGGGTCCTGGGCGAGCAGGGCGTCCAGGATCGAGTCGCTGATGGCGTCGCAGATCTTGTCCGGATGCCCTTCGGTGACCGACTCCGAGGTGAACAGTCGGCGGCTGCCTGTCTCAGTCACGGGGTACCCCACTCATCACACGGGTTAGCTGGCTGCAGGACCATTATCAGGCCCGGATTCACGGCCGGGCAGAACCGAGCATATTCGCGACCGCGTCCCACACTCCGGTCGCCATTTGCGCCTTGGAGCCGAGCTCGATCGGGACTTCAGCGCCGTCGGAGGACAGCAGCCAGCCCGAGTTGTCCTCGGTGCCGAACGCCTTGCCCTCGCCCACCGCGTTGACGACGAGCAGGTCACAGCCCTTGCGGGCGAGCTTCGCGCGGGCGTGGTCGAGCACGTCCGCGCCGCTGTCGCCGGTCTCCGCGGCGAACCCGACGATCACCTGGTTCTTGCGGTCCGCCCGGTTCCGGCGGGCCTCCACCAGCTCGGCGAGGACGTCCGGATTGCGCACGAGCGCGACGGGATCCGGGTCCCGCCCGGTCTTCTTGATCTTGTATTCGGCCCGGTTCGCGGGCCGGAAATCGGCCACCGCGGCGGCCATCACGACGATGTCGGCGCCCTCGGCGGCGGCGTGCACGGCGTCGCGGAGCTGCTCGGCGGTGTCCACCTTCACCAGCGCGACGCCCGCGGGCTCGGGCAGCGGGAGGGTGTGCGCGGAGACCAGCGTCACCTCGGCGCCGCGCGCGGCTGCGGTGCGGGCCAGCGCGTAGCCCTGCTTGCCGGAGGAGCGGTTGCCCAGGTAGCGGACGGGGTCCAGCGGCTCGCGGGTGCCGCCCGCGGAGACCACGACCCGCAGGCCGACGAGGTCCTCGGCAGCGCGTCGGGGCGGGCCAGCAGCAGCCGGGCCAGGTCGGTGATCTCGGCCGGGTCGGCGAGCCTGCCCTTGCCGGTGTCCGCGCCGGTCAGCCTGCCCGCGGCGGGCTCGGGGACGATCACGCCGCGCTCGCGCAGCGTGGCCACGTTGGCCCGGGTGCCGGGGTGCTCCCACATCTCGGTGTGCATGGCCGGGGCCATCAGCACCGGGCACCGCGCGGTGAGCAGGGTGCTGGTGAGCAGGTCGTCGGCCAGGCCGTGCGCGGCCTTGGCCAGCAGGTCGGCGGTGGCCGGAACGACCACGACCAGGTCGGCCTCCTGCCCGAGCCGCACGTGCGGCACCTCCGGGACGTCGGTGAAGACGCCGGTGGCCACCTTGTGCCCGGACAGGGCCTCGAACGTCGCCGCCCCCACGAACCGCAGGGCCGCCTCGGTCGGCACGACGCGCACGTCGTGGCCGGTCTCGGTGAGCCCGCGCAGGACCTCGCACGCCTTGTAGGCGGCGATCCCGCCGCCGACGCCGAGGACGACCCGGGGACGGCGGCCGGTCACTCGCCCTCGGTGTGCTCGAGCAGGCCCGAGTGGATCTCGCGCAGGGCGATGGAGAGCGGCTTCTCGCGCGGGCCGGGCTCGACGAGCGGGCCGACGTACTCCAGCAGGCCCTCGCCGAGCTGCGCGTAGTAGTCGTTGATCTGGCGCGCGCGCTTGGCGGCGTAGATCACCAGGGCGTACTTCGAGCTGACCTTGTCGAGCAGGTCGTCGATCGGGGGTTGGTGATGCCTTCCAGCGGCGTGCCGGTCTGCTCGCCGATGCCCAGCTCGGTGGGGGTGATCACTCGCAACGCTCCAGCTTGTCAGGTGAATCCGTGAGCACCAAGGTTAGCAACTCGGCGGCGGCGGTCCCGACATCGGCGTTCACCACGACCGCGTCGAACTCCTCGGCCGCGGCCAGCTCTTTCTTGGCGACCTCGAGCCTACGCGCGACCACGGTCTCCGGCTCGGTCCCGCGACCGGTGAGCCGCGCCACGAGCGTCTCCCAGCTCGGCGGCATCAGCATGACCAGCTGCGCGTCGGGCATCGCCGCGCGCACCTGGCGGGCGCCCTGCAGCTCGATCTCCAGCACGGCGGGCCGCCCGTCGGCGAGCGCGGCCAGCACCGGGCCGCGCGGGGTGCCGTAGCAGTTGCCCGCGTACTCGGCGTGCTCCAGCAGCTCGCCCGCGGCGACCATGCGGTCGAACTCCGGGCGGTCGATGAAGTGGTAGTGCGCGCCGCCGACCTCCCCGGGCCGCGGGCCCGGGTGGTCACCGACACGCTGAAGTACAGGTCCGGGTGGAGGCGGCGCAGCTCCGCGACCACGCTGGACTTGCCGACCCCGGACGGCCCGGACACGACAGTGAGCCGGGGCCGGGCGATGCGCTCGCCCGACCCCGGCCCACGGCCGCGCACCGGCTCGGTCACTCGCCGGAGAACTCGGCGAGCAGCGCCTTGCGCTGACGGTCGCCAAGACCGCGCAGCCTGCGGCTGGGCGCGATCTCCAGGCGCTCGATGATCTGCTGGGCACGCACCTTGCCGACGCCCGGTAGGGCCTCGAGCAGGGCGGTGACCTTCATCTTGCCCAGCACCTCGTCGTTGTCGGACTGGGCCAGGACGTCCTTGAGGGTGGTGCCGCCTCGCTTCAGGCGCTCTTTGAGTTCGGCGCGGGCGCGTCGGGCGGCAGCCGCCTTCTCCAGCGCTGCGGCCCGCTGCTCGTCGGTCAGCTGGGGAAGGGCCACGATTTCCTCCGTGGGGTGGGATTTCCGGATCGGTGCCGCGACGTTACCGAGCCCTGGCCTGCGACGACAACGCGGGTGCCTGATTGCACAGGCCGTGACGGCCGTTCCGAAGTTGATCAACGTTGGGTGACGAAACGCGGCCCTGACCAGCGAGAATACCGGCAGATCGGACAGCGCCCGGTTTCGTCACGGACCGCGTACGCGCGCCCACTTCACGCGCACGGTGAGGCGTGCGCCACTCCGCGGGCGGCCGGAGTCCACCCGGACAGAGCAACGTCGCCACCTGCGGCAACGCGGGAAACCGGGCGAATCGGATGGTCGCCCGTCCCGGATCGCGCACCGTGGCAGGATGCGCGGCAGGGGGATCGACATGGGATCGCAGCGTCGCGCCGCGCTCGGCATCGTGCTCGTGCTCGTCACCACCGGCTGCCGGGACGACCCGGCGCCGCCGCAGCAGCCGGACGGCGCGGTCACCGTGGTGAACCTCAACGCCGCGATGGGGTTCAAGATGGGGCGGGGCGACGCCCACGGCACCGACGCCACCCGCGAGGACCTCGAACTCCTCGCCGACGACATCCTGACCCGAGACGCCGACATCGCGAACCTCCAGGAGATGGCGGAGCCCGCCGCGCACGAGCTGCGGGGCATCCTGGCCGAGAAGACCGGCGCGCCGTGGGAGCTGAACTGGTCGCACTCCGCCCGGGCGACCTACTACGCGGGCCGCGACGAGGACGAGCCCCCGGCGTACGACAACGTCTCAGCGGGCAACGCCCAGCTCATCCGGATCGGCGACGGCATCGACGGGCAGGAGCCGATCACCGTCGACGGCGACCGCCCGACCGGCGAGCCCGACCAGGGCATCATGCTGCCGTCGTCGAAGGAACCGACCTCCGGGCGCTCCTTCCAGGGCACCGAGCTGACCACGGCGAAGGGCCGCATCGACGTCTACAACCTCCACTTGGCGCTGGGCCGGGACAACACCGACGAGGAGCGCGCCCGCGACGTGGAGGTCATCCAGCGCTATACCGAGTCCCGCACCAACCCCGCGGTGATCACCGGCGACTTCAACCAGCCCATCGACATCCCGGCCGCGAGCAACCCACTGACCGGCAGCCCCAAGACGGTCAAAGCCTTGAAGGCCTTCATGGAGACCTACGGGTACACCGATGTCGGCCGGTTCCTGGGTCCCACGAGCAACCGCGACCCGGGCGACTGGAAGCAGGAGTACAAGAAGTTCGCCAGGCTGCGGATCGACTACATCCTCGCCAACGGCGTCACCACCCGCGACGCCAAAAGGTTCGACAGCCACGAGTCCGACCACTGGGGCCTGGCCGCCACGATCGACCTGTCGGCCGGGCTCACGACCCGCACGGCGGTCAAGCCCCCGATGGACCCGAAGCGCTACCACCACGACAGCTACGGCCTGGAGTTCGTCTTCTTCACCTCCGTCACCGGCGACTTCACCTGCGGGATCGCCAAGGAGCAGGCCGTGTGCCAGGGCCAGACGGAGCCGGTGCCGTCGCCACCCCCGGGCGTGTGCGACCAGCAGGGCGGCCCCAGCTGGGGGCACGGCATGTACGTCGACCCGGCGGGCAAGGTGGACTTCGTCTGCGCGGGCGGCATCCTGTACTGGCCGAGCGACGGCAACCCCACCGAGCTGGACGTCCTCGACCCCGGCCGGTCGCTCAGCGCCTTCGGCTTCACCTGCGCGGGCGAGGGCCCCGGCATCCGGTGCGCCCACGACGCCTCCGGCCACGGCTTCGGCATCGCCGCGAAGTCCAACCGGGAGTTCTGAGTCAGGCCACCAACTCGTCCCGCAGGCGCAGTGCGGCCTCCCGCAGGGCGGCGGTGTCCGGGCCGTGCCGCAGCACGTCCCGCGAACTGGTCGGCAGGACCACGCCTGCGCCGCCGAACAGCCGGGACAGGTCGGCCGGGCCCGCGCCCTGCGCGCCCACGCCGGGGGCGAGGATCGCGCCGTTGAGGCCGGTCAGGTCGACGCCGGTCTCGGCCAGCGTCGCCCCGACCACCAGCCCGACCGGGCCCAGCGGTTCCGCGCCCGCGTTGCGCGCCGCCGCGGCGTCCACCACGGCCTGCGCGACCGAGCGCCCGCCCTGTTCGGCGCGCTGCACCTGCGCGCCCTCCGGGTTGGACGTCAGCGCCAGCACGAACACGCCCCGGCCGGTGGCCTCCGCGGTCACCAGCGCGGGCTCCAGCGAGCCGAAGCCCAGGTACGGCGACAGCGTCACCGCGTCACCCGCGAGCGGGGAGCCGTCGGCGAGGTACGCCTGGGCGTAGGCGGCCATCGTCGAGCCGATGTCGCCGCGCTTCGCGTCGACCAGGACCAGCGCCCCGGCCGCGCGCGACTCGGCGATGACCCGCTCCAGCACCGCGACCCCGCGCGAGCCGTGCGCCTCGAAGAACGCCGACTGCGGCTTGAGCACCGCGACCTCGCCCGCCAGCGCCTCGACGCAGGTCATGGCGAAGCGCTCCAGCCCGTCGACGCCGAGGGGCAGGCCCCACGCGTCGAGCAGGCCGGGGTGCGGGTCGATGCCGACGCACAGCGCGCCGCGGGCCCCGACCGCGGCGGTCAGCCGCGCCCCGAACCCGGTCACCGGCCCGCCCGCAGCGCGGTCTGCATCGCCTGCAGCGGCTGCACGCCGATCTCGTCGCGGATCAGCGCCTCGATGCCGTGCACGGCCGCCGCGGCGCCCTGGATCGTGGTGACGCACGGGATGTCCCGGGCGACCGCGGCCGTCCGGATCTCGTAGCCGTCGACGCGCGGGCCGTGGTTGCCGTACGGGGTGTTGATGACCATGTCGACGCCGCCGGAGCGGATCAGGTCGACGACGTTGTCCTTGCCCTCGAAGTGCTTGCGCACGACCGTGCAGGGGATGCCGTTGCGGCGCAGCACTTCCGCGGTGCCGGAGGTGGCGAGCACCTCGAAACCGAGGTCCGCCAACCGCTTCACCGGGAACACCATCGCGCGCTTGTCCCGGTTGGCCACCGAGACGAACACCCGCCCGGAGGTCGGCAGCGAGCCGTACGAGGCCGTCTGGGACTTGGCGAACGCCTTCCCGAACGACTCGTCGATGCCCATGACCTCGCCGGTGGACTTCATCTCCGGGCCCAGCAGCGAGTCGACGCCGTGGCCCTCGGGCGTGCGGAACCGGTGGAACGGCAGCACGGCCTCCTTGACCGCGACCGGCGCGCCCTGGGCCAGCTCCGCGCCGTCGCCGGTCGCGGGCAGCATGCCCTCCTCGCGCAGCTCGGCGATCGTGGTGCCGAGCATGATCCGGGCGGCGGCCTTCGCCAGCGGCACCGCCGTCGCCTTGGAGACGAACGGCACCGTGCGGCTCGCGCGCGGGTTGGCCTCCAGCACGTACAGCACGTCGTCCTTGAGCGCGTACTGGACGTTGAGCAGGCCGCGCACGCCGATGCCCTTGGCGATGGCCTCGGTGGAGCGGCGGACGGCCTCCAGGTCGGTGCGGCCCAGGGTGATCGGCGGCAGCGCGCAGGAGGAGTCGCCGGAGTGGATGCCCGCCTCCTCGATGTGCTCCATGACGCCGCCGAGGTAGACCTCGGTGCCGTCGCAGAGCGCGTCGACGTCGATCTCGATGGCGTCGTCGAGGAACCGGTCGACCAGCACCGGGTGCTCCGGGGTGATCTCGGTGGCGCGCTTGATGTAGCCCGCCAGCGAGTCCTCGTCGTAGACGATCTCCATGCCGCGCCCGCCGAGCACGTACGACGGCCGCACCAGCACCGGGTAGCCGATCTCGTCGGCGATCCGCTTGGCCGCGGCGAACGACGTCGCGGTGCCGTACTTCGGCGCGGGCAGCCCGGCGGTGGTCAGCACCTCGCCGAACGCGCCGCGGTCCTCGGCGAGGTGGATGGCCTGCGGGGAGGTGCCGACGACCGGCACGCCCGCGTCGGCCAGCCGCTGCGCCAGCCCCAGCGGGGTCTGGCCGCCGAGCTGCACGACGATGCCCGCGACCGTGCCGGACATGCGCTCGGAGTGCACGACCTCCAGCACGTCCTCGAAGGTCAGCGGCTCGAAGTACAGGCGGTCGGAGGTGTCGTAGTCGGTCGACACGGTCTCCGGGTTGCAGTTGACCATGACGGTCTCGTAGCCCGCCTCGCGCAGCGCCATCGCGGCGTGCACGCACGAGTAGTCGAACTCGATGCCCTGGCCGATGCGGTTGGGCCCGGAGCCCAGGATCAGCACCTTGGGCCGCTCGTGCTGCGGCGCGACCTCGGACTCCGCGTGCGGGTCCAGCTCGTAGGTCGAGTAGTGGTACGGCGTCTTCGCGGCGAACTCGGCGGCGCAGGTGTCGACGGTCTTGAACACCGGCCGCACGCCCAGGCGGTGGCGCAGCGCCCGCACGCCGTCCTCGCCCGCGAGCTCGGGGCGCAGCGCGGCGATCTGCCGGTCGGACAGGCCGTGGTGCTTGGCCCGGCGCAGCAGCTCCTCGTCGAGCACCGGCGCGGTCTCGATCTCCCCACGCAGCTCGACCAGCATGGCGATCTGATCGATGAACCACGGGTCGATGCCGGACGCGTCGTGCACGTCGGCGACCGACGCGCCCATGCGCAGGGCGCGCTCGACGGTGTAGAGGCGGCCGTCGTGCCCGGTGCGCAGGGCGTCGAGCACCGACTCCTGCGTCATGGTGTCCGGGTCGGGCGTGGTCCAGAAGCCGACGGCCTTGGTCTCCATCGACCGCAGCGCCTTGCCCAGCGCCTCGGCGAAGTTGCGGCCCAGGCTCATCGCCTCGCCGACCGACTTCATCGTGGTGGTCAGCGTCGGGTCGGCGCCGGGGAACTTCTCGAAGGCGAACCGCGGGACCTTCACCACGACGTAGTCCAGCGTCGGCTCGAAGGACGCCGGGGTCTCGCCGGTGATGTCGTTGGTGATCTCGTCGAGGGTGTAGCCGATGGCGAGCTTCGCGGCGATCTTGGCGATCGGGAAGCCGGTCGCCTTCGAGGCCAGCGCGCTGGAGCGCGACACGCGCGGGTTCATCTCGATGACGACCATGCGCCCGGTCTGCGGGTGCACCGCGAACTGGATGTTGCAGCCGCCGGTGTCGACGCCGACCGCGCGCAGCACGGCGATGCCGGTGTCGCGCATGACCTGGTACTCGCGGTCGGTCAGGGTCATCGCCGGGGCGACGGTCACCGAGTCGCCGGTGTGCACGCCCATCGGGTCGATGTTCTCGATGGAGCAGATGACGACCACGTTGTCCCTGCGGTCGCGCATCAGCTCCAGCTCGTACTCCTTCCAGCCGAGGACGCTCTCCTCGATGAGCACCTCGGTGACCGGGCTCTCGGCGAGGCCGGTGGCCGCGAGGCGCTCGAGCTCCTCGTGCGTGTGCGCCATGCCGGAGCCGAGGCCGCCCATGGTGAACGACGGCCGGATGACCACCGGCAGGCCCAGCTCGGCGACGGTCTCGCGGACCTCGTCCATCGAGTGGCACACCCGGCTGCGCGGGGTCTCGCCGCCGATCTCGGCGACGATGTCCTTGAACTTCTGCCGGTCCTCGCCGCGCTGGATGGCGTCGATGTCGGCGCCGATCAGCTCGACGCCGTACTTCTCCAGCACGCCGCGCTCGTGCAGCGCGACCGCGGTGTTCAGCGCGGTCTGCCCGCCGAGGGTCGCCAGGATCGCGTCGGGGCGCTCCTTGGCGATGACCTTCTCGACGAAGTCCGGGGTGATCGGCTCGACGTAGGTGGCGTCGGCGAACTCCGGGTCCGTCATGATCGTCGCGGGGTTGGAGTTGACCAGGCTGACCCGGATGCCCTCCGCCCGCAGCACCCGGCACGCCTGGGTGCCGGAGTAGTCGAACTCGCACGCCTGGCCGATCACGATGGGACCGGAGCCGATCACCAGCACGTGGTGGATGTCATCGCGCTTGGGCATCAGCGGCCGCCCTCCATGGTGGTCACGAACCGGTCGAACAGGTCCGCGGCGTCGTGCGGGCCCGCGGCGGCCTCGGGGTGGTACTGCACGGAGAAGGCGGGCACCTCCAGGGCGCGCACGCCCTCGACCGCGCCGTCGTTCGGGCAGACGTGGCTGACCTTGGCGCGGCCGAACGGGGTGTCGAACTCCTGCCCCGCCTCGCCCTCCAGCGCGAACCCGTGGTTCTGCGCGGTGATCGCGACCGCCCCGGTCTCCACGTCGATGACGGGGATGTTGATGCCGCGGTGGCCGTAGCGCATCTTGTAGGTGCCCAGGCCCAGCGCGCGGCCGAGGATCTGGTTGCCGAAGCAGATGCCGAAGAACGGGATGCGGCGCTCCAGCACGGCCCTCGTCAGCGCGACCGGGTGGTCGGCGGTGGCGGGGTCGCCGGGGCCGTTGGACAGGAAGACCCCGTCCGGCTCGACGGCCAGCAGGTCGTCGAGGGTGGCGGTGGAGGGCAGCACGTGCGTCTCGATGCCGCGCGCCGCCATCATCCTCGGGGTGTTGGACTTGATGCCGAGGTCCAGCGCGGCGACCCGGAACCGGGTCTCGCCGATCGCGGGGACGACGTAGGTCTCGGCGGTGGAGACCTCGTCGGCCAGGGCGGCGCCGAGCATCTTCGGGCTCTCCAGCACGCGCACCACCATGGCGTCGTCGCTGGCCAGGTCGTCACCGGAGAACACGCCCGCGCGCATCGCGCCGCGCTCGCGGATGTGGCGGGTCAGCGAGCGGGTGTCGACCCCGCTGATGCCGACCACGCCCTGGTTCTCCAGCTCGGCGTCGAGCGGGCGGCGGGAGCGCCAGTTCGACGGCACCCGGGCGGGGTCGCGCACGACGTAGCCCGAGACCCAGATGCGGCTCGACTCGTCGTCCTCGTCGTTCCAGCCGGTGTTGCCGATCTGCGGGGCCGTGGCCACCACGATCTGCCGGTGGTAGGAGGGGTCGGTCAACGTCTCCTGGTAGCCGGTCATGGCGGTGCAGAAGACGACCTCGCCGAAGGTGGCGCCGCGCGCGCCGAAGGCGGCGCCGCGGAAGACGCGGCCGTCCTCCAGCACGAGCGCGGCGGGTGTGCGTTTGGTCGTCATGCGGTCCCTCCGGTGAGCGAGCGCAGCGCGGGCACCCACGTCTGGTAGTCGTCCTTGTCGTCGGCGCGGAAGCCGGTGTCGAACTCGTGGTCGCCGACGCGCCAGCGCACGACGAGCAGGCCGTCGCGGCCCATCACCTTCCCGGCGATGCCGGGCGCGGTGCGGGCGTCGAGCACCGATTCCGCGGGGATCCAGACCGGCTGCGCGCCGGTCCGGTCGAACAGCACGCCGTCCGCGAGCAGGTGCGCGGTGGCGTCGGAGCGGAAGCCCACGTCACCGGCGGCGACCCGGTCCTGCCAGCTCGCGTCGGTGACGGTGCTGGCGTAGACGCCGGTGCTCGGCGGCAGCAGGTCCGCCGCGGTGCCCGCCCGCACCTTCTCGAGCAGCTCGGCGGGCGCGGCGGGGAACGGGGGCAGGTGGGCCTGGCGCTTGCGGCGGTTGCGGTAGCCCCACCACATCAGGGCGACCAGGCCGACCAGAACCAACAGCGTCACCAGGGTGAGGACAGCGCGCATCAGCCCACCTTCCCGTCCCGGGCGGTGAAGCGCCCGCGCAGCACGGTCGCGACGACCGCGGCGGGCAGCTCCATGCCCTCGTACGGGGTGTTGCCCGCGATGCTGGCCAGCGCCGCGCCCTCGACGGTCCACCGCGCGTCGGGGTCGACGAGCGCCAGCGTGGCGGGCTCGCCGACGGCGATCGGGCGGCCCTGGTCGGGCAGCCCGGCGATCTCGGCGGGGCGCTCGCTCATCACCCGGGCGACGCCGCGCCAGTCGAGCAGGCCGGGCTCGACCATCGTCTTGACCACGATCGACAGCGCGGTCTGGAGGCCGAGCATGCCGGGCCGGGCGGCCGACCACTCGCAGTCCTTGTCCTGCGGGGCGTGCGGGGCGTGGTCGGTGGCGACGCAGTCGACCACCCCGTCGGCCAGGGCCTGGCGCAGCGCGGCGGCGTCGGTCTGGGCGCGCAGCGGCGGGTTGACCTTGTTGACCGGGTCGTAGCTCGTCAGGCGGGAGTCGTCGAGCAGCAGGTGGTGCGGGGTGACCTCGGCGGAGACCTGCGTGCCGCGCTCCTTGGCCCAGCGCAGCACGTCGACCGTGCCCGTGGTGGACACGTGGCAGACGTGCAGCCGCGCGCCGACGTGCCGGGCCAGCAGGCAGTCGCGGGCGACGATGGCCTCCTCGGCGACCGCGGGCCAGCCCGCGAGGCCGAGCCGGGCCGCGGTCTCGCCCTCGTGCGCCTGCGCGCCGACGGTCAGCCGCGGCTCCTCGGCGTGCTGGGCGATCACCGCGTCGATCGCCTTGGTGTACTCCAGCGCCCGGCGCATGATCAGCGGGTCGGCGACGCACAGGCCGTCGTCGGAGAACACCCGGACGTTCGCGATCGAGTTGGCCATGGTGCCCAGCTCGGCGAGCTTCTCGCCCTTGAGGCCCACGGTGACCGCGCCGACCGGGTGCACGTCGACCAGGCCGACCTCGCGGCCGCGCCGCCACACGTGCTCGACGACGACCGCGTTGTCGGCGACCGGGTCGGTGTTGGCCATGGCGAAGACCGCCGTGTACCCGCCGAGCGCGGCGGCGCGGGAACCGGTCTCGATGGTCTCGGTGTCCTCGCGGCCGGGCTCGCGCAGGTGGGTGTGCAGGTCGACGAAGCCGGGCAGCGCGACGGCGCCGCGCGCGTCGAAGGTCTCGTCGGCGGTCAGGTCCGCGCCGATCTCGGCGATCACGCCGTGCTCGACCCGGATGTCGACGGGCTCGCCCTCGCCGTAGGGGCGGACGCCCTTGATGACCAAGCTCACGCCTGGTCCTCCTCTCCGGCCAGCAGGTGGTACAGGACCGCCATGCGCACGTGCACGCCGTTGGCGACCTGCTCGGTGATGGCCGCCCGCGGCGAGTCGGCGACCGCGTGCGCGATCTCCATGCCCCGCAGCATCGGCCCGGGGTGCAGCACGACGGCGTGCTCGGGCAGCAGCGCCAGCCGGGCGGCGTTCATGCCGTACTGGATCGCGTACTCGCGGGCGGACGGGAAGAAGCCGCCGTGCATCCGCTCCGCCTGGACGCGCAGCATCATCACCGCGTCCAAGGTGGGCAGTTCGGCGTCGAGGTCGTAGGAGACCGTCAGCCCCGGCACCGGCCAGTCGGCCAGACCCGAGGGCAGCAGCGTCGGCGGTGCGACGACCACGACCTCCGCGCCGAGCGCTGTGAGCAGGTGCACGTTCGAGCGGGCCACCCGGCTGTGCAGGACGTCACCGACGATCCCGATGCGCAGGCCGTCGATCTTGCCGAGGCGGTCGCGGATGGTCGCCGCGTCCAGCAGCGCCTGCGTGGGGTGCTCGTGCGTGCCGTCGCCCGCGTTGACCACGCTGGTGCCCACATCGGACAGCCAGCCCGCGAGCCGGTGCGCGGCGCCGGAGGCGGGGTGGCGGACGATGACGCAGTCGGCGCCCGCCGCGGCCAGGGTCAGCGCGGTGTCGCGCAGCGACTCGCCCTTGCCGACCGACGACCCGCCCGCGGAGACGTTCACCACGTCCGCGCTCATCCACTTGCCCGCGATCTCGAACGAGACCCGGGTGCGCGTGGAGTTCTCGTAGAACATGGTGATCACCGTGCGGCCGCGCAGCGTCGGCAGCTTGCGGACCTCGCGGCCCAGCAGCGTCCGCTTGAGACCGTCGGCGGTGTCCAGGATGGCCAGCGCGGTGTCCGCGTCCAGGCTCTCCGCGCCCAGCAGGTGCCTCACGCGCCCTCCCCCGGTTCAGCAGCACGGCGTCGCGGCCGTCGGTCTCGGCGAACAGGACGGAGACCCCCTCGGTGCGGGCGGTGGGCACGTTCTTGCCGACGTAGTCGGCGCGGATGGGCAGCTCGCGGTGGCCGCGGTCGACCAGCACGGCGAGCTGCACGGCCTGCGGGCGGCCCGCGTCGCGCAGCGCGTCGAGGGCGGCGCGGATGGTCCGACCGGAGAACAGCACGTCGTCGACCAGGACCACCAGGGCGTGGTCGATCCCCGACGCGGGCAGCGCGGTCGAGCCGAGCGGGCGGGTGGGGCGGCGGCGCAGGTCGTCGCGGTAGAGGGTGACGTCGAGGGTGCCGGTCGGCACGCGGACGTCGGTGAACTCGGCGATCTTGGCGGCCAGCCGCTGCGCGAGCGGCACGCCGCGGGTGGGGATGCCCAGGAGCACCACCGGGCGGGACCCGCTCGCGTCGAGCGAGGTCTTCTCGATCACCTGATGGGCCATCCGGGCGATGGTGCGCGCGACGTCACCCGCGCCGAGCAGCTCACGCGGCCCGGTCGGGTCCGTCGCGCCACGGTCTCGCGGCGCCACGCTGGACTCCTTCCCCGCCTCGCTGGACGGGTCCTTAAAGGATGTCGGTCAGGGCTCCTGAGCTGGAGCCCCCGCGACGGTACCAGGCGCGCGGGGTGACCCCGGCGGGTGGTGTCCACCGTTCGGCGCAGTTGAGAAAAAGACCCAGCTTGACCTGGTGACAACTCTGGGTAACCATTACTCTGCGTGTTGATTTGAAGCTACCCGCGGCAGTCCATAGCGCCGACGGGGCGAACGAATGGAGAACCGCCGCATGGGCGACTACGCCAAGGCGCTAGGAGCCAAGCTCCGCGCGATCCGCCAGCAGCAGGGCCTGTCCCTGCACGGCGTCGAGCAGAAGTCCGGTGGCCGGTGGAAGGCCGTCGTCGTCGGCTCCTACGAGCGCGGCGACCGGGCCGTGACCGTGCAGAAGCTGGCCGAGCTCGCGGACTTCTACGGCGTGCCGGTGGTGGAGCTCCTGCCCGAGGGCCGGGTGCCGTCCGGCGCGGAACCCGCGACCAAGATCGTGATCAACCTGGAGCGGCTCCAGCAGCTCCCGGCGGAGAAGGTAGGACCGCTGGCCCGGTACGCGGCGACCATCCAGAGCCAGCGCGGCGACTACAACGGCAAGGTGCTGTCCATCCGCACCGAGGACCTGCGCTCCCTGGCGATCATCTACGACATGACCCCCGGCGAGCTGACCGAGCAGCTCATCGACTGGGGTGTGCTGCCGCCCGAGGCGCGGCCGTCCAAGGAGGACTGAGGACGCGGACGGGCGCACCCGGTGGGTGTCGGGTGCGCCGCCGACGTCGTCGCTAGAGGGTGGCCCTGAGCCGGTCGGCGATCCCGCCGATGCGGCCCAGGACACCGTTGACGAACCTGGGGGAATCGTCGGTCGACAGGGTGCGGGCGAGCTGCACCGCCTCGTCGATCGCGACCGGGTCCGGGACGTCCTGGGCCCACAGCAGCTCGTACAGGCCCATCCGCAGGATCGCCAGGTCGACCGCGGGCATCCGCTCCAGCGTCCAGCCCTGGGCGTGCTCGGTGAGCAGCTCGTCGATGCGCGCCCGGTGCGCGGAAACGCCCTCCACCAGGGTCACCGTGTAGTCGCTGACCGGCGGGACGTCGGGCGAGCCGACCCGGTCGGCGAGCAGGGTGACCGGGTCGACGCCGCGGACGGCGGCCTCGAACAGCAGGTCCACCGCCCGCTTGCGGGCCTTGCTCCGCGCGCCCACGTCAGCCGCTGACCCGGCCGAGGTAGCGCCCGTCGCGGGTGTCGACCTTGACCTTCTCGCCGGTGGTGACGAACAGCGGGACCTGGATCTCGGCGCCGGTCTCCAGGCGCGCGGGCTTGGTGCCACCGGTGGACCGGTCGCCCTGCAGGCCCGGGTCGGTGTGCTCGATGACCAGCTCGACCGAGGTGGGCAGCTCGATGAACAGCGGGGTGCCCTCGTGCGAGTTCACCGTCGCGGTGCTGTTCTCCAGCATGTACTTCGCGGCGTCGCCGACGACCTTCGGGTCGATGGTGATCTGCTCGTACGTGTCGGTGTCCATGAACACGTACTCGGACCCGTCGTTGTACAGGTAGGTCATGTCGCGGCGGTCGACGGTCGCGGTGTCGACCTTCACCCCGGCGTTGAACGTCTTGTCGACGACCTTGCCGGTCAGCACGTGCTTGAGCTTGGTGCGCACGAACGCCGGGCCCTTGCCGGGCTTGACGTGCTGGAACTCCACGACGGACCACAGCTGGCCCTCGAGGTTGAGCACCAGGCCGTTCTTCAGGTCGTTGGTCGAGGCCACGGGGTTTGTCTCCTGTGTTTCCGCGCGCCCGGCTGGCGTCTGACCGGGGTCAGACGACCATGAGCTGCTTGGTGGTCAGCGTGAGGAGTTCGGGACCTGCGTCCCGCACGACGAGCGTGTCCTCGATGCGGACCCCGCCCATGCCGGGCAGGTACACGCCCGGCTCGACGGTGACCGCCATGCCAGCGGCGAGTGTACCGCCGCCCGTCTTGGCCAGGCTGGGGGCCTCGTGGATCTGCAGGCCCACGCCGTGCCCGAGCCCGTGCGGGAAGTGCTCGCCCTTGCCCGCGCGCTCCACGACCCCGCGCGCCGCGGCGTCGACCGCGGTCACCTCCGCGCCCGGCGCGAGGGCCGCGCGGCCCGCCGCCTGGGCCTGCGCGACGAGGTCGTACAGCTCGCGCTGCCAGTCGGCGGGCTCGCCGAGCACGACCGTGCGGGTCATGTCGGAGTGGTAGCCGTCGACCAGCGCGCCGAAATCGAGTTTGACCAGGTCACCGGCGTGCAAGACGGCGTCGGTGGGCCGGTGGTGCGGGATGGCGGAGTGGGCGCCCGCGGCGACGATGGAGTCGAAGCTGGGGGCTTCGGCGCCGTGGTCGAGCATCCGCGACTCCAGTTCGCGCGCCACCTCCCGCTCGGTGCGCCCGGGCCGCAGCCCGCCGTGCTCGATCAGGTCGGCCAGGGCGCGGTCCGCGGCGGCGCAGGCCATGCGCAGTGCCTCGACCTCGGTCTCGTCCTTGACCACGCGGAGCTGCTCGACCAGGCCGGGGGCGCGCACCAGCTCGGCGTCGGTGGCGTCGGCGAGGGTGTCGAGGCCGTCGACGGTGACGTGCTGGCTCTCGAACCCGACGCGCCCGCTCGCCTTCGCCGCGACGGCGGGCGCGCTGGCCCGCTCGATGATGTGCCGCATGTCGGGCACCTGGCGCTGGGCCTGGAGGGTGTAGCGGCCGTCGGTGCAGAAGGTGTCGTCGCCGTCGGCGGTGAGCAGCAGCGCGGCGTTGGACCCGGTGAACCCGGTGAGGTACCGGATGTTGAGGAGGTCGACGACGAGCAGCCCGTCGAGACCCCGCTCGCGGAGCAGCCCGCGCAGCGCGGCGCGGCGGGGAGCGTGGGATTCGGCCATGCAGGGAGCCTAGGGCCGCGGGTAGCTACTCTCGCGTTATGCAGACGTGGTTGATCCGGGGCGTGGTGATGGCGGTCGTCCACGCGGCGGCGAACGTGTTCGTCGCCCTGCTGCGCGCGGGCGACCCGACGGGGCAGAGCACGGTGTCGGCGCTGGTGCTGGGCGTCCTCGCGGGCATCGCCGCGGTGTGGGCGGCGGTCGACGGGTGGAAGGGCGTCCCCGACCGCGGGCGCGTGTGGGTGTTCGCCTGCCTGGTCGCGGGCTGGGGCTCGGCCGTGCTCGGCGTCATCGGCCGCGCGGTGTTCGTGGACGAGACGAGCGCGAGCGCCCTGGGTCCGGCGCTGACCGGCGGCGCGGCGTTCACGGCGCTGCTGGTGTTGGTGCCCGCGGGTCTCGGCCTGCTCGTCGGACCGCGGCTGGACCGCTCCGCGACGCGTTAGCCCAGGTGGGGGCCGCGCGGGTAGCGGTCCCAGCCGTCCGGGCCGATCTCCTCCGCGGTGGAGCCGTTGACCTTCGCGACCGCGGGGTCGGTGAGCGCCCACAGCCTGCCGTCGTCGAGGACGAACCCGACGTGCGGCCCGTTGCGCACCGCGCGCGCCCCGGCGGGCAGGTGCGCGGTGACGGGGACGTGCGCCAGGGCCGGGGCGCGGTGGTCGAGCACGCGCGCGGCGACCCGTTCGGCCACCGACCGCCGCTCGACGCGCAGCACCTGACCGCCCCGGATGACGTCGATCGTCCGCTGCGGCGACGGCACCCCGTACCCGTCGAGCGCGGCGAGGACGCGGGCCGGGTCCTCGCAGGCGGCGGTGCCGGTGAGGTCGAGGCCGAAGTGCACGAGGTCGGTGGGCGCGGCGCGGGTCCGGGTCGCCCGGACGAGGTCGACGGGCACCCGCCCGCACGGGTCGGCGTCGGACCGCGGCGCGTGCCCGAGTGGGTCGCGCACCAGCCCGGGCCCTTCCGCCCAGGGCCCCGGGACCAGGACGGAGTGGTGCGGCTGCGTCCGGAACTCGGCGTCCCAGAAGGTCAACGACGTCCCGCCCGCGGTCTGGTGGGCGATGGCGAACGCCCCGAGCGGCGCCACCCACATGACGTCGACGCTGAACGCGTCCACCACCGACCGCGTCCGCGGGCTGGTCGCCACGCCGGGCGCGAACCCGTCCGGGCCGAGGACCTCGACCTGCGTCTGGAACGTCGGGTCGGGCGAGCGCAGGACGAACTGGCCCGCGCCGTTCCAGCCCGCCGCCGCGCCGGTGGTGTCGGTGAAGACGAGGTAGAAGCGGCCGTCGAGGAACGCGGCGGCGGGCTGGCCCGCGCCGTAGGTGTTGTCGCGCAGCTCGTCGCGCGCGGACCCGACGATGGGCGCCCCGCCGTTGGCCCGCGTCCACCGCTTGCCGTCGGTGCTGGTGGCCAGCCCGATGGCGTTGCCGTGCGCGTGGTCGCCCGCGGCGCCGGTGTAGTAGAGGTAGTACGTGTCGCCGACGCGGACCACGGACGGGTCGCAGGTGTGCATCCCGTCGAACCCGGTGCGGCTGCCCGAGAACACCGCCTGCCCACCCGTGCCGTCCGGCCCGCGGAAGGGCGTGCGCAGGTCAGCGGTCTCGCCGAGGAGGATGTCGTCGCCCGCGGGCGCCGCCACCCCGAGCTGGCTGCACCACCACATCCGGATCGTGCCGCCCTCGCGCAGCAGCGTCGGCGCGTAGTTGTAGGGCGCGTCCCGCCCGCCTGCGGCGACCACCCCGCCACTCCCCCGCGCGCTGTCCACCCCGAGCGTCGACGGCACCGCCGCCCGCGGCTGCACGGCGGGCGGCGTGGTCGAGGTCGCGGGAGCGGGCACCACGACCGCGCCGGGCGCGACCGTGCACCCGGCCACGGCGAACAGAGCCAGGACCACGGCGAACCGCGGCCGCCAGGCCCGGCTGGGCATGAGCGGTGGGGACCTTCCGTGCCGGTGACGCGTGCCGCCCAGTCTAGGGACGGCCGATCACCGGCAACCCCCGTTCAGGCGATTGCCTCTTTGATCACACGCTCACCCGCGCGCGGCCCCCGCGAGCCACCGCAGCGCGAGCGCGTACCCGTCCACCCCGAGCCCCAAGATCACCCCGGCGGCGATGTCGGACAGCACGCTGTGCCTGCGGAACTCCTCGCGCTTGTGCACGTTGGAGATGTGCACCTCCACCAGCGGCGCGCTGAGCTGCGCCGCCGCGTCGCGCACGGCGATCGAGTAGTGCGTCCACGCGCCCGCGTTCAGCACGACGGGCAGCGCGCGGTCGGCGGCCTCGTGCAGCCAGCCGACCATCTCGCCCTCGTGGTCGGTCTGCCGCACCTCGACCTCGACGCCCAGGTCGCGGCCGGTCTTCTCGCACAGCTCGACCAGGTCCGCGTGCGTGGTGCTGCCGTACACCGCGGGCTCCCGCGTGCCGAGCCTGCCCAGGTTCGGCCCGTTGAGGACCAGGATCACAGCAGCACCCCCGACCCCGTCGACGGCTCCGCCGCCACCGCCGAGTACGCCGCGGCCAGCAGCGCCGGGTCCGGCCCCTCGAGCCGCGTCGGCTTGGCCAGGCCGTCGAGGACGACGAAGCGCAGCACCCCGGACTTGGTCTTCTTGTCGCCCAGCATCGACTCGACGAGCTGCGGCAGCGCGTCGGCGTCGTAGGTCACCGGCAGCCCCAGCGCGGTGAGGATCGACCGGTGACGGTCGGCGGTGGCGTCGTCCAGCCTGCCCGCCAGCCGCGCCAGCTCCGCCGCGAACACCATGCCGACGCTGATCGCCGCCCCGTGCCGCCACCGGTACCGCTCGCGCCGCTCGATGGCGTGCCCGAGCGTGTGCCCGTAGTTGAGGATCTCCCGCAGGCTCGACTCCCGCAGGTCGCTGGCCACCACGTCGGCCTTGACCTGGATCTTGCGCCGCACCAGCTCCCCGAGCACGTCGCCGTCGGGGTCGACGGCCGCCGCCGGGTCGGCCTCGATCAGGTCGAGGATCACCGGGTCGGCGATGAAGCCGCCCTTGACCACCTCGGCCATGCCCGCGACCAGCTCGTTGCGCGGCAACGACCCCAACGTCGCCAGGTCGACCAGGACGGCGGCGGGCTCGTGGAACGCCCCGACGAGGTTCTTGCCCGCGTCGGTGTTGATCCCGGTCTTGCCCCCGACCGCGGCGTCGACCATGCCGAGCAGCGTCGTCGGCACGTTGACCAGCCGCACCCCGCGCATCCAGGTCGCCGCGACGAACCCGGCCAGGTCCGTCACCGCGCCGCCGCCGAGCGCCACCACGGTCCCCTGCCGGTCGAGCCCGATCCGCCCGAGCACCTCCCAGCAGAACCCGGCGACGGACAGCGCCTTGCCGTCCTCGGCGTCGGGGATCTCGATCCGGTGCGCGTCGACCCCGGCCGCGACCAGCTCCTCCCGCACCTGCTCCGCCGTAGCGGTCAGCGTCGGCTGGTGCACGATCGCCGCCTTCGACGACCCGCGCACCGCCGCGACCAGCTCGTCCAGCAGCCCCTTGCCCACCACGACGTCGTACGGCTGGGCGGTCGCCACCCTGATCCGCACGGGCTGCTCGGTTCCCACGGCTTCTCCCAGTCCTCTCGTTCGCATCCGGCCCCGAGGCTCAGGCGCGCTCGGCGCCCCGCAGCTCGGCGACCAGCCGGGCCACGACGTCCTCGGCCGCCTGGTCGTCGGTGTCCACCTCCACGGTGGCCACCTCCCGGTACAGCGGCAACCGCGCGTCCAGCAGCTCCTTGAACTTCGCCCGCGGGTTGACCCCGGCCAGCAGCGGCCGCGCCGTGGACAGCCCGGTGCGCCGCACGCCCTCGGCCAGCCCGACCTTGAGGAACACCACGGTGTGCCCCACCAGCCGCGCCCGCGTGCGCTCGGACAGCACGGCCCCGCCCCCGAGCGACAGCACCCCGTCGTGCTCGGCCAGCGCCGCCGCGACGGCGTCCTCCTCGGCGGCCCGGAACGCGGCTTCGCCGTCCTCGGTGAAGATGTCGGCCACCGACTTCCCCACCGCGGCCACGACGTCGGCGTCGGTGTCGCGGAACCCGACCCCGAGCGCGGCCGCCAACGCCTCGCCCACGGTCGTCTTCCCCGCCCCCGGCGGCCCGACGACCACCGCGACCGGCCTCACCAGCGCTCCCGCAGCGCGTCGAGGTACCCCTCGACGTTGCGCCGCGTCTCCGCCAGCGAGTCGCCGCCGAACTTCTCCAGCGCCGCGTCGGCCACCACGAGCGCCACCACGGACTCCAGCACGACCCCCGCCCGCGGCACCGCGCACACGTCGGACCGCTGGTGGATCGCCACGGCGGGCTCCCCGGTCACGACGTCGACGGTCGCCAGCGCCCTCGGCACGGTGGAGATGGGCTTCATCGCCACCCGCACCCGCAGCGGCTCGCCGTTGGTGATGCCGCCCTCGAGCCCGCCCGCGCGGTTGGACCGCCGCGTGACCCCGGTGACGGTGCCCTCGGCCCGGTCGATCTCGTCGTGCGCCTGGCTCCCCCACCGCGTCGCGGTGGTGAACCCGTCGCCGATCTCGACGCCCTTCATCGCCTGCACGCCCATGAGCGCACCCGCGAGCCGCGCGTCGAGCCTGCGGTCCCAGTGCACGTGCGAGCCCAGCCCCGGCGGCAGCCCGTAGACGATGACCTCGATGACGCCACCGACGGTGTCGCCCGCCTTCTTGACGGCCTCCACCTCGGCGACCATCGCCTCGGTCCCCGCCGGGTCGAACGCCCGCACCGGGCTCTCGTCGATCGCCGCGAGGTCCTCCGGCCCCGGCAGCGGCCCCTCGGGAGCCGACGCCCCACCGATGGACACGACGTGGCTGACGACCTCGGCCCCGAACACCTGGCGCAGGAAGTTCCGCGCCACGGTCCCGGCCGCGGTCCGCGCCGCGGTCTCCCGCGCGCTGGCGCGCTCGAGCACGGGCCGTGCCTCGTCGAACCCGTACTTCTGCATGCCCGGCAGGTCGGCGTGCCCCGGCCGCGGCCGGGTCAGCGGCTCGTTGCGGGCCTGGTCGGCGAGCAGCTCGGGGTCCACGGGGTCGGCCGCCATGACGGTCTCCCACTTGGGCCACTCCGCGTTCTCGATCCGCACCGCGATCGGCCCGCCCTGCGTGAGCCCGTGCCGGACCCCGCCGAGGAACTCGACGTGGTCGGTCTCGAACCCCATCCGCGGGCTACGCCCGAACCCGAGCCGCCGCCGGGCCATCTGCTCGCCCAGGTCAGCGGTGGTGACCTCGACCCCGGCCACCATTCCCTCGAGCACGGCAACCAACGCGGGCCCGTGCGACTCTCCAGCGGTCATCCAACGCAGCACGCCGGAATCCTGTCATGCCCGCCGCCCCCCGCCACGCCGGGCTGGCCCCGACGCCGGTGGCGCCGGCCACGAAACCCGCAGCTCAGCCCACACGTGTCCGCTTATCGAACATCCACCACCTCCACTCCGACTCCATCAGCACTCCACCCAGCGATCCGACGCGTCCACCCATCGGGACACCACCCCACCCACCCGCGACCCGCGGGAGGACGAGGAGCGGACCCGAAGACGGACCTTGCGCACACCCTCCAACACCCGACCGTCACCTGGTGACCGGAACGGCACGACCCCCACCGGACGAACCACGCGAGCCCGCGATGACGGAGCACCGACCACCCACCGGCGGCCTCAGCCCGACTCGCAAGCAAGTCGTGCACTCGAGCGACGACCGTGATCAGCACCCTCAACCGACCCGGCGAAACCCCTCAATTGCCAGGGGCGCGTTCAACTCAACATCCGCCCCGGGTAATCGAGGCGCGATCACTGGGCTGACTCCAGGAACCCCGACAGCGATCACCAGCGCACAGGTCACACCCAGCAGGCCAGGACCATGCGGAGCGCCGCTCCGCCAACGCGGGACGACCACGATCAGCGCGAGCGTCACCACGGCCGCGACCACGAGGGCGACGAGCATCCACGTCGGACCGAGCACGCCCAGCACCGCACCGAGCGGCACCGCCAACTTCACATCGCCGCCGCCCAGCGCTCCCGGCATCGCCAACGCCAGCAAGGCGTGCAAAGCGAAGAACACCCCCGCCCCCAGGGCAGCACGCAGCACCACGTCGACGCCTCCCCACCCACCGCCGCGACGACCAGCGTCACGGCAAGCAGCGGAAAGACGCCCAAAGTCAGCGCATCCGGCAGACGTCGGTGAGAGAGGTCCACCGCCACCAGCGGTACCGCCGCCCACGTGAGCACGCACGCCGTCGGCACCCACCAGCCCGGCAGGTCAGCACTCGCCACCAGCGCCCACAGCGCCGCCGTCGCCACCTCGAACGGCCCCGCGCGCACCGGCATCCCTCGCGGCAGTGCACTGAGCAGCAAGCGCGCAACCGCGCCCGCCACCGCACCGGCCGCGCAGAACCCAACCACAGCAAGGAACCCCGCCTGCATACGTCCTCCTCGGATCAACCGGAGCAGAAACTCCGATTCCAAGGTACACGAACAGACGTTCGACGCAAGGACGTTCACTCAGAGCGAAAGCGGGACCGTCCCACCCGTCGCCGACCGGAGCGCATCCCGCATCACCTCGCGAGGCGCGGACTGCCCCGTGAACTGCTCCACCTGCCCAAAAGCCTGGTGCAGCAACATGTCCAGCCCAGTGGCCACCGACGCACCCCGAGCCGCGACCGCCTCAGCCACCGGAGTCGGCCACGGGTGGTAGATCACGTCGAGCACGTGCGGCGCCAAAGCGAGCGACGACGCCAACCCGACCGTAGCCGCAGCAGGAGCCGTGTTCACCAGCACCGACGACGTCTCCGCCAGCGCACCGAAGTCCACTTCGGACCACCGCAACACCCGCAACGGCAAGCCCAACCGCGCAGCGCACTCCACCGCGTCCCCAGCCCGCGCAGGCTCCCGCACCACCACGACAGCGCCGGAAATCCCCAACTCCACCAGCCCCGCCAACGCCGCGCACGCCGTCCCACCGGCCCCCAGCACGACAGCGTCCCCCGACCCCAACACGAACCCGTTGGCCCGCAACGCACCCGTCACGCCGTCGATGTCCGTGCAGTCCGCGTGCCAGCCCGACTCCGTGCGCACCAACGTGTTCGCCGCACCCACAGCCCGCGCACGGTCCGTCGACGTACCCGCCACCGCGAGCGCGGCCCGCTTGCCCGGCATCGTCACCGACAGCCCGACCCACTCCGGCCCGAGCGACGACACCAACCCCGGCAGCGCCGCCTCATCGCACTCGACCCGGTCGTACGACCAGTCCAGCCCCAGAGCGGCGTACGCGGCCGAGTGCAGCACCGGCGACAGCGAGTGCGCGACCGGCGAACCGAGGACCGCCGCCCGACGACCCATCAGAAAGCGCCGTTCTGCTTCGCGATCTGGCGGTTCTCCAGGTGCTTCTCGTACGTGTCCGCGAAGCACGAGGTGCCGTCCTTCTGGCACAGCACGAAGAACTTCCAGTTGCCCGGCGTCGGCTCCGCGACCGCCGCCAGCGCTTCCTTGCTGGGCGCGGAGATCGGCGTCGGCGTCAGGCCCGTGTTCTTGTACGTGTTGTACGGCCCCGCCTTGTTGCGGTCCTTGTCGCTCGTGGCGATGTTCGGCCGGTCGAGGACGTAGTTGACCGTCGAGTCGAACGCCAGCTCCATGCCGATCTTGAGCCGGTTGTAGATCACGCGCGCGACCTTGCCGAAGTCCTTCTCGATGGCCTCGCGCTGCACCAGGGACGCCATGGTCAGGAACTGGTACGGCGTGAACCCGGACGCGTCGGCGATCGTCGGCATCCCGTACGACTGGAGCAGCGCGGACGAGTCGGTGACGACCTTCTTCCACAGCTCCTCGGCGGTCGAGCCGGGCTTGACGTCGTAGACCGACGGGGCGATCAGGCCCTCCAGCCGCCGCGCCGGGTCCGCCTTGCCCGCGTCGGCCAGCGCCCACTCGGGCACGCCGAGCGACGCCAGGTCCGCGGTCGCCGCGACCTTCCTGAGCTGCTCGACCGGCACGCACGTGCTCTTGCCGTCCAGTTCCGCGCAGGACGCGCTGGACAGCAGCGACACGATGCCGGGGGTCACGCTGCCGTCGCCCTTCTTGATGTCGTCGAGCTGCGTGCCCGGCTTGATCTGCAGGTTCCCGACCCGCGACTCCGGGTCGACGATGCGGGTGACCGCGTCCTGCCCGGAGATCTTGGTGCGCATCACGTAGAAGCCCGGCTGGACCGCGCGGACCCGGGAGTCGTTCTCCGCCGCCGCCACGAACGCCCGCGAGCTGGCGACGACGCCCTGCTCGGCGAGGGTGCCCGCGATCGCGCCGGTCGAGTCGCCGCCCTTGACCTCGATGACGACGTCGCGCTCACCCGGCCCGGTGAAGTCGTCGTACCCGCCGATGCCGGAGAGCTGCCGCCAGCCGTACCAGACGCCCGCGCCGATCAGCAGGACCACGAGGAGCCCGAACACCGCCAGCTTGACCGTCCGGCCGCGGACCGCCCGTCCCGCTCGGTGTGGCCGTCGAACAGGCCGAGTTCGTCGTCGGTCATGACTCCTCCTCGGTCCGGGCGAGCGCGGTCGCCCTGGCGTCCAGCCAGCCCTGCAGGATCTCGACGGCGGCGGCTTGGTCGACCACCGCGCGCTGCTTCTTCCCGCGCACGCCGCGGTCGCTGAGCATCCGCGTCGCGGAGACCGTGGTCAGGCGCTCATCGGCGAGGCGCACCGGGACCGGCGCGACCCGCTCGGCCAGCGCCTCCGCGTACGCGCGGGCGCCCTCGGCCGCGGGTCCGTGCTTCCCGGCGAGGGTGCGGGGTAAACCGACCACCACTTCCACCACCTCGTGCTCGACGACGAGCGCGGCGAGCTGGGCGAGGTCCGTGCTGTTCCGCTCGTCGCGGGACAGGGTAACCAGCGGCGTGGCGAGCACCGGAGCCGGATCGCTCAACGCGACCCCGACCCGCACGGAGCCGACGTCCACGGCGAGCCTGCGCCCGCGTCCCGGATCGTCGGCCCCGGGCCGGTCGGGACGGGTCACGGGGCGAGCGCGCCGCGCAGGGCGGTGATGGCGGCCTCGATGCCGCCGGGCTCGGTGCCGCCGCCCTGGGCCAGGTCGGGCTTGCCGCCGCCGCGCCGCCGATGGCCGGGGCGAACGACGGCACGAGCTTGCCCGCGGCGATCCCGGCGTCGCGGGCCGCCGACGTGGTGGCGACGACGAAGGCGACCTTGCCCGCGTCGGCGGAGAACAGCGCGACGACGCCGGGCCGCGAGCCGAGCCGGTTGCGGACCTCGCCCGCGAGCGTGCGCAGGTCGTTGCCGCCGACGCCGTCCGGGGCGCGCAGCGCGACCAGCGCGGTGCCCGCGATGTCCTCGGCCTTCTGCGCCAGGTCGCCCGCGGAGGACAGCAACTGGCCCGCGCGCAGCTTCTCCAGCTCCTTCTCGGCCTGGCGCAGCCGCTCCACCAGCGCCTCGACGCGGGCGGGCACGTCCTCGTCGGGCACGCGCAGCATCGTGGCGAGGTTCTGCACGAGCGCGCGCTCCTTGGCGAGGTAGCGCATGGCGTCCATGCCGACGTACGCCTCCAGGCGGCGGCTGCCCGACCCGACCGACGACTCGCCGATCAGCGTGATCGGGCCGATCTGCGCCGACCGCTCGACGTGGGTGCCACCGCACAGCTCGCGCGACCACGGGCCGCCGATCTCGACGACGCGCACGGTCTCGTCGTAGGTCTCGCCGAACAGCGCGACCGCGCCCATGTCCTGCGCGCCGCCCATGTCGGTGTAGACCACGCGCACCGGCAGGTCGTTGCGGACCGCGAGGTTCGAGACCTCCTCGATCTCGCTGCGGGTCTCCGGCGACAGCCCGCCCGACCAGGCGAAGTCGAGCCGCAGGTAGCCGGGCTTGTTGTAGGAGCCGCTCTGCAGCGCGGTGGGGCCGAGCACCTCGCGCAGCGCCGCGTGCACCACGTGCGTGCCGGAGTGGCCCTGGCGCGCGCCGATGCGCCACTCGGGGTCGACGCGCGTCTGCACGGCCATGCCCTCGGTGACCTCGCCGCGGCGCACGCGCGCCTGGTGCACCCACAGCTTGCGGGCGACCTTCTGCACGTCGAGCACTTCCAGCTCGACGCCGTCGCCGACGATCAGGCCGGCGTCGGACTCCTGGCCGCCGGACTCGGCGTAGAGGGAGGTGCGGTCGACGACGACCTCGATGATGTCGCCCTCGGTCGCGGCGGGCACCCGGACGCCCTCGCGGACCAGGCCGCGGACCGTCGCCTCGGTGTCGAGCTCCTGGTAGCCGGTGAACTCGGTCGCGCCGAGGGCCAGCAGGTCGCGGTAGACGGACTGGTCGCCGTGGCCGGTCTTCTTGACCGCGGCCTTCGCGCGGGCGCGCTGCTCGGCCATCAGGTCGCGGAAGCCCTGCTCGTCGACGGTCAGGCCCTTCTCGGCCGCCATCTCCAGGGTCAGGTCGATCGGGAAGCCGTAGGTGTCGTGGAGCTGGAACGCCTTGTCGCCGGGCAGCTGCGAGCCGCCGCCGGACTTGATCTGCGCCGCGGCCACGTCGAAGATCTTCAGGCCGCTGGCCAGGGTGCCGAGGAAGGTCTCCTCCTCGTTGCGCACGACCGACTCGATGCGCGGGAAGTCCTTGACCAGCTCCGGGTAGACCGGGCCCATGGTGTCGCGGACGACCGCGGCGAACTCGGGCAGCACCGGGTCGGTCACGCCGAGCAGGCGCACCGAGCGCACGATGCGGCGCAGCAGGCGGCGCAGCACGTAGCCGCGGCCTCGTTGCCGGGGTGACGCCGTCGCCGATGAGCATGATGCCGCTGCGCGCGTGGTCGGCGATGACGCGGAAGCGCACGTCGTCGACCGGGTTGCCCGCGCCGTAGCGGCGGCCGGACATCTCCTCGGCCTTGGTGATGACCGGGCGGACCAGGTCGGTCTCGTAGACGTTGTCGACGCCCTGCAGCAGGTAGGCGACGCGCTCGATGCCCATGCCGGTGTCGATGTTCTTCTGCGGCAGGGTGCCGATCGGCGCGTGGCCGTTCTTCGGGCTCAGGTCGCCGCGCACGTCCTGCATGAAGACCAGGTTCCAGATCTCCAGGTACCGGTCCTCGTCGACGACCGGGCCGCCGTCCTTGCCGTGCTCGGGGCCGCGGTCGTAGTAGATCTCCGAGCAGGGGCCGCCGGGACCGGGCACGCCCATGTCCCAGTAGTTGTCCTTGCCGTCGCGGCGCTGGATGCGCTCCGGCGGCAGGCCCGCGATCTTCTGCCAGAGCTCGAACGCCTCGTCGTCGTCCTCGTAGACGGTCGCCCAGATGCGGTCGGGGTCGAAGCCGTAGCCGCCGTCGTCCTGGCTGCCGGTGACCAGGGTCCAGGCGTGCTCGATCGCGCCGGCCTTGAAGTAGTCGCCGAAGGAGAAGTTGCCCGCCATCTGGAAGAACGTGTTGTGGCGGGTGGTCTTGCCGACCTCGTCGATGTCACCGGTGCGCACGCACTTCTGCACGCTCGTCGCGGTGCTGTACGGCGGCGGGGCCTCACCGAGGAAGTAGGGCTTGAACTGCACCATGCCCGCGTTGACGAACAGCAGGTTGGGGTCGTCCAGGATCAGGGACGCGCTGGGCACCTCGGTGTGCCCGGCGTCCTTGAAGTGCGTCAGGAAGCGGCGGGAGATCTCGTGGGTCTGCACGGTCGTGGTCCTCGGTAGGTCTTGCGGGCGAGCGGGCTCGGCGGCGGCGGACGGTCTAGGCGCGACCGTCCGCCCGGCGCGCTCGCGCGTCGGGGCGGCGGGTGCGCACGCCGCTGCGGCGCTCCACCAGCTCGGCCAGCTCATCCTCGCGCTCGGCCATGCCCGCGCGCACGTCGGCGCCGAACGCGCCGATGGCGCCCGCCAGCTCGCGGACGGCGTCGCCGACGTTCTCGGCCACGCCCGCGGGCGTCACGGCGTGCGCGGTGCGGCGGGCCTTGCGGGACAGCGCGACCCCGGCGGCGACGCCGAGGCCCATCCAGAACAGCCTGCTCACGGACGACCCCGCGGCGCTTGCGGCGGGCGTGCTTGCCCTCGATCTCGCCCTTGGCGCGGCGGCGGGCCTTGATGGCCTTGCCGACGCCGTAGGACAGGGCGGCGGCCTTGACCAGCGGGCCGCCGAGGGTCGCGGTGAACACCGAGGTCAGCGCCGAGACGTTGCCGGTGACGGCCTGGGCGTTCGCGGTGATGCCGTCGACGCGCTCGAGTTGCGTGTTGACGTGGCTGATCGTGGTGTTGGCTCCGGTGAAGAGCGGGTCGCTGTTCTGGTGGGCCTTGCGAATGGCGATGGTGGCCTCGTCCAGGGTGCGGCCGAGCTTGAACAGCACGATGCACAGCACGACCGCGACGATCGCGATCGCACCGGCGCCGACCAGCCAGGCAATCTCCCCTGCGCTCACACGCCCTCCTCGTCCGGGATTGATCCGCGCCAGGCTACCGCGCGTCCCGGGGCCCTCATCTGGCGGACCAGTGTCCGCTCCCGAGGGGTAATCGGCCACCGCGTTTCGGCGAATGTGGACAACTCCGGGCCTGTGGACAACTCCGCCGCCGCTCTCCCGATTGCCGGCTTACTGATCTCGTATCACCCGCCGCAATTTCGGGAGGCGTTCGGCCAATGCGCGTTCGGAACCACGATTCGTGGGGTTGTAGTAGTCGCGACCGACGAGGTCGTCCGGGGGTATTGCTGCGCGAGCACGCCCTCGGGGACGTCGTGCGGGTAGCGGTAGCCGGTGGCGTTGCCGAGCTTCTTGGCGCCCGCGTAGTGGCCATCCCGGAGGTGCGGCGGGACGCTCCCCGCCGCGCCCGCGCGGACGTCGGCCATCGCTGTGTTGATGGCGGTGATGACGGCGTTCGACTTGGGCGCGGTGGCCAGGTGCACGGTGGCCTGCGCCAGCGCGAGCCTGCCCTCCGGCATGCCGATGAGCTGCACCGCCTGCGCGGCGGCGACGGCGGTCTGCAGGGCGGTGGGGTCGGCCATGCCGATGTCCTCGCTGGCGTGGACGATCAGGCGACGGGCGATGAACCGGGGTCCTCGCCCGCCTCGATCATCCGGGCCAGGTAGTGCAGGGCGGCGTCCACGTCGGAGCCGCGGATCGACTTGATGAACGCGCTGATGACGTCGTAGTGCTGGTCGCCTTGGCGGTCGTAGCGGACGGCGGCCTTGTCCACCGTGGCCTCGACGGTGGCGAGGTCGATGGACGCCGCGCCCTTCGCGGAGGCCGAGTCGGCGGCGGCTTCCAGCGCGGTGAGCGCGCGCCGGGCGTCGCCGCCCGCCAGTCGCACGATGTGGTCCTCGGCGTCGGCGTCGAGGTCGAGGGCCTGGTTGAGGCCGCGCTCGTCGGTTAGGGCGCGGCGGACGAGGGCGCGCACGTGGTCGTCGTCGAGCGGTTTGAGCTGGAGCACCAACGAACGGGAGAGGAGTGGCGACACGACGGAGAAGAACGGGTTCTCGGTGGTGGCCGCGACCAGCAGCACGGTCCGGTCCTCGACCGCGCCGAGCAGGGCGTCCTGCTGGGTGCGGGAGAAGCGGTGGACCTCGTCGATGAACAGGACGGTCGACTCCCCGGAGCGGCCGAGCCTGCGACGGGCGTCGTCGATGACGGCGCGGACCTCCTTGACCCCGCGGTCAACGCCGAGAGCGCGACAAAACGCCGCCCGATGGCGGACGAGACGAGCGTGGCCAACGTCGTCTTGCCGGTGCCGGGCGGTCCATAGAGCAGCAGCGACGCGGGCGCGGCGCCCTCGACCAGCCTGCGCAGGGGCGCCCCCGGCCCCAGCAGGTGGTCCTGGCCGACGACCTCGTCCAGGGTCGCGGGACGCATCCGCACGGCCAGTGGCGCGTGCCGGTCGGCCGGTGCGGTGGTGCGCGCGGGCGGGTCGCCGTAGAGGTCGAGGTCGAACTCCTGTTCCACGGCTCCCGACGCTACCCCGCGCGGGCGACACGGGCAGGTGTGCCCCGGCGTCGACCAGCGGCTCGACGTGGGATGATGACCCCTCGTGGCGCCGATTCCCGTGATCCTGCTGTCCGGTCCCTCAGGGGCGGGGAAGTCGACCCTCGCGGCCCGGCTCGGTCTGCCGGTGTTGCGCCTGGACGACTTCTACCGGGACGGCGGCGACCCCCTGCTCCCGCGCGACGCGGCGGGCCGCGTCGACTGGGACGCGCCGGGCTCGTGGCTGGCCGACGAGGCCGTCGCCGCGATCGTCGAACTCGCGACGATGGGCGAGGTCCGCGCGCCCCGGTACGACATCGCGCAGGACCGGCGGGTCGGGTCGACGCACCTCGTCGCGGGCGGGGCGCGGGCGTTCGTGGCGGAGGGCCTGTTCGCGGACCGCATCGTCACGGGCTGCCGCGACGCGGGCGTGCTCGCCGACGCGGTCGTGGTGGCGCCGAGCGGCGCCACGACGTTCGTCCGGCGCTTCGCCCGGGACGTCGCGGAGTCGCGCAAGGGCATCGGCCTGCTGGTCCGCCGCGGTGTCCGGCTGTGGCGGGAGCACGGGGCGGTGGTCCGCCGCTGCGAGGCGGCCGGGATGGCGCGCTGCACGCCTGCCCAGGCCGCCGACCGCCTGGCGCGGTGGGCCGCCGCCGTCGACCACGACCGGGGCGAGCCCCTGTCCGCCTGACCGACCGCGGGTTGCCCCGACGGGGTGGGTGAGCACTGATTCTTCGCCGGGCCGTCTATCCGAGGTCACCGCGATCTCACCGGTCATGCGGGCGGGCGGCGGATGGTGTACGCGTGACCGCGCTGGGGATTAGTCCGACGCTGACTTGGACGGCGGGCCGGTTGGCCGTCCTGGGGGACTCGACGTGTGTGGGGATCGGGGACCCGGTGCCCGGGGGTGGGTGGCGGGGGTCGGGCCGCTGCTGGCCGCGGCGCTCGGGGCTGTTGAGCACAACGTGGCGTTCCAGGGGGCTCGGGTGGCTTGCGTGCGGGAGCGGCAGTTGCCCGCCGTGCTCGAGCACCGGCCGGACGCGGCGATCGTGGTCGCCGGGATGAACGACACGCTGCGGTCGGACTTCGACCCGGTCAAGCTGCGGGAGGACCTGCGGTACGTCGTCGTCGAACTGCAGCGGCGGGGGCTCGGGTGGTGCTCGCGCGCTACCACGACCACGGGCGGGTGTTCCGGATGCCCGTCACCCTCAAGCGGGCGCTCAAGGCGCGGATCGACCGGCTCAACGAGGTGATCGACGAGGTCGTGGTGACGACCGGGGCCGGGGTGTTGGACCTCGACTCGATCCCGGGGGCGTACGAGCACGCCGTGTGGAGCGTGGACCGGTTGCACCCGTCGGAGTTGGGGCACCGGTTGTTGGCGGCGGGGTTCGCGGAGCGGTTGGGGGAGACCGGGTGCGTCCTGGGGGCGCCGGTGAGCCTGACGTGCGAGGGCGGGCGGGAGATCAAGACCGTTCACCACGTGCTGTGGCTGCTGTTCAAGGGCGTCCCGTGGCTGTGGCGGCGCGGTCGGGACTTCATGCCGCTGATCGTGCGGGCGGTGCTCGAACGCCGCAACTGATCGTGCAGGCGGTGCTTGGGCGCCGCAACTAGGGTGCGCTTATGCCACTGGTCGACCGCACCCTGCTGGGCCCCGGCCCGTCGAACCCCTACCCCGAGGCCACGGCCGCGCTGGCCGCGCCGCTGCTCGGGCACCTCGACCCCGCGTTCCTCGCCGTGCTCGACGAGACGTGCGCGCGGTTGCGGACCATGTGGGGCACCTCGAACGCGCGGACGCTGCCGTTGTCCGGGACCGGGTCGATCGGGATGGAGGCCGCGTTCGCGAACTTCGTGCGGCCCGGGGACGTCGTCGTCGTCGCGGTCAACGGGCTGTTCGGCGAGCGGATGACCGACGTCGCGGCGCGGTACGGGGCCGAGGTCGTGCGGGTCGACCACGAGTGGGGGCAGCCGGTCGACGCCGAGCGGGTCGCGGCGGCGCACCCGAACCCCGCCATCGTCGCGGCGGTGCACGCCGAGACGTCGACCGGGGTGCGCAGCGACATCGCCGCGCTGGCCCGCGCGGTGCCCGACGGCGCCCTGGTCCTCGCCGACTGCGTGACCTCGCTCGCGGGCATCCCCGTCGAGGTCGACGCGTGGGGGTGGACATCGCGTACGCCGGGACGCAGAAGTGCCTGGGCGTGGCGCCGGGGCTGGCGCCGTTCACCGTGTCCGAGCGGGCGTGGGAGCGGCGGGTGGAGCGCCCGCCGACGTGGTACCTCGACCTGAACCTCATCGGCGCGTACGTCGACGGGTCGCAGGGCGGGCGGACGTACCACCACACCGCGCCCGTCGCGATGATCGCGTCCCTGCACGCCGCGCTCGGGCGCATCCTCGACGAGGGGCTCGACGCGGTCCACGAGCGGCACCGGCGGGCCGGTGAGCACCTACAGGACGGGCTCCGGGACCTCGGGCTGACCCTCTTCGCCGCCGAGGGCCACCGGCTGCCCGAGCTGACCACGGTGCACGTGCCCGAGGGCGTCGACTCGGCCAAGGTCAGGCAGGTGCTCCTGGACGAGCACAACATCGAGATCGGCGCGGGCGCGGGCCGCTACGCCGCGTCCGTGTGGCGGATCGGGCTGATGGGCCACAACGCGCGGGTCGAGAAGGCCGACCTGGTGCTGGCGACGCTCGGCAGGCTGCTCAGGAGCTGAACGCCGGGTACAGCGGCAGGGGCGCGTCGCCGAAGCGGACCCGCAGCGCGCGGGCCACGGCGATGGCGTGCTCGGCGACGGCGTCGGCGCCGCCGCGGCGGGCGGCGGTGGCCAGGCCGGTCCAGCGGCCCGCCAGCAGCGGGCCCGGGTCCGGGGTCGGGCCGGAGTGCCGGGAGGCGACCCGCGCGGCGACCGGGTCGCTCAGGTGGCGCCAGGTCGCCAGCCACACCCAGAACAGGTGGGCGTCGAGCAGGCGCGGCAGGAGCACGGCGTCCTCCGCGAGGTCCGGCCACATGGCCCTGACCTCGGCCCGCCACGCCGCGATCATGGCCTCGACCATGCCCGCTGGCAGGGCGAACGCGCACCAGCACGAGGGGAACGGGACGGCGATGGCGGCGGCGTCGAACATCATGTTGCGGACGCAGCCGCCCTCGAAGTCGAGGAACCGGACGCCGCGGCTGGTGATCAGGTTGTTGTCGGGGCAGGTGTCCGACGGGCTGAACGCCCGGTGCCGGGCGGTGTCGAGCAGCCCGAGCGTGCTGATGGCGCGGGCGGCGACCCGGTCGGAGGTGGTGACGCCGAACTCCGCGGCGAGCAGCCGGGGCAGGTCGGCGATGGCGATCGGGCCGTCCTCGGCGAGCGGGTCCTTGGTGGCGGGCGGGCTGAGCCTGCGCAGCAGGGCGTCGAAGTCGGCTTCGCGGCCCGCGGTGGTGGCGTGCAGCCTGCCGAGCGAGCGGGCCCAGGACAGCAGGGCGGCCTCGGCGGCGCGGGAGTCCGAGCCGTGCAGCTTGTCGGCGAGGGTGGGGGCGCGGCCGAGGTCCTCCATGACCAGCAGCCCGGCGTCGCCGTCGTGGGCGAACAGCTCGGGGCACATGCGGTCCTCGGCGGCGAGGGCGTTGAACATCTGGTAGCTGACGGCCTCGCGGACCCACGAGTCGCGCGGCGCGGTCCCGGTGGGCACGTAGCGCTTGACGGCGAGGGTCCTGGGCAGGGAGAACGGGCTGGCAGCCACCCTGACCCGCAGGACCACGGAGCGGTCGCTGCCGCCGAGGTCCTCCGGCTCGCCGAGCTGGATGCGGGCGCCGAAGCGCTTGCTGAGCACGGACTCCGCGGCGACGACCGTGGCGAGCACCTCGGCGTCGGTGGTGTCCCGGCTCTCGTCGGGCGGGTCGGTGGTGATCTCCACAGTCATCTCCTCCGACCCTACTCCCGCCCCGCACCGCGGCCGCCGCCGCGCGGGCGGTCCTGGCGACCGTACTGGTGGGCATCGATCAAGAGGGAGATCCGCGGGGAAATCGCGAGGTCGGACGAGTCAGCCCCGGGGAAGCGGCCGGTCGATCAGCCCGGCTCCCCGGCGCCGCAGCAGCAGCACGGTGGCCGCGGCCAGCACGATCCCGATCAGGTTGATCGCCAGCTGGGCCAGCGACTGGCCCATGCGGCCCCAGTCGCCGAGGATCGCGGCGACGGCGGCGTACCCGGCGGCGGGCACGGTGGTGACCGAGATGAACACGCCGACCAGCGCGGCCGACTTCGCCGAGGTCATCGACAGCATGCCCGCGGCGCCCGCGAGCACGGCGACGATCAGCGACCACGGCCCGACCTCGTAGACGAAGTCGACCTGGTGGCCCTCGCCCGAGATCGCGGAGGCGTCGAACAGCCCCGCGGCGTTGCCGAGCCACGCGCCCAGCGCGGTCACCGCGATGGCCGCCGGGAACCCGGCGGCGAGCGCCAGGGCGGCGCGTTTGGCCAGGTCGGAGCGCCTGCACACCAGGCCGACGGCGAGCCCGGCGAGCGGGCCGAACTCCGGGCCGACGACCATCGCGCCGACGATCGTGACCGGCGAGTCGGTGATGATGCCGACCGCGGCGAGCAGGCAGGCGATGGTGAGGAACGCCAGGAAGGTCGCGTTGAGCCGGGACTCCTCGCCGGTCTTGCCGACCAGGTCCTCCCACACGACCGCGTCCGACGCCTCGCCGGGGGCGAGCTCCTCGGCCTCGTCGGCCAGGTCGGACAGCACGGTGTCGATCTGCTCGAGGGTGATCGCCCCGGTGTGGTCGACGTCGAGGGCGGCCAGCGCGACCACGATCTCGTCGACGGCTTCCCTGGCGACGTTCGCCTCGACGACGTCGCCCGCCGGGTGCACGGCCGCGCCCGGGAAGTGCACGATGTTGGCCGCGCCCGGGTGCTCCCGCAAGGTGGACAGCACCTCGGGCGCGACCGCGGACGGGCAGACCGCCCGCAGGTGCAGCATCAGCCTGCCGCCGGGGGCTTCGGCTTGGCGTCGACGCCCGCTTCCTTGCGCTGCTCGGGCGTGATCGGCGCGGGCGCGGCGGTCAGCGGGTCGTAGCCGCCGCCGGTCTTCGGGAAGGCGATGACGTCGCGGATGGACTGCTCCCCGCGAGCAGCATGACGATGCGGTCCCAGCCGAAGGCGATGCCGCCGTGCGGGGGCGGGCCGTAGGCGAAGGCGTCGAGCAGGAAGCCGAACTTCTCCTGCGCCTCCTCCGCGCCGATGCCCATCAGCGCGAACACGCGCTCTTGGACGTCCTTGCGGTGGATACGGATGGAGCCGCCGCCGATCTCGTTGCCGTTGCAGACCAGGTCGTAGGCGTAGGCCAGGGCGTTGCCCGGGTCCTCCTCCAGCCGGTCGATCCACTCCGGGGTGGGCGAGGTGAAGGCGTGGTGCAGCGCGGTCCAGCGGCCGCCGCCGACGGCGACGTCGCCCGCGCTGGTGGCGGCCTCGGCCTCCTCGAACAGCGGGAAGTCCACGACCCAGGCCAGCGACCAGGCGGACTCGTCGATCAGGCCGCAGCGGTGGCCGATCTCCAGGCGGGCCGCGCCGAGCAGGCCGCGCGCGGAGTTCGCCTCGCCCGCGGCGAAGAAGACGCAGTCGCCGGGCTCGGCGCCCGCGGCCTTGGCGAGGCCGTCGCGCTCGGCCTCGGAGAGGTTCTTGGCGACCGGGCCGCCGAGCGTGCCGTCCTCGCCGACCAGGACGTAGGCCAGGCCCTTGTGGCCGCGCTGCTTGGCCCACTCCTGCCAGGCGTCGAGCTGCTTGCGCGGCTGCGACGCGCCGCCCGGCATGACCACCGCGCCGACGTACGGCGCCTGGAACACCCGGAACGGGGTCTCGGCGAAGTACTCGGTCATCTCGGTGAGCTGGAGGTCGAAGCGCAGGTCCGGCTTGTCGGAGCCGTAGCGGGACATGGCGTCGGCGTAGGCGATGCGCGGGAACGGGGTGGGCAGGTCGACGCCCGCCAGCTCCTTCCACAGCGCGGTGATGATCTTCTCGCTGAGCGCGATGACGTCGTCCTGCTCGACGAAGCTCATCTCGATGTCGAGCTGGGTGAACTCGGGCTGCCGGTCGGCGCGGAAGTCCTCGTCCCGGTAGCAGCGGGCGATCTGGTAGTACCGCTCGAGCCCGCCGACCATCAGCAGCTGCTTGAACAGCTGCGGGGACTGCGGCAGCGCGTACCAGGAGCCGGGCTGCAGGCGCGCGGGCACCAGGAAGTCGCGCGCGCCCTCGGGGTCGACCGGGTCAGCGTCGGGGTCTCGATCTCCAGGAACCGCTCGCCGTGCAGGACGGTCCGGGCGATGCGGTTGGCCTCGCTGCGCATGCGCATCGCGCGGGCGGGGCCGCTGCGGCGCAGGTCGAGGTAGCGGTGGCGCAGGCGCGCCTCCTCGCCGACGTTGAGGTGCTCGTCGATCGGGAACGGCAGCGGCGCGGCCTCGCTGAGCACGTCGAGCTCGGTGGCGAGCACCTCGATGGCGCCGGTGGCGATGTCGGGGTTCTCGTTGCCCGCGGGCGCGCGGCGACCTCGCCGACGATGCGCACGCAGAACTCCGCGCGCAGCCGGTGGGCGCGCTCGGCCATCTCGCCCTCGCGGAACACGACCTGCGACACGCCCGAGGCGTCGCGCAGGTCGATGAAGATGACGCCGCCGTGATCCCGCCGCCGGGCCACCCAGCCGCTCAGGGTGACGGTCTGCCCGGCGTGCTCGGCGCGGAGGGTTCCGGCCTCGTGGGTGCGGATCACGGTGTTCGCTGCTCCTAGTCCAGGTGATGGGTGGTGTTGAGGCTAACCAATCGGCACGGGGCGGCGTCCATCAGGCTTGCCGCCACCCAGCGGAGTGACCCTCCCCCTGCGGGGTGGTTCTCCTAGTGGGTGCTATACACCCGGATGGCCGTATAGTTTTGCCGCTATTCGCACTATCCGGTCACCGCAGGCAGCGATTTGGTTACCCATCAATTAACACTGCGGCTACCCACGGGGGCCCTCAAGACGTAGTGTGACCCGCAGGGCGTAAGGGGTAACCCAGGGAGTGAACATGGGTAGCGGTATCACCCGCGAGCCAGTTCGTGAACTTCACCAGAACGGGAGGGTCCGCCACGCGATGACGGCAGAACAGCCGGACTCCATGGCGGCCGACGCGTTCCCCACCGCGCTGCGCGCCGCGATCCAGGCCAGCGGGCTCAGCCTCGATCGGATCCAGTACCGGCTGCGCGCGAGGGGTGTCTCGATCAGCGTGACGGCACTGAGCTACTGGCAGTCGGGCAGACGCAGGCCGGAACGGGCGGAGTCGCTGGCGGCGCTCGGGCACCTCGAGGACGTGCTCTGCGTGCCGACCGGCGCGCTGATCGCGCTGCTCGGCCCGCCCCGGCCCCGGGGCAGGGTGAACCGCGAGTCCTCCCGGCTGCCCATCGAGGCGCTCTGGGGCAACAGCGAGCCCATCGCCCACCTGCTCAAGCGCATCGACTTCACCACGGACGCGGCGCTGACGAAGCTCAGCCAGCACGACCGCATGGAGATCGGCCCCGACCGCGGCGAGAAGATGATCGGCGTCCGGCAGGTGTACCGCGCCGAGCGCGACGGCGCCGACCGCACCGTCATGGTCTACGACCTGGAGCTGCCCGGCAGGCCATTCCCGCTGGTGGTCGCGGGCGAGACGTGCAGCATCGGCCGGGTCGCCCGGGACACCGACGCCGGGCTGATCGCCGCGGAGATCATGCTGGAGCGGCCCCTGGGCCGCGGCGACACGACGATCGTCGACTACGCCCTGCACCACCCCGGCCCGCCCTACTCCCGCGGCGACGACAGCTACTGCCGCAAGTTCACCAGCCCCGTGCGCGAGTTCGTGCTGGAGCTGCGGTTCGACCCGCGCGCGCTGCCCACGTACCTGGAGCAGTACACGACCGACGCCGACGACCAGGTGACGAACCGGCGCAAGGTGGAGATCTCCCCCGACGGCAAGGCGCACGCGGTGGCGCTGGACTTCGGGCCGGGGATCCTCTGCGTGCGCTGGGAGTGGCCCGACTAGACCGCGGTCCGCTGGGGGCCGCGCGGCCCCTCAGCGGATGGTCAGCGACAGGTAGGCGCGCGCGATGCGGCCCTCCGGGCACGTCGCCGTGACGACGATCGCGTGCGTGCGCGGGATGTCGACCTCCCCGACCCGCAGCGTCAGCTGGGCGTCCGCGCCCGCGGACACGCTGATCGGGTCGCACGCCGCCTCGACGGCCGCGGGCAGGCCGGACACGGTCAGCGACAGCGGCCGCGGCGCGGTCCCCGCCCAGGTGCGCACGAGGGCGCTGCCCTCGCCGAGCCGCGCCACGTGCAGCGACAGCGGGTGCACGGCGATGCCGAACTCGCCGTGCGGCGCGTCCTCGTCGACGAACGGGTCAAACGCGTAGACCACGACGGCCCTCCTGCGATGGTCATGGGACCCACACCATCTCGGGGGCGACCGGGCACTAACAATCCGTAAGTGCGGCCGTAGACCTACGCAAACTTCGTCGACGGCTACTCACAGAAGCGTGAGCTGGCGCGGCTGCTCGACCGGCGGCGCGGACGGCGGACGGTGCGTCCCGCCGCCGTCGAGCCCGTGCGCGCGGGCCAGCGGCGCGAACCGCTCGGCGAGCGCGTCGCGGTAGTGGGCGGCGGCGTTCGCGCCGCCCCGGTAGAGCTGCCGGTACGGGTCGACCAGGTGCGGGTGCTCGCGCGCCAGCCAGGCCATGAACCACTCGCGGGTGCCGCGCTGCAGGCGCAGCGGGATCATCGTGGCGCCCTCGGCGCCCGCCGCGGCGATCTCGGCGAGCAGCGCGTCGAGCTGCTCGGCGGAGTCGGTCAGGCCGGGCAGGATGGGCGCGACCATCACCCGGCAGGGCAGGCCCGCGTCGGTGATCCGGCGGACCAGGTCCAGCCGCGCCTTCGGGCTCGGCGTGCCGGGTTCGACGCTGTGCTGGAGCTCGCGGTCGAGCAGGGCGATCGACACGGCCATGTGCACGGGGACGTCGACGTCGGCCAGCAGCGGCAGGTCGCGGGTCAGGACGGTGCCCTTGGTGAGGATGGAGAACGGCGTGCCGGAGTCGGCGAGCGCGCCGATGATGCCGGGCATGAGCCGGTAGCGGCCCTCGGCGCGCTGGTACGGGTCGGTGTTGGTGCCCATGGCGACGTGCTCGCGCTGCCACGTCCGCGCATTGAGCTGGCGCGCCAGCACTTCCGGCGCGTTCACCTTGACCACGATCTGGCTGTCGAAGTCGCGCCCGGGGTCGAAGTCGAGGTAGGTGTGGCTGTTGCGGGCGAAGCAGTTGTGGCTGACGACCCCGTTGGCGATGAAGTCGCCGGTGCCCGTGGTGATGTCGTACAGCGGCAGTTCCAGGCCCAGCGGCGCGATCGACACCACGCGCAGGTCGACGTCGGACTTGATGGCGGCGCCGTCGATGGAGCGCTTCGCGCTGACCGCGGGTCGATGGTGTGGAACAGCCGCAGGTGCTCGGCGAGGCCGCCGTCGACGCGCACGCACGCGCGGCCGTCGGGGGCGCGGCGGAGTTCGACGGCATGGCGGAAGCCGAAGGCGCGCAACGCTTCCACGACCGCGCCCAGCGCGCGGGCGCCGAGGTTGGGGAGGCGGACGATGCGGTTGGCGTAGGTGCCGTCGGCGTCGAAAACGCCCGCGAGCAGGCCCTTGCGCCACTCGTCGGTCGGGGTGCGCGGCCAGGGCACGGGCAGCGTCATGCCGAGCTCGCTGTCGAGGTACTCGGCGACCCGGCCCGAGACCTGGGCCAGCGGCGCGGGGCCGCCGTCGCCCCTGGCCACGCCCGCGAGGTAGCCGCGGCGGTAGTCGGCGGTGTCCTTGGGCGGCAGGGCGAACCGGCCGGTGCCCATGAGCTTGTTGCCGGTGGTCAGGTGCGGCCTGCGCTGCTTGCCGACCATCTCGCCGGTGACGTGCTTCCAGCCGCGCTCGGTGAGGAAGCGGTGGTCGCCGCTGGCGATGAGCGCGGTGCCGTCGGCGAGGGTGACGCGGTAGGCGGGCTTGACCGTCGACCAGTGCGCCAGGACCTCCGTCGGCACGTAGTGGCGGTAGCTGCCGCGGCGCTCGGTGCCGTAGATGCGGTCGCCGACGACCAGCTTGGAGATCGGCTTGACCGTGCCGTCGGCCATCAGGACCGGGGTGTCGCCGTGCAGGCAGTAGCTGCACGCGTGGGTGCATCCCCGGTACGGGTTGACGGTCCACCGGAACGGCAGGCCCGAGCCCTCGGGGACCCGGTTGAGGACCGATTTGGCGAGCACCTCGTGGAACACCGCCTCCGCGAACTCCGGGGTGCGCACGGTGCGCACCAAGCCGGGAACCCCCGGCAGGGACTGCTCGTCCTGGTCGACCCGCTGCCCGTCCCATCGCACGACCACAGTCGAACACATGTTCGAGATCGTGGCAAGTAGGCTGCCCGCCGTGTCACTCGACCCGGTGCTGGACCCCCTGCGGGCCACTGCGTTCACCCTGTTCGGAGCCCCCACGTCGCGCATGGAGGTGATCGGCTTCCTGACCGGCGCGCTGTGCGTGTGGCTGGTCGCGCGGCAGAACCCGTGGAACTGGCCGATCGGGATGGTGAACAACGTCGCGTTCTTCGCGCTGTTCATCACCGCGGGCCTGTACGCCGACGCGTGGCTCCAGGTCGTGTACCTCGGGCTGGCGGTGTTCGGCTGGTGGAGGTGGCTGCGCGGCGGCGACCTCGGCGGCGCGCTGGCGGTCACCCGGACCTCGGCGCTGGAGTGGCGGTGGCTCGCGGTGGCCGGCGTCGCGGGCACGGCGGCGCTGACGTGGGTGCTCGTCGTGGCGACCGACTCCACCGTGCCGCTGTGGGACGCGCTGACCACCGTCCTGTCGCTGCTGGCGACCTGGGGGCAGGCGCGCAAGAAGGTCGAGTGCTGGTGGCTGTGGATCGCCGCCGACGTGGTCTACGTGCCGCTCTACGGCTACAAGGACCTCTGGCTGACCGCGATCCTCTACGTCGGGTTCATGGCGCTGTGCGTGCACGGCCTGCGCAAGTGGACCGCCGACGTGCGCCAGCCGGTCGCCGCGTGAGGTTCCGGCACGCCCTGGTCGTCGGCAAGTTCTACCCGCCGCACCGCGCCACCACGACCTCGTCCGGGCCGCCGCGGCGGTGTCGGAGCGCACGACCGTCGCGATGCTCGGCGCGTCCGTGGAGACCATCCCGATCGCCGACCGGGTCGCGTGGCTGTCCGCCGAGCACGCGGGCGACCCCGGCGTCGCCGTGCTGGGCGACCTCGACGACCACCCGATCGACCACCACGACGACGCGGTGTGGGAAGCGCACGTGGGCGTGATCCGCGCGGTGCTGGCCCGCCGAGCCCTGGCCGACGGCGGCTCGCCCCTGGTCGACGCCGTGTTCAGCGGCGAGGCCTACGGCGACGAACTCGCCGCGCGCCTGGGCGCCAAGCACATCGCGGTGACCCGGACGCCGCTGTCGGCGACGGCGGTGCGGGCGGACGCGATCGCCCGGTGGTCCGACCTGGCGCCCGCGACCCGCGCGGGGCTGGCGGTGCGGGTGGTCGTCGTGGGCGCGGAGTCGACCGGGACGACGACGCTGGCGCGCGCGCTCGCCGAGCACTTCGGCGCGCCGTGCGTCGGGGAGTACGGCCGCGAGCACACCGTCGCGAAGCTGGCCGCCGCGCGCGAGTTCTCGCCCGACGCGCGTCTGGACGATCTCGTGTGGACCGACGGCGACTTCGCCGACGTCGCCGCCCGCCAGACCGCCGACGAGGACGCGCTCGCGGGCCGCACGCCGCTGCTGGTGTGCGACAACGACGCCTGGGCCGCGACCGTGTGGGCCGAGCGGTACCTCGGCAGGCCGTGCGCGCTGCCGATCCCCCACCGCGACCCCGCCCTCTACCTGCTGACCGACCACGTCGGCGTGCCGTTCGAGCAGGACGGCTGGCGCGACGGCGAGCACGTGCGCGCGTGGATGACCGCGCGGTTCGCCCGCGGCCTCCGGGACCGCGGCGTCCCGTGGGTGCTGCTGACCGGGACACCGGAGCACCGCCTGCGCCGCGCGGTCCGCGCGTGCCGGGCCGCGCTCGACGCCGGGCTGCGCTGGGCCGACCCGCTCCTGCCCAGGTCCTGAGGAAGGATGAGCGGCGTGGACGACTGGCCGACGCAACCCATCCCCCGGGTCCGGGACACGACCCCGCCCGCGACGGGACACGGGCACGGCCACGGCCACGGCCACGGACCGGCGGCCCCCGCGTCCTCGCGCGTCCGCACCTTCCTGGCCGTGCTGCTCGCGCCGTTCGCGCTGGCCGCGCTGATCGGGTTCGTGGTCCTGTTCCCCACCGGCGACGCCCCCTCGGTGAGCAGCGCGGGCCTGACGCCGGTCGACGGGACGGTGACCGCCGCGCAGGCCGGGCCGTGCGCCGCGGGCGACACCGGCGGGTCGGAGTGCCTCAGCCTGACCGTCCGGCTCGACGACGGACCCGCCGCGGCAGCGAGATCCGCACCGCCGTCCCCGTCGAGCCGACCACGCCGCGGTTCGCCGTCGGCGACGACGTCGTGCTCGCCTACAGCGGCGGTGAACCGCTCAGCGGGCAGTCCTACCAGGTCGTGGACTTCCAGCGCGGGACGCCGCTGCTGGTCCTGGCCGCCGCGTTCGCGCTCGCGGTGGTCGCGCTCGGCCGGTGGAAGGGGCTCTCGGCCCTGGGCGCGCTCGGCGTGAGCATCGGCGTGCTCGTGGTGTTCGTGCTGCCCGCGATCGTGCGCGGCGAGAACCCGCTGCTGGTCGGCATCACCGCGGCGGGCGTGATCATGTTCGCCGTCCTGTACCTGACGCACGGGTTCTCCGCGCGCACGTCGACCGCGGTGCTGGGCACGATGGTCAGCCTCGCGCTCATCGGGGCGCTCAGCGCGCTGTTCTCGGCGTTCGCGGCGCTGACCGGGCTCGACGACGAGACCGCGACGCTGGTCGGCGTGCTCGGCCGGGAGGTCGACACCCGCGGCCTGCTGCTCGCCGGCATCGTCATCGGCGCGCTCGGCGTCCTCGACGACGTCACCGTCACCCAGACCTCCGCGGTGTGGGAGCTGCGCGCCGCCAACCCGGACCTGACCTGGCGCCAGCTCTACGCCGCGGGCGTGCGCATCGGCCGCGACCACGTCGCCTCCGCGGTGAACACGCTGGTCATGGCGTACGCGGGGCGGCGCTGCCGCTGCTGCTGTACTCGTCGGTGTCCGGCGTCGGCGCGGGCGCGATCCTGGGGTCGCAGTCGGTCGCGCAGGAGATCGTGCGGACGCTGGTGGGCAGCATCGGCCTGGTCGCCGCGGTGCCGGTGACGACCGCGCTGGCCGCGGTGGTCGCCACGCGCGAGGTCAGTCCAGCGAAGCCACGAACCGGGTCACGGCGTCGGCGCTGAGCCGCTGCACGACCTTGCCCTGCGGCGCGGTCGCGGCGAGCTGGTAGAGCGGGCGGTCCGCCGCGGGCGCGCCCTGGGCCTCGGCGCGCAGCTGGGCGACGAGGAGCTGGGAGAACACCAGGCCCGCGGTGTGCTCGCTGGCCGCGAAGGCGTCGGCGAGCTTGCGGATGGCCAGCACGCCCAGCTCGCGCCCGCCGGTCCCGGCGTAGACGGCCAGCGAGATGTTGATCGTGCGCCTGCCCTGGCCGACCAGCACGCTGACCGTCCGCATGCCGCGCACGTCGCTGACCATCAGCTCGATCCGGTCGGCGCGGCGCAGGTCGACGGTCTTGCTGCCGAGGGTGCGCGCGACGACGGCGGTGCCCTCCAGGCTCAGCCGCCTGCGGGCCGCCGCCCACGCGACGAACAGGAAGCACGCCGCGACGACGCCACCGGACACCAGCCCGGCCGTCCGCCCGCCGAGCAGCCCGACCGCGCCGCCGACGGCCGCGCCGAGCACCAGCGCCACGACGGCCGTCGCGCAGCCGCGCTTGCGGGTCATCCCGGGCGCGACGGTGAGCGGGATCGCCTCCATCAGATGCCCCGGCCGCCGCGGTGCGCGGAGGCGGGGTCGGTGAGGTCGATCATCCCGGTGAGGAAGGGGTTGCTGACCCGCTCGCGGCCGATCGTCGTGGCGGGGCCGTGGCCGGGCAGCACGACCGTGTCGTCGGGCAGCGGGAGGATCTTGGTGCGCAGCGACGCGGTCATCTCCGCCATCGACCCGCCGGGCAGGTCGGTGCGGCCGATCGACCCGGCGAAGAGGGTGTCGCCCGCGAACATCAGCTGGCCGCCCTCCTCGGTCGCCGTGCGGAAGGTGACCGACCCGCGGGTGTGGCCCGGCGTGTGGTCGACGGCGAGCGTCAGCCCGGCCAGGTCGAGTTCGGCGCCGTCGGTCATCTCCCGGACCTCGGCGGGCTCGCGCATGGTCAGGGCGCCGAAGAACGCCGCCGACTCGGCGCTCAGCGCGGCGGTGGGGTCGCTGAGCAGGGCGCGGTCCTCGGGGTGGATCCAGGCCGGGATGCCGTTGCCGTCGCAGACCGGCGTCACCGAGTAGGTGTGGTCGAGGTGCCCGTGGGTGAGGACCACGGCGACCGGCGACAGCCGGTACTTGCGGATCGCCTCCGCCACACCCTCCCCGGCGTCCTGGCCGGGGTCGACGATGACGCACGGCTCGCCCTCGCCCGCCGCGACGAGGTAGCAGTTGGTCTGGAAAGCACCGGCGGGGAAGCCGACGACGAGCACTGGCGGACCTCCGGGGCGGATTCTCAGGGAGTTCCCAGCCTAGTGGGGGTGCCCTCCCACGCGGTCCTTACCCCACCGCCCCCTAGACTGCGCGCCTGCCAGGGATCACGTCACGGGAGGGTGCGAGGTGCCGACCAACCAGCAGCGCCGGGAAGCCGCCAAGCGGAAGCTGGAGCGCCAGATCGTCCGCCGTGCCGAGCGCGCGAAGAAGCGCCGCATCGTGGGTGTCGTGGCGACCGTCGCGGGCGTGGTGCTCGTCGTCGGCCTCGTCTACTGGCTCACCACGATCGAGAGCGACACGACCGACCCGGCCGCGCAGACCGAGACCACCGCGCCCGAGGCGACCCCGGACGTGCCCGCGAGCATCCCGACCGCGATGGCGCCGGTGCCGAAGCGGCCCAAGGCGCTGCCCGCCACGGTCACCTGCGCGTACCCGAAGGAGGAGGGCGCCCAGGCGGCCAAGCCGGTCGACGCCCCGCCGACGGCGAACATCTCGGCGAAGGGCACCGTCGCCGCGACGATCAAGCTGAACAGCGGCGAGGTGAAGGCGACCCTGGACCGCGCCCTGGCGCCGTGCGCGGTGAACAGCTTCGTCAGCCTGGCCAAGCAGGGCTACTTCGACGACGTGCCGTGCCACCGCCTGACCACGCAGGGCATCCAGGTCCTGCAGTGCGGCGACCCGACCGGCAGCGGCAGCGGCGGCCCCGGCTACACCTTCGACGACGAGGTGTTCAAGGAGATCAAGTACGGCCGCGGCATCCTGGCGATGGCGAACGCGGGCAAGAACCAGGCGGGCAAGGGCACCAACGGCAGCCAGTTCTTCATCGTCTACGGCGAGGCCGAGCTGCCCCCGAACTACACCGTGTTCGGCAGCATCGACGCCGAGAGCATGAAGGTCGTCGACGAGATCGCCAAGGCGGGCACCATCTCGCAGGGCAACCCGGGCGACGGCAAGCCGAAGAACGACGTCAAGATCACCGGCGTCGCGGTCGCCGGGTGAGCCGGATCCGCACCGCCGCCGCGCTGCTCGTCGGCGCGGCGGCGCTCGCCGCCTGCACCTCGACCACCCAGGGCACCCCGGTCGCCGACGTCGGGACCACCAGGCCGACGGCGAACGACCAGACGGTCACCATGCCGCCGCCCACGACGACGTCCGCCTCGTCCTCCTGCGACTACCGGAGCGACGGCCAGGAGCCCGCCCGCGACGTCGACATGCCGTCCGGCACGGACGCGCCGAAGACGGTCACCCTGGCGACCGACCACGGCGACATCCCGATGGCCATGTCCGCCGACACGCCGTGCACCACGGCGAGCATCGCGCACCTGGCGAAGTCCGGCTTCTACGACGACACCCCGTGCCACCGCCTGACGAAGGCGGACTCCCTGTCGGTCCTGCAGTGCGGCGACCCGAGCGGCACCGGCACCGGCGGCCCCGGCTACACCCTCCCGGACGAGAACCCGACCGACCTCAAGCCCGCGGGCCAGGGCGACTACGTCGTCTACCCGCGCGGCACGGTCGCGATGGCCAACACCGGCGCCCCGCACAGCGGCGGCAGCCAGTTCTTCCTGGTGTACGCCGACTCGGTGCTGCCGCCGACGTACGCGGTCTTCGCGACGGTGGACGACGAGGGCCTCGCGGTCCTGGACAAGATCACCAAGGCGGGCGTCCAGGGCGGCGGGTCGGACGGCGCCCCCGCGACCCCGGTGAAGATCCAGCAGGCCAAGGCCGACTGATCCGTCCGGGTGTCCCGCTTTCGTGCGCTGGTCCGGCCTGACATATAGCGAGTAGCGTATTGGTCACTGCCCGCGCACGAGAGGTGACCGCGATGAGCACACGTCGTCCCCGCGCCAAGACCCCCAAGCCCGCCGGCTGCGGCTGCGGCTGCAGCAACTGCTCCGGCCCCGGCTGCGGCTGCTGCGGGAGCTGCTGACCGTCCGCACCGGGCGGGACCGTCCCCGCCCGGTGCGACACTGGCCGCGTGACCTACCGCGAGCACACCGCCGACGTCCCGGGTGCCGCTTGCACGTGGTCGGTGGACCTGACCGGCCCCGGTGGCCGCGTCGTCCCGGACGGCTGCACGGACCTCATGTGGCACGCGGAGTCCGGGAAGCTGTTCGTCGCGGGCCCGGACACCACGGCCCAGTTCACCGAACTCCCCCAGGGACGTTGGTGGGCCTCCGCTACCTGCCCGGCGCGGCGGGCTTCGGCGTCCCGGTCGACGCCCTCCGCGACGCCCGCCCCGACCTGGCCGACCTCTGGGGACGTCCCGCCGCGACCCGCCTCATCGACCGCCTGTCGGGCGCGACCCCGGTTGGGGCGCAACGCCTCCTGCTCGACGCCGCCCCACCCACCCCCAGCCCGCTGGCCACCCGGATCCGCACCCTGGCCACGCGCACGGCCCGCGTCCGCGACATCGCCGACGCCCTCGGGTACAGCGACCGCCAGCTCCACCGCCACTGCCTCGCCGCCTTCGGCTACGGCCCCAAGACCCTCCACCGCGTCCTGCGCTTCCAGCGCGCCCTCTCCTTGGCCCGCGGCGGCCTCCCCTTCACCGACGTCGCCGCCCGCGCCGGCTACGCCGACCAGGCCCACCTCGCGCGCGACGTCGGCGACCTCGCGGGCACGACGCTCACAGCTCTCGTCCGTGCGCCCGCAGCGTCGTGAGGGCTTCGATCGTCACCGGGCCCGCCCACTCGTGCTTCACGGCGGGGGTCCAGATGAGCCAGCGGGGGAACCAGCCGCCTTCGGTGCGCTCGGACAGGAGGGCGTCGAGGCTGTCGGCCATCTCGGCGGTGGTGAACCAGGACGCCGCCAGGCAGTCCGGGGTGGGGGCGTACTCGTGCGGGTACGGGAGTTCGGCGGCGGTGTAGCCCTGGGGCGCCTCGCCGGTGTCCGTGGTGAGCCGGACCAGGCGGGAGGAGCGGACCAGCTCGCCCAGGCGGGCGGCGGCGGTCGCGGCGCGGGTGCGGTCCTCCGCGCGTTCCAGGAAGGACAGGGCGCCGCGGATCTCGTACGGGTGGGACTCGGTCAGCGCGTCGATGCGGGTCCAGCAGAACTCCTCCGCGCGCGCGACCCACGGGTGGGCGACGCCTGCCAGGGCGCCCGCCAGGTTGGCGGTCGGCAACAGGGAGCCCGTGGTCGACTCCTGCCACCACGGGGAGTGCGGGTACTCCCCGCGGGCACGGCGAACGGGACGGCGCCCGACGGGTCGCTGATCGACGTCAGGTAGTCCGCGACGGGCTTCGCGTGCTCCGCGAGGGCGCCCACCTCGGTCAGGACCATCAGGGCGGTGAGGGTGGCCAACGGCTGGCTGTCGGGGCCGCGGCCGTCGGGTTCGAGGGCGTGGCCGTAGCCGCCGTCGGGGTTGCGGTACGCGTCCAGGGCGCGCAGGACCTGGTCCGGGTCGCCGCCCGCGAACAGGTATGCGAAGCGGTGCCGGTCCAGCACGCGGGCGTGGTGGTACAGGAACTCCTGAGCTGCGGAAATCGTCACCCGTCGAGCCTAGGGCGACCCACCGGCCCGCCGCTTGGACGAATCGGTCAGGACGCCGAGGTGACCCGGTAGACGTCGTAGACGCCCTCGACGCTGCGGACCGCCTTCAGGACGTGGCCGAGGTGCTTCGGGTCGCCCATCTCGAACGAGAAGCGGCTGACCGCCACCCGGTCGCGCGACGTCGTCACCGACGCGGACAGGATGTTGACCTTCTCGTCGGCCAGCACCTTCGTCACGTCCGACAGGAGCCGGTGGCGGTCCAGCGCCTCGACCTGGATCGCCACCAGGAACACCGACGACTCCGAGGGCGCCCACTCGACCTCCAGCAGCCGCTCGGGCGTGCCCAGCAGGTCGTCGGCGTTGGTGCAGTCCGTGCGGTGGACACTGACGCCGCCGCCGCGGGTCACGAAGCCGAGGATGTCGTCGCCGGGGACCGGGGTGCAGCAACGGGCCAGCTTGACCCACACGTCCGACGCGCCCTTGACGATGACGCCCGCGTCACCGGAGGCGCGGCGGCGCGAGATCGTCGACGGCGTCGACCGCTCGGCCAGCTCCTCCTCGGCGTGCTCCACGCCGCCCAGCAGGGCCACCAGGCGCTGCACGACGTGGCGGGCGGAGATGTGGCCCTCCCCACCGCCGCGTACAGCGTGCCGACGTCGGGGTACCGCAGCTCGCGGGACAGCGCCGCCACCGAGTCCACCGACACCAGGCGCTGCATCGGCAGGCCGACGCGGCGGACCTCCTTGGTGATCGCCTCCTTGCCGGACTCGATCGCCTCGTCCTTGCGCTCCTTGGCGAACCACTGCTTGATCTTCGCCTTGGCCCGCGGCGACGCGGCGATGTCCAGCCAGTCCCGGCTGGGCCCGCGCCCTCGGCCTTGGACGTGAAGATCTCGACGACCTCGCCGTTCTCGAGCTTGCGCTCCAGCGCGACCAGCCGGGAGTTGACCCGCGCGCCGATGCAGCGGTGACCGACCTCGGTGTGCACGGCGTAGGCGAAGTCGATCGGCGTCGACCCGGCGGGCAGGTTGACGACGTCGCCCTTCGGGGTGAAGACGAAGATCTCGCGGGCGGCCAGGTCGTAGCGCAGGGACTCCAGGAACTCGCCCGGGTCCGCGGCCTCGCGCTGCCAGTCGAGGAGCTGGCGCATCCACGCCATCTCGTCGACGTCGACGCCCGAGTGGGTGCCCTTGGTCTCCTTGTACCGCCAGTGCGCGGCGATGCCGTACTCGGCGGTGCGGTGCATCTCGTGCGTGCGGATCTGCACTTCCAGCGGCTTGCCGTCCGGCCCGATCACCGTGGTGTGCAGCGACTGGTAGACGCCGAAGCGCGGCTGGGCGATGTAGTCCTTGAACCGGCCCGGCATCGGCTGCCAGAGCGCGTGCACGACGCCCATCGCGGCGTAGCAGTCGCGCACGTCGTCGACCAGGATGCGGACGCCGACCAGGTCGTGGATGTCGTCGAAGTCGCGGCCGCGGACGATCATCTTCTGGTGGATCGAGTAGTAGTGCTTGGGCCTGCCCTCGACCCGCGCGCCGATCCGGGACTGCTCGAGCTGGGAGCCCAGCTCGGTCACGACCTTCTTCAGGTACGTGTCCCGCGACGGCGCCCGGTTGGCGACCAGCCGCACGATCTCGTCGTACTTCTTGGGCTGGAGGATGGCGAACGCCAGGTCCTCCAGCTCCCACTTGACCGTCGCCATGCCCAGGCGGTGCGCCAGCGGGGCGAGCACCTCGAGGGTCTCGCGGGCCTTCTTGGCCTGCTTCTCCGGCGGCAGGAACCGCATGGTGCGCATGTTGTGCAGCCGGTCGGCGAGCTTGATGACCAGCACGCGCGGGTCGCGGGCCATCGCGATGACCATCTTGCGGATGGTCTCGGCCTCGGCGGCGGAGCCGAGCTGCACCTTGTCCAGCTTGGTGACGCCGTCGACCAGGTGGCCGACCTCGTCGCCGAAGTCGCCGCGCAGCCGCTCGATGGAGTACTCGGTGTCCTCGACGGTGTCGTGCAGCAGCGCCGCGACCAGCGTCGTGGTGTCCATGCCCAGCTCGGCGAGGATCGTCGCGACGGCGAGCGGGTGGGTGATGTACGGGTCACCGGACTTGCGCCGCTGGGCGCGGTGCATCTCCTCGGCGACGTCGTAGGCGCGCTGGAGCAGCGCCAGGTCGGCTTTGGGGTGCAGTTCGCGGTGCACCGCGGCGAGCGGTTCGAGCACCTGCTTGACCGGCGCGGCGCGCTGGGCGGTGATGCGGCGGGCCAGCCTGGCCCGGACGCGCCGGGTGGCCGATGGCTCGCGGCCCGCGGGCGAGGTGTCGGTCTCGGCCGCGGTTCCCACGTCGTGTGTCACCCATGCTCCCGGCAAGCTCGGACGCCGTCGCGGCGCTCGACCCTCCGGGCCACGAGTGTGACCCGGATACCGAGGATAACTCCCCCGTCCGGACCAATAGGGGACAGGGCGCTGACGGGGCACTATCACACGGTCAGAAGGGCGCCCAGGTTCCGCTCGGCTAGTCGCCCCCGACCGCCCAGCGCGGCGATCTCCACGACGACCCGCACCGCCGCGACCTGCGCGCCCGCCCGCTCGACGAGGTCGCAGGACGCGGCCAGCGTGCCGCCGGTGGCGAGCACGTCGTCGACCACGACGACGGGCTCGTCCGGCGACAGCGCGCCGTCCGGCAGCTCCAGCGTGGCCGTGCCGTACTCCAGCTCGTAGGTCTGGCTGTCGGCGACCAGCGGCAGCTTCCCCGCCTTGCGCACCGGGACGACGCCGAACCCGCCCACCGCGGCGAGCGCCGCGCCGAACAGGAACCCGCGCGCCTCGACCGCCACGACGGTCCGCACCGACTCGTCCAGACCGCCCGCCAACGCCTCCGCGACCGCCCGGAACGCGCGGTCGTCGGCGAGCATGGGCGACAGGTCGCGGAACAGGACGCCCGGCTCCGGGAAGTCGGGGACTTCCCGGATCAACGCGAGCGCCCTGTCCAGGGCGTCGGTCACCGCCGCTTCTTCCCCTGCGGCTTGCCGCCGGGCTTGCGCTTCTGGTCGGCGGCCTTCGGGTTGCGGGCGGGCACGCCGCCCGCGACCGCCATGGCCTTCTCCCGGCGCAGCTCGGCGGTGAGGGCCTCGTCGTCGGTGGTGTCCAGCTCGTCCTCGGCCGCGACGACCTCGCCGCCCTGCTGCTTGCGCGCGACGTGGGCCCGCCGCTGCGCGACCCGCTGGGCCTGCAGCTTGTACTTCGGGTCGGTCATCTTGAGGTCGACCAGCACCGGGGTGCACAGGAAGATCGACGAGACGACACCGGCCAGCATGCCGGTCGCCTGGACCAGCGCGAGGTCGGCGAGCGTGCCGACGCCGAGCAGGCCGACGCCGATCACCAGCAGGCCGGTCACCGGCAGCAGCGCGATCAGCGAGGTGTTGATCGACCGCATGAAGGTCTGGTTGACCGCGAGGTTGGCCGCCTCGGCGTAGGTGCGCCGGGTCAGGCCGAGCAGGCCGCGGGTGTTCTCCTTGATCTTGTCGAACACGACGACCGTGTCGTACAGCGAGAAGCCGAGGATCGTCAGCAGGCCGATGACCGTGGCCGGGCTGACCTCCAGGCCGACCATCGAGTAGATGCCCGCGGTGACGATGAGGTCGTGGAAGAGGCCGACCAGGGCGGCCACGGCCATCCACTTCTCGAAGTACAGCGCGAGGAACACCGTCACCAGGGCGAGGAACACGACCAGCGCCCAGAACGCGCGCCAGGAGATCTCCCCGCCCCAGCTCCCGGACACCGCCGAGTCGCTGATCAGCGCCTCGCTGGAGGTGCCGTTCGGGCCGACGGGCGCGAGCTTGTCGAACAGCGCGCCCTTGAGCTTGCTGACGTCACCGGGCGGCAGCGCCTCCGAGCGGATCTGGATGCTGGCCGTCTGGCCCGCGCCCACGGTCTGCACGGACGCGGGCTCGCGGCCCAGCGCCTCGGTGTACACGTCCTCGACCTGGGAGGTCTCGATCGGCCCGCCGGCGCTCACCGCGGGCATCTGCACCCGGGTGCCACCGACGAAGTCGATGCTCAGGTTGAACCCGCGGAAGACGATCGAGACGATGCACGCCAGGAACAGCACGGCGAAGAAGACGTACGCCCGCTTGCGCTTGCCGACGATGTCGAGCGCGCCGTTGCCGGTGTACAGCCCTTCCAGGATGCTCCGCTTCACCTCAGACCTCCTTCACGGCCTGCGCGGCGCCGACCCGCGCCTGGCGCTGGATCGTGGCGGTGCGCTGGGCGCCGCCGAGGCCGGAGAGCTTCGGGTTGGACAGGAACTTCGACCGCGACGCGAGCGAGACCAGCGGGTGGGTCACCAGGAACACCACGATGAGGTCGAGCACGGTCGACATGCCGAGGGTGAACGCGAAGCCCTTCACCTGGCCGACGGCCAGCATGTAGAGCACCGCGGCGGCGAGGAAGCTGACCGCGTCGGCGGACAGGATCGTCCGGCGGGCGCGCACCCACGCGCGCGGCACCGACGAGCGGAACGTCCGGCCGTCGCGGATCTCGTCCTTCAACCGTTCGAAGAAGATGACGAACGAGTCCGCGGTGATGCCGATCGCGATGATGAAGCCCGCGATGCCCGCGAGGTCGAGGGTGAACCCGATCCAGCGGCCGAGCAGGATCAGCACCGCGTAGACGATCGCGCCGGACAGCGCCAGCGACAGGATCGTCAGCAGGCCGAGGAGCCGGTAGTAGAACAGGCAGTAGACGAACACCAGCGCCAGGCCGATGCCGCCCGCGATCAGGCCCGCCTTCAGCGAGGCCAGGCCGAGCGTCGCGGAGACCGTCTCGGCCTCGGACGACTCGAACGACAGCGGCAGCGAGCCGTACTTGAGGACGTTGGCCAGCTTGCCCGCCTCGGACTGGCTGAAGCCGCCCTCGCCGCCGGTGATCTGGGTGTCGCCGTTGATGGCGCCCTGGATGGTCGGGGCGGACACGACCTCGGTGTCGAGCACGAACGCGGCGCGCTCCTGCACGTGGGAGGCGGTGTACTTCGACCAGATCTCGACGCCCTTGGGGTGGAAGCTGACCGAGACGAGGTAGCCGACGCCCTGCGGGTCCAGGCTCGCGGTGGCGTTGCTGATCTCGGTGCCCTCGAGGAACGACGGGCCGAGGATGAACATCTCGACGCCGTCCTGGTCGCACGCGGCCAGCGGCAGCTTCGGGTCGTCGTTGCCGACCAGCGGGTCGACGGCGCCCGGGGCGCAGTCGAGGGTGGCCATGGCGGCCTGCTGGAGCGTCGGGTCCGCGGCGGCGGCGTCCCCGGCGGGGGCCAGCTTCGGGTTCTGGCGGCACGCCTTGGCCGCGGTGATCAGCGCGCTGTCCTCGGCCTTGTCGTCGGCCAGCAGCTTCGCGTAGTTCTCGCAGGCGGCGATGTCGGCCGACGCCGCGGCGGCGGGGCGGTGGTGGTCGGCTGCTGCGCGGCGGGGGCGGGACGGCCCTGCGGCTTCGCCGGGGTGGTGGTCGTGCCGCCTGCCTTCGGCGGGGCGGGCGTCGTCGTCGCGCCCGGGGTCGTGGTGGCGCCCGGGGTCGTCGTCGGCGTCGGCGGCTGCGTCTGCCCCGGCTGGGGGACGCCCGCGGAGTTCAGCACCGGGCGGAAGCGGAGCTGCGCGGTCTGGCCCAGCTCCTTGGCCCGCTCACCGTTCTCGCCGGGGACGGTGATGACGATGTTGTCGCCGTCGAGGACGACCTCGGCGCCGCTGACGCCGATGCCGTTGACCCGCGTCTCGATGATCTGCCGGGAGATGTCCAGCGACTCCCGCGACGGCGGCTCGCCGGACTCGGTGCGGGCGGTCAGCGCGACGCGCGTACCGCCCTGCAGATCGATGCCGAGCCTGGGGCTGAGGTTGCGGTCACCGGTGAAGAACACCAGGAGGTACAGGAAGGCGACGATCGCGACGAAGAACGCCAGATAGCGTCCTGGGCGGATCTGCCCGGCCGGTGGTGCCACGGTCGGTCGTTCTCCTCGACTCATCTAGCGGGGCGGGCGCACCCGGGTCTTTCCACGCCGCTGCGCCCACACCCGAAAGCACAGGGTGGGGGCGCAGCGTACCCGGTTCGGGGTGAACCCCTTGTTGCGTGGCTCACCCCGGCGCGCGGGTGGGGTCAGTTGCGCTTGTCGCTCTCGATCGGCTCGGCGACCTCGGCGGTGGGCTCGACCGTCTCGTCGTCGACCTCGTCCTCGTCGACCACGTCCGGGCCGACCTTCTCGCGGACGGCCTGGCGCAGCCAGGTGGTCTCCACGCCGGGGGCGATCTCGATGCCGATGGTGGCGTCGTCCGAGATGTCCGAGACGGTGCCGTACAGGCCCGAGGTGGTCATCACGCGGTCGCCCACGGTCAGCGAGCTCTGCAGCTCCTGCTGCTGCTGCATCATCTTCTTCGCCTGCGCGAGCCGAGGATGAGCGGGATCGCGAGCACGGCGATCAGCAGCAGCGGAAGCAGGGCCTGTTCCATGTCTCTCCCTTTGCCGGAACCGTTCCCACCGGCCGGACGCCGGGGGAAAAGTCCGTTATTGCCGTTTGGGGTGCGGCACGCCTGTCGCGGCCGTCACTCGTCGAACAGGGTAGGCGCGCCGCGTCCGGGCGCGTCTACCGGGGCGGACAGGCCCAAGTGGGCCCACGCTGCCGCCGTCGCGACGCGGCCCCGCGGGGTCCGGGCGAGCATGCCCGCGCGCACGAGGTAGGGCTCGCACACCTCTTCCACGGTAGTCGGCTCCTCCCCGACCGCAACGGCCAGCGTGGTGACGCCGACCGGGCCGCCGCCGAAGGAGCGGACCAGCGCGCCGAGCACGGCCCGGTCGAGCCGGTCGAGGCCGAGGTCGTCGACGTCGTAGACGGCGAGCGCGGCCTTGGCGACCTCCAGCGTCACCGCGCCGTCGGCGCGGACCTCGGCGTAGTCGCGGACGCGGCGGAGCAGGCGGTTGGCGATGCGGGGCGTGCCGCGGAGCGGGAGGCGATCTCGGCGGCGCCGTCGGGGCGCAGGTCGACGCCGAGGATCACGGCGGACCGGCGGAGGACCTTCTCCAGGTCCTCGGGGGCGTAGAACTCCATGTGCGCGGTGAAGCCGAAGCGGTCGCGCAGCGGGCCGGTGAGCGCGCCGGACCGGGTGGTCGCGCCGACCAGGGTGAACGGGGCGATCTCCAGCGGGATGGACGTGGCGCCGGGGCCCTTGCCGACGACGACGTCGACCCGGAAGTCCTCCATCGCCAGGTACAGCATCTCCTCGGCGGGCCGGGCGATGCGGTGGATCTCGTCGATGAACATGACCTCGCCCTCGACGAGGTTGGACAGCATCGCGGCGAGGTCGCCCGCGCGCTCGAGCGCGGGGCCGGAGGTGATCCGGATGGGCCTGCCCAGCTCGGCGGCGATGATCATCGCGAGGCTGGTCTTGCCCAGGCCGGGCGGGCCGGACAGCAGCACGTGGTCGGGCGGGGCGCCGCGCTGGGTGGCGCCCTTGAGGACGAGTTCGAGCTGCTCGCGGACCCGCGGCTGGCCGACGAAGTCGGCGAGCGTTTTGGGCCGCAGCGAGGTCTCGTCGTCGCGCTCGCCGGGCTCGGCGTGCGCGGAGACCGGGGACTCCCAGTCCTCCTCGGTCACCGCTTGCGCCCGAGGACGGCCAGCGCCTCGCGCAGGGCGGTGGACATGTCGGCGGCGCCGTTGGCGGCGAGCACCGCGTCGACGGTCTGCTCGGCCTGCTTGGCGGCGAACCCGAGCCCGACGAGCGCCTCGACGACCGCGCCCCGGACCCGGCTCGGCGACGCTGCGGCGGGCGCCTCGGCGCTCGCGGGCAGCGCGCCGACCTTGTCGCGCAGCTCGATGATCAGCCGTTCGGCGCCCTTGCGGCCGATGCCGGGGACCTGGGTGAGCGCTGTGATGTTGCCGTCGGCGAGGGCGTGGCGGAGCTGCTCGGGCTCCAGCACGGCGAGGGTCGCAAGGGCGAGCCGCGGCCCGATGCCGGAGACGGTCTGGAGCAGCCGGAACAGGTCGCGGGCGTCGGTGTCGGCGAAGCCGAACAGGGTCAGCGAGTCCTCGCGCACGACCAGCGCGGTGGCGAGCTGCGCCTCCTCGCCGCGGCGCAGCCCCGCGAGCGTGTGCGGGGTGGCCTGCACGGCGAGGCCGACCCCGCCGACGTCCACGACCGCGTGGTCGAGTCCGACGGAGGCCACCTGTCCGCGTACCGAGGAGATCACCTGCGACGTCCCTTACTCGTGTGCCTTGCGCGCCGCGGCCAGCCTGGCACGGTGGTTGCGGGCCAGCTCGGCCGCCCTCGCCTCGGCCTCGGCCAGCCGCGACCGCACGGGGGCGCGCCACAGGTGGCAGATGGCCAGCGCGAGCGCGTCGGCGGCGTCGGCGGGCTTGGGGGCGACGGCGAGCCCGAGCAGCCGGGTCACCATCATCGTCACCTGCGCCTTGTCGGCCCGCCCCGACCCGGTGACCGCGGCCTTGACCTCGCTGGGCGTGTGGAACTCGACGGGCAGGCCCGCCGCGCGGCGGCGAGCGCGACGACCCCGGCGGCCTGCGCGGTGCCCATCGCGGTGCGCACGTTGTGCTGGCTGAACACCCGCTCGATGGCGACGATGTCGGGCTTGTGCCGGTCCAGCCACTCCTCGACCCCGTCGGCGACCTTGAGGAGGCGCACGGACAGCGGGTCGTCCACCGGTGTGCGGATCACGTCGACGGCGACGGCGGTGACCCGCCGCCCGGCGGCGCCGTCCACCACCGCGATGCCGCAGCGGGTCAGGCCGGGGTCGACTCCCAGCACGCGCAACGCCCGCTCCTGCCTGTGTCGAGAACACTCGTTCGAGAGCTTAGGGGTGTGATCGCCGCCGCGCGCACCCGACACGCGCCCCGGGCGAAATCAGGGCCGCCCCGGGGGAAACCCTGATGGCCGAGGACCCCGGGCGCGGGCAGAGTGGCAGGTGTCAGGGGATCTGCTTACCCAGCACGAGGAGAGTCATGAACGAGTCCAAGCCCGAGGCGATGCGCTCGGCAGCCGATTCCGTGGTCGACGCGGTCCGCGGGCTGCTCCACGAGGGGATCAACCGCCGGGTGGTCGTCCGGGACAGCAAGGACGACGTGGTGCTGGACGTGCCGGTGGCCGTGGGCCTGGTCGCCGCGCTGGCCGCGCCCGTCGCCACCACGATCGGCGCCGGGGTCGCGCTGGTCGGCAAGTGCGGGATCAAGATCGAGAACCGGGAGCAGCCCGCGCAGCCGCCCGCGACGGTCGTCGACGCCGACTGATCAGGAGCGGGTGACCGCGATGGGGACGTCCATGCGGGCGGGGCGCAGCGGGCTCGCCGGGGTGAGCCAGGGCTCGTGCGGCGCCCCGTCCGGCTGGGCGGTCCAGGCGCGGGCGATGGCGTCCAGCCGGATGGGGTGGATGGTGAGGACGCCCTCGCGGTCGATGTGCATGCGCAGGAAGCCCTTGTGGTCCTCGATGCTCTGCCCGGCCATGACCTCGTTGAGGTTGATGCCCGCGCGCGAGGCGAGCAGCAGGTAGACGGCGACGAGTTCGGAGTCGAGGAAGCCGATCGCCAGCGGGCTGCCGAGCACGACGATGGCCAGGGTGGTCCAGTCGCCCACCTGGCCGTCGGCCAGGACGTGGTCGTGCAGCCACACCACGGCCAGCGACCAGCCGACGCTGAGTCCTAAGTGGGCGACCGCGTGCAGGAGACCGGCCACGGTGGCCTTCGGCCCCTGCCGCGGGTGTTGCAGGCGCGCGAACGCCAGGCCGCCGAGGACCAGGACGACGCCGATGCCGATGGCGGGCGCCCAGCTCGCGACCTTGCCGAAGAAGCCGCGCTTCTCGTCGTCGGCGAGCGTGCTGACCAGGCCGTACAGGACGGCGAGGGTCATGAGGGTCTGGAAGGTGCCGGTGAGCGCCCAGAAGCCGGGGTTGCGCCAGGGCAGGCTGAAGATGCCGCTGGCGAAGCGCCGCGAGGTCTTCACGTCGGGGTAGCGGGCGGCGAGGTCGTAGGCCGTGGGCGGGGACGGGTCGCGCACGCGGGACGCCTCGGGCGGCAGCTCCAGCTCGGTGGGCAGCTCGTGGGTGGCGGCGAGGTAGGCGCCACCGAGGCCGCAGGTGATGAGCTGGCGACCGCCGTCCCGCTCGGCGAAGCGGGCGTAGTGGTGGGTGTCGCCGGAGAGCATGACCCGGATCTGCGCGCCGCGCGCCCGGACGATCTCGCGGTTGAAGAACTCGATGGTGTCGTTGCACTTGGTCGCCCCGCCCGAGCCCGCGCCCACCCACGCCGGGGACGGCGTGCAGAGGATGACGCCGTCGCCGGGGTCGATCTCGCGGGAGACGGCGCGGAAGTACTCGAGCTGCGGGGCGTCGACGTAGTCGTCGAACTGGGTGTCGATGGCCAGCAGCCACCAGCGGTGCGGGAGCTGCACGGCGAAGTAGGACCGGGTCTGCTCGGTGTCCCAGCCGCCGATCGGCCTGCCCTGGGCGAAGACGCGCAGGAACGACGTCAGGCCGTCGTACCAGTCGTGGTTGCCGGGCAGCGCGAACAGCAGCGGCCGCTCCCCGCCGCGGCGGGCAGCGCGGCGCGGTACGGGCCCTTGGTGCGGTCCTCGTACGCGCGCGTCGACGCGCCCGGGTACACCTGGTCGCCGCCGAGGACCAGCACCTCGCCGCGGGCAGGGTGTCGCCGTCGACGGTCAGCGACTCGGCGGCCAGCAGGGACGCGACGGAGTACGTGGCGTCGAAGCCGTCGCCGACGTCGGCGGCGAAGTCGAACCACAGCTCGTCGCCGGTGCGCCGGGAGATGGTCGAGCGCAGGCTGCCCTGCAGCTCGCGCTTGTCCGCGTAGGACCCGAAGACCGCCGCGATGACCGACTGGACGCCGGTGCTGACCAGCACCTTCGGCGCGAGCCAGCGGACCGCGGGTTGGGGGTGGAAGCCGAGTTCGAGCTCGGTGCACGCGCGGGGGCGAGGCCGTTCGGTCGACATCCGCCGCCCCCTTCCGCCGAACCGGACCAAGATCCTACTCAGCGGGACGGGGCAGCGGATAGGGCCGTTCAGGGCCCGTCGATGCCGGGGCGCCAGGTCTCGGGCCTGCCGCTGTAGGTCAGCACGGGCTGCCAGAGGTCGAACCCCTGGGGCGCGTCCGGGCTCCACGGCCACTTGCCCTCGGGCGTGGCGACGATCAGCTGGAGCGCCGGGAAGTCGCCCTGCGGGTAGACGAGGAACGCGCTGCCGAAGAACTCCGCGTAGTGGCCCTTGTGGACGCGTTCGACGACGACCGGGGTGCCGTCGAAGAAGTCGAGGTACGGCAGGCCCGGGTAGAACCGCTCGCCCTCGGCGGTGCGGCGCACGTAGAGGTCGAGCAGCGGCCGGGCCATGTCCACCGGCAGCCCGATGACGACCCCTCGGGGGCTCGAAGCGGCGCCACACGCCCACGGTGAAGGCGTACGGCGCCCCGTCGGAGTCCCCCGCCACCTCCACCGCGGCGTACCCGTCGTGGTCGGCGGTGCGGAGCAGCCAGTCGCGCAGGTGCTCCTCGTCCGGGCTGAGGCCGGGTAACGACACTAGGCGTCGACCTCGGCCATGACGTCGTCGGCGACATCGAAGTTCGCGTAGACGTTCTGGACGTCGTCGGAGTCCTCGAGGGCGTCGATCAGCTTGAAGATCTTCCGCGCGCCGTCGGCGTCGAGCTGGACGGTCGACATCGGGAGGAAGCTGGCGTCGGCGGACTCGTAGTCGTAGCCAGCGTCCTGGAGGGCCTTGCGGACGGCGACCATGTCACCCGCCTCGGAGATCACCTCGAAGGTCTCGCCGAGGTCGTTGACCTCCTCGGCGCCCGCGTCGAGGACGGCCATGAGGACGTCGTCCTCGGACAGGCTCCCCTTGGGGACGATGACGACGCCCTTGCGGTTGAACATGTACGCGACCGAGCCCGGGTCGGCCATCGAGCCGCCGTTGCGGGTCATCGCGGTGCGGACCTCGGTGGCGGCGCGGTTGCGGTTGTCGGTCAGGCACTCGATCAGCACGGCGACGCCGTTGGGGCCGTAGCCCTCGTACATGATCGTCTGCCAGTCGGCGCCGCCCGCTTCCTCGCCGCCGCCGCGCTTGCGGGCGCGCTCGATGTTGTCGTTCGGGACCGAGCTCTTCTTCGCCTTCTGGATGGCGTCGTAGAGGGTGGGGTTGCCCTCGGGGTCACCGCCGCCGGTGCGGGCGGCGACCTCGATGTTCTTGATCAGCTTCGCGAAGAGCTTGCCACGCTTGGCGTCGAGGGCGGCCTTCTTGTGCTTGGTCGTCGCCCACTTTGAGTGGCCGCTCATCTCTCCTCCGTCGGGTCAGTTCAGGCTTTCGCGGACCATATCCGCGAACAGGCGGTGCACGCGGTGGTCGCCGGTCAGCTCCGGGTGGAAGGCGGTCGCCAGCACCCGGCCCTGGCGAACGGCGACGATCCTACCGCCGGCCTCCCCGGCCCCCGGGGTGTCGGGGACCCTGGCCAGGACCTCGACCGAGGCGGAGGCGGATTCGACCCACGGCGCGCGGATGAAGACCGCGTGCACGGGCCCGCCGTCGAGCCCGGCGAAGTCCAGGTCGGCCTCGAAGGAGTCGACCTGCCTGCCGAACGCGTTGCGCCGCACGACCGCGTCGATCCCGCCGACCTGGTGCTGGTCGGACCGCCCGCCGATGATCTTCTCGGCGAGCAGGATCATGCCCGCGCAGGACCCGTAGACGGGCATGCCGCCCGCGACCCTGGCGCGCAGCGGCTCGAGGAGGTCGAAGGCGGCGAGCAGCCGGGAGATCGTGGTGGACTCCCCGCCGGGCAGCACGAGCCCGTCGACGCGGGCCAGTTCCCCGGCGCGGCGGACGGTGATCGCGTCGGCCCCGGCCGCGCCGAGCGCGGCGAGGTGCTCGCGCACGTCGCCCTGCAGGGCGAGCACGCCGATCAGCGGACGGTCGGTGGACACGTTCTTCTTCCTCCTCTACGCCAACCCTGCCAGACGCAGCAGGGCGGTGGTCAGCGCGGCGGCCACGACGACCACCACGAACGGCGCTTTGCGCCAGGCGAGCACGCCGCCGACGAACACCCCGCGGGCAGCGCCCACCCCGCGAAGTCCTGCCCCTTCGCCAGGGCGGAGGTCGCGACGAGCGCGACCAGCAGCACGACGGCCGACGTCGACAGCAGCGACTTGGCCCGGTCGGAGAACGTGACGCGGTCCCGCAGCAGCACCCCGCCGAAGCGGAAGGCGAAGGTGCCCGCGGCGAGGATGAGGATGGGGATGAGGGTCATGACGGGACCTCGACCTTCTCCTCGGCGCGCGGCACCGCCAGCAGCCCGAACAGGGCGAGCAGGATCGGCACGCCCGTGGGCAGGAACGGCGTCGCGGCCAGCGCGACGGCCGCCCCGAGCAGTGCGGGCACCCGGGCTTTCGGGTCCTTGAGCGCGGGCAGCACCAGCGCCAGCATCGCCGCGGGAACACCGCGTCCAGGCCGAGCGCTTCCGCGTCGCCCACGAGCTGACCGGCGAGCGCGCCGCCGAGTACGCCGACGTTCCAGGCGACGAACAGCGTCGCGCCGCACGCCCAGTAGGCGGCACGGGCGCGGACGGCGTCGCGCTGGGCCATGGCGAACGCGACGGACTCGTCGATGAGCAGGTGGCTGCCCAACAGGCGGGCCGCCGGTCCGCGGCCGACGAGTTCGCCGACGGCCAGGCCGAACGGCAGGTGGCGGGCGTTGAGCACCAGACCGCCGAGCACGGCGGCGACGGGGCTGCCGCCCGCCGCGGTCACGCCGACGGCCAGGTACTGCGACCCGCCCGCGAAGATCAGGACCGACATGGCCACGGGGACCCAGACGGCCAGGCCGGAGGCCACGGAGATGGCGCCGAAGGACGCGCCGTTCACCGCCGCCGCGGCGGCGATGGCCAGCACGCCGCGCCACAGCTCGGCATCGAGTGTTCGCCAGATCGAACGCATAGTGTCCTACGATGAACAGTGACCCGGTCGTTCGTCAAGCCGAACGACCATTCCGTCCCACCGAACGGGAGTCCGATGGACCAGCGCGGCGCGCCCTCGACGTCATCGCCCGCTCCCTGCGCCGCGAACGCGAACGGGCGGGCCTGTCGCTCAGCGAGGCCGCCAAGCGCGCGGGCATCGCCAAGTCGACCCTGTCCCAACTCGAGTCCGCGACCGGCAACCCGAGCGTCGAGACCCTGTGGGCCCTGAGCGTCGCCCTAGGCGTCCCGTTCTCCCGCCTGGTCGAGCCGCCGCGCCCCAAGTCCAGGTCGTCCGCCGCGGCGAGGGCCCGATCGTCTACTCCGAACGCGCCGACTACGCCGCGACCCTGCTGGCCTCCTGCCCACCCAACGCCCGCCGCGACCTGTACCTGATCACCGCGGAACCGGGCAGCAGGCGCGACTCCGACCCCCACTTCCCCGGCGTCGTCGAGCACGTGGTGGTAGCCACGGGCCGAGCCCTCCTGGGCCCCACCGACGAACCCGTCGAACTGGGCCCAGGCGACTACATCGCCTACCCCGGCGACATCCCGCACGTCTTCGAGGCCCTGGAACCGGGAACGACCGCGTGCCTGGTCTCCGAGCACGTCTGACGCACCCGCGCCTCTCCAGCCCGACACCCCGCGCCCCGCGCCCCGCGCCCCGCGCCCCGCGCCCCGCGCCCCGCGCCCCGCGCCCCGCGCCCCGCGCCCCGCGCCCCGCGCCCAGATGATCACATCATGCGAACTGACCCACCAGGCCGATTCCAGATGATGTCATCATCCGACTCTTCCCCGCGTTTCAGATGATGCCATCATCCGACTTGCGAACGAGATGATCGCATCATCCGAAAAGCACGTGGAGCGGCCGGTCAGATGATGTGATCATATGTTCACATCATCTGAGAGTGCGGCGCCCCGCCACCCGGGCAAGCAGGCGGCGGGGGTCGGGCGTCCGGATTACCAGCCGCGCTCGGCGAGGCGGTGGGGCTCCGGGACGTCCTCGACGTTGATGCCGACCATGGCCTCGCCCAGGCCGCGGAGACCTTGGCGATCATGTCCGGGTCGTCGAAGAACGTGGTGGCCTTGACGATGGCGTCGGCGCGCTTGGCCGGGTCGCCCGACTTGAAGATGCCGGAGCCGACGAACACGCCCTCGGCGCCGAGCTGCATCATCATCGCGGCGTCGGCCGGGGTGGCGATGCCGCCCGCGGTGAACAGCACGACCGGCAGCTTGCCGGTGCGCGCCACCTCCTTGACCAGCTCGTACGGGGCCTGCAGCTCCTTGGCCGCGACGTACAGCTCGTCCTCGGGCAGCGAGGTGAGGCGCTTGATCTCGCCCCGGATCTTGCGCATGTGGGTGGTGGCGTTGGAGACGTCGCCGGTGCCTGCCTCGCCCTTGGAGCGGATCATCGCCGCGCCCTCGGTGATGCGGCGCAGGGCCTCGCCGAGGTTGGTGGCGCCGCAGACGAAGGGGACGGTGAACGCCCACTTGTCGATGTGGTTGGCGTAGTCGGCGGGGGTGAGGACCTCGGACTCGTCGATGTAGTCCACGCCGAGGGACTGCAGGACCTGCGCCTCGACGAAGTGGCCGATCCGGGCCTTGGCCATCACCGGGATGGTGACGGCCTCGATGATCCCCTGGATCAGGTCCGGGTCGCTCATCCGGGCCACGCCGCCCTGCGCGCGGATGTCGGCGGGGACCCGCTCCAGCGCCATGACCGCGACGGCGCCCGCGTCCTCGGCGATCTTGGCCTGGGTCGCGTCGACGACGTCCATGATCACGCCGCCCTTGAGCTGCTCCGCCATGCCCCGCTTGACCCGGCTGGTGCCGGTCTCGGGCTGGGGGTTCGAGGTCTGTGCGTCGGACACGGTTCGCCTTTCGACTTGGGGTGAAGCGGCTCAGCAGAAGCCGCTGACCACAGCGTACGTGCGAGGTGGACCGCTGAACGGTGCCAATCCGGAGCTATCTCGGCAGGCCACTTCGCGCGCGGGGGCAGCGCGCCGGTCACCAGCGGTGACAAGATGTGAGATCGGACACAAGGCGGGGCTAGCGGGAGGTGCGGGAGATGGGAAGCAAGCACTCCGACAACGGTCATGCCGAGTCCACCGTGGCGGTGGACGACCCGGCGCGCATCCGGAACGTGGCCCTGGTCGGGCCGTCCGGCTCGGGGAAGACGACGCTCGCCGAGGCGCTGCTGGCGGCGACGGGCGTGCTGTCGCGGGCGGGCACGGTCACCGAGGGGACCACGGTCTGCGACCACGACCCGGCGGCGCAGCGCCAGCAGCGGTCGGTGGGGCTCGCGGTGGCCCCGCTCATGCACGAGGGCTTCAAGGTCAACCTGATCGACACCCCGGCTACGCCGACTTCGTCGGGGAGCTGCGGGCGGGGCTGCGCGCCGCGGACGCCGCCCTGTTCGTCGTCTGCGCCGCCGAGGGCGTCGACCCGGCGACCGTGGCCCTGTGGCGGGAGTGCGCGGAGGTCGGGATGCCGCGCGCGCTCGTCGTCGCCCGGCTCGACCACCCGCGCGCGGACTTCCACGCCGAGTTGGCCGCCTGCCGCGAGGCGTTCGGGTCGAACGTCCTCCCGCTGTACCTGCCGGTCGGTGATTCCACCTTGGACAGCCTGATCACGCAGCGCCGCTTCGACCACGCGGGCGGCGAGCTGTCGGTCACCGAACTCGACGAGGCCGGTCGCGACGCGATCGCCGAGGCCCGCGGGGAGTTGCTGGAGGGGATCATCGCCGAGAGCGAGGACGAGTCCTTGATGGACCGCTACCTCGGCGGCGAGGAGATCGACGAGGACACCGTGATCGCCGACCTGGAGACCGCGGTCGCGCGCGGGTCGTTCCACCCGGTCATCCCGGTCTGCTCGGCCACCGGCGTGGGTCTGAGCGAACTGCTGGAGATCCTGACCCGCGGCTTCCCGTCGCCGCTGGAGCACCCGCTGCCCGCCGTGACCGACCCGCAGGGCCACCCGCACGCCGCGATCGTCCCGGACCCGCGCGGGCCGCTGGCCGCTGAGGTGGTGCGCACCGCGGTGGACTCGTACGTCGGCCGGGTGTCGCTGGTCAGGGTGTTCTCCGGGACGCTGCGCCCGGAGCGGCAGGTCCACGTCTCCGGGCACGGACTCGCCGACCGGGGTCACGAGGACCACGACGCCGACGAGCGCGTCGCGCACATCTACTCTCCCTGGGGCCTCGCTGCGCGAGGTCCCTTATTGCATCGCCGGTGACGTGTGCGCGCTGACGAAGGTCGGCTCGGCCGAGACCGGCGACACGCTCTCCGCGCCCGAGGACCCGCTGCTGATGGCGCCCTGGACCATGCCCGAGCCCCTGCTCCCGGTCGCGGTCGTCGCCCGGACCCGCAGCGACGAGGACGCCCTGGCCCGCAACCTCGCCCGGCTGGTCGCGGGCGACCCGACGCTGCGGATGGAGCGCAACCCCGAGACCCACCAGCTGGTCCTGTGGTGCATGGGCGAGGCCCACGCCGACGTCGTCCTGGCCAGGCTGCGCGCGGGCGGCGCCGAGATCGACACCGAGACGGTGAAGGTGTCGATGCGGAGACCTTCGCAGGCCCGGCCCGCGGCCACGGCAGGCACGTGAAGCAGTCCGGCGGCCACGGCCAGTACGCGGTGTGCGACATCGAGGTCGAGCCCCTGCCCACCGGCTCCGGCTTCGAGTTCCTCGACCGCGTCGTCGGCGGCGCGGTCCCCCACCAGTTCATCCCCAGCGTCGAGAAGGGCGTCCGCGCCCAACTCGCCCGCGGCGTCGCCACCGGCAACCCGATGGTCGACATCCGCGTCACCCTCGTCGACGGCAAGGCCCACAGCGTCGACTCCAGCGACGCCGCCTTCCAGACAGCAGGCTCCCTGGCTCTGAAGGACGCCGCCGCGAAGACGTCGATCAACCTCCTGGAACCGATCGACTCGGTCACCATCCGCCTCCCCGACGAACACCTGGGCACCGTCCTGGGCGACCTCTCCGCCCGCCGCGGCCGCGTCCTCGGCACCGAGTCGGAGGGCACCGGCTACACGCTCGTCTCCGCCGAGGTCCCCGCCACCAACCTCGTCCGCTACCTCATCGACCTGCGCTCCCTGACCTCCGGCTCCGCCACCTTCACCCGCGAGTTCGCCCGCTTCGACCCGATGCCCGCCGCTTTGGCCGCCCAGGTGACCTGAGCGTCAGGCCGCCTGGGGCTCGGGCTCCGCGATCTCGAAGTAGTCGGGGCGCGGGGCGCCGCCCGCGAGTTTGAACCAGCGGACCACCCGGCGGCGGCGTTGGACGAGGGTGTCGCGGACGGCGTCGCCGTAGACGCGTCTGGCGATCACCAGGCGGTATTCGGCGTCGGCCAGTTCGTCGGCGAGGGCTTTGGGGAGGACGGTTCGGTCCACTTCGGACAGGGCTGCCGTCAGGGCGTTCTCGGCGTCCTCGCGGCTGACGCGGGGGCGGTTTCGGCGCGCTCGGCGACGGCGCGGAGGTCAACCACGCCCAGGACGCCTGCGACAGCGCGGGCGACCACAGCGCGGCGGGCGAGGGTGGCGTCGAGGGCGGCCCAGGCGGCGTCGGTGCGGACGTGGAGGCGGTCGAGGCGGTTGGCGGTGCCGACGAGGTAGACGCCGCCCAGGATCAGCACCGCCACGAGGGCGACGATCCACCAGGTCACGTGGCCTCCCCCACCGGGCGGGGGCAGGCGGCGACGGCCTGCTCGTAGACGCGGAGCACCTGGGCCGCGACGACCGACCAGTCGTAGGTCGCGACGCGGCGGTGGCCCTCGGCGGCGATCTCGGAGCGGCGCGCCGGGTCGGTGAGGACCGAACGCAGGGTCGCGGTGAGGGCGGCGGCGTCGCCGACCGGGGTGAGGACGCCCGCCTTGCCGTCGTCGAGGACGCGGCGGAAGGCGTCGAGGTCGCTCGCAACGACGGCGGTGCCCGCGGCCATGGCCTCGGTGAGGATGATGCCGAAGCTCTCGCCGCCGGTGTTGGGGGCGCAGTAGACGTCGACGCTGCGGAGCATCGACGCCTTCTCGGCGTCGTCGACCTGGCCGAGCAGGTGCAGGTCGACCGGGCAGGCGCGGCGGAGGTCGTCGGCGTCGCCCCGGCCGACGACGACCAGGCGCAGGTCGGGGAGTTCACGGGCCAGGGGCGCAGGGCGTCGAGGAGGACGGGCATGCCCTTGCGGGGCTCGTCGTAGCGGCCGACGAAGCCGACCGTGCGGCCGCGCTCCAGGTCGGGCAGGGGGCGGCGTCGCGGAAGAACGCCACGTCGACGCCGTTCGGGATCTCCACCGCGTCGCCGCCGAGGTGCTCCACCTGGACCCGGCGCGCCAGCGCCGACACCGCGATCCGCGCGGTGATCTTCTCCAGGAACGGCTGGAGCACCAGTTGGAACGCGCTCAGCGTCCGCGACCGCGGCGTCGAGGTGTGGAAGGTGGCGACGATCGGGCCGTCGGCCACCATCAGGGCCAGCATCGACAGGCTGGGGGCGGTCGGCTCGTGCAGGTGCAGCACGTCGAAGTCGTGCTCGTGGATCCAGCGGCGCACCCGGGCGAACGACACCGGGCCGAACGACAGCCGCGCCACCGACCCGTTGTACGGGATGCCCAGGGCGCGGCCCGCGGGCTGGACGAAGTCCGGGACCGGGGTGTCGTCGTCGGCGGGGGCCAGCACCTCGACCGAGTGACCGAGGCCGCGCAGCGCCCTGGCCAGGTCCACTACGTGCGCCTGCACGCCGCCGGGGACGTCGAAGGAGTACGGGCAGACGATGCCGACGCGGAGGGTCACGTCAGGTCCTCGAGCCACAGGTTCTGCAGCATGTGCCAGTCCTGGGGGTGCTCGGCGATCTCGGCGGCCAGCGCGTCGGCGAGCGCTTGGGTGGCGGCGTCGACCTGGCGGACGCCGCCGACCTCGATGGGCGGCTGGAACCGCAGGCCCCAACCGTCCTCGGTGAACCAGCAGCCCACGGGGATCAGCGCCGCGCCGGTCCGCGCCGCCAGGTAGGCGGGGCCCGCGGGCATCTTGGCCTCGGCGCCGAAGAACGTCACCCGCCTGCCGCTCGGGGTGAGGTCGCGATCGGCGACCAGGCAGACCATCTTGTTCTCGCGCAGCCGCTCGGCCAGGACCACGGCCGGGTTGCGGTCGCCGCCGGTGGCGGGGATGACCTCGAAGCCCAGGGACTCGCGGTAGGCGACGAACCGGTCGTACAGCGACTCCGGTTTCAGGCGCTCGGCCACCGTCGTGAAGCGGCCGTGCTCGCGGGCCAGCCAGACCCCCACGGCGTCCCAGTTGCCGGAGTGGCTGAGCGCGAACACCACCCCGCGGCCCTCGGCGAGGGCCTTCTCGACGTTCTCGGCGCCGATCACGGTCCCGGCGACCTTGCGGTGGACGGCCTCCAGGTCCATCGACGGCAGGCGGAACGCCTCCATCCAGTACCGCGCGTAGGACCGCAGTCCGGCGCGGACCAACTCGTCCAGCTCCGCGGGCTCGCGTGCGGCACGACGCGGGACAAGTTGCGGCGCAGGCGCTGGGCGCCGGGGCCGCCGCGACGGGCCGCGAGGTCGGCGCCCGCGCGGAACACCCGCGCCGCGACCGGCTCCGGGACCGACCGGACCAGCCGCCAGCCGGCCGCGTACCCGGCATCGGCCAGGCGCTCCCCGGGGTCATGCCGCCTCCTCAGCGCTCCGGCGCACCGCGACCAGGCGCTGCGCCACCGTCACCACCGACCCGACCGCCAGCGCGACCAGGGCCACGTGCAGGGCGTACGGCACGCCCAGACCGGTCAGGCCGGTCCCCACCAGCGTGGTGATGAGCCGCTCCGCCCGCTCGACCAGGCCGCCGTCGGCGGACAGGCCGCTCGCCTCGGCGCGGGCCTTGACGTACGAGATGACCTGCGCGGACACCAGGCACACCAGGCAGGCCGCGGCGAGCACGCGGTCGCCCGCGACGAAGAACACGTACCACGCGATCCCGCTGAACAGCGCCCCGTCGGCGATGCGGTCGCACGTCGCGTCGAGCACCGCGCCGTAGCGGGTGCCGCCGCCCTGGGCACGGGCCATCGCGCCGTCGAGCAGGTCGAACATGGCGAAGCCCCACACGACGAACGTGCCCGCGAGCAGCTGCCCGGTCGGGAACAGCCACAGCGACCCTGCGACGGCGCCGAGGGTGCCGAACAGCGTGACGGCGTTCGGCGTGAGCCCGGCGCGGACCAGCCACCCCCGACGGGATCGGTCACCCGGGACACGGAGGCTCTGGCGAAGATGTTCAGCATGTGGCCTTACCGGCGGAGACGAACAACGGCTGGGGCAGCCTAATGCCAGGCCACCCGCCCCAAGCGTGCCAGGTTCATGCTCCATCCGTGGGCCGCGCAACGCGGGAGCCGGGCAGCCGACCCGCCCCGCACTAGGATCGGCTCGTGGACCCAGAGCTCGTCGCCCAGGAAGGGGTCGGCATCCCCGACGCCCTGCAGCGGTTGTGGACGCCGCACCGCATGGCCTACATCCGGGGCGAGAACAAGCCCGTCGGGGACGACCGCGAGCTGTGCCCGTTCTGCACGCTCGTGGACCTGGACGACCCCGACGCGCTGATCGTCGCGCGCGGCGAGCTGTGCTACGTGGTGCTCAACCTCTACCCGTACAACCCGGGCCACCTCATGGTCGTGCCGTTCCGCCACGTCGCGGACTACACCGACCTGACCCCGGAGGAGACCGTCGAGCTCGCCGAGCAGACGCGGCGGGCGATGCGGGTGGCCCGCAAGGTCGCCGCGCCGCACGGGTTCAACATCGGCATGAACCAGGGCGTGATCGCGGGCGCGGGCATCGCCGCCCACCTGCACCAGCACCTGGTGCCGCGGTGGGGCGGCGACGCCAACTTCATGCCCGTCATCGGCCACACCAAGGTCCTGCCGCAATTGCTCGGCGAGACCCGGGCGCTGCTCGCCGACGCCTGGTCCTCCCTCGACTAGACCGAGAAGGACTCCGCGGTCGGCGAGCTGTTGTCGCGCCGGGCGACCCACGCCTCGACCGCGGCGATCGCCTGGTCGACGGGGACGCCGTTGATCTGCGTGCCGTCGCGGAACCGGAACGACACCGCGTTCGCCTCGACGTCCTTGCCGCCCGCGAGCAGCAGGAACGGGACCTTCTGCAGGGTGTGGTTGCGGATCTTCTTCTGCATGCGCTCGTCGGAGGTGTCGACCTCGACCCGCAGGCCGCGCGCCTTGAGCGCCTTCGCCACGCCCAGCAGGTGCTCGACGTGCTCGTCGGCGACCGGGATGCCCATCACCTGCACGGGCGCCAGCCACGCCGGGAACGCGCCCGCGTAGTGCTCGGTGAGCACGCCGAAGAACCGCTCGATCGAGCCGAACAGCGCGCGGTGGATCATCACCGGGCGGACGCGGTCGCCGCCGGGCGCGGTGTACTCCAGCTCGAACCGCTCGGGCAGGTTGAAGTCCACCTGGATGGTGGACATCTGCCAGGTCCGGCCCAGGGCGTCCTTGGCCTGCACGGAGATCTTGGGGCCGTAGAACGCCGCGCCGCCCGGGTCCGGGACCAGCTCGAGGCCGGAGTCCTCGGCCGCGACGCGCAGCGCCTCGGTCGCCTTCTCCCACACCTCGTCGGAGCCGACGTACTTCTCCTCGTTGCGGGTCGACAGCTCCAGGTAGAAGTCGTCGAGGCCGTAGTCGCGCAGCAGGCCCAGCACGAACGACAGCAGCGACTTCAGCTCGTCCTGCACCTGGTCGGGGGTGCAGAAGATGTGCGCGTCGTCCTGCGTCATGCCGCGCACGCGGGTCAGGCCGTGGATCACGCCGGACTTCTCGTACCGGTAGACCGACCCGAACTCGAACATGCGCAGCGGCAGCTCGCGGTACGACCGGCCGCGCGAGCGGAAGATCAGGTCGTGGAACGGGCAGTTCATCGGCTTGAGGTAGTAGTCCTGCCCGGGCTTGCGGACGGTGCCGTCGGCGTTGTGCTCGGCGTCGAGGTGCATCGCCGGGTACATGCCGTCGCGGTACCAGTCGAGGTGCCCGGAGGTCTCGAACAGCGCGCCCTTGGTGATGTGCGGCGAGTAGACGAACTCGTAGCCCTCTTCCTCGTGCCTGCGGCGCGGTAGTCCTCCATGACCCGCCGGACGATGCCGCCCTTCGGGTGGAAGACGGCGAGGCCGGAGCCGATCTCGTCGGGGAAGCTGAACAGGTCCAGCTCGACGCCCAGCCTGCGGTGGTCGCGGCGCTCGGCCTCGGCGATCAGCTCCAGGTGGCGGTCGAGCGCCTCCTGGGACTCCCACGCGGTGCCGTAGATGCGCTGGAGCTGCGGGTTCTTCTCGTTCCCGCGCCAGTACGCCGCGGCGACGCGCATCAGCTTGAACGCCGGGATGTGCTTGGTGGTGGGCACGTGCGGGCCGCGGCAGAGGTCGCCCCACACGGTCTCGCCGGAGCGCGGGTCGAGGTTGTCGTAGATGGTCAGCTCGCCGCCGCCGACCTCCATGACCTCGCTGGTGTCGACGTCGCTCTTGATGTCGACCAGTTCGAGCTTGAACGGCTCGGCGGCCAGCTCGGCCTTCGCGGCGTCGACGGACTCGACCACGCGGCGGGAGAACCGCTGCGCCCCCTTGATGATCTGCTTCATGCGCTTCTCCAGCGCCTGCAGGTCCTCGGGCGTGAACGGCTTGTCGACGGCGAAGTCGTAGTAGAACCCGTCCTTGACCGGCGGGCCGATGCCGAGCTTGGCGTCCGGGAACTGCTGCTGCACGGCCTGGGCGAGCACGTGCGCGCACGAGTGCCGGATGACCGCGCGGCCGTCGTCGGTGTCCGCGCCGACCGGCTCGACCTCGACGTCGGCGTCCGGCGCCCACGACAGGTCGCGCAGCCTGCCCTCGGCGTCGCGGACGACGACCACGGCGTCGGGTCCCTTGCCGGGCAGTCCGGCCTCGCGGACGGCGGCGCCCGCGGTAGTCCCCGCGCGCACCACCACGCTCGTGGGGACGGCGGGCACGGGCTGCGGCTGGGACACGACTGCTCCTGTCGACTCGGGACGAGCTGAACAGGGGGATGCTATCGAGACCGCCCGCGGCGACGCCGCCCGGTTTACCGCATGCCCTCCAGGCGGGCGATCTCGTCGCCCTGCTCCGCGACGACGTCGTCGGCCATTTCCTGAACCTGGACGTCGATGCCCTTGGTCTTGACGTCGGTGGCCATCCGGATGGCGCCCTCGTGGTGGCGGATCATCAGGTCGATGAACAGCCGGTCGAACGCGGGGCCGGACGCGGCGGCGAGCGCGGCCATCTCCTCGGCGGTCGCCATACCGGGCATCGCGGCGTGCGCGTGCGCGTCGGTGGGGTTGACCGCGGGCAGGTCGTGGCCGGTGAGCCAGCGGTTCATCATGCCGATCTCCGGGCCCTGGACGTCGGAGATTCGGTCGGCGAGGCCCTTGAGCTGGGTGTTGGCCGCGCGCTCGGGGGCCAGGGCGGTCATGTCGAGCGCCTGCTGGTGGTGGACGATCATTCCGCGCACGTAGGCGATGTCGGCGTCGTTCGGCTTGACCTTCGGGACGGCGGACTCGGCCTCCTCCGGCGAGAGCGTCTTGTTCTGCTCGCCGGGTTTGCCGGGCTGCACGATCGTGTGGTCCGACGGCGGGGCCTCTTCGGAGCAGCCGACTGCTCCGAACGCCACCGCTATTCCCGCCGCTGCGACCAGCAAAGCCCGCACACGCCCTCCCAACTGCGCCGATGCAGAACCGCGCCAGACCGTACCCCGTCGCCCGCGCGAGCGGTATCAACCGTTCAACTGGTAAATGCGACCGAAAGGTGAGGCTGGTTTGAACTGCTAACTACGACGATACTGCGGGCACCCAAACCGAGAGGGGTGTGCAGCGTGTCTTCATCCCGACGCGACCGGCGACGCCGAACACCAGTTGCGATCATGGGAGCGGTGCTCGCCACCGCGGCCACGATGCTGGGGACCACCTCCGCGACCGCGCAGAGCGAGTTCCCGGGCCCGGACGAGATCGTCACGAGCCCGAACGTCAAGCATGTAGCGAACATCCCGGCGACCGCGCCGCTCACCGGCACCGGGACCGACATCGCGTTCCAGGACACCTACGCGATCGTCGGCAACTACTCCGGCTTCACGATCTACGACATCGCGAACCCACGCCAGCCGAAGATCCTGAGCCAGGTGCTCTGCCCGGGCGCGCAGAACGACGTGACCGTCAACGGCAACATCGTCGTGCTGTCGACCGACGCCCGCCGCAGCGACGACTCCTGCTCCTCCACCTCCCAGAACGACGGGACGAAGGAGTACTGGGAGGGGATCAAGGTCTTCGACATCAGCGACAAGCGCAACCCGCGCTACGTCGCCGCGGTCGAGACCGCCTGCGGCTCGCACACCCACACGGCGGTGCCGGACCGCAAGGGCGGCAACCTCTACGTCTACGTCTCGTCCTACGGGCCCGCGACCAACATCCTCGGTTGCCTCCCGCCGCACGACGCGATCTCCATCGTGAAGATCCCGCTGGCGAACCCGGCGTCCGCGCAGCTGGTGGCCACGCCGAACCTGTTCCCGGACGGCGGCAACCCCGGCAAGGACGGCACCGTCGAGACCGGCTACGTCCGCGCCACCAGCGGCTGCCACGACATCACCGTGTTCCCGTCGAAGAACCTCGCGGCGGGCGCGTGCATGGGTGACGGCATCCTGATGGACATCTCCGACCGCGAGCGCCCCCGCGTGATCAACCGCGTGCAGGACGACGAGCACTTCGCGTTCTGGCACTCGGCGACGTTCAACAACGAGGGCACCAAGGTCCTGTTCACCGACGAGCTGGGCGGCGGCGGCGCCGCGACCTGCAACCCGCAGATCGGCCCGACCCGCGGCGCGAACGCGATCTACGACATCACCGGCCGCGGTGACAGCAGGCTGCTGGAGTTCCGCAGCCTGTACAAGATCGACCGGCACCAGACCTCGTCGGAGAACTGCGTCGCCCACAACGGGTCGCTGATCCCGGTGAAGGGCCGCGACATCTTCGTCCAGTCCTGGTACATGGGCGGCGTCCAGATCATCGACTTCACCGACTCGCGCAACCCGAAGGAGATCGGCTTCTTCGAGCGCGGCCCGGCGGCCAACCCGGCCACCGGCGGCGGGTCGTGGTCGGCGTACTACTACAACGGCTACATCTACTCGTCCGACCTCGGCAAGGGCTTCGACGTCCTGGAGATCGACGACCCGCGCACCAACGCGGCGCGCGGCGTCAAGATGACCGAGCTGAACGTCCAGACGCAGTACCCGTTCCGGTAGACCCCTCGGGATGGCCCCCGGCAGCCCGCCGGGGGCCATCTCTTACCCGGAAGGCGTCCACATATGTGGACGCCTACCATGTATGTGTGATCCGTACAGGCTTGTGTTCGGTGTCATTCCGCCGGCTGGCGGCCGGCCGGGTGGTGGACCTGGTGGCCGACACGGGTCTGGCGACGGTGGAGTGGGGTGCGGATGTGCATGCGCCGCCAGCGGACCTCGATGCCGTTGTCGGGCTGCGGGAGCGGTGTGCGGCGCGGGGTGTCGCGGTGGCGTCGTTGGGGTCGTATTTCCGGGCGGGGCCGGGGGACGAGTTCGGGCCGGTGCTCGAGGCGGCGGTCGCGTTGGGTGCTCCGCGGGTGCGGGTGTGGGCGGGGGTGAAGGGGTCGGCGGACGCCGACGCCGACGACGTGCGGGAGGTCGTCGAGCGGACCCGGGCGGCGGCGCGGATGGCGCGCGAGCGCGGGGTCGAGGTGGCGTTCGAGTTCCACCACGGGACGCTGACCGACTCCCCCGCGTCGACCCTGCGCCTGCTGGACGCGGTCGACGAGCCGAACGTCAGCACGTACTGGCAGCCGCCGCTCGACGTCCCGGACGGCGAGGCCGTCGCAGGGCTGGAGGCGTTGCTGCCCAGGGTTTCCGGGTTGCACGTGTTCTCCTGGTGGCCCGGCAAGGAGCGCCTGCCGCTGTCGGCGCGGGCCGCGCTGTGGCGGGAGGTGTTCGCGGTGACCGGCGGGAAGGACGTGGACGCCCTGCTGGAGTTCGTCCCCGACGACGACCCCGCGGTGCTCGCCCGGGAAGCTGCGACCTTGGCGGAACTGGTGGCGTGACGGCCCGGCCGCCGGTCCCCGGGTGGACCGGCGGCCGGGGCTCATCAGGGCGTGACCGGGATGTTGGTCAGGCCCGTCCGGGCGTTCGTCACGGTGTTGGAGGAGTGGACGACGTTGGGGGCGTGCTCGCACTTGGTGCGGGAGGAGATGTAGACGGCGTAGCCGCCGACGCCGCCGAGGTCGGAGGTGTTGGAGCGCCAGACGTTCCCGCAGCCGTAGGTCAGCGGGTTGTGGGTCTCGTAGCCGTTGGCGAAGGTGCCCGGCGGGGTGAACGTGCCGCGGTTGGACTCCAGGAGGTAGCCGTCGCCCTTGACGTCGATCCACGAGTCGGCGGAGTTCTGGCCGGAGAGGCCGCGGCCGTCGAAGGTGTTGCCGCGGATGACGCCGTCGCGGGTGCCTTCCTTGACGTCGACGTGCTCGGCGGCGACGTTCGGACCGATGTGGTTCCCAGTGACGTGCACGCGGTCGGAGCGGTCGATGCCGCCGCTGTTGCCGTGGCAGCTCCAGTTGGAGTTGGCGGAGCCGAGGTAGACGCCCTCGCCGTAGCCGGGCTGGACCAGGCCGACGTTGTCGATGCGGGAGTTGCGCAGCACGCCGTCGGCGGAGGAGCGTCGGAAGTGGACGCCTTCCTCGTCGATGTGGTGGACGTGCAGGGAATCGATGACCACGTGCTGGGAGTTGTCCAGCACCACGCCCTTCTTCGACTCGGCGACGGTGAAGCCGGTGAGCCGCCAGTGCGGGGCGTTGAACAGCCACAGGCCGTAGCCGGAGTCCCAGCCCGCGGTGGGGGCCGGGCAGGACGGCGCGGTTCCGGACGGGCCGTCGTTGACGAGCACGGCGTCGCGCGGGCCGGTCAGCGTGATGGGGGCTGACGCCGTGCCCGCGCGCTGGGTGGTGAAGCGGCCCCGGTAGGTGCCGGACGCCAAGCGGATCGTCTGGCCGGGCGCGGCGTTCGCGAGGGCGGCTTCCAGCTGGGCGGCGGTGGAGACGTCGACGATGGTGGACGTGCCGCCGCCGCTGAGGTCGAGCCGGTCGAGGTTCGCGGTGCCGCCGCTGGTGAGGGCCGCGACCCGGATGCGGGACGTGCCCGCGGGCAGGGTCGCGGTCGTGGTGGCGGTCGACCACTGGGTCCAGGCGCCGGTCGGCGGGAAGTCGAGCTGGGCGGTGGCGGTGCCGCCGATCCGGACGTCGGCGCGCCTGCCGGAGGTGGAGCCGTTGGCGTAGCGGAAGGCGAGGGTGTACGAGCCCGCCGCGGGGACCGTGACCGTCCACTCGACGTAGGAGCCGGTGGCGTTGGTGGTGTTGCAGAAGCCGGTGCCGGAGAAGCCCGCGTGGTTGGAGTCGATGGTGCCGTCGCAGACGGCGTTCTCCGCCTCGTAGCGGGTTTGGGTGGTCGGCGGGTTGGTGGTGGTGGTGGTGGTGGAGGTGGTCGGCTGGGTCGTGGTGGTCGTTGTCGTGGTGGTCGTCGTGGTCGGGGCGGTGGGGGTCGTCTTGAGGAAGAGGGATGTGCCGGGGTCGGTGCGGGTGGCGTCGACGCCGTGGCCGCCGGTGTAGTCGCGGTCCTCGTTGTGCGCCCAGTCCGCGATGGGGGTGCCCGCGGTGTCGAGGTGTCGCCAGGCGGTGCCGGACCAGCCGAACTGGTAGATGCGGGTGCGGTCGGCGTAGTACGGGGTGAACGCGGCGCCCGCGGTGCGCTGCTTGGTCATGGCGTTGTTGAAGAAGACGTTGCGGGGCCGGTCGAGCCGGACCACTTGACGGCCTTCTTGCCCGCGCCCCACCAGATCGGGTACCAGGTGGAGGCGTCCGGGCCGCCGCCGCCCTCCTCGCCGCAGTTGGCCGAGCAGCTCCCCGAGCGGTGCTCGTACGGGATGCGGACGGTGTTCAGCTCGAAGAGGTTGTGCCGCTCCCAGCCGCCGTGGAGGTTGAGGTCGGAGTCGAAGTCGTTGCCGATCACGACGTTGCCCGACGCCGACCACTGGAACGTGAAGTGCCGCAGGCCGCGCGAGACGTTCCCGGCGTACAACGAGTCCCAGACGCGGGAGCCGCGCAGGTAGCCGTTGCCGCCCTTGCCCTTGTTCCACGAGCCGGCGAGGTGGTTGTCGACGATCTGGAGGTTCTTCGCCTCCTCGGTGACGATCGGGTGCGAGCCCGCCATCTCGGCCTTGACGCGGCGCACCCACGAGTCGGCCGCCCACTTGAAGACGATCCCGTGCATCTGCTGGTCGGGCGCCATGTTGCCGTAGTTGTGCACCGCGCCCGCCGGGTCGAGACCGGGGATCGCCTGCGTGAACGACAGGTCCTCGAAGCCGACGCCGACGACCGGGTCGACGATCGGCGACGCCTTGGAGTAGTAGACCGTGCCGTCGATGGGTTGCGAGCCGTCCGATGTGGACGAGACCGGGACGTCGAACTCCAGGGGCTTGTCCAGGGTGATGGTCCTGGCCGAGGTGTCGACGGCGGCGATGGTGAAGATCTGCTGGCGCATGTGCTGGTTGAGCAGCGGGCGCTCGGTCGGCAGCGCCTGCTGCTCGGCGTAGAACGCGGTGCTGTTCGCCGCCCTGATGTTGACCAGCCCGCCGACGCGCAGCGCCGCCATCGATCCGCTGCTCGCCAGCGGGACCACGCGGTCGCCGGTGCGGGCCGCGAAGCCGCCTGCGGTCGCGCGCAGTTGCAGGCCCGCCTTCCAGTGCACGTTGACCGTGCCCTCGAACAGGTCCTTGCGGTTGGCGGGCGCGGACGAATAGTCGGTGGCGTAGGAGGTGTGGACGGCGCGGGACTGCACGCGGAACAGGCCGCGGCCGGGCCAGATCCAGCCGCCCTTGCCCGCGCCGTGGGTCATGCCGTCCTCGTCCCAGTCCGACCCGTCCGGGGTGAGGGCGTCGTAGCGGGTCGTCGCGTCCGGGCGGAAGACGATCCGGGTCGCCTCCCGGCCCGCGCCGCGGATGACCAGGTAGTCGGCGTCGACGCCGAGCTGGCGGGACACGTCGAGCACGCCCGCGGGCAGGGTGATCAGGCTGAGCCGCTGGAAGCCCGCGGTGGGCGAGCAGTCCCGCCGGACGGCGTCGATGGCGGCTTGCAGGCCCGCGGAGTCGTCGGCGCCGTCGTCCGGGCGGACGCCGAGGGCGGCGAGTTCCTCCGGGGTGGTGCGGCAGGCGGCATCGGGGGTGAGGTCGGCGTCGGTGGGCAGGGTGGCGCCGCCACGGTAGCCGGCTTTGCGCCAGTCGGGCAGGCCGGGCAGCGGGGCCCGGCGGTTGGCGGCGGACAGGTCGAGCGGCGTCGCGGCGGCGGCGTCCGGGGAGTGCGCGGTCAGCGCGATCGGCACGCCGACGGCGGCGACCAACGCGGCGACGCCCAGGGCGAGCGTCCGGCGGGCGGTGGCGGGGTGCGGCACGGGGGCCTCCGAGAAGTGGCTTGGGTCACACTCCACTTAACTGTTAGGAAACCTTACAGTCAATACCCACGTGCAGCATTCGGTACGCCGTCCACATATGTGGACGGCTCTACATATGGAGACAGCGACGTGTCAGCGGATGCCGTTCAGCCGGAGGGTCGCCGCCAAGCGCTGCGCGACGCGGTGACGGCCTTCGCCACGCGCTGGACTTCGCGGTCGCTGACGTCGACGGGCATCGAGCAGCTGATCGCGTCGGTCGCCGGGATGCGGTAGTCGACGGTGGCCGCGACGCAGGCGATCGACTCGGTGCCCTGCCCGCGCTCGAACACCCAGCCGCGCTCGCGGACGCCGTCGAGAGCCGTGTGCAGGTCGCGGAAGCGGGTGATCGTGTCCGCGGTGTAGCGCACCAGCTCGACCGGCAGCACCTTGTCGACCTCGGCGGGGGTCAGTTGCGCGAGCAGCGCCTGCCCCAGCGCGGTGATGTGCGCGGGCAAGCGCCTGCCGACCCGGGACACCGTGCGCGCGGAGTCCCGGGACTCGCGGCTGGCCAGGTAGAGGACGTACGCGTCGTCGCGCCGGGCGTAGTGCGTGGTGTAGCCGACCTCGGCGCGCAGGTCCTCCAGGGCCTCGAGCGCGTGGGGCAGCGCGGGGTCGCGGTCGAGGTACGCGGTGCCGGACAGCAGGGCGTGCGGACCGACGCCGAAGCGGGTGCCGGACTCGTCCGCCTCCACCCACTTCAGCTCGCGCAGCGTGCGGATCAGCGCGTGCAGGCTCGACCGCGGGTAGTTCGTCCGCTCGTGCAGTTCGGCGATCGTCAGCCGGGTCGGCGACGCAGCCAGTTCCTCCAGGATGCGCACGGTCCGCTGGGCGGACTTGACCGGCGAAACGTCGGCAGGCTGCGGCATTCCAGCTCCATGTTTTCGATCCAAGGATGTGTTGACCGTCACTATATCGGTCGCTACCTTCATTTTGCGCGCGTTGTCACATCCTTGGACGCCATCCACATATGTAGACGGGAGTGCGTATCGTGTTGCTTAGAGGGCGCGTGGTGCGGGCGATCGCGGTGGTCGCGGCGCTGGGCATCGGGGGACGGCGTGCGGGTCGGACGCCCGTCCCGAGCAGGACGCGAAGGCACCGCTGCTGATCTGGCTCCGGCAGCCGCCGGGTGGGCCCGGGGAGAAGACGGCGCAGGCGCTGGCGGCGGAGTTCACCAGGACCAGCGGCATCCCGACGTCGGTGACCGCGATCTTCGAGGACTTCGAGACCAAGCTCCAGCAAGCCGCGGCGGGCAGGCAGCTCCCGGACATCGTCATCAACGACGTCGCGCAGCTCGGCACCCTGGTCAGGCAGGGGTTCGTCCGCGAGGTCGACCGGGCAGCGGTGGCGGGCGGCGACCAGCTCACCGACCTGTCCTGGGACGCCGCCAAGGGCACCGACGGCCGCCACCACGCCGTCCCGTTCTCGGCGCAGTCGTTCGCGCTGTTCATCCGCAAGGACTGGCGGGAGAAGCTGGGCCTGCCGCTGCCGAAGTCGTGGTCCGAATTGGACGCGATGGCCGAGGCGTTCACCCGCCGGGACCCGGACGGCAACGGCAAGGCCGACACGCACGGCTACGTCATCCCCGGCACGACCAAGCGCGGCTACCTCGCGTGGTACTTCACCAGCTTCCTCTGGTCCGGCGGCGGCGACTTCTTCACCGGCGCCGACAACCGCTACTCCCCGCCATCGCCGACCCGGCGTCGGTGCAGGCCGTCGACTGGCTCAAGGCGCAGTTCTGCGAGGCGCGCACCGTCGTCCCCGGCGCGGTGACCATGGAGACCCGGCAGGCGCACCCGATGTTCGAGTCCGGCAAGGGCGGCATCTACTTCACCGGCCCCTACAACATGGCGCGCTTCGACAAGAACCTCGGCAAGGACAAGTACGAGGTCGTCCCCGCCCCGCCCGGCCCGGACGGGAAGCAGGCAGCGCTGGCCGAGGGCGAGAACGTCTACCTGATGGCCGGTTCGCGCAACGAGGCCGGTCAGCTCGAGTTCGCCGAGTTCGCGATCTCCGCGAAAGGCCAGGAGATCGGCATGGCGGGCGACACCGAGGGCAACATCGTGCGGCTCCCGGTCAACACGACCGTCAAGCTCGGCGAGGTCCGCACCGACGCCCGCTGGCAGGTCTTCGACGAGGTCTACCGGAACGCGGGCCGCTACGCCCCGACCGTCCCCGACTGGACGCCGTTCCGCCAGAGCACGTCCGAGGCGCTCAACGGGATCGTCGCCAACTGCCAGTCCGACACCAAGGCCGAGCTGGACAAGCTCGCCGCCACCTTCACCGAGGAACTGCGCAGGCAGGGGTCGCGCCGTGACGACGGTCGCGCCGCCCGCGGCCACCACCCCGACGCGGCCTGCCCCGTCACCGCGGCGCGCGCGGAGGCTGCGCAGGCACGCGGTGGCGTGGCTGTTCCTGGCGCCCGCGCTGGTGCTGTTCACGGTGTTCAAGTTCATCCCGATGGCGCACGGCATCCAAATGAGCTTCCACGACGTCCGCCCCTACCTGGGTGACGAGTGGGTCGGCCTGGACAACTACGCCCGCGTGCTCACCGACGCCGTGTTCCTCACCGCCATCAAGCAAACGGTCGTCCTGGCCGTGGGGCAGACCGTCGGCTCGATCGTCATCGGCCTGCTGCTCGCGCTGCTGCTGGAGGGCGCGGCGCGGCACCTGTGGTTCGTGCGGACCGCAGTGTTCCTGCCGACGGTCGTGGCGATGGCCGTGGTCGCCGAGGTGTGGCGCATCCTCTACTACCCCGGCGAGGACGGCGCGCTGAACAGCGTCCTGAGCTGGTTCGGCGCGGGTCCGTCGCAGTTCCTCAACGACGCCGACAGCTCGCTGTGGTCGGTCATGGCGGTCGGGATCTGGCGCGGCGCCCCGTACGACATGATGATCTTCATCGCCGGGCTGGCCGGGGTGGACCGCACGCTCTACGAGGCCGCCGACGTCGACGGGGCGACGATCCGGCAGCGGCTCTGGCACGTCACGCTGCCCGCGCTGCGCCCGGTGTTCGTCATCCTGCTGACCCTGGCCGCCATCCGCGGGCTGCGGGTGTTCACCGAGATCTTCCTGCTCACCAACGGCGGCCCGAACGGCTCGACCGAGGTGCTCATGACCCTGGTCTACAAGCTCGGCCTGGAGCGCAGCGAACTCGGCGTCGCCGCCGCCGGGTCGGTCGTGCTGCTGCTGGCCACCGTCGCGCTCACCGTCGCCGTGCGGCTGGTGCGTGCCCGCTCGGACGCGAAGGGGGCGCGGGGATGAGCCGGATCGACTCCGCCATCGGCTTCAGCGGGCTCCGCGGGCCGCTCGGCCGCACCGTCCGCATAGGACTCCACGTCCTGGTCGTGCTGGTGTTCGCGGGACCGCTGCTGGCGGTGCTGGTCGGCGCGTTCAGCGCGCTGCCGGACCCGACGCGGCTCACGCTCATCCCGACCGACCTGACGCTGGACAACTTCGCCGCCGCGATCGAGCGCGACGTCCTGCTGTACCTGCTGAACTCGTTCATCGTCGTCGGCGGCGGGCTGCTGCTCCAGATCATGGTGAGCGTCTCGGCGGCGTACGCCCTGGCGCGCAAGCGTTTTCCCGGCCTGCAGATCGTGTTCCTGCTGATCCTGTCCACGATGATGCTGCCCGAGGAGATCCTGGCCATCCCGCTGTCGCTGGTGCTGGCCGACGTCCCGGTGGTCGGCGTCAACCTGATCGGCACGCTCGCGGGCATGATCGTGCCGGTGGCGGCGTGGGGGTTCTCCATCCTGGTCATGGCCGAGTTCATGAAGGAGATCCCGCTGGAGCTGGAGGAGGCCGCCCGCATCGACGGCGCGGGCGACTTCCGGATCTTCTGGTCGGTGGTGCTGCCGCTGTGCAAGCCGCCGCTGGGCGTCATCGCGATCTTCGGGTTCACCATGATCTGGGACCAGTACATGCTGCCGCTGCTGGTCGCCCAGGACGCGAGCCAGTTCACCCTGCCGCTGGCGCTGCGCGTGCTGCGCCACGACGACCTCGTCGGCACCGGGGCGCTGCTGGCCGCCGCGTTCCTGGCGATGGTGCCGTCGGTCGTGGCGTTCATCGCGATGCAGCGCCAGTTCGTCCGGGGCTCACCTCGGGCGCCGTCAAAGGCTGACCGCCAAGGGGGAAACGATGTTCGACGGCCTGCTCTCCTTCCCGCTCACGCCCTTCACCGACGACGGGGTCGACCTCGACGTGCTGGCCGAGCACGTCGAGCAGCAGGTCGCGGCCGGGCCAGCCGCCCTGTTCGTGGCCTGCGGGACCGGCGAGTTCCCCGCGCTCGGCCCGGCCGAGCACCGCGCCGTGGTCCGCACCGCCGTGCGCGCGGCGGGCGGGCTGCCGGTCTACGCGGGCGCGGGCGGCGGTCCGCAGCTCGCCCGCGCCTTCGCCGAGGCCGCCGCCGAGGAGGGCGCGGCCGGGCTCCTGCTGCTCCCGCCGTACCTCGTCGGCTCGACGCCCGCGGGGCTGGTGCGCCACATCGCGCACGTGGCGGCGTCGACCGACCTGCCGCTGGTGGTGTACCAGCGGGCCAACGCCGTCCTCGACCCGGCGGCGGCCGTCGCGCTGCTCGACCTGCCCACGGTCGTCGGCGTCAAGGACGGGCGCGGTGACGTGGACGCCCTGCAGCGCATCGTGGTCGCGGTGCGCTCCAGCGGGCACCCGCGCGCGGCGGGGTTCGGCTTCCTCAACGGGATGCCGACCGCGGAGCTGTCGGCGGGGGCGTACCGCGGATCGGGGTGACGGGCTATTCGTCCGCGGCGCTGTGCTTCGTCCCGGACATCGCGACGGCGTTCCACCGGGCGTACGGGGAGGGCGACGAGGAGACGACGCGGACCCTGCTCGCCGAGTTCTACCTGCCGTTCGCGGAGCTGCGCGACCGCGTGCCGGGGTACGCCGTGGCGCTGGTCAAGGCGGGCGCGCGGCTGGCGGGCCTGGCAGTCGGGCCGACCCGGCCGCCGCTGGTCGACCCCACCCCGGAGCACGTCGAGCGGCTCGCCGAGGTCGTCGCGCGCGGCCGGGCGGCCCTCGCCGCACTGGAGCGGGCCGCGGCGTGATGTGCTGTGGCGCATGGACCCCCTGCGCTACACCGCGTTCAGCTCCGACCCCGCGGGCGGCAACCCCGCCGGGGTCGTCCTCGACGCCACCGGCATGGACGACGCCGCGATGCTCGCCGTCGCCCGCGACCTCGGGTACTCCGAGACGGCGTTCCTGTTCCCGGACGCCTCGATCCGCTACTTCAGCCCGCTCGCCGAGGTCCCGTTCTGCGGTCACGCCACCATCGCGACCGCCGTCGCCCACGCCGCCCGCGCCGGCACCGGCGAGATCACCCTGTCCACCGCGGCGGGCCCGGTCCGGGTGACGACGTCGACCGACGCCTCCGGCGCGATCGTGGCGACGCTGGTGAGCGTCGAGCCGCGGACGAAGCCGCTGCCGGACCCGGCCCCGCTGCTGGCAGCGCTCCGCTGGTCCGCCGACGACCTCGACCCGGAGCTGCCGCCCGCCGTCGCGTACGCGGGCGCGTGGCACCCGGTGATCGCGGCCCGCACCCGCGCCCGCCTGGCCGACCTGGACTACGACATGCCCGCCCTGTCCGCCCTGATGGCGGCCGAGGACTGGACCACGATCAACCTGGTCTGGCGCGAGTCGGAGACCGTCTTCCACGCCCGCAACCCCTTCCCGCCGGGCGGTGTCGTCGAGGACCCCGCCACCGGCGCCGCGGCCGCCGCCCTCGGCGGGTACCTCCGCGAACGCCCTCGCCCGCGGCGAGGTGACCATCCACCAGGGCGCGGACATGGGCAGGCCGGGGCTGATCACCGTCACCATCCCGGAGTTCGGAGGAATCGCCGTGTCGGGGACGGCGGTGCCGATCTGAACCCATCCGACGTTTGACCGGTCTCAGCGGCTCGCAGCACCCAAACACGGGCTATACATCCGACGTACTCGGCGATAGTGTGCACGCCGTCACAGCCCTGCGAGCCTAGGACCTCGATGAGCCGCCAAGCCCTGCCGGTGAGTCGTCGGACCATTCCGGTCTTACTCACCGCCCTCCTCGCCCTGCTCCTGACCGCTCCCGCCGCGCAGGCCGCGCCCGGGGACAACCTCGCCGTCGACGACCCGTTCAGCTCGTCGCGCACCCAGTGGTGGCGCGACGGGCGGTTCGGCATGTTCATCCACTTCGGCGTGTACGCCCAGTACAAGGGCGTCTACGGCACCTGCCGCGACGCCGAGTGGATCAAGCGCAACTGCTCGATCCCCTGGTCGGACTACGAGGCCAAGGCCGCCGCGTTCAACCCCACCCAGTTCGATGCCCAGGCCATCGTCAACGCCGCCAAGGCCGCCGGGCAGAAGTACATCGTCATCACCAGCAAGCACCACGACGGCTTCTCGATGTGGCCCACCGCCGTCAACGACTGGGACATCGCCGACCGCTCCGGCTTCAGCCGCGACATCCTCGGCGAGCTGAAGACCGCCGCCGACGCCGCGGGCATCAAGTTCGGCCTGTACTACTCGATCTGGGACTGGCACGACCCCGACGCCCAGCCCGGCAGCACGACCTACCAGAACTACCTGACCCGGATGTACGCCCAGCTCAAGGAGCTGAAGGACCGCTACGACCCGGCGCTGTTCTGGTTCGACGGCGAGTGGGAGGCGCCGTGGAACGACCGCCACGGCGAGGACCTCGAGCGGTACATGCGCGGCCTCGCCCCGAACGCGATCATCAACAACCGGGTCGGCACGCGGCAGGTCGTCGACGGCGACTACGGCACCCCCGAGCAGTTCATCCCGGACGGCCCGCCGGTCGGCCAGCCGTGGGAGTCGTGCATGACGATGAACGGCACCTGGGGCTACGCCCAGTGGGACACGAACTACAAGTCCGTCAGCACGCTGACCCGCAACCTCATCGGCATCGCCGCGAACAGCGGCGTCTTCCTGCTCAACATCGGCCCGACGGACACCGGCGCCGTGCCCCAGCCCCAGCTCGACCGCCTCGCCGCGATGGGCGACTGGCTGCGCGTCAACGGCCCCGCCGTGCACGGCGCCGGGCACACCCGCTGGTCGACAAGCCGACGTGGGGCGTGGTCAGCCGGTCCGCGAACACGCTGTACGCGTCGGTGTACACCTGGCCCGCGGCCGGTCAGTCCTTGCGCCTGTCCACGCGCGCCCGGGTCACCGGCGCCCGCGTGCTCGGCTCGACGGCGCCGGTCACCGTCACCCCCGTCGCGGGCGGGTACGACCTGACCCCGAGCGGCGCGGCGACGAACGCGGTGGCCACGGTGATCGCCCTCGACATCGCCCCCGTCCGCCCCGCGGGCACGGCGACCGGCACCGGCCTCAAGGCGGAGTTCTTCGCCAACACCGCCTTCACCGGCACGCCCGCGGTGACGCGGACCGACGCGTCGATCAACTACGCGTGGAAGTACACCGGCTCCCCCGCGCCCTCGATCCCCGCGGACGGCTTCGCGGGCCGCTGGACCGGGTACATCGAGCCCCGCTTCACCGAGGCGTACACGTTCAGCACCCTGTCCGACGACACCGCCCAGGTCTGGATCGGCGACACCCAGGTCATCGGCAACACGACCCCGCACGGCCCCGCCGTCGACTCCGGCACGATCACCCTGCAGGCGGGCGTCCGCTACCCGATCCGCGTGCAGCACACGGAGAACGGCGGCCAAGCGGTGATGAAGCTGTTCTGGTCGAGCCCGAACACCCCGCAGCAGATCGTCCCGCGCAGCGCCCTCTACCCGACCGCGCCCGCGGTCCTGAACAACACCGCCCTCACCTACACCGGCGCGGGCTGGTTCCACAGCACCGCCCGCGGCTTCGGCGACCACCAGGACGACGTCCACGCCACCCGCACCACCGGTGACGCCGCCACCCACACCTTCACCGGCACGGGGGTCGACGTCCTGACGGAGAAGTACTCCGACCAGGGCCTCGTCGACGTCTACCTGGACGGCGCGTTGAAGGCCACAGTGGACACGACGAGCCCGGTCAGGCTGTCGCAGCAGGTGATCTACTCCGTCCGGGGCCTCCCGCGGCGCAGCACACCCTCCGACTGGTCAAGCGCACGGGCACGTACATGCTCGTCGACCGCGTCGACGTGTATTAGGCGGAAATCGGGGTGCTCGACGCCGCGTCCCCCGGGACGATGACCCGGTGATCGAGCACCCCGACCCCGCGCGGCTCACCGCCGCGCCCCGCACGCGTGGATCACCCTGGACCGCGCCGCCCGGCGCTCCTCGTGGAACCCGCCGCACTGGGTCACCGCCGCGGCCCGGCGGCTCGACCGCGGCCACCCGCTGGACCTGCTGGTCGCCGCCTGCCACCCCGACGGCCACGTCCGGGAGGCGGCCGTCACCGCGATCGACGCCCTCGACGACACCACAGCGCTCCCGGTCCTGGCCCTCCGCGCGGCGGACTGGGTGCCCCAAGTCCGCGACCGGGCCCGCGAGGCGTGCGCTCGCCGCACCCCGGTCGAGGTGGTCACCGCCCTGGCACCGCTCGCCCTCGCCGTCGAGCGCCGCGAGGCGGGCCGCTGGCTGGCCGACGTCGTGCGCGCTCTGCTCCGCACCTCCCCCGCCGCCCTGACGGCCGCCCTGTCCTCGCCCGACCGGCGCACCAGGCGCGCCGCGTACGCGATCGCCGTCGAGACGGGCTTGAGCACCGAACACCTCCTGCGCGCGGCGAGGACCGACCCCGACCTGCCGGTCCGCATCCTGTGCGCCGACGCCGCCATCCGCTCGACCGCCGACCGCGAGGTGATCAGCGGCCTGCTCACCAGCGGCACGGCCGCGATCCGAGCGCACGCCCTCCAAGCCCTGGGCGACACCGGATCGGCGGTCGCCGCTCTGCCCGACCGCACCGCGATCGTCCGCGCGACCGCCCGGTTCGTCCTGCGCCGCGCGGGCCACGACCCGGCCGCCCACTACCGGTCCCTGCTCGCCGACGGCCTGCCCTCGGTGATCGCGGGCCTCGGTGAGTGCGGCACCCACTCCGACATCGCTCTTCTGCTGCCGTGGCTGGGGCACCCGTCGTCCCGCGGGCGGGCCGAGACCGTCCGCGCGCTCCGCAGGCTCGGCCACCCGCCGATCGACCTCCTGCCCCTCCTCACCGACCCCGTCTCCTCGGTCACCCGGCAGGTGGCGACGGCGCTGCTCCCCCACGCCCGGTCCCTCGACCCGACCGCGCTCCTCCCCTCCTCCACGAAGCCCCGCACATCCAGACCGCCGCCTACCGGCTCCTCCGCGCCCACGGCGCGTGGACCCGCCTCGCCACCGACCTCCGCCTGATCGCGCTGCCCGACCACCCGCTCCACACCGCCGCCCGCGCGGATCTCGCCGACTGGCTGCTCCGCGAGGCGGCCACCGCCTACACCGCGCCGCCCGCCGAGCTGTCCGCGCTGCTCACCCGGTGCGAGCCGGTCCTCGACCCGGAGCGCGTGCGGGTACTCCGGTTCCACATCGGCGGCTGACGGCAGTCTTGGTCTTTCCGCCCCGCCGCCGGGCGCTGGTCACCTATGGTGTTGCTCATGGACGGGACAATCCTCGACCCGGACGGGGCGCGCGAGCACCTGGCGGCGTGGCAGGGGCGGATCGACAAGATGGCGCGGGACACCGAGGCCATGCGGGCGAAGATGCAGGACCTCAAGGTGACCGCGACCGACCCGAACGGGTTGGCCGAGGTGTCGGTCGACTCGACCGGGTCGCTGGTGGACCTGAAGCTGACCGACCGCATCAGCCGGGTCGCGCCCGACGTCGTCGCCCGCGCGATCATGGCGACCCTGGGCTCGGCCCGGAACCAGCTCGCCGACCGGTCGCGCGAGGTCATCGAGGAGACCATGGGCGCGGGCTCCCCGGCGGCGCGGGCGATCGCGGACACCGTCGAGCGGCACCTGCGCACCGACGCCGCCCCCGAGGCGCCGCGGCGGGCGCCCGCCGTCGAGGACGACGAGGACTACGACCCGTTCCCGGAGCGGCGATGAGCCAGGGGTTCCGGGTCGACATCCAGCAGATCAGGACCCACGCGCAGCACGTGCAGGCGGTGCGGCAGCGGTTCGACGCCGTGCAGGCGGCCAGCTCGCACATCACCCGCGACGACCAGGCGTACGGGCTGCTGTGCGGGTGGATCGCAGGCGTGCTCGAGGGCAGGCACCAGAAGCAGGACGAGCTGATCGCCTACGTCGCCGAGAACCTCGACATCGCCACGCGCGAGCTCGAGCTGACCGCGGACGCGTACGACACCGTCGACAACGACGAGGCCGACCGGCTGAACCGGATCGGCCTGGTGGAGATGCCATGACCGACGGATCCCTCGTCGCCCCGGTGGAGTCGACGCGCGACCCGTGGACCGGGTCGAGCGTGGCGGACGGCATCGAGGACCTGGTCAGCGCGATCAAGAGCGAGGACTGGGTCAGCGGCGCGCTCGCGGGCGCCGGGCTGGCGCTGGAGGCCGGTGCCGCGGTGGTGGACCCGTTCAGCACGCTGCTGGCCAACGGGCTCGGCTGGGCGATGGAGTACTTCGAGCCGCTGCGCGAGGTGCTCGACGACCTCACCGGCATGCCCGACGTCGTCCGCTCGCACGCCGCGACCTGGAACAACATGGCCACCGAGCTGCACGCCATGTCCGAGGAGCTGCGCGGCCACCTGGGCAGCGACCTGCCGGACTGGACCGGCGGGGCCGCCGAGTCCTACCAGGCGCTCATGGCGAACAACGTCGACGCGATCGGCGGGCTGGGCGCGATCTCCGCGGGCATGGCCGCGGCGACCGAGGGCGCGGGCGGGCTGGTCGAGATGACCCGCGAGATCGTCCGCGACCTGATCGCCGACCTGGTGGCCCGGGTGATCGTGTGGGCGGCGGAGGCGCTGCTGGTGGTGACGATCCCGGTGATCGCGGCGCAGATCGTCGCGGCGGTGGTCAAGTGGGCCGGGCGGATCATGAACTACACGCAGTCGCTCATCCAGAGCCTCACCAACCTTTCCCTGCTCCTGGACGGATAGACCCCACATGACCCCACGGACACGGCGCCCCGGGGGCGGCGGCGACGGTGGCGACGGCACGACGCGCCCGCCCCAGCGCTCCGGCGGCGTCGACGCGTCGTCGAGCATCTCCGGCGCCCAGTCGACCACCGAGGGCATCGCGCAGCGCGGCCGCGCGGGCCGCGGCGGCTCGGGCAACGGGCAGCCGAACCAGACCGGCACGAACGAGACGGGTTCGACCGAGTCGAGCAGGCCGGAGTGGTTGCGCAGGCAGCTCGAGGAGGGCAACGAGTTCAACCGCAGGCGCGAGCCGTACTACGAGGAGCAGGGCGGCGCCAACGAGGTGCACGTCGAGCCGCGGTCGGACAAGGGCCAGTACCCGCGCGTCGACTCGTACGTGCCGGGCGAGGAGATCGTCAGCCGCAAGCACACCCAGCTCTCCGACGTCCAGGAGAGCACGGCGAACGGCTACCTCCGCGAACTCGCCAACACCTACGGACCCGGCACGATCGTGGCGGACACGCCGACGAACCGCCGCGACCTCGGCGACGACGCGATCGGCCTGCCGATGGAAGGCGACATGGTCCTGGAGGTCCCGGTCCAGAACAATCCCGTCCCGCCCGCTGTCCTGGCCGAGGCGAGGCGCCTGGGTATCATCATCCGGGACGAGAACGGCCGAGTGTACTAACCGAATCCGGAATACCGCAGGCACGGAGACATGGTCAACTACTGCTTCAAGTGGAACTACGCGGACGGCGCCCCCGGCGAGCCGCTGACCGAGGCCGAGGCGCGGGTCAAGGACGGTGCGGGCGAGGAGTACACCGCGATCATGGAGCCCAGGCCGGGTGCGCAGTCCCCGACCCTGGTCACCGTGGTCTGGAAGACGGGCGTGGTCGTCGTGACCTTCCTGGACGACCCGGGCCGCAAGGCGACCGAGTACACGTTCATGAAGAAGACCGGGGAGAGCCTTTTCCTCACCCGGATCAGCATCTGGACCTACCCGAGCGCCGAGCCCGGTTTGCGCCTTTCCGATTCCTCGACGCACGAAACCATCACGTACCGCGAAGACGGCTACGTGAAGCGGGTAATCAAGAACAAGGCCGAGCGCACCCAGGAAACCGTCGAATACACCGACGTCCCGGTGTCGACGAATTGGGAGCCGGTCCCCGCATTCGGCGACTACCGCTCCATCGCCCGCTTCGAGCGCGACCAGCAGGTCACGAACCGCATCCCGTGATGGTGTAGCTGAACCGTCCCGGCCGGGGGCGCGTCGTGCTGGGTGACCACTCGTCCTCGTTGCGGAGGTCCCCGATGCGCTCCCAGGCCATCCTCTTGTCCGCCCTGCTGACCCTGCTCCTCCCCGTCCCGGCGGGCGCGGGCACGGCGCCGAAAGCGCCCACCAACCTGCGCGTCACCGCGCTGACCGACACGAGCGTGACGCTCGCGTGGGACGCGGCGTCGAGCAAGCAGTCGAACTGGTGGTACTGCGTGCAGCACAACTCGACCGGCTGCATGCGGGTCGACCCGCCGACGACCACCGTCACCCGCCCGCTCGGCATCCCCGCCACGACGTACACCTTCAGCGTCTACGCCATCGACGCGAACGGGAACCGCTCCGCCAGCAGCAACGCGGTGACGGTCTCCACCCCCGCCGACACCACTCCGCCCAGCCCCGCCCCGGTGCTGACCCTGACCGCCGTCCACCCGATGCGCGTCTCGCTGGCGTGGACGTCGGCCAGGGACAACGTCAGCCAGGTCTTCTACACGCTGTCCATGGACGGCGTCCCGGTGAGCGCGAACCAGCTCGGCCTCGGCTCGTCGACCCTGCTGGACCTGGCCCCGGAGTCCACCCACACCTTCCAGGTCACGGCGAAGGACTCCTCCGGGAACGCCGTCCACAGCAACGTCCTCACCGTCACCACGCCAGCCGCCACGGACACCGTCGCGCCGAGCGCCCCCACGAACCTGACCCTGTCCCCGGAGAGCAGCTCCCCGAGATCTGGCTCGACTGGACGCCGTCGACCGACAACGCCGACACCCAGGACCTCATCCTCTACGACGTCTACCAGAACGGGGTCTTCGACGAGCACGCCAGCATCGGCGCGGGCGAGACCATCGTCTACTGCGCGGCGAGCGGCCCGACGGAGGTGGTCGTGCGCGCGGTCGACACGTCCGGCAACGCGTCCCCGCCGAGCAACCCGATCACGTTCGACTGCTGATCAGGGGTCCGAGTTGTCGCCGGGGCGCGGTTTCGTCGCCCCGGCCTCAGCCGGCTTGGAACGTCCACTGCTGGTTGGCGCTCCCCGAGCACGTCCACTGGACCAGCCCGGTGCCGTTGGCGGTGGCCGCGTTGGGCACGTCGAGGCACTTGCCGCTGTGCCAGGCGACGAGTTCGTACCCCGAGCCGACCGACCGCAGGCTCCACTGCTGGTTCTCGCCGCCGTGGCAACCGAACTGGAGGACCTTGGCGCCGTTGTCGGTGGAGGCCAGTTCGACGTCCATGCACTGGCCGCTGGCGGAGTTCTTCACCGCGTAGGTGCCGTTGGCGTTGCGGGTGAGCACCCACTTCTGGTTCGCCCCGCCGTTCGGCGACCACTGCACGAGCTGGGTCCCCGGGGTCGTGGACGACGCGGGGTTGTCCACGACCTTGCCCGACAGCACGGACTTCACGGTGTTCGTCGACCCGGACACCACCGGCGTGACCGTTCCGGCCGCGCTGCTCACCCGGTACACCTTGACCCCGTGGCTGGGCACCGAGACCGAGAGCGAGGTGCCCACCGCGGTGGTTGTCTTGTCCCACAGCTCTTTCGCGGTCAGGTCGGCGCGGCCCGGGAAGCCGAGGTCGGCCGCGTTCGCGCTCATGGTCGCGGCGGCGGCGCCCCGGTTGAGCAGCACGACCACCTGCGAGCCGTCGGACATCGGCTTGCGCCACAGCTCCTGGTCGCCGGTGTCGCGGACCCGGACGCCCTGGTGGCCGCCCCAGTCCTGGTCGACGGCGATGACGTCGGGGTTGGTCAGCACGGCCCGCGTGGCCGGGCTCATCGAGCCGAGGACGTTCCCGGTCAGCAGGGGCGCGTTGAGCAGCGCCCACATGCTGAAGTGCGTCCTGTTCTCCTCGGCGGTCAGCGTGCCGTTGCCGACCTGGAGCATGTCCGGGTCGTTCCACGCGCCCGGCCCGGAGAACGACTCCAGGCCGACCTGCTTGTCGATGATCGAGCTGACGCTGGACCACGTCGGCGCGATGTCGCTGGTCGTGCGCCAGAGGTTCGCCACCTCCGGCCGCCACGACGGCACCGGCAGCTGCGGCTCGTCGTGGATGCTCAGCACGATCGGCCTGCCGGTGGCGGCCAAGGCGTCGCGCATCTTGGTGAACGCGTCCCGCGCGACGAGCCCGTCGCGGTCGGCTTGGCACCAGTCGTACTTGAGGTAGTCGACGCCCCACGCCGCGAAGGTGGCGGCGTCGGCCTGCTCGTGACCGAGGCTGCCGAGCGCGCCGGGGTAGGCGTCCCAGATGTTCGCGCAGGTCTTGGTGCCGGGGGTGGCGTAGATGCCGAGCTTGAGCCCCTTGGCGTGGACGTAGTCCGCGATGGGCTTGATGCCGTTCGGGAAGCGGTCGGGGTGCGCGGTGAGGTTGCCGTTCGCGTCGCGGGTGTGGGCCTGCCAGCAGTCATCGATGTTGACGTAGGTGTAGCCGGCCGCCTTGAGCCCCTGCGCGACCATGGCGTCGGCCGCGGCCTTGATCTTGGTCTCGTCGATGTCGCAGCGGTAGGCGTTCCAACTGTTCCAGCCCAGCGGCGGGGTCAGCGCCAACTCGGCGGCGGCCGCCACGCCGGGACTGCCGATCATCGCGGCGACCAAGCTCCCCGCCGCCAAGCCCACCCGAGCGCGCATCGCTACCTCCACGTCTGAGCGACAGTGGAGACGATTGTGCAATCTTGTGCGAACCGATGCAATAGCGTGTTCGGGTGGGCCGTTATTCGCTCACTTGTGAACATCCAGGTCGAGGCGGACGCAGCAGTGCCGCGGGCCGGGGGCCAGGCGCGCGGTGAGACCCGCCGCGTCCAAGCCGTCGAGGAGTCCGTTGAGCAGGTGCAGGTTCATGCCGCAGACGAGTTCGGTGTGCTGCCTGGCGAGGCTGTGGAACGGGCAGTTGACGAGGACGACGGCGCCGTCCTCGTCCCGCGGCTCGAACCCGAACTCGGTCAACGCGCGCAGCGTGACCTCCCGGTCGGCGGCGTCCCCGGACCGCGCGCTCGCGCCGATCTCCGCACCGACCTCGCGGGCGCGCCGGTACAGCACCTCGCGCGGGGAGTCGTCCGAGGTCTCGGACTCGCGGAAGGCGTCGGCCAGCAGGCGGGCGGCCAACTCGTAGCGGCGCTCGGGCAACGAGACCTCGATGTGCCGCGCCGACCTCCGGTACAGCTTGGACGGACGCCCCGCGCCCGGGCCGGTGCGACCCGAGCGACGCTCGAACACGACCTCCAGCAGGCCCTCGGCCACCAACCGGTCGAGGTGGAACGCGACCGTCGTGCGCGGCGCGCCCACGGCGTCGACCGCCTCGTCCCGGCTCACCGGGTCCGGCTGCGCGACGACGAACTCGTAGAGCCTGCGCCGCGTCGGCTCGTCGAGCGAGGCCACGGCGGAGACGCGCGACGCCCAGGTGCCCATTCTAAAACCCACTTCTCTTGACGTTAGATTGCGAGGCTGTCTAAGGTTAGCCCAAGTTGTCGTTAGAAGGAGGCAGTCATGGCCGTCGCAGGCCCCCTCGCCCGCATCCTGCGCTCAGACCCCGCCGACCAGGCGTTCTCCCTGCTGCGCACGGTGTTCACCGTCGCACCGGTCCTGTTCGGACTCGACAAGTTCGCCAACCTGCTCGTCGACTGGCCGGTGTACCTCGCCCCGTGGATCGACGGGCTCCTGCCGGGCACGGCGCAGCAGGCGATGTACGCGGTCGGCGTCGTCGAGGTCGTCGCCGGGCTCGCGGTGGCGCTGGCGCCCCGATTCGGCGGGCTCCTGGTCGCGGCCTGGCTCGGCGGGATCATCGTCAACCTGCTGACCATCCCCGGGTTCTACGACGTCGCGCTGCGCGACTTCGGCCTGCTCGTCGCCGCCCTCGCCCTCGCCCGGCTGGCCACCCGTCCCAGGAGCGCCGCGTGAGCACCGCCGCCGCGCGGCTGCGCGTCCTGCACGGCCGCACCACCGTCGACGTGGACGCCGCCCGCCGCGCCGTCACCGACCTCCTGGCGGCCCTCGGCCGCGACCCGGCCTCCCCGCACCTGGCCGACACCCCCACCCGCGTCGCCCGCGCCTACGCCGAACTCCTCACCCCGCGCGAGTTCAACCTGACCACCTTCCCCAACGACGAGGGCTACGACGAACTGGTCCTCGCCCGCGACATCCCCGTGCAGTCGCTGTGCGAACACCACCTGCTCCCGTTCCACGGCGTCGCCCACGTCGGCTACCTGCCGGGCGAACGCATCCTCGGACTGTCCAAACTGGCCCGCGTCGTCGAGCTTTTCGCCCGCGACCTGCAAGTCCAGGAACGCCTGACCAAGCAGGTCGCCGACTGGCTCCAGGACCACCTCGCGCCGAAGGGCGTCGGCGTCGTCATCGAGGCCGAGCACCTCTGCATGTCGTTGCGCGGCGTCCGCGCGGCGGGGGCGCGCACCGTCACCTCGACCCTGCAGGGCGCTCTCCGCGAGGACCCGCGGTCGCGCCAGGAGTTCTTCGCCCTCGCGGGTGTCCAGGGCTAGAGGCTGACGCCCACCCGTTCTTCGACAGGCTCCACTTCGGACTCAGCGGTCCAGGCTCTCCTGGCGTAAACCAGGCCGGCCAAGGCGACTGCGGCAAGGCAGGCGAGGGCGGCGGCGGGATGCAGCGCCGTCCCGAGGAAGCCCGCGAGGAGGTAGAGGACGAGCCATTCCGCGTGGGACAGGGCGTACTGGGCGGCGAACAGAGCGGGCAGATCGCAGGGAGCCGCGGAAGCCCGGATGAGCCTGCCGACAGGGGTGAGCACCGCCGAGTACGCGACCCCGAGCGCCGCCCAGAGCCCCAGCAGGACGACCCACCGGGACGATCCGTCGGTGGCGCTGAACAACACCGCACCAGCCACCAGAAGGACGACAAGCGCACCGGCGGAGCGGGTCATCACCACCCGGTCGTCCAAGCGGTCGAGCAGCTTGGGCAAGGCGAGCGCGGCGGCCATCGACCCGGTCCCGAAGGCGCCCAAAGCAATCGCGACGGCCAAATCCCCGCCGCCGAGGTCGTCACGCACCAGGACGACGGTGTTCACCAGCACCATCGCCCCACCCGACGCCGCCGCCAGGTTGAGCCCGAGCTGAGCCCGCAACCGCGGCGTACGCAGATACGCCCGAACCCCTTCACCGTCCGCTCGCCGAACGACTCCCGCGCCCCACCAACTCCGGGCAGCACGCACGACAACACCAAGCCCGCCGACACGAGGAACCCCACAGCCGTGCCCACGAACAACCCGGAGAAGCTGATCACGGTGAGCAGCGCAGCCGCCAACACCGGACTGACGATCGACTCCAGGTCGTACGCCAACCGCGACAACGACAACGCCCGCGTGTAGTCGCGTTCCCCTTGACCACCAACGGGATCACGGCCTGGAACGCCGGGGTGAACGACGCCGACGCCACCTGCAGCACCACCACGAGGACCACGACCTGCCACACCGCGCCGACGAACGGCAGCACCAGCACGACCCCGCACCGCACCAGGTCGAGCCCCACCAGCACGGCCCGCCGCGGCAACCTGTCCACCACCGCCGAGGCGATCGGCGCGACCACCACGTTCGCGGTCATCTTCGCCGCCAGCACGATCCCGAGTACCGCACCCGCGCCCCGCCCGCGAGGTCGTACGCCAGCAGCCCGAGGGCGATCGTGGTCAGCCCGGTCCCCAGCAGGGCGATCACCTGCGCGGTGAACAGCCTGCGGTACGTCCGGTCAGCGAGCGGCCCCACGGCCCGACTCCTCTCGTCGAGCGCACTATAGGTGCACAGGTACGCACGCGTCGACGTTGCAAGAGCCAGCCCGTGGCAACAAACCCGCAGGTCAGTCGTGATCCGGCAGATCAGCGACGTGGTGGTGAGCCGCCTGCACGGCCTCATGCAGCATCCGCCGCACGTGCCCACCCCGGGCCCGGTACACCGACCGCCTGCCGTCGCGCCGCAGCGTGACCAACCCGGTCAGCCGCAGCTTGGCGAGGTGCTGCGACACCGCGGGCCGAGCGATCCCCACGGCGTCGGCGAGCGTGCTGACGTCGTACTCCTGCCCGCAGAGCAGCCACAGCATCCGCAACCGCGTCGGGTCCGCCAGCATGCGCAACGAGTCCACGGCGGCCTCGACCTGCGAGTTCGGGGGCAAGACCTGCCACACGGAGTCGTCCTTGTCGCGCATGGTTGGCGATTGTCCCAGCTCATGAGTTTCGGCGATCCCTGGACATAAGTTGGTCCTGACCGGCCAAACTTTCTGTTGACCCCACCAAATCCCCTGGCTACCGTCGTCGCATGGCCAGGTCGAAGCAGACGATCCGAGCGCGGTCGAGCAAGCAGAGCCCCTCGAAGCTCACCTGGCCAGCCGCCCTGCTCACCACCTTCGCCGTCGGCTTCGCCGCCGCCTTCCTGATCGCCACCCAGGTGAACGCCCCCGACGCCACCGAAAGCCGCATCGCCGAACTGAAAGCCGCCGAAGCCCAACGCGACATCGCGCAGATCGGCGTCCTCACGGAACTGGCCCAAGGCACCCGCGACCGCCTAACCCCAGTCCTCCTGAGCATGGCCGACCACGTCCCGCTAACCGGCGGCCCCGTCACCCCACCCACCGCCGCCACCATCAAAACCTGGCGCGAAACCCTCAATGCCGAAGAAGACCGCTACGTCGAAACCCCTCCGCGGGCAACGGCGTCAACGTAGCCCGCACCGCCCTCCGCGGCGCCGTCCAACAACTCTCCACCGCCGTCACCGCCTTCGAGCGAACCCTCGACGCCAAAGACCCCCAGAAAACCGAACTCCTCGAACTAGCCGCCACCCAACGCACCCACGCCCTCCGAGCCTGGTCCGTCGGCGCCCTCCAACTCGACGTCATCAACGTCGACGCGGGCAAAGGGCCACGTCCACGTCTACCTCCCCGCAGGCCCCGACTCCGGCGCCATCGCTCCCGACACCGCACCCGAAGGCCCCTGACCAGTCGAAGTCGACGCCTACGGCCACCAGGCGCGCCATCACCACTCTCCGCAGCGCAGTCACCGATCCGTCCCCCTCGCAGCTGCAACGCGCGCAAAAGACGCCGATAGGCCGGTCGGCCGCGTGCGGTCATGGGTTCGCCTTGAACCTGGCGACCTTCACAGCCGTCCACACATCCCGGCTCAGCCGATACTGCCGGAACGACGAACCGCAATAGGACACCTCACCGTCGGGAACAAACCCGAACCGAGCAACCACGCGGGTCGGATTTCTGGTGAAGGGCAAAGCGATGATCACCTCGTCAAGGCCGAGCTCGTCGAACCCCCGGTCCAACGCCACCCGCGTGATCTCGGCTCCCCGGCCCCACTGCTCAGGCAGCAGGACCAACGCGAAGTCAGCCCCATTCTCCTCGTGCTGAAAGCCACCCCAGCCAGCAAACTCTCCATCCACCAAGATCGCCCATGGGCCGTAGCCGTGCAGTGCCCACTGCCCGTCCTTCCCCTGCACCCAATGAGCCGCCAACTCCTCGCTGAACTCCGCCGACAAGGGCATGTGCCGAGCGTTCCGCGGCTCATTGAGCATCGCCATCACAACCGGCAGCGGCACTTCCGTCAGCCGGACGAACTCAATGCGTGCCCCCGTAGGCATCGGCGAGCTCGCTCTCTGCTTGAGGCGGTCAAGACGATTGCCCAGGCCGCAGCCACCCCGACCGGCAAGCGAACCCGCGAGTGCACGCCAAGCGGCTCGCCCTGCACCGGGCAGCCAAGGAGGGATCGACCCGATGACGGTGCCGAAGGTGGGTCCCCGGCCGCTCCCACGACGCCCGGTGACACAGTCAAGCACAGAGACAGCAAGGCCGGTCTGCGCTGAGCAGACCGGCCTTGTTCTTGCTGGTGGGCGATACTGGGATCGAACCAGTGACCCCTTCGGTGTGAACGAAGTGCTCTCCCGCTGAGCTAATCGCCCGGGTCCGCCACCCCCGTGGGGGCGACGGGAAGAACATTACCGCAGGGGTTGGCTCAGCCGAAAATCGGGGATCGCAACCACGGCCAGTCGAGGTTCAGCCACCCGCTGACCAGGCCGAACACGTTCAGCAGCCAGAGGGTGACGAGCACGACCAGACCCGTGAGGGCGAGGACGAGCAGCCGGACGGCGAGGTGCTGGCGCTTGAGCCACTCCACCCACGCGTCGTACTTCGAGCGGGCGAAGTCGAGGACGCGGCGGGCCCAGGGGAACTCGATGGCGAGGATGGCGAGGCCCGCGAAGACGACGAGCCAGCCGGGGCCGGGGTACGGGATGAGGAAGATCCCGCCGATCAGCACCGCGGCGCCGACCACTCCCACGCCGGTGCGCCACACCAAGCGGGTCGTCCTGGAGCGGTCGGCCCAATCGGGGCGCATGGTCTTCTCTTCGTGTGCGTCGCTCGTCACCGGGCGCCTCCGTCCGGCCGGGGTGGGCCGGTCAACATTCTGCCGCCGAGAGGTGAGTTGGGCACGCGCACAGGTCGTGACCTGCGGGAACGTGGTTCTTGCCACATCAACTGAAAACGTCGCAGGTCAGCGCGCGCTTTGCCATCTGGGAACAGGTCGGGCGGGCGAGATTCGCACTCCAGGCGCTACCACCGCGCTCGGAAACCAGCCAGTATAGGGAGGCTGCTCTGGGTCCCCGTGACGCTGCGCAGCCAGACGAACGCTGCACGCGGCGAACGGTGGCCCGTCCGGGTGACATCTCCCGGAATCGCGTCCCTTTCGTTGCACAGTGGCGTCACATGGAAGGGGCTCAGTCGTTTTGACTGGGAAGGGAGCAGAAGGGTAGCGACGATGCGAAACGATCACGTGACGCTGCGGTCGACAGCGGTGTTCGACCTCCTGGCGCCGAGGACCCCGCGGTGCCGGTGAAGGTGGAACTGCGCTACGACACGCGTGACCCGTACGCGGTCGTCGCCGCTTTCCGGACCGGACGGGCCGGGTGGGTCGAATGGGTCTTCGCCCGCGACCTGCTGGCCGACGGCCTGATCGCCGAGGCGGGCGACGGCGACGTCCGCATCCGCCCGGCGGGTGACGACCCCGAGGTCGTCGTCATCGAGCTGAGCTCCCCCTCCGGCCACGCCGTGTTCGAGGCGGCCGCCCAGGAACTCGCCGACTTCCTCGACCGCACCTACGACGTCGTCGTCCCCGGCAACGAGCACCTCTGGGTGGACGTCGACGAGGCACTCACGCAACTGATCTCCACCGACCTGACCTGAGGAGATCCGCTAAAGGGACCCCCGATTTGGACCGGTTGCGGGGCCTCGGATAGAGTTCACTCGCACCACGCCGGAGGGCAGCGGATCACCACCGCGGACCACCCGGAAGGCGTGCGGACGTAGCGCAGCTGGTAGCGCATCACCTTGCCAAGGTGAGGGTCGCGGGTTCGAATCCCGTCGTCCGCTCGGAAGCGGTTCGGCCTTGCGCCGGCCCCCGAAGGTCCCGACCTTCGGGACATGGCGGAGTGGCCGAGTGGCTTAGGCAAGGGCCTGCAAAGCCCTGTACACGGGTTCGATTCCCGTCTCCGCCTCGGGCGATTAGCTCAGTGGGAGAGCACTACCTTGACACGGTAGGGGTCACTGGTTCAATCCCAGTATCGCCCACCACGGAAGTGGTGACAGACAGCCCGCCGGTGATTATCACCGGCGGGCTGTTCTGCGTCCGCGGTATCCCCTCGACCGTCGTTGACCGTTCGCTTGGTCACGCCCCCTGTGGGGTTGCCGAGGTGAAGGCCGCTTTCCGGCGTGATCGTTTGACCGCTGGTCGACCGGGTTGGCGCGGTTGGCGCCTGCCTGTGGTTGGGTCCGGTCGAGTGCGCTGAGGGCTTGGTCGGCCGGTGTCGGGATGGCGTGGAGATAGCGTTCGGTGGCGCGGAGGCTGGCGTGGCCGAGACGCTCTCGGAAGCGGGCTGAGGGGCGGGAGGGGCCGGACGCTGGTCGGTGTGTGCAGTGGGAGGCGCGGCTGATCCGGGACGCGTTCCACCGTGATCAGCGTGATGTGGGCCGGTTCGTGCCGGTGGTCTTGCCGGGGCAGTCGGTGGACGGGGTGCCGGACTTCCTGGCGCCGTCGACATCGACGGTGTACTTCGTCGACGAGTTCACCGTGGCGGGTGCGGAGAAGCTGCTGCGGATGTTGCTGGACGGCACTGTTCTGGGTGAGCGGGAGGTGCGCTGCCGGGTGGCATCGGGCTGTGGCAGCGGGATCTGACGAGCAGTGGTGGCGGCCGGTTGGCTGTTCCGGGGCGGGCGTTGTGGTCGGCGCTGTTCGACGACGCCACGAGTGCCCGGCTGGTGCGGTTGCTGGACGACAGCGTGCTGGATGCGACGGTGGAGCTGGGTGAGGGGTTGGCCGGGCTACCAGTGGAGTTGCTGCGCCTCCCGGATGGGCGGTTGCTGGCGACGGTGCCGGGCGTGCGGTTGTCGCGGCGCTTGGCCGGGGTGGAGCGGGCGGCGACGCCGCCGCTGGCGGGGCCGTTGAAGATCTTGGCGGCGGTCGCCGCTCCGACGGAGACGCGGACGGCGAACGCACCGTTGGATGTGGAAGCGGAGATGCAGTCGCTGCTGGACGCGGTCACCGACCTCGAGGGCGGGGCTGGGGCGCAGGTGCGGATCCTGAAGGTGGCGTCGCAGGACGAGATCGGCCGCCCGCTGGCCGCGGACCAAGACCACGTGTTGCACCTGTCGGCGCACGGCTCACCGACGGTGTCGAGTTAAAGGATGAGGACGGCAACCCGGTGTTCGCCGACGCCCCCAGGCTGGTGGCGACGTTGCGGGCGATCACGCGGCGCCTGGCCGAGGCCGACCCCGGCAACGCCGGATACCAGCGCGACCTCAGCGCCAGCCACCGACTGGGCGACCTCGCGGTGAGACGTGGCGACACCACCACAGCCGAAGAACGCTTCAACGCCAGGGGCCGTCGACGGCTCGATGCAAGTGAAGCCAGCATCAGGGCGCGGGTGGGACGCCCAGTTCGGTCCAGAGGGCCGCCGCCAGGGTGTCGTGTTCGGCGGCACCGGGCGCGTCGCCCGACTGCGCCGCGCAGCGGGCCAGACCCTGGTGGGCTCGGGCAGCTTCATAGCGGATGCCGATCGTTGTGGCCTCGTCGAGGGCCTGGCGGTGGGTCGCTGCGCTGTCGGTGGTGCGGCCGGCCGCGAGCAGTGCGTCGGCGGTGTGGTTGAGGATCTCCGGGGAGAGTTCGACGGCTGACACCTGCTGGCTGAGGGCGCGCGCTTCGCCGAGTTGGCGCAGCGCCTCGTCGTAGCGGGACAGCCGGACGTTCGCCACGGCCAGGTCGGCGAGTGCCACGGCCTGCCCGCGGCGGTCGTTCAGCTCGCGCAGGACGGCCAGGCCCTCGCCGAGGATGTCCGCTCCGAGCGCCGGTTCGCCGGATCGGGTGCGTAGGCGACCCAACGCTGCGAGCGCCCACCCCAGCAGCCGGCGGCTGCCGATGTCGCGGAACAGCTCCACGGACGCGGTCACCTCCGCTAGGCCCGCGTCCAGGTCGCCGAGCCGGGCTTGGAGGAGGCCGATCAGCCTCTTCGCCCTGGCGAGGTAATCCAGGTCGGAGAGCTGTGCGGCGAGTTCGGCGGAGGTCGAGTAGTACCGCAGCGCCTCCTGGTAACGCCCCGTCCGGTCGCAAATCCAACCCAGGTTGGACAGGTTCATCATGTTCAGCAGGCGAACCTCGTCCGGCCGTCCCGCGGACTCCGGCAACGTCGCCGCGCGCAGCGTCCGCTCGGCCGCGTCGTAGTCGCCCAACCGTAGTTGAACCATGCCGAGGTGGTCACGGGCCACGCCCTCCGCGAACCGGTCGTCCGCCGCGACGGCCACCGCGACCGCGCGCTCGGCGAAGTCGCTGGCGGCCGCGTGCCTGCCGAGGTACTCCATGGCCCAGCTGAAGTGGCTCAGCACGGCGGACTCACCGGTCAGGTCGAGAGCGCGCCTGGCCGCGCTCAGCGCGATCTCGTGGCTGGCGATCCAGTCGTCCACGTGACCGCGCTTCTCGTAGAACACGGTGAGCGCCACGGCGAGCTGCCAACTGTGCGCGTCCAGCCCACGCTCGGCGGCCGCCTCGATCGCGGCGAGGAGGTTGGCGCGCTCGGCCTCCAGCCACCGCAGGGCGGCGTGGCGGCTCTCACTCACCTCGGCGGGCGCGGCGGGCACCCGGGTGATCGCGGTGTCGAACTGCCTGCGGTGCGGGCTGAGGACGCGTTTGGCCTCGGTCGCCCCGTGCAGCAGGTAGTCCATCAGCCTTCGCAGGCTCGGGTCACGGTCCTCGCCGCCGTCCCCGACGATCCGCGCGTGGTGCCTGAGCAGGTCGTGGAATTGGTACCGGCCCGGCCCCGCCTGCTCGATCAGGTGCACGTCGAGCAGTTCCTCGAGCATCTGGTCCGCCATGGCCTGCGGCACGTCCAGGAGCGCGGCGGTGGCGTGGCTGTCGAAGGTGGCCATCGGTTGCCCGCCCAGTAGCCGGAAAGCCCGCCGCAGCCGCGGCTCGAGCTGCTCGTAGGACACCGCGAACGCCGCCGCCACGTCGCGTCCGCCGGTGGACAGCTCGGCCAGCACGGCGCCCTCGGTCCCGAGCCTGCTGATCAGGTGGCGGGTGGTCCACGCGGGCCGGTGCCGCAGCCGCGCGGCCGCGATCCGGATGGCCAGCGGCAGGAAGCCGCACCTGGCGACCACCTCCTCCAGCGGTTCGCCTGCCGGATCCACGCAGGCCACCTGGGCGAACAGGGCCTTGGCGTCGTCCGGCGGCAACGTGCCCAACGAGATCGGCACGGCGTCGAGGCCGCTCAGCCTGCGCCTGCTGGTCACCAGGACCAGGGTCTCGGCCGCGCCCGGGAGGAGCGGGCCGACCTGGACGTCGGTGGCGGCGTTGTCCAGCACCACCACCGCACGACGCCCGGCCATCTCCTGCCGCCACAGCGCGGCCCGGTCCGTCAGCTCGGCCGGGATCTTCCCGCCCGGCACGCCGAGCTGGCGCAGCAGCACGCCGAGCGCGGCCTCCGGCTCCAACGGGCGCTCGCCGGGGGTGAAACCGTGCAGGTCGACGAAGAGCTGGCCGTCCGGGAACCGCGCCGCCAGAGCGTGCCCGACGTGCACCGCGAAGGAGGTCTTGCCCACCCCGGCCATCCCGTCGACGCTGCACACCACGGCATCAGGTGAGGCTTCGAGCAGGTCGAGCACGCGCTGGACCTCGTCGACGCGCCCGGTGAAACCGGGAACCCGGCACGGCAGGAAGTTCCGGCCCGCCCGCGCGTCAGCCGACGCCATGGGTCGCTGCTCGCGGTAGTGCCTGATCAGCGTGGACCGCTGCTCGGGCGTCAGCGACAGGGCGTCCGCGAGCGCCTCGAGGGAGCCGCGGCGGGGACGGGAGACCTGGCCGCGCTCGATGTTGCTGATGGTGCGCACGCTCACCCCGGACCGGGCCGCCAGCTCCTGCTGGCTGAGCCCGGCCGCCTCCCGGACCACGACCAGGAACGATGATTCCGCGGCGCCCACGGCCTCGCATCGTACGGACGAAAATTGCCGGACAGTTGCAGGTTGAGAAATCTTCTCCGGCTGTGGGCTCGCGGCTACGCTTCCCCGGGTCACCACTGGGGAGAGGGTTGTCGCGTGTAGCGAGCGCAGCGGCGCCGCCCGACCAACTCCCGTAGCTCAGCGCTCTCCGAGGTCTAAGTCCATCAAGGACTTCAGTCTCGGCCCGCATCGTCCGAATGTCGAGGGAAACCATGACCGAGCCCGGAGCAGTCACCGACGACCCGGGGTTCCGCCTGCCGGGCTTCGTGGCGAACTACCTCGTACCCGCGCTCGACGAGTTCGAGGCCGCCCTGAACCGGCGCTGGCGGGCGGAGGTCGTCGAGTACCTCTACCGGGCCAACGAAACCGGTGTGGTCCTTCCCCCGACCACCCCGACGAAGGGGACCCGGCGCCGAACCACGACAGGAGGTGGGAACAGCAGCTGAGGACGCACGTGACCGGGACGAACGCGTGGCTCGGCAACTCTCACACAAACCCGGCGGACTACTGCACCTACGTGCGGTGGGTGCGTGACGGGCAGGACGGCGAGCTGGGCGACGTCTCCGATCACGAGCCCCCGGAAGGAGGCGGCGGCGACTTCAGGTCCGGCGACGACCCGTCGGATTACGAGTACTCGTCCTGCCCCATCGGCAACGAGGTGTTCCGGGAGATCGAGGAACTCGCGAAACGCGAACGCGGCAACGTGATGAGCACCATCCCGCTCTTCGACGCGCACGACCTGGGGGCGGTCGGGGAGGCGCACGACTCGCTCGTCGAACTGTGCGCGATCCTGGGACTCGACCTCAACAACGACGTGGGTATCACCGGGCACTCGGCCCTGGCCACGCTGACCGACGTCGAACTGCAGCGCTGGCTCGGTGGTGGAACGGACGTCGCATGGTGGGCGCACTGGACCCCGCTCGTGCCGGACATCCTCGCGGACAGCGACGACAGCGACGCGTTCTTCCAGTCGACCATTCCCACGCGGCACTACCACAGCCAGATCGCCGCGTGCCTGGCCAACCTCGTCAACATGCGCGCGGCCACGATCCTGACCACGCGCACGAACGTGGTCAGCGCCATCAAGAGCGCGGCGGCCCGGCTGGACGACCACGGGTTCGAGGACGCGAAAAGGAGTCCGACACCGGGTTCGGCATCATGGCGGCCGGGTCCATGATGCTCGCGCTGTTCCCGGCGACCGCGGGCGTCGCAGGCGGGCTGGCGCTCTACGCGTACCTGGGTGACAACCTGATCGACAAGTCCAGCAGCAGGATGCTGTACCAGGAGACGCGCGACGGGATCGTGGCCGACCTCCAGCAGGAAATCGCCGACGTCCGCAACTCCTTGCACGACAACGAGCTGCAGTACACGCAGTCGGTCAGCGGCTTGGCCGACGACATCGGCGCGTTGCCGCCGTCGCACCGGGCGTTGTACGACTTCACCAAGGAATCCCGCACAGACACGGGCGTGCGCGGCTTCCAGGTGGACCCGGATGACACGCTGCTCATCGCACGGCACTGCTTCCGGGCATCGGAGGAGTACGAGCGGACGATCGACACCCTGCTGGCCGTCGACGTCGCCGACGCACACCTGCGCGATGCCAACGGTTCGGCGAGCTGGGCGGACACCCAGTTGATCGACATCCGCGAGACGTTCATCGGGTTCTGCAAGACGACGATCGCTCGCTACTTCGAGGCGGGCCAGCAGACGAAGGACGGGCTCGCGCGGACGTACGAGATCGACCGGGATGCGGCGCAGACCTGGAAGCGCTACGAGGCGCAGCTCGACGCCGCCCGGGCCAGGCAGCGTGATGGCGGCGAGAACCCTTACAACCCAGCCGAACCGGACTACAACGGCAGTGGGCGCGGGACGGGCGGCCGGTCCGGCGACCACCTGGCCCAACCCGGCGACGAGCAACTCGACGATCAGCCGGTCAATCCGGCTCCGCCGGGGCGCACCCGGTGAAGCACCGCTTGCGCGCCAGTCCGACTCTGACTCTCTGGGTCCGGGTCGCCAGGGCCGGATCGGCGGTACGCGGCGGCTTCGATGCCGACGCCCGCTGGCTGCCTGTTCGTAGTGGCCCGCCTGCACGAGCAGGAGATTCGTTAGTCAACCGGGGCGACTTTCGACGACGAGCGCATCGCGGCATGGAGCACTGGGGTGATCGCACCCTGCACTGGTTCGCGTTGACGGATGGCTGGTACTGGATCAAAACGGATGGGCACAGGTTGTTCCACCACCCGGCGAACGGCGATATGGGACAGCCCTCACCGGTCGATTACTACGTCGTGCGCTTGTGGGAGGACGTCCAGGAAGTGCTGCCGGCTGCTGGAACCGGTGCCCGCGGATCTCGTCCATCTCATGACCAGTGATCAGGACGCGTGGTACGGGGTGGCTGCCGAGGACGCGGAAAAGGCTCTCGACTGGTACAGCAGCCATTTCATGTACACGAGTTACCTCGTCGGATCCCCATAAATCCCGTGGTGGCGATCGGTCGCCGACCAGGACACGATTACCGTTGACTGGCGGCATCGTGCCGGGAGCGGACTTGATTGCACCGTGCCGAGGCAGGGACGGGCAACTGTCGCCACCGAGGTGTTCCTGCTGTGGAGGAGTTCGACCGAGAACTGATTGCCGCGATGGACCAGCGCATCGCCGAGGTCGAGGCCGGCGGGCTGGCCGCGGACTGGACAGCCGCTCGGGAGGGTGCCGCGCGGATCTTCTCGAGGCGGACTCCGGACGTTCAGAAGCCGCCGGGATGCCGTGAGAGCCAGTCGGTGTGACGGTGTTTCATGGCGTCGCGTTCGACAGCCGTGGGCAAGAGGATGTCGGCCCCTCCGTCGTAGGGGTGGTGGATCCGGTCGAAGGTCAGGCTGGTGATCATCACTCCAGCGGTGAGATCGTCGGCCGCAGCGCGGAGCAGGTCGTCCGCCAGATTACGTCGCCAGGGCACGCGGCTCGCGTGTAGATGGGTGTAGGTGATGAAGTCCGGATCCGTTTCGTTCTCGTCGGAGCGCAAGGACATCCAGTGACACGCACCGGGATGCCAGCGTGAATGACGCTCCGGCAGGGCCGGAGGCTCGGGGCCGTCCGACCAGGTGGCTGTGACGATCCGGACCTCCTGCCCGTGGAACAGTTCGTCCAGGACCGTGTTGTAGCGGTGGAGCACAATGTCGTACTCGGAGCTGTCACCGGGGTAGCGCTTGGATTCGGGCAGGCTGTGGAAGCGCACCCACCGATCGCGGTAGACGTACTTCAAGTTGTCGGCCAGCGGAGGACACGCGGGCCAGTGTTGTTGCCACAGCTCCGACAGGTCGTCAGACACGTGATGTTTCTCCAAGGGATCGTGGCCCCTGTCGGATTCAGTCGACGAGGCTTGCTGAGCCTACGCACGGCATCATCTACGTGCAGTCCATTTTCCCTGTCGTCGACGTCCGCTCATCGGCAAGAGCGGACGTTATACCGCCTCTCCAGGGAGCAAAGGGAGCAACAGGTGGGAGCAGATTGGGAGCCCGCAGACGTACACGCGTAAGCGCTGGTCAGACAGCCCGTCGGTGATCATCAACGGCGGGCTGTTCTTCCGGCATGATCGTTTGACCGCTGCTTGACCGGGTTGGCGCGGTTGACACCTGCCTGTGGTCAGATCCGGTCGAGTGCGCTGAGGGCTTGGTCGACGGGGGTGGGGATGGTGTGTAGGTAGCGTTCGGTGGCGCGGAGCTGGCGCGACCTAGACGCTCGCGGTCGATCAGCGGCAATAGAGTGCGGTTCACGGGCGCCTCTGCACTCGCACGGCGTCGGGAACCTGGACCGTCGCGTCGGTGTGGGTGCGGTGCTGGTGGGACTGGGCGCACCTCAGTCATGAATCGCATTGGTTACGCTGTTGCGTGGCTGATCATCTTCGGATCAGCATCAGCGCCAGTGGCGTGCGACTACCCCGAGAACGCGGGCGGAATGGCCATCGCGCTGTCGGCCCGGACCGCACAGGCCAATACCGAAGCCCCGTTCGTCGTCAAGGGGCTCACCGCAACAGCACGCGACGGCTCCGAGAATCCCTTCGCGGCGCGCATCGTGTTCCAGGCCGTCGACGGCACACACCTGGGCAGCCGCTTCGAGGGCAGCAAGAACGGCGCCTATCCCAAAGCCGAAGCCCACGGCGCCATCACCTTCAGCTGACGCCGCCGCCAAGGAACGAAGTCACCTGCGGCCCACGAACACTTGGTTCGTGGGCCGTTCGGCATGAGCGCGCAATCAGCGGCAATAGAGGACGCACCCGGCGCGCCTCGACGACACAAGGCGGGCCGGGCCATCAGATCACGCGATCAGCAACATGACAGGGCGTTGGCCTGAGCACCGCCCGGCATCACGAGTTGAGCAGGCTGCCGAGCAAGCCGCCGACGCCGCCGCCGGACAATGCCTCTTCCAGCAAGCCGCCGATCAAGTCACCCTCCGCGCTGGCGTAGCTGGCCTCGTCGGCGCTGGCCAGTCCTGCGCCTGCGGCGAGACCGCCGAAAGTAGCGGCCATCAGAGCAGCAGCAGCCAGGGTCTTTCGCATGGTGTTCCTCTTTCCAGCTTTCCAATCACATCAGATAGCCGAACGTTAGACGACCAACCCGGCTGCGAATGATCAACCACCCCAACGTGTGACTCCTCCCCGCCAAACAGGCCCGATCACCAGGTCTCCAGGGAGCAGTGGGAGCACCGGCTGGGAGCAGATTGGGAGCCACCAGACGTAGACAACAGCGCTGAACCGCACCCAACGACCCTCAACGGTCACCCTGCGACCAGCGGGAGCCATGTTTCCGCAGGTCACAGGGATTAATGATCTCGTTGACACGGTAGGGGTCACTGGTTCAATCCCAGTGTCGCCCACCACGGAAGTGGGGACAGACAGCCCGCCGGTGATTATCACCGGCGGGCTGTTCTGCGTCCGGGGAGCACATTGGGAGCAGTTGGTGGAAGCCGGGCAGGATCGGCGTCTCCCCATGCTTGAACAGCTTGGATTGGGCGGGGGCTGGTCAGTAGTTAAACAAGCTGGCGAACCAAATGACGATCAGGGTTGGGGCTGCCTGGAACGCCAGCATGTACAGCGGTGGCAAGGCTCGGCGCAGGCCCTGTTGGGTGGAGAGGTCGATGGAGGCGGCGATCACCGCGAAAGGGGTGGCTAGGTAGGCCACGAGGGTGGCGAGGATCCCGGCGACGTGCCCGACCCCGTACCACACCGCGGCACCGAGGGTGGGGGCCAGATGACCGCGAGGATCCAGATCACCGCCTGCATGTGGGTCAGTTTCGCACTCGCGCGGAGCCAGCGGGGCAGTGTGGAGACGGGACCGCACGGGGCGATGCGTTAGGTGCAGTGGGCCCGACGGTGTCGGTGGCGACTATGCCGGGGGCGGTTTCCGGTCGGCGGAGTGCTCGTCGGTGCGGTGCGTGTTCAGCCAGGCCACGATCTGTGTTCGGGAGTGGAGGCCGAGTTTGGCGCGGATGTGGTCGACGTGGGATTCGACGGTGCGGGTGGAGATGACGAGGCGGTTGGCGATGTCGCGGTTGCGGAGGCCCTCGCTGAGGAGTTCGGCGATCTGGGTTTCCCGCGGGGTCAGGGGGTTGCTGGGCTCATCGGTGGTTCGTTCGCCTAGGGCGTATGGCAGCCAGTCGGCCTTGGGCATCGTGCGGCCCTCGGCGATGAGGGACTTGGAGCGGGCGGGTGGGAGTGCGGCGTCGACGGCCTCGATGAAGGAGCGGCGCAGGAGGCCGAAGCGGCCGGTGCGCATCGGGTCCATCGCGAGCGCCTCCCACAGCGCGTCGGACACGCCGAGCAGTCTGGCGGCGGCGGCGAAGTCCCCGTCGTGGATTTCGGCGGCGATGAGCGCGCTGACGGCCGTGGCTTCGCCGAAATGGTCGCGGACGTCCTGCTGTAGGCGCAGCGCCGCGCGGGCGGGTTCGGCGACGGCGGCGCCGTTGCCGTCCATCGCTTCGGCGTAGGCCAGGAAGCACAGGCCGTTGCCGCGCCAGTAGACCTCGCCGATGCGCTCGCTGTCGGCGATCGCCTCCCGCAGCAGCTTGCGGCTGGTCTCGTAGTCCCCGACGTGGCCGGTGGTCATGCCGTGCGCGATCGTCGCGTAGAACGCGCCGGGCAGGTAGGAGCTCTCGCGGAAGGTGGTCATCGCCTGCGCGAACAGGTCCACCGCGTGCACTTCGTGGTGGTCGAGCATCTGGACGATGCCCTTGGCGAGCGCGAAATAGCCGTCGAACACCGGGTTGGCGACCGCGGCGCGGAGGTCCTCGTGGGCGGCGAGCTGCGCGCGGACTAGAGCGACCTCGCCCTGGTACACGACGCACAGGCACTGGAGCAGCATCGCGGGCAAGCGCTCGGGGGCGTCGGCGGGCAGGGCGGCCAGTGCCCGCTCGGCCCAGAACCGGGCCTCGTTGAACCCGCCCCGGATGGGCCAGTAGACGTCCAGGCAGCTGATCATGTGCACGGCGATCCGCGGTTCGCCCTCGGCGAAGCAGAACTCCAGCGCGACCCGCAGGTTGGCGTGCTCGCGCCGCAGCCGGGCCACCAGGGCGACCTGGTCGGGCCCGATCCAGCGGGACAGGAAGTCGAGCGTCAGCGCGTAGCACCAGTCCCGGTGCAGGCGGGCCACCCGGAGCCGGTCCCCCGCCGCTTCGAGCACGTCCTGGCCGTACTCGCGCAACGCCTCGAGCATCCCGAACCGGACCTCGCCGTCCGACTCGGCCCTCGTCAGGATCGACTTGTCGATGAGGCCGTCGAGGACGTCCAGCACGTCGGCCGGGTCGACCCCGTTCCCGCCGCAGACCTGCTCGGCGGCGGCCAGGTCGAACCCGCCCGCGAACACCGACGCCCGCGCCCAGACCAGCCGCTCGGTCTCCGAGCACAGCTCGTAGCTCCAGTCGATCGTGGCGCGCAGGGTCTGCTGGCGCTCCGGTCCCGTGCGGGCGCCCGAGGTGAGCAAGGACAACCGGTGGTCGAGCCGGTGGACGATCTGGCTGGGCGACAGCACCCGGACCCGTACCGCGGCCAGTTCGATCGCCAGCGGTAGACCGTCCAGCTTCCGGCAGATCCGCACCAGGTCGCGGCTGTTGTGCTCGTCGACGGCGAACGTGGGCAACACCGCCTCCGCCCGATCCCGGAACAGCTCGACCGCGGCGTACCGGGCGAGCGCTTCAGGAGGGGCGGCGTCCTCCTCCGGCACCTCCAGCGGGGGCACGGGCAGCAGCCGTTCGCCCGCGACCCCCAGCGACTGCCTGCTGGTCGCCAGCACCACCACGCCCGGGCAACGCCGCATGACCTCGGTGAGGAAGGCCGCGACCGCGGTGAGCAGGTGCTCGCAGTTGTCCAGCACCAGCAGCAGTTCCCGATCACGCAGGTGGTCCACGACCGTCTGCGTCGCCGCTCGGGTGGAGAGGTCGACCAGACCCAGCCGGTACGCGAGTGCGTTGCCCAGCAGGTCGGCGTCCCGCACCTCGGCCAGCCCGACGAACACCGCGCCGTCGGCGAACCGTCCGCGGGCGTGGGCCAGCACGCGGCCGCACAACCGGGTCTTGCCCACCCCGCCCGGACCGGTGAGGGTCACCAGGCGGTTCGTCTCCAGCATCCGCAGCGCGGTGGCCAGCTCGACGGTGCGGCCGACGTAGCTGGTCGCCTCGGCCTGGCCGAGATCCGTGCCCACCGCGCTCACCGCGCCCCCTGCCGCCGTCGACAAAGCCCGCCCAGTGTAGGGGTCGTGCGGTGCCGGCGTGGACCCGAAAGGTCCTCTGACTATTCCGCAACCAACCAATCGATTGGTAGGATGGAGGGCAGTACTCCCCTGACCATGGGCGTATCGGCCAACCGTTCGATTGGCTGCGTTAGGAGCTGGATGGGCGCGAAGGTGCGTTGGGAGCCGCGCAGGGTGCAGGCCGTTGACGTCGTGCTGCCCGGGGAGACGCCGGGGACGCGGGGGCGGATCCTGTTGGCGGGGTTGAAGTTGTTCGCGGAGCGGGGTTCCACGGGACATCGATTCGGGATCTTGGGCGGGAGGCGGGGATCAACTCGGCGACGTTGTACGCGCACTTCGAGTCGAAGGAGCAGGTGCTTGCCGAGTTGGTGCTGGTTGGGCATCGGGAGCTGCTTCAGCGGTTGCAGAAGGCGTTGATCCAGACCGGGGATCGGCCGGTCGATCAGCTCAAGGCGTTGGTGCGGACGCAGGTGTTGTGCCACGCGGAGTTCCCGTTGTTGGCGATGGTGGCCAATGCGGAGTTGCACGCGTTGTCGGCGGAGCTTGCGGGGCCTGCGTTGGCGTTGCGGGAGCAGGCGGGCGAGTTGTTGTTGGAGGTGCTGAAGGCGGGGGTGGAGAGCGGGGGTTCGCGGTGCGGGACGTGGTGTTGGCCGGGACCGCGATCGCGTCGATGGGGGTTCGGGTCGCCAATTGGTTCGGGCCTGATCAGCCGTACGGGGCTGATCAGGTTGCCGATGAGTTCGCCTTGTTCGCTGCACGTGTTGTCGGGTGTGAGGAGTAGGTATGGACGTCCTGGATATCCCGGTCGACGGTGGGGCGCTGCGGGCGCTTCGGTTCGGTTCCGGGGAGCGGGTGGTGGTCGCGGCGCACGGGATCACGGCGTCGGCGATGTCATTCCGGGCGGTGGCCCGGTGTTTGCCCGCGGAGTGGAGTCTCGTGTCCGTGGATCTGCGGGGGCGGGGTGGTAGTGCGGGGTTGCCTGGGCCGTTCGGGATGGATCGGCATGCGGCGGATTTGTGCGCTGTCGCGGAGTACGTGGGGGCGCCGGTTGTGCTGACGGGGCAGTCGATGGGGGCGTACGCGGCTTTGCGGGCGGCGGCGTCTCGGCCGGAGTTGTTCACGCGGTTGGTGCTCGTGGATGGCGGGTTGCCGATTCCGTTGCCGGACGGGGTGGATGTCGACCAGGTGCTCGTGGCGACTGTCGGGCCTGCGATCACGCGGTTGGAGATGACGTTCCCGAGCGAGGACGCTTACGTGGAGTTCTTCCGGGCGCATCCGGCGTTGGGGGATCACTGGACGGACGATCTGACCGACTACGTCCGCTACGACGTCGCGGGTGAGCCGGGGGCGATTCGGTCTCGGGTGAACGCGGAAGCGGTGCGGGTCGACGGGGCGGATCTGCTGACGGGGCACGACAGGATCGCGGCTGATCTCGCCGGGCTGGAGATGCCTGCCACGCTGCTGCACGCGCCGCGGGGATGCTCGGGCAGGAGCCGGGGCTACTCCCCAGGCGCTCGTCGACACGTGGACCGAGCGGACGGCGCTGCGGGCGCGGGTGGTGCCGAACACCAACCACTACACGATCCTGATGGTGGACCACGGGGCCAAGGAAATCGCGTTGGAGCTGCAGGGCTGAGGAGCATGGCCATTTCCGAGGCGGTTTAGGGCATCGCGTTGTCGAGGTGCGCGATGACCGTCGGCACGTCGGTCTCCTCGGCGCTGCGGATCAGTTCGATGGCGGGTCGGACGAGTCCGCCGGGGCGGGCGATCAGCCGGGCCAGCACGGCGGTCCGCACGTCGAGGAGGTCGATGACGTCCTCGGGCGCGGGGTGGTCGGCGAGCACGACGGCGTTGTTCCAGGCTTCCTGCCGGGAACGGCGGATGCTGAAGTCGAGGACCTGCTCGTCGGTGCGGCCGCCGAACCGGTCGAGGAGCCACAGGTACGGCGAGATCTCGTTGAGCGAGTCCTGCACCGCGGTCACGACGTCGGCGAGGATGTCGTTGATCAGCAGGAAGTCGTTGCGCAGGGCGTGGATGGCGGGACCGGGCGCGGTTTGCGCGGCTGCGACGGCCAGGTCGAGGTTGATGTGCGCGTTCACACCTTGGACGAGGTGTTGGACGATGATGGTGTTCGGGTCCTCGAGCGACGCGAACGCCTCGCGCCAGCAGCGTGGGCCGTTCCGGGCGGTCCGCCAGGCTTCGCGGGCGGCGAAGTAGCGGTTGCCGAAGTGGGTGTCGAACCGGTCCATGCGGGGTCCGTCGTCGAAGCGGCCCGCGTGGATGGCGGCTCGCACTTCGACGGTCACCTGGCGGTACAGGGCCGCGAAGTAGCCGATGCGGTCACCTGCGCGGGTTGCGTCCCGGACGATCTCGGCCAGCCCGTCGATGACGTCGTCGATGTTGTCCGCGAGCATGGTCGCCACCTTCGTCAGGCGTAGGGGGTCGGGCGGTCGTCGCCGAGGCCGGTTGCCCGGTAACGCTCCACTTCGGACTCCACCCCGCCGAGGAGCGCCCAGTTCGGGGTGGGGCTTGTGACGGCGATCGTGAACGGGCGGCTCGCGTCCTCGTTGGCGACGGTGACCACGACATCGACGCTGCCGCCGTCGAGGGCAGGGCATTCGGCCAGCGACGAAGTCGCCGGGATCGGCAGCACGCATGTCAACCCCACCCCCGCGAGATGGCTCGGCTGTCCATCCCATCGTCGGGGCGGCAGCCGTGGTTACGATCCGGAATGGGGTTGTCACACGAACGGACGTGCATCAGGACGGGGTGGCGGGCGTCACCTAAGCTGAATGCCCGGAGGTGGGGATGGACGTCCGCAGGATGCTCGCCTCGGCGGCGGAGGGTGACCAGGCCGCGTGGAATTCCTTGGTGGAGCGGTACAGCGGCCTGCTCTGGTCCATCGCCCGCGGGTACGGGTTGGGGACGGCGGACGCCTCCGACGCGGTGCAGATGACGTGGTTGAAGCTGGTGGAGAACCTCGAATCGATCGCGGATCCGGCGCGGTTGCCCGGGTGGCTCGCCACGACGGCGCGGCGGGAGTGCCTGCAGGTGATCCGGCGCAGCGGTCGGACGCGGCGGCTGGTTGACCTCGCGGCGGCGGAGAGCCCGCCGGAACCGCCGCCGGTCGACGACGACCTCCTGCGCTCCGAACGCGATCGCGCCCTGTGGCGGGCGCTGGGGAAGCTGTCCGAGCGGTGCCGGACCCTGCTGCGGGTGCTGATGGCGTCGCCGCCGCCGAGTTACGCCGAGGTGGCCGCGGCGCTGGGCATGCGCATCGGGAGCATCGGGCCGACCCGGCAGCGGTGCCTCGGCCACCTGCGCGCCGTGGTGCTCGCCGACGAGGTGCTGGCCCCGGACGACCGGGAGGCGACCCGTGACCGATGACGACGACGACCTGATGGCCCGGCTCCGGGCCGCCGCCGACCGGGTCGACCCGCCGCCGGGGCCGGTGGTGGAGGCGGCGCGGGCCGCGCTGTCCACCCGGCGGCTCGACGCGGAACTCGCGCAGTTGGTGGCCGATTCGGACCTGGTCGGCGCGGGTGTGGTCCGCGCCGGGGACGACGAGCCCCGGCTGCTGGTGTTCGAGGTCGGCGACGTGCTGCTGGAGCTCCAGGTGGAGCACGTCCGCGGGCAGGTGGAGGTGCGCGGCCTGGTGACCGGTGCGGGCGGGAGCGCGGTCGTCGAGAGCGGCGCGGGTCCGCGCGAGGCGCCGATCGACGAGGACGGGTGGTTCACCGCGGCGGGCTTGAGCGGCGGGCCGCTGCGCGTCCGGCTGCGGGCGCCCGACGGCACGGCCGTGGTGACCGGGTGGGTGTCGGTGTAGGTCAGGCCGCGCCGAGGGCGACGAAGGAAAGCGCGGTGGCCTGCCGGACCGGGTCGGCGCAGGTCGCCCGACGGGCCCGGTGCAGGGCGTCGGCGCAGGTGGCCCCGGCGCGCAGGGCCTCGTGCAGGGACACCATCAGCGGCACGGTCGCGGGGTCGTTGACCGGGACGAGGCTGGCGACGATCCCGGCGGTGCCGAGCGGGAGCAGCGCGGCGGTGAGGCCGAGCAACTCGTCGGCGCCGACCGGGAGGAGCCGCCCGGAGCCGCAGCTCGGGAGCACGAGCCGGTGCGGGGCGCGGCCGAGGCGCTCGAAGTCGTAGACGGTCAGCGGGCCGTCGTCCAGGGCGAGGGCGGAGAACAGCGGGTTGTCCGCCCGGAACGTGCCGTGCGCGGCGATGTGCGCCAGCGCGGTCCCGTTGAGCGAGTCGAGCACGGCGGACGCGGTCGCGGAGCCGTCCTCCAGCACCCGGGCCGACGGGTACATCCGGGTGAGGACGGGCACCTCCGCGCCCAGGGTGGCCAGCCCGGGGCCGCGCACCAGCACCTCGCCCGAGCCCGCGGGCACGGCGAGCGAGTTGAGCCAGGCGCTCGCCGACGGCGCCACCGCGTGCGGCCGGTCGGCCAGGGCGGGCAGCAGCGCCCACGGGACGCCGTGCAGGCCGCCGGTGGGGACGACGACGACCGGGCCGTCGCCGAGGTGCCGCGCGGCGGGACCGAGGAGGACCGCCTCGAGCCGCGCGCCGAGGGTGGTCAGGCGGGCGAGCATGCGGTCGGCGTCGGCGCACTCGTAGGCGAGCCTGCGCAGGGTCAACCGCGCGGACTCGACGGCGTTCGCGGCGGAGGACGACCGGCCCGCCCGGAACCGGCGCACCCGGCCGTCGCCGCACACGAGGGCGTGCAGGTCGCCGTCGAGGTCCACCAGCTCGACGAGCGTGCCCCGGCCGAGCGCGTCGAGGAGGGTCCGCGCGTCGAACCGGGGAGGTCGGGCGTTCCCCGGCCGGGGGAACGCAGGGTCCTGGCCCGGACGGCGTGCTCCAGCCTGGCCCGCTCGGATTCGAGCGCCTGCGTGGGCGCACCGCGCTCGTGCGCGAGGTGCAGCCTGGTGGTGATCTCGCGCAGCGCGGCCAGGTCGCGGCGCAGCGCGGGGTCCTCGGGTGGCCGCACCGCGGGCACCGAGCACGCCGTCGCCCGCCAGCGTTCGCTCCACTGGAGCAGCCGTCGCGGATCGCCCGCGCACGACCGCTGCGCCAATTCGGTGAGCTGCGTGCCGCGCGCGGTCGCCCGGGCGCGCAGCTCGGACGCGCCGAGCGTGAGGCGGTGCTGGTCGAGGACGTCGAGGCCGCGCGCGCACGCCGCCGCCACACCCCGACGGTCCCCCGCCGCCTCCGCGAGCAGCGCTCGGGCGAGCCAACCGTCCACCCGGGAGATCGCCGGACCGCGCCACCGAGCGCGGGCGGCGTCGGTCAGCGCCGCCGCGGGGACGCGCCCCGGGCGAGTGCGACGCGCCCGGCGAGCAGGTGGGCTTGGACGAGGTCCGGGGAGCCGACGGCGGCGAGCTGCCGCGCGGTCCGCGTCACCTGGCCGAGCAGCCGCGGCGCCGCCGGGTTCGCCTCGAACCGCGCTTGCAGCACCAGCAGCCGGGCGTGCGCGTGCCACCACTCCCGGCGCTGGGCGGCGAACAACCCGGCGGAGGCCGCGGCGTGCGCCTCGGCGGCGGCGGGATCGCCCGCGGCGAGCGCTGCCCGGGCCGCCGCCAGCAGGAGTTCGGCCCGGCGGGTGGCCTGCCCCGGCCCCGGCCGGTGCGTTCGAGCGCGGCGCCCGCTTCCGACACCGCCTCCCGGGCCAGGCCCGCGGCGAGCAGGACGGCGCAGCGGTCGATGGCCAGCTCGGGCGGGACCGTCCCCAGTGCCCGGTAGCGCCGCTCGACGTCGTCGAGGCAGGAGAGCGCGGCGGGCAGGTCCCCCGACCGGAACGCGACCAGCCCGCGGTTGTGCAACGCGAACGCCGACGCGTGGCGCTCGTCGAGGTCGGCGAACACCCGCTCCGCGGCCCGCAGGTCGGTGTCCGCGCGTTTGACCAACCCCAGCACCAGGTTGATGAGACCGCGCAGCGTGAGGGCCCGCCCCGCCCACCGGACGTCACCCGATCGGCGCAACACGGGCACCGCGATCCGCAAGTCGGCCAACGCTTCCCGGTGCCTGCCGAGGATCCACAGGGCGCCCGCGCGCAGGAACCGCACCCGGGCGCCGTGCGCCCCGGTTGCCGCGGCGACGGCCTGGTCCAGCAGGGCGAGCCCGTGGCCGGACCGGCCCGCGTGGACGACCGCGATGCCCAGGCTGGCGACGACGTCCGCCCACCTCGGCGCCGAACCCGACCGGGTGGCCAGCGCGCGGGCGCGCCGCAACTGGGCGATGGCCGCGTCGAGGTCGCCGTACTCGCGCTGGGCCAGACCGATGACGTGGTGGGCGATCGAGGCGTCGTAGGCCGACGGTGAGTCCGCGAGGAGGGCGTGCGCGGCGGCTACCGCCTCATCCGGGCGGGCGAAGACGGCGTCGAGCAGGTCCTGCGGGTCGCCCACTCGGACGATGGTAGCCGGCGGACGTATCAGGCGGGCGGTTCGCGCGATCTCCCAATGGTTCCGATTCATTTCCCGGGAGGAGGAAAGGTGCAGCCCGATCACACCATGGATGAGAAGTTCCTGTCCCAGTGGGGAGCGGTCCGCATCGCGGCGCTGGACGGCCACGTCGAGCTGGAGCGGTCGACCGACCTGAGCGGCAATCGCACCACGCCCGCGTTCGTCTACGAGAAGAACCACGTCCTCGTCCGCCGAGACGACCTGAACGATGTCGTCAGGGGCCTCGTCAGGGGCGTCGACCAGGAGGAGAACGGCCGCGGCCTCGACGGCGTCGCCGTGTTCAAGGTCGAAGAGCCGGTCGCGGACGTCATCGCCCGCGTCAGGTCGGACCGGAGGGTGCGACCGGACGCCGTGACCCCCAACCACCTCGTCTCGATCTGCCCGGTGCAGTTGTGCCCGGCGGACGAGCCGGTGCCACTGCCGGTCTCGGGCAGCCAGGAGCCGTACCCGCCCCGGACGCTCGGGACCGGCGGTCTGGGCGTGCGGGTCGAGGTGATCGACACCGGGCTCGTCCCCGGTTACGAGGTCGGTCACGAATGGCTGGCGGACATCCCCGAATGGCACGAGTGCATCTCCTACGGGCCCACCGGGACGATCAAGGAGTACGCCGGGCACGGGACGTTCGTCACCGGCGTCCTCCGGTGCGCCGCGCCCGCGACCGAGGTCCGCTCGATGCGGGTCTTCGCGTACGCGGGCGCGACGACCGAGGACCAGCTCGGCAAGGCGCTGCTCGACGCCCTCAAGCGGGACCCGCACATCATCAGCCTGTCGGCAGGGGGATCGACCAGTGACCACCTCCCGCACCTCGCGCTGGAGCCGTTCTTCACGATGTTGACCGAGCCCGGCACCCGGACGCTGCTGGTCGCCGCCGCGGGCAACGACGGTAGTACCGACAAGTTCTACCCCGCCGCCTACGCCGCCGACGCGCCGGACGCCGTGCTCTCGGTGGGCGCGCTGCGCTACGACGGCGAGGGACGCGCCTGCTTCAGCAACCACGGCGACTGGGTCCGCGTGTACGCGCTGGGCGAGCGGCACGTGAACGCGTTCATGTCGGGCGGCTACTCCTACGTCGACCCGCAGCAGCCCAAACTCAAGTGCCGCTTCTATCCGGAGAACCGGCTCTACGGCGCGTGCACCTGCGTCACCACGCCGCCGCAGGGGCGGTGGTCGCCTTCCGCGGGATGGCGCGGTGGAGCGGGACGTCGTTCTCGACCCCGCTGGTCGCGGGCCTCATCGCCACGCACATGTCCAAGACCGGCGAGATGGACCCGCGCACGGCCGCGAAGCAGGTCCTGGCCACCACCCGCTCGATCACCGACCCCGACGGCAAGGCGATCGAGGCGCTGGGCTGGGGCATCGGCGCGGACCTCTGACCCGGGCGGGCCGCTCGCTCCCGGCGAGCGGCCCGCACCGCGGGTTCAGCCCCACATCCCCCGACCCCAGCCCGCGGCGGCGACGAACCCGTTGCCGCCCGAGGCGCAGGACAGGATCTCGGTGCCGAAGACGGTGCCGTCGCGTTCGACGCCGTGGTGCACGCCGATGGCGTACGGCTTGCCGTCCCACCACCCCCACAGCGGGGCGCCGGACACCCCCGACGCCTCGTCGGCGTCGCTCTCGACCTGCGTGGTGTCGTGGCGGGTGCCGTTGACGGTCATGTCGTCACCGTCGTCGTCGTCGCGCACGGCGATCCCGGTCTCGTGGGTCATGTGCGTGAGGCTCCAGTCGTACGGGAAGCCCGCCATCGTCCAGTAGTCGCCGTCCTCCCAGGACGAGTCGTAGCCGCGGACCCCGAAGTAGCCGAGGCGGTCGCCGACCGGGTCGAAGAGCTGGCAGATGCGGATGTCGTTGCCGGAGTCCGAGTGCCACCACCAGGTGGACCGGACGTAGGTGACCAGGCCCGCGCCGAACACCGACTGGCCGTTCCAGCAGGCGGGCACGACCCGGATCTGCCAGGGCACGTGCGTCGGCGGTCCGACGTGGCCGCTGGTCATCAGGGTGCTCCTGCCGATGAGGTAGCCGGTCGCCTCGCCCGCGCCGACCCACGACCCGCCGGGTGTCGGCTGGTAGCTGCTGTAGAGCTTGCACACGGCGGTGTAGGGGTAGCGGTCCGGGTACACGTAGGACCGCGACTCGCCGTTGATGATCGTGCTGTGGTTGCCCGACAGCAGGGTCTTCCTCCCCGCGAATTGACGCTGAAGCGGCGTCCGCCGAGCGAGCCCGCGACCTTCGGGTGGATGCCGCGCGGCACCCCCTCGGGGCAGTACGGCTCGACCGCGGGCAGGACCTCGCGGTCCACGGTGGCCCCGCGCTCGGCCCGCCGCTGCACCAGGTCCCGCGCGAAGACCTCGCCGTCGTGCGACTCCAGCACCGGCAACCCGGGCAGCACCAGGCCGGGGGCCCGCAGCGTGAACGCGCCGTCGTGCCGTTCGGACCGGACGACCTGCAGGTCGGCGGCCCCGTCCGCCCAGAACGTCCGGGCCGACTCGGTCACCTCGCCCCACGGTCGGGTGTCCTCGGCGACGGTGGGGTCTTCGATCTCCATGAGCTGCGCCCGCGTCTGCGGCGCGTCGGATCCGGGCATCGTCCCTCCTCGTTCCCTGACGACGCGGTGCGCGTCGTGTGCTGGTAGAGGGCCCGAGCGGGGTCGTGATACCGCGGCGGCGTCTACGCTGTGCCGCGTGCAGATAATCGAGGGGGCTGGGGCGTGGAGCGCGCCCCGGGCTGGGACTGACTGGGTGGAGCACCTGAAGGTGCCGGACCTGTCCGTGGGGACGTACTGCATCCCGGCGGGTGGGGTGGACCAGCAGAGCCCGCACGGTGAGGACGAGGTTTACGTGGTCACGGCGGGGCGGGCTCGGATCGTGACGCCCGATGCCGAGGCCGAGGTGGGGCCGGGGTCGGTGGTGTTCGTCCCCGCGGGTGAGGAGCACCGGTTCGTCGACGTCACCGAGGACCTGGCGTTGTTGGTCGTGTTCGGGCCCGCGTACGGGTCGCGGGCGAAATAAGTTCTCGGGGGTGTCGATCGGGGCGTTCCCCGTTCGACGTGGGGGTGAGAGGGTCCGGTTCGGGCCCGGGATCGTGAGGGACGACTGATGAAGTACATGCTGATCTGGCGGATGACCGACGAGGCCGCGGCGCAGATGGCCGATGTCGACTTCGAGAAGATGATCGAGGTCATCGGGCGGTACAACCAGGAGATGATCCGGGCGGGGGTGCTGGTCGCCTCGGAGGGGCTGGACCCGGCGGAGGACGGGGTGGTCGTCGACTACTCGTCGGAGCCGCCGATGGTCACCGACGGGCCGTACGGGGAGACGAAGGAGCTGTTCGCCGGGTTCATGATCCTCAACGTGGCGTCGCGGGAGGAGGCGGTCGAGTGGGCGAAGCGGGGCCCGGTGACCGGGCCGGGGTTCAAGGCGGAGATCAGGCGGGTGACGCAGATCGACGAGTTCCCGCAGGACAACGAGTGGATTCGCAAGGAGCGGGAGTGGCGCGAGGCGACCGGGCAGCTCTGAGCGGGGGCGACCGCGCGGCCGTCGCCGCGGTCTGGCGGATCGAGTCCGCCCGGATCGTGGGGCGCTCGCGCGGTACACCGGGGACTTCGGGCTCGCGGAGGACCTCGCGCAGGAGGCGTTCGCGGAGGCGCTGGTCACCTGGCCGCGCGAGGGGTGCCGGACAACCCCGGCGCGTGGCTGCTGACCGTCGGGAAGCGGCGGGCCGTCGACACGTTCCGGCGGCGCGCGAACCTGGACACGAAGTACGCGGTCCTCGCGAACGACCTCGACGCGCGCGACGCCGACGACGTGCTGTGGGACCCGGACCAGATCGATGACGACGTCCTCGCGCTGATGTTCACCTCGTGCCACCCGGTGCTGTCGCGGGAGGCGCGGGTGGCGTTGACCCTGCGGGTGGTCGGCGGGTTGACCAGCGACGAGATCGCCAAGGCGTTCCTGGTCCCGACCGCGACCGTGCAGGCGCGCATCACGCGGGCGAAGAAGGCGCTCGGCGCGGCGGGCGTCCCGTTCGCGGTGCCGACCGGGCCGGAGCGCGCGGAGCGGCTGGGGTCGGTGCTCAGCGCGGTGTACCTGATCTTCACCGAGGGCTCGTCGCCGACGTCGGGCGGCGCGGTGATCCGGTTCGACGTCGCGGGTGAGGCGCTGCGGCTCGCCCGCGTCCTGGCGCGGCTGGTGCCGGACGAGCCGGAGGTGCACGGCCTGCTGGCGCTGCTGGAGCTGACGGCGGCGCGGTTCCCGGCGCGCACCGGTCCGGACGGGGAGCCGGTGCTGCTGGAGGACCAGGACCGCGGCCGGTGGGACGTCGCGGCCATCCGGCGCGGGCGCGCGGCGCTGGCGGCGGCGGAGAAAATCGGCCGCGGGCTGGGCGCGTACGGGCTGCAGGCGGCGATCGCGGAGTGCCACGCGGTGGCGGCGTCGGTGGGGGACACGGACTGGGGGCGGGTGGTCCGGCTGTACGAGGCGCTGGGCGGGCTGGCGCCGTCGCCGGTGGTGGACCTGAACCGGGCCGTGGCGGTGGCGATGGCGGAGGGCCCGCGGCGGCGTTGTCCATCGTGGACGGGCTGGCCGGGGGCGCGCTGGCGAACTCGCACCTGCTCCCGGCGGTGCGCGGGGAGCTGCTGGCGCGGATGGGTCGGGTCGACGAGGCCCGCGCGGAGTTCGACGCGGCGATCGCGTTGTGCGACAACGAACGCGAACGGGCGGTGTTGGCGCGCAAGCGCGACGGGTTGGGTTAGCGTGCCCGGCCACACCCCTGTAGGACCGGGCACAGTACCCCTGCCAGGACTCGAACCTGGGACCTCCGCGTTCGTAGCGCGGCGCTCTGTCCAACTGAGCTACAGGGATGGGCGCTCACCTCGGCCGCGTCTCTCCTGGACGGCGACGAAGGCGAGCTTCGGGAGAAAGGTCCGCAACACGACGAAGCCGCCCGGACCGGATTCCCGGTGGGCGGCTCCCGCGTCCCGATGGTCTACGCCATGGGCGGGGAGTCCGCGCGGTCGAGCCAGTGCCCGGCGACCTGGTGTCGTCGCGTGTTCGGCATGGTGGCTCCTTCGTCGGTGTTGGCGCCAATCATGTCCGGTGGACCGGGTGCGGGGCAATCGAATTAAGGTGGGCGCGTGCAGACGCGGGTGATCGTGCTCAACGGTGGGTCCAGTTCGGGCAAGTCCGGGATCGCCCGGTGCCTGCAAGCGGTGCTGTCCGACCCGTGGCTGGTGCTCGGCACCGACACGCTGGTCGACGCCATGCCCGCGGCGATGCAGTCCGATCCCGGGGGCATCGGGTTCGCCGCCGACGGCGGGGTCACCGTGGGGGAAGGCTTCCGCGAGGTGGAGGCGGCGTGGATCGCCGGGGTCGCGGCGATGGCGCGGGCGGGGGCGCGGGTCGTCGTCGACGAGGTGTTCCTCGGCGGGGCCGCGTCGCAGGGGCGGTGGCGGGAAGCGCTGGACGGGCTCGGCGTGCTGTGGGTCGGGGTGCGCTGCGACGCCGAAGTCGCGGCCGGGCGGGAGATCGCGCGCGGGGACCGCGTGGTCGGGATGGCGGCGGCGCAGGCCGAGCTGGTGCACAAGGGCGTCGTGTACGACATGCAGGTCGACACGACCCGCATGGAGGCGCTGGACTGCGCACGGGAGATCGCCGGGCGGGTGTGATCAGCGGCGCAGGTCGCGGTACGCGGCGGCGGCGCCGGGGTGCAGGGGGACGCCGCTGGTCTCGATGAGCGAGCGCAGGTCGAGGTACTGGGTGCCGAGCGCGGACGGCGGGATGAGGTCGGGGGCGCGGCGGACGAGGGTCCTGGCGACGGCCGCGGCGACCTCGTCGGGCAGGGACGGGGCGCGACCAGCAGGTTCGACACCCCGATGGTCGCCACCGGGCGGGTGTTGCCGTAGGCCGGGGGCACGGCGACGCTCTGGTACGCCGGGCCGTGCGCGGCGCGCAGGGCGGGCAGGTGCGCGGTGAGGTCGATCAGCCGGATGGGGTGCGCGGCGGCGAGGTCGGTCAGCGCGGGCGTGGGGACGCCACCGGACCACAGCAGCGCGGCGACGCGGCCGTCGGCGAGGCGGGCGGTGGCGTCGGCCAGGGTGTGGTGCTCGACGACCGCGGCGACGCCCGCGGCGGTGAGGAGGCGGTCGCCGAAGGTCGCCGCGCCCGAGCGGGCGGCGCCGAGGGAGACGCGGCGGCCCGCGAGGTCCGCGACCGTGGTGGCCGGGCTGCCCGCGAGGACGACGAGCTGCATGTAGTTCTCGTACACGCGGCCGATGGCGCGCAACGACTGCGGCGACGGGAAAGGCGGGCGGCCGCGGGTCGCGGTCTCCGCGACGTCGGCGAGGGTCAGCGCCAGTTCGGCCTCGCCAGCGCGCAGCAGGTCGAGGTTGTGGGTGGAGCCGCTGGACTCGACGACGATCGCGCCGAGGCCGGGGTCGAGGCGGGCGGCGAGGAGGTGGGCGAACTCGACGTAGAAGCCGCCGCGCTCCCCGCGGCGATGCGCAGGGTCCGGTTCGGGCCGGAGTACTCCCCGCGGAGCAGCCCGCGGCGGCGACCGCGCCGAGGGCGGCGCGCAGCAGCGTCCGGCGTTTCACGACGCCTCCGGGAGTTCGATGTGGACGGTCAGGCCGGGGCCGGTGGACAGGGCGAGCCGACCGCCGCGGGCGGTGAGCAGGCGTTCGGCGATGGCCAGGCCGAGGCCGGACCCGGGCGCGGAGGCGCCGCGCCAGAACCGCTCGGTCAGGCGCGGCAGGTCGGCCTCGGGCACGCCGGGCCCGTCGTCGGCGATCTCCAGCACCGCCCGACCCGCCCGGCTGACCGCGGACCAGCGGACGGTGGCCCCGCGCCCGGCGTACTTCACGGCGTTGTCCAGCACGACGTCGAGGACCTGGGCGAGTTCGGATTCCGCGCACCGGACCGGCAGGGACGCGGGCGGGTCGGCGGGCGGGGCGAACGCCACGCCCGCGTGGTCGGCGGACCCGTGCCAGGCGTCGAGGCGGTCGGCGAGCACCGCGACGGCGTCGCAGCTCGCCGCGCCGCCCGCCGCGGCGACGTCGGTGGCGGTGCTGTCGGCGCTGGCGAGCGCGAGCATGCCGTCCAGGAGGGACTCCAGGCGGTCGAACTCGACCTGCATCGAGCGGCGCACGGACCCGGCGGCGAGGCCGTCGACGCGCAGCCGCAGCGCGGCCATCGGGTTGCGGAGCTGGTGGGCGATGTCGGCGACGAGCCCGCGCTGGCGCTGGGCGGACTCGGCGAGCGCGTCGGACATGTGGTTGAACTCGCGGGCCAGCCCGCGCAGCTCGGGCGGCCCGCTGACCGGGTCGACGTGGGGGCGTTCGCCGCCCTCGCCGATGCGGTGCATGGCCTGGGCCAGTTGGTCGACGGGAAGCAGCAGCCACCGGGTGAGCCGGAACGCCAGCACGACGACCGCCGCGGCGGCGGCGAGCGCGCCCAGCAGGACCGCCGCCCACCGCACCGCGATGTCCTCCGCCGCGGGCCGCGCCGACGTCCGAAGCACCACCGCCCCCGACACCCGCACGCCCGTGCCGACGGCCTGGCTGAACAGCACGTCGCCGGTCGACCAGGGCCGCAGCGGGGCGAGCGCGGGCCGGGGCTGGTTGCGCAGCGCGGCGTCGACGGCCGAGGCGACACCGGGGTCGTCAAGCCCCATCCCGCGCGCGACGACGACCCCGCGCCGCGCGTCGACCACCACGACGCCGTCGCCGAACAGGTCGGCGTGCGCCCGGACCTCCGCGCGGAGCTGGTCGGCCGGGCCGCCCGCCAGCGCGGTCCCGGCCAGGGCGGCGAACCGGGCCGCGTCGGCGGTGCGGGCGGCGGCGAACTCGTGCGTGCGGTTCGCCGCCGTGCTGCTCAGCAGCGGCACCGCGAGCCCGGCGACGGCGAGCGCCGAGAACGCGAGCAGCACGAGCAGCAGACGGCGGCGCATCGCGGGGTCAGCCGAAGCGCTCGACGAGGTCGGTGACCAGCAGCACCAGGAACAGCGCGGACGACGCGCCCAGCACCACGTTCGACAACCAGCCGGAGCGGCCGTCGGTGATCCGCTTCGAGTTGAGCAGCAGCATCAGCGTGATCGCCAGGAACGGCATGAACACCGAGCCGAGCACGCCGTACACCAGGGTCAGGCCGAACGGCTTGTCCAGGAACAGCAGCGCCATCGGCGGGAACGTCAGCCACAGCAGGTAGCCGCGGAAGGGCAGCGACCGCTCGGCCGCCCTCGCCTTGTAGCCCTCGCCGTCACCGGCCTCGTCGTCGACGACGGCCTCGACCGGCGCTTCCTCGGCGCGGCGCCCGTGCGGGAGCCGGATCGTGCGGGTCCAGTCGGCGAACAGCAGGCTGACGCCGTTCCACACGCCGAGCAGGGAGGTCGAGGTGACGGCGAGGAAGCCGACCAGGAACAGCAGGCGCGCCCAGTCGCCGTAGCGCTCGCCGAGCGCGGTGCCGAGGGTGAGCAGGCCGCTGTCGGACTTGGTCAGGTTCTGTCCGAAGAGGATCGTCGAGCCGACGATGAGCATGGCCACCACGAACACGCCGGTCATCAGGTAGCCGACGGCGTTGTCCAGCCGCATCATCGACAGCCAGCCCGTGCCCTTCCAGCCCTTGGCGAACATCCAGTACCCGTACGCCGCCATGGTGATCGTGCCGCCGACGCCGCCGATCAGGCCGAGCACGTACACCGTCGACCCCTGCGGCAGGCTGAACGCCATGCCGCTCACCAGGTCCCCGAGGTCGGGGCCGACGAGCACCGCGATCGACACGACCGACGCGAACTTGATCAGCACCAGCACGGTCATGAACTTCTCGAACACGTGGTAGCGCTGGAGCCACACCAGGACCAGGCCGACCACGCCCGCGATCATCGCCCAGTACCGCACGGACAGCCCGCCGAACAGGGCGTTGAGCGGCAGCCCGACCGCGGACATCGCGGTGGCGCCGTACACGAAGCCCCACACGACGATGTAAACGCCGAAGAAGCCGGTGGCCCACCGGCCGAGCCTGCGCCAACCGTCGAGCAGGGTGGTGCCGGACGCCAGGTGCCAGCGGCCGACGCCCTCCCCCAGCCCGAGCTTGAGCACGGTGCCGAGCACCGCCGCCCACAGCAGCGCCGTGCCGTACTGGGCGCCCGCGACCATCGTGGCGACCAAGTCGCCCGCGCCGACGCCCGTCGCCGCGGCCAGCAGGCCGGGGCCGAGCCCCGCAGCTTCGCCTTGCCCGTCGGGGGTGCGACCGATTCGGTGGTGACCATGTCTCCCGCTCCTCGTTGCGCCGGAGTTGACTGTGCCGGCGACTGTAGGAGGCCGCGCGGGACTTCCTGTGATCCTTAACACGGCCTTAGGGCGCGCGCTAGCGGGCGCGACGTGCGCGTTTTCGGGATTTGGGACGGTTGACGCGGTGCTGGTCCTCGATCGCGTGATCACCCTAGGGTCGATCACGTGGCAGACGACATTCGGCCGACAACACGCATCGCGGACCAACCGCAAGCCTGAACCAACCCCCTACCAGGCGATTCCCACCTACCGCTCCGCCCGGGAAATTGGACCGCACATTTCCGGGAGGGCTTCTTCGGCGTGCGTCGACAAAAGCGTCTGCGTCAATTCCGCCATTCCACCACCACCTCAGGAGTCGACGGATGAGTGACAACTCGGGTTCCCCGCTCGCGCGGAGATCGTTCATCGCGGGCTCGGCGGCGGTCGCCGCGGGCGCGGCCGTGACCGCGGGTTCCCCGGTGCGGCGGCGGGCCAGAGCGCCGCCTCCCGCCCCAACATCCTGCTGATCATCACCGACGACCAGCCCAAGCAGACCCAGTGGGCGACGTCCAAGACGTTCGACTGGATCGCGCGCCAGGGCGTCCGGTTCAGCAACGGCCACGTCACCACGCCGCTGTGCGCGCCGTCCCGGGCGTCGATCTTCTCCGGCCGGTACGCGCACAACCACGGCGTGCGCGACAACGGCCACGCGGCCAACTTGAACCAGAGCACCACGGTGCAGCGGCAGCTCCAGCTCAACGGGTACCGCACGGGCCTGTTCGGCAAGTACCTGAACTCCTGGGCGGTGGCGAACAACCCGCCCGGCTTCGACACCTGGGCGCTGCTGCAGCCGTCGTTCGTCGACGGCACCTACAACGACCAGGGCACGGTGAAGACCATCAGCGGGTACACCACCACCGTGCTCAAGAACCGCGTGCTGAACTTCATCGACCGGTCCACATCGGACACGCGGCCGTGGTTCGCCATCTACACGCCGTACGCGTCGCACGAGCCGAACACCCCGGAGGCGAAGTACGCCGACACCGCCGTCCCCGTCTGGGACGGCCGCCCGTCGGTGCCCGAGGCCGACCGCGCCGACAAGCCCGCCTACGTCCGCAACGCCACCAACACCCTCGCCGACGGCAAGCTCCAGCGGCAGAAGCAGTTCCGCTCGCTGCTGTCGGTCGACGACGCGGTGCAGGCGTTCAAGGACAAGCTCACCGCGCTCGGCCAACTGGACAACACCCTGGTCATCTACATCCCGGACAACGGGTACTACTGGGCCGACCACGGCCTGCTGGGCAAGGCCGCGCCGTACCGCCAGGCGCACGAGGTGCCGTTCTACCTGAGCTGGCCAGCGGGCGGGTACGGGGCGGGCGCGGTGGACGACCGGATCGTGGCCAACATCGACATCGCGCCGACGATCTTCCAGGCGGCCGGGATCGCCCCGACCGGGACCCAGGACGGCGTCTCGCTGTTCGGCCCGGCGACCCGCGACCACGTGCTGACCGAGTGGTGGCACCAGGGCCCGTACGCCAACGCGCAGGCCAAGCGCACGTGGGCGTCGTACGTGAGCGAGACCGAGCAGTACGTCGAGTACTACGACCTGTGGACCGACTCGGCGGGCAAGCAGGTCGGCACCGGCCAGGTGGTCTTCCGCGAGTACTACGACCTGGTCAACGACCCGTTCCAGCTCACCAACAAGCTGCACGGCGCGACCCCGGCCCAGGAGCAGGCGTGGGGCATCCCCGCGCTGGCCACCAAGCTGGCCGCCGCGCGGGCGAGCTGAGCACCGGAGGAGCACCCGATGTCGTGCTGCACCCCAGGACGCGAGCCGGGCACCGCCACCGCGGTGACCAGGCCCAGGCCCGCCGACCACGCCCGGGTCGCGGTGATCCCGCTGCCGGGCGGGCGGTTCCTGATGGGCTCCGACGACGGCTACCCGGACGACGGCGAAGGCCCGGTCCGGGAGGTCAGCGTGCGCCCGTTCGCGATCGCGGCCACGGCGGTCACCACGGCCCAGTTCGCGGAGTTCGTCGCGGCGACGGGGTACGCCACCGACGCCGAGCGGTTCGGCTTCTCGTACGTGTTCGGGCAGTTCCTCCCCGCCGACCTCGGGCACCGGTCGCCGCCGGTGCCCGGGGTGCCGTGGTGGCGCGCGGTCGCGGGCGCCACCTGGGCCGCGCCCGAGGGGCCCGGCAGCACGACCGAGGGCCGCGAGGACCACCCGGTGACGCACGTGTCGTGGTCCGACGCGCAGGTGTTCTGCCGGTGGGCGAAGGTGCGGCTGCCCACCGAGGCGGAGTGGGAGTACGCCGCCCGCGGCGGGCTGGAGGGGCGCACCTACCCGTGGGGTGACGAGCTGACCCCGGGCGGCGCGCACCGGTGCAACATCTGGCAGGGCCGTTTCCCGGACCACAACACCGAAGCCGACGGCTACGCGGGCACGGCCCCGGTGGACGCGTTCGAGCCCAACGGCTTCGGCCTCTACAACGTGGCCGGGAACGTGTGGGAGTGGTGCGCCGACTGGTTCACCCCGGGCCACTCGACGGTCATGCGCGGCGGCTCGTACCTGTGCCACGAGTCCTACTGCAACCGGTACCGCGTCGCCGCGCGCAGCTCGAACACCCCGGACAGCTCGACCGGGAACATCGGCTTCAGGGTCGCGGCGGACCTGTGAGCCGGTAGCCGTACCCGCGGACGGTGGACAGCAGGCCCGGCCTGCCGAGCTTGCCGCGCAGCGAGGTCAGGTGCACGTCGAGCGAGCGGGACAGCGCCTGCGTGGTCTGGCCCCAGACCTCGTCGAGCACCTGCTCGCGGCTGACCGCGACGCCCGCGCGCTTGGCCAGCGCGGCGAGGATGTCGAACTCCTTGCCGGTCAGCGCGACCTCCTCGCCCGCGACGGTGACCCGGCGCGCGTCCAGCTCGACCCGGACGTCGCCGACCTCGACGACGTCGCGGTCGGCGTCGCGGGCGTGGGCGCGGCGGGCGACGGCGTCGATGCGGGCGAGCAGCTCGCGCAGCCGGACCGGTTTGACCAGGTAGTCGTCGGCGCCGAGGTGCAGGCCGCGGACGATGTCGCGCTCGGCGTCGCGGGCGGTGAGCACGAGCACCGGGATGGCCGAGGCGCGGCGCAGGTCGCGCAGCACGTCGAAGCCGTCGCCGTCGGGCAGGTGCAGGTCGAGCAGCAGCAGGTCGACCTCGCCGCGCAGCTCGCGGGCCTGCGCCGCGGTGGCGGCGTGCAGCACGCCGTGCCCGCGCGCCCGCAGGGCGTCGACGACCGCGCCCGCGACGCCCGGGTCGTCCTCGACCACGAGTATCCGCACCCGCCCATCATGCCGGGTGCTGCCGCCCGGGAACCATCCTCCGAAGTGGACGGTGCGGTCGGGGGTGTCGGCTGGGCCGGACGGGGGTACTCCGGGGGCGAGCCGTCGGAGGAAGGGGGAGCGCAGTGACCGTCGTGGCGCAGTCCGAGGAGGTCGGCGGGCTGGCCGGGTGGGCGGTCGGCGTGATGGAGGCGCTGGGCGGGTTCGGCGCGGCGCTGATCGTCGGCCTGGAGAACGTGTTCCCGCCCGTGCCCAGCGAGTTCATCCTGCCGCTGGCTGGGTTCTCGGCCGCGCAGGGCGTGTTCAGCCTGCCTGCCGCTCTGCTGTGGACGACCGCGGGGTCGGTCGTGGGTGCGGTCGTCGTGTACGTGCTGGGGATGTGCCTGGGGCGCGACCGCGTGCGGCGGCTGATCGCCAAGGTGCCGCTGATGGACGTCGAGGACTTCGACCGGACCGAGCAGTGGTTCCGGAGGCACGGGACGAAGGCGGTGTTCTTCGGGCGGATGGTGCCGCTGTTCCGCAGCCTGATCTCGCTGCCCGCCGGGGTCGAGCGGATGCACTTCGGGAAGTTCCTCCTGCTCACCGCGCTCGGCAGCGGGCTGTGGAACAGCGTGTTCGTCGTCGGCGGGTACCTGCTGGGCGCGAGCTGGCACGTGCTGGAGGAGTACGCGGGCTGGTTCCAGTGGGTCGTGTTCGCCGCGGTCGCGGTGGCCGTGGTCGTCTTCGTCGTCCGGCGGGTCCGGGCCAGGAAGCGGGTGCCGGAAAAGCAGCACTGACGGTAAACCGGTAGTGATACCGTCAGATCCGTGGAGTACCCCATCCTCGGGACCGAGCCGCTGCCGGTCGAGTTCGCCAACACGCTCTACGGCGGGGTCGACTGCCTGAGCACGCCCGAGCTGGCCGCGGGCTGGTTCGCCGAGATGGCGCTGGCCGCGCCCGCCCCGGAGGCCGCCCGCGCCCTGCGCGACGCCGTGCACGGCCTGCTCGACGCGCGCTCCAAGGGGCTCCCGCTCGACGAGGCCCAGGTCGAGACCGTCAACGCCCACGCGGCCGCCGCGCCCACCGCGCTGCGGCTGGAGCCCGCCGGGGACGGTTGGGAGTCGCGCTGGGCGGAGACGGCGACCGGCCCCGCGGCCGTGCTGGGCCGTATCGCGACCTGCGCGGTCGAACTGCTCGCGGGCGGCGCTCCCCTGCGCCGGTGCGCGGCCCCGGACTGCGGGGTGCTCTTCGTCCCGCAGCACGCCCGACGCCGGTTCTGCCACCCCACCTGCAGCGGGCGCACGCGGCAGGCCCGCTACCACCGACGACGCACCGAGGACCCCGCATGATCACCTGGCGAAGACTCACCCACGCCGACTTCCCGCTGGTCGCCCGCTGGCTGGCGGCCCCGCACGTGCACCGCTGGTGGTACCACGAGCACACCCCGGAAGCCGTCGAGCGGGACTTCGGCACCGCCGCGCGCGGTGAGGAGCCGGGCGAGGACTGGCTGGTCTCCCTCGACGGCGCCCCGATCGGCCTGATGCAGCGCTGCCGGGTCTCCGACTACGCCGAGGACTTCGACCAGCTCTCCGCCGTCGTCCCCACGCCGAAGGACGCGATGACGCTGGACTACCTGATCGGCGACGTCGCCAACACCGGCCGCGGCATCGGGTCGGCGATGATCCGGTGGGCCGTCGAGCGGACCTGGGTCGACTACCCGGACGCGTCGGTGATCCTCATCCCGATCGTCGCGGCGAACCGCGCGTCGTGGCGGGCGCTGGAGAAGGCGGGCGCGACGCGGATCGCGTCGGCCGACCTGGAGCCGGAGAACCCCGTCGACGAGCCCCTGCACCACATCTACCGGTTCGCCCGGCCCGAGGGCTGAATTCCGGTTGCCGGTTCCGGGAAGGTGGAGTCATGACACTGCACCGCTCCACGAAGGCAATCCGGCTCTCCGCGCCCGATCCCGTCCGGGGCAAGCCCGTCGGCGTCCCCCTGTACCAGAACGCGATCTTCTCCTTCGACAACGGCGAGGACCTGTCGGCGGCGTTCGGCGACACCGAGCAGTACGCCTACAGCGGCTACGGGAACCCGACCGTCCGCGCCTTCGAGGACGGGATGACCGAGCTGGAGGGCGGCGCGACCGCGCTGGCCGCGGGCACCGGGATGGCGTCGATCAACGCGGTGCTGTTCGCCCTGCTGCGCACCGGCGACCACGTCGTGGTGCAGGAGGCGCTGTACGGGGGCACGCACTCGGCGCTGCGCGGGCTCGCGGAGCGGTGGGGCGTGTCGGTCACCGCCATCGCGGGCGACGACCCGGCCGAGCTGACCGCCGCCCTGCGCGACGAGACCCGCGTGCTGGTGCTGGAGACCATCGCCAACCCGACCTGCGCGGTCCCCGACCTGCCCGGGCTCGTCGCCGCGGCCCGGGCGGCCGGGGTCGCCACCGTCGTGGACAACACCTTCGCGACGCCGCTGCTGTGCAGGCCGCTGGAGTTCGGCGCGGACGTCGTCGTCCACTCGGCCACCAAGTACCTCGGCGGCCACCACGACGTGCAGGGCGGCATCGCGGTGTTCGCCGACGCCGAGCTGCGCGAGCGCACCTGGCGGCAGGCGATCACCCTCGGCACGGCGATGGACCCGTTCGCGGCGTGGCTGGTGGTGCGCGGCATGAAGACGCTGCCGGTGCGCGTCCGGGAGGCGTGCGCGAGCGCGGCGGAGCTGGCCGCGCGGCTGGCCGAGCACCCGCGGTGCGGACCGTGCACTACGCGGGGCTGCCGACCAGCCCCAGCCACGCCCGCGCGACCAAGCTCCTCGACGGCGGCTACGGCGGCGTCCTGTCCTTCGACCTCGACGACCCGCACGGCTTCCTGGCGCGGCTGGAGCTGATCCTCAACGCCGGGTCGCTCGGCGGCACCGACACCACCGCCATGCACCCGCGCACCACCAGCCACCGGTCGGTCGACCCGGACGTGCTGGCCCGCGCGGGCATCACCGACGGGACGGTCCGGATCGCTGTGGGACTCGAGCACGTCGAGGACCTGTGGGCCGACGTCGAGCGGGCACTGCGTTGAGCACCAGCGCGGCGAACAGCAGCGCCGCGCCCACGACGCCCGCGGCGGTCATCCGGTCGTCGAGCAGGACCACGGCCAGCACGGTCGCGGTGAGCGGTTCGAGCATGCTGCACAGGGCCGCGGTGACCGCGGGCGCGCCGCGCAGGCCCGCGAAGTACGCCCCGTAGGCGAGCGCGGTCGGCACGATCCCCAGGTAGGCGGCGATGAGCAGGACGTCGCCGCCCGCCGGGAGCGCCATGCCCGCGGCCAGGGCGAGCGGGAGCAGCAGGACGCCGCCGACCAGCAGGCCCAGCGCCGTGGTGGCGCCGCTGGACAGGCCGGGCACCGGGCGGCGGTTGAGCAGGGTCAGCGCGGCGAACCCGGCGCCGGTCGCCAAGGACAGCGCGATGCCGCCCGCGGTGCGCCAGCCGTCGCCGGTGGCGGGCGCGCCCGCCAGCAGGGCCAGACCGGCGACGGCCAGGCCGATGGCGGCCAGCGCCCTCGGCTTCCGCTCGGCGGTCGCGATGGCGACGAACACCGGCACGCTGCCGATGGTGAGCAGGGTGGCCAGGCTGACCGACGTCAGCGCGACCGCGGCGAAGTAGCCCGCCTGGAACAGGCCGACGAGCGCGCCCGCGGCGAGCAGGCGGCGGGCGACGGCCGCGGTGCGCGGGACGGGCGTGCGCAGGACCAGCAGCGCCGCGGTGGCCAGGCCGCCGCCGATGAGCAGCCGGTACGCCGCGACCGCGACGGGGTGCAGGCCGGTGCGGGCTTGGAGCAGGGCGCCCGCGAGGCCGCCGGTGCCCCACAGCAGGCCTGCGAAGACGAGCGCGAGGAAAGAACGTGAGGAGGTCAAGGTGTCGCTCCGGGATCGGGGTGCGGGAGATGCGTCCGCGGAGCGCGCCACCGGGGGCCACGGCGACCACGCCGTGACCGGGAACCGCCCCGCCGTCAGGCGGCGGGCGGCGGGGTGATCGTGAAGAGCCGGTGCACGGAGGGGACCTTATCCAACAGGACCGCGCCGCGCTCGGAGATTCTGTGCAGGGCGCTGCCCTGCTTGCGGAACGTGGTGACCAGGCCCGCGTCGCGCAGCACGCTGGCGTGCTGGCTGGCCCCCGCCGCCGAGATGCCCACCGCGCGGGCCAGCTCGGTCGTGTTGACGTGCGGGTGGTCGGCGATCGCGCACAGCACGCGCGCCCGGGTCCGCCCGAGCAGGGCGACCAGGGACTCGCAGATCGAGGGCCGGGTCTCGGGCTCGGCGTCCCACCCGCGCTCCCGCGCGACGGCGTAGACCAGCGTGGGCGGCTCGGTCCCGGGCAGCAGCGCGACCGGCGCGCGGTACCAGAAGAACGCGGGAGCCAGGGTCAGCCCGCGCCCCCGAGGTGGACCTCCAGGTCCGCCGGGTGATCGATCTCCAGCACCGGCGCGTTCCACCGGACGGCCCGGTGCAGGCCGGTCAGCACCGACTCGAACCCGCCCGCGAGCGCGGCCTCCACGCGCGCGGTCGCGTCGGCGCGGACGCACCGGGCGATGGCGTCCCAGTGCGGCTCGACCGCGGTGGCCCGGAAGTCCCCGTGCGGGACCTCCCGCGCCCGCCGCCACCAGCGCGCGAAGTCCGGGTGCACGGCCGGGCTCCGGCTGAGCTGCCGGGCGACCAGCACCTCCCACGCCGCCCTCGGCTCGGTGACGACCCGGATGCGCAGCAGGTCCTCTTCCGTGAAGTGCACGCGCAGCACCATGACCTCCCCTAGTCGATCACGACACTAGGGAGCCGGGCCGATCGGGCGCTGTACGCGGAACCGCTCGCGGGAAAGGGCTTTGACCTGCGCGGACACCCTCGATGGTCGGTACCGACCGGCAGAATGCGGCGCTACCCGGTCGGCGTCGGGGTTTTGTCCGGTTCACCGAGGCCGTAGTCCCGCAGGGCGGCGCTGAGGTCGCCGCGATCCTGGGCCGAGACCAGCGCTTGGGCGACCTGGCGCAGCTTGGAGTTCGTGTTCTGCGACGCGCCCCTGAGCAGGCGGAAGCCCGTCTCGGCGTCGGTGTGGTAGTGCCGCATCAGCAGGCCCTGCGCCTGGCCGATGGTCTGCCGGGTGTCCAGCGCGGTGTTGAGCTGGTCCACCAGGCTGCGGCTGTCGTGGTAGAGCTGGGCGTTGTCGAACACCGCGCCCGCGTGCAGCGCCAGCAGGAGCACTATGTCGTAAGCGGTCTCGTCGAACTGGTGCGGCGTGCGGGAGTACAGGGTGAGCACCGCCGACGTCGACCGGCGGGTGGGGATCGGCAGGGCGAGCACGCTGCGGTAGCCGCGCGAGACCAGGTGCGCGCTGAACTCCGGCCACCGCTGGTCGGACGCGGTGTCGTCGACGCGGCGCGGCTCCCGGTACTGGAGCGCCTCGGCGATCGGGTCCAGCGACGCGGGCGCCTCGCCGACGCCGTTCAGCTCCACCGCGGCCACCGTCTCGGTCCCGTCCGGCGTGCGGACGGTGATCGTGGCCTCCGCTACGCCCGGCACGGTTTTCGCCAGTCTGGTCACGAATCTGGACAGGATCGCGCTGACGTCGTCGTCCTCGGCCAGCCGGGACACCTCGACCAGTTCCTGCGCCAGCGTCAGAACGCGCTCGACAGCGCCAGTCATCGCAAATCCTCCACGGCAGCGGCAATGCGCCAGGCAAAACCCGACCTTGCCGCTAGAAGGGGGTCGGGGGCGACCGTCATGGCCGGGATGCTGCGCTGCCGAACATCCGCTTGCCCGAGACTGTACATAACGCACCCCTCCTCTACGATCACCAGTGCCGCGGTTGTGCAGTCAGCCGGGCGGTTCTGGAGGCCCAAGGTCCCAGCGCTGCCTGCCGCCTTCTCGCGGTTACCCCGATCTCGCCCCTGAAGCGCCGGCACTGCGTTCCGCGATGCCAGGAGGCCCGTATGCACGACCCCATTTCCACGCCACCAGGGTTAAGGGTCGCCGTGTACGCGCCCGATCCGGGCACCGCGCTGGTGTCCGTGCGGGGCGAACTCGACCTGGCGACCGCCCCGGTGCTCGACGCCCACCTCGCCGCGGTGCGCGACCCGTGCGTGGTGGTCGACCTCTCGGCGGTCGATTTCCTCGGCGTCGCAGGGATCACGGTGCTGTTGCAGCACCGCGAGCGCGCGACGGCGTTCCGGCTCGTGGCCCGAACCCGCGTCGTGTTGCGCCCCTGGAACTGCTGGGGCTCGACGCGGTGTTCGAGATCCACGCGAACGCGGCCTCCGCGCTCAGCCTTGGCTGATGTTGACCATCCACGAAATACCGAAGCGGTCCGTGCACGCGCCGAATTCGTCGCCCCACATCTGCTTCTCGAGCGGCGTTTGGACATCGGCGCCCTCGGACAACTTCGCCCAGTAGCCGCGCAACTCGTCACCGTCGTCGCCGCTGAGGCTGATCGCGATGTTGTCGCCGGGGTTGTGCGCCATGCCCGGCGGGGTGTCGGCCGCCATCAGCGTGAAGCCGTTGTCCGATTCCAACATGGCGTGCATGACCTGGTCCGCTTTGTCGGGATCGTCCACGCCGTACTCGCCGAACGTGTTGACGCGGAGCGTGCCGCCGAAGACCTCTCGGTAGAACTCCATCGCCTGGCGGGCGTCGCCGTTGAAGCTGATGTAGGGGTTGAGGCGTGAGGGCATCGTCTGCTCCTTTCCGCTTGGCATCGTCGCAGACCAGCGGGTGGAATGCCCGGTGTGGAAATCCCTCACGCGATGTCGAGACCGCGTCGCCCGCTCCGACCGGGGGCAACGAACACCGGGAGGCAGGCATGCGCAAGCTCATCCACTTCGTCCACTCGTCGGCGGACGGGTTCATCGAGGGACGGCAAGGGGAGTTCGACTGGCCCACGATGCACGCGGACCTGTCGGCGTACTCCCAGGCGTTGACGTCCGACGCCGCCGCGTTCGTCTACGGACGCGTGGTGTGGGAGATGATGGCGAGCTACTGGCCTCACGCCGAGTCGGTGTCGGACGACCCGCACGACCTGGCGTTCGCCCCGGTGTGGCGCTCGACCCCGAAGGTCGTCCTGTCGCGGACGCTGGCGGAGGTCGGGTGGGGTGCGCGGGTCGTCGGCTCCGTGGAGGGGGTGGCGGAGCTGAAGGCGGAGGGCGACGGGACCCTGGTGCTGATGGGCGGTTCCGCGGCGGCGGGGCCCTGACCCGGGCGGGGTTGATCGACGAGTACCTGGTGGTGGTGCACCCGGTGCTGCTCGGCGGCGGCAAGCCGGTGTTCCCGCTGGGCGTGGACCGGGTGGAGCTGGCGCTGACGGAGACCCGCGCTTTCGAGGGCGGTCCGGTCCTGCTGCACTACAGGCGCTAACCGGCGGAGCGGCCGTTCCGATTTTGTCGACCCCTGCCGGTAGGGTCAGGACCAAGGGGGTCAGCCCCTGGGGCGGGCAGGGTCTCTACCAGGGGTCGGCGCCGCCGGGGCGACGCCGACCTCGGTCGTGGTTACGCGGGTGCCCAGGTGTGGTCGCGGCCGGTTAGGGCGAGGAGGCGGTCCTGCGGGGTCGCGTCGGCCGGGACGGTGCGCTTCGGGGCGAAGACCGAGCCCTCGTCCGACCAGATCCCGGGGTTGTCCGGGAGGCCGCTCATGGCGTTCAGGGCGAAGTCGACCAGGTCCGGGTCGAGGGTGATGTCGGCGCCGATGGAGCGGGCGAGGTCCCAGCCGTGCACGAGGACGTCGTTGAAGTGGACCGTGAGCATCGCTTGGGTGTTGACCTCGCCGCCCAGCAGGGGAAGTCGAACTTGTGGGCGAGCGCGTCGTCCGAGGCGAGGGCGGTCGAGAGCGCGGCGGCGGAGGTGCGGTAGTCGCGGCGGACGTCGTCGGTGGGCTGGCGCTCCTCGCCGGTCAGTTTGGTGACGAGGCCGTGGTTGTTGCCGACCATGTGGGCGATGACGTCGCGGACGACCCACTTCGCGCACGGGGTGGGCAGGTCGAGCTGGTCCTCGGTGAGCTCGTCGATGACGGCGCCGGTCGACTCGATCGCGCGTCGGTCCAGGTCGCGGATGTCCACGGGGTTCCCTCCAGGTAATTGTCCGAACGGTCGGTCAGATAGTTCCACATGATCACCTGGCTCGTCTAGATTGAGCGGGTGGACGGCCGGTTGGCGCGGGGTTCCCAGACCCGCAGGGCGATCCTGCGCCGCGCGGCGGACATCGCGTCGGTGGAGGGTCTCGAAGGGTTGACCATCGGCAGGCTGGCGGGTGAGCTGTCGCTGAGCAAGAGCAGCGTGTTCGCCCACTTCGGGTCCAAAGAGGACCTCCAGCTCGCGGCGATCGGGTTCGCCGAGGAGGTCTTCCGGGAGCTGATCATCCAGCCGACGCTCGAGCTGCCGCCCGGGATGCCGAGGATCCTCGCCCTCGCCGAGCACTGGCTGGCCTACTCCCGCAAGCGCGTGTTCCCCGGCGGGTGCTTCTTCGCGGGCGTCATCGCCGAGTTCGACGCCCGGGAGGGCCGCGTGCACGACGCGGTGCGGCACGGGCGCAAGCACTGGCTCGCGCTGCTCGCGCGCATCGTCCGGGAGGCGGTCGACCTGGGGCACCTGCCGCCGGGGACCGATCCCGAGCAGATCGCGTTCGAGGTCGACGCGCTGGCCAGGGCGGCCAACGACGAGGCCGTGCTGACCGGGACCGAGGTCGCCTACGAGCGCGCGATCACCGGCATCCGCGTCCGGCTGGGAGTCGATCAAGGGGTTAGGGTGGCCGCGCAGTCCCCACCGACGAACGAGGAGTGAGACGCGTGGCCATCTCCGCGGACCTGGCGAAGCAGCTCGACAAGGCGTACGAGGACCTGACCGCGGCCGAGGTGCTGGACGCGCCCGTGTCGGCCCTGTCCGGCGTGAGCGAGGGCGACGCCGAGAAGCTTGCCGCCGCCTTCGGCATCAAGACCGTGCGGGACCTCGGCTCGAACAAGTACTTCCGGCTGGCGGCGGCCCTGGTGGAGCTGGACGCGCACTCGGGCTGAGCAGCGGGGCCAGGGTGGCGCGCCAGCGGGCCGCCACCTTGGCCTCCCCGCGGCGTTGGGGTGCACGCCGTCGCTGGTGTCGGTCAGCACGTCGAACCCGGTCCACTGGTCGACGACGGTGATGCCGCCGCGTTCGGCCGCCCACGCGTCGATGGCGGCGTTGAGGGCGACCACGCGGGCCGGGCAGCCGGGCTGGTCGTCGGGGCCCATGGGCAGCAGGCGCGCCACCAGGAGGCGGACCTCCGGGTCGTGCGCGCGCAGCGTGGCCAGCAGGTCGTCGTAGGCGGTCATGATCGCGGCCTGGGACCGCGTGCCGCGCCACAGGTCGTTGGTGCCGTAGTGCATCAGGACGACGTCCGGGCGGGCCTGCGCCAGCCACCCGGCGAACAGGCCGGACGCGGCGACGTCGGTGACCAGCGTGCCGCTGCGGCCCTCGTGCCGGTCCGGGGCCGTGCCCTGCGTGCCGACGAACTCCGCCCGCCCGTCCAGGCCCGCGCGGAGCAGCCTGCGCCAGCCCGGGGCGGAGGTGATCGAATCCCCGAACGGCATCACCCGGGTCATGCCAGCGCCACCCGCTCCCCGTGGCCATGCTGGTCTCCGCGGCGCCCACCAGCGCGATGGTGCCCAGGTTGGCGCGCCCGCTGATCTCGGACTCGCCGCCCGCCCGCACCGACCGGGCGAACTGCTCCACCACGGCCCAGCGGTCGCGCACGCGCGGCACGCCGACCGGGACCTCGGTGACCCCGCCGCCCGCGCGGGTGTAGCGGGCGAACGCCCCTCCCCGGCTCCGAGCCGGACCAGTGCAGCACGCCGTCGTCGCCCTCGACGGCCCAGTCGCCGGTCCACCGGGTCGCCGGGGCGGGGCTGGTCGTGCTGGCGCTGTACTGGGCGATGACGCCGGAGGCGAACTCGATCTCGGCGGAGAACGAGGCCAGCCCGCCGTCGCGGGACTGGCCGCGCGGCCAGGCGCGGGCGGTGACCGCGCTCGCCTCGCCGAAGAACGCCCGCAGCAGGTCGAAGTGGTCGACCGACACCCGCCACAGCACCGACCCGGGCGTCCTGCGGTTGCGCCGGAACGCCACGGCCACGTGTCGCGCCCGGCCGACGACCTCCTGCGCGAGCAGGTGCCGGACCTGCGAGGACGCCGCGGTGTAGCGCTGGGGCTGGGCGACCAGCAGGGCCTTGCCGACGTCCTCGGCCAGTTTGACCAGGTCGGCGGCCTCGGCCAGGTCAGGGGTGAACGGGCGGTCCAGCAGGACGTGCTTGCCCGCAGTCAGCGCGGCGCGGGCCAGTTCGCCGTGCGCGGCGGGGTCGGCGGTGACGAAGACGGCCTCGGCGTCGACGTCGGCCAGGGCGTCGGCGAGTCCGCAGTGGACCCGGGGGACGCCCGCCGCCGCGGCGAACGCCGCCCGCGCGTCCGGGTCCGGGTCGGCCCAGCCGACCAGCCGCACGCCCGGGGCCGAAGGGAGGACCCGCAGCGCCCAGTCGGTCCCCCAGCCGCCCAAGCCGACCTGCACCGCGGACACCGGGGTGATCTCCTCCGTCGCGTGCACCAGCCCTCCTCGCGCCCTCCGCCGGGTTGCCGGTCCACGGTACCCGGGTGCGCAATCCCCTCCCCTGGGCCGAAACTTTCGTCCCGGGGTCCACACCGGACTCAGGACCGCACCGCCGCGGCGCACAGGGCGTTCGCCGAGAGCAGGGCGGCGGTGAGCGCGGCCGGGTCCAGCCGGGCCGCGGTGCGCACGTGGAAGGTGTGCGACTCGCCCGGCAGCAGCGTGACCAGCGCGTCGTCGACGACGGCGTCCGGCGCGGCCCGGTCGGCGAGCAGCGCGACGTCGCGGGCGAACGCCGACGCCGTGACCCGCACCCGGTACCCGTCGTCGGTGGGCGACACCTCCGCGGCGAGGGCGTCCGCGGCGTACGGCAGGGCGATGTCCTCGGCGAAGGTGTGCACGGCCCGGACGTCACCCGCGGTGACGACGAGCAGGTCGGTGTCGGCCCCGGCGAGCACGACCGGCGGCAGGTCGACGCGGTCGGCGGCACGCTCGGCGACGTCGAGGGGCAGCGCCGCCTCGGCGAGGACGTCGCCGGAGAACGCCAGCCGACGCACGGCCAGCTCCCCGTCCACGGCTCGTCGGTGTCGTTGACCGCGACGACGGCGAGCGCGCCGTCGCGGGGCTGGACGGTGAGCAGGCGGGGCGCGAAGGCCTGCCGGAGGGCGTAGTACAGCGGTTTGAGCCGTTCCCCGCTGTCGATCGCCGCCCAGGACGTGACCGGCCAGCAGTCGTTGAGCTGCCAGACCAGCGCGCCGCGGTGCGCGGCCACCAGGACCGGAAGTGCTCGACGGCGAAGCGGACCGCGCGGGCCTGGTTGAGCTGGGTCGCCCAGTGCCAGTCGGCGAACGACGCGGGGACCGGCAGGTGCCCGGCGAGGCCGCGGTCGAGCTTGAGGTTGCCGTCCTCGGCCTTCTGGTGGGCGAGGAAGCCGGGGAGGTCGGCGTCATCGGGTCGTCGCGCACCCACTCGACCAGCGTCGACCAGGCGGGCGGGCCCTGGAAGCCGAACTCGGCGCAGAAGCGCGGGACGTGGTCGCGGTAGCGGGTGTAGTCGACCCGGTTCCACACCTCCCACTCGTGCCGGGGCCCGTGGTCGGCGTCGTTGGGGTGGACGTCGCCGGGGCTGTGCGGGCTGCCGGGCGAGTAGGGGCGGGTCGGGTCCAGTTCGGCGACGATCGCGGGGAGCAGCTCGGTGTAGTAGCGCAGGCCCCAGGTCTTGCCCTGGAGCTGCTCGGGCCAGCCCCAGTCGGCGTGGCCCCACAGGTTCTCGTTGTTGCCGTTCCACAGGGCGAGCGACGGGTGCGGGGTCAGCCGGGCGACGTGCTCGCGCGCCTCGGCCGCGACCTCGGACCACAGCGGCTCCTCCTCGGGGTAGCTGGCGCAGGCGAACGGGAAGTCCTGCCAGACGAGGACGCCGCGCTCGTCGCAGACGTCGTAGAAGTCCTCGGTCTCGTAGATGCCGCCGCCCCAGACGCGCAGCATGTTCAGGTTGGCGGCGACGGCCTGGTCGACGCGGCGGGCGAGCTGGTCGCGGGTGATCCGGGTGAGGAAGTGGTCGTCGGGGATCCAGTTGGCGCCCTTGGCGAAGACGGGCTTGCCGTTGACGACGAAGGTGAACGGGGTGCCGATCTCGTCGGGGGTCGTGTCGACGGTGATCGTGCGGAAGCCGATGCGGCGGTGGTAGGAGTCGCCGGTGTCGAGGGTGACGTCGAGATCGTGCAGCGGCTGGTCGCCGTAGCCGGTCGGCCACCATAGGGGTGCGTCTGGGACGGTGAGGGCGAGGGTCGCCGTGGTCTCGCCCGGTCGGACGACCGCTTTCGCGGTGTGACCCTTGCCGTTGCGGTGCAAGTGACTTCGTCGTCGGTAGCGCGTTCGATCTCGACGTGGACGGTGACGCGGCCAGTGCCGTCACTGTCCACTGTGATCAGTGGGCGGACGGAGGCGAGGCGGGCGGTGCGCCAGCGCTCGAGGCGGACGGGCTTCCAGATGCCCGCGGTCTGCAGGTCGGGTCCCCAGTCCCAGCCGAAGGAGCAGGCCATCTTGCGGATCATGTTGAACGGGTGCGGGTAGACGTGGTCGCGCCAACCCAGCTCGGCCTCGACCTGCTCGGCGTGCGCGAGGGCGGAGGTGAAGTCGACGGTCAGCTCGTTGGTGTCGCGGAGGAGGGCGGTGACGTCGAAGCGGTAGGAGCGGTGCATGTTGGCCGTGCCGCCGATGACGTGCCCGTTGAGCGTGACGGTCGCGACGGTGTCCAGCCCGTCGAAGGCGAGGTCGACCCGCTCCCCGGCTCGGGCGCGAGGGCGGTGAACGTGGTGCTGTACCGCCATTCCGCGCGGTGCATCCAGATCAGGTCCGCCTCGACCCGATCCCGGTAGGGGTGCTCGATGAGCCCCGCGTCGAGCAGGTCGAGATGGGCGCACCCGGGCACGGCGGCGGAGACGTCGACCGGCCCTCCGGGGTGGCGCCCCGCAGCCGCCACCCGTCGTGCAGTTCCTGGCGAATCATCCACGCTCCTCGGTGCGTACACTTCCCGCGAATGCAACTGGGGGTTGTATGTCTGTTTCGTGGCGCTCGACGCTGATCGCGCTCGGGGTGACGGCCCTGCTCATCGGCGGCTTCCCCGTGCTGGAGCTGTGGCTCGACGAGGACCTCAGGCACAGCGAGTTCCCGATCCCGTCCGACACCACTTGGGCGCAGATCGCCCTGGCGCTTGGCGCGGGCTGCCTGGTGGCCGTTGGCCTGGACCTGTGGCGCGGTCGCTCGGGGCTGGAGCGCGCGCACCCGGCGTGGCGCACCACCTTCGGCCTGACCGGTGCGGCGCTCGTCGGTAGCAGCGGGGTGTTCCTCCTGCTGCTGACCCCGCCACCGCCTTCCGAGGACGTGCCCGGCTTGTCCGGCGGGTCTTTCGGCCATTTCCAGGTGATCCGCAACGGGCCCATCGAGTTGCCGGTCGACCTGCGGTGGGCGGTGGTGCCGTTGGCCGTGGGCGTGGCGCTGCTGGTCTCGGCCGCCGTGGCGCGGCGGGACGGGTAGGGGCGCACCGTCGGGCGGGGGCGGGAGCGGACCGCCCCCGCCCGGGGTGCGCCGCCCCTGGTCCGCCGGGGCGGACGGGTCGGGGTGGTCATGCGCCGTCCACGTACAGCCAGCACTTGGCGTGGTGACCCGAGCCGACGCGGTGGTCGGCGACCGGTTGGGTGCAGACCGGGGTGGCGAGGGGGCAGCGGTCACGGAAGGTGCACCCGGGGTCGTCCAGGCGGACGGGTGGGTTGCCGGTGACCTCCAGGCCCGATGCGGGAGCTCGGCCTCGGGCGTCCGGGTCCGGGGCGGCGGCGGCCAGGAGGCGGGTGTACGGGTGCTTGGGGCGGAGGATGACCTCGTCGGCGGGGCCGCGTTCCACGACGCGGCCGCGGTAGAGGACGAGGATGTCATCGGAGAAGTGACGGGCCGTGGCGAGGTCGTGGGTGATGTAGAGGATGGCCAGGTCCTCCTCCCGCTGGAGCCTGCTGAGCAGGCGCAGGACGCCCAACCGGATGGACACGTCGAGCATCGACACCGGTTCGTCGGCGACGACGGTGGTGGCGCCGGGGGCCAGGGCGCGGGCGATGGCGACGCGTTGGCGTTGGCCGCCGGACAGCTCGTGCGGGCGGCGGTCGGCCAGCGCGCCGGGCAGGTTCACCTTCGCCAGCAGGCGTTCCACGTCCTCCCGGGTGGCGCGGTGGCCGTGCAGGCGCAGGGGGCGGGTCAGGTGGTGTTCGACGGTGTGGAACGGGTTGAGCGACGCGAACGGGTCCTGGAAGACCATCTGGACGTGGTCGCGGTACCGCCGGTCGGGCACCCGCGCGCCGTCCGGGTCGGTGAGGGTGATGCCGCCCGCGGTGGGAGCTTCCAGGCGGGCGATGACCTTGGCGATGGTCGACTTGCCCGACCCCGACTCGCCGACCAGGGCAAGGGTGCGGCCGGGGGTGAGGGTGAACGACACGTCGTCCACCGCGCGGAGCGTGGCCCGGCGGAACCCGGAGCGGATCGGGTAGTCCTTGACCAGCCCGGTGACCTCGACCGTCATCGGACACCGCCTTCCCGCGGGACGCGGGCGCCGGTGAGGCTCGGGAAGGACGCCAGCAGCTCCTGGGTGTACGGGTGGCGGGCGGCGGAGCGGAGGCGCTCGGCGGTCTCGTACTCGACCACCTCGCCGTCCTTCATGACCGCGACGCGGTCGGCCAGTTCGAGCAGCAGCGGCAGGTCGTGGGTGATGAACACGACCGCGAAGCCGAGTTCGTCGCGCAGCCGCAGGATCTCCCGGAGGATGCCGCGCTGCACGACGACGTCCAGCGCCGTCGTCGGCTCGTCCATGATCATGACCTGCGGTTCGAGCAGCATCGCGGCGGCGATCATCACCCGCTGCCGCATGCCGCCCGACAGCTCGTGGGCATACGAACCCAGCCGGGCCGGGTCGACGCCGACCAGGCGCAGCACCTCGGCGCAGCGCTCGCGCCGCTGGGCGGCGGTCATCGCGGGCCGGTGGGTGCGCAGGACGTCGTCGAGCTGGGCGCGGACGGTGGTGACCGGGTTGAGCGAGTTCATCGCGCCCTGGAACACCATCGACAGCTTGTCCCAGCGGAACGCGCGCAGCTCCGCCGGGCCGAGCGACAGCACGTCGACGTCGCCGCCGTCGCGGTCGTGGAAGACGACGGACCCGCGGTGACCTCGGCGGGCGGCCGGTGCAGCCGGTTGACCGCGTACGCCAGCGTCGTCTTCCCGCACCCCGATTCCCCGGCCAGGCCCAGGATCTCGCCGCGGCGCAGGGTCAGCGACACGCCCTTCACCGCGTGCACCGGCGGGTCCACCCGGTACACGACCTCCAGGTCGCGCACCGTCAGCACCACGTCCGGGTCGCGTTCCAGGGCGGGCGCGGGCGGGGCGACGGTGTCCGCCCCCGACGCGCGCGGGCCCGCAGCCGCGGGTCGATGATCTCGTCGATGGCGAAGTTGACCAGCGCGAGCCCGCAGCCGAGCAGCGCGATCAGCAGGCCGGGCGGGACGAACCACCACCACGCGTCGCGTTGCAGCGCGAACCCGTTCTGCGCGTAGTAGAGCATCGTGCCCAGGGTCGACGAGTTCGACGCGCCCAGCCCGAGGAACGCCAGCCCGGCCTCGTTGAGGATCGCCAGGATCACCGAGAACACGAACTGCGACGCCAGCAGCGGCAGCAGGTTCGGCACGATCTCCACGGCGACGACCCGCCACGGCCGCTCCCCGCGACCTTCGCCGCGGCCACGTAGTCGCGGGAGCGCAGGGACATCGTCTGGGCGCGCAGCACCCGCGCCGACGCCGCCCAGCCGGTCACCGCCAGCACCAGCGCGATCGTCCACGAGCCGCGCGACTCCGCGGCACGAAACCGGCGATCACGATGACCAGCGGCAGGCCCGGGATGACGAGCATGACGTTGGACAGCAACGAGAACGCCTCGTCGGTCAGCCCGCCCGCGTACGCGCCGATGACGCCGAAGAACGCCGACAGCGCGGTGGCCATCACGCCCACCAGCAGCCCGATCTCCAGCGACCCGCGGGTCGCGAACGCGAGCTGCGCGAGCACGTCCTGCCCGGTCTGCGTCGTGCCGAGCAGGTGCCCGGCGCCCGGGGCGCTGAGCCCGAGGTCGCGGATCGCGTTCGGGTCGCCCACGAACAACGGTCCGAGCACGCCGAACAGGGTGATCGCCCCCACCAGGCCGAGCCCGACCCCCAGCCGGGGCGACCAGCGCGGGAGCATCGCCCGCCAGCCGCTGCGCGCCACGTGCCCTCCTTCCTACGAACGGGCCCGCGTGCGCGGGTCGATGAGGCCGTACAGCAGGTCGACGACGAGGTTCGCGCCGAGCACCGCGACGGTGATGATCAGGAAGATGCCCTGCATGAGCGCGTAGTCGTTGTTCTGCACGGCTTGCAGCAGCTTGGAGCCGATCCCGGGGTAGGAGAACACCTGCTCGGTGATGATCGAGCCGGAGACCACGAACCCGAGCGAGATGGCGAACCCGGCCACCGACGGCAGGACGGCGTTGCGGGCGGCGTAGCGGAGCATGACCCTGCTGCTGCGCAACCCCTTGGCGTGCGCGGTGAGCACGTAGTCCTCAGAGGACGCCGAGACCATCATGTTGCGCATCCCCAGCAGCCACCCGCCGACCGACGAGATCATGATGGTCAGCGCGGGCAGGATGCCGTGGTACACCGCCGACCCGATGAACTCCGCCGACCAGCCCGGGTCGAGCACGACGTCGTAGCCGCCGTTGAGCGGGAACCAGCCGAGCGACCCGGCGAACACCGCGACCAGGATCAGCGCGAGCCAGAAGTACGGCACCGCGGCCAGCACGGTCGTCGCCGGGACGAGCGCGTCGAGCCACGTGCCCCGCTTCCACCCGACGACCATGCCGAGCGCGACGCCCAGCAGGAACGACAGCAGCGTCGCGATCCCGACCAGCACCACCGTCCACGGCAGCGAGCCCGCGATGACCTCGGACACCGGCGTCGGGTAGCTGCTGACCGAGATGCCGAACTCGCCGCGCAGGGTGGTGCCGAGGTAGTTCCAGTACTGGGCGAGCAGCGGCTCGTCGGTGTCGGCGCCGAGGAGCAGTTCGAACGCGCGCTTGGTCTCCGGGTTCACGGTGCCGCCGCGCTGGGCCAGCTTCGCCATCAGGCTGTCGACCGGGTTGCCCGGCATGAGCCGCGGGATGAAGAAGTTCAGCGTCACCGCGGCCCACAGCGCGACCAGGTAGAACAGCCCCTTGCGGCCGAAGTAGCTCACGGCGCGCCCGCGGGCTTGAGGGACTTGAAGACCTGCGAGTGGTCGGGTCGCTGCCACACCGCGGGGAAGGCGTAGAGGTCGTCGGCGGTGGGCCAGCCGGTGAACTTGGCGGCGTTGTACTCGCTGGTGGTGCCGTTGGTCAGCACCGGGATGTAGGGCATCAGGTCGGCGACCCGCTCCTGGATCGCGGCGAAGTGCGGTTTGCGGGCCTCGACGTCGGTGAGGTCGAGCTTCTCCAGGGCCGCCAGGGCGGCGTCGATGGCCGGGTCGGACACACGGGCGAAGCCGGGGTTGGCGGACTCGCCGACCTTCGCGGTGGAGCCGGTGGAGAAGAAGTAGCTGTAGAGGTAGTACGGGTCGGCGGCCGGGCCCTGGTAGAGCGAGTCGATGAGGAGCTGGAACTTGCCGTTGCCGCGGGCGGCGGACCACTCGTTCCACGACACCTGCCGGGAGGACAGCTTGATCCCGACGGCCTGCAACTGCTGGCCCATGGTGTCGACCGCGGTGATGTAGTCGGTCCAGCCCGCGGGCACCAGGACGGTGAAGGCCAGCGGCTCGCCGCCCTTGGCGTAGACGCCGTCGCCGCCCTTGGCGTAGCCCGCGCCCTCCAGCAGCGCGGCGGCCTCGGCCGCGTTGGGCTCCATCGGCGCGACGTCCTGGGTCAGGTACTGCTTGTCGCGGTCGACCAGGGCGAACCCGGGCGAGATCGGACCCGCGGTGCCCTCGAACGCGAGCGCGTTGAGCTGGGCGCGGTTGATGCCGTGGTAGATCGCCTTGCGCACGGCGGGGTCGGTCTGCGGGCCGGTGCAGCCGAGCGCGGTGTTGGAGCAGGTGAACAGGGAGATCTGGAACAGCGGGATGGTGACCGCCTTGTACCCGGGGTAGTTCTTCTCGACGTTCTTGATGTCGGGCACCGGGCCGGTCTGCCAGTCGATGGCGCCCGCGGCGAGGGCGTCGGCGCCCGCCTGGTTGCCGGAGAGGGCGACGTAGCGGACCCGCTTGAGCGCGGGCTCGCCGTCCCAGTAGGTGGGGTTGGACTTGAGGGTGAACGCCTGGCCCTTGAAGTCCTCCAGCAGGAACGGACCGGTGCCGACGGGCTGGGCGACGACGTCGTTGGCCGGGTCGGCGATCTTCGACCAGAGGTGCTCGGGCACCATCCACAGCCTGCCGAGGACCTGCGGCCCCTGGGAGAACGCGGGCTCGGGGAAGGTGATCTCGACGGTGGTGTCGTCGAGCGCCTTGGCGGTGCCCGCGTAGCCGGTGCTGTTGATGGTCTTGTGCTTCTTGACCATGTCGAGGGTGAACACGACGTCCTTGGCGGTGAACTTCGTGCCGTCCGACCACGTCGCGTTGTCACGCACCTTCACCGTGAGGACGGTGCCGTCGTCGTTCCAGGCGAACTCGGTGCCCAGGCGCGGGACGGGGTCGGTCGTGCGGGCCATGTTGAAGAAGAACAGCGGCTCGAAGATGGTGCCCGGCCCGTCGATCGTGGTCGGCGAGTACGGGTTGAAGTTGACCTGGTAGTCGCCCGCCTGTCCGGTGTAGACGATGAGCGTGGAGTCCGCGGCGCTCGGGGCGGCCCCGCCGGAGGACGCGCAGCCCGCCACGAGGGCGGCGACCGCCAGTCCGGCCGCGGCGGCGCGCAGTCTGCTCGGCTTCAAGCTCATCACGACGGTGTCCTTCCGTGGGGGCGGCGCTGTGCTGCCGGTCACCTCTGCGGCACATTGTTAAGTCAATGAAGAAACGAAGTCAAGGCTGGGTTACCCATGATCGCTGTTAGACTTAGCCAGGCGAAAGAAGTAAGCGGGGGTTGCAGATGAGCGGACCTGCTCGAACGACGTCGCACGCGAGCAGCAAGGCCGCGGTGCTCGACGTCATCCGGGCCGCGGGCACCATCAGCCGGGTCGGGCTCATCAACGCGACCGGGCTGACCGGCGCGACCATCTCCACCGTCGTGCGCGGCCTGATCGAGGACGGGCTGGTCGTCGAGACCGGGCGCGCCGAGTCGACCGGCGGCAAGCGCCGGGTGCTGCTCCAGCTCGACCACTCCGCCCGCTACGCCGTCGGCGTGCACCTGGACCACGCGGGCATCACCTACGTGCTGACCAACCTGGGCGGGGCCGTCGTCGGGCGGATCTCCCGGCCGGGCGCGGGCGCGGCCAAGCCCGCCGACGTCGTCGAGCGCATGGCGGGCGAGGTGTCCGCGCTGATCGGCAGCGTCGGCATCGACCGCGACCGGGTGCTGGGGCTCGGCCTGGTCTCCCCGGCCCGCTGAGCGCGGAGACCGGCATGGCGCTGCCGCCGCCGACCATGCGGCAGTGGAGCGACTTCCCCCTCGACACCGCGCTCGCCCAGTCGACCGGGCTGCCCGTGCTGCTGGACAACGACGCCACCGCCGCAGCCCTGGGCGAGCACTGGTCCGGCGGGGTGGACAACGCCGCGACGGTCGCCGCGCTCTACATGGGCACCGGGATCGGCGCGGGGCTGCTGCTCAACGGCATCACCTACCGCGGGGCCAGCGGCAACGCGGGCGAGGTCGGGCACATCTGCCTCGACCCGGACGGCCCGGCGTGCTGGTGCGGCGCGCGCGGCTGCCTGGAGGTGCTGGCCGGGCCGGGCGCGGTCGTCGCGGCGGCGCGCGCGGACAAGGCGTTGGCGAAGGCCGCGGGGATCAGCGGTCGCCGCGCCCGCCCGGTGGCCGCCGACTTCGCCGCGGTCAGCCGGGCGGCGCGCGGCGGCGAGCCCGGCGCGGTGGCGCTGCTGGAGCGCTCGGCCCGCTACCTCGCGGTGGCGGCGCGGACCCTGGCCAACGTCATGGACCTCGAGGTCGTCGTGCTGACCGGGCCGAGCTTCGCGATCGCGGGCGCGGTCTACCTGCCGGTGGTGCAGGCGGAGCTGGACCTGGCGTTCTTCGCCCGCGCCAACCACCGGGTGCGGGTCCGGCTGTCGGCGTCGGCGGCCACCGCGCCCGCGATCGGCGCGGCGGCGATGGTCCTGCAGTCGGAGCTGGTGCCGCTGCACCACGGTCTGCGCCTCCCCGGCATCGAGCCGGAGCCGGTGGCCCACGTCACGTGAACCCGCCTGTCACATCTTCCCGGGCTGCGTAGTCCTCCTGGTGACACGGAAGGGGAAGACGATGATCGTGGTAATCGGGGCCGGGTACGCGGGTGTGGTGGCGGCGAACGAGACCGCCCGCACGGTCGACGAGCCGGTCGTGCTCGTCAACGAGCGGGACACCTTCGTCGAGCGGGTCCGCCTGCACCAGCTCGCCGCCGGGCAGGAGCTGCCCCACCGCCCGCTGGAGAAGCTGCTCAAGGGCGTCACGCTGGTGGTCGGCCGCGTGGTCGCCATCGACGCCGAGGCCCGCGTGGTGCGGCTGGCCGACGGGCGCGAGCAGGACTACGACACGCTGGTCTACGCGCTGGGCAGCCGGGGGAACCTGTCCGCGCCCGGCGCCGCCGAGCACGCCTACGACCTCGCCGCCCCGCGCGACGCGGAGCGCCTGCGCGAGCGGCTCGCCGGGGGCGGGACCGCGGTCGTGGTCGGCGGCGGGCTGACCGGCATCGAGGCGGCGGCCGAACTGGCCCGCCCGGACCTCAAGGTCACGCTGCTGACCGACCGGCTCGGACCGGGCCTGTCGGCGAAGGGCCGCGGCTACGTCACCCGGTCGCTGGGGCGGCAGGGCGTGGACGTGCGCGAGGACGCCGAGGTGGCGCGGGTCCACGCGGACGGGGTCGAACTGGCCTCGGGCGAGCGGATCGCGGCGGACGCGGTGGTGTGGGCGGCGGGCTTCTCCGTGCCCGCCCTGGCCCGCGACGCCGGGTTCGCGGTGGACGACGCCGGTCGGATGGTCGTGGACGACACGCTGCGGTCGGTGTCGCACCCGGACGTCTACGGCGTGGGCGACGCCGCCGCGGCGCGCATGCCCGGCGGGCAGGAGCTGCGCATGGCGTGCGCGACGGGGATGCCGACCGGCCAGCACGCGGCCCGGGCGATCGCCGCGCGCCGCGCCGGGCGCGAGCCGCGGGACTGCGCTTCCGGTACGTCAACCAGTGCGTCAGCCTGGGCCGCGCCGACGCGCTCGTCCAGTTCGTCGACGAGCACGACGCGCCGAAGGAGCGGGTCCTCACCGGACGGCTGGCGGCGCTCTACAAGGAGGCGATCGTGAAGTCAACGGTCTTCGCCCAGCGGCACACGAGGATGCCGATGTCGTTCTGACCGGGAACCGCGCGCGCCTCCCCGTCGTCCGACCCGGCGGAGCCGGAGGAGATCGACAGTGGACAGAGCGAGGCGCCGCAAGACCGTCCTGATCGGTGCGGTGGCGGCAGCGGCGGCGCTGGTCGTCGGTGGTGTGGTGGTGCTGCGGGCGGAGAACCGGGACGCCCCGGTGGAAGCGGTCCGCGCGTACGTGGAGGCGATCGCCCGCGGCGACGGCGCGGCGGCGAACGCGGTGGACCCGCGCGGGTTCGCCTCCGCCGCCGACCCGGACGTCGCCGCGGCGGCGCTGGCGGGCGCGACCGAGCGCATCACGCTGGTGGGCGTGGCGGTCGACAAGTACGCCGACACCGACGCCGACACCGTCGAGGTGCGGGTGGAGTACCGGCTCGCCAACGTGCCCAACTCGGTGAACCTGCGGGTCGAGCGCGCGGACCCGGGCCTGGTGGACACCTGGCGCGTCATCGACCCGTTCCTGATCCCGGTGCGGGTCCAGTCGACCCTCCCGGTGCTGGGCACGGCCACGATCGGGGACGCCGAGATCCCGGTGACCGGGTTGGCGACCGAGGGGCACCCGCAGCGGGCGGTGCACCTGTACCCGGGCGTCTACCCGCTGCGCGCCAAGGAGTCCCGGTATGTGCGGTCCACGCGCGTCGGGCCCCTGGTGGTCGACACCGGCAACTACGGCCAGCGCCCGGAGGACACGCCGGGGAACACCGTCGAGACGGCGATCGACTACGAGGCCACCCCGGACCTGTACACGCTGGTCACCGAGCGGACGTCCGAGCACGTGGCCAAGTGCTTCGCCGAGCCGCGGACGCCCGCGTGCCCCGACGTGCACCACCCGCGGGCGGACGGCAAGCCGCGCATGGACAGCGCGCCCGTGGTCGACCGCATCACGGAGTACCAGACGCCGCACGGGTCGAGCGAGTCACCGCTGCGCTTCAGCGCGAACGGCGGGCGGTACTCCTACACCTCCGACGGGCAGACCCGGTCGGGCGTGTTCGTCGTGTTCGGGCAGGTCGTCGTCACCTCCGAGGGCGACGCGACCGTCAAGTTCACGCCGGAGCTGTGAGCCCGTAGGCCCGCAGCACGGTCACCTCGGCCCCGCTGCCGCGTTCGTCGGTGGACGTGGCGCGCAGCGAGACGAACCCGGCGGTGCCGGGGTGCGGGACGACGGCGGTCGCGGTGTGCGGGCCGGTGCTGGTGACGGACAGGGGTTGCCAGGTGAGGCCGTCGTCGAAGGACGCCTCGACCGCGAGCGCGGCGAGGGGGCTCGGGTCGGAGCCGGTGTTGGGCTGGGCGGTGATGTCGAGCGTGGTGGGTCCGGCCGCCTGGTTGCGCGGGTCGAGGTCGCGGGGGCGAACCGGAGCGCGGAGATCGGGAGGCCGAAGCCCTCCTTGCCCGCCAACGGTTTCGGGTCGACGACCGGGCGCTTCGAGGTGAACGTCCACGCGGCCGTGACCGTGGTGCTGAACGGGCCGCCGCGGGTCGCGGTGGTCTCCAGGCGGTAGCGGGCCTCCTCCTCCGGGACGTCGAACCGGCCCTGGCCGGGCTGGCGGGTCTCGCCGACCTTGACGCCCTCGCGGTAGAGGAAGGTGCGGCCGTAGTCGAGGACGGTGAAGGCGTAGCGGTCGTTGGCGGCGTCGCCGAAAAGCGGGATGGCGAGGCTGATGGTGTCGTCGAACCGGGACGCCCAGTCGCCGCCCGCAAGCGACGGCCCGAACACCGCGGTGTTCCAGGCGTCGCTGTACGTGCCGCCGGGCTGGTGGTCGACCGGGGCGCCGACGACGATCTGCTCGGCGTTCTGCCCGCGCAGGTGGTGGAACTCCGCGGACCACGTCAGGCCGTCGGTGTTGTGGTGCTCGACGCGGGTCGTGGGCAGGTCGAACGGGAGGCCGAAGCCGATCGCGGTGTCCGTGCGCGGGTCGCGGGCGATCCACAGCTTCGCGCCGCGGTGGCGCGGGGCCTGCCTGCGGTAGGTCGTCGTGACCGTGGCGAGGTCGGCGACCGCGACGGCGCGGGTGAAGCCGGTCGGCACGGTGTCGTGGTCGAACCAGGCCAGGTGGTAGGCGTGGCCGCCCGATCCGGTCCACGCGCCGCCGACGTTGCTGACGATCCCCTCGACGCCGGGCCCCACCCGGCCGATGTGGATGCGGTCGAAGGTGTCGCCGAGGACGCCGGTGATCACGGTCCGGCTCTCGGTGCCGCGGCTGTAGCCGACGCCGACGGCCTTCGACGTCGCGGGCGCGTCGAGGGTGATCGCGATGGGTCGCGCGGCGCGGGCGTCGACCACGAGGGTCGTGTCCGCGGCGACCTCGACGACCGGGTGCACGACCTTGTGCGAGTCGGCCAGCCCGTCCGGGCGGACCGTGCCGACGACCCCGTCCACGTGGTACGTGCCGCGCGGGAGGCGGACCGTCCCGACGCCGCCGAAGGTGGCGATCGGGCGGTAGGTGGATTCGGGGCCGCCGAACAGGAACGTGTAGTTGTCGTCGGTGGGCGCGCCGGTGGCGTCGAGGACGCGGATGGTGAGGTCGTAGCTCTCCGGTTCGCGGTCGATGCCGAGCGGGGTGGTGATCGTGGTGGGGCCGCGCGCGGTGAGGAAGCCGCTCAGCCTGCCTTCGCCGTCGCCCGCGGTGACCTCGACCGACGCCTCGCCGCGCGCGGGGACGGTGAGGGTCGGCGCGGCGGGGGTGAAGGGGCCGGTCGCGGTCAGGGCGAGGGTGACCGGGGCGTCGGTCGGGTTGCGGTAGGTCAGGGTGCGGGTGACCGGGGTGTGGTCGTCGTGCTCGGGACGGCCGAAGGCGAGGGCGGGTGGGTCTGCGGTGACGGCGGCGCCGAGCGCGCGGAGGACGTCGACCCGGCCCGCGCCTTGGTCGTAAACGCTTGCGTCGATGGGTGCGGCGGTGCCCATCAGGGCGGCCTTGAGCTGGGCCCCGGTCCAGTCGGGGTGCTTCTGGGCGAGGATCGCGGCGGCGCCCGCGACGTGCGGGGCGGCCATCGACGTGCCGCTCAGCGCGTGGTGCGCGCCGGTCCCGGTGGCGAAGCGGGACCGCGCGGCCACCACGTCGACGCCGGGGGCGACGATCTCGGGCTTGATGGCGGCGTCGCGCACGCGGGGCCGCGGGAGGAGAAGCCCGCGCGGGCGTCGTCCCGGTCGACCGCCCCGACGGCGAGCGCGGCGTCCGCCGATGCGGGTGAGCCGACGGTCTCGGCGCCGTGGCTGCCGTCGTTGCCCGCGGCGATGACGAACAGCGTGCCGTGGCGGGCGCTGAGCTGGTCGACGGTCTGCTCGAGCGGGTCGCTGCCCGCCGCGTCCGGGCCGCCGAGGCTGAGGTTGACGACCTTCGCGCCGCGCTCGGCCGCCCAGCGCATGCCCGCGATGATCGCCGACTCCGGGCAGCCGCCCGCCCGGCACACCTTCCCGACGAGCAGCCGCGCGCCGGGCGCGATGCCGCGGTAGCGCGGGTTCTCCCCGGCGATCGTGGAGGCGACGTGCGTGCCGTGGCCATCGGTGTCGCGTGTGGACGGCTCGCTGGTGAAGTTGCGGGTCTCGGCGATGCGGCGGCGCAGGTCGGGGTGGGTGGCGTCGATCCCGGTGTCGAGGACGGCGACGGTGACGCCCGCGCCGGTGTAGCCCGACTTCCACGCGCTGGGCGCGCCGATCTGCGCGGCGGTCTGGTCGAGGAGGGGCTGGCGGAGGCCGTCGAGCCAGACCGGGGAGTCGTCGGCGGCCCACTCGGCGGCCATGGCGGCCTTCGGGCGGGCTTCGGTGTCCAAAGTGGAGCCGGTGAGCAGGGGAGGTCGGCGCGGCGGTCGTCGCCGTAGCCGTCGCGGAGGAGGGCGGCGACGTCGAACAGCCTGCGGTCGAGCGTGCCCGCGTTGAGCCGCGGCCAGGCGTCGGCGGGGACGACGTGCAGCTCGGGTCCGGTGCCCGTGGTGGCGAAGTGGACGTGCTCGCGGCCGGGGGCTGGGGTGACTGTCGGGACGAGGTGTTTGCCTGCTCGGCGCACGGTGACGATGTCGCCGGTGATGAGGGTGATCACGCCGACGTTGGCGCCGTTTGCCTGCGGTTGGGTGGGCATGGGAGTTCGCAGGGGCTGCGCCCCTGCGACGGCTGTCGGGGCGGTGAGCGCCAGGACGGCCAGGGCGCACGTCAGCTTCCTGAGCATGGGACCTCCGTCCCCCAACCAAGACCAGCCCCGGTGAACCGTCAACCCGTTGCCATTTGCCGGCCCCGGTTGATCGTTCCGGGCGCGGGGTACGTAGCCGCGCATGAGGCTCTACGCGGAGACCCCGGTGCGGTTCGCCCGCCAGGCCGCCGCCGACGTCGCCGCCGTCGCCTTCCTGCTGCTCGCGGTGTGGATGGCGCTGGAGGTCCGCGACGGCGTCCTGCTGCTGCGCGGCCCCGGCGAGGGGCTCACCACCGCGGGCGACGCCATCGGCGGCGCGTTCACCTCCGCCGCCGACACCGCCCGCCGCGTCCCCCTCGTCGGCGACGACCTCGCCGCGGCGCTCGGCTCCGGGACCCGCGCGGGCGCCGGGCTGGCCGACGTCGGCCGCAAGCAGGTGGAGGCGGTGACCGACCTGGCGTTCTGGCTGACCATCGCCCTGATCGCCGTCCCCGCCCTCGCGGTCGCCCTGACGTGGCTGCCGCACCGGGTCCGCTTCGCCCGCGAGGCCACCGCGGCCACGCGCCTGCGCGCGAGCGGGGCCGCCGGTCGCGAGCTGCTGGCGAGCCGCGCGCTGGTCACCCAGCCGTTGTCGCGCCTGTCCCGCCTGGACCCCGACGACTGGCGGTCCCCCGACACGGTCGCGACGCTGGCGGAGTGGGAGCTGCGCAGGCTGGGCTTGCGGTCAGGGCGCTAGCACCGCTTTGAGCACGCGCCCGGCCGCGACGTCCGCCATGGCCTTCTCGTGCTCGTCGAGGCCGTAGACGGTGACGAGCCGCGCGAGGTCGAACCGCTCGGTCAGCGCGGGCAGCAGGCGCACGTACTCCGCGAGGTGCGCCCCGCTGAACGCCCACGACCCGTAGACGGAGAGCTGCCTGCGCACGATCTGGTGCGGGTTGACCACCGTGTCCCCCGCGTCGGTGTACTGCCCCACGACGAGGTACGCCCCACCCCGCCGCACCATCGAGATCCCCTGCGCGACGGCATCCGGCACCCCCGCGCACTCGATCACCAGGTCCGCCTCCTCGACCTCCCCGCCGATGTCCACCCACTCCTCCCCGATCCCCAACTCCCGCGCCAACCCCAACCGCCCCGGCGGCCCCCCGACGATCGTCACCCGCCCGCCGGAGAGCTGCGCCAACACCGCCGCCGCGAGCCCGACCGGCCCCGCCCCCTGCACCACCACCCGCTCCCCGACCCGGACCGCCCTCCGCTCCCCGAGCGCGTGCACCATCGTCGGCCCAGCACAGGCCAACGACATCGCCGCGAGCGGCTCGACATCGGTCTTGACCACGGTCGTCCCGGGCTGGAGCGCGATGAAGTCCGCCCACGCCCCATCCCGATTGACCCCGTACGTCTTCCTCTCCCCGCACAACGTCGGCTCCCGGTGCCGCGCACACTGCTCACACCGCCCACACGACACGGACGACGCCCACATCACCGTGTCCCCCGCGCCGAACCCCTCCACCCGCGACTCGTGCACCACCCCGAGCCCTTCATGCCCCAACGTGATCGGCGTCGGCACGGGCAGCCGCCCCTCGCGGAGGTGCAGATCAGTCCCGCAGATGCCTGCGTAGAGAGGCCGGACGACCATCCCGCCCTCGGGGGCGGAGGGGGTGGGGACGTCCACCAGCTCGAGCGGCTGACCGAATTCCTTGAGCACCACGGCCCTGGCCATCGTCACTCCCCTCGCCACACGGGCAGTTGGTGGGCGCGCCGCGCGCAGGGCGCCTCGATCCGGGTGAAGCCGTCCCCGTTGGGGAAGATGCAGTCGATGCCCAGCCGGGCCAGGAACTCCAGGCCCTCCGGCTTCGGGGACTCCGGGAACAACCCGCTGAGCCGGGTCACGGGCAGCGGGGCGTGGGCCGAGTAGTCGAGCAACTGCGCCACGGCCTCCCGGACCTTCTCCTGCGTGGCCAGGCTCTTCGCCTCGATGACCTCGACCTCGCCGTCGGTCTCGCGGTAGAGGTCGGACAGCCTGCCGGTCGCGGTGCGGAACCGCTCCGCACCCGACCCACCGCAGTGGTCGGCGTACCGCTCCACGAGTTCAGCTTCCACCCGGAAGACGATGTCCTCCTTGGCGGCGGTCTTCCGGACGAACGCCCTGGTTCGGTTCTTCTCCCCGGCACCACCCGGCTGCCGTTCAGCCGCTCCTGGAGCCCCTCGACCAGCTTCCGCTCCACCGCTTCCGAGCGGATCTCGAATGCCTCGACGATCGGCTCCACCTGGGGGTCGCGCACGAAGCGCTGCCCGGTGAGTGGGTCCTTCGGGTTGAAACCGGGCAGGGAGAGCAGCGCGGCTTTGTCACGATTGATCAACCGGACGCCGGTGACGCTGTAGATGAAGGCGTAATCCTCGTCCTTCTCGTCGTACCGCCACAGCTCGTCCGCGAAAGCCGGGTTCTGGAACTGGTAGCCGACCTCGCCAATGGCTTTGACCTTGTTGTCGCCCGTGAACAGCACGATGTCGCCCCGGGACAGGGTGGACATCGCCCGCGTGTGCGCGGCCGTCGCGCCCCAGAACCGGGCCTCGCCGTCCGGGTGCAGCGCGGTCAGGGCTTCCCGCTGGCCAGCGGTCAGTTTCGCCGCGGGGCCGCTCGCGTCCAGGGACACCGGCTCGGCGATCGTGGTGTCGAACCGCCGCCGCGACTTCGGGTTGCCGTAGCACGGCGCGATCAGGATCTTGAGGGCCGTCACGGGCTCACCCTATCTGCAACTTTCACCGCCATTCGCAGCCGTATTGACACCCAAAGTCACGATCTCGGTGAGCAAGCAACACTTTTGGGGCATTGGGCGATACCCCGGGGACACCCGCAGTAGGGAAAGGGTTACCCCGATGAAGCCTGGGCGCCTCCGGATCGGCGTGTTGTGCGCGGCGCTCGTCGCTGGGGTGGTGGCGGCGGTACCCGCTGTGACGGCCGCGGGGGCGGCGGTGGCGGCGTTGCCGGGTGGGTTCCTGCTGCGGGACACGTCGACGGGGTTGGCGGAGCGGGGGATCTGCTGACGGACTTCGCGTTCCTGCCGGATTCGTCGGTGGTGGCGGTGGGGAAGCTCGGGCGGGTGATGTGGGTGCCCAAGGTGGGGGCGCCGCGGAGATCGGGTCGATGGGGGTGTTGACCTACAACGACCTGGGGCTCGTGGGGGTGGCCGTCGCGGGGGATTACGCCGAGAGCAGGCACATCTTCACCGCGCGGGCGCTGCCCAGCACGGCGCCCAACGCGGGCAAGCACGGGTTGCTCAGGCTGAGCCGGTGGACCGTGCGGGTCGACGAGGCAGGGACGCCCGTGGGCCTCGCCGACGAACTGCCCCTCGTCGAGGCCTCGTCCGACGCCGATGCGCACGCGATGACCAGCATCGTCGTCGGGGGTGACGGGACGATCTGGTTGAGCATCGGGGACGCGGCGGACTTCCGGTTCGTCGACCCCCTCGCGTTGCGGTCCGGGGTCAGGGACGACCCGCACGGGAAGATCCTGCACCTCAACCCCGACGGCACGGGCGTGCCCACCAACCCGTACTACGACCCCGCCGCGCCCCGCGCCACCCGGAGCCTGGTGTACGCCAGCGGCTTCCGGAGCCCCTTCCGGATCAGCCTCGACCCGACCACCGGCACGCCCATCGTCGGCGAGGTCGGGTGGCGGACCTGGGAGGAGGTCGACCACGTCGTCCCCGGCGGGGACTACGGCTGGCCGTGCTGGGAGGCCAACAGCCGCACCCCGGGCTACCGGGACCTCCCGGGCTGCGCCGACCGGTCGACCCTGTCCCCCCAGTACAGCTACCACCACACCGCGGGCCTCGGGAACAGCGTCACCGGCGGGCTCGTCTACACCGGCGAGAACTACCCCGTCGAATACGTCGGCCAGTACTTCTTCGGCGACTACACCGTCGGCCTGCTGTCCACCATGCGCTTCGACGCCGCGGGCCGGGTGACCGTGCCCGCCGCGACCTGGGCGAGCGACGTCGGCGCGCCGGTCGCGCTGCGGGCGATGCCGGTCGGCGGGGACATCGTGTTCGCCGACATCTTCTCCGGGAGCCTGCGCCGGATCGTCTACCAGCCCGGCAACCGCCCGCCCACCGCGGACCTCGCCGCCACCGCCGACCCGGCCACCGGCACCGTCGCCTTCGACGCCTCCGCCTCCTCGGACCCCGACGGCGACGCCCTGACCTACGCCTGGGACTTCGGCGACGGCGCCACGGCGACCGGCCCCACCGCCGAGCACGCCTACGCGGGCGCGGGCGGCTATCCCGTCACCCTCACCGTCACCGACGAGTCCGGGGCGAGCGCCACCGCGCAGACCACCGTGCACCCCCGCAACCACGCCCCCGACCTCACCCTGAACCCGCCCGGCCCGGACGAGCGGTTCGCGGTCGGCGACGTCATCCGGGCCTCCGCGCGCGCGGTCGACCCCGAGGACGGGCCGGTGACCGTCACCTGGACCACCGACCTCCGGCACTGCCGCGGCCCCGAGTGCCACTCGCACCCCGGCGGCGGCGCGACGGGCACGGACTTCGCGCTGCCCTTCGACGGCCACCCCGGGGACAGCCGCCTGGAGATCACCGCGACCGCCACCGACAGCCTCGGCGCCCGCACCAAGGCCACCTTCACAGCGCTTCCGCGCCAGCGCAGGCTCACCGTCAGCAGCACGACCGCGGCCGAGTTCACCATCGGCGACCAGCAGACGACGACCGACCTGTTCACCGTCGGCCAACGCCTGACCGTCATCGCCCCCGAGACCTCCCGCGACGGCGTCGCCACCTTCGCCGGGTGGGACGACGGCGGCCCGCGCGTGCGCGACCTGGTCGTGCCCGACGAGGACGTCACCTTCACCGCGTCCTACGTGACGCCGATCGACGTGCGCTACGCCGCCGAACCCGCGCTGCGCGCGCTGCTGGGCGCGCCCAAGGCGCTCGAGCAGGGCGGCGCGACCGCGCGCTGGCGCGAGTACGCGGGCGGGCGGATGTACTGGAGCCCGGCCACGGGGGCGCGGGAGGTGCACGGCTCGATCCTGCTGCGCTACCTCGCCGCGGGCGGGCACCTGGGCTACGGCCTGCCGATCAGCGACGAACTCGTGCTCGGCACCGGCAGGCAGAGCCTGTTCGAGGGCGGCCGGGCCATCGTCTACAGCCAGGCCACCAACGCCCAGCTGCTCTACGGCTCGATCCGGCTGCGCTGGCTCGAGATGGGCGCCGAGCAGTCGGTGCTGCGGTTCCCGACGACGAGCGAGCTGACCGGCGCGGACGGGGTCGGCAAGTACAACCACTTCCAGGGCGGCTCGATCTACTACCTGCGCGGCGTCGGCGCGCACGAGGTGTACGGGTCGATCGGCGTGAAGTACCGCGCCCTGGGCGCGGAGCGCTCGGCCCTCGGCTACCCGACCAGCGGGGAACTCGCCACCGCCGACGGCGGTCGGTACAACCTGTTCCAGCGCGGCTCGATCCACTACACCCGGACCACGGGCGCGTTCGAGGTCCGCGGCTCGATCTACCAGCGCTGGAAGGCGATGGGCTCGGAGAAGTCGGTCCTGCGCTACCCGACGACCGACGAGCGACCCACCGCGGACGGGGTCGGCCGGTACAACCACTTCCAGGGCGGGTCGATCTACTACACGCCGCGCACCGGGGCGCACGAGGTGTACGGCCACATCCGCGCGAAGTGGGCGTCGCTGGGCTGGGAGCGGTCGTACCTCGGCTACCCGACCAAGGGCGAGTACGCGGTGCCGGGCGGTCGGCGCGGCGACTTCCAGGGCGGCTACATCGTCTACCGCTACGCCGACAGCACGGCCCGCGTCTACCGCTGGTGACCGCTGAACATCCCGTTGAGCGTCGAGTAGTCCAGTGAGTCCTCCACGGCGCTGTACGTGCCCGAGGACAGCGCCTCGACGGTGGCCCGGTGCGCGACGGCGTACGCGGCCTGGGCGACCGAGGTGCCGAGGCTGACCCGCCGCACGCCCGCGGCGGCCAGCTCCCGCACGGCGGGCGCGCCCGGTCCGGCCATCGCGTTCACCGGCAGGGACACCGCGCGCACCAGGGCGGCGAGGGTGTCGAGGTCGGTCAGGCCGGGCACGAACAGGCAGTCGGCCCCCGCGTCGGCGTACGCCTTCGCGCGCGCGACGACCTCGTCGAACCGGCCCTCCGGCGCGCCGACCTGGAACAGGTAGACGTCGGTGCGGACGTTGACGACCAGCTCGGGCAGGCCGGCGTCGGCGGCGGCCTCGCGGGCCGCGCGCAGCCGGGCCGCCTGGTCCTCGGCGGTGAACAGCGGGCCGCCGTCGTTGTCCTCCAGGTTGATCCCCACCGCGCCCGCGGCGACGACCGCGCGGACCGTGGCGGCGACGTCGGCGGGGGCGGGGCCGTAGCCGCCCTCGACGTCGGCGGTCACCGGCAGGTCGACGGCGGCGGCGATCCGGCCGACGAGCGCGGCCATGTCGTCGCGGCTCAGGCCCTGGCCATCCGGGCGGGCCGCGGTCCACGACACCCCGCCGCTGGTCGTCGCGATCGCCCTGGCCCCGGCGTGCGCGATCACCGCGGCGCTGCCCGCGTCCCACGCGTTCGGCAGCACGAGCACGCCGTCGGCGTGCGACGCGCGGAACGCGTCCGCCTTGGCCTTCTGGCTGGTCTCCACCTGTTTCCCCTCCGTCTGCGCTTGCTCGGCGGGCAGCGTAGTGCGGGGGTACGACAGGGCCCGGGACCGGCGGGTGGTGGCAGGAGCGACTGCCACCACCCGCCTGCCGACCGGGGACCGCCGGTCGGGCCTGTGGGCCGTCCGGCCGGGGCGGGCGGGACAACACCGCCCCGGCCGGACTCGTTCTGCGCGGTACCGCTCCCATTCTGGGAGCGCTCCCAGGCTTAGCGTAGCCACCCGACCACGTTCGCGCAAACCCCCAGATCACCGGCACCGGCACAGTCGGGTTGCGGTCGCGCGTCGTCGCCCGCGACGAGAACCCTTTCACCCCAGGGGATTCCGCCGCCGCGAGCGCGCAGCACAGCCGTGTGACGGGCGCTGAGCCCGAAACGTTACGTTCCACCACCTTGACACGGGTTTGTGGCCCCGAGCACACTGCCTGCACCAAGCTGGGAGCGCTCCCAGGAAGTCCCCGCTCCGGTGCCGCGCGGCGGCCCCGGCGTTGAAACCCATAGGGGTAGCTGTGCGTGAACTGTTCCGAAGGGCTCTGGCCCTCACTGCCGCGGTAACGCTCTCAGGCGGCGTCGCCGCCTGCGGTTCCAGCGATGAGCCCGGCGGTGGCACCGACGGCGGCCCGATCGAGCTGACCATCGGCACGTTCACCGAGTTCGGCTACGAGGAGCTGCTGGAGGAGTACCAGCGCCTCAACCCGAACATCAAGATCAAGCACAACAAGACCGGCCAGGGCGGCCCCTACCACCAGCAGCTGTTCACCAAGCTGGGCGCGGGCTCCGGCCTGGAGGACGTCGTCGCGATCGAGGAGGGCCACCTCTCCGACGTGATGGCCAAGGCGAGCCTGTTCACCAACCTGCTCGAGGTCGGCCCCGCCGACGTCAAGGCGGACCGCTGGCTGGACTGGAAGTCCCAGCAGGCCACCACCAAGGACGGCAAGCTGATCGGCTACGGCACCGACGTCGGCCCGCTCGCCATGTGCTACCGCAAGGACCTCTTCGAGGCCGCGGGCCTGCCCAGCGACCCCGAGGGCGTCAAGCCGCTGTTCGAGTCCTGGGACGCCTACTTCGCCGCGGGCGACAAGTTCATCGAGAAGAGCGACGCCGCCTGGTACGACTCCAGCGCGCAGATCTTCAACGCGATGCACAACCAGCTCCCGGTCGGCTTCTTCGACACCGGCGACCAGCTCGTCATCGAGTCCAACGCGGACATCAAGGCCAACTGGGACAAGGTGACCGCCGCGACCGGCCGCGGCCAGTCCGCGAAGCTGACCGCGTTCAGCAACGAGTGGAACTCCGGCTTCAAGTCCGGCGCGTTCGCCACCAAGACCTGCCCGTCCTGGATGCTCGGCGTGATCAAGGCGCAGGCCGGTGACGAGAACAAGGGCAAGTGGGCCGTGACCGACGCCTTCCCGGGCGGCGGCGGCAACTGGGGCGGCTCGTTCCTCGCCGTGCCGACCCAGAGCAAGCACCCGAAGGAGGCCGCCGCGCTGGCCGCCTGGCTGACCGCGCCCGAGCAGCAGATCAAGGCGTTCGCCAAGACCGGCAACTTCCCCAGCCAGAAGGCCGCGCTGACCTCCCCGAGCTGCTGACCCCGACCAACGAGTACTTCGGCGTCAAGGCGGGCGAGCTGTTCGCCAAGCAGGCCCAGAAGGTCGGCAAGGCGCAGTACAAGGGCCCCGGTGACGGGCGCATCCAGGAGAACGTGACCAGCCCCGCCCTGCAGTCGGTCGAGCAGGGCACCTCCCCGCGGACGCGTGGGCGCAGGTGGTCGACGGCTCCAAGAAGATCGCGAAGTAGCGCATGGCGACCGATGTCTCGGAGAGCCCGGTCCGCGCCCCTGGGCGCGGGCCGGGCTCCCGGCGCGCCCGGGCGTGCGCGACAAGCTGTCCCGGTTGGACGTGAAGGTCTCGCCGTACCTCTACGTCGCGCCGTTCTTCGTCGTCTTCGCCATCGTCGGGCTGTTCCCGCTGCTCTACACCGGGTACGTCTCGCTGTTCGAATGGGAGCTGATCGAGGACAGCCCGGAGTTCATCGGGCTGGACAACTACACCACGCTGATGGTGGACGAGCAGTTCTGGAAGGTGCTGGCGAACACGCTGAGCATCTTCCTGCTCTCCAGCATCCCGCAGATCATCATCGCGGTGCTGATCGCGTACTTCCTCAACGCGAAGCTGCGCGCGCCCACGGTGTGGCGGGTCAGCGTGCTGCTGCCGTACGTCGCGTCGCTGGTGGCGCTCGGCATCATCTTCGCCAACCTGTTCGGCCCGCAGTTCGGCCTGATCAACTCGATCCTGGAGACGCTGGGCATCGAGCGGATCGACTGGCAGGCCGACCGGTTCTCCTCGCACGTCGCCATCGCGGTGATGGTGAACTGGCGCTGGACGGGCTACAACGCGCTGATCGTGCTCGCCGCCATGCAGGCCATCCCGAAGGACCTCTACGAGGCCGCCGTCGTCGACGGCGCGTCGTCGGTCCGCCGGTTCTTCAGCATCACCCTGCCGCTGCTGCGCCCGACGCTGATCTTCGTGGTGATCACCTCGACGATCGGCGGCCTGCAGATCTTCACCGAGCCCAAGCTGTTCTCCGAGATGCCCGGCTCGAACAACGGCGGCGCCACCAACCAGTTCCAGACGGTGACCCTCTACATGTACCAGTCGGCGTTCGAGCAGCAGGACTTCGGCTACGCCTCGGCGATCGCGTGGGTGCTGTTCCTCATCATCATCGCCATCGCGCTGATCAACTTCCTGCTGACCCGCAGGCTGGCCGGAACGGGGTCGGGACGATGACCATGACCGGGACGCGGCCCGCGCTGCCGTCCAAGGCGCTGCGCCGCGCCGCGCGCAACGAGAACCGCTCGTCCGGGGGTCGAGCGGGCTTCTGGACCTACGGGTTGCTGATCGCGTTCGTCGCGGGCTCGGTGTTCCCGTTCTACTGGCAGTTCCTCGTCGCCTCGCGCGACTCGTCGATGCTCACCGACAAGGTCCCGCCGCTCATCCCGGGCGGCAACTTCTTCAGCAACGCCGCCCGGGTGTTCGACTCCGTGCCGTTCTGGAAGTCGTTGGGCAACAGCCTGATCGTGGCGGGCACCGTCACCTTCACCACCGTGCTGTTCTCGACGCTCGCCGGGTTCGCCTTCGCCAAGCTGCGGTTCCGCGGTCGCAACGCGCTGTTCCTGTTCGTCGTGGCGACGCTGGCGGTGCCGACGCAGCTCGGCATCATCCCGCTGTACATGGCGATGGCCGAGTTCGGCTGGACCGGCGAGCTGCACGCGGTGATCGTGCCGAACCTGGTGACCGCGATCGGCGTGTTCTGGATGCGCCAGTACACCGTGGAAGCGGTGCCGTACGAGCTGATCGAGGCCGCGCGCGTCGACGGCTGCTCGATGCTGCGGACGTTCTGGCACGTGTGCGTGCCCGCGGTGCGGCCCGCCGCCGCGTTCCTCGGGATGTTCACGTTCATGACGTCCTGGAACGACTTCCTCTGGCCGCTGGTGGTCCTCAACGCCGACAACCCGACCGTGCAGCTCGCGCTGGAGCGGCTCCAGTCCGGCTACTACATCGACTACTCGCTCGTCCTCGCCGGAACCACCCTGGCGACCATTCCCGTCCTGATCGTCTTCGTCCTGCTCGGCCGCCAGATCGTGGCCGGGATCATGCAGGGCGCCGTTAAGGGGTGACCGTGTCGGTCCAAGAAGCAACGAGCCAGGGGGCGACCCTGCGGTTCCCGCCCGGCTTCCTGTGGGGTGCGGCCACCGCCGCCTACCAGGTCGAGGGCTCCACCGGCGCGGACGGCCGGTCCCCGTCCATCTGGGACGCGTTCAGCGCGACGCCCGGCAAGGTGGTGGGCGGGCACACCGGCGACCCCGGCGCCGACCACTACCGCCGGATGCCCGAGGACGTCGCGCTGATGCGCGAGCTCGGCCTCGGCGCCTACCGGTTCTCGCTGGCCTGGCCGCGGGTGCGGCCGGGCGGCGGGGCGGAGAACGCCGCGGGCCTGGACTTCTACGACCGCCTGGTCGACGAGCTGCTGGCGGCGGGGATCACGCCGTGCGCCACGCTCTACCACTGGGACCTCCCGCAGGCCCTGGAGGAGCTGGGCGGCTGGGCGGAGCGCGACACCGCGTACCGGTTCGCCGAGTACGCCGAGTCGGCGGTCCGGCGGCTCGGCGACCGGGTGCCGGTGTGGAGCACGCTGAACGAGCCGTGGTGCGCGGCGATGCTCGGCTACGGCAGCGGCGTCCACGCGCCGGGCCGCACCGACGCCAGGGCCGCGCTCGCCGCCGCGCACCACCTGCTGCTCGCGCACGGGCTGGGCATGGCGGTGCTGCGCGAGTTCGCGCCGTCGGCGGCGTCGGGGATCACCGTCAACCTGTACCCGGTGTTCGCGGCGGACCCGTCGTCGGCGGCCGACCGCGACGCCGCCCGCCGCATCGACGGGCTGCAGAACCGGCTGTTCCTCGACCCGGTGCTGCGCGGGCACTACCCGTCGGACGTGCTGGGCGACGTCGCCGACCTCGGGCTGGCGGAGCTGGTCAAGGACGGCGACCTGGACGTGATCAGCGCGCCGGTCGACTTCGTCGGGGTGAACTTCTACCGCGACTGGTGCGTCTCCGGGGAGCCGGACGGCAGCCACGACGGCGCGTGGCCGGGCAGCGAGTGGGTGTCGTTCCGCTCGCGCGGCCTGCCGGTGACCGCGTCCGGGTGGGAGGTGCGCGCGGCCGGGCTGACCGAGTGCCTGGTCGAGGCGGACCGCCGCTACCCCGGGGTCACCTGGTACATCCACGAGAACGGCGCGGCGTACGACGACGAGGTCGTCGACGGCGAGGTGGACGACGCCGACCGGCTCGCCTACCTGGAGACCCACGTGGTGGCCACGCACGCGGCGATCGCGGCGGGCGTCGACCTGCGGGGCTACTTCTACTGGTCGCTGCTGGACAACTTCGAGTGGGCGCAGGGCTACGCGCACCGGTTCGGCCTGGTGCACGTGGACTACGCGACCCAGGTGCGGACGCCGAAGCGCAGCGCGCGCTGGTACGCCGAGCTGGTGAAGGCGAACGCGCTGCCGCCGGTGACTTCGTGAGCGAGCTCATCGAGCGCGACACCGCGAGCGGGCCCCGGTGACCCTGGAGGAGGTGGCCAGGGTCGCCGGGGTGTCGCGGTCCACCGTGTCGCGGGTGATCAACGACCTGCCGGGGGTGAGCAAGCGGGCCAGGGAGGCGGTGGCGCAGGCGATCGCGTCGCTGCGGTACGTGCCGAACCAGGCGGCGCGCAACCTGGTCACCCGGCGGACCGACTCCATCGCCGTGGTGGTGTCGGAGAAGGGCGACCAGGTCTTCGGGGACCCGTTCTTCGCGGGCGTGCTGCGCGGGGTGTCGGCGGGCCTGGGGACGAGCCGCAAGCAGCTCGTGCTGCTGATGAGCCAGGGCGACGTCGACCGGGACACGCTGGAGAACTACCTGTGCAGCGGGCACGTCGACGGCGCGATCGTGGTCAGCCTGCACGGCAACGACCCGCTGCCCCGGCGGCTGGTCGACGCGGGCCTGCCGGTGGTGCTGGTGGGCAGGCCGCTGGCGGGCGGCTCGGTCCCGTACGTGGACTCGGACAACCTGACCGGCGGCCTCACCGCCGCCCGCCACCTGCTCTCGCTCGGCCGGGCCCGCATCGGCACCATCGCGGGCCCGAACGACATGGCGGTGGGCATCGACCGGCTCATCGGCTGGCGCCGGGCGCTGGGCGACGCGAAGCGCGCGACGGACGCGGTGGTGCACAGCGCGTTCTCCATCGACGCGGGCGCCCGGGCGATGGCGGAGCTGCTCGACCGGCACCCGGACGTCGACGCGGTGTTCGCGGCGGCGGACATCATCGCGGTGGGCGCGATGCGCTACCTGCGCAGCCGGGGCGTGCGGGTCCCGGAGGACATCGCGGTGGTCGGGTTCGACGACTCGGTCCTCGCGACGATGGCGTCCCCGCCGCTGACGACCGTCCGCCAGCCGGTGGAGGAGCTGGGCAGGACGACGACGTGGCGGCTGCTGGCGCAGTTGGCGGGCGAGCGGCACCTGCCGCCGTCGATCCTGCTGCCGACGGAGCTGATCCTGCGCTCGTCAGCCTGACCACGCGTTGACCAGGCCCGCGTACTCCGGGGAGCGCTTGGTCAGCGCGGCGTGGTCGCCCGAGGCGGTGTGCCTGCCGTCGAGGAGGAGGACGCGGGTGGCGCGTTCGGCGGAGGACAGGCGGTGGGCGACCACGACCAGGACGCCGCCGCGGCGGGCGATGGCCCGTTCCGCGGTGGCCTCCTGGTCGGCGGTCAGGTGCGAGGTGGCCTCGTCGAGCACGACGACGGGGGCGTCGGTGGCGTGGACGCGGGCCAGGGCGAGCAGTTGGCGGTCGGCGGGGTCGAGGTCGCCGATCTCCTCGTCGAGGCCGCCCAGGCGGGGGACGAGGTCGCCCGCCACCTCCTCGGCGGCCGCGGTGAGGCGGTCGTCGTCGGCGTCGGGGTTGAGCAGGGCCAGGTTCTCCCGGACGGTGCCCGCGAAGACGTAGGCCTCCTGCGGGGTGAACGCGATGTGCCGGGGTTCACGTGCGCGACCGGCACGCCTCCGATGTGGACGGTCCCGGCCCGCGGGGCGAGGGTGCCGGTGATGAGGGCGGCGAGGGTGGACTTGCCGATGCCCGACGGGCCGACGACGCAGAGGTGGTCGCCCGCGCGGAGGTCCAGGTCGAGGTCGCGGAGCACCGGTTCGGCGTGCTCGCCCCAGCGGTGGGTGAGGCCCCGGACGGTGACCGTGTTCGCCGCCGGGACCACGGTGCCGCGCCGCGGCGGCGGCGCCGCGGCGGCCTCGCCGAGCCTGCGGAGGGCGACGACCAGGCGCAGGACGACGGCGCCCGCGGTGGACGCGAGGCCGTTCAGCGCGGGGTACAGGGAACCGGTGAGGTAGACGAGCACGCCGAGGAGCGTCGCGGGCGGCAGGTCGGCGGTGAGGACCAGCACGACCGGCAGGAACGCCCCGCCCGCGACGACGGCGACGCGGCCGCGGTGGCCGCGGCGACCCGGGTGGCGGCGTCGGCCTGCCGGTCGACGGCGTCGCGGACCCAGCCCGCGGCGGCGGACCGCGCGGCGCAGGCGGTGATGTCGGGCAGGCCCGCCATGACCTCGCCCGCGGTGCGCGCGGTGGCCTCGTCGGCGAGGGTGAGGTCGCGCTGGCGGCGGGCGAGCGCGGGCAGCAGCGCCGCGAACCCGACCACCGCGACCGCCACCGGCACGGCGACCAGGACGACGACCCCGCCCGCGACCGCCGCGACCCCGGCGACGGCCGCCGCCGCGGTGACGACCATCCCGCGCGCCTGCACGAGCATCCCCGCCGTCGCGTCCCGCACGACCTCGACGTGCTGCGCGATCCGGGCCACCGCGGAGGCGTCGGGCGCGATCCGGTGCCCGGCGGGGTCGCGGAGGACCCCGCGCACGACCACGCCGACGAGCGCGTCGCGCACGGGTTCGACGACGGCGCCGAGGCGCGCCCACACCATCCGCGCCCCCAACGCGCCGGCGACCGCCACCCCGCCGAACGCGGCCAGCCAGCCGAGCCCCTCCCCCGCGCGCCGACCGGCGAAGTCCTCGACCGCGGCCTGGACGATCGCGCCGGACAGGAACGCGGGCAGGCCCTCCAGCACCGAGCACGCCAGCAGCACGACCCAGCCGCGCCACTGGGCGCCGAGCGCGCGCCAGTACTCCGTCACCCGAACACCGCCCGGTACTCGGGGACCGCCCACAGCTCGGCGTGCGGGGCGACGGCGCGCACGCCGCCCTCCCCCAGCCACACGACCAGGTCGGCGCGGGCGGCGGCGCAGGCGCGCGTCGTGACCGCGATCCGCGTGGCGCCGGGCAGCAGGGCGGACAACCCGGCGTCCACTTCGGACTCGGTCACCGTGTCCAGGGCCGACGTCGCCTCGTCGAGCACCAGGAGCCGGGGCCGGGCGGCGGCGGCGCGGGCGATGCCGAGGCGCTGGGCCTCACCGCCGGACAGGGGCGCGTCGGCGGGCGGGGTGGCGTAGCCCGCGGGCAGGCGCTCGACGAGGTGGTCGATCCGCGCGGCCCGGCAGGCGGCCCGGACGTCGGCGTCGGCGCCGCACGCGACGGCCGCGCTGATCGTGGGGCCGAGCAGGACCGGTCGCGCGAACGCCACGCCGATGGCGTCGCGCCGGTCCCCCAGCCGGTCGAGGGGGACGCCGTCGAGCAGGGCGGTCCCGGTGCAGGGGCGGGTCCCCGCGAGGATCGCGGCCAGCGACCGCGCGCCGGGTCCCACGACGGCCACCGAGGTCCCCCGGGGACCTCCAAGTCCACTGAGGACGAGCCGAGTTCGAGCCCGCGCAAGGTGAGCGTCCCGGGACCGGGTCCCAAGGGGAGGTCGCCGACCGGCAGAACCGGGGTCTCCAGCACCTCCGCGAGACGGGCGGCGCAGGCGCGGGCCCTCGCCAAGCCGGTCAACGCGGCGACCTGGCCGACGACGCCCAGCCCGAGCGTCGCGTACCCCAACGCGGCCAGCACGTCCCCCACGCCCAGCCTGCCCGCGGCGACGCCGTACCCGGCCGCGGCCAGGACGGCGACCTGCACGGCGGGGCGCAGCAGCCCGCCGCGCCACACCATCCGGGCCTGGCCGCGCCAGATGGCCGCGCCCGCCGCGGCGAGGTCCGGGAGCGGGCGCAGGACGCGCGCGGCCTCGCGCTCGGCGATCCCGGCCGCGGCGATGGTCCGCTGGCCGCGGAGGGCGTCGAGGAGGCGGGCGGCCAGGTCACCGGTCACCGCCTGGTAGGCCGTGACGTCCGCGGCGGTGATCGTCAGGTGGGAGCGGGCGAGCCGCAGCGCGACGGGTAGCGCCAGCGCGAACACCAGCGCCAGCCGCCAGTCCAGCAGCGCGAGCAGGACGACGGCGCCGACCGACACCACCGTCCCCGAGGCGAGCTGCACGGCCAGCGCCGTCACCTGCGCCGCGCCCGCGCAGTCGCCGGTCAGCCTGCCCACGGCGTCGCCGTCGGCGAAGCGGCAGGGACCGGCGGCGACCAGGTGCTCGGCGACCGAGGCGCGCAGCCGGGCGCCCGCGCGTGCCGTCACGCGGGCGGCCAGCAGCAGCCCCAGCACCTCGGCGGCGACCATCGCCGCGCCGGCCGCCGCGACCGCGGTCCACCCGGCGGCGGAGTCGACGGCGGCGGCGAGCGCGGTGGGCGTCGCGAGCGCGGCGGCGGTGCCGACCAGGGCGATCAGCACGAGCAGCGCGGCCCGGCCGCGGTCGAGGACCGCGACGAGGACCCGGTCGCCCTCGGTCACGGGTACCTCCCGGGGAGTGGGACGGGGGCGGGGAACCGCCAGAATGGGGGCGGGAGCGGCGCACCAGTCCTGCGCCGCTCCCGCTACCGGCGGGCTAGTGGCAGGTCAGCAGGCTGACGGTGCTGTTCGCGCAGGACGCGATCAGGCTGAGGTTGGACGCGCCGCCGCCGGTGCTCTCGCCGCCGTAGCCCATCTCGTCGGCGTCGAGGCTCTGCAGCTCCAGGACCATGTCCATTGTGCGTTTCCCTTCGGTTCTCAGTGACCGGCCCGGTTCCGGGCCGGGGTTCGGGGGCCGCGCCGAAGAACGGCAGGGCGCGGCCGGACAGCGCCGCGAGCACGCCCGCGCCGCCGGTGGCGAGGTCCATCGACAGGCGCAGCAACTGGTTGCCGGGCATGGCGATGCCGCCCCCGTACGGGATGGCGTGCCAGGCCAGCGCGGCCCGGTGGGCGGCGATGGCGGCGGCCCGGTCGGCGTCGGGTTCGCGGCGCTGCGCGGCTTCCAGCGCGACGATCAGCCCGCACCGCCCGTGCAGCAGGCCCGGGTGGATGACGAACTCGCCGTGGCAGGCGCGCAGCAGGTCGGGTTGGCGCTCCAGGCACGCGGTGCCCGGCCTGCGCGCGGCGACCTCCTCGATCGCGAGCGCCACGCCCGCGCTGCCGACCGCGAGGTACGGCAGGGTGCGGGCGCCGCCGTCGCGGACCTGGAGCGCGCCGTCGTCGGTGGGGACGCACTCGTCGAGGTCGCGGGCGACGGCGCGCTCGGCGAGGTCGAGCCACGCGGGGTCGCCGGTCTCGTCGTGCAGCCGGGCGAACAGCAGCGCGGCGCCGGACCAGCCCGCGACCACGCCCGCCCGGCCGACGTCGTCCGCGGGCGGGGCGGTCACGACGAGCGCGTCGGCGACGCGGTCGCCGATGGCCACCGCGGCCTTGAGGTGCTCGCCGTCGGCGGCGAAGTGCAGCCGGGTGAGGCCGATGCCCGCGAGCCCGCCGCCGTAGCCGTGGTCGCGGGTCTGCTCGATGAGACCCGCCGCGCCGTCGAGCACGTCGAGGGCGGCCTGCCGGTGGCCGAGCACGTCGAGCGCGTACGCGATGCCGCACGCGCCGTCGAGCAGGCCGGGCCGGGCGGGTGGGGTGCGCCGGACGGACGCGAGCAGCCACCGCTCGTGCTCGGAGTGGCTGCCCTCCCCCGCGCCGTCCAGCGCCCACAGCACCCCGGCGGCGCCGTGCGCGAGGCCCGCGCCGCCGACCCGGAACTGCTCGATGTCGCCCGGGAACAGCCGGTCCTCGCGGTCCGGCGTCGCACTGGCGAGGATGGCCCGGCCCAGCCCCGCGCGGACCCCCGCCCAGTCCGGCGACGGATCGTCCAGGGCGGTGGTGAGCGCGGGGCCGGGTCGGAGTTCCGCGCGGATGGCGTCGGCGTAGCCCGCGGGCAGCGGGAACCGCCGCTCGACGACGTCGAGGAGCCCGGCGAGCTTCCCGGGAGCCAGCTCCAGCAGCGGGTTCAGCGGCAGGAACGCCCACAGCTTGAGCGCGGCGAGGGCGTACCGGTCGATGGCGGCCCCGGTGCGGTCGGCGGGCGCGCGGAAGCCGGGCGCGCCGAGCGCGGGCCGCTCCCCGCTGCCCGCCGGGAAGGCCATCTCGTAGTCGATCAGCGCGACGCCGTCGTCCTCGTCGACCAGGACGTTCATGGCGTGCAGGTCGCCGAACACGACCCCGCGGTCGTGCACCCGGTCGAGCAGCCGCTCCACGCGGCCGAGGATCGCGGTGATCCGCTCGGTGTACGCGGCGACCGCGGCGTCGTCGGCGCGGTGGCGGGTCAGCGGGTACTCCCGCGCCAGCCACGGCCCGAGCGCGCGGCCCGGCATCGGCTCCATCGCGAGGAAGCTGTGCTCCCACACCTTGACCAGCTCGTACGCCGCGGGCACGCCGTCGATGCCGTCGAGCGCGCGGAGGATGTCGTGCTCGCGGACCAGCCGGGCGACCGCGTCGACGCCGTCGCGGTCGAGACCGGCGTGCGGGCGGGCCTCCTTGAGCACGACCTCGCGGCCGTCGGAGACCCGCGTCGCGCGGTACACGCCGCCGCCGTTGGAGAAGTGCAGCGACGACGACACCCGGTACGGGAACCCGCCGGGATCGCCCGCGCGGCGGGCGGCCAGGTGCGGGGCGAGGCACTCGGGCAGCTCGACCCACGGCGGCACCCGGAACGTCGGCGCGCGCTCGTCCGGGACCAGCTCGCCGTCGGGGCCGCGCAACGCCAGCACGCGCGCGCCGCCGGACTCGACCCACCGCTCGACGAACGACCCGTAGCGCACGTGCAGCGGGCCGTCGCCGTAGCGCAGATCGCTGAGGATGTACGGGCCCGCGAATCCCGATAGCTCGATCGCCAAACCTTCCAGGAGTTCGGCGAGCTGGGATTCATCAGCGGGGTAGATGGCGACCAGCTTCCCACTGGCCGACCGCGGCGCGTATTTGGCATTGCGTGCCAAGAGAACACCCCGGTCGCGCAGGTGCTTGAAAGCGGCACGCGCACGGAAACAATGCGCCGCCACGGTGGCGAGCACCTTTTCGGCGTTGTCGAGGGTGGCCGACACGTGGATCTTCCACCCCTGGTCGGGGGTCCGCGCGCCGAGCGGCCGGAGCACCCGCCACGTGCCGCTATCCGCCGCCACCCACCCCGTCTCGGGCACCGGGACCACGGCGGCGAACCCCTCGCCCGGACCGGCGACGACCCGCGGTTCGTCGAAGAACAGCGGATCGGCGAGGCAGAACGCCTCGTAACGCAGATCCATCGTCGCCCTTTCCCCGATTCCCCATCCGGAATTCACACCGTCGGCGGCTCGCGAATCCCGGGACACTGCCCTCGCCATTCATTCCCGCACGATCGCGGGGCGCGGGCCAATCCGCCGATCCGGGATTCCGCGGCCTCCGATCGAGCGCTGTGACGACCGCATTACCGGCACGTAACGGCTGCGGTCGGTGATCGGAAAAAGGCGAAGATCACCCGGATGCCGCGTATCCCCCGGCCACCTCGGATGATCATCGAAGTGGGTCTCCTCATTTCTCCCCGTCCGGTTCCGACCACGCCCGGTGACGGCCGGACCGGGGTGTGGCGGGCGCCCACCGACGTGGCACCATCTGGCGCACGCAGGGCGGTGCCGGAAGGAGAAGCCGATGCACGACCGGACCGAACAGGTCGACGACCTCCACCTGGTCGCCCTGCCCAGCGCCGTGGGGTGCGCTGAGATGTTCGTCCGCTTCTCGCTGACCGAGTGGTCCCTGCGCGACCTGCGCGACCTCGCCGCGAACACCATCCGCGCGCTGACCCAGGCCGTGGTCGCCGCCGCCGACCAGCGCGCGCCCGGCATGATGACCGCCCGCGCCCGGCTCTCCGGCGGCGACCTGGTCATCGAGATCGAGCCGCCGCACGCCGTCGCCGTCCCCGAGGTGCCCGCGGGCGCCCGGGCGGGCGTGCTCGACATCGGCGGCGGCCGGACGATGCTGTGGGCGGCGATCGCGCTGCCCTCGGGCATGAACGCCTCCGCCGTGCCGCTGCCCCGCCGCCAGCGCAGGCCCTCCTCCCAGACCGTCCGCGGCAACCCGCCGGACGAGCCGATCGGCGCCGACGCCGAGACCATGCAGCGCATCCTGTTCGGGCTGAACGGGCGACGCGACCGCGACCAGCGGTGAAGGGTCCGGCGGCCCGGGGCCCGGTCGGCCTAAGCTGATCCGGCGCGGACGCACCAGGGACCGGTCCGCGCGATCGGAGTTGAGTTGAGCATGACGCAGTCGGACGAGCGGGCGGCGCCGACGCTGGAAGAGGTGGCCCGGGTCGCCGGGGTCTCCCGTTCCACGGTGTCGCGGGTGATCAACGACATGCCCGGGGTGAGCAAGCGGGCGAAGGAAGCGGTCACCGAGGCCATCGCCACCCTGCGGTACGTCCCGAACCAGGCCGCCCGCAGCCTCGTCACCCGGCGGACCAACTCGATCGCGCTGGTGGTGTCCGAGCAGGGCGACCGCGTGTTCGGCGACCCGTTCTTCGCGGGCGTGCTGCGCGGGGTGTCGGCGGGCATGACCGGCGGCCACCGCCAGCTCGTGCTGATGATGGGCCGCACCGACGTCGACGACTCGGTGGCCAACTACCTGTGCGGCGGCCACGTCGACGGCGCGGTCGTCGTCAGCCTGCACGGCCACGACCCACTGCCCAAGCGCCTGGTCGAGGCCGGACTGCCCGTGGTGGTCGTCGGCAGGCCGCTCGGCGACGTCGTCGTGCCCTACGTGGACTCGGACAACATGTCCGGCAGCCTGCAGGCCGCGCGGCACCTGGTCGAGATCGGCCGCAAGCGGATCGCCACGATCGCCGGTCCCGAGGACATGGCGGTGGGCATCGACCGGCTCGTCGGCTGGCGGCGCGGGATGGCCGAGGCGGGCATGAAGACCGACCTCGTCGTGCACAGCGACTTCACCGGCGCGGGCGGCGCGGCGGCCATGGCCGAGCTGCTGGAGCGCGACCCGACCATCGACGGCGTGTTCGCCGCGGCGGACATCATCGCCGTCGGCGCGCTGCGCGCCCTGGCCGAGAGCGGTCGCCGGGTCCCCGAGGACGTCGCGGTCGTCGGGCACGACGACTCGATCCTCGCCACCACGACGACGCCCGCGCTGACCACCGTCCGGCAGTCGGTCGAGGAGCTGGGCCGCAGCGCGACCTGGCGCCTGCAGGCGCAACTTGAGGGGGAAGCACACCTCCGCCCTCGGTTTTGCTGCCCACCGAACTGGTCGTGCGGGGCTCAACCCAAAATCGACCTTAAGTTTCGTCACAGGCGGTAACGTGTGCTGGGTCTCAAGTCGATGCAACCGGGTGAAGGGGTTACGCATCCCACTAGAGACGCACCGATTCTCCACGACCGGGGGACGACATGGACACCGCCGAACCGCACGAACTGACCGCCCGCGCCCGCGCCATGCTGCGCGCGATCGCCGCGGGCCGGGGGACCCTGCGCTGCGGGCGCGAGCCCGACCTGTACATCGACGGCATGCCCTGCTGCGACCAGTTCAGCGCGCACGAGCTGATCCACGACGGCCTCGTGGTGACCGGCGCGGGCGCGTTCGGCCAGTTCGTGCCCGCCGCGCTGACCCCGGCCGGGTCGGCCGCCCTGGGCCTGTCGACGGCGAACGCCGCCTGAGGACTCCGGCCCGGCAGGACGCTGCCGGGCCGTTCCCGCCCTACCAGCCCGCGGGCACCGTGCCGGGCCGGATGCGCTGCGGGTGGTCGCCCACCGGCACCGACGCGATCCGCTGGCCCGTCCCGAAGTCGATCACCGACACGCGGTCCGCGGCGCTCTCCGAGATCACGCAGTGCCCCCGTGCACGGTCGCCCAGTACGGCTTCGCCGCGGGACCAGCGGGCCGGGGGTCAGCGTGGCCCGGTCGACGACGGTGGCGTAGTCGTCCATCGTCCCGGCGACGCACAGCTTGGCCCCGTCCGGGCTCATCGCGATCCCGTGGTGGCGGGAGTCGTTGACCCAGGTCGTGCGGTCCTCGCTGGTGGCCGGGTTCTTCGGCAGCGTCGCGACCCGGGTGACGCGGTCCGCGGCGACGTCGTACTCCAGGAAGCCGTGGAAGAACGACACCTGGAAGTACAGGAACCGCTCGTCCGGGCTGAACGCCACCGGCCGCACGGCGTCGGAGTAGCCGCGCAGGCCCGCGGCGTCGAGCCGCTGCCGCAGGTCGATCACCTTCACCACCTGGTGGGTCGCGGTGTCGACGACGGTGATCTTGCGGTCGCCCTTGGTCCAGTCCAGCTCGGGCGCGTCCAGCGCGGTGATGACCTCGCCGATCGACATGTTCCACAACCGCGCGCCACCGTCGGTGTAGACGTTCTCGTGGGGCTTGTCGCCGGTGCGGAACGACCCGACCTGCCTGCCGGTCGCGATGTCGAGCACGTGCACGGTGTTGGCCGTCGACGCCGACACCGCGACCCGGGTGCCGTCCGGGGAGACCGCCATGTGGTCGGCGCGGTACCCGGCGACGGGGAACCGCCAGCGGACGGCGCCGGTGGCGAGGTCGATGGAGACGACGTCGGCGAAGCTGGGGCGCGAGGCGACCAGCGCGGTGCCGTCGGGGGTGGTGTACATGTCGTCGACGAGCTGGTCGTGGCCCTCGCCGGGGCCGTGCCGGACGCCGAGGAAGAAGGCGAGCTTGACCGGGTTGAGGTAGATCTCGCGGAGCCGGTCCTCCTTGTCCGGGACGACGTCGACGCGGCCGATCTTGGCGTAGCGCCCGTCGAGGACGTCGACGGTGCCCTCCCAGTTGTTCCCGACGAACAACACCTCCCGCGGCCGCTCCGCCGCGGCGGCGGGCACGACCCCGCGGCGACGACGGCGGCGCAGGCGGCGACGAGCGCTCTTCTCATGGCGACTCCCGCTGGTTACTCTGCAGTAGCCACCAGGAAACCAAGTCCGCCCCCGACCGGGGTAGGGCTTCACCGCCAACACCCGGGGCGGCGGTTGTGCCCGAGCGACAAGGAGGCCGCCGGTGTCCATGGCCGAGGTCCTGACCGCGCTCGCCGCCGACGACGGCCTGATCGACGAGCTGGTCGACGCCGCCCGCACGACCTCCCCCGAGGTGGCCCGCCTCCCCGCCGCCGAGACCCGCCGCCACGTCGCCGACCTCCTCGCCGCGGGCCTGACCGCCTTCGCGGGCGGCGACGGCGACTTCACCGCCGCCACCACCCTCGGCGCCGACCGCGCCGCCCAGGGCGTCCCCATCACCGCCCTGCTCACCGGCGTCCAAGCGGGCCGCACCCGCATCGTCGAGATCGCCATCGCCCGCTGCCGCGCCGCGGCGTGTCCGACACGGTCCTGCTGGAGGCGTTCCAACAGCTCGACCAGTACACCAACGCCGTGGAACGCCACATGGTCAGCGGCTACCAGCGCGAACTGGCCCGCACCGCCCGCGACGCCCGCACGCAGGTCCTGCGCAGCCTCCTCCTGCACGACTCCGTCCCGCCTGCCTCCCTCGCCCAAGTCGGCCTCGACCCGACGGCGTCGTACGTCTGCGTGGTCACCGACATCACCGACCCGGTGCGCTCCGTCGACCTGCCCGGGGTGTTCGGCATGGTCGACGGCCTGCTCACCGGCCTGTCCCCCACGGTCCCCCGGTGCCTGGACGCCCGCGCGGTCGCCTCGCCCGCGGTCCCGTTGCCGGACATCCGCCCGGTCTACCACCTGTGCGCCGCCGCCCTCCCCCTGGTTGACGCGCACGGCGTCCACCCGCTGACGGACCTGGCCCCGGAAACCGCCTTCGCCGCCCAACCCACCCTGGCCACCCTCCTGGCGACCACCCTCCTGTCCCCCTTGGACCCCACCGACGACTTCCACCGCGAACTCGCCGCCACCGCTTTGTCCTATGTAGACCACGCCCACCGCCTCGACCACACCGCGGCGGCCCTGCACGTCCACGCCAACACCGTCCGCTACCGCCTCTCCCGCCTCCGCTCCCTCACCGCCTTCCCCGAAGACACCGCCCCGATGGCGGTAACGGTGCGCTGGTGGTGGGCGCTGCGGGAGTGGCTGGGCTGAGTCAGCCCAGCAAGTCCTCCACCGGTCCCGGCTGCCCGTAGAGCGGGCCGTGGCCGAGGTCGGCGCCCGCGTCGGTCCACCAGCGGGCGGTGGACGGGTCGGTGAGGCCGGGGACGATGACGGAGGCGCCGCGGCGGCGCAGGAGTGGGACGGCCGCGCAGACGGTGTCGCTGACCAGTGATGGTGTGCCGTCGGCGAGGTCGGAGGCGATGCGCGTGGCGATGGCGGTGCTGGCGCGGACGGCGGCGATCGGGAGGTCGGCGGCGCAGGAGAGGTCGCCTGCGCCGAAGTCGGTCAGGACGACGCGGACGCCCAGTTCCGCGAGGACGCCGATGTTCTCCGCGGCGGGTCCGTCCGGGACGGAGGCGGCGGCGATCGGGACGCCGATGTCCACTTGGTCCACCGCGAGCCCGGTCTCCGCGCTCACCAGCCGCACCGCGGCGACCAGGTCCGCGTCGGCCGCCAAGTCCGCGGGCAGTTCGACGTACAGCCGCGGTGCCTCGCCGACCTTGTCCCGCAACGCCTGTACGCGCTCAGCGGCCCGCGACAGGAGCCACCGGCCGATGGACACGCCCATGCCGGTGTCGGCTAACAAGCCCGCGCAGACGTCGCCCGGGACGAGGCCGCGCGTCGGGCTGTCCCAGCGGAGCGCGGCGCGGGCGGCGACCAGGCCGCCGGAGGCGAGCGAGACGACGGGCGTGAAGTCGACGTCCAGCTCGCCGTTCTCCCACGCGCCCGGGATGGCGGCGGTGAGGCTCCAGCGCTGGACGCGGCGGTCGACCTCGGCGACGTCGACGAGGCCCCACTGGCGGCGGCCGCGCATGCGCAGCTCGCGGATGGTGATGTCGGTGGCGCGCAGCAGGTCGGCGGGTCGGGTGTCGGCGCGCGGGCGGACGACGACCGCGATGGTGGCGGACGCGGCGATGCCGGTGCCGTCGACGTACGTCGGCTCCTCGAGCGCGCCGTTGACCTCCGCCGCGATGGCCGCGCCCGCGTCGGCGGAGCGCAGCAGGATGGCGAACTCGTGGTCGGCGATGCGGGCGACCACGGCGTCCTCCTCCTCGACCAGCTCGGCGAGCCGGGAGGCGACGGTGGTCAGCAGCCGGTCGCCCGCGTGCCTGCCGACGCCGTCGTTGACGACCGCGAAGTCCTCGAGGGACAGGTGCAGGACCGACACCTCCGCGCCGACGCCGATGGCCTCCTCCAGCCTGCTGGTGAACGCCGACCGGTTGGGCAGGCCGGTGAGCATGTCGTGCGTGCCCTGGTAGGTGATGCGGTGCTCGAGCAGGTGCAGGTCGGAGATGTCCTCGACCATCGTCACGTAGTGGTCGGGCAGGCCGCTGTCGTCGCGCAGCACCGACACCGCCATGCGGGTCCACACGGTGTCGCCGTCGACGCGCTGCAGGCGGGTGCGTTCGCGCAGGTCGCTCTGCCCGGCCGCCAGCTCGGCGTACCGGGACCGCAGGTAGGCGCGGTCCTCGGGGTGCAGCAGCTCCTCGAAGCGCTTGCGGAACAGGGTGCCGTGGGCGTAGCCGAGCATGGTCTCGATCGCCTCGTTGGCCCGCACCACGCCGCCGCCGAGGTCGGTGATGAGCATGCCGAGCGCGGAGGTGTCGAAGACCTCGGTGAACCGCGCCTCGCTCGCCTTGAGGCTGCGCTCCACGTTGTCCTTGGCGCGGCGCAGGGCCGCGTGCAGGTCCTCCTGCTCGGCGAACAGCCGGTCGCGGGACGCCTCGGTGAAGCCCGCGGCGAGCGCGGCCAGCACCGCACCGTCCACTTCGGCCAATTCACCGAGGAGTTCGACGGTCACCCGCAAGCACTCCGGCAGCCGGTAGCCCAGCTCCACCAGGCGCGCGCCCACCTCCGCCGGGTGGGTGGTGACGCGTTCCGCGAGCACGGCGAACTCCCGCTCGACCTCGGCGCGGCCGAGCGGGACGAACACGATCCGGGACGCGGCGGCCGCCCATCTGCCGGGCAGCTCAGCCGGATCCACGTCGACCGCCCATCGGTGTCCTCGCCGACATGTCGTCCAGGGGGCTATCACTCTGCACCCGAACGGGTACTGCGCGCCACCCCTGACCGGGGTAGGCCGCTGGGATCACTCCGGCTTGACGGCGACCCCGGCGTAGAGGTTGGAGCGGTCGGCGTCGGCGGCGTCCTCGGCCCGCTCGGGCCGCCACTGCGGCGTGTAGACCAGGCCCGGCTCGACGAGGTCGAACCCGCTGAGCATGCGCAGGATCTCGCCGCGGGTGCGCGGGAAGATGGGGTCCTGGCTGTTGCGGAACACCTCGACCGCCCCGGCCATGCCCGCGGGCGCGTTGTCCCACGTGAACGCCGACAGCGCGAGGTAGCTGCCGGGGGCGACCAGGTCGCGGTAGCGGGCGACCAGCGACCACGGGTCGTCGGCGTCCGGGATGAACTGGACGACGCCGACCATGAGCAGGCCGAGCGGGCGGTCGAAGTCGATCAGCTCCCGGGTGCGGGGGCGTTGACGATCTTCTCCGGGTCGCGCATGTCGGCCTGCAGCGCGGCGGCGCGCGGGTTGCCCTCCAGCAGCAGCTCGCTGTGCGCGACGGCGACGGGCTCGTAGTCGACGTACAGCACGCGGGCGTCCGGGTTCGCGCCCTGGGCGATCTCGTGGACGTTGCCCACGGTCGGGATGCCGGAGCCGAGGTCGAGGAACTGGTCGATGCCCTGCTCCACCAGGTGCAGCACGGCGCGGCGCAGGAAGGACCGGTTGAGCCTGGCCATGTCGCGCGCGGGCACGACCTTGACGAGCTTGTCGGCGAGCGCGCGGTCGCCGGGGAAGTTGTGCCCCCCGCCGAGCAGGTAGTCGTACACCCTGGCGGCGCTGGGGAGTTCGGTGTTGACGCCCTCGGGGACCCAGCTCGCGGTCTCGCTCACCACACACCTCAATCGGGGTCGGCTGATGTTCCCCGAAGCCTACTGAGACACCCTGTCGTCCGTTCGGGTCAACCTCGGTAAGTGATCTTTACTCAGCGTTGCCGCCATCGCCGGTTGTCACGATGTGGTCGGGGCGGACCGGCGCGTGCGTCAGGGGGCGTCCGGTGGCCGCGCGGATGGCCGCGACGATCGCCGGGGTCGCCGAGATCGTCGGCGGTTCACCCACGCCGCGCAGGCCGTACGGCGCGGCGGGGTCGGCCAGTTCGAGGACGTCGACCGACATCGGCGGCATGTCGAGGATCGTGGGGATCAGGTAGTCCGTGAAGGACGGGTTGCGCACCACGCCGTCGACGACCTGGATCTCCTCCATCACCGCGAGCCCGAGCCCCTGCGCGCTGCCGCCGTGGATCTGCCCCTCGACGGCCTGCGGGTTCAGCGCCTTGCCGACGTCCTGCGCGCACGCCAGCTCGACCACCCGCACCAGGCCGAGTTCGACGTCGACGTCGACGACCGCCCGGTGCGCGGCGAAGGCGTACTGCACGTGCGCGTCACCCTGACCGGTGACGGGGTCGAGCGGCTTCGTCGGCCGGTGCCGCCACTCCACGGTCCGCTCCACCGGCTCGGCGAGCGCCGCGGCGAGGTCGGCCACCGGCTCACCGTCCACAGTGGTCAGCTTGCCGCCGCGCAGCGCCGCCGCGCCGGGCACCCGGGACAGCACCTCGGCGCGCACGGCCTCGCACGCGGCCTTGACCGCGCCGCCGGTGACGTAGCTCTGCCGCGACGCGCTCGACGACCCCGCGCTGCCGACGGAGGTGTCGGCGGGCACGACCACGACCTGCTGCACGCCCAGCTCGGTGCGCGCGATCTGCGCCTGCACCGTCACCAACCCCTGGCCGACCTCGGCCGCAGCGGTGTGCACGGTGGCCACCGGCTCCCCGCTGACCAGCTCCAGCCGCACGCGCGCGGTCGAGTAGTCGTCGAAGCCCTCGGAGAACGCGACGTTCTTGATGCCGACGCCGTACCCGACGCCGCGCACGACGCCCTCGCCCCGCGTGGTGCCCGCGACGCCGCCGGGGCGCTCGCGCGGGTCGTCGGCGGCGGGCGGCGGCACCGGCTTGTCCCGGACGCGGGTCAGCAGCTCGGCGACCGGCGCCGCGGAGTCGATGACCTGCCCGGTCGGCATGGTCGAGCCCTCGCTGACGGCGTTGCGCAGCCGGATCTCCACCGGGTCGACGCCGATGCGCTCGGCGAGCTTGTCCATCTGCGACTCGTACGCGAAGCACGCCTGGACCGCGCCGAAGCCGCGCATGGCCCCGCACGGCGGGTTGTTGGTGTACATCCCGTACGCGTCGATGTGCACGTTGGGCACGTCGTACGGGCCGACGCCCAGGGTGGCGGCGTTGGCGACGACCGCGGTGGTGCTGGAGGCGTACGCGCCGCCGTCGAGCAGGATGCGGGCGCGCACGTAGACGAGCCTGCCGTCCTCGGTCGCGCCGTGCTCGTAGCGCATCCGGGCCGGGTGGCGGTGGACGTGGCCGAAAAACGACTCCTCGCGGCCGTAGACCATCTTCACCGGCCTGCCCGCGCGCAGCGCCAGCATGCTGGCGTGCACCTGCATCGACAGGTCCTCGCGCGCCCCGAACGCGCCGCCGACCCCGCCGAGGGTGATCCGCACCTTCTCCTCGGGCAGCCCGAGCGCCACGGCGACCTGGGCGCGGTCGACGTGCAGCCACTGGGTGGCGACGTAGAGGTCGACGCCGCCGTCGTCGGCGGGCACGGCCAGGCCGGACTCGGGGCCGAGGAACGCCTGGTCCTGCATCCCGACGGTGTACTCGCCGACGACGACCACGGGCGCGGTCGCGGCCTCGTCGCCGCGCCGGATGGGGACGTGCCGGAGCAGGTTGGAGCCGTGGTCGGGGTGCAGCGCGGGCGCGTCGAACGCCGCCTCGGGGTCGGTGACGGGGTCGAGGACCTCGTACTCGACCTTGACCAGCGCCGCGGCGCGGCGGGCGGTCTCCGGGTGGTCGGCGGCCACGACGGCGACCGGTTCGCCCTGGTAGCGGACCACGTCCTCGGCGAGGACCGGCTGGTCGGCGTGCTCGAGGCCGTAGCGGTTGCGGCCGGGCACGTCCTCGTGGGTCAGCACGACGGCGGCCAGCTTGACGGCCTCGGTGAGGTCGATCCGGGTTATCCGGGCGTGCGGATGCGGACTGCGGACCGTCGCGCCCCACAGCATCCCGTCGGCCCACAGGTCGGAGGAGTAGGCGAACTCGCCGCGCACCTTGAGCACGCCGTCGGGCCGCTGCGGGCTGGTCCCGATGCCGTCGGCGACGGTCTCCCGGGTCTGCGTGCTGGTCATGGGGCTGCCCTCCTGCAGGCGTGGTGTGGCCCACCCAATCCGTTGATAGCACCCTGTGATCGCCGTTGACCGGCTACCCTGCGATGGAGTGAACCGGACTGGGGGCCATGGCTGACCTGACCATCGCGATCGCACTGTGCGTCGCGGTCGCGATCGTTTACGCGACCGCTGCGCTGATCCAGGCCGGGTACGCCCACCTGACCGTCCGGGAGCTGACGCGGGTCCCGCTGTGGTGGGTGGCGCAGGGCCTCAACGCCGCGGGCGCGGGCCTGCACGTCGTCTCGCTGGGCTTCGGCCCGCTGTCGCTGATCCAGCCGCTGGGCGTGCTCACGCTGGTCATCGCCGTGGTGTTCGCGGCGTCGCGGGCGCGGCGCCGGATGACGCGGCTGGAGACGGTGGGCCTGGTGTCCACGGTGGCCGGTCTGGCCGGGCTCGCGATGATCATCACGACCGGCGGGACGCCGGACACGCTGACCCCGGTCGAGCTGACCGCGCTGCTCGCGGGCGGCACCGTGCTGGTCGGCGGGCTGGTGGCGAAGGGCTCCCGACCGGGCGCGTCGTCGCTCTGGGAGGCCGTCGCGGGCGGCGTCGCGTACTCCATCTGCTCCGCGCTGTGCCAGACGGTCGTCGTCGGCGTGGGGACGACCGGCGCGGGTGTGCTGCTGACCCCGTTCATGCTGGTCGCCATCGTGGCCGTCGGCGCCTTCGCGGTCGGTGGCACGGTGTTCACCCAGCGCTCCTACCGCGACGGCCTGGCCGCGCCGCTGGCGGTGACCAACCTGGTCAACCCGGCCAGCGCGACCGCCATCGGCGTCGTGTTCCTGGGCGAGACCGTCGCGACGACCCCGGTCGAGGTCGTCCTGGCCACCGCGTGCGGCATCCTCGCCGCCTACGGCGTGACGGCGCTGGCCCGCGCCCGCGAGGCCGAACCGGAACTCCTGCCCGCCTGACACGGGCCTACCCGATCAATCCCGCTTTGCGCGCCAGCCTCGTGCTGGCGCCCGCGAGGTCGGTCGCGATGTCGTCCTCCGCCGCCTTGCAGAGCAGGTCGTCCTCGACCACCGGGTGACCCCGACGAACAGCGCGGCCAGCGGCGGCAGCGCGCCGAACACCAGCGCGGCGACCGGGTCGAGGATGCCCGCGTGCTCGATGCCGGTGAGGTCCCACAGGGCGAGGTCGGCGAGCTTGCCCGGCTCGATCGACCCGATCTCGGCCTCCCGGCCCAGGCACCGCGCCCCGCCCATGGTGGCCATCCGCAGCGCCTGGCGGGCGTCGATGGCCGCCGGGCCGCCGCGCAGCCGGGCGACGTAGGCGGCCTGGCGCAGCTCGACGCCCAGGCCGCCGTCCTCGTTGGACGCCGCGCCGTCCGCGCCGAGCCCGACCGGGGCGCCGCGGCGAGCAGGTCCGCGATGCGGGCCGTCCCGGCGCCGAGGCGGGCGTTGGAGGTCGGGCAGTGCGCGACGCCGGTCCGGGTGCGCCCGAGCGTGGCGACGCCGTCGTCGGTCAGGTGGATGGCGTGCGCGAGCCACACGTCCGGGCCGGTCCAGCCGGTGCGCTCGGCGTACTCGACGGGGCTGCACCCGTACTCGTCGTAGCACTGCTTCTCCTCGTCGAGGGTCTCGGCGAGGTGGGTGTGCATGCGGACGCCCGCGGCGCGGGCCAGCTCGGCGCTGCCGGTCATCAGCTCGGGGCTGACCGAGAACGGCGAGCACGGGCCGACCGCGACCCGGACGGCGGCGTCGGGGGCGGGGTCGTGGAAGCGGTCGATGGCCTCCTGGGTGCCCGCGAGCGCGGCGTCGGTGGTCTCGACCAGGCCGTCCGGGGGCAGGCCGCCGTGCGAGACGCCGCGGTCCATGGACCCGCGCACGGCGTGCAGGCGCACCCCGACCTCGCCCGCGGCGTCGACCACCGCGCCCAGCAGGTCCGCGCCCGCAGGGTGGATGTAGTGGTGGTCGGCGGCGGTCGTGCAGCCGGTGCGGGCGAGGCGGGCCAGCCCGGCGCGCGCGGCGGCGCGGGTGATGTCCTCGTCGAGGCCCGCCCAGACCGGGTACAGGGTGACCAGCCAGGTGAACAGGTCCGCCTGCTGGGCCAGCCCGCGGGTCGCCCACTGGTAGAGGTGGTGGTGGGTGTTGACCAGGCCCGGCGTGACCAGGCAGCCGCGGGCGTCGACCCGCCGGTCGGCGGGCAGGTCGGGCGCGGGTCCCGCGCCGACGAGCGCGATCCGCCCGTCCTCGACCACCACGTGCCCGGTCGCGTGCTCGGTGCCCGCGGCGTCCACCGCGGCGACGGCGGCGCCGTCGATGATGAGGCGCACCACTCAGCCCTTCGCGCGGGACGCGGCCAGCCGGACCGCGTCCATGATCTTCTCGTAGCCCGTGCAGCGGCACAGGTTGCCCGCGAGCGCTTCCCGGATGTCGGCGTCGGACGGGTCGGGGTCGCGGCGCAGCAGGTCGTGCGCGGCGACGACCAGGCCGGGGTGCAGAACCCGCACTGCACCGCGCCGGTCTCCAGGAACGCCTGCTGCACCCCGTCCAGCTCGTCGCCCGCCAGCCCCTCGACGGTACGGACCCGGCGGCCCTCGGCCTGCCCAGCGGCGACCAGGCAGGCGCACACGGCGACGTCGTCCAGGTAGACCGTGCACGAGCCGCATTCGCCCTGCTCGCAGGCGTTCTTGCTGCCCGGCAGCCCGAGCCGCTCGCGCAGGACGTACAGCAGGCTCTCGCCCTCCCACACGTCGTCGGCGACCCGGTCCTCGCCGTTGACCTCGACCCTCACGCGCACCCCGGCCACCTCCCGCTCCGGTATTCCGCCCACGCCCAGCCCAGCGTCCGCCTGCCCAGCACCGCCAGGGCGTGCCGCCGGTACGCGGCGGTGCCCCGGACGTCGTCGATCGGCTTGGCGCGGCGGCGACCAGCTCCCGAACCGCCGCGCGGCGGCGTCGGGCAGGTCCGCGTCCCAATCCAGCCCGGCGGCGAACTCCTCCGCGTCGAGCGCGCGCAGCGGCGTCGGACCCGCGGAGCCGATGCCCGTGCCGACGGTCTTCGCGGCGACGTCGAGCGCGATGCCGAACGAGCAGACCGCGATGACCATGGCGTTGCGCGTGCCGACCTTCGCGAAGTGCTGCGGCCCGGCCGGTTTCGGCACGGTGACGGACACGACCAGCTCGTCGGGCTCCAGCACGGACCGCTTGGGGCCGGTGAAGAACTCCCGCGCGGGCACGGTCCGCTCGCCGCGGGTGGACGCGATCCGCACGGTGGAGCCGTCGGCCAGCAGCGGCGGGTGCGCGTCCCCGGCGGGCGACGCGGACCCGAGGTTGCCGCCGGCCGACCCGCGGTTGCGGATCTGCGGCGACCCGACCGTGCGGGAGGCCTCGGCGAGCCCGGGGCGCGGTCACCCAGTTCGGTGATCACGCGCGCGTACGGCAGGGTCGCGCCGATGCGGGTCGCGCCGCCTTCGTCGTGCCATTGCGCGAGTTCGGGGACGGCGGAGAGGTCGAGCAGCGCGGGCGGCCTGCGCTTGTCGAAGTTCAACTCCACCATGACGTCGGTGCCGCCCGCGATGGGCACGGCGTCGGGGATGTCGGCCTTGGCGGCGAGCGCCTCGGCGAGGGTGGTCGGTCTGAGGAAGTCCATGCCGGTCACCACCACGCCAGGCCGGGGTCGGACGCGCCGGGCCTGCGCACCGAGCCCTCGATGAGGCCGTAGGGGCGGTCGGCGGCGTAGAAGACCTCGCCGGGGTTGTCGAGGCCGAAGGGGGCGAGGTCGACGAGGAAGTGGTGCTTGTTGGGCAGCGACAGCCGCACCTCGTCGATCGTGCTCCCGGACTCGATCACCTTCTCCCCCATGGCGTACAGGGTTTGTTGGAGCGACAGGCTGTGCGTGCTCGCGAACGCGCCGAGCAATGCGGCGTGGGCGGCGGTGTACGACAGCGACCAGTCGGTGGGCGCGGAGTGCCGCCAGCGCGCGGAGACCGCGGTCGCGAGGATGCGGTCGCTGGTCTCGGCCAGCGTCGTGTACTCGTCGCGGTGGAAGCCGTGGAACTCCGACCCGGTCGTGTTCAGCAGGACGAGGTCCTCCACGCCGGAGACGACCCACTCACCCTGGTCGGACACGGCGGCCGTGGCCGTCCGGGTGCCCGCGCCCCTGGCGAACGAGTGCCCGCCCACCCGCTCCCAGGCGTGCTGGTCGACCCGCACCCGGGCGCGCGTGATGGACGGGGCCGTCCCGACGAAGTGCCGCGCCAGCCGGAGCGCGAAGTCCTCGATCTCGCCGATGCCGTCGCGGGCGAAGGCGTAGACGGTGTTCTTCTGCGAGTCGGTCGGCAGGACGCCCGCGTTGTCGCCGGTCAGGTGGGTCGCGGCGAGGTCCCCGGCGAGCGTGGTCGTCACGGTGAGGTCGGTGAGCCGGTGCTCGTCGGTGTCGCGGTCGACGCGCACGAGGCGCACCTCGGCCTTGCCGTACTGGTTGTCCCCGAGTTCCACGTCAGCTCCCCCGGTAGGTCGTGTAGCCGAACGGGCTCAGCAGCAGCGGCACGTGGTGGTGCCGGTCATCGCTGACCAGGAACTCGACGGTCGCGGACGGGTAGAAGGCGTCGTGCCCGAGGTAGGCGCCGGTGTCGAACACCAACCGGTGCACACCCGGGTCCGCCGTCCACCCGGTGATCCGCCCGTCGGCGTCGGTCGTCCCGGCGTCGGCGATCACCCATTCGGGTCCGTCCCGGTACTCGTGGCGCACCGGCACCCCCGCCGCGGAGCGCCCCGGGCGGTGTCCAGCACGTGCGTGGAGAGGCTCACCCCGCTCATCCTCGCGCCGCCTTGGCGAGCCGCAAGTCCGCGATCTTGCGCAGTTCCCCCGGACCACCTCGTGCTCGTCGTCGACGTCGTTGTTCATCCGGTCGCGCAGGGCCGCGAGGACGTCATCGCCGGTCAACCCGGTCGCGCAGATGAGGAAAACGTGCCCGAACCGCCGCTCGTACTCGGCGTTGCCCGCCCGGAGCCGTTCCTTCAGCTCGTCCCCCGCCGCACCGGCCTGCTCCTGCCGCGACCAGGCGGCTTCCTTGCCGTCGGTTTGCGCCCGCTCCCCGATCCGGGGGTGAGCAGCCATCGCTTCTTGGAGATCAGCCCAGGTCAGGTCATCGAACACCGCCGCGGACCGCACGCGCAGGGCGTCCAGGTCGGCGTAGGGCCTACCCGCCACCAGCGCCGACGCCCACCGCCGGGAGGCGCAGCAGGGCAGCAACTCAGCGGACGCCTCGAACGCGTCGGCGGCGTTGAACCTCCCCAGGAACCCCGTCATCGGCATAGTCAACACCCACCGGTGCGCCCGTGGCCACAAGAACGCCCGTTCCCAGTTATCAGGTGAGGGCGGACAGCGCGGTCACCCGCGCGGGGAGGAGAGGACGACCGCCCCAGCCCCAGGAGCCTTCGAGTCGCGAACCACGATGTGGGTGCCGAGGTGAGTGACCTCAACGCACCCTGTCGTCGCCGCGCAAGGAAACTCGCCACCGTCCGTCACGAAGATCCACTTCTCGCAGCCTTGTCAAACTCGGCGACGAGCCGGTGGAAACCGCACCGACTCAACTGGCGACCAGGCCGCCTGAAGCAGGCGTTCCGTCAGACCGTCGTAGAAGGCCACGGTTCTTTCGCCGTCGACGATGAGCGATGACCGGAACTGCTCGAAGTACAGAGCTGGTTCGCTGTTCGGGAACCGCATGACAACGTAACTGCTGTCCAAGCCCACATGGCTACCGTGGGCGAACGGGATGATCCGGATGTCCACGTTGGGGCGACCTGCCATCTGGATCATGTGAGTCATCTGGGCTGCCATCACGACTGGGCTCCCTGCCACCCTCCGCAGCGCCATCTCGTCGAGGATCGCGAGGTACCGAGGCGCGTTCGGCTTGGCTAGTACCTTTTGGCGAAGCAGACGAGCTTCCACCCGTGAACGGACGGTGCTGGCATCGTGGCCGACGTTGAGCATGATCACGCGCGTGTAGTCGACGGTCTGCAGGAGGCCGGGAATCCTGAGCATCGCGGAGTGGGTGATGTGGCTAGCCATCGACTCGAGATGGCTCAAGGTGTCCATGTGGCCGAATGTGCGCGGGCTCGGCTCCCACCAGTCGACCTGATGGGCTTGCCGACTGAGCTGCAAGATCCGAGTGCGATCCGGTCCGGTGACGCGGTAAACCGCGAGCAACGCCGCCGTGTCCTCGGGGCTGAGCGACCGAACTCCGGTCTCGGCACGGCTTAGCGTGGACATATGGAAACCGGTGGCGTCGGCGACTTCCTGCAGCGTGAAGCCCGCGCTCAAACGGCGTTGCTTCATCTCCGCTGCCAGACCACGTGTACGAGCGCTACCGTGCGACGTCATCCTCGCATTGGAGCAGTAGCCGACGGCAGCCAGCCACCACCCGATCGGCGTGTCCCTTGATCGTGGTGCAAGCCCGCGCCACCACCCAACCTTGACCCATGCTCGTGCAGGGATTGACCTACCCGTACCTCGGCGATACCCCATGCTCCCGCCACTACATGTACGGCTACACCTTCCGCCTGGTCAAAGGCGACCGCTACATCGCCGTCTTCAAAGGCACCTGCGTGGAGACGCGCCGGTACTTCATCATCCGCGACCACCTCGCGAACCACCGCGTCCTCGAAGGACAGCAGCCCGTCCACGCCATCATCCCCGTCACCTGGTCCGACTGGGCCGACGACTGGCTCCTCCGACGCGAAGCCGAGAAGTGGCTGCGCGACCGGAACCCCCACATGAAAAAGCCTGGCGCACAGGGAAAACCCCGTGCGCCAGGCGTCCACACGAACTAGAAGTGCTCACCCGCCTCGGCCTTCTCGACCAGCGACGCGGGCGGGAGGAAGCGGTCGCCGTAGCGCTCCGCCAACTCCCGCGAGCGGGCGACGAAGCCGGGGATGCCGCCCTCGTACCCCTCGATGTACTGGATGACACCACCGGTCCAGGGCGGGAAGCCGATGCCGAAGATCGACCCGATGTTCGCGTCGGCCACCGTCCGCAGCACGTTCTCGTCGAAGCACTTCACGGTTTCCAGCGCCTCGGCGAACAGCATCCGCTCGACCATGTCGCGCATCGGCACGTCGCCCGAGCCCGCGCCGAAGGCGTCCGCGAGGCCCGGCCACAGGCCCGTGCGCTTGCCCTCGTCGTCGTACTCGTAGAAGCCCGCGCCCGACGAGCGGCCCTTGCGGTCGAACTCGTCGATCATGCGGTCGATGACCGCCTCCGCGGGTGTTCCGGCCACTCGATGCCCGCGGCCTCGATCGCGGCGCGGGTCTCCTGGCGGATCTTGCGGGGCAGGGTCAGGGTCAGCTCGTCGAGGAGCTGCAGCGGCGGGGCCGGGTAGCCGGCCTGCGCACCGGCCTGCTCGACCGACGCCGCCGGGACGCCTTCCGCCAGCAGGGCCACGGCCTCGTTGATGAACGTGCCGATCACCCGGCTGGTGAAGAACCCGCGGCTGTCGTTGACGACGATCGGGGTCTTCTTGATCTGCAGCGCGTAGTCGAACGCCTTGGCCAGCGCGACGTCGCTGGTCTGCTCGCCGACGACGATCTCCAGCAGCGGCATCTTGTCGACCGGGCTGAAGAAGTGCAGGCCGATGAAGTCCTCGCGGCGCTGCACACCCGACGCGAGGTCGGTGATCGGCAGCGTGGAGGTGTTGGAGCCGAGCAGCGCGTCCGGGGCGACCAGGGACTCGACCTCGCCGAAGACCTTCTTCTTCAGCTCCGGCGACTCGAACACCGCCTCGACGACCAGGTCGACGCCCGCGACGTCCTCGGCCTTGTCGGTCGGGGTGATGCGGGCCAGCACCTCGTCGGCCTTCTCGCGGGTGAGCTTGCCGCGCGACACGGCCTTGTCGAGGATCTTCGCCGAGTACGCCTTGCCCTTCTCGGCCGACTCGAGCGAGACGTCCTTCAGCACGACCTCGATGCCGTTGCGCGCGCTGACGTACGCGATGCCCGCGCCCATCATGCCCGCGCCCAGCACCGCGACGCGCTTCGCCTGGTAGTGCGGGATTCCATCGGGCCGCGACAGGCCCTTGTTGATTGCCTGCAGGTCGAAGAAGAACGCCTTGGTCATGTTCTTCGACACCTGGCCGGTCACCAGGTCGACGAAGTACTGCGTCTCGATCTTCGTCGCGGTGTCCAGGTCGACCTGGGCGCCCTCGATCGCGGCGGCGAGGATGTTGCGCGGGGCGGGCATCGGCGCGCCCTTGAGCTGCTTGCGCAGGTTCGCCGGGAACGCGGGCAGGTTCGCCGCGAACTTCGGGTTCGACGGGGTGCCGCCGGGGATCTTGAAGCCCTTGACGTCCCAGGGCTGCACGGCCTCCGGGTTCGCCTTGATCCACGCCTTCGCGGCGTCGATCATCGCCTCCGGGGTGTCGACCAGCTCGTCGACCAGGCCCAGCTCCTTGGCCTTCGCGGGCTTGTGCCGCTGGCCCTGGAGCAGCACGTTCAGCAGCGCGGACTGGATGCCCAGCAGCCGCACGGTGCGGGCCACGCCGCCACCGCCGGGCAGCAGGCCCAGGGTGACCTCGGGCAGGCCGATCTCGCTGCCCTTGGCGTCGAGCGCGACGCGGTGGTGGCAGGCCAGCGCGATCTCGTAGCCGCCGCCGAGCGCGGCGCCGTTGATGGCGGCCACGACCGGGCGGCCCAGCTGCTCGAGCTTGCGCATCTCCGCCTTCATCGCGTCGACGCGCGCGGTGATCTCGGCGGCGTCGGCGGCGGTGGCCTTGCTCAGCAGGTTCAGGTCGCCACCGGCGAAGAACGTCTTCTTGGCCGAGGTGATGACGACGCCGGTGATGGCGTCCTTCTCGGCGACCAGGCGCTCGACCGTCGCGGCGAACGACTCGCGGAAGGTGTCGTTCATCGTGTTGGCGGACTGGCCCGGGTCGTCCATGGTGAGCGTGACGATGCCGTCGGCGTCGGCGTCCCAGCGGAACATGTTCTCGGTCATCTCTCCTGGCCTCAGACTCGCTCGATGATGGTCGCGACGCCCATGCCGCCGCCGATGCACAGGGTCACCAGGGCGCGCCGCTCACCGCGGCGCTCCAGCTCGTCGAGCACGGTGCCCAGGATCATCGCGCCGGTCGCGCCGAGCGGGTGGCCCATGGCGATGGCCCCGCCGTTGACGTTGATCTTCTCGTGCGGGATGTCGAGGTCCTTCATGAACTTCAGGACCACCGCGGCGAACGCCTCGTTGAGCTCCCACAGGTCGATGTCGTCCGCGGTCAGCCCGGCCAGCCGCAGCGCCTTCTGCGCGGCCGGGGTGGGGCCGGTCAGCATGATGGTCGGCTCGGCGCCGGTCACCGCGGCGGACACGATCCGGCCGCGCGGGGTCAGGCCCGCCGCCGCGCCCGCGGCCTCGGTGCCCAGCAGGACCAGGGCGGCGCCGTCGACGATGCCCGAGGAGTTCGCGGCGGTGTGCACGTGGTCGATGCGCTCGACCCAGTGGTACTTCTGCAGCGCGACGGCGTCGAAGCCGCCCATCTCGCCGATGCCCGCGAAGCTGGGCTGGAGCTTGGCGAGGCTCTCGGTGGTGGAGCCGGGGCGCATGTGCTCGTCGTGGTCGAGCAGGGTCACGCCGTTGCGGTCCTTGACCGGGACGACGGACTTGGTGAAGTAGCCGCTCTCCCAGGCGCGCGCGGCGCGCTGCTGCGACTCGACGGCGTAGGCGTCGACGTCGTCGCGGGTGAAGCCCTCGATGGTGGCGATCAGGTCGGCGCTGATGCCCTGCGGGACGAAGTACGAGTCGTAGTTCGTCTCCGGGTCGAGGAACCAGGCGCCGCCGTCGGAGCCCATCGGCACCCGGGACATCGACTCGACGCCACCGGCGATGACGAGCTGGTTCCAGCCCGCGCGGACCTTCTCGGCCGCGGTGTTGACCGCCTCCAGGCCCGAGGCGCAGAACCGGTTGAGCTGCACGCCCGCGACCGTGTCCGGCAGGCCCGCGGCGATGGCCGCCGTGCGGGAGATGACCGCGCCCTGGTCGCCGACCGGAGAGACGACGCCGAGGACGATGTCGTCGATCGTGGCCGGGTCCAGTTCGGGGTGGCGGGACTTCAGTTCGCCGATGAGCCCGGTGACCAGGCTGATCGGCTTGACGCCGTGCAGCGACCCGTTCTGCTTGCCGCGCCCGCGCGGCGTGCGGATCGCCTCGTAGATGAAGGCTTCGGTGCTCACGCCCGACCGGTCCTCTCCTGAGGCTTCGCTAATGACGATTAACATTCTGGCGCAGATCCGCTGGTTGTCAACGTGTCACGCTGAGTCGTACCGTGTAACCCGGTTCTCACCCGAGGAGGTGTCGGTGACGGCGGACACGACCCGCCCGGTCCGCAGGCCGCGCGACCGCAAGGCGCAGCTCGCGACCGCCGCAGCCGACCTGTTCCGCAAGCGCGGGTACCACGCGGTCGGGGTGAACGACATCGCCGCCGCGGTCGGCATCACCGGCCCGGGCATGTACCGGCACTTCCAGAACAAGCAGGCCGTGCTGGGCTACGTCCTGCTGACCGGCGTCGACGGCCTCGCCGCCCGCCTGGGCGCGGTCCTGGACGGGTTCACCGACCCGGAGTCGGGCCTGCGCCCGCTGCTGCTGACCGCCGCCGAGACGGCCATCGACCACCGCGACCTCACCGCCCTGTGGCGCTGGCAGGGCCGCCACCTGCACCAGGCCGACCAGAAGGAGGTCATCCGCCGCACGGGCGTGCTGCTGGGCGGCTGGCAGTCCGGCCTGCGCGCGCTGCGCCCCGAGCTGACCGACCGCGACGCCCTGCTCCTCTGCTTCGCCGCCCTGAGCGTCTTCGGCAGCATCGGCGACCACCACGCCGCGCCGCCCCGCGACCGTTTCGTCCCCTTGCTGGCGGACCTGGCCGAGTCGATCGTCCGCAGCCCGGTCCCCACGTCGGACGCCGCCCCGTCCCGCCCCGGCCCCGGTCGCGGCGAGCCGCCGCGAGGAGCTGCTGTCCGCCGCCACCCGCCTGTTCCGCGAGCACGGCTTCCACGCGGTGAGCATGGAGGACATCGGCGCGGCCGCAGGCATCGCCGGACCGAGCATCTACCGCCACTTCACAGGCAAATCGGACATCCTGCTCGCGGCGAGCCGCCGGATGGCCGACCGGCTCGCCCTGGGCTTGGCGGACTCCCTCGCCGCGGCCACCTCGCCCCGCGACGCCCTGCACCGGCTCGCCCGCTCCTATGTGGACACCGTGCTGCGATCGGACGACCTGATCGCGGTCTACGCCAACGAGATCGGCAACCTCCCCGAGCGCGACGCCAAGGAGCTGCGCAGGCTCCAGCGCGGCTACGTCGCCGAGTGGGTGCGGCTGCTGCGCGAGGTGACCCCGGCGCTGGACGAGGCGGAGGCGCGGGTGGTCGTGCAGGCCGCGCTGACCGTGGTCAACGACCTGCCCCGCACGCGCGGGGTCAACGACCGGCCGGGCCTGGCCGACGAGCTGACCGCCATCGCGGTCGGCCTGCTCGAAACCCCTGACCTTCCACACCGGACGGTCACCCGGCGCACCGGCAAACGGTGAGGAAGTCCCCGTTCGGGGGTAGCCTTGTTGCTTCCCGCCAAGAATGCTGGTCCTCGGCACCCGGTGTTGACCGGACTTGGGGGAAAGACCGCGCATTCAGTGGATGAGCGCGACCTGGGGAGCGACTCGGTCGGCATGCCTGCGATCGGGCGCACGGCGGCGCCGGGGGCCGTTGCTGAACTCCGCGACTGGGAGGAGGTGTTCGCATGCGCAAGGCACTGCTGTCCGTGGCCGTCTTCGTCGGCATCGCCCGCAAGGACCGGCTCACCGCACCGTACCTGTACTACTGATGACGAGCCCGGACGGGGCCGTCCGCTGTGGACGGTCCCGTTCCGGAGTCGAGGGGAGAGCGCGATGCCCGGCCCACCCGGCCCGCGGGCGACCGCGTCGCGGGCAACCTGCCCGCCTTCACCGCCGACCCGCTGGGCTTCCTCGCCGACTGCGCGCGCGAGTACGGCGACGTGGTGGCCATCGGGTCGCACAACGTCCTGCTGAGCGCGCCCGAGGACGTCGAGCGGCTGCTGGTCGACCGGGAGGGCGCGTTCGCCAAGAGCGGCGCGCAGACCCGCACCCGCGGCCGGTCCCGGGGTTTCCCCGAGGCGATGATGAACAGCGACGGCGCGGTCTGGCGGCGCAAGCGCGACCGGATCGGCCCCGCGTTCACCCGCGACCTCGTCGCCACCGCGGCCGAGCTGGCCACCGGCGAGGCCGCGGCGCTGGCCGGGACGTGGCCGACCGACCGCGAGTTCGACCCCGCGCCCGGGGTCTCCCTGATGACGCTGCGCGCGGTCACCCGGCTGCTGTTCGGCTCCGCCCTGCCGGACGCCGACGTCGAGGCGGTCGGCAGGCTGGTGCGCGAGATCATGGACCTGTCGGTGTCACCGATCGCGCTGCCCGAGTGGATCCCGACCCCGCGCGCGCGGCGGATGCGCCGTGCGCTGCGCGGCATGGACGGCGTCGTGGCGCGGCTAGCGCGCTCCGACTCCCCGTGGTCGCCGCGCTGGCAGGCGTCGACGGCGCGGAGCTGCGCGACGAGCTGGCGACGCTGGTGCTGTCCGGCTTCGAGACGACCAAGAACGCGGTCCTGTGGTGCTGCCACCTGCTCGCCGAGCACCCCGACGCGGCCGACGCGGTGGCCGCCGAGTCCGCGAGCACCGCCCGCCCGTACACCGACGCAGTGGTCCGCGAGGCCATGCGCCTGCACCCGCCCGCGTGGCTGACCAGCCGGGAAGCCCTGCGCGACGTCGAGTTCGGCGGCCACCGGATCGCGGCGGGGACGACGGTGACGGTGAGCCAGTGGGTCGTGCACCGCGACCCGAGGTGGTTCCCGGACCCGACGGCGTTCCGCCCGGAGCGGTGGCTCGCGGGGTGGAACGCCCGCGCGGCGCGTACTTCCCGTTCGGCTTGGGCCCGCGGGCGTGCATCGGCGCGGCGATCGCGAGCGCGGAGGCGTCGGCGGCGGTCGCCGAGCTGTGCGGCCGGTTCCGGTTCCTCCCGGCGGGCCGCGTGGTGCCGCGCCCCGCGCTGTCGCTGCAACCCGCCGGGCTGCGGCTGTCGGCGGTCGCCCGGCAGCGGGCGTGACGGTGCGCGTCCTCGTGACCGCGTGCCCCGCGGCCAGCCACTTCCACCCGCTCGTGCCGTTCGCGCGAGCGGCCCGGGCCGCCGGGCACGAGGTCCTGGTCGCCATCGGCGGCGGCTTCGCCCGGCGGGCGGCGGACTCCGGGCTGACCGTGCACGCGGTGGGCGGCCAGGTCGACCTGCTGTCCGCGGCCCCGCTGGGCGGGGGCGGCCGGTCCGGCTGGGCGCGGATGGTCGCGCTCGCCGAGCGCACCGCGGACGACCTGCTCGCCCTCGCGCGGTGGTGGCGTCCGGACGTGGTGGTGCGGACACCGCCGGAGTTCGCGGGGCCGCTGGTCGCCGAGGTGCTCGGGGTTCCGGTGGTGGAGCACTCGTTCGGCCTGGTCATGCCCCGGGAACGCCTCATCGCCGCGGAGCGGAGGTCGCGGAGTTGTACGCGCGGCACGGCGTCCGCCCGCGCCTGTCCGACCCCGACGCGCTCATCGACCTCTGCCCGCCATCGCTCCGCCCGGCGTCGCTGCGCCCCGGGGTCCCGATGCGGTGCGCGCCGTACCACGGCGACGGCTCCCCGACCGCGCCACCGGTCGACGTGTGCCTGACCCTGGGCACGATCCTGCCGCGGCTCGGCCGCACGGAGGTCGTCGCACCGGTGGTGGCCGCCGCCCGCGACCTCGGCCTCCGCGTCGCCGTCCTCGGGACGCGCGTGCCGGGCGTGCCGTCGTGGGACTGGCTGCCCCTCGACACCGTCCTGTCCCACTGCCGCGTCCTGGCCCACCACGGCGGATCGGGGACCACGTTCAGCGCCCTCGCGGCGGGCGTCCCGCAGCTCGTGATGCCGCACATGACCGACCAACCCGACAACGCCGCCCTGGTCGCCGCCGCGGCGCGGGAGTCGCGATCGCCCCGGCGTCGGTCACCCGCGCCACCGCCCGCGACGCCTTGCTGACCCTGCTCTCCACCGACGCTCGCACCGCCGCGCCCGGGTCAGCGCCGAGATCGCGTCGATGCCGTCACCCGCGGAGGTGGTCGACCAACTGCTGGGGTCAGAGCAGCACGCGGAGCTGTCCGAGGCCCGGGTGGTCGGCCCGCTCGACGGTCACCGCCGCCCGGCGCGGTAGGAGGGCCGTGCGCTGCTGATCTCGAACGCGGGCCGGACGTCGACGGTGTCGTAGACGATGTACAGCTTCTTGATCTTGCCTTCGTCGTCGAGTTCGAGCACGTCGACGACGTCGAAGGGCGCGGAGGTCCCGTCGGCGAGGGTCCAGTCGAAGTAGAACCAGATGGACAGCAGCGGGTTGCCGTCCACTGTGGACCCGTGCATGGTGCCGAGCAGCGTCAGCGCGGAGGAGTGGCTGTCCACGAACAGTTCGGTGTAGAAGTCCCGCGCGGGGCGGGGCCCGTAGAGGGGCGAGTGCACGTACCCGTCGTCGGCGAAGAGCGCCAGCACCCCTTCCAGGTCCTCGCACTGCAGGGCGGTCAGGTAAGCGTCGGCCAGGGTGGTGCTCTTGAGGTCGGCACTCATCGCGCGGAAGTCCCCCTCGCTGGTGTATTCCGGATGCTGTCGATGGTTGCCCACCCGTTTCACCGCACGCATCTCCCCTGCGGACGTGATCAGCTCACGGGGTGCGGCGGTACTACCTCAGAGGAGGAGCCGTGCAGCCTCGGAGATACGTGGTCCTTGCCGGAGGAAGGCGCGGAGGGCGTCGAGTCGGGGCTGGGCCGCGCGGAGGCCGTCCCAGGCGTCGTCGTCTTCGCGTTCGAGGCGGGTGAGGGTGTCGTCGCGGGCGAGGGTGGTGAGGAGGTCGGGCCAGCGGATGGCGAGCCCCGCGATCTTGGCGATCTGCACGGCGGTGATCTCGGAGCGGCGCGCGGCGACGATGAAGGAGTAGAAGCGGAAGAGGTTGACGTACCGCTTGATCTCGCGCGGGTTGGGCGTTCCGAGGGCGGGTAGGGCGGCGCCGATGGCGGTGAGGGCTTGGTCGTCGGTATAGGAGCGGGCGAAGAGTTCGGCGTGCACCCGGTCGGCCGCAGCCCTGGCGATCTCGGTGGCCCGCTCCACCGAGACCAAGACGTGGGCCGGGCCGTGGATGAGGTCCGGGAGGTGCCCGGACGCCATGGCCGTGGCGACTGCGACGGCCACCTGGTCGAGCGTGTCCAGAGTCGCACCGCGCAGCCTGCGCTCGGCCCACTCGACGAGTTCGGTATCTGTGACCAACCGTGGCACGGGAACGGGCCCGCGGATCTCATGGCCGAGCAGGGGCGGCCCCTGCGGCGGCGACGGAACCACCGCACCCGGGACTGGCTCGGGAGCCGCTTCGGCGCGGACGCCGAGCAGACCGCGCAGGTAGCCGGGCAAGTGGGCGTCGGTGTCGATGGCGGGCAGGCCCATCGGGAGTTGGACGATCTTCTCCAGAAACCGCCAGCCCAGCTCACCACCCTCCCCACCGACCCGCGCGGCCAGTTCGGCGTACGCGGTCTCGACGTGCGCGGCGACGATGTCCGGCTCCATGGCCATGACGAACACGCAGTTGTCGAACTCCCCGCGAGGAACAGGTTGATCGCCTCGATGACCTGCGCGACGACCCCCGGCGAGCACCGGTCGAGGTCGTCGACGAACACGACGAGCGGCCGTTCCTCAGTGGCGACCAGCTTGAGCACCCGCTCCATGTCCGAGTGCACGGCGTGCAGGAAGCCGACCTTGGTGGTGTACGCGGGGTCGCTGACCAGGTCGAACAACCCCTTGGCCTCCCCTGTCATCGCCGCCGCCGGTCCCGACAGCAGTTGCCCGAACCCAACGGCCGCCCGCTGCTTCTGGAACCACGCCGAGAACCCGACCGCGGCCACGAGCGCCGCCCCACTGCCACCCGCGAGCAGCCACCTCGCCGGTCCGGCCAGGACTCCGGTCAGCCACAGAACTCCCAGCACCGCCCCTGCGAGCGCGACGGCCACAGCCCACGGCGCGAGTCGTTCGATGAGCAGCCGGTAGACGCGTCGGCGGAGGGCCAGGCGGTCGACGCGGGCGAGGTTCATCCGCAGCCAGAACCGTTCCCGGTCGCCGGTCCGCAGCCTGCCGGTGATCTGGGTGATCAGCTCGTGCGCGAGTCCCGCCCAGACCTGCTCGCTGTTCTGGTATTTCCACGGGTTGAACCACACCGTGGCGCGCCAATCGCCCGTGGCTTCAACACCAAGCGTTTTCGTGGGGTCCGTGGTGGCGCCTGCGGAGCGCAGGACCTCGGCGTTGGTGACGGGGGTGTCGGCGGTGGTGCGCTTGCGCCACCAGCGGCGTTTGGCCAGCTTCTCGCGGGAGTCGCGGGTGAGGGCGATGGGCCGGGGCTCGCCGTCCTCCCCGGGCGGGTCGAGTTCGGCGCGGACCATGCGCATGAGGGAGGTCTTGCCCGCGCCCCAGCGCCCTTGACGCCGATGGTGAGGGGCGGGCGGGAGCCGGGATGGCGGATGAAGGAGGCGAGGGCCTGGGCGTAGGGGCGGTAGCCGAGGTGGTCGTCGGTGGTCCAGTAGTCCCGGATGAGCTGCGGTTGCGGGAGGACCCCGGCCTTGAGCACGCGGTACTCGCGCAGGGCGGCCCGGATGCGTTCGGCGTCCTCGTCCTGGGCCAACTCGGCTTCGGCGGCGGAGCGGGCCTCGGGGACGAGCTTGCCGTCCGAGGTGACCCACCCCTCGCGCAGCGGGCCGAGGGCGCTCGCGTCGACCTCCAGCAAGCGGGCGGTGTCGTCGTCGAGGTCTTCGTCGGGGCGCAGGAGGGCGAGGCGGCCGAGCAGGACCCGCGCCGCGCGGGGCAGGCCGTCGTCCGCGGGAAGCGGCGCGGGCGCGGAGGGGAAGTACGCGGGGTTGCGTTTGAGGGCCAGGTCGGAGCTGATGCGCGTCCCCGGTTCCCCGATCGCCCTGGCCAGGGTGTGGAGGTCGAGCAGTTCGCCCCGGTCGGACAGCCCCAGGAGCAAGGCGTCCAGGAGGTCGGGGAGCTGCGCCTTGAGCACGTCGATCTCCGGCCGGTCCCCGACGTCCAGCGGGTAGCCCATGAGGACCTTGTGCCGCGCAGGGAGCGTGCCAGCACATCCGCGAGGTCCTGCGAGGCTTCGACGGAACCGACGTACACGAGGAACGTGTCCTCCGCCTCCAGCGCGAACGATTCGACTATGTTCAGCGGCAGCGGGTCCTGCGAGATCAGGTATTGCCCACTGCCGAACCCGCCCGCCTCCTGGTTGATCAGCGCGTCCGCCACCCGTTCGGCGTAGCGGCCCATGAAGACGGCGCGCGAGCGGTCCGGGTCGGTGAGCTGCACGCGCTGATCCTACGAGTGGCAGCCCTCGTGAGCGGGTGTTTCAGTGGACGCATGCAGCTACTGGCCGCCCTCGACGCGGGCCTCGCCGAGTTCGACCGACGGGTCCGCGAGGTCGAGGACTGGGACGCTCCCACCCCTGTACGGAGTGGACGGTCCGCGACCTGGTCAACCACCTCACGTCCGAGCACTTCTGGGCCCCGTACCTGCTCCGCGGCGCCACCCTCCCCGAGGTCGGCGACCGCTTCGACGGCGACGTCCTCGGCCCCGACCCCGTCGACGCCTGGACGCGCGCCTCCACCGCCTCCCGCGCCGCCTTCCACGAACGCCCCGCGCTCACCGGCCAGGTCCACACCTCCGGCGGCCCGATCAACGCCGACGAGTACGCCTGGCAGATGATCTTCGACCTGACCATCCACTCCTGGGACCTCGCCCGCGGCGCTGGCCTCGACGACCGCCTCGACCCCGACCTGGTCATGACCGTCACCGACGAGCTCAGCCAGTACTTCCCCGTCTGGTACGGCGCGATCCTCGACCACCCGGTCGCCGTCCCCCCGACCGCCGGCGACCAGGACCGCCTGATCGCGGCCACGGGTCGTCATCCCGACTGGAGCAGCAGCCGCACCCACTGATCGTCAGCGGCTGTCGGTCAGCGTCCTGTGCAGGCTGATCGCCCACTCGCGGAGGACCCGGTCCCGCCGCTTCGCGTCGTCGGTCAGCACGTTCGCCAGGCCGAGGCCCCGTGCCAGGTCCAGGGTCGCCTGGACCGCCTCGCGCACCCCGGACGCGACTCGTCCGCCCCCAAAGCCTCGACCGTCAGCCGGTGCGCCTCCCGCCCCACATGGGCCTCCAGCGGCACCACCTTCGCCCGCAGGGGCTCGTCCGACGCCGCCGCGACCCACAGTTGCAGCGCCGACCGGAACAGCTTCCCCGCGTACATCTCCCCGATCGTCAGCACCACGTGCTCGGTCCGGTCGAACCCCGGCGGCAATGACGGCAGATCGGCCCGCATGTGCGCCAACCGCTCGTCCGTCACGTGCTCGATCGCCGCCGTGAACAGGTCCTCCCGCGTCGGGAAGTGGTGCTGGGCAGCCCCCGCGAGACCCCCGCGCGCTCGGCCACGACCGACACCGTGCTGCCGGTCCAGCCGACCTCGGCGAGGCAGTCGACGGCCGCGTCCAGCAGGCGCCGCCGGGTGGCCCGGCTGCGGTCCTGGCGCGGCTCGCCCACTGCGTCCCCCTCAGTACGACTTGGGCAGTCCCAGCGAGAACTGCGCCACGAAGTTCAGCACCATCTCCCGGCTCACCGGGGCGATCCGGGTCAGCCGGGACGCCGCGACGAGCGCACCGAGACCGTACTCGCTGGCCAGACCGTTGCCGCCGTGGGTCTGGACGGCGGCGTCGACGGCGCGGACGACGGCCTCGCCCGCGGCGTACTTGGCCATGTTCGCGGCCTCGCCCGCGGCCATGTCCTCGCCCGCGTCGTACAACGCCGCGGCCTTCTGGGTCATGAGCTTGGCCAGTTCCAGCTCGATCTTGGCCTGCGCGAGCGGGTGGGCGACGGCCTGGTGGGCGCCGATGGGCTGCTTCCACACCTGACGCGTCTTCGCGTAGTCGACGGCCTTCTCCAGCGCGAAGCGGCCCATGCCGACGGCGAACGACGCGGCCATGATGCGCTCGGGGTTCAGGCCCGCGAACAGCTGCATCAGCGCGGCGTCCTCGGACCCGATGAGCGCGTCGTGGGGCAGCGCGACGTCGTCGAAGAACAGCGTGAACTGGCGGTCCGGCGAGATGATGTCCATCGGGATGTGCTGGAACGTGAACCCGGCGGCGTCGGTCGGCACGACGAACAGCGCGGGCTTGAGCTTGCCCGTCTTGGCGTCCTCCGTCCGGCCCACGACCAGCACCGACTCGGACTCGTCGACGCAGGAGATGTAGACCTTGCGGCCGGTGAGCAGCCACCCGTCGTCGGTGCGGCGGGCGGTCGTGGTGATCTTGTGGGAGTTGGAGCCCGCGTCGGGCTCGGTGATGGCGAACGCCATGCGCAGGGAGCCGTCGGCGAAGCGGGGCAGGTAGCGCTGCTTCTGGTCGTCGGTGCCGTAGCGGGCGATGATCGTCGCGCAGATCGCCGGGGACACCACCATCTGGAGCAGGCCCGCGCCCGCCGCGCCCAGCTCCTCGCACACCGCGGCGAGGTCGCCGATGCCGCCGCCCCCGCCGCCGTACTCCTCGGGGACGTTCACGCCCAGGTAGCCCAGGCGTCCCGCCTCGTCCCACAGCTCCGTCGTGTGGCCGCCGGAGCGCGCCTTCTCGACGGTGTAGGTGTGCCCGTACTTGCGGCCCAACTCGGCGACGGCCTTGCGCAGCGCCTGCCGCTCCTCGCTCTCGCTGAAGTTCACGCTTCCTCCTCGCTCACGACGGCCAGCACGCGCCCGACGTCCACCTGGTCACCCGCGCCCACACCCAGCTCCGTGACGACGCCGTCGGTCGGGGCGTCGATCCGGTGCTCCATCTTCATCGCCTCCAGCCACAGCAGCGGCTGACCGGCGCTGACCCGCTCGCCCTCGGCCACCGCGACCCGCACGACCGTGCCGGGCATCGGCGCGAGCAGCGAGCCCGCGGCGACCTGGTCCGCCGGGTCGGTGAACCGCTCGACGTGCGTCAGCGCAACGGATCCGGCGTCGGTGTCCACGTAGGACACCCCGGCGTGCCGGGCGACCGCGAACCGCCGCCGCACGCCGCCGACCTCCAGCACCACCAGGTCCGGCGACGCCGACACGACGGTCGCCGGGCCTTCGGGCACGCCCGCGGTGTACCGGGCCTCGTGCTCGCCGACCGCTGAGGTGAACTTCTTGACCTGCGGCTGCGACACCACGTTGCGCCAGCCGCCGGGGATGCGCCCGAGCACCTTCGCCGACGCCCGGTTGGCCTCGGCGTCGGCCAGCGCCGCGGCGAGCGCGCACAGCTCGACGGCGTCCTTGTCCAGCAGCGGTTCCGACAGCGCGGACAGCCCGTGCCGCTCGAAGAACGCGGTGTCGGTCTCGCCCGCCAGGAACGCCGGGTGCCGCAGCACGTTGACCAGCAGGTCCCGGTTGGTCGTGACGCCGTGGATGCGCGCCTTGACCAGCGCCCCGGCCAGCGCCCGCGCCGCGCTCGTGCGGTCCGGGGCGTACGCGATGACCTTCGCCAGCATCGGGTCGTAGTGCACGCTGACGACCGACCCCGGCTCGACACCGGAGTCGACCCGCACGCCCGGAGGCACGGCGAAGTCGTGCAGCGTGCCGCTCTGCGGGCGCCAGTCGGCCGCCGGGTCCTCCGCGTAGAGCCGAACCTCGATGGCGTGCCCGCGGGTGGGCGGCGGGTCGGCGGGCAGCGCCGCGCCCTCGGCGATGGCGAGCTGCCAGCGCACCAGGTCCAGCCCGGTGACGGCCTCGGTCACCGGGTGCTCGACCTGGAGCCGCGTGTTCATCTCCAGGAAGAAGAACCGCCCGGAGTCGTCGGCCAGGAACTCGACGGTGCCCGCCCCGGTGTAGTCGATGGCCTTCGCGGCCTTGCGCGCCGCGTCGAACAGGCCCGCCCGCATCTCCTCGGTGACCAGCGGCGACGGCGCTTCCTCGACGACCTTCTGGTGCCTGCGCTGGATCGAGCACTCCCGCTCCCCCACCGCCCACACCGTGCCGTGCGCATCGGCGAGGACCTGCACCTCGATGTGCCGCCCGCGCTCGATGTACGGCTCGCAGAACACCGTCGGGTCGCCGAACGCCGACCCGGCCTCCGAGCGCGCGGCCTCGATCGCGCCGGGCAGCTCGGCGAGGGTGCGGACGATCCGCATGCCCCGGCCGCCGCCGCCCGCGGACGCCTTGACCAGCACCGGCAGGTCCGCCTCGGTGACCTCGGCCAGCTCGGCGAGCACGGGCACGCCCGCCGCGGCCATGATCCGCTTCGACTCGATCTTGGAGCCCATCGCCTCGATGGCGGCGGGCGGCGGTCCGACCCAGGTCAGCCCCGCGTCGACGACCGCGCGCGCGAAGCCGGCGTTCTCCGACAGGAAGCCGTACCCGGGGTGCACGGCGTCCGCGCCCGCGTCGACCGCGGCCCGGACCAGCAGGTCCGCCCGCAGGTAGGTCTCCGACGGGGCCGCGCCGGGCAGCCGGACCGCGGTGTCGGCCTCGGCGACGTGCGGGGCGGCGGCGTCCGGGTCGGAGAACACCGCGACGGTGCCCAGGCCCAACTCGCGCGCGGTGCGGAACACCCGGCGGGCGATCTCGCCGCGGTTGGCCACCAGAACCGAACTGATCATCACGGCCTCACATCCGGAAGACGCCGAAGCCCTCGGCGCCCTGGATCGGTCCATTGTGGATTGCGGACAGGCTCATCCCGAGCACGGTGCGGGTGTCGCGCGGGTCGATGATGCCGTCGTCGTAGAGCATCCCGGACAGGAACATCGGCAGCGACTCCGCCTCGATCTGCCCCTCGACCATCGCCCGCATGGCGGCGTCGTGCTCCTCGTTGTACGGCTGCCCGGCGCGCTCGGCGTTCTGCCGCATGACGATCGACAGCACGCCCGCGAGCTGCGCGGGCCCCATGACGGCGGACTTCGCGCTGGGCCAGGCGAACAGGAACCGGGGGTCGTACGCGCGCCCGCACATGCCGTAGTGGCCCGCGCCGTAGGAGGCGCCCATGAGGATCGAGATGTGCGGCACCCGCGAGTTCGACACGGCGTTGATCATCATGGCGCCGTGCTTGATGATGCCGCTCTGCTCGTAGTCCTTGCCGACCATGTAGCCGGTGGTGTTGTGGAGGAAGATCAGCGGCGTGTCGGTCTGGTTGGCGAGCTGGATGAACTGGGTCGCCTTCTGCGACTCCTCCCCGAACAGCACCCCGCGCGCGTTGGCGAGGATGCCGACCGGGTACCCGTGCACGCTCGCCCACCCGGTGACCAGGCTGGACCCGTAGAGCGGCTTGAACTCGTCGAAGTCCGACCCGTCGACCACCCGGGCGATGACCTCGCGCGGGTCGAACGGCACCTTGAGGTCGGTGGGGACGATGCCGAGGAGGTCTCCGGCATCGTGCAGCGGCTCGGCGTAGTCGGGCTTGGGCTCGGGGCCGAGCTTGCGCCAGTTGAGCCGCGCGACGATGCGGCGGCCGATGCGGATGGCGTCCTGCTCGTCGGCGGCGAGGTAGTCGGCGAGACCGGACACGCGGGCGTGCATCTCCGCGCCGCCCAGCGACTCGTCGTCGGACTCCTCGCCGGTCGCCATCTTCACCAGCGGCGGCCCGCCCAGGAACACCTTGGCGCGCTCCTTGACCATCACGACGTAGTCCGACATGCCCGGCAGGTACGCGCCGCCCGCGGTCGAGTTGCCGAAGACCAGCGCGACGGTCGGGATCTTCGCCGCGGAGGCGCGGGTGAGGTCGCGGAAGGTGCGCCCGCCCGGGATGAAGATCTCCTTCTGCGTGGGCAGGTCCGCGCCGCCGGACTCGACGAGGTTGATCGTCGGCAGCCGGTTCTGCGCCGCGATGTCGGCCGCGCGAAAGCCCTTGCGCATGCCCCACGGGTTGATCGCGCCGCCCTTGACGGTCGGGTCGCTGGCGTTGATCAGGCATTCGACGCCCTCGACGACGCCGATGCCGGTGACCAGGCTCCCGCCGACCTGGTAGTCGGTGCCCCACGCGGCCAGCGGGGACAGCTCCAAGAACGGCGAGTCGGGGTCGACCAGCAGCTCGATCCGCTCGCGAGCGAGGAGCTTCCCGCGACCGCGGTGGCGGGTCACGTACTTCTCGCCGCCACCCGCGACGGCTTTGGCCTGCTCGGTCTTGATCTCCTCGAGCTTGCCCAGCATCGCGTCGGCGTTGGCTTTGAAGTCGTCGGAGGTGGTGTCGACGGTGGTGCGCAGGACGGTCATGCCGTGTACCCCATCGCTTCGCGGCAAGGCCGGTCATGATCTCGTTGGTGCCGCCGCCGATGCCGAGGATGCGCAGGTCGCGGTAGTGGCGCTCCACTTCGGACTCCCGCATGTACCCGAGCCCGCCGTGGAGCTGCACGGCCTGGTGCACGACCCACTCCCCGCCTCCACGGCGGTGTTCTTGGCGAAGCAGACCTCGGCGATGACGTCCTCCCCGTTGAGGTGCCGGATCGCCGTCTGCCGGGTGTAGGTCCGGGCGACGTCGATCTTCCGCGCCATCTCGGTGACCGTGTTCTGCACGGCCTGCCGCGAGATCAGCGGCCTGCCGAACGTCTCCCGGTTGCGACACCACTCGAGCGTCAGGTCCAACGCCCGCTGTGCGTGCGCGTAGGCCTGGACTGCGAGGGTGAGCCGCTCGGCGACGAAGTTGACGGCGATCTGGATGAACCCGGTGTTCTCCTGACCGACCAGGTTCTCCGCGGGAACCCGGCAGTCGGCGAACGAGAGTTCGGCGGTGTCCGAGCAGTGCCAGCCCATCTTCTCCAGCTTCCGGCTGACGGTGAACCCGGGCGTGCCCTTCTCGACGACGAGCAGCGAGATCCCGTGCGCGCCCTTGTCGCCAGTGCGGACGGCGGTGGTGACGAAGTCGGCGCGGACACCGGAGGTGATGAAGGTCTTGGCGCCGTTGACGACGTAGTGGTCGCCGTCCTTCTTCGCGGTGGTGCGGATGTTGGCGACGTCGGACCCGCCGTCGGGCTCGGTGATCGCGAGCGCGCCGATCTTGGCCCCTTCGAGGGTGGGCTTGACCCACTTGCCGATGTGTTCCGGGTTTCCTGCGGTGGCGATGTGGGGGACGGCGATACCGCAGGTCAGCAGGCTCGCGATGAGACCACCGGACGCGCCCGCGTAGTGCATCTCCTCGACGACGGCCATGGCGTCGATCAGGTCACCGCCCCCGCCACCGACCTCCTCGGGGAAGGCGACGCCGAGGAGCCCCGCTTGACCTGCCTTGCGGTGGAGGTCCCGGGGAGTTCGCCGTCCCGCTCCCACTGGTCGAGGTGCGGGAGGACGTCCCGCGCCATGAACGCGCGCACGGTCTCCCGCAACTCGCGCCGCTCGAAGGGGTTCACAACAGCTCCTCCGGGATGTCGACGTGCCTGCTCCTCAGCCACTCCCCGAGCCCCTTCGCCTGCGGATCGAACCGCGTGCTCGCGGCGACACCCTGGCCGAGGAGTCCTTTGAGGATGAAGTTGAGGGCGTTGAGGTTGGGGAACTCGTACCGCTCGACTTCGAGGTCGGCGGCTTCGGGGAGCAACTCTTTGAGCCGCTCGACGGTGAGGTGGTCGACCAGCCAGGGGTAGGCGCGGCGCGTACGCACCCAGACGCCGAGATTCGCGTCCCCACCCTTGTCCCCTGACCGCGTCCCCGCGACAAGCCCGAGCGGGAGACGTCGGGTGGGACCGCCGAGCCACGGTCCTGGTTCCACAGTGATCGGTGACGAGGAAGCCCTCGATACATCCAGCCAGGGGATGTGTTCGCGGGTGCCGTCGTGGTGGACGGCGGTGTGGGGGACTTCGGCGCGGGGGACGTACTCGGGGCGGTAGATGCCTACGGGGGTGCCGTCCGAGGGGGTGCGGTGAGGGTGAAGCCGGGGTAGGAGGAGAGGGCCAGCTCTACTGCCTTGCGGGAGAAGGCTTTTGCGCGGGCTGGGTCGGGGGTGCGGATGGTGGCGTGGAGGAATGCGCTGGCGGTTTCCTCGGTGTCGGCATCCTCGCGGTCTGTGCGGGCCAGGGTCCAGGTGACGTCGTCGCCTAGTTGGTCGCGGACCAGGGCTGCTTTGGCGTCGATGTCGAGGCCGGTGAGGATGAAGGTGGCGCTGTTGCGGAAGCCGTCGAGGGTGTTGACGCAGACCTTCACCGTGTCCGGTGGCGGGGTGCCTCGGACGCCGGTCAGGCGGACTCGGTCTGGGCCGTCTGGGGTCAGGTGGATGGTGGTGAAGTGGGTGGTGACGTCGGGGCCGAGGTAAGCGGGTCCCTGGATCTCGTACAGGAGTTGGGCGGTGACCGTTTCGACCGTGACTGCGCCGCCGGTGCCGGGGTGTTTGGTGATCACGGAGGAGCCGTCGGCGTGGACTTCGGCGATGGGGAAGCCGGGGTGGTGGAGGTCGGGGATTTCGGTGAAGAAGGCGTAGTTGCCGCCTGTTGCTTGGGCGCCGCATTCGATTACGTGGCCTGCGGCGGTGGCGCCTGCCAGGGCGTCGTAGTCGTCGGGTTTCCAGCCGTGGTGGGCGGCTGCGGCGCCGACGACCAGGGAGGCGTCGGTTACGCGGCCGGTGACTACTACGTCGGCGCCTGCTCGGAGGCAGGCGGCGATGCCCCAGGCGCCGAGGTAGGCGTTGGCGGTGAGGGCGCCGGTGAGGCCCAGGTCGGCGGCGCGCGGGAGGAGGTCGTCGCCTTCGACGTGGGATACGCGGGCGGGGAAGCCCAGGGCGCGGACGGCGTCGGCCAGGCCCGCGGGTTCAGGCCGCCTGCGTTGACGACGATCTTCACGCCGCGGTCGAGGGCGTCGCCCAGGCATTCGGCGGCCTGCTTGAGGAACGTGCGGGCGTAGCCGGCTGACGGGTCCTTCATGCGTTGGCGGCCGAGGATCAGCATGGTCAGTTCGGCGAGGTAGTCGCCGGTGAGGACGTCGATGTCGCCGCCGTCGAGCATCTCGCGCATGGCGGTGAGGCGGTCGCCGTAGAAGCCGGAGATGTTGCCGATGCGGATCACTGCTTCGACCGCCCCTCGCCGGGTGGGCCTGCGAACGCCTGGGCGATGTCGAGCCAGCGGTCGGCTTCGTCGCCGGTGGCCTTGAGGTCGGTGTCGTCGCGGTGGGCGCGTTGGGTGACCAGGCGGCAGAAGTCGAACGCGGAGCCGGTGACGCGCTGCGCCGCGTCCTCGGGGCCCCACGTCCACAGCTCGCCGTCCGGGCCGGTCAGGTCGACGCGGAACGGGTCGGCGGGGACGGGTAGGCCGCGGACGACGTAGGCGAAGTCGCGGGTGCGGACGCCGATGTGGGCGACGTGCTTCAGGCGGGCGGTGGGCTCGCGGCGGATGCCGAGCGCGTCGGCGACGTCGGTGCCGTGCGCCCAGGTCTCCATGATCCGGGCGGTGGCCATCGACGCCGGGCTCATCGGCGGGCCGAACCACGGGAGCTTCGCGCCCGGCGGGGCGTCGGCGAGGGCGGCGGCCAGCGCGGCGCGGGTGCCGCGCCAGTGGTCGAGCAGGTCGGGGCGGCGGGCGCCTTCCGCGGCGGCGTCGTCGACGACCTTGCTCGGGTCGGGCGCGCTGGTGAACGCGGCGGTCACGGCGGCGGTGAACGCGTCCGGGTCGGTCGCGGCGAGCAGCGCCTGCTCGTCGGTCCAGGCCAGGTGGGCGATCTGGTGGGCGACGGTCCAGCCGGTCGCCGGGGTGGGCAGCGCCCAGCCGTCGGGCTCCAGGTCGGCGACCCAGGACTCCACGAGGTCGCCCTCGTCCCGCAGGTCGGCGAGCAGCGCGGTCAGGTCGATCACGGCTCAACCGTGGCACGCCCGCCGACCGATTTCAAGCATTCATGCTTGATTGTTTTTGCCGACGAGCGGTGCGCGGCGGGGTCGGGCCCGCCGCGCACCGGGTCGTCAGAAGGTGAAGCAGAGCGGCTGGCCGATGTGCTGGTGGCAGCGCACGGTCCTGGTCGTGGTGCCGGTCTGGCCCTTGCCGTCCTTCACGGTGAGCCGCACGGTGTAGTTCTTGGCGACGTTCGGGTAGGTGTGCGACGCCGTCCGGCCCGTCGCCGTCGCGCCGTCGCCGAAGTCCCACGCCCACGCGGCGATCGCGCTCTCCTCGTCGGTGGAGGCGCTGCCGTCGAACGCGCAGGCCCCGCGGTCGCACCGGGCGGTGAACGACGCGGTGGGCGGCAGGTCGCCCGCCTTGACCATGCGCCGGGTGCTGTGGGTCTTGCCCTGGTTGTCGGTCACGGTCAGCCGGACGCTGTAGTAGCCGGAGCGGGCGTAGGTGTGCGACGCGGTCCGACCGGTGGCGGTGGCGCCGTCGCCGAACTCCCACGCGTAGGCGGAGAGCGTGCCGTCCGGGTCGGTCGAGCGGGCGGCGTCGAAGGAGCAGGTGGTGTTGGCGGTCGAGCAGGACGCGGTGAAGGACGCGGTCGGGCGGCCCGGGTCGGCGGCGCCCGCCGGGTAGTCCTGGGCGGAGGAGACGTCGAGCAGCGGCTCCTTGACGCCGTCGCCGGAGTCGTCGGTCCAGTTCGTGTTGGCGGTGTCGAGCAGCTTCTGCCGCACGGCGGCGGTGCCCGCGCGGTCGGTCGCCCGGTTGCCGTTGGCGGTCAGCAGCGCCGCCGCGCCCGCGACGTGCGGCGCGGCCATCGAGGTGCCGCTGAACACGCGGTACTCGCCGCCCGGGTAGGTCGAGTTGATGCAGGTGCCGGGCGCGGCGATCTCCACAGTGGACCCGAAGTTGCTGAACGAGGCGAGCGTGTCGTCCTGGTCGGCGCGGCAGGTGGACGCCGCTCCCCGCCGGGCGCGCCGTTGAAGTCCGCCAGCGCGGACACGGTGATGACGTCGGGGTGGTTGGCCGGGGAGAACGTCCTGGCGTCCTTGCCGTTGTTGCCCGCGGCGACCGCGAACACCACGCCCTTGCCGACCGCGGTCGAGATGGCCTGGTTGAGCGCGTCGGTGGCGCAGTTCTCGCAGCCCAGGCTCATGTTCGCGACCTCGATCTCCCCGGCGTGCGCGGCGACCCAGTCGACGCCCGCCGCGACGCCGGAGAGCTGGCCGCTGCCGTTGGCGCCCAACACCTTCACCGCCCAGATCCGCGCGCCGGGCGCGACACCGACGACACCTGCGCCGTCGTCGCGGGCGCCGATCGTGCCCGCGACGTGGGTGCCGTGGCCGTGGTCGTCGGTGCCGGAGTTGTCCGTGCACGACGTGGCGTTGACGCAGTTGGTGCGGGCTACGACGGTCAGGTCGGGGTGCCGGGCGTCGACGCCGGTGTCGATGACCGCGACGTCGACGTCGGCGGTGTAGTCGTCCGCCCCGTTGATCCTCAGGTTGGGGTTGTCCGGCGCGAAGACCCGGTCGACGCCGGTGGGGACGGTCTGCTGCGTGGTGCGCACGACGTGGTCGACCTCGACCGAGCGCACCCGGGCGTCGCGCCGCAGGGCCCGCGCCGCCGCGGGGTGAGCGTCGCCGAGAAGCCGCGCAGGGCATGCCGGTAGACGTGGCCGACGCGCCCGCCGTGCCGGTCGACGAGCCCGGACGCGAAGGCGCCGGGGTCGGTCGTCCCGTTGAGCACGACGATGTAGTCCGCGGGTTCGGCCGCGGCGGCCGGTGCGCCCGCGTGGGCGGCGGCCAGCGCCAGCCCGCCGAGGCAGGCGGCCAGGATCCTGGTGATCCGCATGGGTGGTCCTCCAGTGCAGGGAAGCCGCGATCGCGGCCCGCCCACCGTCGCCGCGCATCGGTGCCGGGTTCAACGTCGGCATCCGTGGGTGGCGCTACCCAACGCGTCCCCATATTCCCAGCGGATCGGCAGTTCTCCACAACGCCGCCACCTTCCGCGCGGTTCTGGTCGACGCGGGCGAGCAGGACGGCCTCACCTGGCGGCCACCCACGCGACGAGTTGCACGCGCGTGGTGAAGCCGAGCTTCTTGAGGATGTTCCCGACGTGCGTGTCGGCCGTGCGCGGGGAGATGACCAGCCGGGACGCGATGTCCCGGTTGGTCATGCCCTGGGCGACCAGCCGCGCGATCTCGGCCTCGCGCGGGGTCAGGGGGTCGTCGGAGCGGGCGGCGCCGTCGGACAGGGCCAGGTCGGCGACCCCGTCGTCGGTGAGCGCGCGGCCCGCGGCGAACGCGGGCTCGAAGGCGGCGCCGAGCGCGGCGCGGGCCTGGTCGAGGTAGCGGGTGTGGCGGATCATGTGGCGGGCCGGGTCGATGCCCATGCCCGACCAGGCCGCCGCGGCGGCGCCGAACAGGGTCGCCGCGCGGGTGCTGTCGCCTGCCCGGGTGAAGGCCCAGGCGAGGACCTCGACCTGGTGGGCCGCGCCGAACCGGCCGCCGGTGCGCAGCGCGGTGCGCAGGCCCTCGCGCCCGGCCTCGCGGGCGTCGGTCGGGTCGCCGCCCTCGACCTCGACGACCGCGAGCCCGAACGCGGCCATCGCCCGGTAGTGCAGGTCGCCCGCCGCGCGGCTGAGGGCGAGCATCCGGCGCAGGGACCGCCGACCGGCGTCGACGTCGCCGCCGTACGCCGCGGTGACGCCGTGGACGAACAGCGGGTGCAGTTCGCCGCGCACGTCGCCGCGGTCCCGGCAGAAGGCGACCGCGGCGGCGGCCAGGTCGCACGCGGACGGGTCGCGGGCGCGCATCGCCACCAGGCAGCGGGCGCGGGCGGTGAGCGACAGGGCGCGGTCGTCATCGGCGGCCAGCTCGTCCGCGAGGGCCAGTTCGGCGGACGCGTCGCCCCGCCAGACCGCGTGGCAGGCGGCGGCCCCGGCGGCGAGCGCCCGGTCCGGGTGGTCGGGGGCGCGGCGGCGAGCGCGCGGCGCAGCCACAGCCCGGCCTCGGCCATGGCGCCGTGCAGCATCCAGTACTCCTCGACCAGCGCGGCCATCCGCAGCGCCGCGCCCGCCTCGCCGGGTTCGGTGAGCGACCAGTCCACAGCGGACCGGATGTTGGCGTGCTCGCGGCGCAGGCGCTCGATCCACGCCCCCTGCGCCGGGCTGAGCCACGCGGCGTCGGCGGACTCGACGACCCGCGCGAACCAGTCGCGGTGCCTGCGGAAGACCGCGGCCCGGTCGCCGGAGCGGGCGAGGAGGTCGGCGCCGAACTCGCGCAGCGGCTCCAGCATGCGGTAGCGGCCGTCGTCGGCGCGCAGCAGCACGGACTTCTCCAGCAGGCCGTCGACCAGGGCGGGGACGCCGTCGAGGTCGGCGCACACGAACTCGGCGGCGTCGACGTCGAACGGTCCCGCGAAGACCGACAGCGCCCCCACAGCGCCTGCTCGGCGGGCGAGCACAAGCCGTGGCTCCACTCGATCGCGCCGCGCAGCGTCTGCTGCCGCTGCGGCCCGGTCCTCGTGCGCGACACGAGCAGCGTGGGCGATGCCCCCATGCGGTCGACGATCTGGCGCGGCGTCAGCGACCGGACCCGGGCCGCGGCCAGCTCGATGGCCAGCGGCAGCCCGTCGAGCCTGCGGCACAGCCGGACCAGGTCGGGCGCGTTGTCCTCGGTGATCCGGAACGACGGCCACACGCTCCCCGCCCGCTCGGCGAACAGCCGCACGGAGTCGCACGCGGCGAGTTCGGTGTGCGGGACGCCGTCGTCGGGCAGGGGCAGCGGGGGGACGACGAACACCCGCTCCCCGGCCAGGCTGAGCGCCTGCCTGCTGGTCGCCAGCACGGCGGCGTCGGCGGTGCGGTCGAGCACGTCCGCGGCGAACCCGGCGCAGGCGGCCAGGAGGTGTTCGCAGTTGTCCAGCACCAGCAGGAGCCGGTGGCGGTCCAAGTGGTCGAGGACCACGTCGCGGAGGGGCGGGACCGGTCGTGCAGGCCCAGCCGGTCGGCGACGACGGCGTCGAGCAGCTCGGGGTCGCCCAGCTCGGCCAGTTCGACGACGACCGCGCCGTCGCCGGCCGCGGCGACCGCCAGCCGCGTCTTGCCGACGCCGCCGGGGCCGGTGAGCGTGACCAGCCGACCGGCGCGCAGCAGCCGCCGCACCTCGGCCCCTTCCCGCCGTCTGCCGACGTAGCTGGTCTCCACCGGTAGACCCTAAGGCAGCCGCACCTGGTCGCGCCTGCGCACGCCGAGCTTGCGGAACACCCCGGCGACGTGGCGCTCGACGGTGCGGGCGGAGAGGAACAGGACCTCGGCGATCTCCTTGTTGGTGCGGCCGAGCGCGATGAGCCGGGCGACCTCGCGTTCGCGCGGTGACAGCTCGGCGCCGTAGCCCCGCCGCCCTGGACCGCCGCCCGCGGCCCCGCCGTGCTCGCGGAGCGCGTGCTCGCAGCGGGCGGCGTCCCAGGTGGCGCCGAGGTCGGCGAACAGGCGCGCGGCGACGCCCAGGTCGACCAGGGCGGCGGACGGGTCGGCGGCCAGGCGGGCGCGCCCGGCGGCCTCGGTCGCCCTGGCCCGCTCGTAGGGCATGGGGAGCGCGGCGAACCGGTCCGCGGCGGCGGCGAGGAGGTCGGGGTCGGACGCGAGACTCCCGCGGCAGCGCAGGGCCACGGCCGCGCCCAGCGGTGTCGCGATGGTTACGTCGGCCAGTTCTCGCGCGCGGTCGGGCTGATCGGCGCGCAGGAGGGCGTCCACGCCCGCGTCGACCAGTTCGACGGACCACGCCCATCCGCCCTTCGCGCGGACGACGTCCGCGAGTGCGTCCAATTCGGACAGTGCACCTGGGACGTCGCCGCGGCCAGGTGGAGCCGCACGCGGGCTGCTCCGGCGGCGGTCATCGTCGCACCGCACCAGCCCGCGGGCGCGGTCAATCCGGGAGCGGTGAGGTACTCCCCGCCTCGTCGAACTCGCCCGCGGCCAGCGCCAGCAGGCCCAGGACCAGCGACGCCTCCGCGGCGGCCGATTGGGTGGCCGCTCGCAGGCGGGCGGCCCGCTCGGCCAGGCCGGTCCAGCGGCCGGTCGCCCAGGCGAGGCGCAGGCCGTTCGCCTCGGCCATGCGGCGCTGGTACGCGGCCCCGGACCTGTCCGCCCACTCGGCGGCGCGGTCGAGGAACGCGCGCGCGTCGGCGAACCGGCCCGCGGCGAGGGCGGTGTTCGCGAAGTTGGCGTAGCCGCGGACGAACTCGGCCAGCTCCTCCGGCGCGTCCCCCGGCTCGGGCACCGACGTCCAGGCGTCGGGGTCGCCGAGCTGCATCCGGGCGCAGTGCAGGTTGACGACGACCGCCGCCCGCAACCCGCGGTCGCCGCGCGCGGGCAGCGCCCGTTCTGCCCGCTCCAGCCACCCCCGGTGCTCGTCGACGTGACCGGTGCCCCAGTACGGCATAGCCAGCCCCGACATGGCCCGCGCGGCGAGCAACGGCCGCCTGCGCAGCTCCCCGACCGCGCGCTCCAACTCGGCGCGCGCCGGGTCCCCGACAGCGGCGTGGTTGCCCATCAGCAGCGCGAGATCCATCCGCAACTCGCCACGGACGCCGTCGGGGAGCCGGTCATCGGTGAGGATGCGGCGCAGCAGCGCGACGGTGTCGTCGTGCGCCAGCCCGCTTAACGCCAGCCGCCCGACCCGCCGGACGAACGCGGCCCGCTCCCCGCTGGCAGCCCCGGGTCGTCGAGCAGGTCGTGCAACAGCCGGACCGCCTCAGCCGGAGCCCCACCGCGCACCGCCCGCTCGACAGCCCTCTCGGCGTACCGCGCAGCGGCGACCAGGTCCCCCGCGGCCCGAGCGTGGAACAGCAGCTCGCCGACATCCGCCGCCTGCCGCTCCAACGCCCCGAGCAACGCAGCGTGCCCCCGCGCCCGCTCGCTGGCGCTGAGCCCGTGCGCGGTAGCCGCAGCCAGCAAAGGCGGATGAAAAGCGAACGCCCCTCCGGTCTGCACCATCAACCCGACGTCGACCGCGCGCAGCAGCATCGCCGCGACCTCGTCCACCGCCCGCCCGCACACCTCGGCCACCAAGGACGCGCTCACCGCCGACCGAGCGAGCGCCGCCATCCGCACCACCGCCCGGATTTCGGACGGCAACAACCCCACCCGCTCCGCCGCCACCTCGATGGCGACTGGCGGCACCGCCCCCCGGCTGATCGTGCAATCGTTCAACGATTGAACTCGCCCATTGTCGGATCGTTCAACAATTGGATTGTTGAACGATGGGTCGGCGAGGACGGCGGTGACGAACAGCGGGATGCCGCCGGTCAGGGCGTGGAGGTCGGCGGCGCGGGGACCTGCGAGGGGGCGAGGTCGGCGGGCGAGAGCGGGGCGAGGCGGAGGTGGTGGACGGGGGCGGCGGCCGAGCCCAGGCGGGTGCCCAGGGGTGCGCCCGCGGTCGAGGTGAGGAGGAGCGCGGTCGGGGGCGGGCGACGAGGTGGCGCAGGGCGCGGAGGGAGCGGGTGTCGGCGTGGTCGATGTCCTCGACCACCACGACCGGGGTTCGCCGGAGGGCGTCCGCGAGGTCGTCCGACGGGTCCGCGCCGGCCTCGGCGAGCAGGGCGGCGACCAGTGATCCGGGGCGAGCCCCGGCAGCCTACGACGACGCGGCCGTCGATGCCGCGCACCGCCTGCTCGGCGAACCACGACTTGCCGATGCCCGCCGCGCCCGTCACCAGCAGTACCGCGGGTGGGCGGGCGATGGCGGCCCGCGCCAGCGCCAGCTCCGTGTGCCGGTCCACACCGGTAATGACACCGGTGCGGGCCGATCGACACGTCTTAGACGGCGCTGAGGGCGAACATGAACGTGCCCGCGAACGCGAAAGCGATGGCGACGAGGGTGCTCAGCCAGAAGCCCAAGCGGTCGACGCCGTTGTGCATGCGGACCTTGGAGCCGTCGCCGTCGCCGGTGGCCTGGGCCCGCCAGGTCCACAGGACGACGATGAAGCCCACGACGCCCAGGCCGGCCCACCAGTACTGCTCGGTCTGGCGGAACCCGACCAGCGAGGCGATCATCGCGAGGCTGCCGAGCAGGATGCTCAGCACCATCCGGGGGTTCCAGATCCAGTCGCGCCTGACCCGGGGGTCCTTGTTGCGCACGCGCCGCTCCCTACTCGCCGTACGTGAAGCCCTGCTGCTGGGTGGCCCGGCGCTCGTCCTGGGACGGCGTCGGGTTGGTGGCCTCCTGGTACGCCTGGGTGGCGCCGTACTCCAGCGCCGCGCCCGGGACGTTCTCCAGGGTCCCGCGCATGATGACGGTCGCGGTGTCGGTCGACCCGCCCAGCCCCAGGTAGCCCAGGGCGGTGCTGGTCGCGCGCTGGGCCAGCGCCTGCTCGCCGGTCGCGTTGGAGCCGAAGAAGCGCTGGTTGGACACCGTGCCGTTGTTGAGGGCGTTGTCCAGCTTGCGGTTCGCCGTCGCCAGGTCGTTGACCGCGTTGTCGATCTTGCCCGCGTCGCCCGCGTCGATGGCGTTGTCGAGGTTGCGCTGGGCGTCGCGGACGTTGTCCATGTGCTTGTTCAGGCTGGCGATGTCGCCCGGGTCGCCGCCCGCGAGGAACTTGAACGCCGGGTTGCGCTTGAGGTGCTTGCCGAGCACGGGCACGTCGCCCAGCTTGTTCATCCGCTGCACGACGCCGCGCAGCGGGCCGGAGCGCAGCGCCTTGAGGATGTCCTCGAGCTTGGTGAGGATCGGCTTGAGCTTGTGCAGCAGGTTCGCGACCTTGGTGCCCAGCCGGGTGCCGGTGATCGCGACCTGCGTCGCGGTGAGGCCGGTGGCGGCGCCGACGGACGCGCCGAAGGTGATCCACGAGGCGGCCAGCGCGGCCAGCCACTCGATGATCAGGCCGATGACCAGTTCGGTGAGGATGTCGATGACGGTCTCGACGAACAGGTCGAACAGCTGCGCGGCGAGGTCGAGGTTCTCCTTGAGACCGCGGATGTCGGTGGCGAGCGCCTCGGTGCCCGCGGCGAACTCGGTCATCTCGGCGCGGAACGCGTTGCCCGCCTCGCCCGCCCACACGTCGGCGGTGGCCTCGGCCCTGGCCTTCTCGTGCGCCGCGGTGCTCTCGACCCACTGCGCGAGCTTCTCCCAGCCCTCGCCGGTGCTGCGCATCTGCTCGGGGTCGCCGATCGCGGGCTCGACCACCCACTCGATCAGCGGGCTGATCACGATCGCGATGAGGAAGCCGAGGCCGTTGTCCACGAACGCCTGGCCGGGGCTGGTGACCCAGTTGAGCTGCTCGGCCCGCGCGTTGATCATCGCGAAGGTCGCCTCGGGCGGCGTGCTCGCGTTGCCGAGGCCGTAGGCGGCCTTGGCGGTGTTGCTGCCGTAGCTGGCGTGCTGCTCGAAGAACCCGGCCTGCGTCTTGCCGTCGCCCGCGTTGACGTTGATGTTGACGTTGCCGGTGGTCTCGGCGAGCGCGTCGAACGTCTGGGCGCTGCCGTCGTCGACCCCGGTGTACGCGGCGGCGGTGTCGTTGACCGCCTGCGCGACGACCTCCAGGTACGCCTTGGCCTGGTTGGCCAGGTCCCGGCACTCCTCGAGGTTGTTGAAGTACGCGAACGCCAGGAACTCGCCGATCGGGCCGAAGCACTCGTCGCTGACCCTGGCCTGCTCCACCACGTTCGCCAGCGCGCCGAAGTTCTCCGACGCCGCGGTGGTGCCCCGGCCGTACGCGAGCAGCCCGTCCGGCTGGATCTCCATAGTGGTCATGCTTCCCCCATCGTGGACGGTCACTTGGGCGCAGGAGCGCCCTCACCGGTTCCCCTGGATCTGACCGCGTTTCACACCCCGCCTGAGCTGCCACAACCGGAGCGCACCGATAGCGAAGCACACCCCACCGGCGCTCAGCAGCCCGATCATGACGTTCCCCGGGACATCGGCGGTCCGGTAGTGGTCGGGGTGGATCAGAGTCGCCGGTCCGGTGCAGGTGATGGTCGCCTCCCCGACGAACCACGGGGTCTCCACCGGGTGACGCGACCGTCGCCCGATCGAGGGCTTGCTGGCGCCGATCGTCCGGACCTCGCCGTCGGCGGGCCTGACGTCGCACCGCACGGGGTCGTCGGAGCGGCTGATCAGCCCGAAGTAGTCCCCCTCGGCGACGACGACGGTGGCGGTGGTGTCGAAGTCGGTCTGCTCGGCGCCGGTGATCTTGAACAGGGCCAGCACGGGCGTGCTCACCAGGAACCAGACCCCGCGAGCGCGGTGAACACCGCCCACAGCACGAACCACCGCAGCACCTTCGGCTGCTTCCGCTCCCCCATGGCGGGGATCGTAGCGTCAGGCGAAGGGGGCGATGGTCTCGAACGGCTGCTGGAACCGCCACCGGATGCCCGCGGCGGCGGTCTTGCGCTCGAGGAACTCCTCGCTGCGGCGGAACTTGTCGAGGAAGAACGGGAGCGGCCGCGGCTTCCTGTCGAGCGGGCGGCCGAAGTTGTCCCAGTGGACGGGGACGACGAGGTCCGGGCCGGTGGCTTCGACGACGTGGCGCCAGTAGTCGTCCTGGAACCGCTCGGACTGCGCGCCGAGCATGCCGATGCCCAGGTAGAGGACGTCGACGTCGAGGCCGTCGAACCGGTGCGGGACGAAGTTGGCGCTGGGGTGGATGAGCGCGGTCCCGGCGGGGTGGGTGATCAGGAAGGAGTAGCAGGCGCCGGTGCGGTAGTCGCGGGCTCTGGCGGGTGGGACCAGGGGCGCGTCGATGGTGCCCGGGTAGCGGTCGCCGGGGCTGTGGACGCCCTCGAAGACGCGGACGGTGAACGCGCCGACGGTGATCTCGTCGCCGTCGGCGATCAAGGACATCGCGTCCTCGGGGAGGCCGCTCCGCGGCCGACGTTGAGGGTGGACTCGGAGCCGTGGAGGGTGCCGCCCAGCAGTTTGACGACGTCGGGGGCGTCCATCACGTGGTCGTAGTGGGAGTGGGCGACAAACAGCGCGTCCAGCCGCTCGACCCGGCCGCGCGCGAGGTGGGCGGTGATCCGCTCGACGTCGGGGGCGATGCGGCCGAGCAGGACGCGGAGCAGCGGGGGCCGGGTCAGGAAGCCGTCGACGAGGACGTCCGAGCGGCCGTCGGTGACGTGGAGGGTCGACGTCCCGAAGAACGTCGTGGTCACCTCAGCCACGCAGATCCCCCGCGACCGCTGCCAGTCGGTGACCGCGTCCAGGCCTGCCGTCAGTTCGTCGCCCAGCATGGCGACCTGGTGGTCGATGACGGCGTCGCCCAGCGCCGCTCGGGCGAGCTTGGAGTCGAGCAGCGTCAGGGCCTCCCACGGCGTGCGGGCGAGTTCCCCGACGACGCGGCCCTCGTCGGGCAGCGGCAGCCGCTCGCGGACGCCTGCGACCCCCGCGCCGATGAGGGCGGCGACGACCAGGTGCGGTTGGGCGTCGGCGCCCGCGAACCGCGCTTCCATCCGCAGGGAGCGGCCGGAGCCCGCGAGGCGGACGGCGGCGGTGCGGTCGTCGCGGCCCCAGCGGAGGCCGCGCGGGGAGAACGGGGCGGTGCGGAGGCGGACGTAGGAGTTCCACGTCGGCGCCCAGATCGCGGTGAGGTCGGTGGCGGCGCGCAGGACTCCGGCGATGAAGTGGCCGAACAGGGTGGACGGTTCGCCGGGGGCCGCGCCCGGGGTCAGCGGGGAGCCGTCGGGGTCGGACAGGGACAGGTGGACGTGGCACGAGCTGCCCGTGCCCGACGACTCCGCCGCCAGGTACCCCGCGCGGACACCGCGCAGGGCCGCCGCGCGGCGGACGGCGGACTGGACGAGCATCGCGTCGTCGCAGGCGGCGAGGGCGTCGCGGTGGCGGAGGACGATCTCGTACTGCCCCGGGTGGACCTCGCCCCGGGCCGACTCGACTCCCAGGCCGAGGCCGTCGACCGCGCCGTTGACGTCGGCGAGCAGGGCGCGCAGCGGGGTCAGGGCGGCGACGGAGTAGTCGAGGCCGCCCGCGACGAGCGGGGTGCCGTCGACCCCGGTGAAGGTGACCTCGTGCTCGATGCCGACCGACGGGACCAGCCCGAGCTGCTCGGCGTCGACCAGCCGGTCGCGCAGCGCCGAGCGCGGCGCTTCGGGGACCCCGCGCGCATCCGGCCATTCGACGTCGCAGACGACTTGCCAGGTGCCCGGTTCCAGGGGCGCGAGGGTGGCCAGGTCGGGGCGCATGAGCAGATCCCCGTAGCCGCCGAGGAACTGGTCGACGGCGGGCGCGTTGACCGGGTCGCGGGTGGTGCTCCAGCCGAAGACGTACGAGCACAGGCCGTACCCGGACGACAGGACGGTGTCGACGAAGAACTCCGCGCCCAGTTCCACCGCGGTGAAGCGGGCGTGCGGGTCGGGCACGAGGCACACCACGCGGCGGACCTCGCCCGACGACACCGCCGAGCGCAGCATCGCCGACAGGGTGACGGCGGCTTTGGCGCGGGCGGCGAGCGTGCGCGGGCCGACCGGTCTGCGGTGGTCGATCACCACGCACCGCCCGCGTCCGGCCCGGCGAGGGGGTTGAGGGCGCGGCCGTACCGGACGTCGAACTCGTCGTCGCGGTCGACCTTGTCGAAGCCCTGGCCCGCGAGGTGTTCGCGGTTGAGGCAGACGCGTTCGACGTCGGGGGCGAACAGGCCGCAGGCGTCGAAGCGGGCCGCCGTGCCGGGGTGGGTGTCGCGGTAGGCGCCGACGACCTCGCGGACGCGCGCCCACAGCCGCGGGCGGGCGTAGTCCAGTTCGGCGTCGGCGAGCTCGGCGATGAACCGGAGCTGACCGGCGAACACCGAGCTGAACAGCGATTGCGCGAGCAGGTGCGCGGGCCAGCGCAGCATGTCGGCGGAGGCGTCCGCGCCGAGGCGGTCGTAGCTGGGCAGGGGTTCGTCGAGGAGGTCGACGCCTTGCGCGAAGTCCTTGATGGCGACGCGCAGCGGCACGCCCTGGGCGTCGGTGATGAGGATGAGGTTCTGGCCGTGCGGGCAGAAGCCGACGCCGTGCTCCAGCAGCCAGTGCAGCAGCGGGGTGAGCAGCAGGTCCAGCACGCGCGTCAGCCAGGCGTCGGGGTCCATTCCGGACTGGCGGACGAGGCGCGCGAGGACGGAGCCGTCTTCGCCGCGGTAGGGCAGGGCGGCGAAGGAGATCGCGCGCTCCCCGGACCCGTGCGGGTCCGGATCGGTTCGCGCCAGAGCGCGCCCAGGGTTTCGTGGAAGCGGTACGGCAGCTCGTCGATCGCGCCGAACAGCGGGTGCCGGACGGACACGCTGGCGACCTCGCCGAGCAGGTCGAAGCCGTGCAGCAGCTCGTCGGAGGCGTGCACCTCGCGCAGCCACGTGGTGACCTGCGGGGCGGCGAGGGTCGCCGCGGAGGCCAGGCCGCGGTAGACGAGGGTGTTGCGGACCGACACCGCGGTCTTGACTTCGCGGCGGGTCGGGTGGGTGACGTTGGCGAGCGTGCGGATCGTCTGGTGTGGACGGTAGTGGTCGCGGCTCTCGCCGACCGGGACGACGACCCCGGTGGCCAGCTCGCCCGCGTACAGGGTCCCGAGGATCTCGTCGAGCTGCCAGGGGTGCACGGGGACGAGGGTGAAGTCGTCGGGGTCGCGCAGGCGGGAGCGGAACTCGGCGAGCTGGTCGCCCAGTTCCTCGGTGAGGAGGCCGTCCTCGGTGAGGTCGTCGGTGCAGCGGAACGCGGCGTGCTCGCGGCGCACGGCGACCCACGGGAGTGCGAACGTCGTGCCCGCTTCCGGGGCGTACCGCTCGCGGTCGCGGCCGGAGAAGCCGACGCGGCCCTTGTTGAGCACCAGGCGCGGGTGGCCGGTCAGCTTGCCGTCGGCGACGTCGTAGTCCATTTCGGACAGCTCGGCGGCGGTGGGCGCGGAGGCGATGCGGGTGGCCTCGTTGGCGACGGTGGCGGTCAGCTCGGCGAGGACGTCGGCCAGCCGCAGCCCGGTCAGGCCCAGCTCGGCGCGCGCGTCGACGACCAGCGCGCGCGGGTCGTCGGCGGGTGTTCCGTCGCGCAGCGCGGTGCCCGGGCGGACGGCCCAGGACTCGAACGCCCCGCGCCGGGCGGCGAACCGGTACTCGACGCCGCTGGACAGCACCAGCTGCCAGTCGCGGAAGCCGCGCTCGTCGGGGTCGCCGACGGGCTCCGGCCGCAGCATGCCCTCGTAGCTCAGCTCGCCGAGCATCTTGTGCACGATGGCGGCCCCGGCCGTGTTCCAGGTCACCCGACCTCCCCTAATCCGAATGTGGTGAACGCCGTGCGCTTCGGTAGGCGGTAGACCTCGCGTCCGCACACGGCGTTGAGGATCGTGGCGGCTCGCCACGCCGCCAACCCCAGGTCGGGCGCGCCGACGCCGTGCGTGTGCCGTTCCGCGTTCTGCACGAACACCGATCCGGTCACCGCGGGGTCCATGCGCACCCGGTAGTCGGCGTCGACGACGATCCGGCCGGCGGCGTCGCGCTCGACGGGCAGGTCTTTCAGCAGCGGGCCGAGGTCGCGCTCGGTGTAGCCGGTGGCGCACACGACGGCGTCGGTGCGGACGGTCGCTGCCGTTCCCTGCTGGGTGTGCCGCAGGTCCAGTTCGATGCCGGGGCGGGCGGCGAGCACCTCGACGCCGGGGGCGAGCACGACGTCGGGCCAGCCGCCGCCGACCGTGCGCTGGTACAGCTCGTCGTGGATGGCCTCGATGGTGTCGGCGCTGATCCCCTTGTAGAGCTGCCATTGCGAGGGCACGAGGCGGTCGCGGACGCCTTGGTCGAGGCCGTGGAAGAAGCGGACGTAGTCGGGGGTGAACTGCTCCAGGCCGAGCTTGGAGTACTCCATGGGCGCGAAGGCGGGGGTGCGCGCGATCCAGCGGAGTGTGCCGTGGGTGCGCCTGCGCAGGAGGTCCAGGACGACCTCCGCGCCGGACTGCCCGGCTCCGACGACGGTGACATCGTTGGCGGCGACCAGCTCGTGCCGGTGGGCCAGGTAGTCCGCGGAGTGGATGGCGAGGCCGCGGAGGGGTTCTGGCACAACGGGTTCCGTGCCTACGCCGAGGACGAGGTTGCGCGCTTGCACCGGGCCGCCGGGGACGTCCAGTTCGAACGCGGTCCCGGTCCAGCGCGCGGTGGAGACGTCGTGGTCGAAGCGGCAGGCGGGTAGGCGCTCGCTGGCCCAGCGGCAGTAGTCGTCGTACTCGGTGCGCGGGATGTGGAAGCGTTCGGCGAAGTAGAACGGGAACAGGCGGTCGCGGTCGCGGAGGTAGGACAGGAACGACAGCGGATGTGTGGGGTCCACAAGGGACACCAGGTCGGCGAGGAACGGGACCTGGAGCGTGGTTCCGTCGATGAGCAGGCCGGGGTGCCAGCGGAACTCGGGGCGCCGCTCGAAGAACAGTGCCTTGAGCCCGGGGACCGGATCGGCGAGCGCGGCCAGCGACAGGTTGAACGGGCCGATGCCGACCCCGGCGAGGTCGACGGTCATCGCGCCGCCTTGACTACGAGGTCCAGCAGCGGCTGGTAATCGGCGGGAGTGGCGTGCGGGTGGAGCAGGGTCAGCTTGAGCCAGAGGCCGTCGAAGCGGGCGCGGCCGAGGACGGCGCGACCCTCGTCGAGGAGGGTCCGGCGCAGGGCGGCGACGTCGCAGTCGGCCTTGGGGCGGAAGACGACGGTGGACAGGGTGGGCCTGCCCCACAGCTCGAGGTCGGGGTTGGCCTCGACGGCGTCCGCGACGCCCTGGGCGGTGGCGCAGCAGGCGTCGACCAGTGCGCCCAGACCTCGTCGGCCGAGGGCGCGCATCGTCGCGGCGATCTTGACGGCGTCGGGTCTGCGGGAGGTGCGGAGGGAGCGGCCGAGGAGGTCGGGCAGGCCCGCCTCGGTGTCGTCGTCGGCGTTGAGGTAGTCGGCGCTGGTGTCGATGACGCGGAGGTCTTCGGCGTCGCGGCAGGCGAAGAGGCCCGCGGCGATGGGTTGCCAGCCGAACTTGTGCAGGTCGAGGGCGATCGAGTCGGCTTGGTCGAGGCCTTGGAGGAGGTCGCGGCGGTCGGTGAACAGGAGGCCACCGCCGTAGGCGGCGTCGATGTGGAGCCAGTCGGGGCGTAGGGCGGCGATGTCGGGGAGGGGTCGATGGACCCGCTGTTGGTGGTCCCGGCGGTCGCGATGACGGCGACCGGTCCCGTTATGGCGTCCATGGCTTCGGCGAGGGCGTCGGGGAGGACGCGGTCGTCGGCGCAGTCGACGAGGACGGGCTGGGGGAGGCCGAGGAGCCAGGCGGCGCGGGCGACGCTGTGGTGGGCGTTGCGCCCGCAGACGGGGGTGATGGCCCCGAACTTGGCGCGGGCGAGGAGGAGGCCGTGCAGGTTGGAGTCACTGCCCCCGGTGGTGACGAGCGCATCCGGCGCGGCGGCGTCCGGGTAGCAGAGCCGAGCGAGGGCACCGGTGACGCGGCGCTCGATCTCGCTGGCCACCGGCGCCTGGTCCCACGAGTCCATCGACGGGTTGAGCGCACTGGCCACGAGATCCGCCGCCACGGCGACCGCCAACGGCGGACAGTGCAGGTGGGCGGCGCACCACGGGTCGCCGGGGTCGGCCGACCCCGCGGCGAGCACCCGCGCGAGGTCGGCGACGGCCGAGACGCCGACGCCCTCCTCGGGCAGCACATCGTCCGATTGTTGAACGATTGCACGATCGGATTGTTCAACAAAGGGATCGGCGCTGACATGTCCACGGAAGCGGCCTAGCGCTTCGGCGCCGCCGTGGCGGGCCACTCCGGCCTCGCCCTGGCCGGAGGCCGTGGCGTCGACTGGGGCGGGGTCGCGCAACCCATTGTCCGATTGTTCAACAATTGCACGATGCGATTGTTCAACGATTGGATCGTCGGATAGTTGGCTCGCGGGGCCGGAAGGGCGGGGATCCCGGTGCGTGGCGCTCGACCGGGAGGTGAGCAACGCCGCTACCCCGTCGGGGCCGCCTGTGGGGAGGGGTCCGCCGCGGCGCTGGGCGCCCTCGGTGAGGGCGGCCAGCGTGGCGTCCAGGAGGGCCTGGAGTGCCGCGGGGTTGCGAGGTCGGCGGGACCGGGCAACGGGGTCGCGTCGTGCGTAGCGGTCATCCGCCAACCCTTCTTAGGTGAGCCTATCCTTCGCCAAGGGTACGCAGCGGTCCCGTCGGTCGATCTTGCGGCGGGTCAGGTGGTGGGCGCCAGTGCCCTCACCAGTTCGGCGGGGTCGTCGCCGGTCGGGAGGACGGCGATGACGGGGGTGTCGAGGCCCGCCTCCTGGTAGGCGGCGACCTTCTCCCGGCACTCGGCGGGGCTGCCGTGGACGATCAGGTCGTCGACGACCTCGTCCGGGATGGCGGCGTTCGCGCCAGCCCGGTCGCCCGCGGCCCAGGCCTCGTGCATGGGGCGCAGGGCTTCGCCGCGGCCGAGCCAGTCGTGGAAGGCGGCGTAGACCGGGACCGTGAGGTAGCTGCTGATCAGGAGCCTGCCGAGGCCGCGGGCGGCGTCGGCGTCCTCGGTCGGGCAGACGAAGATGCGGGCGACCAGCTCCGTGTCCTCGCCGACCTCGCCCCGGACCTTGGCGACGTCCTGGGGGCGAGCCAGTTGGTGATCGCGCCGTCGGACTGCTGGGCGGCCAGGCGGAGCATGCCGGGGCGCAGGGCCGCCAGCATGACCTGCGGGGGCACCGTCGGCGGGCGCTCGAGGCGGAACTTGCTGACCTCGAACGTGCCGTACTTCTCGGTGACCTTCTCCCCGCCAGCGCCGCCCGGAGGAAGTGCAGCGTGTCGCGGACGCGGCGGAAGGGCTCGGTGAAGCCGGTGGAGTTCCAGCCCTCGACGATCGTCGGCGACGACGTGCCGATGCCCAGCACGAACCGGCCCGGGGCCAGCTCCGCCAGGGTCGCCGCGCTCATCGCGAGCAGGCCCGGGCCGCGGGTGTACACCGGGACGATCGCGGTCCCCAGGCGCAGGCCCGGGGACCACTCGGCGACCAGGGCGAGCGGGGTGAACGCGTCGGTGCCCGCGGTCTCGGCCGACCACACGTCCGTGTAGCCGAGGTCGGGCAGCTCCTTGACCAGCTCCCGGTGCGCGGTGAGCGGGACCCCGGTCAGCGGGAGCGTGATGCCCCACCTCGGCGTGACGGACATGCGGTTCTCCAATCGGCGTCGTTACAGACCGAGAGCGGACTTGAGCCAGCGGACCTGCATGAGCATGAAGTTCTCGGCCACGTCGTCCTCCTGCGGCGTCATGTGGGTGACGCCGGGCAGCGGCAGCAGCGCGTGCGGGCGGCCCGCGGCGACCAGCGCGCTGGAGAGCCGGATCGCGTGCGCGACCACGACGTTGTCGTCGGCGAGCCCGTGGATGATCAGCAGCTGCCTGCTGAGGTTGGGCGCGTCGTCGATGAGGGAGTTGCGGTCGTACACCTCGGGCTGCTCGTCCGGGTGGCCCAGGTACCGCTCGGTGTAGTGGGTGTCGTACAGCCGCCAGTCGGTGACCGGCGCGCCCGCGATGGCCGCGTGGAACACCTCGGGGGCGCGCAGGACCGCCAGCGCGGAGAGGTAGCCGCCGTAGGACCAGCCGCGGATGGCGACCTTGTCCAGGTCGAGGTCCGGGTGCTCCTTGGCGATGGCGTGCAGCGCGTCGACCTGGTCGGCCAGCGTCGCGCCCGCGAAGTCGTTGGCGATCGCGCGCTCCCACGCCGGGCCGCGACCGGGGGTGCCGCGACCGTCGGCGACGATCACCGCGAAGCCCTGGTCTGCGAGCCACTGCGGGGTCAGGTAGGCGTTGCGGGTCGACAGGACGCGCTGGGCGTGCGGGCCGCCGTACGGGTCCATGAGCACGGGCAGCTTGCGGCTGCCGGGCACGTGCCCCGTCGGGTACAGCAGCGCGGCGCGCAGGTCGCGGTCGCCGACGGTCAGGAGCTGCACGTTCGGGGTCAGCGGCGGCTGGACGGCGTGGTTGGCGATCTCCAGGTCGGTGCCGACCAGGGTGTGCGTCGCGCCGGAGCGCTCCATCGACCAGCTCGTGAGCACGGTGCCGCCGGGTCCGCGCGACGCCGAGTGCACACCGTCGACAGTGGACACCCGGGTGATGCCGCCCGCGCCCGCGGTGTAGACGTGCACCTGGGTGGGGTCGTCGGCGGACGCGGTGAACAGGACGTCGTCGCCGACGTCGAGGACCGCGCGGACCTGGAGGTCGCCGCTGACGGCCCGGTCGCCGACGAACAGCCGGTTGGCGTCGCCGTCGGCCTCGACCCGGACCAGCTCGCCCGCCGGGGTCCACGCGGGGACGCCGGTGACGATCTCGACCCACGTGTCGTCGGTGTCGGTGTGGACCAGCTCGGTCGCGCCCGTCTCGGGGTCGACCGTCCGGATCTCGTAGGTGCGCTGGTCGCGGGTCTGGGTCGCGATCAGCGGCAGGCCGTGCGCCGACCAGTGCGCGGTGACGAAGTACTCGCCCGCCCAGTCGACGTCGGTCTTGTTCCCGTCGAGGTCGATCACGGCGAGCCGGACGGTGACGTTGGTCGTGCCCGCGGCCGGGTAGGCGACGGTGGCGGGCTCGCTGCCCGGGTTCGCCGGGTCCGCGATGTGCCAGCGCTGCACCTCGCGCCGGTCGGTGTGCGCGACGAGCAGCCGGGTGCCGTCGGGGGACCACCAGTAGCCGCGCGACCGGTTCATCTCCTCGGCGGCGATGAACTCCGCCAGGCCCCACGCCCGGTCCTCGCCCTCCGGCTCGGCCAGCGCCCGGTCCCCCGTGCCGTCGACCCCGACGACCCGCAGCGCGTTGTCGGCGACGTAGGCGACGTGCCGCCCGGTCGGGTCCGGCCGCGGGTCGATCACCGGGCCCGGCGTGTCGACCTCGCGGGTGGTGTCGGTGGTGACGAACAACCGCCCGGACAGCGCGAACGCGGCCGTGGCGACCTCCGCGTCGGTCGCGTACCCGACGATCCCCGCGCCCTGCTCGCGGCTGCGCTCGCGGCGCGCCCGCTCCTCGGGCGACAGCTCCTCGTTCCCGCTCAGCAGCGCGGCCGGGTCGGCGAGCCGCGTCTCCGCGCCGGTCGCCAGGTCCTTGCTCCACAGGACGTGCGTCCGGTCCTCGCCGTCGGCGGTCCGCAGGAACAGCACGCGCTCCCGGCCGATCCGGAACTCCCGCGGCGTGCCGAGGGTGAAGCGCTGGGTCCGCGCCTGTAGGCGCAGGAACGAGGTCTCGTTGGTCACGCTGGACAACCTATCCGGGCGGCCTGGGCGGGGGCAACACGTGAAGGTCTTCGGAGTTTCTTGGCGTACCCAGTGGTTTTCCACAGCCGGTTCCCAGCATGCGGGCGGACTTTGGGCTCATGGACACCTACTGGCCCCAGGTCCCCCGAAGCGCGCCCCCGCACCGCCACCCTCGTCGCCGCGGCCGTCCTCGGCGGCGGCCTCATCGGCGGCACGACCGGCGCGGTGATCGGCGCCCTCGACTCCCCGGTCGCCGCGAGCCCGGTCGCCGCCACACCGGCCGTCGACACCGCTCCCGTCGACGTGAGCGCGGTGGTCGCGAAGGTGATGCCGAGCGTGGTGGAGGTGAACGTCCGGACGGGCAGCGGCTCGGGCGTCGGGTCGGGGGTGGTGCTGTCGGCGGACGGCCGGATCTTGACGAACTACCACGTGATCGACGGCGCCCGGGAGGTCGTGATCACGTTCGCGGACGGGCGGCAGGCGCCTGCGACGGTGGTGGGCGGTGACCGGCAGTCGGACCTGGCGGTGCTCCAGGCGCGCGGGGTGACCGACCTCACGCCCGCGGTGCTGGGCGACTCGGACTCGGTGTCGGTCGGCGACTCGGTGATCGCGATCGGCTCGCCCGCGGGCTCCAGGGGACGGTGACGACGGGGATCATCAGCGCGGTCGATCGGGAGGTGACGATTTCCCAGGGCGGCGTTTCCTACCGCGCGCTGCAAACGGACGCGTCGATCAACCAGGGGAATTCGGGCGGCCCCTTTTCGACAGCGCGGGGCGCGTGATCGGCATCAACTCGGCGATCTATTCGCCGGTATCGGGTCCGGGCGGGTCGGCGGGGAGCGTGGGGATCGGGTTCAGCATCCCGGTGAACACGGCGAAATCGGTGATGGCGAGGATGGGGTAGATCACACGGGAGCGCCATCTGCTACCCCGGCCGAGTGAATCTGGGCCAATCGACAGCGCCCTGTTGAGGCTCGCGTCTAGGTTCTCCGAGGCACACAGTCATCGGGGAGGATGCGTGGCGGACCAGTTCACGACCGATTTGACCCAGTTGCGCCGGGTCGCCAACGAGCACATGCCCAACTTGGCGAGCGAACTCGGCGGCGTCGGACTGGCGATGCTGCCCGAGTGCAGCTTCATCGGCAGCTACGCCTACCTGCCCGAGCAGTCCCTGGAGTTGGGGCTGCAAGGCTACGCAGACGAACTGGTCGAGCGGATGCGATTCGGCGTCGCGGCCGTGCACGACACCGCGAAGACCTTGAACGAGATCGCGGACCTCTACGCTCGCGCAGACGGACAAGGGTGACCGGTGCGCACGTACACCGATGATGAACTCCGCGGTTTCGCGGACCAAGCGGGCACCGCGCTCATCGACTTGGCGGTTCGGACCTGTCCCGGATGGGACGGAGGCCCCGAACAGATCAAGTCGTTCGTCCACGACCAAGCCACCCGGTGCATGACGCTGGACCCGCCGAAGATCGTCGCGGAACTGGACCGCGTGCGGGAGATCGTGAAGAGGCTCGACCTGGATCGGGGGAACCTCGTCCGCAGGTCGACCGAGGAGATCGGCATCGCCCTCGGCAGGTGGCAGGGTTCCGCTGCCGAGGCGTTCCGGCAACGGCTGCGGGACATCGAGGCGTTCGGCACGGTCCAATTCGACCGTTCTTTGGCATACGCGAAGGGTCTCGCGGCCTTGGCGTGCCTCGCCGCCAACGTGCGGGACGACTACCGCAGGGTGGTCGAGCGGACGATGACCGCCGCGGCGGAGGCGCTCGGCGAAGCCAGGGAAACGGGTGGCAAGCTGCTCGTCAAAGTGGGCGCTTCGGTCGCCAAGGCGGCCTTCGGCGGTTTCCAGGTGGATGACCTGGCATCAGCGGCGACCGACATCGGGGTGGAGGGCGCCAGCGTGATCATCGAGGGGAATGGCTTCGAGACCGTTCTCACGGGTTACCGACTGGCGGTGGACACGCTGATCAGCGAGCTGTACGAGGGGTTCGCCCAGATTGATGCCGACTTGCGGTTCTGCACCGCGGGCGTCGACGACACGCTCCAGGCACTCACCAGTCCGCTCCCCCGTCGACCGATGTCACCAGTCCGGAGTTCTCGTACGAGGCCTTCTCCATTCCGAGCAGGCCGGTCGCGGAATTCGGCGACGACGTGGCCGCGGAGAAGGCCGCGCCTCGAACGGACGGCGCGGCCGAGAAGTCCCCCATTTCCCTCCGCCTCTCGGGGAACGCAGGATGATCCGGCTCGCACGATCCATCTCCGCGGCGACTCTCGTCGGGTGCCTCGCCTCGTGCGCCACCACCGGCGGGGTCGCCATGCCCACGTCGGACCGGCCTGAGCCGACGACCACGACGGGCATCCAGTTCCCGCCGATCCCCGAAGAGCGCTCGGTCCGGGATTTCCTCAGGAAGCCGTGTGACGTGCTTACCGACGCACTGGTCGCCGAATTCGGTCTTGACCTTTCCAGCGCGCGGGAGGACGTCGGGGACCGGGCGTCGGACTGCCTGATCGCGGACAACGGGGAACGCAGGTTGAAGGTCAACCTCGTTGACGACGAGCTGCTGCGGTACACCGTCGACCCCGACCCCGAACCGGGGACGTTCGAGGTGATCGAGGTCGATGGCTTCCCCGCGACGCGGTTCATCACGAACGGCGGCTGTCGGATCGTGGTGGGGATCGCCGAGGAGCAGGGGTTCTGGGTGATCTTCGAGCCCGGCGAGGGCGAAGTCGACGACGCCGTGTGCCGGAAGGCGGTGGCCGCCGCGGAGGCGGTTCTCGCCAAGTTGCCAACCGCGTGATTCACCCCAAAGGGTCGTGGTTGGTCAGGCGGTTGATCTGGTCGGCCACGTCGAAGTCCGGGGCTGGCGGCTTGGGGGCCAGCTCCTCCAGCGTCTCCAAAAGGATGTTCGCGACGGCCCAGTTGCGGTACCACTTCCGGTCGGACGGGATCGCGTACCAGGGTGGGGTGGCGCAGCGTTCCAGGGCGATGGCGTAGGCCTCCTGGTACTGGCTCCACTTGCTGCGCACGTCCAGGTCCCCGGGGTTGTACTTCCAGTGCTTGGCGGGTTCGTTCAGGCGGGCCAGGAGGCGTTCTTTCTGGGCTTCCGGGGAGATGTGGAGGAAGCACTTGACCACCGTGATGCCTGATTCCGCGAGTTCCGCCTCGAACGCGTTGATCGCGCGGTAGCGGGACGCTAGGTCGCGGCGGGGGACCAGGTTGTCCACGCGGGCGATGAGGACGTCTTCGTAGTGGCTGCGGTCGAAGACGCCGATGTGGCCGGGGGTGGGGAGTTGCCTGCGGATGCGCCAGAGGAAGTCGTGGCGGAGTTCGGCTCGGGTGGGTTTCTTGAAGGAGGCGATCTTGACGCCCAAGGGGTTGAGTTGGCCGACTACGTGCTTGATCGTGCCGCCCTTGCCGGAGGTGTCCATGCCTTGGAGGACGAGGAGCACGGCGCGGGTGGATTCGGCGTAGAGGGCTTCCTGGAGGTCGGCCAGGCGTTCGCCGATGGTCGGGAGGGCGGCGACGGCGGCTGACTTGGTCTTGGGGCCGGTCGGCGTGGAGCGGGGTTCCGGCAGGTCACCGCCGGTTACCCTCAGCACGTCGCGGACGCTCTTGTTCGCCATCTTCGGGAGGGTAGACCTTCATCCGCGCGCTCGCTCGCGCAAGTTTCCAAAGTCCACTAGCGGAATCACGCAACATTTGCCCGCCAGAAGCAACATTAGGCGGATGAAATCGCCGCTGCCCTCCCTCTAACCTGGCCCCATGACCGCGACTGCCCCACCCACCGACTTCATCGGCTTGGACGAGCGCTGGAGCCCGCACAACTACCACCCGCTGCCGGTGGTCATCGCCGAGGCCGAGGGCGCGTGGGTCACCGATGTGCACGGTCAGCGGTACCTGGACTTCCTGGCCGGGTACTCCGCGCTCAACTTCGGGCACCGGCACCCCGCCCTGGTGGCGGCGGCGGTCGAGCAGCTCGGGCGGGTCACGTTGACCAGCCGGGCGTTCCACCACGACCAGTTCGGGCTGTTCTGCCGGGAGCTGGCCGACCTGACCGGCACCGAGATGGTGCTCGCCATGAACTCCGGCGCCGAGGCCGTCGAGTCCGCGGTGAAGATCGCCCGGAAGTGGGCGTACCGGGTCAAGGGCGTGCCGCAGGACACCGCCGAGATCATCGTCGCGGGCGGGAACTTCCACGGGCGCACCACCACGATCGTGTCGTTCTCGACCGACCCGGTCGCGCGAGCCGACTTCGGGCCGTTCACCCCCGGCTTCAAGGTCGTGGAGTACGGCGACGCCGCCGCGCTGGCCGGTGCCATCACCGAGCGGACCGCCGCCGTGCTGGTCGAGCCGATCCAGGGTGAGGCGGGTGTCGTCGTGCCGGGCGCGGAGTACCTGCGCGAGGTGCGGCGGCTGTGCGACGAGAACGGCGTGCTGTTCATCGCCGACGAGATCCAGTCGGGCCTGGCCCGCACGGGGACCCTGTTCGCCCTCGACCACGCGGGCGTGCGCGCGGACGTCTACACGCTCGGCAAGGCGCTGGGCGGGGGCATCCTGCCGGTGTCGGCCGTGGTGGGCCGCCGCGACGTGCTGGGCGTGCTCCAGCCGGGCGAGCACGGGTCGACCTTCGGCGGGAACCCGCTGGCGTGCGCGGTGGGGCGGGCAGTCGTGCGGCTGCTGTCGACCGGGGAGTTCCAGGAGCGCTCGCGCGTGCTGGGCGCGCACCTGCACGCCAAGCTGGGCGAGCTGGTCGGGCACGGGGTCAGCGAGGTCCGCGGGCGCGGCCTGTGGGCGGGCGTCGAGCTGACCGCGATGTCCGGGCGCACCGCGTCCGAAGCGCTGATGGCGCGCGGCGTGCTGTGCAAGGAGACCCACGACACGACGCTGCGGGTCGCGCCGCCGCTGGTGATCACCGAGGCCGAGATCGACCACGGCGTGGCCGCGATCGCCGCGGTCCTCAGCTCAGCGAACTAGCAGGAAGACCACACCGCCGACGACCGGCCCGGTGAGCGCGCCCGCGAGCACCTGGGCCGCGGTGTGGTCCTCCAGCACCACCCGCGACCAGCACACCAGGGCCAGCGGGACGAGCAGCAGCAGCGCCCACGGCCCGTAGAGCAGGGTGACCATGGCGACCGCGCCGCCCGCGACGGCGGCGTGCAGGGAGATCTTCCAGAACCGGGTCACCCCCAGGCAGACGGCCAGCGTCGTCGCCATCGCCAGGGACAGCGCCAGCACCGAGCGCGGCGCGTCGGCCAGCACGAGCACCCCGATGCCGACCGCGGTCGAGCCGAGCCCGACCAGCAGCGGGACGGTCCGGTGCTCGCGGTCGCGCACGTGGTGGCCGTCCCACCGGCCCGCTCGCGCGCCGCGGATGATGAACAGCATCGGCAGGACGCTGGAGAACAGCGCCACCTCCAGGCCCCACAGCAGGGCGAGGCCGACATGCCCGGTGGCGTGCCAGGCCACCACGACCGGCAGCACGAGCACGACGACGGCGGGCGAGAACACCTCCGTGGCCGCCCGCGCCAATACGATCTCCACGGGGCCGATCCTGGCAGACCCATCCGGGGGCGGCCCGCGCGCCGAATGCGGGTCGGACGTCCCTACGCAGATCGGAGTCGCCGTGGCCGTACGCACCCCTGTCGCCGCCACCCTGGCCGAGTTGGCCGAGGGGTGCTCGGCGCCCCGCTGCCGGTCCGGCTGCGCGCGTGGGACGGCAGCGAGGCCGGTCCCGTCGACGGCCCGACCGGGGTGGTGCGCAACCGGCGCGCGCTGCGGCACCTGCTGTGGAGCCCGAACGAGCTGGGCCTGGCCCGCGCGTACGTCAGCGGCGACCTCGACGTCGAGGGCGACGTCGGGGTGGCGCTGTCGCGGTTCTGGGCGCTGACCCGCGGCGGGGCGAAGCCGCGGCTGTCGCTGAGGGCGAAGCTCGGCCTGGTGCGGACGGCCGCGCGGCTGGGCGTGCTCGGCCCGCGCCCGGCGATCCCCGACGCGGAGGCGCGGCTGAGCGGCGAGGAGCACAGCAAGGCGCGCGACGAGGCGGCGATCTCGCACCACTACGACTTCTCGAACGACTTCTACCGGATGGTCCTGGACCCGCAGATGGCGTACTCCTGCGGCTACTGGACCTCCGACGCGCCGGACTACACCGTCGAGGACGCCCAGCGGGACAAGCTCGACCTCGTGTGCACCAAGCTCGGCCTGGAGCCGGGCATGCGGATGCTCGACGTCGGCTGCGGCTGGGGGTCGCTGGCCATCCACGCCGCCCGCCACTACGGCGCGCGGGTCACCGGCATCACGCTGGCCAAGGAGCAGCGGGACTTCATCCTCGGCAGGCTCGACGAACTGGGCCTGCGCGACCGGGTCGAGATCCGCCTGCAGGACTACCGCGACCTCGCCGACGAGCCGTTCGACGCGATCGGCACGCTGGAGATGGGCGAGCACGTCGGCCGCGCGAACTACCCGGTCTACGCGGCGACGCTGCACCGGATGCTCAAGCCCGGGGTCGCCTGCTGCTGCAGCAGATGTCGCGCGGCGCGACCGCGCAGGGCGGCGGCGCGTTCATCGAGACCTACATCGCCCCGGACATGAACATGCGCCCGGTCGGCCAGACCGTGGACCTGCTGGAGCAGGCGGGCTTGGAGGTCCGCGACGTCGAGGCGCTGCGCGAGCACTACGTCTGGACCGTGCGGGCGTGGTGGAAGACCCTGGAGCAGCGCTGGGCGGACGTGGTGGCGCTGGTCGGCGAGGAGCAGGCGCGGGTGTGGCGGCTGTACTTCGCGGGCGGGGCGCTGGCGTTCGAGGAGAACCGGATGGGCGTGGACCAGGTCCTCGCCGTGCGACCCACGCCCGCCGGGTTGAGCGGGATGCCGCGCACCCGCGCCGACCTGGTCGCGCGGAGGGTCGAGGCGTGATCTTCGCAGCCACCGCGGCGGCCGTCGTCGTCTTCATGGCGGCCGTCTTCGCGATCAGCGTCCGCCGGGGCAAGTACGACACCATCGACACCGCTTGGGGACTGGGTTTCGCCATCGTCGCGCTGGTCGCGTTCGGACTGTCCGACCGGGACGGTCCGCTGCCCGCCGTCGCGACCGCGCTGACGGTGGTCTGGGGTGTGCGGCTCGCCGTGCACCTGCACGTCCGCAACAAGGGCAAGCCCGAGGACCGCCGGTACGCCGAGATCCTGGGCCGCGCGAAGGGGAACCCGCGCCTGCACATGGCGCGGGTGGTGTTCCTGCCGCAGGCCGTGCTGATGTGGTTCATCTCGCTGCCCGTGCAGGTGGCGCAGTTCGGGACCGACCTCGGGCCGCTCGCGTGGGTCGGCGTCGCGGTGTGGGTGGTCGGGTTCGCGTTCGAGACCGTCGGCGACGCGCAGCTCAGCCGGTTCACCGCCGACCCGGCCAACCGCGGCCGCGTGCTCGACACCGGGTTGTGGCGTTACACGCGTCACCCCAACTACTTCGGCGACGCCTGCGTGTGGTGGGGTCTCTACCTGGTGGCCTGCCACTCGTGGGCGGGGGCGGCCACCATCGCGTCGCCGCTGGTCATGACCTACCTGCTCGCCCGGGGCACGGGCAAGCCGCTGACAGAGAAGCACCTGAGCAAGAGCCGACCGGGATACGCCGAGTACGTCGCCCGCACCAGCGGGTTCGTGCCGCTGCCACCGAAAGGAAACCGATGAAGACCGGAGACAAGGTCGAGGACTTCACCCTGCTGGACGAGAAGGGCGACCCGCGGTCGCTCTCGGAGTTCCTCGCCACCGGCCCCGTCGTGCTGTTCTTCTACCCCGCCGCGATGACCAGCGGCTGCACCGCGGAGAGCTGCCACTTCCGCGACCTGGCCGCCGAGTTCGCCGAGGTCGGCGCGCACCGCATCGGCATCAGCCCGGACGCGCCGGACCGGCAGGCCGAGTTCTCCGCGAAGCACGCCTTCGACTACCCGCTGCTGTCCGACCCGGACGGCGAGGTCGCCCGCCAGTTCGGCGTCCGGCGGCGGTTCGGCCCGCTGCTGACCAAGCGCAAGACCTTCGTCATCGACACCGACCAGGTCCTGATCGGCGAGGTGAAGAGCGAGTTGCGCTTCACCGTCCACGCCGACCAGGCCCTGGAGATCCTGCGGTCGCGCAAGGCTACTTAGGCGGCTTCACGATCACGTCGGCCGGGACCGCGGCGTCGGTGGCCAGCGCCTCGAACAGGCGCGACGCCTTGTCGCGGTCCCACCGCACGACCGCGCCGACGCCCTGGACGCGCTCCCCGCGCCGATCGGCACGGTAGTGGTGAGCAGGTCGCTGGAGCCCATCGCGAGCGCGAGCGGCAGCAGGTTGTGGAGGTTGTCCTCCTCGTCCACCGTCACCGCGTCGGGGGCGGCGGCCACCAGCGGGATCATCCGGAACGGGTTGATCATGGTGCCGAAGCTGGTCGCCTTCTCGGTCAGCGCGCTGATGAACTCGCGCTGCCGGATCACCCGGTCGAGGTCGGCGCGCGGCCCGACGCGGGTGCGGACGTACCCGAGCGCGTCCGGCCCGGACAGCTCCTGGCAGCCCGCCTTGAGGTTGATGCCCGCCAGCGGGTCCTTGATCGGCTCCTTGAGGCACATCTCGACCCCGCCGACGGCGTCGACCAGGTCGGCGAACCCGCCGAGGCCGATCTCGATGTAGTGGTCCATCCGCAGCCCGATGCTGATCTCGACCGTCTGCGCCAGCAGCTTGGGGCCGCCGAACGCGTAGGCGGCGTTGAGCTTGTTGCGGCCCTTGCCGGGGATGGGCACGTACGAGTCGCGCAGCAGCGACACCAGCGTGGGCGGGGTGTCGTTGTCGGGGATGTGCAGCAGCATGATCGTGTCGGTGCGCCTGCCCTGCGGCGCGCCGGTGCTGAGTTCCTTCTGCTGCTCCTCGGACAGGTCCTCGCGGCTGTCGGAGCCGACGATGAGCCAGTTCGTGCCCGAGCCCGCGGCGGGCCTGCCCTCGTAGTCACCCAGGGCGGCCGTGCGGTTGATCGACGTCTCGCCGTAGATCCAGAGCCCGCCGACGATGGCGAGCAGGACCAGGACGACGGCGAGCACGATGCGGCCGGGCCTGCGGCGGCGCTTCGGCCTCGGCGGACCGGGCGGCGGGCCGTAGCCCGGCGGCGGCTGCTGGCGGCTTTGCGGTCCGTCGGGGTGGTAGGGCGGCGGGCGGTGGCCACCCTGGCGGTACCCGGGTTGACCCTGTCCGTAGCTCATCGTTTACCACCCGACCGTGTCATCGCGTCCCTGTCCGCGGGGAGTCTCCCACCGCACACAGAGAGGACGCCCCACGGGGCGGGAGGGTTGTCACGATCTCGTCGGTTCACCCGATCTCGTAGTCGAACCAGACCCGGTGGGTGCCGTCGGCGTCGACGGACATGCCCCCGGCGCCGGTGATGCCCGCCAACTCGCCGGTCCCGCTGCCGGGCACGATCGCGAAGAACTCCGCGGTGCGGTCGCTGCCGGAGGTGGTGGCGGAGTGCACGAAGTTGAACGCGCCCGCGCGGCCGTCGACGGACCCCTCGAACGACTCCATCGCGACGTAGGTGCCGACGCCGCTGCCCTGGTCGAACGCGGACGTGAACAGCGTCGCCGACCGCCCGGCGACCCCGCCGTCGAACCGCTTCTCCATGGTCGCGACCCCGACCGGCAGCCCGGTGGTCACGGCGGGCTCGGGCGCGAGGTCGGTCGGCGCGAACGCGGTGACGGTGAAGGTCCCCTCAGCTCTCATGCGCCGACCCTATCCTCAGAGACCGACCACGGTGAGGACGTAATCGACGTCGACCTCGAACGACGGGCCCCGACCCCGTACCTCGACGGTGTGCTTCCCCGGTGGGAGCGGGTCGACCACCGCCCAACGGCCGCAGGCGTGCCCGCGGAACCGCCCCGCCTCACCGGACACCGGGTTCTCGTCCACACCGGTCACGACGACGTCCGATCCCGACCACTCGTGCATGCGCGCCTCGACGCCGTCGACGCGCACGGAGCCGGTGTGGGTGGCCATGAACTCCGCGCACTCCGCCTCGTCCGAGCAGACGGTGTTGACCCCGGGGATGACGAGCGCACGCCCGCGGGCACGGTGCAGGACCGGTCGACCCGCTCGCCGAACGAGCCCGCGAGGAACCAGCGGCCCGTCGCGGGCTGGTTGACGGCGCAGTGCTCGCCGGTGGTGTCCTCGACCGGGTTGCGTCCCGACGGGCTCCCCGCCGCCCACGACCACCACGACTCCTGCACGTCCCGCGGATCGAGCGCCACCGCGGTCGTCGTCGCGGCGGCCGTCGTCGTGGCGGCGGGTGGATCAGGCTGGGGATCGCCCGCGCAGCCCGCCAACGCGACCGGCACGAGCAGCGCGAGGAGTCCGTATCTCACCGCCGCAGACTAGTCACCGCCCGATGGAGAGTTGGCGGACGTTGAGGTAACCGGACCGGAATCCCGCTTCGCAGTACGCGAGGTAGAACTCCCACATGCGCCGGAAGGTCTGGTCGAACCCGAGTTCCGCGACGTCGTGCCAGCGGTCGAGGAAGCGGATGCGCCACTGGCGCAGGGTTTCGGCGTAGTCCAAGCCGAAGTCGCGGAACGCGTGCACCTTCATGCGCGTGTGACGGGACACCGTCTGCTCGATCGACTCGTTCGACGGGATGATCCCGCCGGGGAAGATGTACTTGTGGATCCACGTGTACGAGTCGCGCGTGGCGAGCATCCGGTCGTGGGGCATCGTGATGGCCTGGAGGCCGAAGCGGCCTCCGGGGCGCAGGACGCGGTCCACGGTGCCGAAGTACGCGGGCCAGAAGCGCTCCCCCACGGCCTCGATCATCTCGACGCTGACCACCGCGTCGTACGAGCCCTGGGCTTCGCGGTAGTCGCGCAGGACGACCTGCACGCGGTCGGCGACGCCGGCCTCGGCGATGCGCTGCTCGGCCAACGCCTTCTGCTCGGCCGACAGCGTCAGCGTGGTGACGCGGGCGCCGCGCTGGGCGGCGCGGATCGCGAGGGCGCCCCAGCCGGTGCCGATCTCCAGGACGTGGGTGTCGACGCCGACGCGGGCGTAGTCCAGGACGCCGTCGATCTTGCGGAGCTGGCCGTCGCGCAGGTCGGTGGAGCCGGGGGCGAACCAGGCGGACGAGTACGTCATGGTCTCGTCGAGGAACGTGGCGAACAGGTCGTTGGACAGGTCGTAGTGGCGCTGGATGTTGCTGCGCGCGTTCTCGACCGTGTTGACCTCGGCCGCGGGCTGGCGCCGGTCGACCCAGCGGCGGAACGCCTGCAGGCGCGGCGGGATGAGCGTGCTCATGCGGGCGGCGAACTCGGTCAGCAGCTCGACGAGCGCGGTGCTGGTCCAGTCGCCCGCCATGTAGCTCTCGCCGAAGCCGATCTTGGCGTCGACGCCGAGCCGGTGGAAGAACGCGGCGGGCCGCTCGACGCGCATGACCGGCGAGCCGGGTCCGCCCGCGCCCGCGCGTCCCCCGTCGGCGTACACGACGCGGACGGGCAGGCCGCGGACGGCGTTGGTGAACAGGGCGCGGGCGACGCGGGCGCGGAAGGGGTTGTGCGGCGGGGTGAACAGCGATCCCCAGCGGCCGGACGGGTCCGGGCGGTCGGCCGGGGCGCGGGTCGGCATCTCGGTCACTGGACACCCTCCTGGGGCACGTGCTCGGGACGGCGGAGGACGGGGACGCGGCGCAGCCACAGCGCGACGCCGTGCCGCCGGATCAGGGCGCTGACCCGCTGGGGCAGCAGCCGCCCGCGCAGCACCATCCGGACCACCTCCCCGGGGGTGGGCGCCTTCCGCGCCCCGGTCAGCGTGGCGGTGAAGGGGTTGCCCCGTCCTGTCGCAGGGTAACCGCCACGGAGAGCCTGTCACCCGGGATCGGCACGCGCATCCGGTATTCGCCCCCATCGCCAAGAACGGTGAAACGTAGAACTCCTTGTCGACGTGCGCTATTCCGCGTTCGTCCGGTCGCAACAGGTAGCAGTGGCGCTGGCCGTAGGTGTTGTGGACCTCGGCGACCACGCAGTCCAGGGCGCCGTGCTCGTCGTGCACCCAGTAGACGGTCAGCGGGTTGAACACGTAGCCGAACACGCGCGCGTTGGCGAGCATCAGGACGCGCCCGCGGACGGTGATGCCCTGGCGGGCCAGCCACGCGGTCAGGTTCTCCTTGATGGACCGGGACGGGTCGCCGAGGTGGTCGGCGGCGCGGAAGCTCGCGAGCGGGCCGAGCCGGGGCAGGCGGTCGAGGTCGACCAGCCAGTAGTGGACGCGGTGGCGGAAGGTGCGGTCCAGGCGTTCCCGCCTCGCGTGCGCGACGGTCGCGTCGTAGAGGGCGGTCACGCATCCCACCCGGCGCCGAAGTGCTGCGCGGCGCGGACCCCGGAGGCGCAACCGTCCTCGTGGAACCCCCAGCCGTGGTACGCGCCCGCGAACGCCACGCGGTCGTCGTCCAGGGCGGGCAGGCCGCGCTGGGCGGCGAGCGAGTCCGGGGTGTAGATCGGGTGCTCGTACACCATCCTGCGCAGCACCTTGGACTCGTCGACGCGGTCGGCGGCGTTGAGGGTGACGACGTAGTCCTCGGGTTCGGCGAGCCGCATGAGCCGGTTCATGTGGTAGCTGACCCGGACCGGGCCGTCGGCGGCGGAGCAGGCGGGCTTGAGGTAGTTCCACGACGCGGCGGCGCCGCGCGCGCGGCAGGATCGACGTGTCGGTGTGCAGCAGCGTCTCGTTGACCGAGTACTCGAACGCGCCGAGGGTGCGGCGCTCGGCGTCGGTGGGCTGGGCGAGCAGGCGCAGCGCCTGGTCGGGGTGGGTGGCGACGACGACGCGGGAGAACCGGTGGGCGTCGTCGGCGTCGTCGCGGACCTCGACGTGGTCGGCGTGCCGGACGACGGCGCGGACCGGGGTGGACACGTGCACCGCGGACAGGCCCTTGGCGGCGCGCTCGACGTAGGAGCGGGAGCCGCCGACGACGGTCTTCCAGCGCGGCGACCCGGTGATGGCGAGCATCCCGTGGTGGTGGAGGAACTCGAACAGGTACCGCGCGGGGTAGCGCATCGTCGGCTCCGGGCCCGACGACCACACGGCGGAGACGACCGGGACGAGGAAGTGGTCGACGAAGTAGCGGGAGTAGCCGCCGATGACGACGAACGCGCGCAGCGTGGTGTCGCCCGGGTCGTCCCGGAGCACGCGCTTGGCGTGCAGGTGGAACCGCTTGACCTCGGCGAGCATGCGCAGGAACCGGGGGTTGGCGAGGTTGGCGCGCTGGGCGAACACGCCTTGCGCGCCGCGGGCGCCCGCGTACTCCAGGCCGCAGCCCTCGCAGCGCACGCTCATCGACATCTCGGAATCGCGGGTGGTGACGCCCAGCTCGGCGAACAGCCGCAGCAGGTTGGGGTAGGTGCGCTCGTTGTGGACGATGAACCCGCTGTCCACCGCGGCGACCCGGCCGTCGGGGGTCGGCAGGTCGTGCGTGTGGGCGTGGCCGCCCAGCCGGTCGTCGGCCTCGAACAGGGCCACGTCGTAACGGCGCTGGAGCAGGTACGCGGCGGTCAGCCCCGACACCCCGCTCCCGATCACGGCAACCCGGTCCGGCATGAGTCCTCCAGCTACATAGGCACCCGCAAGCCGTCCGGCGCGGGCTGGCGCCAGGCATTCGTAATCACCGGATCGAGCGGTTGGGTGCCGAGCACGCCGAACGTGAAAGCCGTGGTCAGACGGGTCCAGACGGGCGCCTTGCGGATCATGGAGTGGCCCTCGCCGCGCAGGTCGAAGCGGGCGACGCGGTCGGTGACGGCGCGCAGGCGCTCGGCGTAGCGGAAGGACGCGCGGGGGTCGGTGGTGCGGTCGCGGTCACCGTGCGCGATCAGCACGGCGCGGTCCGCGAACTGCTCGACCGGCTCGTGCTTGATCCACGGCGCGAGCAGGCACACGCCGACGACGTTGGGGTGGCCCGCGACGCGCAGCGCGACGCGCCCGCCCATGGAGTGGCCGACGAGCACGATCGGGATGTCGCCGCGCTCGGCGATGACCTGCTCGATGGCCCACTTCGCGTCCTGCACCGGGTGCTCGTGCGGCGGGTTCCAGCCCCGGTAGCGGTTGCGCAGCAGGTACACGCCGACGCCGTCGCCGCGGCGGGCGAGCGCGGTCGCGAAGGGGACCATGCGCAGGTAGGCGAGCTGGTGGGAGGCGACGCGGGCCATGCTCCACTCCCGCCCGCCGTGCAGGACGACGACGGCCGCGGCGGCGTCGCCGCGGGTGAGGGAGCGCAGGCGGGGACGGTCTTCGGTCACACGCTCATCTTCGCAGCGCGGCGCCTGCCGGTTTGGTCGTGCCGCGCGGCTACCCTGCCCGCGTGATCGAACACGTGCGCATCGCCACCGCGGCCGGGACCTTCGACGGCCTCGCCGCCGGGGACGGCCGCCCGGTGCTGCTGCTGCACGGCTTCCCGGAGGCCGCGTCCGCGTGGGAGCACCAGGTCGCGGCGCTGGCCAGGGCCGGGTACCGGGCGGTCGCGGTCGACCAGCGCGGCTACTCCCCGGCGTGCGCCCGGAGTCGGCGGCCGACTACCACGTCGACGACCTGGTGGGCGACGTGCTGGCGATCGCCGACGCGTCCGGGTGGGCGACGTTCGACCTGGTCGGGCACGACGCGGGCGCGGTCGTCGGGTGGCACGCGGCGGCGGCGCACCCGGACCGGGTCCGCTCGCTGGCCGCGCTGTCGGCGCCGCACCCGTGCGCGCTGGCGGAGGCGGCGCGGTCCGACGAGGACCAGGCGATGCGCTCGCAGCACCTGACGCTGTTCAAGGAGCGCTCGGCGGAGCGGCGCCTGCTCGCCGACGACGCCGCCGCGCTGCGGGCGGTCTTCGAGCACCGCGTGCCGCGCTCGGCGGTGGCCGACTACGTGGCGCGGCTGTCGGAGCCGGACGCGCTCACCGCGGCGTTGAACTGGTTCCGCGCGTCGCGCCGCGCGGTGCTGCCGGACCCGGTGGAGGTCCCGGTGCTGTACCTCTGGGGCACCGAGGACGTGGCCGTCGGGTCGACGGCGGCGCTGAGCTGCGGGAAGTGGGCGCGTGGTCCATACCATTTCGAGATGCTCGAGGACGTGTCGCACTGGCCGCACTGGGATGCCCCGGAAGCGGTGGCAGCATTGATCATCGCGCACCTGACCTAGATCATCGCGGCGGTTCGCGGCTAGGCTGCGGGCCATGACGGCAGGGCTGCTTCTCGCCGCGGGCGCGGGTCGGCGGTTCGGCATGCCCAAGGCGCTGGCCCGGTTCCGCGGTGAACCGCTCGTCCATCGAGCCGTTCGCGTGCTGCGGTCCGGCGGCTGCGACCCGGTCGTCGTCGTGACGGGCGCGGCCGCTGCGGAGGTCGCCTCGCTGCTGCCGCACGGGGTCCGCGTCGTGGAGAACCCCGGGTGGGCGTCCGGCATGGGCTCGTCGCTGCGCGCCGGGCTGGCCGCGCTCGACGGGTTCGATGTGGACGCCGCAGTCGTGCACACAGTGGACACACCCGGGGTGACGGCCGCGGCGATCGCGCGGCTGGTCGACCTCGCCGCGCCGGACGCGCTCGCGCGCGCGTCGTACGGCGGTCGCCCGGGGCACCCCGTGCTGATCGGCCGCGAGCACTGGGCGGGCGTCGCGGACCTCGCGGTCGGCGACACCGGCGCGCGCCCCTACCTGAGCACCCACCCGGTCGTCGACGTGCCGTGCGAGGACATCGCCGACGGGGCGGACGCCGACCACCCGGCAGAGCTGACCCGACTTGGAGGCACCGTGGACCCGTACGGCGAGGTGGCGCTGGCCCACCTGGCGAAGGTCGCCGAGCACAACGCCGATGCCCTCGACGACGCCGCGGACCTGGTGCTGGCCTGCGTCCGCGCGGACGGCCTGGTGCTGACCTCGGGCGCGGGCCACTCGCTGGCCGCGGTGGCCGAGACGTTCTTCCGGGCGGGCGGGCTGGCCTGCGTGCGCCCGCTGGTGCACGACGACCTCCAGGTGTTCCGCGGCGCCCGGCAGGCGACGGCGGCCGAGCGGCGCAGCGGGCTGGCGGCGGAGGTGTTCGCTTCGGTGCCGCGGTCGGGGCACGAGGTGCTGTTCATCTTCTCCAACTCCGGGGTGAACCCGTTCCCGGTGGAGCTGGCGCGGGTCGCGTTGGACGCGGGCTGCCCGGTGGTCGCGGTGACGTCGCCGACGTCGTCGGCGGGCGCGCCGCGGCGGGCGGGCGGGCTGCTGGCGCAGCACGCGACGATCCTGCTGGACACGCTCACCGGTCCCGGCGACGTCGCGTACCCGACGGACTCGCCGGTGACGGCGTCGCTTTCCACGCTGTGCAACGCGTTCCTGTGGAACCTGCTGCTGGCCCGCCTGCACGACCGCGCCGTCGCGGAGGGCGTGGAGCTGCCGCGCTGGCGCAGTTCGAACGTCGAGGGCGGCGACGCGGCCAACGCGGCGCTTTTGGACCGGTACGGTCCCCGTGTGCCGCACCTGGGCTAGCGCAGGCCGCGCACCAGCACGGGCACCGCGGCGAGCGCGACGAGCGCCATCACCGCGAACACGGCGCGCAGGCCGAGGAGTTCGGCGACTACCCCGCCCGCGAGCGCGCCGAGCGGCTTGCCGCCCCACGCCACGAGCCGGTGCCCGCTGGTGACGCGCCCGCGCAACGCGTCGGGGGTGAGGCGTTGGCGCAGCGACACCATCGCGACGTTGAGCACCATGACCGCCGCCCCGCCGACGAAGAACGCCACCCCGACCGCGATCGGGTCGGCGGTCGCCGCGGGCACGGCGATCAGGACGACGCTCGCCACGAGCGCGACGAGCAGCGCCCGGCGCAGGCCGAGGACGCGCTCGACCCGTTCGGCGACCACCGACCCGGCGACGCTGCCGACGGCGACGGTGGTCAGCAGCCAGCCGAAGCCGGTCTCGCTCAACCCCATGTCGCCCAGGGCGTAGAGGACGAGGACGGCGTAGGTGGCGGAGGAGGCGAAGTTGAACAGGCCGACGACGACGGCGAACGCCCGCAGGACGCGGTCGCGCCAGAGGAACCGCAGGCCCTCGACGATCCCGCCGCGGTCCTCGCTGCGCCGGGTGGCGGCGAACCGGCCGCGGACCAGGGCGAGCGCGATCACCGCGGCGACCCACAGCCCGCCGGGGACGGCCAGCGCCACCACGGCGCCCGCGGCGACCAGGAGCCCGGCGAGCGGCGGCCCGGCGAACTCGTTCGCGGCCAGCTCGACGGCGTAGAGGCGGGCGTTGGCTTTGGGGAGCCGGTCGTCGGGCACCACGGCGGGCACGATCGACTGCGCCGCGATGTCGTGGAACGTCTCCGCGACGCCGACCCCGACGGCGATCACGTAGAACACCCAGACGTCGCCCGCGCCGAGCGCGACGACCAGCGTGAGCGCGCCGAGCAGCCCGGCGCGGACGAGGTTCGCGACGAGCATGAGCACCCGCCGGTCGACCCGGTCGACGACCGCGCCCGCGGGAGCGCGACGACCAGCCACGGCAGCGAGAACGCGACCGCGATCCCGGCGATGAGCACCGGTGACCGCGTGGTCTGCACCGCGACCAGCGGGAGGGCGACCTTGAGGACGCCGTCGGCGAGGTTCGACAGGGCCGAGGACGTCCAGAGCCGCCAGTACGCGGTACCGAGCATGTGATGGAGGATCGCACACCGATTGAGAAAACTCCACCGATGTGCGGCGATGGCATCGATGGATAATCGGCGGCATGTCGCTCCCCGCCGCGAGGCGACCGCCGACGAGGCCAAGGCCCTCGCGCACCCGCTGCGCCTGCGCATCCTGCGGCTGTGCTGGCAGAAGGAGTTGACGAACAAGCAGTTGGCCGACCGGCTCGACCGGGACCCGGGCACGGTCTTGTTCCACGTCCGGAAGCTGATCGCGGCGGGGCTGCTGGAGCAGGCGGAGGTGCGGACGGGCGAGAGCGGCGCGTTGGAGAAGCCGTACCGAGCGAAGGCGCGGTCGTGGTGGCTGGAGGACCCGCCGGGGACGGGCGCGGAGGCGGCGTTCGCCCCGATCGAGGCGCTACAGGAGGAGTTGCGGGCCGCGGGGCCGGAGTCGGTGCGGACGTTCACCCGCTTCGCCCTGCACCTGTCCCCCGACGACGCCGCCGCCCTGGACCAGCGCATCCGCGACCTGCTCGACGAGTACACCGCGACCGACCACGAGCGGGTGGACCAGCCCGCGTACGGCGGGGTGATCGTGGTCCACCGCCTCGCCGACTAGCACCCAGATGATGACATCATCCAGATGATACGATCATATGATCTCACCATCCAGATGATGCGACCATCCAGATGATGCGACCATCCAGATGATGCGACCATCCAGATGATGCGACCATCCAGATGATGCGACCATCCAGATGATGCGACCATCCAGATGATGCGACCATCCGGGCCGTCCAGGCTGTCCTTTGCGGCGGTGCGGGTCGAGATCACCTGTGGCGCTGTGTCCCTTACAGTGGGGTTCCAGCGTGACCGATTTGGCCAGGTGGGGGATGCCGCGTAACCGACGCCCGCAGGACCGGGAGGAGAAGCGCGGTGAGATCGTCGCCGCGGCCACCCGGTTGTTCGTGGAGGAGGGCTACGACCCCACGACGGTGGCGCGGATCGGGCGGGAGGCGGGGGTCACCTCCAACACCGTCTACTGGTACTTCAAGGACAAGGACGAGGTGCTGGTCGCCGTTCTGGACGCGCTGTTCGCGCAGTTCCTGGCCGGTGTGGTGGAACGTTCGGGCGAACCGCCGGTCGAGCAGTTGTTGTGGGCGGTCACCGAGTTGCGGCGGGTCGATCGGCTGATCACGACGGTGCACGCCAGGGTCGCGGCTTCGGAGTCGCTGCGGGTGTGGCACGAAGGCTTTCACGGGCAGGTGGAGACGATCCTGCGGTGGCACCTGGCCGCGCTGGGCGTGCCGGAGGGCGAGCAGGACGCGATGACCCGGATCGGGGTGTTCGTCGTCGAAGGGATGCTGACGCACGCGGGCGACGCTGCGGCCGATCGCGCCGTCGTTGAGGCGTTGGTGCGCAGTGCTCGCGGCATCGCCGCCGCGCCGAGTTCCCCGACCCGGGGTGATCGGGCGGGTCGGCTAGCGGTCCGCGGCGGCCGTGAAACGGGCGGCGAGGAACTGGAGCTGGTCGGCGACGGCACGCTCGAACAGGTCGCCGACGTAGATGTCGAAGTGGTCGCCGTCGTAGTGGTTGACCTGGACGTGGTCCTGCCCGGCCGCGAGGCGGGCCGTGGTGCGCGCGGGGGCGGCGCGGTCGTCGTCGCACACGCACACCAGGGTCGGCGCGGTGATCTTGCGGAGGTCCTTGCCCGGCCGGTACAGCGGCAACCGCAACGCGAGTCGGGCGGCGATCGCGTTGGCGCTGTCGCCGCGACCGTCCGAGCCCTTCATGACGCCCCAGATCGTGTCGCGGCCGACGGCGGTGTCGCCGGGGCGGAACGGCGGCCCGTCCGCCACGACGGTCGGAGACAGTCCCTTGCCCGCGGCTGGGATCCGGGCGAGGACCCCGGCGGTGCGGGGCGAGAGCCGAGATCCCGCGGGCATCAGCTTGGACGCCGCGGCGATCGCGGTCGGCGACACCAGGAAGGCGGGCATCCACCACACCCCGACCACCGGAGCCAGCACCGGCTTCGCACCGAACACCGACCCGACGACATCGAGCAGAGCGGCGATGAACAGCCCGAGCATGCTCACCGGGCTGGACCGGAACCGGGAGATCAACGACGCCGGACCGTCGGTGAACGGGCACTGGGCCACCACGGCGGCCACCCCGTGGTCCTCGCTCGCGATCCGCAGCGCGTGCCCGCCGCCGAAGGAGGTCCCCCACAACGCGATCCGGTCCGGGTCGACCTCCGGCAGGGACCGGCCGTAGGCCAGTGCCGCCCGCCAGTCGTCGAGCTGGTCGCCGATGTCGAGCAACTGACGGGGAGATCCTCGCTGTCGCCCAGGTACCGGTAGTCGAACACCAGGACGACCCACCCCTGCGCGGCGAACCGCTCCGCGAACGCGTCCAGCCGCCACTCCCGCACGGCACCCAACCCGTGCGCCATGACAACCAACGGCCGGGGCCCGCCCTCCGCCGCGGGCACGTACAGCCACGCCGCGCACCGCACGCCCCCGGACTCGAACCACACGTCCCGCCGCACCGACGCGGTGTGGCTGTCCTTCTCCGCCGAAGTCTCCATCGCCCACCTTGCCCAGCTCGCCTGCCGCTCTTGACTTGCAATCAAGAGCTACTGCCGCGAAGGCTAGGTTTCTCTTGATTGGAAGTCAAGAAAGCGGGCCGGGCACCCCGCCTGCGTTGCTCAGCGAAACCGCGGTGAAGTTCCCTTGGCCGCGGAGCGTCGCCAGACCGGTGAACTTCCCTTCGCCGAGGCGCGTCGCCAGGCCAGCGAAGTTCCCTTGGCGCGGCGTGCCGCCAGAGCGGCGAGCTTCACAAGCAGGGGCAGCACTCAGATGATGTGATCATATGTTCACATCATCCAGATGATGTGAACATCTGGATGATGCCATCATTTGGATGGTGACATCATCTGAGTGAGCTAGCGGCGGTCCCATCGGAAGACGCGGGTGCCGAGGGCCCACGCGCCCGAGGTCCAGGCCAGGGCGGCGAAGACGGCCCACCAGAGTGGACGGGCGTCGGCGGGGGCGGTGAGGCCGTGGCGGGCCAGTTCCGCCATCGCGCCGCCGGGGGCGGCCAGGTGCCAGGGTTGGACCTCGGCGGCCGGGGTGGCGATGGTCCAGAGGGCGCCTGCGAACGTGGCGAAGAAGTACGGGCCGGTGGTGAACTGGGCGGTTTCCGGGGTTGAGGTGATCGCCGCGGTGAGCAGGCCTGCGGAGATGCCCGTGGAGATGCCTGCGGCGATGGCCAAGAGCAGGGCCGCGGGGTTGGCGGGGGCGGGGGCGCCCGCGATCAGGGCGATGGCGGTCATGAGGACGCCTTGGACCAAGCCGACCGCGGCCAGTGGGGCGAGGGTGCCCGCGAGGATCTCGTTGTCGGTGGACTCGCCGCCGCGGAGGCGTTTGAGGGTGAGGTCCTGGCGGCGGGCGGTGAGGACGATCGTCGAGGTCACGTAGACCGAGAGGCCCAGGGCGCCGACCAACTGGAGGGTCAGGCCCACCGTCCAGTCCTCGCTGGGCTTGGAGATGGCGAAGAGCGCGCCGAAGACGAGGGGCATTGCCAGGGCCATGCCCGCGGCGGTGCGGTTGCGGAGCAGCAGGATCGCCTCGAAGCGGGAGAGGGCGAGGGCGCGGTTCACGCGGGGACCTCCAACCGGTCGCGGACGCCGTGGAACACGTCCGCGAGGGACGCGTGGTGGGCGCGGAGTTTGGCCAGGCGCAAGCCGCGGGTCGACGCCCACGTGAGGACCGCGGTCAGGTCGTCCTGGAGGGCGGGGGTGCGGATCTCGACCTGCCCGGCGGCGAACGCGGCGGGATCGAGGTCGCCGCGCAGGGGTGGGAAGTCGGCGGGGGTGAGGGACTCGGGGCGGACGAAGGTGATGCGGGCGGTCTCGCGCTCGAGGACGTCGACCAGCGAGCCGGTCACGGCGATGCGGCCCTCGTGCATGATCGCCAGGCGGTGCGCGAGGTGCTCGGCCTCCTCCAGGTAGTGCGTGGTGAGCAGGACCGTGACGCCCTCGGCGAGCAGCTCGTGGACGATCTCCCACGCGCGCAGGCGGGATTCCGGGTCCAGGCCGGTGGTGGGCTCGTCGAGGAACAGGACCTCGGGGCGGTTGAGCAGGGCCATCGCGAGGTCGAGCCTGCGGCGCTCGCCGCCGGACAGGGCGCGCAGGCGGACATCGGCGCGGTGCGCGAGGTCGACCCGCTCCAGGGCGTCGTCGACCGGCATGGGGCGGGTGCTCAGGGCGTGCCAGAGGCGGAGGGCTTCGCGGGCGGTGAGGTCGGCGGGGAAGCCCGCCTCCTGCGGCAGGGTGCCCATCCGGGGCGCAGCCGCGCGCGGTCGGCGCGCGGGTCCATGCCGAGGACGCGGACCTCTCCCCGTCCGCGGCGCGCTGGCCCGCGAGGACCTCGACGGTGGTGGTCTTGCCCGCGCCGTTGGTGCCGAGCAGCGCGAACAGCTCGCCCTCCCCGACGGCGATGTCCACGCCGCGGACCGCGTCGAAGTCGCCGTAGCGGCAGCGCAGGCCGACCGCTTCGATGGCTGGGATCGTCATGCGGCAAGCGTCGCGCGGTGTTGATCGTCGCGGTAGGACGGCGTGTCAGGAACCGGTGGGCCGATCCCACGGCCGCGCGTGACATTTGTCAGATCGCCGAGGGCGCGGGCTACGTTGTGCCGGTGAGGGGCGAACCGCTGGCGCAGGTGCGCCGGTACGTGTGGCTGACGACGCTCGCGGCGGCCGTCGCGGTCGGGATGATGTCCGCGCTCATCCTGGTCGGCCGGGGCACGGCGGTCGACTGGCTCGTCTTCGCGCCCGCGACCGCCGTCGTGGCGCTGCTCTACGTCCGGCTGACCCTGTCCGCGATGCCCGGTCTCGGCACCGCACGCACCGGCCGCTGGGACGCGGTCGCCGCGATCGCCGCCAGCGGCGCGGCGTGGTGGTACTCGGGGTTCGAGCCGCCGTGGGCGACGCTGCCCGCGATGGCCATCGCGGGGATCGCGGCGGTGCGGCGCGGGCGGGCGCGGTCGGCGGTCATCTGGGGCGGATCACTGGGGTTGGCCGGGGTCAGCCTGCTCGTGTCGTCGGTGGCGGACCCGCCGCCGCCGGAGGGCGGTCCGCTGCTCGTGCTGCTGATCACGGCGATCTTCGCGGGCAGCAACGTGCTGCAGGTGTGGCTGTGGGAGGTGGTCGTGGAGATCGACCGCGGCAGGCAGCTCGGCGCGGAACTGGCGGTCGCGCGGGAGCGGCTGCGGTTCGCCTCGGACCTGCACGACATCCAGGGCCACCACCTCCAGGCGATCGCCCTCAAGGCGGAATTGGCGGAACGCCTCATCGGCCACGACGACGCCGCCGCCCGCACCCACGCCGCCGAGGTCGGCGACCTCGCCCGCACAGCGCTGCGCGAAACCCGCGACGTCGTCCGCGGCTACCGGCGCAGCGACCTCGCCACCGAGATCGGCAACGCGGTCCAAGTCCTGCGCGCCGCGGGCATCGACGCCGCGGTCGACGGCGACCCCGCCGCGGTCCCGCCGCCGCTGCAAACCCTGTTCGGCGCGCTGGTCCGCGAGGGCACGACCAACGTCCTGCGCCACAGCGCCGCCGACACGTGCACCGTGTCGGTCGCCGTCGACGGCAGGCGCACCCGCGTGACCCTGTCCAACGACGGCGTCGACCCCGACCGCGAGCCCCGCGCCGACGGCAGCGGCCTCGACGGCCTCCGCGAGCGCTTCGCCACCGTCGGCGGAGCCCTCCAGGCGACCCGCGACGGCGCCCGGTTCCAGCTCACCGGTGAGGCGGTGGCCCCGTGATCCGGGTCGTGCTCGCCGACGACGAAGACCTCATCCGGGGCGCGCTGGCGGCGTTGTTGGAGCTGGAGGGCGACATCACCGTCGTCGCCCAGGCCCGCGACGGCGACGCGGCGGTCGCGGCGGTCGCCGAGCACCGGCCGGACATCGCGGTGCTGGACCTGGAGATGCCGGGCCGCGACGGCGTCGACGTGACCGCGGCGATCGACCGGTCGATCCCGGTGGTCCTGGTGACCCGCCACGCCCGGCCCGGGGTGTTGAAGCGCGCCCTGGCCGCAGGTGTTCGAGGCTTCGTCCCGAAGACGACCCCCGCGTCGCGGTTGGCCGCGATCTTGCGGGATGTCCACGCGGGCGGCCGGTACGTGGACTCCGACATCGCCGCGAGCGCGTTGACCGAGGATGCGTGCCCGCTGACGTCACGGGAGTTGGACGTCCTCCGGCACACCCGCCGGGGCGGGTCGGTGCAGGACGTCGCGGCGGCGGTGAACCTGGCCAACGGGACGGTCCGGAACTACCTGTCGTCCGCGATGGCGAAGCTGGGCGTGTCGTCGCGGCACGACGCGGCGCGGGTGGCGTGGGAAGAGGGCTGGATCTAGTCGAGGGCGGCTTTCGCTTCGCGGACAAGGGTTTCGAGCTTGTCGAGGCCCGCGCGGTCGACGGTGATGGTCAGCGGGGCGGCGGGGTCGCCGAGCTGGAGCCGGGCGACGGTGATGTCGATGTCGTAGGTCATGGGGCAGTGTTCGTCGAGGGTCGCCCAGGTGTCGACGGTCAGACCGGTGGAAGTCATGTCCCCTGCTTTCGCCGAAGTGGCAGAACGATGCAAGGGTTGCACAATCACAACCTTGTGGACCTCTCTTGATCTTCCAGTTCACCCGATGGCGTACTCCCCTCCGAACCGGGCCATTCGGCTGCGGGCATAGGAAAGGATGCGGGCCATGCCTCCCAAGTCCGCGACGACCGTTCGCCAACGCCGGATCGCCCGCAAGCTCCGGGCGTGGCGGATCGACCGGGGCAGGACCCTCGACCAGGTCGGCAGCCAACTGCGGTGGTCCGAGTCCAAGCTCAGCCGGATCGAGCGGGCCGAGAGCGGGGTCGGCCCGGCGGAGATCATCGCCCTGGCCACGATCCTCGGCGTGGACGACGCCGAGCGGGACCGCCTGGTGCAGATCGCTCGCGTGAGCAGCACGGGCCACGACCTGTGGGGTCCCTACGGCCCGGAGAGCCTGCGCGGCGAGTTCAAGGACTTCGTCGAGGACGAGGCCGAAGCGGTCCAGGTGCGCACCGTGGAGTCCACCCTGATCACCGGTCTGCTCCAGACCGCCGAGTACGCGGAGGCGCTGGTCCGCGCCTGGGATCCCGGTGCGGCCGAGGAGGTGCTCGCCCAGCGGCGGCAGTTGCGGCAGCAGCGCCAAGCCCGCCTGGACGCGCCGGAACCGCTGAAGCTGCACACGATCCTGTACGAGCCCACGATGACAGTGCCGATCGGTGGCAACGCAGTCATGCGGCGGCAGCTCGAGCACCTGGTCGAGCGCTCGGAGGCGCCCAACATCACGATCCAACTCCTGCCGCTGTCGGTGGGCGCCTTCCCCGGGATCGGCGCGTCGTACCACCTCATCGACTTCACGGAGGGCTGCGCGGGCGCGGCGTACGTGGAGGCCCTGCAGGACGGCACCTACTACGAGGACGAAGACGAGCTATCCGCCTATACACTGGCCTTTGATCATGTGCGGAAGCTCGCGCTCGACCCGGCGGAGTCGGTGCGCCGGATCAGCGAGATCGGCGAGTCCCTGGCGTAAGGAGTCGACGATGGCACCCCGGTTCACCGCCTGGCGCAAGAGCAGCCGGAGCAACGGCAACCAAGCCTGCGTCGCCATCGCCCTCAGCGGAGCCAAGGTCGGCATCCGGGACACGAAGAACCCCGACGGGCCGGTCCTCGTCCTTCCCGCCCCCGCTTGGGACGCCCTCAGGACCGGGCTGCGCTAAGCCGCCGCGTCCTCGGCGAACTGGGTCCTGTACAGCTCCGCGTACCGGCCGTCCGCTGCCAGCAGCTCCTCGTGCGTTCCCTGCTCGGCGATCTGGCCGTCTTCCACGACCAGGATCTTGTCGGCGGCGCGGATGGTCGACAGGCGGTGGGCGATCACCAAGGCCGTGCGGCCTCGGAGGGCTTCGGCGAGGGCGGCCTGGACGGCGGCTTCGGATGACGAGTCCAGGTGCGCCGTGGCCTCGTCGAGGATGACCACGTGGGGGCGGGCGAGCAGCAGGCGGGCGATGGTCAAGCGCTGGCGTTCGCCGCCCGACAGCCGGTAGCCGCGCTCGCCGACCACCGTGTCCAGGCCGTCCGGCAGGGACTCGACCAGTGCGTCCAGGCGGGCGGCGCGCAGGGCCGCCCACAGGTCGTCCGTGGAAGCCCCGGGAGCCGCGTAGGCCAGGTTGGCGCGGATCGTGTCGTGGAAAAGGTGGCCGTCCTGGGTGACCACGCCGACGGCCTCCCGCAACGCGTCGAAGGTCAGGTCGCGGACGTCCACTCCGGACAGGCGCACCGACCCGGACTCGACGTCGTAAAGGCGGGGCACCAGGCTCGCGATGGTCGACTTGCCGGCACCCGACGAGCCAACCAGCGCCACCATCTCGCCCGGCGCCGCCGTGAACGACACGCCGTGCAGCACCTCGACGCCACCCCGCCGGTCGAGGACAGCGACCTCCTCCAGCGACGCGAGCGACACCTTGTCCGCCGACGGGTAGCCGAACCGGACATCGGCGAACTCCACCGATACCGGGCCCGCGGGCAACGCGCGCGTGCCGGGCTCGATCAGCGGGCGCAGGTCCAGGACCTCGAACACGCGCTCGAACGACACCAGCGCGGTCATCATGTCCACGCGGGCGTTGGCAAGCGACGTCAGCGGGGTGTAGAGGCGGGTGAGCAGCAGAGCGAGCGCCACGACCGTGCCGGGGGCCAGCTCGCCGCGCAGCGCCAGGTAGCCGCCGAGGCCGTAGACCAGGGCTTGCGCCAGGGCGGAGACCAACTGCAAGCCGGTCATGAACCAGCGGGTGGCCATTGCGGTGCGGACGCCGATGTCGCGGACGCGGCCCGCGCGGGCCGAGAACTCCGCCGACTCCGCGGACGGGCGGCCGAAGAGCTTCACCAAGGTCGCGCCGGGCGCGGAGAAGCGCTCGGTCATCTGGGTGTGCATCGCCGCGGTCAGGCCCGCGGCCTCGCGCTGGAGGTCGGCCATGCGGCGGCCCATGCGGCGCGCGGGCAGGACGAAGACCGGCAGCAGGACCAGGGCGAGCGCGGTCACCTGCCAGGACAGGGTCATCATCACGCCGAGGGACAGCACCAGCTGGATCACGTTGGTGACCAGGCCCGCCAGCGTCGAGGTGAACGCGCGCTGCGCGCCGAGGACGTCGTTGTTGAGCCTGCTGACCAGGGCGCCCGTGCGGGTGCGGGTGAAGAACGCGACCGGCATGCGCTGGACGTGCTCGAACACCGCGCGGCGGAGGTCGTAGATCAGGCCCTCGCCGATCCGCGCGGACTGCCAGCGCTCGGCCACGCCCAGGGCAGCGGCCAGCACGGCGAGACCGGCGATGGCGACCGCCAGCCACACCACGGTCGACGCCGACGACCCCGCCACGATCTCGTCCACGACGCGGCCCGCGAGCAGCGGCGTGCTCACCGTCAGCACCGCCGACAGCACGGTCAGCGCGAGGAACGCGACCAAGCGGCCGCGGTGCTCGCGGCTGAACGCCCAGACGCGCCGCAGCGTCCCGTTCCGCAGAGCCCTCGGCGTCTCCGCGGCCCGCATCGAGCCGCGCAGGAAACTGCGCGCGTTGTCCACCGGCCGACCCTCCTCACCCCGACCGGGGTGCAACGCCGGGGCCGCCCGGGATCATCCCACGGGCGCGGCGGGTCACCGCCCGGTCACGGAGGGGCTCGGGGCGTCGGGGAGGCCGGTCCCGGCTCGGCGGCGGGGACCGGAGTCGATCATGCGGGATTGGGTCGTGGATTCCGACACCGATTCGGTGATCGAACCGGTTTCCGCAGCGGATTCCGATGCCGGCACCGCACCGGAACCGCCGCGTCAGCCCTGCGGGCTACTTCTTCTTGGTCCGGGTGGCCCCGCCCCGGCCCCGCAGGGTCACACCCGACTCGGAGAGCACGCGGTGCACGAATCCATAGGACCGCCCGGTGCTTTCCGCGAGGGCGCGGATGCTCGCGCCCTTCTCGTACTTCTTCTTCAAGTCGGTGGCCAGCTTGTCGCGCATGGCGCCGGTGATCCGCGCGCCTTTCTTGAGGTCAGCCACGTTGTCCGCCTTCCGTCGCGAGTGGTGGGGGCCACGGATGACCCCTACCGCCGCAATGATCGAACACGGTGGCGCGGAATGCCAGACGAGATGGCGAAAACGTGTCTAACCCGGTGATCACGCCCGATACCGAAGCGGAGACGGTGCGTGATCCACCTATTGTCGATCCCCAGGAAAACGGCGATTTTCACGCAAGTTGCACGAGTTCGAGGTAGTCCGGGGACCAGTGGTCCTCGCTGCCGTCGGGCAACAGGATCACCCGCTCGGGTTGGAGTGCTTCCACCGCTCCGGGGTCGTGGGTGACCAGCACGACGGCCCCGGTGTACCGGCGCAGGGCGTCCAAGACCTGCTCGCGGCTGGCGGGGTCGAGGTTGTTGGTGGGCTCGTCGAGGAGCAGGACGTTGGCCGCGCTGGAGACCAGCCCGGCCAGCGCGAGGCGGGTTTTCTCGCCGCCGGACAGCGTGCCCGCGGGCTGGTCGAGCTGCTCGCCCTGGAACAGGAACGTGCCCAGCAGCGACCGGAGTTGCTGCTCGGGGGCGTCGGGCGCGGCGTGCCGGACGTTCTCCCAGACGCTCGCCGCGTGGTCGAGGGTCTCGTGCTCCTGGGCGTAGTAGCCGATCCGCAGGCCGTGGCCGGGGACGACGCTGCCGGAGTCGGCCTTCTCCATGCCGCCCATGAGCCGCAGCAGCGTGGTCTTGCCCGCGCCGTTGAGGCCGAGGATGACCACCCGGGAGCCGCGGTCGATCGCCAGGTCGACGCCGGTGAAGACCTCCAGCGACCCGTACGACTTGCTGAGGCCCTCCGCGGTGAGCGGGGTCTTGCCGCAGGGCGCGGGCTCCGGGAAGCGGATCTTGGCGACCTTGTCGGCCTGGCGGACCTCGTCGAGGCCCGCGACCAGCTTCTCGGCGCGCTTGATCATGTTCTGCGCGGCGACCGCCTTGGTGGCCTTGGCGCGCATCTTGTCGGCCTGGGCCATGAGCGCCCCGGCCTTCTTCTCGGCGTTGGCGCGCTCGCGGCGGCGGCGCTTCTCGTCGGCGGCGCGCGCGTCGAGGTAGCGCTGCCAGCCCATGTTGTAGAGGTCGACCTCGCCGCGGGTGGCGTCGAGGAACCAGACCTTGTTGACCACGTCGCCGAGCAGCTCGACGTCGTGGCTGATCACCACGAGGCCGCCGTTGTGCTGCTTGAGGAACCCGCGCAGCCAGCCGATCGAGTCCGCGTCGAGGTGGTTGGTGGGCTCGTCGAGCAGCAGGATCGTGCCGGAGCCGCCGCCCGCGCCCGCCTCGGACGCGGCGAACAGGATGCGGGCCAGCTCGACGCGGCGGCGCTGGCCGCCGGAGAGGGTGCGCAGCGGCTGGGCCAGGATGCGGTCGGCGAGGCCGAGGTTGGCGCAGATGCGGGCGGCCTCGCTCTCGGCGGCGTACCCGCCGAGCGCGGAGAACCGCTCCTCCATGCGCCCGTACTTGCGGACGGCGCGCTCGCGGGCGGCGTCGTCGGCCAGCTCGGCCATCGCCGACTGCGCCTTCTCCATCTCCCTGGCCAGCTCGTCGAGGCCGCGCGCGGAGAGCACCCGGTCCTTCGCGGTGACCGACAGGTCGCCCTCGCGCGGGTCCTGCGGCAGGTAGCCCAGCTCGCCGGTGCGGCGGACGCTGCCGCCGTAGGGCTCGCCCTCGCCCGCTAGCACGCGCAGCGTCGTGGTCTTGCCCGCGCCGTTGCGGCCGACGAGGCCGATGCGGTCGCCCGGCTGGACGCGGAGCGCGGCGTCGGCGAGCAGGATGCGCGAGCCCGCGCGCAGTTCCAGGTCAGTGGCGGTGATCACGTGGATTCTCTCCGGGATTGGGTGGTCGATCCGGGCAGGGGTCAGCGGCCCACGGGCAACGGCCAGCGGGCGGGACCTGCCGATCAGTCGGTGATGACCACGAGCCGAGTGTAGCCGGGGCGGGCGAGGTGGTTTTCCACCCTCGCGGACTAAGCGCTCGCTTAGCTACAGTGCCGGGCATGACTACTGCCGAGTACACCGGGAAGACCGCGCTGGTCACCGGGGCCAGCCGGGGCATCGGCCTGGCCATCGCGACCGAGCTGGCCCGCGGCGGCGCCGCCGTCACCCTGTCCGCGCGCAAGCCCGAGGCCCTGGAGGCCGCCGCCGCCCAGATCCGCTCGGCGGTGCGCAGCGCCCGCGTGCTGACCGTGCCCGCGAACACCGGCCGCGACGCCGACCGCGCGGAGGTCGTCGAGCGGACGATGGCCGAGTTCGGCAGCCTCGACGTGCTGGTCAACAACACCGGCATCAACCCGGTGTACGGGGCGCTGGTCGACGTGGACCTCGACGGCGTCCGCAAGATCTTCGACACCAACGTCGTCGCCGCGCTGGGCTACGTGCAGCTCGCGGTGAAGGCGTGGATGGGCGAGCACGGCGGGTCGATCATCAACATCGCGTCGGTCGCGGGGCTGCGGTCGACGGGGGTGATCGCGGCGTACGGGGCGTCGAAGGCGGCGCTGATCCGGCTGACCGAGGAGCTGGCGTGGCAGCTCGGGCCGAAGGTCCGGGTCAACGCGGTCGCGCCGGGCGTGGTCAAGACGCGGTTCGCGGAGGCGCTGTACGCCGAGGGCGAGGAGCAGGCGTCGGCGGCGTACCCGATGAAGCGGCTCGGCACGCCCGAGGACGTCGCGTCGCTCGTGGCGTTCCTCGCGTCGGACCAGGCGGCGTGGATCACCGGTGAGACCGTGCGGGTGGACGGCGGGCTGCTCGCCACGGGGACGCTGGGCTGAGGGTGGGCGGGCCCGACCGCGCGCCGGGCCCGCCGCTGGGTCAGCAGTACCCCGAGATCGGCCCGTTCACACCGGTCCAGAGGAACGCGTCGCTGATCCACGTGCCGTCGCTGAGCCGGTTCCACAGGCTGGTGGAGCCGTAGCGGCCGGTGTGGGTGGTGCCGTTGGAGGAGCAGGAGACGGTGACGGTCGCGCCGTCGGCGACGGAGCCGACGATGCCGTACCCGGTGCCGGGGCCGGAGCGCTTGTTCACCGTGCCGCCGCCGTTGGCGTCGACCACGCCCTGGTTGAAGCCGAGGGCACCGTAGTTGTAGAGCGAGCCGCCCGCGTAGACGCGGGCGCTGCCGTGCAGCGCGGAGCCTTGGTAGGCGGCGCCGCCGTTCTCCGGGACCCACTTGCCGACGTTGTGCCCGGCGATGCCGACGTAGGCGCTGTTCTGGCGCAGGGCGAAGTGGACGTGGCGGCCCGAGGCGGCGCCGCCGCAGGTGACGTCGGTGCCGGTGTCACCGAGGTACGCGCCCGCGGCGACCGCGGCGCCGTTGACGTTGATGTTGTTCCAGAGGTGGTAGTAGTCGGTGGCGTAGCCGCGGTCGTGGATGACGCGGATCCAGCCTTTGCACATCGTGTAGGCGGTGCCGCCGCGGGCGGCGCGGACGCGTTGGTCGCCGCCCGCGAGGTCGAGGGAACTCCAGGGGGCGGGGTGCCGGACCAGCCGTGCGGGCCGCCGGGCATGCCCCAGGTCTGGCCGGTGGTCCACGGCAGGGCCATGCCGGTGCGGAAGTCGCCCGCGGCCTGGATGCCGTTCTGCTGGGCGAAGAGGGCTTCTCCTCGTGGTTGACCAGCGGTGAGGCCGCGGCGAGGTCGGCGAACTCGGGCTGGCCGTCGAGGGCGACCCGCCAGGTCTTGCCGTCGCGCTGGGCGAGGAACAGCCAGCCGTCGGGCATCTTGTCGGTCCCGGGGACGCCGAGCGCGACGGCGGTGCCGAACGCCCAGTCGCCGTCGGCGCGGGTGACGGTGATCTTCTTCTTGGCGTGCTGCGGCATCTTCGCCGCGACGGCGGCTTCGGGTCCGGGGGCGGCGGCGGTGGTGGGGGCGAACAGGACTCCGGCGGCGAGGACGGAGGCGGTCAACAGGGGAAGGCGTAAGGCAGGGGACACTCTCGACCTCCTGTGAACGGGTGATCGCGCACAGTATGCGGAGCGTTTGGTGAAGAAGTCACTAAGTACCGCCGATCGCTGACCCTCGGCGTCCGTTCGGCGGCGTGTTCTCAGCCTCCCCTTGGGTTCCCCGCTAGCCTCGCGGCCGTGGCGAGCGATGACCAGGTGACCGCCTGGGCCTTGGCCGGGGCGCGGGCGACCGCGCGGCGCTGTCCCGTTTTGTCGCGTCGACCCAGCGCGATGTGTGGCGGATGGTGGCGCATCTTTCGGAGCCGCGGTTGGCGGATGATCTGACGCAGGAGGTGTACCTGCGGGCGCTGCGGAGTCTGCCGGGGTTCGCTGGGCGGTCTACGGCGCGGACGTGGTTGTTGTCCATCGCGCGTCGGACGGTGATTGATCATTTGCGGGCGCGTTCGTCGCGGCCTCGGGTGGCGTACGCGGTGGACTATGTGGAGGCTGCGGACTCGGTTCGGGTTCGGGGGCTGGGTTTGAGCAGGTGGTGGAGGTGGGGCAGCTCCTCGCGGGGTTGGCCCCGGAGCGGCGTGAGGCGTTGCTGCTGACGCAGGTGTTGGGGTTGTCGTACGCGGAGGCGTCAGAGGTGTGCGGGTGTCCGATTGGGACGGTGCGGTCGCGGGTGGCGCGGGCTCGGGAGGACTTGGTGGGGCTGCACGGGCAGCGGGATACCGGTTAGGCCGCGGAGGACAGCAGCGCGGCGATCTCCGCCAGAGCTGGTTCGGCGCCTTCGCCTTCTGCGACCAGGACTACCTCCTCGCCGCCGGAGACGCCTAGGGACATGACCGCGAGGATGCTGCGGGCGTCTACTGCGTCGGCTTCGGTGCGGCCTATGCGGAGGGGGATGGGGAGTTTGGTGGCGGCTTCGACCAGGAGGCGGGCGGGGCGGGCGTGGAGGCCTACCGGGGAGCCGATGGTGACGCGGGTGGTGGGCATCGGGGGTCCTTCAGGTCAGGGCGCGGTGGGCCAGGGCTACGCATTCGGCGTGGGTGGTGGTGTGGAGGGCGGCTCGGATGGTGGGGATGGCGGGGGCGGACATGGAGAGGCTGGTTACGCCCAGGCCGGTGAAGATGCGGGCGAGGGTGGGGTCGGCGGCTGCTTCGCCGCAGACGCCTACTGGTTTGCCTGCGGAGGCGCCTGCTTTGGCGACCATGGCGATCAGGGTCAGTAGGGCTGGTTGGTGGGGGTCTAGGAGGTCTGCGAGGTCTCCTAGTTGGCGGTCGGCGGCGAAGGTGTACTGGGACAGGTCGTTGGTGCCGATGCTGACGAAGTCGACCTCGGCGAGGATGGCTTCGGCGCGGAGGGCCGCTGCGGGGATCTCGATCATGACGCCTACCGAGGGGATGCCTGCGGATCGGGCGGCGTCGGCGAAGGTGGCGGCTTCGGTGGGGGTGGCGATCATGGGGGCCATGACTCGGACGTCGGCGGTGTGGGCTGCAGCGGCGCTGGCGATGGCGGACAGTTGGGTTGTGAGGAGGTCTGGGTGGTGGCGGGTGGTGCGGTAGCCGCGGATGCCCAGGGCGGGGTTGGGTTCGTCGGGGTGGGTTGCGAAGCGCAAGGGCTTGTCGGCGCCTGCGTCGAGGGTGCGGATGGTTACCGGGCGGCCTGGGTAGTGGGCGAAGACGTTGGCGTACGCGGTGCGTTGTTCGTCGAAGGTGGGGGCGGTGGTGCGGTCCAGGAACAGGAACTCGGTGCGGAAGAGGCCGATGCCTTCCGCGTCGATGGAGCCGCCCGGGTCTCCGCTGCCGACGTTCAGGAGCAGGGCCACGGGGTGGCCGTCGGCGGTGCGGCCGGGGCCGGTGTGGGCGGCCAAGGCGCGGGCCCGGGCTTCGGCAGCGTCGCGGGCGGCGGTGACCACCTCGTCAGAGGGGTCGACCTCGATGGAGCCCGCGGTGCCGTCGACGATCACGCGGGTGCCGTCGGGGAGGTCGGCGGCGCTGGGGCAGGACACCACTGCGGGGATGCCCAGGGCTCGGGCGACGATCGCGGTGTGGCTGGTGGGGCCGCCCTTCTCCGTGACGATGGCCAGGACGCGGGCGGGGTCCAGGACGACGGTGTCGGCGGGGGCGAGGTCGGTGGCGACCAGGACGTACGGCTCCGCGATCCCGGGGAGGCCGGGGCGGGGCAGGCCCAGGAGGACGGCGACGGTGCGGTCGCGGAGGTCGGCCAGGTCGGCCGCCCGCTCCCCCAGGTAGCCGCCGATCGCCGACAGCGCGTCCAGGTGCACGCCGAAGGCTTCGTGGACCGCCCAGGCGGCGGGGAGGCCGCGGTCGACGGCCGAGCGGATACCGGCGGCGAGGGCCGGGTCGCGGGCCATCATCACCTGGGTCTCCATGATGTCCCGCAACTCCCCCGACAAGCCCTCCGCGCGTCCCTCCAGTTCGGACACGACGGACTCCAGGGCCGCCACCGCCGCGCCGAGTTCATCGGGACCCGCGGCGGGGCGGACAGCGGGCAGCGCCGGGGCGGGGCGAGCCGGGCCACCGGGCCGACCGCGGTCCCGGGGCTGGCGGGGGTGCCGGTCAGCACGGCGGCTCGATGGTGACCTTGATGGCCGCGCCGCTCGCCACGACCTCGATCGCCTCCATGACGCGGTCCAGCGGCAGGTGGTGGGTGATCAGGTCGTCGACCGGGACCGCGCCGGTCGCGATCAGCTCCAAGGCGCGCTTGTTGTGGTCGGGGCTGGAGCCGTTCGCGCCGACGATCGTCAGCTCGCGGTAGTGCACCAGGTTCGAGTCGCAGGCGATGATCGGGTTGTCCTTGGGGAGGCCGCCGAAGAAGCTGATCCGGCCGCGCCGGGCCGCCATCCGCAACGCGTCCTCCTGCGCCCCGCCCGCCGCAGCCGCGGTGATGACGACGTCCGCGCCGCGTCCACCCGTCAGCTCCAGCACCCGCGCGACGGGGTCGGTCTCGGCGGAGCAGATCGCCGCGTCCGGCTTGACCAGGGCCGCGGCCATGTCGAGCCTGCCGCGGTTCAACTCCACCAGGTACACCGCCTCCGCGCCGCGCGAGCGGGCCAGCCGCACGTGCAGGCAGCCGATCGGGCCCGCGCCGACGACCACGACGACGTCGCCCTCCCCGACGCGCGCCAACTCCTGTCCATTGAGGACGCAGGCGAGCGGCTCGGCGACCGACGCCTCGGCGAAACCGACGCCGTCCGGGATGCGGTTGAGCCCGTCGACCCGCAGGACCCGGTCGGGGACGACCATGAACTCCGCGAAGCCGCCGTCGAAGTGGTAGCCCATGGAGAGCTGGTTGGGGCAGATGGTGCGCCAGCCGCGCAGGCAGTCGGGGCACTCGCCGCACGGGATCGCGGCGATCACCTGGACCCGGTCGCCGACCGACCACCCGGTGACGTCCGCGCCGACCTCGACGACCTCGCCCGCGATCTCGTGGCCGATGACCCGGGGCGGGTCGATGTGGTGGTGGCCGTGCCGGAAGATCTTCAGGTCGGTGCCGCACGTCGAGCAGTTGCGCACCCGGACCTTCACGTCGCCCGGACCGGGGACGGGGTCGGGCGCGTCCTCGATGCGCAGGTCGCCGGGGGCGTAGAACCGCGCCACCTTCACTGGGCTCGCTCCTCGTCTCGCAGGATCGCCACGATCGTCGCGGCATCGGGGGCCGTCCGCAGCGCGGCGGCCTTGTCGGGGTCCATCAGCACGCGGGCCAGGCCGGACAGGACGGCGACCTGCTCGTCGCCGCGGGCGGCGATGCCGACGCACAGCCGCACGTCGTCGCCGCCCCAGTCCACGCCGTCGGGGAACTGGAGGACGGCCAGCGCCGTGCGGCGCACGTGCGAGCGGGAGGCGTCGGTGCCGTGCGGGATCGCCACGCCCTCACCGATGTAGGTCGACAGGGACGCCTCCCGCTCGTGGGCGAAGCGCGCGTAGTCGGGGCCGACCGCGCCGATCTCGACCAGCACGGCGCAGGTCTGGTCGATGGCGTCGGCGCGGTCGGCGGCCGTGCGGCCGAGGCGCACCTCGAGCAGGTCAGTCCGCAAGGGGCTCACCGTTCCGGATGGCCCGCTCGACGCGGTCGAACACCGGGTCGCCGAGGAAGCTGTGGAACCCGATGACCGTCGCGGTGGACCCCGCCCGCGCCCGGTCGACCAGGCCCGCCTGGCACAGCACCAGCTGCGCGTCGGCCGGGATGTCGTTGACCGGGGTGTGCTTGACCGACACGTCGTAGGGCTTGAGCCGCTTCGCGAGCTGCGCGGCGACCATGACGCTGCTACCCATGCCCGCGTCGCAGGCCACGACGACCGTGCGGATGTCGCTGCCGAGGATGCCCATGTCGTCTCTCCTTAGACCTGGCCGCCGGTGGTGACCTGCTGCTCGCGCTCCTCGCGCCGGGCGTCGCGGCCGAACTTCATCAGCGCCGCGGCCACCGCGAACGACACCGCGGTCGCGGTGAACACGCCCGCCAGGACGCTGAGGTGACCGCCGGGCGGGGTCACGGCCATGAGGGCGATGATGCTCCCCGGCGACGGCGTCGCGGTCAGCCCCGCGCCGGTCAGCGCGAACACGGCCACGCCGGACGCGCCGCCCGCCACCGCCGCCAGCAGCAGCCGGGGCGCGGCGAGGATGTACGGGAAGTAGATCTCGTGGATGCCGCCGAGGAAGTGGATGACGACCGCGCCCGGCGCGGTGGCCCGCGCGGTCCGCGCGCCGAAGAGGCTGATGGCCAGCAGGATGCCGAGGCCGGGGCCGGGGTTGGTCTCGATGAGGAAGTGGATGGCCTTGCCGTCGGCCAGCGCCTCGGTGACGCCGAGCGGCGACAGCACGCCGTGGTTGATGGCGTTGTTGAGAAACAGCACCTTGGCCGGTTCGACGATCACCGACACCAGCGGCAGCAGGTGCGCGTCGAGCAGCCATTGGACGCCGCTGCCGAGCGCCTTGGTCAGCGACTCGACGACCGGGCCGATGGCGAACAGCCCGGCCACCGCGAGGACACCGCCGAGGATGCCCGCGCTGAAGTTGTCGACGAGCATCTTGAAGCCGGGCGCGGCCTTCTCGCCGACCCGCTCGTCCCACAGCTTCATCAGCCAGCCCGCGAGCGGGCCGATGACCATGGCGCCGAGGAACATCGGGATCTCGGCACCGACGACGATGCCGACGGTGGCGATCGCGCCGACGACCGCGCCGCGCTGGCCGTGCACCAGGCGACCGCCGGTGTAGCCGATCAGCACCGGCAGCAGGAACGTGATCATCGGCGAGACCAGCTCGGCGATGGCGGCGTTGGGGAACCAGCCGGTGGGGATGAACATCGCGGTGATGAGGCCCCACGCGATGAACGCGCCGATGTTGGGCATCACCATGCCCGCGAGGTGCCCGCCGAAGCGCTGGATGCCCGCGCGGGCCCGCTGGGTTGTGGTCGTTGTACTGGTCACCGTTGACCCTTCGTCGCTAGCGGAGAGGAGACCCCAGTCGATGTCCGGGTGCAGGTGCACCCGGCGCGCCCGGACGTCCGCCGGACCAGGCATGGTGCTGCCGGGCAGGGACACCGCGGCCGAGCCCCAGGCGACCGCCTCGCGCAGGGCGTCCGGTCCACCACCGGCGGACAGGTAGCCGGCGAGCAGCGCGTCGCCCGCGCCGACCGAGCTGCGGGGCTCGGCGTCGGCCTCGGCGTGGCACTCCCAGCCGGGGCCGACGGCGACCGCGCCGTGCGGGCCGAGGCTGGCCAGCACCGCGCCCGCGCCCGCCGCGAGCAGCTCCCGGGCCGCGGCCACCGCGTCGCCCAGGGTGGGCAGCGGGCGGCCGACGGCCTCGGCCAGTTCCGGGAGGTTGGGTTTGACCAGCGCGGCCCCGGCCTCGACCGCGGCGCGCAGGGCGGGGCCGCTGGTGTCCACCGCGACCCGGACGCCGTGCGGGCGGACCCGGGCGATCAGGTCGGCGTAGAAGCCGCTGCCGACGCCGGGCGGCAGGCTCCCGGCGGCGACGACCCACGCGGCGTCGTCCAGGTGGGCGAGGACGGCGGCGTGCACCTGCTCCACCTCGGCCGCCGACAGCGGGGCGCCCGCCTCGTTGACCTTGGTGACGGTCGCGTCCGGCTCGACGACGGTGATGTTGCACCGCACCGGCCCGAGTACCGGGACGCGGACGACGTCGATGCCGTCGTCGGCCAGCAGGGAGATGAGCTGCGCGCCCTCGGCCCCGCCCGCCGGGACGACGGCGCGGGCCTTGGACCCGTTGCGCGCCAACGCCCTGGCGACGTTGATGCCCTTGCCGCCCGGGTGCACGTGGACCGCGGTGGCCCGGTGCAGCCCGCCCCGCTCCAGCCGCTCGACCTCGACCGTCCGGTCGACGCTCGGGTTGGCCGTCACGGTGACGATCATCACTCACCTCCGTTGGTTTGAGTGAGATTACATGCGTTCAGTTGGGTTCACAAGAGTCATCCCACGCAAACCAACATCGCCGGGTATGCTCCGACCCGTGTACGCCGAGGAGCGGCAGCAGGTGATCCTCGACCGCGCGCGGGCGCGCGGCCGGGTGGACGTCGCCGCGCTCGCCGACGAGTTCGCCGTGACCACCGAGACCATCCGCCGCGACCTGACCGTCCTGGAGCGCCACGGCGTCCTGCGCCGGGTGCACGGCGGCGCGATCCCGGTGGAGCGCCTGGGCTTCGAGCCCGCCGTCGCCGCCCGGGACGCGGTGATGACCGCGGAGAAGGAGCGCATCGCCAAGGCGGCGCTCGCGCTGCTGCCCGAGGAGGGCACGATCCTGCTCGACGCGGGCACCACGACCGCGCGGCTGGCCGACGTGCTCCCCACCGACCGCGAGCTGACCGTGGTGACGCACTCGGTCAACATCGCGCTGTCGATGGCGGGCAGGCCGAACCTCACGGTGATGCTCGCCGGCGGGCGGCTGCGCGCGAAGACCCTCGCCACCGTCGACGCGTGGGCGTTGCAGGCGTTGCAGGACACGTTCGTCGAGGTCGCCTTCATCGCGACCAACGGCCTGTCGGTCGAGCGCGGTCTGACGACGCCCGACCCGGCCGAGGCGATGGTCAAGCGCGCCGCGATCGCCTGCGCGCGCCGGTGCGTGCTGCTGGCCGACCACACCAAGGTCGGCAACGACTACTTCGCCCGCTTCGCCGACCTCGGCGACATCGACACCCTGATCACGGACACCGGCATCGACGCGGCCGTCGCCGCGGAGCTCGGCGCCGCCGGACCGGCGGTCATGACCGTCTGAATCCCGGTACCTTGGCCGCAAGGGGTGCAGGGTGAGGATTCTCGTTGGTTTAGCCGGTTTGCTGCTCACCGCCGGGTGCTTCTCGATCACCGACGGCCCGGACCGGATGCCGGACGACGCTCCGCCGCTCGACCACGCCACCAGCGAGGCCGCGGCGACGACCCGCCCCGGCGAGCCGACCAGGCCCGCCGAGCCCGAGCCGATCCGGCCCGCCGGGGTGGTGGACGACGCCCGCAGCACGCCCCGGTCCACCCAGCTCAAGGACCTGCTCGTGGCCTACGCCAAGGAGACCGGGCTGGACGTCGTCGATGCGCGCGACCTCGAATCCGGGGACGCCACGCTCGCGGGCGTGCTCGTGCGCGGCGGCGGCGGGTACGGCGCGATCAGCTCGGTGATCACCGATCCCGTGATCACCTCCGGCGAGGCCGCGTGCACGCCGAAGGTGGACCACTGCTCCGTCCGGCCCATGGATGGCGGCACGGCGGTCGTGCTGGACGCCGCGACGGTGTGGGTCGACTGGCACCTGCCGGACCTGCGGATCCCGTTCTACGTCCACGCCGACGACGAGGTCGACCGCGACGGCGCGCTGTTCTGGCACGGCGGTGCCCGCGCGCCCCGGCCCCCGCTGTCCGCCGACCAGGCGACCGCGCTGGCCCAGCGCGTGCACACGGCGTTTCCCGTTCGATAGGTCCGGACAACCCGGGGTGCCGGTTCACGTACTGTGAGCCCGTGGAGGCAACCGCGGACGAGATCGCTACCAAACTCGGATTGGCGCCGCTGCCCGTCGAGGGCGGGCTGTACCGGCGGACGTGGGCGGGACCGGTCAGCCAGGGCAGGCCCGCGGGGTCGGCGATCCTGGTGCTGCTGACCGAGGGCGACGGGTTCTCCGCCCTGCACCGGCTGCCCGTCGACGAGGTGTGGCACCGCTACCTCGGCGACCCGGTCGAGCTGCTGATGCTCGGCGCGGACGCCCGCGTCGTCGAGCTGGGCCCGGACGTCCTCGACGGCCAGCACGTCCAGCTCACCGTGCCCGCGGGCACGTGGATGGGCGCGCGGGTGCGGCCGGGCGGGAAGTGGGCGCTGGTCGGCACCACGATGGCGCCGGGTTTCGTGCCCACCGACTACATCGGCGGCGACCCCGACCTGCTCGCCCTGTCCTACCCCCAGTACGCCGAGCTGATCCACGCGCTCTCGCGCCCCGGTGACACCGCGATGCCGCCCGAGGTGGACCGGTGATCGACCTGCGCGGCACCAGCGTCCTGGTGACCGGCGCGAGCGGCGGCGTCGGGAGCGGCGTCGCGCGCCGGTTCGCGAAGGCGGGCGCGGCGGTCGTCGCGCACTACCACCGTGACCGCGACGCCGCGGAGCGCCTGGTCGCCTCGCTCGGCGTCCGCGCGGTCGCCATCGGCGCCGACCTGACCGCCGAAGCGGAGTGCGCCCGCCTGGTCGACGAGGCCGCCGGGTGGGCGGGCCGCGTCGACGCGGTCGTCAACGGCGCGGGCATCCAGCCGGACCAGGCGCTCGAGGGCATGACCGCGGCCGAGTGGCGGTCCGTTGTGGACACCAACCTCACGTCCGCATTCGCCTGCACCCAGGCCGCTGCCCGCCTGATGGCGCGCGCGGGCGGCGGGTCCATCACGCACATCGCGTCCATCCAGGCGCACACGCCCGCGGAGGGCCACGCGCACTACAGCGCCTCGAAGGCCGCGCTGGTCATGCACGCCCGCGCCGCCGCCCTGGAGTACGGGCGCGCGGGCATCCGGGTCAACACCGTCTCCCCCGGGCTGGTCGACCGGCCCGGCCTGGCCGACGACTGGCCGGACGGCGTGCGGCGGTGGACCGCCGCTGTCCCGCTGGGCAGGCTGGCGACGTCGGCCGACGTGGGCGACGCGTGCGTGTTCCTCGCCTCCCCGATGGCCGCTTTCATCACCGGGCAGGACCTCTGCGTCGACGGCGGGATGACGGCCCGACCCGCTTGGTGATCACCCGTGCCAGGAGCGCCAGAGGCGCGCGTACAGGCCGCCCGCGGCCAGCAGCTCGGTGTGCGAGCCCAGTTCGGTGATCCGGCCGTGCTCGACGACCGCGACGCGGTCTGCGTCGTGGGCGGTGTGCAGGCGGTGCGCGATGGCGATGACCGTCCGTCCTTTGAGGACCGCCGCAAGCGCTTGCTCGGCGGCGCGGGCGGTGCGCGGGTCGAGCACGGAGGTTGCCTCGTCGAGGATGACCGTGTGCGGGTCGCGCAGGACGACCCTGGCCATGGCGAGGAGTTGGGCGCGGTCGGGCGGGAGGTCGTCGAGCGGGGCGTCGAGGTCGGGCGGGTCGGTCCAGCCGATCGCGGACAGCGCTGAGCGCAGCGCGGCGTCGTCGGCGTCGGGCGCGGCGATGGCCAGGTTGTCGCGCAGGGTGCCGCGGAAGACGTGGTGCTCCTGGGTGACCAGCACGACCAGGCCGCCGCGGGCGACCGGGTCGAGGTCGGCGACCGGGACTCCGCCCAGCAGCACCTCGCCCGCGCCGGGGCGTTCGATCCCGGCGATCAGCCGCCCGACGGTCGACTTGCCCGCCCCGGACGGCCCGACCAGCGCGAGGTGCTCTCCGGGGCGCACGTCCAGGTCGATGCCGTGCAGCACGTCGCGACCGGGGACGTAGGCGAAGCGGACCCCGGCGAGCCGGATGCGGTCGTCGGCGGGCTCCGCGGCGGTGACCGGCGGCGGGGCGGCCTCCACCCCGGCGACGCGGGCGAGCGACGCGACGCTGCCTTCGACCAGCTCCAGCCATTGGGCCAGGCGGGACAGCGGGTCCGCGAGCTGCCAGGCGTACAGGCTCGCCGCCGCCACCTCGCCGACGGTCAGCGCGCCCTGGAACGCCATGAGCCCGCCGACGACGACCACCAGCACGTGCGCGCCGCGGTGGGCGACGTCGATGCACAGGTACACGCGCAGCCGCAGCGCCAGCGTCCGGTAGCGGGCGCGGTAGACGACGTCGACGTCGTGGTCGGTCGCGGCCGTGCGGGCGCGGGCCAGGCCGTACGCCTCGACGGTGCGCGCGCCCTCGGCGGTCGCGGACATGCCCTCCGCCACCGCGGACGTCGCCTCGCCCTGCGCGAGGTAGGCGGTCCGCGCGCGTTTGCGGTACCAGCGCACGCCGAGCGCCACCACCGGCAGGCAGGCGACCGCGACCGAGCCGAGCAGAGGGTCGATGAGGAACAGCGCCCCGAACACGAGAACCGTCTCCACGACGCCCACGACGAGGTCCGGGGCGGCGTCCCGCAGGGCGGTGCCGACCGCGCCGACGTCGACCGTCGAGCGGGTCACCAGGTCGCCGGTGCCCGCGCGTTCCACGACGCCGCTGGGCAGCGCCAGGACCCGGTCGACGAACCCCTCCCGCAGCCGGGCCGTGGCGCGCTCCCCATCCGGTGCGCGGCGCGGCGGGCGAGCCGGGTCAGGACCAGGCGCAGCGCGGCGAAGCCGAGCACCGCGACGGCGAGCCCGTCGACCACGCCGGTGTCGCCGCGCGCCACCGCGTCGATGATCGCGCCGAGCAGCCAGGGCGCGGCCAGCCCGGCGGCGGTCGCGGCGACGGTCAGCGCGAGTCCCCCGACCAGCGCCCAGCGCTCGCCGCGGACCAGGGCGGTCATCGCGCGCCGGGTCGTCGCCGCGTCGGCGACCGGGAAGGCGCTCACCGCAGCACCAGCGCCCGGTAGGCGGGCAGGGCGAGCAGGTCGTCGTGGGTGCCTTCGACCCCGTCGAACCAGACGGCGTCGGCGTGGCGGAGCAGCAGCGGGGAGGTGGTGGCGAGCAGGGTGGTGCGGCCCGCCCGGTACGCCGCGATGCCCGCGCCGATGGCGGCCTCGGTGTGCGCGTCGACCGCGGACGCGGGCTCGACCAGCACCAGCACGTCGGGGTCGGCGAGCAGGGCGCGGGCCAGCCGGACGCGCTGGCGCTGCCCGCCGGAGAGCGTGCGGCCCTGGTTCTCCACCAGGGTGTCGAGCCCGTCGGGCAGGGCGTCGACGACGTCCTCGGCCGCCGCCGCGCGGATCGCCGGGAGCGGGTCGGGCGCGCCGCCGAGCACCGCGCGCAGCGGGCCGGGGAACAGGTACGCCGAGTCGTCGGCCAGCAGCACGCGCCGCCGCAGGTCCGCGACCTCGGCCAGGGGGACGCCGCCCCACAGCGCGCCGGGGGCGTAGCCCGCGAGCCGGTCGACCACCGGGCGCGGGTCGGTCGAGACGAGCGCGGTCAGCGCCCCCGGCCGGACGCGCACCCCGGACGGGTCGACCAGCGGTTCCCCCACGGGCGCCGGGGCCGTGCCGGGCCGGTCGGGGACCGGGACCGACAGCACCTCGACCACGCGCGCGGCGGACACCAGGCCGCGGGCGATGTCGTCCGCGCCCTCGATGAGGAAGCCGACCGGGACGATGAGGATGGCGACGTACCCGTACACCGCGACGACCTCGCCCGCGGTGATCGCCCCGGCCGCGGCCAGGCGGGCGGCGACCCAGGTGACGGCGGCGAGGAAGACCGCGGGCAGGCCCGCGCCGACGGCGATCACCCAGCTCGTGATCGCGCCGACCCGGTAGCCCTCGGCGACCAGCGCGGCCGACTCGGCCCGGTAGCGGCGGGCGAACTCGGCCCCGCCGCCGATGCCGAGCAGCACGCGCAGGCCCGCGGCGATGTCGGCGGCCCGGGCGGTGACCCCGCCCTGCAGGTCGCGGTACCCGGACTCGCGGCCGCGCAGGCGGCTCAGCAGCGGGCCCATGGCCAGCGCCATCACCGGGACGCCGAGCAGGACGACCACGGCGAGCAGCCAGGAGATCCCGACCAGGATGACCGCGGTCAGCGCGTACGCGGCGACCGCGCCGACGCCGGGGCCGGTCGGCGTCATGGCCCGCGCGATGCGGACGACGTCGGTGGCCTGGACACTGGCCAGCTCGCCCGCCGAGAGCCTGCGCGGGAACTCCGCGCCCAGCCGCGCGACGTGCCGGACGACGACCTGCACGGTGCGGTACATGGCGTCGCCGCGCACGAGGGTCATCGTGCGGTGGCGCATCCACGCCAGCACGGCGTTCGCGGCGCCCGAGGCGAGCAGCGCGGCGGTCCAGACCGCCAGCGCGCCCGGGTCGCGGGCGGCGATGCCGTCGTCCACGGCGCGCGCGACGAGGTAGGGCGGCAGGATAAGGCCGCACATCCACAGGCTGCCGAGCACCGCGCCCGCGGTGGTCTGCCGCCACTGCGCCACCACCAGCCACCACAGGAACCCGCCGGGGCCGCGGGTGTCCGGGCGGCCCGGGTCGGCGTACGGCACGCGTCGTTCCCCCATGCCGCCCAACCTACCGATGGCGAACGGCGCATCGGTCGGGCATCATCGCGGCGGGCGTCCGACGAACGGGTGCCCCGGTCCACGCAGCGTGTGGACCGGGGCACCCGGTTCGCGTCAGCGCAGCGTGCCGGTGAACTCCGACCACGCGGGCTGGGGGAAGACCAGGACCGGGCTCACGGCGCCGAGCTTCATGTCCCGGACGCCGACGACCGAAGTGGACGGTCCCACCTCGACGCAGCCGTTCTCGGCGCTGAACGTCGACTTGCGCCACCTGGTCCCGGCGGGGAGATCGACGGTGACCCCCGCATGCGTCATGATCACAACTCCTTCACTATCCGGTGGATGTGCGCCGGGGACTCCGCGGGGCCGATCGCCTGCACGCGCAACCGCGACAACGCGTTGCGGTACCGGGTGATCTGCTCGGGCTCCTCGTAGTAGTAGCCCTTCACCCGCGTCTCCGCGAAGACCACCCCCACGTCGTTCTCCAGCTCAGCCGGGAACGTCAGCAGGCTGAACGTCCCGTCGACACCGATGTGCGCCCCGCGGAGAAGGGCAGCACCTGCAGCTCGACGTGCGGCTGTTCGGCCAGTTCCAGCAGGTAGCCTAGCTGTGCACGCAGCGTGTCCCGACTGCCTACCTCCCACCGCAACGCGGGCTCGGCGATCACCCGCCACACCAGCGGGGGTGACTCTCGGTTCAGCACTTCATTCCGTCGGGCTACGCGGAGTTCCACTTGCTGGTCGATCTCCGCGTCGGGCAGTTCCGGCCGCAGGGCGCGGAAGACGGCCCGCGCGTAGTCCGGGGTCTGGAACAGACCGGGGACGATGTGCGCGTCCCAGCTCTCGATTTGAGTGGCGCTCGACTCCAGTCCGAGGAAGAGCAGGAAGTAGTCGGGGACGACGTCGCTGAAGCCGATCCACCAGTCCTTGCCCTTCTTCGCCCGCAGGCGCAGTTCCCGCCAGAACTCGATGCGCTCGGGGACGCCGTACAGCTCCAGCAGGCGCTCCAGCTCGAGCGGGCCGGGCAGCGAGCGGCCCACCTCCATGTGCCCGATGTTCGTGACGCTGCCGTGGACGGCCGCGGCGGCCTGCTCGCGGCTGATCCCCGCGCTCTCGCGGAGCCTGCGCAGCTCGAACGCGATCCACCGCTTCAGGACGGTGGGGCTGCTCGCGACCACAGTGGACCTCCTCGTCGGGCTCTGCGAACAGGGTGCCGCAAACGGCCCGACAGGAGGTTCACCCAATCGAAGGACTCGCCAATGTAGTGCACTACAAATTAGCGTTTGCGGTGTGGGAGCCCCCGGTTCCCGCCCGGGGAGCCCCGCCCGCTCCCGGACGCCCAGTCGCCGCTGGCGGGCGCTCCCCGGCCACACCCGTTCGGAGGGGCCGCCGTGACGTTCCACCCCCTGGCCCGCTCCGGACCCGCGCCGCCTCCCTCGCTCGGCGGCGCACGCGTGGCCGGTCCGCCCGTCGATCCCCCGACCACCGCACTGCGCGGTGGTGTACTCGCGGACCGGCCACCTCCCCTACCCGAACCGCCCGTGCACGTAGTCCGCGGTGCGCTGGTCGACCGGGTCCTCGAAGATCTGCTTGGTGGCGCCGGACTCGACGATGACGCCCGGGGTCCCCTGCTCCGCCAGGAAGAACGCGCACTGCTGCGACACCCGGGCCGCCTGCTGCATGTTGTGGGTGACGATCACGATGGTCACCTCGTGCGCCAGCTCGCCGATGGTCTGCTCGATGCGGCGGGTCGACGTCGGGTCCAGCGCCGAGCACGGCTCGTCCATGAGCAGGACCTTCGGCCGCACGGCCAGGGACCGGGCGATGCACAGCCGCTGCTGCTGGCCGCCGGAGAGCGCCCCGCCGGGCGAGCGCAGCCGGTCGCGGACCTCCTGCCACAGCCCCGCCTTGGTCAGGCACTCCTCGACCAGCGCGTCCTTCTCCGACCGGCTCGCCTTGACCCCGGTCAGCTTCAGGCCCGCGAGCACGTTGTCGTGGATGGACATCGCGGGGAACGGGTTCGGCTTCTGGAAGACCATGCCGATCTGCTTGCGCGCGTCGGTGAGCTTGCGGCCCGGGTCGTAGATGTCCACACCGGACAGCCGCACCGCGCCCGCCAGGCTCGCGCCCGGGACCAGCTCGTGCATCCGGTTGAGGATGCGCAGGAACGTCGACTTGCCGCAGCCGGACGGGCCGATCAGCGCGGTCACCGAGCCGGGCGGCATCACCAGCGACACCCGGTCGAGCACCTTCCGCTCGCCGAACCAGGCCGAGACGGCCTCGGCCTCCAGGTCGGCGCATGCGATCGCGGTCACGGGACGTCCTCCTACATCAGGTTGGGCAGCAGTGCGGCCGCGGTGTCGGCCGCGGTCATGCCGAGCGCGATGACGACCGGCGCGCCGATCACCCACGCGCGGCCCCGGCCGAGCCGGTCGCGCAGCGCGACCAGCGCGACGGCGACCACGGCCAGGGCGAGGAACCAGACGGTGAGCGGGACCAGCGCGGTGAGGTCACCGGCCATGACGCGCTCCTCGTCGGGCACGGCGAAGCGCGGCGCGGGCCCGTCGCCGGGCACCGGGTCGCTGGTGAGCGCGGCGTCCACCCGCAGCACGTCGGTCGGCAGGAACGCCGGGCCGTCCGCGGTGGTGAGGGTCAGGCCTGCGGGCTTGGGGCGGTACTCGTCGCCCGCCCTGCGCACCCCGGTGACGCTGTACTCGTGCACGCCCTGGCCGGTGGTGACGGTGATGCGGTCGCCCGCGCGCAGTTCGTCGATGGTCCCGAACGGCGCCCCGTAGGCCGCGTTCCGTCCGAACAGGACGGAAGTGCCGCGCTGGCCGGGCATCGGCGTGGTGCGCAGGTGCCCGACGCCCGACGCCGTGGTCCCCGCCGACGTGCCCTCCAGCACGACCTCGCGCACGCCGAGGCGCGGGATCTCCAGGACCGCGAGCGGCGTGCCCGCGGCGAGCAGCCGCCCCTCCTCGTCGAGCGCCGAGACCGGGGCGGTGCCGTTGGCCAGCTCGGTGCGCAGCGCGTCGTAGGCGCGCTGCTGGTCGCGCTCGTGGGCGATCGCCCCGAACACGGCCACGTGCGCGGCGAAGCAGAGCAGCACCGCGCCGAGGATCGCCAGCATCTGGCCCGCGAGGTGGGCGCCGACCCGCTGGGGTGCCACAACGGCCACCGCGGTTCCTTTCCGTTGGGGAGGGTCCGGCCGCGCGGGCGCGGCCGGACCCGGGGATCAGACGGCGGTCGGTCCGCCGCTGCCCGCGGCGCGGCGGCGGCGGCCCGCGGTCACGGCGAGCACGCCGAACCCGACGAGCGCGATGCCGATGAGCAGCGCGAAGCCGATGGCGACACCGGTGTCGGCCAGGCCGGGGTGTCGTCGTCACCGGGGACCGGGGCGTCCGTGGTCGGCTCCGTGGTGGTCGACGGCTCGGCCGTGGTGGTGGTCTCGTCGGTGGTGGTCGGCTCGCCGGAGGTGGTGGCGCCGGTCGTCGTCGTCCCCGAGGTGGTGCTGGTCGGGGTGGTGGTCGTGGTGCTGGTGGAGGTCGGCGGCGTGGTGGCGCCGCCCTTCACGACCCACGCGGTGGGGCTGGAGAAGGTGAGGACGACGCGGAACGTCCGGGACGTCTCCTGGGTGAACAGGTCCACGCAGTTGACCTCGACGGTGTAGTCGCCGGGCAGGATCGTGGTCTCGGCGTCCTTGGCGATGTCGGCGAAGGTGTTGGTCTGCGTGACCGGGAAGGAGTTGGACTTGCTGAAGTTCACGTCCGTGGGTCCGGTGCCCTGCAGGCCGTTGACGAACCCGCCCGGGCCCTTGACGTAGAGGTTGTACCCGTCGGCGGCCTGGCCGCAGCCGGTCGAGGTGGTGTAGGTCGGGGCGGAGAGGTCGGTGCCGGACTGCGCGCTCACGCTCAGGGTGTGGCCCGCGGGCTGCGTGGTCGTCGTCGTGGTCGTGGGCTGCGTGGTCGTGGTGATGGTCGTCGGCTGCGTCGTCGTGGTGGTCGTCGTCGTGGGCTGGGTCGTGGTGGTGGTCGGCTCAGTCGTGGTGGTGGTCGGCTGAGTCGTGGTGGTCGTCGGCTCGGTCGTGGTGGTGGTGGTGGTGGGCTCGGTCGTGGTCGTCGTCGGGTCCGTGGTGGTGGTCGTCGGATCCGTCGTCGTGGTCGTCGGCTCGGTGGTGGTCGTCGTCGTGGTGGTCGTGGTGGTCGTCGTCGTGGTCGTGGTGGGCTCGTTCGGGTTGGCGAGCTGCCAGTGCGTCGCGTCGGTGAAGTACAGCGAGCGCGAGAACGTGCCGTACACCTCCTGGGTGAACAGGTCGACGCAGTTCAGCACGGCGCGGTACTCGCCCGCGGTGATCGTGGTGCTGTTGTCGACGGCGACGTCCTTGAACGACAGCGTCTGCACGGCGGAGAACGGCGCGACCAGCGAGTGGCCGACGTCGGACGGCGTGGTGGCGATGAGGCCGTTCGCGAAACCACCGGGGCCGTAGAGGAACAGCGAGTAGCCGTCACCCTGGTTGCAGGGGGCCTGCGTGGTGTACGAGGGCGCGTCGGTGTCCAAACCGGACTGCTTGCTGACGGCGAGGGTGCCTAGGGTGCCGACCGGGAGTTCGGCCCGGCCCGCCGTGGCGGTGAGCACGACCGCCGTTCCCGCCGCGGTCAGCACCGCCGCTGCGGCGGCGAGCAGGTGGCGCTTGCGCATTGCGTGTTCCTCCGTTGTCTTCGCCGTCACTCGGCGTCGGCTGGTGCGGTGGCCCGTCTCCGGGCGGTCGTTCCCACGGCGACGGCGATGACCGCCGCGACCACGATGGCGACGTAGACGAGGGGGTTCGTGCCCTCGTCGGGCGCGTTCTGCGCGGCAGGGGCCTGCTCGGGGGCGGCCTGCGGGCCGGGCTGGGCGGCGGGCGCGCTGGGCGCGCCGTCCTGGACCGGCGGCTGGTCCTGCGTCGGGACCAGCGGGCGGGTCGGCTGCTGCGGGCCCTTGGCCTTGCCTGCGGCGACGTAGGACCCGGGCGCGGCACCCGCCTTGAAGTCGAGCTGGCCGGTGAACTCGCCGTGGCTGTCCATGGTGAACGCGTCGATGCAATGAACTGCGACGGTGTAGCGGCCCGCGAAGACGACGTTGTTGTCCTTGGCGAGGTCCGCGAACGTCAGCGCGACCGGCAGCTCGAACGGCTCGGTGGTGGACAGGCCGACGTCGCCGTTGGAGACCAGGACCAGTTCCTCGGACAGGCCGGGGCCGGTCATCGTGGCGTAGTAGCCCGTCGTCTGGGCAGGGCAGCCCGCGGAGGTGGTCAGCCGCACGGGCACCGCGCCCTTGCTCTCCCCCGGCGTGATCACCAGCCCGCCGATCGGCTCCGCGGCGGCGGGCGCGGCGCCCAGCAAGGCGAGCGCGGCGACCGCGCCGAGGACGTCACGCGGCCGCATGGGCCACCTCCGGCGTCGGCTCGGGCGCGGGGGCGGGCGTCGAGCGGCCGCGACGGCGGCGGCGCCACACCAGGAACAGGACCAGCAGCAGCGCCGCGCCCAGGACGGCGACCAGGAGCCACGGGATCGCGGCGGTCGAGGTGGACGCCTCGACCGGGATCGGACCGGGCTCGGTCGCGGGCGGGGCCACCGGCTCGAGCCGCACGGTGGCGTCCAGCCAGCCCGCGGGCAGCACGCCGGGCACGACGACGGTGACCGGGTAGGCGTTGCCGGGCAGGAGTTCCGGCAGGGCGGGCTCGCCCTCGGCGGCGTACTCCGACCCCCACGGCGTGCTGACGGTGACGTGCTGCGCGCCGGCCAGGCGCACGTTGCCGGTGTTGCGGACGGTGTAGGACACCCGGGTCTGGCCGCGGCCGAAGAACTCGCCGGAGTAGTCGGCGGTGAGGTCCTCGATGCCCAGCGACGGCGCCAGCGGGCCGGAGACGCGCAGGTAGATCCGGGCGCCGACGCGCTGCTCGATGGCCACGCGCTGGCCGTCGCCGCCGGTGGCCTCGGTGGCCAGCGACGCCACGACGCCGCCGACGTGGTCGCCGGGGGTGGCGTTGGCGGGGATCTCCAGGGTGAACGGGACGATCTCGACCGAGCGGCCCGGGATGGTGACCTCGGTGGCGCGCAAGGTGGTCCACGCGCCGACGTCGACCGGCTCGCGGGTGCCCGCCAGGAGGTCGAAGCCGCCCTCGGCGGTGTTGAACGCGTCGCTGGCGTAGACCTTGAGGGTCAGCGGCGACGCGGAGATGTTGGACACCGCGACGTGGTCGGTGATCCGCGCGCCGGGGGTGGCGCTGTAGGTGAAGGCCGACCGCTCGTCGGGCTTGGTCGCCGTCGCGGGCCGCACGCCGAAGGTGGCCTGGCCGGTCTGCGCGGCGGCGGGCGCGGACGGCAGGGCGACGAGGGCGAGCAGCAGGAGGCCGAGCACGCGGCTGAGGTGCTTCACGGGTGTCCTCGGTGGTCCGGAGGGGCTGGGGGTGGTGGGGCGGGCGCTGGGCCCGCCCCACCACGGGTGCGTCACCTCAGATGGCGGTGAGGGTCAGCGTCGCGGTGTAGGTGCCCGCGAGGGTGGAGGTGGGGACCTTCAGCGCCAGGTCGGCGCTGAGGTTGGCGGTGCCGTTGCCCGCGAGGGCGCTGGCGACCGCGAGGGTCCGGGCGGCGGCCAGGCCCCGGCCCGCGGGCGCGGTGGCGCCGGGGGCGATGGCGTTGGCGGGCTCGACGAGCGCACCGGCGGCGATGGTCTGCACCGGGGACTTGTCGACGACCTTCGGGGACCAGCCCAGGTTGGCGCCGTTGATCGCGTTGCCGCCGGACACGAAGTCGGTGACCTGGCCGGAGACGGTCCAGCCCGGGTTGCCCGCGCGGGTGTCGGTGACGGTGATCGGGTTGAGCGCTCCCGTGGTGGTGAGCAGCGAGCCGTCGGTGGCCATGACCGGCGAGGGGAGCACGACGTTCTGGTTCGCGACGGAGATCAGCAGCTCACCGGCCTTGACCTCGGTGGTGATGGTCTGCGACGCGGTGACGCCCGCGAACGCGGTGACCTCGAGGGCGACCGCGGCGGAGACCGAGGTCTCGTAGGCGGCGGCGTTGGCCGGGACGTAGCGCGCGGTGAAGCTGTGCGCGCCGACCGCGAGGGTGGAGGTGGTCAGCGTGGCCGCGCCATTGGACACCGCGATCGCGTTGCCCAGGTTGACGCCGTTGTCCTGGAACTGCACCGAGCCGCGGCGGCGGCCGGGGAGACGGTCGCGCTCAGGGTCACGGGGCTGTACTGCGCGGCCGTGCCGCCCGGGGTGACCGCCAGCGCGGTGGTGGTCGGGGTGGCGACCGGCGCCTGCACCACGTAGGTGACCGCGGGCGAGGTGGAGCCGGTGATGTTGGGCGCGGAGCCGGTGAACACCGCGGTCAGGGACCGGGAGCCGCTGGGCAACGCGCTGGTGGTCAGGGTGGCGACACCGTTGGTCACGGTGACCGCGGCGCCGAGGTTGGCGGCGCCGTCGCGGAACTGCACGGTGCCGGTGGCCGACGCCGGGGTGACGGTCGCGGTCAGGGTGACCGCGGTGCCCTCGGTGACCGGACCGGCCGGGGACGCGGTCAGCGCGGTGCTGGTGGTGACCGGCGCGCTCGGGTCCTGCACCTGCCACGCGGTGGCGGAGGTGAAGTAGATGTCCTTGGTGAAGGTGCCGAGGACGTCCTGCGAGAACAGGTCGACGCAGTTCACCGCGATGGTGTACTTGCCCGGGGTGATCGTGGTGCTGTTGTCCACGGCGATGTCCTTGAAGGAGATGCCCTGGAGCACGGTGATCGGCGCGGAGGTCGAGTGGCCGACGTCGGTCGGCGTGGTGCCGATGAGGCCGTTCTCGAACCCGCCCGGGCCGTAGACGAACAGGTTGTAGCCGTCCGAGCCCGAGGCGCACGGCGCGGCGGTGGTGTAGGACGGGGCGTCGGTGTCGATGCCCGCGGCCTTGCTGACGGTCAGGGTGCCCAGGGTGGCGGCGGGCGGGGCGGCGAGGGCGGTGCCCGCGAAGCCCACGGTCGCCGCGGTGGCCGCGGCCAGCGCGATGGTGCCGCCGACGACCCGGCGGAGGACGGTGGAAGCCATTGTTCTCAGCTCTCTGCTCGGTTCAGGACGCCGGCGGCGTGACGATGGAGGTGTCACCGCAGTTCGGCGCGATGCCGAAGCCGTACTGGGTGATGACGTCGGTGCGCTGGCAGACCAGCGAGCCCGGGCCGACGAAGAGGCTGTTGTACGGGGCCTGCGCCAGCTTCGGGGTCGACACGACGTTGTAGACGTCGCGCTTGAACGACGAGCCGGTGTTCAGGATCGTCGGGGAGACGCCGTTCAGGGAGGCCAGCACGGCCTTGCCCTGGGCGGCCGGGGCCTGGCCGTAGACCTGCGAGGCGTACACGGCGATCGAGTAGGCCAGCAGGTGCTTGGTGTCGGTCAGGTAGGTGCCGACGTGCTCCTGGATGGGCGCGCCGTTGGCGTCGGTGTCCTTCACGCACGGGAACTGCGTGGTGAAGTCGGCGGTGTTCGGGAGGCCGAGGGACTTCAGGAAGAAGTCGCGGCTGCCCGAGCCGAACTGCGGCAGCAGCGGCTTGAAGTTCGTGCCGACACCGGGCGCGGTGCAGTTGTAGATCGACTTGAGCTGCGCGGTGGTCAGCTTCTTGGAGACCGTGCTGTCGCTGCGGACGGCGTAGGTCATGGCGTCGACCGCGAACGGCACGTAGGTCAGGTTGCGGCCCGGGTTGTTCGCCGCGGTGTTCGACGACGAGCGCGCGACCTGCACGCAGCCGCTGCCGGAGTCGGTCGCGGTGATCAGCGCGGTGACACCGGCGCCGGACGAGCCGGGGCGGTTGATCGTGCAGTTCGGGGTGACCGCGGGGTCCTTGGTGGTGATGGTGGCGCTGCCGCGGGCGTCGTAGGAGCCCATGACCTTGACGCCATTGATGGTGATGGCGTCGGCCAGGCCGTTCATGACGGTCTGGGTGGTGTCCGAGCCCACGACCACGATCTCGCGGTAGGTGGGCGCGCCGACCGGGTCGGCCCCGGCCGGGATCGCGGCCAGTGCGGCCGTCGCGATGGCGGCGATCGCCACCGCTGCCGTACGCTTGCTGCTCACTGCAGGTATCCTCTTCTCGCAGTCGGTGCGGTCGGACTGCTGTCCGGCCGCGGGGTGCGTGTCGCCCACGCACCGCCTTTCTGTGGCGACCGGTCCCGGTCGGGAGTGGCTGCTCCCGTCCGGGCCGGTTGGTTCCCACCTCCTCGTGGCGGGCCGATCCGGCGGTGGTCCCCGCTCGGTGTTTCGGTCCGAAAGTGACGGTCAGGGGCCGCTCGGGTGAGCGGCGGACGAACGCCGCTCACCGCCCGGCGAACCGCCGCAGCACCGGTCCGGCCGCGGTGGCCAGCCCGCCGCCGACGAGCACCGCGGCGAGCAGGTGCCGCAGCCACCAGGAGACCGGAGTGGACGGTGTCGTCCACGATTCGGCGACCGGGGTGGGGGTCGGCGTCGTGGTCTTGGTCGGCTTCGCGGGAACCGGTTGACCCGCGGGGTCCGGCGCGTCCGAGGTCGGCGCGGGGTCGTCGTCGCCCGGGGTGCCGGGGTCCTCGGTCGGGTCGGGGGTGGCGTCGGTCGGGCGCGGGGTCGGGACGGGCTCGCCCTTGAGGAGCGCTTGGGCCGCGCCGAGCGCCTGCTCCCGCAGGTCGTCGGGCAGCGGGACGTACCCCAGCGGGAGCTGGCCCGCGCCGTCGCCGAGCCGCTGGCCGGGGCCGACCGCGTACGCCAGGAGCGAGGCGTACGCCGGGGCGTCCGGGCCGAGCGTGGAGGGCGCGGCGACGGCGTAGGTGATGGCGGGCAACGGGTACGCCTCGCCGGTCAGCTTCGCCGGGTCCGGGCTCAGCACCGGCGTGCCGGGCGCGGGCGCGGTCTGCTCCAGCGCCGCGTACAGCGAGTCCGGGGACGGCGGGACGAACTCGCCGGAGGCGTTGCGCAGGCTCGCCATCGGCAGGCCGTAGCGCAGCGCCGACGGCGTGTCGACGATGGCGAGCAGGCTGCGCTGCCCGACCGGCTGGCGCGGGATCCGCTTGTACGACGGCTTGACGACCGCGTCCGGGTCCTCCTCCCGGCCGAGGGTGTCGCCGCGGCTGATGGCGCGCGCCCCCTCGTGCAGGTCGGCGGCGAGCGGGTGGGCCAGCAGCGCGCACTGCTCCGGCGCGGTCTGGAACGGCGCGCGGTGGCAGGTGGTGTCGCTGCGCGGGAAGTTCGTGACCGGCAGCCGCATGCCCGTGTAGTTCTTGTTGACGACCATCCCCCACGGGTCGGGCGTGCCGTCGAGGAAAGCGCGGGCCTCGGGGTCGGCGTCGATCCAGCGCCACAGGGCGGCGGTGACGTCCATGTCGACGCTGGGCGCCATGGCGTCGAGGGCGTTCATCAGCGCGGTGTGCTTGACGAGGTCCTCGTTGATGGTGAGGAAGTCCGGGTCCTCGTTGAGCCTGCGCGGGTTCTTCCGCAGGTACTCCTGGTTTCCGGGCACGACGTCCCGGTAGGACTGGGTCAGCAGTTTCGCCACGAGCCTCGGTGTCAGGTTGATGTCCTCGACCAGCTCGCCGTCGCGCTGCCACACCTCCTCGGGCTCCACGACCGGCCCCCGCGACTGGCGCTCGAACACGAACGCCACGGCCAGCCCGCTGATCGCGACGGGCGCGTACACCAGCGGTCTGGTCACCTCGGCGGGCGGGACGGGGTCGGTGACGAACACCATCCCCGGTTCCGGGTCGGCGGTGACCATGTCGCGGGCGATCAGGTCCGGCACCTGGGCGTACCCGAACGTCGGGCCCTCGGCGCACAGGGCGGGCTGCCACCGCGCGACGGCGTCGGCGACGAGTTCGTTGCCGCTCAACGGGATCTCCCGCTCGCCGATCGGGCACGCGCGGCCCACGGGGCGGAAGTCCAGCCGGATCGGGATGGCGTTGACCCAGTTGCTCGCGCTCAGCGGCGAGGAGTTGAGGTGGCGCGGGGCGTCCCCGGTCTCGGCGACCTCCTTGCCGTCCACTTCGGTCCCGCCGCGCGGCACGACGACCAGGAAGCAGTGCCGGGGCTTCCCGGTGCCCGGCTGCACGACGCCGCACCCGAGCCCGTTCGCCTCGACGGCGGTCTGCACCTCGAAGTCGATCTGCCCGCGCCCGGTGGCGAGGGTCTTCGCGAAGGGCACCTCGTTGCTGGTGGAGGAGTCGAAGTAGGCGCCGGTGGCGGTGGTGGGCTCGCCGTCGACGGGGTCGAAGGGCACGTAGGCGACCCCGTTGGCGGGCCTCGGGATCGTCTCGGCCTTGTCCTCCGGGGAGGCGTAGGCGACCTGCCGGGACGCCGTCCAGTTGCCGAGCCCCACGGACCCGGACAGCGACTGGAGGGCCCCGAACTGGCACTGCTCCCGCTTCGGGGCGATCTCGTCACCCCAGCACTGCATGATCTGCAGGTAGTGCGACGCGAACCGCCCCTGCGGGCCCGTCGCCCGCACGCCCTCCCACTCGACCCGGATCGTCTGGTTGATGAGGTCCTTGGTCTGCGACACCCGGATCTTCAACCCCGTGAACGGCCCGGTGACGACCTCGACCTCCTTGCCGGACCCCGCCGCGGGCTGACCCGCCGCGGGCTGCGCCCAGACGAGCGCCCCGGCGAGGACGAGGACCAGCGCGAGCACCAGCCGCAGCGCCCTCACCGCTTCCCCCACGGCGCTCGAGCAGGCGGGCGACGACCGGCGGACCGGCCACCACGGCGCCGAGGAGGATCAGGCAGGCGACGACGAGCAGGGTCGTGTTGCCGTCGCGGAGGTCGACGGAGACCGGGACTGCGGTCGCGCTCTGGCCGGTGCGGCGGACCGGTTCGCCGGTTTCCGGGTCGATGTCGAGGCCGTCGGAGTCGGGGACGCCGTCGCCGTCGACGTCGGCGGGGGCTTGTCCCCGCCGGGGGTGTCGGCCGGGTCGTCGGGGTTCGCGGGGTCGTCGGGGTCGGCCGGGTCGTCGCCCGCGGGGTCGTCGGCGGGGTCGTCGGAGCCGGGGTCGGCGCCGGGGCGGCTGATCGGGGTGCGGTCACGGGCGCCGCCGGTGCCGCTGGTGCACTGGGTGGGGCCCTTCTTGTCGCACGCGGGCGGCTGCGGGGCCGTCTTCGCCAGGGTGTTGGAGCCGTCCTTGGAGAAGGTCGGGTTGTTGCACTTGCTGAGGTCCTTCTGCTGGCGCGTCGAGCCGGGGATCTTCGCGACCTGGTCCATGCCCGCGTCGACCAGGTTGACCGGCAGCGGGGAGAAGCCCAGCCGCTCGGCCTGGTGCTGGCCCTCGCAGAGGAAGTAGTACGCGAAGTCGGACAGGGTCCTGCCCTTCTCCGGGGTGAACTTCCCGACCGCCTCGGTGGGCAGGATCATGTAGCTGTAGCTCGACAGCGGGTACGTGCGCGCGTCGTCGTCGTTGTAGACGCCGCGCAGGTCCTGCGTCAGGTCGGGCTTGATCTTGGCCTGCAGGAGCGCGACGGCGACCGCCCGGGACGTCGGCTCGATGTAGTAGCCCGCCGCGTTCAGCAGCTTCGCCACCGGGAACCGCGCGTTGCGGGCGTACGAGTACTCGACGTACGTGATCGCGCCCTCGCTCTGCTCCTGGCGCACGTAGTTCGCGACGCCGAGCGAGCCGTTCTGGCCGATCACGGGCGAGACGAGCGGGTAGTTCGAGGTGAACCCGCACGGGGTCGACTTGCCCGCCTTGCGGCAGAAGTCGTTCCAGATCCCGCTGTGCTGCACCGACATCCACTCGGTGAACTGCGCCGAGGTGCCCGAGCCGTCGGAGCGCACCACCGGGATCACCTTGCGGGCGGGCAGCGCGAGGCCCGGGTTGTCCGCCTTGATCGCCGGGTCGTCCCACTTGGTGATGACGCCGGTGAAGATCTTCGCGACCGTGTCGCCCGACAGGCGCAGGTTGGTGACCCGGTTGCGGCCGATCTTCAGGTTGTACATCAGCGCCGTGCCACCGGCGACGATCGGCATGTACGCGTACCCGAACTTCGGCGGCTCGTCGTAGACGTTGTTGTCCGTGCGCCCGTACGGGATCTCCGACACGGCGAAGTCGACCTGCCGGGTCTTGAACTGGTTGCGGCCCTGGGTGGAGCCGGTCCCGGTGAAGGTCACCTTCATGCCGTACTGCTGGACGTTCTTGCGCCACTGGTCGAGCGCGTTCGCGCTCCAGGTGGAGCCCTCGCCGCTGATGGGGATGTAGGCCTGGGCGGCGGCGGGAGCGGACCCGACGACCACCGCGGTCAGCAGCGCGACCGCGAGCAGCAACGATCTGTACCTCATCACGCCTTCCTGCGGGTGAGACGGCGGGCGGGAGCGCCCGGTGCGCGCCCGCCGATCAGGCGGGCCAGCCCGAACAGCACGAGCACCAGCACGATGAGCACGGCGGCGGCCCCGAAGCCGCGCTCCTGCATGCTGGGTTCGGACGACGACACCAGGGTGAAGGTGGCCAGCGGCAGCGACACCTGGGCGTCGACCGTCGGGTCCCAGTTGAGGTACTGGGTGTACCCGGCGGTGATGAGCACCGGGGAGGTCTCCCCGACGCCGCGCGCGGTGGCCAGCAGGACGCTGGTCGTGAGGCCGGAGCGCGCGGTGGGCAGCACGACGTGCCACGCGGTGCGCAGCTGCCCCGCGCCCAGCGCCAGCGACGCCTCGCGCAGCGAGCTCGGCACCAGCCGGATCACCACGTCGGCGGCGCGGATCATGATGGGCAGCATCATCACGCTGATCGCGCACCCCGCGGCGAGGCCGGAGCGCTCGACGCCCAGCGACAGCACCAGCGAGGCGAAGATGAACAGGCCCGCCACGATCGACGGCAGCGCGGTCATCGCCTCGACGATGGTGCGCACCAGCCGGGTGAAGGCGCCGCGGGTCTCGTTGAGGAACAGCGCGCAGGTCAGTCCCAAGGGGACGGTCACGGCGAGGGCGATGGTGATCTGCCACAGCGTGCCGACCGCCGCGTGCAGGATGCCGCCGACCTCGATCGGGTCGAGCGGCCCGGCGTTGGACATGTCCTCGGTGTAGAAGTTGCCCAGCCACAGCGGGTCCCAGCCCTCGATGACCGGGTACGCGATGATCGCCGCGAGCGCGAGCCCCGCGACGACGGCCAGGCTGGACACCACGACCGACGCCAGCCGGTCGCGCACCGCGAGCCCGTCCTCGCCCAGCGACAGCAGCAGCGCGTAGAGGGCGAGGAAAACCGGGTACGCGATGACGACGAACCCGACGACGCCGGAGAACGGCGCGATCTGGTCGAACAGCAGCCCGGTGAGCGCGATGGCTGCGACCAACGAGCCCAGCAGCGCGGTGGTGTCGGCCCCGCGCCCGGACCGGGTGTCCCTGCGGACCTCGACGGCGGCGCTCACGCGTCGGTCCCCTGGCCGGAGCGGCTGCGCGCGATCATCGCCGACGCCGCGAAGTTGACCAGCAGCGTCAGGGCGAACAGCGCGAGCCCGGCGGCCATCAGCGCGGACAGCCCGAACTCGCTGGCCGTGCCCCAGCGCTGCGCGATGAGCGCCGACACCGAGTTGGCCCCGGTGCCGAGGATCCGCGGTTGGATGACGAACACCGGCGCGATGATCATCGCGACCGCGATGGTCTCGCCGAGGGCGCGGCCGAGGCCGAGCATCGTCCCGCCGATCATGCCGCCGCGGCCGAACGGCAGCACCACCGCGCGGATCATGCCCCAGCGGGTCGCGCCGAGCGCGTAGGCGCCCTCGCGCTCCCCGGCGGCGCCTGGGTGAACGCCTCGCGCATCACCGAGCAGATGAACGGCATGACCATGAAACCGACCACCAGTCCCGCCCAGAAGGTGGAGTTGACGTAGACGCCGTCGCTGGACAGCGGGTTGTCCGGCTCCGCGCCCTCGACGTCGAGGAAGGGGATGTAGCCGAACTGGATCGACAGCCACTTCGGGATGTCGACGCCCTGCCACTGGAGGTAGGTCGCGCCGAAGAGGCCGTAGACGACGCTGGGCACCGCGGCCATGAGGTCGATCGCGGTGACGAGGAAGGGCCGGATCCGCCGCGGCGCGTACTCGCTGATGTAGAGCGCGACGCCCAGCGCGAGCGGGAACGCCACCACCAGCGCGACCGAGGCGATCAGCACGGTGCCGACGAGGACCGCGGCGATGCCGAAGTTGCCGGAGTCCGGTTCCCAGGTCTCGGTGGTGAGGAAGTCCGGGCCCGCGGCGGTGATCGCGTCGAGGCCGCGGGTCAGCAGGAACAGGCCGACGGTGGCCATGATGGCCAGCACCGCCGCGCCCGCGGCGCGCAGCGCGCCGCGGAACACCCGGTCCACGCCCGTGGTCCCGGTGACGCGCCGCCGCGGCCGTCCGGCGCGGCGCGCTCGGCCGCGGCGGGCTCGGTGACCGCCATTCCCATGTGGACTCCCGTCGGGTGGATCTGCGCGCGGCCCAGCCAAGACCCGCTCCGCTTACGGCCGCACATCAACCGGTGAACTACGGATGAACTCGATTTCAGGAATGCAGCAGGCGCGGGGCGTCGGAGATCCCCGTTGCGCCGACCAGCTCAAGGAAACAGCGGCTCGCATAGGCCGCTTGCACGCGCCGGTGGTATTTCCGACTGGAGACCGCGACGTCGGAACCGGCGATCCGGACCCGCCACAACCACAACTGCGCCGAGTCGCCCCGCGCGACGACGACGGACGCTTCCGCGAGCCGTTCGCGCAGGTCGCGGACGGCGTCCCGGCAGAGATCGGCATCGGGGAAAGGCGTCGGGGATTGGGCGATGGTCCGGTTGTTGGCGGACAGGAACCGCCACGTCATACCCAGCTCGCCGAGGCGGTGGATCTGGAACCGCGCGTGTGCCACGGACTGCGCTCCTCATGATTCGGTTCCCCGACCGACCGGCGCGATCGTCTGCCCGGACGGTTGACTACGGGCTAATGAGCGCGGTCGCGCGGGTAACCGGATGGCCCACAACAGACGGCGTGACAGCGGCACGATCCAGTGTGCGCGCGGTGTCACGGTCGAAACCGCCGAATTCGCCGCGCATCAGGAAAACGGCGCTGCGCTGATCAGCCTAAATCCGGTGCGCCGGGTTCGCCTATCCGGCGGCCGGGTGACGTCGAGGATTGGTCTAGACCCGAGTGGCCCGGCTCGCTACATTCGCAAGACATGGTCTAGACCATGTTTGCTGTCCACGCGAGGGGAGCACAGCCGTGAAGCACATGCGCAGACCGCTCGTCGCCCTGCTCGGGATCGTCGTGGCCGGGGCGCTCGTCCCCGCGGTACCGGCCGCCGCGGACGGGAGCCTCCGGGCCGCGTTCGCGCTCACCGGCACCACCGGCGAGTACACCGTCACCAACACCGGGTCCACCGCCGTCACCGGGTGGTCCATCACCTTCACCCTGCCCGCGGGCGTCACCGCGAGCACCGGCCAGCACGCCACCGTCACGCAGAGCGGCACCCAGGTGACGCTGACACCCGCGTACTACATCAACACCGTGCACCCGGGCCGGTCCACCTACCCCTACAGCCCCAGCTTCCGCCTCAGCGCCGCCGCCACCCCGACGCAGTGCCGCATCGACGGCGCCAACTGCGACGGCTCGCCGGACACGCCACCCGGCGCGCCGACGGGGCTGCGGCTGACCACCAAGTCCACCACCTCCGTCTCCCTGGCCTGGACGGCGTCGACCGCGGGCTCGCTGCCCGTCGCCGGGTACGACGTCCTGCGCGACGGCGCGGTGGCCGCGTCGGTCACCGGCACGGCGGCCACCGTCACCGGGCTGACCCCGAACACCGCGTACACCTTCACCGTCCGGGCGAAGGACGCCAAGGGCACGGCGTCGCCGCCGAGCGCGCCGCTGACCGCGTCGACCAACAACCCGGCCGACGACACCCAGCCGCCCACCGCCCCGACCGGGCTGCGGTCGACGGCCGCCGACTCGGGCAGCGTCACGCTGACCTGGGCCGCGGCCACCGACAACACCGGCGTGGTGGGCTACGAGGTGCTCAGGGCGGGCGCGGCGCCGGTGGCCACCACCGGGACCACGGTCCGCATCACCGGCCTCGCACCGTCCACTTCGTACACCTTCACCGTGCGGGCGAAGGACGGCTACGACAACCTGTCCGCTCCCAGCGCGCCCGCGACGGTGTCCACCGGCGACATCGTGAACGGCTACGCGCGGGTCGCGTATTTCGTCCAGTGGGGCATCTACGGCAGGCAGTACTTCGTCCGGAACCTGCACACCAGCGGCGCGGCGGCCAAGCTGACGCACCTGCTGTACGCGTTCCAGAACATCGACCCGGTCAACCTGACCTGCCTGTCCGGGGTCACCAAGGGCACCACGGCGAACCCGCAGGACCCCAACCAGGGCGACGGCGCGGGCGACGCCGAGGCCGACTACTCGCGCCCGTTCTCCGCGGCCCAGTCCGTCGACGGGGTCGCCGACACCGGGTGGGAGCCGCTGCGGGGCAACCTGAACCAGCTCCGCAAGCTCAAGGCGCGCCACCCGCACCTGAAGGTCCTGGTGTCGCTGGGCGGGTGGACGTACTCGAAGTACTTCTCCGACGTCGCCGCGACCGATGCCGCCCGCAAGAAGTTCGTCGCGTCGTGCATCGACACGTGGATCAAGGGCAACGTCAAGCCGTACGGCGGCGCGGGCGGGCCGGGCACGGCGGCGGGCATCTTCGACGGCATCGACCTCGACTGGGAGTGGCCCGGCAGCCCCGACGGGCACCCCGGCAACCACTGGCGGCCCGAGGACAAGCGCAACAACACCCTGCTGATGGCCGAGTTCCGCAAGCAGCTCGACGAACTGGGCGCGACCACCGGCAAGCGCTACGAGCTGCACGCCTTCACCCCGGCCGACCCGGGCAAGGTGAACGCGGGCTGGGAGGTCCCGCAGATCTTCCAGTACCTCGACGTGGCCAACGTGCAGGGCTACGACTTCCACGGCTCCGGCAGCGACAACTCGTGGGAGCCCAACCGCACCGGCCACCAGGGCAACCTGTACCCGGACGCGGACGACCCGTACCCGGCGAAGTTCAGCGTGGAGACGGCCATCAACGCCTACACCGGCGCGGGCGTCGACCCGAGACGGCTGACCGTCGGCCTGGCGTTCTACGGCCGCGGCTGGCAGGGCGTGGCCAACGGGGGCCGCAACGGCGAGTGGCAGTCGGCCACCGGCGCGGCGCCCGGCCAGTTCGCCGAGGAGGCGGGCACCCGCGGGTACGGGAACCTGCTGGCGGCCGTGCCCGGCTGCACCGTCCACCACGACACCGCCGCCGTCGCGACGTACTGCTACACGGGCAGCCAGTGGTGGACGTTCGACGACCCGTGGTCGATCGCCCGCAAGACCGCGTGGGTCCGCGAACGCGGCCTGCTCGGGGTGATGGCGTGGGAGATGTCCGGCGACACCGGCGCGCTGATGACGGCCGTCGACACCGGACTACGTTAGCAGTTGCTTATATAAGTGGGCGCTGATAGCGTGCCCGTCGTGCACGCGTTCGACGTCCTCGGCGACCCCGTCCGACGCCGCATCCTGGAACTGCTCGCCGACGGCGAGCGGGCCTCGGGTGCGGTGTCGGCGGTCATCCAGGCGGAGTTCGGCATCACCCAACCCGCTGTCTCGCAGCATTTGAAGGTGCTGCGCGACAACGGGTTCACTACGGTCAGGGCGGAAGGCGCCCGGCGGCTGTACTCGGTGAACACCGACCCGCTGCGCGACGTCGACGCGTGGCTGGACCGCTTCCGGCGTTTCTGGACGCCGCACCTGGACGCGCTGGCCACCGAACTGGCCCGCGGCCGTCGCGAGAGAGGAAAGCCATGATCGACGTCGACCACCAGATCAGCGCCGTGTCCCGCTCCCTGGGCACCCGGACGATCGCCGCGGGCGAGGCCCGCGTGCTGTCCATCTCCCAGACCTACAAGGCCGACGTCGCCGACGTGTTCGACGCGGTGACCAGCCCCGAGCGCCTCCCCCGCTGGTTCCTGCCGGTCAGCGGCGACCTGTCTCTGGGCGGCCGGTACCAGTTCGAGGGCAACGCGGGCGGCGTCATCGAGCGCTGCGACCCGCCCACCGGCTTCGCCGCGACCTGGGAGTTCGGCGGCGAGGTGAGCTGGATCGAGGTCACCATCACCGAGGAGGGCGACGGCGCCCGCCTCACCCTGGAGCACATCGCCCACGTCACCGACGAGATGTGGGCCCAGTACGGCCCCGGCGCGGTCGGCATCGGCTGGGACGGCGCGCTGTCCGGCCTGGCCCGCCACCTCGCGGGCGCGGGCCCGGTCGACATGGCCGAGGTCGAGGCGTGGTCGGCCAGCCCCGAGGGCAAGCGCTTCTACCGGGAGACCAGCGCCCGCTGGGCGGAGGCCAGCATCGCCGCGGCACCCCGGAGGCGGAGGCCAGGGCCGCCGCCGACCGGGTCACCGCGTTCTACTCGCCAGAGCCGTAGGAGCGGGTTAGGACCTCGAGGTTGTGGCCGTCGGGGTCCTCGAAGTAGAAGCCCCGGCCGCCGTCGTTGGTGTTGATCCGGTTCGCCTGCTGGTGGTACGGGTCGGCCCAGTAGTCGAGGCCGCGCTCGACGACCCGCGCGAGCACGCCGTCGAAGTCGGCCTCGCTGACCTTGAACGCGTAGTGGTTGCTGGTGATCGCGCCCTCGACCTCGTAGTAGTCGAGGGTGAGGTCGTGCGCCAGCGGCACCGCCATGAACGGGCCGAACGGCGTGGGCTCGGGCAGCCCCAGGATCTCGGTGAGGAACCGCGCGGACGCGGCCTTGTCGGTGGCGTGCACGATGGTGTGGTTCAGTTCGACGGACATCGTTCCCCCTTCGTCGATCCCAGCCTATGACCTCCAGTTAACTGGATGTCCAGGGCGAAGATCAGACCCGCGTCCACGCGGTGACGACGACCCCGCCGTCGGCGTGCACGGCGAGCCGGAACAGGCCCGCGGGGCGGTGGCGCACGGTGAACCACCCGACGTCGTCGGCGTCGACCGCGGTGACCCGGCCGCCCGGCTCGTGCAGTTCGACCCGGCCCGGGCCGGGTGGGACGAGCTGGCCGAGCAGGGCGTCGGCGGTGATCTCCAGCTCGATGCCGAGGCCGTCGGCGGCGAAGGTCATGGCGCGGACGGCGGCGTCGTCGCGGAGCGCGGCGCGCTCCTGCTCGACGAGTTCGGCGATGCGGGCGTCGGGGTCGCGCCAGGCGAAGGCGGACTTGCCGATCGCGGCGAAGCCCTCGGGGACCTCCGCCGCCCCGGCGAGGGCGGCGCGCAGGTCGGCCAGCAGGCGGGCGTCGTCGGTCCAGTCAGGGGGCATCGGAGGTCTCCGGCATCAGCCCGGCGACGGCGGGCGTGGCGCGCAACCGGTCGAGGCAGCGGGCGCGGGTGGGGCCGATCGCCCCGACCTTCATGCCCAGCTCGTCCGAGATCACGCGGTAGTGGGCGGGCGGGTCGGCGAACAGCATGCCGAGCAGCCGCCTGCACCGCTCGGACAGGGCCGCGAACCCGGCCCGCAGGGCGCTCGCGCGCTCCAGCGCGAGCACCCAGTCCTCGGCGTCCGCGCCGGGCTCCTCGGGGAAGTCGTCGGCGACGGGCACCTGCCGCTCGCGCGAGCGCAGCAGCAGCAGGCACTCGTTGCGGGTCGTGGTGAGCAGCCACCCGGGCAGCGCGGCGGGGTCGCGGAGCCCGTCGAGCCGCTCGACCAGCCGCAACCACACCGCCGCCCCGACGTCCTCAGCGTCCGCCCTGGACAGCCGGAACCGCCCGCACACCGCCCAGACGAGCGGCGCGTACCGGTCGACGATCCCGTCCCACGCCGCGGAGTCCCCCGCCCTCGCCCGCTCGACGAGCGCCACCACGGTCGGGTCGTCGCGCATCTCATGCCCCGTGGATGTAGCCGAAGACCGGCCAGTCCGGGTGCCCGGGAAGCAGCTCGAGGGCCTCCTGGGCCGTCATGCCCCCGTTGCGGCTCATCAGCGCGGCCACCGCGCCGGTGACCTGGGGCGCGGCGAACGAGGTCCCGCTCCACGCGGCGAACCCGGTCGCGCCGCGCCGCAACTCGACCTGCGGCACCCACGTGCTGACCACGTGCTCCCCGGCGCGACCAGGTCGACCCACGGCCTGCGCATGCTGAAGTCGCCGGTCGCGGAGCCGACGGCGCACACCGAGGTCATGGCCGCGGGCCAGATCTCGGCGGGCGGGTCGTCGAGGTTCTGCCGGTTGCCCGCCGCGGCGACCACCAGCACCCCGTCGCCGAGCCGGTCGAGCACCCGGCGCAGCGCCAGCGGCGGCTCCGGCTCGTCGTTGGCCACGCCGAGCGACATGTTCACGATCGCGGGCCGCCGGTCGGCGAAGCGCTCGCTCATCGTCGCGGCGACGTCCCAGGCCGTCCTGGTCTCGTCCTCGTCGCCGAGCGCGCCCGCGACGACGATCTCCGCCCGGGGCGCGAACCGCTTGACCAGCGCGCTGACGAACGTGCCGTGCACCGACATGACGGTGCCGGTGGGCTCGGCGTGCTGGTTGCCGGTGACCGTGCCGTCGAAGGCGTCCGGGTAGACCGGGGTGTCGACCACCGCGACCACGACGCCATCGCCGTCGCCCTCCTTCGCGGTGCTGGGCGGGGCGTCGGCGACCGGGGTCGGCTTGACGGGGATGGTCTTGTGCTGCGGGAGGCCGACCGCGGCCTCCGCGTCGTCGTCCAGGGCGGGCACGTGGCCGTGCTCGCGGGCGAACCGGGTGCGCAGGTCCATCAGCAGCACGTCGAGCGCGCTGATGCGTTTGAGGGTGCCGCGCTTGGCGAGGAGTTCGTTGACGTGCTCCGGGAGCGCCGCCGCCCGGTACGCGCGGAGGTCGGGGAACGTGAGGCGGGCGAGGTCGAGCCGGTCGACGCGTTCGACGGACTCGGCCTTCAGCCCCATGCTGCCCAGCTCGGCCACCACGGGGTTCAGGTGGCGCGAGTCGACGACCAGGTGCTCAGCCATCTCGGGGTCCTTTCCACCGCTTCGGTCTTCGGGATGCGGATGGCGAACGGTTTCCATTTGATACGACCCACCGGGAAATCGCCTGCGCGGGGCCGGGTGTTTCCGCCACCATCGGGGGATGGGCACCGCCCAGGAGGAGGCCGCGGGGGCGCTGCGGCTGGCCGACCACGCCCCGGCCGCGGCGGGCACGGCCGCCCGGCGGGCGATCAGCCGCGCGCGCCGGGAGTCCGACGCGGCCGCGCTGTCGGTCGCGGAGCGGGCGTTGGGGCGCTCGCTGCTCCAGACCGGCGACGTCGTCGCCGCGATCCGGCACCTGCGGGCGGCGATCGCCGCGGCCGACCGGACCGACCTCGCCGGTGAGGCGCGCATCCCGCTGGCGGCGGCGCTCGTGCAGCGCGGCCAGTCCCGCGCGGCCGTGCACGAGATCGACTCGGCGGTGCGCGAGCTGGAGGGCGCGGGCCACGCGCGGGCGCGGGCGCAGCGGGCCGACGTGCTGCACCAGATCGGGCACCTGGACGACGCGCTCGCCGAGTACCGGGCCGCGATCCCGCTGCTGCGCGCCGCGGGCGACCGGCTGAACCTCCAGCGGACGCTGGTGAACCGGGGCATCCTGCACACCGAGCGGCACGCGTTCGCCGCGGCCGACGCGGACCTGCGGGCCGCCGACCGGCTCGCCCGCGACCTCGGCAGGCGGCTCGCGGTGGGGATCATCGCCGAGAACCTGGGCTTCCTGGAGACCCTGCGCGGGGACGTCCCCGCCGCCCTGCGGCACCTGGCGCGCGCCGAGGAGCTGATCGCCGCGCACGGCGGGCAGCTCGGCCCGGTCTACCAGGACCGCGCGGAGCTGCTGCTGTCCACCGGGGTCGTCGCGGAGGCGCGCGCCGACGCGTCCCGGGCGATCGCCGCGTACGAGACCGAGCGCCGCGGCAGCATGGTCCCACCCGCCCGCCTGCTGCTCGCCCAGGCCGCCACCCTCGCGGGCGACTGGACCGCGGCGGCCGAGGAGGCCGAGCGCGCCCGCCGCGAGTTCACCCGCCAGCGCCGCCCGCAGTGGGCCGCCGCCGCGCACCTGACCGCGATCCGCGCCCGCATCGCCCGGGGCGACGCCGACGTCGCGGTGCCGCGTGGCCTGGTCGGCACGCTGACCGCCGCGGGCTGGCCCGCCGCCGCGGTGGAGGCGCGGCTGGCCGCGGCCCGGGTGGCGGGTCCGCGCGCCGCCGCGGCGCACCTGGTCGAGGCCGCCGCCGCCCGCCACCGCGGCCGGCCGCCCTGCGCGCCCGCGGTTGGTACGCCGAGGCGCTGCGCAGGCACCGCGCGGGCGACGCCCGGGACGGCCTCCGCGGTCCGAGCGGGCCTGCGGACCCTGGACGAGCACGCCGCCGCGCTCGGCGCCGCCGACCTGCGCGCGCACTCCGCCGCCCACCGCGCCGACCTGGTCGACCTCGGCCTGCGCACCGCGCTCGCGGGCGGCTCCCCGCCGCGGTGTTCCAGTGGGCCGAGCGCGGGCGGGCGAGCAGGCTCGCGCACCGGCCGGTGTCCCCGCCCGCCGACCCGGAACTGGCCGCCCTGCTCGGCAGGCTGCGCGCCGCGGCCCGCGCGGGCGGCGCGGGCCAGCTCGCCCTGGAGCGCCGCATCCGCGACCTCTACCGGGTGCGCGGTCACCGGGCGGCCCGCCCGGTCGGCCGCCCCGCCACGCCCGCGGAGCTGCGCGAGCCGCTGGGCGAGCGGGCGCTGGTGGAGTTCGTGCGCGTCAACGGGGACCTGCTGTCGGTCACCCTGGTCGACGGGAAGCTGTCGCTGCGCCACATCGGACCCACCGGCGAGGTCGCGGACCTGGTGGAGCGGATGGGTTTCGCGCTGCACCGCCTCGCCCGCCCGCACCGCGCCCCGGCCGCCGCGGAGCTGCTGCTCGCCGACGCCGCCGCGCGGCTGGACGCGCTGCTGCTCACCGGCGTCCCCGACCGGCCCCTGGTCGTCGTGCCGACCGGCGCGCTGCACGGCGCGGCGTGGTCGCTGCTGCCGTCGTGCGCGGGCAGGCCCGTCACCGTCGCGCCCTCCGCCACGTTGTGGCTCGCGGCCACCGGCGTCGAAACGTCCGGCGACGTCGCCGTGGCGGCGGGGCCGGGTCTCAGCCGGGCCGAAGCGGAGGCGCGGGCCGTCGCGGCCATCCACGGCGCCGATCCCCTGCTCGGCGAGCGGGCGACCGCGCCGCGGTGACCGGCGCGATGGGCCGGGCTCGGCTGCTGCACCTGGCCGCGCACGGCAGGCTCGCCGTGGACAACCCGCTGTTCTCCAGCCTCCGCCTGCACGACGGCCCGCTGGTGGTCTACGACCTGGAGCACGTGCCGTCGGTGCCGGGCACGGTCGTGCTCGCCGCCTGCGACACCGGCCGGTCGGTGGTGTGCGCGGGCGACGAGCTGCTGGGGCTGGCCGCGGCGTTCATCGGCCGGGGCACGGCGACGCTGATCGCCCCGGTCGTGCCGATCCCGGACGCGGAGACGGTCCCGCTGATGGTCGCGCTGCACCGGCGCCTCGCCGCGGGCTGCCCGCCCGCGACCGCCCTCGCCGAGGCCCAGCGGTCGTTGACCGGTGGGGCCCGGCGAGGGCGGTCGCGGCGGCGTTCGTGTGCATCGGGTCGGGCTAGCCGAGCAGCTTCGCCCACGTCATCCGGCCGACGATGCCGTCGACCGCCAGCCCGTGGCGGCGCTGGAACTGCCGCACCGCGGCGTCGGTGCGCGGACCGAACAGCCCGTCCACGACCAGCCCCGCGCCACCGCGGTTGAGCAGCGTCTGGAGTTCCCGCACGACCGGTCCCGTCGAGCCCCTGCGCAGCGTGGGCCGCGCGGAGGAGCCGCCACCACCGCCGGGCAGCACCTCGAAGTGCATCTCGTCGACGCGGCTACCGGTGAAGTTGCCGCCCCACCGCAGGCCCAGCGACGCGGCCTTCGCCGTGATGTCGTCGCGCAGGTGCCCGGGCACCGTGCCGAACTTGCCCTGCGGGTGGGTCGGCGCGTTGAGGTCGATCGCCGTGCCGCTGGCGTGGTTGGACAGGACGTTCGTGCCCGCGATGGGCCGGAACGCCCACCCGTGGCACTCCCCGGCTTCAGCGGCTCGACGTTCTCGTCCCACCAGCGCGCCATCTCCAGCAGCCGCCTGCCGATGTCGCCGTCCCGCACGTTGATCTTGACGTCCGTGCCGGGGACGGTCATCCGCTTGACCCCGATCGCCGCGGGTCCGGCGACGCCGTGAACCCGTTCTGGCTCGTCGCCATGTTCCACCTCCGAACTCGCGCCCGGGCCGTCCCGTGGCGTTCGACAAGGCGGATGCGCCAGCCGGTCGCCTGATACGGGGAAGATGGGGGAATGCCGTTCGCGTGGTCCCTGGTCGCCGTCGCGGCCACCGTCGTCCTCGGCCTGGCCGTGGGCCGGGGGTCGACCGCGTTCGACGCCGCGATCGCGGGCCGGCTGGGCGGCCCGTCCCCGCTCGTCGACGCGCTGACGCTGCTGACCCACCCCGCGCTCATGGTCTTCGCGATGGGCTTGATCGCGGCCCTGACCGCTCGCACGCGACCGCTGCTCGCGGTCCTCGCCGTCGCCGGGCCGATACTGGCGGTCAGCCTCAACACCTGGGTGCTCAAGCCCGGGTTCGACCGCGTCTACGACGACCACCTGGCCTACCCCAGCGGCCACACCACGACCCTCGCGGCGGTCCTCACCGTCGCCGTGATCGCCTGGCCGCGCGTGCTCGCGGTCGCGGTGCCGCTGGTGCTCGTGGCGGGCGCGGCGATCGTCGCGGCCGGTTACCACTACGCGACCGACATCGTCGGTGCAACGCTCTGGGGACCCGCCGCCGTCACCTTCCTGTGGGGACGCTCACGCGAACCCAGGCCGCAACGCCAATACCTCGAAAAACGTCGTAGCGTAGCCGGTTCACCCGGTCCCGTCGCCCAAAGTAGCGAAGGGACCACCGTGCGCCGCTACGGACACGGGGGCGTACGGTGCGTAACCTGGCGACGGGGCGATCAACGGCGGAGAGGACGGCGGTGACCGACACACCCATCTACGACCAGGTCCGGCGCGAGCTCGAACGCACCGAACCCGACCGGGGCGGGCGCTCCCGGGACGAGGGCGTCTCGGTGTGGGCCCTGATCGACCAGCACAAGCCCAGGGAAGGCCGCCGCCGCAAGGCCTAGACGGACACCGCGTCGCGCGAGAGCGCCACGAGCCTGCTCACCGCGCGCAGGTACTTCTTGCGGTACCCGCCCCGCAGCATCTCCGGTGTGAACAGCTCCGACACCGGCGAGCCGGACACCACGACCGGGATGGCCCGGTCGTAGAGCCGGTCGGCGAAGGCCACCACGCGCAGCGCGACGTCCTGCCCGGACAACGGCCCCACGCCGCGCAGGTGCACCGCCGCGACCCCGTCGACCAGCCGCCCGTACTTCGACGGGTGCAGCCGCGCCAGGTGCGCGCAGAGCCCGTCGAAGTCGTCCAGCGTCGCGGCGGGCAGCGCGGCGGCGCGCTCGGCCAGCTCCGCGTCGGTGACCGGGTCGGGCGCGTCGGGCAGGCCGCGGTGGCGGTAGTCCGGCCCGTCGACCCGGACGACGTCGAACCGGGCGGACAGCGCCTGGATCTCGCGGAGGAAGTCGTCCGCGGCGAAGCGGCCCTCGCCGAGCTTGTCCGGCAGGGTGTTCGACGTCGCGGCGACCGACACCCCGGCGTCGGTCAGCTCGGCGAGCAGGCGGGTCACCAGCATCGTGTCGCCGGGGTCGTCCAGCTCGAACTCGTCGATGGCCAGCAGCCGGTGGTCGCTGAGCCGCCGCACGGTCTCCGCGAACCCGAGCGCCCCCACCAGGTGGGTCAGCTCGACGAACGTGCCGTACGCCTTGGGCCCCGGGACCGCGTGCCACAGCGACGCCAGCAGGTGCGTCTTGCCGACGCCGAAGCCGCCGTCGAGGTACAGCCCCGGCTTGCCCGTCTCGGCCTTCCCGAACACCCGCTTGAGGAACGACCGCTGGGCGGGCGCCCCGACCCGCGCGGCGAACGCGCGCCCGGCGGCCACCGCGGCGGCCTGGCTCGGCTCGGCCGGGTTGGGCACGTAGGTGTCGAAGGAGACCGCGCCGAAGCGCGGCGGCGGGGTCAGCGCGGCGACGAGCTCCTCGGGCGCGAGCACGGGCTCGCGGTCGGCGAGGCGGGACGGCGGCATGCGGGCAGCGTAGCCGCGTGTTGGGATGGCCCGGTGCACAAGCTGTGGCCCCGCCCAGGTCGACCGGCACCCGATGTGGTGGAAGACACCGACCTGGAAGCCCTCTACGACTACCCCCGCACCTGACCGCCCCGTTCGTGCAGGTGAACTTCGTCGCCAGCGCGGACGGCGGCGCCGAGCTGTCGGGCAAGTCGGTGGGCCTGTCCAGCCCCGGTGACCGCAAGGTCCTCGCCCTGGGCCGCGACCTCGCCGACGTCGTCCTCGTCGGCTGGGGCACCGCCAGCGCCGAGGGCTACCGCGGGGTGAAGCGCAAGGAGCTGCGCGACCGCAGGCGCGCCGAGCGCGGCCTCAGCGAGGTCCCCCAGATCGCCGTGGTCACCGGGCGGTGCTCGGTCCCCCCGGACTCCCCGCTGGTCACCGACACGCTCGTCCGGCCGATCGTCATCACGACCGACGCCGCGCCGGAGGAGCGCAAGCGCGCCTTGGCCGACGCGGGCGCGGACGTCGTCGTCGCGGGCGACACCCAGGTCGATCCCGCCGCCGCCCTCGCCGCGCTCGGCGACCGCGGCCTGCACCGGGTCTGCTGCGAGGGCGGCCCCGAGCTGTTCGGCGCGCTGGTCGCCGCGGACCGCGTCGACCAGCTCAACCTCACGGTCTCGCCGATGCTCGCTGGCGGCGGCCCCGCGCGGATCGCCATGGGCGCCCGGCCGCCGCTGCCCACCCGCCTGTCGCTGGAGTCGGTCCTCGCCGAGGACGGCTTCCTGTTCCTCCGGTACCGCCGGGCATGACCCCCGACGCCTTCGACGAGCTGGTCCGCGAGCACACCGACCGGATGTACCGGGTGGCGCTGCGGGTCTGCGGCGACCCCGCCGAGGCCGAGGACGTCGTCCAGGACGCCTGGATCGCCGCGTGGCGGGCGCTGCCGACCTTCCGCGGGGAGGCGAAGGTGTCGACCTGGCTGTACCGGATCGTGTCGAACACCGCGGTCGCGCACGTCCGGCGGCGGCGCGCGGTCGTCCCGCTGGACTCCGTCGAGGTGGTCGACCAGCGGCCGACCCCGGAGGGCCGGACGCTGCTGGCCGAGCGCGCCGCCGCCGTGCACCGGGCCATCGCCGCGCTGGAGCCCACCCAGCGGGTGCCGCTGGTGCTGCGCGAGTTCGAGGGGCTGAGCTACGCCGAGGTGGCCGAGGTGCTCGGCGTCGACGTGGCGGTCTTGCACCGCAGGCTCCACCGCGCGAGGGTGGCGCTGCTGGCGAAGCTGGAGGAGCTGCGATGAGCGCGTGCGGGCGCACCCGCGCCGAACTGCTGCGCGTCGCGGCCGACGGCCCGGGCGTCGACCCGGAGCTGGCCCGGCACGCCCGGGAGTGCCCGGACTGCGCGGCGGCACTGGCCGAACTGGACGGCCGCTGGGCCGACGTGCGCGCCGCCGCGGACGAGCGGCCCGCCGCCCCGGCCGGGCTCGCCGACCGCGTCATCGACGCCCTGCGCGGGGTCAGGGGGACGCCCGGGACCTACCACGGCGTCGACGACGGGGTCCGGGTCGCCGACCGGGTCGTGGTGCTCGTGGCCCGCCGCCTCGCCGCCGACGCCGCCGCCGGGCTGGGCCACGTGCGGGCCGTCCGGGCCGACGGCGACACCCTCCACATAGGACTTGCCGTGCGCTGGGGCGTGGCGGCCGACACACTGGCGGAGCGGGTCCGGTCCGCCGTGCTCACCGGTGTGGCCACCCAGGTCGGCCCGGTGGTGTCGGCGGTGGACGTCCAGGTCGTCGACGTCCTTCCTCCCTCGATCGGGTGATCTGCCGGGAGATTCCCGGGTCCGGTGGCATCTCACGGTGTGCGGGCGGCTGGAACGGCCACCCGCGCACATCTCCACGGGGAAGGGAGCCGCCAGACATGGCACAGGCCAGCACCACCGACAAGACCACCTCCGACACCGTCCCGGCCGCCCGCTCGGCCGGGGTCCCGGCCCGGCTGGCCGACGAGCAGTCGCAGGGCAAGACCACCATCGCCTCCGGCGTGGTGCAGAAGATCGCGGGCATGGCCGCGCGCGAGGTGTCCGGCGTGCACGCGATGGGCGGCGGGGTGTCCCGCGCGTTCGGCGCGATCCGGGAGCGCATCCCGGGCGCGGGCACGGTGTCCACTTCGGGCGTCTCGGTCGAGGTCGGCGAGAAGCAGGCGGCCATCGACCTGGACGTGGTGGTCGAGTACGGCGCGGGCATCGTCGACCTGGCGCGCGCGGTGCGCCGCAACGTCATCACCGCCGTCGAGCGGATGACGGGGCTCGAGGTCATCGAGGTCAACATCGCCGTCAACGACATCCACCTGCCGGACGACAACGGCGACGGCGACGAGGCGGCGCAGTCGCGGGTCGAGTGATGGCCGACCTCGCCGACCGGCTCGGCGCCGCGGTGCTCGCGCACCCGGGCGTGGTGCGGCTCGACGGCGGTCCCTTCGGGACGGTCGCGACCGCCCTGCCCGGGCGGCGGGTCGTCGGCGTCGCGGTCGGCGCGCGCGGCGTGGAGGTGGCGGTCGTGCTGCGCGCCGACCGGCCCGTCCCGCCGGTGGTCGCCGAGCTGCGCGAGCTGGTGCGCGGGGTGGCGGGCCCGGTCCCGGTCGACGTCCACGTGTCCGATGTGGAGGAACCGTGACCGACGAGTACCGGGACTTCATCCGCCGGAACCACCCGGACCGCGGGGCGACCCGCGGTCTTCGCGGCCGGGCTCGCCGAACTGCGGGCCCGCCGCGACGCGCGCTACGACGCCCCGGTGGTGGGCGGGGACCCGCCCGCGGCGTGGTGGCCCGCGTGCGCCGCTGGTACGACCGGCGCTTCCGCAAGCCCAGGGTGCGCTGACGAGCGAAGGGGAAACATGAACGCGACCCAGACCGGGGTCATCGCCGGTCTCATCCTCGGCCTGGCCGCCACGCAGGGCTTCATCGCCTTCGTGGTGACGCTGGCCATCGGGTTCGTCGGGCTGGTCGTCGGCCGCGTGGTCGACGGCGAGCTGGACCTGTCCGACGTCTTCGCGGGCAAGGGCAAGGACCGGTGAGCGCGGACGCGGGCGACCGCGGCGCGCTCACCATCGCCCCGTCCGTGGTCCGCGCCGTCGCGGAGCGGGCAGCGGACACCACCCCGGGCGCCGCGCGCGTGGCGCGGGCCCTGGGGCTGGGCGCCCGGGGCGCGTCGGCGTCGGTCGACGGCGACGGCCCGCGGGTGGACGTGCGGATCGAGCTGGCCCTCTCCTACCCCGCCGCGGTGCGCGCGGTGGCCACCGCCGTCCGGGCGCGGGTCACCGAGGACGTGGAGCGGATCACCGGGTACCGGGTGCGCGGCGTGGACGTCGTGGTCACCGGCCTGGTGCCGCCGGAGCGCAACCGAGTGGAGTGAGCCGTGCGAGTGTTCGTGAGGATCATGGCCGTGCTGCTGGCGCTGGCCCTCGCCGCCGCGGGGCGCTGCTGGCGCTCGAGGTCGGCTGGCTGTGGCTGCGCCCGACCGAGGGGCCGCTGCTGGTGCCGTGGCCGGACTGGCGGGACCGCTTGGCCGAGGTGAGCTGGGAGTCGACACCGGTCCAGGTGACCGCGTGGTTCACCGCCGTGGCCGGGCTCGCCCTGTTAGTGGCCGCGGTGCTGTCGCGCAGGCGAGAAGTGCCGTTGCGGGACCCGGCGCCGGGGGTGACGGTCCGCACCTCGCCCCGGTCGCTGGCGCGCATCGTGGGCACGCGGGTGCGCGCCCAGGACGACGTCACCGGGGCGTCGGTCAGCGCGACGGGGCGCAAGGTGCGGGTGCGGGCGTCGAGCAGGCTGGCGGGCGAGGAGCAGCTGCGGCCCCGGCTCACCGGCGTCGTCGCCGACCTGCTCGCCGACCTGCCGCTGGTCCGCACGCCGCGGGTCAGCGTCGTCGTCGACTCGCCGAGGGACCGCCGGTGACCGCGACGACGGGCCTGCTGGCGCTGGCCCCCGAACCCGACCTGCCCGAGCCGGAAGCACCGGAGAACGACACGTGAAGCCGTCCGCGCGGGCGATCGCCCGCTCCTACCGCGCCGAGCGGGGCCTGACCGGGCTCGTCGGCCTGCTCGCCCTGCTCGCCGGGGGCGCCGCCCTGGTGCTCGGCGTCGGCTGGCTGGGCCGGTCCCGGGCCGAGCGGCCCGTGCTCGACCCGGTCGTCGTCGACGCGCTCACCGCGTCGCCCGTGACGACCCGGCTGGTCGCCATCGGCGTCGGCGTGCTGTTCCTGGTCGCAGGCCTGTGGCTGGCGCTGCGGGCGCTGCGCCCGGAGCGCCACCCCGACCTGGCGCTGGAACCCGACCTGACCGTCACCTCGACCGCGATCGCGTCGGCCATCGCCGCGGACGCCGAGCGGGTCGACGGGGTCGACCGGGCGAAGGCGACCGTCGTCGGCGACGCGGACGCGCCCGCGCTGCGGCTGAGCCTCTGGCTGGCCGAGGGCTGCGACGTCAAGGACGTCTGGCGGGAGCTGGACGACTCGGTCCTGCGGCGGGCCCGCGAGTCGCTCGGGGTGGACGCGCTGCCGACCGCGGTGCGCGTGGAGTTGGGCGCGGCGAAGCGGACACGGGTGCGGTGATCAGGCAGGATGGGCCGCGTGGCGCTCCCGCTGACCCCGCCGGTCCAACCGATGCTGGCCAAGGCCGTGCCGTCCATCCCGGACGGCGCGGACCTGGTGTTCGAGCCCAAGTACGACGGGTTCCGCTGCCTCGCGTTCCGCGACGGCGACGAGGTGTTCCTGCAGTCGCGGTCGGGCAAGCCGCTCAACCGCTACTTCCCGGAGGCCGAGGCCGCGCTGCGCGAGGCGCTGCCGGAGCGGTCGGTGGTCGACGGCGAGCTGGTCGTGGACATCGCGGGCAAGCTCGACTTCGACAAACTGGCCGAGCGCATCCACCCGGCGGCGAGCCGGGTCACGATGCTCTCCGAGACGACGCCGTCGCGCTACATCGCCTTCGACATCCTCGCCCTCGGCGACGACGTGCTCCTGGAGACGCCGACCGTGCGGCGGCGCGAGGTGCTCGAGCAGGCGCTGGTGCTCGGTGAGCGCGTCCACCTGACCCCGGTCACCCGCGACGCCGACCTGGCCCGGCGCTGGTTCGAGATCTTCGAGGGCGCGGGCCTGGACGGCGTGATGGGCAAGCCCGCCGACGGCGAGTACACGCCGAACAAGCGGACGCTGCTCAAGTTCAAGCACTCCCGCACCGCGGACTGCGTGGTCAGCGGGCTGCGCTGGTACAAGGACACCGAGCCGGGCGAGGCGGTCGGGTCGCTGATGCTGGGCCTCTACGACCACGAGGGCCACCTGCACCACGTCGGCGTCGTGGGCTCGTTCCCGGCGGCGCGGCGGCGCGAGCTGGCGCAGGAGATGGCGGAGCTGATCCCGGGCGGGCGCGAGGCGCACCCGTGGGCGGCCTCCGACGCCGACCACGACGTGTTGCGCATGCCGGGGTCCATCAGCCGGTGGCGCACCACCGAGCAGCCGTGGGTGCCGCTGCGCCTGGAGCGGGTCGTCGAGGTCGCGTACGAGCACACCGAGGGCGGCTACCCGGGGCGCTTCCGGCACACCGCCCAGTTCCGCCGCTGGCGGCCCGACCGCGAGCCCGCGTCGTGCACGTACGAGCAGCTGGAGGAGCCCGCCCGCTACGACCTCGACGCGGTCCTGCGCGGCGAGGTCCGCGAGAAGGGCTAACGCACCCGCGTCACGCCGACCGAGGCGGCCACGACCAGGCAGATCGCGACCCACTGCACGGGCGCGAGCGCCTCCCCGAGCAGCGCGAGCCCGGCGAGCGCCGCCACCGCGGGCTCCATGCTCATGAGCACCCCGAACACCCGCGGCGGGATCTTCCGCAGCGCCTCGAGTTCGAGCGAGTACGGGATCACCGAGGACATCAGGGCCACCGCGAGCCCCGCGACCAGCACGGTCGGCGTGAGCAGCGCGGCCCCGGCGTCCACCGCCCCGAACGGCACCGCGACCGCCGCCGCGATGACCATGGCGAGCGCCAACCCGGTCCCATCCGACGTCCGGCTGCCGAGCCGATGGCTGAGCAGGATGTACGCCGCCCACAGCGCGCCCGCCCCCGCCGCGAGCAGCACCCCGACCAGGTCGACGGCACCCCCGCCGCGGGCCAGCAGCACGACTCCCCGCCTGCCATCACCGCCCAGAGCACGTCCAACGCCCGCCGCGACCCGACCAGCGCGACCGCGAGCGGCCCCAGGAACTCGATCGTCACCGCGACGCCGAGCGGGATGCGTGCGAGGGAGAGGTAGAACAGCAGGTTCATCGCCGCGAGCACGACCCCGTAGGCGACGACCACGCCGAGCGTGTCCCGCCTGATCCGGGGCCGCCAGATCAGCAGCAGGATCAGCGCCGCGAACGCCAGCCGCAGCGCGACGACCCCGGTCGCGCTGCCGGTGCTGCTGAACAGCGTCTTGGCGAGCGCCCCGCCGACCTGGACGCTGACCACGCCCAGGAGCACCTGCACGGTGGGCGGGATGGACCCGACCAGCCGCGGTGTCCCGGCCAACGCGCTCAACCAGCGCGCGGGCCGCCCAGCCCGGTCGATGTTCGCAGTGACCACGGCATTCATCCTACGTATCCCCGCTGACGGTTTTCCCACGGTGCCCGCCCCCAGCCCCCTTGACCTGTTCCTCACCGCTCGGCCGGCAGGGTGGGTGGGGTTGTCGGGAGGTGGGTGCGTGAGGCGTCTGGTCGCCGGGGTCCTGGTGGCTGCGTCGCTGGGGGCGTGCACGGCGGGGCCGTCGTCGCGACCCGCGATCGTGGTGCGCGGGGTGATCCGGTGGCGCCGCCGAGCGTGGCGATCCAGCCCGCCGAGGTGCCGCCGTTGGGGAGCCCCGGGACGCCGCTGTCCGGTGGGGGAGTGCGGGCCCGAGGTGCAGGACCGGCTGGGCGCGTTGCCGCAGCCGTTGCCCGCCGGGTTGCCGATCGCGTGCGGGCGCGTCAACGGCGTCCTCGACTCGCCGTACGCGCCTGGGCGCGGGGTCATGCGGATGCAGGTCCTCAAAGCAGGCTCCGGCAAGGTGCCGATCGCGGTGTTCAACGACGTCGACGGGCTGCCCGGGACCGCGTACGCCGCCCTGCTCGCCTCGCGGCTGCCGGAGGAGTTCCTCGCGGAGTTCTCCCTGGTCGGCGTCGACCGGCGGGGCACGGGCAACTCCGACCCCGTCCGGTGCGTGCCGACCGAGGTGCGGGCCGACCTGCTGGGCGCGGACCCGCGGGCACTGGAGGTCACCGAGTGGATCGACCTCGCCCGCAGCGCCGGGCAGAACTGCTCGATCGCGCTCGAGTCGCAGCTGCCCGCCCTCGACACCTGGCGGACGGCCGCGGACGCCGAGGCCGTGCGCGAGGCGCTCGGGATGGACCGCCTGCACGCGATCGGCCACGGTGAGGGCTCTCGCGTGCTGTCCGTCTACGCCGAGCGCTATCCCGAGAAGGTCGGCCGCATCGTGCTCGACGGCCATCCGGACCCGGACGAAGACGCCCGGGCGGTCGTCACCGGCGTCGCGGCGGGGGCGGAGGCCGCGCTGGACGCGTTCGCCGCGGACTGCGTCGACCGGAAGTGCCCGCTCGGGGTCGCGACGCGGCAGATCGTCAGCGAGATCGCCAACCGGGACGCCTCCGGGCTCGCGTTGCGGGCCGTGCTCGTCGGGCTGCGCGACCGCGCGGGCTGGGAGGGCCTGGCGGGGGCGCTCGCGGACGCGCGGAGCGGGTCGTACGACGGGCTGGACCGGTACGTGCGGCCGCTGGTGGCCGACGACGACGAGGTGCCCGCCGGGTTCGACGCCGCGCTCGTGGTGCGCTGCAACGACACGAAGTCCCGACTGGCCACCGAGCAGGTCGAGCAGACCGCGAAGGACCTGAACACGCGCTACCCGGTGTTCGGCGCGCTGTCGGCGCAGTGGTTGGCGCTGTGCGGGCCGTGGCCGGTGTCGTCGAAGCCGGTGCCGCAGGCGACGGCCAAGGCGGCGCCGCCGATCGTCGTGCTGTCCACCCTGGCCGACCCGGTGACGCCGGTCGAGGGCACCGAGCGGGCCGTCCAGCGCCTGGCCACCGCGGTCGGCGTCGGCTGGCAGGGCGCGGGCCACGGCGCGCTGGAGTTCTCCCCTGCGCCGCCGACGCGGCGACCGCGTTCCTCGCCGACGGCGTCGTCCCCCGCGACGGGACGGTCTGCCCGCCGTGAAGGCCCTGCTGCTCGCGGTCCTGCTGCTGACGGGTGTCCCCGTCCCGCCGCAGGCGGCACTGCGGGCGGTCACCTTCAACATCCACAGCGGCATCGGCGTCGACGCGCGCCTCGACCTCGCCCGCACCGCCGACGCGATCCGCGCCACCCGCGCGGACGTCGTCGGCCTGCAGGAGGTCGACGTGCACTGGTCGGAGCGCAGCGGTTTCGCCGACCAGGCGGCGGAACTGGCCAGGGCGCTGGGCATGCGGGTGTTCTTCGCCCCGATCTACGACCTGCCCGGGACACCGCGCCGCCGCTTCGGTGTGGCGGTCCTCACCCGCTTCCCCGTGCTGCGCGCGGTGAACCACGAGATCACCCGGCAGTCCACTCAGGACTCCGCCATCGGCCCGATGCCGGGCTTCGCCGAGGTCGTGGTCCTCGCCCGCGGCCGTCCCGCGCACCTCTGGGTCACCCACCTCGACTTCCGCCCCGACCCGGCGATCCGGGCGCGGCAGGTCGCCGACATGCTCGCCATCGTCCCCGACCACGGCGCGCACGTCCTCCTCGGCGACCTCAACGCCGAGCCCGGCGCCCCCGAACTGGCCCCGCTGTGGGACCGCTTCACCGGTGTCCAGCCCGGCCCGACCCACCCGGCCGACGCGCCCCGCCTGCGGCTGGACCACATCGCGGTGTCCGGCTTCTCCGTCGCCTCCGCGGAAGTCCCCGCGTCGACGGCCTCCGACCACCGCCCGGTCGTCGCCGTCCTCACCCGGTAGCTGTCACAAACGCGGCGCGAGCGGCGTCTCGTGGGCGAATCCCACGAACAGGAGAAGCCGCATGGACCTCGCCCTCTGGATCATCGCCGGGGTGCTCGCCGCCGCGTACGTCATCGGTGGGGCCGGGAAGCTGCTGGTGCCGCGCGAGAGGATCGCCGCGTTCGGCCGCAGTGCGCACTGGGTCAACGACTTCAGCCCCGGCGCGGTCAAGGGCATCGGCGCGCTGGAAGTCCTGGGCGGACTGGGCTTGGTGCTGCCCGCTCTCCTCGACGTCGCGCCCGTGCTCGTCCCCGTCGCCGCGATCGGCTTGGCCCTGGTGATGGTGGGCGCCGCCGTCGTGCGCACGCGGCGGCGCGAGTTCGCCTACATGGCGGCCGACCTGGTCTACCTGGCGCTGCTCTGCTTCCTCGCCTGGGGCAGGCTCGGACCGGAGTCCTTCGCCTAGGTCTCTTCGCGCAACCGGTACTCGCAGCCCAGTTCGACCGCGTAGAACAGGTCGTAGTGGTGCACGATCTTCGGGCCTTCGTGCAGGTGGACGTGGGTGACCGTCTCCCGAGGCTCGGCGGGTGCGGTGAGCGTGTCCACCCGGCCGTCGAGGGCCCGCCGACGTAGCGCACCAGGTAGGGGTCGGTCATCGAGCCTCCTCTCCTCATGAGATCGAGTGTAGGCACCGGAGCCGACGATTCCGTCCTCCCGAACGCGCGAAAACCGGCGCATTCGACCGGATGGAGCAGCTTTCAGTCGTCGCGTGCCCGGGACGGCTGCACGCGCTTCGGCTCGCCCTCCATCTTGGGGTACTCCGGCGGGTACGGCAGGTCGCCCTCGCCCCGGTCGCGCTCGTCGCGGTCGAACATCTCCAGCAGCGCGTCCAGGGCGAACGCGTGCTCGGCGACGCCCGCGTGCAGGTCGCCGACCTCGGCGAAGCGCTTCGGCATGGTCAGCACGGAGAAGTCGTCCGGGCGGGCGTCGTCCAGTTCGTCCCAGGTCAGCGGGGCGGACACGAGCGCGCGCTTCGTGGGGCGGATGGAGTACGCGGAGGCGATCGTGCGGTCGCGGGCCATCTGGTTGTAGTCGAGGAAGATGCGCTCGCCGCGCTCCTCCTTCCACCACTTCGTGGTGATCCGGTCGGCCTGCGGCGCTCCAGCTCCCGGCCGAACGCGATGACCGCCCGCCGGGCCTCGACGAACGTCCAGCGCGGCTCGATCGGCACGTACAGGTGCACGCCGCGCCCGCCGGAGGTTTTCGGGAAGCCGGTCATGCCCAGCTCGTCCAGCAGGGCGCGGGCCTCGTGCGCCATCGCGACGGCGTCGGTGAAGTCGGTGCCGGGCTGCGGGTCGAGGTCGATGCGGATCTGGTCGGGGTGGTCGACGTCGGCGCGGCGCACCGGCCACGGGTGGAACGTCAGGGTGCCCAGGTTCGCCGCCCACGCCACGACGGCCAGCTCCGTCGGGCAGACCTCGTCGGCGTGGCGGCCGCTGGGGAAGGCGATGCGCGCGGTCTCGACGTAGTCGGGGGCGCCCTTGGGGACCCGCTTCTGGTAGAACGCGTCGCCCCGGTGGTCGGCGCGGGTGGAGAGCTTGGCGCCCTCGAACACCCCGCCGGGCCAGCGCTCCAGCGTGGTCGGCCGATCGCGCAGCGCGCCCAGGATGCCCTCGCCCACCGACAGGAAGTAGGTCACGACGTCGCGCTTGGTGAGGCCCAGTTCGGCGAAGTACGGCTTGTCGGGATTGGACACGCGCACCGTGCGGCCGTCGACGCTGATCTCCTCGGCTGCTGCCACGCCTCGCAGCGTACCGCCGCCCGAACCGCCGCGCGGCCGACGACAGCGGCCCCCGGTCGGGTTACCGTGGGGGCATGGGCCAGGACGAACCGCGGGACCGGTTCAGCGACGACCTCATCGGCCTCGACCGCGACGACCCTGAGGCGCAGGCGTTCGCCGCCCACCTGGACCGCGTGGAGCGGGTCCGCCCGGGCTACACGGTCGAGGGCTACCTCGGCGGCGTGTCCGACTTCGCCGAGTCCGCCAACCGCCTCGGCGGCCACTACCGGCTGACCGCGGGCATCCTCGTGGCCCTGATCCTGCTGGGCGTCCTCATCGCCGCGTGGGACACCGTCGTGTTCATCCTGGTGACCCTCCTGGGTTAGCGTGGACGCATGGAACCCGTTGTCGGCGCCACCCCGCGGTGGTCAAGTCCGAACAGCAGTGGCGCACCGAGCTGAACCCCGCCGAGTACCGCGTCCTCCGCGAAGCGGGCACCGAGCCCGCCTGGACCGGCGAGTACACCGACACCAAGACGGCGGGCGCCTACCACTGCCGCGCCTGCGGGGCCGAGCTGTTCCGCAGCGAGACGAAGTTCGACTCCCACTGCGGCTGGCCGTCCTTCTTCTCCCCCTGGCGGGCGACCGCGTCATCCTCCGCGAGGACCGCACCCACGGCATGGTCCGCACGGAGGTCATCTGCGCCACCTGCCACAGCCACCTGGGCCACGTCTTCGAGGGCGAGGGCTACCCCACCCCGACGGACCAGCGGTACTGCATCAACTCGATCAGCCTCCGCCTGGTGCCGGACGAGGCGACCTGAGCCACCCAAGTGGTAACATGTGGGACATGGACCGCACCAAGGTCGGCATGCGCGAGCTGTCCCACCACACCGCGCGGGTCTTGGCGCTGGTCAAGTCCGGGGAGACGGTCGAGATCACCGACCGCGGCAAGACCATCGCGCGCATCGTCCCGGCCGCGGACGACCGCTACGCGCAGCTCGTCGCCGCGGGCTTGATCCGGCAGGCGCAGGAGCCGTTCACGGTCGCGGACCTGCCGGAGCCGATGGCGAACCTGTCCGGCCGCAGCACGGACGACCTGCTGCGCGAACAGCGCGGTGACCGCTGAACCGCGTCTACGCCGACACCTCGGCGGTGGCGAAGCTGTTCGTCCTCGAGCCCGAGACCGACGCCCTCCGCAGGTGGCTCGCGGACGCCGTCGACCCGCGGCTGGTGTCCTCGACCCTGCTCGGCGTCGAACTGGCGCGGGTGCTGACCCGCGCCAACCCGGCCCTGGTCCCGGTGGGCGAGCGCTTCCTCGCCACCTCGGTGGACCTGGTCGAGATCACGCCGCCGGTCCTTGCCGACGCCGCCTCGGTGCCCCCGCCGCGGCTCGGCACCCTGGACGCCATCCACCTCGCCACCGCGCTCGACCTCGCCGACAGCGTCGCCGTCGTGCTCACCTACGACAAGGTCCTCGCGGAGGCGGCCCGCTCCGCCGGGCTCGCGGTCGCCTCCCCCGGCATTCCCTAAATCCTGCCCAGGCGTTCCCTAAGTCTTGCTCAACCCGTCTTGTGCGGGGGTCACACCGCCAGAGCATGGTCCCGTCGATCAATCCTGATCGGACAGAACGAGGGATGGGCGGTGCGGTCCGTGACGTGACCAGGGGCGGCGGGAGCCGGCCGGTAACGCAGGGAACCGCCAGCCCGGCAAGGGGAACCGGTGGAACCGTGGGGTATGTCGGGACCGGAGTTCTTGCGGATCTACCTGGTCGGCTTCGTGTTCGTCCTGCTGTTCGCGGCCGCGGTGCGCATCGCGGTGCGGGCGGGGACGCCGGTGGGGCGGTCGGTGGCGGGGATGGTGACCGCTGACCGGCTCTCGGTGCACGAGCTGGCGTACTTGGCCGGGGGCCGCGGCGGGTGGTGGAGACCGCCGTGGCACGGCTGCTCGACCTGGGCAAGCTCAGGGCGAGCCGCAACGGGGCGGTCCGGGTGGTGGCGGGGGCCACGGCGACGGACGCGGTCGACCGGGCGGTCCTGACCGACGCCGAGCGTTACGCGAACCGAACGATAAGCCTGCTGGTCGACCGGGTCGGCCGGGACGACGCCGTGCAAGCGGTGCGGACGTCCCTGGTCGTCAAGGGGCTGCTGGTCGACGGGGGCGCCATGCGGGCGCGGCTTGCCGCGGTACCCGCCCTGGTGCTCCTCGTGGTGGGCATCGCCCGGTGGGTGAACGGCGTCGCGCAGGGCTACCCGGTCGGCTGGCTCAGCCTGGGCCTGGTGGTCACCGCGGTGGTGGCGGTGCTGCTGTACCGCGCCCCGATCTCCAACCGCACCTACGCGGGGGAACGGCTGCTCAAGGAGGCCAGGGGCGCGGGCCGGAGCGGGGTCGGCACGGAGGCGGCGCTGCTCGGCGGCGCGACCGTGGCGGTGCTGTTCGGCGGGCTCGCGGCCTACCCGGACCCGGAGGTGAGCACGGCGCTGGCCGTGGCCCGCCACGGCGGGTTCGGGTCGTCGTCCTCCTCGGGGGCACGAATTACGCCTGCTCGAGCGGGGGTCGTCGTGCTCGAGCAGCAGCGGGTCGTCGTGTTCGAGCGGCAGCAGCTGCGGGGGTGGCGGCGGCTGCGGTGGCGGCGGCAGCTGATCCGGCGGGCGGGAGCATGATGGACGGCATGGGACCCTTGGGGGTGGGCATCGGCTGGCGGTCGGAGATCGATCTGACGGTCGAACGGCTGCCGGGAGTCGATTTCGTGGAGGTCGTCGCGGAGAACGTGCACCGCGGCGAACTCCCGGACTCCCTGCGGGTGCTCCGGTCCGCGGCGTCCCCGTGCTCCCGCACGCCGTGTCGCTGTCCCTCGGCGGCGCCGACCCGGTCGACGCGGCCCGGGTCGAGCACCTGGCCGAGGTCGCGGCCATGGTCGACGCGCCGCTGGTCAGCGACCACGTGTGCTTCGTCCGCGCGGGCGGCCTCGACGCCGGCCACCTGATGCCCGTCCCGCGCACCCGCGCGGCGCTGGACGTCCTGGTGGACAACGTCACGGAGGCGCAGACCATCCTCGGCGGCGTCCCGCTCGCCCTGGAGAACATCGCCGCGCTGCTGGAGTGGCCGGACGCCGAGCTGACCGAGGCCGAGTTCCTCACCGAGCTGACCGACCGCACCGGGTGCCTGCTGCTGCTGGACGTCGCCAACATGTGGGCCAACGCCCGCAACCTCGGCCACGACCCCGAGGCGCTCCTCGACGGCCTCCCCTCGACCGCGTCGCCTACGTCCACGTCGCGGGCGGCTACGAGCACGACGGCGTCTACCACGACTCCCACGCGCACCCCGTGCCGCCGGAGGTGCTGGACGTCCTGCGCGCCCTCTGCGACCGCACCACCCCGCCGGGTGTCCTCTTGGAACGCGACGACCACTACCCGTCCGACGACGCCCTGGCCGCCGAACTCGCCGCCATCCGCGGGATCGTGGCCGCGTGAGCGCCCGCGACGACCTCGCGCGCGACCAGGCCGCGCTCCTCGCGGCCCTGCTCGCCGACGGAACTCCCCCACCCGGCTTCGACGAGCGCATGCTCGCGGTGGAAGCCCGCGCGCTGCTGAACAAGCGCAGGCGCGTCAACGCCCTGCTCGACCCGGACACCGCGGCCGAACTGGGCGAGCGCTACCGCGAGCTGTTCGACACCTGGGCAGCGTCGAACCCCCGCAAGGCGGGCACGCGCGCGCGTGCGGACGCCGCCGCCTTCCGGGAGTGGGCGCTGCCCAGCCGCAAGCGCCGCTGGTTCTCCCGCCGGTAGAGCCCGGAACGCCCCCGCGTCCCGGGCTCCCACGTCGTCACTGCTGCGGGACGTTGCCCATGATCTTGAAGGTGGTGCCCTGGTCGTCGGCCACGCCCGCCATGCGCCCGTACGGGGTGTCGAAGGGCTCCTCGACGACCGAGCCGCCCAGTTCCTTGACCTTCGCGATCGCGGTGTCGGCGTCCTCGACCTGGAAGTAGGTCACCCAGCCCTGGCCCTCGCCCGCGCCGATGCCGCCGACCGGCTGCTCCGCGCCCGCGACGTCGATGGTGGAGTAGTCCTCGCCCGCGCCCTCGACCGCGCCGTAGGTGTAGCCGAAGACCTTGGTGTAGAAGTCCTTCGCCGCGTCGGACGCGCCGCTCATGTGCTCGTTCCACACCAGCGAGCCCGGCTCGTTGGCCAGGTCGACACCGGTGTTGCTGCCCGACTCCCAGATGCCGAACATGCCGCCCGCGGGGTCGACCGCGATGGCCATCGTGCCGAACTCGCCGACCTGCATGGGTTCGACGACCACCTGCCCGCCCGCCTCGCCCACGGCCTTGGTGGTGGCCGCGACGTCGTCGGAGGCGAGGTAGGTCGTCCACACCGAGGGCTGGTCGGGGGACTGCTTCGGGCCGAGCCCCGCGACGGGGTGCTCGCCCTTGACCGCGGTCAGGTAACCGCCGAACTCCGGGTCGCCACCCGCGAAGTCCCAGCCGAACAGCGCGCCGTAGAAGGCCTTGGCGCGGTCGATGTCGTCGACGCTGACGTCGACCCAGCACGGCGTGCCAGCGGGCCACGCGGTCTTGCGCACAACCATGATCGAACCTTCCCGAGATGGAGGAACACGACCCGGCCAACGTAGACCCGGGCACCGACAATCGCGCGTGGAAAGCCGGTGAACCCTTGCGGGACAACGGGTTCGTCCGATTCGGGACCTATGGCAGGTTGGTCACCAGCTCCGCGGCGGGCACGCGCGTGCCGGTGTAGAACGGGATCTCCTCGCGCACGTGCCTGCGCGCCTCGGTGCCGCGCAGGTGGCGCATCAGGTCGACGATCCGGTGCAGTTCGTCGGCCTCGAACGCGAGGATCCACTCGTAGTCGCCGAGGGCGAACGACGCGACGGTGTTGGCCCGCACGTCCGGGTAGTCGCGCGCTTCCTTGCCGTGGTCGGCGAGCATCTTGCGGCGCTCGTCCTCCGGCAGCAGGTACCACTCGTAGGACCGCACGAACGGGTAGACGCACACGAACTTGCGCGCTTCCTCGCCCGCCAGGAACGCGGGGATGTGGCTGCGGTTGAACTCCGCGGGCCGGTGCAGGGCGACCTGGCTCCAGACCGGGGTCGACGCCCGGCCGACCGCGGTGCGGCGGAACCCGGTGTAGGCGGCCTGTACGTCCTCGATGGCCTCGCTGTGCCACCAGATCATGTAGTCCGCGTCGGCCCGCAGCCCGGCGACGTCGTAGACGCCGCGCACCTCGACGCCCTTGTCGCCGAGGGCGTCCAGGTAGGACTGCGCCTCGGCCGCGGCGGGGCCGCGGTCGGGCGGCAGGGCGCCGGGGTCACCCGGAAGACCGACCACATGGTGTAGCGGATCGTGTTGTTCAGCTCGGTGTAGTTCAGGCGGGCCATGCCGCCATCGTCCCACCCTCAGCGAGCGCCCAGCAGGTGGGCAGCGACACGTCGGGCCGCGGCCTCCCCGGTGCCGATGCACGCGGGCACCCCGACGCCGCGCAGGGTGGCGCCCGCCACGGCGAGGCCGGGCAGCGCGGCGACCGCGCGCTCGATGCCGTCGACCAGCGCGGTGTGCCCGACGCCGTACTGCGGCAGACCGCCGCCCCAGCGCCGCACGACGTGGTCGACGGGCTCCGCGGTGACCCCGGCCAGCTCGGCGAGGTCCGCGCGGACCGCCTTGACCAGCTCGTCGTCGGTCAGCCGGAGCGCGCCGGGGTCGCCGAAGCGCCCCACCGAGCCGCGGACCAGCACCGGCCCGCCACGCCCCCACTTGGTGGTGGAGTAGGTGAACGCCTTGACCGCGAACGGCCGCCCGTCCGGCCGCCACTCCCCCGCGCCGACGAGCACGCCGGAGGTCCCGGGCAGCTCGGTGCCCTCGGGCAGGGCCAGCGCGACGACGGCCATCGACGCCAGCTCGACCCGCGCGTACGCGTCCGACGCCTCGGGGACCTCGCGCGCGAGCAGCTTCCGGGCGCTGGGCGCGGGTACCGCCAGCACGACGGCCTGTGCGTCGACCGACGCCCCGCCGAGGTCGAGCCGCCAGCCGCCGGTGGTGCGCTCCAGGTCGCCGACCACGGTCCCCAACCGGATGTCGGCGGACGCGGCCAACGCGTCGACCAGGGTGGCGAGACCGGAGGCGAGGGTGGCGAAGACGGGTTCGCCGGTCGACGGGCGCAGGACGGCGCGGGCGGCGGCGGTGAGCGAGGTCGCGCCCGCGTCGAGGGCGGCGGCGATCGGCGGCATGGTGGCGCGCAGGCCCAGCCGGTCGACGGTGCCCGCGTAGACGCCGCCGAGCAGCGGGTCGACCAGGCGGTCGGTCAGCTCGTCGCCGTAGCGCTCGCGCAGCAGCGGGCCGAGGGCGGTGTCGCCGTCGATCCGCGGGGCGGGCAGGTCCGCTTCGGCCTCGACGCGGCGCAGCCCGTCCGGGGAGAGGAGGTCGGCGACGGTGGCCGGGTCGGCGGGCAGGCCGAGCATGGTGCCGCCGGGTAGCGGCCGGGTCGCGCCGCCCGCGTGCACGGTCGAGCGGGCGCCGGTCGGGTGCACGACGTCCAGGCCCAGTTCGGCGACCAGCGCGGCGGCCTCGGGCCTGCGGTTGAGCCACGCCTCCGCGCCCACGTCGAACCGGGTCCCGGCGATGTCGGCGGTGCGCAGCTTGCCGCCGACGCGGTCGGTCTGCTCGAGGACGGCGATGTCCGCGCCGGGGCCGAGCAGCGCGCGCAGCCGGTGCGCCGCCGCGAGCCCGGCGATGCCGCCGCCGACGACGGCGACGTCGACCGCGCTCATGCGACCGGCAGCGCGTGCAGGTGCTCGACCAGCCTGGTCAGGACCGTGGGGTCGGTGTTCGGGAGGACGCCGTGGCCCAGGTTGAAGATGTGCCCGTCGGCGGCCCGGCCCTCGGCGACGATCCGGTCGGCGTGCGCGCGGACGGCGTCGTCGCCCGCGAACAGCACGGCCGGGTCGAGGTTGCCCTGGACGACGGTCGGCGCGCCCGGGGTGGCGACCCGGCGGACGGCCTCGTCGAGCGGGGTCCGCCAGTCGACGCCGACGACGTCCGCGCCCGCCTCGCGCATCGCGCCGAGCAGCGCGCCGGTGCCGACGCCGAAGTGGATGCGCGGCACGCCCGCGTCGGCCAGACCGGCCAGCACGCGCGCGGAGTGCGGCAGGGCGTACTCGCGGTAGTCCCGCTCGGACAGCGCCCCCGCCCACGAGTCGAACAGCTGGACGGCGTCGACGCCCGCGGCGATCTGGGCGCGCAGGAAGACCAGGGCGATGTCGGCGAGCCGGTCCAGCAGCGCGTGCCAGGTCGCCGGGTCGGAGTACATGAGCGCCTTGGTGCGCTCGTGGTTGCGGCTGGGGCCGCCCTCGACGAGGTAGGACGCGAGGGTGAACGGCGCGCCCGCGAACCCGATCAGCGGGGTCTCGCCGAGCGCGGCGGTGAGCAGCCGCACGGCCTCGGCCACCGGCTCGACGCCCACCGGGTCGAGCCCGGGCAGCGCGGCGACCTGGTCGGCGGTGCGCACCGGCTCGGCCACGACCGGCCCGGTGCCCGCGACGATGTCGAGGTCGATCCCGGCGGCCACCAGCGGCACGACGATGTCGCTGAACAGGATGGCCGCGTCGACGCCGTGGCGGCGGACCGGCTGCAGGGTGACCTCGCGCACCAGCTCGGGGTCGAAGCAGGCCTTGAGCATGGGCACGTCCGCGCGCACGGCGCGGTACTCGGGCAGCGAGCGCCCCGCCTGCCGCATGAACCAGACCGGTACGCGGCTGGGCGTCCCGCCGCGGGCGGCCACCAGGAACGGGGCGTCGGGGAGGTGCCTGCGGGCGGCCGTGGGCAGGCCCGCCTGGATGTCCGCTGTGTCAGTCATGGCGGGTCAATCGTGCCACGGGCGCCGGTGTGGCCGTCGACTCGCACCGTGGGTTGCGGAATCGGTCGGCGCGCCATCCCCGCTCACCGTCTCGGGTGGTCCTACAGTTACCAGTCGTGACCGAGACGCCAGCGCCTGAGATGTTCGTCCGGGCCGTCGCGGCGCTGCGGTCGCTGCGCCCGCGTCGGGAGCTGCACCTCGCCGAGGTCCGCGCGCCGCAGCGCCTGGCGCCGTTCGCGTACGCCCTCACCGCCGAGGCCGACGGCCCCGGCGACGTCCACGCCACGGGCAGGCTGATCCTCCTCCACGACCCGGACGGCCAGCAGGCCTGGGACGGCGTCCTGCGCCTGGTCGCCTACGTCCGCGCCGAACTCGACGCCGAACTGGCCGACGACCCCCTCCTCCCCACCGTCGGCTGGTCCTGGCTCACCGACGCCCTAGCCGCCGCGAACGCCGAGCACACCGCACTCGGCGGAACAGTCACCGACACCTCCTCCGCCCGCTTCGGCGACATCGCAGGCCCAGCCCGCACCGACGACCTCGAACTCCGCGCCTCCTGGACCCCGCTCTCAGACGACCTCACCCCCACGGCGAAGCCTTCTGCGACCTGATGGCGAGCGTCGTCGGCCTCCCCCGGTCGGGGTGGCCCTGTTCAGCCAACGCCAGGGCGACTGAACCCCAGCCACGCGGGCTCCAAATCCAACCGCCCTCCCGCCCGGGTCGGGCTCCCGCCCGCTGGCGCCCTCTCACCCCTCGCCCCGGCCTCTCGCCTCCGGCTCTGCCACCCACTGGCGCCCTCTCTCGCCGCGGCCTCTCGCCCCTCGGCTCTCTCCGCCCCCGGCCGTCCGCCCTTCAGATGACGCGATCATGTGATCGCACCATCTAGATGATGCGATCATCTCAACGCAGATGGCGAGACCATCTGAACTTGCCCACGACGCACAGCTCAGATGATGTGACCATCTGAAAGCGGGCGCAGGAGACATTCGGATGGTGTGGTCATTTGGCGCACGCAGGGCGTAGGGCGGGGCTAATTTGGGGCACACCAAGCAGAGGAGGAGTTCGTGGGCAAGGTCGTCATGTACAGCTCGGTGTCGGTGGACGGCTTCATCGCCGGCGACGACGACCAGCCCGGGCCGCTGTTCGACTGGTTGACCAGCGGCGACGTCCCGTTGGACGAGAGCGGCGTGTTGAAGGTGTCTCGGGTGTCCTACGAGCACACGCGGTCGTACTGGGACCAGATCGGGGTGACGATCGTCGGTCGCCACGTGTTCGACCTGACGGACGGGTGGGAGGAAGCCTCCGGGCGGGATCGACCACGTGGTCGTGGTGAGTCATCGGCCTGCGCCTGAGGGTTGGGACCCTGCGGCGCCGTTCCACTTCGTTGACGGGGTTGAGGCGGCGGTGGCGAAGGCTCAGGAGCTGGCTGGGGATCGCTTGGTCGAGGTCGCGGCGGGTGACGTCGGCGGGCAGGTGCTCGCGGCGGGGTTGGTCGACGAGGTCCGCATGGACGTCGTCCCGGTGGTGTTCGGGTCGGGCAAGCGCTTCTTCGGGTCGGTCGACGCGCAGCACTTGCTGGAGGACGCTGACGTGGTGATCCAGGGCAACCGGGTGCTCCACCTGCGCTACCCGGTTCGCCGCTGATCTGATTCGAGTGGGTGGGCCGTTCAGATGATGTGACCATCTGAACGGCCGGATGGTTTGATCATCTGGATGATGTCGTCATCTGAGTTGCTCAGCGGCGGCGTCGGCGGGTGGCGATCAGGGTGATCGCGCCAGCGGCCAAGAGCAGCGTGCCCAGGGCTAGGGCGGGGGTGGTTGAGGCGCCTGTGTCGGGGAGGTCGGGGGTGGGCTTGGGCTTGGGGGTGGGCTTCGGCGTTGGGGGTGTGGGGGGCTTGGGGATGGCGGCGGGGACGACGGCGGTGGAGGGTGGGGAGGTCGTGGGGGTGCCGTTGGGGGTTTGGCCGGTGGCGGTGGCGGTGTTGGTGATCTTGCCGTTGGTGATGTCCCCGGGGCGGATGGTGTGGCGGGCGGTGCAGGTGGTGGATTCGCCGGGGGGCAGGGGGTGGGTGGGCAGGTGGCGGGGGTGGTGAGGATGGGGTCGGTGATGGTGATGGCCGACAGGGTCACGGCGCCGGTGTTGGTGACCGTGAACGTGTAGGTGATCACTTCGCCGGGGTTGGCTTTGGGGTCGGCGTTGGTGTTGTGGAGGGTGGCGGTCTTGCGCAGGGCCAGGGCCGCGCGCGGGGTGAGGGTGACGGTCGCGGATGCCGTGTCGGCCACGCCTTGGCCGGTCGGGGTCACGCCTGCGGCCACCGCGGTGTTGTCGACCTTGCCCGCGTCGATGTCGGCCTGGGTGAGGGTGTACGGGGCGGCCGTGCAGTCCATCGACGCGCCGGGGGCCAGGGGGTGGTCGGGCACGTCACCTCGCCCAGCATCGGGTCCGTGACCGTGATGTCCCGCAAGGTCACGGCGCCGGAGTTCGTCACCGTGAGGCGGTACGGGACGGTGTCGCCCGCCGAGGGCGCGTCGGGGGCGTCCGGCGTTTTGGTGAGGGTGATGGCGCCCTCGGGGTTGATGAGCGTCCGGGTGGAGTCGGTGTCGGAGACGGGCTCGCCGGAGGGGTCGGTGCCGGTGGCGGTGGCGGTGTTGCGGACTTCGGCGGCGTCGACGTCCGGTTGGGTCAGGGTGTAAGGGGCTGCGGTGCAGTCGAAGGAGGCTCCGGGAGCCAGGGGGCCTGCCGGGCAGGTGACCTGGCCTGCCAGCGGGTCGGTCACCTCGACCGGGTCGAGGGTCACGTTGCCGGTGTTGGTCACGCGGAAGGCGAACGTGATCGTGTCGCCCGCGTCGGGGCCGTTCGCGTCGGTGTCGACGAGGGGGCCCGCGGTCTTGTCCAGCGCGATGTCGCGGATCGTGGGGATGGCGACGACGTCGCTGTCGTCGGCGGTCACGGGTCCCGTGGGGCTGACGCCGGTCGCCGTCGCCGTGTTCGGGACCTGGCCGGTGTCGACGTCGTTCTGCGTCAAGGTGTACGGGGCGGCGGTGCAGTCGACCGACGCGCCGGGGGCCAGCGGGCCGGGTGGGCAGGTCACCGGGTCCAGGTGGGCGTCCGACACGGTGACCGGGTTCAGGGTCACGTTGCCGGTGTTGGTGGCCGTGAACGCGTAGGTGACGGTGTCGCCCGCGTCGGGGCCGTTGGCGTCGGTGTCGGTGATCGGGCCCGCCGCCTTGACCAAGCCGATCGACGGGGTCCGCACGACCGCGACCGTCGCAGTGTCGGTGGCGATCACCGGGACCAGCGACGGGGGCAGCCCGCTCGCCGTCGCCTGGTTGTCCACCTTCCCCGCGTCGACGTCCTTCTGCTTCAGCACGTACGCCGGCGCGGTGCACTCCACCGACGCCCCCGGCGCCAGCGGCCCCTCCGGGCACGACACCACGCCGAGCCGGTCGTCCGTCACCGTCACGGAGGTCAGCGTCACCGGCCCCGTGTTGGTCACCGTGAACGCGTACGAGATGGTGTCGCCCGCGTCGTGGCCGTCGCCGTCCACATCGGACACTGCGGATGCCGTCTTGACGATCCCGATGGACGGCGTGGCGGCGACCGGTGTCGTCACGGTGTCCGTCGCCGTGACCACCTGCCCGGACGGCGAGGTCCCCCGCGCCTCGGCGCTGTTCTCCACCTCGCCCGCGTCCACATCGGCCTGGGTGAGCGTGTACGGCGCCGCCGTGCACTCGCGGGTCGATGCGGGCGCCAACGGCCCCGGCGCGCACGTCACCGGCCCTACACGCGAATCCGTCACGGTGACCGGGTCCAGGGTCACATTCCCGGTGTTGGTCACCAGGAACGAGTAGGTGATCGTGTCACCCGCGTCCGGCCCGTTCCCGTCCACATCGGACACCGCAGAAGGCGACTTCGCCAGCGACACCGAGGGCGCAGCGACGACCACAGTGGACGTGTGGTCGGTGCTCGTCGCCGTACCACCGTCCGGCGCGGTCCCGGTCGCCGTCGCGGTGTTGCGCAACGCCCCCGCGTCGATCTCCGCTTGCGTCAGCGCCCGGGTCACCGACGCGCAGTCGAAGGAATCGCCGGGCACCAGCGGGCCGGTCGGGCACGCCACGGGACCGACCACCGGGTCGTCCACCACGACCGGGTCCAGCGGCACGTTCCCCGTGTTGGTCACCCGGAACGAGAAGACCACGGTGTCCCCGGCGTCCGGCCCGTTCCCGTCGAGGTCGACCAGTTCGCCCGCCGACTTGACCAGCTCGAGCGCGCGCCGGACCGGGATCGCGGTCGTCGTCGAGTCGGTGCTGGTCACCGGCCTGCCGGACGGCGGGGTCCCGGTGGCGGTCGCGGTGTTGACCAGCGTGCCCGCGTTCACCTCCGCCTGCGTCAGCGTGTGCGTCACCGGCCCGCACACCACCGAGCGGCCCGGCGCCAGCGGCCCGGGCGGGCAGGTCACCGGACCCGCGGTCGGGTCGCTCACCACCACGGGGTCGAGCACGACGTTGCCGGTGTTGGTCACGGTGAAGGAGTACTCGACCTCGTCCCCGGCGTCCGGGCCGTTCCCGTCGACGTCGGCCACCGCGCTCGCGGACTTGGTCAGCAGCACGCTCGGCCGCGCCAGGGTGTTCGTCACGGTGCAGGACACCTGGTCGTCGGCGTCCAGCGCGGGCAGTGTCCACTCTGGAGCGGCACCGGTCACGGCGACCTGTCCCCCGGACGCGTCGGTGCACGCGATGGACGGCACGTAGTCGGCCAGGTCCGCCGACACCGGGACGTCGGTGATCCGGTAGCCGTCGCCCGGTTCGACCACGACCGCGCCCGTGGTGGCCGACGTCCCCGAGCCCGCCGTCGTCGCGCGCGCCAGCTCGTCGCCCCGGCTCAGGACGACCGCGAACTGGTCGTCGCCCTCGGCCCGCTCCGGCAGGGACTTCGTCACCGAGATCGTCGGGACGGCGACGCGCAGCGCGTAGTCCTCCGCCTCGCCGGACAGCGCGACACCGCTGGCCGACGCCAGCTCGGACGCGTCCGAGGCGATCCGCAGCCGCAGGTACGTCGGCGCGTCCAAGGCGGGTCGGACGTCGTCCGGCACCGTCCACACCAGATCGACCGACCCGTCGCACGCCACCGGGGCCGACCGCTCCGCAGCGCCGAACGCCCCGTCGCGGTTCCAGTCGATCCAGCCCGCGACCGTCGCCGTGCCGGAGCACGCGACGCCGGACAGGGTGTGCACACGGCCCGCGACGACGTCGATCGTACCGGGGTCGGCGATGGCGTCCTCGTCGTCCGGCGGGCCGAAGACGCCGTTGCCCGACGTGTCGTCGCCGGTGGCGGTCGGCCCGGCGAGCGCGGTGTCCTCCGGGTCGACGGTCGCGCCGAGCCGGACCGGCGGCTGCGCGGGCGCGCCGAGCTGCAGGGACGGGCTGTGCGACCCGACGACCGCGTCGGTCGGGACGGTGCCGCCGGAGAAGCCGTACTGCTCCAGGTGCACGGCGTCGCCGTAGCCCGCGGGGCGTCGCCGCGGTCGAACGACAGCACGACGCCGAGCGCGATCGCGGTGGTGCCGCCGCCGCGGAACCGGACCCGGGCCGACGCCGCGTCCTCCATGAACCCGACGACCGCGGGACCCGCCGCGCACTCGGTCGTCGAGCGGCCGAAGCGCAGGGTGCCGCCGGTGCGGGTCAGCTCGGTGTTGCCGGTGCAGCCCGCGGTCCGGTAGCGGTCGATGACCCGCCAGGTGGCCGTCGGCGCGATGGTCGCCTCGATGAACTCGTTGCCCGCGGACGACATCTGCTCGGCGTCGGCGAGCACGAGGCCGCCCAGCGGGAACGGGGTGCCGTTGAGGGTGGCGGAACAGGCGAAGTCGAAGGTGACGGTGCGACCCGAGGTCGACAGGCCGACCACGAGCTGGTTGGCGCCGCCCGTCCCGCCGGTGTTGTACATGTCGTCGAAGCCGTCGCCGCGCCACGACCCGGGGCGGTACGCGGTGAGGTTGGTCCCGGCGGCGTCGCTGGTGATGCCCGAGACCGAGCACGTCACCGCGATGGTCTGGTCGCCGACGGTGCGGCTCTGGGTCCGGCTGAACCCGGTGTTGGGCAGCGCGGTCCCGGGCGCGCCCCACGAGAACCAGTCGATGGCGCCCAGGAAACGGCCCGCGCCCCCGGTCGCGAAATCCGCGGTCGCCGGGGGCGCGAGCAGAGCCAGGAGGAGGAGCGGGAGCACGGCCGTGGTCGCCTTGAACGCCGAACGAACCACAGCCGCTCCCTCGAAGTGCTCCTACACCACCTCGATCAGTCGACTGACGGGATATCCGGCCCGCAACCCGGGCCGGCCACGATCACCCGCTCGTGTCACCGCCCGCGCTTCGCCTGGGCGGCGGACCGGGTGCAGACATCGCCGACGTCGACGGTCTGGCCGCGGTCGACGAACACCTCCGCGATGCCGACGAGCCTGCCGCGCTTGTCCGAGCAGGTCAGCGTGTACGGCTCCTTGGGGCCGTAGATGGGCGGCAGCGGCGAGGCGAAGTCGACCCGCAGGTCGGACCAGTCGTCGGTCGCGGCCGGGTCGGCCTGCTCGTAGTTGACCATCACGGCGCGGTAGTCGCCCGCGGGCGGGTCGAACATCACCGCGGACTCGGTGTTGGTGCCGCCGTTGGCCGACGACGCCACGACCGCGCCCGAGGCGTCGAGGATGTAGAGGTCCCAGTCGGTGTTCGGGGTGCCCCACTTGACCGACACGGTCAGCTTCCCGTTGTCGACCGCGGGGAGGCCGTCGACCCGGAACGGGATGACCTCGCCGGTCATGTCGTTCGGGAAGTCGGTGTTCTCCGCCGGGACGCCGGGCGGGTTGGCGAGGGTGATCGGCTGCTGGGCCGGGCCCTGCGGGTTGCGGCCATAGCGCCCGGCGACGAACGGCCGGGTGGAGGGGTTGACCGCCCACGCGAACCGGCCGCCGGTCGCCGCCAGCTCGGAGGTGAGCGTGTCGGTGACGTACAGCGGCGACCCGATCGACCCGTCCGGCTGGCGCACCGGCGAGGTCGGGGTCTGGAAGGTCTTGCGCAGCTGCAGGGTGTGCCCGCGCGGCGCGGACCCGATCAGCGTCGAGTGCGCGGCCGGGTCGGCGGCGTTGGCCAGCATGTCGAGGAACGCGGCCCGGTTGCCGCCGCGGCCCGCGCCCGCCGCGGGCGCCAGGCCCGCGTACTCGGCGACGACGCCGTCCTGGAACGGCGGGTGGAACTCGTTCGGGCCGACCTCGAAGGTGAAGCCCCAGCCGCCGGTGGCGAAGTAGGACCAGTCCTCGGTCGAGCCGGTGGTGTCGTAGAGCTGCCACGACGGCTGGCTGACGTAGCCGTTGCGGGAGGCCATCAGGTCGCCGAGCGCCTTGTAGGCGGGCTCGTCGAGCGGGGGCCGGACGTCGGCGACGCCGGGCACGCGCAGCACCAGGTTGGAGTACGTGTGCAGGGTGATCAGGTTGGTCACCTGGCGGGTCGACACCAGGGACCGGATGTTGCGGGTCTCCGGCTCGGAGAACGGGCCGGAGCCGCGGAAGGTGTCGCTCGACCAGGTCGTCGACGCGCCCGCGCCGCCCCAGAAGCCCGCGTAGTTGCGGTTGGGGTCGGTGCCGCGCAGCCGCCCGCCCGGGTTGGCCGCGCAGGTGCCCGTCCGCATGTTCTCCGGGGAGTCCGCGACGTTGCAGTTCTTGCGCTTCATCTCGTAGTCGAAGCGGGTGAAGTCACCGCGCGGCTCGGCCTCGCGGGAGACGTTGAAGCCGTCCGGGTTGACGATCGGGATGACGATGTTGCGGGTCTTGGCGACCAGCGCGCGGATGCGCGGGTCGGCCTTGTAGCCCTTGACCAGCTCGTGCGCCCACTCCATCGCGTGCTCGCCCGCGGGCCACTCGCGGGCGTGGTGAACGCCCATGGTGACGTTGACGGCCTTGCCGTCGGCGAGGTTGCGGACGTCGGTGGCGATCTCGATCCCGACGACGTCGCGGCCCTCCCAGGTGGTCTCGGGGAGGGTGAAGGCCCGCACCAGGCCGGGGTTGCGGCGGGCGAGGTCCTTGATCTCGTACTCGTAGTCGTAGAGGTGGCGGTACGCGGTGCGGCCCGAGGGCAGCGGCGAGGTCGCGGTGCCGCGCGCGTACCGGCGGTCGGCCTCGGCGTTGGCGATCGACTTCCCGGAGATGTCCGACCGGACCACGGTCGACGCCAGTCCGCTGGCGGCGAGCGTCGCGCGGTCCTCGTCGGTGGCGACGACGACCTCGACACCGGTGGCGTCGGCCTTCTCGGTCACGTCGAGGTCGAGGGCGAGCAGGCGGTCCTTGTGCGCCCGGGTGGGGGTCTGCACGCGGACGATGTCGGCGCGCTGGGTCGTGGCCTGCGCGGCGGTGGCCAGGAAGTCGACGCCGACCCGGACCTGGTTGGCGGTCCCGGCGTAGCGGCACGCCTGGACCAGCAGCTCCTGGCCCGCGGTCACGAAGCCCTCGGCCAGCTCGACCGACCGCAGCCCGGCGGAGGCGGCGACGAGCCCGCGGGTGGCGGCGTCGAAGACGGCGACGTCCCAGTCGCCGACCCCGCGCCCGTGCGGGGCGAGGCGGGTCTGGACGAGGCCGTCGGCGCCCGCGGTCACCTCCCGGTGCGCGGTGCCGGGCGCGCCCTCGGGCAGCGGCTCGGCGAAGCAGTTGCGCGCGAGGGCGCGGTCGGCCAGCAACACCCCGTCATCGGCGGCGGCTGGGGTGGTGGCGAGGCCCGCGAGCACGGCCCCTGTCAGTCCGAGTGCGGCGGCCGTGCGCAGCGCCCGTGCGGTTCTCTTCACGCGCTGTCCCTTCCCGAAGATCTTCCGGCGGCGCTGACGCTAGCCAGTCGGATCGCCCGGGAACGGCTTACCGGTTGCCAGTTGCCAGCGCGGGGAGGCGCACCGGCACTTTTTACCTGTTGCCAGTTTTTCTCGTTGCCCTTTGCCGCTTACGACCGGTCGGCGGCGACGTCTTCCGCCGCGCGGAGCACACGTAGGACGTTACGGCCAGCAACCTTCGCGCAGTCGGCCGCACTCCAGCCGCGCTCCAGCAGAGCCGCGAAGAGGCGGGGGTAGGCCGACACGTCGGGGAGCCCGTCGGGCATGTCGGCGCACCCGTCGTAATCACCGCCGATGCCGATGTGGTCGACCCCCGCGACCTCGCGCGCGTGCTCGAGGTGGGCGACGACGTCGGCGAGGGCGGCCCGCGGCGGCGTGCCGCCCGCGCGGGCGTCCCAGTCGGCGACGGTCTGCGACACGAACGCGGGGACGAAGGTGATCATGATGACGCCGCCGTTGCCGGGGAGGCGTTCGAGCACGTCATCGGGCACGTTGCGGACGTGGTCGGTGACCGCGCGGCACGAGGAGTGGCTGAAGACGACCGGCGCGCGGGTCGCGTCGAGGGCGGCGTGCATCGTGGTCGTCGCGACGTGGGAGAGGTCGACGAGCACGCCGAGCCGGTTCAGCTCGGCGACGACGCGGACGCCGAAGTCGGACAGGCCGCCGACCACGGGCTCGTCGGTCGCGGAGTCCGCCCACGGGGTGTTGTGGTTGTGCGTGAGGGTCAGGTAGCGGACGCCGAGGCGCTGCAGCGCGCTCAGGACCCGCAGCGACCCGCCGATCGAGTGGCCGCCTTCCGCGCCCAGCAAGGAGGCGACTTTCCCCTGCTCGAAGGCCGATTCCACGGAATCAGCCGTTCGGGCTAGCGCCAGGTACTCCGAATGCCGGCCGATGATCTCGTGCACCAGGTCGATCTGCTCGAGCACGGCGATGACCGCTTCGTGACCGTCCAACGAACTGGGGACGTACACCGACCAGAACTGGGCGCCCACCCGACCCCGTCGCAACCGGGGCAGATCGGTGTGCATGGCGGGCTGTTCGACGGTCAGGTCGACGGCGTCGAGATCGGAGCCGAATCGATCACGGAGCGTCCACGCCAGGTCGTTGTGGCCGTCGACCAGCGGGACGTCCGCCAGGAGGCGCTCGGCGCGCGCGGCCGGGCTGTCGACCACTACCCGTGACCCTGTTTCATCGTGTAGCCGACCCTTTCCGTTACGTCACCGGTCAGTGAGTCACCCGAACGTGTGACTAAAACTGCCGTCTGTCACAACCCGATCGGATACATACCCGATTGATCGTCCCGCTAACCCGCTTGGGCGGCTAGGCTGCCCCTGTCGACACCACTTTCGGTCCAACGGCGGCGCGGCTGTTCGGTCGAAAGTCCCAGTGCCGGTCGGGGGGCAACGACCGACTCCAGGGAGGTAGTGACGTGGCTGCCGTCGGCTTAGGTCAGGCCGTTCGAACCACGCCAGCCGGCTCCTTGCCGGCCAACATGGTCCCGCACCCGCGGGAGGAGCTGTTTTCAGTGCTGGTGGTCGATGACCACCCGCTGTTGAGGAGGCGATAGCCGCCCGACTCACCCAGATGGGTGCGGGCACAGTGCACGAGGCCGCCACGGTGGCCGAGGCGAGAGCACGGGCGCAGGCCACCGGGCCGTGCGACCTGGCGATCCTCGACCTCGGACTGCCGGACGGCAGTGGGATCGAGCTGGTCACGGAGCTCCGCAGCCACGGTTGGCCGCGGATCGTCGTGCTCGCCTCGTCCGACGACCCCTACGCCGTTCGATCGGCCTTCCAGGCGGGCGCTCAGGCCTACCTGCTGAAGTCCGCGTCGCCGGTGGTCGTGACCGACGGGGTCCGCCGCGTCCTCGAGGGCGGCGTCTACGCCGACCCGAGCGTCGCGCCGGTCCTCGCGACGGGCACGAGGGTGCCGGGCACCGACAACACCCCGCGCGAGCTGTCGGCGCGCGAGGTCGAGGTGCTCCAGCTGGTCGCGGACGGGCAGTCCAACAAGGAGATCGGCGAGGCGCTGAACCTCTCGGCGCTGACGGTGAAGTCTCACCTGTCGCGGATCGGCCGCAAGTTGGGCACCGGCGACCGGGCCCAGATGGTCGCGCTCGCCATGCGCGCGGGCGTGATCCGCTAGACAACAGCAGTCGTGTGGCTGGGCTGGGCATGGCCCAGCCACACGACTGCTGCTGATCCGCACGCCCGAGGCGCGTGCTTGCCGTAGGGTCACGCCGTGACCACCTCCGGCCAGGTACCCGACGCCGTCCCCGTGCCGCTCACCGAGCCCGCGGACGGCGTACCGGACGTGGTCGCCGACGCCGAGGCGCTGCGCGACGCCGCCGCTCGCATCGCGGCGGGCAACGGCCCGATCGCGGTCGACACCGAGCGCGCGTCCGGCTACCGCTACTCCCAGCGCGCCTACCTGGTGCAGGTGCGCCGCGACGGCGCCGGGACGTTCCTGATCGACCCGGTCGCCCTCGACGACCGCATCGACCCCCTGATCGAGGCCCTCGCGGCCGACGAGTGGGTGCTGCACGCCGCCTCCCAGGACCTCCCGTGCCTGGCCGAGCTGGAGCTCCACCCACCCCGCCTCTTCGACACCGAACTCGCCGGCCGCCTGGCGGGCTTCGACCGCGTCGCCCTGGGCACCCTGGTCGAGCGCCTGCTGGGGTACCAGCTGGAGAAGGGCCACGGCGCGGCGGACTGGTCCCGCAGGCCCCTCCCCGACGACTGGCTGAACTACGCCGCCCTCGACGTGGAGTTGCTGGTCCCGTTGCGCGACTCGCTGGAGAAGGAGCTGCGCTCCCAGGGCAAACTCGACTGGGCGCTGGAGGAGTTCGAAGCCCTCCGCACCGCTCCCCCGGCCCCGCCCCGCAAGGAACCGTGGCGCCGCACCTCAGGCATCCACGGCGTCCGCACCGCCCGGGGCCTCGCCGCCGTCCGAGCCCTGTGGGAAACCCGCGACGCCCTGGCCCGCCAACGCGACATCGCCCCCGGCCGGGTCCTGCCGGACAGCGCCATCATCGCCGCCGCGTCGGCGAACCCCGAGGACGAAGCCGCCCTCCTCCAACTCCCGGTCTTCCGCGGCCGTGCCCAACGCCGCATGTCGGCGACCTGGATGCGCGCCCTCCGCACCGCCGCCCGCCTCCCCAAGAGCGAACTCCCCGACCCCTCCCCGCCGAACGACGGCCCACCCCCACCGAACCGCTGGTCCGACAAGGACCCCGACGCCGCCGCCCGCCTCTCCGCGGCCCGCGCGTCCCTCACCGCCCTCGCCGAGGCCAACCGCCTCCCGGTGGAGAACCTCCTCCAACCCGACCTCGTCCGCCGCACCTGCTGGCAACCCCGGCCGAGATCGACGAGGAGACCGTCGCCGCAACCTTGCGCGCGGGCGGCGCCCGGGAATGGCAGATCGCCCTCGCGGGCGCTCCTTTGACGGAAGCCCTCCGCGCCCACGCGTGAGCTGCCCGCCGGGTTGTGGGTGGGGTGGTACAGCCGCGCCCTGAGGCGTCACCCAGTCGCCTTCGCGCCCGGAGTGCTACCGGCTGGCAGCTTCGAGGTGGTTGATAGCCCTAGTGGCACACCCCTCGCACAAGCTTCCGGAACGAGGCTCGTTCGCGGTCTTTGCGCCCCCTGGCCTGCTTGTCGAGCCTCGGCAGGCCCTGCCTACTCCCTGTCCTCGCCTCCCCTTCTCAGGCTCCTTCCGAGTCCTCCGCTCATCCCGTCTGCTTGAAGCTGCGCGTAATCGCGATCCAATGCCCAACTCTTGACATCGCCTGTGCGTCAAGACACAGTCAGAGCACCTCCCCCACGCGACCCTGCATAGGAGTGGTGCCCGATGACCGATCTGGTCAACGTCTCCCGTCGATCGTTGTTCGGCGGGGCCCTCGCCGCTGGGGCGTTGGCGGCGATGCCCGCCACCGCCGGGGCGGAGGGCGCTGCCGAGCCGAAGCGGAGGGTGGGGCAGCGGAGCATGATCGGGGTGCCGTTCGAGGAGCACCGGGAGGTGCGGGTCGGGCTGGTCGGGTTGGGCAACCGGGGCAAGGGGATGCTCACGAGTTGGGCCGCCGTGCCGGGGTGCGTGATCACCGCCGTGCACGACGTGCGGGGTGATCGGGCGGCGTGGGCTGCCGATCGGTTGGTGTCGCTCGGGAAGCCTCGGCCGACGGTGCATGCCACTGATGCGTCGTTGTTCAGTGCGGATGACGTCGACTTCGTCTACATCGCCACGCCGTGGGAGTTCCACTACGCGCAGGGGAAGGCGGCGTTGCTCGGGGGTAAGCACGTCGGGGTCGAGTTGCCGATCGCGACGGAGCTGCATGAGCTGTGGGACCTCGTCGATACCAGTGAGTTGACCCGCAAGCACTTGTTCCTCATGGAGAACTGCAGCTACGGGCGCAACGAGCTGGCCATGCTCAAGATGGCGCACGAGGGCGTCTTCGGCGAGGTCTCCAACGGCCACGGCGGGTACCTGCACGACCTGCGCGCCCTGCTGTTCTCCGACACCTACTACACCGACGCGTGGCGGCGGAAGTGGCACACGCGCAGCATCGCGAGCTTCTACCCGATGCACGGGCTCGCCCCGATCGCGGCGTGCATGGACGTCAACCGCGGCGACCGGTTCACCTACCTGCGCGCTACCGCCACCGCGCCGCGCGGCCTGGCGGACTACCGGGCGCGGAACGTGCCCGCGGGGCACCCGTCGTGGAGCGAGACCTACATCAACGGCGACCTGGTGACCTGCCTGATCGACACCGCGCGCGGCCGGGTGATCCGGGCCGAGCACGACGTCAGCTCGCCGCGGCCGTACAGCCGGATCAACAGCATCGCGGGCAGCCGCGGCATCGTCGAGGACTACCCGGCGCGGATCTACGTCGAGCCGGACCACGGCGGCCACGCGTGGCAGGACTTCACCCCGTACCGCGACCGCTTCGACCACTGGCTGTGGAAGGCGATCGGGGAGAACAACCCCGGCGGCCACGGCGGCATGGACTACGTGCTCCAGTGGCGCATCGTCAACCAGATGCGCCTGGGCCAGGTGCCCGACATCGACGTGTACGACTCCGCCGTGTGGTGCTCACCGGTGCCGCTGAGCGTGGCGTCGCTGCAGGACGGCGGCAGGCCGGTCCGCGTCCCGGACTTCACGCGCGGCCAGTGGATGACCCCGCGCGTCGGCCTGGACTCCCGCCCGACGCCCATGCCCGCCACCGTCTGAAAGGGACACCGATGCGCGCGAGACTCCTGCTCCTGCTGGTCGCCCTCGCCCTGGTCGCGCCTGCGACGGCGACCGCGACGACGGGCGCGGTGGCCGTCGAGATCGGCGCCGTCAACCTCGACGGACCCGCCGTGTCCACTGTGGAGGTGACGGTCCGCAACGGCGGGCCGAGCCGGATGACCCGCCTCGGGGTGTCCTTCACCGGCCCGGTCGGCTGGACCTCCTCCCCGCCGCGCAGGAGGTCAAGGACGCCGTCGCGGTCGGCGGGTCGGTCACCGTGCGGTTCCTGATCCACGTGCCCGAGCAGCCGCCCGGTTTCACGCTGCGCCACTTCTCGGCGACCGCCACCTACCGCGGCGGCGACGGCGCGGGGCAGGCCACCGGCACCCGCCTGGAGCGCTCCGGGACCCCGTTGCCGAACCTCGCGGCGGCGTTCAACAACACCGCCGTCACGTCGGAGGCCGATCCGACCAAGGGGAACTTCGACGGCGAGGGCAACTCGTACTCCGCCGAGAAGCTCGCCGCCGCGGGCATCACCCCCGGCGCCGCGGTGACCGCGCTCGGGGCGACCCTGCGCTGGCCGTCGTCCGCGGTCGGCACGCCGGACAACGCGGCGGGCGGCGGCAAGACGATCGAGTTCGCGGGCAGCGGGTCGAAGCTGGTGTTCCTCGGGTCGGGTTCCAGCTTCGGCGCCACGGGGACGGTCACGGTCTGGTACTCCGACGGCACCAGCTCGTCGGCGACGCTCGGCTTCCCCAACTGGTCCTTCCAGGACGCGGGCGCCCACGGCGCGACGCTCGTCGCGAGCACCCCCGGCCGCAACCGCCCCACCGGCTACGGCGATGCCGCCTACCAGTACCGCGTGTTCGCCAACGCGGTCCCGCTCGACCCGGCCAAGACCGTCGAGCTGGTCACCCTGCCCGGCAACGGCGCGGTGCACGTCTTCGCGCTGGCCGCCGCCTGATCATCGCCCGTGGCGCCGCGCAAGCGCACGCCGGCGCCACGGGCGATCCCCACCGCGCTCATCCGGCTTTGATCTTGAAAGCCGGGTGGTCTGGTGCGACGCGCCGGAGGTCGGCGTCGGAGGACTTGCCGTCGACGCCGTCGAAGAACATGCCGACCTCCCACGCCCACTTCTTCAGGTACGCCCGCAGGACGGGCACCTTGACCTCGTCGGACAGCTCCTCCGCGGTGAAGCGCTCGACCTTCTTGCCCAGCCGCAGCTCCCCTCGCCCGCGACGCGCAGGTTGCGGACCCACTCGGTGTGGCCGCGGGGCGCGACCAGGTAGCGCTCGCCGTCGAGGAACAGCAGGTTGACCGGGGTCTTGCGCGGCTCGCCGCTCTTGCGGCCGCGCACCACCAGCTCCCGCGAGCCCGCGACGTTCACCCCGCGTCGGACGAGGAACGTGACCAGCGGATTGAACACGCGGCGGGTGAACGGATCCAGCTTCTGGTAGCGCATCGCGGATCTCCAGGGAGTGTGAACACTGTTCTCGGTTGAGAACAGTGAACACCGGTCGGCTGATCCGTGTCAAGAACACTGCTCTCGATTGCGAGCGGTGTTCGGCGTAGGCTGCCCGGCATGGCCGTCGGACGATCGGCGCGGGAGCGAGCGCGCGCGGACATCACGCAGGAGATCAAGGACGAGGCGCGGGCGCAGTTGCGGGTGGACGGCCCGCACGGGCTGTCGCTGCGCAGCGTGGCGCGGGCGCTGGGCTTCGCCCCTCGGCGCTGTACCGGTACTTCCCGAGCCGCGACGACCTGCTGACCGCGCTGATCATCGACGCGTACGACGCGATGGGCGAGGCCGCCGAGCGCGCCGACGACCCCACCGAGCCGCCGTTCCAGCGCTGGCGCCGCGTCGGCCACGCGGTCCACGCGTGGGCGCGGGAGAACCGGGCCGAGTACATCCTGATCTACGGCTCCCCCGTCCCCGGCTACCAAGCCCCGCAGGACACCGTCGCCCCCGCGTCCCGCGTGCCCAAGGTGCTCGTCGGGATCGCCGAGCAGGCCCGCGACTCCGCGCTCCCCCGCTGCTCGGCGACCAGATGACCCGCACCGCCGCCGTCCTCGGCAGCGGGATCGCCCCCGGCGCCCTCGCCCGGGTGATCGCCGCGTGGACCCAGCTCCTCGGCATGATCAGCTTCGAGCTGTTCGGCCAGTTCACCGGCACCGTCGAGCCCGCCGACGAACTCCTCGACACCGTCCTGCGCCGCCAAGCCCTCGACATCGGCCTGCCCGCGTGACCGAGACCGTCGAGCGCACGAGCTACGTCGGCAGGCGCGGCGAGCTGGACGCGGTCCGCGCCCTGCTGGCCGCCGCCCCGCTGGTGACCCTCACCGGCCCCGGCGGCGTCGGCAAGACCCGCCTGGCCGCGCGCGTCGCCGAGACCGAACCCGACGTCGTGTGGGTCAGCCTGGCCGAGCTGCGCGACCCGCAGCTCCTCCCCGACACGGTCGCCGTGGCGCTCGGCCTCGTCGACCGCCAGGCCCGCACGCGCACCGAGATCGTCGTCGACCACCTCCGGGACCGCACGCTGCTGCTCGTGCTCGACAACTGCGAGCACCTGGTCGAGGCGTGCGCCCGGTTCGCCGACGAGGTGCTCGCCGCCTGCCCCGGCGTGCGGCTGCTGACCACGAGCCGCCAGTCGCTCGGCATGGCCGGGGAGCGCGTCTTCCCCGTGCCGCCCCTGGCCGTGCCCGACCCGGACGACCCCGGCATCGCCGACAACGACGCGGTCCGGCTGTTCGCCGACCGCGCCACCGCGGTGGTCCCCGACTTCGCCGTGACCGCGGCCAACGCCGCCGACGTCGCGCGCGCCTGCGCCGCCCTGGACGGCCTGCCGCTGGCGATCGAGCTGGCCGCCGTGCGGCTGCGGTCGCTGTCGGTGCGCCAGCTCGCCGACCGGCTCGGCCACCGCCTCGCGCTGCTGACCAGGGGCAGGCACCGGGTGTCGGTGCGGCACGGGTCGTTCCAGGCGGTGCTGGACTGGAGCCACGACCTCTGCGGCCCGGAGGAGCGGCTGCTGTGGGCGCGCGCGTCGGTGTTCGTCGGCGGGTTCGACCTCGCCGCCGCCGAGGAGGTCTGCTCGGGCGACGGGCTCGACCGGGCCGATGTCCTCGACGTCGTCGACGGGCTGATCGACAAGTCGATCCTGCTGCGCGAGGAGCACCGGGGCGCGGTCCGCTACCGCATGCTGGAGACCGTCCGCGAGTACGGCGAGGACCGGCTGCGCGCCGCGGACGACCTCGACCGGCGCAGGCGCCTGCACCGCGACTGGTGCCTGGACCTGGTGGCGCGGTACCAGGCGGAGTGGATGGGCGCCCGCCAGCCCGCGTGGATCGAACGGATGCGGGTGGAGCACCCGAACCTGCGGGCCGCGCTGGACTTCTGCACCGCCGACCGCGACGAGGCCGCCACCGGCCTGCGGATGGCCTGCGACCTGCGGTACCACTGGTTCGTCGTGGGGTTCGAGGAGGGCAGGCTGTGGTGCCGCAGGCTGGTCGCGCTGGTCGACCCGTCGGTGCCGGAGCGCATCACGGCCGGGTGGCTGGACGCGCTGCTCGCGCTGATGCAGGGCTCCCGCGACGCGTACCTGGCGACGATCGACGCGGTCGACGCCGAGGCCGTGTCGGACCTCGACCGCGCCAACGTCCTGCAGGTGCGCGGCCTCAAGGCGCTCGTGGACAACGAGGCCGACGCCGCCGACCTGCTCGCCGCGGCGAGCGCCCGGTTCCAGGCCGCGGGCGACCGCCCCGGCGAGCTGTGGGCCCAGCACAACCTGGGGCTGGCGCTGGGCCTGCGCGGCGAGGTCGACCGGGCCCGCGAGGTGCTGCACCGGGCCCGCGACGGGTACGCGGCGATGGGCGAGGTGTTCTGGCAGAGCTGGACGCTGTTCAACGTCGCCGCGACGGAGTTCCTGTTCGGCGACCCGGCGGCGGGCGTCGACGCGGCCCGCGCGGGGCTGCGCCTCCAGCACCGGGTCGGCAACAAGATCCTCACCGGGTTCCTGCTGTCGATGATCGCGGGCTGCACGACCGCGCTCGGCGACCACGCCCGGGGCGCGCGGCTGCTGGGCGCGGCCACCGCGGCGATGCGGCGCATCGGCGTCTACGCCATCGAGTACGCCGCGTTCACCCCGCGCCTGCGCGCCGCCATGGAGGACGCCGCGCGCGGGCTCGGCAAGGACGCCCGTGACCGCGCGTTCGCCTCGGGCGCGGCGCTGTCGACCGCCGAGGCGATCGACTACGCGCTCGCCGACACCGACGGCGGCGCCCCGGCGGCCCACCCCGACCGGGACGGCCCGCTGACCGCGCGGGAGGCCGAGATCGCGCGCATGGTGGCCAAGGGCATGACGAACCAGCAGGTCGCGTCGGCCCTGGGCATCGCGCGGCGCACGGTGGAGACCCACGTGCAGCACATCCTGGGCAAGCTCGACCTGGCGAACCGGACGCAGATCGCCACCTGGGTCGCCACGCATGGGTGACCCGCCGGGTGGTGTCGAACGCCACGTGCGCTACTCATCGGTAACATTGGCTAGCATGGTTACCGGTCGGTAGTCCAACACTAAGGAGCACCCGTGGCCGCACCCGCCGCACCGCAGCGGGCCGTTCGGAACGTGGTCTTCGTCGACGGCGTGCGCACGCCGTTCGGCAAGGCCGGGCCGAAGGGCATCTACGCCGAGACCCGCGCCGACGACCTCGTCGTGAAGGTCATCCGCGAACTGCTGCGCAGGCACCCGGAGCTCCCGCCGGAGCGCGTGGACGAGGTCGCCATCGCGGCGACGACGCAGATCGGCGACCAGGGCCTGACCATCGGCCGCACCGCGGCCCTGCTGTCCGGGCTGCCCAAGTCCGTGCCGGGCTTCGCCATCGACCGCATGTGCGCGGGCGCGATGACCGCGGTGACCACCACCGCGAGCGGCATCGCCTTCGGCGCGTACGACATCGTCATCGCGGGCGGTGTCGAGCACATGGGCCGCCACCCGATGGGCGAGGGCGTCGACCCGAACCCGCGGATCGTGGCCGACAAGCTCGTCGACCCGACCGCGCTGGTCATGGGCCAGACCGCGGAGAACGTGCACGACCGCTACCCGCACCTGACCAAGCAGCGCTGCGACGAGTACGCCGCGCGCAGCCAGGAGCGCTACGCCGACGCGGTCAAGGCGGGCAAGATCGGCCCCGAGTTCGTGCCGGTCGCCACCCGCTCGGCCGAGCTGGGCTGGGGCCTGGCCACCGAGGACGAGCCGCCGCGCCCCGGCACCACCGTGGAGCAGCTCGCCGGTCTGAAGACCCCGTTCCGCCCGCACGGCCGGGTCACCGCGGGCAACGCCGCGGGCCTCAACGACGGCGCGACCGGCTGCATCCTGGCCGACGAGGACACCGCCCGGGAGCTGGGCCTGCCGGTCGGCATGCGCCTGGTGGGCTACGCGTTCGCGGGCGTCGAGCCCGAGGTCATGGGCGTCGGCCCGGTGCCCGCCACGGAGAAGGTGCTGGCCAGGACCGGCCTGTCCATCTCCGACATCGGCCTGTTCGAGATCAACGAGGCGTTCGCCGTGCAGGTGCTGGCGTTCCTCGACCACTTCGGCATCGCCGACGACGACCCGCGGGTCAACCAGTGGGGCGGCGCGATCGCCTGCGGCCACCCGCTGGCGTCCTCCGGCGTGCGGCTGATGACCCAGCTGTCGCGCCAGTTCGCCGAGCGCCCCGACGTGCGCTACGGCCTGACGACCATGTGCATCGGCATCGGCATGGGCGGGACGGTCATCTGGGAGAACCCGCACTGGAACGGGGAGAAGTGATGTTCACCAAGGACGAGGCCGCCGCGGCCTTCCCCGACGAGGTCGTGACCAAGGCCGTCACCCGGCTGGTGCGCGTTCCCGGCGTCGCCGGGCAGGTCGCGCTGATCACCCTGGACAACGGCCACGACCACACCCGGCCGTCGACGTTCGGCCCGCAGAGCCTGGTCAGCCTGAACGAGGCGCTCGACGCCGCGTTCGCGGCCGAGCCCGCGGCGATCGCCGTCACCGGCAAGCCGTTCATCTTCGCCGTCGGCGCCGACCTGTCCGGTGTGGAGCAGGTGCCGGACCGGGCGCTCGCGCGCAAGATCGCCGAGGCCGGGCACGTCGTGTTCAAGCGGTTCACCGACTCCCCGGTGCCGACCTTCGCCTTCGTCAACGGCGCGGTCATGGGCGGCGGCCTGGAGCTGGCGCTGTCCTGCCACTACCGGACGCTGTCGGACAACGCCGCCGCGATCGCGCTGCCCGAGGTGTTCCTGGGCCTGTTCCCGGGCTGGGGCGGCACGCAGCTGCTGCCGAACCTGATCGGCCCGGACGCCGCGGTCACCGTGATCTTCGAGAACGCACTCGCGCAGAACCGCATGCTCAAGCCGAAGCAGGCCTTCGAGCTGGGCATCTTCGACGCGCTGCTGGGCTCGGCCGACTTCATCGAGGAGTCGCTGCGCTGGGCTTCCTCGGTGCTCGACGGCTCGACCACCCCGCAGCGCCGCGAGATCGACCGCGGCGCGGGCTGGGACGCGGCCGTCGCCCGCGCGCGCCAGATCGTCCAGGACAAGACCAAGGGCGCGTCCCCGGGCGCGGTCAAGGCGGTCGAGCTGCTGGAGCTGGCGCGGGAGAACGACCTCGACCGCGGCTACGCGGCCGAGACCGAGGCGCTCGCCGACGTGCTCATGACCGACGAGCTGCGCGCCGGGCTGTACTCGTTCAACCTGGTGCAGAAGCGCGCCAAGCGCCCGCGGGCGCGCCGGACAAGGGCCTGGCCCGGCCGGTCACCAAGGTCGGCATCGTCGGCGCGGGCCTGATGGCCTCGCAGATGGCGCTGCTGTTCGCCCGCCAGCTCAAGGTGCCGGTGGTCCTCACCGACATCGACCAGGCGCGCGTCGACAAGGGCGTGGCGTACGTGCACGCCGAGGTCGACAAGCTCGCCGCCAAGGGCCGCGTGTCGGCCGACGGCGCGAACCGCCTCAAGGCCCTGGTCAGCGGCTCGCTGGACAAGGCCGCCTTCGCCGACGCGGACTTCGTCATCGAGGCCGTGTTCGAGGAGATGAAGGTCAAGCAGAAGGTGTTCGCGGAGGTCGAGGAGCACGTCAGCGAGACCTGCGTGCTCGCGACGAACACCTCGTCGCTGTCGATCACCGAGATGGCGTCGCAGCTGCGGCACCCCGAGCGCGTGGTCGGCTTCCACTTCTTCAACCCGGTCGCGGTCATGCCGCTGCTGGAGATCGTCCGCGCCGAGCAGACCGACGACGCCACCCTGGCGACGGCGTTCTCGGTGGGCAAGTCGCTGAAGAAGTCGTGCGTGCTGGTCAAGGACGCCCCGGCGTTCGTGGTCAACCGCCTGCTGACCCGCTTCATGGGCGAGATCATCCGCTCGGTCGACGAGGGCACCCCGTTCGAGGTGGCCGACAAGGCGACCGAGGACCTGGGCCTCCCGATGAGCCCCCTGGTGCTCCTGCAGCTCGTCGGCCCGGCGGTGGCCCTGCACGTCGCCGAGACGATGAACCGCGCCTTCCCCGACCGCTTCGGCGTCAGCGAGAACATGAAGCGCTTCGTCGAGGCGGGCAAGACCGCGGTCTGGACCTGGGACGCGGCCGGCAACCAGTCCGTCGACCCCGAGGTCGCCGCGCTCTGGCAGTTCGGCCCGAACCCGCTGACCGGCGATGAGGTCCGCCAGCGGGCGCTCGAGGGCGTCGCGGAGGAGATCCGCATCATGCTGGACGAGGGCGTCGTCGCGGAGGCGCAGGACATCGACCTGTGCATGATCCTGGGCGCGGGCTGGCCGTTCTGGATGGGCGGCGCGACGCCGTTCCTGGACCGCGCGGGCGTGTCGGAGAAGGTCAACGGCAAGCCGTTCCTGGCCCCGGGCGTCGCCTCGGTCCCGGCCTGATCCACCCACCGCCGCCCCGGTGCTACGCCCGTAGCACCGGGGCGGCGGTGCGTCTGGGGCTCGACAAGCGTGCCCATCGGGTGGGCGGCACCATGGAAGCGTGAGCGGTCGGGTCCGGATCGGGACGGCGGGGTGGGTGTACCCGCCCTGGCGGGGGACGTTCTACCCGAAGGGGACGCCGCAGAAGAAGGAGTTGGAGTACCTCTCCGGGTTGCTGAACTCCGTGGAGATCAACGGGTCGTTCTACTCGCTCCAGCGGCCCTCCAGCTACGAGTCGTGGCGGGAGCAGACGCCCGATGACTTCGTGTTCGCCGTCAAGGGGTCGCGGTTCATCACGCACATGAAGCGGCTCAGGGATGTGGAGACGGCGTTGGCGAACTTCTTCGCGTCCGGGTTGCTCGCGTTGGGGCCCAAGCTCGGCCCGATCCTCTGGCAGTTCCCGGCCACGTTCCCCTTCGAGCGCGAGGTCTTCGACGGGTTCTTCGACGTCCTCCCCCGCACCACCGGCGAAGCGGCCAAGCTCGCCGAGAAGCACGACCACCGAGTCGATGGGCGGGCCCACACGACCACCGACGTCGACCGGCCCCTGCGGCACGCGTTCGAGCCGCGGCACCCGGGGTTCGTCAGTCAAGCGTTCACCGACCTCATGCGGGAGCGGGACGCGGCGATCGTGGTGGCGGACGCGGCTGGGGATTGGCCCAACATCGAGGAAGTCACGACCGACTTCGTCTACATCAGACTCCACGGGGACGAAGTGCTCTACACCAGCGGCTACACCGACGAAGCGCTCGACCGGTGGGCAGCCAAGGTGCGTGGGTGGCTGGAGAACGGCGACGTCTACGCCTACTTCGACAACGACGCCAAGGTCCGCGCCCCCGTCGACGCCCAAGGTCTCGCTGCGCGCCTCAAGCGCGGATAGCGGGCAGGTGCACGGTCACGACGAGACCACCACCCGGTACAGCCTCCGCCTCGACCCGACCGCCGTGAGCCCGCACCACCGCGCGCACGATCGACAGCCCCAAGCCCGTGCCGCTGTGCGCGGTCCGATCCACACCCCCACGACGGAAGGGCTCGAACAGCTCCCCCACCCGATCCGGGGCGACGACGGCGCCCGACGACGCCACGCGCAGCATCGTCCACTGGGGATCGCACGACGTCCGCACCTCGATCCAGCCGCCGTCGTGGTTGTGGCGGACGGCGTTCTCCAGCAGGTTGCCCGCGACGCGTTCCAGCAGCGGGGAGTCGCCGAGCACCACCGCGGGGTCGGTGTGGAAGGTCGCCGTCACGCGCTTGCGGTCGGCCTCCGCGCGGGTGGAGCGCCACGCGTTGGCCACGACGGTGGCCAGGTCGACGGGGCCGGTGGCGCCGACGCCGAGGCCGTCGGTGCGGGCCAGGACCAGCAGGGCCTCGACGAGCTGCCCCGCGCGTAGCACCGCCGCGCGCGCGACCTCGCCCATGCGGCGCAGCTCCTCCGGGGACGCGTCCGGGTCGGCGAGGGTGACGTCCAACTCCGTGCGGATCACCGCCAGCGGGGTCCGCAGCTCGTGGCTGGCGTTGGCGACGAACTGGCGCTGCGACGCGAACGCGGCCTGCAGGCGGTCCAGCATCGCGTCGAACGTCTGGGCCAGTTCGGCGACCTCGTCGCGCGGGCCGCGGTGGTTGATGCGGGAGCCCAGCGACTCCACCGACAGCCTGCGCGCGGTCCCGGTGACCTCGCGCAGGGGCCGCAGCACGCGGCCCGTCACGACCCACGCGAGCAGCGCCGTCGCCGCGACCACGCACACGAACGCCACCGAGCCCGCCAGCAGCAACCGCTTGCGCGCGTCCGCGGCCAGGGCTTCCGCCAGCTTGTCCGCGGTCACCGGGACCCCGCCGACCAGCACCGTCTCGCCCGGCGGCAGCGACGGCACGGACGCGACGACGCCACCGGCGAGCACCCAGCCCAGCCACAGCAGCAACGCGCTGACCAGCGCGACCAGCACGGTGGTCAGCAGCGTGATCCGCGCCCGCAGGCCCACTTACTTCGCCGCGCGCACGCGGTAGCCGGACCCGACGACGGTATCGATCAGACCCGGGTCGCCCAGCTTCTTGCGCAGGGTCATGACCGTGACCCGCACGGTCGTGGTGAACGGGTCGGCGTTCTCGTCCCAGACCCGCTCGAGCAGCTCCTCGCTGCTGACCACCGAGCCGCGCGCCGCCAGCAGCACCTCCAGGACGCCGAACTCCTTGCGGGTCAGCTCGACCGGCTGCCCGGCCCTGGTCACCGTGCGCCGTGCCGGGTCCAGCTCCAGGTCGCCCGCGACCAGCACCGGCGGGGTCACCGGGGTCGCGCGCCGGGCCAGCGCCCGGACCCGGGCGACCAGCTCGGGGAAGGCGAACGGCTTGGCCAGGTAGTCGTCCGCGCCCAGCGACAGGCCCTCGACGCGGTCGCTGACGGCGTCGCTGGCGGTGAGCATCAGCACGCGGGTGAGCGCGCCGGAGGCGACGATCTCGCGGCAGAGCTGGTCGCCGTGCATGCCGGGCAGGTCGCGGTCCAGGACGACGACGTCGTAGCGGGTGATGCTGGCCTTCTCGTGGCCCTCGTCGCCGTCGAGCGCGACGTCGACGGCCATCCCCTCCCGGCGCAGGCCGCGGGCGATCGCCTCGGCCAGCGGCTCCTCGTCCTCCACGATCAGAATTCGCACCCCCAACGGTGCCACACCCGCCCCGGGGCGGTCCCGATTGGGCATGATCGGGCCCATGAAGCTGCGTGCGCTGCGCGAGCAGGTGGCCAAGCAGGCCCGGCGGCTCGCCGCCGAGGGCATGGTCCTGGGGACGGCGGGCAACGTCAGCGCCCGCGACGGCGACCTGGTCGCGATCACCCCGACCGGCATCCGGCTGGCCGACGTCCGCGCCGAGCAGGTGACCGTGATCGACCTCGACGGCGCGGTCGTGGAGGGCACGCTCGCCCCGACCTCCGAACTGGACCTGCACCTGGGCGTGTACCGCCGCTACCGGGCGGGCGCCGTGGTGCACACGCACGCGAGCATGGCGACCGCGGTGTCGCTCGTCCTCGACGAGCTGCCGTGCGTGCACTACCAGCTCATGGAACTGGGCGGCACGGTCCGCGTCGCCCCCTACCGGACGTTCGGCACCCCGGAGCTGGCCGACGCCGTCCTCGACGCCCTCGACGGCCGCACGGCCGCCCTGATGGCCAACCACGGCGCGCTCACCCACGGCGCGGACCTGGAGACCGCGACCGAGCGCGCGCTGCTGCTGGAGTGGGGCTGCACGCTCTACTGGCGCGCGGCCACCCTCGGGCAGCCGCGCACCCTCACCCGCGCCGAGCGGACCGAGTACGACGCCCAGGTCGCCAAGCTCGCCTACGGCCGCACCCGCGAGCTATAGCTCGGGCTGCACCCGCTCCTCGGCGGGCGTGCCGCGCACGATCAGGTCGGACGCCCAGCCGGTGACCCGGCGCGCGACGTCCTGCGCGGTCAGGCCCAGCCGGGCCAGCACCTCGTCGCGGGAGCCGTGGTCGTGGAAGGCGTTCGGGATGCCCAGGTCGCGCAGCGGGACGTCCACATCGGAGTCGCGCAGCAGCGCCGCGAGCGCCCAGCCGAAGCCGCCGTGCCTACCGCAGTCCTCCACGGTGACGACCAGCTTGTGCTCGGCGGCCAGCCCGACCAGGTCGACCGGCACCGGCGCGACCCAGCGCGGGTCGACCACGGTCACCCCGATGCCCTGCGCGGCCAGCCGCTCCGCCGCGGCCAGGCCCAGGCCCGCGAACGAGCCGACGGTGACCAGCAGCACGTCCGCGGACCCGCCGTGCTCGCGCAGCACGTCGACCGCGCCGCGCCGGGACACCGCGGGGACGTCCTCGCCGACGGCGGCCTTCGGGAACCGCAGCACCGACGGGCCGTCGTCGACCGCGACCGCCTCGCGCAGCTCCGCGCGCAGCGTGCCCGCGTCGCGCGGGGCGGCGATCCGGATGCCGGGGATCATGCCCAGCATCGACAGGTCCCACATGCCGTGGTGGCTCGCGCCGTCCGGGCCGGTGATGCCCGCCCGGTCCAGTACGACCGTCACCGGCAGCCGGTGCAGGGCGACGTCCATCAGCATCTGGTCGAACGCCCGGTTGAGGAACGTCGAGTAGATCGCCACGACCGGGTGCAGCCCGGCCATCGCCAGGCCCGCGGCCGAGGTGATCGCGTGCTGCTCGGCGATGCCCACGTCGAAGCAGCGGTCCGGGAAGCGCTCGGCGAACGGCGCGAGGCCGGTGGAGCGCAGCATCGCCGCGGTGATCGCCACGACCTCCGGCCGCTCCGCGCCGACCTGGGCCAGCTCGTCGGCGAAGACGTGCGTCCAGGTGGTGCCGCGGGTCTTGCGGGGGCGCCGGTGTCGGGGTCGATGGGGTCGGTCTGGTGCATCTGGTCGTACTCGTCGTTCTCGGCCAGCGGGTAGCCGTTGCCCTTGCGGGTCACCGCGTGCACGATCACCGGGCCGCCGAAGTCGCGGGCCCGGCGCAGCGCCGCCTCCACCGCCTCCACGTCGTGGCCGTCGACCGGGCCGAGGTACTTGAGGCCGAGGTCCTCGAACAGCACCTGCGGGCTCAGCGCGTCCTTGATGCCGCGCTTGGCCGCGTGCAGGGCCGCGTAGATGGGCTTGCCGACGACGGGGGTGCCCTGCAGCACCCGCTTGCCGCCCTCCAGCGCGCGCTCGTAGCCGGGGCGCAGGCGCAGCGTGGTCAGGTGGTCGGCGAGCCCGCCGATGGTCGGCGAGTAGGACCGGCCGTTGTCGTTGACGACGATCACCACGGACCGGTTGCGGCCCGCGGCGATGTTGTTCAGCGCCTCCCAGCACATGCCGCCGGTGAGCGCCCCGTCACCGACGACGGCGACGACGGTCCGCTTCTCGCCGCGCAGCTCGTACGCCTTGGCCATGCCGTCGGCGTAGGAGAGGGCGGTCGAGGCGTGGCTGTTCTCGACGAGGTCGTGCTCGCTCTCGGCGCGGCACGGGTAGCCCGACACGCCGCCCTGCTGGCGCAGGTCGTCGAACGCGTCGCGGCGGCCGGTGAGGATCTTGTGGACGTAGCCCTGGTGGCCCACGTCGAAGATGATCGGGTCCTGCGGCGAGTCGAACACCCGGTGCAGCGCGATCGTCAGCTCCACGACGCCCAGGTTCGGCCCGAGGTGGCCGCCGACCCGCGTCACCTTGTCCACCAGGAACGACCGGATCTCGACGGCCAGCCGGTCCAGCTCCTCACGGCCGAACCGCCGCAGATCGGCCGGTCCGTGCACGGTGTCCAGCAGCGTCACCGAGTCGTCACCCCGTCTTCTTCGTGTCGCCGGTAGTCCGGCCAGTCTACGAGGGCCCGCGCCGCCGACGCCGCGCCGTGGTGCGCGATCGGTGCGCGCGGATTGCTCCGGACGGGTATGGTTTGGCCCGCACGATAGGGGGAAGGGTTGCCGGTGGGGGACGAGCAGGTGTCCGAGCCGAACATGGCGATGCCCGAGGCCGAACTGGTCCGGCTCACGAAGCAGGTAGGCCGCGCCATGGTCGCCGTAGCGGGTCCGCGTTGGCAGAAGCTGCGCGCCGAGTACCGCTCCGTCGGTCGGCACGTCGAAGTCGACCTGATCATCACCGGTGCGGACGGCGAACCGGTGTCGGTGCGCCCGCCGACGGAGATGGTCGAGGGCCTGCGCACCCTCCGCGGCGGCATGTACCGCGCGGGTCGGGGCACGTGGATCTCCGCGGTCTACGAGATCGAGCCCCCGGGCGATTACACGGTGGAGTTCGAACCCGACATCGAACCCACCTGGCGGCGGACCCCGCCCCCGATCGGGTTCATCGACGAACTGCGCTTCTTCCCCCGTGAGGATTCCCACATCCCGGACTGGCTGCGCGAGCGCATCACGCCGCCGGGCGCGGGCCAGCCCCCGGCGCTCCCGGCCCCGGCGCTCCCGGCCCCGGCGCTCCCGGCCCCGGTGGACCCGGCGTCCCGGCGCACGGCGGTCCCGTGCCGCCCGGTCCCGGCCCGGTGCCGTTCCCGCCCCAGGGCCCGCCGCCGCGCCCCGGCCACCCCGGCCCGCACGGCCCCGGTCCCGGCATGCCGCCGCCCGGCCCGCGCGGCCCGGTGCCGCCGTTCCCGCAGCCCGGCCCGCCGCAGGGCACGCCGACGCCGCCGTGGGGCACGCCCAGCGGCCAGCCGCAGGCGCCCGGCTGGACCCCGCCGCACCCCTAGCTCAGGCGGCCTTGACCAGCAGCGCCACGCACTCGACGTGGTGGGTCATGGGGAACGCGTCGAAGGCGCGCAGGGCGCGCAGCGCGTACCCGTGGTCGGCGAACGAGGCGATGTCGCGGGCGAGCGCCGCCGGGTCGCACGCGACGTAGACGACCCGCGCGGGCGTGCGCGCGGCGATCGCGTCGACGACCTCGCGGCCCGCGCCCTTGCGCGGCGGGTCCAGGACGACGACGTCCGGGGCGGGGAGGTCTTCGGCGGCGAGGACGTCCTCGACCTTCCCGGCGAACACCCGTACCTGCGGCAGGTCGGCCAGGTTCGTCGCCCCGTGCTCGGCCGCCGCGCGGTCCGACTCGACCGCGACGACCGTCGACGCCCGGCGGGCCAGCACCGAGGCGAACAGGCCCGCGCCGGCGTACAGGTCCCACGCGCACCCGCCCTCGGGCACCGAGGACCACTGCTCGACGACCTCAGCGAGCACGTCGCCCGCGTCGGGGTGGACCTGCCAGAAGCCGTGCGCGTCGACGCGCCACTCGCGGCGGGCGGCGAACTCCACCGACTCCGGGGCGCCCACCGCGAACCGGACGGACCGGCCGCGGTCGGTCAGCTCGGCGATGTGGGTGCGGCCCGTGGCGTCGACCGACACCGCGACCTCCGCCCCCGGACGCCACGCCCGCCCGACGACCTCGTCGACCGTCCCCGGGGCCGCGATGACGCAGTGGTCGATCGGGATCACCCGGTGGCTCCGGTGCCCGCGGAACCCCGCCCGGCCGGACTTGTCGACCGCCAGCCGCGCGCGCGTGCGCCAGTCCCCCAGGCCGCCCGGCAGCTCCTCGACCTCGACGTCCCACGACACGCCCGCCAGCCGCGAGAGCTGCTCGGCGACCACGGCCGCCTTCAGCTCGCGCTGCGTCGCCCCGTCCGCGTGCTGCCAGTCGCACCCGCCGCAGCCGCCCGGCCGCGCGTACGGGCACGGCGGCGCCACCCGGCCCGGCGCTGCGGACAGGACCTCGACCGCGTCGCCCCGGCAGAACGACCCGCCCTTGTCCTCGGTGATCGCCACGACCACCCGCTCGCCCGGGAGCGCGTGCCGCACGAACACGACCCGCCCCTCGACGCGGGCGACGCAGTGGCCGCCGTGGGCGACCGCCCCGACCTCGGCCTCGACCCGGCGGCCCGTCCAGTCGCTCACTTCTCGTCCCCCGTCAGACCCCGGCGGATGGCGCCCGGCGTCACCGTGTCGCGCTCGTGGACGTTCCGCGACGACGCGAGCTGCCACGGCACGCTGGTCACCATCACGCCCGGCTGGAACAGCAGCCTGCCCTTGAGCCGCAGCGCGCTCTGGTTGTGCAGGAACTGCTCCCACCACCGCCCGACGACGTACTCCGGGATGAACACCGTCACGACGTCCCTCGGGTTGTCCGATTTGACCCGCTTCACGTAGTCGAGCACCGGTTTGGTGATCTCCCGGTACGGCGACTCCACCACCTTCAGCGGCACCTTGAAGTCCTCTTTGTCCCACTGCGCGACGAGCTTGCGGGTGTCGCCGTCGTCCACGTTGACCGTGACCGCCTCCAGCACGTCCGGCCGGGTCGCGCGGGCGTACGCGAGGGCGCGCTTGGTCGGCAGGTGCAGTTTGGACACCAGCACGATCGCGTGCACGCGGGACGGCAGCACCGACGGGCGCTCCGCCTCCGCCTTGATCAGCTCGTCGCTGACCCGGTCGTAGTGCTTCCGGATCGCGGTCATGAGCACGTACAGCGCGCCCATCGCCGCGATCGCGATCCACGCGCCGTTGGTGAACTTCGTGATCAGCACGACGATCAGCACCGACGCGGTCATGACGAGGCCGAAGGCGTTGATCGCCTGCGACCGCCGCATGCGGGTGCGCGCGGCCGGGTCGGTCTCGGTCGACAGCCGCCGGTTCCAGTGCCGGATCATGCCGGTCTGGCTCATCGTGAACGACACGAACACGCCGACGATGTAGAGCTGGATGAGCTTGGTGACCTCGGCGTCGAACGCCACGACCAGGATGATCGCGAACCCGGCCAGGCCGACGATGCCGTTGGAGAACGCGAGCCGGTCGCCGCGGGTGTGGAGCTGGCGGGGCAGGTAGCGGTCCTGGGCGAGGATCGAGCCGAGCACCGGGAAGCCGTTGAACGCGGTGTTGGCGGCGAGCACGAGGATCAGGGCGGTGACGACGGTGACGAAGAAGAAGCCCGGCCGGAAGTCGCTGAACACCGCGTCGGCGATCTGGGCGACCATCGTCTTCTGCTCGTAGCCCTCGGGCGCGCCGGTGAGCTGGTGCTCGGGGTCCTCGGCGACCTTCACCCCGGTCCGCTGGGCCAGGATGATCAGGCCCATCAGCATGGTGACCGCGATGAGGCCCATCATCAGCAGCGTCGTCGCCGCGTTCTTCGACTTGGGCTTGCGGAAGGCGGGCACGCCGTTGCTGATCGCCTCCACACCGGTCAGCGCGGCGCAGCCGGAGGAGAACGCGCGCAGCACGAGGAACGCCAGCAGCAGGCCGGTCAGGTCGCCGTGCTCGGCGTTGAGGCCGAACCCGGCGCTCTCGGCGGGCATCGGCTCCCCGGCCACGAACGTCCGGTAGAAGCCGAAAAGGATCATGCCGAGGATGCCGACCATGAACGCGTAGGTCGGGATGGCGAACGCGGTCCCTGACTCGCGGATGCCGCGCAGGTTGACCGCCGTCAGCAGCACGATCGCGGCGACGGCGAACTCGGCCTTGTGCGTGGCGACGAACGGCACCGCGGACCCGATGGTGGCCGCCGCGGACGCGATGGACACCGCGACCGTGAGCACGTAGTCGACGAGCAGCGCGCTGGCCACGGTGAGCCCCGCGCGCCTGCCCAGGTTGACGGTGGCGACCTCGTAGTCACCGCCGCCCGACGGGTAGGCGTGCACGTTCTGCCGGTAGCTCGCCACGACCGCGAGCATCACGACGACGACCACCACGCCCACCCACGGCGCGAACGTGTACGCCGACAGCCCCGCGACCGACAGCATCAGGAAGATCTCCTCGGGCGCGTACGCCACGGAGGACATCGCGTCGGAGGCGAACACCGGCAGGGCGATGCGCTTGGGCAGGAGCGTGTGCGCCAGCCGGTCGCTGCGGAAGGGCCGCCCTACCAGCAGCCGCTTGGCCGCCGTCGAGAACTTGGACACGGGAGCAGAGAGTATGCCGTCCCGATCCCGCACCGCCGCCCGCACCGGTAGGTTCTCCGGTGTCGCCGGGATGTCCGCACTGTCGCGACGCGAGCGTAGGAGAGCACCGTGCACGTGGTGATCATGGGCTGCGGCCGGGTGGGGGCCTCGATGGCCGCCGCGCTGGAGCGCCTGGACCACACCGTCGCCGTCATCGACCGCGACCCCCAGGCGTTCCGCAGGCTGGGGCCGGACTTCCACGGCCAGCAGGTCGTCGGCGTGGGCTTCGACCGCGGCGTGCTCATCGAGGCGGGCGTCGAGCGGGCCGGGGCGTTCGCCGCGGTGTCCAGCGGGGACAACTCCAACATCATCTCCGCGCGCGTGGCCCGGGAGACCTTCGGCGTCGAGCACGTCGTCGCCCGCATCTACGACCCGAAGCGCGCCGAGGTCTACGAGCGGCTCGGCATCCCCACCGTGGCCACCGTGCCGTGGACGACCGACCGCCTGCTGCGCACCCTGCTGCCCGACGGCGTCGCCTCGGCGTGGCGGGACCCCACGGGCAAGGTCGCGCTGCTCAACGTGCCCGTCCACGAGGACTGGGTGGGCCGCAGCGTGCGCGACTTCCAGCACGCGACGGGCGCGCGGGTGGCGTTCATCATGCGCTTCGGCAGCGGCGTGCTGCCGACCTCGAAGACCGTGATCCAGGCTGACGACCAGGTGTACGTGGCGGCGCAGTCCGGCACGGTCAGCGACGTGACGGCCGCCGCGGCGGCGCCGCCGGAGGAGGACAACTGATGCGGGTCGCGATCGCCGGGGCGGGCGCGGTCGGCCGCTCCATCGCGCAGGAGCTGGTCGCCGGTGAGCACCAGGTCATGCTGATCGAGCGGGACTCGGGCCAGTTCGAGCCGCACACCGTCGAGCAGGCCGAGTGGGTGCTGGCCGACGCCTGCGAGCTGGCCTCGCTGGAGGAGGCGGGCATCCAGCTCTGCGACGTCGTCATCGCCGCGACCGGCGACGACAAGGTCAACCTGGTCGTGTCGCTGCTGGCCAAGACCGAGTTCGCGGTCAAACGCGTGGTGGCCCGGGTGAACAACCCGGCCAACGAGTGGCTGTTCACCGCGGCCTGGGGCGTCGACGTCGCCGTGTCGACGCCGCGCGTGCTGGCCGCGATGGTCGAGGAGGCGGTGAGCGTCGGCGGGCTGGTCCAGCTGCTGACCCTGCGCCAGGGCCAGGCCAACCTGGTCGAGATGACCCTGCCCGACGACACCCCGTGGGCGGGCCGCCCGGTCCGCGACGTGAAGCTGCCCCGGGACGCCGCGCTGGTGACGATCCTGCGCGGCGGCCGGGTCATCGTGCCGCAGGCCGACGACCCGCTCGAGGCGGGCGACGAACTGCTGTTCGTCGCCTCCGCCGACGTCGAGCCGCAGATCCGGGCGGCGTTCGCTCAGTCCTGAGGGCGCACGCGCAGCTTCGCGATGCGCTCCGGGGTCGGCCAGCGCACGTGCGTGGCCCAGCCGAGCTTCTCGAAGACCCAGATCAGCCGGGCCGAGACGTCGACCTGGCCGCGCAGCACGCCGTGGCGGGCGCTGGTCGGGTCGGCGTGGTGGGTGTTGTGCCACGACTCGCCGAAGCTGATCAGCGCGAGCGGCCAGACGTTGGTGGCGCGGTCGCGGGCCCGGAACGGGCGGTCGCCGAGCATGTGGCAGATCGAGTTCACCGACCACGTGGTGTGGTGCAGCAGCGCGACGCGGACGATGCCCGCCCAGAAGAACGCGGTCAGCGCGCCCTGCCAGGACCAGGTGATCAGACCGCCGAGCGCGGCGGGCAGCAGCATCGTGACGACGGTGAGCACCGGGAACAGCCGGTCGACGCGCTGTAGGTCCTCGTCCTCGAGCAGGTCGGGGGCGAAGCGCTCGGCGTTGGTGCGGTCGCGGTCGAACAGCCAGCCCATGTGCGCGTGCCAGAAGCCCCGCATCACCGCGATCGGCCCGGTGCCGAACAGCCACGGCGAGTGCGGGTCGCCCTCGCGGTCGGAGAACGCGTGGTGGCGGCGGTGGTCGGCGACCCAGTCGACGACGGAGCCCTGCGCGGACAGCCCGCCCGCCACCGCCAGCGCGATCTTCAGCCCGCGCTTGGCGCGGAACGAGCCGTGCGTGAAGAGGCGGTGGTACCCGACGGTCACGCCCATGCCGGAGATCACGAAGAACGCGAAACCGAGGGCGATGTCGGTCCAGCCGAGGCCCCAGCCCCAGGCGAACGGGACGGCGGCGGCGAGGGCGGCGAGCGGGATGAGCAGGAAGAGGTAGACGCTGACCTGCTCGGTCGTGCCCCGGCGCCTGCCGAGGATGGGTTTGGGCGCGGCGGGCGGCGGTTTGAGTGCGGCTGTCACGTGATGGGGCCCTCTCGGGTTCGGGCGTCTCCCCCAAGACGGTTCCTACGGTTACGTAACCGTAAGTCTACGGGCGTGAAGTGTCCGCTAAGCGGATCGGACGGGAATTGTCGGCGGACTCTCAGGCCGGGTCGGTGTCGGCGTACTTGGCGCGCAGCCGGGCTTCGACCTCGGCGTCGGACTCCTCAGCCGCCTCGAGCTCCTTCTGCCGCGCCGTGGCCTTGCGAACCGCCCACACGGTCACCGCGAGGGCCACCGCGAACAGCGGGTACCCCATGGCGAGCTTGGCAAACGCGAGCCAGCCGGTGAGGTCCTCGTCGTAGAGCCACTTCTGCACGACGAACCGGGCGGCGAACACCGCGACGAAGGTGAGGGTGGCCAGGTCGTAGGCGCGGCGGGAGACCGGGTCGGCCCGCCAGCCCTGGCCGAGGCCGTTGAGCGCCGACCAGACGACGCCGACGAGCGGCCTGCGGATGAGCACCGACAGCAGGAACACGCCGCCGTAGACCAGGGCGGTCCAGATGCCGAAGAGGAAGAAGCCCTTGGCGTCGCCGGTCTGGTAGGCGATGAACACCGCGATGCCGACGCCGAAGAAGCCGGAGATCGCGGGCTGCAGCGGCTCCTTGCGCACCACCCGGACCACGGTGATGAGCGCCGCGGAGCCCAGCGCCGACCAGATGGCCGGGGTGAGCCCGAAGAAGGCGTTGGCGAGCACGAACACGACGACGGGAACGCTGGAGTAGATCAGGCCGCTGATGCCGCCCATCTGCTCGAGCAGGGTTTCCTGTCGCTCCTCGTCCACCGCGGACTTGGGGGCGGTGGGCTCGGGATTCGTCATGTGACCTTCGCGGATCAGGTAGTGGCCAGCAGCTCGTAGTACGGGTTGTACAGGACCTTCCGGCCGTCGCGAACCGCGATCCTACCCCGGGCCTTCACCGTGCGGCCGGGCTCGATGCCCGCGATCCGCCGTCGGCCGAGCCAGACCAGGGTCACGCCGTCGGTGCCGTCGAACAGCTCCGCCTCCAGCGTGGCGACCGCGTCGCGCGGCGACAGCTCGACGCTGCGCAGGCGACCGCAGAGCGTGACCTCGTCACCCGACGCGCAGTCGCACGCCCGCCGGGCCCCTGCGCCGCGGACTGGGAGGACAGGTCGTCGGCGTCGAGTTCAGCGACGTCGGTGGTGAGGCGTTTGACGAGGCGGTGCCACGCCCCGTCCCCCTTCATGCCCATGGCTGATCCGCTCTGTGGTGGGGTCGGCCCCGACTGCACGACCCGTGCACAATCAGCGTAACCATGCGGGGTGCCGGGAGAACAAGGAAAAGGGCGTGAGTGTGATCCAGCCGCCGACGGCCGTGCTGCTGCCGGGGACCGGCTCGGACGAGGTGTTCGTCCGCGCGGTCTTCGAGGTGCCGGCGTCCGCCCTGGGCCTGCGCCTGGTGCTGCCCGCGCCCGCTCCCGGGCCGGACCTGGCCCGAGCCTACCTGGACGCCCTGGACCGCGCCTCGGACGGCGGTCCGGTGATCGCGGGCGGCATCTCCTTCGGCGCCCACCTCGCCGTCGAGTGGGCCCTGGCCAACCCCGAGCGCTGCGCCGGTCTGCTGCTGGCGCTCCCGGCGTGGGCTGGCTGCGCGGACGGCGCCCCGCGGCGGTGGCGGCCCGGCACAGCGCGGCCGACGTCCGCGCCCGCGGCACCGCGGCGGCCCTGGAATCCGCGGTGGCGGGCACCCCGGCCTGGCTCGCCGCCGAGCTGTCCCGCGCGTGGCCGCGCTACGGCGACGGCCTCGCCGACTCCCTCGACGCCGCCGCGGCCCGCCCGGCCCCGACGCTGGCCGACCTGAAGTCCCTGGACGTCCCGGCGGGCGTCGCGTGCTTCACCGACGACCCGATCCACCCGGAGCAGGTGGCGCGGGAGTGGGCGGGCGCCCTGCCCGCGGCGTCCTGCACAGCCTCCGCTTCGAGGTGATGTCGGCCGACGTCGAGGCCCTGGGCCGCGCGACCGTCCTGGGCCTGCTGCGGGCGCAGGAGGGCTAGCGCTCGGCCGCCGCCAGCGCCCCGCCGAGGCCGATCATGGTCAACCCGGTGGCGAGCCGCTGCCACCACCGCCACCGCGGCGCGCCCGCCAGCTTGGCGCTGATCGCCGACGCGGACAGCGCGACGAGGATGTCGACGGCGACCGCCATCGCCACCGCGATCGTCCCGAGCAGCAGGAACACCAGCCACGCGGGCGCGGTACCCGGGTGCACGAAGTGCGGCAGGAACGCCAGGAAGAACAACGCGGTCTTCGGGTTGAGGATCTCGCTGAGGAACCCCTGCAGGACGACCGACCGGTGGTGCGCGTCGACGTCGACCGGCGCCTCGTCCGAGCCGCGCAGCGCGCGCACGCCCAGGTAGACCAGGTACGCCGCGCCGAGGTACTTCACCGCGGTGAACGCCGGCGCGGACGCCGCGAGCAGCGCGGACAGCCCGACGCGGCGGCGGCCACGTGCACCAGCGCGCCGATGCCGTTGCCGAGGACCGACCGCATCCCGACGGCCCGGCCGCCGCTGAGGCTGCGGGCCAGGACGTACAGGACGCCCGGGCCCGGCAGCACGGCGAACAGGGCGGACGCGCCGAGGAACAGCAGCCACTCGCCCGCGGTGGGCACGGGTCAGCCCTGGTCCTGCTGGGCCGCCGCGATGTGCTCGGCGATGGCCGGGGGCAGCTCGAGCGGCAGCGGGGTGCGGACCGGCATCGGGCCCGCGCCGCGCACCACGATCGTGCGGCGCAGCAGCTCGCGCAGGGCCTTGGCGCTCTGGTCGGCGATCTGCGGGGCCCGGCGACGACGCCGCGGAGCATCCAGCGGGGGCCGTCGACGCCGACGAAGCGCAGCGCGGCCTCGCCCATGGTCGCGGCGAGCTCCTGGCCCCAGTCGCCGACCGCGCTGTGGACCTTGGCGCCGTCGGAGCGGAGCTGCTCGGCGAGTTCGCCGCAGACCTCGCGCCACAGGCCGCCGGAGCGGGGGCGGCGTAGGCGGTGACGGTGAGCTGGCCGATCTGGGTCAGCACGTGGACGGCGCGGACCGGGCCCGAGGGGTCCATCTCGACCTGGAGCTGCGCGCCGTCGGGCACCGGGAAGCGCACCGAGCCCAGGTCGAGCCGGGGCATGTCGTCGGCGGGCGCGTCCTCGGCGTCGAACGGGCCCTCGGAGAGGTCGGCGATCTCGACCGGGGTCTCCGCGACCTCCTCGACGACCGGCGCGGGTTCGTCGTCGTCCCTGCGCCGCTTGCGGCCGAACAGTGCCACTACTCCTCCGTCCCCTGCCGACCGGTCAGCACCGCGTGCCCGCCGGTCGAGCCGTAACCACCGCTGCCGCGCTCGGTCGCGTCGAGCTCGGCCACCTCACGGAATACCGCGTGCTCGACCCGCTGCACAACCAGCTGCGCGATCCGGTCGCCGCGCTCCAGCGCGACCGGGGTGCGCGGGTCGTGGTTGACCAGGCAGACCTTGATCTCGCCGCGGTAGCCGCTGTCGATCGTGCCGGGCGTGTTCACCACGCTCAGCCCGGTCCGGGCAGCGAGCCCGGACCTCGGGTGCACGAACCCGGCGTAGCCGGGCGGGAGCGCGATCGCCACCCCGGTCCCCACCGTGACCCGCTCGCCGGGCCCGATGACCACGTCGGACGTGGTCACCAGGTCGGCACCGGCGTCGCCGGGCCGGGCGTAGCTGGGCAGCGGGACCCCGGGATCGAGCCGGGTGAGCAGGACCTCGACGCTGGGCACGACCGGCGAGACTACCCTGGACCCGTGGCCGACACCCCGCGCACCGAGCACGCCGAGCACCTGTACGTGACGTGGTACTGGTGGCCGCTGCCCCTCGTCGCCGCGGGCCTGCTCGCCGCCGAGGTGCACATGGGCTACCCCGGGGTGCGCGCCTGGCTCCCCTACCTCGTGCTGGTCCCCCTGGCCGTGCTGCTCGTGTGGCGCGCGGGCCGGGCCCGCGTGGCCGTCGAGGACGGCGAGCTGCGGGTCGGCGACGCGCGCCTCCCGCTCGAGTTCGTCGGCGAGGTCGAGGTGTTCCCGCGCGAGCGGAAGCGGGCGGCCCTCGGTCCCAACCTGGACCCGGCCGCCTACCTGCTGCACAAGGGCTGGGTCGGCCCCTGGTCAGGGTGCGGGTCGACGATCCCGCCGACCCCACCCCGTACTGGCTCTTCAGCACCCGCCACCCCGAGCGCGTCACCGCCGCCCTGCGCGGCGCCGTGGCGCGGGGGTAGCCCGCACGCCCCCGGCGCGCACGGGCTCACACGCAGTCGCGGCAGACGTAGAGCCCGTTGTTGTCCTCCGCGAGCCTGCTGCGGTGGTGCACCAGGAAACACTTCGAGCAGGTGAACTCGTCGGCCTGCTTCGGCACGACGCGGACGGTCAGGTCCTCGCCGGACAGGGCCGACAGGTCGGCTCCGGGCAGCTCGTAGCTCTCCGCGGTGTCCGACTCGTCCACGTCGACGACGCCGGATTGCGTCTCGTTCCGCCGCGCCTTCAACTCCTCGAGGGAGTCTTCGGCGAGGTCATCTGCCTCGCTGCGGCGTGGTGCGTCGTAGTCGGTCGCCATCTTCCTTCACCCCTGCGGTCCTTCAGGATGTAAGTCGTGCCGCTGGAGAACGTTCCAGCGCCCCGGTTTGTGCCCGCCCGTCGCGTGACGGACGTCTCGCCTGCGCCACCGGGTCCGACCGATCTTTCGGGATCGATTCGGCTGGGCCGGTGAAGTACGGAGAGCGCGCAGAGGGTAGCCCATCCTCGGGAGGCACATGCATCGGATTAGCAACAACGGGTTTGGCGGCGGTGGTCGCGTGGCACCTGAACACCACCCGCCCGGGTGGAAGGGTGTTGCCCCCGCCTCGCCCGCGTGGTGCGATCACGATGGGACGTCACTGTACGCCATCGGATCATCGCTGCAGGCGATGACTCGGCCGCCCCGGCGGCCGATTGTCACAGGAGCGTTGCGCCGGGGTGGTCGGATGACTAGACGATCTTGGAAACGAATAGGCTGAGCAGCAGCGTTGGGTGCCAATCCGGGGGTGGTGCGCATGGGTAGTGCAGGGAGGGCCGGGACGTGTCCGGTCGAGGCGTGAGACGGGTGGCGGCGGCCCCCGGTACCGGAAGCGGCGTCCGCTCCCGGCGCTGGTCTTCCTGGCGGTGCTGGCCATCGCGGCGGGCGCGATCTGGATCCAGATCCTGGAGAACGCCGACGCCGAGCGCGTCGACGCGCGCACCTGCCCGGCCTCGGCGCTGCCGCCCGAGGCGCTCAAGGGCGTGACCACCCCGCCGGGCGACGTGCTGCCCGCCGACGCGCTCGACGGCACCGCTCCGATGCCCGCGCGCAACGCGCTGGTCCGCGTGCTCAACGCCAGCGGCCAGAACCGCCAGGCGACCTCGGTGACCGAGGCGCTGCGCGAGCTGGGCTTCGCCAAGCTGGCCGACCCGGAGAACGACCAGCTCTACCCCGAGGGCACGCTGGCCTGCCACGGCCAGATCCGCTTCGGCGCGCAGGGCGTCTCCGCGGCCCGCACGCTGAGCCTGCTGGTCCCGTGCGCCGAACTGGTCCGCGACGACCGCCAGGACGCCACCGTCGACTTCGCCGTCGGCCAGCGCTTCGACCACGTCACCCCGCGCCCGGAGGGCCGCAAGGCGCTCGAGCAGCTCGCCCAGTGGGCCCAGGACAACCCGGGACAGCAGGGCGGCCTCCAGGCCAACGGCAAGGGCCCGAAGCTCTCCCCCGACCTGCTGTCCGCCGCGCGCGACGTGCGCTGCTAGCCCATCCCGGCTTCGGCGCACGCGTGCCGCAGGGGTTCGGCGATGGCCGGGGACGCGACGAAGATCGCGTCCCCGCCCAGCTCGTGCTCGCCCGGCAGCAGGACCACAGCACCCGCCTCCCGCGCGATGAGCGCGCCCGCGGCCCAGTCCCACGGGGACAGTCCGCGCTCGACGTAGGCGTCGACCCAGCCCGCCGCGACCGCGCACAGGTCCAGCGCGGCCGATCCGCCCCGGCGGATGTCCCGGACGACGCCCAGCAGCTCGGCGACCACGGCGGCGTGCTGGAGGCGGCGCTCGCGGTCGTAGGTGAAGCCGGTGGCGAGCAGGGTCACCTCCAGCGACGCGGGCGCCGACACCCGCAGCGGGACCCCGTCGAGCCACGCGCCCTGGCCGCGGGCGGCGGTCCAGCACCGGCCGCTCACCGGCTCGACCACCGCGCCCGCGACCGACTCGCCGTCGACCTGGGCGGCGACGGACACGCAGTGCCAGGGGTGGCCGTAGAGGTAGTTGACGGTCCCGTCGATCGGGTCGACGACCCAGGTGACGCCGTCGCCGGTCGTGCCGCCGGACTCCTCGCCGAAGACCGCGTCGCCGGGGCGCAGTTCGGCCAGCCGCGCGCGCACGAGGTCCTCCGCGGCGGTGTCGCCCGCGGTGACCACGTCGGTCACCGTCGACTTCGTCCCGACGTCGCGCACCGCGTCGGCGCGGACACGGGCCGCCAGCGCGGCGGCCTCCCGGGCGACTGTCAACGCGGTGTCGGCCAGGTCCTGTTCCGTGGTACCCACGCGGCTATCGGACCACAGCCACCGCTGAGCAGCTAACCTCTCCGGCAAAAGTGGTTCTGAATCGATTAGAAGGGACCGGCGCTGATGGCACCAGCAGCCCGCGGCTTCGGAGTGGATGTCGGCGGTTCCGGCATCAAGGGCGGCGTCGTCGACCTCGCGGCGGGCAGGCTCGTCGGCGACCGGCTCCGCATCGACACCCCGCAGCCCTCGACCCCGGACGCCGTGGCCGAGGTGGTCGCGGGCATCGTCGCCGAGTTCGGCTGGGACGGCCCGGTCGGCGTCACCCTGCCCGCGGTGGTCAAGCGCGGGGTCGCGCACACGGCGGCGAACATCGACAAGAGCTGGATCGGCACCGACGCGGCCGAGCTGTTCGCCAAGCGCCTCGACCGCCAGCCCGGCGAGGTCGTCGTCCTCAACGACGCCGACGCCGCGGGCATGGCCGAGATCCGCTACGGCTGGCCGGGCGACCAGTCCGGCGTCGTCGTCCTGCTGACCTTCGGCACCGGCATCGGCACCGCCCTGTTCCTCGACGGCAAGCTCGTCCCCAACACCGAGTTCGGGCACCTGGAGGTCGACGGCCACGACGCCGAGACCCGGGCGGCCGCGTCGGTGAAGGACGAGGAGGGCCTGAGCTGGGAGGAGTGGGTCCCCCGGGTGTCCCGCTACATCACGGCCCTGGAGAACCTGATCTGGCCCGACCTGGTCATCGTCGGCGGCGGGGTCAGCAAGAAGGCCGACAAGTGGGTGCCGCTGCTCGAGGTCCGCACCAAGGTCGTCGCGGCCGAGCTGCGCAACGCCGCGGGCATCGTCGGCGCGGCGGCGGCCGCGGTCGAGGCGCACGGCGGGTGAGACGCCCTGACCGGGGCGGGAGCGGGTCCCGCCCCGGTCGTGCGCGTGTCGTGAACGTCGGCTCGTCCCTTCCCGGCCCCGCGCGTCGCTACAATGGAACGCGGCCCTCCTGAAGGGCTCTCCCCGAACTCCGACAGAGACCAGGCTTGATCAGGTGTTCTCGCCTGGGACCGTCGTGATGGACCGTTCTGAAAGGGCGTACGTGGCAGCCGCACGAACCGCAACCCGACGCTCGACGGCGTCGGCGAGCACCGCCAAGACGACCAAGGGCGCACCGGCCTCGGACGAGGAGCTGCAGGACGCCGCTGGGACCAAGACGACGGCGAAGAAGGCCGCCAAGCCCCGCGCGCCCAAGAAGGCCGCCCCCGCTCCCAAGGCGGGCGCCAAGGCCTCGACCAAGAAGGCGGGCGACGGCCCCGACGGCGAGGAGCCCGAGGACCTCGACAACCCCGACCTCTCCGACCTCGAGGAGGTCGAGGTCGACCCGGTCGACGAGGCCGTGGACACCGTCGAGGTGAAGGAAGAGGAGAAGGAGAAGGACGGCGACTTCGTCTGGGACGAAGAGGAGTCCGAGGCGCTGCGGCAGGCCCGCAAGGACGCCGAGCTCACCGCCTCCGCCGACTCCGTCCGCGCCTACCTCAAGCAGATCGGCAAGGTCGCGCTGCTCAACGCCGAGGAGGAGGTGGAGCTGGCCAAGCGCATCGAGGCCGGTCTCTACGCCGCCGAGCGCGTCCGCAAGGCCGAGGACGAGAACGAGAAGCTGGCGCCCCAGATGCGCCGCGACCTGCGCTGGATCGTCCGCGACGGCGAGCGCGCCAAGAACCACCTGCTCGAGGCCAACCTCCGCCTGGTCGTGTCGCTCGCCAAGCGCTACACCGGCCGCGGCATGGCGTTCCTGGACCTGATCCAGGAGGGCAACCTGGGCCTGATCCGCGCGGTCGAGAAGTTCGACTACACCAAGGGCTACAAGTTCTCGACCTACGCGACGTGGTGGATCCGCCAGGCCATCACCCGCGCGATGGCCGACCAGGCCCGCACCATCCGCATCCCGGTGCACATGGTCGAGGTCATCAACAAACTCGGCCGCATCCAGCGCGAGCTGCTCCAGGACCTGGGCCGCGAGCCCACCCCGGAGGAGCTGGCGAAGGAAATGGACATCACCCCGGAGAAGGTGCTGGAGATCCAGCAGTACGCCCGGGAGCCCATCTCGCTCGACCAGACCATCGGCGACGAGGGCGACAGCCAGCTCGGCGACTTCATCGAGGACTCCGAAGCGGTCGTCGCCGTCGACGCGGTGTCGTTCACGCTGCTGCAGGACCAGCTCCAGTCGGTCCTGGCCACCCTGTCCGAGCGCGAGGCGGGCGTCGTCCGCCTGCGCTTCGGACTCACCGACGGCCAGCCCCGCACCCTGGACGAGATCGGCCAGGTCTACGGCGTCACCCGCGAGCGCATCCGCCAGATCGAGTCGAAGACGATGTCCAAGCTCCGCCACCCGTCCCGCTCCCAGGTCCTGCGCGACTACCTGGAGTAGGGGCACCGCTTTTCGGAAGGGGCCGTCCCGGTTTCGGGGCGGCCCCTTTCGCGTCCCCGCCTGCCCCTTCGGCCGCCCCAAGGGTCGTGCCGGGCGGGGCGGGGCCGGCGATGATCAGGGGGACTGGCTGGAGGTCCCCATGCCGCGCGCCCTCGCCCTCGCCGCAGCCCTGTTCCTCCTCGGCGCCCCGGCCGCCGCGGCCCAGCAGCAGCCCCCGGTCACGATCGTCGACGCGGACAAGCCCCTGGCCGTCGCCGCCGAGGCGGTGCCGGTGCGCATCCTCAACAACACGGACGAAGAGCTGCCGATCAAGGTCACCGCGACCGCGGTGGCGGACGACGGGCGCACCGTCACCATCGAGGTGCAGAACCCACCGCGCACCATCCCCCGAGCGGCGACGCGTGGGTGAAGTTGAAGGTCCAGGACCCGCCCACCGGGGAGATCAGCGGGTACCTGGTGGTCGGGGCACGCGGTGTCGCCGTCCGGCGACCGCTCACGGTGTCGGCCCCGGCGTCGGGCTCCCCGCCGTCGACTCGTGGGAGACGGAGTGGGCGACGTTCTGGAACGCCGACGACAACCACGCCTTGCCCGGTCGGGTACCCGTCGACGGCAGTTGCCGGGCGGGCGATCCCACCACGGTCGTGGCGGGCGACAACACCGCGAAGGTCACCGCCTCGTGCACCCCCAGGGGTTGGAGCTCACGATGTCCGAGGTCTCCTGGTCCGGCACGGACCTGGGCACCGGGGAGTACAAGGGCACGCTGGATGTCGGCGGGGAGGACCTGGCGCTCACCGTGCACCGGTCGTCGCCGATGTGGGTTCCGCTGACCTGCCTGCTCGGCGGCATCCTGGCCGCCCTGGCGGGCAGCACCTACGCCACCGACCGCAGGCCGCACAACCAACGTCGGACCGCCATCGACGCGATCACTCCGCCGAGGGGCGACCTGGCCGAGCCGGTCAGCGAAGCCCGCCGTCGGTTGACCGACGATCTGACCAAGACCCGTCCCTCCTGGCTGCGCAGGCTGGTGCCCTGGCCCGCGAGCGGGCACGCCGACGAGTTGGCCCGGATCGACAAGGACACCGAGCGACTGCGGAAGGCGAGCGAGCGGGCCGAGGACTACGGGAAGGCGCTGGCCACCGACCGGCGCCTCATCGCGACTTGGCTGCCGGGGATCACCGTCGGGGCCGCGCCGAGGTCGACCGCGGCCGAGCTGGCCGACCACGTCGAGGACGTCCTCGCCCTCCCCGCGCTGGCGGAGGTCGCCACACGCATGGGGGGCCTGCAGGCCGCCATCGCGTCCGCCGTCGAGTCCGAGGACAAGGCCAAGGCGGGGGCGCGGTTCCGCGGCCTCGCCGCCGCACTCGGCAGGCTCAAGCGGCCCACTGAGGTCAGCGCCGTCCGAGCGGACCTCGACGAGGTCACCGCGTTGGTCGACCGGCTCGAACCCGCGAGCGCCGTGCAGACCGCGGGCGCTCCCTCGCTCACGGGGCTGGCCATCCCGTGGGAGACGATCCAGAAGTTCCTCGCCGGGACCGGCACGACGGCGATGGCCGCGCGCGACGTCGGCGTGGCCTTCATCATCGGCGTGGTGGCCCTGTGGAGCGGGTTCGCCGCCCTCTACGTGGCCGCCGATACGTGGGGCACGTTGTGGGACATCCTGGCCGCCGTTACGTGGGGTGCGGGGGCGACTGCGGTCAGTGGACCCCTCCTCACCTCGATCCGGCGGATCGGGTCAACCCGGCAATAGGGTGAATGGCCAGTCGATTGTGTGCTCGGCCACCGTTCGCCCGTGGTGAACAGGGGGCAATCCGCAGGTGTTAGATCTTGGTCGCCCTGCGTAGTTTCGCCTGGACCTGGGCTTCTACCGGTGCGCGGGGCTGCGTTAAGTAACCGTGACATGGTCATGTCCAGGCATTGGGAACACTGCCATTTGCTCGTGCGTCTGTAAGAGTAGAAGTGCGAGCACGGCGGCAACCGGGCTCGCGCCAAGGGCGCCGGAGCCACCCGGCGCCGGGACGGAGGGAGACTTCCATGACGACACCGACGCTCACCCGCCCCGAGCTGACCGCTGCCGACCGTTGCGACCGTTGCGGCGCGGCCGCGAAGGTTCGCGCCGTTCTCCCCTCCGGGGGCGAGCTCCTGTTCTGCAACCACCACGCGCGCGCGCACTCCGAGCGCCTGCGTGAGATGGCGGCGCAGCTCGAGGGCTGACAGGCCTCATTCCTTCGTCCACCACGGGCGGCATCCGGGTTCGGGTGCCGCCCGTCGTCTGTCCTAGAGGCTCCCGCGCCGCGCTGACCCGGGCCTGATCACACGGTGCCGAGGACCGGTTCGAAGGCCAGTTCGGCGGCGCCGATCAGCTTGCAGTCAGCGCCCATGGTCGAGGCGAGGATGCGGGTGCCGCCGATGGCGCGGCTGACCAGGCTGCGCCTGCCGACCTCCTCGCCGACGCGCTTGACCAGCGGCAGCGGCAGGGACGTGAACAGGTCGCCCAGCACGACCAGTTCCGGGCTGAACGCGTTGACGATGTTCACCAGGCCCAGGACCAGCCACTCGCAGAACTGGGCGAGCTTGCGCTCCGCTTCCTCCGGCCGGGTGGCCAGCGCCCGCAGCTCGGCGACGACCGCGCCGCGCGGGGAGCCCTCGGGCAGGTCGAGGTAGCGGCACAGGGCGACCTCGCCGACCTCGGTCTCCCAGCAGCCGCGGCTGCCGCAGTAGCAGGCGCGCCCGGCCGGGTTGACCACCATGTGCCCCAGCTCGCCCACGTAGCCCGCGGTGCCGCGCAGCGCGGAGCCGTCGGAGATGACGCCCCCGCCGACGCCGATGTCGGCCGAGACGTACACCGCGTCCAGGGAGCCGCGGGCGACGCCGCGCAGGTGCTCGGCCAGCGCCGCGATCTCGGCGTCGTTGCCGACCCGGATCGGCACGCCCAGGGCCGCGCCCAGGCGGTCGCCGAGGGGGACGCCGGTCCACTGCAGGTTCGGGGCCTCGTGGACGAAGCCGTCCGAGCGGCGGACGACGCCGGGGACGGATACCCCGGCGCCGATCATCGTCACGCCCAGCTCCTCGGCCAGCACCCGCACCGACTCGATGACGTGGGTGATGACCTCGTCCGGCTGGCGGGCCTTGCCGCGCAGGTTCCAGCTGTTGCGGCCGAGCATCTCGCCGCCGAGCCCCACCAGCGCCATGGCGACCTGCTCGACCCGGATGTCCACCGCGAGCACCACCGCGGCCAGCGGCTGCGGCAGCACCAGCAGGGACGGGCGCCCCGCGCCGGATCGCGCGCGGGGCACCCGCTCCTCGACGACACCGGTCTCGGCGAGGCCGTCGACCAGGGCCTTGATGGTGCTGCGGTTGAGGCCGAGCTCGGTGGCCAGCTCGGCGCGCGTGGTCGGTCCCTCGATGTGGAGGCGCCGCAGCAGCGCGGTGCGGTTGTGCCTGCGCACCTCGTCGGGTCGCGCGCCCGCCGTCGGTGTGCTCGTCACTGGTCCGCTCCTCCTGCTACCTGCTCGCCACCGCCGCCCGCCTGCGGGAAAGGGCGTCGACCGTCGCCGCGAGCAACAGTACGAGGCCCGTGACGATGTTGACCACGGCGGCCGGCTGTTGGAGCAGGCCCAACCCGTTCTCGACGGTCGCCAGGACCAGACCGCCGATCACCGCGTGGATGACCTTGCCCCGGCCGCCGAACAGCGACGTGCCGCCGATGACGGCCGCGCCGACGGCGAACAGCAGCGTGTTGAGGCCGCCCGCCTGCGGGTCGACGGAGCCGACCTTGGACGAGTACACGATCGCACCCAGGGCCGCCGCGGACGAGGCCACCACGAACACGCTGGCCCGGATCTTGCTCACATTGATGCCCGCGCGCCGGGCCGCCTCGGCGTTGCCGCCGACGGCGTAGATGTGGCGGCCGTAGCGGGTGCGGTTGAGCACGTAGGTGCCGATGACCAGCAGCGCGAGGATGATCGGCACGACGTACGGGACGCCCTCGATGACGACGATGTCGTTGGGCGAGCGGTTGAGGCACAGCGCCCACGTGGCGACGGCGCCGATGAGGGCGACCGCGCCGACCTTGGCGGTGACGACCGGCGTCGGCGGGGTGACCAGGCCGCGGCTGGAGCGCAGGAAGTGCTCGCCGAGCACGACGGCCGCGTAGCCGCCGACGGCGACGAGGAACAGCAGCCAGCTCCCCCACACCGGCAGGTTGCCGTTGGCGACGGCGAACAGGGTCGGCTGGGTGCCGATGCCGAAGACACCGCCCTCGCCGATGAACTGCAGGATCACGCCCTGCCAGGTGATGAACAGCGCCAGCGTCACCACGAACGACGGCATGCCGATCTTGGACACCAGGAAGCCGGTGATCACACCGATGGCCGCGCCGACCGACAGGGCCAGCAGCATCTCGATCCACGGGTTCGGCGGCGCGCCGACCGCGGCGATGACCACGGCCACCGCGGCGAACCCGGCGCCCGCCCAGATGCGCATGAGCACGGCGAGCGCGATCGCGACGACCAGGCCGCCGACGAAGACGTAGAAGACGGTGTTGCCCATGCCGCCGAGCAGGTTGCCCGCGCGGACGTAGTGCATGGCCATCACCGCGGCGCAGACGCCGGACGCGGTGCCCGCCGACAGGTCGATCTCGCCGAGGAGCAGGACGAACACCAGCCCCATCGCGATGATCATCTTGCCCGCGCCCTGGGCGAGCAGGTTGGCGATGTTGTCCAGGGTGAGGAAGTAGTCCGACAGCACGGCGAACACGGCGACCAGCGCGACCAGGCCGAGCACGGCGGGCAGCGAGCCGAGCTCGCCGCCGCGGAGCCGGGCGAAGTAGTCGCGCACGGCCTCGCCGGTGGACTGCTTCGTCGTGTCGATGCCGAAGTCGGAGATGGCGCCCTCTTTGGCGGCCACGGGGGTGTCAGTCATGGGGGTGGCTCCGGCTCAGACGGTCGCGGTCTCGGGGCGGGCCAGGCCCAGGTCCCCGGAGCGGCCCGCGGTGATCAGCTCGACGACCTGGGCGTGGGTGACGTCCCTGGTCGGCACCTCGGCGACCATGCGCCCGAGGTAGAGGGTGGCGATGCGGTCGGCGACCTCGAAGACGTCGGCCATGTTGTGGCTGATCAGGACCACGCCGAGGCCCTGCTCGGCGAGCCTGCGGACGAGGTCGAGCACCTGCCGGGTCTGCGCGACGCCGAGCGCGGCGGTGGGCTCGTCGAGCAGCACGACCTTGCTGTCCCAGAGGACGGCCTTGGCGATGGCGACGGTCTGCCGCTGCCCGCCGGACAGCGCGGACACCGGGGTGCGCACGGACTTGACCGTGCGCACGGACAGCGACGCCAGCGTCTCGCGGGCGGCCTTCTCCATGTCGGCCTCGTTGAGCAGCCACGCCCCGCCGCGCTCGCGGCCGAGGAACATGTTCTGCACGATGTCGAGGTTGTCGGCCAGCGCGAGGTCCTGGTAGACGACCTCGATGCCGAGGTCGGCGGCGTCGCGCGGGCCGTGGATGTTGACGGTCTCGCCCGCGAAGCGGACGGTCCCGGTGTCCATCGGGTGGATCCCCGCCACGCACTTGACCAAAGTGGACTTGCCTGCGCCGTTGTCGCCGACGAGCGCGGTGACCTCGCCCGCGCGCACGGTGAAGTCCACGTCGTGGAGCACGTGGACGGGGCCGAAGCTCTTGTTGAGCCCGGTGATCTCCAGGATGGGTTCGCTCATGACCCGGCTTCTCCTCGGGGCCGTCCCCGGCGCGCGTGGGGCACGCGCCGGGGGACTACGACGGACTAGCTGATGCCGAGTTGCGCGCAGACCTGGGCGAGGTCGCCGCCGCAGATGTCCTTGGCGGGGACGTAGCCCTCGTCGACCACGGTCTTGACGTTGTCCTTGGTGACCAGGACCGGCTCCAGCAGCACGGACTTGACCTGGCGCTTGCCGGTCGGGTCGTCGCTGGTCTGCTTGGCGATCGCGTCCGCGCCCGCGGTGTCGCCCTTGGCCAGCGCCGCCGCGAGCTTGGCGGTGGCCTCGGCCTCGGCCTTGATCGGCTTGAAGACGGTCATGTACTGGTCGCCGCGCAGGATGGCCATGAGGCCGTCCGGGGTGGCGTCCTGGCCGGTGACCGGGACCTTGCCGTTGAGGCCGTTCTTGCGCAGGACGTTGATGACCGCGCCCGCGAGCCCGTCGTTCGCCGCGACGACGCCGTCGACCTTGCCGCCGTTGGCGGTCAGGATCTGCTCGAAGGTGGTGCCGCCCTTCTGGTTGTCCCACCCGTCGATGGCCTGCTCGCGGACGAGCTTGAGGTCGCCGGAGTCGTACTTGGGCTGCAGGACGTTCTTCTGGCCCTTGGTGAACAGGGTCGCGTTGTTGTCGGTGGGCGCGCCCTCGATCATGATGACCTGGGCGCCCTTCTTGTCCGCGAGGGCGTCGGACAGGCCCTTGCCCTGCAGCTCGCCGACCTTCACGTTGTCGAAGGAGACGTAGTAGTCGGAGGAGCCGCCGAGGTTGAGGCGGTCGTAGTCGATGGTCGGGATGCCGCGCGCCTTCGCCTTGGCCGCGACCGCCGACCCGACCTCGCTGTTGATCGAGGCGATGACGAGCACCTTGACGCCCTGGCTGATCATGCTGTCCGCGAGGGTGGTGAACTTCTGCACGTCACCCTGCGCGTTCTGCACGTCCGCGACCAGGCCCTCGGCGCGCATCGCCTCCTCGATCATGGGCTTGTCGAAGCCCTCCCAGCGGGCGGAGGTCGCCGTCTCGGGGAGGATCACCCCGACCTTGATGCCGTCGCCCGCGGGCGCCTGCGACTGCCCGCCGCCGCCCGTCCCGGGGTTCGCCTGGTTGGCCCCGCAGGCCGTGATGGCCAGGGAGACCCCGAGTCCCGCCGCCACGAGCGCCAGAGTCTTGCTGCGCATCGGTAGTCCCTTCACGATGGTTACCCGCTGCTGCCGCCGGGCCCGGGCGGTCGTCGGGTGAAATGTTGTGCGGCACAACATATGCCGCCGACCCACGTGCCGCAAACCACACTGACTCGATTCAGACGGTCATACCCGGACACGGTTTGGCAACGGTCTCGAAATCCACGAGCAATCCGTACCGCACGAGCGACGGAACCGCTACCCAGCGCAGTCGTACCGGAGGGTGAGGAGCAGCGTCGTGCCGCGTGTGGCGCGCGGTTCGCGGGCGTCCGGCTAGTGCTCGGGAGGGGTGGGGTCACCACGACCGGAGGGTCGCGATGCGCTCCTCCAGCTGCTCGACCGTCGCCATCGCGGTCGGGGGGCCGCCGCAGATCCGGCGGAGCTCGTTGTGGAGGGCGCCGTGGGACTTGCCCGTGCGGTGGTGGGCCATGCCGACCAGGGCGTTCAGCTCCTTGCGGAGGGTGGCCAGGCGTTCGGCGACGCTCTGCGGGCGCGCGACCGGCGGGGCGGCCGGGGCGGGGGCTTCGGCGGCCGTGCGGGTGCGGGCGGCCACCTGGTCCTCCTGGCGCTTGCGGAGCAGCGCGCGGACCTGGTCGGGCTCCAGGAGGCCGGGCAGGCCCAGGTACTCCTGCTCCTCGTCCGAGCCCGAGAACGCGGCCGTGCCGAAGGACGAGCCGTCGTAGATCACCTGGTCGAGCTCGGCGGAGGCGCCCAGGGCGGTGAACGCCTTCTCCTCCTCGCCGACCTCGTCCTTCGTGCGGTTGGCGTCGGCCAGGAGGTTGTCCTCCCAGCCGTCGTTCTCGCGGTGGGGCTTGCCGAGGACGTGGTCGCGCTCGGCTTCCAGCTGGCTGGCCAGGTCGAGCAGGACCGGGACCGACGGGAGGAAGACGCTGGCCGTCTCCCCGGTCGACGGGCCCGCACGTACCGGCCGATGGCCTGGGCGAAGAACAGCGGGGTCGACGCCGACGTCGCGTACACGCCGACCGACAGGCGCGGGACGTCGACGCCCTCGGACACCATCCGGACCGCGACCAGCCACCGGGACGTCGACTGGGCGAACTCGGCGATGCGGCCCGACGCCTTCGGGTCGTCCGACAGGACCAGGGTCGGGTCCTCGCCCGTGATCGTCGCCAGGATCTTCGCGTACGCGCGCGCCGAGTCCTGGTCGGAGGCGATCACCAGGCCGCCCGCGTCGGGGACGTTCTGGCGGACCTGCGTCAGCCGGACGTCGGCCGCGCCGAGGACCGACGGGACCCACTCCCCCGCCGGGTCGAGCGCGGTGCGCCAGGCCCGCGCGGTCTGCTCGGCGGTCATCGGCTCGCCGAGGCGGGCGGTGAACTCCTCGCCCGCGCTGGTGCGCCAGGACGCCTCGCCGGAGTACGCCAGGAAGATCACCGGCCGGACCACGCCGTCGCGGAGGGCGTCGGCGTAGCCGTAGGTGTGGTCGGCGCGGCTGCGCAGGAACCCGGCGCCGTCGGGCTCGTAGTCGACGAACGGGATCGGGGAGTCGTCCGAGCGGAACGGGGTGCCGGTCAGGGCGAGGCGGCGCACCGCGGGGTGAACGCCTCGCGGACGGCCTCGCCCCAGCTCTTGGCGTCGCCGCCGTGGTGGATCTCGTCGAGGATGACCAGCGTCTTGAACTGCTCGGTCCGCACCCTGTGCAGGGTCGGGTGGGCGGCGACCTGCGCGTACGTCACCGCGACGCCGCGGAAGTCGCGGGAGGTGGCGCCCATCGAGTTGGTGAAGTTCGAGTCGATGGCGATGCCCGCGAACGCCGCCGACTCGGCCCACTGGTGCTTGAGGTGCTCGGTCGGGGTCACGATCACGACCCGTTCGACCGTGCGGTCGGCCAGCAGCTCGGCGGCGATGCGCAGGCCGAAGACGGTCTTGCCCGCGCCCGGCGTCGCGACGGCGAGGAAGTCCTTCGGGCCGCGGGTGAGGTACTTCGTCAGGGCGCGCCGCTGCCAGTCGCGCAGCGGACGGGCGGCCGGGGCCGCCTGGGTGTCCGGTTCCGCTTCCGCCTGGGTCACGCTCCGCGAACTCCTCTCCGGGTGTGCCCAGACCCCCCGGACACGACAACGCCCTCAGCGGAGACCGACGAGGGCACCCCAGAGAGTACCCGGGGTCTCCGGGACACGCGGACCGGAGTTTGGCCGTCAGTCGGGCCGAACCGCTCCGGATGGGACATGCTTGTCACCGAAATGACCACCCAGGAGACCTCGTCCGGCCGGCCCGCGAAGCGCCCCGGCCTGGTGCGGCACACCCTGTCGAAGGCGTGGGAAGGCAACCTCTTCTCGGAGGCGGCCGAAGCCGCGTTCTGGCAGGTCCTGTCGCTGCCGCCGCTGCTGCTCGGGCTGCTCGGCATGCTCGGCTTCGTCGCCGACTGGCTCGGGCAGGACGTCACCGCCGCGGTGCAGGCCGACATCATCGACATCTCGCGGACGGCGTTCAGCGAGAGCGTCGTCACCCAGATCATCCAGCCGACCGTGTCGGACATCCTGACCGTCGGCCGCGGCGAGATCGTGTCCGTGGGCTTCCTCATATCGCTGTGGGCGGGCTCGTCGGCGATGTCGTCGTTCGTCGACGCGATCACGGTCGCGCACGGCCAGTACGGGGTCCGCGCGGACGTGTGGCAGCGGGTGTTCTCGCTGCTGCTGTACATGGCGAGCCTGGTCCTGCTGCTGATCGGCCTGCCGGTGCTGGCCCTGGGCCCGGACATCCTGCCGAACCTGTTCCCCTCGGGCTGGCGGCCGACGATCTCGATGTGGCTGGACATCGCCTACTACCCAGCGATCGGGATCATCCTGGTCCTGGCCCTGGCGACGCTGTACAAGCTGGCGCTCCCCGCAAGCTGCCCTGGCACCGGGGCCTGCCGGGCGCGGGCCTGGCCATGGCGTTCTTCCTGCTGTCCAGCATCGGCCTGCGCCTCTACATCTCGTGGATCACCACCACGGGCTACACCTACGGCGCCCTGGCCACGCCGATCGCGTTCCTGCTGTTCGCGTTCTTCATCGGCCTGGCCATCACCATCGGCGCGTACTTCAACGCCGCCATCCAGGACATGTGGCCCGCGAAGATGACCAAACGCCAACGCCGCAAGTGGCGCCGCCTGGAGATGGACCGCGCCAACGAGCGCAGGCGGTCGGAGGAGTCCAGCCGCGCCTGGCAGCCGGAGGGCGAGCGGGCGGAGAACGGCGCGGTCCGCGAGAGCGAGGTCGCGGACCAGCGCGAGGTCAACTCCTGATCAGGGGTTCATCCGCTCGTAGATCTTCTTGCAGTCCGGGCAGACCGGGGAGCCGGGCTTGGGGGACTTCGTGACCGGGAAGACCTCGCCGCAGAGCGCCACGACCATGGTCCCCATGACCGCGCTCTCCACGACCTTGTCCTTGCGGACGTAGTGGAACATCTTCGGCGTGTCGTCGCCCGTGCTGTCGGTGCCCTCCGGCCGGGTGTCTACCTCGGGGAGGGTCTGGGTGGGTGCGCTCACCCCTCAATGATGCACCAGCACAACGCGTGTCCCATGATGACCGGTCGTGAGCATCGAACTTTCCGCAGAGGTCGCTGAGGCGCTGGCCGGGGCCTGCCGGTCGTCGCGCTGGAGAGCACCCTGTTGGCGCACGGGCTGCCCGCGGGCGCAACCACGAGGTCGGCGTCCGGCTGGAGGGCATCGTCCGGGAGGCGGGGGCGGTCCCGGCGACGATCGCCGTGCTGGACGGTCGGGCGCGGATCGGGTTGCGGCCCGAGGAGCTGGAGCGGGTCTGCGCCGGTGGGCTGCTGAAGCTGTCCCTGCGCGACCTCGGGCCCGCGTTCGCGCTCCACAAGGACGGGGCGACGACGGTGGCCTCGACGGCCGCGCTGGCCCATCGCGCCGGGATCGACATGTTCGCGACCGGCGGGCTCGGTGGGGTGCACCTCGCCATGCCGGGTGAGCAGGCGTGGGACGTCTCCGCGGACCTCGACGTCCTCGCGGGGACCCCGGTCACGGTGGTCTGCTCGGGGGTGAAGTCGGTGCTCGACATCGCGGCGACCGTGGAGGTGCTGGAGACGCGGTCGGTGCCGGTCATCGGGTACCGGACGGACAGCTTCCCCGCGTTCTACCGGCGGAGTCCGCCTTCGGCGTGCCGTGGCGGGTGGACACGCCCGAGCAGGCCGCCGGGGTCATCGCAGCGCACACGGGGACGGCGTCGAGCGGGGTGCTGCTGGTCAACCCGGTGCCCGTCGAGCACGAGATGGACGCCGCCCTGCACGAGCGGCTGCTCATCGACGGCATGGCGCTGCTGCGCGAACGCGGCGTCCGCGGCAAGGACGTCACCCCGGTGCTGCTGGAGCACTTCCACACCGCCAGCGACGGGGTCAGCCTGACCGCGAACATCGAGCTGGTCGCGGCCAACACGCGGCTGGCGTCCGAGGTCGCGGTGGCTCAGTCGCGCCGGTAGAGGCGGGCGACGACGTCCTCGATCCCGGGCTCCTGCACCGACAGGTCGCGCAACGGGACGGCCCCGGCCAGGGCGGCGACGACCTCGCCCGCCGCCGCGCCGGTCAGGGCGAGCCGGACGCGGGTGCCGTCGTTCTCCACGGCGGTGACCTGCGCGCCGGGCACGTCGATGCCGGGCCACGGGGCGTCGAGGTCGACGACGACCTCGCGGCGGGAGCCGTAGCGGGCGTGCAGCTCGTCGAGGGTGCCGTCGTGGACGACGTGGCCGTGGTCGATGACGACCAGGCGCTTGCACAGCTTCTCGATGTCGGCGAGGTCGTGGGTGGTGAGCACGACGGTCGTGTCGCCGGCCGCCCTGACCTCGGCGAGGAACTCGCGGACGGCCTGCTTGCTCAGCACGTCCAGGCCGATCGTGGGTTCGTCGAGGAACAGCACCTCGGGCCCGTGCAGCAGGGCGGCGGTCAGCTCGCCGCGCATGCGCTGGCCCAGGGACAGCTGGCGGACGGGGGTCTCGGCGAACTCGTCGAGCCCGAGCAGCGCCGTGCAGCGCTTGAGCCGGGCGGCGTGGTCGGCGGCGGGCACGCGGTAGATGTGGCGGAGCAGGCTGAACGACTCGGCCAGCGGCAGGTCCCACCACAGCTGCGAGCGCTGCCCGAACACCACGCCGATGCGGCGGGCCAGGGTCGTGCGCTGGGCCACCGGCTCCAGCCCGCACACCCGCACCCGGCCCGCGCTGGGCGTGAGCACGCCGGTCAGCATCTTCAGCGTGGTCGACTTGCCCGCGCCGTTGGGTCCGATGTAGCCGAGCAGTTCGCCCCGCTCGACCGCGAGGTCGACACCGTCCACAGCGGACACGACGTGCTTCTCCCTGCGGAACCGGCCGACCTTGCGCCGGACGGTGAACTCCTTGCGCAGCCCCGCGGCTTCGATGATCATGATCCCGTGCTCCGGTAGTGGCGGACCCCGGTGCGCCAGACCGCCGCGGCTGCGGCGACGGCGACCAGGGCGGTGAGCGGTGAGCACCAGCGCAGCCAGTCCGGCGTGCCCATCGGGTCGGGCGCGTCGAGCAGGGCGAGCGCGGGCAGGTAGGCGACGAAGGCGAACCCGACCCCGTAGGACAGGACGCGGCCGAACGCGGTGCCGCCGTACATCGTCAGCGGGTAGGACGTGAAGTCCCGGCCGCCGTAGGTGAGGGAGTTGGCGATCTCGCCGGACTCGACCCACCAGAACGCGAGCGAGGCGCCCATGACGAACAGGCTGCCGAACACCAGCGCCCCGGCCACCGGCGCGACCACCGCGAGGAGCACCGCGGCGCGTCCCAGTCGATGTCGGCGATCCCGAGGCCGAGCGCGTAGACCAGCAGGCCTTGGACGGTCCGGCCGAGCCTGCGCGGCGCGAAGTTCACGGCGAGGAGCTGGGCCAGCGAGGACAGCGGGCGCAACAGCAGCGCGTCGAACTCGCCGGTGCGGACGAGGTGGCGCAGCCGGTCGGCGTTGCCGAAGACCAGGTCGGCCAAGGCGAACCCGGCGGTGGAGAGACCCGCGATCAGCAGCACCGCCGGTCCGCCGAACCCGCCGAGCCCGCCGGTCACCGAGAACAGGACGAACACGGTGACGATGTCGAGCCCGCTGACGACCGTGCTCGCCACGACGTCGACGGTGAAGGACGCGCGGTACTGGGTCTGGCTGCGGACCTGCGCCCTGACGATCTCCCGGTACGGGTCAGCCACCCTGCACCACCAGCCTCCGCGTCGCCCGCCGCTGCACGACCCCGCACAGCGCGAGCAGCACGACCGCCCAGCCGAGCTGACCGGCGAGGATGAGCAGCGGGTCGCCGCGCTCGACGGCGATGTCGGCGGTGGCCTGGAGCAGGTACGGGAACGGCGTGCCGACCCACAGCGCGACCCGCAGCCACTCCGGCAGCACGGCGAGCGGGAAGTACAGCCCGCTGCCGACCGACGACAGCACACCCCACGCCGCGACGGCCCCGCGCGTGTCCAGCAGCCAGAACGCGGTCAGCCCGACGAGGTAGCGCCCCGCGAACCCCACGACCGACGCGGCGGCGATCGAGACCAGGACGAGCGCGTAGGTGATCGGACGCTGCGGCAGGTGCACCTCGAAGAACACCAGCCCGGCCGCCATCGGCGCGGCGAACCGGGTCAGCACCGCGAACCCGGCGCGGCCGAGGTCGGCCCACAGGTAGGTCCACAGTGGATTGATCGGCCGGAACAGGTCGGTGACGACGTCCCCGGAGCGCACGCGTTCGGCGAGGTCGAGCTGGACCCACATGTTGACCACCGCGAGCATGCCCTGCCCGAGCCAGACGTACGTGGCGAGCTGCGCGCCGTCGTACCCGCCGACCACCCCGCCCGCCTGCGCCGCGACGGCGAGCAGGATGTAGCAGCGCAGGAAGCCGAAGAAGATGTTGGTGAACGCGCCCGCGAACGTCGCCTGCCGGTACGTCGCGTAGCGGCGGAAACCGGCCTTGACCAGCGCCCAGGCCGCGGTCACGACCCGGTACCCCGGTAGTGGCGGACCCCGTGCGCCACACCGCCGCTGCCGCGAGCGCCGCGACCAGGGCCGTCAGCGGTGAGCACCAGCGCAGCCAGTCGGGGACGCCGAGCGGGTCGGGCACGTCCAGCAGGGCGAGGGCGGGCAGGTACGCCACGAACGCCATGCCGATGCCGAAGGAGAAGAACCGGCCGAACACGCCGCCGCCGTACACGGTGAGCGGGTAGGCGGTGAAGTCCCGGCCGCCGTAGGTGAAGGCGTTGGCGACCTCGCCGGACTCCACCCACCAGAACGCCGTCGTCGCGCCGATGACGAACAGGCTCCCGAACAGCACGGCCCCGGCGATCGGCGCGACCACGGCGAGCGCGGCCTTCGGCGCGGTCCAGTCGATGTCGGCGACGCCGAGCCCGAGCCCGTAGACGACCGCGCCCTGCACGACGCGACCCGCGCGGCGCGCCGCGAAGTGGGTGGCCAGGAGCTGCCCGAGCGAGGACAGCGGGCGCAGCAGCAGCGCGTCGAACGTCCCGGTCCTGACCCGCTCGCGCAGCTTCTCGGCGTTGCCGCAGACCAGGTCCGCGAGCGCGAACGCGAGCGCGGACAGCCCGGCGACGAGCAGCACCGACGGCCCGCCGAAGCCGCCGAGCCCGCCGGTCACCGAGAACAGCGCGAACACCGCGGCGATGTCGAGCGTGGAGACGAGCGTGCTGAAGACGAGGTCGAGCGCGAAGGAGGTCCGGTACTGCGCCTGGCTGCGGACCTGCGCCTTGACGAGTTGCCAGTAGGCGTCAACCACCCTGCACCACCAGTTTCCGCGTCGCCCGGCGCTGGACGACCCCGCACAGCCAGAGCAGGCCGACGACCCAGGCGGCCTGGCAGGCCAGCAGCGGCAGCGGGTGGCCCCGCTCGACGGCGATGTCCACGGTGGCCTGGAGCAGCGACGGGAACGGCGTGCCCACCCACAGCGCCACCCGCAGCCACTCCGGCAGCACCGCGAGCGGGAAGTACAGCCCGCTGCCCAGCGAGGACAGCACCGCCCACGCCAGGACGAGGCCGTGGTTGTCCAGCAGCCAGAACGAGGTCATCCCGACCAGGTAGCGCCCCGCGAACCCCACGACCGCGGCGGCCGCGATCGACAGCGCGACGAGCGCATAGGTGACCGGGCTCCTCGGGAGGTGCATCTCGAAGAAGACCAGCCCCGCGGCGATCGGCACCACGAACCGCGTCGCGAGGGCGAAACCCGCGCGGCCGAGGTCGGTCCACAAGTAGGTCCACAGTGGATTGATCGGGCGGAACAGGTCGGTGACGATGTCGCCGGAGCGCACCCGCTCGGCGATGTCGAGGGGCACCCACATGTGCACGACGGCCAGCATCCCCTGGCCGAGCCAGACGTAGGTGGCGAGCTGCGCGGCGTCGTAGCCGCGGAGCAGCCCGCCCGCGCTCGCGGCCACCGAGAGCATCACGTAGCAGCGCAGGAAGCCGAACACGACGTTGGTGAACGCGCCCGCGAACGTCGCCTGCCGGTAGGTCGCGTACCGCCGGAACCCCGCCTTGATCAACGCCCAGGACGCGCGCGGCACAGCGGAGCCTCCTCGGCGTGCGTGGTGGGGTCGGCCAGGACGCTGGCCGGGTAGCTTTCTACCGCATCGCGGGGGACCGCGCAGCCGAATTCGAGGAGCGGGAATGCGGGTCGTGGTCGTCGGGGACACCGCGCTGGACGTCGTCGCGCGACCGGACGGCCCGCTGCGATATGGCGACGACACCCGCGCCCGGATCGCGCTCACCGCGGGCGGCGCGGCGGCCAACACCGCGGCGTGGCTTGCTCACCTTGGCGCGGAGGTGACCCTGGTGTCGCGGGTCGGCGCGGACGCCGCCGCGGCGCAGGCCAGGGCCCAGCTCGGCGCGCTGGGCGTGCGGTGCGCGTTCACCGAGGACCCGTCGGCGGGCACCGGGTGCGTGGTCGTGCTGGTCGACCCCGACGGGCAGCGCACGATGCTCCCCGACCGCGGCGCGAACGCCCGGTTGAGCCCCGCCGACCTGCCGGACGACGTCCTCGACGGCGCCGCCCACCTGCACCTGTCCGGCTACGTCCTGCTCGACGCGTCCTCGCGGGAAGCGGGTCTGCACGCCCTGGCCGCCGCCCGCGCCGCGGCCTCACCACGTCGGTGGACCCGCAGGCCGCGGGCCTGGTCGACGACCCGGCGGCGTTCCTGGACTGGGTGCGCGGCGTCGACCTGCTGCTGCCGAACACCGAGGAGCTGACCGTCCTCGGCGACCCGGCCGACGTGCTGCGGTCGGTGCGCGCGGTGGCCGTGACGGCGGGCAGCGGCGGCGCGACCTGGTACGACGCGGACGGCGCGGTGTCGGCGCCCGCGGTCGACGCGGTGTGCGTCGACTCGACCGGCGCGGGCGACGCCTTCGACGCGGGCGTGCTCGTGGCGCGGCTGGGCGGCGCCGGGCCGCGCGCCGCGCTGGCCGCGGGCTGCGCGGCGGGCGCCGAGGCCGTCGGGCGGGTCGGCGCCCAGCCGGTCAGCCCTCGATGACCTGCCGCGGCCCGGCCTCGAGCTGGCGCGCCCCGCGCTGGTAGCGGTTGACCTTCTCCGCCTTGCGCGGCGGCCGGTCGTTCGCGATCAGCACGGCGACCCACGGCAGCGGGATCGACAGCGCGACGAAGCCGAGCGCCAACCACCAGGTCTCGTGGAACACGCCCGCGAGGATCAGGCACGGCACGCGCAGCGACATCATGATCATGTACTTCCGCTTGCGCGCGGCGAACTGGTCCTCGTAAGACGGCTCGGCCTCGGTGATCAGTACCGCGGTGTCGTCCCGGTCCGGAGTCTTCACGACACCACCTCCTCCCCCATCCTCCCACCGCGGGACGGGAGTTGCGCCATACGGGTAGAGATGTATCGGGAATCTCCGCGTCCCCGGTACAAACGAGGTCATGACGCTCGACACGGTCGAGACCCGGCCGCGGCGCTGCCCCCGCGCCCGGACACCCCCGGGGTGCGGCTGCGCCACCGGGTGACCGAGGCGAACCTGCTCCGGCACGCGTCGGGCCCGCAGCGCGTCCTGGACGTGGCGGGCGGCGGCGGCAGCGAGGCGGTCCGGCTGGCGCTGGCGGGCCACGAGGTGACCGTGCTCGACCCCGCCGGGGCGATGCTCTGCTCGGCGAAGGCGCGGGCCGAGGCGCACGGCGTCGCCGACAAGGTGCACATCGTGCAGGCCGCCGCCGAGGACGCCCCCGAGCTGTTCGGCGAGCACGACTTCGACGTCGCGCTCTGCCACAACCTCGTCCACTACGCCGACGACCGGGTCGCGCTGCTGCGCGCGCTGGCCGCCCCGGTGCGCGAGGGCGGGCTGCTGTCGGTGCTCGCGCCGAACCCCGCGTCCCGGCCCCTCTACGCCGCCCTCAAGCGCCGCGACCTCGAGCGCGCGCTCAGCGAGCTGGACCCCGAGCCCGCGGGCTGCACCGCCGACGAGGTCCGCGCGGACCTCGCGACCGTCGGCACGCCGGTGGCCGCCCACTACGGCGTGTGCTGCGTCGCCGGGTACCTGCCCGCCGACGAGCTGGCCGACCCGGAGGAGTACGCCCGGGTCGAGCGGCTGGAGCTGGCCCTGTCCACCCGGATGCCGTACGCGCTGACCGCCCGCTACTTCCACCTGGTCGCCCGCGTGTGAGCATTCCGGGGTGAGAGCTGTCGTCGCCCGGGTCACCAGGGCCTCAGTCGTCGTCGAAGGCGCCGTCGTCGGGCAGATCGCCGAGCCCGGCCTGCTCGTGCTGCTGGGGGTGCACGTCGACGACGGCCCCGAGAAGGTCGAGACCATGGCCCGCAAGCTCCACGAGCTGCGGATACTCCGCGACGAGGAGTCGTGCGCGAGCACCGGCGCGCCGCTGCTGGTGGTGAGCCAGTTCACCCTCTACGGGGCCACCCGCAAGGGCAGGCGCCCGTCCTGGACCGAGGCCGCCCGGCCCGAGCACGCCGAGCCGCTGGTCGACGCCGTCGTCGAGGCGCTGCGCGCCCGGGGCGCGAAGGTCGAGACCGGTCGGTTCGGCGCCATGATGGCGGTGGAGAGCGTCAACGACGGTCCCTTCACGGTCCTGGTGGAGGTTTGACCGGTTCGCCTGTCCCGGGTGGACGGACGCCGCATTCTCAGCGAAACCTCAGGCAAACCTGAACAACCCCCAGGTCGCGGGGAGCGTCATCACATCAGCGGCGGGAACGAATCCGCGTTCCAGCACGTTGGGAGTGTCAGAACCACCGCGACAGGGGAGGAGCACCATGACGATCCCGCACCAGCGCGAGCCGGAAGTCGCCTACGAGGCCGACCTGGACGCACAGGGGCCGGCCGCCGACTTGGTCCGCGTGTACCTGAACGGGATCGGCCGCACGGCCCTGCTCAGCGCCGAGGAGGAGGTCGAGCTGGCCAAGCGCATCGAGGCGGGGGTCTTCGCGCAGCACATGCTCGACACCGCGGCCGAGCTGGCCGACGAGCGCCGCCGGGAGCTCCGCGCCCTGGTCCGCGACGGCCGCCGGGCCAAGAACCACCTGCTCGAGGCCAACCTGCGGCTCGTCGTGTCGCTGGCCAAGCGCTACACCGGCCGGGGATGCCGCTGCTCGACCTGATCCAGGAGGGCAACCTCGGGCTCATCCGCGCGGTGGAGAAGTTCGACTACACCAAGGGCTTCAAGTTCTCGACCTACGCCACCTGGTGGATCCGGCAGGCCATCACCCGGGGGATGGCCGACCAGGGCCGCACCATCCGGCTGCCCGTCCACCTGGTCGAGCAGGTCAACAAGCTGGCCCGCATCAAGCGCGACCTGCACCAGCAGCTCGGCCGCGACGCCACCACCGACGAGCTGGCTCGCGAGGCGGGCATCGCCCCGGAGAAGGTCGCCGACCTGCTCGACCACGCCCGCGACCCGGTGAGCCTGGACATGCCGGTCGGCACCGAGGAGGACGCCCCGCTGGGCGACTTCATCGAGGACGGCGAGGCCACCGACGCCGAGACCGTGGTCATCTCCGGCCTGCTGCAGGAGGACATGCGCCGCGTCCTGGGCACCCTCGACGAGCGCGAGCAGTCGGTCATCCGGCTCCGCTACGGCCTCGACGACGGCCAGCCGCGCACCCTCGACCAGATCGGCAAGCGCTTCGGGCTGTCCCGCGAGCGGGTCCGCCAGATCGAGCGCGAGGTCATGTCGAAGCTGCGCCAGGGCGAGCGGGCCGAGCGGCTGCGGGCGTACGCGAGCTGAGGTCCCGAGGCGGCGCCGGACGCGTTCCGGCGCCCGCCCGGGTCCGGAAGAAATTCCGTCGCGGCGCGCAACCCTTCCGGGGGCTGTTCCGTCACTCATATAGACGCGTTGACATGTGACCGCAGTCACGTGCACTGTCTACCCACAGCGCACGCGCGAAGACTTGGCGGAGCGGGCCGCAGGGGCCGACTCCGCACGCGACGGGAGGTCGGGACGGCCGGGGCCGCCCCGGCCTTCCGGCTTTCCCGGGCCGGAAATCACACCACTCCCGCGGTCTCCCCCACCTGCGCTCGGGGTACTTTCAACGGCATTCCCCGGACGCGCGCAAGGGAGCACCGTGACCACCACCGCCTTCGACTACACCGACGTCCTCCCCTGGGACCGGACAACACGACCGAGTACCGGCTGGTCAGCCCGGACGGTGTGCGGGTCGTCGAGGCGGCGGGCAGGCGGTTCCTGGAGGTCGACCCGGACGCGCTGACCGCGCTGGCGAAGGAAGCGGTCAAGGACATCCAGCACCTGCTGCGCACCTCGCACCTGGCCCAGCTCCGCGCGATCGTCGACGACCCCGAGGCGTCCGGCAACGACCGGTTCGTGGCGATGGACCTGCTCCGCAACGCGTGCATCGCCGCGGGCGGTGTCCTGCCGATGTGCCAGGACACCGGCACCGCGATCATCATGGGCAAGCGCACCGAGACCGTGCTGACCGGCGGCGCCGACGAGCAGGCCCTCGCCCGCGGCGTGTACGAGGCGTACCAGGAGCTGAACCTGCGGTACTCGCAGATGGCGCCGGTGACGTTCTGGGACGAGAAGAACACCGGCACGAACCTGCCCGCGCAGATCGACATCCACACCAAGCCCGGCACCGACCCGGTGTACGAGTTCCTGTTCATGGCCAAGGGCGGCGGCTCCGCGAACAAGACCTTCCTCTACCAGGAGACCAAGGCCGTCCTGAACCCGAAGCGGCTGGCGTCGTTCCTCGACGAGAAGCTGCGCAGCCTGGGCACCGCCGCGTGCCCGCCGTACCACCTGGCGATCGTGGTGGGCGGGCTGTCGGCCGAGCAGAACCTCAAGGTCGCCAAGCTGGCCTCGGCCCGCTACCTGGACACGCTACCCACCGAGGGCTCGGCCCGCGGCCACGGCTTCCGGGACGTCGACCTGGAGCAGCAGGTGCTGGCGATGACCCGGGAGTTCGGCATCGGGGCGCAGTTCGGCGGCAAGTACTTCTGCCACGACGTCCGCGTCATCCGGCTCCCCGGCACGGCGCGTCCTGCCCGGTGGGCATCGCGGTGAGCTGTTCGGCGGACCGCCAGGCCAAGGCGAAGATCACCCCGGACGGGATCTACCTGGAGCAGCTCGAGCGCGACCCGGCGCACTTCCTGCCCGACGTGCGCGGCGAGGAGCTGTCCGACGAGGTCGTGCGCATCGACCTGACCCGCCCGATGGACGAGATCCGGGCGACCCTGTCGGAGCTGCCGGTGAAGACCCGGCTGTCGCTGTCCGGCCCGCTGGTGGTGGCCCGGGACATCGCGCACGCCAAGATCAAGGAGCGGCTGGACGCGGGCGAGCCGATGCCGCAGTACCTGCGCGACCACCCCGTCTACTACGCGGGCCCGGCCAAGACCCCCGACGGCTACGCGTCCGGGTCGTTCGGGCCGACCACGGCGGGCCGCATGGACTCCTACGTCGAGCAGTTCCAGGCCGCGGGCGGGTCGATGGTGATGCTGGCGAAGGGCAACCGGTCCAAGCAGGTGACCGACTCGTGCCAGAAGCACGGCGGCTTCTACCTGGGCTCGATCGGCGGCCCGGCGGCCCGGCTGGCCCAGGACTGCATCAAGAAGGTCGACGTCCTGGAGTACGCGGAGCTGGGCATGGAGGCGGTCTGGCGGATCGAGGTCGAGGACTTCCCGGCGTTCGTCGTGGTCGACGACAAGGGCAACGACTTCTTCGCGGGCACCTCGCAGCCGACGCTGCAGATCTCGTTCCGGAAGTGAGCGAAGGGCCCGCCGGACATCTCCGGCGGGCCCTCCCCGCGTCACACCAGCGGCGCGCCGCGCGCTGCCATCCAGGTGACCGGGTTGACCTTCTGGCCACCGCCGACCCACACCTCGAAGTGCAGGTGGGGACCGGTGGACTGGCCGCGGTTGCCCATGGTCGCGATCTGCTGGCCCGCGGTGACCCGCTGCCCGACGCCCACCAGGGACTCGTTGATGTGGCCGTAGACGGTCACCGTGCCGTCGTTGTGCTGGATGCGCACCCACAGGCCGAACCCGCTGGCCGGGCCGGAGTCGATGACCGTGCCGGAGGCGGCGGCCAGGATCGGGGTGCCGATGCTGTTGGCGATGTCCACGCCGTAGTGCGTGGTGCCCCAGCGCGCGCCGAATCCGGAGGTGAACCGGCCGGTGGTGGGCTTGACCCAGGAGTTCTGCAGCGCCTTCTTGCGCGCGGCCTCCTTGCGGGCGGCCTCGGCCTCGGCCTTCTTGCGCTTCTCCTCGGCGATGCGGGCGCGCTCGGCCTCCAGGGCCTTGCGCTGCCGCTCGCGCGCGGCGTCGGCCCGCTTCACCTGCGCGATCTCCGAGGTGGCCGACTGCGGCCGGGTGGGGATCGGCGACGGGTACGCGCGCACCTTCTCGGCGGCGGGCTCGGTGGTGAACGCCATCCGGAGCACGTCCTGCACGGCGGACTCCGGCGCCGGGGCGGCGGTGGCGCCCAGCAGCGGCGAGCCGACGGCGACGACGACGCCCGCGGCGGCGACGGTCGCGGCCAGGTGGCCCGCGGGAACGCGGATTTCTTGCGGTGCCTGCCCCGGCGCGGCGCGCCGGGGTAGGACTATGGCCCTCGCTGGGCATGGGTCAGTGCCTTCCGTCTCGGGGAGGTCCGGACGAGCTCCGGGCGGGGGATCCCGGGTGGGCACGCGACGGGGGAACCGCGCATCCACACGCTCGTAACCGAACCGTGACGAACGCCGAAACGCTAACCCTGCGCTACGGGGATGGCAAACATGGGTGTGATCTAGGCCATTTTTCCAGCTCACACCGGAGCAACTTGCCGAGATCGACTACTCAGAGTGTGCTAACCCGGCGGTTTGAAGATCCGCCGATCGGGTATGGCCCCGATGACCAGGCACAAGAGCGCCCCCGCCGGTTTCGGCCCGGCGGGGGCGGAATCGGACAAACCTAGACGGTCAACACCGCAGCGCGGTCGACCGTGCGGTGACAACGATCACAGCGTTTCACCCGAGGGTGAGGACAACCTGGCGGTCCCCCAACGCGTCCGGGAGCGCGACCGAGACCGGGTGCGGCGTCACGACGGTCGCGCACACCTGGCCCTCGGGACCGCCCTGCGGCTGGGCCATCGGCGCGAGCGCGACGGTCACGCTCGCCTTGTCCGAGCCCTGGATGGTCCCCTCCATCGTGGTGCACGGGTCGGGGGCCATCGCGAACAGCTGGATGGTCCGGTCGTCCGTCGACACCCAGACGCGGTGCTCCTTGTAGAGGTCTCCCGGCAGCGCCTTGGCGTTGACCCGGTCCGGTGGCAGTTCCTCGTACCCGGGCGGCGCGATGACGCCGGACGGCCCGGTGGTCACGACGGGGCCGGTCGGCACGGTCGCCGAGGGCAGCGGCTTGGTGGGCACGGTCGGCAGCGTCAACGACGTCGGCGGCGTGGACGCGTCGCCCACCGGGATCTCCGGCGCGCCACCCGCCTGCCGCCCGCCGCAGGCGCCGACGGCCACGAGGACCGCCAGCGCGGCGGGGATCAGGAAAGCCTTCATGGTCGGAGGACGGTACCGGCGCGGCGAGGCGTTGCAGCGAACGGGCGAATGGCCGTTCATACGCTGTATAAGGCGGCGCCCCGGCCGCAGGGGCATGCGGGCCGGGGCGCGGGACGGTGGGGTCAGGACTTGCGCTGCTCGGACTTCAGGACGACCTCGCGGTCGCCGAGCGGCTCGGCCAGCTCCGCGGTCACCTTCACGAACCGGATGTCCATCGTGCAGACCTCCGCCTTCTCGGGCGTGGTCTCGACGAGGGTGATGACGACCTTCTCCGCGGTCTGCGAGGTGACCTCGGCGCTCGCCTTGCCGCAGCCGCCCTCCTGGGCGCCGAGCCCGAGGGTGGTGCCGCCGTCGGCGGTCCAGGCCTCGACCGGGTAGCCCTCGGGGAGGGCACCGGCCTCGATCTGGGCCGCGGGGACCGGGTCCGACCCCGCGGGCGGGATGCGGCCCGGCTGGTTGGCCGGGTCGGGCGCGGACTGGGCCGGGGGGACCGGCGCCTGCTCGGGCGCGGGCTGCGGGTCGGCGCACGCCGTGGCCACCGCGAGCAGGGCGGTCCCGACGAGGATGCCAATACGTCGGGTCATGCCATCAGGACGGAACGGCACCGCGGCGCGGTTGCACCACCGCGCCGGGCAGCACCGCGATCTCCCGCCCGGCGAGCGCGCCGCGGCACTCCGAACACCGCAGCAGCACGGAGAACGGGTGCTCGGAGCCGCGGTGCTGGAAGACCACCGCGGGGCCCTCGGGCGCGCGGAACCAGCGCTGACCCCACTCGATCGCGGTCATCACGACAGGGAAGAACGCCCGGCCCTTGTCGGTGAGCCGGTACTCCGACCGGTCGGCGCGGCCGTCGCCCTCCGCGCGCAGGACGTCGATCGCCTGGAAGCGGCGCAGCCGGTCGGCGATGACGGTGGCGGGCGCGCCGAGGCGGCGCTGGAACTCGGAGAACCGGTGCGCGCCGAGGTAGGCCGCGCCCATCATCGCCGCGGACCACCGGTTGCCGACGAGCACGCGGGTGTGCGGGAAGAAGCCGGGGCCCAGCGCGGACGAGCCGCTGGAGCGCCGCCGCATCGTGGTGTTGGGGGCGGAGCGCGGCCACGAGCCGCTCGGCCCGAAGTGGCCGGTCACCTCGCGCGGCTCGACGATCTCCCCGCACGTCGCGCACGCCATCAGCGGCTCGAACGCGCGGCCGCAGCCCTGGTGGACCATGACGGGCACCGGTTCGGCCTGGCCGTGCGCCCAGGCGCCCTCCCAGCCGCAGATCGACGCCATCATCGGCCACAGCGACATGCCGCGCCGGGTCAGCCGGTACTCCTGGCGCAGCGGCTTGTCCTCGTAGGCGACCTGCTCGAGCACGCCGACCTCGCAGCCTCGGCGCAGGCGCGAGGCGAGCACGGCGCTGGAGATCGGCAGGAGGTCCTGCCACTGCTGGAAGCGCGTCACGCCGTCGGTGATCGCGTAGCGCAGGATCAGCAGCGTCCACTCGTCGGCGAAGACGCCGATGGCCCACGCGATCGCGTTGTCGCCACCCGCGCCCAGCTGGGTCGGTTCGTCCGGCGGGTGGATCACGGCAGCCCGAGCGCGGCGGCCGGGTCGTCCGCGGTGCGCCAGCCGGGCAGCGAGTCCCCGCGGCCCAGGTGCTGTGCGTGCCGCTGCTGACCCGCTCGGGCAGGAGCACCCGCGCGAGCGGCCCGTCGCCGACGCGCGCGGCGTCGAACACCAGGCACTCGGAGCGGTCCGCGGTCATGTCCGTGGTCATCGTGATCAGGTACCCGTCGTCCTCGTCGCGGGCTCCGGCCCTGGGCGCGACGGCGGCTTCGCTGCCGAACACCCCGGGCCCGTAGCGGAAGCGGTCCTCCGCGCCGGTGCGCAGGTCGTGGCGGACCAGGCCGTCGAACAGGAACCAGCCCGGGACACCGGTGGACGCGTACGCGTAGCGGTACGGCTTGCCCGCGAACCCGGGGTTGATCATACCGAACTCGGTCGTGGACCCGCTGAGGCGTTCTTCCTTCACTGTGCCGGTCACCAGGTCCAGCCGCCACCGGTGCAGGCGGGTCCCCATGCCGTCCAATGACAGCATGCGGAACATGCGGGCGTAGCGCTGGTCGCCGGGGAAAGTGCCGCCGCGGCCCTCGGGGTCCTCCTGGAAGAACCCGTCGAGGACGATCTCGTCGCCGTCCTCGTAGGCGTTGACCCAGTGCAGGACGTAGGTCGGCGCGGCCTCGAACCAGCGCACCTCGGTCCCGCGCCGCGGGATGACGCCGATGCGCGTGGGCAGGTCCGGGTGGAAGCGGGCGGCGTAGCGGCCGGTGGCCAGCGCCGCGGGTCCCAGAACAGGGGGCAGTCGTTGAGGATCGCGTAGTTCTCGGTGTAGGCCATGTCGTGCGGCAGCCGCGGCCGGGCAGCTCGACCGGCGTGGAGTGCACGAGCCGGTTGTCGGCGTCGACCACGCCGTAGTTCAGGTACGGCTCCTCGGTGCCGTAGTTGAAGAACAGCAGCTCACCGGTGCCCGGGACGACCTTCGGGTGCGCGGAGACGCCGCGCGCGGGGAAGTCGCCGTGCCAGGTCGACTTGCCGAGGTCGTCGAGGGTCATCGGGTCGAGCCGGTACAGCTCGCCGCACTGGTAGAAGCTGGTCAGGGCGACGCCGGCGTGCACGACGACGTCGGTGCTCGACGCGTCCTTCATGCGACCCCGCGCGCCCCAGCCGCCCGGGGCCAGCGCCGACTCCGGCTTCTCGGCCAGGCCCGCCCAGAGCGCACGGCCCGCCTCCTGCTCGGCGCGGAACCCGTCGGTGCGGACGAACCGGTTGCGGTAAAACGCCTCGCCGTCGCGGAAGCCCACCAGGTGGACCATCGCGTCTCCGTCGAACGGGTGGTAGTTCGCGATGGCCGGGTGCACGGGGTTCTCGGTGTTGCGCAGGTAGACGCCGTCGAGGTCGGCGGGGATCTCCCCACCACCGCCAACCCGGTGGCGGCCCGTTCCACCGTTTGGGGGCGCCACGGCCCGCTCCGGTAGGGGTGGTCGTCACCGTCGGACAAGGTGCTGAGCACCCGGCCGAGGATCTCCACGTCCACTCAGGACTCCTCAGGTCGAGGCGGCCAGCCGCTTGCAGGCACCGGGAATCCGAGACTACAACTGTCGAAGTGAGCAGGCCAGGGCTCACCTGAGGGGGTGTCATGAACCAGGCGTACGTCCTGGACTACGTGCGCACGGCCCGCGGCCGGGCCACGCCGCGCGGGGCCTGCACCACGTCGGCCCGCTCGAGCTGGTCACCGGGCTGCTGCGCGCCCTGGCCGCCCGCACCCCGGCCTCGCCGACGGCGTGGCGCAGGACGTGGTGCTGGGCTGCGCGGGCCCGCACGGCGAGCAGGGCGCGAACCCGGCGCGCACGGCGGCGCTGCTCGCGGGCTGGGGGACGGCGTGCCCGGGGTGGTGGTCAACCGGTTCTGCGCGTCGGGCATCGAGGCGGTCGCGGTCGCCGCGAGCCGGATCCGGGCGGGCGACGCCAGCCTGCTCGTCGCGGGCGGGGTGGAGAGCGCGTCGCGGGCGCCCGCGGTCCCGCTGTGGACCGACGCGAGCGTCGTCCGGCAGCTCGGGGCCGTGCACATCGGGGTCGCCGCGGACCTCAACGCCACCATCGACGGGTTCGACCGGCCCGCGCTCGACGCCTACGCCGCCGAGTCCCACCGCAAGGCGGCGTCGGCGAGCCGGGCGGGCGCGTTCGCCCGCTCCCTGGTCCCGGTCGGCGGCCTCGCGCACGACGAGCTGATCCGCCCGGACACCACCGTCGAGACGCTGGCCGCCCTGCCGCCCGCGTACGCCGCGCTGGGCGCGGACGGGCAGGACGCGCTGGCCCTGTCGACCCGCGCCTGGCCGGAGCGCGTCGAGCACCTCCACACCGCGGGCACCTCTCCCCGCCCGCCGACGCCGCCGCCCTCCTGCTCATCGGCGACGAGCGCGCCGCCCACCACCTCGGCCTGACCCCGCGCGCCCGCATCGCCTCCTCCGCCGTCGCCGCCCACGACCCGGTGACCATGCTGACCGCGGGCAGGGCGCGATGGCGGAGGCCATGCGCCGGGCCGGGATCCGCCCGTCCGAGGTCGACGTCTTCGAGTTCGCCGAGTCCTTCGCCGCACTCTGCCTCCGCCTCCGCCGCGACTTCGACGCGGGCCCCGAACGCCTGAACCCGGCCGGCGGCGCCATCGCCACCGGCCACCCCTTCGGCGCCACCGGCGCCATCACCGTCGGCGACTGCCTGGAGAACCTGGAACGCGGCGCGGGCAGGCTCGGCGTCGCGGGCGTCAGCACCCTGGCCGGGATCGGCGTGGGCCTGACCCTCGACCGAGTGTCCTAATCGGACTCAGATCCCGCGCAGCCTGCGCGGGCCGGTGTCGTGCCGGGACGGCGGTGGGCCGACGGTGATGCGGCCGCTGGTGACGTAGGCGCCCGCGGCGGAGGCGAGGATCGGTTCGAGCGACAGTTCGCGGACTTCGGGGATCTCGTCGGCGAGGGCGGCGACGCGCAGGACCAGGTCGGCGAGGGCGTCGAGGTCGGCGGGCGGGGCGCCGCCGTAGCCCGCGAGGAGGGGTGCGGCCTTCGGGGCGCGGACGAGGGCGGCGGCGTCGGTGTCGGTCAACGGGAGGGCGCGGTAGGCGCGGTCGCCGAGGAGGTCGCTGATCAGGCCCGCGAGGCCGAACGACACGAGGGTGCCGAACGACGGGTCGTCCTGCAGGCCGATGCTGCACGAGGTCCCCTTGGGGGCCATCCGCTGCACGTACACCTCGTCCACATCGGACACGTTGCGCAGTTCCGCGTAGGCGTTGCGGATGCCGTCCTCGGTGCTCAGGTCCAGGCGCACGCCGATGAGGTCGCTGCGCCTGCGGAACTGCCTGCTCGCGGTCTTCATCACCACGGGCAGCCCCAGCGCGGTCGCGGCCTCCACGGCGCCCTTCGCGTCGGAGACCACGCGGAACGGCATGACGCGGATGCCGTACGCCGCGAGCAGGGCGAGCACCTGGGGGTCGGTCAGCTCGACCTCGCCGTCGGACCCGGCGAGCGCGTCGGCCACGACCGCCGCCGCGGCGGCGTGGTCGATGCCCTCCGGGCGGACGAACTCGCCGCGCGGGGTGGAGCGCCAGCGGGCGTAGTTCGTCGCGCGGGCCAAGGCGAGCACGGCCCGTTCCGGGCTCGGGTAGCTGGGGATGGAGCCCTTGCCGGGCGCGCCGTCCGGGCCGGGGACGGCCAGCGACGCGGGGATGCCCTCCGCGGCGAGGAAGGTCGACACGATCGGCTTGGTCGCGCCGACGTCGGCGGCGGCCTCGCGCAGGGCGGCGGCGTACGCGGTGCCCGGGATGGCCAGCGGCGGCACGAAGACGACGACCAGCGCGTCGACGTCGTCGCGGCGCAGGGTGCGGGCGACAGCGTCGGCGAACACGTCCGGCCCGGCCTGCGCGCCCACGTCGACGGGGTCGTCGGCCAGCGTCAGGCCCTGGGCGAGCGCGGTGTCGGCGGCCAGCACGCCGATCGCGGAGGAGTTGCCGACGACCGCGACCCGCTCGCCGGGCGGCAGCGGTTGGTGCGCCAGCAGCAGCGCGGTGTCGAAGAGCTGCGCGATCGACTCGACCCGGATGACGCCCGCCTGCTCGAACAGCGCCTGCACGCTCGCCTCGTCCACCGCGACGCCGGTCGCGGCCAGCGCGGGCAGCACCGCGTTGCGGCCGGACTTCACCGCGACGATCGGCTTGCGCCTGCCGAGCCTGCGCGCCAGCCGGGCGAACTTGCGCGGGTTGCCGAAGGACTCCAGGTACAGCAGGACGACGTCGGTGTTCGGGTCGGTCTCCCAGTACTGGAGCAGGTCGTTGCCGGACACGTCGGCGCGGTTGCCCGCGCTGACGAACGTCGACAGGCCCAGCCCGCGCGCGGCGGCGTCGGCGAGGATCGCGGTGCCCAGCGCGCCGGACTGGCAGAAGAACCCCGTGCGGCCCGGCCCGGGCAGCGTCGGCGCGAGGGTCGCGTTGAGCCGCACCGCCGGGTCGAGGTTGACCACGCCCAGCGCGTTCGGGCCGACGACGCGCATGCCGTGCGCCCGCGCCGCGGCGGCCAGCCTGCGCTCGGCGCCGCGCCCGTCCGGGCCGGTCTCGCCGAACCCGGACGTCACCACGACGAGCGCCTTGACGCCCTTGGCGAGGCAGGCGTCCATGACGTCGTCGACGCCCGCCGCGGCACCGCGACCACGGCGAGGTCCACGGCGTCGGGGATGTCGAGCACCGACGGGTAGGCGCGGACCCCGCGCACCGACGGGTGCTCGGCGTTGACCGGGAACACCGGCCCGGCGAAGTCGGCGGCCAGCAGGTTCGACAGCACCGCGTACCCGATCTTGGTCGGGTCGGTGGACGCGCCGATCACGGCGACCGACGTCGGGTGCAGCAGGTTGTGCACGCTGCGCGCCTCGGCGGCCTGCTCGCGCGCGCGGGCCACGGCGACCGCGGCCTCGGTCGGGTCGATGGCGAACTCCAGGTGCAGCACGCCCTCGTCGAACTCGCGGCTGACCTGGTAGCCGGCGTCGCGGAACACCCGGACCATCTGGGCGTTCTCGGCCAGCACCTCGGCCTCGAACTTCGCCAGCCCGCGCTCGCGCGCCGCCGCGCCAAGTGCTCCAGCAGGATCGACCCGAGCCCGCGGCCCTGGTGGGCGTCCTCGACGACGAACGCTACCTCCGCGGAGTCGGCGTCCGGCAGCCGCTCGTAGCGGCCGACCGCGATGATGTCGTCGCCCAGCAGCGCGACGAACGCCACCCGGCCGTGGTGGTCGACGGTGCTGAACCGGCGCAGGTCCTTCTCCGGGATGCGCGGGTACGGCCCGAAGTAGCGGAAGTAGCGGGTGCGCTCGGAGAGCCTGCCGTGGAAGGCGAGCAGCGCGTCGGCGTCGGTGGGCACGATCGGGCGCAAGTGGACCGTGCCGCCGTCGGACAGCACGACGTCGGCTTCCCAGCGTCTCGGGTAGTCGAACGGGTCCATGGCCACCTTCAGTCGCGCGGGTCGTCCGGGTCGAGGCCGTGCAGCGGGAACACCGCGCGCCGCACGTCGCGGATCACCGCGTCCACCGCGTCGTCCGCTCCCCGCTCCACGGCTCGAACGACGGGTCGGCGCCGTCGCCCATGGTGAGCGGCAGCTCGGCGTGCGGGGCCACCTTGCGCACGGTCGCCAGCCACTCGGTCGGGACGCGCGTGGCCGGGTCGACGTCGCGGTCGAGCACGGCGGCGAGCAGGTGCGTCCACGACCGGGGGACGACCCGCAGGAGCTGGTACCCGCCACCGCCGGTGGCCAACCACTTGCCGCCCGCGTACCGGTCGGCGAGGTCGCGCAGGGCGAGGTAGGTGGCGCGGTGGCCGTCGACCGACAGCGACAGGTCGGCCAGCGGGTCCTCGTGGTGGGTGTCCACCCCGCACTGGGTGACGAGCACCTGCGGGCGGAAGGCGGCCAGCAGCGACGGGACGGTGGCGTGGAAGGCGCGCTGCCACGCGGGGTCCCGGGTGCCGGGCGGCAGCGGGATGTTGACCGACGTGCCCTGCGCCTCGCCCACGCCCAGCTCGCTGACCGAGCCGGTGCCGGGCCACAGCGTCGCCGGGTGCTGGTGCAGGGACACGGTCAGCACGCGGGGGTCGTCGTAGAACGCGGCCTGGACGCCGTCGCCGTGGTGGACGTCGACATCGATGTAGGCGACGCGGTCGAACCCGTTGTCCAGCAGCCAGGAGATCGCGACGGCGCAGTCGTTGTAGACGCAGAAGCCCGCGGCGTGGTCGCGCATGGCGTGGTGCAGCCCGCCCGCGATGCTCACCGCCCGGTCGACCTCGCCGCCCGCGATCACCTTCGCGCCGAGCAGCGAGCCGCCGACGACGAGCGCGGACGCGGCGTGCATCCGGTCGAACACGGGGTTGTCCGGCGTGCCGAGGCCGTGCCCGACGTCCCAGCCGACCATCGGGGCCTCGCGGACGGCGTCGACGTAGGACACGTCGTGCGCGCGGGCGAGGTCGGCGTCGTCGGCGGGCTCGGGCACCAGCGGGGTGACCCCGTCGAGCACGCCCAGCGCCCGCGCCATGCGCATGGTCAGTTCCAGGCGGATCGGGTTGAACGGGTGGTCACCGCCCAGGTCGTACTCGAGCAGAGCGGCGTCCCAGACCACGGCGGCGGCGCGTTCACCCATGCCGGAACCCTAGCGCCGGGGCTCCTACGCTGGCGTGGTGACGACCATCATCGTGCCCTTCCACCACGACGAGCGCCTGCCCGACGACAGCCTCCCGACGACCGGCGTCACCCTGGCCCCGGCCTTCCCGGACGGCGACCTCTGGACGCGGCTGACCGCGCTGCACTCGGCGGTCGCGGACAACGTCGCCGCCGACACCGCCGCGGGCGGGCGGCCCGCCGTCGTCTCCGGCGACTGCCTGGTCGCCCTCGGGACGCTGGCGGGCGTGCAGCGCGCGGGCGTCGACCCGGCGGTGGTGTGGTTCGACGCCCACGGCGACCTGCACACCGAGGCCAGCTCGACCTCCGGCTACCTGGGCGGCATGGCCCTGCGCCTGGCGATGGGCTCCTCGCCGGTCACCGAGCCCCTGGGCCTGCGGCCGCTGGCGGAGGCGCGCGCCGTCCTCGTCGACGCCCGCGACCTCGACCCCGCGGAGGAGGAGTTCCTGCGCGGCTCGGCGGTCACCCGGGTCCCGGTCGACGCGGTCGGCGCGGACGTCCTGCCGGACGGGCCGCTGCTGCTGCACGTCGACCTGGACGTGGTCGACGCCGCCGAGCTGACCGGCATGAAGTTCCCCGCGCCCGGCGGGCCGTCGGCGGGCGCCGTGCTGGCCGCGGTGCGCCGCGTGCTCGACACCGGCCGGGTCGTCGCGGTCGACATCGCCTGCCCGTGGCACCCGGCCCGCGACGCCGTCGAGGCCGCGGACCGGGCGCGCGTGCTGGCGGAGCTGCTGGCCTAGGGCTCGGCCCCGGTGGCGACGGGGCGCTCCGGGTCGACGCACCAGTGCGACCACGACCCCGCGTACAGCGCGGCGGGCGCGCTGGGGCTGGTGACGCCCGCGACCTCCAGCGCCAGCACCACCGAGGCCGCGGTCACCCCGGAGCCGCAGTACGCGCCGACGGGCTTGTCGCCGGTGACGCCGAGCGCGGTGAACCGGTCGGCCAGCTCCTCCGGGGAGCGCCAGCGCCCCTCGGCGTCGGTGTTGCCCGCGAAGGGCGCGTTGAGCGCGCCGGGGATGTGCCCGGCCTTCGGGTCGAGCGGCTCGACCTCGCCGCGGTAGCGCTCGGGGGCGCGGGCGTCGAGGAGCACGCCGGTGCGGGCGAGCGCGGCGGCCTCGTCGGCGTCGAGCACGGGCATGCCGCCGGGGCGCACGGTGATGTCACCCGGTTCGGGGGTCTCCTCGCCGGTGGCGACGGGCAGTCCCGCCGCGGTCCACGCCGCGTAGCCGCCGTCGAGCACGGCGACCTGGTCGTGGCCCGCCCAGCGCAGCAGCCACCAGGCGCGCGCGGCGGCGGCGCCGTTGTCGCCGTCGTAGACGACGACGGGCCGGTCCTCGCGCACGCCCGCGGCGCGCAGCGCGCGCTCGAGCACGGCGGGGTCGGGCAGCGGGTGCCTGCCGCCGTCGCCCGGGGGCGCGGCGAGGTCGGCGTCGAGGTCGATGAACACCGCGCCGGGCACGTGGCCCGCGAGGTGCTCGGGCCTGCCGTTGGGCCCGCCGAGGCGGTAGCGCACGTCGAGCAGCGCGGGAGCCAGTGGACCGTCCAGGCGGGACGCGAGGTCAGCGGGGGCAACCAGGGAACGAGTCACCCCGCCATCCTGCCGGGAACCGCCCGGGCGGCCGGGGCCGCACCCGTTCTGTCAACGATTAAGATAGAACGGGACGAAGGGGAAACCGGCCGTGAACGAGCTCATCGACACCACCGAGATGTACCTCCGGACCATCTACGAGCTGGAGGAGGAAGGCGTCGTCCCCCTCCGCGCCCGCATCGCCGAGCGCTTGGGCCAGAGCGGCCCGACGGTCAGCCAGACGGTGGGGCGCATGGAGCGCGACGGGCTCGTGATCGTCGCCGGTGACCGGCACCTCGAGCTGACCGACCACGGCCGTTCGCTGGCCATCGCGGTCATGCGCAAGCACCGCCTCGCCGAGCGCCTGCTCGTCGACATCATCGGCCTGGAGTGGGAGCAGGTGCACGCCGAGGCCTGCCGCTGGGAGCACGTGATGAGCGAGGCCGTCGAGCGCAAGCTGGTCAAGCTGCTCGGCCACCCCACCACGTCCCCTACGGCAACCCGATCCCCGGCCTCGACGAGCTGGGCGAGGGCGAGCCCGCCCCGCCGGTCGAGGCGGGCCTGGTCCGCCTCGACGAGGTCGCCCGCCGCGGCGGCGGCGCCGTGGAGGTGCGCCGCATCGCCGAGCACATCCAGCCCGACTCGGACCTGATGTCGCACCTCAAGGGCGCGGGCGTCATCCCCGGCCACGTGGTGAGCGTCGCCGCCACCCGCGGCGAGGGCACCGCGATCGAGGTCACCGGGGAGGCGGGCGCGGGCAGCTTCGCCCCCGTCGTGCTCCACGCCGTGCTGGCCCGGCTGAAGTGACCCGCTCCGACCACCTGGCTGCCGGGACCGGCACCCAGGCGGACCGCGCTGCCGCCGCGTTCCGCGACCACTACGGCACCGCTCCCCACGGTGTCTGGTCCGCCCCCGGACGGGTGAACCTGATCGGGGAGCACACCGACTACAACGACGGCTTCGTCCTGCCGTTCGCCCTCCCGTTCCGCTGCGCCGTCGCGGCGTCCCCGCGAGCCGACGGCCTGCTCGCCGTCACGAGCACCGGCGACGACGGCATCCCGCGCACCGCGGACCCCGTCGCCGTCGCCGACCTCGAACCGGGCGTGGTCACCGGGTGGGCCGCGTTCCCGAGCGGCGTCGCGTGGGCCCTGCGCAAGCAGGGCGTGCTGGGCGGCGCGGACCTGATGGTGACCGGCGACGTGCCCAACGGCGCGGGCCTGTCGTCGTCGCACGCGTTCCAGTGCGCCGTCGCCCTGGCCCTGCTCGGCCTGGCCGACCGCTCCCCCGGCACCCCGGACGGCCCGTCGCTCGACGAGGTCGCCCGCTGGGTGCAGAACTCGGAGAACGACTTCGTCGGCGCCCCGACCGGCCTGCTCGACCAGACCGCGTCGCTGCGCTGCACCGCCGCGCACGCCCTGTTCCTCGACGTGCGCTCCGGCGTCGGCGAGCAGGTGCCGTTCGACGCCGACGCGCACGGCTTGGAGGTGCTGGTGGTCGACACCCGCGCCAAGCACTCGCTCGCCGACTCCGGCTACGGCGACCGCCGCGCGGGCTGCGAGCGCGCCGCCTCCCTGCTCGGCGTCCCCGCGCTGCGCGACGCGTCGGTGTCCGACGTCGACCGGGTGCCCGACGAGCTGCGCCCGCTGGTGCGGCACGTCGTCACCGAGAACGCCCGCGTGCTGGCCACCGTCGACCTGCTGCGCTCCGGCGACCTCGCGGCCGTCGGCCCGCACCTGACCGCGTCGCACACCAGCCTCCGCGACGACTACCGCGTGTCGTGCCTGGAGCTGGACGTCGCCGTCGACGCCGCCCTCGCCGCGGGCGCGCTCGGCGCGCGGATGACCGGCGGCGGCTTCGGCGGCTCGGCCATCGCGCTCGTCCCGCTCGACCGCTCCGCCGACGTCCGCGCCGCCGTGCGCGCGGCGTACGCGGACCGCTCGCTCACCCCGCCCCGCCTGTTCACCGCCGTGCCGTCGGCGGGTGCGGGCCGCGACCACTGACCGCAGGAAGGCGAGAACCACCGTGAAGCTGCTCGTAACGGGCGGAGCCGGGTACGTCGGCAGCGTGTGCGCAGCACGCCTGGTCGAGGCGGGCCACGACGTCGTCGTGGTCGACGACCTCTCGACCGGCCACGAGGACGCCGTCCCCGACGGCGCCCGCTTCGTCCGCGCCGACATCGCCGAGTCCGCCCCCGACCTGCTCGCCGAGGGCTTCGACGGCGTCCTCCACTTCGCCGCCAAGTCCCTCGTCGGCGAGTCCATGCAGGACCCGGCCAAGTACTGGTCCGGCAACGTCCTCACCTCCCTGCGCTTGCTGGACGCGATGCACGCGGCGGGCACCCCCGCCTCGTCTTCTCCTCGACAGCGGCCACCTACGGCGAGCCGGAGTCGGTCCCCATCGAGGAGACCGCCCCGACCCGCCCCACCAACACCTACGGCGCCACGAAGCTCGCGATCGACCACGCGATCACCTCGTACGCCGCCGCCCACGGCCTCGCCGCCGTCAGCCTCCGCTACTTCAACGTCGCGGGCGCCTACGGCCGCTTCGGCGAACGCCACACCACCGAGACCCACCTCATCCCGATCGTCCTCCAGGTAGCCGCGGGCCGCCGCGACAAACTCGCCATCTACGGTGACGACTACCCGACCCCCGACGGCACCTGCATCCGCGACTACATCCACGTCGTCGACCTCGCCGACGCCCACCTCCTCGCCCTCGACCACGCCGCCCCGGGCCGCCACCAGATCTACAACCTCGGCAGCGGCACCGGCTTCTCGAACCGCGAGGTCGTCCAAACCTGCCGCGACGTCACCGGCCACCCGATCCCGGCCGACTTCCCCCCGCAGGCCCGGCGACCCAGCGGTCCTGGTCGCCTCCTCCGCCGCGGCCACCGAGAACCTCGGCTGGAAGCCCGAACGCACCGACCTCCCGACCATCGTCGCGGACGCCTGGGAGTTCACCCAGAAGCACCTGCGGTAGCCGCGGTCTCGTGCCCGATCCGGAGGCCGGTTCCCTTGGGGGACCGGCCTCCGGCGTTGTGGGGTGAGGGATCGCGGGGTGGGAGAGGTGATGGGTGGAGGCGTTGCGGTGGTGGGTCGGGGAGAGCAAGAACGGGTGCGTGGCCGGATCGGGTGAGTGGCTAACCGGGGCGGATGGCAAACCGGGTGGCGGACTGGGTGAGGGGGCGATCGAGTAGGTGGCCGATGGGGTGTGCGGATCGGATGGTGGCCAACCGGGCTGGGTGGCGATTCGGCAGGACGGATTGGGCGAGTGGGCGAATCGGGTGCGTGGCGAATCGGATGCACGGATCGGGTGAGCGTGTGGGGTAGACGGACCGGTTGGAGGGCCGCTTGGAAGGGTGGTGATCGAGCGGACGGATCGGGACGGGTGGCAATCAGGTGGGGTGGCGAATCGGGTGCACAGATCGGGTGCGTGGTGGATCCGGTGGCGCCCGATCGAGCGCACGGATCGGGTGGGTCGTGAATCCGATGGGCAGCCGATCGAGCGCACAGACCGGCTGAGTGGACGGATCGGATAGGCAGCCGATCACGTGCACAGATCGGATGGGTGGCCGATCACGTGCACAGATCGGATGGGTGGCCGTTCGGATGCACGGATCGGATACCGGCCGTCGGGTGCACGGTTCGGGTAGGTCGGCGCAGGTGGCCCGGGTGCGCTCGTGTTTGGGCGTAGTGGGTTTCGTTAGGTGTCACCTGCTTGGCTGAGGATGGTGCGGAGTTCTCGGGGTGTCATGGCGCCGTCGAGGGCGGCGGTTAGGAGGCTGGCGAGGGTGTGGCCTGGGCGGGCTTGTAGGGCTACGTCCAGGGCTACGCGGGCTAGGGAGCCGTTGCCGCGGAGGTAGGCGGAGACGGCTAGGAAGCAGGCGGGTTCGGCTCGGTCGGGTTGGGGGAGGGAGCGGATCAGGTAGGTCCAGAGGCGTTCGGCGGCGGGGGCTTGGGGGTGAGGGAGAGGAGTTGGCAGTGGCCTCGGATGTCGGTGTCGTACAACGCAATGGCGATGTCGGCTAGGTGGGGTTCGGTGAGGGTGGGGAGGTCGTCGGCGGGTGGGGCGTGGACGTGGTACATGTCCAGGACGATGTCGTCGTAGTGGTCGATGGGGTCTTCGTCGGGTTCTACGGCGAAGATTTCCAGGGCACTGTCTATTACGGACTGGTCGGGTGGGGTGGCGTTCGCTCGGGCGTCGATGAGGTGTTCGCGGCGGTTGAGGATGTCGTCGGGGTCTGGGGTGAGGGTGGCGGCTAGGGCTTCTCGGCTGGCGTATTTCACCGCGCCTCGGACCAGCATTCCTACGCCGAAGGCTGAGGTGTCGGGGTCGGGGACTGGGCCTGTGCAGCCTCGGTGGTTGTAGCACCACCACGTCAGGCCGTTCTCGATTTCGGGGACCCAGACGGTGTGGTCGATGGTGACGTGCACCGATGTGAAGGCGCGGGTTAGTTCGGCTACCAGGCGGCGGTGCGGGAGGGAGTTCGGAGGGCTGCCGGAGCCGCCGACTACCACCGCTACCGCGCGTTCGGCGCCGTGGGTGGAGGCCAGGGTCGCCAGGTGGGACGCCACTTGGGCTCGGTGGCGGTCGGGGGTAGGTCGATGCGCAGGACGGCACCGATGTGAGGGTCCTCGGCGTCGATCAGCGTGATGAGGACCAGGGAGTTGGTGGGGTGGAAGCCCAAGAGGTGCGGGATGGCGGCGACGAGTTCGCCGCCGTTGTCGAGGGGAGGGCCAGTGCTGTCTTCATGCTTCCACTGTGGCCAGCCGCTTCCCGCGCTGTCACACCCCACTCGGCGACCTGTGGACAACTCCCTGTGGACGGATCGGCCCGGCGATGCCGGGCCGATCCGTGTCCTGCTCAGCCGCAGTGTTCGAACGGGCTCACGTACGAGTTCGAGCCCACGGAGCCGCCCCATTTCACGCAGGCGCTCGGGGCGTACTTCACGACCGGGCCCGCGTAGTAGGCGAAGGAGCCGGAATCCGTGGTCCGGGTTCCGCCTTGGACTTCGAGGAAGGCGGAGACGGACGACGCGGTGCCGACCGACACGTGCTTGATCGTCGCGACGCAGTTGTAGCCGTCGCGGTACAGCAGGTACACGCGACCGGCGGTGCCCAGGGCGGCGGAATCGATCACCGTGTAGCCGGAGCCGCAGACCTCCTCGGGCGTGTACGGGTTGCCGCCGCCGGAGCAGTTCTGGCTGGTGTAGTTCCGCGTCCCCCAGTAGAAGGCCTCGCTGCCGTTGAACACGACGCGCTGGGCCACGCCGTTGAGGCGCTGCTCGAAGTGGAGGTGGGGGCCGCTGGAGCCGCCGGTGGAGCCGACGTCGCCGATGCGCTGGCCGCGGGTCACGGACTGGCCGACGGACACCCGCTGGACGGAGAGGTGGGCGTAGCGGCTGCGCCAGCCGGAGCCGTGGTCGATCTCGATCCAGCGGCCGTAGCTGTCGGAGCCGGTGTTCTCGACGCGGACGACCTGGCCGCCCGCGCTGGCGACGACCGGGTCACCCAGGTCGTCGGTGCGGTTGAAGTCGATGGCGTTGGCCGGGCTGTGGTCGGTGCGGGTCTGCCCGGACCACACCTGGCCGCAGGGGAAGGGCAACTGGAACGCGGGCGCCGCCGAGGCGGCGTTCCCCCGGTGAGGAAGAACGCCGCCGACAGGGTCACGGCGCCCGCGATCGATAACAGCCTGCGCATCAGCTACCTCCGAGTAGGACGAAGACAGCCGATCCGACCACGGGACCCCGGTGAAGTGGAAGACCTTCTTAAAGATCCAATGGTGGGCAGATTTCCAACCGGTGGGTTAACCGATGGCGTCGACCACCGCGGCCCGGCCGCCGACCACCGGCAGCGTGATGCCGCTTTCGCCCAGGTCGACGGTGACCCCGGCGCCCGGCCTGGGCCGGAGGGTGTAGTCGTGGTCGCTCGACAGGACAACGACGCCGACCTGGTGACCGGCGCGGAACACGTAGTCGTCCGGCTCGAAGTTCACCCGGATGTCGTACGCCTTGCCGGGCTTGATCGCCGAGGTCTTCCAGTGCGAGTGCCGGTTCTGCGGGTCGGCCCAGCCGCGCGTGACGACCTTGACGGTGCCGTCGGGCGCGCGGTCGACCAGCAGCACGGTCACGTTCGCGGCCGGGCGGCTGAACGACAGGCTCAGGTCGGCGCGCACGGTGCCGCTGATCCGCAGGTCGGTGTCGGACGGGCGCGACGCGTACGACAGCCGGTGCGGGGACGTCGCCGCCGCGGCCAGCACATCGGCGCGGATCGACGCGTCGTCGGTCAGCGACTCGTAACCGGACCCGGGGCGCAGGCCGAGGCCGCCGGTGGTCTCGCCGCCCGCGGTCGGGCGCACGGTGACCGGGCGGGTGCCGGGCGCGGGCCAGTCGGCCTCCTGCGTCCACGACCGGTCCTCGCGCTGCACGATCGCCTTGTCCTCGCGCTCGACGCCGTTGTCGACGCCGTAGAGGTAGTGCGACATCCAGCGGTTGAGCAGGACCAGCCACGGCTCGCGGTTGACGTTGAACGGGTCGGTGTGGCCGAACTGGTGCAACCAGATGCGGTGCTCGACGCCATGCCGCTTCAGCGCCTCGTACCACTGGGTGACCTGGCGCATCTTCACGTTCCAGTCGTTGAGCCCGTGCACGGCGAGCACGGACGCCTCGACCTCGTCGACGTCGTTCATGTAGTTCCGGTCGTCCCAGAAGCGGCTGTAGTCGCCGGTGACGCGGTCCTGGTCGGCCAGCAGCCCGTCGATCACCGGGCGGCAGATCGCGCGGTCCTCGCGCGTGTAGACGTACTCGGCGAGCACGTCCGCGTCCTCGCCCTGGAAGCCGCCCGCGGCGACGACGGCGCCGTCGTGGCGGTAGTAGTCGTACCAGCTCGAGATGGCCGCGATCGGGACGATCGTCTCCAGGCCCTCGACGCCGGTGGAGGCGACGGCGTTGGGCAGGGTGCCGTTGTACGACACGCCCATCATGCCGACCTTGCCGGTGGTCCACCCGGCGGTGACCGCGGCGCCCGCGGCGTCGGTGCCGCGGCGCGGCCGTTGAGCCAGTCCACCACGGAGCGCGCGCCGATGGTCTCGTTGGCGTCACCCGTTGTGGGGCATCCGGTGGATTTGCCGGTGCCCAACGACTCCGCGTACACGACGGCGAAGCCGCGCGAGGTGAAGTACTGCTCGTAGCGCCACGTGATCGCCGGGTTGGGCCCGACGGTGGAGGTGGTCTCGCCGCGACCGGCGTGCGGCTTGGGCCGACCCGGCACGTACAGCTCGACGTCGACGTTGTGGTTCGCGATGTCGTTGCCGCCCGAGTAATAGGGGCTGGCCTGGTAGACGACGGGGACCTTCATGCCCGCCTCGGTCGCGCGCGGGCGGACGACCTCGACGTAGACCTGGTCGTCGCGGCCGTCGAAGTCGCTGTCGACGGGGGCGGTCACCCAGAGCGACTCGCGGACGACGTCGGTGGGGCTGAACACGGGTTGGGCCTGCCCGTCGACGAACACGGGGGCGGGCGGGTCAGCCTGTGCGGCGGCGGGGGCGGCGGGCAGCGCCACGAGGGCTGCGAAGGCGATGACGGCGGATCGCGCGCGTCTCATAACCAACTCCAAGCAGGGGTGGACATGGTCGAACAGCACACTCACGGTCCGCGGGAGCGCTGTCAAGGGTCCGTCCGGATGGTCCACTGAGGACAGCACCAGGAGCGGGTAGCCTCGCGGTCGTGATCCGACTCGATGCCCCGATCGCCGCAGTCACCGTCTACCCCGGACAGGCCCGCGTCACGCGGCGCGGACGGGTGACGCTGCCCGGCGGTCCCGCCCGCGTGCTGGTGGGCGGCCTGCCCACGCGCCTGCAGTCCGACTCGGTGCGGGTGTCCGGGACCGGCGCGGCCACCGTGCTCGGGGTCGACGTCGCCCCGGAGCGCCACCCGCGCCCGACGACCTCCCCGAGCTGCGCGAGCGGGCCGATGAGCTGGCGGCGGCGCTGGCGGAGCTGGCCGACGCCGCCACCGCCCTCGAGACCCGGATCGGCGTGCTCACCGGCGTGTCCCGGCGCGCGTCCGGCGCGCTCGCGCAGGCGCTGGCCCGCGGCGAGTCCGACCCGGCCGCGGTGGCCGCGGCGGGCGAGGGGATCGCGGCGGAGCTGAGCCGGGTGCTGGCGGAGCGCCGCGAGCTGACGCGCGCGGGAGCGGGCCGAGGAGGAGCGCGCGCAGGTCGAGCGGATGCTGTCGCACGCCGGCGCCGCGCCGGACCTGGTGGCGGTCGCGGTCGACCTGGACGGCTCGGGCGAGGTGGACCTGGAGGTGTCCTACGTCGTCAACGGCGCGGGCTGGGACTCGCGCTACGACGTCCGGCTGAGCGGCGAGCGGCTGACGCTCACCTGGTTCGCCCTGGTCACGCAGAACTCGGGCGAGGACTGGCCGGAGTGCGAGCTGGCGCTGTCCACCGCCCGGCCCGCCGCCGGGGTGGACGTGCCCGAGCTGGACCCGTGGTTCCTGGACGTGCTGAGCCCGGTCGTGCCGATGCCCGCCGCCGCGCCGATGATGCGCGGCTTCGGCGCCGCGATGCCCGCCGTGGCGGGCGCGGCGGAGGTCGCGGTCGACACCGCGCAGGTCGAGCACGGGACGACGGCGTCGACCTACCGCCCGCAGCGCCCGGTGGCCGTCCCCGCCGACGGCACCGCGCACCGGGCCACCGTCGCGGTCCTGGAGCTGGAGGCGCGCGTGGACCACGTGACGGCCCCGGTCCGCGGCCCCGAGGTCTACCTGCGGGCGACCGCGGTCAACACCAGCGAGCACACCCTGCGCCCCGGCCGCGCGGCGCTGTTCCACGACGCGGAGTACGTCGGCGTGACGCAGCTCGACGCGTGGGCGCCCGGCGAGGAGCTGGAGCTGGCACTGGGCGTGGACGACCGCGTGCGGGTCGAGCGCGAGCTGGTCCGCCGGTCGACGGGCAAGGCGGTGCTGGGCGGGACGCGGCGGCTGGAGGCGGCGTACCGGACGAAGGTCGCCAACCACGGACCGCGGCCGGTGCGGCTCGCCGTGGTCGACCAGGTCCCGGTGTCCCGGCACGAGCAGGTCGTGGTGCGGGACGTGGCGCTGCGCCCGGACCCGGCCGAGCGCGACGAACTCGGCCGGGTCACCTGGCGGCTCGACCTGGTGCCTGGCGGTCGGGCCGAACTGGAGCTGGCCGTGCGGGTGGACGTGGCGAAGGGCGCCCACCTCACCGGCTGGCGGGACTAGCAGCTCAGGCTGCCGAGCGAGGCCCGGCAGGTGACCGACGCGGAGTCGTTGGCCGGGTCCGCGTCGGCGGGCGTGGAGCCGACCCGGGTCACGGTGACCGGGCCGGTGCCGGAGGCGAGGAAGCCGACCGAGAGCCGGACGGTCCGCGTGGCCGTCGTCCCCGCCGCGACCGCGCCGAGGTCGCAGGTGACCACGCGGGCGGAGGAGTCGACCGCGCACCCGGACGCGACCGGGCTGCGCAGGAACGACGGGTAGGTCAGGCGCAGCCGGGCCGCGGTGAACGGGCCCTCCGCGGTGGCCGACAGGGTGAAGGTGACCGAGCCGCTCGCGGTGAGCCCGACGCGCAGGTCGGTGCGGACCTCGGTGGTGTTGCGGAAGAACGACACGTGGTTGGCGCCGGAGTTCGCGACGACGAGGTCCGGCAGGCCGTCGCCGGTCAGGTCGCCCGCCCGGACGCCCTGCGCGCCCGCGCCCGCCGTCAGGTCGGTGCGCCCGGTCAGGGCGCCGTCGCCGACCCCGAGCAGGACCGTGGCCGAGCCCGACCCGGCGTTCGCGACCACCAGGTCCGGGCGCGCGTCGGCGTTGACGTCGGCGACCTCGACCCCGCGCGGCGACTGCCCGACCGGGTGGGGCACGCGCGCGGCGAAGGTGCCGTCACCCCGTCCCAGCAGGACCGAGACGGTGCCCGCGGCGGCGTCGGCGGTGACCAGGTCGGTGCGACCGTCGGCGTCGAGGTCCGCGGCGGCGACCGCGAACGGCTGGTCGCCGGTCGGGTGGGTGGTGTGCGCGGCGAACCCGCCGCCGCCGGTGCCGCGCAGCACCGACACCGCGCCGGTCGACACGCCCGCGACGGCGAGGTCGGGGACCTGGTCGGCGTCGAGCCGGGCGATCGCCACGCCGAACGCCGCCCCCGCCACCGCGTGGTGCGCGGGCGCGGCGAAGGTGCCGTCGCCGCGGCCGGGGAGCACGGACACCGTGGCCGCGCCGACGTTGGCGGTGACCGCGTCCGCGCGGCCGTCGCCGGTCACGTCGCCGACCGCGATGCCCTGCGGGATCGGCCCGGTCGGGTACGCCGTCGCCGCGCCGAGGGTGCCGTCGCCGATGCCGCGCAGCACGACCACGGCGTCGCCGACGTTGTCCGCGGCGACCACGTCCGCGCGGCCGTCCCCGCTGACGTCGGCCACGGCGACGTCGGACAGGCTCCGCGCCGCCGGGTAGGACACCGCGGGCGCGAAGCCCGAACCGGTGTTGACCAGCACCGACACCGTCCCCGCGCTGGCGTCGGCGGTCACCGCGTCGAGGTCCCGGTCCCCGTCGAGGTCACCGAGGCCGACCCGGAACGGGTTGCTGCCGGTGCGGTGGTCCACCGCGGCGGCGAACCGGGCGGGCGGCGGCGCCGCCGACGCCGACGGCCCGACCACGGCGCACACCGCGATCCCGGACAGCACCAATGCCCAACCCCTGCGCATCCACGACCTCCCGAGAGTCCCCCGGAGGGGTCGTGCCCCGGCGAGCGCTGTTTCTAGGCCGATCGAGTGATCACGGGGCCAGCGCGACCAGCACGTCCTCGGCGCGGCGCAGCGACTCGGCCGGGTCGGCGTCGGGTGAGCCGATCGACGGGTCAAAGTTGAGGTCGACGAACACCTCCGTGACGCCCTGCTCGGCGAGGTCGGCGAAGTCGGCGCGGATCTCGTCGAGCGACCCGGTCAGCGGCTTGGTCCGCTCCCCACGCGCACGACGCCGCGCACACGAAGCGCAGCGCGTCCGGGTCGCGCCCGGCGTCGGCGGCGGCCGACCGGACGACGCGGATCGACGCGGCCAGCTCGGCGAGGTCGGCGCGGCTGCTGCTCACCCAGCCGTCGGCCAGCCTGCCCGCGCGGCGCAGCGCGGGCTCGGCGGCGCCGCCGAGCAGCAGCGGCGGCCCACCCGGCTGCACCGGTCGGGGCGCCATGCGGGTCGCGGGCACGGTGTAGAACTCGCCGGCGTGCTCGACGACGTCGTCGGTCCAGAAGCGGCGCAGCAGGGGCAGGTACTCGTCCGCGCGCCTGCCCCGGGCGCGGCGGTCGGCGCCGACGGCGACGTACTCCTCGTCGGCCCAGCCGATGCCGACCCCGGCGTCGACCCGGCCGCCGCTGAGCACGTCGAGGGTACCGAGCTGCTTGGCCATCAGCGGAGGCGCGAAGAACGGCAGGTTGAGCACCGCGATGCCGAGCCGCACCCGGGACGTCCGCGCGGCCAGGTAGGCGACGGCGGACACGGGGTCGAGCACGCTGCGGTAGGTCTCGCCCCACTCGCCGCCGGGCGGGGACAGCAGCCGTTGGAACGTCCAGAGCGAGTGGTAGCCCAGCTCCTCGGCCCGGACCGCGACCCGGTCGATGGCCGCTGGCGTCGCCCAGGAGCCGGACACGGGGGCGGCGAATCCGATCTGCACGCCGTCACGCTACCGCCGCGCTGGTCAGCGCGCCGGTGGCAGACTGGCGGCCATGACGAACCTGGACGACCCGTACCTCTGGTTGGAGGGCGTGACCGACGAGGACGCGCTGGCCTGGGTCCGCGAGCGCAACGCCGAGACCACGGCGGTGCTCACCGACGGCGCGCGGTTCGCCGCGATCGAGCGGGAGGTCCTGGAGGTCCTCGACGCCGACGACCGCGTCCCGTACCCCCGCAGGCGCGGCGAGTTCCTCTACAACTTCTGGCAGGACGCGGCCAACCCGCGCGGCCTCTGGCGGCGCACGACGCTGGAGTCCTTCCGCACCGACTCCCCCGAGTGGGACGTGCTCCTCGACGTGGACGCGCTCGGCAAGGCGGAGGGCGAGAACTGGGTGTGGAAGGGCGCGGCCGTGCTGCGCCCCGACTACCACCTGGCGCTGGTCGAGCTGTCGCGCGGCGGCGCGGACGCCACCGTGGTCCGCGAGTTCGACCTGCGCACCCGCGAGTTCGTGGCCGACGGGTTCACGCTGCCCGAGGCCAAGACCCGGGTCGGCTGGATCGACGCCGACTCCGTCTTCGTCGGCACCGACTTCGGCGAGGGCTCCCTGACGACCTCCGGCTACGCGCGGGTGATGAAGCGCTGGCGGCGCGGCACCCCGGTCGAGGAGGCCGAGACGGTGTTCGAGGGCAAGCCGGAGGACGTCAGCGCGTTCGCCTTCCGCGACCACACGCCCGGCTTCGAGCGCGACTTCGTCGGCCGCCACCCGGACTTCTTCACCAGCGAGGAGTTCCTGCTCACCCCGACCGGCGACCTGGTGCGCATCGAGGTGCCGGACGACGCCACGACCTCCGTGCACCGCGAGTGGCTGCTGATCCACCTCCGCACGCCGTGGGAGGTGGACGGCACGACGTACCCGGCGGGGGCGCTGCTGGCCACCGACTTCGACGAATTCCTCGCGGGCGGGCGCGACCTCGCCGCGGTCTTCGAGCCCGACGCGCACACGTCGCTGCAGGGCTGGTCGTGGACGAAGAACCACCTGATCCTCAGCGAGCTGCAGGACGTCAAGAGCAGGCTGGAGGTGCTGACCCCGGGCACCTGGGAGCGGGCCGAGCTGCCGGGCGCGCCCGAGGTGGGGTCGGCGCACATCATCGACACCGACCCGGACAACTCGGACGAGTACTTCCTCGACTCCAGCGGCTACCTCCAGCCGACGACGCTGGTCCACGGCACGGTCGGCGGGTCGGCGGAGGTCGTCAAGCAGGCGCCCGCGCTGTTCGACACCGAGGGGCTGACCGTCGAGCAGCACTTCGCCACCTCGGACGACGGCACGAAGGTGCCGTACTTCGTCGTCTCCGACGGCACGCCCGGGCCGACGCTGCTGTACGGCTACGGCGGCTTCGAGATCTCCCTGACCCCGGCGTACAACGCGGCGATGGGGCGGGCGTGGCTGGCGCGCGGCGGCACGTACGTCGTGGCGAACATCCGCGGCGGCGGCGAGTACGGCCCCGACTGGCACCGCGCGGCGCTGCGCGAGAACCGGATGCGCGCGTACGAGGACTTCTCGTCGGTCGCGCGCGACCTGGTCGCCCGCGGGGTGACCACCGCCGAGCAGCTGGGCATGCAGGGCGGCAGCAACGGCGGCCTGCTCGCGGGCGTCATGCTGACCCGCTACCCGGAGCTGTTCGGCGCGGTCGTCTGCCAGGTCCCGCTGCTCGACATGCGCCGCTACCACCTGCTGCTCGCGGGCGCGTCGTGGATGGCCGAGTGGGGCGACCCGGACGACCCGGCCGACTGGGACCACATCCAGCACTACTCGCCGTACCACCTGGTCCAGAGTGGACGGACGTACCCGCCGGTGCTGTTCGCCACCTCGACCCGCGACGACCGGGTGCACCCCGGCCACGCGCGCAAGATGGCGGCGCGCATGCGGGAGCAGGGCCACACCCCGATGTACTACGAGAACATCGAAGGTGGGCACGGCGGCGCGGCCGACAACGCCCAGCGCGCGTTCATGTCGGCGCTGGCGTGGGAGTTCCTGCTGCGATCGCTGTCGGACTAGCTGGGTACAGTCTCCGGCGTGTTGGCGTTGCACTGCCTCGGCACGGCCGATGGCCGGGTCGTGCTCTGGGCGGAGGACTCCGCCCGGCCCGACCGCAGGCCCGGCAAGGCAGCGCGGGACGCCGTCGAGCACCCCTTCGCCGTCCCCGGCGACGAACTGGCCGAGCGGCTGGGCGTCGCCGGGATGGCGGCGACGGTGCGGGCGCTGCTGCCCTCGCACCCGTCGGCGCCGGTCGCCTCGCCGGAACTGGTGCGCGACCCGCTGGCGGTGCCCGCCCGCCGCGCGGCGCGGTGAAGCTGCGCCCGTGGCTGGTGAACGGGCTGGTCACGACGGCGGTGGTGCCGGAGCCCGACGACGTGCGGCTGGGCGCGAGCGCGCGCTACCTGTGCGTGCTGCGCGAGTTCGCCGAGGACCTGGTCGGCCGCGGGCGCGTGCTGCCCGCGGTGACGAGTGCGGGCGTCGCGCGCTGGCGACCCGCCCCCACCGGCGCGGACTCCGCCCGGCTTGCCCGGTTGCGCGAGGCGATGCCGCCCGCGTTGCGCGCCGACGGGTCGCCCGCGCCGCGGTGCTCGCGTCGGTGGTCGACACGCTCGTCGACGCCATCGCGCGGGAGCGGTTGGGTGATCTCGACCTCGCCCCGCGCGGCCTGGTCGCCGACGACGCCGTGGCCGCGCACGCGCTGCTGGAGAGCCTGACCGGCGACCCCGTGCTGGGCACCCCCGCGCTGGCGACCGAGCGGCTGGCGAGCGCGCTCGACAAGTGGCGGGCCAGCGCCGCGCACGACGGGCCGGTGCGCGCCTGCTTCCGCCTGCACTCCCCGAGGACGGCGACGACTGGTCGGTCGAGTTCCTGCTCCAGGCCGCCGACGACCCGAGCGTGCTGGTCCCCGCGAAGGACGTGTGGGACGGCGGCCAGAACGTGCTGCGCCGCTGGGTCGCCCAGCCCGCGGACCTGCTGCTGGCCGAGCTGGGCCGCGCGGGCCGGGTCGTGTCGTGCGTCGACGACGCGCTGCGCGAGACCCACCCGACCGGCCTCACCCTCGACACCGCGGGCGCGCACGAGTTCCTGATGTGCGCCCCGGAACTCGACCAAGCCGGGTTCGGCGTGCTGCTGCCCTCCTGGTGGCAGACCGAGGCCGCGGAGGTCGGGCTCCGGCTGACCACCAGCAGCCCCACCCAACCGGGCGTCGTGTCCGGGCAGCAGGCGATGGGCCGCGACGAGCTGGTCGACTACCGCTGGGACATGGCCGTCGGCGACAGCACCCTCACCCCCGCCGAGCTGGACGCGCTGGCCAAGGCGAAGGTGCCGCTGGTGCGGGTGCGCGGCCGGTGGGTGCACCTCGACCAGCGCAGGCTCGCCGCCGGGCTGGAGTTCCTGCGCCGCTCCGCGGAGGGCAGCACCAGCGCGGGCAACATCCTCGCGCTCGCCGCGCTGCCCGCCGACGACCCGCTGCTGCCTGCGCCGGTGGTCGGCATCGACGGCGACGGCTGGGTCGCCGACCTGCTCAACGGCCGCATGGAGGCGCGGCTGGAGCCGGTCAAGGCCCCGCCGGGGTTCGGCGCGGACCTGCGGCCGTACCAGCAGCGCGGCCTCGCGTGGATGGCGTTCCTCGACCGGCTCGGCCTCGGCGCGTGCCTGGCCGACGACATGGGCCTCGGCAAGACCGTGCAGCTCCTCGCGCTGGAGGCGATGGCCCGCGTCGACGGCCCGCGCCCGCCGACGCTGCTCGTCTGCCCGATGTCGCTGGTCGGCAACTGGCAGCGCGAGGCCGCGAAGTTCGCCCCCGACCTGCGCGTGCACGTCCACCACGGCACCGACCGCGGCAAGCTCGCCGACGCCGACGCCGACCTGGTGATCACGACCTACAACCTGCTCGCCCGCGACAGCGCGCGGTTCGCCGAGCGCGAGTGGGACCGCGTCGTGCTCGACGAGGCGCAGAACATCAAGAACAGCGCGTCGCGGCAGTCCCGCGCCGCCCGCGCCGTGCCCGCGCGGCACCGGATCGCCCTCACGGGAACGCCGGTGGAGAACCGGCTCGCCGAACTCTGGTCCATCATGGACTTCGCCAACCCGGGACTCCTGGGCTCGGTGCACAAGTTCCGCGCCCGCTTCGCCGTGCCGATCGAGCGCTACGGCGACGAGGACGCCGCGACCCGGCTGCGGCGGGTCACCGGCCCGTTCGTGCTGCGCCGGGTGAAGACCGACCCGTCGATCATCAGCGACCTGCCGGAGAAGGTCGAGATGAAGCAGCTCTGCAACCTCACCGCCGAGCAGGCGTCGCTCTACCAGGCCGTCGTTGACGACATGATGGGCAAGGTCGAGGAGTCCGAAGGCGTGCAGCGCAAGGGGTTGGTGCTGTCCACGATCACCCGGCTCAAGCAGGTCTGCAACCACCCCGCGCAGTTCCTCGGCGACGGCTCCCGCATCGCCGGGCGCTCCGGCAAGCTCGCCCGGCTGGAGGAGACGCTGGAGGAGGTGCTGGCCGACGGCGACCGCGCGCTGGTGTTCACCCAGTTCGCCGCGTTCGGCGGGATGCTCGTCCCGCACCTGGCCGCCCGGTTCGACACCGAGGTGCTGTTCCTGCACGGCGGCACGCCCAAGGCGCGCCGGGACGCGATGGTCGAGCGGTTCCAGTCCGGCGACGGCCCGTCGATCTTCCTGCTGTCGCTGAAGGCGGGCGGCACCGGGCTCACGCTCACCGCGGCCAACCACGTCATCCACCTCGACCGGTGGTGGAACCCGGCGGTGGAGGACCAGGCCACCGACCGCGCGTTCCGGATCGGCCAGCGCCGCGACGTCCAGGTGCGCAAGCTGATGTGCATCGGCACGCTGGAGGAGAAGATCGACGCCATGATCGAGCGCAAGAAGGCGCTGGCGCGGCTGGCGGTCGGCGCGGGCGAGGACTGGCTGACCGAGCTGACCACCGACGAGCTGCGCGAGGTCGTCACGCTGTCCGCGGAGGCCGTCGGTGAGTGACGAGTGGTGGCGGGAGGACCCGCCCGCGCGCACGATCAAGGTCGAGAACGGGCTGCGCGTCCGCAGCACCCGCGGCGACATCGCGCGCACGTGGTGGTCGCGGCGGTTCATCGAGGTGCTTGAGGAACTGGGCCTCGGCGGGCGGCTGGAGCGCGGCAAGCGGTACGCCCGGCAGGGGCAGGTGGTGAGCATGTCGCTGTCGGCGAGCATCGTCGTGGCGACCGTGCAGGGCTCCCGACCCGCGCCGTACCGGGTGAAGATCGGCGTCAAGGCGTTCACGGTCGACCAGTGGGTCCAGGTGGAGCAAGCGCTTGCGGGGCAGGCGCTGTACCTGGCGAAGCTGCTCGCGGGCGAGATGCCGACCGGGATCGAGGAGGTGTTCGAGGCGGTCGGGCTGCGGCTGTTCCCGAACTCCTTCGCCGAGTTCTCCATGGAGTGCTCGTGCCCGGACTGGGAGGTGCCGTGCAAGCACCTCGCCGCGACCTGCTACCTGCTGGCCGAGTCGTTCGACACCGACCCGTTCGAGATCCTGGCCTGGCGCGGTAGGGCCCGCCAGGACCTCCTGGACGGCCTGCGCTCGCACCGCGGCGGCGTCGCGCGGCCCGTCGAGGCCGACCCCGACCCGCTCCCCGACGACCCGGCCGCGTTCTGGGCGACCGGACCCGTGGTGCCCGCGCCGCCGCCCGCGGCCGCCGCGCCCGGCGCGGTGCTCGACCGGCTCGACCCGCTGCCGGTGCTGCTGCGCGGCAGGCCGCTGACCGAGTACCTGCGCCCGGCGTACCGGGCGTTCGCGGAGGGCCAGTGACGGCGCTGTCCACCCGGGTGCGGGTCATCGCCGAGGACCTGGTGCGCCGCAAGGGGACCGTCGCGCCGCTCGACGTCCTCACCGGACTGGGCTGGCTGTCCACCCGCACGGTCGACTCGTGGCGCCAGGGCCGCGTCCCCCGGCTCGACGCGGTCGCCGCGGTGCCGCCGTCGCGGCTGGCCGAGGCGCTGGACCTGGTGCGCGACTGGGCGCTCGGGCGCGGGCTCGAAGCGTCCGAAGTGGACTACGTGGCGGCGACGCTGGACGCCCGCCCGCTGCGCTTCACCGACGACGACACCGCGTTCCGCACGCACTGGACCGACCCGGCCCTGTCCCCCGCCCGCCGCGCCCGCATCGAGGCGAAGGCGAAGGCCGTGCCGGACCCGGTCGCGCTGCGCCCGGACAAGCGCTGGCACTGCTCGCTGTGCCGCGACACCGGCGAGTACCACTTCGTCGAGGACGACCTCCCGGTGTGCCTGACCTGCGCGGACATGGACCACCTGGTGTTCCTGCCGTCGGGCGACGCCGCCCTGACCCGCCGGGCGCGGAAGGCCAGCGGGCTCGCCGCGGTCGTGATGACCTGGCACAAGCCGCGCAAGCGCTTCATCCGCTGCGGCACCCTCGTCGAGCGCGCCGCGCTGGAGGTCGCCGAGGAGCAGTGCCTCGCCGACGGGGAGGCCCGCGAACGCAGGCGGGTCCGCGACCGCGCCCGCCGCGAGGTCCAAGACCTGGCGTTCACCGACGCCTTCGCCGACCGCATCGCCGAACTGTTCCCCGGCCTGGCCGCCGAGCGCGCCGCCGCCATCGCCGAGCACGCGAGCGTCCGCAGCAGCGGCCGGGTGGGCCGCTCCGCCGCGGGCCAGGCGTTGGACGAGCAGGCCGTCACGCTGGCCGTCGTCGCGGCCATCCGCCACGAGGAGACCGACTACGACGCGATGCTGATGGCGGGCGTGCCCAGGGCGGTGGCGCGCGACCGCATCCGCGAGCGGGTTGAGCTGGTCCTCACCCGCTGGCGTCAGGCGACCTCGGACGGCGCGGCGGCCCAGGTGTCGCAGTCGGCCGCGGACTTGCCGGAGTAGCCCGCCTTCGCCCAGAGCAGCTGGTTGTTCGCGCTGCCGTGGCTGTCGGAGTCGTCGACGTAGGCGAACCCGCCGACCGCGTCCTGCGCCAGCCGCTCGTCGATGTCCCCGCGGTCGCGCGCGGCGGCGAGGAACAGCCCGGCGAAGCAGTTCGCCTGCAACTCGACCCGCCGGGACAGCTCCAGCACCTCGGGCTCCTCGGCGACCCGCTCCCGCCGCGCGGCCGTGCCGAGGATGCCGGAGAGCGCCTGCACGTGGTGCCCGTACTCGTGGGCGAGGACCGAGAGGTGGAACGCGGGGTCGTCCCCGGCGTCCTCGATCAGCCTGCTCCTCGGCATCGCGATGACCTGGTCCTCGGCGCAGTAGAACGCGACGGCCTCGTCCTCGTCCGGCGCGAACCCGCACTCCCCGCGCGGCGAGTCCTCCACCGTCAGCTGCGGCGTCTTGACGGGCTTGCCCGCCTCCTCCAGCGGAGCGGCCCACGCGCGGTCGAGGCAGGTGATGGCCTCGCGGTAGTACTTCTCCAAGCTCGCGGCGTCGGTGTCGAAGTCGGGCAACTCGCAGGTCACCTCGGTCAACGGCGTCCCCGGCGTGATCAACCGGTTCCGCGAGTTCGTGTCGAGCGTGGCCTGCGCCTGCTTCTCCTTCGGCACCACCTGCCCCCCGACCGCGACCGGGTGCCCCTCGACGACGGTCGTGAACCCGACCGAGGTGGCCCGCCCGACCAGCGCGATCGCCAACACCCCGACGACGATGGCGGCGAAGATCGTCAGCAGCGCCCAGGGCGAGTTCCGCCGCTCCTGCGGCGGACCCTCCACCACCTGCACCGGCGCCAGCGGCCGCCAGTCCGGTTCGCTCATGTCCATCCCCCACGCCGACCTGGGGATAGTACAAGCCCGGTGTTACCCCGGGCCGATGGTAATTCGCTCCATCGATGCGGGCCGCCGTGCGACAGTACGGCCCGTGGAACGCCGCTTCACCGACCGCGACGACGACTGCATGCAGCACCTCCACGCCACCGGCGTGCAGGTGCGCTGCCCGCGCTGCGGCGGACGAGCGGTGGCGTCGTGGTCGCGGGTGACCTGCGGAGGCTGCGGGTACGCCCTCGCGGACCGCTCCCCGTCCTGGCCGAGCACGTCGACGTGCACGCGCACGGCCGCTGCGGCCGGTGCGGGCTGCGGCTTGAGCAGCGGCGACGTCGCTGGCGGGGTGCTGCCGCACGGCCTGCCGGTGCGGTGCCCGAGTTGCCGGGCCGTCACCCGGCTACCGGCGATGGCGCTGTGGCGGGGCGATGGCGGGGTACCGCGCTTCCGCGGTCTGGAACTGTGGCTGCAGATCCCGTTCCGGGGCCACGTGCTCTGGGCCTACCACGAGGAGCACCTGGACTTCCTCGAACGCTACGTCGCCGCCGCCGTGCGGGAACGGCAGCCGAACCGGAACAGCTCGGTGGCCAGCCGCCTCCCGGCGTGGATCAAGTCGGCGAAGAACCGCGACGACATCCTGCGCGCCCTCGCCCGGATGCGCGCGACGCTGGGCGCCTGACAAACACAGCGGGGCCGACCGGACCGGTCGACCCCCGCTGTCAGGTGTTCGCTAGCTGCAGCCCGAAGTCGAGCCGCAGCCCTCGCAGACGTAGCAGGAGCCCGCGGGCGCATCTTGGTGCCGCAGGTCATGCACAGCGGGGCGTCGGCGGCCTTGCCGAGGTGCAGTTCCAGCAGTTCCGTCGAGCTGTGGGCCTCGGGGGCCGCCTGCTCGATGGCCGCGCGCGGCGTCGCGTCGACCGACGTGCGCAGGCCCTCCAGGTCCACATCGGACGGAGTGCCGTAGTCGTTCGCGACCTGGGCGGAGCGCTCCTCGGCGGTGAAGATGCCGAGCTGGGCGCGCTTCTCGTACGGCAGGTAGTCCAGGGCCAGCCTGCGGAACAGGTAGTCCAGGACGCTGGTGGCGATGCGGACGTCCGGGTCGTCGGTCATGCCCGCGGCTCGAAGCGGAGGTTCTGGAACTTCGAGACGTAGAACTCCAGCGGGATGCCGTACTGCAGGCCCACCGAGATCGACATGGAGAACGCGTCCATGACGCCCGCGAGGGTCGAGCCCTGCTTGCCCAGCTTGACGAAGATCTCGCCGAGGCCGTCGTCGGGGTACGAGCCCGCGTGGAGGTAGCCCTCCGCGCCGCCCACGGTGAACGACACCGTCTGGGAGGGGCGCTTCTTCGGCAGGCGCTTGCGGACCGGGCGGTACTCGACGACCTTCTCCGGCTCGGCCGCGGCCTTCGCGCCCTTGCCCGCCGAGAGCGGCTGGCCGACCTTGCAGTTGTCGCGGTAGATCGCCAGCGCCTTGAGGCCCAGCTTCCAACCCTGGAAGTAGATCTCCTCGACGTCCTCGACGGTCGCCGACTCCGGCATGTTCACCGTCTTGGAGATCGCGCCGGAGATGAACGGCTGGACCGCGGCCATCATCCGGACGTGGCCCATCGGGGCGATGGAGCGCTCGCCCATCGCGCAGTCGAACACCTCGTAGTGCTCGGTGCGCAGGCCGGGGGCGTCGACGACGTGGCCGTGCTCGGCGATGTACTCGACGATCGCCTCGACCTGCTCGGCCTGGTAGCCGAGGGACCGCAGCGCGCGCGGCACGGTCTGGTTGACGATCTGCATGGAGCCGCCGCCGACGAGCTTCTTGAACTTGACCAGGGCCAGGTCGGGCTCGATGCCGGTGGTGTCGCAGTCCATCATCAGGCCGATGGTGCCGGTCGGGGCCAGCACGCTCGCCTGGGCGTTGCGCCAGCCGGAGCGGGCGCCGACCTCCAGCGCGGTCTGCCACTCGCGGGTCGCGACGCGGTGCACCGCGGCGTCGGTCTTGTGGTACGTGCGGACCAGGTCGTTGGCCGCGGCGTGCTTGCGCATGACGCGCTGGTGGGCCTCGGCGTTGCGGGCGTAGCCCTCGTACGGGCCGACGACGCCCGCCAGCTCGGCGGAGCGGCGGTAGGCGGTGCCGGTCATCAGCGAGGTGATCGCCGCGGCGAGCGCCCGGCCGCCGTCGGAGTCGTACGCGTGGCCGGTGGCCATGAGCAGCGCGCCGATGTTGGCGTAGCCGATGCCGAGCTGGCGGAACTTGCGGGTGGTGTCCGCGATCGGCTCGGTCGGGAAGTCGGCGAAGCAGATGGAGATGTCCATCGCGGTGATGACCAGCTCGACGGCCTTGACGAAGGTCTCGGCGTCGAAGGAGCCGTCGTCGGTCAGGAACTTCATCAGGTTCAGCGACGCGAGGTTGCAGCTCGAGTTGTCGAGGTGCATGTACTCGCTGCACGGGTTCGACGCGGTGATCCGGCCGGACTCGGGGCAGGTGTGCCAGTCGTTGATGACGTCGTCGTACTGGATGCCCGGGTCCGCGCACTCCCACGCGGCCTTGGCCAGCTTGCCGAACAGCGCCTTGGCGTCGACCTTCTCGATGGTCTCGCCGGTGGTGCGCGAGCGCAGGCCGAAGTCGCCGCCCTGCTCGACGGCGTGCATGAACTCGTCCGACACGCGGATGGAGTTGTTGGCGTTCTGGTACTGCACCGAGGTGATGTCGGCGCCGCCGAGGTCCATGTCGAAGCCCGCGTCGCGCAGGACGCGGATCTTCTCCTCCTCGCGGGCCTTGGTCTCGATGAACTCCTCGACGTCGGGGTGGTCGACGTCGAGCACGACCATCTTCGCCGCCCGGCGGGTCGCGCCGCCGGACTTGATGGTGCCCGCGGACGCGTCGGCGCCGCGCATGAACGACACCGGGCCGGACGCGGTGCCGCCGGAGGACAGCAGCTCCTTGGACGAGCGGATGCGGGAGAGGTTCAGCCCCGCGCCGGAGCCGCCCTTGAAGATCAGGCCCTCTTCCTTGTACCAGTTGAGGATCGAGTCCATCGTGTCGTCGACGGCCAGGATGAAGCAGGCGCTGACCTGCTGCGGGGAGCTGGTGCCGACGTTGAACCAGACCGGGGAGTTGAAGCTGAACACCTGGTGCAGCAGCATCCAGGTCAGCTCGTGCTCGAAGACCTGCGCGTCCTGGGGCGAGGCGAAGTAGCCGTGCCGGGCGCCCGCGTCGGTGTAGGTCTTGACCACGCGGTCGATGAGCTGGCGCAGCGAGTGCTCGCGCACCGGGTGCCCACGGCGCCGCGGAAGTACTTGCTGGTGACGATGTTCGTGGCGTTGACCGACCAGAAGTCGGGGAACTCGACGCCGCGCTGCTCGAAGTTGACCGAGCCGTCGCGCCAGTTCGTCATGACGACGTCCCGGTGCTCCCAGGTCACCTCGTCGTAGGGGTGCACGCCCTCGGTGGTGTACACCCGCTCGACGCGCAGTCCCGGCTTTGCTGTGTCCGCAGGCGTCCCCACGGTCTCGGTCATGACAACTCCCTCGTGAACTGTGGCCACGTCCGGGCTCCCCGTCCGATGCGGCCTGGTCTGCTTGTGCGCCCCGCTCTGGGGGCGTCGGCGCTTACTCGTCATCGCCCCGCGCCGCCTCGCGCGCTACCACCGCGCGCAGGTCGGCGATCTCCTTCTCGAAGTCCTCGACAGAGGAAAAGACCGGTACACCGAGGCGAAGCGGAGGTAGGCGACCTCGTCCAGCTCGCGGAGCGGGCCCAGGATGGCCAGTCCCACCTCGTGGCTCGGCACCTCGGCGGGGCCCGTCGCGCGGATGGTCTCCTCCACGCGCTGGGCCAACTGCTGCAGCTGGTCCTCGTCGACCGGCCTGCCCTGGCAGGCGCGCCGCACGCCGCGCACGACCTTCTCGCGGCTGAACGGCTCGGTCACGCCCGAGCGCTTGACGACGGCGAGCACGGCCTCCTCGACGGTGGTGAACCGGCGGCTGCACGCCGCGCAGGACCGCCGCCGCCGGATGACCTGGCCCTCGTCGACCTCCCGGGAGTCGACGACCCGCGAGTCCGGGTGCCTGCAGAACGGACACCGCATCGCTGACTCCTCCCCGCCACTCGGTCGGCCCAGCCCCGACCACGCTTGGTGATCAAACTGTGGACAACACCCAGGGCACAGGTGGATAAACGACCCCAACCTGTGGACAAACTACAACGGTGTAACCCCTAGATGTTGGGGTTGAACCTACGCCCGAGGGCCAGATATCGGCAACTCGACACGCCCGTCATCCGGATGTCAGCGGAGACGGCCGCGACCTGGGCAAACTACTCAAACAACCGGCTGACAACGCAGCGTCACTCGTTCGGGTGCAGCACGACCGGAGAACGTGCTATAGGAGTAACGCTCTGGAGCACCCCGGGTATGCCCTGACCGGCGTGATCGACCAGGCGGCTCAACAGCGCGACGCGCCGGAGCCCGCCCGGGACGCCCGGGTCGGCGGGGGTGTGATTCAGCCAACAGTTCAGCCGCGGGTCACGCGGCGTTCAACGGGTCAGCCCCGGGAGACGGGGACGGTGAGCGGCTGGCCGGGGTAGACGTCGACGCTGTCGAGGCCGTTGAGCTGGCGGATCCGGTCCACCACGGCGGAGGAATCGCTGCCGGGAGCGGTGCGCGCGGCCAGGTCGTAGAGGGTCTCCCCGACGCCGACGCGGACGACCGCCGTCGTGGTCGGGACGGTCGACTCGGCCATCGCGCCGCTGTAGGCGCCGAAGCCGTAGACCAGGGCGGCCACCGCGAGGGCGATCGCGACCAGCGCGGCGAGCGGGACCGGGGAGCGGCGGGGCGCGCAGTCGGCGGGCGCGACGACCCTCGGCGCGCCGACCGGGGGCCGCCGGGTCGGCGGGCGCGACCCGCCCCGGCCTGCGCGGACGGTGCGCGCGGGGACCGCGTGCCGGGTCGACGGGCCGGTGGTCAGCGTCGCCGCCATGGCTACCTCCTCGAACTCGCGTTCGATCGAACGTCCGTGCGAATGTGTACCACCGGGGGCCGACAATTTCCAGACCCGGACGGCGTGTCGCTCGAACAGGTGTTTGATCTCCGCAGGTCATGGGACTACCGTCGACACTGGACATGATCGCCGGGTGACCGGCAGCAGGATGGAGGACAGCGCAGTGGCAGGCACGAACGGCCGCACCGACACCCCGAAGCGCAAGCCCGCGGCGCGCGGCACGGTGCGCAAGTTCCCCGAGCCCGATTCGGAAGGCGCTGAGCTGCCGCTTCGCCAGCGCCAGGTGCTCGAGGTCATCAGGTCTTGGGTCCAGCGCTTCGGCTACCCACCCAGCGTGCGCGAGATAGGCGAGGCCGTCGGCCTCACCTCGACGTCGTCGGTGGCCTACCAGCTCAGGGCGTTGGAGGAGAAGGGCTACCTGCGCCGCGACCCGAACCGGCCGCGCGCCATCGGCGTGCTGCCCTCGGACGCGACGCCCGCGCAGCTCGCGGGCGAGGCGCCCGCCGAGGAGGCGAGCGGACCGCGCCCGACGTACGTCCCGGTGGTCGGCCGGATCGCCGCCGGTGGGCCGATCCTGGCCGAGCAGGCCGTCGAGGACGTCTTCCCGCTGCCGAAGGAGCTCGTCGGCGAGGGCTCGCTGTTCATGCTCAAGGTCGCGGGCGACTCGATGATCGACGCCGCCATCGCCGACGGCGACTGGGTGGTCGTGCGCCAGCAGCCCAACGCCGAGAACAGCGACATCGTGGCCGCCATGATCGACGGCGAGGCCACGGTGAAGACGTTCAAGCGCCGCGACGGCCACGCCTGGCTGCTGCCGCAGAACGCCGCCTACGAGCCGATCCCCGGCGACGAGGCGACCATCCTGGGCAAGGTCGTCGCCGTCCTGCGGCGGCTCTAGGAGCGCTTGCGGGTGGTCCTGCGGTGCATCACCAGCAGCAGGACCCCCACCACCACCGCGGTGACGCCGATCGCGGGGATCGTCGCCAGACCGTCGTCCTCCCGTGCGGGGGCGGCGGTCTTGTCGTGCGCGGGCGGGCTCGTGGTCGTGGTGGTGGTCGGCGGCGCGGGCGCGGGCGCCACGCCGGAGACCGTGCGGACGGGGCTGCCGAGTCCTTCCGAGACCGACACCAGGGTGCCGTCCGGCTCGACCGCGATGGCCTCGCCCTGCTGCTCGTTCGGCAGCGCCACGCGGACGGGGTCGTTGCGCAGCGCGGCGAGGATGTCGCCGTCCGGTGCCGAGTAGACGTACGCGTCGGTGTAGGTGCGCAGCACGACGACCGTCCCATCCGGACTCACCGCGCCGCCGGTCACCAGCACCGAGCCCACCGACGGCGGCACCGGGCCGCCCTTGGTCCCGGTGGGGCGCAAGGTGATCGAGCCGACGTGCTCCAGCGCGGTCGGCCCGGGACTGGCGAGTTTCCCCTTCGGACGGTAGATGTCGGCCGTCCCGAACGGGTTCTTGGTGACCAGGTGCGGGACGCCGTCGCGGGACAGCAGCAGCGCCTCGGCGTCCTTCGGGCCGTCCGGGTAGGTCAGCCGGTGCACCGCCGTCTTCCCGGCGGGCGTGAGCGAGATGAGCGCGACCGTCTCGCGGTCCTTGTCGTTGTCGCCGGTGTCGGCCAGCCACAGCGTCCCGTCCGCGGCGCGGGCGAGGTCCTCCACGTCGTACGGGTCGGTCGGGCCGGAGACGACCTCGGCGACCGCGCAGTCGCGCGTGAGGACGTACACCGTGGACTTGCGGCCGCCGTCGTTGACCAGGTACCAGCGGTCGCCGTCGGCGGCCATCCCGGACACCTCGGTCAACCGCTCGTCGCCCAGCGAGCACCGCTCCACCGGCTCCGCCGCGCCGGGCGCGAGCACCGCCCCCAGGAGCGCCAGGGTCGCCACCGCCAGCACCGCCACCTCCCCGTGTCACCACCACGGTAGCGGGGGAACGCCGACGGCCCCGGCCGGAGCCGGGGCCGTCGGGGGCTTTCCCGTCAGGCGCGGGAGCGGTCGACCGCGAACACCTGGAGCACCGCCGCGAGGTCGGGGTTCACCCGGGCGCGCACGTGCGTGCCCACCTCGGTGTGCTCCTCGGAGAGCACCGAGCCCTCGCGGTGGATGCGGGCCACCAGCTCGCCGCGCTCGTACGGCAGCAGCACGTCCAGCTCGCGGTCGGGCCGCGGCAGCAGCTCCGCGATCGCCTCGCGCAGCTCGGCGACGCCCGCCCCGGTGCGCGCGGAGACGAACACCGCGCCCGGGACCAGGTGCCGCAGCCGGGCCAGCGCGAGGTCGCCCGCGGCGTCGGTCTTGTTGACCACCACCAGCTCGGGCGGCATCGGCGTGTCGTGCTTGCGGCCGATGTCGGCGAGCACCTCGCGGACCGCGGTGATCTGCCACTCCGGCATCGGGTCGGACCCGTCGACCACGTGCACCACGAGGTCGGCGTCGGCCACCTCGTCGAGCGTGGTGCGGAACGCCTCCACGAGCTGGTGCGGCAGGTGCCGCACGAAGCCGACGGTGTCGGTCAGCGTGTAGGTGCGCCCGTCCGGGGTCTCGGCGCGCCGGGTGGTCGCGTCGAGGGTGGCGAACAGCGCGTCCTCGACGAGCACCCCCGCGCCGGTCAGCGCGTTGAGCAGGCTCGACTTGCCCGCGTTGGTGTACCCGGCGATCGCGACGCTGGGCACCGCGTTGGCGACGCGGCGGCCGCGCTTGGTGGCGCGGACCGTGCCCATGCCCTTGATCTCGCGGCGGAGCTTGGCGATGCGGGCGTGGATGCGCCTGCGGTCGGTCTCCAGCTTCGTCTCACCGGGACCGCGCAGACCCACACCGCCACCCGCGCCGCCCGCGCGGCCACCGGCCTGCCGGGACAGCGTCTGGCCCCAGCCGCGCAGCCTGGGCAGCAGGTACTGGAGCTGGGCCAGCTCGACCTGCGTCTTGCCCTCCTTCGACCGGGCGTGCTGGGCGAAGATGTCCAGGATGAGCGCGGTGCGGTCGATGACCTTGACCTTGAGCCGCGCCTCCAGCTGCTGGAGCTGGGAGGGCGAGAGCTCACCGTCGCAGATCACCGTGTCGGCGCCGGTCGCGGCGACGACGTCGGCCAGCTCGCGGACCTTGCCGGAGCCGATGTAGGTGGCCGGGTCCGGCTTGTCGCGGCGCTGCACGAGGCCCTCGAGGACCTCCGAGCCCGCGGTCTCGGCGAGGCGGGCCAGCTCGGCCAGCGACGCCTCGGACTCCAGCGCCGACCCCTCGGTCCACACGCCGACGAGCACGACCCGCTCCAGGCGGAGCTGCCGGTACTCGACCTCGGTGATGTCCTCGAGCTCGGTCGACAGCCCGGCGACGCGCCGCAGCGACGACCGCTCCTCCAGTTCGAGTTCACCGAGGGAGAGGTCAGCCGGGCCGAGGCCGTCGAGCGCGAAGTCACCGTCGTCTGGCTGAATGAATTCCTCTGTCACCTGGTGAACACGTCCTTCTCGGTCGGTGCCGGTCGGTTCCGGCGATGTTCCCATCGTCGCACGGGTAGACGACCATTACGACCGGTTTATTCCCCGGGGTAGAGGGAAACGTAGACGGCGGTGCGGGGTTCGCCCTGGTCAAGGGGCCTGGACGCGAAATCGTCGAGCACTTCCGCGATACGGCGGTTCAGCTCCTCGCGGCCCGCTTCGTCGACTTGGACGACGAGTCGGGACTGGTGCAGGTCGGTGAAGTCCACCTTCGCGACTTCGGCCAGGTAAGCCTGCAGGACGGCCTCGGCGACCTCCCGGTTGCCGCTGCCCGGGTTGTCCAGCCGCCAGGACCGCCCGGTCGAGCGGTACGGGATCTCGCGGGCGCCGCGGTTGCCGCGCCGGGGCGGCAGCGCTTCCAGGAAACCGGCGTCGACCAGCTTGCGGATGTGGTGGAGCGTGGTGGCGGGGTCGCGGTCGAGGTGGTTCGCGATCTCCTTGTTCGTCATCGGCCGCTGGTGGGTCAGGCGGATGATCCGCAGCCGGACGGCCGAGCCGAGGGCGGCGATCTCGACCGCGGTCGCGGGCCTGCGGTCCGGTTTCGGTGCGCTCACCGGCCCAGCGTAAGTGATTGACAGCTTCCAATCACTGAGTGCATCCTCCCCGCATGTCCCTGCGCCACCACCCCGACTTCCGCAGGCTGTGGGTGGGCGACACGATCGCCCAGTTCGGCACCGCGGTCGGCAACATCGTGCTGCCCCTGCTCGCGGTCGGCCTGCTCAACGCGTCGGCCTTCGAGATGGGCGTGCTCACCGCCGCCGAGTCCGCCGCTTTCCTGCTGCTCGGCCTGCCCGCGGGCGCCTGGGTGGACCGGGTGCGCCGCCGCCCGCTGATGATCCGCATGGACCTCGCGCGCGCCGCGCTGCTGCTCACCGTCCCGGTGGCGTGGTGGCTGGGGGCGCTGACGTTCACCCACCTGGTGCTGGTGGCGCTGCTGGTGGGCACGTGCACGGTGTTCTTCGACGTCGGGTACCAGTCGTACCTGCCGTCCCTGGTCGGACGGGAGCACCTGGTCGAGGGCAACGCCAAGCTCCAGGCGAGCCACTCGGTCGCCCACGCGGGCCCGGCGCTGGGTGGTGGCGCCGCGCAGTTGCTCGGGGCGGCGTCCGCACTGGTCACGACCGGTTTCGGGTACCTGGCGTCGGCGCTGTTCCTGTCCCGCATCACCGCGGTCGAGCCGGAGCCGGTCCGCCCCGAGGTGCGCAACCTGCGCGCGGAGGTGCTCGAGGGCCTGCGGTTCGTGCTCGGCAACCGGTACCTGCGCTCGATCGTGGCGTGCACGGGGACGTGGAACCTGTTCGGCTCGGTGAACACCGCGGTGCTGGTGCTGTTCCTGATCGACCACGTCGGCCTGACCGAGGGCGCGGTCGGCTTGGTCGTCGGCCTGGCGGGCGTCGGCGGCATCCTCGGCGCGCTGGTCGCGGGCCGGGTGGGTCGGGTGGTGGGGCAAGCGCGGACGATCTGGCTGGTGCCGGTGCTCAGCGCGCCGTTCAGCCTGCTGTTCCCGCTGGCCGCGCCGGGTTGGCCGCTGGTGGTCGCGGTCGCGGGCTTCGTCGGGGTGCAGATGGCGGGCGTGGTGTACAACGTCGCGCAGGTCAGCTTCCGCCAGTCCATCTGCCCTGATCACCTGCTCGGCCGCATGAACGCCAGCGTCCGCTTCATCGTCTGGGGCACCCTCCCGCTCGGCGGCCTCCTCGGCGGCACCCTGGGCACGTGGCTGGGCATCCGGACGACGGTGTGGGTCGCCGCCTTCGGCTGCGCCGCCGCCGCGCTGTGGGTCGTCCTCTCCCCGCTGCGCAAGCTGCGCGACCTGCCCGATCCCGAACCCGCGACGGCGGTTTAGCGGCGGTAGCAGTAGGTGATGAGTCCGGGCTGGTAGTCGGCCAGCCGGTCGTAGAGGGCGCGCGCCGGGGCGTCCGCCAGGGTGTTCCAGTACAGCCGGGGAGCGCCGTTCTCCTCGGCGTCCCGCGCCACCCACTCGATCATGGCCGTGGCGACGCCCCGCCTGCGCACGCCGGGGTCGACGTACAGGTCCGCCAGGTAGCACCGGCCGGGCTTCCAGGTGCCCGGGTGGAACAGGTAGTGCGCGATGCCGACCACCCGGCCGTCGACCCGGGCGGCGATCCCGCGGAGCTGCTCGGCCTCGACCAGGCGCCGCCAGGTCCGCTCGTAGGCGCCCTCGTCGACCTCGGTGTCGAAGTGGTGGTGGAAGGCGCGGGCCAGCGGCTCCCACTCGGCGCGGTCGGGCTCGGCCAGGGGCTTGATCTCCACCACCGGGCCATCGTGTCGGGCGGCACCGACGGCGAACGGGCCCCGGTCGGGGTGCGACCGGGGCCCGTTCGGGTGCTGCGTCAGCGGGTGGCGACCGCCTGCTCGGCGGCGGCGAGCCACTCGCGCCACTGGGCGGCCTGGGCTTCGGCCTGCTCGGCGCGGCGCTTGTCGCCGCGGCGCGGGCCTTGGCGGCCTGGGCCTCGAACTGCTCGACGCGCTCGCGGAACTGGGCGGCGCGGGCCTCGGCCTCGGGGTCGGTGCGGCGCCACTGGGCGTCAGCGGCGTTGCGGACCTTCTCCTCGACGGCGCGGAGCCTGCCCTCGAGTTCGCGGATGCGCTCGCGGGGGACCTTGCCGATCTCCTCCCAGCGCTCCTGGACGCGGTGCAGCGCGGCGCGCGCGCCCTCCAGGTCGCCCTGCGGGTTGATCTTCTCGGCCTCGGCGAGCAGCTCCTCCTTGCGGCGGGCGTTCTCGGCGAACTCGGCGTCGCGCTCGTCGAAGACCGCGGAGCGGCGGGCGAAGAACTTGTCCTGGGCCGCCCGGAACCGCTGCCAGAGGGCGTCGTCGGCGTCCTTCGGCGCGCGGCCCGCGGCCTTCCACTCCTGCATGAGGTCCTTGAAGCGGCCGGCGGTCGGGCCCCAGTCGTCGGACTCGGAGAGCTGCTCGGCCTCCTCGACCAGTTCCTGCTTGCGCTGCTTGGCGGTGGAGCGCTGGCGGTCCAGGTCGGCGAAGTGCGAGCCGCGGCGGCGGCTGAAGGTGTCGCGGGCCTTGGCGAAGCGGCGCCAGAGCTGCTCGTCGGTCTTGCGGTCGACGCCCTTGATCGTCTTCCACTCGTCGAGGATGGCGCGCAGGCGGTCGCCCGCGGCCTTCCACTGGGTCGACTCCTCGGCGATCTGCTCGGCCTCGGCGACCAGCTCCTGCTTGCGGGCCACGGCCTGGCCGCGGGCGGCGTCGCGGGCGACCTTCTGCTGCTCGACGGCCACGCCCGCCTTCGAGATCAGGTAGTCGATCCGCGCGGCCAGCCCGACCAGGTCGCCGACCACGTGCGCCTCGGCGAGGCTGTCCTTGAGGTGGCGGGCCGAGGTGGCCGACTGCTTCGGGTCGCCCGACCCGGACGCCAGCCGCGCGCCGAGCAGCTCGACCTCTGTGCGGATGTCGTCGAAGCGGCGGGCGAAGTGCGCCAAGCCCTCGGCGGGCTCACCGGCCTGCCACGAGCCGACCGCGCGCTCACCGTCGGCGGTGCGGACGTAGACCGTGCCGTCGGCGTCCACCCGGCCCCACTTGCCCGGGTCGTCGGAGGCGACCGCGACCGGCGGCACCTCGTCCTCGGCGACCGGCGCGGGAGCGGGGCGTGCGCGACCGCGGCGACCACGTCGGGCGCGGGGACGACCTCGGGGTGCGCGGCCTCGGCCACGGCGACCGGGGCCGGGGCGACGGGGGCGTGCGCCTCCGCGGGCGTATCGGTCTCTGCCTGGGCTGCGGCGGGAGCGGCTGCCTCGGGTGCCGGATCGGCGCCAGGCGCCTCGGTGGCTTCCGTGCTCTGACCGCGCTCCGTCACGGCCTGGGGGTTCTCCTGCTCGTCGGTCATGTGGCCGGCTCCTCCCGCCTGCGTTGCCCGCTGCTGCCGCGGGCGCCCGCTCGCGCGGGGCCCAGCACTGTGCGTACGACCCTCCGGGGTCGGACTGCCTGCGCGCATTCAAACAGGTCAACCGCCACCTGGGTATCCCGAGGGCCGCACTGGCTGACATCGTGCCGCAAACTCCGCGCCGCGTGGGGCGCGAACGCCGAGAATGTGCGGCGGACGTACCCTCTGGCCGTGATCTCGCGCGTCGCGGTGCTGCCGCATCCGCCGCTGCTGGTGCCCGAGCTGGTCGGCGGCGGGGACGACGCCGCGGCGGGCGTGCGGGCCGCCTGCCTGGCCGTCGCGGCTGAGCTGGCCGCCGCGTCGCCCCGCTGGACCGCGGTCGGCGCGGGTTCGGGCGCCCCGACCGGCGTCGGGACGTTCGCCCCCTACGGCGTCGACGTCCGCGTGACGCTCCGCGACGACGACGGCCCGCCGGACCCGTCCTGGCCGCTGCCCGCTCTCATCGCCGCGTGGCTGCGCGGCCAGGTCGGCGCGCAGGAGGTCGACCTGCACCTCGTCGACCCCGACCTGCCCCCGACGCCTGCGCCGCGCGCGGCCGCGACCTCGCCGACGCCCCCGCGCTGCTGGTCCTGGGCGACGGATCGCACCGCCACGGCCCGCACGCGGTCGGCCGCCCCGACGAGCGCGCTGCCCCTTCGACGAGCGGGTCGCCCAAGCCCTGGCCGACGCCGACCCCGCCGCGCTGCTGGCCGTCGACCCGGTCGAGGCCGCCGAGCTGGGTGCGGCGGGCCGGGCCGCGTGGCAGGTGCTCGCGGGCGCGACCGAGGGCCGGGCGTGGCGCGCGACCACGGCCCGCACGCTGACCCCGTTCGGCGTCGCGTACCACCTCGCCGTGTGGGAACCCGCGTGATCGCCGTGGTCGGCCCGACCGCGACCGGCAAGTCCGACCTCGGCGTCGCCCTGGCCGAGCGGCTCGGCGGCGAGGTCGTCAACGCCGACGCCATGCAGCTCTACCGGGGCATGGACATCGGCACCGCCAAGATCACCGACGCCGAGCGCCGCGGCGTCCCGCACCACCAGCTCGACGTCCTCGACGTCCGGGAGACCGCGTCCGTCGCGGCCTACCAGCGGCACGCGCGCGCCGACGTCGAGGACATCCGGGCCGCGGGCGCGTCCCGATCCTGGTCGGCGGCTCGGGGCTCTACGTCCAAGCCGTGCTCGACGACCTGGAGTTCCCCGGCACCGATCCCGAGCTGCGCGCCCGCCTGGAGGCCGAACTGGCCGACGTCGGCGCGGAGGAGCTGCACCGGCGGCTCAAGGGCCTCGACCCGGTCGCCGCGGAGGCGATCCTGCCGAGCAACGGCCGCCGCGTGGTGCGCGCGCTGGAGGTCATCGAGCTGACCGGGCGGCCGTTCTCCGCGACCATGCCGCGCCCCGGCCCGCCCCGCTACGGCGCGGTCCTCATCGGCATCGACCGCGACCCCGCCGAGCTGGACGAGCGCGTCGACACCCGGGTCGAGCGGATGTTCGCCGCGGGCCTGGTCGACGAGGTCCGCGCGCTGGCGGCCCGCGGCCTGCGCGAGGGCCGCACCGCCTCCCGCGCCCTCGGCTACCAGCAGGTCCTCACCGCCTTCGACACCGACGGCGACCTCACCGCCGCCGCTGAGGAGACCGCGCGCGCCACGCGCCGCTTCGTGCGCAGGCAGCGGTCGTGGTTCCGCAGGGACAAGCGGGTCACCTGGCTCGACGCCGCCCGCCCCGACCTCCTCGACGCCGCCCTCGCGATCGCCCGGCCGTAGGCTTGGGGCATGCCCATCCCGTTCCGCAAGGGCCACGGCACGCAGAACGACTTCGTGCTGCTGCCCGACCCCGACGGCGACCTCGACCTCACCGAGGACCGCGTGCGCGCGCTGTGCGACCGCCGCCGCGGCCTCGGCGCGGACGGCGTCCTGCGGGTCGTGCGGACCAAGGCCGTCCCGGACGCGCCCGCGGAGCTGGAGGGCGACACCTGGTTCATGGACTACCGCAACGCCGACGGCTCGGTCGCGGAGATGTGCGGCAACGGCGTGCGCGTCTTCGCCCGGCACCTCGCCGAGCACGGGCTGGTCGGCGCGGAGGAGTTCCCGGTCGGCACCCGCGCGGGCGCCCGGACCGCGATCGTGCACCCGGACGGCGACGTCACCGTCGGCATGGGCCGGGTGCGGCTGCTGGACCCGTCCTCGGCCACGGTCGGCGGCCGGACCCTCACCGGTCTCGGCGTCGACGTGGGCAATCCCCACCTGGTCTGCGCCACCGACGACCTCGACGCCCTCGACCTCACGGTCCAGCCCGGCTACAACCCGATGTTCTTCCCGCACGGCGTCAACATCGAGTTCATGGTCCCGGCGGGCGCGGGCGCGGTCCGGATGCGCGTCCACGAGCGCGGCGTCGGCGAGACCCGCTCGTGCGGCACCGGCACGGTCGCCGCGGCGGCGGTCGCGCTGCACGACGCCGGTCGCGCCGAGGGCGAGGTGACCGTCCACATCCCCGGCGGCACGGTCCGGGTGGCGATCGCGGACGGCGCGGCGACGCTCACCGGCCCGGCGGAGTTCGTCGCGGACGGCGTCCTCAGCGACGCCTGGTGGTCAGCCCTCTAGCGGGCGCGACCACGCCGTCCGGAACCACAGCGTCGCGATGACGACCATCGCGACCTCGCTGATGACCAGCCCGATGCCGGGTCCGGGCGAGTCCAGCCCGGACGAGGACTGGCGGGTCCAGATCGCGAGCACGCCGTCGACGGAGGCGAACCAGCCGCCGAGCGCGCACACCCAGGTCAGCGCCCACAGCCGGGTCAGCAGCGCCAGGATCGACGCGGCGATGCCGAACAGCAGCGACGTCGCCGCGAACAGCCGGGGCACCATGCCCGCCTTGCCCGCCGCGTCGCCGGAGCCGAGCAGCACCTCCCAGCCCGCCGCCGACCCCATCCAGGGCAGCACGTAGCCGATCATCAGGACGAACACGGCGACGGCCACGACGACCGCGCGCCCGCCCAGCTCGACGGTGCGCGTCGCGCGCTCCTCGACGGCGTCGACCTCGGCGCGCAGGGCCGGGTCGTCCGCGGGTTCGCCGGTCACCGGACCGCGCACCCGGACTCGGCGGGGGCGGCGGGCGGCGGCGCGCCGAAGCCGGGCAGGCCGAGGCCGACCCCGCCGGTCTTGGGCCGCAGGCCCGCCTCGTGGTTGTCGCCCGCCCTGGTCCGCCGGTGCGAGACCAGCGGGCCGTCGGCGACCAGGTGGTGCGGGGCGGCGTAGGTGACGACCGCCTCGACGACGTCGCCGGGGCGCACGCCCTCGGCCGCGGTGAAGTGGACGAGCCGGTTGTCCCTGGCCCGGCCGCTCATCCGGCGGGTGTCGGCGTCCTTGCGGCCCTCGCCGGTGGCGACCAGCAGCTCGACGGTCGTGCCGACGACCTGCTTGTTCAGCTCCCAGGAGATCGAGTCCTGCAGCTCCACGAGCCGCTCGTAGCGCTCCTGCACGACCTGCTTCGGGAGCTGGTCGGGCAGGACCGCGGCGGGCGTGCCGGGGCGCTTGGAGTACTGGAAGGTGAACGCGCCGGAGAACCGGGCCTGCCGGACGACGTCCAGCGTGGCCTCGAAGTCGGCGTCGGTCTCGCCGGGGAACCCGACGATGATGTCGGTGGTGATGGCCGCGTCCGGCATGGCCCCGCGGACCTTCTCCAGGATCGACAGGTACCGCTCCGACCGGTACGAGCGGCGCATGCGGCGCAGCACGTCGTCGGAGCCGGACTGCAGCGGCATGTGGAGCTGGTGGCAGACGTTGGGCGTCTCGGCCATCGCGGCGATGACGTCCTCGGTGAAGTCCTTCGGGTGCGGCGAGGTGAACCGGACCCGCTCCAGCCCGTCGATGTCCCCGCACGCGCGCAGCAGCTTGCCGAAGGCGTAGCGGTCGCCGAACTCGACGCCGTAGGAGTTGACGTTCTGCCCGAGCAGCGTCACCTCCAGCACGCCCTCGGCGGCCAGCGCCTGCACCTCGGCGAGCACGTCGCCGGGGCGGCGGTCCTTCTCCCGCCCGCGCAGCGACGGCACGATGCAGAAGGTGCACGTGTTGTTGCACCCGACCGAGATCGACACCCAGCCCGCGTACGCGGAGTCGCGGCGGGCGGGCAGCGTCGACGGGAAGGTCTCCAGCGACTCCAGGATCTCCACCTGGGCGCGCTCGTTGTGCCGGGCGCGGTCGAGCAGCACCGGCAGCGAGCCGATGTTGTGCGTGCCGAACACGACGTCGACCCACGGCGCGCGGCGGACGATCTCGCCGCGGTCCTTCTGCGCCAGGCAGCCGCCGACGGCGATCTGCATGCCCGGGTTCGCGGTCTTCACCGGCGCCAGGTGCCCGAGGTTGCCGTACAGCTTGTTGTCGGCGTTCTCGCGGACCGCGCAGGTGTTGAACACGACGACGTCGGCGACCTGGCCGGGGCCCGCCGCCGTGTAGCCAGCGTCCTCCAGCAGCCCGGAGAGCCGCTCGGAGTCGTGGACGTTCATCTGACACCCGAAGGTGCGAACTTCATAGGTGCGCATCTCGGTGCTTGAGGGTACGCGTCCGCGGAGCGGGCCCCCAGGGCCACCCGGATCTGGCACGATCGCCCGATGACGCGGTTGCGGCTGGGCGCGGTGCTGGCGGTGCTCGCGCTGCTCGCCGCCTGCAACACCGGGTTCGAGGAGGTGCGGCTGCGCATCGCGGCGGGCTCGGCGGGCGGCGTCTACTACAAGCTGTCCGGCGCGCTGGCCGAGGCGTGCCGCGGCAAGCTGGGCATGGCCGCGCCCGAGGTGCTGGAGACCCGGGGCTCCCCGACAACCTGAACCGGCTGGTCCGCGGCGAGGTGGACATCGCCTTCAGCGCCGCCGACGTCGCCGCGGCCCCGCCGGACGGGCCGCGCAGGCCGATGGCCCTGGCCCGCCTCTACAACGACTACCTGCACCTGGTGGTCAACAACCAGGAGGCGGACCCGATCGAGAAGGTCGCCGACCTCGCGGGCAGGCGGGTGTCGATCGGCGCCCCGGACTCCGGCGTCGCGGTCATGGCCAAGCGGGTGCTGGAGACCTCCGGCCTGTCCGGCGCGCTCGCGCCCGAGGTGTCGTACCTCGGGCTGGGCGACTCGATCGAGGCGTTCGCCGACGAGGAGATCGACGCGTTCTTCTGGTCCGGCGGCCTGCCGACCGGGGGCATCGCGGAGCTGGCCGCGAGCAGGCCGATCCGCCTGGTCGACCTGACCGACGTCCTGCCGAACCTGATCAACCGCTACCCGGTCTACAACGCCGAGCTGATCCCGGCGTCGACCTACCAGCTCCCGGGCTCGGCGGTGAACACGATCTCGGTGCCGAACTACCTGCTCGCCACCGACGCGATGCCCGCCGACCTCGCCGGGGCGCTCGTCGAGACGCTGTTCGACGCCCAGCCCGCGCTGGTCAAGGCCAACCGCGCGGCGATCGCGATCGACATCCACTCCGCGATCGAGACCCACCCGGTCCCGCTGCACCCCGGCGCGATCCGCTACTACCAGGCCCGCAAGATCTAGGCCGGGCGCGTGGGCAGCACCACCGTCACCCGCAGGCCGCCGCCCTCGGGCAGGTCGAGCCGCAGGTCACCCCCGCCTTGGCGACGATCCGGCTGACGATGGCCAGGCCCAGCCCCGACCCGGGGACGTTCTGGTGGGCGTGGCTGCGCCAGAACCGGTCGGTCGCCCGCTCCAGCTCCTCCGGCCGCAGCCCCGGCCCGTGGTCGCGGACGGCCAGCTCCACCCGGTGGTCCTCGCCCGCCACGGTGACCCGCACCTGGGCGCCGGACGGGGTGAACTTGAGGGCGTTGTCGAGCAGGGCGTCGAGGATCGCGTCGACCCCGCGGGCCGGGGCGAGCGCGGCCACGTCGCCCGCCAGGCCCTCGATGTCGAGGTCGATGCCGCGCGCCGCGGCCACGACGTCCCAGTCGGAGACGCGCTCGGCGACGACCTGGTCGACGTCGACCGGGAGGAGTTCGCCGCCTGCGGCCTCGGCGCGGGCCATCGCCAGCAGCTCGTCGAGGATGCGCTTGAGGCGGTCGGCCTCGGCCGCCGCGGCGACCCGGTGCACCTCGGCGGTCTCGTCGACGTGGCCCTCCAGGTTCGCCAGCCGCAGCTTGAGGGCGGTCAGCGGGTTGCGGAGCTGGTGGGAGGCGTCGGCGACGAACGCGCGCTGCGCGGCGAGGGTGTCGGCGACGCTGGCCGCCATCTGGTCGAACGAGCGGCCGAGCTGGCGCAGCTCCGGCGGGCCGTGCGCGCTGCCGACCGGTTCCACCTCGCGCCCGCCGACGACCGCGCCGACGAGCGTGCCGGTGGCCTCGTCGAGCCTGCGCACCGGCCGCAGGATCCACTGGATGACGGGCACCGCGATGAGCAGGGCCAGCGCGAACGCGGTCACCGCGCCCGCCGCGATGAGCAGCCACCACCAGAGGATGCGGGCGCGGCTGCGGTCGGTCGGCGACACCGTGACCACGGCGCCGCGGACGTCGGCGTCGACCAGGACCGGCGCGGCCAGGACCAGCGGGCTGTCGTCCCAGGGCATCAGCAGCGGACCCGGGTCGGGCCTGCGGCCCGCGAGCGCCTCGTTGAGCTGGCTGCGCACCACCGGGTCGCTGAGGTCGATGTCGCTGCTGCCCTGCGCGCCCGACCCGACCTGCGTGCGGGACTCGCGGTCCACGACGACCACGTCGATCCCGTACACACCGCGATAGCCCTGCAACTCGTCGCGCATCGATGCGGGCTGGTTCTCGATGAGGGGCCGCTGCGCCATCGACGCGTAGTGGTTGATGTCGGTCAACCGGTCCAGGAACAGGTCGCGCTGCTCGGTGCTGGCCACCGACAGCGCCAGCGGCACGCCCAGGCCGAACACGACCAGCGCGAGGAGGAACCACACCATGCCGAGCAGCCGGGTCCGCATCTCACCCCCGTTCTCCGCCGACCAGCATGCCTCACCCGACCCGGTCGGGTTTGCCGGACAGCCGGTAGCCCACCCCCGCACGGTCTCGATCAGGGCGGGCCTGCCGAGCTTGGTGCGCAGGTTGGCCACGTGCACGTCCAGCGTCCGGTTCTCCGCGGCGCCCGCCCGGCCCCACACCTCCGCCAGGATGTGCTCGCGCGAGCACACCGCGCCGTCCGCGCCGACGATGAGCCCGAAGACCTGGAACTCCTTGCGCGAGAGCGCCACCGGCGCACCGTCCACTGTGACCTCGTGGCGGTCGAAGTCGACGTGCACGCCGTCGATGTCGGCCGACCCGCTGACCCCGGCCGCCGCGGGCGCCTTGCGCCTGCGCACCGCGTGCACGCGCGCCACCAGCTCGTCCACGTCGTACGGCTTGACCAGGTAGTCGTCGGCCCCGGCGCGCAGGCCCAGGATGCGGTCGTCGACCTCGCCGCGGGCCGAGACCACGATGACGGCGACGTCGCTGGCCGCCCGGATCTGTCGACACAGGACGATCCCGTCCACATCGGGCAGGCCGAGGTCGAGCAGCACGACGTCGACCTCGCCGACGGTCTCCAGCACGCCCGCCCCGGAGGCCAGCCTGCGCACCGCCAGCCCCCGGCGCACCAGCGCCGGGACGAGGGCGTCGGCCACCCGGTCGTCGTCCTCCACGAGCAGCACCCGCAACGCGTGTCCCTCCAGTTCGCCGCACCCAGGTGTGACAGAGTTGAGACCCTAAGTGTTGCTCAAGCCTGCTGGACTTGGGCGGCGGTGGGAGTAGGTTTCGGCGAACCCGACCGCCCAGGGCTGACGAACGCGTTCGTGGAGGACCCGCATGACCGCCCAGAACCCCGCTCCGCCGATGGTCCGGATGGAGTCGGTGAACAAGTTCTTCGGCCAGCTGCACGTCCTCAAGGAGATCAACCTCGAGATCCCCAAGGGCCAGGTCGTCGTGGTCCTGGGCCCGTCCGGCTCGGGCAAGTCGACCCTCTGCCGGGCGATCAACCGGCTGGAGCCGATCAACTCCGGGACCATCGAGGTCGACGGCAAGCCGCTGCCCGCCGAGGGCAAGGAGCTGGCCCGGCTGCGCGCCGAGGTCGGCATGGTCTTCCAGAGCTTCAACCTGTTCGCCCACAAGACCATCCTCGAGAACGTCACCCTCGGTCCGGTCAAGGTGCGCAAGCAGCCCGCCGCCGAGGCCCGCAAGACCGCGATGGAGCTGCTCGAGCGGGTCGGCATCGCCAACCAGGCGCAGAAGTACCCGGCCCAGCTCTCCGGCGGCCAGCAGCAGCGCGCCGCCATCGCCCGGGCCCTGGCGATGCGCCCGAAGGTGATGCTGTTCGACGAGCCGACCTCCGCCTTGGACCCGGAGATGGTCCAGGAAGTCCTCGACGTCATGACCACCCTGGCCAAGGAGGGCATGACCATGCTCGTGGTCACCCACGAGATGGGCTTCGCCCGCCAAGCCGCCGATCGGGTGATCTTCATGTCCGACGGCGAGGTCGTCGAGGACGACACCCCCAGTCGTTCTTCACCGCGCCCAAGTCGGGCAGGGCGAAGGACTTCCTTGGCAAGATCCTCACTCACTGAGTGCACCAAGCCGCGCGCCGATCGCGCCGCGGTGAGTCAACCGGAAGGGATAGACATGCGGTTCAGCCGACTTCTGCGCACCGGTGCGGTGGTCGCGGCTGCGGGCCTCGCGCTCGCCGCCTGCGGCGGAGGGGACACCAACACCGGCGGCGGCAACGGGGGCACCCCGGAGAAGCTGACCATCGGCATCAAGTTCGACCAGCCGGGGCTCGCCCAGAAGACGCCCAGCGGCTACGAGGGCTTCGACGTCGACGTGGCGAAGTACATCGCCAAGGAGCTGGGCGTCGAAGAGGCCAACATCGAGTTCGTCGAGGCCAAGTCCGCCGAGCGCGAGAACCTGATCAAGCGCGGCGACGTCGACTTCATCGTCGCGACCTACTCGATCACCGACAAGCGCAAGGCCGAGGTCGACTTCGCCGGTCCGTACTTCATCGCGGGCCAGGACCTGCTCGTCCGCAAGGACGACACCGCGATCACCGGCCCCGAGGCGCTCAACGGCAAGAAGCTGTGCTCGGTCACCGGCTCCACCTCGGCGCAGCGCGTCAAGGAGAAGTACGCCGCGCAGACCGACCTGCAGGAGTACGGCGGCTACTCCGAGTGCCTGTCCGGCCTCGAGAACGGCGCCGTCGACGCCGTGACCACCGACAACACCATCCTGGCCGGCCTGGCCGCGGCCAACCCCGGCAAGTTCAAGGTCGTCGGCAAGACCTTCAGCGAGGAGCGCTACGGCGTCGGCCTGAAGAAGGGCGACACCGAGCTGCGCGGCAAGATCAACGCCGCCATCGAGAAGATGATCAGCGACGGGTCCTGGGCCAAGGCGGTCGAGAAGCACCTCGGCCCGGCGGGCTTCCCGACCCCCAGCCGCCCACGATCACCGAGAAGTAGGAACTCCCCGGAAGCAGTCAGACACGCGGTGGCGCGCCGCTCGCGGCGCGCCACCGTCGTACCACCAGTGAGGGGTGCAAGGCGGTGCTCGACTTCGGCTTCACTCAGCCGTACGACGTGCTCGGCGCGTTCTGGGTGACCGTGCAGCTCACCATCTACTCCGCGATCGGGTCGCTGATCTGGGGCACGGTCCTCGTCGGCATGCGGGTGAGCCCGGTCCCGATCATGCGGGCCTTCGGCACGGCGTACGTCAACATCGTCCGCAACACGCCGCTCACGGTGATCATCGTGGCGTGCTCGCTGGGGCTGGCCCAGACGCTGGGCATCACGCTCGGCGGCGGTGACTTCAAGAGCCAGGGCTTCCGGCTCGCGGTGCTCGGTTTCATCGCGTACACGTCGACCTTCGTGTGCGAGTCGCTGCGCGCGGGCATCAACACCGTCCCGCTGGGACAGGCCGAGGCGGCGCGCGCGCTCGGCCTCAAGTTCACGCAGGTGCTCGGCATGATCATCCTGCCGCAGGCGTTCCGCTCGGTCATCGCGCCGCTGGCCAGCGTGCTCATCGCGCTCACCAAGAACACCACCGTGGCCGCGGCGATCGGCGTCACCGAGGCCGCGCTGCTCATGAAGGAAATGGTCGAGAACGAGAGCGACGCGATCTTCCTGGTCACGGCGATCTTCGCGCTCGGGTTCGTGCTCCTGACCCTGCCGACCGGTCTCATCCTCGGCTGGGTCTCCAAGAAGGTGGCGGTGCGGCGATGAGCACGCAGTCGGTCCTCTACGACATCCCCGGCCCCCGGGCGAAGCGCCGCAACCTCAGCCTGGCCGTGCTGTTCGTCGTCCTGTTCGCCGCCGCCATCTGGTGGGCCATCTCGATGATGGCGCAGAAGGGCCAGCTCGACTGGGCGAAGTGGAGCCCGTACCTGGCCGGCACCGAGGCGTGGACGACGTTCCTGCTGCCGGGCCTGCTGAACACGCTCAAGGCGGCGGGCCTGTCGATCGTCATCGCCCTGCCGGTCGGCGCGATCCTCGGCATCGCCCGGCTGTCCGACCACTGGTGGATCAGCAAGACCGCGGGCGCGCTCGTGGAGTTCTTCCGCGCCATCCCGGTGCTGCTGCTGATGATCTTCGCCAACGAGGCGTACGCGCTGTTCACCGACATCCACCGGGACATCCGCCCGCTCTACGCGGTCGTCACCGGCCTGGTCATCTACAACTCGTCCGTCCTGGCCGAGGTGGTCCGCGCGGGCATCCTGTCGCTGCCGAAGGGCCAGACCGAGGCGTCGCTGGCCATCGGCATGCGCAAGGGCCAGATGATGACCAACGTCCTGCTGCCGCAGGCGGTCACCGCGATGCTCCCGGCCATCGTCAGCCAGATCGTGGTCATCGTGAAGGACACCGCCCTCGGTGGCGCGATCCTGAACTTCTCCGAGCTGATCGCCCAGGCCCGGCCCGCGCAGTCGTACTACGGCGCCAACGTCATCGCCACGCTGGTGGTCATCGCGGTCCTGTTCATCCTGATCAACTCGCTGCTCAGCTGGTTCGCGAGCTGGCTCGAGCGCTGGCTCCGCAGCCGCAAGAAGGGCGGCGGCACGGTCGTCGGCGCGGACATGGTGGAGGAGCAGGCGCCCGGCATCCACCTGCAGGACGAGCCGAGCAAGTAGCTCTCACGCGAAGAGGCCCCCGGTCAGGTGACCGGGGGCCTCTTGCGTGGAGGTCAGCGGCGGAACAGCTTGTTGCCCAGCCACACGATCGGGTCGTACTTGCGGTCGGCGACGCGCTCCTTCATCGGGATGAGGGCGTTGTCGGTGATCTTGATGTGCTCGGGGCAGACCTCGGTGCAGCACTTGGTGATGTTGCAGAAGCCCAGCCCGTGCTCATCCTGCGCTTCCCGCGTGCGGTCGGCGGTGTCGAGCGGGTGCATCTCCAGCTCCGCCACGCGCATGAGGTAGCGGGGTCCGGCGAAGGACTCCTTGTTCTCCTCGTGGTCGCGGACGACGTGGCAGGTGTTCTGGCAGAGGAAGCACTCGATGCACTTGCGGAACTCCTGCGAGCGCTCGACGTCCACCTGCTGCATCCGGTACTCGCCCGGCTGGAGGTCCTTCGGCGGCTTGAACGACGGGATCTCGCGGGCCTTGGTGTAGTTGAACGACACGTCGGTCACCAGGTCGCGGATGACCGGGAAGGTGCGCATCGGGGTGACCGTGACGACCTCGTCCTCGGTGAACGTGGACATCCGGGTCATGCACAGCAGGCGCGGGCGGCCGTTGATCTCCGCCGAGCACGAGCCGCACTTGCCCGCCTTGCAGTTCCAGCGCACGGCCAGGTCGGGCGCCTGGGTGGCCTGGAGCCGGTGGATGATGTCGAGGACGACCTCGCCCTCGTTCACCTCGACGGCGAAGTCGTGCAGCTCCCCGGTGTCCGCGTCGCCGCGCCAGACCTTGAACTTCGCGGTGTAGGCCACGTCAGGACGTCCTTCCGGGGTGGTCGGCCAGCTCGCCGTCGGTGTAGTACTTCTCCAGCTCCGGCAGCTCGAACAGCTCGAGCAGGTCCTCCCGCATGGGCACCTGCTCCTTCGGCGTCACCTCGACGTCGGGCACCAGGCCGTCGCCGGTCGTCGAGCAGACCAGCAGGGTGTTGCGCCACTTCGAGTCCATCTGCGGGAAGTCGTCGCGGGTGTGTCCGCCGCGGCTCTCCGTGCGCAGCAGCGCCGCCCGGGCGACGCACTCGCTGACCAGCAGCATGTTGCGCAGGTCGAGCGCGAGGTGCCAGCCCGGGTTGAACTGGCGGTGCCCCTCGACGGTGACCTCGCCGATGCGTGCCCGCAGCGCCTGCAGCTTCTCCAGCGCCCTCTCGATCTCGTCCGCCTTGCGGATGATGCCGACCAGGTCGTTCATCGACTGCTGCAGCTCGTTCTGCAGCGTGTACGGGTTCTCCGCGGTGTCGGTCGGGTTGAACGGCGCCAGCGCGGACTGCGCCGCGGCGTCCACATCGGACTGGTCCACGGTCGGCCGGTCGGCGAGCGACTGGACGTAGTCCGCCGCGCCCAGGCCCGCGCGGCGGCCGAAGACGAGCAGGTCGGACAGGGAGTTGCCGCCGAGGCGGTTGGAGCCGTGCATGCCGCCGGAGCACTCGCCCGCCGCGAACAGGCCCGGCACGCTCGCCGCCGCGGTGTCCGGGTCGACCTCGATGCCGCCCATGACGTAGTGGCAGGTCGGGCCGACCTCCATCGGCTCGGCGGTGATGTCGACGTCGGCCAGTTCCTTGAACTGGTGGTACATCGACGGCAGCCTGCGCTTGATCTCCTCGGCGGGCAGGCGGCTGGCGATGTCGAGGAACACGCCGCCGTGCGGTGACCCGCGGCCCGCCTTCACCTCGGAGTTGATCGCCCTGGCCACCTCGTCGCGGGGCAGCAGGTCCGGGGTGCGCCGGTTGTTCTCCTGGTCGGTGTACCAGCGGTCGGCCTCCTCGGGCGCGTCCGCGTACTGTCCTTTGAAGACGTCCGGGATGTACTCGAACATGAAGCGCTTGCCGTCGGAGTTCTTCAGCACGCCGCCGTCGCCGCGCACGCCCTCGGTGACCAGGATGCCCTTCACGCTGGGCGGCCACACCATGCCGGTCGGGTGGAACTGGACGAACTCCATGTTGATCAGCGTCGCGCCCGCGCGCAGGGCCAGCGCGTGGCCGTCGCCGGTGTACTCCCACGAGTTCGACGTGACCTTGAAGCTCTTGCCGATGCCGCCGGTCGCCAGCACCACCGCGGGCGCCTCGAACAGCACGAACCGGCCGGACTCGCGCCAGTAGCCGAACGCGCCCGCGATCCGGTCGCCGTCCTTGATCAGCTCGGTGACGGTGCACTCGGCGAAGACCTTGATGCGGTGCTCGTAGTCGCCGAACTCCGCGTGGTCCTCCTGCTGCAGCGACACGATCTTCTGCTGCATCGTGCGGATCAGCTCGAGACCCGTGCGGTCGCCGACGTGCGCCAGGCGCGGGTAGGTGTGCCCGCCGAAGTTGCGCTGGCTGATGCGGCCGTCGGGCGTGCGGTCGAACAGCGCGCCGTAGGTCTCCAGCTCCCAGACGCGGTCCGGGGCCTCCTTGGCGTGCAGCTCGGCCATGCGCCAGTTGTTGAGGAACTTGCCGCCGCGCATGGTGTCGCGGAAGTGGACCTGCCAGTTGTCGTTGGCGTTCGCGTTGCCCATGGAGGCGGCGCACCCGCCCTCGGCCATCACGGTGTGCGCCTTGCCGAACAGGGACTTGCACACCACCGCGACGCGCAGGCCGCGCTCGCGGGCTTCGATCACGGCTCGTAGCCCGGCGCCCCCGCCCCGATCACTACAACGTCGTACGGGTGCCGCTCGACCTCGGTCATGCCTTCGGTGCTCTCTCTAGGTGGTGGGGGTGGGCGTCAGGAGAAGATGCGCAGGTCGCTGATCGCGCCGCTGGCCACGAGCATCACGTAGAGGTCGGTGATGATCAGCGTGGCGAGCGTCGTCCAGGCGAGCTGCATGTGCCGGACGTTGAGCTTGGAGACCAGCGTCCAGAGCCGGTAGCGCACCGGGTGCTTGGAGAAGTGCTTGAGCCGCCCGCCCGCGATGTGCCTGCACGAGTGGCAGGACAGCGTGTACGCCCACAGGAGCACCACGTTCACCACGAGGATGATCCCGCCGAGCCCGAGCCCGTGGGTCAGCGCGAGGATCGCGTCGTAGGTGTTGATGATCGAGATGAGGAACGCGACGTAGAAGAAGTACCGGTGCGCGTTCTGGATGATCAGCGGGAACCGCGTCTCGCCGGTGTACCGGTCGTGCGGTTCGGCCACGGCGCAGGCGGTCGGCGACTGCCAGACCGAGCGGTAGTAGGCCTTGCGGTAGTAGTAGCAGGTCAGGCGGAAGCCCAGCAGGAACGGCAGGGCCAGGAAGCCCAGCGGGATCCAGCCCGGCAGCTCCGGGAGGGGAGTGCCGAAGTGGCTGGATCCCGGCAGGCAGGAATCGCTGAGGCAGGGCGAGTAGAACGGCGTGAGGTAGCCGAACTCCTCGACCCAGTACCACTTGCCCATGAAGGACCGGATGGTCGCGTAGACGACGAAGGTCAGCAGGCCCAGGTTGGTCAGCAGCGGGGGCACCCACCACCGGTCCGTCCGCAGGGTCTTATCCGGGATGCGGGCCCTGGTGGGGGCGCCGACGCCTGACTTCATGCGCGTCCTCGTCGTCGAGTGGTGGGGAGAGGAGCTAGCGGTGGTAGCCCCCGACGCCCTCGTCGTCCGCGCCGTGCCACAGCGCGGGGTCGTAGGGCGTGTCCGGCACGACGACGACGTCCTCCGCCTGGCGGGGAACCGGGGCGGTGGCGCTGGACGGCTGCGCGAACTCGCTCGCGTCGATGTCGAGCCGGTCCACGTCGTTCACCAGCCTGCGCACCGCGGGATGTCCCCGTAGCGGGCGCGCAGGGCGCCGACGCATTGCCGCAACTGGCCGATGGTCCGCTGCAGCTCGCTGTGCTCCGTGCTCGACATGTCCGCACCTCCGTAAGCCGGTCGGTTCATGGGGGCCGCACCCGGGTCGTCCGGGCCCGGCACCCGCTCGCCGCCGACTCTGCCGTGCCGATGCCAGGTGTGACAAGTACCACAGGGTGCGCGTCGGAGCGTCACCGAACCACTACGAAGCCCCGGATGGGGCCTGTGATATCACTCACAAAGCCGGGCTGTGCTGGGAAAACGCGACGAGGGCTTGATCACCCGTCGACGTCGTCGAGCCCCTCGGCGCCGAGTTCGGCGCGCACCACGCGGTAGGCCAACCCCTGCCCGTACCCCTTGCGCGCGAGCATCCCCACGAGCCGCCTGATCTTCGCCTGCTCGTCCACACCGGACATCGACCGCAACCGCTTGCGCACCAGTGCCGCGGCGCGCTCCTCCTCGGCCTCGTCGTCGACGGCGTCGACCGCGTCGGCCACCACTTCGCTGTCCACACCGCGCCGCTTCAGCTCCACCGCGAGCGCGCGCCTGCCGAGCCCCTGGTTCTCGTGCCGCGACCGCACCCACATCGCGGCGAACGCGGCGTCGTCGATCAGGCCCGCGGCGTCGAACTTGCCGAGCACGGTCTCGGCGACGTCGTCCGGGATCTCCCGCCGCTTCAACGCCTGCGCCAACTCGACCCGCGTGTGGGCGCGCATGGTCAGCAGGCGGTAGCAGATCTCCTTGGCCTTGGTGGCGGGGTCGACGTCGTCCTGGCGCGGCTTGCGCCGCCGCTCCCCGGTTCCCCGTCGGCCCGCTCGGACCTCCGCCCTTCCCCGGGCGCGTCAGCGGGCGGCTCGGCCGGGCGCTGACGCCGCGCGGGCCGCCGTGGCTCCTCGCGCGGCGGCTCGGCGCGGGCCGGGCGGGCGCCCTGCGCGCGGACCGACGCGATCCACGCCTGGGCGTCGGCCAGCGGCCCGTCCTCCCGTCGGGAGGCGGGCTCGCGTTCCGCCGCGCGCTCGGGCTCGGCGGCTGGGACGACGGTGGCGTCGTCCCAGCCCGTGAGCACCTCGGGGGCGGCACCGGAGTGGCGACCCAGTCGTCGGGCCACTCCGACCGCCCCGCCATCAGAAGTCGACCGGCGCCGGGGCGGTCGTCTCGTCGGCGTCGAGCTTGGGCCCGATGCCCAGCTTCTCCTTGATGCGCTTCTCGATCTCGTTGGCCACGTCCGGGTTCTCCAGCAGGAACTTCCGGGCGTTCTCCTTGCCCTGGCCGAGCTGGTCGCCCTCGTAGGTGTACCAGGCGCCGGACTTGCGGAGGATGCCCTGCTCGACGCCCATGTCGATCAGCGAGCCCTCGCGGCTGACGCCCTTGCCGTAGAGGATGTCGAACTCGGCCTGCTTGAACGGCGGGGCGACCTTGTTCTTCACGACCTTGACCCGGGTGCGGTTGCCGACCGGCTCGCCGCCGTCCTTGAGGGTCTCGATGCGGCGCACGTCCAGGCGCACGGAGGCGTAGAACTTCAGCGCCTTGCCACCGGTCGTCGTCTCCGGCGAGCCGAACATGACGCCGACCTTCTCGCGGAGCTGGTTGATGAAGATCGCGGTGGTGCCGGAGTTGCTCAGCGCACCGGTGATCTTCCGCAGCGCCTGGCTCATCAGGCGGGCCTGGAGGCCGACGTGGCTGTCGCCCATCTCGCCCTCGATCTCCGCGCGCGGCACCAGGGCGGCGACGGAGTCGATCACCAGGATGTCCAGCGCGCCGGAGCGGATCAGCATGTCCGCGATCTCCAGCGCCTGCTCACCGGTGTCGGGCTGGGAGACGAGCAGGGCGTCGGTGTCCACGCCGAGGTTCTTGGCGTAGTCCGGGTCCAGCGCGTGCTCGGCGTCGATGAACGCGGCGATGCCGCCCGCCCGCTGGGCGTTGGCGACCGCGTGCAGGGCGACGGTGGTCTTACCTGAGGACTCCGGGCCGTAGATCTCCACGACCCGGCCGCGGGCAGGCCGCCGATGCCGAGCGCGACATCGAGGGCGATGGACCCGGTGGGGATGACCTGGATCGGCGCCCGGGTCTCCTCGCCCAGGCGCATCACCGAGCCCTTCCCGAAGTTCTTGTCGATCTGGGCCAAGGCCAGTTCGAGGGCCTTGTCCCGATCGGGGGCTGCTGGCATCGTCGTTCCACCTTTTCGAGACTGCTTCGTGCTCACGCCGTTGACGCTACGGGCAGGGGCCGACGATTCTCCGCAGACATCGCCGTCCTGTGGACAACTCGTCCCGCTGTGGGGGGATCGTAGCGAACAGGTGTTCGACCCCGCGCGGCGACACGCCGGTTAGCGGCGCTCGGTCGGGACCTCGAAGGCGTCGCAGACCGCCCGCCAGATCTCCTTGGCGGGCAGCCCGGCGTCCAGCGCCTGGTCGACGGTGCGGCCGCCGAGGGCGGAGAAGACGTGGTCGCGGGCGATGGTGTCGGCGCGGACCGGTCCGAACTCCTCGGCCAGCCGCGCGCGGAAAGCGGTGATGCGCATCGGCGTCCACTCTACGGGCCGTACACTCGCCGCCGTGTGGCTAGCGCAGTTCGGACCGCCGTCCGAGACAGAGTCAATGCTCATCGACATCGCGATCATCGGCGGGTTGATCGCCGCGATCGTGACCGGCCTGATCGCCTACCGCAACCGGCGCTGACGCTCAGCCCGTGCTGCCGGGCTTGATGTGCTTCTCGAAGTAGTCGGCGAGGTTGATGGCCTGGTCGTCGGGGGTGAGCAGCGCGACCGAGCCCATGATCGGGGTGTCGTCGACGCTGAACAGCAGGATGCCCGCGCCCTTGAGGATCTCCACCTCGTAGTACGTGCCGCTGAGGCTGCCGCCGTTCCACTTGCCGGTCTTGGCGTCGGCCTTGCTCTCGCCCATGCCGGAGAACACCGCGTCGATGTTCTGGTCGACGAGGTCGGCGGAGTCGAAGTGGTAGTACAGGGCGAGGTAGCCGTCCTCGAGCTTGCAGGTGGCCGACTTCGCGCCCGGCGTCGGGATCGACTTGCCGGTGATGCTGATGCCCTCGGAGCAGTCGCCGCTCTGCACGACGTCGCCCGCGACCTCGCGCATGCAGGGGTGAACCCGGCTGAGTCGGTCGTCTGGTCGGAGCAGTCGGCAGCGAGGTTGCCGGAGCTGCCGCCCGAGGTGGCGATGATGATGCTGACGACGCTGATCACCACGACCGCGACGACCGCGGTGGCCAGGTACCACATCTTGTTGCTGTTGGCCTTGCGCGGCGCGGACGGCGCCGGGGTGGGCCGCGACGGCGGGCCGGAGAGGACCGGGTTCGGGCCGGACTGCGGCAGCGAGGCGACCGGGATCGGCGCGGACGGCGGACCCTGGGCGGGCACCGGCGTCGACGGCGGGCCGGGGCGCTGCGGCGGGACCCGCGGCGGGAACTGCTGGGCCGGGGTGGCGCCGGTCTTCGGCGGCTGCGCGGCGAACCCGCCGGTCCTGGGCACCATCGCCTGGGTGCGCTGTGCGGTCTCGATGGCGCCGCTCATGTCGCCGGTGCGCATCGTGACGCCCTCCTGCGGCACGTGGTGCGCGCCGAGGGCGACGGCGGTCTCGGGCTGGTCGAGGCTGGTCGGCACGACCCGCAGCTGCTCGGCGATGAGGGTCGCGATGAGCGGGATGCGGCTGGAGCCGCCGACGAGGTAGATGCCCGCGAGCCGGTCGGGGGTGGTGCCGGTGGAGCGGATGGTGCCCGCCAGCAGCTCGACGCTGCGCAGCAGGCCGGGGCGGATCAGCGCCTCCAGCTCGACCCGGGTGACCAGGACGTCCTCGAACGGCTCGGGCAGCGGCACCTCGGTCTGCGGGTGCCGGGACAGGGCTTCCTTGGCCGCCTTGACGTCCTCGCGCAGGGCGCGCTGGGCGCGGCGGTCGCCGGTGGACTCCGGGCGCAGCAGCCGCTGCCAGCCCGCGGGGTCGCGGTGCGACACCTGCCTGCCGACGTGCTCGAGCAGCGCCTGGTCGACGTCGAGGCCGCCGAGGTCGGGCAGACCCGCCTCGGCCAGCACGACGAAGCCCTTCTGGGTGGCGCCGACGACGGCGACGTCGAAGGTGCCCGCGCCGAGGTCGTAGACGGCGAGCGCCTGGTTGGCGGCGAGCTTCTGCCCGGGGAAGGAGGCGAAGTGCGCGGCGGCGGCGACCGGCTCGGGGACGAGCACGAGGTTGGAGCCCATGCCCGCCTGGCGGGCGGCGGAGAGCAGCACGTTGCGGCGGACGGGGCCCCACTGGGCGGGGTGGGTCAGCCGGACCTCGTCGGGCTTCTTGCCCGCGAGCTGGCGGGAGGTCTCGTCGGCGACGCGGCGGAGCACGCCCGCGAGCGCGTCGGTCACCGGGACGACGACGTCGCCGAGCAGCAGGGTGCCCTCGTCGACGCGGCGCTTGGGGTTGGGCTCGAAGCGCGAGGGGTCCAGGCGCGCGCGGCGCTCGGCGTCGCGGCCGACGACCAGGCCCCCGTCCTCGGCGGCGAACACCGCCGACGGCATCATCGACGACCCGTCGACGTCCACCACCCGCGGCGGACGACCGTGCGCGGCCAGCACGGCGACCGTGTTCGACGTGCCGAGATCCACGGACAGGACGTTCACTGCGCTCCCCTCGGTCAAGCAAACCCCGGCCGCGGACGGTGCGGCCACCCCGGGATGTCGGGTGTGATGCTGCCATGTCCGCTCCGGTCCGTGGTCCGGGTCCCGGCAACTGGCTGTCCACACCGGCCTGGGCCTGTGGACAACTTCCGACGGGCGTCGGTGGTCTGGGTGAAGATGGGGTCGTGAGCAGCGACGTCCTCGATGTGTTCAGCCCGGCGACCAGGCAGTGGTTCGCCGGGGCCTTCGCCGCGCCCACCGACGCGCAGGCGGGCGCGTGGCGGGCCGCGGCGGCGGGCGAGCACGCCCTGGTCGTCGCGCCAACGGGGTCGGGCAAGACGTTGGCGGCGTTCCTGTGGGCGCTGGACCGGCTGGCGGCGGAGGGGCCGCCGGAGGACGCGAAGCACCGGTGCCGGGTGCTGTACGTGTCGCCGCTGAAGGCGCTGGCGGTGGACGTGCAGCGCAACCTGCGGCGCCGCTGGCGGGGATCAGGCAGGCGGCGCACCGGCTGGGGCTGCCGGAGCCGGGCATCACCGTCGGCATGCGCACCGGGGACACGCCCGCCGACGAGCGGCGGCAGTTCGCCCGCACGCCCCCGGACGTGCTGGTGACCACGCCGGAGTCGCTGTTCCTGCTGCTGACCTCGCAGGCGCGGGAGTCGCTGCGCGGGGTGCGCACGGTGATCGTCGACGAGGTGCACGCGGTGGCGGGCGGCAAGCGCGGCGCGCACCTGGCGCTGTCGCTGGAGCGGTTGGACGCGCTGCTGGAGCGGCCCGCGCAGCGCATCGGTCTGTCCGCGACGGTGCGGCCGGTGGAGGAGGTCGCGGCGTTCCTGTGTGGGGGTCGGCCGGTGTCGGTGGTGCGGCCGGGCACGGGCAAGACCATCGAGGTGCGGGTGGAGGTGCCGGTCGAGGACATGGCGCGGTTGGACGAGCAGCCGCCGATGTCCGAGGAGGACGGCATCCGCCCGCCGCCGCGCAACACCATCTGGCCGATGGTGGAGCGGCGGGTGCTGGACCTGGTCCGGGCGCACCGGTCGACGATCGTGTTCGCCAACTCGCGGCGGCTGGCCGAGCGGATGACGGCCCGGCTCAACGAGTTGGCCGACGAGGAGGTCCCCGACCTCGACCGGTTCCCGGCGGAGGCGATCGGGCAGTCCGGGATGGCGCGGCCCGCGGCGCCGGTGGTGGCGCGGGCGCACCACGGGTCGATGTCGCGCGAGCAGCGGACGGTGGTGGAGGAGGACCTCAAGGCGGGCCGCCTGCCGTGCGTGGTGGCGACGTCGTCGCTGGAGCTGGGCATCGACATGGGCGCGGTCGACCTGGTGGTGCAGGTGGAGTCGCCGCCGACGGTGGCGGCCGGGCTGCAGCGGGTCGGCCGGGCCGGGCACCAGGTGGGCGCGGTCTCGCGCGGGGTGATGTACCCGAAGTTCCGGGGCGACCTGGTGTCGTGCGCGGTGGTGGCGGAGCGGATGGCGGCGGGGGCGATCGAGGCGGTGCGCTACCCGCGCAACCCGTTGGACGTGCTGGCGCAGCACATCGTGGCGATGACGGCGATCGAGCCGTGGTCGGTCGACGAGCTGGCCGCGGTGGTGCGGCGCGCGGCGCCGTACGCGGCGCTGCCCGACTCGGCGCTGTACGCGGTGCTGGACATGCTGGCCGGGCGGTACCCGAGCGAGGAGTTCGGGGAGCTGCGGCCGCGGATCACCTGGGACCGGGTCAACGGGGAGCTGCGGGGTCGGCCGGGCGCGCAGCGGCTCGCGGTGACCTCGGGCGGGACGATCCCCGACCGCGGGCTGTTCACCGTGATGACGCCGGGCGACGAGGGCAGGCCGGGCTCGCGGGTGGGCGAGCTGGACGAGGAGATGGTGTACGAGTCGCGGGTGGGCGACACGTTCCTCTTGGGCACGTCCGCGTGGCGGGTCGAGGACATCACCCACGACCGGGTGATCGTCACGCCCGCGCCCGGGGAGCCCGCCCGGATGCCGTTCTGGAAGGGCGATTCGCCGGGGCGCCCGCTGGAACTGGGGCGCGCGCAGGGGAAGTTCGTGCGGGAGGTGGCGTCGGCGGAGCCGTCGGCGGCGCGGGAGCGGGCGGCGTCGGCGGGGTTGGACGAGTGGGCGGTCGACAACCTGCTGGCGTACCTGGCGGAGCAGCGCGAGGCGACCCGGCACGTCCCGGACGACCGGACGCTGCTGGTCGAGCGGTTCCGGGACGAGCTGGGCGACTGGCGGCTGGTGGTGCACTCGCCGTTCGGCGCGCAGGTCAACGCGCCGTGGGCGCTGGCGATCGGCGCGCGGCTGCGGGAGACGCGCGGGGTGGAGGCGCAGATCGCGCACTCCGACGACGGGATCGTCGTGCGCCTGCCCGACACCGTCGACGACTCCGGGCGCGAGCTGGTGGCGGGCGCGGAGGACGTGGTGCTCGACCCGGAGGAGGTGGAGCAGATCGTCGTCGCGGAGGTGGGCGGGTCGGCGCTGTTCGCCGCCCGGTTCCGGGAGTGCGCGGCGCGGTCGCTGCTGCTGCCCCGGCGCGACCCGCGGCGGCGGACGCCGCTGTGGCAGCAGCGGCAGCGGTCGGCGCAACTGCTGTCGGTGGCGGCGAAGTACGAGCAGTTCCCGGTCGTGCTGGAGGCGATGCGCGAGTGCCTGCAGGACGTGTACGACGTGGCGGGCCTGCGCGAGCTGATGGCGGACGTGCGGGCGCGGCGCGTGCGCGTGGTGGAGGTGCAGACGCAGTCGGCGTCGCCGTTCGCGCGGAGCCTGCTGTTCGGCTACATCGGGATGTTCCTCTACGGCGAGGACGTCCCGCTGGCCGAGCGGCGCGCGGCGGCGCTGTCGCTGGACAGCGCGCTGCTGGCCGAGCTGCTGGGCTCGGAGGCGATCCGCGAGCTGCTCGACCCGGAGGTGGTGGCCGAGGTCGAGCGGTCGCTGCAGCGGTTGGCCCCGGAGCGGCACGCCCGGCACGCGGAGGACGCCGCCGACCTGCTGCGCTTCCTCGGCGACCTCACCGAGGCCGAGGCCGCCGCGCGCGGCGTGCGGCCGGAGTGGCTGGTCGAGCTGGAGCGGGCGCGCCGCGCGCTGCGGGTGCGCATCGGCGGCGAGGAGCGGTTCATCCCCGTCGAGGACGCGGGCCGGGTGCGCGACGCGCTGGGCACGGCTCTGCCGGTCGGCGTCCCGGAGGTGTTCACCGAGCCGGTCCCGGACCCGTTGGGCGACCTGCTGTCTCGGTACGCCCGTACGCACGGCCCGTTCCCGGCCGCCGAGGCGGCGGAGCGCTTCGGGCTGGGCGTGTCGGTGGTGACGGGCGTGCTGGAGCGGATGGCGGGCGCGGGCAGGCTGGTGCGCGGCGAGCTGCGCCCCGGCGGCACGCACACCGAGTACTGCGACGCCGACGTCCTGCGCAGGCTGCGCCGCGCGTCGCTGGCCCGGCTGCGCGCGGAGGTCGAGCCGGTCGAGCCCGCGGCGCTGGGCCGGTTCCTGCCCGGCTGGCACGGCATCGGCCGCAAGCAGCGGGGCGCGCCGACCGCCGACGACGTCCTGTCGGTGGTCGAGCAGCTCGCGGGGGCGCCCCTGCCCGCGAGCGCCCTGGAGTCGCTGGTGCTGCCGTCGCGGCTGCCCGGCTACTCCCCGCCCTGCTCGACGAGCTGACCGCGGCGGGCGAGGTCACCTGGTGCGGCACGGGTTCCCTGGCGGGCGGCGACGGCTGGCTGGCCCTGGCCCCGGCCGACGTCGCCGACCTGCTGCTGCCGGAGGTCGAGGAGGCGGTCCCCGACACGCCCCTGCACGGCGCGGTCCTGTCCGCTTTGGACGGTGGTGCGCTGTTCTTCCGCCAGCTCGCCGACCGCGCGGGCGCGGTCCTGCTCGACGGTGGCGCGGAGGCGCCCTCCGACGCCGACGTCGTCACCGCCGTCTGGGACCTGGTCTGGGGTGGTCTGGTCACCAACGACACCCTCGCGCCCCTGCGCGCGCTGGTGTCCGGCAAGGGCGCCGCGCACCGCCCCCGCCGCTCGGCGCCGCGCAGCCGCTACGCCCGCGTCCGCGGCACCCGACCGGCCATGCCCACCCGCACCGGCCCACCCACGGTCGCGGGCCGCTGGTCCCTCACCCCGCCCCGCGAACCCGACCCCACCCGCCGGGCCCACGCCCGCGCCGAGGCCTTCCTCGAACGCCACGGCGTCCTCACCCGCGGCGCCCTCGACACCGAACGCGTCACCGGCGGCTTCACCGGGGTCTACAAGGTCCTCCGCGCCATGGAGGAGTCCGGCCAGATCATCCGCGGCTACGTCGTCGAGGGTCTGGGGGCCAGCCAGTTCGCCAACCGCGGCGCGGTGGACCGGCTCCGCGCGCTGTCCCGTTCGGACGGTCAACCCGCGGTGACCGACGCGGTGGTCCTGGCCGCCGCCGACCCCGCGCAGCCCTACGGCGCCGCCCTCGCCTGGCCCGACCCCGTGGGTCCCGGCGGCCACCGGCCCGCCCGCAAAGCAGGCGCCTTGGCGGTCCTGGTCGACGGCTCCCCAGCCCTCTACGTCGAACGCGGGGGCCGCACGCTCCTCTCCTTCACCGAGGACGAACCCACCCTCCGCGCCGCCGCCGACGGCCTCTCCAAGGCGGTCCACGAAGGCTGGCTGGGCGAACTGTCCGTCCAACGCGCCGACGGCGAGGTGGCCCTCACCTCCGCCCTGGCGACCGTCCTGCGCGAAGCCGGCTTTCGCGCCACCCCGAAGGGATTGCGATTGCGCGGTTAATCGAAGGTGTGCGGGAAGCTGGCGAGCGCGGCGCGCAGGTAGGCGTCGGCTCCGGTGCGGAGTCCGTACGCGGCGTCCTCGAGGAGGCCGCAGCGGGCGAAGAACCGGGTCCGCTCGGCGTCGGCGGGGCCGTACGGGCCTTGGTAGTGCTGGAGGACGGCGTCGTGGGTGGCGGGGCCGAAGTCGCGGTGGAGCCTGCTGAAGTCGCGGGCGGGGTCGGAGACCGAGGCGTCCGTCCAGTCGATGACGCCGACGACCGTGCCGCCGTCCGCGAGGAGGTGCTCCGCGCCGAGATCGTTGTGGGAGAACACCAGCGGCGTCCCGACCGGGGTGGTTCCGCGGCGAGGAAGGCCTCGACGGCGCGGCGCTGCGCGGCGGTGAGGACGGGGGCGATGGCGGGGTAGGACTCGACGGCTTCGGCGAGCCAGTCGTCGGGGGTGTCGTCGTCGACGCCCGCGATCGCGCCCAGTTCGGCGGCGGGGGCGTTGTGGAGCGCGGAGAGCATGGCCGCGACCGCCTCGGCGGAGTCGCCGAGGGGCTGGTCCGCCCACCGCATCGGCGTGCCGGGGACCTTGCGGTAGACGAGCAGGCCCGCGTCCGGGTCGACGACGAGCGGCGTCGGGATGGCGAGGGGGACGTGCGCGGCAGCGAGGAGGTCGGCGACGGCGAGCAGGACGGCGGCGTCCCGGCGGACGGCGGCGGCCACGTCCCGGTCGACAGGCGCGGCCACGTCCCGGTCGACAGGCGCGGTCGCGTCGTGGGCGGCCGCGTCGCGGCTTTCTGATCCGTTGGCGCGCTTGGCCAGGCGGATGACCAGGTCGCCCGCGGTGTAGGCGGTGTTGTCCTCGCCCTCGCCGAGCCAGGCCAGTTCGTCGGCGGGGATGCCGTGGCGGGCGAGGAGCGCGTGGAGGTCCGTCACCGCGGGCTGAGGATGCAGAACTCGCTGCCCTGCGGGTCGGTCAGCACCACCCACGGGACGTCGCCCTGGCCGATGTCGGCGGGGGTCGCGCCGAGGCCGCGGAGGCGGGTGGCTTCGGCGTCGAGGGTGTCGTCCGGGTAGGGGGCGACGTCGAGGTGGAGGCGGTTCTTGACCGTTTTCGGGGCCGCGGGGAGGAATTCCAGCCAGGGGCCGCGGCGGTCGGGGTGGCGGAGGGACTCCGGGCGGAGGACGTCCCAGCCCGCCGCTGCGTGCCAGAAGGCGACCGACGCGGCGACGTCCGTCGTGTCGACGACGACGGCGGCGAGGGCGCCGGTGTCGGCGTACTCGGGGCGGGGGTCGAGGACGCAGAACTCGTTGCCCTCGGGGTCGGCCAGCACCACCCAGGGCACGTTCCCCTGGCCGATGTCGACGCGGCGGGCGCCGAGGGCCTCGGCGCGGGCGACGGTCTCCGCCTGCGCCGAAGCGGTGGGGGACGCCAGGTCGAGGTGCACGCGGTTCTTGGCCGACTTGGGGTCCGCGACCGGGACGAACACCAGCTCGAGCGGGCAGCCGTCGCCCTCGGCGGGTTCGACGTCGACCTCGTCGTGGTCCTCGTACGTCAGCGGCCACCCGAGCAGCGCTGACCAGAACTCCCCTGCTTGCGCATGTCAGCGGCATCGACGACCACGCTCACCAACCGAGTCGGCATACCGCACGCTAGCGCGGTCCCCGGAGGCCCGTCGCGCCAATAAGGGGAGGGCACGGTGGCTCGTGCCCTCCCCGGCGGGTGTGCCGTTCCCCGCCCTACTTGGTGGCCAGCCGCAGCAGCGCCCAGAACTGGGCGATGGCGTCGAAGTCGCCCGACTGGCGGACGGAGCGGTCGTACACCGCCCGCCTGCCCCACAGCCACAGGTACATCTCCGTCGGGTCGCCGGTGATGACCGCGTCGGCCGGGGCGGTTTCGGCGGCGTCGGCGGACACCGTGCCCGTCGGGTCCATTGTGGCCAGCCACGCCCGGTGGGCGGAGCGGACGGCCACCGTGGCGTGGCGGGTGCCGACGACGCCGCGTTCGGCCAGCCTGTGGGTGAACCACAGGTGCATGACCTCGTCGACGCCGTCCAGCGCCACCTCCTCCGCGATCGGGGTGAGGTCGCGGCCCAGGGCGGCCTCGATGTCGGTGCGGTGGACCGTGGACTCGTGGGCCATCCGGCGCCGCCAGAAGCCGTACGTGCGGTCGTACGGGTGCCAGGAGGCGCACGGGGTGTCGGGCGGGTGGGCCGCCAGCTCCCCGAGCAGGGCTCGGAGGCCGTCGCGGAGGTAGTCCTCGACGGGTTCGCCGTCGCGGGGTTGGCGGGACCAGGACGTGGGGCGCTCGCCGGTGCGGAGCCAGGTGACGACCATGCGGTAGACGCTGCCGAGGTGGCGTGCGGTTTCCCCGACGGTGAGGCCGGGGCAGCCGGGGACGGGGCGGTCGTGGTCGGCGCCCTCGGCGGCCGCGGCCGCGCGGGTGCCCTCCCGTTCCACCACGTCGAGCAGGTCGTCCTGGGTGAGTGCCCGGGTCACCGCCGGGAGCCGTGGACGGCGCGGTGCACGAGCGCGACGAACAGCCCGGCCTGCCGGGCCAGGTCGTCGGCGGCGCGCGGGCCGACGCGGTCGACCAGGCCCGCCTGGACGGCGGCGCGGGTGCCGGAGCAGGAGGCGAAGAACGCCGACCACTCGCGCAGCTCCGGGGCGACCGACGACAGCAGCGTCCACACGCTGGTGGGCTTCGCGCGGCCGCGGTGCGGGCGGCCGCGGACGGCGAGCAGGGCCGCGGCGGCGCGCAGGGCGGACAGGTAGGCGTCGGCGAAGCGGTAGGCGGGGTGGGACTGGCGGGCGGCTTCGACGAGACCCTGCTCGGCTTGGCGCAGCAGGGCCACCGCGGTGGGCGGCACGGCCGGGGTGACGGGGAAGTCCAAGGTGCTGGTCATGGTGGGGACTCCTCTCCTCGACTGGACCGCGGGTGGGCCGCCGAGGGGAGCCGGCGGGGGACCGGTGACGCGGCGCTTCCCCCGCCCCGCCACCGGTCCCACTTATCGAACGCGTGTTCGACTCTACCACCGTAACCGCAGGAAGGGGCCCGTATCAACCGGGCGCTACCGGGGGTGATGTGATGGAGCAGTGACCACACACGACCACCCCGCCGTGCGGACGATCGCGGCGGAGCTGCGGGCGAGGGGCATGGCCGCGGCCGCGGACGGCATCCGCGTCCTCGACGACGACGTGCGCACGGCCGCCGCCGCGGCGGCGGCGCTGGGCGTCGCGGTCGGCGCGATCGCCAACAGCCTGGTGTTCGCCGCCGAGCGCGGCGGGAAGCGGGAGCCGCTGCTGGTGCTCACCTCGGGCGCGCACCGCGCCGACCCGGCGAAGCTGGCCGCCCTGACCGGCGCGGACGCCGTCGGCCGGGCGGAGCCCGCGTTCGTGCGCGCGCACACCGGGCACGCCATCGGCGGGGTCGGGCCGATCGGGCACCCCGCGCCGGTGGAGACGCTGGTCGACACCGCGCTGGCGGCGCACCCGGTGGTGTGGGCGGCGGCCGGGCACCCCAAGTCGCTGTTCCCCACGACCTACGCCGATCTGGTGACCCTCACCGGGGGCACCGCTGCGGAGGTCGCGGCCGGGGAGGATGATCCCATTCCGTGACCGCCGCCCCGTCCCCCCACGTGCAACGGTTCGTCGAGCTGAGCGTCGACGAGCTGCGCGCGCGGCTGCGCGAGGCCCTCGACCTCTACGTCACCGCGATGCGCTACCCCCAGGGCACCGCCGAGCAGCGCGCGCCGATGTGGCTGGCGCACATGATGCGCGAGGGCTGGCGGTGCGTCGCCGCGCTCGACGACCAGGACAAGATGGCGGGCATCGCCTACGGCTACCGCGGCGCGCCCGGCCAGTGGTGGCACGAGCAGGTGCGCCGCGGGGTGACCGAGCAGCGCGGGGCCGCCGTCGCCGACCTGTGGATGGCCGACTACTTCGAGCTGACCGAGCTGCACGTGCGCCCGGAGAGCCAGGGCCACGGCGCGGGCGCGGAGCTGGTGACCCGCCTGGTCGACGGCGTGCCCAGCGCGCACGTGCTGCTGTCCACCCCCGAGGGCCCCTCCCGGGCGTGGCGGCTGTACCGCAGGCTCGGCTTCGCCGACGTCCTGCGGCACTACCGCTTCGCGGGCGACCCGCGCCCGTTCGGGGTCCTCGGCAGGCAGTTGCCGCTAGAAGCCGGCTAGGCGCTCGCGGAGGGTGTCCAGGCCCATGCCGCCCATCTCGAGGGCGCGCTGGTGGAACTCCTTGAGGTCGAAGTCGGCGCCCTTGCGGGCCTTGACCTCGTCGCGGGCGGCCAGCCACAGCCGCTCGCCGAGCTTGTACGCGGGCGCCTGCCCGGGCCAGCCGAGGTAGCGGTCGACCTCGTCGGCGATGCAGTCCGGGTCGGTGATGGTGCGGGTGCGGAGGAACTCCAGCGCCAGGTCGGCGTTCCAGCGCTCGCCCTCGTGGAAGCCGGTGCCGCGCGGGATCTCCAGGCCCAGGTGCACGCCGAGGTCGATGACGACGCGGGCGGAGCGGAACAGGTGGGCGTCGAGCATGCCCAGCAGGAAGCCGTCGTCGTCGAGGTAGCCGAACTCGCGCATCAGGCGCTCGGCGTAGAGGGCCCAGCCCTCGCCGTGGCCGGACACCCAGGCCAGCGAGCGCTGGAAGCGGTTGAGCGTGCTGCCCTGGTAGACCGACGTCGCGATCTGCAGGTGGTGGCCGGGAACGCCCTCGTGGTAGACGGTCGTGGCCTCGCGCCAGGTGGTGTAGTCGGTCTTGCCGTCGGGCACCGACCACCACATGCGGCCCGGGCGGCTGAAGTCCTCGGTGGGGCCGGTGTAGTACGCGCCGACGACGCCGCCGGGCGGGGCGATCAGGCACTCCAGCGCCATGAGGGCGTCCGGGATCTCGAAGTGCACGCCGCGCAGGTCGGCCAGCGCCTGGTCGGACAGGCCCTGCATCCAGTCCTGGAAGGCCTGCTGACCGCGGATCTGGTAGCGCGGGTCGGCGTCGAGCGCCGCGGCGGCGCCCGCGATGCCCGCGCCCGGGGCGATCCGCTCGGCGACCTGCTTGATCTCGGTCTCCACGCGGGTGAACTCGGCCCAGCCCCACTCGTAGGCCTCGTGCAGGTCGATCTTCGCGCCGAGGAAGTTGGCCGACCAGAGCCGGTAGCGCTCCTCCCCGACCGCGTCGTCGGTCTGGGCGCGGGGGCCAGCTCGCCGGTCAGGAAGTCGGCGAGTTCGCCGTAGGCCGCGCCCGCGCCCGGGCGGCGGCGTCGAGGTCGGCGCGCAGCGCGGCGTCGGCGACCTCCGCGGCGCCCGCGACGAGGGTGGTGAAGTGGCCGTTGGCGGCGGTGCGGCACTGCTCGGCGGTCTTGACGACCTGGCGGACCGCGGGCGCGTTGCCCGCCCCGGCCGCGGCGAGCAGCGCGGCGCGGTAGCCCGCGAGCGCGTCGGGGACGGCGTTGAGGCGCTTGGCCATGACCGCCCAGTCGTCGGCGGTGTCGGTGGCCATGAGGTCGAACACCTGCCGGATGTTCTGCGGCGGCGACGAGATGACGTTCAGCTCGGCGGTCAGCTCACCGGCGGCGTGCAGGTCGGTCTCCACGCCCACCCGCTCCAGGAACACGGCCTTGGCGTCCGCCTCGGACTTGTCCTGCGGCTCGGCCGCGCGGACCGCGGCCAGGGCGCGCCGCGCCAGCTCGGCCCGCGCGGCGACGCCGTCGGGCGAGAAGTCGGGCATCTTGTCGTCGTAGCCGACGATGCCCTCGTACGTGGCCAGGATGGGATCGAGCGCGGCGAGGTCGTCGACGTAGGAATCGCTGATCTTGTGCACACCGTCATGTGGGGACGCCATGCTCCGCACGCTACCGCCCGGTCAGCGGACCACGGGACCGGATTACCGTCCGGCGGCACCCGGCTCCGCCGCGTACGGCAGGATGGCCGCGTGCAGTTCCGCGACTCCGTCCCGCAGACCCGTTTCCGCAGGCAGACCGCCCTCGCCGTGCTGGCGGTCGTGGCCGCGCTCGCGCTCTCGGGGTGCGTGCGCGTGCAGGCCGCGCTGGCGCTGTCGGACCGGGACACCGTCTCCGGCCAGCTGGTCGTGGCGTCGCTGCTGCTGCGCAAGGAGGACAAGGGCCCGGAGCTGACCGTCCCGCCGGAGCTGGCGTCGAAGGTCAAGACCACCCCCTACACCGCGGACGGGTACATCGGGAACACGGTCACCTTCCAGGACCTGACGTTCGCCGAGGTCAGCCTGCTGACCCAGACCCTCACGCCGGGCGGGCAGTACCGGCTGAGCTTCCGCCGCGCGGGCAACCTGGTCACCATGGCGGGCTCGGCCGACCTGAGCGAGCTGCCCGCCGAGCGGGCCGACGTGCAGCTCAAGGTCGCCTTCCCGGGCACGGTGATCCAGACCAACGGGGTCAACGACGCGGGCACGGTGAGCTGGGCGCCCAAGCCGGGCGCGGTGACCGAGTTCCTCGCCACGATCGAGTACACCGACCAGTCCGGCGTGTCGTGGACGAAGTGGGTGACCATCGTCGGCGCGGCCGCGGTCGGCGTCGCCCTGCTGGTCCTGGTGCTGGCGCTGGTGACGCACCGCCGCGAGCGCAGGCCGCGGGTCGAGCACCACTAGGCGCGGGCGGGCACCAGCCCCAGCCGGGCGACCACCTCGCGCGTCGCCTTGGAGCGGTTGAACGTGTAGAAGTGCAGCACGTCCACGCCCTCGGCGAGCAGCCGCTCGCAGGTCTCGGTGACCAGGTCGATGCCCTCCGCGCGGAACGCCTTGGCGTCGTCGACCAGCGGGTCGAGGCGGGCGGCGATGCGGGCGGGCACGTCGGCCCCGGACAGCTCGACGGTCTTGGCGAGCACCTTCGGGGTGGTCATCGGCATGACGCCGGGCAGGATCGCGGCGGTGCAGCCGCGGGCGGCGACCCGGTCGCGCAGCCGCAGGAAGTCCTCGGGCTCGAAGAACAGCTGGGCGATGGCGAAGTCCGCGCCCGCGGCGAGCTTGCGGACCAGGTGGTCGGTGTCGCTGTCCAGGTCGGCGGAGCGCGGGTGGCCGTAGGGGAAGGCGGCCACGCCGACGCAGAAGTCGCCGAGGTCGCGGACCAGCCGGACGAGGTCCTCGGCGTAGGCGAGGCCCTGCGGGTGCTGGACCCACTCCCCCATGACGTCGCCCGGCGGGTCGCCGCGCAGCGCGAGGACGTTGCGGATGCCCTGCTCGGCGAACCAGCCGATGACGTTGCGCAGTTCGGCGACGGAGTGGTTGACGGCGGTGAGGTGCGCCATCGAGCACAGGTCGGTCTCGCGGGCGAGCCTGCCGGTGGTGCGCAGGGTGCGGTCGCGGCTGGAGCCGCCCGCGCCGTAGGTCACCGAGACGAACGCCGGGTCCAGCCCCTCGAGTTCGCGGATCGCCTGCCAGAGGCGCTGCTCGTCGGCCTCGTCGCGCGGCGGCATGAACTCGACGGAGAAGACCGGACGGCCTGTCTTGATGCGCTCCACCACCGTCGTCATGGCATAAAGCGTATCCAGCCCTCGGACCCCCGCCCATCTCGTGGACGGCGGAGTCCACGGACCGGAACAACGCACCCCGACGCGGCGGTGTGCGCCGCCACAGCGGACGATAGCGGTGTGCACCAGGCGCTCCGACCCCCGCCGCAGGCCCCCATCGACGAGGCGGTGGCCGCCCACGTCGAGCGGGCGCTGACCGACTACCTGGCGTCCCGGCACGCCGACATGGCCGAGGCGGCGCCGTCGTTCGGGTCGGCGGTGGCCTCGCTGTCCGGGTTCGTGCTCGGCGGCGGCAAGCGCATCCGGCCGACGTTCGCCTGGTGGGGCTGGCGCGGCTCGGGCGGGTCGGGCGACGGCCCGGACGCGCGCGCGGTGCTGCGCGGGGTGAGCGCGCTGGAGCTGATCCAGGCGTGCGCCCTGGTCCACGACGACCTCATGGACGCCTCCGCGATGCGCCGCGGCAAGCCGACCGTGCACGTCGAGTTCGCCGCCCGCCACCGCGAGCAGGGCTGGCTGGGCGAGCCGGACCGGTTCGGCGCCGCCGCCGCGATCCTGCTGGGCGACCTGGCCCTGGCGTGGGCCGACGACATGTTCGCCACCTCCGGCCTCGACGCCGGGCGGCTGGCCGCGGCGCTGCCGCCGTGGCAGGCGATGCGCGCGGAGATGCTCGCGGGCCAGTACCTCGACGTGCTCACCCAGGCCAAGGGCGACGAGACCGAGGCGACCGCGCTGAGCGTCGCCCGGATGAAGACCGCCGCGTACACCGTCGAGCGGCCCCTGCACCTGGGCGCGGCGCTGGCGGGGGCGCCCGCGCCGACGGTGGCCGCGCTGCGCGAGTTCGGCGCCGACATCGGCCTGGCCTTCCAGCTCCGCGACGACCTGCTCGGCATGTACGGCGACACCGCCGAGACCGGCAAGCCCGCGGGCGACGACCTCCGCGAGGGCAAGCGCACGCTGCTGATGTCGATCGGCATGGCCGCCGACCCGGTCAAGGCGGAGCTGCTGCGCTCCGCGCTCGGCGACGACGACCTGACCGAGCAGACCCTCTCCGACGTCCGGCAGGTGCTGGTCGAGGTGGGCGCGGTGGCCGAGGTGGAGCGGCGCATCGACGCGCTCACCGAGGCCGCGCTGGCCGCGCTGCTCCGCGCCGACCTCGCCGCGCCCGCCGACCGGGTGCTGGCCGACCTCGCCGTCGCCGCGGGCCGCAGGACGCGCTGACATGCGCACCGTCATCGGGCGGACCGACCACGTCGTGGTCGTCGGCGCGGGCCTGGCCGGGCTGTCCGCCGCGCTGCACCTGGCGGGCGCGGGCCGCCAGGTCACCGTCCTGGAGGCGGGCGACGCCCCCGGCGGGCGGGCCGGGACCGAGACCATCGCCGGGCACCGCGTCGACACCGGCGCGACCGTGCTGACCATGCCCGAGCTGATCGACGAGGCGCTGTCCGCCGTGGGCGCCTCGATCTCCGAGCTGGACCTCGTGCGCCTGGACCCCGCCTACCGCGCGCACTTCGCCGACGGCAGCACGATCGCCGTGCACACCGACGCCGCCGCGATGGAGGCCGAGGTGCGCCGCGTGGCCGGTCCGCGCGAGGCGGCGGGCTACCGGAGCCTGCGGGCGTGGCTGACCGAGCTGTACCGGGTGCAGCGCGACCGGTTCATCGGGTCCAACTTCGACTCCCCGCTCGACCTGGCCCGCCCGGAGCTGGCCCGGCTGGCCGCGCTCGGCGGGTTCGGCAGGCTCGGCCCCGCCGTCGCCCGGCACCTCGGCGACGAGCGGCTGCGCCGGGTCTTCTCCTTCCAGTCCCTCTACGCGGGCGTCGCGCCGAGCCGCGCGCTGGCCGCGTACGCGGTGATCGCCTACATGGACACCGTCGCGGGCGTGTACTACCCGCGCGCGGGCATGGGCGCGGTCGCCGAGACGATGGCCGCCGCGGCCGGGCGCGCGGGCGTCCAGTTCCGCTACGGCACGTCGGCGGCCTGGCTGGAGCGCGTCGGCAGCCGGGTCCGCGCGGTCCGCACGACCGCGGGCGAGCGCGTCCCGTGCGACGCGGTCGTGCTCACCCCGGACCTGCCCGCGAGCTACCGGCTGCTGGGCATCACCCCGCGCAGGCCGCTGCGGCTGCGGTACTCGCCGTCGGCGGTCGTGCTGCACACCAGCTCGCCGCGCACCTGGCCGGAGCTGGGCCACCACACGATCTTCTTCGGCGGCGAGTGGGAGCGGACGTTCGCCGAGATCACCCGCCGCGGCAGGCTGATGAGCGACCCGTCGCTGCTGGTCACCCGGCCCACCGCGACCGCGCCGGGGCTCGCGCCCGCGGGCCGGGAGCTGGTGTCGGTGCTCGCGCCGTGCCCGAACCTGGCCGTCGGCCCGGTCGACTGGCGCCGGGTCGGGCCGATCTACCGCGACGAGCTGGCCCGCGAGCTGGACCGGCGCGGCCTCGCCGGGTTCGGCGTCGACACGACCGACCTGCGGCTGGTCACCCCGGCGGACTGGGCGGCGGCCGGGCTCGCCGAGGGCACGCCGTTCTCCGTCGCGCACACCTTCGCCCAGACCGGCCCGTTCCGGCCGCGCAACCTGGTGCCGGGGGCGGACAACGTGGTGCTCGCGGGCAGCGGCACGACGCCGGGCGTCGGCATCCCGCCGGTGGTGGTGTCGGGCAGACTGGCGGCCCAGCGGATCACCGCGGCGGCCGGGCAGGCGGGCGGGCTGCGCCGCCGAGGGGCATCCGTCGGCGGAATGTGAGTCCGCGGGCGCGCTCCAGCCGCGCGCGGCGGCCATAATGCCTGGGCGCGGAGAACGGCGGAGCTAGGAGCGGCGATGCGGATGCGGGGACGGCCGGGACTGCGGCGAGCCGGGGCGGTGCTCGCCCTCGGGGCCGCGCTGGCCGCCTGCACGTCGACCACGCAGGGCGCGCCGCGGGCGGCGCCGGTCGCGCCGACCTCCGCCGAGCAGGCGGCCACGCAGGCGCTGCTGGACCTCGCCGAGTCCGGCGCCGTGCACTACAAGGGCACGATGTCCGCGTCCGGGTCGGACCTCGAGTTCGACCTGACCGCGGTGCGCACCGGCGAGGTGCGCGGCACGCTGACCGTCGACGGCGAGCGCGCCGACGTGCTGGTGCTCAACGACACGATCTACCTCAAGGGCGGCGCGGAGTTCTGGGACGGCATCGGCGGGGTCGGCGGCACCGGCCGCGCCGAGGCGGTCGCGGGCCGCTGGGTGCAGACGCCCAGCGGGCTGCTCGGCCTGGAGTTCGGCGGGATCTTCGGCCCGGAGGCGCTGAGCAGCCAGCTCGCCCGCGGCGCCGAGCGGGCGGGCACCGGCCCGCTGGCCGACGCCGAGACCGCGAAGGTCGGGTCGGTCGACGCGGTCAAGCTCACCACCGAGGGCGGCACGGTCTACCTCGCCGCCGAGGCGCCGCACGGGGTGCTCAAGGTGGAGGCCGAGAAGCTGGGCCGCTCCGACACGACCAGCGCCCGCGACGTCGTCGTCGAGGTCAGCGACGCCTCCGCCGACCTGACCGCGCTCTACGCCGACATCGCCAAGAGCGCCGACGCGCTGTCCGCGCCGATCGACGTCATGACGACGGTGACCGAGGGCGAGCACAACTTCGACAAGTGCGGCGCGGGGAGCTGCTCGATCGTCGTGCGGTTCACCAACTCCAGCAAGCTCGCGGTGACGGTGTCCGTGCGCGGCACCTGGCAGGGCGACGGCGCGCCGCTGGGCGTGTGCGACACCAAGGCCGGGCCGGTCGCGCCGGGCAAGCAGGGCGAGGCCCGGTGCACGCTGGACAACCAGGAGTGGAAGTCGTTCTACCAGCGGGCGAACTCCGTGGCGGGCAACCACCCGTACAGCGTCGAGTGGACGACCCTGGTCCTGGCCGACGCGCCCGACGTCAAGGCGCTGCGCGAGCGCGCCACGATCGCGCCCGCGGCGCTGTCGGACAAGGCCGAGGGCAGCCACGTCGTCTACGCGATCGCCTACGGCGCGGAGAAGGTGTGGAAGTACGGGGTCGCCGCGGGCGAGACGTGGCAGGCGCACGCGGCGCAGCAGATCTCCGCGTGCCTGGCCGCGACCGGCGCGCTGTGCGACGTGGACCTCGTCACCGGGGCCGACGACGCGGTCGCCGCGTACGGGCTGCTGGGCAAGCTGGTCGCCTCCGAGTGCCCGACGGGCCAATGGGCGGGCTGTAAGCGCTGACACACGCGCAAAGGTCCTCACGGGCCTTTGTGCGAGGATGCCGGCGCGATGCCTGACGCCGACCTGGCCGCGGCCTACCGGGCCTGCCGCCTCATCAACGCCGAGCACGGGCGCACCTACTACCTCGCCACCCGGCTCCTCCCGCCTAGGCGGCGGCCCGCGGTGCACGCGCTGTACGGGTTCGCCCGGCTGGCCGACGAGGTCGTCGACGACCCCGGGCCGGACCCGGCGGCGGCGCTGGCGGCCCTGGAGGACGACCTCGCGACCGCGCTGCGCGGCGACGGCGGGCACCCGGTGCTGGTCGCCCTGGCCGACACCGTGCGCCGGTACGGGATCGACCCCGGCCTGTTCGGGACGTTCCTCAAGTCGATGCGCATGGACCTGACCGTCACCGACTACCCGGACCTCGACGCGCTCGCCGAGTACACGCACGGCTCGGCCAGCGTGATCGGCCTGATGATGCTGCCCGTGCTGGGCACCGTCGGCCCGCGCGCGGACGCCGAGCCCGCGGCGGCGGCGCTGGGCGAGGCGTTCCAGCTCACCAACTTCCTCCGCGACGTCGGCGAGGACCTCGACCGGGGTCGCCTCTACCTGCCCGCCGACCACCTGGCCGCGTTCGGCGTCGACCGGGAGCGGCTGCTCGCGACCCGCGCCGTCGGCGGGGACCGGTCGGTGCGGCGGGCGATCGCGCACCTGGTGGCGCACACGCGCGCGGTGTACCGGGCCGCGGTCCCCGGGATCGGGCTGCTGGACCCGGTCGCGCGGCCGTGCGTGGCGACGGCGGCGCGGCTGTACGCGGGCATCCTCGACGAGATCGAGCGCGCCGACCACGACGTGCTGACCCGCCGCGCCGTGGTGCCGGTGCGGCGGCGGCTCGCGGTGGCGGGTCCCGGGCTGGCCCGGGTGCTGGCCGCGCGGGTCAGAAGGCCAGTGCCTGCGCCCGGCGCTTGACCTCGCGACCGCGGTTGTCGCGCAGCGCGTCGATCGGGCGACCGGGCAGCGACTCGTCGGCGGTGAACAGCCAGCGCAGCATCTCGTCGGGCTTGAACCCGGCGTCGTGCAGCAGCGTGATGGTGCCCGGCAGGCCCTTCACCACCTCGGCGTCGACGAGGAAGTCGGCGGGCACCATGAGCACGCCTTTGCGGCGCAGCGCCAGCAGGTGGTAGTCGCGCAGCGCCTGGTGCACCCGGGTGATCGGCTGGTCGAGGCGGGCGGCGACGTCCGGCAGCGGGAGGACTTCCACCTCGGGGTCGAGCACGTCGGCGGCGGCGGGAATCGAACTCACGGTTGTCCACTGTGCCACAAGACACGCCCGGGCACGCTGCGCTCGTGAGGCCGGGGTGAAATCGCGGGCTCCGCCCACCCGGGGGCGGGGACCTCCGTACGATCGACGACTGTGCGGGAGACGGGTCTGATCGGTGCGCTGCTGGAGCAGCGCTACCGAGTCGACGCTCCGCTGGCGCGCGGGGGCATGTCGGCGGTCTACCGGGGCGTGGACACCCGCCTCGACCGGCCCGTGGCCATCAAGGTGATGGACCCGAGGTTCGCTTCCGACGCCAGCTTCGTGGAGCGCTTCGAGCGCGAGGCCCGCTCGGCGGCCCGCATCCACCACCCCAACGTCGTCGCGGTGCACGACCAGGGCCTCGACGGCGACCACGTGTACCTGGTGATGGAGCTGGTCGACGGCGGCACGCTGCGCGACCTGCTCACCGAGCGCGGCGCGCTGCCGCCGCCGCTGGCGGTGTCGATCCTGGAGCCGGTGCTGGCCGCGCTGGCCGCCGCGCACGCCGCGGACCTGGTGCACCGCGACGTGAAGCCGGAGAACGTGCTGATCGGCGCGAACGGCGTGGTCAAGGTCGCCGACTTCGGCCTGGTCCGGGCGCTGTCGAGCCCGGGGACGACCAAGAGCAGCGTGATCCTCGGCACCGTGTCCTACCTGTCGCCGGAGCAGGTGACCACCGGCAACGCGGCGCCGCGCGGCGACGTGTACTCGGCGGGCATCCTGCTGTACGAGATGCTGACGGGCGCGCCGCCGTACGTCGGGGACAACCCGCTGTCGGTCGCGTACCGGCACGCCAACGACGACGTCCCGCCGCCGAGCGCGGTGACCCGGGCCTGCCGCCCGCCCTCGACGAGCTGGTGCTGCGCGCGACCCGCCGCGACCCCGAGGCCCGGCCCGCGGACGGCGCGGCGTTCCTCGCCGACCTGCAGCAGGTGCGCACGGCGGCGGCGCTGCCCAGGATGCGCATCCCGGTGCCGACGCCGCAGCCGCTGCCCGAGCCGGTCGAGCTGCCCCTGCCCGAGCCGTCGCCCGAGCCCGCCGCCGAGGTCGCGGAGGCGGACGAGGACCGCACGGTCACCGTCGACCAGCCCACCGAGCGGGGCATCACGCCCGTCGACGACCCCGAGGCGACGGTGCGGGTGAGCACGGGCGCGCTCGCCGCGGCGGGCATCGCCCAGGCGACCGTGATGCGGCCCACGCCGGGGTTCAGCGCGGCCGGTCCGCAGGGCACCCGGGCGATGCTGCGCTCGGACCTGGAGAAGGTCATCGAGTCCGCGCAGCCGCCCCCGCCGACCGGTCCGCAGCCGGTCCCGCAGCCCGGTCCGCCGCCGCCCCGCGGTCGAACACCCGCCGGTACGTGCTGCTGGCCATCGCGGGCGTGCTGGTGCTCGCCCTCGCGGGCGGGCTGACCTGGTGGTTCACCGCGGGCCGCTACGCGGTCGTCCCGACGCTGTCCGGCCAGGAGGTCGCGGCGGCGGAGGCGTCGGTGCGCCAGGCCGGGCTGACGCCGTCGGTGAAGCGCGAGCGGCACAACACGATCCCGCAGGGCGTGGTCATCAGCACCGACCCGGGCAGCGGCGCGGAGCTGCTGCGCGGCGACCCGGTCACGCTGGTGGTGTCGGCGGGCAGGCCGGTCGTGCCGGACGTGCGGGCGGGCTCCGACCCGGTGGCCGCGGAGTCGGCGATCCGGGAGAACGGCCTCCAGCCGCAGCGCGACGACGCGGTGAACGTCCACGACGAACAGATCCCGGCCGGGATGGTCGTGCGGCTGGAACCGCCCGGGGACGGCGCTCGACATCGGCACGCGCGTGGTGATCGTGCTCAGCAAGGGACCCGCGCCCAAGCCGGTCCCGGACGTGCGCGGCCAGACCCGCGACGAGGCGTTCAAGGCGCTGACCGACGCGGGCTTCCAGCCCGTCGAGGGGGCGGCGGAGTTCTCCCCGGACGTCGAGGGCGGCCGCGTCATCCGGACCGACCCGCCCGCCCAGACGACGATCCCGGCGGACGGGAACAAGCAGGTCACCGTGGTGCTCTCGTCGGCGGTCACCGTGCCCGACCTGGGTGGGCTGACGGTGCCCGAGGCGCAGGCGAAGCTGGCCGAGGTCGGGCTCGCGCTGGAGCTGCAGCCGTTCTCCAACCCGAACGGCCGGGTGATCACGCAGGGGCCGGGCGCGGGCAGCCGCGTCGAGCCCGGGGGCAAGGTGCAGGTGTTCGCGTTCTGAGCTGTGACGAACTCGTCCGGGTGAGACGTCCCCTCCGGGTAACCCAGGTGTCACATCGGTTTGGTGTCGTGGGCTGATGGCACCCCTGACCAACCTGGACGTGGCGTTCCTGTGCATGGAGCGCCCGGGCACGCCCATGCACCTCGGCGCGGTGGGCGTGTTCCGGCCCGCTTCCACTGTGGACGGCGCGGCGCTCGGCCGCCTGCTCGCGTCCCGGGCCGCGGCGATCCGCGGCTGCGGTCGGTCGTCCGGACCTCGCTGCTCGGCGGCGCGTCGTGGGCGCCCGCCCCGGGGTTCGACGCCGCCGACCACGTCCGCGTCTTCCGCCTGCCGGGCGACCTGCTGCCCGCGTACGTCGGGGCGTGGCAGGCCAAGCCGCTGGACCTGCGCAAGCCGCCGTGGGAGCTGCACGTGCTCACCGGCCTGCCCGGCGGCGACTTCGCGGTGCTCCTCAAGCTCCACCACGCCCTCGCCGACGGCGCGGGCGCCCTCGCCATCGCCGCGGGCCTGTTCGACGGCCTGACCGCGCCCGCCGAGGAACCCGCCCCGGGCGGCGGCGTCGACCTGCGCTCCACAGTGGACATCGCCGTCGACGTGCTGCGCGCGGTCCGCGCCCCGTGGTCGGCGCCGCTGGCCGCGCCGGGCTCAGCGGGCAGGCGCTTCGGCATGGTCCGCCTGGACACCGGGGACCTCCGCCACATCCGCCGGTCGCACGGCGGCACGGTCAACGACGTCGTCCTCGCCGTCCTCACCGGCGGCCTGCGCGCCTGGCTCACCGACACCGACCGCCGCGTCGCCCCGATGCGCGCCCTGGTCCCGGTGAACACCCGCTCCCGGGGCGGCTCCGGCGGCAACCAGCTCTCCGGCTACCTCTGCGACCTCCCGGTCGACGTCGCCGACCCCCTGACCCGCCTCCACCAGGTCCGCGCGTCGATGGACGCGTGCAAGGCCGCGGGCCCGACCCGCGGCGCGGGCGCCCTCCCGCTGCTGGCGTCCCGGATCCCCGCCGCGCTCCACCGCCTCGGCACCGGCCTCGCCGCCCGCAGCGCCCCGCTGCTGTTCGACACGGTGATCACGACGGTCCCGTTTCCCCGCTCCCCCTGGCGGTCGACGGCGCCGCCCTCCAGGCCGTCTACCCGGTGGTCCCCTGGCCGCGGGCCACCCCGTCGGCATCGCCGTCTCCCCGTACCGCGACGGCGTCCACATCGGCATCAACGCCGACGCCGCCACCGCCCCCGACGTCGACCTCCTGGCCACCGCCATCGCCAAGTCGGCGGTGGAACTCCACGAACGCTGCGGGTGAGTCCGCAGACACCGCCGCCCCCGCACCTGGAGGGGTGTGCGGGGGCGGCGGCGGGACGGGTCAGGAGCGGAGCATCTCCGCGACCAGGAAGGCCAGTTCCAGGGACTGCTGGGTGTTCAGGCGCGGGTCGCAGGCGGTCTCGTAGCGGCCCGCGAGGTCCGCGTCGGAGATCTCCTGGGCGCCGCCGAGGCACTCGGTGACGTCCTCGCCGGTGAGTTCGACGTGGATGCCGCCGGGGTGGGTGCCGAGGCGGCGGTGGACCTCGAAGAAGCCCTGGACCTCGTCGACGATGCGGTCGAAGTGGCGGGTCTTGTAGCCCGTCGACGACTCGTGGGTGTTGCCGTGCATCGGGTCGCACTGCCAGATGACCTGGTGGCCGGAGGCGGTGACCTTCTCGACGATCGCCGGGAGGACGTCGCGGACCTTGCTGTTGCCCATGCGGCTGATCAGCGTGAGCCTGCCCGGCTGGTTGCGCGGGTCGAGGCGCTCGACGTACTCGACGGCCAGTTCCGGCGTCGTCGTCGGGCCGATCTTGAGGCCGATCGGGTTGGACAGCAGCTCGGCGAAGGCGATGTGGGCGCCGTCGAGGGCGCGGGTGCGCTCGCCGATCCACAGGAAGTGCGAGGACAGGTCGTAGAGCTTCGAGTCCTCGCCGGAGGTGTCGAGGCGGAGCATCGCGCGCTCGTAGTCGAGCAGCAGGGCCTCGTGGGAGGCGTACACCTCGGCGGTGTGCAGCGAGGTGTCCTCGACGCCGCAGGCGCGCATGAAGCGCAGGCCGCGGTCGATCTCGGTGGCCAGGGCCTCGTACCGCTCGCCCGCGGGCGAGGTGCGGACGAAGTCGCGGTTCCAGTCGTGCACCAGGGCCAGGTCGGCCATGCCCGCGCCGGTCAGCGCGCGGACCAGGTTCATGGCGGCGCTGGCGTTGGCGTACGCGCGGACCATGCGGGACGGGTCGGGGACCCGGGCCTCGGGGGTGGCGACCAGGGAGTTGACGATGTCGCCCCGGTACACCGGCAGCCCGAGCGCGTCGGTGCCCGCCGAGCGCGGCTTGGCGTACTGCCCCGCGATGCGGCCCACCTTCACCACCGGCAGGCTGGCGCCGTAGGTGAGGACGACGGCCATCTGCAGCAGCGTGCGGATGTTGCCGCGGATGTGCGGCTCGGTGTTGTCGGCGAACGTCTCCGCGCAGTCACCGCCCTGCAGGAGGAACGCCCGGCCCTGGGCGACCTCGGCCAGCCGCCGCTGCAGGCGGTCGATCTCGGCGGGCACGGTGATGGGCGGCACGCTCTCGAGCACGGTGCGCACCTGGCGCACCTGCTCGGCGTCGGGCCACTCCGGTTGCTGCGCGGCCGGGCGGGCCAGCGCGTCGTCGAGGCGGGCTCGCAGGGTCGGCGGGAGCGGTGGGAGCTCGGGAAGCGTGTCCACCGGCACGTCCACGGTCCAGTTCACGCCGTCCAGAGTAGGAGGTCGGCGCGCGCGCCCGCACACCGGGACACCCGTCCCACGGGGTGGACGCCGGTGCTTGCAGGGTGGTACGGCCCTGGTCGAGGCCGACTCGCGGGCGGAATCATGCCCGAGGTGACCCCGGACCTGGATTCGGCCACCGCCGAACGACTCCTCGCCACCGCCGTCGCCAACATCCGCAGGGACTACCCGGTGCACTGGACGCACCTGATCCGGTCCGCGGACGACCTCAAGACCCAGCGCGAGCTGCACCCCGTGTTCGCCGGGTCCTACGACTGGCACTCGTGCGTCCACCAGACCTGGCTCGCCGTCCGGCTGCTGCGCGTCTTACCCGGCCTGCCCGGGGAGGACGACGCCCGGGCCGCGCTGGACGAGCTCGTCACCTTGGAGGGCGCGCGCACCGAGGCGGCGTTCTTCGCCACTCCGGAAGGCGCCTACTGGGAGCGCGCCTACGGCTGGGCGTGGCTGCTCCTGTTGGCCGCCGAGCTGCGCGCGTGGCCGGGCGGCGCCGCCTGGTCGGCGGCGCTGGAGCCGCTGGTCGACGTCGTCCGCTCCCGCTGGCTCGACTGGCTCAAGGCCGCCCGCCTGCCGGTGCGGGTCGGCACGCACACCAACACCGCCTTCGCGCTCGGATTGGGCATCGACGCCGCCCGCGCGACCGGCGACCCCGAACTGGCCGATGCCTGCGCCGACACCGCCGAGCGCTTCTTCGGCGCCGACCGCGGCTACGGCGGCTTCGAGCCCAGCGCCGCCGACTTCCTCTCCCCGCCCTCGTCGAGGCCGACCTGCTCCGCCGCGTCCGCGAGCCCGCCGCCTTCGCCGACTGGCTGGACGGCTTCCTCCCCGACCTCGACACCCCGCGCTGGGCCGTGCTGCGCACCCCGGTCGAGGTGGACGACCCGTCCGACCCGTACGGCTCCCACCTGTCCGGCCTGGCCCTGTCCCGCGCGTGGTGCTGGCGCGGCATCGCCGACGCCCTGCCCGAGGGCCACCGCTGGACCGCCCTGGCCCGCGAGGCCGCCGACGCCCACCGCACCGCGGGTCTGCAGTACGTCTTCGGCTACGGGTACGCCGCCGAGCACTGGCTGGGCACGTTCGCCGCCTACCTCGACCTCGGCGCGCTCCGGGCGTAGTCCAGCAGCTCGTCGGTCGGCTTCCCCGCCGGACCGCGCCGAGCGCGACCACCGCGGCGACCGCCCGGCACCAGCCGTCCAGGCGGTCCGGGCGCAGGTCCGACACGGCCAGCAGGGCGTCGCGGCGGGCGTCGATGCCCGGTCCGTCGAGGACGTAGTCGACCGCGTCGAACTCGGGCTCGCCGAGGGTGCCGTGCGGGTCGATGACCACGGTGCGCGCGCCCACCAGGATGTTATCGGCGTGCAGGTCGCCGTGGAGCAGGACGGTCCGGTCGACGCGGTCGGCCATCGCGGCGCAGGCGGACCGCGCCGCGGCGAGGTCGGCGGCGGTGACCGGCCCCTCCGGGCGGGCGCGGTCGAGGAACGCCGCCGTCCCGGCGCGCAGGTCGGGGCGGGGCAGGGGCTCGGCGCGGTGGAGGTCGGCGAGCAGGGCCGCGAACCCGGCGGGGTCGGGCCAGCCCGCTTCGCCGTCGACGTGCTCCATCAGCAGCGCGCCGTCCGCCGCGGCGAGCACGCGCGGGACCCGGCCGGTCGGGGCGAACGCGCGCAGCACGTCGGTCTGCCCGCGCGCGACCGTGGCCTGCGGGGGAACACCTTGAGCACCACGGGCACGCCATCGCGCAGCGCGCAGAGGGTCGCGCCCGAGTTGCCGCCGCCGAACGGCTCGCCGAGCACCAGGCCCCACCGCGCGGCGAGGTCGTCGAGCAGGCCGGGCAGGCGGTCCAGCCAGGGCTCGACGTCCGGGCCGTAGCGGCGCAGCATCCGGCCCCGGAGGGTCACAGCGCGGGCCGCCGGTCGGTCCACGGGTGGGCGCGCTCGTACTGCCCGGACAGCGACAGCAGCAGCCGCTCGCTGCCGGTCGGCCCGATGAGCTGCACCCCGATCGGCATGCCGACCTGGTCGAACCCGACCGGCACCGCGGCCACCGGGTAGCCCATGACGTTCCACGTCGGGAAGTACGGGATGTGCGTGCCGACCGCGGCCAGCGTCGTGGCGATGCCGCTGCCGTGGTACCGGCCGATGCGGCTCGGCCTGCGCACCCACCCCGGCTGCAGGATCAGGTCGTGCTCGGCGAAGAAGCCGACCATCAGCGCGTGCAGCCCGGCCTCGGCGGTGCGCGCCCACGCCAGCGTCCGGTCGGGGACGCGGGCGCCCGCGCCCGCCAGGCGCCGCGTGCGCGGCTCCAGCCACTCCGGGTGCGGCAGCCGGGCCACGTCGTCGGCGACGCCGCGCAGGTACCGGGTCATGAACTGGGGCCACGGGCGCGCGCCCAGCGGCAGGTCGGCCTCGGTGACCCGGTGGCCGAGGTCGCGGAGCCGGTCGGCGGTGTCGGCGACCGCGCGCCGGTGCTCGGCGGCCATCGGCGGGCGGCCCAGCGGCGTTCGCCAGACCAGCGCGATCCGCAACGGCGGTGGCGGGGTGTCGACGGCGGCCCGGTAGCCCTCCTCGCCCGCGAGGACGTCGATCATCGCGGCGGCGTCGGCCACCCGCGGCCGAGCGCGCCGAGCCCGGACAGCCCGTGCCAGACCTCGCCGCGCGGGGCCAGCGGGATGAGACCGCGGCTGGTCTTGAGGCCGAAGATCCCGGACGCCGTCGCCGGGATGCGGATCGACCCGCCGCCGTCCGACCCCGTCGCCGCGCCGACGATCCCCGCCGCGATGGCCGCGGCGCTGCCGCCGGACGAGCCGCCGGGGGTGTGGTCGAGGTGCCACGGGTTGCGGGTGGCGCCGTAGGTCATGGTCTCGGTGAACGGCCACAGGCAGCGGTCCGGGGTGAGCGTCCGGCCGACCACCACCGCGCCCGCGGCGCGCAGCCGGGCCACGGCGGCGCTGTCGGCGTCGGCCTCCGGGAACTGCGGTCGACCCCGGCGGCGGTCACGTCGCCCGCGACGTCGGTGTCGTCCTTGACCGCGATCGGGACACCCAGCAGCGGGCCCGTCTCCCCCGCGTCGATCCGGTCCTGTGCCGCCTCGGCGGCCTCGCGGGCGGATTCGTAGACGCGGCGGAACGCGTTGATCCTCGGGTTGACCGCGTGCAGCCGGTCGAGCACCGCGTCGAGGAGGTCCGGGGCCCGCACCGACCCGTCCCGCAGCGCCCGCGCCTGCGCGTCCGCTCCCGCCCAGAGCAGTTCCATGCCCGCAGACCCTAGTGCGCCCGCCCCTTGTTGATCACAGGGACGGGCGCGCGTGCAGGTTCTGGCACCTCAGCCGAAGAAGACCTCGGCCTCGGCGTAGCGCTCGACCGGGACGGTCTTCAGCTCGGCGGTCGCCTCGGCCAGCTTGACCCGGACGATGTCGGTGCCGCGCAGGGCGACCATGACGCCGAAGTCGCCGTCGGCGACCGCGTCCACCGCGTGCAGGCCGAAGCGGGTCGCCAGGACGCGGTCGTAGGCGGTCGGGGTGCCGCCGCGCTGGGTGTGGCCCAGCACGACCGCGCGGGACTCCTTGCCGGTGCGGTTGGCGATCTCGTCGGCCAGCCAGGTGCCGATGCCGCCCAGGCGGACGTGGCCGAACGCGTCCTTCTCGCCGGTCAGCAGCACCTCGTCGCCGCCCTCCGGCAGCGCGCCCTCGGCGACGACGATGATCGGGGCGTACTCGCGCTCGAAGCGGCGGGTCACCCACTCGACGACCTTGTCGACGCTGAACGGCCGCTCCGGCACCAGGATCACGTTCGCGCCGCCCGCGAGGCCGGAGTGCAGCGCGATCCAGCCCGCGTGCCTGCCCATGACCTCGACCACCAGCGCGCGGTGGTGCGACTCGGCGGTGGTGCGCAGCCGGTCGATCGACTCGGTGGCGATGTGGACCGCGGTGTCGAAGCCGAAGGTGTAGTCGGTGGCCCCGAGGTCGTTGTCGATCGTCTTCGGCACGCCGACGACGCCGACGCCGTCGTCGGTCAGCTTCTTCGCGACGCCGAGGGTGTCCTCGCCGCCGATCGCGATGAGCGCGTCGACGCCCTGGTCGGCCAGCACCGCCTTGATCTTCTCGACGCCCCCGTCGACCTTGTAGGGGTTGGTGCGCGACGACCCGAGGATCGTGCCGCCCCTGGTCAGGATGTCCTCGACGTCGTCGAGCCCGATGGGCCTGCTGATCCCCTCCATCGGCCCGCGCCAGCCGTGCCGGAAGCCCACGACGTCCCAGCCGTGCGCCTCGATGCCCTTGCGCACCACAGCCCGGATGACCGCGTTCAGCCCAGGACAGTCACCGCCACCGGTGAGCACGCCGACCCGCATGGGGAATCCCTCGAAGTTCGATTCAGTGACAGCCGTCACGGACAGCGTGCCAAACACTGAATCGGTATAGCAACCAGGGGTCCACTGCTTGGAAGGTCACCGCCCGGTGCGCTTGCGCCAGTGCTCCTCGATGACCCGCCACCGCACCAGGTTGTGCCGCGCGTCGGCCAGCGCGTCGTGCGCGTCGGCGGGGGCGACGGGAGGGTCGGCTTGCCCGCGTCCTCCCAGCGCTGGCGCAGCTCGCGGGTGAAGCGGGGCAGCTCCCGGGGCAGCGCGGGCATGGCCCCCAGAGCTGACCGAGCGCGACGTGGTCGTACGCGCCGAACCACGCCCACAGCTCGACCCGGCCCTTGCCCGCGGTGAGGAAGGCCATCAGGTCGCGTCGGATGGCGGCCCGGTCCCGCCACGCGCGGTCGGCGGGCGGGGAGCTTGTCGAGGACGTTGTCCCGCACCCACTGCCCCGCCTTGTCCGGGTTGAACTCCGTCGAGACGGCGTAGAACTCCCGCCCCTGCTCGTCGACGACACCGATCGACACCAGGTCGATGGTCGTTCCGTCCTCGATGAATTCGGTGTCGTAGAAATAACGCACCCGGTGACTCTAGGTCAGCTCGCTTTTGCCTCGGGGAGGCGGTCGGCCAGGGCGGGCTGCTCCTTGGCCTTCGCGGCGTAGATGTCGACGTACTCCTGGTCGGAGAGCTCCATGAGGGCGTACATGATCTCGTCGGTGATGGAGCGTTCGACGAAGCGGTCGCCGTCGAGGCCCGCGTAGCGGGAGAAGTCGAGGGCTTGCCGACCTTGATGCGGATCTTGGTGGGGCGCCACATCTTCGAGCCGATGGGGTTGGCCTTGTCGGTGCCGAACATCGCGATCGGGACCACCGGGACGCCCGCCTGCAGGGCGATGCGGGCGACACCGGTCTTGCCGCGGTAGAGGCGGCCGTCCGGGGAGCGGGTGCCCTCGGGGTAGATGCCCATGAGGTTGCCCTCGCGCAGCAGGCGGACGCCGGTGTCGAGGGCGGCCTGGGCGGCGGAGGCGCCGGAGCGGTCGATGGGGATCTGGCCGACGCCGGTGAAGAACCACTTCTTGAAGCGGCCCTTGACGCCGGGCTCGGTGAAGTACTCGATCTTGGCGGGGAAGGTGACCCGGCGGTCGAGCATCAGCGGCAGGAAGAACGAGTCGGACACCGCCAGGTGGTTGCTGGCGAGCAGCGCGCCCCCGTGGCGGGGATGTTTTCCTTGCCCTCGATCTCCGGGCGGAAGAAGATCCTCAGCAGCGGGCCGAGCAGGATGTGCTTCATCAGCCAATACAGCACCGTGGTCTCCTGTCTCGCCGCGAGCGTCAGGCGATCAAGGGTACTGCGTGCGGTAACGCGGGACCGCACCGCGGAGATGGTCCGGTCATCCCCCGCGTTATCCGTGCAACGATGGCGTGTCGACGGTAGAGGAGGTCCGGGTGGCCGGGATCGCAGGCGCCGAGGAGTTCGCGCACGACGGGTCGACCGACATCGGCGTGCTGGTCAGCCACGGGTTCACCGGGTCGCCGTTCAGCATGCGGCCGTGGGCCGACCGGCTGGTCGCCGAGGGCTTCAGCGTGCGGCTGCCGCTGCTGCCCGGGCACGGCACCCGCTGGCAGGACATGAACCGCACGACGTGGCCGCAGTGGTACGGCGCGGTGGAGTCGAGCTTCCTTGAGCTGCGCGAGCGCTGCTCGTCGGTGTTCGTCATGGGCCTGTCGATGGGCGGGGCGCTGTGCCTGCGGCTGGCGCAGGTGCACGGCGACGCCGTCGCGGGGCTGGTGCTGGTGAACCCGTCGGTGATGTCGCTGCGCCGGGAGATCAAGCTGGTGCACGCCCTGTCGCGGGTGGTGCCGTCGTCGAAGCCGATCAGCGACGACATCGCCAAGCCCGGGGTGACCGAGCACGCGTACCCCCGCACCCCGTTGCGCGCGCTGGCGAGCCTGACGAAGCTGTGGGCGACGGTCCGCGCCGACCTGCCCAAGGTCACGCAGCCCCTGCTCCTGCTGCACTCGGCGGTGGACAACGTCGTGGAGCCGGAGAACTCGAAGGTGGTGCTGGCCGGGGTGAGCAGCGCGGACGTCACCGAGGTCGTGCTGGAGAACAGCCGCCACGTCGCCACCATCGACCACGACGCCGACCTGATCTTCGACCGCAGCGTGGCCTTCGCCCGCCGCGTGGGGGCGGGTGACCGCGTGTGAACGGCAGGCTGGGGGACGGCGACGAGTCGCCCCAGGACATCGACGCCGCCTTCGCCCAGATCGTCGCCGACCTCGAACGCGAGGGCGTCGGCCGCACGCTGCCCCCGACGACCCCCGCCCCGCGGACCCCACCCCCGACCCGGACCCGCCCACCCGCCCCACCGAAGCCCCCTGGCGCGGCTACACCGGCGAATTCGACACCTTCAACGACAACGAGGACGAGGGCTACGAACCCCCGGAACCCCCACCCCTCCCCGCCTGCGCTGGCCCACCGTCGTGGCGATCGGCCTGATCGTGGCGGGCGTCGTCCTGATGATCCTCCCGGCCGCCACGGCCCTCGACGGCCGCTTCGCGACCCCGGTCGGCCTGGTGTGCCTGGCGGGCGGCCTGGGCCTCCTGCTGCTGCGCGCCCGCAAGACCTCCCGCCTGGAACCGGGCGACGACGGGGCCGAGGTCTGAGCTACGCGCTCGCAGCGGATCCGGTTCGGGTCTGCTGTCCGAGTTCGATCACGTCGAGGATGGCAATTCGAGCTCGGGCCGCCGAAGGAGGAACTCCACGAAAGCGGGCCCCTTCGCGACCTTGTCGGCGGGATCGCCCGTTTCCTCCCTGAACTGGTCAAAGCTCTCCAGCAGGAGTGCGAGGCAAGCAGCCAGGTTCGCATCGGTGATTTTCGCGTCCGAGAGGGCAACAGCCTTCAACTGCTTCGGAGAGCGCACAGGAGCACCAACGAGCTTGGTCGCGGCCAGCATCGCCAGGTGGAACTTGAAGTTCGTCCGATCCTGAGTGCTGACCTCGACCTCACCGGACGACAAGAACACATCGACCGCGCGCTGCGCTTGGGCAAGCCAGAAGTACACCTCGACCGGGACGTCCTTGGAGAAGATCTTCTTGTAGTCCTCGTCACGCTTGAGGAGGCTCGACGGCCTGGCGCGGGAGTTGTCTGGCCTGCTCAATCCCATCGCCATGACCGCCTGCGCGAGAAGCGGGATGCTGATGATCCGCTCCGGGCTCCGCCCGCTGTTCCGGTAGAAGTTCTTGCGCCGGTCGTAGTACCAGTCTCTGCCCAGGAAGTAGGCTTCGATGTCGCGCTGAATGTCGTCCGTCGCGCGGAGGGAAGCAGCCGGTACCGAGGTCTGCCGGTTCGTCGCTCTGATCACCCGGTCCCGCGTGGCCGTGTCGTCGCCGGTGACGAGGATTCGGACCAGCACAGCCCGGTCAAACGCGGGGTGATTGTCCTCCACACCACGAAGCACGCTGTAGATCGTGTGCGAAGTCTGCAGACCGTTCACGACCTGGACGTCATCGAGCGAGTAGGTCTTCCCTACCGCGCTCGCTTTCGAGCAGACAATGGTGACACCGTTGTTGAGCCACCAGAACTCCGGACCATCAGGATCCTGGAGCGAATCCTTGATCTCGCGGTTGACCTCCACATCTCCTTGGTAGTCGCGGACGTTCCAGTCGAAGATGTGACGCCTGAGCGCCCCCTGGTCGTCGGTCAGGAAGTTCATGTAGTCGCGCAAGCGGACCAGGGCGACGTGGCTGTTCCCGCTCGTGGCGTTCTCCTGATAGGTGAGCTCAGTCGTGTAGGACGGGACAGTATTCGCCCGCCGCCACAGCTCAGCAGCGCCCAGGAACTCGACGCGGCCTACAGCTCCGGACACCACGCCCGCGAGCTGGCTCTCCAAATCTCGCGCCTTGATCTCGACCTTCGTGTTGATGGAGTTCGGACCGGTGGTTCGCCCGCGGGTCGCGTACACGAAGTTGATCTCGACCTGCGGGTGCCGGGTGGCGAGGGTGCGGAGCGCGGTCCGGAAGAATCCGGTCCGGAACACCGTCTGCGGTGAGTACAGTCTCCGCAAGTCTTCTTCGTCTTCCGACAAGCTGAGCAGACGTCCCGCCGCGTCAGCCACTTTCTCGATCGCAGTCTCGGTGAACGAGACCTCGCGCTTCGCCTGGATCAGCCACAACTCGAGCTTGATGGCCACTGGCGTCTTCGCCGCACTGTAACCGGGTTGCAAAACCTCGCTGTCCTCCGACAGCAGCGATCCCCCGAGAAAAACGAACACACCATCAAGAGCGCCGTCGTTGCTACCTCCCACAACGCCGTCGGCGATCTCCTCGGACGACAGTTCCCGCCCGTGCAACGCCTGCTCAGCCGCGAACAGTTCAAACGCTTCGTCTTCACGGAGCGGCTTGGTGCGTTCGGCTTGACGCTGGGCGAGGACTTGGTCCAGAAGCACGAGTTCGTTGTCTGCCACGGTCGGGATCATAGGTGAGTGCCGCACGGCCCGATAGCACTTTGACCTTCGGCGTTGCCAATCCGAACCCCAAGACACGAACGGCGAGCGCGATTGCACACTCCATTCAACCGTCAGTTATGGATCACTTCAATGCCATTGTTGGGGCGCAGTCCGCTGGCAAACTCATCCCGAGACGTGCAGTTCGGCCGCCAGTGCCGCGGCGCCCACCAACCCCGCGTCGTCGCCCAGTTGGGCCGGGCGGATGCGGGCGAGCGGGCGGTGGCCCGCGCCGGTGAGCGTGCGGGCGTAGTGGTCGCGGGCGGCGTCGAGGAAGAGTTCGGCGGAGTCGGACACCCCTCCCCCGATGACGATGACCTCGGGGTCGTAGACGTCGGCCGTGAGGGCCAGGCCTTCGCCCAGCCAGTGGGCCAGGTCGGCGATGGCGCGCTGGGCCACCGGGTCGCCTTCGCGGGCGGCGGCGGCGACTTTGCGGCCGGTGAGGGCGCCCGGGTCGGTGGAGACCTCACGGGAGAGGAGGGGGCGTCGGCGGGGGTGGTGGCCATGAGGTCGAGGGCGGTGGCGGCGAGGGCCGTGCCGCTGCAGTAGCGCTCCCAGCAGCCGGACTTGCCGCAGCCGCAGGGGCGGCCGTTCGGGACCAGGCGGAGGTGGCCGAGTTCGGGGGCCACGCCGTGCGCGCCGCGGAAGACGGTCCCGTCCAACAGCAGGGCGCCGCCGATGCCGGTGCCGAGCGCCACGAGCAGGCCTACGCGGGCGCCGCGGAGGGCGCCGTGGCGGTGTTCGCCGACGGCGGCGGCGTTGGCGTCGTGTTCCAGGACGACGGGGATGCCCAGCCTGCCCGCGATGCGGTCCGCTACGGGGGCGTCGCGCCAGGGCAGGTGGGGGCGAACAGCACCGTCCGGCGGTCGGAGGCGACGAAGCCCGCGACGGCGAGGCCGACGGCGGACACGGGGTGCCTGGCCGCCAAAGCCCCCACGACCGAGCAGATGACGTCCTCGAGGGCGCGTTCGTCGGGCGGGGTGTGGCCGCGGGCGGTGTCGAGGACCTGGCCGCGCTCGTCGACGACCCCCGCGCGCACGCTGGTCCCGCCGACGTCGACGCCGATGGTCCTCACGGCCGCCGTACCGGGATGCGCTGGACGCGCCCGGAGTCCGGGGTGGCTTCGGGGGTGGGGTGAAGCCGGGCATGTGGGGGCGCCGTCGGGGGTCCAGCGGTCGGCGAGCACGGCGCGCAGGAGGGCGACGAGGTCGGCGAGGCGGTCGAGGCTCTGGGCGGCGAGGACCGACGGCTCGCCGCGGACGAGGGCGATGACCGCGCAGAGCGGGCACCAGTCGCAGGCGGCGGGGGTGCCGTGCTCGTCGTGGCTGCTCGTGGCGACGCGGTCGAGCCAGGGCGCGGCCTGGTCGGCGACGGCGGCGAACAGCAGCGACAGCTCCTCGGCGAGCCTGCTGCCGGGGTCGGACGTCACGGGCGCTCCTCCCCACCGGGTGCGAACCGCAGGACGAGGCCGTCCGCGGTGGCCTCGGCGTCGGTGACCGTGTGGCGTCGGAGCATAAGCGGCAGGGCGATGACCCTGCGCACGCCGTCCACCGTGACGGCCAGGTCGTCGCCGATGCGGGCCAGGTCCAGCGCCGCGTCCGGGGTGAGCGGGAAGGCGATGGTGAGCAGCTGGTCGTCCCCGTCCGCGGCGAGCGACAGCAGCCGGGCGGTGTCCGGGCGGGCCGCCAGCGGGTCGTCGGCGCCGTACAGCTCGTCGGCGAGGGAGCGCAGGGCGGGCAGGCCGATGGGCTCGGCGGGGCGGTGCTCGACGACCCGCAGCGGCAGCGGCACCGATCCGTCCAGTTCGGACAGCACACCGTCCTGTTCGGATCGGCGGCGGCGCAGCCAGCTCGCCGCGGGCCCGGACCACCGGCTCGCCCTGGGCACCAACCGGTTCGCGATGAGCGCGTCCACCCGGATCCCGCGCAGCGCCAGCGCGGTCAGCGTGCGGCGGGTCTCGGCGACGACGAGGCGTTCGGGCGTCAGCACGAGCCGCACACCGGTGACGTCGGGGTCGGCGAGCGCGGAGCGCAGCCGGGCCAGTTCCGCCGCGAGCTTGCGCAGTTCGCCGAAGCGCCCGAGGAACCCGGCGGCGGCCTCGGGCAGCGCGAGCAGCCGCAGGGTCTCCGCCGTCGGGCCGCAGTCGACCACGACGGCCTTCCACGGCCCGGACGACCCCAGCCGGACGACCTCCGACAGCGCGAGCAGGTCGTCGACGCCGGGCAGCACCGCCAGTTCCTCGGCGTCCAGCGCGTCCAACCCCAAGCGGGCGAAGAGCGACCGCGCCTGCGCGCGCAGCGCGGACCACGAGCGGTCGGCGAGCGCGCGGGCGTCGATGTGCGCCGCCCACAGCCCCCTGTCCACTTCGGACGGCTCGCCGCCCAGCCGGGCGCCGAACGCGTCGGCGAGCGAGTGGGCGGGGTCGGTGGAGACGACGAGGACCTTGTCGCCCGCGTCGGCCACCCGGACGGCCGTCGCCGCGGCGAGGGTGGTCTTGCCCACCCCGCCCTTCCCGGTGAACAGCAGGAGGCGCATCAGTCCTGTTCGGCCCGGCGCTTGAGCTCCTTGAGCGCGATGTCCATGATCATCTTCTCGGCCTTGCGCCGGAACAGCCCGATCATCGGCACGGCGAGCTGCACGGACAGGGTGTAGGTGACCTCGGTGCGGCCGTCGCGCTCGGCCAGCAGGTAGCGGCCGTTCTGCGCGCGCTGCATGCGCCCCTTGACCAGCTCCCACTCCACCGAGAGCCCGTCGTCGGACCAGGTGTAGGCGAGGGTGTACTCGTCCTTGAACACGCCCGCGTCGAGGACGAAGTCGACCTGCTCGGCGCGGCCGTCGGCGGCGGTGGACACCACGGTGGTCGACTTCACCGCGCCCGCCCACTCCGGGTACGCCGGGAAGTCCGAGATCACCGCCATGATCCGGGCGGCCGGTGCGTCGACGACGATGGACTGGGTGGACTCGTCGGCCATGAGCGCAGAGGCTACCCGGTCACCAGCGCAACACGTACGGGGTCTCGGTGCGCCGGAAGTGCCCGACGTTGGCGCACTCGGTCCCGGCGAACCGCACCCGGGGGCACAGCGGCTGGTGCACGTGCCCGAACACCGCCCACCTCGGCCGGTCCGCGACGATCTTGGCCACCAGCCCGGCCGACCCGACCTCGACCCGGCGCGCGACGGCGTCGTAGGTCAGCTCGGGCAGGTCCGGCGGGGCGTGCGAGCACAGCACGTCGACCGGCGGCAGCGCGGCGACCGCGGCGTCGAACTCCTCCGGGGTGCGCAGGTAGGCCCGGAACACCGCGCCCGAGTGCGGCGGCTTGACCCCGGCGGGCAGCACCGCGCCGCCGACGAACCCGAACCGCAGCCCGCCGATGTCGGCGGCGCCGCCGTCGAGCACGTGCACGCCGCCGCCCGCGAACTCCGGCCACAGGGCGGGCACGTCGACGTTGCCCGGCGTGGCGTAGGTGGGGGCGGGCAGGGCGGCGAACAGGGCCGCGTACTGCTCGCGGACGGCCTCCTCGACGGTCGCCTTCGCGTCGACCAGGCCCGACCACAGCGTCCGCGCGTACGCCCCGGCCTCCCCGGCTTGCCGTCGCGGCGCAGCCGGGCGAATTCGCGGACGACGTCCGGGCCGAACACGCGACCGAAGATCCCCGCGGAGTGGTCGTGGTAGTCGACGAAGTCGATCAGGTCGCCGAGGACGACCAGGGCGTCCGCGCCGTCACCGGCCCGCTTGAGGGCCTCGACGTTGCCGTGCACGTCGGAGACAACATGTACCCGCACCCGGCCCAGCCTACGGCGCGCAGCCGGGCGCCCGGCCGTCTTCCAAGATCGCCTTGAGCCGGAACGCGAGCGCCTTGGCGGCGAGCTGGCGGCGGGTCTTCTCCTGGTGCAGCCGCTTCGGCGACGGCGTCCCGGGCAGGTCGGCGCGCAGGAAGTAGTGCACGACGGTGCCGTCGAGGACCGGCTCCAGCCAGACCTCCATGGTGCCGGTCAGCGCGCCGGTCACCGTCCAGCGCAGGCCCTCGTCACCGCGGTCGGCGTACACCGTGGCCGCGAGGTCGGGCCAGAAGCCGCGCCACGCGGTGGGGTCGGCGAACACCGCGGCCACCGCCTTGGGCGGGGCGACCACGAACGTCTCGTCCACGACGTCGACCTGGGGCACCCGAGCAGGATGCCAGACCGGCGAACAGCGCTGATGGGGACGGGTCTACCTTGGTTGTCCTACACGATTCAGGAGGGGTCTCGTGCGCGAATACGGCGTGCCGGCGATCGGCGCGGTGTCGGCCGAGGAGAGCCTGACGGACATGGTCTGGGCGAACGCCGAGCGGTTCGCCGACGCGGTCGCCTTCCGCCGCCGGGTCGACGGGACCTGGATCGACATCACGACCCGCGAGTTCGCCGCGCACGTGCTCGCCCTCGCCAAGGGCCTGATCGCCGCGGGCGTCCAGCCGGGCGACCGGGTCGCGCTGATGTCGCGCACCCGCTACGAGTGGACGCTGCTCGACTTCGCGATCTGGTCGGCGGGCGCGGTGACCGTCCCGGTGTACGAGACCTCGTCGGCGGAGCAGGTCGCGTGGATCCTCGCCGACTCCGGGGCGCGCGCGGTGGTCGTCGAGGACGAGACCCACCGGCAGACGGTGGAGAGCGTCGTCGACCGGCTCGGCGAGGTCGTGCGGATCTGGCAGGTCGAGCCCGGCGGGCCCGCGTGCGCGCTGGACGAGCTGACCGCGCTCGGGGCAGGCGTCAGCGACGCCGACGCCCACCAGCGGCGCCGCGCGGTCGGGTCGGCCGACCTGGCCACCCTGGTCTACACCTCGGGCACCACCGGCACGCCCAAGGGCGTCGAGCTGACCCACGCCAACCTGCTCGCCGAGATCCGCGCCGACATCGCCGCGTTCCCGCACCTGCTGCGGCCCGGCAACTCGATGCTGGTGTTCCTGCCGCTGGCCCACGTCTTCGCCAGGGCGATCGCGCTGTGCTGCGTCTACGCGCGCACCACGGTCGGGCACCTGCCGGACGTGCGGACGCTGGTCGCCGACCTCGCGTCGTTCCGGCCCACGTTCGTCGTCGCGGTGCCGAGGGTGTTCGAGAAGGTCTACAACTCCGCCCGCCAGACCGCGCACGCCGCGGGCGCGGCCGGGTCTTCGACCTCGCCGAGGACGCCGCCCTGCGCTACAGCCAGGCGCTCGACACCGGCTCGGTGCCGCTGGCCCTGCGCGCCCGCCACCTGGTCGCCGACCGGCTCGTGCACTCCCGGCTCCGGGGCGTCCTCGGTGGCCGCTGCGTCGCCGCGATCTCCGGCAGCGCCCCGCTCGGCGAGCACCTCGCGCACTTCTTCCGCGGCATCGGCGTCCCGGTGTACGAGGGCTACGGGCTGACCGAGACGTCCGCGGCGGTGTGCGTCAACACGCAGTCGGCGTTCCGCGTCGGCACGGTCGGCCGCCCGGTCGCGGGCGCCCGGGTCCGGGTGGCCGACGACGGCGAGATCCAGCTCAGCGGCCCCATGGTCACCGCGGGCTACTGGCGCGGCGACCGCACCGGCGAGTGGTTCGCCACCGGCGACCTCGGCGCCCTCGACTCCGACGGCTACCTGCGCATCACGGGCCGCAAGAAGGAGCTGATCGTCACCGCGGGCGGCAAGAACGTCGCCCCGGCGGTGCTGGAGGACCGCGTCCGCAGGCACCCGCTGGTCAGCCAGTGCCTGGTCGTCGGCGACCGCCGCCCGTTCATCGCCGCCCTCCTCACCCTCGACCCCGACTTCGCCGAGACCTGGGCCCGCGCCCGCGCAAGGCGGTCGCCACCCTGCCCGACGACCCCGACCTGCGCGCGGAACTGCAAACCGCCATCGACGACGCCAACGCCGCGGTCTCCCGCGCCGAGTCCATCCGCGCGTTCGTCGTCCTGCCCCGCGACTTCAGCGAGGAAGCGGGCGAGGTCACCCCGAGCCTGAAGCTCCGCCGCGACACGATCCTGAAGACCTACGCGGACACGGTCGCCGCGATCTACGAGAAGTGACCCGCGTCCGCGCCCTCGCTCTCGCCATGGCGGTGGGGGCGGTGTTCATCATCGCGAGCCTGCCCGACGCCACCAAGGCGCTGTCGCTGCGCCGGGGGTGGGGGTGGCTCGGCGGGGCGGCCGATGCGAGCGCGGCGGTGAAGGCGGCGCTGCCGCCGGTCGCGGACCTGCTGGTGTGGGTCGCGTTCGCGCTCGTGGGGTACGGGACGGCCCTGGCGCTCCTGGCCCTGCGCCACGGCAGGCTCGGCTTGCTGGGGTGGGGCGCGGGGACCGCCGTGGTCTCGACGTTCGTGCTGCACCTGCTGGCGTGGCTGGGCGTGATCGGGTTCGTGGTCGGCGGGTTCGTGGTGCGGGTCCTGGGAGCGGTGCTGGGTTGGGTGTCCGGGGTCATCAGGGGGTAGTGGCCCTGGTGCGGGGCGTCGCGCTCGCGTTCGTCGACCTGTTCCGGCCGTTCCTGGGCGCACTGGCGTGGGTGGGCGCCGTGGTGGCGCTGGCCGTGGTCCTCGGGCTCGCGTTCCGGCTCGGCGGGGAACTGCTGAGGATCGCGGTGCTGGTCGCCGTCGCCGTCGCGGTCGGGTTCGCCGCCCTCGCCGGGATCGGGGCGCTGCTGGGCCTGGTGCCGGGGGCGTTCTGGGAGTCGGTGCGGTCGGTCGCCGGGGCCGTGGTCGCGGTGGTGCTGGGCGCGTTCGTCCTGGCGACCGTCGGCAGGCTGTTCCTCGACCAACTCCGCAGCGGCGCGCACGCGGGCAGCGGCCGAACAGGCGTCGTGATGGGCGCGGTCGCGGTCGGCTCGACCCTCGCCCTGCTGATGCTCGTGGGGAACCTCTTCGCCGTGTACGACCTCTACCCCGACTCGATCGCCACCTGGGCCCGGGCGACCGTCCTCAGCGACGCCCCCAAGTTCGACGCGGCGATGACGCTGGTCGTGGTGGGCCTCTGCGGGATCGGGGTCCTGCGCAACCTGAGCCGGATGCGCCCCGAGCCCGACCCCCTCACCTTCCGCCGATCCCTCGTCTACACCGTCATGGGGATGATCACCGCGGGCGCGATCGCCGCCCTCGACAAGGCGACGTCCGACGACTGATCAGCGCGTGCCGTAGACCGTTTCGCCCGTCAGCAGGCGTTCGAGGCGGGTGGTGCGGTCGCGCCAGGACCAGGCGCGGCGCATCCACTCGCGGCCCGCGGCGCCCATGGAGCGGGCGCGGGTGGGGTCGGCGAGGAGTCCTCCGACGCGGTCGGCGACGGCGGCGATGGAGCGGCCGTCGACGACGTAGCCGGTGTGGCCGTCCTCCACCGTCTCCGGGGCGCCGCCGGAGTCGCCCGCGACGACGGGGAGGCCGGTGGCCGACGCCTCCAGGAAGACGATGCCCAGGCCCTCGACGTCGAGGCCGCGGCCGTGGGTGCGGCAGGGCATCGCGAAGACGTCGCCCGCGGCGTAGTGGGCGGGCAGCTCCGACCACGGGACCGAGCCGGTGAACACGACGTGGTCGGACACGCCGGTCTGGGCCGCGATTGACGCCAGGGTCGAGCGGTACGGGCCGCCGCCGACCAGCAGCAGGGCGGCCCCGGGCACCTGCGCGCGGATGCGGGGCAGCGCGCGGATCAGCACGTCCTGGCCCTTGCGGGGCATCAGCCGCGACACGCACACCACGACCGGGCGGTCGCCGAGGCCGTGGCGGGCGCGGATCTCGGCGCGGGCGGCGTCGTCGGGACGGTACAGGTCGGTGTCGACGCCCGACGGGAGCAGCTCCAGGGCCGCCAGCGGGCCGAACGCCGCGGCGAACCGGCTGCGCGTGTACTGGCTGACGTAGGTGATCACGTCCGTCGACGAGCCGATCCGCCGGAGCGCCTGCCGGGCGACCGGCAGCATCGACCAGCCGACCTCGTGCCCGTGCGTGCTCGCCACCGTCCGCTCCGCGCCCAGGCGGCCCAGCAGGGCCAGCGGGGCCGCCGCGCCGTACCAGACGGTGCCGCAGCCCTCCGCGCGGACGATCTCGCGGGCGCGGCGGGCCACGGCCGGGGTCGGCAGCATCAGCGACCCGCGGTGCCGGACGACCGGGAACGGCTGGCGGGCGTCGAACTCGGCCGCGCCCTCCACGCCGGGGCGTACACCACCAGGTCCGGCAGCCGGCTCGCGAAGGAGTGCAGGTAGGCCTGGATGCCGCCCGGCCGGGGCGGGAAGTCGTTGGTCACCAGGAGGGTCCTGCGCATGGACCCAAACTAGCCGAGCGCCCCGCGCAGGTGGTCACGCCACTGGACCTGCAGCGACGCGCGGTCGAGGCCGATGGCCTTCCGCAGCAGCGCGTCGGTCTCGGCGGCCGACACCGGGCCCGCGCCCGCCACCGACCGGTACAGCTCGACCAACTCGACCTCGCCGAAGCGCTCGGCGATGAACCGCGCGACCGACCACGCCTGCTGGTAGGCGAGGTCCAGCTCCTTGCCCTCGGCGCGGAACGCCCGGTCCTCGGGCAGCGCGGGCGGCGGGCCGCGGCGCGCACCTGGGCGGCCAGGTCCGGGGCGCCCTGGGCGAGGGTGAGTCCGCTGTCGCGGTAGCCGACGTAGTCGGCGAAGCCCTCCAGCAGCCACATCGGCGAGCCGTCGACCGTGCGGCCGCGCGCCGCGACGTGGGTGATCTCGTGCCGCAGAACGACCTTCAGCGACGCCACCGACAGCGCCCGCGCGCCGACCGGGCTGAGCACGACGCGCTGGCCGACGGCCCGGTTCGCGGCGCTGTCCACCCGGTCGCGGTGGCGACCGCGACCACCGACTCCACCGGGAAGTCCGGGCCGACCAGGGCGCGCATCTCGGCCGGGCTGTCCGGCAGCAGCAGCGCCACCCGGCCGGGCCAGTCGCTCCCCCACACCTCGGTGACCGACCGGACGGCCGGGTCCAGCTCGCGGACCAGCCGGTCGACCATCGGCTGGCTGCCGGGGTGGGCCAGGACCAGGCCGAACTCGGTGGTGACGACCTGGCAGGGCCCGAAGTCCCAGGGCCCGCGCCAGGTGCGCCTGCCCAGCTCGGACAGGGCGGTGTCGGAGTGCAGGTACCAGGCGTCGCCGCGGCGGGCGAACAGGTAGCCCAGGTCGCGCGCGGTCGGCGCCGGGTCGACGCCGCGCAGGGCGTAGTGGAGTTCGACGCCGGGCGCCCACAGCTCGGCCGCGGTCGCGTCGGGCTCGGGCAGGCCGGTCAGGTCGAGCACGTCGGCGGCGTCGACCGCGTAGGACCAGTGCGCGAGCGGGACGTCGCCGAGGTTGTCGAACAGGTCCTGCTGCGCCTCCCGGAACCAGGGCTCGGCCTCCGGGTCGACGGTCGCGAGGAAGGCGTCCAGGTCGCGCTCGCGCACCGCGGCGGCGCGGCGCTCCAGCAGCGCGGTGACGGCGTCGCCGCGGACCGCGTCGACGGCGGAGGGCTCGGCGGGCGGGATCGCGCCCATCGGCCTGCCCTCGCCGGACTGCCCGGGCGGGGCGACCTGGTCGGCGGGCAGGGACACGAGGGCCACACCGGCGGCGGCGATCAGCGCCATGACGGCGCCTAGCCACGCCCGGACCCTCGCTCTAGAGGCCATCCGGGAATCTTAGGCGCACGCGCGAACGGGGCCGCAGCCTGTGGCCGCGACCCCGTTCCGCTGCGAGCGTCAGCCGACGACGCGCTTGGCGCCGAAGTAGTCCGAGCCGCCGCCGTCGATGGTGGTCACCTTGACCGGCACGCCGAAGGTCGACGCGTGCACGATCTTGCCGCCGCCGATGTACATCGCGACGTGGTGGATGGAGCTGGCGCTGCCGCCGTAGAACAGCAGGTCACCGGGCAGGAGCTCACCGCGGGAGACGGACACGCCGACGCCGTACTGGGCGCGGCTGGACCGCGGCAGCTCCACGCCCGCGGCGCGGTAGGAGTAGACCATCAGGCCGGAGCAGTCGAAGGAGCCCGGGCCGGTGGCGCCCCACTCGTACGGGTCGCCGCGCTGGTCGAGGGCGGTCTGCATGGCCACACCGGCCGCGCCGGGAGGGGCGAGGTAGACGCCGTCGTCGACGGGCCCCTGCAGCTCCTGGTTCTCCTCGGCGGTCAGCCGCTGGCGGGCCTGGTCGACCTCGTTGATCTGCTTCTGCAGCTCGGAGCGCTTCTTCGAGATCTCCTTGACCAGCTTCTCCGCGTCGGCCTTGGCCTTCGCGGCGCGCTGCTGGCCGTCCTCGGCCTGCTTGCGGGCCTCCTCGGCGGTGGTGACGGCCGAGGTGTACTTGTCGAGGGCCCGCTCGCTGTCGGCGGCGAGCACGTTGAGCGCGGAGGCGCGCTCGAGGAAGTCGTCCGGCGAGTCGCCGGTCAGCAGGGCGGAGATCTTGTTGAACCGGGCGCCCTGGAAGGACGCGCTGGCCAGGTCGTCGACCTGCCCGCGGAAGGCCTCCTCCTGGGCGAGGGCCTTCTTCTCCAGCTCCTTGGCGGCCTTCACGTCGCGGGTGGCCTTGTCGTAGTCGGCCTTGCGCGCCTTGAGGTCGTCCTGGGCCTTGAGGAGGTCCTCGTTGACCTTGGCCGCCTCTTCGCTCAGCTTCTTGTAGCGGGCGACCGCCTCCGACACGGTGGTCGGCGGGTTCTGCGCGGGGGCTGCGCCGTAGCCGGTGAGGGGAGAAGCTCACCACCGCGACGACGGCCGTGACGCCCATGGCGCCTTTCAGGGCTCTCTTGAGTCGATGCGACGACACGCCGCGCGTACTCCTTCGTCCTATGCCACCGCGCCTGGCTTTCGCCGACCGGCGGGGATCCGGTCCGGCCCTCGTGGGGCCAGCGGGTGGCGATTCGCGTCGTCGCCTCGGGGTTGGCGACGGGCCGTCCGCGAATCTCGGACAGGTTACGAAACGTGAGCCACAACGTCCACCGACGGTGCCGCGAACGCGTCGGGATTCGCGCCGAACCCCCAACGGAGCAGTGCCAACTGCGTTGTGTGATGAGCACAACAGTGCACTTCACCCACTCGGGGAACCACTCACCGATCAGGACCGACCACTCGGCGAGCCGTCGAATTCACCCGGGCGTGTCGGGCGATCAGGCCGACTTCTCGATCGGCACCAGCCGCAGCCGGGGATCATCCCGGCGGCCGCGAGAGCGGCGATCGCGGCCTGTTCGGGACCGTCGAATTCGCGGCGGGCGGGGTGCCCAGCAGCACGCTGACCACGCAGTCCCGGCAGGTGTCCTCGGCGCGGACCTCGCACCGGTCGCAATCCACGATCATGGCGAACTCCTTTCCCCTGCTCGTCGGAGATCACGTTAAGCAGGGGGCCGACATTCCCGGCGGATCAGCCCGTGTATTCCCAGTGCCAGGGCTCCTCGCGGCCCCGGCCGGGCCGGGCCCACGCCGGATTCGACCAGCCGAACGCGCCCGCGTTCGCGGCCATCCACCGGTATTCCGGCGCGGCGAACGACTGCACCCCGCCGCACAGGTCGACCGCCATGCCCCAGCCGTGGTTGCTGGTGCCGGGCACCGCGGCCAGCGCGGGCTTCTCCCCGTACAGGCGCACCTGGGCGGCGAAGGTCCGGTAGGAGTCGGTGATGCACAGCGGCTTGCCGAACGCGCGCCCGAACGCCTGGGCCATCGCCTGGTAGGCCCCGGCGGCGTCGCAGCGCAGCGCGTGCTCGCCGACGCCGATGCGGCACAGCGCGGCCAGCGGGATCAGCCCGTTCGGGTAGCCGCCCCACGCGCCCGGGGCCTCCCCGGCCCGCGCGGCGGGAGCTGGACGCTGCCGCAGCGCCAGGTCAGCCCGCCCGGTTCGGCCGCGGGCACCGGGCGGGCCGGGCGCGGCCCGAGGGCGGGCCGTGCGACGCCCAGCACCGAGTCCGGGCCGGGCAGGTCGGTGACGACGACGCCCGCGAGCCGGGCGTCCGCGGCGAGCATCGTGCGCGCGTCCAGCACGATCCCCACCGACTGGACGCCGAGCCGCGCCGGGCCGATGAACACCAGGTCACCGGGCTGGGCGTCGGCGTACGGGACGGGCGCGAGCGTGGCGTACTGGTCCCGGATCGCGCCCGGCAGGCCCTTGAACGCGGCCTTGACCAGCCCGTCGCAGGAGTACGCGACCGGCCCGTCGCCCTTGCTCGGCACGTACGGCTTGCCCAGCGCCGCCACCGCGGCGTCGACCGCGGAAACCGTCTCGGCGGGCAAGACGAGCAACCGCTCACCGCTCGGGAGCACGGCCTCGGCGACGCCCGCCTGGGGTCCGCCTTGCCCCGGGAGGGTGCGCAGGGTAGGCGGGAACCGGGCCGGGTCGCGCAGCGCGGCCGCGGGCGGCGGGCGCACCCCGCCCGCGCCAGCCGGTCGGTGTACGCGCGCCAGCTCGCCGCGGTGCGCGCGTTGCGGTCCTGCTGCGCCTTCTGCGCGGCGATCACGGCGGCGTCGGTGTCGGCGATCCGGCCCCGCAGCTCGCTGGACACCGCGGCGGCGCGGTTGGACGCGTCGGCGTTGCGTCGGTCGAGGTCGGCCTTGCGCTGTGCGGCGTTGTTCTGCGCGTCGACGGCGGACTTCTCGGCGGCCAGCGCGTCCTGCTGCCTGCGCACCGCGGCGGTCAGCGTGCTGTCGGCGTCGGCGCGCATCCGCTCGACCATCGCGCTGCCCTGGAGGAAGTCCGCGGGCCCGCCGACGGTCAGCAGCACCTGGAGCCCGCCGGGCCGGGACTGGGCGGCCAGCAGCGCCGCGGTGAACCGGTCCACCTCGCCCTGTTGCGCGGCCACCACCTCGTCCGCGGCGACGCGGTCCGCGCGGGCGGCGTCGGCGGTCTCGGTCGCGGCGCGCAGGTCGTCCTCGGCGACGCGCACCAGGTCCGACAGCTCCGACAGCTCGCGCTGGACGTCGGTCGCGGTGCGCTGGAGCGCGGCCACCGCGGGGTCGGCGAACGCCTCCCCGGCCGCGGGTCGGGCACCGGCGCGCCCGGCCCGGCGCCCGCCTCGGGGCGGGGCGGCTCGCTCTGCTGTGCGGCAGCCACCGGCATGCCGAGAACCGTGGCCGCGACGACGAGCGCGGCGATCACCCGGAGCACCATCGACCTGGACAACGACACCCGCCGCGGATCAGATGCGGCCGAGCCGGGCGAGCAGCACCGCCGACGGCACGGGGTGCGCGCCGCGCCTGCGCACCGAGTCGGCGACCGCGCGGTCCGAGGTGGCGACCACGACCGGCCTGCCCTCGGGCTCGGCGGTGACCAGCGCCCGGATGACGTCGTCGGCCAGCACGCCGGGGTCGCTGAACAGCACCCGCACGCCGCGCGGCGCGGCGACCGGCACGGCGACCACGCCCGCGCCGTCGAACACCAGCGTCACCTCCGCCGACGTGCGGGCGGCGAGCGCGGCGAGCTGGCGGACCAGCCGGTCGCGCTGGTCGGCCAGGGACAGCTCGGGGTAGCCGGTCTTGGTCACGTTGTACCCGTCGACCACCAGGTGCACCGAGGGCAGCGCGAGCAGCCGGTCGAGCGCGGCGGGGTCCTCCACCCGCCCGGCGACGCCCTGCGCCGCGGTCGCGCCGCGCACCAGGTCGGCCGGGCGCGGACCGCCCCCGCCGAGCGCCAGCTCCCGGCGCAGGCCGGTCACCGCGCCGTCGAGGGTGTCGACCAGCAGCGCCAGCCGGACCTCGTCGGCCTGGCGGGCCTCCCGGGCGGACTGGCGGGCGATCTCGGCGTCGGCCTCGGCCCGCTCGGCGCGGGCCCGCTCGTGCTCGACCCGCTCGCGCTCGCGGTCGCGCTGCTCCACCACCGCGGCCAGCTCGGCGTCGACCCGGGCGCGCATCCGGTCCATCTCGGCGGCGGCGGAGGCGGCGGCGTCCTTGGCCTCGCGCAGCTTCACGCCCTGCTCGCGCAGCCGCTTGCGCAGCCGCTCCAGCTCGGCCTCGCTCTCCGCGCGGACCACGTCGGCGGCGCCCGAGGAGGCGTCCAGCAGGCCCTGCACGCGGGCCAGCTCGGCCTCGGCCTTGCGCAGCTTGGCCACGGCGGCGTCGCGCTCGGCCCGCAGCGCCGAGTCCGACACCCGGCGGCCGACCAGCTCGACGTAGTGCACCGCGGAGTCCTCGCCGAGCAGCACCGCGGCGGTCGCGGCGGCGACCGGGTCCGGCCCGCCGACGTCGAGCGCGCTCGCCCGGTGCTCCTTGGCCCAGTTCAGCACCGCGGTGCGGAAGGCGGCGTTGTCGCGCATCGCCCCGAGGATCGCGCCGCCGCCGAGCCGGGCCCGCTTGGCGGGCGCGAACCGGGCGACCGCGCGCAGCGCCTGCGGCACGTCCACCACGGGCAGCGCGCCGACGGCCTCGGCGGCGAGCTCGGCGATCCTGGCCCGGACCGGCTCCGGCAGGCCACCCCAGTCCACAGTGGAGTCGCGGGCCCCGGCGTCGGGGTCCGCGGTGGGCGGCGGGTCGGCAGGCGCGGGACCCGATGACGGCGGCGGAGCCATCTCCCCAGATTAGTGGGGCGAGGTAACGGCGCAGCGCGGGCGGCGTTTCTGTCAGTGCCGTGATCTAGCTTCACCGGTTGTGACTGGGCAGCTGACGTTCGACGAGCTGGGCACGCCGCTGCGCGAGACCACCTTCGTGGTGTTCGACCTGGAGACCACCGGCGGCAGCCACGAGGCCGACGCCATCACCGAGTTCGGCGCGGTGAAGGTGCGCGGCGGCGAGGTGCTGGGCGAGTTCGCCACCCTGGTCGACCCCGAGCGCGGCCTCCCGCCCGAGGTGGTCGCCCTGACCGGCATCACCGAGGTCATGGTGTCGGCCGCGCCGCGCTGTCGACCGTGCTGCCCGCGTTCCTCGAGTTCGCCTCGGGCGCGGTGCTGGTCGCGCACAACGCGGGCTTCGACGTCGGGTTCGTCAAGGCAGCGTGCGCCAAGCTCGGCTACGCCTGGCCGAAGCCGACGGTGGTGTGCACGGTCAAGCTCGGCAGGCGGGTGCTCAGCCGCGAGGAGGCCCCGAGCTGCCGCCTGTCCGCCCTCGCGGGCCTGTTCCGGGCGAGCACCGTCCCCATCCACCGGGCGCTCGCCGACGCCCGCGCGACCGTCGACGTCCTGCACGGCCTGCTGGAGCGGGTCGGCTCGCTGGGCGTGCAGTCGCTCGAGGAGCTGATCGGCTACCTGCCGGAGGTCACCGACGCCCAGCGCCGCAAGCGCTCGCTGGCCGAGGACCTGCCGCACGAGCCGGGCGTGTACCTGTTCCGCGGCCCGTCGGAGGAGGTGCTGTACGTCGGCACGGCGAGCGACCTGCGCCGCCGCGTCCGGCAGTACTTCACCGCGGGCGAGACCCGCCGCAGGCTGCGCGAGATGGTCGCCCTCGCGGTCCGCGTCGACCACGTGACGTGCGCGCACTCCCTCGAAGCCGAGGTCCGCGAGCTGCGCCTGATCTCCGCGCACAAGCCCGCCTACAACCGCCGGTCGAAGAACCCGCACAACGCCTGGTGGGTGGCGCTGACCGACGAGCCGTTCCCCCGGCTGTCGCTGGTCCGCGGCCCCGCGACGGCGCGCTCGGCCCGCTGCGCAGCCGCGGCCTCGCCGAGGACGCGATGCACGCGCTCCAGCAGGCCACCGGCATCCGGCCGTGCACGGTCCGCATCCCGCTGAAGGCCCCGTCCGCGACACCGTGCGCGCTGGCGGAGCTGGACCGCTGCGGCGCGCCGTGCGCCGGTCTCCAGACCGCCGAGGAGTACGCCCCCTCGGTCTCGTCGCTCGCGGGGTTGGTCGCCGGTGAGCGCACCGACCCGCTGCGGCGCCTGGAGTCGCGCCTGCTGGACCTGTCGGCGGCCCAGCGGTACGAGGAGGCCCGGACCGACCGGGACCGCATGAGCACCCTCATCCGCGCTCTCGACCGCGGGCAGCGCCTGGCGTCGCTGGCCCGGATCGCGGAGCTGATCGCCGCGCGCCCGGACGGGCTGGGCGGCTGGGAGTTCGCGGTCGTCCGGTACGGCAGGCTCGCGTCCGCGGGCGTCGCCGCGCGCGGCATCCCGCCGATGCCGGTCGTCGACCAGCTCGTCGCGGCGGCCGAGACCGTCTTCCCCGGACCCGGCCCGCTGCGCGGCGCCCCGCCCGAGGAGGTGGGCGTCATCCTGCGCTGGCTCGACCGGCCCGGCACCCGCCTGGTGCGCACGACGACGCCGTGGTCGGAGCCTGCGCACGCGGCCGCCACCTGGCGGCACTGGCTCGAGCGCGCCGACTCCGCGCGCTCGCGGCCGGACTAGTCGTCGCCGATGGCGAAGGCGGCCTCGGTGTCGCGGCGGGAGTAGGAGCGGAACGCGATGTGCGTGTCGGTGTCGAGCACGCCCTCGACGCGGCCGATGGCGCCCGGCACGAGGTCGGCGAGCGCCTCGTGGTCGCCCACCCGGACGACCGCCACCAGGTCGACGTCACCCGCGCAGGAGTAGACCTCGGCGACCCCGTCGATGTCGGCGATCGCCTGCGCCGTCTCCGGGATGCGGTCGGTGGCGGCGCGGATCAGCACGATCGCGGTGATCATTTTTCCGGTCCTCCTCGTTCGTCGGTCGGATCACCCTAAGCCCCGCTACCCTGTGCGCGTGCAGACCCCGGACGAGTGGCTGGCCGACTTCGAGCGCAAGGTCGCCGACCTCCAGCAGAAGGCCACGGAGTTCAAGCGCGACCTGGAATCGGCGGGCACGACCCAGACCTCCCAGGACCGCACGATCACGGTCACGGTCGCCCCCAACGGCGCGCTCCTCGACCTCAAGCTCGACGACGCCGCCACCCGCAAGCCCGCGGCCGACCTCGCCGCGGAGATCCTCGCCACCGCCCGCCGCGCCCGCCAGGCCGCCGCCACCTCGGTCGCCGAGGCCTTCGTCCCCCTGGGCGGCGACCGCGACGTCGTCCAGCGCATCGAGGTCGACGACGAGGAGCCCGCCAAGGCCCCGGAGCCGGAGTCGGACGACTACAGCGACAACCGGATCTTCGGCGGCGACCAGAAGTGGTGACCCAGCCCCGCTGAGCCCCGACCGCCGCGAACGCGACGTGCCCGGTCCCGACGACGGTCGACGTGGGCGGCACCCTGGATCCCGCTGCGCTCCGTCCTGGGCTCGAACCCGGCCCGCGCGAGGATCAGGTCGGCGTAGCCCGAGACGCGTTCCGCGCCCCAGAGCCCCTGCCCGGGCCGCATGCCGCGGCAGAGCCCGAGGTCCAAGCCGCCGTCGACGAGCTGCGCCCGGATCTCCGCCGGGTACCGCGGCCGCGGCTCGTCACGCCCCGATGGTCTCCGATGCCCGGTTGCGCAGCACGCGCCCAACGGTGTTCACCGCGACGTCCACCCCGCCCGAACTCGTCGACCGCGGCGTCGAACAGCTGTCGGACCTCCGGCCCAGCGCCGCGTGTGGCTCGGCATCAGCCGCGAGGCAGGCGGCCTAGAAGCGGCCGGAGAAAAGCAGCCGGGCGGCTTCGGTGGTGGTCTCCTTGCCCTCCGCGTACCCGCCCTCGCCGCGCAGGTCGTTGAGGATGACGGCGGTGAAGCGCTCGTCCGGGCCGACGAAGCCGATGGAGTGCATGACCCAGCCGCCGTCCTCGTCGGCCCAGCCGTTCTTGTTGCCCGGCTCGGCCGACGGGCCGGCGCCCCACAGGCCCCACTGCTGCGCGGGGGCGACCGCGCGCATCCGGTCGACCAGGTACGCCCGGTCCGCGGGTCCAGCGACCCGAGGACGTGCTGGAGGAGCCGGTCCAGGTCGTCGGCGGTCGTCTTCTGGAAGCCCCAGTACGGGTACACCCGGCCGTACCCGGGCTGCGGTCGCAGCGACACCAGCCCGAGGCCCGGGAAGTGGTCGTTGAACGCCGTGTGGTCCGGCCCCGAGTAGCGCATCCACAGCTCGGTGGCGGCCTTGTCGTCGGAGTCGAACAGCATCGCGTCCATCGCCGCGCGGTCCGCGGCCGACAACGCGATCTCGCCCGCGCGGTCGCGGACCAGCAGGTCGGCGGCCATCGCCAGCTTGATCGTCGACGCCGTCCACACCATGTCGCCCGCGTGCTCGTTGCGCCACACCACGTCCCCGTCGCGGTCCCGCACGACCAGCGCCGTCGACCCCGGGCGCGCGTCGACGTACGCCTGCGCCGCGGCGAAGCGGCGCTGGAAGTCGCAGTCGAACCCGGACTCGGGGAACGGGCAGTCCAGGGCGGGAGCGCTCGTCACGGGTGGTCCCTCCACGGGGGTCGACGGGGTGCCGCAGGCGGCCAGTACCCCCAGCATGGCCGCCAGCACCCGTCGGATCACCGCGACACGCTACCGCGACGCCGGAGGGCGGCACCCGGGTCCGGGTGCCGCCCTCCGTGGACGTCGCGTCAGAGCTGCTTCGTCGGGTCCTCGGTCGCGATGTGCTTGCCGGTCTCGTGCGGGCCCGCCTCGATCTCGGCGAGGCCGTGCCCGTGCTGCGCCGCGCGGGCGCGGGCCAGGGCGGCGGTCTCCTCCGGCGGGTCCGGCGAGAGCCAGGAGCCCTGCACCGGCTCGCCCGCGGAGCCCAGCTTGTTCATCTTCTTGGGCACCGGGGCGCCCTGGTACTCCAGCGGGATCGGGTGGCCGTGGTCGTCGACCGGGCCGAGCGGCTGGTGCACCTCGATGAACTCGCCGTGCGGCAGGCGCTTGATGATGCCGGTCTCCACGCCGTGCTCCAGCACCTCGCGGTCGGAGCGCTGGAGGCCCAGGCAGATCCGGTAGGTGATGAAGTACGCCAGCGGCGGCAGCACCAGCAGGCCGATGCGGCCCATCCAGGTGGTCGCGTTCAGCGAGATGAAGAACTTCTCCGCCAGCACGTCGTTCGCCGCGGACAGCAGCGACACCATGAAGTAGGTGATCGCCATCATGCCGAGGCTGGTGCGGACGGGGACGTCGCGCGGCCGCTGGAGCAGGTTGTGGTGCGCGTAGTCCTTGGTGAACCGGCGCTCGATCCACGGGTACACCGCGGCCACGCCGCACAGCAGCGGCAGGCCCAGCATGAACGGGAAGAACGACGCCGGGATCGTGTAGTTCCCGAGGTAGATCTCCCACGCGGGCCAGAGCCGGATCAGGCCGTCGGTCCAGCCCATGTACCAGTCGGGCACGGTACCCGCGGAGATGTGCGCGGCGTTGAACGGGCCGAAGTTCCAGATCGGGTTGATCTGGAAGAGGCCGCCGAGCAGCGCGCAGACCGCGACGACGACGGCGAAGAAGCCACCGGCCTTGATCGCGAACACCGGCATGATGCGGACGCCGACGACGTTGGTCTCCTTGCGGCCCACCCCGGGGAACTGGGTGTGCTTCTGGTACCAGACCAGCGCCAGGTGCACGCCGATCAGCGCCAGGATGATGCCGGGCAGCAGCAGGATGTGCAGCGTGTAGAGCCTCGGCACGATCTCGGTGCCGGGGAACTCCGAGCCGAACAGCAGCCAGTGCGTCCAGGTGCCGATGACCGGCAGGGTCAGGATCAGGCCGGACATGATCCGCAGACCGGCGCCGGAGAGCAGGTCGTCGGGCAGGGAGTAGCCGGAGAAGCCCTCCAGCGCGCCCAGCATGAACAGCAGGATGCCGATGACCCAGTTGACCTCGCGCGGGCGCCGGAACGCGCCGGTGAAGAACACCCGGAACATGTGCGTGACCAGCGCGGCCATGAACAGCAGCGCCGCCCAGTGGTGCATCTGCCGCGCGAAGAGGCCGCCGCGGACGTCGAAGGCGATCTCCAGCGCCGACTCGTACGCCCGGGACATCTCCAGGCCGCGCAGGTTGACGAACGAGCCCTGGTACACGACCTCCTGCATCGAGGGGTCGAAGAACAGCGCCAGGTAGGTGCCCGTCAGCAGCAGCACGATGAAGCTGTAGAGCGCGATCTCGCCGAGCAGGAAGGACCAGTGCGTCGGGAAGACCTTGTTCAGCTGGCGGCGCAGGCCACCGGCCATGTGGTAGCGGTCGTCGGCCCACTTCGCGGCGCCGCCCGCGATGCGCGCGGCCACCGGCTTGGGCTTCGTGGGAGTTGTGATCGCACTCATGACTTCCGCTCCCAGAACGCGGGCCCGATGGGCTCGATGAAATCGCTCTTGGCGTAAAGGTAGCCCGTCTCCTCGTCGAGGGCGATGGGCAGCTGCGCCAGCTTGCGGGTCGCCGGGCCGAAGATCGGCTTGGCGTACTCCAGCGCGTTGAACTGCGACTGGTGGCACGGGCAGAGGATGCGGTTGGTCCGCTGCTCGTACAGGGACGTCGGGCAGCCGAGGTGGCTGCAGATCTTCGAGTAGGCGTAGTAGTCGCCGTAGTTGAAGTCTTCCTGGCCCTTGTACTTGATGACCTTGGCCGCGTCCTCGGGGCGCAGGCGGATCAGCATGACCGGGTTGTCGGAGCGCTTGAGGGCCACCGACAGCGCGTGGTGGTCGTCCTTCTCCGAGTCGCGGTACGGGAACACCGTCTCCATCGCGCCCGCGTCGAGGTCACCCGGCTTGACCAGGACGACCTCGTGCGGGTCGCCGGTCGCGCGGCGCAGGAAGACCTTCTCGCCGTTGGTGGGCTGCCACCCCGTGTGCCACAGCGACTCCTTGTTGTCGCTGTTCTTCCACGGGTCGCGGAGGAAGCCGCCGATGGCGAACACGCCCAGGCCCAGGCCCATGACACCGGCGCCCGCGCCGAGCGTCGCCTTGATCATCGGGCGGCGGGTGATGGTGCTGCGGTTCCCGGCGTCGGCCAGCTCGGCCAGGATCGTGGCCTTGTCGACCTCGGCCGACCCGCCGTCGTGGCGCTGCTGCACCGCGAGCTCGTGCGGGATGAACTTCTTCGTGTACAGCAGCACGCCCACGCCGATGCCCAGGATGGACAGGCCCAGCGTGGCGCCCAGCATCGGGGTGTAGAGCGAGTACAGGAAGTAGCCCGGGTCGGACGGGGCGACGTAGTCGGCGGGCCAGAAGATGAACACGCCGATGAACGCCAGGCCCGCGAGCGCGGCGATCGCGAACCACAGCGCGACCAGGCGCTCCGCGCGCTTCTCGGCGCGCGTGCCCTTGACCGGCCACGGGTCCGGGTACTCGACCAGCTCGACGCCGTCGAGCTTCATGCCCAGCTTGACGAGGTCCTCGCGCGACATCTCGGCGAGTTCGGCCTCGGAAGGCAGCTCGGCGGGGTTGTTGGCGCTCATGCTTTCGCCCCAATCCACAGGGTGATGCCCACCAGCGCGGCGATGCCCACGATGAACGCGATCAGGCCCTCGGACTGGGGACCGAGACCGCCGATCGGGTTGCCGCCGGGGTTGTTGTTGCCGTCGGTGACCGACTTGACGAAGGCGATGATGTCCTTCTTCTCCTCGGGCGAGAGCTGGCGGTCGGAGAACTTCGGCATGTTCTGCGGGCCGGTCAGCATGGCCGCGTAGATCTGCTCCTCGGTCACGCCGTCCAGCTTGGGCGCGTACTTGCCCGAGGACAGCGCGCCGCCGCGGCCGGTGAAGTTGTGGCAGGACGCGCAGTTGAGGCGGAACAGGTCGCCGCCGCGCGCCGGGTTGTCGCCGACGAGGGCCTTGCCGGTCTCCTCGGGCAGGGTCAGGCCGCCGCCCTTGGACTGGACGAACGCCATCAGCGCGTCGATCTCGTCCGGGTCCAGCTTCGGGGGCTTCCGCTCGGCCTGGGCCTCCTGGCGCACCATCGGCATGCGGCCGGTGGAGGTCTGGAAGTAGACGGCCGCCTCGCCGATGCCGATGAGGCTCGGCCCGCGGTCGGTGACGCCCTCCAGGTTGCCGCCGTGGCAGGTGATGCAGGTGTTGTTGTAGATCTGCTCGCCCTTGCGCAGCAGCGCCGGGTCCGCCTGGGCCTGCGCGACCGGCGGCTCGGGCGCCAGGGCGGTGTACAGCAGTCCGACCGACAACAGGGCGAAGGACAGGGCCAGGAAACCGGCCACCCGCCTGTGCAGCTTCGTCCGGCTGCGGAGTTTGTTGATCATTTAGCGGCAACCCTTGCTGTCAGTTCGGCGAAGCAGTGGTGGGAGCGCGGCGGACATCACGGCACCAGGTAGATGACCGCGAACAGGCCGATCCAGACGATGTCGACGAAGTGCCAGTAGTACGACACGACGATCGCCGAGGTGGCCTGGGCCGGGGTGAACTTGCTCAGCCGGGTGCGGATGAGCAGGTACACGAAGGCGACGAGACCGCCGATCACGTGCAGGCCGTGGAAGCCGGTGGTGAGGTAGAAGACCGTGCCGAACGCGCCGGACGGGATGGTCACGCCCTCGTGCACGAGCTGCAGGTACTCGTACGCCTGCCCGCCGACGAAGATCGCGCCCATGATCAGCGTCAGGATGTACCACCGCCGGAGGCCGAACACGTCCCCGCGCTCCGCGGCGAACACGCCGAGCTGGCAGGTGAACGAGGACGCCACCAGGATGATGGTGAACGGCAGCGCGAACGGCAGGTTGAGGTGGATCGGCTCGCCGGTCGACTCCAGGATCGGCGGCCACACACCGGTGTCGTTCTGCGCCTTGACGGTGAAGAACATGGCGAACAGGCCGGCGAAGAACATCAGCTCGCTCGACAGCCACACGATGGTGCCGACGCTGACCATGTTCGGCCGGTTCAGCGAGTGGATGCGCTGACCGATGGAGGGAGCTGCTGCTGTCACGCGAGGCATTATGTCCTGCGGGTAACCGCCGCGCCCGGTCGGGTACCACGTGCATCCGGTCACAGTCCCGCCTCTCCGGAATTAACCATGGTGGCCCGCTTGACCAGGGCCGCACCGTTTCGAGGGTGTCCGTGGCCGGGCTGCGTCCCGTTCCCCTTAGGTGCGGTGGAGGGCCACTCGATTCGCAATAAGGGCGTGTGGTCCACACGACCAGTGAGCCCGATAACATCGGCCCCGCCCCATCCGGCCCGTGTGGAGGACGCCGTGACCGCCCAGCCCATGAAGATCCTGGTGTTCAGCCACCGCCCCGAGGTGCGCGAGACGATCATCACAGCCGTGGGCCGCCGCCCCGCCGCCGACATCGGCCGGGTCGCGTACCTCGAGGTCGGCACGGTCGCCGAGGTGCTGATGGCGATGGACGACGGCGGCGTCGACCTGGCGATCCTGGACGGCGAGGCGCAGCCGACCGGCGGCATCGGCCTGTCCCGCCAGCTCAAGGACGAGATCACCGACTGTCCCCCGATCGTGGTCGCGGTCCGCCGCAAGGACGACCGCTGGCTGGCCACCTGGTCGCAGGCCGACGCGGTCCTGGTCCACCCCTCGACCCGCTGACCGCGGCCGAGACGGTGGCCGACGTGCTGCGCACCAAGCGCCTGCCCGTCCTGCGCGGGTGAGCCCGGTGTCGCCGCGCACCTGGAAGGACCTGCTCAACCGCCTGATCGATCGGGTCGACCTGTCCGCCGAGGACACGACCTGGGCGATGGACCAGATCATGACCGGCGCGGCGACCCCCTCGCAGATCGCGGGCTTCGCCGTCGCCCTCCGCGCGAAGGGCGAGACGGCCTCCGAGGTCGCGGGCATGGCCGCGGGCATGCTCGCGCACGCCCGCCGCGTCGAGGTCGACGGCGCCGCGGTCGACGTAGTGGGCACCGGTGGCGACCAAGCCCACACCGTGAACATCTCCACGATGAGCGCCCTGGTCACCGCCGCAGCGGGCGTGCCGGTGGTCAAGCACGGCAACCGCGCGGCGTCGTCGAAGTGCGGCACGGCCGACGTCCTGGAGGAGCTGGGCGTCGCGATCGCCCTGTCCCCGGAGGCGGTGGCGCGCTGCGTCCGCGAGGTCGGCATGGGCTTCTGCTTCGCCCCCGCCTTCCACCCGGCGCTGCGCCACGCGGGCCCGACCCGCGCCGAGCTGGGCATCCCCCTGGTGTTCAACATCCTGGGCCCGCTCACCAACCCGGCCCAGCCCCGCGCGGGCCTCGTCGGCTGCGCCAACGCCCGCCTGGCCCCGGTGGTGGCGGGCGTCTTCGCAGCCCGAGACGCCAGCGCCCTGGTAGTCCGCGGCGACGACAACCTCGACGAGATCACCACCACGACCACCACCCGCGCCTGGGTCGTGTCGAACGGCACGGTCCGCGAAGACGTGATCGACCCCACCCGCCTGGGCGTCTCCCCTGCCACCCCTGAAGACCTCCGCGGCGGCGACGCGTCCTTCAACGCCACGGTGGTCCGGGAACTGCTGGCGGGCAAGCCAGGCCCGGTCCGCGAGGCCGTCCTGGTCAACGCCGCAGGCGCCATCGCCGCCTTCCGAGGCCTGACCGACGACCTCCACGCCGACCTGAACGCAGGCCTCGGTGCCGCAGCCACCGCCATCGACTCCGGAGCCGCGGCAACCCTGCTGGACCGCTGGGTCACCCTCACCCGAGAACTGGCCGGATAAACCCCCGGAGGACACGCCCCTCCCCAACCGGGGGTCAATCCGCCCTGCTCTTTCAGAGTACGCGGTGTGCGATCTTGTCAATAGGGGCGCGGTCCGCCCCTGTGGACAACTCCGCCGGGCCTACCCCAGCACCTCCGGGTTCAGCAGGTCCCGGGGCCGCGCCCCCGCCAGCCCCGCGGCCAGGTTCTGCACGGCCCGCAGGCCCATCGCCTCGCGGGTGCCGACCGTCGCGCTGCCCAGGTGGGGGACCATCGTCACCGCGTCCAGGTCGAGCAGTTCCGCCTCCACCTCGGGCTCGCGTTCGAAGACGTCCAGGCCGGCGGCGAAGATCTCGCCCGCGCGGAGGGCCTTGGCGAGGGCCAGTTCGTCGACCACCGGTCCCCGCGCGGTGTTGACCAGGACCGCGGTGGGCTTCATCCGGGCGAAGGCCGCCGCGTCGAACAGGTGGCGGGTCGACGGGGTCAGCGGGCAGTGGACAGACACCACGTCGGACTCCGCGATCAGGTCGTCGAACGACCGCCACGTCGCGCCCAGGGGCCCCGCGACCTCGGGCGGGAGCGGCCGGGAGTTGTGGTAGACGACCCGCATCCCGAAGCCCAGGGCGCGCCGGGCCGTCGCCTGGCCGATGCGGCCGCACCCCACGATGCCGATGACCCGGCCGTACAGGTCGTGGCCGAGCATCATCCGCGGGTCCCAGATCCACGGCGTCGCGGTCCGCAGGAAGCGGTCGCCCTCGGCGATCCGGCGGACGCACGCCAGGATCAGCGCCCACGCGAGGTCCGCGGTCGCCTCCGTCAGCACGTCGGGGGTGTTGGTGACCAGCACGCCCCGCCGGGTGCACTCCGCGATGTCGATGTTGTCGACGCCCACCGCGTGGTTGGCCACGATCCGCAGCGAAGGACCGGCGGCGTCGAGGAGTTCGGCGTCGACGCGTTCGGTGAGCAGGGCGAGCAGGCCCCGGACGCCCGCGACGCGGGTCAGCAGCTCGGCGCGGGGGATGGCGGTCGGCGGGCCCTCGTAGACGTCGACCTCGCCGAGGCCGGTCAGCGCGGACATGGCCGCGTCCACCATGCGGCGGGTCACCAGGACGTCAGGCACGGGCCACCTCCGCGGCCAGGTCGGCGAAGGCGCCGAGCGCGGCCTTGATGTTGTCGGTCGAGTTGGCGTACGAGAACCGAAGGTAGCCCTTCCCGTACTGCCCGAACGCCGTGCCGGGCAGCACCGCGACGCCCGCCTCGTTGAGCAGCCGGTCGGCCAGCTCGCCCTCGGGCAGGCCGAGCCCGGTGACGTTCGGGAACGCGTAGAACGCCCCGCCCGGCCGCACGCACGTGACGCCCGGGATCGCGTTGAGCCCGTCCACCACGACCTCGGCGCGCTCCTCGAACGCCGCGCGCATCCGGTCGACGTCGTCGCGCGGGCCCTCCAGGGCGGCGATGGCGGCGTGCTGGCTGAACGCCGAGGTGCAGGACACCGAGTTGATGACCAGCCTGCTGACCGGCTCGACCAGGTCGGGCGGGAAGACGCCGTAGCCGAGCCGCCAGCCGGTCATCGCGTAGGTCTTGGACCAGCCGTCGAGCAGGATCGTCCGCTCCGCCATGCCCGGCACGTCGAGGACGCTGTGGTGCCTGCCGCCGTAGCGCAGGGCCCAGTACACCTCGTCGGACAGCACGGTCAGGTCGTTGCGGATCGCGATCTCCGCGATGGCCTCGACCTGCGCTCGGTCCAGGGCGCTGCCGCACGGGTTGTGCGGGGAGTTGAGGACCAGCAGCTTCGTGCGCGGCGTGACCAGCGACGCCAGCTCGTCCGGGTCGATGGTGAACCCGTTGGACTCGCGCAGCGGCACCGGGACCGGGGTGGCGCCCGCGAAGGCGGTGATGGAGGCGTACATCGGGAAGCCGGGGTCCGGGTAGAGCACCTCGTCGCCCTCCTCGCAGAGGGCGAGGATCGCGAAGAACATGATCGGCTTGGCGCCCGGGGTGACGATGACGCGGTCCGGGGTGGTGCTCATCCGCCCGTCCCGCTCCAGCGCGCCCGCCACGGCCGCGCGCAGCTCCGGGATGCCGGGCGCGGGCACGTAGTGGGTCATGCCCCGGTCCAGCGCCTCCTGCGCCGCCCTGGCGACGTGCGCGGGGGTGTCGAAGTCCGGTTCGCCGATCTCCAGGTGGATGACCGGCGCGCCGGCCGCCTCCAGGGCCTTGGCCTTGGCCAGCACCTCGAACGCGGACTCGGTGCCGAGGCGACCCATGCGGCTGGCGAGCTTCACGCGCGACTCCCTTGTCGGGCCGCGCGGGATCGCCGGGCGGCCGTGGTCCGGGTGCCCGATCGTGCCGGTCCGGCGGCGGTCACGGGGTCGGCCGGGAACACCGCCGTCCGCACCCGAGCCGGGCACGGAATTTCTTCCGCCCATTGAGCCTGGCACGAGAAGAACGCTCGTCAAAGCCCTGCATACAGTGAAAAGACCGCCACCCTTCGTGGGTGGCGGTCTCCTCGAGAAGCGCGGGGTCAGTCGTGGTCGGGGCGCGTGTGGTACTCGAACACGAGGCCGCCGATGGTGATCAGCACCAGGGACAGCGCGATGACCAGCAGCCAGATCTGCCAGAACGCCAGCGCGAAGCCGCCGAGCGCCGCGGACGCGGCCAGGGCCACCGGCCAGTAGCTGCCCGGGCTGAAGAAGCCCAGCTCACCGGCGCCGTCGCTGATCTCCGCGTCCGGGTTGTCCTCCGGGCGCTGCGCGAGGCGGCGGGCGATGAAGTGGAAGTACGAACTGATGATCAGCGAGAGACCGCCGGTCAGGATCAGCGCGACCGTGCCCACCGGCTCCTTGGCCCACAGCCCGTAGACGATGGCCGACAGGAAGAAGAAGCCCGTGGTGACGTCGAACAGCCTGGCTTCGACCTTCATTGCTGGAGTCCTTCGCTTAGGAGCCGGACGCGGAGCGCGCGGTGCGGTCGGTGTTGAACGGCGAGGTGGTCACCGCGTGCGGGGTGCACAGCTCGCCGCAGTTCAGCTCGGTGAGCGCCTCGGCGGCGGTGTACCCGCGGCCGGTGGCCGGGTTCACCTTGGTGCGCAGGTCCATGTACCGGTCGAAGATCTCCGGGGTGACCACGCGGACCTCGAAGTTCATCACCGCGTGGTAGGTGCCGCACAGCTCGGCGCAGCGGCCGACGAACGAGCCGGTCTTGTCGATCCGGTTCTGGAACGTGTCGTCCTGGTTGTTCTTCTTCGGGTGCGGGAAGACGTCCCGCTTGAAGAGGAAGTCCGGCACGAAGAACGAGTGGATGACGTCGGTCGCGCGCAGCCGGTACTCGATCACCCGGTCGTTGGGCAGCACCAGCAGCGGGATCTCGGCGGAGGAGCCGATGGTGCGCACCGTCTCGTCGCCGGGGGCCTTCGGCTCCTGCTCGGCGCCCGAGGCGTTCTTGTAGGAGACGTAGTCGAACTCCCAGTTCCACTGGAACGCGACGACGTCGACGACCACGTCGGGGTCGTCGGTCTCGGCCTGGACGTAGCTCTGGGTCGTGGCGGTGAAGTAGAACAGCACCACGACGATCACCACCGGGATACCGGTGTAGATGATCTCCAGGAAGTGGTTGTACTGGAACTGCTTGGGCAGCTTGTCCCCGCGCTTGCGGTGGGCGACCACCGGCCACAGGATCAGCGCCCAGGTGATGACGCCGATGACGAGCGCGGCGACGACCGACCAGGTCCAGAACACGCGCATGCGGTCGGCCTGCGGGGTGATGCCCTCCGGCCACCCGAAGCGCAGGACCTCCTCGGTCGAGCAGCCGGTGGCCAGGACGGCGACCAGCGCGACCAGACCGGCCAGCTTCGCCGCCCGTGCGACGCGGTTCCCGGGCCGGTCGGCCCCGGTGGCCTGGGGTGTGCCCACTGCGCGATCCTCCTCGACGCGATGACTCCTCGCTCCCCGGAGCGGCATAAACGCCTGTCCAGGAGAGCACCCGGAGCCTAGCCCAGCGACCCGCGCCACACCCCGGAGGGTGATCGGACCTGCGTCACACCAGCGGTGTGGGCGGTCCGGACCGCTGATGGCGCGCCCGGCATACTGGCCACTCCCCGACCTGTCACGAGAGGTGCGCTTAGCCGTGTGCGGTCTCATTGGCCTGATCTGCCCCTCCGACATGGACGCGGCCGCGGCCCGGTCGGCCGTCGGCGCGGCCATGCGGTGCCAACGGCACCGGGGCCCGGACGAGAGCGGCACCTGGACCGGCGGGGAGGCCGTGTTCGGCTTCAACCGGCTCTCGATGATCGACATCGAGCACTCGCACCAGCCGCTGGTGTGGGGGCCGCCGGAGGCGCCGCAGCGGTACACGCTGCTGTTCAACGGTGAGATCTACAACTACCTGGAGCTGCGGGCGGAGCTGACGGCGAAGTTCGGCGCCGTCTTCCACACCGACGGCGACTCCGAGACCATCGTCGCGGCCTACCACTACCTCGGCGAGCCCGCGGTGTCCCGGCTGCGCGGCATGTTCGCGTTCCTGATCTGGGACAACCACCGGCAGACGCTGTTCGGCGCGCGGGACCCGTTCGGCATCAAGCCGCTGTTCTACGCGACCGGTCCGGGCGGGACGGCGTTCGCGAGCGAGAAGAAGTCGCTGCTGGAGCTGGCCCCGGTCCTCGGCATCCCGCTGGAGCTGGACAAGCGCGCACTGCAGCACTACCTGACCCTGCAGTACGTGCCGGAGCCCGCGAGCCTGCACACGAAGATCCACCGGATCGAGTCGGGCACGGCGTTCACGCTGATGCCGGGCGAGGAGCCGAAGAAGCGCCGGTACTTCACGCCGCGGTTCTCCCCGCGCCCGGTCAGCGGGCCCGTCGAGGCGGAGAAGCTGTACCAGCGGATCGCCGACGTGATGAGCGACTCGGTCCGCATGCACATGCGCGCGGACGTCACCGTCGGCTCGTTCCTGTCCGGCGGCATCGACTCGACGGCGATCGCGGCGCTGGCCAAGCACCACAACCCGGACCTGATCACCTTCACCACCGGCTTCGAGCGCCAGGGCTACTCCGAGGTCGACGTCGCCGCGGAGTCCGCGGCCGCGATCGGGGTCAAGCACGTGGTCCGGACGGTGTCGGCGCCGGAGATGATGGAGGCGCTGCCGCTGATCGTCTGGTACCTCGACGACCCGGTGGCCGACCCGGCGCTGGTGCCGCTGTGGTTCATCGCCCGCGAGGCCCGCAAGCACGTCAAGGTGGTGCTGTCCGGCGAGGGCGCCGACGAGCTGTTCGGCGGCTACACGATCTACCGCGAGCCGCTGTCGCTGGCGCCGTTCGAGCGCGTCCCGGGCTCGCTGCGCAAGCTGATGGGCAAGGTCTCGGCGAAGATCCCCGAGGGCACCCGCGGCAAGGACCTGCTGCGCCGCGGCTCGCTGTCGCTGGAGGACCGCTACTACGGCAACGCCCGCATCTTCCGCGACGACCAGCTCGCCCCGGTGCTGCGCACCTTCGACCCCGCCATCGGCCACCGCGACCTCACCGCGGGCCCGTACCGCGAGTCCGAGGGCTGGGACCCGGTCACCCGCATGCAGCACGTCGACCTCTACACGTGGCTGCGCGGCGACATCCTGGTCAAGGCCGACAAGATGACGATGGCCAACTCCCTGGAACTGCGCGTGCCGTTCCTGGACCCGGAGGTCTTCGCGGTCGCGTCGCAGGTCCCGCTGGACCAGAAGATCACCCGCGAGACGACGAAGTTCGCCCTGCGCCAGGCCCTGCGCCGCGTCGTCCCGCCGCACGTGCTCAACCGCCGCAAGCTCGGCTTCCCGGTCCCGATCCGCCTGTGGCTGCGCGACGAGATGTACGACTGGGCGCGCGCGATCATCCTGGAGTCCCAGACCGACGCCCTGCTCGACAAGAACGCGGTGCTGAAGCTGCTCGACGAGCACCGCGCGGGCACGCTCGACCACAGCCGCCGCATCTGGGCGCTGCTGGTCTTCATGCTGTGGCACGGCATCTTCATCGAGCGCCGCATCCGCCCGGTGGTGCCGGAGCCGCACTACCCGGTCAAGATCTGATCCGCCGCGAGGACGTCGAGGGACAGGCCGAGGGCCGCGGCGAGGGCGGCGACGGTGAAGAAGGCCGGGGTGGGGACCCGGCCGCTCTCGATCTTGCGCAGGGTCTCGACGGGCACGCCCGCCGTCGCGGCGACCTCGGTCATGCTGCGCGCGCCGCGGGCTTCGCGGAGGACGCGGCCGAGGCGCTCGCCGCGTTCGCGTTCCTGCTGGGTGAGGGGCGGGCGGACCATGGGGTGAGTGTAGCCGGTTGACCGGGATAGGAATACCGGTATTGTTATCCCCATGATCGAGCTGAAGACCCCGGCCGAGATCGAGGCCATGCGCGCCGCGGGCGCCGTCGTCGCGGCGGCGCTGGCGGCGGTGCGCGCGGCGGCGTCGGTGGGCACGTCCCTGCTGGAGCTGGACGGCGTCGCCCGGGGCGTGCTGGCCGAGCGCGGGGCGGGCTCGTCGTTCCTGCACTACCACCCGCGCTTCGCGCCGACCCCGTTCCCGGCGGTGCTGTGCACGTCGGTCAACGACGCGATCGTCCACGGCATCCCCGACCGCACCCGCCTCCGCGACGGCGACCTGGTGAGCATCGACTTCGGCGCCCACGTCGACGGCTGGCACGGCGACGCCGCGGTGTCGTTCGTCGTCGGCACGCCCGACGAGACGGACCTGGAGCTGATCGCCGCGTCCGAACGCGCCCTCGCCGCGGGGATCGCCGCCGCCGTCCCGGGCGGGCGCATGGGCGACATCGCCCACGCGATCGGCACGGTCGCCCGGAAGGCCGGCTACGGCATCCCCCGGACTTCGGCGGCCACGGCATCGGCCGCGCCATGCACGAATCCCCGTCCGTCCCCAACGAGGGCGACCCCGGCCGCGGCATGCGCCTGCGCGAGGGCATGGTCCTCGCCATCGAGCCGATGCTCCACAAAGGCGGCCAGGACCCGTACTACGTCGACGACGACGGCTGGACCCTCCGCACCCGCGACGGCAGCCGGGCCGCCCACTCCGAACACACCGTCGCCATCACCGCCGACGGCCCGGTGGTCCTCACAGCGCCGTGATCACCCGGCGCACCAACGCTTCCGTGCGCGGGGAGCCGACGGCGGGGACGTAAGGGAGCACGCGGTCCAGGGTCTCCCCGCGTCCCGGCGAGCCCCGGCCTCCACCTGCGCCGCGGCGAGGGAGGCGAGGAACAGGTAGCGGCGGCGGACCTGGGTCTCCGGGACCAGCTCCAGCGCGCCGTGGAAGCCGTCGACGGCGGCGGACCAGTCGCCGCAGTGGCCGCGCACCAGGGCCTCGTGCCAGGCGAGTTCGGGTTCGTCGACCCACCACGCCCAGGCCGGGTCGGAGTCGCGGGCGCCGTCGGAGTGCAGGGCGCGAACGCGCGCGAAGCGGCGGACGGCGGCGGAGTCGCCCGCCAAGGCCAACGCCCGGGCCTCGCGCAGGCGGAACAGGGCGGACAGGCGCGGGGAGAGCCTGCCCGCGAGGACCCGCCGCGCGATGCGCAGGGCCGTGAGCGGCCTGCCGAGGTACGCCTCGTGCAGCGCCGTGTTCTGGGCGGTCAGCAGCGCGATGGCGCGGTCACCCGCCGCCCCCGACAGGCGGAGCGAGGCGCGGTTGACCCAGCGGGCCTCGGTGTGGCGGGCGGCGTCGAAGAGCAGCCACCCGGTGACCTCGCCGAGTTCGCCCGCCGCGGCGACGGCGTCGCGGTCGGTGCGGGGCGCCGCGCGGAACGCCGCCAGGGCGCGGTCCGCGGTGCGGGCGCCCCCGACGAGGGCGTCGAGGGCGACCAGGTCGCGGATGGTCTCGCGGACCACTCAGCCCGGGAGGATCGCGGCGATCTCGTCCGCCGCCTCCTGCCCGTACGCGCCCGCCAGGCGGCGCAGGGCGACCGGCTTGTCGAAGGTCCACTCCTGGGTCCCGACGGTCTCCAGGACCAGGACCGCGATCAGGGAGCCGAGCTGGGCGGAGCGCTCCAGGCCCAACCCCTGGGTGACGCCCGCGATGAAGCCCGCGCGGAAGCCGTCGCCGACGCCGGTGGGGTCGGCCTTGGCGGTCTCGGGGACGGCGCCGACGTGGATGCTGGTGCCGTCGGCGGAGACGATCTCGACGCCCTTCTCGCCCAGCGTGGTGACGCGCAGGCCGACGCGGGACATGACCTCGGCCTCGGTCCAGCCGGTCTTCTGGCGGAGGAGCTCCCACTCGTAGTCGTTGCTGAACAGGTACTCCGCGCCCTCGATGAACGAGCGGATGGCGGCGCCGTCCATGCGGGCCATCTGCTGGGAGGGGTCGACGGCGAAGCGGTAGCCGCGCTGGCGGCACTCCTCGGCGTGGCGGACCATGCCCTCCGGGTCGTCCGGGCTGATCAACACCAGGTCGAGGCTGCCCGCGTGGGCGGCGACGGGGGCGAGTTCGATGTTGCGGGACTCGGCCATCGCGCCCGCGTAGAACGAGGCGATCTGGTTCATGTCGTCGTCGGTGGTGCAGACGAACCGCGCGGTGTGGGCGACCTCGGAGACGTGGACGCCCGCGCAGTCGACGCCGTGGCGCTCGAGCCAGGAGCGGTAGTCGGCGAAGTCCGCGCCGACCGCGCCGACCAGGACCGGGGAGCAGCCGAGGACGCCCATGCCGAAGGCGATGTTGGCGCCGATGCCGCCGCGGCGGACCACGAGGTCGTCGACCAGGAAGCTCAGCGACACGCGGTGGAGCTGGTCGGCGACGAGCTGGTCGGCGAACCTCCCCGGGAAGTGCATGAGGTGGTCGGTGGCGATGCTTCCGCTGACGGCAACGGGCACGAGGCTGCTCCCTGTCTCGGGCTGGTCGTCTGCTGGCTACGACCACCCGGACGGGTGGCCTTGGGTCACTGTTCGACACTACCGGGGCGTACCTCTAGGAACGCTCCAGCGAACGTGCTTAGTGTGCCGGAATGAGCACTGTGGAACCGGAGAGCATCGGCGAGCTGATCGCCGACTGCGCCGACATCCCGCCCGCCCTCACCTCCGCCCACGACCTGCCCGGACCGCGCGCGGCGGCCCCGTGGTCGGTCGACGAGAAGTGCGTGGCGCAGGTCGAGGACCTGGACGCCTACGTCTAGGGCTGAGCACAGCGGAAGGGCCGCGACGCGTGTCGTCGCGGCCCTTCTCGCCGGTTCAGGTCAGTTGAACGAGTCGCCGCAGGCGCACGAACCCGTCGCCTGCGGGTTGTCGATCGTGAAGCCCTGCTTCTCGATCGTGTCCACGAAGTCGATGACCGCGCCCTGCACGTAGGGGGCGCTCATCCGGTCGACGGCCACCTTGAGCCCGCCGAAGTCCTTCATGAGGTCGCCGTCGAGGCTGCGCTCGTCGAAGAAGAGCTGGTAGCGCAGGCCCGCGCACCCGCCCGGCTGCACCGCGATGCGCAGGTGCATGTCGTCGCGGCCCTCCTGGTCGAGCAGGGCCTTGGCCTTGGTGGCGGCGGCGTCGGTCAGCTCGACACCGTGGGTGGCGTCCTCGGTGCTGTTCTGCTGAGCGGTCGTCATCGTTCTCCCTCGGACAGGTCCGGTACACCCGTCTTAACAGCGTACGCGCAGGCTTTGTTCCCCATGGTGACACAGCGGGCCGCGCCCGGGGCAACCGTGTAACGGGCGACTCAGCGCCACTGCCTCGCCACGTGTTCGGCCAGGTCGGCCAGGGTGCCCGCGGGGTCGGCCATGGCCGCGGCGACGGAGCCGACGTGCTCGGCCACGGCGTGCACCTCCTCGATGCCCACCGACGCGGCCTGCTTGCGGCCGACGCTGGCCTGGCCCGCCATGGCCAGGCACGGCACCCCGCGCTCGGCGGCCGCCGCGGCGACCCCAGTGACGAGCTTCCCGCGCAGCGACTGCCAGTCGAAGCTGCCCTCGCCGGTGATGACCAGCCCGGCCCCCGCGACGGCCGCGTCGAGCCCGGTCGCGCTGCGCACGAGGCCCGCCCCGGACGCGCGGACGCCGCCTAGGGCGAGGATCGCCGCGCCCAGCCCGCCCGCGGCGCCCGCGCCGTCGTCGTCGGCGACCGGCTTGCGCCACGCCGCCAGCGCGTCGGCCCAGCGCGCGAGCCCGGCCTCCAGCCGCCCGACGGCGGCCGGGTCGGCGCCCTTCTGCGGGCCGAACGTGACCGCCGCGCCGTGCGGGCCGAGCAGCGGGTTGGTGACGTCGGTCGCGGCGACCAGCTCCTCGATCCCGCCGAGGTCGGCGACGCCCTCCACGCGCGCGCACCGGGCCAGCGCCGAGCCGCCCGGGGGCAGCGGGGCGCCGTCGGCGTCGACTGCGACCGCGCCGAGCGCGGCCAGCATGCCCGCGCCGCCGTCGGTGGTGGCCGACCCGCCCAGGCCGATGACGGCGGTCCGGAAGCCGCGGTCGCGGGCGGCGGCCAGCAGCTCGCCGACACCGCGGGTGGTGGCCGACTCGCAGAACTCCGCGCGCCTGCCCTTGGGGACCAGGTGCAGGCCCGCGGCCTCGGCGGACTCGAGGTACGCGGTGCCGCCGTGGCCCAGCCAGGTCGCGGTGACGGGCTCGCCCAGCGGGCCGGTGACGGTCTCGGTGTGCAGGGCGCCGCCGAGCGCGGTCCGCAGGACCTCGACGAAGCCGGGGCCGCCGTCGGCCAGCGGGCGCAGCACCAGCTCGTGGTCGGGCGCGCCCCGCCGCCAGCCGTCGGCGATGGCGGCGGCGGCCTCGGCCGCGGTCAGCGTCCCGCCGAAGCAGTCCGGCGCTATGACGACTCGCACAAGCCGGAGCATAGCGATCAACAGCGTTGTCATACCCTTGTCGACGTGAGGTTCCTGCGCCGCAACCCGACCACCGACTCCGCCGACGAGGCCGAGGAGTCGGCCGTCACCGTGGGCGAGGAGAACCTGCCCAAGGGCTACACCCCGAGCAAGGGCCGCGCCACGCCCAAGCGCCGGGAGACCGAGCGCAAGCGCGGCCCGGTCGCGCCGCCGCCGAAGACCACCCGCGAGGCGATCAAGCGCTCGCGCGGGTCGAAGGACGAGCGCAAGGCGCAGGCCGCCAAGCGCCGCGAGCAGCGCCTCCAGCAGCGCGAGCGGATGATGGCCGGGGACGACAAGTACCTGATGCCCCGCGACCGCGGCCCGGTGAAGGCGTACATCCGCGACCTCGTGGACTCCCGCCGGAACCTGCTGGGCCTGTTCATGCCGCTGGCCGTGGTGGTGTTCCTCGCGCTGCTGGTGCCGTCGCTGGTCGTGCAGTACTACGCGACGCTCGCCTGCCTGGTCATGCTCGTGGCGATGATCGGCGAGGCGGTGCTCAACGGCCGCCGCATCGCCAAGCAGGTCCGGGAGAAGTTCCCCAAGGAGAACGCGCGGGGCTTCGGCATCGGCTGGTACGCCTTCGTCCGCGCCACCCAGTTGCGCCGGATGCGGGTCCCCAAGCCGCGCGTCCGGCCTGGTGACGCGGTTCGTTAGCCAGACGAACTATGCTGGCGGCATGGAGTTTCGTCGCCTCGGCCGCAGCGGCCTGAACGTCTCTGAGATCTCGTACGGCAACTGGCTCACCCACGGCTCCCAGGTCGAGGAGGACGCCGCGCACGCGTGCGTGAAGGCCGCGCTCGACGCGGGCATCACGACCTTCGACACCGCCGACGTCTACGCCAACACCAAGGCCGAGTCGGTGCTCGGCCGCGCGCTGCAGGGGCAGCGCCGCGAGGGCCTGGAGATCTTCACCAAGGTCTTCTGGCCGACCGGTCCCGGCGGCCCGAACGACAAGGGCCTGGGCCGCAAGCACATCATGGAGTCCGCGCACGCCTCGCTGCGCAGGCTCGGCACCGACTACGTCGACCTCTACCAGGCGCACCGGTTCGACCGGACCGTGCCGCTGGAGGAGACGATGCTGGCCTTCGCCGACCTGGTCCGCCAGGGCAAGGTCCTCTACATCGGCGTCTCGGAGTGGAACGCCGAGCAGATCACCCGCGGCGCGGCGCTGGCCCGCGAGCTGAACGTGCCGCTGGTCTCCAGCCAGCCGCAGTACTCGATGCTGTGGCGGGTCATCGAGTCGCAGGTGGTGCCGACCTGCGAGCGCGAGGGCATCTCGCAGATCGTGTGGTCGCCGATCGCGCAGGGCGTGCTGACCGGCAAGTACCAGCCGGGCGCGGCGCCGCCGGAGGGCTCGCGGGCCACCGACGAGTCGGGCGGCAAGAACATGATCGCCCGCTGGCTGCGCGACGACGTGCTCACCGCGGTGCAGAACCTGCGCCCGCTGGCCGAGCAGGCCGGGCTGTCCCTGGCCCAGCTCGCCATCGCGTGGGTGCTGCAGAACCCGAACGTCGCCTCGGCGATCATCGGCGCGTCGCGGCCGGAGCAGGTCACCGAGAACGTGAAGGCGGCGGGCGTGAAGCTCGACGCCGACCTGCTCGCCAAGATCGACGAGGTCCTGGAGGGCGTCGTCGAGACCGACCCGATGCTGACCGTCACGCCCTAGGGCGCGTGGAGGCTCATCGGGCCGTAGACAACCTCATCACCGCTGTGCAGCGTGACCTGGTCGACCCCCTGGTCGGCCAGGTCACGCCAGTTCTCGGACAGCCAGTCCTCGGCGCTCTGCTGGTCGTCGAAACCGGGGCTCTCGCCGCCCTCGTACCGCCACGTGTGGGTCACGGCGGCCAACGGTAGCGTGCCCGGCCGTGACGAAGACGCTGGTGCTGGGCGGGGCGCGGTCGGGCAAGTCCGCCCACGCCGAGGGGCTGGTCGGCGAGCACGCCCTCTACCTGGCCACCGCGCGGCGGATCGAGGGCGACGCCGAGTGGGACGCGCGCATCGCCGCCCACGTCGCCCGCAGGCCCGCCGCCTGGACGTGCGCGGAGACCCCCGACACCGCGAGCCTGGTCGACGCCCTCGCGTCCGCCGACCGCCCGGTGCTGGTCGACGACGTCGCGACCTGGCTGACCGGCGCCATGGACGACGCGGGCGCGTGGGACGGCGGGGTCGACCTGTCCGCCGAGCGCGCGGCGCTGGTCGCCGCGGTGGCGGCGTGTGCGATGCCGGTCACGGTGGTGTCCGCCGAGGTCGGCCTGGGTGTCGTCCCGGCCACCCGCTCTGGCAGGCTCTTCCGCGACGAGCTCGGCGCGGTGAACGCGTCCCTGGCCGAGGTGTGCACCGACGTGCTGCTGCTGGTCGCGGGTCTGCCGCTGCGCCTGAAGTGACCTTGGAGGCGTACCCGGTGAGCACCGACTTCCCCTTTGTGGACCCGCCGAGCCGGTCGGCGCGGGGCGAGGCGCTGGAGCGGCACGCGCAGCTCACCAAGCCCGCCGGGTCGCTGGGCAGGCTGGAGGAGCTGGGCGTGTGGGTCGCGTCCTGCCAGGGCGTGTGCCCGCCGAAGCCGTTCACCCGCCCCCGGATCGTGGTGTTCGCGGGCGACCACGGCGTCGCGGCGCACGGCGTGTCGGCCTACCCCAGCGAGGTCACCGGGCAGATGGTGGCGAACTTCGCGGCGGGCGGCGCGGCGATCAACGTGCTGGCCGCCGCCGCGGCGCGACCGTGCGCGTGGTCGACGTGGCCGTCGACGGCGACACCCCGTCGGCGAGCACAAGATCCGCCGCTCCTCCGGGTCGATCGACCGCGAGGACGCCCTGACCGACGACGAGGCCCGCGCGGCCGTCGCGCTGGGCCGGGAGATCGCCGACGCCGAGGTCGACGGCGGGGCGGACCTGCTCATCGCGGGCGACATGGGCATCGGCAACACGACGCCGTCCGCCGTGCTGATCGCGGCGCTGACCGGCGCGGAGCCGGTCGCCGTGGTGGGGCGCGGCACCGGGGTCGACGACCAGGGCTGGATGCGCAAGGCGGTCGCGGTGCGCGACGCCCTGCGCCGGGCCAGGGCGGTCGGCACCGACCCGGTCGCGCTGCTGCGCACCGCGGGCGGCGCGGACCTCGCCGCGATGGCCGGGTTCCTCGCGCAGGCGGCGGTCCGCAAGACGCCGGTGATCCTCGACGGCGTGGTGGTCGGCGCGGCGGCGCTGGTCGCCGAGCAGCTCGCGCCGGGCGCGGCGAAGTGGTGGGTGGCCGGGCACCGGTCGGTCGAGCCCGCCCACGAGCTGGTGCTGGAGCACCTGGAGCTGACCCCGGTCGTCGACCTGGGCATGCGGCTGGGCGAGGGGTCGGGGCCGCGGTCGCGCTGCCGCTGGTCTCCGCCGCGGTGCGGGTGCTCGCGGAGATGGCGACCTTCGGCGAGGCGGGCGTCAGCACCGGCTGATGCGCCTCGCCTTCTCCTGGCTGACCGTGCTCCCGCTGCACGTGGCCGAAGTGGACGGACGGGCCGCGCGGCGGGCGATCGCGGCCGCGCCGGTCGTCGGCGTCGCGCTAGGGCTGGTCGTCGCGGGTCTGCTGTGGACGGCGCACCTGGTCGGCCTTCCCCGCTGCTGGCGGGTTTCCTCGCGGTCGCGCTGCTGGCGCTGGCCACGCGCGGCATGCACGTCGACGGGCTCGCCGACACCGCGGACGGCCTGGGCTGCTACGGCCCGCCCGAGCGCGCGCTGAACGTCATGCGGGAAGGCGCGGCGGGACCGTTCGGGGTGGCCGCGCTGGTGCTGGTGATGGGGGCGCAGGCGGCGGCGTTCGCGGCGCTGGAGCCGCGGCAGCTCGGCGTCGCCGTGCTGGCGGTGGCGACCGGGCGGATCGCGTTCACCGCGTGCTGCGCGCGCGGTGTCCCTGCGGCGCGGCCGGAGGGGCTGGGCGCGCTGGTCGCGGGGACGCAGCCGTGGGCGGTCCCCGCGGCGTGGCTGCTGGTCGCGCTGGCCGCCGGGGTGTTCGCGGTGCCGGGTAAGCCGTGGGCCGCGCCTGCGGGGTGCTGCTCGCGGTCGCGGCGGTCGCGGTGCTGGTCAAGCACGTGCGGACGCGCTTCGGCGGGATCACCGGGGACGTCCTCGGCGCGGCGTGCGAGCTGGCGGTGCTGGCCGTGCTCGTGCCCGGGGCCCTCTGACCGAGGACCCCGGGACGGGCGTCAGGCCTCCAGCAGCGTGGTCATCCAGCCGCGGGTGTCGGCGACGCCGCCGCGCTGGATGGCGACCAGGCTCTCGCGGAGCTGGGTGGTGACCGGGCCGGTGCCGCGGTCGGCGATGTCGAACTCGCCCGCCGCGTGCTTGACGTGGCCGACGGGGTGATCACCGCGGCGGTGCCGCAGGCGAAGACCTCGGTCAGCTCGCCGGACTCGGCCTTCTTCTCCCACTCCTCGGTGGAGAAGCGGCGCTCCTCGACCCCGTAGCCCAGGTCCTGGGCCAGGGTCAGCAGCGACTCGCGGGTGATGCCGGGCAGCAGCGCGCCGGACAGCTCCGGGGTGACGACGCGGGCGTCGGCGCCGGACCCGAGGACGAAGAACAGGTTCATCCCGCCCATCTCCTCGACCCAGCGGCGCTCCACGGCGTCCAGCCACACGACCTGGTCGCAGCCCTGCGCCGCGGCCTCGGCCTGGGCGGCCAGGGAGGCGGCGTAGTTGCCCGCGAACTTGGCCGCGCCGGTGCCGCCGGGGGCCGCGCGCACGTACTCGGCGGACAGCCACACGGTGACCGGCTTGAGCCCGCCCGCGAAGTAGGCGCCCGCGGGGAGGCGATCGCCAGGTAGAGGTACTCCGCGGCGGGGCGCACGCCCAGCCCGGCCTCGGTGGAGATCATGAAGGGCCGCAGGTACAGCGACTCCTCGTCCTGGGACGGCACCCAGCGCTGGTCGACGGCGACGAGCTGGCGCAGCGACTCCAGGAACAGCTCGTCCGGCAGTTCGGGCATCGCGATGCGGCGCGCGGAGGCGCGGAAGCGCGCGGCGTTGGCCTCGGGCCGGAACGAGGCGATCGAGCCGTCCGGCTGGCGGTAGGCCTTGAGGCCCTCGAAGATGGCCTGCCCGTAGTGCAGCACCATCGCCGACGGGTCCAGGGCGATCGGGGCGAAGGGCTCGACCCGGGCGTCGTGCCACCCGCGGTCGGCGTCGTGGCGGATGGTCACCATGTGGTCGGTGAAGTAGCGCCCGAAGCCCGGCTTCGCCAATACCTCCGCGACCCTCTCCGGGGTCGCCGGCTGCGGGTTGGGAGTGGTTGTGAATGGCGTCATGCGAGAACGGTATCCCCCGCCCCGCCAGGGGAAATCGGTGTCCCGAGGATCGGACGTCCGACTATCGGGCGGTCACCTGCCGTCACGCGCGGATGACGCCCAGCAACCGAGCAGCCCCACCGCGAGGACGCCCGTCCCGACCAGCAGGGCGGGCACCGAGACGTTGACCGACAGCACGACGCACAGGGCCAGCCCGCAGCACCCGGTGCGCACCCACGACGTCCGCTCGCCGCGCCCGAGCGTGCGCGCCGCGAAGTTGACCATGGCGTAATACGCCAGCAGGAGCGTCGCCGCGAGCGCCACCGCGAACGCGGGCGGCAGCAGCAGCGCCACCGCGCCCGCCGCCGCGACCACCGGGACGGCCACCCGCCCGGGCAGCTCCGGCATCTCCCCCGCCACCCGGACGGCGTCGGCGAGCAGCGGGCGCACGGCGAGCACCGCGAGCGCCGCGAGGCCGAGGACGAGCAGCGGCCGCAGGGCCGTCCCGTCGGCGGCGGCCAACGCGTCCCGCAGCGGCGCGGGCGACACCGCCGCGCGCGGACCGCCGAGCTGGTGCAGCACCGCGAACACCACGACCGCGAGCGCCACCGCGGCGCCGCCGATCACCGCGAGCACCCGCCCGGCCCGCGCGCCGGAGAGCCGCTCGACGCCCGCGAACCCGAGGAACAGCACGCCCGCCGCGCCGCGGTGCCGCGCCAGTCGTCGGCGCCCGGCACGTCCGCGGCTGCTCCGGTCTGGACAACCGGCGCGACGGACAGGCACGCCAGCACGACAAAACCCACTGTGACCATCGCCACATACAGGACCCACGCGGGCACGCGCACGCGCGTGAGCACCAGCGCGCCCGCGAGGACGACCACCACCACGGCGACCGCTCCCGGCGCCGACGGCAGCACCGCCGGACCGGCCCAGGCGGCGAGCCCGCCCGCCGCCGCGACCCGGCCCGCGAGCGCCAGCACGCCCGCGACGCGCCCGGCCCAAAGCCCGCGCACCGCGCTGACGTGGGAGTACCCGCTCATCCGGCCGTGCGCGGCCGAGAGGTCGACGAGGGACAGGGCGGTCATCGCCGCCGCGGGCACCGCCAGGAGCAGCCCGACCAGCGCCCACGCGCCCGCCTCGGCCAGCGCGCCGCCGCGGCGAGCGCCCCGGCGGCCACGGCGCCGAGCAGGGAACCTGGCACCATAGCCGAGGTCGCCGCCGTCGCCTGTCCCAGTTCTGTCACGGGCACAACCGTGCCAGACGACCCGGCGATTCTCCAGCGAGCGTCAGGTTGAAAGGTGCAAGCAAGTCGTTAGCATGCGTCCACATCTCGACCGGGCCCACGAGGCCCGCGACAAGCACTTCCCGAGGAGCCCATCAGTGACCGCCCCCAAGCTGGCCCTGGCCACCACGTCCGCGGCCGAGGCCGCCGTCGACGCGCTCGTCATCGGCACCGTCCGCACCGCGAGCGGCGTGGCGCTGCAGCCCGGCGCCGAGGCCGTCGACGCCGCGTTCGGGGGCGCCCTCGTGGAGACGCTGACCGCGCTGGGGGCCACCGGCAAGGCCGACGAGGTCGTGAAGCTGCCCGCCCTGGGCAAGATCCCCGCGACCGTCGTCGTGGCGGCGGGGCTCGGCTGCGACGAGGACGGCGTCACCGGCGAGCAGGTCCGCCGCGCCTCCGGCGTCGCGGCCCGCGCGCTGTCGGGCACCGCGAAGGTCGCCAGCCTGCTGTCCACCCTGGACCTCCAGGCCGCCGTCGAGGGCACCGCGCTCGGCGCGTACAGCTTCACCGCCTACAAGTCGACGGGCAAGGACGACAAGGGAATCGGCAAGGTCGACTTCATCGCCCCCGAGACCGGCGCGGCGAAGGAGCACAAGGCGACCCTGAAGGCCGCCACCGCGATCGCCGAGGCGGTCGCCACCGCCCGCGACCTCATCAACACCCCGCCGAACGACCTCTACCCCGCCTCCTTCGCCGAGCGCGCCGCCGAACTGGGCCGCGCCGCCGGGCTGACCGTCGAGGTGCTCGACGACAAGGCGCTGCGCAAGGGCGGCTTCGGCGGCATCATCGGCGTCGGCGGCGGCTCCGCCCGCGGCCCGCGCCTGGTCCGCCTCAGCTGGAAGGGCGCGAAGGCCAAGGCCAAGGTCGCGCTGGTCGGCAAGGGCATCACCTTCGACACCGGCGGCATCTCGATCAAGCCCGCCGCGGCGATGGACCAGATGACCTCCGACATGAGCGGCGCCGCGGCCGTCGTGGCGACCGTCGTGCTCGCCGCGAAGCTGAAGTACCCGCTGGAGGTCACCGCGACCGTCCCGATGGCGGAGAACATGCCCTCCGGCGACGCCTACCGCCCCGGCGACGTCCTCACGATGTACGGCGGCAAGACCGTCGAGGTGCTCAACACCGACGCCGAGGGCCGCCTGATCCTGGCCGACGCCATGGTCCGCGCCTGCGAGGACGACCCGGACTACCTCATCGAGACCTCGACGCTGACCGGCGCGCAGGTCGTCGCGCTCGGCAAGCGCACCTCCGGCGTCATGGGCACCCCCGAGTTCCGCGACCGCATCGCCGAGCTGGGCCGCGCCGTCGGCGAGCACGCCTGGGCGATGCCGCTGCCGGAGGAGCTGCGCGCCGACCTCGACTCGCGCCTGGCCGACCTGGCCAACGTCACCGGCCACCGCTGGGGCGGCATGCTCGCCGCGGGCGTGTTCCTGGGCGAGTTCGTGCCCGAGGGCCTGCCGTGGGCGCACATCGACATCGCGGGCCCGGCGTACAACGCCGAGGGCCCGTGGGGCTACACCTCCGCGGCGGCACCGGCGTCCCGGTCCGCACGCTGGCGGCGGTGCTCGCCGACATCGCCCAGAAGGGCTAGGAGCCGCCCGCCTCCTTCTGGCGGGCCATGTAGTCGCGCATGCGCTTCGGATAGCCGACCCTGGCCACCTCGTAGACCGGGATCTGGCGCTTGCGCCCGAACTCGAGGGCGGCGTCGAAGTCGGCTATCCGGCGCCGCGTCCACTCCCCGTCGTGCGCGACGAGCACGACGGTGGTGTCGGTGACGTTCGTGCGGGGCTCGACGTACGCCTCGACCCCGGTGCGGGTGTTGGCCCACTCGTCCAGGTGCGAGGTGTCCTGCTTGTTGGCCTGGCGCAACGTGCCCGGCCGGTCCTTGCCGCGCTTGCGGCGCAGCGAGTCGAAAAGGCCCACGTCGGGCTCCTCCCTCACAGGCGTTCACGACCATTGTCCAGGGGTACTGGCGAGTAACCCGAACGTGGTCCCGGACACCATGGCCACCTCGCCGACCCCTGTCGCGAAGTGGAAAGATGTGCGCTGGTGGCACGCCCGGCCACCGGGCGCGGGCGGCCTGGACACGTAGCCGCTCGTCAAGGAGACCCCGTGACTGACACCTCCGCCACAGCCGACCTGGTGATCCTCGGTGGCGGATCGGGAGGCTACGCGTGCGCCTTCCGCGCCGCCGAGCTGGGCATGTCGGTGATCCTGGTGGAGAAGGACAAGGTCGGCGGCACCTGCCTGCACCGCGGCTGCATCCCCACCAAGGCGCTGCTGCACGCCGCCGAGGTCGCCGACCTCGCGCGCGAGGGCGACCAGTTCGGCGTGAAGTCCTCCCTCGAGGGCATCGACATCAACGGCGTGAACTCCTACAAGGACAAGATCGTCGCCGGTCTCTACAAGGGTCTGCAGGGCCTGGTGAAGGCCAACAAGGTGACCTTCGTCGAGGGCGCGGGCACGTTCGTCGCGCCGAACGCCGTCGAGGTCGACGGCACCCGGTACACCGGCAAGAACGTCGTGCTGGCCACCGGCTCGTACGCGCGCACCCTCCCCGGCCTGGAGATCGGCGGCCGGATCATCACCAGCGACCAGGCGCTGAACCTGGACTACATCCCGGAGAAGGTCGTCGTGCTCGGCGGCGGCGTGATCGGCGTGGAGTTCGCCAGCGTGTGGCGCTCCTTCGGCGCCGAGGTGACCGTGGTCGAGGCGCTGCCGCGCCTGGTGCCCGCCGAGGACGAGTGGGCGTCCAAGCAGCTCGAGCGCGCCTTCCGCAAGCGCAAGATCGCCTTCAAGACCGGCGTCCGGTTCACCGGGGCGACCCAGAGCGAGACCGGCGTCAGCGTCTCGTTGGAGTCCGGTGAGACGCTCGAGGCCGACCTGCTGCTGGTGGCCGTCGGCCGCGGCCCCAACAGCGCCGGGCACGGCTACGAGGAGGCCGGTGTCGCCATGGAGCGCGGCTTCGTCACCACCGACGACCGCCTGCGCACCAACCTGCCGGGCGTGTACGCCGTCGGCGACCTGGTGCCGGGCCTGCAGCTCGCGCACCGCGGGTTCCAGCAGGGCATCTTCGTGGCCGAGGAGATCGCCGGGCTGGCCCCGAAGCCGATCGACGAGGCGGGCATCCCGCGGGTCACCTACTGCAACCCCGAGGTCGCCTCGGTCGGCCTCACCGAGGCCCAGGCCAAGGAGAAGTTCGGCGCCGCGGAGACCCTCGTGTACGCCCTGTCCGGCAACGGCAAGAGCCAGATCCTCAAGACCTCCGGCGGCGTGAAGCTCGTCCGCGAGCCGAACGGCCCCGTCGTCGGGATCACCATGGTCGGCGAGCGCGTCGGCGAGCTGATCGGCGAGGCCCAGCTCATCTACAACTGGGAGGCGTTCCCGGAGGACGTGGCCCCGCTGGTGCATGCCCACCCGACGCAGAACGAGGCCCTGGGCGAGGCGTTCCTCGCCCTCGCGGGCAAGCCACTGCACGTGCACGGCTGACCGCAGGTCAGTCCCTTCAGACCCGTCAGCCCCAGCAAGTCCGAGGAGTCCTGGAAACCATGGCGTTCTCCGTAGAGATGCCCGCGCTCGGCGAGAGCGTGACCGAAGGCACCGTGACGCGGTGGCTCAAGCAGGAGGGCGACACCGTCGCCGTCGACGAGCCGCTGCTGGAGGTGTCCACCGACAAGGTCGACACCGAGATCCCCTCGCCCGCCGCGGGTGTGCTGCAGAAGATCGTGGCGCAGGAGGACGAGACCGTGGCCGTCGGCGCGCAGCTGGCCGTCATCGGTGATGGCTCCGGCGAGTCGGCTCCGGAGGCCCCGGCCGCCGAGGCCGCGCCGGACCCGCAGCCGGAGCCCCAGGCCCCGGCCCAGGAGGAGGCCCCGGCCCCCGCGCCGCAGCCGTCCCCGGACGCGCCGAAGGGCGGCGGCAAGGGCACCGACGTGACCATGCCCGCGCTGGGCGAGAGCGTCACCGAGGGCACCGTGACCCGCTGGCTCAAGCAGGTCGGCGAGACCGTCGCGGTCGACGAGCCGCTGCTGGAGGTGTCCACCGACAAGGTCGACACCGAGATCCCGTCGCCGGTCGCGGGCACGCTGCTGGAGATCACCGCGGGCGAGGACAGCACGGTCGAGGTCGGCGGCAAGCTCGGCGTCATCGGGGACAGCTCCGCGGCGACCCAGCCCGCTCCGGACCCGCAGCCCGAGCCGCAGCAGCAGGCCGCCCCGGCCGCCCCCGCGCCCGAGGCGCCGAAGCCCGCTCCCGCCCCGCAGCCCGAGGCCGCCCCCAAGCAGGAGGCCCCGAAGCCGCAGGCGCCCCAGCAGGACGCGGAGACCTCGCGCGACGGCTCGCCGTACGTGACGCCGCTGGTGCGCAAGCTGGCCGCCGAGCACGGCATCGACCTCAACGCGGTGCGCGGGTCCGGCATCGGCGGGCGCATCCGCAAGCAGGACGTGCTGGCCGCGGCCGAGGCCGCCAAGGCCCCGAAGCCGGAGCCGGTGGCCGCGCAGGCGCCGTCGAGCACCCCGGCCGCGCAGAGCAAGCCGGTGCAGGTCGACACCACGCTGCGCGGCACCACGCAGAAGATGTCGCGGCTGCGCCAGACGGTGTCCCGCCGCATGGTCGAGTCGCTGCAGACGGCCGCGCAGCTCACCCAGGTCGTCGAGGTCGACATCACCCGGGTCGCCAAGCTGCGCGCGCGGTCGAAGTCGGCGTTCGAGCAGCGCGAGGGCGTCAAGCTGACCTTCCTGCCGTTCTTCGCGAAGGCGGCGGTCGAGGCGCTCAAGCAGCACCCGAAGCTGAACGCGTCGATCAACGACGAGACCAAAGAGGTCACCTACCACGCCGCCGAGCACCTGGGCATCGCCGTGGACACCGAGCGCGGCCTGCTCACCCCGGCCGTGCACAACGCCGGTGAGCTGAACCTCGCCGGGCTGGCGCACAAGATCTCCGACATCGCCGAGCGCACCCGCGCCAACAAGGTCACCCCGGACGAGCTGTTCGGCGCGACCTTCACGCTGACCAACCTGGGCAGCCAGGGCGCGCTGTTCGACACCCCGATCATCCCGGTGCCGCAGGTCGGCATCCTGGGCGTCGGCCTGGTCGTCAAGCGCCCGGTCGTGGTGACCGACGCCAACGGCGACGACACCATCGCGATCCGCTCGATGGTGTACCTCGCCCTGACCTACGACCACCGCCTGGTCGACGGCGCCGACGCGGGCCGGTTCCTCACCACCGTGAAGAACCGCCTCGAGGAGGGCGCCTTCGAGGCCGACCTCGGTCTCTGACGCGCGACGACGAACGGGCCGTGCCAACTTCGGCGCGGCCCGTTTGTCGTGTCCGGGGAATTCCGGCCGACCCGTTGTCCGGCTTACCTACTGCGAAGTAGATTCGCGACCTCTTCTGGCGCCGCTCTCCCCAAGGAGCCCCCGTGTCGAAGTCCGTCGCCCTGCTCGCCGCCGTCGCCGCCGCGCTCATCGCCCTCCCGGCGACGGCCGCCGAGCCCCTGGAGTACGTCGCCCTCGGCGACAGCTACGCGGCGGGCTCGGGGGTGATGCCCACCGCCCCCGGCAGCCACCCGCTGTGCGCGCAGTCGAGCAAGAACTACGCCAAGCTGATCGCCGCCGCCACGGACGCGGAGCTGACCGACGTGACCTGCGGAGGCGCCGACACCGGCAGCTTCACCTCCGCCCAGTACCCGGGCCTGGCGCCGCAGCTGGACGCGGTCTCGGCCGACACCGACCTGGTCACGGTCAGCATCGGCGGCAACGACGGCGGCCTCTACGCGACGACCGTGCTGACGTGCGGATCCGCGGGCCTGCTGTCGCTCGGCTTCGGCAGCCCGTGCAAGAACACCTGGGGCACCCACTTCGACCGGCAGATCGAGACCTCGGTGTACCCCGCGGTCAAGGCCGCGCTGCAGAAGGTGCGGGAGAAGGCGCCGAACGCGCGCGTCGCCGTCGTCGGCTACCCGTGGATCATGCCCGCGACCTTCGACGCGGGCTGCTTCGCCAAGATCCCCGTCGCCCGGGGCGACATCCCGTACGTGCGGGCCATCCAGGCGCACCTCAACGACGCCGTGGCCCGCGCCGCGCCGAGACGGGGTCGGTGTTCGTCGACGTGTCCGGTGTGTCCGATGGCCGCGACGCGTGCAAGCCTGCGGGGACGCGGTGGGTCGAGCCGTTCCTCGGGGCCGACGAGCTGAGCATCCTGCACCCCAATGCCGCGGGCGAGGCGGGGCTGGCGCGGCAGGCGCTGGCGGTGCTCGGGCTCGGCTGAGCCGTTGTGCGCGCGCCCGGCCGTTCGGGGACGATCACCGTATGCGCGTAGTGGTAGCCGGGTCGTCCGGTTTCATCGGGTCCGCACTGGTGGCGCGGCTGCGCCGGGACGGCGACGAGGTCGTCCGGCTGGTGCGGCGGTCCCCGCGCGCCGCCGACGAGCGCGGCTGGGACCCGCCCGCGGGCCGGATCGACGCGGGCGCCCTCGACGGGGCGGACGCCGTGGTGAACCTGTGCGGGGCGCCCATGTGGACCCGGCGGTGGAGCGGCGCGCGCAAGCAGGCGTTGATCGACAGCCGGATCGAGCCAACCGAGGTGCTGGCCGCGGCGGTCGCCGAGCACGGCGTGCCGGTCCTGGTGAACCAGTCCGCCACCGGCTACTACGGCGACACCGGCGGCCGCACGGTCGACGAGACCGCCCCGCGGGCGCCGGGTTCGCCGCCGACCTGTGCGTGCGCTGGGAGCACGCGACGGCGGCGGCGTCCGGGGCGCGGGTCGTCCGGCTGCGCACCGCGCCCGTCCTGGCCGACCACGGCGGCATGCTGGCCCCGCTGCGCCCGCTGTTCACCGTCGCGCTGGGCGGGCGGCTGGGCAGCGGGCGGCAGGGCATGCCGTGGATCCACCTCGACGACGCCGTCGGCGCGGTCGCGTTCCTGCTGCGGTCCGAGGTGGACGGACCGGTGAACCTGGTCGGCCCGACGCCCGCCACCAACGCCGAGTTCACCCGGGCGTTCGGCGAGGCCCGCCGCCGCCCCGCCCCGTTCGCCGTCCCGATGGCCGCGATGCGGCTGGCGATGGGCGCGGACATGGCCGACGACCTCGTGCGCGACCAGCTCGTCGTGCCGAAGGTCCTGCTGGACGCGGGCTACGCGTTCGCCCACGAGACCGTCCGCGACGCGCTGGCGGCCACCGAGCGCCGATGACCCGGGTCGGGGCGGGCGCGTCCCTGCTGGTCGCGTTCCTGGTGCTGGGCATGACGGTGTCCGACACCGCGCCCGGCGTCGACCGGTTCGTGGCGGCGTCGCTGGGCGGGGGCTGGCAGGACACCGCGGGCGATGTCGCGTTCGTGGTCAGCGCGGTGCTCGGCCCGGTCCTGCCGGTGCTGTTCGGGGTCGGGCTGCTGGTCGCGGCGTGGGCCGCCCACCGGCGCGGCGACCCCGCCTGCGCGGCCTGCTGCTGCGCGCGACGGTCCTGTTGGCGGCGTGCCGCGCGGTGTCGCTGGCCAAGCCGGTGTTCGAGCGCGCGCGGCCTCGCGAGTACCCGGACTTCAGCTTCCCCAGCGGCCACGTCGTGTCGGTCGCTTCGGTGGCGTTCACCCTGGTCGTGCTGTGCGCGTGGCTGGCGGCGCGGCGCCTGCGCGCGGTGGTGTGGTGGTCGGTGGCGGCCGTCGTCCTGGCCGCGCTGTGCCGGATCGTGTTGGACGTGCACTGGCTGACCGACGTCCTGGGCGCGTCGCTGGGCGTGGTCGGGTTGGGCCTGCTCACCGCCACCGGCCTCGGCCTGCTGCCCGCCCGCCCGGGAGGCGTAAGGTCGCGGGCGTGACCGGTCACCCCTCCGCCCGCGCCGCCACCGACCCCGTGGCCGTGCGCGAACTCGGCGTCATCGACTACCTCCCCGCCTGGGACCTCCAGCGCGAACTGGCCACCACCCGCGCCGACGACCTCGGCCCGGACACCCTCCTGCTCCTCGAGCACACGTCGGTCTACACCGCGGGCAAGCGCACCGAACCCGCCGACCGCCCGACCGACGGCACCCCGGTCATCGACGTCGACCGCGGCGGCAAGATCACCTGGCACGGGCCGGGCCAGCTGGTCGGCTACCCGATCATCAAGCTCTCGGACCCGATCGACGTGGTCCAGTACGTCCGCCGCATCGAGGAAGCCCTCATCGAGGTCTGCTCGACCTTCGGCCTCACGACGGGCCGCGTCGAGGGCCGCAGCGGCGTCTGGCTGCCCGCCGACGCCACCCGCCCGGAACGCAAGATCGCCGCCATCGGCATCCGCGTCCAACGCGGCGTCACCCTCCACGGCTTCGAGATCAACTGCGACGCCGACCTGACCGCGTTCGACCGCATCGTCCCCTGCGGCATCCGCGACGCGGGCGTCACGTCGCTGACGGCGGAACTCGGCCGCACTGTGACGGTCGCCGAGGTCCTCCCCTTGGCCCGCGACGCCGTCCTGGCCGCCATCGAAGGCACCCTGCCGGTCCGGGAACACGTCATCGAGCGCGCCACCCCGACCAGCCCGGGCGTCACTTTCGCACTGAGCTGAACCGCACCGCCGCGGCCACGGGCGCGTCGGGGAAGCCCGCGGTGTAGGTCCGACCGGGCTCGGGCTGCCCCGCGACCCAGAACCCGCCCGCCTCCCACACCGTGCCCAGGAAGTCCGGGGTCGTGCTCAGCAGGCTGACCCGCAGGTGGCGTCCGTCCGCCAGGCTGACCCACCCCTTCGCCGTCGTGCGGTCGGCCCTGGCGGTCCACGGGTCGAGGGTCGCGGACACCCACGTCCACTCGCCGAGGTCCGGTGGCAGGACCACGCGGAGCTGGGGGAAAGCGGCAGCCAGGCCTAGGACGCTCCCGAAGACGGCCCCCTGGACCACGTAGCGATCGATAAGGCCGAACCGGGCGAAGAACGCGAACACCGCCCAAGCCAGCACCATCAGGAGCAGCGGACGGAGGATGCTCGACCGCAGCCGACGGGCCTCCAGCAGCGCCGCGGTGAACCGGTCGCCATCGACGGGCGCGTCCAGCCGGGTCGGCCCGGGCACAGCGGGTCGGCCACCCGCGACGCCGTGCGAGCCGTCGACCCGGAGCAGGGTCGTCGTCCCGCGGGTGACGGTCCACGCCCGGCCGGTCCGCCGGATCACGTGCGCGTGCCCCGGCCCCAACCGGACCGCGACGACCCGGCTCGCCCCGCCCTCGGTCAACTCGACCAGCGCCGGTCGCAGGCCCGGACCCCGCAGGACGGCGGCCTCGACCGGCCGCCACGGGTGCGTCGACAGGGCGGGCAGCTCCCGTTGCCACCGGGCGGACGCCAGCGCATAGAAGTGACCCACGGCCAGGAGGAAACCGATCGTGGGCAGCGCGTACGACCAATCGTCGTGCGTCACCGCCTGAGGCAGCGAGCAGACAGCCATGACCGAGAGGCCCCATCCCCCGATCAGCAGGTTCCGGCGCTCTGCCCGGAGCCCCGCGACGGTCACCGCGGTCGTCGGATCGGCCATCGCGGGCAGGGTCTGCTGCACGATCACCCCTCGAACCGGATCGACGCCGCCAGCGGCGCCCGGGAAGCCCGCGACGAGATCCCGACCGCAGGCGGGCTCCCCGCGACCCAGAACCCCTGCGCCTCCCACGCGGTGCCCAGGAAGTCGATCGTGCCCCGCACGCTCACGCGGACCCGGCGCTCGTCCGCCAAGGTCGCCCATCCCGTAGCCGTGGTGCGGTCACCGCTCGCCGTCCAGGGGTCGAGGGTCGTGGGCACCCAGGTCCACTCGGCCGAGGCCGGAGCGTCGAACCGGAGCCTGCGGGCCTCCAGCAGCGACGCCGCGAACCGATCCTCGTCGACCTCCCCTCCACCCGCGAATCCACCGGCTTCACGTGCCTGGCCACCGCGAACCCGTGCGAGCCGTCCACCCGCAGGACCGTCGCCGAAGCCCCCGTGATGATCCACGCGCGACCCGTCCGCCGGATCATGTGCTCCTGCGCGGGCCCCAGCCGAACCGCGAGGGTCACGCCTCCTGCCTCGACCACCACGCGCCGCAGTCCCGTGCCCCCACGGCACACCACGGCGTCAACCGGACGCCACGGGTGCGTGGCCAGCGCGGTCACCACCCGGTCCCGGCGCAGGTGGGACACCACCATCAAGCCGGCCACCGCGGTCACGCCCAAACCCGCCAGGACATTCCACAGCACGCCCATGAGGTCGTCGTCGGCCCACAGGTATCCGCCGATGAAGGCGCCGAGCAGGGTCAGGGCACCGACGGCCGCCAAGACCACGTACTCGGTCCCGCGGCTGGTGACGATCAGCTTGGTTGTGGGGTCGGCCAATGCGGGCAGGGTGGGAGCAGGGTGCACACCCTGTCAACCGTGCTCTAACCCGCTGACGTTACGGCCGCGCGGCGCATGCCCTCCAGGACGCGCACGATCGTGGTCGACACCTCGGAAACCGCCAGTTCCGGGTCGTCCGCGCCCGCGATGATCGCCGCGCCCGTCGACAGCGCACCGAACAGGATGCGGGTCGTCGTCTCGATCGGCAGCGCGTCGATCTCGCCCGCTTCGATCAGGGACTCCAACACCGCCCTGACCAGGCCAAAGCTGTAGTGCTCCTCCGCCGCCCGCCAGCGCTCCCAGCCCATCACCACCGGGCCCTCGTGGATCACGATCCGCTGGTACGCGGGCTCCAGGCACACCCGGACGTACGCCTGCACGCCGTTGATCGCCCGTTCCCAAGCACCGCCCGGCCCCCGACGACGACCTCGCCCAGCCGGGCCATCACCGCGCCTTCTACAGCGTCGAAAGCGGCCTCGAACAGGGCCTGCTTACCGCTGAAATGGTGGTACAGCGCCCCCTTCGTCACCCGCGCACGCCGAGCCACCGCATCCAGCGATGTAGCCGCGTAACCGCTTTCGGTGAACAGGGAGACGGCGGAATCCACCAGGGCCTGCCTGGTCGATTCGCTGTAGTCCGCTTTTCGCGACTGCGCCGTCACCACGTTCACAAGATTACGACATACCAGCGGTACGTACTCGTGGTAGGTTGGCACCATACCGACGGTATGCCGCAAACCCACGGTATGGCGCAGGTCACGCACGAGGGGAACCGAGATCATGAGCTGGGCTGACTTCTACCGCAGGCGCGACGCGCTCGACGCGGTGCTCGAGCTGGCTCGACACAACCCGGAGGGGCCGCTGCCCTTCCCCGTCCAGGCCGCAGCGGAGTTCGCCGACCAGGGCGAGGCGCTGCTGGCGCTGCACTACCGGTGGACCGTCCGGCTCACCGGCCGCGTGGGGATGGCGCAGGCCGAGGCCGAGCGCGACCCCGGCATCGACCCCGTGGACGCGGTGGCGCAGGCGTGGCGGGCGACCGCGGCCGAGTTCCCCGTGCTGCGCCGGGTGCTCGACTCGAACGCCGACAACTTCGGCGGCGTGCTCCGGCAGGCCGTCGAGAGCGAGCAGCGGATGCTGGCGCTCGCCGCCGGGCTGGCCGACATCACCGAGCCCGCCGACGAGATCACCCGGGTCGGCGCGGCCTACCTGGCGCTGGTCCGCACCGCGCCCAGCCGGGACCGGCACAAGGTCAACCGGGTCGAGCAGTTCCTGCGCAGGCTGGTCCACAGCGCCTGAGGCGGCTCTCATGGTGATCCCCCTAGCATGGGACGTACTCACCAGTAGGGAGGCGAGCCCATGGCGTGGTCCGAAGCCGACATCCCCGACCTCACCGGCCGGACGGTGCTGGTCACCGGCGCGAACTCCGGTCTCGGGCTGCGCACCGCGCAGGTGCTGGCCGCCAAGGGCGCGCACGTGCTGATGGGGTGCCGGTCGGTCGACAAGGGCAAGGCCGCGCTCGCCACCATCGACGGCGCCGCCGAGCTGCTGAGCCTCGACCTGGCCGACCTCGCCTCCGTCCGCAAGGCCGCCGTCGAGGTGCGCGAGCGCACCGGCGACCGCCTCGACGTGCTGATCAACAACGCGGGCGTGATGGGCACCCCGCAGCGCACCACCGCCGACGGCTTCGAGCTGCAGATCGGCACCAACCACCTCGGCCACGCCGCGCTGACGTGGCTGCTCATGCCCGCCATCACCGGCCGCGTGGTCACCCTGTCGAGCATCGCCCACCGCGGCCCCGGCCTCGACGTCACCGACCTGAACTGGCAGCGCCGCCGCTACCGCGCGAGCGCCGCCTACAGCGCCTCGAAGCTCGCCAACCTCGTCTTCGCCGTCGAACTCGACCGCCGCCTGCGGCCGCGGGCTCCGACGTCATCAGCGTCGCCGCGCACCCCGGCATGACCGACACCGAGCTGGCCGCCAACTCCTCGCGCGCCCGCGGGCGGATCGGCAACGCGCTGGCTTCGACGGTCTCTTTCGGCAACCGGCTCATCACCCAGTCCGTCGCGCGCGGCGCGCTCCCCCAGCTCTACGCCGCGACGGCCCCCGACGTCACCGGCGGCGAGTACTTCGGCCCCAAGGGCCCGCTGGAGGTCTTCGGCGCCCCCGGACGTGCCCGCCCGCGCAAGGCGGCGCACAACGCCGACCTGGGCCGACGCCTCTGGGAGCGCACCGCCGAGCTGACCGGGGTGGCGCCGGACCCGCAGTGACGCGCGTGACACCGCTCACGTCGGGCCGCGGCGTAGCCTGGCAGCCGTGACGGTGACCCCGGAAGGACGGAAGCTGCTGCGCCTGGAAGTGCGCAACAGCGAGACGCCCATCGAGAAGAAGCCCTCGTGGATCAAGACCCGGGCCAAGATGGGCCCGGAGTACCGGGAGCTGAAGGGCCTCGTCAAACGCGAGGGCCTGCACACCGTCTGCGAGGAAGCGGGCTGCCCCAACATCTTCGAGTGCTGGGAGGACCGCGAGGCGACCTTCCTCATCGGCGGTGACCAGTGCACCCGCCGCTGCGACTTCTGCCAGATCGACACCGGCAAGCCCGCCGAGTTCGACCGCGAGGAGCCGCGCCGGGTCGCCGAGTCGGTCCAGGCGATGGGCCTGCGCTACTCGACCGTCACCGGCGTCGCCCGCGACGACCTGCCCGACGGCGGCGCGTGGCTGTACGCCGAGACCGTCCGCCAGATCCACGCGCTCAACCCCGGCACCGGCGTCGAGCTGCTGATCCCGGACTTCAACGCCGTCCCCGAGCAGCTCGCCGAGGTCTTCTCGTCGCGGCCGGAGGTGCTCGCCCACAACGTCGAGACCGTGCCGCGGATCTTCAAGCGCATCCGGCCCGCGTTCCGCTACGAGCGGTCGCTGGAGGTCATCACCCTGGCCCGCGCCGAGGGCCTGGTCACCAAGTCCAACCTGATCCTCGGCATGGGCGAGACCCCCGACGAGGTCACCGCCGCGCTGCACGACCTGCACGACGCGGGCTGCGAGATCATCACCATCACCCAGTACCTGCGCCCCAGCGTGCGCCACCACCCCGTCGAGCGGTGGGTCAAGCCGGAGGAGTTCCTGGCGCACAAGGAGACCGCGGAGGCCATCGGCTTCGCGGGCGTGATGGCCGGTCCGCTGGTCCGCTCCTCGTACCGCGCGGGCAGGCTCTACACGCAGGCCGTCGCCCACCGCGGCGACACCGTCCCGGAGAACCTGAGCCACCTCGCGCAGGCGGGCGAGTCCAGCCAGGAGATCACGGCCCTACTCCGCAGGTAGGGCCCCAGGGTCGGCTCAGGGTCTGATTCGGGGTGGAACCCGCTTATGCCACGCTCCCTCTGAACGAGAGACTGCACGGGCGGCGCCAGAGGGGGCCGCCGTTCTCAAGGGGGTTCCGTGGCTCTGCTGACCGACGTCCTCACCTGGCTCCAGGGGCTGCCGCAGCCCGCGCTCGTCGCCGCCACCGGCGGTCTCGTGCTGGCCGAGTGCACCATCGGCCTGGGCTTCATCGCCCCCGGCGAAGGCGGCCTGCTCATCGCGGCCACCACGGTGAACTCGGCGACGCGGTTCCTCATCCTCTGGGGGTCGTGACGGTGTGCGCGGGCATCGGCGACTCGATCGGCTACGCCATCGGCCGCCGGTTCGGGCCGAAGCTGCGCGAGACCAAGCTGATCCGCAAGTACGGGATCGACGGCTGGGACAAGGCGACCGACATCCTCCGCAGGCGCGGCGCCTGGGCGGTGTTCTTCGCCCGCTTCCTGCCGGTCGTGCGGACCCTGACCCCGGCGGCCGCGGGCACGTCCGGACTGCCGTACCGCAAGTTCCTGCCCGCCGTCGTCGCGGGCGCGGCCTGCTGGTCGGCCCTGCACATCGCGCTCGGCGCGGCCCTGGGCGAGGCGGCCAAGCGCATCGAGAAGTACCTCGGCGTGGGCGGCATGTTCGTCGTCGGCGGGGCCGTCGTGGTGTTCGTGGTCGTCCACATCGTCCGCAAGCGCCGCAAGAACGCCACCGCCCCGGAGGTGGCCTTCGCCGCGGAGGCGCCGGAGTCCGACGAGGACGTCCAGCCGGTCCGCTAGTCCGCGAACGCGTCGCAGAGCGCCGCTTCCCACCGCGGCGGCAGCAGTGCGGGGGAGACCAGGTCCTGCAGGTAGGAACGCCTGCGGACCGCGGTGACGGTCTCCTTCCACCGCTGCACCACCCACCCGACCACCGCGCACCGCGCCAGCGCGTCGGCCGCCACGGGACGGTCCGCGCGCGGCAGCGGCAGCCCCGCCACCGCCAGGAACCCGGCGAGGTCGGCGGGCGCGTCGGGCAGGTCGAACGGCCACTCCACCGCGTTGGCCCCCTTGCGCTCCGCCACCGCCTCCGCGCACGCGGCACGCAGGTCCGCGATCTCCCCCAGCGCGTCCCCCAACCGCACCGCCCGCGGCGGCGGCCCGGCCACCCCCGCCGCCTTGCGCAGCTCCCCCATCAGCCCCAGCGCGGGCTCGACGTCCACGTCCACCACAGCCCGCTGCGCGCAGCAGCTCAGCAGCCACCCCGCCGAGTCCCCGAACGCCTCGTCGACGGGCACCACCCACGCCCCGGTCGCCAGCCCGTCCGCGCTCACCTGCCACAGCGCGAGCGACTCGTCGTCCCGGCACAGCACGACGTGCCCGATCATGGTCCGCCCATCGGCGGCGCGCGTGGTGATGGTGCGGGCGAGCGGGGCGATCTCCTCGGACACCGGTCCTCCTCCATGATCGGGACAGGTGCCCTGTATAGCGCCTCACCCGGACAGTGGACGGACCGCACCGCCACCCCGCCGCGCTCGTTGCCAGAGGGGCGGCAGGCTGGTGCTACAGACACCAGCCTGCCGCCCCGTCTCGACGACGCGGCCGGTCATCCCCGGCCCCGCGGGTCAGCCTCCGGTTTTCCGACTCACCGCCGCGACCCACGTGCGGGGCGCGTCATCCGGCTCCACCGGGGTGCGGTCGGAGTGCTCTGGTTCGCCTTCCGGCGCAGGGGATACCGTCGTCACGTTCGTCTCCTTCGGTCTCTTAGCGGGTCCAGCAGGAGGCGGACACCCAGTAGGGCTCCCCGCTGCAACGGGGAGCCCTACGCGTAATGAGGACCGCCGGTAAGCATGTTGCCGCCCCCCAAACCCCCAGACGACGCCCCCACCGGTGACCAGAGCCCAAACACCGACAATCGGCGACGAACGGCCCCCGAGAACCGTTCAGCGCAACACTCTCTGCCGATCGGCGCAGTCACCCCAACGGCGGGCAACCCGCCATCCGGCTCATCCCGCGGCACCGCCGACCGGGTGAACACCCACCCGCACGACCTGCGACCTCCACCCATCCCCTGATCGGGTGGCACAGAAAACCCCGGCCACAAATGGGACCGGGGAATGGGATCTGTGGGCGCAGCAGGATTTGAACCTGCGACCGCTCGGGTGTAAACCGAGTGCTCTTCCGCTGAGCTATACGCCCGAAACGGTCCCCGGCGCCGGAGCGCCGGGGACCGGGACGACTACGCCAGTTCGGCGACGGCCTTCTTCCAGCCGGACTGGTCGCGGGCCTCGCCCGGGGCGTTGACCTCGGCGAAGCGGACCGTGCCGGTCTTGTCGACCAGGAAGGTGCCGCGCAGGGCCAGGCCCGCGTCCTCGTGGAAGACGCCGTAGGTCTTGGCGACCTCGCCGTGGGGCCAGAAGTCGGACAGCAGGGGGAAGGTGTAGCCCTGCTGGTCGGCCCACGCCTTCAGACTGAACGGGGTGTCCACGGACACGCCGATGACCTGCACGTCCTTGTCCGAGTACTCGGCCAGTTCGTCGCGGACCTGGCAGAGCTCGCCCGTGCAGATGCCGCTGAAGGCGAACGGGTAGAACACGAGCAGCACGTTCTTCTCGCCCTGGAACGAAGACAGCGTGACGGGCTGCTTGTTGTAGTCGTTGAGCGTGAAGTCCGGGGCCTTGGAGCCGACCTCGATCGCCATCTGCTTGAGTCCTCCGGTAGTCGGACGGCCTGGTACGGCCCCAGCCTAGGGCACCCGGACGGGCGACCGTCCGGGTGTTCGGCGGGTGGGAACCCTAGCGCTTGGCCTTGGCCGACTTCGGCGACACCAGGCGGGTGCCGATCCAGTCGCCGACGCTGGCGCTGGAGGTCTGGGCCAGGCCCGCGGTCGGCACCGCCTCCGCGATGTCGCTGGGTTCGACGTGGCCGGGGCGGCCGGTCTTGGGGGTGAGCACCCAGATCACCCCGTTCTCGGCGAGCGGACCGATGGCGTCCATCAGGGCGTCGACCAGGTCGCCGTCGTCCTCCCGCCACCACAGCAGGACGACGTCGACGACCTCGTCCGCGTCCTCGTCGAGGAGCTCGCTCCCGATGCGCTCCTCGACTGCGGCGCGGATCTCGTCGTCGACGTCCTCGTCCCAGCCGATCTCCTGGACGACGTCGTCAACTGTGATCCCCAGTTTGTCGGCGACGCCTGCGTACCCGGCGTCTCCCGCGGCCACCACGGTGTCTTCCTCCAGTCCCGCTCTCACGTCCCGCCGGGCGGTGAAGCCCATCCGAGGAGCGTAATGCCTGTTCGGTTAGGCGATAGCGAACACTGAGTGCGGCCACCTGCGCAACCGTCTGGTTCCCGACACGCCGCGATGGTGTATGCCGGGACTCCGGCGGGCACCCGTACTGACCAGTAACGATGCGCGTCAATCTCGATTCAGTGGAGCATGGCAGAGTGTTCCCATACACGCGCGCGTACGCACGCGCGCGCGAGGACCCGCCCCAACGACCCAGTCTGGAGTTCCCCTTGGCCTCCGAGAACAGCACGGGAACGCCCGAGCGCGTGCGCGTGATCCGCGATGGCCTCGCGGCGCACCTGCCCGACATCGACCCCGAGGAGACGTCGGAATGGCTGGAGTCGTTCGACGCGGCGCTCGCCTCCGGCGGGCAGCAGCGCGCTCGCTACCTGATGCTGCGCCTGCTCGAGCGCGCCCGTGAGAGCCACGTGGGCGTCCCCGCCCTGACCAGCACGGACTACGTCAACACCATCCCGACCGACAAGGAGCCGTGGTTCCCCGGCGACGAGGAGGTCGAGCGCCGCTACCGGGCCTGGATCCGCTGGAACGCGGCGATGACCGTGCACCGCGCGCAGCGGCCCGGCGTCGGTGTCGGCGGCCACATCTCGACCTATGCGTCGTCCGCGGCGCTCTACGAGGTCGGCTTCAACTGGTTCTTCCGCGGCAAGGACCACCCCGGTGGCGGCGACCACATCTTCGTGCAGGGCCACGCCTCCCCGGCATCTACGCCCGCGCGTTCCTGGAGGGCCGGATCTCGGCCGACCAGCTCGACGGGTTCCGCCAGGAGCTGTCGCACGCCGGCCCGGGCGGCGGCCTGCCGTCGTACCCGCACCCGCGGCTGATGCCGGACTTCTGGGAGTACCCGACGGTCTCCATGGGCCTGGGCCCGATGAACGCGATCTACCAGGCGCGGTTCAACCGCTACCTGCGCGACCGCGGCATCAAGGACACTTCCGACCAGCACGTGTGGGCCTTCCTCGGCGACGGCGAGATGGACGAGCCGGAGTCGCGCGGGCTGATCCACGTCGCGGCGAACGAGGGCCTGGACAACCTGACCTTCGTGATCAACTGCAACCTGCAGCGCCTCGACGGCCCGGTCCGCGGCAACGGCAAGATCATCCAGGAGCTGGAGTCGTACTTCCGCGGCGCGGGCTGGAACGTCATCAAGGTCATCTGGGGCCGCGAGTGGGACGCCCTGCTGCACGCCGACCGCGACGGCGCCCTGATCAACCTGATGAACACCACGCCGGACGGCGACTACCAGACCTACAAGGCCAACGACGGCGCGTTCGTCCGCGAGCACTTCTTCGGCCGCGACCCGCGCACCAAGTCGCTGGTCGAGCCGATGTCGGACCAGGACATCTGGAACCTCAAGCGCGGCGGCCACGACTACCGCAAGGTCTACGCGGCCTACCAGGCGGCCATGGACCACCACGGCCAGCCGACGGTCATCCTGGCCAAGACGATCAAGGGCTACAACCTCGGCCCGCACTTCGAGGCCCGCAACGCCACGCACCAGATGAAGAAGATGGCGCTGGAGGACCTCAAGCTCTTCCGCGACACGCTGCGCATCCCGATCGAGGACGCGGAGCTGGAGCACGACCCGTACCTGCCGCCGTACTACCACCCCGGCAACGACGCGCCGGAGATCCAGTACCTGCAGGAGCGCCGCCGCCAGCTCGGCGGGTACCTGCCGGAGCGGCGCGGCAAGGCCAAGGCGCTGGTGCTGCCCGGCGACAAGGTCTACGACGTCGTGCGCCGCGGCTCGGGCAAGCAGGACGTGGCCACCACGATGGCGTTCGTCCGGCTGATCCGCGACCTCGCGAAGGACCCGGAGATCGGCCCGCGCATCGTGCCGATCATCCCGGACGAGGCGCGCACGTTCGGCATGGACTCGATGTTCCCGACGCAGAAGATCTACAACCCGAACGGCCAGCTCTACACCTCGGTCGACGCCTCGCTGATGCTGTCGTACAAGGAGAGCGAGCAGGGCCAGATCCTGCACGAGGGCATCAACGAGGCGGGCTCGACGGCGTCGTTCACCGCGGCGGGCACGTCCTACGCCACGCACGGCGAGCCGATGATCCCGGTCTACATCTTCTACTCGATGTTCGGCTTCCAGCGCACCGGCGACGGCCTGTGGGCGGCGGCGGACCAGATGGCGCGCGGCTTCGTGCTCGGCGCCACCGCGGGCCGCACCACGCTGACCGGCGAGGGCCTCCAGCACAACGACGGGCACTCGCTGCTGCTGGCCGCGACGAACCCGGCCGTGGTCGCCTACGACGCCGCGTGGGGCTACGAGATCGCGCACATCGTCAAGGACGGCCTGCGCCGCATGTACGGCGAGCAGGCGGAGGACATCTTCTACTACCTGACCGTCTACAACGACCCGTACCCGCAGCCCGCGGAGCCGGAGGGCCTGGACGTGGAGGGGCTGCTGCGCGGCCTCTACCGCTACCGCCAGGCCGAGGGCGACGGCCCGCGCGCCCAGGTGCTGGCCTCCGGCGTGGCGATGCCGTGGGCGCTCAAGGCCCAGCAGCTGCTGGCCGACGAGTGGGGCGTCCGCGCGGACATCTGGTCGGCCACGTCGTGGACCGAGCTGCGCCGCGACGGCGTCGACACCGACCGCCGCAACCTGCTGCACCCCGGCGCCGAGCCGCGCGTGCCGTACGTGACGCAGGCGCTGTCGGGCCAGCCCGGCCCGGTGGTGGCGGTGTCGGACTGGATGAGCGCGGTGCCGGACCTGATCCGCCCGTGGGTGCCGACCGACATGGTCACCCTCGGCACCGACGGCTTCGGCTTCTCCGACACCCGCCCCGCGGCCCGCAGGCACTTCATGGTCGACGCGGAGTCGATCACCGTCGGCGTGCTGACCGCCCTGGCCCGCCGCGGCGAGGTCGACCCGGCCCAGGCCGCCGAGGCCGCCCGCCGCTACCGCATCGACGACGTCACCGCGGCCGGTCCGCAGACGTCCGACCCGGGCGTGGCGTAGTCCCACCGCGAAGGGCGCTCTCCCCGGGAGGGCGCCCTTCTGCGTGCCCGCGGACCGGAACCAGCTCATCCACCCGTGCACCACCAGCCCGGCGAACACCAGGTAGACCAGCGCGCTGAACCACAACCCCGACGCGATCTGCAACGGCACCCCGACCGCGTCGACCACCAGCCACACCAGCCAGAACTCGACGACCCCGCGCGCCTGCATCGCGAAGGCCAGCAGCGTCCCCACGAAGATCGCCGCATCCGGCCACGGCGCCCACGACGCGTCGAACGCGTCCAACACCAGCGCGAACCCCACCGTGCCCGCCGCGTACAGCCCCGCCACGACCGCCAGCTCCGCGCGCGTGGCCCGCCGCACCACCACCCCGAACACCGGGTCGCGCCGCCTCGTCCACGCCCACCACCCGTAGACGGCGATCACCCCGACCACCACCTGCCGGACCGCCAGCCCACCGAGGTGCGCGCCGAGGTAGACGGCGAACAACAACCCCACCGACACCAACTGCACCGGCCACGTCCACAGCGTCCGCCGCTGCGCCAGGAACACCACGGCGAGCGCGAACACCTGCCCGATCAACTCGGCCCACGTCACCATCTGCCCGAACGCCGTGAACCCGGACTCCACCAGCACGCGCATAGTCGCCTCCCCAGCGATCAACACCGCCCGCACCCCCATCTTCCCCGCTGGTCCGCGCACGCCCGGAGGGGCGCCGAGCCGGCCCGACGCCCCTCCCGAACCCCGTTCGCCTAGCGGGGCGTCTGCTGCTCGAAGCCCGCGGGCGGCGTCGGCGCCTCCGACGGCATGGTGGGCTGCTGCTGCTGCGCCCGCCCGGCCTGCGCGCCCCGCGCGGCCGCGGCCGCCTCCGGCGCCCGCGTCCCCGGCGCCTGCTCCGACCGCGGGGTCGGCGCCGAACGCCCGGTGCCCATCTGCGCCTGCATGCGCTCCAGCCAGCCGCCCCACCGGTCCTGCATGGGCTTGACCAGCCCGCCACCGAGCCCGATCGCCAGGATCGCCCCGATCGTCGCCAGCACGGTGATCAGCACGGGCGTCGTCACCGTCGTCGCGATGTTCACCTGGTTCAACGCCGCGATGATCCCGAACGCGAGGATGAACACGTACGCGATCGTCCCCATCATCGGCCCGAACGGCCGGTTCCCCAACGCACTGGTCACCAGGTCCCGCACGACCTTCGCCACCGCGGCCGCCACGATCAGCAGCACGATCGCCACCAGGATCCGCGGCAGGAACGCGATCACCTCGTTCAACAACTGGCTGACCGGGTTCGTCTCCCCGAACACCCCGAACGCCAACTGCAACGCGATCAGCAGGATGAAGTAGTAGACCAACTTGACGATGATGGCCCCCGGATCAACCCCCGAGTTCCGCGTCAGGTTCGACATCCCGGTCCGCTCCATGAGCCGCCCGAACCCGAGCTTCCCCATCACCATCGACAGCCCCTTGGACACCGCCTTGGCGATCAACCACCCGATGAACAGGATGACCAGGAACGCGAGCAACTTGGGCACGAACGTGGCCACCATCGACCACGCCGCCCCAAGCCCCTGCCGAAGCTCTTCACCCATTACGACCTCCCAACGGACCCCCGCCTATGACTGTCCTGTGTGATCCTTTCCCCCACCACGCCCCCCGGCAACCCAGACCCGTGCCACGAATGGGGGAATTCCCTTGTCCCGCCTGGCACCCCACCCACCCGACCTCCATAGTGGAATCACCGGTGGGGACCGGGGAGATGGCCGCCCGGCATCGAGCGCACCGACATGCCGGGCGGCCCTTCCGGACTACGGACCCCTGCTCATCGCTTCGCGATTTCGCGGGGGTCCGTTCGCGATTGCCCCTGGGGGCCGAGCCCCCAGACCCCCACGGTGCGGCGGGTTACTGATGCGGGTCTGCCGCGGCGAACAAGCAGTTCCTGATCCGATCCGGATCCGGGTGTGCCGCGGCGAACGAGTGCCGAGGGCGGGTCAAAGCGGGCCCTGGACATCGAGAGCGCAAAGCCGCCCCACCGGGGGAGGCGACCACCCTCGCAACGGGACGCGCGTTACGGATGTGTCCGATGGGGCGGAGCTGCATTTGTGGGGAGGAAAGCGGTGCTACCCTTGCCCCGCGCGGAACGGCTTCGCCGATCCGCCCCTTCTTCCGCGCGGCGCCGCTTTCCTTAGGGGCCCCGCGAATGCGGCTTCGCCCCATCGGACCCACCAATAAACTCGCGTGCTCCGCACCCCGCCGCCAACAGCAGGCGACCCAAGCAACCGGCACCGCAACCAAATAGGGACCAGCGAGCGGGACTGGACCGGGGAGCCGGGAGTGAGGATCAGGCGAGTGCCCCTGCCCGAAGCGGGCGCTGCGAGGACTCACACGCGGCCCAGGGCAGGACGAAACGGGAACTGCAAGAGCGCGCGAAGCGAGCCAGGCCAGACCTAGGGCCACCGGCAGCGGCAGGAGAGCACAGGCCCCACCCAGGCCACCCAGCAGCCAGCGCCACCGCGCGGCTCCCCCGTGTGGGAGTCTGGGGCGATGAGCCGGCGGTTGTCAGCGGACACGTTGGGTGCGGTGGAGAGGGCGTCCGGCAAGTTGGCGTCCGCCGCGGTGGCCGCCATGGACCGGGAGTTCCCCTGGTTCGGCCGCATGCCCGCCGACCAGCGCGCGAGTGTCCTGCTCGTCGCCCAGAACGGGGTCGCGGGGTTCACCGCCTGGCTCAAGGACCCCGCGAAGCCCTCCGCCTCACCACCGACACCTTCCGCGGCGCCCCGAGGGAACTGTCCCGCTGGGTCAGCCTCAGGCAGACCGTCGAGATGGTCCGCGTCTCCCTGCAGATCTTCGAGGAGATGGTCCCCGACCTCGCCGCCGACGAGGACGAGCGCGCGGTCCTCTCCGAGGCCGTCCTCCGCTACGGCCGCGAGGTCGCCTTCGCCTCCGCCATGTCCTACGCCTCCGCCGCCGAGGCCCGCGGCGCCTGGGACGCCCGGCTGGAAGCGCTCGTCGTCGACGGGATCGTCCGCGGCGACGCCGAGGAATCCCTCCTCTCCCGGGCGGCGGCCCTGGGCTGGGACCCCGCGGCCGAGGCCACCGTCCTCGTCGGGAACCCGCCGTCCGACGACCCGCCCACCGTCGTCTACGAGGTCCGCAGCCGGGCCGCCCGCGCGGGCCGGGCCGCCCTCCTCGGGGTGCAGGGCTCCCGGCTCGTCGTCGTCCTCGCCGGACCGACCGACAGCGCCGCGGACATGGAGATGCTCAAGCGCATGGCCAACGCGTTCGGCGAGGGCGCGGTCGTCGCCGGACCCACGGTCGCGTCCCTCGCCGAGGGGCACCGCAGCGCCGCCGACGCGCTCTCCGGCCTGCGCGCCGTCGTCGCCTGGCCGGACGCCCCCCGACCCGTCCGCTCCTCCGACCTCCTCCCCGAACGTGCCCTCGCGGGCGACCCGGAAGCCGAGTGGCAGCTCATCGACCGCGTCGCCCGGCCCCTGGAGGAGGCGGGCGGCGCCCTCCTGGAGACCGTCGAGGCGTACCTCGGCGCGGGGGCGTCCTGGAGACCTGCGCCCGCCAGCTCTTCGTCCACCCGAACACCGTCCGGTACCGCCTCCGCAAGGCCGCCGAGCTCACCGGGCGCAACGCCGCCGACCCCCGCGACGCCCTCGTCCTCCGGGTCGCCCTCGCCGTCGGCAGGCTGTCCAGAGCCCGTGGGCTGTGGTGACTACGCTGCGTAACCCATGCGGTATGCACAACTTATCGGGGGTTACGGCGTTCATCGGCCGGTAACCTTTGGAGGGTTCCTACAACGCAGCCCCGCTGACTTCGTCAGCCACAGCATGCGCGTCGAGCCACCCGACAGTGTTCAGTGGATGCGTGATCGCGCTACTCGCTCCCGGGCAGGGCTCCCAGACCCCAGGCATGCTGTCCCCGTGGCTCGAACTCCCCGGCGCCGCTGAGCGCCTGGCGGGGTTCGCCGAGGTGACCGGGCTCGACCTCGTGCGCCTCGGCACCACCGCCGACGCGGACGAGATCAAGGACACCGCGATCACCCAGCCCCTGATCGTCGCGGCGACGCTGCTGGCCTTCGACGCGCTCGCCGAGCGGGTCGAGATCCCGGCGGACGCGCTGGTCGCGGGGCACTCCATCGGCGAGTTCGCGGCCGCTGCGATGGCGGGCGCGCTGACCGAGCGCGACGCGCTGGCGCTGGCCGCCGTGCGCGGCCGGGAAATGGCCGCGGCGTGCGAGCTGGAGCCGACCGGGATGGCGGCGCTGGTGCGCGGCACCGAGGAGGCCATCCTGGCCCGGCTCGCCGAGCTGGACCTCGTCGCCGCGAACCGCAACGGCGCGGGCCAGATCGTCGCCGCGGGCTCGGCGCAGGCGCTCAAGGAGCTGGCCGCCGAGCCGCCGACCGACTCCAAGGCCATCACGCTGAAGGTGGCTGGCGCGTTCCACACCCGCTACATGGCGCCCGCCCAAGAGGCGCTGGCCGCCCACGCCGCGACGCTGGCGACCCCGGCCGACCCGGCCCGCACGCTGCTGTCCAACCGCGACGGCGCGGTCGTCACCGACGGCGCCGAGGTGCTGAGCAGGCTCGTCGAGCAGGTGACCAACCCGGTGCGGTGGGACCTGTGCATGGCGACCATGGCCGAGCGCGGCGTGTCGGCGATCGTCGAATTCCCGCCCGCGGGCGCGCTCGTCGGCCTGGCGAAGCGCGAGCTGAAGGGCGTTCCCACCGTGGCCCTCAAGACCCCGCGGACCTCGACACGGTGGTCGATCTGATCGGGAGCACCACCGCATGACCGCATTGCGCATCACGCAGGGCGTCGCCGCCACCCGGCTGCTGGGCCTGGGCAGCTTCCAGCCGGAGCGGATCGTCACCAACGACGACCTGTCCAAGATCATGGACACCTCCGACGAGTGGATCCTCGAGCGGGTCGGCATCAAGGAGCGCCGCTTCGCCGACAAGGACGAGAAGCTCGTCGACATGGCCGTCATCGCCGGGTCCAAGGCGCTGGCCGACGCGGGCCTGGCCCCGTCCGACGTGGACACCGTGATCCTGGCGAACTGCACCATGCCGACCCCCATCCCCAACGGCGCCGCCCAGGTGGCCGACCGGATCGGCGTGAAGGCGGCGGGCGCGTTCGACCTCAACGCCGCGTGCGCGGGCTTCTGCTACGCCCTCAACACCGCGTCCGACCTGGTCAGGGCCGGGTCGGCGCGACGGGTGCTGGTGATCGGCGCGGAGAAGCTGACCGACTGGGTCGACCCGGTCGACCGGGCGAACGCGATCATCTTCGCCGACGGCGCGGGCGCGGCCGTGGTGGGCCCGTCCGAGACCCCGGGCATCGGCCCGGTGGCCTGGGGCAGCCGCGGCGACCTCGTCGACATGATCTACATGCGCGACAACCGGTACATCTACCAGGAGGGCCAGTCGGTCTTCCGGTGGGCGACCACGCAGATCGCGCCCATCGCGCTGCAGGCGCTGGAGGCCGCGGGCGTCGAGCCGTCCGATGTGGACGTGCTGATCCCGCACCAGGCGAACCTGCGCATCGTCGAGGCGATCGCGAAGCGGCTGCGGGCCAAGGGCGCCCGCCAGGACATGGTCGTGGCCGACGACATCGTGCTGTCGGGCAACACCTCCTCCGCCTCGATCCCGATGGCGATGGACCACATGCGCGCCGCGGCCGGATCAAGCCCGGCGACGTCGCGGTGCTGGTCGGCTTCGGCGCGGGCCTGTCCTACGCCGGACAGGTCGTCATCTGCCCTTGACCAGGTTTCCGGGCGGTGCGGTACCGGCCCGGTTGGCACAAACAGGAAGGACGTCAGCGATGGCGGACAAGCCCAGCGATTCGGACATCCTCACCGGCCTCGCCGAGATCGTCGAGGAGGTCGCGGGCGTCTCTCCCGACGACGTGACCGCGGACAAGTCCTTCGTGGACGACCTCGACATCGACTCGCTGTCGATGGTGGAGATCGCCGTGCAGGCCGAGGACCGGTTCGGCGTGAAGATCCCGGACGACGAGCTCGCGAACCTCAAGACCGTCGGCGACGCCGTCAAGTACGTCTCCGCGAACGTCTGATCCACCCCCACCAGGCACCTCCCGGGCCACTCCCGCTTGCGAAGGAACACCCCATGAGCAACGTCGACGTAGTCGTCACCGGCATCGGCGCAACCACGCCGCTCGGTGGGACCGTGTCCGCCACTTGGGAAGCACTGCTGGCGGGCGCGAACGGCATCCGCCGCAACGAGGCGGACTGGGTCGAGCGCTTCGACCTGCCCGCGAAACTGGCCGCAACGCTGGCGGTCGACCCCAGCGAAGTGCTGCCGCGCGTGCAGGCCCGCAGGCTCGACCGCTGCGAGCAGATCGCGTTGATCGCGGCCCGGGAAGCCTGGGCGGACGCGGGCTTCGAGCTCCCGAGCGACGAGCACGAGCCCGTCGACCCGGAGCGGCTCGGGGTCAGCATCGGCACCGGGATCGGCGGCCCCGTGACCCTGCTCGACCAGGACGACATCCTGGAGACGCAGGGCCTGCGGAAGGTCTCGCCGCTGACGGTGCCGATGCTGATGCCCAACGGCCCGGCCGCGCACGTCGGCATCGAGCTGCGCGCCCGGGCGGGCGTGCACTCCCCGCGTCGGCCTGCGCCTCGGGCGCCGAGGGCCTCGCGAACGCCTACCAGATGATCCAGAACGGCCGCGCCGACGTCGTCGTGGCCGGGGGCGCGGAGGCGTGCATCCACCCGATCACCGTGGCCGGGTTCGCCCAGTCGCGGACCCTGAGCACCCGCAACGACGAGCCGGAGCGCGCGTCCCGCCCGTTCGACACCGACCGCGACGGGTTCGTGCTCGGCGAGGGCGCGGGCGTGCTGGTCCTGGAGCGGGCCGACCACGCCGCGGCGCGCGGGGCGCGGGTGTACGGCAGGCTCGCGGGCTACGGGATGACCTCCGACGCCCACCACATCACCGGCAACCACCCGGACGGCGTCGGCCAGATCAAGGCCATCGAGCACGCGGTCCGGATGGCCGGGCTCACCGCGGCCGAGGTCGGCCACGTCAACGCGCACGCCACCTCCACCGTCGTCGGCGACGTGGGCGAGGCGGCGGCGATCCGCAAGGCGCTGGGCGAGCACGTGGTGCTCACCGCGCCGAAGTCCGCGCTCGGCCACCTGGTCGGCGGCGCGGGCGCGGTGGAGAGCATCATCACGATCCTCTCCTCTACTACGGGGTGATCCCCGCGACCCGCAACCTCGAGCAGCTCGACCCCCGGGTCGGCCTCGACGTGGTCTCCGGGCAGCCGCGCAAGGTCGAGCTGCACGCGGCCGTCAACGACTCGTTCGGTTTCGGCGGGCACAACGTCGCGCTCGCCTTCACGGCGTAAGCGCCACTCGGCGACATGTCCTCTACAAGAGGGAGCAGACAACGATGACCGCCCTGGCCACCCGCCCGGAGAGCGGCGGAGGCGAACAGCGCGAGCTGGACCCGCGTGACCCGCAGGTCCGCCTGGCCGCGCTGCTCGACCCCGACTCGATGGTCCCGCTGGTGCCCTTCGACGCCAGCGGCGTGTACGCCGTGCGCGGCCGCGTGCACGGCACGAAGGTGATCGCCTACTGCACCGACGCCACCAAGATGGGCGGCGCGATGGGCACCGCGGGCTGCGCGCACATCGTGGCCGCGATCGACACCGCGCTGCGCGAGCGCCTCCCGGTCATCGGGGTGTGGCACTGCGGCGGCGCGCGGCTGGCCGAGGGCGTGGAGTCGCTGGACGCGGTCGGCAACGTGTTCGCCGCGATGATCCGCGCGTCCGGCCGGGTGCCGCAGATCTCCGTGGTGGTCGGCCCGGCGGCGGGCGGCGCGGCGTACGGGCCCGCGCTGACCGACATCGTGATCATGGCGCCGCAGGGCCGGGTCTTCGTGACCGGTCCGGACGTGGTGCGCAGCGTGACCGGCGAGCAGATCGACCAGGAGGGCCTGGGCGGCGCGGAGGCGCACGGCCGCAAGTCCGGTGTGGTGCACGTGCTCGCCGACGACGAGCCGGACGCCTACACCCGGGCGCGCCGCGTCACCGCGATGTTCGCCAAGCCCGGCATGTTCGACCTGCACGCGGTGCGCGGCCAGGAGGACCTGCGCGCGCTGCTGCCGGACCAGCCCAACCGGGCCTACGACATCAAGCCGGTCATCCGGGGCCTGCTCGACATGGACGCCGACGGCCGCTCGGAGTTCGAGGAGCTGCAGGCGAAGTGGGCGCCCAACATCGTGGTCGGCCTCGGCCGGCTCGGGGGCGCACGGTCGGGGTGATCGCGAACAACCCGCTGCGCAAGGGCGGCTGCCTGGACTCGCTGTCGGCGGAGAAGGCCGCGCGGTTCGTGCGGATGTGCGACAGCTTCGGCGTCCCGCTCGTGGTCCTGGTGGACGTGCCCGGCTACCTGCCGGGTGTCGGCCAGGAGTGGGGCGGCGTCGTCCGGCGCGGTGCCAAGCTGCTGCACGCGTTCGCCGAGGCCGTGGTGCCGCGGGTGACGCTGGTGCTGCGCAAGTCGTACGGCGGCGCGTACATCGCGATGAACTCGCGCTCGCTCGGCGCGACGGCCGTGTTCGCCTGGCCCGAGGCCGAGGTCGCGGTCATGGGCGCGAAGGCGGCGGTCGGCATCCTGCACCGCAAGAAGATCGCCGCCGCGCCCGAGGACGAGCGCGCGGCGCTGCTCGACGAGCTGACCGCGGAGCACGAGCGCATCGCGGGCGGCGTCGACCGGGCCATGGCGATCGGCGTGGTGGACGAGGTCATCGAGCCGAGGCAGACCCGCCAGCGGCTCGCCGAGGCGCTGGCCGCCGCCCCCGCGGCCGCGGCGCGCACGGCAACATCCCGCTGTAAGAGCAGATCCGAGAGGCGCGGTCCCGTTCGCGGGGCCGCGCCTTTTCAGCACGCGTCGTGCTGGGGGCTGGCGCCGGTCGCGCCCGCGTCGATGCGCCACGCGCCGTTCTCCACGGCGAGCGCGTAGACCACGTGCCACTGGATGCACTTGACCGGCAGCTCCGGCGGCGCGTCCGCGACGTCCTGCGTGCTGACGAACCCGAGCATCACCCGGGCGCTGCCCGGCGGGCCGCTCTCGATCCGGTGCACGACGATGCTGCCGTCCTGGGTGGAGCGGTACGCCGCGCGCCACTCCTCCTCGGGCCGGTTCTTCACGTGCGTCGAGGTGACCGTGGTCATCCAGCGCTCGTAGTTGCGGCCGTTGATGGCGTCGAAGTGGGTCTGCAGGAGCTGGCGGACCGTCTCGTACATCGGGTGCCGGATGGCGTCCTCGGTGCCCTGCACCGCCCGCGAGCCGGGCTGCTCCGACGGCGGGACGGCGCTGGTGCTCGGCACGACCGGCTGCTGCTGGACCGGCTGCGCCGAGGCGGCGTAGAGGTCGCGGGCGAGCAGGCCGCCCGCCGCGGTGACCACCACCGCGAGCAGGACGGCCGGGAGCAGCCAGGACTGCCGTTCGGAGCGCACGGCCCCAAATTAGCCCACCTGGTGCAGCCAGGTGATCGGCGCGCCGTCGCCCGCGCGGCGGTAGGGCTCCAGGGCCTCGTCCCAGGACGCGCCGAGCAGCTCGTCGACCTTGAAGGCGAACGACTCGCCGCCGCGCGCGCCCGCGGCGAGGGCGCGGAGCTGGTCCTCGCCGACGACGATGTCGCCGTTGGCGCTCGTGCGGGCGTGCCAGAGGCCGAGCGCGGGCGCGTAGCACCAGCGCTCGCCGTCCACGCCGGGGCTGGGGTCCTCGGTGACCTCGAAGCGGATCATCGGCCAGGCGCGGAGCGCGGAGGCCAGCTTGCCGCCGCTGCCCGGCTCGCCGGTCCACGCGTACTCCGCGCGCAACTGGCCGGGGGCGGCGGGCTGCGGCGTCCAGCGCAACTCTGCGCGCGCCTCGAGCGTGCCGGAGATCGCCCACTCGACGTGCGGGCAAACCGCAGTCGGCGACGAGTGGACGTACACCACACCTCGGGTGTTTCCACGGGTGCTCACTGCTGACCTCCGGTGCTCGACGAGGATCGTCTTCCCCTACGTCCCCGACGCTCCGGCGATCGGCGCCAGCACTTGCGCGGCATCACCCGGCTGCCATTGTGCCCGCAACCGAACACTTTGGCCACACGAACCACGAAGACCACCTCAGCCACACGGCCGATCACGGGCCACGCGATCGGGTGAACATCGCGCCCGCTAGCGTGTTGATCCGGATACTGACCGGAAATCACGCCGATCGGGAGGTGTGACGTGCGGCTGGTGCGGTTGGGCGACTCGGCGGGCGCGCCGAGGGTCGAGGCCGACGTGCGGGCCGCGCTCGCCTCCTGGGGTCCCGGGGCGGCCGTGCTCGGCGGGGTCGCGCTGCTGGGCGCGAGACCCCCGGGCGTCGAGCACCGGCTGGACGCGGTGGTCCTGCTGCCGCGCGGGCTGATCGTCGTGGTCGGTGTGGACCTGCCGGACCCGGCGCTGCGGCTGGAGGCGCCGCTGACCGGGCAGTGGAAGACCGACGGGTGGCCGCTGGTTCGCCCGGACGGCGCGACGAACCCGGGCGACGAGGCGCTGGCGGCGGGCGCCGCGGTGACCGCGCTGCTCCAGGCCGAGCGGGTCGAGCCGCTGCCGGTGGGCGTGGTGATCGCGGTCGGGCCGTACGTCCAGCAGGTGTCGCAGCCGACCGCGGACCTGGTGCGCGGCGTGCGCATCCTGCACCCGGAACCCCGCACGCTGCTCAGCGCCGCGCGCGAACTGGCGACCTACGACCACCCCTGCCCCGCGCCGCAGGCCGCGCGCATCCTCGCCGCGCTGGCCCCGGAGGCCGACCTCGGGGTCGCCGCGCTGGTGGCCGAGGGCTTCCCGGAGACGGCGCCCGCCGCGCGGACGACGTTCATCCCGAAGGCGGCGCTGGCCCCGCGGCCCGCGCCCGCGCCCCGGCCCGCCGAGCGGCGCGGCACCCCGCGGTGGCTGCCGATCGCGGCGGCGGTGCTGGTCGTGGTGCTGCTGATCGCGGGGATCGTGCTGGCGCTCGGGTCGGCCGACTCGGCGTCGCAGGAGAGCCCGGACGGGCGGCCGACGGCCCCGGTCGGCGTCGAGGGGGTCGCGTTCACCGCGCACGGCAGCGCGCGCGGGTCGGACTGCGCGGCGGCGACGTACGGGGACATCAAGGCGTGGTTGGAGCGCAACGGGTGCGGCGAGGTCGTGCGCGCCCGGTACGCGGCGGGCTCGGGCGACGGCACGGCGGCGGTGCTGGTGTCGGTGCTTCGGTTCCCGGCGAGCGCGGGGGCCGCCGAACTGCGGGCGGTCGCGGACCGGCCGGGCTCGGGCGGGGTGCGCGACCTGGACGGCGGCTGGCCGGACGGGCAGGCGCCGGTGTTCGACCACGCGGCCTTCCTGACCGGCAGCGAGGGCAACAGCGTCAAGCTCGTGCAGGCCGTCTGGCTGGGGCGGGCGTCGGACCCGGCGGACCCGCGGTTGGTCGGCATCGCCGAACGCGCGCTGCGCCTCGCGGTGACCGGCTAACCCGAAAAGTCCGGGTGAAGGCGTCGAGAATTACCGGGATGCGGGAAGCTGAAGATTATTCCGCCCCGAGTTTCCGCCACTTCGGCGCGGCCTGATGTCGTCCGGCCGCCGGTGCCTATAAGCTCTTGGGCATCGGCGCTTGGGGGAATAACCGGCCCGATTGCAGATGGCCCACACCACGCGGAGGAAACCGTGGCACAGAAGACCGTTGTCGAGTTGGTCGACGATCTCGACGGTGGGAAGGCCGACGAGACCGTCGCCTTCGCTCTCGACGGCGTGGACTTCCTGATCGACCTGTCCGCGGAGAACGCCGCCCGCCTGCGCGAGTCGCTGGCGGAGTTCGTCGGCCACGCCCGCAAGACCGGGGGAAGCGCGGCAAGGCGGCGACCGGGCGCAAGGCCCAGGCCGCGGACAAGCCGGACAACCAGGCGATCCGGGAATGGGCGCGCAGCCAGGGCGAGACCATCGCCGAGCGCGGCCGCATCCCGCAGGCCCTGGTCATGCGATTCCAGGAAGCGCACAGCTAGTCGAGGTGAATGCCGGGCGTCCGAGGGGCGTCCGGCATTTTCACACCCGGGGCAGGCGCTTGGCCGATGGCGCCGCCCACTCGCCGAGCCTGCGCACGGCGGTCACCGGCGCGGGTTCCGGTTCGCGGGCGATCCGGAATCCGTCCGGCACGGCGAGGGCCGCGCCCGGAGCGCGCGCAGGGCGAGGGTCGAGAGCGTTTCCGGATAGCTCCGGTGACCCCACATGCGCCGCGCCCAACGGGGGAGCAGGGAATAGGACAGGTGGCCGATGGTGACCTGGTATAGCGGCAGCCCGAGCGCGAGCCTGCCTTTCACCGGCGGCCGGTGCAGGAAGTCGTGGATGACCTCCGCGTCGGGCGTGTGCCGCAGGGTCGGGCGCACGGCCCGGAAGTAGTCCCGGAGCTGCTCGACGGTGCCGGGGACCTCGTCGGGGTCGAGCCCGACCAGGGCGGCGCTGGTGCGCTGCTCGTGCAGGTACCGGTCGGCGTGCGCCTTGGTCAGCGGGAAACCGGCGCGCCGCACGATGGACAGGAACGAGCCGACCTCGGCGCAGTGCACCCACAGCAGCAGCTCGGGCTCGTCGACCCGGTAGCGCTCCCCGGTGTCGGGGTCGACCGCGCGGAGGGCGCGGTGCACCCGGCGGATGCGCTCGCCCGCGGTCCGCGCCTCCTCGACGGTGCCGTAGGTGGTCCGCCCGACGAAGTCCGCGGTGCGGATCAGCCTGCCGAGCGGGTCGTTCCGGAAGTCGGAGTTCTGCACGACCCCGGCGACGACGCGCGGGTGCAGGGCTTGGAGGAACAGGCTGCGGACCCCCGCGAGCCACATCGCGGGGTCGGCGTGCACCTGCCAGGTGACCGAGTCGGGGCCGAACAGCCCGAGTGCCGCACTGTCCATCACCGCGGGCTGGCTCATGCCGACAGTCTGACCGCGCGGCCCGGAAGTATCCAGGCCGCGCGAGGGTCGGGTCAGGTCACCGCGGCGACTTCCAGTGCGCCATGCCCAACGCGATGACGCGGAGCTGGCGCTCGCCGACCTTCCTCGCCTCCTCGACGTGCTCCGGGTCGCGGGGGCGTCGAGCAGGGCGGTGACGATGCCGAGCATGCCGGAGACCATGAGGTCGGCGACCATGCGGAGGTCCTCGGGGTCCCAGGCGGAGAGGCCGGGGAAGCGGGCGAGGTCGGTGGCGAGCTCGCTGCCGATGAACCGCAGCTCGGTGGCGATGGCGCGGCGGACGTCGGGGACGCCGCCGTGGCGTTCGCGGATGAGGAAGCGGAAGTGGTTCTCGTGGGCCAGGACCTGGTCGGCGAGGATGCGCACCGAGCCGCGGATGGCGTCGTCGGCGCGGGTGCGGCGGGCGTCGCGGAGCATGGCGCGCAGCGTGCGCATGCTCTCCTCGACGAGGGCGACGCCGAGTTCGTCCATCGACGCGAAGTGGCGGTAGAACGCGGTCGGGACGATGCCGACCTCGCGGGTCACCTCGCGGAGGCTCAGGCTCGCCAGGCTGCTGCGGTCGAGCAGGCGCAGGGCCGCGTCGAGCAGCGCCTGCCTCGTGCGCCGCTTGCGCTCCTGCCTGGTCCCCACGGCCACTTCGCTCACGCGGATGAGCGTACGCGCGTGATCCATCCGGCCTCCTGCCACCTTGTTGCGGGTGTCACAGCCGCCCGGATTGACAGCCGCCGCGATCCCGCGTTCCATTTTGAGTGTACGCACGTTCACCAAACGGGAGGACATGATGGCGGTCACCGCCGGGCTCCGGCTGCTGGAGGCGCTCGCCACCCCGCATGGCCTGGACCGATATCTCGAACTCGTCAACCCGATGCTGACCGTCCGCGAGCTCCGCGGTCAGGTGACAGCCGTACACCGAACCACGCCCGACACGGTCACGCTGACCATCCGGCCCACCAAGCGGTGGCGCGGGTTCACCGCGGGCAGTTCGTCCGGGTGTCCGTCGACATCGACGGGGTGCGGCGCACCCGCTGCTACTCCCCCTCGACCTCGCAGCACCGGGCCGGGTTCGACCTGACGATCAAGGCGCACGACAGCGGGCTGGTGTCCCGCTGGCTGCACGCCAACGCGCGCACCGGCCTCGTCGTGCACCTGTCGCAGGCGGAGGGCGCGTTCACCCTCCCCGACGCGCGCCCGGACCGGGTGCTGCTGGTCAGCGGCGGCAGCGGGATCACCCCGGTGCTGTCGATGCTGCGCACCCTGGCCGACGAGGGCCACCGCGGCGAGGTCGTCTTCCTGCACTACGCCTACCGCCAGTCCGACGTGCCGCACCTGTTCGAGCTGCGGTCGCTGGCCGAGCGGCACCCGAACGTCCGGCTGGTCCTGGCCTACACCGACGCCACCAACGGCGACCTGCACGGCTTCTGCACCGAGGAGCACCTGCGCGCCGCCGCCCCCTGGTTCGCCGACGCCACCACCTACCTGTGCGGTCCGCCCGGCCTGATGCGCGCGGTCCGCGAGGTCCACGACCGGCTGGGCATCGCCGACCGGCTGCGGACCGAGGAGTTCGCGCCCGCGCCGGTGGCGGTGGACGCGGGCGAGGCGACCGGGACGATCACCTTCGCCCGCAGCGGGCGCACCGCGCCGAACTCCGGGCGCACGCTCCTCGAGCAGGCCGAGGCCGCGGGCCTGACCCCGGACCACGGCTGCCGCATGGGCATCTGCTTCTCCTGCACCAGCGTCAAGACGACGGGCTGCGTGCGCGACGCGCGCAGCGGCGAGCTCTCCACCGACCCGGACGAGGAGATCCAGCTCTGCGTCCGCGTCCCCGTCGGCGACGTCACCCTCGACCTCTGAAGGGCACCACCATGGCACCCCGACTGACCCCGGAGCAGTTCGCCGCACTCGGCCGCGACCTCGACGACCTGCGCCAGCGCGTCCTCGCCGACCTCGGCGAGGAGGACCGCAAGTACATCTACGACGTCGTGAAGGCGCAGCGCCTGCTGGAGGTCGCGGGCCGGGGGCTGCTGTTCTTCGGCTTCCTGCCGCCCGCCTGGCTCGCGGGCGTCGGCGCGCTCTCCCTGTCGAAGATCCTCGACAACATGGAGATCGGCCACAACGTCATGCACGGCCAGTACGACTGGATGCGCGACCCCGCGCTGAACTCCCGCATGTTCGAGTGGGACACGGTCGCGCCCGCGGAGAACTGGAAGCACTCGCACAACTACGTGCACCACACGTACACGAACATCCTCGGCAAGGACCGCGACATCGGGTACGGCATCCTGCGGATGGACACCGACCAGAAGTGGAACCCGTACTACCTCGGCAACCCGGTGTACGCGGCGCTGCTGGCCATCTTCTTCCAGTGGGGCGTGATGCTCCACGACGTGGAGGCGGAGAAGCTGGTGTCCGGCGAGAAGAAGTGGTCGGAGACCGCGGCGGTCCGCAAGCGCATGTGGCACAAGGGGATCAAGCAGGTCGTCAAGGACTACGCGCTGTTCCCCGCGCTGACCGGCCCGCTGTTCATCCCGACGCTGCTGGGCAACGCGACGGCGAACCTGGTCCGCAACGTGTGGGCGTTCGCGATCATCTTCTGCGGGCACTTCCCGGCGGGCGTCGAGTCGTTCACCGAGGAGGAGACCGAGAACGAGACCCGCGGCGAGTGGTACTACCGGCAGATGCTCGGCTCGGCGAACATCACCGGCGGCCCGCTGTTCCACATCATGTCCGGCAACCTGTCGCACCAGATCGAGCACCACCTGTTCCCCGACATCCCGGCCCGGCGCTACCCGCAGATCGCGCCCGAGGTGCGCGCGATCTGCGCGAAGTACGGGCTCCCGTACAACACCGGCGGGCTGACCAAGCAGCTCACGTCGGTCTTCAGCAAGATCGTCCGGCTCGCGCTTCCGACCCGGTCGCCGCGGACGCCGGGCGGTACGGTCGACGGCGACCGCGCACGGCGCGCGGCGTGAGGCACGGGGAGCAGCCGATGGTCAGCGAGTTCGAGACGCGCAAGGACACCATCCAGGAGCTGACGGAGTCCGCCGCCGACCACGTCGGCCGGATCGCGCAGATCATCACCTCGGCGGTGCGGGACGTCGCGCGGGAGATCGGCGACTGGGCCACCGACGTGATCGAGATGAACGAGGCGAGCCGCAGGGCGCGGGCCGACGAGCGGCGCGCGCCGGAGGCGGACCGGGCGTCGTCCGGTCCGGTTGTGGTGGACGAAGAGCCCTGATAAGCCACGATCGGGTACGCCCGATCCCGTGGTTTGGTCCGGAATCGACACCCAGGGTTGGGCGGTTCGGCGCGCGAACCCGGCTGGATGGCACCGATTGGGGTCTAACAGATCCACTCGTCCGATGAATCGTCGGGGTGGGCTCTGTCTGCCAGGCTCGGTGGTGACCGCAACGTCCGTCCAGCTAGGAGTGACAGCATGCGCACTGCGGCAAGACGACTCGGCACCGCCCTCGGCGCGACCGTCCTCGCGTTCGGCATGACCGCGACGGCCGCGTCGGCCACCGCGCCGACCGGTCCGGGTCCGCCGCCCCCGACACCGCGAGCTGCTGCGGCATCGACATCGGGCTGTTCGTCGACGGCGACCTCGACCTCGACATCGACCTCGGCGCCGATGCCGACGCGGACGTCGACGGCGGGATCGACGTGGACGTGGACGGCGGTCCCATCCTCGACGTGGACCTCGGTGACGGGGTCGACGGGGACGTCGACGGCGGCATCGACGTCGACGTGGACCTCGGCGGGGACGTGGACGCCGACCTCGGGGTGGACGCCGACGCGGACCTCGACGCCGACCTCGACGCGGACGTGGACGTCGACCTGGGTGCCGATGCCGACGGCGGCGTCGACGTGGACGTCGTCGCCCACGACGGGACCGGCGGGACCATCGACCTCGGCGCGCTCGACAGCGGCGAGATCCAGTGGGGCCACGTCGACTTCGACGGCATCGACGCCGACCACCCGGACGACGGTGACGTCGACGGCGGCGGCATCGGGATCGACGTCGACCTCGGCGTGGACGCCGACATCGACGCGGACCTCGACCTGGACGTGGACCTCGACGCGGACGTCGACGCCGACGTGGACGCCGATGTGGACGCGGACGTCGACGCGTCCATCGGCGGGTAGGTGAAGCCGCACAGACCATGAGGCGGCGTGGCGCCCCTCTCCCGACCGGGCGGGAGAGGGGGCGCCCGCACGTCCGGGTCAGACCAGCGAGGGCACCATGGCCTCGATGAGGTGCGGTCCGGGCTCGGCGAGCGCCCGCTGGAACTGCTCGGCCAGCTCCTCCGCGGTGCGCGCCCGGGTCGCGGGGACGCCCATGCCCTGGGCGATCGCGACGAAGTCCATGTCCGGTGTGGACAGGTCCAGCAGCGAGTTCGCCTTGGGGCCCGCGCCTTCCGCGCCGACGCGGGTCAGCTCGACGCGCAGGATGGCGTAGGCGCGGTTGTTGAGCAGGACCGTGGTGACGTCCAGGTTCTCGCGCGCCATGGTCCACAGCGCGGAGATCGTGTACATCGCCGAGCCGTCGGACTGCAGGCACACCACCGGCCGGTCCGGGCAGGCGATGGCCGCGCCGACCGCGACCGGCAGGCCCTGGCCGATGGCGCCGCCGGTCAGCGTGAGCACGTCGTGGCGGGGCGCTCCCGCGGTGGCCGCGGGGATGAGCAGGCCCGAGGTGTTGGCCTCGTCGGAGATGATCGCGCCCTCGGGCAGCAGCGCGCCGATCACGTCGGCCCAGTTCTGCGGGGTGAGGTCGCCGGTGGGCAGCGCGGGCCGGGATTCGGCCTGCAGCACCGGTTCGGTGTCCGCGGCGACGGCGTCGGCGAGCCGGTCGAGCGCGTCGGCGACGTCCTCGCCGAACTCCGCGAGGGTGTGCACGGCGCAGCCCTCGGGGGTCAGCTCGCTGGCCTTGCCGGGGTAGGCGAAGAACGACACGGGGGCCTTCGCGCCGACCAGCACCAGGTTGGTGACGCCGGTGAGCTGCCACTGCACCTGCTCGGCGAGGTAGCCGAGCCGGTCGACGGCGGGCAGCCCGGCGCCGCGCTCGATGCGCGCGGGGAAGGTCTCGGCGAACACCTTCGTCCCGGTCGCCGCGGCGATGCGGCTCGCGGCGCGCAGGCCGCGCTCCCGGGTGGCGCCCTTGCCGAGCAGGATCACCGTCGAGCCGCCGAGCACGCCCGCGATCCCGGTGATCCGGGCGTCGTCGACGGTGGCGGGCGCGGCGGGGGCGACCTCGCCCGCGGGCTCGCCGCCGTCGCCCCAGGACACGTCCGCGGGCAGGACCAGGTTGGCGATCTGCCCGGCGCGGGCGGCGGCGACGGCCTCGGCGGCGTCCTTGCCGACCGCGGCGGTGTCGGTCGAGGTCCGGCTCCAGCCGTGCGTCCAGCCGTTGAGGGCGTCCACATCGGACTCCAGCGGGGCGTCGAAGCCCTTGTGGGTCAGCGCGTGGTCGCCGATGACGTTGACGATCGGGGTGCGGGCGCGGCGGGCGTTGTGCAGGTTCGCCATACCGTTGACCATGCCGGGACCCAGGTGCAGCAGGGTCGCGGCGGGCTTGTCGGCCATCCGGCCGTACCCGTCGGCCGCGCCGGTCACCACGCCCTCGAACAGGGCGAGCACGCCGCGCATCTCCGGCACCGAGTCGAGCGCGGCGACGAAGTGCATCTCCGAGGTGCCCGGGTTGGCGAAGCAGACGTCGACGCCGGAGTCGACGAGCGTGCGGATGAGGGATTGTGCGCCGTTCATGTGGTCCGTTCCGTCAGTCGAAGAGGACGCCGGGGTTCAGCACGCCGCGGGGTCGAAGGCCGCCTTGACGCGCTTCATCAGCGCGACCTTGGCGGGATCCTCCAGGTCGAGGAAGTACTGCTTCTTGGCGTGGCCGACGCCGTGCTCGCCGGAGATCGCGCCGCCGAGCTCCATGCCCGCGGCGAACAGGCCGTGCAGCGCCTTGGCCCGCTTGTCGGGGTCCTTCTGGAACACCGCGAGGTGCACGTTGCCGTCGCCCGCGTGGCCACAGCCGACCACGAAGGTCTCGGTGGCCTGCGCGACCTGCTGGACCCGCGCCATGAACTCGGGCAGCGCGGCCGCGGCAGCACGGTGTCGATCACGTCGTCGGCGCCCGCGCCCTTGGCGGTGTAGAACGCCTGCTCGCGGGCCTCGATGAGGCGGCGGGCGGACGGGCCGGGCAGCACGTAGGCGTCGACGGCGCCGAGCGAGGTGAGGAGTTCGCCGGTGGCGGCGGTGTCGTCGTCGAGGCGGTCGGCGTCGCGGTTCTCCAGCATGACGACCAGGTACGCCTGGGAGGTGTCGCGGACCTGGTCGGGGATGCCGAGCTGGAGGTCGTGGGTGTAGGTGATCGCGCCCATGGTCATGGCGTCGATGTACTCGAGGATCAGCGGGCCGATCCCGCTGGCGACGACCTTCGGGACCGCCTTGACGACGCGGTGAGGTCGCCGAAGGGGCGAGCACGGTGGCCTGGTGGGCGACGCGCGGCTGGAGCTTGAGGGTGGCCTCGGTGACCAGGGCGAGCGTGCCCTCCGAGCCGACGATGAGCTGGGTGAGGTCGTAGCCGGTGCTGGCCTTGACGTACTTGCCGCCGGAGCGGATCACCTCGCCGGTGGCGAGGACGGCCTCGACGCCGAGCACGTGGTGGCGGGTCACGCCGTAGCGGACCGCGCGCATGCCGCCCGCGTTGGTGGCGACGTTGCCGCCGAGGCTGCCGCCCAGCTCACCGGGGTACACGGGGTAGACCAGGCCGTGCTCGGCGGTCTTGGTGTCCAGCTCGCGCAGCGTGACGCCGGGCTGGACGACGGCGACGTGGTTGTCGGTGTCGATCTCCAGCACCCGGTTCATCCGCTCGAAGGACACCAGGACGGCGTCGGCGCGCGGCACGGCGGCGCCGGAGAGGCCGGTGCCGGAGCCGCGCGCGGTGACCGGGGTGCCGGTCTCGGTGGCGGCCTTGAGGATCTCGGCGACCTCGGCCGCGCTGGCGGGCTTGACCACGTACGCGGGCCGGGTGGCCTCGCTGGTGAGCCCCTCGTCGCGGGCGTAGTCCTCGGCGGCGTCCGCGCCGTCCCGCACGTGGGCTTCGCCGACGATCCCGGCGAGCCGCGACCGCATGTCCGTCATTGGACTCCTCCGCCGCTACTGGTGCGTAACCCTAGTCACGCGAACCGATCCGGCGAAAGCCGCGCCGCGGTGACCCCGAGGTCGGCGGGCGGCTCCTCGCCGGTGATGACCGCGGCCCCGGCAACGGCCAGGGCGGGCGCCATCTGGATGCCGTAGCCGCCCTGCCCGGCGAAGAACGCGAACCCGGGGTGGCCCTCGCGGGCGCCGACGACCGGGCCGCGGTCGGGCGCGAAGGTGCGCAGGCCCGCCCACGCGGTGCGGACGGTGCGCAGGCCGAGCGCGGTGACGTCGTTGACCCGGTCGAGCGCGAGGGCGACGTCGAGGTCGTCGGGCTTGGCGTCGCCGGGCTCGCTGGGGGTCTCGTCGGCGGGCGAGACGAGCAGCGCGCCGGACTCGGGCCGGAAGTAGAACGTCTCGGCGGTGTCGGCGACCAGCGGCCAGGCGGGGTCGACGGGCTGGGGGCCGACCGCGATGGCGATGGTGCGGCGCAGCGGCGTGAGCCCGACCGGCGGCACGCCCGCGGTCTCGGCGAGCTGGTCGGTCCACGCGCCCGCGGCGGCCACGACCAGGCCGCGGCGACCCGGTCCGCGCCGACGCCGACCCGCCAGGCGGCGCCGTCGCGGGTCAGGGCGGTGACCGGCGCGCCGCGGCGGATCTCGCCGCCGCGGCGCGCAGCAGCCGGACGTAGTGCTGGTGCAGGGCCATCGCGTCGATGTCGGCGGTGTGCTCGTCGACCGCGGCGGCGGTGACGACGCCGGGGCGCAGCGCGGGGCACAGCTCGCGGGCGCGGTCCGGGTCGATCGGGGTGGCGCCGGGGATGGCGGGCGCGGGGCCGTCGGTGCTGACCCACAGCGTGGCGCGCGGGGTGAGCAGGCCGTCGGGGATGCGGGCGCGGGACGCGGCGGTCAGGGCGCGGACGACCGGGCCGCCGTAGGAGGGCAGGTAGACCGCGGCGGAGCGGCCCGTGGTGTGCCTGGCCAGCTCGGCTTCGGCCTCGACCAGCAGCACGCTGCGGTGTGCGGCCAGTTCCGCGGCGACCGACACCCCCGCTATCCCGCCGCCCGCGACCACCACGTCCCATGCCATGCCCGCGAGACTACGGCCTCCAGGCGGGGTCGCGGCCGCTCATCGCGAGCGCCCGGTCGAGTGCCGGTGCGTCGGCGGGGACGGCGACCTCGGGGCCGAACGCGCCCCACTGGCGGCCCATCTCCGCGATCTCCTCCATGACCCGCAGCGCGGCCTCGCCGACCTCGTCGGGGACGGTGTAGGTCTGGCCGGTGGACACCGCGAGGTCCCAGCCGTGCATGACGAGGTCGCAGAACAGCATCGAGCCGATGGTCTGCGCGGGCATGGGGCTGGCGGCCATCACGGTCTCGCCCTCCCACGCGCCCGGCTCGCCCCAGGCGGCGACGGAGCGCTCGACGCGCTCGGCGAAGAACGCGGGCCAGTCACCGCCGGTGTAGTCCGTGCCCTCGTCCTCGGAGCCGTCGGCGGGCGGCGGGAGCTTGCGGGCCGTGCGCTCGGAGACGACGGCCGACCAGTGGGTGACGTGGTTGATGAGCGCGCGGACATCCCATTCCGGGCACGGCGTGGGCAGCCCGTACTGCTCGGGCGTCACCGTGCGCGCGACGCCGATGGTCGCCTCGGCAGCGCGCGCCATGAGCTTGTGATCCATGCGTTCACCGTATGCGCAGGTCACGGGCGTGTATTGAACAAATGCGACGGCTGTCGGCCGGGCGTTCTACCGTGGTCGGGTGGGGGTCGACGAGGTGAGCCCGGGCGTGCTGGACCCGAGGACGGCGCGCACGAAGTTCGACCTGCGCAAGGTGCCGCCGTCGCCCGCGCTCGCGCCGTTCGTCGAGTACTTCTGGCAGGTCTCGTGGGACCTGGCGGAGGAGTTCACCCAGCGCGTGGTGCCGCACCCGAACGTGCACCTGGTGTTCGAGCCGGACGGCGCGTGGGTGTACGGGGTGCTGCACGGGCTGTTCCGGCGGACGCTGACCGGGCGCGGGCACGTGCTGGGCGTGCGGTTCCACGCGGGCGGGTTCCGGCCGGTGCTGGGCAGGCGGGTGTCGTGGCTGACCGACGAGCGGTTCGCCGCGGCCGACCTGCTGCCCGGTTTCGCCGCGCCGCCGGGCGTCCCGAGCGTCGACCAGGCCGAGGCCGCGCTGCTGCCGCTGCTGCCCGAGGCGGACCCGGTGGTCGAGGAGGTGCGGGCGCTGGTCGCGGCCATCGCCGAGGACCGCGACCTCACCCGGGTCGACGACCTCGCCGCGCGCTCGGGCCGGACGGTGCGGTCGGTGCAGCGGTTGTTCAACGAGTACGTCGGCGTGGGTCCGAAGTGGGTGATCCGGCGGTTCCGGATGCACGAGGCGGCGGCCAGGGCGGACGAGGGCGGCGCGGTCGACTGGGCGTCGCTGGCGGTCGAGCTGGGGTTCAGCGACCAGGCGCACTTCACGCGCGAGTTCACCGCGGCCATCGGGATTTCCCCGCCCGCTACGCGGCGGGCGGGTAGTTTCGCTGTCGTGTACGAGGTGGACGACAACCCTGACCGCATCGATGTGGACGCCGTGTGGGCGTTCCTGTCCACAGAGCCCTATTGGGGCCGCTGGCGGACGCGGGAGCAGTTCGAGACCCAGCTCCGCGGGGCGTGGCGCGTGGTGGGCGCGTACGACGCGGAGACCGGCGCGCAGGTCGGGTTCGCGCGCGCGGTGTCCGACGGGGTCGGGCTGGCGTACCTCGCGGACGTGTTCGTGCTGTCGAGCGCGCGCGGCCAGGGCCTCGGGAAGGCGCTGGTGCACCGCATGATCGACGAGGGGCCGGGCGCGGGGTTCCGGTGGATGCTGCACACGCTGGACGCGCACGGGCTCTACGAGTCGTTCGGCTTCAAGCGCCCCGACGACACCTACCTGGAGCGCCCGGGCATGCAGCCGCCCTACTAGGCGTTGCACGGGGTGTGGACATCGATGTTGTGGTGATCGGCGCGGGACAGGCCGGGCTGTCCAGCGCGTACGCGCTGCGCAGGCACGGCGTGGACTTCGTCGTCCTCGACGCCAACCCCACCCCCGGCGGCGCGTGGTCGCACCGCCGCCCGGACCTGCGCATGGCGCGGGTGCACGGTTTCCACGACCTGCCCGGCCTGCCGCTGCCCGAGGTCGACCCGTCGGTGCCCGCGGCGACGGCGATCACGGACTACTTCGCCCGGTACGAGGCCGAGTACGGCCTGCCGGTGCGTCGGCCGGTCCGCGTCCGGTCGGTGACCGACCTGGGCGAGCGGCTGCGCGTCGACACCGGCGCGGGCACGTGGGACACCCGGTTCCTGGTCAACGCGACGGGCACCTGGGACAAGCCGTTCTGGCCGCACTACCCCGGCCGGTTCCTCGGCCGCCAGCTCCACAGCGTCGACTACCGCTCCGCGGCGGACTTCCGCGGCGAGCGCGTGGTCGTGGTGGGCGGCGGCACGTCGGCGGTGGAGGCGGTGCTGGAGCTGGCCGGGGTGGCGGCGTCCACGACGTGGGCCACCCGACGCCCCCGGTCTTCCACACCGGCCCCTTCACGCCCGAGCACGGCCGCGCCGCCGTCGCGAAGGTCGCCGAGCGCGTCGCGGAGGGCCTGCCGCCCGCGAGCGTGGTGAGCGTGACCGACCTGTTCCTGACCCCGCAGCTCGAGGAAGCCCTGTCGACGGGCGTGCTGGTGCGGCGGCCGGTGTTCACCAGGCTCACGGAGTCCGGCGTGGTCTGGCCGGACGGGTCGACCAGCGAGGTCGACGCGATCATCTGGGCCACCGGCTACCGCGCCGCCCTCGACCACCTCGCCCCGTTGGGCCTGCGCGGCCCCGGCGGCGGCATCCCGATGACCGGCACCCGCGTCACCGCCGACCCCCGTATCCACCTCGTCGGCTACGGCCCGTCCGCGAGCACGATCGGCGCGAACCGCGCGGGTCGCGCCGCGGTGGCGGAGATCCGGGCGCTGCTCGCGCCGGCCGCGCTGTCCGCCTAGCCCTGGTACGGGGCCAGGTCCGGGCGCTTCGGCGGGCGGCCGTCGCCGGAGGAGCGGCCGGTCAGCCTGCGCCCGATCCAGGGGACGGCGTGCGCGCGGACCCAGCGGAGTTCGGCCTTGGCGCGCTGGGACCACGGCAGCGGCGGCGCGGGCGGGACGGGGGCGTCCCATTCGAACTCGGGGTCGCGGCCCAGGGCGCGGAGGACGGCTTCGGCGACGCGGCGGTGGCCCTCGGCGTTGAGGTGGATGCGGTCCTCGGCCCACAGGGCGGGCGAGTCGAACACGCGCGCCGAGAACAGGTCGACGACGATCGCGTCGTGCTTGGCCGCCGCGGCGTCGACGGCGTCGATGAGGCGGTTGATCCTCGGCAGCAGGCGGGCCGCGGTGCGCATGCGGCGGGTCGGGTCGATCACCCGGAACACCATGAGCCGCCCGGACGCCGCGGCGAGGGCGTCGGTGGACTCGCGGACGCGGCGCAGGACCAGGTCGATGTCGCAGCCGGGGCGCATCACGTCGTTCATGCCGCCCGCGAAGCTCGCCAGGTCGGGGCGCATGGCGGCGGCGAGGCCGACCTGCTCGTCGGCGATCTGGCCGACCAGCTTGCCGCGCACGGCGAGGTTGGCGTACCGGAAGTCCGGCACGTCCTTGGCCAGCCGGGCGGCGACGAGGTCGGCCCAGCCGCGGCAGGTGCCGTCGGGCAGCTCGTCGGACATGCCCTCGGTGAAGGAGTCGCCCACGGCGACGAAGGTGGTGTGCATGGCGCGCGCAAGCATAACAGCGTTACAGGCCCTGTTCCGTCCGTGCGCGCTCGGCTACGGTGCGCTGGCATGAGGCGATCCTTGATCCTTGCCGCGCTGGTCGCGGTCGCGCTGGGCGGCTTCCCGGCGGTGGGTTCGGCGACCCCGACGCCCACCTGGCACCTGACCGACACCGGCACGGACGCGCGGCTGCGCGGCCTGTCCGCCGTGAGCGCCCGGGTGGCGTGGGCGAGCGGCCAGCGCGGCACCGTGCTGCGCACCACCGACGGCGGGCGCACCTGGCAGCGCAGCACCCCGCCGGGCAGCGAAACATTGGAGCTGCGCGACATCGAGGCCTTCGACGAGCGGACCGCGGTCGCGCTGTCGATCGGCCCGGCCGACCAGTCCCGCGTCTACCGGACCACCGACGGCGGCGCGACGTGGACCGAGGCGTTCCGCAACGCCGAGCCCACCGCGTTCTACGACTGCATGGCGTTCTTCGACCGCAACCACGGCCTCGCCATGAGCGACCCGGTCGACGGCCGGTTCCGCGTCCTGACCACCTCCGACGGCGGCGCGACCTGGGAGCGGGTGCCGGACGAGGGCATGCCGCCCGCCCTGGAGGGCGAGTTCGGCTTCGCCGCCAGCGGCCAGTGCCTCACCGTCGCGGGCGGCAGGCACGCCTGGATCGCGACCGGCGGCGGCGCGCGGGCCCGCGTGCTGCGCTCGACCGACCGCGGCCGCACCTGGACCGCCCACGACACCGTCCTGGCCAGCGGCCCGAGCGCGGGCGTGTTCGCCACGGCCTTCCGCGACAAGTCCAGCGGCATCGCCGTGGGCGGCGACTTCGCCAACCCGACCGGGTCCGTCGACGCGCTCGGCGTCACCCGCGACGGCGGCCGCACCTGGACCCGCCCGGAGACCTTCCCGCAGGGCTACCGCTCCGGCGTCACCTGGCACCCGTTCCTGCGCCCGGTCGCCATCGCCGTCGGCCCGACCGGCAGCGACATCACGATCGACGGCGGCGTGAACTGGCACCAGTTCGACGCGGGCACCTTCGACACCGTCGACTGCGGGCGCGACGGCGCCTGCTGGGCGGCGGGCGCCCGGGGCCGGGTTGCCGCGCTGCGGCTGGGTTAATCCGTTTGACGGAACAGGGCCGTGCCGCCACGGTGCGACGCATGACGAGTGTTATCCAGAACATCGTGATCGACTGCGCCGACACCTACAAGCTCGGGACCTTCTGGGCCCAGGTGGTCGGGTACCCGCTGGCGAGCGACGACAAGCCAGGGGACCCCGAGGCGGTCGTCATCATGCCGGGCGGCACGGCCCTGTACTTCGCCCAGGTGCCCGAGGCGAAGACGGTGAAGAACCGGCTGCACCTGTGCCTCAAGCCCGACATCCCGCGCGAGGACGAGGTCGAGCGGATCATGGCCCTCGGCGCGACGATGGTCGCCGACCGGCGCAAGCCGGACGGGCGCGGCTGGGCGGTGCTGGCCGACCCGGAGGGCAACGAGTTCTGCGTGCTGCGGGGCGAGCACGACACCCCGCCGAACCACGGCTGGCCGCTGGACCCGGACCCGGCGTGACAGCCCAAGTGGTCTAGACCCATTATGGTGCGGTGCGCTCACCTTTGCTGGAGATCATCGCGCTGACGACCGACGACGCCCGCGCCGCCGAGCGCGGCGGCGCGGACCGGGTCGAGGTCGTCGCCGACATGTCCCGGGACGGGACCACGCCCGACCCCGCCCTGGTGGCCGAGATGCGGGCGGCGGTCGGCATCCCGCTGCGCGTCATGGTGCGCGGCGGCGACGGCTTCACCGCCGACGACGCCGAGGTCGAGCGCATGGTCACCGCGGCGAGGCTGCTGCGGGCGGCCGGGGCCGAGGAGTTCGTGTTCGGGTTCCTCACCGCGGACGGCGGCGTCGACCTGGCCGCCACGCGCGCCGTCGTGGACGCCGTCGACGGGTGCCCGTGGACGTTCCACCGCGCGGTCGACCACGCCGCCGACCCGCGCCGGGCGTGGGCGGACCTGGCCGGGCTGCCGGGGCTGGACACCGTGCTCACCGCCGGGTCGGCGGGCGGGCTCGGCGACGGCCTGGCCGCGCTGGCCGACCGCGCCGGGTGGCCGGGCCCGCGGCTGCTCGCGGGCGGCGGCCTGCGGCACGCGCACGTCGCGGAGCTGCGCGCGATCGGGGTGACCGCGATCCACGCGGGCGGGCTCGTGCGCCGGGGCTGGGACCGGCCGGTCGACGCCGACCGGGTGCGCGTCCTGCGGGCCCTGCTGGACGGCTGACCGATACGATGCGCCCGGGAGAAGCGGGGGCACGGCGTGCGGGACGAGCTGTCGGCTGAGGAGCTGCGGGCCTGGGCCCGCGGTCCGACCCCGGCGCGCCCACCGCCGCCGAGCTGCACCTGCCCGGCTACAGCGGCTTCCAGCTCGTCGCCCAGGGCGGCGAGGGCGCGGTCTACCGGGCCCGGCAGGACGGCCTCGGCCGCGACGTCGCGATCAAGGCGCTCCAGGCGGTCGACCCGGCCACCCAGGCGCGGTTCCGGCGCGAGCTGGAGATCACCGTCCGGCTCGGCAGGCAGCACCCGCACATCGTCACCGTCCTGGACACCGGCACGCTGCCCGACGGGCGGCCGTGCATCGTCATGGAGTTCTACGACCTGGGCTCCCTGCACGACCGGCTCCGCGCGCACGGCCCGCTGCCGGTGGCCGACGTCGTCGCCGCGGGCGTCGCGGTGGCCGACGCGCTGGCGTTCGCGCACGCGCAGGGCATCCTGCACCGGGACGTGAAGCCGCAGAACGTGCTCGTGCTGCCGACGTCGTACGTGCTGGCGGACTTCGGCATCGCCCGGGGCGCGGACGCCGGGCACTCGGCGTCGCTGCAGATGGTCAGCTACCGCCACGCCGCCCCGCAGATGATCGACGGCGCGGCGCCCGCGGCGGCGGACGACCAGTGGTCGCTGGGCTCGACGCTGTTCACGCTGCTGACGGGTGCGCCGCCGTTCGCGGGCGACAACCCGGACGAGGACACCGTCCTGCCCTACCTCGACCGGGTGCGCTCCGCCGAGCCCCGCCCGCTGAACCGCGCCGATGTGCCGCAGGCCCTGGCCGACGTGATCGCCCGCTGCCTGAGCAAGCGCCGCGAGGACCGCTTCCCCGACGCGGGCGCGCTCCGCGACGCGCTGGCGTCGGTCGCCGCCGACCTGCGCCGCTGGCAGCCGACCGTCGACCCGGACGCGACCGCGATCGCCCCCGACGCCCCGGCGCCGGTCGAGGAGCCGACCCGGCTGCCCGACTTCGGCCCCGCCCCCACGCCCGCCCCCACGCCCGTCCCCGAGCCCGAGCCGGTCCCGGAGCCGCCGCCCGCGCCCGAGGCGCGCGGCACGATGACCGGCAGGCTCGCCGACCTCACCGTCCGCCGAGAGGACCCGCTTCCGGTCGAGTTCGGCCCCGGCGCCCCCGCGCAGTCCGAAGAGGACACCCCGTTGCGGGGCGAGCTGCCGGTGTGGGCGCCCGAGACGCCGACGGTGCCCAAGCTGACCCCGGCCGCGCACGAGTGGGAGTACGACACCGCGCCGCCCGCCCCGCCCGCGCCGGAAGGGCGGCGGTGGAAGGGTTTCGCCATCGCGGGCGTCGTCGCCGCCGTCGTCGGGGTGGGCATCGGCCTGCTCGCGAGCCGCGACACGACCGTCGCCCCGACCACGAGCGCGCCCGCCCCGACCACGACCACCAGCCCGCCCATCCGCCCCGGCGGCGACCCGGCCGTCGCGCCGAAGCTGACCAAAGTGGACGACCGGGGCGAGTCGGCCGAGCTGACCTGGACCGACCCGACCGCGGGCCGCGCCCAGTTCGTCCTCTACGACGTCACCGAGGCCGGCGCGGTCCCGGAGCCGATCACCAGCATCGCGCCCGGCCAGACGAAGTTCACGGTCACCGGCCTGGACCCCGACGCGCCCCAGTACTGCTTCCAGCTGGTCGCCATCGGCATCGACGACCCGTCCACCCAGCGCGGCGCGTCGGACCGGCTCTGCGTGTCCCGCTAGCGCTTGCGCAGCGGTCGGGGGTCGAAGGGCCAGAGCAGCCTGCGGTACCACGGCGCGCGGCGGGCCAGGGCGGACCGGACGCGCCGGGCCAGGCGCCACGGCTCCTCCCCGGACGCTCCCCGTCCGGGCTGAACGCGGCCCGGTCGGCGAGGTCGGCGAGGCGGGCGGCGGGCTCGGGAAGCGCCGCGGCCACGGTCGGCGCCGTCAGGTGCGGGGCGGGTGTGCGGCCGGACACGACCAGCAGGTCCAGCACGTGCCGCCACGCGCCCGCGGCCCCGCGCGCCGCAGCCGGGAGCGCCGCACGCCCCGGGACAGCGCGAGCGCCGCGAGCAGGACCACCGGCACCAGGCCGACGCCCGCGAACACCACCCACTGCCGGTCCGGCGGGGCGACGACGGCCTGCGGCGGCGCGGCGGGCGGCGGGGCGAGCGGCGGGAGGTCGCCGGGCGGGGTCGGCGGGGACGCGGTGACCGACGCGAGCCGGTCCAGCACCTCCCGCTTGGCCGCCGCGCTCGGGCCGCTGTCGGTGCCGGACACGGGGTCGAACGGGACCCAGCCCCAGCGGTCGAAGTACACCTCGGGCCAGGCGGTGGCGTCGATGCCGCGGACCACCCGGTACCCGTCGGGGCCCTCGGGCACGGGCGGGAACCCGACGACGACGCGCGTGGGCAGGCCGACCGCGCGCGCCAGGACGGCGTACGCGGTGGCGAACTGCTCGGCGGTGCCCTTGCCCGCGCCGCGGTGCCCGCCGCGCCGAAGAGGAACTGCGAGATCCGGGCGTACGACGACCCGGTCGGGGCCTCCGCGTCGGGGACGCGGTCCAGCCGCACCACCTGCTCCAGCGCGACGGCCCGCTCGTACGGGGTGCGCGCGGACTCGACGCTGCGGCGCGCGTACTCGGCGAGGTCGGCGGGCAGGTTGGGCAGCGCGAGGTACCGGCGCGCGACGGGTCCCCCGGGCACGGTCGCGTCGGCCAGCACGTCGTCGGCGGGCTCGTCCACGGCGCCGCGGACGGTGTAGCGCAGGCCCGGGGTCAGCCCGCGGGCAGCACGAGCGCGCCGGAGTCGGCGTCGACCAGGGCTTCGCCGAGGCTGGTGGACACGGTGCGCCCCATGCCCGGCAGCCACGTGCCGTCGAGCGCCCCCACGGTGATCTCCGCGGTCGCGTCCTCGACCCGCTCGCCCGGCGGCAGGTCCGGCGCGTCGACCGCGCCCAGCGGCCCGTAGAGCGCCGACGCCCGCCAACTGGCGCCGGTGTAGTCGGCGAGCACCGCCAACCGCACCGCGAACTGCGGTCCCCGCAACCGGAGCAGCTCGGTCCCCGGCTGCGCCGCCCACGCCGCCAACCGCGGCAGCGGGTTCGCCACCTGCACGTCGGCCACCGGCGGCCGCACCAGCTCCCGGGGTTCGAACGCGTCCCCGCTGGGCAGCACCACCGCCACCAGCGCGACCACGCCACCCAGCACGGCGATGGCGTCGGCCTTGCGCACCCACCCGGCCAACGCCACGGCGACCACGCCGACCGCCACGAGCCCGTGCGGATCAGCCGCGCCCGCCGTGAGCAACGCCCCCGCCGCGTACAACGCCACCGCGGCCAGCGGCGGCCCCAGCAACCGCGCCCCGCGCAGCGAGACCGCGGCCAACACCGCCACGCAGAACACGAGGACCACGCCGGGCATCAGGAGATCGATCGTCGGCGGCGCGGGCCGGGCCGCGGTCAGCAGCCGGGGCACGCTGTCCCGCAACACCTCCAGCGGTCCGCCCCCGGTCGCCCCCGCGCGGCGAAGTACCCGCCGAACAGCCCGACCGGCAGCAGGACCGACAGCACCGACCCCGCGCTGAACCGCCCCGCCGCCGCGACGAGCAGGTGCGCCAGCACGACCGCGCCCGCGAGCACCGGGTACGCGACCGCCCCCGACCACCCCTCGGCCAACGGCACCACCGCGAGCCCGAGCAGCACGGCGGACCACGCGAACCGCTTCACCGCACCACCACCGAGTCCCACGCCCGCAGCAGCGACTCCGCCGACGGGCCCCGCAGCACCAGCGACGTGCCCCCGGCCGACACCGACTCCGCGGCGTCCACCGACAGCACCACCCCGTACGCCCCCGACCCGCCGCCAGCACGAGATCGTCCACAGCGGACCCGCCGACCGCGGCGACCACGTCGAGGTCCCGCGCCGGGATCGGGTGCACGCCGCCCGACGGGACCAGCGCGACGTCGGCCAACGCGGCCAGCGCGGCCCCCGCGTCCGGTTCCAGCACCTCGACGTCCACGCTCCCCGACGCCGTCACCAGCCGCACCGGGTGGCCACCGGCCGCCGCGGACACGACCAGCGACGCGGCGATCTCCACCGCCTCCTCGAACGTCGACGCCGTGTGCCCGGCGGCCCGGTCGTCCAGCAGCACGGCCAGGTGCGGGCGCGCGGGGTCCGCGTCCTCCCGCACCATCAGCGTCCCCGTGCGCGCGCTCGTCGCCCAGTGCAGCCTGCGCAGGTCGTCGCCGGGCACGTACTCGCGCAGGCCGATCAGGTCGGTCCCGCCCCGCTCGACGCGCTCGTCCGCCCCCACCTGCCCGCGCTGCGCGCCCGCGGGCAGACCGCCGACCGGCAGCACCCGCGGCACCACCCGGACCGACACGACGTCCCCCACCACCCGCGACGACACCGCCAACCCCGCGGGCGCGTGCCTGCGGACCGTCAGCGGACCGATCGACACCACGCCCCGGCGCTCGGTCGGCACGGCGTACGTCAGCTCATCCGCCAACACCACAGGAGATCCCGCCACGACGTCCACCACGTCGACCGCCAGACGACCCACCCCGGACACCGTCACCGTGCCCGTGCACGCCCCCAGCCGCGGCACCGTCCGCGGCCGGACCTCCCGCGACGCCGACACCGGCGCCGTCACCAGCACGACGACGACCGACACGAGCACCACCGACACCAGGGCGATCCCCAGCGCCGCCAGGCCGGGTAGCGCCACCAGACCCCGCACCCGGCGCACACCGCGCCCACGGCCAGCAGGACCAGGCCGCGGCCGGTCGGGCGGACCCGCGCGGTCATCGCGCCGCTGGCCGGGGCACCTCGACCCGGTCGAGCACGTCGGCCAGCACGTCGGCCGTGCTGACGCCCGCGAGCTGGGCCTCCCGGGTGAGGACGAGCCGGTGCGCGAGGACCGGCACCGCGAGCCGCTGGACGTCGGTCGGCACCGCGAAGTGGCGGCCGTGCGCGGCGGCGTGCACCTGGACGCAGCGGACCAGGGCGCGCAGGCCGCGGGTGGACGCGCCGAGCCGGAGCCGGTCGTCGCCCCGGGTGGCCGCGCCCAGGTCGGTGACGTAGCGCAGGATCGGGTCGGCGACGTGCAGCGTCGACAGGCGCCGCGCGACCCCGGCCACCTGCCCGGGGCTGGTCACCGTCGGGACGGCGGCCACCGCGCCCGCGCCGCTGCCGGGGCGCAGGACGTCCAGCTCGTGGTCGGTCTCCGGGTAGCCGATGGCGGTGCGGATCATGAACCGGTCGAGCTGCGCCTCGGGGAGCCGGTAGGTGCCGTCGAGGTCGATCGGGTTCTGCGTGGCGACCACCAGGAACGGGTCCGGGACGGCGTGCCCGACGCCGTCGACGGTGACCGTGCGCTCCTCCATGACCTCCAGCAGCGCCGACTGCGTCTTCGCCGCGGCCCGGTTGATCTCGTCGGCCAGCACGACGTTCGCGAACACCGGTCCCGGCCGGAACCGGACCTGCCCGGTGCCCGGCTCGTACACCGAGGTGCCGGTGACGTCGGACGGCAGCAGGTCCGGGGTGAACTGGACGCGCCGCGACACCCCGCCCAGCGCGCCCGCGACCGCGCGGGCCAGGGTCGTCTTCCCGGTGCCGGGCACGTCCTCGAGCAGCACGTGGCCGCCCGCGAACAGCGACACCAGCACGAGGTCGATCACCGACCGCTTGCCGCGCAGCGCGGTCTCCACCGCGTCGCCGACGCGCGCGTGCAGGACGCGGAAGTCGGCGATCTCGGCCTCGGTGACGGGCGCGGTCACGCGTGCTCCCGCGGCGGCGCACGCGCAGCAGCGCGGAGGTGATCAGCAGCCCGATGCCCGCGGCGACCATGACGCCGGTCGGCGCGGACTCGTCGGTGGGCGACGCGGCGACGTTCGGGATCTGGCAGGTCCGGCTGCCCGGCGGGCACGTCGGGTCCTCGATCACGCGCTTGAACACGTTGCGGGTGGCCGAGTCGACCGACCGGCTGCCGTCGCGGGCGTGGGCGCGCACCACGATGGCGTTCGCGCCGTCCTCGATGGAGATGACCGCCGAGGTCGCCGAGCACGCGATCGACTGCGTGTAGCCGTAGGTCGTGTTGACCACCTCGCACGGCCCGTCGTGGTTCGCCCAGTCCGCGGGCGGGCTCATGGTGAGGGTCCGCTCGTAGACGCCGGTGTTGCTCGCGCCGGTGATCACCACGGCGCCCGCGGTCGGCACCGGGGCGGGCGGCGGCGGGGTCGTGGTGGTCGGGGCGGCGGCGCCTGCGTGGTGGTGGTCGGCGGGGGCGGCGCCTGCGTCGTGGTCTGCGGCGGCGGGACGCGGGTCGTCGTGGTCGTCGGGACCGCGCGGGCGGGCAGCGTCCACGTGGTGACCGCGGGCGTGCCGGTCGCGGTCGCGGTGTAGGCGGCGACCTCGATGCTGATGGGTCCGCCGGTCGTGCAGATCGCCCCGCAGTCGACGGTCACGTCGTCGGTCGTGCCCGCGCTCTGCTTCGACGCGCCGCCCGCGGTGAGCGTGTAGCCGACGACGCCCGCGGTGGCGGGCGCCGTCCAGCTCACCCGCAGGGTGACCTGGGTGTCGGTGCGGTTGAGCATCTCCACGGTGATGCCCGCGGCTGGCCGGGTCCCGCCCCGGGGGTGCCGGGGACGGACGTCGTGGACGTGGGGGTGCGCGTCGGGGAGCCGGGCGCGTTGACCGACGGGCCGTTGCCGCGCGAGGTCGGCGGGGGCTGGTTGGGCCGGGTCCGGGTCGGCTCGTCCGGGTCGGGCTTCGGCGGCGACGGCGGGGTCGGCGGCGGGTCGCGCTCGGGGTCGGTCACCGGCAGCTCCGGGTCGCGGACGCGCACCGCGCTGGTGTCGCCGTCCGGGTCGACCACGATGCCGGTCTCGCCGCCGCGGGTCTGGATGAACAGGCGGTCGTCGTCGAAGACGAGCTGCGGGTCGCCGCCGTCGGTGTGCACGTCGTCGCCCGCGCGCTGGCCCTCGCCGTCGAGCACGATGACCTTGCCGGAGCCGAGGCACGGGACGTAGACGCGGTCGTGGAACACCGCGGGCCGCCCGGGCTTCGGGCAGCCCAGCGCGCCCACGTCGACGGAGAGCACCTGATCGCCCGCGAGGATGACGACCACCCCGGAGCCGGGCACGGCGGCGGGCACCAGGTCGTCCGGGCTGGACTGCGCGGCGAGGACGTCGCCGGGGCGCGGGTCGGTGTTGCCGGTGTCGTCGCGCCCGGTGCCGACCTGCAGGACGACGCCGCCCTCCAGGCCCAGCAGGGTGACGCCCTTGGCGTGCGGGACGAGGACGGTGCGCGGTCCCGCGCCCGGCACGGGCCGGGTCTCGCGCTCGAGGAACTTCGACTCGGCGTCGGACCACTCGAGGGTGTGGAGCGCGCCGTCGGCCGCGGCGGCCCACACGAGGCCGCTGTCGTCGGCGACGGCGTCGGCCAGCGCCTGCCCCGCCGACCACGGCGCGCCCACGTCGGCCAGGGTGACCGGGTCGGCGTGCGCGATCGTGCCCGCGGTCCGGTCGACGATGAACAGCCTGCCGCCGGTGAGCAGCACCTTGCTCGCCGCCCCGGGCGCGGCCTGCCTGCGCCCGCTGGCGAGCAGCGTCGCGAGGTCGATCACGGTGATCTGCCCGGTGCGCCGGTCGAGCACGACGAGCATCCCGTCGCGCTGGACGATGTCGAGCTGGGCGTCCCCGCCCGCGACCGCGAGGCGGGTCTCCGGCCGCCCGGACGCCGGGTTGACCTGCACCACCTCGCCGCGCTCGTCGTCGCCGAGCCACGTCAGCCCGTCGGACACGGCGACCGCGGTCCGGGCGATGCCGGTCCCCAGCGCCGCGCCCGCGAGCAGCAGCACGCCCAGCACCGCGGCGCCCACGCTCGCGGACTGCCTCCGGTTGCTGACGAACACCCGTCGGGCGAATCGCTTCATGACACACTCCCCTGGCCGCGGGGATGTTAGCCCGCGCGTGCGACCATTTTCGTCGGAACCGACCGTGTGCCGGTATGGGGTGTTGGAGAATGTCCTTCTGCAGTGCCTGCGGTGGATCCGTGCCACCCGAATGGCCCCGGAAGTGCGGCTGCGGCCATACGGCGTACCGGAACCCGGCGCCCGTGGCGGTGCTGCTCCTGCCGGTCGACGACGGCCTCCTGGTCGTCCGCCGCGACATCGACCCCGGACGCGGGCTGCTCGCGCTGCCCGGCGGGTTCATCGAGTTCGGCGAGTCGTGGCAGCACGCGGCGGCCCGCGAGTGCGCCGAGGAGGCAGGCGTCTCGGTCGACCCGGCGTCGGTGACGCTGTTCGACACCGTCAGCGCGCCCGACGGCACCCTGCTGGTGTTCGGCGTCGCGCCGCCCGCCACCGACCTGCCCGAGTCCGTCGCGACCGAGGAGTCGACCGGCTGGGAGGTGCTGCGCGGCCCCGCCGAACTCGCGTTCCCCCTGCACACCGCGGCGGTCGCCCGGTACTTCGACTCGACCAAAGTGGACGCCTGATCGGGGAATCCGGTCCGCCGGACGGCGGAGGCCCGTTCATGCCCCGGCATGACGCCCCCGGGGTCGGCGCGTCGTTAGCGTCGGTCCCACGGTCGCGGAACCGCGGCCCACTGGGGAAGGGGAACGACATGAAGGCACTGGCGAAGTCCGGGGTCGTGGCCGCGCTGGCCGCCGCGATGGTGCTGCCGACCGCGGTGCCGGCCGCCGCGGAGACCGAGCGCGAGCACCGGCCCCGGCTGCTGATGTGCGACACCTTCTACGCCGACTACTGGGAGCGCCGCGACTGCGAGGAAGCGGGCAAGGCCGGGCTCGGCGTCGAGTGGTGGAACTACACCTGCGAGGAGGACTGGCTCGACTGGAACCTCTACGTCTGCTACTAGCGGTCACCGCCCCCGCCGGGCTGGGGGTCCGGCGGGGGCGTTCTAGAGTCGGGGTGTGCGGATTCCAGTCGTCGTGGTGGCGGGCTTCCTCGGCTCGGGCAAGACCTCCCTGCTCAACCACCTCCTGCGGACCGCGGGCGGGCGGCGGATCGGGGTCATCGTCAACGACTTCGGGCGGATCAACATCGATGCGATGGCGGTCGCCGCGCAGGTCGACTCGATGGTCACCCTCGGCAACGGCTGCCTGTGCTGCGCGGTCGACGCCACCGACCTGGAGGAGATGCTCGGCAGGCTCGCCGAGGCCGACGTCGACGCCATCGTCATCGAGGCCAGCGGCCTGGCCGAGCCGCCCGCGATGGCCCGCATGGTGCTCGCCTGCCCGGGCGTCGAGTTCGCGGGCCTGGTCGAGGTGGTCGACGCCGCCGAGTTCACCGCGACCCGCGAGCGGCACCCGCAGATCGACAAGCACCTGCGCTACGCCGACCTGGTGCTGCTGAACAAGACCGACCGCGCCGACGACCCCGGCCTGCTCGACCTCGTCCGGGAATTGGCGGGCGGCGCGCCGGTCGTGCCGACGGTGCACGGGCGCGTCGACCCGGACCTGCTGTTCGACCCGGTCGAGCGGCCCGCCGCCGCCCAGTTGTCGTTCTTCGACCTGGAGGACCACGCCGAGCACATCCACGCGGGCTACGAGACCGTCGACTTCACCACCGGCGCCCCGCTGGACCCGGTGCGCCTGGCCGCGGTGCTCACCGACCGCCACACCGGCGTCTACCGCGCCAAGGGGCACGTCCACTTCGGAACGGGCGAGCGGTTCGCCGTGCAGGTCGTCGGCGGGTCGGTGCGGGTGGTCCGGGAACCCGGCGAGGGGACCGCGCTGGTGTTCATCGGCCTGGGCATGGACCCCGACGCCCTGCGCGGGCGGCTCGCGGAGACCGTGGCCGACGGCCCGGCCGACCCGGTCGCGATGCTGTCCATCACCCGCTACGAGCGCTGCCCGTAGGCCCGCCCGATCGGACATTGGCGCGGTCCGGGCCGCGCTCGACCATCGGCGCATGGACGAGGACGTCACAGTCGAGTTCGAGGACGAGATCCCGACCGAGGAGCGCATCGACCTCAACGGCGAGTGGGTCGCGTGGCTGGAGGACCAGCCCGTGCCCGACTGCGTCGAGGGCGTCGACCACACGGTCCGCCACGGCTCCGGCGACACCGCGATCGCCTGAGGAGGCGCGAGATGAGCAACCCCGAACTGCGCCGCGACAGCACCGAGCACGACTGGGTGAAGTACCTGCAGGGCCTGCTCGCCACCCGCCTGGACGCCGAGTCGACGGCGGGCGAGATCCAGCTCAGCGCCGTCGACGGCCTCTTCGGCCCGATCACCGAGGCGTCCGTGGAGTTCTTCCAGCGCCGCGAGCACCTGCCCGAGACCGGCGTCGTCGACGACGCCACCTGGGAGGCCCTGGAGCGCGAACCCGAGGCGCAGCCGTCGGGCAACGGCCACCAGCAGCGCCAGCCGCTCAACCTCCACATCCCGATCGAGCTGTGGCTGCGCTGGCAGGACACGACGTTCGACCGGATGATGCAGGACTTCCAGAACTTCAACCTCACCACGCACCCCGACGCGCGCCTGCGCCTCGGCGGCTCCGCCCCGGTCGGCCCGCTCGCGGGCAACGGCAGCGTCGAACTGCTCAACCGCGAGATCCGCTTGTGGCCCAACTGGTTCCTCAACCACACGCACCGCTTCACCCTCGACTGGTCCCACCGCGAGGGCTTCGAACTGGGCCTGGAGAACGAGGCCGAGTTCGGCTACCGCCCGGTCCGCAACGTCGAACTGTTCCTCAAGGGCGAGCTGAACCTGTCCTGGACCCCGCAGGAGAACAACGGCGACGTCAACTGGAGCATCGGCCCCCAACTGCGCTGGAGATTCGACCTAGGCAGATAACCAACTGTCGGCCTAGTGTGTGAACCATGGTCGACACCCCGGTCCGGCACCGGCTGCCGGTGCGCAAGCTGGTCGCCGCGAGCGTGGGCAACGCGCTGGAGTGGTTCGACTGGACGATCTACGCGACGTTCAGCATCTACTTCGCGACGGCGTTCTTCCCGGCGGGCAACGACGCGCTGGCGCAGATCAACACGTTCGCGACCTACGCGCTCGCGTTCTTCTTCCGGCCGTTGGGCGGGATCCTGCTGGGGCGGTTCGCCGACCTGCGGGGGCGCAAGCCCGCGATGGTGCTGACGATCGTGATGATGGCGGGCGGGTCGGTGCTGATCGGCGTCCTGCCGACGTTCGAGCAGGCGGGCTGGCTCGCGCCCGCGGGTCTGCTGCTGGCGCGGGTCGTGCAGGGGTTGTCGCTGGGTGGGGAGGTGTCGAACGCGTCGGCGTACCTGGGGAGATCGCGCCGCCGGAGCGGCGGGGGCGGTATTCGGCGTTCTTCTACATCTCCACCGGCACGGCGGTGCTCACCGCGTCGGTGCTCGGCTTCACGCTCGCGCGGGCGCTGAGCGAGGACGCGATGCAGTCCTGGGGCTGGCGCCTGCCGTTCCTGCTCGGCGGCGCGCTCGGCTTGATCGGGCTGTGGTTGCGCCGCAGCCTCGTCGAGACGGAGCTGTTCGAGGCGCACAAGGCGAACCGCGTCCCCCACCCGCTGCGCACGACGCTGCGCGAGCACCCGAAGGCCGTCGGCCAGCTCGTCGGCTTCACGATGCTGTCGACCCTCTGCTACTACACCTTCTTCAGCGCCCTGACCCCGTTCGCGGTGAAGTCGCGGGGCGCGGACGCGGTCGACGTGTTCCTCGCGCTGTCCATCGCCACCGCGGTGTTCGTCGTCCTGCAGTACCCGATGGGCGCGCTCGCGGACCGCTTCGGTCGCAGGCCGCAGTTGCTGGCGTGGTCCGGGGCGACGGCGCTGCTCATCGTCCCGCTGTCCACTTTGGTCAAACCGGGGTTCGTGAACCTGCTGGTGGTGTTCACCGTCGGCCTGGGCCTGTACACGGCGATGACGTCGATCGCGCCCGCCCTGATGAGCGAGCTGTTCCCCACCGAACTGCGCGGCCTCGGCATCGGCGCCTGGTACAACCTGACCGTCGCCACCTTCGGCGGCACCGCCCCGCTGCTGATCAGCGCCCTGTCGAGCGCGGGCCTCGCGAACGCCTTCTTCTGGTACGTCGCCGCGGGCGCGGCCATCGCCTTCGCCGTCATCCTGACCTTGCCGGAGACCCGCGGCGCCCCGCTACGCTGAGGCGTGGCCGACGAGAAGGCGATCCCGCTCCTGCCCACCCCCTCGATCGACGTCACCGAGACCTTCTACAGCGCGCTCGGTTTCACCAGGACCCACCGCCAGACCAAGCCCAACCCGTACCTCGCGATGCGCCGCGAGGACTTGGAGCTGCACTTCTTCGGCATGCCCGACTTCGCCCCGCGGACTCCTACGGCTCGTGCATCATCGTCGTCCCCGACATCGGCGCGTTGTACGCGGCGTTCTCGACGGGACTCAAGGAGGCGTACGGGAAGCTGCCGCTGTCGGGCATCCCGCGCATCACCCGGCCGCGCAGGCGACCGAACCAGGAGAACCTCGGCGGCTTCACCGTCGTCGACCCGGGCGGCAACTGGCTGCGCATCTTCCCCGCCAAGGACACCGCCCCCGCCGACGAGCCCACCGGACCGCTCGCCCGGGCGCTGGCGAACGCCGTCGTGCAGGGCGAGACGCGCGGGGAGACCGTCCAGGCGATCCGCATCCTCGACACCAACCTGGCGAAACCCGGCGCGAGCCGCGAGGAGCGCGTCGAGGCGCTCGTCTACCGCGCCGAACTCGCGCTGCGCGTGGACGACCGGCAGCGCGCCGACGCGATCGTCGCCGAGCTGCGGGAACTCGGGGCGGAGGTGCCCGCGGAGCTGGTCTAGGACACGACCGCGTATTGGTCGACGTCCACCTCGACGATCAGCGCGGTCAGGTCCTCCCCGGCCCCGCCCCGCGGAACGCCTTGAGCGCGTCGACGGAGTCCCAGCGCTCGAAGACGACGGCGCGGTCGGGGTCGACCGGGTCGGCGGCGACGACGAAGTCAAGGCAGCCCGGCGTGGCGCGGGCCTGGACGACGGCGGGGCTGGAGGCGGCGACGAACTCGTCGCGCCGCCCGGGCGCGATCCGGAGCGAACCGGCGACGATCACCATGGCGTCGAGGCTAGTCGGTCTTGCCCTGGTCGCTGCTCAACCACCGCTCCGGGCGCATGCGCACCAGCACCGACCCCTCCCCCAGCGCCGAGTCGACGTAGCCCTCGGCGTCGTCCGGCGCGAGGTAGCGGGCGGCGATCGCGACCGCCTCCGCCCTGGTCGGCGGGACGTCCGCGGCCACCACCGCGCCCTCGACCGACACGTACTTGTAGGGCAGCCGCTCGCTCTGCACGACCAGCGTGAACCGGCCCGCGGCGCGCAGCACGCCGTACTTGACCGACTCGCGCTCGATCCACACGTGGACCTCGCCGTCGGCGTAGCGGTACCAGACGGGCACGGCCAGCGGGGCGCGGCCGTCCCGGGTCGCCGCGATCACCCCGACCCGGCGCTCGTCGAGGAACGCTTCCCGTTCGGCGGCGGTCATCACCAGCGACATCGGGTCTCCTCCCTGCTCACGATGATCAACAACAGCACCACCCGGGGCATTCCCGCAAGCCGCCCCGTAGCGCGCGGGGCGCGGCGAGCGAGAAGGTGGGCGTGAGCGAGACCGAGATCAGGCTGCTCGGCCAGGTGGAGGCCACCGGTCCGCGGGGACGGCCGCGCTGACCGGCACCCGCAGGGTGATCCTCGGCGTGCTCGCCCTGCACGCGGGCGAGGTCGTCCCGTACGACGGGCTGGTCGACGTCCTCTGGGGCGAGACCCCGCCGCGCACCGCGCACAAGACGCTGCACAGCCACGTCGCCCGCATCCGCCAGGCGCTGACCGCGTGCGGCGCGCCGCCCGTGCTGACCACCCGCGACCCCGGCTACGTCCTGGACCTGCCGCGCGAGCAGGTCGACGCGCACCGGTTCGAGCGGGTGGTGACCGCGGCCCGGGCGCTGGCCGACCCGCGCCGCCGCGCCGACCAGCTCACCGCGGCGCTGCGGCTGTGGCGGGGCGAGCCGTTCGCGGGCGCCGACCTCGGCGAGTGGGGCGGGCACGACCTCGACCGGCTGCGCGAGCTGCGGCTGACCGCCACCGAGGACCGGTGGGACGCCGAGATCGCCGCGGGCGCGACCGCCGCCGCCGCGCTGGAGCTGCCCCGGCTCGTCGCCCGCAACCCGCTGCGCGAGCGGCTGACCGGCCTGCTCATGCTCGCCCTGCACCGCGACGGCAGGCACGCCGAGGCGCTGGCGGCGTTCCAGCGGCTGCGCGAGCGGCTCGCCGACGAGCTCGGCGCGGACCCCGGCCCGGCGCTGTCCGCCCTGCACACCGCGATCCTGCGCCGCGACCCCGGGCTGACCCCGCGCCGCGCGGTCGTGCCCGCGCAGCTGCCCGCCCGCGTCGGCCACTTCACCGGCCGCCAGGACGAGCTGGCCGCCCTCGACGCCGTCGCCGAGCCGATCGTCGCGATCACCGGCCCGGCGGGCATGGGCAAGACCGCGCTGGCCGTCCAGTGGACCGCGGACTCGGCGGCCGCTACCCCGACGGGCACCTGTTCCTCGACCTGCGCGGCCACGACCCCAGCCAGGCGATCACCCCGGCGCAAGCGCTTGCCCACCTGTTGCGGGGCTTGGACGTCGCGGAGGACCGCATCCCGCGGGCGAGGCCGAGCGGGCCGCGCTGTACCGGACCCTGCTGCACGGCAGGCGGTGCGTCGTCGTGCTGGACAACGCCGCGACCGCGGCCGACGTGCTGCCGCTGGTGCCCGGGTCGGACTCCGCGCTGCTGGTCGTCACCTCGCGCCGCTCCCTGACCGCGCTCGCCGCGCACCACGCGGTGCACCTGGTCGTGCTGGACGCGCTCGACCACGCCTGTTCGGTCGCGCTGCTGGGCAAGGTGCTCGGCCGGGCCCGCGTCGACCGGGAGCCCGAGGCCACCGCGGCGGTCGCGGCCGCGTGCGGCGGGATGCCGCTGGCGCTGCGGATCGCCGCCGCCCGCCTGGCCGGGCTGCCGGGCCGCGCGATCGCCGACGTCGCCGCGGAGCTGTCCGGCGCGGGCAGGCTCGACGGGCTCGCCGTCGACGGGGACGCGCGCACGGTCCGCGCGGTGCTGGCCAGCGCGTACGGGCCGCTGCCGCCGACCGCCGCGCGGCTGCTGCGCCTGCTCGGCACCGTCCCCGGACCGACGTTCAGCACCGCGCTGGGCGCCGCGCTCGCCGACCTCCCCGCCGCCGAGTGCCGGGCCGCGTTCACCGCGCTGGCCGCTGCCCACCTGGTCACCGCGGTCGGCCCGGACCGCTTCCGCTGCCACGACCTGGTCGGCGAGTTCGCCCGCGACCGGGCCGTCGTCGACGAGGACGTCGAGGAGGCGCTGGACCGGCTGCTCGACTGGTACCTGTCGGTCGCCGACGAGGCCAACCGGCTGGTGAACCCCGACCGCGACCTGGTCAAGCCCGAGTTCCGCTTCCCCGCCCGCCCGCGCCGTTCGCCGACCGGCACGCGGCGCTGGCGTTCCTGGAGTCCGAAAGGGACAACGCGCTCCCGGTGGCGCGCCTGGCTTTGGACCGCGGCAGGCCCGCCGCCGCCTGGCAGCTCGTGTACCTGCTGACCAGTTTCCACGAGGTCGCCGGGCACTGGACCGAGCGCATCGAGCTGTGCCGCGTCGCCTGCGCCGCCGCCTCGGCGGCGGGTGACCCGGCGGCGGAAGCGGAGATGCTGCGCGCGCTGGGGGTCAGCTACTTCATGACGCGCAGGCTCGACGAGGCCGTCGCGACGAACCTGCGCGCGCTCGACGCGGTGCGCGGCGACCTCGCGGGCGAGGGGCACGTCTACAACAACCTCGGCAACGCCTATGTCGAGCTGCGCCGCTTCGGCGAGGCCGTCGACGCCTTCCACCTGGCGGTCGCGCGCGCGGAGTCGGCGGGCAGCAGGCTCGGCGCCGCGCTGTCCCGCCGCAACCTCGGCCGCGCGCTGGTGCTGATGGGCCGCGCCGCCGAGAGCCTCGACCCGCTCACCGCCGCGCTGACCGCGTTCGTGGAGATCGGCAACGACCGCCTGCGCGCGGGCACGCTCGACACTCTCGGCGAGGCCCAGCGCGACCTCGGCCGCCACGCCGACGCGCTGCGCTCGTTCACCGACGCCCTCGCGATCTGCAGCCAGACCGGGGACCGCTGGCTGGAGTGGGAGCTGCTGCTCAACGCGGGCCGCACCCACCTCGCCGCGGGCGACCCGGCCGCCGCGATCCGCTGCTGCGACCGCGCCCTGCCGGTGACCCGCGCGGTCGGCGACCGCAACGGCGAGGCGCTCGCCCTGCACCTGCTCGGCCGCGCGCACCTGGCGGCGGGTGACCGCCCCGCCGCCGCCGAGCACCTCGACCGCGCGCTGGCGGCGCGGTCGCGGGTGCCCGACCGGCACGAGGAGGCGGCCATCCGCGCCGACCTCGCCGCCGCTACGACCTGATCGCCACCTCGGTGCGCGACTGCACCACCACCCCGCCGACGGCCGGAAGACCTCGGCGGAGAAGTACCGGCCGAACCGGTCGACGCGCAGCAGGGCGATGTCGACCCGCACGCTGGTCTGCCCGCGCGGGATCGTGACGACCGCGTCGCGCACCCCGACGTAGTCCAGGCCGGCCAGCGCGGTCCCGTCGACGGTGCGGAAGTACACGCGGACGTCCTCGCGCCAGACCTGGTTGAGCACCACCGAGACCGGGCAGTACCGCTCCGGGTCCCAGCAGATCCCGCCTTGGACGACGCTGGTCTCCAGGCACTCGCCGGTCGGCGTCGCGCAGAGCGTCGCGGACGCGCCGGGCGCGCTCAGCCCGCGGCCGCGATGGCCAGGGCGATTGCGGGTATCCACTTCCTCATGCCGGGCTCCCCTTGCTTGGTGGTGCCACCTGTGTAACCACCAGCGGTTGTGACCCGGTTGTGGTGCCCGGGCGGCGGCGAGGATCCGCCGCCCGGGCGGCCGCGCGGTGAGGGGCCGCGGCGGGTGCGCGCACGCTAACCGCCTGCCGCTCGGTGAGGGGAGTGCCGAACCGGACAATGTCCGCCATCGGACACGCCGGAGGGGCCGGGCGCGCGGCCCGGCCCCTCCGGTGCGGGTCAGGAGCCCGAGCCGACGAACAGCAGGCCGTCCGGCGAGCCGGTGCCGGGGTCGGTCACCTTGCCGGTGGTCGCGGCGCCGGTCAGCGCCGCCTGGACCTCCTCGGGGGTCGCCTCCGGGTTGGCCTCCAGGTGCAGCGCGACCGCGCCCGCGACGTGCGGCGCGGCCATCGACGTGCCGCTGATGGTCTTGGTCTCATCGTCGCTGCCCATCCACGCCGAGGTGATGTCCGCACCCGGGGCGAAGATGTCGGTGCACTCGCCGAAGTTGGAGAACTCGGCGCGGGCGTCGGCGTCGGTGGTGGCGTTCACCGTGATCGCCTCGGGCACCCGGGCGGGGTGAACTCGCAGGCGTCGGAGTTGGAGTTGCCCGACGCGACCGCGTAGCTGACGCCCGACTCGATCGACTTCTTGACCGCCTCCTCCAGGGTGGGGTCCTCGCCGGGCGCGCCGAGGCTCATGTTCGCCACCGCGGGCTTCTTGGCGTTCTGCGTCACCCAGTCGATGCCCTCGGCGACCCCGGCGAGCGTGCCGGAGCCCTGGCAGTCCAGCACCTTCACCGCGACCAGCGACACCCCAGTGGCCACGCCGTGCGCCGTGCCGCCCACGGTGCCCGCGACGTGCGTGCCGTGGCCGTTGCAGTCCTCGTCCTCGTCGCCGACCGTGTTGGTGCCCCACGTGGCCCGGCCGCCGAAGTCGCTGTGCGTGGTGCGGATGCCGGTGTCGATGATGTACGCCGTCACACCCTCCCCTGTGGACGGTGCCGTGTAGCTCTCGTCGAGCGGCAGGTCCGCCTGGTCGATCCGGTCGAGACCCCAGGACGCCGGGGCTTCCTGCACGCGCAGGACCCGGTCCTGCTGCACGTACGCGACCGCGGGTCGGCCGCGGCCCGCTTGGCCTCGGTCTCGGTCATCTTGGCGGCGTACCCGTTGAGCGCGTGGGTGTACCGGTGCGTGACCTCCGCGCCGTGCTTCGCCGCGGCGTCCGCAGTGGACAGCACGCCGTCCTTGAGCACGACGATGTAGCTGCCCTCGATGACGCCCGCGGCGTCCGCGCCGAGCACCTGCCCCTCGGCGGCCCCGGCGGACGGGAGCGTGGCCAGCCCGAGCGCGGCGGCTCCGGCGACGACGACCGCGCCGCGGACCACCCGCTTCCTGTTCGACATTCCGATCTCCGTTTCGTTGGTTTCCAACGCCCCCGACTTGGACCCTGGAAGTGCGGCCTAGTTAACGGAGATCACGACTCGATCACCAAGCAGTTGGGAACGTGAAGGACCGATCACATGAGCGTGATACGCCGAACGGCGCAGTACGATCGTGCTTTCCGGCTATCACGGCCCCTTACTTGCGCCGAACGGACTGAGGACGCGGACCGGATCTGCTGCCGATCGGCGTAAGCGCCGGGTTATCGCAAATCCCCGAAGAACGTCCGGATGTCGTCGACCAGGAGTCCGGGTTCCTCCAGAGCAGCGAAGTGGCCGCCGCGGTCGACGTCGACCCACCGGGTGATCGTGTTGGATTCTTCCGCGTACCGGCGGATGCCGACGTCGTGCGCGAAGACGATCGCGCCCGTGGGGACCCCGCTGTTCGGCTTGGCGGGCGCCCACCCGGCTTCCTGCGCGTAGCCGACGTAGGCGGCGGAGCCCGCCGTGCCGGTCAGCCAGTAGAGCATCGCGTTGGTGAGCAACCGGTCGCGGCCGATGATCGCGTCCGGGGCGGTGCCGCGCGGGTGGGTCCACTCGCGGAACTTGTCCATGATCCAGGCGAGCTGGCCGACCGGGGAGTCGGTCAGCCCGTACGCCAGCGTCTGCGGGCGGGTGGACTGGATCGCGATGTAGCCGAACTCCTCGCGCATGAAGGCCTCGATGCGCCCGACCCGGTCGCGCTCGACGTCGGTCAGGGTGGCGAGTTCGTCGTCGGAGAGGGGCAGCGGCGGCAGCACCCCGGTCCCCCGTTGACGTGCACCCCGACGACGTGCTCCGGGTCGACCCGCCCGACCTCCGGGCTCACCGACGCCCCGATGTCCCCGCCCTGCGCGCCGTAGCGCTGGTACCCGAGCCTGCGCATCAACTCCGCCCACGCCTTCGCGATCCGCGCGGTGTCCCACCCGGCGTCGGCGGTCGGGCCGGAGAAGCCGAACCCGGGCAGGGAGGGGATCACCAGGTGGAACGCCGGTCCCGAGTCGGGGTTGGTGAGCGGCTCGATGACGTCGAGGAACTCGACGACGGACCCGGGCCAGCCGTGCGTGAGCACCAGCGGGAGCGCGTCGGGGTGGGCCGAGCGGACGTGCAGGAAGTGGATCCGCTGACCGTCGATGACGGTCGTGAACTGCGGGTACTGGTTCAACTGGGCCTCCGCGGCCCGCCAGTCGTAGCTGGTGCGCCAGTACTCGACCAACTCCCGGAGCCAGCCCGTCGGCACCCCCGTGGCCCAGTCGTCGTCCGGCAGCGCCTCGGGCCAACGCGTGTTCTCGAGCCGCCGCTGGAGGTCCGCGAGCACGTCGTCGGCGATGTCGACCTTGAAGGGCGTGATCTCTTCGCTCATGAGAACCACGCTACGACCCGGTTAGGACAGATTCGGCCCTAACCTGGAACCGTGCTCGAAACCTCCGCCCGCCTCCTCCGCCTGCTGTCCCTACTCCAAACCCCCGAGACTGGAGCGGCGCCGAACTAGCCGACCGCCTGTCGGTCAACACCCGCACCATCCGCCGCGACATCGACAAGCTCCGCGCCCTCGGCTACCCCGTCAACGCCACCCCGGGCACCCCCGGCTACCGCCTAGGCGCAGGCGCCAAACTCCCACCCCTCCTCCTCGACGACGAGGAGGCCACCGCGATGGTCATCGGCCTCCGCACCGCCGCCGCGGGCAGATCGGTCACCGGCATCGAGGAAAGCGCCCTACGCGCCCTCACCAAAGTTCAACAAGTCCTCCCCCACACCTACGCCACCGCGTAGACCTCCTCCACTCCGCCACCGAAACCCTGCACGCCCCCGCACCCCCGTCGACCCCGCCACCCTCACCACCATCGCCACCGCCTGCCACTCCCACCACCAACTCCGCTTCGACTACGCCAAACACGACGGCACAACCACCCTCCGCACCACCGAACCCCACCGCCTGGTCCACACAGGACGCCGCTGGTACCTCCTGGCCTGGGACCTCGACCGCTCCGCCTGGCGCACCTACCGCGTGGACCGCCTAACCCCCCGCATCCCCACCGGCCCCCGCTTCACCCCCCGCCCCACCCCCAACCCGACGGACCACCTCTCCCGCAGCATCTCCACCAACGCGTACCGCTACCAGGCCCGCATCACCATCCACGCCCCAGCCGCGGTGGCGGCGCAACGCATCGCCCCCACCACAGGCACCCTGGAACCCATCAACGACCAAACCTGTCTCCTCCACGCCGGCTCCAACTCCCTCGACGAACTAGCCCTCTACGTAGCCCTCTTCGGCTTCCCCTTCCACATCCACGAACCCCCGAACTGATCACCCACATCCACACCCTCACCGCCCGCCTGTCCGCGGCAACGATTCCAACCACGGCCCACAGCGGTGATCCATACGAGTGAAGCAACGCAGTGCCGCTAACGGTGCACCAGCGCTCCACGAGATTCGGTCTGAACGCTGGCGGTCGACAGCGCTTGTTCCCGCGTCGACCGACGGAAACCTGGGGATGTCCAAGCGGTTCGTCTGGGGCCACGCCGTCTTGACGACCACTGACCTTCGACAGCGCGTCGCCGAAGAGCGCCGCCCGTGCGGACTCCCCGACCGGCACCCTTCGAAGGAGACCGCATGTTACGTCGCTTGTTCCAGGTGATCACCGCCCTCGCGCTGACCCTCGCCGGAACCGCGTTCCTCATGGTCGCACCCGCCGCCGCCGCGGGCGGCTGCACCCCGCTCTCCCAGAGCCCCTACCTCGGCGCGTGCATCGAGTACTCCGGGGGCTCCAACGCCCGAGCCGACTTCTACCTCAACGTCGCGCCGGACTCCGGGCGCTACCAGTACACAGTGGTCATGTACGTGAACGGCAACCCGAGCACGCTGACGAGCGGCATGCCCGACTTCACCACCGCGGGCCGCTACTGCTGCTGGTACAAGGCGGTCGCCGCCCTCCCCAGGCGCTGGATCACCCTGCGCACCAGGGTCAACGTGTACACGAGCACCGGCGCCTTCCACTTCTACGCCGACAGCCCGACGATCTCGGTGTTCGCCTGACGGACCCCTCCGTCGACTCCGCTGGCTTGCTGGTGGGGCGGGTGGGGCTCGAACCCACGGCCAAGGGATTATGAGTCCCCTGCTCTGACCAACTGAGCTACCGCCCCCGACCCGGTGATCGTACCCAGTCCGGGCGACGGAGCATGATCGACTTCCGGGAAGAGAGGAGCCCAGGCCGTTCGGCCTGGGCCCGACTCGCGCACTGCGAGGGAGAACCGTACCAGTCGTGGTCAGCTAGCTCACATGCGCTTCGCAATCGCACGGACGCCATTCGGCATTCGGTTCCGCAAAGCGGGGGATAAAGGTGGGGCCGTCCACCCGAGGCGTGGATGCGACAGAGCCCCAGGCCGTCTGACCTGGGGCTCTGCGGAGTCTTGCTCCTCCAGCTGGACTCGAACCAGCAACCCTTCGATTAACAGTCGAATGCTCTGCCAATTGAGCTATGGAGGAAGGGCCTCCGTCGGGCGGGCCCGACGGGTGGTAACTCTAGCGCATGTCCGCGACCCCTTTCACGGGGGTACCTCCCGAGCGTCCGCGCGGGGGGCGGGGTGGGGTGGGAGGATGGGGGCAGTTGCTGTCGAGGGCCGGGAGGCGAGCGCTGTGGTGGGGTTCTTGCTCGGAGCGGCGGTCGGGTACGTCCTCGGCGCCAAGGCGGGGCGGGGGCGGTACGACCAGCTCGTGCGGACCTACCGCAGGGTGAGCGACAACCCGGCGGTGCAGGGCGCGGCGGGCATCGCGCGGGCGAAGCTCGGGTTCGACAAGCGGCGGGACTAGGGCGTCCGGGCGGAGCCCGGGACCAGGGCGCCGGGGCTAGGGCGTCCGGGCGACGACGAAGACGCGGCGGAACGGGAACCAGGTGGTGCCGTCCGGGCGGGCGGGGTAGGCGTCGCGGAGGCGGGGGGCCAGGGTCTGGCGGAACTCGGTCCACTCGGGGTCGGGGAGGGCGGCGCGGACGGGGCGCAGGGCGGTGCCGCTGATCCAGTCGAGGACGGGGTTCTCGCCCTGGAGGCGGTGCAGGTAGGTGGTTTCCCAGGCGTCGACGTCGCAGTCGGGGAAGAGGTCGGCGTAGCCGGCGGGGTCGAGGACGGTTCCCTCGCCGCGCAGGGGGCCGATGCGGTCGCGCCAGGCGGGGTGGCCGCGAGCTCGCGGACGAGCACGTGGGACGGGGCGCTGAAGTTGCCCGGGACCTGGACGGCGATCCACGAGTGCCGCGGCAGCGATGACACCCAGGTGCGCAGCAGGGCGGTGTGGTCGGGCACCCACTGCAGGGCCGCGTTGGTGATCACCACGTCGGTGTCGGCCGACGGGGTCCACGCGCGCAGGTCACCCTCCTCGACGCTGACGCCGCGGGCCTTGGCGGCGGCGACCATGTCCGGGGACGAGTCGATGCCGGTGATGCGAGCGCCCGGCCAGCGGTGGGACAGGGTCGCGGTGAGGGTGCCGGGACCGCAGCCCAGGTCGACGACGGCGCGCGGGTGCACGGCGCCGACGCGGGCGACCAGGTCGTAGAAGGGGCGGCCGCGCTGGTCGCCGAAAGCGAGGTAGTCGGCGGGGTTCCACATGACGCCTCCCGATAAAGAAAACCGTACGTACGGTTTACCAGATCAGGGCTCGTCGCGCGCGGCCTCGATCTTCGCCGCGACCTCGGCCGCGATGGCCCGGATGGCGTCGACGTCGGCGCCCTCGTCCGGCCGGACTTGGAGGATCACACCGTCCCGACCAGGCACTTTGCGCTGGACGAACCACGCCCCACCGCCCGGCAGCTCCTGCCGGTGCCGCGACCGGATGGACGCCGTCACGCGCTGGTGGACTGCCTGCGGCAGCTTCCCCGGCCGCTCGACGGCGATGCGGCGGGGCGCCAGGTCACGCAGCACGACCGCGTCCCCGGCCTCGCCGACCTCCTCGGCCTCGGTGATGGTGAACACACCCGACGCCCACGCCGCCTTCGACACCAGGTGCCAGCCGACGCGCCGCGCGTCGTCGCCCTCGGGCACCCACAGCCCCAGCGACGTCGCCACCAGGTGACCGCCGCCGCGCACCGGCGCGGACGCGGCCACCGACTCCTCGCGGTCGAGCTTGCCGGGGAACCCCGCGGGCACCCCGCCGCTGAACAGCCGCGCGAACAGGCTCACTCGAACTCACCCGCCGCCTGCTTGCCCAGCGCCTTGTACCACTCCTCCATCGCCACGATGTCCCCCCACAGCGCCCGCGCCTCGTCCGGCTCCTCGACGGGCGACACCCGCTGCAGCCGCGACTTCAGGTCGGCGATCTGCCGCGCGACCAGCTCCCGCTGCGCCGCGGCGAGGATGGCGGCGGCGTACCGCTCGGCGGCGGCGTTCTTGTTCGGCAGCGGCATCGGCTCGACGGCGAGTTCGCTGGCCAGGGTCCGCAGGACCTGCGTCGGGCAGTTCTTGCTGACCGCCTCCAGCAGCTCCGCCCCGGCCAGCCCGCACGACGCGCCGCCCGCGTCGAGGACGGCGCGGTGCAGTGCGTCGTACGCGGGGTGGGTGAAGACCTCGGCGGGCAGGGCGTCGTACACCGGCCCGGCGAGCGCGGGCTCCTGCAGCGCGAGCTTGATGACCTCGCGCTGGGCGCGCAGCCGCAGGTCTCGCGGGTCGGGCCGGGGCGGGCCCGCGGCGACCTCGACGGCCAACGCGCCCTGGTTCGGGTCGACCGCCTTCGTCTTCTTCGGCGCCGCCGCCGGGGCGCCGAGGTCTCCCGGACGCGCCGCACGACGGTGGCGACGTCGTCCCAGCCGACCCAGCCCGCGAGCTGGCGGGCGTAGTCGTCGCGCAGGGAGAAGTCCTTGATCCCGGCGACCATCGGCACGGTCCGGCGCAGCGCCTCGACCCGGCCCTCCGCGGTGTCCAGGTCGTGCTCGGCCAACTCGGCGCGGATGGCGAACGCGAACAGCGGCTGCCTGCGCGCGACCAGGTCGCGCACGGCGACGTCGCCCTTGCGCTGCCGCAGGTCGCACGGGTCCATGCCGTCGGGGGCGATGGCGATGAACGTCTTGGCGGCGAATTGCTGGTCGCCGTCCTCGAACGCCTTCCGCGCGGCCTTCTGACCGGCCTCGTCGCCGTCGAAGGTGAAGATGACCTCGCCGCGGAACGCGTCGTCGTCCATGAGCAGCCTGCGCAGCACCCCGATGTGGTCCTTGCCGAACGCCGTCCCGCAGGACGCGACCGCCGTGGGCACGTCGGCGGCGTGCATGGCCATGACGTCGGTGTACCCCTCGACGACGACCACCTGGTGGCGCTTGGCGATCTCCCGCTTGGCCAGGTCGAGGCCGAACAGCACGTGCGACTTCTTGTAGATCGCGGTCTCGTTGGTGTTGAGGTACTTCGCCTGGATCTGGTCGTCGTCGTACAGCCTGCGCGCGCCGAACCCGACCACGTCGCCGCTGATGTCCTTGATCGGCCACAGCAGCCTGCGGTGGAACCGGTCGATCGGCCCCTGCCTGCCCTCCTTGGCGAGCCCGGCCTTGATCAGCTCGGCCACCTCGAAACCGCGCCCGAGCAGGTGCTTGGTCAGCCGGTCCCAGCCCGCGGGGCGTACCCGCAGCCGAACCGCGTCCAGATCGGCTCGTCGAACCCGCGCTCGGCGAGGAACTCGCGCCCCTTGACGGCCTCGGGCGAGCGCAACTGTTCGGCGTAGAACTCGGCGGCGGCCTTGTGCGCGTCGACCAGGCGCGCCCGGGTGCCCCGGTCGCGCTGGACGCTGGTCCCGCCGCCCTCGTAGGTGAGCTGGACCCCGCACCGCTCGGCCAGCCGCTCGACCGCCTCGACGAACGACAGGTGGTCGATCTTCATGATGAAGGCGATGACGTCGCCGCCCTCGCCGCAGCCGAAGCAGTGGAAGGTGCCGTGCGTGGCCCGGACGTTGAACGAGGGCGTCTTCTCGTCGTGGAACGGGCACAGCCCCTTCAGCGCCCCGCCGCCCGCCCGACGCAGGGCGACGTACTCACCGACGACGTCGTCGATGCGGCTCCGCTCGCGCACCAGCGCGATGTCGCTCTCCCGGATGCGCCCTGCCACAGCCGTCGAGTCTATGCGCGCGGATCACCGCGGCTAGCATGGGCCTCGTGACCGTTGGCGACACGATGCTGGCCGAGCGCTTCACCGAGCACCGCGGCCACCTGGTCGGCGTCGCCTACCGGCTGACCGGCACCCTCGCCGACGCCGAGGACGCCGTCCAGGACGCCTGGCTCCGCCTGTCCACAGTGGACGACCCGGACCAGATCCGCGACCTGCGCGGCTGGCTGACCACGGTCGTCGGCAGGCTCTGCCTCGACCGCCTCCGCTCGGCCGCGGTCCGCCGCGAGCGCTACGTCGGCCCGTGGCTGCCCGAGCCCGTGGTCACCCCGCTCGGCGGCTCCCCGGCGAGAACCCGCTGGACGCGGTCGTCCGCGACGACGGCGTGCGCATGGCCGCCCTCGTCGTCCTCGACCGCCTCACGCCCGAGCAGCGCGTCGCCTTCGTCCTGCACGACGCCTTCGCCGTCCCGTACGCCGACATCGCGGCCACGCTCGGCTGCACCGAGGCCACCGCCCGCCAGCACGCCTCCCGCGGCAGGCGCACCGCCGCCGAGGCCGACCCGCCGCCGCGCGCGGAGCTGGCCGAGCAGCAGGAGGTCCTCACCCGCTTCCTCGCCGCCCTGGCCAGCGGCGACGTGTCGGCCGTCGTGGAACTCCTGCACCCGGACGTCGTCTTCACCGGCGACAGCGACGGCAAGGCCCGCACGTCCCGCCACCGCATCGAGGGCACGGACAAGATCGCCCGCTTCCTCATCGGCCTGCTCCAGATGTACGGCCTGGACAAGATGGCGGTGCTCAGCCCGGTCCTGGTCAACGGCGACCTCGGGATGGTGGCGCCCGAGGTCCCCGGACCGCGACCGCTGAACCGGCGCGTGACGACCTTCGCCGTCCGCGACGGCCGCATCGCGGCGATCTACGACATCGTCAACCCGGACAAGCTCGTCCGGGTCCCGGAGTAGCCGCCGTCAGGGCGTGGGGATGCGGCACGCCTCGCCGGTGCTGAACCCCTGGTCGACGATGCCGAGCGCGCTGTTGACGCGGGCCCGCATGTTCTCCAGTCCGATGTGGTAGGTCAGCTCGATGACCCCTTCTCGCCGAAGGCGACGGTCAGAGCAGCGACCTGGGCGTCGGTGACCGCGACCGGCTCGGCCGTCATCGCGTCGGCGTACGCGATGGCCAGCCGCTCCTGCTCGCTGAACGCGGGGTGCTCGGCGTAGGCGTCGATGTGCTTGAGCCGGTCGAGGTCGAGCCCCTCCAGCCGCTGCAGCATCGCGCCGAAGTCGACGCACCACGAGCAGCCCAGCCGGTGGGCGACCCGGTACACCGCCAGCTCCCGGACGCTGGCGGGCAGCACCTTCGACGCCCGCTCGACGGCCAGCTCGTGCCGACCGCTCGCCACCAGCAGCTTCGGGTGGTGGGCGGTGACCGCCATCGGCTCGGGGACCGCCCCGAACCGGCGGCGGGCGAACCAGTAGGCGACCTTCAGCAGCGCGCTCGCGTCCTTCTTCGAGACCGCCGGAATGCGGGGCATCTCTGACCTCCTGGTGTCGGTGGGCGTACACCGGGAGGACGAGGCGCCGCGCAGACCTGTGACAGCCCGCGGATCAGGACGGGTCGGTGACGCGTGTCACGAAATAGACCACCCCGTCCCCCGGTGCCGGACGACGAGCAGGTGGGGCCGGTCGACGGCGACCACCACCGGCTCGGGCGGAAGCGACATCAGGCGCATCATCACCGCGGTGGCGGCGGCGCCCTCGAAGCCCTGCTCGTCGACCTTGAGCACGGACTCGTGGATCACGGACTGCACCGCGAGCCAGTCGGGGCTGATGCCGCCGAGGTCGGCGTCGCGGGTGAACACCGCCTGCACGCCCAGCGAGGACAGCGCGGGCGTCAGCTCCACCTGCGTGGTGGCCTTGAGCTTCGGCAGGAAGAGCTGGACCTGGGTCGGCGTCGGGGCGTCGAGCAGCGCGCCGAGGAGGCGTCGGTGAGCGCGGCCTCGGCGGTCCCGAGGTCGGCGTCGGGGAGCAGGACCACGGCCTCGACGCCGCCGATGCCCGGCAGCGACACGACCTGCCAGCCGTCGCGCGCGGCGTAGCCCACGCGCTCGTTGAGCGTCATCGTCGGGACGTCGACCGTGCCCGCGACCCCGTGGAACGGGCGCGGTTCCGTGCCGCCCTCGTCGAACGGGTTGCGCCACCCGCTCTTCAGGTAGAGGGCGTTGACCAGCGCCGACACCGTGTTGCGCTTGATCGTGCCCTCGGGCAGCAGCTGCGGGATGAGCTGGCGGGTGGTCTCGGCGACGTCGTCGTTGATCATCGCGCGGGCCTTCTCCGGCTCGCTGCGGAAGGGCGCGTTGCGCACCGAGCCGTCGGACCAGCGCGCCAGTTCGTCGGCGAAGGACCGGTGGATGGTGATGGTCTCGTCGGCCCACAGCGTGTTGGACACCGCGAGGACGGGGGCGTCCTCGTCCTCGCGCGGCTTGCCCAGCTTCGACGCGCCCGCGATGGCCGGGGTGAGCGCGTCGAGGTCGCCGAGGACGGCTTCCAGCTCGGCGCGGGTGCGGCCGCGGGCGCCGAGGGTGAGCAGGCCGAGCGCGCTGGCCACCGAGAACGGCGACCAGCACACCTGCTCGCCCGGGTTCGGCGCGATCGCCCGGTGCAGGCGGAGGGTGAAGTCCAGCACGGTGTTCTCCCGACTTGTGGTGGGCCTGGCTTTTCGAGTCTGCCGGCTCGTCGGGAGGGCGCCTGCTCAGTTGTCCACAGGGTCCCGGTTGTCCACAAGCGCGGAATGCCAGGTGGCGGCCTGTGCGTCGGTCAGGGATGCTGTCTGGTCGATCACGACGCGGAGGCGGCCCGCGTCGTCGGGCGCGGCCAGCCAGGCGGGCTGGAACGCCGGTTCCAGCGCGGTGGGCGCGCGGTCGGCGAGGACGGCGACCAGCTCGGCGATCACGGTCCGCTGGGCTTCCTGCATGGCGAGGCGGTCCGGGTCGCTCATCACGTAGTGCAGCGCCATGGCCTTGAGCAGGGCGACTTCGCACTCCACCTGGGTCGGCAGGACCAGGTCCGCGCCGTGCCGGGTGAGCGGTCCGTCGCCGTGCGCGCGCCTGGTCCCGGTAACGGCGGCGGAGGCGAACCGGCCGACGAGTTCGCTGGTCAGGCGCTTGAGGGCGACCTGGGCGGCGAGCGTGCCGTCGTAGTCGCGCTCGGCGAGGGCGGCGACGACCGGCAGGCGCAGCAGGCCCGCCGCGGCTTCCTCCAGGTCGGCGACGCCGTGGGCGGAGAAGTGCTTGGCGGCCAAGGCGGCGAGCACGGCGCGCTCCTGCCGGTCGGCGAGCGCGCTGACCCGGATGCGGCCCGCCCGGACGCCGTCCTCGACGTCGTGCACGGAGTAGGCGACGTCGTCGGACCAGTCCATGACCTGCGCCTCCACGCACCTGCGGGCGTCGGGGACGCCGTCGCGGAGCCAGTGGAAGATCGGCAGGTCGTCGTCGTAGACGCCGAATTTGACGGTGTCCCGGCGGCGGGGCCAGGGGTACTTGGTGGCGGCGTCGAGGGACGCGCGGGTCAGGTTGAGGCCGTATTCGGCGCCGTCTGGGCCCAGCACCTTGGGTTCGAGGCGGGTCAAGATGCGCAGGGTCTGGGCGTTGCCCTCGAACCCGCCGCAGGCTGCGCCGCCAGGTCCAGCGCGCGTTCGCCGTTGTGCCCGAAGGGCGGGTGGCCGATGTCGTGGGCCAGGCCCGCGGTGTCGACGACGTCGGGGTCGCAGCCCAGTTCCTCGGCGATGCCGCGGCCGATCTGCGCGACCTCCAGCGAGTGCGTCAGCCGGGTCCTGGGCACGCCGTGCACTTCTGAGCCCTCGTGGGGGCCCACCACCTGCGTCTTCCCCGCCAGCCTGCGCAAGGCCGCGGAGTGCAGCACGCGTGCGCGGTCGCGGCTGAAGGGGCTGCGCGTGGCGGGCAGGGCGTCGGGCAGGTCCGCGCCCTTGGGCGGCTCGGCGTGCGCGCGTTCCCAGTCGTCCGCTGTGTAGCCGGGGATCACCGCCGAAGCGTACTCAGCCGACCTCTTGATCGATGGCGATCCGGTCCGCGCCCGCCTTGGTCGCCCGGTAGTACAGGAGGGCGGCGGTCTCGCGGAGGATGTACTTCGCCTGTGTCTCGCGGGTCTGCACGATGGGCCCGGTGTGCGTCGGCGAGGTCCAGGCGTCAAGCCCGGCGTCGCCCGCCATCGTGCGCGCGCGCAGGGAGTGCCACGGGTCGCTGACGATGACGGCGGTGGACCAGCCGCGCTTCTTGACCTCGACGGCGACCGCTTTGAGCGTGCCGAGGGTGTCGTTGCCCTGGCCGACGTCGATGATCCGGTCGCCGGGGACGCCGCGCTTCATCAGCCAGTTGCGGCCCGCCTCGGCCTCGGTGAAGCGGTCGCCCTCCTGCCTGCCGCCCGAGGTCACGACGTACTCGGCGACGTCCTGGTCGTAGAGCGCCTTGGCTTGGCGCAGCCGGGCTTCGAGGACCTTCGACGGCTTGCCCGAGTACTGCGCGGCCCCGAGGACCACGACGACGTCGGCCTTGTCGCGGTCGTCGATGCGGGCCACCTGCCACACCCGGAACGCGGTGCCGAAGACCAGCAGCACGCCCATGATGACCGCGCCGAGCAGCAGCCTGCGGAAGAAGCGGCGGATCGGTGAGGACACGCCCTCAATCCTTCCAGAACTCCTGGCCCGCCCGGCGGCCGGGCAGATTAGCAGAGGGGAACGACATTGGAGCCGATGGGAACCGGATCCATCCACAGGGCAACTAACCATCCACAGACCGTGAAAGTTTTGTGGCGGCCCGCGGGCCGCCCGCGATTGGCTGGACGCATGACAACGAACCGAGCGCTGCTCCCCGCCCCGACCACCTGTGCTGGCGCCTGATGCCCGACGGCGTCGTCGTGCTGAGCCACAGCAAGCCCGCCCGCACCCAACGACTCCAGACCGCCCTCGGCATGGCCGCGCCCGGTGCGGTCGTGACCGGCCGCGAGGCGATGTGGCTGCACGGGCTGCACCTGCATCCCCGGGGCGCGATTCACCTGTTGGTGGATGGCAGGGCGCGCGAACGCAACGACGGGTCGGTCGTCGTCGAGCGGGTGCGGAAACTGCCGGACGCGCAGTGGCGGGAGCGGTTCCCCGTCACGTCGCTGGCACGGGCCACTGTGGACGCTTGCCTGCGGACGACGGCGTACGGGGAGATCCGGGTTCTAGTGCTGGAGGCGCTGTACCGGGGTGGGGTGCGGTTGGAGGAGCTGCACCGGGAACTGCCCGCGCGTCGGGAGGGGTCGTCGGCGCTGCGGGCGGTGTTGGCGGAGCAGACGGCGATGACGAAGTCGACGCGGTCGCGGTTGGCGCGGAACGTCGTCGAGTTGGCGGGGCTGCCGCCGCCGGTGTGGGACGTCCGACTGTCGACCGCGGACGACGTGTACCTGGGCCGGGTGGACGCGTGGTGGCCGGAGGTCGGCCTGGCGTGGGATGCGGGCATCCACGACTCGTGGGAACCGCGCACGACGGCGTCGACCACGACGCGGATGACGCGCTACCTCGCGGCGGGCGTTATCGCGACCTACACGGTCCCGTCGCGGCTGGACGACCAGGCGGACACGGTCGCCGCGGAGCTGGCGGGGGTGTACCGGCTGGCGATGCAGACACCGCTGCCGGAGGTGCGAGCGGATAGGTAGACGCGTGCTCCCGGGCCGGTGGAGGTCGGCCCGGGGGCTGGACGTGGATCTTCAGATGGAGATGGAGAAGGAAGGAGTGGTGCCCGCTCACAACTGAATGGCGCACCGGGGGCGGGCTGTGCCCGACACGGAGCGACAGCCGCTGCGGCGGCGTGGTGCCAACCCCGTGAAGGGGCAGCCACCCCGCTCGGTCCGGCTGGGCGGTGGTGGGCGTCCGGCCGGGGCGGGGTGGCTGCGGGTGGTGCTGGGCTGAGCTGGCTGGGCCTGGCTCGCTGGACCTGGCTCGCTGGACCTGGCTCGCTGGACCTGGCTCGCTGGACCTGGCTCGCTGGACCTGGCTCGCTGGACCTGGCTCGCTGGACCTGGCTCGCTGGACCTGGCTCGCTGGACCTGGCTCGCTGGACCTGGCTCGCTGGACCTGGCTCGCTGGACCTGGCTCGCTGGACCTGGCTCGCTGGACCTGGCTCGCTGGACCTGGCTCGCTGGACCTGGCTCGCTGGACCTGGCTGGCTGGACCTGGCTGGCTGGGCCCTGCTGGCTGGGCTGGGCGCCTGGGCGGCTGGGCCGCCCGGGTCAGCAGCCGATCAGTTGGGCGGCCAGGTAGGACTCGAGGCGGTCCAGGGAGACGCGCTCCTGGGACATGGTGTCGCGTTCGCGGACGGTTACGGCGTGGTCCGTGAGGGTGTCGAAGTCGATGGTGACGCAGAAGGGGGTGCCGATCTCGTCCTGCCTGCGGTAGCGCCTGCCGATGGCGCCCGCGTCGTCGAAGTCGATGTTCCAGTGCTTGCGGAGGGCCGTGGCGACGTCGCGGGCCTTCGGGGAGAGGTCGGCGTTGCGGGAGAGGGGAGGACGGCGACCTTGACCGGGGCGAGCCTGCGGTCGAGGCGGAGGACGATGCGCTTGTCGACGCCGCCCTTGGCGTTGGGGGCCTCGTCCTCGTGGTAGGCCTCGACCAGGAAGGCCATCATCGGGCGGCCGACGCCTGCTGCCGGTTCGATGACGAACGGGCGGTAGCGGGAGTTGGTGGCCTGGTCGAAGTACGACAGGTCGACGCCCGAGTGGTTCGAGTGGGTCGTGAGGTCGAAGTCGGTGCGGTTGGCGATGCCTTCGAGCTCACCCCACTCCGAGCCGGAGAAGCCGAAGCGGTACTCGATGTCGACCGTGCGCTTCGAGTAGTGGGACAGCTTCTCCTTCGGGTGCTCGTAGACCCGGAGGTTGTCCTTGTCGATGCCGAGGTCGGTGTACCAGCGGGTGCGCTCGTCGATCCAGTACTGGTGCCATTCCTCGTCCGTGCCCGGCTCGACGAAGAACTCCATCTCCATCTGCTCGAACTCGCGGGTGCGGAAGATGAAGTTGCCCGGGGTGATCTCGTTGCGGAACGACTTGCCGATCTGGCCGATGCCGAACGGCGGCTTGCGGCGCGACGTGGTCTGCACGTTGAGGAAGTTCACGAAGATGCCCTGCGCGGTCTCCGGGCGGAGGTAGTGCAGGCCCTCCTCGGACTCGACCGGGCCGAGGTGGGTCTTGAGCATCATGTTGAACTCGCGCGGCTCGGTGTACTGGCCGCGGGTGCCGCAGTTGGGGCAGGGCACGTCGGACAGGTCGTCCTCGGAGACCTCCTTGCCCGAGCGCGACGAGTACTCCTCGGCGAGGGTGTCGGCGCGGAAGCGCTTGTGGCAGGAGGTGCACTCGACCAGCGGGTCGTGGAAGGCGCCGACGTGGCCCGAGGCGACCCAGACCTGGCGGGGCAGGATGACCGACGAGTCGAGGCCGACGACGTCGTCGCGGCCCTGCACCATGGTCTTCCACCACTGGCGCTTGATGTTGTCCTTCAGCTCGACGCCCAGCGGGCCGTAGTCCCACGCCGAACGCGTGCCGCCGTAGATCTCTCCGCAGGGGTACACGAAACCCCTGCGCTTGCAGAGACTGACCACGGTGTCGATCCGGTCGGCTGCCACTGATCCTCCAGCGGGAGAACTACGAGAGAGGATTGCAAGGGTAGCCGTGGCACCCGCGACCACGACCGGGGGATTCACCGGGCGCGGGAATCGGGCGGGTGACCGGGCAGGGATCGGGCGCGCGACCGGGCGCGATCACCTGGCCGAGGCGGGTCCGCCCGCCTCGCCGATGTTGACCGTCGCGGCGTCGGCGGCGAGCAGGCTGGCGTGTTCGCGGACCCCGGAGGGGTCGGCGTCGAGGACGGTCTCGTACGCCGCGGGTACGGTGGTGTCGGCGCGGGCCAGGAACGGGATGACGTGGGTGCGGACGTCGAAGGGCGACAGCGCGCGGCGGTAGGCGGCGATGGAGTCGAACTCGACGGTGAGGACCCAGGTCGCCGTCTCGGTGGAGCGGGCGAGCAGGCCGCGGCGGCAGCCGGGCTGGGCCAGGAGCAGCTCCAGGGCGCGCTTGGCTTCGGCCAGCGGGGGCTCGGCGGTGAACCGGGCGATGAGCAGCACGCGGGACCTTCCTCGTCGGTGTGGTGCGGCTAACCTAGCTTCCCGACCGGCGCGAGGAGGAGACCGTGGGGCGAGGACGGACGACCAGGGCGGCGCTGCTCCCCGGTCGCGGGCCGCTGGCCGGGGTGCCGCCGCTGCTGGCGTTCCTGGTGGTCATCGGCCTGTTCACCGCGGGCGTGCTGGTGCGCGGGGCGGTCGGCGCCGGGCTGCTGCTCGCCCTCGCCGCGGGGTCGGGGTGCTGCTGGCGGCGACCTGGCGGGTGCTCACGCCGGGGCAGCGCGCCGGGCGGGTGCTCGTGGTGGCGATGGTGGTCGCGATCGCGGTGTCGGTGCTCTGAGCCGCGCGACCACGACCGGGTGGCGTCGGGACAGCCCCGCTGACCTCGGGTGATCTTCGGCGCGGCGGTGAGGACGGGAATCGGCGGGGACGCCTAGAATGTTGAACACGGTAACCATCTCCCGGCGGCCCTGGCTGTCGTCGGCTTAGGGAGGACGATGTCGACCGTGACGCCGGACGCCGCATCGGACGAGCTGCGCGCCGCTGAGCACTCGCCGGACCGACCCGCGGTGGCCCCGGTGAGCAGGCGGCCCGCCACCACCCTCGCCGCCGCGGGGACCTGCTTCGGGCGCTGGCCGCGCCCGTGCGCATCGCTATCGTCCTGGAGCTGCGCGAGTCCGACCGGTGCGTCCACGAGCTCGTGGACTCGCTCGGGGTGGCGCAGCCCTTGATCAGCCAGCACCTGCGGGTGCTCAAATCCGCCGGGGTCGTGCACGGCGAGCGGCACGGGCGGGAGGTCGTCTACCGGCTGGTCGACGAGCACCTGTCGCACATCGTGGTCGACGCCGTCGCGCACGTGGAGGAGGAGTGAGCGACGACCGGTCGGCGGCGACGGTCCCGGGGAAGCGGTCGACGCGGCAGCGGACCGCCGTCGCCCGGCTGCTCGACCAGCTCGACGACTTCCGCTCCGCGCAGGAGCTGCACGAGGAGCTGCGCAAGCGCGGCGAGGGCATCGGGCTGACCACCGTCTACCGGACGCTCCAGTCGCTGGCCGACGCGGGCGAGATCGACGTGCTGCGGACCGACTCCGGCGAGGCGATCTACCGCCGCTGCTCGAGCCACCACCACCATCACCTGGTGTGCCGGTCGTGCGGGCACACCGTCGAGGTGGAGGGCCCCGCGGTGGAGCGCTGGGCCGAGCGGGTGGCGTCGGAGAACGGGTTCTCCGACGTCAGCCACACGGTGGAGATCTTCGGCACCTGCGAGCGCTGCGCCGCCTAGTCCTCGTACGGGTTCTCCGGCTCGGGGATCTGGGACAGCCCGACCACGGTCAGCGTCGGGACGTAGTCGGTCTCCTTGGTCGCGGTGCCCATCTGGACCCGCCCGACCGCCTCGACCCACATGTCGTTCTCCAGCGACTCGATGCCCGAGCCGTCCAGCTTGACCTTCACCGGGAACGCGTCGGCCGCGCAGCAGGCCAGGGACAGGCGGGCCAGGTAGACCGCGTCCTCCTGGGCCACGATGAAGCCGGTCAGGCGGACCGTGCGGTCCTTGAGCGAGCCGCCGGAGTCCCACGCGGCGCGGGCGGCGAAGTCGCTCATCGCGACCGAGATGACGTCGCCCTGGGGCAGCGGCGGGAACACCGACGAGCCGTCGACGCCGGACGAGCGGCTGGCGGCGGCGGAGTTGTCCGCGCGCATCACCGAGTCCGAGCCCAGCGCGGGCGGGGCGATGAGGAAGATCGCGAGCACCGGGACCAGCAGCAGCCAGGCGCTGCGGGCGGAGTGGTTGTGCTCGCCGTCGTGGTCGTGGTCGTCGTGGTCGTAGTGCTTGACGTGGTCGTGGTGCTTGACCGGGGCGGCCACCGCGTCGGCAGGGGCGTCGGCAGGGGGCTCGAAGACCGCGGGCTCGCGGGTGCCGATGAGGTCCCGGGCGATCGACACGACCGCCAGCGCGACCATCACCGCGCCGCCGCCGATCAGCCACGGCAGGTGCGCGGGCTTGACGTACTGCAGGTACGCGCCCGAGAAGCTGATCTTGAGGAGGGCGCCGCCCGCGAGGATCAGCAGGATGTTCTGGGTCTCGCGCCTCATCCGATGCCTCCGAGGAACACCAGGCCCGCCAGGACCGCGCACGCCACCGCGACGACGAACGTCGCGGGCGCGAAGCGCAGGGCGAACGAGCGGCCGAACGTGCCGGTCTGCAGGGCGAACAGCTTGACGTCGATGGCCGGGCCGACGACGAGGAACACCAGCTTGGGCAGCAGCGGAAGGCCCGCCATGGACGCCGCGACGAACGCGTCGGCCTCGCTGCACAGGGCCAGCAGCACGGCCAGCACCGCCATCACGATGACGCCGACGACGACCTGCTCGCCCAGGGTGTCCACCCACGCGCGCGGGATCGCGACGTTGAGCACCGCGGCGGTGAGGCCGCCGATGACGAGGAAGCCGCCCGCGTCGACCAGGTCCGCGCGGGAGGTCTCGAAGAACACCTTCCAGCGGTTGCGGCCGGGGGTCTCGGGGAGCTTGCGCAGCGCCCGCTCGATGATCCACTCGGACTTGCCGAAGCGGGCCCACAGCCAGCCCATGACGATGGCCGTGGCCAGCGAGCCGACGAGCCGGGCGGCGACCATCTCCGGGTTGTTCGGGAACGCCACGTTGGTGGCGACCAGCACGACCGGGTTGACCGCGGGCGCGGCCAGCAGGAACGCCAGCGCGACCGACGTCGGCACGCCCTGCTGCATCAACCGGCGGGCCACCGGCACCGCGGCGCACTCGCAGGTCGGCAGCGCGACCCCGGCGACGCCCGCGACCGGCACCGCCACGGCCTGCTTCTTCGGCAGGAGCCGGTTGAGCGCGGTGGCCGGGACGAACGCCGCGATGGCGCCGCTGATGAGCACGCCGAGCACGAGGAACGGCAGCGCCTGGACGCAGACCGCGACGAAGATGGTGGCGCCGGTCTGGATGGACGGCACGTCCAGCCAGGAGGTCAGCCAGCTCTGCCCGACCAGGGCGAGGACCAGCAGGACGCACAGGATCTCCAGCGACGTGATGCGTCGCGCCGGTTTCTCCTCGGGCGCCCGTGCTTCCACGGTGCTGACGTCGCTCATCGGCGCTCCATAACGGCATGCGGATATGGCTTCGGGCGCATGATGCCAGCCCGTGCGCCCCTAGCGGGAGCGACGGACGGTGGTTTTGCCCGGCTCGGTGTTTCCCAGCAGGTCGGCTCGCAACTGGGAAGCGGTGGACACGACCAGCAGCAGGAGGGTGCCCAGCGGGGCCACCTCGAGCCCGTGGGCGGGGAAGGCGTACCGCAGGGTCACGTCCATCCCGCGCTCGGTGTGGACGACGCCGAGGGTGCCGAACAGGCCCTGACCGGCGCGCTCGGCGGCGGAGACGGCCAGCGCGGGGTCGTCGGGCAGGTCCCAGGCGACGACGCAGGTCAAGCTGACCACGACCAGGCCCTCGGCGAGCTGCATGGCCTGCACGGCGCACGGCACCTCGCCGTGCCGGAAGGTCAGCGAGCCGTCGTCGTCGGCGGTGACGTCGTGGTAAAGCTCCAGGGCCTCGCGGACGCGGCCCAGCAGCTCGGCCTCGGGCGTCATGCGGTGTCTCCGCTCTGCAGGAGGGCGGCGACCTCGGCGGAGTCCTGCGCGGCGCCGAACCGGCGGTCGCGCTTGGCGTACTCCAGGGCGGCCGCCCACAGGTGGGTGCGGTCGAAGTCAGGCCAGAGCACGTCCTGGAACACCAGCTCGGCGTACGCGGACTGCCAGAGCATGAAGTTGGACGTGCGCCGCTCCCCCGACGGCCGGATGAACAGGTCCACGTCCGGCATCTCCGGCTGGTACAGGTACCGCGCGACGGTCCGCTCGTCGACCTTGTCCGGGTTGATCTTGCCGGCGGCGGCGAGCCGGGCGATCTCGCGGGCGGCGTCGCCGATCTCGGCGCGGCCCCCGTAGTTGATGCACATGGCCAGGTGGAGCTTGTCGTTGGGCCGGGTGCGCTCGGCGGCGACCTCCAGCTCGTTGACCACGCTGCGCCACAACCGGGGCCGCCGTCCCGCCCAGTGCATCCGCACGCCCATGTCGTCGAGCTCGTCGGTGCGGTTGCGGATGACGTCGCGGGAGAAGCCCATGATGAACCGGACCTCGTCGGGGCTGCGCTTCCAGTTCTCGGTGGAGAACGCGTACAGCGACAGCCACTTGACGCCCAGCTCCAGGCACCCGATGGCGGCCTCGACGACGCGGGACTCGCCGCGCTTGTGGCCCTCGATCCGGGTCAGGCCGCGCTGGTTGGCCCAGCGGCCGTTGCCGTCCATCACGATCGCGATGTGCCGGGGCACGAGCTCGGCCGGGATGGCGGGCGGCCGGGCGCCGGAGGGGTGCGGAGCGGGCGGCCGTACCGGCCTGCCCGCCTCGCTCCGGCTGGGCGGGCGCCGTCGCAGCACCGCGGTACCTCCGATTTTCGGCGGGGAAGACCGAACGATCCTATAGAGCGGCCTACGTGCGCTTGCGCTCCACCAGCGGCAGCGACCGGAGCTGGCGCTCGAGGTGCCACTGGAGCAGCGCCGCCACCAGGCCCGAGGTCTCCCGGCGCACCGGCTCACCGGCGGCCTCGGCGACCTCCCACGACCCGTGCGCGAGGGCGTCCATCAGGGCCAGCACCTCGCGCGGCGGGCTGGCCGAGCCGGCCGGGCGGCAGCGCGGGCACACCGACCCGCCCGCCGGGACGCTGAACGCCGGGTGCGGGCCGGGGTCGCCGCAGCGGGCGCACTCGGAGATGGCGGGGGCCCAGCCCGCGAAGGCCAGGGCCCGCAGCAGGAACGCGTCGAGCACCAGGGAGGCGTCCCGGGTGCCGTCGGCCAGCGCCCGCAGCGCGCCCGCGACCAGCAGGTACAGCCGCAGGACCGGCTCGCCCTCCTCCGCGGAGAGCCGGTCGGCGGTCTCCAGGACCGCGCAGCCGGCGGTGTAGCGGCGGTAGTCCGCGGCGATCGTCGCGCCGAACGCGTCCAGGGTCTGCACCTGGGTGATCACGTCGAGCGTGCGGCCGGTGTAGAACTGCACGTCGACGTGGGCGAACGGCTCGACGCGCGCGCCGATGCGCGAGGTCATCTTGCGCACGCCCTTGGCCACGGCGCGGACCTTGCCGTGCTTCTGCGTGAGCAGGGTGATGATGCGGTCGGCCTCGCCGAGCTTCTGCACGCGCAACACCACCCCGGTGTCGCGGTAGAGGCTCACCGGGACAGCTTAGAGCGACGCGAGCCCCGCGATCAGGACGATCAGACCGGTGAGGCAGCCGAGGCCGCCCAGGATGGTGCCGATCAGGCAGATCGTCTTGGTGGTGTTCGACGCCGAGAGGGCCATCTGGTAGTCGCCGCGCATCTTGTGCTGGCCGACCTCGTTCGACTTCATCAGCGCGAGGATGCCGAACAGGATGCCGCCGATGAAGAAGCTGGCGATCGCCCAGCCCTTGTAATCCGGGATGGCGTTGATGTCGCCGTAGGGCTGCCCGTAGCCGGGCTGGCCGTACGGCTGCTGGCCGTAGGGCTGCGGGTACCCGGGCTGGCCGTAGGGCTGCGGCTGGCCGTAGGGCTGCTGACCGTAAGGCTGCTGGCCATAGGGCTGCTGGCCGTACGGCTGCTGCGGCTGACCATAGGGATTGGTCACGAATGTCCCCCTGGGAACCCGGATCGGAGTCGACTGCGCCGAAGGATAACGGGTGGCCCCGACCGCTGTGTGGCGGATTCACACGTACAGGGCGGTGAAGGGAGCGAAAGGCAGGTTGCGGATCACGAACCACAAGATCAACAGTGGGATGACCACGTGCGGGGCGTACTTCCACTGCAGCCACGACCGCACGTGCCGACCCCGCACCCGCCCGACCGTCCACGCCGCGACGGCCCACGCGAACAGGCCAATGAAGACGAACGACACCGCGTTGTAGCGCACCGCCGCGCCGATGTCGCCGTGCAGCAGGCTGTAGAGCATCCGCAGGCCGCCGCAGCCCGGGCAGCAGATCCCCGCGACCGCCTTGGTCGGGCAGGTCGGCAGCCACCCGCCCGGCGTGGTCGGGTCGGCCAGCACCACCGCGACGCAGCCGCCGCGGCCAGCGCCGCGAGCGCCAGCGGCGGCCCCAACGCCGACGGCAGCGACCGCTGGGGCATGTGGACCACTAGAACCCCAGGCGGCGCAGCTGGCGCGGGTCGCGCTGCCAGTCCTTGGCGACCTTCACGTGCAGGTCCAGGTACACGCGGGTGCCCAGCAGCGCCTCGATCTGGCGGCGCGCGGCCGTGCCGACCTGCTTGAGCCGCTCGCCCCGGTGGCCCAGGATGATGCCCTTCTGGCTGGGCCGCTCAACGAACACGAACGCGTGCACGTCCAGCAGGTCGTCGCGGCCCTCGCGGGGCACCATCTCCTCGACGGTGACCGCGATCGAGTGCGGCAGCTCGTCGCGCACGCCCTCCAGCGCCGCCTCCCGGATCAGCTCGCCGACCAGCACCGCCTCCGGCTCGTCGGTCAGCTCACCCCCGGGTAGAGCGCCGGGCCCTCGGGCAGCCGGGCGACCAGCAGGTCCGCGAGCGTGCCGACCTGGTAACCGTCCTTCGCGGACACCGGCACCAGCTCGGCGAAGTCGAACGCCTCCTGCAGCGCCAACAGCTGCTCGGCGACCCGCTCCGGCGCGACCAGGTCGGTCTTGGTGACCACCCCGACGACCGGCGTCTTGCGGGCGACCTTCACCAGCTCGCCGAGGATGAACTTGTCGCCGGGGCCGACCTTCTGGTCCGCGGGCGCGCAGAACCCGACCACGTCCACTTCGGACCACGTCTGCCGGACGACGTCGTTGAGCCGCTCGCCGAGCAGCGTGCGCGGTCGGTGCAGGCCTGGGGTGTCCACGAGCACGAGCTGCGCGTCCGGCCGGTGCACGATCCCGCGGATCGCGTGCCGGGTGGTCTGCGGCTTGCTCGAGGTGATCGCCACCTTGCCGCCGACGAGCGCGTTGGTCAGCGTGGACTTGCCCGCGTTGGGCCGCCCAACGAAGCAGGCGAACCCGGAACGGTGCGTCTCACTCACCGGCTCATTGTGCCTTCCGCAGTCCGGGCGCGGTGATGCGGTGCAGGTCGAGGGTGTCCGGCAGCGGCGCGACCCCGGCCCACCCGCGGTCAGCCACGCCTCGATGTCGGCCAGGACGGCGTCGGAGAGCACCCAGCCCAGCCACACCGGCTGCTCCCCGGCGCCTGCACGACCACGACGTTCGACGTCTCGCAGGCGTCCAGGCAGTCGGCCAGCCGCACGGTCGCGCCGACCCGCGCGCCGATCGCGCGCAAGCGCTCCACCTGCCCGGCGTGGTCGACCTTCGGGTGCTTGGCGATGGTGCCGCAGCAGCAGCCCCGGCAGACGGTGACCTTCACCGGATCACGTCGACCACGGCGCCGGAGGCGTCCGCGCGCAGCACCGGGGCGTCCGGCGCGAGGTCGCGGACGGCCGCCACGGAGTCGGCGTCGACGGCGTCGGCCGCGGTCACCACGGCCGCCGCCTCCAGGCCGGGCGCGCCGCTGGACACCGCGGCGGCGACCGCGGCCTGCAGCGCGGTGAGCTTGAGCGAGGGCAGGTCGACGCTGGCCGCGGCGTAGGTCCGGCCGTCGGTGTCGCGGACCGCCGCCCCTCGGCCGCGCCGGTGCGCGCCCGGCTCGACCGCGCCAGGGTCACGATCTTGGCGTCCTCCGGGTCCAGCTCAGCCACGCTCGGCGCTCCTCTCCCCGCGACCTCGTCGACCGCGTCCTCGGTTTCCGCGCGGCGGACGACGACCGAGGTGATGCGCACCCGGCCGCGGCTGTCCTTGCCGCCCTCGGCTCGGAACCGTAGCCCGGTGATCTCCGCCTCCGCGCCGGGAAGTGGCACACGTCCCAGCCGCTGGGCCAGCAGCCCGCCGACGGTCTCCACGTCCGGGTCCTCCAGGACCAGGCCGAACAGCGCGCCGAGGTCCTCGACCGGCAGCCGGGAGCTGACCCGGACCGCGCCGTCGGCCAGGTGCTCGACCGGGGGCCGGTCGTCGGTGTCGGACTCGTCGGTGATCTCGCCGACGATCTCCTCGAGGATGTCCTCGATGGTCAGCAGGCCCGCGGTGCCGCCGTACTCGTCGACCGCGATCGCCAGGTGGTTCTTGGAGAGCTGCATCTCGCGCAGCAGGTCGTCGACGCGCTTGGTGTCGGGCACGAACACCGCGTCGCCCATCAGCTCGGCGACGGTGCGGTTCTCCGCCCCGGGCTCCATCCAGGCGCGCACGAGGCCCTTGAGGTTCACCGTGCCGACGATGTCGTCGACGCTCTCGCCGATGACCGGGAGCCTGCTGTAGCCGGTGCGCAGGGACAGCGCGAGGGCTTGGCGGACGGACTTGGTCTGCTCGATCCACACCATCTCGGTGCGCGGGACCATCACCTCGCGGGCGATGGTGTCGCGCAGCTCGAACACCGAGTGGATCATCTCCCGCTCGTCGGCGTCGACCACGCCGCGCTCCTCGGCCATGTCGACCAGCTCGCGCAGCTCGACCTCGGAGGAGAACGGGCCCTCGCGGAAGCCCTTGCCGGGGGTGATCGCGTTGCCGACCAGGATCAGGAACCGCGACAGCGGCCCGAGCAGCGTGCCCAGCACGCGCACCGGCCCGGCGACGATCAGCCCGATGCCGTACGGGTGCTGGCGGCCGATGGTGCGCGGACCCACGCCGACCAGCACGTACGACACGACGATCATGCCGAGCGCCGCGGTCAGCCCGGCCAGCACGCCCGGGTCGATGTGCCGCAGGCAGACCGCGGCGACCAGCACCGTGGCGGCGAGTTCGCAGCCCAGCCGCAGCAGGAGCAGCAGGTTGATGTGCCGGGGCCGCTCGACGAGCACCGCGGCGAGCTGCCGCGCGCCCGCCCTGCCCTGCCGGACGAGCCCGTCCACGCGCGCCTTGGACACCGTGGACAGCGCCGCGTCCGCCGCGGCGAACACCCCGCGGCCAGGACGAGCAGCACCGCGATGACGAGGAGGCCGACCGAGTCCGCTGACATCAGCGCTTGTCGGTGTCCGGCTCGGCCAGGCCGACCGCGCCGAGGAGCTTGTCGTCCTCGACGCGCTGCGCCGCCCGCCGCTTCGCGTCCGCGGTCGCGGCCTTGAAGTCGGCGAGGATGCGCTTCTGGAGGGTGAACATCTCCCGCTCCTCGGCGGGCTCGGCGTGGTCGTAGCCGAGCAGGTGCAGCACGCCGTGCACGGTGAGCAGGTGCAGCTCGTCGGTCAGGCTGTGCCCGGCCTTGCGCGCCTGGTCCTTGGCGAACTCCGGGCACAGGACGATGTCGCCGAGCAGCGCCGGACCCATGTCGGAGGCGTCGGGCCTGCGGGCGTTGTCCAGCTCGTCCATGGGGAAGGCCATGACGTCGGTCGGCCCGGGCAGGTCCATCCACCGCTCGTGCAGGTCGGACATGTAGTCCAGGTCGACCAGCAGCACGGACAGCTCGGCGAGGCTGCTGACGTTCATCCGGTCCAACGCGAACCGGGCAGCGGCGACGATCGACGCCTCGTCGACCGCCACCTCCGACTCGTTGGAGATCTCGATGCTCACCGGGTCATTGTCCCTGGCCTAGCGCCCCTGCCTGCGGCCCGCCCGCACCCGCGCGGGCTCGGCCTGCTCCTCCTGCTCGCCCGACCACTTCTCGTAGGCGTCGACGATGTCCCCGACCAGCCGGTGCCGCACCACGTCCCCGCTGGTCAACGTCGCGAAGTGCACGTCGTCGATGCCGTCGAGGATGTCCTTGACCACCCGCAGACCGCTGCGCTGCCCACCGGGCAGGTCGACCTGCGTGATGTCACCGGTGACGACGATCTTGGACCCGAACCCGAGGCGGGTGAGGAACATCTTCATCTGCTCGGGCGTGGTGTTCTGGGCCTCGTCCAAGATGATGAAGGCGTCATTCAATGTGCGACCACGCATATATGCGAGTGGTGCGACCTCGATGGTGCCCGCCGTCATGAGCCTCGGGATGGACTCCGGGTCGACCATGTCGTGGAGGGCGTCGTAGAGGGGGCGCAGGTACGGGTCGATCTTCTCGAACAAGGTGCCCGGGAGGAAGCCGAGGCGCTCGCCCGCCTCGACGGCGGGGCGGGTCAGGATGATGCGGTTGACCTGCTTCGCCTGGAGGGCCTGGACCGCCTTGGCCATCGCGAGGTACGTCTTGCCGGTGCCCGCGGGGCCGATGCCGAACACGACCGTGTTGGCGTCGATGGCGTCGACGTAGCGCTTCTGGTTGAGGGTCTTGGGGCGGATGGTGCGTCCGCGGCGGGAGACGATGTCCAGGCTCAGCACCTCGGCCGGGGACTCCGCGGAGCCCGCCGACAGCATGGCGATGGTGCGGCGGACGGTGTCCGGGCCGACCTGCTGGCCGCGGGCGGCGAGGGTGGCCAGTTCGGTGAACACCCGCTCGGCGAACGCGACGTCGGCGGGGAGCCCGAGAGGGTCACCTCGTTGCCGCGGACGTGCACGTCGGCGTCGAGCAGCTCTTCGGCGAGCCGCAGGTTCTCGTCGCGGGAACCGAGCAGGGCCAGCACGGCCCCCTCGGGGATCGCGAACCGGGACTGGGCGTCGCGGGCGTCGTCCTCGGCGGACGGGCCCTGTGCGCTACCGGTCGTCACGTGCTCTCGGTCCTGCCTTCTGCGCCCGCGCGCTGCTTTCGGTCTGGCCCCTTCGATGCTAGCCGGGGGCACCGACGCGGCGCACCGGAGAAACGGCTTACCGGCCGAACCCGGCGAGCTGTTCGCCACCGAGGACGTGCAGGTGGGCGTGGAAAACGGTGCGGCAGGCGTCGTCCCCGGTGTTGAACACGAACCGGTAGCCGGATTCGGCGATCCCCTCGATGCCCGCGACCTCGGCGCCCGCGGCGACCACGTCGGCGAGCAGCTCGGGGTGGCCCGCGAGGGCGGCGGCGTCCTCGTGGTGGGTCTTGGGGACGACCAGGACGTGCACCTTCGACTGCGGGCTGATGTCGCGGAAGGCGTAGACGGTGTCCGTCTCGTGGACCTTGGTCGACGGGATCTCACCGGCGATGATCCGGCAGAACAGGCACTCGCTCATGAGCGCAGAGCATAGGGGAAGGAGGCCGCGCGGGCGGTGGAACCTGGGGGTCGCCCCACCGCCCAGCGCGGCACCGCCGGACCGAGGGGGAGGTGTCCGGCGGTCGTCTCGACCGGCTTGACTGGTTCCTTTGGCGCAAGCCGTGGGAGAAGCGTAGCCCGACCCCGGGGGTTCCGCCACCGCGACATGACGGGTTGTTGATCAACGCCAGCGCGGTGTCAGCGCCCCCAGCGCGCCCAGGGCGACGGCCGCCGCGGTCGAGGTGCGCAGCACGGACGGGCCGAGTCGGACGAGCGTCGCTCCGGCGCTGGTCAGGGCCTCGATCTCGGCCGGATCGATGCCGCCCTCGGGGCCGATCACGAGCAGGATGTCGCCGTCGCTCGGCAACGCGATCTCGGCCAACGGGGTGGTCGCGCCCGCCTCGAGGACGAGCGCCGCGGCGCTGGTTCCCACCCGCTGGGACAGGGCGGTCAGGTCGGCGGGGTCGGACACCTCGGGCAGCCACGGGCGGCGGGACTGCTTGCCCGCCTCGCGCGCGGTGGAGCGCCACTTGGCGAGGGCCTTGTCGCCGCGCGGACCGTCTTCCCAGCGGGCGATGCTGCGCCGGGCCCGCCACGGGACGATCTCGTCGGCGCCCGCCTCGGTGGCCAGTTCGACGGCCAGCTCGCCGCGGTCGCCCTTGACCAGGGCCTGCGCGACGACGACGCGGGGCGACGGAGCGGGCTCGGACCAGCGCTCGGCGACCGCGAGGTCGAGGCTGTCCTTGCCCGCAGCGGTGACCGCGCACCGGGCGACCGCGCCGCGGCCGTCGGAGACCAGCAGCTCCTCCCCGCGCGCAGCCTGCGCACGGCGGCGGCGTGGCGGCCCTCCGGGCCGTCGAGGGTGAACGCGCCCGCCGCGGGCACGGCGTCGACCAGGAACAGCGGCAGGGTCACCGCGGGTGCCGGGAGCGCAGCCGGGAGAACAGCCCACCGCCGCGGCCGTTGGTCCCGGCGAGGGTGCCCTCCTCCTCGCCGCGCAGCCCGGCCAGCTCGCGCAGCAGCTCGGCCTGCCGGGCGTCGAGCTTGGTGGGCACCTCGACCTCGATGTGGACGTGCAGGTCGCCGCGCCCGTCGACGCGGCCGGTGGAGCGCAGCCGGGGCAGGCCGCGGCCGGTCATGACCAGCTCGGCGCCCGCCTGCGTGCCGGGGGTGACCTCCAGCTCGACCTGGCCGTCGAGGGTCTCCAGCTTGAGGACCGCGCCGAGGGCGGCGGTGGTCATCGGGACGCGCAGGGTGCAGTGCAGGTCGGCGCCCGCGCGCTCGAAGGTGTGGTGGGGCAGCTCCTGGACCTCGACGTACAGGTCACCGGCCGGGCCGCCGCCGGGGCCGACCTCGCCCTGGCCGGACAGCCGCACCCGCATGCCGTCGGCGACGCCCGGCGGGATCTTGGCGGTGATGGTGCGCCGCGACCGGACCCGGCCCTCGCCGATGCAGGTGCCGCAGGGCTCGGGGATGACCTCGCCGTAGCCGCGGCAGACCGGGCAGGCGCGCGCGGTGACGACCTGGCCGAGGAACGAGCGCTGCACCGACTGGACCTCGCCGCGCCCGCCGCAGGTGTCGCAGGTGATGGGGCTGGTGCCCGCGGCGCAGCCGGAGCCGCGGCAGGTCTCGCAGAGGATGGCCGTGTCGACGGTGATGTCGCGGCTGACGCCGGTGTTGCACTCCTCCAGGGTCAGCTCGATGCGCAGCAGCGCGTCGGAGCCGGGCTGCACGCGGCTGCGCGGGCCGCGCCCGCCCCCGCCGCCCGCCGCCGCGCCGAAGAAGGCGTCCATGATGTCGCCGAGGCCGAACCCGCCGAACGGGTCGCGCCCGCCGCCGCCCGCCGCGCCGTTGCCCAGCGGGTCGCCGCCCATGTCGACGATCTTGCGCTTCTGCGGGTCGGACAGGACCTCGTAGCACGCGATGACCTCGCGGAACCGCTGCTGCGCGGCCTCGTCGGGGTTGACGTCCGGGTGCAGCTCGCGGGCGAGCTTGCGGTAGGCGCGCTTGATCTCGTCCGAGCTCGCGTCCGGCCGCACACCCAGGGTGCCGTAGTAGTCCCTCGCCACCGTGTTCCTCCTGCCCCGGTCTCCCGGGGCTCTCCTCGATCGGTCCCCGCCTACTGGCTGAGGATCTCTCCGACGTAGTTGGCCACCGCGCGGACGGCGGCGATGTTGGTCGGGTAGTCCATGCGCGTCGGTCCCACGACGCCGAGCCCGCCCAGGCGTCCCCCGCTGAGCCTGCCGTAGCCGATGGACACCACCGACGTGCTGCGCATCTGCTCGGCCTCGTTCTCCTCGCCGATGCGGACGGTGATGGTGCGCGAGTCGCCCGCCGCGGCGAGCAGCTTGAGCACGACGACCTGCTCCTCCAGGGCTTCGAGCACCTGGCGCAGCGAGTGGGGGAAGTCCGTGGCGTTGCGGGTGAGGTTGGCGGTGCCGCCGAGCACCAGCCGCTCCTCCGGGTGCTCGACCAGCGACTCGACCAGCACGGTGCTGATCTTCACGACGTGCTCGCGCAGGTCGGGGGCGCGGTCTCGGGCAGTTCGGCGACCTTGACCGCGGCGTCGGTGAGCCTGCGGCCCGCGAGCGCGGTGTTGAGCATGGCCCGCAGCCGGGCGACGGCCTCGTCGGTGACGACGTCGCCGAGGTCGACCATGCGCTGGTCGACGCGGCCGGTGTCGGTGATCAGCACGAGCATAAGGCGGGCCGGGGTGATCCCGACGACCTCGACGTGCCGGACGGTGGAGGTGGTCAGCGTCGGGTACTGGATGACGGCGACCTGGCGGGTGAGCTGGGCGAGCAGGCGCACGCTGCGGCGCATGACGTCGTCGAGGTCGATGGCGCCGTCGAGGAAGGTGTGGATGGCGCGGCGCTCGGCCGGGCTGAGCGGCTTGACCTCGCTGAGCCGGTCGACGAACAGCCGGTAGCCCTTGTCGGTGGGGATGCGCCCGGCGCTGGTGTGGGGCTGGGTGATGTAGCCCTCCTCCTCCAGCGCGGCCATGTCGTTGCGGACGGTGGCGCTGGAGACACCGAGGTTGTGCCGCTCGACAATCGCCTTGGACGCGACGGGCTCGTTGTCGCGGACGTAGTCGGCGACGATGGCGCGCAGAACCTCGAACCGGCGCTCATCCGCGCTGCTCACGGCCACCTCCTCGACGCAAACCTGCTAGTCCCGACTCAAGTTTACGGAGCCGGGGGCGTGGTGTGGTCGCTCGGTGCCGGTCACGGTTCGAATTCCGGTCTTGCGCGGGCTGTCCGGATTGCCGGAGCCTTCAGGCTCCCGAGGTGAAGGAGCCGCGATGCAAGCCTCGTCGACGCTGACCACGGTGTTCCTGCCGATCGCGCTGGCGATCATCATGTTCGGCCTGGGCCTGCACCTGACGGTGGCGGACTTCACGCGGGTGGCCAAGGTGCCGAAGGCGGCGCTGCTGGCGCTGGCGACGCAGGTCCTGGTGCTGCCCGCGGTGTGCCTGGGGCTGGTGCTGCTGTTCGACCTGGAGCCGCTGCTGGCGGTCGGGATGATGCTGCTGGCGGCGTCGCCGGGCGGGACGACGGCGAACATCTTCAGCCACCTGGCGGGCGGGGACGTCGCGCTGAACATCACGCTGACCGCGATCAACTCGGTGCTGGCGGTGGTGACGCTGCCGATCGTGGTGAACCTGGCGATCGCGGGGTTCCTGGAGGAGGGCACGTCGATCGGGCTGCAGCCGGCGAAGATGCTGCAGGTGTTCGCGATCGTGCTGGTGCCGGTGGCGATCGGGATGGCGGTGCGCAAGCGGTGGCCCGCGTTCGCCGACCGGATGGCGCGGCCGGTGAAGATCGCCTCGATCGCGGTGCTGGTGCTGGTGATCGCGGGCGCGATCATCGCGGAGCGGGAGAACGTGCTGGACTACCTGGGCGACGTGGGGCTGGTGTCGCTGCTGCTGGTGCTGAGCAGCCTGGGCCTGGGGTACGCCGTGCCGCGGCTCGCTCGGGTCGAGCCGCGGCAGGCGATCGCGTCGTCGTTCGAGGTGGGCATCCACAACTCGGCGCTGGCCATCACGATCGCGCTGTCCCCGACGCTGCTGAACAACGCGACGATGGCCGTGCCCGCTGCGGTCTACGGGGTGATCATGTTCATCCCGGCCGCGGTGCTGGCCTACTGGGTGGGCGGGAGGAAGCGCGCGGCGGTGTCGCGCACGTAGTCCTCCGGGTCCTCCTCGGCGGCCCGGCGCACCTTGGCGGTGAGCGCGGGCGCGTCGGCGGAGGCGACCGAGCCGATCGCGACCTTGCGCACGCCCGGGTCGTCGTCGTCGAGCAGCGCGTCGCCGACCCGCTCGAAGTCGCCGACCGGGAGGTTGCGCAGCGCCGCGGCGGCGGCGACGCGGACGACGGGGTCGCCGCGCTGGGCCGCCTCGGCAACGATGTCGGCCGACCGGTCGCCGCCGATCACGCTGGCGAGGTAGACGGCCTTGGAGGCGAGCACGGTGTCGTCGCTGACCGCGAGCGCGGCCAGGTGCGGCAGCGCGTCGGGGCCGAGCGCGGCGGCTTCGGCGTAGTCGACCTCGTCCGCGTCGAGGCGGCGGCGCACGTCCTGCATGGTGACCATGTCGTGGCTCCTATTCGGCGTGGGTGAGGGTGCTGTCCTTCATCTCGATGATCTCCATCGGGATGAGGTCGGGCGGCGGGTTGGTGATGTTGGCGGTGCCGCCGCCGGTCATCAGCCGGTTGGTGTCGGAGGCGTGGGCCAGGCCGAGGACGTGGCCGACCTCGTGGGCGAGGGTCCAGCGGGTGGCGCCCTGGACGACGACCGCGCTGGGGCTGCCCGCGGGGTGGGCGGCGCAGCCGTTGGACGGCGGGACCGTCGAGCGGACGAAGTAGACGACGACGTCGCCGGGCGCGACGCCGTTGCGGTTGGCGAAGAGCTGGTTCTGCTCGGCGGTGGTCTCGCCGCGCACGCAGCGGCCGACGTCGAGGTCGTTGAGGGCGGGGGCGGTGAGGCGCTCGGTGCTGACCCGGTGGACGCGGACGCCGACGGCCTCGTAGACCTGCTGCATCGCGGTCAGCATCGTCTCGATGGGGATGGTGGGGTCGGTGAGCACCTTGACGTGCACGCGGATGACCTCGGTGCCGATGCCGACGTGGTTGTCGGCGGTGTTGAGCAGCCACCCGCCGAGGCGGGTCCCGTTGGGGGCGAGCATGAGCGCGGTGGCGGTGCTGCCGGTCTGCTTGAGGACGCCGATGCCCCACGGGCTGGTGACGACGATCTCGGCGCGGCCGTCGCGGTCGAAGTCGCCGACCATGTCGAAGCGGTTGTCGGCGGTGTTGAGCAGCCAGCCGCCGAAGCGGGTCCCGTTGGCGGCCATCATGGGCGCGGCGAGCGTGGAGCCGCTGAGTTCCAGGATGCCGATGCCCCACGGGCTGGAGACGAGGATCTCGGGGCGGCCGTCGCCGTCGAAGTCGCCGACCGGGCCGAACCGGTTGTCGGAGGTGTTGAGGAGCCACCCGCCGAAGCGGGTCCCGTTGGGGGCCATCATCTTCGGCGCGAAGGTGGACCCGGTGCGGGCGAGGATGCCGATGCCCCACGGGCTGGTGACCATGATCTCGGGGCGGCCGTCGCCGTCGAAGTCGCCGACGTTGGCGAAGTGGTTGTCGGCGGTGTTGAGCAGCCAGCCCCCGAAGCGGGTCCCGTTGGCGGCCATGACGGGCGCGGCGAGCGTCGACCCGCTGAGTTCGAGGACGCCGATGCCCCACGGGCTGGCGACGAGGAGTTCGTCGCGGCCGTTGCCGCCGAAGTCGCCGACGGGTCCGAAGCGGTTGTCCGCGGTGTTGAGCAGCCAGCCGCCGAAGCGGGTCCCGTTGGGCGCCATCATGAGGACGCTGAAGGTGCCGCCGGTGAGCTTGAGGATCCCGATGCCCCACGGGCTGGTGATGAGGACTTCCTGCTTGCCGTCGCCGTCGAAGTCGCCGACCGGGCCGAAGCGGTTGTCGGCGGTGTTGAGCAGCCACCCGCCGAAGCGGGTCCCGTTGGGGGCCATGAGGATCGAGGTGAACGTGCCGCCGCTGCGCTTGAGCACCCCGATGCCCCACGGGCTGGCGACGAGCACCTCCTCCTTGCCGTCGCCGTCGAAGTCGCCGAGGACCTCGAACCGGTTGTCCGCGGTGTTGAGCAGCCACTCGCCGAACCGCGTCCCGTTGGGCGTGATGACGGGTGAGGTGAGCGTGCCGCCGCTGAGTTCGAGCACACCCAATCCCCACGGGCTGGTGATGGGGATCTCGGATCTTCCGTCCCCGGTGAAGTCGCCGTTCATGGGCACCGCCTCTCGTGGATGCCAACGAAGAGGCCGCCCGGTCGCGCGGGGATACACGCGTTCGGCGGATAGGGGCCTTTGGTCCCTACCCGCCGAACGGCTCAGACCGAGATCGGGACCTTCGCGGCGCCGCGGAGGTTGATGCGGCCGTTCCACTCGATCTCGCCCGCTTGGGCGAGGTTCGGGTAGCGGGCGACGAGGCCGCCGATGGCGAGTTGGGCTTCCAGGCGGGCCAGGGCCGCGCCGAGGCAGTGGTGCGGGCCCGCGCCGAAGGAGACGTGGAGGCGGGCGTCGCGGCGGTCGAGGCGGAGGGTGTCGGCGTCGGGGCCCCAGAAGCGCTCGTCGCGGTTGGCGGAGGCCTGACCGAGGATGATGAAGCTGCCGCGGGGATCTCGCTGCCCCCGACGTCGACGGGGGCGGTGGTGATGCGGCGGCCGGACTGGACGGGGCTGTCGTAGCGCAGGAACTCCTCGACGGCGTTGCCGATGAGGTCGGGGTTCGCCTGGAGGGCGGCGAGCTGGTCGGGGTGGCGCAGGAGCGCGACGACGCCGTTGGAGATCAGGTTGACCGTGGTCTCGTGGCCCGCGACGTAGAGCAGGACGACCTGGGCGATCAGCTCGTCGTCGTCGAGGACGTCGCCGTCCTCCTCGGCGCGGATGAGGGCGGTGAGGAGGTCGTCGGCGGGGTTCGCGCGCTTGGCCTCGATGGCGTCGCGGCAGAGACTGGCGATCTCGACGTCGGCCGCGGCGATCCGCTTGGCGAGGTCGGGGTCGGCGATCGGCTCCAGGGAGCGGACGAGGGTGCCGGAGAGGTCGCGGACGCGGTCGGCGTCGGCGTCGGGCATGCCGAGCATCTCGTTGATCACCGCGAAGGGCAGCGGGAAGGCGAGTTCGGCGACGACGTCGCCGCCGTCGGCGAGGCGGTCGAGGGCGTCGTCGACGAGGGTCTGCACGCGCGGGCGCAGCGCCTCGATGGCGCGCGGGGTGAAGACCTTGCTGACGAGCCTGCGCAGGCGGGTGTGGTCGGGCGGGTCGCGGTCGAGCATGGACAGCCCGCCCCCGCGCATGGGCTGGTCGACGGGGCCGCGGATGGCGTCGCGGGTCTCGTGCGGGGCGAGGTGGCGCTGCTCGACGGAGAGGTTCGCGCGGAGCAGGTCGGCGACCTCGTCGTGGCGGGTGACGAACCAGAAGCCCAGCGGGTGCTCCTGCACCGGACCGGCGTCGCGCAGCTCTCGGTAGTGCGGGTACGGGTCGTCGGTGAACCCGGGCGTGAACGGGTTGAACAGGACCATCTCGGTCATCGCGCACCTACCCCACGTCGGTTACATACGCTGTGTATGTCGCTACCGTACACCGCATGCGCGTCACCAGGAGCCGTCGCGAGCAGTACTCCGAGGCGACCCGCGCCGCGATCCTCGAGGCGGCCACCCGCCGCTTCGCCACCGACGGCTTCACGGCCACCGGCCTGGAGGACATCGCGGGCGACATCCAGGCGACGCGGGGCGCGGTGTACCACCACTTCGCGAGCAAGCGCGCGGTGTTCGAGGCGGTCCTGGAGGAGCAGGAGATCGCGGCGATCACCCGCACCCGGGCGGCGCAGGCGCGCGAGTCCGACCCGTGGCGGGGCGCGCTCGCGGCGATGAACGAGTTCCTCGACCTGTGCCTGGACCCCGTCTACCGGCGGATCGCGTGGCTGGAGGGCCCGATCGCGCTCGGGTGGTCGGCGTGGCAGGCCGCGGAGGAGAAGTACGCGTACGCGCACATCGAGGAGGTCCTGACGGGCCTGGTCTCGGCGGGCCTGCTCGACCCGCTGCCGGTGGGCACGGCCACGCACATCTGCTTCACGGTGCTGGGGTCCGCGGGCATGGCGCTGGCCCAGGCCGCACCCGAGGACCGGGAGCGGCTGCGCGCGGAGTACGCCGACGTCCTCGGCCGCATGATCAGCGGCCTGCGGACGCGGGCGGGGTAGGCCGTCAGGTCAGGCGGCGGACGACGGCGTCGGCCAGCAGGCGGCCCGCCGGGGTGAGGACGCAGCGGCCCGCGGCCAGCGCGGTGGGGTCGAGGAGGCCGTCGGCGGCGGCTCGGGTGGCCTCGCCGCGGGCGGGGGCGTCGAGCACGTCGACCGGGAGGCCGTCGGACAGGCGCAGTTCGAGCAGGACCCGCTCGACGCGGCGGTCGTCGGCGGTCAGGGTCTCGCGGGCGGCGGCCGGGGACGCGCCCTCGGACAGGAGCGCGGCGTAGCGGGCGGGGTGCTTGACGTTCCACCACCGGACCCCGCCGACGTGGCTGTGCGCGCCGGGGCCGACGCCCCACCAGTTGTCGCCGCGCCAGTACAGGAGGTTGTGCTGGCAGCGGGCCTCCGGCGACGACGCCCAGTTGGAGACCTCGTACCAGTGCAGGCCGGCGGCGGTGAGGGTCGAGTCGAGCTGCTCGTACCGGTCCGCCATGACGTCGTCGTCGGGCATCGGCAGCTCGCCGCGGCGGACCCGGCGCGCGAGGGCCGTGCCGTCCTCGACGATCAGCGCGTACGCCGACACGTGGTCGACGCCCGCCTCCAGGACCGCGTCGAGGGACCGCGCCAGGTCCTCGGCGGTCTCGCCGGGGGTGCCGTAGATCAGGTCCAGGTTGACGTGGTCGAACCCGGCCGCGCGGGCCTCCCGGGCGGCGGCGACGGGTCGGCCGGGGGTGTGGGTGCGGTCGAGGACGCGCAGGACGTGCTGGGCCGCTGACTGCATGCCCAGCGACACGCGCGTGTACCCGGCCGCGCGCAGCGACGCGAAGAACTCCGGGGAGGTCGACTCCGGGTTGGCCTCGGTGGTCACCTCCGCGCCGTCGGCCAGGCCGACCGTCGAGCGGACGAGGTCGAGGACCGTCGCGAGGCCGTCGGCGCCCAGCAGCGACGGGGTGCCGCCGCCGACGAAGACCGTCGACGCCGCGGGCGCGTCCCCGACGACCCGCGCGGCGAGGTCCAATTCGCGGCGACGGCGGTGAGCCAGGTGTCCGGCGAGGCCGAGCCGCCCAACTCCCCCGGTGTGTAGGTGTTGAAATCGCAGTACCCGCAGCGGGTCGCGCAGAACGGGACGTGGACATAAATCCCGAATGATCGCGTCCTCACCGATGTGAGCGCGCTAACAGGCAAGGCCCCGTCGGAAGGGGCCGGATCGCCGTCCGGAAGGGCTGAGGGCACGCATTTATGGTCGCATCCCGCAAAGGACCGTACATTCCGACCCACCCTGACCGGGATTAAATGTCCGGTCAAACCGCTGAACGTGATCAAGTGCCAGGTGGCCTGGTCAAACGCAAGCTGGACCAGGGGTGTCCCAGAATGCGGATGACGGTGGACCACACCCTGGACGCGTGGCAGTGTGGTCGGCATGTCAGCAGCGACCGAAGTCCGCCTCGTGGCCCGCCGCCACGTGGATTTCCGTCGCGTCGCCAGCGCGATGTGCCGTCACTGACCTTCCCGTCTCGTTCATTCAGCAGGCGTAGGCGCTCTGGCGGTCTGTGACAATCCCCACGGTTGTCCCCGGTTGCCGCGCGCGAGCGCCCGACCCGGAGGACTCACCGGTGTCTCCCACCACCACACCCCCGCCCGCCAAGCGCGCGCGCCGCGGCGAGGGCCAATGGGCGCTCGGCTACCGCGAGCCGCTGAACCCGAACGAGCGCTCGAAGAAGGACGACAACCCGCTGAACGTGCGGGCGCGCATCGAGAACATCTACGCCCACGGCGGCTTCGACAGCATCGACCCGGGTGACCTGCGCGGTCGCTTCCGCTGGTACGGCCTCTACACGCAGCGCAAGCCGGGCATCGACGGCGGCCGCACGGCGACGCTGGAGCCGGAGGAGCTGGACGACGAGTTCTTCATGCTCCGCGTGCGCACCGACGGCGGCGCCGTCACCACCGAGCAGCTCACCGTGCTCGGCGAGCTGTCCACCGCCTACGCCCGCGACACCGCCGACATCACCGACCGGCAGAACATCCAGTACCACTGGATCCGCATCGAGGACATGCCCACCATCTGGAAGCGCCTGGAGGGCGCGGGCATGACCACGATGGAGGCGTGCGGCGACTCCCCGCGCGTCGTGCTCGGCTCGCCGCTGGCGGGGATCGCCGAGGACGAGGTCATCGACGGCACCCCGGCGATCGAGGAGATCCTCCGGCGGTTCATCGGGCACAAGGACTTCTCCAACCTGCCGCGCAAGTTCAAGTCCGCGGTGTCCGGCCTGCCCGACGTCGCGCACGAGATCCACGACGTCGCGTTCGTCGGCGTGGTGCACCCCGAGCACGGCCCCGGCTTCGACGTCTGGGTGGGCGGCGGCCTGTCGACCAACCCGATGATCGGCCAGCGGCTCGGCGCGTGGGTGCCGCTGGACGAGGTCGCCGACGTCTACGGCGCGGTCATCAGCGTCTTCCGCGACTACGGCTACCGCCGCCTGCGCTCGCGCGCCCGCATCAAGTTCCTGGTGAAGGACTGGGGCGCGGCGAAGTTCCGCGAGGTCATGGAGGAGAAGTACCTCGGCCGCAAGCTCATCGACGGCCCCGCGCCCGAGGTCCCCGCGACCCCGTCGACCACGTCGGCGTGCACAAGCAGAAGGACGGCAAGTTCTACGTCGGCGCCGCGCCCATCGCGGGCCGGGTGTCCGGGACGATCCTGGTCGAGGTCGCCAAGGCCGCCGAGCGGGCGGGCTCGAACCGGGTCCGGTTCACCCCGCAGCAGAAGCTGGTCGTGCTGGACGTGCCCGAGTCCGAGGTCGCGGGCCTGCGCGCCGACCTGGCCGCGCTGGGCCTGCAGGTGGACCCGTCGCCGTGGCGGCGCGGCGTGATGGCCTGCACCGGCATCGAGTTCTGCAAGCTGGCGATCGTCGAGACGAAGGCCCGCGCGCACAACCTGGTCGCGGAGCTGGAGGACCGGCTCAAGGACATCACCGACGGCATCACCGCGCCGATCTCGGTGCACATCAACGGCTGCCCGAACTCGTGCGCCCGCATCCAGACCGCGGACATCGGCCTCAAGGGCCAGATCGTGACCGACGAGGCGGGCAACCAGGTCGAGGGCTTCCAGGTGCACCTGGGCGGCGGCCTCGGCCTCGACGCGGGCTTCGGCAAGAAGCTGCGCGGCCACAAGGTCGTCGCGAGCGAGCTGCCGGACTACGTCGAGCGCGTGGTCCGCAACTTCGTCGCCGAGCGCGCCGCGGACGAGCGGTTCGCCCAGTGGGTCGGCCGTACCGACGAGGCGAACCTGCGATGAGCGAGCGCGCTGTCCCGTACCACTGCCCCTTCTGCGGCGAGGAAGACCTGCGTCCGCACGAGGAGCCGAGCGGCGCCTGGGCCTGCATGGACTGCAGGCGCGTGTTCACGGTGAAGTTCGCCGGCCTCTACGTCGGCGAGTCGACTGCGGGGGTGAACGCATGACCGTCCGGACCGATCTGCGCGAGGTGGCCGAGCGGGCCGAGCACGAGCTGGCCGACGCGAGCGCCGCGGAGGCGCTGGCGTGGACCGCCGAGACCTTCGGCGACAGCTTCATCGTCGCCTCGAACATGCAGGACGCGGTGCTGATCGACCTGGCGTACCAGGCGAAGAAGGACATCGACATCCTGTTCCTGGAGACCGGCTACCACTTCGCCGAGACGCTGGGCGTGCGCGACGCGGTGGACCTGGTCTACCCGGAGGCGCGGATCGTGGTGGCCGAGGCCGAGCAGTCGGTGGCCGACCAGGAGGCGGAGTTCGGGCTGCTGAACAAGACCGACCCGGGCAGGTGCTGCTTCCTGCGCAAGGTCGTGCCGCTCCAGCGGACCTTGGAGAACTACGACGCGTGGGTGACCGGCGTGCGGCGCGTGGACGCCCCGACGCGGGCGACCACGCCGATCGTGCAGTGGGACGAGCGCAACGGGCTGGTGAAGGTCAACCCGATCGCGCCGTGGAGCGACGACGAGTTCGACGCCTACATCGCCGAGAAGGGGATCTTGCAGAACCCCCTGGTCGGCGAGGGTTACCTGTCCATCGGCTGCGCGCCGTGCACCAGCAAGCCGCTGCCGGGGCAGGACGCGCGCAGCGGCCGGTGGGCGGGCCAGGCCAAGACCGAGTGCGGACTGCACGGGTAGGGGACGACAGATGACACTCACCGACATCCGCACCGAACTCGACGCCCTCGGGCGGCTGGAGTCCGAGGCGATCCACATCTTCCGCGAGGTCGCGGGCGAGTTCGACCGCCCGGTGATCCTGTTCTCCGGCGGCAAGGACTCCACGGTCCTGCTGCACCTGGCGGTCAAGGCGTTCTGGCCCGCGCCGGTGCCGTTCCCGCTGCTGCACGTCGACACCGGGCACAACCTCGACGAGGTCATCGAGTTCCGCGACCGCACCGTCGAGCGGTACGGCCTGCGGCTGCACGTGGCGAGCGTGCAGGACTACATCGACGACGGCCGCCTCGCCGAGCGCGCCGACGGCACCCGCAACCCGCTGCAGACGGTCCCGCTGCTCGACGCGATCACGACCAACAAGTTCGACGCGGTCTTCGGCGGCGGGCGCCGCGACGAGGAGCGCGCCCGGGCGAAGGAGCGGATCTTCAGCCTGCGCAACGCGTTCGGCCAGTGGGAGCCGCGCCGCCAGCGCCCGGAGCTGTGGAACCTCTACAACGGCCGCCACAAGCCGGGCGAGCACGTGCGCGTGTTCCCGCTGTCGAACTGGACCGAGCTGGACGTGTGGCGCTACATCGAGCGCGAGCGCATCGAGCTGCCGGACATCTACTACGCCCACCAGCGCCAGGTGTTCAAGCGCGACGGCATGTGGCTGACCCCGGGCCCGTGGTTCGGCCCGGCCGAGGGCGAGGAGCTGGTCGAGAAGACCGTCCGCTACCGCACCGTCGGCGACGGCTCGTGCACCGGCGCGGTGGAGTCCGACGCCGCCGACATCGCCGCGGTCATCGCGGAGGTGTCCGCCAGCAGGCTGACCGAGCGCGGGGCGACCCGGGCTGACGACCGGCTCTCCGAGGCCGCCATGGAAGACCGCAAGCGAGAGGGCTACTTCTGATGAGCGAGCTCGTGGGCGAATCGTCGGCGCAGCGCGACCTGCTGAGGCTGGCCACGGCGGGCAGCGTCGACGACGGGAAGTCGACGCTGGTCGGGCGGCTGCTCTACGACACCAAGTCGGTCCTGGCCGACCAGCTCGACGCGGTGCACCGCGCCAGCGTCGACAAGGGTCTGTCCACCCCGGACCTCTCGCTGCTGGTCGACGGCCTGCGGTCCGAGCGCGAGCAGGGCATCACGATCGACGTCGCCTACCGGTACTTCGCGACCCCGGCGCGGACGTTCGTGCTCGCCGACACCCCCGGCCACGTGCAGTACACCCGCAACACCGTGACCGGCGCGTCGACCGCGCAGCTCGCGATCCTGCTGGTGGACGCGCGCAAGGGCGTCATCGAGCAGACCCGCCGCCACGCCGCGGTGCTGGCGCTGCTGGGCGTGCCGCGGCTGGTGCTGGCGGTCAACAAGATCGACCTCGTGGACTACGACGAGGAGACCTTCGCCGTCATCGCCAAGGAGTTCGAGTCGCACGCGCTCGCGCTGGGCTACTCCCCGACGCCGTCCGCACGATCCCGGTGTCGGCGCTGGTCGGCGACAACGTCGTGGACCGCTCGGCGAACACCGACTGGTACTCCGGGCCGACGCTGCTCGAGCACCTGGAGACCGTGCCGGTCGAGCCGGACCCGCACGACGCGCCGCTGCGCTTCCCCGTGCAGTACGTCATCCGCACCAACACCGCGCTGAACCCGGACTACCGCGGCTACGCGGGCCAGGTCGCGGCGGGCACGGTGCGCCCCGGCGACGAGGTCGTCGTGCTGCCCTCGGGCCGCCGGACGACGGTGACCCGCGTCGACACCCCGGACGGCGAGCTGTCCGAGGCGGTGGCGGGCCAGTCGGTGACGCTGCTGCTGGCCGACGACATCGACATCACCCGCGGCGACCTGATCGCCCCCGCCGCGGCGGCCCCGCGGTGTCCGACGAGTTCGACGCGACCCTGGCGTGGCTGGGCGACAAGCCGCTGCGGCCGGGCGCGCGGGTGCTGGTCAAGCACGGCACCCGCACCGTCCAGGCCATCGTCGGCGAGCTGGGCGCGCGGTTCGACGAGCAGACGCTGTCCACGGTGGACGCGCCGGAGTCGCTGGAGCTGAACGAGATCGGCCGGGTCGGGCTGCGCACGGCCGAGCCGCTGCCGCTCGACGACTACGCCGACGTCCGCCGCACCGGCGCGTTCCTGGTGATCGACCCCGCCGACGGCACCACCCTGGCCGCGGGCCTGGTCGGCGCCGGGCTCCTGGCGGCGGGGTAGCCGTGCGGATCCTGCTCGCGCTCCTCGCCGTGGTGCTGCTGGGTTCCGGGTGCACCCGGGTCCAGCGCACCGAGGCGTGGGAGCGCGGGCCGGTGCCGGACCTGGGCCCGGCCGCGGAGCTGCGCCTGGGCCTGTTCCCCAACGTCACGCACGCGCCCGCGCTGGTCGGTCTGGAGAAGGGCTTCTTCACCGACGAGCTGGGCGGTACCAAGCTGGTCCCGACGAAGTTCACCGACGGTGCGACCGAGGTGTCGGCGTTCCTGGGCGGTTCGCTGGACGCGGGCTTCATCGGCTCCGGCCCGGCGCTCAACGCGTTCGCCCGGTCCGACGGCCGCGCGGTGCGCCTGGTCGCCGGGGTGACCTCGGGCGGCGCGCAGCTGGTCACCACGCCGGACATCGACTCCCCCGACGACCTGGCCGGGCGCGTCGTGGTGACCCCGGCGCTGGGCAACACGCAGGACATCGCGCTCAAGACCTGGCTGGCGGAGACGGGCCTGGCCGACCGGGTCGAGGTGACCAACCGCGACCCCGCGCAGACCTTCGCCGCGTTCACCAAGGGCGAGGTGCAGGCCGCGTGGCTGCCCGAGCCCTGGGCGTCGCGGCTGGTGCTCGACGCGGGCGCGCGGGTGCTGGTCGACGAGGCGTCGCTGTGGCCGGACGGCCGGTTCCCGACGACCGTGCTGCTGGTCCGGACCCGGTTCCTCGCCGAGCACCCGCAGACCGTGCGCGCGCTGCTGCGCGGCCTGCTCACCGCGCAGGAGTGGGCCGACGAGCACCCGGCCGAGGCGAAGGCCGCGGTCAACGCCCAACTCACCCGCCTGGTGGGCAAACCGCTGAGCGGTCCGGTGATCGACCGGGCGTTCACCTCGATCGACCTCGACGCCGACCCGGTGGCGTCCGCTTTCCCCGGCTCGCCGAGGACGCCGTCACCGCGGGCGTCGCGCTGCGCCCGGTCGACCTGACCGGCTTCCTCGACCTCACCGCGCTGAACACCGAACTGGCCGCCCGCGGCCGCCCCACCCTGGAAGGCAGGCAACGATGACCGCCACGCTCGCGGCCACCGCCGCGCACACCGCGACCGACGCCGTCGTCCGCATGAGCGGGGTCCGCAAGGTCTTCGGCCACGGCGCGGGCGCCGTCGTCGCGCTGGACGGCATCGACCTGACCGTCGCGCCCGGCGAGTTCGTCTGCCTGCTCGGCGCGTCCGGCTGCGGCAAGACCACGGTGCTGAACCTGGTCGCGGGCCTGGACCGGCCCAGCTCCGGCGCCATCGAGCTGACCACCACGCGCCCCGCGGTGATGTTCCAGGAGGCCGCGCTGATGCCGTGGCTGACCGCCGCCCGCAACGTGGAGCTGCCGCTGCGGCTGGCCGGGATCAAGCGCGGCGAGCGCCGCGCCCGCACGCTGGAGCTGCTGGACCTGGTGCGCCTGGGCGGCGTGGGCGACAAGCGCCCGCACGAGCTGTCCGGCGGCATGCGCCAGCGGGTCGCGCTGGCCCGCGCGCTGGCGTCGGCGCTGCAGGGCAACGGCGGCGAGGCGTCGTCGCTGCTGCTGATGGACGAGCCGTTCTCCGCCCTCGACGCCATCACCCGCGACGTCCTGCAGGGCGAGCTGCTGCGCGTCTGGGAGGCCACCGGCACCGCGGTCGTGTTCGTCACCCACGACGTCCGCGAGGCCGTCCGCCTGGGCCAGCGCGTGGTGCTGCTGTCGTCCAAGCCGGGCCGCGTGGTGCAGGAGTGGCGGGTCGGCGGCGACGAGGCGAAGCTGACCGCGGAGATCAACACGCGCCTGCGCGAGGTGATCAGCAGCCATGCCGCAGCCTGAGACCGCGGCGCCCCCGGCGTCCTCGGCGTCGGTCGGCGCGGGCCTCGACGCGCTGGACACCCCGGTCGCCCCCGCCGCCAGCGCCGGGTCCTGCGGTCCGTCCTGGCCCCGGTGATCGCCTTGACGCTGGTCGTCGCGGTGTGGCAGTTCCTGTGGTCGCGCGCGTACTGGCCGGAGTACCAGTTGCCCGCGCCGCTGGACGTGTGGCGCCAGATCACCCGCATCGTCGCGACCGGCGAGGTGTGGGAGTACCTGTGGGTGTCGGTGCACCGCGCGGTGATCGGCTTCCTGATCTCGGTCGCGGTGGCGACGCCGCTGGGCCTGCTGCTGGCCAAGGTGCCGCTGGTGCGCGCCGCGATCGGCCCGCTGATCTCGGGGTTGCAGTCGCTGCCGTCGGTGGCGTGGGTGCCCGCCGCGGTGCTGTGGTTCGGGTTGAACGACGCCGCGATCTACACCGTCGTGCTGCTGGGCGCGGTCCCGTCGATCGCGAACGGCCTGGTCGCGGGGATCGACCAGATCCCGCCGATCCTGCCCCGCGTCGGCAAGGTGCTGGGCGCGGGCCGGTTCGACACGGCGCGCCACATCCTGCTGCCCGCGGCCCTGCCGGGCTACCTGGCGGGGTTGAAGCAGGGCTGGGCGTTCTCGTGGCGCTCGCTGATGGCCGCGGAGCTGATCGCGACCTCGCCCGCGCTCGGGTTCGGCCTGGGCCAGTACCTGCACAACGCGATGTCGCTGTCGGACATGTCGATGGTGATCGCGGGCATCCTGCTGATCTTCTTCGTCGGCGTGGGGATCGAGCTGCTCGTGTTCCGCCCGCTGGAGCGCGCGGTCCTGCGCGCCCGCGGCCTGGCGGGAACCCTGTGACCCCGCTCGTCGCCGTCGCCCACGGCAGCCGAGACCCGCGCTCGGCCGCGTCGGTCGCGGGCCTGCTGGACGTCGTCCGCTCGCGCGCGCCGGGCCTGGACGTCCGGGGCGCGTTCCTCGACCTGTCCGCGCCGCTCCTGGTCGACGTGCTGGCGGGCCTGCACGGCGAGGGCCACCGCCGCGTGGTGGTCGCGCCGCTGCTGCTGGGCCGCGCGTTCCACGCGCGCGTGGACCTGCCCGCGCTGCTGGCGTCGGTGGACCTGCCGGGGCTGTCGGTGTCGGTCGCGGACGTCCTGGGCCCGTCCCCGCTGCTGGAGGCCGCGGCCCTGCGCAGGCTCGCCGACGTCGGCGTGACCCCCGGGGACCCGTCGGTGGGCGTCGTCCTGGCCGCCACCGGCTCCTCCCACGCTCCCGCGAACGCCCGCGTGCACGAGGTCGCGCGCGGGTGGTCCCGTCGACACGGCTGGGCGGTCGCCGCGGCCTTCGCGTCCGCGACGACCCCCGACGTGCGCACGGCCATCGCGGACCTGCGGGCCCGGGGCGCCCGCCGGATCGCGGTCGCGTCGTGGTTCCTCGCCCCCGGCCTGCTCCCGGACCGCGTGGCCGCCGAGGCCCGCGCAGCCGTCCCCGACGTGCGCATCGCCCCGCCGCTGGGGAACGCGGTGGAGGTCGCGGACCTGGTGCTGGAGCGCTACTCCACCGCGGGCGCCGACCGGCCGCGGGTCAGAACGTGACGTGCCCTTCCCAGGAGTCCGTCCGGTGTCCGTCGCTGTCCCTGTGCTGGAGGTAGACCAGGCCGACGGCGCCGTCGTACACGCTCGAGACCGTGCGGCAGGTCGGTTCGTCGTTGCCGCCGTAGTCCCGGAAGTGCAGGATCACCTCGTACCAGTCGTCGCGCACCCAGGTCTCGGCGTAGGCCGAGCTGATCGAGTTGTGCGCGCGGATGCACACCTCGTTGTCGGCGTCGTGGTACCAGAGCGACGCCTTCCACTTGCCCTCGGAAGACTTCAGAACGACCATCTCCCACGGGTCCGCGACCGCCGGCGCGGCACCCGTCCAGGCCATCGTTCCCCCGACCACCGCGATCACCGCGGCGGCACGCCTCACCAGGTTGCGCACGATCTGCTCCCTCACCGCCCAGGAGCCGGGGCTTCCCCGACCCGACGCGCGCACGCTAGCGAGCAACCCGCCCACCAGCGGACGACTTCCGGGAGATCCGCCCCGGACGGCCTAACGCGGGGCGTTGGGGTAATCGGGGGTAACACATAACCACCCGGGTGGCGGCAACCCGATCGCCCCACGTCGATCGGACTGGATCACCCGGGGCACGGGTGACGGGTGCCAGGGCGGGGCGTTCACCGGGCAGGCGCAGACATCCCATGATCATCGGGACGGACGGTCATCGGTGCGCGTTCGTCACACCGCTGTCACATTCCGGCAATCCTTGACCCGCTGACTACTCACAAGTAACCATCTTGCTTGCCGCGGCGCTCTGAAAACCTTGTCCCCCAAGCGATCCGAGGTAACCCTGATGAAGCCCGTTTCCCGTCGCACGCTGTCCGGCCTGGCGATGGCCGCGGTGGCGGTGCTCGCGTTCGCGCCGAGTGCCGCCGCGGTGGCGTACAACGCCAACTTCGCCTGCCAGGGCAGCACGCCCATGGGACCGCAGAACTTCAACTTCGCGCAGAGCGCCGAGGTCACCGCGCCCGCGACCGTCGCGCCGGGTGCGGCGTTCAGCATCGTGATCGACCCCGCGCCGAACACGATCCCCTCGTCGGTCAACGGGTACACCGTGCGGCGCGTGGAGAACCTCGCGCTCAAGGTGCCGATCCCGGCGAACTCGACCTACGTCTCCGCGACGCTGTCCGGTGGGTCCAATGTGGGCACCACGAACATCAGCGTCAGCGGCGGGGTCGCGACGATCACCGCGACCGGGCCGATCGCCGGTGGCGCGACGTTCGAGCTGCCGACGGTCACCGCGAACCTGACGGCGGGCGCGTCCGGCACGATCCAGACGAAGCTCTACGGCACCAGCTACAGCGACCCGGGCCTGACCTTCACCGCCGTGGTCGCGTCGTTCCTGGGCAACATCAACGTCCCGACCAAGTGCTACCCCAACCCGAACCCGGTGATCACCACCACGACCATCGGCTGATGGGCAGCGGTCCCGCGCGGGCGAACCCGGCCGCCCGCGCGGGACTCGCGCTACGCGAAGTCCCGGAAGGCACGGAGCATCCGGTCGGTCATGGCCGGGCTGCCGGTGTGCCCGGAGTCCTCGATCACCGCCAGCTCCGCGTCGGGCCACGCCTGGGCCAGCTCCCAGGCGTTGAGCAACGGGCCGCTGAGGTCGTGCCTGCCGTGGATGAGGACCGCCGGGATGCCCGCGAGCTTCCCGGCCTCGCGCAGCAGGACCTCGTCCTCCAGGAACGCGTAGTTGCCGAAGTAGTGGGCGCAGATGCGGGCGAAGCAGACCTGCTGGAGGTCGGGCCTGCTGCTGTAGGCGTCCTTCTTCCCTTGGGGCTCCAAGGAGACCGCGGTGTCCTCCCACCGCAGCCACTCCACAGCGGCCCGCTCGCGCACGACGGGATCCGGGTCGGCCAGCAGCTCCCCGTACGCGCTCAGCAGCTCGCCGATGGGCGCGTCGGCCGGGACGTGGGAGACGTGGCCGTGGAAGCGGCTCCACTCCTCGGGGAAGATCCGGCGCAGGCCCCGGTACAGCCAGTCGATCTCGGACGCGCGCGTCGTCGTCACGTCGATGATCACCATCTCGGTGACCCGCGACGGGTGGGCCTGCGCGTAGGCCAGGGCCAGGGTCGAACCCCAGGACGCGCCCGACACCAGCCAGCGGTCGATGCCCAGGTGCTCGCGCAGGGCCTCGATGTCGGCGATGAGGTTCTGGGTGGTGTTGGCGGACAGGTCGGTGGCCGGGTCCGCGGCGTTCGGCGTGCTGCGGCCGCAATTTCGCTGGTCGAACAGGATCGCGCGGTACTTGTCCGGGTCGAACCAGCGGCGTTGGTTGACCGAGCAGCCGGAACCGGGACCGCCGTGCAAGTAGACCAGCGGCTTGCCGTCGGGGTCGCCGACCGCCTCCCAGTAGATCCGGTTCCCACCGCCGACGTCGAGCAGGCCGGTGTCGTACGGCTCGACGGGCGGGTGCAGTTCGAGCATGGGTGTCCTCCCAGAAATCCAACAGTGCTGTTACATTAGCACTGTGACATCTCCTCACGGACCCGAATTGCTGGGGACGCGGATGCGGCACCTGCTCGACCGCCTCGACGCCGCGGTCGCCAGCGTCTACGCCGACCTGGGCATGCCGTGGTTCCGCACCCGGTTCGCCGCCTACCTGCGGCTGCTGGACGGCGGACCGCGCTCGATCAAGGAACTGGCCGAGGCCGTCGGCGTCACGCACTCGGCGGCGAGCCAGACGGTGGCGCAGATGGTGAAGGCCGACCTGGTGGCGCTCGAACCGGGCCAGGACGCCCGGCAGCGCATGGTGCGGCTGACCCCGGCCGCCGAGCGGCTGCTGCCCGTGATCCACGCGGAGTGGGCGGCGACCGCCCGGGCGGCCTCGGCACTGGAAGCGGAGCTGTCGGCATCGCTGAGCGGCCTGGTCGACGAGGTCTTCGCCGCGCTGGACCGCACACCGATGCGGGACCGGATCGCCGAAGCGGACCCGGGGCTGGTCAGTCGGTGGGCACCCAGCGGGCGGGGCGCTTCTGGGCGAACGCCGTGATGCCCTCCTGGCCCTCCTCGCTCGCGAAGTACCGCGCGGACAGGGCCAGCATGTCCTTGAAGTCGCTGGACATGTCCGACGGGCGCTCGCGGCGCAGCATCGCCTTGGTGGCCGACAGCGCGTTCGGGCCGCCGAGGGCGAGCATGCCGGTGTAGCGGTCCACCTCGGCGTCGAGCTGGTCGGCGGGCACGGCCGAGTTGAGCAGGCCGATCTCGACCGCGCGGGCGGCGTCGAACTTCTCGCCGGTCAGGAACAGCTCGTGCGCGGCGCGCGGGAGCAGCCGCGGCAGCACGGTGACCGAGATGATCGCCGGGACCACGCCGATGCGGACCTCGGTGAACGCGAACGTCGCGTCCGCCGCGGCGACCGCGATGTCGGCGGCGGCGACGATGCCCACCCCGCCCGCCCGCGCCGGACCGGCCAGCTTGGCGACGACCGGCTTCGGGCTGGTCCAGATCTGCTCCAGGATCGCCGGGAACTCGTTGACGCCCTGGTCGGCCGCCGACGCCCCGCCCGCCTCCTTGAGGTCCATGCCCGCGCAGAACACCGGGCCGGTGTGGTCGAGCACGATGACGCGCACGGCCTCGTCCTCGACCGCCGCGCTCAGGTGGGCGCGCAGCTCGCGGCGGAGCTGCGCGGACAGCGCGTTGCGGTTGTGCGGGGAGTCCAGCGTGATCCGCGCCACGCCGCGCGCGATCTCGTAGTGCACCAACTCGTCAGCCATGTCCCGCACCCTAACTAGGGTTCGACGAGAACCACCTTGAAGGCGCGTTCGGGATCGGTGAAGTCCTCGACGGCGTCGGACAGGACCGCGTTGATGGCGCGGGAGCCCGCCGGGTCGATCTGGGCGAGGACGTCGGGGCGGGCCCACACGAGCACGTGCTCGCCGGGCGGGAGCCACGACAGGTCGGTGAGGCAGTCGTAGAGGGCGTCGAGGTTGTGGCCGAACCACTCCGGGAACTCCAGGGCGGCGGCGACGGCCTCGTAGAAGTCGGACCGGCTGCGGACGGCCGAGCCGTCGACGATGTGCTGGATCATCGCGCGGGGTCCACCGCCACGAACGACGCGTAGTGGTCGCCGGTGTAGTACAGCTCCGCCTCGGCGCCGGTGACGAGCCTGCGAGCGCCGCGGTCCCGGCTTCCGGGGTGGGCACGGTGTACTCCTTGTAGTAGCCGCGCTTCTGCGCGGGCAGCAGTCCTTCGCGGTTCTGGAAGGTCGAGCCGTCGCGGTCCGGGTACGGGAAGGGGCCGCCGCGCTGGATCAGCTCCCAGGTCTCCGCGGCCTCGGCGGGCAGCTGGGACAGCGCGGTGACGGGCAGGCCCGCGGTGGTTGGCGCGGGCGGGGAATCCTGGCCCGCGGTCAGGTCGCGGACCAGCCACCCGCCGACGACGAGCACGACCAGCGCCACCAGCGCGACGGTGATCCGCCTCCGGGAACCCACCTGAGCTACTCCGCGTCGATCGGGGGCTCGTGCCGCGCGCCGAGGCGGGCCGAGGCGTAGTCGACCGCGCGGTCGATCAGCCAGGCGACGCCCAGGCACAGCGGCAGCAGCACGACCATCACCAGGGTGAACTGCACGGCGAACGGGATCGTCGCCAGCCACAGCTCGACGTCGTCCCACCAGTCGCTCAGACCCTGCACGGACCCGAGAGTAGACCTGTGCCACTTCCGTGGGGCGGGGGCCGCGAGGGGCGGCTATGTTGCTGGTCATGTTCGCCGTCTACGCCACCGAGCCCAATCCGGACGACCCGCTGGCCGCGCTGGCCGTGGGCGAGCGCCCCGACCCCGTGGCCCCCGACGGGTGGGTCACCGTGGACGTGCGGGCCGCCAGCCTGAACATGCACGACCTGTGGACCCTCAAGGGCGTCGGCATCAAGGCCGACCGCTTCCCGATGATCCTGGGCTGCGACGGCGCGGGCGTGCTGGCCGACGGCACCGAGGTCGTCCTGCACTCGGTGATCGGCGACCCGGCGTGGACCGGCGACGAAACCCTCGACCCCAAGCGCACGCTGCTGACCGAGCTGCACCAGGGCACCTTCGCCGACAAGGTTGTCGTGCCCGCGCGCAACGTGCTGCCGAAGCCCGCGGACCTGTCGTTCAGCGAGGCCGCGTGCATGGGGACGGCGTGGCTGACCGCGTACCGGATGCTGTTCGTGAAGTCGGGCCTGCGCCCGGGTCAGACGATGCTGGTGCAGGGCGCGTCGGGCGGCGTGTCGACGGCGCTGATCGAGCTGGGCCGCGCCGCGCCTGCGGGTGTGGGTGACCGGGCGGACCGAGGAGAAGCGGGCGCTGGCCACCGAGCTGGGCGCGCACGCGGTGTTCGAGTCGGGCGCGCGGCTGCCGGAGAAGGTCGACGGCGTGTTCGAGACCGTCGGCAAGGCCACCTGGTCGCACACGATGCGCGCGCTCAAGCCGGGCGGCGTGGTCGTGGTGTCCGGCTCGACCAGCGGCCCCGACCCGAGCGCGGACCTCCAGCGCCTGTTCTTCCTGCAGCTCAGCGTCATCGGCTCCACGATGGGCACCCGCGACGAGCTGGCCGACCTGATCTCGTTCTGCGCGACCGCGGGCATCAAGCCGAGGATCGGCTCGGAGCTGCCGATGACCGACGCCAAGGCCGGGTTCGAGGCGATGCAGGCGGGCGAGACCGCCGGGAAGATCGTTTTTACGCGCTGATGTGCCGGTCGATGAGCGGCCAGACCTCGGTCCTGGCCGCTCGACCGGTCAGCACGCCCAGGTGCCCGCCCGTCGCGGTGACGAACTCGACCTCCGCGTCGGGCAGCACCTCGGCGAGGTGGGCGACCGCGCGGCGCGGGGCGATGGTGTCGGAGCGGCCCGCGATCAGCAGCGTCGGCTGCTTGGCCGCGGCGAGGTCGATGAGCGTGCCGCCGACCTCGATCGAGCCCTTCGCGAGCGCGTTGGCGCGGTAGAACTTGTGGTAAATCTGGCCGACCGTGCGACCGGGGTAGGCGGCCATGTTGGCGGTGAAGTGCTCGACTGCCTCGATCTGCGCCAGGTAGTCGCGGTCGTGCAGGTGGGTGGCGACCGCGATCGGCTTGGTGAGGTGGCGGTCCAGCGCGGAGACCTGGAACGCGGCGCGCACCAGCGGCGCGGGGATCGTGCCGAACGCGCGGTAGACGGGCGTGAACGCGTGCCCGCTGGTCGCCTCGACGATCGGCCGGAACGGCATCAGCAGCGGCAGCTTCGTGAAGTCGAACGGGCTGGCCACGACGGTCAGCGACGCGATCGCGTCCACGCCGAGCCGGGCGGCGGCGAGCACCGACAGGATGCCGCCGAAGCACCAGCCGACCAGGTGCGGCGCCTGGCCGGTGCGCTCGCGGACGGCGGCGACGGCGGCGGGCAGGACCTCGTCGACCCAGTGCTCCAGGCCGAGGTCGCGCTCGGCGAAGCCCATCGGGCCGTAGTCGAGCAGGTAGGTCGGCCGCTGGGGCGCGAGGTGCTCGACCATGCTGCACCCGCGCCGCAGGTCGAACGGGGTGTCGGGGACGCCCAGCGGCGGCACCAGCAGCACGGGGGCGCCGGAGTCGACCGAGTCGTAGCGGTACAGGTAGCGCGCGCGGCCCTCGTCGACCAGCTCGCGGGGCCACGGGGTCAGGTCGGCGAACTCGCCGCCGCGTACCCGGTGCGCCACGTTCCCGGCCGCGGCCAGCACTCCGCCCAGCACAGACATCTTTCCTCCCCGCGCGACCTACTACCTAGTAGGTTAACCGTGCCGGACAAGAAACCGGTCCACCACTGTGCGCAACCGCACAGCGTCTACTTGAGACGCTGCTGCAGCCCGTCCCCGCCTGCCGGGCCTCCGCGAGCAGCCGGGTGAGCACGTCGGCGACGGGCTCGTCGGTGGCCAGCGGGTAGGACTGGCCCGCCCACAGCGACATGACCTCCGGGTCGCCCGCGGCGCACCGGCCGGGTCAGGTTGTTCACCTGCGGGTACGCCGACGGGGCGCCGGGGTGCTCGGCCAGGAACCGGTTCACCAGCCCGCGCGCGGGTCGCCCGCTGTACGCCCTGGTCAGCGCGGTCTCCCGCCCGCCGGCGGCGAGCGCGGAGCGGTAGGCGTCGGCGGTGCCCGCCTCGGGGCACCGCAGGAACACGGTGCCGAGCTGCGCCGCGACCGCTCCCGCCGCGAGGACGGCGGCGACGTCACCGCCGTGCGCGAGCCCACCCGCGGCGATCAGCGGCAGGCCGAGCCCGGTGAGCAGGCGCAGGGCGGGCAGCAGGTCGTAGAGCGGGGCGCCGCCGGGGTACGCGGTGTCGTCGGTGAAGGTCCCGCGGTGCCCGCCCGCGGCCGCGCCCTGCACGCACAGCGCGTCGACCCCGGCTTCGGCGGCCAGCTCGCCCTCGTGCGGGGTGGTCACGGTCGCGATGAGGTAGGTGCCGACGTCGCGCAGGCGCGCGAGCACGTCGGCGTCGGGCAGGCCGAAGGTGAAGGACACGGCGGGAACGGGATCGGCGACGAGCAGGTCGACCTTGTCGGCGAAGCGGTCGTCGTCCCAGGTCGGCTTGCCCGGCTCGACGCCCAGCCGCGCCGCCTCGGTCGCCACCGCCGCGGCGTGCCCGCCGACCAGCGCGTCGGTCTTGGGGCCGGGGACGAACAGGTTGACCCCGAACGTCCCGCCGGTCCCCTCGCGCACCGCGTCGATCCGACCGGCCATCGCGGCCGGGGTGAGGTAGCCGCCGGGCAGGAACGCCGTCGCCCCCGCCTCGACAGCGGCGATGACCAGCTCCGGCGTACTCGCCCCACCGGCCATCGGCGCCACGACGACGGGGATCCGCAACTCGCTGAACACGCTGTCCACCTTATGCGGCAACGGATCAGCTGCAGCCCCCGCACCCGCCACAGCCCCCGCCGCCGCAGGAACTGCCGCTGTCGCCGGAACCGCCGCCATCGGACGAGGAGGACGTGGGCACGTGCGGGTGCGAATCCGTGGCGGTCGCGAGCGCGTCGCCCATGTCCGGGTCGGGGTGCGCGGTCAGCCCGGCGAGGGCGACGGGCAGCAGGAGCGTCCCGCCGACCATCACCGCGGCGTTGGCGAGCGCGTCCCGGCCGCGCCGGGTGGGGTCGGGGGCGCGGCGGCTGTAGACCACCAGCACGAGCACCAGCCCGGTGACGCCCGCGGCGATCGCGGTGGCGACCAGGTAGCCGACGGGCTGCTCGTGGATCATCCCGGTGACGATCCGGTACACGCCCGTCCCGACGAGGAGCGCCCACAGCCACCACACGCGGAACGCCCGGTCGGCGCGCTCGAAGGAGTTGAGGTAACCCGCGTCGCGCATGCGCCGCACGAGGTCGTCCATGACGGGCGAGCGGTCGAACCGGGGAAGTCGGCGTTGCGGTTGGTCCGCAGGTCCCGCAGGATCGCGTCCTCGTACGGATCGGCGCCCGCGGCCCGTCGACCGGCGTCACGCTCCCGGACCTGCTGACGTGCACCGCCCCCGCGACGCCAACCCGGCGAGCGCGGTGTGCGCGACCCGATCGGCACCACCCGCGAGCAACGCGACGCCGTAGACGTCGAGCTGCATCGGCGTCTTCACCGGCGCTTCGCGCACCCACAGCAGGGCCGCCACGGTCACGCCGAGCACGACGGCGAACGCGATCCAGTACAGGACGAGGAATTCCGGACCGGTCAAACCCCACATGACGACCTCCGCGGGTGACTGCGAACAGGGTGGGACACAGGTGTCAGTCGCCGCAGCCACCGCACCCGTTGGTGTCCCGCTCCTCGGAGGACGCCACGGCGGTGAGCACGGTTGCCACCTCCGGGTCCGGGTAGGCGCTCAGCCCGACCAGCGCCACCGGCAGCAGCACCGCGCCCGCCACCGGGGCGGCCCGGCGGGCCACCGCGCGCGCCCGCCGCCCGCGCCGGGTCGGCCGCGGCGAATCCGAGTCGCCGATCCACTTGAACAGCACCGCGGCGAGGACCGCGGTGACTGCGAGCGCGAGCAGGAGGTCGCCTGCGAGGCTGCCGCCGTGCGCGCTGACGGCGAACCGCACCGCGCCCGCCGCGACGATGGCGGCCCACAGCCAGACGAGCCCGCGCACGCGCTTGACCCGCCCGCGCTCCGGGACGTGGCCCGCCGCAGCCATCCGGTCGAGCAGGTCGAGGTACGCCTGGTTCGCGGCGAACGCGGGGAACGCGAGGCCCCCGCCCGCCCGCAGGTCGGTCAGGACCGCGCCCTCGACCGGGTCGGCGGGAAGGGCGCCGTCGATGACGTGGACCCGCCCGAGCCGGTCGACCCGCACCGCGCGGCGCGCGACCAGCCCGGCGAGCGCGGTGTGCGCGACGCGGCAGTGCCCGCCCGCCAGCAGCGCAGTGCCGTAGGCGTCCGGCTCGACCGCGACCCCGCCGGTCGCGCGGCGGGCCCAGACCCCGGCCGCGATGGTCAGCGCGGTGGCCACCGCGACCGCGAGCCAGTGCCAGCCGAGGTACCCCTGCGTGGTGAACACCGGCGTCGCTCCTCCCGGGACGCCGGGACCGCGAGGTCCCGGTCGCGGTTTCGAGGTGGTCGGTCCCCGTCCGGTTCCACCGCGCTAGCGCAGCGCCGCGCAGGGTCAGACCGGCGAGCGCGGTCTGCGCGACGCGCACCGGCCCGCCCGCGAGCATCGCGATCCCGCACCAGGGCTGCCCCCTTCGCCGGGGGGAACGCCCGGCGCGAGGCCCTGGTTCCCGCTACCGCGCGTCGAGGAGCGCGATCAGCTTCTTCGGGGCCACGGCGCGGTACGCCTCCTCGACGATCTCCGCGATCTCCGACCAATCGAGGTCGACATCCAGGTAGACGCCGAGCCAGCCGCGGTGGCCGACGTACGGGGGCGGAAGAAGCGGTCGGGGTCTTCCGCGACCATCTCCTCCTGCGCGCCCGGCGGGGCCGCGCACCAGAAGCCCAGCCGTGATCCGTGGTGCTCGCCGACGTACATCACGAACGACTTGCGGACGAACCACGTCGGGGAGCCGTGGCTGAGCTTCTCGGTGGCCTCCGGCAGCGCCATGCAGAGGGCGCGCAGGCGCGGCAGGGGGTCGTCCACCTACTTCTTCTTCTTGTCCGCGGTGGGCTCGTCGGTGGAGAGGGCGGCGACGAAGGCTTCCTGGGGGACCTCGACGCGGCCCACCATCTTCATGCGCTTCTTGCCTTCCTTCTGCTTCTCCAGCAGCTTCCGCTTCCGGGTGATGTCACCGCCGTAGCACTTGGCGAGGACGTCCTTGCGGATGGCGCGGATGGTCTCGCGGGCGATGACGCGGGAGCCGATGGCGGCCTGGATGGGCACCTCGAACTGCTGCCGCGGGATCAGTTCGCGCAGCTTGGTGGCCATCCGGGTGCCGTAGCCGTACGCGGCCTCGCGGTGGACGATCGCGCTGAAGGCGTCGACGGCCTCGCCCTGCAGCAGGATGTCGACCTTGACCAGCTCGGCCTCCTGCTCGCCGGACTCCTCGTAGTCGAGGGAGGCGTAGCCGCGGGTGCGGGACTTCAGGGCGTCGAAGAAGTCGAAGATGATCTCGCCCAGCGGCATCGTGTAGCGCAGCTCGACGCGGTCCTCGGACAGGTAGTCCATGCCGAGGAGCTGGCCGCGCTTGCCCTGGCACAGCTCCATGATCGTGCCGATGTAGTCCGTCGGGGAGATGATCGTGCACTTGGTGACCGGCTCGAACACGCTGGCGATCTTGCCGACCGGCCAGTCCGACGGGTTGGTGACCGTCAGTTCCTTGCCGTCGTCGGTGATGACCCGGTAGACGACGTTCGGGGCGGTGGAGATCAGGTCGAGGCCGGACTCGCGCTCCAGGCGGTCGCGGGTGATCTCCAGGTGCAGCAGGCCGAGGAAGCCGCAGCGGAAGCCGAAGCCCAGCGCCGCGGAGGTCTCCGGCTCGAAGGTGAGCGCGGCGTCGTTGAGCTGGAGCTTCTCCAGGGCCTCGCGCAGGTCCGGGTAGTCCGAGCCGTCGACCGGGTAGAGTCCTGAGTAGACCATCGGCTGGGGCTCGCGGAAGCCCGCCAGCGGCTCGGTCGCGCCCTTGCGCTCGGAGGTGACGGTGTCACCGACCTTCGACTGGCGGACGTCCTTCACGCCGGTGATCAGGTAGCCGACCTCGCCGACGCCGAGGCCGGTGCACGGCTTCGGCTCCGGGGAGATGATCCCGACCTCGAGCAGCTCGTGCGTCGCGCCGGTCGACATCATCCGGATGCGCTCGCGCGGGGTGATCTTGCCGTCCACCACGCGGATGTAGGTGACCACGCCGCGGTAGGTGTCGTAGACCGAGTCGAAGATCATCGCGCGGGCCGGGGCGTCGGCCTTGCCGACCGGCGGCGGGACCTGGCGGACGACCTCGTCGAGCAGCTCCTTGACGCCGACGCCGGTCTTGGCGGACACGCGCAGCACGTCGGTCGGCTCGCAGCCGATGATGTGGGCCAGCTCGGCGGAGTACTTCTCCGGGTCCGCGGCGGGCAGGTCGATCTTGTTCAGCACCGGGATGATGTGCAGGTCCCGGTCGAGGGCGAGGTACAGGTTGGCCAGCGTCTGCGCCTCGATGCCCTGCGCGGCGTCGACCAGCAGGATCGCGCCCTCGCACGCGTCGAGGGCGCGGGAGACCTCGTAGGTGAAGTCGACGTGGCCCGGGGTGTCGATCATGTGCAGGACGTGCTGCCCGCCGTCGACCACCCAGGGCAGGCGCACGTTCTGCGCCTTGATCGTGATGCCGCGCTCGCGCTCGATGTCCATCCGGTCGAGGTACTGCGCGCGCATCGCCCGCTCCTCGACCACGCCGGTGATCTGCAGCATCCGGTCGGCCAGGGTCGACTTGCCGTGGTCGATGTGGGCGATGATGCAGAAGTTGCGGATCTGCTCCGGCGCCGTGAAGGTCGTGTCCGCGAACGTAGCCACTCAGGTCCCTCGCATGGTCAATGGGTCGCCCCTATCGTCCCATGCGCCCGGTGGTCAGCCCTTATCCGGCACCGGACGCCGCTTGCGGCGGCGCAGCGCGACCAGCCCGACACCGACGGTGAGCGCCACGGCGAACGGCCACGGCCCGATCGCCTGCACCCACCCGGCGAGGGTGTCCTGGACCGCGGCGGCGGCGTCGACCACGGGGTCGTCGGGGCTGGCGTCGGCGTGCGCGACGCGCAGCTCGTGGACGCCGTAGTAGGCGACGTACAGGCCCGCGACCAGCACCAACGCGCCCCCGACCCGGTTGACGTACGGCAGCACCCTGCGGAACCCGGTCCCCGTGGAGAACGCCGCGGCGACCGCGAGCGCGGTGACGACGAGCCCCATGCCGAGGGCGTAGGCGAGGAACGACACCAGCCCGTCGAGCACGTCGCCCTGGCGCAGCGCGACCCCGCGACCGCGAGGAACGGCCCGATCGTGCAGGACAGCGACGCCACGGCGAACGCGACGCCGTACCCGAACATCGACCCGACCCGCGCGGTCGGCGCCCCGCGGGTCAGCTTGGGCAGCAGCAGGGTCAGCTCCCGGCCGCTGACCAGCACCGCCCCGAGCACGACCAGGGCCACCCCGATCACCACGGTCAGCACCGGCAACCACTGCTGGAGCAGCGACAGCAGCGGCACGCTGAGCAGCCCGAACACGCCGAAGACCAGCACGAACCCGGCCGTCATCAGCCCGCCGGCGGCCAGCGCCCGCCCGACCCGCCGCTCCCCGCCCGCGACGACCAGGGCCAGGTAGCCGGGCAGCATGGCGAACCCGCACGGGTTGACGCTGGCGAGCATCCCCGCCAGCAGGGCCACGCCCAGCTCGGTCACGAGAGGGCGGCGACCTTGGCGGCCAGCTCGTCCTCGGCGAGCTGCTGCGTGACGACCTCGACCTCGCCCTTCGAGCTGACGAACGCGTACGCGGGCTGGGCCGCGACGCCGAAGTGCCGCCAGATCTCGGCGTCGGTGTCGGCGAGGTGCTCGAACCCGCCGACCCCGCGCTCGTCGATGAACCCGCGCATGGCCTCGACGGTGTCGTTGGCGGCGACGCCGAGGAACGTCACGCCGCCGTTGCGCTGGGCCGCCGAGGCGATGCCCGCCGCCTCGCGCTGGCACTTCGGGCACCACGGCGCCCAGAACCACAGCACCGCGGGCTTGCCGAGCAGGCTCTTGCCCTCGAACTGGCCACCGCTGACGGTCTGCGCGGTGAACGCCAACTTCTCCGGGACCTGCGCGGCCGCGGTGCCGGTGGTGGTCGCCTGGCCCGCGGTGGTCGTCGTCCCCTGGGCGCGGCGGTGGTCGGGGGCGCCTTGTCCCCCATCGACGGCGTCTGGCCGCACGCGGCGGCCAGGAGGACGATCGCGAGGGCACCCAGGGCGCGCTTCATCCGCATGTGCCCATCTTGGCCCCCTGCCCCGCGGGCGGGTCTTACGGTCCGCTGACGGATCACGCCAGGCGCGTCACGTCCACCGTCACCTCGATCGCCGACGCCGCTCCCCCGCTGTAGGTGCCCTTGAGCGGCGAGACGTCGGCGTAGTCGCGGCCGATGGCCACCCAGATGTGCCGGGGGCCGATCTCGATGTCGTTGGTCGGGTCGAAGCCCCACCAGCCGCCGGTCCACGCCTCGATCCACGCGTGGCTCTCGCCGCGGATCGTCTCGCCGATGCGGCCGTCCGGCTTCGGGTAGAGGTAGCCGGACACGTACCGGGCGGGGACGCCGATGGAGCGCAGCATCGCCAGCGTGATGTGCGCGTAGTCCTGGCAGACGCCCTCGCGCGCGGCCCACGCGTCGACCGCGGAGCTGTGCACGCCGGTGGTGCCGCGCTGGTAGGTGAGCCGGTCGTGCACGGTCTCGGCGATCGCCAGCACCGCCTCGAACGGCTTGCGGCCCTTCCTCAGCGACGCCGCCAGCCGGGTCAGCTCGGTGTGCTTCGGGACGTACCGGGTCCACTCCAGGTACTCGGCGTACCGGTCGACCACGGCGTCGGCCTTGAGGTCGGGCCAGCTCGCGCCGTCGACCGGCTCCACCACGGACCCGGTCTCCACCACCGACGACGCGACGATCTTCAGCTCGGTGTGCGGGGCGTGCAGGTCGAACGAGGTGACCTCGGTGCCCCAGTAGTCGGTGTAGCGGTAGGACCGGGTCGGCGGGGAGGTCTCGATGCGCCCGACGACGAGGTTCTGCCAGCGGTCGCTGCGCGGGGTCAGCCGGGCCTCGTTGTACGACTGCACGACCGGCCCCTCGTACTGGTACCCGGTGGTGTGCACGACCCGGATGCGCCAGTTGCCGGTCACAGGGAGACCTCCGCGTTCGTCCACGCCACCCACGGCACCGAGTGGAAGTACTGCTGGGACACCGCCTCGCCGACCTCGCGGACCGTGGCCTGCAACGACAGCAGCCGGTCGGTGAGGGCGACCAGGAGTTCGTCGGGGCGCAGGAACTCCAGGTCGGAGCGCGCCTTGCCGAGCAGCCGGATCGCTTCCGCCTTGGTGCCGACGCGCGCGGTCGGGCGGTGGTCGAGCTGCTCCAGGCACGACTCGGCCTGCCGCAGGGCGTGGAACACCGAGCGCGGGAACAGCCGGTCCAGCAGCAGGAACTGCACGACGCGCCGGGCGTCGAGCGCGCCGCGGTAGGTCCGCAGGTAGGTGTCGTGGGCGCCCGCGGAGCGCAGGACGGTGACCCAGCCGGGCGAGGACGGCTTGTCGTTGACCCGCGACATGAGCAGCCGCACGATCATGTCGACGCGCTCGACGGAGCGGCCGAGCACGAGGAAGCGCCAGCCGTCGTCGCGGCTCATCGTCGAGTCGGCCAGCCCGGCGAACATCGCCGAGCGCTCCTCGACGAAGGAGAAGAACGCGTGCGGGCCGGTGCGCTTGGCCTGCTTCTGCCGGTCCGGCAGCGCGTTGTACATCGCGTTGACGCACTCCCACAGCTCGGTCGAGACGACCTCGCGGGCGACCCGCGCGTTCTCCCGGGCGCTGGTGATCGACGAGACGATCGAGCCGGAGTGGTCGCGGGAGAACGCGACCAGGTCGGTCAGCGGGCGCACGTCGAGGGACGCGCCCTCGGGTGCGGTCATGCCGAGCACCGCGAGGAGCTGGCGGCTGGTGGCGTCGGCGTCGACGGTCGCGTCCTCCAGCAGGTGGTGGACGGAGACGTCGAGGATGCGCGCGGTGTCGTCGGCGCGCTCGACGTAGCGGCCGATCCAGTACAGCGACTCGGCGTTGCGGGCCAGCACGGCGCCTCCCCTACTGCTGTTGTTGCTGCTGCTGTTGCTGCGACGAGGTCAGCTCGGGGCCGCGCTCGGGCGCGATCTCCTCGGCGGGCGCGCCCGCCAGGCCCGCGCCGCTCAGCTCGGCGTCCTCGGCGGAGGCGCGCGCGGCGAGCACCCAGGTGTCCTTCGAGCCGCCGCCCTGCGAGGAGTTGACGACCAGGCTGCCCTCGGGCAGCGCGACCCGGGTCAGCCCGCCGGGCAGCACGAACACCGACTTGCCGTCGTTGACCGCGAACGGCCGCAAGTCGACGTGCCGGGGCTTGAGCCGCTGGCCGACCTTGGTGGGCACCGTCGAGAGCTGCACGACCGGCTGGGCGATCCAGCCGCGCGGGTTCGACCGGATGCGCCTGCGCAGCGCCGCCAGCTCCTTGGCGGTGCTGTTGGGCCCGAACACGATGCCGTAGCCACCCGACCCCTCCACCGGCTTGACGACCAGTTCCGCGATCCGGTCGAGCACCTGCTCCTGCTCGTCGGCCAGCCAACACCGGAACGTGTCCACATTGGGCAACAGCGGTGTTTCGCCCAGGTAATACTTCAGGATCTCGGGCAGGTAGGTGTAGACGAGCTTGTCGTCGCCGACGCCGTTGCCGACCGCGTTCGCGACGACGACGTTGCCCGCGCGGGCGGCGTTGAGCACGCCCGCGATCCCCAGCACCGAGTCGGGGCGGAACTGCACGGGGTCGAGGAACTCGTCGTCGATGCGCCGGTAGATGACGTCGACCTGCCGCTCGCCCTCGGTGGTGCGCAGGTAGACGACGTTGTCGCGGCAGAACAGGTCGCGGCCCTCGACCAGCTCGACGCCCATCTGCCTGGCCAGCAGCGAGTGCTCGAAGTACGCGGAGTTGTGCACGCCCGGGGTCAGCACCACGACGTTCGGGTCGGCCACATTGGACGCCGCGGCGTTGCGCAGGGAGCGCAGCAGGTGCACGGCGTAGTCGCCGACCGCGCGGACCCGGTGCTTGGCGAACAGGTCGGGGAACACCCGCGCCATCGTGCGGCGGTTCTCCATGACGTACGACACGCCGGAGGGGTTGCGCAGGTTGTCCTCCAGGACGCGGAAGGTGCCCTCCTCGTCGCGGACGACATCGATGCCGGAGACGTGGATGCGCACGCCGTTGGGCGGCGCGATCCCGGCCGCGGCCCGGTGGAAGTGGTCGCAGGAGGTGATCAGCCTGCGCGGCAGCACGCCGTCGCGGATGATCTGCTGGTCGCCGTAGATGTCGGCGAGGAACGCCTCCAGCGCGTGGACCCGCTGCACGATGCCGCGCTCCAGCCGCACCCACTCCGCCGCGGTGATCACGCGCGGCACCAGGTCGAGCGGGAACGGGCGCTCCTGACCGGACAGCGAGAACGTGATGCCCTGGTCGACCAGCGCCCGGTCGAGCGCCTCCGAGCGCGCGGTCAGGTCCGCGGGCTGGAGCGTGCCGAGGTGCTCGCGCAGGCGCCGGTAGGCCGAGCGGACACCGGAGTCGGGGGCGAACATCTCGTCGTACGCCCCGGCGTGGGGACGCCTGGGGTCTAGGTAGCCGTCGAACAGCTCGCCGAGGTCCGGCCCGGTGTCCCTGCGCCCGCGTCGCTCCATCCCGGCATCTTCACCCACCGGGGCGGCGGCTGTCACGACGCATCGGGTGCTCCGGCGGCACTTCGACGAGCACGATCTTGATCCCGTCGGGGTCGGTCAGCCAGGATTCGACCAGTCCCCAGGGCTCCAGCTTCGGCTCCTTGTCGATGGGCACGCCCGCCGCCTTCAACTCCGCGACAGCGGCGTCGAGGTCGCGGACCTGGAGCCAGATCGCCAGGTCGGGGTCGGGTGGGCCGTGCCCGCGGCCGGAGATCTCCAGGTGGCCGTTGCCGAGGAAGAACACCGTGCCGCCGGGGAACTCCCGGTAGACCGCGAGCCCGAGCGCGTCCCGGTAGAAGGCCAGCGACCGCTCCCGGTCGCGCGGCCGGATGATCAGCCTGCTGCTCAGGAATTCCATGTCTACCGTCCTACCCGACTGTGACGCGGACTACTGTCCGACTCCATGCTGACTTCGGACGACCCGCGCCCCGCCCGCGGCGCGGTCTGGCAGGTGCCCACGGCCGACCGGCCGGAATCCCTGGAGTACGCGCCCCGGCTCGACGGCGACGCCGACCCGGGCGAGGTCGTGTGGGCGTGGGTGCCGTACGAGGACGACCCGGCGCGCGGCAAGGACCGCCCGCTGCTCGTGGTCGGCCGGGCCGGGCGGACGCTGCGGGCGCTGCAGCTCACCACCAAGGCGCCCCGCCGGGTCGACGCCGACGACTGGCTGGAGCTGGGCGCGGGCGGCTGGGACCGGGACGGCCGGGTGTCGTGGGTGCGGCTGGACCGGCTGTTCGAGCTGGGCGAGGACGACATCCGCCGGGAGGGCGCGGTGCTGCCCGAGGACCGGTTCGCCCTGGTCGCGATGGCGTTGCGGGAGCGGTACGGCTGGCGCTGATCCCCGGAAATGTGATATCACTTTGCTAGGCAACAGCTAGCAAGGGGTTCGCACATGTCCACCGACGCGATTCCGGTCATCCCGCCGCCGCAGGTGCGGGAGAAGGTCGCCATGACCACCCCGGGCATGCCGATGGTGGGGGTCGGCGTCGTCCTGGCCCTGGGCGGCCTGGGCGCCATCGTCACGGCCTTCGTCGGGCTGGCGGGCGAGATCGCGATGGCGAACTGGCTGATCGTCACCGTCTTCGTGGTCGGCGCGCTCGCGATCATCGCCGCGGGCCTGTCGTTCGCCGGGCTGACCATGGTCAACCCCAACGAGGCCCGGGTGCTCCAGTTCCTCGGCCGCTACACCGGCACGCTGCGGCTGGACGGGCTGCGCTGGGTCAACCCGTTCACCACCCGCAAGCGCGTCTCGACGCGCATCCGCAACCACGAGACCGCGGTCATGAAGGTCAACGACGCCGAGGGCAACCCGATCGAGATCGCCGCGGTCGTCGTATGGCAGGTGGAGGACACCGCGCGGGCGGTGTTCGAGGTGGACGACTTCATCGAGTTCGTCGGCATCCAGACCGAGACCGCGGTGCGGCACATCGCCACGTCGTACCCGTACGACGAGCACAGCGACATCAACCGGCTCTCGCTGCGGGAGAACGCCGAGGAGATCACCCAGAAGCTGTCCGCGGAGGTCGGCGCCCGGGTCGAGGCGGCGGGCGTGCGGATCATCGAGTCCCGCATCACCCACCTGGCGTACGCCCCGGAGATCGCGATGGCGATGCTGCGCCGCCAGCAGGCGGGCGCGGTCGTCGCGGCGCGGGCGCGGATCGTGGAGGGCGCGGTGGGGATGGTGCAGCTCGCGCTGGACGAGCTGGCCGCGCACGACGTCGTCGAGCTGGACGAGGAGCGCAAGGCCGCGATGGTGTCCAACCTGCTGGTCGTCCTGTGCAGCGACCACGACGCCCAGCCGGTGGTCAACACGGGGTCGCTCTACACCTGATGGCCGAGCGCAAGAAGGTCCTGCTCCGCCTGGACCCCGCGATCCACGACGCGGTGGCCCGGTGGGCCGGTGACGAGTTGCGCAGCGTCAACGCCCAGATCGAGTTCCTGCTGCGCCGGGCCCTGTCCGAGGCCGGTCGCCTCCCGTCCGACGCGGGCGGCCCGGCCCGGCGGGGCCGCCCACCCAAGTCCGAGGGCGGCACCTGAGCCTGTTAACCTGGCTCGTCGCGCCGTACGGCACTCCGCCGTGGAGGAGAACCGGGATCCCCGGAGCCATTCATGTGCGCCGCGACACACACCGCGAAGGAAGGGCTGAACCATGGCCAACATCAAGTCCCAGATGAAGCGCATCAAGACCAACGAGAAGGCCCGGCAGCGCAACAAGGCCGTGAAGTCCTCCGTCAAGACCGCGGTGCGCAAGTTCCGCGAGGCCGCCGAGGGTGGCGACCGCGAGCAGGCCGAGCTGCTGCTCCGCGCCGCGGGCCGCGCGCTGGACAAGGCCGCCAGCAAGGGCGTCATCCACGCCAACCAGGCCGCGAACAAGAAGTCGGCCATGGCGAGCCGCCTGAACAAGCTGGCCTGATCCGCTTCCCGAGACGGCGCCGCTCCCCTGCCGGGGGCGGCGCCGTTTCGCGTGCCAGACTCCCGCCATGGACCCGAAACCCCCGTCGGCGGCGCGAACATCGCTGTCGCACATCATGACCGCTTTGGACACCAACCTCCTCGGCACCGTCCACGGCGGCGTGGTCATGAAGCTGGTCGACGACGTCGCGGGCGCGGTCGCCCAGCGCCACTCCGGCGGCCCCGCCGTCACCGCCGCCATGGACGGCATGACCTTCCTCCACCCGGTCCGCGTCGGCGACCTGGTCCACGCCCACGCCCAGGTCAACTGGGCGGGCCGCTCGTCGATGGAGGTCGGCGTCCGCGTCCTGGCCGAACCGTGGGACCGCGCGGGCGTCCCCCGCTGCGCGTCGCCACGGCCTACCTGGTCTTCGTCGCCGTCGACGCCGACGGCAACCCCCGCCCCATCCCGCCCCTCCTCCCGGAGACCGACGAGGACCACCGCCGCCTCCGCGAAGCCGAGATCCGCCGCAAACACCGCCTCACCCGCCGCGACGAGATCCTGGCCAGCCGGAAGCAGGACTGACCGTCCACACCTGGTCGTGCCACTCCCCGCCCGACCCGCTCGAAACCCCTCCCCAGCCCCGGGCGTGGTGCCAAGATGGCTGACCATGCGGAGCTTGGGGGGACCAGGGCCGCGCTGCCTCGCCGCGGCGGGGTCGCGTGCGCGGTGGTGCTGGCGTGGTGGGCGATCTTGTCGACGTGGCCTGAGGCCGTGTTCACCCTGGTCGGGGCGGATGACGTGAGTTGTCCGGAGGCCCAGGGGTGGGGGTGCGAGATCGGGGCGGCGTTCCTCAGCGTCATCCTCGGGGTGACGCTGATCATCTCGAGCGGGGTGGGGCTGGTGTGGTGGGGGTTGTCGCTGGTCGGGGTGCGGCCTGCGTGGCCGGTGGCGTTGCTCGGGCCGGTGTTCACGCTGTTCGCCGTCTGGGTCGGGGACAAGGCGCTGGGCGAGTTGGGCGCGCTGGGGTCGGCGCTGGTGCCGGTGGCGGCGGGGTACGCGCTGGCGGCCCTGGTCACCGCTCGGGTGCCAGGGCCGCCGCGCGTCAGGGGTGAGGGTGGCGGTGAAGGTGTTGCCGTCGCCCGCGATGACGTCGCTGATGACCGCGGTGAAGGGGCCGCAGCGGGTCAGCGGGGGCAGGGTGTAGTCGGCGGTCACGGTGCCGCCCGCGGCCGCGTCGAACGGGGCGGTGGCGGTCAGGGCGACGGTTGTGCCGCAGGCCGGGTCGGTGCTGATCGGGAAGCCGAGGACGGTGATCCTCGGCAGGGTCACGCCCAGGTCAGCCCGCGTGGTGAGGACGCCGTCGGCGAGGGTGCCGGTGCTGCGCGTCGGGGCGAAGGCGATGTCGGCCTTGGCGGGGAGGAAGCCGAGCAGCCGCGTGGTGGCGGTCGTCCGGTTCAGCGCGATGGCGGCCTCGTGGGCGCCGGTGCCGTGGTTCCAGGTCGATTCGACCGAGCCGGACAGCGCGATGGTGCTCGACTTGACCGTGGTGGTGCCCGTCAGGGTGTGGCGGTGGGACGTGATCATCGGCTTGGTTCGCATGTGGACGGTGGCGGGAGCGGACTGGTTGCCCGCGACGTCCACGGCCAGGACCTCGACCCGGTACTCGGTGTCCCACTCCAGGCCCGTCAGCGTGACGCCGGACGCGTCCCCACCGTCCACAACGGTCTGAATCCCGTTGACCCGCACCACGTAGTGGTCGACGTAGTCCTCCGCGGGGACGGCGTCCACGCGAGGACGGCGGTGTCATGGGTGACGTCGGTGATCCGCACATCGCCCGGCGGGCTCGGCGGCTCGGTGATGATCGGGAACACCTGGACGGTGCCGAGGACCGTGCGCTGACCGGGGTCGAGCGTGCAGGGGACGTGGAACGGGTCGTCGGGACCGATGCCGCCGCCGCGGACGCGGAGGTCCATGGACACGGAGACGACGTGGAAGTCGACCGGTCCCGGGCTGGGGAACACCTGCGGGTCCAGCCAGCCGGGGCCGGACACCCCGACCGGGCCGGTCTCGGGGATCACGGCCTCGTCGAAGCGGACGCGCACGGTCGCCCGCCGGGTCTCCCCGCCTGGCGCACCTCCAGCCCGACATCGGCGAACCCGCCGACCCGGGTGCCGACCAGCCGGAACGCCTCGGCGGTCTGGTCGGAGAAGCCGACGCCGATCCGCAGCGGCAGCGGGCCTATCGGTTGGTCGACCACGACCGACCGGGGCAGCCCGGTCGACACCGTGACCGCCGTCGGCTGGTAGCCGATCAGCGGCATCGGACAGGTCGTGCGGAGCGGCAGCGACACCGGGACGCCCGGGTCCGGGGTGGTGACGGTCGCGAGCGCGGTGGGCTCGCCGGGCCGGTCGTCGCAGCTCAGGTCGAAGTCGCCGAGACCGCCGGAGGACCGCAGGTGCATCCGCAGGCCCGTCGTCCGCGCGTGGACGCGGGTCTCCCCGGCGCGGTGAAGGCGACCGCCGGGAGGACGGCGTACCCGTCCAGGTCGAACGGGCCGATCGACGGGACCATCCGCTGCCGGAACGTCACCGGGAGGTCGAAGGTCTGGTCGCCGTCCGGTTTGTCGACGGTGACGCGCACGGCGAGGAACCCGCTGATCGTCTCGATGTCGGCCAGGGCGAGGCCGGTCGTCAGGTCGCCGTCGAACCGGACGCGCGCGGCGACGGTCCTGCCCGGGATCGTCTCCCCGACGGCGGCGTAGTTCGGGATGTCGGTCTCCAAGACCACCGGCAGGGGCTTCATGCCGAGCAGCGGGAACGCGCAATCGTGGCGCTGCGTCAGCGAGACCGGCTCAGCGGCGGCGGTGCCCGCGGCGGTCCCAGCGAGGAGGACGGCGGCAAGGGCGGCGGCGAGTCTCCTACTGGGCAAGCGTTTCATCAATCCCCCATTGGAAAGAAGAAGCGATCACCGCTTATCGGAGCGCGATTCCCTTGCGCAGCACAAGAAGCAGCGCCGAACTTGTCACCGATCCCGCTACGCGCACGGGTTTATGCGAAGGCTCGCACAACGCGGTATGGACCGAATGGCTTCACATGCCGCGCACGCGCGCCAAGCGGAGCACGGCCCGCTCGAGTGCGTAGTCGGCGTCGACGGCCGCGCCCTTCACCTCCGCGTTGACCTCCGCCGCGATCTGCATCGCCGCGACGAGGCCCTCCGCGCGCCACCCGCGCGACTGGGCGACCGCCTTCTTCACCTTCCACGGCGGCATGCCGAGCTGCTGGGCGAGTCGGAACGGGTCCGACCGGCCGGTGCCCGCCACCCGCGCGATCGTGCGGACCGCGTCGGCGAGGGCGTCGGCGACGAGGACGTGCGCGACGCCGAGCTGCAACGCCCAGCGCAGCGCCTCCAGCGCACCCCCGACGTCGCCGGTCACGGCCTTCTCCGCGACCGCGAAGCCGGTGACGTCCGCGCGGCCCCGGTGGTACTGGCGGACGGCCTCCTCGGTGACGGCGCCGCCGGCGTCGGCGACGAGCTGCGCGCGGCGGCGGCCAGCTCCCGCAGGTCCGACCCGACGGAGTCGATCAGCGCGGCGACCGCGCGCGCGTCGGTCTTGCCGCCCGCGCGCCGGATCTCCTCCTTGACGAACGCCTCCCGCTCGGCGGGCTTGGTGATCTTCGGGCAGTCGGTGACGGCCGCTCCGAGCTTGCGCAGTCCGGCGACGAGGTCCTTGCCCGTCTTCCGCCCGCCGCCGTTGTGCACGACGACGAGGACGATCCCGTCCGCGGGCGCCTTCGCGTACGCCGACACGGCCGCGGCGATGTCCTGGGTGATCTCGTGCGCGGCGTCGAGGACGATCACCCGGCCCTCGGCGAACAGCGACGGCGAGACGAGTTCGGCCAGCTCGGGGGTGTGAGGTCGGCCACCCGCACCCGGGTGAGGTCGGCCTGCGCGTCGACCCGCCGCACGGCGTCCAGCGCGCCCCGGACGGCGCGCTCGACCAGCAGCTCCTCCTCGCCCAGCACGAGCTGCAGCGGGGCGGGGGCGACCGCGGGCGAATTCACACCCGCATCCTGCCATGCCACGTGGAGACCCGCGGGTAGCGCAAGGACTCTCGCATTCTGGACATCGGGTTGGTCACGCCCGACGGGGGTGACGTACCGTGTCGGCAGGCCGGACCACGGCCACCACAACCGAATACCGCTCATCCAGAGGGGCAGAGGGAACGGCCCGACGAAGCCCCGGCAACCGGCGTGAGTGCCATCTCGATCATCGAGGCGGCCACGACCACGGTGCCAATTCCGACCCGCGAACGCGGGAGAGATGAGGAGATACCTCGCGATGACCGCTGTGGACACGACTTCGACCGCCCTCGACCTCGGTCCGGCGCGCGCCCTTTCCTGTCGCGAGTGCGGCCACCAGATCCCCCTCGCCGCCGAGTTCGCGTGCGCGGAGTGCTTCGGCCCGCTCGAGGTCGCCTACGACTTCGGCACGGTCACCCGCGCCGACATCGAGGCGGGCCCCAAGTCGATCTGGCGCTACCGAGGCCTCCTGCCGGTCCCCCCGGACGTGGAGTCCCACCCCAACACCGAGCCCGGCTTCACCCGGCTGGTGAAGGCCGACCGCCTCGCCGCCGCCCTGGGCGTGCGCTCCCTGTGGGTCAAGGACGACACCGGCAACCCGACGCACTCCTTCAAGGACCGCGTCGTCGCCGTCGCCCTCGCCGCCGCCCGCACCCTCGGCTTCAAGGTGCTGGCGTGCCCGTCCACGGGCAACCTCGCCAACGCCGTCGCCGCCGCGGCGCGCGCGCGGGCTGGGATTCAGTTGTGCTGATCCCCTCCTCCCTCGAGCGGGCCAAGATCCTCACCACGGCCGTCTACGACGGCTCGCTGATCGCGGTCGACGGCAACTACGACGACGTCAACCGCCTCGCCACCGAGCTGGCCGCGGAGTACGAGGACTGGGCGTTCGTCAACGTCAACGTGCGCCCGTACTACGCGGAGGGCTCGAAGACCCTCGGCTACGAGGTCGCCGAGCAGCTCGGCTGGCGCCTGCCCGGCCAGGTCGTCATCCCGGTCGCGTCCGGCTCGCAGCTCACCAAGGTGGACAAGGCGTTCCGCGAGCTGGGCACCCTCGGCCTGGTGGACGAGACCCCGTACCGGATCTTCGGCGCCCAGGCCACCGGGTGCTCCCCGGTGTCGGCGGCGTACAAGGCCGACCAGGACGTCATCCGCCCGGTCAAGCCCGACACCATCGCCCGGTCGCTGGCCATCGGCGCCCCCGCCGACGGCCCGTACGTGCTCGACACCGTCCGCCGCACCGGCGGCGCCGTCGAGGACGTCACCGACGAGGAGGTCGTCGAGGGCATCCGGCTGCTGGCCCGCACCGAGGGCATCTTCGCCGAGACCGCGGGCGGCGTCACCGTCGCCACGGCGAAGAAGCTCATCGAGACCGGCCAGCTCGACCCGGACGCCGAGACGGTCCTCCTCATCACCGGCGACGGCCTCAAGACCCTCGACGCCGTCGAGGACCGCATCGGCCCCAAGGCGATCGTCCCCCGAGCGCCGCGGCGGTCCGCGACGCCCTCGGGAAGTGACGCCAGGCCCGGCGACCACGGCGATGTCTCCCCGCGGTCGGTGCGCACCGTCAGCGCGCCGACCCGGGCGAGCACCGCCAGCGTCCCCGGGTTCGGGTGCCCGTAGCGGTTCCGCGCCCCGACGCTCACCAGCGCCACCCGCGGCCGGACCGCCGCGAGGAACGCCGGATCGGTGAACCGGCTGCCGTGGTGCGGGACCTTGACCACCTCGGCCGCCAAGTCCACGCCCGCGTCGACGAGCCGCGCCTGCGCGTCCAGCTCGATGTCACCGGTGAGCAGGACCCGCCCCGCCGCGGTGTGCGCGCGGAGCACCAGCGACGCGTTGTTGATCTCGCTGCCGTCGGCGTCGACGGGTAGGGCATCACCTCCTTCCGGGTGCAGTACTTCCACGGTCAATCCGGGCCAGTCGAGCGAGCGGCCCGCGGTCAGCTCCACCAGGGGGACGCCCGCGACGGCGGTCTCCCTGGTGACCCGTTCCCACGCCCAGCCGGGCGCGCGGCCGGGTCCGACGACGACCGCCGCGGGCGACCGCCCGAGCGCCGCGGCCAGCCCACCGACGTGGTCGGCGTGCAGGTGGGTGAGGAACACCGCGGCCAACCCGGTCACGCCGAGCCGGTCGAGGCACTCCCCCACCGGAGCGGGGTCGGGGCCGACGTCGACCAGCACGGCCTGCCCGCGCACGCCCGTCGCCAGCACGACGGCGTCCCCCTGCCCGACGTCACAGGCGACCACCGCCCACCCCTTCGGCGGCCACCCCGGCAGCACCACCTGCACCGGGACGACCACCAGCAGCACACCGACCAGGGCCAGCGCGACCAGCGTCCGCACCCGCGGCAGCCGCACCGCCACCACGACCGCCCCGGCCAGCGCGGCGGCGGCCAGCCCGCCCCACCAGCCGCCCGGCCAGTCCACCGCCGCCCCGGGCACGGCAGCGGCGTGGTCCGCGACGGTGATCAGCCACTCCGTCTCCGGCCCGGCGACCGCGACCAGCACGTGCGCCGCCGCGGGCCAAGCCGGTGCGACCAGTGCCGCGACCACCCCGAGCACCGTCGCGGGCGCGACGACCGGCGCGGCGACCAGGTTCGCGGCGACCGCGACCAGGCTCACCTGCCCGCTCATCCCCGCCACGACGGGCGCGGTGACCAACTGCGCCGCCGCGGGCACGGCAACGGCCTCGGCGATCCCCGGCGGTATCCGCCTCCTCTCCAACGCCCTGGCCCACCGCGGCGCCACCAGCACAAGCCCCGCCGTCGCGAGCACGGACAACACGAACCCGAACGCGACCGCCATCCCCGGATCGACCGCCACCAGCCCGATCACGGCGACCGCGAGCGCGGGCAACGCGGACTTCTCCCGACCGAGCGCCAACGCGAGCAGCCCGATCAGCCCCATCACCGCCGCCCGCAGCACACTCGGCTCAGGCCCCGCGAGCGCGACGAACCCGAGCACCGCGACCGCGCCCCCGCCGACGCACCCCACGGCCCCGCGCCGAACAGCCGGAGCAGGAACAGCGCGAAGAACCCGACGATGGCGAGGTTCGCCCCGCTGACGGCGAGGAAGTGCGTCATCCCGGCGGTGTCGAAGTCGGCCCGCACCTCCGGGAGGAGCCCGTCGGTGTCGCCGACCACCAGTGCGGGCAGCAGACCCCGGCCTCCTCCCCAAGCACCGCGCGAGCGGCGTCCCCCAGGCCGTGCCGGAACTTGGCCGCCCACCGCTGGACCGCACCCGGCTCGTCCACATCGGACGGCGGGCCGCGCACGTAGATCGTCGCCACGATCAGGCCGCCTTCGTCAGCCGGAGCCAGCCGCGCCTCCGCGGTCGCCCGCTGCCCCGGGAGGAGCCGCCCCCACCGCTCGGCAGGCGCGAAGACGACGACCTCGCTGCTGCCGACGCGGGCGGGGATGACCACGGTGCGCACTCCCGAGGGCTGATCGGCATAGCCCACGGATCGGATGGGACGAGGTCGCTCGGCCACCTCGATGCGGAGGTCCAGTACCGCTCGCTCGTGCGCCAGGCCGCGGAGCGGGTCGTTCGCGGCTCCCCGCAACCGCTCCCCGACGGGGACGACGGCGAGCACCCCGGCCACGAGCACGGGCCAGGCGGCGTGCAACCCACGGCGGTCTTTGCCGCGGACGAGCCAGACCACCGCCACGACCACGGCAACCGCCCCCACCACCGCGGCGAACGCCCAGTGGAAGAGGACCCCGACGAACGCCCCGAGCCAGACGACGAGGGCGGCGGGGACGAGACGCCAGTCGTGCATGGGAGGTCCTCGGGGAGGTTGGGGACGAGGTACAGCGGCGGCCGAGACCCGCGCGATGCGGCGCGGGAGCCGGTGACCGTCCTGCTCCGGCGGAGGGAGGGACTGCGGGACACGTCCGGTGAGTTGACCCGTCGGCTGGTGTGCCCGCTGGACAGCTCGCCTCGCTGGTCGGCAGGAGTGCTGGACACGCCCAGCAAGTGGTCCCGACGGCTGGCATGGCCGCTGAACAGGTCGTCTCGGCGGCTGGCGTGACCACTGGACGCGTCGGCTCGGCGGCCGGGGTGACCGCTCGCTGAGTCGGCCCGGCTCCTGGTGGGAGTGCTGGACACGACGCGGAGGTGGCGTTGGCGGCGGGCGGGGAGCTGGGGCGCGGCGGGTGAGTCGTCTTGGGGGCTGGTGGCGGCGTAGTAGACGGCGAGGAGGTCGTCGTCTGTGTCGTGGGAGGCGGCTCGGCGGTTGGTCGGGGTGGTGGGGACGGGGGAACGGCGGCGGGGTGGGAAGGGTGCGGTCGGGAGGCGGCGGGGCGGGAAGGGCGGCGTGGGCGTGGGGGTGGAGAGGAACGGGCAGCAGAGATCGCAGGCGTGGCAGGAGGACGGGAGGGGCGACGGGGCCCAGGCTTGGGTGCGTCGGCGCTCGGGGTCGGCCGAGTGGGTGGGGGTGTCCACTGTGGTGGATGAACTGGTGGTGGATGCATTGGGGGTGGATGCGCTGGAGGTGGGTGCGCTGGTGCTGGAGACGAGGCGGAGGGCGGGTGTCGACATGGCGGACCTATCTCTCGAGGTTTGGGCGCATGGCAAGGCAGACGCGTGGGCGTCGGGTGGGGACGGGTCTGCGGTTAGTCGACTGTGACTAGGTCTTTGAGCTTGGCGAAGCGGGCGGGGCCGATGCCTTCGATCTGGCGGAGTTGGGCTACGTCGGTGAAGCGGCCGTGGCGGGTGCGGAACTCGACGATGCGTTGGGCGGTGACGATGCCTACGCCGGGGAGGGCGTCGAGTTGGTAGACGGGGGCGGTGTTGAGGTTGGCGCGGGGTGGGGTGGCGGGGTCGGCGGGGGCGGGGGTGCGGGGGCGATGTCGACGCGGATCTGTTCGCCGTCGACCAGAGGGCGGGCGAGGTTGAGGTCGGTGGTGTCGGCGCCGGGCTTGAGGCCGCCGCTGGCTTTGATGGCGTCGACGATGCGGGAGCCCTCGGGGAGGTGGTGGACGCCGGGGTTGAGGACCTTGCCTTGGACGTCGATGGTGAGGGTGCGGCTGGTGGGGGCGGTGGGGAGGTCTAGGGGTTGGGGTGGTTCGGCTGCTGTGGTGGGGGTGCTGGGGAGGGTGAGGAAGCCTGCGAGGAGGGTGCCGGTGAGGACGGCTACGACCGCGGCGATGCGCGGGATGCGGAGGCGTCGGCGGGGTGGTTTGGGGTCGTCGAGGAGGTCGTCGGCGGTGGTGGGTGGGTCGGCGAGGAGGTAGGAGGGGTCGTCGGGGTGTTCGGGTGAGGGGTGGACTCGCGGGGGCGGGTCGTCGTGGCGGTGGCGTGCGGCGGTTGCCGAGGGAGTGGGGTCGGCGGGGACCGAGGAGATGGCCGGGAAGGAGTCGGTGGCCGGCGTGGAGTGGGGGTGCTCGTGCCCGGCTTGGGTGACGTGGGTGGGAACGGCGTCGTCTCGGCGTGCGGTGGGGAGGGAGATGGCCGGGAAGCGGTCGGTGGCGGGCGCGATGGGGTGAGTTCCGGGGGTGGATGCGGAATGGGTGGAAGCGAGCGCGGCGAGGCGGGCTCGAGTGGAGGGTGCGGCTTCGGCGGACGGGGGTTCAGTAGGCCGGGTTTGATCGGCTGGCGCAGCCTCGCCGGGCAGGGGCGCAGAAGACCGGGTTCGAGGGCTGGGCGCGGCCTCGCTGGGCAGGGGTGCGGTGAGCTGGCGTCGAGCGGAGGGTGCGGGCTGGCTCGTGGCAGGTGCGGGTTGGCTGGTGGGGGGTGTGGTTTGGTGCTTGGTGGGCGCGTTCTTGCGGGTGGTGTGGGTGGTTTCGATGGGGGTGGCGTGGGTGCGTGGGTACGGGGTGGGGAGGTCGGGGTCGTGGGTTGGGTAGAGGGGATCTCGGGGGTGGGGGTGGGGAGGGTGCCGGAGATGGAGTCGGGGGTGGGTTTGGTCCAGCGGTTGAGGAAGCGGGTGACCGGGGTGGACTTGTCCTCATAGGAGGGCAGGGATCCGTTGTCCCACGGGCGGTCGATGGCGCGGGTGAGGCGGGCGAGGGCTTCGTCCACAGCGGTCTTCGTCTTCATGACATCGACGCTAAGGGCTGGCGATCTGTGGTCGCCAGGGTCAGGAAGAGGGCTGTGGATAACTCAGGTGCAGATGACGATGCCCAGGACGCCGGGGCCGGTGTGGGCGCCGATGACCGCGCCTACCTCGCTGACGAAGCAGCCGACTGAGCCGGGGAGGCGGTCGTCCAGGCGGGAGGCGAGTTCGGCGGCTCGTTCGGGGGCTGCCAGGTGGTGGACCGCGACGCGGACGGGGGTGTTTGAGGGGACGTCGGTGGCGGCGGTGACTGCCAGGTCTACCAGGCGGGTCATGGCTCGGCTGGTGGTGCGGACCTTTTCCAGGGGTTGGATGCGGCCGTCGGCCACGTGGAGGATGGGTTTGACCGAGAGGGCGGTGCCCAGGAGGCCGCGGCGGCGCCGATTCGGCCGCCTCGGCGGAGGTGGTCGAGGGTTTCCACGACGAAGGTGCAGCGGGTGCGGGCGGCGGCGGAGACGGCGGCTGCTTCCACCTCTTCGCCAGGGGCGCCTGTCTCGGCTACGGCGGCTGCTTGGAGGGCGGCGAAGCCTAGGCCCATGGCGATGGTGCGGGAGTCGACCACGCGGATGCGGGTGGGGTCGGTTTGTTCCGCGGCCAGGCGGGCGGATTCCCAGGTGCCGGACAGTTCCTTCGACAGGTGGACCGACAGGATGCCGTCGTGGCCGGAGGCCAGGAGTTCGCGGTAGACCTTCGCGAAGTCCTCCGGGTTCGGGCGGGACGTGGTCACCGTGCGGTGGTCGCGGAGGGCGCGGGCGAGTTCGTCGGGGCCGACATCGATGCCGTCGTAGCCGGTGCGGTCGTCGATGTGGACCGTCAGGGGGACCACGTGGACGGCGTGCCGGTCTGCGAACCCCTCGGGGAGGTAGGCGGTCGAGTCGGTGACTACGGCGAACGGCACGGTGGGTGAGCCTAACCGCCCGAGGCCGGGGACGCGCGGTCCAGGAGGGGGCCGATCAGCTCCGCGAACGCCTTGCCGACCTGTTCGTGGCCCGGCCATCCCCAGTGGATGCCGTCGGGGTTGCCCTGGCCGCTGAGCACGTGGTCGCCGACGACGTCGGCCAGGTCGAGCAGGGGTACGCCGCTCTCCGACGCCCATGACCGCAAGGCGCGCACAGCGGGCGCGCGGCCGTGGTGCACACCGGCGTACTCAGTCGACCGGTGCACTGACGGCAACACCGCCACCGCCGGTAGTGACGGTCGCAGAGCGCGGATGGCGCCCAGCGTGCGGTCCAGGTAGCGGACGGACATCTCGGGCGGGAGCGCCACCCGACGGCTCACCCGGGCCAGGTACGGGACTGAGCGCAGGTACACCGAGCGGACGCAGCGCCGGACGCCGTCGGAGTGCAGGTAGCGGATGCCCTCGCGCAGGTACGTCGGCACCGGCGACGGCAGCGTGTCCATCCCGCCGACGCCCAGGACCAGCACCGACGCGCGCGGCAGGACGGGCCAGACGCGGGGGTCGCCGACGAGCGACCAGTACGCGTCGCGGGCGGTCCAGCCGAAGCCCGCGAACAGCTCGGCCGACCCGCCGAGGGCGGCGGCGGCGAGGTTGGGCCACAGGCGCGGGTCATCTGCCGGGTGCGGGCCGTCGGGGCCGTGGAACGCCAGCGAGTCGCCGAACACCAGCAGGGTGGTCACCCGGTGATGCCCGCGTTGTAGTTGATCAGGCGCCAGGCGAGGCCGCTGGTGGCGCGGCGGGCCAGCACGGTCCAGTGGCAGTTGCCGATGCCCGCCAGCAGCGGCCAGTTCTCCAGCGGGAGGTTGAGCAGCTGCGCGGTCAGCGCGCTGATCAGGCCGCCGTGGGCGCACAGCAGGGCGGTGTCGAAGTCGGCCGCGTCCAGGTCGGCGACCACCTCGGCGGCGCGGGCGGCGACCTCGACGCGGGTCTCGCCGCCGGGCGGGGCCCAGGTGGGGTCGGTCTGCCAGACCGCGCGGGCGCCGGGGTACTCGGCGTCGACCTCGGCGGAGGTCTTGCCCTGCCAGAGGCCGAGGTGGGTCTCGCGGAGGCGCTTGTCGATGCGCAGCGGCACGCCGCTGGCCGTGCTGAACACGGTGGCCGTGTCGGTGGCGCGGCGCAGGTCGGAGGTGACGACGACGTCCGGGTCGAACCGGGCGAGCGCGGGCACGGCGAAGCGCGCCTGGTTCCAGCCCGTCTCGGTCAGGTTGGCGTCCAGGTGCCCCTGCATGCGGCCGGTGGCGTTGTGGTCGGTCTCGCCGTGCCGCCACATCACGACCCTGCGCAGCGTCACGTGGCGTCGTCCCCTCCGCGGGCGGACCGGACTCGAACGGCACCCGCGGGCAGTCCTTCCACAGCCGCTCCAGGCCGTAGAACGAGCGCTCGTCCGCGTGCTGGATGTGCACGACGACGTCGACGAAGTCGAGCAGGACCCAGCGGCCCTCGCGGGCGCCCTCGCGGCGGACGGGCTTGGTGCCCGCCTCGCGCATCTTCTCCTCGACGTTGTCGACGATGGCCCCGACCTGGCGCTCGTTGGCCGCGGACGCGATCACGAAGCAGTCGGTGATCACGAGTTGGGCGGACACGTCCAGGACGACGACCTCGGTCGCCTTCTTGTCGGCGGCCGCCGCCGCGGCGACCAGGGCCAACTCGCGGGCTTGCTCCGTGGCTGCCACGGCACTCCTTCGCGGATCTCGCTGACGCAACCCGTCGAGGGTACCCGCCTGCTCAGCGTCCGCCGACGTAGAGCCGCCGCTTGGAGATGTACTGCACGACGCCGTCGGGCACCAGGTACCAGACCGGCTCGCCCTCGTGGACCCGCTCGCGGCACGCCGTCGACGAGATCGCCATGGCGGGCACCTCGACCAGGCTGACCGCGCCCGTCGGCAGGTGCGCGTCGGCCAGGTCGTAGCCCGGTCGGGTGACGCCGACGAAGTGGGCGAGGGTGAACAGCTCGGCGGCGTCGCGCCACGACAGGATCTGGGCGAGGGCGTCGGCGCCGGTGATGAAGTACAGGTCGGCACCCGGGTTGAGCCCGCGGAGGTCACGCAGCGTGTCGACGGTGTAGGTCGCGCCCTCGCGGTCGATGTCGACCCGGCTGACCGAGAACCGGGGGTTGGACGCGGTCGCGATGACCGTCATGAGGTAGCGGTCCTCGGCCGGGCTGACCTCGCGGTCGCCCTTCTGCCACGGCTGCCCGGTGGGCACGAAGACGACCTCGTCCAGGTCGAACCGGGCCTGCACCTCGCTGGCCGCGACGAGGTGCCCGTGGTGGATCGGGTCGAAGGTGCCACCCATGATCCCGATGCGGCGCTGCGCCATAGCGGTCAAGCCTAGAGCCTGCCTGAAGTGCGCGGATGAAGGTGAGCGCGATCTCCCGCGCGGGGCGGCGGGAGATCGCGCTCGGGGCCCGCTCCCTGCGGCGGCCCGTCACCGGGGATGACGTGCCGCCGTTCGGATCATGACGGCCGGCCTATGGCCGATCGGTATGAGCTGTGACACGGATTCACTTGTCACACTCTGCGCATGGCTTGGGAACCGATCCACGACCAGCCCTACACGCCCGTGCCGTACCGACCGGCGCGCATGAGCGTGGAGGACTCCCTGCGCACCGCCGCGGACCTGCGGGCGCGGATGGACCAGCGGCGCACCGTGCGCGCCTTCTCCCCGACCCCGTCCCCGAACAGGTCGTGCTCGACGCGATCGCGGTCGCGTCGACCGCGCCGTCCGGGGCGCACCAGCAGCCGTGGACGTTCGTGCTCGTGCAGGACCCGCGGGTGCGCGCCCGCATCCGCGAGGCGGCGGAGAAGGAGGAGCAGGTCTCCTACGCGGGCCGCCTCGGCGAGGAGTGGCTGTCGGCGCTGCGCCCGCTGGGCACCGACCAGAACAAGCCGCACCTGACCGACGCGCCGTACCTGATCGTCGTGTTCGAGCAGCGCTACTACCTCGACGGGGAGCAGCACAAGCACTACTACGTCGACGAGTCCGTGGGGATCGCCGTGGGCATGCTGCTCACCGCGCTGCACCTGGCCGGGCTGTCCGCGCTGACGCACACGCCGAGCCCCATGCGGTTCCTGTCCGAGGTGCTGAACCGGCCGCGCAACGAGAAGGCGTTCGCGGTGATCCCGGTCGGCTACCCGGCCGAGGACGCGACGGTCCCCGATCTGGTGCGCAAGGACCTGGAGCAGGTGCTCGTCCGCGTGTGACCGACCCCTGGGGTAAGAAGGGGGCGTGGACGAGCAGGCACTGCGGTCGGCGGCGGAAGAACGGCTCCGCGCCCTGGCCGGTGACGGCGCGAAGCTGCGCGAGGACCAGTGGACCGCGATCCGGACGCTGGTCGCCGACCGCGGCCGGGCGCTGGTCGTGCAGCGCACCGGGTGGGGCAAGTCCGCGGTGTACTTCGTGGCCACGGCGCTATTGCGGGAGCTGGGCCAGGGCCCGACGGTGATCGTGTCGCCGCTGTTGGCGCTGATGCGCAACCAGGTCGCCGCGGCGGCCAAGGCGGGCGTGCACGCGGCGACGATCAACTCGGCCAACGTCGACGAGTGGGAGGTGGTGCACCAGCAGGTCGCGGCGGGCGAGGTCGACGTGCTGCTGGTGTCACCGGAACGGCTGAACAACCCGGATTTCCGGGACGCCGTGCTGCCCGCGCTGACCGCGTCGGCGGGCATGCTCGTGGTGGACGAGGCGCACTGCATCTCCGACTGGGGCCACGACTTCCGCCCGGACTACCGGCGGCTGCGCACCCTGCTGGCGGACCTGCCGCCGGGCGTCCCCGTGCTGGCGACCACGGCGACCGCCAACGACCGGGTGATCAAGGACGTGTCCGAGCAGCTCGGCTCGGCGTCGGTGCTGCGCGGCGCGCTGGACCGGGAGAGCCTGCACCTGGCGGTGCTGAAGCTGCCGACCGCGCAGGCCCGCCTGGCGTGGCTCGCCGAGCACCTCGACGGGTTCACCGGGTCGGGGATCATCTACACGCTGACCGTGGCCGCCGCGGAGGAGCTGGCCGGGTTCCTGCGCGACCGCGGCTACCCGGTCACCGCGTACACCGGGCGCACCGACCCCGACGACCGGCTGCGCGCCGAGGAGGACCTGCTCGAGAACCGGGTCAAGGCGCTGGTGGCGACGTCCGCGCTGGGCATGGGCTTCGACAAGCCCGACCTGGGGTTCGTCGTGCACGTCGGGGCTCCGCAGTCGCCGATCGCGTACTACCAGCAGATCGGCCGCGCGGGCCGCGGAGTTCGGCGGGCGGACGTGGTGCTGCTGCCCGGCACGGAGGACAAGGACATCTGGTCGTACTTCGCGTCGCTGGCGTTCCCGCCGGAGCCGGTCGTGCGGCAGGTGCTCGGGGCGCTGTCGGACAAGCCGATCTCGACGCCCGCGCTGGAGCCGCTGGTGGAGCTGTCCCGCGGCAGGCTGGAGATGGTGCTGAAGGTCCTCGACGTCGACGGGGCCGTGCACCGCGTCCGCGGCGGCTGGACCGCGACCGGCGAGCCGTGGTCGTACGACGAGGCGCGGTACGCGCACATCTCGGGTGCGCGCGCGGCCGAGCAGCAGGCGATGCTGGACTACCAGACCACCGACCGCTGCCGCATGGAGTTCCTGCTGCGCGCCCTCGACGACCCCCACGCGGCCCCGTGCGGGCGCTGCGACAACTGCACGGGCAAGCGCTGGAGCGCGGAGGTGTCGGAGGGCGGGGTCGAGGCGGCGCGGGAGCGGCTGCGCAGGCCCGGGGTGGAGATCCCGCAGAAGAAGGTGTGGCCGACCGGCATGGCCGCGCTCGGCGTGCCGCTCACCGGGAAGATCAAGAACCCGCTGGAGCCCGGCCGCGCGCTGGGCAGGCTGACCGACATCGGCTGGGGCAACCGGCTGCGCGGTCTCCTCAACGGGCCGGACGGCCAGGTGCCCGAGGACGTCGTCAACGGCTGCGTGCAGGTGCTCGCCGCGTGGGACTGGGCGGCGCGCCCGGTGGGCGTGGTGACGATCGCGTCGGCGTCGCGTCCGCAGCTCGTGCGGGACATCGGGGAGCGGATCGCGTCGATCGGACGGCTGCCGCTGCTGGGGGAGGTCGTCTTGGGGCAGGGGGCGAGGGCCAACAGCGCGCAGCGGCTCGCCGGGCTGTGGCGGGGCGCGAAGTTCTCCGGGACGGCCGCGGGACCGGTCCTGCTGGTGGATGATCGGGTCGACACCGGGTGGACGATGACGGTGGCCGGGACGGTGCTCCGCGAGGCGGGCGCGGACCTTGTCCTGCCGTTCGCCCTGGCCACCACGACCTGACCTGGGGATTTCGATGGACTGGGGTGACCTGCTCGCGGAGCGGGCGGACGAACTGGCGCGCACGGCGGTCGACTCGATCGGCCGGGACTTCCCATACCACCTGAGGCACCTCATGCAGGGCCCGGGCGACCACCCGGCGCACCCGCGGGACGTGCACCCGAGCTTCCACGGCAGCTTCGACTGGCACTCCTGCCTGGAGATGCACTGGGTCCTGGTGCGCCTGCACGAGTCCGAACTGGACGTTCCGCGCGACGACATCGCGGCGCTGCTCGACGAGCGGCTGGCCGTGGAACCGCTGGCGCGGGAGGCGGAGTACTGCGCGGCGAACCCGGGCCACAGCAGGCCGTACGGGCTCGCGTGGGCGCTGTGGCTGGCCCACGATGCGCGGGACAGCCGGTGGGCGGCGGCGCTGGAACCGCTGGCGTCGGTGGTCGCGGCGAACTTCAAGGCGTGGCTGCCGAAGCTGACCTACCCGGTTCGGCAGGGCATGCACGCCAACACCGCGTTCGCGTTGTCGCGGATGCTCCCGTACGCCGAGGCCCGGGACCCGGAGCTGCATCGTTTGGTGGTGGAGACCGCTTTGCGGATGTTCGCGGGGGACACGGACTACCCGGCGCGGTACGAGCCGAGCGGGTTCGACTTCCTGTCCCCGGCGTTGACCGAGGCCGAGCTGATGGCGTCGGTGTCGCCGGACTTCCCGGAGTGGTTCGCGCGGTTCCTGCCCGACCCCTCGGCGCTGTTCACGCCCGCGACCGTGTCGGACTCCAGCGATGGGTTGATCGCGCATCTGCACGGGCTGAACCTGAGCCGGGCGTGGGCGTTCCGGCGGCTCGCCGCGGTGCTGTCCGACTCGTCGTTCGAGTCGGCGGCGCGGGTGCACGCGGACGCGTCGTTGAGTCATGTGAGCGGAGATGACTTCATGGTGGAGCACTGGCTGGCCTGCTACGCGCTGCTGATGCTGGACGCGCGATGACGCCGTTCTGCGACCGCATCGAGTCGATGCCGGGCATGGCGGAGCTCCGGGCGCGCGTGCGGGAACTGCTGGCGCTGCCCGCGGGCGCGTCGGTGGTGGACGTCGGGTGCGGGGCGGGGCATGCGCTGGCGGAGTTCGTCGGGTGCCGGGCGATCGGGGTCGACCGGGACGCCGAGGCGATCGCCGCGGCGCGGTCGCGCCTGCCTGGGGCGGAGTGGCACGTGGGGGATGCGACTTCGCTGCCGCTCGCGGATGGGTCGGTGCAGGGGTACCGCGCGTCCCGGGTGTTGCACCTGGTGCCGGATCCGGCCGCTGCGCTCGCCGAGGCGCACCGGGTGCTGACGCCCGGCGGGCGGGTCGCGCTGGTCGGCCCGGACTACGGGACGGTGGTGATCGACGGCCCGCAGGACGTGGTCCGCGCGGCGAACGGGGTCGCGCGGGAGGCGGGCGCCGGGCGCAAGCTCCGCGGCCTGCTGCTCGACGCGGGCTTCGCGGACGTGCGGGTGGAGATCCACACCCCGGTCTACACCGACCACGCCGTGGTGGCCGAGTCCCTGACCGTCCTCGCCGACGCCGCCGTCCGCTCCGGCCACGTGACCAGACCCGACGCCGACACCTGGCTCGCCGACCAAGCCGACCGCGCCGCCCGCGACCGCTTCTTCACCGCCTGGCCACTGTTCCTGGCCTCCGCCACCCGGCCCTGAGACCGCACGGGGCGTGCGATATCGGGCCAGGTGGCGGGATCGCGGTCACCACCGTGGTCCGTGTCCACGTATGTGGACGGCTGATATCGGACGGGATATCGGGACATCCGGTGGCGATCGGGCATCCACATATGTGGACGCCGACCAAGATGGTGAGCGCGATCCCGCCACCTGCCTGGGCACCGCACGCCGACGTCAGGTAGCGAGCTGGCGTCCACATATGTGGACACGGACCACGGTGGTGAGCGCGATCGCGCTACCTGGCCGGGTATCGCACGCCGACGTCAGGTGGCGAGAGGGCGTCCACGTATGTGGATGGGGTTAGCCCGGTGGATCAGCGGTGGGCTAGGGCGACCAGGTCGTCGGCGTGGATGACTTCGCGGCGGTGTTCGGTGGGGAGGTCGCGGGTTTTGCGGCCTATGAGGTCGGGGAGTTCTGTTGAGTCGTAGGCGACTAGGCCTCGGGCTACGACTCGGCCGGTGGGGTCGGAGAGGTCTACGACGTCGCCTGCTTGGAATTCGCCGGTGATGGCGGTGATGCCTGCGGCCAGGAGGGAGCGGCGGCGGCCTACGACGGCGGTTACCGCGCCGTCGTCGAGGGTGAGGGTGCCGGTGGCGTCGGCCGCGTAGGCGAGCCAGAAGCGGCGGGCTGTCAGCCTGCGGCCGGAGGCGGCGAAGGCGGTGCCGACGTCGGCGTCCGACAGGGCTCGGGCGGCGTCGGCGGCGGAGGCCAGCAGGACGGGGACGCCTGCCACCGAGGCCAGGCGCGCGGCGGCGAGCTTGGACGCCATCCCGCCCGTGCCCAGGCCCGAGCCCGACGCCCCGGCCGACACACCCTCCACATCGGACGCGTCCGCGACCTCGTCGATGCGGGAAGCGCCGCCCAGGCGCGGGTCGCCGTCGTAGAGGGCGTCCACGTCGGACAGCAGCACCAGCGCGTCGGCGCCGATCAGGTGGGCGACCAGGGCCGCGAGCCGGTCGTTGTCGCCGAAGCGGATCTCGTCGGTCGCCACGGTGTCGTTCTCGTTGACCACCGGGACCACGCCCAGCGCCAGCAGGCGGGACAGGGTGCGCTGGGCGTTGCGGTAGTGGGCCCGGCGCACCACGTCGTCCGCGGTCAGCAGGACCTGGCCGACGCGCAGGCCGTACCGGGCGAACGACTCGACGTACGCGTGCCCCAGCGCGAGCTGGCCGACGCTCGCCGCCGCCTGCTGGGTGGCCAGGTCGCGCGGGCGGCGCGCCAGCCCCAGTGGTGCCAGGCCCGCGGCGATGGCGCCCGAGGACACCAGCACCACCGACGACGTCGACCGGCGGGCGGCGAGCGCGTCGACCAGGCCCGCGAGGCGGTCCGGGTCGAGGCCGCCCTCGGCGGTCGTCAGCGACGACGAGCCGACCTTCACCACGACGAGGCGGGCCGCGGCGACCGCGGAGCGGGTCGCCGACGACAAACGGGTCATCCCTGGTCCGGCTTCTCCAAGCCGCGGCGGGCGCGGCGGGCGTGCTTGCGCTCTGCGGCGCCGATGCGGTCGCTCTGCTCGAGGCGAGGGTCGCTGCCCCGGGAGAACATGGTCATGGCGATGCCCGCGGGTGTCGAGGGCTCCCAGTCGAACGTCATGTTGCCGATGGTCACCGGGCATCCGGGCTGGGCGCCTGCCTTGGCCAGCGCCTCCTCGACGCCCAGGCGGGCCAGGCGGTCGGCCAGGTACCCGATTGCCTCGGCGTTGTCGAAGTTGGTCTGGCGGACCCACCGCTCCGGCCGGTCGCCGCGGACGATGAAGCCGTCCTCCTCCGACGGGTCCGGCTCGACGGTGAAGCCCGCGTCGTCGACCGCGGTCGGGCGCAGCACGGTCCGCGTGGCCTCGACGATCGGGCGGTTCGCGCGGTCCTCGGCGACCACCGCGGCCAGGGCGAACGTCAGCTCGCGCAGGCCCTCGCGGGTCGCGGTCGACACCTCGAACACCGGCAGCCCGCGGGCCTCGATCTCCGGGCGGACCAGTTCGGCCAGCTCCCGCGCCTCCGGCACGTCGATCTTGTTGAGCACCACGACGCGGGGCCGGTCGGCGAGGGTGCCGCCGAGCGCCGGGGTGTAGAGGGCCAGCTCGGCCTCGAGCGCGTCGATGTCGGAGATCGGGTCGCGGTCGGGCTCCTCGGTGGCGCAGTCGATGACGTGCACCAGCACGGAGCAGCGCTCGATGTGGCGCAGGAAGTCCAGGCCGAGGCCCTTGCCCTGGGACGCGCCCGGGATCAGGCCGGGCACGTCGGCCATGGTGAAGACGGTGTCGCCCGCGGTGATCACGCCCAGGTTCGGCACGAGCGTGGTGAACGGGTAGTCGGCGATCTTCGGCTTGGCCGCCGAGAGCACCGCGATCAGCGACGACTTGCCCGCCGACGGGAAGCCGACCAGCCCGGCGTCGGCCATCGACCGCAGCTCGAGCACCAGGTCGCGGGTCTCCCCGGCTCGCCGAGCAGCGCGAACCCGGGCGCCTTGCGGGCCTTGGACGCCAGCGCCGCGTTGCCGAGGCCGCCCCGGCCGCCCTGCGCGGCGACGAACCGCGTGCCGTGCCCGACGAGGTCGACGACGACCTCCCCGTCGGGGGACATGACGACGGTGCCCTCGGGGACCTTCAGCTCGAGGTCCTGGCCGTTGGCGCCGTCGCGGTTGGCGCCCTGGCCCTGCTTGCCGTGGGTGGCCACCGCGTGCGGGCGGAAGTGGAAGTCGAGCAGGGTGTGCACGCCCGCGTCGACGACCAGCACGACGTCGCCGCCGTTGCCGCCGTCGCCGCCGTCCGGGCCGCCCAGCGGCTTGAACTTCTCCCGGTGCACCGACGCGCACCCGTTGCCGCCGTTGCCACCGGCGACGTGGATGACCACGCGGTCGACGAATCGGGACATGACTTCCTCTCGAACACGACGAAGGGCGGGCCGACAAGCCGGCCCGCCCTCGTCAGAAAAAGGGTCTCGCGGTCGGGCCTCAGGCCTCGACCGGGACGATGTTGACGGTCTTGCGACCGCGCCGCTGACCGAACTGGACGGAGCCAGGGGCCAGCGCGAAGAGCGTGTCGTCCTTGCCGCGGCCGACGTTCACACCCGGGTGGAACTTGGTGCCGCGCTGGCGGACCAGGATCTCACCGGACTTGACGACCTGGCCGCCGAAGCGCTTCACGCCCAGGTACTGGGGGTTCGAGTCGCGCCCGTTGCGGGAGCTGGAAGCACCTTTTGTGTGCCATGGCTGCTCAGGTCCTCACTTCACCGTGATGCCGGTGACCTCGACGCGGGTCAGCTTCTGCCGGTGACCCTGGCGCTTGTGGTAGCCGGTCTTGTTCTTGAACTTGTGGATACGGATCTTCGGGCCCTTGGTGTGCTCGACGACCTTGCCGGTCACCGAAACCTTCGCCAGGGCGTCCGCGTCCGTGGTGACGTCGGTGCCGTCGACGACGAGCACCGCGGCAAGGCTGAGTTCGGTGCCCGGCACGCCCTCGAGCTTCTCGACCTCGACGACGTCGCCGACAGCCACCTTGTACTGCTTGCCGCCGGTCTTGACGATCGCGTACATCGGGACGGAAGTCTCCTGCTGCTAGACGGTGGGGGTCATGCGCCCGGTGTCACTGCCCGAAAGGGGCGGACCAGGCTGGTGCACGACACGGCCCACCAGTGGGCGGGCCGTGCTACAGCGTACGTGCCGGGTGAAACGGGGGTCAAACCGGGTCCCCGGTCAGCCCTCGCCGTCCCCGCCGACCGGCGGACCGGCAGGTCGGGACACGGCCCTGCGCCTGCGCCGCGGCGCGGCGGCGGCGGCGGGCGCGAGCACCGGCTCGGCCACCCGGCCGTTGCCGTTGCGGGCCTGCTCGGGCACCTCGGGGCCGACCGCGTCCGGGTCGTCCTCGCCCGCGCGCACGGTGGACCGGGCGATCGAGGCGACGGCGGCCTTGGCCACCTCGCGCTCGGGCTCGTCCTGCGGCGCGGCCTCGGGCTCGGCGGGCTTGGCGTCCTTGTCCTTGGACTCCTTGGCCCGGTCCTCACCGCGGTTGCGGGAGCGCTTGGACTCCTTCTGCCCGCCGCCGCCGTTCTGCCCGCCCTGGCCGTTCTGCTGCCCGTTCGCGGCCTTCACGATCGGCTCGGTGGAGACGGTGACGCCGCGGCCCTTGCAGTGCTCGCAGGTGGTGCTGAACGCCTCGAGCAGGCCGGTGCCGACCCGCTTGCGGGTCATCTGCACCAGGCCGAGCGAGGTGACCTCGGCCACCTGGTGGCGGGTGCGGTCGCGGCCCAGGCACTCGGTCAGCCTGCGCAGGACCAGGTCGCGGTTGGACTCCAGCACCATGTCGATGAAGTCGATCACGATGATGCCGCCCACGTCGCGCAGCCGGAGCTGGCGGACGATCTCCTCGGCCGCCTCCAGGTTGTTGCGGGTGACGGTCTCCTCGAGGTTGCCACCCGACCCGGTGAACTTGCCGGTGTTGACGTCGATGACCGTCATCGCCTCGGTGCGGTCGATCACCAGGTAGCCGCCGGAGGGCAGCCACACCTTGCGGTCGAGCGCCTTGAGGAGCTGCTCCTCGATCCGGTGGGTGACGAACGCGTCCTTCTGCCCGGTGTGCTTGCGCACGCGGTCGACCAGCTCGGGCGCGACGTGCTGCACGTAGGCGTTGATCGTCTCCCAGGCGGTGTCGCCCTGGACGACCAGGCCGCTGAAGTCCTCGGTGAACAGGTCGCGGACGACCTTCACCAGCAGGTCGGGCTCCTCGTAGAGCAGGGTCGGCGCGCTGCTCTTGCCGCCCTTGCGGCCGCTGCCCGCCTCCGCCTTCTCCTTGATGACCTCCCACTGGGCCTGCAGGCGGCGCACGTCGCGGCCCAGCTCCTCCTCGCTGATGCCCTCCGAGGCGGTGCGGATGATCACGCCCGCGTCCTCGGGGACCACGCGCTTGAGGACGTCCTTGAGCCTGCGGCGCTCGTTCTCCGGCAGCTTGCGGGAGATGCCCGTCGCGCCGCCGCCGGGCACGTAGACCAGGAAGCGGCCGGGCAGCGAGATCTGGGTGGTCAGCCGGGCGCCCTTGTGCCCGACCGGGTCCTTGGTGACCTGCACGAGGACGCTGTCGCCGGTGGACAGGGCCTGCTCGATCTTGCGGGCCTTGCCCTCCAGACCGGCGGCGTCCCAGTCGACCTCACCGGCGTAGAGCACGGCGTTGCGGCCGCGGCCGATGTCGACGAACGCGGCCTCCATGCTCGGCAGCACGTTCTGCACGCGGCCCAGGTAGACGTTGCCGACCAGGGAACCGCTGCCCGACGAGGTGACGAAGTGCTCGACGAGCACGCCGTCCTCCAGCACGCCGATCTGCGTGCGGTCGCCGTGCTCGCGGACGACCATCGTGCGGTCGACGGCCTCGCGGCGGGCCAGGAACTCGGCCTCGGACAGGATCGGCGCGCGCCTGCGCCCGGCCTCCCGGCCGTCGCGGCGGCGCTGGCGCTTGGCCTCGAGCCGGGTCGAGCCGCGCACGCTGCGCACCTCGTCGCGGGAGGTGTCCTTCTCGTCGCGGGCGTCGCGGGACTCGCGGACGTGGGTGACGGTGTTCGGCGGGTCGTCGGCCTCGGCGGCGTCGGCGTCCTCGCCGCCCTTGCGGCGGCGACGGCGGCGGCGGCGCTTGCTGCCCCGTCGTCGTCGGCGTCGGCCTGCTCGGCCTCCGGCGCCTCGGCCTCGGCGGGCTCGGCGTCCTCGGACTCCGGCGCGTCGTCGGCGCCCTGCCCCGGCCGCGCCGCGGCGACCGCGGCGGCGGCGCTTGCCCGCGCCCTCGTCCGCGTCGGCGTCGGTGTCCGCCTCGGCCTTCTCCTCCGGCTCGTCCTCCTCGACCTCCGGCTCCGGCTCGGGGCGGCGCTTGGGGGCGACGACCGCGGCCGGGTCGGGGGCCTGGAACAGCGGCGACGCCGAGGCGAACACCGGCACGGCGGGCAGCCGGGGGCCGCCGCCTTGGGCTCGTCGACCTCGTCCGGGCTGTCCGCGGACTCCGGGCTCGCGGGGCTGTCCACGCTCTCGGCGGCGTCCCCGGAGAGCACGTCACCGACCTTGAGCGCGATCTCCTTCGCCACGCTCGACTGGGCGCTGCGGGCGGGTTCGCCCAGGTCCTCCAGCGCCGCCATCACCTCGCGGCTGCTCACGCCGAGCAGCTTGGCCAACGCGTGCACCCGCACCTTGGCGGGCAGGTCGGCCAGCGCGGGTGTGGTTTCGGCCCCGCCGGTCCCACCGGCAGGGTTCGACATATCCGACATGTAGCTCCTCCGCCCCCGGGCGCGCTGGGTGCGCGGCCGCTCAGGGGCCCTAGTTGTCCAACCGCCGCGTGACGCGGCGGGAATCCTCGCCTCTCGCCGGACCGCTCCGCATGGCACGGCGGGCGGGCACGGCGGCAGGTCCGTGCGACGACACGGCCTCGGCGCCCCAGCTCCCCGGCGGCGCTACCCGGCCGACGCGGCCCGGTCTGGGGCCAGCGGGTCGGACAGCGCACCGTCGTCGTCGAGCCGCCCTGCGCCACCCGGGTCGCCTTCGCGGGCACCGGTTGGTCCAGGGCGGCGACGACACGGAGCGCGCTCAGCACGTCGTCGGGTCGAACGGCCGGTGTTGTCTGCCGGACGACCACGGCCAGTATCCCATACGGACCCGGTTGGGCGGGCATGTCGATGCCCACAGCGGGTCGCCCGCTGCCGGTCCGGTCGACCTCGGCGCGGATCACCGCAGGTCGGACGTCGATCTCGCGGGTGCCGTCCTTGGTCTTGCGGGAGACCATGACGTGCTCGGTCGCCAGCAGCGCGTCGACGGCGGCGCCCAGGGCCTCGGGGGCCACGCCGGGCAGCTCGATCAGCCATTCGGCGGCGTCCACCCGGTCGGCCAGCGAGCCGGTCCCGCCGGCGACGACCTCCAGCACGTCCAGGCCCGGCGGCAGGGCGGCGTCCAGCTCCTGGCCAGCGCGGCGGGGTCGACGGCGGTGACGAGCTGCACCTCGACGTACTCGGCCTCGCTGGCCACGCCGGTCGGGGCGGCCCCGATCCAGGAGATCTTCGGGTGCGGGCTGAAGCCCTGCGAGTAGGCCATCGGCACGCCCGCGCGGCGCAGCGCCCGCTCGAAGGCGCGGGCGACGTCGCGGTGCGAGGTGAAGCGGAGCCTGCCCCGCTTGGCGTACCGCACGCGCAGCTTCTGCACCGGCGGCGCCGAGGGGTTGGGCTGATCCTTCCGGCTCAGGGGTTGCTCCTAACGGTGGGTCGGTGTGTGCTCCGCTGGTGAGCACGGCGCACGCGTGGCACCGTACCGCCAGCGCGAAATGCGCCCCCGCGCTTGTTTCCCGAACGCGTCGTGGCTACCGTCCGCGATGGAGTGGACAGCAGGCGCCGTAGCAACCGGCGGACCCAGCACTGGAGGTCGCCCGTGCCTCTGCTGCGCCGGACCCTGGCGGCAGCGGTAAGCGTCGCGGTAGTCGCGACGCTGCACACATCGCAAGCCCAGGCACAGCCGCCGTCGTCCTGCTCAACGAGCGGACCCGCCCTGCGTTACGTGGTGCTGTTCGACGTGGGCACCGCCCGCGAGGACGCCGCGCTCGACGCGACGGTGGCCTGCGGCGCGCTGACCGGCTACTACCCGCAGATCGCCGTGGGCGTCGTGGTGTCCACCGACCCCGCGTTCGCCGACCGGGTCGGCCGCGACCGCGCGTTCAGCGCCCGCGCCTCGGTCGGCCGCGAGGCCACCAACCCGCCGCTGGGCCGGGACGGGACCGTCGCCGCCGACGACCGCTCCGGCGAGCAGTGGAACATGGCGATGATCGGCGCGGACCGGTCCCGCAAGGTGGCCGACGACGTGCTGGTCGGCGTGCTGGACGCCGGGGTCGACGCGACCCACCCGGACCTGGCGGACGCGGTCGACCCGGCGGTCTCGGCGGGCTGCCTGACCGGTGTCGCCGACCCGCGCCCGAGCGCGTGGGCGCCGACGACGTCCGCCCACGGCACGCACGTCGCGGGCTTGATCGCGGCGGCCGACGACGGGCGCGGGATCACCGGCGTGGCGCCGGGCGTGCGGCTGGCCTCGGTGAAGGTGGTCGACGACGCGGGGTACGTCTTCCCCGAGGCCGTGGTCTGCGGGCTCATGTGGGCGGCGGCCAAGCGGATGACCGTGACGAACAACTCGTACTTCGTCGACCCGTGGCTGCTGACCTGCGACCGCGGCGACGAGCGCGTGGTCTTCGAGGCGGTGCGGCGGGCGGTCGACTACGCGTCGATCCGCGGCGTGCTGACGGTGGCGGCGGCGTCGAACGAGAACACCGACCTGGCCGCCCCGCGCGGCGAGACCGCCGACAGCCGCGGCAGGCGCGCGCTGGACGGCTCCTGCAAGCTCCTGCCGGGCGGCCTGCGCGGGGTCGTCGCGGTGTCCGCGGTCGGACCCGATCAGGTGAAATCCGGCTACAGCTCCTACGGCCTCGGCGTGGTGGACGTCACCGCGCCCGGCGGCGAGGGCGAGCGGTGCGTGCTGTCGACCGTCCCCGGCGGCTACGGCACCGCGTGCGGCACGTCGATGGCCGCCCCGCACGTGGCGGGCGTCGCCGCCCTGCTCGCGGGCGACCACCCGAACACGCCGCCGCAGGGCCTCGCCCGCCTCCTGACCGACGGCGCGGCGTCACCCCTGCCCCGCCGACTACGACCTCGACGGGGCGGCGGGCCAGGACGCGTACTGCTCGGGCTACGACCGCTACAACGGCTTCTACGGCCACGGCCTGGTGCGGGTCCCCTAGGTCAGCGCCGGGTTGCTGACCGGGGTGCCCTGGCCGACCGGGCTGATGGGCAGCAGCTTGCGGCCGGTGGGGCCGATCTCGATGTCGGTGCCCATCGCCGGGCAGACGCCGCAGTCGAAGCACGGGGTCCAGCGGCAGTCGTCGAGCTCGCGCTCGTCGATGGCGTCCTGCCAGTCGTCCCAGAGCCACTGCTTGTCGAGGCCGGAGTCGAGGTGGTCCCAGGGCAGGACCTCGTCCTCGGTGCGCTCGCGGGTGGTGTACCAGGCCAGGGAGACGCCGACCGGCTCCAGTTCGGCCGCGCAGGCGGCGACCCAGCGGTCGTAGGAGAAGTGCTCGCTCCAGCCGTCGAACCGGCCGCCCTCGCGCCACACGCGCTCGATGACGCGGCCGACGCGCCGGTCGCCCCGGGACAGCAGGCCCTCGATGTGGCTGGGCTTGCCGTCGTGGTAGCGCATGCCGATGCTGCGGCCCAGGCGCCGGTCGGAGTTGACGGCCTCGCGGAGCTTGCGGAGGCGGTCGTCGACGGTGTCGGGGTCGGTCTGGGCGGCCCACTGGAACGGGGTGTGCGGCTTGGGGACGAACCCGCCGATCGAGATCGTGCAGCGGATGTCCTTCTGGCCGCTGGCCTCCCGGCCCGCGCGGATGACGTTGCGGGCCATCTCGGCGATCTGCAGGACGTCGTCGTCGGTCTCGGTGGGCAGGCCGCACATGAAGTACAGCTTGACCTGCCGCCAGCCGTTGGCGTACGCCGTGCTGACCGTCTTGATGAGGTCCTCTTCGGACACCATCTTGTTGATGACGCGGCGGATGCGCTCGCTGCCGCCCTCGGGGGCGAAGGTCAGCCCGGAGCGGCGGCCGTTGCGCGACAGCTCGTTGGCCAGGTCGATGTTGAACGCGTCGACCCGGGTGCTGGGCAGGGAGAGCCCGGTGTTGGTGCCGGTGTAGCGGTCGGCGAGCTGGCGGGTGATCTCGCCGATCTCGGAGTGGTCGGCGCTGGACAGCGACAGCAGGCCGACCTCCTCGAACCCGCTGGCGGCGAGTCCGTTCTGGACCATCGCGCCGATCCCGTCGATGCTGCGCTCCCGCACCGGCCGGGTGATCATGCCCGCCTGGCAGAACCGGCAGCCGCGGTGCAGCCGCGGAAGATCTCCACCGACATGCGCTCGTGCACGGACTCGGCCAGCGGCACCAGGGGCTGCTTGGGGTACGGCCAGGCGTCGAGGTCCATCGTGGTGCGCTTGGCGACGACCGCTGGGACGCGCTCGCGGTTCGGGGCGACCGACGCGATGCGGCCGTCCTCGGCGTAGGCGACGTCGTAGAAGCGCGGGATGTAGACGGTGCCGGTCTCGGCGAGGCGGGTCAGCAGCTCGTCGCGCCCGCCGGGTCGGCCTTCGGCCTTCCACGCGCGGATGATGTCGGTGATCTGGCCGACGGCCTCCTCGCCGTCGCCGAGGACGGCGGCGTCGATGAAGTCGGAGATCGGCTCGGGGTTGAACGCCGCGTGCCCGCCCGCGAGGACCACGGGGTCCTCGGTGGTCCGGTCGGCGGCGTGCAGCGGGATGCCAGCGAGGTCGAGCGCGTTGAGCAGGTTCGTGTACCCCAGCTCGGTCGCGAAGCTGACCCCGAGCACGTCGAACGCCTTCACGGGTCGGTGCCCGTCGACGGTGAACTGGGGGACGCCGTGCTCGCGCATGAGCGCCTCGAGGTCCGACCAGACCGCGTAGGTCCGCTCGGCGAGGACGTCGGGCATCTCGTTGAGGATCTCGTAGAGGATCATGACGCCCTGGTTGGGCAGCCCGACCTCGTACGCGTCGGGGTACATCAGCGCCCAGCGGACGTTCGCCTGCTCCCACGGCTTGACGGTGGCGTTCAGCTCACCGCCCACGTACTGGACCGGCTTGGACACCCTGGGCAGCAGGGGCTCCAACTGGGGGAAGACGGACTCGACGCTCATAGTGGGTCCAGGGTAACCCGTCGCCGGGTGGGGACCTCACGCCAGCAGGAGCTTGCCCAGCCTGCGCGAGGCCACCACCGTGCCGATGGCGATCATGACCAGGAAGTACGACAGGTGCCCCAGCACCGACAGGTCGACGAAGCCGCCGCAGAGGGCGCGCATGACCTCGATCGCGTGGTACAGGGGGAAGCACTTCACGAGGAACTGCAGGAAGCCCGGGTAGACGGTGATCGGGAAGAACGTCGTGGAGAACAGGAACATCGGCAGCAGCGCGAGCTGGACCAGGTCGAAGTCCTGCCAGGACCGCATGTACGTCGTGCACGCCATGCCGACCGCGGCGAAGGCGAAGGAGATCAGCACCGCGGCGGGCAGGGCGAGCAGGGCCCAGGGGGACGCGAGCAGGCCCATGCCGAGCATGACCGCGAGGAAGCCGCCCGCGTAGAGGGCGCCGCGGATCAGCGCCCACGAGATCTCGCCGATGGCGATGTCCAGCGGGCCCAGCGGGGTGGCCAGGACGGCGTCGTAGAGCTTGGCGTACTTGAACTTGAAGAAGATGTTGAACGTCGCGTCGTACACCGCGCCGTTCATGGCCGCGGCGGCGAGCAGGGCGGGGCCGACGAAGGCTACGTAGCTCATCGGCTCGCCGGTGGGGCCGACGACCTCGCCGACGAGGCGGCCGAAGCCGTAGCCGAGGCCGAAGAGGTAGAACAGGGGCTCGAAGAAGCCCGACGCGATCGCCAGCCACGCCTTGCGCTGGGTCATCACCGAGCGCTCGATGAGGATGCGGGCGCGGCCGGCGTACGAGCCCGCGGGCAGCAGGCGCAGCAGGAAGCCGGTGCGCGGCGGGATGGGCGCGGTCTCCCGGCGGACGGGGGTGCCAGTGGACATCTCAGACCGCCAACCTGCGGGTGAAGGTGCGCGTGCAGATGTAGGCGCCCGCGGCGATCAGCGCCAGCAGGAACGCCGTGTGGCCGAGGGCGGGCAGCACGTCGATGGCGCCGAAGGACAGGCCGCGGACAGCTCCGTGCCGTGCCACAGCGGGGTGATCCACACCAGCGGTTGCACCCACCCGGGCAGCTGCTCGACCGGGAAGAACGTGCCGGAGAACATCATCATCGGCATGACGATGAACCGGAAGATGGCGTTGAACTGCTGGCCCTCGGTCTCGATCGTCGAGGAGTACGCCACGATCGGCGCGGCCGTGGCCATGCCGGTGAGCACCGCGGCGGGCAGGGCGAGCGCGGCGGCCGGGCCGGTCAGCGCGCCGAGCAGGCCCGCGACCACCAGGAAGATCACCGCGGACACCGCCAGGCGCACCGCGATCCACGCCAGCACGCCGCCGACCAGCGGTTTCGGGCCGATCGGGGTGGAGGTGATGGCGATGTAGTTGCGCTGCCACTTGAACGACGACAGCACCGGGAACGTCGACTCGAACGCCGCGGTCTGCATCGCCGCGGCGCAGACCAGCGCGGGCGCGAGGTACTGCACGTACGGCAGGCCGAGGGTGGCCTCGCTGGGCGTGACCTGCGAGCCGAAGCCCAGGCCGAGGGCGACCAGGAACAGCAGCGGTTGCAGGAAGCTGGAGACCGCCGAGGAGCGCCAGTTGCGCTTGTACCAGGTCCAGAACGCTTCGATGACCATCAGCGCGGAGCGGGCCGGGCTGATCGCCTTGCCGGTGGCGACGCGCATCAGTCGACCAGCGTCCGGCCGGTGAGGCGGAGGAACACGTCCTCCAGGGAGCTGCGGCGCACCAGGCTCGACAGCGGCGCGACGCCGCGGTTGTGCGCGGCCTTCAGCGCGGCCTCGCCGTCGCCGACGTAGAGCAGCAGCCGGTCGGGCAGCACCTCGACGCGCTCGGCGAGGTCGGCGACGTCGGGCTCGGCGGCGGCCTGCGTGCCGGGGGCGAACCGCAGCTCCAGCACCTCGCGGGTGGAGTACTGGGCGATCAGCCCGGACGGGCTGCCCTCGGCGACGATCTTGCCGCCGTCCATGACGACGAGGCGGTCGCAGAGCTGCTCGGCCTCGTCCATGTAGTGCGTGGTGATGATGAGGGTGACGCCCTCCTGCTTGAGCCGGAACAGCCGGTCCCACAGCAGGTGCCTGGCCTGCGGGTCGAGGCCGGTGGTGGGCTCGTCGAGCAGCAGCAGCTCCGGGTCGTTGATCAGCGACCGGGCGATGGTCAGCCTGCGCTTCATGCCCCCGGACAGCGGCTCGACCTCGTCGTCGGCGCGCTCGGTGAGCTGGGCGAAGTCGAGCAGCTCGACCGCCTTCGCCTTCACGTGCGCGCGGGACAGGCCGAAGTAGCGGCCGTAGATGTGCAGGTTCTGCCGGACGGTCAGCTCGTTGTCGAGGTTGTCGAGCTGCGGGCAGACGCCGATGCGGGCCCGGATCTGCGGGCCGTCGAGGTTGGGGTCCATGCCCAGCACCGACAGCTCGCCCCCGGTGCGCGGCGACACGCACGCGATCATCCGCATGGTGGACGACTTGCCCGCGCCGTTGGGCCCGAGGAACCCGAACGCCTCCCCCGGCTCGACCTGCAGATCGATGCCCTTGACGGCCTCGAAGTCCCCGAAGCTCTTGCTCAACGCCCTGGCCCGGACCAGCGCCCCCTGTTCGTCCACCACGCCGAGCACCTTAACCAGGGGCACCGACAGTTCCCACTGAATATGCGGTGCGGTCGCATTAGGATCGGACTCCCTGCGCGGTGGGAGTGTCGGATGACGGTGACGGACGGGCAGGTCGGGGGCGCGGCGTGCCCGTGCGGGCGAGTCGCCACTTCGGCAGGCAGCGCGAGATGGACGACCTCCGGCGGCTGCTGGTGGACAAGCGCATGGCGACCGTCGTGGGCCCGCCGGGGTGGGCAAGACCCTGCTGGCGAGCCTGGTCGCCGCGGACCTGGCCGACGACCTGCCCGACGGCGCGGTTTTCGTCGAGCTGGCCGAGCTGCGCGAGCCCGACCTGCTGGCCAACACGGTCGCGGTGGCGCTGGGGCTGCGCGGGCAGGCCGGGGCCGAGGGGAAGGCCCTGGTCGACCACCTGCGCGGGCGCCACCTGCTGCTGGTCCTGGACAACTGCGAGCACCTCGTCGAGGCGTGCTGCGACCTGGCGGGCGCGGTGCTGCGGGAGTGCCCCGACGTCATCGTGCTGGCCACCAGCAGGCAGTCCTTGGGCGCCGCGGGCGAGCGGCTGTTCCCGCTGATGCCGTTCGCCGTCCCCGACCCCGACGCGCTGCGCTCCGCCGCGGACCTCGCCGGGTACGACGCGGTGTCGCTGCTCCTCGACCGGGGCCAGGCGGTGGTGCCGACGTTCGAGGTCACCGAAGACAACTTCCGGGACGTGGCGCGGGTGGTCCGCGCGCTGGACGGGCTGCCGCTGGCGATCGAGCTGGCGGCGGTGCGGCTGCGGTCGCTGTCGGTCCGGCAGCTCGCCGACCGCCTCGCGGACAAGCTCACGCTGCTCACCCGGCCCGTGCTCCGCCAGCGCAGCCTGCACGCCACGCTGGACTGGAGCTACGACCTGTGCACCCCCGACGAGCAGCGGGTGTGGGCGGCGGCGTCGGTGTTCGCGGGCTCGTTCGACCTGGCCGCCGCCGAGCACGTGTGCGGGGCCGACCCGGACGCCACACTGGAGGTCGTCGACGGCCTGGTCGACAAGTCGGTGCTGATCGCGCGGGAGAGCGACGGCGTCATCCGGTACCACATGCTGGAGACGCTGCGGGAGTACGGCGCGGAGCGGCTGTCCGACGCGGACACCGCCCGGCTCAGGAGGCTGCACCGCGACCACTTCGCCGGGCTGGCGGCCGGGTGCAGGCTCCGCCCGGCCGGGCGGAGCAGGTCGCTCTGTGCCGGGGCCTGCGGCCGGACCACGCGAACGTGCGGGCGGCGCTGGAGTACTGCGCCACCACCCCGGGCGAGGCGGACACCGGCCTGAAGATGGCGGTCGACCTGACCGAGTACTGGAACGTGCGGCGCATGCAGGCCGAGCCCCGCACGTGGCAGGACCGCCTGCTGCCGCTGGCCTCCCCGACTCGCCAGACCGGGTGCGGGCGCTGCTGCACAACGCGGGCCACGCCCTCAACGACGGCGACCGCGCGCGCTGCGGCGAACGGCTCGCCGAGGCGGCCGAAGCCGGGGTGTACGACCGCGACCCGTCGCTGCTGCACCTGTCCAGGATCGTGACCGGGATGTGGGCCGCCTACGACGGCGACACCGCGCGCGGGCTGCGCCTGTTCACCGAGCTGGTGGCGGAGCACGGCGCGTCGGGCAACCGGCCGATGGAGCTGTTCAGCCGCTTCTTCTGCGGCTGGTGCTCGGCGTTCAGCGGCGACGAGGTCGCCGCGCGGGCCGAGTTCCGGGAGGGCTTGAAGCGCAGCCTCGAGTGGGGCGACCAGCACCACCGGATGTACATGCTGCTGGGGCTGACCATCGTCGAGGCGGAGTTCGGCGAACCGCAGGCCGCCGCCCGCCGCTTCGCGGGCATGCTCGCCGCGGTGCGCGACAACGGCGGCGACGAGCTGGACGGCGACGCGGTGGCCGTCGCGGGGTGGGTCGCCGACCGCCTCGACGACCACGTCCGCGCCGCCACCCTGTACGGGATCGCCGAGACGGTCTGCCGCACGGAGGGCTTCACCCTGTCCGCGGCGGCCCCGTTGTTCACCGCCCACACCCGCCACGTCGAGCGCACCGAGCAAGCCCTGGGCGCCGCCGCGTTCGCCAAGCACGTCGCGGACGGCGCCGCGCTCTCCCGCCCCGAGGCCTTCCGCTACGTCTTCGACACCACCGCGACCCCCGCCCCGGCCCCGACGGGCAGGCTGACCCGCCGGGAGCGCGAGATCGCCGAACTGGTGCGCCAAGGGCTGTCGAACCGGAGGATCGGCGCGAAACTGGTCATCTCGCAGCGGACCGCGGAGACCCACGTCGCGAACATCATGGCCAAGCTCGGCTTCACCAGCCGCTCGCAGATCGCCGTCTGGGCGGCGCAGGAGGACGCGTGAACACGGAGACGATCGAGCGGTTCTACGCGGCGTTCGGGCGCAAGGACCACGCGGCCATGGCCGCCTGCTACGCCCCGGACGTCGTGTTCGGCGACCCGGTGTTCCCCGACCTGCGCGGCCCGCGCGCGGCGGCGATGTGGCGGATGCTGCTCAGCGGCCCCGGGGAGATCCGGGTCGACCTGCTGGAGCACTCGGCCGACGAGCGTTCGGGGTCGGCGCACTGGAAGGCGCGGTACGACTTCGGCGGGCGACCGGTGACCAACGACGTGCGGGCGGAGTTCCGGTTCGCGGACGGACTGATCGTCGAACACCGGGACAGCTTCAGCTTTACCGCTGGTCGCAGCAGGCGTTGGGACCGGTCGGGCTGCTGCTCGGCTGGACCCCGCTGCTGCGCGCGTCCGTGCGGCGGAAGGCGGCGGCCCGGCTGGCGAAGGTGGACTAGGTGGGCCGCCCGGTGCGGGCGGCCCACCCGGTCGTCACAGCTCCGGGAACCAGATCTTGATCTCGCGCTCGGCGGACTCGGGCGAGTCGGAGCCGTGCACGAGGTTGTACTGGACCTCCAGGCCGAAGTCCCCGCGGATGGTGCCCGGGGTGGCCTTCTCGACCGGGTCGGTCCCGCCCGCGAGCTGGCGGAACGCCGGGACGGCGCGCTCACCCTCGATCACGGCGGCCACTACGGGGCCGGAGGTGATGAAGTCGAGCAGGTCGCCGAAGAAGCTCCGCTCGGCGTGCTCGGCGTAGTGCTGCTCGGCGACCGACCGGTCGACGTTGCGCAGCTCCAGGGCGACGAGCTTCAGGCCCTTGCGCTCGATGCGGGAGATGACCTCGCCGACCAGCCCCGGCTGACGCCGTCGGGCTTGACCAGGACCAGGGTGCGCTCACTCACGGCTTTCGGTACTCCTTGCTGGAAACACTGATGTGTGAGCAGGGTAACCGGGGTTCCCCGCCGCCGGTCAGGCCCTACGCGGCTCGAGGGTCTTCGACCACAGGGACGCGCCCCGGCCGTCGCGCAGGTGCACGGTGAGGTCGCCGGTGCGGCCGTCGATGTCGACCTCGCCGAAGTGCTGGAAGCCCTCCAGCGGGGAGAGGTTGGCGCGGGGCGGGGCGTGGACGAAGACCGCCTCGGGCCCGAAGGTGGGGTCGAGGGTGTTGGGGCCGAAGGCGCCCGCGTGGAGGGGGCCGGAGACGAACTCCCAGAACGGGTCGAAGTCGGACACCGCGGCCCGGTCGGGGCTGTAGTGGTGGGCGGCGGTGTAGTGGACGTCGGCGGTCAGCCAGACGACGTTGCGGACGTGGCGGCGCTGGAGTTCGCGCAGGATCCCGGCCAGTTCGTGCTCGCGGCCGCCGGGGGCGCCCGGGAGGCCGTTGGCGACGCCCTCGATGTCGACGCCGTCCGGGACGGTCAGGCCGATGGGCATGTCGGCGGCGACGACCTTCCAGGTGGCGCGGCTGCGGGCGAGGCCGTCGACCAGCCAGCGGGACTGGGCCTCGCCGAGGATGACGCCCCGGCCGTCCTTCGGGGAGTTGTTGGCGTCCTTGTAGGTGCGCATGTCCACCACGAAGACCTCGAGGTGGCTGCCGTAGGTGAAGCTGCGGTACACGCGCCCGTCGACGGCGCGGGTCGGGTCGATCGGCTGCCACTCGTGGAAGGCCTGGAAGGCGCGGGCGGCGAGGACGTCGACGCGCTTCTCGGTGTACTGCGGGAGGGTGAGGATCTCGCCCGGGTACCAGTTGTTGACGACCTCGTGGTCGTCCCACTGCACGACCTGCGGGACGCGGGCGGCGAAGGCGCGGACGTTGTCGTCGAGCAGGTTGTAGGCGAACTGGCCGCGGTACTCGTCGAGGGTCTCGGCGACCTTGACTTTCTCGGGGGTGACGAGGTTCCGCCAGACGCGGCCGTCGGGGAGGGTGACGGTCTCCTTGAGCGGGTTGTCCGCGTACACGGTGTCGCCGCTGTTGATGAAGAAGTGCGGCTCGCGGGCGAGCATCGCGCGGTAGGCGGTCATGCCGCCGGTGTCCGGGTTGATGCCCCAGCCCTGCCCGGCGACGTCACCGGACCAGGTGAACCGGACGTCGGCGCGGCCGACCGGGGCGGTGCGGAAGGAGCCGGTGAGGGCCTCGCTGCGGGCGCGGCCGTCGAGGTCCTCGGCGACGACGCGGTAGTGGACCTCGCAGCCGGGCGGCAGGGCGGAGAGGCGGAGCTTGCCGGTGCCGCCGGTCGCGGGGTCAGCTCGGGGCCGACGAGCCGCCGGGCGCCGCGGAAGGACGGGTCGCGGGCGACCTCGACCAGCATGCGGGCCGGGCGGTCGCTGCGGGTCCAGAGGATCGCGCCGTGCGGGGTGACGTCGCCGGTCTGGACGCCGTGGGTGAGCACGGGCCGGGTGGCGGCGAGGGAGATGCCGGGCAGGGCTACCAAGCCCGCGGTGGCGGCTCCGGCGGTGAGGAGGGTGCGGCGGGTCAGCTCGGTCATGGCCGGTTTCTAACCCGCGCACACCAACCCGAGTTGGCCGCGAGGTGTCGGCGGGACGTCAGCGCAGCACGATCTGCGTCTGCGTGGTCTGCGCGACCCGCTTGCCGTCGGCGAACAGGTCGGTCTGGACGACGATGGTGCTGCCGCCGATGTGCAGCGGGCGCGCGACGGCCTCCACGTCGGACTTCGCGGCGCGGAAGATGTTGGTCTTGGTCTCGATGGTGGACGTGCCCTTCGCGCCCTCGGGGAGGTTGAGGAACGCGCACACCGCCCCCGCCGAGTCGGCGAGGGTGATGAGCGCTCCCCGTGCAGCGCGCCGCCCAGGGTGCAGCGGTCCTCCTGCCAGGCCAGCTCGGCGCGGACCTCCTCGGGCGCGGCGGCGGTGATGCGCGCGCCCGCGGTCACGGCGAACGGCATGGACTCGGTCAGCTGCTCAGGCGTGAACATGCCGCCGATGTTAGGACTTCGGCTGGTTGAGGCGGATCATGTTGCCCGCCGGGTCGCGGAAGGCGCAGTCGCGGACCCCGTAGGGCTGGTCCATGGGCTCCTGCAGGACCTCGGCGGTGCCGGAGGCCCGGATGCGCTCGAACGCGGCGTCGACGTCGTCGGTGGTGAGGGTGACGCCGCGCAGCAGGCCCTTGGCGAGCAGTTCGCGGATGGTCTGGCGGTCGGTCTCGGGGGTGCCGGGGTCGGCGGCCGGGGACTCGAGGACGACCTCCAGGTCCGGCTGCGACGGCGGGCTGAGCGTCAGCCAGCGCATGCCCTCGAACTTGACGTCGGTGCGCACCTCCCAGCCGAGCGCGTCCCGGTAGAACCCCAGCGCCTTCTCGTGGTCGTCGACGATGATGAAGGTGTGTGCGAGTCGGATGTCCATGCCGCAGACGCTATTGGCGCTGGTCGGACTTCGCTTCTCCATTCCTGATCGGTCGCGTGAGGATCTTCGCCACGCAGGGCGGGATCGGCTCGCTCTCGTCGTGCGAGCGGGCGCGGTAGGCGCTGGGGCTCTCCCCGACGAGCTCGGTGAAGCGGCTGCTGAACGAGCCCAGCGACGAACACCCGACGGCCATGCACACGTCGGTGACGGACATGTCGCCGCGGCGCAGCAGCATCTTGGCCCGCTCGATGCGCCGGGTCATGAGGTAGGAGTACGGCGTCTCGCCGTAGGCGGCGCGGAAGCTGCGGGAGAAGTGCCCGGGCGACATGAGGGCGGCCCTGGCGAGCGCGGGCACGTCCAGCGGCTGCGCGTAGTCGCGGTCCATGGTGTCCCGCGCGCGCCTCAGCCGGACGAGGTCGTCGATCTCCACCCGGTCAGACTACTGCTGACCAGGCAGTCTGCCCTGCGCCATGCGCTTGAGGACGTCCTGGCGCATCCAGGTGACCCAGCCCCAGGCGAGGCTGAACAGCACGCCGACCGCGCCGAGCGCCGGGGTGATGAAGAACCCGAGCACCAGCAGGCCCTGGAGGCCGAGCGCGGCGCCGAGCGCCCACGGCTTCCCGACGAACCCGCACAGCAGGATCATCAGGACACCCAGGGCGGCGACCGCCCAGGTCTCGCCGGTGGTGATGTCGTCGCGCTTGGCCAGCAGCAGGACCGCCAGCAGCAGGACGATGGCTTCCAGGACGAGCATCGCGGACATGACGCCGCGGAAGCCCTTCATCGGGTCCTTCACGCGGGCTCCTTGCCGAACAGGGTGCGGGCGTCGCCCGCGGTGACCACCGAGCCGGTGATGACGACCCCGCCGCCGGACACCGGCTCGTTCGGGTCGTCGGTCTCCTCGGCGAGGCCAACGGCGATCTCGACGGCGTCGTCGAGGCGGGGGCGACGGTGATGCGCTCCTCGCCGAAGACCTCCAGCGCGATGCCCGCGAGCAGGTCGGGGTCCATCGCGCGCGAGGAGGAGTTAGTGGTGATGACCAGCTCGGAGAAGACGGGCTCCAGCGCGGTCAGGATGCCCGCGACGTCCTTGTCGGCCATCACGCCGACCACCCCGACCAGGCGCCGGAAGTCGAACTCCCCGTCGAGCGCGGAGGCGAGGGCGGCGGCGCCGTGCGGGTTGTGGGCGGCGTCGATGAAGACGCTGGGGGCGGTCCGCATGCGCTCCATGCGCCCGGGGACGACGACGGTGGCGAACGCCTCGCGGACGGCCTCGACGTCGAGCTGGCGGTCCGCGCCCGCGCCGAAGAACGCCTCGACGGCGGCGAGGGCGCGGGCGGCGTTGTCGGCCTGGTGGGCGCCGTGGAGGGGCAGGAAGATGTCGTCGTAGATGCCGCCGAGGCCCTGGAGCGCGACGACCTGCCCGCCGACGGCGACGTCGCGGTGGTGCACGCCGAACTCCATGCCCTGCCGGGCGACGGTGGCGTCGACCTCGGCGCAGCGCTCGAGCAGGACGCGGGCGACCCCGGGGTCCTGCTCGGCGAGGATCGCGACGGAGCCCGCCTTGATGATCCCGGCCTTCTCCCCCGCGATGCTCAGCAGGTCGGGGCCGAGGTAGTCGACGTGGTCCAGCCCGACCGGCCCGACCACGGACACCTTGGGGATGACGATGGACGTCGCGTCCCAGGAGCCGCCCATCCCGGTCTCGACCACGGCGGCGTCGACGGGCGCGTCGGCGAAGGCCGCGTAGGCCATCGCGGTGAGCACCTCGAACTTCGTGAGCCGCACGTCGGTCTTGGCGTCGACCATCGCGAGGAAGGGCTCGACGTCCCGGTAGACGTCGACGTAGCGCTGCGGGTCGATGGGCGCGCCGTCCAGGCCGATGCGCTCGGTGACAAGCTGCAGGTGGGGGCTGGTGAACCGCCCGGTGCGCAGCCCGAGCCGGGTGAGGAGGGCGTCGATCATCCGGGTGGTGGACGACTTGCCGTTCGTCCCCGCGATCTGGACGGTCGGGTAGGTGAGCTGCGGGTCGCCGAGGAGGTGCACGAGCGCGCTGATCCGGGTCAGCGACGGCTCGATCTTCGTCTCCGGCCACCGCGTGTCCAGTTCGGACTCGACCTGGGCCAGCTCAGCCAGGGCGTCGGAATCCGCTACGGGCACGCTCTACTCCTCGTGGACGACCAGGGCTTACCCGGTGAGTCTACGCGGACCAGCGCTATCACCCGGTGGGCCCCGCGCGCATCGGCGGGCGGTGCCGGCGGGGTTCACCGACCCCCGGGCGGTGGCGCTGGCGACGCGGCTGGGGTGAATACGGCTACCGCCGCTGGGGCGACGGCGTCCCGGGCTGGGCCTCGCCTGGCCAAGGCGATCTGCGCCAGCACGATGCCCGCCAGCATCGCCGCCATCCCCAGCCACTGGCCGGTGGTCAGGCGCTCCCCGAGGACGGCCGCCGCGAGGGCGCTCCCCACCACGATCTCCAACGCGGCGACCACGCTGGCCGACGTCGACGGGATCACGCGCTGCGCGATCGCCCCGAGGACGATCGCGCCTGCCATGCCCACCACCCCGATGTACAGGCCCAGTGCCCACGCGGGCACCCCGCCGACCGACTCACCGAGCACGGCCATGGGGAACGGCGCGAACGGGGCGGCCGCGACCAAGGCCACCGCACCCAGGCACGAGCCCCACGTCGCCATCACCAGCGGGTCGTGGGTGCGCAGACCGCGCTCCGCGAGCAGGAAGCGGCCCGCGAGGGTCAGCGCCGCCATCAGGCCGAACAGCACGCCCACGCCGTCCAGGACGCCGCCCACGGCGATGCGGCTCACCAGCGCCAGGCCCGCCAGCAGCACCGCGACGCCCACCCACAGCAGTCCCGGCACGGCCTCGCGACGGACGAACCGCACCCACAACGCCACGAGCACCGGCGCGAGGTACTCCAGCAGCAGCGCGACGCCGACCGGCAGCCTGCCCAGCGCGACCGTGTAGACGACCTGGTTCACCGCGATGGTGACCACCCCGTACACCGCGACCAGCCACCAGTCCCGCCTCGGGATCGCCAGCCGGCCGCGGCGCAGGAGCAGCGCGGCGGCGAGGAGCGCGAGGGCGCCGATCACCGTCCGCACCTGGATCACGTTGACCGGGGACAGCTCGGTGGCCGCCAGCAGCTTGAGCGCGGGGGCCGCGCTGCCCATCGCGACCGCGCCGAGCGCGCCGACGGCCAGGCCGCCGACCAGGCCCGGCCTCATCGCGCGCACGCCAATTCCCTGAATTGCATTTCCGGACCCCCAGCGATTTCGACTCCGCGTCGACACTAATCGCATGCCCGCGCACCGCGTTTGAAACTTCGCGGCCCCCGCGCAAGAATGTTGCGTGCCGCCTTTCGACGACATCGACCGCCACCTGCTCGCCCTCCTGCAGGAGGACAGCACGCGCACGCTGGCGTCCCTCGGCACGATCGTCGGGCTGTCGCCCAGCGCGGTGAAGCGGCGGATCGACCGCTACCACGCGACCGGGGTCATCACCCGCACCGTCGCGGTGCTCGACCCGAGGGCGTCGCTCATCGCGATCTGCACCGTCACGCTCGACCGGGAATCGCCGGCCGCGCACCAGGAATTCCGGGCGCACGCGCTGGCGAATCCGCACGTGCAGCAGCTGTACAACGTGTCCGGCGACGCCGATTACGTCGTCGTCCTCGCCACCACGGGAATGGAGCAGCACCGGGAAGTGGCGGACCGGGTCCTCAAGAGCGCGCCGAACATCCGCCGCTACACGACGATGTTCGCGCTGGACCCGGTCCGCACGACCCTGGTCCTGCCCGCCGACTGATCAGCCCGCGGGCAGGGCGGCGAGCCTCGCCCGGATGCGCTCGATGTCGGCCGACGCCGTGTCCCGGCGGGTGCGGATCTTGGCGACCACGTCCTCCGGGGCCTTGTCGGTGAACTTCGGGTTGCCGAGCTTGGCCTCGCACTGGGCGAGTTCCTTCTCCGCGACCGCGAGGTCCTTCGCCAGGCGCTTGCGCTCGGCGGCCACGTCGACGGTGCCCGAGAGGTCCAGTTCGACCACCACCGTGCCGCCCGCGAGCGCCACCTCCAGCGACGCGCTGGCGGCGAAGTCCGCCGTGGGGGCTGGAGGCGGGCGAGGGCCGAGATGGCGGCGTGGTGGTCGGCGAGGTCCGCGGTGTCCACTCCCGACAGCCGCGCCGTGACCCGCTGACCCGGCTTCACGCCCTGGTCCGCGCGGAAACGGCGGATCTCGGTGACCAGCTTCTGCACGCCCTCGACGCGGGTGCGGGCGGCCTCGTCGGCGACCGCGCCCGACGCGGCGGGCCAGGACGCGACGACCACGGACTCGCCGCCGGTCACCGCCTTCCACAGGACCTCGGTGACGAACGGGATCACCGGGTGCAGCAGGCGCAGCAGCACGTCGAGCACGTGGCCGAGGACCGCGCGGGTCGCGTCGGCGCGCTCGCCGCCCTCGGCGATCTGGACCTTGGCCAGCTCGACGTACCAGTCGCAGAACCCGCCCCACGTGAAGTGGTACAGCGCGTCGCAGAGCTTGGCGAACTGGAAGCCGTCGAACAGCTCGTCCACTTCGGACACCAGGGCGTCGAGGCCGTCGAGGATCCAGCGGTCGGCGTCGGTCAGCGACGCGCGGTCGGGGACCGGGGTCGCGGTGGTGGCGCCGTTCATCAGCGCGAAGCGGGTGGCGTTCCACAGCTTCGTGTTGAAGTTGCGGGAGCCCGCCGCCCACTCCTCAGCCAGGGCCATGTCGTTGCCCGGGTTCGCGCCGCGGGCGAGGGTGAAGCGGCAGGCGTCGGCGCCGAAGCGGTCGAGCCAGTCCAGCGGGTCGATGACGTTGCCGCGGGACTTCGACATCTTCTTGCCCTGCGCGTCGCGGATGAGGCCGTGCAGGTAGACGTGGTCGAAGGGCTGGACGCCGTCCATCGCGTAGAGGCCGAACATCATCATCCGAGCGACCCAGAAGAACAGGATGTCGTAGCCGGTCGACAGCACCGAGGTCGGGTAGAAGCGGGCCAGGTCGGCCGTCTTGTCCGGCCATCCGAGGGTGGAGAACGGCCAGAGCGCCGACGAGAACCAGGTGTCGAGGACGTCCGGGTCCTGGGTCCAGCCCTCGGGGGCTTGCTCGTCGGGGCCGACGCAGACCGTCTCGCCGTCGGGGCCGTAGTAGACCGGGATGCGGTGGCCCCACCAGAGCTGGCGGCTGATGGTCCAGTCGTGCATGTTGTCGACCCAGTCGAAGTAGCGCTTGGCCAGCTCCGGCGGGTGGACCTGGGTGCGGCCGTCGCGGACCGCGTCGCCGCGGCGCGGGCCAGCGGCTCGACCTTGACCCACCACTGCAGCGACAGGCGCGGCTCGATGACGGTGTCGCAGCGCGAGCAGTGGCCGACGGCGTGCACGTACGGGCGCTTCTCCGCGACGATCCGGCCCTCCTCGCGCAGCGCGGCGACGACGGCCGGGCGGGCCTCGAAGCGGTCCAGGCCCTCGAACGGGCCGTGCGCGGTGATCACGCCGGTCTCGTCCATGATCGTGATGGACGGCAGGTCGTGGCGGCGGCCGATCTCGAAGTCGTTCGGGTCGTGCGCCGGGGTGACCTTGACCGCGCCGGTGCCGAACTCGGGGTCGACGTGGGCGTCGGCGACCACCGGGATGCGGCGGCCGGTCAGCGGCAGCTCGACCTCGGTGCCGATGAGGTGCTTGTAGCGCTCGTCGTCGGGGTGGACGGCGACCGCGGTGTCACCCAGCATCGTCTCGGCGCGGGTGGTGGCCACGACGATCGACGCGTCGCCGGAGCCGTAGCGGATCGACACCAGCTCGCCGTCGTCGTCGGAGTGCTCGACCTCGATGTCCGACAGGGCGGTGCGGCAGCGCGGGCACCAGTTGATGATCCGCTCGGCGCGGTAGATCAGGCCGTCGTCGTAGAGCTTCTTGAAGATCGTCTGGACGGCGCGGGACAGGCCGTCGTCCATGGTGAAGCGCTCGCGGGACCAGTCGATGCCGTCGCCGAGGCGGCGCATCTGGTCGAGGATCTTGCCGCCGTACTCGGCCTTCCACTCCCACACGCGGGCGACGAACTTCTCCCGGCCCAGGTCGTGGCGGGACAGGCCCTCGGACGCGAGCTGCCGCTCGACGACGTTCTGGGTGGCGATGCCCGCGTGGTCCATGCCGGGCAGCCACAGCGCCTCGTAGCCCTGCATGCGGCGGCGGCGGGTCAGCGCGTCCATCACCGTGTGGTTGAGCGCGTGGCCCATGTGCAGGCTGCCGGTGACGTTCGGCGGGGGCAGCACGATGCAGAACGGCGGCTTGCCGCTGTCCGGGTCGGCGGTGAAGTAACCGGCGTCTACCCAGCCCTGGTACAGCTCCGCCTCTACCGCGGCGGGCTCCCAGGCCTGCGGAAGGTCGGTGGTCTGCAAAGCGGGGGTCTCGGTCACGGTGGAAGAGTCTACGAAGGGTCGGAAATCGGGTGGAGGCGGGCACGGTCGGCTGACTACCGTCTGTGCATGGAGCGACCCACCCTTGATGGACTCGAGACGACCTGGGCACGGCGTTGGGCCGAGTCGGGCGTCTACCGCTTCCGCGGGACGGGACCGCGCTCCTCCGTATTCTCGATCGACACGCCCCCGCCGACGGTCAGCGGGCGGCTGCACATCGGGCACGTCTTCTCCTACACGCACACCGACGTGATCGCGCGGTTCCAGCGCATGCGCGGCATGGACGTGCTCTACCCGATGGGGTTCGACGACAACGGCCTGCCGACCGAGCGGCGCGTGCAGCTCCACTACGGGGTGCGCTGCGACCCGTCGCTGCCGTACGAGCCCGGCTTGGAGCCGGTGAAGGGCAAGCGGACCGTGCCGGTGTCGCGGCGCAACTTCGTGGAGCTGTGCGAGCGGCTGACCGAACAGGACGAACGCGCCTACGAGGCCCTGTGGCGGCGGCTGGGGCTGTCGGTGGACTGGTCGCGGACGTACACGACCATCGGCACGGCCGCGCGGAAGCTCGCCCAGGAGTCGTTCCTGCGGCTGCTCGCGGCCGGGGAGGCGTACCAGGCGGAGGCGCCGACGCTGTGGGACACGACCTTCGGCACCGCGGTGGCGCAGGCGGAGCTGGTCGACCGGGACACCCCGGGCGCGTGGCACACGCTGCTGTTCGACACCGCGGGCGGCCCGGCGGCGGTGGAGACGACCCGGCCCGAGCTGCTGCCCGCGTGCGTGGCGCTGATCGCCCACCCCGACGACGAGCGCCACCGGGCGCTGATCGGGACCACCGCGCGGTCGCCGCTGTTCGGGGCGGAGGTGCCGGTGCTCGCGCACCCGGCGGCCGATCCGGAGCGGGGCAGCGGGCTGGTCATGTGCTGCACGTTCGGCGACCTGACCGACGTGCTGTGGTGGCGGGAGCTGGGGCTGCCCGCGCACACCGTGATCGGCCGCGACGGGCGGCTGCGCCCCGATCCCCCGCCGGGCGTGGCGGCCGACGCGTACGCCGAGCTGGCCGGGTTGACCGTGCGGAAGGCGCGGGAGCGCGTGGTGGAGCTGCTGGGGCTGGAGCCGCGGCCGGTGACGCGCCCGGTGAAGCACTACGAGAAGGGCGACCGGCCGCTGGAGATCGTGTCCAGCAGGCAGTGGTTCATCCGGTCCGGCACGCACCGGGACGCGCTGCTGGCGCGAGGGCGGAGCTGCGCTGGCAGCCGGAGTCGATGCGGGTGCGGTACGAGAACTGGGTGGAAGGGCTTGCCGGGGACTGGCTGATCAGCAGGCAGCGGTTCTTCGGCGTGCCGTTCCCGCTCTGGTACCCCCTCGACGACGCGGGCGAGCCGAACTACGCCAGGCCGATCCCGGCGGAGTCGCTGCCCGCGGACCCGTCGACCGACGTGCCCCCGGCTACCGCGCCGACCAGCGCGACCAGCCGGGCGGGTTCACCGCAGACCCGGACGTGATGGACACCTGGGCGACGTCGTCGCTGTCGCCGCTGCTGGTGTGCGGGTACGGGACCGACCTGTTCGAGCGGGCCTACCCGATGGACCTGCGGCCGCAGGCGCACGAGATCATCCGGACCTGGCTGTTCAGCACGGTGCTGCGGGCGGAGCTGGAGACCGGCGCGCTGCCGTGGCGGACGGCCGCGATCTCCGGGTGGGTGCTCGACCCGGAGCGGCAGAAGATGGGCAAGAGCTCGGGCAACGGGTTGAGCCCGGACGAGCTGCTGGACCGCTTCGGCGCGGACGCGGTGCGGTACTGGGCGGCGTGCGGTCGTCCCGGCACGGACACGGCGTTCGACGAGGGCCGGATGCGCGTGGGGCGGCGGCTGGCGACGAAGCTGCTCAACGCGTCGAAGTTCGTGCTCGGCTTCCCCGCTGCCGACGGCCCGCCCACCGAGGCCCTGGACACCGCGATGCTCGGTGCGCTCGACGCGGTGGTGGCCGACGCGACCGAGGCGCTGGCCGACTACCGGTACACCGACGCGCTGGAGCGGGTCGAGCGGTTCTTCTGGACCTGGTGCGACGACTACCTGGAGCTGGTGAAGGACCGCGCGTACGGGGACTTGCCGGGGGCGGATTCGGCGCGCTCGGCGCTGCGGTCGGCGTTGAGCACCTTGCAGCGGCTGTTCGCGCCGTTCCTGCCCTTCGCCGCGGAGGAGACGTGGTCGTGGTGGCAGGACGGGTCCGTGCACGCCGCGGCGTGGCCGTCACCCGCGGGTCACGTCGACACCGGCGCGCTCGCCGCGGCCGGGTCCGTGCTCGCGGAGGTGCGGGGGCCAAGACGCGGGCGGGGACGTCGCTGCGGTCGTCGGTGGGCGAGGTGGCGGTGACCGCGCCCGCCGACGTGCTCGCGGCGCTGCGGCCCGCGTCGGCGGACCTGCGGGCGGCGGCGCGGGCAGCCGCGGTGGTGCTCGTCGAGGGACCCGACCTCGCGGTGGCCGTCGGGAGCGCGTGACCCGGCGTAGTTTGCCCACTGTGGAGACGCGGGCGCTGCCGATCGAGGTGACGAGCTTCGTCGGCAGGCGGGACGAGGTGGCCGCGGTGGGCGGGCTGCTCGGGTCCGCGCGGCTGGTCACCCTGACCGGGCCGGGCGGGGTCGGCAAGACGCGCGTGGCCATGCGGGTGGCCGCCGGGGCGTCGTTCGCGCGGGTGCAGGCGGTCGAACTGGCCGACGTCGACGACCCGGGACTCGTCGCCCCGACCGTGGCCGCGCACCTCGACGCCGGTGAGGCGGGCGGGGACGTGGTGGCCGCGGTGCTGGACGCGCTCGGCGACGACCGGGTGCTGCTGGTGCTCGACAACTGCGAGCGGCTGGTCGACGCGGTCGCGAAGCTGGTCGACCGGCTGCTGCGCGGCGCGCCCGGCGTGGTCGTGCTGGCCACCAGCCGGGAACCGCTCGGCGTGGCGGGCGAGGTCGTCACCACGATCGCGCCGCTGTCGACGGCCGACCCGGAGCGGGTGCGGTCGGTCGCGGACGTCCTCGCGCACGACGGGACCCGGTTGCTGGTCGAGCGGGCCCAGGCGGTCGTGCCGGGGTTCGCGGTCGACGAGGACAACCACCGGGATGTCGCCCGGCTGTGCCACCGGCTGGAGGGCATGCCACTGGCGATCGAGTTGGCGGCGGTGCGGCTGCGGGCGCTGTCGGCGGGCGAGGTCGCTGACCGGCTGGACGACCGGTTCCGGCTGCTGTCGGTGGGCCGCCGGGGCGGGCCCGAGCGGCACCGGACGCTGGCGGCGACCGTCGAGTGGAGCCACTCGCTGTGCACGCGGGCCGAGCGGGCGCTGTGGGCGCGGATCTCGGTGTTCTCCGGCGGCGCGGGACCCGCCGCCGTCGAGGGGTGTGCTCGGGGCCGGACCTGCCCGCGGGGTCCGTGCTGGACGTGGCGGCGTCGCTGGTGGAGAAGTCGGTGCTGAGCCGGGAGGACGGGCGGTTCACGCTGCTGGAGACCGTCCGCGAGTTCGGGCTGCGGCACCTCGACACCGCCGAGGCGGCGGTGCTGCGCGCCCGCCACCGCGACTTCCACGCCGACCTCGTCGACCGGCTCCGCGCCCGGTACCTCGCGGGCGAGCCGAACGCCGCCATGGCCGAACTGCTGCGGGAGCGCGGCAACGTGCGGGCGGCGCTGGAGTACTGCCTGAGCGCACCCGGGGAGGTCGCGGCCGGGATGCGGCTGGCGTCGGCGCTGCTGACGCACTGGTGCACCCTCGCCCCCACCGAGGGCGCGCGGTGGATGGACCGGCTGCTCGCCGCCGACCCCGCACCCACTCGGGAACGCGCGCAACTGCTCTGCGACCGCGTCTGGCTGCCCCTCGGCCCCGGCGACCCGACGCCGCTGCGGCTGCTCGACGAGGCCGACGCGATCCTCACCGGCCTCGGACTGGCCGGGACCATCGAGGCGATCCGGGTGCTGCGGTCGCGGGCCGTCCTGCGCCTGCGCGACGGCGACCCCGAGGCGGTCCCGATGCTGGCCGAGACCCTCGACCGGCTCGCCGACCTGCCCGAACCCGACGAGGTGCTGGCCCTGAACACCCGGAGCGCGCTCGCCCACGCGCACTGCGCGGCCGGTCGACCGGAGCTGGCCGAGCCGCTGCTGCGGGCGGTGCTGGCGACGGCCGCCGAGCGCGGCGACACGACCAACGGGCGGATCGCGCAGTGGAACCTCGGCGTGATCCTGGCCGAGCGCGGCGAGGACGCCGAGGCTGAGGCGCTGGCCCGGGCGATCCTCACCGGGTACCAGGACCTGGTCGACGTGCCGACGATGTGCGACGCGCTGCGGCTGTGCGCGGGCATCGCGGTCCACCGGGGCGGCCCGCGCACGCCGCCCGCCTGGTCGGGGCGGCCGACGAGCTGCTGCGCAGCCACGTCGCGATCCAGCTCAGCGCGTGGGAGGAGGGGTCATCGCGCGGACCCGGGACCGGGCGCGCGCGGCCCTCGGTGCGGACCGGTACGCCGAGGCGCACCGCGAGGGCGCGGACCTGTCGCTGGACGAGGCGATCGCGCTCGCCCTCGACGAGCGCCCGCCGGGACCGGCGCTGACCCCGCGCGAGCAGCAGATCGCCGATCTCGTCGCGGCGGGCATGAGCAACCGGGCCATCGCGGGCGAGCTGGTGATCTCCGTGCGGACCGTCGACACCCACGTCGAGAACATCCTGCGCAAGCTCGGGGTGGCCACGCGCACGCAGGTCGCGGTGCGGATGGCGACGGGCCGTGACGAACACCACCCGGCAGGCGGCGGGGTCGCGCCCGAACGGCGCAGTGGGGGCCCGACGGGCGCTATGCAGCCGAACGGCCCATAACGCCTGCTCCTGAAGGCGGCGGCTCCAGTCGCCGGATGGTCTCCCGTGACCGTTGGTCCGGGCAAGCCTGCCGTTCATCGCACGGTCGGGGATGACACCCCGATGATCTGTTAACACCGAGGTCGGCCGCATCGATGTCGTGGGCACCAGAGCAGGAACGACATCCAACGGGCGGAAACGACCGTCCGGGCGCCCTTGGGGGGCAGTGGACCATCGGGAGCACGGCGACCACGCCGCGGTGCAGGACGCCGAGTGGCGCAGCCGCGTACGCGAGTCAGCGCGCGCCGACGTCCGCGCCATGCTGCGCGCCACGCGCAGGCGCAAGGCGGAGCGGTGGCTCGTCACCGCGACCGTGCTGGTGGCGATCGTCGCGGTGCTCATGCTGCTCGTCGGGGTCGGGATGTTCGACCGCGACCACCCGTCCGCGCAGCCCGGCCCGGCCGCGCCCGACGCGATCGCGGGCCAGGTGTACGACCCGGCCGCGCCGTTCGCCAGGACCCCGGCCGCCACCTGGGCCGATGGCGCGGACGGCATCACGGCGCCGACGCCCATGCAGGTCGGCGAGTACTCCGCCGAGGAGGTCGCCGCCGCGACCGACCTGGTCCGGCGGGCGCTCATCGCCAGCAGGCTCGACCGCGACCTGCTCGTCGGCCACGACCCGGCGGGCTACCTCGGCCTGCTCGCCGAGGACGCCCGCAAGCAGCTCGCCCCCTGTTCGGGTCGGGGCTGGAGCCGCAGGCGCAGGCGCTGGTCAGCCTGATCGCGCCCGACAACCCGCTGCTGGCCGCCGAGCCCAAGGTCACCGGCTCGATGACGGTCGAGGCGGGCGGCCCGAACCAGCTGATCATCCACACGAACTACCTGTTCGCGTACGCCTTCCAGCCCGACGACCCGGCGGCGGTCGCCGACCCGATGGACGTCATCGTGCTGGTCAGGGCCGAGGTCGACTACATGGTGCTCAAGGGCCCGCGCTGGACCGAGGGCAGCCAGGGCCTCTGGTACGGCCACGTCGGCGGCTTCGGGTACTCCATCGCGTGCGATTGGTACAAGAAGGGTTTCCTCGCCCCCGCCATCCGCGACCGCTCCGCCTCCCACGTCCCGCACCCCCGCCAGGAGCGCGCGGCGTACTTCGACCCGAAGGCCGACCTGCCCGCCGAGAGCGGCTGCCCCGCCTAACCGGGCAGCACCACCGCTTGGACGTGCCCGAAGCCGAGCGCGGCTTGGAGGTCGCCGTCCAGGAACGCCTGGTCGCGGACGGCCACGGTGCGGCCCGCGGTCGGTTCGAAGACCAGGACCGAGCCGTCGTGGTGGCCGACGACCAGGACGTAGTGGCGCGGGACTATCGCGCCGACCAGGACCGGGACGGCGTGGCCGTCGTCGACGGCGGCGAGGACGTCGCGGAGGGCGCGGGAGACGTCGCGCGGGTTGCGGTCGTCGACCAGGCGCCAGCGGTGGTGGGTGCCGAGGTGGCGGGTCAGCCAGGTGGCCATGCCGCGCGGTGAGGTGCCGATGGCGCGCGGGTACCAGCGGTTGGTCTCGCGGTGGACGGACGCGCGGGCGGCGGTGAACTCCGCGGCGAAGTCGCCGGTGGTGAGGGTGAGCGCGTAGCGGGGTCGTACTCGGCGCGGGCGACGATCAGGCAGGTCGTGCCGCAGGTGTTGGGCTCGTACTGGCGCACGGCGGCGCCGAGGCGGGTCTGGGCGACGGGGCCGTGGCGGTCGACCAGGGTCAGGTGCTCGGACAGCCAGGCGGCGGGCTTGCCGCGGATGGCGTCGGCGAACTCCGCCAGGCCGGGCTCGCCGACGGCCAGCGCCTTGATCAGCCACGCGCGTTCCAGGTCGGACCCGGCGCGCTCGATAAGGGCGGCGTGCTCGGTCAGGCGGGGGCCCGCGAGGCGCAGGCGGGGGCCGAGGACCCCGGAGTCGTAGCCCGCCGCCGCCGCTGTCGCCAGGGCGGCGGCCTGCTCGACGGGCAACCCCGCCCCGACGCCCGCGGCGATGCGGGCGCGTCCGCCGAGGTCGCCGAAGCGGCGGGCGGCGAGGTCGGCGGCGCCGGAGGCCGCGGTGTGGGCCTGGACGCAGCCGCGGGCCAGGCGGGCCAGCGCGCCCAGCCGCATGAACAACGGGACGCCGCGGAACGCCGCCCGCATCCCCGCGTGCTCGGCCTGCGCCGCCGCCAGCACCGCGGCGTACTCCTCCAACGCGTCGGCGACCTCGGGGAACACGGTCGGCGCGAGCCCGGAGGCCCGGTAGACGCGGGCGAGGTCGGCGATGCCCTCGGGGTCACCCGGCGGCGCGGACCGCACCTCGCGGACGATCCCCGGCAGCCTGCCGAGCGCGCGGAGCCGGGCCAGGGCGGCGGTGAGCTGCGTCATCGCCGGTCCAGCTCGGCCCGGGCCGCCAGCTCGGCCTCCCACGCCCGCTGCATCCGCTCGTACGCCTCCCGCGCGGGCCCCAGCGCGCCGCCGTCGCGCGCCGCCTCCGCCCACGCCGCCCGCGCCTGCGCATCGGTCTCGGCCACGGCACCCTCCTCGCGTCGGGATCGATGGTGCCCCAGGATGGGGGTATGACGCGCGAGGCGCCCGACGCGGACGTGACCGAGGACGGGCTGACGACCGGTGAGCCCAAGACGTACGCGGCGGGGATACCCGGCATCGCCGCGAGCCTGCAGCACGGGTTCGCGGAGATGGGCGTGGTCAGGACGGCCCGGACGCTGCGGATCATCAACCAGCGGGAGGGGTTCGACTGCCCGGGGTGCGCGTGGCCCGAGGGCCAGGGCAAGCACCGCAAGGCGGTCGAGTTCTGCGAGAACGGGGCGAAGGCGGTCGCCGAGGAGGCGACGCTGCGCCGGGTCGGGCCCGCGTTCTTCGCCGCGCACCCGGTCGCCGAGCTGGCCGAGCGGACCGACCACTGGCTGGGCAAGCAGGGCAGGCTGACGCACCCGATGGTGTTGCGCCCGGGTGCGAGCCACTACGCGCCGATCAGCTGGGACAACGCGTTCGCGCTCATCGCCGAGCACCTGCGGGAGCTGTCCACTCCGGACGAAGCCGTCTTCTACACCTCCGGCCGCACCAGCAACGAGGCCGCGTTCCTCTACCAGCTCCTCGTGCGGTCCTTCGGCACCAACAACCTGCCCGACTGCAGCAACATGTGCCACGAGTCGTCCGGGGCGGCGCTGTCGCAGACCACCGGCATCGGCAAGGGATCGGTGAGCCTCGCCGACTTCGAGCAGGCCGACCTGATCGTCGTCGTCGGGCAGAACCCCGGCACCAACCACCCGCGCATGCTGGCCGCGCTGGAGGACGCCAAGCGGCGCGGCGCGAAGGTCGTCGCGGTGAACCCGCTGCCGGAGGCCGGGCTGCTGCGGTTCAAGAACCCGCAGAACGCGCGCGGGCTGGTCGGGCGCGGCACCGAGCTGGCCGACGAGTTCCTGCAGATCCGGCTCGGCGGCGACCAGGCGCTGTTCCAGGCGGTCGGCAACCTCCTGCTGCGCTGGGAGGACGCCCGACCGGGCACGGTCATCGACCGGGCGTTCGTCGACAGCGCCACCGAGGGCTTCGACCGGTGGGCCGAGCACGTCCGGGCGCTGGACTGGGACGCCGTCGCCACCGCCACCGGCCTGCCGCACGAGCAGGTCGAGGCGCTCGCGCGGCTGGTCGCCGGGTCCGACCGCATGATCGTCTGCTGGGCGATGGGGCTGACCCAGCACAAGCACGCCGTCGCGACGATCCGCGAGATCGCCAACGTGGTGCTCGCCCGCGGCATGATCGGCAAGCCCGGCGCGGGGCTGTGCCCGGTGCGCGGGCACTCGAACGTGCAGGGCGACCGGACCATGGGCATCTGGGAGAAGATGCCCGAGACGTTCCTCGCCGCGCTGGAGGCCGAGTTCGGCGTGCCGGTCCCCCGCGCGCACGGGCACGACACCGTCTCCGCCATCCGCGCCATGCGCGACGGGAAGGCGTCGGTGTTCATGGCGGTGGGCGGCAACTTCGCCGCCGCCACCCCGGACACCGAGGTCACCGAGGCCGCGCTGCGGTCGTGCGCGCTGACCGTGCAGGTGTCGACCAAGCTCAACCGCTCGCACGTCGTCCCCGGCCGGACCGCGCTGATCCTGCCGACGCTCGGCCGCACCGAGCGCGACGCGCAGGCGGGCGGCGACCAGTTCGTCACCGTCGAGGACTCGATGTCGGTCGTGCACCGCTCGCGCGGCAGGCTCGACCCGGCCAGCCCGCACCTGCGGTCCGAGGTCGCGATCATCTGCGGGCTCGCGGAGGCGCTGCTCGGCCCCGACCACCCGGTGCCGTGGGCGGAGTTCATCAGCGATTACGACCGCATCCGCGACCGCATCTCCCGCGTCGTGCCCGGCTGCGCCGATTACAACTCCCGCGTCCGCACCCCCGACGGCTTCGTCCTCCCCCACGCGCCCCGCGACGCGCGCGAGTTCCGCGGCACGGTGTCGGGCAAGGCGCGGTTCACCGCGAACGAGCTGACCGTGCTGGAGGTGCCAGCCGGGCGGCTGCTGCTCCAGACCCTGCGCAGCCACGACCAGTACAACACCACGATCTACGGCATGGACGACCGCTACCGCGGCATCAAGGACGGCAGGCGCGTCGTGTTCGTCAACCCCGACGACCTGCGCGACCTCGGCGTCGCCGACGGGTCGGTGGTGGACCTGGTCAGCGAGTGGGCCGACCGCGAGCGGCGGGCCGAGCGGTTCCGGGTGGTCGGCTACCCGACCGCGCGGGGCTGCGCCGCGGCGTACTTCCCGGAGGCCAACGCCCTGGTCCCGCTGGACTCGGTCGCCGCGGAGTCCGGGACGCCGACGTCGAAATCTCTCATCGTGCGCCTCGAACCGGTGTGACCAGCAGCGCACGGACGCCGGGGCATCAGCCGGGCCTGGTATGCGTTGATACCCGTACCGACCCGACGACGGAGGAGCCCGATGTCCGCGCCCGCCACCCTCACCATGTACTCGACCACCTGGTGCGGCTACTGCCGCAGGCTCAAGACCCTCCTCGACCGCGAGGGCATCGAGTACGTCGAGGTCGACATCGAGCAGGACCCGTCGGCGGCCGACTTCGTCATGAGCGTCAACGGCGGCAACCAGACCGTCCCGACGCTGCACTTCCCGAACGGCAAGGCGCTGACCAACCCCAGCCTGGCGGAGGTCAAGGCCACCCTCGGCTGAGCACGCCCGGGATCAGCCGGTCGACCGCCGCCCGCGGTCGACCGCCCGGGCGATCCAGTAGATGACCAGGGCCTGCGCGGGCGGCACGAGCACCAGTCCGATGATGGCGACCGCGGGTCCGGCGGAGTCGCCCAGCGGCATGACCAGCGCCGACCCGGGCAGTGCGGCGAGGAAGGCCCAGATCGGCATGAACGACGCGCCGATGGGTTCGTCGACGGCCATCACCACGATGACCAGCAGGTACACGGTGTAGACCAGCGCGAGGTAGATGAGCGCGATGCGGGCGGGCAGGCTCATGCGGGTCGGTTCGCTCATGCGGTCAGCACCGCCATCGCGGCGTTGTGGCCGCCGATGCCGCTGACGCCGCCGCCTCGGGTTGTGCCGCTGCCGCAGATCAGCAGGTTCGGTGTGTCGGTTTCCACTCCCCAGCCCTCCCCGAAAGGCCACGACAGGTCGCCGTGGAAGATGTTTCCGCCCGGCATCGCCAGTTCCGCTTCGATGTCCAGGGGCGTTTTGACCTCGACGCACGGGTTGCCGCCGGGGTCGCGGGCGACGCAGTCCATCAGCGGGTCGGCGAGGTGGCGGTCGAAGCCCGCGGTGTAGCGGGCCACCAGTTCTTCGCTGACGCCGTCGGTGAACAGGGAGACCGGCAGGTGCAGGCCGAACAGGGTCAGCGTGTGCCGGTCACCGTCCACGATGGACGGATCGGTCAGCGTGTGGCAGTACGTCCCCCGGCGGGCGCGGCGGCACGGCGCCCGCGGCGGCGGACCAGAACGCGCGCTCCAGCTCGTCGAAGGACTCGTCGAGGTGGAAGGTGCCCGCGAACGCGACCCGGGGGTCGAGCCCGGAGCGCAGCCGCGGCAGGCGGTCCAGCAGGACGTTCACCTTGAGCTGCGCGCCGACGGGCGCGGTTGACGGTTCACGGCCGCGCAGGCGGTCCAGCACCGCGGGGCGACGCCCGCGAGGACGTGCCGCGCGCCGACGACGTGCTCGGTGTCGCCGTGGCGGTAGACGACTTCGGCGGTGGTGCCGTCGGCGTCCACGCGGGTCACCTCGGCGTCGGTCAGCACTTCCGCTCCCGCGTCGAGGGCGGCGCGGAGCAGTTCGCGGTGACCGCGCCCATGCCGCCGACCGGGACGCGCCACTCGCCGGTGCCGTTGCCGATGACGTGGTAGAGGAAGCAGCGGTTGGCGGCCAGGCCCGCGTCGAACAGCGACGTGAACGTGCCGATCAGGCCGTCGGTGGCGACGACGCCGCGCACGAGGTCGTCGGCGAAGGACTCCACCACGGTCTCGCCGAGGGGCTGCTCGAAGAACCGCGCCCAGGTGCGCCCGCCGACGAGGTCGCGCACCTCGGAGCGGGACGGAAGCGGTTCGAGCAGGGTGGGCGCAAGCGCTTTCGCCAGGGCGTCGACTTCCGCGTAGAACTCGCGCCAGCGGGCGTACTCGGCGTCGGAGCCGGTCAGCGCGCGGAAGGACGCCTCGGTCGCGGGGCCGGGGTCGCGCTCGACGAGCAGCCCGCCGGGCACACCGTCGCGCACGTACGGGGTGTACGACGACACCGGGCGGGAGCGCAGGTCCAGCCGCAGGCCGAGGTCCTGGACGACGCGGTCGGGCAGCAGGCTGACCAGGTAGGAGTAGCGGGACAGCCGGACCCCGGGGAACGGGCTCGCGCTGACCGCCGCGCCCCGGTCCTCGGCAGGCGCTCCAGCACCAGCACGGACCGCCCGGCGCGGGCGAGGTAGGCGGCGGCCACGAGTCCGTTGTGCCCGCCGCCGACGACGATCGCGTCATACGTCATTGACCCGACCTTAGGTGTCAGGTCCGCAGGTAGGAAGCACCGTTGAGGTCGAGGATCGCGCCCGAGGCCCACATCGCCTGGCGCGAGGCGAGGTACACCACCGCGGCCGCGACCTCGCTGGGCAGCGCGACCCGCTCGAACGGGCTCTGCGCGGCGATGGCCTTCCCGGACTCGCCCGCCAGCCGGTCCTCCACCCGATCGGTGCGGACGAACCCGGGCGCGACAGTGGTCACCGCGATCCGGTGCTTGGCCAGCGACACCGCGAGCGACTGGCCCATGGCGTGCAGGGCGGCCTTGCTCGCCCCGTACGCCGGGTGCTCGGGCTCGCCGCGGAACGCGCCGCGCGAGCCGACGTTGACGATCCGCCCGCCGGTGCCCTGCTCGACCATGCGCGCCGCCACCTGGTGGGTGACGTTCGCGGCGCCGAACACGTTGACGTCGAACGTGGCCCGCCACGCCGCCTGCCAGTCCGCATAGGACACCGAGACCGGGTGCGCTGGGAGTTGCGCGGCGGCGTTGTTGACCAGCACGTCGACCCCGCCGAGAGCGTCCACTGTGTCCTGGACGATCCGGTCGGCCGAGGTGACCAGGTCGCCCTGGACGAGCGCGTGGCCGTCGCCGCGCAGTTCCCCGAGGACCTTGAGCGCGGCGTCGCGCCCGGAGTTGCAGTGCACGGCGACGCGGTCGCCCAGCTCGGCGAAGGCGTGCGCCACCGCGGCGCCGATACCGCCGGACGCGCCGGTCACGAGCACGCGGCGGCGGGGCACCGCGCCGCCGGGAGCGGAGGAGTTGTCCATCCCCTCACCTTGCCACGCCGGGCGGTATGACCTGATTGGTATGTACCAATCCGGGTGATCGGGCTCATACGGTGGCGGGGATTCCCCCTGCACGCCCTCGAGGAGAGAGCGGAAATGAATCGCAAGCACATCGCGGCCGCGACAGCGGCCATCACGGCAGCGGGCCTGGCGACCGCCATCGCCCTGACGCCGTCAGCGACGGCGGGGCAGACCGCCCCGACCGTCGACGACACCCGGTCGGCGATCCTCGCCGCCCTGTCCCGCGACCTGCGCATCAGCCCCGAGCAGGCGCAGCGCAGGCTCGCCACCGAGGCGACCGCCGCCCGCACCGACGCCGCGCTGAAGTCCCTGCTGGGCGCGGGGTACGGCGGCGCGTGGATGGACGCCACCGGCACGACGCTGACCGTCGCGGTCACCGACGCCGGGCACGCGGAGAAGGTCCGCGCGCTCGGCGCGGTGCCGAAGACGGTGTCCCGCAGCGCCGCGCAGCTCGACGCGACCAAGGCCAAGCTGGACGCCAAGGCCGCGGGCGCGCCGGAGTCCGTCCCGGGCTGGTACGTCGATGTCACGACCAACGAGGTGGTAGTGCTGGCCAACCCCGGCGGCGAGGCCGCGGCCCGCGCCTGGGCGGGCTCCGGCGTCCGGGTCGCGACCAGCGCCGAGGACCCGAAGCCCTACATCGACGTCATCGGCGGCAACAGCTACAGCTTCGGCAGCAGCCGGTGCTCGGTCGGCTTCTCGGTCGAGGGCGGGTTCGTCACCGCGGGCCACTGCGGCAGCGCGGGCACCCGCACGTCCAACCCGAGCGGCGTGGTCGCGGGCTCCAGCTTCCCCGGCAACGACTACGGCTGGGTCCGGGTCGACGCGGGCAACACCCCACGCGCGCTGGTCAACCGCTACCCCGGCACGGTCCCGGTCGCGGGCTCGCAGGAGGCGCCGGTCGGCGCGTCCGTGTGCCGCTCCGGCGCGACCACCGGCTGGCGCTGCGGCACCATCCAGCAGAAGAACGCCACGGTGAACTACCCGCAGGGCTCGGTGACCGGCCTGACCCGCACCAGCGCGTGCGCGCAGCCGGGCGACTCCGGCGGCTCGTGGCTGGCCGGTGACCAGGCCCAGGGCGTGACCTCCGGCGGGTCCGGCAACTGCACCTCCGGCGGCACGTTCTACTTCCAGCCGCTGCTGGAGATCCTGCAGGTCTACAACCTGCGCCTGCTGACCTCGGGCAACCCGCCGACCAGCACGACGCAGCCGACCGGCCCGACCACGACCACCACGAACCCGCCCGGCGGCGGCACGTGGGCGCCGTACACCGCGTACGCGGTGGGCGCGCAGGTCACCTACAGCGGCGCGACCTACCGGGCGCTCCAGGCGCACACCTCGCAGCCCGGCTGGGAACCGCCGAACACCCCGGCGCTCTGGCAGCGGATCTAGCTGCCCTCCCCGGTGGTCCGGGCGCCGCGCAGGGGCGCCCGGACCACCCCGGACGCTATGCCGGATTGGTATGTACCAATCGGCGTGATCCGCCGCCTACCGTGCGGGTACACCCTGCACGCAAGGAGCGGACCATGAACCGCAAATTCCTCGCCGTCGCCACCGCGGCGGTCACGGCGGCCGGGCTGGTGACGGCCTTGAGCCTGAGCCAACCCGCCGCCGCCGAAGACCCTGCCATGGTCACCGCCATGGCCCGAGACCTGGGCATCTCCCCCGCCCAGGCCCGAGAACGGCTGGCCATCGAGAAGGTGGCGGGCCGCACGGACGCCGCGCTCAGGTCCCGGCTGGGCGCGGCGTACGGCGGGTCCTGGCTGGACGACGCGGGCACCACGCTGACCGTCGCCGTCACCGATCCCGCGCTGGCCGAGGCGGTCACCGCGCACGGCGCGGTCGCCACGACCGTCCGGCACAGCTCATCCACTTTGGACTCGTTGAAGAGCGAGCTCGACGTGAGCGCCGCGGGCGCCCCGAAGGCGGTCCCCGGCTGGTACGTCGACGTCCGGTCGAACCGGGTCGTCGTGCTCACCCGGGCGGGCGGCGAGGGCGCGGCCCGCGCGTGGGCGGCGAAGGCGGGCCTGCGCGGCGACGCGGTCGCGTTCGAGGCCAGCACCGAGGACCCGCGGCCGATGATCGACGTCATCGGCGGCAACGCCTACACCTTCGGCGCGGGCCGCTGCTCGATCGGCTTCGCCGTCGAGGGCGGGTTCGTCACCGCGGGCCACTGCGGGCGCTCCGGCACCCGCACGTCGAACCCCAGCGGGACGGTCCAGGGGTCGAGCTTCCCCGGCAACGACTACGCCTGGGTCCGCGTCGACGCGGGCAACACCCCGCGCCCGCTGGTCAACCGCTACCCCGGCACCGTGCCCGTCGCGGGCTCGCAGGAGGCGCCCGTCGGGGCGTCGGTCTGCCGCTCCGGCTCCACCACCGGCTGGCGCTGCGGCACCATCCAGCAGAAGAACGCGTCGGTCACCTACCCCGAGGGCACCATCACCGGCCTGGTCCGCACCAACGCGTGCGCCGAGCCCGGCGACTCGGGCGGGTCCTGGCTGACCGGCGACCAGGCGCAGGGCGTCACCTCCGGCGGGTCCGGCAACTGCCAGACCGGCGGCACGATCTACTTCCAGCCGGTCCTGGAGATCCTCCAGGTCTACGGCCTGCGGCTGGTGACGACCAACACCGGTCCGACGACCACCACCACGACCCGGCCCACCGACCCGACGACCACGACGTCGGTGCCGCCGGGCGGGACGTGGGCGCCGTACACCTACTACGGCTCCGGCGCGCAGGTCACCTACGGCGGGGCGTCGTACCGGGTCATCCAGCCGCACACCTCCCAGCCCGGCTGGGAGCCGCCCAACACCCCGGCGCTCTGGCAGCGCCTGTAGCACCGGCGGTCGCCGTCCCACCCGGGGCGGCGACCGTACGCTGGGGGCCATGGGACGGGTGACGGTGCGCAGGCCGGTGCTGCGCGTGGACGCGGGCGGGCGCACCCGCGTGCCCGACGCGCTGGCCGCGGAGGAACCGCTGGAGCTGCGCGTCGGGGGCGCCCCTGGCGGTGACCATGCGCACCCCGGGCGCGGACGTCGAGCTCGCGCACGGCTTCCTGCTGACCGAGGGCGTCATCGCGGACCGCGCCGACGTCGCCCTGGCCCGCTACTGCGACGGTGTCGACGAGTCCGGGCGCAACACGTACAACGTGCTGGACGTGGCGTTGGCGCCCGGGGTCGCGGCGCCGTCGGTGGGGGTGGAGCGCAACTTCTACACGACCTCGTCGTGCGGGGTGTGCGGGAAGGCGGCGCTCGACGCGGTCAAGCTGCGCACCCGGTACTCGCCCGCGGCGGACGGCGTCGCCGTGCCCGCCTCGGTCCTGACCCGGCTGCCGGACGCGCTGCGCGCCGCGCAGAAGGTGTTCGACGCGACCGGCGGCCTGCACGCCGCGGGCCTGTTCACCGCGACCGGCGAGGCGCTGGTGGTGCGCGAGGACGTCGGGCGGCACAACGCGGTCGACAAGGTGCTCGGGTGGGCGCTGCTGCGGGACCTCGTGCCGCTGGCGGGGACCGTCCTGGTGGTGTCCGGGCGGGCGTCGTTCGAGCTGGCGCAGAAGGCCGCGATGGCGGGCGTGCCGGTGCTGGCCGCGGTGTCCGCGCCGTCGTCGCTGGCCGTGGAATTGGCCGAGGAGCAGGGGATCACGCTGGTGGGGTTCCTGCGCGGGTCGTCGATGAACGTCTACACCCGACCGGAGCGGGTCGCGTGAGGCCGCTCGACGGGGTGCTGGTGGTCAGCCTCGAACAGGCCGTCGCCGTGCCGTACGCGACCCGCCTGCTGGCCGACCTCGGCGCGCGGGTGATCAAGGTGGAGCGCCCGGACGGCGGCGACTTCGCCCGCCACTACGACCCGGCGTGCGGCGAGGTGTCGAGCTACTTCGCGTGGACGAACGTCGGCAAGGAGTCGCTGGCGATCGACCTCAAGCACCCGCTCGGGGCCGCGGTGGTCCGGGACCTGGTGGCCCGGGCGGACGTGGTGACGTGCAACCTGTCCCCCGGCGCGGCCCGCAGGCTGGACCTGTCGGCCGACACGCTGCGCGCCCGGCACCCGGCGCTGGTGGTGGCGGAGCTGTCGTCCTACGGGGACGGCGGCCCGTACCGGGACCGCAAGGCGTTCGACGCCCTGGTCCAGTCCGAGACGGGCCTGATCGCCGCGACCGGCACGGGTCCGTCGATGGCGCGGGCGGGCATCTCGGTCGCCGACATCGCCGCGGGCGTCCAGCTCCACGCCGCGATCCTCGCCGCCCTGCTCCGCCGCCACCGCACCGGCGAGGGCACGACCCTCCGCCTGACGCTGATGGAAGCCCTGGCGGAGTGGATGCACCAGCCCCTCCTCTACGCCCTCGGCACCGGCACGAACCCGGCGCGCGAAGGCGCCCACCACCCGACGATCGCCCCCTACGGCCCGGTCGCGTGCAAGACCGGCGCGGTCCACCTGGCCGTGCAGAACGACGGCCAGTGGCGACGCCTCTGCGCCCTGGCGGGCCGCCCCGACCTCGCCGACAAGTACCCCACGGTCACCGAGCGCGTGACCCACCGCGCCGAGGTCCACGCCGAACTCCAGCCGTACTTCGACTCCCGCGACGCCGACGCCGCGCTGACGGCCCTCGACGCCGCCGACGTCCCCGCCGCCCGCACGCGCGAGGTCGCCGACCTGCGCACCCACCCCCAGCTGGCCGCCCGCGACCGCTGGCAGGCGGTACCGGTCCCCGGCGGCACCGCGCCCATGCTCCAACCCCCGTCGACGCCGACACCTGGGACTGGACCCCCGCCCCCGTCCCCGCCGCGGGCGCCCACACCGACGCCATCCTCACCTGGCTCGGTCACTCCCCGACCACCCTCCGCGACGCAGGCGCCGTCTGAAACGCCACCCCCGCCGTCCCCGATGGAGTGAACGAAGCCCAACCGGATCGCTCTGCTTCCGGTACACCGGAAACAGCACACCAGGGAGCGCGGAGGGGCCATGGGGGACACGCGGGAGCCGGAACCGGCCAGACCCGACCTCGCCGACACCGGCATCATCGCCGCCGTCGCGGGCACCCCTCCGGTGGAGACCAGACCACCAGGGGCGGAGGCACCGATTCCCGGGACCGCGCGCGCAGGGGTGAGCCGACGGGCCGTGCTGCTCGCCGGGGCCGCCACCGCCGTCGGCGGGATCGCCGGGGTGGTGACCGGGACCGTGCCCATCGCGCGGACGTTCGGGGTCGCGGGGCAGCGGGTGCCGCAGCCCGTGGTGCGCGGCGAGCGGGTGTGGTCGCGGGCGCGCGGGCGGGAGGTGGCGCTGGTGACGGTGCTGCCCACCGAGCTGCCGATCAAGGACATGCCCGTGTGCCTGTTCCTGCACGGGCTGCGCGGGAGCGCCGCCAGCGCCGTCCCCGGACCGCTGCCCGACCTCCTCGTCCGGCAGGTCGCGCACGAGCAGGTCAAGCCGTTCGCGCTGGTGTCAGTGGACGGCGGGGACAACTACTGGCACGAGAACCACCCCGGGGACGACCCGATGGGGATGCTCATCGACGAACTCCCGCACTGGCTCAAGGCCCGCCACCTCGGCCGCGTGTTCGCCGCGGCGGGCGTCTCCATGGGCGGGTTCGGCGCCCTGCTCTACGCCCGCAGGCGCGCCGAGCGCGGGCAGCCCGTCGAGGCCGCCGCCGCGATCTCGCCCGGGCTGATGACCTGGGCCGAGATGCGCAAGCGGAACGCGTTCGCCGACGAGCGGGAGTGGGCCGGGCTCGACCCCCGCAACAACGTCGCGGCGCTCGGGGGCACGCCCGTGGCCGTGTGGTGCGGGGCGCAGGACCCGTTCGCCGCCGGGACCCGGGAGTTCATCGCGAAGGCGAACCCCGGATCGGGTACATCGGCCCGGGCGCGCACGACGGCCGGTTCTTCGACCGGATGGTGCCCGACGTGCTCGCCTTCCTCGCCGCGGCGGTCTAGGCGGACTTCTCGCGGCGCTCGCGGCGGGTCGGGGCCCGGGACACGATCGTCGGGTTCACGTTCTCGCGGACCGTCTGCTCGGTGATGACGACCTTCGCGACGTCCGTGCGGGACGGGATGTCGTACATCACCGACTGGAGGACCTCCTCCATGATCGCGCGCAGGCCTCGGGCGCCGGTGCCGCGCAGGATCGCCTGGTCGGCGACGGCCTCCATCGCGGTGTCGGTGAACTCCAGTTCGACGCCGTCCATCTCGAACAGCTTCTTGTACTGCTTCACCAGGGCGTTGCGGGGCTCGTTGAGGATGCGCACGAGCGAGGTCTTGTCCAGGTTCGTCACGCTGGCCACGACCGGGAGGCGGCCGATGAACTCCGGGATGAGCCCGAACTTGATCAGGTCCTCGGGCATCGTCTCGGCGAAGATGGCCGCGGAGTCGGTGTCGACCTTGGAGCGGATCTCCGCGCCGAAGCCGAGGCCGCGCTTGCCGACCCGGTCCTGGATGATCTTCTCCAGACCGGCGAAGGCGCCCGCCACGATGAACAGCACGTTCGTCGTGTCGATCTGGATGAACTCCTGGTGGGGGTGCTTGCGCCCGCCCTGCGGCGGCACCGACGCCGTGGTGCCCTCGAGGATCTTCAGCAGCGCCTGCTGCACGCCCTCGCCGGACACGTCGCGGGTGATCGACGGGTTCTCGCTCTTGCGGGCGATCTTGTCGACCTCGTCGATGTAGATGATGCCGGTCTCGGCGCGCTTGACGTCGTAGTCGGCGGCCTGGATCAGCTTGAGCAGGATGTTCTCGACGTCCTCGCCGACGTAGCCCGCCTCGGTGAGGGCGGTGGCGTCGGCGATGGCGAAGGGCACGTTGAGCAGCTTGGCCAGCGTCTGGGCCAGGTAGGTCTTGCCGCAGCCGGTCGGACCCAGCATCAGGATGTTGGACTTCGCCAGCTCGACGGTCTCCTCACCACGGCCCTCGCGCCCCTCCGGCCGGGCGCGCTCGCCCGCCTGGATGCGCTTGTAGTGGTTGTAGACCGCGACCGCCAGCGAGCGCTTCGCGTCGTTCTGCCCGATCACGTACTGGTCGAGGAACTCGTGGATCTCCAGCGGCTTGGGCAGCTCGTCGAGCTTGACGTCGCCCGCCTCGGCCAGCTCTTCCTCGATGATCTCGTTGCAGAGGTCGATGCACTCGTCGCAGATGTAGACGCCGGGGCCGGCGATGAGCTTCTTCACCTGCTTCTGGCTCTTCCCGCAGAAAGAGCATTTGAGCAGGTCTCCGCCATCACCGATTCGTGCCATGGTCGCTGACCTCTGTCCCCTCCGGTGCGCCGGGGGCGCACCTGGCTGTCCGACCGTCCGCACCGCCCCGGTGACACCTGGTGCGCGTCAACGCACCGGGCCGGTCGCGTCCGTTGCCTTCGACGGTACCTGCCTACCCCCGCTTAGCGGGAGAACCTGTACCCCGACGCGGCCGAATTGCTCTGGACCCCCACGATAGGCCCTCCACGCCCGGCGTGTCGGTCGCTTTCGTGCGGTTTTCAGCCGCGCCGGGCAGGCGCTACTTCGACAGCTTGCGGTAGGGCAGCACCTCGTCGATGATGCCGTACTCCACCGCCTCGGCCGCCGTGAGGATCTTGTCGCGCTCGATGTCGGAGCGGACCCGCTCCTCGTCGCGGCCGGTGTGGCGGGCCAGGATGGCCTCCATCTGGCGGCGCACGCGCTGGATCTCCGCGGCCTGGATCTCCAGGTCGGAGACCTGGCCGTAGGTGCCCTCGGTCGCGGGCTGGTGGATCAGCACGCGGGCGTTGGGCAGGGCCATGCGCTTGCCGGGGGTACCGGCCGACAGCAGCACCGCGGCGGCGGAGGCGGCCTGGCCCAGGCAGAACGTCTGGATGTCGGGCCGCACGTACTGCATCGTGTCGTAGATGGCCATCAGCGAGGTGAACGAGCCACCCGGCGAGTTGATGTACATCGTGATGTCGCGGTCCGGGTCGGCCGACTCGAGGTAGATGAGCTGGGCCATCACGTCGTTCGCGGAGGCGTCGTCGATCTGGACGCCGACGAAGATGATGCGCTCCTCGAACAGCTTGTTGTACGGGTTCGACTCCTTGACCCCGTAGCTGGTGCGCTCCACGAACGACGGGAGCACGTAGCGGGACTGGAGGTTGCTCACGGCGATGCTCCTAATCAGTTCGCGGTGCGGCCGACGCGGGACACGACGTGGTCGACGAAGCCGTAGTCCTTGGCCTCCTCGGCGGTGAACCAGCGGTCGCGGTCGGCGTCCGCGGTCACCTTCTCCACCGTCTGCCCGGTCTGCTCGGCGGTGATGACCGCCATCTCGTACTTCCACTTCGCGTAGACCTCGGCGCGGATGGCGATGTCCGACGCGGTGCCGCCGATGCCCGCCGACGGCTGGTGCATCATCACGCGGGTGTGCGGCAGGGCGTAGCGCTTGCCGGGGGTGCCGGAGGCGAGCAGGAACTGGCCCATGGACGCCGCCAGGCCGAGGCCCCAGGTGGCCACGTCGGGCTCGATGAGCTGCATCGTGTCGTAGATGGCCATGCCCGCCGTGACCGAGCCGCCCGGGGAGTTGATGTAGAAGGTGATGTCCTTCTCCGGGTCCTCCGCCGCGAGCAGCAGCAGCTGCGCGGTGATCCGGTTGGCGATGTCGTCGTCGACCTCGGAGCCGAGGAAGACGATGCGCTCGCGGAGCAGCCGCTCGTAGACCGAGTCGTTGAGGTTGAGCCCGCGGTCGCGGACCGCGCGTGGGGCGAGGGGTGCTGCGTCACGTGTGCCTGCCTTCTCCCAAGTTCTTGAGCCCGTCAATCGAGGATCTCGCGCTCGACAGTAACGAAGGCGGGCGGCGCCGACTGCCCGACACCGCCCACTTTCGCTCACAGCGTCAAAGGACGCTCCCACTCATTCGGCAGGCGCCTCATCCGCGGGCTTGCCGAACAGCTCGGACAGGTCGACCTCGGCGCCGTCCTCGGTGCTCACCTTCGCCTCGCGGACGACGGCGGCCAGCGCCTTGCCGCGGCGCACGTCGGCGAAGATGGCGCCGAGCTGGCCGGACTGCTGGGCCCGCTGGACGTACTCGTCGGGGCTGACCCCGAAGCGCTGCGCCTGGTAGATGATCCGCTCGGTCAGCTCGGCGTCGTTGACCTGGACCTGCTCGGACTCGGCGATCGCGTCGAGCACGAGCTGGGTCTTCACCGACTTCTCCGCGTCCGTGCGCAGCTCGGTGTCGAACTCCTCGCGGCTGCGGCCCTGGGACTCCAGGAACTCGGTCAGCTTCGCGTCGTCGTGGTCGAACGAGTGCACGGCGTCGTGGTGGCGGTTCTCCACCTCGGCCTGCACGACCTTCTCCGGCAGCGGCACGTCGACGGCCTCGAGCAGGGCCTCGAGGACCTTGTCCCGCGCCTGCACGCCCTGCTGCATCTTCTTGACCCGGCCGAGGCGCTCGCGCAGGTCGGCGCGCAGCTCGTCGATGGTGTCGAACTCGCTGGCGAGCTGGGCGAACTCGTCGTCCGGCTCGGGCAGCTCGCGCACCTTGACCGTCTGCACGGTCACGCTGACCTCGGCGTCCTTGCCCGCGTGCTCACCGGCGACGAGCTGGGTGGTGAAGGTCGCGGACTCGCCCGCGGACAGGCCCACCAGGGCCTCGTCGATGCCCTCGATGAGCTGGCCGGTGCCGACCTCGTAGCTCAGCCCGGAGGTCTTGGCGTCCTCGACCTCGGCGCCGTCGACGGTGGCCGACAGGTCGATGGAGACGAAGTCGCCGGTCTCCACCGGGCGGTCCGCGCCGGTCAGGGTGCCGAACCGGGCGCGCAGCTCGTCGAGCTGCTCGTCGACCTCGGCGTCGGTGACCTCGACGTCGTCCACGGTCACGGCGAAGCCGTCGTAGGCCGGGACGTCGATCTCGGGGCGGACGTCGACCTCGGCGGTGAACTCCAGGCTGGCGCCGTCCTCCAGCTTGGTCAGCTCGATGTCGGGCTGGCCGAGGGCCTTGATCTGGCCCGCCGTCAGCGCCTCCATGTACTTGGCCGGGATGGCCTCGTTGACCACCTCGTCCAGGATGGGCGCGCGGCCCACGCGGGACTCGATGACCCGGGCGGGGGCCTTGCCCGGCCGGAAGCCGGGGATGCGGATCTGGCCCGCGAGCTTGCGGTATGCGCGGTCGAAGTTGGGCTTGAGCTCGTCGAACGGCACCTCGACGTTGATGCGTACCCGCGTCGGGCTCAGCTGCTCGACGGTGCTCTTCAACGTGGTCTCCTTGCGACTGACTGGGGGTACTGCCCGCGGCGCACCTGGCCGCCGGGATCGACGTCCGAGTCTAGGCGAGCTTGCCCAGGTCGGACGCGGCGGGTGGCGCGGACACCGCGCGCCGCAGCGCGCCGAGCGCGGCGACGGTGCGGAGCGTGTGCGCCGGGTCGCCGGTGGCCTCGACCATGGCGGCGACCCGGGTGGCCCCGGTGCGGGCCGCGGAGCGGGCGATCCGGTCGGCGCAGTAGTCGAAGTCGCCGACCGGGTGCAGGTCGCACAGGAGTTGGGCGTACGCGTGCGGGTCGCGGGCGGGTCCGGGGCGGTCGTCGACCGGGGTGTGCGCGGCGAGGCCGTCGCGCAGCCAGCCGGGCGCGGCGGCCATGACCTGCGCGACCGCCTCGGCGCGGCTGCCCGCGACGTGGGCGAGGACGGCGGAGACGTGCTCGGCGTCGGCGGGGCCGCCCGAGGCGCGGTAGTGGTCGACCATGGCGCGCTTGTCCTCGTCGCCGACGTGCATGCCCAGCAGCAGCGGCAGCCCGTGGCGCGCGGCCAGCTCGACGGTCGCGGCGGACGTGGCGGCGACGGCGACCGGCGGGTGCGGGCGGGTCGCGGGGGCGGGCACGACGGGGACCTCGCGGAACGGGAACCGGGCGGTGCCGTCGACGGTCGGGCCGGTCATGGCGCGCAGGAGCAGGGCGAGGGCGTCGGGGAAGCCGTGCTCGTAGCGGTCCAGGCCGGTGCCGAAGACCTCCAGGTCGACCCACGGCCCGCCGCGGCCGACGCCGAGGTGGAACCGGCCGCCGGAGAGGTTGTCGAGCAGCAGGGCCCGCTCGGCCAGGGCCACGGGGTGGGCGGTGCTGAGCACGCTGACCGCGGTGCCGACCGCGATGCGCCGGGTGCGGCCGAGGGCGAGCGCGGCGAAGGTCGCGGCGTCGGGGCACGCGCCGTAGGGCATGAAGTGGTGCTCGGCGATCCACACCTCGTCGAGCCCGACCCGCTCGGCGGCGTCGACGGCGGCCAGCGCCCGGTCGAGCGCGGCGCGGTCGGTCTGGCCGGGGAAGCGGGGCGCGAGCAGGAAGGCTCCGATGATCACACCTCGCGGACTACCGGCGTCCCGGGGCGGCGCGCAACTGTTTGGGACAGCTTTCGACCATTCCGGTGGCGAGGGTTGATCACCGTTCGACGCGCCCGGTAGGCAGGGATTCGACCGGAGCCCAATGGAGGATGCGATGTCTCTCGATGTGCCCGCCGACCTGCTCGCCCGCGCCGAGCGCGGTCCCGTGGACGACGCCGACTTCGTCGACTGCGTCCGCGCGTCGCTGCCGTACGCGTGGGAGGTCGTCTCCCGGGTCGCGACCGCGGCGCCGGACAGCGCGGACGGCTTCGCCGACCACGAGGTCCCGCCGCCCAGCGAGGCCGAGCGCGGCCAGCTCCTGCGCGCCCTGGCGTCGGACGCCATCCGCGGCGGCCTCGAGCGCCACTTCGGGGTGAAGCTGGCGTTCCAGAACTGCCACCGCGTCGCGGCGTTCGTCCCGGCGTCGGTGGACAGCGACCGCTACCGCGCGTTCATCAGCCCGCGGGGCCAGCTGCTGAACCAGTCCCCGGAGCTGCGGGACTGCTGAGCGCCGGGCGCCCCCGCTGACGCGCGGGGGCGTCACGGTCACCCGAAGTAGGCGGCCCGCTCGGTCAGGACGTGCTCGACGCGCAGCCGGTCCTCCCGGCCGACCGGCAGCGCGGCCAGCCCTTCCGGCTCCACCCACTCCGCGTCCTCCCGGATGTCCCCGCCCACCGGCCGCGCCCGGAAGCACACCCCGAACCCCGGCGAACTGGACACCCCGACGAGGTCGCACACCTCGACCACGACCCCGGTCGCCTCGGCCACGACCCGCACCACCCCGTCCGCCGCCGCCTCCCCGACGAGCAACGGCCCCGCTGGCAGCTCGAGCACTCCCCGCGGCGCACCATGAGCACCAGCCCAGCGTCATCCACCACCACGCCGCTCAACTCGACGACGGCGCGGCACACCTCGGCAACAGCATTGCGCGACATGCCACCCGGTCTACCGAAACCCATCGGCGCCCACCACGGCGTTCACGGTAAAGACCGCAACTCTTAAGGGGTTTCACCCGCCTGGCTGTGGTGAGCGACACTCGCCTCCACACGAACGGCCGGTTCAGGACCCCGCCCGGCCCAAGACGACGAAACCCGCGGGGTTGCCCCGCGGGTTCGCGACGAGCGGGCGACGGGAATCGAACCCGCGTAGCTAGTTTGGAAGACTAGGGCTCTACCATTGAGCTACGCCCGCGTGCGCCGGTGGTCGACCGGCACGGGAAACAGCTTAGCGCCTACCGCTACGCTGATCGGGAAGACCCCGGGCTGTGGCGCAGCTTGGTAGCGCATCCGCTTTGGGAGCGGAGGGTCGCAGGTTCAAATCCTGTCAGCCCGACAAGGCGGCGCTCGCGCGCCGCCCTTTTTTATTCGGTGGCACAGCCGTGTTCCGCGGCGTAGACAGCGTGTGTGATCGAGCACAGCATGCGGGAGCTGACCGACGCCGACCTCGACGCGCAGGCCGCCTTGGTGCGGGACGCGTTCCTGTCCGTCGACGACGTCGGCGCGATGCGGGAGCGGTTGGTCCTGCAGCTCGCCGGGACGCGGACGGTGGGGGTGTTCGACGGGGACGAGCTGGTCGGGGTGACCTCCGTCGGGGACCGGGAGGTGACGCTGCCCGAGGGGCTGGTCGTGCCGTTCGCGGCGGTGACCTACGTGGCGGTGGCGGCCGATCACCGGCGGCAGGGGTGTTGACCAAGCTCATGCGGGCGCAGCTCGAGGCCGTGCACGCGAGCGGGCCGCCCGTGGCGGCGCTGTGGGCGTCGGAAGCGGCGATCTACCAGCGGTTCGGGTTCGGGCCCGCGTCGAACGTGGCCGGGTACGAGGTGGCCGCGCGGGCGGCGTTCCGGCCGGGGGTCGACCTCGGCGCGGACCGGGTGCGGGAGGTGCCCGGTGAGCGGGCGATCGACCTCGTGCGGCCGCTCTACGAGCGGTACGCCGCCCACCGCGCGGGCGCGCTCAGCCGCGACGACGCGCAGTGGTCGGAGTGGGTGACCGACCTGCCGAGCCTGCGGCGCGGGCGGTCCGCGCTGCGGTGGGCCGTGCACCCGCAGGGGTACGTGCTGTTCCGGCACAAGCCCGGCTACGACGAGCGCGGCCCCAACGGGTCCATCGACGTCGAGGACCTCGTCGCGCTGACCCCGCAGGCGCACGCGGCGCTGCTGCGGTACGTGCTCGACACCGACCTCGTGCGGTGGGTGAGCTACGACGGCGCGCCGGACGACCCGCTGCCGCTGCTGCTGGCCAACTCGCGCGAGGCCGTCACGAAGATCAGGGACGCCCTCTACGTCCGGCTCGTCGACGTCCCGCGGGCGCTGGCGCAGCGGCGCTACCGGGCCGCGGTGGACGTCGTCATCGAGGTGGTCGACGACTTCTGCCCGTGGAACGCGGGCCGGTACCGGCTGGTCGCGGACGAGAAGGGCGACGCGACCGTCACCCGCACGGGTGACGACGCGGACCTCACCGCGGGCGCCGTCGACCTCGGCGCGGCCTACCTCGGCGGCACGCGGCTGTCGCGGCTGGCCGACGCGGGCCGGGTGGTCGAGCGGACGCCGGGGGCGGTGTCGGCGCTGACCAGCGCGTTGCTGTCGGACCGCGAGCCGCGCACGCTGGAGGTCTTCTAGGGAACCCCGGCGCGCCTCCCGCGTTGACCGGGTAACCCAGAGGAGGTCGCCGTGGAGGTCCTGCTGATCCTGCTGGTCGTGGGCGTCATTTTCGTCGGGGTGATGGCTTCGCGGAACGGCGCGGGCCAGCGCCGGGCCCAGCTCGAGGACGCCAAGGCGGAGGCGCGGCGCTGGGTCGAGCGGCTCGGCGGGCAGGTCGTGAACCTGACGGGCACGACGACCGCGGCGAAGCAGGCGCTGGCCGACGCGTCCGAGCGGTACACCGCCGCGGGGTCCCAGATGGACCAGGCGACGACGGTCGAGCAGTGCAAGCTGGTCACCAAGACCGCCATGGAGGGCCTGTACTACGTCCGCGCCGCGCGGATCGCGATGGACATGGACCCCGGCCCGGAGCTGCCCGTCGACCCGGACGCGGCGCGCGCTGGCGCGGTCACCGAGAACCGCAGGGTCGCCGTGGAGGGCCACCACTACGCCGCGTCCCCCGACGCCTCCCAGGGCACCCCGTACTACTACCCCGGTGGCCGCGTCGCGGGCCGGTCGGTGCCGCGCGGCTGGTACAGCGAGCCGTGGTGGCGGCCTGCGCTGGTCGCGGGCGTCTGGGGCGTCGGGTCGATGCTGGTGTTCAGCACGATGTTCGCGGGCATGGCGGGCATCGCGTCCGCCGACGCCTGGGCCGCGGGCTACGACGCGGGCGCGGCCGACGCCGGGGCGGGCGACGCGGGCGGCGACGCCGGTGACGCGGGCGGCGACTACGGCGGTGGCGACGCCGGAGGCGACTACGGCGGCGGGGACTACGGCGGCGGCGATTTCGGCGGCGGGGACTTCGGCGGGGGCGACTTCGGCGGCGGGATGGACTTCTTCTAGCCGCGCTCGGGCTGGCACTCCCGGCACCAGAACAGGTTCCGGGACGCCAGCTCGGCGTGCGCGACCGGCGTCGAGCACACCAGGCACGGCTGACCGGTCCGCCGGTACACGTACACCTCGCCCCCGTGCCGGTCGACGCGCGGCGCGCGGCCCATCGCCCGGGGCAGGTGCTCGTCGCGGACGGTGTCGATGCGGCCGCGGCGCACGCCCAGGCGCATCAGCGCCACCAGGTCCGCCCACATCGCCGCCCACTGCTCGGCGGTGATGTCGCGGCCGGGCGTCAGCGGGTGGATGCCGTGCCGGAACAGGACTTCGGCGCGGTAGACGTTCCCCACGCCCGCCAGCACCGACTGGTCCATCAGCAGCGCGCCGATGGGCGTGCGGGAGCGGCTGATGCGCGCCCACGCCCGCGCCGGGTCGGCGTCGCGGCGCAGCGGGTCGGGGCCGAGCTTGGCGCGCAGCTCCCGCGCCTCGGCGGCGGTGATGACCTCGCAGGCGTTGGGGCCGCGCAGGTCGGTGTAGTGCGACGGGCCGACCAGGCGCATCCGGACCTGCCCGACCGGCTCCGGCGCGGGCAGCTCCGCCTCGGTGAACGTCCCGTACAGTCCCAAGTGGACGTGCACGACGGCGTCCGGCCCGTACACGTGGAACAGGTGCTTGCCGTGCGCCTCCGCCTTGCGGAGCACGCGGCCGTCCACAAGCGACGCCGCGAACCGGCCCTGCGGGCTGCTGACCGCGACCGGCCCGCCCGCGAACCACTTCGTGTGGGCGCGGGCGAGCCGGTGCAGCGTGTGGCCTTCGGGCATCAGGGCAGCGCGGGGGCTCGCCGGTCCGCTCGTAGTCGGAGATCAGGGCGATGCGGCGGGCGTGGCGCTCGTCGGTGGAGAACGACGTGGCGAGGAACGCGTCCACGATGGCCGCGGCCTCGTCGGCGGTGTGCATCCGCGCGCCGACGCCGATCACCTGCGCGTTGTTGTGCTCGCGGGCGAGCTGGGCGGTCTCGGTGCTCCACGCCAGCGCGGCGCGGCAGCCCTCGACCTTGTTGGCCGCGATCTGCTCGCCGTTGCCGGAGCCGCCGATGACCACGCCCAGGCTGCCCTCGTCGGCGACGACGCGGCGGGCGGTCTCGATGCAGAACGGCGGGTAGTCGTCCTGCGCGTCGTACTCGGCGGGGCCGACGTCGACGACGTCGTGCCCGGCTTCGGCGAGGTGCTTGGCGAGGTGGGCCTTCAGCTCGTACCCCGCGTGGTCGGAACCCAGATAGACACGCACGCGCGCAGTGTGCCACCAGAACCCGCGAAACGCCTTATCGGCGGTGGGGAGAACACTGGGGACGTGACAAAGAACCCATACGACCAGTCCGGCTTCGACGTGCGCCTGGACTGGGGCCCCGAGGGGTGGCGGCGCTGGCCGACTGCCCGGTCGTGGTGATCGTCGACGTTCTTTCGTTCACCACGTCGGTGGACGTCGCGGTGTCGAACGGCGCCCGCGTCCTGCCGCTGCCCTGGCGCGACGAGCGCGCGGTGGCGGCGGCGCGGGAGGCGGGCGCGGTGCTCGCGGACGAGGGCCCGTGGTCGCTGCGGCCCGCGTCGCTCACCGACATCCCGCGCGGCACGTTCCTCGCCCTGCCCTCCCCCAACGGCGCGACCCTGACGACGCTGGCCTCCGGGACGGTGTTCGCGGGCTGCCTGCGCAACGCCCCTCGGTCGCGAAGGCGGCGAAGGCGGTCGGCGGCCCGATCGCGGTCATCGCGGGCGGCGAGCGCTGGGCGGAGGGCCACACGCTGCGGCCCGCGGTGGAGGACCTGCTCGGCGCGGGCGCGATCGCCCACCACCTCGGCGGCGCGCTGTCCCCGGAGGCCCGCGCGGCCGAGGCGGCGTTCCTGGCCTACAGCGACGACCTGCCCGCGGTCCTGTCGGCGTGCGCGTCGGGGCGCGAGCTGACCGCGTGGGGCCACGCCGCCGACGTGGCGCTGGCGTCGGCGTACGGGGTCAGCGCGACCGTCCCGCGCCTGGTCGACGGGGTGTACGCGTGAGCAGCTGGATCGAGGTCGCCGACGGGGTGCACGCCCGCCGGTACGCCGAGCTGGACCAGACGCTCGGGCTGGTCGTCGGCGAGCGGCGCTGCCTGGTGGTCGACACCGGCCTGGACGAGGCGCACGGCGCGGAGTTCGCCGCCGCGATCCGCGAGCTGACCGACCTGCCGTGGACCGTGGTGATCACGCACGCGCACTTCGACCACTACCTCGGCACCGCGGCCTTCGGCGACGTCCCGGTTTACGCCCACCCGGGCTGCGCGGTGGCCATGCGCGAGGACGTGCGCCCCGAGTGGGCGCGGCGGTACCGGGAGCAGGGCAAGCCGGAGATCGCCGACCGGATCGCCGTCGCCCGGGTCGTCCCGCCCACCCACGAGGTCCCCGACCGCGTGGAGCTGGACCTCGGCGGCAGGCGGGTGACCCTGCTGCACCCCGGGCCCGCGCACACCGACCACGACGTCGCCGTGCACGTGCCCGACGCGGGCGTGGTGTTCGCGGGGGACCTGGTCGAGCAGGGCGCGCCGCCGTCGGTCGGGCCGGACGCGCACCCGGCGCGGTGGCCGGGCGCGCTCGACGTCCTGCTCGCGCTGCGCCCGACCACGGTCGTCCCCGGCCACGGCGAGCCGGTCGACCCGCGCTTCGTCGCGGCGCAGCGCGACGAGCTCAGCGCTGGATCGACTTGATCTCGGTGAACTCCTCCAGGCCGAAGCGGCCCAGCTCGCGGCCGTTGCCGGACTGCTTGTAGCCGCCGAAGGGCGCCAGCGGGTTGAACGCGCCGCCGTTGATGTCGACCTGGCCGGTCCGCATGCGGCGGGCCACGGCCAGGGCGCGGTCGGTGTCGGCGGAGAAGACCGAGCCCGCCAGGCCGTACTGGGAGTCGTTGGCGATCGCCACGGCCTCGTCGTCGTCGCCGTACGGGAGGACCGACAGGACCGGGCCGAAGATCTCCTCCTGCGCGACCCGCATGTCCGAGCGCACCCCGGCGAAGATCGTCGGCGGGACGTACGCGCCGGTCGCGGGCACCTCGGGGCCGCTGTAGGCGAGCGCGGCGCCCTCCTCCTGGCCGACGCGGACGTAGTCGAGCACGCGGTCGCGCTGGGCGAGCGAGGACATCGGGCCGATGCGGGTGGCGGCGTCGGTCGGGTCGCCGACGGTGTACTTCGCGGCGCGGCGGCGGCCAGCTCGACGGCCTCGTCGTGGCGGGCGGCGGGCACCAGCATCCGGGTCCACGCCGTGCAGGTCTGGCCGCCGTTGATGTAGGTGTTCGCCAGGCCGATCTTCACCGCGAGGCCGAGGTCGGCGTCGTCGAGCACGATGTTGGCCGACTTGCCGCCCAGCTCCAGCGCCACGCGCTTGACCGTGGCCGCGGCGACCGCGGACACCCGGCGGCCCGCCGCGGTCGAGCCGGTGAACGAGACCATGTCCACGCCCGGGTGCCCGGCGATGGCCTCGCCGACGACCGGGCCGGTGCCGTGCACGAGGTTGACCACGCCCGCCGGGATCCCCGCGGCGGCGATGATCTCCATGAGGATGTTCGCGTTGAGCGGCGCGACCTCGCTCGGCTTGAGCACGACGGTGTTGCCCGCGACGAGCGCGGGCGCGATCTTGGCGACGATCTGGTGCAGCGGGTAGTTCCACGGCGTGATCGCGCCGACGACGCCCACCGGCTCGCGCACGACCAGCGAGTTGCCGATCTCCTCGGTGAACGAGTAGCCGTCCTTGACCAGGTTCGCGACACCCGCGGCGGTCATGGCGGGCAGCGACGCCTGGACCTTGGCGGAGAAGGTGATCGGCGAGCCCATCTCGGCGGTGATCGTCGCGGCCAGCTCGTCGCGGCGCTCCTTGATGCCCGCCGCCACGCGCAGCACCGCGTCGGCGCGCTCGCCGGGCGCGAGCGCCGACCAGCCCGGGAACGCCGCGGTGGCGGCCGCGACCGCGGCGTCGACCTCCGCCGCGGTGCCCGCGGGCACGGTCGCGATGACCTGCTCGGTCGCCGGGTTCACCACGTCGATCCGGTCGTCGCCGGTGTCCAGCAGCTCACCGCCGATGACGTGACCGGTGCGGGTGGTGACGGGGGCGGCCATGGGTCCTCCAAGAACCGGATATGACACCTACGGGCGAGTACGCAGCCAGGGTGTCATATCCGGTCGAGGTCCCGCACGGGCGCGGTCAGTCGAACTTGAGCCCGCCGGTGCGGGTCCGCTTCAGCTCGAAGAAGTCCGGGTACGAGGCCAGCAGCCGCGCGCCGTCGAAGACCTTGACGGCGTCCTCGCCGCGCGGGATCGAGGTCAGCACCGGGCCGAAGAACGCGACGCCGTCGATGTGGATGGTCGGCGTGCCGACGTCCATGCCCACCGGGTCCATGCCCTCGTGGTGGGACTTGCGCAGCGCGTCGTCGTAGTCGGTCGAGTCGGCGGCGTCGGCCAGCGAGGCGGGCAGGCCCAGCTCGGCCAGCGCCTCGGTGATCACGGCCCGGTAGTCGCTGTTGCCGCCGTTGTGGATGCGGGTCCCCAGCGCGGTGTACAGGCTGCGCAGGATCTCCTCACCGTGCTCCTGCGCGGCGGCGATGGCCACGCGCACGGGCGCCCACGCCTTCTCCATCAGCGCCTTGTACTCGTCGGGCAGGTCGCGGCCGTCGTTGAGCACCGCCAGGCTCATCACGCGGAACCGCAGGTCGATGTCGCGCTGCTTCTCGACCTCCAAGATCCATCGGGAGGAGATCCAGGCGAACGGGCAGACGGGGTCGAAGTAGAAATCCACGCGCGGCTTGTCGGCGGTCATGCGCTGTTCTCCATGGTCATCGGTCCGTTCGGCGGCTGTCGTACCACCTGTCGAGTGCAACAGCGGTGCGCGGGCAAACCTTCCCGCCCGCGGTCGAGCCCCGACGTGATTGGATGCGATTGTCAGTACCGACCCCGCGAGGAACCCGCCTCGCCGTGAACCCGAGTTCCCCGAGGTGTCCCGTGGCCGCGCCCAACCTGACCCGTGACCAAGCCCGCGAGCGGGCCGCCCTGCTGGAGGTGGAGTCCTACGCCGTCGACCTGGATCTCACCGATGGTCTCGGCCAGCCCGGCGAGGCGACCTTCGCGTCGCGCACCACGGTGCGCTTCACCTGCCGCGAGCCCGGCGCGTCGACCTTCATCGACATCGTCGCCCGCTCCGTCGAGTCCGCCGAGCTCAACGGCGTCGCGCTCGACGTCTCCGGCTACGACCCCGGCGCCGGGGTCGAGCTGCCCGACCTCGCCGCGACCAACGAGCTGACGATCGTCGCCACCTGCGAGTACATGAACACCGGCGAGGGCCTGCACCGCTTCGTCGACCCGGTCGACAAGGGCGTGTACCTCTACTCGCAGTTCGAGACCGCCGACGCCAAGCGGATGTTCGCCTGCTTCGACCAGCCCGACCTCAAGGCCACCTACGCGCTCACCGTGCTGGCCCCCGCGGACTGGAAGGTCATCTCCAACTCCGCCGCCACCGCCAAGACCGACGTGGCCGCGGGCGACAACCGCGCCGTCCGCCACGACTTCGAGACCACCAAGCGCATGTCGACCTACCTGGTCGCGCTGGTGGCCGGGCCGTACGCCGAGTGGCGCGACGAGTACACCGACGAGCACGGCGCGATCCCGCTGGGCATCTACTGCCGGGCGTCGCTGGCGGAGTTCATGGACGCCGAGCGGCTGTTCACCGAGACCAAGCAGGGCTTCGGCTTCTTCCACGACAACTTCGGCGTGCCCTACCCGTTCGGCAAGTACGACCAGTGCTTCGTGCCGGAGTTCAACGCGGGCGCGATGGAGAACGCGGGCTGCGTGACCTTCCTGGAGGACTACGTCTTCCGCAGCCGCGTCACCCGCTACGCCTACGAGCGGCGCTGCGAGACCGTGCTGCACGAGATGGCGCACATGTGGTTCGGCGACCTCGTCACCATGCGCTGGTGGGACGACCTGTGGCTCAACGAGTCGTTCGCCACGTGGGCGTCGGTGCTCGCGCAGGCCGAGTCGACCGAGTACGTCCACGCGTGGACCAGCTTCGCCAACATCGAGAAGTCGTGGGCGTACCGGCAGGACCAGCTCCCGTCGACGCACCCGGTCGCCGCGGACATCCCGGACGTCGAGGCGGTCGAGGTCAACTTCGACGGCATCACCTACGCCAAGGGCGCGAGCGTGCTCAAGCAGCTCGTCGCGTACGTCGGGCTGGAGAACTTCCTGTCCGGGCTGCGGGTGTACTTCGGCAAGCACGCGTGGGGCAACGCGACCCTCGGCGACCTGCTGGCCGCGCTGGAGGAGGCGTCCGGGCGCGACCTGTCGTGGTGGAGCGCCCAGTGGCTGGAGACCACGGGCCTGAACTCGCTGCGGCCGCGGTTCGAGGTGGCGGACGGGAAGTTCACGTCGTTCGCGGTGCTGCAGGGCGGCGCGAAGCCGGGCAAGGGCGAGCTGCGCACGCACCGCGTCGCGATCGGCGTGTACGAGGACGTCGACGGCAAGCTGGTGCGCACGCACCGGGTGGAGATCGACGTCGACGGCGAGCAGACCGACGTGCCCGACCTGGTCGGCGTCCCGCGCGGCAAGCTCGTGCTGGTCAACGACGACGACCTGACCTACTGCACAATGCGCCTCGACCCGGGCTCGCTGACCACGCTGGTCGACCGCATCGGCGACATCACCGAGCCGCTGCCCCGCACGCTGTGCTGGTCGGCGGCGTGGGAGATGACCCGCGAGGCCGAGCTGAAGGCCCGCGACTTCGTGTCGCTGGTCTGCCACGGCCTGGCCGCCGAGAGCGAGGTCGGCGTCGTGCAGCGGTTGCTGCTGCAGGCCCAGACCGCGCTGGCCTCGTACGCCGACCCGGCGTACGCCCCGACCGGCTGGGCGGCCTTCACCGACCGCGTGATGGAGCTGGCGCGCACGGCCGCACCCGGGTCGGACCACCAGCTCGCGTACGTCAACTCGCTGACCGGCTCGGTGCTCGACGACGCGAAGCTCGCCGCGCTGCGCGGCTGGTTCGACGGCACGGACCCGCTGCCGGGCCTGTCCGTCGACACCGACCTGCGCTGGCGCCTCCTGCACGCCCTGGTCGCCCACGGCGCCGCTGGCGAGGACGAGATCGCCGCCGAGCTGCGCGCCGACTCGACCGCCGCGGGCAACCGGCACGCCGAGCGCGCCCGGGCGCTGGTCCCCACGGCCGAGGCGAAGGCCGAGGCGTGGCGGCGCGCGGTGCACGACGACGAGCTGCCGAACGCGGTCAACGAGGCGATCATCAACGGGTTCTCGCACCCGGCGCAGCGGGAGCTGCTGGCGCCGTACGCGGCGACGTACTTCGCGGACGTGGCCGGGGTGTGGCAGCGCCGCTCCAGCGAGCGCGCGCAGTCGATGGTCCTGGGCCTGTACCCGGCGTGGGCGGTGACCCGCGAGACGGTCGCCGCCTCCGACGCCTGGCTCGCCGCCGACCACCCGCCCGCCCTCCGCAGGCTGGTGTCGGAAGGCCGCGCGGGCATCCTCCGCGCCCTCGCCGCCCGCGAGTTCGACGGCTCCTGACGCGCTCCCGGCCCGGACCCCGCCCACCCGCGTGGATCCGGGCCGGCGCGCTGTTCGCTGTCAGCAGTGTGGACGTCGTCCACATACTTGGACGGCGTCCAGCCGGTTGTCACCCCTGATCGCGTGCTGACGCCGGACAGATACCAGCACGCGAAACGGCCCGGCCCCCACTGTTCGGGGGCCGGGCCGTTCGGTGTTCGGGGACTAGCGGCGCGGGGCGGTGCCCGCCTGGTCCGCCAGCATGCGCAGGGCGCTGACCAGGCCGCCGGTCAGGTCGCCCTCCTTGAAGGAGGCGACCATCGCCATGACAGCGAGGTTGCAGCCGCGGTCGGGCAGCCTGCGGGCCGCCTCGGCGCCGGTGACGATCTCGACCTTGCGCTGGCCGGGCGAGACCGCTATGAGCACCGACTCCGAGGAGTGCGCGCCGATCTCGGCGTGCAGCTCCTCCGCGCGGTCGCGGGTGTCGGCGCCCAGGTCGCCCAGGTAGACGCTGAACAGCAGGCCGGTGGAGCGCGACGACAGGGTCAGCGCCTCGTCGAGCCGGGTCAGCTGGACCGTGGTGAAGGGCAGGCCGGGCGCGACCGGGGTCTTCGCCCTCGCGATCGAGATGCGGCCGCTCGCGGTCACCGCGGAGCCGTAGCCGTGCTCGGGGTCCTCGACGGTCCCGTCCGCGTGGCGGACCAGCTCACCAGCTCCCACGGGCACCTCCTTGGCCGTGCGCCGGGGCGCGGTGTCGGTGGCGGTGACCGCGGCGTGGGCGGGGTCAAGGCCAGCGGGGTTGGCCGTCCACCACACCGGGTCGTGGTCCCAGTCCTGCCCGGGGCGGTACCGCGGGTTCCGCGCGAACCTGTCGCGCAAGGTCACCAGCGCGACCACGCCGTAGATCGCCAGCGGAACGGCGGCGAACACGAGAAAGGTCTCGACGATCGTCACGGGGGCTACGGTAGCCCACAATAGACACGACGCCCCGCGCCGCCCTACCGGCACTCAAGCGGTCGTCACCCTAAGTGAACGGTTGGTGCTCCCCTGGTAAGGCCGCTCCTCCGACCGCCGTCTGGTCGGGTAGCGCAAAGGGTGTACCGACAAGAGGCGAACGGCCCTAAGTGGGCAGGCGGATGACCTTCTGGTGGGTTGACGTCTTGTCGGTTACCCACCAGGGTCATAGCTTTCACCTATACGGCCCTTGCGAACCAGCGCTCCCCTTGATCGATGTGTGACCGCTCCCGGGAGGACACTCCATGTACACCATCGCTTCCCTCGATGAGGCAAGGATCTTCACCCAGTCGGGCGAGTTCGCACACGAGTTGATCTGCGGGACCCGCGTCACCCGGGGTACCCGCGTCACGCGGGGCACGAGGGTCACCGCTGTGCATCCTGGCACCTCGGAGTCCGCCAACACCAGGGTCAACACGGAGGGAATTCTCGACATGGGCACGCGCGTCACGCGAGGCACCCGGGTCACCAGCGGCACGCGCGTCACGAGGGGCACCCGCGTCACCCGCGGCACCAGGGTCACCGCCGAGGCGGCCTGGATGGGCACCCGCGTCACCAGGGGCACGCGCGTCACCAGGGGCACCAGGGTCACCCGCGGCACGCGCGTGACCAGCGAGTTCGGCACGCGCGTCACCCGGGGCACGCGCGTCACCAGCGAGTTCGGCACCCGTGTCACCGCGGTCGACTTCGGCACCCGCGTCACCCGGGGCACCCGCGTGACCGGCGAGTTCGGCACCCGCGTCACCGCCGTGGACTTCGGCACCCGCGTCACCCGGGGCACCCGCGTGACCAGCGAGTTCGGCACCCGCGTCACCGCGGTCGACTTCGGCACGCGCGTCACGCGCGGGACCCGGGTCACCAGCGGCACGCGCGTCACCAGGGGCACCCGCGTGACCCGCGGCACCCGGGTGACCAGCGAGTTCGGCACGCGCGTCACGGCCGTGGACTTCGGCACCCGGGTCACCCGCGGCACGCGGGTCACCGGTGGGACCCGTGTGACCGCGGCCTGACCTCATAACCACGAGTTTAGCGATCACCACCGACAAAAGGCGGCGATTGATCAAGCCGCCGGTTCGCCGAGGTACGGGAGCCAGAGCGGATCGGCGTCGACCACCCCGGCCAGCAGGCGCCAGTGCGGGCCGCGCGGCGCGGACGGCACCACCCGCAGCCGCCAGCCCAGCTCGCTGAGCAGCTTGTCGGCCTTGCGGTGGTTGCACTTCGCGCAGCACGCCACGCAGTTCTGCCACGTGTGCTGCCCCCGCGGCTGCGCGGGACCACGTGGTCTATCGTCTCCGCCCGACCCCCGCAGTACGCGCAGCGGTAGCGGTCGCGGAGCATCAGCCCGGCCCGGGTCAGCGGCACCCGCCCGCGGTACGGCACGCGGACGTAGGTGGCCAGCCGGATCACCGACGGCACGTCGACGCTCGACGACGCGGAGTGCACGACCATGCCCGTCGGGTCGCCGTGCACGACCTCCGCCTTCCCGCACACCAGCAGGACGACCGCGCGCTTCATCGGCAGCGCCGTCAGCGGCTCGTAGGTCGCGTTCAGCAGCAGCACGCGACGCTTCCCCCACGTCGTGGTGGGCCCCGTCCGGCCCTGCCCACCGCCGGGATCGGGCGTCTGCGGCGGTTCTGGGCACAAGACGGCCATCGGCGCCTGCCCGTGGGCAGCGCCGATGGGAGTCGGTTGTCGGTCTGGCACTCGACCACCTCCACCGGTGCGTGCCCTAGTCGACCACAAATCGGACCTGAAACGCACGTGTGTTGTGTGACGTGTCCCGCATCCCGGCGGCAACAGGTGGTGAACACCGCCCGGGCGGAGCAGTCGGCGCCCCGCGCCTTCGACTCCGGCGGGCAGGCCGGCTATCGTCGGCGCCGATGATTCCCAACCTCACCCAGTTCTCCCTGGACGCGCCCAAGTGCTACGGCGGTGCCGACACCTGGTGCACCCAGGTGTACGACCTGACGAAGAACGAGTGGCTCGCCGCCGCGGCGGACTGGCTGGTCGCCAAGCCGATCAAGATCCTGATGATCCTGGTGATCGCCTTCGTCATCCGGCTGCTCGCCCGCAAGGCGATCGACCGGCTCACGACCGGTGACGGGAAGACCCCGAAACTGCTGCGCCCGCTCAAGGAGCGCGCGCCGCAGGCGCTGGGGTCGCTGCTGAGCGAACGCCGCGCGCAGCGGGCCAAGACGATCGGGTCGGTGCTCAAGTCGATCGTCACGTTCCTGGTCTACGGCCTGGCCGTCGTGCTGATCCTGGGCGAGCTGGGGCTCAACCTGGCGCCGATCATCGCGTCGGCGGGCATCGTCGGCGTCGCGCTGGGCTTCGGCGCGCAGAACCTGGTGAAGGACTTCCTGTCCGGCATCTTCATGCTGCTGGAGGACCAGTACGGCATGGGCGACGTCGTCGACCTCGGCGAGGCCACCGGCACCATCGAGGGCGTGGGGCTGCGGGTCACCACGCTGCGCGACGTCAACGGCACGGTCTGGTACGTGCGCAACGGCGAGATCCTGCGCGTGGGCAACTCCAGCCAGGGCTTCGCGGTCGCGGTGGTCGACATCCCGGTCGGCTACAGCGCCGACGCGAACCAGGTGGTCGACATCCTGCGCCGGGTCAGCGACGAGCTGCGCGCCGACGAGGAGTACTCGACGGACGTGATCGAGGAGCCCGAGGTGCTCGGTGTGGAGAAGGTCACGCCGGAGGGCATGACGTTCCGCGTGACGGTCAAGGTCCGCCCCGGCAGGCAGTGGGCCGTGCAGCGCGCGCTGCGGGCCAGGGCGATGGCGGCGGTCGAGGAGGCCGACATCCAGCCCCCGCTCGGGCGGCTGTTCCCGCCCGCCCCGCAGCCCTAGGCACCGGAGCACAACGCGGCATGGGGGAAGATGGCACCGTGGGCACACCCGAGAACTTCTACGAGGCGGTCGGCGGCGAGGAGACGTTCCGCCGGATCGTGCACCGGTTCTACGTCGAGGTGGCCGAGGACGAGGTGCTGCGCCCGCTGTACCCGGAGCAGGACCTCGGTCCCGCCGAGGACCGGCTGCGCCTGTTCCTCATGCAGTACTGGGGCGGCCCGCACACGTACTCCGACCAGCGCGGGCACCCCGGCTGCGGATGCGGCACCACCCGTTCAGCATCGGCCCGATCGAGCGGGACGCGTGGCTGCGGTGCATGCGCGTCGCGGTGGACGACGCCGGGCTCGACGAGCGGCACCGGGCGCAGCTCTGGCAGTACATGGAGATGGCCGCCAACAGCCTCATGAACAGCTGGGTCTAACTGGACGGACTGCGGGGAGTCCCGGCGAATGGCAGGAGAGCGTGCGACGTAACGCGCGGCCCGACGCGACTGCGGCGTGGTGGCAGGACGCGGTGTTCTACCAGGTGTACGTCCGGTCGTTCGCCGATTCCGACGGCGACGGCGTGGGCGACCTGGAGGGCATCCGGGCGAAACTGGGCTATCTGGAGCTGCTGGGCGTCGACGCGCTCTGGCTGACGCCGTTCTTCCGCTCCCCCATGGCCGACCACGGCTACGACGTCGCCGACCCGCGCGACGTCGACCCGCTGTTCGGCGACCTCGCGGCGTTCGACCGGCTGGTCGAGGACGCGCACGGGCACGGCATCAAGGTCACGATCGACCTGGTGCCCAACCACACCAGCGACCAGCACGCCTGGTTCCAGGCGGCGCTGGCGGCGGGCGCGGGCAGCCCGGAGCGGGCGCGGTACTACTTCCGCGACGGCCGCGGCAGCGAGCCCCCCAACAACTGGACCAGCGTCTTCGGCGGCCCGGCGTGGACGCGGGTGCCCGACGGCCAGTGGTACCTGCACCTGTTCGCGCCGCAGCAGCCCGACCTCAACTGGGAGTCCTCGGACGTCCGCGTCGACCTGGTGGAGACGCTGCGCTTCTGGCTGGACCGCGGGGTGGACGGGTTCCGCATCGACGTCGCCCACGGCATGGCCAAGCCCGAGGGCCTGCCGGACATGGACCCGGCCGCGGTCGCGGTCATGGCGGGCGAGCAGAACCCGGAGGTCGTCGACCCCCGCTTCGACAACGAGGCCGTCCACGACGTCCACCGCCTCATCCGCCGCGTCCTGGACGAGTACCCGGGCCGCATGGCCGTCGGCGAGATCTGGGTCGACAGCGACGAGCGCTTCGCCCGCTACGTCCGCCCCGACGAACTCCACCTGGGCTTCAACTTCAAACTCGCCCGCGCGGACTTCGACGCCGACGCGGTGCGCCGCGCCATCGAACGCTCCCTGCTGGCGGCGGGGTCGGCCCCGCCCACCTGGACCTTGTCGAACCACGACGTCGTCCGGCACGTGACGCGCTACGGGGACGGCGCGGAGGGTGTTCGGCGGGCCCGGGCGATGGCGTTGGTGGAGCTGGCGCTGCCGGGGGCGGTGTACCTGTACAACGGCGAGGAACTGGGGCTGCCCAACGTCGAGCTGCCGGACTGGGCCCGCCAGGACCCGGTGTACCACCGCTCGGGCGGGGCTGAGGAGGGCCGCGACGGCTGCCGGGTCCCGGTGCCCTGGGAGGGCGTCGAACCGCCGTTCGGCTTCACCACGGGCTCGTCCACGTGGCTCCCGATGCCCGCGGAGTGGGGCCCGCTCACGGTGGAGGCCCAACTGGAGGACCCGGGCTCGATGCTGTCGCTGTACCGGCAGGCGGTCGAGATCCGCGGCTCCCACCCGGCCTTCGACGGCACCGAACTGGAGTGGTACGGCGCACCCCCGGGCTGCTTCGCCTTCCGCCGCAAGGGCGGCGGCCTCATCTGCGCCCTGAACACCACGGCCGCGCCCGTCCCCCTGCCCCCGGGCGAGGTCCTGCTGTCCAGCGCGCCGCTGGAAGGCACCCTGCTGCCCCCGGACGCGTCGGTCTGGTTGGTCTGACGGCTTGAACCTCACGTAGCGCGAGGTTCTACGGTGGGGCGCATGGACCAGCTGTGGAGTGTGGGGGCGCTGGCCAAGGCGACGGGGCTGACGGTGCGGACGCTGCACCACTACGACGACCTCGGGCTGTTGCGCCCCAGTGAGCGGACGCGGTCGGGGCACCGGCGGTACACCGAGGGGACCTGCGGCGGCTGTACCAGATCCGGGTGCTGCGGCAGTTGGGGTTGCCGTTGGAGGAGATCGACGCGGCGCTGGGGGAGCCGGGGGCGTTGCGGGAGTTGTTGGAGCGGCGGCTGGAGCGGCTGGACGACGAGGTCTGGCGGTTGACGCAGCTCGCCAGGCAGGTGCGGGGGTTGTTGGACCAGGTCGAGCCGGATTCCGGGGAGCTGTTGGCCCGGCTGGGGCGGACGAGCATGTTCCAGGACGCCCTCGACCGCAGGCAGCGGACCGTGCTGGACGAGTGCGCAGACGCCCTCGGGGAGGACGGTCGCCGCGAGCTGGACGCGGAGTGGCCGGTCGTGCTGTCGCGGTTGGTGGAGCACTGCCAGGCGGGCACGCCGGTCGACGATCCCGGGGTGCGGGAGACGATCGGGCGGCTGAAGAGCGTCATGCAGCGGTTCACCGGGGGCGATCCGGAGTTGGGGCAGTCGGTCGCGCGGTTCTTCCAGCAGTACGGCGACGGCGTCCTGCGGGACGTGCTCCCTGATCAGCAAGTCGGCGACCAGTTGTGGGCGTACGTGAGTCGCGCTTATTCGCATTGAGATTTCTGGGGAAAGGAAAGACATGTACCGCAAACCTCTCGCGCTGGCGGCTGCCCTTTTGCTGCTGGGCGGCGCGACCGCGCAGGCGGACACGACCCTCGTGTTGACGCTGCCACCGCCGACGGGTCCGCACCCGGTGGGTGTCACCGAGCTGCACCTGTCGGACGCGAGCAGGCCGGACCCGTGGGACTCCCGTCGGCCCGCTCGGGAGCTGATGGTGTCGGTGTTCTACCCGGCGGCGGCGACGGACGGCTTCCCGCTCGCGCCGCAGATGACGCCGCGGGCGGCGGCGGTGTTCGGGGGCCTGGACGCCGTCCACACGCACCCCGAGCTGCCGGACACCGGGGTCGACTGGGCGGCGACGATGACGCACTCGCACGTCGGCGCGCCCGCTCAGCCGCGGCGTCGGCCGGTCCTGCTGTACAGCCCCGGCGCGGGCGACCCGCGGACGCTGGGGACCGGCCTGGCGGAGGACCTGGCGAGCCGGGGGTACGTGGTCGTGACGATCGACCACGCCGGGGAGACGACGGAGGTGGAGTTCCCGAGCGGGGAGGTGCGGATCACCGAGATGCGCAGCCACCCCGGCTTCGACCCGGAGTTGTTCCGCAAGCTGCTCGACATCCGCCTGGCCGACGTGACCTTCGTGCTGGACCGCCTGCGCGCGCTGTCGACGGGCACGAACCCCGACGCCGACGGCAAGCCCCTCCCCGCGACCTGTCCCGCACCCTCGACCTGCGCCGGGTCGGGATCTACGGCCACTCGGCGGGCGGATCGACCGCGCCCAAGCCCTGCACGACAACCGGGTGCTGGACGCGGCGGTCAACCTGGAGGGCTTCCTGGACCACGTCCCCTCCCCCACCGGTGAGCCCGGCCCGCTCCTCCCGGTCGCCGAGGAGGGCACCCGCAAGCCGCTGCTCCTGTTCGGCACGGACGGCTACTGGAACCCGCGCTACGCCCGCTCCTGGAGCGCCATGCTGGAGTCGGGGTGCCGGACGACCCACCGCCAGATCGACGGCGCCACCCACTGGGTCTTCACCGACTTCGCCCAGCAGGCCCCCCAGCTCCAGACAGCAGGCCTGATGACCGCCGCGGACCGCAACCAGCTCATCGGCCCGATCGAGCCCGCCGCCGCCCGCCCCGCCGTCCACGACCAGGTAGCCGCGTTCTTCGCCCGCCACCTGCGGGGCTGAGATGACGCGATCACATGATCACATCATCTGAGTGGTGAGACCACATGATCGCATCATCTGAGTCCAACTCAAATGATGCGATCATCCCGCCAGCCCGCCCGGATGGTGACATCATCTGAAAGTCGCGCCGCAACGGCCAAGCGGACCGCTGACCACACGACCGACCACTCGGGGCGGTCCGCGGCGCAGCGGCGCAGCGGCGCAGCGGCGCAGCGGCGCAGCGGCGCAGCGGCGCAGCGGCGGAATGATCGCATCATCCGGGCGGCGCAGCGGCGGAATGGTCACGTCATCCGGGCGGCGCGGCGACCGGATGGTCGCATCATCCGGGTGGCGCGGTCAGATGATGACGTCATCTGGGATCCGCGACCGGGGCGGGCGAACGGGTTGCCGACCGCCACGGCTGACCGGTTTTGGGGCTCGCGGCTCAGGGGCGGGATGGTCGCATCATCTGGGTGGGTGGGTCAGATGATGACGTCATCTGGGTGGGTGGGTCAGACCAGGAGGGGAGGAGGGCGTGCCTGCGGCGGACCACGGCGCCGTAGCGGGCGTCCAGGCGCATCCAGGCGTCGGTGGCGGTGACGCGGATGTGGGAGTCGTCGTCCTCGGCGAGGAAGCCCATGCCGGAGAGGGCGAAGAGGCAGCGGAGGGGACCTTCACGGCCATGCCCTCGCCTTCGACCGTGAGGACGGCCTGGTCCAGCAAGGACGCGGGCGGGGTGCCTTGGGGGCCCACGTTCTCGCGGGCGACCGCCAGGCCCCGGTCGGCCAGTTCGGCGACCGTGCGGGCCGGGATGCGGTCGACCACCTGCCAGTGCTTGCCCGGTGGCAGGGGCGAGCGCCACTGGAGGTCGCGGGGGTGGCCCGGGTCGATGCTCTCGTCGCGCACCACCGCAAGGCCCGCGAGGAGTTCGCTGCCCGACACCGTCACGTCGGACGGGGTCAGGGAGCCTCGGGCGGAGCGGGTGGCCAGGACGTCGAAGGGGTGGCCACCCACGCGTCGATGATGCCGTCGGTGCGGCCGCGGAGGCGGACGACGGCCTGTTGGTCCAGGCGGACGGCGCGGGCCACGAAGGCGCCGAGGTTCTCGCGTTCGGCGGGGTCGGTGAAGCGGAGTTCAGCCACGGCCGCCCCCGTTGTGCCAGGCGGCCAGGAAGTCGCGTTCGGCGTCGGTGATGCGGCGGGGTTTGCCCGCGTCCAGGTCGAAGGGGGCGAGGGTGGTGCGGGCCGTCACCGCCACCTGGTCGATCTCCGACGGTCCATTGTGGATCGCGTAGTCCAGGATGAAGTACGCCGCCCGGATCTCCCGCACCGACACCGCGATCCGCACCGCGCGGCCGGTCGCGTACAGCGGGGCGTGGTAGTCGACGGTGAGGCTCGCCACGACGACGCCGCGGGCCAGGTCCTCCGCGCCGCGCAGGGCGGCCTCGTGGAAGAGGAGGTCGACCCGCGCCTCTTCCAACAGGGTGACGGTGTTGGCGTGGTTGACGTGGCCGTAGGAGTCCATGTCCGACCAGCGCGGCCGCACCTCGGTGACGAATACGCCCAACGCAGCAGTTCCTTCCAGAATCCGGCCCCGGAGGAGCACCCTATCCCGGGCCGCCGCCCGCTCGGGAGCGCGGGCGGCGGCCGGGACGGGCATCAGCGGACCATGCTGCGCATCTGGCGGGCCGCCACGGACAGCGTCGCCAGGTCGAGCCTGCCGGACGCCTGGATGTCCGACAGCGCGGCGCGGGCGCGGGCCAGGCGGGAGCTGTTGGCGTGCTCCCACGCGGCGATCTTGTCCGCGGCCGGGGTGCCCGGGTCGCTCTGGCGCATCACGTCGAGGGTGATGGCGCGCAGCGACCCGTACAGGTCGTCGCGCAGGGCCAGGCGGGCCAGGGCGTGCCAGCGGTTGCCGCGCTCGAGGTCGCTGACCGCGTCGAGCATCAGGTCGAAGCCCAGGTGGTCGGACAGCGCGTAGTACACCTCCGCGGTCTCCCACGGCGAGCGCTCGGTGTCGAGGCCCGCGTCGCGCTCGGACAGCTCGGCGACCTCGGTGATGTCGAGCAGGCCGTAGGACTCCAGCAGCGACGCGATGCGCTTGGCCAGCTCCGCGGCACGCCCGCCGACACCAGCGCCTCGGCGTTCTCCGCGGCCTTCTCCCTGGCCCGGCCGCGCAGCATGTCGCCGACCGCCGGGGCCAGCTGCGAGGCCACCTCGTGGAAGCGGGTGATCTCCGCGCCCACCGCGAGCGGCTGCGGGCGGTTGCTGAGCAGCCAGCGGCACGCCCGGTCGAGCAGGCGCCGGGTCTCCAGCACCATCAGGTTCGCCGTCTCGGTCGGCACGACGTTGTCGAGGGCGTCGATGTCGCGCCAGATCGCGGGCAGGTCGTACACCCGCGTGACGACGGCGAACGCGCGGACCGCGTCGGTCGCCGACGCGCTGGTCTCCTCGGCCAGCCGGAACGCGAACGAGATGCCCGCGCCGTCGACGACCTCGTTGACCAGCAGCGTCGTGGTGATCTGGCGGCGCAGCGGGTGCGCGGCGATGGCGGGCGCGAACCGCTCGCGCAGCTGCGTCGGGAAGTACTCCGGCAGCCTGCGGGCGAACACGTCGAGGTCGGGCAGGTCGGCGGCGAGGACGTCGTCCTTGAGCGCCAGCTTCACGTGCGCGAGCAGCACGCACAGCTCCGGGGAGCTGAGCCGGTCGCCCGACTTCTCCATCGCCTTGAACTGCGCCCTGGTCGGCAGCGCCTCCAGCCCGCGGTCCAGGCCCCGGTCGGCTTCCAGCGCGTCGACCAGGCGCTGGTGCACCGACAGCATCGGCGCGGCGTGCGCCCGGCTGACGCCCATCACCGCGTTCTGCCGGTAGTTGTCGGCCAGGACCAGGTCGCCGACCTCGTCGGTCATCTCGGCCAGCAGGTCGTCGCGCTGCTCGGGCGCTAGCTCGCCGGAGCGGACCAGCGCGTCGAGCAGGATCTTGATGTTGACCTCGTGGTCGGAGCAGTCCACGCCCGCGGAGTTGTCCAGCGCGTCGGTGTTGACCTTGCCGCCCGCGCGGGCGAACTCGATGCGGCCGCGCTGGGTCAGGCCCAGGTTGCCGCCCTCGCCGACCACCTTGACCCGCAGGTCGCCGCCGTTGACCCGCAGCGCGTCGTTGGCCTTGTCGCCGACGTCGGCGTGGGTCTCGGTGGCGGCCTTGACGTAGGTGCCGATGCCGCCGTTCCACAGCAGGTCGACCTCGGCGAGCAGGATCGCCTTCATCAGCTCCGGCGGCGACAGCTTCACCGTGCCCTCGGGCAGGCTCAGCGCCCGCGCGGCCTCCGGGCTGATCGGGATCGACTTGAGCGTGCGCGGCCAGACCCCGCCGCCCGCGCTGATCTTGCTCCGGTCGTAGTCGTCCCACGACGAGCGCGGGAGCGCGAACATGCGCTCGCGCTCGGCGTACGACGACGCCGCGTCCGGGTCCGGGTCGATGAAGATGTGCCGGTGGTCGAACGCGGCCACCAGGCGGATGTGCTCGGACAGCAGCATGCCGTTGCCGAACACGTCGCCGGACATGTCGCCGATGCCGACGACGGTGAACGGCTCGGTCTGGGTGTCGACGCCGAGCTCGCGGAAGTGCCGCTTGACGCTCTCCCACGCGCCGCGGGCGGTGATGCCCATGGCCTTGTGGTCGTAGCCGACCGACCCGCCGCTGGCGAAGGCGTCGCCGAGCCAGAAGCCGTACTGGCGGGCGACGTCGTTGGCGATGTCGGAGAACGTCGCGGTGCCCTTGTCGGCGGCGACGACGAGGTAGGTGTCGTCCTCGTCGTAGCGGACGACGCCCGGCGCGGGCACGACCTTGGTGCCGTCGAGGTTGTCGGTGAGGTCGAGCAGGCCGGAGATGAACATGCGGTAGCAGGCGATGCCCTCGGTCAGGAACGCCTCGCGGTCCAGCGCCGGGTCGCCGACCGGGGCGGGCGGGCGCTTGACGACGAAGCCGCCCTTGGCGCCGACCGGCACGATCACCGCGTTCTTCACCGCCTGCGCCTTGACCAGGCCCAGGATCTCGGTGCGGAAGTCCTCCCTGCGGTCCGACCAGCGCAGGCCGCCGCGGGCGACCGGCCCGAACCGCAGGTGCACGCCCTCGACGCGCGGGGAGTACACGAAGATCTCGAACCGCGGCCGGGGCTCGGGCAGCTCGGGGATCGCGCCCGGCTCCAGCTTGATCGCCAGGTACGGCCGGGGCTGGCCGTTCTCGTCGCGGACGTGGTAGTTCGTGCGCAGGGTCGCCCGGATGACGGTCAGCAGGCTCCGGAGGATGCGGTCCTCGTCGAGGCTGGTGACGCCGTCGATCATCTCGGTGATGTCGTCGATCTGCGCCTTCGCGTGCGCGGACCGGGTCGCCGCGGACAGGCCCGGGTCGAAGCAGGTCTCGAAGAGCTGGATCAGCGCGGTCGCCACGTGCGTGTGGGCGAGCACGGCGTCCTCGATGTACTCCTGGCTGTAGGGCGTGCCCGCCTGGCGCAGGTAGCGCGAGTACGCGCGCAGCACGGCCGCCTGACGCCAGGTGACGCCGCCGCGCAGCACGAGCGCGTTGAACCGGTCGACCTCCGCGTCACCGCGCCACGACGCGGCGAACGCCTCCTCGAACTCGGCGGGCAGCCGGTCCAGGTCGTCCGCGCGCGCCTCCAGGACAGCGGGGTCGATGCGCAGGCCGAAGTCGTAGACCCACCAGGGCTCGTTGTCCTCGCGCTCCAGCTCGTACGGGCGCTCGTCGAGCACCTCGACGCCCATCGCCTGGAGCACCGGCAGCACCTGGGTCAGGGTGACCCGGCCGCCCGCGAGGAACAGCTTCAGCCGCCGCTCCCCCACCTCCGCGCCCTGCGGCACGTAGAACTGGACGGCCATGTCGTTGGTGTCCAGCGCCATGATGCGGCGCAGGTCCGCGAGGCCCTCGTGGGCGTCGAAGTCCTCCTTGTACGCCTCGGGGAACACCTCGGCGTAGCGCTGGCCCAGCTCGGTCGCCGACTCGGCGCCGTTCTCCCTCGGGCCGCATTCCTTGTCGGCCAGCAGCGCCTCGACCATGCGGTCGTCCCACGTGCGCACGGCCTGGGTCAGCCGCTCCTGGATGCGCAGCACGTCCGGCTCGGTGGCCGTGGCCGGGTCGGTGTGGATGATGAAGTACACCTGCGCCAGCGGGGACTCGCCCAGGCGCGTGCTGAACTCCAGGTTGGTGCCGTCCAGCTCGTCCAGCAGCACCTCCTGCATCGCGATGCGGGAGGTCGTGGTGTAGCGGTCGCGCGGGAGGAACACCAGGCAGGTGTAGAAGCGGCCGTAGGGGTCCTTGCGCAGGAACAGGCGGAGCCTGCGCCTGTCAGCGAGCGCGATGACGCCGGTCGCCGTCGTGTAGAGGGACTCGGCGGTCGCGGAGAACAGCTCGGCGCGCGGCCAGTTCTGGATGACCTCCAGCATGCGCTGCCCCGAGTAGGACTCCATCGGGAAGCCCGCGCGGTGGATCACGTCGCGCACGCGGCGGCGCACGACCGGGATGTCGAGGACGTCCTCGTGCAGGGCGGACGTCGTGAAGGTCCCCAGGAACCGGTGCTCACCGGTGACGTTGCCGTCGGCGTCGAAGGTCTTCACGCCCACGTAGTACGGGTAGGCGGCGCGCGCGACGGTGGACGGCGCGCTCGCCTCGGTCAGCACCAGCAGGTTCGGCGCGAGGGCGTGCCTGCCCGCGTCCGGCCCGGCGGTCAGGCTGCGCGCGGCGAGGCTGTCCTGGCGGAGCACGCCGAGGCCGCTGGCGAGGATCGCGCGCAGGGCGGGCTCGCCGCCGTCGTCGACCAGCTCGTAGCTGCGGTACCCCAGGAAGGTGAAGTGGCCGTCGGCCAGCCAGCGCAGCAGCGCGGCGCCGTCGGTGACCTGCTCGCCGTCCAGCGGCGGCGGGTTCTGCTCCAGGTGGTCGGCGAGCGACCGCGCGGTCCCGACCATCCGGTCGGTGTCCTCGACGACCTCGCGCACATCGGTCAGCACCGAGTGCAGCACGGTCTCGATCTCGCGCGCGCGGTCGGCGTCGGTCACCCGGTCGATCTCGATGGACATCCAGCTCTCGGTGAAGGTGTCCGCGGGCGGCGCGTCCGCGTCCGCCTTGGGCAGCACCTCCTGCAGCAGCCCGGCGACGTCGCGGCGCACCACGACGATCGGGTGGATGACCCGCTGCACGTGCGCGCCCGTGCGGGCCAGCGCCGCGGTGACGGACTCGACGAGGTAGGGCATGTCGTCGGTGACGAGCTGGATGACCGAGTACGACGCGTCGGTCTTGGTCTCGGGGTTGAGCATCCGCACCGCGGGCCTGCCGCGCACCCGGCGCTCGGCGAGCTGGGTGTGCGAGCGGACGGCGCCGAGGAGGTCGCGCGGGTCGTCGTCGAGCACTTCCTCGGGCGGGATGTAGCGGTAGTACAGCCGGATCAGGTCGGCTATGTCGGGGTCCAGCTCCGCGGCGCCCGCGATGAGGTCGTCCCGGATCTGCTCCGGGCTCCGCGCTGGGCTGCCGGGCGAGCCGTCGGCGCTGGCGGCTCTCTCGGTGCGGGACGGGGTACCAGTCGAGGTCATCTTCAGGTCGGCTCCACAGTCGGTGTGCCACGTCGGTGTGCCACGCCCTCAGGGTAGTGCCGCGCCCGCGTCCGGCACGCCGCCCCCGGGCAGTTCACGTGTCGGGAACGATTCATTAACAGAGCCGGAAAATCATGGTCTACCAGCGATAACTCAAACACCGTCGACATCGGCCGGGGCCCACCCGGAGGACCGGTGCCTGCCACCCGGCTCCCACGTCCAGCCGTGAGCGGGCGGGGGCGAGTCGGCGGGGTCGGCGGCGCGCGCGTCGGACACCCAGTCGCGCGGACCGGCCTCCTCGCGGGCGCGTCGCGCGGCCCGCCTGCCGGGGGCCGCGTCGCCCTGGACGTCCCGCCAGCCGAGGCCCGCGAGGTCGAACCCGGGCCCGTCGTCGGCGGCCCGGCGCCTGCCGCCCTCGCTGGCGCGCACGGGGTCGGCGATGGGGCGACGGGCGGAGAGGGCCGCGTCGAGGGGGACGGCGGGGGGTCTTTCGGGGTGTCGTCGGGGTTGTCGGCCCAGTCCGGGGGTTGGGTGGCTTGGAACGCGGCGAGGGCTTCGGCGAGGAGCTCGGCGAGGGCGCTGGAGGAGCGTTCGCGGCGGGAGCCGGGTTTGCGGGGTTCGTCGTCGTGGGGGTGGGCTCGGCAGAAGCGCTTGCCGGGAGGGGGATGCGGTCGCCGGGGTTGCGGGAGCGGTGGTGGTGGTGTCGGTGCTCGACGGAGCGGTAGTGGTGCTGGCCGTGGCGGTGGTGGTGCTCGCCGGAGCGGTGGAGCTGCTGCTCGCCGGGGCGGTGGTGGCGCTGGTGCCTGCCGGAGCAGTGCTGGTGCTCGGCGGGGCGGTGGTGGCGCTGATGCTCGCCGGAGCGGTAGCCGTGCTGATGCTCGCCGGGGCGGTGGTGGCGCTGGTGCTTGCCCGGGCAGTGGTGGTGCTGGCGCTCGGCGGAGCGGTACTGGTGCTGGTGCTGGCCGGAGCGGGGGTGGTCGCGGGGTGGGCGGGTGCGATCGCCGGTGCCGCGGAGGTGTCGTACGGGGTGGGGTCGGCGGGGGTGGCGTCCGGGAGGGCGGCCAGGGCGGGGGCGTCGTCGTCGGGGAGGGGGCGGCCTGCGCGGCGCAGCCACTCGGCCATCGCGGGGGTGGGTCGGGGGAGGACGGCGGAGTCGGCCCGGCGGACGGGCTCCGGGTCGGGTGTGTCCTCTGTGGACTCGTCGAGGACCAGCTTGCTGAGGCGGTCCAGGAGGGCGGCGGCGGAGGGCTGGTCGGGGGTGGGCTCGTCGGGCTGCGGCGGGACGCCGCCCGGGTCCGGGTGGACGGGGGGCTGGTCGGGGCCGGGCTCGATCGGGGGACCTCGTGGGGGGCGGGCTCGCGCGGCGGGACCTCGTCGGGCGCGGGGCTGGGTACGGGGATCTCGGCGGGCTCGGGGACGCGCGGGACCTCGTGCGCGGGGGCTCCGCCGGGATCGGGATGTCGTCCGGCTGCGGGGAGTCGTCCCGGGTGCGCGCGGCGCCGACGGTGAGGAAGGGGTCGAGGTCGTCGTCGGGGGCGCGGCGCCTGCCGCCGCCCACCGCGGTGATGCCGAACCGGCTGAGGACGTCGTTGGCGTCGGCGGGGGCGTTCTCGGCCGCCCGCCGTTCGCGTCGGGAGAGCCGCGGCGTCGGGGTGGGCTCGGTGACAGGGGCGACCTCGGGGGCGCGGTGGGAGCCGGGTCGGCCGGGGTCGGGGTGGCCCGCGGTTCGGCCGAGGCAGCCTGCGGTTCGGCAGAAGTCGGGAGGGGCGGCAACCCTGCCGAGCTGGCCTGCGGTTCGGCCGTTACCGGCAGAGCCGAAATAGGCGGCAGCCCAGCGGAGGCGGCCTGCGGCTCAGCCGGACTCGGCAGCACCGGGATAGGCGGCAGCCCAGTGGAGGCGGTCTGCGGCTCAGCCGGAGTCGGCAGCGCCGGGAAAGGCGGCAGCCCGGACGAGGTGGCCTGCGGCTCGGCCGGAGTTGGGCGGGGCGGCAGTCCGGCCGAAGTGGGCTGCGGCTCAGCCGGAGTCGGGCGGGAGGGCAGCCCGGACGAGGTGGGCTGTGGTTCGGCCGGGTTCGGGGTAGGCGGTTCTGCCGGGGTGGCCGACTGTTCGGCTGGGGGCGCGGTGGTGGGGGCGGGCTCGCCGCGGAGGAGGGCTCGGGCAACGTGGAGGAGGCTGTCCAGGCCTCGGGGGATGCCTGCGGCGGCGTGGTTGGCGACGGCGGTGCGGACGGTCATGGGGCGGCCGCCGACGTCGGTGAGGCCGGTGCCGCGGGTGGCTTGCTTGCGGATGATCGCCGCGAACTGCTCGGCGATCGCGGTGGGGGTGCGTGGGAGGAGGACGGCGAACTCGCTGCGGTCGGAGCGGACGAGGTCGGTGCCGGTGGGGGCGAGGTCGCGGACGCGGGACGCCAGGGCGTTGATCAGGGCGTCGTCGCCGACGGGGAGGGCGGGTTCCTCGGGGTCGATGGCGTCGGGGTGCCCGATGGGCTCGACGCGGACGAGGATGAGCGTGAAACCGGGGTCGGCCTCCCGCAGGTCCGGGGTGTCCGCGGACGCGTCCGCGTGCCGGTCGGGTGCCTCGTGTCGGCCCACGGGTGACGACTCCTCTCCGGGTCCCTCCGGACGACGGCGCCGCCCGGGTCCGCCGGTCGGGGCGGGGGCGCCGGGCTGGAACAACGCCCCGGGCAGCGGGTGCGCGTCGGGGGCGCGGTGACGACGACCGGATCGCGCTTCGGTGTCGGGCTGCGCTGGTGCGGTCCGGTTGCTGGACACTCCGGCGTGCGGTTGCGCTGGTGCGGTCGGGTTGGTCAACGCCCCGGCGTGCGGTTGCGACGGTGCGGTCGGGTTGGTCAACGCCCCGGCGTGCGGCTGCCCTAGTGCGGTCGGGTTGCTCGACGCTCCGGCGTGCAACTGCCCTGGTGCGGTCGGGTTGCTCGACGCTCCGGCGTGCGGCTGCCCTAGTGCGGTCGGGTTGCTGGACGCTCCGGCGTGCGGCTGCCCTAGTGCGGTCGGGTTGGTCAACGCTTCGGCGTGCGGGTGCGCCGATGCGGTCGGGTTGGTCAACGCTTCGGCGTGCGGGTGCGCCGATGCGGTCGGGTTGGTCAACGCTTCGGCGTGCGGGTGCGCCGATGCGGTCGGGGTGCTCGGCGCTTCCGGCGACGAGGCGGGGGTGTTCCCGGTCTCGGGCGTGGTGCTGCCGGTTGCCGTTCGGGGCGGGGTGGTGGCGCGGTTGGGGGGTGGTCCGGCGTCGGCGGTGGGTTGGGGTGGGCCGCTGGGGGGTTCGTCGGTGGGGACGGGTGGGCGGCGGGATTGGGTGGGGAGGGGGACGGCGGGGGTGCGGGGGCGGACGGCGGCGCGGAGGAGGGCGGCGGCGCGGTCCGGGTCGCGGTCGGGGGTGAACTCGGTGCTGAGGGTGCGGCGGGCCCGGGCGGCGGCGCGGTGGTGGCGGTGCTCGGCGGCGCGGGCGGAGCGGAGGGCGTGGAGGGCCTCGGTGGGGCGGGCCGCGGTTTCCTCGCTGTGGGCCAGGAACGTCCACGCGTCGGCGAGGATGGTGTCGAGGCCGTGGCGCTGGGCGGTGTCGATGGTGTCGAGGATGAGCGTCCGGCCGGAGTCCGTGCGCCCGGAGGGTAAGTGCACGCGGGTCGCGACGGCGAGGCGGACGCGGCAGGCCTGCGCGGCGAACGTGGCGCGGACGGGCAGGGCCAGCAGGGGGCGCAGGCGGCGGTGGCCTCGTCGGGGGCGCCGTCGTCGAGGAGCGCGAGGGTCAGTTCGTAGACGAGGGCGGCCTGGACGGCGGAGAGGTCCAGTTCGGCGCGGTCGGGCTGGCGCAGGAGGGCCAGGCCCTCGTGGGCGGCCTCGGCGGCGGACTCCGTGTCGCCGTGGCGCCGGTGGTACGCGGCGGTGTGCGCGCAGACCTGGGCGCGCTCGAGCCTGCGGTGCGCGGGGGCAGCGCCTCGTCGGCGGCGAGGAGCCGGTCTGCTTCGGTGAGCGCGTCCTCGACGTCGTCCCGGCTGGCGAGGTGCGACAGGCACGCGGCCAACTCGGCGAGCGCTCGGGCGGCGACGAGCGGCGACAGGTCCGTGGTGCCCGCTCCGGTGACGGCCGGGCGCAGGATCTCCGAGCCCGCGAGCGGGTCGCCGAGGGCTCGCGCGCACGCGGCCAAGGCGGTGCGGAGCGTCATCGCCTCGTCTACCCGACCGGCGCTGACGGCGGACCGGAGCGCGGCCACACCCGGGTCGACCGCCTCAGCGGGCCGACCGAGCGCGGTCAGCCCCACGGCGAGGAGGGAGTGGGCGCGGGACACGGTGGCAGCCGTGGTCGAGGGGTCGAGCGCTGCGCTCGGGGTGGCCGACGGCTGGGAGTGGGCGTCCGGCGGGAAGCCGGCGAGGGTCGGCGCAGGCAGCCCGTTGACCTGGGTCTGCGCGGAGCGCGGCGCGGAGCCGACTCGAGGACCGGGGACCGGGAATCCGCGCCGTCGGGGCGGGACTCCGCGGCTGGCAGGGCGGTGGGGTGGGGGTCGGTGCAGTGGAGGAGGGCTCGGGCGGCGAACTGGACGGCCAGTTCGGGGCGGACCAGCGCAGGCGGACGGCGGCGGCCACGAGGGCCGCGCCGTCCGCCGCGGGGTGTCCGTCCAGGGCGCCACGATGCCCGTCCGTCTAGTCCCGGGTGAGCTTGCGGTAGGTCACCCGGTGGGGGCGGGCGGCTTCGGCGCCCATGCGTTCGATCTTGTTCTTCTCGTAGCCCTCGAAGTTGCCCTCGAACCAGAACCACTGGGACGGGTTCTCCTCGGTGCCTTCCCAGGCGAGGATGTGGGTGGCCACGCGGTCGAGGAACCAGCGGTCGTGGGAGATGACCACGGCGCAGCCGGGGAACTGCTCGAGGGCGTTCTCCAGGGAGCCCAGCGTTTCGACGTCGAGGTCGTTGGTGGGCTCGTCCAGGAGGATCAGGTTCCCGCCGAGCTTGAGGGTCAGGGCCAGGTTCAGGCGGTTGCGCTCGCCGCCGGAGAGGACGCCCGCGGGCTTCTGCTGGTCCGGGCCCTTGAAGCCGAACGCGCTGACGTACGCGCGCGACGGCATCTCGACCTGGCCGACCTCGATGTAGTCGAGGCCGCCGGAGACGATCTCGAAGACGGTCTTCTTCGGGTCGATGCCCGCGCGGTTCTGGTCGACGTACGACAGCTTGACCGTGTCGCCGATCTTGACCTCGCCCGCGTCCGGCTTCTCCAGGCCGACGATGGTCTTGAACAGGGTCGTCTTGCCGACGCCGTTGGGGCCGATGACGCCGATGATGCCGTTGCGCGGGAGGCTGAACGACAGGCCGTCGATGAGGACGCGGTCGCCGAAGCCCTTGCGGAGCTTGTCGACCTCGACGACGACGTTGCCCAGGCGCGGGCCCGGCGGGATCTGGATCTCCTCGAAGTCGAGCTTGCGGGTGCGCTCGGCCTCGGCGGCCATCTCCTCGTAGCGGTCGAGGCGGGCGCGGGACTTGGTCTGGCGCGCCTTGGCGTTGGACCGGACCCACTCGAGCTCGTCGCGCAGGCGCTTGGCGAGCTTGGCGTCCTTCTTGCCCTGGACCTCGAGCCGCTCGCGCTTCTTCTCCAGGTAGGTGGAGTAGTTGCCCTCGTACGGGTACAGCCTGCCGCGGTCGATCTCGAGGATCCACTCGGCGAGGTTGTCGAGGAAGTACCGGTCGTGGGTGACGGCGAGGACGGCGCCCTGGTACTGGGCCAGGTGCTGCTCCAGCCACAGCACGCTCTCGGCGTCGAGGTGGTTGGTGGGCTCGTCGAGCAGGAGCAGGTCGGGCTTCGACAGCAGCAGCTTGCACAGCGCGACGCGGCGGCGCTCACCACCGGAGAGCTTGCTGACGTCGGCGTCCGGCGGCGGGCAGCGCAGGGCGTCCATGGCCTGCTCGAGCTGCGAGTCCAGGTCCCAGGCGTCGGCGTGGTCGAGCTCCTCCTGGAGCTTGCCCATCTCCTCCATCAGCTCGTCGGTGTAGTCCGTGGCGAGCTGCTCGGCGATCTCGTTGAAGCGGTCGAGCTTCTTCTTCACCTCCCCGACGGCTTCCTCGACGTTGCCCAGGACGGTCTTGTCCTCGGTCAGGGGCGGCTCCTGCTGCAGGATGCCGACGGTGTAGCCCGGCGACAGGAACGCGTCGCCGTTGCCCGGCTGGTCGAGCCCCGCCATGATCTTGAGCACGCTGGACTTGCCCGCGCCGTTGGGGCCGACGACCCCGATCTTCGCGCCGGGCAGGAAGGACAGGCTGACGTCATCGAGGATGACCTTGTCCCCGTGCGCCTTGCGCACCTTCCGCATGGTGTAGATGAACTCGGCCATGCCCGCGATCGTAGAGCTCTGGGGCGGACGGGCTGACCGCGGCACCGGTCACCCGACGGGCGGGGGCCCGGGTGACGACGTTTGGCGGCCGGGCGGCGCGGGAACGCCTTCCCCGGAAGGGAGCACCCGCCATGCCGAATCCGAGCATCAAGGACGAGAAGCTCTACCGCGACCTGCGCAAGAAGGGCGACTCGAAGGAGAAGGCCGCGCGCATCGCCAACGCCGCCGCGGGCCAGGGCCGCTCGAAGGTGGCGAGCAAGGGCGGCAAGTCCGGCTCGTACGACGACTGGACGGTCGAGCGCCTGCGCAAGCGCGCCGCCGAGCTGGACATCCCGGGCCGTTCCAAGATGGCGAAGGGCGAACTGGTCAAGGCGATCCGCGACCACTGATCCCCCGATCAGGCGACCGCGGCCAGCGGCGCGGCGACGTTGGCCGACGGCCGCTCGCGGCTCAGGTCGAGGCCGAGGTGGAAGGCCTCGACCTGCACGTCGATGCGCGTGCCCTGGTCGAGCTGGTCCTGCCCGTGGACGCGCAGCCTGCCGTGCACGACCACCGGGTCGCCGCGTTTGAGCGTGGCCAGCGCCCGGTCGCCGAGCCCGCGCCAGCAGTGCACGGACACGAACGACACGTGGGCCTCGACCCAGCCCTGCGTCTCCTTGTCGAAGCGGTGTTCGCCGACCGCCAACCGGAACCGCACCCAGGTGGTGCCGTCGCTGGTCCGCCTCGGCGTGGGCTCGCCGGTCAGCCTGCCGACCACGGTCACCAACGTCTCGCGCATCGGGTTCTCCCCGTCTCCGGCGGCACCGGGGCTCGGTGCCGCTGGTTCCAGGTTCCCGACGTGGGGTTTTCGCCCGCCACCCCGATTCGCGGCCTGTGGACAACTCAGGGTCGGTCGGCGAGCTTCTTCAACATCGCGTTGTAGGCGTCGAGGTCGTCGGCGCCGCCGGAGTCGACGCGGCGGTCGGAGCGCTTGGCCTCGCGGTCGTCGGCGCGGGCCCACTGCACCAGCAGCGCGATCAGCACCACCAGCAGCGGCACCCCCCGACGCCCACGCGATGCCGCCGCCGAGCCGCTGGTCGGCGAGCAGGTCGGTGTTCCACGGCAGCGCGAGCCCGCGGTAGAACTCCTCGCCGATCACCGTCTGCATGCCCATCAGCACCACGCCGAAGAACGCGTGGAACGGCAGCGACGCGAACACCAGGCCGAGCCTGCCCAGGTGCGGTAGCCGCCGCGGAGCCGGGTCGATGCCGATCACGGGCCAGTAGAACAGGTACCCGACGATCAGGAAGTGCGCGTTCATCGCCAGGTGCGCCCAGTGCAGCGGCAGCGCGGAGTCGAACATCCCCGACAGGTACAGCCCGTAGAACGACCCGACGAACAGCGCCAGCGCCACCACGGGGTTGGTCAGCGCGCGGGCGACCGGCGACTGGATGAGCGCCAGCAGCCATTCGCGCGGCCCCGGCGGGGCGTCGGCCCCGCGGGCGGGATCGCGCGCAGCGCCAAGGTCGTGGGCGCGCCGAGCACCAGCAGGACCGGGGCCAGCATCGACAGCATCATGTGGGTCTGCATGTGGATGCTGAACATCGCGGGCGAGTACTTGCCGAACCCGGACGACGTCGCGAACAGGATCACGAAACACCCGGCGAGCCACGCGATGGTCCGGCCGACCGGCCACTTCACCCCGCGCGCCCGCAGCTTGCGCAGCCCGAGCAGGTAGAGCCCGGCGAGGACGAGCGCGAGGGTGCCGAAGATCAGGTCGAAGCGCCAGTCGAACAGCAGGTTGGACACCGTCGGCGGCTCGGTGATCGGGAAGCCGAGGGCCAGTTCGACGCGGTCCGGGACGACGATCGCGGACTCCGGCGGCGGCGTCCGGGCCAGCCCGGTCGCCAGCCCGAAGGTGAGCAGCATCAGCAGGACCTCGCCCGCGGCCAGGCGCAGCAGCGGCCCGCCCGCGCCCCGCTCGACGACGGCCTTGACGCCGCGCTCGCGCTGGAAGTACCCGAAGACGCCGAGCACGAGCAGCGCCGCGGCCTTCGCGACGACGAGCAACCCGTACGTGCTGGTGAACAGGTCCGCCAACGGGAGCCGGACCAGCGCGTTGACCACCCCGGAGAACGCCATCACGACCCACGCGACCAGCGCGATCTTGGAGAACCGGGTCGCGGCGAGCCCGAGGTTGGCGCCCGCGCGGCGGCCGTGCGCGAGCAGCGCGATCAGCCCGCCGACCCACAGCGCGGCGGCGATCAGGTGCAGCAGCAGGCTGTTGGTGGCCATGTCGTGCGAGCCGCCGCTGGACGAGTGCCCGGTGACCGCGACCGGCATGATCCCCAGCAGCGCGACCGCGAACAGCACGACCGTCCAGCCCCAGGTCAGCACGAACCGGGTCGCGACGAAGACCAGCAGCGCGACGACCGCGGTCAGCAGCCACGCCTGGGCCTGCGCGAGCGCCCCGACCAGCGACAGCAGGGTGTCGGCGGGCAGGACCTCGAAGACGGTGCGGCCGACGGCGTCGGCGGCGAGGAACGGCGCGGACAGCAGGGCGCCGAGGAACCACAGCAGCGCGCCGCCGCCCGCCCAGCGCAGGGCCGCGTACCCGCCGACGTCGAGCACCCCGGACTTCTGCGGCGGCACCAGGAACGCCGCGAACAGCAGCGACCCGATCGTCACGACGCTGCCGACCTCGGCGAGCACCCGGACGACGGTGAGGCCGTGGCGGGTGAAGGCGTCCGGGGTCGGCAGGCCGAGCAGGTCGTAGAGGCCGTCACCGGAGAGCGAGACGAGCAGCGCGGCGAGCGTGGCGGCCAGCGCCACCCCGACGGCCACGAGCCCGACCACGCCGTTCGCGCGCTGGGGTTTGTCCACGTTCCCGAGAGTAGTGCGCGTTCGTTTCCGGGCCGAGTGCCCGTGTTTCACACGCGCACGATCTCCTCGCGGCGGGCCGCCGCGCGCGCTGCGAGCGCCGCTGGGGCGATCACGCACGCGATCACGCCTGCGACGCCGAGCGCGAACGCGAGGTCGGTCAGGTGCGCGATGCCGCCGATCAGGGGCGGTCCGGCGAGGAAGCCGCTGTAGGCGATCGCGGTGACGAAGCCCAGCTCGCGCTCACCGCCGGTGCCGTCTGCGCGCCTGCCCGCCGCGGCGGCGAGGTCGAGGGCGACCGGGAACATGTAGGCCAGGCCGACGCCCGCGAGCGCGAACCCGGCGAAGGTGAGCGCCGGGGCGGACGTCGCCGCGCTGAGCACCAGGCCGCCACCGCCGACGAGGGCGCCGACCACCAGGAGGCGCTGGGGGCCGAAGCGGCGCTGCGCCCACTCGCCGAACAGGCGGGTCACGGCCATCGCGATGGAGAACGCGCCGTAGACCAAGGCGGCGGTGGCCTCCCCCATGCCGCGGTACTCGGCGGCGAACAGGGCCGACCAGTCGGCGCTGGCGCCCTCGGCGACGGCCGAGCACAGGGCGACGGCGGCGAGCAGCCAGAGCACGGGCCTGCGGAACGGCGCGGGGCCCTTGGCCACCGGGGCGTCGGTCTGCCGGACCTCGTCGGGGACCTGGCGGACGAACGCGATCGAGGCCGCGGCGACGACCACCCCGACGACGACCAGGTGCGCGAACGGGGCCAGGCCCGCGGTGACCGCGGCGTAGGCGCCCGCGGCGCCGAGCAGGCCGCCGAAGCTGAACCCGGCGTGGAACACCGGCATCATCGGCCTGCCGGTGGCCCGGATGACGGTGACCGCGGCGACGTTCATGGCCACGTCGAACGTGCCGACGCAGGCGCCGAGCAGCACCAGCGCCAGGCCCAGGAGCAGCGGTGACGGCGCCAGGCCGAGCAGCGGGGCCGCGGCGGCGCTGGCCAGCGTCGAGACGCCGAGGACGCGCCGGGCGCCGTGGACGGCGCACAGCCTGCCCGCGACGGAGGCGGCGGCGATCATGCCGACGCTCGCGCCGAGCAGGGCGAGCCCGAGCACGCCCTCGGCCGCGTCGACCTGGGCGGCGAGCGCGGGCACCCGGGACGCCCACGACCCGAAGACGACACCGTTCATGGCGAAGAAGACGAGGACGGCTACCACGTCCCCCAGGGTATCTGAAGCGCTTCAGGACCACAGGTGATTTAGGCGACCGGATAGGCTGGCGGCCGTGGCACGGGAACGCCGACCGACCTTGGACACCGTCGCCCGCGAGGTGGGCGTGTCCAGGGCGACCGTGTCGAACGCCTACAACCGCCCGGACCAGCTCTCGGCCTCGCTGCGGGAGCGGATCATCACGACGGCGGCGGCCCTCGGCTACGCCGGCCCGGACCCGGTCGCCCGCAGCCTGGCGACCCGCAGCGGCGGCGCGGTGGCGTTCATGCTGGGCTCGCGGCTGTCCGCGGCGTTCTCCGACCCGGCCCTGTCGATCGTGCTGGACAGCCTCTCCGACACCCTCGACGCCGAGCGGTCGCTGCTGCTCATGCCCGGCGTCGACGGGGGCCCGCGCCGGGAGAGCGTGACGCGCGCGCACGCGGACGTCGCGGTGGCGTACTCGCTGCCCGACGACAGCGCGGCGCTCGCGGAGGTGCGCAAGCGCGGGCTGCCGCTGGTCGTCATCGATCAGCCGGTGGTGTCGGGGTCGGCGATGGTGGACGTGGCCGACCGCGCGGGCGCGGCGCTTGCGGCGTCGCACGTGGTCGCGCTGGGGCACCGCGAGGTCGGCGTGCTGGCGTTCGCCCTGCACCCGGACGACCGCAGCGGCCCAGCGTCGGAGGCGCGGATCGGGTCGTCGCGGTTCCGGATCACCCGGGAGCGGATGGCGGGCTACCTGTCGGTGCTGGACGCGCCGCCGGTGTGGGAGACGCCGGGGAGCCTGCGCGAGGGCGGCCGGGAGGGCGCGCACTGGCTGCTGCGCCAGGTCCCCCGCCCGACCGCGCTGCTGTGCATGTCCGACGAACTCGCCCTCGGCGCGCTACGCGCCGCTCACGACTTGGGACTGCGCGTCCCCGATGACCTGAGCGTCGTCGGGTTCGACGACACCCCGGCGGCGCACTGGGCCGATCCCCCGCTGACGACCATCCACCAGGACCTCGCCGCGAAGGGCCGCATAGCCGCTGAGCTGGCGATATCCTTGCTGGACGGCGCGAGACCGGGTCCCGCGCGCACCCTCCCGACCACCCTCGTGGAACGGGCCTCGACCGCCGCCAGATGACAGTTCCGTCACCCAACCGGCTCGACAGAGAAACATGCGGGCCATCTCCGGCGATCACACCTTGCGGGACGGCTACCCTGCCGACAGCGGGGCTGCCGTCCCAAGCCCCTGTAGCTCAGCGGATAGAGCAGGAGCCTTCTAAGCTCTTGGCCGCAGGTTCGAGTCCTGCCGGGGCGCCCTCAGCGGTCGTGCGACCGCGGGCGCGGAATGCGGGTGGAAATCACCGCGCGGGGCTGATCGGTCGCGTTCGGCACCCGGGTCCAACGACCCTAGGTGCCGAATCCGCGCGGGATTAGAACTGTTCCAGTCCTCCAGGGCGTGACGACGTGCCGCCCCGCACTGCTGGGCCGCACACACCACCCACGTCGGTGGCCCGCGCGTGAATCCCCGCCCGCCTCCGGCGTATTCACGCGCAGGAGGAATGATGTCGCTACGCCATTCCCGTTTGGCGGTCGTACCGGTGGCGGTCACGGCGCTGGTGGTCGGCTACCTGCCCGCGGCGGCGAACCTGGGCGGGAGCCCGTTCGACGCCGGTGACGGCAACCTGGTGCTGAACGACGAGGCCCAGGACTGGGTGAACGCGCCCAACCGCAAGGTCGGGCTGGACAAGCCGACCGGGCAGACCGACGACTCGTTCGGGCAGGGGACCAAGGAGGACACGGCCGTCCCGACGGTGGTCGACGGGTCCATCCCGAACAACAAGAGCGATTTGACGCGGTTGTACGTCGCCAACGAGAAGGTGAGCGGGAAGGAATTCCTCTACCTGGCGTGGGAACGCGTTCAGGAGCCCAACGGCACGACAAACATGGATTTCGAGTTCAACCAGGACTCGACGGCGTCGGCGAACGGGGTCACGCCCATCCGCACCGCCGGTGACGTGCTGATCAAATACGACCTTTCGCAAGGCGGCGTCAACCCGGTCCTCGGTTACCACCTCTGGGTGACCACCGGGACCGCGCAGCAGGTGTGCGAGGCGTCGAACACGGTGCCGTGCTGGGGCAAGGTCCAGTCGCTGGCCGGGAACTTCGAGGGGTCGATCAACACCCCGGCGGTCACCGACCCCATCCCGCCCGACGCGCCGCGGACGCTGAGCCCGCGGACGTTCGGCGAGGCGGCGATCAACCTGAGCGACTCCGGCATCCTGCCGCCGAACGTGTGCAAGACCTTCGGCAGCGCGTACCTCAAGAGCCGGGCGTCGGACTCGTTCACCGCGGCGCTGAAGGACTTCATCGCGCCGGTGCCGGTGAACATCAGCAACTGCGGGTCGATCGTGGTCCGCAAGGTGACGGTCAACGGGGACAGCACGTTCGACTACACCACGACCGGCGGGCTGAGCCCGTCGACGTTCCAGCTCTCCAACGGCGGGACCCGCACGTACACCGACGTCGCATCCGGCTCGTACAGCGTCACCGAGTCGGCGCCGCCCGCGGGCTGGACGCTGCAGGGCCTGCAGTGCACCGCCAGCGGGGCCGGGACCAGCGTGACGACCACCGGCGCGACCGCGAACATCACCATGGCGGGCGACGGCCTGGTCGACTGCACGTACACCAACCACACCAAGCTGAGCCCGGCGATCACGACGCTGCTGTCGGCGGAACTGGTGCCGATCGGCACGACGGTGCACGACACGGCGACGCTGTCCGGGGCCTCCGCGAACGCGGGCGGGACCGTCACCTACACCGTGTTCAGCGACAGCGGGTGCTCGCAAAACCCGCAGGACGCGGGCACGGTGAACGTCGTCAACGGCGTGGTGCCGAACTCCAACGGGATCACGTTCACCAGCGCGGGCACCTTCTACTGGCAGGCGAGCTACAGCGGCGACGCGAACAACAACCCGGCGCTGTCGGTGTGCACCAGCGAGATCCTGGTCGTGCAGAAGAACCAGCCGGGCATGACGACCGCGCAGAACCTCCTGCCGAACGACAGCTCCACGCTCACCGGCGCGACGGCCACCGCGGGCGGGTCGATCACCTTCGACCTCCACAGCCCGGCCGACGCGACCTGCTCCGGCGCCCCCGCCCTGACCCAGACGGTCGCCGTGTCCGGCAACGGCACGTACGCGACGACCAACACCACGTTCTTCGCCACCGCGGAGGGCACGTGGCGCTGGCGGGTCAGCTACACCGGCGATGCGAACAACGAGGCCGCGGTGTCGGCGTGCGGGGTCGAGCACTTCACCATCGACAACGGCTGACACCAGGGAGCGGACGCCCGCGGGAGCACGTGCCCGCGGGCGTCCGCCTGTCCGGGGTGGCCAGCGTGCCAGGCCGCAGTGACGAGGACAATGCTCACAGGTGCACGTTAAGTTGCCATTTCAAACATGTATTGACAAGTGATGTGCAGCACCTCAGGGTTAGGGCCCGCAGCCTCCCCAATCCCGATCACCCCGAGGAGATCGACCGATGGAGCGTAGGGCGTTCCTGGGCGCAGCAGGCGTTTCGGCTCTTTTCACCTTGCTGCCCGGCAGCCTCCGGCAGGCGTTGGCGATGGCCGCGCCCGCGGGAGGGTTGGAGGCGGTGGAGCACGTGGTGATCCTGACGCAGGAGAACCGGAGCTTCGACCACTACTACGGGGCGCTGCGGGGCGTGCGGGGGTTCAGCGACCCGGCCGCGTTGGTGTTCCAGTCCGGCAGGTCGGTGTACCACCAGCCCGCGAGCGTCACGACGGACCTCAAGCGCGGGCACCCCGACGGGTACGTGCTGCCCTACGCGGTCTCGGACTACCACATGGCGGGGACGCCGCACGGCTGGTCCGACGGGCATTCGGCGTGGAACCGGGGGCGGTACGACAACTGGGTGCCCGCGAAGGGCACCAACACGATGTCGGGGTACCGGCGGGAGCACCTGCCCTTCTACTACGCGCTCTCCGAGGCGTTCACCATCTGCGACGCCTACCACTGCTCGGAGATGGGGCCGACCAACCCCAACCGGAACCACCTGTACACCGGCATGATCGGGTTCGAGCCCGGCGGCACGTCCCGAGCGATCGAGAACGCCCCTTACGGCAACGCCAACCACACCGGCTACACCTGGGCGACCTACGCCGAGCGGCTCCAGGCCGCGGGGATCAGCTGGCGGGTCTACCAGGAGTGGGACAACTTCACCGACAACCCGCTGGAGTACTTCAAGACCTTCGTCGACGTCGCCGCCAAGGCGCTCGCGCACACTGGGTACAGCAAGGTCGAGTTCTTCTACAACGCCCTGCGCTCGGCGTCCTCCACGACGCGGCAGACCATGCTGAACAACCTCGCCAAGGGCGTCGCGACGCTCACGCCGGCGGAGCGGGCGCTCTACGACGGCGCCCTGCGGCGGGAGCCCTCGGGCGGGCTGGCCGCGGCGTTCAAGGCGGACGTCGACGCCGGGCGGCTGCCGGCGGTGTCGTGGCTGGTGCCGAACACCGCGCAGAGCGAGCACTCCAGCAACGGCCCGGCGAACGGCGCGGTGCTGACCTACCAGCTCCTCGACATCATCGCCTCGAACACGGAGGTCTGGAACAAGACCGTCTTCCTGCTCAACTACGACGAGAACGACGGCTTCTTCGACCACGTCACCCCGCCCGCGCCGCCGGTGGTCGGCGACGGCAGCGACGGGCGCACGACCGTGCCCAACACCGGCGAGATCGTGTCCGGCACGCCGATCGGGCTGGGGGCGCGGGTGCCGCTGCTGGTCGTCTCGCCGTGGAGCCGGGGCGGGGCGGTGTGCTCGCAGGTGTTCGACCACACCTCGGTGCTGCGGTTCCTGGAGCTGTGGACCGGTGTCGCGGAGCCGAACATCACCCCGTGGCGGCGGGCCGTCTGCGGCGACCTCATGTCCGCGTTCGACTTCACCACCGCGACGCCGAGCTTCCCCGCGCTGCCCGTCCCCGCGACCTCCAGCGGGCCGCGCGGCACCTACCGGACGCCGCCCGCGACGCAGGCGTTCCCGGCGCACGAGCCCGGGGTGCGGACCGCGCGACCGCTGCCGTACGCCGTCGACGCCAAGGCGCGGGTGAGCGCGTCGACGGTCGCGCTGGACTTCGTCAACGCGGGCGCGGCCGGTGCGCACTTCTCGGTCCACGCGAACCGGTTCCGCACCGACGGGCCGTGGCGGTACACCGTCGAGGCGGGCAAGACGCTCACCGACACCTTCACCGCGGGCACCCCGACCGGCGCGTACGACCTCACCGCGCTCGGCCCGAACGGCTTCGTCCGCCGCTTCGCGGGCAACCGGGTCACCGCGACCTCGCCCGGCGCGGCCAACCCCGAGGTGACCATCCGGTACGCGCCCGCCGAGGGCCGCGTCTACCTGCGGATGGTCAACTCCGGCACGGCCGCGTGCACGATCACCGTCACCGCCGACAACCGGCCGGGCGGGCCGTGGACCTACCCGCTGGCGGCGGGCGCGAGCACCGAGGACCACTTCGCCATCGCGGGCACGTTCCACTGGTACGACCTCACCGCGACCGGCCCGGACGGCTTCCTCCGCCGCTTCGCCGGGCACGTCGAGACGGGCGCGCCGGGCGTGAGCGACCCTGTCATGGGCTCCGGCCCCCTTGCCCGCACGGTCGCGTTCGCGAGCAGCCAGGAGACGACCGGCGAGAACGGCGCCGCGGCCAACGCGGTCGACGGCAACCGGGCGACGATCTGGCACACGAGGTGGACCGGCACCCCGGCCCAGCCGCCGCACCTGCTGGTCCTGGACCTCGGGTCGACGCGCACCGTGACCGCGCTGACCTACCTGCCGCGCCAGGACGGCGGCGCCAACGGCCGCATCGGCGCGTTCGAGGTCGAGCTGAGCGGCGACAACGCCACCTGGACCAGGGTCGCGTCCGGGACGTGGGCCGACGACGCCGCGCTCAAGACCGCGCGCGTGTGGCCCGCCACCGCCCGCTACGTGCGGCTCCGCGCGCTCACCGAAGCGGGCGGGCGCGGGCCGTGGGCGTCCGCGGCCGAGGTGGGCGTGCTCGGGTACTAGTGGTCTTCCTCGAGTACGAGGGGCTCGCGCCGGATGCTCTCGTCGGGACCCGTTGGGCGCAGCGGGCCGACGAGGGCGTCGGCGAAGGTCGGGTAGAAGAACAGCTCCCCGTCGAGGCCGGTGACCTCGAAGCAGCGGCTCACCACGTGGGCCATCGGGGCGACCAGGCGGAAGGCGATGACGTCGTGCTGGGCGCGGTCGTGCGCCCTGACCAGGGCTCCGACGCACGCGGCGTCCATGAACCGGACGCGCGCCAGGTCGAGGATGACGACGCGCGGGGCCTCGTCCAGGGCTCGACCCAGGGCGCGGATCAGCACGTGGCGCGTGCTCAGGTCGAATTCACCCTCGGCGAGGAGGACGACGACGTTGGGTTTCTCGGGGACCTGGAGACGGGTGACGCTCGCGTGCGCGCTCATGCGCGGACCGATCCTCCTCGCGAAGTCATCGTTCATCGCCGCTCCCGGGGCTCACGCGCGACGCCGATGACGAGCGGTTTTCGGCGAGGCACTGGTCCAGGACACCAACGCTAACGGTTCGATCCCGGTGCGCAAGCCCTGCCCTCTGCTCGGGACGCCCCGTCGTCACCCGATCGTGACTCCGAGCCCGGTCAGGCGGGCGGGATGTTGCTGTTCGACCGGAACAGGTTCGCGGGGTCGTAGTCGCGCTTGGCCCGGCGCAGGCGCGCCCAGGTCTCGTCCGGGTAGGCCTCGCGGATGCGGGTCTCGCTGTCGTCGCCGAGGAAGTTGACGTAGACGCCCGGGGCGCCCTTCTGGAGGGCCTCGGTGAGGTCGTCGGCCCAGCGGGTGTGCTCGTCGGCGGAGCCGGTGTAGAACGCGGCGATGTTCACCATGATCCGGCGGGAGCGGTGGGCGAAGGCGGTGGCGTCGGCCGGGACGCGGGCCATCGCGCCGCCGAGGACGCGGATCTGGACCGCGGGCATCGACGACGTGGACTCGGCGATGCGGGCGAGGAGCAGCGCGGCGTCGTCGGCGTCGATGTCGTCGGTGAAGAGGTTCCGGGTGACCGCGACCGGGTGGTAGTCGGCGGGCATGTTCGAGTAGACCTCGGGGAACGGCTTCTCGCCGATCATGTCGGCGATCGGGGTGGCCAGCTCGCGGAACGGGGTCAGCGCCTCCTCGGCGGCCTCGCCGACGCCCGCGTAGACGACCGTGGCCATGATCACCGGGCTGCCGTGCCACTCCTCCGGGACGAACGGCATCGGCGGGCACGGGAAGACGTTCGCGATGGCCGACACCTCCTCGGGGGCCTCGTCGGCGTGCTTGACGAACCCGGCGATGGACTCCGGCGTCGCGGGCAGCACCAGCAGGCCGCCGGTGACCGCGGGCAGCTCGTGCAGGCGGAACTTCATCCGGGTGACGACGCCGAAGTTGCCGCCGCCGCCGCGGATGGCCCAGAACAGCTCGGGCTCGGTGTCGGCGTCGACCGCGCGGACCGCGCCGTCGGCGGTGACGACCTCGGCGGCGAGCAGGTCGTCGATCGTCAGGCCGTGCTTGCGGACGAGGTAGCCGATGCCGCCGCCGGTGGTGATGCCGCCGAGCCCGACGCCCGCGGTGTCGCCGAATCCGGTGACCAGACCGTGCTCGGCGGTAGCGGCGGTGAACGCGCCCGCGGTGAGGCCCGCGTCGGCCCACGCGGTGCGGGCGGCGGTGTCGACCTCGTGGCCGTTGAGGGAGGACAGGTCGATGAGGATGCCCTCGGTCACGCAGAACGGGCTGTGCCCGCCGCCCTTGACCGCCAGCGGCGTGCCGGTCCCGGCGGCGAGCTTCACGACCGCGGCGACGTCGGCGGCGTCGGCCGGGCGGACCACCACGGCGGGGTGCTGGTCGATGCCGCCGAGGTAGACCAGGCGGGCGGCGTCGTAGCCGTCGTCACCGGGCTCGAGGACCTGGCCCCGGACGTTCGTGCGCAGGCTGGCGGTGGGCACGGGCATCGCGGGATCCCCCTCGGCTCGCAGGTGACCCCTCCAGCGTGGTGCCCGCGACCCCGGTGATCATCTCCCGTCGTGCTCCATCCGGCCGTACCGGGCGAGGACGGCGGAGCGCAGCGCGGCGTCGGTGCGCGGGACGGGCTCGATGAAGACCTCGGTGACGTCGTTGTGCGCGGCCTGCAGCTCGGCGGCCATCCGCACGCAGGCGCGCTCCAGGTCGGCGGCGGACAGGGCGTCGTCGAAGTCGACGCGGGCGCAGACGAGGACGCGGTCGGCGCCGATGAGCATGGTCTGCAGGTCGACCACGGCCTCGACCTCGGGCGCGGCGGACAGGTCGGCGTGCACGGCGCGGACGAGTTCGGGGGACGCCTGCCTGCCGATGAGCAGGCCCGCGTTGGCGCGGCCGAGGAGGTAGGCGACGAAGGCGAGCAGCACGCCGATGGCGACCGACGCGACGCCGTCCCACACCGAGGACCCGGTGAGCTGGTGCAGCCCGACGCCGGCGAGGGCGAGCAGCAGGCCGGTGAGGGCGGCGGTGTCCTCGTAGAGCACGGTCTTGGAGGTCGGGTCGTCGCCGTGGCGGAGGTGGTCCCGCAGGGTCCGCCCCTCCGCGGCGGCCTCCCGCCGCACCTGCCGCGACGCCTGCACCCACGAGACGCATTCGAGCGCGAACGCGATGGCGAGCACGATGTAGGCCACGTGGGGCGAGGTCTGCTCCTCGGGCTCGCCGAAGATCGTGCTGAACCCCTCGTAGAGTGCGAAGACCGCGCCCGAGACGAAGATCGAGACGGCGGCGAGCAGCGACCAGAAGTACCGCGCCTTCCCGTACCCGAACGGGTGACGCCGGTCGGCGGGCCGCGCGGACGTCTTGAGCGCGGTGAGCAGCAGCAGCTCGGTGAACGTGTCGGCGACCGAGTGCCCGGCCTCGGCCAGCATCGCGGCGGAACCGGTGATCAGGCCCGCGATCAGCTTGAGCACGCCGATCGCCAGGTTCACGGTGCCCGCCAGCACCACCGTCAGCGTGCTCACCCTCGGCCACGCCGCCGAGCGTAGGGGCGGTCCCCACTCGCCGCATGTGATCGTCCGATCGGGTGGCGGGGAATGGACTGGGCCACGGCCCGTGGGGGCTGTGGTAGGTCTCACAGGGCACGGATTTCCGCAGGAGGGTGTCCTCAGCGTTGAGAGCCAGCAGTGCACCGGAGCGCGTCCAGCTCGGCTGGATCGTGCTGATGGTGCTGGGTGAGGTGTTGATGGCGCTCGCCGCGGCGTCGTTGAGCGGGGTGCGGGCTTGGGCGCAGTTCGTGCTGGGGGCGGCGCTGGTGGCGGCCGGTGGGTTGCAGTTGCGGGTGCCGGTGCAGCGGTGGGTGCGCAGGCTGGGTGGGTTGTTGCCCCGGAAGGCGTGGGTCAGGGTCGGGGCGTGGAGCGCGTGGGTGTGCGCGACCGCGCTGGTGGTGTGGTTCGGGGCGCCGCCCGCTGTCGCTTATGGACAGTTCTTGCTGTACGGGTGCGCGCAGCCCACGGAGTTGCGGGTGGTCGTCGCCCCTGATGACGTGGAGGCGTACCGGGGGTCGCGCACGCGTTCCAGCGGGGGACGGCGGAGGTGTCGGGGTGTCCGCGGACGCACGTGTCGGTGTACGCGGTCGACCCGGAGCGGGCGGTGGACGGGCTCGCGGCGGGGTGGGGCGCCGAGTACCTGCGGGACTACGGGCCCCGGCCGGACGTGCTGGTCACCGGGTCGCCCGGGGAGGTCGAGCGGCTGGGCGAGCTGGTCGCCGCGGGCGGGTTCGCGCACCCGGTGGCCGTGGACGCGCGGGTCGTGGCGTGGACGCCGCTGGTGCTCGGGGTGCCGGTCGGGCTCGTGGCGAAGCTCGGCGGGACCGATCGGAAGACGACGCGGTGGGCGGACCTGCTCGACGCCGTCCGGGGGCCGGGATCGCGGTGGCGCGGCCGTACCCGACCGGGTCCGGGGTCGGGCTCCTCGCCTCCGACGCGCTGCTCAGCACCCCCGACGGCGCCCTGGTCGACGTGGGCGCCGCGCGCGGGACGATCCGGTGGGTCGACCGCGGGTCGGACGCCGCGGGCGTGCCGCTGGGCACCGGCACGCAACTGCTCGGGGCGCACCGGGCCGCGGCGGAGCCCGCGACCGCGGTGGTCGTGCCGGAGCAGGCGCTCGTGCAGTCCAACCGGCGGGCGCGGGTCGACGGGCGGGGCGTGCTGCCCGACTGCGGCAGCGCCACCGCTCCCCGAGCTGCCTGATCGCCTACTACCCCACCGACACCTTCCGCATCCGGCACGCCGTCGCGCCGCTGCGGTGGGACGGGGCCGGGCGCGCGCACGAGGCGGCGCTGGGGTTCGCCGCGTGGCTGGCCGGGCCGGACGGCCGCGACGCGCTCGACCGGGCGGGCCTGCGCACCGACGGCCCCGAGGTCGGCGACCTGCTCAACGAGCGGTACGGCGCGCTGACCGGCCCGCAGGTCGCCGCGCTGCGGCCCGCGCCGGACCGGGCCAGGCAGGACGCGGTGCGCGCGCTGCACGAGCAGGCCCAGCGGCCGGGCCGCATGCTGCTCGCGCTCGACGCGTCCGGGTCCATGGGCACGCTCGACGGGCCCGGGCAGCGGCGCGTCGACACCGCCCTGCGCGGGGTCGAGGGCGCGGTCGCGCACCTGGGGCCGCGCGACGTGGTGGGCGTGTGGGCGTTCTCCGGCGCCGGGCCGCGGCCGGTCGTCCCCTTCGGACCACCCGGCGCGGTCGCGGGCGCGCTCGGCGGGGTGGAGCCGGGCGGGACGACACCGCTGTACCGGACGATCGCCGAGGGCGTCGCCGCCGTCGGGCCGAGCGACGACCGCAGGGTCAGCGCGCTCGTCGTGCTCACCGACGGCCAGGACACCGAGGGGAAGCCGGACGCCGCGGGATGCTCGACGCCGTGCGCGGCAAGGGGGTCCGCGTGTTCGTGGTGGCGCTGGGCGAGGCGGACTGCGCGGCGTCGGCGCTCACCGCGGTCACCCGCGACACCGGCGGGTCGTGCCTGAACGCCCAGCCCGGCTCGGTCGACCGGACGCTCACCGACCTGTTCCGACGGCTGTGGGGATGACCGTGAAGCTGATCCGCCTGCTCATCGCGTTCGTGGTGGGCGTCGTGCTCACCCTGGCGGCGACCCAGTACGTCCTGCCCGCGCTCGCGGGCGGCGACGACGGGATGGAGCCGGGCGAGCTGCGCATCCTCAGCGGCCTCGACCAGAGCGAGAACACGCAGCGCAAAGCCCTGGTCGACCAGTGGAACGTCCTGCACCCGGAGAACCGGGCCACCATCGACGAGCTGCCCGCCAACGCCGACCAGGCGCACAGCCAGATGGTCGCGCAGGCGCAGTCCGGCGACAGCGGCGTCGACATCTACAACATCGACGTCACGTGGACCGCGGAGTTCGCCGAGGCCGGGTACATCCAGCCGCTCGACGGCGTGGACACCAGCGGGTTCCTGGACAAGCCGCTGCGGACCTGCTGGTACGAGGGCAAGCTGTGGGCGCTGCCGTTCAACACCGACGCCGGGTTGCTCTACTACCGCACCGACGTCGTCAAGGACGTCCCGTCGACGTGGTCGGGGGTGACGGCGGCGATCAAGGAGGGCAAGCCCGAGGGCGTGCGGACCGGGCTGGCGACGCAGCTCGCCGACTACGAGGGCCTGACGGTCGCGGTCATGGAGGCGGTGTGGGCCGCGGGCGGCGACGTCGTCGACGCGGACGGCGCGGTCGCCCTCGACTCCGAGGCCGCGCAGTCGGCGCTGCGCAGGCTGGCCGAGCAGGTCCGCGACCCCGAGGTCAACCTCGCGGAGTCGCTGGAGGCCGACGAGTCCGCCAGCACGCAGACCTTCCGCGACGGGCACGCGGTGTTCATGCGCAACTGGCCGGTGGCGTACCGGGCGCTCGCCGCGGAATCGACAGAACCGCTGCCGTTCAGCGCGGTCCCGCTGCCGGGCAACAGCGTGCTGGGCGGGCAGAACCTCGCCATCTCGGCGCGCTCGGAGAACCCGGCGGCGGCCCGCGCGCTGATCGAGTTCCTCACCGACCCGCGCAGCCAGCAGATCCTGTTCGAGCGCGGCGGCCTGCCCGCGACGCGCGACATCATCTACCTCGACCCGGCGATCACCCAGCGCTACCCGTACGCCCGGTCGCTGCTGTCGTCGATCGAGAACGCCCGGCTGCGCCCGATCACGCCGCACTACACGACCTTCAGCCAGCGCCTGCGGTCGGTCGTGCGTGCGCTGCTCATCGACGGCTCGCTGCCGCCGGACTACGTCGACCAGCTCACCCGGGCGTTGGAAGGCCGTTAGGTATTCCCCCGGCGGTTTATCCGGGTTACGCTGAGGGTCGCTTCTGGGAGCGCTCCCAACCCTCCCAAACGACGGTGTTTCGCGAAGGGGAACTGACGGATGCGACGGAAGCTGGCGTTCCTGAGCGCCGCGGCGGCGGTGGCCACCGCGATCGGGTTGATCGTGGCGGTCAGCCCGGCCTCGGCGCACGGGGCGATGATGAAGCCGGGGAGCCGGACCTACCTGTGCTGGAAGGACGGCAAGAGCCCGCAGGGCAACATCGTGCCGATCAACCCGGCCTGCAAGGCCGCGGTCGACGCGGGCGGCACCAACGCCCTCTACAACTGGTTCGGCTCGCTGCGCTCGGACGGCGCGGGCCGCACGCGCGGGTTCATCCCGGACGGGAAGCTGTGCAGCGGCAACAACCCGACCTTCTCCGGGTTCGACATCGCCAGGGCGGACTACCCGGTCACGCACCTGACCGCGGGCGCGAACTTCGACTGGTGGTACAGCAACTGGGCGGCCCACCCGGGCACGTTCACCATGTACGTCACCAAGGACACCTGGAGCCCGACCCGGCCGCTGGCCTGGGCCGACGTCGAGGAGCAGCCCTTCCTGTCGGTGACCAACCCGCCGCAGCAGGGGTCGGTCGGCACCGATGACGGGCACTACTACTGGAGCGGCAGGCTGCCCACGGGCAAGTCGGGCCGCCACATCATCTACTCGGTGTGGTCGCGCTCGGACAGCACGGAGACCTTCTACAACTGCTCCGACGTCGTCTTCGACGGCGGCAACGGCGAGGTGACCGGCGTCGGCCGCGAAGGCGACCCGACGACGACCACCACGACCACCACAACCACGACGACCACCACCACGACGACGACCACCCCGCCGCCGGGCGCCTGCACCGCGGAGTACAAGGTCGTCAGCTCGTGGGGCGGCGGCTTCCAAGGCGAGGTCGTCGTGCGCGCCGGAGCGTCCACAGTGAACGGGTGGACGGTCGGCTGGACGCTCGGCAGCGGGCAGTCCATCGCCAACCTCTGGAACGGCACGCTCAGCGCGACCGGCTCGACCGTGCGGGTCCGCAACGCGGGCCACAACGGCACGGTGGCCGCGGGCGGGTCGACGTCGTTCGGCTTCACCGCGAACGGGTCGAGCGCGGGCGCGCCCGCCCTGACCTGCACCAGTCCCTGATCCCGTCGACCGGGCCCGGCGGAACGCCCGCCGGGCCTGGTCCGATCGGGTGAGGGGTTTCATCCCGCCTGCCGCCTGCCGATATAAGGGCATCGACTTCTGCACAGTCGGGAGGCGGCCATGAGCCCCGTGCGCGACACCCTCGTCCATTCCTACCTCTACCTGCGGCGGGCCATCGGCCTGCTCGGCATGGCGCTGCCGCTGGTGCTGGTCGTCGGGCAGTTCCTCATCGACGGGAGGCTGTTCTACTCGATCAGCGGCTACTACTACAGCGACCTGCGCGACATCTACGTCGGCGCGATGTGCGCGATCGGGGTGTTCCTGCTGTCGTACCGGGGCTACGCGCCCGTCGACGACCTGGTGAGCAACATCGCCGCGGTCGCGGCCATCGGGGTGGCGCTGTTCCCGACCAAGCCGCCGAGCGGGGCGACCGCGTCGGACGAGGTGTTCGCGGTGCTGCACGTGGTGTTCGCGGGCGTGTTCTTCCTGTCGCTGGCGTACTTCTGCCTGGTCCTGTTCCGCCGCTCCACCGGCGAGGACCCGACGACCGAGCGCAAGCTCAAGCGCAACGGGGTGTACGTGGTCTCGGGTCTGATCATCCTGGCGTCGCTGGCGCTGATGGTCGTCATCGGCCTGTTCTTCGACCGCCAGCTCCACGACCTGCGCCCCATGCTGTGGCTGGAGTTCGCCGCCACCTTCGCCTTCGGTGTGGCGTGGCTGACGAAGGGCGAGCTGATCCTCCCCGACAGCGGCGCCCAGGAGTCCGAGGCGACCGCGCTGGCCTGATCCACTGTGGATGGCGCCGGGGCCTTCCGCGGCCCCGGCGCCGCCGCGCGTCAGCCCAGGTCGCCGAGCAGCCAGCTGCCCGGCCCGGCGGGGTCGTCGTCGAAGTAGAAGTCGTGGATGGCGGTCAGCAGGTCCTCGGTGCCGATGAGGCCGTCGCCGTCGGTGTCGAGCCTGCGGTGGATGGCCCGCGCGTCGGCCTCGGGCAGGTGCATGAGCGCGCCGGTCCAGCGCACGTGCTCGTCCTCGCTGAGCTTGCCGTCGCCGTCGGTGTCGGCGACGGCCATGAGCGCGTCGAGGAACGGGCGGTAGCCCTGCTCGAACGACTCCTCGGTGACCAGCAGCCCGGCGTGGAAGGCCTTCTTGTACTCGGCTTCGCTGATCCGGGCATCACCGTCGACGTCGGCAGCGGCGGCCAGGTGCGTCCACAGCCCGAGCGCGAGGTCGAGCAGCCGCTGGTGCGCCGGGGAGTCCGGGCCGTGGCCGAACTCCTCGGCGCAGCGCACCGCGGCGGTGCGGAAGTCCTCGCGCTCGACGTACCCGTCGCGGTCGTCGTCGTAGGTCGTGAAGCGGCGGGCCAGCTTGCGGTCCAGGAAGTCGGTGATCTCCATGTCACCGATTCTGGGCGATCAGCTCCAGGGTGTTGCCAGGTCCAGCGACCGAAGAGTTGAGGAAATCGGTGAGCGGTCCGCAGCCGGTGAACGGGGGCAGGGTGTAGGTGCCGGTCAAGGGGCCGCCGCCGGGGAGGGTGAAGTCGGGGCCGGGGACCAGGTCCGCCTTCACCGCGGTCGTGCAGGACGGGCCGGTCGACACCGGGACGCCCGCGATGGTGACGCCGGTCAGCTTCACGCCGGTCTCCACGGTGACGCGGTCGCCCGGGGTCACCGGGCCGGGGGTGAAGGTCAGGGTGCCGGTGGCGGGGATGAGGCCGAACAGGCGGAGCTTGGCCGTGGCGGGGTCGAGGGCCAGCGCGACCGAGGTGCCGGTGACGCCGCGCTTGCCGTCGAGGGAACCCGCCAACGCGACCGTGCCGCCCTTGCGGAGGGTCGATTTCCCGGTCAGGGACAGGGAGAACGTCGCGGGTGGGGTGGTCACCACGACGGGGAAGCTCCGGTCCGACAGGTTGCCGAGCACGTCCTTGGTCACGACCGCGATCCGGTACTGCGTGTCCGGGGCCAGGCCGGTGAGGGTGGTCGACTTGCCGGGTTCGAAAGCAGCCAGCTTGCCGTTGACGAGGACGTTGTGGCCCGCGGTCTCGTACCACCACGAGGAGCTGGTCCACTCCAGGGACACGCTGTCCGCGGTGACGGCGGTCGCGCGCAGGTTCCCCGGCGTGATCGGCGCTTCGTAGATCAGGTTCTCCGACTCCATCGCGCCCAGGACGTCGTCGGCGGGGACGGGCGCGCAGGTCACCTCGACGGGGGCGCCGCGGGGAGCCGTCGGCGTTCTCGGGGGCGAGCGACAGCTTCAGCTCGCGCAGGTGGATCGTGTAGACGCCGGTGTCCCAGAAGCCCTGGGACGGGAAGTGGCCCAGGGCGCGGAGGCCGCCGGGGAGCGCGGCGGGGGCCAGCGGCAGCGTCGCGGTGACGGTCTGCGGGCCCTTCGGGCCGTCCCAGCGGGTGGTCAACGCCGCGGTGCTGTCGCTGTCGATCCGCGCGCCCGGCACGGTGAGGCCGGTGATCTCGAGGTCGATGTCGGGGTAGTACGGGCGGATGTAGGAGACCCAGTCCGGGAGGACGGCCCCCACCTTCACCTGCGCGCGACCGGCGGCGCCGCAGTCGTATTCCAGGTCGCGGCCCACCGGTTCGGCGGACGCGGTGGCGGCTCCGGTCGCCACCAGCGCAAGGACGAGTCCAACCAACGCGAGTCTTCGCACCACGGCCCCCTCGGCTCGGTTTCGACCGAGGCTAGGGCCGCGCGGAAGCGGGAATCAATGCGTGCCAACGATTTCATGACCATGCCGCAAGCCGCGCGCCGGAAACGCTCACCCCGCCTTGGCGCGCCGGGTCTCCGCCACCCACGCCGCGATCTGCGTGCGGTTGGTGAAGCCGAGCTTGGCGCGGATGTGCTCCACGTGCGTGTCGGCCGTGCGGGGGCGATGACGAGCTGGGTCGCGATCTCGCGGTTGGTCATGCCCTGCGCGACCAGTTCGGCGATCTGCATCTCGCGCGCGGTCAACGGGTTCGCGACCGGGGCGGGCTCGGGCTCGGCGGGTTCCCCGTCGCCCAGGGCGTATCCGAGGGTGTCGTCGAACGACATCGCGGCACCCGCGATGAACTCCTCGGCCGCGGTCTGCGGGCCGATGGCGCCGGTGACCAGGCCGATGTCGCGCTGCATCGGCTCGATGAAGGCGACGTAGTTGGCGGGCGACGCGCCGAGGGCCTGCCACAGCGTGCTCGCCGCGCCGAGCAGGCGGGCGGCGCGGACCGGGTCGGACTGGTGGGTGGCGCAGCCCGCGAGCACGGTCAGGGTGAAGGCGATGACGACGCGGTCGTCGACGGTCCGCTGGATGCGCAGGACGTCCAGGCACGCGCGGCGCGCGACCTCCATGTCGCCGTGCAGGTACTCCGCCGCGGCGCGCGACCAGATCGCCCAGGAGCGCCAGAACACCTCGCCGCGGGCGGCGTAGCGGTCGACGGCCTCGCTGAGCACGGACCGGCCGCGGTCGAGGTCGCCGACGCGGCCGATGGCGAGGCCGTAGTTGTAGGTCGCCCAGAGGTCGCCCGCGTCGTCGCCGAGCACGCGGAAGTGCTCGGCCGCGGAGCTGAACAGCTCGGCCGCCTTCTCGCTCTCGTCGCCCATCAGGGCCTCGTAGCCCTGGATGTGCAGGGCGTACGCGCGGGACCGCTCGTCGCCCGCGGCGTCGGCGAGCTTGATGGCGTCGTCCAGCGCCCCGGCGTACGCGGCGGCGTCGCCCTGGATGAGCGCGAGGAACCCGGAGAACACCAGGGCGAGCGCCCGGTCGGGGGCGTCCGGGGCGGCGACCTCCAGCAGCGCGTTCGCCCAGAGCCTGCCCTCGGTGTTGTGGCCGCTGAGCAGCCAGTACTCGCGGATGTCGGCGAACATGCGCAGGCCGATCGCCGCGCCCTCCGGGTCGGTCGTGCAGCAGTCCAGGGCGCCGCGCAGGTTCGCGTGCTCGGCGGCGAACAGGGTCAGCCAGGCGACCTGGTCGGGGCCGAAGGACTCGTCGGCGAAGCGGGCGGTGAGCCTGCGGTACCAGTCGCGGTGCCGGGCGCGGCGGGTGTCCATGTCGCCCGCGGCGCGCAGCTTGTCCTCGCCGTACTGGCGGACCGTCTCCAGCATGCGGTAGCGGGCGACGCCGTCGTGCTCCTCGCGCAGCAGGATCGACTTGTCCAGCAGCGCGTCGAGCAGGTCGAGCACGGCGCCGCGGTCGAGGCCGTCGCCGGAGCAGACGTGCTCGGCGGCGTCGAGGTCGAACGAGCCGGAGAACACCGCGGCGCGCGCCCACAGCAGCCGCTCCTGCGCGTCGCACAGCTCGTAGCTCCAGTCGATGAGCGCGCGCAGCGTCTCGTGCCGGGTCGGGGCGCCGCGGTTGCCGCGGGTGAGCAGCGTGAAGCGCTTGTCGAGGCGGTCGGCGAGCTGGCGGACCGACAGCGACCGCAGCCGGACCGCGGCCAGCTCGATGGCCAGCGGCAGCCCGTCGAGCGCCTTGCACAGCCGGATGACGTCGGCGGCGTTCTCCGGGTCGATCTCGAAGGAGGGGACGACGGCGGTCGCGCGCTCGATGAACAGCTGCACCGCGTCGTAGTTGACCAGCGCGTCGGCGGACTCGTCGGGCTCCGGGACGGCCAGCGGGGTCACCGGCACGACGCGCTCCGCGGCGACGCCGAGCGACTGCCTGCTGGTGGCGAGCACGACCAGGTGCGGGCACTCGGCGAGCAGCGCGTCGACGAACACCGCGCACGCCTCGACCAGGTGCTCGCAGTTGTCCAGCACCAGCAGCACCCGCTGCTCGCGGAACTGGTCGACGATGCGGTCGAGCGGGCTCCTGGTGGACCGGTCGCCGACGCCCATGCGCTCGGCGACGGTGCTCGCGAGCAGCTTCTCCTCGCGCAGGTCGGCCAGGCCGACGAACACGACCCGCTCGCCGAAGGACGCCCGCGCGGAATCGGCGACGCGCACCGCCAACCGGGTCTTGCCGACGCCGCCGGGTCCGGTCAGGGTGACCAGCGGACCCGCGCCGAGCAGCCGTTTGACGTCGGCGATCTCCTGGCGTCTGCCCACGTACGTGGTCGCCTCGACAGGCAGCGGCCCGGCCCCGGTCCGCCTCACCCCAGCACCTGACACTCGCGCACCACCGCCCGTCCGTCGGACAAGCATTCTGACCGATCGGGTGGTGGTTCGCGCAATCGCTCTCCCAGAGGGAGGGATAACACCTCTATATAGGGAGCGGCGGCCCGCAGGGTTGGGCCGCCGTTCCTTCAGGTGGGGATGAGGGTGCCTAGGCGGTCTCCTCGGTGTCGTCCAGCACGGGGTTCTTCAGGACGGCCGCGCGCACGGCGAGCTCCAGCTCGAACCGGCCGCGCGGGTCGGCGAGCTGGTCGCCGAACAGCTCCTCCAGGCGGTGGATGCGGTAGCGCACGGTCTGCGGGTGCACGCCCATCTTCGCCGCCATCTCGGTGACCCGGCCCTGGCTGGCCAGCCACTCGTGCAGGGTGCGCAGCATGCGGTCCTGCCTGCGCGGGGTCAGGTCGCGCAGCGGGCGAGGCGGCGCTCGGCCAGCTCGGCGATGAGGTACTCGTCGGCGAACAGGGCCAGGGTGAGCCGGTGCTCGCCGCAGTCGACGACGCCGCCGTCGGACGGGATCAGCTCGCGCTCGGCCAGGTCGAGGGCGCGGTGCGCGACCCGCAGGGAGGAGCGCGCCTCGCCGAGCGCCGCGGCCGGGCCGATCGCCGCGGTCCAGCCGGGCAGCGCGGCGCGCAGGGTGGCCGCGATGCCCGCGAGGTCCGCGGTGTCGGCGACGAGCAGGCACGGCTCGACGCCCTCGGTGTCGACCAGGTAGTCGCGCGGGAGGCCCGCCGCGCCCTGGGCCAGGTCGCGGTCGCCGCGGTCGGGCCTGCGCAGGGCGATGACCCGCAGCGTCGCCGGGACCGGCCAACCCGCCTCGCGGGCCGCCTCGACGAGCTGGCCCGGGGCCGGGGCCGGGTCGGCCATGATGAGCCGGACCAGGCGGCGGCGCGCGGCGGGCGTCGACATCGCCTGCGGGCCCGCGCCGTCGGCCAGGCCGGACAGCTCGCCCAGGTAGGCGAAGATGACCTCGGCGCCGCGCGCCACGGCGGCGGCGGGGATGCGCCGGGTGCGGGCGAAGTGCGACGCGTGCCGCCACGCCACCTGCCCGCCGATGCGGTACGCCCAGCCGAGCAGCTCGGGCCTGCACCCCTTGACCAGCTCGCGGCGGCGGGCCCGGAACACCGCGGACCAGTCCTCGCCCGCGAGCCCGCGGGGTTCGTCATGGTGTCCAGGCAGCACAGGATCGTGGTGCGGATCGTCTCGACCAGGGGCTCGACCACCGCGCCCAGTTCCTCGGACTCCTCCGGCATCGCGTGGGCCAGTTCCGCGACCACCTCGCGCCGCAGGCGCTCTGCGAACGACTGGTCCGGCGTCACCGCCGGACCGCGGTGCTCCATGACAGAAGCGGTCATCTCGGGCCTCCGGGTCTGCTCGGGCGGCTCTCGCACACCGCCATGTGAGCAAATCTGCCCGATTGGTGACCCGGAACACATCCGTACTTGTACGTACGCGCTACGGAGATTGCGACGTATGGGGGAGTCGATCGTTCACGCGAACAGGGCCCCCACCGTGAATCGGTGAGGGCCCTGCGCGACTACTTGACCGGTTGAGCTATCAGATCTTGGTCAGGGTCATCGTGATGGGGCTGTCCGTGGTGGTCACGAACGGGCTGATGAAGTCGTTCAGACCGCCGCAGCCCACGGTGCCGTCCATGGACAGCGGGCCGGTGAGCTTGCCGCCCTTGAGGAAGTCGAAGCTGCCCTCGGACTTCAGCTTGAGGACCGACGGGCTCTTGACCTTGCAGTCCGGGGACTGGCTGACCGGGAAGCCGAACAGGGAGATCTTCGGCAGGCTGATCTGGATCTTGCTGTCGAACGTGAGCGCACCGGTGGCGAGCGTGCCCGTGGCGGGGCCGACCTGGGTGATGGTCACGTCCGAGACGCCGTCGATGAAGCCCATGATCTTGAACTTCATCGTGGTCTTGTTCAGCGTCAGGTTGCCGGTGTACTTGCCCGCGGCCAGGTCGGCCTCGGCGTCGAAGCGGCCGCTCAGCGGGACGTCACCGGTGGTGATGCCCTTGATCGCGGTGTTGCCCGCCAGGTTGTAGGAGATCTTGACGCCCGGCCCCGGGGGCGGGGTGGTGGTCGTCGTCGAGGTCGGCGTGGTCGACGTCGTCGTCGTGGTGGTGGTCGTCGTCGTGGTGGTCGTCGTCGACGTCGGCGTGGTGGTGGTCGTGGTGCCGTCCGCCGGGAGGATGTCGAACGTGGTCAGGGTGGTGTTCTGACCCGGGTCCTGGGTGCAGACCGAGTCGAACGTGCCCAGACCGGTCTCCGAGCCGTCGGCGGTGCGCGGCGTCATGGTCAGCTTGAGGCCGCCCACGTCGATCTTGCCCTGGCCGGGCTTGCTGAAGGTCAGCGGCGGGGTCTTGCCGGTCGCCTTGATGTCGAAGGCGCCCGAGGCCGGGACCGGGGTCTTCTCGATGGTGATCGGCACGTCCACCGGGAGGGTCGCCTCCGGCACGGTGACCTTGTTCGAGGACACGGCCTTGCCCTCGATGGTCTTCGCGCCGACCAGGGAGAGGCCCTGGGTGGCGGTGTCGGGCACCGTGCTGATGGCCACGATGTCGAACGCCGGGGTCGACTGCCCGACCTTGATCGACTTGGGGATGTCCGAGGTGATGACCACCTTGATCGGCTGGTTGCCGATCAGGGGGAACGGACACGTGTAGTTCAGGGTCAGGGAGACGGGGTCGGCGGCACTGGTGCCGGACCCCAGGGCGATGCCGGTGGCGACGAGGCCGGCCGCGGCGACGGCCGCCCCGCCCGCGAGCAGCCGCCGGGCCATGCTGCGTGAAGTCACGATGATCAGTCCTCAGGTATCCACGATGATACGAACGCAAACAATCGAAGAGTCCGCTCCCGAAAGGGCCGACCTCGATTTCACGACGGGATTCCCCGTCCTATCGGACACTGTCTGAACTGAACGGTAACGGACCCAATGTGACCCGGCAAGCATTCCCCGAATGCCGCTCCCAAGACTTGTTGAAACCTGATAAACAATGGTTCCAGAAGGGGAAAATCGCTGGTCAGAGCGTTGCTACTGACGTGTCAATGACTACCTGCGCAGTTGTAGCATAAACCAAAGTCCGTGTCTGCGGGTTGTCTAGGGCATACCAATGGGCAATGCGTACCGCACGCGAGCGCCCGCGGCCGCCTGGGGCGGCCGCGGGGCGCGGGGGTGCGGGCTACGGGTTGTCGATCTTCAGGCTGTAGGAGCCGCCCTGGGCCAGCGTCCCGGTGTAGGTGGACTCCGGGGTCGTGTTGGCCACCAGCGCGCCGCGCCGCCGACGGTGCCCGCGACGTGGGTGCCGTGGCCGTGGCAGTCGCGGCCGTTGTAGCCGTCGCCGAACGCGTCGTAGCGACGGCGCCGCCGTAGCGGCCGGGGCGCGCGCGCTCATGCCGAACAGGTCATCGCGCGACGCTGTGGTCCGGTCAGGACGGTCGTCAGCTGGGGTCGTAGGCCAGGTTCGGGCGGAGCCAGCGCTCCACCTCGGCGCGGTCGAGGCCGCGGCGGGTGGCGTAGTCGGTGATCTGGTCGCGGTTGAGCCTGCCCACGGTGAAGTACCGCGAGGCGGGGTGGGCGAAGATCAGGCCGCTGACGCTGGCCGCCGGGGTCATCGCGAACGAGTCGGTCAGGCCCATGCCGATGGACTCGGCGTCGAGCAGGGAGAACAGCTCGCGCTTGAGGCTGTGGTCGGGCGAGGCGGGGTAGCCCAGGGCGGGCCGGATGCCGCGGAAGCGCTCGGCGTGCAGGTCCTCCAGCGACGGGTCCGCGTCGGGCTCGAACCACTCGCGGCGCACGCGCAGGTGCAGGTGCTCGGCGAACGCCTCGGCGAGGCGGTCGGCCAGCGCCTTGACCATGATGGCGCGGTAGTCGTCGTGCTCGGCCTCGTAGCGCGCGGCCAGCTCCTCGGCGCCGTGGATGGACACCGCGAAGCCGCCCAGGTGGTCGCCCCCGGGCGCGATGTAGTCGGCGAGGCAGCGGTTCGGGCGGCCCTCGGGCTTCTGCGTCTGCTGGCGCAGCATCGGGAACACCGTGCCGTCGGCCAGGACGATGTCGTCGCCGACCGAGCGGGCCTCCCAGAACGCGTACGCCCCGCGCGCGGTGAAGGAGCCGTCGGCGATGATCTGGTCGAGCAGGGCGTTGGCGTCGTCGAACAGCTCGCGCGCCTCCGGCCGGTCCAGGATCGCCGGGTACTTGCCCTTCAGCTCCCAGGCCAGGAACAGGAACTGCCAGTCGACCATCTCGCGCAGCTCGGCGATCGACGGCTCGACCGCGCGCAGCCCGGTGAACGGCGGCACCGGCAGGTCGGCGAAGTCGACCCGCTCGGGGTTGGCGCGGGCCTTCTCCAGGCTCAGCATGGGGCTGCGCTCGCGGGCCTCGTGCTGCTCGCGCAGGCGCTGCTGCTCGACCTTGTTGGCCGCGTCCAGCTCCAGCGCCCGGTCGGGGTCGAGCAGGTCGGACACGACGCCGACCACCCGGGAGGCGTCGAGGACGTGGACGGTGGTGGCCTCGTACGCGGGGGCGATGCGCACCGCCGTGTGCTGGCGCGACGTGGTGGCGCCGCCGATGAGCAGCGGCAGCTTGAGGCCGCGCCGCTGCATCTCGGTGGCGACCGCGACCATCTCGTCCAGCGACGGCGTGATCAGCCCGGACAGGCCGATCGCGTCGGCGCCCTCGGCGACCGCGGTGTCGAGGATCTTCGCCGCGGGCACCATCACGCCGAGGTCGATGACCTCGTAGTTGTTGCAGCCCAGGACGACGCCGACGATGTTCTTGCCGATGTCGTGCACGTCGCCCTTCACGGTGGCCAGCACGACCTTGCCGTTGCCGCGGGTCGCCCCGCCGCTCTCGGCCAGCTTCGCCTTCTCCGCCTCCATGAACGGCTCCAGGTAGGCGACCGACCGCTTCATCACGCGGGCGCTCTTGACCACCTGGGGCAGGAACATCTTCCCCGCGCCGAACAGGTCGCCGACGACCTTCATGCCGTCCATCAGCGGGCCCTCGATGACGTCGAGCGGCCGGGCGGCGACCGCGCGGGCCTCCTCGGTGTCCTCCTCGATGTAGTCCACGATGCCGTGGACCAGCGCGTGCGCCAGGCGCTCGGCGACCGGGGCCTCGCGCCAGGACAGGTCGACCTCGCGCTTCTTGCTCTTGCCGCCGAAGGTCTCGGCGAAGGCGACCAGCCGGTCGGTGGCGTCCGGGCGGCGGGCGAACAGCACGTCCTCGACCAGCTCGAGCAGGTCGGCCGGGATGTCCTGGTACACCGCGAGCTGGCCCGCGTTGACGATGCCCATGTCCAGGCCGAGCCGGACGGCGTGGAACAGGAACGCCGAGTGCATCGCCTCGCGGACGACGTCGTTGCCGCGGAAGGAGAACGACAGGTTGGAGATGCCGCCGCTGGTGCGCGCGCCGGGACAGCGCTCCTTGATGCGGGGCAGCGCGTCCAGGAACTCCTTGGCGTAGTTGTCGTGCTCGGCGATGCCGGTGGCGACGGCGAGCACGTTCGGGTCGAAGATGATGTCCTCGGCCGGGAAGCCGACCACGCCGGTCAGCAGGTCGTAGGCGCGGCCGCAGATCTCGACCTTGCGGTCGGCGGTGTCGGCCTGGCCGCGCTCGTCGAAGGCCATGACGACCACGCCCGCGCCGAAGTCGCGGATGCGGCGGGCCTGCGCGAGGAACGGCTCCTCGCCCTCCTTGAGGCTGATGGAGTTGACCACGCCCTTGCCCTGCACGCACTTGAGCCCGGCCTCCAGCACGCTCCACCGCGAGCTGTCGACGACGATCGGGATGCGCGCCACCTCGGGCTCGGTGGCGATGAGGTTGAGGAACGTGGTCATCGCCTGCTCGCTGTCGAGCAGGTCGGCGTCCATGTTGACGTCGAGCAGGTTCGCGCCGCCGCGGACCTGGTCCAGGGCGACGTCGACGGCGGCCTGGTAGTCCTTGGCCTCGATCAGCCTGCGGAACTTCGCCGAGCCGGTGACGTTGGTGCGCTCGCCGATCATCACGAAGCCGGTGTCCGGCCCGATGGCGAACGGCTCCAGCCCGCTGAACCGGGTCCGCGCCGCCGGTGAGGGCACCGAGCGCGGCTCGACGCCCTTCACCGCGGCGGCGATGCGCTCGATGTGGTCGGGGTGGTGCCGCAGCAGCCGCCGACGATGTTGACCATGCCCTCGCCCGCGAACCCGCCGAGCAGCGCGGCGGTCTCGTCGGGGGTCTGGTCGTAGCCGCCGAACGCGTTCGGCAGGCCCGCGTTGGGGTGGCAGGCGGTGTAGGTGCCCGCGAGCCGGGCCAGCTCGACCGCGTGCGGGCGGACCTCCTCGGCGCCCAGCGCGCAGTTCAGGCCCACGACCAGCGGCTCGGCGTGCTCGATCGCGCTCATGAACGCCTCGACGGTCTGCCCGGACAGGGTGCGCCCGGACAGGTCGACGATGGTCGCCGAGATCCACAGCGGCAGGTGCGGGGCGACCTCGCGGCCGCGGCGACCGCGGCCTTGGCGTTGAGGGTGTCGAAGATGGTCTCGATGAGCAGCAGGTCGACCCCGCCCTCGGCGAGCGCGGCGATCTGCTCGGCGTAGGAGGCGGCCACCTCGTCGAAGGACACCGCGCGGAACGCCGGGTCGTCGACCTTCGGCGACAGCGACAGGGTGACGTTGAGCGGGCCGATCGACCCGGCCACGAACCGGTTGTCGAACTCGTCGGCGGCCTGGCGGGCGAGCTGCGCGCCGCGCAGGTTCATCTCCCGGACCAGGTGCTGGAGCTGGTAGTCGGCCTGCCCGATGCCGGTCGCGGTGAACGTGTTGGTCGTGGTGATGTCCGCGCCCGCGGCCAGGTAGCGGCGGTGGATGTCGAGGACGACGTCCGGGCGGGTCAGGTTGAGCAGGTCCGGGTCGCCGGTGACGTCGCAGGGGTGCTCGCCGACCAGGTCGCCGCGGTAGTCCTCGGGGGTGAGCCTGGCGTTCTGGAGCATGGTGCCCCATGCTCCGTCCAGGACCGCGATCCGCTGGTCCAGCAGCTCCTTCAGCGTCGTGCGCACCCGTCACCTCCCGTATGGTCGTGGGAGGCGCCCTTGCTTGGTGTGGACCTGGCCGAGCGTGGCGGACCCAGTCCGTTGCAGCGCCTCTCGGCCACGGACGAAATTACCTCACCGCCCAAGATCATGCCATCGGTCAGAGCCCCGGCACCAACCTCCTGGGAGTCACGAACGCGGCGGCCCCGGCGAGCAAGTAGCCGACGGCCGGGCCGTACGCGCCGGTGCTGAGCTGACCGAAACCGTTGGCCCCCACCAGGTCCACCAGGGCGCTGATGTGCACACCGGACAGTCCCAACAGGATGAGACCGGCGATCCGGCGGAACATCCCGACGGCCGACTTGAGCACGAACAGCACCACGACGATCGCCACGAGCGCACCAGCGGCCACCGCCGTCTCAGCCAGTGAGAAGCCGCCCGAATCGCCGACCATTCCGGTAAGGGGGCCGATGCCGTACCGGAAGGCGACGTAGCCCAGGCCGAGCACGGTCAGCGCGACCCAGATCACCTTCATGGCCACGGACTCCAGCACCGCGGCGAACGACAGCAGCACGCCGAGCGCGGCGAGCGGGGCGCCCGCGATGAGCACGTACCAGTCGCCGAAGCCCATCGACGGGAGGTCGCCCAGGTCGTCCCACAGGCTGACCAGGGACTGCCCGCCGTCCACCCACGGCAGGACGGTGACGCTGGCGAGCAGGACGAGCGCGCCGAGGATCGCCAGGCCGAGGGCCAGGCTGATGACGCGGCGCCCGCGCGGGCGGGACGGCTCGGGCCTGCGCGGCGGCTCGGGCGCCTGCTGCCGGGGGCGGCCTGCCGCTGGGGGCCGGGCGCTGCGGCTCCCGGTAGGGCTGGTGCGCAGCCTGGCCGTACGGGTCCGGCTGGTACTGCTGCGGTTCGCCGTACGGCTGGCGGGGCGCCTGGCCGTACTGGTCGCCGTACGGCTGGTGCGGGGCCTGGCCGTACTGCTGCTGTTCTCCGTACGGCTGGCGGGGCTGGCCGTACGGCTGCGGGCGGGGGTCGCGGGGAGGCTGTGACACGCCTCGCACCGTACCCCCGCCCGGCTACCAGATCGACGCCTGCGCCTCGGGCGCGGCGGCGGGGTCGTCGTCGGTGATCTCGGCCACCAGGAAGCGGCGCCCGGAGGGGTGGTGCACGGTGACCACCCCGCGCTGGGCTCCGCGACCGCCTCGTCGTCGAAGCGGACCGCGAGCAGCAGGACCTCCGACATGCCGACCTCCTCGTCAGCTCACCAGCAGACCGTCGACGAACTCCGCGAGCTGCTGGGCGGTGGGGTAGTCGAAGGCGACCGCCGCGGGCAGCGGGATCCCGAACGACGCCTCCAGCGCGTTCTTCAGCTCGACGGCGACCAGCGAGTCCAGGCCGAGGCGGGCGAACTTGGTGCGCGAGCCCACGTCCTCGGCGTCGGGGAAGCGCAGCACCTCCGCGACCTTGATCCGGATGAACTCGTCGATGGACTCCAGCCGCTCGTCGTCGGGCAGGGCGAGCAGCGCGGCCAGGTCGACCTGCGCGCCCGCGCCGCCCGCACCGGCCTTGGCCAGCGACTCGAACACCGGGCCGTCGCCCCAGTCCGCGCCGCCCGCGGTCACGCTGGCGCTGGTGCCGACCAGGGCGGCGAAGGCGCGCATCGCCTTGGCCGGGGTGACGGCGTGCAGCGTGTCGAGCGGCTCGCCCATCGGGCCCCAGGCGATGGCCAGCGCGGGGGCGCCGGACGCCGCGCGGGTGCGGACGAGGTGGTCGACGGAGTCCGCGGCGACCGACCGGTCGGTCGTGCCGACGGCGGCGGCGAGGTCGGTGTACGCGACGAAGAAGTCCAGGCGGGGAAGCGCTCGTGCAGCCGCCACGCCTGCTCGGGGTCGCCGTCGGCGAGCACCACGCCCGCGACGGGCGGGGTGCGCTCCAGCCCGGCCAGGTCGGGGCCGAGCACGGTGACGTGGGCGCCCGCCAGCTCGGGCGCCTCGCCCGGGCCGGGGACCGCGATGTGCCGCGCGCCGAGCGCGACGAGCTTGCGCGCGGTGAGCAGGCCGAGCCCGTCCAGGCCGCCGGTGACCAGGTAGGTCCGGTCGTCGCGGATCGCGGCGGGCGGCGCGGGCTGGTCGAAGCCGAGCACCAGCTTGCCGACGTTGGCGCCGCGGCTGAGCACGCCGAACGCCTCCTCGACCTCGTCGAGGGTGTAGCCGGTGGTGCCGACCGGGTCGAGCCCGCCCGCGGCGATGCGGGCGGCGACGTCGGTCATGATCTCCTTGTTGATCCGGGTGACCTCGTCGGCGGGCAGCTCGCTGAAGTCGAAGTTGTGGTACTCGACGTGCGGGAACTCCGCCGCGACCTGCTCGGTCGACCAGACCCCGACCTTGCCCAGCTCGACGAACCGGCCGCCGGGGGCGAGGGTGCGCAGACCGGCCGGGATGAAGTCCTTGTTGAGGCTGTTGAGGACGATGTCGACGCCGCCTTCGAGGGCGTCGGCGAAGTCCAGCGTGCGCGAGTTGAAGAGGTGCTCGACGCCCTGCGCGCGCAGCACGGGCCACTTGTGCGGGCTGGCCGTGGCGTACACGGTCGCGCCCGCGGCCTTGGCGAGCTGCACGGCGGCCTGCCCGACACCGCCCGCGGCGGCGTGGACGAGCACCCGGTCGCCCGCCTTCATGCCCGCGAGGGTGTGCAGGGCGTAGTACGCGGTGACGTACGCCGACGCCTGCCCGGCGGCCTCGGTCCAGGTCAGCCGGGACGGCTTGGCGACGCGGCGGCCGACGGCACGGTGGCGCGGCGGCGCATCAGGCCGGTGTGGTTGACGATGACCTCGTCGCCGGGGCTGAAGTCGGCGGTCGGTCCGGCGGCGAGCACGGTGCCCGCGCACTCGAAGCCCAGCGGCTGCGCCTCGTACTCCGCGCCGCTGCTCTCCGCGTGCTGCTTGAGCATGCCGAGCGCGTTGAGGACGTCCTTGAAGTTCAGGCCCGCGGCGTGCACGGCGACCTGGATGTCGGAGCCCGAGGGCAGCTCGTCGACCACGGGCAGCGCCTTGATGCCCGCGAACCGGCCGTGCTCGGTGATGGTCAGCGCGATGTTCTCGCCGGTGTCCTTGGCGGCGGGCAGCAGCCTGCGGACGTGCCGGTGGCCCGCGCGGTAGGCGAGCTGCGGCTCCCCGGTCTCGCGGACCCACTCCTGCGCGAACGCGGGGTCGCCGCCCTCGGGCAGGTCGACCAGCGTGATCCGCAGGTCGGGCCGGATGGCGGCCAGCGAGCGGGCGGCGCCCCACGCTGCGGCGGCCTCCGGCGAGCCCGCGGTGTCCCCGGCGAGCAGGTGGGCGCGCTCGGTGGCGATCCAGAGCCGCTGCCCGGACAGCGCCGCGGCGGCGGTGCCGAGGTCGACCCCGGGCTGCCAGCGCACGACGACGTCGGTCGCGCCCTCGGCCACGGCCTCCCCGCGGTGAGGGTGACGCCCAGCGCGGCGGCGGCCTCGGCGTAGACCTGCGGGTCGGCGCCGACGAGGTGCACGTGGCGCGGGTCCTCCCCGCGGGCGGGAGCTGCGAGCGCTTGACCCAGACCAGGCGGTGCAGGAAGCCCGGCCCGGCGGACAGCCGCTTGAAGCCCAGGCCGCGGACCTCGACGACCGGCTCGCCGTCCTCCAGCACGACCAGGTCGGCGGCGCGGTCGACGCCGTCCTCGTCGGGCTCGGTCAGCTTGAGCAGGACGCGCAGGTCCTCGGACTTCGGCTTCTTGTACAGCCGCACCTCGCCGAAGCGGACCGGCAGGTAGTTGTGGCCGTCGTCGATGAGCGGGGCGATGGTGTGCAGCGCGCCGTCGAGCACCGGCGGCGGCAGGACCTGCATGCCGCTGGTGCGCTCGCCGCGCAGGTCGCCGGTCGCGAAGTCGGCGCCGAACGCGGCGGTCGCGCGGATGCGCTGGAACGCCGGGCCGTAGCCCATGCCGACGGCGGCGAAGTCCGGGTACAGCTCGTCGGTCTCGCGGACGTCGTCGGCCGGGCCGCAGGCGGCGGCGCGGGCGCGCAGGTCGCGGCCGGGCGGGCCGGGGTCCTCGGCCGGCCGGGGCCCGCCGAGCAGCGCGGTGGCGTGCACCCGCTCGACGCCGCCGTCGAGCACGCTGACGACCTCGACGGTGCCGCAGCTGGTCAGCCGGGTCCGCACCTCGGTGCCGTCGCCGACGAACAGCGGCTCCCGGATGCGCACGTCGCGCAGTGTCCGGCCGACGTCGCCGTGCACCTCGTCGAGCAGCGCCAGCAGGATCTCGACGTACCCGGCGCCGGGGAAGACGACCTGCCCGCCGACGACGTGGTCGGCCAGGTAGGCGGGGTGGTCGGGGCTGATCACGGCGCGGAACTCGCGGACGTGGTCGGCGTCGGCCGCGGGCTCGCCTCGACGCCCAGCAGGGGTGGTACTGGGCGTCGAGGCGGGGCGCGGGGGCGGGCAGCCAGAACCGCTTGCGGTCGAAGGCGTAGGTGGGCAGCGCGGTCTTGGCGCGCTCACGGCCGCGGTAGAAGTCGGCCCAGCGCACGGCGATGCCCTGCCGGTACAGCTCGGCGAGCGCGTCCAGGTGCGCGTCCGCGCCGCCGAGGGTGGGCAGCCGGTCCTCGGCGCCGGTGGGCGGGCCGAGCTCGAGCAGCACGTGCGCGCCGCGGCGCTCGACCGCGGCCAGGCAGGCGGCGAAGTCGGGGCGCTCGGCGGCCTGCCGGGTCCAGTACTCCGGCTTGGTGATCTCGCCGCGGCGGGCGACCTTGCCGGACAGGCTCGCCACGAACGCCAGCGTGGTCTCGCCGAACGGCACGGTCTCGCCCCGGCCGAGCCGGGCGGCGTCGGCCACGGTGAACAGGCCGGAGACGGTGGCCGCGACGACCTCGCCGACGCCGCGGCCGACCATGATCCCGGGCTTGACGCCCCAGGACAGCCAGAGCTGGGCCAGCGCGTACTGGGTGGTGAACAGCTTCCCGTGGCCCGCGCGCTCGCACTCCTCGGCGGCCTCGCGGTAGACCGCGTACCCGCGCAGGGCGCTGTCGTCGGCGGGCGCGTCGGCGTCGTCGAAGACGAAGGCGACCTTGGGGGTGTCCTCGGGGCCGTCCTCCAGGTCGCGGGCGAGGAGGTCGCGCACGTCGTCGGCGGTGCGCACGACCCCGGCGACGCGCAGCTTGAAGTGGGCGCGGCCGACCGCGGCGGTGTAGCAGAGGTCGGCGACGTCGTCGAACGGGTGCTCGCGCAGCCGCTCGACCTGCGCCTTCAGCGCGCGCCTGCTCTTGGCGGAGAGGGTGAACACGTGGGCGCGGTCGGCGGGCGCGGGGGCCTGCGGCTCGGGCGCCTGCTCGACGACGGCCGCGGCGATCGCGCCGCCGAAGCCGAAGCTGTTGACCACCGCGCGGCGGGTGTCCGCCGACCACGGCGCGGTCTCGGCGGGGATGGAGACCGGGTAGCGGTCCCACGGGATGCGCGCGGACGGGGTGGCGAAGTTGAGGTGCGGGTAGAGCACGCCCTCGCGGGTCTGCAGCGCGGCCTTGACCAGGCCGACCAGGCCCGCGGCGGGCTCAAGTGGCCGACGTTGGTCTTGACCGACCCGACGGCGACCTGGTGACCTGCGAAGACGTCGGCGATGGCGCCCAGCTCGATGGGGTCGCCGAGCGGGGTGCCCAGGCCGTGCGCCTCGACGTAGCCGATGTCGGTGGGGGCGAGCGCGGCGTCGTCGAGGGCGGCCCGGATGACGCGCTCCTGGGCGGCGCCGTTGGGCACCGAGATGCCGGGGCCGTCGCCGTCCTGGCCGACCGCGGTGCCGCGGATGACCGCGATGACCCGGTCGCCGCCCGCGTCGGCCAGTCGCTTGAGGACGACCGCGGCGGCGCCCTCGGCGCGCACGTAGCCGTCGGCGTCGTCGTCGAACGCCTTGACCACGCCCTGCGCGGACAGCACGTTGGCCGCCTTGAGGATGGCGTTGGGCCGCGGGTTGTGGACGGTGTTGGCGGCGGCGCAGATGGCGATGTCGCACTCGCCGCGGCGCAGCGCGACGACCGCCTGGTGCAGCGCGGTCAGCGAGGACGCGCCCGCGGTGTCGACGGTCATGCTGGGGCCGCGCCAGTCCAGGAAGTGGGACAGCCTGCCGGAGAGGGCGAACGGGGTGATGCCCGCGGCCAGCGCGCCGTCGAGGTCCTCGTCGCGCAGCCGGTCGAGTTCGAGGGTGTAGTCGGAGGTGCCCGCGCCGACGTAGACGCCGCCGTTGCCGCCCTTGAGCGCGGTCGGGTCGATGGCGGCGTCCTCGAGGGCCTCCCACGCGGTCTCCAGGACCAGGCGCTGGGTGGGGTCGGCGAACTGGGCCTCGGTGGTCGACATCCCGAAGAAGGCGGGGTCGAACTCGTCGATGCTGTCGAGGTAGCCGCCCGCGTGGCCGTCCCGGGTGCTGATCCCGCTGCGGCCGTCCTTCAGGAAGTCCGCGAACTCGCGGGGCGTTCTGCTCCCGCCCGGAGTCCGCAGTCCGATTCCGACAATGGCAACGGGCTCGTGCGGTGACGCCATAATCCTGTCCCCTCCCCGGAATTGCACGCGTCCACCCAACCAGGGGTTCTGACAGTGCTCTGACGCCGGGCGGGGATTCGTACACCGTGGACGGAACGGGGAAACGCTCACGAAACCGGGCGGCGGGGAGGTTGCCCGCCGCCCGGATGGTCGTGCCAGGGGATCAGGGGATGATCTCCATCTGCGCCATCATGCCGAGCGAGGAGTGCTCGAGGAAGTGGCAGTGGTAGAGGTACTTGCCCAGGTACTCGGTGTCGAAGTGCGCCTTGACCTGGACGGTTTCCCCCGGGTGCACGTACACGGTGTCCTTGCGGCCGCGGTCGTCCAGCGTGGGCGGGAGGCCGCCGCGGAGAGGACCTCGAACTGGACCAGGTGCATGTGGAAGGTGTGCTTGATCCCGCCGAGCTGGAGATCGGCGTTGTGGATGTTCCAGATCTCGGTCGCGCCGCGCTTGATCTGGATGTCCACCCGCGCCGGGTCGAACGGCTTGCCGTCCATCAGGCCCAGCGGCATGGTGCCGGTCATGTCGAAGCTCAGCTCGATGTTGCGGGTCACCGTGGCGTTCGGCATGACCGGCAGCGCGCGCAGGGTCGCGGGGACCCGGCTGGGGTCGGGCGCGGTGTGGGTGACGTCGAAGCGCATGACCGGGCCGAGCACGTCGTTGAGGACGAGCTGCGTGCCGACGGGGTACTTGCCGAAGTCGACGACGACCTCGACGCGCTCGGCGGACCCGATGGTGATGCCCGTGCGCGGGACCGGCGCGGGCAGCAGGCCGCCGTCGGTGCCGATCTGGACCATCTCCTCGCCGCCCGCGAGGCTCAGGTGGAACATGCGCTCGGTGGCGCCGTTGACGAAGCGCAGCCGGTACTTGCGCGCGGCGACCGGGAAGTGCGGGACCGGCTTGCCGTTGGCCAGGATGACGTCGCGCTCGGCGGGGTTGCCGCCCCACAGCATGTTGCCGCCCGCGTCGAACAGGGCGTCGCGCAGCGTGATCGGGACGTCGTACTGGCCCGAGGGCAGGCCCAGGGTCCGCTCGGCCGGGTCGTCGATGATGTAGACGCCGTGCAGGCCGCGGTAGACCTGCTCGGCCTCGGTGTGGTGGCTGTGGTCGTGGTACCAGAGCGTGCAGCCCTGCTGGGCGTTCGGGTACTCGTAGACCCGGGACGCGCCGGAGGCGATGGTGTCCATCGGGTGGCCGTCGTGCTCGGCGGCGACGTACGCGCCGTGCAGGTGGACGTTCGTGCCGCCCTGCGAGGAGTTCTCGACGCTCACGCGGACCCGGCGGCCCACGCGGGTGCGGATGGTCGGGCCGGGCAGGCTGCCGCCGAAGGTGAGCACCGGGGTCTGGAACCCGGGCAGGATCTCCATGTTCTGGTTCTGCACGCGCAGCCGGTAGTAGTCGGTGGTGCGGGTGCGCAGGACCGGCGCCAGCTCCGGGATCACCGGCATCCGCGCGGCGAACGCGGTGAAGGGCGGCGACGACGACGCGGTGAGCGACGTCGTGTGGTCGTGGCGCACCGGGGCCTGCGGCTCGGCCTGCAGGGTGGCGCGCCAGCCGTGCGAGACGAGCAGGGCGGCGCCCGCGCCGCCGCCGATCGCGAGCATCTTCCTTCTGTTGACCATCTTTTCCCCTCACAACGCCCCAGATATCACCTGCTCCCATCGTCCCGTCGACCTTCTCGATGATCGACTCTCTGGTTGCTCAGCGACGCCGGAACGCCCGCCTCCCAAGGGAAGCGGGCGTCGCGGTGGGTGATCAGGCCGCTGCGGGCAGCTTCGGCGCGGGTTCGTCGGGGCGGTAGATGCCGGTGAGCAGCCGGTTGGGCAGCCTGCGCAGGGCCAGCGCGGCGACCGCGGCGGCGAGCGTGATCACGGCCAGCACGAGGAACACCCCGGAGCCGATCCAGCCGAACACGAGCGCGCCCAGCAGCGGTCCGACGATGAACCCGATGTCCGACACCAGCCCGAACGCGCCGAACGCGCGGCCCAACTGGTGCTTCGGCACGAGGTTCACGCCCTGGCGGGCGATCATGTAGAGGACGGGCTGCGCGCCCATGAACACCAGGAACCCGGCGCACAGCGCGATGACGCCGTCGGTGAGGCCGAGCAGCAGCAGGCCCGCGCCCTCGATCGCGAACGCGATCCCGCCGACGACGAGCAGCGGGTTGCGCTCCACCAGCTTGGCGGAGGCGACCGTGCCGACCATGAACACGGCGAGGCCGATGCTGAAGATGACGGAGGTGAACGCGACGCCGTCGCCGGTGACCGCGTCCAGGTGCAGCGGGATGACCGGCTCCATCGCGGCGAAGACGGCGTTGTTGAGCAGGTCGACCACGGCGAACACCGCGACGAGCACGACGACCGCCCGCACCGCGCGGGTCTTCTTCCCGCCGCCCCCGGCGGGCGCCTCGGCTTCCTCGTCGTCGCCGAGGGAGTAGCGCATGCCCAGCAGCAGCGCACCGCTCACGAAGGTGACGGCGGCACCCGCGAGGAACACGCCCGCGAAGCCGAGCAGCGGGTGCAGCGCGCCGACCAGCAGCGGCCCGACGACCATGCCGCCGGTGCAGGCCGCGCCGAACCAGCCCATGACCTTCGTGGTGCCGTGCGGCGATTCCGTGCCGAGCGCGCTGGCCAGCCGGTACAGCACCGGCATGGTCAGTCCCTCGGCGACGCCCCACGCGAGCCGCCACGCCAGGATCTGCCAGCCCGCGGTGGCGAACGCCAGGCCCGCGATGCTCACCGCGGTCATCGTCAGCCCGACGAACCCGACCACCGACGGGCGGGAGGTGCGGTCGACGAGCACCCCGCCGAGCGGCTGGGCGAGCGCCTTGGCCAGCGCGAACCCGCCGAACGCCGCGGCGATCTCGAACAGGGTGAGCCCGAACTTGTCGGTGAGCACCGGGACGAGCGGGATCAGCACGGTGTAGGCGACGTTCATCATCGCCGCGGTGAGCAGGAGCGCGGCGATGCGGGAGCGGATGCCGGTCATCCCAGCACCGCCGCCCGGCCGGGCTCGCCCTGCGCCTGCACGCAACTGGCGTGCAGCGCTTCCAGGCGCGGGCGGTAGACCTCGACCTGCTCGGGGTGGGCGGCGTACCAGAGCGACCACAGGCCGATGCCGTCGAAGCCGTGCCGCACCTTGAACTCGTCGTTGCCGCGGCCGAACTCCACCTGCCGCCAACCGCGCTCGACGGCCTGCGCCAGCACCTCGTACATCATGAACGGGTACGGGCTCACTTCTTTGTAGACGGTGTGGTCGGTGCCGCCCGCCCACAGGTACAGGCGCTCGTCGTGCTCCAGCGCGACCCACGCGCCGATCGTCGACCCCTGCCACTCCGCCTGGATCAGCCGCGCGCCCGGGACGCTCAGCACCGCGGCCAGGGTGTCGCGGTCGTAAAGGGCGGGCCAGCCGTGCTTGACCGCGGAGCCGTTGGTCAGCTCCAGGACGCGGTCGATCTGGGCGTCGTCGGCGTCGAACCGCTCGACCAGCTTGACGCCGCGTTCGGTCGCGCGCCGCCAGCGCCTGCGCCACTCGCTGCGCGGGTGCTGCTTCACGTCGCCCATCACCGGGTCCGCGCCGACACTGGGCAGGCGGTAGTACGACATGTCGAGGCGGATCACCGCGTCCGGCTCGCGGACCGCCGCCCAGCGGCGGGCCTGCGGCTCGGGCAGGTTGAACACCATCGCGCCCGCGGCGCCGTGGTCGGCGGACTGCGCGCGGACGTCGTCGACGAGGTGCGCGACCGCGGCGGGGTCGTCGGTGAGGAACGACGGGCCGTAGACGGAGTAGACCGAGCCGACGGTGAGCAGCGGGCGGTCCCAGGTCGGCGGCAGCCCGGCCTCGACCTCGTAGCCGAGCCAGAACGGCGAGGACTCCAGCAGGTACCGCGGGGTCTGCCCGCGTCGAGCACCCGCTGCCGGTCGACGGTGGCCCGGGTCCACGCCGCGAGCCACTCGTCGGTGTCGAAGACGGTGCGCCGTCGGGTGTCGGCAGCCAGTGTCATCGTCGGGGCCCCTCAATCTCGACATGAGTACCGTCGACGGTACGGCGCGGGCACGCGCGCGGGACAGGTCCGCGCCGCAACACGGCATCCTCGGAGAAGGCCAGGAGCATCACCGGAGATGACCCCCACCCACCCGGTGGGAATGCTGGAGCCATGTCCAACACCGCGCGCGGCCTGCTGTGGCTGATCCCGTTCGTCGTGCTCGTCGCGGCGACGGACGTCTACGCCGGGTTCGTCGTCCAGTCGGTCAACCCGATCACGGTGGCCGCGGTGTCCTTCACAATCGCCGCAGTGCTTTTCGTCGGGACGCACACCCTGCGGAGCGGCTTCGCGGCGACCATGCGTCCTCTGAGGACGCACCGGCGCGACGTGGTCATGCTCAACGTGATGACGGCGGCGACGTGGCTGACGCTGCTGTACTCGCTGGTGTACCTCGAACCCGCCGTGGTGAGCGTGATCTCCTTCGCGATCGGCCCGCGGTGATGGTGCTGGTGAGCCCGCTGCTGCGGCGCGGCAGCCACGTGCTCGGCGTCGAGGTCGCGGTGTCGGCGGCGATCCTGGTGCTGATCGGCGTGCTCGGCTGGGGGTCGATCAGCGGGCGCAGCGGCATCGGCGCGCTGCCCACCGGCGACGCGGTGCTCGGGTTCACCCTGGGGGTGGCGTGCGGGCTGGCGTACGCGGGGACCGTGATCTACTCGAAGCGGCTCAGCGACGGCGGGCTGAGCCCGCTGGCCACGCTGTCGATGCGGTACTTCCTCATCATCGCGGTGACCTGGGTGCTGACGGCGTTCTCCGGCTCCCCCGGCATCGTCGAGGCGCTGCTGCCCGGCCTCGCGCTCGCGTTGTTCGGCGTCGCGCTGCAGTCGTACCTGGGCCAGGCGGGCATCGGGTACGTCGAGCCCATCACGGCGTCCCTTTTGGACACGCTGTCGCCGGTGTGCGCGTTCCTGCTCCAGTTCCTCGACGGCAGGCTGGAGCCCTCCACGCTGACCCTGGCGTGCATCGTCGCGATCACCGCGCTGGTCGCCGTCGGGGTGCTCGCCCGGCACCGGCACGAGTCCGCCGCGCCCGTCGTCCCGCTGCCCGCGCCCGCCGACCCCGAAGCCCTGCCCCGCTCGGCCTGAGGATGGAGCCCATGACCCGATCGCTGGCCTGGGACGGCGACGCCGTCGTCGCGGTCGACCAGTGCGCGCTGCCCCACGAGTACCGGATGATGCGCCTGGACTCGGTAGACGCGGTGATCGACGCGATCGTCCGCCTGGCGATCCGCGGCGCCCCCGCGATCGGCGTCGCGGGGGCGCTCGCGGTGGCCATCTCGGCGGCCCGCCACACCCGCGGCGGCGTGTGCGACGAGGTCGCGGTGCGCGCCGACGCCCGGCGGATCGCGGAGGCCCGGCCGACCGCGGTGAACCTCGCGTGGGCCGTGCGCCGGGTCGCCGAGCGCATCCCGGCCGGTCCGGAGGCGGTGCTGGCGGAGGCGCTGGCGATCCTCGCCGAGGACGAGCGGCTGAACCGGGCCGCCGCGGAGCACGCCGCCGACCTGGTGCTCGACCTGTGCGGGCGGCGCCCGCTGCGCCTGCTGACGCACTGCAACACCGGTCGGCTGGCGACCGTGGCGTGGGGGACGGCGCTGGGCGCGATCCGGGTGCTCGCCGAGGGCGGGCACGTCGCGGAGGTGCTGTTCGGCGAGACGCGCCCGCTGCTGCAGGGCGCGCGGCTGACCGCGTGGGAGCTGGCGGAGGCGGGCATCCCGCACCGGATGTGCGTCGACTCGGCCGGTCCGACGGCGCTGGCCGCCGGGCTCGTCGACTGCGTGCTGGTGGGGGCCGACCGGGTGTGCGCGAACGGGGATGTCGCGAACAAGGTCGGCACGTACCCGCTGGCGCTGGCGGCGGCGCGCGCCGGGGTGCCGTTCGTGGTGGTCGCCCCGGAGTCGACGGTCGACCTGTCGGTGCCCTCGGGGGCGTCGGTGGTCATCGAGCAGCGCTCCGCGGCCGAGGTGACGACGCTCGCGGGCGCGCCGATCGCGCCCGCCGGGACGGACGCGTACAACCCGGCGTTCGACATCACGCCGGGCGACCTGGTCACGGCCGTGGTCACCGAGAACGGGGTCCAGGTCGGTTTGAAGGAGGCATCGTGAGCGCAGAGGCGCTGGCCGCGCTCGCCGGGCAGCTCTACGCCCGGGGCTGGATGGAGGGCACCGCGGGCAACCTGTCAGTGCGGCTGCCCGGCGGCGACACCGCCCGGGTCACCGCGAGCGGCGTCAGCAAGGGGCAGCTCGGGCCGCGGACACCGTCGTCGTCTCGATCGCCGACTCGCGGCCGGTGGCCGACGGCGGGGCGCGGCCGTCCGCGGAGACCACCATCCACACCGCGCTCTACCGGCGGTTCCCGGACTGCGCCGCGGTCGTGCACGCCCACCCGCCGCACGCCACCGCCGTCGCCGCGATCGCCGCCGCGCGCGGGCAGGGCGCGGTGCGGTTCACCGGGCTGGAGATCATCAAGGGCCTCGGCACGGCCGACCCGTTCGCGGTGACCGTGCCGGTGCTCGCCAACCACCCCGACGTGCCGCGCATCGCCGCGGACGCCGAGGCGGAGCTGGGGCCGGGCTCGCCGCCGGTGTTCCTCATCGGCGCGCACGGGGCCACGAGCTGGGGGCCGTCGCTCGAGGTGGCGCGCAACCGGATGGAGTGCCTGGAGGCGCTGTGCGAGCTGCGCCTGCTCATCGACCGGGCCGCATGAGGAGGAGAGACCGATGACGCTGTTGCAGGTCATGCCCGAGGACGACGCGTCGACGGTGCTGCTGCGCACCGAGGACCTGTCGGTGATCGCCGCCGAACTGGCCCCGCACGGCATCGTGCTGGAGCGCTGGGCGACGGTGCCGCTGCCCCCGACGCGGGCCAGGACGAGGTGCTGGCCGCCTACCGGTCCGAAGTGGACAGGGTGTCCGCGGAGGGGCCGTACCCGCTGGTCGACGTCGTGCGCCTGGTGCCGGACGACACCGACCCCGAGTGGCCCGCCAAAGCGGAGGTCGCGCGGACCAAGTTCCTCGACGAGCACACCCACGACGAGGACGAGGTGCGCTTCTTCGTCGAGGGCCAGGGCTGCTTCTACCTGCACCTCGGCGACAAGGTCTACGCCGTGGTGTGCACGGCGGGCGACCTCATGTCGGTGCCCGCGGGCACCACGCACTGGTTCGACATGGGCACGCGGCCGCACTTCTGCGCGATCCGGTTCTTCCAGGCCCCCGACGGCTGGGTGGCCGGGTTCACCGGCACGCCGATCTCGGCCCGGATGCCCACGCTGGACGCGCTGCTCGACCCGCGGCGCTGTGACGCGGGCTGGCCAAAGCAGAAGAAGGTGAACGCAATGCGGGTTGACCCGGACGCCAAGCTCTTGGCGGCCACCGATTTCCTGGACCACAAGAGCCCGGTCGTGCGGGAGTTCGTCGACCGGACGCTCAAGGGCGGCACCGGCTCGCGGATCGACGACGCCGTCGCCCTGTACTACGCGGTCCGGGACAAGATCCACTACGAGGTGTACGGCGCCGACCTCAGCGCCGAGGGCCTCAAGGCGAGCGCGATCCTCGAACGCGGCCAGGGCTTCTGCGTCCACAAGTCGATCGTGTACGCCGCCGCCTGCCGCGCCGCGGGCATCCCGTCCCGGCTGGTGCTGACCGACGTCCGCAACCACCTGGCGTCGCCCCGCCTGCGCGAGCTGGTCGGCGGCGACGTCTTCCGCTTCCACGCCCTGACCTCGGTCCGGCCGGGTGACGAGTGGGTGCGCGCGACACCGGTGTTCAACAAGCTCCTGTGCAAGCTGTACGGCATCACCCCGCTGGAGTTCGACGGGTTGGCGGACAGCCTCTACCACCCGTACGACCGCCGCGGCGCCGGTACATGGAATTCCTCCACGAGTACGGCGAGTTCGACGACTTCCCGTTCCTGCTGGTCACCGAGGGCATCCGGGCCGCCCACCGCGGCTGTTCGCCAGCCAGTTCGAGACCGCGACCGGCTCCCTGACCGCCGAGGCCGCCACCCACGACCCCATGATCGAGGTGGAGGGCCCGCCGGTGCTGTCCCCGCAGGCCGCCGACCTCGTCGAGCAGTTCGACATCGCCGCCCGCGAACTCCGCGCCGCCCGCGGCGAACTCGACGCCCACCTGGCGCTGCGCGCCGACCACGGCCTCATCGCCGACCACGGCGTCCTCGACCGCCTCGCCGCCGACGCCCTCCACGCCGAGGAACGCGTCGGCGTCGAACGCGCGAAGATCACCTCCCACCGCTCCGTCGACTCGACGGTGCTCACGGAGGGCGAGTCGATCCTCCGCTACGCCTTGGCGACGACGGCGTACGTCCGCAACGCCAGCGAGTGGGCGGCCCAGTCGTACGGCCAGTCGAAGGTCGTCCAGTTCTTCGACCCGGCCTCCCAGGAATCCCCGGAGATGAACTACGACCGCAACGGCACGCACGCCGCGGTCAAGCGCGTCGAGCGCCAGCTGTTGGAGGTCCTGGACTTCCCGCGGACGAGTTCGGCCTCCTGGTCTGCTCCTCCGGCATGGGCGCCTTCACGATGATCGAGTCCTTCCTGATCCGCGACCGCCTCAAGCCCGGCGACACGGTGCTCCAAGCCCCGTACACGTACTACGAGGCGACGGAGCAACTGGAGGGCCTCCCCTTCATCAACCTGGTCCGCTCGTCGAGCTACTCGGTGGACGACATCATCTCCAAGGTCATCCGCCACCGCCCCAAGGTCGTCTTCGCCGACCCGATCGCCAACAGCGCCCGCCAGCGCATGGTCGACATCCCGGTACTGCTGCGCCGCCTCCGCGAGGTCGTCACCTCCCGCACCACGGTGATCGTCGACGGCACCATGCTGGCCGCCGCCCTCCCCGCCGACCTGCTGCGCAGCGACGACAAGCTGGAGATCCTGTACTACGAGAGCTGCACGAAGTACATGCAGCTGGGCATGGACGCGAGCCTCGCGGGCCTGGTCGCCTACCCACGCGACCTCCACGACCGCCTGGACCAACTCCGCCGCAACACCGGGACGGTCCTGTACCGCCACAACGCGGAACTGTTCCCGCGCTACGACCGGGCGTTCCTCCGCCGCCGCATGCACCGCATCTGCGACAACGCGATCGCGATGGCGCAGGCTCTGCACAGCGACGCGCGGGTCCGCGACGCCGGTGTGGTGGTGTACCCGGCTCTCCCCCACCACCCCGACCGGACCTTGGCGGCGAAGCTCCCCTACGCGGGCGGCGTGGTCACGTTCCTGCTGCACGAGGACGGCCGCAACAACAAGCCGGAACTGCACGGCGTGATCGAGCTGATCCTGGCGAACGCCCGCGCCCGCGGCGTCCAACTCACGAAGGGCGTCAGCTTCGGATACGCGGTGCCGAGGGTGTGGGTGCAGGACATCACCGACGACGACCCGTGGTTCATCCGGTTGTATGCGGGTGACCGGGGTGAGGAGGTGGACGAGGTCGCCGCGGCGGTGGCCGACGCCATCGCCGAGGCGCACGTCCGGATGAGCACGCCCAAGGCGGCGTAACCCCGCACAACGAAAAGACCGTGCCTCCCAGTCCGGGGCACGGTCTTTTTCGCTTTGAATCAACCCAACCCCCACGCAACGCAACACGCGCTACGGCAGCGTCCGATGAGGCGGATTCGCTTCTGTGGGGAGCAAAGCGGTGCTACCCTTGTTTCGCGCGGAACGGCTTCGCCGATCCGCCGCTTTTCCGCGCGGCACCGCTTTGCTTAGGGGCCCCACGGAAGCGGATTCGCCTCATCGGACATTCTCTGTCAACTTGCGTTCGCTTCCCGCGCGGTTGCTGGAGCGAACCCGTGGGGAGCACGCGAGTTGAAAAGATGTGTCCGATGGAGCGAATCCGCTTCTGCGGGGCCCCTAAGGAAAGCGGCGCCGGCGCGGAATAGCGGCGGATCGGCGAAGCCGTCCGCGCCGAGACAGGGTAGCACCGCTTTCCTCCCCACAGAAGCGAATCCGCTCCATCGGACATTTCCGTAGCGCGAGTTGCGTCAGGTGGGGGTGAGGTGCGTACCAAGGATTTGCTTCCTGCCTTGGCTCGTACCGGCGATCCTTGCGTTCAGTGCGGGTTGCCGTGCGCTCCGAGGTCTTGCTTCCCGCCTTGGTGCTTTCCGGCGAGTGTTGCGTTCAGCGAGGGTGCCTTGCGCTCCAAGGTCATGCTCTCTGCCTTGGCGCCTTCCAGCGAATGTTGCGTTCAGCGAGGGTTGCGCCCCAAGGTCTCGATTCCTGCCTTGGCGATTCCGGCGGGTCCCTGCGTTCAGCGCGGGGTGCCTTGCGGTCCAAGGGGTGGCTTCCAGCCTTGGCGCACAGGCGGGTGTTGCGTTTGGTGGGGGTTGCCGCGGCTTCCGAAGTCCTGCTGACTTGGACTGGCGCGCTTCGCCTGGGGTTTGCTCTCCCGAGGTCCTGCCTCGGGGCCGTCCCGGCGGGGAGCGCGGTCTTGCGGGGTACCTGGGCCCAGGTGCCGTGCTTTATCAGTAGTTCGAGAACTCGAGTTGCGTGTCGAAGCGGTGTGCTTCGTTGCCCACCAAGGCGGGGGTGAAGACGCAGACCAGGCGGAGGTCTTCCGTCGGGGAGGCGACCAGGTGGTGGGCGTCGTGCTTGTCCAGGGCGTACATCGTGCCGCGCTCGATCGGGTACTCGTTGCCCTCGCTGTCGACGACCATGCCGCTGCCTGCGATGCAGAAGCAGGCTTCCAGGTGGTTCAGGTAGTGCAGCGGTGATCGGGTACCGGCCCGGACCAGGGTGTCGGTGAGCGTGTAGCCCATGCCGTCGGACTGGGTGAGGAAGCGGCGGCTGGTGCCGTTGCCCCATTCGACGGGCGTGACGTCGGTGAACTTGCGGACGATCATGGGGGCTCCCTCAGGCGGCGACGTGGGCGGAGGCGACGAAGTCGCGGATGGCGGCTACGGAGACGAAGTTGTGTTCGGCCAACTCCACCTCGTCGACGTCGATGTCGAACTCGTTGGACAGCCAGGTGATGACGCGGAGCAGGGCGAGGCTGTCGATGATGCCGCCGCGATGAGGTCGTAGTCGTCGGACAGGTCGGTGGGCGACAGGTCCGGGGCGAAGGTGGTGATCAGGTACGACTTGATGCGGTCGGTCTCGGTCATGGGTCTCTCCTCAGACGTAGTCGCGGCCGAAGACGACGCGGGTGGGGTCGGCGAGGTCGGCCAAGGCGGTGAAGACGGTCGGGGGTGTTCGGCCAGGCGGTGGAGGAAGTGGAGCCACCAGTTCTGGCCGTAGACGCCCAGCACGCGGACGGGGACGCCGCGGTCGCGGAGGGCTCGGAGCAGGTCGGGGCGGACGCCGTGGAGCATCTCGACTTCCGCGATCCCGTCCACCAGGCCCGTGCGGGCCAGGGACTCGTGCATGGCCGGGTCCTGGGTCGCGGCGATGACCTCGACGCCCGCGTCCACCAGGCGCCGCAGGTGGGTCAGGTAGCGCTGGTCGAGTTCGGGGCCGCGGGGCAGGGCCACCTCGGGCTTCTCCCGGTAGACGCCCTTGACCAGGCGGACCGGGCGGCCGCGGCGATGACGGCCGCCAGGTCGTCGTCGGTGCGGTGGAGGTGGCTCTGGACGGTGAGCGCGATGTTGTCGTGGCGCTGGGCCAGCTCCCCGTAGACCTCCAGGATGCCCGACACCGCCGCCGAGTTCTCCATGCTCAGGATGACCCGCGCGTCCCGGGTGGCCGCGGTCTTCAGCAGCCGGGAGGTGTTGTGGTAGGCCAGGTCCGGGGAGATGAGCGAGCCGACGCTGGACAGGTCGAAGCCGATCCGCGGGGCTCGGGCACGCCCGGCCAGGGGGTCTCGATCAGCGACTCGTACTCGGCGACGACGGCCTCGACCTCGGCGGGGTCGGAGACCTCCTCGCCGACGAACTCCAGGCCGATGCGGTAGCCGTGGCCTGCGAGGAACGCCAGGCGGTCCGGCAGGCCCGCGCGGTCGTGGGCGAGGATGAAGCGGGCGGCGGCGGGCCAGAGGACCGCGCGCAGCTCGGGGGACGACTGGAACGCTGCCCGGTGGCGGGGGTCGAGGGCGAGGGCGCGCAGTGCGGCGCCCGCGTCGGGACCGGTCATCGGGACACCGCGCTCTCCCGGGCCTCCTCGGCGCGGACCTGGGCGGCGAGGGTGAGGACCTCGGCGAACGTGGTCGACGACTGCTTCGGGTCGCCGCCCGAGCGGCGCCAGGCGCGGTACTTGCCCGAGTAGCTGGTCATCGTCTCGGTGCCCTTGCGGCCGCGGCCGCGGGTGAAGATGCCGCCCCACAGGCGGTCCCACGCGGCGTAGGCGTCGTCGTCGAGGAGGATCTCGTGGGCGCGCTTCATGTTCCAGAACGGGATGCCCATGCTCAGGTGGTGCACCAGGTGGTAGTGGTCGTGGTGGCGCCCGAAGATGAAGTTCTCGACGGCCCAGCCGTGGCGGTTGCGGGTCATGAGGACCTGCTTGTTCTCGCTCTCCGGCAGCGGGTAGTGCTCGGCCAGCTCGGAGATCCAGCCGACCATGACGCCGGTGGTGAACATCGGGACGAACCAGAACAGCAGCAGGTAGTGCAGCCAGCCGAAGGTCGCCGCCGCGCCGATGATCAGCGCCCACTGGGTGAACAGGGCGATCCGCTCGGTGCGCATCGAGATGGGCGAGGACACCGCGGTCGGGCCGGTCTTGACGAAGATGCGGTCGCGGGCGATGTAGCGCAGGTACTCGACGGTGCGCAGCCCCAGCACGGCCTGCAGGATGTTGCGGGCGAAGAACTTGGCGTTGGACTCGCGGTAGTTGTAGATGCCCGCGTCGATGTGGAACTCGTAGTCCGGGTCCAGCTCGGGGTCGCCCAGGTACCGGTGGTGCCCGCCGATGTGCGTGCTCCGGTAGGGGTTGTACAGGTGCAGGATGAGGTACCCGCTGAACACCGTCCCCAGCGCCAGGTTCAGCTTCTGGTTCGTGGTGAGGGTCTTGTGCGCCGAGTCGTGCAGGATGTTGGCGAACGCCCGCTGCGTCGACCCGATGAGCACCGCCGAGACCGGGAACAGCCACCAGGACACGCCCAGGCTCAGCCACACGGCGAACGCGATGACGGCGTAGTCCTGCAGGACGCCGAGCGGCGCGTGCCAGTTGTCCAGCTTGGACAGCGGCCGGAGCCGCTTGCGCACCGCCGGGTCGATCCTGCTGAAGTCGAACTCGAGGTGGCTTGACTCGACGGGGACCGCCGCCACGGGCCGGTCGTCCACAAGGGACATGGGATTCTCCACTCTGCTCTGCGCTCCGCGTGCGCTTGTCCCACGCGGTTGAGTAGATCGTCCCGCCCCGCCCGTGACGGGGTCATCTCTCCCGATGCGCTCGTCCCGTTCGGAGGGTGAGCACGTGCGTGCCCACCCATGAATTCTTAACGGGTCGCTTCCGCCAGTGCGGCAAGCACGAAGTCGACTTCGGCCTCGGTCGTCCCCGCACCGATGGACAGGCGCAAGAACTCGTCAGCGCCCGCCTGCGGCGCGAAAAGCGGTGTGTGCCAACCGGTTCCCACCCACGCGTGCACGCCCCGCGATAGCAGGCGCTCGTACACCGGACGGCATGGACGGTCCAGGATCAGCGAGCAGATCCCGGAGCGCACCGACGCGTCGCCCAGCCGCCGCACGCCCGGCAGCGCGGCCACACCGGCCTCCAAGCGCGCCAGGAGCCGTTCCCGCCGCGGCATGCTCTCGTCACGTCCCGCCACGTGCTCGTCGATCGCGACGCGCAGGCCCGCGAGCGTGGCGATGGAGCGCTCCGCCAGCTCCAGGTCGCGCGCCTCCCGCACCCACGCCTCGGCCGCGCCGTCCGGCCCGACCACGAACGCGTGGACGTCCTGCAGCAGCGGCACGGCCGTCGACAGGTAGCGCCGCGACAGGGCGGCGAAGCCGGTGCCGCGCGGCCCGGCGAGGAACTTGCGGCCAGCGCCGGTGTAGACGTCGGCGCCGATCGCCGCGACGTCGATCGCCACGTTGCCCACGGCCTGGCAGCCGTCCACGACGTAGAACGCGCGCGAGCCCCGCAGCCGCTCCCCCAGCCCGGCGACGTCGCTGACCACGCCGCAGCACGACGGCACGTGCGACACGCTGACCAGCGCGACGTCGTCGGTCAGCGAGCGCGAGACCCAGTCCAGGTCGAGGTCGCCGCCGTCGGTCAGCGGGATCGGCGTGACGGTGATCCCGAGGCGCTTGGCGAGCGTGGACAGCAGGAACACGTTGCCCACGTAGTCGTAGGGCGAGACCCACACCGCGTCCCCGGTGCGCAGCGGCAGCGCGCCGACCAGCGTCCCCACGCGCGCGTGGCGTTGTCGAACAGCGCGACCGCGGACGGCGGGCACCCGAGGAGCCCGCCGACCGCGGCCCTGGCCGCCTCCACGACGGCGTCGCCCGCGCGGGCTTCCGCCTCGTACGGGCCGAGTTCGCGTTCCAGGTCGAGGTAGTCGCGCACGGCGCGATCCACCGCGGGCGAGGTGATCCCCGCGCCCGCGTAGTTGAAGTGCGCCTCGGTCATGCGGTACCTCCAGGGCAACTAGGTCGCCACCGGCTCCGCGACACGGCGCTCGTCGCGCCCCCAGAGCCGGTGCGACGCGCTCAACACCAGCACCGAGATCATGCCCACCCCGAGCACCGCGGCGACAACTCCCCAAGCGGGAACGGGCGGGAGCACACCGGCCATGGGCAGGAACGCCATGGGCGCCACGATCACGCCGACGTTGACCCCTGCCGAGTAGTACCCCATGTTGCGGGTCTTCAGACGCCGCGGGGTGATGACGCTGATGTGGTCGAGCAAGACCGGGAAGATGATCATCTCGCCGAGCGTCCACACCGCGGTCGCCGCGAGCAGCCACCAGCCGCTCTGCCCGCCCAGGCCCATCAGCGCGAAGCCGACGACCGCGCAGGCGTACCCGGCGGCGATCGTGCCGCGCCGCGACCAGCCGTCCATCGCGTGGTTGAGCGCGATCTCGCAGGTGATCACCATGGCGGCGTTGAGCGCGAACACCGCGCTCACCCAACCCACCGGGTGGTCGAGCTGGTGGATGACGTACGCGCTGATCACCGTCGGCGGCAGCGCGTAGGCCAGGTGGATGGGCAGCGTCGCGGTGAAGAACGCCCAGAACCGGCGCTCGTGCCCGCCCTCGGCGGGGTCGGGCCCGTCGACGGACTCCGCCTCGGCGTGCGCGGCGACCGGCACCCGCGCGCGGGCCAGCACCCACGCCGCGGCGAGGTAGCCGAGCGCGGTGCCCCACACCAGCAGGCCGGGGTCGAGCTGGAACAGCACGCCCGCGATGACCGGGCCCAGCCCCATGCCGAGGTTGATGGCCAGCCGCACCGCGGCGAAGGCGAAGCGGCGCTTCTCGTCCGGCATCGCCTGCGCCACCAGCGAGTACGCGACCGGGTTGACCAGCTCGTAGCAGAAGCCCCACGCCGCGGTCGCCGCGATCAGGGACCAGTGCCCCTCGACCACCGACACCAGCAGCACGGCGGCGGCGACCCCGCCCAGCCCCGCCACCCCGAGCGAGCGCTCGGCGAAGCGGGCGCTGAGCCTGCCGCTGACCATGTCCGCCGCGAGCGCGCCGAGCCCGAACGCGCCGACCACGACGCCGATGGCGCCGCTGGACAGGTCGTCGCGGGTGACGGCGAGGTAGGCGGCGTAGAACGGGAAGAGCATGACCGAGCTGCGCGCGATGGCGACCGCCGCGAGCAGCCCCCGGATGGGCCGCAGCCCGGCCAGGTTCTCCCGGAACGTCGGCCTCACGACTCGACCTCGAACACGCTCTCCCGCACCGACTCGATGAACCGGTAGTCCGCTTCGAGCGTGCCCTCGTCCGCGGTCATGAACACGCGCAGCGGGCTGGTCAGCAGGTCCCGGGTAGGCACGATGCGGTCGCCCGCCTTGCGCTTGACGGTCAGGTCCACCACCGACGGGCAGTCGCGGATCGCGTCGACGATCATCTCGTTGACCCGCACGACCGTGCCGTCGTGGCTGGTGGGCGCGTTGTAGACCGTCGCGTGCTTGCGGCGCTGGTAGCAGCCGTCGGCGAAGCGGGACAGGAACTTCTTGGGCTTGACGTAGGCCAGGGCGGTCAGCTCGGCCTGGTCGTGGCCGAGGCAGCGCTGGTGGAACTCCGGGTGCATGTTCCCGTTGAGCCGCGCGCCGACCTCGACGATCGCCGGACCGCGCGGGCCGACGATGACCTCCGAGTGCGCGGGCCCGTTGCGCACGCCGAGAGCGGCGAGCACGGCGCGGGTGTAGGCGGCCAGCATCGGCACGACCGGGTCGGTCTCGGCGACCAGGATGTCCCGGTTGTAGATGGGCTTGCCATTCTCCAGCAGCCGCTTCTCGTAGCGCCACACCCCGCACACGTACGCGGCGCCGTCGACGCTGACGGTGTCCACGATGTACTCGGTGCCCTCGAGGAAGCTCTGCACGAGCACGTCGGTGTTGGCGTTGTCGAAGATGTCGCGTGCGCCGAGGATCGCCGGGAACGCCCGGCGCAGGTCCTCGGGGCGCGGCAGATGAACACGCCGTCGGTGGACGCCGACGCCAGCGGCTTGGCCACGCACGGCCAGTGCCCGCTCGCGTCGGCCCACGCGATGGCGGCCTCGACGTCGGTGGTGCGCAGCTGGTCGGCGGTGCGCAGCCCGGCGGCGCGCACGGCATCGATCATGAGCTGCTTGTCGCGGCGGGCCGGGGACAGCGCGGAACCGTTGGTGCGCAGGCCCAGCGCCTCGCTGAGCGAGTCGGCCAGCGGCACGCCCGCCTCCTGGCCCGCGAGCACGAACAGCGGCGCGCGCTCCTTGAGGTCGACCTCGGTGGTGGCGCCGTCGACGAGGAACTCGGTGAAGCTCTCCCGGGCGGGCGGCAGCATGCTCGGCATCAGCTCGGGCGTGCTCTGCAGGTGCGCGAGGTCCACACCGAGCCGGGCGAACGCCGGGGGCAGGTAGTTGCCCGTGCTGTAGGCGTCGACCAGAACGCCGTGCTTGCGTGCCATGATGTCCTCCCGCGCCCCGAATGCCTGTGTGCCAAGGGGATCTCCGATGCGCTAATGGTGACCTCGTGAGGGGTTCGTTGTCGCATAGCGGATGTCTAAGGCGAGAGCATTTGGCTATACTCGCAGGGTGAGCCTCAGCCTCCCCTCCGTCCGGGCCTTCGTCGCGGTGGCGCGGGAGGGCTCGTTCCGCGGCGCCGCCGCGCTGCTCAAGGTCAGCCAGCCCACGGTGAGCGCCGCCGTGGCCCGTTTGGAGTCCATCGCCGAAGGCCCGCTGCTGCTGCGCGGGCGCGACGGGATCGTGCTCACCGAGTTGGGCGAGCGGGTCCTGGCGGGCGCCGAGCACGTGGTGGCCGCCGCCGACGACCTCGAGACGGCCATCGCGGGCACGGTCACCGCGGGCCTCACGCTGGGCTTCATGGGCGAGGCCGCGGCGACCGCGACGCGCGGGGTGATCGACGTCGTGCGCAAGCACGGCGGCGACGACGTCCGCTTGCGCCGCTACGACTTCGAGGACCCGAGCTGCGGCCTGCTCAGCGGGCAGACCGACCTGGCCATCGTGTGGCCGCCGGTGTCGACGCGGGCGCTGGAGACGCTGGTCATCACCAGCGACCGGCGCGGCGTCGCGCTCCCGGTCAACGACCCGCTGGTCTCGCGCGCGGAGTTGACGCCCGCGGAGCTGGCGGGCCGCACGTGGGTGGTCCCCTTCTCCCCCGACGCGGGCTGGCGCGCTTTCCGGCACCCCAACGCGGTCGGCGTGGACGACGTCGCGGGCACGGTCACCTCCGGCGCGATCGAGGAGACGCTGGAGCTGGTGGCCGCGGGCGTCGGCATCGCGGTGATGTCGGAGAGCACCGAGCAGCACTACGCCCGCGCGGGCGTGGTGGTCGTGCCGCTGGCCAGCGGCGAGCGCTGCACGGCCGCGCTGGCGTGGCGCCGCGGCGACGGCCGGTCGCGGTGGCGAAGGTCGTCTCGGAGCTGCGCGTCCACTCGGGATCACCCGATCGCGCGCGTTGACACCGCCGCTCGGCCGCTGTTCGGTGGGTGGGACCGCATCCACCCGAGCAGGAGGTTCCCGTGCGGAAAGTCGTCGCCACGTCGTTCACGTCGTTGGACGGGGTCATCAGCGACCCGGGCTCGTGGCAAGGCCCCTGGTTCGACGAGGACGCCCAGCGGCTGTCCCGCGAGCGGCTGTTCGCCGCCGACGACCTGCTGCTGGGCCGCGCCACGTACGTGATGTTCGGCGAGTCGTGGCCGGGCATGCCGGACGAGACGGGGTTCGTCGACCGGATCAACGGCCTGCCCAAGCACGTCGTCTCGTCCACTTTGGAAGAGGCGACCTGGGGCCCGGCGCGCATCGTCCGGCCCGAGGACCTGGTGGCGGCGGTCACCGAGCTGAAGTCCGGTGACGGCGGGGACATCCTCGTCTACGGCTTCGGTCGCCTCGCCCACTCGCTGTTGGAAAATGGCCTACTGGACGTCGCGGAGCTGTGGTTCCACCCCGTCCTGGTGGGCGCGACCGGCGAGGACGACCTGTTGGCGCGTCGCGGGAGCAAGCACCCGATGCGCCTGGAATCGGTGGAGAAGACCGGTTCGGGTGTCCTGGTGTGCTCTTACGCGCCCTCCTCGGAGTAGCTTCCGGGTTCTCCGGCAACGTCGGAGTGGCGCGGGTTCCGGTGGAGAGCACGAAACAAGTGGGTGTTCGTCCATGACGGATGAGACTCTTCTGGTGTGAGCGGGTCACGAACCCGGTAGGAGATTCTCAAGGAGGCCCCATGACCGAGGCTCAGATGGACACCCAGCACCTCGTCGTCTCCCGCGTCTTCGACGCCGACCGCGACCGGCTGTGGACCGCGTGGACCACGCCGTCCGAGATCACCCGCTGGTGGGGCCCGAACGGCTTCGTCGCGGTGGAGTCCAGCATCGAGCTGGAGCCCCGCGAGGGCGGCGTCTTTCGGCTCACCATGCACTCGGCCGAGCACGGCATCGAGGTGCCGATGGACGCGCACTTCCTCGCCGTGGACCCGGGCGAGCGCCTCGTCTACACCGAACCCACCCCGTGCCTGCCCGCGATCCGCTCGGTCGTCGGCACGCTGACCCTCACCGACGCGGGCAGCGGCAAGACCGAGGTCACCCTGGACATCACCATGGAGACCAGCGACGAGATCCGGACGCTGTCCGAGACCGGCTGGCACGAGAGCTTCGACCGCCTGGCCACCGTCCTCGCCGAGTAACCCCCGGACCCCGCCCACGCCAAACGGGCGGGACAGCACCGGAAAGTGCTGTCCCGCCCGTGTCCGGAGGGGTCAGTCGATCGGGGCGGGCTTGATCGACTCGGCCTCGGGGGTGTCCTCGGCGGACTCCGCCGGGGTGTCGTCGGCGGGCGGCTGCGCCGCGCCGAACGGCGGGATGTGCTTGAGCTTCGCGATCACCAGCGAGCCGGTGACGGCGAACAGGGCGGCGCCGATCACCGCGACGACCTGCACGCCGTCGGTGAACGCCTCGCGGGCGGAGGCGAGCAGACCGGCGGACTGGTCGGCGGTCAGCTCGGGCGCGGTGATGACGGCGCCCGCCAGGCTGTCGCCCGCGACCGCGGCCTGCTCGGTGGGGACACCCGCCGGGACCTCGACGCCGGTGCGGTACACGCGGCGGCGGTGGTGCCGAGGATCGCCAGGCCGAGCGTGCCGCCGAACTCGTTGCTGAGCTGGGCCATCGAGCCCGCGGAGCCCATCTTCTCCGGCGGCGCGTTCATCACGATCAGGCCGGTGCCCAGGCCGACGGCCGGGGTGCCGAAGAACGAGACGAGGACGAAGCCGACCGCCAGGAACCAGGTGCCGTTGGTGACCGAGACCTGGGTCAGGACGACGTACACGACGGCGGCGAGGATCATGCCGATGCCGATGACGTAGCCGGGCTTGTACTTCGCCGCCAGCTTCGGCGCGACCTGCATGCCCGCCGCGCCGCCGAGCATGCCGGGGACCATCACCAGCGCGGCCTGCACGGTGGTGAGGCCCTCGACGAGCTGGAAGTGCAGCAGCATCAGCAGCATGATGCCGCCGCCGACGGTGCTGAACGCGAGCTGGTTGAGCAGCGTGGCGGTGATGGTGCCGCTGCGGAACAGCTTCAGGTCGAGCAGCGGCTCCTGCAGCGTGTTCTGCCTGCGGACGAACAGGATGCCGACCGCGAGGCCGACCAGCAGGGTCGCGACGGGCAGGGTCTCCCAGCCCGAGCGCGCGAGCTCCTTGATGCCGTAGATCATGCCCAGCAGGGCGACCAGCGACATGACGACGGAGGTGTAGTCCAGCTTGCCCGCGGCGGGGTTCTTGAACTCCGGCAGGTACTTCGGCGCCAGCACCAGCATCGCCAGCAGCAGCGGCACGCCGATGAGGAACACCGAGCCCCACCAGAAGTTCTCCAGCAGCAGACCGCCGAGGACGGGGCCGAAGACGGCGCCCAGGGTGAACGTGCCGCCCCAGATGCCGAACGCGGTCGCCTGCTGCTTCGGGTCCTGGAACAGCCCGCCGATCAGCGCCAGCGTCGACGGCATCAGGGTCGCGCCCGCGATGCCCAGGCCCGCGCGGGCGACGATCAGGAGCTCGATCGTGGGCGCGTACGCGGTCAGCACCGACGCGACGGCGAACACCGCGCCACCGATCATGAGCAGCTTGCGGCGGCCGATGCGGTCGCCCAGGGTGCCCATCGAGATCAGGAAGCCCGCGAGCAGGAACCCGTAGATGTCGGAGACCCAGAGCTGCTGGTTGCTGTCCGCGCCCAGCTCGGAGGCCAGCGTCGGCAGCGCCAGCAGCAGGACGAACAGATCGATCGCCACCACGAAGGTGGGCAGGGCGAGCACCGCGAGCCCGATCCAGGCCCGCCTCCCCGCCGTGGTCTCGGTTTCGGCAGTCACTTCCCCGGTCCTTTCCTCTCTCCACTCACCGTTGCGACTCCACTGCGCATCGCACTCTCCCGATGAAAGGCTCCCCCTGCGCGGGCGGACCGACATCTCCCAACGTGCTCTCTCCGGCCGTGCTGCGGTTCCACGACCGGGAGAGCACCCTGGAAGATCCCACTTTCGTGTACTGTCCCTCGCCTTCAGCCCGCCAGGCGGTCGGGCGCCCCCGCGCTCCGGTCCGCCGTCGGGGTCGAGGGCACGGCGGCCAGCCTGCGGTGGCGCTTGGCCACGGAGAAATTGTCCATGATCGGCTTCTCCATGAACAGGAACATGCCGGACGCGATCGCGACTGCCGCCGCGAACAGCCCGGCCAGCACCAGCAGCGCTAGCGGGGTGGCGAACGTGCTCTCCGCGCCGATCAGCTTGTGGCCGTAGTCGATGACCAGCCAGTGGCAGATGTAGAAGGCGAAGGAGACGTCACCGAGGAACACCATGGTGCGGCGCGACAGCCAGCCGCCCTGCCCCGCGACGTCGACCTTCGCGCCGCGGCGATGACCAGGCCCAGGGGCAGCGCCATCGTCGCGGCGACGCGGTACTCGCCGGGGAACAGCGGGGTGAGCGCGTAGGCGGCGATGGCGACCGCGACCGCGCCGCCGAGGCTCACCGGCACCGCGCGCCCGGTGATGACCACGCGGGCCAGGACCATGCCGAAGACGAACTCGAACAGCCGGGCGGGCGGGAACAGCGCCACGAACCACTGCTGCCACATGGTCATGTCGATGACCGGCAGCGCGACCGGGGCGGCGAGCGCCTGCGCGGGCGGGATGGCCGCGGCCACGCTCGGCACCAGCCAGACGGCGACGACGAGCGCGCCCGCCCAGTACCAGAGCCGCTCGGGGCGGATGCGGTTGACCAGCGGCATGATGAACGGGAACGCCAGGTAGAACAGCAGCTCGCAGGACAGCGTCCAGGACACGACGTTGCCCGCGAACAGCACCTGGAAGTCCGGCACCCACGAGTGCAGCAGCAGCACGTTCATCGCGACCGCGCCGCCGGTGAGCGCGGCGCCCATCACCGTGACCAGCAGGACGAACGCGATGACCGTGGCGAACAGGTGGTTGGGGAAGATCTTGAAGATGCGCCGCCGCCAGAACCGGGTGACCGTGTCGGTCGACCGCGACGACCAGGCGAGCACGAACCCGCTGAGGATGAAGAAGAACGTGACCCCGGCCCACCCGCCGCCGGAGACGACCGCGCCGAGCGTGCCCTGCGCGGTCGCGTCGGCGAACAGGCCGGCGTAGAGGACACCGTGGAACAAGAACACCATCACCGCGGCGATGAACCGCATACCGGTGAGAGACGGCAACCGGGACCGGGCGCCCTCGGCGCGGGTCGGGGTACTGGGCTTTCCTGACATTTCGCTTCCTCCTGCTCCGCCCCAGGTCAACACCCGAGACGATGGCCCCGCCCGCGGGCGCGACGCATCCTCGGGATTGCGCAACACCACCCACATGGCCCAGGACGAACGCGCCGCCACCGTCCTCAGCGGACGGTGGCGGCGCGGGAGCCTCGCGACGGGAGCGGGTGTCAGGCGGCGACGGAGCCGGTGAGCCCGCCGTCGACGACGAGCTCCTGCCCGGTGATGTAGGCCGAGCGGGCGGACAGCAGGAAGGCCACCGCGTCGGCGATGTCCTCGGGCTTGCCGATGCGGCCCAGGGCGACCTGGCCGCGGAAGTACTCGATGACCTGCTCGTTGCCGCCGGTCACGCCCTCGAACATCTCGGTGTGGATGTGGCCCGGCGTCACGGTGTTCACCCGGATGCCGCGGTCGGCCAGGTCCGGCGCGAGGGTCTGGGCGAGGTTCAGCACGGCGGCCTTGGTGGCGGCGTAGACCGAGCCGAGGCCCATGCCGCGGTGCACCAGCCACGAGCTGTTCAGCACGATGGAAGAGCCCTCGGCCAGCAGCGGCAGGGCCTTCTGCACGGTGAAGAAGACGCCCTTGAAGTTGGCGGCCACCACGCTGTCGAAGGCGTCCTCGGTGATGTCGGCGGTGCGGCCGGACAGGCCGATGCCCGCGTTGGCGAACACGCCGGTGAGGCCGCCGAAGCGGTCCTGCACTGCGGTGGCCAGCGCGTCGAGGTCGGCGGTGCTGGAGACGTCGGTGGGGACGGTCAGCACGCGGTCGCCCGCGTCCAGCTCCTTGGCCGCGGACGCGAGCCGCTCGGCGCTGCGCCCGGCGAGCACGACCTGCGCGCCCGCGCCGACGAGGCGGCGGGCGGTGGCCAGGCCGATCCCGCTCCCGCCACCGGTGATCAGAACGGTTTTCCCGTCGAATTCGCTCATGCGGCTCATGGTCACACCGGGCGGCCCGCGTGACATCTCTGCGGTTGCGGCGGTCGGCATCGCCGGAGATGCGGTCCCGAATTCGCCGGTGCGACGCTGGCCGTCAATCGCGCCGCACCGGGAGGTCGCCCACCATGTCCGAGATCGCCCAGCCCGGCGGGCCGCCTACGCGGCGGCCACCGGGGTGTTCAACCTGGCCGCGCCGATCTCCCCGCCGAGGCCGTCGTCGCGCGCACGGTCGACGAGGTCCGCGGCGCCCTGGCGCACGCGCGGTCGGCGGGGCGCGGCGTCCGGGTGATCACCACCGGGCACGCGTCGGGGAGCGAGAAGCCGATGGACGGCGCGCTGCTGGTGCGCACGGCGCTCGGCGGCGCGGTGGAGGTCGACGTCGCGCGGCGCGTCGCGCGGGTGCCGCGGGGACGGTGTGGAAGGACGTGGTCGCCGCGACCGCCCCGCACGGGCTGGTCCCGCCGCACGGGTCGGCGGGCACCGTCGGGGTGGTCGGCTACCTGCTGCGCGGCGGCATCAGCTTCTACGGCCGCAAGGTGGGGCTGGCCGCGAACAGCCTGCGCGCGGTCGAGCTGGTCACCGCGGACGGCGAGCTGCGCCGGGTCGACGCGGACAACGACCCCGAGCTGTTCTGGGCGGTGCGCGGCGGCGGTGGCGGCTTCGGCGTGGTCACCGCGGTCGAGGTCGCGCTGTTCCCGGCGGCGACGGTGCACACCGGCGCGGCGTTCTGGCCCGCCGAGCACGGCCCGGCGCTGGTGGCGGCGTGGCAGGACTGGTGCCGCCAGGCCCCGACGCGGCCACCACGACGCTGCGGCTGCTGAACCTGCCGCCGCTGCCCGACCTGCCCGAGGTGCTGACCCGCGGCACCGTGCTGTGCGTGGACGGCGTCATCGTCGCCGACGAGGACGACCCGCGGCCGCGCGGGAGCACGCCGCCGACCTGCTGGGGCCGCTGCGCGCGATCGCCGAGCCGGTCATGGACACCTGGCACGAGACGACGCCGTCGGCCGTGCTGGCGACGCACATGGACCCGGAGGAGCCGGTGCCCGCGATGGGCGACCACCTGCTGCTGTCGGACCTGGGCGCCGAGGGCGCGGCGGAGTTCCTGCGGCTGGTCGGCGAGGGCGCGGAGTCGCCGCTGGTGCTCGCGGGCCTGCGCCAGCTCGGCGGCGCGCTGGCCGTGCCGGACCCGGCGGGCGGCGCGCTGTCGCACGTCGACGCGCCGCTGCTGTACTCGGCGGCGGGCATCCCGATGGACCCGGAGAGCACCGCGGCGATCGCGGCGTACCTGGCGAAGGTGCGCGCGGCGCTGGCCCCGTGGGACACCGGCCGCACCGCGCCGACGTTCGTGGAGAGCCCGCACCAGCCCCAGCGCCACCTCGACGACGACCGCATCGCCGCCGTCGACGCCGTGCGCGCCCGGGTCGACCCGGACGGCCTTTTCGCGGGCGACATCGCCACGAATGCGACGTTCGCGCGGTAAATGAGGAAATATTCACTCGTTGGTGTGTCTTTCCCCGCGTATCGTGCGTTTTGGTCTTTGTCCCGGCGTGAGAGCAATTTGGGATAAGACAGCGGTCGGGCGCGGTGGGAGCCTTGGCAAGCCGGATAGTGGCTACGAGAGGATTTCGCGATGACCGCATCGACCAAGGGCGCCCAGGTCACGCTCACCGTCACCTTCGACGCACCGGTCGAAAAGGTGTTCCAGGCGTGGGTGGACGAGGACGACTTCGCGCAGTGGTACGGCCCCGAGACCTTCCACACCCCGCGCGAGAGCGTGGCGCTGGACCCGCGGCCCGGCGGGTCGTGGAAGGCCACCATCGTCTCCGACGACGACGAGAGCGTGCAGGTCCCGTTCGGCGGCGAGTACAAGGCGGTCGACCGGCCGACCCACCTGGCGTTCACCCAGTCCGACGAGGCCGACGCGCCGGTCTGCACCGTGGACCTCGTCGACCTCGGCGACGGCCGGACCGAGCTGACCTTCGTGCAGCCGGGTCTGTCCACCGAGGACGAGGTCGCCGAGCTGACCCAGGGCTGGACCAGCTTCTTCAACCGGCTGACGGCCTTCCTGGCCAAGTAGCCGCGCACGGGTGGGCGGGACCGGAGCACCGGTCCCGCCCATTTCCTTTTCGAGAATGCGGAATCTCCCCGAACGGCCTTTGTGGACCTTCTGGGCGACACCCGGTCGAAGTACCATCGGGGTATACGTCGACCGCGGTGTGTCCGGTCATCGAGAAGCCGAACTTGGGAGAGTTCCATGGAGAATCGCTGTCCCGCGTTGGACACCACCGGGCAGGACATCCACGGCGAGGCGGCGAGGCTGCGCTCGCTCGGCCCGGTCCGGGTCGAACTGCCGGGCGGCGTCCTCGCCTGGTCGCTCAACAGCTACGACCACATCAAGCGCGTGCTGACCGACCCGAACGTCACCAAGAGCGCCCGCAACCACTGGCCCGCGTTCATCAACGGCGAGATCCCGCCCGACTGGGAGATGATCTCCTGGATCGCCATGGACAACATGGTGACCTCCTACGGCAAGGACCACGTCCGCCTGCGGAAGCTGGTCGGCAAGGCGTTCACCCCGCGGCGCACCGAGGCCATCCGCCCCCGCGTCGTCGAGCTGACCCAGATGCTCATCGCGGGCCTCGAGGCCGCCCCGCGGGCGAGGTCGTCGACCTGCGCGCCGCCTTCGCCTACCCGCTGCCCGCGATGCTGGTTGCCGACCTCATCGGCATGGGCGAGACCCAGCGCCTGGCGACGGCGAAGGTCATCGACATGATGGTCGACACCACCGTCACCCCCGAGCAGGCCCAGGCCGTCCTCGCGGGCTGGCGCGGCGCCATGGACGAGCTGATCGCCGAGAAGCGCGCCAACCCGGGCGAGGACATCACCTCCGACCTCATCGCCGCCCGCGACGAGGACGGCTCCCGCCTGTCGGAGCAGGAGCTGGCGGACACGATCTTCGCCATCCTGGGCGCGGGCTCGGAGACCACGATCAACTTCTTCGACAACGCCATCACCGCGCTGCTGACGGTCCCCGGCCAGCTCGACCTGATCCGCTCCGGCGAGGCCACCTGGGACGACGTCATCGACGAGACCCTGCGCGTCGAGTCGCCCCTGGCGAGCCTCCCGCTGCGGTACGCGGTGACCGACATCGACCTGGACGGCACGATCATCCCCCAGGGCGACCCGATCCTGGTCAACTACGCGTCCGTCGGCCGCGACCCGGGCCTGCACGGCGCGTCCTCCTGCGAGTACGACCTGAAGCGCGAGGACAAGCGCCACCTGTCGTTCGGCTACGGCCCGCACTACTGCCTGGGCGCGGGCATCGCCCGCATGGTCGCCACCATCGGCCTGGGCACCCTCTTCGACCGCTTCCCGAACCTGTCGCTGGCGGTGCCGCGCGAGGACCTGAAGCCGCTGCCGACGTTCATCATGAACGGCCACCAGTCGCTGCCGGTCTACCTGACCGAGGCCGCGGAGGCCGCCGCGTAAGGACGCGTTCGAGAAGGGGCGCCCTCCGGATCGGGGGCGCCCCTTTCGTCAGTCCTCGCCTAGCCAGTCCTCGGGATCGCGGTGCCTGCCGAGCCCGACGGCGTCGAACTCGTCGCCGTCGGGGCCGCGTGCCACGCCCAGCCTGCGCAGGGCTTGGGAGATCGGGGTGCCCGCGCTCGGGTCCACGTCGGGGCCGAGCACGGCCTCACCGCCGTCCCACACCTGCGCGGCCTGGCTGCCGTGCCCGCCGAAGTACTCCGCCTCGACGTAGGCGACCGGGCCGAGCGCCGAGCAGGCCGCGAGCGCCTCGCCGAAGCCGCCCGGTGCCTTCCAGAAGCCCGATGACCGCTTCCAGCCGGTATCCCATGCCGCCATCCTCGTCGCCGCGGGGAACGACATACGCGGCGCCCCTCCGGGTGGGAGAGGCGCCGCGCACAGGTGCCGCGGGAGATCTAGTCCAGCAGGGAGTCCCTCACCTGCCGGAGGTCGGCGAACGACTCCAGGTCCGGGGCCGTCCAGCCGTCGAGGTCGTATTCCGCGAGGCACTGGTCCGCGAAGGCCATGTAGGAGTCCATCTGGCCGTTGGCGATCTGGGCGTTGAGCAGCTCCGCGCGGGTGTTCTCGTGGTTGCCGGCGTAGTTGCGCTCGTACAACTCGTGCCTGCCGCCGAACTCCGTGCCGACCGCGTCCCACAGGAGCTTCATGACCTTCACCCGCTCCTGGGCGCCGATGCCGTTGGAGCCGCGGACGTACTTCTCCAGGTACGGCTGGATCTCGGGGTTCTTGAAGTCGTCGGCGCTCGAGTTCAGGTAGATCAGGCCGCTCGCGACGTCCTGCTGGACGATCTCCTTCACGCGCGGGTAGCCGACCTGCATGAACCAGCGGTACGCCAGGCCGTACTGCGGGTTGGGCAGCACGGCGCCGTCGTTCCACGACACCGGGTTGCGGGCGGCGGCGTCCGAGAGGCCCCAGAACAGGTTGCGCCACGCCAGGATCTCACCCAACCGCACTTGAATACCCCGGAAGTCCTTGCTGCCGGTGATCTCCAGCGCCTTCGCCATCAGGCCCGCGATGAACTCGAGCTTGACCGCCAGCCGGGTGCAGCCGTGGAAGGTGAAGCGCTCGGGGAAGCCGGAGCGGCCGGTGAACAGCTGCACCTTGCCCAGGTGCCCGTAGATGAACACGTTCTCCCACGGGATGAGGACCTTGTCCAGGATCAGGATGGTGTCGTTCTCGTCCATCCTGGACGACAGCGGGTAGTCGAACGGGCTGCCCATCAGCGCCGCCGTCGCCGCGTACGACGTGCGGCAGATCAGCTTCATGCCCGGGGCGCCCATCGGGATCGTCGCCACGACCGCGAACTTCTTGTCCTTGATCGGCAGGCCGTAGTGCGCGATGAAATTGTAGTGCGTCAGCGCCGACGCCGTCGCGACGACCTTCGCGCCGCTGACGACCAGGCCCGCGTCGGTTTCCTTCTCGACGTGGACGAAGACGTCCGCGACCTGGTCGGGCGGGAGGTTCTTGTCGACCGGCGGGTGCACGATGGCGTGGTTCCAGAACAGCACCTTCTCCTGCGACTCCTTGTACCACCGGCGCGCGTTGTCGCTGTACGGGGCGTAGAAGTCGGCGTTGGCGCCGAGGGTGCCGAGGAAGGCGGCCTTGTAGTCGGGGCTGCGGCCCATCCAGCCGTAGCTCATGCGCGCCCACTCCGCGATGGCCTGCTGGTGGGCGACCAGGTCCTCGGCGCTGCGCGGGGTGGTGAAGAACTTGTGGGTGTAGCCGTCGGAGCCGGTGTCCGTCGGGCAGGTCAGCACGTCGCGGCGGGCGGGGTCGTGGAGGGCGTCGTAGAGGCGCGCCGTCATGCGGACCGCGTTGTGGAAGGCCGGGTGGGTGGTGACATCCTTGACCCGCTTGCCGTAGATGTAGATCTCCCGGTCGTCGCGCAGGCTCTCGACGTACTCGTCGCCGGTCAGCGGACGGGTCTTGGGCCGCGCCTGGTCCTGTTGGTCGGTCACCGGAAACCATCCCTCTTCTCTCGCGCTGACGTGGGGACTCGGTGTCGATCGTGGCACCGCGCGCGGGGGCCGACTCTCCGTGCGTGCCGACTTCCCCTGCGGCGCAAGGAAACCGCGCACCCTTGAAGGTGCCCGGCACGAGCGCGCGGTGCGACCGTACGGGGGAATCCGAGTGCGCGTAGGAGGAAAAGGCGATGACCGAGGTCCCGACGCGGGAGGAACTTGTCCAGCGCGCCGCCAAGCTGGCGCCGCTGCTGCAGAAGCACGCGACCTGGTCGGAGGAGAACCGGCGCCTGCACGACGACGTGATCGACGCGCTCGCCGACGCGGAGCTGTTCAAGCTGCGCAGGCCCAAGCGCTACGGCGGGTTCGAGGCCGACACCCGGACGCTGGTGGACGTCGCCGCCGAGCTGGGCCGCGGCGACGGCTCGGCGTCCTGGGTCGCCTCGGTGTACACCATCCCCGGCTGGATGGCCTGCCTGTTCCCCGACGAGGTGCAGGACGAGGTGTTCAGCACCCCGGACACCCGCGTCTGCGGCACGCTGAGCCCGTCGGCGATGGCCGCGCCCGCGGACGGCGGCGTGGTCGTCAACGGCAAGTGGCAGTTCATCAGCGGCGCGCACCACGCGCACTGGCAGGAGGTCATCGCCATCTACGTGCCGCCGGAGGGCGAGCCGTACCCGATCATGGCGCTGGTCCCGATGTCGGACCTGCTGGTCGTCGACGACTGGTACACCTCCGGGCTCAAGGGCACGGGCAGCGTGAGCACGGTCGCCAAGGACCTGTTCATCCCGCAGCAGCGGGTCGTGCCGCTGCCCGCGGTGCTGCAGGGCCAGTCGGCCTCGCGCGGCAACGCCGACTCCCCGATCTACAACGCCCCGCTGCTGCCGGTGGCCGCCGCGTCGTCGGTCGGCACCGTGCTGGGCATGGGCCGCGCGGCGCGGGACGCCTTCCACCGCCGCCTGCCCGACCGCAAGATCACCTACACCGGCTACGAGAGCCAGCGCGAGGCGCCGCTGACCCACCTGCAGGTGGCCGAGGCGACGATGAAGCTGGACCAGGCCGAGTTCCACGCCCACCGGCTCGCCACCCTGGTCGACGGCAAGACCCTCGACGGCACCGAGTGGAAGCTGGAGGAGCGCGCCCGGGCGCGCGCCGACCTGGGCGCCGTGGTGCGGCTGTCGAAGGAGGCGGTGGACACCTTCGCCACCGCGAGCGGCGGGTCGTCGATCTACACCGACGTGCCGATCCAGCGCATCTCCCGGGACATCGCCGCGGTGAACCTGCACGCGCTGATGCACCCCAACACCAACGCGGAGCTGTACGGCCGCGTGCTGTGCGGTCTCGAGCCCAACACGCTCTACATCTGAGGGAGAACGATGTCCACGCTCACCGACGGCGACAAGGTCGCCATCGCCTCGCTGACGCAGAAGGTCGTCGCCGCCTGGGCCTACCACGACTCGGAGACCTTCGCGGGCGTGTTCACCGAGGACGGCAGCATGACGCTGCCCGGCGTGCACCTGAAGGGCCGCAAGGCGATCCAGGACTACCTGGTCGCGGCCTTCGCGGGCGTCTACAAGGGCACGCAGGTCACCGGCAAGCCGATCGACATGCGCCCGCTGGGCCCGGACGCGGCGATCCTGATGTCGCAGGGCGGCGTGCTGGACCCGGGTGAGTCGGCGGTGGCCCACCACTCGGCGATCCGCGCGGCCTGGGTGGTCGTGCGCCAGGACGGCCAGTGGAAGCTGGCTGCGTACGTCAACACCCCGCAGCACAGCGAGGGCTTCATCGCGAAGACCGAGCACGCCGCGGCGTGAGTCAGACCGGGAGCGCCGCCCTGCTCGTCGGGGCGGCGCTCCCGCGTGCGACGGCGGCGAGGCCGAGTGCGGCGGCGAGGAAGATCCCGCCGAGCACGAGCCAGCCGGGGCCGGACCAGGTGAGCAGCAGGAACACCAGCGTCGTCGGCCCGACGCACCGGGCGACGGCCAGGCCGCTGCCGTAGACGCCCTGCCACTGGCCGGGGCTGCTCGGGTCGGCCATGGCGAACCCGATCTCCCACGAGCCCGCCGCCAGCCGCACCTCGGCGAGCACCTGCACGACCGCGCCCGCCGCGAGGACCGCGAACGCGACCGCGGGGTTGCCCGGCAGCGCCGCGAGCGGGAACACCAGGCACGAGACGAGCAGCGCCCACCCGGCCCACCGGACCGACTTCGCCGCGCTGGTCAGGTCGGTGACGCGGCGGGCGGCCCGCACCTGGAGCAGCAGCACGCCCGCGGTGTTGAGGACGAACAGCGCGGCGATCGACCACTCGAACGCCTGCGTCCGCTGCGCGATGAACAGCGGCAGCCCGACGCTGAGCAGCGGCAGCGACAACGTCAGCACGGCGTTGAGCGCGGTCGCGGCGAGGTAGGGCCGGTCGCGCAGCACGGCCGCGCGGGGTGCGTGGACCGGCCGGGTCGAGGTGACCTTCGGGAGTCGCGCGAGCAGTCCGGCGGCGATGAGGAACCCGACGGCGTCGAGCGCGAAGACCGCGGTGTACGCGGCGGCGGTGTCGAGGGTGAGCGCGACGCCGCCGATGCCCGCGCCGACGCTGATCCCGCCGTTGGCAAGCGCTTGCATCCTGGCTCGGACGACGGTGCGCTGCTCGGCCGGGACGAGCGCCGCGGTCATGGCCTGCCGGACGGCGTAGAGCCCGCTCTGCGCGACCGCGTACCCGGTGAGCGCGGCCGGGAAGACCCAGCCGGTGGCGAGCAGCCCGACCATCACCGCGGTGGCGACGGAGAGCCCCACCGCGACCTCCCGCACCCCCAACCGGTCGGCCAGCGCTCCGAGCGGCGCCGTCAGCACGAACCCGACGCCCCAGGCGAGCGTCAACGCCAACCCGATCTGCACGGGCGTGAACCCGAACAGCCTGGTGAACGCCACCGCGGACGTCACGTAGAACGCCCCGTCGCCGACGGCGTTGACGGCTTGGGCCCGGTAGAGCGTCCGGGTGATAGTTTCCATGGAAGGCACTTTATCTTCCATGGAAGGTATGATGCAAGCATGACCTCCGACGCCGTCGCCGAGATCGTCGCCCAGTGGCGCCGCCAGCGCCGGACCTCGACCCGTCCCCGCTGCTGGTCCTGGGCCGGATAGCGCGGATCAGCGCGGTCACCGACCCGCTGCTGCGCCCCCGTTCGCCGCCGCGGGCCTGGGCCCCGGCGACTTCGACGCCCTCGCCGCCCTCCGCCGCGCCGGGTCCCCCTCACCCCGACCGCCCTGGCCGAGGCGATGCTGGTGACCAGCGGCGCGGTGACCAAGCGCCTCGACCGCCTGGAGTCCCGGGGGCTGGTCGTGCGGTCGACGTCGGCGGAGGACGGCCGGGGCCGCGAGGTCACGTTGACGCCCGAGGGCCTCCGGCTGGCGGACTCGCTGATCGAGGTCCACCTGGCGAACGAACGCGAACTCCTGTCCGCCCTGTCGGCGGAGGAGACCACGACGCTGGCCGAGCTGCTGGGCAAGCTGATGGCGTCGCTGGAGAACCGGTGAGCCGCCTAGACCGGCACGCCCGGGTGTCGGCTGCGTTGGCCGCGGCGTCATCTGACGCCCTGAACGCCCTGGTGGGCGCGACCAGCACGGTAGGCGTCGGCGGCGGCTCGACGACCGTGGAGGTGGCGGGCGCCCGCGTCTTCGCCAAGCGCGTCCCGCTGACGGACCTCGAGCTGGCGCACCCGCACTCGACGGCCAACCTGTTCGACCTGCCGATGACCTGCAACTACGGCATCGGCAGCCCCGGCTTCACCGCCTGGCGCGAACTGGCCGCGAACACCCTCGTCACGGAGTCGGTCCTAGCGGGCGAGGCGGAGTCGTTCCCCCTGCTGCACCACTGGCGCATCCTCCCGGGCCGAGCCCCGATCGCCCCGGAGTACGCCGACGTCACCGCAGCGGCGGCGGTGTTCGGCGGGAGCCCGTCAGTCCGTGCCCGCCTGGAGGCCCTGGCCGCCGCCACCCACAGCCTCGTCCTGTTCACCGAACACATCCCCACCCCCATGGCGGACTGGCTCGCCGACTCCCCGCGGCCAAGGCGGAGTCGGTGGAACGCCAACTCATGGAGACCACCGCGTTCCTCCGCGACCGCGACCTCCTGCACCTGGACGCCCACTTCGCCAACATGCGCGTAGCCGCCGACCGGATCTACCTGACCGACTGGGGCCTGGCACTGTCACCGCACTTCGACCTGACCCCAGCCGAGCACGCCTTCTTCCAAGCCAACACCAACCACGACACCGACTACGCCTCCATGCGCCTGGTCAACTGGCTGGTCACCTCAACCTGCGCCCTCCCACCCACCGACATCCCCACCCGCAACGCGTACGTCGAGCAGTGCGCGAACGGCCACATCCCACCCGACGTCCCGGCACACGTCGCCGCGATCGTCACCCGCCACGCTCCGGCCGCAGCCCGGATGAACGCCCTGTACTGGAACCTGTTCAACGGCGACTTCCCCGCCGCGGTCCGGTGAAACGGCGGAGGGCCCGGCGCGAGCCGGGCCCTCCATCGTCAGGACGCCTTCCGGGCCACCCCGGGGTCCTCGCCCTCCAGGTACAGGTACGGGTCCTCCATCTCGTACCACCCCAAGCCGGGCGGGCACCGGTCGTAGCCCAGCAGCCGCCGGACTTCCTCCGGGTATTCCAGGACCATCTCCTTCGGCACGGCGAGGTACTGGTTCTCCTCCTGCCGCAGGTTGCCCAGGTCCAGTGCCAGCGTCAGCCCCGTGCGGGGCGTCGTGCCGGTGTTCTTGCCGCCGCCGTGGTAGACCCCGCCGACCCAGATGAGGCCGCCGCCCGCGGGCATTTCCGTGGGGTAGGTCTCCTCCGTCGTCGGGGGGCGTTCGTCGTCCCAGTGGTGGCTGCCGGGGATGACGAGGGTGCCGCCGTTCTCCGCGGTGAAGTCGCTCATGGCGAGCATCAGCTGGACCCGGCTGTGCGGGCCGGGGTGGGTGCGGAGGTGGAGGGCGTCGTCGCGGTGGAGGGGTTGTTTGCCCTGACCGGGGTGGATCTGGATCAGCTGGGTGCCGCTGATCTGGATGGTCGGGGTCATCTCCACGCGGGACTTGCCGATCCACATGGGGGTCGGCTTCTGCATCAGGCGTCGGGCGGCGCCCAGGTAGAGCGGGTGGGTCACCACCGGGGTGAGGTGGCGGGTGCGCCCGAACAGCGAGGACACGCGGCGGGTGCGGGTGCCGTTGTACCAGTCCTCGCCGTAGCCCTGGGCGTCCAGGGCGGGGCCGAGGTCCTGCCACAGGGCGGACAGGGTCTGCGCGTCGCAGAAGTCCTCGACGATCACGCCGCCGTCGCGTTCGATGATGGCGACGACGTCGTCGAGGGCGGCGTCGGAGGTGACCCGGGTCAGTCCGGCCATGTCTTCCTCCCGAGGGGTCAGGCCGCGGCGGCGTCGGCCTTGGCCTCGACGGTGGCGATCAGGGTGGCCAGGGTGGGGTCCTCCTCGAAGATGTCGCCCACGTCGATCCAGACGTCGAGCTCCTCCTCGATGCGGGAGACCAGCCGCACGGCCGAGATGGACTCGCCGCCCAGCTCGAAGAACGTGTCGTTGTCCTGGCCGGGGGCACGGTCAGCACGTCGGTCCAGATCGCGGTGACCCTGTCTGCGATGCTCATCGGTTGCCTCCGAGTGGGGAGTCGGGGTCGGTGACGGTCTCCCGCAGCACCGCGAGGAAACCGGTGACCAGCTCGGCGATCGTCTCGGCGCGGAAGATGTTGGTGTTGTACTGCAGGTTGCCCACCATGTCGCTGCCGTCGACGTCCAGCGTCCACAGTGCACCGTCCGGGATGTCCGGACCGCTGTCCTGCGGGCGCAGGCGCCTGCGGATCTCGGTGAGCTCCAGGTCGCCGACGCGCTCCCCCGCGAGCACGTACGGGAACTGGAAGACCTGGAAGGCGAACACGGCCGCGTCGTCGGCGGCGAACGACGCGCCCAGCTCCGGGCTGCCCGCCATGACCTGCGCGAACGGCACCTGGTGCGAGTACGCCTTGAGGCAGGTGGCGCGGACCTTCGCGACGACCTCGCGGAACGTCGTGGCCCCGCTCAGGTCCGTGCGCAGCGGCACGAAGTTGAAGAAGCTGCCGACGGTCTCCTGGAACCGCGCCTGCCCGCGACCGGACGCGAGCGTGGTCACCAGGATGTCGGTCTCGCCGGTGCGCCTGCTGAGGAACACCTCGTAGGCGGCCAGCATGACCATGAACGCCGACCCGCGGGTCTCCTTGGCCAGCTCGATCGCAGCCGCGGTGACCTCCTCGTCGACCAGGAACCGGTGCGCCGCGGTGGACTTCGGCCTGCCCTCGGACTTGCGCCAGTCCGTGGGCAGGGCGAGGATCCGGGCGCCCTCGAGCTGGGTGGCCCAGTACTCGCGGGAGGGCGCGAGCCGCTCGTGGGCGAAGCGCTCGCGCTCCCAGCGCACGTACTCCTGGTACTGGGTCAGCTCCGGCAGGTCGGGCAGCTCGTGGCCGCGCAGCACCGCGTAGAACGCGGTGAGGTCGCGGATCAGCAGGTGCATCGACCAGCCGTCGACGGCGGTGTGGTGCGCGATGAGCACCAGCACCGACTCGTCGTCGTCGAAGCGGGCCAGGACGGCCTGGAACAGCGGCAGGTCGGCGACCGGGTAGTCGCTCTGCTCCAGGTCGATCAGCAGGTCCTCCGCGGCCGCCGCCCGGTCGGCCGGGGCGACGCCCGGCAGGTCGACGACGCGGAGCTTGGTCGGGGAGGCAGGCAGGACCGTCTGGTACTTGTCCTCGTCGCCGCGGACCACGACGGTGCGCAGGGCCTCGTGCCTGCACACCACCAGGTCCATGGCCTCGCGCAGCGTGTCGGGGTCGACGGCGCCGCGGACGTGCCAGCCGTAGACGATGCTGTACTTGGGGCCGAAGGGCCTTCTCGTCGCCCTGGTCGAACAGGGTGAGGAACTCCTGGTTGAACGACAGCGGGACGCGGGCGTCCTCCGTCGTCGTGGGGCTGGGTTCGGTGACTGTCATGGTCCTGCTCTGCCTTCCTCCGGATCAGCGCAGCGTGATCTGGCTGCGCGTGGCGGCCTCAAGGAACTCGCCGCGGGACAGGGCCGCGGCAACGAGCTCGATGTCGTCGGCCATGAAGCGGTCGTTCTCCAGGGTCGGCACCAGCGAGCGGATCAGGTCGTAGGTCGCCGCGCCCGCCGGGGACAGGCCCGCGCGGCGCCCGGAGACGTCGACGGCCTGGGCGGCGGCGAGGTACTCGACGGCCAGGATGTAGTTGTTGTTCGCCAGGACGCGGCGGGCGTTGCGGGCGGCGATCAGGCCCATGCTGACGACGTCCTGGTTGTCGCCGTTGGACGGCACGCTCTGGATGGAGGCGGGGCCGATGGTGCGGTTCTCGGCGACCAGCGCGGTGGCCGGGTACTGGGCGCCCGCGAAGCCGCTGTTGAGGCCGGGCTCGCCGGTGGAGACCAGGAACTCGGGCAGGCCGGACAGGTAGCGGTTGAGCAGGCGGTTGGTGCGCCGCTCGGAGAACACGCCGAGCTGGGTCATGGCGATGGTGAGGTAGTCCATGGCGAAGGCGACCGGCTGGCCGTGGAAGTTCGCGCCGTGGAACACCTCCTTGCCCTCGAAGAACAGCGGGTTGTCGTTGCTGGAGTTCAGCTCCGTGGTGACGACCCCGCCCACGTAGTACGCGGTGTCGCGGACGGCGCCGACGACCTGCGGGATGGCGCGCAGGGTGTACGCCTTCTGGATGTAGACGTCGGTGCGCGAGACGTCGCCGGAGGCCTGGTCGGACGCCTGCTGGCGCAGCGTGGCGTGGTCGACGGTGAGGCCGCTGCCGGTGAGCAGGGCGCGCATGTTGGCGGCGTTGTCGATCTGGCCCTGGTGCGGGCGGGCGATGTCGTGGCCCTCCGGCTGGAACGGGCTGGTGCTGGCCTGCAGCGTCTCCACGACCAGCGCGGTGACGATCTCGGCCTGGCGGATCTGGTCGACGGCGCGGGCGTGCACCAGCGCGCCGAGGCCGGTCATCGCGGAGGTGCCGTTGATCATGGCCAGCCCCTCCTTGAAGCGGAGCTGGAGCGGCTCGATGCCGTGCTCGCGCAGCACCGGGCCGGTCTCGGTGCGGCGGCCGTTGCGCAGCACGTAGCCCTCGCCGATCAGCGAGCTGGCGATGTGCGCGAGCGGGCCGAGGTCGCCGCTGGCGCCGAGCGAGCCGATCTCCGGGATGGCCGGGGTGATGCCGAGGTTCAGGTACAGCGCCAGCCGCTCGAGCAGCTCGGGGCGGACCGCGGAGTAGCCCTTGGACAGCGCGTTGAGCCGGGCGGCGACGATGGCGCGGGCCTCGTCCTCGGCGAAGACCGGGCCGACGCCCGCGGAGTGGCTGCGCACCAGGTTGGTCTGGAGCTCGACTTCCTTGGCGGTGCCGATGATCATGTAGATCATCTCGCCGTAGCCGGTGGTCACGCCGTAGACCGGGACACCGGCGCGGACGGTCTCCTCGAACTGCTGCCTGCTCGCCGCTGCGCGCTCCAGGGCGGCCGGGGTGACCCGGACTTGGACGTTGTCCTCAGCGATCCGCCTGATGTCGGCGATGTCCAGGCTGTCGCCGTCGAAATCAACGGAAAGGTTGGCGTCAAGCAGAGTCACGTTCGTCACCCCGTCGGTGGTTGGGTTGCGGTATCCAGGGAAAGCGACCGGGCCTCGACCGCGGCGGACACGCCCGCCGGGGTCGGATCGGCGAGGAAGGTCCGGAGTGGAACGTCCACGCCGATCCTGGCGCGCAGTTCGGCGAGCATGCGCATGGCGAGCGCGGAGTGCCCGCCCGCGGCGAAGAACCCCGTCGTCGGGTCGATGTCGGCGCTGGGCAGCAGCTCCGCCCAGAGCTCGGCGACGGCGGGGAACGCCGCGGACGGGACGGGCGGGCCGCTGGGCACGGGCACCGGGAGCCTGCGCCGGTCGACCTTGCCGCCGACGGTGCGGGGCAGGCCGAGCACCGTCTCGAAGGCCACCGGCGGCATGCCCCGGCCGAACCGGGTGCGCAGCGCGGTGCGCCAGGTGCTCGCGCCGCCGGTGGCGCGGCCGTCCGGGTCGCGGCGCGGGACGACGAAGCCGACCAGCCGGGCGACCAGGCCGTCGTCGCCGCGGACCGCTACCACGGCGCACTCGGCCACCGACTCGTGCGCGGCCAGCGCGGCCTCGATGTCGGCCAGCTCCAGCCGGACCCCGTTGAACTTGACCTGGTGGTCGCGGCGACCGGCGAACTCCAGCGCGCCGTCGAATCGCAGCCTGCCGAGGTCGCCGGTGCGGTAGCAGCGGGACGCGTCGACGCCGTGCTCGGCGAGCGCGGGGATGGCGTCGAACGCGGCGCCCGCGTCGGCGTTGAGGTAGCCGTCGGCGAGGTACGGGCCGCGGATGACGATCTCCCCGGTGGTGCCGCGCGGCCGGGGCCGCCCGTCGGCGCCGACGACGAGGACGTGCCTGCCGGGGATGGACCGGCCGACCGGGGCGACGCCGACGACCGGCTCGGTGACCTCGTGCCGGGTGGCCAGGATCGCCTCGGTCGGGCCGTACAGGTTGACCAGGCGCACGTGCGGCAGGGCGGCGCGGATCTCGGCGACCAGGTCGCCGGGCAGCGCCTCGCCCGCGAGCAGCAGGCAGGCGAGCCCGTCGAGCCGGGCGAGGCCGCCGGTCTCGGCCAGTGCCCGCAGCAGCGGCCGGGCGAAGCTCGGCACGGTCTGCAGGACGGTGATCCGCTCGTCGCCGAGCCAGCCCGCGAGCTTGTCCGGGTTGGCGCGCAGCTTGTCCGGCACCGGGCACAGCGTCGCGCCCGCGGCCAGCGTCGCGAACACCTCGACCAGGCCCGCGTCGTAGCCGGGGGCGGCCCACTGCGCGACGCGCGCGCCGGGGCCGATCCCGAACTCCTCGGCGAACCAGCCGGTGAACTGGGCGAACGTGGCGTGGTTCTGGGCGATGCCCTTGGGCGCGCCGGTCGACCCGGAGGTGTAGGTGACGTAGGCGCGCTCGCGCAGGTCGCCGCGCACCGCGGGCGGCTTGCCGGTGGGCAGGTCGGCGACGTCGATGACGTCGCCGACCAAGTCGGTGGTGAACCACGCGGCGAGGTCGTCGCTCTGCGGGCCGTCGACCAGCAGGCGGCTGGGCAGGACGTCGGCGAGGATCGCGCGGCCGCGCTCGCCGACGTCGGCCTGGCCGAGGCACACCAGGTGCGCGCCCGCGTCGAGGACGCCCTGCAGGGCGGCGACCAGGCGCGGCCCGGTGGGCATGCGCACGGCGACGGCGCTGCCCGCGGCCCCGCTCAGCGCCGCGGTGACCGCCGCGGCCAGGTCCGCCAGCTCCCGGTAGCCGATCTCCCGGCCCTCCCAGGAGATCGCGGGCGCGTCGGGGGTGCTCGCGGCGCGCTCGCGCACGGTCTCGTTGACGCGGGCGGTCGGCGCGGGGGCGTCGGTGGCGGCGTCGAGGGCGTGCACGGTGGCCGCGACGCGGGCCGGGGTGTCCAGCGGGAGGTCGGCGACCGGCCGGTCGGGCTCGACCAGCGCGGCGGTGAGCAGGGTGTGCAGCTGGTCGAGGACGCCGCGCGCGCTCGCCGCGCCGAACAGGCTCGTGCGGTACTCCAGGGTGCCCGCCACGACGTCGTCGTCGGCCCGGGTGACGCGCAGCGCGAGGTCGGCGGTGGCGGTCGGGGCGACCGGCAGCCGGGTCAGCGCGGCGCCGGGGAAGACCGGGTCGGCGGTGGTGTCGCAGGCGAGCAGGACGTCGCACAGCGGGGTGCGCCGCGGGTCGCGCGGCGGGTTGACCGTGGCGACGATCGCGTCGTACGGGACCGCGCCGTGCGGGGCGGACGCGGCGAGGTCGTCGGCCGCCGCGGTGGCCAGCTCGCCGAAGGTCGGGCCGAACGTCATGTCCGCTGTGGACAGTACGACGCCCGGTCTGGCGACCGCGACGCAGAACCGGTCGCTGCCGGTGTAGTGCCACAGCAGGGCTTGGAGACCGGCGAGCAGCTCCGCCTCGGGGTCGCGCAGGGCCATGCCCGCCCACTCGAACGCGACCGCGGCCCCGGCGTTCGACGGCTCAGCGGGCCGGGCGCGGTCGGTGGGCAGGTCGACGGCGGGCGGCACCGGGGTCAGCCGCTCGACCCACCAGGCCAGCGACTCCTCCGTCCACTCCGGACGGATCAGCCCAGGACCGGGCTCCTGTCCGGCGTACGCGGCGGCGAGGTCGGCGAGCAGGGCCGACGCCGAGTCCGCGACCGCGGCGTGCACGGCGACGCGCAGGCCGTGGCCGCCGCCGTCGAGCGCGCAGACGTCGACCCGGACCAGCGGCCCGCCGGTCAGCCGGGGCAGCGGCAGGCCCGCGCACCACTCGGCGACCGGGCCGGGGACCGCGCCGTGGTCGGTGAAGCAGGACGGGTCGACCTCGTCGGCGTCGACCACCCGGGCCTCGCCGCGCACATCGGCGACGACCAGCGCCGCCCCGTGCGTTTTCGCGATGCCCGCCCAGGCCGAGCGCAATAACGCGACGTCGAGCGAGCCGTCCACCCGATAAGCCGAGACGTGGGCTACCGGATTATCCGGATCCAGGTGCTCGTGGAACCACAGCCCGGTGGTGGTCACTCCAACTCCCTCCGTCTTTCGGCGGCGACGAGCCGAAGGACTCACGTCGACCATGGTCGAGCCAGCCCAGGTGGGACCGCATCTCACCAAGTGCGCTCCGAGGATGCCGAGCCGCCGCCGCGCTGTTCTCCGGACGACAACACCGGCCCTAGCATGTTCTTTGGACCATGCCCGGCGCGATTTCTTGCGACGCCGTCGAGCCGATTGGGAATTCATGACCGAGAACCGAGCACTGTATCTGGACCTGTTGAAGAAAGTGCTGGCGAATACGATCTACGAGGACCCGGCCATTCCGAATCCGGTCTTCGAGCGGCAGGAGTACAGCACCTGGGCGCGCAGCACCGGCAGCGACTGGCCCAGCGTCGCGCACACCATGGTCGGCCTCACCCGGCTGGACAACGTCCAGGAGTGCCTGGAGCGGGTGATCGCCGAGGGCGTGCCGGGCGACTTCATCGAGACCGGCGCCTGGCGCGGCGGCGTGTGCATCCTGGCGCGCGGCGTGTTCCAGGCGTACGGGATCACCGACCGCAAGGTGTGGGTGGCCGACTCGTTCGAGGGCGTGCCGACCGCGGACGGCGACAGCCACCCCGAGGACGTGCGGCTGGGCATGCACGCCCACAACGAGGTGCTGGGCGTCGACGAGAAGGCGGTGCGCAACAACTTCGAGCGCTACGGCCTGCTCGACGGCCAGGTCGAGTTCCTGGCGGGCTGGTTCTGCGACACGCTGCCCGCCGCGCCCATCGAGCAGCTCGCCGTGCTGCGCCTCGACGGCGACCTGTACGAGTCCACGATGGACGCGCTGGTCAACCTGTACCCGAAGCTGTCGGTCGGCGGGTACGTCATCGTCGACGACTACCTCGTCCCCGCCTGCCGGGCCGCGATCGACGAGTTCCGCGACCGCGAGGGCATCACCGACGAGATCCACCGCATCGACCGGTGGAGCGTCTACTGGCGCCGCGGCGCCTGGTGGACAGCGAACCGCCCCCGCCGGAGTCCGGCGGGGGCGGTTCCGTCTGGTCAGGCCGCCTTGCGCCCGCGCGCGGGCGGGGCCTTCTTCACGGCCAGCGGCACGACCGGCGGGGCCGGGGTGGGCTTGGCCGGGCCGCGCAGCGCGTTGAGCAGGATGCGGATGAGCAGCTTCGGCTTCATCAGCGTCTCCGGCGGGTCGATCAGACCGGCCGTGCGCATGTACGCCGCCGCCACGGTCTTGTCCCTGGTCGCCGCGATCTGGGTCAGCTTGAGGAACTTCTGCGCCATCTTGACCTGCTTGGTGCGCTCGCCCTCGACCCCGGGGAAGTTCAGGTCGACGGTGTTGGTCATCTCCCACGGCTGGTCGATGACGTTGCGCGCCAGGTCGCGGAAGAACGCCACCGGCGACGGCGCCGCGCCGCTGTGCAGGTGGCTGCGCAGGGTAAGCGCGGACAGGGCCGACACCGTCATGCCCTGCGCGTAGACCGGGTTGAAGCAGGTGACGGCGTCGCCGACGACCAGCAGGCCGCGGGCAGCTTGGTCATCCGCTCGTACCGGCGGCGCAGCGTGGTCGGGAACCGGAAGGCGACCGGCTCGTCCAGCGGCTCGGCCTGCATCAGCGCCTCGTGGATCTCCGGCGCCGCCAGCATCTTCACGAAGTCGTAGAAGCCCTGCTGGTCGGTGGGCGGGTGGTCGCCGAGGATGCCGTACGCGGTCAGCTCGACCCGGCCGCCGTCGGTCTTGGTGAAGATCGCGCCGCGGGGCAGCTCGGGCGAGGCGACCGGGTTGATCGACAGGTCGCCGTGGTACGGGTCGCACTTGAGCCGGTAGTGCTGGGTGACGTAGCCGAGGCCGACCTTCTTCGACTCCTCCTCGACGGTGCCGTAGCCCAGCTCCTCGAGCCACACCGGGGTGCGCGAGCCGCGGCCGGTGGCGTCGATGACCAGGTCGGCGTCGAGCACCTTCTCCTCGCCGCCCTCGACCGGCTGGACCCGGGCGCCGGTGATGGTGCCCTTGTCGGCGGTGGTGGTGATGCCCAGGACGGCGTGCCGCTCCAGCACCGAGATGTTGGCGATGTCCAGCGTCCGCCGCCGGATGTGCTTCTCCAGCATCGGCCGCGACGCCGACACGCAGGTCAGGCCCGCGGCCTGCTGCTGGATGCGCACGCCGTTGAAGTACCACCGGACGTTGCCGCACAGGTCGCCGGTCGGCACGCCGTCGGCGAAGATCTCCTCGGTGATGCCCGGGTACATCTCCTCCATGGCGAGCTGGCCGCGCGCCAGCAGGCCGTTGATGTGCTTGCCCTGGGGGCAGCTCCGGCGGGCCTCGGCCACGCCGACGATGGTGTCCCGGTCCACGACGAGGACCTCGTCGTAGGCGTCGGACAGCACCCGAGCCGCGAACAGGCCGGCGAGACTACCGCCGAGCACCACCGCACGAGTCTTGGTCTCCTCGGCCATTGCGCTTATCTCCCTCGAAATCCAGCCGGTTTGTCCTCAATGGTCGGTGCGGCCCGCCGCGCGGGCATCTCCCCGCCTGCTCAGGCGGCGTGCGGGTCCGGGATGCCGAAGTGCGCCCAGGCCAGCTCGCGGTTCGCCATCGTGTTCAGCACGACCGCGATCCCGGCGTGGGACTGCATCATCGACATGTCCCGCCACACCCGCTCGACGTGCTGGCCGCGGCGCACCGAGCTGGAGCCCGCGGTGGGGAACAGGTACTTCTCGACCGCGGTCCACGCGAGCCGGATCGTCTCCCGGCAGATGGTGGCGATGCGCCACTCGCGCTCCTTGGTGAACGCCGACGGCCCCTGCTCGGCCAGCTCGGTCCACTGCCGCATGGCGTCGAACACCGCCGCCTCCGCGGTGGCGATGCGGCCGGTGGCCTCGCCGAACCAGAGCTGGAAGTCCGGGTCCTCGGTGCGCGGCACGATCGGCGGGAACGACGTCGTGCGGGTGCGCATCAGCTCCGCGTAGCTGTCCAGCGCGCCCTGGGCCATGCCGACGGCGAGCACGGCGGACTCGAACATCATGAAGCTCATCGGGCCGCCGCCGTACATGGGGTTGGCGTGCAGCCGCACGCCCGGGGTGTCCTCGGACACCTCGTACATGCTCAGGTGCGTGTCGAGCAGGTAGTGCTCCGGGATGGTCTGCCCGGCGATGGCGATGCTGTGCGAGCCGCTGCCCTTGAGGCCGAGCTGGTCGCCCCAGTCGTCCAGCCGCGTCCACTGGTCGCGCGGGATGACGAACAGCACCGGGCGCGGGTCGCTCCCGTCCTCGGGGAACAGCAGCGCGTGCCCCATGAAGTGCGTCGCGTACGGCGAGCCCGAGCAGTACGGCCAGGTGCCGTCGAGCACCCAGCCGCCGGGCACCTTCGCCAGCGTGCCGGAGGGGATGACGGTGGCGGGCGCGATGAACTCGCCGCCCGCGAAGATCTCCTCCTGCGCGCGCTCGTCGAACAGGGTGGCCGCGGCGACCGCGTGCACGGCGCCCAGGCAGAACATCCACGCCGTGGACGGGCAGCCGCGGGCCAGGGTGACCACGACGCGCATGAACGTCTGCACCGAGAACTCGTAGCCGCCGAACCGCGCGGGCACGAGCAGCCGGTAGAAGCCCGCCTTGCGGAACTCCTCGTGCACCTCGGCGGAGTAGTAGGTGCGCTCCTCGGCCGCGGCGCGCTGCTCGACCAGCAGCGGCAGCAGCGCCTCGGCGCGGGCGATGACGTCGGCGGGCGTCAGGTCCGGCTCGGGCGGCGGCGGGAAGCCTTGGGCGGGAACGATCGCGGTGACGGTCATCGCGCTTGCGGTCCTTTGCTGGGCTGGAGGTCGGCGGGACGGCAGGCGGACGCGCGGTGACCCGCGCGTCCGCCTCGACGGGTCGGTCAGCTGTTGAGCGGGACGACGTTCTCCAGGTCCTGCGCGGTGTAGGGCTCGACGTCGGTCCAGTACTCGACGCCGTGGCTGCTGTTGGGCACCGGGCCGCGCGCGGTGGTCGACACCCACTCGTTGTAGTCGTCGAGCAGCTTCTGCGCGTCCTGCGTCGCCTTGACGAACCGGTCGAACGGGTCCGCGCCGCGGGCCAGCACGTCGCCCATCGCGTGCACCATGATGTCCTGCGCGCCCGCGAAGTCGCCGAACAGCGCGCCCTCCGACGGCGGGTAGCCGGTGCGGCCGGTCACCTGCGGCGGGTACTCGATCACGTGGTCGTAGGTGATCGAGTGGTACGGGTGCGCGTCGAACCAGCCCTCGTCCTGCAGCAGGTCGTAGGACGACTTGGTGATCGGGACGAAGCTGTTGTCCTTGTGGCGCTGGGCGGCGTTGGTGGGGTTGTGCATCCACATCAGGAACGCCAGCGCGCCCTCCTTGGTCGCCTCGTCGAGGCCGTCGACCAGCCACATCGACGTGCCCGCGACGGCGTTGCCGACGTAGGGGACCTCGTCGTTGTAGGGCATGATCCCGACGTCCATGGTGAAGCCGCCGATCTTCGCGGCGTGCGCCATGTAGTTGACGTCGTTGGACGAGGAGATGCGGATGGCCACGCGCTGGTCGCGGTATGCCTCCATGGTGCCCGCCCAGTCCGGGATCTTGCCGGTGTAGAGGAAGTGGCCGTCCTTGTGCAGGCGGTTCCACCACTCGACCCAGGCCGTCATCTCCTTGGAGACCAGGTCGATCGTCGTGGCGCGGCCGTCGCGGCCGTTGCGGTTGTTGACGAAGTACCCGCCCTGCGCGGCCATCGCCTGCTGCACGAACGTGCCGTGGTTGGACCAGGTGATCGCGTGCGACGGCCCGTCGGTCAGCGCGGCGACCTTGCGGCACGCCTCGTCGACCTCGGCCCAGGTCTCGGGCAGGCCGTCGACACCGGCGCGGTCGAGCAGCTCGCGGTTGCCGTACAGGAGGCTGGTGGTGCCGACGGACGGCAGCGAGTCGAGGTCGCCGTTGAGCGTGTAGTAGTCGCGGAACGCCGGGTGCAGGTCGTGCAGCACGCTCGGCTCGCCGAGGAACTCGGTGCGCTCGCCGACCGCCTCGGAGATGGAGACGAACAGCGGCTTGCCGTCGGCGTCGACGGTGTCGCGGGCGACGTGGCTGGCGTAGAAGTAGTACTCGGCGACGGCGGGCTTGTTGCCCAGCGCGGCCTGCTCGGTGACGTACTGCGGGAAAGTGAAGAAGTCCAGCCCCGTCACGGTCACCTTGTACTCGGGGTGCAACCGGGAGAACTCCGCCGCCTGCTGGTGCCACCGGTCCATCCAGCCGGGGAACCGCAGATCGGGAACCCACACCTCGATGTCGATCTCGCTTGTCATTCCGGCTCCTCCTCCTGGGACCGCAGGTCGTTTTGCATCATCTGCCAGGCGGCGGAAGGGGGCATCTCCCGCTGTGCGGGCATCCGTCAGCAACGGCAGAGATGACCCCGCGGCGCGCGGCTGAAAGATGTGCCCCATGGGATTGGTCGTTTTCGACATCACGGTGTCGCTGGACGGTTTCGTGACCGGACCGGACGACTCGCCCGAACGGCCGCTCGGCGTGGGCGGGGAAGCGCTGCACGACTGGATCTCCGCCGGGCGCACCGACGCTGACACCGCGGTGCTCGACGAGCTGTTCGCCGCGGGCGCCGTCGTCACCGGCAGGCGCACCTACGACAACTCCGAGGGCGAGGACGGCTGGGGCGACGGTCCTCTGGGGACGGTCCCGGTCTTCGTGCTGACGCACCGCCCCGCGACCCGCGAGGGCCGGACCCCGTTCACCTTCGTCGGCGACGGCCCGGAGAGCGCCGTCGCGCAGGCCCGGGACACCGCGGGCGACGGGGACGTCTACGTGATGAGCGCGAACGTCGCGGGCCAGGTCTTGCGGGCCGGTCTGCTCGACGCGATCCGCCTGCACATCGCGCCCGTCCTGCTCGGCGGCGGCGTCCGGCTGTTCGACGACCCCGCGCTGGCGGGCGCGAAGCTGCGCGCGGAGCGCGTCGTGCAGACCCCGTGCGCCACGCACCTGTGGTACCGCGTCGTGTAACCGTCGAGAGGACACAGCCGATGACCAGCCCCGACATCGGACGGCACTACGACGAGCGCTCCCCGATCGAGGACGAGATCCGCGACGGCCAGATCCACATGTGGTACTGGTACGACCGCGACGACGACGCCCCGCTGTCGGAGGCGCTGCACCGCATCACCCGCAAGGTGACCGACACCCTCGGCCTGCGCGCGGGCGAGCGGGTGCTGGACGCGGGCTGCGGCACCGGCGAGACCGCCGCGTACCTGGCCCGCACGCACGGCGTCTCCGTCACCGGCGTGACCATCAGCGCGTTCGAGGCGGGCAAGGCCGCCGAGCGCGCCGCCGCCGCGGGCGTGGCCGAGCGGACGGCGTTCGACCTCGGCGACTTCCACGCCCTGCCCTACGCCGACGGGTCGTTCGACGCCGTGCTGGCGCTGGAGTCCCTGCAGAACGCCAACGACCTGCCCCAGGTGCTCGGGGAGTTCTTCCGCGTGCTGCGCCCCGGCGGGCGGCTCACGTTCTCCGACCTGTGCCTCGGCGCGCCCGGCGACCCGGCGCGGCTGGCGAAGTTCGTCGAGGCGCTGAAGCTGCCCGCGCTGCCGCCGCTGTCCGGCTGGCTGGACCTGGTGCGCGGCGCGGGGTTCGCCGTCGAGGAGTACACCGAGTGCGGGCCGCGCGTGTTCGGCATGAAGGCGAAGTTCCTGGCCGCGGCGATGGCCCGCCGCGACGAGGTCGCCGCCAAGGTCGGCGAGGCCGCGCTGAGCGAGTTCTCGCGCAAGAACATGGGGTTCTTCGCCCCGCGCAAGGACCAGGTCGGCTACGCGATCGTGTCGGCCCGCAAGCCCCACTGAGCACACCGGGAGCGACATGCGCACGACCCACCGCACCTGTCCCATCTGCGACGCCGTCTGCGGGTTACGCATCACCCTCGACGACCACGACCGGGTGACGTCGGTGCACGGCGACACCGCCGACCCGTTCACCAAGGGCTACATCTGCCCCAAGGGGCGAGCCTGGGCCGGATCGACGCCGACCCGGACCGGTTGCGCGTGCCCATGGTCCGCGAGGGCGACCAGTGGCGCGAGGCGTCGTGGGACGAGGCGTTCGCGCTCGTCGACGCGAAGCTGTCGGCCACGATCGCCGAGCACGGCCGCGACGCGGTGGCGCTGTACTTCGGCAACCCGACCTACCACAGCATGGCCGGGTTCATGTACCGCCAGCCGCTCACCCAGTCGCTCAACTCCCGCAACACGTACTCCGCGGCGACGATCGACCACATCCCGAAGCACATCTCGACCGGGCACATGTTCGGCGACCCGTTCGCGTTCTCCGTGCCCGACATCGACCGCACCGACCACCTGCTGGTCATCGGCGCGAACCCGATGGTGTCCAACAGCTCGCTGTGCACCGCGCCCGACTTCCCCGCGCGGCTCAAGGCGCTGCGCGCCGCGGCGGCAAGGTCGTCGTGGTCGACCCGCGCCGCACCCGCACCGCCGAGGTCGCCGACGAGCACCACTTCGTGCGGCCCGGCACCGACGTGTTCCTGCTGTTCGGCATCGTGCACACGCTGCTGGCCGAGGAGCTGTGCACGCCGGAGTTCCCGGTCGCGGGCCTGGACGAGCTGCGCGAGCTGGCCGCGGGCTTCACCCCGGAGCAGGTCGCCGACGTCTGCGGCGTCCCGGCGGCCGACATCGCCCGCCTGGCCGTCGAACTGGCCGCCGCGCCCAGCGCCGCGGTGTACGCGCGCATCGGGACCTCCACCGCCGAGTTCGGCACGCTCGCGCAGTGGCTCGTGGACGTGATCCACGTGCTCACCGGCAACATCGACCGGCCGGGCGGGGTCATGTTCACCCGCACGGCGGGCCTGGAGATCTTCCGCTCGCCCGAGCCGTTCGCCACCGGCCGCTGGAGCAGCCGCGTGCGCGGCCTGCCCGAGGCGCTGGGCGAGCTGCCCGTCGCCACCCTCGCCGACGAGATCGAGACCCCGGCGAGGGCCAGGTGAAGGCGTTGATCTGCCTGGCGGGCAACCTGGTGCTGTCCGCGCCCAACGGCCCCCGCCTCGACCGCGCGCTGCCCGGCCTGGACTTCATGGTCTGCGTCGACCCGTACCTCAACGAGACCACCCGGCACGCCGACGTCATCCTGCCGCCGCCGCGGATCATGCAGACCCCGCACTACGACTTCCTCATGCAGATCGTGACGGTCCGGAACTACACCCGCTTCTCCCCCGCCGCGGTCCCGCTGGGCGCCGACCAGCGCTCGGAGGCCGAGATCCTGGCCAAGCTGACCCTGATCGCCTCCGGCGCGGGCCACCAGGTCCCCGCCGAGGCGCTGGACCAGGGCATCCTCAGCCAGGTCGTCGGCGGCATCGTCGACATGCCCGGCTCGCCGTTCGCCGACGTCGACACCGAGCGCATGCTGGCCGAGCTGGAGGGCGACTCCGGCCCGGAGAAGTTCCTCGACGTGCTGCTGAAGTTCGGCTCCTACGGGCTCACCCTGGCCGACCTGCGGGCCAACCCGCACGGCATCGACCTGGGCGCACTGCAACCGCGCCTGAAGGAGCTGCTGCGCACCGGGTCCGGCGCCGTCGAGCTGGCCCCGCCCGCCCTGGTCGCCGACGTCGCCCGGCTGCGCGCGCGGTACGCCGGGCAGGCCCCGGAGTTCCTGCTCATCGGCCGCCGCCAGCTCCGCTCGAACAACAGCTGGCTGCACAACACCCAGAGCCTCGTCGGCGGGTCCAACACCTGCACGCTGCACATCCACCCCGACGACGCGACCCGCCTGGGCATCGCCGACCGGGCGCTGGTGCGCTCCGCCGCGGGCGCCCTGGAGGTCGCCGTCGAGCGGACGCCGAAGATCATGCCGGGCGTCGTCAGCCTCCCGCACGGCTGGGGCCACCGCGGCGGCAGGCAGCGCGTCGCCAACACCACCGACGGCGTCAACGCCAACACCCTCACCGACGATTCCGTCGTCGACGCCCTGTCCGGCAACGCCGTCTTCAACGGCGTGCCCGTCAGTGTGCTCCCAATAGGATGAATTCACTGTGGACCGATTCCCGGTTCACTTACCCTTGGCCCCACGGACTCCTATCCTTGGGATAGATGTTCCCCCAGTGCAGGCACCGCCCGCCGCGGAACAACCAGCGCGGCGGGCGGTGCCCCACCAGGGCGGGACTAGCTCGCCAACCTGGTGCGGCGAGCGGGATCGCGCCCCATCACCGACGCGAACACCGCGACGGTGCGGGAGAGCTCGATCAGGTCGGAGCCGACGAGGGCCTGCGGGCCGTCGCACAGCGCCGCCTCCGGGTGGGGGTGGACGTCGACGATGAGCCCGTCCGCGCCCGCGGCGAGCCCGGCGCGGCTCAGCGGGAGGACCAGGTCGCGGCGCCCGCCGGAGTGCGAGGGGTCGACGATGACCGGGAGGTGCGAGAGGTGCTGCACGACGGGGACGGCCGCGACGTCGAGGGTGTTGCGCGTGGCGGTCTCGTACGTGCGGATGCCGCGCTCGCACAGCACGATCGCCAGGTTCCCGCGCTGGGCGATGTACTCGGCGGCGAGCAGCCACTCCTCGATCGTCGCGGTCATGCCGCGTTTGAGCATCACCGGCTTGCCCGCCTCGCCGACGGCTTGCAGCAGCGGGAAGTTCTGCATGTTCCGGGTGCCGACCTGGAGCATGTCGGCGTGCTCGGCCACGATGTCGACGTCGTCGGCGGCGACGACCTCGGTGACCACCGGCAGCCCGGTCTCGGCCCGCACGTCGGCGAGGATGCGCAGGCCCTCCCGGCCGAGGCCCTGGAACGCGTACGGCGACGTGCGGGGCTTGTAGGCCCCGCCGCGCAGCAGCGTCGCGCCGCGGCGCGGGCCATGCGGGCCGCGGCGAGGGTCTGCTCCGGGGTCTCCACCGCGCACGGCCCGGCGATGAGGGTCGCCGTGTCGGGCCCGATGGGCACGCCGCCGACCTCGACCACCGACCGCGCCGTGTGGTGCTCGCGGCTGACGAGCTTGTACCCGGAGCTGATCCGCTTCACCTTCGCCACGCCGGGCAGGGCGGCCAGGCCGAGCGACGCGAACCGCTCCACCTCGCCGACCAGGCCGACGATGACCCGGGCGACGCCGCGGCTGACGAACGCCTGCCCGCCCTCGGCCTCGACCCGGTCCACGACCGCGGCGACCTGCGCCTGCGTCGCGTCAGGCGACATCACGATGACCATGCGCGCGTTTCCTCTCGTCGTCCGCGGCACGAGCCGCGAGATCGGGGCGGAGCGCCACGGCGCCCCGCAGGTACACGTGGGCGACCTCGGACTGGGCGAGGTCGGTGTGGATGTGGGCGAGCAGCCGCACGACCCTGGGCAGCGCGTCGGGCACGGCCAGCTCGGTAGCGCACATGACCGGGACGTCGGCGAGGCCGAGCCTGCGGACCGCCGCGGCGGGGAACCCCGCCCGCAGGTCCGGGGTCATGGTGAACAGGATGCTGATGATCTCGTCGGAGCCGCGGACGCGGTTGCGCGAGAGCACCTCGGCGACCAGCGCCGCCGTGTCGGCGAGCAGCGCCTCGGGTTCGTCGTGCTCGACTTGGATCGCGCCCCGGACGGCGCGCACGGTCGTCATGGGCCACCTCGACCTCGTGGGGCCGCGGCCTGCCGCGGGCGAGCGGCGGCGCCCGGGCGCGCGGGCGCGCGCCGGGGTCGTCGCGGTTGACGGGGATCGGCGCTACAGCGGGATGTTCCCGTGCTTGCGCCGCGGCGCCTGCCTGCGCTTGTGGCGCAGCATGGCGAGCCCGCGGGCCACCGCGGCCCGGGTGCGCACGGGGTCGATGACGTCGTCGACCAGGCCCCGCTCGGCGGCGTACAGCGGGTGCATGAGGTTGTCGGTGTACTCCTGGATGAGTTCGGCCCGCAGGCCGTCGGGGTCGGCGGCGGTGGCGAGGCGCTTGCGGTGCAGCACGTTGACCGCGCCCTCGGCGCCCATGACGGCGATCTCGTTGGTCGGCCACGCCAGCGACAGGTCGGTGCCGACGCTGCGCGAGTCCATCACGATGTACGCCCCGCCGTACGCCTTGCGCACGATCACCTGCACGCGCGGGACGCTCGCCTCGCAGTAGGCGTAGAGCAGCTTCGCGCCGTGCCGGATGATGCCGCCGTACTCCTGCTCGGTGCCGGGCAGGAAGCCGGGCACGTCGACCAGGGTGACCAGGGGGATGTTGAACGCGTCGCAGAACCGGACGAACCGGGCGGCCTTCTGGGCGCCGGGGCTATCCAGCACGCCCGCGAGCACGACCGGCTGGTTGCCGACGACGCCGACCACCTCGCCGTCGACGCGGCCGAGCGCGCACACCACGTTGCCCGCCCAGCGCTCGTGCACCTCGATGTACTCGCCGTCGTCGACCAGCTCGGCCAGCACCTCGCGCATGTCGTAGGGCTGGTTCGGCTCGGGCGGGACGATCTCGGCGAGCCGGGGCGGTCGTCGTCGTCCGCGCCGCACGCCGGGTACGAGGGCGCGGTCTCCAGGTTGTTCGACGGCAGCAGCGAGACGAGGTAGCGCACGTCGTGCAGGCAGCTCTCCTCGTCGTCGTGGACGAAGGTCGCCACGCCGGAGCGGGTGCCGTGCACGTCCGCGCCGCCGAGTTCGTCGTGCGAGACGTCCTCGCCGGTCACCGTCTTCACCACGTCCGGGCCGGTCAGGTACATCTGGGCGGTGTCGCGGACCATGAAGGTGAAGTCGGCCAGCGCGGGCGAGTAGGCCGCGCCGCCCGCGCACGGGCCGAGGATCACGCTGATCTGCGGGATCACCCCGGACGCCTCGACGTGGCGGCGGAAGATGCCGCCGTAGCCGTCGAGGGACAGCACGCCCTCCTGGATGCGCGCGCCGCCGCTGTCGTTGAGCCCGATCAGCGGCGCGCCCGCGGCCAGCGCGAGGTCCATCACCTTGTGGATCTTCGCGGCGTGCGCGGCGCCGAGCGACCCGCCGAAGAGGGTGAAGTCCTGGGCGTAGACGAACACGCGCCGCCCGTCGATGGTGCCCGAGCCCGCGATGACGCCGTCGGAGTGCGGCCGGTTGTCGTCGAGGCCGAACCCGCGCGCCTGGTGGGTGCGGTAGATCTCCAGCTCGACGAACGAGTCCGCGTCGAGCAGCAGGTCCAGCCGGTCCCGCGCGGTGAGCTTGCCGAGCGAGCGCTGCCGCTCGACGGCGGGCGCCTTCCCCGCCTCGACGCCCGCGCGCAGCTCGGCGAGCTGGGACCGGAGCAGCCACATCGGCCGCGGCCGGGCGGCCTTGCGCTCCTTGGCGGTGCGGGGTCCCGCGGCCGCGCCTGGGGGTAGTCCGACTCGGCGGCCGTCATCGCCGCACCGCCGTCCGGCGCACCCTGATCCGGCTCATGTGCTACCTCCCCAACGTCCCGTCCACGGTCACACAGGGCGCGTGCGCGGCTCATCCTTCGGATTGCCGAGCAGGAGTTCCCGGCACGGATGTCGAAGTGGACCGGTCGGCTCCGACCACCCGCCGACGAGACCTGATAGGGAGGCACCCATGAAGTTCCTGCTCATGCTCAACATCAACAACGCCGTGCTGGACGCCCTCACCGACGAGGAGCGCCAGGCGATCATGGACGGCCACGGGGCGTTCATGGACGCGATCAAGGCGTCGGGCGAGTTCATCGGCACCCAGGCCCTCGCGGACCCGTCCACGACCCGCACGGTCCGCGTCCGCGACGGGGTCCCGGCGGTGTCGGACGGGCCGTTCATCGAGGCCAAGGAGTTCCTGGCCGGGTACTACCTGGTCGACTGCGAGAGCCAGGCCCGCGCGGAGGAGCTGGCCGCGATGATCCCGGACGCGGCGGTGCCCGGCCTGGGCGTCGAGGTCCGGCAGGTCATGTTCTCCGCGGGCGTGGAGATGTGACCACCCCGTACGAGGACCTGCGGGCGCTGGCCCCGCAGGTCCTGGGCGCCCTGGTGCGCAGGCACGGCCAGTTCGCGGCGTGCGAGGACGCGGTGCAGGAGGCGCTGCTGGCCGCGGTCGCGCAGTGGCCATCGGGCGTGCCGGACGACCCGCGGGCGTGGCTGATGACGGTCGCGACCCGCCGCCTGACCGACACCTTCCGCAGCGAGTCGGCGCGGCGGCGGCGCGAGGTGTCGGAGGCGCTGCTGGCGGTCCCGTCGGAGGCGTCGGCGTCGGACGACACGCTGGAGCTGCTGTTCCTCTGCTGCCACCCGGACCTGTCGCCGCCGTCGCAGGTGGCGCTGACGCTGCGCGCGGTCGGCGGTCTGACGACGGCCCAGATCGCGCGGGCGTTCCTGGTGCCGGAGCCGACGATGGCGCAGCGCATCAGCCGGGCCAAGGCGAAGATCTCCGGGTTCTCGATGGCGGGCGCCCGGGACCGGCTGCCCGCGGTGCTCCAGGTGCTGTACCTGATCTTCAACGAGGGCTACGCGTCCGGCGCGGGCGACGACCTGCTCAACCCCGACCTGACCGTCGAGGCGATCCGCCTGACCCGGGTGGCCCGCCGCGCGCTGCCCGACGAGCCCGAGGTCACCGCGCTGCTGGCGCTGATGCTGCTCACCGACTCCCGGCGCGCCGCCCGCACGACCGCGGACGGCTCCCTGGTGCCGCTGGCCGAGCAGGACCGGTCGCTGTGGGACCCGCGGAGATCGCCGAGGGCGTGGCGCTGGCGACCTCGGCGCTGCGCACGGGCGAGGTCGGCCCGTACCGGCTCCAGGCCGCGATCGCCGCCGTCCACGCGGAGGCGGAGTCGTCGGGGGCGACGGACTGGAAGCAGATCGCGATCCTGTACAAGCTGCTGGAGCACATCGCGCCGAACCCGGTGGTCACCCTGAACCGCGCGGTCGCGGTGGCGATGGTCGACGGCCCCTCGGCGGGCCTGGCCCTGTTGGAGCCGCTGGACGCGGACCCGCGCATGGCCCGCCACCACCGGCTGGCCGCCGTCCGCGCCCACCTGCTGGAGCTGTCCGGCGACCGCGCGGGCGCCCGGTCGGCGTACCTGGCGGCGGCGCGCGCGACGGCGAGCGTCCCGGAGCAGCGTTACCTGACGGGTCGGGCGGAGCGGCTGCGGTAGGCCGTCACTCCTTCGCCAGCGCGACCCGGCGGGGCGGGGCGGGCAGGGTCGCCTGGCAGGCGGTGAGGGCCTTGTCCAGCAGGTCGCGCAGCGCGGTCAGGTCGGCCTCGCCGAGGGCGCGGAACGCGTCGGCCTCCGTGCGGGCCTGCTCGGCGACCATCGTCTGGAACAGGGTCCGGCCCTGCTCGGTCAGCTCGGCGAGCAGCGAGCGGCGGTCGCGCTCGGCGGGGACGCGGCGCAGGAGACCGAGGCGCTCCAGCCGGTCGAGCCTGCTGGTGATCGACGTCGCGGGCGTGCCGGTGCCGTTGGCGAGCTGGGTCGGGGTGAGCCGGTGCGGCGCCCCGTCCAGTACAGGCGGGCGAGGATGTCGTAGTCGCGCGGGTTGATCCCGTGCGGACCCGCGATCCGCGCGCAGGCCAGGTCGAGGGCGCGGGCGATCAGGTGGACGCGCTCGACGACGCCCTCGGTCAGCGGGTCGATGTCGGGTGAGAGGTGCACCCAGTCGTCGATCAGGTGGTCGGACACTAACGCTCCCCAGGCTCTGGACAGTGCGGGTTCGGCGGGCCTATCTTACCGACTTAGTACGAGTTCGGAATATCCGAACCGGGGGAATCAAGGGGAGTGCCATGCGCTTGCGCGCTGCGCTGACCGCGCTCGTCGCGGTCGTGGGGCTGATGCCGGTGGGGATCGCATCCGCGGAGACGAAGTACTACGAGTGGCAGGACGCGGCGAGCCCGCGGCCCGCGCGTTCACCCAGGCCGCCGTCGCCCAGGTCGGCCTGTCCTACTGCTGGGGCGGGGCGACCTCGCCGGGCCGACCTACGGCAACCCGGCGATCTCGAACTGCGGGCCCGCCACCGGTCCCGGCTTCGACTGCTCGGGCCTGGTCCACTACGCCCTCAACCAGGCCGGGATGAAGCTGTCCGACCGCGAGGCGCACGAGTTCGCCAAGATCGGCTCCACGGTCCCGGCGCCCGCGCCCGGCGACCTCGTCTTCTACGACCACGAGGACGACGGCGAGTACGACCACGTCGCCGTCTACCTCGGCGTCCGCAAGGCCGACCCGACCGGCCCCGCGTACGTCGTCGAGGCCTACGGCAAGGAGGGCTACACCGCCCCCGAACACCTGGTCCGCGTGCGCGAGTACACCGCAGGCGACCTGGTCAAGCGCCCCTTCACCCTCCAGCCGGCGCCCAACCTGACCGCCCAGACCGTCGCCGACGGCTCCGTCCGCTTCACCTGGCCCGACTCCGACGGCGAGGCCGGGTACCAGCTGACCAGCGGCACCAACCCGATCACCATCGCGGCCGACCGGACCAGCCACACCGTCAGCGGCCTCCCCTGGACACCCAGGCCTGCTACCGCATCCGCGCTTTCAAGGGCAGCTACCGCTACCCGTCGGAGGTCTCCGACTGGAGCCCCTTCACCTGCGCCTGGACCCGGACCCTCCCCGCGACCCCGACCTCGGTGACCGCCTCCGCCACGCTCAACACCATCGTGGTGTCCTGGCGCGACAACGCCACCAACGAGACGTCCTACGCGGTCTCCGGCGACCTCGGCTCCACCACCCTCGACCCCGACTCCGACAGCTACACCTGGCGCGACGTCAACCCCGGCACCACGGCGTGCTTCACGGTGAGCGCCATCAACTCGGCGGGCGCGTCCACATCGGACCAGGTCTGCGCCACCACCCCCGCACCGGCCCCGCCGCCCCGTCCAACCTCACGGCCACCGTCACCGACGGCACCGTCCACCTCCAGTGGCAGGACAACGCCTCCGACGAAACCGGCCTCCTCGTCCGCCGCCGCATCGGCACCCAATACGACATCCGCGAACACTTCACCTACCCCAACGCCACCGAAACCTGGTACTGGGACGAACCCCGCGACGTCGAGCTCTGCTACACGGTCGCCGCCCTGCGCTACAGCGAACGCTCCGCCTGGTCCAACGAGGTCTGCGTGACGGTCAGTTCCTGATCGGCGGTCGCAAGCCCTCGCGGTCGGTGTCGGTCCACTCCGGGGACCGCCCGACCGCGAGGCAGTACTCGACCCAGGTCAAGCGGTCCGGGGAGGGCGCCTTCGCCCAGTAGGTCACCTGCTCGTTGTGGCGCCAGGCCCTGTCGCCGGACCGTATTCGCTGACCAGCTCACCCGCTCGTTCCAGCCTGCCGAGCGCCACGCCGAACCGGACGCTGGACGCCGTGTAGGCGCGGGTGCCGAACATCGAGTGCCCCTGGTCGGCGACGTGCCCGGCGAACAGCTCGGGGTACCGGGTGCGCAGCCGGTGCTGTGGTGAACCACTCGTGCTCGCCGTGGACGGGGTTGTCGCAGCGGTACTGCACCACGCCGTCGGCCAGCTTGCGGGGCCGTTGGACGTCATCGGCGCTGAAGCACTTCGGGCAGGTGATGATCACGTGGTTCCTTCGCGGGCCGCGGCAAGGTCACCACCTGCATCGGCTGCCCTCAGGCGTCGTTACCCACCTCCGCGATCCGACGCCGCAAGTGCGCCCGTTCCGGTTCCGTCCCCGCGAGTTCCAGAGCCGTGCGGTACGCCGACAGGGCGTCCGTGTGGCGGCCCAGGCGGGACAGGAGGTCGCCGCGGGCGGTGGCGTAGGGGTGGTACGCCTGCAGCCGGGGGTCGTCCGCCAGGGCGTCCAGGAGGGCCAGGCCCGCTGATGGGCCGTCGCGCATCGACACCGCGGCGGCGCGGTTCAGGGCGACCACCGGGGACGGGGTGAGGTCCATCAGGACGTCGTACAGCGCGACGATCTGGGGCCAGTCCGTGGGGCCGTCCTCGTCGTGCAGCGCCGCGATCGCCGCTTGGACGCCGTACGGGCCCGGGGTCCGCCGGTCAGGGCCGCCTCCGCCAACGCGGTGCCCTCGGCGATCATCGAGCGGTCCCACCGCGTCCGGTCCTGGTCGGCCAGGAGCACGATCTCGCCCGACGACACCCTCGCGTCGCGGCGGGCGTGGACCAGGAGCATCAGGCCCAGCAGGCCCGCGACCTCCCGCTCCCCCGGCATCAGGCGACGCAGGATGCGGCCCAGGCGGATGGCCTCCTCCGCGACGTCGACCCGCTGCAACGAGGCCCCCGAGCTGGCCGAGTAGCCCTCGGTGAAGACCGAGTACACGACCTGCAGCACCCCCGGCAGGCGCGACGGCAGCTCGTCCGACCCCGGCACGCGGAACGGGATGCGGGCTTCCCGGATCTTGTTCTTCGCCCGCGTGATCCGCTTGCCCATCGCCGAGGGAGGGACCAGGAACGCGCGGGCGACCTCCGCCGTCGACAGGCCCGCGAGGCAGCGCAGGGTCAGGGCGACCCGGTCCTCGAACGGCAGGGCCGGGTGGGCGCAGGTGAAGAACAGCTGGAGGCGTTCGTCGGGCAGGTCGGCGTCCGCGGACGCGGGGCACGGGGTCGGCGCGGTCGGCCTCCAGCTGCATGATCGCCAGGCGGGCGGCGTACGCCTGGTCGCGGCGGAGGCGGTCGACGGCGCGCCGCCGGGCGGTGGTGAGCAGCCACGCGCCCGGGCGGTCGGGGACGCCGTCGACCGGCCAGTGCGCCAGGGCGGCCTCGACGGCGTCGGACGCGGCGTCCTCGGCCAGGTCGAGGTCGCCGAACCGGCGCACCAGCGCGGCCAGCAGCCTGCCGTGCTCCTCGCGGAACACCGACGGGTCCATCAGAAGTCCTCGGACACCGGCCGCACGACGATCGACCCGTCCCGCGCGCCCGGGCAGCGGGCCGCCCAGTCCAGCGCGACGTCGAGGTCGGCCACGTCGATGACGTAGTACCCGCCCAGCACCTCGCGGGTCTCGGCGTACGGGCCGTCGGTCACGGTCCGCTGCCCGGCGGCGTCCACCCGGACGGTGGTCGCGGTGGTGAGGTCCTTGAGCGAGTGCGACGAGACCACGACCCCGGCCCCGGTGATCTCCTTGTCGAACGCCTGCCAGTCCTCGAACGTGCAGGTCGGCTCGGTGGTCCCGCTGTTGATCAGCAGCATGTACTTCATCGGTTCGTCTCCTCCGTCGTCGGTCTTACACCTATACGACGAACGGGGACGCCGCCCGCGGACAACGAGAAGGGGCCCGGCTCCCAGAGCGGGAGCCGGGCCCGGGGCCGCGAAGCGCGGCCACTCCTCGGATGGTCTACGGCAGCGGCAGCCCCGGCACGGGAGCGGGCGCGGGCGCACCGGGCGCGGGCGCGGGCACACCGGGGACGCCGGGCACGCCCGGGACCTCGGGCAGCGGCAGGCCGGGCGCCGGGCCACCGGGCTCGGGCGCGGGCACGCCCGGGATGGGCACGGGCACCGGCAGCGGGATCGGCAGCAGGCCGATCAGCGTGCCGATCAGGCCGCCCACCAGGGCGAGCAGCGAGCCGACCAGGCCGAACACCATGTCCAGCGGGCTGGGGATGCCCAGCGGCAGGATGCGCTGGATCTCGGCGGCCTTGAGGTCGGACTCGTCGGCCAGGTAGAGCGCCATGTCGCTGCGGGCGACGTCGTAGGTCTCGTCCAGCACGGGGCGCAGCTCGTCGACGGCGGCGCGCAGGGCGATCGAGTCGCCCGCCTTGGTCGCCGCGTCGATGCGGCCGTGCAGCGCTTCCAGCTTGTCCACGACGGCCTGCGTCTTGGCGTCGACGGCCGCGGGGGTGGCGGGGTGTTCGCGGCGGCCATACCCCCGGCCGTCGTGGACAGCACACCCACGGCCGTGACGCAGGCCACGATCCGCGCGAGGTGTCGATTCATCGAAGTTCCTCTCCGGGTAAGTCCACTTGCCAATGCACCAACGGCTACCAGTCGGGACCCGGAGTCACCAGACGATCACCTCTGGTGATCACAAATGCTCACCCGGTGCGTGCACGAGCGTCGCAATGCGAGCGACACACTATCGAGTGGAAATGCAAACGGTCAGTTACCACGTGCCAGAATTGAGGTATCGGTGATAACCCATTCGCCTATCTCCTTGCACGATCGGCTCAATATCACGTGTCGCCCCGCGATCGGGCGGCGGAAGCTCGGGATGATGCCCGGTTCACCAGCGGGACGCGACCAGCGGCTTCAGCGCGCTGTCGAGGTCCGGGCAGAGCGCCACGATCTCGTGCACGCCGGTCAGGCGGAGGGTGTTCAGCACCGGCCCGGGCCGCACGGCGACGCGCAGCCGCCTGCCCCGGTGCAGGCAGTGGTAGTGAGCCCGGATCAGCAACGGGGCGGTGCCCACGCTGAGGTAGCCGACGTCGGTCAGGTCGACCACGACGAGGGTCTTGGCGGAGTTCTCCCCGCACGCCTCCTCGACCTGCTCGCGCCAGGGCCGCTCCCCGCGAGATCGATGCGCCCCCTGGCCTCCACGACGACAGCGGACCTCGTCCTCCGCGTGGTCACCGCCAAGGGCATCACCGTGGTCCTCCAGGCACAGGGATTACCCGGAACCACCCGGGTCCGAGGGACTATAACGGAGCTATCACCGGACGGGTCGCGATCACACCCGCGGAGAACCCGAATGCCACCCACATCACACCCCTTTCGCCGAATTACGCGAGCGGCGCACGCGTTCGGTGACCCGTCCGGGTTATCTTGCGGCCATGCAGCGCCTCTGGTTCGCGATCACCGCCGCCGTCGCCCTCGCCGGGCTCGCCGTGCAGAGCTACGTCTCCGCCACCACGCCCGGCGTGTTCGCCACGCCCGCGGGCCGGATCTTCAACATGCTCTGCTACTTCACGATCCAGTCGAACGTGATCGTCTTCGCGACGCACGCGCTGCTCGCCGCGGACCCGACCCGCAGTGGCCCGGTGTTCCGCGCGTTCCGCCTCGCCGGGCTCATCGGGATCACCGTGACCGGCGTCGTCTACCACACGATCCTGCGGTCGCTGTACGACCTGACGGGCCTGGCGCACGTCGCCGACCTGCTGCTGCACACCGCGACGCCGATCCTGACCGTGGTCGGCTGGCTGCTGTTCGGCCCCGCGGCCTGGCCCAGCCGCGCACCGCGTTCTACGCGCTGCTGTTTCCCGCGCTGTACCTGGTGTTCACGCTGATCCGCGGGCCGATCGTCGACTTCTACCCGTACCCGTTCCTCGACGTCGCCCTGCACGGCTACGGCGCGGTCCTGCTCAACAGCCTGGGCGTCGCCGCGCTGTTCCTGTTCCTCGCCTTCGGCGCCGTCGCCCTGGACCGGCTGCTCAGCCCTAAGCCAGCCGCGGAGGGAAGCCACCCGTAGCGATCGGGCCCCAGCGCTCCAGCTCCACCCGGATCAGGCACTTGCCCTGCCGGACCATCGCCGCCCGGTACTCGTCCCAGTCGGGGTGCTCGCCGGAGATCGACCGGTAGTACTCGACCAGCGGCTCCAGTGCGTCGGGCAGGTCCAGCACCTCGGCGCGGCCGTCGACCTGCACGTACGGGCCGTTCCAGTCGTCGGACAGCACGCACGCCGACACCACGGGGTCGCGCCGGATGTTGCGCGCCTTCGCCCGCTCCGGGTAGGTGGAGATGACCAGCCTGCCCTCGGCGTCGACCCCGGACGCGACCGGCGACACCTGCGGCGACCCGTCGGCCCGCCGGGTGATCAGGACGCACTTCGACCGGCCGCGCAGGAACTCGGTCAGCGCGGCGCGGTCGGGCTGCTCCGCTGTGGCGATCCTCGGCATGCGCCCCAGCCTAGGGGAGGTCGAAGAACGCCACCGCGCGCTCTTCCAGGCTGCCCAGGTGCACGCGCCCGCCGTGCTCTCGGACGCCGGTGACCATGTGGTAGCCGGGGGCGTGCCGTAGAAGTCGTGGACGAGCGCGCCGGTCGACGGGTCGATCGCGCGCACCCACGCGCAGCGCTTCTCCTTGGGCTGCAAGCGTTCCGGGATGCGCCACAGCGCCTTGCGCAGCGCGGGCGGGGTGCGCAGGAGCAGGTCGACGCGGGGATCGCGGGCGCTGGCGAAGGCGATCCAGATGTTGCCGTCGCTGCCGGTGGAGATGTTGTCGGGGAAGCCGGGCAGGTTGTCGGCGAGCACGTCGAACCGCCCGGCGCGCTCACCCTTGAGCCACAGCCGCACCAGCCGGTACTCCCACATCTCGGCGTACACGACGGCGGACTCGTCCGGCGCGAGCGCGACCCCGTTGGGGAACTGGAGCCCGGTGCGCAACACCTCGACGGCGCCGTCGGGGTCGCGGCGCAGGAAGCGGCCGGTGCCGGTGTGCTCGAGCAGGTCGCCCTTCCAGTGCGCCAGCTCGAAGCGGCTGGTGGAGTCGGTGAAGTAGACCGTCCCGTCGGCGGTGACCGCGGCGTTGTTGCACACGTGCAGGTCCGGGCCCCTGGCGACGAGCGTCTCCACCGCGCCCGTCGTCCGGTCGACGGCGAGCAGCCCGCGCTGGGCGTCGCACACCAGCAGCCGCCCGTCGGGCAGGTGCTCCAGGCCGAGCGGGCGGCCCCCGGTGTCGGCGATCGTGTCGAGGCGGCGGCCGTCGGCGGTCAGGCGCAGCACGCGCCCGTCGTCGACCCCGGTGTAGACGTTGCCCTTGTCGTCGACCAGCACGTCCTCGGCGCCGCTGCCGTTGACGTGGCGCACCGTCAGCGGGGGCAGCGACGGCTCGGGCCGCCGCCCGGCGCGCGGCGCCCTCCAGACGACGGGCTCGATCGCGGGCCTGCGCATCAGCGGGCTCCTCCTCGGCGACGTTCCCACCTTACGAGCGCGGGAGAACCGATACCGTGCTGATCATGGTGGCCGTGGCGGACGAGTTCCTCGGGGTGGTCAACGGGGTCCGGGTCGAGCTGGCCGAGACCGTCGAGCCGTGGGGGCTCGGCGCCGACGCGCTCGCGGTCCCGGTGGGCAACGTCCTCGGGGCGCTGGGCACCAGCCTCGCGACGGCGTTCACCCACGCCAGGCTCGCGCTCACCCGGGTGGACCTGCCCGCGATCCACTCCGCGGCGCCGATCGTGCTCGGGCCGAGCGAACCGCCGTACGGCGCCGTCCGGTTCCTGGTCCTGCTGTCCCCGCACGACTCGGCGGACGGCGAGGTCGACGCGGGCTCCATCGCCACCGCGACCCGTGCCGCGGTGCTCGCCGCTGCCCAGGCGGGCGCGACCGGGCTCGCGCTGCCCCTGCCGGGCACGGGCGCGCTGCGCATCGCGGGCGAGACGGCCGCCGCCGCGCGCTGCCCGCCCTCGTCGCGGCGCTGCGGTCGACGGGCGTGGAGGCGCTGCGGCGGGTCGTGCTGTTCGACCGCCCGGACGCGACGGCGGCGGTGATCAGGCAGGTCTGGCGGGACCGGATCGACGTCGGACCGCGGCTGTCCGGCGGCGTGGCCCGGGACCTCGTGCGCGCGACCGAGGCGATCCCGCTGCACCGCGACCGGCTCGGCGTCGCGCCGTACGTGTCGATGCTGGCCGAGGCGATCACGGCGGAGAACACCGAGACGCCGCTGTCGGTCGGGGTGTTCGGCAACTGGGGCTCGGGCAAGAGCTTCTTCATGGGCATGCTGCGCGGGCGGGTCGCCGAGCTGGCCGGGACGCCGGACCACTGCGGGCGGGTGGAGCAGATCGGCTTCAACGCCTGGCACTACGCCGACACCGACCTGTGGGCGAGCCTGGGCGACGTGATCTTCCGGGCGCTCGCGGGCCCCGACCCGGACCCGAGCGCCAAGCAGGCCGCCGTGCGGGAGAGCCTGGCCGACGCCTCGCGCAGGCGCGCGGAGCTGGCGGAGGTCACCGCGCGGGCGGAGCGGGAGGTCGCCCGGCTGACGGCGTCGGTGGACGAGGCGCGGGGCAAGCACGTCGCCGGGGCGCGGGCCGTCCTGGCGGCGCTGCGGGAGTCGGACAAGCTCGCCGACCACACCGCGCGGATGTGGGCCGGGCTCGGCGTCGACGACGAGTCCGAGCAGGCGAAGCTGCTGTCCGACGAGCTGCGCGGCCACCGCGAGGACGCCGCCGCGCTGCGCCGCACCGCGCGGACGCGCAACGGTCGGATCGCGCTGGTCGTCGCCGGGGTCGTGCTGGCGCTGGCGCTGGTCCTGGCGCTCGTGCTGCCCGCGGTGGCGGCGTCGGTCGGGGTGCTGGCGGTGCTCGTCGGGGGTGGGGCGCGCAGGCGGTCGAGCGGGCGCGCAAGGGCGTCGGCCTGCTCCGCTCGCTGGGCGAGGACCTGCGCGCCGGGCTGGACCAGCCCGCCCCGGTGGCCGCGGCGATGGCGGAGCTGCGCAAGGCCGAGGCGGACCGGCTCATCGCGCAGGCGCGGTTGGACGAGGTGGTCGCCGAGGTCGGCGAGCTGGGCAGGCGGCTGTCCGACCTCGACCCGGCGCGGCGGGCGCGGGCGTTCCTCGCCGACCGGGCCGCGGGCGACACCTACACCCGCCACCTGGGCGCGGTGTCGGTCCTGCGCAAGGACTTCGAGCGCCTGGTCGCCCTGCTCGAGGACTGGCGCGCGTCCGACGACCCCGAGGCCATCCACCGGATCGTGCTGCACATCGACGACCTCGACCGCTGCGGGCCGCGCCAGGTGGTGCAGGTGCTGGAGGCCGCCCACCTGCTGCTGGCGGTCGACCTGTTCGTCGTGGTGATCGCCGTCGACCCGCGCTGGCTGGTGCGCGCCCTGCGCAGCCACTACTCCGACATCCTCGCCCAGTCGCCGGGCGAGTGGCGGGTCACGCCGGAGGACTACCTCGAGAAGATCATCAACATCCCGTTCACGCTGCCCGGCATGCCCGGCGGCCAGCTCCGGGCGATGCTCGACGACCACGTGCCACCGTCGCGGACGAGGCGTGAACAGCCCTGGGGCCCTGCCCCCACCGCCCCGGTCACCGCGATGACCATCGAGCCGGGCGCGCCCTCGACCTGGCGGCCCCGCCGGAGCCGCGGCAGCCGCTGACCGACCCCGAACTCGACCTGCTGGCCGCGCTCGCCCGCTGATCGCCACCCCGCGCGCCGCGAAACGCCTGGTCAACATCTACCGGATGATTCGCGCCACCCGCGACCTCGGCCCCTCCGCGCGTTTCCTCGGCGGCGGGGACGAGCCGGGCGAGTTCCAGGCCGTGGTGGTGCTGCTGGGGATCGTCGCGGCGGCCCCGTCCCTGGCGACCGCCGTGTTGTCGGCGCCGGAACTGGACGCGACCACCCCCGGCGGTCTCCTGGCCCGGCGGCCGGACGACACCTGGTCGGACTTCGCCGCCGACCTGCGCCCCTCGGACGGCCGGTCGAGGATCGCGGGCCCGGTCGACGACGCCGGGGCCCGCCGGTGGGCCGCGCTCCACGACGGCCTGCGCCCGGCGACGGAGCGGGTCGACCTGCCCGACCTCCGCCCGTTCCACACGTGGGCCCCGCGCATCCTGCGGTTCAGCTACCTGTCCGACCCGAACCGGTAGTCCTCGCCGGACCCGGCACTTCCGGGGTAGCGTGTTGAGCGCTCCCAGCGATGCAGTCAGGACAGGCGTCGACAGCGGAGCAGGGTGTGGATTTCGAGCAGGGACAACTGGACCAGGCGATCGATCACGTGATCGCGACCGCGGCGAGCACGGGTGGGCTGACGAACTACACGCAGGTGCTCAGCGCCGCGGGCTGCCGCCCACCGCCGTCGAGACGATCCCCGGCTTCATGGCCGCGTTCCACGCCCGCTGCGCCGAACGCGACCTGCCACCGCTGGACGCGCTGGTCGTGCACGCCGCCGGGCCGCGCAGGGACTTCCCGGAGCCGGGCTACTTCCGCACCAACGGCCACCCGGACCCGGTGCTGGAGACCACCCCGATGGCCGACCGCCGCGACGCGACGGTCTTCTGGCTGCACCAGATCCAGACCTGCAGGCTGTGGGCGTCGCGCACCAGCCGTGCGTGAAGATGGCGGCATGACCCGCCCCGTAGCCCTGGTGACCGGAGTCGGCCGCACGGCCGGCATCGGCGCCACGCTGACCACCCACCTCGCCACCGCGGGCTGGGACGTCGCGTTCACGTACTGGACCGCCTACGACACCCGGATGCCCTGGGGCCCCGAACCCACCGCGGCGTCGTCGATCACCGAGGCCCTGTCGGCCGCGGGCGCCGCGTCCGCCGCCATCGACGCCGACCTGGCGGACCCCGCGACCCCGGCCGCCGTCTTCGACCGCGCGGAGGCGCTGGGCCCGGTCACGGCACTGGTCATGGCGCACTGCGAATCGGTCGATTCCGGCATCCTGGACACGACGGTGGAGAGCTTCGACCGCCACTTCGCCGTCAACGCCCGCGCCACCTGGCTCCTGATCCGCGAGTTCGCCCAGCGCTACCGGGGTTCGCACGGCGCAGGCCGCATCGTCGCGCTGACAAGCGACCACACGATCCACAACCTCCCTTACGGCGCAAGCAAAGGCGCCCTGGACCGCATCACCCTGGCCGCCGCCCACGAACTGCGCGAGCTGGGGATCACGGCGAACGTCGTCAACCCCGGCCCGATCGACACGGGCTGGATGTCGGACGAGGTCCGGGACCGCTGCCTCGCCCGCACCCCACTGGGCCGCCTCGGCACGCCGTCGGACACCGCGGACCTCGTCGAGTTCCTGTGCTCGCCGCGAGGCGGGTGGATCAACGGGCAACTCCTCAAGAGCGACGGCGGTTTCCTGTAGCTGACCCTTTCGGGTTGCCGGGAGGTGGAAGGGCCCACGAACCGCGCCCCGGTGCGTCCACGATCGGTCGGGTGTCGATCCGCGAGGTTGCCGCCACGATCCGCTCCGGCCTCGAACTGCTGTCGAGAGGCCGAGCGGTCCTGCACGCGACCGCCGTCGCTTTCGCGGAGGCGCGGGACACCGTCCAGCAGGCCACCCGGGGCACCACCCGCGCAGAGGCCGCCACCGCGATCGCAGCGCTGACCCGTTCGACTCCTCGGTGTGGGGCGACTAGAGGCGGGTGATCAGGTCCCGCAGGGCGGCCGGGGGAAGGTGAGTGCGGTGTCGGGGTTCTTGCTGTCCCGCACGGCCGACAGATCGCGTCGGAGTTCGACGCAGTCGCTCTGGTTGCCGGACCGCGACGACTTACGCCACTCCATGATCACAACCTCTCCATCAGTTGCCCGATCATACTGCGGCTTTCCGCGGTGGGAAGGGCGATGCGGTCGAGCATCCGCGGAGGCGCAGGTACGCCTCCGTCTCCTCGTCGTGGAGGTCGACCGTGCTGCGCTGCAACTCCACGTGGACGATGGGTGGCGATGAGGGGAACTCGATCAGCAGCCAGGAGTGCATGAGCGCTGCGTGCGGCTGGTGCCGGACCACCCGGACGCCGATACCCCGCGTGCCGACGTCGTGTAGGTGGCTCAACTGCTCCGCCAAGGCCGCACGGCCGCCGAACGCGGTGTGCAGGACGGCTTCGTGGATGAAGGCGGTGTAGTCGACCTTGGGCAGGACCTGCTGTCTCCGCAAGCGGGCTATCCAGCGCATCTCCGCGTCTTCGGCACTGGCTCCGTCCGCCGTCATGAAGCCGATCGCGTAGGCGTAGGTCTGGAGCAATCCGGGCACGAGCGCGGTGGCCCAGTTGGTCATCACGTTCGCGGTGGACTCGTAGGCGGCCAGCGTGCCCACGTCGGCTTGGACGCCGGGCAGGGGCGGGACCACCAGCCTGCCAGGCCGGTCGTCTTGGCGGCCTCGATGAGCACCTCCCGCTCGGCCACCGGGATCTTGTACACCGTCAGCAGCGACGCCACGTCCTCGCTCGTGATGTGGCGCTTGCCGTTCTCCGTGCGGCTCAGGGTGGCCAGGGACCAGCCCGCCAGCTCCGCGGCGCGTTCCAGGCTGATCCTGGCCCGCTCGACGCGCATCGCTCGGAGTTGGGCGCCGATGGAGCGGTCTCTGGCTTGGGGTGACCTGCGCTGGCCCGGCATCGCTTTCCTTCCCGGGGGCGGAAGACGCGGTGGAGGTGACCGGGAGGACCCTACCTTTCCCTTTGGGCGAAGGGAGCGCGAATGCGGGTCGCACAAAGGGTTGATTATCTTCCGGAGTTCTCCGACCGCCGGTCGCTGACCCGGCTGTGCGATCTCGCCGACGACCAGCACGGCCGGACCTGGTACGCGTGCGCCGTCCCGACCTGCGAGTTCGCCGTCCTCATGGACGAGTCGAACTTCGACGCGCCCGCCGCGGTGAAAGTGCACTTCCGCGCGACGCACCTGCCCATCGACCACCGCCGGTGATCGGGCCTTCCCGCACCCGAAAACGCTGACGCGCAATTCTGCTTACCCGTAACCTCGCTTACCGGTAAGTCAGCAATTCCCGGCGCTCGCCCTCGAAATGGCCGTGCTCGTTGAACGACACCAGCGACGCCCCCGACCGACCGATGACCACCTTCGTGATCGCCGCGTTCACCACGACGCGGTTCAGCGCCACCAAGCCCGAAGGACCCAACCCCAGCAACCCCGCGCACAGAGCCGCGATCACGCCGCCGGAGGTGAACACCAAGGCCGTCCCGCCTTCCGCGGCGGCGGCGAGGGCGGCGGTGCCCGCGGCGGCGAAGTCCGCGTACGTGCCCGCGGCACCGGCGTGGCCGCCGTCGGTGGCCCAGCGCAGCAGGGCTTCGTCCAGGGCGGCCTGGAAGTGGCGCGGGTCGGTCGGCAGCGGGTCCACCAACGCCGTCACCAGGCCCAGGTGGTCGTACTCGTTCCAGCGCGCGTCAGCCGTGCACTCCAACGACAGCCCGGCCGACGCCAACGCGATCTCGGCGGTTCGGCGCTGGCGCAGCAAGGTGCCGGACAGCACCGAGACCGGGCGCACGCCCCGCGCCGCCAGCTCCGCGCCGACGATCTTCGACTGCTGCTCCCCCACCGGCGACAGCACGTCGTAGTCCGCCTGGCCGAACGACGCCTGGCCGTGGCGGACCAGGTAGACGGCGCTCACTTGCCCGCCACCTCCCGGCAGCGCCACTCCAGGTAGCCGACGAACATCCAGAAGTCCTTGAAGCGCTCGTTGTGGGTCTGGCCGTGGTGGTAGCGGTAGTAGATCTGCTGCATGATCACCGCCAGCCGGAACAGGCCGAACACCTCGTAGAACGCCCAATTCGCCGGGTGGAAACCGGACGTCGCGCAGTAGTGGTCGACCAGCTCGGCGCGGGTCAGCATGCCCGGCAGGTGGGTCGGCTGCCTGCGCGCCTGCTGGAACACCGCGTCGTCGTCGGCCTGGATCCAATACGCGATCAGGCCGCCGAGGTCCATCAGGGGGTCGCCGAGGGTGGACATCTCCCAGTCCAGGACGCCGATGATGGCGAGGTCGTCGTCCAGCACGACGTTGTCGAAGCGCCAGTCGTTGTGGATGACGACCGTCGCGACGTCGTCGGGTTGGTTGGCGGACAGCCACTCCATCACCGCGGCGAAGTCGGGGACGTTGTCCGTGCGGGCCGCGGTGAAGCGCGACGACCAGCCGCTGACCTGCCTGCCGACGTACCCCGCGCCCTTGCCCAGGTCGGACAGGCCCGCGGCGGCCGGGTCGACGCGGTGCAGGTCGACGAAGCGGTCGATCAGCGCCGTCGACAGCGCGCGGGCGCCCGCCTCGTCGAGGGTCATCCCGGGCGGGAGGTTGCCGCGGAGGATGGTGCCGGGGATGCGGTCCATGACGTAGAAGTCCGAGCCCAGCACGGAGTGGTCGTCGCACAGGCCCAGGACCGTCGGCACGTACGGGTACACCGGCTTGAGGCCGCGCTGCACCCGGTACTCGCGCCGCATGTCGTGGGCCGACGCCGCCTTCCGGCCGACCGGCGGGCGGCGCAGGATCAGCTCCCGCTCCGGGTACGCCAGCAGGTACGTCAGGTTCGACGCGCCGCCGGGGAACTGCTTGACCACCGGGTCCCCGGACACGTCCACGACCGACTTGACCCACGCGTCGACCGCGGCGGTGTCGAAGCCGTCCTCGTCGCGGACCTCCTCCGGCTGGTCCATCACGACAGCTTCGCCACGACGCCCAGCGGCAGGTGCCGCATCGCGAAGCCGAGGACGGTCCACGGCCACCACGGCGCGCACGCGCTGCCGGTCTCGCTCTCGATCGCCTTCACCATGCCCGTGACGCCGGTCTTGGTGTCGACCATCAGCGGGGTCTTCGCCACGCGCTCGTTCATCTCCGAGCGGATGTACCCGGGGTGCACGGTCGTGACCTTGATCGGCTTGCCGATCATCTCCGCGCGGATGCCCTCGGCCAGCGCCGACACGCCCGCCTTGGTCGCGGCGTAGGTGGTGAGGTTCTTGGGGAAGCCGCGCATGGCGCTCATCGACGAGATCATCACCAGGTGACCGGCGTTCTGCTCGCGGAAGATCTCCATCGCGGCCTCGCACTGGGCCAGCGCCGCGACGAAGTTCGTCTCAGCGGTCTGCTTGTTAGCCGCGAACCCGCCGGTGCCGATCGGCTGGCCCTTGCCCAGGCCCGCGTTGACGACGATCCGGTCGAGCGTGCCCAGGTCGCCCTGGAACTCGCGGAAGACCTTGAACACCGCGTCGTGGTCGTTGACGTCGAGCGCGCGGACGTGGACCTGCACGCCCGGGTGCCGCGCGGTGATCTCCGCCTTGAGCCCGTCGAGGTTCTCGGTGCGGCGGGCGGCGAGCGCGAGGTTGCGGCCCTTGGCGGCGAACTGGCGGGCCATCTCGGCGCCGAGGCCGGAGCTGGCGCCGGTGATGAGGATGTTCTTGCGGGTCATGTCCTAAGTCTCCATCGCGGGCCGGATCTTGGCCCAGTACTTGGCTACCTGACGGTCGATGACGCCCGGCAGCAGCCGCTTGAGCCGGTGGGCGCGGCGGCCGTCGGGGTGGGTGTGCACCAGGAACCGGCGGGCGGCGACGGCGGCGACGATCCGGTCGGCGACGTCGTCCGCGGTCACCTTCGACGAGGCCATCAGCTTGCGGCTGAGCTTGAGCGCGGCCGGGTCCGGGGTGCGGAGCCGGTCGTTGAGGTTGGTCTGGAAGAACGCCGGGCAGACCACCGTCGTGGCGATCCCGTACGGGCGCAGCTCGTGGCGCAGCGTCTCCGACAGCGCCAGCACGCCCGCCTTGGTGACGTTGTACGACGCCATCCCGGGCAGGTTCATGATCGCCGCGAGCGAGGCGATGTTGACGATGTGGCCGGCGCCCGCGGCCTTGAACACCGGGACGAACTCGGCGCACCCGCGCACGACGCCGCGCACGTTGATCCGCCAGATCCAGTCCCAGTCGTCCATCGGGATGCGCTCGATGCGCCCGCCCGCGCCGACCCCGGCGTTGTTGACCAGCACGTCGAGGCCGTCCCAGTGCTCGGCGCACCACTCGCGGGCGGCCACCCAGTCGGCGTCGGCGGTGACGTCGAGGGCGAGGTGCTCGGCGCCCAGCGCCGCGGCGACGGCCTTCGCGGCGTCACCGTCCACATCGGTCACCAGGACCCGGTCGCCGCGGGCGGCGAACTTGGCGGCCAGCGCCGCGCCGAGGCCGGAGCCCCCGCCGGTGATGAGGACGCGGCTCACGGGAGGTGCTTCTTCAGCTCGATGCGGGAGATGACGCCCAGGTGCACCTCGTCGGGGCCGTCGGCCAGGCGCAGCGACCGGGCGCCCGCGTAGGCCGCGGCCAGCGGGAAGTCGTCGGTCATGCCCGCGCCGCCGTGGAGCTGGATCGCCATGTCGATCACGCCGAGCGCCATGTTCGGGACGGCCACCTTGATCTGCGAGATCTCCGAGCGGGCTTCCATCGCGCCCACGGTGTCGATCTTCCAGGCGGCGTGCAGGACGAGCAAGCGGGCCTGGTCGATGGCGATGCGGGCCTGCGCGATGCGCTCCCGGTTGCCGCCCAGGTTGGCCAGCGGCTTGCCGAACGCGGTGCGCGTCGTCGCGCGCTTGCAGGCCAGCTCGAGGGCCTTCTCGGCGAGGCCGATCAGCCGCATGCAGTGGTGGATGCGCCCCGGCCCGAGGCGGCCCTGGGCGATCTCGAACCCGCGGCCCGGCCCGGCGATGATCGCGCTCGCGGGCAGGCGGACGTCGGTGAAGCTGACCTCGCCGTGGCCGAAGGGCTCGTCGTGGCGGCCGAACACCGGCAGCATCCGCTCGACGGTCACGCCGGGGGTGTCGAGCGGGACCAGCACCATGGAGTGCTGGAGGTACTTGTGCGCGTCGGGGTCGGTCAGGCCCATGAAGATGAGGACCTTGCAGTTCGGGTGCCCGATGCCCGTGGAGAACCACTTGCGGCCGTTGAGCACGACCTCGTCGTCCTTCACGATCGCGGTCGCGGCCATGTTGGTGGCGTCGGAGGAGGCGACCTCGGGCTCGGTCATGCAGAACGCGGAGCGGATCTCGCCGTCGAGCAGGGGCCGCAGCCAGCGCTCCTGCTGCTCCTCGCTGCCGTAGAGGTGCAGGACCTCCATGTTGCCGGTGTCCGGCGCGTTGCAGTTGAAGACCTCGGGCGCGATGGCCGAGCGGCCCATCGCCTCGGCCAGCGGGGCGTACTCGAGGTTGGTGAGGCCGGAGACGCTGGGCAGGAACAGGTTCCACAGGCCGCGCTCGCGGGCCTTGGCCTTCAGCTCGGGGATCAGCGGGAGGACCGTCCACGGGTTCTCGGCGCTCGCGAGCTGCCGGTGGTAGTCGGCTTCGACGGGTTCGATCTCGGTGGCGACGAACTCGCTGACGCGTGCCAGGTACTCGGCAGCTTTGGCTGAGTGGGCGAAATCCACGGCGGCCTCCTCGTTGAGCACTGCTCGACAAGGTACCCTCCTTATCGAGCAGCGCTCAACAGCAGGAGGACCATGACCCAGGTGACGCGGCCCACCCGGACCCGCCGCACGGCCGAGGACCGCCGCCGCCAGCTCGTCGGCATCGGCCTGCGCATGCTGACCACCCGCCCGATCCACGACATCACCGTCGACGACGTCGCGGCCGAGGCGGGCATCGCGCGCAGCCTGCTGTTCCACTACTTCCCGACCAAGCAGGACTTCTACGTCGAGGTCGTGCGCGCCGCGGGCCGCCGCATGCTCCGCGCCACCCGCGTCGACCCGGACACCCCGGCCCCGCGCGGCTGCGCGCCATCGTCGAGGGCTACATCGCGTTCCTGACCCGCCGCCGCACCCAGTACGTCGGCCTCTTCCGCGCGGGCGGTCAGGGCGACTGGGTCCGCGCCGTCCACGACGAGACCCAGACCGCCCTCACCGAGCGCACGCTCGACGCCCTCGGCCTGACCGACCCGGACGAGGTCGTCGAGCTGTCGGTCCGCGCCTGGTGGGCCTTCGCGGAGGAGCTGACCATCGAGTGGACCGGCCGCGCCCGCACGGACCGCGACGTCCTGGTCGAGCTGCTGCTGTCCACCCTGGACGGACTCGTCAGCCGAAGTCGCTGAGGCGCTTGCGGAGGAGCTTGCCGGTGGCGTTGCGGGGCAGCTCGTCCAGGAAGACGACGTCGCGGGGGACCTTGAAGCGGGCCAGGTTGGCCTTGACGTGGTCGCGGAGGTCGTCGGCGGTGACCGCGCTCGGGTCGTCGACCACCACGTACGCCTTGAGGCGCTGGCCGAACTGCTCGTCCTCGACGCCGAGGACCGCGGCCTCGACCACGCCGGGGTACTCGACCAGCAGGTTCTCGATCTCCGCGGGAACACGTTCTCACCGCCGGAGACGATCATGTCGTCGTCGCGGCCGTCGATGAACAGCCTGCCCTCGGCGTCGAAGTGGCCGACGTCGCCGCTGGAGAGCAGGCCGTCGATCATGTCCTTGGTGCGGCCGTCGGTGTAGCCCGCGAAGCTCAGGCCGCTGCCGACGAACACGCGGCCGGTGACGCCGGGCTCGGTGATCGGCTTGTCGTCGTTGTCGTACAGCACCACGCGGCAGCCGACCGGCGGCTTGCCGACCGTGCCCGGGGCGGCCTTCCAGTCCTCCGGCGTCGCGACGGCCGCGACCGCGACCTCCGTCGACCCGTACAGGTTGTGGATGACGTCGCCGAACGCCGCCGTCGCGCGGTTGCCCAGCTCCGGGGACAGCGCCGAACCCGACACGAAGATGATGCGCAGCGACGACGTGTCGTACTTCGCCAGCACCTCCGGCCCGAGGTCGAGGATGCGCTGGAGCATGGTCGGCACGACCACCAGCGCCGTCGCCTTGTTCGCGGCGATGTCCGACAGCGTCGTCTCCGGGTCGAACTTGCGGCGCAGCACCACCGCCGAGTTCAGCGCGAACGACAGGATGAACTGCGACAGGCCCGTCGCGTGGAACAGCGGCGCGCCCAGGACCGTGCACTCGCCCGAGCGCAGCGGGACGCGGTCGAGGAACTGCGCGGCGGCCAGCGGGGAGCGGACCTGGCGCGGGGCGCCCTTCGGGGTGCCGGTGGTGCCGCTGGTCAGCAGCACCATCCCGCCCGGCTCGTCGGGCGCCGGGATCGGGGCGTCGTCGGCGGAGGCGATCAGGTCCTCCAGCGACGGGATGCCGTCGGACGTCCCCCAGGCGAGGAAGCGCGGCAGGTCGGCGGGCAGGGCGTCGGCCAGCTCGGCGAACTCCTCGTCGTAGACGAACACCGTGACGCCCTCGCGGGCGGCGACGTCGACGAGCTGGGGGCGGGCGAAGCCGGTGTTCATCAGCAGCAGCCGCGCGCCGATCTTGCCCGCGGCGAGCATCGTCTCGACCGCGCCGCGGTGGTCGCGGGCCAGCAGCGCGACCACGGACTTGTCGGTGACGCCGCGCTCCTGCAGCGCGCGGGCCAGGGCGTTGGAGCGGGTGTCGAGCTGGTGGAAGGTCAGCGGGCCCAGCTCGTCGACCAGGCCGACCGCGGACTTGTCCTTGGTCGCGGCGACCTGCGCGGCCCCGGCGATCGGGCCGAGCCTGCGGACCGCGAGCGCGGACTTGAGCACGTGGTCGGGGCGGGCCAGCGGGACCAGCCCCGCCTTGCGCATCACGTCGACGCTGCGCAACGCCACCATGGCCTTGGTGAACAACTCGGACCTCCCGCTGTTACTGGTCAGTAGCACGGTGCCCGACCCCGGTCCGGGCGTCAACCAGGGGTTTCGGAACTCATCGCGCGCGCAACAAGGTGCGCGGCGGCGGGCGCAAGATCGGTGGCTGCGGGAGCCGAGTGTCGGTGGCGTGCCGGAGAATCGCGTCCGTGCTGGTCGCGGTGACACCGACCGGGGACGGCCGCGGCCGCGCCCGGGTGGGCGACGAGGTCGTCGACGTGGACGACCTGGCGGCGTGGATGGCGCGGGTCGAGGCCGCGCACGCGCCGCGCTGGGTCGTCCCCGCCGCCGACGAGCTGTACCCGGGCCTGCTGGAGCGCGGCGTCCGCCTGGGCCGCTGCCACGACCTCGCCCTGGTCGAGGGCCTGCTGCTGGCGTTCGCCGAGACCCCGCGCCGCCCGCGCAACCTCGCCGCCGCGTGGGCCCGCCTGCGCGGCGGCCCCGAGCCGCCCGACCCGCGCCCGCTGGCCGCGGCGACCAGCCCGCCCTGTTCGAGCCCGACCGCGGCACCACCCCGTCCGGCGTCGACCCGCTCGACGCGGTCGAGGCCGTCCACGCCGACCAGGAGCGCCGCATGGCGGCCACCGCCCACCCGGACCGCCTGCGCCTGCTCGCCGCCGCCGAGTCCGCGGGCGCCCTCGCCGCCGCCGAGATGTCCCACCACGGCCTGCCGTGGCGCGCCGACGTCCACGCCGACCTGCTGGTCGAGGCCCTCGGCCCGCGCCCGGCCCAGGGCGCCCGCCCGGCTCGGCTGGCGGCGCTGGCCGACCGCATCACCGCGGCGTTCAAGGGCCGCCAGGTCAACCCGGACGCCCCCGCGAGCATCGTCGCGGCGTTCGCGCGCGAGGGCGTCGAGATCCCGTCCGCGCGGGCGTGGGTGCTGCGCGAGGTCGACCACCCGGCCGTGGAGCCGCTGCTGGAGTACAAGGAGCTGTCCCGGCTCTACGTCGCCCACGGCTGGTCGTGGCTGGAGAGCTGGGTCGACGGCGGCCGCTTCCGCCCGGAGTACGTCGTCGGCGGCGTGGTGTCGGGCCGCTGGGCGACCCGCGGCGGCGCGGCGCTGCAACTGCCGAAGCTGCTCCGCAAGGCGGTCCGCGCCGACCCCGGCTGGTCCCTGGTGGTCGCCGACGCGGCGCAGTTGGAACCCCGCGTCCTGGGCGCGCTGTCGGGCGACCGCCGCTTCGCCGAGGTGTCGGCGTCCGCGGACCTGTACACGAGCCTCGCCGCCGACGCCTTCGCGGGCGACCGCGGCCGAGCCAAGATCGCGATGCTGTCGGCGATGTACGGCGGCACCAGCGGCGAGGCGGGCCCCCTGCTCGCCGTCCTCCGCAAACGCTTTCCCCACGCCGTGGACTACGTCGAGCAGGCTGCCCGCACCGGCGAACAGGGCCGCATCGTCCGCTCCCGCCTCGGTCGCACGAGCCCACCCCCAGCGACTCCTGGCGCGAACTGACCTCCACCGAGGAGACCGCGGGCAGACGCGCCGCCCGCGACTGGGGCCGCTTCACCCGCAACTTCGTCGTCCAGGCGAGCGCCGCCGACTGGGCGCTGACGATGCTCGCGTCCCTCCGCCGCCGGTTGTCCGGCACGGAGGCCGCCATCGTCTTCTTCCAGCACGACGAGGTCATCGTCCACTCCCCGCCGCCGAGGCCCCCGCCGTGGCCGCCGAGTTCACCGCCGCCGCCGAGGACGCCACCGCCTTGGTCTTCGGCGAGACCCCCGTCCGCTTCCCCCTGGAAGCCACGATCGTGGACTGCTACGCCGACGCGAAGTGAGACGATCACCCCCATGTCCGACGACCGGGGCGACACGACCAACACCCTCCACGCGGGCGGCGACGTCTCCGGCCCGGTCTACCAGGTCGGCGGCTCGTACATCGTCAACCAGCACCGCTGGGTGGCCCTGATCGCTCTGGGCGCGATCCTCGCCCTGGTCGTCGCGTTGGTCTTGGCGCGCCAGGACGAGCCCACCCAGGCCGCCGCCGTGCAGCCCACCACCACTCCCCGGACTTGACCACCACCACCGACCCCACGACCACGGCGGAACCCACGACCACCCCCGACCCCACCACCACGACCACCACGACGGACCCGCCCACGACCACCACCACCGTCCCGTCCCTGCGCCTGGTGTACTCCGAGGACTGGCGGCTGAGCAGCACCAACCTCGACGTCACCCCGCCCGAGCACGGCAACGGGTCCTTCTGGGTCGACTACCTCCCCGGGATCGGCTCCCCGCAACCCGCCATCAGCGACCTGTACGCCGCTTCCTTGAGTTCCGTGGCGGAACGGCGCGAAGGGCGCCCCCGCAACGCCGAGGACTGCGCGGACGCCGTGCGCCGTTACGGCACCAGCAAAGTCACCCTGTCCAGGGGCGGCTCGTACTGCGTGGTGACGCGACAGGGAACCGTCGGCGCGATCACCGACGTCCGGTTCACCAACGACGGCGCGTACGGCCTCCTCACCGTCTGGTCAACCGAGCCATGAGTTCCACGAACAACTCCTGAGCCTCCGCCCGGCACAAGTCGCTCCGCTGCGCCAACGCCCGCGCCGCCTTGACCCGGATGTGCACCGCCACCGCCTCATCCCGCGCGATGTCCCGCGCCACGACCGCCGCCGCCTCCCGGAAGTCCCGCCGCAACTCGTGCGCCGCCAAGGCCGCCCGCAAGCGCAAGCCGGGCCGAACTGCCCGGTCGGAAGCCAACTCGCGCAACGCAATCGCCGCCTGCCGGGGCTCGTACGGTCCGACCTTGCGCAAGACGTGCAGTCGCACCGACGGATCCGGATCAGCGCGCAGGCTTTGCAGGAACCTGACCATGCGACCACGCAGATCGGGTCGCGCGTCGGCGACTTCCCGAGCCGCGCTCGCCCGGGCCCTCGACGGCAGCGCGGCGTCCTCGACCATGGCCAGCAGCGCGGGAACCGCCAGCTCACGACCTCCCGAGCCGAACTCGAGCAACTCCCTCGCCACCCGCCACCGCAGCGCGGGCGCGTTCACCTCGTCCACCGCGATGGCGTGCAAGACCCGCACGCAGGCCGCCCGATCGGCGCGGGTGAGTTCGCGGAGTTGGACGCAGGCGGCCCAGCGGACGACCGGGCTGCCCGCGTCGCGCAACCGGACGAGGGCCTCGACGTCGCGGAGCAGGCCCAGCACCGCTGCCCGTTCCACACCGGAGAACCGCTCGTCCCCGACGAGGTCGCGGAGGCAGGCCGCGAGATCGGCGGTGAGGTGACCCGTCAGCTGCCACACCGACCACGCGGCGACGCTCCGCTCCCGGAGGGGACCGTGCGGTCGGCCACGACGCGCGCGGCGTCGCCGACGATCCGCTCACGCCGGGCTCGCCCGAGGTCCGCCAACGCCGATCGGGTACCGGTCGCCAACCCCTCCAGTGCCCCGGCCGCTTCCTCGACGTGCCCGAGGGACAACGCCGCGAGGCCCACGGCCGCCTTCACGCGCTCGGTGGGCTCCGACTCGACGGCCGACAGGGTGTCGCGCAGCCTGGCCTCCGCTTCGCGACCGAAGGGGAAGGTGGTCCGCGTCATGAGCCCGGTCCAGCGGTTCACCGACGCGGAGCGGTCCTCCACCATCAGCAGCGCCGCGTCCAGGCTGCTGTCCCCCGTCAGGCCGCGGCGATCCTGCTCAGCGCCCACGGTGGGGTCGCTGGATCGCGCATCACGCCCTGAGCGAGCGTCTGCGCCTCGGCCGCGCTCAGCGACGCGTGGGCGAACCAGAGCACCGCCTCCGCGCGCTCCCCGCGGTGCAAGACGGATCGGTCGCGAAGCGGCGCAGGGCCGCGACGGCCTCGCCGTACGGTCCGCCGAGCCGGATCAGCTCCCGTGCCGCCTCGGCCCGCCCGGTCACCGGCTCACGCTCGTCGCGCAGCAGCGCGAGGAGCAGGTCGGCCGCCTCGCGCCGGGCTGCCGCGTCCAAGTCCACGAGCGAGATCAGGATCTTGGCGCGCGTCAGGCCCGGGACGAACGGGTCGGCGGCCACCGACCGCGCCGTGGTGATGGCGGATTCCCGCAACGCCGGGTACGCCTCCGCGGCGGTTCGGGCGACAGCCCTGACCTCGTCCACGGTGCCTTCCGCCAACCGCCTCCGCAACGGCTCGCTGACGTCGGCACCGCGGTTAACCAGGTCGAGGACGAGCAGCTCCCATGCCCATATGCCTTCGCCGATGGCGTTCAGGAGCGGATCGACGATCTCCGCGGCACCGCCGGGGACGGCTCGGTCCAGCAGGCGCGCGGCGTTGAACCTGCAGCGCAACCGCTCCTTCTCGTCGGCCGCGACATCGCGCAGAGCGGAAACGACCTCGGGTGCGGTCGCGCGGCCCAACTCGACGAAGACCTCCGCGAGAGCGCAGACCGTGTCCGCGGTGGCCCCGGGAAGGGCGAGGACGCCGACGAACAGGTCCGCGATCCGCGCGCGGTGGTGGGCGCCCCTGTGCTGGAACCCGTGCACCATCCACAGGAGATCGTCGTCGAGGAACGCGGCGTCGCGGACCAAGGCGCCCAGGGCGTCCAGCGCGGCTGGGGCGAATCGCTTCCCCGCGCGGCTCAGCTCCCGTACGGCGTTGCGCCGCGCCACGCGTTGGGCGGAACGGTCGAGGGCAAGGCGCTGCCACGCCTCGAACGCCGCATCACCGTGTCCCACGGCGGTGTAGAAACGCTGGATGTTGACGCCGAGCAGGGCCGAGGGCGTGTCGGTCGGCAGTTCGAGGGCGTCGCGGAACTCGGCCACCGCCCGACTCGAGTCCCGCGTGCCGAGCCGGTCCAGCACGTTCCAGGCGAGGACCCGGTCCGGGAAAGCCGCGGTGCCCGCCGCGATCGCGGTCAGCGCCTCGGCGATCTCGTCGGCGAATCCCGGAACGACGCGGACCAGTTCTTGAGCCGCGGCGCAGCGCTCCCGAGCGCCCGCCGCCGGGTCCGCCACGGTGGCGCGCAACGCGGCGATGGATTCACCGCGGTGGGGCTCGCCGAACTCGGCCAACCTCGCTCGTGCCGTCGCCGAGTCGTGGGAGCTGGTCGCGGGGTGCTCGACGACCGTCCGAAGTCCGCGGATGGCCTCGGACGCGTAGGCCGGTCCCAGGTCGGCGAGGGCGATGGCGGCCCACATCTTGTGGTTGGGCAACGCGTCCGGATGGGAGAACACCCGACGCAGAACCTGGGGCGCCGCGTCGGGCGCACCCGCGTCCGCGAGCGCGGAGCCGATGCGCCACAGGTCGAACGGCAAGAGGCCCGCTTCCCCGGCCATCGCGGTCAGGTGCGGCAGCGCGGACGCCCGGTGGTGCGAGCCCAGGTCGGCCAAGACCTCGACGAGCCGGATGCGGTCCCACCGATCGAGCCGGGGATCGGCCACCCTGCCTGCGAGCACCTCCGCGACGAGGTCGTGCCGGCCGAGCGAACACAGGCCTTCCGCCGCGTCGCGCGCCGGGGACAGCCCGACCTCGCCCTCGCGCAGCACATCCGCGAAGACCCGGGTGCACCGCTCGTGGAACTCGACGCCGATCTCGGAGAGGCCGATGGCGGCGTCGACGACGTCCTGGTCGGACGCCCACTCGTCGTCGAGCACCGCGACGAGGGCGTTCACGGCGCGCTCACGGGCTGGGGCGCCGAGCCCGGCCAGGACGAGCGCGGCCTTGCGGCAATCGGCCGTGGTGGCGCCCGGGTCGTCGAGGACGCCTCGGACGCCGGCTTCCGCGGCGGCCCGCGAGGCGCTTCCGCACTCCGCGAGGGCTTCGGCCGCCGCGACGCGGTCCGGCACCGGCACCTGCGCGTCGCAGGCGGCCGACTGGAGGCGGGCCGCGGCCTCCTCCGCTGCTTCCCCGCACAGGCGGGTGGCCAGTGCGGTGGCGGCTTCGACGCGGGAGGACCAGGGGCGTCCTCGTCGCGCATGAGGTCGGCGAGCCAGTGGCCGAGGCCGGGGTGGTGGGTGGCTCGGCTCGCCGCGGAGAGGATCTTCATCGCCGGGTAGGTGCTGGTCATGGCCCAGTCCCGGGCGGTGGCCAGGAAAGCCGCTGAGGTCTCGGCGGAGGCCGGGAGGTGCGCGGCCAGCAGCCGGGCGGCCAGGAGGTGGTGGTCGGCGGTGCCCTCGTGCAGCCAGCGGAGGAGTTCGTCGGCCTGGCTCGGGTGCAGGTGCGTGTAGTGGAGGAGCACGGCGCGGGCGTGGCGGCCCTGGTGGTCCGGGCGGGCCGAGTGGAGGAGGGTCGCGAAGTCGCCGTGGTCGGGGGTGAAGCGGTCGGGGAGCCGGCGAGCTTGGGCGGTGGCGGCGAGGTGTTCGGCGAAGCTGTGGTGGAGGAAGCGGAGGTCGTCGCCGCGGCGGGTGAACGGGCCGGTGGCGGTGAGCTGGTCGATGAGGCCGTCGGTGGTGGGGAGGTGGGTCCTGGCCCAGGACTCGGCCGCGGCGATGAGGGAGGTGTCCTCCTCCAGGCGGACTCGGCCGAGGTGTTCCAGGAGGGGTTGGAGGGTGTGTTCGGAGCGGCCGCGGAGGTACTTCAGGTACGACTCGTACAGCTCGTACTGGTTGTCCGGGAGCGGGCGGTCGCCGTGCTGCTCGTAAACGATCGCGGCGATGGTGGCCAGGAGCGGGACGCAGACGAGTTCGTGCAGGTGGGCGGCGCGGATCTGACGGAGGAAGCGGTCGGTGTGGGTGGGGTCGTCGAACCAGTTGGCGGCGAAGCGGCGCAGGGCGGGTTCGTCGAAGGGTTGGAGTTCGTAGCGGGCGGCGCCGATCTGCTGGAGGGGCGCCAATGCGCTGCCCTCGATCGGGCGCGTGGTGAGCACGACCCGGTACGGGGAGTCCGGCGTCGACGCCCAGGCGGCGAGGACGTGGACCAGGCGATCGCGCTGCGGGGCCGATGCGACCTCGTCCAGTCCGTCGACCAGGAGGAGCCACCGGCGGCCGGAGACCCGCGCGGCGAACACGCGGGGGTCGAGGTCGGGGCCGAGGTAGGCGCCGTGGTCGGCGACGGCGCTGTCGGCGAGAGCCTGGGGGAACGGGCTGGTCAGGCGGGCGGCGAGTTCCCGGGCGGTCAGGCGGAGCGGGACGACCGGCTCCGACAGCGGGGGCTCGGCACCCTCGAGGAGGTGGGTGGCGATGTCGGCGGCGAGGCGCAGCGACAGCGTCGACTTGCCCTGGCCGGGGCCGCCCGTCACGACCAAGTGGTCGTCGCCGTCGAGGGCGTCGCGGAGGAGGCGGGTCGGGGGCGGACGGCGACGCGGGCCAGCGGGGGCCGCGCGGGTTCGGTGACGTGGCCGCGGCTGTCGAGGATCGGGGCGGGGCGGGGCTTGTCGGAGTGGGTGTCGTCCACGCCGGTGCCGAGATCTTGGCGGACGTGGACCGCGGCCAGGGTTGGGCGACGGGCGCCGGGGAGGCGGTACGGCAACTCCATCGCGTTGCTGATGTGGGCGCGCAGGAGGTGCGTGATGTCGGGGTTCACCCGTTCAGGGGAGCCGCCGAGGTAAACCGCGCCGATGGTGTGCGCCTGGATGACCGGGCCCGTGACGGGGCCGCCGATGTCATTGTGCACCGGTCCGTCGCCCACCCGGCCTCCTCCGCGTCGTCGGGGCCATGGTCTCACGGCGGGGCAGGGCGCCGGTTTCCTCCACAAAGGACACACGCACAGGCGTTCAAGACCGGGGTGGCCTGCCCCGGGTAGGAACGCGGCGTGGAGACCGTGGGATTCATCGGGCTGGGGATCATGGGCACACCCATGGCCCGCAACCTCGCGCGCGCCGGGACGCCGTTGGTCGTGTGGAACAGGACCGCGGACAAGTGCGCGCCGGTGGTGGAGGCAGGAGCCGTGCAGGCCGCCGACGCGGCGGAGGTGTTCGCGAAAGCCGAGGTCGTGGTGCTGATGCTGGCCGACGAGGCCGCCACCGACGCGGTGCTCAGCCGGGGCACGCCGGAGTTCGCGGAGCGGGTGCGGGGGCGGGTCGTCGTGCAGATGGGCACTCTGTCCGCCGAGTACTCCCGCCTGCTCGACGCCGACATCGCCGCGGCGGGCGGGGAGTACGTCGAGGCACCGGTGTCGGGGTCGCGGGGTCCGGCCGAGGACGGGACGCTGATCGCGATGGTGGCGGGGGACGTCGAGCGGGTTCGGCACGTCCTCGCGCCGATGTGTTCGCGGGTGGTCGACTGCGGGGAGCCGCCGGGCGCCCTGCTGATGAAGTTCGCCGTCAACCTGTACCTGATCACCATGGTCACCGGGCTCGCCGAGGCGTTCCGGTTCGCGGAGCGGCGGGGCTGGACGCGGGGGTCGTCAAGGAGATCCTCGACGCCGGGCCGATGGCGTCGGCCGTGTCGCGGACCAAGGCCGAGAAGCTGGTCAGCGGGAACTGGACGGCGCAGGCCGCGTGCGCGGACGTGCTCAAGAACGCGCGGCTCATCGCGGACGCGGCGGGTGGGTCGCCGTTGATCGACAAGTGCCTGCGGCTGTTGACGACGGCCGTGGAGCGCGGGCACGGCGCTGACGACATGGTTGCCGTCATCGCGGCGCTGCGGTGATATACCGGCCATGAGGTTCTCCGAGGTGGCGAGAAGGCGGTGGAGCTGCCGCGCGTTCCTGCCCGACCCGGTGCCGGACGACGTGATCGCCGAGATGTTCGCGACCGCGCAGCGGACCGCGTCGTGGTGCAACACGCAGCCGTGGCGGGTGTACCTGACGTCCGGTGAGGCGACCGCGCACTTCGCCGAGACGCTGACCGAGCACGCGCGCGCCAACGGCAAGGTGTCCGACCTCGGCATGCCCGACGGCTACACCGGCGTCCACCGCGACCGGCGCCGCGAGACCGGCCACGCCCTCTACGCCAGCCTCGGGATCGAGAAGCACGACTGGGACGCCCGGGAAGAGCAGCGGATGCGGAACTTCGCGTTCTTCGGCGCCCCGCACGTCGCCGTCATCACCACCGACCGCGACCAGGGCGTCTACGGCGCGGTCGACTGCGGCGGGTACGTCGCCAACCTCATGAACGCCGCCACCGAACTCGGCGTCGCCACGGTCGCGCAGGCGTCGGTCGCGATGCACGCCGACCACGTCCGCGCGCACTTCGCCCTCCCCGACGACCGCCTGGTGGTCTGCGCGGTCTCCTTCGGCTACGCCGACACCGCGCACCCGGTCAACCGGTTCCGCACGACGCGCGCCGACGTCACGGACGTGGTGGTCGTGGTCGATCGAGCGCCGACAGCCACGCTCCCGGGGTGAGCCCGTAGGCGCCCTTGAACGCGCGGGTCAGGTGGCTCTGGTCGGCGAACCCGCGCCGCGGCTGCCTCGGCGAGCGGGCGGCCCGCCACCGCCAGCCGCCGGGCGACGTCGAGCCTGCGCAGCGTGCGGAAGCGGGTCGGGGAGGTGCCGTAGGCGGCGCGGAACTGGCGGGCGACCGACCAGCGGTCGAGCCCGGCGACGCGTTCCAGTTCCGCCGCCGGGTGCGGGCGGGTCGGGTCGTCGGCCAGCAGCGCCCGGACGCGGGACACCGCGGCGACGTCCAGCGCGGGGCGGGCGCCCGCGCGGCGGCTGAGGGTGTCGGCTATGGCCGCGGTCAGCTCCACCGCCTCGACCTCGTCGAGCGGGCGGTCCCAGTCGCGCAGGTAGGCGCGCAGCGCCGGGTCGGGGTCGCGCACGACCGGGTCGGGCACGAACGGCAGCGCGCCGCCGACCGCGGCCTGCACCAGCGCCGGGTCGACGTAGAAGATGCGGTAGCCGAAGCCGTCGTCGGTGCCGGGCGCGCCGTCGTGCAGCTCGTCGGGGTGCAGGACGTGCCACTCGCCGGGCAGGCAGTGCCGGACCTCGCCGCGGTAGCGGAACGTCTGCACGCCGGTCAGGGTCATCCCGACGGCGTAGGTGTCGTGCCGGTGCGGGGCGAACGACACCCCGACCAGCGACGCCGCCATCCGCTCGATGCCCGCCGCGCCGCCGCCGAAGCGCAGCGTCGCGCCGGTCACGCCGACCGCAGCAGCGTGGCGTCCACTTCGGACACGCTGCGCCTGCCGCACAGGGCCATCGTCAGGTCGATCTCCGCGAGCAGGCTGCGCAGCACGTGCCGCACCCCGCCTCGCCGCCCAGGCCGAGCCCGTAGGCGTACGGCCGCCCGACGAACACCGCCTCCGCGCCCAGGGCCAGCGCCTTCACCACGTCCGCGCCCGTGCGGACGCCGGAGTCGAACAGCACCGCGAGCCGCGAGCCCACCGCCGCGACGACCTCCGGCAGCACCTCCAGCGACCCCACCGCGCCGTCGACCTGCCTGCCGCCGTGGTTGGACACCACGACCCCGTCCACGCCCGCGTCGGCGGCGCGGCGCGCGTCGTCCGGGTGCTGGATTCCTTGAGGACGATCGGCCCGGCCCAGTGCTCGCGCAGGAACGCCAGCCGGTCCCAGCTCTTGTCCTGCCCGGTGAACATCGACACCCAGCGCAGGACCGCCATCGGCTGGTCCTCCTCGGGCGACGCGGCGAGCCCGGCGCGGAACGCGGGGTCGGTGAACACGTTCGCCAGGCCGAGGCCGCGCAGGAACGGCAGGTACGCGTGGTCGAGGTCCTGCGGGCGCCAGGCGAGCGTCCAGGTGTCGAGGGTGACGACCAGCGCCTCGTACCCGGCGCGCTTGGCCCGGTCGAGCAGGCTCGCGCACACGTCGGGGTCGTTGGGCCAGTAGAGCTGGAACCAGCGCGGACCGGCGACCTCCGCGACCTCCTCCATGGCGTACGACGACACCGTGGACAGCACCATCGGCACGCCCAGCGCCGCCGCCGCGCGCGCGGTCGCCAGCTCGCCGTCGGGGTGGACGATCGACTGGACGCCGACCGGCGCGAGCAGCACCGGCGCGGGCATCGCGGTGCCCAGCACGGTGGTCGACAGGTCCCGCTGGGTCGCGTCGGCGAGCATGCGGGGCACGAGCCGCCACCGGTCGAACGCCGCGCGGTTGGCGCGCACGGTCGCCCCGGAACCCGCGCCGCCCGCGACGTAGCCGAACGGCTCGGGGTCCAGCGCCTCCGCCGCCGCGGCCTCCAGGCGGGCGCCGTCGGTGGTGAACGGCGGCTTGGTCCCCGCCAACCCCTGCAGGTAGATCTCGCTCTGGTAGTCGCCGAAGTGCGGCATGCGCGTCCCTTGCCGTCGGGGGTCGGGTCCGGCGCGAGTCTGTCACCGCCGGTGGCGGATCCGCCACATCCCGAGCGAGCCGACGCCGAAGGCCAGCAGGCCGAGCAGCACCACCGGGGTGAGCAGGCTCAGCCCGCCCGCGCCGAGGGCCAGCGCGGCGGTCCAGACGGCCAGCAGCAGCGCGCCGAGGCCGAGCAGGCCCGCGCCGACGCTCATCAGCTTGTCGCGCGCCCACAGGAAGCCGGGGTGACGCGCAGGTCGGCGGGCAGCTTGAACACCGCGATCCCGACCAGCGCCAGGACGGTCAGCACCAGCGCGCCGGAGAACCACGCCAGCAGCCGGGTCGGCGTCGGCATGCCCGCGATCATCAGCACGAACCCGCCGATGGCCAGCCAGCCCGCGCCGCGCGCAGCGCCAGCCACAGGCCGATCCGCTGCGCCCGGCCGAACCGCACCCGCCGCCGCGGCGGCTCGTCGGCGACCGGCTCGGTGACGACCGGCGCGGGCTCGGGCTCCTCGGCGAACGGCACCGCGCGGGGGCAGGCCGCTTGCGGCGCGGGCGCTCCGGACCGCGGTCCGGCTCGACGTCGACCAGGGTCCAGTCGCGCTCGGGCTGGGCTTCGCGCGCGGGGGCGGGGTCGGCGTCGACGAGGGTCCAGTCCGGCTCCTCCGGGACGGCCTCCTGCCAGGCGGTCACCCGCTCCCACGGGACGTCGCCGAAGCGGGCGCCGTTGCCCTTGCCCAGCTTCGCCAGCGCGGCGCGGACCTCGGCGTTGCCGGGGTCCAGGCGCAGCGCCTCCTGGTACGCGGCGCGGGCCGCGCCGGTCTCGCCCGCCTTCTCCGCGGTCGCGCCCAGCACCTCGTGCGTGCGGGGCTCCTCCGGGGCGATGGACACCGCGCGGCGGGCGGCGGTCAGCGCGTCGGCGGGGGCGATCGGGGCCAGGGCCTCGGCGAGGGTGACGTAGCCGCGCCAGTCGCCGGGGCTGCGCCGGGCCGACTCGCGCGCGGAGATCGCCGCCTCGTCGTGCCTGCCCAGCTCGGTCAGCGCGAGGCTGGCCAGCCGGTGCGCCCAGGCGGGCTCGCCCAGGGTGATGGCGCGCTTGGCGGCGTCGAGGCAGCGCTGCGGCTCGCCGACGTCGAGGAACGCCGCGGCGAGGCCGCACCACGCGCCCGCGTGGTCGGGGTGCTCGGCGATGACGGGTCGCAGGACGTCGATGGCGGCCTGCGGTCGGCCCGCCGCGGTGAGGCGTGCGGCGTCGGCCAGGACCGCGTCGATCGGCTGGGCCATGGCTCCCTCCCCTGGGGCTGGGGCGACCAGTCTGTCAAGTGACCGATCCGGTGCCCAGCCGACCCGCCCGGGGAAACTCCGGGTGATCAGCGTCGACGGACGGATGCACTAAGCCAGTGTGGCCCAACCAGCGGACGGCAGGTAACCCTCATTTGCCATAAGACATAGACTGATCGGGTGAGCAGACCGTCGCGTTGGGTGAAAGCTCGGTTGGCCCTCCTCCTCGGCGGTCTGTCCGCGTTCGGCCCGCTGTCGATCGACATGTACCTCCCCGCGTTCCCGGAGATCGAGGCGGCGTTGCACACCCGCCAAGCGCAGGTGCAACTCACGCTGACCGCGTTCATGGTCGGGCTGGCGCTCGGCCAGGCGGTGTTCGGCCCGCTGTCCGACGCCTACGGCAGGCGGATGCCGCTGCTGGCCGGGCTGACCGGGTACGCGGCGGCGTCGCTCGCCTGCGCCATCGCCCCATCGGTGTTCACCCTGGTGGGTTTGCGTTTTGCTCAGGGTGTGAGCGCCGCGGCGGGCGTCGTGATCGCGCGCGCCGCGGTGCGGGACATCTTCACCGGTCCGGCGATGGCCCGCTTCTTCTCGATGCTGATGCTCGTCTCCGGGCTCGCGCCGATCCTGGCGCCGCTCGCGGGCGCCCAGATCCTGCGGTGGACGACGTGGCCGGGCGTGTTCGTCGTCCTCGCCTACTTCGGCGTCGCCCTGCTGATCGCCTCCGCGATCTGCCTGCGGGAGACGCTGCCGCCGGACAAGCGCCGCCCCTTCGAGGTCGGCCGCATCCTGCGCACGTACGGGCGCGTGGCGACCGACCGCACCTTCGTCGCGCACGCGACGTCGATCGGCTTCGTCACCGCGGCGATGTTCGCCTACATCGCCGGGTCGCCGTTCGTGCTGCAGAACCTGCACGGGCTCACCCCGCAGGCGTACAGCCTGGTGTTCGGCGCGAACGCCGTGGGCCTGATGGTGTTCACGCAGGTCAACCGGATCTTCCTGACCTGGTTCTCGCCGCGCGCGCTGCTGACCGTCGGCCTGGTGCTGTCGGTGCTGGCGGGCGCGGGCGTGCTGTACGCGGCGGTCGAGAAGCTGGGCCTGCCGTACCTGCTGCCGCCGATGTTCCTCGTCGTGGCGAGCCTGGGCATGGTCCTGCCGAACGCGACCGCGCTCGCGCTGGCCGACCACGGCTCGCGCGCGGGCACCGCGTCGGCGCTGCTCGGGCTGATCCAGTTCCTCATCGGCGGGCTCGCCGCGCCGCTGGTCGGCCTGGGCGGGTCAGGCAGCTCGGTCCCGATGGCCGTGGTGATCGCCGGGATGTCGGCGGCCGGGCTGGTGTCGTTCGCGCTGATCCGCCCCACCCGGCGCAGGCCGGGCCGGTACGCGGCGCTGCGGGAAGCGGAGACGGTCAAGTTCGGGCCGGTCCCGCCGCCGCGGCGGCGGTTGTAGAGATTTTCTCGAAATTCTCGTCACCTGCCCCCGTCACGGCTCGTTACCGTCCGCGTCGCATTAGCGGCAGGGCACGCAGCACGTCGGGGTTCGGAGAGGGTGGAACACGGTGAGCAGCCACCGGGAGTGGACGGTCAACTGCCGCGACATCGCAGGTCGCAGGCGCGACGTCACGATATTCGTGCGCCAGGGCCGGGTGGTGCTCGTCGCTCCGCCGGGCGAGACCGCGGTCTTCTCGCCGCTGGACGTGGGGCGCCTGCGGGCAGCCCTGCGCGACGCGGTGGTGGACGCGTCGGTCGACGGCGACAGGCGTCTTCCTACTTCAGAGTAGGTAATGGCAGAATCCTGTGCGAGGAGGCACAGGATGGCTACGTACTTCGTCACGGGCGCGACAGGATTCCTCGGCCGCAGGCTGGTGGACCGGCTGCTGGCCAGGCCCGACTGCACCGCGGTCCACGTGCTGGTGCGCGCCCGGTCCCTGCCCAAGCTGCCCGCGTGGGACGACCGCGTCGTGCCCGTCGTCGGCGACCTCTGCGAACCCGGCCTCGGCCTCGACCTGCTGCCCCCGGTCGACCACGTCGTCCACCTCGGCGCGGTCTACGACTTCACCGCCCCCGGCGCGGACACCGAGACGGTCAACGTCGTCGGCACCGCCAACGCCCTCACCTACGCCGCCGCCGCGGCGCCCGCCTGTTCCACCACGTCTCCTCGGTCGCCGTCGCGGGCGACCACCGCGGCCGGTTCACCGAACTCGACTTCGACCTCGGCCAGCGCCACCACTCGCCGTACCACGCGACGAAGTTCGCCGCGGAGAAGCTGGTCCGCGAGCAGGACCGCATCCCGTACCGGGTCTACCGCCCGGGCGCGGTGGTCGGCGACTCGCGCACCGGCGAGATGGACAAGGTCGACGGGCCGTACTACTTCCTGCCCACGATCGCCCGCCTCGCCCGGCTCCCCCGCGCGCTCCCCTGGTCCTGCCCGACCTCGGCGCCACCAACGTCGTCCCGGTCGACTACGTCGTCGACGCGATGGCGCACCTGATGCACGTCGACGCCCCGTCCGGCGCGACCTACCACCTGACGCACAACGGCAGGCAGCCCAACACCGACGTCTACAACGCCCTCGCCGCCGCGATGGGCGCGCCCCGGATCGCCGCCACCCTCCCGGTCACCCTGCCCACCCTGCGCCCCGGCCCGGCCCTGGGCGCCGCGCTCGCGGAGGCAGGCGTCCCGGCGGAGGTCATCCCGCACCTGGACATGCCCGCGGTGATCGACTCCACCCGCACCGTGACCGCCCTCGCGGGCGCCGTCACCCTGCCGCCGTTGTCGGCGTACGCCGACCGCCTGGTCAAGTACTGGTCCCAACACCTCGACCCGGACCGCGCCAGCCGCGGCCTGCGCGGTCGTCGGGTCGTGGTCACCGGGGCGTCGTCCGGCATCGGCAAGGCCACCGCGCTGCTCCTGGGCGCCCGCGGCGCCCACGTGTTGCTGGTCGCCCGCCGCGCCGACGAACTCGCCGCCGTCGCCGACACGATCACCGCGGCGGGCGGGTCGGCGTCGGCCCACCCGTGCGACCTCACCGACACCGACGCCGTCGACGCCCTGGTGAAGGACCTGGGCAGCGTCGACATGCTGGTGAACAACGCGGGCCGCTCCATCCGCCGATCCGTCCACCTGTCGGTCGACCGCCTGCACGACTACGAGCGCACGATGGCCCTGAACTACTTCGCCCCGCTGCGCCTCACCCTCGGCCTGCTGCCGGGCATGCGCGCCCGCGGCTTCGGCCGCATCGTCAACGTCACGACGATGGGCCTGCAGTCCGACACCCCCGCTTCGCCGCCTACCTGGCCTCCAAGGGCGCCCTGGAACACTTCGGCCGCGCCGCGGCCGCGAACTCCTGGCCGACGGCGTCACCTTCTGCTCCGTCCGCATGCCCCTGGTCCGCACCCCGATGATCAAGGCAACGGACGCGTACCGGGGCGTCCCCGCGTTCTCCCCGGACACCGCCGCCCGCATGGTGGTGGAGGCGCTGGAGGGCACGGCGGAGGTCGTCCAACGCCCGGAGGGCCTCGCCCTGGAACTCCTGCGCGTCCTCGCCCCGACGGTCCACCGCCAGGTCCTCAACCTCGGCCACCGCCTCAGCCCCGAGTCCGCCCCGGAAGCCCGCACCCGCGCCGAACACCCAGCCGCCGTCTTCGCAAGCGCCGTGGTCCGCCCGCTGTGGCGCAGGCTCCGCCGTCCCGCGCGGTGATCGGGTATCCGCCTGCAGGCTGACGGCGGCGCACGTCCGGGCGGGGCAGACTGGACCGGTGGATGACGGTGAGTGGCGGTTGCGGGCGCCCGCGAACCTGGTGAGCAAGCGGGCGGTGCTGCACTGGACGTTGCGGGCGGGCGTCGGGTGGGTGGTGGTGCTCGGCGGGCTCGGGATCTGGTACGCCCTCGCCGGTTTCGCGTGGCAGGGGGTGGTGCTCGCCGTGCTCGGGGCGGTCGCGGTGGTGCACGTCGCGGTCATGCCGACGTGGCGGTACCGGGTGCACCGGTGGGAGACGACGCCGGAGGCCGTGTTCACGCGGGCGGGGTGGGTGAACCAGGAGTGGCGGTTGGCGCCCGTTTCGCGGATCCAGACGGTCGACACGGCGCGGGGGCCGTTGCAGCAGGCGTTGGGGCTCGCGACGGTGACCGTGACCACGGCGTCGGCGGCGGGGCCGGTCAAGATCGAGGGGTTGGACGCGGACGTGGCGGCGCGGATCGTCGACGAGTTGGCCGCGACGACGCAGGTCGTGCCCGGGGACGCGACGTGAGCCTGCCCGTCGCGCCGCCGGTCGTGGAGCCGCCGTCGGAGTGGGGGCGGCTGGACCCGCGGATGATCGTGGTCAAGCCGCTCAACGAGTTGATCGGGCTGCTGCCGCTGCTGTTCGCGCTCGTCTTCCTCGGCAACGTCGAGACGTGGCGGGTCGTCGCGGGTGTCGGCACGGTCGCGCTGATCATCCTCTACGGCCTCTTCGCCTGGCTGACCACGAAGTACCGCATCACCGACACGCAGGTCGAGCTGCACACCGGCGTGGTCTTCCGGCAGCGCAAGGCGATCCCGCGCGACCGCATCCGCACCGTCGACCTGACCGCGAAGCTCGGGCACCGGCTGTTCGGGCTGTCCGCGGTGCGCGTCGGGACCGGGCAGCAGGAGCGGCAGGCGGGCGAGGGGGTCGCGCTCGACGCGGTCACCACCGCGGAGGCCGAGCGGCTGCGGGAGGTGTTCCTGCTGCGCCAGAAGCCCGTCGAGCAGGACGGCGAGCAGGAGGTCGAGCGGGACACCGAGACCGTGATCACCCGGCTCGACCGCCGCTGGTACCGCTACGCCCCGCTCTCCCTGTCCGGGCTCGTCGGGATCGCGGTCACCGTCGGCTTCGCGATGAACCTGGTCAACGAGCTGGACGTCGAGTTCTCCGAGGTCGCCGCCCTGCGCGGGATCGCGTCGTGGATCACCGGGCAGCCGCTGGCCGCCGTCCTGCTGACCGCCGCCGCGGCCGTCCTCGTGCTGTCGACCGCCGCCTCCCTGCTGACGTACTCCCTGCAGAACCACGGTTTCCGCCTCACCCGCCACGCCGACGACACCCTCCGCGTGCGGCGCGGCCTGCTGACGACGCGGTCGGTGTCCATCGAGGAGCAGCGGTTGCGCGGGGTCGCCCTGCACGAGCCGCTGCTGCTGCGCGCGGGCGCGGCGCGCGGCTCAACGCGGTGACCACCGGGCTGGGCCTGCGGCAGGCGTCGAGCAGCCTGCTCGTGCCGCCGTCACCCGCGGCGAGTCCCACCGGGTCGCCGCCGACGTCCTGCGGCTGCCCGAGACGCCCACCACGACCCCGCTGACCCGCCACCCCGCCGCCGCGCGCGGGCGCCGGGTCGTCCGCGCCGTCGTCGGGCCGGTCGTGCTGACCGCCGTCTTCGCCGTCCTCGACGCCACCGCGGACTGGCCCGCCGCGCCCTGGATCGCCGCGGCCGCGCTCATCCCGGTGTCCGTCCTCATCGGACTCGACCGGTACCGCAACCTCGGCCACGCGCTGACCGACCGCCACCTGGTCACCCGCTCCGGCTCGCTGGACCGGCGCACGGTCGCGCTCCAGCGGACCGGGGTCATCGGCTGGCGCGTCGACCAGTCGCCGTTCCAGCGCCGCGCGGGTCTGGTCACGCTCACCGCGATCACCGCGGCGGGCAGCGGCCACTACGCCGTGGTCGACGTCGGCGCGTCCGACGGCGTCCGGCTGGCCGACGAGGCCGTGCCCGGGCTGCTGGCGCCGTTCCTGGTCAGAGCGGCCACTCGTGCACCGGGAGGTTCCGGTGCATCAGGTCCAGGTAGCGGCGGGTCATCTCGGCCAGCGCCTCGGACCGGTCCATCGACGTCGACTCCTCCAGCGCCCGCACGGTAGCCACCTGCCAGGTCGCGCCGTTGCGGCCGGTCAGGCAGCGCTGCTCGACGACGCCCAGCAGCCGGTCCCGGTCGTCGGAGGCCACACCCCACGCGTCGAGACCCTCGTGGGCCAACGGCAGCAGGCGGCGCAGCACCAGCTCGGTCAGCGGGACCTCGCCCACCCCGGGCCAGTACACGCGGCAGTCGATGCCGTTGCGGGCCGCGGCGTGGAAGTTGTCCTCCGCGGCGGCGAAGCTCATCTGCGTCCACACCGGACGGTCGTGGTCGGCGAGCGCCCGCACCAGGCCGAAGTAGAACGCGCCGTTGGCCATCACGTCGATCACCGACGGCCCCGCGGGCAGCACCCGGTTCTCCACCCGCAGGTGCGGCCTGCCCTTGACGACGTCGTAGATCGGCCGGTTCCAGCGGTAGATCGTGCCGTTGTGCAGCCGCAGCTCGGACAGCGCGGGCACGTCGCCGCGGGCGAGCACCTCGGCCGGGTCCTCGTCGGAGGACACCGGCAGCAGCGCCGGGAAGTACTGCACGTTCTCCTCGAACAGGTCGAAGATCGACGTGATCCACCGGTCGCCGAACCACACCCTCGGCCGCACGCCCTGCGCCTTCAGCTCGTCCGGGCGGGTGTCGGTGGCCTGCTCGAACAACGCGATCCGGGTCTCGGCCCACAGCTGCTTGCCGAACAGGTACGGCGCGTTCGCGCCCAGCGCCACCTGCGGTCCCGCGATGACCTGGCTGGCGTTCCAGAACCGCGCGAAGTCGTCCGGGGCGACCTGCAGGTGGAACTGCACGCTCGTGCACGCGGCCTCGGGCGCGATCGACTCGGACTGCGTGGCCAGCCGCTCCGCGCCCGCGATCGCGATGGTGAGGTCCTCACCGCGCGCGGCGAAGACCTGCTGGTCGAGCATCCGGTAGCGCGGGTTCTCCGACAGCGCCGCCGCGGAGGTGTGCTCGCGGCGCAGCGTCGGCAGGATGCCGACCATCGCGATGTGCGCCCCGACGCCCGCGGCCTTCGCCTCGGCGGCGTTGAGGTCGTCGCGCACCTTCTTCTCGAACGCGGTCAGCCCGGTCGGGTCCAGCCGCTGCGGCGGCACGTTGATCTCGATGTTGAACTGCCCCAGCTCCGGCACGAACGCGGGGTCCGCGATCGCGTCCAGCACCTCGGCGTTGCGCATCGACGGCTCCCCGCCGGAGTCGACGAGGTTCAGCTCGACCTCCATGCCCGCCATCGGCCGCCCGGTCTCGAACTTCGACTCGGCCAGCATGCGCGCGAACACGTCGAGGCACTGCCGGACCTTCTGCCGGAACCGCTGGCGGTCCGCCCGGGTGAACTCGGTCTGCTCGACGTCCTTGCCCATGCCCGCAAGCGTGATCCATGCGCGGCCAACCCGCCAACCGGGCTACCCCGACTGGCCTACCTCCGCCTGCGCGTGCCGAACACCCCGCGGGTGATCTCGCGGCCCAGCGCGCCCGCCGCGGAGCGCAGGAACTGCTTGACCGCGCTGTTGCCCATGACCTTCTCGAAGAACCCCGGCTCGTCCGCCTGCTGCTGCGGCGGGGGCGGCGGCGGGGCCTGCTCGGGGGTCGGCGCGGGCGGCGCGACCTTGGCGGCCATCCGCTCGTACGCCGATTCCCGGTCGACGGTCTGGGCGTACTTGGCGTGCAGCGGGGACGCCGCGGCGGCCTGCTTGACCGCGTCCTCGCCGATGGTGTCCATCAGCGACCGCGGCGCGCGCAGCCGGGTCCAGGCGACCGGCGTCGGGGCGCCCCGCTCGGACAGGACCGTGACGATCGCCTCACCCGTGCCGAGCGCGGTCAGCGCCTCGTCGAGCTTGTAGTGCTCCGTCGTGGGGTACGTCTTGACCGTCTTGGCGAGCGCCTTCTGGTCGTCGGGGGTGAACGCCCGCAGCGCGTGCTGGACGCGCGCGCCGAGCTGCGAGAGGACCTCGTTGGGCACGTCGGTGGGGAGCTGGGTGCAGAAGAACACACCGACGCCCTTGGAGCGGATGAGCTTCACCGTCTGCTCGATGCGCTCCAGGAACGCCTTGGACGCGTCGGCGAACAGCAGGTGCGCCTCGTCGAAGAAGAAGACCAGCTTGGGCTTGTCGAGGTCGCCCTCCTCGGGCAGCTCCTCGAACAGCTCGGCCAGCAGCCACATGAGGAAGGTGGAGAACAGCGCCGGGTCCGCCTGGACGTTGCCGAGTTCGAGCAGGCTCACCACGCCGCGCCCGCCGTCGACCCGCATCAGGTCGGCGATCTCCAGTTCGGGCTCGCCGAAGAAGTCCTCGCCGCCGCGGGACTCCAGGTTGGCCAGCGCGCGCAGGATGACGCCCGCGGTGGCGCTGGACACCCCGCCGATGCCCTTGAGGTCGGCCTTGCCCTCGTCGCTGGTGAGGTGGGTGATGACCGCGCGCAGGTCCTTGGTGTCGAGCAGCGGCAGGCCCTTCTGGTCCGCCCAGTGGAAGATCAGGCCGAGCGTCGACTCCTGCGTGTCGTTGAGACCGAGCACCTTGGACAGCAGCAGCGGCCCGAACCCGGTGACCGTCGCCCGCACGGGCACGCCGATCCCGGCCGTGCCGAGGGACAGGAACTGCACGGGGAACGCGGTCGGCTCCCAGGTGTCCCCGGTGTCCGCGGCCCGCGCGGTGATCTTGTCGTTGGCCGCGCCCGCCTGCGACAGCCCGGAGAGGTCGCCCTTCACGTCGGCCATGACGACGGGCACGCCGTGCGCGGAGAGCTGCTCGGCCAAGCCCTGCAGCGTCTTGGTCTTGCCGGTGCCGGTCGCGCCCGCGACCAGGCCGTGCCGGTTGACCATCGACAGCGGGATGCGCACCGCGGCGCCCGGGTCGGCCTTCCCGTCCAGCACGACGCTCCCCAGCTCGATCGCCGCTCCCTCGGTGGCGTATCCCGCGGCGATGTCCTGAGCGCTGCTCATCCTCGTTGCCTCCTCGCTGGGGAGCCTGCGACCAGCGGGAGCGTAGATCCGGTGCGACACATCCGCAGCGCGAGAGCAGCGCGGACCGGTGCGGCTAAGCTACGTCGGGTGACGGACCGCCTGGTATGGATCGACTGCGAGATGACCGGCCTCGACCTCGGCCGCGACGCCCTGATCGAGATCGCCGCCCTGGTCACCGACTCCGAGCTGAACGTGCTCGGCGACGGCGTCGACCTGGTCATCCACGCCTCCGACGAGGCGCTCGCGGGCATGCCCGACGTGGTCGCGGAGATGCACGGCCGCTCCGGCCTGACCGACGAGGTCCGCGCCTCCACCCTGACCGTCGCCGACGCGGAGCAGAAGGTCCTGGAGTACGTCCGGCAGTACGTCCCCGAGGTCCGCACCGCGCCCCTGTGCGGCAACTCGATCGCGACCGACCGCGGCTTCATCAGCCGGGACATGCCCGCCCTCGACGCGCACCTGCACTACCGCATGGTGGACGTGTCGTCGATCAAGGAGCTGGCGCGCCGCTGGTACCCGCGGGTCTACTACGCCCAGCCCGACAAGGGCCTCGCCCACCGCGCGCTCGCCGACATCCAGGAGTCCATCCGCGAACTGCGCTACTACCGGGGGACCGTCTTCGTCCCGCACCCCGGTCCGACCAGCGACGAGGCCAAGGCGGTCGCCGACACGCTCCTCGTCAACCCCCGGCGTGACCCCTTCCCCGGGCACGCTACGATGTCTCCCGCACGGTTCGCCGTGCCGTGGTGGGTGTAGCTCAGCCGGTAGAGCACCTGGTTGTGGTCCAGGATGTCGCGGGTTCAAGTCCCGTCACTCACCCCAGTAGGAGGCCGATCCGCTGACGCGGGTCGGCCTTCGCCGTTATCTGGGAAACATCCGCTCACCGCGGGCGCAGGACCGGTCACGGGCCGTAGACCAGGCAACAACCCGTTCCCACTTCCGGTGAAACATTGACTGGCAACTGGGGACGCCCGTCGGTGGGTGTCCGGGGCCGCGCGGACCTCCTAACGTCCGACCCATCGCCGGGTCGAGGGCCCCGGCGGTGGAAGGAGAGTCCCGACTATGAAGGTTCGCACCCTGCTGGTGGGCCTGGTCGCCGCGGCGGCCGCCGTGGTGACGCCGACGGCGGCCACCGCTGCGCCGCCGTCGAGCGACGGCGAGATGGGCACCCTGATCGTCGGTGGCCAGCCCGCCACCCAGGTCTACAGCTTCATGGTTTCGCTGCAGTCCACGTCCGGCGGCCACTTCTGCGGTGGCTCGCTGATCAAGTCCAACTGGGTCGTCACGGCCGCGCACTGCGTGCAGGGCCGCTCGCCCAGCAGCACGCAGGCCCGCATCGGCACGACCAACCGCACCAGCGGCGGCACGGTGGCGCGCGCCTCGCGCATCATCATCCACCCGCAGTACCGCGGCCCGTACGACATCGCGCTGGTGCAGCTCAGCACCAGCGTGACGCAGGCGCCGATCCGGATCGCCGACACCTCCGGCCCGGTCGGCACCCCGAGCCGCATCATCGGCTGGGGCCAGACCTGCCCGGTCCGCGGCGGCTGCGGCGCGCCGATCACCCTGCAGGAGCTGAACACCTCGATCGTCAACGACTACGAGTGCTCCGGCATCCTCGGCTCGGTCGAGATCTGCACCGACAACCCGAACAACAACTCGGGCGCCTGCTACGGCGACTCGGGCGGCCCGCAGATCAAGTCCGTGGGCGGCACGTGGGAGCTCATCGGCGCCACCAGCCGCTCCGGCGGCGGGTCGACCTGCGCCGTGGCGCCGTCGATCTACGGTGACGTGCCCGTGTTCAAGAGCTGGATCCAGCAGTACACCGGCGCCCTGCCGTAGGCCGGTTCGGTAGGCGGGCCCCCGGCTGTCCCGGCCGGGGGCCCTTTTCCGCCCCTAGCGGGCGCCGCCCTTCTTCCAGGTGCCCCACGGCACCTGCCAGACGCCGAGCCCGTCCCAGACGTCGAGCTTCGGGCCGCCGGAGTTCGAGACGGTGATCACGTCGCCCTTCTGCGAGATCTTCTGCAGCCACCGCGCGTTCTCCGTGGAGACGTTCAGGCACCCGTGGCTGACGTTGCGCCTGCCCTGGTCGCCGACCGACCAGGGAGCGGGTGGTAGAAGATCCCGCTGTTCGACATGCGGGTCGCGACCTCGACGGTGGTGCGGTAGCCCTCCGCGGCGTCGGTAGGGACGCCGTAGGTCGAGGAGTCCATCGTGTAGTTCGTGTGCTCGCTCATCACGACGTAGGTGCCGACCGGGGTCTCGTGGCCGGGCTTGCCCATCGAGATCGGGATGGTCTTGGCGACCTTGCCGTTGATGGTCACGGTCATCTTGTGCGACTTGCCGTCGGCCTTCATCACGACCGCGTCGCCGATGGTGATGACGGCCTTGCGGTCCTCGGCGCCGAAGGTGCCGTTGCCGAAGTGCTTGCCGTAGATGCGGGCGTCGATGGTGACCTTCGTGCCGGACTTCCAGTAGTCCTTGGGCCGCCACATGACCGTGCTGTCGTCGAACCAGTAGAACGCGCCCTCGGTCGCGGGCTGCGCGGTGATCTTGAGGGCCTTCTCCGCGGCGGCCTTGTCGCGGATGTTGGTGCTGAAGTAGAACGCGAGCGGCTGCCCGACGCCGACGGTCTGCCCGTCGAGCGGGTTCATCGACAGCGTCGAGGTGCGCGCGGGCTGCGCGGTGGTGAACGTCGCGGTGGACGTGGTCGGCTTGCCCTCGGCGTCCTTGCCGGTCGCCTTCGTCACGTAGGTCTTGCCGTAGCCGAGGGGCTCGGCGGAGGTCCAGGTGCGGCCGTCGGTCGACAGCGCGCCCTTGACCACCTTGCCCGCCTCGTTGGTGACCTTCACGTCGGTCAGCACACCGCCGCTGACCTGGACCGTCACCGGCTGGCCCGGCTCGACCTCAGCGGCCTTGTCCTTCGGCGTGAGCGCGAGGCTGAACGGCTCCGGCGGCTTCGTGGTCGTCGTCGTGGTCTGCTCGGCGGGCGCCGTGCCCGCGGCCCCTGCGACTCCGGCGCGGACGTGCACCCCGCCACCCCCACGAGCACCGCGGCGAGCACCGCGACCCCAGCCCGCATGATCCCCCACTTTCCTCACTCTGACCTGTGTGAACAGTGTGCCGTACGAGGGGATGACGCCTGGGCGGGTGGTGGGGTTGCACCGGACCCCGGATTTCTTCCCGATCGCCGCCCTGTGCTAACTTTTCTGCCGTCAGCCGAGCGCCGCTAGCTCAACTGGCAGAGCAGCTGGCTCTTAACCAGCGGGTTCGGGGTTCGAGTCCCTGGCGGCGCACAACGAACGCCCAGGTCGTGGTCAACGACCTGGGCGTTCGTCGTTTCCGGACCCCGCCGTCCCCGCCCGTTCACCCGCTTGCTAGATTTCTCCCCGTCAGGTCGAGCGCCGCTAGCTCAACTGGCAGAGCAGCTGGCTCTTAACCAGCGGGTTCGGGGTTCGAGTCCCTGGCGGCGCACAACGAACGCCCAGGTCGTGGTCAACGATCTGGGCGTTCGTCGTTTTCACAGCATCGCGAGCAGCCGGGATTCCGCGGCGTCGAGAGCCATGCGGACCGCGCCGAGCGCGACGCCGGTGTCCGCCAGGGCCGAGACCCGCACGTCGACGGGGACCAGGACGAGGTCGCGCAGGTGCCCGCGCACGGCGTCGATGAGGACGTCGCCCGCCCGGGACAGGCCGCCGCCGATGACGACGCGGCCGGGGTCGAGGACGAGCAGCTGGACGGCGAGGCCGCGGGCGAAGCGGGCGGCGACGGTGTCGACCACGCCGCGGCGGCCGGGTCGCCCGCCTCGGCGGCGGCGAACAGCGGGGCGAGGCCGTCGGCGACCAGGTCGGCGCCGACCGCTTCCGCGGCCAGGGCGTGGATCGCGCGGGCGCCGACGAGCCGCTCGAACGCGCCGAGCCCGTCGGAGGGCGGTTGGGGGCGCTCGCCGATCGGGGTGACCAGGTCGACGAAGCCGAGTTCGCCCGCTGCGGCCGACGCGCCCCGGTACGGCTTGCCGTCGATCACGATGCCGGAGCCGATCCGCTCGCCCCACTGGACGAACACGAGGTTGTCGGCGGCCTCGCCGCGCCAGCGCTCGGCGAGGACGGCCAGGTTGACGTCGTTGTCCAGCAGGACCGGGCAGCCGAGGTCGTCGGTGAGCCGGGCGAGCGCGGGCAGGCCCGCCCAGCCGGGGATGGACGGCGCCAGCACGACCTCGGCGCGGTCGCGGTCGACGATGCCGGGGTGCCCGCGCCGACGGCCCACAGGTCGGTCGGCTCGACCCCGCGGCGCGGGCGGCGTCGGCGAGGGTGGCGTGCAGCAGGGTCAGCAGTTCGGCTCCGGTGACGCCGGGCGGGGCCTGCGCGCCCCGGGTGGCCAGGACGGTCCCGTCCAGGTCGGCGACGAGCACGCGGACGTTGTGCGGGCCGACGTCGATCCCGGCGACGTGGCCCAGCTCGGCGCGGAACCGGGCGCGGGCGGCGGGCCTGCCGAGGCCGCCGCCGTCGCTGGCGCGCTGCTCGACGATGCCCGGCCCGGTGAGCGCGGTCAGCGCGCGGGTCACGGCGGGCCGGGACAGCCCGGTCTCGCCCGCGAGTTCGGACACGGTGGCGCTGGCCTTGCCGCGCAGGGCGTTCAGCACGGCGATCGCGTTGATGCGGCGCAGCACGTGCGGCCCGGTCGCGACCTGCTTGTCCCCCGGCATGGCGGAACGGTAGCGGAACCCTTGACCCGTGACGCGCATCACTTCATAGTATCGAACGGTTCGTTAATAACTCTCCCTGCATCGAGGTCCCCATGCGGAAGCGCCCGCTCGCCCTCGGGCTGAGCGCCCTGCTCGCGCTCGGCTTGCTCGCACCCCCGTCCGCCGCCGCGCAGTCGTTCGACGCGCGGCCCGCCGAACAGGCCCTGGCCCGGCTCGTCCCCGGCCACGCCGGGCAGTTCGCGTTCCTGACCCGCCCCCGTCCGACCAGCGGCGACTACTTCGCCGTGTCCGGTCAGGCGGGGCGGATCACCGTCGAGGGCACCAGCCCGGCCGTCCTGCTGACGGGCGTCGGCTGGTACCTGAAGAAGGCCGGGGTCGACATCTCCTGGCCCGGCGACAGCCTGTCCCGGCTGCCCGCCGTCCTACCCGCGCCCGTCCCGTTCCGCCAGGACGCCGTGGTGCCGCACCGGTTCGCGCTCAACGACACCGATGACGGCTACTCGGGCGCCTACCGCGACTGGACGGCGTTCCAGCGGCAGATCGACATCCTGGCGCTGCACGGCTTCAACGAGGTCTTCGTGCAGATGGGCGCGGAAGCCCCGTACTACGCCGCTTTCCAGGAGTTCGGCTACACCGCGGCCGAGCTGCGGTCGTGGATCCCCGGTCCCGCGCACCAGCCGTGGTGGCTGCTGCAGAACATGTCCGGCTTCGCGGGACCGGTCACCGACGAGCTGATCGCCGCGCGGGCCGCGCTGGGCAGGCAGGTCGTCGACCGGCTGCACGAGCTGGGCATGACCCCGGTGCTGCCCGGCTACTTCGGCACCGTGCCCGACGGCTTCGCGACCCGGAACCCGGGCGCGTCGGTGGTGCCGCAGGGCGACTGGGTCGGCTTCAAGCGCCCGGACTGGCTCGCCCCGACGAGCCCGGTGTTCGCCGCGGTCGCGGAGTCGTACTACCGGCACCAGCGGCGCCTGCTCGGCGCGTCGACCATGTACAAGATGGACCTGCTGCACGAGGGCGGGCGGCCGGGGACGGTCCCGGTCGGCGACGCGGCGCGCGGCGTCCTGACCGCCCTCGACGCGGCGGCCCCCGGCGCGACCTGGGTGCTGCTGGGCTGGCTCGGCAACCCGCGCGCGGAGATCATCGACGCGGTCCCGCACGACCGCATGCTGGTCCTCGACGGCCTCAGCGACCGCTACAACGGCCTCGACCGCGAAGCCGCGTGGAAGGGCACGCCGTACGCGTTCGGCACCATCCCGAACTTCGGCGGCCACACGACGATCGGCGCGAACACGGCGGTGTGGTCGTCGCGGTTCCACCAGTGGCGCACCAAGCCCGGCAGCGCCCTGCGCGGCGTCGCGTACCTGCCGGAGGGCACCGGCACCGACCCCGCGGCGTTCGAGCTGGCTGCGGAGCTGGCATGGCACCCGGGACCGATCGACCAGCGGGCATGGTTCGCCGACTTCGCCCGCTCCCGGTACGGCGTCGCGTCCGCGGACGCCGCCGCCGCTTGGGAGGCGCTGCGCCGCGCCCGTACTCGACGGGCGCGGGCACGTGGAGCGAGTCCCAGGACAGCCTGTTCACCGCCCGCCCGAGCCTGACCGTCCGCACGTCCGCGGCGTGGTCCCCGCCGTCGCTGCGCTACGACCCGTCGACCGTGCAGTCGGCTTTGTCGGCGTTGCTGCGCATGCCCCAACGCGACACGGACGCCCACCGGTACGACGTGGTGACCCTGGCCCGGCAAGCCCTGACCAACCGCAGCCGAGCGCTCCTCCCGCAGATCCAGGAGGCGTACGGCGCCAAGGACCTCGCCCGCTTCCGGACGCTGACGGCCCGGTGGAAGTCGGACATGGCCCTGCTGGATTCGCTGCTGGCGACGGACTCCCGGTACCTGCTGGGCCCGTGGCTCGCGGCCGCGAAACCGTGGGGCATGGAGTTCGACGCCCGCTCGATCATCACCACGTGGGGCCACCGCTCCGGCAGCGACGCGGGCGGCCTCCACGACTACGCCGCCCGCGAACTCGCAGGCCTGACGGCGGACTTCCACCTCATGCGCTGGACCAAGTACTTCGACTCGTTGGACACCGCACTGTCCACCGGCACCGCCCCCGCGTCGATCGACTGGTTCGCCGTCGAGGACGCCTGGAACCGCTCGACCAAGGCGTATCCCCTGCAGCCCGCCGGTGATCCCTACGCGGTGGCGACCAAGGTCCGCGACTCCCTGCCCGCCGTGCCGGTCGGCGCGGTGACGGGCGTGGGCGGCATGTGCCTGGACATCACCGCGGGCAACTCGTCGGACGGGACGCAGGTCCAGCTCTACTCGTGCAACGGAACCCCCGCCCAAACCTGGTCCTTCTACGACGACACCGCCGTCCGAGCCCTGAACAAGTGCCTCGACATCCGCAACGGCGGCGTCACCGCGGGCACCCCGGTCCAGATCTGGGAGTGCAACGACAGCGCCGCCCAGAAGTGGCGAGCCCACCCCGACGGCACCCTCCGCAACCCGACGTCGGGGATGTGCCTGGACGCGGAGGGCGGCTCCTCCGCGGCGGGCACCCGCCTCCTCATCTGGCACTGCCACGGCGGCCCGAACCAACGCTGGACAACCCCCAGGTAGCCCCGATCGGCGTGCCGGGACTCCCCGGCACGCCGATCGTTATCGACCTTTGAGTAGTGCTACGCATCTCCAACGGCCCGGAAACCCGGACCCTGTCCCCATGACAGACGCGCTGCTCCGCCTCGCCCAGGAGGTAGACGACCTGGGCCACCGCCTGACCCAGGTCAGCGTCGAACTCCGAGCCCTGCACCCCGCCCTCGACCACTTACCCGCCCCACCCCACCCGACCGCGCTCGAGGGCAACCCGCCCCAAGCAGGCAGCCTCGACCCGTCCACCTGGGCAAGCACCACCCTGGGCGGCACGACCGATCCCGCCACCCCCTCCGCCTCGGCAAGCACCACAGAGGGCGGCACCCCGGCCGACCCGGCCACGCCTCCCCACCGGGCAAACACGATCCCGGGCACCCAGGCCGACGCCACCGCCGCCTCCACGACCCCGGGCAGCCCCGCCCCCGGCAGCGGCGGCTCCGAGATCCCTCCCAACTGGGCGACTGCCGCACCTGGCAACACCAGCTCCACCGCCCCCGGCAGCGGCTCCGAAACCCCTCCCAACTGGGCAACCACCGCCCCCGGCACCGGCTCCACCACCCCGCCGACCTGGGCAGCCGCCGCCAGCAGCACCGGCTCCACCACCCCGCCGACCTGGGCAGCCGCCGCCAGCAGCACCGGCTCCACCACCCCGCCCACCTGGGCAGCCGCCGCCAGCAGCACCGGCTCCACCCCGCCCCACTGGACCCCCACCCCCACCGACCCGAACTCCCCTCCCCCTGGACCCCCTACCCCCAAGCCCCCATCCCCCCGCCCCCACCCGCGCGCCCCACCCTCGCCGAGATGCTCAGCAAGGAAGGCGTCGGTAGTCGCCTCCTCGCCTGGATCGGCGGGGCCGTCACGCTCGTCGGTGTCGTTCTGCTCCTCGTCCTCGCCATTCAGCGGGGTTGGCTCGGGCCGATGCCGCGCATCCTCGTCGGCGCCGCGTTCGGGCTCGGGCTCGTCGGGGTCGGGCTGCGGCTCCACCGCAGCCCCGCTGCCCGCACGGGGGCCTTCGCGCTCGCTGCGACCGGGATCGCCGTGCTCTACCTGGACGCGGTCGCCGCCACCGTCCTCTACGGATTCCTGCCCACCGCCGCGGGGCTCGCCACCGGGTTCGTCGTCGCCATGGGCGGGGTGTGGCTCGCCAAGCGTTGGGACTCCGAAGCGCTCGGGACCGGGGTCATCGTGGGGTGCGCGGTGTTCGCGCCCGTCATCACCGATGGGCCCGATCCGGTTCTCGTCGCGTTCCTCCTGCTCGTTTCCATCGCGACGGCGCCGATCGACTGGGCCAGTACGGCGCTCGCCGCGCGCGTTCCGCCGGTGATCGCGTCGGTCGCGTCGACGCTCGTCATCGCGGAGCCGGGGAGGTGGGACAACACCGCGGCGGCTGTCGCCACCGGGGTCGTCGGGGTCGTCCTCGGGTTGCGGGGGTCGCCGATCACGCTGGCCGTCGCCGTCATCCCGACGCTCGCCGCTGCCGTGTTCCTTCCCGAGCCTGCGGGTGCGCTGCTCGCCGCGGGCGCCGCCGTAGTCCTGCTCGGGGTCTGGGTGGTCGCACGGCAGCCGCTGGCGGGTGTCGCGGGGATGGTCGCCGCGGCCGAGGCCACCGCGCTCCACTTCGACGGGGCGGTGATGACCAGCGTGCTGCTCGCCGAGGGCTCCTCCTCGCCGCCGTCGCGTGGCGGACGGAGGACCGGTTCGCGCTCGCGGGTGGGCTCGGGTTCGGGGTGCTCGGGGCGATGCGGGCGTTGCCGCTCGACCTCCCGCCGCACCTCATCTCCGACTTCCACGGCGCGCCGCCCGCGGGGTCGGTGCTGGTCGCGGGGCTGCTGCTGGCGGTCGCCGTCGCGGTGCCGTGGGCCGCGTCCCGCGCGGGGCGCTGCCGCCGCCGTCGGCTGGGCTGACGCCGTGGCTCATCGCGGGCGGCACGGCGTTGTACGGCGCCGCGGCGTTCGTCCTCACCGCGACGTTGCTGGTCGTGCCGGGCTACACCGGTTTCCTCACCGGGCACGTGCTGGTGACCGTCTCGTGGACCGTCGCGGCGCTGGTGCTGCTGGCGAAGGGGATCGCGAGCGTGCCGCTGCGGGTGAGCGGGCTGGTGCTGGTCGCCGCCGCGGTGGGCAAGCTCGTGCTGTTCGACCTCGCCGCGCTCGACGGGATCGCGCGGGTCGCGGTGTTCATCGCGGCCGGGCTGGTCCTGCTCGTCGCGGGGACGAGGTACGCGCGGCTGGTGGCTACGCGTTGAGGTGCGCGGGCCGGTGGGTGTGCGACTCGATGCGGGTCGCGGCGGCTTCCAGCAGCTCGTGGGCGAGGTTGGAGCAGGCGCGGGCGGCCGCGACCTCCTCGCCGATGCGGGCGTCCGGCTCGTCGTCGGGGTTGCGCCGGGAGTAGCCGTGGCCCGCGATCCGCGGTGCGCCGGACCCGCTCAGGGTGGCGGTGCAGGCGGTGCGGTTCTCGTCTTCCTCGAAGTTGAGTTCGATGGCCCAGGACTGGCGGTTCATCTCCTACCACCTCCGGTTCCCCAGTGTGGGCCGCCCGCCGGGGCGCCGCGAGCTGATCTGTACCGTGCCCCGCCATGGGGTGGTTGCGCAGGAGGCGCCGCACGGTGACGAGGGGCCGGAGCTGGCCGGACGCCGTCCTCGACGCGGCGCTCGCCGAGGCCGAGGACGGCAGGCTGGGCGCCGCCCGCACCGTGCTCGCCGAGTGCCGCGCCGAACCCGAGATCCGGGCGTTCCGGGTCGGCGAGCTCGCCAAGGCGCTGCTCGGCTTCGGCGACGAGATCGCCACCATCGCGGGCGCGGGCGACCCCGACCTGCTCCTGCTCAGCGGCGCGGTGTTCGTCCGCGAGGCGTGGGCGATCCGCGGCACCACCCCGGCCCGAGCCGCGCCCGGCTGTTCCGCGGCCACCTCGCGCAGGCGATCGCGCCGCTGCGCGCGTCGGCCCGGCTGCTGCCCGAGGACCCGGTGCCGTGGGCCGAACTCGAGCCCGTCGCCCGCGGCCTGCGCTTCGACCGGTCCGTGCAGGACGAGCTGTGGGCGGAGGTCACCAGCCGGTGCCCGACGCTGACCGTCGCGGTCAAGCGCAGGCTCACCACCCTCACCCCGGCGTGGGGCGGCGACGAGGCCGACATGCTCGCCTTCGCCCGCCAGGCCGTCTCCACCGCCCCCGACGGCCACCCGACGACGGCCATCCTCGCCGAGGCCCAGTTCGAGGGCGCGACCCACCGGGAGACCACCGTCGCGAAGTACGCCAAGCCCGTCCGCGCGGAACTGTCCGACGCCTCCGCCAAACTCCTGACCGGCACCCGCGCGCTCCCCCAGACCGTGTGGGCCCACAACGCCTTCGCCGCCGTCTTCGCCGCCATCGGCGACGCCCACGCTGGCCCCCACCTGCGGGCGATGCACGACCACGTCGGCCACCCGTGGGACTACGTCGGCGGCGAGACCGCCTACCACCGAGCGGCAGCGAAGTACCTGTGAAGGACTGGCACGACCCCGCCCTCACCGCGGCCCTGGCCGACCTGGCCGAGCACGACCTCACCCCGGCCCGCACCGTCCTCGCCGACGCCCGCGACGACCCGGAAGTCCGCTCCCTGCGCGTGGAAGTGCTCTCCGAGGAGCTGATCGGCTCCGGCAGGCAGATCCTCGGGCTCGCCATGGACGACGTCGACCCCGAGCTGTCCCTCCTCGCGGGCGCCGTCGCCGTCCGCGAAGCGCGCGTCATAGCGGAAGGCGCCCGGGACGCCGACGCCGCCCGCATGACCCACGCCTACCTCCGCCGCGCCGTGGGCCCCTCAACCAGGCGGCCGACCTCCTCGACACCGACCCGGTCCCCCACGACCTCCTCCAGTTCCCCGCGGCCGTCCTGACTCCAGCCGAACGCGATTCCCCGTGGGAGAAGGCAATCCGCCGCGCGCCGCGCCTGTTCTCCGCGCACCGCACCAGGATCGACCTGATGACCCCCGAACAGGGCCTCGACTTCGCCCGAACCACCGCCCGCGCAGCGGGCTCGGGCGACCCCCGCATAGCCCTGGTCCCCTACGCCCACCTCCGCGCCTGCGCCCGCCTCGCCGCCCAGCACCGCGCCGCGGCAAAACCCCGCGCGGGGCGGAACTCCACGCCCGCTGGGAGTACTTCGGCAGCCACGGCGGCCGCACCCGCACGGAGATCGCCGACCTCTCCGAGCGCTTCCTCGCCGCCGCCCGCCCCCACCCGCGCACCCGCCAAGCCCACACCCTGTTCGCCACCGCCTTCACCGCCATGTCCGACCCCGTCCGCGCGACCGCCCACCGGGGTTGAGCTCGTCTCGTTTCGAGAGACGCAAGGCAGTCCGAGCCTGCGGTCCAACGTTCTGCAATCGGGCAATGGATTTGACCGACTGGCGGCGGCAAGATTGAACGTCCCTGTCCGGGCGTTCGGGATTGGTTCCACGCGAATCGACGTGCCCACACCCTACGTAGTTGCGTCAGTACGCTACGGTGTCAGACGTCGAGAGTCTGCCGACTGAACTCGTAACGTAAGAACGCAGATCGTCGATGATCACGTGCTACGAGCGGAACTGGCTCGGCGCCGACTGATGCCGAGAGGATGGGGACATGGGCGCTCGCTCTGACGACCACAATCACCAGCGAACTCAGGTCAATCACGTAAGGCGTGCGCTTCTACGCGAGTTTGCCGGACTCATCGATGTTTCGGACGTCCGCCCAGATCAGGCCGAACAGCACACGCTGACACGGTCTTTGGCGGCGCTTGCCGTGCGCCGGATGACCGATTGCGACGACAAGACTGCGGCAGCATCGGTGATCGACGGTCGAGACGACTTCGGTATTGACGCCATCGCGTTCGGCGACTCCGGACCAGAACTTATCCTGGTTCAAGCGAAGTGGAGCGACAGGGGCACCGCCGGGATCGACACATCTGCCGCACTCAAGCTCGCCGACGGATTCCGCAAGATAGAGGCGCGCAGGTTTGCCAGGTTCAACACTCGATTCCAGGCGATGACCGAGAAAATAAGAGCCGTACTGTCCGACCCCCGACTGACGGTTAGACTAGTTCTCGCAGTCATGGGCGAGGGGACCCTGTCGCAAGAAGTTCGGGCTGTCTTCGACGAACTCAGCGACGAGTTCAACTACCTCGGACCTTCGATGGATTACACGGTTGTCAACGGAGAGGATTTCTGGAACCAGGTACGCGGAGACCTGAGCGGGCCTGAAGTCCAAATCACAGTTCGAATGAACAAGTGGCTGCGCCATGAAACAACGGACGCATTCCAAGGAACCGTTTCAGCGGACTCCGTGGCCCAGTGGCTTACCGATAACGGCGACAAGCTCTTCGAGCGCAACGTACGACGTTCCCTCGGCCTGACTTCCGTCAACCAGGCAATCATTGACACCTTGACCATGGACCCGGAAAGTTTCTGGTCCAGGAACAACGGGATCACGATACTCTGCAGCGCGATCGAGCCTCGATACAACGGCAGTAGGCGCTCACCGACCGAGCCAGTCGACTTGATAGTCACTGGCGCGAGCGTCGTCAACGGCGCTCAAACGGTCACCGCGATACACCGGGCAAATGGGCTCGCACCAGATTCCGTATGCCTTGCAGATGTTCCCGTACGCGTTATTTGCGTACCGAAGGAGGCAGACGAACTCGCTACACAGATCACGCGAAGCACCAACACGCAGAATCATATGGAGCGGCGCGACTTCATCGCGCTCGACCCCACACAGGTCCGCATCCGCGAGGATTTCGCGCTCTCATTGGACAAGATCTACGTCTTCAAACGTGGAGACATGGAACCGGCGCCGGAAGCTGGCTGCTCAGCACTACAGGCGGCCTTGGCTCTAGCCTGTGGCCATCGCAATATCAATATTGTCGTGCGCGCGAAGCGGGATCCCGACCTCCTGTGGGAGGAAGGCCCCGGCGGGGCCTATCCCCTACTGTTCGGAGGCCAGCCGTCGGCGGTGCAAATCTGGCGGTCCGTACTACTTTATCGAGCGGTGAGTGGCGCTCTTCACAATCAGGTGACGAAGCTGGAAGGCCGAGCAGCCGCCATTGCCGAGCACGGCAACCTAATCGTTGCACACCTGCTTTTCCGATTGATCAATCTCGAGATCCTGGAAGACCAGGATTCCGATTGGGACGAAGAAATTGCCACGGTCCCATCCAGGGTTGAACTCATCTTGAAGTGGCTGATCGATCGAGTTGACAGTGAACTCGGAACCACTTCCTTCGTGTCGAAGATTTTCCTCGACGCGGACAAGTGCCGCATCCTAGTGGACGCCGTGCTCAATCGCCTCGAGACAGGAGGCGCGGCTCCGGACGTCGACTCGAACTATCGGCCGATCGCCAGAGCAAGGGTTCGCTCCCGCCCGGCCGTTCATGTGCTAATCGACGCGATGCGTATCGAAGCCGGTACAAAACTGCGTTACGTGCCAACGAGCGAACGTGAGCGTCTTGCCCTGCAGCGTTGGCTCTCCGAGCAGCCGGATCGAGGGTTCGCCACGTGGGTCCCAGAACGTGGAAAACCGCTGCTATGGGAGGCGGATGGACGGCGGTACTCTCCGACAGGGCTCGTCATGCACATGTGGCAGATGGCGGAGTGGACGGAAGCGCCCGTAGCGGTCCAGGGGCCCAAGTGCTGGCATCTGGACGAGGCAGGTTCGCTAGCAGACCTGGCTTCGCAGCTCCGGGACACAGAGTCTGACCTTCTCACGCCGTTGGAGAACGGAGCCGAGGAGTAGTTGCACACAGCTTCCGCTACCTGAGCGCTCGAGCTCGGCTTCGCCTGACCGGCCGATTCTCGGGGGCGTTCGGTGGGCCACACTGCGTCGCGATGATCGGCTTGCTGACGACCTCGGGAGTCATCGTGAAACGTGCCGTGTCGATTTTGTTCGTACTGCTCGCCGCGAGTGTGATGGTGCCGGGGGTTGCCGTTGCGGCGCCTGGCGATTTGATGTGCACCGGGAACTTCCAGTTCGAGTTCGACCCGCCGTTGACCGCGGAGACGACGACGTCGACCGCGACCGTGGGGGTGGGCTGGTGAACTGCCAGTCGCCCAACGGGGCGTACTCGCGGTTGACGTCCGGGGTGCGGGTGGGGCAGGGGAGGTCAGCAGGCCGCTCGGGACGGCGCCGTGCTCGCCGGTCATGACGATCACCGAGGGGGCGGTGCTGCTGTGGAACACCCATGAGTTCAGCACGTTCGACATCACCGTCAACACCGACCCGACCAGCGGCGACATCACCGTCAGCGCGTACTTCACGGGCGGGCCGCTCGCGGGCGACACCGCCAACGCGTACCCGCTGGTGCTGCACCCGAACGCGGACTGCGCGACCAGGGGGTTGACCGCGTTGACGTCGGAGCTGCTCGAGGTGTTCTGGGAGTGACACCGCGCCCGCCGGGCCGGGGGACCCCGGTCCGGCGGGGGTGTGCCCGAGGGGCGGGGTAGGGGTAGCCCCAGGGTGATCTCGGGAGTGTTCCCGATGGTTCCGGCGCCCGCGATCCGAGACCGTTTCCCTTGTGAACGGGGAACTCGCGGGGGCGGCGTCGATCCGCTCGAGGGGATTGTCGTTGGGGTTCGTCGGCCTCGCGCTGTCGGCGGTCTTCATGCTGGGGGTCCACATCGTCGGGAGTGGACAGATCGACGCGGTGGGGTCGACGTTGTCGACGCTGGTGTTCGTCGACGGGTACGGGTGGATGTTCGGCGCCAGCGTGCTGGCGATGGCGGTGGCGGCGGTGGGGCTCGTCTCGCTGTCGGAAGGGTTGCTGCGCAACACCTTGGCCGTCGTCGCGGTGTGCTGCGTGCTCGTCGCGGTGTTCCCGACGAACCGGAGCGGGCCGCTGACCGTGTCGGCGGAGATCCACCGGTACGCGGCCGGGGTCGCGTTCTTCCTGGTGCCCGTGGCGGCGCTGCTCGTCATCCGGCGGCTGGGCCGGGGGACGGTCGAGCGGCGGTGGTTGGTGCGGAGCATGGCGGGGACGGCGGCGCTGCTGGTGGTGTTCCTGGTGAGCCACTTCGGGGTGGTGCCGGAGGCGATGCAGGACATGCGCGGGGTGTTCCAGCGGATGATGTTCGTCCTGCAGTTGCTGATCCTGGCGCAGCTCCTGCGCACGCAGCGGCCCGCGACGCCTGCGGTCGCCGTTCGGCGGGTACCGGTGCCGGTGGCGGCCTGAGACTGTATTGTCCCGTTCCGCCGGGTCCAGCCAGGACCCGTCTGGGGTTGTGGAGTCGGGGCCACACGTTCTGAGGGGAAGCAGATGACGTCGTCCCGATGGGCGGCGCGCTTCGGCGCGCTCGCCGCCGCCCTGTCCGTCGCCGCGGTGGCCGCGGCGCCCGCCGCCGCTGAGCCGGTGGCCGAGCAGGCGGTGGAGGTGACCGCCACCTTCGACAAGCCGAGCTACCAGACCGGCGACCGGTACGAGGTCACGATCACCGTCCGCAACGGCGCGGACGTGGCCGCGGACATCCACTACGCCGGGGTTTCGCTGCCCACCGAGGGCATGGTCATCAGCAAACCGCTGGCGCTCAGCGGCTCGCTGATCCCGGCGGGTGAGAGCCGGACCCAGACGTTCGAGTACGGGACCAGCGACAACGGCGCCATGCACGTCGCGATCCAGCAGCGCATCGGCGGCGAGGTCAAGGGCACCAAGCACGACTTCACCATCCCGGTGACCCCGAGGTACATCGACGTCACCGGCGTCGTCTACGCCGACGAGGACGGGGACTCGGCCTACGACGCGGGCGAGGAGGTACCCGGCGTCGAGGTCACGGGGCGGATCGCGGCGCGGACGAGCGGGGCGAAGGTCACCACCGACAGCGCGGGCCGCTTCTCCTTCCCCGCCTGCTGACCCTGCGCCACGCGTTCGAGGTGCTCGCGGGGCCGGAGGACGTGCTGTTCAGCACCCAGTTCGTCAACCTGCACGAGGCGACCGCGCCGGTCGAGGTGCGCATCCGCGGGATCGTCGAGCGCGGGACCACCACCACGACGACCGCCACCAGCACGACCACGACCACCGCGACCACCACGCCCGGCACCAGCGCGCCGACGACGACCACGACCACCCCGGCCCCGCAGGCGGGTCGCCCGCCGCTGGCCGACACCGGCGCGAACACGAGCCGGCTGGCCCTCGGCGGTGTCCTCGTCCTCGCGGCGGGCGTCGCGATGGTGGTGCTCGCGCGCAGGCGTCGGGCCTGACTCAGCCGATCGCGATCCGCGTCGACGCGGACCGGTCGCCCTGGACCGCGGTGATCGTGTGCGGTCCAGGGCTCGTCGCCGCCGGGATGACGGCGTGGCGGGCGAAGCGGCCGTCGGCGTCGGCGCGGACGGTGTAGGTGGGGGTGCCGTCGATGTGGATGTCGACGTAGCCGGGGGTGAAGCCGGTCAGGGTCAGGGGCACCCATGCGCCTGCCTTGGCCGTGCCCGGGAGGTCGATCGACGGGGGTGCCTGCGCCGGGTCGGGGCTGGGGGCGTGCCGGGTGACGGTGATGCGGGCGGTCACCGGGTCGCCGATCGACGGTGTGATGACGCAGGTGGTGTCGCGGGTGAACGTGGCGTCGATCTCGGCGGTGTAGAGGCCCGCGGCGTGGAGGTCGTCGCGGGGCTGGGTCTGGGTGAAGGTGACCGACAGGGTGCGGCCCGCGCAGGTCGCGGTGGCCGACAGGGGGCCGGGTAGGGCGGTGTTCGAGGCCGGGTCGCCGTCGGTGCCGACGCGGTCCGGGAGGATGACCGTGCCGTCGGTTTTGGTGCCCGGGGCGGCGATGAGCGCGACGGCGTGCTTGCCGCGTACGCCGCGCTGGGCGACGGCGTCCGTGCCGGTGAGGGCGTATTCCCAGCGGGCGCCGGGGCTCTCGTGGAAGTTGACGCCCGCCGCGGTGAGGCGGGGCCCAGGGCCGCGAGGCGGGCGGCGAAGTCGGCGACGTCCTTGCGGGTGGCGGGGGTCCAGCCGGTCTCCAGGACCGCGGCGGCGCGGGGGAACGTGAGGAACTGCGCCTGGTCCGCGCCGCGGATCGTCTCCGACCACAGTGGACCTTCGACGCCGAGGACGGCTTCCTCGGCGATGCCGCCGGTTACCGTCGTGGTGGGGTCCCAATCGTAGTAGCGCTCGAAGTCGCAGGTGCCCTTGCAGGCCCAGGACAGGCCGATCGGGGTGTCCTTGGTGTACTTCTGGTCGAGGTACGACGCCGCGGCGGCGGAGACGACGGCCTTGCCGCCCTTGGCGACGAAGTCGCGGACCCAGTCGCCGGAGCCGATCCAGTACTGCACGACCGAGCCGTCCCAGTAGCCGGGGCCTTGGGCGAGACCGGCTTCGGCGTACTCCGTCCAGCCCATCGTCCCGACGCCGGTGGCGGCCTGGACGCGGGGGACGGCGCGGGTGATGAAGTCGACGTAGCGGGTGTGGCCCATGGCGTGGGACTCGTCGCCACCGATGTGGACGTACGGGCCGCCGGTCAGCTCGGCGAGCTGGGTGAAGACGTGCTCGACGAAGGTGTAGGTGAGGTCGAGGCGCTCGTCGAGGGCGGAGTAGCCGACGTTGCCGGTGCCGTTCCAGTCGACGACCCCGGTGGCGGGGTTGGGTTTGGGGAGCGAGCGGTCGGTGTTGAGCTGCGGGATGGCGTGCAGCGCGGCGTTGGTGTGGCCGGGGATGTCGACCTCGGGCACGACGGTGACGAAGCGCTCGCGGGCGTAGGCGACGATGTCGCGGTACTGGGCTTGCGTGTAATAGCCGGTGCGGCCGAGTTCGGCGCGGTAGCCCTGCTGGGTCATGGCGGTGGCGCCGGAGACGCGGGTGAGGGCGGTGTAGTCGATGGGGTCGCCGGGGGCCTTGCCGTCGTTGGTGATCTCGATGCGCCAGCCCTGGTCGTCGGCCAGGTGGAGGTGCAGGACGCTCATCTTGAGGGCGGACAGGGAATCGATGTACCGCTTGACGTCGTCAACGTCCTGAAAGGACCGCGCGACGTCGAGCATCACGCCGCGGTAGGGGAAGCGCGGCTGGTCCTCGATGTGGACCGCGGGGATGGTGCCGCCCCAGACGGGGATGAGCTGGCGCAGGGTCTGCACACCGTTGAACGCCCCGTGCGCGGTCCTCGCCGTGATCGCGACACCGCGCCTGTCGACGTCGAGGAGATAGGACTCGTCGGCGGGGGCGGCCCCGTCAACGGTGTAGTCCGCCCGCGGGTCCACGGTGATCCGGATCCCGGCCCCGCGCGTGCGCACGGGGACGCGGTACCCCGTCACGGCCCGGAGTTGCGCCGCGAACCCCTCCCCCACACCCCTCGCCGCCGCGTTCACCACCACGGCCACCGACGGCCGCACCACGAACCCCCCAGCCCCGTGCTCGACCACCACCGGCAGCGGGACCAACCCCAGCGCCGTCCCCCGCTCCTCCCCCGCCACCGCAGGCGCGGCAGCCCCGGACACCCCCACGAACACGGCGACCACAGTCGCGAGCAACGACGCCCGCCCGGACTGGACTCGACGCACGCCCACCAGCTCCCCTCAGCCGCGATGCCCGAAACCGGATGCTATCGACGACCATCGGGAATGGTCTAGACCCATTCGGCTGGCGAGCGGTCACCCCCGCGCCCTGACCGTCGCGAGCACCTCCAATTCCGGAACGCGCCCCGGGAATGAGCTTCGAAGGCCTAGGACAACCAGCCGAGACCGAGTTCCGCCAATTGCTCCCCGTCCAGGCTCCGGTGGCGGACGTGACCGGTGGTGACTCCGAGCCAGGCCCCGGACCCGCCGAATTCTGGGTATAACAACCCGGTCCGGGAGTTCGGTATATGCACAACTGGCAATGTCACCCAACGTTCAGCCCCTTCTCCCCACCCGGCCTTTGCGCCACCATCCAGCACGGTTGTCCCCTTTACCCTGCTGGAGGCAGCAACCATGTCCCGCTATTCCTTCCTGACCATCGCGGCCGGGGTTGCGCTCACCGGCGCGGTCCTCGTGGCGCCGATGGCCACGGCTTCGCAGGCGGCGCCGGATATCCCGGTGGCGAACGTGCAGGCCCACCTCAACGAGTTCCAGACGATCGCGACCAACAACGGTGGCAACCGGGCGCACGGCAGGCCCGGTTACCAGGCGTCGGTCAACTACGTGAAGGGCAAGCTCGACGCGGCCGGGTGGACCACGTCGGTCAAGTCGTTCACCTACAACGGCGCCACCGGCTACAACCTGATCGCGGACTGGCCGGGCGGCAACCCGGAAGCGATCCTCATGGCAGGCGCCCACCTCGACAGCGTCACCGCCGGGCCGGGCATCAACGACAACGGCACCGGCAGCGCCGCGCTGCTCGAGGTCGCGCTGCAGATCTCGGCGACGAACTTCGCGCCCGAGAAGCACATCCGGTTCGGGTGGTGGGGCGCCGAGGAGCTCGGGCTCATCGGGTCCACGAACTACGTGAACAGCCTGTCGAGCACCGAGAAGGCCAAGATCGACGGCTACCTCAACTTCGACATGATCGGCTCCCCGAACCCCGCGTACTTCGTCTACAGCGCCTCCGGCCAGCCCGCCGGGTCGCTGGAGCTGCAGCAGACTCTCGAGCGCTACTTCGCGTCGATCAACGTCCCCACCGAGCTGACCTCCGTCGGCGGGCGTTCGGACCACGCGGCGTTCGCGCGGGCGGGCATCCCGATCAGCGGGACGTTCACCGGCGCCGAGGTGACCAAGACCAGCGCGCAGGCGCAGAAGTGGGGCGGCACCGCGGGCCAGGCGTTCGACCCGTGCTACCACCGCTCCTGCGACCGCACGAGCAACGTCAACGCGACCGCCCTCGACCGGCACTCGGACGCGATGGCGTACTCGATCTGGACGCTGGCGGGCACCGGTGGCGGCAACCCCGACCCCGACCCGCGGTTCGAGAACGGCACCGACGTGGCGATCGCGGACCTGGCGACGGTCGAGTCGCCGATCACGGTTACCGGCGTCACCGGCAACGCCCCGGCCGACCTGCGGGTCGACGTCAGCATCCTGCACACCTACCGCGGTGACCTGCAGATCGACGTCGTCGCGCCGGACGGCACGGCGTACCGGGTGAAGAACTCGTCCAGCTCCGACTCCGCGGACAACGTCATCGCCAGCTACACCGTCGACGCGTCCTCCGAGACCGCGAACGGCACGTGGAAGCTGCGCGTCCGGGACGTCGCGAGCCAGGACGTGGGCCGGATCGACAGCTGGGCCCTCCAGTTCTGATCCGACCCGCTGCGCGGGCCACCTCGGACGGGGTGGCCCGCGTCGGTCAGTTCACGCAGGCCGGGCCCTGCTGCGCGCCGTTGAGCGCCAGCAGGTCCCCGGTGCGCAGCGACTGCCCGGCGGACTCGTAGTCCTCGCCCAGGAAGACCTTCACCTGGCCCGCGGGCATGTTCGCGTCGGGTTCGACCGGGTAGTCGCCGCCCAGCGCCCGCGCCACGTCCTTCGCGCCCGCCTCCTCGCCGGTGGCGTGCCGGACGACGGTGGCGGAGCGGGTGCTGGAGTTGCCGGGCTCGCCTGTGGTGTACCCGGCGGTCTGGAGCTTGGCGCTGACGTCACGCGCAAGACCGCTGCGGCCGCTGGCGTTGAGCACGGTGACGGTCGGCTTCTGGTCGGCGGCCTCGGCGGGCGGGTCGGCGGAGGTCTTGCCCCGCAGCAGGCCCTCGACGAACGCGCGGACCGCGGCCGGGTCGATCTCGATGGCCGAGCCGTCGCCGGTCTCCAGGTCGATGCGGCCGTGCGGGATGGTGAGGAACTCCAGGTTGCCGCCGGTGAAGGTGACCATCTGCTGGGCGAACTCGATGACGTTCCAGCCCTCGTCGAGCACCACGGACTTCTTGATGGCCTGCTGGAGCGCGGCCAGCTTCTCCGAGCCGGGCAGGATCATGTCCTGCGAGAACACCTTGCGGGCCATGCCGGACATGAACACCTGCTGCCGCACGACGCGGTCGAGGTCGCCGTTGGGCAGGCCGTGCCGCTGGCGGACGAACGCCAGCGCCTGCACGCCCTTGATGGTCTGCGGGCCCGCCTTGAAGTTCGCGCCCGAGTACCGGTCCTTGACCGCTTCCTTCAGGCAGACCTCGATGCCGCCAACGGCGTTGGTGATGTCGTAGAAGCCGAGCAGGTTGACCTCGGCGTAGTGGTCGATCGACGCGCCGGTGAGCTGCTCGACGGTGGCGATGAGGTTCTTGGCGCCCTCGCGGTTGGCGGTGCGCTCCAGCTCCTTGCGGTCGGTGACACCCGCGTTCTGCTGGTCCCGCAAGGACTGGTTCTTCGCCCGCAGGTACGCGGAGTTGATCTTGTGCGTGCCGTAGCCCGGGATGTCCACATAGGAGTCGCGCGGGATGGAGATGCCGTACGCCTTGGACCCGTCGTTGGGGATGCGCACCATGATGATGGTGTCGGTGTTCTGCACCCCGTCGACCGCGGTCGCGTTGATCATCCGGAGCTGCTCCTCCGACAGCGGGTTGCCCTGCGCGTCGGTGCGGCTGTCCATGCCGATCATGAGGATGTCGATGGCGCCGTCCGCGGGCGCTCGGTCGGGCCCGCGATGACGTCGGTGGTGGTGAGGCCGTCGGAGAAGTCGTCGGCCACCTGCCAGTAGTAGCCGGTCGCGGCGAGCACGAGCGCCGACAGCAGGCCGAGGGCGACCCGCCCGGCGACCAGGCCGGGGCGCTGCGGGGGCGGCGGCGGGGCGGGGCGGCGGGGCGCCCGCTCGGGGGCGATCCGCTCGGTGCGCAGGTCGGCCAGGCGCGGGCGCTGCTGCCCGGCCGGGCGCGGTCGCCGGTCCGACGGGACGGGCCGACGCGCGCCCCCGCCACTGCCTGCCCTCGGCGGCCGGTACTCCACGCCGTGCTCCCTCCCTGGCCCGTCAAGAAAGACGCCCGCAGGCGCCCTCGGGTTGCCCGCTAGCCTGACACACGCTCGACTCCGCGCCGTCGCCCACCTGCGGTTTGCGGCGCGCGCCACAGGCGACGGCGGCCACCGCGGCGAGCACGACCGTGGCCCCGTGCAGCACCAGCCCGGCGGCCCCCGGGCGGACCAGCACCGCGGGCACGCAGGCCAGCGCCGCCAGCAGCCACGGGCCGGGTCGGGAGCTGGTCCCGACCCGCACCGCGTGCAGCAGGTACCACCCGAGGAGCAGGTGGATGATGCCCGCCATCGGGTCCAGCGGCAGGCCGAGCACCGAGGCGCCCGGCCCGGCGGCGAAACCGAGTACCCCGAGCGCGCCGTAGGCAACCCCGAGCGCCGCGGCGACGCCCTCCCAGCGGGAGAGCCCGTCGGCCGACCCGCCCTCCGGCGCGCTGCGCCACTCGAACAGCAGGAACCCGACCAGCCCGGGCACCGCGACCAGGCCCAGCGCGAGCAGCGTCGACGGGCGGGTCAGCCAGGGCAGGGCGGGCGCGTGGCGGGCGCCCAGCGCGCAGGCCATGCCCGTGACCAGCAGGGCGGTGCACAGGTAGGCGAGGTAGACCGTCATGGGCGCGGTCCGGACGATGCGCACCGCGCGCGCCGCGACCGCGCCGACCCGGGGCGCGCGGGGCAGCGCGACCAGCGCGAGCTGCGCCACGCCGAGCAGCAGCACCCCGGCCGCGGACGGCACGAAGCTGGGCGTGCCCGCGGGCGGGCGATGAGCATGGGGTCGACGAGGTCCAGCGCGGTCGCGGTGACCAGCGTCCCGATCGCGGCGGCGGCGATCGCGCCGAGCGCCGGCCGCGGACCCGGCCGAGCGCGCCGTCGGCGTAGCTGTGGGCGAGCTGGGCGAACAGCATGGCCAGCGCGATGCCCGCGGCGTAGTCGGGCAGGGTGCCCGGACCGGCCAGTTCGAGGGCCAGGACGACGACCAGCCAGACCGCGGACGCCCCGATCCCGAGGACGCGGTGCAGCACGGCGAGCAGCGGCGCGGCGGACACGATCACCAGCGACAGGCCGAGCAGCCACAGCGGCTGCACCACCAGCCGCCCGAACGCCGTCGCGACCTCGGGCGGCGCGTTGAACAGCTCCAGCGACAGCGGCACCGCCAACCACGCAGTGACCAGGGCGAGCACGGGCCGGATGAGCCAGCTCAACCTGCCCGCGAGGTACGCGCCGTAGCCGCGGCCCGCCCGCCAGGCGTGCAGGCTCAGGTGGCCGCAGGCGAAGAAGAACAGCGGGACGAGCTGGAGCACCCAGGTCATCGGCCACAGCGCGGACGTGGGCGCGGACAGCAGCGGCGCGAACGCCAAGGCGGTCTCGGCCAGCACGACCGCGCCCAGCGCGACGACGCCGACGAGCGCGACGTACCCGGCGCCCTCGGGCGGCGCGGGCGGCGGCCGGGGCGGCTTCGGCGGGCCGCCGCGAAGGCGGGCAGCCGCACCGCGAGCAGCACCACGACCATCACCAGGACGAACGCCCACACGCCCATCGGCTCGGTGGCGGGCGGACCCCAGCTCTGGTGCCACGAGTTGACCACCAGGCCGACGGTGAACAGCGACGCGACGATCCGGCACAGGCCGGGGGCGTCGCGCGGGTTGAGGACGCACTGCGCGTGCATGTCGGCGGAGAGCCGCTCGTCGAGGGCGCGCCTGCGCTCGGCGTCGAGGGGCGTGCCGGTGGCGGCGGCGTAGCGGAGGAGGTCGTAGCCGAGGTCGTGGGCCATGCAGCCGACGGAGAAGTCCCAGCGGGTCGCGGTGTCGCCCCAGGGGCCGAGCAGCCGCCGCCGACGTGCACGGCGCGCAGCGTCCCGTCGGGGGCGGTGGCCAGTTGGTAGGAGACGCCGGTGACGTCGGCGAAGTCGGGCGGCAGCAGCCGGGTGGGGTCGCGGTCGGGGCGCGGGTCGAGCAGCGCGTCGACGGCGGCGGAGACCGGGCTGGGCGGGACGTGGTCCGGCGGTCGCGGGGCGCGGGAGGCCACGACGGCGTACCCGCCCGCGGCGAGCACGACCAGGACGAGCCAGCCGATCCGCAGCCGGAGCGGGACCCGGCGCACGGGCGCGCTCGACCCCACCGCGGTTCCCCCACACCCGGCAGGCTAGCGGGGCCGGTGCCCCCGATGCCGGGCGAACGCCGGAATCCGGCGGGCGGCGCACCCCAGGACGCCGCCCGCCTGCACTAGCGTAGGGGGCCGGGTTGGCAACCGACCTGTACTCGCGGCAGATCGGGGACCGCTCCAAAAGGTTGCCTTCTACCTGCGGCAACGCGACCCGGAAATGCTCTACGATGGGGTGACCGGCAACTTTTGGCCCGCGTTCGGCGGCAAGTTGCCCGAGGAGGGGTGGTGTCATGGGCGGCCAGGCCGCCGCGTCGTTCGGCGAGGTCCTGCGCGCCCACCGGCTGCGCGCCCGCCTGACCCAGCAGGAGCTGGCCGACCGGTCCGGCATCAGCGTCCGCGCCCTGCGCTACATCGAGCGCGGGTCGGTCGGGCACCCCGGCCGGACTCGGTGCGCAAGCTGGCCGCCGCGGTCGGGGTGGCCCCGGAGGAGCTGACCCGGCGCGGGGGCGAGGCCCCGCCCCAGCCCGCCCGGCTGGCGCTGGGCGTCCTGGGTCCGTTCACTGTGGCACAGGGCGGGCGTCCGGTCGAGGTGGGCGCGCACAAGCAGCGCACGCTGCTGGGGCTGCTCGCGCTGCGCGCCAACCAGGCGGTGCGCCGCGAGGAGATCGTCGACGTGCTGTGGGGCGACCGGCCCCCGGACACCTGCCTGGGCCTGGTGCACACCTACGTCTCCCGGCTGCGGCGCGCGCTGGGCGCGGCGAGCAGGCGCAACCGCGCGGTGATCGCGTCGGTGCCCGGCGGGTACCAGCTCACCGCCCGGGTCGAGCAGGTCGACGCGCTGGTGTTCGAGGACCTGCTGACCCGCGCCGAGGCCCGCGCGCACACCGACCCCGGCGCCGCGTTCGACCTGTACGACCGGGCGCTGGCGGCATGGCGCGGCGGGGTGCTGGCCGACCTGGGCAGCAGGCTGCGCGGCCACCCGGACGCCGCGGCGCTGACCGTGCGCAGGCGGCAGGCCGCGCTGGCCCACGCCGACCTGGCGCTGGCGCTGGGCCGCCCGGCGCAGGCGGTGGAGCGGCTGCGCCCGCTGGCGCACGAGGAGCCGCTGCACGAGGGCCTGCACGCGCGGCTGATCTCGGCGCTGGCCGGGACCGGCGAGCAGGCCGCGGCGCTGCGCGTGTTCGCCGACATCCGGTCGCGGCTCGGCGAGGAGCTGGGCGTCGAGCCCGGCGCGGACATCCGGGCGGCGCACCTGCGGGTGCTGCGCGCCCCGGACCCCGGTCCGGCCGGGCAGCGCCCGCCCGCGCAGCTCCCGCCCGATCCGCCCGGTTTCGTCGGCCGGGCCGCGGCGCTGGGTCGGCTGGACGCGCTGCTGCCCGCGCCCGACCGGCAGTCCGGCGCGGTGGTGGCGGTGGTGTCGGGCGCGGCGGGCGTCGGCAAGACGGCGCTGGCGGTGCACTGGGCGCACCGGGTGCGCGACCGGTTCCCGGACGGCCAGCTCAGCGTCGACCTGCGCGGGTACGCCTCGCGCACGCCGCCGTCCACGCACGAGGTGCTGGTCCGGTTCCTGCACGCGCTGGGCGTGCCGCCGGAGCGGGTGCCGGTCGACTCGGACGAGGCGATCGGGCTCTACCGGACGATGCTGGCGGGCAAGCGGGTGCTGGTGCTGCTGGACAACGCCGCCGCGGCCGAGCAGGTCCGGCCGCTGCTGCCCGGCTCCCCGGCTGCTTCGCGGTGGTGACCAGCCGCGACCGGCTGGTCGGGCTGACCGCGCGGGACGGCGCGCAGTCCGTGCCGCTGGACGTGCTCGCCCCCGCGGAGTCGGTGGACCTGCTGGGCGGGCTGCTCGGCGCGGGCCGGGCGCGGCGGGAGGCGCGGGCGGCGGCCGAGCTGGCCGACACCTGCGGGCACCTGCCGCTGGCCCTGCGGATCGCGGGCGCGAACCTGGCGGTGCGGCCGGGCGACAGCGTCGCCGACCACACCCGCGAGCTGCGCGCCCGAGGCCGGTTGAGCGGGCTGGCCGTGGACGGCGACGAGTCCGCGGCGGTGCGGGCGGCGTTCGACCTGTCCTACGACAAGCTGGTGCCGCCCGCGCGCAGGCTGTTCCGGCTGCTGGGCCTGGTGCCCGGCGCGGACGTCGACCTGGCCGCGACGACCGCGCTGGCCGGGCTGGCCCCGCCCGCGACGGCGCGGCTGCTGACGGTCCTGGTGCAGGGCAACCTGATCCGCGAGTCCGGTCCGGGCCGGTACGCCTTCCACGACCTGCTGCGCGAGTACGCCCGCAGCCGCGCGGAGGACGAGGACACCGCGGCGGAGCGGGTCAACGCCCTGGCCCGCCTGTTCGACCACTACATCGAGTCGATCCGCGCGCACAGCGCCGTGCTGTGGCAGATCGGCGCGCCGACCGAGACCCCGCCGGGCGCGGAGGCGTCGGCGCTGGCGTGGTTGGACGAGGAGCGCGCGAACCTGGTGGCGTCGACGATCGCGGCGTGGGAGGTCGGCCTGCCCGCGCACTCGTGGCGCTTCGCCGAGGCACTGCGCGGCTACTTCGTCAACCGGGGTGGCGGCGCGGACGCCGTCGTCGCGGCCACCGCGGCCTTGACGGCGGCCCGCTCGGAGGGCGACGTCGACGCGGAGGCGTCGGTGCACGACCTGCTGGGCCTGGTGCACTGCAACCTGTCGGACTACGCCTCCGCGGTGGAGCACCACCGGTGGGCGCTGGAGTTGAGCCGCGGCACCGGCAACCGCGTGGTCGAGGCGGCGGCGCTGCACAACCTGGGGCGCGCGTACTCGCAGCTCGGCCAGCCCGCGCAGGCGGAGGCGTTCTACGAGGAAGCGCTGGTGATCAACCGCGCCATCGGCAACCGCCGCGGCGAGGCCGCCGCCCTGCACTACACCGGCGCGGTCGCGCTGTCGCTCGGCAAGCCGGAGGCGGCGATCGAACGGCACCGCGAGGCGCTGGAGCTGTCGACGCGCATCGACCACCGGCAGGTGCAGGGCGCGGCGGCGCAGGGCCTCGGGCTGGCGTACTGGGCGCTGGGCGACCTGCGCCGGGCGGCGGAGTGCTACGAGCGGGCGCTGGCGGTCTGCCGCCGGTACGGCTACCGGCACGGCGAGGTCGCGATGCTGGTCTGCCTGGCCGAGACGGGCTTGGACGCGGGCGAGTTCAGCGAGAGCGCCGCCGGTGTCCGCCGGGCGCTGGACCTGGCCCGCCAGTTGGGCGAGCGCAGGCACGAGGTGTCCGCTTTGGACGTACTCGCCACGATCCAGCAGCGCACGGGCGAGTGGTCGGAGGCGGCGACGCACTACCAGGAAGCCCTGGCGCTGGCCCGCGTGATCCGCTTCGGCTACGGCGAGGCGTCCGTCCTCACCGGACTCTGCGCGCTCGCCCGCCGCACGGGCGACCTGGAGTCCGCCATCCGCGACGGCATGGCGGCGCTCGCCTTGATGCGCGACACCGGCATGCGCCTGCTGGAAGGCCGCGCGCTGACCGAACTGGCGCACGCCTTCCTCGACGCGGGCGAGACCGCGACCGCCGCCGACTTCGCCGAGCAGAGCCTCACCGTGACCGAGCGCGCGGGCCAGCGCTTGGCGCGGGGACGCGCGCGGCACGTGCGGGCGCTGGTGCGCCAGGTGTCGGGCGACCTGGCGGGGGCGGTGGAGGACTGGCGGGCCGCGCTGTCGATCTTCGCGGAGCTGTCCGTTCCGGAGGAAGCGCACGTCCGAGCCCTGCTGGCGGCGTTCGCCCGCCCGTAGTCCAGACTCGCCGACCGTGACTGGAGATCGCGAAGCGCTGATCGGCGAACTGGTGGAGTCGGTCCGGGCGGAGAAGCGGGCCCTGCCCGCGGTGTGGCAGACGAACCACCGCGGGGCGGCGCCTGGTTCTGCGGCGGGCCGAGCACGGACGCCTGGACGTACCACCCGCTCCACCGACCGCACCGCGCGCAGCTCATCGCGGCCCTCGACGCCACGCTGCGCGGCCCCGACGACAACGGCCCGCTGGCGCTGGAAGTCCTCCTCCACGCCGACGGCACCGCCGAGTTCGGCCACTCCTTCGCGTTCAGCTCGATCACCCCGCCAACCCTGGTGCTCGACCCGGACTACGCCTGCCCCGGCCACCACCAGGCGCCGGTACCGGACACCGCCCGCCCGACCGGCGCGCCGACCGACCCCGCTGTCCTGTCGACCGTCGAGGCGCTGGTCCGCGAGTTCATCGAGCACTACCAGCGGGTCAAGGGCCGGGTGCCCGAGTTCGGCGCACCGGTCGACGAAGCGGACCTCGCCGCCGCCGAGACGCGACTGGGTTTGCGGCTGCCCGACGACCTGCGGGCGTTGTACCGGGTCGTGGGCGACGACCGGGGTGAGACCGGGCTGCTCGGCCGGTACGCCCACTTCCCGCTCGCCTCGCTCGACGCGGGGGCGTGGGAGTGGCAGACCAGCCCCTTCGAGCAGGACGTCGTGTTCGACCCCGACCAGCCCGGGGCGGTCCGACGGGCGTTCGGCAGCGCGTCCTGGGTGGTGGTCGCGTCGGACCCCGGCGGGGAGGGCATCGCGGTCGACCTCGACCCGGGCCCGGAAGGCCGGTACGGGCAGCTCATCACCAACGGCCAGGACACGGACGGGCAGGTGCGGCTCGTCGCGGAGTCGGTGACCGCCCTCCTGACCGGCGTGGTCGGGGCGCTGCGAGCGGGCGAGGTCGACCCGGACTTCGATGCCGACCACAGCAGGCTGGTCGTCGTCGACACCACCCCTTACCCCGATCCGATCATCGAGTCCCACAACCGGCCCGGCGACCTGCACGAACTGTTCGCCGAGCACGATCCGGGCGCGGTGCAGCACCTCTACCTCAACGACGCCGACGTGCTCGACCTGCGCGCCCTGTCAGCCGCCCCACGCCTGCGCGCGCTGTCGGTCAACCGGGCGGGGCGGGTGGAGTTGTGGCTGCCGGAGACCGTCGAATCGCTGTTCCTCGACGCGCGGGAGGTGGATCTGCCACGGATCACCGCGCATCCGGCGTTGTGGGACCTGACCCTGTCGGGCATGCGGGTCCAGGTGCGCGACCTGCCGCCGGTCGAGCGGGTGGACCTGTCCGGGGCGGACGTCGTCGACGTGGAAGCGTTGGCGGACCTGGACATCCGGGTGCTCACGCTGAGCCTGGAGCAGTGGGACGTCCTGCGGGCCGCGGGGCGGCTGCCGAAACGGGTTGCCGCGGTGCGGATCGCGGGTAATGTGCGGCTTCCGCACGCGGTGGCGTGGAAGGACTGGTTGGGGGAACGTCATGCGGGTTGATCCGGGCAACGCCGCGCAGCACGAGGCGTGGGACGGGAAGCAGGGGAGTTCTGGGCGGCCAACGCCGACCGGTTCGACATCGCCGTCGCGCGCTACCACGAGCGGCTGATCGCCGAGGTGCGGGCCGGTGACCGGGTGCTCGACATCGGGTGCGGGACCGGGTTGACCACACGGGACGCGGCCAGGCGCGGGGCGTCGGCGCTCGGCGTCGACCTGTCGACGGCGATGGTCAAGCGGGCCGCCGAGGACGCCGCGCGGGAGGGGTTGGGCAACGTCGAGTTCGTCGCGGCGGACGCGCAGGTGCACGACTTCCCCGAGGCCGCGTTCGACCTCGCGATCAGCAGGCACGGGGCGATGTTCTTCGCCGACCCGGTCGCCGCGTTCGGCAACATCGCGCGGGCGGTGGAAACCGGGGGCAGGCTGGCGTTGATCACGTGGCAGGCGCAGGGGCTCAACGAGTTCCGCACGGCGGTGCACACCGCGCTGACGGGTGCGCCGCCCGCCGAACCGCCGCCCAGCGCGCCGAGCCCGTTCTCGCTCAGCGATCCCGAGCGCGTCACAGCCCTGCTGGACGAGGCCGGGTTCGAGGACGTGCGCCTGGAAGCCCTGCACGAGCCCATGTGCTTCGGGCCGGACGTCGACTCCGCGTACGCCTTCCTGTCGAGCCAGTTCGGTGGCGCCGCCAGCCACGACAAAGCGTTCGACGACCTGCGGGCGGACGTCGAGCGGCACCTCACCCCGGACGGCGTCCGCTACGGCTCCGCGGCCTGGCTCGTCACGGCGCGGGCGCGCTGAGCGGGCGGAGACGGCCGATCAGCTCGACCGTCTCCAGCTCGCACAGCTCCGCCAGGCGTTCCAGGGCCGCGATGTCCAAGCTGACGACGGGCGGCTCCGGACCGCTGTGCGCCGCGAGCCTGCCCGCCGCCCAGCGGCGCAGCGGGGACAGCTCGGCGCGCGTGTCCGTGACGACGCTGCGCAGGTCGACGTGGACCCGCCCCGCGGGCGTCCCCGCGAACACGCGGTCGTGCACCCGGGACATGATCTCGTGGGGCAGTTCCTCCAAGGCCAGGCACAGTTCGACGAAGCGGACGATGGTGCACTGGCGGGTGCCCAGCTCGTAGGTGGCCAGTGTTTGAAGCGAGATCTCGGTCTGGAGCCGACTGTTCAGCTCCTTGCGCGTCCATCCGCGCTGCTTGCGCGCCTTGCGCAGCTCGTCTCCCAGGACGCGCTGGTACACCGCTGCATCGATGCGCACGTCAGCTCCCTTCCACCGGCTGTGAACGAAAGGGCGGAAGTCGCCTCGCATTACGCAGTTACCCGAAAGTTACGCCAATCGGGTGATCACCACTGCCAAACAACCCACCCCCGGTGCGGGACCGGCCCGTCCAGCGGCGCGGGCGCGGACAGCGGGGCCAGCAGGGTCGAGGTGACCGGGGCGGGGACGCTGACCCGGGGCCGGACCGGGTCGGCGGAGCCGTTGGCCGCCGCGACGCGGAGCCTGCCGTCGACCAGCGCGGCGTGCGGGATCAGGTGCGGGCCGCCGCTGACCAACGGGATGTCCGGCGACAGGTAGCCGATGGCCGCGTGCAGCCGGGCCTGGTGCTCGTCCGAGCCCGCCAGCTCGTCGGGCGAGGTCGCGGCGAGCACGGCGACCCGGCCGCCGCCTGAGCTGGTCGACAGGACCAGCCCGTCGCCCCAGTACGACCCGTCGGGCGTGCGGATGGTCGACAGCACCTTCGCGCCGTCGCCCGCGGTGAGGCGGGCCAGCGCGGGCTGCTGGTTGACCGACGACCGCCCGCTGCCCTCCTCGACCGAGTACAGCGCCGACTCGCGCCCGGCGACCTCGTGCACGGTCAACCCGAGGCCGACGCCGCGTTCGGCGAGGATCGCCGCGGCGACGCCGTCGAGCAGCAGGCCGCCCGCGAGCAGCTCGGGCAGGTCCGCGTCCGGGATCGCGCGGGCCACCTGCCCGAACACGGCGTTGACCGGGCCCCGGCCGCCGCGGATCGGGACGCCGTTGCCGAGCAGGTAGCGGGCCGTGCGGGTCGGGTCGACGACCAGCGAGTCCAGGTCGCCCGCGGCGTGCACGTGCTGGGCGGTGTCGTCGTACCAGGGGATGCCGACGCCGACCGGCTCGCCCGCGGACGCGGCGAACTCCAGTGCGGGGCGGAGTCGCGCAGCATCGCGCCGACGGCGGGGAACCGGTCGGGCGAGCCCGCGGTGAACGGGACGACGTCGAGCAGCAGGCCGTCGGCGCCGGTGAGCGCGCACGCCACCATCTCCGACCACGTCTGGGTGTCGGACTTCGACCACGACGTGAACGGGTAGTTCTCCACCTCGGGCGCGACCTCGGTCCCGGCGGGGCGCAGCGGGCGCTGCAGCTCCAGCATCGCGACCGACCACGCCAGCTCCCTGCCGACGGCGTCGGTGTAGGGCGCGTAGTGCGGGCGGTGGACGGCGCCCGGGCCGAGCGCGGTGAGCAGGCGCCGCCAGTCGCGCCCCTCGACCGACGCGATCCCGAGCGTGGAACTCATCAGGCCCAGCGCGGACCGGCCCGCGACGGCGTCCCGCACGGCGGCGACGGCCGCCAGCTGCGCCTCGAACCAGGTGCGGGCGAGCAGCGCGCGCCACGGGTGCGGCGGGCCGGGGGCGGTGATCGCGTCGACCAGGTCGGCCCGCTTGACCGGCTCGCCCGCCAGCTCGGCGAAGCGCTCGAGCATCTCCGGCTCGAACCCGCCGCCCCAGGTCAGCGGGGCGTGGTTGTGGTAGCGGAAGTCGTCCTCCAGCCAGAGGACGCGCAGGCCGAGCGCGGCGTAGCGGCCGTAGTGGCCGGCGAGCCACGACCGCCAGCGGGGGCACGCGAACGACGCCTGCGCGGCGGCGACCTCGCCGTGCGGGGAGACCATCGGCGCGAAGCCGAGCCGGTCGCGGCGGCCCCGGTCGGCGTGGCCGACGGTGACCCAGGGGTTGAGGCTCACGGCCAGCCCGGCGGCGCGCAGCACCGGCGCGGCGGTGGCGACGGTGTCGAACCAGACGTCCTCGTCGGCGGCGAGCCCGCCGAAGTGCTCCTCGGCGTTCGTGATCAGCACGACCTCGCCGATGCCCGCCCGGTCGCAGAAGTCCGCGACCCGGGCCGCGGTGCCCGCGACGTCCGGTCCGGGCAGCACCTGAAAGCGCAGCGCGTAGTACACCCCACACCCTCCTTGTTCAAAGGTGCACAATACTGCCCAACTTCAATCATTAACAGACGTCGCCTGCGGAGGGCATCAACTCGATCACGGGACCGGCGGCTCTTGGCGTGCGCGACCGATCGGCTTAGCGTTGCTCCATGGAGCTGGAGCTGCGCCACTTCAAAATCATCTGCGCCGTCGCCGAGGCGGGCAGCATCACGAAGGCCGCGTCGGTGCTCGGGCTCGCGCAACCCGCGCTGACCGCCCAGCTCCACCGCATCGAGCGCACGCTCGGCGGCCCGCTGTTCGAGCGCGACCGGCGCGGCACCCGGCCGACCCCGCTGGGCGAACTCGTGCTGGCCAGGGCGAAACTGCTGCTGCCCGCGGTGTCCGGGCTGCGCGAGGAGGCCGCGCGGTTCGCCAACAACGCCGCCGCGCCCGGCGACACCCCGGCCCGGCTGCGGCTCGGGTCGGCCACCGGCCCGGTCCTCGGTGGTCTGGTCCACCAGCTCAACGCGGTGCACCCCGACCTCGAGGTCACCACGCACGTGTCGTGGTCGTCGGAGGAACTGGCCGGGATGCTCGCCGACGGCCGCGTCGACTACGCGCTGGTCGGCGTCTGCGGGGACGCTCCCCGCCCACCCAGCCCGGCCTGAACTGGCGCACCCTCGCCACCGACCCGGTGTTCGTCCTGCTGTCCACCGACCACCCCGAGTCGGGCAAGCCCGAGGTCGAGCTGGCCGCGCTGGCGGGCGAGCAGTGGGGCGCGACCCCGGGCGACGGCTGCTTCGCCGAGTGCTTCGCCGCGGCCTGCGCGCGGGCGGGCTTCACGCCGCGCACGCTCTACGAGACCGACGTCGTCACGTGCATCGACATGGTGGAGGCGGGCGACGCGGTCGTGCTGTGCCAGCCGATGTTCCGGGAGATGCCCGGCGTGGTGGCCGTGCCGATCGCGGGGAACCCGCTGCGCTGGCGCAACCTCGTCGGCTGGCACCCGGACAGCGCCACCGCGTCGTTCGCCGACCAGCTCGTCAAACTGGCGGGCGCGGCCTACCAGGACGTGATCTCTCGACGGCCGAGGTACGCGCGCTTCCTGGAGAGCTACCCCATGTTCGGGGTGGAGTCCGACCGCGCCGCGCTATGACCAAATGCTATTACCCCTGACCGATTTCGCCCGATTACCGTGACCGGCACCTGCCTACCCGGGTGGCAGCCATCCCGTTCGACTCATCCCCTGCGCTCAGAGGAGAAACGGCATGGCCAGACCAGTCACCGCCCTGCTCGGCGCCGTCGTGGTGGCGACCGGCGCCGTCGTGGCGCTCGCCCAGACGGCGAACTCGGCCCCCGTCGACACAGTGCACACAGCCAGCATGCACACCGCCCTCCAGCGCGACCTCGGGCTCAGCGCCCAGGCCGCGACCACCCGGCTCGCCGATGAGGCCACCGCGCTGCGCGTCGACCGGCGCGTCCGCAAGGGACTCGGCCACCGCTTCGGCGGGAGCTGGTACGACGCCGCCACCGGGTCCCTGGTGGTCGGCGCGACCGACCCGGCCGCGGCGCGGACGGCACGCGCGTCGGGAGCCCGGGTCCGCATGGTCGCCTTCAGCGAGGCCGCGCTGGACTCGATGAAGGCCAAACTGGACGCCCGGCGCGCGGCGAGCCCGCGCTCGGTCGTCGGGTGGCACGTGGACGTGACCACCAACTCCGTCGTCGTGCTCGCCCGTCCCGACGCGCTCGCCGACGCGCACCGCTTCGCCGCGGCCGGCGGGGTCGACGCCAAGGCCCTGCGCGTGCAGGCGTCGACGGAGGCGCCGCGCACGCTGATCGACGTCGTCGGCGGCAACGCGTACTACATCGGCAGCGGCACGCGCTGCTCGGTCGGCTTCTCGGTCAACGGCGGCTTCGTCACCGCGGGCCACTGCGGGCGGACCGGCGCGACGACCTCCCAGCCCTCCGGATCGTTCTCCGGGTCGAGCTTCCCCGGCGACGACATGGCGTACGTCAGCGTCGCGGCGGGCAACACGCTCATCGGCGCGGTCAACAACTACTCGGGCGGCCGGGTCGCGGTGGCCGGGTCGACCGACGCCCCGGTCGGCTCGTCGATCTGCCGGTCCGGCTCGACCACGGGGTGGCGCTGCGGCACCATCCAGGCGCGCAACTCGTCGGTGACCTACCCGGAGGGCACGGTGTCCGGGCTGATCCGCACGTCCGCGTGCGCCGAGCCGGGCGACTCCGGCGGGTCGGCGATCTCGGGCAGCCAGGCCCAGGGCGTCACCTCCGGCGGGTCCGGCAACTGCAGCTCCGGCGGGACGACGTACTTCCAGCCGGTCAACGAGATCCTGCAGCGGTACGGGCGGACGCTGATCACCTCCGGCGGCGGCGACCCGAACCCGCCCGACCCGGGCACCTGCTCCGGCGCGACCACCCGCTACACCGGCTCGCTGTCCAGCGGCGGGCAGCAGATCCAGCCGAACGGCAGCTACTACCAGTCGACGACGTCCGGCACCCACAAGGGCTGCCTGACCGGTCCGTCCGGCTCGGACTTCGACCTGTACCTGCAGAAGTGGAACGGCTCGTCGTGGGCGTCGGTCGCGAGCGGCACGACGGCGTCGGCATCGGAGACGGTGTCCTACAACGGCACGTCCGGGTACTACCGGTGGCTCGTCCACGCCTACAGCGGCTCGGGCAGCTACACCCTGCTGACCGGCAAGCCGTAACGCTCTAGTCCACAGAGGAGGGTGCCTTCGCGGCGCCCTCCTCTGCGTATTTGCCCGCGAGTTCCGCGCCGATGCGGGCCAGCTCGGCGCGCACCGCGGGCGGGTCGAGGACGTCGACCATCCGGCCCCAGCCCGCGAGCTGGCGGGCGATGTCGAGCGCCGTGGGCGCGCCGACCCGGACGCGGGCGACCGCGGGGTCCTCGACGTGGCAGTGGCGGCCGAAGTGGTCACGCAGGATCGGGACGAAGCGCGGTTCGATGTGGACGGTCGCCCAGGTGCGCGACCGCCGGTCCTCCACGTCCCCGACGACCTGCCGCCACGCCTCGGCGAGCGCGAAGTCGTCGGGCCGCTCGGCGGGCTCGTCGGTGGGGTCGGCGGCGGCGATCCGGTCGACGCGGAAGGTGCGGCGGCCCTTCGGCGTGCCCGCGATGAGGTACCAGACGTCGTCCTTGTCGACCAGGCCCCAGGGGTCGACCAGCCGCTCGGTGCGGGTGCCCGCGTGGTCGGCGTAGGTCATGCGGACCTTGCGGCGGCGGACCACGGCGGTCTGCAGGAGGTCGACCACCGCGGGCCGGGCGCGGTCGCGGTCGCCCCAGGGGGTGGGGTCGACCAGCGTCGCGGTGGCGGCGGCCTCGGCGTCGGCGCGGAAGGTGCGGGGCAGGGCGCCCAGGAGCTTGCGCAGCGCGGCCTTCGCCTCGGGCGACGCCGCGGTCGGGCCGACGAGCAGGAACAGCGACCGCGCCTCGGCGGCGGAGAGCCCGGTGAGGTCGGTGCGCGCGCCGCCGACCAGCGACCAGCCCCCGCCGCGGCCCGGCTGGGGGTAGACGGGGATGCCCGCGGTGGACAGCGCTTCGAGGTCGCGGCGCGCGGTGGCCGTCGAGACCTCCAGCTCCCGGGCCAGTTCGGCGGCGGTGACACGGCCGCGGGCCTGCATGAGCAGCAGGGCGGCGACGAGTCGATCGGCCCGCATGAACCCGCTCCTTTAAGTGCTCAGTTGGTGAGCACTTTAACGCGGAGGATGGGTTCCCGTCGAAAGGAGCAGTCCCATGCTGCGAGGTCTCACCACCGTCAACTACTTCGCCGACGACGTGCCCGCCGCGGTCGCCTGGTACACCGAGGTCCTGGGCGTCGAGCCGTACTTCTCCCGCGAGGTCGACGGCACCCCGGCGTACGTCGAGTTCCGGATCGGCGACTACCAGCACGAACTCGGCATCCTCAACAGCCGCTACGGCACCCCCGCCACCGGCGGCGTCCTCATCTACTGGGCCGTCGACGACGTCGAGGCGACCCACGCGCGGCTGCTGGCCCTGGGCGCGCGCCCGCACCTGCCGCCCACCGAGCACGGTCCCGGGTTCGTCACGGCGTCGGTCGTCGACCCGTTCGGGAACGTCCTCGGGGTTATGTTCAACCAGCACTACCTGGAGGTCCTGGCGTCATGATCGAACCGACCACGCTCGCCGACTGGCGGTCCTGGCTGGCCGAGCACGCCGCGACCGAGCGCGAGGTCTGGCTCGTGCTCCGCCGCGGCGGGGTGTCGTACGCGGAGGCCGTCGAGCAGGCCCTGTGCTTCGGCTGGGTCGACGGCCTGCACCGCAAGCTCGACGACACCGCGTCCACCCTCCGCTTCACCCCGCGCAAGCCGAGCAGCGCGTGGAGCGCCTCGAACCGGGAGCGCGTGGAGCGGATGATCGCGACCGGCCAGATGACCCCCGCAGGCCAGGCGATGGTCGACCTGGCGAAGGAGACGGGGACCTGGCTGAGCGGCGAGGTGGTCCCCGACGACCTGGCCGCCCTCCTGGCGGAGAACCCGACCGCGCAGGCGCACTTCGCCGCCTTCCCGCCGTCCTCCCGGCACACGATCCTCAGCTGGATCGCCTCCGCGAAGCGCCCGGAGACCCGGCAGCGGCGGCTGCGGGAGACGGTGGAGCTGGCAGCGCAGAACCTCCGCGCCAACCACCGGTAGCCGTAACGGGAATGCCGCACGTCCGCAAGCCCGCCATCAGTCCGTCGGCATACCCTTGGAGCCGTGTCCGCTGACGGAAGCCGCGCAGCGCGGGTGGAGGACGTGCACGAGATCGCACGCGGGATGCCGCACGTGACCGTCGAGACCGGTCCGTCCGGCAACGACGTGTACCAGGTCGGGCGGAAGTCCTTCGTGTTCTTCCGGACCCCGCGGCCCGACGCCGTCGACCCCGTCACCGGTGAGCGCTACGACGACGTCATCGTGTTCTGGGTCGGGTCCGAGGCGGACAAGCAGGCGCTCGTGCAGGACGGGGCCACGCCGTTCTTCACCACCCCGCACTTCGACGGGCACCGGTCGGTGCTGCTGCGGGCGTGCCGGATCGGGGAGCTGTCCCGGCAGGAGCTGGCCGAGGTCATCCAGGACGCCTGGCTGTCGCAGGCGTCCGCGAAGCGGGGGCGGGAGTGGTTGGCGAGCAGGGGCTAGCGGGCGACGTGGATGCGGTCGCGGCCCTGCTGCTTCGCCTCGTACAGCGCCGCGTCCGCCGCCCGCAGCAGGGGGTCGAGCTCGGTCGTCGGGCCGGTGGCGGCGGCGATGCCGATCGACGTCGTCCGCCCGCCGATCGTGACCGGGCGGCCGCGCTTGTCGGCGGCCTGCACCCGCATCCCGGCGATGCCCTGGCGGACGCGCTCGGCGACCGCGGTGGCGCGGCGGCGTCGGTGTCGGGCAGCAGCAGGACGAACTCCTCGCCGCCGAAGCGGCCCACCACGTCGCCGTGCCGGGTCGACTCGCGCAGCACCGCGCCGACCGCGCGCAGGACCGCGTCGCCCGCCGGGTGGCCCCAGGTGTCGTTGACCTGCTTGAAGTGGTCGAGGTCGATGACCGCGACGGCGAGCGAGCCCGCGTGGCGGCGGGCGCGCAGCACCTCGCGGCCCGCCTCCTCGTGCCAGCCGCGGCTGTTGAGCAGCTGCGTCTTGTGGTCGGTGCGGGCGTCGCCGCGGGCGGCCTCGATCTGCAGCGCGCCCCAGTCGAGGGCGGCGAGCAGCGGGACGAGGAACAGCGGCGCCATCCACGCGTGCGCGGTCGCCAGCGCGGCGATGACCGCCAGGCAGACCATGAGCGCGCCGCCGAGGTTGTCGCGGCGCGACCCGGCGATCTGCTCCCACGTGGCCGACGCGCTCGACAGGGCGATCGCGCCCGCGATGGCGAACGCGTTGACCAGGAAGTACGCCGCCCCGGCCCCGGCGAGGACCAGCGCGTCGCCCCAGCCGAACGACGCGTCGACCGACACCCCGGCCAGCCGGACGACGGCCATCGACGACAGCGCCGCGAGCAGGATGCCCGCCGTGCCGAAGGTGTACCGGTACAGCGGCCGTCGCGCGACCGGGTAGAGCTGGACGCGCAGCAGGACCAGCGCGACCACGGACATCCACGCGGGCAGCAGCACCATGCCGGGCAGGATCCACACGACGCTGGTGTCCATGTGCGGGCCCGCGGCGAGGTCGCGGCGGGTCTCCTCGGTGCGGCGCGACAACCAGCGGTGCGCGGCGCCCGCGAGGACCAGGGTGCCGAAGCGCCACCAGTCCGCGGCCTCCGCCGCGCCCGCCGTCGTCATCGCCCAGACCGCGGTCACCACCGTGATCGCCTCGAAGGCCAGGACGTACCCGCGGGCCGGGACCGGCAGGTCCGCCAGGCTCGGGCCGCGCGCGTGACGCGGCGCGGTCGGTTCGGTCACACTCGGTGGCTGGTCCGCAGTGGACGGGGTGGGAGGTGCCTCCGATGAGCCGTGACTGGTGACCTCGACCCCAGGTGCGTCGTTGTCAACTGTGGACGCGTCCGATGAGGAAGGAGACCCCGATGAGCCGCGACTGGTGAAGCCCACCTCCGTCCCGTACCCCATCCCACCTCCCTGTCGCATGGATGGACGCGGGAGCCGTGCTCGGGTTCCGCATCGATGGAATCGCCCGGCGGGAGCCGCGCGTGTCACCCATCAGCACACGGTAGTCCCAACGGCACCCCCGCCGCCGCGAAGGCGGCCGCTCCGGTTGCCCTCGATGCTCGCGTGCATGATCGCCACGGGGCAACGTGACCGGACTCACGCGGGCACCCACTCGCGCAGCCCGGGCGGCTGGCGCCGCTCCAGGCCGTAGGGCTCCAGCGCGCCGCCGAGCACCTCGGCGAACGCCCGCTCCACCGACGCCAGGTCCCACTCGTCGCGCTCCAGGACCGGCGGCTTGAAGTAGGGGTGGCCGAGCAGGTGCAACTGGGTCCCCGTGCAGCGCACGACCTGCCCGGTGATGCCCGCCGCCCGGTCCGACAGCAGGAACCGCACGACCGGCGCGATCCGGTCCGGCGTCTCGGTCGGCTTCGACAGCTCCGCCACCCGCGGCGACTCCCACACCATCCGGGTGTACGCCTTCGGGCAGAGGGCGTTGACCCGGATGCCCTCGGACTCCAGGTCCAGCGCCCACGACCAGGTCAGCGACGCCACCGCGCCCTTGCTCGCCGCGTACACGCCGAGCCCGCGCTGCCCCAGCAGCGCCCCCGAGGACACGTTGACGATCGCGCCGCCGCCGAAGTCCCGGAACCGGCGGATCGCGGCCAGCCCGACGTTGACCACGCCGAGCACGTTGACCTCGACCAGCTCGCGCGCCCGCGCCGGGTCGTCCTCCCACGGCTTGGCCGTGTAGTTCAGGCCCGCGTTGTTCACCAGCCCGTGCAGGACGCCGAACTCGCGCACCGCGGTGTCGACGATCTCCTCCGCCCCGTCCGGGTCGGCGACCGACGCCACGCAGGGCACCGCGGCCCCGCCCGCGGCCCGGATGCGCCCCGACACCTCGGCGACCACGTCGGCGTCGACGTCGTTGACCACGACGCCCGCGCCGGAGGCGGCCAGGTACTCGGCGAACGCCGCGCCCAGGCCGCGCCCGGCGCCGGTGACCACGATCGCCTTGCCGTCCATCGTGCTGTCCATGTTCGCTCTCCCCACAGCCGGCCCCGACGGAAATCCACCGGCTGGGGCAAGTGTGTGCGCAGAGGTGGCGGCGCGGCCCGCTGGAACGGTGAACGGCCGGATCGCGCGGTGAAGCCCGCCCGCGCGGTTCGGCCGGACCGAACTACCGGGCTGAACTGCCCGCGCGGGCGCGGTCGCCCCGCTTGGCGACGACCTCGTACGCGGCCGGGTCGACGCCGCGGGTCTGCATCCAGTACCGCCAGGTGAAACCGGGCCAGATGGTCCGGTTGACGCCCTGGGAGTCCAGGTACCAGCTCGTGCAGCCGCCCTGCGTCCAGACGCCGTCGGCCAGCTTGCGCTGGATCTCGGCGTTGAACTTCTCCTGGGCGCCCCTGCGGACCTCGATGGACTGGCCGCCGTGCTTGTCGACCAGGCGCATCGCGTCGGCGACGTAGCGGATCTGGGACTCGATCATGAACACGACCGAGTTGTGGCCGAGGCCGGTGTTCGGGCCGAGCAGGAAGAACAGGTTGGGGAAGCCGTTGACGGTGATCCCCTTGTAGGTGTTGATGCCGTTCTCGCGCCACACCTTGGCCAGGTCGAGGCCGTCGCGGCCGGTGATGTCGAGGTAGTCGAAGGCGTCGGTGACGTGGAAGCCGGTGCCGTAGATGATCGCGTCGACCTCGATCTCGCGGCCGTCCTTGGTCACGATGCTGCCCGCCTTGACCTCGGCGACGCCGGAGGTGTCGAGGTCGACGTTCGCGCGGTTGAACGTCGGGTAGTAGTCGTTGGAGATCAGGACGCGCTTGCAGCCCATGACGTAGTCCGGGGTCAGCTTGCGCACCATCTCGGGGTCGTTGACCGACCGGCGGATGTTCCAGGCGGCGAGCTTGGACGCGGCCTTGAGCACGCCGAGGTTGCCGTTGAAGCCGACGGCGCGGACCTCGTTGATCCAGTACAGGAGGCTGCGGTAGGCGCGCTGCGCGCCGGGGACGCTGGAGAACACCTTGTGCGACCAGGCGGGCATGGCGTGGTCGGGCTTGGGCATGACCCAGGGCGCGGTCCGCTGGAACAGGGTGAGCTGCTCGACCTGCTTGGCGATCTGCGGCACGAACTGGATCGCGCTCGCGCCGGTGCCGATGACGGCGACCTTCTTGCCGGTCAGGTCGTAGTCGTGGTCCCACTCGGCGGAGTGGAAGGTCTTGCCGGTGAAGTTCTCGATGCCGGGCAGCGCGGGGATGGAGGAGGTGCAGCGCGCCGACGCCCGCGACGAGGTACTGGGCGACGTAGGTGTCGCCGGACTTGGTCGCCACGTGCCAGCGGGCCTCGTCGGCGTCCCAGCGGGCGCCCGCGACCTCGCAGTGGAAGCGGGTGAAGCGGCGCAGGCCCCACTTGTCGGCGACCTGGCGCATGTAGGCCCAGATCTCGGGCTGGGGCGCGAAGGAGCGCGACCAGTCGTGCTTCTGCTCGAAGGAGAAGGAGTACATGTGGGACTGGATGTCGCACGCGCAGCCGGGGTAGGTGTTGTCCCGCCAGGTGCCGCCGAAGTCGCCCGCCTTCTCGAGCACGACGAAGTCGTCGCGGCCCTCGCGGCGGAGCTGGATCGCCATGCCCATCCCGGAGAACCCGGTCCCGACGACCACCACACCGGTGTGGATGACCTTTCCCATGCCCGATTCCTCCGCGCTAGTATGTGTTACTCGTCGTCCAGCTTACCGCGAGTAGGTTACCTCCGGTAGACTCCATTTCGTGACCGCGACCGAACAGCCCCGCAAGCGCATGCCGCGCGCCCAGCGCGAGCGGCAGATGATGGACGTCGCCGAGGAGATCTTCAGCGAGCGCGGCTACCAGGCGACGTCGGTCGACGAGATCGCGGAGCGGTGCGGGGTCTCCAAGCCGATGATCTACGAGTACTTCGGCTCCAAGGAGGGCCTGCTCGTCGCGTGCATCCGGGCGGCGCGGATGGAGCTGGCGGAGGCGACGACGAACGCGGTCGTGGGCAGCGGGTCAGCCGAGGAGGCGCTGCGGAAAGGCGTGCTGGCGTTCTTCCGGTTCGCCGACTCGCACCGCCGCGCGTGGGCGCTGCTGCTCAACGGCGAGGCCGCCTCGGCGGGCCCGGTCGCCGCGGACGAGATCGAGAAGGGGCGGCAGGAGCAGGCGGCGATCGACGTCATGCTGTTCCGCGCGTTCCTGCCGGACGCGCCGCAGGTGATGCTGGAGGCGGCGGCGCAGGTGGTCGTGGGGGCCTGCGAGCGGCTGTCGCTCTGGTACGTCGCCCAGGACCAAGTCGACGCCGACGAGGCGGCGGACTACCTCATCACGTCGCTGTGGCACGGCCTCAGCGGCCTCATCGAACGCGCTCACCCGACCGGGTGAGCTACGGAACCGGTTCCGTGGTTGTGACTTGGCCTGTTCGGCGCGCGTGGGCGCTTCCGATTGGGTTAAGTGCGTCATAGGACGGACAGCGGACGGTCCCGCCGGTGAGGACCGCCGAGAAGCGAGGTGCGCGATGTTCGAGCCGATCATGGCCAACTACACCCCCGAGGGTGACGACTGGAACGTCGAGGTGACCGCCGCGGGCGAGACCCGCACGGCCACCGCCCCCGGCCTCATCGCCGCCCGCGACGCCGCCGACCAGCTGGTCGACGAACTGGTCCCCGACGACGACGTCCGCACGGTGGTCCACACCCTCAAGGGCGACGCCTTCGAGTTCACCGCCGCGTACCTGTCGGCCCGCCTCGCCAAGCCCGAGGACCCGGAGGACCCCGCCGAACCGACGGCCCCCGAACCCCGCGCGGGCGACGCGGAGCCGCCCGCGGACGCCCCCGCCGAGGAGCCCTCCCCGGACAAGCCCTCCCCGAGAAGGCGACGAGCAGCTAGCGGAACAACCCCCGCACGACCAGCAGCCCCACGACCACCCCGACCCCGATGAGCGCGTACCGCACCTTCGGGTCGTCGAGGGTGGACCTGGCGCTGGCCTTGGCGTTGTCCACCAGCCGCTTCGGGCTGGCCTTCTCACCCAGCTGGTCCAAGGTCACCGCGAGCGCGTCACGCGCCCGCTCGATCTCGCGCTGGATGGTCTCGGGATCGCGGGCCACGTGTCCTCCTCGCACGGCGGGATGCCTGCCACACGGTAGATCACCCGGTCCGATCCGTTCCGCATGGGCCATGCCAGTACGCTGACCGGGCTACCACCCGGGGCCGTAGCCCAATTGGCAGAGGCACACGGTTTAGGTCCGTGCCAGTGAGAGTTCGAGTCTCTCCGGCCCCACGCGCTCGCCCGAATCGAGTCCTGCTCAGCAGGGCAGGACCACCGGCCCCTCCACCAGGGCACTCCGTCCCCAAACCCGCCACCGCGCATAACGGCCTTCCGCGTCCGCCGCGAAGGACGGGTATGGCGACGATCCTGTGGTTCAGCCCGCACGCCGACGACGACACGCTCACGTTCGGGGCGGGGATTTCCAATCACGTCGGGGCCGGGCACCGGAACATCGTGGTGCTGTGTTCGGACGGGTCCAACAGCGCGGTGCGGCAGCAGATCGGGCTCGAGGTGTGGGCGTTCGCGGACGCCCGGGACGACGAGTTCCGGCGGGCGGTGCGGCGGCTCGGGGTGCGGGGGAGCACTCGGTGGTGTCGCGGCACCGGTGCGAGGACGGGCAGCTCAGCGTCGCCCGGTCGCGGCGGGTGGTCCTCGCGGCGCTCGACGAGTTCCCCGGGGCGTGGGTGAAGACGATGAGCAACCGGGTCGCCGCGGGGCGGCACAACGATCACGTGAACATGGGGCAGGCGGCGGTGGACCTGCACACCGCGGGGTGATCACCAACCTGCGCCTGTACGTCGAGCCGTACGCGCTCGCCGCGTTCCGGAGCGCGACCGGGCTGAACCCGACGCGGGAGGCCGGGTCGCAGCGGGTGGTGGACGCGGTCGACGAGTACAAGCGGGTCGACGAGGCGGCGGGGATGTGGGGCATCGGGTACCGGTCGGTCCCGGCCTACTTCGACGCGACGCGGGCGGACCCGGCGTCCTGGTACCACCTGCCGTGAAGCCCCGGGTGGGGCTCCACGGCGGCGGTCACATCCGGAGGGTCTCCGGGGTCGGGTTCTCGATGGTGCGGGACGAGTAGACGTCCGGGTGGCCGAGGTCGGTGATGCTGACCCGGACCCGGGCGGGGGTCGCTTCCTGGATGGCGCAGGCGTACCACTCGCCGTCGGTGTCGCGGAGGTGCCAGCGGTCGGCGAGGGTGGCGAGGCCGCGTTGCTCGACGGTGTCCCGCGCCTCGTCGTACGGCGCGTCGGGGCCTAGGGGGTAGCCGAAGACGGTGAGAGGGGACCAGAGGTCCCCGTCCGCCTCGCGGACGTACCCGAGCAGCGCGCGGTCGGTGTCGCGGATTACCTCCTGGCCGTGGCTCATGGTCGGCAACGGTAGGGGCACCCACCGGGGGCGGATCAACGGAATTTCCGCCCCCGGGCCGTCAGAACTACGGGCAGAAGGCGGCGATGAGGGTGTCGTCGAGGCCGTCGACGCCGTCCTCGTCGAGCGCGCCCGTGGTCATCGACATCTCCAGGCGGGTGTCGTCGGCGTTGATGGACAGGGTGATGTAGCCGGGGATGCCGCCGCCGTGGCCCCACGCCGTGATGCCGCAGGGCATGGGGAACTCGTAGATGCCCAGGCCGTAGCCGTCGACGGTCTTCTTCATCTCCGCCAGCTGGGCGGGCGGGAGGAGGTCGCCGTCCAGGAGGGCGGCGTAGAAGCGGTCGAGGTCGGCGGTGGTGGAGATCATCGAGCCCGCGGCCCACGCCATCGAGCTGTTCAGCGCCGTGACGTCGACCAGCTTGCCGTTGATCTGCAGGTACCCGCGCGCGTGCGGACCCTGCGGGACCAGGCCGCCGGTCGCCGTGGCGTGCAGGCCCAGCGGGCGCAGGATGCGGTCGTTCACCGAGCGCTCCCAGGACTTGCCGGTCACCTGCTTGATCAGCAAGCCGGCCACGATGTAGTTCGTGTTCGAGTACTCGTGCCGCTCGCCGGGGGTGAAGTCGAGCGGGCGCGACGTCGACATGGCGACGAGGTCGCGGGGGTCGTGGCGGGTGAAGCGCTCCTTCAGGAACGTCTCGCCGTCCAGCGGGAGCGCGCGCGTGTAGTCGTACAGGCCGCTGGTGTGCTGCAGGAGCATGCGGACCGTGATCCGGTCGTCGACGAGGCCCGGCAGGTGGTTCGACACCGGCGCGTCCAGCGACACGCGGCCCTCGGCGACCAGTTGCAGGACCACGGTCGCCACGAACGTCTTGGTGACGCTGCCGACCCGGAACCGGCCGTTGAGCGGGACCGGGCGCGGGCTGCCTGCGCGGGCGGTGCCGCTGCGCAGGAGCAGGGTGCGGTCGCCGTCGACGACGCGCAGTTGGACGCCCTGGGCGCCGTCGCGGGCCATGCGGTCCAGGCCCGCCTGCAGGACGGCCGGGTCGACCCGCTGGTCGGGCGCGGCGGACGCGGCGGTCGCGGTGGTGGCGACGAGAGCGGCCGCGATCCCCACCGCGGCCAGTTTTCTGATCCCCATGTGCTTCCCCTCGAAATCGGTCGGTGCGGCCAGTCTTTCCACGGGGGACCCGGGGCGCGTCGATCTTCGGGCGGATGCGCGGGTCATCCCTGCGACCGATTCGGGTGACCCCGGTTGCGGGGCCCGGTCGGTGGCCCTAACCAGGTACGCATGCGCAAGATCCCCGCCATCGCCGCCGCCCTGCTGCTGGTCGCCCCACCCGCGGCCGCGTCACCCGACCGCAAGCTCCTCGACGACGTCGGCAGCAGCTACCCGCGGGTCATCCGGCTGGAGCACTCCGGCGCCGCGAACGGCACGGTCCTGGCGACGATCGGCACCCGCATCGACGACCACGCGGTCGGGCTCGTCTACCGCAGCACCGACGGCGGCGAGACGTTCCGGAAGCTGTCGACGGTCGCGGACCCGGCGGGGGTGTCCGGGCAGGGCGCCTGCTGCGCGACCCTCTACGAGCTGCCGCGCCGGGTCGGCCCGCTGGCCGAGGGGACGCTGCTGTGGGCGACGACCGCGGGGATGGACGCGCCGAAGAAGTCCCGGCGGGTCAAGCAGCGGCTGTGGCGCAGCGAGGACCACGGCGCGACGTGGTCGTACCTGTCCGACATCGCGGTCTCCCCAACCACGAGCCCGGGTGGGAGCCGGAGCTGATGGTCACCGCGGACGGCTGGCTGGCCGCGTACTACTCCGACGAGTCCGAGCGCGCCGCGCACGACCAGAAGCTCGTCCAGGTCCGCACCCGCGACGGCGTGCACTGGAGCGAGCCGGAGGACCTGATCGCCTACGAGGGCGACCGGTTCGTGCGGCCCGGCATGGTCGGCGTGCGCCGGATGCCGGACGGCTCGTTCTTCATGGTCTACGAGGTCTGCAACAACGACCTCCTACGCCTGTGCGGCGTCTACTGGCGCACCTCCCCCGACGGCTGGGACTGGGGCGACCCGGCCGACATCGGCACGCAGGTGATCACCGTGCACGACCGCTACCCCCGGCACACCCCGACCATCACGATCGCCGACGGCGCGGTCGTGCTCGCCAGCGAGATGCTCGTCGAGGCCGACGGCAGGCACGCCCCGGCAACGGCGCCACGCTGATGATCAACCGCGGCGACGGCGCGTGGCACGAGTTCCCGGCGCCGGTCGCCGTGCACGGGGTCAACAACGAGGGCTGCCGCAACTTCAGCCCGTCCCTGCTGGCCTCCCCGAGGGCGACGAGGTGCTGGAGGTGACCTCCGACCTGGAGGAGGGCGTCTGCAAGACGTACTACGCGACCGGGCCGATCCCGCTGGGGCAACCCGGCGCGCGGTGATCGCGTCTTGACTGCGTGGGGGTAGCTCGGCGTGCGTTCCTGATCGGCGGTGCGGGGGTCGCCCTGGCGGGGGCCGGGGTGCTGGCCGACGTGCTGCCCGGTGGTCCGCCGCTGGGTTGGACCGGGCCGGACGGGACCGTGCCCGCGACGCCGGAGGGGCCGGTGACCGCGGACGTCGAGTGGTCCGAGGCGCGCGGGCGCGACGTCGGGTTGGTGGTGCGGCCGCGGGCGCGGACGGGCCGCTGCCGGTGTGCCTGGCGCTGCACGGCCGGGGCGGCACCGGCCGGACGTTCGCCGACCTGGGGCTGGCCCGCTTCCTGACGGCCGCCGTCGCGGCGGGGCGCCGCCGTTCGCGGTGGTGTCGGTCGACGGCGGCGACTACGTGGCCCGCGACCCCGCCGACGACCCGCAGCGGATGCTCCGCTCCCAACTGTCACGACGAACTGGGTCCGGCCGGCCGAGCAGGTGCCGCTGCCGCGCTCGCCGCCCCTGGCGGAGTGCTCGCTCCATTTCTGTCGGCGGTGCCCGATAGGATTCAGACCAGGGGTCAGCCCCCGGGTGGGAGGGGTCTGCCCCGCGCGCGAGGGCGCTTGGAACCAAAGCGGGTGGACGATCGGGCGTGCGGCGACTGCCGAACCGCTCGGCTGGGCGTGTGGTGCGGGACCGGGGACCCGTTCGTCGACTCCGCGCGGCTGCTGGTCGAGCGCACCGCTCCCCGCTGGCCCGGCTCGACCGGGGCGCCGACGAGCCCGGCTACCTGCTGCGCGGGCTGCCCGAGGTGCTGGGGTTCGTGGGGCCCTGAGGTCCGTGGGACCATCACCGGGTGCGCAGGCCACGACCCTTCCAGGCGCTGCTCCGGCTGGTCGACCGGTTCGAGGAGCGGGGCGTGTACGTCCCCGGCGAGGACAACCAGGCGATCTCGCCGTGGCGGGACTTCGGGTGGCTGATCGCGCTGTGGCTCGCCGCGGTCGGGGTGGTCGTGCTGTTCTTCGCGCTCGCCGCCTGAGACGCCGGTCACTGCTGGTGGCCCGCCGATCACGGCAAGGCCACAGCCTGGCTCCAGGTCCGACTCAACCGGGCATCGGCGTGGGCGTCGGGGGCCTTCAGCGGACATCGTGGACGGGTACCCCTGCGTCCCCCTATGTCCCGAGGAACCATCGTGCAGACCGCAAGGCTTGTTGCAGCCGCGTGCGCCCTCATGGCCGCGCTCGCCGGGTGCGGCGACGGGTCGAGCACGGCCGGTCCGGACCCGCTGGGCGCGTCCGACGAGCGCGCGGCCAGACCCGGCGCGCCGGTCCCCGGGGTGAGCTGACCGCCCTGGGCAGCGGGCTGTCGATCGCGGTGTCGGCGCCCCGCTCGTTCGTGCCGACCCCGTCCGCGTCACCCGCCGCGGCCCGCGCGGTCGGGTTCGAGATGACGATCCGCAACGACGGCGCGGGCCCGTACCGCCCGACGCTGCTGGCGCTGACCGCGCACGTCGGGGCGAACCGGGCGCAGCAGGTCGTCGACTCGACGCAGGGCTACAGCGGGATGGTGGGGACCGCGGAGATCGCCCCCGGCCAGAGCATGCGCTTCTCGGTCGCGTTCGCGGTGCCGGAGCAGAAGGCGGGCGTGCGCGTGGTCGCCAAGCCCGACCCGGCCGCCGAGGTCGGCGTGACCGTGTTCCACGGCGAGGCGTGAGGTCCGGCTAGCGTTCACGGCATGACCGAGCGTCTCACCGCGGGCGATGCCGCCCCCGACTTCACCCTCCCGGACAGCACCGGCAAGCCCGTGTCCCTGTCGGACTACCGCGGCCAGTCGGTGATCGTGTACTTCTACCCGGCCGCCGCCACCCCGGGCTGCGCCAAGCAGGCCTGCGACTTCCGCGACAACCTGGGCGACCTCACCAAATCGGGGTACGCGGTGCTGGGCATCTCCCCCGACACCCAGGCGAAGCTGGCGAAGTGGGTCGCCGCCGAGTCCCTGCCGTTCCCGATGCTGTCGGACACCGAGCGCACCGTGATGAAGGAGTGGGCGGCGTTCGGGGAGAAGCAGATGTACGGGAAGACGGTGACCGGCGTGATCCGGTCGACGTTCGTCGTCGACCCCGAGGGCGTGATCGCCCTCGCCCAGTACAACGTCAAGGCGACCGGGCACGTGGCGAAGCTGCGCCGCGACCTGGGCGTCTGAGGGGCGGCGGGTGCGGCGCGCGCCGCACCCGCGCTCTAGACCCGGCGCCCGCTGTCGGGGGTCGGGGTGCCGCACTGGGTGATCACCGCGGTCAGGACGCCGAGGGCGCCCGGTAGTGCTTGATCTGGCCGCGCCCGGTCGTGTCGCCGTCGCCCCGCACGCGGGAGTTGATCTCAGAGATCGCGCAGGTGCGGCACCAGTTCCGCGAGCGCGAGGCCGCGGTGGGAGCGGGCGTCCTTCTCCTCCGGGGACAGCTCGGCGGAGGTCCGGGTGTCGCCGTCCGGCACGAAGATCGGGTCGTAGCCGAACCCGTTCTCGCCGCGTCCGGCGCGCACCAGCGTGCCGCGCCACTCGCCGCGCACGACGATCTCCTCGCCGGTGGGTCGGACGAACGCGACGGTGCAGACGAAGGCCGCGCCGCGCGCTCGTCCGGGACGTCGGTGAGCTGGCCGAGCAGCAGGTCGAGGTTGGCCTGGTCGTCGCCGTGCTTGCCGGACCAGCGCGCGGACAGCACGCCCGGCATGCCGTTGAGCGCGTCGACGGCGATCCCGGAGTCGTCGGCGATCGAGGGCAGCCCGGTCGCGGCGACCGCGTCGCGCGCCTTGGCCAGCGCGTTCTCCTCGAACGTCGCGCCGGTCTCCGGGGCGTCGGGGAACGGGGCAGGTCGTCGAGCCCGACGACCTCGATCCCGTCGAGCCCGGCCGCGGCGACGATCCGCCGCAGCTCCCCGAGCTTCTTGGCGTTGCGGGAGGCGAGCAGGACGCGGGTCACGACTTCACCGCCGGGAGCTCGCCGGGGTACGGCAGGGCCAGCGCCTCGGCCTGGAGCCGGGTGATCTCGGCGCAGCCCTCGAGGGCGACGTCGAGCATCCGGTCCAGCGTGGACCGCGCGAACGTCGCGCCCTCACCGGTGCCCTGCACCTCGATGAGCGTGCCCGCGTCGGTGGCGACGACGTTCATGTCGACCTCGGCGCGCACGTCCTCCTCGTAGGGCAGGTCCAGCCGCACCCGTCCCCCACGACGCCGACGCTGACGGCGGCGACGGAGCAGCTCAGCGGCTGCGGGTCCTTGAGCAGGTTCTTCGCGCCCAGCCAGGTGACGGCGTCGGCGAGGGCGACGTACGCCCCGGTGATCGCGGCCGTGCGCGTGCCGCCGTCGGCCTGGATGACGTCGCAGTCGAGCTGGATGGTGTTCTCCCCGATGGCGGCGAGGTCGATGCACGCCCGCAGGGACCGCCCGATCAGCCTGCTGATCTCGTGCGTGCGCCCCCGATCCGCCCCTTGACCGACTCCCGGTCGCTGCGGGTGTTGGTCGACGACGGCAGCATCGCGTACTCGGCGGTGACCCACCCGAGCCCCGACCCCTTCCGCCACCGCGGCACGCCCTCGGTGACGCTGGCCGCGCACAGCACCCGCGTCCGCCCGAACTCGACGAGCACGGACCCGGCCGGCCAGTCCTGGAATCCGCGCGTCAGCTTGATGTCGCGGAGCTGGTCGTCTTTCCTGCCATCGCTACGAGCCACGGCGGCCAGCCTGGCCGGCCGCGTCGCGGGTCAGGACTCGGCGTCGTCCCAGACGGTGGCCTTGGCCTGGAGCGACTGGTCGCCGGCGAACTTCGTGACCTGGAGCCAGGCGGTCCGGCCTTGGGAGGTGCGGACGCAGGCGTGGTCCCCTGGCCCTAGTTCGACGAGTTCGGCGCCCGCGGCGGAGGCGGCTTCGCGGCACTGGGCGCGGGTGGGCTTGGGACCGGTCCAGGCGGCGACGGTGGACATGCCTTGCGGGGCGACGAGTTCGCCCCAGGTGGCCTCGATGTCGCGGGCGCCGACGTCGCCCTCGTCGTCGTCGGTCCGGGGTGGGGCGGTGTCGAGGTCGCGCATGCGGGTGTAGTCGGTGACGGCGTACTCGGTGAGGGTGATGGTCCCGGTCCAGAACACGCGGTCGGGGTTGACGGTGGTGGGCGGGGGTGGCGGGATGGTCGTGACCGGGGCGGACGTGGGCGTCGTCGGGGCTGGCGTCGTGGGGGCGGTGGTCGTCGGCACGGCCGTCGTCCCGGCGGCGAAGGGCCACCACCCCTTGTCCCCGCGGTCACCAGGTACCCGATGCCGATGGCCAGGGCGGCGATCACGACGCCGGCCTTGGTCCACGGCCCTTCTTTGCTCACCCAGCGCTCCCGTCTCGCTCCTGAGCGTGAGCGTAGCGCGCGGGCGGCTTCAGATCGTGTACGTGACGCCCTGCTCGACGCGTTCGGCGTCGCCCGCGTAGGCCGCCTTGACCTCGGCCATGATCGCGTCGGCGTCGGACCACGGGGGATGTGGGTGACGAGGACGCGGGAGACGCCTGACGTCGTGGCCAGTTCGCCTGCTTGGGTGCCGGAGAGGTGGAGGTCGGCGGGGCGGTCGTCGGCGTGGGTCCAGGAGGCCTCGGTGAGGAGGACGTCGGCGCCCGCGGTGAGGGCGGAGAGGGCCGGGTTGGGGCCGGTGTCGCCGGTGTAGACGAGGGTGCGGCCGTCGTGGGTGATCGCGAGGCTGTAGGACTCGCAGGGGTGGGCGGCGGGGGCGGTGCGGACCGTGAAGGGGCCGATCTCGACGGGGCCGGGGGTCCAGGGGTGGAAGGTGAAGACGTCGGTGTGGTCGGTCTCCAGGAGTTCCTCGTCCGAGGTGGCGTAGGCCATGGCGAAGCGGCGGGGGGCCGTCGAGGGGGCGTGGACGGGGAGGGGGTGCTCGCGGGGGTCGCGGGTGGGCGCCGGGTGGTAGCGGCGGAGGACCGCGAGCGAGGAGAAGTCCGAGCAGTGGTCGGCGTGCAGGTGGCTGAACGCGAGCGCGTCGAGCTGGAACGGGTCGCGGCGCGCCTGCAGTTCGGCGAGGGTGCCGGGGCCCAGTTCGACGGCCATCAGGAAGCCCTCGGCTTCCAGGAGGTAGCCGGACGCGGGGGCGCCCGGACCGGGCAGGGAGCCGGAGCAGCCGAGGACGGTGAGCAGCACGGGGTCAGACTGTCACACACAGCGGTGCTTGCGGGCGGTGTGCAGGATCACCCACCGACCGCCTGCCAGCGAACCGGCGCGCGTCCACATATGTGGACGGCTCCACAAGTGGAGACGCGTCCAGAAACGCAGAGCGGCTGCACGAGTGGAGACCCGTCCACAAGCGGAGAGCCGCCCCACGAATGGAGACGCGTCCACGAGCGGGGAGGCGATGATCCGCTACCGAGCGCTGTTCCAGGCGTTGGTGGGCGACACGTCCACGAGCGGGGACACGTCCACGAGTGGGACACGCGTCCACGAGTGGAGACACGTCCACAAATGGAGACACGGCAACCAGCGGAGAGGCGCCCCAGCAGAGAACCGCCCACCAGCGGAGAACCGTCCCACCAGCGGAGAACCGTCCCGCTGGCGGGGAGCCGTCCCACCAGCGGAGAACCGTCCCACCAGCGGAGAACCGTCCCACCAGCGGAGAGCCGTCCCGCTGGCGGGGAGCCGTCCCATGCGCGGGGAGCCGTCCCACCAGCGGAGAACCGTCCCACCAGCGGAGAGCCGTCCCGCTGGCGGGGAGCCGTCCCATGCGCGGGGAGCCGTCCCACCAGCGGAGAACCGTCCCACCAGCGGAGAGCCGTCCCGCTGGCGGGGAGCCGTCCCATGCGCGGGGAGCCGTCCCACCAGCGGAGAACCGTCCCACCAGCGGAGAGCCGTCCCGCTGGCGGGGAGCCGTCCCATGCGCGGGGAGCCGTCCCGCCAGCGGGGAGCCGTCCCATGCGCGGGGAGCCGTCCCATGCGCGGGAGCCGTCCCGCCAGCGGGGAGCCGTCCCATGGGCGGCAGCCGTCCAGGAACAGAGACGCGTCCACCTAGCTGGGTCCCGTCCACATATGTGGACGGGGTCCACGGAGCTATTTGGCTGTCAGGGCGAAGCTGGCGAGTTCTGGGCCTAGGAAGCGGCGGGCCAGGCGGTGGAAGGGTTCGGCTGGCCCGGTGGCGAGGAATTCGTGGGCGGGGTCGTCTTCGGAGTCGGTGAGGAGGTCTCGGTCGGTGAGGACGCGGAAGACGTCTTTGGCGCATTCGTCGGCGCTGGAGACGAGGGTTACCGTGGGGCCCATGGCTACCTGGATCAGGCCGCTCAGGAGGGGGTAGTGGGTGCAGCCGAGGACGACTGTGTCCACATCGGCCTGTTGTAGGGGTTCCAGGTATGTCTGGGCCAGGCCTAGGACTTGCCTGCCCGATGTCACTCCCCGCTCGACGAAGTCCACGAAGCGCGGGCAGGCCGCCGACGTGACCGAGACGCCGGGGGCGGCGGCGAAGGCGTCGTCGTACGCGCGGGAGCGGATCGTGCCCTCCGTGCCGATCACGCCGATCCGGCCGGTGTGCGTGGCCGCGACGGCTCGCCGCACCGCGGGCACCACGACCTCCACCACCGGGATCGAGTAGCGCTCGCGGGCGTCGCGGAGGCACGCCGCTGACGCCGTGTTGCACGCGATGACCAGCATCTTCACCCCGCTGGACACCAGTTCGTCGGCGATGTCCAGGGCCAGCGCCCGCACCCGGGCGATCGGCAGCGGGCCGTACGGGCCGTTCGCCGTGTCGCCGACGTAGCGCAGGCGCTCGTGCGGGAGTTGGTCGAGGATGGCGCGGGCGACGGTCAGGCCACCCACACCGGAGTCGAACACGCCGATCGGCGCACGCGGGTCCACGGGCTAGGAGCGTACGGGTTCCGACCGGTTGGCCACCGCCACCAGCCACGCGGCCAGGACGCCGCCGAGCGCGCCGAACAGGTGGCCCTGCCAGGAGATCCCCGGCGTCCCCGGCAGCACCCCGAACAGCATCGTGCCCCAGTACGCCAGCAGCGCCACCGCGACGAGCAACTGCCGCGCGCTGCGGTTGAACAGGCCCCTGACCAGCAGGAACAGCATCCACCCGAAGACGATCCCGGACGCCCCGACGTGCACCGTCCCCGGCGCGCCGGTCAGCCACACGCCGATGCCGCCGACGAGCCAGATCGTCGCGGTGACCGCGATCCACTGGCCGAGCCCGCCCGCGAACACCAGGAAGCCGAGCACCAGGAACGGCAGCGAGTTGCTGATCAGGTGCGCCCAGCCGCCGTGCAGGAACGGCATCCAGATGATGCCGTCGAGCCCCGAGGCCGAGCGCGGGATGATCCCGTTGAGGTCGAGGTCGGCGGGCACGGCCACGTCGACCAGCTCGACCAGCCACATCACCACGACGAGCGCGCCGACGGCGATCGCGGCCTTCAGCGGCTCCTCGGCAGCACGCGCCCGGCGTCGGGCTTGGCGGGTGTGGTCGTCACACCGTCGAGGGTACGTGGCGGATCAGTCGACGGCCCCCGGCAAGCGGACCAGGGACTCCTCCAGCCGCTCGGTGATGTGCCGGGCGCCCATCAGCCGCATCGCCAGCCCGCGCAGGAACGACGCGGGCTCCTGCTGGACCCGCAGCGTCACCCGCGTCCCGCCGTCGACCGGCGCCAGCTCGATCCGGAACACCGACGACGACGAGAACACCGGCGCGGGCTTGCCGTCGAGCCGTTCGGCGACGTGCTTCCACGCGATCAGCTCGCCCGGCGCGTAGGCGATGACTTCCTGGTCGATCTCGGAGCGCCGCGCGCCCCACCGCCCGTGCTGGCGGCGCAGTTCCCCGACGCCGCTGCCGGACAGGACCTCGGTGCGCTCGGCGAAGCTGAACCAGTCGGGCGCGCGCCGCGGGTCCGCGACCACGGCCCACACGCGGTCGGGCGGGGCGGGCACGTCGGCGGAGCGGACCAGCTCGATCACGCCGGTCACCGTACGCGGGGCATACCGGACGCGCACCGGGGGTAGCCTCCACCTTGAGCCGATGGAGGCGGGAGTGGAATTCCGGGTTTCCCAGGACAGCGGGTGCCTCGTGGTCCGCCCCTCGGGCGTGCTCGCCAAGGACACCTACGCCGAGCTGCGCGACCACCTGGTGAAGTTGGCCGTCGAGCAGCCCAAGGCGGTGGTCGTCGACTTGGCCGACCTGCGCTTCGACAGCGGACCGCTGCTCAGCGTGTTCGTCGCGGTGTGGCTGCGCACCTGCGACTGGCCCGCGGTCCCGCTGGCGCTGGCCGTCGACCCCGCACGGCTGCCCGCCACGCTGCCCCGTTTCGTCCGGGTGCACCCGACCGTCGCCGAAGCCCTCGCGCACGTGGACCTGCCCCCGCCTCGGCTGCGCGCGCACCGGGTGCTGCCGGAGGACCCGGTGAGCCCGGCGCTCGCGAGGGCGTTCGTCCGGTGGACCGGCAAGGCGTGGGACGTCCCGCAGACGTGCCTTGAGGACGCGGTCATCATCGCCAGCGAGCTGGTGACGAACTCGGTGGTGCACGCCCGGTCGGAGGCGCGGCTGCGGCTGGAGCTGCGCCGGGGCATGCTCACGGTCGCGGTGGCCGACGACAGCCCCGTCCCGCGGTGCTGCGCGACCCCGGCACCGGCCGGGAGGGCGGCCTGGGCCTGCTGATGGTCGCCGAGGCGGCGCGCGCGTGGGGCTGCGTCCCGGACGCCGCCAAGGGCGGGAAGGTCGTCTGGGCGGTCCTCAAGATCCGGTGAGGTCGGCGGGCTCCATCACCAGGATCGCGCCGTTGGTGCCGCCGCGCGGGCTGCGCAGCGACGCCACCACGACCCGGACGCGGGTGTTGCGCCCGCGCCGGTTGACCGCGTCGACGAGCTGCGGCTCCTCCAGCGCGTCCCCTGTCAGCGCCGCGCGCACGGCGTCGCGCAGCTCCCCGACGGGCAGGCCGATGTCGAGGTTGAGCAGGTGCGCTTCCAGCGCCTCGTCGCGGCGCAGCCCCCACAGGTCCTCGGCACCCCGGTTCCACACCTTCACCCGCAGGTCCTCGTCGACGACGACCACGCCCAGCCGCACCGAGGTCAGGATCGACTCGACGAAGTCGTTGACCTGGTCCAGTTCGGCGCTGCGCTCGCGGAGGGTGTCGTTGATCGAGTGCAGCTCGTCGTTGGTGGACTGGAGCTCCTCGTTCATCGTCTCCAGTTCCTCGTTGGTGGACTGGAGTTCCTCGTTGGTCGTCTCCAGTTCCTCGTTGGTGGACTGGAGTTCCTCGTTCGTGGTCTCGAGTTCCTCGTTGGTCGACTGGAGTTCCTCGTAGGCGGCTTCGAGCCTGCGGTGGGCGTGCTCCAGCTCGGCCATCAGCTTGTGGGCCGCGCTGATGTCGTTGAAGACGATGCTGGTGCCGATCAGCGCTCCGTCGGCGCTGAGCAGCGGGTTGACCTCGACCTCGAACCACAGCGGCTCCGCGCCCGGTCTGCTCCACCGCACGTCCTTGATGCGCAACGGTTCCCGGTCGGCCTTGGCCTGCTCGACCGGGGACCGCAGCTCGACGGGCCGGTAGGAGATCTCCAGGTCGCGCAGCGGCTTGCCGAGATCGCGCTGGGACAGCCCGAACAGCGCCTCGGCCTTGCTGTTCACCAGCGCGACGACGTCGTCCGCGGTGATCGCGATCTGGGCGACCGGGCTCGCCGAGAACGCCCGCTCGCGCAGCTCCGCCGTCCCCACGACCTCGGCGCGGCGCTGCTCCGGGGCCGCTGGCTGATCTGGTGGCCGAGCCCCCGCCGCGTCGTGGGCGCCCTGCGGAACACGCGCCGCTTGAGGTCGACGGCGTCGAAGGCGCGGCTGCGGGAGAGCAGCATCTCGGCCTTGCCGAGGAACAGCACCCCGCCCGGCGCGAGCGCGAAGTGGAAGCGGGCGAGGATCTTCGCCTGCGTCTCGGCGTTGAAGTACATCAGCGTGTTGCGGCACAGCAGCAGGTCGATCCGGGAGATCGGGGCGTCCCGCACCAGGTCGTTACGCCCGAAGATGACCGCGCGGCGCAGGTCGCTCCGGAAGGTGTGCTTGTCGCCGCTGACCTCGAAGTACCGCGCGATCTGCTCGGCGGTCAGGCCCTCCAGCTCGGCGCCGGTGTAGGTGGCCTGGCGGGCCTGCGCGAGGGCTTCGTCGTCGACGTCGGTGGCGTAGATCTTCACCCGGGTGCGGAACTGGTCGGGCCCCAGCACCTCGGCGAACAGCATGGCCAGGGAGTACGCCTCCTGCCCGGACGCGCACCCCGCGCTCCACACCCGCAGCGGCTCGTCGGGGCCGCGCGCGGCCAGCAGCGTCGGGATGACCTCGGTGCGCAGGTGCTCCCACGCCTCGGGGTCGCGGAAGAAACCGGTGACGTTGATCAGGATGGTGTTGAACAGGGCGTTGAACTCGCCCGGGTCGACCTGGAGGAGGTCGAGGTAGTCGCCGAAGTCCGCGACGCCGAGCTGGTCCATCCGCGCGCGCACCCGGCGCGCCAGGCTGGTGCGCTTGTAGCCGGTGAAGTCGAACCCGCGGGTCTCCTTCAGGTAGACCAGCACCGCCTCGAACTGGTCGTCCCGTTCGCCAGCGTCCATTGGGATGAGGCTACTCGTCCCGCGACAGCAGGAACCTGCGCAGCACCTCGGCTGCCTGTCCGGCCTCTTCGGCCTGCCGCCGGTAGCGGCCCGCGCGGTTGCCGTCGCCCTTGTCGCCCGCGGCGTCGCCCATGCGGGTGGCCAGCCGCTCCCGCTCCTCGAGGCTGCGCAGCCCGGCCCACACGGCCCGCTCGAAGGTCTCGTCGCGGCGGCGCTCGGGCGCCTGGTCGACGGACCCGCTCGCGAGCAGCCCCAACGCCGGGCCGATGTCGCGCGCGGGCAGCACGAGGTCGGCGTCGACGTGGCGCAGCGCGTTCTCCGGCATCCCCGGGTAGAGGGCGTCCTCGGGGTGCTGCACGACGACAGCCCCACCCCGCGCGCGGATGGCGACGAGCCCGGCCACCCCGTCGTTGAGGACGCCGGACAGGAGGACGCCGACCGTCCGCGCCCCGCCGCGGTCGCGGCGGACCGGAACAGCGCGTCCACGGCGGGCCGGTGGCCGTTCTCGGTGGGCCCCTCGGAGAGGACGAGGTGGTCGCCGACGACGAGGAGGTGCCGGTCGGGCGGCGCGACGTGGACGCGGCCCTCGACCAGCGGCATCCCCGACCCCGCGGACACCGCGGGCAGCGGTCCGGCCCGGGAGAGGATCTGCGCCAACGCGCTCGACCCGCCCGCAGGCAGGTGAAGGACCACGGCGACCGCGGCGGGCAGCTCGGGCGGCAGGCCCGCGACCAGGTCGCGCAGCGCCTCGACACCACCCGCGGACGCGCCCACCACGATCAGGTCGCGGCGCACGAGGGCACCTCACGACGGTAGCGCGATCGACCCCGCGCGGCCGGTCGGAGGGGGTAGGGTCGGCCGCCCGTTGATCAACTCAGGAGGTCGCTGTGGGAGTGGAGTCCGACCGCAAGCAGTTGGCGCAGAAGCAGAAGCAGCACGAGGAGTTCAAGAGCAAGGCCGCGGAGCTGCGGGGGAAGGAAGCGAAGAAGCTGGGGGAGGCGAACAAGGCACGCGAGGCGGCGGCGAAGTTCGCCAACGAAGCGGCCAAGTTCGAGAAGGAAGCCGTGACCTGGGAGAAGAAGGCCGCGGCGTTGGCGAAGGACATCCAGAAGTTGGATGCGAGGGTGGCGAAGGCGAGCGCCTAGGCGTGTCGGTGGCCCGGGGGTCGACCCCGGGTCACTGGTCCAGGCGGCGGTCGTCCTTGAGGGCTTGGACGAGGGCGGAGACGTCGCAGTGCAGGACGGGGCCGCCAGCGTTCTTGGAGTCGCGGATCGAGCCCAGATCGCCGAACACCTCCACGCAGTCGCCCCCGCCCTGGCTACGGGTCGACTTCCGCCAAGTGGCCAAAGCGCTGCTCCATTCGATGCGCGAGTCCGGCGACGAAGTGCATCGAGTCAGCGCGGGACAGCGCGATGTCCAAGGCGTCTCGGACCGCCCGCCTATGCCGATTGACGTGTTCGGGCCTGTGCAACCAGGTCTGCATCTCGCGTGACTCGATGACCACCGTCGTTTCGATCGTATCACCGGTGAACATGTGGAAAGCCCCGTCCAACATGGAGTGCCAGCTCTCCTCGAACGTGACGACGCGCAGGTCGATGTTGGCCCTGCCGCCCATCTTCAGCAGGTGGCGGAGCTGCTTGAGGTGCACAGCAGGCCCGCCGACCTGCTGTCGGAGCGCGGCTTCCCCGAGCAGGACGGTGTATCCGGCGGGAATCGGCCGGACCAGCACGTCCTGCCGGGCGATTCGGGCGGCCACCCTTTCCTCGACTTCCGCGTCGGTGAGGCAGGTGCCGGACACCATGATTGCCCGCACGTATTCAGGGATTTGCAGGAGTCCGGGGATCAGCAGCGGGCAAACAGAGGTGATGAGAGCTGAATTCTTCTCCGCCGATCGGAATGCCGCGGTGAGTTGCTCGATTTCCAGAGAGGAGGTGGCGGTCCAGTGGTCGGCGGCGGTGTCTCGGACCAGGGTCATGATTCCCTTGTACTGCTCGCCCACGACGCCCAGGCTGGTCAGGATCTGGGCCACGTTCTCCGGCTTCGGGATGCGGAGACCGTTCTCCCACCTCGACAGCATCCCGAAGTCGATGCCCAGTTGGCCCGCGAAGTCTCGCAGCGTGATGTTCTTGTCCTGCCGGGCCGCGCGAAGGGCAGAGCCGAGCGCAAGGGTCTTGGGTGATTTCGCCATGCGCCGACGATAGCCAGCACGTAGGCAACGGTCTGTCCTAACTGGAAAACATCACCAGTTAGGACTATCAGCGCTTTTGTGGCCTACCGTCAACAGGCTAATCCGACTACGCCCAGAGATGCCCGTCCAACCGCTCCGACGCCTCGTCGAGCGAACCCGAGTACGCGCCCGTCGACAGGTACTTCCACCCCGCGTCCGCGACGATGAACACCACATCCGCCGACTCGCCCGTGCCCGCGACCTTCTCCGCAACCGCCAGCGCCGCGTGCAGGATCGCGCCAGTCGAAATACCGGCGAAGATTCCCTCGACCTCCAACAACTGGCGGGTGCGGCGGAGGGCGTCGTACGAGCCCACCGAGTACCGGCCCGTCAGCACATCCGGGTCGTACAGCTCCGGGACGAAGCCCTCGTCCAGGTTCCGCAGGCCGTAGACCAGCTCCCCGTACCGGGGCTCGGCCGCCACCACCTGCACGTCCGGCTTGTGCTCCCGCAGGTACCTGCCGACGCCGACCAGCGTGCCCGTCGTCCCGAGGCCCGCCACGAAGTGCGTCACCGACGGCAGGTCGCGCAGGATCTCCGGGCCCGTCGTGCGGTAGTGCGCCAGGGCGTTGTCGGGGTTGCCGTACTGGTACAGCATCACCCACTCCGGGTGCTCCTCCGCCAGCGCCTTCGCCCGGCGCACCGCCTCGTTCGAGCCGCCCGCGGCCGGGGAGTACACGATGCGGGCGCCATACGCCTGGAGCAGCTGCTTGCGCTCCTCCGAGGTGTTCTCCGGCATCACGCACACCAGGCCGTAGCCCTTGAGCTTGGCCGCCATGGCCAGCGCGATACCCGTGTTGCCCGACGTCGGCTCCAGGATCGTCGCGCCCGGGGCCAGCCTGCCGTCGCGCTCGGCCGCCTCGATCATGGCCAGCGCGGGGCGGTCCTTGATCGAGCCGGTCGGGTTGCGGTCCTCCAGCTTCGCCCACAGCCGCACGTTCTCCGTCGGCGACAGGCGCGGCAGACCCACCAGCGGCGTGTCGCCGAGGGCGTGCAGCAGGGACTCGTAGCGGGCCATGTCGGGGATCAGCCGCCCGCGACGGCCGGGAGGATGGTCACGTTGTCACCGTCGGCGACCTTGGCCTCCAGGCCACCGGCGAACCGGACGTCCTCGTCGTTGACGTACACGTTGACGAAGCGGTGCAGGGTGCCGTCCTTGACCAGGCGGGCCTTCAGGCCGCCGTGGTTGGCCTCCAGGCTGTCGATGACCTCGGCCAGCGTGTCACCCGCAGCGGAGACGGTCTTCTCGCCGCCGGTGTGGGTGCGCAGGATGGTCGGGATCGAGACGGTCACGGCCATGGGGAACCTCCGGTTGGGTAACGCTGATTCGATAGGAACAGACACAGCCGAGCGGGCAGGTATTCCTGCGTCTCAGTTCTCGGGAACGTCGTCGGGGCCGGTGTGGGCGAACCGGTACGACTCGACGACCTCGACGGGCTCCTCCGTGACGACCCCCTCCACGATGCGGAAGGACCGCAGCTCGTGGACCTCGGGGTCGCGGGTGGAGACCAGCACGTAGTGCGCGTCGGGCTCGGAGGCGTAGGAGATGTCCGTGCGCGACGGGTACGCCTCGGTGGCGGTGTGCGAGTGGTAGATGACCACCGGCACCTCGTCCCGGGACTCCATGTCGCGGTACAGGCGCAGCAGGTCGGTCGAGTCGAACTCGTAGAACGTCGGCGAGCGCGCGGCGTTGAGCATGGGGATGAACCGCTCGGGGCGGTCGGCGCCCTCCGGACCGGCGATCACGCCGCACGCCTCGTCCGGGTGGTCGCGGCGGGCGTGCGCCACCATCGCGTCCACGAGGTCTCGGCGGATCTGCAGCACGACGCCCATCCTACTGGGCGGATGCCGCCCTCCCAGTAGGTGAGAGAGGGCACGTCAGGGCCAGGCGTCCCGGTATGCGCGCAGGTCACCGACCGTGGTGGCGGCCAACACGGCCTTCCCGACGCACCGCGCGACGACGTCCGCCGCCGCCGCGCACAGGGCGTCGAAGGCGAACGGGCCGTCCACCGGGTGCACGCCCGTGGCCGCGCTGAACAGGGTGTCGCCGTCGAACATCGAGTGCGCCGGGCGCAGGGCCCGGGCCAGGCCGTCGTGGCCGGACATGGCCAGCCTGCGGCATTGCGCCTTGGTCAGGGCCGCGTCGGTCGCGATGACCCCGACCACGGTGTTCAGGTCCGACGCCGTGGGCGCGGACAGCGCGCCCGGCCTGCCCGGCGCGGGCGGGAAGTCGTCCGGGGCGACCGACGCCGCGTACAGCGCGCCGGTCTCCGGGTCGGCGGCCTCGCCGCGGGCGTTCACGGCGAGCAGCGCGCCCACTGTGATCTCCCCACCTTGGCCGACGCCGTCCCGATCCCGCCCTTGAGCGACCCGGTCCGCGCGCCCGTCCCGGCGCCGACGCAGCCCTGCTCGACCGGGCCGTCCGCCGCCGCGTCGCACGCGGCGTACCCGAACTCCGCGTCCGGGCGGTTGCCCCAGGTCGAGCGGGGAGGTCGAACAGCACCGCGGCGGGCACGATCGGCACCACCTCGTGCGGCTGCGCCCCGACCCGGAAGCCGCGGCCGTGCTCGGCCAGCCACCGCATGACGCCGTCCGCCGCCGCCAGCCCGTACGCGCTGCCACCGGACAGGCACACCGCGTCGATGGTCGACACCAGGTTCTCCGGCGCGAGCAGGTCCGTCTCGCGGGAGCCGGGGGCGCCGCCGCGCTGGTCGACGCCGCCGACGGTCCCCTCCGGGAGCAGCACGACCGTCGTCCCGGTCGCCCAGCCGTCGGACAGCCGCTGGTGGTGGCCCACCCGCACGCCCCCGACGTCGGTGATCACGGGGCGACGGCCTGGATCAGGGTCTCCTGGACCCAGGTCAGCCAGTGGTAGACGCCCATGTTCGGGGCGCGCGGGTCGTCGTCGGGCAGCTCGTCCGGGGTGTCCTCGTTGACGTCGAGCGCGGTGCCCAGGGCCAGGCGGACGTCGTTGAGCGCGGCCAGCCAGGCGTCGGCCTGCTCGTCGGTGAGCCGGACCTCGCCGCCGTACATCGGGCAGGTGTCCATCACCACCGCGGCGACGCCGATCTTGCGGTCCAGCAGCTCCGGCTCGTGCAGCGAGCGCAGCGCCGCCGCCGAGTCCAGGTCCGCCCGGGACGGGTTGTCCGGGTCGAGGCGGTGGAAGTCGGGCAGCAGGCGGGACAGGATCGGGTCGTCCGGCGAGGTGGTCGGGCCGGTCCGGATGCCGGTCAGCTCGGCCAGCTCGTCCTGCGGGGAGTCCTCGGCGCGGGCCTTGAGCATGTCGTCGATCTGGGAGACCAGGCCGCGCAGCACGGCGGCCTCCTGGCGCTCGATGACGGCCACGACCAGGTCGCCCTTGCGCGTCCAGTTCTGCCTCACGAGGCGTGCTCCATCGTCGCCCACAGCCCGGCGGCGTGCAGGCGGGCGACGTCGGCCTCCACCTTCTCCTTCGTGCCGGAGGAGACCACGGCCTTGCCCTCGTGGTGCACGTCGAGCATGAGCTTGGTGGCCTTGTCGCGGCTGTAGCCGAAGAGCTTCTGGAAGACGTAGGTCACGTACGACATGAGGTTCACCGGGTCGTTCCAGACGACCGTCTGCCACGGTCTGTCCTCGGACACCACCTCGGAACCGACGGGACTGCTCTGCGTCTGCTCCATGTCGACGGGGGCGGTCATGGCACTAATGGTGGCATGCCCGGTTCGGGGCGGTCCGAGGGATCTTCCCTCGAATGGCGTACCCGTAGGCTGCGGCCATGAGCACCGCGTTGCTTACCGACCACTACGAGCTGACGATGCTCGCCGCGGCCCTGCGCGACGGCACGCGGCGCGGCAGTGCGTGTTCGAGGTCTTCGCCCGCAGGCTCCCGAACGGCCGCCGCTACGGCGTCGTCGGCGGGACCGGCCGGGTCCTCGACGCGATCCGCGACTTCCGGTTCGGCGAGGCGGAGATCGAGCACCTGCGGTCGACCGGCGTGGTGGGGTCCGGGGCGCTGGACTGGCTGGCGGACTACCGGTTCAGCGGCGACGTCGACGGCTACGCCGAGGGCGAGCTGTACTTCCCCGGGTCGCCGGTCCTGACCGTGACCGGCACGTTCGCCGACGCGGTGGTGCTGGAGACCGTCGTCCTGTCGATCCTCAACCACGACAGCGCGATCGTGTCGGCCGCGGCGCGGATGGTGTCGGCGGCCAACGGGCGGCCGATCATCGAGATGGGCGGGCGGCGCACCCACGAGCTGGCCGCGGTGTCCTCGGCGCGGGCGGCGTACCTCGCGGGGTTCGCGACCACGTCCAACCTGGAGGCGGGGCGCACCTACGGCATCCCGACCACCGGGACCTGCGCGCACGCCTTCACCCTCCTGCACGACTCCGAGCGCGCGGCGTTCGAGGCGCAGGTCGCCGCGCTCGGGCCGGAGACGACGCTGCTGGTCGACACCTACGACATCACCCGCGGCATCGAGACCGCCGTGTCGGTCGCGGGGACCGGGCTGGGCGCGGTCCGCATCGACTCCGGCGACGTCGGCGTGCTGGCGCGGCAGGCCCGCGAACAGCTCGACGCGCTCGGCGCGACCCGGACCCGCATCGTGGTGTCCGGGGACCTGGACGAGTACGCCATCGCGGCGCTGCGCGCGGAACCGGTCGACGCGTACGGCGTCGGGACGTCCCTGGTGACCGGGTCGGGCGCGCCGACGGCGGGGATGGTCTACAAGCTGGTCGAGGTCGAGGGGCGGCCGGTGGCCAAGCGCAGCTCGTCGAAGGAGTCCATCGGCGGGCGGAAGATGGCGCTGCGCAGGCACAAGGCGACCGGGACCGCGCTGGAGGAGGTCGTCTTCCAGGCGTCGGGCAAGCCGCCGGAGCCCGACGAGCACGACCGGTACCCGCAGATCCCGATGGTGCGGTCCGGACAGGTGGTGCCGGGCCTGCCGACGCTGGAGGATGGCAGGCAGCGGGTGCGCACCGGCCTGGTCAGCCTGCCCTGGGAGGGCCTCAAGCTGTCCGCGGGCGAGCCCGCGATTCCGACCACGCACCACACCGGGGAGCAGTGATGGCCGACAAGACGGCGCTGATCGTGGTGGACGTCCAGAACGACTTCTGCGAGGGCGGCTCGCTCGCCGTCGCGGGCGGCGCCTCCGTGGCCGCGGCGATCAGCTCGTACATCGCCGAGACGGCCTACGACCACGTCGTGGCGACCCGCGACTACCACGTCGACCCGGGCGCCCACTTCAGCGAGGCCCCCGACTACGTCGACTCCTGGCCCCGCCACTGCGTCGCCGACACGCCCGGCTCGGACTTCCACCCGAACCTGGACACCTCGGGCATCGAGGCGGTGTTCCGCAAGGGCGACTACGCGGCGGCGTACTCCGGCTTCGAGGGCGCCGCCGACGGCACGCGCCTCGCGGACTGGCTCTCCGAGCGCGGCGTCGGGCGGGTGGACGTGGTCGGCATCGCGACGGACCACTGCGTCCGGGCGACCGCCGTCGACGCCGCCGAGGCGGGCTTCACCACGCGCGTCCTGCTGGACATGACCGCGGGCGTCGCCCCCGCGACGGTGGAGTCGGCGCTGGAGCGCATGACCGACGCGGGGATCACCCTGGTGGGCGTGCCGAAGGTCGGCTGACCCTCACATCGCGAGCGCGTTCGCCACGATCGCCGGGACCGTCGGGGTGCCCAGCGTCGGGCCGAGCACGCGCGGGGCGGTGATCAGCCTGCGCAGGGCCTCGACGACCCGGGTGGCGGCGTGGCCGTCGCCGAAGGGGTTGCGGTCGGCGGGCAGGCGCAGGTTGGCGGCCAGGGCTTGGTCGGCGGCCGTGAGGACGCGGGTGCGGTCGGTGCCGACGAGGCGGGCGCAGCCCGCGCGGACCGCCTCCATCCGTTCGGTGACGTCGCGGGTGACCAGGACCGGGACGCCGAAGGTCGGGGCCTCCTCCTGGATGCCGCCCGAGTCGCTGATCACCAGGGAGCTGCGGCGCAGCGCGCGCACCAGGTCCGGGTAGGTCAGCGGGTCGGTGACGGTGGCCCTCGGGACGCCCGCCAGCGCGCGGTCGACCTGGGCGCGGACGTCCGGGTTCGGGTGGGCGGGGAGCAGGACCCGCAGGTCGAGGTGGCGTTCGACCAGCGCGCGGACCGCCGACAGGACGTCGTCCAGCGGAGCCCCCAGGACTCGCGGCGGTGGACGGTGACCAGCACCAGGCGCGCGCCCGCGTCGAGGTCGGGCTCGAGGGCGGCGAAGGCCGGGTCGGCGGGTGGGCGGTCCGCGGCGGCGATGATCCGGACCGCGTCGACGACGGTGTTGCCGGTGACGACGATGTCCGGGACGGGAACGGATTCGGCTCGCAGCGCCCGAGCCGAATCCGCGGTCGGGGCGAGGTGCAGGGCGGCGATCCTGGCGACCATCTGCCGGTTGCCCTCCTCCGGGAACGGCGAGGTGAGGTCGCCGGTGCGCAGCCCGGCCTCGAGGTGGGCGACGGGGATGCCGCGCCAGAACGCCGCCAGCGCGCCCGCCAGCGTCGTCGTGGTGTCGCCCTGCACGACCACGGCGGCCGGTTTCCGCCTGGCCAGCAGGGAATCGAGCGCGGGCAGCAGCGCCGAGACCAGCTCGGCCTGCCCGCCGCCCGCGCGGCGGACCGGGAGGCGTTCGTCGGGGAGCAGCCCGAACGGTGCGAGCGCCTGGTCGACCATGTGCTCGTGCTGTCCGCTGTGGACGATCACCGGGCACAGGTCGGGGGCGGCGGCCAGGGACAGCGCCACGGGGGCGGCTTTCACGGCCTCCGGGCGGGTGCCCACGAGCAGCAGGACCTCGTTGCGCACTGACGGCCTTTCGCGGGGTGGTGGGGACTCCGGGCGGGCGGCGCGGGCCGCCCGCCCGGAGCGGGGTTACGTGGCGGACTCGTCCCGCCTGCGCCGGTTGGCGTGCAGGAGCAGCGCGCCGGCGATCAGCAGGGCGATGCCGAGCGCGATCCACCAGCCGACGTCCGCGCCGGTGACGGCCAGTCCCGCGCCGCCGCCGACCGCGCCTCCGGATGGGGCCTTGTACACGCGTCGACCCCCTGTCAGGCCGTCGCCAGGCCGCCCTGCCGCTTGCGCAGCAGCACGATGCCGACGGGGATCGCGGCGGCGCCGATGAGGCCGAGGCCGATCCACAGACCCGCGCCGGAGGCCAGCGGGATCGGCGGGGCGGCCGGGCCGCAGGTGGCGCTGGAGATGATGATGTCGCCGGTCGCCACGGTCAGCGCGTTGAACTTGATGTGGATGGCGTTGACCGTCAGGCTGCCGTCCGGGTTGTTGATCTGCTCGTTGAAGACGATCTGGCCGAGCGTGGTCCCGGGCAGCGGGCCCGCGATGCTCACCGTGAAGTTCGGCGTCGGGTTGGCGCCGACGGTGATGCCCGCGAGGTTGACGTTGGCCAGGGTGGCCCCGCCGGTGTTGCCCGCCTGCGTGGCGTCGCAGTAGGCCTCGACCGCGCCGATGGTGCCCAGGCCGGCGAGACCGATGTTGACGTTGGCCACGGTCGCCTCGGAGTGCACCACACCCGTGGCGTCGTCCCGGATCGCCTCGCTGGTCACCACACCGGTGCTCAGCACGCCCGGGACGTTGACGCTGGCGAGTGTGGCGGTGGTCGGGCCGTCGGTGTTGCTCTCGGCGAGCGGTCCCACGTTGACGGCGCCGACGACGGGGAGTGTCAGACCCACGTCGAGCACGTAGGCGGAGCCGTCGCCCGGCGCCGCGGAGGCGGGCGCGGTGCCCGCGACGAGTGCGGCGGCGACGGCCAGGCCGACGAGGCCCACCCTCCGCGCCATTCGGTTGTGCATCCATTCCTCCGTTGACTCAGGCCGCCCCTCGGGGCGGGGCGTTCGTCCACATCGCACTGGACGATCACAGCTTCCGCCTGCTTATCGACGTCAACGACCCGAGAAGAACAGCAGACACGAACTACAACCCGATCGTGTGGCCACCATCGTGGAAACCGGACGAACCCTCACGGATGTCACCGCGCGTGCCCGGCTTTTCGGCCCATCTTCACCCGATCCAGCGATGCCCGGCGCGGCTCGACCGATCAAAGATGGGGCGGACAGCCCCCGATGAAGGAGAGCGCGTGGCCGTAGCAGGCTCACTCCCCGTGCCCAGGACCCCCAGGACGACGCTGCCCACCCGGATCGCGGTCGTCGGCCTCCTCGGGCTCGCGGCGCTGCTGGTGATCCTGAACCGGGCCTACCGCACCGGCGAGATGGTGCTCGCCAGCGCGATCCTGAGGGTGGTCTCCAGCGACGGCGTGCACCTCGCCGCGCAGCGCCAAACCGTCTACTTCGGACTCGGCTCGGACAAGCCGTTCGGCCTCCAGATGAGTCCTGAGTGCACATCCGCCTTCCTCGTGCTGCCGCTGCTCGTCGTCGGCGCGGTGATGATCGCGCTGCGGCCCCGCATCGCCAAGCGCGTCCTCGTCGCGCTGCTCATCGCGGGTGTCGCGGTCATCGTCGTCAACCAGCTCCGCATCCTGACCCTCGTCGGGCTGATCGAGTGGCTGGGCACCGACCGCGGCTACTACTGGGGCCACACGCTGCTGGGCTCGATGGTCAGCGTCATCGGCGGCGCGGCGGCACTGGTGCTGTTCGTGTGGCTGTCGACCCGCAAGACCGGGGACGAGCGGTGAACCTCGCGCTGCTGCTGGGCTTCACCCAGGCCCTCGCGCTCACCATGAGCGTCGCGTTCGTGACCTACGTCTGCCTCATCGTCGTGCCGTTCCTGCGGCACAAGCGGCTCCCGTCCGGCGACCCGGCGTCGCTGGAGTGGCACTTCTTCGTGCCGTGCCGCGACGAGGAGGCCGTCATCGGCGACACGGTCCGCTACCTGCGCACCCACTTCCCGCACGCGCACGTCTGGGTCATCGACGACGACTCCGACGACGCCACGGTCGACGTCGTCACCGCGCTGCGCGGGCCCAAGCGCGGCGGCGACCGGCACCTGCACCTGGTGCGCCGGTTCCGCCCGCAGGCCCGCACCGGCAAGGGCGACGCGCTGAACTCGGCGTACCGGGAGCTGAAGTCGTGGATGGGCAAGCACGCCGACACCGAGCGCGCGGTCGTCGTCGTGGTCGACGCCGACGGCCGACCCGCGCCCGACTGCCTCTCCGTCTGCGCCGCCGAGCACCTGTTCGGCGACCCGGGCATCGGCGCGGTGCAGGTCGACGTGCGGATGAGCAACCGGGGGTGCCGCCGGAGCAGGGCGGGTTCTTCCGGCGCAGGCTCGGCTCGGCGCTGGTGCGCATGCAGGACCTGGAGTTCCGCAGCGCGATCGCGGCGATCCAGATGTCGCGCGGGCACACCGGGACCATCTCCATGGGCGGCAACGGCCAGTTCACCCGGCTCTCCGCGCTCGACGACATCGCCGACCACCACGGCCCGTGGCGCGGGGCGCTGCTGGAGGACTTCGAGCTGGGCGTGCACCTGCTCACCGCGGGCTGGAAGACCGGCTTCACCGTCGACACGCACGTCGACCAGGAGGCGCTGTACAGCATGCGCCGGTTCCTGGCGCAGCGGACGCGGTGGGGCCAGGGCACCATGCAGTGCGGCCGGTACGTCCGCCGCATCTGGGACTCGCGGCACCTGTCCACCCTCGGCGCCGCGGAGATGCTCTACTACCTCGCGCAGCCGTGGATGCAGTTGCTCGGCACGCTCGTCTACCCGATCCCGTTCGTGCTGCTCGGAATCCGCGCCACGCAGGAACCGGCCGAGGTGTGGCAGTGGTTCACCGGGGGCGCGTGGATCCTCTTCGCGACTTACGGCTCGTTCGGCCTTCTGCCGTTCCTCATCTGGGGACCGATCTACCGGAAGAAATGCGAGCCATCGGTTGGGCGACTGAAAGGAATCGGGTACGGATTCCTCTACGCGCTCTATATTTACACCTTCTACATCACGTCGTGGCGCGCTCTGGCGCGACTGGTCCGCGGCAACAACCGGTGGACGAAGACCCGCCGCAACGCCGAACCGCTCCATAGCAGGGTGGTCGCGCTCGACCACTAGCGGCATGGCTCCCTGATCCGGTCGGACCCGCGGGGTACCGTCTCGGGTCATGCCCGCCCTGCCCCCGTTCGCGCCCTGTTGGAGACCGCGGTCGGCGCGGTGGGCGGCGCGGAGCGGCCGGGCCAGGTCGAGATGGCCGAGGCCGTCGCGCGGGCCATCCGGACCGGCGACCACGTCGCCGTGCAGGCCGGGACCGGCACCGGCAAGTCCCTGGCGTACCTGGTCCCGTCGATCCGGCACGCGGTGGAGAAGGGCACCACGGTCGTCATCTCGACCGCGACGATCGCCCTCCAGCGCCAGCTCGTCGACCGAGACCTGCCCCGGCTGGCGAAGGCGCTCAAGGCCGACCTCGGGCGCGCCCCGACGTTCGCGATCCTCAAGGGCCGCCGCAACTACCTGTGCCTGCACCGCCTCGACGCGCCCGAGGAGCCCGAGGACCAGGGCCTGTTCGACCCGTTCGCGGTGTCCCGGCTGGGCCGCGAGGTCACCCGGCTGCGGGAGTGGGCCTCCGACACCGAGACCGGCGACCGCGACGAACTGGTGCCCGGGGTGTCCGACCAGGCGTGGCGGCAGGCGTCGGTGTCCGCGCGGGAGTGCCTGGGCGTCGCCCGCTGCCCGATCGGGACCGACTGCTTCGCCGAGCGGGCGCGCGCCGAGGCGGGCCGCGCGGACGTCGTCGTCACCAACCACGCGCTGCTGGCCATCGACGCGCTCCAGGGCTACCAGGTGCTGCCCGAACACGACGTCGTCGTGGTGGACGAGGCGCACGAGCTGGTCGACCGGGTGACGTCGGTGGCGACCGGCGAGCTGTCGGCCGCGACCGTGTCGATCGCCGCCCGGCGGGTCGGCAGGCTGGTCGAGGAGGGCCTGGCCGACCGGCTCGCGGAGGCGGGCGAGGGCCTCGGGATGCTGCTGGAGGACGTCCAACCGAGCCGGATGGACGTGCTGCCGGACCCGCTGCGCACCACGCTCACCGTGATCCGGGACGCCGCGCACGCGTGCATCACCGCGCTCGGACCGGAGAAGAAGGACGACGTCGAGACGGCCACCGCGCGCAAGATGGCGCTGTCGATGCTCGACGAGGTGCACGACACCGCGCAGCGGGTGGTCGAGTCGTTCGACCCTCCCGAGGCCGACCGCCGCGACGTCGTGTGGGTCAGCGTCGACGGGACGAACCCGCCGCGCCCGCCGGTCCTGCGGATCGCCCCGCTGAGCGTCGCCGGGCTGCTGCGCGAGCGGCTGTTCGGCACCACCACGACCGTCCTCACCAGCGCCACCCTCACCCTCGGCGGCACCTTCGACGCCCTGGCCCGGCAGTGGGGCTGCCGCCGGAGCAGCGCGCGGGCCAGCAGGCCGAAGGCGCCGCGACGGCGAAGGAGGCCCCGCACGACAAGAGCGACATCCGCTGGTCCGGGCTCGACGTCGGGTCGCCGTTCGACCACGCCAAGAGCGGCATCCTGTACCTCGCCAAGCACCTGCCGCCGCCGGGCCGCGACGGCCTGCCGCCCGCGGTGCTCGACGAGCTGGCCGAGCTGGTCGAGGCCGCCGGGGGCCGCACGCTCGGGCTGTTCTCGTCCATGCGCGCCGCCAAGGCGGCCACGCAGGCGCTGCGGGAGCGGCTGAGCACCGACATCCTCTGCCAGGGCGAGGACTCGACGTCGCTGCTGGTCAAGAAGTTCGCCGAGGACCCGGCGACGAGCCTGTTCGGGACGCTGTCGCTGTGGCAGGGCGTCGACGTGCCGGGTCCGTCGCTGTCGCTGGTGGTCATCGACCGCATCCCGTTCCCCCGCCCCGACGACCCGCTGGCGTCGGCGCGGCAGCGCTCGGTCGAGGCGCGCGGCGGCAACGGCTTCCTCACCGTCGCCGCGACCCACGCGGCGCTGCTGCTCGCCCAGGGCGCGGGCAGGCTGCTGCGCTCCACGGACGACCGCGGCGTGATCGCGGTGCTCGACCCCGGATTTCGACCGCCCGCTACGGCGGTTTCCTCCGGAATTCACTCCCTCCCTTCTGGACGACGACGAATCCGGACATCGTCCGGGGCGCCCTCACCCGCTTGGCCAAGCAGGACTGAAATCTTAATCGAGTGAGTGATTGCGACTACTTTCCGCTCATGGCGGAGTGGTCCAAATGGTTGTTCCGTGGCCCAAACCCGTGTGGGGGACTGTACGGGGGCGCCCGCGCGGCACTAGCTTCTGGACACAACGGTTGCGCAACCGCGATGCAAATCGGCTATTGCTGACATTTCCTCAGTCAATTCCTAGATTGGCGGTGCGGCGTTGTGACTGTGACGGAGCCGGTTCGGCCCGAGGTCGAATCCGAGAACGGACACCCATCCAGCCTGAGCACGGCGGCCGCCCGGAACCTGGCGACCACGACCAAGTCCGTGCCGCAGATGCAGGCGATCAGCTCGCGCTGGCTGCTCAAGGTGCTGCCGTGGATCGAGGCCAAGGGCGGCACGTTCCGGGTGAACCGCCGCATGAGCTACGCGGTCGGCGACGGGCGGGTCACCTTCTCCAACGTGGGCGACCAGGCCCAGGTGGTGCCGCCCGAGCTGTGCGAGCTGCCGCTGTTCCGCGGGTTCGACGACATCGAGGTGCTGTCGGCGCTGGCGCAGCGCTTCCAGCAGCGGGAGTACGAGTCCGGCGACGTGATCGTCGAGTTCGGCGCCCCGTCCGACCACGCCTTCCTCATCGTGCACGGCAAGGTCAACAAGGTCGGCACCGGCCAGTACGGCGAGCCGACCGTGCTCGGCACGCTGGCCGACGGCGACCACTTCGGCGACGAGACGCTCGCCGACCCCAACAGCATCTGGGAGTACACGGTCAAAGCGGCCACCCGCTGCACCGTGCTCGTCCTGGAGCAGGCGGGCTTCGACTCCGTGCTGGAGCAGTCCGAGGCGCTGCAGGCGCAGCTCCGCGCGTTCCAGGAGCGCCAGGGCGCCGCGCGCAACGAGCACGGCGAGGCGCGGATCGACATGTCGTCCGGGCACGAGGGCGAGGCCGTGCTGCCCGGCACGTACGTCGACTACGAGCTGTCCCCCGCGAGTACCCGCTCAGCGTCGCGCAGACGGTGCTGCGGGTGCACTCCGCGTCGCGGACCTCTACAACGAGCCGATGGACCAGGTCGAGCAGCAGCTCCGCCTGACCATCGAGGCGCTGCGCGAGCGCCAGGAGCACGAGCTGATCAACAACCGCGAGATCGGCCTGCTGCACAACGTGGACTACGCGAACCGCCTGCACACCCGCACCGGTCCGCCCACCCCGGACGACCTCGACGAGCTGCTCGCCGTGGTGTGGAAGGAACCCACGGCGTTCCTGGCGCACCCGCGCACCATCGCCGCCGTCGGGCGCGAGTGGAACAAGCGGGGCATCTACCCGGACCCGATCGACTTCGGCGGCCACAAGATCCCGGCGTGGCGCGGCGTGCCGATCCTGCCGTGCAACAAGATCCCGGTGACCGACACCCGCACCAGCTCGATCGTGCTGCTGCGCGCGGGCATGGAGAACCAGGGCGTCGTCGGCCTGCACCAGACCGGGCTGCCGGACGAGTACAAGCCGGGCTTGTCGGTGCGGTTCATGGGCATCAACGAGAAGGCGATCATCAGCTACCTCGTCAGCGCCTACTACTCCGCCGCCGTCCTGATCCCGGACGCGCTCGCCGTGCTGGAGAACGTCGAGATCGGCCGGGAGGGCTGAGGCCGTGCGCACCGAGCTCGTCGCCGAATGGCGCATGAGCCTCAGCACCGCGGCCGCCCGCAACCTCGCCACCACCACCAAGACACCGCCGCAGTCGCAGGAGATCACCGACCGGTGGCTGCTGCGGGCGCTGCCCTGGGTGGAGGCGCGCGGCGGCGCTTACCGGGTCAACCGCAGGCGCTGCCCGGTCGCGGGCGACGGGCTGGTGGCGTGCACCGCGATCGGCGAGTGGTACCGGATCGTGCCGTCGGAGCTGGCCGAGGTGTTCGGCGGGTACGCCGACGAGGACGTCCTGTCCGCCCTGGCCGACCGGTTCGAGCAGCAGGAGTTCGGCGCGGGCGACGCGGTCCCGACCGACGCGTTCGCCGTCGTCGCGCACGGCAAGCTCACCCGGGTCGGCAGGGGCGCTACGGCGACCCCGTCGTGCTGGACGTCGTCGGCGAGGGCGGCCACATCGGCCGGGAAGCCCTCACCGGGGTGAATCCCGCTACCGGGCGCAGGCCGTGACGCCGGTGACCGTGCTGGTCCTGCCCCGGTCGGTGGAGTTGCCGCCGGAGCTGCTGGCGCACCTGTCGCGCGAACGGCCCGCGGTGAACAAGAAGGGCGAGTCGGAGATCGCGGTCGCGTCCGGGCACGAGGGCGAGGTCGCCCTGCCCGGCACGTTCGTCGACTACGAGCTGCACCCGGAGGAGTACGAGCTGAGCGTCGCCCAGACCGTGCTGAAGATGCACACCCGGGTGACCGACCTCTACAACCACCCGATGAGCCAGGCCGAGGAGCAGCTCCGCCTGACGATCCACGCGCTGCGCGAGCGGCAGGAGCGGGAGCTGGTCACCAACCCGGACTTCGGGCTGCTGCCCAACGTCCACCCCAGCCAGCGCATCCCGACCCGCGGCGGCCCGCCCACGCCCGACGACATGGACGACCTGCTGTGCAGGCGCCGCAAGACGCAGCTGTTCCTGGCCCACCCGAGGGCGATCGCGGCGTTCGGCCGCGAGTGCGCGCGGAGCGGGCTGAACCCGCCGAGCGTCGAGGTCGACGGGAAGCCGCAGGCGTCGTGGCGGGGCGTGCCGATCCTGCCGTGCGACAAGGTCCCGATCGCCGACGACGGCACCACGGCGATCCTCGCCATGCGCACCGGCGAGGAGAACCAGGGCGTCATCGGGCTGTACCAGACCGGGCTGCCGCACGAGCACGAACCGGGGCTGTCGGTGCGGTTCATGGGCATCGACGAGAAGGCGATCGCGTCGTACCTGGTGACGACGTACTACTCGGCCGCCGTCCTGGTGCCCGACGCGCTCGGCGCGCTCGACCACGTCCAGATCTAGGAGACGCCGTGTCCGTACTCTCGCGCGTGTTCGCCCCGGCGTCCAGCAGCGACACCGCCGCCGCGGCGGCCGCGATCCTGTCCAACATGGACGGTGCGCCGGGGGCGCTGGCCGACCTGCTGCCCGCCAAGCCGCACCCGCTGCTGTCCGGGCCGACCGGTCTCGGCACGGCGGCGGCGCGGCTGGTCAAGCCGGTCGCGGAGCCCGCCGTCGTCGACGACCGCGGGCTGTTCTGCCCGGGCGCGGTCCGCGACGACCGCGCCCTGGGCGAGGAGGTCAACACCGCGCTCATCGCGTGGGCCAACGAGGTCGGCATCTACCCCGGGAGGGAGGACAAGCTGGTCAAGGCCAACTTCGGCCGCCTGATGATGCTCACCCACCCCGGCACCGACGACCCCGACCGGCTGCTCGCGGCGGCGAAGTGCGTCCTGGCCGAGTGGGCCACCGACGACCACTTCGTCGACGAGGAGTCGATGGGCGCCGACGCGTCGGTCCTCGGCGCGCGGCTGGGCGTCGCGCACGCCGCGATCGACCCCGTCGACCTGCCCGAGGCGTACGTGCCGGACCTCGGGAAGGCGCTCGACGCCGAACCGGTCTGCCGGGCCTACCGGTCGGCGTTCGAGCACCTGTCCCGGTACACGACCCCGGCGCAGGCGCTGCGGCTGCGGCACCAGCTGTCGATCATGTTCATGGCGTACAACCACGAGGCGATCTGGCGGATGACCGGGCGCATCCCCCGGTGTGGGAGTACATGACCCACCGCCACCAGAACAGCTTCCTGCCGCCGATGATCCTGGTCGACCCGGTCGCCGGGTACGAGCTGCCGCCCGCCGAGTTCGCCGACCCGCGCGTGCGCCGCGTGTTCTCCCTCGCGGGCACCGCGAGCGTCGTGCTGAACGACGTCTACTCCAACGCCAAGGAGTCCGACGACGACTTCGACCTGCCCAAGGTCATCCGCACCGAGGAGGGCTGCACCCCGAGGAAGCGCTCGACCGCACGGTCGAGATCCACAACGAGCTGATGCGCACGTTCGTCGCCGAGGCGGCTGCCCTGAGCGCGAGCGGTTCCCCGATGCTGCGCCGGTTCCTGGCCGATCTGTGGGCCTGGCTGGGCGGCAACCGCGAATGGCACGCCACAACGGCCCGCTACCACCAACCGCAGGAGGTTTAAGTGACCAGTACCGCTGTTCCCGTACTCCGCACGGCATACCAGCGCTCCATCGCCGACTACTGGAACAAGGAGCGCGACCCGGTCAACCTGCGCCTGGGCGACGTCGACGGCCTGTACCACCACCACTACGGCATCGGCGACTACGACCCGTCGGTCCTCAACGGCTCCGACGAGGACGTGATCGCCGAGCTCCACCGCCTCGAATCCGCCCAGGCCGACGTCCTCCTCGACCACCTGGGCGAGGTCGCCCCCACCGACGCCCTCCTCGACGCGGGCTCCGGCCGCGGCGGCACGTCCTTCATGGCCAACCGCCGCTTCGGCTGCTCCGTCGACGGCGTCTCCATCTCCGAGAAGCAGGTCGACTTCGCCAACGCCGAGGCGTCCCGCTGGGGCGTCGCCGACAAGGTCAAGTTCCACTTCCGGAACATGCTGGACACCGGCTTCGACACCGGCTCCCGCCGCGGCATCTGGACGAACGAGACGACGATGTACGTCGACCTGTTCGAACTGTTCTCCGAGTTCTCGCGGCTGCTGGTCCACGGCGGCCGGTACGTGTGCATCACCGGCTGCTACAACGACGTGACGGGCGGCCGGTCGAAAGCGGTCAGCCAGATCGACGAGCGGTACACGTGCAGCGTGCACGCGCGCAGCCAGTACTTCAAGGCGTTGCAGGCCAACGGGTTGGTGCCGATCAACGTGGTCGACCTGACGGCGGCGACGATCCCGTACTGGGAACTGCGCGAGCAGTCCACTGTGGCCACGGGCGTGGAGAAGTCGTTCCTGCAGGCGTACCGGGAGGGCAGCTTCCACTACCTGCTGATCGCCGCGGACAAGGTGTAGGCCGGGTGCCGGGGGTGGGCGGGCAACCGCCCACCCCCGGCGTCGTCACGTCGGGGAAGTCAGCGCCACTGGGCGACGACGGTCACCGTGCCGGGGTCGACCTCGGTGAAGCCCGCATCCCGGACCGCTACGACACGGTCGGATTCCCAGGTTCCGCCGGCCAGGGCGGGCCAGGCGGCGGGGGTGGCGGTGCGGACGGCGCAGTAGAAGTCCCATGTGGACAGATCGATGCCGTCGGCTTCGGCCAGCGCTGCCAAGAGCATCGACCCGTGGCCCACCTGGGCCGCGAGTTTGCCGACGGTCATCTCCACGCCCGGGTTGACCCACAGGACGGGGACGCCGTCCGGGACCGGGCCGGGGGTGTCGATGGGCAGCTCGGTGCCCGAGATCTGCAAGCGCGACACCACCTTCGGGGTCTCCGCGACCCGCCACGGCAGCAGCGCTCGGGCTTCCGCTCCCCGACCGACACCGTCACGCCGGGTTCGGATTGCACGGCCTCCCAGTGCGCGCCCCGGGCGCGGCGGGAGACCTTGCGGATGCGGCCGTCGATCCAGGAGTGGACGTCGTCGTGCCACTCCCCTCCGGCTGGGCGCGGGGGTCCAGGCACAACGCCACAGCCGCGGCGGCAGCGGCTTCCAGCAGGGGCGTGCGGCCGGGGAGGTCCCGCTCGACGCGGAGGACGACCGGCATGGCGCGGACCTTCGCCGGGTCGTCCTCCGAGTCGTACGCGCGGCCGAAGAGGGCCGAGAGGACGCTCACTGGCGAGACGGGACGATGCCGTCGGCGATGTCTGCGGCCTCTACCTCGGCGCGGGTGACGCCCAGCATGAACAGGACGGCGTCGAGGTACGGGTGCGACAGGGCGGTGTCGGCGATCTCGCGCAGGGCGGGCTTGGCGTTGAACGCCACGCCCAGGCCCGCCGTCGACAGCATGTCGATGTCGTTGGCGCCGTCGCCTACCGCGACGCACTGGGCGAGGGGGATGCCGTACTGGTCGGCGAAGCGGCGCAGGGCGACCGCCTTGCCGGGGCGGTCGACGATCTCGCCGACGACGCGGCCGGTGAGCTTGCCGTCGACGATCTCCAGGTCGTTCGCGGCGGCGAAGTCGAGGCCGAGGTCGTCGACCAGGCGCTCGATGATGGTGGTGAAGCCGCCCGAGACGACGCCGCAGCGGAAGCCGAGGCGCTTGAGGGTGCGGATGGTGGTGCGGGCGCCCGCGGTCAGCTCCAGGTCGGCGGCGACCTCGTCCAGCACGGTGGCGGGGAGGCCCTCCAGGGTGGCCACGCGGCGGCGCAGGGACTCGCTGAAGTCGAGTTCGCCGCGCATGGCGGCCTCGGTGACCTCGCGGACCTCGGCCTCGCAGCCCGCCTTGGCGGCCAGCATCTCGATGACCTCGCCCTGGATGAGGGTCGAGTCGACGTCGAAGACGATGAGGCGCTTGGCGCGGCGGGCCAGCAGGTCGCGCTCCACCGAGATGTCCAGCCCGCCCTTGGCCGCCACGTCGACCAGGGCGGCGCGGAGGGCGGCGTCGGCGGCCTCGGTGTCCTCGGCGACCGAGACGCGCAGCTCCAGGCCGGTGACCGGGTAGTCGGCGACCCGGCGGATGGTGTCGATGTTGACGCCGAGCGCGGCCAGCCTGCGGGCGACCTCGGTGAACTCGCGGGCGGTCATCGGCGCGCCCAGCACGACGACGACGTGCGACGAGCCGATGCGGGCCTGCGAGCCCGGGTCGACGCCGATCTCCACCTCGACGTTCATCGACACCGACGCCATCGCCTGCTCGACGGACTCCTGCAGGCCCTCGGCGTCGTGCGCGGCCGAGACCAGCACCCCGAGGACGAGCTGGCCGCGGATGACCACCTGCTCGACGTCGAGCAGGTCCACGCCGTGCCGGGTCAGCACCGCGAACAGCACCGACGACACGCCGGGCTTGTCGGGGCCGGTGACGGTGATCAGGACAGTGGTGGGCTGGGGACCAGGTGCCACTGGACGCTTCTCCTGGGGAAAGGCGAGGCCCCGCCGGTCAGCGGGGCCTCGGTCGCGTGGATTCAGTTGGGCAGCGTCGGATCGCCCTTGGAGATCTCGTCGGGGTTCATCTTCTCCGCGAGGACCTCCGACGGGGCGGGACGGTGCTTGGCCGAGCCGACGCCCACGTACTTGTCGTGGTGGGACTGTTCGATCATGTGCGGGTAGTGCAGATCGAAGGCCGGGCGCTCGGAGCGGATGCGGGGCAGCTCGGTGAAGTTGCCGCGGCGGCGGCGAGCTCGTGGCCCACTCCAGCGAGTTGCCGTAGCCCCACGGGTCGTCGGCGGTGGTGATCTCGCCGTACCGGTAGCTCTTGAAGACGTTCCAGATGAACGGCAGCGTCGACGCGCCCAGGATGTACGCCCCGATCGTGGAGATCATGTTGAGCGTGGTGAACCCGTCGGTCGCCAGGTAGTCGGCGTAGCGGCGCGGGAAGCCCTCGTTGCCCAGCCAGTGCTGGACGAGGAACGTGCCGTGGAAGCCGATGAACGTGGTCCAGAAGTGCAGCTTGCCCAGCGGCTCGTCGAGGAACCGGCCGGTGATCTTCGGGAACCAGAAGTAGATGCCCGCGAACGTGGCGAACACGATCGTGCCGTAGAGCACGTAGTGGAAGTGCGCGACGACGAAGTACGTGTCCGAGACGTGGAAGTCGATCGCCGGGGCGGCCAGCAGCACGCCGGTCAGGCCGCCGAAGAGGAACGTCACCAGGAAGCCGACGCTGAACAGCATCGGGGTCTCGAAGGTGAGCTGCCCCTTCCACATCGTGCCGATCCAGTTGAAGAACTTCACGCCGGTCGGCACCGCGATGAGGAACGTCATGAACGCGAAGAACGGCAGCAGCACGGCGCCGGTGGCGTACATGTGGTGCGCCCACACGGTCACCGACAGGGCGGCGATGCCGAGGGTCGCGTAGACCAGGCCGCGGTAGCCGAACAGCGGCTTGCGGGAGAACACCGGGATGATCTCGGAGACGATGCCGAAGAACGGCAGCGCGACGATGTACACCTCGGGGTGGCCGAAGAACCAGAACAGGTGCTGCCAGAGGATGACGCCGCCGTTCTCGGGATCGAAGACGTGCGCGCCCAACTGGCGGTCGGCGAGCAGGCCGAACAGGGCGGCGGTCAGGATCGGGAAGGCGAGCAGCACGAGCACGCTGGTGATCAGGATGTTCCAGGTGAAGATCGGCATCCGGAACATGGTCATGCCGGGGGCGCGCAGGCAGACGACGGTGGTCAGCATGTTGACCGCGCCGAGGATGGTGCCGAGACCACCGATGATCAGGCCGGTGATCCACAGGTCCGCGCCGACGCCCGGCGAGTGGATCTTGTCCGAGAGCGGCGTGTAGGCGAACCAGCCGAAGTCGGCGGCGCCGCCCGGGGTGAGGAAGCCCGCCATCACCGTGAGGCCGCCGAAGAGGTACAGCCAGTAGGAGAAGGCGTTCAGCCGGGGGAACGCGACGTCCGGGGAGCCGATCTGGAGCGGCAGGACGAAGTTGGCGAAGCCGAAGAGGATCGGGGTCGCGTACAGCAGCAGCATGATCGTGCCGTGCATGGTGAACAGCTGGTTGTACTGCTCCTGCGACAGGAACTGCTGCCCGGGGACGGCCAGCTCGCTGCGGATCAGCATCGCCATCGCGCCGCCCACCATGAAGAAGGCGAACGACGTGACCAGGTACATGATGCCGATCTGCTTGTGGTCCGTCGTGCGGAACAGCCGCAGCAGGTACGAACCCTTGGCCTTCGCGCTGGCCGGGTACGGCCGCGTGGCGATCGGCTTGGGGGCTACTGCAGTCACTCCTGCCTCCTGCACTGCCTTGTGGTGGGACTACCGGCGGGTACCTCGCGGCACCCCGGGAGGATCGTAGCCCTCAGGCCGGGGGTCAGCGCCGTTGGGCTCTGTCCGGTTCCGTGGGTCCGATCACGCCAGTTGCCCAGGTCACACCTGCCCGACCGGGCGAACCGCGTATTGCCGGAGGACCAGATCGGTAAACGTGACCGGGCCGCGGGGCCGGGGACGCGGTCGAGGTTGATGCCGGTCTCCGGCACGCCGAGCAGCTTGAATCCATCCAGAAGGCGGGTGGGGGCGTTCCAGAAGACGCCGGTGCCGGTGTAGGCGGCGAAGAAGGCGTCCGCGGCGGCCCGGTCCTCGGTGACGATGCCCGCGGCCAGGCCGGAGGTCTCCTCGTTGGCGATCCGGACCGCGTGCGCCAGGTCGTCGACGGGGGCGACGGTGACGGTGTCCTCGCGGTCGCCGTCGAGCGCCCACTCGTAGCCGATGGGGTGCTCGTGCGGGGGCAGCGACGCGGTCACGCTGGCCTTGGCCAGGGCCTCGGTGATGCCGGGCAGGGCGGCGTCGTAGACGGCCTTGTGCACGAGCAGCAGGTTGAGGCGGTTGCAGACGCCGAGGCGGTCGAGGCTGCGGGTGATGAGGTCGGCGGCGAAGTCCGGGTCGGCCTTGGCGTCGTAGTAGAGGACGCCGCCGCCGTCGGCGTGCGCGAGCGTGCGCACGCCGTGCTGGGCGGCCCGGCGGTCCAGCTCGCGGGTGGTCTCGCCGCTGCCGCGCACGATGACCAGCGGCACGAGGTCGGGCAGCTCGACCAGCGCGCCCGCGGCGGCCCGGTCGGGGGTGGGGACGAGCTGGATGGCGTCCTCGTCGATGCCGACGTCGGACAGTCCGGGCGCGATGACCCGGTCGAGCAGGGCCTTCGCGCTGCGCAGCGCCGCGGAACCGGTGCGCAGGACGCCCGCGTTGCGGGACTTCACGAGCTGGGAGGCGACGTCGATGGTGACGTTGGGGCGGGCCTCGTAGTTGGCGCCGATGACGCCGACCGGCTTGCGCACCTCGACCAGCGCGAACCCGCCCTCCAGCTCGCGCACGGGCCGGGTGGGCGCCGGGTGCGGGACGGCGGCGAGCAGGCGCAGCTGCTCGGCCATGCCGTCCAGGCGCTCCTCGGTGATGCGGAGCCGGTCGAGCAGGCCGCCGCTCATGCCGGACGCCTCCGCGGCGGCGACGTCCTCGGCGTTGGCCTTGAGGACGTGGGCGCGGGCGGAGGAGACGCGGGCCGCCATCTCGCCGATGGCCGCGTCGACCGCCTCGTCGGAGGCGGCGGCCAGGGCCGGGTGCGCCTTCTTGGCCTTGGCCGCGCAACTGCGGACGATCTCGGCGACGTCGGTCACTGGGGTGTCCTCTCGCTCCTGGTCAGCGCCCTGAATTCTGCCGAACGGGCTAGGTCGGCTGGCGGTCGGGGGCGGCGATCAGGGCACGCAGGGTGTCGGTGAGGACCTGCACGCGGATGGTGGGGTCGATGACCCGCTGGATGCCCAGGCCGATGCCGAGGCTGAGCAGCGCGGTGGCGAGGTCGTCGGACGGCAGCGCGGCGGGGCCGTTGTGCTCGCCCCAGGCGTCGGCGAGGGCGGCGATGGTGGCGCGGATGGACCGGTCGCGGGCGGCCAGCTCGGCGCGCAGGGCCGGGTCGCGGCGGGCCTGGACGGCGAACTCGACCTCCAGCAGCGTCCAGCCCTCGTCGCCGATCATGCGCTCGGCCCACCCGGTGAACGCGGCGATGGCGCTCTCCTGGTCCTTGCCCGCGATGACCGCGGCGATCTCCTCGATCTGGGCGGCGTGGATGTCGTCGAGGACGGCGAGGCACAGCTCGTCCTTGTTGCGGAAGTTCGAGTACACCGCGCCCTTGGAGAACCCGGCGGTGTCGGCGACCTTGTCCAGGGACGTCGCGTGGTACCCGTCGGTGAGGAACATCTGCCGGGCGGTCGCCACGAGGCGCTCGCGGGTGCGCGCCTGGCTCTGCGCCCTGGTCAGTCGTGCCATGCGCCCAGCGTAATCAGGGCAGGAGCAGCCACGCGGACGCGATCGCCAGCGCGCCGGTGTTGATCGCGGCGAACACGGCGACCCAGAACAGGCCGGGCGCGCCGGTCAGCCGGTGGAGCTGGTCGGCGTCGGAGTCGCGGGCCTGGCCCCGGCGGCGCTTGCGCTGCAGCTCGAACACCGGCCGCACGCCGCCGACCAGCAGGAACCAGGTGATGAGGTAGGCGAAGGCGGCCTTGACCTCGGCGGTGGCCAGCCAGGAGACGGCGAACAGGACGCCGCCGGTGATGACCAGCGACAGCACGCCGTACAGGTTCCGGATCATGACGAGCACGCCGAGCAGCAGCGCCGCGCACACGATGAGGACGGTGCCGACGCGGTCCCCGAGCAGCAGCGCGGCGAACACGAGCCCGAGCACCGACGGCGCGAGGTAGCCCGCCAGCGCCGTGCAGACCATCCCCGGCCCCTCGGTCCGCCCCCGCGAGACGGTGACGCCGGAGGTGTCCGAGTGCAGCCGGATCGACGACAGCCGCCGCCCGGCCAGCAGCGCGACGACGGCGTGCCCGGCCTCGTGCACGATCGTCACCACGTTCCGCGCGGGCCGCCACGACGCGTTCCAGAAGACGATGGCGAGCGCGAGGCCCGCGGTGACCAGCACCATCGTGGCGGGCGGCTGGAACTGGTCCCCGAAGATGTCGGTGATCACGGGGTCGATTGTGCCCGCGGCGCCTCCCAGCCCGCGATCGCCTGGAGCTGCCTGCGGACCAGCCAGGGCGGGGTCGCGCGGACGGCGAGGTCGCGCAGGGCCGCCGCCGCGGGTTGCGGAGGTGGGCCACCCGGCAGATCTGGAGGGAGCGGCGGGCGATCGCCTGGGCGCGCGGGCGGCGCTCCCGGTCGTAGCGGGGGAGGTCGTGGGCGTGGGCGGTCAGGGTCGCGGCGTCTTCGAGGGCCTGGCAGCCGCCCTGGCCGAGGTTGGGGGTCATGGCGTGGGCCGCGTCGCCGATCAGGACCACCCGTCCTCGGACGAAGGTGGGCAGGGCGGGCTGGTGGTGGACGTCGTTGCGGAGGACGGCGGCGGGGTCGATGGCGGCGAGGATGGCGGGGACCGGATCGGGGAAGCCCGCGAAGCGCAGGCGGAGGTCGGCCAGTTCGTCCGGGGACGTCTGGGCCTCGGGGGCGCGGGCGGCGGCGTAGCAGTAGACGCGGTCGTCGCCGAGGGGGAAGGCGCCGAAGCAGAGGCCGTCGGACCAGGTCTCGCTGCCGTCGAAGCGCGGGATGCCCGCGTGCGGGAGGACCGCGCGCCACGCCGTGAAGCCGGAGTACCGGGGTGCGGGCGCGTCCGGCCAGAACACCTCGCGGACGCGGCTGCGCAGGCCGTCCGCGCCGACCAGCAGGTCGACGGGGCGCCCCTCGACGACCGGGCGGCCGTCCTCGACGCGCAGGTCGGTGACGCGCCTGCCCGCGCGCAGGCACTCGGGTGGGACGGCGGAGCGCAGGATCGCGAGCAGGTCGGCGCGGTGCACCATCACCAGCTCGTCGTCCTCGGCGCCGCGCGCCAGCCACCGGCCCGAGCGGCTGCGGAAGCCGCCCCGGCCGGGGTGCGCGCCCGCCGCGCGGACGGCGTCGCCCAGGCCGAGGGCGTCGAGCGCGGACAGGCCGTTGGCCCACATCGCGATGCCCGCGCCGACCTCGGTGAACGCGGGGGCCTGCTCGTACACCGCCACGTCCCAACCCCGGCGCGCCAAGCCCGCCGCCGTCGCCAAGCCGCCGATGCCGCCACCGACGATCGCCGCCGTTGCCATGACACCCTCCTCTACATCCGTAGAGCCACTCTACACTCGTAGAGGAGGAGGTCGGATGGCACGCCGCGAGGAAGTGACCGACGCCGCCATCGCCACGCTGGCGGAGGCCGGGCTGCGGGGGTTGACGCACCGGGCGGTCGACCGGGCCGCGGGGCTGCCGGAGGGGTCCAGCTCGTACTACTTCCGCACCCGGCAAGCGCTGCTGGAGGCCACGGTCACCCGGATGGCTGAGCTGGACGACGTCGGCTTCGTCCCCGCCGACCTGCCGCCCCTCCACCCCGACGCGCTCGCCGACCTCGTCGCGGAGGTCGTCGAGCGGGCGTCGACCACGAACCGGGCGCGGATGCTGGCGCGCTACGAGCTGTCCATAGAGGCCACCCGGCGCCCGGAACTGCGCGCGGCGCTCACCGCGGTCGGGGAGCGCTACCGCGAAGCGGCGGCGCGGCTGCTCGCCGCCGCGGGCGCGCCCGAGCCCGAGCGGCAGGGGCGGGTGCTGGTCGCCTACCTCGACGGACTCGTCTACGACCAGGTCGCCGGAGCGGGCGCGCGAGCGCTGTCGCGGGCCGAAGTGCGGGCGTCCATCGCCGAAACGGTGCGCGGAATGCTGGGCCACCCGTCCGGGTCATGATCCGGCGCGCGATCCTCGCCATGCCCCCGGCGCTGTGGTTGACTGGCCGTGGTCGCTCGCTTCGCCGCCGTGTTCGCGCGGTAACGAACCCGCGTCCGCCGACACATAACGGCCACCCCGTGGTGGCCACAGCAGGACAGCTAGGAGACAGGCATGGCCCAGGGCACCGTGAAGTGGTTCAACTCGGAGAAGGGCTACGGGTTCATCTCCCCGAGGACGGCAGCGCTGACGTCTTCGTGCACTACTCGGAGATCCAGTCGCAGGGGTTCCGCACCCTCGAGGAGAACCAGAAGGTGCGCTACGAGATCGGCCAGGGCTCGAAGGGCCCGCAGGCGACCGGCGTGACCCCCATCTGACGTAGCACCACAACTGTTCCAACCGAATGATTCCGATCGGGCTCCACGTGCCGTGTGGGGCCCGATCGCTCGTTCTCCAGCCCTTCCCGGAAAGACGTTGAGATGACAGCCCACACGCAAGCGCGCAGCATCACCGAGCGGATCGCCGAGGAGCTGGGGGTGCGCGAGCGGCAGGTGGCGTCGGCCGTCGACCTGCTCGACGGGGGCGCCACGGTCCCGTTCATCGCCCGGTACCGCAAGGAGGTCACCGGGGCGCTGGACGACGAGCAGCTCCGCACGCTCGAGGAGCGCCTGCGCTACCTGCGCGAGATGGAGGAGCGCCGCACGGCGATCCTGGAGTCCATCCGGGAGCAGGGCAAACTGGACGACGCGCTCACCGCGCAGATCATGGCGGCCGACTCGAAGGCGCGCCTGGAGGACATCTACCTCCCGTACAAGCCCAAGCGCCGCACCAAGGCCCAGATCGCCCGCGAGAACGGCCTCGAGCCGCTCGCCGACGCCCTGCTGGCCGACCCGACCCTGGACCCGAAGGCCACCGCCGAGGGCTACCTGAACGAGGCCGTCACCGACGCCGCCGCCGCGCTGGAGGGCGCGCGGGCCATCCTGGTCGAGCGCTTCGGCGAGGACGCCGACCTCATCGGCGAACTCCGCGAGCGCATGTGGACGCGCGGCGCGATGGTGTCGAAGGTCCGCGAGGGCAAGGAGACCGACGGCGCCAAGTTCGCCGACTACTTCGACTTCGCCGAGCCGCTGAACAAGCTGCCCTCGCACCGCGTCCTCGCGCTCTACCGCGGCGAGAAGGAGGAGGTCCTCGACCTCACCCTCGACCCCGACCCGGACGCCGACCCGCTGGCCCGCAGCGACTACGAGGTCCGCATCGCCGCCCGCTTCGGCGTCGCCGACCAGGGCCGCGCCGCCGACAAGTGGCTGCTCGACACCGTCCGCTGGGCGTGGCGCACGCGCATCCTCGTGCACCTGGGCATCGACCTGCGCGGGCGGCTGCGCCAGGAGGCCGAGGACGAGGCCGTGCGCGTCTTCGCCGCCAACCTGCGCGACCTGCTGCTCGCCGCGCCCGCGGCACCCGCGCCACGCTGGGGCTGGACCCCGGCTTCCGGACCGGCGTCAAGGTGGCCGTGGTCGACGCGACCGGCAAGGTCGTCGACACCGCGGTCATCTACCCGCACGTGCCGCAGCAGCGCTGGGACGAGTCGCTGGCCGTGCTGGCCAAGCTGTGCGCCGAGCACCGGGTCGAGCTGGTGGCCATCGGCAACGGCACGGCGTCGCGCGAGACCGACAAGCTCGCGGGCGACCTGCTCAAGCGCTTCCCCGAGCTGAAGCTGACCAAGGTCATGGTCTCGGAGTCCGGCGCGTCGGTGTACTCGGCGTCGGCGTACGCGTCGGCGGAGCTGCCGGGCCTGGACGTGTCGCTGCGCGGCGCGGTGTCCATCGCGCGCAGGCTGCAGGACCCGCTGGCCGAGCTGGTGAAGATCGACCCGAAGTCGATCGGCGTCGGGCAGTACCAGCACGACATCTCCGAGGTGAAGCTGTCCCGCTCGCTCGACGCGGTCGTCGAGGACTGCGTGAACGGCGTCGGCGTCGACGTCAACACCGCGTCGGTCCCGCTGCTGACCCGGGTGTCGGGCATCGGGGCGTCGCTGGCGGAGAACATCGTCGCCCACCGCGACGCCAACGGGCCGTTCCGCTCGCGCACCGGGCTCAAGGAGGTGCCGCGGCTGGGTGCGAAGGCGTTCGAGCTGTGCGCGGGCTTCCTCCGCATCCGCGGCGGCGACGACCCCCTCGACGCCTCCGCGGTGCACCCGGAGTCGTACCCGGTGGTCCGCCGCATCCTCAAGGCCAGCGGCGGCGAGCTGACCGGCCTCATCGGCAACACCGCGACGCTGCGCAAGCTCGACCCGTCGTCGTTCGTCGACGAGGTCTTCGGCCTGCCGACGGTGACCGACATCCTGTCCGAGCTGGAGAAGCCCGGCCGCGACCCGCGCCCGGCGTTCACCACCGCCACCTTCGCCGACGGCGTCGAGACCCTCGCCGACCTCAAGCCCGGGATGACCCTGGAGGGCGTGGTCACCAACGTCGCGGCGTTCGGCGCGTTCGTCGACATCGGCGTCCACCAGGACGGCCTGGTCCACGTGTCGGCCCTGTCGAAGACCTTCGTCAAGGACCCGCGCGACGTGGTGAAGTCCGGCGACGTGGTCCGGGTGAAGGTGCTCGACGTCGACATCCCGCGCAAGCGCATCTCCCTGACGCTGCGCCTGGACGACGAACTCCCGTCGACCGGCGGCCAGGACCGCGGCCAGCAGCGGCGCGGCCAGCAGCGCGGCAACCAGCCCCAGCAGGGCGGTCAAGGCCAGCAGGGTGGCCAGCAGCGGGGTCAGGGCCAGCGCGGCGGCCAGCAGCGCGGGCAGGGCGGCAAGCCCAACCGCGACCGCCGCGACGCTCCCCGGCCAACGGCTCCTCGCCGACGCCCTCCGCCGGGCGGGCTACAAGTAGCCAGCGCCGCCGCGCCCGCCCGCACCGGGCGGGCGCGGCGGGCTGTCAGGGCTTCTTCGTCCCCGCTCGGGCGTCCAGGTGCTCGGCCAGGGCCGCGTGGTGGTTGTGGCGGGCCCAGGCGGCCGGGGTGGAGCCGTGGTGGGGGTCGCGGGCGGTGGGGTCGGCGCCGAGGTCGATGAGGAGGTCGACCATCGCGGTGTCGCCTGCGAGGGCGGCGGTGTGCAGGGCGGTGCCCACCGGGAAGCCGTGCGCGATGAGGGTGCGGACGGCGGCCGGGCGGGACAGCTCGACCGCCCTGGTGACCGCGTCCGGTTCGTCGGCGATCGCTTGGGGCAGCGGGTCGGGGGACTCGCCGCGGAGGGCGGCGGCGACGTACTCGGCCGACGGCGGCAGCGTGACGGGGGTGGCGCCCGTGTCGAGGAGCAGGCCAGCCGACACCGGGTCGCCCGCGCGGAGGGCCAGTTCGAGGGCACTGCGACCGCGGTGGATGGGGTGGCCGGGGTACGGGGACTCGGGTGGGACGCCGTGGTCGAGGAGGAGGCGGATCCGGGCGGGGCGGGCGGTGGTCGCGGCGTAGAGGAGCTGGTCGTGCAGCATCGCGGCCGGGGTGGGGTGGGCGTCGCCCAGGCGGGCGTGCCAGGGGCCGCCGTCGCCCTTGCCGAGGCCGTGGGCGAACAGCAGGCGCAGGTGGCCGTCGTCGGGGCCGAACATGCGGTTGTAGAGCGCCTGGCTGTCGTTGGGGTCGGCGCCGCGCTCCAGCAGCAGGCGGGCCAGGTCCTCCGAGGCCGGGTGGCGGGGTTGGTTGGCGGCGTCCTCGCCCTCGCCGAACGCGCCGGTCAGGGCGGTGAAGGGGGAAGGCAGGCCCATCCACAGGTAGCCGGCGTTCGGGTCGGCGCCCGCGTCGAGCAGGAGCCGGGCCACACCGAGCGGGTCGGACTGGGGGACGCGGGAGTACGCGAGGTACAGCAGCGGCTCCCAGGCGAACGGGCCGTCCTCGCGGCGGGCCGCGGCGGGGTCGCCGGCCAGGTGGGCGCGGGCCGCGGGCAGGTCGCCGAGCGCCGCGGCGGCGCACAGCGACTCCGCCGCGAGGCCCGGGCGGGCCGTCAGGACGCCGACGGCGCGGGCGCGGCGGTCGGGGCCGTCGCCGGAGTAGACGAGGCAGGCGTGGGCGAGGAAGTCCGAGACCGGGTCGGCGAATTCCGTCACCTCGTGCGGGGAGCGGTTCACGCGTCGACTTCGTCGAGGTCGGCGACGGTGCCGATGGTCAGGGCCGTGTTCATGCCCGTCACGCCGAGCACGCGGGACACGGCGGTGGAGATGTCGGCCAGCAGCAGCCAGCCGCCCATGCGGTGCAGGCGCTGCTGGGTGGCGAGCAGGGCGTTGACGCCCGCGCAGCCGATGAAGTCGGTGTCGGACAGGTCGACGACCAGCCCGGGCTCGGCCACCCGGCGGTCGGCCACGGCGCCGAGCAGGAAGCGCTCCAGCACGCCCGCGGCGACGAGGTCGATCTCCCCGCCCACGGCCACCTGGACGACGCCGTGCGCGGGCGGGTCGTCCAAGCGCAGTTCCACGGCAGGTCACCCCCACGATCGGGTTCTCCACGACGCTACCGGCCCGGTGTGCCGTGAGACGACCCACGATCGAGTGAGAAGTGAGCAGTTGTGCCGGTTGCGCTCAGGCGGGTTCCGTGCGCAGCATCCGGATCAGCTCCAGCACCGGCAGGCCGCAGAGCGCCGCCAGCGACTCCAGCGCCGGGTAGTCCAGCTCGCGGACCGGGTTGCTGTGCCGGGCGACCTCCGCGGCGGCCCAGCGGCGCGCCGGGACCAGCTCGGGCCGCTCGTCGGCGGCCAGCCGGTGCAGGTCGACGCGCAGCGCCGCCGGGTACTCGTCGTGGGCGATGAGCTGGTGGACCCGCTCCAGCAGGTCGTGCGGCGAGGCGTCCAGGGCGCCGCACAGCTCGACGAACCGGACGACGGTGCACGAGCGGGTCCCGGTCTCGTAGGAGGCGAGGGCCTGCGCGGACAGCTCGCCGGGCAGGCGTTGCACGAGTTGCGCCCGCGTCCACTTGCGGCGCAGGCGCAGCCTGCGCAGCTCCAGCCCGAGGGCGCGCTGGTATGCGGCACCGTCCATGTCCCCTGCCCGGCCTGCTAAGGCGACGCCGTCCCCGACAGCAGTCTGACCTGCGATTTTCCGACTGGGGCAACGCTACGCATTTTGCCGCCGAGCGGAACTGCGACAGGCGAAGCACCCCACTATCGAGTGAGGTCGGCCACGCTCGGTGGAGACCCCATCACCTGTCCGATTACCGGCCAGTACATCTGGACGGGCGGCCCGCAGCAGCAGATACTGCCTGGGCACCGTGCCTTCGCACCCCGCAATCGAGGCCCGCCGCAACCCTCCTCGGCGGGGCGGGGTCGCGTCCGCAGTGCGCGCCCCGGGCCGGTCCGTGCCGTACCGGCTCCGGGGCGTCCCCGTCCCCTGCGGTTGAATCGTGGCGTGGGGACAGCGACCGAAACACCCGTCCGGACACCGCCGCGCGCGCAGCGCCGCGCGTACTGGCGGGTGTGGGCACCGGTGTCCGCAGTGCTCGCGCTGGTCTACGGCGTCGTCTCCATCAACAACCACCTGCTGCTCCGGACCACCGGCTACGACCTGGGCATCTTCGAGCAGGCCGTGCGCGCGTACGCCGAGGGCCGGGCGCCGGTCTCGGAGCTGCGCGGCCCCGGGTTCGTCCTGCTCGGCGACCACTTCCACCCGATCCTGGCGACCCTGGCGCCGGTCTACCGGCTGTTCCCGAGCGCGGTGACGCTGCTGGTCGCGCAGGCGCTGCTGCTGGCGGTGTCGGCGATCCCGGTGACCCGGATGGCGGTCCGCCGCTTCGGGACGGCGTTCGGGGCGTGCGTCGGCCTGGCGTACGGGCTGTCGTGGGGGCTGCTGGCGACCGTCGACTTCGACTTCCACGAGATCGTGTTCGCCGTGCCGCTGCTGGCGTTCGCGCTCGAGCGGCTCGTGCTCGAGCGGTGGACGGCGACCGTCTGCTGGGCCGCGCCGCTGGTGCTGGTCAAGGAGGAGATGCCGCTCACCGTCGCGGCGATCGGCGCGTACCTGGTGCTCAAGGGGCAGCGCAGGCTCGGCGCGGGGGTCATCGCGTTCGGGCTGGTGTCGTTCGCGGTGATCGTGCTGGCGGTGATCCCGGCGTTCGCGCCGGACAGCACGTACGGGCAGGGCCACAACCTGGGCGACGGCGGTCCGCTGCAACTGCTGGCGGACGCGCCTGCCAGGCTGGTGTCGCCGCCGGTCAAGCTCGTCACCGTGCTGGCGCTGCTGGCCCCGACGGCGTTCCTCGCGGTGCTCTCGCCGCTGGCGCTGCTGGCCCTGCCGACGCTGCTGTGGCGGTTCATGTCGCTCAACGAGAGCCACTGGGGCATCGAGCACCACTACAGCGCGATCCTCATGCCGATCGCCTACATCGCGTTCGTGCACGCGATGGCCGCGCACGCGCCGCGGCTGCGGGCGGAGGCGGTGATGCGCTGGCGCAAGGCCGTCGCGGTGGTGTGCGCGCTGTCGGCGGCGTTCGGCCTCTTCACCGTGCTGCACGGGCGCGAGTGGACCGGAACCGAGCGGATCGACGCGGCGCGCGAGCTGATGGCGCTCATCCCCGACGGCGCGACGGTCGCGGCGTCCAACCCGCTGGCCCCGCAGCTCACCGCGACGCACACCGTGCAGCTCTTCCCGTCGTACCAGGGCAACCCGGTCGACGCGGAGTGGATCATCGTGGACAACTGGTACAACCGGTGGCCGTCCGACCCCGCTCAGCAGGAGTTGGAACTGCTGACCCTCAAGGCGACCGGCTACCGCGTCGTCCGCGAGTCGCACGACTACGTGCTACTCCAGCGCTAGCGCCACCACCGCCGCGATCCCCGGGAGCACGGCGAGCACCGCCGCCCACCGACCGTCCATCGCGGACCCGTAGCGCCTGCGCGCCCCGACCGCCGCGAACCCCGCCGCGCACGCGAGCACGACCCCGGCCGCGGCGAACCCGACCGCTCCCGCCGCGCCGTGCAGCAGCAGGACCCCGACGCCCGCGCAGGCCAAGCCGGTGCGCTGCCAGGCCAGCCGGGTCCGCTCCGGCTGCAACCCCGGGTCGCGGGTCACGACACCACCACGAGGACGAGCACGACCATCGCGAGCAGCGCGACCCCGTAACCCAGCACCGCCAGCTCCGGCACCGGCGGCAGCGGCCGGTCCTCCCGCATCGCGCGCTGCGCCGCCCGCCAGCGGCGGTGGCTGAGCGCGGCGAGCACCCCGCCGAGCACGACCAGCGCCGCCCCCACCACGGTCCTGGCCACCGGCGGACCGAGGTCGGGCAGGTACTGGTCGAGCGCGACGCCCCCGGCCACGAGGGCGAACGACGTGCGCACCCAGGCGAGGAAAGTGCGCTCGTTGGCCAGCGTGAACCGGTAGTCCGGCTCGGTCATGCGGCCACCCCTTTCGTCCAAGCCGATCGTAGGTGCGCGACCACGCCCGGGCGCACCGGGAGTTCTGGCAACACTGGGAAACCGGCCGCGCGTGCGACGAACGGGTTCCCCGGTCCGACCCGTTCGTCGTACTCGGACACGAGAGGTGACCGGTGGGCGGGGCCACACGCCCGGATCGGCCGATCGCCCGGGGCGCGAAGCGCGGCGTAGCGTCGGTCGCCTAGTGCCCTCCCCTGCGCACACCGGAGGCAGTACATGACCATGCGGAGATTCCTTGTCGCGGCGGGCGTTCTCGTCACCGCCGCCGCCCTCGCCACCCCGACCGCGTCCGCCGCTCCGACCACAGTGGACGCAGCGACCGTGCTGTCGCAACTGGACGCCAAGTCCCGCGCGGGCGTGCCCGACTCGGTGACCGGCTGGTACCTCGACACCGCGGCCAACCAGGTGGTGGTGTCGGTGCTGCGCGCCGACGCCGACGGCCTGGCGTGGGCGCGCTCGCTCGGCCGGTCCGTCCGGATCGACCACACCACCGCCCGTCCGCAGCGGATGTGGGACATCATCGGCGGGCAGGCGCTCAACTTCAGCCAGGGCCGCTGCTCCATCGGCTTCAGCGCCCGCAACAACGCCGGTGAGCGGTTCGTGCTCACCGCGGGCCACTGCACCGACCTCGGCGGCACGGTCAGCGGTCCGGGCGGGACCATCGGGCCGGTCGCGGGCTCGTCCTTCCCCACCAACGACTACGGCATCATCCGGGTCACCAGCTCGACCGCGCTGTCCACGGCGCTGGTCGACCGCTACAGCAGCGGCTCGGACGTCACGGTGATCGGCAGCCAGGTCTCCCGCGTCGGCGACCGCATCTGCCGCTCCGGCTCCACCACCGGCTGGCGCTGCGGCACCGTCCAGGGCACCAACCAGACGGTGAACTACGGCGGCGGCGACATCGTCCGCGGCCTGACCCGCACCTCGGCGTGCGCGCAGCCGGGCGACTCCGGCGGCCCGTACGTCAGCGACCCGGTCGGCGGCCAGGTGCACGCCCAGGGCGTGCTGTCCGGCGGGTCCGGCAACTGCACCAGCGGCGGCACGACGTTCTTCCAGCCCGTCCGCGAGATCCTCAGCGCCTACAACGTCAACCTCGTCACCGGCTGACGCGCGTGGACGCGGCCCCGCCCCCAGGTGGGGCCGCGTCGTCACAGCTCGGTGACCTCGACCTCGACGCCCAGCAGGTCCTCGACGACCGTGCCCGCCGCGGCGCGGCCACCGCGGCGGCCGACCAGGCGACCGCGGCGCGGAGCCGGTCCGGCCACGCCGTGCCGCGGGCCATCCCGTCGGCCAGGGCGGCGACGGCCGCGTCGCCCGCGCCGGTCGGGTTCCCGTCGACGCGGGGACCGCGGCCCGCCACGCGCCGGTGTCGGTCACCGCGACCATGCCGTCCGCGCCGAGCGACACCACGACCGCTCCCGCGCCCATGGCCAGCAGCTTGCGCGCACCGGTCACCGGGTCGTCGACGTCGATCGCGGCGCGCAGCTCCTCGGCGTTCGGCTTGAGCACCGCCGCGCCCGCGCGGGCCGCCGCGCGCAGCGGCGCGCCGCCGACGTCGACCAGGGTCGGGACGCCGAAGTCGCGGGCCAGCGCGGCGAAGCCCGCGTAGGCGTCCTCGGGGGCGTCCGGCGGCAGGCTGCCCGAGCAGACCAGCGCCGACGCCCGGCGCAGGTGCTTGCCGAGCAGGTCCCGCAGCCTGCTCCAGTCCGCTTCGGACAGCGGCGATCCGGCCTCGTTGAACATGGTGGCGTCCGGCGGGTCCGCGGCGACCACCGCGACGGTCATCCGCGTCGCGGCGGTGACCGGCAGGAGTTCGTGCGGCAGCCCCGATTCGATGAGGTCCGCGCGCAGCGAGTCGCCCAGTATCCCGCCGACCGGGCCGACCGCGAGGGTCGGCACGCCCATCTGCGCCAGCACCCGGCTGACGTTGAACCCCTTGCCGCCCGCGCGTTCCAGCACCGACTGGATGCGGTGCGTCGTGCCGGGGACGATCCGGTCGACGCGGTAGCTGACGTCGAGGGCCGGGTTGGGCGTGCAGGTGAGGATCACCGCAGCACCTCGGCGCCCAGCACGCCGAGCAGCCGCGCCACCTCCAGCTCGACCGCGTCCCGGGCGGGCCCCAGGTACTTGCGGGTGTCGACGAGCTTCTCGTCGGCCGCGAGCGCCCCGCGCACCTCGGTGGTGAACACGTTGTTGAGGTGGGTGGCGATGTTGACCTTCGTCATGCCCGCCTCGACCGCGGCGGTCAGCTGGTCGTCGGGCACGCCGGACGAGCCGTGCAGCACCAGCGGCACCGGGACGGCGGCGTGCAGGGCGGCGATGAGGTCGAGGTCGAGCACGGCGTCGCGGGTGGTCATGGCGTGCGAGCTGCCGACCGCGACGGCCAGCGCGTCCACCCCGGTCTGCTCGACGAACGCCGCGGCCTCGGCGGGGTCGGTGCGCGCACCGGGCGCGTGCACGCCGTCCTTGCCGCCGACCTCGCCCAGCTCGGCCTCCACGAAAACGTTTGCCTCGTGACAGCGCCGGACTACGTCGCGGGTCGCGGCGACGTTCTCCTCGTACGGCAGCTTCGACGCGTCGAACATGACCGACCCGACGCCGAGCGCGATGCCCTCGGCGACCAGGTCGACCGACTCGACGTGGTCGAGGTGCACCGCGACCGGCACCGACGCGGCGCGCGCCACGGCCATCGTCGCGACCGCGATCGGCTCCAGGGAGCCGTGGTAGCGCACGCAGTTCTCGCTGATCTGCAGGATCACCGGGCTGCCCGCGCGCTCGGCGCCCCGGACCAGCGCGTAGGCGTGCTCGAGCTGGATGACGTTGAACGCGCCGACGCCGTGCCCGGGGCGCACGACGTCGCCCGTGGGGACGAGCGGCATGTCAGGCCCCCGCCAGGATGACCGAGCGGCTCAGGCTGCGCGGGTTGTCCGGGTCGAGCCCGCGCGCGGCGGCCATGGCGACCGCGACCCGCTGGGCCAGCACGAGCTGCGCCATCGGGTCGGCGTCGGAGGCGACGAACCGGGCGCCGGTCGCGGTGACCTCGTCGGCCAGGCCCTCCGGCGCGGGGCCGAACATCCAGGTGGCGCGGCCGGGCTCGGCGATGCTGATCGGGCCGTGCCGGTACTCCATCGCCGGGTACGCCTCGGTCCACGCGCCCGCGGCCTCGCGGAGCTTCAGCCCGGCCTCGTTGGCCAGGCCGACGGTCCAGCCCCGGCCGAGGAAGGTGATCTGCTCGGCCGAGGCCAGGTCGTCGACCGGCAGCTCGAGCGCCTTCTCCGCGTCGACGACCGCGCCGGTCAGGTCCTCGCCGAGCGAGGCGCGCAGCAGGGCGAGCGTGGACGTGGCGAAGCGGGTCTGCACGACCGAGCGCTCGTCGGCGAACTCCAGCACCACCGACGCGTCGGCGACCCCGGTGACCGGGGAGCCCGCGACGCCGGTGACCACGACGGTCGGGACGCGGCCGCGGAAGGCGCGCAGGAGGTCGACGACCTCGGTCGTGGTGCCGGACCGGGAGATCGCCACGACGCGGTCGTACGCGCGGTCCAGCGGGGTCTCCGACGCCGCGAACGCGTCGGTGCGGCCCTGGCCCGCGGCCTCGCGCAGCGCGGCGTACGCCATCGCCATGAACCACGACGTGCCGCAGCCGACGACGGCGACGCTCTCGCCCGCCCCCACGCCCAGGCCGCTGGCCCCGATCTCGGCGGCCCGCCGCCAGCACGCGGGCTGGCTGGCGATCTCGGCGGCCACGAAGGACTCGGACATCCGCGCTCCCCTGCTCGATAATGCTCGCTTCTGCGCATCATCATGCATCTGTGAGCAGCGGGTGGCAAGGGGGTCTTGTCTGGACCACCCCGGTGGGATCAGCAGGCGCAGGACATGCTGGGCGGGGCCACGAGCGGGTCGAGAACGCCCCTGGTCACCCCGGCTGCGCGTTCGACCGGCAGCCCCTCGCGCGCCCAGTACTCGAAGCCGCCGATCATCTCCTTCACGCGGTAGCCGAGCCGGGCGAACTCCAGGGCGGCGCGCGTGGACCCGTTGCAGCCCGGGCTCCAGCAGTAGGTGACGACGACCGACCCCGCAGGCACCTCGGCCGCGCCCGCGCGGCGATCTCCGCGGTCGGCAGGTGCAGGGCGCCCGGGACGTGCCCCTCGTCCCAGCTCTCCCGCGAGCGCGAGTCGACGACGACCAGGCCGGGGACGCCCGCCTCCAGGTCGGCGTGCACGTCGCTGACGTCGGTCTCGAAGGCGAGCTTGGCGGCGAAGTGGGCGATGGCGTCGGTGGGAGCGGCGGGCTGGACCCGGTTCACGGCTGTCATGGCGCTCATCCTGGCGAGCGCGGCGCAGCCGGTAAGCGGCAGGTTTGCCTACCGCGCAGCAAATCCTGCCAAGATCAGCTCAGGTCGACCAGCCGCGCGTCGGCGAACTGGTAGCCGACGCCGCGGACGGTGCGGATCAGCTCCTCGCCGGAGGCGAGCTTGCCGCGCAGCCTGCGGACGTGCACGTCCACGGTCCGCTCGCCGATGTACGCGGTGTGCCACACCTCGCGCATGAGGGTCCGCCGCCGGTGCACCTGGTTCGGCGCGGACGCCAGGTGGTGCAGCAGGTCGAACTCGAGCCGGGTCAGGGTGATCTCCTCCCCTGCCAGTACGCCCGGCGGGAGGCGGAGTCCAGGCGCAGCGGCGCGGCGCGGCGCAGCGGCGTGACGCTGTCGACCCGCGGCTCCCCGGTGACGGCACCGAGGGCGCGCAGGGCGTCCACGAGGTCGGCGACCCGGTCGGGGTCGGCGGTGATGTGCAGGGTCAGTTCGACCCGTCGGGCGGAGGGCTCGATGAGGAGCGGCGCTGCCATGTCAGTTTTTCCCAGTCGTGGCCGAAGGTGATGGTGGGAGCGATGCGGTGCCGGAGCTTGGTCAGCGTCGACATCGCCTAAGAGTCACCACATCGGGACGCACAGTGCCTACTCGACCACCGGATTACGAACGCGTCAACGTTGTTCCGGTCACTGGGAACGGTTACAGGACCTTCGCCCTCACTCCAACGGCTGCTCGACAGCCAAGTAGGGGTGCAGTACGCCTTGGCCGCGCGGCAGGAACCACTCGTCGAAGTCCAAGCCCGGCGTGCCGAGCAGGTCGATGTCGTCCTCGCCCGCCTCGGTCGGCAGCTCGTACAGGCGCTCGTGGTCCATGTCGGCGAACGCGTGCCGGTCGAACGCGGCCAGGATCTCCTTCATCGGCAGCTCGTCCAGCAGGTTCGCCAGGTGCAGCTGCACGCCCGCCTCGGACTTGAGCACGTGCAGCGCCAGCGCCTCCGCGGTGCACAGCGGCGGCGTCCACCCGGGCTGGGTCATCCGGTGGCCCAGGATCGCGGTCACCACGAGGAACTGCTTGGCGAACAGCGCGCCGTAGTGGTCGGCGTAGCGCTGCGGGAGCTGGTTGAGCACGCTCAGCGCCTCGACCTCGCTGGCCGCGGCCTCGGCGTCGTCGAGCTCCTGCACGTCGGCGAACAGCTCGTCGGTGAGGATCTCCATGCCCTGCACGAACGCGCCCGCGACGAGCCGCGCCGCCTCCTCCGACACCGGGCTGTCCGGGTCGTCGGGGTCGTGGCCGAACGCCTCGAGGCCGAACGCGGCGAGGGTCTCCGCCGAGCGCAGCAGCTCCGCGCGCAGGGCTTCGACCTCCTCGTCGGTCAGTTCGGCGTCGTCCTCGTCCTCGTCGTCGTCCTCGGCGGGCTCGCCGAGCGCGGCCTCCAGCTCGTCGTCGGTCGCGATGACCTCGCAGCGGCCGACGGTCCAGCCGGGCAGCAGCTCGGTCTGCTCCAGCATCTCGGTCAGCACGTGCCGGGCGGCGTCCTCGGCGAAGCTCAGCGCGGGCGCGTCGACCAGCCAGGTGATCACCGCGCCGCCGGGGTGCACGGCGACCCGGTGGTCCAGCGGCTCGACCTCGACGCCGTCCGGGCCCTCGATGCCCGCGAGCAGGTCGAGGCGCTCGTCGAGCAGCGCGGCGACGCCGTGCCGCTGGAGCGGGTCGAGGTCGGGGGTTCCTGCGGCGGGGGCGAGGTCCGCGGTGAGCTGGTATTCCACGGGGCGCAGTCTAGGAGCGGGGTCCGCGGGCGCTGACACCAGGCACACCCGGGAACGCGTCGTGATCGTCTTCACTCATCCGGGTCGGATCGTGCGGCCAACCGAGTACTTCAGCACCTCGAATTGTGCGAATAGCCGTGATCTTGCTCCAGAGTGTTCCGCGACCGATCTCGCGGAAGGCAGGCATGGACGTCTATCTCGTCGGGTTGCTCTGGGTGCTGGGCGCGGCCGTCGTCGCGGGCGTGGCGGCCTACGTCGTGCGCCGGATCGGCGAGACCGACGGCATCGTGGAGAACAACGAGGCCGCGGGCCAGGTGTTCACCATCGTGGGCGGCCTGCACGCGGTGCTGATCGCGTTCGTCCTGATCTCCCTGTTCGACGCCGCGGGCGCCGCCGAGGACGACGCCTTCAAGGAGGCCGACGGCCTCGTCGCCGCCTACTGGGCCACCGAGGCCCTCGGCGAGCCCGCCCGCAGCGAGATGCACGACCTCGCGGTGTCCTACGCGACCCGCGTCGTCGAGCAGGAGTGGCCCACCATGCAGCAGGGCAGCGGCGACGTCGGCGACGACGGCTGGGCCGAGCTGGAGCGCATGCGGTCGGTCGTCGCCCACGCCTCGGTCACCGAGTTCTGGCAGAACGACCAGAAGACCGACGCCGCGGGCAAGCTGTGGGAGGTCTACCAGGCCCGGCAGGCCCGCCTCGACGCCGCGGGCAGCGAGGGCGTGAAGACGGTCGTGTGGTTCGCGCTGATCGCGGGCAGCCTGATGTCGATCGCGCTGCCGCTGGTCTTCGGCGGTCCCCGCCCGCGCATCCACATCTTCATCGTGTCGGTCCTCGCGGGCACGCTGGCGCTGCTGCTGTACGCCACGGCCCAGTTGCAGAACCCCTACGGCGGCGGTTCCGCGATCGAGCCCGAACCGTTCGAGGCCGCGATCGCCCGCCTGCAATGAAGCGCGTCGCGCTGGCCGGTCTCACCGCCGCCGGTCTCGTCGCGGGCGGCGTCCTCGCCCTCGGGAGCGGGTCGGGCACGGCGGCGCCGGTGCCCTACCCGACGTGCGCGGTCCTGCGCGTCACCGCGCACGGCGACCACGGCCTGTCGACGGCGTACCGCGTCGACCTCGGCACCGGGGCGGTGGCGCGCCTGCGGACCCTGGACCGGCGCGTGGACGCGCTCGGCCACCACCGGGGCCAGGGCATCGCCTACGGCCTGGCCGGGGGTCGCCTGGTCTCGCTGACGCCCGCGGGCGTGCTCGCCGACCGCGGGCCGGTGCGGGGTTCGAGGGCCTGCGCGGGGCGTCGGCCGGGGCGGTGATCGGCGACCAACTCGTCGTCCGCGACGGCGCGCACCTGCGCGCGGTGTCGATCGACCCGGCGGACCCGCGGTTCGGCTCGGTGGTCCGCTCGACCCGGCTCCGGCCCGCCGAGCTGGCCCGCACGGTCGACGACTTCGACGTGCGCGGCGGCGCGCTCTACGGCGTCACCACGCACGTCCCGTACTACGGCCGCGTGGTCCGGATCGACCCGACCACCGGCAGTGTGTCGCATGTGGACGGACCGAAGCTGCCGGGCGGGCGCTCCTACGGCTCGGCCGCCTTCGCCCCCGACGGCGCCCTGTTCGCCGCCAGCAACCGCACCAAGGACCACGACTGGTTCCAGCACGACGAGCCGCTGCGCAGCCTCCTGGTCCGCGTCGACCTGTCCCCGGCCGCCGAGCCCGCCGACATCGCGGAGTGGCCCGTCGTCTCGCACTCCGACATGACCGGCTGCCTCGCCGCCCCGCCGGTCCCCCCGACCACGACCCCCGAACCGACCCCCACCACGACGCCGACCACCACGGTCCCGCCGGTGGTCCCGCCCGCGGACCCGCCCACCGCGCCCGCGGAGCCGCCCGCACCGCCGCCGCGCGCGCCGCAGCCGGTCGACCCGCCCGGGCCCCAGCCGGTCGAGCCGCCCGCGCCGCCGCCGGTCGCCCCGCCCGCCCCGCAGCCGCCGCCCCCGGGCGCGGCCCCGCTCGTGCGCCAGTCCAAGCGCGCGGCGGGCGGCGCCCCCGCGCCCGCGATCACGGCCACGGAGAAGAAGCGCCGCTGGGGCGTCACCACCCTCGTGCTGATCCTCGGCGCGGGCGCCGTGGGAGGCGCCGCCGCGCGCCGCAGGCACTGAGGCGCGCATCACGGGCCTGTCAGCCGGTAGGGGCACGATGCGGGTGGGAATCGGCACGGAAGGTGACCTGCTGAATCGATTTTGACATCGCCCGTAACACGTATGTACGGTCGGTGTCGCACCGGCCGGTGGTACGCCAGCGCTGTCGTCTCCCGGATATGCCCCCACCGTCGCACAGCGGAGATGACGGACATGCCGAAACCCCTGCACCCTGTCGTGGCCGAGGTGACCGCCCGGATCGTGGAGCGCAGTGCCGCGGGGCGGGGCGCGTACCTGAACCGGATGGCGCGGGCCGCCTCCAGCACCCCCACCCGGGCAGGCCTCGGGTGCAGCAACCTCGCGCACGGGTTCGCCGCGTGCAGCGGCCCCGACCGGCTCGCCGTCCGGGGGTGACCAAGCCCGGGGTCGCGATCGTGTCGGCGTACAACGACATGCTGTCGGCGCACCAGCCGTTCCAGGAGTACCCGGACTGGATCAAGGCGGCCGTCCGCGAGGCGGGCGGCGTCGCCCAGTTCGCCGGGGGCGTCCCCGCGATGTGCGACGGGATCACGCAGGGCCGGGCGGGCATGGAGCTGTCGCTGTACAGCCGCGAGGTCATCGCCATGGCGACCGGCATCGCGCTGTCGCACGACATGTTCGACTCGACCCTGCTGCTCGGCGTGTGCGACAAGATCGTCCCCGGGCTGCTCATCGGCGCGCTCGCGTTCGGGCACCTGCCCGCGATCCTCGTCCCCGCCGGGCCGATGGCGTCCGGGCTGCCCAACACCGAGAAGGCGCGCGTGCGCCAGGCGTTCGCCGAGGGCAAGGCGACCCGCGACGACCTGCTGGCGGCCGAGTCCGCCTCCTACCACTCCCCGGCACCTGCACCTTCTACGGCACCGCGAACTCCAACCAGCTCGTGGTCGAGGTGATGGGCCTGCACCTGCCCGGGTCGAGCTTCGTCGCGCCGGGGACGCCGCTGCGCCGGGCGCTGACCGACGCCGCCGGGCGGCGCGCGGTGGAGATCTCCGCGCAGGGCCCGGAGTACACGCCGCTGTCGCAGGTGGTCGACGAGCGCGCGGTCGTCAACGGCGTGATCGCGCTGCTGGCCACCGGCGGCTCCACCAACCACACGCTGCACCTGGTCGCCATCGCCGCCGCCGCGGCATCCGGCTGACCTGGGACGACTTCTCCGACCTGTCCGCCGTCGTCCCCCTGATGGCGCGGGTCTACCCGAACGGCACCGCCGACATCAACCACTTCGTCGCCGCGGGCGGCGTCCAGTTCCTCATCGGCGAGCTGCTCGACGCGGGCCTGCTGCACGGCGACGTGTCCACTGTGGCCGGTCCCGGGCTGGACCGGTACCGGCAGGAGCCGGTGCTCGACGGCGGCGAGCTGCGCTGGCGGCCCGGCGCCACGACCTCCGGCGACCTCGACGTGCTGCGCCCGGTCGCCGACCCGTTCTCCGCCGACGGCGGGCTGCGGATGCTGTCGGGCAACCTCGGCAAGGCCGTCATCAAGGTGTCGGCGGTCGCGCCGGAGCACCGCGTCGTCGAGGCGCCCGCCCGGGTGTTCACCGACCAGGACGACGTCGGCGCGGCGTTCCGCGCGGGCGAGCTGGACGGCGACGTCGTGATCGTGCTGCGCCAGCAGGGCCCGCGCGCCAACGGCATGCCCGAACTGCACGCGCTGACCCCGGCGATGAGCGCGCTGATGGCCCGCGGCCACAAGGTCGCGCTGGTCACCGACGGCCGCATGTCCGGCGCGTCCGGCAAGATCCCCGCCGCGATCCACTGCACCCCCGAGGCCGCCGCGGGCGGTCCCATCGCGCTGGTCCGCGACGGCGACCCGGTGCGCCTCGACGCCGAGACCGGGACGCTGACCCTGCTGGTCGACCCGGACGTGGTGGCCGCGCGCCGCCCCGTCGACGCCCCGGCGGAGGACGCCGAGTGGACCGGCACCGGCCGCGAGCTGTTCGCCGCGTTCCGCCACGCGGTCGGACCGGCCGACCACGGCGCCACCATCTTCGGCCCGGCCTTCGCCGCGGACCTGGACGAACTGGAGTACTCGGTGTGAGCGGCACCGACCACCCCGACGAGTTGGAGCACCCGGCATGAGCCTCCTCGACATCTCCCCGGTCGTCCCGGTGGTCGTCATCGACGACGCCGCGACCGCGGTCCCCACCGCCGAGGCGCTGCTGCGCGGCGGCATCGGGATCATCGAGGTCACCCTGCGCACCCCGGCGGCGCTGCCCGCGATCGAGCGGATCGCCGCCGAGGTGCCCGGGATCGTGGTCGGCGCGGGCACCGTCATTACGCCGGAGCTGGCCGCCGCGTCGGCCCGCGCGGGCGCGCGGTTCCTCGTCACCCCGGGCAGCACCGACCGGGTGCTCGACGCCGCCGCGGCGACCGGCCTGCCGACGCTGCCGGGCGCGGCGACCGTGTCCGAGGCGATGCGGCTGGCCGAGCGCGGGTACGCGGAGCTGAAGTTCTTCCCGCGGAGGCCGCGGGCGGCGTGCCGTACCTGAAGTCGATCGCCGGACCCCTGCCGGACCTGCGGTTCTGCCCGACCGGCGGGATCAGCGCCGCCACCGCGCCGACCTACCTCGCCCTGCCGAACGTCGGCTGCGTCGGCGGGAGCTGGCTGACCGCGGACCCGGACCGGGTCGAGGCGCTGGCCAAGGAGGCCGCGGCGCTGCGCTGAGCGTCGGTGCCCGGTCGTAGCCTGGTGGCATGACCGGGCACGCGCTGTTCGACACCGCCATCGGGGAATGCGGGCTCGCCTGGGGCCCGCTCGGGATCACCGCCGTGCGGCTGCCCGGCCCGATGCGGTTCGACGCCGCCCCCGCCGACCCGCCGCCCGCCGTGCGCGACGCGATCCGGCGGGTCCAGGCGCTGCTCGACGGGGTGAAGGACGACCTGCGCGACGTCGAACTGGACCCGACCGGGCTGCCGGAATTCAACCGGCGCGTCTACGAGGTCACCCGGGCCATCCCGCCCGGCGAGGTCCTCACCTACGGCGCCGTCGCCGCGCGCGTCGGCCAGCCGGGGTCGGCGCAGGCGGTGGGGCGCGCGCTGGGGCGCAACCCGTACCCGATCATCGTGCCGTGCCACCGGGTGATGGGCGCGGACGGCCGGATGGTCGGCTTCTCCGCGCCGGGCGGCACCACCACGAAGATGCGCATGCTCGCGATCGAGGGCGCGGCCGACCCGAACGGCCAGGAAGCGCTGTTCTAGTCGCGTTTGACCGGTACCGCGATCGCGGTGACCGCGAGGCCGTTGCCGACCGTCCACCGGCCGTCGAAGCCGGTGACCTCGACGCCCTCGACCAGCGGGCCGGGCACCAGCAGCGTGGCGCGGAAGGACCCCTCGGGGTCGAACTCGACGCGGGCGTCGGAGAAGCCCAGCCACTTGCGGGCTAGCGGGAACCACGCCTTGTAGACGCTCTCCTTGGCGGCGAAGAGCAGCTTGTCCCAGTGCACATCGGACCCGAGCGCGGCGAGGTGGGCGCGCTCCTCGGGCAGCGACACGGCTTCCAGGACGCCGTCGGGCAGGGGCACGTGCGGTTCGGCGTCGATGCCGATGGTGCGCAGGTCGGTGTCGAGGGCGAGCACGGCGGCGCGGTAGCCGGCGCAGTGCGTCATGCTGCCGACGATCCCCTCCGGCCACACCGGGGCGCCCTTGTCGCCGGGCAGGATCGGGGTCGCGGGTCTGCCGAGCTGGGCGAGCGCCTGGCGGGCGCAGTGGCGGACCGTGGTGAACTCGCGGCGGCGCTTGTCGACCGCCTTGGCCACCACGGGCTCCTCCTCCGGGAGCAGCACCGCCTCCGGTGGATCGTCGTAGACCTCCACCGCGACGACGGCGGTGGGGAGGATGCTCTCGATCACGTCACGTAACCCTATCGGAGGAACGGCCCGGTCGACACGCGAACCGACCGGGCCGTCAGCGGGCTCTCAACGCCGGTTGCGACCGACCACGTAGACCATCGGGAGGTGCAGCGGGGTGCCGTCGGGCATCGTGTCGGTGCCGTGCAGCGGCACCTCGCCGGTGACGACGACCTCCACGCCCGCGCCGTCGAGGACGGCCTCCAGCTTGCCCTCCTCCCAGGCCGCCGGGGTCAGCCCGTACTTGAACACCCGCTGAAGTTTCGGGACCGCGTCGGGGCTCTGGCCGAGGGCGGTCTTCATCGCCAGCCCGGCCGTCGGCGACAGTTCCACGTCGAACACGTGCCCGCTCTCGCCGAGCAGGACCGACAGCGCGGCGGCGGCCTTCGGGCGGTCCTCGTCGGGCATCTGGTGCAGGACGCCGCGCATGTAGACGTTGAGGTCGCCGAACTCGTCGTGGAGGGCGGCGGCCGCGTCGGCGTCGGTGAGGTCGAAGTGGCGGAAGGTGGCGCTGGTGCCGCTGTTGAGCTGGCGCGCGTGCTCGATCGCGGACTCGGCGAAGTCGGCACCGATCACCCGCGGGAAGTGCCGGGCGAGGGCGGCGGTCTGGGTGCCGTTGCCGCAGCCGACGTCGAGCACCGCGCGCTCGGTGCCGAAGTAGGGCTCGAACAGGGGCAGTTGGGCGGTCGCGGTGATCTCGCCCGCGCTGTCCCAGACCGGCAGGCCCTGCTCGCGGGGCAGGTCGCTCCAGTAGTTCTGCCAGTTGGCGTTCACACTGTTGTCCATGAGGTCCTCCACCGAACGGCCCATAAGCTCGTTCGGTTTATGCCCATATGACCCAATAGGGCAAGAGATCGCCTCATTTTTGATCTTTTAGGGTGAACCGTGTAACACGGAGCGCAACGGTGCGTGATCCGCGATCACCCAGGGTTGTCCACTATGGACCGTCGACGGGCACACGGGCGCCGTTGACGGGGACGTCGCCGCAGAGGAACCGGACGGTCTCGGCGATGCGCTCCGGCGCGACCCACCCGGCGCGGTCGGAGTCCGGCATGGCGGCCCGGTTCGCCGGGGTGTCGATCACGCCGGGCAGGACGGCGTTCGCCCGGACGCCGTCGCCGCCGTACTCCGCGGCCAGCGCCCCGACCAGCCCCAGCACGGCGGTCTTCGCGGTCAGGTACGCCGACGCCCCCGGGAAGGGCCGCTCGACCGCGCGGGCCGACACGCAGACGATCGACCCGCCGCCACCGGCGACCAGGTGCGGGAGGGCGGCGTGGCAGGTCAGGTAGGTCGGGCGCAGGTTCAGCCGCAACAGCCGCTCGAACTCGTCGACCGGCGTCTCGTGCAGCCGCCCACCCATCGCGAACCCGCCGACGAGGTTCACCACCGCGGTGAGCGGCGCGGACGGCTCCCCGCGGCGAGCGCGACGCACGCGGTGACGTCGCCCTCGTCGAACAGGTCGGCTTTGTGGAGGACGAGGCTCTCGTGCTCGGCCACCCGCTCCAGCTCGGCCCCGGCGATCCACGGGACGACGACCCGCCAGCCGTCGTCGAGGAGCGTCGAGGTCACCGCGCTGCCCAGCCCGCCGGTCCCGCCCGTCACCAGTGCAGTCCTCATGCGCGCCATCCTGCCGCGTCAGGACTCCGACAGCTCGGCGGGCACCGCGGCGGGATCGTCCCCTTGGGCTGCGACCGCACCAGGACCGCGTGGATGATCATGCGCTGGGCGTTGGAGAACTTGGGGTGGCAGGTCGTGAGGGTGAGCATCGACTTGAGCTTGTTCTCCGGCACCTCGGCGCCCTCGTTGCCCGGGACGGGGAGGACGACCTCCCCCATGTCCGGGGTGACGATCCGCCTGCCGACGGCCTTCTCGTACTCGCCCGTCTGCGCCTCGACGCCCTCGCACCGCGGGTCGGCGGCGTCGACGGGCTGGTCGGCGGTGGGGAGCATCCGGTAGACGAACCAGTCGGACTGGGTCTCGATGACGACGGCGTCGCAGGGGTTGAGGAGGTCGAGGTCGTTGAAGGGCGCGCCCTTGCCGACGCGGTGGCCCGCGACGGCGAAGTTGCCGGGTTGGCCGGGGGCGCGGATTTCTTGTAGTGACCGGGTCCGACCTCGAGGTTCTGCTCGGAAGTGCCTTCGACGATGGTGAAGTGGTAGTCCGGGCCGAAGACGGGGATGTAGAGCTTGGCGATGCCCTCGCCGTCGGCGTACTCGAACTTCTGCGTCCGCTCGGGGTCGGGCGGCGTGCCCCACTGGCGGTCGAGGTCGGCGGTGATGTCGGCTTGCTTCTGGGCGGACATGAGGTCGGTGACCCAGACCTCGTAGACGACGAAGAGGAGGATGACGAGACCCGCGGTGACCATCAACTCGCCGAAGGAGCGGATGGCGATGGAGGCGGCGGAGGCCTTGGGCGGGGGCGGGTCGTCGTCGTACTCGTCGTCTTCGTAGTCGTCGTAGTCGTCGTACTCGGGCTCGACGAACTCGGTGGGCGGGTCTGGGGGGAGGGGGCGTCGAGGGGGTGGGGGCGGGACGGGTCGGATGACCTCGGTGGGGGGATCGGGGGGTGCTACGGGGCGGAGCAGCTCCGTACGGGCGTCGGCGGGGTCGAGCTGGCCGCCGACGTGGTCGGGGGCTTCCGCGCGGTTGCGCGGGGTGCCGGCGGGGGGCGTGTGCCGGGGGGCGCCGGGCGCGTTGCGGGGAGTGCCGTTGGGCGGGGTGTGCCGAGGCGGGGCGGTGGCGGGTACGTCGCGGGGGGTGCCGTTGGGCGGGGTGTGTCGAGGCGCGGCGGTCGTGGGCAGGTCGCGGGGGTGCCGTTCGGCGGGGTGTGTCGAGGCGCGGCGGTCGCGGGTAGGTCGCGGGGAGTCCCGTTCGGCGGCGTGTGCCCAGGCGCGCCGGTCGTGGGTACGTCACGAGGAGTGCCGTTCGGTGGTGTGGAACGGTGCCCGCCGGGTGGAACCGGCGCGGCGGGGCGTGGCCCGCCGGGCGCGGGCCGCGAAGCGCCGTTCACTGCAGGCCCATCGACGCCCGGCCCATCAGCGCCGCTCACTGCGGGGCCAGCCGCGTGCGCAGTGTCGGGTCCAGGGCGTGGAGCGCCATTCACCCTTGGGCCAGCGGGGCGCTCAGCGCCATTCATCGCCGGACCAGCCGGAGGCGGCCCATCGGGAATCGAGGGCGCAACGCCGTTCACCCCGGGACCAGCCGGACGCGGGCCATCGGGAGCGGGGCGCGCAGCGCCGTTCACCCCAGGGCCAGCCGGAGCCGGCCCACCGGGACCTGCCGGACGCGGACCATCAGGAGCCGGGCGCACCGCGCCGTTCACCCCAGGGCCAGGCGGACGCGGCCCATCACCATCCACCCAAGGGCCAACCGGGTGTGGACCATCAGGAGCCGGGCGCACAGCGCCGTTCACTCCGGGGCTGGCGGGGCGCGGCCCCGCACCACCCACACCAGGCCCAGCCGGACGCGGACCATCAGGAGCGCGGCGCGCAGCGCCGTTCACCCCAAGGCCGGACGGACGCGACCCATCACCATCCGCCCCAGGCCCAGCGGAACGCGGACCATCAGGAGTCCGGCGCGCAGCGCCGTTCCTCCAGGGCCAGGCGGATGCGGCCCATCACCATCCACCCATGGACCAACCGGGTGTGGACCATCAGGAGCCCGGCGCACAGCGCCGTTCGCTCCAGGACCAAGCGGATGCGGCCCATCACCACCCACCCAAGGGCCAGCCGGGTGTGCACCATCGGGAGCCCGGCGCACGGCGCCGTTGACTCCAGGACCAGGCGGACGCGGCCCCTCACCACCCGCTCCAGGGCCAGCCGGAGGTGGGCCGCCGGGAGTCGGGCGGGCAGCGCCGTTCGCCGGGTAGGCGGGGCGGCCGTCACGTGTGGGAGGGCGGTGAGCGCCCTCCACCGGCTGGCGCGAGGGCTCCGGTGGGGCGGCGGTGTGGCGGCCCGGTGGGGCGGGTGGGGGTTGGGGGGTGTTCGGCGGTGGCTGCGGTGCGTCACCGCTCCGGGGGTGGCGGCGTGGCGGGGAGAGCGGGTGACCTGCGGGGAGTCGTCGGGGGCTGCGTGGCGGGGGTGGGTGTGGCGCGGCGGTGGTTGGTGCACGCTGCGTCGCCCCCTCCTGGTGTGTTCTTCCTGGCCAAGATAGGGCAAGGGGGCGTTTGGTGGCTGTTGGAGGGGCGGTCAGGTGAGGAAGCCGCGGAGAAGTGTGGCGGTTCCTGCCAAATGCTCGGCCATCTCTGTTCGTGCTGCGGCGGGGTCTCCGTCGAGGATGGCGTCGATCACGGCTCGGTGTTGGTGGTCGGAGTGGTCGATGTTCGCGGCGATGGGGGGATTGCGTCTAGGAGGGTGTCCAGGCGGGCTCGTAGGTCGGCTACGGCGGCTGTTAGGGAGGGGGTGGCGGCGGCTGTGGCTACGGCCAGGTGGAGGCAGGCGTCTCGGCGGCGGTAGTCCGCTACGGACGCGCCTGTGCACTCGGCTAGGCGGGTGCGGAGGTGGCGGCGGGTGGTGGGGTCCAAGGCTCGGGCGGCTGCGGCTTCGGCGGCGCCGGTTTCGAGGACGTGGCGGAGGGTGATGACGTCCTCGACGTCGGCGGCGAAGGCGGGGGTGGGGGTGTGGGGTGGGTGGGGCGGAGGGAGCGGACGAAGGTGCCGCCGTAGCGGCCGCGTCTGCTCTCCACGTAGCCCGCTTCCTGCAGCGCGTGCAGGGCTTCGCGCAGGGTGACGCGGCTCACGCCGAGGCGGGCGGCGAGGTCGCGTTCGGCGGGGAGGCGTTCGCCGGGCGCGGCAAGGCCCAGGCGGATCGCCTGCAAGAGGCGGGCCAGGGTTTCCTCGAACGCGTTGCCCGCGCGGACCGGGCGGAGCAGCGCGTCGGCCAGGGGGTCAGAGGGGAGTGACATAGGCGCCGGAGATGCCGCCGTCGACGAGGAACGACGACGCGGTGATGAACGACGAGTCGTCCGAGGCCAGGAACGCCACCGCCGCGGCGATCTCCTCCGGCTCGGCGAAGCGGCCCAGCGGGATGTGCACCAGACGGCGCGCGGCGCGCTCGGGGTCCTTCGCGAACAGCTCCTGCAGCAGCGGCGTGTTCACCGGCCCCGGGCACAGCGCGTTGACCCGGATGCCCTCGCGGGCGAACTGCACGCCCAGCTCGCGGCTCATCGCGAGGACGCCGCCCTTCGACGCGGTGTACGAGATCTGCGACGTCGCCGCGCCCATCACCGCCACGAACGACGCGGTGTTGATCACCGAGCGCGCGCCGCGGCGCGCATGTGCCCGATGGCGTGCTTGCAGCACAGGTACACCGACGTCAGGTTGACCTGCTGGACCCGGTGCCACGCGTCGATGCCGGTGTCCAGGATCGAGTCGTCGTCCGGCGGCGAGATGCCCGCGTTGTTGAACGCGACGTCCAACCCGCCGTACGAGTCCACCGCGGTCTGGAACAGGGCCTTGACCTCGTCCTCGACCGTCACGTCGACCCGCACGAACAGCCCGTCGACCTCCTCGGCCGCCGCCTTGCCGCCCTCGACGTCCACATCACCGACGACGATCCGCGCGCCCTCGGACGCCAGCCGCCGCACCGACGCCAGGCCGATCCCGCTCGCCCCGCCGGTGACGACCGCGACCCGACCATCCAGCCTGCCCATTCAGCCCTCCGTGCTCAGGAACACTGTTTTGACGTCGGTGAAGCCCGCCAGCGCGTCCGGACCCAACTCACGCCCGAGCCCGGACTGCTTGAACCCGCCGAACGGCGTCCAGTAGCGCACCGACGAGTGCGAGTTGACCGACAGGTTGCCCGCGTCGATCCCGCGCGCCACCCGCAGCGCCCGGCCCGCGTCCCGGGTCCAGATCGACCCGGACAGCCCGTACTCGGTGTCGTTGGCCTGCGCGACCGCGTCGGCCTCGTCGTCGAACGGCAGGACCGCCACGACCGGCCCGAACACCTCGTCGGTGACCGCGGGGTGGTCGGCGGGCACGCCCGCGAGGACGGTCGGCGGGAACCAGTACCCGCGCCCCTCCGGCGCGCTGCCCCGGAACGCCACCCACTTGTCGTCCACATAGGACTCCACGCGGGCCCGGTGCTCGGCGGTGATGAGCGGCCCCATCTGCGTCGCCTCGTCGGCGGGCGGACCCACGACGACGGCCTGCACCGCGGGCTCCAGCAGCTCCAGGAACCGGTCGTACACCGACCGCTGGACGAGGATGCGCGAGCGGGCACAGCAGTCCTGACCGGCGTTGTCGAACACCGCCATCGGCGCGGCCGCGGCGGCCCGCTCCAGGTCGGCGTCGGCGAACACGACGTTGGCGCTGTTGCCGCCCAGCTCCAGCGTGACCCGCTTGACCTGGTCCGCGCAGCCCGCCATCACCAGCTTGCCGACCTCGGTGGACCCGGTGAAGACGACCTTGCGCACCAACGGGTTCGTCACGAACCGCTGCCCGACGACCGCCCCCGCCCCCGGCAGCACCTGGAACACGTCCTCCGGGATGCCCGCCTCCCGCGCCAGCTCGGCGAGCCGCAGCGCCGTCAGCGGGGTCGCCTCCGCGGGCTTGAGCACCACCGTGTTGCCCGCCGCGAGCGCGGGCGCGAACCCCCACGCCGCGATCGGCATGGGGAAGTTCCACGGCGCGATGATCCCGACGACGCCCAGCGGCTCGTGGAAGGTGACCGCGACCCCGCCGGGCGCCGGGATCTGGTGGCCCAGCAGGCGCTCCGGCGCGGCGGCGAAGTAGTGCAGGACGTCGCGGACGTTGCCCGCCTCCCAGCGGGCGTTGCCGATGGTGTGACCCGCGTTGCGGACCTCGATGCCCGCCAGGTTCTCCAGGTCGGCGTCGACGGCGTCGGCGAAGCGGCGCAGCAGCCGGGCGCGGTCCGCTGGCGCGACCGCCCGCCAGGCCGGGAACGCCGCGTGGGCGCGGGCGATCGCGGCGTCGGCGCGGTCCACCGACGCCAGCTCGACCGACGCGATGACCTCCTCCGTCGCCGGGTCCCGCACGAGGCTGGTCACCGCTCTGCCCTCCTGCGCCGGGCGGCCTCGACCAGGGCCGCGAAGAGGCGGATGTCGTCGGTGTTGTGCTCGGGGTGGGACTGCACGCCGACCGCGAAGCGCGCCGACGGGACCTCGACGCCCTCGACCGTGCCGTCCGCGGCGGTCGCGCTGACCACGACGCCCGTGCCGATGCGGTCGAGCGACTGGTGGTGGTGGCAGGCGACCTGGACGCGCTTGCCCAGGATCGACTCCAGCCTGCTGCCCGGGGACAGCGCGACCTCGGTCTTGCCGTACATCGCGACCTCGGGCTGGTGGTCGTTCGTCCCGGTCAACTCCGGCGTGTGCTGGTGCAGCGTGCCGCCGAGGACGACGTTGAGCACCTGCATCCCCCGGCACACCGCCAGCAGCGGAAGGTCGACCGCCAGCGCGGCCTCGGCCAGGGCGAACTCGGCGGCGTCGCGCAGCGGCTGCGGGGTGCCGGTGGTCGGGTGCGGGGCCTGGCCGTAGCGGGTCGGGTCGATGTCGGCGCCGCCGGAGAGGACCAGGCCGTCGAGCCAGCCGACGGTCTCCGCGCGCCAGTCGCCGATCGGCGGCAGCAGCACCGCGTTGCCGCCCGCGGCCCGGACCGACTCGACGTACTCGCGGTGCAGGACGGCGGCCTCGGTCTCCCAGATCCCGAACGTCGCGTGCTCCAGGTACGTCGTCAGCCCGATGACCGGGGGCCTAGAGTCGCTCGAACCCACGCGCCAACTCCCAATCGGTCACCGCGGCGTCGAACGCGGCCAGTTCGACCCGCGCGGCGTTGCAGTAGTGGTCCACGACGTCGTCGCCGAACGCGGCGCGCGCGGTCGCGCTGGTCCGCAGGGCCTCGGCGGCGTCGCGCAGGGTCGCGGGGACGCGCGGCTTGTCGGACTCGTAGGCGTTGCCGCGGAACTCCTCCTCCGGCTCGAGCCCGTTCTCGATGCCGTGCAGCCCGGCCGCGACCATCGCGGCGACCGCGAGGTAGGGGTTGACGTCGCCGCCGGGAACCCGGTTCTCCACCCGCCGCGACTCCCCGTGCCCGACGACGCGCAGCGAGCACGTGCGGTTGTCGGTCCCCCAGGCGATCGCGGTCGGGGCGAACGAGCCCGCGGCGAAGCGCTTGTAGGAGTTGATGTTCGGCGCGTAGAAGGCGGTGAACTCGCGCAGGCAGGCGAGCTGGCCCGCGAGGAAGCCCCGGAACAGGTCGTCGGGCAGGACCTCGCCGTCCTGGCGCAGGCTCATGTGGATGTGGCAGGAGTTGCCCTCGCGCTCGTTGACCTTCGCCATGAACGTGAGGCTGCGCCCGTGCCGGGCGGCGATCTCCTTCGCGCCGGTCTTGTAGACGGCGTGGTTGTCGCAAGTGGTCAGGGCGTCGGTGTACCGGAAGGCGATCTCGTGCTGGCCGGGGTTGCACTCGCCCTTGGCGGACTCGACGTACATGCCCGCGCCGGTCATGTGGTTGCGGATGTCGCGCAGCACCGGCTCGACGCGGCCGGTGCCGAGCAGCGAGTAGTCGACGTTGTAGAGGTTGGCGGGCGAGAGGTGCTGGTAGCCCATGCGCTGGGCGTCCTCGTAGGTGTCCTCGTAGAGGATGAACTCCAGCTCGGTGCCCACGTGGGCGGTCAGGCCGCGCTCGGCGAGCCGGTCGAGCTGGCGGCGCAGCACCTGGCGCGGGGAGGGCGCCACCGGCTCGCCGTCGAGGGTCAGCACGTCGGCCTGCACCATCGCGGTGCCGTCGTGCCAGGGCACCATGCGCAGGGTGGCGAGATCGGGCTGGAGCAGGAAGTCGCCGTAGCCGCGGTCCCAGGAGGAGGTCTCGTAGCCGGAGACGGGGGTCATCTCGACGTCGACGGCCAACAGGTAGTCGCACGCCTCGGTGCCGTGGACCAGCACCTCCTCGAGGAAGTACCGCGCCCCGCACCGCTTGCCCTGGAGCCTGCCCTGCATGTCGGTGAGCGCCACCAGGACCGTGTCCACCCGCCCGGCGTCCACCAGCTCCCGCAGCCGGTCGACCGACAGCGGCGCGCCGACGTCCCGCATGCGCGCTCCCTCCCCAAAAGGATCAGCCCGAGCCCAATGGAACACCGCGTCCGAGCATCGTGGCAGTGATCACATCCAGCCGGCAACCGCCAGTTCGGCCGCCAATGGCCCGTCCGGGGTCCATTGCAGCGCACGACCAGCCCAGACGGCCAAGTGGGAACGATCTGTTCAAAAGTCCGCCTTGCCGGGTTCACGTCCGTTAACAAATACTGTCGATCATCGCGCCGGAGCGCCGCCCGCACCCCGGCTGAGGGCGAGGGGGCGGGCCCTGCACGTTCCGGGCGGGGCTCACCGGCGGTGGCCGCTGCACGCGGTCACCGCCCCCTCGGGTGATCATCCGGACGGCCGTCTTGCCGGTGCCGGTGCGCTGGGGCAGGGTTGGCCCGTGATCAGCGAGGAAGTCGTGCTGCTGGACGAGTCCGGCGTCGCCGTGGGAACCGCGGACAAGGCCCGGGTGCACACCAGGGAGACCCCCTGCACCTGGCGTTCTCCAGCTACGTGTTCAACCGGCGCGGGGAGTTCCTGCTGACGCAGCGGGCGGCGCACAAGAAGACCTGGCCCGCGGTGTGGACGAACTCGTGCTGCGGGCACCCCGCGCCCGGGGAGCCGCCCGCGACGGCGGTGGCGCGCAGGCTGGCCGACGAGCTGGGGCTGGTGGGCGCGACGACGATCGACCTGCTGCTGCCGCGGTTCCGGTACCGGGCCGAGATGGACAACGGCGTGGTGGAGAACGAGATGTGCCCGGTGTACCGGGTGGTGACCGACGGGATGGTCGCGCCGAACCCGGAGGAGGTCGACGCGGTGGAGTGGGTGCCGTGGTCGGCGTTCGCCGAGTCGGTGCTGTCCGGGGAGCGGGCGGTGTCGCCGTGGTGCGCGCTCCAGGTGCGCGAGCTGAGCGCGCTCGGGCCGGACCCGCTGGCGTGGCCGACCGGGGACGAGTCGGCGCTGCCCGCGGCGCTGCGGTGACGTACGAGGAGACGTTCGACGCCGCGCTGGAGCACCTGGTGCCGCAGGCGCACCGGATGGGCGTGCGCGCGGTGGAGGTGGCGCCGGGGCGGGTGGTGTGCCGGGTGCCGCTGGAGGGCAACGGCAACCACCTCGGCACGATCTACGCGGGCGTCCTGTTCACCGTCGCCGAGGTGCTGGGCGGGGCGCTGTGCATGCCGTCGTTCGACCTCGCGCGGTTCTACCCGGTGGTGAAGAGCCTGCGCATCGACTTCCGCAAGCCCGCCCGGTCCGACGTGCTCGCCGAGACGTCGCTGCCGGAGGACCGGATCGCGGAGATCGCCAAGACCGCGGAGGAGCACGGCAAGGCGGAGTTCACCCTGCACGCGACGCTGACCGACGCGGACGGGATCGTTGTCGCCGCAACGGAAGGCGTGTACCAACTGCGCGCCCACAAAGGCACGGGCGCGTAGCGGCGCGGATCCCTACTGTGGATCGTGTGCACGTTCTCTTCACAGCGCTGTCCGCGCACGGACACATCTACCCCCTGCTGCCCCTCGCCCGCGCCGTGGCCGCGCGCGGCGACCGCGTCACCTTCGTGACCGGGGCCGACTTCCACCCGCTGCTGACCAAGCTCGGCTTCGACACCGTCGAGGCGGGACTCGGCATGCACGAGGCGTTCGGGCAGGCCATCGAGGCCCTGGGCGCCCCCGTCGACTTCCGCGACCCCGACGACCCCAACAAGGACCGCGCCGTCGCGCGGGTGTTCGGCACCGTCCAGCCGAGGGCGTTCCTCGCCGCGCTGGACCCGGTGTTCGAACGCGACCGCCCCGACCTGGTGGTCTACGAGGTCGCCAACCCGGGCGCGGCGATCGCCGCCCGGCGGCGCGGCATCCCCGCTGTCAGCCACGGCATCGCCCGCGGCGACATCACCGGGATCTTCCCCGAGTTCGACCGGCTGCTGACCGAGGTGGCCGCCGAGCACGGGGTCGACATCTCCGCCGACCCGCTGATGCTGGCGGACCCGTACCTCGACGTCTACCCCGCGTCGCTGCAGGAGCACCAGCACCCGTCGCGGGTGCCGCTGCGGCCGGTGGCCTTCGCCGACCCGGGCGAGCTGCCCGCGTGGGTCGCCGCGCACGAGCAGCCGCTGGTCTACCTGACGCTGGGCACCGCGTTCGGGACCGCCGAGGTGCTGCGCGTCGCCATCGACGGCCTCGCGGACCTGCCCGTGCGGGTGCTGGTCGCGGCGGGCCCGCAGGTCGACGCGGACGAGCTGCGCGGCGTGCCCGACTCGGTGACCGTCCTGCCCTGGGTGCCGCAGGCCGACCTGCTGCCGCACGCCGACCTGGTCGTCCACCACGGCGGCTCCGGCACGACGCTGGGCTCGCTGGCCCAGGGCCTGCCGCAGCTGTTCCTGCCGCAGGGCGCCGACCAGTTCATCAACGCCGACACGATCACGGCCGCGGGCATCGGCCGGACGCTGCGCGGCGCGGAGGCCACCTCGGCGGCGATCGGCGCGGCGGCGGCGGAGCTGCTGGCCGACGACGGCGCCCGCACCGCGGCGCGCGCGGTCGCCGACGAGATCGCCGCCATGCCCGGCCCGGACGAGGTCGCCGCGTCGCTGCGGAACCTACCGACGAGTTAACAATACTGCTAGTCTCCGGAACCTCCCGGTATCCAAGGAGGCTGCGGTGCGCAGAGGGCTGGTCATCGGCTGCGGCGGAACCCTGGGGGCCGCCTGGACACTGGGGACCCTGATCGCCGTCGAGCAGTCCCTCGGCTGGGACGTCCGCGACGCCGACGTGCTGGTGGGCACGTCGGCGGGCGCGGAGTTCACCACCTTCCTGGCCTGCGGCCTGGGCACCGCGGACCTCCTGGAGGCGTGGGTCGGCAAGCCGGGCGCGCACCCGGCGCTGGCCGCGCACCTGGCGTCCGCCCCACCGCCGCTGCCCCCGCTCCCGTCGCCCCGGCTCACCGCGCCGGGCCTGCTGGGCAGGCGCGACCTGCCGCCGCTGGTCCGGCTGGCCGGGCTGGCCCCGGCCGGGCGCGGCGACCTGGGCCGGTTCGCCGCGCTGGCCGCCCGGCTGTGCCCGTCCGGCTGGCTGCCGCACCCGGCGGCGTGGCTGGTCGCGGTCGACGCGGGCTCCGGCGAGCGGGTCGCGTTCGGCTCACCGGGCGCGCCCGAGGCGTCGGTGGGCGAGGCGCTGCGGGCGTCCTGGGCCATCCCCGGCTGGATGCCGCCGGTCCCGATCGGCGGGCGGGTGTACGTCGACGGCGGCGCCCACTCCCCGCGTCGGCCGACCTGGTGTCCGATGTGGACGAGGTGGTCGTGGTCGCGCCGATGGCGTCCGGCCCCGACCCGCTGCGCAAGTACATGGCCCGCAGGCTCGACCGCGAGGTGGACGCCCTGCGCGCCCGCGGCATCAGCGTGCTCCGCTTGACCCCGACCGCGGAAGACCTGGCCGTCCTCAAGACGAACCTGATGGCGCGCAAGCGATCCCTGCGCGTCCTGGAGACCGCGCTGCGGACGGGTCGCCGCGCCCTCCCCGTCACGACAAGGGAGTCCGTATGAGCGACCACGATGTTGTGATCGTCGGTGCCGGTGCTTCCGGCATCGGGGCGGCGATCAAGCTGCGCGAGCAGGTGTGACCGACTTCGTCGTGCTGGAGAAGGCCGACGACGTCGGCGGGACGTGGCGGGCGAACACCTACCCCGGCTGCGCCTGCGACGTGCCGTCGGCGCTGTACTCGTACTCCTTCGCGCCCAACCCCGAGTGGACGCGGGCGTTCGCCACCCAACCGGAGATCCACGCGTACCTGCGCGACGTCTCCGCCCGCTACGGCGTCACCGGGCACGTGCGGTTCCGGACCGAGCTGACCCGGGCGCAGTGGGACGACGCGCTCCAGCGGTGGGTCGTGGAGACCACCCGCGGCCGGTACACCGCGCGGCTGCTGATCGCCGGGGCCGGGCCGTGGAACGAGCCGCTGGTGCCCGAACTGCCCGGGCTGCTCGACTTCCCCGGCGAGGTGTTCCACTCGGCCTGGTGGAACCACGACTACGACCTGCGCGGCAAGCGGGTCGCGGTGCTCGGCACCGGCGCGTCCGCCGTGCAGTTCGTGCCGAGGATCCAGCCGCGGGTGGCGCGGCTCGACCTGTTCCAGCGGACCGCGCAGTGGGTGCTGCCCAAGCCCGACCACCACGTGCCGCGCGTCGAGCGCGCCCTGCTGCGCCGTTTCCCCGTGCTCCAGCGGGCCCTGCGGTCGGCGGAGTACCTCGGGATGGAGGCGCTCGGCGTCGGGTTCCGGCACCCGTCGGTGCTGCGGGCGATCCAGGTCGTGGGGCGCGCGCACCTGCTGGCGACCGTGCGCGACCCGGAGCTGCGGCGGGCGCTGACCCCGGACTACACCCTGGGCTGCAAGCGCTTGCTGTTCTCCAATGAGTACTACCCCGCGCTGACCCGGCCGAACGTGCTCGTGCACCCGCACGCCGTCCGCGGTGTCGACGGGTCGACCGTCATCGGGACCGACGGGTCGCGCGCGGAGGTCGACTGCATCGTGCTGGCGACCGGGTTCCGCATCCTCGACATGCCGGTGGCGGGCCGGGTGTTCGACGCGTCCGGGCGGTCGCTGGCCGACCACTGGCAGGGCAGCCCCTCGGCGTACCTGGGCACCGCGGTCAGCGGGTTCCCGAACGCGTTCCTGCTGCTCGGCCCGAACCTCGGCACCGGGCACTCGTCGGCGTTCATGATCCTGGAGGCGCAACTCGCCTACGTCATGTCCGCCGTGCGGCGCATCCGCGCGGCCGGGTGGTCCAGTGTGGACGTCCGGCCGGAGGTGCAGGCGGCGTACGACGCCGAGGTGCAGGCGGCCCTGCCCACGACGGTCTACAACGCGGGCGGGTGCTCCAGCTACTACCTCGACGCCAACGGGCGCAACAGCTTCAGCTGGCCGTGGTCGACCGGGCGCATGCGCTCGCGCATCCGCGAGTTCGACGAGGGCGCGTACACCGTGCGCACCGGGGAGACCAGCACGGTCCGCTGATCACGGCCTGCGCGCGGTCACCAGGTAGTAGTCGAGCAGACCGTCGCGCCACGCGGGGAGGTAGCGGCGCGGCCACGTGCCCTCGGCGTGCCCGAGCTGGGCGAGCCACGCGTCCAGCCCCGGCCACACGTGCTCGCCGATGGACTCCGCGGCGACGTCGGCGAAGCCCGCGGCGGCGAGGTCGGCGAGGAACCCCGGCAGCGGGTGCTCGCGGTCGACCCCGGCGCCGAACGGTTCCAGCAGCGCGGGCAGCGCCCCGCGGTCGACGCGTCGGGCGCGAAGAACGTGGTGACGGTGAGCCTGCCGCCCGGGACGAGCACCCGGTGCGCCTCGCGCGCGAACCCGGCCAGGTCGTCGAAGTGCTGCGCGGCCTCCAGCGACACGACCGCGTCCACCGCGCCGTCGTCGAACGGCAGCGCGTCGGCCGCGCCCTGGCGGAAGGTGAACCGGCCCCCGGCCTCGGCGACGGCGTCGGCGTTGCGGTCCAGGCACCGCCGCACCTGCTCGGGGTGCAGGTCGACGCCGTGCAGCTCGGCCGGTCCGCACGCGGCGAACGCCCAGCCGGGGCCCGCGCCGGTCCCCGGGCCGACCTCCAGCGCCCGCAGGCCCGCGAGGTCGGCGTAGACGAGGCGGTAGAGCGCCAACTGGCTGTCGACCCGCTGCTCCTGGCTGATCGGACCGTCGATCGGGATGCCGCGCCAGTAGCCGTAGTTGATGAACCCGCCCGCGAACACCGGCAGCGAGCTGAGGTCGTCCTCGCCGTACATCCTGGCCCGCAAGGCCGCAGCGTCGGTCATGACCCCACGCTAGCCTCACCGGCATGGGGGAAGTGGTGGAGCTGTACACCTACCCGGTCAAGGGCTGCGCGCCCGTCGCGCTCCCCGCGCCGAGGTCACCCCGGCCGGGCTGCGCCACGACCGCGAGTTCCTGGTCACCGGGGCCGACGGCGTGTTCCGCAGCCAGCGCCGCGACCCCGGCTGGCCGTCGTCCGGCCGCGCGTCGAGGGGGACGTCCTGCACCTCGCCGCGGACGGCGTCGAGCCCGTCGCGGTGCCCATCGCGGTGGACGGGCCGCGCAGGCCGGTGTTGCTGTTCTCCACCCCGTACACCGGCGTCGACCAGGGCGACGGGGCGGCGGAGTGGCTGTCGACCGTGCTGGGCGCGCCCAGCAGGCTCGTCCGGGTGCCGCCCGACCACGACCGGCACGTCGCGGGCGCGACCCCGGCACGTCCGGGTGGGCGGACAGCGCCGCCGTGCACCTGCTGACCCGCTCGTCGCTGGACGACCTCAACGCCCGCATGGCCGAGCCGCTGCCGGTCTCGCGGTTCCGGCCGAACATCGTCGTGGACGACCTCGGCGGCCCCTACGCCGAGGACGGCCTGCTGCTCGCGGAGATCGGGACGGCGCGGCTCGCGCACTGCAAGCCCGCGATCCGGTGCGCGGTCACCCTCGTCGACCAGGACAAGGGCGCGAAGACCGGCAAGGAGCCCCTGCGCACGCTGGCGGCCTACCGCCGCCACCCGGGCGGCGGGGTCGCGTTCGGCACGAAGCTCTCGGTCACCCGACCCGGCGCCGTGGCGGTCGGGGACACCGTGACATGCGGCGAGGCGCCCCCGGGCGGGGCGCCTCGCGCTAGTCCGTCGAAGAACCCGGTCAGTCGGTGACGGTGACGCCCATCGAGCGGGCGGTGCCAGCGACGACCTTGAGGGCGGCCTCGATGGTGGTGGCGTTCAGGTCGGGCATCTTCCGCTCGGCGATCTCCCGCGCCTGCGCGGCGGTCAGCGTGCCGCCGGACTTGTGGCCGGGGGTGGCGGAGCCGGACTTCGCGCCGATGGCCTTGCGGATCAGGAAGGAGGTCGGCGGGGTCTTCAGGCGCAGCTTGTGGCTGCGGTCCTCGAAGACGGTCACCACGACCGGGACGATGTCACCGCGCTGGGCGGCGGTGGCCTCGTCGTACTCCAGCTTGATGGCACGCGTGTTGGCGCCGGTCGGGCCGAGCATCTTGCCCAGGTCGACCATGGCGGCGTTGCCCGCTTCGAGCTCGAGGGTGGCCTCGAACGTCTTCTTCTGCTTCGGTGGCATTTCCCGATATCTTCTCTCTACGACGGACCCAACCGCCCAAGGGTACTACGGCGTCGCCGCGCACCCGCGCGCCCACCCGCCCCCGGCTCCGGTCCGGCCATCCTACAGGGCGTGATCCCGCCTACAGCCAGCCCCGCCGCGCGGCCTGCACGCCCGCCTGGAAGCGGGTCTCGGCGCCGAGCAGGCGCATCAGCTCGGTCACCCGCCTGCCGATGGTGCGCTCGGTGATCCCCATGGCGCGGGCGATGGCGCGGTCCTTCATTCCCGAGGACAGCAGGGCCAGCAGCTCGCGGTCGCGGTCGGAGACCTCGGGGGCGGTGGCGGCCAGCGGCACCGCGCGCGCCCACTGGGACTCGAAGCAGCAGACGACGGCGTCGAGCAGGGCGGAGCGGCGGACCAGCAGGCGCCTGCTCGGGTCCGGGTGCTCGTAGGACGAGGGCAGGATCGCGGCCTCGCGGTCGAACACGACCATCTTCAGCGCGCCCTCGGCCAGCACCCTGGCCTCCTCGCCCGCCGCGACGCAGCGGCGCATCAGGGCGACGTTCTCCTCGGCGGCCAGGGACTCGGGCGCGTAGACCACGCGGTAGCGGATGCCCGCGGCGAGCTGGGCCAGCTCGGGGACGTTCGGGGTGCAGTGGCCGCCCAGGTAGGGCGGGGCGTCGACGACCAGCACCTCGCGCTTGGCGTCGAACTGGAGGGCGGCGATGGCGGAGATGACCGCGTCCTCGCCGTCGATCAGCTCGGCAGCGCCGCCGCCCGCCGCGCCGCCGCGCTGGTGGGCGCGGGCCAGGTCCTCGATCTGGGCCTGGAGCCTCGCCAGGTCGCCCTGCCTGCGCTGGACCAGCGCGGCGACGGACACCTCCGGCGAGACCGCGGTGTACTCGTGGCGGCCGACGAACTGGGCCAGGCCCGCGGCGAGGAGCCGGTCGAGGGCGGCGAGCACCGCGGGCTCGCTGTCGCCGAGCCGCTGGGCGAGCTGACCGGCGGTGGCCCGGGGCGCGTCGAGCAGGGCGAGGTAGACGTCGTTCTCGGCCCGGCCGAGCCCGACGGGTTCCAGCAGGAACATGGGCACCTCCTGACGCCTCTACCCCTGGCAGAGGGCGGACCAGCCGGTTTGACACGCGGCGGAGGGCGCCCGCGTGCGCGCGATTAAACTCGTCGGGGTTCGGGGAGCGTTGGGCGAGGAGGATCGGGTGGCCGTCGACACGGCGAGTGACGTGCTGGGCACAGCCGGGCGGCGGCGGACCTTCGCGGTGATCAGCCACCCCGACGCGGGCAAGTCGACGCTGACCGAGGCGCTGGCGCTGCACGCCCGGGTCATCTCCGAGGCGGGCGCGGTGCACGGCAAGGCCGGGCGGCGCGGCGTGGTGTCCGACTGGATGGAGATGGAGCAGGCCCGCGGCATCTCGATCACCTCGGCGGCGCTCCAGTTCGGCTACGGCGACTGCGTGGTCAACCTGCTCGACACCCCCGGCCACGCCGACTTCTCCGAGGACACCTACCGCGTGCTGACCGCGGTCGACAGCGCCGTCATGCTGCTCGACGCCGCGAAGGGCCTGGAGCCGCAGACGCTGAAGCTGTTCGAGGTCTGCCGCCACCGCGACATCCCGGTCATCACGTTCATCAACAAGTGGGACCGCCCCGGCCGCGACGCGCTCGCGCTGTGCGACGAGCTGGTCGAGCGGATCGGCCTGCAGCCGATGCCGCTGACCTGGCCGGTCGGCGAGGCGGGCCACTTCAAGGGCGTCGCCGACCTGCGCACCGGCCGGTTCGTCCGGTACGAGCGCACCGCGGGCGGCGCGACCGCGGCCACCGAGGAGCACCTGGACCCCGACGCCGCGCTGGCCGCCGTCGGCCCGGAGTGGACCCGCGCGGTCGAGGAGGCCGAGCTGCTGGCGATGTCCGGCGGCGAGTTCGACCGCGAGCGCTACCTCAAGGCGACCGCGACCCCGGTGCTGTTCGGCGCTGCGGTGCTCAACTTCGGCGTGCGGCACCTGCTCGACCTGCTGGTGGAGCTGGCCCCGCCGCCCGCGCCCCGGCCGGACGCCGCGGGCGCGGAGCGGCCGGTGGACGCGCCGTTCTCCGGGTTCGTGTTCAAGGTGCAGACCGGCATGGACCGGGCCCACCGCGACCAGGTCGCGTTCGCCCGGGTGTGCTCGGGGGTGTTCGAGCGCGGCATGGTCGTCACCAACGCCACGACCGGCCGCCCGTTCGCCACGAAGTACACGCAGCAGATGTTCGGCCGCGAGCGCTCCACTGTGGACACCGCGTACCCGGGCGACGTGATCGGCCTGGTCAACGCCACCGCGCTGCGGGTCGGCGACACGCTGTACGCGGGCAAGCCCGCCGTGCGCTACCCGCGCCTGCCGACGTTCACCCCGACCGCGTTCGCGGTGGCGCGGCCGACCGACCTGGGCAAGGCGAAGCAGTTCCGGCGCGGTGTCGAGCAGCTCGGCGCGGAGGGCGTGGTCCAGGTGCTGACCTCGGACCGGCGCGGCGACGCGGCCCCGGTGTTCGCCGCGGTCGGCCCGATGCAGTTCGAGGTGGCCGCGCACCGGATGGACGCGGAGTTCAACTCCCCCATCCGCCTCGACCAGCTCCCGTACTCGACCGTCCGGCGGCTGCTCGACCCCGAGCAGGCGAAGATCCTCAACACCGGCACCCGCAGCGAGGTGCTGACCCGCGCCGACGGCACCCTGCTCGCCCTGTTCCTGGACGAGATCTCCCTCGGCATGGCGCGCCGCCTCAACCCGGAGCTGGCCCTGGACGACAGCTTGGTGGACACCGACCCCGGCGACTGACGATCACCGGTACCGTTCCCCCAGGCCCACTCCACAGGGAGCGCACAATGGACCCGATCCTGGTCGACATCGCCGCGGCCCTCGCGACGAAGTCCGCGGCGTCGCTCTACGACCTCGTCCGCGGGAAGTTCGCCGACGGCGGCCGGGAGGCCGACGCGCTGGAGGCCGCCGAGGGCGCCGAGCCCGGCTCGCCCGAGGTGACCGCGCTGGCCGAGGAGCTGGAGCGCGCCGAGGCCGCCGACCCGGACTTCGCGACCGCGCTGCGCGCGGAGTGGAACGCGGGCCAGGTGCGGGAGGTCGTCGACCGCGGCTCGGTGTCGAACAAGGCCACCGGCACCTTCACCGGCCCGGTCATCCAGGCCAAGAACATCGGCGACATCACCTTCGGCGGCTGAGGGCTCAGCCCGCCCGGCGCTCCAGGTACTCGGCCTGCAGGACGCTCATGCGCAGCGCGTCGCGGTAGCGGCCGTTGGCGAAGAACTCCTCGCGCAGCTCGCCCTCGACGCGGAAGCCCGCGCGCTCGTAGATGCGGATGGCGCCGCGGTTCTCGACGTCGACGATCAGGTACACCTTGTGCAGGTTGAGCACGGCGAAGGCGTAGTCGAGCGCGAGGTCGGTCGCGGCGGTCGCGTGCCCGCGGCCCTGGTGGTCCGGCGAGACGATGATCTGGAACTCGGCGTTGCGGTGGATGTGGTCGATCTCGACCAGCTCGACCACGCCGACCGCCTCGACGCCGTGCTCGATGACGAAGCGGCGCTCGCGGGTGTCGTGGACGTGGTGGTCGTAGAGGTCGCGCAGCTCGGTGAGGGAGTCGAAGGGCTCCTCGAACCAGTACGACATGACGTTGCGGTCGTTGTAGAGCCGGTGGACGAACCCCAGGTCCTCGCGCTCCAGCGGCCGCAGTGCGACGCCCATCTCCGCTCCCTCTGCCTCGCCCCGAGCGTAACGGCGGGCGCGGGCGGCCGCTCGGGAGCGACCGCCCGCGCCGGGGCTCATCCCGCGTAGTGCACGTCCGGCCACGGGGCGGGGCGCATGCCGTCGCCGATGTGGAAGCCCGGGTGCGGGGGCTGGTTGTACGCGGTGTTCTGCCAGGCGATCGCGACCCGGTACTGCGGGTCGTGCATCAGGGTGGGGATGCGGGTGCTGGTCGGGTGCGGGGTGCTGTAGATGCGCAGGGCGGTGTTGTCGGAGGTCCGCCAGACGACTTCCTCGCGCCAGTCGCCGAAGAGGTCGGCGGACAGGGCGGGGGTGGCCTTGGTGCCGTTGTTGGACGCGACGCCGGAGCCGGTCAGCAGGCGGGTCTCGCCGCTGGTGCCGTACTCGTCGATCTGGGTGCGGTCGAGCAGTTCGCGGCTGGGGTCGCCGTCCCACCAGATGACGAAGTTCGCCGACGACGGCTTGCGGCCGATCGCCGTGCCCCGGGTGTTGCGCATCTGCGTGTCCGCGGACGACCAGGACTCGGCGCCGGGGCTGCCCGCCCAGATGTCGGCGGAGACGCCGCGGCCGTTGTCGCCCGCGGGGCGGTCTGCCAGAGGACCTGGCCGGTGCGGGCGTCGGCGAACCAGGACGCGGGCTTGCTGGAGTTCTCCGAGACCTTGTAGTACTCCAGGCCGGGGCGGGACGGGTCGAGGTCGCCCGCGTGGCCCGCGTCGCCGTGGCCGTGGCCGGTGGTCCAGAGGCCGCGGCCGGTGTCGTCGATGGTGGCGGCGCCGTAGAGGATCTCGTCGCGGCCGTCGGCGTCGACGTCGGCGACGGAGAGGCTGTGGTTGCCCTGGCCCGCGTAGCCGCCGTTGCCGGAGGTGTTGCTGTCGAAGGTCCAGCGGCGGACCAGCGCGCCGCCGCGGAAGTCCCAGGCGGTGATGACGGCGCGGGTGTAGTAGCCGCGGGCCATGATCAGGCTGGGACGGGCGCCGTCGAGGTACGCCGTGCCCGCGAGGAACCGGTCGACGCGGTTGCCGTAGCTGTCGCCCCACGACGCGACGGAGCCGCGCGGCGGCACGTAGTCCACTGTGGACATCGCGGCGCCGGTGAGGCCGTTGAACACGGTGAGGAACTCCGGGCCGCTGAGGATGTAGCCGTCGGAGTTGCGGTGGTCGGCAGAGGCGTTGCCGATGACCCGGCCGGTGCCGTCGCGGGTGGCGTCGGCGGTCTTCATGGCGACCTCGGCGCGGCCGTCGCCGTCGTAGTCGTAGACCTGGAACTGGGTGTAGTGCGCGCCCGCGCGGATGTTGCGGCCCAGGTCGATGCGCCACAGGCGGGTGCCGTCGAGCCGGTAGGCGTCGACGAAGACGTTGCCGGTGACGCCCGCCTGCGAGTTGTCCTTGGCGTTGTCCGGGTCCCACTTGAGGACGAGTTCGTAGTCGCCGTCGCCGTCGAGGTCGCCCGCGCCGGCGTCGTTCGCGACGTACCCGCTGCCGGGCGGCTGGATGCGGACGTCGTGGTAGCCGGCGGGCATGCGCAGCGCCTGCGGCGACGCGGGCTGCTCCACCCCGCCGACGACGGCGCGCACGGTGTAGGTCGCGTCGGCGGGCGCGCCGCTGTCCAGGTAGGACGTGGCGCCGGTCAGCGGGCTGCCGTTGACCTTGGTGGCGCCCCGGTAGACGTTGAACGCCACGCCCTGCGGGTCGCCCGCGAGCAGCCGCCAGCCGACGAGGTTGCCGGTGCCGCTGCGCACGCTGACCGCGCCGCGGTCGAGCCGCTCCACCTGCTTGCGGCCCGTCGGGTCACCACCGGGAGGCGGCGTCGTGGTGGTCGTGGTGGTGGTGGTGGTCGTCGTCGTGGGCGGCGGGGTGTCGCCGCCGCACGCCGTGCCGTTGAGGGTGAACCCGGTGGGTTCGCCGGGGACCCCGGTGCCGTTGAACCCGAACGACACCGAGCCCCCGGTCGGGATGGCGCGGTTCCAGTCGACGTTCGACGCGGTCACCTGCGCGCCGGACGCGGCGAACACCGCGTTCCAGCCCTGGCCGAACGCCTCGCCCGCGGTGAACCGCCAGGTCAGCGACCACCCGTCGACGGGGTCGCCGACGTTGGTGACGGTCACCGCGGCGGTGAACCCGCCGCTCCAGGCGTTCTGCACGGTGTAGTCGACGGAACAGCCCGGTGCGGCGTGCGCGGCGCCGACGGCGAGGACGCCGCCGAGCACCACGGGCACCGGTGCGGCGGCCCACAGCCGCCGGCGGTTCTGGCCGGTCACATGCACTCCTCGAAGCGGTAGAAACCGATTGGGAGCGCTCCCTACCGCCGTCACCGTAGCACGGCGGCAAAACTTTCGTAACCCGCCGCATTAAGGTCGCAGCAGCACCTTCACCGCGCCGTCGCGCTTCTTCTGGAACATCTCGTACGCCTCCGGCGCCTGGTCCAGCGGCATGCGGTGGGTGGCGAAGCCGTCCACGCCCAGCGGGTCGTCGTCGGTGAGCAGCGGCAGGATCTCCGGCGCCCACCGCAGGACGTTGGCCTGGCCCATGCGGAGCTGGATCTGCTTGTCGAACAGGGTCAGCATCGGCAGCGGGTCGGCCATGCCGCCGTAGACGCCGACGACGGAGATCGTGCCGCCGCGGCGGACCACGTCGATCGCGGTGCGCAGCGCGTGCAGCCGGTCGACGCCCGCGGTCTTCATGAACCCCGCCGCGATGCGGTCCGGCAGCAGCCCGGTCGCCTTCTGCGCGACCTCCGCGACCGGCGACCCGTGCGCCTCCATGCCGACGGCGTCGATCACCGCGTCCGGGCCGCGCCCGCCGGTGCGCGAGCGGATCTCGTCGGCCAGGCCGGAGCCGAGGGCGCGCGTGTTCAGCACGTCGATCCCGCGCGCGGCGACCCGCTGGAGCCGCTCGGGCACCAGGTCGACGCCGATCACGTCCTCCACGCCGCGGTGCCGGGCGATGCGGCACGCCATGTCGCCGATCGGGCCGAGGCCGAGCACGACGAGGCTGCCGCCGGGCGGGACCGCGGCGTACTCCACGGCCTGCCACGCCGTGGGCAGGACGTCGGACAGGAACACGAAGCGGTCGTCCGGCGGGCCGTCCGGGACCTTGATCGGCAGCGTGTTGCCGAACGGGACGCGGAGGTACTCGGCTTGGCCGCCGGGCACCTGCCCGTACAGCTTGGTGTAGCCGAACAGCGCGGCGCCGGTGCCCTGCGCGCGCACCTGCGTGGTCTCGCACTGCGACTGGAGCCCCTGCCCGCACATGCCGCACGTGCCGCAGGAGACGTTGAACGGGACCACGACCCGGTCGCCCACCGCGAGTTCGGTGACCTCCGAGCCGATCTCGGCGACCACGCCCATGGGCTCGTGGCCGAGGATGTCGCCCTCCTCGAGGAACGGTCCCAGGACCTCGTAGAGGTGCAGGTCCGAGCCGCACAGGCCGGTCGAGGTGATCTCGACGACGACGTCGGTGGGGTCGGCGATGACGGGATCGGGGACGGTGTCGACGCGGACGTCGCGGCGGCCGTGCCAGGTGAGTGCCTTCATGGGGTCCGGGTAACCGCCCGGTCGCCCTGGAAAACCCGAGGTTTTGCCACCCCGGCCGGGGGCACTACCAGGGTGTCTCCCGATCCCCCACCGAGGAAGTGATCACCGTGTCCGCCGATTTCGACCCGGACGGCGTGCCGACGGCCGGCGCGATCATCACCTTCGTCCGACGCGGGTCCAGCGAGCCGGTCGGCTCCGGGGTCGTCGTCGGACCGGTCTACCCCGACTTGGACACCGGCCGGTGGTGGGTGGGCGTGCGGCTGCCCGCCGAAGGCCCCGGCAAGCCCCCGGCGTCGACCTGATCGACGCCGAATCCATTGTGGACAGCATCCCGCCCCGGTGGGAGAAGCCCGTCTGGTAGACCCGCGGCAGGAAGCGGCGCCGGTGGACCCGGCGCCGCTTCCCGTGCCGTCAGTCGTCGTGCCGTCAGTCGTCCAAGTGGTCGCCGGTGAGCTTGCGGTAGCCCTTGGCGCCCGCGCGGTCCACCGCCGCCTTGACGACGCCGAACAGCGCGCCCTGCAGCAGCGCCGCGGCGAGCACCTGCTTGGTGCTGTGGTCGGGCGAGGTCGCCTCGGGCGCCTCGTCCTGTCCGGACGCCAGCTTCCAGACCCGTTTGAACAGGGCCGACGCCAGCAGGCCGCCGAGTATCGAGATGAGCAGGCTCAGGGGGCGGTAGAGGAGCTTCAGCATGCTCCGGGAATACCCGGCCGCGACCCCGACTGAAACCGGCCCACGGATGTAGTACATCTGCTATCTTTCGCAGCATGAGAACTACCGACGTTGCCGCCGAACCGGTGCGGCAGGGGAGCCGGTAGAGGGCGTCGCGGTCCGCGTGCGCGGGCTCAAGATGCGCTACGGCACCAAGGACGTGCTGCACGGCGTGGACTTCGACGTCCGCGTCGGCGAGCTGGTCGCCCTGCTCGGCCCGAACGGGGCGGGCAAGAGCACGACCATCGAGATCCTGGAGGGCTTCCGCACCCGCTCCGACGGCGAGGTCGCGGTGCTGGGCGTCGACCCGGCGCACGGCGACGAGCGCTGGCGGGCCGGGCTGGGCGTGGTGCTCCAATCCTGGCGCGACCACTCCAAGTGGAAGGTCCGCGAGCTGCTGGGCCACCTGGGCCGCTACTACCCCGAGCCGTTCGACGTCGACGAGCTGCTGGTGCTGGTCGGGCTCGCCGAGCAGGCGAACCAGCGGGTCGGCACGCTCTCCGGCGGGCAGCGGCGCAGGCTCGACGTGGCCATCGGCATCGTGGGCAGGCCGCGGCTGCTGTTCCTCGACGAGCCCACCGCGGGCTTCGACCCGCAGGCCCGCCGCGAGTTCCACGAGCTGGTGCACCGCCTGGTCGACGTCGAGCGGACCACGGTCCTGCTGACCACGCACGACCTGGCCGAGGCGGAGAAGCTGGCCGACCGCATCCTGATCCTCGCCGAGGGGCGCATCGTCGCCGACGGCAGCGCCGACGAGCTGGCCAGGGCGGTCGCGGGCAAGGCGGAGATCCGCTGGACCCGCGACGGCGAGCGGTTCGTGCACACCGCCGACGAGGTCGAGGACTTCGTCCGCGGCCTGCTCACCGAGCCCGGCGAGCCGGTGCGCGACCTGGAGGTCCGGCGGACCTCGCTGGAGGACACCTACATGGCGATGGTGCACAAGCAGGAGGCGGGGGAACCGTGAACGCATTCCTACTGGGCGCCGAGCGCGGCTGGATCTCCTGGCGCGGCACCAACTCCAGCCGCGAGGGCGTGTTCAACCTCGTGTTCTACAACGCCATCCCGCTGATCTTCCTGATCACCTCGCGGGACTCGACGCTGCCCGGCACCGACATCCCGATGGGCGGCAAGCTGCTGCCCGGCATGCTCGCGCTGATGGTCGTGTTCTCGGTGATGGGCGTGGCGTACTACCTGTCGACCGAGCGCGAGGACGGCACGCTGCTGCGCGCCAAGGCGGTCCCGCGCGGCATGTCGGCCTACGTCGTCGGCCTGGCCGTGGTGGCGATCCTCGACGTCGTGGTGTCGCTGCTGATCGTGCTCGTGCCGGGCATGGTCATCGTCCCGGACGTGCCCGCGGGCGACATCGGGCTGTGGCTCGGGCTGGTCGGGTACGTGTTCCTCGGCCTGGTCGCGTGCCTGCCGCTGGGCGTGCTGATCGGGTCGGCGGTGCAGAGCCCGAGGGCGATCGGCGGCTTCGGCTTCCTCATCACCATGGGCCTGGCGATGATCTCCGGGCTGTTCTTCCCGATGGCGGCGCTGTGGGGCTGGGTGCAGGCGCTGGTGCAGGTGTTCCCGCTGTACTGGCTCGGCCTGGGCATGCGCTCGCTGTTCCTGCCCGACGCCGCCGCGGCGTTCGAGGTGGCCGGGTCGTGGCGCACGCTGGAGACCATCGCGGTGCTCGGGGCCTGGGCCGCCATCGGCCTCGTGCTCGGCCCGGTGCTGCTGCGGCGCACCGCCCGCCGCGAGTCCGGGGCGTCGATGGAGGCCCGCCGTGCGGCGGCCATGCAGCGGATCTAGAGAATCAGGCGCATGAGCGAGAACGTCCACAACCGGATCGCGGTGCTGCGCGCCGAGCGCGGCGTGTCCCGCCGCCAGCTCGCGGACGCGCTCGGCGTGCACTACCAGACGGTCGGTTACCTCGAGCGCGGCGAGTTCAGCCCGAGCCTGCACCTGGCGCTGCGCATCGCGGCGTACTTCGAGGTCCCGGTGGAGACGGTGTTCTCCACCAAGCCGTTCCCCCGGATCGGGTCGGCGGCCGCCGACTAGGCCGACAGCACGCCCGCGGGGTCGGTGAACAGCGGTTCCAGCGCGTCCTGCGCGGCACCGGTCACCGGCCCCGCGAAGCCCGACCCCGACGCCCACAGGTCGAGCCCGGCGACCTGGCCCGCTATCGCCCGCTCCGCCAGCACCGCGCGGACCCCGGGGACCAGCCACTCGGCGAACGCGCCGAAGTAGCCGCCCAGGGCGACCGCGCGGGGGCTCAGGACGTCGACCAGCATGCTGACGCCGAGGCCGAGCACGCCCGCGACCGCGTCGACCGCGGCGAGCACCCGCGGATCGCCCGCCCGCGCCCGCGCGCGCAGCTCGGCGACCCGCCGCTCGGGACCGGCCAGCGCGTGCACGGCGTCGTCCGGCGGTGCGGCGAGGTCGAGGAACGCGGGCAGGCTCGCGGCCAGCTCCAGGCACCCGGAGCGCCCGCACGGGCACGCGCGCCCGGCGGGCCCGATCGGCAGGTGCCCGATCTCGCCCGCGAACCCGAGCCCGCCGCGCAGCACCTCGCCGCCCACCACCACGCCCGCGCCGACACCCGCGCCGCCGGTCAGGTACACCAGGTCCGCGGTGCCGAGGCGGGCGCACTCGCCGACCGCGCCCAGCCGGGCGTCGTTGTCGGCGCGGACGGGCGGCGCCCCGGCGGGCAGCCGGGCCGCGATCCCGCCCGCGAGGTCCACATCGGACCACCCGAGCGGCGCCGAGTAGCCGAGCACCCCGGTCTGCCAGTCGATCTGCCCCGGCGCGGCGACCGTGATCCCGAGGACGTGCCCCGCGCCCAGCGCCGCCCCGACCAGGTCGGCCACCGCGTCGAGCACCTCGTCCGGCCCGCCCGCGGCGGCGACCGACCGGTCGAACGCGGTCTCCCCGCTCAGGTCCAGCGCGACCGCCCGCGCGCCGCCGGGCACGATCTCCACCCCGACGCCGAGGTGGCCCGCGCCCGCCAGCCGCACGACCGGGCTGGGCCGCCCGACCGCGCCCACGCTGGCGGGCCCGCCCTCGGCCAGCAGGCCCAGGTCGATCAGCTCGCCCACCAGCGTGGACACCGTCGCCTTCGGCAGGCCCATGTCCTCGACCAGCCTGCCCCGGACGCACGGGCCCGAGGCGCGGATGTGGCGCAGCACCAGGCCGAGGTTGGACCGCCGGATGACGTCCCTGCGAGCCACCTCGCCGTAGCTGAACCGCGCGCCCCGAGCCATGCGACCCCTCCTCAGATCCCCGTGACCGCCAGCTCGGCCACCGACGCCCACGGACCGCCCGCCTGCTCCGACAGCGCCCGCAGCCGGACGTACCGGCCCGTCGTCGGGGTGAAGCAGAGGTCCTGCTCGGCGGTGGTCGCGGGCAGCGCCCCGGTCTTCACCGCGGCGCCCCAGGACAGCGTGCCGGACACATACACCTCGTAGTCCTTGATCCGTCCGTTGACACCCGTCTGGCGGGGCAGGTGGTGCAGGCAGGACACCGAGTAGGACCGGCCGAGGTCGAGGACGATCTCGTGCGGGTACGGGGTGTCCGGGTCGACCTGCGACCACGCCGTGTGCCAGAGGGTCGTGGAGTCCCCGTCGACCGCGTTGGCCGCGCCGCCGCCGGAGGCGGTGTCCTCGCTGGAGACCGACGCGACGGTGACGCCCGGGATGCGTGCGGCGGTCTTGTAGCCGACGTTCAGCTCCGCGACCGCGGTCCACGCGTTGCCGCCGACCTCCGACAGCGCGCGCAGCCGGACGTGCCTGGCCTGGCGCGGGGTGAAGGTCACCGCCTGCTCGGCCGTGGTGTTCGGGAAGGTCCCGCTGGCCGCAGCCGTCCACGTGGTGCCGTCGGTGGACGTCTGGACCTCGTAGTTCGCGATCCGCCCGTTGGCCTGGTTCTGCCTCGGGAGGTAGTACAGCGCCGAGACGTTGTACGTCGCGCCGAGGTCGACGCGGATCTCGTGCGGGGGCGGCGGGGAACTGGCGGACCACTCGGTGTGCCAGATGGTGCTCGCGTTGCCGTCCAGCACGTTCGCGCCCGCGCCGTTCTCGCCCGCGGTCTCCTGCGAGTCGACGTAGGTCACGCGCATGCCCGACTGCGGGACGCGGACCACGTCACCGCCGGGACCGGCGCCGAGGTCGTCCACCACGAGGTCGTCGACGATGAGGTCGGCCTCGTTGTTCGAGCCCTCCTGGGTCAGCTTGCGCACGCCGATCCACGCGTTCGGCCCGGCGGTGAACGTCTTGGTGAACACCGCGGTGTCGCGCGCCTGGGCGAACGCGGTCGAGCTGGTCTCCGACGCGCCGGAGCCGGTGACGAACGCGTACTCGTCGCCGAAGCCCGCCTGGTAGTTGAGCGTGACCCGGTACTGCCTGCCCTCGGTGAAGCGGAGCGTCTGCGGGACGGTCTGGTAGATCAGCCGCTGCCGCTCCTCGTGGGACTTCAGCGAGTTCCCACCGGTGATCACGTCGTCGACGAGCTTGCCGTTCCAGCCGGACTGCGTGTAGGGCTCGTTGCGCTGGGCGATGTGCGTGCGCGGGTCGGTCTGGGAGCCGCCGCCGACCACGAACGGGCCCCAGCCCGCGTCGACGTTCTCGAAGTCCTCGACGAAGTGGTGCGTGCCCTGCGGGGTCCGCCCGGAGCGCACGACGCGGACGTCGTCGAACACCACGGTGCCCGACCCGGTCGCGGTGGACAGCGCCAGCGTCGCGGTGCTCTGCCCGGACGGGACGTCGAAGAGCACCTTCATGCGCTGCATCGTGGTGCCGTTCTTCTCGCTGCCGCCCGCGGCCTGGGTCACCCCGGACCAGTCGGCGTACACCGACGCCGCGGTCCCGCCGGTCGGCGTCACCGTCAGCGTGGCCTTGCGCCCGGCGGGCGTGCTGACCCACACCGACGCCGAGTACGTCCCCGCGGTCAGGCCGGTGAGCTGCTGGGACACCGTCGGCGTCGAGTTCGCCGCGACCGTCAGCTCGGACTGGCCGGACGCGTTGCGGGTCGCCGACGCGCCCGTGCCGGTGACCGTCCACTTCGCCAGGCCCGCGTAGAAGCCGGGGTCCTTGACCGGGGTGCCCGCGCCCCAGCCGGGGTCGCCCTGGGCGGGGGCGGAGCCGTTGTAGACGACGTACGGGGTGTTCGCGGACGCGGCGATCGTGACCTGCCCGTTGGTGACGGCGAGGTCGGCGACGTGCACGCGGCCGGTGTCGGTCAGGCGGTAGAGCTTGGGCGCGGTCCAGCCCGCGGGCAGGGTCCACGTGGTCGACGCCGCGGCGCTGTTCCAGTGGTAGAGCTTGCCGTCGCGCGGGATCAGGTACGCGCCGCCGCGCAGCACCTCGCGGCCGTTGTCGCGGATGACCCGCGTGCCGCCCGCGGTGGTGACGGAGACGCCGTTGGCGAGGGTGACGGTGTCGGCGGTCCAACGCGTGATCGGCGAGGACTGCAGGTACTTCGACGGCAGGTTCACCGCGAAGGTGGTGCGCAGGAACGCGCCGAAGTCCTTGCGGCCCTGCCAGCCCTCGTACGCCATGACCTCCGCGCCGCCGAGCAGCGGGTGCCGCACGATCCAGTCGTCGCGCGTGTGGTTGCCGACGAACCGCATGAGCTGCGAGTTGATGCCCTTGAGCGTGTTGGGGCCGTAGTCGACGTCGGCGGACCAGTGGTGCCACAGGGATTCGTCGATGAACCGGTCCGGGAACTCGGTCGCGATCTGCCAGCCCAGGCCGTTGATCTCGCGGGCCAGCTTGCGGGTGACCCAGCCGTCGCCGTACCAGACGTCGACGTAGAGGAAGTCCAGGCCGGGCGCGGCGGCCTTGAGCTGCTGGAACCGGGCCAGCCGCTCGCCGGTGTTGCCGTCGCGGCGGGTGTCGACGCCGTAGGACTGGTCCAGCCAGTCCCAGCCGAGGCCGCCGGTGTGCCGCGCCGGGTCGAAGGTGCGCGAGACCGGGTACTCCTCGGTGGCGTTGACGTGCACGCCGATGTCGGCGTTGTACTGCTCGGCCGCGTCGGTCAGGGTGCGCAGCTCGGCCTCGCCGCCCTGCCGGGCGCCGACGAGCCCGTAGTCCATGTGCGCGGAGTCGTGGCCCTCGGAGCCGTAGCCCTTGAGCAGCACGAACTGCCCGAGGCCGTCGGTGGCCAGCGCGACGCGCTTGGTCTCGTCGAGGGTCTGGGTGAACGGGTGCGTGGCCTGGGAGGCGAAGTTGAACGGGATGCGCTGCACGACCCGGTCCGCGGTGTCCGCCCAGCCCTGCGGCGGGGTCCAGATGTCGCGGTGCGCGACCGCGCCGTCCTGCCAGGTCACCGCGCCGTCGCCGTTGCGGTCGGCGGCGATGGCGACCTTGGCGTACGGCAGCGGCTCGGTGGTCGGGGAGCCCTCGGCCCGGTGCAGCCACGCCCCGCTCCACAGGCCCGCCCTGCGGTAGCCGCTCTTGGCCACGACCTGCTTGCGGATGCGGCCGTTCTCGTTGGCCGTCGCGCCGGACGGCTTGTCGTAGTAGGAGTTCGAGACGATCGCGGCGGCGAGCCGGTCGGTGTTGGCGAACGCGATCATCGCGCCCTGCGGCGCCGAGTCGGCGGGGGTGCTGGAGGTGATGCTGGTGAACACGTCGCCGGTGCCGGTGGTGGCGGTGTGCATGGTGGCGGTCGCGATCGCCGCGCCCGCCTGGTCGCTGCGCACGGACACCAGGTTGTGGCCGGGGATGGACAGCGAGTTCACCCGGAACGACGCGGTGTCGGCGATGCCGGTGACGCGGAACTCCACAGTGGACCCGACGACGGAGATGGCGGCGTCGATCGTGGCCCCGGAGACGGTGAGCCGGTAGTCGACGCGGTTCGTGCCGACGGTCGAGGTGACGGTCGGGGTGTGCTCGACACCGTTGACCTCGATCTTGCTGAGGGCGTCCTCGTTGCCGTGCATGACCGCGCCGCTGGCGCGGTGGGTGTAGCTGACGACCCTGGGGAACGCGTCGTCGACGGCGACTTGGAGGTCCGCCGAGGAGATCGTGGTGACGGCCGCCTCCGCGACCCCGCCGGGACGGCGGCGAGCGGGACGGCGAGCAAACCGGCTAACGCGAGCCGGGCCGGGCGGCCACGGAAGACCATGGCGCCTCCTTCGAGCAGGGTGGAGGGGATTTGTTCAACTATTGTTCAAACTCCGGCGGCGCGAAGACAAGTCTTGAATGCGAGGATTCGCTGTGCTTCAATCTGCACGATAGTGGTGTTGATCAATCAACTTCGCTCATCAGCGAACAGGCCCACCGCAGTGCCTGGAGGACTCCCGTGCGTCGTCGCACCCTGCTCAAGGCCGCGGGCGCGGCCACCGCCTTCCCCTGCTCCCGCTGAGCGTCCGCGAGGCGCTCGCCGCGGAGGCGCCGACCGGCGGCCTCGACGTCATCGAGCACGTCGTGGTCTTCATGCAGGAGAACCGGTCGTTCGACCACTACCTCGGCACGCTGCGCGGCGTGCGCGGGTTCAGCGACCCGGCGGCGATCGCGCTGCCGAGCGGCCAGTCGGTTTTCCACCAGCCCAACGGCACCGGGCACCTGCTGCCGTACTCGGTCAGCGACCAGTTCATGGCCGACGTCCCGCACGGCTGGGGCGACGGGCACCGGGCGTGGAACGGCGGCAGGCACGACCAGTGGGTGGCCAACAAGGGCGTCCGCTCGATGACCTACCACACCCGCTCCGCGCTGCGGTTCTACCACGAGCTGGCCGACGCGTTCACCGTCTGCGACGCCTACCACTGCTCGGAGATGGGCCCCACCAACCCGAACCGCATGTACCTGTTCACCGGGACGATCGGCTACGAGCCGGGCACCTCCACCCGCGCGACCGGCAACGACGCGTGGAAGAACCTCGCGCACCCCGGGTACTCCTGGACGACCTACGCCGAGCGGCTGGAGGCGGCGGGCCGCAGCTGGCGGGTCTACCAGGAGTGGGACAACTACGGCGACAACTCCCTGGACTACTTCGCCCGGTTCTACGCCGTCGGCCGGAAGGCGCTCGTCCACACCCGCGACAGCGCGGGCAAGCCGTTCACCAAGCTGGAATTCTTCCACTACGCGGTGCTGGCCGCGTCGACCACCGAGCGCGAGCGGCTGTTGGGCGAGCTGGCCCGCGGCGTGGCCGAGCTGACCCCGCGGACCGGAGCCTGTACGACCGCGGCCTGCGGCGGGAGCGCCCCGACCAGCTCGTCAACGCCTTCACCGCCGACGTCGACGCGGGCAGGCTGCCCGCGGTGTCGTGGATCGTCGCGCCCGAGCACCAGACCGAGCACCCCGAGTGGGGCCCGAACACCGGGGCGGACCTGGTCAAGCGCGTGCTGGACGTGATCGCGTCGCGGCCCGCGGTGTGGAACAAGACGCTGTTCCTGCTGACCTACGACGAGGACGGCGGCTTCTTCGACCACGTGCCGCCGCCCGCGCCGCCCGCGTCCGACAGCCAGGGCCGCAGCACGGTCGCGGTGACCGACGAGCTGGTCGGCGGCGAGCCGATCGGGCTCGGCGTGCGGGTGCCGATGCTGGTGGTGTCGCCGTGGAGCCGCGGCGGCAAGGTGTGCTCGGAGGTGTTCGACCACACCTCGGTCGTGCGGTTCCTGGAGCGCTGGTCGGGGATCGCGGAGCCGAACATCTCGCCGTGGCGGCGCGCGGTGTGCGGCGACCTGACCTCGGCGCTGGACACGGCGTCGGCCAACGTCGAGTACCCGGCGCTGACCCCGCCGGTGCCGACGAGCGGGCCGCGGCCGACGTACCCGACCCCGCCCGCGACGCAGGCGTTCCCGGTGCCGGAGCCCGGTGTGCGCCCGGCCCGCCCGCTGCCGTACCGGCTCGCCGCGACCGGCCGGGTCGCCGCGGACCGGTTCTGGATCGACTTCGCGAACACCGGCACCGCGGGCGCCCACTTCTACGTGTACGCCAACGCTTTCCGCACCGACGGACCGTGGCGGTACACGGTGGCGGCGGGAGCGTCCCTTTCGGACTACTGGCAGTCGGGCACGCCTGCGGGGGCGTACGACCTGACGGTGCACGGCCCCAACGGGTTCGTCCGCCGGTTCTCGGGCAACCGGGTCACCGCCACGACCGCGGGCAACCCGAACCCGGAGGTGGCGCTGCGGGTCGGGGACGGCGTGGTGCACCTGGTGATGACCAACGCGGGGTCGGTCGCGGCCGAGATCACCGTGCGCGCGAACAACCGCGCGGGCGGGCCGTGGACGTACGCGGTGGCGCCGGGCGCGACCGTCGAGGACTGGTTCAGCGTGTCCGGCGGCATGAACGGCTGGTACGACCTGACCGCCACGGCCCCCGGGTTCCTGCGCCGCTTCGCCGGTCACGTGGAGACGGGCGCGGAGAGCACGAGCGACCCGGTGATGGGCTCGGGGCCGCTGGCGGCGACGGTCCGCTCCGTCGACAGCCAGGAGACCGCGGGCGAGCCCGGCCAGGCGGCCAACGCCGTCGACGGGCGCACGACGACGATCTGGCACACCAAGTGGTACGGCGGCGCGGACCCGCTCCCCCACGAGATCGTCCTGGACCTCGGCGCGGCCCGCACGGTCACCGGCCTGCGGTACCTGCCGCGCCAGGACGGGTCGGCGAACGGCCGGATCGGGCGGTACGAGTTGCTCTTGAGTTCCGACGGCACCACCTGGGGCACGCCCGCCGCGCAGGGCACCTTCGCCGACGACGCTTCGGCGAAGACGGTCCGGTGCTGGCCGACGCGGGCGCGGTACGTCCGCCTGCGGGCGCTGACCGAGGCGGGCGGGCGCGGCCCGTGGACCTCCGCGGCGGAGATCACACCGCTCGGCTGGGCTTGACCTCCACCATGGTCGAGGTGTGAGCCTTGATCCATGAGCGCAGAGATCACCGCAATCGAGCAGGTCGTGGCGACGTTGGAGCACGCCCAGCACAACGAGCTGGTCGACGAGTTCGTCGGCCTGTTCCACAAGGACGCCATCTGGACGACGGCGCACGGGAAGTTCCTCAACGGCCGCGACGAGATCGCGGAGTTCACCGCGCAGGTCCTCCCGGGCGCCACCAAGATCGGCCTGGCGACGTACGAGGTGGCGCACGTCCGGTTCCTGCGGCCGGACGTCGCCGCGGTCAAGGTCCGCCAGCGGCCGGTGAACCGGGACCTGGAGGTGCTCGAGGACCAGAACGAGGGCAGCCCGCTGTACATCATGACCAAAGAGGACGGTCGGTGGCTGCTGTCGGCGGGTCAGAACACCATCGTGCTGAAGGACTAGCCAAACCCCTGGGGTGGTCTGGCAGACTGGCGGCGTGACCGACCACAAGCTGCCGCTCTACGGCTGCGACACCGAACGCGGCGACCTCGCTCCCTAGCGCCGTCCCGTCCGCCGGTCACCCGTCTCTTCCACCACCCCGGGGAGCACAGCCATGCCCAGCGCGAGCCTGCGCGCGTTCGCCCACGCCCTGCCCAAGGTCGAACTGCACGTCCACCTGGTCGGCTCGGCCGCCGTCGACACCGTCCTCACCCTCGCCCGCAGGCACCCCGACACGGGCGTGCCCACCACCCGCGCCGACCTGGAGCGCTACTACGCGTTCCGCGACTTCCCCCACTTCCTCGACGTCTACTGGGCCGTCCAGTCGATGCTGCGCGACCGCCACGACATCCGCACCCTCGTCGTCGGCCTGGCCGACGACCTGGCCGCGCAGACCGTGGCGTACGCGGAGGTGACCGTCACCCCGTACAACCACCTCCTCGACGGCATGCCCGCCGACGAACTCCTCACCGGCCTGGCCGAGGGCCGCGCGCTGGCGGCGCACCGCGATGTCGACCTGGCCTGGTGCTTCGACATCCCCGGCGAGAAGGGCCTGGTCGCCGCCCGCGAAACCCTCGCCTTCGCCCTCTCCGAACGCCCCGACGGCCTGGTCTCCTTCGGCCTGGGCGGCCCCGAGGCGGGCGTCGAGCGAGCCCAGTTCGCCCCCACTTCCACGCCGCCCGCGAAGCCGGCCTCCACAGCGTCCCCCACGCGGGCGAGACCACCGGCCCCCGCACGATCTGGTCCGCCCTCACCGACCTCGCCGCCGACCGCATCGGCCACGGCACGAGTTGTACGACGGACCCGGCCCTGCTGGAGCACCTCGCCGCGAACCGCGTCCCGGTCGAGGTCTGCCCCACCTCCAACGTCCGCACCCGCCAGGTCGCCTCGATCGCCGACCACCCCGTCCGCACGATGCTCGACCACGGCGTGGTGGTCACCTTGAACACCGACGACCCGCCGATGTTCGGCGCCACCCTGACCGGCGAATACCTCGCGGTCGCGGACGCGTGCGGCTTGGACGAGCGCGGGCTGGCGAGGTTGGCGGAGAACGCGGTGATGGGATCGTTCATGCCGGAGGAGGCCAAGTCCGGGCTGGTGAAGAAGATCCGGGCGACGCTGCCAGGCTGAGGCCCACCAACCGGCCGACATGCTCCGCAGCGTCGAGCCACAGGTGCCGCTAGGGACAACAGCCGACCATCACCACAGCCCATCAACCACCCGCCGCGCTCAGCCACACCACCAGCCTCGAAGACACGGGCCACCGCCCTGACGCGTTTGGCCCTCCACCAGCGACCCTCCGCGGCGTTGCGCAACAGGCGACCGCCCCCGGCTCACTCATCCGCCAACTCTTTCCTTCGTTCCTCCAACGCACTCCTCTCCGCTTCGTTGCCTGCCAAAGCGATCGCTGCGTCGTAAGCCGCCATCGCCTCGGTGCGGCGGTCGAGGCGGGTGAGGAGGTCAGCGCGGATGGCGTGGAAGAGGTGGTGGGTGGGGAGGTCCAGGGCGTCGACCTCCACCAGCGCTTCCGCCGGGCCGGACAGTTCGGCCACCGCCACCGCTCGGTGCAGGGCCGCGATCGGGCTGGGGGCGATCGTCAGGAGTTGGTCGTAGAGGGCGACGACCTGGGTCCAGTCCGTGTCAGCCGCGGTGGGGGCGTCGGTGTGGACGGCGTTGATGGCGGCCTGGATCTGGTACGGGCCGGGGCTTCCCCGGCGCAGGCACCAGCGGACCAGGTCGTGGCCCTCGGCGATCAGGGTGGTGTTCCACAGCGACCGGTCCTGGTCGGGGAGGCGGACGAGCGCGCCATCCGGGGTGGTGCGGGCGGGGCGGCGGGCCTCGGTGAGGAGCATCAGGGCCAGCAGGCCGATCACCTCCGGCTCGTCCGGCATCAGCGCCGCCAGTAGCCTGCCCAGGCGGATCGCCTCCGCGCACAGCGACGGGCGGGTCAAATCGGCGCCCGCGGTGGCGGTGTAGCCCTCGTTGAAGAGCAGGTACACCGCGGCGAGGACGGCGGACAGCCGCGCGGGGAGGTCGGCGTCGCGGGGCACCTGGTAGGGCACGCGGGCGGCCCGGAGTGTGGCCTTCGCGCGGACCAGGCGTTGGGCCATGGTCGCCTCGGGGACGAGGAACGCGCGGGCGACCTCGGCGGTGGTCAGGCCACCGAGGAGGCGGAGGGTCAGGGCCACGCGGGCGGCGGGGGTGAGGGCGGGGTGGCAGCAGGTGAAGAACAGGCGCAGCCGGTCGTCCTCCACCGCGCCCTCCTCGTCCGGTTCGCCCGCCGCGCGCAGCAGGGCGGCTTGGGCGTGCTTGTCGTCGCGGGCCGCCTCGCGGCGCAGCCGGTCGATGGCGCGGTTGCGGGCGGTGGTGATGATCCAGCCCGCCGGGCTGGGCGGCGGGCCGTCCGCGGGCCACCGGCGCACGGCCTCGGCGAACGCGTCGGCGACGGCGTCCTCGGCGATGTCGAGGTCGCCGAAGACCCGGGTCAGGACCGCGACCGCGCGCCCGTGCTCGGCGCGGAACACCTCGTCGATCACGCGAACGGCCGCACCTCGACCGCCAGCGGGCGGAGCACGTCGGCCAGCCTGCGCCCCCACTCCAGCGCCGCGTCGGCCCCGTCGACCTCGATGACGGTGAACCCGCCCAGGTGCTCCTTGCCCTCGACGAACGGCCCGTCGGTGACGACCCCGTCCCGGATGACGGTCGCCGACGGCAGTAGCCCGGCGGCGAACACCCACACCCCGGCGGCCCGCATCTCCCGGTTGAGCGCGTCGAGGTCCGCCATGATCGGGTCCAGCACCTCGGGCGGCGGCGGGTCGCCGTCGGGCTGGTAGATGCCGAGCAGGTACTGGGCCATCAGGCCTCCCCGGTCCGGTAGGTCGCGATGATCACGCCGGTCGTGGTCGGGACGGAGTCCACCAGCCGCAGCCGCCGGAACCCGTCCGCGAACAGCTTGCACCCCTCGCCCAGCACGAGCGGGTGGATCTGCAGCAGGTAGGTGTCGATGAGCCCGGCGAGCCCGCGCACCAACTCCCCGCAGCCGAGGACGGTCAGGTCCGTGGTCGCCTTGAGCGCGGCGACCGCCTCGACGTCGGGGAGCACCGTCGAGTTCTGCCAGGGCAGCGGCTCGGTGAGCGTGCGGGACACGACGTACTTCTGGGCGGCGTCGAGGACGGGCGTGAACGGGTTGCCGTCGGTCCGCCCCGGCCAGAACCCGGCGAAGTCCTCGTAGGTGCGCCGACCGAACAGCAGCGGGGTGCCGTCGGCCACGCGCTTGCCCATGTACTCCCCCTGCACCGCGTCGGCGTACTCCTGCGCCCAGCCGCCGCGGGTGAACCCGCCCCTGGTGTCCTCGTCGGGCCGTCCGGGCGCCTGCATGACCCCGTCCAGCGACACGCTCACGACCGCCGTGATCTCACCCATCGGTCTCTCCTCCCGTCGTCACCCCCTACACGAACGGGCCCGCCCGATTTCGACATCCGACCCCGGGAATTCTCAGACCAGCACCCCCGGGTTGAGGATGCCCGCCGGGTCCAGCTCGGCCTTCGCCGCGCGCAGGGCGCGGGCGAACGGGTCGGGGCGCTGGCGGTCGTACCAGGGGCGGTGGTCGCGGCCGACCGCGTGGTGGTGGGTGATGGTGCCGCCACCAGCGAGGATCGCCTCCGACACCGCGGCCTTGATGTCGTCCCACTGGTCGTGCGTGCTGCCCCAGCGCCCGGAGGCGTAGACGCCGTAGTACGGGGCCGGGCCGTCGGGGTAGACGTGGGTGAAGCGGCAGGTGATCAGGCCCGGCGCGGCCGCCCGGACGGCGGCGTCGAGCGCCGGGAACGCCGACCACGTGCACGCGGTCTCGAACGTCTCCACGACCATCGACCGGCGGGCCAGCGCGTCGCGCTGGTACGGCATCCGCAGGAACGACGACCGCCACGCGCCCTCCCGCCGCTCCCCCGCGGTCCCGCCGCGCGCCGCGGCGATCTCGACCGCGCGGTCCAGGGCGGCGTCGACGGGGTGGTCGGCGGACTCGAACGCCAGCAGGAGCAGGCCGCCGACCCGCGCGCCGGTGTTGAGGAACGCCTCCGCGCCGTCGAGGAGCCTGCAGTTCGCGGGGTGCAGCCCGGACTGCGCGACCTCCCGGGTCGCCTCGACCGCGGCCGCGTGGTCGGCGAACGCCACCGACGTCGACAGCCGCCAGCGCGGCCGGTCCTGCAGCCGCAGCCACGCCTCGGTGATCACCCCGAGCGCGCCCTCCGACCCGAGGAACAGCGCGTCCGGCGACGGCCCCGCCCCCGAACCGGGGAAGCGCCCCGACTCGCTGGTGCCGGTCGGGGTGACCACGCGCAGCGCCTCGGTCAGGTGGTCGATGCGGGTGCGCAGCGTCGCGAAGTGCCCGGCGGCGCGGGTGGCGAGCCAGCCGCCGACGGTGGAGTGCGCGAAGGACTGCGGGAAGTGGCGCAGGGTCAGCCCGTGCGGCCGGAGCTGGTCCTCCAGCGCCGGTCCGAACACCCCGCCTGGACGCGGGCGGCGCGGCTGACCCGGTCGACCTCGAGCACGCGGTCCAACCGGGACAGGTCCAGCGACACCGACGGCCCGGCGAACCGCGGCTCCACCCCGCCCACGACGGAACTGCCGCCGCCGTACGGGACGACCGCGATCCCGGCCCGCGAGCACCAGTCGAGCACGTCGACGACGTCGTCCTCGCGCTCCGGGAACACCACCAGGTCGGGCACGTGCTCGAACCGCCCCAACAGGTTCCGCACGACGTCCCGGAACGCCTTGCCGCGCGCGTGACCGGCGCGCACCACCGGGTCCGCGGCGCACAGGTGCTCCAGCGCGGCGGGCGCGCTCACCCGCGGCGGTCCGACCAGCCCGACCGGGTCCGGCGGCGGGTGGTCGGTGAAGTCGTGCCCCGGCAGCAGCGCCGAAGCCCGCGCCACCAGCTCGTCCGCCTCGGCGCCCACCACGGCCTCGTCCACCGCGCCCCAGCCCCACCACGACCGCGTCATCCCCCGACCCTAGTCGCGCGATCATGGACCGCATGCGCATCGCCGACGACCTGCGCCGCCTGCTCGGCCCGGACGCGACCTGGACCGACGACCACGAGGGCGCGAGCGACTCCGCCCTGCGGGTCGCCGCGGCGGGCGCACGTACTGGGTCAAGCACGGCCCGACCGCGCGCGCCGAGCACGACCGCCTGCGCTGGCTGTCGACCCGGCTGCGGGCGCCCGCGGTCGTCGCCTTCGACGACCCGGTCCTGGTCCTGGCCGACGTCGGCGCGCCGTCCCTGCTCAGCGCGGCCCCGGCGGACATCGGCGCGGTGTTCGGCCGGACCCTGCGCGCCCTGCACGACCTGCCCGGCTGCCCCTTCGACGGCGGGCTCGACACCGTCCTGGCCCGCGCGGAGGCCAACGTCCGCGATGGTCTCGTCGACGCCGACGACTTCGACGACGACCACATCGGCCTGACCCCCGGCGACGTCCTCGCCCGCCTGCGCGCGACCCGCCCCCGCGAGACCGAGCTGGTCACCGCGCACGGCGACTACACCCCCAGCAACGTCCTCGACCCGACCGACCCGGTCCTCATCGACGTCCCCGCGCTCGGTGTCGCCGACCGGTACCGGGACCTCGCGATCGCCCACCGCGACCTCACCGGCGACTTCGGACCGGCCGCCTGGGACGACTTCCTCGCCGCCTACGGCCTGGCCGAGGTCGACCACTCCCGCCTGGACTACTACCGGTTGCTCGACGAGCTGCTGTGACCGCCCGATCGGGGGACGGCACCCATGATCGTATGCGGATACGTTCGGCCCCATGACGATCCCCACGGAGCCGATCGGCAGCATCCCCCGACCGGCTTACCTGCTCGCCGACCCGGCGAACCCCGACCTGGTCGACAAGGCCCTCACCGAGACGGTCCAGCGGTTCGCCGACGCGGGCTCGCCCGTGGTCACCGACGGCGAGCAGGCCAAACCGAGCTTCGCCACCTACCCGCTCACCGGCCTGCCCCTGGCCCCCGACGGCGCGGTCATCCCGTTCGCCGACGGCCACACCCGCCAGCTCCCCCGGCTGACCGCGGCCCCTTCCGCTACGGCACGTACGCCGTGTCGTACCTGCGGCGCGCCCAGGAGCTGACCGACCTGCCGGTCAAGCAGCCGGTGATCGCGCCGTCCGCGCTGAGCCTGCTGTACCCGGCCGACGGGATCGACGGCTACCCGCGCGAGCAGTTCCTCGCCGACCTGGCCGACGAGGCGGAGAAGGACATCCGCCAGTGCCTCGACGCGGGCGCGCACTCCGTGCAGCTCGACTTCACCGAGGGCAGGCTCGCGCTCAAGCTCGACCCGAGCGGCGGCGTGCTCGACGCCTTCATCGCGCTGAACAACAGCGTGCTGGAGCGGTTCTCCCCGAGGAGCGCGCCCGCATCGGCGTCCACACCTGCCCCGGCGGCGACCAGGACTCCACGCACAGCCTCGACATCGACTACGCGGACCTGCTGCCGAAGCTGTTCGCCCTCAAGGCGGGCGCCTTCTACCTCCAGCTCGCCAGCGAGGCCGAACCGGACCGCGTGCTGGCGATCGTCGCCGCGCACCTGCCCGGGGACGCGCGCGTGTTCGTCGGCGTCACCGACCCCGTCGACCCGCGGGTGGAGACGCCCGAGGAGGTCCGCGACCGCGTGCTCGCCGCGGCCGAGCACATCCCGCTCGACCGCCTCGGCACCTGCGACGACTGCGGCTTCTCCCCTTCGCCGACGACACCTCGACCAGCCGCGACACCGCGTTCGCCAAGGTCAGCGCCCGCATCCGCGGCACAGCGCTGGCGGCCGCGGCCCTCGGGCGCTAACCGCCCGGGGCCACCAGCCCGGACTCGTACGCGAAGACGACCAACTGCGCGCGGTCCCTCGCGCGCAGCTTGGTCATCGCCCGGTTGACGTGCGTCTTCGCGGTCAGCGGGCTGATCACCATGCGCGCGGCGACCTCGTCGTTGGACAGCCCCCGCGCGACCAGGGCGACGGCCTCCCGTTCGCGCGCGGTCAACTCGTCCAGCCCCGGCCCGCTGGTCGGCGGCTGCGCCACGTAGCGCGCGATGAGCTTGCGGGTGATGGCGGGCGCGAGCAGCGCGTCACCCCGGGCGGCGACCCGGACGGCGTGCAGGAAGTCCTCGGGCTCGATGTCCTTGACGAGGAAGCCCGCCGCGCCCGCGCGCAGGGCGTCGAAGACGTACTCGTCGAGCCCGTAGTTGGTCAGGATGACCACGTGCACGGCGGCCAGCGCGGGGTCGGCGGCGATGCGCCGGGTCGCCTCGATGCCGTCGACCCCGGGCATCTGCACGTCGACCAGCGCGACGTCCGGCAGGTGCTCGCGGGCCAGCGCGACCCCGCTCTCCCCGTCCCCCGCCTCGCCCACCACCTCGATGTCGTCCTCGGCGTCGAGGAGCGCGCGGAAGCCGCCGCGGATGAGCGGCTGGTCGTCGACCAGCAGGACGCGGATCACGGGCGCTCCACGGGGAGTTCGGCGCGGACGGTGAACCCGCCGCCGTCGCGGGGCGCGGCGCGCAGGGTGCCGCCGAGCGCGGTGACGCGTTCGCGCATGCCGAGCAGGCCGACGCCGGGGGTGACGTCGGTGGTGGCGGCGCCGTCGTCGTCGACCTGGACGACCAGGGTGTCGGGGCGGCGGTCGATGCGGACCCGGGCGGTGGCGGAGCCCGCGTGCCGGGCGACGTTGGTCAGGGACTCCTGCACGATGCGGTAGGCGGTGCGGTCGACCGCGGCGGGGAGGTCGTCGCCCGCGCCGTCGATGGTCAGGGTGGTGTCGAGGCCCGCGGCTCGGGCGCGGTGCACCAGGTCGGGGACGCGGTCGAGGCCGTGCGGCGGGGTGGCGGCGTCGTCGCGGAGGGCTTCCAGGGTGGCGCGGAGTTCGCGGGCCGCTTCCCGCCCGGCGTCGCGGATCGCGATGAGGGCGTCGGGCACGTCGTCGCCGCGTTTGCGGGCGAGGTGGACGGCGACCTCGGCCTGCACCTTGATGACCGAGATCTGGTGCGTGAGCGAGTCGTGCAGTTCGCGCGCGATGTGCAGGCGCTCCTCGTCGGCGCGGCGCCGGGCGACCTCCTCGCGCGTCCGCTCGGCCTCGTCGGCCCGCCGCTCCGCCTGCCGCACCGCCTCCCCGGCCGCGCCCGCCGCGACCAGCCACGCCAACTGGAGCACGTCGCGGGTCCGGTCGAACACCTCCGCCATCGGCACCCCCGTCGCCATGAGGACCAGCGGCATCGCGGTCACCATCACGACCGACGCGACGATCGCGGGCACCCACCGGCCCGCGCGCACGGCGGCGTACACCGCGAACAGGTACGCGATCGCGGGCACGTCGACCCCGAGCGCCTGGTACCCGAGCGCCGAAGCCCCGGACACGACGAGCACGACCACCGGCGCCCGCCGGTGCGCCACCAGCACCAACGCCCCGACCGCGAGCAACGCGTAGCCCACCACCCCCGCACCCTAACCAGCCCCCGGCGGTGGGCGAGTCCTCCCGACGCGGCATCCCCGCCTACCGCGGACGCGGTACCCGGTTGTCTCCCCGCGCACGACGACCCGCCGGGGGTCTGGCGGCCATCCTCGGTGGCGCACCCCATCGACGGAGGAGAACCCCATGACCCTCATCGCGGCCCAGGTCAGCGCCTACACCATGAGCGCAGGCCGCATCGGCTCCATCATCGCGGGAATCGTCGCCGTGGCGGGCATCGTCATCGGCGTCCTCGCCCTCCGCCGACGCACCCGGCGCGGCTCCACAGCAGCCCTCACCGGCGGCCTGATCGCCACCGCGCTGGGCATCGCCGTCGCCGCCACCGCGGACGGCGGTCTCGGCACCGGCAACGGCCTCGGCGGCGCGTTCGTCGCCATCGCCCTCGGCCTGGCCGCCACCACCCTCGGCGGCGTGGGCCTCCGCCGAGCGCACTGACTCACCCCAGCACGAACGGCAACCGCTCGGCCAGCGCCCCCAACCCGGCGGCCTCCGCGTCGGTCGGCGCACGCCGCCCGGTCCCGACCAGCAGGGTGTCCACATCGGACAGCGGGAACCGCGCTCCCGCGATCCCCTCCAGCATCTCCCGCGCGCGGGCCAGCCCGTCGGCGGGCGGTGAGCCACCCAGGTCGAGGTGGTGCAGCGTCGCCTCCATGACGTACGCGTCGAGGTAGTCCGCGACCGTGAGGACCTGGCCCCGCGTGCTCACCCGGGCGGCCGGGTCGGCCAGCGCGGCGGCCCGGCCCGCGGCCGAACCGACGTCGTCCAGGTGGAACTTCAGCAGCGCCGGGTCCCCGTACGCGGCGGCGAGGCGCACGACCAGCGCGTCGAGCGGGTCGTCCCCGGTCGGGGGCGTCGCCGAGACCTCCCAGTAGGTCAGGGCGATCGGCGGAACAGGTCCACGACCACCACGGTACGGGCCCGGCGGAACCGGGCCCGCACCGCCAGTGGGTCAGTCGCAGGACAGGCGGGCGCCCGCCCAGTTCGCGTGGTCGTACGCCGTGCCGTCGCCCGTGGCGTTGACCCGCAGCGTCAGCGACGCGGGCCTGCCGATGCCGACCGCGACGTCCGCGGTCTGGCCGCCGCGCAGCACGGGGCTGGTGTAGCGGGTGACGCCGTCGGCGACGACCTCGAACGTGACCGAGCCGTTCGTGCCGACCTCGGCGTCGAGGCCGACGGTGGCGTCGAAGCCGTGGCAGGCGCCGTTGACCGGGATGGTCACCGAGCTGGGGGCGTGCACGCCGAGGCCCTTGGTGTACCGGACGCCGCCCACCGCCAGGACGGTGCCGTCGCGGGTCGGGGTCTCGCCGTTGCTCGTGTCGCGCTCGACCGGGCCCCACGCGTTGGTCGACGTGAAGTCGCGGTCGCTCAGGAACACCCCGCCGGACGGGCTGCCGCAGGTGAGCTTCGCGTCGGCCCAGTTGGCGTGGTCGTGGTCCTTGCCGTCGCGGGCGTCGGTCGCGCGCAGCTCCAGGGTGCTGAACCCCTTGGTGGGGACGGAAAGCACCACCGCGCTCCCACCCGCTCGCAGGATGTCGGTGTACGCCAACAGCTTGCCGTCGCCGTACACCTGGAAGCGCACGCTGCCCCGGCCCGCCCCGCCCTCGGCGTCCACGCCGACCTTCGCCTCGAAGCGCTGGCAGGCGCGGCCGAGCCACAGGTGCACCGCCGAGTCCGCGTGCGCGCCCAGGCCGGTCGCGTACGAGGTCGCCCCGATGCGGAGCGCGGAACCGTCACCGCCGACGTTGCCGCCGTTGCTGGTGTCCCGCTCCACCGGGCCCCACCCGTTCGACGACGCCAGCCACGGCATCGCGCTCACCTGGTGCACGCCGGATGCGGGCGGCGCGACGGTGGCGCCCTGGCGCCACACCCGGTACATGACCACGCCGTGCCCCGGCACCGACGCGCTGATCGACCCCGTCGACGTCGACTGCGCCTTCGACCACAGGTCCTTCAAGGAGTACGAAGTGGACCCGCCAAGGCCGACCTCCGCCGCGGTGGTGGACACCGTGGTCGTCGCCGTGCCCCGGTTGAACAGCACGACCGCGACCGAGCCGTCCGAGTTCGGCTTCGCCCACACCTGCGTGCCGTTGCCGAGGTCGCGCACCAGCCTGCCCTGCGAGCCGCCCCAGTCCTGGTCGACGGCGATGACGTCGCGGTTGGTCAGGATGTCGCGGATGTCGGCGGACATCGTCGCGAGGTTGTTCCCGCTCAGCAGCGGGGCGTTGAGCAGCGCCCACAGGCTGAAGTGGGACCGGTACTCGGTGAGCGTCTGGTGGCCGTTGCCGACCTCCAGCATGTCCGGGTCGTTCCACGCGCCCGGCTTGGCGAAGGGCTCCAGGCCCTTCTGCTGGTCGAGCAGCGACGTCACCGCCGTCCACGAGTCCCAGATGTCGCCGGTGGTGCGCCAGCTGTTGCCGCCGACGCGCGGGACGAACAGCCACGGCTCGGCCTCGCCCCAGTTGCAGACGGCGTAGACGATGTCGCGGCCGGTGTTGCGCAGCGCCTTGCCCATCGCGGTGTAGCGCTGCTCGTTGGACTGGCCGAGCCGGTCACCGCAGTTGTCGTACTTGAGGTAGTCGATGTCCCACGACGCGAACAAGTTGGCGTCCTGCTGCTCGTGGCCGATCGACCCCGGCTGCTTGAACCCCTCCGGCGACGCGGTGCACGTGTGCAGCCCGGCGCTGGAGTAGATGCCTATCTTCAGGCCCCGGGCGTGGACGTAGTCCGCGAGCGCCTTGATCCCGCTCCTGAACCGGACCTTGTGCGCCACCAGGTTCCCGCTGCCGTCGCGGTACTGCTCGGCCCAGCAGTCGTCGATCACGACGTACTCGTAGCCCGCGGCCTTCATCCCGGACGACACCATGGCGTCAGCCGCGGCCTTGATCTTGCCCTCGTCGATGTCGCACTTGAACACGTTCCAGCTGTTCCACCCCATCTGCGGCTTCGGCAGCAGGGTGTTCGCCGGGACGTTCGCGGTGGCCGACGCGGGCCCACCGGTCGACGCCACCACACCGCAGGCCGCCAGGACGACGGCCAGGGCACCCGCGATTCTCGCTCGGACACGCATCGTTGGATGGTCCTTTCGAGTGGGGATGTGCAGGGGCGGCCGTCAGGTCGGGAGACCGACGGCCCGTTCTCCACTTCGCCGCTGCTGGATGACCACGGCGGCCACCAGCAGGGAACCCTGTGCGACGTTCTGCCAGAAGGTGTTGACGCCGACCACGTTCAGGCCGTTGTCCAGCGCCCCGAGCAGGACCACGGCGAGCAGCGTGCCGCCGATGGTGCCCTTCCCGCCCTTGAGCGCGCAGCCGCCCAGCGCCGCGGCGGTGATCGCCTTCAGCTCCAGGCCCTCGCTCCCGGAGACCGGCTGCCCCGACCCGGTGCGCGCGGTCAGGATGATCCCGGCGACCGCCGACACGACACCGGCGAGGACGAACACCGCCAGCAGGTACTTGTTGATGTTGATTCCCGCCAGCCGCGCGGCGGTGTCGTTGCCGCCGATGGCGTAGACGTTGCGGCCGATGTCGGTGTACTTCAACAGGAAGTGCATCGCCAGCGCCACCAGGACCAGCACCACGACCGGCACCGGCAGCCCGGCGACCTTGCCGCGCGCCAGGAAGATGAACAGGTCGTTGTCCAGCACGAAGCCCTGCGCCTTGCCGCCGGAGATGAGCTGCGCGATCCCCTTGTACGCCGCCAGGGTCGCCAGCGTCGCGATGACCGGGTTGACCCGCCCGTAGACGATGATCAGCCCGTTCACCAGCCCGGCGACCACCCCGACGCCGAGCGCCGCGAGCACGCCGACGAAGGCGTTGCCGCCGGTCGCGGTGAACGCCATCGCGCTGACCACCGACGCGATGCCCGCCTGCGAGCCGACCGAGATGTCCAGGCCACCGCAGATGATCACCACCGTCTGCACCACGGCCAGCAGCCCGAACACGGTCACCGCCTCGCCGATGCCCGCGAGGTTCGCGGGGTCGAGGAAGCCGGGGTTGATCGCGCCGAACACGGCGACCACCACCACCAGCGCGCCGATCAGGCTCAGGTTGCCCGGCCCGCCGATCCGGTCGATCAGCCGCCTGCGCGGGGCCGGTGCCGCGTCGGGCGCGGCCGTCGTCACGTCTACCTGGGTCATCGGTCTTCCTCGGGGGTGAGGTCTTCGGCCATGGCGAGCGAGAGGATCGCCGCCTCGGTGGCGTCGGCGCGGCTGAGCTCGCCGGTGACGCGCCCGCCCTGCATGACGACGACCCGGTCGGCGAGGCCGAGCACTTCGGGCAGTTCGGAGGAGATCACCAGGACGGCGACCCCGTCGGCGGCGAGCTGGTCGACGATCCGGTAGATCTCGACCTTGGCGCCGACGTCGACGCCCCGGGTGGGCTCGTCGAGCACCAGCACCTTCGGCTTGCGGGCGAGCCAGCGCGCCAGCACGACCTTCTGCTGGTTGCCGCCGGAGAGCTTGCGCACCTCCTGCTCGATCGACGGCGTGCGCACGCGCAGCGAGTCGACGTAGCGCTGCGCGAGTCGCCTCTCCTGCTTGCGGCGCACGACCCGCCCGCGGCGCAGGCGGTCCAGCACGGCGAGGGTCATGTTGTCCCGGACGCCGCGGTGCAGCAGCAGCGCCTGCGCCTTGCGCTCCTCGGGCGCGTAACCGAACCCGGCGCGCACGGCGTCGCGCGGCTGCCGCAGCCGCAAGCGCTTGCCGTCGACCCGGACCTCCCCGAGCGGATCGGCACGTCGCCGACCAGCGCCGCGGCCAGCTCCGAGCGGCCCGCGCCGACCAGCCCGGCCAGCGCGACCACCTCGCCCGCCCGGACCTGGAGGCTGACGCCGCGCACGTCGTCGGTGGTCACGTCGTCGACCTCGAGCACGACCGCGCCGGGCGAGCCGTGCTCGCGGGCGAACACCGTCGACAGGTCGCGGCCGACCATCATCCGCACGATCTCGGCGTCGGTCGTGCTGTCGATGTCCCGCACGCCGACGAACGCGCCGTCGCGCAGCACCGCGACGCGGTCGGCCAGCCTGCGGATCTCGCGCATCCGGTGGGACACGTAGACGATCGCGATGCCGCGCTCCCGCAGCCGCCCGATCAGCGCGAACAGCGCCTCCGCCTCGTGCTCGGACAGCGACGACGTGGGCTCGTCGAACGCGATGACCTTCGCGTCGGTGGTCAGCGCGCGCATGATCTCCACGAGCTGCCGCTGCGCCGCGGTCAGCTTGGAGCCCAGCGCGTCGGGGTCCAGCGCGCCCGCGAACCCCAGCTCCGCCAGGTCGTCGCGCACCCGGGCGCGCAGGCCCGCCCGGTCCAGCCGCCGCCCGGCCCGGCGCGGCAGCGCTCCGATGTAGACGTTCTCGGCCACCGACACGTGCGGCACGATCTCCGGCTCCTGCGCGATCACCCGGACCCCGGCGGCGCGGGCGTCGGATGGCGTGGCGGGCTCGAACGGCGCTCCGTCCAGCTCGAGCCCGCCACCGTCGGGGAGGTGGTCGCCGCCGATGATCCGGATGAGGGTGGACTTCCCCGCGCCGTTCTCGCCCATCAGGGCGGTCACCCGGCCCGCGGGAAGTCCACGCTCACGTCGCGCAGCGCCGCCACGCCCGCGAAGCGCTTGTCGAGGCCGGTGACGCGCAGGCCCGTCACGCGCACTTGACGCCCGCCCGCTCCCAGGAGCCCGCGTCGACCATCGTGGTCGGCGCGAACGCCTCCGCGGGCATGGGCGTGCCGTTCTTGATGAAGTCGTGGATGGTCTGCACGGCCAGCGCGCCGACGTCCTCGCCGTTGATGAACAGCGCGGCCTTGAACCCGGTCGGCTTGCCGCCGCGCCACTCCTTGCACGCCAGGTACGCGCCGAGTCCGACGCCCAGGATGTTGTCGGCGGCGTAACCCGCGTTCTGGATCGCGGTGACGCCGCCCGCGACGTTCTCGTCGTTGCAGCCCATGACGATCCAGTTCTTGACCGACCGGTTGCCGGACACCGTCGCGGCGATCTTGTTCTGCGCGTCGGACGGGGTGTTGTCGGTGCCGACCTCGATCACCTCGACGTCCACGCCCGCGGCGGCCTTGAACGCCTCCTGGTTGGCCTTGACCCGGTCGGTGCAGACGGTCACGTCCTGCTTCCAGGCCTCGATGATGGCCGTCTCCTCGGCCTTCCAGCCCGCTGCCTTGAAGTCCTCGCCCGCGCGCTTGCCGACCTCGGCGCCCATCTGCTGCCCGGAGAACCCGACCCGCGGCACGAGCTGCTCCTTCGCGCACGACGTCGGGTCAGGACCGGTGGCGCAGACCTGGTCGTCGGAGGTCAGCAGCGGGATGCCCGCGGTCTTGGCGAGCTGCACGAGCTGCGGCCCCACCGACGGGTCGGGCACGACCACGATCACGCCGGAAGCCTTCTGGTTCACCGCGTTCTGCATCTCGGTGACGGCCTTGTTGGCGTCGTTGCCGAGGTTCACGACCTTGAGGTCGACGCCAAGCTCCGCCGCCTTGGCCTTCGCGCCCTCGGCCTCGCCGATGAAGTACTCCTGGTCGCCCTGCTTCTGGGCGTAGACGATCGTGATCTTCCCGGTGCCGCCCTGCTGCGCGGCGGGCGATGGCCCGGCTTCCTTGCCGGACGAGCAGGCCGCCGCGGCGAACGCCAGCGAGGCCCCGCACAGCACGGCCGTTGCCCGGCGTCGGCGAGAGATGGACATCGTCGTCTCCTTCGGTTCCGCACCCCGCCACCAGTGGTGACACGGAGCACAGTAAGGCTTAGTCTAAGGGTTGTAAATAGTCGATCCGGCTGACCGGCGCCCCGGGCGTTAGAGTCGGGCCCCCGACCGCAGGGAGCAGCGCGTGCAGCACCGGACCGCCCGGGAGATCCGGCACCGCAACAGGTTCAGCCTGCTGCGGGCCGTCTACGCGGCCGACGGCCACACCAGCAGGCAGGAGCTGGCCGCGCAGACGGGCCTGTCCTTCGCGTCGGTCGGCAACATGATCGCCGAGCTGCTCGACGTCGGCGTCCTCACCGAACTCGGCCACGACGCCAACGGCATCGGCAGGCCCCGCGCCAAGCTCGCCGCGAACCCCGACCGCGGGCTGCTCGTCGGCGTCGACACCGCCGAGACGACCGTCCACGTCGACGTCTTCGACCTCGCCATGACCGTGCGCCGGTCGGTCGAGGTGCCGATAGACCCCGACGCGACCGACCCGCCCGCCATCGCCGACCTCATCGCGGCCACCGTCACCGACCTCGTCGGCGACGACGGCGACGCCGTGCTCGGCGCGGGCGTGATCGTCCCCGGCCCGGTCGAGCCCACCGGCGGGGTGTCGCTGTTCTCGCCCTACTGGTCCTGGAAGGGCGTTCCGTTCAGGGGATTGCTGACCGAGCGGCTGCCGTACCGGCTGTACCTGGACAACCCGCTGAAGGCGAGCACGGTCGCGGAGCTGTGGTTCGGCGCGGGCCGCGAGATCGAGGACCTGGTCGTGGTGACGCTGCGCTCCGGCGTCGGCGTCGGCATCGCCGTGGACGGCACCCTGCTGCGCGGCGTCACCAACACCGCGGGCGAGTGGGGCCACATGGTGCTCCTGCCCCGCGGCCGCACCTGCCGCTGCGGCCGCCGCGGCTGCGTCGAGGCGTACATCGGCGCGCCCGGGATCGCCCACACGCTGCGCGAACTGGACCCGGCGAGCCCCCTGTTCAGCAGCGACCCGCTGACCACCGTCGCCGCCATCGCCGCCGCCCGCGACCAGGAGGTGGCGCAGGCGGTCATCCGCCGCACGGGCGAGCACCTGGGCATCGCGGTGGCGAACCTGATCAACCTGGTCAACCCCAGGACCATCGTCTTCGGCGACTCGGTGGCAGGCTACCTCGGCGAAGCCCTCCTCGAGATCGCCCGCCCGATCATCGCCGAGTACGCCCTCGGCGACCCGTACCAGGCCGTCACCCTGCAGCTGAGCGGGTTGCGGCACAACCCCGTCAGCCTCGGCGCGGCGACCTTCGCGCTGGAGGGCTTCCTGGCCGACAGCGACACGTTCGGCTCGGTCTCGGCCCGCCGCGCCAAACCCGGGAAGTAGTCACCAGCGCTCGCGGTGCCGCTCCAGCCCGTCGAGCACGAGGTCGAACCCGATCGCGAACTCCGCGGTGTAGTCGTACCCCGGCTTCATGGCGTGCTCGACGATCAACTCGGCGAGGTGTGGGAACTCGTCCTTGGGCAGGCCGTCCAGGATGCCCCCCGCGACGTCGACGACCTCGTCGCCCTTGAACGGCAGGCTCAACTCCTGCAACACGAACCCGTAGAGGTAGGCGTCCACGACGGACACCGCGTGCGCCGCCCCCGCGACGGTGAACCCGGCCGCCCGGAAGCAGCCGATCATCGCGTCGTGGTGGCGCAGCGTCGCCCAGCCCGGGTTCGTCCGCGAGTCCATCAGCCCGATGGCCCACGGGTGCCGGTTCAGCACCTCCCGCATCGAGTCCCCGCGCACCCGCACCGCGCCCGCCACTCCAGGTCCTCCGGCGGCAGCGCGATCTCCGAGAACACGCGGTCGACCATCCCGTCGAGGATCAGGTCCTTGTTCCGGAAGTGGTGGTAGAGCGACATCGCCTCCACGCCGAGCCGCTTCGCGAGCGCCCGCATGCTCGGCGCCCCACCCCCGACCTCGTCCGCGAGCGCCACGGCGGCCTCGAGCACGCCTTCCTTGGTCAACCCCACGCGATCCCCTTCCGCCGCTTGACAACCTTACAGTGCAAGGCTGTACCTTACAAAGTAAGGGCACGGTCGAGCGAGGAGGAGCCATGAAGGTGTGCATCGTCGGGGCGTCGGGGAAGCTGGGCCGCTACATGGTCCGCCACGCCCTGGACCGCGGGTACGACGTCGTCGGCGTCTGCCGGGAGAAGAGCGTCCCCAAGCTGGCGGAGTACGCCGACCGCATCACGATCGTCCCGGGCCAGACCAACGACCCCGCGGTGATCTCCAGAGCCGTGGCGGACTGCGACGCCGTCCTGACGGTGCTGGTCCCCTGGGGCCTCAAGAACTACTCCTCCGGCACCGCCCAAGCGGTCCTCGACCACGCCCATCCCGACGCCCGCCTCGTCTTCTCCTGCGGCTGGCACATCACGCGCGACGGCAAGGACTTCTACACCCGCCGCTTCAAGGCGTTCGTCGTCTTCTTCACCTGGTTCGCCCGCCTGATCCGCATGGCCGACATCGACGACCAGGTCGAAGCCTGCCGCCGCATCTTCGCCAGCGACACCAGGTGGACCGTCGTCCGAGGCAGCGACCTGGAGGAAGGCGAGTCCCAAGGCGTCCCCGTCTGGAGCCGCCACGTCGGCGACCCCATCCTCGCCAGCAACATGACCCGCCGCGTCGACTACGCCCTGTTCATGGTCGAGGCCATCACCGACGACACCCTGATCCACGAGGCCCCCGCCATCGTCGGCCGGACGACCCCTCCGCCCTGGCCCACGCCGCACAGCAGTCCAACTAGGACACCCGCCGCCCCGCGAGCACCCACCCCAGCGCGACGAGCACTGCGCCGAACCCCAGGAAGGCGAGGTCGTAGACGAGCTGATCCGGCCCGTGCCGGACGTGGTGCACCCCGAGCACCAGGTGATCCACAACCCCCTCGACGACGTTGAAGACGCCCCAGCCCGCCACGATCCCACCCCACAGAACGCGCGCGGGCAGGGGCGACCTGCGGTTGAGCAGGACCACGCCCACCACGACCAGCAGCAGGCAGACGAGGTGGAAGAGCCCGTCGGCGACCATGTTGCGGTGCGGGTCGTCCGGGTACCAGCCGGAGAGCATGTGGTGCCAGCCCAGGACTTGGTGGATGACGATGCCGTCGAGGAAGCCGCCGATCCCCAACCCGAGCACGACCGGTGCGAGAACCATGGTCAACGAGTAGCCGATCGACGCCGATCGAAACCCGGGACAGCGCTCAGGCGAATCCGGGCCGCGCTGCCTCGTCGTCCAGGGCACGACGCCGCACCACCACCCGCCCCCGGGCGACGCTCAGGCCGACCGGCGCACGGCGACGCCCGGCACCACCGCGTACAACGCCAACCGGGCGGCCACGTCGTCCTGAGCACGGCGCGGCGGTGCCACCCGCCGCGGGCGGCCCTTGCCGTCGAGCAGCGACCGGACCCACCGCGCCACCGCGTCCGGCGCGGGCACCAGCTCGGCGCCGTACCGGTCCTGCACCAAGAGGTCCTCGCCGCTGTGCGTCTCGACCGCGATCGCCCAGCCGCCGTCCTCGTCCCACAGCAGCGCGACGTCGCGGTCCGGGAAGCCCGGCAGCCGCCCCTCGAGTGCGAGGTATGCGCTGACCGGTCGCTCGGCGTGCACATAACCGCTGTCGCCGGACAGGCCCAGCCTTCCGGTCACTTCCCGCAGGTACCCGTGGAGGCCCCGCACCACCCGGTCGTCGAAGTCGAGTTCCATCGCCCCCGCCTTTCCCGCACCGCCCGCCCTTGGGCGATCGGCGAGGAGATACCCGGCGCGAAGCGGTCGAAACGCGCGGAAAGGCGGCAGGGACCGGGTCCCTGCCGCCTTGATCGATCCGTCAGACCTCGCCCTTCGCGCGCTCGGCGGTCCTGGCGCCCTCGTCCTTGGCCGCGTCGGCCACCTGGTGCGCCGAGTCGGTCGCGGTCTCCTGGACGTGCTGGGCCGCCTGCTTCGCGGTCTGCCCGAGGTCCTCGCCGATGCCCTTGGCCGCCTCGGTGGCCTCCTGCTTGAGCGTGTCGAGCTGGTCGCTGTCGCGGAGCTTGCCGCCCGCGCGCCGCTCGACCTCGGTGGTGGGGAGCAGGCCCGCGGTGAGCAGTCCGGCGCCGAAGGCGACCAGGCCCGCCGCCAAGGGGCTGCCCTGGGTCTGCGAGCGCACCGCCTGCGGCGCCTCGCGGAGGGCGTCACCGGCCTGGTGCGCGTGCTCCTTGATGGTCTCGCCGGTGTCGCTCATCCCGCTCTTGGCGTCGTCGAGCGTGCCCATGACGCGGTCCCGGAGCCTGCCCACCCCGCGGCGCGCCTTGTCGGTCTGGCGGTGCGCGATGCGCTTCGGGCTGGTCCGGTCCGCCAGGCGGTTGACGTCCTGCGTCAGGTCCGCGCGGGTGTGCTCGATCTCGGTCCTTATTTGGTCGGGTGTCGCGCCCATTGGGCGTCCTCCTTCAAGCTCTCGATGGTCTGCTCCGGCTTCGGCGACACCGACCGCATGGCCGTGCGCCCGCGGACGAACAGCACCGCGCCGATCGCCGCCCACACGACGGCGACCAGCAGGCACGCCCAGCCGAGGTCCATGACGTTGGCCAGCCCGTAGGCCGCGGCGAGGCTCAGCAGCAGGGCCACCATGTACCCGGCGAACCCGGCGCCGCCGAGCATCCCCGCCGCCTTGCCCGCCTTGGTCGCCTCGCGCTTGATCTCGGCCCGCGCCAGCGCCATCTCCTGGCGGAACAGCCGGGACAGGTCGTCGGCGATCTCGTTGACCAGCTCGCCCAGCGACGGGTCGGCGGGCTGCTGCGTGGTGCGGTCGGTCATGGGCCCACCGGTCCCCGTCCCATGCCGCCCGGGGGCATCGGCGGCTGCGGGTAGCCCGGCTCCGGGTACGGCTCGGGCTGGACCGTGCCGTACGGCTGCTCGGCGGTCCGCCCGTACTCGCCCATGCCCGCGTACGGCTGCTCGGCCGTCCGCTGGTACCGCGGGTCGGTCATCTCCCCGTACCGCTGCTCGGGCACGTCGCCGTACCGCTCGACCTCCGAGGACCCGCTGTCCGCCTTCGCGATGCCCTTGCCGAGCCTGCCGACCAGGAACCCGGCCGCCGCGGACCCGGCGAGGAACGCCGCGGGCCGCCTGCGCGCGAACGCGCGGACCTGGTCGAGCACGTCGTTCGGCCCGCCCTCGCGCAACTGGTCCGCGAACTCGCGGCCCCGCTCCGAGAGCTGCCTGGCCATCGCCCGCGCGGGGGAGTCGCCGTCCCCCGCCATCTCCGACAGGTCGTCGGCCCACTTGGCGAGCAGGTCCGCCGCCCGGGTGCTCTGCTCGTCGGCCTCCCGCGCGAGCCGGTCCCGCACGTCCGAGGCGAACGCCTTGGTCTGCCTGCCCGCGTCCGAAGCCACCTCGCGGACCTGTTCCCGCGCGGTGTCGGCGACCTGCGCGGCGGAGGACTTGGCCTGCTCCGCGGTCGCCCGCGCCCGCTCCCGTGCCTCCCCGCCCGACTGCCCGCCCGCGTCGGCTTGCCCGTACGGGGGCGTGGATGTCATCCGATCCACTGTTCCTCCAAGGGGAATTCGCTATCGGTTCCTGGCTGATTACCCGGATCGCGGCCGCGTAACCCGATCGCCGTGAGCGGAGGAGCGGCTACCGCGCGTGAACGTCCAGACTTGGCCAGTTGGCCGCCTGCGGATTCGTTGACGCTCGCGCCCGGCTGCTCGAAGGTCGGTCCCATGGCGGTCACCGGAACCCGGGCGGCCGAGCGGACCCGGCGGTTCGGCTCGGTGGAGGCGCTGGCGGTCCTGCTGGTGCTCCTCGTCGCCTGCCGGGGGTGGTCGCCGACCTGCTGGGGTCCGCCGGGGTGCGGACGTGGACGACGGTCTTCGTGTCCATCGTGGTCCAGGCGACGCCGTTCCTCGTGTTCGGCGTCCTGCTGTCGGCGGTCATCGCGACGTGCGTGCCGCCGTCGTTCTTCGCCTCGGCGCTGCCGCGACGGCCCGCCCTCGCCGTCCCGGTGGCCGCGGCGAGCGGCGCGGTGCTGCCCGGGTGCGAGTGCGGGTCGGTGCCGGTCGCCGGGGCGCTGGTGCGCCGGGGTGTGCCCACCTCGGCCGCACTGGCGTTCCTGCTCGCCGCCCCGGCGATCAACCCGGTCGTGCTGGTGGCGACGGCCGTCGCGTTCCCCGACGACCCGCGGATGGTGGTCGCCCGCGCCGGGGCCAGCGTGGTCGTCGCGGTGCTGATGGGCTGGCTGTGGCTGCGGCTCGGCCGCGCCGACTGGATCAAGCTGCCCGACCGGTCCGCTGTGGACGGTCAACCGCGGTGGCGGGCGTTCTGGGCGTCGTGCAGGCACGACATGGCGCACGCGGGCGGGTTCCTGGTGGTCGGCGGGATCGCCGCGGCGACGCTCAACGTCGTGGTGCCGGGCCGCTGGATGCAGGCGCTCGCCGAGTCGCCGTGGCTGTCGGTGCTGGCGCTGGCCGGGCTCGCGGTGCTGCTGTCGATCTGCTCCGAGGCGGACGCGTTCGTCGCCGCCTCCCTGACGGCGTTCTCGCCGACGGCGAAGCTGGCGTTCCTCGTCGTCGGGCCGATGATCGACGTGAAGCTGTTCGCGATGCAGTCCGGCGCGTTCGGGAGCCGGTTCGCGGTGCGGTTCGGACCCGCGACGTTCGCCGTCGCGCTGGCCGTGTCCGCCGCGGTGGGCTGGGTGGTGTGGTGAACCGGACGGCGCAGTCGGTGGTGCTGGTCCTGATCGGCGCGGTGTTCCTGCGCGTCGGGCTCACCGACCAGGTCCTGCGCTACGTCCGCGAGGGCCTGCGCCCCGCGGTCGTGGCCGCCGGGGTGCTGCTGCTCGCCATGGGCGCGATCACGTTGTGGCACGGCAGGTCGGGCGCGCACGGCCACCGCGAGCCCGCGGTCACGTGGCTGCTCGTGCTGCCGGTGGCCGCGCTGCTGGTCGTCACCCCGCAGCCGCTCGGCGCGTACGCCGCGGGCAACGCGGGCACGGTGCTGGACTCCCGCGCCGAGTTCGCGCCCCTGCCCGACGGCGACCCGGTGCGGGTGACCGTCCTCGACTACGCCTCGCGGGCGGTGTTCGACGACGGCGCCACCCTCACCGGCAGGCGGGTCCTGCTGACCGGGTTCATCGCCCGCACGTCGCGGGGCGAGCCGCTGCTGGTGCGGATGATCCTCACCTGCTGCGCCGCCGACGGCAGACCGGTGAAGGTGGCGCTGTCGGGGGCCGTCCCGGACGGCATCGCCCCGGACACCTGGGTCGAGGTGACCGGCGCCCACGCGCCGGGCTCGATCGCCGACGAGGTCAACGGCGAGACGATCCCGTACCTGCGCGTCGACTCGGTGGAGGTGGTGCCCGCCCCGTCGCGGCCCTACGAATAGGTCAATCCCACTCCCACACCACGCCGTACTGCCCGGGCGGCGGGTCGAGGGTGATGTACTGGAATGTGTTCGTGTGCGGGTCGAAACGCACCTCGCGGCGCTTTTCCACCCGTTCGTCCGACCGCGCCTGGAAAAAGCTGTAACAGCGGTCCGGGAGCAAGTCCGGGTGGAAAGCGATTTGCAAGACCATTTCCCGCGCGGGCCGGAACAGCGCCATCCGCGCGTGCTGGTCGGTCTGCCCCGGCGGGAACCGCAGGCCGAATTCGACCGACGCCAGCTCGCCGGTCTCCAGCGGCCGGTCGAACAGGAACTCGTAGACGCACGTCGACGTCGGCACGTCCGCGCGGAAGCGCCCCGGCTTGCACCCCTCGGTGTAGACGACCGCGGGCGGCTGGGACAGCGCGTTGCAGCGGGACACGAACACGAACCGGGTCGTGCCGTCCTGCTCGGCGCGCACCAGCCTGCGCACCCGCATCGACTTCTCGTGCCCGTCCGGCCCGACCTGGTAGGACACGTGGTGCGACAGCTTCTGCGGCCGCTCCAGGTCGACCGGGGTGGCGTCGATCTTGCCGAGCACCCTGGCGACCGCGTCCGGGCGGGCCCACAGCTTGTCGTAGGCGACCGCGGCCCCGGCGCGCGGCGTCCAGCGCCCGCGCGGCCTGCGCGGACCGATCAGCCCGGTCAGCGTCCTCGGCGGCTGGCTCAGGATCTCCTCCAGCGCGGCGACCGCGGCCAGCGACCCGGCGCGCTCGGGCTGGTTGTCGCCGTTCTGCCAGTAGCTCAGCGCGCTGGCGCTGACCGGGGTGCGGCGCTCGTCGAGCCTGCGCGAGATCTCGCTCAGGCTGAGCCCGCTGCGCTGGATCGCGGTGCGCAGGGCGGACCCGAAATCGATTCTTCGTTCGTTCTCGGAGTCGTCGGTCGGCTGTTCCACAGGGCCACCTCACCTGGTCGCGGAAGAGCGGAGGACATGAAAGCGGACGGGCCCTCGGCATGAGCCCGGCATTCAGTCTAGAAACCCGCGCAAGGGGGTGGTCCGCCCGTTGACGATTCATCGGGCGCGTTTCTATACTCCGGCGCAGCGGACCTCGCTCGGGATTTCCCGGCGGCCGGTCCGACACGAGGGGCGGGAAGTACCCCGCACGCCCGACCGGGCTGCGGCGAGTCGAGGTCCACGGTGGACCCGCCCGCCCCTGCGCACCTCGTCGCGGGCGGATGCCGCCGGCCCCTCGTCGTCGAGGAGATCCCATGCGTCCCCATCCGAGAACAAGGCTGCTCGCCCTCGCCGTCGCGGCGCTGGCCGCGGCACCGGCCCTCGCGGGCACCGCGTCCGCATCGGCGCCCGCCGATTACGTCGTGGTGCTCAAGAGCGGCGCATCGATCAGCGCCGCGGCCGACGACCTGGCCGCCCGGCACGGCGGCACCCTCCGGCACGTCTACACCGCCGCGCTGCGCGGTTTCGCCGTGCGGCTGCCCGCGGGCGCGCCGCCGCCCTGGCCGCCGACCCCCGGGTCGCGCACGTCCAGGCCGACGTCACCGCCGAGGTCACCGACACGCAGCCGAACGCGCCGTGGAACCTGGACCGCGTCGACCAGCGGTCCCTGCCGCTCAACTCCACCTTCACCTACCAGGGCACGGGTTCCGGCGTCCAGGTGTACGTGCTGGACACCGGCGTCCGCACCACGCACACCACGTTCGGCGGGCGCGCCCGGCACGCCTACGACGCCGTCGACGGCGACACCGTGGCCGCCGACTGCAACGGGCACGGCACGCACGTCGCGGGCACCGTCGCAGGCTCGACGTGGGGCTCGGCGAAGGGCGCGACCGTGCACGCGGTCCGCGTGCTGCCGTGCGGCGGCAGCGGGCCGAACTCGACGGTGATCGCCGCGCTGGACTGGCTGGTCCGCAACGCCACCACCCGGCCCGCCGTCATCAACATGAGCCTGCGCTCCCTGCCGACCCCGCGCTCGACTCAGCGGTGCGCGGGGCCATGGACGCCGGGTTCACCGTCGTCGCGGCGGCGGGCAACGACGGCGGCGACGCGTGCGCCTACAGCCCCGGCCGCGTCCCGGAGGTGCTCACGGTCGGCAACTCGACCAGGACCGACGAACGCTGGACCACCTCGAACCACGGCACGTGCCTGGACCTGTTCGCCCCGGGCCGGGAGATCACGTCCGCCAGCCACACCTCCGACACCGGGACGACGGTGAAGACGGGCACGTCGATGGCGGCGCCGCTGGTGGCGGGCGTGGTCGCGCAACACCTGGGCGGCAACCCGGGTGCGACCCCCGCCCAGGTGCACGCGGCGATCGTCGGCTGCGCCACCCCCGGCAAGATCACCGGCGGCGGGTCGTCGCCGAACCGGCTGCTGTTCACCCCTGCGGGGCGCCCGACTTCGGCGTCGCGGTCTCGCCCGCGACGGTGCGCGTCGCGCCCGGCACGAGCGCGTCGGCGACGGTCGCCGTGAGCGCCGCCAACGGGTTCTCGTCGGCGGTCACCCTGTCCGCGTCGGGTCTCCCGGCGGGCGTGCGGGCGGCGTTCAGCCCGAACCCGGTCGCCCCGGGGTCCTCCGCGACCATGACCGTCACCGCGGACGCCGCCGCGACCGCCGGGACCCACGCGGTGACCGTCACCGGGACCGCGGGCGCGCTGACCAGGTCGGCGCAGGCGCAGGTCGTCGTGGGCGACGCGGCGGGCTTCGCGGACGACTTCGAGGTGAACCGGGGCTGGGTGGTCAACGCCGCCGGGACCGACACCGCGTCCTCGGGCCAGTTCGCCGTGGGCGACCCGGAGCAGACGACGTCGACGTACAGCAACCAGGTCAAGCAGCTCGGCACCACGACCAGCGGCGTCGCCTGCCTGGTCACCGGGCGCGCGGCGGGCACGGCGTACGGCGCGAACGACCTCGACGGCGGCGTGACCTCCGCCCGGTCGCCGCTGTTCAGGGTCCCCGCGACCGCGTCGAAGCTGACCTTCAGCTACTCCTACGCGCACGGCGACAACGCGACGTCGGCGGACTACTTGCGCGTGAAGGTCGTCGACGGCTCCACCGCCACCACGGTGTTCGACCAGCGCGGTTCGGCGGTCGAGCGGGCGGGCCAGTGGCAGCAGGCGACCGTCGACCTCGCGGCGTTCGCCGGGAAGGACGTCCGGCTGCTCGTCGAGACCGCGGACGCCGACACCGCGTCGCTGTGGGAGGCGCAGGTCGACGACGTCCGGGTGTCCTGACACCCGTTCATAGTCCGTTCAGGTGAACGTCACCTCCCATTCAGAGTTATCCAGGTGGCCGAACCGCACTTCGTTGACCGGGCCACGGCGCGGATTAGGGTCGAACTCGACCGGAAAACCCTTTCAGCGGAGGAAAACCACCCTCCAGCGACATCCACAGTGAACCGATCGCCGACCCGCGGGCCGCCCTCGGCGGGACGGCGTCGGCCACCCTCCCGGCGGTGTGGACCGCCGACCCTGCACGCGGCCGGACCGGACATCCGGCACCCGGTCCGGCCGCACCCTCCCACCGAAGGACGACTATGCGTACAGCCAGCTCCAGTCGCGCCCGGCGGCGTCGACGGGCGATGACCGCGGCCCTGGGCGCCGCGCTGCTGATCGGCGGCGTCGCGGTCGCCGCGGGACCGGCGGCGGGCGGTGTCGCGGCCCAACCGGCCGCGCTCGCCGAACCGGCCGCGCAGATCCCCCAGCTCGCCGAGCGCGGCGCGACCACCGGGCGCGCGGGCGTCTCCGGCGGCGCGCACTCCCTCCACAACGGACAGAAGGTGTGCGCCGACGGCGCCAAGTGGATGCGGCTGCGGTTCACCGAGCTGTCCCTGCGCGGCGCCGACACCGTCACCCTCACCGGGTCGGCGGGCGGCCGGTACACGCTCACCGGCCGCAACTGGCCCGGGAAGGCGTTCCACACCAGGGCGTTCGAGGGCGACTGCGTCACCGTCGACGCGTCCATCAGCGACGCGGCGAGCAAGTTCACGATCGACGCCTACCAGTCCGGCACCCAGGACCTCGCCGCGGAGTCGGTCACCGTCGCCGCGGTCGGCGACGTGTGCGGCTCGTCGTGCAACCAGACCGCGCCCGTGGTCAAGAACATGAACCCGACGGCGCTGATCCTCGCGGGCGACAACGCGTACAGCAACGGGACGCTCTCGGAGTACCGCAACCTCTACGACCCGTACTACGGCCAGTTCAAGGCGATCACCTACCCGTCCCCCGGCAACCACGAGTACGGCACGTCCGGCGCCGCGGGCTACTTCGACTACTTCGGCGCCCGCGCCGGGGAGCGCGGCAAGGGCTACTACAGCTTCGACGTCGGCGACTGGCACTTCGTCGCGCTGAATTCCAACATCACCCGCACGGCCACCTCGGCGCAGGTGGCCTGGCTGAAGAACGACCTCGCGGCCAACACCAAGCCGTGCACCGCGGCGTTCTGGCACCACCCCCGGTTCAGCCGCGGCAGCCACGGCGACGACACGTCGGTGACGCCGTTCTTCCAGGCGCTCTACGACGCCAGGGCCGACCTGGTCGTCGTCGGCCACGACCACAACTACCAGCGGTTCGCGCCGTCGAAGCCCACCGGGGCGCGCGACGACCTCAACGGCGTCCGCCAGCTCCTCATCGGCACCGGCGGTCGCGGGTTCTACAGCTTCGACTCGACCCCGGCCGCGGTGGTGGAAGCCAGCAACGCCAACACCTTCGGCGTCGGCAAGCTCACGCTGACCTCGACCGGCTACCGGCACGACTTCGTCCCGGTCGCGGGCCGCACCTACACCGACACCGTCTCCGGCACGTGCCACAAGGCGGACAAGGACTTCAGCCTCGCCGCGAACCCGGCGAGCATCGGCGTGAAGGTCGGCAACAGCGCGTCCACCACGGTGGGCGTGACCAGCCACAACGGGTTCACCGGCCAGGCGGCGCTGTCGGTGTCCGGTCTGCCCGCGGGCGTCCAGGCGTCGTTCAGCCCGAACCCGGTCACCCTCACCGCGAACCAGACCGCGTCGTCGACGCTGACGTTCACCGCGGCCGACACGGCGACCGCGGGCACCACCGAGGTCACCGTCACCGCGACCGTCGGGACGGTGTCGCGCACGACCAAGGTCGCGCTGACCGTGTCGTCCGGGGTCGGCGGCGGGTTCACCGACGACTTCGAGGTCAACCGGGGATGGGTGGTCAACCCGTCCGGCACCGACACCGCGACCAGCGGCCAGTTCGCCATCGGGGACCCCGAGCAGACCGTCTCGTCCTACAACGGGCAGGTCAAGCAGCTCGGCACCACGACCAGCGGGGTGAACTGCCTGGTCACCGGGCGGCTCGCCGGGTCGATCGAGGGCGCCTACGACGTCGACGGCGGCGTGACGTCCGCGCGCTCGCCGCTGATCACCGTCCCGAGCGGCGCGCCGCGGCTCACCTTCGCCTTCTCGTACGCCCAGGGCAACAACACGACCTCGGCGGACTACCTGCGGGTGAAGGTCGTCTCCGGCGGGACCACCACCACGGTGTTCGAGCGGCTCGGCGCGGCCAGCGAGCGGGCGGGCCAGTGGGAGAACGCGTCCGTCGACCTCTCGGCATACGCCGGGCGCGACGTCCACCTGCTGGTCGAGGCCGCTGACCTCGGCACGGCCTCGTTCTGGGAGGCGCAGGTCGACGACGTCGCCGTCGTCGGATGACCCGCTGGTGACGGTCGTGCACGGCGGCAGGCCATACCGCCGTGCACGACCCCTTCCCCGAGGAGCACGCGATGTACCTGTCCACCGTCCGCGGCGCGGACGAGGCCAGACCACCGACCGGGACCGCCAAGCGGGTCTCCGGCACCGTGGTCGGCCTCGGCGCCGTCAGCATGGTCACCGACATCTCCGCCGAGATGGTGACCGCCGTGCTGCCCCTGTACCTGGTGTACGGCGTCGGCGTCGGCTACCTGCGGCTCGGCGCGATCGACGGCGTCTACACCGGCGCGACCGCGGTGCTGCGCCTGGTCGGCGGGCACGTCGCCGACCGGCTGGGCAGGCCGAAGCCGGTCGCGGTGGCCGGGTACGCGCTGTCCGCGGTGGCCAAGCTCGGCTTCCCGCTCGCGGGCGGCTCGGTGGCGGGCGCGGGCGCGGTCATCGCGGTCGACCGGGCGGGCAAGGGCATCCGCACCGCCCCGCGCGACGCGATGATCACCCTGGCGACCCCCGACGACCAGCTCGGGCGCGCGTTCGGCGTGCACAGGGCGATGGACACCGCGGGCGCGCTGCTCGGTCCCCTGCTGGCGTTCGCGCTGGTCGCCGGGCTCGCGGTGGACTTCGACGCGGTGTTCGCCGTCAGCTTCCTGCTCGGCGTGGTCGGGGTGCTGGTGCTGGTGTTCTTCGTCAACGCGCCCGCGGACCGGCCCCCGCGCGGGAGCGGGTGGCCCTGCGCGCGTGCCGCGTGCTCGTCCGGGACCGGCGGCTGCTGCGGGCCTGCCTGGTCGCCGGGCTGCTCGGGCTGCTGACCGTCGGCGACATGTTCCTGTACGTCGCGCTCCAGGTCAGCGCGGGCCTGCCGCCCGGCGTGCTGCCGCTGCTGCCGCTGGGCACCGCGGCGGTGTTCATGGCCGCCGCCGCGCCCGTCGGCCGGGCCGCCGACCGGGTCGGCCGGGCGCGGGTGTTCCTCGCGGGCCACGTCCTGCTGGTCGCGGCGTACCTGCTGCTCGCGGGCGCGGTCGGCGGCTGGGTCGGCGCGGGCGCGGTCCTGCTCTGCCACGGCCTGTTCTACGCCTGCACCGACGGCGTGCTGATGGCCCTGGCCGGTCCGCTGGTCCCGGCGGAGCTGCGCGGCACCGGGCTCGCGCTCGCCCAGACCGCGCAGGCGCTGGCGCGCGCGGCCGGCGCGGTCGCGTTCGGGCTGGTCGCCGCGCTGTCCGCGCTGCGCCCGGCGTTCCTGCTGTACGCCGGTCTGCTGGTGGTCGCGGTGGCCGTCGGCGCGTGGGTGGGGAGGCGGTCGTGGCGGTGACCAGGCACGCGGTCGGCGGGGCGCTGATCGCGCTGACGCTCGCCGTCGGCGGGTACGTGGTGAGCCGGTCGACGGGCGGCGCCGAGCCCGCGGGCCCGCGCGCATCGACCTGTCCCGCACGGACACCGTGCTGTACGTGGACAGCGGGCGCGTCGTGCGGCAGGCGCCGCGGTCGGACCCGGGCGCGGTGCTCGCCTCCGGCCCCACCTGCCACCGCGTCGACGCCGCCGCGGGCACGATGGTGTGCCTGCGCGCCACCGCGGTGCCGGACCAGTCGGAGATCACCGTGTGGGGCGGCGGCCCCGACCCGAGGGTCACGCTGTCGGAGTGGGGAACGCCCAGCCGCGCCCGGGTCTCCCCAGCGGCGCGCTGGTGGCGTGGACGGTGTTCCGCGCGGGCGACTCGTACCTGATGGGCTCCGGCGGCTTCTCCACCACCGCGGGCATCTACGACCTGCGCTCCGGCAGCCACTACGGCTCGCTGGAGGACTTCACGTCCTATGTGGACGGCAAGCGGTTCGCCGCCGTGGACGCCAACTTCTGGGGCATCACCTTCGCCGCCGACGACAGGGTGTTCTACGCGACGATGAAGTCCGGCCAGCGCACCTGGCTGATGCGCGGCGACCTCGCGACCCGGGAGCTGCGGTCGGTCCGGGAGAACGTCGAGTGCCCGTCGCTGTCCCCCGACGGCACCCGCGTCGCGTACAAGTTCCGCACCGGCGACACCTGGCGCCTGCACGTCCTCGACCTCGCCACCGGCGCGGACACCCCGCTCGCCGAGCCCGCGCACGTCGACGACCAGCCGTCGTGGCTCGACGGGCGGACCATCGCGTACACCCGCGGCACCGACGCCTACGCCGTCCCCGCCGACGGCACCGGCTCCCCCACCCTCCTGCGCGCGAAGACCACGGCGCTGGGGGCGGTCCGGTGACCTCGCGGACCGGCCTCGCGGTGGCGCTCGCGGCGAGCATCACCGTCGCCCTGCTGCCCGAACTCCCGCAGCCCGCGCCGGACCGGCCCTTCACCGTCGCCACGACGCCGGGCAACCTCCCCGACGGCACCCCGTACACACCCCTGGCCTTCCTCGACGACGGCGCGACCCTGGGCGTCGCGCAGGACGCGGCCACCCTGAAGCTGCTGCTGCGCCCACCCGGCGCCCCACCGGTCACCCTCCGCGCCCTGCCCGTCGCGGGCTCGCCCCGCATCATCGGGCTGACCGCCACCGCCCGCGCCACGGTGTGGGCGGAGGCGGACGCCGTCGACACCACCGGCGTCGCCCGGATCTGGCGCGCGGGCCCCGCGGCGAGGACCCGACGCTGCTCACCACCGACACCGGCAAACTCGTCGCCACCGAGTCCACCCACGACGTCGAACAACTCGACGACAAGGCGTGCTGGGCCGCCACCCTCCCCACCACCACCGAGATCCGCTGCGTCCCGCTGTCCGGCGGGCCCGTCTCCAAGACCCCCTGCGCGGCGTGTACGCCTTGGCGGGCTGGCCCTGGGCGACCGAGTCGGAGATCGAGAAACCCGGCTCGACCCACCTGGTCGACGTCACCACCGGCGAGCGCCGGACCGTCCGCGGCGAAGCGGTCGAGCTGATCGACTGCACGGCGGCGTGGTGCCGCGTCCAAGTCCTCCGCCAGGGCGGCACCGCCCACCTCGACCTCCTCCACCCCTCCGGCGCCCCCGCCTCCGCGTCGGCCCCGGCCTCCGCCCCGCCGTCCCCGACGTCGTCCTCCACGACCGCTACGCCCCCTGTTCCGCGCCACCCCCGACGGCGAGGTCCTCTGCGTCCACGACACCGCCACCAACCGCCTCGTGGACATCGCCACCGGCACCGGCACGGTGCTGGCGGGCGGGTCGAAGCTGTGGTGGTCCACCGGCGCCAACACCGCCCTGACCTGGCACGTGCTGGACCTCACGACCCTTGCGGCTGGCGGCCCGGCCGCGCCATGATTCGCGCCGTCCTGTCGGCCCGAGACCTGGGGTGCGGGTGCCTGAACTCGAGCCGTGGGGCCTGTCCGCCCCCGAATTCCTGCGGCTGTACTGGATCGCCCTCGCGGCGGTGGTCGTGATCGTGGTGGTGACCGCGATCTTGATCCGCCGCCCGCGCCCCTTCACGCCGCTCCACCTGGGCGTCTACGACCTCGCGATCCTCACCGCGGCCCCCTGCGCGTCGAGGAGACCGCCGTGGCGGGTCTGCTCTCCACCCGCAGGGCCCGCGTCAACCGCGACGGCCACGTCACCCCCGTCCACGGCGCCCCGCCCCCGCCGGACGCGGTGCAGGCGTTCGTCCTCAACGCCCTCCCGCACCGACGCCCCGGGAGGACCTTCGGCTTCGGCGCCAGCCCCTGGGCCGCCAGATGATCGACACCCTGGCCGACCACGGCTACCTCACCTCCTACCACCGAGCCCGCCGCCTCCGCCGCGTCCACTGGCTGTTCCTGGCCCTCCTGGCCGTCTGCGCCCTCCGGACCTCGGCGTCGATCGAGGCGGACGCCCCGCACGACACGATCTTCGAAGCGGTGACCGCCACCCTCGTCGCCTGGTTCGTCTTCCGCCTGGTCCTCGGCCGCGCCCGCAGCCGCATCACCGCCCCCGGCCGCGAAGCCCTCCGCCAGGCCCGCGCCCACACCCCGCCCCTCGCCACCCACGACGTCCTGGCCCCCGTCGCCCTCTACGGCGTCTCCGCCTACCCGAACCCCGACCTCGCCCAGGTCATGACCCTCACCCGGCCGACGACGACCACCTCGGGGAGCGGCTGCGGCTCCGGCTGCGGGACCGGCTCCTCCGACGGCAGCGGCTCCGACAGCGGCGGCTCGGACGGCGGCAGCAGCTGCGGCGGCGGTTGCGGCGGCGGGGGCGGCGACTGACCGGGCGGGCAGGCGCCTGAGCAGCTGACCCGAGTCATCACCTTCCGTTTCGTTGCGGTTTCGATGTGTTACGCATTAGGCTGATCATCGCTCTGGGAGCGCTCCCGTTTCTGGAGAATGGAGTCACCACGATGCGTACGCGCAGTACCTCTTGGTCCGCTACCGGACGGCGGGGCGTCATCGCCCTGATCATGAGCTTGCTGGCCTGCACGTTCGTCCTGACCTCGACCGCCTCGGCGCACGGCACCATCGTCGGCCCCGCGACGCGCGCCTACCAGTGCTGGCAGACCTGGGGCAGCCAGCACACGAACCCGGCCATGCAGCAGCAGGACCCCATGTGCTGGCAGGCCTTCCAGGCCAACGCCGACACCATGTGGAACTGGATGAGCGCCCTGCGGGACGGCCTCCGGGGGAACTTCCAGGGTTCGACGCCCGACGGGACGCTGTGCAGCAACAACCTCGCGCGCAACAACTCGCTGAACAACCCCGGTCCGTGGAAGGCGACCACCGTCGGCAGCAACTTCTCGATGCGCCTGTACGACCAGGCGAGCCACGGCGCCGACTACTTCCGGGTCTACATCAGCAAGAACGGGTTCAACCCGGCCACCCAGCGGCTCGGTTGGGGGAACCTCGACTTCATCATGCAGACCGGCAGGTACGCCCCTGCCCAGAACATCACGTTCAACGTCCAGACCAACGGCTCCTACCGGGGTCACCACGTCGTCTTCACCATCTGGCAGGCCTCGCACCTCGACCAGGCCTACATGTGGTGCAGTGACGTGAACTTCGGCTGACCCAGTTCACCTCGTGAGGTGCCTGCCCGGCGCCGCAAGCACTCGGCGCCGGGCAGGCGGCCCCACGATCTCCAACCGGGATGGGAGTGCTCATGCGTGCGCAACGCGCAAGTGCGGTGGTCGGAGCGCTGCTCATCGCCCTCACGGCGGGCTGCGAGTCCAGCGGCGCGGGCCACGGCGGCCACGGCGGCCACTCTGACCACGCCGCAGGCGGGGCGGTTCGCCCATGACCGACCTGCCCGCCCCGCCCGCCGCGGGCCGGGACATCAACCCGCACCCGGGCTCGGCACTGCGCGAGGGCGGCGACCTCCGCGTACCCGTCGACGCACTGCCGTCGAACTTCAACCCCTGCACGTCGACGGCGGCGAGCCCGCCACCCGGCTGATCGCCGAGGCACTCCTGCCCAGCGCGTTCACCGACGGCCCCGACGGACTTCCCCTGCGCAACAAGGACTTCTTCGACCGCATCGAACTGGAGTCCACCTCGCCGCAGGTGGTCCGGTACACGATCACCGAGCGCGCCACCTGGACCACCAACAGCAGACCGATGACCTGGGACGACCTGCGCGCGCAATGGCTGGCCCTCAACGGTTCCAACCCGGCCTACGAGGTCGACACCCACACGGGCTACCAAGACGTCGCGAACGTCGAGCGCGGCGCGACCGACAAGGAAGCCGTGGTCACCTTCCGCAAACCTTTCGCCGACTGGCCCGCCCTGTTCCGCCCCCTGGTCCCCCTGGAGATCACCCAAACCCCGGACGCCTTCAACAACGCCTGGAAGGACGCGCCGACCGAGTCGTCGGGCCCGTTCGAGATCGACCTCATCGACGTCACCGCCCAGACGTTCACCGTGCGCCGCAACGAGGACTGGTGGGGAACCCGCCCCCACTCGACCGCATCACCTTCCGCGTCGTCCCCCAGGCCGCGCGCCTGGACGAACTGGCAGACGGCCACATCGACGTCCTCCCCTCGACCTCGACGTCGACCTGTTCACCCGCGCCAAGGCCGTCCCCGGAGTGGAGATCCGCCAAGCCCCCGAACGCCGAGCGGGCCAACTGACCTTCACCGGCACCTTGCTGTCCGACCACCGCCTACGCGCCGCGGTAGCCCAAGCAGTCAACCCCCAGGCGATCACCGACGCCGTAGTCGCCCCAATCGCGCCGGGCGCGAAGCCCGTGGGCAACCACCTCGTGCCACCAGCCCACCCCGCCTACAAGGACAACTCCTCAACCCTCCCCCACAACCCAGACGCCGCCCGAGCGACGTTGACCAAGCTCGGCTGGAACCCGACCGGCGCCGTCCGATCGAAGAACGGCAAACGCCTGACCCTGCGCCTGGCCGTGGAGGCCACACCCACCGGCCGAACCATCGGAAGGCTCCTGTCCGAGCAACTCCTGGCCGTCGGCATCGAGACAACCCTGGCCGAGGTGCCACCGGAACGCCTACACGACCCCCACCGAGCCCCAGGCGACTTCGACCTCATCGCGTTCGAGCGAACGAAGTCCCCGTACCCGCTCTCCCACGACCGCCCACCGTCCCAGAAGGACGATTCCGGTCGCGTCGACATCCCCGAGGCGACCGCCCTCTACAACCGCGCGACGGGCGAACTGGACCAGGCCAAGCGTCACACCCTGCTCAACCAGATCGACGTGCTGACCTGGCAGCACGCCCACCACCTACCGCTGTACCCCGTACCCGGCGCATACGCGGTGCGCGCCACCCTCGCCAACTTCGGCGCCCCCGGCCTCAGCTCCCACAGCTTCAGCACGGCCGGGTTCCTCAACTGACCCGCCAGGCATCCGGTCCACGCCAATCGAGGCCGTTGGCTGCGGTTCCCCGTTCGAGGTCAGTGCCGTGCTGTGGGTTTCCGGATGGGTCAACCGACCGCCGGGGGTCCGGTTCGCCGGGTAACGTCGGACCATGAGCGGTGACCAGGTGCACAACCAGGTGGGGAGTGTTGACGGCCTGGTGGTGCAGGTAGGCGATGTCGGGGGCGACCTGACGGTGTGCCAGGCGTTCGAGGTGCCTGCCGTGCCGCTGATCGTCACCTTCGGGAGCGACTCCACGCTCTGGATCGAGGGGCGGGGGCAGCAGGCGGCGATCGTCTCCGCCCTGCGCACGGTCGTGCAAGGCGAGGTCAGCGCGGTCGGCGAACAATGGGATGTGCCCATAACCGTTTCCGCGGGCGCCCCGGTGCGGTTGACCGCGATGCCGGAGTTGCTGAACCAGGACCTCGGTTGGCACCTGGAGATCGACTGGATCTGCGCGGGCCGCCGAGGAACGCTCAGAGTTCCGGAGTCCGGGCACTTCACCCCGGCCACGCCCGTTGTCCAGGCATCTGCCCCGCTCGTCACGGACGTACGGCTCAGGAACATCGATTACGTGGCGTTCGCCAGCGATGGTGTGGTGGAGGAAGTCCCGGCCAGCGGGCACACGCTTCAACTGACCGTCACCGGCCTGTCCGGGACACCCGTGCTGCTCGCGGACCTGCGGGTCGAGGTGATCGCTTGCCGTGACCGGTCGGGAACCTTGGTCCGCCACGCCGCCGAGGTGCCCCGGCGCCGGTTCGAGGTCCTGCTCGACGTCGAGCCTCCCCGGTTGCGGGCCCTGGGCGAGAGCGGCTTTCCCTACGTGGTCGGTCTGCACGAGTCCGAGTGCTTCGACCTCAAGGTCAGCACCGACCGGAGCGAGGTCGCCTGGGTGCTGTGGCTGGACTGGCGCCGCGGCCGCGACACCGGATCGGTACGCGTCGACCTGGGCGGGCACCCTTTCCGAACCGCGGGCCGGTGGCCCCGGTGACCGACGGCTTCTCGGTTTACCCGATGGTGCGGCCTGTCCGGACGATCCCGGCGACCGCGGGCGATGCGTCGTTCCCGGCCGCTCTCAAGGCCAGCACCCGCACCCACCTCGCGCTGGTCGTCGCGCCCGGCACGGCGGTCGGGCCGACGGCGGTGCATGTCCCGCTCTCCGGGCACAACCTCCTGCTGACCGTCGACGCCGAGGACGATGTCGTTCTGAAGCACATCGGCGTCGGTCAGGTCAGCCGGTCGACGTTCGCGGTGGACGGGGCCAGCATCATCCACCCGCATTTCATGCCGCCGTTCAGCGCCGACTTCCTGGACGCGGTGATGCGTTCCATTGCCGCCTACTCGCCTCTCGCCGCACCCGACTGCGAGATCGACCTGGATCGACGGACCGTCACCTTCCTCGACGGGGCCGAGGCGACGCTCCCGCTGCGGATCGCCGCGCGCTCGACTGCCTCCATCGTCATCGCGCCGATCACCGACGCCCGCGACCTGGTGAGCTGGACCCTGCACGCGGAGCTGACCTGCGCGGGTCGCGCAGGCCGCTTCAGCTGGGACATGCTGGTTACCGCGCAGACGGGCTTGACGGTCGTCGCAGGGCCGAACAGGGACCCGGATTCCAGGGTGCACCACCTCTTTCCCGACCACTGGCACCGCGGAGCATCACGGCAGGACATCGCCTCCGGGGAAGCCGCCAAGCACAGTGTCGTCCCGACGCCAGCCGCGCACGCCAGCGCCGATGGCTCGGCGATCCTGCGCCTGCCCGCGCTCGAGATGATGCCCGAGCCCGATGAGGCCAGGGCGCTGCGGCACCGAGGCGATCAGCACGCGGTCCAAGGGGACATGGCCAGCGCGCGCACCGACTACGCGCTGGCCGCCGACGCGGGCAGCGCCATGGCCGCCTACTGGCTCGGCTTCCTGGTCGAGAGCGACGGGGACCTCGAGGGCGCGGTGCACTGGTACACGGTGGCTGCCGAACGCAACCATCTCCCGGCGCTGAACGATTTGGCCACCGCGCACTCGCGCCTGGGCAACCTCGACGAGGCCGAACGCTGGTACCGCCGCGGTATGGACGCGGGCGACTGGACCGCCGCGTCAGGCCTGGGCGCCCTGCTGCTCCAACGCGGCGACCCGGAGGCCGAAACCGTGCTGCGGATGGTCGCGGGCACACCCGCGTCCGCGGCCGTAGAGGTGATCGGCGACGACCTCGCCCGCTCGGACCAGACCGCGGCGATCACCGCGACCGAGAACCTGGCCTCGCTGCTGCACGAGCGAGGACAAACCGACGAGGCCGCCGCACTCTGGGAAGACGCCGCCGAGAAAGGAAGCGCACACGCCGCCTACCGGCTCGGCAGGCTTCGGCACGACCAATGCGACCGAGACGAAGCAGAGCGGTGGTGGCGCACCGCCACCACCGCGGGCGACAAACTGCGCGGCCGTCGCCTCGCGATCAACGGACCGGCGGACTCCGGCCAAGCACTCGCCGCCTACGCGCTCGGGATGAACCTCCTCAAGCGCGGCGATCCCGAAGGCAGGGACTTGCTGGCACTGGCGGCACAGGCCGGACACCGCGGCGCGCGGTACGAACTCGACGAAACACCCGGCGAGTTCCGCGGATGGCCCGACACTGACCCGATCTCCTGCGCGGTCCGGCAGGACGACTGGCTCGTCCTCCCAGCACCGGGCTGGACGACCGGCCCACCGGTCCCCACCGAAGCGATCGTCGGCGGCTGGGCCCTCGACACCCACGGCAAGCCCGGCCCGTTCCAGCCGAACCCGCACTACGTGCCTGACCGCAAAGCGACCCCGACCGACCCGCTGCACGCCCTCCTGTTGATGATCGCCTTCGGCCGGGGCAGCCACCTCGCCTCCCGGCTCCTCGCGACCCTGCGCGACACCGTCGTCGAAATCGCATGCGACGACCACAACGGCATCCTGATCGGGCCAGCACCCGACGGCACCGATTGCGTGGCGGTCGTGACGGCGGAACTGCACAAACGACTGCTGGATGACGTGCACTGGATACCGGTGCTCGGCAACGATCTCCCCAAGGCCGTGCCGGAGGGCGTCGACATCCTGCTCAACCCAGGCGACTACGCACAGTTCCGCCTCCTGACCGAGGCCCTGCGCAGCCGCTGAACCGTCACCCTCGACGCGGTGCAGCCTGGCCACCTGTCGGTTACGCGAGAAGCGCAGGCGGTCAGCGTTTCCTCGTCCAACCCCTACGCGAGCACCTCGCCCCCCACGACCGGGGCGTTCGTGTTCACCAACCTGGGACTACCCACTCCGACGCCGCGTCCTGCGCCCGGCAGCCGACGGCGACGGCGACGCACCAAACAGGTGCACACCCGCAACACGAATCCAGAATGGACAGACAAACAAAATTACCCGCCGACTCTATTGACACAGGTCGACGGGTGATATGAAACGATCTCAAGCGGCTACGCCGCTTCGGCTACTGCGGTAATGTTCGCACCCACGGGGAGATTTTCGGTTTCGGTTGATCGTGAGGGCTGGCCGTCCACCGAGTTTAAAACGGCGCGATTCAGTGATTTCACTGAACCGCGATCGGCTTTTTGGGTCAGCGGGTGCCCCGGTCAGCAGTCCGGCGACGAAGGCCGCGCCCATGGTCCCAGCTAGCCACGCCGCTTCCCACACCGACGGCGCCCCGTTCACACCGGCCATGACCTGTGAACCGCTCGACGTCGCCATGAGCTACGCGACGGTGATCACTCGCACGAGCCAGTTCTCACGCGCGGATCTTCTCACGACCGCCTACCTGTCCACGTCACGCGAGAGGGGATTCCGCCCTGCCCGGCAACCCTGCCACCCCACCCGCCACCGACCCCGAAACGGCCCGTCCCGACTCCACCGGCCGAGGGGCACGCCCAAGGAGCTGGTCGTGCCGACCTCGGCGTCACCTTCGTGGACGGCGAGGTCGACGTGACCGACAAGAACACAGTCGAGGCTCTGCGCGGGCTTCCTACGGGGGTTGGGCGTCCGCACTGCCGGTGGACGCCCCGCTAAACCTCGCAGCAGGAGTAGTCATGCCTTCCTGCGCGGTGGTCTGGCGCCAGGAGCTAGCGCTGGTCGTGCGCCCATCCCGACCAGGACCTTGGCGAGGTCGACTCCTCGCTTGGAGAAGTCCAGCGCGTAGTTCCGCCGCGGCTCGTTCATGACCAGGGCGAGCAGGGCGATCATGCCGACGAACAGCACCACGAGCAGGGCGGGCAGGGCCATGATGATCGGTCGGACGATGGGGACGATGGGTTCGAGGTTCACGTCGTCTCCTTGACGGGGCCGGTGTAGTTGGTCTTGGCGATCCTGGATGCCTTGTTGCGGCTCGCCACGGAGAAGGCACCCCGGAGCGAGTAGACGAACTGCTGGGTGTAGCCGATATCGGAACGCGCGCTCTCGACCCACTTGGGCTCGACGTGCAGCAGCCCTACGTCACGGAGTTCCCGAAGTCCGTGGAAGGCGGTGTCCTCCGAGATCCCGTACCAACCCGGCACCTTGTTCTGGGCGAGGGTGAAGTTGTCCGGACGTTCCAGCGCAATTAGCAGCATCACCTTGGCCCGCAGGCTCAAGTTCGTGTAGTGGTGCTCGAACCAGTACTCGTGCGGCAGGGAGAACCACTGTTCGTTCGTGTCGTGGGGGTGCTTGTAGGCCGTGCCCGAGCCGTCTTCGCACATCAGGGTCAGTGACGACCGGCGTTTGACTCGGGCACGTGCCACGAGTTCACGCTCGACCAGACGAGCCGTGATCTTGGAGACAGCCGGCCGGGCGTTGTCGATCGCTTTGGTTCCGGTGGCGGTCGGGTCGGCGAGGCCGAGGGCTCGAACCCAGAAGCCGGACGGTAGGTCGCAGTTCCACGGCGGTGCGCTGGCGAGCGCGTGCAGGAGCAGGTAGGTGTCCAGTCCGCGCTCGTCGTGGCCTGGGACGAACTTGGCGAGCGGGCCGGGTCTGGTGTCCTTGCCCTTCCCCTGCTGGACGAAGGACTTGCGGATCGGAACCCAGTGGCGGTTCAGGTTGCGAAGTACCAGCTCGATCGTTTCGTGCTGGCTGAGTGGCGCGGGAGCGCCGCTGTGGCTTGCCGCCGGTAGCGAGCGGTCCGTGTCCGTCGTCATGACCAGAACAGTACATGTCTGGTCGGCGAATCCTGCCCACCAAGCGCCGTAATGACTTGCCGCTGGAGCGGGTGCTGGTAGTTATCCCGATGCTATGACCCCTGCGACCTCGAATGTTAGCCCCACGATGCGAACCCCGTAGCCCCGGCTGCCGCTGCCACCGTAGTTGATCGGGCCATACGGAGCTGGCCGAGTGGGTTCCTCGGAATTTCATTCGGCCCATCTGGCCTTGCAGCAGACCGTGACTCATCCAGACACCTTGGCCACCGTCGCCGACGTCCAGGCTCGGACCGAGGTACAGCTGACCGCCGAGCAGCAGGCCCGCGCGGGGGTGCTGGTCGGTGACGCCTCGGCGATCGTCCGCGCCCGCGTGCCGGGATCTGTCGGACCCGCCGCCCGCGACCGCGCCGGATGTGATCGCCTCGGCGGTGCTGCGGGCGCTGGCCTCGCCGCCGGACGGCAACAAGTCCGAGATGGTGAGTGGGTACTCGCGCACGGCCGCGCACGAGGACGGGGGATCTACCTGACCGAGGACGAGCCGGACCTGCTCCGGCCAACCCCGCCCGCGCCGCGCGGCGCGTTCTCCATCTGGACCGTCTGACCTCGGGGTATAGGCACCGGGGTCGGGGCGCGTGCCCACGGCGCCTGCCTCTCTACGCGCGCTCATCCCGCGAAAACGGGATCACCGGCCGTTCATCGTTCGTGCCGCCTTGAAGCGAGCAGCGCCATCCAGCTACCGCACCGCTTCCTCGTCGTGAACCCGACACCGGTCACCGATGAGTACGACAACCGCAACCCGGACCTGACGCCCGTCCTGCTCCAGCTGACCTCGGAGCTGTTGCCCTCGGTGCGCCAGCTCGTCGCGCTCCTGGTGCCGGTGACTACCAGGTCGAGCACAACTACGTCAGTGAGCCGGTATTCATCCCACCGTTGACGCCAGACACCTACGCGCCGTTGAACTAAGAGCACTTTCCCAGGTCCGAGGAGAACACCCCGGGATGGCTGAGGCCAAAATTGGCGGAAGCCGGTCCTACCACCGAGAGGTGAGCGCACGGGTGTAAGCCGTGTGCGGTGGAGAAAATCTCCCACCACACACGAACTTCCCTGTCGCGCCTCCAGAGCCTGCTGTAGTGCCTGCACGACCGCTGAGACAAGGACGTCGTCGACCTCAGTGACATCTTCTGAGCGCAGGATGGCGTGGCCGACGTGGGGACGCGTCTACACGTAGCCAATTCGCCATGAACCTGCCACGACCTTGCCGGGGCCTTGGGCTGCGTCGGGTATGCGGCCGCTGAACGTGCTTCGCAGCCTTCTGCAAGAGTTCATGCAGTCCGGCGAACGCCCCACATGCGTCGGCTGGCGGCGGACCGCCATCTTCTAGCGGCAACGCGGCCCCACACGCCCGCTGACGTCGGTTCGGGACCATTACAGGGTCGGACACCGGAACTGGGCATCCGCAGCCGCTACGGCTGCCGAAAAGTCGCTGCGCAGATCCACCCGGTCCGGTCACAGAGACCTGGAGTACATAGCTGACAACATTTCGTCCGGAGCGACCGTCTGCTCCAGATTTGCTCCAGCTCGGCCACCGAAGTCCACAGTGGACGCAAAACAGGATCGCCCGCCACCTGCATTACCGCAGGTAAGCGGGCTATTCGTACGCCATGTTCACTTGTGGAGCTGAGGGGAATACAACCCCTGACCCTCACACTGCCAGAACGGACCCCCTTGCGCCCTGACCAGGCAAAGCGGAGAACCCGCACGCCGCAGGACATCGAACGAGACCGTTGGCTGTGGTTTACCGCAGTTACACACGGTTCGGTATGCGCGCGTGCTCCAGATTTGCTCCATTTCTCCCAGTGTGAACCGGACATGAGTTCATGCGACCTGCGCTGGTTTGAGCCCTGCGAGGGAGCGTCGGAAGATGGGCAGGGCTGTACTGATTGTGGCGGTTCCGCTGGGATGTGGCGGACCGGCTGGTCCATGCCGGGCACTGGCGGCCCGGGATCTGGGCATCCTGCTGGTCACGACGCTGGCTACGACGGGCCCCGCCTGTCTCAAGTCCTGGCCCACCTGCCGATCACAGCGGTGGCGAGGACGAGTGGTTATGGCTCCTGCACCGGTTTCAACCCTGCAGCGGTGGACCTAGCCTGGCAGGCGTTCCTGCGCCGGTTCGACATCGAGCACACCCTTCCGCAAGCTCAAGCAGACCCTCGGCTGGATTACCCCGAAACTCCGCTCGACCGAGCAGGCCGACCGGTGAACCTGGCTGCTGCTGGCCGCCTACACTCAACTCCGCCAGGCCCGCCAGTCGGTGGTCGGCCTACGGCGCCCCTGGGAAGAACCCTTCACCCGAACGGTTGCCCCGGCCCGACTCCGGCGAGGGGTTTCAACACCTACGCCCGCACATCACCGTTCGCCGGCCCGTGTTAGAGGTCATGCTGACAGGACGTCCGGGCAGTCAAGACGTCGCCCATGTCCCTCGACGCTCCGAGTCGGACTATCACCCGGGCGGGGTATTCCCGAGCCAAGTGACTAACTTGTGCCTCTTTGCTGTTCCAGGCGGATGAGCGAGTACGTCAGTCTGACGGCGTCCCAGTCCAGCCGAGCCGTCGGGTCGGCCAGCCGGTCCCGGATCTCGGGCAAGTGGTTCAGCAGGTTCTTCGCGACGTTGGCGTCATGCACGGCGACGTCGCTCAGGACACGCAATTGGCGCAACGACAGCTGGGCCCCACCGGACACCGGCCAATTGTGAGTGTTCTCCGCGCCCAGAACCTTCGACACGGCGTATCCGGTGAACAGCGCCAGCGCATCGGCCGGTGGCCTGGAGTACAGCCGTTGGGTGCACGTCCGCAAGGAGCGCCGTCGCCAGGCGGAGGAAGGCAAACCATGCAAGCCCCAAACCACGGCGGCGTAGTGGGCCGGGTTCGGTGGAAGGATTGGCTCCGCGGCTGTCCGCACCGGGATGCCCTGTCTGGACAGCACGTGGCACGCGTGACCGATCTCAATCCACCTCTCGCGGTCATCGATGACGAAGGCTTGAGCTATGCGGTCCCCGATCCCCGCGTCGACCGCCTCGGCGAAGCCTGCCACATCCTGGGGGCGGACGAGATCGAGGAGCTCCAGCAGCTTGCCCGACTGGCGCAGACCTACCCGACGCACGATCTCGTCGCTGTTGAACCTGCTCAGCTGCTCCAGAACCTCCGCGCAGGACGAGTGCCTGCCGAGGTCGTAGAGCAGTGCCGCGAGGTCGATAGCCGGCGCGAGGTCGCGGGAGAGACCGACCTTGAGTCGGGCGACCACCTTGCCTGCGTTCACTGCCTCTGCCGCGCGTTCAGCCCAGGGCGTCCGGCACAGACCGAGCATTCGGAGGATGTTCGACAACACCTGCGGGTTGCCCAGCATGGGTACCAGGCGCAGCTTTATCCCGTAGACCTGCGATAACCACGCCGTCCTGGGGTCGCCAGCGCGGATGCCGATAGCCGTCAGGTGCCTCACCGCGGCGTACTGCGCCGACGGCGACTCGTGCAATTGGAGCTCGAAGCTGAAGACGTTGAAAAGGATCTGGTCCTGTACCAGGTAGTCATACACCGCTTTGCCCAAACCCGGGTCGACTCTCTCCAGCGATGCCAGCAGGCTCGCGCCCGCGGTGGCGGAATCGAAGATCGCATTGCGGACCTTCCACACCAGCAGGCTCTCGTCGTCGCTGTCAGTCTTGGTACGGGCGCCGAGGGCGGCGATCGCTTTGCGCGCGGTGGCACGGTCCACGTCCAGCAGGATGTTCAGGGCCTGCGCGAGCTGTTCCCCGACCTGGTTCGCGACAAGCGGTTCGTCCAGGCGTCGGCCTCGGCGAAGACCTCGTCGGCGGCGCGGACGATATCCGAGCCACCCTTGGGGTAGTCGGCGTCCGCCAGTGTGCGGCCGACTTCGCGGCAGCACTCGATCGCGGACACCGGGAGCGCGCCTGCGATGGCGCCGAGGAACCGTTCGGTGCGGAACGTCTTCGCGTAGGGGGTGATGACCTCAGCGTAGAGAGCACGCGCCAAGCGGTGGAACTCGACCTGTGACTCCGCCGACGAGTGGCGTTCCATCCCGCGCAAGACGAAATGCGGCGGTATCGACTCGCGCAACCGAGCGGCGAACTCCTGCCCGATCTCCGGGTCGGCGGCGAGTTGCAGCGCTAGCTTCGGTCCCCATACTCGGCGGCCGGTCATGATGGCCGCGGCGATGATGTCTCTCGCTGCGTCGAGACACGCGTAGCGGAACGGGACCTGAGACTCCCACAGGCCCTTGATCAGGTAGTACCTCACCGACGGTCGTGGGTCGTTACGCAGGAGCCAGAGCACTCGCTCCTCGCCAAGGCAGGCCGCAAAGAGGTGGCCGAAGCCGGTCGATGTCACACCGTACATGTCATCGACGACGTGACATGCCGACAACAACATCCCTGCGCCCTTGCTGTCGGTCAGCTGAACGGTCTTGTCGGCAAGAATGCGCGCCAGCTTCTCGTCCGGAACCTCAGCGCCTGGGTTCGTGTAGAGGAGCTCGCGCGCACCGCTCACGTGTGCGCTGCTGACGCTGCGGATCAGGTCCGCAGCCTCGATCGGTGTGGCCTGGTACAGGACCTTCCGAACGGCTTCGAAGAAGGCGCGGTCGGATTGGACCCGCTTTCGTGGATTGCGGGCGAACCCCGGGTCAGCAGGAGGTTCGTATACGGGTGGAACTGGCTGCGCAGGTCGTTGATCGCCCGGCTGAAGTCCTGCGCGGTCGTGAATCTCATCGCAAGGACGAAGCGCGGTTCGTGTTCGTCGAGAAGACTCTTCCAGTCCGCCTGCCGGAAATAGTGCAGCAGACTCAGCCACGCCAGGATCTGGTGGAAACCGGCGAGCTTCGACGGCTCGGTCCGCATCAGGCGTTGAACAGACTCCTCCTGGTCGACTGGCACGTGGGACTGTTCCCACTTGAGGATCCGCTCAGCGCGGTATTGCAGGGAACGCACCTGACGCACCAAGGAGTACGCGTCGACCCGGGCGTGCTCGATGCCGGTTAGGACGTCGATGGCGTGCTCGGCGATCAATCGCTGCAGCGCCGGATCGGCGAACCGGTGGATCGAACGCAGCATCGCGAGCCGCTGCTCCGGGGCGCCCGCCGCCACGGCGAGCAGGTTCGACACTTGGGTCTGGATCCACTCGAGCACCTCCGGCCACTGCGGCGTCACTTCCGAGAGATTGGCCTGCATGCACCGAAGGATGATCAAGATGTCGCGGATGTCGCACGACTCGTTCCGCTCCACCAGGCGCTTCAGGATGGACTTGACGGCGTAGTTGATGACCTTGTTGCCAAGCCACACCTTCAGGGAAGTCAACAGGGTGGCGACGTCTGCCGGTTTCGCTTTCCTGATCCACTTCTTCATGGCTCCCGCGGCCCAGGCCCGCTCGGCCACCTCGGCGCACGTGGCATTGCGGTACAGCCTGATCCCGCGCAGCAGAACGATCAGGTCTGGCGCTCCGTCCTCGCACAACTCGATGACCCGTGGCAGCAGGAGCGTCGCCATAGTGTCGTCGTCGAACTGAAAGATCAAATGATCTTGAGCACCGCTCGTTCGGCCCTTTCCGGCACCCGTCTGGCGGGCCAGCAGGATGTTCCGGCAGGTATCTTGGCTGGCGATGCGCCACCGGTCGCCGCCGGGTTTGGACTCGAGAGCGATTCGGTCGCGGATCTCCGGACCCAGTCCATCAGCTTCGCCACGGCTTAGTCCCCCGCCCACGAGGCTGCACGCGGCGGCGGTGGCGACCATGTCCCGGCTGGCCTCGTCGAGGAGTGGTACCACGCTTCCAGCGCCGACTCGGCGGTGGACGGTACCCCGGTTTCGCCGGACCAGGCTTCCGGGTCGACCATGATCTGGATCAGGCGATGGAGGTCGCGGGTGGCGTTCGGCTTCTTCAGCTCGGCCAGCGCAGCCGCTTGGTCGAGGTGTGCGTGCGCCGCGCCAGCCTGCTCGACGAAGTTCTTGAGCGCGGCTATGCCCACCACGGACGTGATGACGTTCAAATGGTCGGTCTGCCAATCGTTCGCCGAGTTCGTGTCGTAGTGGAGCACAGCCAGGATCGAGGCGCCGAGTTCGTCGGACAGCCGGTTCAGCACACCGTCGATGTCTCCGTTGCCGACCGGGTACAGGTCCTCGAGCACAAGGAGGCGACGCTGCTTGGGCGTGGCCTGATCCATGCCGAGCGCGTGCTTGCCCACCTGGTAGGCGATCTGTGGGTCGGGCAGCTCGTGCATACGGCTCGCGATGACCCGGACCACTGGTGGATTGCCCTGCTCGGCCAGTCTCGCCGCCAGCCCGCGTACTATCGTGCTCTTACCGCTGCTCCTCGTCCCGCCCAGCACCGCGACTTTGCGGTCGCTGTGGAAGGTCAAGAACAGCGAATCGACCTGGCTCACGGCGACATCGGGAATGAGTTGTCGCGGCGGGGTCTCTTCCAGGTCGACCGGGACCCAGCCGAGCAGAACGAGCTCGACGCGGTGCTGTGCCCTCTTCCACTGGTTCCACTCCTCGCCCCAGACGATCCCGGCGACGGTGTCGAGATCACGCGGTCCGGAGGTCATGTCGGGTTCGGTGGAACCCGATCTCTTCAACCGCCACCCCGTTCGACCGGCATCAGCGTGTCGCAGTCGAGGTGAGCGAGGGCGTTGTCGTAACCGGTGACCTCGGCGTCTGTGAGCGACCGGAAGCCGCCGCCCTCGCACGTCCCGAGCGCGACGAGGTTCTTCGGCGGCACGAGACCGGTCACGCTGGCGAGCATGGCCAGGGCGTGGTGCAGGTCGCGCACGGGCGACACGGGTACACCAGGCGCCCACAGGAGGCCGATCCCCTCCCCTGATAGCTCGACCTCCGCCAGCGAGGGGAACGGAGACAGCGCCTTACGGACGGGCGTCTCCACGGCAGTGGGCAGGGTGACGAACCAGGGATGCCTCGCCAGTTCGTCGTCCACCGGCCAGAGGTGAGTGGCGACGCACTGGCCTTCCGGGTCGACCACGAGGACTATCGGCGCGTCCGGGTTGCGGCGGTCCTTCTTCCCCTCGAACGCGTCCTCCAGATCGAGAAGCGCATCGGCGAGGTCCTCGACCACGACCGCGGCCGCCAAAGACGGGTCGGACTCGTCCTGGACGCCGCCGGTCATTGCGTTCAGGACCAGGTGGATGCCGGAGTCCGAACCAGTCCAGAGCCAGCGGGGGATGCCTGACGCGGGGCCACTCCGGATAGCCAGCACCAGGTCACCGAGGGGGTCCTGCAACTCGGTGGGCAATCGTACGTCGATCGGCCTGCTTCCGGTCGCCATCGCCCGCAGGAGCACGAGGAACACCAGCACGAGATCCCGCTGTCGTGGCCATGGAGTGTCGGTCATGCGCGTCGTTCCTCCAGCTCGCGTAGCGGTTCGAGGTCGACTGCCGCGAGACCGTCCCCAGTGGCGATCACGAGAACATCGCTCACCAGCGCAAGATCCGCGGGTGGGCCATCCAGGGGTAGGCGCTTCGTCGGCATCCCGCGACCGCGTGTACCAACAGTCACCCATCCGGTATCGCTGCGGTTGCCACCGCCGAAGGCGATCCACCGGTCGCTCAGGACGGCCGCGCGGACGTCGAGGTCCGGCAGGTCACCGACCACCTCACCGGTGACTCCGCCGCGCACGTCCAGGACCGCCGGTCCGGGGGCGGTCGCCGAGGCCGCGAGCAGGAGCGGCGGGTGACCGATCCGGGCGGTCGTCGGGTTGCGTTCCGTACACGGCTTCCAGCGCCAGAGCCTGCCGCGGCGGCCCGCGATCCAGAGCACCGGGTGATCCCGCACTCCCGTGAAGGCCAGCCCTTCGATGCTCTCCGGCACCGTGCGGTCCACCGTTTCCCCGGTCAGCGCGTCGACCACGCGCACGGCATGACCGGTGGCGAAAGCGACCAAGCCGCTTTCGTGCGCCACCACCCGTTCCACCTCGGCCGGAGCCTCGATGTGGACCGGCTCGTACCCGCGCCAGCAGTGGGCGCCGCCGTCTCCGGTCACCGCGACCGTGACCAGACAGGGACCGACGTCCGCCACCGCCAAGTCGACCACCTCGAAGCCAAGGGCACTGGACTGCTGGAGGTGGTTGCCGTTCGATGTCGCCGACCACGAGACGGTGCCGTCCACTTTAGCCGTCACGGTCACCTCGCCAGCGCACGCCATCCGCACGGTCGTCACCATGGCGTCGGCCGCGCGGGTGGCCCAGAGAACCGGCGGTGCGAGCTCAGCCACGCTCCTCGCGAGCTCGACCAATCCTCTGCGGGAAGCGCGAAGCCCGAGCGAGAACGCCCGGTCCAGCAACGGACTACCGTGGGGAACACCCGCCCAGGCCGAGAGCCGGTTCCCCCATCGTGCCGGTCGCCCAACGCTCCGATCGCCGCGCTCACTGCGGGGAAAGGGGCCGCCAGCAACAGCGGCCCGTCATCCAGCAGGCCGGCAAACCGGCTTGCTGGGTGCGCCGCCGCACCCAGGAGGATGTCCGCGACCTCCGCCTCTAGCTCGGTGCGCCGCCCGCTCAACGCCGCGAGTACGGCATCGACGACTTCGTCGAGACCCGGGCCGACGCGTTCGTGGCCGAACCTGGGCCGCCACAGGAGGATGCCGGACGGAGTCGGTTTGGCATCCAGGAAGTCGTGCGCGGACCGCGCGCATCCCTCGAGGTCCTCCGAACTGATCAGGCGACCCACGAGCCGACTGGTCGCCGCAGCCCACAGCTCCGCGGGAGCCTGCCAGTCGAGGACAACGAGCACGCGGCTGACAAGCAGGCGATCGCAGTGGGCACGGCGCCCACCAGCGAGGCAGAGCTGGACTGCGCCATCGTCGTCCGGCACAACGCGTCGAGCCGCTGGTCGGCTCTGCGCTTGCCTTCGGCCAATGCGGCGTCGAGCGGGTGGTACGCGGCGATCCGGTCGATGACGGTGTCGGCCAGGAGCACCGCCGCGGCGAAGTTTCCTGCGCACCTTGGCACGGTGGCCGCAGGGATCTCAGCGTACGCAAACCTTTTGCGCAGATATTCCTCGACATCGTTCTCGCTCGGTGGGAGCGCGAGGTGACGGAACCACGACACTAACGACTTGGCCGAGGGCCGGGCGGTGACCACCATGCGGATCAGGGGTTGCTCGCCAGGGGCCGCAACGCCTGCTCCACCACGTCGGCGGGCTCTACCGCCTGGTCGACGTTGTCCACCAGGAGACCCATGGGTTGGACGACGCCGGTCACCAATCGGTCCAGGGCCGTCCGGACCTCGTCGGTGTCCAGTTCGCTGACGTCTAGGGCTTCGACAGGTACATCGGTGTCCGGCACCCACTCGAGACGTGCCACGGGTGGCAGCGCGTCCCTCGCGACTCGGGGAACAACGGACAATAGCCTGCCGAGCACCGCAGTCTTCCCGCTGCCAGCTTCCCCAGCAGGCACACCTGTTCCGGTCCGCCGACGCGCAGGTGCTCGGTCAGCGCGGCCATCTGCTCGCTGCGCCCGGTGAAGTACCATCCGGCCGCGTTCTCGTCGGAGAGGCCACGGGAGGCCGGGTTCCACGGCACGTCGATCGACGTGGGCTTCTCCTGGGGCATCCACCGGGGGTTCGGGAAGACGCGGCAGCCACCGGCGCGAGCACCCAGGGCCACCCATGGCACCTGAGACAGCCCGCGCTTCTTCAGCGCGACTTTGGCGCGATCGGTGACCGTGATGGGGTCGATGTGTGGACTGCCGAGGCTCTGTTCAGCCAGCCGCCTGCACTCCCCGGCGAACTCCTCGGCGAACACCCCTGTTCGGCTTCCTGGGACCGCGTTGCCGCCGCGATGATCCACAGGCCGGTGCTGCCCGTGTCCACCTTCGGGGCGATCTGCAAGGTCTGGGACAACGCCGACCTCGCGCCGTCCTCCGCATAACAGGCATCGAGGATGAGCAGACATTGCTGCACGTCCGGGCGGGAAATCACCGGTCGAAGAAGCCGTCGCGGCTCAATCCAGGTTTCGGGCACCAACCCACCGTCGATGACCTCGGGGGCAAGCCGCCATTGATCTTCCTCGTCCAGGGTCCCGTGTCCGGTGACGTAGATGACCAAGGCGCAGTCGGTGCTGTTCTCGTCGCAATCCTTGCCCCAAGCGTCCAACATGTCGCGAAGCTCGACGTGGGTCAACTCGGGCCGCTGCGTTGGAGGAGGTTTCCACGATGGGGAGAGTTCGGTCAATCCCATCTCCTCGAACAACGCACGTACCGTTCCGACCTCGTCCAGGACACCTGGCAAGTCCGGGAAGTCAGCCAGCTTCCGGCCGAGGGGGTCTCGATACTCGGAGATGGCGGATATGCAGAACAGACCTCGGGTCATGGCTGCCCATCAGCCAGGGCTTTTTGATCGCATCCGCCGTGTTGAGGTTCTCCAGGTATTTCACCGCACTGTGCGCGTGCCGCCGCGTGTTGCTGGCCAATTCGTCGTGGATCTTTCCGTCGAACATACCATCGAGGCATTTGACCATCGCTATCGCATCCTCGGTCGCCGCGACGTTGACCCAGCGCTTGACCCCCGGCCACGGGAGTGGCGCCTCGCCTTGGTCCGACCGCAACGCCAGCCGAATACCTCGAAAGCCCAAGGGGGACCCGATGGTCACGAGAGTGGGAACCCGTCCGGGCGCCTGCGTGCGCAACCAGTTGTAGGCGATCACGCTGCCGAGCGAATGCGCGACGACGACCTTCGGCTTTCTGGCCATCGCCTCGTCCACCTCCGCGTGGACACGGTTGGCGAATTCCTGGTCGTGGAAGTAGCGGCCCACCTGCTTCACCAACCGGATCACGCGGGACACGGGCCCGTCGAGGGTGCCGCTGGCCTCGATCCGCCGCGCAGCCCGCTGCAGCACGTTGGGCAACCACACCTTTCCCGGCGCAGTGGCGTCATCGCCGTCGTCCGCCGCGGCACCGATGGCCACGAAGAGGTCCCGCTCCAGGCCCACCTCAAGGTCGGAGAGGTGGTACGCTGGGCCGCCACCAGCCTTCCCGTCGTTGTACAGGTGCCCGTAAAAAGCGTACTCGATGGTGATGTTCTGGGCACCGTCGCACCGGACGTTCTCAAGGCCCGTGATCATGGCCGGGTGCCACCGCTCAGCCATTTCCGCTCTGGATCTGCGGTTCATGAGCATCCCGTGGATGGCCACGACGTCGGCCACAGCAGCCTCCTCAAGCCAGGACTGGGGGTAAATCTGGCTACCTCTAGATCGTTCGTGCAGGTCATCCGTTACGCGGCTTCCCACGGCCGTCGTCTGCTGATTCGATCATTCAGCACCGGCGGATCCCCAGTTCTCCGCCGGGCCGCAGGCACCGATTCGAACCAGGCCTAGCACGCAACCTCGCCTGTCAGGTAACCCGAGAATCTCGACCGGTCGCGAACCTCGCGCTTCAGCGGTGCCGCGCGAGCGGGTCGGCCATCACCATCGACCCCGACATCGGCGCCCTGCACGAATCCATTCACAAGCTCTACCTCGGACCACCCAAGACCCCAGCGTCCGCGCGCACCATCGCCCTGCCCCGATTCCTCGTCCACCTCCTACGCGAGCACCTCGCCCACACCACCGGCACGTTCGTGTTCACCAGCCCACTGGGCTACCCACTCCGCCACAGCACCTTCGACCGCCGCGTCCTACGCCCCGCAGCCGACGGCGACACCCGTCGCGGCACCCACTCCATCCGCCCAGGATTGACCTTCCACGGACTTCGGCACAGCCACAAACCTGGCTCATCGCCGACCACGTCCCCGAAATTGCCCAAGCCCGAAGACTCGGCCACCACCTCCGCAACCGACTCACGGAGGTCTACAGCCACGTCGCACCCGAAGTCGAAACCCACCTACTCCGCGCCCTCGAACGACGCTGGCAACGCACGGCAAACCTCCGCCGACCCACCAACACCCGCCCTCGTGGCCGCACCGGACTGCGCACACCCCACACGAACCCAGCGCGGTACACACCCCCACCACCGCGGCTAAGCAGACACACCCCGCAGGCCACACGACCGCAGGCACGAACGGTCCAAAGGCCAGAACACAAGATCACCGCGCCTGAAACGCGCCAAACAGGTGCACACCAGCACCAAAACCATCCACAATGGAGGGACACAAAATCACCCGCCGACCCTGTTCACGCAAGTCGACGGGTGATAATGAAGCCATTTCAGATTGTGGAGCTGAGGGGAATCGAACCCCTGACCCTCACACTGCCAGTGTGATGCGCTACCAACTGCGCTACAGCCCCGCGACTCCGGTGGATCGCTCCCCGGCGTGCTGCGCATACGCTACACGACCCCCGACCCCGGGGTGAAATCGGGGGTCGAGGGGTTCCGGAGCAGGTCGTGGGGGTGCTAGACCAAGTGACCGTGACCACACAGTGCGGTGAGGTGTTGATGGCGTTCCCCGACGTCGAGGGGATGGATCCCGAGGCGCGGAGGGAGTTGCAGGGGAAGCGGGTCAAGGATCTCGTGGACCGGTTGCTCGCGGCGGGTGGGCTGCAAGCGGCGAGGCTGCGGGACTGCGGGGTCAGGTCGGGGGCGACGTCTCCCTCGACGACCTCCACCGGCTTCCTACCGTCCGCAAGCACGACCTGTGGGAGCACTACCCGCACGGGCTCAGGGCGGTCGACTCCGCGGACGTGGTCTGCGTGCACGGGTCCTCGGGGACCGGGGGCGGCCGACGCTGGTGCCCTACACCGCGAACGACCTGGACGTCTGGGCGGAGGTCATGGCGCGGGCGCTCGCGGCGGCGGGGGCCTCGCGGGAGAGCGTGATCCACAACGCGTACGGGTACGGGCTGTTCACCGGGGGCTCGGGGTGCACCACGGGGCCGTCAGGCTCGGGGCGACCGTCGTGCCCGTGTCCGGGGGTTGACCGAGCGGCAGGTCACGCTGATCCGGGATCTGCGGCCCGATGTCCTGACCTGCACGCCGTCCTACGCCGTGCACCTCGGGGAGGCGTGCGCGGCGGCCGGGGTGGAGCCGACGAGCTTGAAGGTGGGGATCCACGGCGCGGAGCCGTGGACGAACGAGTTGAAGGCGCAGATCGAGAAGCTGCTCGGCATCCGCGCCTACGACATCTACGGGCTGTCGGAGATCATCGGGCCCGGCGTGGCCGCGGAGTCCGCCGACTCGGGCGGGATGCTGACCGTCGCCGAGGACCACTTCTACCCCGAGTGCGTCGACGCCGACGGCAACCCCGTGCCGGACGGGACCCCCGGGGAGTTGGTGTTCACCACCCTGACCAAGACCGGGATGCCGCTGCTGCGCTACCGCACCGGCGACGTCGCCACGCTGGCCGACGCCGTGCCGGGGTCGCCGCGGACGCTCCGGAGGATGTCGAAGCTGCTCGGGCGGACCGACGACATGCTGGTCGTGCGCGGGGTCAACGTCTACCCGACCGAGATCGAGGCGGTCGTGCTGGCCGACGAGCGGGTGGGGCCGCACTACCTCGTCGTCGACGACCGGCGGGCGGCGCGGCCGGAGCTGCGGGTCGCGGTCGAGTCCGACCAGCCGGTCGGGGACGAGTTGGCGCACCGGCTGCGCGAGCGGCTCGGGCTGACCGTCGACCTGCGGGTGGTGCCGCCGGGGACCGTCCCGCGGACCGAGGTCGGCAAGGCGAAGCGGGTCGTCCAGTGGACGAGCGGACCCGCGCCGCTACCGGGCCTCGAGTAGCTTCGCCAGCCAGTTCGCGTCGGCGGTGTCGATGAGCGCGCCGCCGCTCGCGACGGTCGGGGTGGCGAAGACGCGCTGGCCGCCGCGGTCGCGCAGGAGGGAGTCGGTGGTGCTCGCCCGCTCGTACTCGGCGGAGACGACGTCGGCGAGGGCGCCCGAGCGGACCCCGCGGCGAACGCCGGGTCGGTGACGCCGAGCGCGGCGCCGAGGGCGATGAGCTGCTCGCGGTCCCAGCCGCGGGCGTCCTCGGCGGGCTGGTCGGCGAACAGGCTCTTGTGGAACGACGGGAACGCGCCCGCGTCGGCGGCCAGCAGGGCGGCGGTGGCCGCGTCCGTGGAGTAGCCGACCGGGTCGGAGCGGTCGGCGAGCAGGTTGACCAGGTGGTAGCGGACCCGCAGGTCACCGGCGGCGATGGCGCGCTCGACGGCCTCGCCGTGCTCCTCCTCGAACGCGCGGCACGCCGGGCAGAGGAAGTCCTCGTAGACGTCGATCGTCACGCGCGCGTCGTCGCGGCCCACGATCACCACGGCGCCGTCGCGGATGACGGGCACCTTCAGGTCGACCGCGCGGACGGTGATCGACGCGCCCTCGGTCGCGTTCTTCACGCTGTTGCCGTAGACGAAGCCCGCGATGATCGCGCCGACCGCCACGACGACGGCGACGGCTATCGCGATGCGCTTGCGGTCCAGCGGCGGCCGCGTCGGCTTGACCGGCGCCGCGGGCGCCGCCTGCTGCTCCTGCCTGCGCTTGCGCTGGCTCCGCTCGGCTCCACCCACGCGTCGAGGCTACCCACCTGGGAGGCTGGGGCCATGCCCGACCTGCCCGTCCGCGCCGCCCTGCCGGACATCGCCGCCGCGCTCGCGGCCCACGGCACGGCGGTGCTCGTCGCGCCGCCGGGCACCGGCAAGACGACGCTGGTGCCGCCGGCGCTGCCCGGCCGGGTCGTGGTGGCCGAGCCGCGGCGGGTGGCCGCGCGGCCGCGGCGGCCCGGATGGCGGCGCTGGCGGGCGAGCCGGTCGGCGCGAGCGTCGGGTACGCGGTGCGCGGGGACCGGAAGGTGTCCAAGGACACCCGGGTCGAGGTCGTCACCTCCGGCCTGCTGGTGCGCCGCCTCCAGGCCGACCCGGAGCTGTCCGGTGTGGACACCGTGCTGCTCGACGAGTGCCACGAGCGCCACCTCGACGCCGACCTGCTGCTGGCGCTGCTCCTCGACGCCCGCGATGGCCTGCGCCCCGACCTGCGCGTCCTCGCCACCAGCGCCACCGTCGCCGCGGACCGGCTCGCCGCGCTGCTCGACGACGCCCCGGTGGTCCGCGTCGAGGGCGTCGCGCACCCCGTCGAGGTCGCGTACGTGCCGCCCGCCCGGGGTGAGCGGCTGGAGGCGACCGTCGTGCGCGCCGTGCACCGGGCGCTGTCCGAAGGGGACGGCGACGTCCTGGTGTTCCTGCCCGGGGCCGCCGAGATCCGCCGGGTCGCCGCGCGGCTCGACGTCGACGTCGTGGTCCTGCACGGCAGGCTGCCCGCGGGCGAGCAGGACGCCGCGCTGCGCCCGGGTCCGCGCAGGCGCGTCGTGCTGGCGACGGCGGTGGCCGAGTCGAGCCTGACGGTCCCCGGCGTGCGGGCCGTGGTCGACGCCGGCCAGGCGCGGGTGCCGAGGGTCGACCACGCGCGCGGGCTGTCCGGCCTGGTGACGGTGCGGGTGTCGGCCGCGGTCGCCGACCAGCGGGCGGGCCGCGCCGGCCGGGAGGCGCCGGGCCGGGTGTACCGGTGCTGGCCCGAGCACGAGCAGGCGACGCTGCCCCGCTACCCGGAGCCGGAGATCCGCACCGCCGACCTGACCCGGCTCGCGCTGGAACTGGCCTGCTGGGGCACCCCGACGGGTCCGCGCTGCGCTGGTGGGACGCCCCGCCGCCGGGCCCGCTGGCCGCCGCCCGCGCCACCCTCACCGCGCTGGGCGCGCTCGCCGACGGCGAGATCACCGACCGCGGTCGGGAGATGGCCCGCGTCGGCCTGCACCCGCGGCTGGCCCGCGCCCTGGTCGAGCGGCCGGACGGCGCGGACGTCGTCGCCCTCCTCGACGACGACACCCTCGCCACCAGCGTCGACCTGGAGGCGAGCCTGCGCGCCCTGCGCCGCGGCTCCCCGGCACCGACCGCTGGCGCCGCGAGGTCGCCCGCCTCAGCCGCGAGACCACCGGCGGACGGACCGGCGCCGACCCCGCCCTGGTCACCGCGCTCGCCTACCCCGAGCGCCTGGCCCGCCGCCGCGACACCGCGAGCAGGCAGCCGACGAGGGCCGTGCCGTACCTGATGGCGGGCGGCACCGCCGTCGACCTGCCCGCCGACTCCGGGCTCGGCGAGCCGGAGTGGCTGGCTGTGGCGTCGGCGGACTGGACCGGCGGTGCGGGCCGCGTCCGGCTGGCCGCCCGCGCCGACGAGGAGACCGCCGTGCGCGCCGCCCCGCGCTGCTGGTCGAGGAGGACGAGGTCCGCTGGGTCGACGGCGACGTGCGCGCCCGCTCGGTCCGCAGGCTCGGCGCGATCGTCCTGCGCGAACGCCCCTGACCGACCCCGACCCGGCCGCCGTCCGCGCCGCCGTGCTCGACGGCCTGGCCAAGCACGGCCTCGCCCTCGTCCGGTTCAGCGACGCCGCCCGGTCCCTGCGCGCCCGCATGGCGCTGCTGCACCGCGCCCTCGGCGACCCCTGGCCCGCCGTCGACGACGACGCACTCCGAGCCGCGGCCGAGACCTGGGCCGGGTCCGCCCGCTCCGCCGCAGACCTGCGCGCCCTCGACATGACCACCGCGCTGCGCGCCCTGCTCCCCTGGCCCGAGGCCACCCGGCTCGACGACCTTGCCCCCGAGCGGATCACCGTCCCGTCCGGCTCGCGGATCCGCGTCGACTACACCGCCGACCCGCCGGCGCTGCCGGTGAAGGTGCAGGAGGTGTTCGGCTGGACCGACAGCCCCTCGGTCGCCGACGGCCGCGTGCCGATCGTCCTCCACCTGCTGTCCCCGCGGGCCGACCGGCCGCGGTGACCGGGGACCTCGCGAGCTTCTGGCGCTCCGGCTACCACCAGGTGCGCGCCGAACTGCGCGGCCGGTACCCGCGACACCGCTGGCCCGAGGACCCGACCGCCGCCGAGCCGTCCCGCCGCACCACGCAGCCCCGGAAGTAGTTTGCCAAGCGAACGAATCCCGCCTTTGATGGACGGCATGCGCATCAGGCCCGGAAGCAGCGAAGACACCGGTATCGCCCTCGCCCTCCTCGACGAGGCCGTCGCCTGGATGGTGGCCAGGGGCAGACCGGTCAGTGGGGCTCGCAGCCCTGGTCGGAGCAGCCCGCGAAGGTGGAGAAGGTCGAGAAGCTCTGCGCGTCCGGCCTGTGGGTCGCCGAGATCGACGGCGAGCCCGTGGGCGTGCTCGCGGTCGGCACCGAGCTGCAGGAGTGGATCCCGCCCGCCGACGAACCCGAGCTGTACGTGCGGCTGCTGGTCTCCTCGCGCCGCCACGCGGGCAACGACATCGGCGGCGCGCTGCTGCGCCACGCGCGGGAGCTGGCGCGCGCCGATGGGGTCGATCTCCTGCGCGTGGACTGCTGGGCAGGCGACAATGGCCGACTGGTGGGCTACTACGTCCGCCAGGGCTTCACCCCGACGGCCACCTTCACCGTCGGCGAGTGGCCCGGGCAGGTGCTGGCGATGCGACCGTAGGGGGCGGCATGTTCTTCCGGCTGCTGATGGTCCTCAAGGGCGCGGACGGCGCTCTGCAGGTGCTCGGCGGCCTGCTGCTCGCGCTGGTCCCGCCGTCGGTGATCACCGGCCTGGCGAACGCGGTGATCACCCGCGACCTCGTCGGCGACGTCAACGGCACCCTCGCCCACCACCTGTCCAAGGCCGCCCAGCACTTCGCCGACGGCAGCACGCGCGTCTTCGCGATCGGCTTCCTGCTCGCGCACGGCGTCGTGAAGCTCGGGCTCGTCGCGGCGATGCTCCGGCGCAGGCTCTCCGCGTACCCGATCGCGGCCGTGCTGCTCGCGGTGTTCATCGTCTTCGAGGTCGCCCGCGCCGCGCGGACCGGATCGATCGCGCTGCCGGTGTTCGCCGCGTTCGACGTCCTGGTCCTGGTGATGGTCCTGCGCGAGTTCGCGCGGCTGCAGGCCGAGCGCAGGGCCTCACGGATCAGCGGCCCCTGACGAAAGCACGGTCATGCGACTGGTCCTCCTCCGCCACGCCAAGTCCGCCTGGCCCAAGGACGTGCCCGACGAGCAGCGCCCGCTCAACGACCGCGGCCGCCGCGACGCCCCCGCCGTCGGCCGCTGGCTGGCCGGGCAGCCCGGGTTCGACCTCGCGCTGGTCTCGCCCGCCACCCGCGCCCGGCAGACCTGGGCGCTGGTCGCCGCGGAGCTGCCCGAGCCGCCGCGGCACCGGGTCGAGCCCGCCCTGTACTTCGCCGGGCCGCGCGAGATCGTCGCCGCCGCGCTGGAGACCGGGCTCGACGACGTGCTGGTCGTCGCGCACAACCCCGACCTGGAGGACGCGGTCGCCGAGCTGACCGGCGAGCGGGTGACGCTCAAGACCTCCGCGCTCGCCGTCGTCGACACCGAGGCGGGGACGCTGCTGGACGTGCGGACGCTGCGGGGATCAGAGCCCGGTCAGTAGCTGCACCGCGCCCGCCGCCCGGGGCGACGCGATCATCAGCGAGCCCACGACCACCACCACCAACACCAACCGGGTGAGCACCATCGCCGCCTCCGGGCACCTGAGTAGTGGGCACACAGTAGTGACACAGCCCACTCTGATCAACCATTCGGGCGAATCTCACTCGGCCAAGCACGCTTTTTCGCGACCTTTCGTACACCTGACCGCTTTTTCACCGACACCAGTGCCACCTAGGCTGCGGCGGTTCTCGTGACAGCCGTTGGAGGCACCTTCCATGCGCATCAGCAGAAGCGCCCGTCTCGCCGCGGGGTGGCCGTGATCGCCACCGCCGCCGCGGCGGGCGTGGTCCCGGCGTTAGCCGACGCCTCGGGACCGACGATCAGTGAGATCCACTACGACAACGCGGGCACCGACACCGGTGAGGCCGTCGAGATCGACGCCCCCGAGGGCTTCGACCTCTCCGGCTGGAAGATCGTCCTCTACAACGGCAACGGCGGCGCGGCGTACGACACCCGCGCCCTGAGCGGGACCGTCCCGGCGGCGGGCGTGGTCGTCGAGACGTACCCGTCCAACGGCATCCAGAACGGCTCCCCGGACGGCATCGCCCTCGTCCGCCCGGACGGCACCGTCGCGGAGTTCCTGACCTACGAGGGCTCCTTCACCGCCGTCGGCGGCCCCGCGAACGGCATCGCGGGCACCGACATCGGCGTCGCCGAGGCCGCGGAGAGCCCGGTCGGGCACTCGCTGCAGAAGGTCGACGGCACCTGGCGCGCCCCCGCCGCGCACACCTTCGGCGCGCGCAACTCCGCGGGCGACCCGGACCCCGACCCGGACCCGGTCGGCTGCGACTTCCCCGTCGACCGCACGATCGCCGAGGTGCAGGGCACCGGCGACGCGTCCCCGCTGGTCGGCACCACCGTCACCGTCGAGGGCGTCGTCACCGCCGACCACCGCACCGGCGGCTACAACGGCGTGTACGTGCAGACTGCGGGCTCCGGCGACCGGCCGCCCGCCGCGGGCACCGCGTCCGACGCGCTGTTCGTGTTCCTGACCAGCAACCCGGCCAACCACCCCGCCGTCTCCGTCGGCGACCGGGTGCGCGTGCGCGGCGCGGTCAGCGAGTACTTCGGCCTCACCCAGATCACCAGCACCGCGAAGACCAACGTGCAGGTGTGCGCGCACGACGCGCCGCTGCCCGCCGCGGTGCCGCTGACCCTGCCCCTCGACGCCGCGGGCCGCGAGTCCGCCGAGTCGATGCTGGTCGCCCCCATCGGCGCGTACACCGTCGCCGAGGTCTACAACACCAACCGCTTCGGCGAGGTCACCCTGACCGCCGGGTCCGCCGCGGCCCGCATCCCGACCGACGTGCACCGCCCGGGCACCCCGAGGCGCAGGCGATGGCCGACGCCAACAAGGCGGCCCGGCTGCTGGTCGACGACGGCTCCAGCCAGAACCTGGCCAACGCGGGCAAGCTGCCCCCGTACGTCTACCCGGACGCGCCGCTGCGCGTCGGCGACGCGGTCGAGGCGTTCGCGCCGAGCGTGCTGTCCTACGGCTTCAACGAGTGGCGCCTCCAGCCCACCGCGCCGATCGACGCCGCCACGCCCGCCATCGGGCGCACCACGTTCAAGACCGCCAACCCGCGCACCCCGGCCCCGGCCGCGGTCGGCGGCGACGTCCAGGTCGCGGCGTTCAACGTGCTGAACTACTTCGTCCACTTCGGCGGCGACGCCGCGGCGCGAAGGACGAGGCGGGCTTGGCCAAGCAGGAGGCCAAGATCGTCTCCGCGATCACCGCGCTCGGCGCGGAGGTCGTGGCGCTGCAGGAGATCGAGAACTCGGTGCGCTTCGACGCCGCCGACCCGCAGAAGGCGCTCAAGCGCCTGGTCGCGGCGCTGAACACCGCCGAGGGCGCGGGCACGTGGGACTACGTCCGCACCCCCGCCGAGCTGCCCGCGGCGACGCAGCAGGACGTGATCACCAACGCGATCATCTTCAAGCCCGCCGCGGTGACCCCGGTCGGCGCGTCGAAGTCGGTCAACGACGAGTCGGTGTGGTTCAACGCGCGCGAGCCGATCGCGCAGACCTTCCGCGCCGACAAGCTGACCTTCACCGTGGTCGCCAACCACCTCAAGTCCAAGAGCGCGGGCGGCGCGACCGGCGACAACGTCGACACCGGTGACGGCCAGGGCGCCTACAACGGCGACCGCACCCGCCAGGCGCGGGCGCTGGTCCAGTTCGCGGCGGGCCTGGAGAACCCGGTCCTGCTCGGCGACTTCAACTCCTACACCGCCGAGGACCCGATGCAGGTGCTCTACGAGGCCGGGTACACCGACCTCAACGACACCGGCGACCACACCTACGTCTTCGGCGGCGAGTCCGGCTCGCTCGACCACGACCTCGTCGGCCCCGGCCTGCGCGACGTCGTCACCGGCGCGGCCGTGTGGGAGATCAACGCGCACGAGTCCTACGCGTTCCAGTACGACGGCCTCGCCGAGTTCTACGCGCCGAACCCGTACCGGGCCAGCGACCACAACCCGTCGGTCATCGGCCTGGAGACCTCCGGCACCGTCGAGCTGCAGCTGCTGTCGATCAACGACTTCCACGGCAGGCTCGAGTCGCCGGGCAAGGACGCCAGCGGGCGTCCCATCGGCGGCGCGGCGCAGCTCGCGGGCGTGGTCGACAAGCTGCGCGCGGAGAACCCGAACACGCTGTTCCTCTCCGCGGGCGACAACATCGGCGCGTCGACGTTCGTCTCGGCGATCGACAACGACAACCCGACCCTCGACGCCCTGAACCTCATGGGCCTCGACGCCTCCGCGGTCGGCAACCACGAGTTCGACAAGGGCATGGCCGACCTGACCGACCGCGTCGTGCCGCGCTCGCAGTTCCCGTTCCTGGGCGCCAACGTCTACCGCGGTGACGTCCGCGCGCTGCCCGCGTACGACGTGCGGACCGTCGGCGGCGTGCGGGTCGGCATCGTCGGCGTGGTGACCGAGCAGACCGGTTCGCTGGTCAGCCCGGACGGCATCAAGGGCATCACCTTCCGCGACCCGGCCGCCGAGGCGGCGCTGGTCGCCGGTCAGCTCAAGGACGGCGACGCCGCCAACGGCGAGGCCGACGTCGTGGTGCTGCTCGCGCACGAGGGCGCGGCGACCGAGAACATCGGGTCGCTGGAGGCGCTGAAGGCGGACAAGGTCTTCGGCAAGTTCATGACCCTCGGCGACGACGTCGACGCGATCTTCAGCGGCCACACCCACCAGCCGTACGCGTTCGTCGACGGGCAGCGCCCCGTCGTCCAGGCGGGCGACTACGGCGAGCTGGTCGGCCGCGCGACGCTGACCGTCGACACCGCCGCCAAGCAGGTCGTGGGCGCGGGCTCGAACCTGGTCGACGTCGTGGGCGTGCCGGAGAACCCGGCCGTCGCCAAGCTCGTCGCCGACGCCAAGGCCCGCGCGACCGAGCTGGGCAAGCAGCCCCTCGGCTCGATCACCGGCGACATCCGCCGCGCGTACACCGCCTCCGGCAACGAGGACCGCGGCAAGGAGTCGGCGCTGGGCAACTTCATCGCCGACGTCCAGCTCGCGGGCACCGCGCCCGCGGGCCGCGGCGGCGCCCAGATCGCGTTCATGAACCCGGGCGGCCTGCGCGCCGACCTCGTCCACGCCCCGGACGGCGTCGTCACCTACGCGGAGGCGTTCGCGGTCCAGCCGTTCGCGAACGACGTGGTCACCAAGTCGTACACGGGCGCGCAGATCAAGCAGGTGCTCGAGGAGCAGTGGCAGCCCGCGGGCGCGTCCCGCCCGCTGCTGTGGCTGGGCGTGTCGAAGGGCTTCCGGTACATGTACCTGCCGGAGAACCCGGCGGGCTCCCGGATCACCGGCATGTGGCTGAGCGACAAGCCGATCGACCCGGCCGCCACGTACCGGGTCACGGTGAACTCGTTCCTCGCCTCGGGCGGCGACAACTTCCGCACCCTGGCGGGCGGCACGAACCCGGCCACCACCGGCAACAACGACCTGACGATGCTGGTGGACTACTTCGCCGCCAACTCGCCGATCACCGCCGACCCGGCGCCCCGCTCGTCGATCGGCGTCCCGGCGCCGGTCTGCGACAAGACGATCACCGGCACCCACGTCGGCCCGCTCGTCGTGTCGTCCGGCCTGACCTGCCTCGACGGCGCCACCGTCGTCGGCCCGGTCGTCGTCCGCGCGGGCGCGTCGCTGCAGGCCACCGGCGCCCGCATCACCGGCCCGGTCGCGGCCACCCGCCCCGAGTCGGTCACCCTCACCGACACCCGCGTCACCGGCTCGCTGTCCATCAGCGGCGCCACCGACGCGGTCGTCATCGAGAACACCCAGGTGACCGGCCCGATCGCGCTGTACAACAACACCGGCGGCGTCACCGTCGCCGGGAACACCATCACCGGCCCTCTCCTGCACGGGCAACACCCCCGCGCCGGAGAACGACGGCCGCCCGAACACCGTGGTCGGCCCCAAGGTCGACCAGTGCCGGGACCTGTGAGGGTTTGACGCTCTAGGACGAGGCCCGACCGCCTTCCGCGGTCGGGCCTCGTCGCTTTCAGATCTCCTTGGTGTAGCTGACCGTCGGGAACGGCGTGAAGCCGAGCGACTCGTACAGCGCGCGGGCGGGGGCGTGGAAGTCGTCGCCGCCGGTGCCGATGGAGACGACCCGGACCCCGCGGACTTGAGCGCGGCTTCCGCGTGGTCGACCAGGGCCCGGCCGACGCCGCGGCGGCGGGCGCCCTCGGGGACGGCGAGGATCTCGATCTCGCCGTGGTGCTGGTCGGCCTGGAGGACGTAGCCGACGTAGCCCGCGATGGCGCCGTCGTCCCAGGCGACGGCGGCGAAGCGGCCCTCCGCGGGGTTGTGGACGTTCGCGAGCAGGCGCTCGTAGTCACCGCGCCAGTCGCCGTGGCGGTTGGCGAAGACGGCCTCGCCCGCGACGGGGCGGAAGGAGCGCTCGTAGAAGGGCTCGAAGACGCGGCAGGTGAGGTCGAGGAGGGCGGGCAGGTCCTCGGGGCCGCGGCGCGGATGTCCATGGACCCGACATTAGGACGCTTCACCCGATCGGCGGATAACAGCGGCGTCGTTCACCCGATTAACGGACGTGCTCGAGAACTCCACGGCCGGTCTGTACATGCTGGACCCCGCCCGCGAGGTCACCGTGACCCGCGAGGAGGACCACCAGCACGTCCTGGCCCGCTACCCCGTCACCCACGGCTACCCCCGCCGCGTCGCGGTCGAGCTGGGATGGTGCACCGCCGCCAAGGGCAAGCACAAGGGCCAGCGCGCCATCGAGGTCCGCCTCGACGGCGACCGCGTCGGCGAGCTGACCCACGCCATGACCCAGCGCTACGCGTCGCTGGTCGAGACCGTCATGGCCGTCCACGGCAGGCCGGGCTGCGAGGCCACGATCTCGTCGGGCGACCGCGGCCTCCAGATCGCCCTCCACCTGCCCCCGCGGGCGCCACCCTCGCACCGCCGCGCGCCGTCCCCCGCCGGTGCCGACGCCCACCCTGGCCCCCAGGCCCGTCCTCACCCCCGTCCCGGCCTACGACCCCACGGCGTACGCCCCCGCGCCGACGCCGAAGAAGTCCCGCGTCCCCTTGGCCTTCGCGGGCGCCGTCGTCGGCATGGTCGCCGTGATCTCCGGCATCGCCAGCATCGGCGAGGACACCCCGTCCGCCCACAACACCGTCATCACGGTGACCACCACCGTCGCCCCACCGACGACGACCACCACGATCCGCACCACCACGACGAAACCCACCACGACCCGCCCGAAGCCCACGACCACCACCAAGCCGAAGCCCAAGCCAACCACGCCCAAGCCCGCCCCCGCCCCACCGCCGCCCCCGGAGACCACCGAGTCCGACTGCGACCCGAACTACTCCGGCTGCGTCCCCATCGCCAGCGACGTCGACTGCGAGGGCGGCAGCGGCAACGGCCCCGCCTACGTCGCGGGCCCGGTCCGCGTCATCGGCTCCGACATCTACGGCCTGGACCGCGACGACGACGGCATCGGCTGCGAGTAGCGCGCACCCGCCAGCTCGGCGAGTTCCCCGCGCATCTCGTCCAGGACGGTGTCGAGGACGTCGAGGAACGCCTGCACGGCCGCGGGTGGCTCGGCGCGGCGGGTCGCCGCGTAGACGGGGCGGACCGGGACGTCGTCGGGGTGCAGGCGTTTGATGAGGATGTCGGCCCGCGCCGCGCCCGACGCGAGCCCGGACACCATCGTGACGCCCAACCCGGCCGCGACCAGTCCGTGCTTGGCCGACCACTCCCGCACCTCGTACCGCACCCGCGGCGCGAACCCGGATCGCAGGCACAGCCCGATCAGCGTGTCGGACAGCGTCGACGACCCCGCGATCCACGCCTCGTCGGCCAGCTCCGACAACCGGACCGTCCGGCGGGCGGCGAGGCGGTGGCCGCGCGGGATGGCGACCAGCAGCGGGTCGTCGACCAGGTGCCGGACGACGAGGCCCGCGGGTTCGTCGGTCACCAGCGCGAGGTCGAGATCCCCTTCGCGGACGCGGTCGGCGAGCGCGGGCGTCAGGCCCTCCGCCAGGGACAGCGCGACGTCCGGGTGGCGTTCGTGGAACAGCGCGACGGCCCGTGGGACGAGCACCGTCGTGGCGGTGGGGAACGCCCCGATCCGCAGGCGTCCGCCCGCCACGCCGCGCAGCGCGTCGAGGTCGCGGCGGGCCAGGGCGACCCGGTTCAGGACCGCCTCGGCGTGCTCGACCAGGCACCGGCCCGCCTCGGTGAGCCGGACGCCGCGCGCCTCCCGTTCGAACAGGACGGACCCGACCTCGGCCTCCAGCGCCGCGACCTGCCGCGACACCGCCGACTGCGTGTACCCGAGGACGCCCGCCGCCGCGGTGAACGACCCGCGCGCCGCGACCTCCCGGAACACCTCCAACCACGCGACGTTCACCGCGACCTCCCATGCGTTCCGGACATGCCACTCATGCGAGACCTTCGCTTGTTGCATGGCTGCCCCCGACCATAGCGTCGACGGCATGCTTGTCGCTTTCCTCGGCCTCGGCCGCATGGGCGAGCCGATGGCGGCCCGCCTCCGCACCACCGGTCACGACGTCGTGGTGTGGAACCGGACCCCGACCAAGGCCGCCCGCCTGCTCGCCCTCGGCGCCCGCGCCGCCGACTCCCCGGCCGCCGCCGCCGCGCACGCCGACGTCGTGATCACCGTCCTGTCCGACCTGGCCGCGGTGTCGGAGGTCGTCCTGAGCGCGGCCGTGCCCGCGTCGGCCTGCCTGGTCGAGATGTCCACCATCGGCCCGACCGCCCTGGCCGACTTGACCCGACGCCTGCCCGCGGGCACGGCCGTCGTCGACGCGCCCGTCCTGGGCAGCGTTTCCCGCGCCGCGTCAGGGGATCTGGTCGTCCTGGCGGGCGGACACCCGGAGCACGTGGACCGGGCGGCCCCGGTGCTGTCCGCCCTCGGCGAGGTGATCCGCTGCGGCGGTCCCGGCTCGGGCGCGGCGGCCAAGCTCGTCGCCAACACCGCGCTGATCGCGGGGATGGCCGTCCTCGGCGAGGCCGTCGCCCTGGCCGGGGCCACCGGCCTGGACCGCGAGTGGACCCTCGACCTCCTCACCCGCGGCCCCCTGGCGGGCGCGGTCCACCGGGCCCGCGACACCGCCGCCCACTTCACCGTCGCCCAGGCCGCGAAGGACCTGGCCCTGGCCGCGGCCCTCCACCCGACCACCCCGCCCCTGACCACGGCGGCCCTGTCCGCCCTCGCCACCCGCACCCCCGACGCCGAACTCAGCGCCCTGACGAGGACCCCATGCTGACCCTGCACAACCCGCCCACGACCCCCGCGCCCTTCGCCGACCGCTACGCCAACCTCGCGGAGATCGACCTCGGCGCGGCCCGGCTGCTGGTCCTGTCCGGCCAGGTCGCCCTCGACCACGACGGCGCCGTCGTCGGCCCCGGCGACATGACCGCCCAGGCGACCGCCATCTTCACCGCCGTCGAAGCCCTCCTCGCCGACCGCGGCGCGGGCTTCGCCGACGTGGTCAACGTCCGCACCTACCTGACGGACCTGTCGCTGCTGGCCGAGTACGCCGCCGTCCGCCGCCGCTTCTTCACCGGCCCGCCCCCGACGAGCACGACGGTCGAGGTCTCGCGCCTGTTCCTCCCGGACGCGCTCCTGGAGGTCGAGATCACCGCCGTCGTCTGATCAGTCCCGCTCGAAGACGAGGTCGAAGTCCTTCCGCCACGTCGCCCCTGGTCCTCGGACGCCTCCCAGCGGCCCGAGATCCGCCCGGGGGCGACCTCGGCGACGAAGCGCTGGAACATGTCGGGGTCCTCGCGGCTCAACACCCACCGCCCGTCCTCGAACGCCATCCCGTAGACCCGGCACACGCCGCGTTCGTCGTGGTAGAGCGCGGTGTAGGCGTCGTTGGGGTCGCTGCGGCCGAGCACCAGCACCATCTCGGACGTCGCCTTCCCGACGTCGCCCGCCATCGTCCACCGGAACACCACGAACGCGTCCCCCAGCCACTCCCCGGTCGCCGTCCCCGGCACCTCGAGGCTTGCGGGCTCCAGGAACCAGGCGTTCCGCATCGTCGTCCGCCAGGAGCCGACCAGGACGTCCAACCGCTGCATCTCGTCGCTGCGCATAGTTTCCTTCCTCTGGGGTGTGGATCAGCTTCGTCCATGACGCAGCCGAAGGGCATCGGCGACGGGGAAAGCGTCGGCGAGGGCGCGGAGCGTCCGCAAGGTTTGTTGGACGGGGTGGTCGGCGGTGAGGGCGTCCAGGGCTTCGTACACCTGGTTCTCCACCGCGATGACCTCGTCGGCCTTGGACTGGCCGGTGTCGGTCAGGGTGAGGATCACCTGGCGGCGGTCGTCGGGGTGCGGGTCGCGGTGGACCAGGCCCGCGGAGACCAGGCGGTCGACCAGGCGGCTGGGGTTGGTGCCGTGTTCGCAGATCAGGAGTTCACCGAGGCCGCTGAGGGTGAGGGGTTGGTAGTCGCGCAGGACGCGGACCACCTCGGCCTGGGACGGGGTGAGGCCGAGGGGGCGCAGGCCCGCGGCGAGGACGCGGTTGCCCTCGCGTTGGACGGCCAGGACCAGGTAGCGGAGTTCTTCAGCCGTGCGGATGGCCGGCTCCGTTGGTCTGCGCCGCGTGCAGTCGGTCGGCGGCGTTCGGGTCGTGGGCGGCGAGGACGACCAGGCCGGGGAGGGTCGCGCGGAGGGCGTTGACCATGGAGGTCGCGGTGCGCAGCTGCCGCTTCGAGCCGACGCCGGGGACCGACCCGGCCGTCAGCAGGTCGACGTCGTAGGTGAGGTCGCCGACCAGCAGCAGCGGGGCGTGCCCGGGCCTGCGGACCAGCATCGACTGCGACCCGGGCGTGTGACCGGGCGTGGGCAGCAGCACGAGGCTGCCGTCGCCGAACAGGTCGTGCCCGCGGGTGAACGGCGCGATGCCCGGATCGCCGAGCGGTTCCGGTTCGACGTGCTGCCACCGGAGGCCGGGCAGATCGATGTGCGACTTGAGGTACCCGCGCTCCTCCGGCCTGGCCTTGGTGAACGCGCCCCACTCCTGCGCGCTGACCAGGATGTTCGCGCCGCGCAGCTCGCCCAGCCCGCCGATGTGGTCCTGGTGGAGGTGCGAGATCACCGCGCTGTGCACGTCGCCGGCCCGATGCCCCAACGCCGCCAACCCAGCCGACAACGTCTGGTCCGGCGCGATGTCGAACTTCGCCAGCCGCTTGTAGATCAACCCGGTGAACCCGCCCGGGAAGTACCCGGGATCGGTGACCGACGCCCGGTCCTGCCCCGCGTCGAACACCACCAGCCCGTCCCGGTGCTCGACCACGTACACGTTGATCGGCCGCGGCTCGGTCCACCGCCGCGACGTGAACAGCCACAACGGCAACGGCTTCCACGTCGGCCCCACGTGCTCGGGCCGGATCGCCACCCGCCCGGTGCTGATCACCGACACCCGCCCGATCGGGTTCGGGGATTCATATGTCACATCATCAGATTACACGACATATATCTGCCCGCGGTACCCCGCTGGGTCGGAGCGTGCCGCACCGTGGGGGTGTGGGGGCTCGGCCCCACAACAGCAACAGGCGACCCGGTCCGCGCTTTCCGCGGACACGGGTCGCCTGAGCCTGTGGAGGTACTGCGCTACTACTCGAACCAACCTGACCTCCTGGTCAACATGCGGTACACGCTGGGGATGATCGAGCTTGCGACTAGTGACAACGCCCCGCGATACCTCTTGACAGTCACCGATGCCAAGAACCAGCCGCGCAAGCGTGCTGAGCATCGCTTGGTCGACAGGCTGAGCAAGGAAGATGAGCTGTTCATCGTCTCTGAGTATCTGAACGGCACGGCTCAGAAAGTTCTGGCCGAAAAATTCGGCATCGTGGCACGTAGTGTGCGGAGAATCCTCGCCAAACATGGCGCCGCAAGGCCGCGTTCGTCTCGCTAAGCCATTTTCGCCGTATTCAATCCAATGACAAGGACAGGCCTGCCTCAACACGCGGAGGCGGGCTTCCTCCGTTCCAGATTCTACACTTTAGAAGCCGACGGCTTGTTGTCGCTTCGCGCGTCAATTACCACGACGGATTCTTCGTTAACAAGGTCAAGCTCTTTCAAAATCTTCTTCACTCGCAATACGTGACTCTTGGTGTAGCAAACGATTACTTTAACCGATTTGCGGACACCGTTGGCGGCCTCATAGATCTTCACCTGATTTTCAAGGTTCCGCTTCAAGCTCGAATTACTGCCCAGCTTAAACTCGATGAGTGACTTATCCTTCGCGCCGTAACTAACCTTGAAGTCCACCGGACCACGCCCATTGTTGACTTCACGATTCGCATCAAAGTCGCTCCCGCACCATAGGATGCCGAAGAAGATCTGGACCTCAGACTCTTGAGAAAATGGTTTGCCAGCCCTATTGATCACGCGATATCCATCGCAGTTTTCCACGTAGTGCTTAAACACATGAACGCGAGCGAGCGATTCTTCATAGCTTGTCCACGAACGCTCGTAAAAATCCGTCCTGCTCTGCAAATCGACTAGGGCACGCTTCACTTGCTCGACTAGCACGGCTCGCGTGTCATCAACCTTCTTTTGACTAACCGCCTGAGCGCCTTCTCCGTCGTCCTCTTTAATTCGAATATAGCGGTCAATTAGCTCGGGAAACTTTAGGATCGTCTTCTGAGCCGCTTCTGCTTTCTGCTTAGCATCTGCGCGCTTAGGTAGTATGGATCGAAAGTAGTTGTTGATCTGAGCACGAAGTTGGTCGTTCGGCACGGCAGCAGGGAGATAGTCGAATTTGCGGATCATATCCGACTGACTGATCCACGTTTCGTCGCGGGTCAACATGTCGGTCGGCGTTAATATGACGAAGTCATCATGGAGCATCGGCAGGTAATACTTACGAGTCTCCCACGTCTCCGTCTTGTAGTTAAATCTTGCCCGCGTTACTGAAAACTCACGACAATGCTCCGGCTTCAAATGGCTTCGCGCGAACGTCTGAGTGTATTCGAGAAGATACTCTTTGATGAGGTTGGTGGTAAAGTCGCTGATGCAGTCCCTTCCAACTCCATTCCGTATCAGGCAAAGTTTCTCAAGGTGACTACCTGCCGTGATCTGTTCCTCGCCAAAGTTTGTGAGAATAGTTCCCAGGGAACCATGCAAGGCGTGGGCAAACTTGTCACCTAGCGCATGACCGCCATTGCCGAGCAACGTAAATCCCAGCCAATTCTGCTTGACTTCCTTGAAGCGGTACCAGTTGCGAATCAGGCCGGGGTCAAGACTTCCGGCGGCTTTTTCCTTCAGGAATACGAGATAGTCGATAATCTTGTCGTGCAAGTCTTGGTACTCTGACTTCTCGCTGTTAAAAAGGAGAAACGGATCAACAAAGAGTGGCATATCCGTCACGACGCTTATATCGAATGCGCCGTATCTTTCCAGCGTTGCGACATCTATGCCGTAGTACTCCGAGAAGTAGAGTTCCATCAGTGCATTGTATCGACATGTCGCTTCTGCAACAAGGCGATCAGCAGTCGCGATGGGTTCAGGTGGCCCTTTGACCGGCACATGGACTACCCTTTCGGCCTCGAAGTACCGGATCGGGAGGCGGATAGGTGCCAGCGAAGCGACCGACAATCTTGGCAACTTCTATGGGATTCAATCGGGCCCGAGAGCCGTGGCAACCGTCGCCGGTGTTCAAATATGCCTTTGACCTTGCCGAGACGAAATCGCCTCGACTGTGCTTCATCAGTACCGGCACAGGCGACAAGCAAGTCAGCATCGATGCCTTCTACACTGCATTTGCGGACTCCGCGGTTCAAACAAGCCACGTGGCGCTGTTCGACAAGCCCAACGTCGCGGAAGTGTCGGCGCATCTGCACAGCCAAGATGTCATTTGGGTCGACCGGGGTAGTGTGGCCAATCTTCTCGCCGTGTGGCGTATACATGGGCTCGACCAAATCCTGCGGGAGTGTTGGAAGTCAGGCGTCATACTCGGTGGCGAGTCGGCCGGTTCGTTGTGCTGGTTCACTGGTGGAACGACTGACTCGTTTGGAGAAGTGCAAGCGTATGCAGATGGCCTAGGACTGTTGCCGTTCTCGAATGCCGTGCACTACGGCGACCGGCGCGAGTTGTTCCACGCAAGTATCAAGAACGGCGAACTGCCAGACGGATATGCCACCGATGCGGGCGCAGGCTTGCATTTTGAGGGCACCGACCTTATTGCTGCCATCTCAGATCGCTCAAAGGCCGGTGCGTACCACGTCGCGAAGACCTCAGATGGCGAGATCCACGAGGTGGCGCTGGAAGTGCGAGAACTCAAACGCTCGGCTTGAGTCGCTGCATGACCATCTGGATATCCTCGCGGCCGTGCCAGTTGCTCAGCACGGGCAGGGCTCGCTTGAGTTCACTGCGAGCCGAGAGCGAACCAATGCGGTCGATATCGTCTAGTGCCGCCAATGAGAGGCTAGCCGCTTCCTCCGGCTGACCAGCATTGGCGTAGGCACGAGCGAGTTTGGCTCTCGTGATGGTTGCCGTCCGAACAGACGATGCCGACAGCGACGACAAGCGCGGTTCGAGCACTGGCACAACGCGCTCACCACGGCCCAAGTAAATGTCGCAAGTGGCACGGAAGATGGCGAACAGGTCATCATTAACGACGCTGCGCTGCCCAAGAATCGCGTCATCTTCACGCATTGGCTTGGAGAGCAGAGTCATGGCGTCATCAAGGGCAAGGTTGCTGGCTAATTCATCACCCGCCAGGGCATGACCAAAGGCCATTTGCTTAGCGGCCAAGCCACGCATCCGCGGCGAGGAACGTGGCATCGCAAAGACAGCTTGGGCATTGTCGACTGCACGCATACCGTCGCCCGAGAAGCTCACGACCATCATGGACCGACGAACGAAACTGTAGGCGGTCATAGCTTGCCAGTTGGCAGCCTGTCCCCACTGAGTGGCGCGGTCGATCCAGTACATCGCCCCAGCAATGTCGCCCGCTTCTTCGCTGAGCCAGCTCAGCGATTCAGCATACCGAGCTTGCATATGGCTGTACCGTGGCCGTTCCGCCAAGGGGGCACGGCGACGCAAACCATCCAGCACAGCAACGTTTCCGATGAGGCCATCCATGAGTTGAGATGGGGGCAAGGTTCGAGCCGCGGTTTGGAATCCAACGTAAGCGTCGTCGAATCTCTGCAAAGTGTCGCCATCCAACTGCACCTTGTCTAGCTCTCGCTCAAACTGTCCATGCAACAGGCCGCCCGTGATGCCGACACCGAGCGCGGCCAGCAACTCCCGGCGAGATAGCGGCATCGAAGCACCTCCTTCGGGCAGCTCCACGATCAGCGTGTCTGTGTTAGATACCCCGAAAACGCTACGACTATTCGTCTCGGGGTTTGTGCCGCGTAGCAACGCGGCCACCACACCGCCGGTTCCGTAGATCTCATCGAGCTTGGCGGCTAGCCAAGGGTGGAGCTGACGGTTGCCGGACTCTACATACGAGACCAGGGCTTCAGCGCAACCAGCTCGACGTGCAACCGTCGCCAAGGTCAGCTTGCGGGACTTGCGGAGCTCCCGCAGAACCGCTCCCAGCTCCTTGTTCCCCGGCACGGCCGTTGCCCCTTAACAGTCCTTCACAACCCGCTGTGACCGATCGACGGCAACCAGTGAACCACAGAAAGCTGCTAGTCAGGCACCCGGACGCCGGGAGCAAACGCGCTGAGACCACGACGACTTCCCCTGTCAGCGCATGACGCTCGCGGCGTTCGGTGTGCTGCCCAGTTGGAGGCGAACAGGGAGACGGTGGGGATGGTGCAGCGGTCCATCACACAGGAGGAAGCGCTGAGGCGCTTCCCGGAGCTGGCGGAGTTGGTTGTGCTCCGCGAACACGGGTGGCGGTTCCATCTGCTGGGCGAGCCGGGTGGCCCGAGCATGGTCATTCGGGCGGGTGCGTTGTGGACGGAGTGAACGGCAAGTCGCAGACCGGAGTTCGGTCGCTGCGAAATCCTGATCACTGGATGGTGCTGCCGTGGTCGCCAACCGCAAACGTGCACGACCTCGTTGCGCACTTCATGCGGTTCGCTCCGTATCGCGATGCTGGCGACTTGGAGCACCTCGCGTACTACGAGGCGTACGTCGCTGCGCTGGAGACCGCCTACGGGCGTGGTCCTGAGGCGTACTGGTCCGTGGTGGCGGAGAGTTGGTACCACGAGCTGCATGGGTCCTTGCTGGACTGCCTGGAGCAGTACCGCTTGCGCTGCAAGGAAACCGAGAATGACGCCGAGCCGGGACGGGCCGCTCGGCGAGCCGCCTCCCCTCGCTACAGCGAGGAGTTGCCGGGTGCTTCGACCACGGCCCATCGGCGAAGGACCACCCGGTGACGGCTCTGGAAGCCCCCGAGCACGGGGCTCATTCCCTGCGTAAGCGCCCCCGAATCTCTCTGGCGCCCTCGGTCGCCCGACGGCTGCTGTGCTTCGAGCTGGAACACTTCGTCACCGAATCCGGGGTGACACACCAGACCATCGCGGAATGGCTCGGAGTCACTAGGCCAGCCGTATCCGCTGCTCTCGCTGGCTCCAGCCTGTTCAGCCGACCAGCGCTCGAAGTACTACTCAGCCGGTTGCACCGAACCGAGTGGTTCCCGCGACTCAACGCCTTGCTGACGACAGCCCGCCGCAAGTCCCCAGAACTGGACGCAACCTCAGGGACCGGCCCGCGCGACGCCGAGCTGGTGGTTGGGCTCGAAGCCTTCGCCGAGCAAGTCACGGTGTTCGACCCCTGGCTGATACCGCCCCACCTGCAAACCCAGATGTACGCCGCCGCACTCACCAAGCTGGACAACGACCGGCAGAACCGAAGCCGGGAACAGCGTCAAGCACCTCTCCTCCACGACCACAACCCGCTCATGCTGCGGTGGCTCACCAGCGAGCACGTGCTCAGCCGCCGGATCGGCAGCGATGCGGTCATGGATGACCAACGGAGCTTCCTGCTGGAGCTGGCGACACGGGACAACGTCGAGGTGCGGGTCATCCCGGCCAAGGTCGAATTGCCGCCGATCTCGCCCTTCCAACTGGTGCACGGCACGAGGCCGGTGGTCGTGGAGCCGAGCCGGTTGGCGCTGCACTACGCCTGCGACCTCGGCACCGTTCGGCACTTCGAGCGCGTGGTCGATGGACTCATCCAGCGGGTGCTCGGGGCTGAGGAATCAGTGGGGCTCATCCGGCAGGTGCCCGGGTGAGCCGGACCGCAACCGGGGTGCTGGTCCTAGCCGTCGTCGTGACCGTGGTGTCTGTAGTCGTGCTGTTGGTCCTGCTCGACATGCGAAATGACCGGAAGAAGGCTCAAGCCGCGGTGAGCAAGCACGAGGGTGGCGAGCACGGCCACGTCTTGACTGTGGCGGTGCTGTTGGAACGAGCGGCACGCAGTGGTCGGGCGCTGCGGCTGAACTGGTCGGTGGACGACACTGAACCGCACGGCCTGGCGGCCGTGCAACCGGGGGACGACTGGCCGACGGGGGTGCTGCCTCGGGTTCACTGTGAAGGCGATCAGTAACCCCGATACGTCGCCGGGTCGACCTTGCGGAACTGGTTATCACCGGTCGGACTGGCGACACCTCCGCCGTAGACCTCCTTGTAGGACGCGAAGGTCACTGGTTTGCCATCTTCACCAGTCTCCCCGGTCACCGTCACTGCGAAGGGCTTGCCGTTGTCGTTCACGGGGACGGTGGTGGGAGCGCCGTCAGCAGGCGCGGCACGAAAGGTGTAGGAGAACTCGCAGTACTGCTTCCTGGTGACGGCGTGGAGCGCCAAGGTCATGGGGTTGTTCGGCGAGATGGTGATGGTCTTGGCGTTCGTTCCGCCGAAGTAGGGACCGCGATCTTCGCCACCCTCGAAGCCGTGAGCGACTGTCACTGGGTCGTCCAGATTGAAGATGATCTGAAGGGCTTCGTTCTGTCCGGCTGGTGGTGAGTATATGAGCGCACCGGTCAGGGGTTCGCGGCACTCCTTCTTGACCACGATGTCGGTGATGACGACCGGCACGGTGAGCGGGTTGTTGAGCACAACCTGTACTTGGGCCTCGTTGGAGGCGACGCCACCGTGCTTGTACATCCAGGCCGCGTACTGCGTTGGGTCCGTCTGCAAGCTGCTGATGGTGGCGAGGTCGGAGTCAGCGAGGTTGAGTGGCTTGGCGAAGGCGTAGGTGGGGCCTTGGCGCATCCCCTGCACGTAGGCGACGGACATGACCTTGAGCGGCGCGGGTTGCTGGGGTGGCACGACTTCGCCCGGTCGCTGATTCGCCGATGCTCCGGGTGGTTGGTTTCCGTTTACGTTGCTGGCTGAGTCGCTGGACAGGGCGTAGACGGTTCCGGCTACGCCGATGGCGAGGACGGCTGCGATGCTTCCGGCGAGTTTGAGGTTGCAATAAGTACGAGGAAGAGGCTGCGAGGGTGCGGTCTCAGTGCGTTCTTCTACATCGGCAGCGGCTGAGGCTCCCTGCGACTCAAGTCGACCAGCCGCGTCAAGAATCATCGCCACCATCTGTTCGCGGGCAGCTGCGATGTCACGTGTACTACTACTGACAGGAACTCGCTCGTCAGGCTTCGCTTCTAGCGCAAGCCATTCCACCCGCTCGGTTAAGGGCTTGTTTTTCAGATGCCGATTCGCCACGTCAACGTTGTACCAAACTCGGGCCACACGGCGAAGCCGCTCCGTCCTCTCAGGGGACGGCCTCTTTGAACGGCCATCAAAGGCCACAATCCGATCAATCAACTTCTCGATCTTTACGCCGACCTCGGTACGTACAATTGCATCGTCCGCGTCAGGATGGATCCCCCAAAGCTTGCGCAGTTCCCGCAGTTCGTGGCGCATAACGTCGGCGAGATCACCGCGCCATACGCCCCGCCCTTTGGCGAGTTCTTCGATTGCCGCCCGAAGGGGTAAAGCTTTTCTGCCGGACTCATCGTCGCTCACGCGGCAACTCCCAGTTTTCCACCATCCGTGGTCACACAGCCTACCACTGGCGCGACCTTTGCGTGTCGACTTTTCTAGTCAGAAATGCTATAAAAGATAGTGTTACACAAGGACAACACATGGCCGAAACGCCAAAGGAACCCGAAAATTGGCCAAACCATCCGACGTGGCCCATCAATTATTACAGCGACCCGGATGAGTATGAGCGGCGCCTAGCACTGGCCCGCGAACTCGCCGAAGACCCGAGCGAAATTGATAATCTCGATCACCGTATCGACCATTACAGCGACCCGGATGAGTATGAGCGGATATTTGGCCCCACCTTCAACACCCCTGCTGGGCAGGCTGACGTAGAACACCGCCCGCCAAGTGTGCAGCCTGAAGCCCCGGATATGCATACCCCTGAGGGTCATTCTGGCCAGGCTTAACCTCGGCAACTTGGCAGTTCACTTGCCACCTGCGCGACCTGAGCTGCGCAGACACAGTTGAAGGATGGGTTTTCACCTATCAAGTGCTGGCTTTGCCGCAGCATTGTCCCGTTGACTCATCGGCATCAGCGAGCTTGCCCGCGCTGTTTGCGGGACAAGTGTTTGGTGGTGGAGGTGCCAATGGATGGCTTGGCGTTCGCCGTCGGGTTCATCGGCTTGATCGTGGTTCTCGCTCTGCTCGTGATCAACTTTTTCTAGTTCACCGGACTGCTTTGCCGCAGAAAGGAGGTGGTCACCTTGCACGGCGGTATGGGCCCGGTCGTTGGCCGGGTAGTGACGGTCTTTGCGGCGCTGCTCGGGCTTGGGATTGTACTGCGGTTGATCGCAGCGATCTTGGACCCGGTATTGCCCGCGGGGCTGTTGGCGGTTCTGACTGCGGGGTGGGACATGTTGGTTGGCATCGTGATGCCTGCTCTTGCTCCCATCGTGGCCCTGCTGATTCTTGGCGGGCTGGTTTGGGTGTTCGTCGGCAAACGTTCGCGGTAACTGCAAGGAGGTTCCTCATGATCTTCTTTTTCGCGCTGCTGTGCCTGCCGTTCTTCGTGGCGTTGGTGGTGGGGGTGCTCGCCATGAAGTTCTGGCCGGTGGTGTTGGTGTTGCTGGTGGTCGGCGTGGCGTGGCGGGTGCTGCGCTCAAAGGCGTAGTTGGTCAGATCTGTTCTGCCCGATCGGGCGCTCATTCGGCAATTCCTGCGAGGGGAGAGCTATGCCTGTGGGACGGAAGACGCGCAAGCAGATGGTTGGCAAGGCTGCCGAGAACAACGAGCTGGCTCTCCGCGTGAGCGAGCTGGCGGAGATTCGGCGGTTGGTGCGGGCTGACTGGTGGCACCGGCACCGGGGTCAGCTGCGAGCTGGCGAGGCTCGTCGAGCACTCATCTAGCGATCAAATCGAGCGGGCGAGTTGGTTGCAGGGGCGCCACCTCGCCCGCTTGGCTTGCCTATGTTGTCGATTCCACAAACGCTATACCGACAGTGCGTAACCCTTGAGGTAGCGATGAACCAATCGGTGTAGTAGAAATCACCACCACTGTTGATTGATTCCGCACTTGCAACTATAACTTCCGTTTGTGTCTTCTGAACCTCATTCACGGAATTGGGGGCTCGACTAACAAACGTAGGGAGGTATGTATGGGAAGAAATCGGCGTGTGACTGCACGCGGTATACGGCGCAACGACCTAGATGCGGCGTTACTAGCGCAAGCGATTATTCAACTGGCGCGGGAGCTAAAGAAGAAGGAGCTGCGCCAACAGCAACTCGGCGAAAGTGTGCAAGAGAGCACCCCGGAGAAGCGGCCATGAGCGGGATATTTCTCGTCGGGGGCGTCATCCTCGTGCTAACACTGCCTTTGATCGCTCGATGGTTCGACGGCAATAGCTGGAAGCGCAACATCGTCGCACTTCAGCTGCGCATCCCTGGCACTACTTCCACGTCCGAGGTCAGCCGATGGCTCGCACGAGTGCAGGTGATGACCGAGAGTCCGCGGTGGTACCTCATACCCAATACCCCGATAGCTCTGGAGATTTGTTCGCAATCAGGCAGCATCTCGCACACCCTGCTTGTACCTGAGCGACTACGGCAGTCGATCTTGGCAAGTCTCCACGCTGCACTTCCGGGGGTCCGGGTCACGGAACTCCCGGACTACTTGACGAATCGACCGAGGCTCGTGTTGGGCGCTGAGGCCGTTCTGACAGCCGACAGGAAACCCTTGGACACCAGCCGTGTCGCTGAAACGTCACAGCACATCCTTGCGGCACTGCAACCGCTCAAAGACGGGCAACGGATCTACGTCCAGTGGATTTTTAGCGGCGTGTCCCGTCGCCCAAGCAAGCGCAACAAGGTTGAGCATGGCCATCTCTTCCCGGACACGGGCGTGCTACTCGAAGCGGACGACGTACGCGACGAGAAGCTGAAACTCAAGACACCGTTGCTCTTGGCCAGCCTACGCGTTGGAGTCCAAGCCAGCAGCAAGCCCGCAGCTCGCAAGCTGTACTTACGGCTCTGGCCAGCCTTCGCCGGCATGGACACGTCAGGTGTCCGGTTGCTGAGCCGCTGGTCCGCACTCTCGCCCTTGGTTTGCGATCGTTTGAGCCGTTGCCGCGTCCCAGTGTTGAACTGGATGAGTCTGAACACGGACGAAGCCGCTGGCCTCGTGGGCATGGCCAGCGAAGGCTTGCGACTGCCAGGGATAGCCGGGGGTGTGGCACGTGTTCTTCCAGCACCAAGCTGGATGGCGCAACGGGGCCAAGTAGTGGCTGAGAGCAACTACCCCGGAAGCAGTCGCTCATTGGCGCTGCTACGTAGCGATCGTCTGCGCCACGTCTGGGCTTTGGGGCCAACAGGGACGGGCAAGAGCACCTTGCTTCAGAACATGATCTATCAGGACATGGTGGCTGGTGACGGCCTGGTGGTTATCGACGCTCGTGGCGACCTCGTGTACGACTTGCTAGATCGCGTGCCCGAACATCGCCGCGATGACGTCGTCCTGGTCGACCCGACACGCACAGATCGCGTCGTAGGGTTCAACCCTCTAACCAGCGGGAGCGGACAGCGTGGACGCGAGCTGGCGGCGGAGCACATCCTGTCGGTGCTGCACTCGGTGTACCACGCAAGTTGGGGCAACCGGACAGCCGATGTTCTGCGGGCTAGCCTGCTGACGCTTGTGAACGCTCATGGCGTCAACGACTCACGACTGACCATGATCGACCTGCCCGAGCTGCTGACCAACGACCAGTTCAGATCGTTCGTGCTCCGCCAGCCGATGGCGCCGCCGCTAAGGACCTTCTGGGCGTGGTACAACAACCTCGGCGTGGCCGAACGTACCGCGATCATCTCGCCGGTCCTGAACAAGCTCCGAAGTTTCGTGTTGTCCACGCCGCTTCGCTTAACCCTCGGACAGAGTGAAGGTGTCGATCTCTCCGAGGTCTTCACTAAGCGCAAGATCGTGTTGGTGCCGCTCAAGAAGGGCTTGCTCGGCGCGGAAACGACCAGCCTGGTGGGCTCCTTGCTGATGGCGGGCGTTTGGTCTGCGACACTGGCGAGAGCCGACGCTCCACCGCGTTCGCGTCGACCAGCCTGGCTCTACTGCGACGAGTTCCAGGAGGTGATGCGGCTTCCTATCGACCTAGCCGACATGCTTGCGCAGTCTCGTGGACTCGGGCTCGGGATGGTGTTGGCTCACCAGTACCTCGGTCAGCTCCCACCTGACTTGAAAGCCGCGGTGCTCGGAACGGCTCGCACGCAGATCACTTTCCAAGTTGAACACGATGACGCTCGTTCTCTTGCTCCGCGGTTCGCACCCTTGACCGCCGACGACTTGAACGGTCTCGGTGCTCATGAGGTGGCCATTCGCCCTTGTGTTGGCGGTTCAACGCTTGGGCCGGTAACTGGCTCGACTTATCCGCCAGTTCTGCCCCTGGGGAGCACTGATGACGTGGTGGCTCGCAGCCAGGCGACCTATGCCCATGATGTGACCACCGTCGAAGCTGAGCTAGGGGCTCGGATAGCAGCCGACGGCACCAAGCGGAGCAACCGACGAGCCAAGGGTGGTCAGTCATGATCACCAACAGGCGTTCGGTCGGTTGTCCGATCGCGTCGAGTACGACTGGCCATCTGCCGAGGTCAGGACGACTCATGGCGTCGGCACTGCCAACGACTTACACCCTCCTTCGGAGGTTGTCATGACTGGCGGCCGGGTGACCTGGGCGCGGATGTCAGCTCTCGCAGACCGCTTGAGCGATCGGGACAAGGAGATCGTTAACGCACTCCACCAAGCCAGGGTGCTCACCGGCCAACAGCTAGAGCGTCTGATCTTCTCCAACCACCCGATCGCTAACCGTGCACACATTCGACGGCGAGTACTTAACCGTCTGTCCCACCTTGATCTCATTTCCACACTTGACCGACGTATTGGAGGTGTTAGAGCTGGGTCCAGCGGCCTTATCTATGTTTTGGGAAAGTCCGGACAACGGATGGCAGACTTCCTCAATGGCAATACTCGCACCAGCCGGGCTCGTTCTCCACACTCTCCTGGTCCAGCATTTCTCTCGCACGCGCTTGCAGTGAGTGAAGCACTGGTATCGCTAACGGAGGCTTCACGTCGTACTGGTGCGCTAATCCGAACCTTCCAGGTCGAGCCATACTGTTGGTGGCCGGATGGCCTTGGGAACTGGCTGCGGCCCGACGCATTCGTCGTGATCGAGGATGACCGATACGAAGTAAGCACGTGGATTGAGATAGACCAGGGCACTGAAAGCCTCACGCGAATTCGCAACAAGTTGGTTACGTTTGAGCGGTTCGGTCAGAGCGGACAACGGCCGCCAGACGGCTTGCTGCCAACGGTGGTGTTCGGTTCGCCTGATTTGAAGCGTACCGAGGAGATCTCGCGCGAGATCGTGCGTTACGCGTCCACAGCCATGCAGTTTGAGTCCGTTCCGCAATCGCAACTGGCAACCTACGTAATAGGTCAACTCCACTCCTAACTCGCATTGCAATTGCACAAATGGTGTGTAATACTTTCGGTACTAGCTTTTTGAGGGACGTACACATGGATCAGAAATCCAACATTATCGGTGACTTTGTTCGCCGCAAGCGGATAGCCGCAAACCTAGAACAACAAGACCTGGCCGCTAAAGCCGGCATAGCCAGTTCAACCCTGAGTCGAATCGAAAACGGCCCGACCGTTCCAACTGCGGCAGTTCTTATCAAGGTGGCCAAGGCGCTCGATGCCGACCTAATGGAACTGTTCGCAGAACTCGGACTTGTCACCGGACGCTCGCTGCCGGAGTTGCAAGAGTATCTGACCGTCAAATACGGCTGCTCGCAAGAGATGGCAGCACACTTGGCTCGCCACGTCGAGGCCGATCTAGCGCTTTAGTTAAAACATTGGAGGGGAACTATGCGGGATACGAGGGTGAAGCCCGAGAAGACACGGCGCGCGGTTCTTTACCTGCGCGTTTCGAGCCAAGGGCAGGTCAACACTGACTACGACCCAGAAGGTCTGTCGCTACCTGCCCAACGCAAGGCTTGCGTACAGCGCGCCAAGGAACTGGGTGCGATTGTCGTTGATGAGTACATCGAGCCGGGCAAGTCTGCTAAAGAACTCGACAAGCGCGTTGCCTTCCAAGACATGCGACGACGCATCAAGACCAGGAAGGATGTTGACTATGTGATCGTCTACCAGTTCAACCGAGCTTTCCGCAACGCAGGTGACGCCGCCATTGTGAAGAAGGAGTTCCAGAAGTGCGGGGCGCGGCTTATCTCGACCGTCCTCAATCTTGATGACTCTCCAGAGTCGGACATGATTGAGGGGATCATGAACTACGTAGACGAGTACCGCATCCGCCGCGACGCGATAGACATCAAATACAAGATGGGTGAGAAGGTGAAGAAGGGTGGAACCGTCAATCGTGCAAACATCGGCTATACCAATGTGCGGATTGAGATCGAAGGGCGCAACGTCGCAGACGTTGTACTTGATGATGAGCGTGCGCCACTGATACGTCAAATGTTCGAGCTGTACGCAACGGGAAAGTACACGTACGAGGCGATCGAAGAGATCATGATGGAGCGAGGTCTTCGCAGTCGTCCGACGAAGCGTTACCCCGCACCCATGCCGATTTCAATCGGCTCGATCGGCAAGATTCTCACCAACCGCTACTACTGTGGATACGTGAAATCCAGCGACGGGACCGAATACAAGGGCCGCCATCCTGCCATCGTGTCCGAAGAGCTGTTCGATCGCGTCCAACGCGTGATTCGCGCCGAGCGTGGCGGCGGTACCCGTAACAGGGTTCACAAGCATCATGCCAAGGGGCAGCTTTGGTGTAATCGTTGCGGCAAGCGCCTCATAATTGCTCGCGCAAGTGGCAATGGCGGCATTTTCTTCTACTACCTGTGCATGGGCCGTCAGAAGAAGTCCTGCGACCTCCCGTACTTGCGAATCGAGGGTCGAACGGGAGTTGAGAGCGCAATTGCCCAATGTTTGCGCTTTATCACCACGGATGAGGGATTCAATGAAGTTGTAGCCGGGGAGATCAACGCGACCCTGAAGGACGATCTTGGCACCAATGAGCGAGTTCGACGCTCTTTGACAGCACGTCTTAAAGAGCTCGAACGAAGGTCAGACGCCCTGCTGGAGCTGGTCGGCGAGCCTGAGTGGCCGAAGGACAAGCTGAGCGCTCGGATGCAGGCACTGCGACGCGAGTGCGAGGGAGTGGAACGGCAACTTGCCGACACTGCGACCGCGCTGGATGCCGGGCACGAGGTGGTCAAGCTCGGGCTGGAGGTTCTGGCTCGGCCGGAGGTGCTGTACACGACCGTGCAAGACGATGCGACCAAGAGCATCGTGCTCAAAGCGATCTTCACCAAGCTCTACCTGGACTGCGACGAAGACTGTCGGGTGACCGTGGCTGGTCAGGATCTAGCGCAGCCGTTTGACGCCCTGAACGCCGCTGAGACAGCATGGCGCGCCACTAGCGGCCCTCCACCCCACGCGCGAACCGACTCGGCCGGAGAACGCAGCAGAGGCCGTCGCCCTGATGGGGCAACGGCCTCTGCTGATCAAACTGTTCGTGACCTCCTGGCTTCGGTCTTTGCGGACCGTGGTTCCAGTAGGGCACTTCTGGTGGAGGTGCCGGGAATCGAACCCGGGTCCTCTGTCGCCTTGCCAAGGCTTCTCCGTGCGCAGTTCGCTGTGTCTCTGCTTGGCCCTACCGATCACGCGAACTAGTCGGTATGACGGGCCCAGTCACTGTGGGTTTCCCAACCGGACCCCGTGACCGGGTCCGGCGGTGAGCCTCCTAGCTGATGCCGGCGAGCCGGGGCGGAGGCATCCCCGGGCCGACAGACACGAACCGGCTACTTAGGCAGCGAGTTCGTAGTCAGCGCGACTGTTAGTCTTGGCGCTTATTTTTTGCGTTCGACGCTTGAGGTGGTCGTACGCCTGCACCTGCACGCTTCCCTTGACTCAACGTCCAGAGTCGAAACCGTTCACCCCCTTGTCGGGTACCTGCCACCAAGTCTAACGCCCCGGCCGCGCCGGATCATCCCGGTTAGGTGGGGACAGCCCTACCCCGAGGCCGGTAGCTTCCCCGATGTCGTCGGGCGGCTGGCGGGGGATGCTGGTCGTACCACGTTGGAGGGGACGACATGACCACCGCTTTGCAGCCTGACCAGGGCTTCCAGCACGACGGGACGACGCCGCGGCCGCCGGTCGCGGGGGCGCTGGTGTACCTGGTGATGAACCTCGCCGTCGGCATCGGCGCGTTCGTGACGCTGGTGACGCTGTTCGCCGTGGGGGCGGGGACGGCCGTGGTGTGGGTGGGGCTGCCGGTGCTGGCGCTCGCGGTGCTGCTGTGCCGGGGTGGGGCGCAGGTGGAGCGGGCCCGGGTGTACGCGCTGCTCAACACCTACATCGCCGTGCCGCACGCGCCGCTGCCGGAGAAGGGGCGGTGGAAGGCGCGGATGAAGGACGGGGCGACGTGGCGGTCGTGCGCGTACTTCATCCTGCTGCTGCCCATCGGGATCGTCGAGTTCACCACGATGGTGACGCTGTGGGCGACGTCGCTGGGCCTGCTGGGCCTGCCGATCTACTTCCGGTTCCTGCCCACCGGCAGCTACCGGCTCTGGGACTGGGACCGCCCGGTCATGGTCATCGACTCCACGGTCGAGGCGCTGCCGTTCGCGGCGCTCGGCGTGCTGGTGCTCGCGGTGGCGCTGGTGGTGACGCGGTGGCTGGGGCAGGCGCACGCCCGGTTCGCCCGCGCGATGCTGGGGCCGGTGTTCAGCTCGGCGGTGCCGCGGTGAACCGGCAGTACCCGCACCCGGCGAAGGCGATCGCCTACCTGCTCGGCGGGTTCCCGCTGGCGCTGTTCACCTTCGTCGTCGTGGTCGTCGGGACCGCGGTCGGGATCGGCACCGTGGTCGTCTGGGTCGGGGTGCTGGTGCTGGTCGGGGCGATCGTGGCGGCGCGGGCGTTCGGCAACGCGCACCTGTGGTGGACGCGGCTCGTGTCCCCGGACCTGCCGATGCGGCCGGTGCTGGAGGCGGGCGACGGCACCGCGCTGCGGCAGTGGCGGGCGCTGTTCACCGCCCGCCAGACCTGGCGCGACCTGGCCTTCATCGTGCTGAACTTCCCGCTGTCCGTCCTCGGGTTCGCGCTCGGCGTGGTCAGCGTCCCGCTGGTCCCGCTGGCCCTGTGGGTCGCGCCCCGCTACGCCTGGCTCCAGGCGCAGCTCGCCGTCGCGATGCTCGGGCAGGACCGGACCGCGGAGCTGACCGAGCGCGCCCAGCGGCTCCAGGCGTCCCGGGCGCGCGGGGTGGACGCCGCCGAGGCGGAGCGCCGCCGCATCGAGCGGGACCTGCACGACGGCGCCCAGCAGCGGCTCGTCGCGGTCGCGATGGGCCTGGGCCGCGCCAAGACGAAGCTCGACGCCGACCCGGTCGCCGCGCGCGCCCTGCTCGACGAGGCGCACGCCGACGCGAAGCTGGCCGTCGCCGAGCTGCGCGACCTCGCCCGCGGCATCTACCCGGCGGTGCTGGCCGACCGGGGCCTCGACGCGGCGCTGTCGTCGCTGGCCGCGAAGTGCCCGGTGCCGGTCGAGGTGCACGTCGACGTCGAGCCGCGCCCGCCCGCCGCGGTGGAGTCCACGGCGTACTTCATCGTCAGCGAGAGCCTGACCAACCTCGCCAAGCACGCGCAGGCCGACAACGCGCTTGTGCGGGTGTGGCGGGACGAGGACCGGGTGGTCGTGGAGGTCACCGACGACGGGGTCGGCGGCGCGCAGGTCCGCGCCGGGGGCGGGCTGTCCGGCCTCGCCGACCGGGCTGCGACGATCGACGGCGTGATGACCGTGGTGAGCCCGCTCGGCGGGCCGACAGTGATCCGGGCGGACCTGCCGTGCGAGTGGTGATCGCCGAGGACTCCGTCCTGCTGCGCATGGGGGTCATGCGCCTGCTGGCCGATGAGGGCATCGAGACGGTCGCGTCGGTGGAGAACGGCGACGGCCTGCTCGGCGCCGTCGCCGAGCACCGGCCCGACCTGGCGATCGTCGACGTCCGCATGCCGCCGACCTTCACCGACGAGGGCCTGCGCGCCGCGCTGTCCGCGCGCGCCGCGTGCCCGGGCTGCCGGTGCTGGTGCTGTCCCAGTACGTCGAGGAGCGCTACGCCGCCGAGCTGCTGGCGGGCGGCGTGGGCGGCGTCGGCTACCTGCTCAAGGAGCGGGTGGCCGACGTCGCCGAGTTCGTCGACGCCGTGCACCGGGTCGCCGGTGGCGGCACGGTGATCGACCAGGAGGTGATCGCGCAGCTCATGGCCCGCAAGCGGAGGAACCCGGTCGACGCGCTCACCCCGCGCGAGCGCGAGGTGCTCGGCCTGATGGCGCAGGGGCTGTCCAACGTGGCCATCGCGCGGACCCTCGTGGTCTCCGACGGCGCGGTGGAGAAGCACATCGGCAACATCTTCACCAAGCTCGGCCTGGAGGCCACCCGCGAGGAGCACCGCAGGGTGCGCGCGGTGCTCGCCTTCCTGGAGCGCTGAGCCGGGACCGGCCCGGGGGCCGGTCCCGACCCGACTAGCTCGCCGTCACCGCCAGGTCGTCCAGGACGAACGACGTCTGGAGGCTGGCGTCCTCGACGCCGGTGAAGCTCACCGCCACCGTCTGGCCCGCGAACCGGGAGACGTCGATGGTGCGCAGCTGGTAGCCGGGGGCGTCATCCAGGTTGGAGTACGTCGCCAGCACCGTCGATCCGATTCGGACGGTCAGCTTGTCGTACGCGACCGACGCGGTGGTCTCGTCGGTGTCGATGTGCAGGTGGAACGAGAGGCTCGCCGAGCAGCCCGCGGGATCGCGACCTGCTGGGTGACCGAGTCGGTCCGGGTGCTGCCCCAGCCGTTGAGCCACGCGTTCCACGTGCCGGTGCGCGGCGGCTGGCCGTAGGACGACCACTGGCCGATCACGTTGGTGGTCGCCGTCCACCCGGCCGCGCCGGACTCGAAGCCCGGGTTGGCCAGCTTCTGCCCGCCGTCGCAGCCCGAGCCGGGCTGGACGGTCCAGCGGAAGGTCGCGCTGCCGGAGGCGCCCGCCGAGTCGGTCGCGGTGACCGTCGCGGTGTACGTCCCGGCCGCGGTCGGGGTGCCGGTGACCCGGTCGCCGGAGACCGCGAGGCCCGGCGGCAGCCCGGTCGCCGACCACGTGTACGGCGGGGTGCCGCCCGACGCGGTCAGCCGCAGGTCGACGGCCTGCCCGACGGTCCCGGTCTGGTCGCCCGGGTTCGGCACGACGACCGACGACCCGCCGCCGATCGTCCAGTCGAACGACACCGACGCCGACCCGCCCTCGGTCGCGGTCACCGACACGGTGACCCGGTACGCGCCGCCGGTCGTCGGCACGCCCAGCAGGGACAAGGTCGCCGAGTCGGTGTCGCGGGCGGTGATGCCCGGCGGCAGCCCGGTCGCCGACCACGTGTACGGGCCGGTCCCGCCGGACACCGTCAGCTTCAACGCCGCCTCCTGGCCGACGGTCCCGGTCTGCGGGCCGGGATCGGGCAGGGTGAGGTCGCCGCCGCCGTCCTCGGTGACCGTCCACGCGATCGACAGCCGCCCGGTCTGGCCCGCGCTGTCGGACACCGACACCGCCACCTCGTGCGACCCCGCCGCCGTCGGCGTCCCGGAGACGACGCCGTCGGACGCCCCGATCGCCAGGCCCGGCGGCAGGTCCACCGCCGACCACCGGTACGGCGGCGTCCCGCCGGTCGCCGTCAGCCGCAGCGACACCGGCGTGCCGACGACGCTGCTCTGCGGGCCCGGGTTGGTCACCGTGATCGGGAGGGGCGTCGACTGCTCGACGAACAGCAGCCGGTTCGGCGACCCCGCCCCCGGGTTCGTCACCTTGCTCGGGGTCGCCGCACCCAGCAGCGCGGTCGCCACCTGCGCGGGCGTCTCGTTCGGGTGCGCCGACAGCCGCAGCGCCACCACGCCCGCGACGTGCGGCGCCGCCATCGACGTGCCGCTGATCGTGTTCGTCGCGCTGTCGCTGGTGTGCCACGGTGCGGTGATGCTGACGCCCGGCGCGAAGACGTCGGTGCAGGTGCCGTAGTTGGAGAACGACGCCCGCGCGTCGTTGCGGTCGGTGGCGTTGACCGTGATCCCCTCCGCCACCCGCGCGGGCGAGGTGTTGCAGGCGTCGGCGTTGTCGTTGGCCGAGGCCAGCGAGTACGTGACGCCCGAGGCGATCGAGTTCCGCACGGCGGTGTCCACCGCCGAGGACGCGCCGCCGCCGAGGCTCATGTTCGCCACCGCGGGCTTCACCGCGTTGCGCGTGACCCAGTCGACGCCCGAGATCACGCCGCTGTTGCTGCCGGAGCCCTGGCAGTTCAACACCTTCACGGCGACCAGCTTCACGCCCTTGGCGACGCCGTGCGCCGTCCCGCCGACGGTCCCGGCGACGTGCGTGCCGTGCCCGTGGCAGTCGCTGTTGTTGCCGTCGCCGGAGGTGTTGGTGCCCCAGGTCGCCCGGCCGCCGAAGTCGCCGTGCGAGGTCCGGATGCCGGTGTCGATCACGTACGCGGTCACGTTCGCCGCGCGGTTGGGGTAGGTGTAGGAGCTGTCCAGCGGCAGGTTCCGCTGATCGATGCGGTCCAGCCCCACGACGGCGGGTTCGGCTGGGTGTCGAGCACCCGGACCACGCGGTCCTGCTCGACGTGGGCGACGGCGGGGTCGGCGGCCAGCCTGCGCGCCTGCCGCTCGGTCATCCTCGCGGCGAACCCGGTGACGGCGTGCTGCCAGGAGGCGGTGACGGTGCCGCCGTACCGGTCGGTCAGCGCCGCCGCCGAGCGGTCGGCGGACAGGACGACGATGTAGCTGCCGTCGATGGCACCCGGGGCGCCCGCCCCGATGATCGTGCCTTCGGCCGCTGCCGCCGGGGTCACCAGGGACAGGGTGATGGCGGCCGCGGCGGCGGGTGCGGTCAGCACCCGGGCCACGCGGACGTGTCTCATCGCGGTGTGTCTCCCTCAACGCAGGGTGTGTGCAGGGACGTCCGCGCGAACGTCCCCGCAGACAACCGCGCCCGGCCGGGCCCGCGCCAGGGGCTACGCCCCGGGTACGCCCAGCCGGTCCCGCCGCGATGGACCAGGGGCCGCCCGCGCTATGGGGTGAAGCGCGGACGGCCCGTCGGTCTCCATAGTGGACATAAAGCCCACCCATCAGCTCACGCCGCTGCGGCCACCCCCGCCTGGGCCAGCGCGACGTCCAGCACCTCGCGCACGTCGCCGACCAGGTGCACGGTCAGCGCCTCCCGCACCGACTCCGGCACGTCGTCGAGGTCGGGCTCGTTGCGGCTGGGCAGCAGGACCGTGGTGATGCCCGCCCGGTGCGCGGCCAGCAGCTTCTGCTTGACCCCGCCGATCGGCAGCACCCGCCCGGTCAGCGACACCTCGCCCGTCATCGCGACGTCCGAGCGCACCGGCCTGCCCGACAGCAGCGACGCCAGCGCCGTCGTCATCGTGACGCCCGCGCTCGGCCCGTCCTTCGGCACCGCGCCCGCGGGCACGTGGACGTGCACGCCGCGCCCGCCCAGCGAGTCGACCGGCAGCCCCAGCTCGGGACCGTGCGACCGCAGGTAGGACAGCGCGATCTGCGCCGACTCCTTCATGACGTCGCCCAACTGCCCGGTCAGCGTCACCCCGGACGACCCGGTCGCCCCGTCGGCCAGCGACGCCTCGACGAACAGCACGTCGCCGCCCGCGCCCGTCACCGCGAGCCCGGTCGCCACGCCCGGCGCCGAGGTCCGCTCCGCCGACTCCGGGGTGTGCCGCGGCCTGCCGAGGTACCCGCGCAGCTCCGCCGCCCCGACCCGGACCGGCAGCTCCGCGTCGCCGAGCGCCACCTTCGCGGTGACCTTGCGCAGCACCCGCGCGATCGAGCGCTCCAGCTCGCGCACGCCCGCCTCGCGGGTGTACTCCCCGCCAGCGCGCGCAGCGCGTCCTCGCCGATCGACGCCTCCTCGGCGCCCAGCCCCGCCCGGTCGAGCTGCCGCGGCAGCAGGTGGTCGCGCGCGATGGTGACCTTCTCGTCCTCGGTGTACCCGTCCAGCCGCACCAGCTCCATGCGGTCCAGCAGCGGCCCCGGGATCGACTCGACCACGTTGGCCGTGGCCAGGAACACCACGTCCGACAGGTCCAGCTCGACCTCCAGGTAGTGGTCCCGGAACGTGTGGTTCTGCGCCGGGTCCAGCACCTCGAGCAGGGCGGCGGTCGGGTCGCCCCGGTAGTCCGCGCCGACCTTGTCGATCTCGTCGAGCAGCACCACCGGGTTCATCGACCCGGCCTCCTTGATCGCGCGCACGATCCGACCCGGCAGCGCCCCGACGTACGTGCGCCGGTGCCCCCGGATCTCCGCCTCGTCCCGCACACCGCCCAGCGCGACCCGGACGAACTTCCGCCCCATCGCCCGCGCGACCGACTCGCCCAGCGACGTCTTGCCGACGCCGGGCGGCCCGGCCAGGGCCAGCACCGCACCGCTGCGCCGCCCCTCGACGACGCCCAGCCCGCGGTCGGCCCGCCGCTTGCGCACGGCCAGGTACTCGACGATGCGCTCCTTCACGTCGTCGAGCCCGGCGTGGTCGGCGTCGAGCACGGCCCGCGCGCCCGCGATGTCGTAGGCGTCCTCGGTGCGCGAGGACCAGGGCAGCTCCAGGACCGTGTCCAGCCACGTCCTGATCCACCCCACCTCGGGCGAGGACTCGTTCGTCCGCTCCAGCTTGTCGACCTCGGCCAGCGCCGCCTCCCGCACCTTCTCCGGCAGGTCGGCCGCCTCGACGCGGGCCCGGTAGTCCTGCTCCTCGGACGCGGGCTTGCCGTCGAGCTCGGCCAGCTCCTTGCGGATCGCGGCCAACTGCTGCCGCAGCAGGAACTCGCGCTGCTGCTTCTCCACCCCTTCCTGCACGTCCTTGCGGATGGTCTCGGCGACGTCCAACTCGGCCAGGTGCTCGCGCGCCCACTCGACGAGCTTGTCCAGCCGCGCGGCCACGTCCGTGGTCTCCAGCAGCCACACCTTGCGCTCGTCGGACAGGTACGGCGCGTACCCGGCCAGGTCGGCCAGCGCCGACGGGTCCTCCAGCGCGGTCACCGCGTCGACGGTCTGCCACGCGCCGCGCTGCTGGAGGATGCTGATCACCAGTTGCCGGTACTCGCGGGCCAGGTCGGCGGCGCGCTCGGGCACCGTCTCGTCGACGACGTCGACGTGCACCCAGAGCGCCGCGCCCGGCCCGGTCGTCCCGGCGCCGAGGCGAACCCGGCCGGTGCCGCGCACGACAGCCGCCAGTTCGCCGCCGGGCAACCGCCCGACCTGCTCGATCACCGCCACCACGCCGACCGATGCGTACTTGCCCTCTAGACGCGGCACGACCGCCAATTGGTTGTCACCGCTCGCGCGGGCCGCGTCGACCGCCGCGCGCGCCTCGCTGGTGAGCGCGATCGGGACGACCATGCCGGGCAGCAGGACCGTGTCGTCCAGCGGCAGAACCGGCAGCGTCAGAGCCTCCGACATGGGACCACCCCTCGTGAAGTTGAGTCTGACTAGCTCAACCTCCCTGAGCCGCGGCCTGTTCCCCTCAGCCGGTTCGCCCAGAGCGAAGGCCCAGCAGCCGCGCCGGGGTGTCGTGCAGCACCGCGCGCAGGAAGTCCGCGCCGAGCCTGCGGTCCTCCGCCCACGACGCGATCGCCGCGATCTGCTCGCCGTACGGGTACGGGATCGACGGGAAGTCGGTGCCCAGCACGACCCGGTCCGGGTAGGCGGCGAGCCGGTCGGTCCAGTCCACCGGCAGCGGCGAGCGCCGCGCGGTGAACGCGACCCCGACCATCGTCGTGTCGACGTGCACGTTCGGGTACGCCGCGACCAGGTCGAGCGCGCCCCTGATCTCCGGCATGCCCGCGTGCGCGAGCACCGCGGTCAGGGTCGGGTGGCGGCGCAGGACCTCGTTGAACACGTCCAGCCCGGTGTGCTCGCCGGGCAGCGGCCCGTGTCCGCAGTGGACGACCACCGGCACGCCCGCGTCGGCCAGCATCCCCCACGCCGGGTCCAGCAGCGGCGAGCGCGGGTCGTACGCGCCCACCTGCACGTGCGCCTTCACGCAGCGGATGCCCGTGCGCAGCGCCTCGTCGAGGTACGCGGTGACCGACGGTTCCGGGTAGACGGTCGCGGTCGGCACCGCCCCCGGCGTCCGGGCCGCGAACTCCCGCACCCACGACGTCAGCCACTCCGCCATGCCCGGCTTGTGCGGGTAGACCAGCGGCGCGAACGCGACCACGCCCAGCGAGCGCAGCACGTCGACCCGCTCGGCCTCGGGCAGGCGGTACCGGATCGGCCAGTCGACGCCGTAGGTCTCGCCCGCCCGGTCGAAGTACGCCCACACCTTGCGCTGCACCTCGTCGGGCATGAAGTGCACGTGCAGGTCGACCAACCCGGGCAGGCCCAGCCCGCGGACCCAGCCCGCGACGTCAGCGTCGAGCACCGGCTCCCCGCTTGGCCGCCCGGCCCATCACCTTCTGCATCTCCCGCTCGGCGTCGCGCTTGGCCAGCGCCTGGCGCTTGTCGTGCGCCTTCTTGCCGCGGGCCAGGGCCAGCTCGACCTTGACCTTGCCGTCCTTGAAGTACATCGACAGCGGCACCAGCGACGTCCCGGACTCCTTGGTCTTGCCGATCAGCCGCAGGATCTCCTTCTTGTGGAGCAGCAGCTTGCGGGTCCGGCGCGGCTCGTGGTTGGTCCAGGTGCCGTGCGAGTACTCCGGGATGTGCAGTCCGCGCAGCCAGATCTCGCCGTCGTCGACGGTGGCGAAGGAGTCCACCAGGGACGCCCGACCGGCCCGCAGGCTCTTCACCTCGGTGCCCATCAGGGCGATCCCGGCCTCGTAGGTGTCCAGGATCAGGTAATCGTGCCGCGCCTTGCGGTTCGACGCGATGACCTTCTGGCCGCTTTCCTTCGCCATGGGAACCAACTCTACGTAAGCCGACAAGCGGTTATGTGCGCACGTAGAGCCGCAGCGTCACGTACCCGGTGATGCCGGAGATGACCAGGGCGGTGAGCAGCAGGATCGGCGAGACCACCAGGATGTCCACCCCGTCGACGGAGCTGACCACCCCCGTCTGAATGGACCCGCCGAGCACGTCGTCGATGAAGGTCACCTTCAGCACGACCAGCAGCCCGATCGCGACCAGCGCGCCGACGACGCCGGTGACCATCGCCTCCAGGAGGAACGGCAGCTGGGTGTACCAGCGGGTCGCGCCGACCAGGCGCATGATCCCGACTTCCACGCGCCGGGTGAACGCCGAGAGCTGCACTGTGTTCGAGATCAGCAGCAGCGCCGCGATCGCCATGATCAGCGCGACGAAGAACGTCCCGTTGCGCAGGCTGTTGAGCACCCCGAAGAAGCGGTCCAGGAACTCGCCCTGGTCGGCGATGGAGTCCACGCCGGGCCGCCCGCCGTAGGTCTGCTGGATCACCTCCGGGCGCTCCGGGTCGACCAGCTTCACCCGGAACGACGCGGGCAGCGCCTCCGGGCGGGCCAGCTTCACCAGCTCCGGCTGCGCCTCGAAGATCCGCTTGAACCGCTCGTAGGCCGCGTCGCGGTTCTCGAACACGGCCGTCTCGACCGCCGGGTCGGACTCCAGCGCGGTGCGCAGCCCCGCGCACGGCTCGGCGGTACACTCCTTGTCGGTCTCCGAGACGTCGTTGGTCAGGTAGACGCTGACCTCGACCTTGTCCTGGTAGAGCGCCTGCGTCTTGTCGATCATCCGGACCACCAGCAGGCCGCCGCCGAGCAGGGCCAGCGAGATCGCGGTCGTGATGATCATGGCGATGGTCATCGTGATGTTCCGGCGCAGGCCGGTGACGACCTCGCTGAACACGAAACTGGCGCGCATCGTTCCTCGGGCTCTTCCTGGGTTAGCGGCCGACGCCGTAGACGCCGCGGGCGTCGTCGCGGACCACGCGGCCGAGGTCCAGCTCGACGACCCGGCGCCGCATCGAGTCCACGATGGAGTGGTCGTGGGTGGCCATCAGCACGGTGGTGCCGGTGCGGTTGATCCGCTCCAGCAGCAGCATGATGTCCTGGCTGGTGTCCGGGTCCAGGTTCCCGGTGGGCTCGTCGGCCAGCAGCATGAGCGGCCGGTTGACGAACGCGCGCGCGATCGCCACGCGCTGCTGCTCGCCGCCGGACAGCTCGTTGGGCATGCGCTCGGCCTTGCCCTCCAGGCCCACCAGCTCCAGCACCTCCGGCACCACCTTGCGGATGGTGTGCCGGGGCTTGCCGATGACCTCCAGCGCGAAGGCGACGTTCTCGGCGACGGTCTTGTTGCCCAGGAGGCGGAAGTCCTGGAACACACAGCCGATCGACTGGCGCAGCCTCGGCACCCGCCGCCGGGCCATGCGCGCCACGTCGAAGTTCGCGACGTACACCCGACCCTTCGTGGGCACTTCCTCGCGCAGCAGCAGCCGCAGGAACGTCGACTTCCCCGAACCGGACGCGCCGATCAGGAAGACGAACTCACCCTTGTCCACCTCGACGGACACGTTCTCCAGCGCGGGTCGCGTGGAGGTCTTGTAGACCTTGGAAACCTGTTCGAGCCGGATCACGGTGCGCGAGTCTACCCCGGGCGTTATCGACCCGTTGCCTCGGCTGCTTATCCGGTTTGCCCAGTTCACCCAGGGTGGACCCCCGACTACCTACTGGGTGCGCCGCCAGCGGATGCCCGCCTCGAGGAACCCGTCGATGTCGCCGTCGAGGACCGCGCTCGGCGTGCCGACCTCGTGCTCGGTGCGCAGGTCCTTGACCATCTGGTACGGGTGCAGCACGTAGGAGCGCATCTGGTTGCCCCACGACCCCGACGACGAGTCCTTGAGCGCGTCCATCCGCGCCTGCTCCTCCTGCCTGCGCCGCTCGAGCAACTTGGCCTGCAGGACCGCCATCGCGGTGGCCTTGTTCTGCAGCTGCGAGCGCTCGTTCTGGCAGGAGACGACGATGCCGGTCGGCAAGTGGGTGATGCGGACCGCCGAGTCGGTGGTGTTGACGCCCTGGCCGCCGGGGCCCGACGAGCGGTAGACGTCGACCCGCAGTTCCTTCTCATCGATGTCGACGTGGTCGGTGACATCGGTGACCGGGACCACCTCGACCGCGGCGAACGAGGTCTGCCTGCGGCCCTGGTTGTCGAACGGCGAGATGCGCACCAGCCGGTGCGTGCCCTGCTCGACGCTGAGCGTCCCGTACGCGTAGGGGGCCTCGACCTTGAAGGTCGCGGACTTGATGCCCGCCTCCTCCGCGTAGGAGGTGTCGTAGACCTGGGTCGGGTAGCCGTGCCGCTCGGCCCAGCGCAGGTACATGCGCATCAGCATCTCGGCGAAGTCAGCGGCGTCGACGCCGCCCGCCTCGGCCCGGATGGTCACCAGGGCCTCGCGCTCGTCGTACTCGCCGGAGAGCAGGGTGCGGACCTCCATCGTGGCGATGTCGGAGCGCAGCTTCTCCCGCTCGGCGTCGGCCTCGGCGCGCGCGTCGGCGTCGTCGCCCTCGTCGGCCAGCTCGTAGAGCACCGCGAGGTCGTCCACCCGGGACCGCAGCGACTCGACCCGGCGCAGCTCGCCCTGGCGGTGCGCGAGCTGGCTGGTGACCTTCTGCGCGGCCTCGGGGTCGTCCCAGAGGTCGGGCCGGGACGCCTGCTCCTCGAGCGCCGCGACCTGGTTGCGCAGCGTGTCGAGGTCCATCACCGCCTCGACGTTGGCGAGCGTGGCGGAGAGGTCCTTGAGGTCGGTGACGACGTCCGGGTTCACGTCGAACAAGGTTACGCGGACCTGGGCGCGCGCGTGCAGCCGACCGGCCGCGGTGGGCTGGTCGGCCCACCGCGGCCGGTCGCCGACTACGCCTTGGGGATGGCGTCGAGGAGCTTGAGGACGGCCTTGGCCCGGGCGACGCCGAACTCGGCGATGGCCTTGGCGTAGGGGTCCTCGGCGGTCTTGACCGCGGCGCGCATGGCGTCGTGCTCGCCCGCGTAGGCGGTCTTGGCCTGCTCGATCAGGTTCGTGCGCTGCTTGGCGGTCAGCGTGTCGGCGTGCACCAGGCGCAGGATCAGCGGGCTGCGCAGGTGGTCGGGGCCGGGCTCGCCCGCGAGCCACGCCTTGAACGCCTTCTTGCCCGCGGCGGTCAGGACGTACTGCTGGCTGGAGCGGGGCCCCTGCTTGCCGAGGCGGACCAGGCCGCTGTCGGCCAGCGCGGGCAGCTCCCGGTAGACCTGGCTGCGCGTGACGCTGAAGAACGAGCCGAAGCGCTCGCGGGCCGCCGCGACGAGCTGCCCGCCGGTCTGCGGACCGTCGTGCAGCAAGCCGAGCAGTGCCGCTGCGGTTGCATTCAAATCAGACACGCCGTCCACGGTGCCACCTTTTTCCGCCGCTGTCCACAATGGCCGGCCTTACCTGTCCACAATGGCTGATCACAGGGTGCGGGCGGGGCCTCGTTCGGACGCGACCGAACAGCCCAAGCCGCCGCGCCCGTCCGGCGCAAACCGCGACGGTCCCCTTGGGACCGCAGGCCCGCGCTCACCCAATGGAGTGGATCACCGAGGGACGGCCCTACCCGATCGGCCCAGCACCGCCGTCTGTCGCGTAGTCACCCGAATGGCGCTCCGACCTGCGCAGACGTGTGTCGCGGATCACCCGTGACAGCCACCCATACGGCGCTACCGCGGTGCCGTCGCCGAGCTGTAACCCGATTCCCTACTAAAGTAGGTTCCTCGCCAGGTCCCCACGGCCAAGTATCCCTTCCTCGTGACAGTCGCGTGCAGGCCCGTGCCGGGCCGTACCGGAAGGCCCTTTGTGACGTGATCGGATTCCTCGTCCGACGCCTGGCGAACTACATCGTGCTCTGCCTGGTGGCGACGTTCCTGGCGTTCACCCTGGCCTCGCTGACGTTCGACCCCATCGGCATCCTGATGCAGCGCAACCCGCCGCCGCCGGAGGCCGTGATCCAGGCCAAGCGGCTCGACCTGATGCTCGACCAGCCCATCCCGCAGCGGTTCCTGAGCTGGCTCGGCGGGGTGTTCACCGGCGACTTCGGCCAGACCGTCGCCGGGCACCCGATCACCGACGAGCTGGGCAGGCGCGTCGGGGTCAGCCTCCGGTTGTTCCTCATCGGCGTGACGATCGGCGTGGTCTGCGGCGTCGTGCTGGGCGTGGTCAGCGCCATCCGCCAGTACAAGCTGACCGACCACGTGGCCACGCTGTTCTCGTTCGTCGTGCTGTCCACTCCGGTCTTCGTCCTCGGCACCCTGCTCAAGCAGCCCGCCCAGGCGTTCAACGACCTCATCGGCACCAACTACCTGCAGACGCTCGGCGAGTCCACACCCGGCTTCCAGGGCACCTGGCTGGAGTCCATCGGCGACCGGTTCCGCTACCTGGTCGTGCCGACGCTGGCGATCGCGCTCGGCCAGATCGCCTTCTACAGCCGCTACCAGCGCAGCGCCATGCTCGACGTGCTCGGCAGCGACTTCCTGCGCACCGCCCAGGCCAAGGGCCTGACCCGCCGCCGGGCGCTGTTCAAGCACGGCCTGCGGACAGCGCTGATCCCCATGGCCACGCTGTTCGCGTTCGGGTTCGGCCTGCTCATCACGGGCGGCACGTTCACCGAGCGCATCTTCGGCTGGTACGGCATGGGCGACTGGCTCATCAGCGGCGTCATCACCCAGGACACCAACGTCGTGGCCACGGTCACGCTGTTCATCGCGGTGCTGGTGCTGCTGTCCGGGTGGCTGTCCGATGTGCTCTACGCCGCGCTCGACCCGCGAGTCCGGGTCTAAGGGGATCGATGGTCACCGTCACCGACGACAAGGCGACCCCCGGCGCGAGCCCGGTCGACCCGCCCGCCGCCGAGAAGGCGCCCACCCGCGGCCGCCTGGTGGTGCGGCGGTTCCTGCGCCGCAAGGGCGCGGTGTTCGGGCTGGTCGTGGTCGTGCTGCTCTACCTGATGGCCTTCCTCGGCCCGCTGATCTCCCCTGGGGCTACGCCGAACCGGACTACACCGCGTTCCTCCAGCCGCCGAGCGCCGAGCACTGGTTCGGCACCACCAAGATCGGCGAGGACGTGTTCGCGCAGGTGATGCGCGGGTTGCAGAAGTCGCTCACCATCGGCCTGATGGTCGGCGTGGTCTCGACCGGCGTGGCCGCGCTGGTCGGCGCGCTGGCGGGCTACTTCGGCGGCTGGGTCGACCGCTCCCTGATGTGGGTCGTCGACCTGCTGCTCGTGCTGCCGTCGTTCCTGATCATCGCGGTGCTGAGCCCGGCGTTCAAGGGCGAGAGCTGGCTGCTGTTCGTGGTCCTGCTCGCGGGCTTCAGCTGGATGATCACCGCCCGCATCGTGCGCGGCATGACGCTGACGCTGCGCGAGCGCGAGTACGTCAAGGCAGCCCGGTTCATGGGCCAGACCCCGATGCGGATCATCGCCAAGCACATCGTGCCGAACATGGCGTCGCTGCTGATCATCGACGCCACCATCACCATCGGCGCGGCCGTGCTGTCCGAGACCGGCCTGAGCTTCTTCGGCTTCGGCGTGCAGCCGCCCGACGTCTCCCTCGGCACGCTCATCGCCACCGGCACCGACTCGGTGCTCACCTACCCCTGGCTGTTCTACATCCCCGCGGGCTTCCTCGTGCTGTTCGTGCTCGCGGTGAACCTGTTCGGCGACGGTCTGCGCGACGCGCTCGACCCGAGTTCGGCCCGGGCGCGCAAGCGCGACGCCGCCGATGACGAGGAGGACTCGCGGTGACCGCCGCCGAGACGCTGTTCGACGGGCCCGCCCCCGACGCGGGCGAGCCCGTGCTCAAGGTGGAGGACCTGCGGGTCTCCTTCCCCAGCGAGAGCGGCCGGGTCCGCGCCGTGCGCGGGCTGAGCTACGAGGTCGCCGCGGGCGAGGTGCTGGGGATCGTCGGCGAGTCCGGGTCGGGCAAGTCGGTGTCCTCGCTGGCCGTCATGGGCCTGCTGCCCGCGCAGGCGCGGGTGACCGGGTCGATCCGGTTCCGCGGCAAGGAGCTGCTGGGGCTCGGCGACACCGAGCTGTCGCGCATCCGCGGCCGCCGCGTGTCGATGGTGTTCCAGGACCCGCTGTCGGCGCTGACGCCGGTCTACACCGTCGGCGACCAGATCGCCGAGGCGCTGCTGACCCACGGCAAGGGCCGGGTGACCAAGCAGCAGGCCAACAACCGCGCCGTCGAGCTGCTCGACCTCGTCGGCATCCCGAACGCCGCCCAGCGCGCCAAGGCGTTCCCGCACGAGTTCTCCGGCGGCATGCGCCAGCGCGCGGTCATCGCGATCGCCATCGCCAACGACCCGGACCTGATCATCGCCGACGAGCCGACGACCGCGCTGGACGTCACCGTGCAGGCGCAGGTCCTCGAGGTGCTCAAGACCGCGCAGGAGGTGACCGGCGCGGGCATCGTGATCATCACCCACGACCTGGGCGTGGTCGCCGGGTTCGCCGACCGGCTGATGGTCATGTACGCCGGTCGGGCGGTCGAGACCGGCCCGGTGGACGAGGTCTACCCGCACCCCGGATGCCGTACACGCTGGGCCTGCTCGGCTCGATCCCGCGCCTGGACGCCGCGGAGAAGCAGCCGCTGGTGCCCATCGAGGGGCAGCCGCCGTCCCTGGTGGACCTGCCGCCGGGCTGCCCGTTCGCCCCGCGCTGCCCTATGGCCGTCGACGCCTGCACCGAAGCCGAGCCCGCGCTCGCCGAGGTCGCCCCCGGCCACCGCGCGGCCTGCATCCGCAGCGCCGAGATCGCCCGCACCGACGCCGACGCGGCCGAGGTCTACGGCGTCGACGCGGTCGAGGACGGCGCGCTGGCGCGGGTGCCGCGCGAGCAGCGCGAGACCGTGCTGGAGGTCGTCGACCTGGTCAAGGCGTTCCCGCTGACCAAGGGCACGGTGTTCAAGCGCACCGTCGGCAGCGTCCGCGCGGTCGACGGCATCAGCTTCGACATCCGCGCGGGAGAGACGCTGGGCCTGGTCGGCGAGTCCGGCTGCGGCAAGACGACCACGCTGATGGAGATCCTCGGCCTGGAGGCGCTGCAGTCCGGCCGGATCGCCGTGCTCGGCAAGGACACCACCGCGCTGGACCGGACCAGCCGCAAGGCCATCCGCCGGGACATGCAGGTCGTGTTCCAGGACCCGATGGCCGCGCTGGACCCGCGCATGCCCGTGCACGACATCCTCGCCGAGCCCATGCAGGTGCACGGGCATTCGCAAGCGCAGATCGCCGCGCGCGTCCCGGAACTGCTGGACCTGGTGGGCCTGCGCCGCGAGCACGCCAACCGCTACCCCGCCGAGTTCTCCGGCGGCCAGCGCCAGCGCATCGGCATCGCCCGCGCGCTCGCCCTGGAGCCGAAGCTGATCGTGCTGGACGAGCCGGTGTCCGCATTGGACGTCTCCATCCAGGCGGGCGTGATCAACCTGCTCGACGAGCTGAAGGCCAAGCTCGGCCTGTCGTACCTGTTCGTCGCGCACGACCTGTCCGTGGTGCGGCACATCGCCGACCGGGTCGCGGTCATGTACCTCGGCAAGATCATCGAGATCGGCGCGGTCGACGACGTGTTCGGCGCGCCCGAGCACCCGTACACGCAGGCGCTGCTGTCGGCCATCCCGATCCCGGACCCGGTCACCGAGCGCCGCCGCGAGCGGATCATCCTCTCCGGCGACCTGCCCAGCCCCGCGGACCCGCCGCGCGGCTGCCGGTTCCACACCCGCTGCTTCAAGTACGCCGCCCTCCCGGAGTCCCGCCGGGCGCTCTGCGTCGACGAAGAGCCAGCACTCGACGGCGCCGCCGACCACCGCGCCGCCTGTCACTACGCCGAGTCCCGCGCAGTCGTGTAGCGGGCCTGAAGGAGGGTTAACCCGTGATTCGCAAGAAGTGGGCGGGCGCCGCGGTGCCCGTGGCGGCAGCGCTGCTGCTGTCCGCGTGCGGCGGCGACGCCGACAGCCCGGGCGGCGGTCTGCAAGGGACCGACCAGGCGGCCCAGGGCTCGTGGAGCATCAACGAGAAGCCGTACGCCGAGGTCAAGGAGGGCGGCGAGCTCAAGTGGCCGCTCGACGCCCTGCCGGACAACTGGAACTACAACCAGCTCGACGGCACGCTGCTCGACCACGACTACATCCTGTCCGCGATCATCCCGAAGCTCCACAAGGCGGACAAGGCGGGCAAGGTCGTCGCGAACCCGGCGTACCTGGAGTCGGCCACGCTGACCTCGACCGAGCCGCAGGTCGTCACCTACAAGCTGAACCCGAAGGCCAAGTGGAGCGACGGCACGGCGTTCAGCTGGGAGGACTTCGACGCCCAGTTCAAGGCGCTGAACGGCTCCAACCCGGCGTACAGCGTCTCGGGCACGACCGGCTACGAGGACATCGAGAAGGTCGAGAAGGGCGCGGCCGACAACGAGGTCGTCGTCACCTTCAAGAAGAAGTTCGCCGAGTGGACCTCGCTGTTCACCCCGCTCTACCCGAAGGCCCTGAACTCCGACCCGAAGGAGTTCAACGAGGGCTGGAAGACCGAGCCCAAGATCACCGCGGGCCCGTTCAAGATCGGCACCATCGACCAGACCGCCAAGCTGGTCACCCTGGTCCGCGATGACAGCTGGTGGGGCGACAAGGCCAAGCTCGACAAGATCACCTACCGGGTGGTCGAGCGGGCCGCGCTGGCCGACTCGCTGGCCTCCGGCGCCATCGACTGGTACACCATCGGCTCCAGTGTGGACAACTTCCAGCGCGCGAAGTCGATGCAGGGCGTCGAGGTCCGCGAGGCCCCGGGCAAGTCGTACAACCACGTGACGTTCAACGGCGCGCCGACGTCGATCCTGGCCGACCAGAAGCTGCGCGTCGCGGTCATGAAGGCGATGGACCCGAACGTCTACGCCAAGGGCATCCTCGGTCCGATCGTGGCCGACCCGAAGGCGCTGGGCAACCACTTCTTCCTGCAGGGCACCGCGAACTACGTCGACAACTCCGCCCCGGTGAAGGCCGACAAGGAGGCCGCGAAGGCCGACCTGGACGCGCTGGGCTGGAAGCTCGACGGCGAGTTCCGCAAGAAGGACGGCAAGCAGCTCGACATCCGCCTGGTCTCGACCGCGGGCAACCCGATCTCCGAGCAGATCGGCAAGCTGACCCAGGCGCAGCTCAAGGAGGTCGGCGTCAACGTCATCATCGACGCCCAGCCCCCGGCCGCGTTCTTCGCCGACTTCGTCAACACCGGCAACTTCGACATGGTCGGCTTCGGCTGGTCGCAGACGCCGTGGCCGATCAGCTCGTCGAAGGGCATCTACTACCTCGACGAGAAGAACGTGAACCAGAACTACGGCCGCATCGGCTCCCCGGAGATCAACAAGCTCCTGGACGAGGCGAACGGCGAGCTGGACGACGCCAAGCGGGTCGAGCTGACCAACCAGGCCGACAAGCTGATCTGGGAGTCGGGCCACCACCTGCCGCTCTACCAGGTCCCGGGCGCCCGCGCGGTGCGCGCCACGGTGGTCAACTTCGGCGCCTTCGGCGTCGCCGACCCCGACTACACCAAGATCGGCTTCGCGGGCTGATCACGGTGGACCGGACCGGGCCGCGCGCGTCTCTGCTGGGGGTGCGCGCGGCCCGCCACGTCCTGCTGACGACCGCGCTGGTGGTCGTCGTCTGCGCCGCCATCGGCGCGCTGTCCCTGTCGTCCTACCGCGCCGCCGACGCCTCCCTGGCAGGCCTCACCGAGGTCGCCCAGGGCACCGTCACCCCGCTGGGCGGCTCCTCGTCCGCGCCGACTGGCGCACCCCCGACGGCGTCCCCCTGTCGGCCGAGATCCCCTTGGCGGTCTCCCCACCGGACGGCCCCGCTCCCGCGTCGATCGCCTACGACCCGCGCGCCCCGCAGCGCGCCGTCGTCCCGGGCGCCCAAGTGTTCGCCAACGCAGACCGCGCCCTCAGCGGCCTGGTTTTCAGCGCCCTCCTGTCCGCGCTGACCCTCGGGTACGCCCTCTGGCTGATCCTGTCCCGCCTCGTGCTCCTGCGCCGCCCCACGACCCCGCTGGCCGTTCGCCGCGTGCGCGTCCAACGGGGCTTGCTGACCCGCTCGTACCTGGAGACGGAGTCCACCCCGCGCCGCTGGATCCCCGTCCACTTCGACCCGGCGCTGCTCACCCTCCCGACCCCCACCACGGTCGAGGCGCACGGCAACCCCCGCAAGCACCGCCTGGTCGCCGTCCGCACTGGCGACACGGTCCTCTACCCCTCCGGCCGAGTCCGCCCCACCGAGCCCCCGGCCGCCGCACCGACAACGCCACCACCCCCGACCCCGTGGAACGGCCACCGGGCCTGTCCCGCCAACTCCGCGTGGACGCCCCCGCGACCCTCACGTCCCCCTTGGTCGGCCTGTTCTGGTCCTCCATCGACAGCAGCGGCTTCCCGGGCTGGCTCGGCGCGACCGCGGTGACCGCCGTTGTCGCCCTGTGGCTGTGGTCGATCCGCAGCTCCGACCCGTCCTAGACGTACCCCCGGACCGCCAGTACTCCCCCGCCTCCCGGCTCAACAACCCCGCGTCGACGAGGTACCGCCGCACCGTCACGAAGTCGACCCCACCGCCCTCGCACCAGGCCCGCAACACGACGTCGACCTCCTTCTCGGAGTACCGCACCCCCGGCTCGAACGACTGCACCACGTGCTCCAACACCACCCGCCGCTTCCCCGCGTGCGCAGGCATCCCCACCACCTTCCCCCGCGCACGAACACCCTCAGCACCCCCTCAACCCGCGAATCCGCATACCCGAACGACTCCACCTCAACGCCCCCACCCCGAACCGCCCCCTTGATCACGTCCCCCCGCACCACGAACCCGTCGACCAACCCACCCTCCCGCAACTTCAACAACGCCCGCCCGACCTCTCGCACCCCCAGCCCGGTCGCCAGGCACACCCCCTCAACATCCCCCGCCCCCAACACCAGCGCCGCGAACACCCGCAACCGCTCTTCCTCGGCCAACAACCCCACAACCCCACGCGCATCGGTCATACGACCACCCAGCCAAACCGACCACCCCCGCAAAACCCAAAAGGCGGATGCCCGGTCCACATGTGAACCGGGCATCCGCCTCTGTAGCGGGGACAGGATTCGAACCTGCGACCTCTGGGTTATGAGCCCAGCGAGCTACCGAGCTGCTCCACCCCGCGTCGGTAATGACAACTATACACACCCCTCGGAGACCCGATCTGGCACCCCCTCACTCGACGGCGGGTTGGCAGTTCCGGCCCCCAAGTACAGGATGATCTCCGTACTGGGGCCAACACTCTTCACGCGCACGGCGTCGCCGCGACTTCAGCATGCCCAAACGAGAGCTGGGTTCTCGCGTTCGACGCCTCCTGCGCGACTTGCACCCACTTGGCCGAGATCACGGCCCGCGAATGCGACGGCCGCCTCGACATCCGCCCGCTGGACCGCGAGCCATGGCCGTCCGCCTGTGCAGACGCCTAGGCCCACCCCCACCGGCCCGCCCGCCCTACGCCTGCCCCACCTGCATCTGCAACCAGCAGGACGACTGGCGCCTCCCCGACTGCAGCCCCGGCTGCTGCGGCTACAGCTACCAGAACTGCGCCTGCACCGCCGACGGCTGCGGCCCCTTCTGGGCCTACAGCCGCAACGGCCACTGCGGCTCCCCCGGCTCCCCCTCCTACCCCCGCTGCACCTAACCCACACGAACAACCCACAAATCCAGGGCACCGATAACCACCCACAACACCGATCTCGCTCAAAACGAGAATCCCCACGCGACCACCCCGCAAACGGGAGCTACCGCACCGTGGGGGTCCGGGGGCTCGGCCCCCGGGTGAAATAGCGAAAGAGCCCTGTCCACGCTTTCCGTGGACAGGGCTCTCCTACTCTGTAGCGGGGACAGGATTCGAACCTGCGACCTCTGGGTTATGAGCCCAGCGAGCTACCGAGCTGCTCCACCCCGCGTCGGTAAGTGCAACTGTACGCGGGTGTTCGAGCAGGTTGCAAATCGGTACCCCGTGACCGCTGACACCACGCGCGCCCGGGAGGTCCGGGCGCGCGTAGTGGCAGGTCAGCCGCCCGGGGCGGGGGTGGGCGAGGGCGACGGGGCGGTGGGCTGGCCGCCGCCCTGCTCCTGCTTCGCCTTGGCCTTGTTGTAGCGGTCGGTGGCGGCTTCGAGGTCGGCCAGGGCTTGGCCCTGGGCGGCGAAGTCGCCGGACTGCTGGGCGGACTTGAGCTTCGCCAGGGCGTCGTCGAGGGCCTTGATGGCGGCGTCGAGTTCGGCGTCGGCGTCGCCGGGTTGGCCGGTGGTCGGCGGGGTGGTGGTGGGCGGGGTGGTGGTCGGGGGCTGTTCGCCCTCGCCCGGCGGGGTGGCGGGGCCGCCGGTGCCCGCGCCGATGGCCTCTTCCAGCGCTTCGGACACGGTCGGGGCGAAGCCGACGCGGTTGTTGAACGACACCAGGACGCGGGCGAGCTGCGGGAAGGCGTCGGTGTCCTTGCGCTGGATGTAGATCGGTTCGACGAACAGCAGGCCTTCCGCGAGCGGCAGGGTCAGCAGGTTGCCGAACTTGACGTCGACGGTCGGGTTTTGGATCAGGGTGCGGTTCTCCGTGACCTCGGGGGTCGTGAGGAAGCGGTTCTGCACCTGCCCGGGGCCTTCGATCTGCGACGTGCCCGCGTCGGGCAGTCTCAGCACCGTGATCCGGCCGTAGTCCGCGGGATCGGACGACACCGACACCCACGACGCCAGGAACGCCCGGCTGAGGAACGTCAGGGCGCTGGTGATCTGGAAGGTCTCGCGGTCCTGGCCGGGCACCTGGGCGAGCACGTAGTACGGCGGCTGCTTGGCGCCGGTGGTGCCGGTGTTGGTGCCGCCCGCCTCGGTCGGGTCGACCGGGACGTTCCAGAAGCTCTTCTGGGAGAAGAACTCCACGGAGTCCTGGACGTGGTACTTCGACAGCAGTTCGCGCTGGACCTTGAACAGGTCCTCCGGGTAGCGGAAGTGCGAGCGCAGCTCGTCGGACACCTCGCTGGCGGGCAGCACGGTGCCCGGGAAGACGCCCTGCCACGCCTTGAGGACGGGGTCCTTCTCGTCGATGGCGTAGAGCTTCACGCTGCCGTCGTAGGCGTCGACGGTGGCCTTGACCGAGTTGCGGATGTAGCTGATGGTGCGGTTCTCCTGCCGCACGACGCCCGCCAGCGAGTCGCTGGTGGCCTCGCCGAGGGCGGTGCGCTGGGAGTACGGGTAGTTCTCGAGCGTGGTGTAGCCGTCGATGATCCACTGGATGCGGCCGTCGATCACCGCCGGGTACGGGTCGCCGTCGAGGGTCAGCCAGGGTGCGACCTTGGCCACCCGGTCCCGCGGGTTCCGGTTGTACATGATCTTGGTGCCGTCGACGATCTGGCTGGAGAACAGGATGTTCCGCTCGCCGTAGTGCAGCGTGAACGCCATCTTGTTCAGCAGGCCGTCGATCGGGACGCCGCCGCTGCCGTCGTAGGAGTAGGTCTGCGACGCGGTGTCGTACTCCATCGGCTGGCCGTTGTCGCGGCCGCCGACGATCGCGTAGGTGTCGGTGGACAGCTCGCCGAAGTAGATGCGCGGCTGCTGCAGCCCGAACGGGCCCTCGCGGGTCAGGTCGCTGATCTTGAACACCGGGAAGCCGCCCTCGCCGCCCGCGTCCTGCAACGCCGAGTTGATGGTGTTCGCGGGCGCGGCGACGAAGCCGTTGCCGTGCGTGTAGATCATCGTGCGGTTGATCCAGTTGGACTGGGTCTCGGTCAGCCCGCTGGTCTTGATCTCGCGCGCGGCGACGATGTAGTCCTGCGTCTTGCCGTCGATGGTGTACCGGTCGACGTCGAGCTTCGCGGGGAAGCCGTAGAAGTTCTCCGCGCCCGCGCGCTGCGTGAACGTCGGGGTCAGGATGTTCGGGTCCAGCAGCCGGATGTTCGAGATCGTGTTGACGCTCGCGGGCTGGCTGCGGATCTGCGCCGGGGTCGCCTTGCTGACGCCCGGGTACTCCGAGGACGTGACCTTGTCGTCGGTGATCGCGAAGCCCTGCTTGGTCGCGGCGATGTTGCGCTGGATCGACTCCGCTTCCTTGGCGTTCTCGTTCGGCCGCACCGAGAACTGCTGCACGAGCTGCGGGTAGGCGACGCCGATCAGGATGCCGGACAGCACCAGCAGCGCGGTCGCGATCGCCGGGAGCTGGAGGTTGCGCAGGAACGCGCCGACGAAGAACGCCACCGCGCAGAACGCCGCGATGAACATCAGGATCAGCTTCGCGGGGAGCACCGCGTTGAGGTCGGTGTAGGTGGCGCCGCTGAACAGCGGGTTGCGCGTGGAGAACAGCAGCTCGTAGCGCTCGAAGAAGTAGTCGACCGCGTAGACCAGCACGAACACGCCCGCGGTGATGGACAGCTGCATCCGCGCCGGGCCCGCGAGCTGGCCGCCCTTACCGGCGAGCCGGATGCCGCCGAAGATGTAGTGCGTGATCAGCGCGCCGAAGAACGCGATCACGATCGCCACGAACAGCCAGCTGATCACCCACGTGATGAACGGCAGCGTGAACGCGTAGAACCCGATGTCGATGTTGTACTCGGGGTCGGTGATCCCGAACGGCGTGGCGTTGAACGCCAGCTGCACGCGCTGCCAGTCGCCCTGCGCCGCCGAGCCCGCGATCAGGCCGACGACGGCGGGGATGCCGATGCCGAACAGCCGCACCCGCTGCACGATCGTCGACCGGTACCGGGCCAGCGGGTCGTCCGCGCTGCCGACCGGGACGAACACCGGCCGCGTGCGGTACGCGATCCACAGGCTCACGGCGAGCAGACCGCCGACGAACGCCCCGACGATGAAGAACAGCGCGACCCGGGTGAGCAGCACGGTGGTGAACACCGACCGGAAGCCCACCTCGCCGAACCACAGCCAGTCGACGTAGGTCCCCAGCAGCCGCGAGCCCAACAGCAGGACCAGCAGTAGGGCGGCGCCGAGGATCAGCAGGATCCGGCTCCGCCGGGACAGTTTCGGCAGGCCGATCGGGGGCCGAGTGGCCACTGGACACGCTCCAGGGTCGCTTGCTTGTTCGTCTGGCCGGGCCAGGTCGTGCCTCGCCCTGACCCAATCAACTCTACGAGGGTGCCTCCAGGTTCCCACGGCGGTGTCCGATTGGTGCGGATATCCGCGGGACCGGCGGGGAGTGGGAGGATGGCGCCCGTGATCGAGCCGTCAACCGCCCTGCCCGCGGCCGCCCGCGAGGTCGAGGAGTTCGTCGCCGCGGCGGGCTGGGACCAGCCGCCCCGCCTGTTCGCGCTCGTGCCCACCGAGCACCTGCTGCGCGAGCAGCCGGACCTGGCGGGCCAGGTCGACCCGGAGTCCCCGCTGACCCCGGTCGCCCAGGACGACCTGCCCGACGGCGACCTCGGCGCGGCGCTCGCGGGCATCATGTGGCCGCCCGCGGTCGCGGGGTGCGCGCTCGTCCAGGAGATCGTGATGCTGCCGCCGGAGGCCGAGGCGGAGCTGCCCGAGGGCGACGACGCGATGGCCCGGGTCGCCGCGTCGCACCCGGAGGCCAGGGAGGCGCGGCTGGTGGCGGCCGTGCTGCGCGACGGCGGCACGGCGTGCGTGATCCGCGTCCGCGACGCCGACGAGGTCGTCGAGCACCCGCAGCTCGCGCCGAACCTGACCGACGCCCTGTTGGCGACCTTCGAGGACTAGCCCGCGGTGCAGAGCGGGCCTCGCGGCCCGCCTTCAGGTCCTCCAGCGCCTTGACCGCGCCGTCGAGGGTCTCCACGCGGACCAGCCGCAGGCCCTCCGGCGCGTTCTCCACCGCCTCCGTGCAGTTGTCCGCGGGCACCAGGAACGTGGTCGCGCCCGCCTCGGCGGCGGCGGTCATCTTGAACGGGATGCCGCCGATCCGGCCGACGACGCCCTGCGTGCTGATCTCGCCGGTCCCGGCGACGACCTGCCCGCCCGCGAGGTCGCCGTCGCTGAGCCGGTCGACGATGGCCAGCGCGAACATCAGCCCGGCCGACGGCCCGCCGACGTCCTCCAGCGTGATGGTCGTCTCGAAGTCGACCTCGGGCTGGTCGATGACGCCCAGGCCGATGAAGCCCTCCGACCGGGCCTCCGCGCCGAACGCGGTCGCCTCGCCCAGGGTCACGGTCGCCTTCTCCGCCTTGCCGCCGCGCACGTAGCCGATGCCGACCCGGTCGCCCGGCTTCGTGCCCGCGAGCGCGGCCCGCACGTCGTCGGCCTGCTTGACCGGCTTGCCGTTGACCTCGGTGATCTCGTCGCCGGGCGCGAGGACCTGGTCGGCGGGCGCGCCGGTGGTGATCTGCTGCGCGACGACCTTCATCGGGTACTTGAGGTGCCGCAGCGCCGCGGTCTCGGCGTTGCTCTGGGAGTCCTCGAACAGCTTCGTGTTCTGCTGCTCGATCTCCTCCTCGGTCTCGCCGGGGCGGAAGTACTCCTCGCGGGGGCCAGCGCGAACCGGCCGCTCACCCACAGCGCGAGCGCGCCGAACAGGCTGATGTCGTCGTTGACCGACACCGTCGTCATCCGGAGCTGACCGGTCGTCGGGTACGTCTTCTCCCCTCGACCTGCACGATGCTCACGCCGTCGACGTCGCCGAGGGTGTCGTAGGTCGGGCCGGGGCCGAGCGAGACGTACGGGACGGGCACGGTCGCGCCGAGCGCGACGAGCACCAGCACGACCGCGAACCCGACCAGCACGGTCCAGCCGCGGCGGGACAGCCGCCGGGGCGGCGCGGGAGGCGGGGCCGGGACCGGTTCCTGCGCAGCAGTGGTGCTCACGAAGGAACAGGGTACGTGCGTTCGCGCAGGGCGGATCACCGGACGTACCGGGCGTGGCGACCCCGCGTACCGTGGACGCATGAGCGAGTTCAAGTTCGGCTTCAGCATGCCGGACCCCGACGACAACCGGGACAAGGACGGCACCCCCGGGCAGGGCGCGGAGCAGCCGAACCCGTTCGACGCGTTCGGGCAGCTCGGGCAGATGCTCAGCCAGCTCGGCCAGATGATGAGCCAGGCGAGCACGTCCAGCGGACCGGTCAACTACGACCTGGCCAAGCAGATCGCGGTGCAGAAGCTCGGCGGCAAGCCCGGCTTCGCCCCCGACGCGGGCAAGGCCGTCACCGACGCCGTCCACCTCGCCGAGATGTGGCTCGACCCCGCGACCACGCTGCCCGCGGGCGCGACCACGGCCAAGGCGTGGACCCCGCGCGACTGGGTGGACGCCACCCTGCCGACCTGGCGGCGCCTGTGCGACCCGGTCGCCCAGCGCATGTCCGGCGCGTGGGTCGAGGCGCTGCCCGCGGAGGCCAAGCAGCAGGCGGGCCCGCTGCTGGCGATGGTCGGCCAGATGGGCGGCATGGCGTTCGGCTCGCAGCTCGGCCAGGCGCTCGCGCAGCTCGCGTCCGAGGTGCAGACGTCCTCCGACATCGGCCTCCCGCTGGGCCCCGAGGGCACCGCGGCGCTGCTGCCGGAGAACGTCGAGGCGTTCACCAAGGGCCTGGAGCGCCCGTCCAGCGAGGTCATGGTGTTCCTCGCCGCGCGCGAGGCCGCCCACCAGCGCCTGTTCGCCCACGTGCCGTGGCTGCGCCAGCGCATGCTCGCCTCCGTCGAGGAGTTCGCGGGCGGCATCAAGGTCGACACCGCGGCCCTCGAGCAGCTCGCGGGCCAGTTCGACCCGATGAACCCGGAGTCCATCGAGAAGGCCATGCAGTCCGGGGTCCTCGAGCCGCAGACCACGCCCGAGCAGAAGGCCGCCCTCGCCCGCCTGGAGACGCTCCTGGCGCTGGTCGAGGGCTGGGTCGACGTGGTCGTCGGGGACGCCGTCGGCGACCGCCTCCCGGGCGCGGACGCGCTGCGGGAGACGCTGCGCAGGCGCCGCGCGTCCGGCGGCCCGGCCGAGCAGACCTTCGCCACCCTCGTCGGCCTGGAGCTGCGCCCGCGCAGGCTCCGCGCCGCCGCGGCCCTGTGGCGGCTGGTCACCGACCAGCACGGCATGGAGGCCCGCGACCGGCTGTGGTCGCACCCCGACCTGCTGCCGACCGCCGAGGACCTCGACGACCCGCTCGAGTTCGCCGAGCGCCTCGGCGCCGCCGACGTCGACCCGATCGCCGAGCTGCGCAAGACCGAGGGGCGCGGCGAGCCCGAGGGCGAGCAGGGCTAGAGCGTGCGCGCCCGGCTCGACCAGCTCGTCTTCGACTGCCTGCAGCCCGGCAGCCTGGCCCGGTTCTGGGCCGGGCTGCTCGGCGGCGCCGTCGTCGACCGGGCGTCCGGCTGGTCGCACACCGACGCGCCCGGGTTCCCGCGGCTCGCGTTCCAGCCCGTCGGGGAGCCGCGCCTGGTGAAGAACCGGCTCCACCTCGACGTCGAGGTCGACGACATCCCGACCGCGGCGGGCACGGCGGTGGCGCTCGGCGCGGAGCGGGTGGGCGAGGTCGTCGTCGACGCCAAGGGCGCCTTCCAGGTCATGCGCGACCCGGAAGGCAACGAGTTCTGCCTGGTCAGTCCTCCGTGAGGCCCCACCCGGCCGCGGCGGACAAGCCCTCCAGGTAGCCGACCGCCCGGTCGGTCTTCGGGTACTGGCGCACCAGCGCCCAGAACTCCGGGCCGTGACCCGGTTCGAGCAGGTGCGCCAGCTCGTGCACCAGGACGTAGTCGAGCACCCACGCGGGGACCTGGCGCAGCCGCTCGCTGATCCGGATCGTCCGGTCGACCGGCGTGCACGACGCCCACCGGGTCCGCATGGGCGGCACCCAGCGGACCGACGCGGGCTCGCACTGACCGGCGAAGTACCGGTCGGACAGCTCGCGGCACCGGCCCAGGAGCGCCGCGTCGGAGGCGCGCGTCGGCGGGCGCGGCGGCGCCTCGGTCCGCAGCAGCCTCCGCTGCATCTCGGCGACCCAGTGGGCCTCCTCCTTCTTGGACAGGCGGGCGGGGATCTGGACGATCAAGGTGTCACCGTCTCGATACGCGGTGACGGTGCGGGTGCGTCGCTTGCTCCTGCGCACCTCGACGCGGGGTTCGGCCACGGCACAACGGTAATGGGCGTCACCGACACCCCGGCAGCGGCATTTTCGACCCGGCCGCGAGCGGCTGCGCCGTTCGGCGCAAGGCGTGACGGACACCACTCCCGGCGCCCCGGTGTCCCGGGCATCACGCCGCAACTGGCTGCGTGGTGCGGGCACCTCGGGGAGAATCGGGGACGTGACCGAGATGCCACGCAAGACCGTCGCGCGCACGGCTCGGCTCGCCAGCATCCCGCTGGGGGTCGCGGGCCGCGCCGTCGGCGGCTGGGGGAAGCGGCTGGCGGGGCAGAGCGCCGACCAGGTCAGCGCCGAGCTGTCGGCGCGCACGGCCGAGCAGGTGTTCGCCGTGCTCGGCCAGCTCAAGGGCGGCGCGATGAAGTTCGGCCAGGCGCTGTCGGTCTTCGAGGCCGCGGTCCCCGACGAACTCGCCGAGCCCTACCGCGACGCGCTGACCCGGTTGCAGTCCGCCGCCCCGCCGATGACCGCCGCCACCATGCACCGCGTCCTGGCGCAGCAGCTCGGCTCCGGCTGGCGCAAGCGCTTCGCCGAGTTCGACGACACCCCGCGGCGGCGGCCAGCATCGGCCAGGTCCACAAGGCCGTCTGGCACGACGGCCGCGAGGTCGCGGTCAAGGTGCAGTACCCGGGCGCGGACGAGGCCCTGCTGTCCGACCTGCGCCAGCTCCAGCGCTTCGCCAAGCTGTTCCAGCCACTGGTCCCCGGCATGGAGATCAAGCCCCTCCTGCGCGAACTGGCCGACCGCATGGTCGAGGAGCTGGACTACCGCGCGGAGGCCGAGAACCAGCGCACCTTCGCGAAGGCGTTCGCGGGCGACGCCCACGTCCTGGTCCCCCGCGTGGTGGCCAGCGCCCCGAAGGTCACGGTCACCGAGTGGGTGACGGGCAAGCCCCTCGCGGAGATCATCCGCCACGGCGACCGCGCCGAACGCGACCGCGCGGGCCAACTCCTGTGCGAGTTCCACTTCTCGTCCCCCGCGCGGGTGGGCCTGCTGCACTCCGACCCGCACCCCGGCAACTTCATGATCACCCCCGACGGCCGCCTCTGCGTCATCGACTTCGGCGCCGTCGCCCGCCTCCCCGAGGGCCTCCCCCGCCCCCTGGGCGTCATGACCCGCCTGTCCATCGAGGGCCGCTCCGCCGACCTGCTCCAACTCATGCGCGACGAGGGCTTCGTCCGCCCCGGCATGGCCCTAGACGCCGACGACGTCCTCGCCTACCTGGCCCCCTTCGCCGAACCCGCCGCCGTCGAGACCTTCCACTTCAGCCGCCGCTGGATGCAACGCCAAGCCGAACGCGTCGGCGGCGGCCAGGACTTCAAAACGGGCCGCTCCCTGAACCTGCCCCCGCAGTACCTGCTGATCCAGCGCGTCACCGCAGGCGCGACGGGCATCCTCTGCCAACTCGACGCCCACTTCTCGATGCGCCCGATCATCTCCCGCTGGCAACCCGGCTTCGACGACGAGGCCGCCTGACGCCCCAGATGATCACATCATCTGAAGTCAGATGGCCACATCATCCGAATCTCCACCTCAGATGATGCCGTCATCCGAGCGACCACCCGCCCCCTCCCAGATGATGCCGTCATCCGGCCGAACGCCCGCCCCTTCTCAGATGATGCCGTCATCCGGCCGAACGCCCGTCCACTTTCAGATGATGTCGCCATCCGAGGGGCGGGCGTCGACCCAACTCCACATGATGACGCCATCCGAGCCACCGCCCGGCCCCACCTTCAAATGATGTCGCCATCTGCACGGCCGCCCGGTCCGCCTTCAGATGATGTCGCCATCCGCGCCGCCGCCCGGTCCGCCTTCAGATGATGCCGTCATCCAGCCGAGTGCCTGTCCGCGTCCAGATGATGTCGTCATCCAGCCGTCCGTTCGTCCATTTCAGATGGTGTCGTCATATGACGACACCATCTGAAATACCGCCGGGTCACCACCACTCGGACTGGAGTTTGGCCTCGATGCTGCGGAGGTGGTCGCGGGCGCAGCGCGGGCAGAACCAGCGGGTGCCGCGCTCGTCGGTGTCGCGGACCCAGGACAGGGCCTCGACCGGGTCGGTGTCGGTCTTCGGGGTGCCGCAGCGGTCGCAGTGGTCGGTCATCGGGTGCCCAGGTGGACCGTCGAGGCGGCCAGGATGAACACGTCGTCGCGGTTGCCGACCCAGTCCGGGCCGTTCGGGTCGATGAGGCGGGCGACGGTGGCGAGGTCGTCCTCGGTCAGGAATTCCGCGGCCATACCGGAGATCCAGTCGAGGTAGTCCGCGACGAAGCGGCGCAGCTCCGGCGAGCCCGGCGCGGGCAGGTCGACCAGGTAGCTGAACGACCGCACGTCCGACAGGCCCGCGTCGGCCAGCAGCCGGTTCCACCCGACGCCCGCACGCACGACGCCCTCCATCCCGCCGCGCATGCGCGTGAACCACTCCGCGCGGGCCGCGTGCAGACGCTCCTCCAGCCCCGGCCGACCGATCCCGATGTCCCACGGCAGGCACCGCTTCCCCAGCCCGCCCTCCACCAACGCCAGCGTCCCGCCCGACCGGACCAGCCCGGCCAGCCGCTCCACGCCCGCGCGCTCGTCCGGCAGGTGGTGCACGACCCGCGACGCCCACACCAGGTCGGCGGCAGGCACCGCGTCCACCAACCCGTCGTCGGCGGCGTCGAACTCGACGGCGACCGTCTCGACCTTGTCGCCCGCCGCCTCGCGCACCGCGTCCACCGCGGCGGCCAGCAGCTCCGGCGTGGCGTCGACCAGGACGACCCGACCGCCGTCGCGGACGGCGAGGGCCGCGGCGAACGCCGCCGCCATGCCCCCGACCCCGAGCCCACGTCGACCACCGTCGCCCCCGCGGGCAGCGGGTCGACGAGCCGGTCGGCGACCAGGCCGTTGACCTCGGCCTCCAGCGCGTCGGTGCGCCGCATCTCGGCGATGCGGGCGGTCCAGTCCATTCCGTCGTGGGTGTGCGCCATGCCTGCGAAAGTAGCGCTCAGAGGCGGCGAAGTCCCGCGAGCACCCGGTTCATCATCAGCAGGTCGGGCGCGCCGACCGAGGTCCTGTGCACCTCGACCACGCCCGCGTCGGCGAGGTCGGCGATCAGCACCCGCGCGACGCCCAGCGGCACCGCCATCAGCGCGGCGACCTCGGCGACCGAGCGCGGGGTCAGGCACAGCTCGGTGATCGCGCGCAGCTCCCACGTCGCCTGCGCGTACCGGCCGGTGGTGTGGACCAGCGCCTCGATGGCCAGGTCTCCCGACGCCTTCGTGCGCCCCCGGTCCACGCGTACGGGCGGACCAGGGCGTGCGACTCCGGCCGGGCGAGCCAGTCGTTGTACTCCTCGGTCCAGTGGTCCTCGCCCGGGTCGACGGGGTGGCGTCGTCGTCGTACGCCTCCGGCTCCGCGACCGGCGGCGCCTCGGCCCTCGGTTCGGGGCGTTTGCGCTTGCGGCCGCCGAAGCGGGCGCCGGTCAGGCCGACGGGTGAGTCCTCGGTGGGGTTCTCCGGCAGGTCGGGTTGGGCTGACTCGCTCGCCAGCCGCCACTGCCCCGAGGGTCCGAATCGGGCTCCGGTGCGGCCGACTTCGGGGGTCTTGCGCGCCCGGTGGGTGTTGTGGGCGCTCACGGTCTTCTGTACCAACGCCAGCCCCAAGGCTTCCGTCTGACAGGGTGCCCAACCGTAGCCCCGCCACGACTTGACGTGGTTTCCTGCGCGTTTCTTTCTCCAACATCCACTCGAACGGCGGAAACCCCGCCACCGTGGGGTGGCGGGGTCCTCCGGTCGTAGCGGGTTACTCCGGGAGCGTTGCGCTCTCCGCGCGCTGGGCGGCCCACGCGGAGACCCGTTCCCAGCGCCTGGCTCGGATGAGCCCGCGGACCAGGCGGTGCTTGCGCGCCGCCTGCTCCGCCTCCCGCATTCGGGATCTGGCGAGATGCTCGTACATCAACATTTGCGTGTTTCCCTCAGGGGTGTAGTGGTCGTGGCTCGGGGCGAACGGCTGGCCGGTCATGCCGCGACCTCCGCGGCACGGGCCGCGCGCTCGGCGGCGTCGCGGGCGGCGTCCTCCTTGCGCGGGCGGCCCCGGGGCCGCTTGCGCGGGATGACGACGCCCCGCTCGAAGATCTCGCCGCCCCAGACACCCCACGGCTCGTGCCGGGCCAGCGCCGCGGCCAGGCAGGCCGAGCGGACCGGGCAGTCCTCGCAGAGGGTCTTGGCGCGCTCGAGCTCGGCGGGCGCGTCGGCGAACCACAGGTCGGGGTTGTCGGAAGACCGGCAGGGCAGGTCGAGGCCGGCGTGGGGAGCCGCGTCGAGCAGCTCGCTCACCCCGGTGCTGGCCATGTCCAGCAGGTCGGGCAGCACTCCGTCGTGGCGCGGAGCAGTGGCGGTGGACATCTCGGTGTCGCTCCATGTGGCGATGGTGGACAAAGAAAAAGGCCGCGGATTCCGGTATCGGAGTCCGCGGCCTCGGGTGGCTCGGGTGAGTTGACGTGGCGTCAAGTCACCCGTCCCGAGGAAGCGGACGGGATGGTGGCGGTGACATCGATGCGCTCGGCGCGCTCAACGCGCTGCCAAGCCAGAAGGCCGTGGTCCGAGACCGGCGCACTGGTGCGCTCGCGGACGACGTGCTTCAGGCAAACCCCAGCCCCAGACACAGCTCCGCCCATGGGCAGCGCGAGGTAGCCTGGGGTCATCTGGTTCTTGGTGATCACCACGATGGCCACCTCCTCACTGCTTGCTCGTCTGGACGGAACTCCCGGGCAGTTCTGACCCGGTGATTGCAGGCTATTGGTGCTCAGCACAGCCCCGCAACCGATTTTCCACTTCTGCGTGTGACCCCCGTCACACCCGTTCGGCCGTACCTCCGCCGGACACCAGCGAGAGCACCTCGGCCCCGAACTTCTCCAGTTTCTGCGCCCCGATGCCGGAGATCGCCACGAGACCGGCCCGGTCCACCGGACGTTGTTCGGCGATCGCCACGAGGGTCGCGTCGGTGAAGATGACGTACGCGGGCACCTTCAACGCCCGCGACCGCTCCTGCCGCCACTCGCGCAGCCGGTCCAGCAGCGGTTCGTCGATCTCGGCCGGGCAGTCCTCGCAGCGGCCGAGCTTGACCGCGAGCGCGCCGACCAGCCGCGCCTCGCAGACCCGGCAGAACTTCTCGGTGAACCGCGGCCGCGCCGCGACCTCCCGCTTCACCGGCAGCCGCGCCGCGGGTGGTCGTCGGGGACCAGGCCGTAGAGGAACCGGCTGCGCCTGCGGTAGCGCCCGCCGCCCTCGGTCCTGGCCAGCGACCACGACAGCGACAGGTGCTCGCGGGCGCGCGTCACCCCGACGTAGAGCAGCCTGCGCTCCTCCTCGATCGCGGCGTTGTCGCCGTCGGCGTGCTGGATGGGCAGCGTCCCCTCGACCAGGCCGACGAGGAACACCGCGTCCCACTCCAGGCCCTTGGCCGCGTGCAGCGACGCCAGCGTCACGCCCTCGACCGCCGGGGCGTGCTGGGCCTGCGCGCGCTGCTCCAGCTCGGCGCAGAACGCGCGCAGGTCGGCGTCGGGCACCGCGGTCGCCAGCTCCTCGGCGACCTCGACCAGCGCCAGCAGCGACTCCCACTTCTCGCGCGCCGACCCGCCCGCGGGCGGCTCCGGGGTCAGCCCGACCGGCGCCAGCACCGCGCGCACCTGCCCGGGCAGGTCGTCACCGGTCGCGCTCAGCGCCGCCGTGCGCAGCGCCGCGACCGCCTGCCGGATCTCCTGCCGCTGGAAGAACCGCTCGCCGCCGCGCACCAGGTACGGGATGCCCGCCGCGGCGAGCGCCTGCTCGTACACCTCCGACTGCGCGTTGATCCGGAACAGCACCGCGATCTCGCGCAGCGGCGTCCCCGCGTCGACCAGCTCCTTGACCCGCGCGACGACGGCCGCGGCCTCGGCGGGCTCGTCGTCGAACTCGGCGAACACCGGCTCCGGCCCGGCGGGCCGCTGCCCGACCAGCCGCAGCCGCGATCCCGATGGCCGGTCCCTGGCGGCTGAGATGACCCGGTTCGCCAGCGTCACGACCTGCGGCGTCGACCGGTAGTCCCGCTCGAGGCGCACGACGGTGGCGTCGGGGTAGCGCCTGCTGAAGTCCAGCAGCGGACGGGGGAGGCGCCCGCGAAGGAGTAGATGGTCTGGTTGGCGTCCCCGACGACGGTGATGTCGTCGCGCTTGCCCAGCCACGCGTCGAGCACGCGCTGCTGCAACGGCGTGACGTCCTGGTACTCGTCGACGACGAAGCACCGGTACCGGTCGCGGAACTCCTCCGCGACGGCCGAGTGCTCCTCCAGCGCGGCCGCGGTGTGCAAGAGCAGGTCGTCGAAGTCGAGTAACCGCGCCCGCGTCTTCACCGACTCATAGCCCGCGTAGACCGAGGCCACCAGCTCAGCCGACACCGGCGTCGCGCGGTGCGCCGCCGCGACCGCCGCCGGGTAGTCCCCGGGCGCGATCAGCGACGCCTTCGCCCACTCGATCTCGGCCGCGAGGTCGCGCAGCGACTCCCGCTCGGTCGACGCGCCCGCCTTGTGCGCGGCCTGCCCCACCAGCCGCAGCTTCCCGTCGACCAGCTCCCACGGCTCGTCCCCGACCACCCGCGGCCAGAAGTAGCGGAGCTGCCGCAGCGCCGCGGAGTGGAACGTGCGCGCCTGCGCCCCGTGCACCTCGACCGACCGCAGCCGCGTCCGCAACTCCCCGCCGCGCGCGTGGTGAAGGTGACCGCGAGGACCTGCCCCGCGGCGACGTGCCCGTCGTGCACCAGCGCCGCGATCCGGCTGACGATCGTCCGCGTCTTGCCCGTCCCCGCCCCCGCGAGCACGCACACCGGCCCGCGCGGCGCCCGCACCGCGGCCAACTGGTCCGGGTCGAGCCCGTCGGTGAGTCCTCGCGCGCCGGCCATGCCCAGCATCTTGACAGAGCGCGCCCGCCCACCGCGGTAGCCCGCCCCGTATCCTGGGGAACATGGCGGACAAGCAGGACAAGGCGGCTGTCAAGGCGGCGGCCAAGGAGCGGAAGGCCGCGCGCAAGGCCGAGTCGAAGGCCAAGCGCGGGCAGATCTTCCAGGCGTTCAAGATGCAGCGCAAGGAAGACAAGGGGCTCATCCCCTGGATGCTCGGGTCGTTCCTGCTGGTCGTCGCGGTCGTGTTCGGCATCGGCTGGCTGCTCGGCATCGAGTGGTTCGTGCTGCCGGTCGGCATCGCGTTCGGCCTGCTCGCCGCCGTCATCGTCTTCGGCCGCCGCGTCCAGAAGACGGTCTACGGCAAGGCCGACGGCCAGCCCGGCGCCGCCGCCTGGGCCCTGGAGAACCTCCGCGGCCGCTGGCGCGTCACCCCGACCGTCGCGGGCACCACCCAGCTCGACGCCATCCACCGCGTCATCGGCCGCCCCGGCGTCATCCTGGTCGCCGAGGGCTCCCCGCACCGCGTGAAGAGCCTGCTCGGCCAGGAGAAGAAGCGCATCTCCGCCTCGTCGGCGACACCCCGATCTACGACGTCATCGTGGGCAACGAAGACGGCCAGGTGCCCCTGAAGAACCTCCAGAAGCACCTGATGAAGCTCCCCAACAACCTCCGCCCGAACGACATCGACGCCGTCGAGAAGCGCCTCGCCGCCCTCGCCAGCCGCGGCGCCGCCATCCCGAAGGGCCCCATGCCCCAGGGCGTCAAAATGCGCAGCGTCCAGCGCAGCATCCGCAGGCGCTAGGTGGAGTGCACCACCGTCTCTTAACGGTCGAGGAGTGCTTGGCTCACTGTCCTGTCATCGACCTCTACGCCCCCGCCTAGCGGTACCGGAGTTCGATCGTCCCCGTCAGCCGGTCGTGGAAGCCGCGGCCGTCGCGGTCCCAGATGGCGGCGGGGATGATCAGGCCCGCGAGCAGCGCCCGGGGCAGGGCGCGCAGGGGGCCGACCATCGACGCGCCGTCCATGCGCACCACCCGCAGGCCCAGCAGCAGCTTGCCCGGCGTGAACCCCGCCAGCGACACCCCGACGGCCGTGATCACCAGCCAGACGCCGACCGCGACCAGGTTGAACGTCCACAGCGACGCCGGGTCCTCGAAGTCGCGGTCGACGAACAGCGACGTCGCCAGCGACGCCAGCACCAGGTCGACCAGGAACGCGACCAGCCGCGCCCCCGTCCCCGCGACCGACCCGGGGCCGCGTTCCGGCAGTCCCAGCCCGTCGCCGCGCCACCGCGGGTCGCCCTCGCGGGGCTCCATAGCCGATCCCGCGCCCGACAGCCACGTGCCACTCCACCTGCTCACCCCACCAGCGTAGGACGAAGTGCCGCGCGTGCCCGTCACTGGCATGCTTCGGACGAATCCGGCTGTCGTTAACACCGCTGAAACATCGGGGTGACTACCGGGCAACACCGCCCTCATAGCGTCCTCACGCAGAGCGGGGAAGCCAGCCTGCCCGTCAAGCAGAGCTAGGAGTAAGGAGCCAAGCAGCGTGTTCAACTCTTCCGACGAGGTCCTGCGCTTCATCGCCGACGAGGATGTGAAGTTCGTCGACGTCCGGTTCTGCGACCTTCCCGGCGTCATGCAGCACTTCACCGTCCCGGCCTCGGCCTTCGACGAGGACGCCTTCACCGAGGGCCTGGCCTTCGACGGCTCCTCGGTCCGGGGCTTCCAGTCGATCCACGAGTCGGACATGCTGCTGCTGCCCGACCCGTACACCGCGCGCCTCGACCCGTTCCGCATCGAGAAGACGCTGATCCTCAACTTCTTCGTGCACGACCCGTTCACGCGTGAGGCCTACAGCCGCGACCCGCGCAACATCGCGCGCAAGGCGGAGCTGTACATCGCCGAGTCCGGCATCGCCGACACCGCGTACTTCGGCCCCGAGGCCGAGTTCTACACCTTCGACTCGGTGCGCTTCGACTACACCGAGAACGGCTCGTTCCACGAGATCGACTCCGTCGAGGGCTGGTGGAACACCGGCGCCGACGAGAACGGCAACAACAAGGGCTACAAGACCCGCTTCAAGGGCGGCTACTTCCCGGTCCCGCCGGTCGACCACTTCGCCGACCTGCGCGACCAGATGGTCCTGAACCTCGCCAACGCAGGCTTCACCGTCGAGCGCGCCCACCACGAGGTCGGCACCGCGGGCCAGGCCGAGATCAACTACCGGTTCAACACGCTGCTGCACGCGGCCGACGACCTGCAGCTGTTCAAGTACATCGTCAAGAACACGGCCTGGCAGGCGGGCAAGTCCGCCACCTTCATGCCCAAGCCGCTGTTCGGCGACAACGGCTCCGGCATGCACTGCCACCAGTCGCTGTGGAAGGACGGCGTGCCGCTGTTCCACGACGAGTCCGGCTACGCGGGCCTGTCCGACACCGCGCGCCACTACATCGGCGGCCTGCTGGCCCACGCCCCGTCGCTGCTGGCGTTCACCAACCCGACGGTGAACTCCTACCACCGCCTGGTGCCCGGCTACGAGGCCCCGGTCAGCCTGGTGTACTCGCAGCGCAACCGCTCCGCCTGCGTGCGCATCCCGATCACCGGCAACAACGCCAAGGCCAAGCGCGTCGAGTTCCGCTGCCCCGACTCCTCCGGCAACCCGTACCTGGCGTTCGCCGCCATGGTCATGGCCGGTCTGGACGGCGTCAAGAACAAGATCGAGCCCCCGGCCCCGATCGACAAGGACCTCTACGAGCTGCCCCCGAGGAGGCCAAGGAGGTCGCGCAGGTCCCGGCGTCGCTGGGCGAGGTGCTCGACGCGCTCGAGGCCGACCACGACTACCTGCTCGAGGGCGGCGTGTTCACCCCCGACGTGATCGACACCTGGGTGTCGTTCAAGCGCGAGCACGAGATCGACCCGCTGCGCCTGCGCCCGCACCCGTACGAGTTCGGCCTGTACTACGACGTCTGATCGCAACACCCTGACCACGGGGCGGTAACCGGGGAGCACCCCGGTTACCGCCCCGTTTCAGCACCCGAAAGGGTGGGTTTCTCCAACCGATACCCGCTGTGGGATTCCCCTGGGAGCACGGGAAGTCGTACGCTCCCGCGCACACCCAGTCCGTCCGGCTCTCGGGCGGGCGCGCACTTTTCCCAGCGATCGTCGAGGACCCGCCATGTTCGCATCCCTAGATCCAGCGCGCCTAGACAGGCTGAAGACCGCATACGCGGTGCGCAACCTCGATCGGGGCACCTCGCTCACCCTCGTCCACCAGGCCGATCACCAGCCGACCCATGGCGACGTCGTCCTCGCGGAGATCACCAAGGTGGGCTACCACCAGTTGCTGGAGCTGACCGACGGCCGCAAGGCCCGCCTGTACGTCGGCGACGAAGTACTGGTCGCGTACGGCGCCCGCTACGCGCCCGACCACTTCGAGGCCGAGCTGCCCGACGACCTCGGCGCGTGCGACCTGGTCGCCGCGGGCGGCGTGCTCGGCAAGGTCCGCAGCCGCAACGCCGCCGTGTCCGCGCCGACCACCGTCCGCCCGCTGGGCCTGGTGGGCGACGCGAGCGGCCGGATCATCAACGTCGCCGACCTCGCGCTCGGCACGCCGGTGCCCGCGCTGCGCGTCCCGCCGACGTTCGTCGTCGTCGGCACGTCGATGAACTCGGGCAAGACGACCACCGTCGCCTCGCTCGTGCACGGCCTCACCCGGGCCGGTCTGCGGGTCGGCGCGGCCAAGGTCACCGGCACCGCCGCGGGCGGCGACCCGTGGCTGTTCCGCGACTCCGGCGCCGTCATCGCCCTCGACTTCACCGACGCGGGCATGGCGACCACGTTCCGCATCCCGCTGGACCGGCTGGTCGACGGCGCCCTGCTGCTGCACGGGCACCTGATGGCCCGCGGCGTCGACGCCATCGTCCTGGAGATCGCCGACGGCCTGCTCCAGCTGGAGACAGCGCAGCTGCTCGACCGCCCGGAGATCCGCCGGATCACCAGCGGCGTGCTGTTCGCCGCCGCCGACTCCTCCGGCGCCCTCTACGGCGTGCAGCGGCTGCGCGCGGGCAGCCACCCGGTGCTCGCGGTCAGCGGTCTGCTGACCACGTCGCCGCTGGCCATCCGCGAGGCGCAGGCCGGGCTCGACGTCCCGGTCTACGGCGCGTCGGACCTGCAGTCCCCGGCGCTCGCGGGCGAGCTGCTGCGCCGCGCGACCGCGGAGGTCGTCGTCGACGAGGTCGGCGAGGTCCTGGCCTAGTCGAGCTTCGCCAGGTCGAACCCGTGCGCCTCCAACACGGCGCGCGGGTCGTCCACCAGTTTGCGCGCGGTCAGGTCCATGAGGCCGATGACCGTGGTCAGCTCGGCGGACACGGTGCCGTCGAGCTTGGTGATCGTGGAGTCGGCGCGGAACGTCTTGCCCGCGCCGAACTTCACCTCGCAGCTGACGTCGACCGACTCGCCCGCGCGGATCTCCCGCCGGTAGTCGCAGGTCACCGACAGCAGCACCGGCGCGGTGCCCGCAGCGATCAGGCTCTCCCACCCGCAACCCGCCACGGTGAACCCCTCGACGCGGGCGATCTCCGCGTACTGGTGGTACACGGCTTGGTTGACGTGCCCGAGGGCGTCCAGCTCGTAGCTGCGCACGGGGATGCGGATGCTCCAGGCCATACCCGCACTCTAGGCCGCCCGGGTGACAGCGCGGCCCCGCTCGTGACCAGTCCCTCAGTCCTCGTAGAACAGCCGCTCCACGACGCCCCGCGCCCGCCGCGTGGTGCGCAGGTAGGCGTCGACGAACGCGCCCGGGTCGTCCCCGGTGTGCCCGACGGCCGCGGCGGTCGCGGCCAGCTCGCGGCCGGGCCCGGGGAGCTGGTCGGTCTGCTTGCCGCGCACCAGCGTCGCCGCGTTGCGCACGTGCGTGGCCAGCAGCCACGACTCCCGCAGCGCCGCGGCGTCGCCCCCGTCGACCAGGCCCGCGTCGGCGGCGGCGCGCAGTCCGTCCAGTGTGGAGGTGGTGCGCAGCTCGGGGTGGGCGTGGGCGTGGCGCAGTTGGAGCAGCTGCAGCGTCCACTCGACGTCGGCCAGCCCGCCCCGGCCGAGCTTGGTGTGGGTGTTCGGGTTGGCGCCGCGCGGCAACCGCTCGGTGTCGACCCGCGCCTTGATCCGCCGGATCTCCCGCACCTGCGCCGCGGCGAGCCCGCCCTCGGGGTACCGGACGGGGTCGACCATCTCGATGAACCGCCTGCCGAGGTCCTCGTCGCCCGCGATGGGCGCCGCGCGCAGCAGCGCCTGCGCCTCCCACACCTCCGACCACTGCGCGTAGTAGGCGCGGTAGGACTCCAGCGTGCGCACGATCGGCCCGTTCTTGCCCTCCGGCCGCAGGTCGACGTCGACGTGCAGCGGCGGGTCCTGGCTCGGCGAGCCGAGGTGCTTGCGCAGCGACTGCGCGACCCGGCCCGCGTAGCGCACGGCGTCCTGGTCGGTGACGCCGTCGGCGGGCTCGCACACGAACATCACGTCCGCGTCGGACCCGTAGCCCAGTTCGGCGCCGCCGAGCCTGCCCATCCCGATCACCGCGATCCGCGCCAGATGCCCGCCGTCGGCGGCGGCCTCCGCGCGGTCCGCGGCCAACGACGCCTGCAGGACCGCGCCCCACACACTCGACAGCGCCGCGCACACCGCCTCGACGTCGAGGAACCCCAGCAGGTCCGCGCACGCGACCCGCAGCACCTCGTGCCTGCGCAGCGACCGAGCCGCCGCCACCGCGTTACCCAGGTACCCGTGCCGCTTGACGGCGCTGCGCAGCGACGCGGCCACCTCGGCGGGGTCGCGGTGGGTCAGCTCGCGCGGCTCGGCGAGCAGCCGCAGCACCTCGGGCGCGCGGACGATCAGGTCGGGCACCAGCTTCGAGGTGCCCAGCAGCGTCGCCAGCCGCTCCGCCACCGCGCCCTCGTCGCGCAGCACCCGCAGGTACCAGGGCGTCGCGGCGAGCGCCTCGGACACCTTCCGGTACGCCAGCAGCCCGCCGTCCGGGTCGGGCGTGCCGCCGAGCAGGTCGAGCAGGACGGGCAGCAGCGCGGTCTGGATCGCCGCCCGCCGCGACACCCCCGAGGTGAGGGCCTTGATGTGCTGGAGCGCTCCGTCGGGTGAGGCGTACCCGAGCGCGGCCAGCCGCGCCTGCGCCTGGCCCGCGGTCAGCCGCAGCGCGTCCGTCGGCACGCGGGACACCGCGGCGAGCAGCGGCCGGTAGAACAGCTTCTCGTGCAGCCTGCGGATGTGGTTGGCCTGCCTGCGGAACTCCGCCTGCAACGCCTGCGCCGACGACCGCCCGCCCTCCGGCCCGATGCCGACCGCCCTGGCCAGCCTGCGCAGCTCGGCGGTGTCGTCGTCGGCGGGGAACAGGTGCGTCCGCCGCAGCCGCTGCAACTGGAGCCGGTGCTCGAGGGTCCGCATGAACCGGTACGACTCGCCCAGCTCCGCCGCGTCGGTCCGGCCGACGTACCCGCCCGCCCCGAGCGCGGCCAGCGCGTCCACAGTGGAGGAGATGCGCAGCGACTCGTCGGCGCGCCCGTGCACCAACTGCAGGAGCTGCACCGCGAACTCGACGTCGCGCAGCCCGCCCCGCCCGAGCTTCAGGTCGCGCTCGACGAGGTCGGACGGCACGTGCTCCTCGACGCGCCTGCGCATCTGCTGCACGTCGGCGACGAAGTTCTCCCGGTCCGCCGCCGACCACACCATCGGCCGCACGACGCCCATGTACTCCTCGCCCAGCTCGCGGTCCCCCGCGATCGGCCGGGCCTTCAGCAGCGCCTGGAACTCCCAGGTCCGCGCCCACCGCTTGTAGTACGACGCGTGCCCCTCGACGGTCCGCACGAGCGCCCCCGCCTTGCCCTCGGGCCGCAGCGCCGCGTCGACCTCGAAGCACGCCTCCCCCGCGACCCGCATCATCGCGCTGGCCACGCGGGTGGCGAGCGCGAGGTCGTCCTCGGCGACGAACACGATGTCGACGTCGCTGACGTAGTTCAGCTCGTGCCCGCCGCACTTGCCCATCGCGATCACCGACAGCCGCGCCCCCGGCCCGTGCTCCCCCACGCGACCGCCAACGCCGCCCGCAACGCCGCCTCAGCGAGATCGCTGAGCTGCGCGGTGATCGCGCTGTAGTCCGCGACCGGCACGCTCGGCTCCACGACGTGGCCGAGGTCGTCCCCGGCGACCTGCATCAGCAGTCCGCGGTAGGCGAACCGCAGCGCCCGCACCGCGTCCCGCCCGGTCAGCCGCGCCACCGGCCCCTGCGGCCCGTCCCCGTCGGCCTCGACCGCGGCGAGCAGCGCGGCGGTGTAGCCCTCGACCGGGGTGCGGCCCCCGTTGAACCGGCGCCACTCGTCGGGCCGCACCGCCAGGTGGTCGGCGAGCGCGGTGGACGCACCGAGCACCGCGACGAGCCTGCCCCGCAGCGCCCGGTCCTCGACGAGCGCGGCCCGCAGCTCCGGCCACCCCTCCGGGTCGGCTTCCCGGACGCGGTCCAGGCTGCGCAGCGCGAGGTCCGGATCGGGCGCGCGCGACAGCGCCGCGAGGATCGCCTCGAACTCGGCGAGCGGACCGGTGTCGTCCCACAGCCCGCGGCGCGCAGCTCGCGTTCGGCGCGCTCGCCCGTGAGGCCGAACCTCGCGGTGGAGGGGAAGGAGCGGGCGGGATCGGGCATCGATCTAGATGATCGGCAAGGTGGGCCGTGCCGTTTCCGCCGGCGCGAGATCACCCCGCGCCAACGCGACGAACCGCTCGGTGAACGGCCGCCAGCACGCCTCGACGTCGTCGTGCAGCTCGGCCAGCCGCGCGGGCTCGAACTCCCCGGGCCGCGCGCACGCCGCGACGTCCGGGTTGGCGTCGGCCCACCGCAGCACGGTTTCCGGCGTCGTCTCGATGTGGAACTGGAGTCCGTACGCGGCCCGCCCCACCCGGAACGCCTGGTTCGGGTACCGCGCGGCCGCGGCCAGCAGCACCGCCGAGTCGGGCAGCCGGGTCACGGCGTCGGAGTGGAACTGCACGACGTCGGGCATCAGCGGCAGGTCGGCGAACAGCGGGTCGGTCCAGCCGAGGTCCCGCTTCGCCACGAGCCCCGACCCGGCCTCGGGCCCCTTGTCCCCCACCTCGACGCGCCCGCCCGCCGCGACGGCGAGCAGCTGCGCGCCGAGGCAGATCGCGAGCACGGGGGTGCCCTTCGCGACGCAGCCCGCGAGGAACGCGCGGACGTCGGCCAGCTCGGGGTCGTTGGCGCTCTGCGCCCCGCCGAGGCACACGACCGCGGCGTGGTCACCGAGGTCGAGCGGGTCCCGCCCGGCGCGGACGACGTGCGGGGACGCGCCCGCGTCGAGGAGCCAGTCGGCCAGCCTGCCCGGCGGGTCGCTGTCGTCGAGCTGCACGACCAGGGTGCGTACGGTCACACGTCGAGGGTATTCGCGTCGGGCATCCGGTGTTCGACGGCCTCCATCACGGGCCGGTAGCCGATGCGGTGGTAGATGGCGTTGGAGACCGGGTTGGCGATGTCGGTGAACAGCAGCACGTCCCGGGCGCCCTCGTCGAGCGCCCACCGCGTCATCGCCGCGGTGACCGCGGTGCCGTACCCGCGTCCCCGGAACTCCTTCGGCGTGTAGACCGGCCCGATACGGGACATGCCGTGCAGCGGCGGACTCCCACCCGCCATGGCAACGGGTTCCTCGCCCCCGTCGGTCCAGAACCCGAACCGCCGCACCCCGTGGCTGATCTCGTGGCGCACCTGCACTTCGCCGTCACCGCGCGCCGTCCCGAAGTCCTCGGCCTCGAACGCGTCCCACCACTGCCCCAGGAGCGGCACGTCGGTGTCTTCCGCGTGCCGGAACCGCCCGGGCGCCCCGATCTGGGTGAAGTCCTCCAGGCGGTGCAGCCGCAGCCCCATGGTGAAGCTCGGCACCTGCCCGGTCGCGCGTGTCCACAGTGGCACCATCGCGTCGGCGACGTCCGCGGCCCGCTGACCCCGACGAGCGGGATCCCTTCCCGCACCAGGAAGTCCACGACGGCCTGGTGGGTCTCACCGGGCAACGCCGACACGAGGAACGACCTGGCAGGCACCCGGAACCCGCACCCGACGAGCTGCCCGCCGCGCTCCACCGTGAGCATCACGACGTCGTCCGGGGCCGACTCGACCAGCCCCGTGAGAACCGTGATCGCGATGGTGTGCCTTGCCGGGTCGGATCGGAGCACGGGCATCACCCGCTCGGCGAAGCCCCGCACGTCCGAGTGCCTGATGACGTCCATCCGCCGATGGTCCACCGACCGCGGCGCACGGGCAAACGAATAAACGACGGAAGGCCCGTCCTCGTAGCCACCCGAATGATCGGGTCGACTACGAGAACGGGCCTTCCGTAAAGAAGTCCGGCGGTGTCCTACTCTCCCACACCCTCACGAGTGCAGTACCATCGGCGCTGGCAGGCTTAGCTTCCGGGTTCGGAATGGGACCGGGCGTTTCCCTACCGCTATAACCACCGAAACACTATGAAACAAACAACCCCCACACACACAACCCACTACAGGGTCGGGGGGTGGTTGGTGTCTCAGACACCACACAGTGGATGCGTAGCACATTTGTGACAAGCCCTCGGCCTATTAGTACCGGTCAACTCAAACCCATCACTGGGCTTCCATCTCCGGCCTATCAACCCAGTCGTCTACTGGGGACCTTAACCCTCAAAGGGGTGGGAGACCTCATCTTGGAACAGGCTTCCCGCTTAGATGCCTTCAGCGGTTATCCCTTCCGAACGTAGCCAACCAGCCATGCCCCTGGCAGGACAACTGGCACACCAGAGGTTCGTCCGTCCCGGTCCTCTCGTACTAGGGACAGCCTTCCTCAAGTCTCCAACGCGCGCGGCGGATAGGGACCGAACTGTCTCACGACGTTCTAAACCCAGCTCGCGTACCGCTTTAATGGGCGAACAGCCCAACCCTTGGGACCTACTCCAGCCCCAGGATGCGACGAGCCGACATCGAGGTGCCAAACCATGCCGTCGATATGGACTCTTGGGCAAGATCAGCCTGTTATCCCCGGGGTACCTTTTATCCGTTGAGCGACGCCGCTTCCACCAGCCAGCGCCGGATCACTAGTCCCGACTTTCGTCCCTGCTCGACCCGTCAGTCTCACAGTCAAGCCCCCTTGTGCACTTGCACTCAACACCTGATTGCCAACCAGGCTGAGGGAACCTTTGGGCGCCTCCGTTACCCTTTGGGAGGCAACCGCCCCAGTTAAACTACCCACCAGGCACTGTCCCTGAACCGGATCACGGTCCGAGGTTGAGATGCTCAGTACGATCAGAGTGGTATTTCAACGATGACTCCACACCCACTGGCGTGAGCGCTTCCCAGTCTCCCACCTATCCTACACAAACCGAACCAAACACCAATACCAAGCTATAGTAAAGGTCCCGGGGTCTTTCCGTCCTGCCGCGCGTAACGAGCATCTTTACTCGTAGTGCAATTTCACCGGGCCTGTGGTCGAGACAGCCGAGAAGTCGTTACTCCATTCGTGCAGGTCGGAACTTACCCGACAAGGAATTTCGCTACCTTAGGATGGTTATAGTTACCACCGCCGTTTACTGGCGCTTAAATTCTCAGCTTCGCCCTTGCGGGCTAACCGGTC
>JBHTEY010000004.1:0-857500 GCA_042666155.1 Actinokineospora soli | reverse complement strand
GATGAGCGAGTCGACCAGCTCCGCGATGTCCGGCTCCCACACGCCGTTGCTCGACAGCACCGCGGACATGACGCTGTCCTGCGCGGGCAACCGGATCAGGCCCGCGTCGCACAGGACCAGCGAACTCGGCACCTCGACCGCGTCCGCCGACTCCACCCGTTCGTGTTGCCTGACCACCACCCGGCGCAGGGCGTCCGTCGCTTTGAGCGCCTGGTCCGCCGACCACCGGCCGAGGTCGAGACGAGCGTCCCGATCCGCGAGTTCCCTGGTCAGCCGCTCCTCCAACGCGGCGATGCGCGCCTGCCCGGCTTCGAGTGCCTCGGTCAGCGCACGCACCTGGTCACCCGTTCCGGGATCGACCGGGCGAGTGGGGTTCTTGCGGACGAGTGCGGCGAAGTCCCCCACGGTGCGCACCCCGTCGGCCACCTCCCCGCGCAGCCGCGCGACTTCCTCGCCGGTGGCCGCGATCTGGCGCCCGAGCTGGGCGTTCCGCTCCGCGACGAGGTCGATGTCGGCGCGCAGGAGGTCGGCGTCGAGGCCCGCGCCCGCGGCGGCGATGCGGTCCTGGCGCTCGACCAGCCCGGCGGCGGTGCGCTCCATGCTGTCCAGGAGCGACGACATCACCCAGGTCAGGTGGGCGTCGTAGTGGTTGAGGACCCGCAGCACGCCCCGCCGCAGCGCGGGGGCCATGGGGATGCGGTGGCCGACGTCGACGTCCGGCTTGCGGAGCAGCGCGTGGCGGGCGGCGAGAAGCGGCCGCAACGGGTCTTCCTCGGTGGCCGCGGCGAGCGCCCGGCCCGCGCGCCAGCCCCGGTAGGCGAGTTCGATCCGCCTGCGGACGGCCGCGCCTGAAACCGCGGGTGACAGGGCTTCGGAGAGCTGGGTGCGCGCGGCGGCTCCGACCTTGTCCGCTTTGGCGTCGTCGTCGGCCAGGTTGCGGACTATGCGCGCTCGCTGAGCGTCGGTCATGTCCGCGGGTAGGGCTACGCAGCCATCGCCGCCCAGCAGTTCCGCTGCCAGACCACCGGTGACTGTCAGCACCGGCACACCGCGCAGGGATACCTCGATCAGCCACTCGTGCACGTCGGCGGCGGCGTGGTGGTCGGACGGGTGCAGGGACACCGCCCAGCTCGCGGCGTCCACCGCCAGGGGGAACCGGGTCGCGTCTGTGATCAGCCGGACGCGCTGATCAGCGGCGGAGGTGAGGCGCAGACGCTCCGCGCCTTCGCTGCGCGCGATCTGCTCGGGGACGAGCAGCACCAGGCGCGCGTCCTCGCGGTCGGGGAACGCCGCGGCGAAGGTCGCGATGACCTCCTCGCACCGGTCGGCCATCGCGACAAACACCGGTCCGTCGCCCAGGCCGAGACCGGTCCGCGCGGCGTCAGGGTCGTCCCGCGCGCCGGGGTCGTCCAGCGGGAGCGGGACGGTGTGGGTGGCGACGCCGTCGGTCGCGACACCGGGCGCGGGCCAGGCGAGCCAGCGCTCGGACACGCCGTCGGGCAGGCCGCCGACCTCGTCGCGGACCGCGATCACGTGCCGGTGCGGCGGGGCCGCGGAGTGGGCGTCGCAGAGCAGCACGACCGGGTAGCGGCAGTCGTCGGCGACCGGGATGCCGGACGCGTCCGCGGCGCGCCGGACCCGGTCGGCCAGCGGGCCGTCGCCGAGCACGGTCACGCCGATCTGGTCGATGAGGGCGACCTCGCCGGGCTGGCCGGGGATCGCGCGCTGCGGGATCCGGCCGGACAGCAGGCCCTCGGTCGCGCACCAGTCGCGGTAGCCGGGGGCGAGCGGGTCGGGGAAGCGCCTGCGCACGTCGGGGTCGCCCGCCCAGACCGCGGCCGACCAGCGGGTGAGACCGGGGTGGTCGGGGTCGGGCGCGCAGGCCCAGCCGAGGAAGGCGTCCGGGTCGGCGGCGGTCGGCGGGCGCTCGCTGCCCCGTCGGGCGGCGCGGAAGCGGGCTCGCAGCTCGGCGGGGATCTCGACCCCGTCGGGGAGGCAGCCGAAGCGGACCGTCGGCGGCGTGGGTGCGACGTCGAGGTCTGTCGCGTGCTCGGCGCAGAGGCGGTTGAGCAGCGGGAACTCGGACAGCAGGACGCGCGGGTTGTCGGTGATCGCGGCGCTGAGCAGCCACGGGCGGGTCGGGTCGAAGTCGGTGAAGTCGACGGTCCGCAGGGCGCGTTGGCCGCGGTCAGGGTGCCTTCGGCGGTGAGCGCGAGCGGGCGTTGGGCGGCGTTCCAGCGGGACAGGCCCAGGCCGGGGTCGCGCAGGACGCGGTGGTCGACGAGGGCGGGCGCGCCGTCGAGGACCGCGGCGGCGCGGGCCGGGTCGGTCAGGGCGGCGTCGGCCCAGGCGTGCAGGAAGTGCTCGGCGCCGGGGGCGGCCAGGACGAGGCCGTCGTCGTAGACACCGGCCGCGCGCAGTTCGGCGGCGGTGGGGCGGAGGCCGTCGTCGGGAAGGGGCGCAGGACGCGCGGGACGAGCAGGAGGGCGGCGTCGGCCAGCTCGGTGACCAGGTGGTCGGCGAGCGGGGCGTAGACGCGGACGTGCGGGTCGAGGAGCAGGACCGGGCGGTCGTGCTTGGCCAGCAGCCACTCGACCAGGCGCGGGCGCAGGGCGGCCGCGGCCTCCCGGGCGGTGTGGCCGGTGGCGAGCACGGGCAGGTCGGCGACGCCGAGGTCGGCGGGGCGCAGCACGTCCGGTTCGGCGTCGGAGTCGACCAGCAGCAGGGCGAACTCGCCGCCGGGGTGGTGCTCGAGCCAGGAGCGGGCGGTGAGCCGGGCAGCGGGGAGATCGGCTGCGGCGGCCACCGTGCAGGCGATCACCGGCGGGGACACGTCGGGCACCCGGCCAACCTAGTGCGTTCGGGCGTCCCGGTGCCTACCCCCGGTTGGGCGAAGTTGATGTCGGGCCGAGTTGTCCACAGGCTCGGGGCGACCCTGTGACAGCGCTGGGGGTGGGTGGGCAACCTGGGAATTGTCAGGTCGGGAGGACCGGGTGGAACTCCGGGTCCGTCCTGGCCTGGACCAGTCGTTCGAACGCGGCGGCTGTGGTCATCAGGTGGGCGTCGGTACGGGCGCCGGAGAGGAAGGTGATGCCGATGGGCAGTGGCCCAGCCGACCCCGCGGGGACGGTGACGGCCGGGTAGCGGGCGACGGCGGCGGGTGTGGCCGAGTCGATCGGGGAGCCGGGGCTCCCGGTGACCTCGGCGGGCCCGTTCGTGGGAGCGGCGATGGCGTCGAGCCGGTGTGCGGCGACGGTCTCGTCGATCGCGGCGCGGGCCAGCCTGGTGGCGGCGGGCCGGTGGTCGCGGTCGCGCGGGTCGGCGTCGAGCGCGAGCTCGAAGATGTCCTGGTCGAACCGGGACAGTTCAACCGGGTCGACACGGTTGAACTGGACCAGCTCGGCCAGGGTCGCCGGGCCGTCCGGGCGCGTGCGCAGGTACTCGTCGAGCGCGCCGCGGAACTCCGCCACCACGGCGAGCCAGGACAGCTCGTCGATCTCGGCCACGTCCGGCACCTCGATGTCCACGCAGATGGCCCCGGCCTCGGTGAGGGCGTCGACGGTGTCGGCGAGGACGCGGTCGACGAAGGTGTCGCCCGGCCGTCGCCAGATGCCCAGCCGCCGTCCGCGCAGCGCCGCGGGAGTGGCCTGGTCGAGACCGTCCCGGTCTGCCACCCGACCAGCCACCGGTGTCGGTCCCACCCGGGTGGGACCGGCGCCGCCCGCGGGCTGCCGTCGCCGAGGACCTCCAGGGCGAGGGCGGCGTCGGCGGCGGTGCGGGCGAGGAAGCCGACGGTGTCCTGGTGCGGGCTGATGGGGATGACCCCGTCGGTCGGGACGAGGCCGCCCGTGGGCTTCAGGCCGACGACGCCGCAGTAGCCGGCCGGGCTGACGATCGAGCCGTTGGTCTCGGTGCCGATGGCGAGCTGCGCCATGCCCGCGGCGACGGCCGCGGCCGAGCCGGACGACGAGCCGCTGGGGTTGTGGGCGAGGACGTGCGGGTTGGCGGTCTGCCCACCGACCGCCGACCAGCCGGACACCGATCTCGTGGAGCGGATGTTCGCCCACTCCGAGAGGTTGGTCTTGCCGAGCACCACCGCCCCGGCGGCCCGGAGCCGGTCGACCACGGCGGCGTCGCGGGGCGCCCGCGAGTCCGCGAACGCCCGCGACCCTGCGGTCGTGGGCAGGTCCGCTGTGTCGATGTTGTCCTTGAGCAGGACGGTCACGCCGTCGAGGGGGCTGAGGAGCCCGCCCGAGGCGGCGCGGTCGTCGCTGGCCCGCGCGCGGGTCTCGGCCTCGGGGTCGAGGCAGAGGACCGCGCGCAGGGCGGGGTCGAGCCGGGCGATGCGGGTCAGGCACTCCCGGGTCTGCTCGAGCGCCGATGTGGCGCCCGCGCGGCGGAGCGCCTGGAACTCGGCGATGTCCACTAGAGGACGGGGAGCATCGTGCGCAGCTCGTACGGGGTGACGCTGCGGCGGTAGGCGTCCCACTCGGCGCGCTTGTTGCGGAGGAAGAAGTCGAAGACGTGCTCGCCGAGGGTTTCGGCGACGAGCTCCGAGTTCTCCATCTCGGCGAGGGCCTCGCCGAGGTTCTGCGGCAGGTGGGAGTAGCCGGCGGCGCGGCGTTCGGCGTCGGAGAGCGACCAGACGTCGTCCTCGGCGGCGGGGGCAGCTCGTAGCCCTCGGCGATGCCCTTGAGGCCCGCGGCCAGTATCACCGAGTAGGCCAGGTACGGGTTGCACGCGGAGTCGAGGGAGCGGATCTCGACGCGGCGGGAGGAGGCCTTGCCCGGGGAGTACATGGGGACGCGGACCAGCGCGGAGCGGTTGGCGTGGCCCCAGCAGACCGCGGAGGGCCTCGCCGCCGACGATGAGGCGCTTGTACGAGTTGACCCACTGGTTGGTGATGGCCGAGATCTCGCGGGCGTGGCGGAGCAGGCCCGCGACGAACGCCTTGCCGGTGGCGGAGAGCTGGTAGGGGTCTTCGCTGTCGTAGAAGGCGTTGCGGTCGCCCTCGAAGAGGCTGACGTGGGTGTGCATGCCGGAGCCGGGCTGGTCGGTGAACGGCTTGGGCATGAAGGAGGCGTGCACGCCCTGGGTGAGGGCGACCTCCTTGACCACGTAGCGGAAGGTCATGACGTTGTCGGCCATGGTGAGGGCGTCGGCGTAGCGGAGGTCGATCTCCTGCTGGCCGGGGGCGCCCTCGTGGTGGCTGAACTCCACCGAGATGCCCATGGCCTCGAGGGTCTCGATGGCGTGCCTGCGGAAGTGGGTCGCGGTGGCGTGGCTGGCCTGGTCGAAGTAGCCGCCGTTGTCGGCGGGCACGGGTGGGGTGCCGTCCGCGGGGAGGGTGCTGAGCAGGAAGAACTCGATCTCCGGGTGCACGTAGCAGGTGAACCCGGCCTCGCTGGCGCGCGAGAGCGTGCGGCGCAGGACGTGGCGGGGGTCGGCCCAGGACGGGGAGCCGTCGGGCATGGCGATGTCGCAGAACATGCGCGCGGAGTAGGGCTCGCCGCCGGGGGTCTCCCAGGGCAGGACCTGGAAGGTCGACGGGTCGGGCTTGGCCACCATGTCGGACTCGTACACGCGGGCGAAGCCCTCGATGGCGGAGCCGTCGAACCCGATGCCCTCGGAGAAGGCGCCCTCCAGCTCGGCGGGGGCGACGGCGACCGACTTGAGGAAGCCCAGCACGTCGGTGAACCACAGCCGGACGAACCGGATGTCGCGCTCCTCGAGCGTGCGCAGCACGAAATCTTGCTGGCGATCCATAGGGCGCAGCGTAGACATCAACCGGGCAGTGGCGCTCCTCGGCCGCGCGGTGTGACCTGATGCGCAGTGACAGGACCGCGGCGAGGGCGCAGAGGCCGCCCGCGAGGTACCAGGCCAGGTCGTAGCCGCCGTGGTGGTCGCGGATGAGGCCCGCGCCGAGGGCGGCGACGCCCGCGCCGACCTGGTGGGAGGCGAAGACCCAGCCGAACACGATCGGGCCGTCGGCCCCGAACGCCCGTCGGCAGAGGGTGACCGTGGGCGGGACGGTGGCCACCCAGTCGAGGCCGTAGAAGACGATGAAGGCCCACATGGGTGGTTCGGTGGTCGCGGCGAACAGGTGGGGCAGGACGATCAGGCTCGCGCCGCGGAGGCTGTAGTAGACGCCGAGCAGGACGCGGGGGTCGACGCGGTCGGTGAGCCAGCCGGAGGCGATGGTGCCCGCGACGTCGAACAAGCCGATGAGGGCGAGCAGGCCCGCGGCGGTGGTGGCGGGCATGCCGTGGTCGTGGGCGGCGGGCACGAAGTGGGTGCCGATGAGGCCGTTGGTGGAGGCGCCGCAGATGGCGAAGCCGCCCGCGAGCAGCCAGAACGTGCGGGTGCGGGCGGCGGTGCGCAGGACGGTGATGGCACGGCCCGCGCTGCGGGTGCCCGCGGGCGGGGCGGGTGGGGGTGCGGCGGGATGGGCGCCGAGGGCGGTGGTGCCGACGTCCTCGGGGCGTTCGCGGATGGCGATGAGGACGAGGGGGACGACGGCGAGGGCGCCCGCGCAGACGGCGAGGAGGCGGTGCGCCAGCCGTGGTGGGTGGAGAGGTGGGCGACCAGCGGCAGGAAGATGAGCTGCCCGGCCGCTCCCCGGCGGTGAGGACGCCCGCGACGAGGCCCTGGTGGCGGACGAACCAGCGGGACGTGACCGTGGCGACGAAGGTCAGGGCCATCGAGCCGGTGCCGACGCCGACGAAGACGCCCCACAGGAGCAGCAGCTGCCAGCTCACGGTCATGAACACCGTGAGGCCGCTGCCCGCGGCGACCAGGAGGAGGGCGCCCGCGACGACGCGGCGCATGCCGAGGCGGTCCATGAGGGCGGCGGCGAAGGGCGAGATGAGGCCGTAGAGGAGCAGGTTGATCGACACTGCCGTCGAGATGGTCGCGGTCGACCAGCCGAACTCGGCGTTCAGGGGGTCGATGAGCACGCTCGGGGCGGCGCGGAACCCGGCGGCTCCGACGAGGGCGACGAACGCGGCGGCGGCGACGAACCAGGCCCAGTGCGGGCGACGCAGCCGCGTCGCCGGTTCCTCCAGTCGGGTCACGGGGTCGAGGGTCGCTGATCGGGTGCGGTCCGGACGAGTGGCCTGAATGCCAATATGTGTCAAGATCTGGCCATGGCGCATCGGGTGGCCGTGCTGGCGGTCGAGGAAGCGGTGGGGTTCGACCTGTGCATCCCGCCGCAGGTGATGCGGGCCGCGGTGCGCGATGACCTGCGGCCGCTGTACGAGGTGGCGGTGTGCGGGGTGTCGGCGGCGCCGGTGCGGATGACGGCGGGGTTCAGCGCGGTGCTGGACCACGGGCCGGAGGCGCTGGCCGAGGCGGACACGGTGATCATCCCGGGGACGCTGGCGGTCGAGCCGCGGCACCACGGGGTGCTGTCGGAGGAGCTGGCGGCGGCGTTGGCGCTGGTGCGGCCGGGGACGCGGCTGATCTCGATCTGCACGGGCGCGTTCGTGCTGGGCGCGGCGGGGGTTCTCGACGGGCGGCGGGCGACGACGCACTGGCGGTTCGCCGACACGTTCCGGCGGCTGTACCCGCGGGTGGAGCTGGACCCGGACGTGCTGTTCGTCGACGACGGGGACGTGCTGACGTCGGCGGGGCTGGCGGCGGGGCTCGACCTGTGCCTGCACGTCGTGCGGTCGGACTTCGGCAGCGAGGTGGCGAACCGGGCGGCGCGGTACTGCGTGGTGCCGCCGTGGCGGGAGGGCGGGCAGTCGCAGTACATCGACGTGCCGCTGCCCGACGGGGGTGACAGCGGGGTGTCGGCGACGCGGGCGTGGGCGCTGGACCGGCTCGCGGAGCCGCTGGACCTGGCGGCGCTGGCCGCGCACGCGCGGATGAGCGTGCGGACGTTCTCGCGGCGGTTCCGCGCCGAGACCGGGCTGTCGGCGGGGACGTGGCTGATCCAGCAGCGGGTGCGGCGGGCGCGGGAGCTGCTGGAGCGGACCGACCTGCCGGTGGACGAGGTGGCGCGGCGGTCCGGTCTGGGGACGGCGGCGTCGCTGCGTCAGCACTTGCGCACAGCGATCGGCGTCGCACCACTCGCGTACCGCAGGACTTTCCGCCCGACCGGCTGATCCGGCGGCGCGCTGAGCCGGTCTCAGGCGGGGAGATCTACGATGCCGGGCATGGTCACGCGCCGGGTACTGGTCGGGATGCTGTTGGCGGTCGGGTTGGCCGCGGGGTGCTCGTCGTCCGGGGAGGACGCCGGGCTGCCGGACGCCGGGCAGGTGCTGCGGGAGGCGTCGGAGGCGAGCAAGACGATCTCCAGCGCGCACTTCACGCTGAAGGTGAACGGGTCGGTGCCCGCGATCCCGGTGCAGGACGCCGAGGGCGACCTGACGAAGGCGGGCGAGGCCAAGGGCACCGTCAAGCTGACGCTGATGGGCAACCTGTTCGACGGCGAGTTCGTGCTCGTCGACGACGGCCTGTTCATCAAGGGCCCGACCGGCGGGTGGCAGCAGCTGCCCGCGGCGCTGACGTCGAGCCTGTACGACCCGTCGGCGATCCTCGACCCCGAGCGCGGCGTCGCGAAGGTGCTGGCGAGCCTCAAGGACCCGCGCACCGAGGCGCGGGAGGACGTCGGGGGCGAGTCGACGCTGAAGATCACCGGGACGGCGACGCAGCAGGACGTGTCGTCGCTGGTGCCGGGGGTGACCGGTGACGTGCCGATGACGGTGTGGATCAGCGAGGCGACCAAGCGGCCGGTGAAGGCGTCGGTCGCGATGCCCGGCGACGCGACGGTCGACCTGACCCTGTCCGATGTGGACGTGCCGGTCACGGTCACCCCGCCGAACGGATGACCACTGTGGACTCGCCGGTGCGGGGGCGGCGGGTCGCCGTCGCCGCGGCCGGGCTGGCCGTGCTGCTCGGCGCGCTGGACACCTACGTCGTCGTCAGCGTGATCCGGCAGATCATCGACGACCTGCGGATCCCGGTGAACCGGTTGGAGCAGGTGACGCCGATCGTCACCGGGTACCTGCTGGGCTACATCGCCGCGATGCCGCTGCTGGGGCAGCTCTCCGACCGGTTCGGGCGCAAGCTGGTGCTGCACCTGTGCCTCGGCGGGTTCCTGGCGGGCTCGGTGATCACCGCGGTGGCTCCCGATCTGACCGTGCTGGTCGTCGGGCGCGTGGTGCAGGGCGTGGCGAGCGGGGCGCTGCTGCCGGTGACGATGGCGCTGGTGGCGGACCTGTGGAGCGAGCGGCGCCGGTCGACGGTGCTGGGCGCGGTCGGCGGGGCGCAGGAGCTGGGCAGCGTTCTCGGCCCCCTGTACGGGGTCGCGGTCGCGGCGATTCCGCTGTGGACGAACATGCTCGATATTTCCGGCTGGCGCGGCGTATTCTGGGTGAACGTCCCGCTCGCGCTGCTGGCCATGGTGGCTGTCCAGATCAGCGTTCCCGCGCGGGAGCGCACCCTGCCCGCGTCGACGTCGTCGGCGGGCTGCTGCTCGCGCTCGCGCTGGGGTTGGCGGTCGTGGGGCTCTACAACCCGAACCCGCGTGAGGCCGTGCTGCCGCCGTGGGGTCTGCCGGTGCTCATCGGCGCGGTCGTGGCCGCGGTGGCGTTCCTGGTGTGGGAGCGGCGCGCGTCCACGAAGCTGATCGACCCGGCGGGCGTGGCGATGCGGCCGTTCCTGGTGGCGCTCGGCGTGTCCGTCGCGGCCGGTGGGGCGTTGATGGTCACGCTGGTCAACGTCGACCTGTTCGCGCAGACGCTGCTCGGGCGCGACGACCGCGGCGGGGTGCTGCTCCTGCTGCGGTTCCTGGTGGCGCTGCCGGTGGGCGCGGTGCTGGGCGGCTGGCTGGCGGGGCGCTTCGGCGACCGCTTGGTCACCGTCGCGGGCATGGCGATCGCGGGGGTCGGCTACCTGCTGATGTCGTATTGGCCGGTGGACGTGCTGTCGCGGTCGCACCCGCTCGGGCTGCCCCGGCTGGACACCGACCTGGTGATCGCGGGCTTCGGGCTGGGCCTGGTCATCGCACCGCTGTCGGCGGCGGTGCTCAAAGCCGTGCCCGCGCGCGAGCACGGGGTGGCGTCGGCGGGCGTGGTCGTGGCCCGCATGACCGGGATGCTGGTCGGCGTCGCGGCGCTGTCGGCGTGGGGGCTGCACCGCTTCCACAGCCTGACGGCGGACCTCGCCGTGCCGCTGCCGTTCGGCAAGGACCCGGCGGTGGCCGAGCGGGAGCTGACCGTGTACCGGGCCGCGGTCAACGACGCGCTGCTGACCCAGTACACCGAGATCTTCCTGGTCACGGCGGTGCTGTGCGCGGCGGGCGCGGTGCTGGCGCTGCTGCTCGCGCCCGGGCGGGCTAGCTCTCGCAGGTGACGTCCTCGCCGGGGAGGGTGAGGTCGAGCAGGTAGGCGACGCCGATGTCGTCGACGCAGTCCACGCGCTGCAGGAACGCGGTGTGCTGGACGGCGTCGTAGGTGAGCAGGCGGCCGTTGAGCGCCTTGGCGAGGTTCACGCCCGCCTGGTACGGGGTGGCCGGGTCGCCGGTGGTGGACACGACGAGGACCTGCGGCAGGCCGTCGACCTTGGGCTGGTGCGGCTCGGCGGTGTTCGGGGCGGGCCAGAACGCGCAGACGTCGAGGGCGGGCAGCGGCGGGTCGGTGCCGGTGATGAACGAGCCCTTGGTCGCGTCGGCGACCTGCTGGGTGACCTGCTCGACCTTGGCGCGGTCGGTGATGCGGGGCTCGTCGACGCAGCGGACGGCGATGAGGGCGTCCTGGGTGTTGGAGTACTCGCCGTCCTGGTCGCGGCCCAGGTAGAGGTCGGCGAGCAGCAGCATCTGCGCGCCGTCGCCCGCGGCCACGCCGTCGAGGGCCTGCTGCAGGATCGGCCAGGTCTGGTCGTCGTAGAGGGCGGCGGCGATGCCGGTGACCAGGTCGGACGCCGAGAGCTTGCGGGCGCCGACGACCAGCGGCTCGGCCTCCAGCTTCTCGACGGCGTCGGTCAGGGCGGCGTCGTCGGCGATGGCGCAGCCCTGGCACTCGGCGAAGAAGGCGTCGAGGGCCTGGTCGAAGCCCTTCGCCTGGCCGATGGCCTGCTGGACCGGGTCCTCGAGCGGGTCGACCGCGCCGTCGAGGACCATGGCGCGGACGTTGGCGGTGAACGCCTCGGCGTAGGCGGTGCCGATGCGGGTGCCGTAGGAGTAGCCGAGGTAGGTGAGCTTCTCGTCGCCGAGGGCGCTGCGCAGGACGTCCATGTCGCGGACGACGTCGCGGGTGCCCATGTTGGCGAGGACGTCGGCGCCGCCGCTGCGCTCGGCGCACTTGGCGGCGTAGTCCTTGTTCTCCGCCTCGACCTCGGCGACGGTGTCCTCGTCGGCTTCGAGGCGGTCGGCGTCGGCCTCGGCGGCGGTAAGGCAGCGGATCTGCGGGGTGCTCATGCCGATGCCGCGCGGGTCGAAGCCGACCAGGTCGTAACTCTCGCCGAGCGGGGTGCGGGTGAAGCGGGGGCCAGGGACGCGGCGGCGACCATGCCGGAGACTCCGGGGCCGCCGGGGTTGACCACCAGCGAGCCCTTGCGCTCGCCGGTGGCCGGGACGCGCAGGACGCCGATGGTGGCGGTGCGGCCGTCGGGCTTGGCGTAGTCGAGGGGGACGAGGAGCTTCGCGCAGCGGGCGTCGCGGCTGCTGAAGGTGGCCCTGCTCTGGTCGTCGTGGGCGAGGGGGCGGCAGTCCTGCCAGGTCAGCGGCTGCGCGTAGTAGGTCTCCAGGCCGGGCGGGACGACGCCTGCCGGTCCTCTGCGCTCGATCGTGCCCGCGCTGGGTACCCCGCCGATGTGCGCGGTGCAGCCGGTCAGCAGGGTCAGGACGGCCAGGAGGGCGGCGGCGCGCGTTCGGGGCACGCGGCCAGTCTGTCAAAAAGCCGGGACCAGCGAAGACCGGAGCCGGGCTGCGGGGAGCGGGAACCGACCTGTCATCCTCCGACGTTAGGTGGCAGGGTTCGAGTGTCGACCGACACACGGCGACGAGGAAGGTGGCCATCCGACGTGGCTGGGTTGCTCACACGGGTCAAGGGACGGTTCCAGCGCCTGCTGGATCGGCCCGCCACAGTCGACCTCAAGAAGTACGCCGACCTGCTGACCTCCATCGAGTGGCGGGAGGAGCGGCTCGCCAAGCTGGACGACGCCGAGCTGACCGCCGCGGCGACCGAGCTGCGGGACAAGGGCGCGCTGGACGAGCAGGGCATGGTCGAGCTGTGCGCGCTGGGTCGGGAGGCCGCCCGGCGCGGGATCGGCGAGCGTCCGTACGACATGCAGCTCATCGGGGCGATGGAGCTGCTGCACGGCCGGATCGTCGAGATGGGCACCGGTGAGGGCAAGACGCTGGCGGGCGCGCTGGCCGCGGCCGGGTACGCGGTGCAGGGCCGGTCGGTGCACGTCATGTCGGTCAACGACTACCTCGCGCGGCGCGACGCCGAGTGGATGGCGCCGGTGTTCGCGCTGCTGGGCGTGTCCGTCGGGTGGGTGACGCAGGAGTCGAGCCAGGAGGAGCGGCGCGCGGCCTACGCGGCGGACGTGACGTACGGGTCGGTCAGCGAGATCGGGTTCGACGTGCTGCGCGACCGGATGGCGCTCGACGAGGCGGACCTGGTGCAGCGGGCGCCGGACGTGGCGCTGGTCGACGAGGCCGACTCGGTGCTGGTCGACGAGGCGCGGGTGCCGCTGGTGATGGCGGGCGCGACCGACGACGTGCAGGACGACCAGGAGGTCGCCGCGATCGTCCGGACGCTGCGCCCCGGCGACCACTACGAGCGCGACGAGGACAACCGCAACGCGTGGCTGACCACGCGGGGTGCGGGGATCGTGGAGAAGGCGCTCGGCGGGGTCGACCTCTACTCCGGGGAGCACAGCGACCGGCTGGCCGCGGTGAACGCGGCGCTGCACGCGCATGCGCTGCTGGAGCGGGACGTCGACTACATCGTCCGCGACGGCAAGGTCCACCTGATCAACACCTCGCGGGGCCGGATCGCGCTGCTGCAGCGCTGGCCGGACGGGTTGCAGGCGGCGGTGGAGGCGAAGGAGAAGCTGAAGCCAACCGAGAGCGGCGAGGTGCTCGACTCCATCTCGGTGCAGGGGCTGATCAACCGGTACAAGGACGTGTGCGGGATGACCGGCACCGCGACGGCGGTGGCCGAGCAGCTCCGCGAGTTCTACGACCTGCGGGTGTCGGTCGTGCCGCCGAACAAGCCGTGCGTGCGCGAGGACGAGCCGGACCGGGTCTACGACACGGTCGAGGCCAAGGAGAAGGCGCTGGTCGCCGAGATCGTCGAGGTGCACGAGACCGGGCGGCCGATCCTGGTCGGGACGATGGACGTGGCGGAGTCGGAGCGGCTGGCGGAGAAGCTGATCGCGGCCGGGGTGACGCCGGTGGTGCTCAACGCCAAGAACGACGCCGAGGAGGCGGCCATCGTGGCCGACGCGGGCGCGCACCGCGCGGTCACCGTGTCGACGCAGATGGCGGGCCGAGGCACCGACATCCGGCTGGGCGGCGCGAACGGCGACGCCGAGGCGCACGACCTGGTCGCCGAGCTGGGCGGGCTGTACGTCATCGGGACCGGGCACTACACGAGCAGCAGGCTCGACGACCAGCTCCGCGGGCGGTCGGGGCGCCAGGGCGACCCGGGCGGGTCGGTGGTGTTCGCCAGCCTCGCCGACGACCTGGTCGTGCAGTACGCGCCGGAGGCGACGGCGGGCGGGGACGCCGACGAGGACGGCAGGCTGACCGACGCGACGTCGGCGCGGTTCGTCGCGCACGCGCAGCGGGTCGCCGAGGGCGTCAACCTGGACATCCACCGCAACACGTGGCGGTACACCCGGCTCATCGAGCAGCAGCGGCAGATCATCCTGGACTTCCGCGACGACGTGCTCCGCACCGACCTGGCCGCGCGGCAGCTCAAGGAGCGGTGCGCGGACCGGTGGGCCGAGCTGGAGGAGAAGCTGGAGACCGACGCGCTCGAGGGGTGGCGCGGCGGATCGTGCTGCACCACGTCGACCGGCGCTGGTCGGACCACCTGGCGTTCCTGTCCGACGTGCGGGAGACGATCCACCTGCGGGCGCTGGCCAGGGAGACCCCGATCGACGAGTTCCACCGGGCGGCGATCGGCGAGTTCAAGGGCCTCCTCAAGGAGGTCGCCGAGCAGTCGGCGGAGACGCTGGAGACCGCGGAGATCACCGCGGACGGCATCGACCTGGAGCAGGCGGGGTTGCGCAGGCCGACGTCGACGTGGACGTACATGGTCCACGACAATCCCTTCGACTCCGACGCCGAGCAGGCCCTGCAGCGGGTCCGCGCGGCGATGCGGAAGGTGAAGGCCAAGGGCTGACACGCCGGTCACATTTTCGCCTCTCGGGCGAAAACGTGGAGGAGGATGGTTCGCATGCCGCAGCTACGCATCGCCCTCGCCCAGGTCAACCCCACCGTCGGCGACCTCGCGGGCAACGCCGACCTGGTCGTCCGGTGGGCCCGGAAGGCGGTGGAGGGGGCGCGAACGTCGTCGTCTTCCCCGAGATGGTGCTGACCGGCTACCCCGTGGAGGACCTCGCGCTGCGCGAGTCGTTCGGCGAGGCGTCGCGGTCCGCGCTGACCGCGCTCGCGGGGGCGCTGGCCGACGCGGGCTGCGGTGAGGTGCCGGTGTGGGTCGGGTACCTCGACCGCGATGAGGTGGGGCCGCGCAACGGGGCCGCGGTGCTGCACGGCGGGGCCGTGGTCGCCCGGCAGTTCAAGCACCACCTGCCCAACTACGGCGTGTTCGACGAGCGGCGGCTGTTCAAGCCGGGCACCGGGCTGGAGATCGTGCGCGTGCACGGCCTGGAGATCGGCATGGTGATCTGCGAGGACGTCTGGCAGGAGGGCGGCCCGGTCGCCGCGCTCGGCCAGGCGGGCGTGGACCTCATCGTCTCCCCCAACGCCTCGCCCTACGAGCGGTCGAAGGACGACCAGCGGCTGCCGCTCATCGCGCGGCGCGCCCGCGAGGCCCAGGCGCCGCTGGTGTACGTCAACCAGGTCGGGGGCCAGGACGACCTCGTGTTCGACGGCGACTCGATCGTGGTCGCCGCGGACGGGACGCTGCTGGCCCGCGCGCCGCAGTTCGTCGAGCACCTGGCGCTGCTGGACGTCGACCTGCCCGGCGGGGCGACCAAGACCGACGCGGACGTGGTCGACGACTTCACCGTCCGGCGGGTCACGCTCTCCGACGCGCCGCTGCCCGCGTACCCGGTGCGCTACCCGGGCGAGGTGGCCGAGCCGCTGCCGGAGGAGGCCGAGATCTGGTCCGCGCTGGTCACGGGCCTGCGGGACTACACGCGCAAGAACGGGTTCCGGTCGGTCGTGCTCGGGCTGTCCGGGGGCATCGACTCCGCGGTGTGCGCGTCGCTGGCGGTGGACGCGCTGGGCGCGGACGCCGTGCACGGCGTGTCGATGCCGTCGGTGTACTCCTCGGACCACTCGCGCTCCGACGCCGCCGACCTGGCCGAGCGCACGGGCGCGCACTACTCGGTGCAGCCGATCGCGGGGATGGTCGAGGTGTTCGTCAACCAGCTCGGGCTGACCGGGCTGGCCGAGGAGAACGTGCAGGCCCGCTGCCGGGGCGTGACGCTGATGGGCCTGTCCAACCAGCACGGCCACCTGGTGCTGACGACCGGCAACAAGACCGAGCTGGCGGTGGGCTACTCCACCATCTACGGCGACGCGGTCGGCGGGTTCGCGCCCATCAAGGACGTGCCGAAGACGCTGGTCTGGCACCTGGCGCGGTGGCGCAACGCCGAGGCGGAGAAGCGCGGCGAGGTCCCGCCGATCCCGGAGAACTCGATCAGCAAACCGCCGTCGGCGGAGCTGCGGCCCGGGCAGATGGACTCGGACTCGCTTCCGGACTACGAGCTGCTCGACGACGTCCTCGACGACTACATCGAGGGCGACCGGGGCTACGCCGACCTGGTCGACGCCGGGTTCGAGCCGGAGCTGATCGACCGCGTCCTGCGCATGGTCGACCGCGCCGAGTACAAGCGGCGGCAGTACCCGCCGGGCACCAAGATCACCTTCCGGGCGTTCGGCCGCGACCGCCGCCTGCCCATCACCAGCGGGTGGCGCGAAGGCTGACCTGTGAGGTCTGTCCCAACGGCACGCTGTTCACGGTGGGTGGGTGTCACGCTGATCGGGTAAACCATCCGCATTACCCGGGGACCACGCGACGAAGCGGGCCTCGAGGGAAGGACGGTCGACCTAGCGATGTCCGACATCCAGGAAGTCGCCGCCCCGTACGGGGCGGGCGCCGCAGGGCAAGGCAAGCCTGCCAAGCGGGTACGCACCCACCACCTGCTCGACATGAAGGCGCGCGGCGAACACTGGCCGATGCTGACCGCCTACGACATGTACACCGCGGAGCTGTTCGACGAGGCGGGCATCCCCGTCCTCCTCGTCGGCGACTCCGCCTCGAACAACGTGTACGGCTACGACACCACGCTGCCGGTCACGGTGGACGAGCTGATGCCGCTGGTCGCGGCGGTGACCCGCTCGGTGAAGCGGGCCATGGTCGTGGCCGACCTGCCGTTCGGGTCCTACCAGCTCTCCCCGAGCAGGCCCTGGCCACGGCGGTCCGGTTCATGAAGGAGGGCCGCGCGCACGCGGTGAAGCTGGAAGGCGGGAGCGCGTTCGCCCCGCACGTGAAGGCCATCACCAACGCGGGCGTCCCGGTCATGGGCCACATCGGCTTCACCCCGCAGAGCGAGCACAACCTGGGCGGCTACCGCGTCCAGGGCCGCGGCGACGCGGGCGACCAGGTCGTCGCCGACGCGCTCGCACTGCAGGAGGCAGGCGCGTTCGCCGTGGTGCTCGAGATGGTGCCCGCCGAGGTAGCCAAGCGCGTCACGCACGAACTGCGCATCCCGACCGTCGGCATCGGCGCCGGTCCGGACTGCGACGGCCAGGTGCTGGTCTGGCAGGACATGGCGGGCCTGCGCCGCGGCAAGGCGCCCCGCTTCGTCAAGCGCTACGCCGACATGGCGAGCGTCCTGCTGGGCGCGGCCCAAGCGTTCGCCGACGACGTCCGCAACCGCGAGTTCCCCGGCCCGGAGCACGTGTTCCACTGAGGACGGGAGCGGCCCCCGTCCTGCGGGGGCCGCACCTGTGGATGAATGATCCTCACTTCGATCACAGCGAGTAGACTGGCCTCGGGGCCGGCCCCTGGGAGTGGCGGGGGCTGCGCTGTGTGCGGGCTGGTCTTTGCGATTTACGCGCGGCCGTGCGGCTCTGACCATCCGGCGGGGTCTGGCCCGGCGGGGACGATGCGGGTTGGGTTGATCTTCTCGTGGGTGGCGTAGTAGTGGCGCTTGATGTGGTCGAAGTCGACGGTGTCGCCGATGCCGGGGGTTTGGTAGAGGTCGCGGGCGTAGGCCCAGAGGACGGGCATCTCGGTCAGTTTGGTGCGGTTGCACTTGAAGTGGCCGTGGTAGACGGCGTCGAAGCGTACGAGCGTTGTGAAGAGGCGGATGTCCACTTCGGTCAGGTGGTCGCCCATGAGGTAGCGGCGGTCGGCTAGGCGCTCGGAGAGGCGGTCTAGTTCGGTGAAGAGGGCTGTGTAGGCGGATTCGTAGGCGGCTTGGGTTGATGCGAAACCGGCCTTGTAGACGCCGTTGTTGACGTTGTGGAAGATCGGGTCGATGAGGGCGTCGATCTCGGCGCGCAGGTGGGGCGGGTAGAGGTCGGGGGCGTCCTCGCGGTGGAACGCTCGCCACTCGGTGGACAGGTCGAGGGTGATTTGGGGGTAGTCGTTGGTGACGACCGTGCCGGTGGCGGTGTCGATCAGGGCGGGGACGGTGACGCGGCCCTGGTAGTCCGGGTCGGTGGCGCGGTACACCTCGGACAGGTACTCCACGCCCAGGATCGGGTCGCGGTTGTCGGGGTCGAGGGTGAAGCGCCAGCCGCGTTCGTCGCGGATGGGGTCGACGACGCCTAGGGAAATGACGTCTTCCAAGCCCAGGAGCTTGCGGACGATGAGGGCGCGGTGCGCCCACGGGCACGCGAGGCTGACGACCAGGCGGTAGCGGCCCGCCTCGGGGGTTCGGGGGCCGTCCGCGGTGACGCGGTCGGTGAAGCGGTTGGGTTGGCGGACGAACTCCCCGCGACCGGACGTTTCCGAACCGAACTGCGCCGTGGCCATGCGCTCGACCATAGTCTTGCCGCCATGGACGCGCTGTACCCGCCGATCGAGCCCCACGACTCCGGCGTGCTCGACGTCGGCGACGGCCACCACGTGTACTGGGAGACCAGCGGGAACCCGGCGGGCAAGCCGGTCGTTGTCCTCCACGGCGGGCCAGGAGCGGGGACGAACCCCTACAACGCAGGCACTTCGACCCTGCGGCATACCGGATCGTGTTGGTCGACCAGCGGGGCGCGGGACGCAGCACCCCGTTCGCCGACACGCGCGCCAACACCACGTGGCACCTCGTCGCCGACCTCGAACGGCTGCGGGCGCATCTGCGGATCGAGCGCTGGCAGTTGTTCGGCGGTTCCTGGGGTTGCGTGGTGGCGTTGGCGTACGCCCAAAAACACGCGGAGCGGGTCAGCGAGATCGTGCTGCGCGGGGTGTTCCTGCTGCGCGACCGCGAGCTGGACTGGCTGTACCGGGGCGGCGCGGGCAACCTGTTCCCGGAGGCGTGGGCGGAGTTCCTCGCGCTCGTCCCGCCGGGTGAGGACCCGTTGGCCGCCTACCACCGGCTGCTCAGCGGTCCGGACCCGATGGGGGCGGCGGTGGCGTGGAGTTCGTGGGAGGGCGCGACAGTGTCGCTGCTGCCCAGCCCCGCGACGGTCGCGCAGTACGAGGACCCGCGGTTCGCGGTGCCGTTCGCGCGGCTCGCGCTGCACTACTTCGTCCACCGCGGCTGGCTGGAGGAGAACCAGCTCATCCGGGACGCGCACCGGCTGCGCGGCATCCCGGGCGTGATCGTGCAGGGCCGCTACGACGCGGTGTGCCCGCCGGTGAGCGCGTGGGAACTGCACCGGGCGTGGCCGGACTCGGTGCTGCGGATCATCCCGAGCGCGGGCCACGCCGTCGCCGATCCCGGGGTGCTGGCCGGGCTGCGCGCCGCGACCGACGGGTTCCGGCGCTAGGGGGCGAGGGCGGCGGCCAGTTCGCGGCGGGCGTCGACCAGGGACGGGCCGTACCAGGTCAGGTAGCGGCCGACGACCAGCACGGCGCGCTTGCCGGGGAAGAACTGCGGGCCGTCGTCGGCGGTGAACTCGTACGGCTCGTCGGGCAGCACGACCAGGTCGGCGTCCGCGGACTGGAGTTCGTCGAGCGGCGGGCGGGGGTAGCGGTCGGCGTGGTCGGCGAAGGCGTTGGCGACGCCGAGGCGGAGGAGGACGTCGCCCGCGAAGGTGTCGCGGCCGAGCACGATCCACGGCTTGCGCCACACCGGGACCACCGCGGTCGCCCAGACCGGGGTGCTGCGCGCCCACAGCTCCGCGGCCTCGGCGAGCCACGCGGGCTCCGGCACGCGGAGGCCGTCGACCAGGAGACGGCGGGTCGAGTCGATGCCCGCGAGGACCGTCGCGGGGGCTTCGGTGACCCACACCGGCACGCCCGCGGCGCGCAGCGCGGCGACGTCCTCGGGCCGGTTCTCCTCGGCGTTGGCGATCACCAGGTCCGGGCTGAGGTCGAGGACGGCGGGGACCGTCGGGTACTTCGAGCCGCCGACGCGGGGCACGGCGAGGTCCGGCGGGTGGGTGCAGTAGTCCGTGGCGCCGACCAGCAGGCCGGGGACCGTGGTCTCGACCGCCTCGGTGAGCGACGGGACCAGGCTGACCACGCGGGCGGGCGGGCCCGCCAGCGGGACGGGCGCGCCGAGGTCGTCGACGAGCGGGTCAGACATCCGTGATGCGCAGGCCCGCGTGCGCCTTGTAGCGGCGGTTCACGGCGATCAGGTTCGCGGTCAGCGCCTCGACCTGGTGGGCGTTGCGCAGCCGCCCGCCGTAGATGCCGCGCATGCCGGGGATCGCGTCGGCGAGGGCGCGCACCTGGTCGGTGGCCTCGCGGTCGTCACCGAGGACGAGCACGTCGGTGTCGATGCTGGCGATCGACAGGTCGGCCAGCAGGACCGCGGAGACGTGGTGGAAGGCGGCGGTGACGCGGGAGTCCGGCAGCAGCGCCTCGGCCTGCTGGGCCGCGCTGCCCTCGGCGACCGGCAGGGCGAACGGGCCCTGCTTGTCGAAGCCGAGCGGGTTGACGCAGTCGATGACGACCTTGCCCGCCAGCTCCGCCTTGAGGCCGGTGAGCAGGTCGGCGTGGCCGTCCCACGGGACCGCGATCAGCACGATGTCCGACTCCGCGGCGCAGGCGGCGTTGTCGCGGCCCGCGACGGTGTCGACCGACGCGGCGGCGTTCAGCTCGGCGGCGGTCGCCTCGGCGCGGTCGGCGGCGCGGGAGCCGATCAGCACGCGCAGGCCGCGGCGGCCCAGCGCAGGGCGAGGCCGCGGCCCTGGGGGCCGGTGCCGCCGAGCACGCCGATGGTGCGGCCGGTGAGGTCCACGTCAGTTCCTTCCATGCGTACATCCTGGTCGCGGGCGCGGACACGCCGCTGACCGGGGCCCTCAGGCGGGTTCGAAGCGGACCCGGCGGGCGACCGGGTCCGCCTCGGTGAGGCGGAGGCGGACCATGCGGCCCTCGGTCAGCTCGCTCGCCGACGCCTTGCCCAGCACCGGCGGGTCGGGGACGAACACCTCGGCGGTCTCGCCCTCGGCGCGCAGCACGACGGCGTCGAACTCCTCGCCGACGCGGTCGGCCAGCACCCACGCCTCGACCTGGTCGAGGCAGGCGCGGTCGACCTTGCTGGCGAGGCCGTCGGAGGACTCCATCAGGTCGGGCAGGGTCGGCAGGGCCTCGCGGACCCACGCGGGCACCTCGGCGTCGGCGCACACCGCGAGGCACACCTCGGTGCCGAACCGGTCGACGAGCCTGCGCAGCGGCGCGGTGACGTGCGCGTAGGGCGCGGCGATACCCGCGTGGCTGTCCAACTCGGGAGCGGCGCCGTCGAACGCGGTGTAGCCGGCGCCGCGGAGCAGGCGGGTGGCGTCCATCGACAGGGCCATCGCGGCGGGCGAGGTCGGGTCGAGGCGGGCGAGGACCTCGGCGGCGCTGGCCCCGTCCGGCCACTCAATCCCGAGGTTGACCGCGGAGCGGCGCAGCCAGGCGCGGTCGTCGTCGGTCGGGGCGGGCAGGGTGCGGAGCAGGCCGATGCCCGCGTCGAGCATGATCCGGGCCGCGCACATGCCGGTCAGCAGCGAGATCTCCGCGTTCCACGCGTCGACGCTGGTGCGGCCCCGCAGGACCAGCCGCCAGCCGCCGTCGGCGCGCTCGACGTCCTGCTCGGGCAGTTGCAGCTCCAGCGCGCCGCGGCGGATCGCGGCGGCCCGGCGCAGCTTCCCCAGCGCGGGCAGCAGGGCGACCGACGGGTGCGGGTCGCCCGCGTCGACCGACGCCTGCACGGACTCGTAGTCGAACTGGGCGGTCGAGCGGACGATGGCGCGCTCCACGCGGTACGCCACCGGCTCGCCCGCGGCGTCCAGGTCGAGCGTCCACAGCGCGGACGGCGCGGTCTGGCCGGGCAGCAGGCTCGCCGCGCCCTCCGACAGCACGGTCGGGTGCATCGGGACGGACCCGTCGGGCAGGTAGATCGTCTGGCCGCGCCTGCGGACCTCGGTGTCGACGGCGCCGCCCGGGGTGACGAACGCGCCGAGGTCGGCGATGGCGTAGTGGACCCGGAAACCCGCGTCGCCCAGGCGCTCGATGTGCATGGCCTGGTCGAGGTCCTTGGCGCCGGGCGGGTCGATCGTCACCAGCGGGATGTCGGTCCGGTCGACGCGGTCCCCGACCGGTCCGGCGGCGACGGCGCGCTCGGCCTCGGCGAGCACCGGACCCGGGAAGCGGTCGGGCAGGGCGAATTCGGCGCGCACGCGGGAGAAGTCGCTCGCAGCGGTGTCCACGTGTGCACCCTATGCGTTCGGGACCCCGGCGTCAGTCCTCGTCGTCACCGCCGCGCCACGCGCGGTCGCGGGCGTCCTCCGCCCGCGTGCGCTCGCGGGCGATCTCCAGTGCGCGCTCGGCGGTCTCCCGGTCCGGGTACGGGCCGAGCCGGTCGATGGCGCGGCCGACGCTTCCGTGCTCCACCTGGCCCGTGCGGGTGTTGTACCACCAGCCCTCGGGCGGGTTCGGGTCCTTGGCCATGATCGAGGTTAACCCCAGGTCGGGGCCTGGCGCATCGGCAGACCGCGGGGCGGGGTGTCCTGGTTGGCGTTGAGCTGCTCGGCCGGGATCGGGTCGAGGCAGGACACCAGCACCTCGTAGGTCTCCGGGTTCTCGATCCGGCGGCCGTTGCGCTCGCGGTAGACCAGCTCGCCGTCGGCGTCGATCTCCACGATGCAGCCGACCTCGGCGAGCTGGTCCTCGTCGAGGTCGATCAGCCGCTCCTTGCGGGACGGCACGACGCGGTACTCCGGCCAGTCGAGGTGCGCGTAGACCTGGTGGAACTCGTAGAGCAGGTACGCCATCTGCTGTTGCCAGGGCAGCGGCATGGCCTCGGCGAGCGAGCGCGGCAGGACCGCGTAGCCGGGGCTGACGCCGGGGCGGCGCGCGGCGTCGAGGAAGTCGCGCAGCGGGGTGCTCGACGCGGGCGGGCCCGGATGCCGCGGTAGCGGCTCCGGGGAGTACATGGTCATCGGTCTCTCCTAGACCCCGGGGCGGACCGCGTAGTCCATGAGCCCGCCCTCGGTCCACTTGACGGGTCGGATGTGCACCGGGACGCCGTTCTGCTGGGCTTCGACCATCTTCCCGTCGCCGAGGTACATCGCCACGTGGTGGATCGTGGCCGGGTCGGACGTGTCGTGCGCCCAGAACAGCAGGTCGCCGGGCTGCGCCTTCTCGACGGGCAGGTACGCGCCCGCCCGCCACTGCTCGCGCGAGGTGCGCGGCAGGCTGACGCCGCCGTCGCGGTAGGCCTGCAGCATGAGGCTGGAGCAGTCGAACGAGTTCTGGTGGGTGGTCAGCGCGCCCCACTGGTAGGGCTTGCCCTGCTGGGACAGCGCGAACCGGATCGCCTCGCCCGCGGACTTCGTCGGGGCGGGCAGGATGCGGCCGACGTCCGGGCCGCAGCCGGAAGCGTTGACGACCTTCCCGAGATCGCCGATCAGGTGGGTGGCCATGGCCTCCCACCGGTGGTAGCGGTCCGGGAACGCCGAGCGCTCCACGTCCTGCGCCGAGTCGCCGGGCCGCTGCTGGTCCCAGTTGGGGACGCTGAGCAGCACGTCGTAGAACTTGTTGACCGCGTACTCGGGGTCGACCACCTCGGCCGGGGAGCCCCAGCCCATCGACGGGCGCATCTGGAAGATGCCCAGCGAGTCGCGGTCGCCGTGGTTGAGGGGACGCAGGCCGGACTCGGTCATGCCCGCCTGGATCGCGATCTGCCACGCGCGCGGCGGCAGGTCCCGCTGCTTGCCGATGGAGATGATCGTGGCGACGGTGCTGAGCTGGTCGGGTTCGAGGTTGGCCGCGTCGGCGGCGCCCGAGCCCACCCGGCCGGTCGTCATGGGGCCGAGGGAGGCGTTGCAGGACACCGACGTGTACGCCGCGGCGTCGGCGGCGTGGTCGCGCTGGATCAAGGCGACCGCCCCCGCGCCGATGGTGGCGACGATGCCCACCACGGCGACCCCGGTGACGACTACCACCCCGCGCATCTCAGCTCTCCCCCATCGCGTACTCCGACACCCGCCAGCCCTCGTCGGTCTCGACGAGGGTCAACCTGAGCAGCACCTCGTCGGTGGGCACCTCGGCGACCACCGACTTCTGATAGGAGACCACGACCCTGGGCTCGCCCGTTACCGCCGACGCGGGGATCCTGCGCGGGTCGACGTCCTCCAGCTTGACCATCGACTCGGCGTCGGTGAACGGGCGCAGCTGCTCGCGCCACTCCTCCGGCGTCATCCCCTCCGGGTGGTTGACCCACGCCTTCGCCCAGTCCCCCGCGACCTTCAGCGCCTCCGGCTCCGCGGGCGCCGACGACGGGGTCAGCGTCGGCTCGACCCGGGTCTCCGTCGCCCCCGCCGACCCGCGCGTCACCGGCGGCAGCACGATCGTGCTCCCCGACCACGTGCGTCTCCGACGTCGGCTGCGCCCCGGCCTGCGTCTTCGGCGTCTGCGCGCCCGACAGCTTCGGGATGACGATCCCGGCCGCGGTGATCAGCACAGCGGCGACGAACGCCGCCACCGCCAGGTGCCGGGGCGACCGCAACGGCCACCCCCACAGCTTCCGGTACACCGCGGCCCGACCGCGGTTGGTGCGGATCGGCACGCCGTCACCTCACCAGCCGGTCGGTGTCCCGCGGCCCGTCGTGCCGCGGCAACGGCGCCCGCACCTGCTCGGCCGCCACCTCCAACCCCGCGACGGCCGGTACACCACGTGCACGGGCCGCCCCGCCACGACCTCCACGTCCGCGGGCCGCGCAGGCGGCGCGGGCGGCAGGTCGACGGGCTGCTCGACCCGGCTCGACACCCGCGAGGGCACCACGACGGCGTCCTCCCCGCGGTCCCAGTTCCGGTCGGCGACGGGGACGGTGTCGACGGTGCGGCTGCGGGCGACCAGGTGGGAGCCCCTGGGGGCTACGAGGTCGACGGAGGACGACGCGTCGGCTGCTGGTCCGAGGAGGGTCTGGGGTCCGCCGATGGCGGCGCGCGGGGTCCCGATGCCCGCCCGGGCGGCGTCCATCCGCTCGGCCTGCACGGTCACGGGGTTCGACGCCTCGGGCCGGTGCCTGCGCCCGCCGCGCACGAGGACACCGGTCTCGGAGGTCGTGTCCTCCTCGTCGCGCAGGTTCTCCCAGAAGTTGTCCTGCGGTGTCGGGCCTGCGTGCTTGTTGCGGCGGAACCGCGAGAAGATGCCCGCCCCGGGTGCGGCCACCGACGCGCCCGCCGCGCCGACCGACATCTCCAGCATCTGCCACATGCGGCGCATGGGCCTGCCGATGAGCAGGAAGACGAAGGTGACGATGGCGGCGAGCAGCATCTGGGTGAGCAGCGACAGCCCGGCGTCCGGGGAGAAGATCAGCTCGAGGAACTTGAAGTGGATGCCCGCCAGCATGGCCAGCACCAGCACGTTCAGCACCACCGCGCCGACGGCCCGGCCGACGCGCCGCAGGATGTCGTGGTGCACCAGCGCGACCAGGCCGATCACCGGCGCGGCCAGCGCCAGGATGCGCAGCAGGAGCTGCGCGAGCAGCACCGCGAGCTTGGCGAAGAACTGGAACAGCGAGTACACGATGGACTGGAAGAACGCGAGGACGCCCGCGCCGGTCCGACTGCCGTCGGTGCCCTTGAAGTAGCCGGTCGCCGGGCCGAGCTGACCCGCGATGGCCCGGTACTCCGCCTTCTTCTCCTGCTCCGCGGCGTTGTCCGCGTCCCGGCCGCTGACGACGTCGTCGCGGGTCCACGCCTGCGCGTTGAGGAGCCGGGCGCCGAACTGCTCGGCCTGCGGCGCGTCCGGGCTGCCGAAGACGCCGCGCTCCCAGTTCTCGTAGACGATCTTGTTGTGGAGCTGGGTGGGCAGGATGTCGTAGTCGACGCGGCTCTCGCCCGGGTCGATGAAGCCCGCCTGGATCCCGGTCGTGGTGCGGACGATGATGTCGTCGATGCGGTCGTAGTTGGTGACCAGCACCATCGACGACGCCGCCAGCCACATGCCGCCGAGCGCGAACAGCGCGCGTTTGCTGACGGTGGCGAGGTCGCCCTTCCAGATCTGCCGGAACATCAGGATCGCCAGCACCAGCGCGAAGATGCCGAAGAGCTGCGCGTAGATGTTGTCGAAGATCGACTCGGCGGCCTCGCCGATCTGGTCGTTGAGCCCGCCGAGGATGCCGCCGTCGAGCAGCGTGTAGTGCAGCGAGTTGGTCGCGCCGACCACGATCTTGGCCAGGTTGAACAGCTCGTTGCCCGCCCAGTTGTCGATGGTCGCGCCGGGGTCGGACACGCCGCTGGGGACCAGCCCGTTGCAGGACTCGTCGTAGACGTGCCACACCATGCCCGCGAACCCGTACACCTGGTACGGGCTGCCCACCTCGCCATTGCCCTTCGGCGGGTCGATGGCGCCGACCATGCCGGAGCCGGGGCGTTCGGGGTTGGGGACGCAGTCGAGGTCCTGGGCGGCGGCGGGGCTGCCGATGAGGGTGTGGAGGCCGACGATGGCGATGACGACGGCCATCGCGGACTTGCGGCCCAGGTCTCGGGTTCTTGTGCGCCGCCGCACCGCGGTGAGCAGTGCGGCGGCGGTGGCCACCAGGAGAATCGTGATCATGGGGCCCCTGCCAATCTCACTGATCCGGTGTTCATGCCGCGTCCTCGCGGCCGGGCTTCTTGTCGTCGGGCGGGGGTGAGTCGGTCGGGTCGGGACCGACGTAGTCCTCTTCGGTCAGGCCGAGTTCGAACTCCGCCGCGCGTTCGAACTCCTCGTCGGTGGGGGCCGCGGCGTCGAGCTGGTCGCGCGGCTGGGGTTCGGGGATGACCGGGGCGTGCGCGGTCGGGGCCTCGGGGAGGGCGCGTTCGCGCTGGGCGTCCGGGGTGGTGTCCATGACCGCGCGGAGGTGGTCGAGGTGGTGGCCGGAGAGGTCGATGCGGATGCGTTCGACGCCGCCCGCGCCGTCGCCGAAGATGAACTGGCGGGGGCGGTGTCGCGTTCGGTGGCGCCGCGGTGGCCGCCGGGGCGGCGGCCGAGGCTGGCGACGACCTGCTCGTAGCCCGCGCTGACGGGGACCTTGAGCAGGCGCAGGGCGTCGGCTTGGGCCTGGTCGTCGTCGAGGCGGCCGATGAAGACCGAGTCGAGCAGGGCGACGAAGCCCTGGATGCGGAGGAAGTCGGCGGGGATCTGCGAGGAGAGCAGGACGCGGACGTTCCACTTGCGGGAGTCGCGGGCGAAGCGGTTCATCAGGACGCGGCCGGTCGGGACCTCGGAGAGGAAGAACGCCTCGTCGATCCAGACGCCCTTGCGGAGGTCCTTGGGCCGGTCGTAGATGGAGCGCTGGGTGAGCCACGCGGCGAGGTTGAGCATCTCGACGCCGAGGGCCTCGGCGTCGGTCCAGTGCTCGCGGCCGACGCCGTCCTTGGGCAGGGTGAGGCCCGCCATGGTCAGGACGGTGAGGCGGTCGTCGCGCTGCTCGTCGTAGGGGTCGGCGCCGCGCTCGGGGATGAGCAGCGACATGCGCTCCTTCATCTCGTCGAGGAAGTCGGCGACGACGACGGCGTGTTCGTGGTGCTCGCTGGCGTCGCGGCGCAGGGCGTCGAACACCAGCGACGGGTCGGCGTCGGCGCGCCCGCCGACGGTGCGGACGGCGCGCAGCAGCACGATGCGCGACTGCGGCAGCCGGGCGACCTCGTACGGGAGCAGGCCGGTGAGGACGTCGAGGACGAGGCGGCGGCGGGTCGCGGCGGCCAGCGCCTTCTCCCGGCGCCAGGCGCGCTCGGGGTCCTCGTCGTCGAGGAAGTGCTCGAGCCGCGGCTCGGCGACGACCCGGTACGGGTTGAGGATGCCCGCCTGCGCGTTGAGCAGGTTGATGGGCCGCGCGTACGGGCGCAGCTCGGGCAGGTCGCAGAGCTTGGCCAGCGGGCCGGACGGGTCGAGGACGGTCCAGTGCGCCCCGGAGCGCAGCGTCTTGTAGACGATGCCGCCGCCGAGGAAGGACTTGCCGCCACCGAGTCCGGCGACCATGGCGGTCAGGCCGGAGCCGTCGCGGATCTCCTGCGCCATCCACGGGTCCCACGCCACCGGGCGGCGGGTCGCGGTGCAGGTCTCGCCGAGCAGGATGCCGCGCCGGTCGCCGACCTCGGCGGTCGCGGTGGGCACCGCGGACGCCGCCCAGACGACGGAGCCGCGGCGCATGTAGGCGCCGGAGGCCAGGGGCTCGCCGGGGATGAACTCCCGGGCCATCGCGTACTGGGCCTCGGGGTGCTCGATGGCGACCTTGGGCTTGTAGAGGTCGAGGAGCTGCTGGGCCAGGCGCAGCGCGTCGCGCTCGGTCGGGCCGGACACCGCCAGGCGCCACCAGGAGCGGACCCGGGTGGCCAGGGCGGTGAACCCGGAGGTCATCTCGTCGTCGATCTCCAGCACCCGCGACGCCTGCCGGGCCAGCGACTGCGGCGGCTCCAGCTCGTGCTCGTCGGTGTAGTGCTTGACCTGCGAGCGGACCTTGTTCATCTGCCGCTGCAGCTCGCCGGAGACCTCCTCGGGCCTGCGGACGTAGATGCGGGCGGACCACTCGACCGCGCCGGGCAGCCGGTCGCTGCGCTGCACCCACGGGTCGTCGACCTCGGGGATCTGCAGGCCGTGCATCATGCCGACGGTCAGGACGCAGACGTGCCGGGCGACGCCCGCGTTGGAGCCGGTGCGGCCGCGCACGACCACGGTCGGCGAGTAGGGCTCCTGGTGGAAGTCGGCGGCGTCGGTGAAGCTGGCGAGGTCCTCGGGCTCCCAGGCGGCGCCGGGCACCGCGGGCATGTTCGCGGCGCGGGCAGGCCCAACGAGCACGAGCGGTGCATCAGCCAGGACATCTCCTCGGCGGTGACCGGGCGGCCCTCCAGCCCGGCGGAGCCGAGGACCTGGTCGAGGTGCTCGACCTCGCTCTCGACGGCGAGCAGCTCGGCGTCGACGGCCTCGGGGAAGACCTTGCGCAGCAGCGGCGCGGCCCGCTCGACGGCCCGGTCGACCACGTTGCGGGTCTGCACCTGGACGCCGAGGTAGACCTCCTTCTCGGCCATCGACCGGCCCATGAGCTGCTGCTGCTCGCCGACGAGGTAGTCGTCGAAGCTGAGCGCGCCGGGCACGTCGGGCAGCCGGTTGACGGCGTTGTGGACGTGCGCCTCGGCCCACATGCGGATCGGGTAGGGCCGGGCGGTCACGCGCAGGTGCAGCCAGCGGCCGGACAGCTCGGCGTACTGGCCCGCGATGGCGGCGATGAGGTCCTGGCGCTGCGAGTCGGAGCGGAACGACCAGCGCTGCGGGGCGAGCCGGTACCAGGCGTAGACGTCGTTGCCGGTGCGCAGGAGGTGGCCGTCGATGCTGCGGGCCGCGATCTCCGGGGTGTAGCTGGGGATGGTCTGCTCCCCGGCAGCCGCTTGCCGCGCCGGGGCGGCGCTGGCGGCTCGTAGCGCACCGGGGCGGCGTGCCTGCCGTGCCCGGCCTGGCTCCGCGGTGCCGAGTGCCGCGCGAGCTCCTGCTGCTCGCGCTTACGGCGTCCGAACACCGCTGACCTCCTGCTTCCTGGTTGCTCGCCGCCCGCGCGGCTTCCGTCGGGGCAGTTCCGCGCGCACGCGCAGCGACGCCGCGCTGGCCGCGCCGCCGGTGGCGGCCTCGACCTCGCGCGGCGCGGTGAGCTCGCGGACCCACATCGTGAGCACCGCGGTGAGCGGGCGCTCGTGGCTGATCCGCGAGGTGATGACCATGGTGGTGCCGATGGTGAGGACCATCCCCCAGGCGAACGACCAGAACAGGCCGATGCCCATGTTCCGCAGGACGGTCAGGATGAGCAGGTAGACGACGGTGCCCACGCCCCAGGCGACGTAGCGCGCCCGGAACGGGAAGGTGGCCTTCGGCGGGCCCAGCCAGACGGCGTCGACCCGGTAGACCTCGTCGTCGGTGCGTATCCGCACGTGTGCGCCCCCGGCCCGTCAGCTGCCGGTGAACAGGCTGGCGAGCCACTCGCCGATGCCGACGCCCGCGTTGGTCACCGCGAGGCCGATGATGGCCAGCGCGACGATCACGCCGCCGAGGCGGCGCATGACGCCGGAGTTGTCGCCCTTGCCGCCGCCCAGCCACAGCAGCAGCAGCGCCACCGTGAGCAGGAGCAGCGGGATGATGTTCTCGAGGATCCACCCGCGGATGCCCTCGGTGCTGACGTTGGTCGCGGGCTCCTGTTGGGCGATCTCGGCGAGCGAGGCGAGGAACGCGGTGGTCATGTCTTCTCCCAAGTGCGCGGAGATGGTCCTCTGCGCGGCAGATCCGGGCCGTGCCAGTCGCAGTAGAGCACGACCGGCACATGATTGTCATTACGAACGGTAGCTAGTTGACAGCGTTCCGTTGATCCACTCGGTCCTCCTGGCTGCCGTGCGCGTTCATCTGACCACACCCCATCATCATGCGGACAGGGGCGTAGTGACGTCACGACCACCCGATTTTCCTAGTGCACGTCCTGTTTCACCCGGCCGCGCCCCTCGGGGCAACAGAGCGTGGGTGAACTCACAGATCGTCTCCACGGTTTCGGCCCGCGAATTTACTCCGATCGGTGTATGGACGGCGTTGGGCGGGCGAGCCGGCGTGTAAGCCGGATTCTGTCCCCCGGTCACCCGGGGTGGCGGCCATCCATCTGGGCCCGACGTCGCCGCCGAGCTCGTGCGGCCTACCCGCAGGCTCGGGCGGGCCGCCCTCGATCGCCTGCGCAGCGGGCTCGCGCCCGCCTCTTGGCCTTGCTCCGGGTGGGGTTTGCCGAGCCGCCCCGGTCACCCGGGGCGCTGGTGGTCTCTTACACCACCGTTTCACCCTTACCCGGCCTCATGGGCCGGGCGGTCTGTTCTCTGTGGCACTGTCCGCGGGTCGCCCCGGGTTGCCGTTAACAACCACCCTGCCCTGCGGAGTCCGGACTTTCCTCGACGGCTCGCGCCGCCGCGGCCGCCCTGCCGACTCGCCCGCGCGTCAAGGATATCCAGAGCATGGACGGCGTTGCCCCGAAGGGCCGCGCGCGGTGTACTGGTGATCATGAAACCGGCCGTCGTCGTGTCCGGGGCGCCTCCCCCGGCGGTGACGTCGCCCTGCTCGCCGCGCACGCCGCGGCCGTGCTCGCTGGCTTCGGCCACCCGGTGGCGCTCGTCGAGTCCAGCGCGCTGCCTGCGGTGGCGCTGCTCGAGCGCGACCGTTGGCACCCGGCGATCGCGTCGGCGCTGGCGGACATGTCGGGCGCGGCGGGGATGGTGCTGGCGGCGCCGGTCAACCGGGCGGCGCACTGCGGGCTGGTCAAGTCGGTGCTCGACCTGCTGCCCAGCGGGGCGCTGGCGGGGCTGCCGATCCTGCCGCTGACCACGGGCGGGCCGCAGGGGCGCGGGGCCGTCGAGTTCTGCGTCAAGCCGCTGCTGCGGGAGCTGGGCGCGACGCGGGTGCTGCCGGGGCCGTTCGTGCCGTCGGGGGAGCTGGTGGACGGGTCGGTGCCGGGGCGGGTCGACGACGCGCTGGCGGAGTTCTCGCTGGCGGTGGGGCGGACCCGTCGGCTGGCCGGTTAGCCCAGGTGGGAGATGTCGTTGACCAGGCGCACGGACGCGTTGCCGTCGGGGTAGAACTCGGCGATCGACAGCGACGCCAGGTCCAGGTGCAGGCGGAACAGCAGGCTGGGGCCCGCGTCGAGGGCCATGCGCAGCAGCGCCTTGATCGGGGTGACGTGGCTGACGACGATCACCGTGCGCCCGGCGAAGCGGGTCAGGATCTCGTCGCGGGCCTGGGCGACGCGGCGGTGCACGGCGTCGAAGCTCTCGCCGTCCGGGGCGGGCACGGACGGGTCGGCAAGCCAGCGGGCGTGCAGCTCGGGGTCGCGCTGGGCGGCCTCGGTGAAGGTGAGGCCCTCCCACGCGCCGAAGTCGGTCTCGATGAGCCCGGGGTGCGTGATGACCTCGCCGCCGATTTGCGTGACAACCGAACGGGCGGTTGACAGCGTCCTGGTCAGTGGGGAGGCGACGATCGGCGTGGTGGCGTCGACGCCGTCGACCTTCGCGAGGCGGCGGGCCGCCGCCTCGGCCTGCGCTTTGCCGAGCTCGGTGAGGTCGACGTCGCCGCGTCCGGAGTACCGGCGCTCGGCGGACATCGGGGTCTGGCCGTGGCGGAGCAGCAGCAGGCGGGTGGGTTCGCCGCGCGCGCCGGTCCAGGAGGTGGGGGACGTGCGGTGGGCCAGGTCGGCCTGCGGGTGGGGGTCCGCAGGGCGGCGGGGCTGCGCCGTGGCGGACTGCCCGCCTGCCGAACGCGGGTCGGTGGTTCCGGCCTGCCCGCGTCCTGAGCGCGGGGTGGCGGCGGCTTTCGCCTGCCCTCCTGCCGAGGGGCGGGTCGCCTTCGCCTGCCCTTCGACAGGGGTGACCGGGAGGGTCTGCTGTTCCGGGGCCGCGGGGCGGGGTGGGGTGGGGGTGGACGCGGCGGCGTCCATTGCTTCGTTGGCCAGGCGGTCGGCGTGGGTGTTGCGGTTGCGGGGGATCCACGTGTAGGTGATGCGGGTGAAGCGGCCTGCCAGCTGGTGGGCTTGGCTGGCCAGGGGCGTAGGCCGGGGTGTTTTACCTGCCAGCGGCCCATCATCTGCTCGACGACCAGCTTGGAGTCCATGCGGACTTCGGCGGAGTCGGCGCCCAGGTCCAACGCGGCTTGGAGGCCTGCGATGAGGCCGCCGTACTCGGCGACGTTGTTGGTGGCGATGCCGATGGATTCGGCGCGTTCGGCCAGGACCTCGCCGGTGTCGGCGTCGAAGACGACGGCTCCGTAGCCTGCGGGGCCGGGGTTTCCTCGGGAGCCGCCGTCGGCTTCGATGCGGACCTTCACAGGCCGGACTCCGGGGTGCGGACCAGGATGGCGCCGCACTCCTCGCACTCGACGACCTCGTCGGGGGCGGTGTCCTTGATGGTGGACATGACGCGGCGGTCGAGTTCGAGCCTGCAGGCGCCGCAGCGGCGGGCGCGGAGGAGGGCGGCGCCGATGCCCTTGGACTTGCGCTTGCGCTCGTAGAGGGCGAGGAGGGGCTCGGGGAAGCGCTTGACCAGGTCGGCGCGCTCGGCCTCGCGGCGGGATTGCTGGGTGTCGAGGTCGGCGAGGTTCTCCTCGTGGCGGCGCTTGACGTCGGCCAGGGCGGCTTCGGCCTTGTCCAGCTCCACCGCGGCGTGGGCGCTGTCGGCTTCGACGGCTTCGCGGCGTTCCATCAGCTCGAGGAGGTCGTCCTCGAGGCTCGCCTTGCGCTTGACCAGGCTGGCCAGCTCGTGCTCGAGGTCGGCGACCTGGCGGGCGCCCGCGCCGCTGTCGAGGAGCTTGCGGTCGCGGTCCTCGCGGGCGCGGACGGCGTCGATCTCCTTCTCCTGGCGGGCGACCTCGCGGTCGAGGTCGTCGAGCTGGGTCTGGACGGCCACCCGCGCGTCGCGCCTCGCCTTGACGGCGCGCTCCGCATCGGTGATCTCGGCCAGCTCCGGCGCGGTGCGGCGGCGGTGATCGATGCGGGTCAGCTCGGCGTCGGCCTCGGCGAGGTCGAGGAGGCCGCGCTGGACGGCGGGGTCGGCTTTCACAGGGTGGACCTCCGGGTGGTGGGGGCGCCCGCGGCCTGGCAGGTCCAGGGGTCGGTGCGGCGCGTGGAGACGTCGATCACGACGGTACCGCCGAGGGCGGCGCGCAGGACGTCCGCGGCCTGCTCGCACCAGGGCCATTCGCTGGCCCAGTGGGCGACGTCGACGAGGGCGGGCGCGCCGGGCACCGCGAGGTGCTCGCCCGCCGGGTGGTGGCGCAGGTCGGCGGTGACGTAGGCGTCGACGCCGAGGGCGGTGGCGGTGGCGAGGTAGGAGTCGCCCGCGCCGCCGGACACGGCGACGGTGCGGATGGGGCGGTTGGGCTCGCCCGCGGCGCGGACGCCGCCCTCGGTGGCGGGCAGGGCGCGGGCGACGCGCTCGACGAACACCGCGAACGGCTCGGGCTCGGGGAGCGTGCCGACGCGGCCAATGCCGGTGCGGCCGTCCGGGTTCGGGTTGAGCGGGCTCAGGTCGGTGAGGCCGAGGGCGGCGGCGAGGGCGTCGGAGACGCCGGGGTCGGCGGCGTCGGCGTTGGTGTGCGCGCAGAACAGGGCGACGCCGTGGCGGACCATGCGGTGGACCAGGCCGCCCTTGGGGGTGTCGGCGGGGACGCCGTGGACGCCGCGCAGCAGCAGCGGGTGGTGGGCGACGACGAGCTGCGCGCCGGTCTCGATCGCCTCGTCGACGGTGTCGGCGGTGGGGTCGACGCAGACGAGGACGCGGGTGAGCGGGTCGGCGGGGTCGCCGCAGACGAGGCCGACCGCGTCCCAGCTCTCGGCGAGCGCGGGCGGGTAGGCGGCCTCGAGCGCGGCGATCGCGTCGGCCACGGTCGTCACAGGCAGACCTCCAGGGCTTTGAGCAGCGGCGCGCACTGCTCGGGCGGGCGGACGGCGACGCGCAGGTGGTCGGGGCCGAGGCCGGGGAAGGTGTCGCCGCGGCGGACGGCGACGCCGTGCTCGCGCAGCGCGGTGCGGACGCGGTCGCCGCCGGGGACCTCGATGAGCAGGAACGGGCCGCGGCGGGGCCGTGCACGGTGACGCCGAGGCGGGTCAGCTCGGCGGCGAGGTGCTCGCGGTGGGCGGCGTACTCGGTCGCGATGTCGTCGGTGGGGACCTCGGCGCACGCGATCACGGCGTGCAGGGCGAGGGTGCCGACGGGCCACTGCGGGCGGGTGCGCGCGAGGCGCGCCAGGGTGTCCGGGTCGCCGAGGGCGTAGCCGGCGCGCAGGCCCGGGAGCGCCCACATCTTGGTGAGGCTGCGGAACACCAGCACCGACGGGTCGTGGGCGAGGGACTCGGGCTCGCCGGGGACGGCGTCCATGAACGCCTCGTCGACCAGGACGGTGCGGCGCGGGCGGGTGAGGGACCGGATGGCGTCGGCGGGGTGCAGCGTCGAGGTGGGGTTGGTCGGGTTGCCGATGACGACGAGGTCGGCGTCGGCGGGGACGCGGTCGGGGTGCAGGGCGAAGCCGTCGGCGGCGTCGAGGAGGACGCGCTCGACCGGGACGCCCGCGTCGCGCAGCGCGGCCTCGGGCTCGGTGAAGCTCGGGTGGACCAGCGCTGCGAGCTGGGGTTCCAGGTTCGGCAGCAGGGCGAAGCCCTCGGCGGAGCCGTTGAGGACCAGGACCTCGTCGGGGTGGCGGCCGTGGCGGGCGGCGACGGCGGTCCGCGCGGCGAGGTCGTCGGCGGCGCTCGGGTAGCGGCCGATGTGGTCGAGCGCGTCGGCGAGGCGGGCTCGCAGCCACGCGGGGGACGGTCGCCGCGCACGTTGACGGCGAAGTCGGCGAGCCCGGGGGCGGCGTCGACGTCGCCGTGGTGGCGCAGCGGGTCCGTGGTCATCGGGCGGAGTCTAGAGGGGGCGCCGGGGTCGGGGCCGGTAGAGCAGACTCGTGGCGTGCACGTCTGCTTCGTCTGTACCGGCAACATCTGCCGCTCGCCCATGGCCGCGCTCGTGTTCGGCGAGCACCTGCGGCGGGCCGGGCTCGACCACGTCCGGGTCACGAGCGCGGGGACCGGCGGGTGGCACGTCGGCGACGCCGCGGACCCGCGCACGCAGAAGGTGCTCGCGCGGCACGGGTACCCGACGGCGCACACCGCGGCGCAGCTCGACGACGACCACCTCGACGCGGACCTGCTCGTCGCGCTCGACCAGGGGCACGCCCGCGCCCTGCGGAAGCTGGTCGGCCCGGACCGGGTGCGGCTGCTGCGCGAGTTCGACCCGGCGGCCGACGACCTGGACGTGCCCGACCCGTACTACGGCGGCGCGGAGGGCTTCGACGAGGTGATGGCGATGGTCGAGGCGGCCTGCCCGGGCCTGCTGGACTGGGTGCGGCAGCGGTGACCCCGCCGACGCGGTCGCCGAGCTGCTCCAGACTCCGGTCGCCGGGGTGGTGGCGATCGGGGCCGACGTCTTCGAGGTCGACCTGGCCGACGGGGACCTGGTCGTCGCGAAGCGGCACCACCGGCCGGGGCAGGCGGAGGCCGAGGTCGGCGGGCTGCAGTGGCTCGCGGAGGCCGCGGTCCCGGCGCCGGGGGTGCGGGCGTGGGACGGGACGTGGGTCGTGATGGACCAGGTCGAGCCCGGACCGGCGACCCCGGACGTGGCCGCCGGGCTGGGGCGGGACCTCGCGCGGCTGCACGCCGCGGGCGCGGACGCGTTCGGGCAGGGGCCGACGGTCGACGCGTGGATCGGGCAGGCGCCCATGCGCAACGTCCCCGGGTCGGACTGGCCGCGGTGGTTCGCCGAGCACCGGGTCCTGCCCTACCTGCGGCAGGCCGTCGACGCCGGGACGATCACCGACCCGGGTCCGGTCGAGGCGGTGTGCGAGCGGATCGACGAGCTGGCGGGTCCGCCGGAGCCGCCCGCGCGGCTGCACGGCGACCTGTGGAACGGCAACGTGCTGTGGGCGGCGGACGGGCGGGCCTGGCTGATCGACCCGGCAGCGCACGGCGGGCACCGGGAGACCGATCTGGCGATGCTGGCGCTGTTCGGTTGCCCACACCTGGACACCGTCACCGCCGCCTACGACGAGCACTCCCCGCTCGCGCACGGGTGGCGCGCACGCGTGCCGCTGCACCAGTTGTTCCCGCTCCTGGTGCACACCGTCCTGTTCGGCGCGGGCTACGCGCGGCAGACGGTGAGCGCGGCCCGGGCGGCGCTGGCGGCGTGAGCCTGGCTTACCGTGGTCGGGTGCGGTTGAAACTGCTGCTGAGCCCGGGGTGGCTGCTGTCGGCGCTCGTGGTCGTGACCTTCGCCACGGCGTGCTTCACGCTGCTCGCGCCCTGGCAGTTCCAGCGCTACGCCGAGCGCCAGGAGACCAACGCGGCGCTGCAGGCGTCCTTCGACGCCGCGCCCGCGCCGCTGGACGACGTCGTCGCGGCGGGCGCCGAGCCGACCCGGTCGACGGAGTGGCGGCTGGTCACCGCGATCGGCGAGTTCCTGCCCGAGCGCGAGTCGGTGGCGCGGCTGCGGACCGTGCAGGGGGCGGCGGCGTTCGAGGTGCTGACCCCGTTCCGGCTCGACGACGGCACCACGGTCGTCGTCGACGCGGGTACGTGCGGCCCGCGGAGGGCGTGACGATCCCCGGGTTCGCGCCCGCGCCGACCGGGCGGGTGCAGATCACCGGGCGGGTGCGGGTGGGCGAGCGCGACCCGCAGGGCCGGGCCGCGTTCCAGGACGGCCCGCACCGGCAGGTGTACGCGATCGACCCGCAGACCGTGCTGCCCGGCAGCAGGCCGGGGTACGTGCAGCTCGAGGCGGGCTCCCCGGCGTGCTGGGCGCGCTGCCGCTGCCGCAGCTGGAGGCGGGGCCGTCGTTCTCCTACGCCCTGCAGTGGATCGCGTTCGGCGCGATGACGCTGATCGGGCTCGTCTACTTCACCTGGCGCGAGATCAAGCCCGGCGGCGCGCTCGACAAGCCGCGGCGCAAGTCGGTGGCCGAGATCCTCGCCGAGGACGAGGACGCTAGCGCCGCACCAGCCCGATGACCGCGGCCAGCGCGGCGGCGAGCCACCCGACGACCCGGGACAGCTCGACCGCGCGGGTCACGTGGCCCGCGTCGGGCATGCGGCCGTCGCCGAGCACCGGGCGCTCCTCCACGCCGTACGGGTAGACGGTGCGCCCGCCGAGGCGGACCTCCAGCGCGCCCGCGAACGCGGCCTCGACGCGGCCCGCGTTGGGGCTGGGGTGGGCGGCGGCGTCGCGCTGCCAGGCCACCCACGCGCTGCGCCGGTTGCCGCCGACGACGGGCGCGCCCGCGACGGTCAGCCCGGCGGCGAGGCGCGCGGGCAGGTAGTTGGCGACGTCGTCGAGGCGGGCGGCGGCCCAGCCGAAGCGGCGGTAGCGGGGCGAGCGGTGGCCGACCATCGCGTCCATGGTGTTGATCGCCCGGTAGCCGAGCAGCCCCGGGACGCCCGCGACCGCGCCCCAGAACAGCGGCGCGACGACGGCGTCGGAGGTGTTCTCGGCGACCGACTCGACGGTGGCGCGGGCCATCGCGGGCCCGTCCAGGCGCCGCGGGTCGCGCCCGCACAGCGACGGCAGCCGCTCGCGGGCCCGGTCCAGCTCGCCCGCGTCGAGGTGGCGGCCGATCACGGTGCCCTCGGCGGCCAGCGACCGCCCGCCCAGCACGACCCAGGTCGCCGCGGCGGTGGACAGCACGCGCAGCAGCGGCCGGGTGCGGCCCGCGCGCTCGACGGCGACGCCGAGCCCGATCACCGCGCCCGCGAGGCCCGCGGTGTAGACGACGCCCGCGGCCTTGTTGTCGCGGTGGACGGCTTTCTCGACGAGCCCGGCGACCCGGCCGAACCCGGCGACCGGGTGGCCCCGGCGCGGGTCGCCCAGCGCGGCGTCCGCCGCGGCCCCCAGCAGCAGCCCGATCGCCCGCGGTGCGGCCACGTCTCCCCTGATCACTCCGTGTCCCCCTGGAGAGGGAACCGTATCGCGGGGGCACGGGCGGGCTGCGCGGGTGTCGGGCGCGCGGACTATCGTCGTCCGGCGTGGAGCCACAGCACGAGACCGACCCGGAACGCAGGCTCCAGCTCTACGCCTACCTCCAGCCGCGCGAGCACCACCGCACGTACCTGGCGATCATGCGGCTGTTCACCTCGACGCTGCTGGCCGACCTGTCGGCGGGCGAGGTGTCCTCGGCGCTGGCCGCCGCGGAGCGCGAGGGCCGCATCGACATCGGCGAATCGCACATCGACGTGGTGATCCCCCGGCTGCGGCAGCTCGTCGAGTGGGGCAACCTCGTGCTGGGCCGCCGGGAGACGATCGCGGCGAGCATCGCGGAGTTCCAGCAGGGCAGCATGCGCTACCAGGTGGGCAAGCTGGCGGTGCGCGTGCAGCGCGACGTCGACGCCCTGCTGCGGGTGCCCGAGGGCGCGCGCGAGGTGTCCCGGGAGCTGCTGCCCGCGATCGAGCGCGGCCTGGCCGAGCTGGGCGACGCGCTGGCGCTGGCGACGGCCCGCGCGCAGGCCGACCCGCGGTCGCTGCCCGCGCGCCGGGCGCGCGAGCAGCTCGCCGAGCGGGTGACGACGCTGTTCCTGCAGCACGCCGAGTTGGCCGCGACCGTGCGGGACTTCTACGCCTACCTGGGCCAGGTCCTGACCCGCAACCACCTCGCGCCGGACGAGATCTCCGGGTTCCGGAACCTGCTGGTCGAGTACATCCAGGTCGTGGTAGAGGACGTGCTGCGGCACACCCCGCGATCGCGGGCGCCCTCGCCGCGCTGCGCCCGGCCCGCGCGGAGCTGCTGCGGCTGCTGAGCCCGGACGAGCCGCTGAGCCCGACGATGGAGCGCACCCGCGGCGCACCGAGGCCGACTGGCAGGAGCTGGCCGACTGGTTCGCCGACCGCCCGGGGCAGCCGAGCCAGGTGACGGCGCTGCGGGAGGCGACGACCCGCGCGATCGGCGCGCTGCTGGCGACGGTCCGCCGGGCCACCACCGGCGGCGGGCTGCTGCCGAGCCGCCGCGGCGAGCTGGTCCGGCTGGCGGCCTGGTTCGACGGCGCCGACGCCGAGACCGCGCACGACCTCTACGCCGCCGCGTTCGGCCTGTACTCCGCGCGCAACCTGCTGCCCGCCCCCGAGCACGACGCCGACGACGAGCACACCCCGTGGGCCGACGGCCCGGCGGTGGAGGTGTCGGTGAGCGTGCGCGGGCGCGGCGACCGGGGCGCGCGCGGGCGGCCGTCGCGGATCATGGACGACCCGATCACCGAGCAGGGCCTGCTGGCGCAGGCGCGGGCCGCCGACGAGCTGCGCGAGGCCGCGTCCGCCGAGCTGGCCGACGCCGCCCGCGACCTGGAGGCCGCGGTCCTGTCGCGGCAGGCGCTCGGGGCGCTGTGCGAGCTGCTGACGCTGGCGATGGCGCAGCGGGAGAGCGCGCAGGACCCGGGCGAGGCGACCGACCAGGTGCGCGGGCTGACGCTGACGATCACGCCCGCGCCGGGGCGGGTCACGCGCATCCGCAGCGCGGGCGGCGCGCTGACGCTGCGCGACACCGAGCTGGCGATCAGCAGGGCGGGGGTGTGATGCGCACGCGCGGCCCCGACGTGCTGTCCGAGCTGTCCGACATCGACGCCGCCAACGTGGCCCGCTGCGCGCGGGTGCTGCTGCGGCACCCGCTGCTGCGCCCGGGCGGCCCGGACGGCGACCTGCTGCCGCTGGTGTACCGCTACCGGGTGCCGCTGCAGGAGCTGTTCGCCGCGGTCCTGGGCTACCGGCTGGTGGTGCAGCGCCGGTTCGCGCGGCTGCACAAGGCCGGGCCGGGCGCGGGCAGCCACCGCGGCGAGCCGGGGATGACGCCGCGCGCGTACGCGTACCTGTGCCTGGTGATGGCGGCGCTGACCGGTGTCGGCAGGCAGGTCCTGCTGTCGCGGCTGGTCGCCGACGTGCGCGCGGCGGGGAGCGAGGCCGGGATGGTCGTGACCGACGACCTCGCCGACCGGCGGGCGCTGACCGCGGCCCTGCGCCACCTGATCGCGCTGGGCGTGATCACCGAGACCGACGGCACGGTGGCGGGCGCGGAGGCGCTGATCACCATCGACACCGACCTGCTCGGCCAGCTCCTCGTCGGGCGGCCCGCGGAGGCGGGATCGGCGGACGAGCTGATCGAGCAGGCCGCCGCGGCCGGGACGCCCGACCACGCGGTGCGCAGGCGGCTGGTCGAGGACCCGGTGACGCTGCACGCGGACCTGGCGGGCGAGCACCGGGACTGGCTGCTGCGCGGGCAGCGGCGCGAGTCGGTGCTGCTGGAGCGCTGCTTCGGGCTGGTCACCGAGATCCGCGCCGAGGGCGTCGCGGTGACCGACCCCGAGGAGTACCTGACCGACGTGGTCTTCCCCGGCACCGGCACGGTCGCGCGGATCGCGCTGCTGGCCCTGCCGGAGCTGCTGGACTCGGGCGACCGGCGGCCGGACGGCCGGGTGCCGGTCACCCGGGTGCGGCTGCGCGTGGTGTGCGACCGGCTGGTCGACGACTTCCCGTCGGCGTGGTCGCGGCAGGCCACCGAGGACATGCCCGCGCTGGTGTCCGCGGTCGCCGACCTGCTGACCCGCCTGGGCCTGGCCGACCCGGACGGCGACGGCTGGCTGCTCAGCCCGGCCGCGCACCGCTGGCTGCCGCGGCCCGACGACACCCCGGGCCGCGTGCCCGACCCGGCCCCGGCTCCCCCGAGCCCGGCTGGTCCCTGTTCGACAGCGATGAGCAAGGAGCGCCGTGACGGACTTCGGGCGGTGGCGACTGCACCGCGGCGGGATCGTCAACATCTGGCAGTACCGGGAGCAGGTGTTCGACTTCTCCGGCGGGCGCGCGGTGTTCCAAGGCACCAACGGCTCGGGCAAGTCCCGGACGCTGGAGCTGCTGCTGCCGCTGTGCCTCGACGGCGACCTGCGGTACCTGGGCTCGAAGGGCGCGGGGACGGTGTCCATCCGCCGCCTGATGCTCGACGACTACGACGGCGGGCCGAACCGCATCGGGTACGCGTGGATCGAGCTGCGCCGGGAGCGCGAGGGGGCCGAGGAGTTCCTGACCTGCGGGATCGGGGTGAAGGCGTCGGCGACGTCGCAGGCGGTCAGCGACTCGTGGCGGTTCATCACGCCGTCGCGGGTGGGGGCGCACTTCCAGCTCGTGTCGGCGGACCGGGTGCCGCTGGGGCCCGCGGCGCTGCGCGACGTGCTGGGCGCGGACCGGATCTTCGACGAGGCCGGGTTCCGGGCGCGGGTGGCCGAGGAGGTCTACGGCGTGCCCGCCGCGCGCTACGGCGACCTGCTGCACCTGCAGCGGACGCTGCGCAACCCGGACATCGGGTTGAAGGTGCAGGACGGGCAGCTGGAGCAGATCCTGTCCGACGCGCTGCCGCCGCTGGAGGCGGGCGTGGTGGAGCAGCTCGCGACGTCGTTCGAGGACCTGGAGTCGATCCGGGAGAACATCGGCCGCCTGTCCGCGGCCGACACGGCGATGAGCGCGTTCCTCACCGGCTACTCGGGCTACGCGCTGGGCGCGCTGCACGCCGCGGGTGAGCGGGCGGGCGCGGCGCGCAAGGCGCTCGACAACGCACACGCCGAGATCGACAAGCTGTCGGCGCGGGTCGCGCAGGACGAGGCGCGGCACGCCGAGGCCGAGGAGCGGGTGCGGGTCCTGGAGGAGCGCGAGGCGGAGCTGGAGTCGGCGATCGACACGCTCCAGGCGCTGCCCGCCTACCAGGGCCTGCGGGACCTGCGCGACCGGGAGAAGCTGGTCGAGCGCACCCGGGAGGCCGCGACCAGCGCGCTGGACAACGCCGCGGTGCGCCGCAACCACACCGACCGCGCGGTGGAGACCGTGCTGACGGTGCTGCGCCGCCTCGGCGACGACCTGGCCGACGCCACCGCCCTCGCGGAGTCCACTTCGGACGGTCTGGCGGCTGCGGGGCTGGACCCCAAGCTGTGCCCCGAGGTGCCGCCCGCGCCGGACCAGGCGACCACGACGGTGACCGACCGGGTGCGGGCCAAGCCGGACCCGGAGGCCGAACCGCTGGAGGTGCAGCGCAGGCAGCCGCCGGTCGTGCACCCCGACGAGCTGACCACCGCGCTCGCCGCGGCCGCCGCGCGGGCCGACGAGGTCGGCGGCGCGGTCGCGCAGCGCGCGGCGCTGGCGATGTCGCTGCACGAGCGGGCGCTGACCCTCGACCGGGACCGGCTGGCGCTCGACGCCGGGCGGGCCGCGGCGCGGGACGCGCAGATCGAGGCGACCGAGTCCGCCGGGCGGCGCAACGAGGCGCGGCAGCGGTTCGCGGTGGCCGCCGAGGTGTGGTGCGAGCGGGTGCGGGCGTGGAGCGGGTCCGGCCCGTTCGGCGACGACCACGCGCCGCGCCCGCCGCTGCCGCCGACCCCGGACGACGTGCTCGCCGACCCGGACCTCGCGCGCGCGGCCCGCGACGCCATCCGCCAGTGGGCGGCCCCGCACCTGGGCGGGCTGCGGCAGCGGGCGGCGGCGGCGCGGCAGGGCGTCGACGCGCTGGAGGCGGCGATCGCGTCCGCCGAGGCGCGCACCATCGAGCTGCGCAGGGGCGTGGACCCGCAGCCGCCCGCGCCGCCGGTCGAGCGGGACCCGGCGACGGGCGCGCCGTTCTACCGGCTGGTCGACTTCACCGCGGGCCTCGACGACGGCGAGCGCGCGGGGCTGGAGGCCGCGTTGCAGGCCAGCGGCCTGCTGACGGCGTGGGTGTCGGCCGACGGGACCGCGCGCGACGTGTCCGGGATCGTGGCCGCGCCGGGCCGCCCGGCGGCCGAGCCCTGGCCGCGGCGCTGTCGCCCGCGGTCGGGCCGGACTCCCCGTCGCGGCGGCGACGGTGGCGGCGCTGCTGGCGTCGGTGTCCTATGGCGGCGACCACGACGGGCTGACGGTGTGGCCGGACGGGACGTGGCGGGCGGGCGTGCTGCACGGCGGCGCGGCCAAGCCCGCCGCGGAATACGTCGGCGCAGGCGCGCGGGCCGCGGCCCGGGAGCGGGCGGCGGCGGAGCTGGCCGCGGAGCTGGAGCGGCTGCGCGACGCGCTGGCCGACGCCGAGGCGGAGCTGCGCGCGCACACCGACGCCGTGGCCGCGTGGGACGCCCACCTCGACGCGTTCCCCGACGACCGAGAGCTGATCGGCGCGCGGGTCAGCGCGGACGAGACGAGCAGGCAGGCCGCGGAGGCGGCGAGCCGCGCCGAGCAGCGCCGCACCGACCACACCGCCGCGGACGGCCGGGTCAAGGCGGCCGAGGCGGAGCTGGCGCGGGACGCGGGCGAGGCCGGGCTGGCGACCGACACCGAGTCGCTGCGCGCGGCGCACCGGTCGGCGGCGGGCCTGCGCGACCTGGCGGCGAGCCTGCGGGACGCGCTGGGCAGGCGCTGCGCGTCGACCGTGCGGGACCTGGCGGACGCGCTGCACGACTACCACGCCGCGGTCGCCGACCGGGAGGCCGCGGAGGCGGTGGCCGAGGAGCAGTGCGTCGAGTTCCACCGCGAAGCGGCGGCGCTGGCGGAGCTGACCTCGGCGGTCGGCGGCGAGGCCGCGCGGGTGCAGGGGCAGCTCGCCGAGCTGGACCGGGAGCGCAAGGCGGTCCGCGAGCGGCTGCCCGAGGCGCGCCGCGCCGCGGTGGAGGTGTCGAACCAGGTCGTCAAGACGCAGACGCTGCTGGAGACCCGCACGGCCGAGATCGACGGGAAGGCGGCGGGCGCCGCGGCGGCGGCGCGGTCGTTCGGCGAGGCGCTGGACGCGCCGGGCGTGTGGGCCGCCGCTGTGCCGACCGAGCGGCCGGAGTCCGATGTGGACGCTCTCGCGGTGCTCGCGGAGGCGGTCGCCGCGTCGAAGCGGCTGCCGGGCGAGGACGCCGTGCTGACGAAGCTGCAGACGCTGCAGGCAGCGCTGGCGGGCACGCACAACGTCGCCCCCGAGCGGCACGCGGGCATCCTGACGGTGGTCGTGTCGGCCGAGGACGGGCCCGCGCCGGTCGCGGTGGCGGCGCGGCGGGTGGCCGAGCACCTGGCCGAGCGGCGCGACTTCCTCACCGAGCGGTACCAGGGGATCTTCGCGCTGCACCTGGTGCGGGAGCTGGCCGAGCGGCTCTCCGCGCAGATCGCCGTCGCCGAGGACCTGACCCGGCGGATGAACGAAGTCCTGGAGACCGCGCGGTCCAGCCAGGGCGTGCACGTGCGGCTGGAGTGGCAGCCGGCGCCGTGGCTCGACGAGTCCACGCTGGAGGGTCTGAAGCTGCTGCGGACGCCGTTCGCGCAGCGCACGCCGGAGCAGGACGCGCGGCTGCAGCAGGTGTTCACCGAGCGGATCGAGGCCGAGCGCGACTCCGGGTCGGCGGGCTTCGGCGAGATCCTGTCGCGGGCGCTGGACTACCGGTCCTGGTACGCGTTCACCGTGCGGGTGCGCGACACCGGCCCGGACGGCAAGCCGCGGTCGCGGCGGCTGCGGCAGCTCTCGTCCGGCGAGACGCGGCTGATCTCGTACGTGACGCTGTTCGCCGCGGCGGCGGCGTTCTACGGCGCGATCAGCGCGGGCTCGGCGATGTCGCCGCTGCGGCTGGTGCTGCTGGACGAGGCGTTCGAGCGGCTCGACGACCCGACGATCGCGCGCATGCTGGGCCTGCTGGTCGACCTGGACATGGACTGGGTGATCACGTGGCCGAGCGGGTGGGGCGTGTCCGACCGCATCCCGCGCATGCACATCTACGACGTGCTGCGCCCGAAGTCCGGGCACGGCGTCGCCTGCACGCACACGACCTGGGACGGCGCGTCCCTCGACCGCGATGACCCCTGACCCGCGCAGGCCCGAGTACGAGGTGCTGTGGCGGCAGGCCCGCAAGGCCGTGCAGCGCGGGCAGGTGAAGCTGGGCTACAAGCCGCCGACGCCCGCCGCGGCGTCGGCGGTCTCCGAGCTGCTCGGGCGGCCGGTGGAGGCAGGCGTCGGCGGCACGGTCCCGGTGGCGGACCTGGCGGCGCGCGTCGCGGTCGTGTTCGGGCGCGGGCTGGACGAGGTGCTGGCGGAGGTGCACGGCGCGCCCGCGGAGTTCCGCGCGGACCAGGCGTCGGTGGACTCGGCGCGGCGCGAGTGGACCGACGGGATCCTGCGCGCCGCGCTGGCGTCGGCGGGGTTGGCGGACGCGCCGTGGGCGTCGGCGTGGGTGGACCAGGTGCGGCGGTACGCCAAGATCGCGCCCGAGCGGCTGGCGGGACCGGCGGGCGTCGCGGCTTCCGTGCTCGCGCGGGTGAACCTGAGCGCGGCGGCGCCTGCGACGTGGGTGTCGCGGGTGGCCCTGGCGCGCGAGGCGGGTGACGAGCACGCGCTGGACCCGGGTCGCAAGGCGGCGGCGCTGGTGCTCCGCGCGGCGGCGCTGGCGCACGGGGTGGCGCTGCCGAGGGGCCGCGCGGAGGAGGCGCGGCTGTGGGAGCGCTGCGGCGTGGCGGACGGGTTGTCGTCGGTCCTGGTGCACGGGTTCCCGGAGCTGCCGGGGCCGGTGCAGGTTCCGTTGCGTTCGCTGCCCGGGCTTCCGTCGGCGGACACGGTGCGGGTGTGCCTGCGTCCCCGGTTGGTGGAGGCGGCGGCGGACGCGGGGTGGCGGGTGCCGCTGGTGTGCCTGTCGGGGCGGCTGAACCCGGCGTCGCGGGCGCTGCTGTCGTCACTGGTGGCGGCGGGCAAGCGGGTGACCGTGCACGCGGACTTCGACGCCGCGGGCCTGCTGGTGGTGCGCGCGGCCCTGGAGCTGGGCGCGGAGCCGTGGCGGATGGGCGCGGCGGACTACCGCGCGGCCCTGGACTCCGCGCGCGACAACGACATCGACCTGCCCGCCCTGGACGGCGACCCCGGCGCGACGCCGTGGGACCCGGACCTGGCCGCGGCGATGCGGGCCGGGTGGGCGGTGCCGGAGGAGGTCGTCACCGGGGTCCTGCTCGACGACTTGTGAACTCCTCCGCCATCCACCCCAGCAGGGCGTCGGCCTGGGCGCGCTGGAAGGCGCGCAGCGTCGGCAGGCCCGGCGGCGGGGTCGGCGCGCGTAGTCGGTGAACATGCCCGCCATGCCCGCGAGCAGCGCCAGCAGGTCGGCGCGGTCGGCCCCGTGGGCGGCGGCGACGTCGGCGAGCAGCGCGGCGCAGTCGTGCCCGCCGTGCAGGCGGACGTTGACCAGCAGCATCGCGGAGTCCAACCAGGACGGTCCCCGGCACGCCCACGGCCAGTCGACGACGGTGACGCCACCGGGTCCGATGAGGAGGTTGTCGGCGCGGACGTCCAGGTGGACCAGGGCGTCGCCGTCGAGGACCCCGAGGGCGTGGTCGGCGCGGTCCAGCAGGAGGTCGAGGTTGTCCGCCGCCCACGGGTGCAGGTCCGGGGGCGGGTCGTCGGCGACGCGCCGCCAGCACGCGAGGTCGTGGGACAGGCCGTCCCGGACGGCGGGGAGGTCCGGCGGCGGCGGGTGGGCCGACAGGGCGCGCAGGGTGGCGAGGACGGCGTCGAGTTCGGCGCGCCGCCACGGCAGGTGCGGGTGGCGGCCCTCGACGTCGGTCAGGACCAGGGCGACCCAGGTGCCGTCGTCGTGGCAGCCGATGAGGCGCGGGGCGTGGTCGGGCAGGGCCGCGGTGATCCGGGCTTCCTGCGGTGCAGCTTCGGGCTGTCCTCGTTCTGCAGCGACGACACGGCTTTGACGAAGGCGCGGCGGCCGGTCGCGGTGCGGACGCGGTCGGCCGTGCCCGGGGAGAACCCGCCCGGCTGGGACCGCGCCTCGACGACGGGCGAACCGAGCATCGACTCCACAGCGGACCGGACGGACCCGGGGAGGTCCGCCCACGTGATCCGCACACCCGCCGCCGTGGCCATGCGCCGATGGTGGCAGGGCCGGACGCGGTGGCGCACGCGGATAAACGGCCGGGTGGCCCCGCCGCTGGTGCGACGGGGCCACCCGGGTCACTCCGTTATCGGGGTCAGCCCACGGGGCGGGGCGTCAGGGCGACCGCGATGGTGTTGCCGGGACCTGCCGCGAGGGCGCTGATCAGGTTGTTCAGCGTCCCGCAACCCTGCAGGGTGGGCAGGGTGTAGGTGCCCGTGAGGGCGCCACCGGTCAGCGGGTCGAAGGCGGCCTTCGACTGCAGCGGGATGGTGGCCGGGGACTTGGTCTGGCAGGTCGAGCTCTGCGAGATCGGGAAGCCCATGAGGCTGACCTGCGGGAGCTTGACCGTGACCTTCGACGTCGACTTCAGCACGCCGCCCGCGATGGAGCCGGTGGTCTTGCCCGCCGGGGCGAACTGGATCTTGGCCGTGGCGGGGATGAAGCCGAAGAGCTTGAAGTTGCCGCTCGTCGGGTTCAGCGCCAGGTCGGCCTCGAACGTGCCGGTGGAGAGGTTGAAGTCGGCGTCGATGCCGCCGGTCAGCGGGACCGTGCCGTTGGCGGACTTGATGAAGGTCGCGCCGGTCAGGTCGAAGCCGTACTCGATGATCGTCGAGTCCTGCTTCTGCGTGCGGGCGGTCACCGGGGCCGACGGGTCGGAGGTGTTGCCCGCGGCGTCCTTCGCCACGACGGTGAAGGTGTACTCGGTGTCCGGGGTCAGGTTGGCCACGGTCGCCGAGGTGCCCGTCACGGTCGCCACCACGGTGGCGCCGTTGCGGACCTCGTAGCCGGTCACGGCGGTGTCGTCCGTCGAGGCGCCCCAGGTCAGCGAGATGCTGGTCGGGGAGGTGCCGGTGACGGTCGGGGTGCCGGGCGCGGTCGGCTTCTGGGTGTCCGGCGCCTTGGCGGTCCGGGCCTTCAGCGGGGCGCTCGGGGTCGAGTCGTTGCCCGCGGCGTCGTACGCCACGACGGTGAAGGTGTACTCGGTGTCCGCGGACAGGCCGGTGACCAGCTTGGTGGTGCCGGTGACCTTGCCCAGGGACGTGCCGTTCTGGAACACCTCGTACTCGGTCACCGCGACGTTGTCCGACGACTCGTTCCACGCCAGCGCGATGCTGTCCGCGGTGGCGTCGGTCGCGCGCAGGTTGCCCGGCGCGGTCGGGTCCTGCGTGTCGGGCGCCTTGTCGGTGCGGGCGGTGACCGGGTCGCTCGGCGCCGACTTGTTGTCGGCGGCGTCCTTCGCCACGACCGTGTACGTGTACGCGGTGTCCGGCGTGAGGCCGTCGATGGTGGCCTCGGTGCCGGTCACGGTCTTGACGACCGCGCCGCCGGAGACGACGTCGTAGCCGGTGACGCCGACGTTGTCGGTCGACGGGAGCCAGCCGAGGGTGATGCTGGACTGGGTCTTGGCGGTGACCTCCAGGCCGGTCGGCTTGGTGGGCCCGTCGCGGTCCGGGGCCTTCGCCGTGCGCGCCACGACCGGGCCCGCGGCGCCGGAGGTGTTGCCCGCGGCGTCCTTCGCCACGACGGTGAAGGAGTACTCGGTGTCCGCGGTCAGGCCGGTGATCGTCGTCGACGTGCCCTCGACCTCGACGGTCTCCGAGCCGTAGGAGACGACGTACCCGGTGACGGCCACGTTGTCGGTGGACGCGACCCACTCCAGGCCGATGCTGTTCTCCGACGTGCCGGTCGACTGGAAGCCGGTCGGCGTCGACGGGTCCTCGCGGTCCGGGGAGGCCAGCGTCTTGACGGTGGTGGCCGGGCTCGGGTCGGACGTGTTCGGCACCGCGTCCTTCGCCACGACGGTGAAGGAGTACTCGGTGTTCGCGGTGAGGCCGGTGACCGTCACCGAGGTGCCCTCGGCGCTGGCGACGACGTTGCCGCCCGCCAGCACGTCGTAGCCCACGACGCCCACGTTGTCGGAGGACGCGGCCCACGACAGGTCGACGGTGGTCTCGGTGATGTTCGCCGCGGCGGGCGCGCCGGGCGGGGTCGGCTTCTGCGTGTCGACCGGCTTCTTCGTGCGGGCGGTGACCGCCGCGGACGGGTCGGACACGTTCGGCACGGCGTCCTTCGCCACGACGGTGAAGGAGTACTCGGTGTCCGGGGTCAGCCCGTCCACGACCGCCGAGGTGCCGGTGACGCTCTTGACGACCTGGCCGCCTGCGAGCACGTCGTAGCCCACGACGCCGACGTTGTCGGACGACGCGGCCCAGGACAGCGCGACGCTGGTCTCGGTGGTCTCACCCGCGGCGAGGTTCTGCGGCTGGGTGGGCTTCTCGGTGTCGCCGACCTGCTTCACGGTGAAGGTGTGCAGGACGGTGGTCTGGCCCGCGGCCGGGGTGCAGTCCGAGGTGAACGTGCCCAGGCCGGTCTCGGTGCCGTCGGCGCGGCGCGGGGTCATGGTCAGCACGAGGTCGTGCACCGACAGGGTCGCGGTGCCCGGCTGGTCGAAGCTGAGCGCGGGCGCCTTGCCCTTGGCGTTGACGATGAGGTCGTTGCCCACCGGGGGATCGGCTGCTTGGGCAGGCCGGTCGGCACGGCGACGGCGAGGTGGCCCTGCGGCGACTTCACCAGCGAGGTGGCGACCGCGGTGCCCTCGATGGTCTCGGCGCCGACCAGGCGCAGGCCCTGGGTGGCCGTGGCGCCCGCGTTGGACACCGCGGTGATGTTGATCTCCGGGGTGAACGCGCCCTGGTTGATCTCACGCGGCAGTTCCGTGCTGATGTCGACGGTGACGTTCTGGTTGCCGATCAGCGGGAACGGGCAGGTGTAGACCTGGCGCAGCGGCGGGGTGTTCCCGACGCCGTTGGGGGCCTCGGGGGTCACCGCGGCGCCGGTCACGGAGTAGGTCTGCAGGGTGGTGTCCTGGCCGGACGCCGGGGTGCAGTCGGAGGTGAACGTGCCGAGGTCGGTGGGGGTGCCGTCGGCGCGCAGCGGGGTCATCTCCAGGACCAGGTCGGTCACCTCGAGCGAGGCGGTGCCGGGCTGGTCGAAGCGGAGGCCGGGGCGCTGCCGCTGGCGTTGAGGACGAGGTCCTGGCCGACCGGCGGGATCGGCTGCAGGGGGACCTCGGTGGGCACCTGCACGGTCATGTTGCCCTGGCTGCCCGGGCCCTTGACGGTGGAGGTCGCGCGGGCGACGCCCCGGATCTGGGTGGCGCCCACCAGGCGCAGGCCCTGGGTGGCGGTGGCGCCCGCGTTGGAGACGGCCGTGATCGCCAGCGGTGGCGTGAACGTCCCGGCGACGATCGTGTCGGGCTGCTCGGTCTGGATGTCGACGGTGACGGTCTGGTTCCCGATGAGGGGGAACGAGCAGGAGTAGCTCTGCACGAGCTGGCCCTGCGCGGCCGAGCCGATGCCCGAGCCGATCACGAGACCCGCGGCCACCAAGACGCTGGTGCCCGCGGCGGCGACGACGGTCGCCAGTCTCCGGGGATGTCTCTTGAGTCTCACGGTCATCCTCCCTGGCGCCGAGCGAGCGCCAGAAAATAGGTCGGGGCGAAAAGCGTGTTACAGACACGCTACGAGTCGCCAAATTAACGACCGGAGTTCCGCCGCACAAGACCCGGGAATGCGAGGGGAGAACGGGGTCCCAAATTATCATCCACGCCACATTCCACACCGCCGTCATTGGCCGGGTGAGACACTCGTATCCGCTGGTCAGACGAACGTCAGCGAGGGCTGGCAGCAGGCCTGGGACGACGTCGAGAACCGATGTTATCCCCTAGCCCATTGAGCGCAATTGGGTAGGCACCTGCGTAGCGGGATTTATCATCCGGTGCGCATCGCCTCCCGCGTTTTTTGGCACGCGGGGCACAATTGTTTCCCCGGGTGTTCGCGGGAAAGCGCAGCGTCAGGCGCGGGCCCAGCCCGCGAGCATCTGCCCGGCGATCGACGTCGCACCCGGCAGCCGCAGCCCCGGGACCTCGCCGCCCGCGGCCAGCGCGGCGCGGACCTCGGCGCGGGAGACCCACCGGGCGTCCTCGATCTCGCCGTCGGCGGGCCGCAGCGGGGTCGCCCGGTCGGCGTGCGCGGCGAAGGCGATCATGACCGAGCGCGGGAACGGCCACGGCTGGCTGCCGAGGTACCGGATGCCGCGCACGGCCACCCCGACCTCCTCGGCCACCTCGCGCTCCACGCACGCCTCCAGCGACTCGCCCGCCTCGACGAACCCGGCGAGCACCGAGTACCGCTCCGGCGGCCAGATCGGCTGGCGGGCGAGCAGGACGTGCTCCCCGTCCACCCCGACCCCGTCGTGCACGAGGCAGATGACCGCGGGATCGGTGCGCGGGTACTCCTCGCGCCCGCACCCGGTGCACTCGCTCGCCCAGCCCGCGGCGGTGCGGCGCGCCGACTGGCCGCAGCGGGCGCAGAACCGGGCCTTGGCGTGCCAGGAGTGCAGGGCGACGGCGGTGGTGAACAGCCCCGCGGCGGTGCCGTCGAGCAGGCCGCCGACGGCCCGCAGGTCGTGCCACTCCTCGCCGTCGGCGGACCGGCCGCCGGGCCAGAGCCCCCACGAGTTCGGCGGCGGCACCGCTTCCCCGGTCATGGCCTCGTCGACCGGCAGCGACCAGTACGCGACGCCGTCGCGGGTGCCCAGCAGCACCGCGTCCTCGGGCCGCTCCTCGGCGACCGCGGTGGCGGGGCGCAGGACCAGCCCCACCGACGTCGCGCCCGTCCGTCCTGGGTGGACGGACGGTGTGGACCGGTTGGGGGCACGGCGCCCGCCCCGGGCGCGACCGCGGCGGGCTCGGCGATGCGGACCGGGGTGCGGCCGTGGCGGTCGACCAGGAGGACCTGGCTGGTCGCCCACAGCGCGTCCAGGCGGGCCCCGTCCTTGCGGAGGGCGTCGTCCCGCTCCAGGGTGGAGCGGGACAACGCCGGGGTCTCCGGTAACTCGAAGGGGCTCACGCTCGGGTCACGCCACCCAGCAGTTCCAGGTCGGCGAAGCCCGCGGGGTCGCCGACGACGACGCCGGTGAAGCGGTTCGGGGCGAAGAAGCGCCTGCCCGCCTCGGCGATCTCCTCCGCGGTGACCGCCGCGAGGCGCTCGGGGTGCGCCACCAGCCAGTCGAGCCCCAGGCCCAGCGGGGCCAGGGCGGAGAGCTGGGACGCCAGGCCCGTTTGCGAGGCGGTGGAGGTGAGCAGGAGACCGATGGCGTACTGGCGGACCGTGGCCACCTCGTCGGCGGTGGGCGGCTTGAGGGCCAGCTTGCCCAGCTCGTAGCGGATCTCCAGCAGCGCGCCCGCGGTGACGGCGCTGGCGGTGTCGGTCTCGACCAGCAGGGTGGCGCCGCTCGGGGTGAACTCCGAGTACGACCGCGCGTGGTAGGTGTAGCCCTTGTCCTCGCGGATGTTCTCCACCAGGCGGGAGGAGAAGAAGCCGCCGAAGGCCAGGTTGGCCAGCTGCAGCGCGGCGTAGCCGGGGTCGGTGCGCGGGATCGACTGCGCGGACAGGCGCAGCTGCGACTGCACGGCGTCGGCGCGGGCCACCAGCTTCAGCGGGCCCGGGGTCAGCTCGGGCAGGGCGGGCAGCGGGGTCGCCGCGTGGTCGGACGCCCAGCCGCCGAGCGCGCGGTCCACACGGGACACGACGTCGTCGGGGGCGAGGTCGCCGACGACGACCAGCACCGAGCCGCGCGGCACGACCGCGCGGGCGTGCAGGGCGCGGACCTCGGCCGGGTCGACGCCCGCCACGTCGGTGGCCTCGGGCATCTCGCGGGTGAAGGGGTGGTCGCCGTAGCGGTGCTTCTGCAGCGCCTTGCGGGCGATCACGCTGGGTTGGGAGCCCGCGACGGTGATCCGCTCGACGAGCCTGCCGCGCTCGCCCGCGACCTCGTCGTCGCGGTAGACCGCGCCGGTGAGGAGGTCGGCGAGCACGTCGAGGAGCGTGTCGAAGCCGTCGGCGAGGGCGTTGGCGGTGACCGCGAGCAGCTCCGGGTCGACCGACGCCGACATCTCGCCGCCCACCAGGGCCAGCTCGGTGTCGACGGCGACCCGGTCGCGGCGCTCGGTGCCGGTGAGCAGCGCGGCGGCCAGCACCTCGGCGCGGGCGGCGTGCAGCGGGTCGTCGCCCGCGAACGGCACGCGCAGCCGCACCTCGACCATCGGGACGGTCGGGTGGTGCACGGCGATGACCCGCAACCCGTTGCCCAGCACGGTGTCGACGGCGGCGGGCGCGGCGGCGGCCCGCTGCTCGCCGAGCGGCGGCAGCGGCCGCGGCCCTGCTCGGTGCGGCCGATCTGCTCTGCGGTGCGGGTCACTGGTCTCCTCCTGCGGGGGTCACGGTCAGCACGGCGCGCGAGTCCGGGCGCAGCGACTTCGCCGCCGAGGACACCGCCTCCGCCGACACCCGCGCGATCCGCTCGGGCAGCGCGTCGATCATGGTGGGGTCGCCGAACATCAGCTCGAAGGACCCCAGGGCGAGGGTGCGGCTGACCAGGCGGTCGTGCTCCTTGTGCAGGCTCGCCTTCCAGCGCGCGGTGACTTTGGCCAGCTCCTCGGCCTCCGGCGGTGCCGAGGCCAGCCGGTCCAGCTCCTCGTCCACGGCGGCCAGCACCCGGTCGACGGCGACGTCGGGCGAGTGGATGGCGGTGATGGTGAACGTGTCCGGGTCGCGCGCCTCGAACGGGCCGAACAGGCCGCAGCCCGCGTTGACGTCGGTGACCAGGCGGTCGCCGTAGACCAGGCGCTGCTGCAGGCGCGAGCCGTCGCCGTCGGTCAGGATGCCCGCCAGGACCAGGTGCGCGAGGTAGCCGTCGATCTCGGTGACCGGGTCCGGGACGCGGTAGCCGAGGGCGACCGCGGGCAGCGGGGCCAGCGGGTCCGGGTGCTCGGCGCGCAGCTCCGCCGACGGCGGGGGCTCGGCGAACGACGGGCGGTCCGGGCGCGGGCGCGCCGGGACGTCGCCGAAGTGCTTCTCGACCAGCGCCTTCGCCTCGTCGACGGTGAAGTCACCCGCGACCGTCAGCACCGCGTTCGACGGCGCGTAGTAGGTGTCGAAGAACGACGCGCAGTCGGCGACCGTGGCGTCCTCCAGGTCCTCGAAACCGCCGTAGCCGTTGTGCGCGTTGGGGAACGTCTTGTACAGCACCGGGGGCAGCAGGATCCACGGGAAGCCGCCGTACGGGCGGTTGAGGACGTTGAGCCGGATCTCCTCCTTCACCACGTCGATCTGGTTGCGGAGGTTCTCCTCGGTGAGCTTGGGGGCGCGCATCCGGTCGGCCTCCAGGAACAGCGCGCGCTCCAGGGCCGCGGACGGCAGCACCTCGAAGTAGTCGGTGTAGTCCGGGTGCGTGGACCCGTTGAACGTGCCGCCCGACGACTGCACGTGCCGGAAGTGCGCCAGCTTCTCCAGGCTCTCGCTGCCCTGGAACATGAGGTGCTCGAAGAGGTGGGCGAAGCCCGTGCGGCCCTCCGGCTCGGAGCGGAAGCCGACGTCGTAATGCACGCTGACCCCGACCACCGGCGCGGTCGGGTCGGGGGCGAGCACCACCCGCAGGCCGTTGGGCAGGGCGTACCTGTGCAGCTTCTCGGAGACGGTCACGCCAGCGAGCCTACGGGAGCGGCCGGGGTCGCCGTCACCTCTTCCCGGGGCCCTGTGGACAACTCCCCGGGAGCGCCTGGCGCTCCCGGGGAGCCGGGGTCAGGCGCGCCTGCGGCGGGCGAGGAAGACCAGGGCGCCGCCGAGGCCGAGCGCGGCCAGGCCGAGCACCGCCATGCCGGTGACCGCGGCGCCGGTGACCGGCAGGTCGTCGACCGGGGCCGGGCGGGCCTGCGGGGGCGCGGAGGTCGTGGTCGCCGGGACCGAGGTGGTCGGCGGGGCGGTCGTGGTGGTGGTCGTCCCGCCCTCGACGCAGTCCACGGTGAACTGCTCGCGCGTGGACAGGCCCTCACCGGTCAGGGTGGCGGTGTAGACGCCGTCGGCGAAGGCGTTCACGTGGCGGGTCCACTGGTACGGGCCCTTGCCGCGGAACTGGACGACGTCGTCGAACTCCGGCCTGCCCTCGACCTTGAAGGTCCGCTTGTTCGGGAACGGGCCGACCGGGAAGAACCGGACGGTCACCACGGACTCCCCGCCGCGCAGCGGACCGCGATCTGCAAGCCGTCGCCGTCGGGCTTGACGTCCTCGCAGTGGTCCACCACGACGTGGGTCGGGGTCTCGGTGCCGTCGGAGCCGATCACCGTCACCGGGTACTCGCCGCCGGGGAACGGACCCAGGTCCACGGTCTCGCGGCTCGCGCCGGGCACCGTCACCTCGCGGCTGACGTCGCCCGCGGTCACCAGGTAGTCGACCGCGCCGCGGTTGGGGTTGGTGATGTCGACGTGCACGACCGCGGCGCTGTTCAGGTCTTCCTTGTCGTCGCAGCGCGCGCGGGTGAACAGGCTCGGCTGGTTGTCCGAGGCGCACTTGACGGTGAACACCTCGACGATCGGCTCGGCGAGCGCGTCGCCGGAGAGCACCGCCTGGTGGGTGCCGTCGTCGAACAGGTTCTCGGTGATGCGCAGGAACATGCCCGGGCCCAGCTCGACCAGGTAGTCCTCGGGCGTGGTGATGCTCAGCGAGTAGGTGCGCACCTCGTCGGTGTCGGGGTTGCTGACGACGAACGTCGCCACGCCCCAGCCGCCGCGGCACTCGACCTCGACCGACAGCGAGTACTTCGTCGGGGTGAGGTCGGAGCACGCCTTCACCCGGACCGGCGCGCCGTCCGACGCCTGCTCGGCGCCCTTCACCTCGACCACGTAGTCACCGACCGGGACGGGCGCGAACCGGGTCTTGTGGACCTGGTGCTCCTCGTCGAACACGGTCTCCTGCGGCGGCAGGTCCGACCCGGTCAGCACGACCGTGTACGGGTCCTGCGCGTCGTCGAGGATGACCTCGACGCCGGACTTGCCGCCGTCGCAGACGCTGATCGCGCGGATCACGACGCTGGGCTGCGGGACGTCCGTGGGGTCCGCCTCCTGGGCGGACGCGGGCGCCGCGGCGGCGGCCAGGGTGAGGCCGACCGCCGCGGCGAGGACCGCCCGGGTCACGGTGGTGAGCAACGAGCCTCCCCAGGGGGATACCTGATCGGGTGACGAAATCCCGCGCACGGTACCCCGGGGGTCACCGGCGGCTCGACCCCCTCCCGGGGCGTTACCGTTTGCCGAAGACGCCGTCCAGCTCGTCGACCAGCGCCGGGAAGCGGTCGCCGAAGCGGCGCGGGTCGAACCGCGGCTCCTGCGTGCCGTACCAGTACAGGCCCGCCGACATGGTCTGCGCGTTGCGCTCCAGCCAGGGCCGGGTCTCGTCGAGGGCGACCGCGTACGGCAGCGACCGGGAGAAGACCATCTCGCGGTCGGCGGGCGGCACCCGGTCGGGCCGGGCCCCGCGCAGGTAGCCCTGCAGGCCGCGGACCTGCTGGAGCAGGACGCCGCCGCGCTTGGTCCGCGCGGGCAGCAGGCGCGCGCCCAGCACCAGGCCGATGCCGCCGATGACGACCGCGACGCCGAGCAGCGCCGGGCCCCGCTCAGCGCCAGCGCGACGGTCACCGCCGCGCCGACGGCGGCCAGCGCGACGCCGATGGCGCCGACCTTGCCGAGCCCGCCGGGCTTGCGGGACAGCCAGCTCCGGGAGACCGCGTCGGCGTAGACGGCGGACTGGACGGCCGCCAGCGCCGGGGGATTCTGCTTGAGCGCCGACAGCGTGACCGCGTCGGTGCCCTCGGGCAGCAGGGCGTCGTAGACCGCGCGCTCGTAGGCGGTCAGCGAGTCGTCGGGGGCGTTGCGGCGCACGACCTGCCAGTCCGGACCGGCCTCGGTGATCCACAGGTAGTTGCGGACGGCCAGGTCGACCACGGTGGCGGTGAGGTCGCGCGGGTCGACCTTCTCGTCGATGACGGTGCCCGCCTGCCCGGGCAGGATGCCGTCCGGGGAGGCGAAGGTCAGCCGGTCGCCCTGGCCGACCAGCACGTCGACCGGCGCGCCCTCGGCGGCCAGCGCGCGGGTGTCGCGGGCGCGGGTGGTCAGCACCACGGCGAACCCGCCGATCAGCAGGAGCAGGACCAGGCCGAGGCCGCCACCGGTGAGCGGGGTCAGCGCGAACGCGCCAGTCCCGCCGCCCGCGCCGTCGAACTTCGCGGTCACCGGGACCACGCCCGGCGGCAGCACGGCGGAGACGTCGACGCGGGCGCCAGCGTCCAGGCCCGCGTGCACCACGCGCAGGATGCCGCCCGCGTCGGTGACCGCGGCGTCGCAGCGGTCCTCGGTGTTCGGCGCACCCGCGAGGCAGATGAAGTCGCGGCCGGGCTTGGGGGTGAGCAGCGAGGTGCGGAAGAAGACCAGCTCGGTGTCCCACCCGCTGGCGGCCTGCCAGCGGAACTGGAGCTTGTCGCCGAGGTCGGCGACCGCGCCGTCCACCTTGTACGTCACGGTCGACGCGCCCTCGCCGAGCTTGATCACGAGCTGTTCGCCCGAGACCTCCGCGGTGCCGTTGCCCTCCACTTTGGCGTCCCGCACCGTGAAAACGCGGTCGCCGATGCGCAGCGGCGCTGTCCGGCTCATCGTGCCCTTCGACTGCACGATGACCTGCTCGACGACGCTGAGGCTGCCGTCGCGCTCCAGCTTGAGCTGGATGTTCACGCTGCGCGGCAGCACGACCGGCACGCCGGGCGGGCGGGTCGGCCGGGGCTGGCCGGTGGTCGGGGGCTTCGGGTCGATGAGCGGCGGGTCGTCGGACCCGCCGCCGGGCCCGGGCGTGGGCAGCGGGAAGTCGAACGTCGGCGCGTCCGGCGGCGGCGAGAACGTCGGCTGGGTGCCCGCGAATGTGATCCCGGCCGCGACGAGACCGGCGGCGATCCCCCATTTGGTCAACACGCCTGCGAACGATAGCCGAGCCCCCTATGCTCACCCGCGATCTCGGACAAACTGGGGGAATCCGCCATGACTCAGCCGCCGTACGGACCGTGGCACCAACCGGGACCGCCGCAGCACCCCGGGCACCGCCCGCCGATGCCGCCGCCGCGCCCGGTCGCGCCGCCGCCGTACGCGCGCCCGCTGCCGCCCGGGATGCACCACGGTCCACAGCAGACCCCCGGCCAGCCGTACGGGTACGGGCAGCCGCCGTGGCCGCAGTACCGGCCGCCGATGCCGCCGCCGAAGTCCAACGCGGGCGTGATCGTCGCGGTGTCCCTGGTGGGTGTCCTCATGCTCGGCGCGGGCCTGGTCGGGGCGATCGGCTTCGCCAACAGCTACGACTACAACGACACCGGGTACTCGTCGCCGACGTACTCCCCTACGAGTCGTCCTACTCGTACTCCACCGAGAACACCTACACGACGACGGACTACTACACGACGACGACCGACGTCACGACGACCACCGATTACACGACCACCGAAGACACGACGACCACCACCACGCCCGAGGGTCCGCAGCCGGTCTACACGCTGGCCGACAACCCGCTGCACGGCGACAACGGCACCAACGAAGCCACGTGCAACATCCCGGCGTGGAGCAGCGACCCGGCGAGCGCGGAGCGGTTCTTCACCTCGGTGCTGCCGTGCATGGAGGCGGCGTGGGCGCCCGCGATGGAGCGCGCCGGGCTGCCGTACATCACCCCGGGCCTGGAGTTCCCGTCGGGCGACAACTGGGAGAGCCCGTGCGGCGGGGTGTCGTCGGGCACGTGGGCGGCGTTCTACTGCGGCCAGAACAACACGATCTACATGCCGTTCGAGGGCTTGGACACCGAGACGATCGGCAACCAGCCGGGCCGCTACCTGGCGCTGTTCGGCCACGAGTTCGGCCACCACATCCAGTGGATGTCCGGCGTGCTGCCGACCTACCACGAGGCGAAGTACAACGCGGGCGACCAGACCCCGGAGGGCCTGGAGCTGTCGCGGCGGGCCGAGCTGCAGGCGTCCTGCCTGGGCGGCATGTGGTACGCCGGGGCGTGGAACGGCGGCGGGATCAGCGACCCTATGGTCGACCAGTTCCTCTTCGACGGCTACGACCGCGGTGACTGGGACTCCAGCAAGCCCCGCGACCACGGCTCCCCGGAGAACAACGGCGCGTGGCAGGAGCACGGCTACCGCAACAACCGGGGCAACTACTGCAACACCTGGGCCGCGGACTCGCAGCACGTGAGCTAGGCGCGCCGGTACAGCGCCACGTAGCCCGCGCCCGCCATCCCGGCGAAGACCGCGAGGACGACGCCGAGCACGCGGGCGTCGGTGGTGGCCCCGGTGCGGGCGCTGGCCAGGCTGACGCCGTCGTCGGTCACCGCCAGGGCGACCTCCTCGCCCTCGCGGTGGCCGCACGCGTCGAGCTGGGCGCGCACCGGGGAGCCGTCGACGAGCAGCTCGACCTCCTCGGGGCGGCCGGGGTCGGCGCAGGAGACCGCGGTGACGACCCGGCCGGTGGCTTCCCGCCCGTCGACCGCGACCGACCACATCCCGTACCCGCCGAACGCGGCGAGCACCACCGCCACCAGGACGCTGAGCACGGCGACGGCGCCCGCCTGCGCGGCGGGCGTCCCCAGTACCGGCGGCACGCGCACCCCGGATCGTCGCACCCCGCGCAAGGGCCCCGATCAGCCGTCCGCCGGGGTCACCTTGCGGATGTAGAGCAGGCGGTCGCCGCGCTCGATCGCGTCGGCCTCCGCGGAGTCGACGCGGTACAGCGCGCCGCCGCGGACGATGCCCAGGACGATGTCGCTGAGGTGCCGGGGCGAGCCGCCGACCTCGCTCTCCTCGACCTCGCGCTCGGAGATCGCCAGGCCGGTCTCCGGGGTGATCAGGTCCTCGACCATGTCGACCACGCTCGGGGTGTGGGTGGCCATGCCGAGCAGCCTGCCCGCGGTCTCGCTGGACACCACGACCTGGTCGGCGCCGGACTGGCGGAGCAGGTGCACGTTCTCGGTCTCGCGGACCGCGGCGACGATCTGCGCCTTGGGGGCCAGCTCGCGGGCGGTCAGCGTGATCAGCACCGCGGAGTCGTCCCGGTTGGCCGCGACGACGACCGAGCGCGCCCGCGGCACGCCCGCCACGCGCAGCACGTCCGAGCGGGTGCCCGACCCGTGCACGGTCACCAGCCCGAGCAGCGACGCGGCGTCCAGCATGGCCTGGTCGGAGTCGACCACGACGATGCGGCTCGGGTCGACGCCGTCCGACAGCACCGCGCTGACGGCCGAGCGGCCCTTGGTGCCGTAGCCGACGACCACAACGTGATCCCGCACCTTCGTCCTCCACCGTTGGATCTTGAACGCCTGCCGGGAGCGCTCGGTGAGCACCTCCAGCGTCGTGCCGACCAGCACGATCAGGAACAGCACGCGCAGCGGCGTGATGACCAGGATGTTGATGAGCCGCGCCGAGTCGCTGAACGGCGTGATGTCGCCGTAGCCGGTCGTCGACAGCGACACCGTCGCGTAGTAGAACGCGTCGAGGAAGGTGATCCCGTCCTCGTTGACGTCGCGGTAGCCGTCGCGGTCGAAGTAGACGATGAGCACCGTCGCGACCAGCGCGAGCAGCGCGCCGACGACGCGGCGGCCGATCGCGGTCACCGGGCTGACCCGCGACTCCGGCATCCGGATGATCCCGACGAGATCGTGCTCGGACCGGTCGGACAGCTCTTGCCTGTGCGGCAGGAACCGGGACATCAGAGCCACCCCCGCGCGATCGGCGTCACGGCGGAAGGCTAACCGCCCGGGGCCGGGTTCACTCGAGGGGGACCGAGCGCAGCAGGCGGCGCAGGCCGTCGTCGTCGAGCAGGTCGGCGGGGCGCAGCGTGTGGTCGTGGCGCACGTAGTGGAAGGCGGCGCGGACCCGCTCGGGGGCACGCCGACCAGTCCGGCCCAGGCCAGGCGGTACGCGGCGAGCTGGACGGTCAGCGCGGGCAGCCGCTCGTCGTCGGGCAGCGCGCCGGTCTTCCAGTCGACCACGGTCCAGCCGCCGTCGGGGTCGCGGAACACCGCGTCCATCCGGCCGCGGATGGCGAAGCCGTCGATGTCGGTGGCGAACGGGACCTCGACGTCGTGCGGGACGCGGTCGGCCCAGTCCGAGCGCAGGAACGCCTCCTGGAGCCGCTCCAGGTCGGTGTCGGGGGCGGCGCCGTCGTCGGCGGCGCCGGGCAGCTCGTCGAGGTCGATCAGGGCGCGGGAGCCGTAGCGGCGCTCCAGCCAGGTGTGGAAGGCGGTGCCGCGCCGGGCGACCGGGTTCGGCGGGTACGGCAGCGGCCTGCGCAGCCTGCGGGCGAGCGCGTCGGGGTCGGCGGCCAGCTCGACGAGCTGGCTGACCGAGAGCTGGTCGGGCAGGGCGACGCGTTCGCGGCGGCCGCGGCGGCGGCGCGCTCGGCGAGCAGGACGTCGGTGTCGCGGACCCAGCCGTCCGGGTCGCCCGGCGGGTCGTCCGGGCCGTCGCCGAGGGCGGCCAGCTCGGCGCGGACCAGCTCGGCCCCGGCGAGGACGTCGGCGCGGCGCTCGCCGAGCGGGTCGGCGGGCCACTGGGCGGTGGTGACCTTGGCGACCAGCGGGTTCTCCGCGCCGTCCGCGGGGCGTCCTCCCACAGCTCGACGGCGTCGGCCCAGCCCGCGGTCCGGACGTGCTCGGCCAGCTCGGTGAGGAACTCCGAGGGCCCGCGCGGCTTCGCGCCGGTCTTGCCCCACCAGTGCCCGGAGACGATCATCGCCCGCTCGGCGCGGGTGAGCGCGACGTAGCAGAGCCTGCGCTCCTCCAGCAGGGCCCGCTCGGCGAACGCCTCCTTGTGCTCCTCCAGCAGGGCCTCGACCTCCTTGCGGTCGGCGGCCCCGGCGAGGTTCAGCACGGGCAGGTCGGCGGAGTCGCCGCGCAGGGCGGCGGGCAGCTCGGTGACCGAGGTCAGCCAGGACCCGCCGCGGCGCTTGGTGGGGAAGACGCCGTCGACCAGGTGCGGGACGGCGACGATCTCCCACTCCAGGCCCTTCGCGGAGTGCGCGGTGAGGATCTGGACGCGGTCCTCGGCGACCTCGACCTCGCCGGGCTCCAGGCCGTCCTCGGCCTCCTCCGCGGTGCGCAGGTAGTCGAGCAGGGCGGCGAGGCTGGCCGACGGCGCGGCGCGGGCGTAGTCGGCGACGACGTCGGCGAACGCGTCGAGGTGGGCGCGGCCCGCGCCGCCGCGGCGGGCGGTGGCCTCGATGTCCAGGCGCATGGTCCGCTCGACGTCGGCGACCAGCTCGGGCAGCGGCTGGTCGAGCCTGCGGCGGAGGTTGCGCAGCTCGGCGCCCAGGGAGCGGACGCGGCGGTAGCCGAGGTCGGAGTACGCGGCGGCGTCGCCGGGGTCGTCGATGGCGTCGACCAGCCCGGCCTGCTCGACGGCGTCGCCGCCGATGGCGTCGAACGGGCCTTCCTGCGGGGTGGCGTACGCGCCGGACAGCTCGCGGGCGCGCGCCCACAGGGCGGCGAGGTCGGCGGCGCCGAGCCGCCAGCGGGAGCCGGTGAGCAGGCGGGCGGCGGCGGTGCCCGCGAGCGGGTCGATGAGCACGCGCAGCGCGCTGACCAGGTCGCGGACCTCGGGCTCGTCGAGCAGGCCGCCGAGGCCGACCACCTCGACCGGCAGGCCGCGCTCGCGGAGCGCGGCGGCCAGGTCGGCCATGTCGGCGCGGCGGCGCACCAGGACCGCGGCGGTCGGGGCGCGGCCGTCGGCGACCGCGGCGTGCCAGCGGTCGGCGACCTGGTTCGCCACCCACTGCACCTCGGTGTCCACATCGGACAGCAGGGCGAGGGTGACGTCGCCGGGCGGGGCGCCGTCGCGGGGGCGCAGCTCGTCGACGTCGAGGCCCTGCGCGCGCAGCGGCGCGGAGATCGCGTTGGCCAGGTCGAGCACCTCGGCGGGGTTGCGGAAGCTGGTGAGCAGCCCGTACGCGGTGGCGGGCGCGAGCCCGCCGTCCACCCGGCGCGGGAAGTCGGTGGCGAAGCGGGGCAGGTTCGCCGCGCTCGCGCCGCGCCAGCCGTAGATGGCCTGCGCGGGGTCGCCGACCGCGGTGACGGTCATCGGCTCGGCGTCCGGGTACGCCTGGGACAGCCCGAACAGGGCGCGCAGCAGCACGCGCTGCGAGTGCCCGGTGTCCTGGTACTCGTCGAGCAGGACGGCGCTGTAGCGGGACCGCTCGCCCGCCACGACCTCCGGGTGGGTCTCGGCCAGCCGCGCGGCCAGCGACATCTGGTCGCCGAAGTCGATGGCGCCGTCGCGGCGCTTGCGCTCGGTGTAGGCGGCGACCAGCGCCAGCAGCGCGACCCGGAACCGCTGGGTGACCACGACGTCGGCGAGCTTCTGCGGCAGGGCGTCCTTCTGCCGCTTGGCCTTCGGCGCGGACTCGATCGCCGCGCACAGCTCGGCGCTGTGGGCGCGCAGGGCGTCGGGGTCGACCAGGTGCTCGGCGAGTTCGCCCGCGAGCTCCAGCACGCGCTGGGTGATGGTGGCGGGCACCCAGTCGGTGTCGAGGTCCTGGCTCCAGGTGGACACCACGCGGTGCGCGGTCTGCCAGGACGCGGTCTCGGTGAGCAGCCGCGCGCCCGGCTCGACCGGCAGCCGCAGGCCGTGCTCGGCGACGAGCCTGCCCGCGTAGGCGTGGTAGGTCAGGATCGTGGGCTCGCCCGCGTACACCGCGGCCCTGCGGTCGCCGGTCGGGTCGAGCTTGTCGAGGATCGGCGACCCGGCGAGCCTGCGGAGCCGCGCGCGGACGCGGTCGGCGAGCTGGCGGGCGGCCTTGCGGGTGAAGGTCAGGCCCAGCACGCGGTCCGGGGTGACCAGGCCGTTGGCGACGAGCCAGACCACGCGCCCGGCCATCGTCTCGGTCTTGCCGGACCCCGCGCCCGCCACGACCAGCGCGGGCTCGGTCGGGGCGGCGATGACCCTGGCCTGCTCGGCGGTCGGCGCGGGCAGGCCGAGTTCGTGGGACAGCTCCGCCGGGCCGACCAGCGCGAGACCCGGCAGCGGGACGCTCATTCCGTCACCTGGCGACCGCTCGGGTTCAGCGGGCAGGCGGTGCGGACCGGGCAGCGCGGGCAGTCCGGGTTCTCCACGGCCGCGTAGTCCGGGCCGACCGTGGACTGCGCGGCCTCGCGCACGATCTTCAGCCAGTTCTCCACGGCCTCGGGGTCCAGCGGGGCCTGCTTGCGTTCGGTCGCCTTGCCGTAGGCGCGCTTGGCGACGTACACCAGGCGCGCGCCACCGGGTTCCCGGTTCTCCTGGAAAGCGCCGTAGGCCACGGCGAGCTGGTACACGGCGAGCTGCGGGTTCTCCTGGGCGTTCTCGGCGCTCACCGGGGACTTGCCGGTCTTGATGTCGACGATCACCGGCTTGCCCTCGGCGTCGGCCTCCAGCCGGTCGACGCGCCCGCTGACCGACACCCCGCCGGGCAGGTCGACCCGGACCTCCTGCTCGACGGCGACCTGGGTCAGCTCGGACCGGCTGGCGCGCAACCACTCCAGGAACGTGTCGACCATCTCGCGCACGCGGCGCTGCTCGCGCTTGGAGAACCACGGCGCGCCCGCGTCGACCGACGCCCACGCCCGGTCCAGCTCGCTCATCAGCTCGTCGCGGGACGCGCCGCGGCCGCGGCCTGCGCGAGGGCGTGGACCAGGGTGCCGGTGACCGCGGCCAGCTCGGCCGGGTCGGCGCCGCCGTGCTTCTCGATGACCCACCGCAGCGGGCACTTGACCAGCAGCTCGACCACCGACGGCGACACCTTCACCGGGCGCGCGGCGTCGTGCAGCGCGACCACCGTCGACATCTCGGGCAGCCCGTACCACTCGTCGGGGTGCGCGCCGGGGACGCCCGCGGCGGCGAGCCGGGCGAGCTGGCGGGCGGCCAGCCCGCGCCGCCCCGGGTCGGCCGCGCCGTCGCAGACGACCTGGCGCAGCTCGCCGACGAGGTCGGCCAGCACCAGCGCGCGCTCGGGCTTGACCATCGGGACCGGGTCCTCGTCGTCGGCGGCGACGCCCGCGACCTCGGCAAGGAACCGCGACGGCTGCTCCTCCTCGCCGCGCACCGCGCTGACGAGCAGCTTGCGCCGCGCGCGGCTCGCCGCGACGAGCAGCAGCCTGCGCTCCTCGGCCAGCAGCGGCGCGGTCGCCGAGACGCCGTCGGCGAGGTCCACACCGGACAGCAGGTCCACCATCCGCTCGACGCCGAGCAGCGACCCGCGCAGCCGCAGGTCCGGCCACGCGCCCTCCTGCACGCCCGGCACCGCGACGACCGTCCACTCGCGACCCGCGGCGGCGTGCGCGGTGAGCACCGCGACCGCCTCGCCCTGCGGGGCGCTCGCGGCGAGCGTGTCGCCCGCGATCCGGTGCCCGACGAGGTGGTCGACGAACGCGCCGACACCGGAGCCGGGGAGCCGGTCGGCGTAGCGCTCGGCGGCGTGGAACAGGGCGACGACGGCGTCGAGGTCGCGGTCGGCCTGCGCGCCCACCGGGCCGCCGCGGCCGCGGTCGCGACCCAGCGCGCCTCCAGGCCGCTGCCCTGCCACAGGTCCCAGAGGATGCGCTCGAGGCCGATGTCGTCGGCGATCCCCTTGCGCGCCTGGGAAAGCAGCCCGGCGACGCGGCGGACCGGCCCTGCCTCGGCGTCGTCGAGCGCGGTGAGGCGGTCGTCGTCGGCGAGCACCTCGACCAGCAGCGCGTCGCTCGGCCGGTCGCCGCCCGCCTCCACCTCCAGCCTGCGCAGGCCGCGGCGCAGCCTGCGCAGCGCCAGCGGGTCCGCGCCGCCGAGCTGCGAGGACAGCAGCAGCTCCGCGGTCGGCGGGTCGAGCTGGTCGGGCGCGGCGGCGCAGCGCAGCAGCGCGAGGAACGGGCGCACCGCGGGCTGCTGGGCCAGCGGCAGCTCGTCGCCGGGCGCGGCCACCGGCACGCCTGCGGCGGCGAGAGCGCGGTGCAGCACCGGGACCGAGCGGGTCGCGGAGCGGACCAGCACGGCCATGTCCGACCACGGGACGCCGTCCATCAGGTGCGCGCGGCGGAGTTGGTCGGCGACCCACGCCGCCTCGGCGGCGGCGGAGGCGTGCAGCCGCACCAGGACCGCGCCGCCCTCGGCCTTCGAGCGGTCGGCGCGCGGCCGGGCGCCGGGCAGGCGGGCGGCCAGGTGCGCGACCGCGCGGCGGACGGCGGGCGCCATCCGGTGGTCGCGCTTGAGGACGACGGTGCGGTCGGGCTCGGCGTCGCGGACCAGCCGGACGTCCGCGCCGCGGAAGGAGAACACGCCCTGGTCCGGGTCGCCCGCGACGACGAACTCCTGCGCGGCGCTCCCGAGGGTGGTGAGCAGGCGGTACTGGAGCGGGTCGAGGTGCTGGGCGTCGTCGACGAGCAGGTGCCGGACGCGGGCTCGCTCGGCGCCCAGCAGCTCCTCGTCGGAGTCGAAGGCCAGCACGGCGCTCGCGACGAGTTCGGCGGCGTCGAGCGCGGGGGCGGTGGTGTGCGCGATGCCGCTGTCCGCCGCGCCCTGCAGCAGCAGGACCTGCTCGTACTGCCTGCCGAACACGCCCGCGGCGACCCACTCGTCGCGCTGCTGCGCGGTGCCCAGCTCGATGAGGTCCTCCGGGCCGAGGCCGCGTTCGGCGGCGCGCAGCAGCAGGTCGCGCAGTTCCTCGGCGAAGCCGGGCACGCCGAGGGCGGGCCGCAGCCGGGCGGGCCAGTCCCGGGCGCCGAGGTCGGCGTCGCCCTCGAGCAGCTCGCGGATCACCGCGTCCTGGTCGGGGCCGGTGAGCAGCCGGGGTCCGGGCAGGTCGTGCAGCATCGCCTGGATGCGCAGCACGGCGAAGGCGTAGGAGTGCACGGTGCGGACCAGCGGCTCGCGGACCGTGCGGGTCGCGCCGTCGCGGGCGGTGAGCAGCGCGGTGATCCGGGCGCGCAGGTCGGTGGCGGCGCGGCGGCTCGGGGTGATCACCAGCACCTGGTCGGGGCGGACGCCGCCGGAGATCCGGTCGGCGGCGGCCTCGGCGAGCAGCGTGGTCTTGCCGGTGCCGGGTCCGCCGAGCACGCGGGTGAAGCCGGGGACGCCGTCGAGGAGCTGCTGGGCGGCCTCGTCCCAGCGACGACCGGACCTGGTTGCGGCGCGGCCCGGGGCCGCAGGTCGCCGGACGAGCTGCGGGCCGAAGGGGAGGTTCCGCCAGCCACGCCCCCGATTGCACCACGCGCGCGCGCAAGACTCGCGCGCGGCACGCCCGTGGGAGGATTCGGCCATGGCCGACGCCCTCCACGTGCACGAGTTCGGACCCGGCGACGGGGTGCCCCTGCTGGCGCTGCACGGGGTGACCGGGCACGGCGCCCGGTTCCGGCGGCTGGCCGCCGAGCACCTGCCCGAACACCGGGTGATCGCCCCCGACCTGCGCGGTCACGGCCGCTCCCCGCGCTGCCGCCGTGGACGCTGGAGCAGCACGCCGCGGACGTGCTCGCGGTGCTGGACACCCGCGGTCTCGGAACGGTGCGGGTCATGGCCCACTCGTTCGGCGGGGTGGTCGCACTGCACCTGGCGCGGATCGCGCCGGAGCGGATCAGCGCGCTGCTGCTGCTCGACCCGGCGGTGCACGTGCTGCCCGAGGACGCGCTCGCCAACGCGAGCTGCGCGGGCGACACGCGGCCGGACCGGGAGCAAGCGTTTGCCGCGCAGCGCGGGGACTGGCCCGGCGTCGCGGACGACGTGGTCGCCGAGGAGGTCGAGGCGCACTGGACCGAGGTCGGCGGCGGCTGGCGGCCGCGCTACAGCCCGCCCGCCATCGCCACGGCGTGGAGCGAGATGTGCAGGCCCGCGCCGGTCCCGCCGCCCGGCCTGCCGACGGTGATCGTCCGCGCGCTGCAGGCGGCGTACGTCGGCGGGGAGTACCTGGCGGCGTGCGCGGACGCGGGCTCGGACGTCGCTGTGGTCGACGTCGACTGCGGGCACGTCGTCTACCTGGACCGGCCCGAGCGCGTGGCCGAGCTGGTGGCGGACCTCGGGTGAACGAGGAGCTGCACGAGCGCATCCGCGAGCTCGTCCGGTCCATCCCGCCCGGCCGGGTGTCGACCTACGGCGACATCGCGGCCATGGCGGGCGCGTCCACGCCGCGGCTGGTCGGCCGCGTCCTGCGCGAGGACGGGCACGACCTGCCGTGGCACAGGGTGTTGCGGTCCACCGGGGTCCCCGCTGAGCACATCGTCCGGCGGCAGCTGGAACTGCTGCGCGCGGAAGGGGTGCTCGCGGACGGGGACCGGGTCGACCTGCGCCGGTACCGCTGGGCCGGTTAGCCCGCGGTGCGGTGGCTCGCGTCGAGCCCGAGCATCTCCAGCAGTTCCCGGCAGTCGCTGGCGTCCGTGGCGTGGTCGGCCACGGTGCGCATCGCCTTCGCGCACTGCAGGGCGTGGTGCCGTGTTTCCTGCTCCCGGACGGCGGCGCGGCCGATCACCGGAGCCACTTCGTGGGCAAGCGTCATCGCGAATTTCCTCCTCGGGCAGGCAGCCGGGGAGAGCGTCGAGGTCGCTGCAAGGAACAACCCACGGCGTGCCTACCGTGATCGGAATTCACTCTTTCAGGGGAAAGTGATCGATTCAACCCCCGAACGGACCCCACTCCGTAACGTTATGAGTGCGTCACGAGCCGCGTTTGTTAATTGACGGCAACTATCCGCGATTCCGCGCTCGCGATCAGCTCGTCCAGCTCCGGGCTCGGCGCCATGGCCGCGGCCAGCCGCAGGTGCGGCAGGGCCTCCCGGTGCCGGGCCGCGCGGGAGAGCGCGCGGCCGAGCAGCAGGTGGGCGTAGGCGTCGGAGGGGTCGAGGTCGAGCAGCCTGCGGGCGGTCCGCTCGGCGGGGCCGAGCGCGGCGGACTGGAACTGGGCCAGCGCCAGCTCGGTCAGCACCGCGCGCGAGCGCGGTTCGGCTTCCGCGGCCCGCGCCAGGTAGCGCGCCGCGGTCGACGGATCGCCGCTCTCGCGGTACATCCGGCCCCGGGCGAGCAGGTCGAGGACGTCGGTCATGACCACCTCCCGGTGAATAGTGGGGAATCCTGTGTGGACGATCAAATTGTTTCGTCGGCGGCGGTGCGGTGCGCGACCGGGATCTGGCCGAGCCTGCCCGCCTGGTAGTCCTCGAACGCTTGGAGGATCTCCTGGCGCGTGTTCATCACGAACGGCCCGTAGCGGGCGACCGGCTCGTTGATCGGCAGGCCGCCGAGGACGAGCACCTCCCACCCGGTGGGCGACCCCGGCTGCGTGTCGGCGGCCCGCATGGTCAGCGCGGAGCCGGGTCCGAACACGGCCAGCGTGCCCTCCTCCAGCGGTCGGCCTTCCGCGCCCACGGTGCCGCGCCCGGACAGGACGTACACCAGGGCGTTGAAGTCCTCCGGCCACGGCACGGCCAGCCGCGCGCCGGGCGCGACGGTGGCGTGCGCGTACGTGATCGGCGTGTACGTCGCGCCCGGGCCGCTGTGGCCCGCGAGCTCGCCCGCGATGAGCCGGACGAGCGCGCCGCCGTCGTCGCTGGAGAGCAGCTTCGCGTCGCCCGCCGCGATGTCCTGGTAGCGCGGCTGCGCCATCTTCAGGGAGCGCGGCAGGTTCACCCACAGCTGCACGCCGTGGAAGAGGCCGCCCTTGGCGATGACGTCCTGCGGCGGCATCTCGTTGTGCAGGATGCCGGAGCCCGCGGTCATCCACTGCGTCGAGCCGTCGGTGATCAGACCGCCGCCGCCGATGGAGTCGGTATGCTGCAGGGCGCCGTCGATCATGTACGTGACGGTCTCGAAGCCGCGGTGCGGGTGCCAGGGCGCGCCCTTGGCCTCGCCGGGGCCGTACTCGACGGCGCCCATGTGGTCCAGCAGCAGGAACGGGTCGGCCAGCGCCAGGTCGACGCCGGGGAACGGCCTGCGCACCTGGAAGCCCTCGCCCTCCAGGAACTTCTGCGCGCGCACCACCCTGGCCACCGGGCGCCACGCGGTGGCGGGCTCGGGCAGCTCGGGCAGGCGGGGCAGGGTCAGCGTGTCCGCGGTGACGGCGGGCATCGCGGCCTCCTTCCTCTTCGGCCCCCGGGGTCGGCGGCCGTGCAGTCCGGTCAACCTAGTTGATGTGTCATCTATTCCGTGTGCGCCCGCAGCGCGGCGATGCCCGCGGTCTCCTCCCGGTGCAGGGCCGCCAGGCGGGCGGCGAGGTCGGCGAAGACCGCCCCGTCGACCGGGCGGTCGGCGTCGAGGGCCCGGCGCAGCTCCCACAGCTCGGCCGCCGCGGCGCGCCGCTCGTCGGCCGCGGCGTCGCCCTCCGCGACGGCGGCGGTGACGCCCGCGGTCAGCTCGCGCAGCCGGGCGAGACCGGGCACGTCGGCGGGCAGGGCGGCGTCGCCGAGGTCCTGCCACAGCGCGCCGATGCCGCGCCAGCGCCGCGCCTCGTCGGCCAGCGCGGGCCGGTCGAGCACGCGGGCCGCGGCGTCGAGGAAGTCGGCGAACAGCGGGCGCAGCGACCCGCCGCCCGCGCTGAGCGGCGACACGCCCTCCCAGACCGACGCCAGCGCCCCGGCCAGGCCGCGGCCGTCGGCGAAGACGGTCGGCCACCCCTTGGCGGCGCGCCGGTCGGTGAGCATCCGCGACCACTTCCGCCACGCCGGGAGCCCGAACGAGTCCGACGGCGTGGACAGGTGCTCGACCACCGCCGCCAGCCCGCCCGCCACGGCCGCGCGCAGCCGGTCGTCGGTGATGGACACCGGGCCGGGCACGGAGATGGTCAGGTTCTTGAACGACCCGACCCTGGCCCGCGCGCGGTGGAAGTCGGCCTCGGCGACGGTGAGCGGGGCGGCGTTGCGGTCGTCGACCCGCACCCGCCCGTCGCCGACGGCGTACGCGACGACGGGGTGCCCGCCCCGGCCGTCGAGGGAGGCGGGCAGGTGCCAGTACCCGAGGTGGTAGCGGTCGGGCCAGACCATGGCCGGGGCGCGGTCGGTGAGCGCCGCCGCGGCGGCCTTGGCCCCGCCCGTGGTGTGCTCCAGCAGCTCGACGCCGAGCCGCTGGGCGGCGGCGCGGGTGTGCGCGCCGATGTACTGCCAGCGGTGGCTGAACCCGAGCGTCACCACGCGGGAGTCGTCGTGGGCGAACTCCCACAGGATGTAGCCCGCCCCGATCCCACCGCCGATGCCGAACAGCAGGGCCTCGTCGACCGGCGCCCCCGCGTGCCGCAGCAGCGCGGCGAACGCCGCGGAGTCGGGGTGGGCGCCGCCCGCGAGCGGCCAGCCGTGATCGGTGACCGGCCCCCGCCGCTCCCCCACGACGTGCGCGCGGGCGGCGGCGTAGCGCTCGCCGGTCTTGGCCATCCGCGCCCGGACGCGGGCCTTGAGGTGCTTCTTCGCCGTCATCGCAGAACCGTCCCCGGCCGCGGTGGACCCCCGGACCCCACGCGCCCGAGCGGTCCGCGGCCGACGGGCGTCGCGGTGGCTCCGGTCCTCGTCCCGAGGCGCGTGGACCCCTTTGCCCCCATCTGGCCTGCCGCGTGGGCGCAGGGGCCGGGGGTTGGGCGCGGAACGACCGCCCGCGCGGATCGTACTACGCGGCGACGGGGGCATCACCAACGCGAGATGGATGGATTTGCGGTGGTCAGCCGCACCGGCGACCCGTTCGTGCTGCCCCCGACGACGTCCCGGTCCGCCTCGACGTCGAGGCGATGCGCGTGGCGTACACGCCCGCGGGCACCAGCGTCGCCGGCTCCTACCAGGCCGTCTCGTTCACCGGCGCGGAAGCGGGTGGGCTCATCCAGCAGGCCAAGGACCTCCACGGCGGCGTCCGGCCCGCCGGGACCGACGTCGTCTACGTGCTAGGCGGCGCGGGCGTAGGCCCTCGCCTCGGAGTAGCGGCGCACCACCAGCTCGGCCACCCGCGGATGAGCGCCCAGGGGCTGGGCGACGACCGGTGCGCCGCACTCCACCGCCGCGCGGTGGAACAGGCCGGGCGCCAGCAGCCAGGAGGCGACGGCGACGCGGCCGGGCAGGTCGGCCACGACGTCGGCGACGCGGGGGACGCGGTCGCGGCGTAGCCGATGCGCACCGCGGACCCCGTCCGCGCGCCCAGGAGGACCGCGGCGCGGCGGACGTCGGCCAGGGCGCGGGGGTCGGAGGAGCCCGCGGCGGCGAGGACGACGGGGTCGCCGGGGCGCCAGCCCGCGTCGGAGAGGCGTTCGTGGAGGGCCGCGATCAGGCCGGGGGCGGGGCCCAGGTGCGCGGTGACGACGGCGTCCCGGCCGGACGCGGCGACCTGGGCCGGGATGTCGACGCGGACGTGGTAGCCGCCCGCGAGGAACAGGGGGACGACGGTGGCGGGGCCGCGGACGGCGCGCAGCACGGCGGTGACGTCGGGGGCGCGGACGTCGGCGAAGGCGACCCGGACGCCGACCTCGGGGAGCAGGTCGCGGACCTGGTCGGCGAGGTCGTGCACGGTGGCGGTGCCCGCGGGCGACCGGGTCCCGTGGGCGGCGAGGACGAGCACCACTAGGGCGTCACCGCCAGGCGGTAGCCGCGCTTGACGACGGTCTGCACGACGCCGGGCACGCCCAGCGCCGAGCGCAGCCGCCCGACCGCGGTCTCCACCGCGTGCTCGTCGACAGTGGACTCGCGACCGGAGTGCCTGCGCAGCACGCCCGCGAGCGCGGGGCGGGACAGGACCCGGCCAGGCGTCGCGGCGAGGGCGCGCAGCAGCGCCATCGGCGCGGGCGCGACCGGGCGCAGCCCGCCGTCGACCACGACGGCCTGGCCGCGCAGCTCCAGCGACCGGCCCGCCACCAGCAGCCGGGTGGCGCGGGCGGGCAGGGCGTCGGCCAGCTCGCGCACGAGCGCGCCGATGCGGGCGCGGTCGGGGCACACCACCGGCACGCCCTGGCGCACCAGCGGCCCGGCGGTGATCGCGCCGACGCCGACGACCAGCACGCGCCCGCGCAGGGCGTCGAGCAGCGGCTCCAGCCTGCCCAGCCGGTCCGCGGTCTCCAGGACGCTGGCCGCGGCGGGGGCGCTGGTGAAGGTCAGCGCGTCGACCTGGCCCGCGAGGACCGCGTCGATCAGGCGCTCCAGCGGGCCGGAGTCGGCGGGGCCGGTCCAGCGGTAGACCGGGATCTCCACGACCTCCGCGCCTGCCGAGCGCAAGGCCTCGGTGAACTCCGGCAGCGGCTCGCCGTGCAGCTGCACCGCGATCCGCTTGCCCGCCACGCCCAGGCCGAGCAGGTGGGAGAGCACCTCGGCGTTGGCCTCGGACTCCGGGGAGAACGCCTCCACCAGGCCCGCGGCCCGCACCGCGCCCTTGGCCTTCGGGCCGCGGGCGAGCACGGCGGCCCGGTCGAGGGCGTCGTGCAGGGCGCGGCCGAGGCCCCAGCCCTCGGCGGCCTCCATCCAGCCGCGGAAGCCGATGCCGGTGGTCGCCACCGCCAGGTCGACGGGGCCGTTGAGCAGGGTGGTGGTCGCGGCGAGCAGGTCGCTGTCGTCGGCGAGCGGGATGATCCGGATCGCGGGGCCGTGCAGCACCTCGGCGCCGCGGCGCTCCAGCAGCGCACCCAACTCGTCCGCGCGGCGCGCGGCCGTGACCCCCACGGTGTAGCCGGCCAAGGGGCCGACCTGGGTTGCGGTCACGGGGATCTCCTTCAGGAGCGCTGTCATGGGCGCCCCAACTGAATGGTTCCATCCTGCACCCGGACGGGGTAGGTGGGGACCGACACCCCGGCGACGTCGACGCACTCACCGGTCCGCAGGTCGAAGTGCTGCTTGTGCATCGGCGATGCCACCACGGGCACGCCGCGCAGGTCGCCGACGATGCCGCGGGCCAGCACCGCCGCCCCGCTGAACGGGTCGATGTTGCCGATGGCGAAGACGGTGTCCTCGCCGGTGCGGAAGACGGCGACCTGGGTGCCGTCGTCGAGCAGCGCGGCGACGCCGGTCTCCGGCGGGATGGAGGAGAGCGCGCAGACGGGGGTCCACACGGGGGCGGGGACGGTCTGGGTCATCGTGAGGCCACCTCCGGGGTGCCCAGCAGGACCGGCACCGACTGCCCGCGCTCGGCGCGGAACGAGATCGTCGGGTCCGGCGTGCCGGGGCGTTGACGAACGAGGTGAAGCGGGCCAGCTTCTCCGGGTCGGCGAGCACGCCCGCCCACTCGTCGGCGTAGCCCTTGACGTGCTCGGCCATCTGGGCCTCCAGTTCGGCGGCGATGCCGAGGCTGTCGTGCACGACCACGTCGCGGACGTGGTCGAGGCCGCCCTCGATGGACTCCAGCCACACCGAGGTGCGCTGGAGGCGGTCGGCGGTGCGGATGTAGTACATGAGGAACCGGTCGATCACCCTGACCAGCTCGTCCTTGTCCACATCGGACACCAGCAGGTCGGCGTGCCGGGGCATCATGCCGCCGTTGCCGCAGACGTAGAGGTTCCAGCCCTTGTCGGTGGCGATGACGCCGAAGTCCTTGCTGCGCGCCTCGGCGCACTCGCGGGCGCAGCCGGACACCGCGGACTTGAGCTTGTGCGGGGACCGCAGGCCCCGGTAGCGCAGCTCCAGCTCGACGGCCAGGCCGACGGAGTCCTGCACGCCGTAGCGGCACCAGGTCGAGCCGACGCACGACTTCACCGTGCGCAGCGCCTTGCCGTAGGCGTGCCCGGACTCGAAGCCCGCGTCCACCAAGCGCTTCCAGATCGCCGGGAGCTGGTCGACGGTGGCGCCGAACAGGTCGATGCGCTGCCCGCCGGTGATCTTGGTGTAGAGCCCGAACTCCTCGGCGACCTGGCCGATGACGATCAGCTTCGCCGGGGTGATCTCGCCGCCGGGGATGCGCGGGACCACCGAGTACGTCCCGTTGCGCTGCATGTTCGCCAGGAACCGGTCGTTGGTGTCCTGCAGCGTGACCTGCTCGCCCGCGAGGATGTGCCCGTTGCCCAGCGACGCCAGGATCGAGGCGACCGCGGGCTTGCAGATGTCGCAGCCGCGCCCGGCGCCGTGCTTGGCGATCAGCTCGCTGAAGGTCGTGATGCCGGTGACCCGCACGATCTCGAACAGCTCGGCGCGCGAGTGCGCGAAGTGCTCGCAGAGCGACTTGGACTGCTCGACGCCGCAGGAGTTGAGCAGCTGCTTGAGCATCGGCACGCAGGAGCCGCACGCGGTGCCCGCCTTGGTGCACGCCTTGATCGCGGGCACGTCCTCGGCGCCGCCGGTGAGGATGGCGTCGCGGATGGCGCCCTTGGTGACGGCGTTGCAGGAGCAGATCTGGGCGTCGTCGGGCAGCGCGCCCACGCCGACGCCGGTGCCGCCGCCCGCGGGCGCCAGCAGCGCGGCGGGCTCGGCGGGCAGCGGGCGGCCGACCAGCGGCCGCAGCGTGGCGTAGTCGGCGGCGTCGCCGACCAGGACGCCGCCGAGCAGCGTCTTGGCGTCGTCGGAGACGACGAGCTTGCGGTAGGTGCCGGAGACGGCGTCGTTGACCACGACCTCCAGCGCGCCCTCGGTGGCCGCGTGCGCGTCGCCGAAGCTGGCCACGTCCACGCCCATCAGCTTGAGCTTGGTGGACATGTCCGCGCCGGTGAACTCGGCCGCGCCGCCGAGCAGGCGGTCGGCGACGACCTCGGCCATCGCGTAGCCGGGGGCCACCAGGCCGTAGATCTTGCCGTCGTGCAGGGCGACCTCGCCGATGGCGTAGACGTCGGGGTCGCTGGTGCGGCAGCCCGCGTCGACGACCACGCCGCCGCGCGGGCCGACGTCGATGCCGCAGTCGCGGGCGAGCTGGTCGCGCGGGCGGATGCCCGCGGAGAACACGATGAGGTCGAGGTCCAGCTCGGTGCCGTTGGTCAGCTTGGCCAGCAGGCGGCCGCGGTCGGACTCGATCGCGGTGGCGGAGGTGCCCGCGTGCACGGTGACGTCGAGCTTCTCGATGAGGCGCTTGAGCAGCGCGCCGCCGCCCTCGTCGACCTGCAGCGGCATCAGCCGGGGGCCAGCTCGACCACGTGCGGGGAGACGCCCATGTCGCGCAGCGCCTTGGCGGCCTCCAGGCCGAGCAGGCCGCCGCCGACGACCATCGCCGCGCCGCGCCCATGCCGGCCTGCGCCTTGAGCACCGACGCGCGGATCTCGTCGAGGTCCTCGATCGTCCGGTAGACGTGGCAGCCCGGCAGGTCGTGGCCGGGGACCGGCGGCACGAACGGGGCGGAGCCGGTGGCCAGCACCAGCGCGTCGTAGGGCTGCACGCGCCCGGACGCCGTGGTGACCGAGCGCGCGGCGCGGTCGACGGAGACGACGGGGTCGCCCAGCCGCAGCTCGACGGAGTCGTCATCGGCGTACTCGGCGCCGTCGAGCTGGAGCCGCAGCGCGTCCCAGTCGTCCACATAGGACGTCAGGGCCACCCGGTCGTAGGCGGGCCGGGCCTCCTCCGCGAACACGACCACGCGCCACGCGCCCGTCGCGTCGCGGTCGCGCAGCGCCTGGACGAGCCGGTGCCCGACCATGCCGTGTCCGACGACGACAGCAGTCCGCGTCATGCTTAGTCCTCCTCGCATGGGCCCCCGACTCCGGCGGAGCCTGTTCGTCATGCTCTGATTCGCCGGTATCACCGGGGATTCCTCGTTGTTTCCCCCGCGTTACGGATGCCTCTCCGTGCAGGTCAGGAACCCGTGCGGGTGACCGGGGCCACGATCGGTTGATTTCCCGGCAGTAAGTTGGGTTTCCGGTTGCGCGCGGCCTACCGTCGTCGCCGTGCGTCTCCGAACCGCCTCGGCGCTGGTCACGGCCGCGCTGACCGCCCCGCTCGTCCCGGCGTGCGCCGCCGGACCCCGCCCGCGCAGGCGCCGCGCTCGGCCGCCGCGGCTCCCCGCCCGCCGCCGCGCCCAGCGCCGCGGCCCCCGCGCCGCCGTGGTCTCGGTCACCACGCCCAAGAAGGTGGGCGCGGTGCTGGACTGCGGCCGCTTCCTCCCGGCCGTGGTCCAGGGCACCGGCATCGACGCCACCGTCAAGGCCGACGAGTCCACCGCGGAGCTGTGCCGCTACGCGCTGCCCTACAACCGCGGCCTGACGACCGCGTCGATCTTCTTCCGCGCCGAGCCGCCCGGAACGCCCAGCTACCGCCCCGTCGGCGAGCTGTTCGGCAACACCGCCTACCAGGTGGACGGCGCGGCGGGGAAGGACTGCGGGATCTCGGTGGCCCTCGACGCGCGCAAGCAGGCGCACCAGCACGGTTCCCATCTGACCGTGCTGGGCACCTACGAGGGCCGCGAGGAGCCGTGCGCCATCACCCGGCGCATCACCGAGATCGTCTTCGGCCAGCTCGCCGACGCCTAGACCCCGGCGTACGCCAGGCTGGGCGCCCGCTCGACGGCGAACGACTTGCGCAGGTAGAACCACCAGGTCACACCCATGCAGAGGGCGTAGAAGCCGAGGAAGGCGACCAGCGCCGGGGTGAGCGTCTTCGAGCCCTCCAGGGAGAACTTGAAGACCAGGTTGACCAGCACGCCGCCGAACGCGCCGATCGCGCCCGCGATGCCGACGACGGCCGCGGCCTGCCGCTTGCCCCGCTTGATCGCGTCGTCGATGTTCTCGCCGGTCTCGGCCGCCTTCTTCTTGATCTCCGCCGCGAAGATCATCGGGATCATCCGGTAGGTCGACCCGTTGCCCATGCCGGTCAGCACGAACAGCAGGATGAACGACGAGAAGAACAGGGCGAAGCTGCCGATCGACACGCTGGCGATGACGCCGATCGTGCCGATGGCCATGATCGTGAAGATGATCAGGGTCATCTTCGCGCCGCCGAAGCGGTCCGACAGCCAGCCGCCGAAGGGCCGGGCGACGGAGCCGATGAGCGCGCCGAGGAACGCCAGGGCGACGAAGCTCTTGTAGTCGACGAACGCGATCTTGATCAGCGACGGGAACGCGAACGAGAAGCCGATGAACGAGCCGAACGTCCCGATGTAGAGGAACGACATCACCCAGGTGTGCTTGTTGGACAGGGCTTCCTTGTACGAGGTGCCGTCCGGCTTCGCCGAGGTGAGGCTGTCCATGAAGAACCACGAGAACGCCGCGGCGAGGACGATCAGGGGCATCCACATCAGCGCCGCGTACGCCAGGTTGATCCCGGTGCCGAGGCTGATCGCGATGGGCACCAGCAGCTGCGTCTGCGCCACGCCGAGGTTGCCGCCCGCGGCGTTGAGGCCCAGCGCCAGGCCCTTCTTGCCCTCCGGGAAGAAGAACGAGATGTTCGCCATCGACGAGGAGAAGTTGCCGCCGCCGAAGCCCATCGTGGCCGCGGTGAGCAGGAAGAACCAGTACGGCGTGCCCTCGCCCATCACCGCGAAGGCCAGCATGGCCGTCGGGATCAGCAGCAGGGCCGCGCTGATGGTCGTCCACAGTCGACCGCCGAAGCGCGGGACCGCGAAGGTGTAGGGCACGCGCAGCGCGGAGCCGACCAGGTTGGGCACGATGAGCAGCCAGAAGGTCTGGCCGACGGAGAAGTCGTAGCCGACGGCGCCGAGGTTGACCACCACGATGCTCATCAGGACCCAGACGCTGAAGCCCAGGTTCTCCGCGAAGATCGAGAAGACGAGGTTCTTGTTCGCCGTCCGACGACCGCCGTTGGCCCAGAACTGCGCGTCCTCGGGCTCCCAGTGGTCGATCCAACCCTTGCGGCCGGTCGGCTTCGGCTGGTCCGGCGGGGACTCGACGGTCGTGGTCATGGGGGTTCCTCCTCGGGGAGCGCTGGCGTCGCCCGAACGCTAGGGAGCCGGGATTTCAACGGAATGGCCCGTGATGACGGGTTTGGGACGATGTCTTCACCGCCGCGGCGGCGGGGCGGTGAAGACGTCAGTCGGCCGCGGCCAGCCAGTCCGCGATGCCGCGGACGGCCTCGGCGCAGCCGCCGCAACCGGTGGTGGCGCGGGTGGTCGCGGCCAGGTCGGCGACCGAGCAGGCCCCGCCCCGCCAAGCCTTCACCAACTGACCCTTGGAAACGGTGTTGCACCGGCACACCACGGCGGACGCGGGCAGGTCGGCGGGGCTGTGCGCGGGCGCGCCCGACGCGGGCAGCGCCCGGCCGAGCAGCAGCGCGAGCCGGTCGGACGGCGCGGGCGTCTTGGCGTCGTAGAGCTGGGTCACCGTGGCCGCGGCGTCGGGCACGCCCAGCAGGATGGCGCCGGTCACCCGGTCCTCGCGCAGGACGAGCTTGGCGTAGCGCCCGCGGACGGGGTCCTGCAGGCACAGCACCTCCGCGCCCGCGTCGGACAGCTCCGCGTGCACCTCGCCGAGCGCGGCCAGGTCGACCCCGCGCGCTTTGAGCCGGGTGACGACCGGGGTGCCGCGGTACCGCGCGGCGGGCGCGGTGCCGGTCAGCAGGTCGGCGAGCACCTCGGCCTGCTCCCACGCGGGCTGCACGAGCCCGGACACGGTGCCCGGGTGGTTCGCGCAGTCGCCGATGGCGTGCACGCGCGGGTCGCTGGTGCGCAGCGAGTCGTCGACGAGCACGCCGCGGTCGCACTCCAGGCCCATCGCCTCGGCCAGCGACGTCTCGGCCCGCACTCCCGCGGACACGACGACGAGGTCGGCGGGGATGTGGCTGCCGTCGTCGAGCTTGAGCCCGTCGCCGGGCACGTAGCGCGCGGCGACCCGGTTGAGCCGGAACTCGATGCCCAGCTCGGTGAGGGTGGTGGCCAGCACGGCGCCCGCGCCGGGGTCGAGCTGGCGCTCCATCAGGTGCCCGACCGGGTGCACGACGGTGACCAGCGCGCCCCGGCCCGCCAGGCCGCGGGCGGCCTCCAGGCCGAGCAGGCCGCCGCCGAGCACCGCGACCGGCGCGCCCGGTTTGGCCCGCGCCAGGATCGCGGCGCAGTCGTCGAGGTCGCGGAAGCACGCCACGCCCTCGGCGAGCGACCCGTCCTCGGTGCGCAGGCCCTCGGTCGGCGGCACCCACGCGGTGCTGCCGGTGGCCAGGACCAGCGCGTCGTAGTCCACAGTGGACCCGTCGGACAGGGCGACGGTGCGCGCGGCCCGGTCGACGGCGGTGACCCGGACGCCCAGGCGCAGGTCGACGTCGTGCTTCTCGGCCCAGTCGGCGTCCTGCAGGCGCACCGACTCCGGCGACATCGTCCCGGCGACGACGGCCGAGAGCAGCACCCGGTTGTAGGCGGCGTGCGGCTCGGCCCCGACGACGGTGAGCGCGACCCGCTCGCCGGTCTTGTCCCGGCGGCGGACCTCCTCGGCCAACCGGGCGCCTGCCATGCCGTATCCGACGACCACCACGCGGCGTGCGGTCATGATGAAACCTCCAGCGGGACGGCCTCCATGCGGACAGCGCAGACCTTGAACTCGGGCATCCGGCTCGTCGGGTCGAGCGCGGGGTTGGTCAGCAGGTTGGCGCGCTGGGCGCCGGGGAAGTGGAACGGCAGGAACACGGTGTCCTGGCGCGCGGAGGCGACCAGCCGCACCAGCGCGGTGGTCGCGCCGCGCCGGGAGACCACCCGGGCCCGCGCGCCGTCGGCCAGGCCGAGGCGCGCGGCGGTGTCCGGGTGCACCTCGACGTACACCTCGGGCACGGCGGCCACCAGCTCGGGCACCAGCCGGGTCTGCGCCCCGGACTGGTAGTGCTGGAGGACGCGCCCGGTGGTCGCCAGCAGCGGGTACTCGTCGTCCACCGGCTCGGCCGGGCCGCTGTGGTCCACCGGGGTGAACCGGGCGCGGCCGTCGGGGTGGGCGAAGCGGTCGAGGAACATCCGGGGCGTGCCGGGGTGGTCCTCGCCCGGCACGGGCCAGAACAGCTCCTCGCCCGCGCGCAGCCGGTCGTAGGTGACGCCGCTGTAGTCGGCCGGGCCGCCCGCGGAGGCGCGGCGCAGCTCGGCGAAGACCTCGGCGGGGTCGTCGGGGAAGCGCTCCGCGGGCTGACCGAGGCGGACGGCCAGCCCGCGGAGCACGGCGAGGTCGCTGCGGACCCCTTCCGGGGCGTCGACGGAGCGGGCGCGCAGCAGGATCCGCCCCTCCAGGTTGGTCAGGGTGCCGTCCTCCTCGGCCCACTGGGTGACCGGCAGCACGACGTCGGCCTTGGCGGCGGTCTCGGACAGCACGAAGTCGGCGACGACGAGGAAGTCCAGCGAGTCCAGCCGGTCGGCGACGTGCCCGGCGCGGGGCGCGGAGACGACGACGTTGCTGCCGAAGACGAGCAGCGCCTTGGGTCCGCCGCCGTCGCCGAGCGCGTCGAGCAGCTCGTAGGCGGAGCGGCCGACGCCGGGCAGCGAGTCCGGGTCGACGCCCCACACCGCGGCGACGTGCGCGCGGGCGGCCGGGTCGTCGATCTTGCGGTAGCCGGGGAGCTGGTCGGCCTTCTGGCCGTGCTCGCGCCCGCCCTGGCCGTTGCCCTGGCCGGTCAGGCAGCCGTAGCCGGAGCCGGGGGTGCCGGGCAGGCCCAGGGCGAGGGCGAGGTTGATCCAGGCGGAGACGGTGTCGGTGCCGCGGGCGTGCTGCTCGCTGCCGCGCCCGGTGAGGATGACGGCGTTGTCGGCGCCCGCCAGCAGGGCGGCGGCGCGGCGCTGGTCGGCGGCGGAGACGCCGGTGACCCGCTCGACGCGCTCGGGCCACCAGGCCGCGGCGATCCGCCAGGCGGCGTCGAAGCCGGTGGTGCGCTCGGCGACGTAGTCCTGGCGGACCCGGCCGTCGGCGACCACCGCGTGCAGGATGCCCAGCGCCAGCGCGAGGTCGGTGCCGGGGCGCGGCTGCAGGTGCAGCGTGGCCTGCTCGGCGGTGGCGGTGCGGCGCGGGTCGACGACGATCAGCCCGCCGGAGTTGGCGGCGTTCTTCACGTGCTGCAGGAACGGCGGCATCGTCTCGGCCGGGTTGGAGCCCGCCAGCAGGACGACGTCGGCGCGGGTGACGTCGGTGATCGGGAACGGCATGCCGCGGTCGATGCCGAACGCGCGCATGCCGCGGCGGCGGCCGAGGACATGCAGAACCGGCCGTTGTAGTCGATCTGCGAGGTGCCGAGCGCGACCCGGGCGAACTTGCCGAGCTGGTAGCACTTCTCGGTGGTCAGCCCGCCGCCGCCGAAGATCGCGACCGAGTCGGGCCCGTGCTCGGCGCGCAGCTTCGCCAGTCGGGTGGCGATGAGGTCGAGGGCGTCGTCCCACGAAGCGGGGACGAGTTCGCCGCCGACGCGCACGAGCGGGGTGGTGAGGCGCTGCGCGGTGGTGAGCAGCGTGCCCGCGGTCCAGCCCTTCTGGCACAGCCCGCCGCGGTTGGTCGGGAACTTGCGCGGTTGCACGTCGATCCCGGACAACCGCATGCCGCACTGCAGCGCGCAGTACGGGCAGTGCGTGTCGACAGCGGGGGCGGCCACGTTCGTCATGCCGTCTCCATGGGCAGGCGGCGGAGGACGGCTCGAACGTATGCAGGGCGTGTTACCCGCGGATGCGGTCATGTTTCCGGCGTGCGAACTTGCCTGCGCAGGGGCGTCGCGCCGGTCGAGAAGTCGGGGACAACGGTTCTTGTCGCGCCGAACAAGGCTGGTCACGGGCATCTTGTGAGCGGCGTGTGACCGCCCTTACGGTGAGTCGGATCACACATTACCAGCGGGTAACCGCTGCCCCGGGCAAGGAGGCCCCCGTGATTCGACGCGCCATCGGAACGTTGCTCGCCGCCGCGGCGCTCACCACCGCGGTCGCCGCCCCCGCGTGGGCCGCCCCGCGCCCCGTGGTCGTCGTCGCGGGCACCTTCGGCCCCGCGTTCTTCTACGAGCCCCTCGCCGCCCGCCTCCGCGCGGAGGGCAGGCAGGTCGCGATCTTCCAGCTCACCGGCCTGGGCACCGCCGACATCCGCACCTCGGCCCGCGACCTCGCCCGCTTCGCCGACGACTTCCGCACCCGCACCGGCGCAGGCACCGTCGACCTCGTCGCCCACTCCCAGGGCGGCCTGGTCGCCCGCCAGTACATCCGCTTCGAGGGCGGCGCGGACGAGGTCGGCCACCTGGTCAACCTCGCGGTCCCCAACAACGGCACGGTGGTCGCCAACATGGCCGACTTCTTCGGCGGCGGCAACTGCCTGACCATCGTCTCCTGCCAACAGATGCGCGTCGGCTCCACGTTCCTCGACACCCTCAACGCGGGCGACGACACCTACGGCCCGGTCCGCTACACCAACCTGTTCACCCTGCTCGACGAGTTGGTCCAGCCGGTCTGGAACGCCGCAATGGCCGACGGCGCGACGAACGTCCTCGTCCAGTCCCAGTGCCCGTTGCGCGCCGTCGCCCACATCGGCATGGCCTTGGACGGCACGGTTTACGACGGCATCAGCGACGCCCTCAACGGCGAATCCGTGCGCCTGAACTGCTTCGCGGTCTGACGCTCAGGGCGCCATCCGCACGACCCGATCGATGACGACGTCGTAGCCGATAGGGGTAGCTCACGCCCGTTCTCGGGCGTGAGCACCATCGGCTTCCCCAGCGCGCGCCCGACTGCCCGCAGGAAGCCGCACACCACGTCCAGCCGCTCCTGCCCTTGCAGCTCCTGCGGGGCGAAGTCGACCTCGATCTCCTCGACCTCGAAGAAGTGGACGTGCGCCCACACCTCGGAGGAAGGCCTGATCCGGAGCAAGGCCGCCACGTCGCCGCACCGCTCCAGCACGTCCTCGACCCGGTCTGGCAGCGGTTTGGGCCGGCCGTCCTCCTGGTAGTCGAACCACCATCCCGCGGACCGGACGAGATCGATGAACGCCTGCCAGTCGGCGACGGTCGTGCCGAAGACGTAGGCGTCCAGCAACATCCCGTCGTCGGGCTCGAAGAACCGGGACACCTCGTCCCACGCGAGGTCGGGCATTCGCTCCACGCCTACAGCAGTTCCGTCACCTTCGACGCCGCTCGGTCGAGGCCGCGCATGGAGCGTTGGGTGGACTTCGGGTGCAGGGCGTGGACGGCTAGGCGGAACAGGAGGGCGTGGAGGAGGGCCTGGGGCCAGTCCGGGAGGTGGGACCAGCGGCGGGCGATGCCGTCGTCGGCGCCGCCCCAGGCCAGCGCGTCGACCACGACCACCGCGGCGGCCCACTCGGGCGGGCGGTAGTACGCCGTGAAATCGATGATGCCCGGGGCGGCGTCGCCGTCGAACAGGACCGTGCCGAACAGGTCGCCGTGGACGACCTGGGGTTTGGTCGACAGCTCGCCCCGGCGTTCGGCGAGGAGGTGGAAGAGCCTGCCGCCGAGGTCGGCGTCGAGGTCGGCGGTCTCGTCGCCCCAGGCGACGCGGTCGGCCATGGCGAAGACGTCGGCGCGCAGGCCGAGGAAGCGGGGGCGGGTGAGGTGGCGGGTGGCCTCGTGTAAGCGCAGGGACGCCGAGACGACGTCGTCGTAGCGGGGTTCGGGTCTGCCCGGTACGTACCGGAAGGCGGCCCAGCCGCCGACGACGTAGCGGCCGTCGCTGGAGCGCACGGGGCGGGCGACGCGGAGGTCGGGCACGTCCAGCTCACCGAGGGTCTGCGCGACCCAGGACGCCTCCGCGCGGGCTGCCCGCGGGGCGCAGCGCGATGTCGTCGCACCGCCACACCGGCCCGTTCTCGATCAGGACCGGCTCGGCGTTCCGGGCGCCGAATGCGGCCCGGACGTGCTCGGGGGCGGTGTGCTCACGGCCGGACGCTACCGCGTGCGCCCGCCGTTCCCCGGCTGTGACGCGCGGGGCGGTGGCCCCGCGCGTCACCGGATCAGTAGGTGGGAAGGCTCGGGTCGACCTGCTTGGCCCAGCCCAGCACGCCGCCCCCGACGTGCACCGCGTCGGCGAAGCCCGCCTTGTGCAGCGCGGCCAGCGCCTCCGCGGAGCGCACCCCGGACTTGCAGTGCAGCACGATCGGCTTGTCCTGCGGCAGCTCGGCCAGCGCCTCGCCGGAGAGGATGCGGTCCTTCGGGATCAGCACCGCGCCCGGGATGCTCACGATCTCGTACTCGTGCGGCTCGCGGACGTCGATCAGCGCGAAGTCCTCGCCCCGGTCGAACTTCTCCTTCAGCTCCACCGGCGTGATGGTGCTGCCCACCGCAGCGGACTGGGCCGCGTCCGAGACCACGCCGCAGAACGCCTCGTAGTCGATCAGGCCCTCGATCGGCTTGGTCTCCGGGTCCTTGCGGATCTTGATGGTGCGGTACGACATCTCCAGCGCGTCGTACACCATCAGCCTGCCCAGCAGCGGCTCGCCGATGCCGGTCAGCAGCTTGATCGCCTCGGTGACCATGATCGAGCCGATCGACGCGCACAGCACGCCCAGCACGCCGCCCTCGGCGCAGCTCGGCACCATGCCCGGCGGCGGCGGCTCGGGGTAGAGGTCGCGGTAGTTGAGGCCCTGCCCGTTGGGCGCGTCCTCCCAGAACACGCTGACCTGGCCCTCGAACCGGAAGATCGAGCCCCAGACGTACGGCTTGCCCAGCAGCACGGCCGCGTCGTTGACCAGGTAGCGGGTCGCGAAGTTGTCGGTGCCGTCGAGGATCAGGTCGTAGTCGCGGAAGATCTCCAGCGCGTTCGACGAGTCCAGGTGCTCCTGGTGCAGGACCACGTTCACGAACGGGTTGATCTCGGCGATCGACTCCTTGGCCGAGACCGCCTTGGGCTTGCCGACGTCGGACTGCCCGTGGATGACCTGGCGCTGCAGGTTCGACTCGTCGACGACGTCGAAGTCGACCACGCCGAGGGTGCCGACGCCCGCGGCGGCCAGGTACAGCAGGGCCGGGCTGCCGAGCCCGCCCGCGCCGACCACGAGCACCTTGGCGTTCTTCAGCCGCTTCTGCCCGTCCACCCCGACGTCCGGGATGATCAGGTGCCTGCTGTAGCGCGCCACCTCTTCCTTGGTGAGCTCAGCAGCGGGCTCCACGAGCGGCGGCAGACTGCCAGCCATCAGTCCTCCTCGAACAGGGCGAATCGCGCGGCGATTGTCACCGGTGCCAACGCCACGATCCCACTCCGGCTTCCCGCGTCCCAGATGACGGGACGCCGGCGCTCACTGTCCGGGCTGGGCTTGCGGGTTCGGCCAGGCGTTGACCCGGCAGACCTTGCCGTCCTTGGGCACCCCGCCGCCGCCGGTGAGCTGGTTGAGCTGGTGGACGTAGTCGTTGGCCACGCCGAAGGTCTGCTGCATCATCACCGGGGCCAGCTCGCCGGACTTCCCGCAGCCCACGTGGCGCAGGTCGAAGACGTGCCCGACCTCGTGGTTGATCACGTACTGCCGGTACGCGAGCTGGTCGCCCTCGAAGGCGACCGCGCCGCGCGCCCACCGGGCGAGGTTCAGCACGACCCGGTCGTGGATCACGCACGACGACTCGTACTTGATCGTGAAGCCGCACATGTCCGGCCGGTGGGTGGTGTCCGGGCTGGTCAGGCTGACCTTGAAGTCCGGGTCGCTCGCCACCCGCTGGAAGGCGACCTCGCCGAGCCCGGTCCAGCCGCGCGGGTCGCTCAGGGTGCGGTCGACCAGGCCCGCGAAGGTGGCGTCGCCGCCGTACTCGGCCGGGTCGATGCCGTTCTCCACCTCGACGGTGTAGGTGTAGAGCCGCCCGGAGCCGACCTTCTTGCCGCTGCCGGGCAGGACCCGCCAGTCGCCCTTGCCGGTCTTGGTGAACGCCGCGCCGCCGGGCAGCTCCGCGGTCGGGATGTCCAGCTCGACCACGGGCCGCTCGGTCAGCTCGGGGCCGGGCGTGGTCTGGGTCGTCAGCGCGGGCTCGCTGAGCGCCGGGTTGAGCGCGTCGGTGCCGCCCGCCGGGGCCTTCTCCCCGCCGTCCGCACGACGACCAGGGCGGTCACCGCGAGCAGGACCGGGATGGCGTAGACCCGCCAGCCGTAGGTGGCCAGGAAACCGCGCTTGGCGGGCGCGCGGCGCCCCGCCTCCGGACGCCACGTCGCCGCCAGCGGTTCGGCGGTGGTGCGGCGGCCGCCGGGGCGGTACCGCTCGCCGTCATCGGATGCGGACGGTGACGACACACCCGTCTCCCGCTGCGTCGTCCGGCTCACGGCGTCTAGGGTGCCACACCCGGCCGTGCGCTTTCGGTAACCGGGTCACCACCGGTTGCCCGCGGCGGAGTCCCACAGGCTCAGCACCGCGCGGGCGACCGTGGCGGGCCGCTCCATCTGCGCGACGTGGCCGACGTCGGGGAGGACGAGCAGCCGGGCGTTCGGGATGGCGCGCGCGGTGCGCGGGCCTTGCGCACCGACATCAGCCGGTCCTTCGCGCCCCAGACGACCAGCGTCGGGGCGGTGATCTTGGGCGCGGCCCGCCAGATCGAGCGCGGGCCGACGACGAGCCACGCCCGGATCAGCGCGACCGAGCTGGCCATGAGCGCGGGGCTGGCCCACGCCATCCCGGCGCGCTCGGCGTGCTCGGCCTCGGCCTCGGCGATGCGCTGCTCGGGGACCTGGCTGGGGTCGGCGAAGCACAGCTCCAGCATCCGCCGGGTGCGCTCGGCCGGGTCCATGGCGGCGAGGACCCGGCGCGCGCGTCTGCCGACCAGCGGCAGCGCGGCGAGCACCATCCTCGGGTCGGACAGCCTGCGCGGGTCCGGCCGCAGGTCGGGCACGGCGGGCGAGACCAGGGTGAGCGTGCGCACCAGCTCGGGGCCTCGGCGGCGGCGAGCAGGCAGATCGCGCCGCCCATCGAGTTGCCGAGCAGGTGCACGGGGCCGTCGAACCCGCCCAGCACCGAGACCAGCGTCCGCACGTGCGACTCGAGGGTGAAGTCGTAGCCGTCCGGCGGGGCGCTGCGGCCGAAGCCGGGCAGGTCGAGCGCGGTGCCGGGGGCGTGGCCGGAGAGCTGGTCGGCCAGGTCGGTCCAGTTCGTGGCCGACCCGCCCAGGCCGTGCACGTAGACGGCGGGCACGTCGCCGGTGCCCGGGGTGCGGCGGACGTGCAGCCGCACACCGCCGATCTCGACCTCCTCGCCCGGCCAGGCCGGGCGGGTCGGGTCGACCGGGGGAGCTGGGCGTCGGAGAGCGAAACCGTCATCCGTCCAGTCTGACCGCCCGCAACCCGACTCGCCGGAGAGTGGCCTGGATCACGCACGATACTTGTGGGGGCGGCGACGGGTGGGCGAGGATTCCCGTTGCGGGCCTACCGACGGGTAGTGTCGGACGACCGGACCGGATGACCTCGGCCCGAACGACGCAGCGAGCGAGGGGACGCATGTCGGAGACGATGCAGCACAACGGCGGGCGCGGCGCGAGACTCCCGCGCACGGCGCGCCGCGCCCAGTTGCTGGCCGCGGCCCAGGACGTGTTCGCCGCGAACGGGTACCACGCCGCGGGCATGGACGAGATCGCCGAGCGGGCGGGCGTCAGCAAGCCGGTGCTCTACCAGCACTTCCCGGGCAAGCTCGAGCTGTACATGGCGCTGCTGGAGAAGCACGTCGACGAGCTGATCAGCCGGGTGTCGTCGGCGATGGAGACCACCACCGACAACAAGACCCGCGTCCGCAACGCCGTCCGCGCGTACTTCGACTTCGTCGACGGCGAGAGCCAGGCGTTCCGCCTCGTCTTCGAGTCCGACCTGCGCAACGAGCCCCTGGTGCAGGACGCGGTCAACCGCGCCACCAGCGCCAGCGTCGACGCGATCACGGCCACCATCACCGCCGACGCGGGCCTCGACGAGAGCCGGGCCCGCCTGCTGGCGGTCGGCCTGGTCGGCGTCAGCCAGGTCGCGGCGCGCGCGTGGCTGGACGACGAGCGCGCCGTCCCCAAGGAGGAGGCCATCGCGCTGATCTCCAACCTGGCGTGGCGCGGGATCGGCGGCGGGTTCCCGCTGCACCCGCACGAGTAGGGGAGGGCTCCCTCTGCCGCTCTCAGGATTCAGCAGGCACGGTGGAGACATGCGGCTTTCTGTTGCGGGTTGCAGCGCCCTCGGCGGGCGCGAGACGAACCAGGACTCGTGGTTCGCGGGTGAGCGGCTGATCGCGGTCGCCGACGGCGTGGGCGGGGCGCCCGCGGGCGAGGTGGCGTCGCGGCTGGCGGTCGAGTCGGTGGCGGCGGCGGGGCCGGACACGGCGCCGTGGGAGGCCGCGGTGCGCGCCAACGCGGCCGTGCGCGCGTACGCCGAGACCGACCCGGCGACGCACGGCATGGCGACGACGCTGGTCATCGCGGCCCTCGGCCCGGACGGGCGCATGCACGGCGCGTTCGCGGGCGACAGCGTCATGCTCGTGCAGACCGACCAGGTGGAGCTGCTGAGCACCCCGCACACCCTCGGCGCGGAGCTGGTCGCCGCCGGGCACCTGACGGCCGAGGAGGGCGCCCGGCACCCGAACCGGCGGGCGCTGGTCCGCGCGGTCGGCATGGAGGCGGTGCTGCGCCCCGGCCACTGGACCCGCCCGGCCGTCGTCGGCGAGCGCTACCTGCTGTGCAGCGACGGCCTGACCGACGCCCTCGACGAGCAGGCGCTGCTGGCGGCGCTGACCGGCCTGCGCGCCGCGGACCCGCGCCAGTGCGTCGAGACCCTGGTCCGCCTGGCGTGCGAGGCGGGCGCCCGCGACAACGTCACCGCCGTGGTGGGGGACGTGGTGGCTTGGCCGACCTGATCGTCGACTACCACGCGCTGCCGTCGCCGGTCCCGGTCTCCCCGTCGACCCGCTTCGCCCTCGACCGCGACTTCCTCAGCGCGGGCGCCGACGACCGGGTCTCGCGCGCGCCGAACGCGCCGTACCTGCGGCACATGGACGGCCGCTGGTGGCTGGTCAACGGCCACGGCAGGCAGGCCCCGCTCGCGGTGTACGTCGTCGCCGAGAGCCGCCGCTTCACCGTCGGCGAGCGCTGCGCCTTCCCGTTGCCGGACGGCGAGTCCGAGGTCCACGTGTGGGACTCCCGCTACCGCGTCCACCTGTCGGTGTCCGGCAGCGCCCCGGACACCGCCCGCGAACCGGACCTCGGCCCGGAGACGACCATCGGCCTGTCGGGCGCGGCGGTCCGGGTCCAGCTCCTGCTGACCCGCAAACCCCGGCACCGGGTCGTGCTGGCGGCGTACTACCGCGAGTACTTCACCCCCGGCATCGCCTCCCCCGCCCCCTGGGCCGCGCCCAGACGCGCCTGTGCCTGGGCCTGTCGTCCTTCACGGCCCTGGAGCGCGCGCTGGACGAGGTCACCACGGAGATCTGGGGCGAGTCGGCGGGCCACCGCCACGAACTGCCGGAGTTCCTGATCCGCGAACGCCTGCTGGTGGCGGAGGACCAAGCCCTGGTCCCCCACCGGCTGTGCAGGCACCGCTAGACCGCCGCGGTGATCCTCGAGACGAGGTCGTCGACGCGTTCGTAGGGGAGCATGTGGCCCGCTCGGCGGTAGACGACGAGTTCGGCGGTGGGGAGTTCGCGGGCGATGACGCGGGAGTGGTCGGCGGGGATGAGGCGGTCGCGTTCGCCGGTGAGGACCTGGGTGGGGATGTCGCGGTAGACGGCGAGGGCCTCGGCGGCGGCGTGGCGGTTGATGGAGGAGCGCAGGGACGCGGCGGAGCGGCGGTGGACGACGCGGAGCTGGTCGGCGACGGAGAGCAGGTCGGGGCGCTGGTAGCGGGCGCCGAAGAGCAGCCAGCGGAGGAAGGCGCGGTGGGCGCGGGCCTGGAGCTTGGTCGGCGGCCTGCGCGGGCCTTTTGGGGCGGTCGCGGCGACGGCGGTCTCGGCTGACCCCGCGCGCGCGGTCCCTGCGACGGCGGCGGGCCCGGTGCGCGTCGGGTGCCCGGGGGTGGAGGTCGCGCGGCCGGGCTTGCGGCGGCGGAGGAGGGCTTGGGCGGCCTTGGCGACCGGGCGCGGGAGGCCGAAGGTGATCTCGCGCATGCGGCCCGACGACGTCGACACGAAGAACGCGGCGTGGACGCGGGTGCGGACCAGGTCGGGGTGGCGGGCGGCGAGGGCCATCATCGACATGCCGCCCATGGAGTGGCCGACCAGGACGAGCTTGCCGGTGGGCGCCAGCTCAGTGATCAGCTCGGCCAGGTCGTCGCCGAGGCGGTCGAGGGTGGCGTCGGGGCCCGGGGCGGACGACCCGTGGCCGCGCTGGTCGAACCGGATGACGCGGTAGCGCTCCGCGAGCCTCGGGAAGACCGCGTCCCAGACGCGGTTGTCGCTGGTCCAGCCGTGGGCGAGCAGGACGGTGACCGGGGCGGTCGCGTCACCGGTGTCCTCGACGTGCAGGGTGACGCCGTCGGATGCCTGGAACATGCCCACAAGTTACTACGCGGTAGCTTGCTGGCCCAGGTCCGCACGGGCGACCAGCCGCCGCAGCCGCGCGGCGACCTCGTGCACCCGCTCGTAGTTGAGCATGTGGCCCGCGCGCGGGAACACGACCAGCTCCGCCCCCGGCAGCGCGGAGGCGAGGACGTGGGCGTCGCGGAGCGGGCAGAGGCGGTCCCGTTCGCCGTGCATGACGACGGTCTCCGCGCCGGCGAACGCGTCCAAGGCGTGCAGGCGCTCGTGCTCGTTCAGCGCGTTGCGGAAGCCGACCATGTTCGCCGGGTTGCATCGCCCCACCTGCGCGGCGGTCAGCGCGACGTGACCCCAGTCCGGGGCCTTGCCGAACACCAGCCACCGCACGCCGGGCCGCAGCGCGCGGGTCTTGCGCAGCAGGACGGGCCTGGTCAGCCGGGCCAACCCGCGGTTCAGCCACTCCTCGACGTACAGCACGGGAGCGGCGACCCAACGCGGGAGCCCGAGGGTCAGCTTGGACAGCCCGCCGTAGGTCGTCGAGACGAACGCCGCCCCGACGACGCGGGACCGCACCAGCCCGGGGTGGCGCTCGGCCAGCGCCATCATGGTCATCCCGCCCAGGGAGTGCCCGGCGAGCACGATCGGGCCGGTCGGGACGCGCGCGGCGATGACCTCCGCGAGGTCGTCGGCCAGCCGGTCGATGGTGGCGGTGCCGGGCGGCGCCGCGGCCGAGCGCCCGTGCCCGCGCCAGTCCAGGCGCAGGACGCGGACGCCCGGCAGCAGTCCGACGGCGTCGTCCCAGCTCGTGTGGTCCATGGTCCAGCCGTGCACGAGCACGAGCGTGACCGGACCAGACCCCTGCTCGACCACGTGCAGGGCGACGCCGTCGGAGGTCCTCACTTCGGCAGGAGCATCGATCGGCGCCACAGGACCATCGACGGGCCGCCGATGAGGTCGGCCTCGTCGAGGAAGGCCATGATCCGCTCGCCCCAGTAGCGGATGGTCTCCTGGAAGTGCGGGTTGTTCTTGGCCGCCTTCCACGCCTCGCGCTTGTCCAGGCCGACGGCCTCGTACACGCGCGGGTTGATCAGGCTCAGGGCGACGAAGTACGACACGACCGCGGCCATCACCCGGTGGTACTGCTTGGCCAGCCAGCCCGCCTCGGCCATGCCCCGGGCGACCTCCTGGCGGGCGAAGGTGACGTGCCGGGCTTCCTCGAGCACGTGGATGCGGTTGACCATGCGGATGAGCGGCTGGAGGCCCTCGTCGTTCATGTTCTCCCGCTGCATGCGGTCGAGGATCTCCTCGGCGACCAGGATCGCCGCGTAGACGGACGGGCCGCGCCCGATCACCGGCAGGACCTTCGCCAGCGTCTTGATCCACTTGCGGGGGCCGTAGGCCGGGACGCCGAAGCGCTTGCAGGCCTTGCCGAACATCGTCGAGTGGCGGCACTCGTCGGCGATCTCGGTGAGCATGTAGTGCACGTGGTCGGTCGTCGGGTCGTGCTTGTAGACCTGCTTGAGCAGCATCTGCATCAGCAGGACCTCGAAGAAGATGCCGGTGCTGGCGATGCTGGCGGTCTCGTGCAGGCCCAGCTGCACGCGCTGCTCCGGGGTCATCCGGTCCCAGAGTTCGGTGCCGTACAACGAGATCCGGTGCTCGGGGTGGAAGTACTTGTCCTCGGCGAGGGCGCGTCCCAGTCGATGTCCACGTCGGGGTCGTAGAACTTCTCGGCGGAAGACTTGAGCAGACGCCCCGCGGTCCGCTCCCGATCCGCTACCTTGGCCACCTGCAGCGCGCGGCTCATCGTCGAGTCACCTCTTCGTGCTGTCGCGAAGTCATGCGTAACTTCGGGTAACAGTTACTTCTGGTAGCATGAGCCGCATGGCGGATGGTGTCAAGGGACACACGGCGAAGTTGTCCGGGGACGCCCGGCGGGACCGGTGGAAGTCGCACCGGGCGGCCCGGCGCGAGGAGTTCGTGGAGGCCGCGCTGCGCGCCCTCGCCGAGCACGGTCCCGACGTGGGCATGGAGCACGTCGCCGCGGAGGCGGGCGTGACCAAGCCGGTGCTCTACCGGCACTTCACCGACAAGGCCGACCTGTTCGTGGCGCTCGGCCAGCGCGGCACCGAGATCCTCTTCGAGCGGCTGATCCCGGCGATGAACCGCGAGGAGGCGCCGCTGCCGCGCATCCGCAAGAGCCTCGACGCGTTCTTCTCGATCATCGAGGAGTACCCGAACCTCTACCGGCTGCTCGTCCGCCGCACCTTCGGCGACCGCCGCATCGACTCCGACATCGTCGCCGAGGACAAGGGCGTCATCGCGGGCGCGCTGGCCAGCCTGCTCGGCGACTACATGCGCGCCTTCAAGGTCGACTCCGGCGGCGCCGAGGTCTGGGGCCACGGCATCGTCGGCATGGTGCAGAACGTCGGCGAGTGGTGGCTGGAGCGGCGCACGATGAGCCGCGACGCGGTCGTCGAGTACCTCACCGACGCCATCTGGGCGGCCATCGACGGGACGATGCGGGCGCACGGCGTCACCCTCGACCCGAACAAGCCGCTGGAGATCAACAAGATCGTCAAGCTGGGCGGCGGCGACGACGCCGCGGCCGGGTAGGAGGACCCCCGATGTCCCACGACCACACCGACCCCGGCGAGCACCCCGAGGACGACGGCTACCAGGGCCAGGCCACGCTGGTCGTCGGCGAGGAGGAGCTGACCGTCCAGGTCGAGCTGCGCGGCCACTTCCAGCCGATCGACGGCTACTACCGCTGGTACGGGCGCGTCCAGGCGGACACGCGGGTCTCCGAGCTGGCGGGCGGCAAGAAGACCAAGGTCGTCCTGCGCACCCCCGGCGGCGAGGCCCCGGCCGAGCTGTCCGACCCCGACCCGTGGGACCGGTACCGGATCATGGGCACGAGCACGCCGCCGTTCGTCGTGCAGACCACGCTGGACCGCGCGGACGCTTGATCCGTCCGTAGAGTTGCGGGCCGTGGAGCTTCACGGCCCGTCCCTGGGCGAATGGCTGCGCCGCGGGCGCACGCGCTCCGGGCTCACCCAGGAGGACCTGGCCCGCCGGTCCGGGGTGAGCGTCCGGACCATCTCCAACCTGGAGGGCGGCCGGATCACCGCGCCGCGCGTCTCGTCGCTGCGCGCCATCGCCGCCGGTCTGGGCATCGAGACCCCCGCCGAGCTGCCCGCGCCCGACGCGCCCGAGGGCGGGCCGATCCGGGAGCCGCTGACCCGCCTGCTCGGCCGCGACGCCGAGCTGGCCAGGGTCGCCGAGCGGCTCACCGACGGCGCCACCCGGCTGGTCACGCTGACCGGCGTCGCGGGCATCGGCAAGACGCGGCTCGCGCTGGCCGTGGCGAAGGCGGTGCAGGGCGCGGCGTGCCCGCCTGGTGGGTGCCGCTGGCCGCGGTCGGCCGGGCCGACCTGGTCGTCTCCGCCGTGGCCGACGCCGTCGGCGCGCACAGCGCCACCCGCGGGCGGTCGCCGAGCGGCTCGGCGCGCGGCCCGCGCTGCTGGCCGTGGACAACGTCGAGCACCTGCGCGGGGTCGGCGAGGTGGTCGCCGACCTGCTGGACCGGCTGCCGGGCGCCGTCGTGCTCGCCACCGGCCGCGCGCCGCTGCGGGTGCCGGGCGAGCAGGAGTGGCCGCTGCGCCCGCTGCCCGTCCCGGATGGCCCCGCCGACCTGCTCGGCTCCCCCGCCGCCGCGCTGCTGGTCGAGCGCATCCGCTCGACCGTCCCCGACTTCGCCGTCACCGCGGGCAACGCGGGGCTGCTGACCGAGGTGTGCAGGCTGGTCGACGGCCTGCCGCTGGCGCTGGAGCTGGCCGCGGCGCAGTGGCGGGTGCGCGGCGGCGACGCCGTCCTGCGCGCGATCCGCGACGACCCGCTCGGTCTGGGCGACGCCGACCGCGCCACCCCGGACCACGCGTCCCTGCACTCCGCGCTGGCCGCCACGTGCGCCCTGCTGAGCAGCACGCAGCGCGACACCCTGCGCTGCCTGGCCGCCTTCCGCGGCGGCTGGACCCTCGACGCGGCCACCGCCGTCGCGCCCGGCGCGTCGACCGTCGACGACCTCGACCGGCTGCTCGCGCTCGGCCTGGTCCAGGCCGCCGAGACCCCGACCGGTCGGCGCTTCTCGATGCTGCCCACCATCCACGCGCTCGCCGACCGGGAGGCCCGCGAGCACCGGCTGGCGTCCGCGTCCGCCCGCAGGCACGCCGACTGGATGCTCGGCTGGGTGCGCGAGCTGGCGCTGACCAGCGCGACCGTCCCCGCCGCGGTGCCCGCCCTCGACGCCGAGCGCGACAACCTCCGGGCCGCGCTGAGCTGGTTCGACCGGGAGGAGCCCGCCCGCGGCCTCGACCTGGCCCTGGGCCTTTACCTCTACTGGAACCACCAGGGCCACCACGCCGAGGGGCTCGGCTGGTACGAGCGGCTCGTCGACCGCTCCGACGACGTCGACGCCAGGACCAACGCGCTGTGGAAGTCCGCCTGGCTGGCCCGCGGCCTCGACCGGCTCGCCGACGCCGAGACGCACGCCGCCCGGGCGCTCGCCGAGTCCGAGCGCAGCGCCGACCCCGAGCTGCGGATCAAGGCCCTGCTCGCCCTGGGCAACGTCATCGAGCTGCGCCGCCCCGGCTCCGGCGTCGACCTGCACCGGCAGGCCCTCGCCGCGGCCGAGCGGATCGGCGCCCGGGTGCAGGTCGTCATCGCGGTCGTGCACCTGGCCACCACGCTGGTCGACCTCGGCGACTGCGACGAGGCGATCCGGCTGCTCCGCGGCATCGAGGCCGACGACCTGCCCTACCAGCGGATGGGCGCGCTGCTCAACCTCGCCAACGCGCTCAACCTGCGCGGCGACCACGCCGACGCCGACGCCGTCCTGCTCGCCTGCGAACCCCTGGTCGCCGAGCGCCCGGGCGACGCCATGACCTACTGGCGCGCCCAGCGCGCCCACGCCCGGCTCGGCGTCGGCGACGCGGACACCGCGCGCGACCTGGCCAGGCTCGCCCTGGCCGACGACGAGGACGACGAGAACCGGCACACGAAGGAGGCGTGGCTGGCCTGCGGCGACGTCGCCCTGGCCGACGGCCGCGCGGACGACGCCGAGTACGCCTACCGCCGCGTGCTCACCGGCGGGTTCCACCTCGCCAGCCCGCCCGGCCGCGGCCTGGTCCTGACCGGCCTCGCGCTGGCCTGCGCCGACGCCCGCACCGCCGCCGCCGCGCTGGCGACCGTCGAGGACCTGGAGCACCAGGGCTTCGCCCCACCGCCGGTGGTCCGCGCCCGGGCGGCCGCCGCGCACGAGCGCTGGCGGGCCGCCGCGGGGTGGGCCGACCTGGTGGCGGACGCGCGCCGCCACCGGGTCGACGTCGTGGCCACGCTGACCGGGCGGGAGTCGCGGTAGCGGGACGAGGACCCCCAGGACCCCGCCCCGCGGTGCCGCGTGGGCACGGCCCAAGCCTGTCCCGGGGACGGCCCCGGCACCACGAAACAGACCGGCAACTTCACCGCGTCCGGAAACGCGAGAGGGGCGCACCCGGCCGTGTGCGCCCCTCTCGTGCGGAACCTCTGATCAGGGCGCGAAGCCCACCTTGCGGACGTCGGCGCTGCCGATCTCCACGTACGCCACCCGCGTCGACGGGACCACGTAGCGCCTGCCCTTGTCGTCGACCAGCACGAGCTGGCCGGACCCGTTCTTGAGGGCGTCGGCGACCAGGGCCTCGACCTCGTCAGGAGTCAGGGTGCTGTTCAGCACGAGCTCCCGCGCGGTGTCCGCGACACCGATCTTGACCTCCACGCCGACCTCCACGCTCGTAGTTGCCTAGTGACGAAGGCTAGTCCAACCGGGCACGGCGACGCGCTCTGGGCGTGTTCACCTCCCGCGAACGTCAGCCGAGGCCGAGGGCGCCCATCCGCTTGCCGTGCTGCTGCTGGAGCTTGCGGAACAGGGCGGCGATCCCGGACAGGTCGCCGGTGCCCGCCACGATCAGCTCGGCCAGGCCGTCCCGCTCCGCCACCACGTACTGCGCCTGGGTCAGCGCCTCGCCGAGCAGCCGCCTGCCCCACAGCGCCAGCCGGTCGCGCACCGTCCTGTCCCGCTCGATGGCCGAGCGGACCTCGCGCTCGGCGAACGCGGAGTGGCCGGTGTCGGCGAGCACCTCGGTCACCAGGTCGGAGGTCTCGGCGTCGAGCCACGAGCCGATCTCCCGGTAGAAGTCCGCCGCCAGCCCGTCACCCACGTACGCCTTGACCAGCGACTCCAGCCACGACCGGGGTGCGGTCGACGCGTGCCAGGTGTCGATGTGGCCGATGAACGGCCGGATCGCGTCCTCGACGTCGACGTCGTGCGCGGCGAGGAAGCGCGCGATGGTCATGTAGTGGCCCATCTCGGCCGCGGCCATCTCCGACAGCGCCGCCCGGCCGGACAGCGTGGGCGCGGTGCGCGCGTCCTCGGCCATCCGGTCGAAGGCGGACAGCTCGCCGTAGGCCAGCACCCCGAGCAGGTCCACCACACCCTGCGAGAGCGCGGCGCCGCGCCCCCGACCTCCGCGTTCTCCATGGTGGCAGGGTAACCACCCGACCCTCCGGGTAGACTCGGCAGGACACCCGCCGCCGGGACCGGCGGAAACGGGTGGTCCCCGGTCGGCATGACGACCGGGACGGAGGGTGCGCGCAAGCCTCGCTGAGCCCTCCCGCGCGCCGCAGGGACCTCGGGAAGCCCCGGTGCGCGGTCGAGCGGCCTGACCAGGGCCCTGCGCGCTGGTGAAGAGGTTGATCATCCTGACGAACGACACCGAGACCGGCCTGGACCCGGTCACCTTGGAGCACAGCGAAGCGGGCGCGCCGGAGGTGGACACCTCGCACGGCCTCGTCGCGGGCGCCCCGGTCACGCCGGACGCGCCGACCTTCGCGGAACTGGACGTGCACCCGGAGATCGTGCGCGCGCTCGGCGAGGCGGGCATCGAGCGCACGTTCGCCATCCAGGAACTGACGCTGCCGCTGGCGCTGGCTGGCCACGACCTGATCGGGCAGGCCCGCACCGGCACCGGCAAGACCCTGGGCTTCGGCGTCCCGCTGCTGCAGCGGGTCACCACCCCGGCGACGGCACCCCGCAGGCGCTGGTCGTCGTGCCGACCCGCGAGCTGTGCCTGCAGGTCACCCACGACCTCAAGGACGCGGGCAAGCACCTGGGCGTGCGCGTGCTGGCCATCTACGGCGGCAGGCCCTACGAGCCGCAGATCGCGGCGCTGCGCAAGGGCGTGGACATCGTCGTCGGCACCCCGGGCCGCCTGCTGGACCTGGCCGAGCAGCGCCACCTGGTGCTGGGCAAGGTCAGCGGCCTGGTGCTCGACGAGGCCGACGAGATGCTCGACCTGGGCTTCCTGCCCGACATCGAGCGCATCCTGACGATGGTCCCCGAGCAGCGCCAGACCATGCTGTTCTCGGCGACCATGCCGGGCCCGATCATCACCCTGGCCCGGACGTTCCTGCGCCAGCCGACGCACGTGCGCGCCGAGGAGCACGACCAGGGCGCGATCCACGAGCGCACCGAGCAGTTCGTGTACCGGGCGCACTCGCTGGACAAGATCGAGGTGCTGGCCCGCATCCTGCAGGCCGAGGGCCGCGGCCTGACCATGATCTTCACCCGGACCAAGCGCACCGCGCAGAAGGTCGCCGACGAGCTGGTCGAGCGCGGGTTCGCCGCGGGCGCCGTGCACGGCGACCTGGGCCAGGGCGCCCGCGAGCAGGCGCTGCGCGCGTTCCGCTCCGGCAAGGTCGACGTGCTCGTCTGCACCGACGTCGCGGCCCGCGGCATCGACGTCGACGACGTGACCCACGTGGTCAACTACCAGTGCCCCGAGGACGAGAAGACCTACGTCCACCGCATCGGCCGCACCGGCCGCGCGGGCAAGACCGGCGTGGCGATCACCATGGTCGACTGGGACGAGGAGGCGCGCTGGAAGATGATCAGCGACACCCTCGGCCTGGGCAAGCCCGAGCCGGTGGAGACGTACTCCACGTCCGAGCACCTGTTCAGCGACCTGGGCATCTCCGACAAGGCGACCGGCAGGCTCCCGCTGTCCAAGCGGACCCGCGCGGGCCTCGACGCCGAGCCCGAGGAGGACCTCGGCGGCCGCAAGCGCTCCACCGCGGCCAAGCGCACCACCCGCAAGCGCTCGGGCACGCCCGACCGGGAGGCCGCCGCGGAGACCGAGGAGAAGTCGAGCAGGCCGCGCAGGCGCCGCAGGCGCGGGGGCGTCGACGTCGAGGGCGGCGAGCAGCCCGCGGCCGAGGCAGGCGCCCCGGCGGCCGACGCGGAGCCCGCGGCGAAGCCCGCGCGGACCCGCACCCGCAGGCGCAAGCGCGCGGGCGAGGTCGTTTCCCCGGGGTCGAACGCGGGCGAAACACCGGGGTCGGCAGACTGACCGGGTGAGCGCACCGGAGCCCCCGAACCGCGACGCAGACCCCGCCGAGGACACCCCCGGCGACGTGGGCACGCCCCGTCCCGGGGGCGACGAGGCGGCCGAGCCCGCCAACGGCCACTCCGACGAGGTCGGCGAGACCCCCTACACCGACGGGCTCTCGCCGCTCGGCGGGGAGGGGACGGGTTCCACACCTGGCCCGCGGAGGACGTGCTGGCGGGGCCGCCCCCGCCGCCGGTCGAGAAGCGGGACCGCACCCGGTTCACCCGCAAGCGCGACATCGTCGCCGCCCTGCTGCTGGTCGCCGCGGTCGTCGCCGCGGTGGTGGTGGGGTGGCGGACGAGCGACTACCGCGCCACCGCGTCCACGCCGGGGCAGGCGCTGCCGTCCCCGCCGCCGCCGGAGTTCTTCCCCGTCGCTCGGGGAGGCGTGGCGGGCGCAGAGCCCGGCCACCGCCGAACCCGTCGCGGTGGGGCCGGTCGTGGTGACCGCGGAGGGCAGCGAGGTCGTCGGGCGCGACCCGCTGACCGGGGAGCAGGTCTGGAGCTACCGGCGCGACCTGCCGCTCTGCGTCGTGCACGGCGTGTGGGACAACGCCGTGGCGGTGTACAAGAGCGATGGCGGGTTCCTCCCCGACGACGCCCCCGGGGAACGGGCGGGTGCAGCGAGGTCACCTCCCTCGCCCCCGCCGACGGGACCCGGTACAAGGCGCGGAACTGGGACGCCGAGCTGGGCGCCGAGCTGATCGACGACGGCACCTACCTGACCGCCGCGGGCAAGGACCTCATCACCACGCTGCGCTCGGACCTGGTCGAGACCATGGAGTACGGGCAGGTCCCCGCGCAGGTCGTCCCCGAGCGCCAGCCGCGCACCGGCTGCTCGTACGACTCGGTCTTCATGAACGCGGGCCGCATCGGCGTGGTGGAGCGGTGCCCGGACGACCTCGCCGACCGGCTGACGGTGTACAAGGCCACCGCCAAGGACGCCGACCGGCCGGAGGTCGTGTTCAGCATCGTGCTGGGCAGCGACTCCGCGCAGGTCGTCGCCATGACCGACCGGTTCACCGCGGTCGCGGTGCCGGGGCCGGACCGGCTCGTCGTCTACGGCGAGGACGGGGCGCAGACCGCGAGCGTGCCGCTGGACCTGGGGCCCGGCGGCATCGAGCAGACCGGTCCCGTCGCGGACACGGTCGGCGCGACCGGCGCGTTCTACTGGTTCGCGGGCTCGTCGACCGTGGCGCTGTCGATGGAGGACCTCAAGCCCATGTGGACTGTCCGCGACACCATGGGCCCGGGCGCGGTGTTCGCCGGGCGGATGCTGGTGCCGGTGGCCGACGGGCTGGCGGTCATCGACCAGACCGACGGGTCGCGGGTCGGCACCCTGCCGGTCGACCGCGGCGGGTACTCCGGAACGGTGGCGCTGTCGTCGATCGGTCCGATCGTGCTCGAACAGCGCGGCCCGCTATTGGTTGCTTTGCGATAAGACTCGCACCGGGTGCGAGGCGCACACTGGTTCCCATGTCCGAGGTACCGGTGTATTCGCAACTGACCCCGCACCGCGCCGTCCGCGTCGAGCTCGCGGGCCGCTACGCGGCGCTGCGCACGACCGGTGAGGGCCCGGTGGTCCTGCTGGTGCCCGGCTACACCGGGTCCAAAGAGGATTTCGCGCCGCTGCTCGACCCCATCGGGGAAGCGGGCTACCAGGCGGTGGCCATCGACCTGCCCGGGCAGATGGACTCCAAGGGCCCCGACGACGAGGCGGCGTACCTGCCCGCCGCGCTGGGCGCCGGGCTGGCCGAGCTGGTGGAGAAGCTGGCCACCGACGGGCGGCCGGTGCTGCTGGTCGGGCACTCGTTCGGCGGGCTCGTGGCGCGCCGCGCGGTCCTGGCCGGCGCGCCCATCGCGGGCCTGACGCTGCTCTGCTCCGGCCCCGGTGAGCTGCCGCAGGGCGCCCGCAGGCAGGTGCTGGAGCTGGGCGACCCGCTGCTGCGCCAGCACGGCCTGGCCGCGGCGTACCAGGCGCAGGAGGCGCTCAACCGCGGCAACCCGCGCTGGCAGGGCCTGTCCGAGCCGTTGCGCGAGTTCTTCCGCGCCCGGTTCCTGCGCAGCAGCCAGGCGGGCCTGCTCGGCATGGCGCGCGGCCTGCGCACCGAGCCCGACCTGGTCGCCGACCTTTCGCGCAAGCTGCGCGGCGGCAGCACGGGCTGCCTGGTGGCGTGCGGCGTCGCCGACGACACCTGGCCGCCCGCGGTGCAGCGGGACATGGCCGACCGGCTGGAGGCCGACTACGCGGCCATCCCGGGCGCGGGCCACTCCCCGCGGTCGAGGCCCCGGAGGCCCTGCTCGACGTGCTGCTGCCGACCTGGTCGACCTGGCTGCGCTGATTCCCGGAACAGTCCGTCCCAACCCCACCCGCACCGCGCTGACCTGCGACGACACGCCGTTTCATTCCGTGAACAGCGGCGTGGTCCGCCGCGGACCGTGTCGCGGCGGTATACCCCGGCTTTACGTTTCGGCGAGGGATCCCCCTGCACATCCCTCACCACGAAAGGCCGGAAACGGTGCTCAAGAAATCACACCGGCGGGCGACAGCCGTGCTGGGCGCGGGAGCGCTGGCCGCGGTGTTCACCGCCGCCACCACCTCCGCCCAACCCGCCGCGTCCTCCCCAGCGCAGTCCCAGGAAGCCGTGGTCGTCGTCGCCGCGGGCGACATCTGCGGGTCGTCCTGCCCGCAGACCGCGGACGTCGTCCGCGGCATCGCCCCGGCGGCCGTCTTCACCCTGGGCGACAACGCCTACGACAACGGCACGCTCAGCGAGTTCCGCACGAAGTACGACCCCGCGTGGGGCGCGTTCAAGTCCATCACCCGGCCCTCGCCCGGCAACCACGAGTACATGACGACCAACGCCGCCGGGTACTTCGACTACTTCAACGGCGTCGGCGTCAACGACGGGCCCGCGGCCCGCGCGGCAAGGGCTACTACAGCTGGGACCTGGGCGACTGGCACTTCGTCGCCCTGAACAGCAACATCTCCATGGCGGCGGGCTCCACGCAGGAGACCTGGCTGCGCAACGACCTGCGCAACAGCACCAAGCCGTGCACCGCCGCGTACTGGCACCACCCGCTGTTCACCCGCGGCACGCACAGCAACTCCACGCAGGTCCGCCCGCTGTGGCAGGCGCTGTACGACTTCAAGGCCGACCTGATCCTGGTCGGGCACGACCACAACTACCAGCGGTACGCGCCGCAGGACCCGACCGGCAAGGCCGACCCGAACGGCATCCGCCAGCTCCTGGTCGGCACCGGCGGCAAGAGCATGTACGGCTTCAGCCGGGACATGCCGAACGTCGAGACGAGCCAGACCGGCACGCACGGCGTCCTGAAGCTGTCCCTGACCGCCACCGGCTACACCGGCGACTTCGTGCCGGTCGAGGGCCGCACCTGGTCCGACAACTTCAGCGCCACCTGCAAGCCCAAGGGCACCGGCGGCGGCGAGACCGTGTGGTCGGACGACTTCGAGACCGCCAAGGGCTGGACCACCAACCCGGCGGGCACCGACACCGCCACCACCGGCGCGTTCGAGCGGGGCGACCCGGAGACCACGACCGACAGCAGCCAGACCAAGCAGCTCGGCACCGCGGCGTCCGGGGTGAACTGCCTGGTCACCGGCAGGCTGGCCGGGTCGAGCGCGGGCACGTACGACGTGGACGCGGGGGTGACCTCGGCGCGGTCGCCGCAGATCACCCTGCCCAGCACCGGCCGGTTGACGCTCACCACGAAGTGGAGCACCGGGTTCGGCGCGAACGCCACGTCCGAGGACTACCTCAAGGTGACCGTGGTCGGGAGCGGCGGGCAGGTCGTGGTGCTCGACCAGCGGGGCAGCGGGGCGCACTCCGCGGGCAGTTGGCGGACGGCGACCGCGGACATCTCGGCGCTGGCGGGCCAGACCGTCCGGGTGCACGTCGAGGCCGCTGACCCGGGCACGGCGAGCCTGGTCGAGGCCCAGATCGACGACGTGCTGATCACCAAGGCGTAGCGCGTGTACGTCTCCGGCACCGCCCTGCCGGACGCGGCGCGGTCGGCGGGACCCGTCCCGCCGACCGTGCTGGCGCTCGGCCTGGTCAGCCTGTTCACCGACGTCTCCGCGGAGATGGTGTCGGCGTTCCTGCCGATGTACCTGGTCTACGGGCTCGGCGTCGGGTACCTGCAACTCGGGGTGCTCGACGCGCTCTACACCGGGGCCACGGCCGTCCTGCGCCTGGCGGGCGGGCACGTCGCCGACCGCACCGGCCGCCCCAAGGCCGTCGCCGCGGTCGGGTACGGCCTGTCCGCGGTCACCAAGCTCGGCTTCCCGGCCGCGGGCGGCTCGCTGGGCGCGATCGGCGGGCTCATCGCGGCCGACCGCGCGGGCAAGGGCATCCGCACCGGGCCGCGCGACGCGCTCATCACCCTCAGCACGCCGGAGTCCGGCCTGGGCCGTGCCTTCGGCGTGCACCGGGCGATGGACACCTTCGGCGCGCTGCTCGGCCCGGTCGTCGTGTTCGCGCTGCTCGCGTGGACCGCGGCGACCTACGACGCGGTGTTCGTCGTCGCGTTCTGCTCGGCCGCGGTGGGCCTGGTCATCCTGCTGTGCTGGGTGCGCGAGCGGCCGCGCCCGCCGGGACGGCCCCGGGTCCGGCTGCGGGAGGGGCTGGCGCTGCTGCGGGAGCGCCGGTTCCGCGGGCTGACCGTGGTCGCACTCGCCCTCGGCGCGACCACGGTCAGCGACGCGTTCCTGCTGCTCGCCGTCCAGCGGCAGGCCGACTGGAGCCCCGACCTGCTGCCGCTGCTGCCGGTCGGGGTCGCCGCGGTGTTCCTGGCCGCGTCGATCCCGGTGGGGAAGCTGGCCGACCGGGTCGGCCGCGTGCGGGTGTTCATCGCGGGCCACGTCCTGCTGCTGGGCGCGTACGTCCTGCTGGCTACCGGCGCGGGCTGGCCCGTCGCGGTGCTCGCGCTGGCCCTGCACGGGCTGTACTACGCGTCGACGGACGGCGTCCTGATGGCGTGCGCGGGGCCGCTGGTCCCGGAGCACCTGCGGGCGAGCGGGCTGGCCGTCGTCCAGACCGCGCACGCCCTGGGCCGCACGGCGGCGGCCCTGCTGTTCGGCGCGGTCGCCGCGGCGTGGGACCCGCGCGCCGCGCTGGTCGTCTTCGCGGTCGCGCTCGCGGCCGCCGCGGGATGGGGAGCACGATGGCGGTGAAGTCCACAGTGGTCGGTGTGGCGGCGGTGGCCGCGCTCGCGGCGGGCGCGGTGCTGGCCGTCGCCGGGCCCGGTGGCGGCCGGGGCGGCGCGCTCGACCTCGACGAGCGGTCGCTGGTGTACGTCGACGAGGCCGCCAAGCGGGTCGCGCAGGACCCGGGCGGGGTGAGCGGGGTGGAGTGCCTGCGCTCCTACACCGCGGGCGGCACGCTGGTGTGCCTGCACGCGGTCGCCCTCCCGCCCGGGTTCTCCGCCACCGTGCTGAACGACGACTTGGAGGTGGTCCGCGAGATCCGGCTCGACGGCACGCCGAGCCGCGCCCGCGTCTCCCCGTCCGGCCGGATGGCGGCGTGGACGGTGTTCCGCAGCGGCGACTCCTACCTGCCCGCGGGCTACTTCTCCACGACGGCGACCATCCTCGACACCGAGACCGGAACGCTCTACGGCTCGCTGGAGGACTTCACCTCCATTGTGGACGGCAAGCCGTACGCGGCCGAGGACCGCAACTACTGGGGCGTCACCATCGCCGAGGACGACAACCTCTTCTACGCCACCATGTCGTCGAAGGGGAAGACCTGGCTGATGCGCGGCGACCTCGCCGCCCGCACGCTCACCGCGGTCCGGCAGAACGCCGAGTGCCCCTCGCTGTCCCCCGACGGCACCCGCGTGGCGTACAAGGTCCGCACGGGCGAGAAGTGGCGCCTGCACGTGCTGGACCTGGCCACCGGCGCGGACACCCCGACCGCGGAGACCGCGCACGTCGACGACCAGGCCGCCTGGCTCGACGACCGCACCATCGCCTACTCCCGACCGGGCCCCGGCGGCAAACCCGCCGTCTACGCCGTCCCCGCGGACGGCAGCGGGGCCCGCGGCTGGTCCGGGAGGGGGCGTCCTCACCCGCGGCGATCCCGTAGTGGGTCAGTCCCAGTCCCAGGCCAACCGGTAGATCCCCGGCGGCGGGTCGACCCGACAGCAGCCCGGCCCGACGACCGCGCGGTCGCCGGGACCCGGGCCGCCCGGTGCACGCCCTGACCCACGCCAAGCCCACGGGCACCAAGCCGATCGGATCGACGGCCTGAGAGCCAGCACGGGCCACGTCCCGCGGACCGCACCGGAGCCCGCGGCTCGTCCGAGCGGGAGCATCCTCACCCGCGGCGATCCCGGGCTGAGTCACTCCCAATCCCAGACCAATCGGTGAATCCCGGCGGCGGGTCGACCCCGACCAGCGGCCCGACTCGACCGCGTCACAGGCAGCACGAGCGACGTCCCGCGGATCGTCCGAGCGGGAGCGTCCTCACCCGCGGCGATCCCGGGGTGAGTCAGTCCCAGTCCCAGGCCAGGCGGTAGATCCCCGGCGGCGGGTCGGCGACGACCAGGCGCACGCTGCGGCTGAGGCCGACCCGCAGCTCCTGCTCCTCGCCGCCGGGGTCGGCCACCGACGCCGTGCGCCGGTGGTAGACGCGGGTGGGTAGGTCGGCGGCGAACCGGGCGCCCACGGTCACCAGCCGGGTCTCGCAGCCGACGCGCTGCGACAGGTAGCGCTCCTCGTGCGGGCCGCCGAACCGCATCCCGTACTCGATCGTGGTCAGCTCGCCCGCCGCGAGCGGCTCGTCCAGCAGCAGCTCGTAGGTGAGGAACCCGGTCTCGTCGTCGTCGCGGCGCCTGCCCAGCCTGCAGCCGATGGTGTCGGCGATCTCGGTCGGCGACGGCCGGTCGCTGCGGTACGCGGCGGTGTAGCGGTCGACGCCGTCGACGGTCGCGCGCAGCACCAGGTGGTAGCGCACCGACAGCAGCGAGCGGTCCGCGCCCACGTCGACGAAGGTGTGGATGGCGACGCGCGCGGTCTCGCGGATCGTCTCCGGGGTGGCGCCCATCCGCGCCAGCGCGCGGGCCAGGCCGTCCGGCCGCGCCCACGCCTGGTCGGGCCGCATGTCGCCGGGGCCGCGCCGCACCCACCGGCCGCGCGGGCGGGGCGGGCCGACCAGCCGGGCCAGCGCCCCCGGCGGGACGCCCAGCACGCTCTCCAGGGCGGTCAGCGCCTGCCGCGACGACGCCCGCTCGGGCTGGGTGCGCCCGCTCTGCCAGTTGCTCAGCGCGGTCTTGCTGAGCCGGACGTCGCGCTCCCGCAGCCGGGCCTGCACGCGGTCGAGGCTGAGCCCGCTGGACTGCACGGCCAGCCGCAGCGCCGCGCTGAACGGCCCGGTCTCCAACGCCCGCGACAGCGCGCGCTTGTCCACGCGGTCCGGCATCGGGGCACCCCCTAGGGCGTTAGGCCCACCAGAAGTACCAGATCGCGACCCCGCACGCGATGGTCACGAGCAGCATCGCCAGCGCCGCCTGGGGGCCGCGCCTGCGGTCGGCCTGCCACTGCGCGGCCACGGCGAACCCGGCCAGCCCGGCGTGCGCGAGCACGGCCCACGCGCCGGGTCCGGGGACGTCGGGCTGGGTCCAGGCGAAGACCTGGAGGCCCAGCACGCCCAGCGCGAGCAGGCACAGCCCGATGGCGATCGCGCCCGTCAGCTCGCGCCACGGGCCGCCGGGGCGGGCCCCTGCCGGGGCAGCTCGACGGTCGTCTCGTCGGGGGTGGGGAGGCGTTCGGTCGGACCGGTCACGTCGACAGCATCGCCCACGGCTCGAGCGCGGGGCCAGTGGCCTGGCCGTCGGCGCAGCTCCTGCGGAAGTCGCACCAGCCGCACTGGCGGCCCGGCTGCGGGGGAACAGCACGTCCGGGTCGCCGCCCGCGCGCAGCGTGTCGGTGGCGAGCTGGAACTCGTCGGCGATCTCCTCGGCGCGGCGCAGGTGCCGGGCCAGCGACTCGTCGGTGTGCTCCCAGGCCGCGACGGTCCCGGTGGGCAGGTGGTGCAGCTCGACCTTGGTGCACGGCCTGCGCAGCGTGCGGCGGGCGGCCAGGACGTAGAGGGCGAGCGCCTGCGACCCGCGGGCGTCGTCGGTGGTGAGGGCGTGGCGGCCGGTCTTGTAGTCGACGATGACGACCTCGTCGCCGCGCTGGTCGATCCGGTCGACCCGGCCCTCGGCGACGATCGACCCGACGGGCGCGGACACCCAGCGCTCCAGCCCGACCGGGTCCTGCTCGACGTCGAGCTCGGCGACGTAGTCGCGCACCCAGCCCGCGGCGCGGTCGCGGAACTCCGCGGCCTGCGCGGCGTCGGCGAACCCGTCGTCCTTCCAGTGGGTGCGCACCAGCCCGGCCGCGGCGTCCGCGCTGCGGGCGCGCACGGGCAGGTCGAACAGGGCCTTGAGGGCGTTGTGCACCACCGCGCCGAGCGTGCTGTGCGCCCACGGCCCGCCCGCGGCGGCGTCGGCCGGTCGAGGTAGGCCATGCGGAACCGGCGCGGGCAGTCCGCCCACACCCCCAGCCGCGAGGGGGTGACCTTGATCAGCCTCCGGGGCATGGCGTCGAAACCGAGCTGCACGCCCCACACCGTACGCAGCCCCACCGACACGATCCGCGCCCGCCCGGCACAATCGGCGGCGTGGAGATCTGGCACAACCCCGCTGCTCGAAGTCCCGCGCCGCCAAGGCGGCCCTGGACTCCGCGTCCCCCGACCACACCGAGCGCCGCTACCTCGACGACCCGCCCACCGAGGCGGAGATCGAGGACGTGCTGACCCGGCTGGGCATGCAGCCGTGGGAGATCACCCGGATGAAGGAGCCGCGCGCCAAGGAGCTGGGGCTGGCGGGCTTCCCGCGCGAGCGCGCCGCCTGGATCGCCGTGCTCGCCGCGAACCCGGTGCTGATCGAGCGCCCGATCATCCTCACCGACGACGGCCGCGCGGTGATCGGCCGCTCCCCGAGTCGATCGACGACGCCCTGGCGTAACGCGGCCGCGCGCCCCGCCGATCACGCAGGCGACCGGCAGGAGGCCCCGTGCCCCACCCCGACGCCTACCGCATCGCCGAGTCGGTCCTGCGCGCGCTCGCCCCGGAAGAACTGCCCGACCTGCCCGAGGTGTGGCGCGACCACACCCCGTCCTGGACGCGCCGCGTCCGCCGCCGCGCGACCGGCTGGGCCCTGGGCAGCGGCCTGTCCGGCGCCCTCACCGAGTGGGCGCCGTTCGTCGTCGCGTTCGTGACCTCGGAGGACCTCTCCGACCCGGCCCTGCCCGACCGGGCGGCCGCGGCGGCGCTGGCCGCCGACCGGACCCCGCCCGACCCCGACCGCTTCGCCGCCGCCCTCGCCGACGCGCTGCGCCCGGGTCCATGACGGCCCGGTACGCCCAACTCCACCTCGCCCTGGCCGCCGCGGCCGTCTTCGCCGCCGCCTACGCCGCCACCCGCGCCGACGTGACGCGGGAGCCGAACCTGGCCTGCCTGCGCGCGGCCGACGCCGCCGACGACCCGCGGGCGTGCTCGTCGCGTGCACCGACGCCGTGCAGCGCGCGCAGGCGCTGGTCACCCTCACCGTCCCGCGGTGCTGGGGCTGCTCACCGCCGTCGCCGCGGCCACCGCCGTCCCGCTGCTCACCACGTGGTGGTTCGGCGTCCGGCCGGTCGACGCCGACCCGCACCTGGACCGGCTCGCCGCGGTGGCGGGCGTGCGGACGGCCTGGCTGACCAGCACCCGGCGGCACCGCGACTCCTTCACCTACCACCGCGGCGTCGTCCTGCACCCCGCGCTGCGCCGGGCGCTGCGGCGGCGTGAGCGGGTCGCCGACGCGATCGTGCTGCACGAGCTGGGCCACGTCGCCAACCGCGACGTCGGCCGGACCTACCGCGCCTTCGTCGCGCCCGTGCTGTTCCTGCCGCTGGTCGCGGTGCCGTTCGCGGTGATCGCGGCGGAGCGGACGGCGGCGGTGGAGTACACCGCCCGCTTCGCCGTGCTGCTGGTCGTCGTCGGGGCGAGCTGGCTGGCGGTGCTGCGGGCGCGCGAGCACGAGGCCGACCGGCGGGCCCGCGCGTGGGACGCCGAGGCGTTCGACGCCGCCGTCGCGGCCGCCCCGGCCCCGCGCGGGCCGTGGTGGCTGAGCACGCACCCGCACCACCGCGGCGCGGCGCCCGCCGCGCGGTTCGCGGGCGGCGCGGCGGCGGTGGTCGCGGCCGTGGCGGCGGTGGAGGCGACCGCGTCGGTCCACCACCTCCTGCCGACCCCGCTGCGCCACCCGGCGCTCTCGGCGCGGTGGCCGCGGTCGTCGTCGGCGCGGCGCTGGCGAAGGCCGCGCGGCCCGCGAGCGCGGGGGCGGTCGCGGTCGGGCTGCTCGTCGGCGCGCAGCTGTCCCCCAACGCCGGTCCCCGGTTCAGCAGCCTCTACTACGCCGAGGCCGGGCCGTCCTGGCCGGTGTCGCTGGCCACCGCGCACCCGACGGCGCTGGTCGTGGTCCTCGCCGCGACCGCGGGCGCCGGGCTGGCCGTCGCCGCGGCGGCCGCGCGGCCGTTCCCGCGCGCCGTGGTCGTCGCGGGCGGCCCGCTCGCCGCGTGGCTGGTCCTGCTGCGGACCGCGGCGGGCGACGAGCGCCGCGACGCCCTGGACGTCCTCGCGCTGACCTGGCCGACCACCGCCGTCGCCGCGGGCGTCGCCCTCCTCGCCTGGGCGCCGCGGCCCGCGTGGGTGGGCGTCGGCGTCGCGGTCGCCGCGCTCGCGCTGGTCGCCCCCGACCTCCACCGGACGCCACCGCCGCTGCCCGACACCACCCAGTCCGGCTACCTGTGCACCTGGCTGCACGCGGCGGGCCCGACCGCGGACGCGGCCGTCGCGGCCCGGCTGGCCCGCTCCGACGACCCGCTGCTGCGCCGCATCGCCCCCGCCCTGCTCACCGACCCGCACGCCGACGTCGCCGCGGCGCGCCGGTGCGAGTTCCTGCTCCGGTACGGCCGATCGTGAGAGGCGGACCCGTGCGCCCCCTCGTCCTCGCCGCGGCGCTCGCCGCGACGGCCTGCACCGCGTCCATCCCCGGCATGGGCACCATCCCGCCGGAGCCGCCGCAGGACACCGCGCTCACCGACCGGCTGCTGTCCGAACGCGACCTCCCCCTGGGTTCACCGCGTCCGGCACCCCGCGCGTCGACCGCGCCGAGTCCGACCGCCCGGAGTGCGAGGACGCCCTGACCACCCTGGAGGTGACCGGCCCGCGCCCGCCCGCGACGCAGGCCAGGGCCGCGTTCACCGACGAGACCGGGTGGATGGTCGTCCACAGCGTCCACCGCTACCCCGGTCCAGCCGAGACCGTCCTCGCCGATCTCGACGCCGTGCTGCGGGACTGCGCGAGTTTCACCCTGACCTACCCGGACGGCCTCTCGATGACCGAGGAAGTCCGCATCACCGGCGCCGACCCGTGGACCGCGGACATCACCGTCGATTCCGGAGCGTTGACCGTCCACGACCGACTGGTCCTCGTCCCGCACGGCGACCGGTTGTCCGTCCTGTCCGTCATCGGCCCGGAGAGCCCCGACGACGCCCTGGTCGACGCGCTCGCCGACCGCGCGGCGGAACTGGTCAGCCTGCCATGAAGCCGCGGACCGAGTCCGCGACGAGCTGCACCGCGATGGCGGCCAGCAGCAGGCCCGCGATCTTCGCGAGCAGCGTGATCCCGCTGTCCTTGATGAACCGGATCACCGCGCCGGAATAGCGCAGGCACAACCACAGGAACAAATGCACGGCGACAATGGCGGCGCCGAGGGCCAAATAGGAACCGACGTGCCCGTCGGCCTGCCGCACGAACACGATGGTCGCCGCAATCGCACCCGGTCCGGCCAGCAATGGCGTGCCGAGCGGAACGAGCGCGACATTGACGTCCTCCGCTATCTCCTGCTCGGTCGACCCGCGCCCGGTGAGCAAATCCAGCGCGATCAGCAGCAACAGCAGACCGCCCGCGCCCTGCAGCGCGGGAATGCCGATGCCGAGGTAGCGGAGAATGACCTCGCCGCCGAGCGCGAACAGGCTGATGACGAGGAACGACACCAGCACCGCCTGGCGGGCGGCGGCCAGCCGGGTCACCTTGGACTTGCGGCCGGTCAGGCTGAGGAACACCGGGATGGTGCCCGGCGGGTCCATGATGACCAGCAGGGTGATCGTGGCCTCGGCGAACAGCGCGGCGTCGAACATCATGCGCCCACCAGGACCGCGGCGCCGGTGGCGCGCTTGCCGATCTCCTCGAGCACGTCGGGCGCGGTGGTCTCCGCGCCGAGCCCGGTCGTCTTGTTCGTGCCGTGGTAGTCGCTGGAGCCGGTCATCAGCAGCCCGTGCCGGTCGGCGAGCGCGCGCAGCCGGGCGCGGGACTCGGCGTCGTGGTCGGGGTGGTCGACCTCGACCCCGTCGAGCCCGGCGCCCGCGAGGTCGGCGACGACGTCGGCGGTGATCGTCGGCCCGCGCCGGTGGGCGAACCCGTGCGCGAGCACCGAGACCCCGCCCGCGGCCTTGACCAGGTCGATCGCCTCGCGCACCCAGGTCTTCTTGCTGGGCACGTAGTAATGGTTGCGACCGTGCAGCAGCGTCGCGAACGCCTCGCTGACCGAGCCCACCACGCCCGCCCGGACGAGCGCCTGGGCGAGGTGCGGACGGCCCGCGGGCACCTCGTCGGGCAGCCCGGCCATGAGCGCGTCGGCGTCGATCGGGTAGCCGTCGGCGGCCATCCGGCCCGCCATGGTGGCCAGCCGGGTCCGGCGCTCGGCGCGCGTGCGGACGTGCTCGGCGACCATCGCCTCGGACTCCGGGTCGAAGAGGTACGCCAGCAGGTGCACCGTGCAGTGCCCGCCGCGCCCGTCCTCCGACACGCAGGTCAGCTCCGCGCCGCGGACCAGGGACAGCCCGGTCGGCAGCGCGGCGGCGGCCTCGGCCCAGCCCGCGGTCGTGTCGTGGTCGGTGATCGCCACCGCGGCCAGCCCGGCGCGCGCGCGGCGGCGACCAGCCCGGCCGGGCTGTCCGTGCCGTCGGAGGCGGTGGAGTGGCAGTGGAGGTCGATCCGCACCCGCCCAGTGTGGCCGAATGACGCAGGTCACGCCGCCACGGGTGGGCTCAGACCTTGCCCGCGGCCTTCTTCTTGCCGCGGGCGATCCGCTGCGCCTTGATCATCGAGAACCGCTCGGCCTGGGCCTTCTTGTCGCCGAAGGTCAGCTCCGAGATGGCGTCGTAGACCTGCTCGGGCCGAGGCAGGTAGTCGATCCGGTTGAGCGCCTGGATCTGGCCCGCCGACTCGACCACCATCGTGCCGTAGCCGAGCATGCGGCCGATCCAGCTGCGCTCGAACGTCAGGTCGGTGACCTTGCTGATGGGCATCATCAGCACCCGGATCGTGAACACCCCGGTGGTCATCATGAAGCGCTTGTCGGTCACCACGATCCGCTCGACCCACCACTCGATGACCTGGTAGGTGAAGCGCAGCAGGACCGCCAGCGCGACGTACCACAGGATGTTCTGCACCAGCCACGCCGCGGGCGGAGGACGTAGGAGACCATCACGCACACGGCGAGCAGCGCGACCGCCTCGAACACCTGCCAGCTCAGGTACGCCCAGTGCCTGCGCACCCGGATGACCCGCCGTTCGGAGTCGAGCAGGTACTCGTCTGGATCACGCGGCGCGAACATGGTTCGACGCTACCGCGAATCAGCTGAAAACAGTACGGACGAAGGTGATGATCGCCTCGGCGCCCTCGCGGAGCGTCGTGATGATGGAGTTGACGATTCCGGCGGACGCGACCGGCTGGGTGACCAAGAAGAAAACCAGCAACGCGGCCCCGGTCAAGATGAGAACCTTCTTGACGTCCACTGCGATCTACCCCGCTCCCTGGAGCACCTGAGTTTGGCGCTGTTGAAAACCGTTGTACCGCACTCCGCTGACGGACGGGAGTCCAGTCCCCGGGATAGGTCAATGCGGACCGTCACCATCGGGATACCACTACGCTGCGTACTCATGTTCGAAGGCGAATACCGGATGATCCGATGCGTCGGCGGGCTCGTCCGGGACGATTCCGGCAGGCTCCTGCTCATTCGCCGGGCCCGTCCGCCGGGGGCCGGACAGTGGTCGCTACCTGGGGGAAAGGTGGAGGGCGGCGAGTCGGACGCCGAAGCGCTCCGCCGCGAGTTGCGCGAAGAGACCGGCCTCGAGGTGATCGTCGGCGCGTTCGTCGGCCGGGTGGAACGGCCTGCGCCCTCCGGGGTGTTCGACATCCACGACTACGACTGCTCCGTGACGGGCGGTGACCTCCACCCGGGTGACGACGCCACGGACGCCCGCTGGGTGGATCATGCGACCTTCACCACAATGCAAACTTCGGGTGAACTGGTGGACGGACTGGGCGAGACCTTGCACGCGTGGGGTGCGTTGCCTCATTAGCCCTGCTCAGAGCAGCCAGGTGAGCCGCTCGCCGTGCAGCGCGGTCTTGCCGAGGACGGCGGTTTTCGGACGCCCGCCCTCCCACGTGGTGAGACCCAGGACCCCGAACGGCGGCGCCCCGGGAGCTGGGGCCAAGTCCCCCGATCGGGCAAGAGCAGAGAAAGCCCTGCTCCGAACGCCTCGTGGCTCAACCACCATGTGGGACGCGATCCGGCGAGCGCCGCGAGGGCGTCAATGAACAACCCTCGCCTTTGCTCGGGGAGGTACGGCAGGACGTTCGAGGTCAGGACGACCAGCGGGACGTCGGCGGGCACGCGCCGCGGCGGCGGCCAGGTCGTCCACGGCGTCGCCCGCGACGACCGGCGGCGGGTCCTTGCGCAGCAGCGCCACCGCGGTGGTCAGCAGCCGCTGGCGCTCCGGCTGGTCGGCCCACACGCACGCCTCCAGCCAGGCGACGGCGTCCTCGTCGTCGAGGTCGACCGGCGCGGCGTCGAGGCCGACCTTGGCGGCCAGGGCGAGCTTCTTCGGCAGGGCGGGCAGCGCGGCGCCGGGCCCCAGCCCCAGCGCGCAGTGCAGGCCGACCGCGGTCTTGGTCGGCCCGGCGACGACCTGCCCGGACTGCTCGGTCTGGTAGCGGTAGGCGTAGCGGTCCAAGCCCAGCAGCAGACCGGCGCTGCACCCGACCTCCAGCAGCCCGACCGGCGCCTTCGCCTGCTTGGCGACCATGGCGACCGCTGGGTAGAGCAGGGCGGCCCTGCGGACCTCGTTGGTCTGGGTGGTGCGGGTGGCGACGATGGCCCGGATGGCGTCGGCGTGGTCCAGGGCGAACGAGCGGAACAGCGGCCAGGTGCCCGCGTCGAGGCCGTAGGTGCCGCCCATCGACGGGTAGTAGTTGACCAGCTCGTGGAAGGGGTTGGCCTGCAGGACGCGGTGCACGGCGGCCAGCAGCAGCGTGGGCCGGGCCTTCTCCGGCGGCGCGGCAGTCAGCAGGCCCGCGATCTCCGGGTCGTCGGCGGCCTGGCCCGCGAGGTGGGCGTAGAGGGTGACTCGCCGGGGGCCTCGGTGTCGGCGAAGGCGCGCAGCCGGGACCGGATCTCGTCGAGTTGTGCGGTCGCCACGCCCGGGAACGCTAGTCCACCGGGCGCGACGGCTGCCACTAGCGCGGCTTGGGCTCCGGGCGGCCGGGCTGCTCGCCGCCGCGCGCCTCGCCGTAGGAGACCTTGGGGACCATGACCTTGCGGCGGAAGATGCAGACGACCGTGCCGTCCTGCTTGTAGCCGCGGGTCTCGACGTAGACGACGCCGCGGTCGTCCTTCGACTTGGACGGCGTCTTGTCGAGGACCTCGGTCTCGCCGTAGATGGTGTCGCCGTGGAAGGTCGGCGCGACGTGGCGCAGCGACTCGATCTCCAGGTTGGCGATCGCCTTGCCGGACACGTCGGGCACGGACATGCCGAGCAGCAGCGAGTAGATGTAGTTGCCGACGACGACGTTCTTGCCGAAGTCCGTGGTGTTCTCGGCGTAGTTGACGTCCATGTGCAGCGGGTGGTGGTTCATCGTGATCAGGCAGAACAGGTGGTCGTCGTACTCGGTCACCGTCTTGCCGGGCCAGTGCTTGTAGACCGCGCCGACCTCGAACTCCTCGTAGTACCGCCCGAACTGCACTGGTCCTCCACGTATGTGACTGGCGAGTAGGACACTTGTACGGCCCCGGTCAGCGGGCCGCAACAGGTGTGTGAGCGAGTCCATTGGGTTCCTGCACATCACCGGGTGGGGCCCGGGTATCCTCGTGCGGGGCGATCGCCGCCCACCGCCGGCCCGAGGAGGTGAGGATCGCATGGGTGACAAGCCTGGTCATGAAACCGCGACCGGATGCAGTAGTCCCCGCGTCCTCACCGGGGAAGCCGTGATCTAGGGCTTCCAGCCAACCGGCCAGGACGCTCCGCCACCGGAGCGGCCGCGCGCCCCTCCGGTCCCGTCGCGCTTTCCCGCGACGTGATCCCTGGAGCACGCGATGCCCTCCATCCCATCGCTGGGCGGCCGCAGGGGCCGCAACAACCGGGTCCCCGCGCGGGTCGTGCCGCCGCTGCCCGTCCCGCTGTCGGCGTACGTCGTCGACTGCGGCGTGTACGTCGACGGCAAGCGCCTGCCCGGTCGCTGGACGCACACCGAGGCCGTCGCCGAGGTGCGCGGGCGCGGTGAGGGCTTCGTGTGGATCGGCCTGCACGAGCCCGACGAGGAGCAGATCCAGGGCGTCGCGGAGACCTTCGGCCTGCACGAGCTGGCCGTCGAGGACGCCGTGCACGCCCACCAGCGGCCCAAGCTCGAGCGCTACGACGACAACCTGTTCATGGTGCTCAAGACGGTCCGCTACGTGGAGCACGAGTCGCCCACCACGGCCAACGAGATCGTCGAGTCCGGCGAGATCATGGTGTTCGTCGGCGCGGACTACGTGGTGACCGTGCGGCACGGCAAGCACTCCGGCCTGCACGGGTTGCGCGCGGAGCTGGAGTCCACGCCGGAGCGGCTGAGCGCGGGCGGCCCCGCCGCGGTGCTGCACGCGATCGCCGACCAGATCGTCGACAGCTACCTCGCGGTGACCGCGGCGTTCGAGACCGACATCGACGTGATCGAGCGGGCGGTGTTCGCGCCGCGCAGCCCGGTCAGCGCCGAGCAGATCTACCTGATGAAGCGGGAGATCCTCGAACTGCGGCACGCGGTGATGCCGCTCGCGGTCCCGCTGCGGCGGCTCGCCGAGGGCTGCTCCGCCCTGGTGCCCGACGACGTCCGCTCGTACTTCCGCGACGTCGACGACCACCTGACGACGGTGACCGAGCGCGTGGCGAGCTACGACGAGCTGCTCACCACGCTGGTCGACGCGACACTGGCGAAGATCACCCTCCAGCAGAGCACCGACATGCGCAAGATAACCTCTTGGGCAGCGATCATCGCGGTGCCGACAATGGTCGTCGGCGTCTACGGCATGAACTTCGACAACATGCCGGAACTGAAGTGGCGCTACGGCTACCCGATGGTGATGGTCGGCATCCTGCTCGTCTGCTTCATCCTGTATCGGATCTTCCGCAAGAACCGATGGCTCTAGTGGTACCCCGCCCTGCCCGCGCACCCCTGTTGGGAGGTCTCCCCGTGGCCCGGTTGCTGTCCAATATCAAGTTCTGGCTGCTGGCCAGCGTGTTCACCTGGATCACGGTGGTGACCGTGCTGATCTCCCAGACGCCCGGCTAGCGCACCCGCGCCGCCAGCGCCCGCAGCTCGGCGCGCAAGTCGTTGTGGGACAACGGGTTGACGCTCATCCACGCGTCGTCCTCGGCGACCGCGATGCGGTAGCGCCCGCGCGGGGTGTCGAGCCAGCTCAGCTCGGCGCCCACCCGCCGCCACTGGTCCTCGGTGTCGTCGCGCAGCGCCACGCCCGCCTGCCCGCTGCCGACCGCGGGGTGAGCGCGGCGACCATGCGGCTGGCGACGCGGTCGGTGATCCCGTTGGCGCGCAGGAGTTCGTCGATCTCGGCGGCGGTCATCGGCTCGGGTTCGCCGCCGTCGTCGGGCATCCGGGCGACCATCGCGTCGAACGCGCTGCGCACCGCGCGGCGGGGCAGGGTGAACGGCGTGGTGAGCGGGGTCTCGGTCCGCGGCACGAGCCGGGCGAGGCGGTCCACCGCATCGTCCACTGTGGTCGGCAGCATGCGGACCATGCCGAAGGTGTCGGCGGAGTCCTGGCTGACGACCAAAGCGTCGTCGCGGGCGGTGAGCACCGCGACCGAGCGGGTGCCCGCGTCGGTGGTGACGACCAGGTCGAGCACGCCGGTGCAGGCGCGCAGCAGGTAGACGAACTCCTCGGCGACGTCGAGCGGTCCGCGCTCGTCGGCGAGGCCGCGCTCGCGCATGCTCGCGGCGGCGTCGCGGTAGAGCACGGCGCGCTCGACCTCGGACTCGCCGCTGGCCGGGACGTCGATCGGGAAGGGGGCGTCGACCTCGGCGAAGGTGCACAGCAGGTCCACCTCGACCGGGTGCAGTGCGGTGCCCGCGCGGCTGACCAGGTCCATCAGTGGCGGAAGCGCTGCGCGGCGTTCTCGTCGCTGCCCTGGTAGCCCTGCGCGGTCTTCTCCGCGCTGGCCACGAACTCCTCCATGCGGCGCAGGGCGGTCTCGAGCTGGCCGCGCAGGCCGTTGTCGCCGAGCAGGCGGTCGGTGAACTTCTCGGCCAGCTCCTCGCCGACCGGGCTGGTGCCCAGCATCGGCTGCAGGCCCGGCGCGGACAGCGCCGCCACGTCGGCCATCACCGCGTCGAGGTCGCGGCGGACCTCCTCGACGGCCGCGGCGAACTCCCGCACCTGGTCGGGCTCGACCTGCCAGCCCGCGCCCGGGTTGTCGACGTACACGCGTCTGCCCTCCTAGAGGCCGATGACCGGCGGTGCGGCCCGCAGGTCGTGCGGGGTGAACGGGTCGTCCTCGATCGGCACGCGCCTGCGGTGCTCGCCGTCCTCCTCCTTGCGCGCCCCGCCCGCGCCGGAGCCGTAGCCCTGGCCGAAGCCGGTGCCGCGGCCGAACCGGCCCGCCGCGCCGCGCTGCTTGTCGCCGAGCGCGCCACCGCGGCCCAGCCCGCCGAGCCCCGGGCGTCCCGCGCCCCGCCCGCCCGCCGCGCCGCGACCGGCGCCCGCGCCCATCCCGACGCCGCGGCCCGCGCCCGCGCCGGGCAGCCCGCCGAAGCCGAGCGGTCCGCCGCCCAGGCCGTTGAGCCCGTTCGCCCCGGGTCCGCCACCCGCGCCGGGGCCCATCCCGGTGAGGCCCTGCCAGCGCTTCTCCCACCCGCTCTCGAAGCCGGGCGCGAGGCTGGGCGTGGTGCCCAGGTCCGGCGTCGGCATCGGCGGGGGCACGCGGGGTCCGCTGCCCAGGTCGGGCGGCAGGCTCCCGCTCGGCGGCGGCACCCCAGGTCCGGGGGCGCCGGTGCCCGGCGGCGTCCCGTGGACCGGGTCGGTGCCGGGGTCCACGCCGTCGGAGGGGGCGTTGAACTGCGGGGTGGTGCCGTCGACGCCGAGCAGCGCGGTCTCGTAGCGCTGCATCGTCTGCACGGCCTTGCGCTTCATCTTCTTCTTGTTGCTGCCGAAGCCGAAGGCGCTGGCGATCCCACCGATCGCGGCCCCGAACGCCGCGCCGATGGGACCGCCGATCGCCATGCCCGCGGCCGCTCCCCGCCCACCGTGGCGTACCACGGGCTGCTGGGGGACCCGCCGGGCATGGTGCTCTGCGCCGACCGCAGCGCCCCGCCCGCGTCCTCGATCGGCCGCGCCATCGCCGACGCGGTCGCCGCGGTCTCGGCCAGCCACGCCGCGTTGCGGGTGACGGCGGCGTGCGCGCCCTCGGCGGCGGCGCCCGACCAGTACTGGAGGAGCCGGGACAGCGAGCGCCCGAGGTCGCGGGAGCCCTGCCCGATCTTGTCGCCGTGCGCGGCCCACTGGTCGGCGAGCATGTCGAGCTGGTTGGCGTTGGCGTTCTGGCCGACCATCCGCTGCAGCGCCTTGAGGCTGTAGCCGTTCCAGTGCACGCCGCCGGTCACCCAGCGGTCGTTGTCCCGCCGCCTGTTCCGCCGCTCCTGCTCAGCCGCCGCCCGCGCCCGCTCGGCGGACTCGCGGAGCCGCCGCACGAGCTGCTCGACGTCCCCGATCATGTCCAGCCCCTCGACCCTCGGTTCCGACCATCACGGTAGCGGATGTTGTCGCGCTCACCAGAGTTCACCGGCCAAAGCCCGCACCTCGGCGCGCAGTTCCTCCGGCCCGATGGGGTTCACGCTCATCCACTCCCCGTCCCCGAGCCGGAACCGCCCCCGCGCCGAGTCCAACCACCGCAGTTCGTCGCCCGACCGCACCCACTCCGCGGCCTGCCCCCGCCGCACGGCCACTCCCGCCTGCCCGTTGCCGAGCACGGGCTGCAGGTGCGTGACCATCCGCCGCGCGACCTGGTCGTCGAGCCCGTGCGCCGCCCGCAGCCGGTCGAGGTCGTCCGCGCTGAGCCGCTCCGCCCCCATGATCGCCTTGTGCACCCGGTTCAACGCCTCCCGCGGCACGCTGAACGGCGCCGCCATGGGCACGACGTGCTCGGGCACGTGCCGCAACAACCCGTCGACGGCGTCGTGCACCCCGAGCGCCATGATCCGCACAGCCCCGTTGGTCCGATCCATGTCCTGCTCGACGAGCACCGCGTCCCCCGGTGCGCCAGCACCACGGCCCCCGACGCCTTGCCCCGCTGCGCGACGACGATGTCGAGCGCACCACCGCCTTGCCGCAGGAGGTGCACGAAGTCCGCCGCGACCCCGCGCGGCCCCTCATGCCCCGCGAGTCCCCGCGCTTGGAGCCTGCTCCGCGCCTGCGCGAAGCCAGCACGCCGCTCTTCGTCGGTGGCGCCGCGGGAGCGGATCTTGATGGGGAACGGCGCGGGGACGCCCGCGAAGGCGCAGAGGAGGTCGACCTCTTCGGGGTGCAGGACCGCGATCCGCTGCATCAGCCCATCCCGGTCTTCTTGAGCGCGGCCTCGGCGGCGTCCTCGGCCTCGGCGTAGGCGTCCCGAACGGCTTCGGCGCTGTTGATGAACTCGTCCATGCGCCGGACCGCCTCACCGAGCAGCGTCCTGAGCCCGTGCTCGCTGTTGAGCCGATCGTCGAACTTCTTGGCGAGCTGCTGCCCGACCGGACTGGTCCCGAGCTTGGGCGTGTAGGCGTCCCCCTGCATCTGACTGACGAGGGTCTGGACGGCCACGAGCCCCATACGCGCGGAGGTGACGGCGGCGGAGAACTCCTGAAGCCGCTCGAGATCGACATCCCAGCGGCCGCGAGAACTGCCGGAACCGGTCTGGGCAGGCTTCTCGGCGCCGTCCCAGGAGCCGGGCTTCTCGTCGGGAGCCCCACCGGGCTGAGACCCACCCGGCGCGGTGCTGGGGCCGCCACCGCCACCGGCAGGCGGTGTAGCACCCGGCTGCCCCGACCCGGGCTGACCAACCCCAGGCGCGGTGGACGGCCCACCAGCCACAGGCGGCGTGGCACCCGGCTGCCCATTGCCAGGACCGCCAGCCCCCGGCAGACCCGCACCCGGCTGCCCAACGCTCGGCTGCCCAGCCACCGGCTGCCCGGAACCCGGCCCACCAACGCCCGGCTGACCGCCGCCTGGCTCACCAACGCCAGGCTGACCAGCCACCGGCTGCCCGGAACCCGGCTCGCCAGCACCTGGCTGACCACTGCCCGGCTGGCTGGCACCCGGCTCACCGTGGCCCGGCTGACCGGCCGCAGGCTGCCCCGAACCTGGACCACCAACACCCGGTTGGCCCGAACCCGCTTCACCGTGGCCTGGCTGACCAGCGGCAGGCTGGCCGAACTCGGCCCACCAGCCCCCGGCTGACCGCTGGCTGGTTGGCCCGAACCTGGCTCACCACCGCCCGGCTGGCCCCAACCCGGCTGACCGGCGGTCGGCTGGCCAGCTCCGGCCTCACCATGGCCTGGCTGACCAGACGCAGGCTGGCCCGAAGCTGGCCCACCAGCACCTGGCTGGCCCCAACCCGGCTGACCGGCGACCGGCTGGCCGGTCACCGGCGCAACGCCGAGGTCCCCGCCCGGCTGGCCTGCGGGGGCTGCCCGGTGCCTGGCTGGCCGCCGCCCGGGTGGCCGGGGAGCGGGTCGCCCGGGCCGGGCTGGCCTGCGTCGGGTGCGCCTGCGGAGGGAGGGGCGCCTGGCCCGCCTGCGGGCGGGTTGCCTGCGGTGGGGTCGCTCGGAGGTGTGGGGTCGGGTGGGTTGAGGGTGTCGCCGATGCTGACGGGTGGTTGTGGGGGCATGTCGGGGGTGGGGGGTTGGGTGGGGAGGGGGAAGGCGTGGGTGCTGTAGGGGGCCGCCTGTTCGGGGGTGGGCCAGGCGGGTTCGGTGGGGTGGGTGCGGTCGGGCATGTGCGTGTCCCCCTAGAGCCCGATCACGGGCGGCGACGCCTTCTGGTCGTTGGCGAACGGGTTTTCGGCGTCGTACGGGTAGCGCCTGCGGTGTTCGGCGCCTTCGCCCGCTGAGCCCGCGCCCGCTCCCATGCCTGCGCCGCCCATGGGCATGCCGCCCGCTCCGGTGGTGGGGGTGCCGGTGGTGGCCGCGAGGGGGTGGCGGGGCGGCTGTTGGGGTTGAAGGTGTCGGTCAGGCCTACCGCGGGGCCGGGCTGGAGGGGGCGGGCGCCGACGTTGCCTTCCGTCAGGCCTGTTGCGCCGCCGCCGAAGCCGGTGGCGGGGAGGGCGGGGGTGCTGGTGGGGGTGCCGGGGCGGGCTCCGTCGGTGGAGCCGGAGGCCGTGGTGGTGGAGCCGCCGGTGGTGAGGTCGTTCCAGCGTTCGGGGGTGGTGGGGGGTAGGGGGTGGGGTGGCGCGGGGTTTCGGCCGGGGGGCGTTCGTGGGGGGTGGGCGGCAGGGTGGGGGTGCCCGCGGATTGGGGGGTGAAGGCGGGGGTGGCCTCGTCGATGCCGATGGCGGCGCCTTCGAAGCGGCGCATGGCGTCGACGGCGGCGGCCTTCAGGCGGGCTTGTTCCTGTTCGGCGGCGAAGGCGCTCTCGGCGCCGGTGGCCGTGCCGGAGATGGCGGCAGCGAGGGGGCCGCCGGTGTCCAGGGCCAGGTCGGCGCCGTCCACGGAGCGGGCCGGGTGGACCTCAGTGGGGGTGGGAGGGCGGGCATGGCGTCTTGGGCGGCCTTGAGGGCGCCTGCGGCCTCTTGGATGGGGTCGCCGATCTGGTGGGCGGTGTCGCCCAGGTCGGCCAGCCATTGGGCGTTGGCGGCGACGTCCTCGCGGGCCTGTTCGGCGGCGGTGCCGGACCAGAACTCCATGAGTTGGGCGAGGGCGGTTTCCAACACGGCGGCGGAGTCGCTTACCTCGCTGCCCGCTTGGCGCCAGTCGTCGGCCAACTGGACCAGTTGGGCCGGGCTGGCGTTGTCGGCGACCATGGCGATCAGGGCTTCTAGCGTGTACGACTCCCAGTTCACCCCGCCGACGACATACCGGTCCGCGCTACCCGCGCCCATCGCCCGATCTCCCCTCGATGGCGGCAGACGATCGCTTTCGACGATCACGCTAGCCGGTGAGACGCGCGCGCGGCACCAAATCGTTCCCTCGTGCCTCCCCTTCCTCGGGACCCGCGCGCCCGCCCCCGCCGACGTACGCTCGACCGGTGCCGAAGGTGCTCGCGGTGTCCGACGAGGTGGTCGACCAGTTGTGGACCGACCAGGTGCGCAGGCACCGGGTCGACCTGGTGCTGGCCGCCGGTGACCTGCCCTTCGACTACCTCGAGTTCCTCGTCGACGCGCTCGACCGGCCGTGCGTGTTCGTGCCCGGCAACCACGACGCCGACCTGTCCGGCTACGACCGGTCCGGCGGCGGCCTGTGGACGCGCGACGGCCTGCCCGCCGAGTGGCCGGGCCCGGCGGGCGCGGTCAACGCCGACGTGCGGGTCACCGACGTCGCCGGGCTGCGCATCGCCGGGCTCGGCGGCTCCATCCGGTACAACCGCGGCCCCAACCAGTGGACCGAGCGCCAGATGGCCCGCCGCGCCCGCGCGCTGCGCAGGCGCGCGGCCGTGCGCAGGCTCCGCGACGGCCGGGGCGTGGACGTGCTGCTCACCCACTCCCCACCGCGCGGCGTCGGCGACCGCGAGGACCCGGCGCACCGCGGCTTCGACTGCCTGCACACGGCGGTGCACAAGCTGCGGCCGCGGTTCCTCGTGCACGGCCACATCCACCCGCACGGCGAGCCCGTACCCGACCGCAACCTGGGCGACACCCGAGTCATCAACACTGTCGGCTACCGGATCCTGGATATCCCGGAGGCGGCCCATGCCCCGTGACACCGGCTTCCCCCAGGCGGACGCCGAGAACGACTTCCTGCGCATGCGCAGGCGCCAGGTGCTCGCCCGGCTCGGCCAGTGGCTGCGCCGCGAACCCGACGACGTCAACATCATGCTGCCGTTCGACGAGGTCGTGGCCGCGCTCGGCCGCACCGGCGAGCGCAGGCTCGGCCTGCAGCTCATCGACGTCGACTCGGTCGTGGGCAGCGTCGACCGCACCCGCGACTTCGACCGCCGGTTCCGCCCCACCTCCGGCCGCGCCCGCGCCCGCTGGGAGCGGCTCGCGCTGGCGCAGCGCCGCGGCGAGGCCATCCCGCCGATCGAGGTCTACCGCGTCGGCGACCTCCACTTCGTCATCGACGGCCACCACCGCGTCTCCGTCGCGCACGCGATGAACCTGCGCACGATCGACGCCTACGTCACCGAGATCATCACCCGCCTCTCCGCGGAAGGGATTCGCCACCGGGGCGACCTGATCGTCAAGGACTACCGCCGCCTGTTCCTCGAACGCGTCCCGCTCACCGGCGCCGCCCGCGCGGCCATCCGGCTGACCGACGCGTGGGAGTACTCCGAGCTGAGCGAGGCCGTCGAGGCCTGGGGCTTCCGGCTGATGCAGGACGAGGGCGCGTTCATCGACCGCGCCACCGTCGCGCGCCGGTGGTACGCCGAAGAGTTCGTGCCCGTGGTCACCATGGTCCGGCAGGCCGGGATGATCGACACCCAGACCGAGGCCGAGGCGTACCTGTGGGTCATCGCCGAGCGCTACCGCATCATCCGCTCACACCGCTGGGACGACGACGTCATCACCGCGATCCGCGAGGGACCGCGCCTGCCCCGCCGCATCGGCCTCTAGTACGACCAGATCTGCACCGCCCTCACGACGAACGGCGCGCACGGCACGTACGTGCCCTTGCCGGGGTAGGTGTCGAACTCGCCCTCGGTCGCGCACTCGGGGCTCTGGTAGACGGTCACGGGCCGGCTCAGCCGGTTGACGAACGACCGCCCTTCCTCGTCGAGCAGCACGCACTCCCCGGGTTCGTGTCGGCCAGGCTCAGGACGACGGGTGATCCGCCGTAGTGCGTCCCCGACCACAGGCACATCTCCCCGGCGTCACACCCGGTCGACGCCGACGCGGGCGCCACCAGGAAAGCCAGCCCCAGCACGGACAGCACGGCGATCGCGAAAGCCTTCACAGCCACTCCTCGGTTCCGGGACGCCCCGCCTGCCGGGGCGTCTCCTGGTCCAGGTTGCCGGGTTGGGCAGGAGCGGCGCGGAAGTTATCCACAGGCGGGTGACGTGGGAAAACGCGGGGAGGGGCCGGGTTTGGCGAATGGACGGAGGAGCCGGGCGGGCCCGGCGACCGCGCAGGCAGACAGGCGGGCAGGCAGGCGGGCGGGCGGGCGGGACGAGCTGGCGGCAGGGAGGGGCAGGCAGGCGGACAGGCGGGCAGGCAGGCGGGCAGGCAGGCGGGCGGAACAAGCTGGCGGCAGGGAGGGGCAGGCAGGCGGACAGGCGGGCAGGCAGGCGGGCAGGCAGGCGGGCGGAACAAGCTGGCGGCAGGGAGGGGCAGGCAGGCGGACAGGCGGGCAGGCAGGCGGGCAGGCAGGCGGGCGGGCAGGCGGGCGGGCAGGCAGGCGGGCAGGCAGGCGGGCGGGCGGGCAGGCAGGCAGGCGGACAGGCAGGCGGGTGGAACAAGCTGGCGGCAGGGAGGGGCAGGCAGGCGGACAGGCGGACAGGCGGACAGGCAGGCGGGCAGGCAGGCGGGTGGAACAAGCTGGCGGCAGGGAGGGGCAGGCAGGCGGACAGGCAGGCGGGCAGGCAGGCAGGCGGGCGGGCAGGCAGGCAGGCGGGCAGGCAGGCGGGTGGGACGAGCTGGCGGCAGGGAGGGGCAGGCAGGCGGGCGGCGGGCAGGCAGGCGGGGTGGTGGCTGGTCGGGCCCAGCGGTTGGGGGTGCTGGGCCCGACTGGCGGGTGGGTTACTCGGTGTACGTGAAGTTGCGGCCGGTGGCTGGGTCGAAGAGGTGGATCTTGTCGGTGTCGAACCAGATTTGGGCGTCTGCGCCTTCCTTGGCTTGGGAGGAGGCGGAGAGGCGGGTGACGATTTGGGTGCCGTCGGCGGTCAGTTCGGCTGAGCCCGCGTCGGCGGCCAGTTCGTCCAGTTCGGCTGAGGTGGCTGTTTCGCCTTCCAAGGTGAAGTAGGCGAACTTGTCCGAGCCCATGGACTCCAGGACGTCGACGGTGGAGGTGAAGGTGCAGCCGCCCTGTGTTGCGGAGTCGTCCAGGAGGGTGGCGTCCTCGAAGTGTTCGGGGCGGAGGCCCATGATCACTTCGCGGGGGCGTTGGCGTCTTCCAGGAGGGTGCGGATGCGGTCGGTCAGGCGGAAGGTGCCGAGAGGGCTTGTGATGCTGCTGTTTTCCAACCGGGCGGGGACGAAGTTCATCGACGGGGAGCCGATGAAGCCTGCCACGAAGAGGTTCAGGGGTTGCTCGTAGAGGAATTGGGGGAGCCGATCTGCTGGACCAGGCCGCCGCGCATGACCACGACCCGGTCGCCCAGGGTCATGGCCTCGGTTTGGTCGTGGGTGACGTAGACCGTGGTCGTCCCCAGCTTCTTCTGGATCTTCGAGACCGATGTGCGCATCTGCACGCGGAGTTTGGCGTCCAGGTTGGACAGGGGCTCGTCCATGAGGAACGCCTTGGGGTTGCGGACGATGGCCCGGCCCATCGCGACGCGTTGGCGTTGGCCGCCGGAGAGGTTGGAGGGGCGGCGGTCGAGGTGTTGGGACAGGTCGAGGATCTGGGCGGCCTCGTCGACCTTCGCGCGTACGGTTCGGTCGTCCACGCGGGCCAGGCGCAGCGGGAAGGCCATGTTCTCGCGGACGGTCATGTGCGGGTAGAGGGCGTAGGACTGGAACACCATGGCGATGTCGCGGTCCTTGGGGGCGCGTTCGTTGACGCGTTGGCCGTCGATGCGGAGTTCGCCCGAGGTGATGTCCTCCAGGCCGGCGATCATGTTGAGGGTGGTGGACTTCCCGCAGCCCGACGGGCCCACCAGGATGATGAACTCGCCGTCGGCGATGGTGAGGTCCACATCGGACACCGCGAGAGCGCCGTCCGGGTAGCGCTTGGTGACCTTGTCGAGGATGATCTCTGCCATATCCCTCAGCCCTTCACGGCGCCGGACGTCAGCCCCGCGACGATGCGACGCTGGAAGAACAACACGAACACGATGATCGGGATGGTGATGACCACCGCCGCGGCGGAGATCGTCCCGGTCGGGTCCTCGAACTGGGAGGACCCCGTGAAGAACGACAGGGCCGCGGGCACCGTGCGCGACGACTCGGTCGACGTCAGGGAGATCGCGAACAGGAAGTCGTTCCAGCAGAAGATGAACACCAGGATCGCCGTGGTGAAGACGCCGGGCGCGGCGAGCGGGGCGATGACGCGGCGGAACGCCTGCGCGGGCGTCGCGCCGTCCATCTTCGCGGCCTTCTCCAGCTCCCACGGGATCTCGCGGAAGAACGCCGACAGCGTGTAGATCGCCAGCGGCAGCGCGAAGGTGATGTACGGCAGGATCAGGCCGGGCCACGTGTCGAACAGGCCCAGCGACCGCTCCATCTCGAACAGCGGCGACACCAGCGACACCTGCGGGAACATCGCGATCAGCAGCGACACCCCGACCAGCGCGCGCTTGCCGGGGAACTCCAGCCGCGCGATGGCGTACGCGGCCATCGTGCCCAGCACCACCGCGATCAGCGTCGAGATCACCGCGATGCCGATGGAGTTGACCAGCGCGCGCAGGAACTCCGTGGTGCTGAAGATGTCGGCGTAGTTCTGCAGCGTCCACGAGCGCGGGATGAAGTTGCCGTCGGTCAGCGTCTCCTTGGTCTTGAACGACAGCGAGACGATCCACAGCACCGGCACCAGCGCGTACACGACGACGACGATGTCGAGCAGCGCCCAGCGGGTCTTGGACCCGGTCGTGGCGGCCATCAGCGCCTCCCCGGGGTCGCTGCCCGGCGCGGCGGTCCCGAACACCTTGACGAACAGGAACGCGATCAGCGCGACGGCCAGGAAGATCAGCACCGACATGGTGGAGCCGATGCCCAGGTTCAACCCTTTGATGAGGTTGTTGTAGGTCTGCATCGACACCGACCCGGTCTCCTGCGCGCCGCTGGTCAGCACGAAGATGTTGTCGAAGATGCGGAACGCGTCGAGCGTGCGGAACAGCAGCGCGACGAGGATCGCGGGCTTCATCACCGGCAGCATCACCTTGGTGAACCGCTGCCACGCCGACGCCCCGTCCATCGACGCCGCCTTGAGCAGGTCCTCCGGCACCAGGGCCAGACCCGCCATGAGCAGCAGCGCCATGAACGGCACCGTCTTCCACACCTCGGCCAGGATGATGATGGCCAGGGCGGGCACCCGCTCGGTCAGCAGCGCTGTGTCGGGCGCGACCAGCTCGGCGAGGTAGCCGGTGTCCTGGGTCCACGCGTAGCGCCAGGAGAACGCCGCCACGACGGTGACGATGCCGTACGGGATCAGCGCGACCGTGCGCACCAACCCCCGCGCGACCAATGTGCGGTGCATGATCAACGCCAGCGCCATGCCCAGCACCAGCTCGATCGCCACCGAGATGACCGTGATCACCGTGGTCACGAAGAACGCGTTCCACCAGTACGAATTGGACAGCACGGTGACGTAGTTGTCGAACCCGATGAACTCGACCTGGTCCGGGAAGCGCAGGTCGTAGCGCTGGAGCGACAGCCAGATCGAGTACGCGATCGGGTAGCCGGTGACGGCGACCATGACCAGCGCGGCGGGCGCGCAGAGCAGCCAGCCCAGCTTGCGCTCGGCCCGCTTGCCCTCGCTCACCGCGGTCTTCGCCGGTTTCGGCGGTGCGGCGGTGCTCACGGCAGCACTCCCTTCGAGTCGAGCGCGTCCTGCACCTCGCTGCGCAGCCGGTCGGCCGTGGCCTTCGGGTCGATCGCGCTCGGCGGCGACAGGATCGTGGAGATGAGCGTGGACACGTTCTGGTACGCCGGGGTCAGCGGCCGGACCGCGGCCTTCTTCAGCTCCTCGCGGATCGCGTCGCGCATCGGGTACGGCTCGGCCATCTCCGGGTCGTCGTAGACCGACTCGATGGTCGGCGGGACCCCGGAGTTGATCGCGGAGAACTTCTGGCTCTCCGCGCTGCGCAGGCACTTCGCCGCCTCGAACGCCTCCGCCTTGTGCTCGGAGTACGCGCTGACGGCGAGGTTGAACCCGCCGATGGTGGCGGTCCCGGTGTTGGCCGGGTCGATCGCCGGGTACGGCGCCCAGCGCAGCGTCTTGGCCAGGTCCGGGTTGCCCTCGGTCATCGCGGCGTAGACGAAGGGCCAGTTGAGCTGGAACGCGGCCTGGCCGTTCTGGAACGCCAGGCGGATGTCGTCTTCCTTCTGGTTCGACAGCGACGGGCTGGCCACCGGCGACGTCGCCAGCGCGCGCAGGGCTTCCAGCGCGCGCACCGCGCCGTCGTCGAACACCGCGCGCGTGCCGTCCTCGGAGAGGATCTTCCCGCCCGCGCCCCCGACCAGGGTGGTGAACTGCACGACCAGGCCCTCGTACTGGGCGCCGGTCATGAGGACGGTGCTGGGCTTGCCCTCGGCGCGCAGCCGGTCGGCCATCTCCAGCATCTCCGACCACGACTTGGGCGGGGTCGGCGTGAGGTCCTCGCGGTACCAGAGGAGCTGGACGTTGGTGTTCTTCGGCGCGGCGTAGAGCTTGCCCTCCCAGCTCGCCGTCTCCAGTGGACCGCGCAGCGTGCCGTCCTCGACGTCGGCCTTGTCGGCCCCGGTCCACTCCTCGATCCAGCCCGCCTCGGCGAACTCGGCGACCCAGGTGACGTCGAGGCCGAGGACGTCCATGTCGGTGTCACCCGCGGCGAGCCTGCGGACCATCTGCTCGCGCTGCCCGTCGGCCTCGCGGGGCAGGGTGTTGAGCGCGATTCGGTAGCGTCCGCCCGCCTCCTCGGTGCACCGGGCGACGACCTTGTCGAAGTTCTCCTCGGTGGAGTAGTACACGTTGATGGTGAGCGGACCGCCGCCGGTCCCGCACGCGGCCGTTCCCGCCAGCACCGCCGCGGCGAGGACCGGGGAGGCGGCGGCCGGGGGATGTGTCATCGCCCTGCCTCCTTCCGACGGACACGTCGGGGAGGCGTGCACCGCGACGTGCCGCCGGTGCACCCGGGAACTCGCGCGCACCGGTCACCCGAACGTAGAACCGGTGATCACGGTCCGCAATTCGACGGGGCGCGCTGCTCCGATCGGGCTAGCTCGGGCGCATCGCCAGTTTGGCGAGCAGGTCGCGGCCGCGCTCGGCGTTGCGGGGCTGGGCCAGCACGTCGTAGCGGCCCGCGACGAGCTGCGTCGCGGAGGCGAAGTCGCGGCTGCGGGTGCTGGCGTAGCCGACCGCGGCGAACACCAGCCCGAACACCACGCCCGCCGACAGCCCGACCAGGATCGGCGCGAACGACGCCTGCTGGGCGCTGAACAGCCCGAGCAGCAGGCCGACGAACAGGCCGAACCACGCCCCGGACAGCGCGCCTGTGCCCAGCACCTTGGGCCAGCTCAGCCGCCCGATCACCCGCTCGACCAGCATGACGTCGACGCCGACGATGGTCACTTCCTCGACCGGGAACTCGTTGCCCGCCAGGTGCTCCACCGCGCGGTGGGCCTCCTGGTAGGTGGCGTAGGACCCGATGGGCCAGCCGGTGGGCGGCGTCGGGACCTTGGGGAGGCCCTGGTTCCGCCCAGAGCCGGAGAACGCACCGGTCATGCCCCCATAGTGCCAATAGGGCACGACCGGTGCGAACCCGACACCGATCACGTGATGACGCTGCCCACCTGATCGCCCGCGGCGTTGTACGCGGTGACCCGGACGTCGGCGATCCGGGGGATCTCGGCGGACGGCGGGAAGGCGAACCGGACGACGTAGGTGCCGTTGGCGACGGCGGCGTCGGCGGTGCGGCCGTCGCTGGTCACCGAGACCCGCGCGACCTCCGGCGACACCCGGCCCGCGACGACCCGGACGCCGGGCACGTCGGGCGCCGCGCCCGCGCTCGCGGTGGCCAGGTCGAGGGTGACGGTCCCGATCGGGACGTCGTCGAACCCGCCGATGGCGCCGTTGACCGTGGACCCGATCACGCACGGGATCATCATGTGCTCCCCGACGACCAGGTAGACCGTGCCCACGTCGTCGGTGAGGACGTTGCGGAGCTTGAGCGTGCCGGGGGTGTCGGTGATGCCGGGGGTCGGCGGCGCGGAGCCGTCGCCGAACGCGACGGTGGCGCACTTGCGCTCGATCTCGGCGACCTCGGCGGGGGCGAGCCCGGGGAACGGCGACGCGGGCGGCGTCGGGCCGGTCGTGGAGGTCGCGGCCACCGGCGGCGCGGCGGGCGGGGCGAGGGTGGGCTGGTCGGGGATGAGCGCCCACGCACCACCGATGACCAGGGCGGCGACGCCCGCGGCGGCGGCCACCGGCACGAGGCGGCGGCGGGGTGCGGGCGCCTCGACGGCGCGCAAGACCTCCGCGCGCATGCGGGCGCGGCGGAGCGGGGGCAGGTCGCGGGGCGGCGGCACGGACGTCATCGGGTCTCCTCGGTGGCCAGCTCGGGGACGACCGGCTCCGCGAGCAGCGCGCCCAGCGCCGCGCGGGCCTTGCTGACCCGCGCGCGGACGCTGCCCTCCGCGATGCCCAGGACCGCGGCGGCGTCGGCGTACGACACCCCCGACCACAGGCACAGCGCCACGGCCTCGCGCTGGGCGCGGGGCAGCTTGCCCACGGCGGCCAGCACCGCGGCCATGCGGCGCTGGTCGTCGACGCGCCCGGCGACGTCGTCGGCGTGGTCGGGCACGGCGGCGTCGCCCGGGGCGCGCTCGGCGAGGCGGAGCCTGCGCGCGAGCGAGCGCCGGTCGGAGCGCACCACGTTGGTGGCGGCGGCGAGCAGCCAGGGCAGCAGCGAGTCCCGTTGCAGCACCACCTGGGCCCGCTTGCGCCAGGCCAGCAGGAAGGTGCTCTGCGTGTGGTCCTCGGCAGCCGCCCAGGACGCGGTCAGCCGGAAGCAGTGGTTGTAGACCGCCTTCGCGTGCCGGTCGAACAGCACGGCGAAGGCGGCCGGGCTCCCGGCCGCCCACAGCTCGCCATCGGTCGTCATACCCGGATGTGCCCGCCCGGGCCGGGCGCGTTGCCTACCCGCGCGACTTGTACTCGCGCAGCAGGCCGCGGGAGATGATCGTCTTCTGGATCTCGCTGGTGCCCTCGCCGATGAGCAGGAACGGGGCCTCGCGCATGAGGCGCTCGATCTCGTACTCCTTGGAGTAGCCGTAGCCGCCGTGGATGCGGAACGACTCCTGGGTCACCTCGGCGCAGTACTCGGACGCGATCAGCTTGGCCATGCCCGCCTCGACGTCGTTGCGCTGGCCGGAGTCCTTGAGCCGGGCGGCGTTGACCATCATCAGGTGGGCGGCCTCGACCTTGGTGGCCATCTCGGCGAGCTTGAACGCGATGGCCTGGTGCTCGGCGATCGGCTTGCCGAAGGTGCGCCGCTGCTGGGCGTACTCGACGGCCAGCTCGAACGCGCGGATCGCGATGCCGCAGGCGCGGGCGGCGACGTTGACGCGGCCGACCTCGACGCCGTCCATCATGTACGAGAAGCCCTTGCCGGGGGCGTTGCCGAGGACCTTGTCGGCGCCGATGCGGAAGCCGTCGAACACGGCCTCGGTGGTGTCGACGCCCTTGTAGCCCATCTTGTCGATCTTGCCGGGGATGGTGAGGCCGGGCGCGACCTCGCCGAAGCCCTCGGGCTTGTCGACCAGGAACGTGGTGAGGTTCTGGTGCGCCTTGTCGGCGCCCTCGTCGGTCTTGACCAGCAGCGCGATCAGGTTGGACGAGCCGCCGTTGGTCAGCCACATCTTCGCGCCGTCGATAACGTAGTCGTCGCCGTCGCGGCGGGCGCGGGTCTTGATCGCGGCCACGTCGGAGCCCAGGTCGGGCTCGGACATGGAGAAGGAGCCGCGGATCTCGCCGGTGGCCATCTTCGGCAGGTAGTGCGCCTTCTGCTCGTCGGTGCCGTGCTGCTTGAGCATGTGCGCGACGATGAAGTGCGTGTTGATGACGCCGGAAACGCTCATCCACCCGCGGGCGATCTGCTCGACGACCAGCGCGTAGGTCAGCAGGGACTCGCCGAGGCCGCCGTACTCCTCGGGGATGGTGAGGCCGAACAGCCCCATCTCCTTCATGCCCGCCACGATGTCGGCCGGGTACTCGTCGGCGTGCTCCAGCGCCTGCGCGTGCGGGATGATCTCCTTGTCCACGAAGTCCTTGACCGTGGACAGGATCTCCTGCTGGACGTCGGTGAGACCGGCGGTCTGAGCCAGGCGGGCCATGCGTGCTCCCTACGAGACGGGCAAGGGTTACCGAGCAGTATCGCGCGGTTAACGCTCGTTCGCGCTACCGAAGTGGGCGGGGCCACTCCGTCTGTACCGATCGCGCGCGACCACGAATCCTCAAATCGCACCTGGGGAGAAAAGTCCTGCGCATATTTGTCACAGCATTGTCGGCTGTCCTGTTAACGCTTTCCGCGACGTCCGCGGCGGCCCAGGAGGACGACCCGGTTTCCCTGTCCGTCGATCCGGTCGCCCCCGGTCGAAGTGGCCGGGGACAGACCCGCGGAGTTCACCTGCACAGCGAGTGGGACGGGCAGGTGGGCGACACGCACACCGACGACCGGGGGCGGTACCGGTTCGCGCAGACCACCTGGGGTCCCATCCCGGCGGGGAGGCTGACCGTCGACGTCAGCGCGGTGGGGTACCGGGACCAGACCGCGGCGTTCAGCGGGGCGGCGGACCACCCGGCCCGGCACACGGTGCGGTTGGTGTCGAAAACGCCGCAGGCGGCTCCGGAGGGGTCCGGGCCGCCTGCGGCGCTGTGGATCGGGGTGGGGACGGGTGCTTTCGGGTTCGCGCTGGTGGTGACGGGGTTCGCGGTGGGACTGCGGCGGCGGTCAGCTCGCGCGGAGTTCCACCCGGTGGCCGCAGTCGCGGCAGTCCTCCGCGAGGACGTAGACCTCGGCGCCGCAGGAGCGGCAGTCGCGGAAGCTGCGGGACATCAGGTCGTCACTACGGCGGCGGCCGGAGAAGAGGGACCGAAGACTTCGGCCCTCCACGTCGGCGAGGCGGTGTCTACCCATGGGCGTATTCACTCCGATGACGGGGACCAGATCAAGCCAGTGCCGTGATCTGTGCGTTATCTCACGACAACCTCTGACTCCGTGTCACGTCCTTGACCTGCTGCGTCATCTTCCGGTGACAAATCGGTCATAGTAACGGACCGGTGACGGGCGAGCCGATTGGCACGTTCCTGGGCCCCGACGAGGTCGTCCGGGAGCGAGTCCGGGACCTCCGTGTCGAACCGGCGGAGCGTCCGGACGGCCCAGCCGCCCGCCGTCACGACGGCCAGGAGGACGCCGAAGACGACGTACGCGAAGCCGATGCCGCGGCCCTCGCCGGTGCCGATGACGGACCCCACGGTGTCCGCCAGCGCGCCGCCGGGGGCCAGCATCGGCTCGAAGGCCGCGGTGGCGAGCGGGGCGAGCAGGGCGAAGCCGATCGGCAGGGTCGACCAGGACAGCGTCTGGTTGATCGCGAACACCCGGCCGTGGAACCGCTGGGGCACCTTGACCTGCACGATCGTCGAGTACACGCCCTGGGCGAGCGCCATCGACATGGCCATGAGGAACACGCCCGCGCCGACCGCGACGACCGACGGGTGCACGCCGATGGCGAGGCAGCCCGCGGCGGTGCCGAGGTTGAAGCACAGGACGCCGATCATGCGGCGCTTGCGCGGCCCGCCCCAGACGGCCATCGCCAGGCCGCCGGTGAGCGCGCCGACGGCTTCGGCGAGGGCGACCGTGGCGACGTCGGCGATGTCGCCGAACGCGAGGACCAGCGGGGTCGTCAGCACCAGCGCGGGGGCCAGGAAGACGTTGCCCAGGGCGAAGTAGCCGAGCATGAGGCGGAAGCCGCGGTGCCGCCACGAGTAGCGCAGGCCGTTGAGGATCGCGGTGGCCAGCGGCTCGCGGGGACGCCAGCCGAGCAGGTCGGGGAAGCGGACGAGCAGCAGCGTGGCGATGGCCAGCACGTACCCGGCGACGTCGATGAGCACGATGCCGCGCAGGCCGATCTGGGCGAGCAGGCCCGCCGCGAGGATCGGCATGAGCAGCAGCGCGAACCCGCTGGAGAGCTGCGCGATGCCCATGGCGTGCCCGAGGTACCGCTTGGGCACCAGCTGCGGCACCGCCGATTGGAACGCCAGCCGTTGGAACGACGCCGCGACTTGGCTCAGCGACACGAGGATGTAGATGTGCCAGAGCTGGATGCTCTCCGTCCACAGCAGACCCGCCAGCGTGAGCTGGACGGCGCCCGACGCCGTGCTGGCCGCGAGCATCACCCGCCGCCGGTCGACGCGGTCGATCACGCCGCCCGCGATCGGCAGCATGATGACGCCGCACAGCAGCGCCAACGCCCACAGCAGCCCGAGGTCGGTGACCGATCCCGTGCGCGTGTAGAGCCAGATCGGCAGCGCGAACGCGGTCAGGGCCGCGCCGGTCGTCGCGATGAGCTGCCCCAGCGCGACGGCGAGGAAGCGGCCCATGCTCGGGCGGACGGTCGACGCCTCGCGGGTGCCGACGCGCTGCCAGTCGCGCAGGTCCCACGGGGCGTCCTCGCCGCGGTCGCTCAGCTCCGCGGTGTCCTCCGCGGCGATGGCGGGGTGCGTGCGGGAGACGATCTCGGCGAGTTCGTCGGCGCGGTACTTCAGGAAGAAGTGCCCGGCCTCGTCGAGCACGACCAGGCCGAGGGTGTCGGACAGGAACTGCCACTCGGCGTAGCGCTCGGCGTAGTAGTCGGTCACCGGGTCCTGGGAGCCGACGATCGAGATGACCGGGGCGCGCAGCTTCTCGGCGCGGCGGTCGAGCAGGTCGGTGAAGTAGTCCTCCGCGGCGCGCGAGTCGGCGCGCATGTTGCTGATGATGCGGTCGGCCTGCTCGGGGTCGATCTCGTCGGTGTCGACGCCCATGGACTTCAGCCAGCTCGCGTAGTGCCGGTTCGAGCGCAGCTTCTCGACCTTGGTGCGGGCCGCGGCGAACGGGCCCTTGGGCCGGGCGAACGGGAACATCGCGCCGATGTAGACGGCCTCGATGGCCCGGTCGGCGGCTTCCAGCTTGCGCGCGACCTCCGCGGTGATGGCGCTGCCGACGCCGCAGTGGCCGTAGAGCGCGAGCGGGCCGGTGACCCGCTCCCGGATCTCGTCGGCGATGCGGGTGGTCAGCTCGTCGAAGGGCAGCGCGGCCTCGTCGAGGCCGACGTCGTGGCCCGGGATGGCCACGCTGAACAGGGCGTGGTCGTCCGGGAGGGCGTCGGCGAGGGGCTGGTAGACGATGGCGCTGCCGCCGCCGTAGGGCACGCAGACGTAGGTCAGCGCGGCGGCCCGGCCGGGCTTGGTGAGCTCGTAGAGGAGCCTGCGCTGCCCGGTGTCGGCGCTCGCCATGAACGCGGCGAGGTCGCGGATCGTGCGGTGGGTGAACAGGTCCATCACGCCGACGGGCCTGCCGCCGTCGTTGACCTTCCTGATCCGGGCGACGACCTGGGTGGCCAGCAGCGAGTGCCCGCCGAGGTCGAAGAAGTCGTCGTCGATGCCCACCGCGGGCAGGTTCAGCACCTCGGTCCAGATCGCGGCGAGCGCGCGCTCGACGTCATTCCGCGGCTCGACCAGTTCGCCGCTGCGGGTGACCTGCGGCGCGGGCAGCGCCTTGCGGTCGAGCTTCCCGTTGGGGGTCAGGGGAGCGCGTCGAGGTCCATGATCGCCGTGGGCACCATGTACTCGGGGAGCCGCTTCTTCAGCGCCGCCTTGACCTCGGTGTGGTCGGCCCCGCCGACGAGGTACGCGGTGAGCCGGTCGTCGCGCACGATGACCGCGGCGTCGGTGACGCCGGGCAGGTCGCGCAGGGCGGACTCGATCTCGCCCAGCTCGATGCGCAGGCCGCGGAGCTTGACCTGGTGGTCGAGGCGGCCGAGGAACTCGACGGTGCCGTCGCGGCGCCAGCGGGCGAGGTCGCCGGTGGCGTAGCGGCGGGCGCCGGGCTCGTCGGGGTCGGGGACGAACTTCTCCGCGGTCAGCGCGGGCCTGCGGTGGTAGCCGCGGGCCACGCCGACGCCGCCGATGTGCAGCTCGCCCGCGACGCCGATCGGGGTGTCGACGCCGTGCCGGTCCAGCACGCGCACGCGCAGGTTGGAGATCGGCGCGCCGATCGGCACCGACGTGCGACCGTCGAGGTCGACGCAGTGCCACGCGGTGACGTCGATCGCCGCTTCCGTCGGGCCGTACAGGTTGTGCAGGTCGGTGCGCGGGAAGCGGGCGGTGAAGTCGCGCGCGACGGCCAGGGGCAGTTCCTCGCCGCTGCAGATCACCCGGCGCAGGCTCGGGCACTCCCCGGCTCGCCGAGGAACACGCCCAGCATCGACGGGACGAAGTGCGCGGTGGTGATGCCCTCGCCGGTGATGAGGTCGCGCAGGTAGGCGGCGTCCTTGTGGCCGCCGGGCTTGGCGAGCACGAGCCGGGCGCCGGTCTGCAGCGGCCAGAAGAACTCCCACACCGACACGTCGAACCCGAACGGCGTCTTCTGCAGGACGCTGTCGCCCGCGTCGAGCCCGTAGGCGCGCTGCATCCAGTCGAGCCGGTTGACGATGCCGCGGTGGGTGTTGGGCACGCCCTTGGGCTTGCCGGTCGACCCCGAGGTGTAGATGACGTACGCCGCGTTGTCCGGCGTCGCGCGCGGTCCCGGGTCGTGGCTGGGGCCGTCGGCGAAGTCGTCCTCCAGGACGAGCGCGTTCGGCGCGGTGTCCTTGAGGTCGCGGGTGGTGAGCACGACCGGGGCCTGCGCGTCGGCGATCATGAACGCGAGGCGCTCGGCCGGGTACTCCGGGTCCAGCGGCAGGTACGCCGCGCCCGTCTTGAGCACGCCCAGCAGCGCCGCGGGCAGCTCCAGCGACCGGTTCGCGCACACCGCGACCAGCGTCTCCGGGCCGACGCCGCGGGCGATGAGCCGGTGCGCGATCCGGTTGGCGCGCGCGTTCAGCTCGGCGTAGGTCAGGGTGGCGCCCTCGAAGGTGACCGCGGGCGCGCCCGGGGTCCTGGCGACCTGCTCCTCGACCAGGGCGTGCAGGGTCGTGTGCGGGAACGGGGCCGCGGTGGCGTTGGCCTGCTCCACCAGCGCGCGGTCCGCGTCCGCCCGGATGTCCACTGTGGACACGGGACGGTGCGGGTCGGCGGCGAGGGCGGCGACCAGGGCGGTCCAGCGCTCGCCGATCAGCGCGACCGTGGCGCGGTCGAACAGGTCGGTGTTGTAGACCAGCTTGCCCCACAGGCCCTCGGCGACCTCGACCACGTGCAACTCGAAGTCGAAGCGGGTGGCGCGCAGCTCCATCGGCGTCCACTCGAAGGTGACCGCGTCGGCCGCGGTGTCCTCGGTGAAGCGGCCCATCTCGTAGTTCTGGAGCACGAACATGCTCTGGAACACCGGGGACCGGCTGACGTCGCGCGGCACCCCGAGTTCCTGCACGACCCTGGCGAACGGGACCTCGGCGTGCTCGAACGCGTCGAGGACGCCGCGCTTGGTGCGGGCGAGCAGGTCGGCGAACGTCGGGTCGTCGGCGAGGTCGGCGCGCATCGGCAGCATGTTGATGAACATGCCGACGACGTCCTCCAGCTCCGGCGCCGAGCGGCCCGCGCTGGACACGCCGACGGCGAAGTCGTCCTGCCCGCTGTGCCGCGACAGCAGCACCTGGTAGGCCGCGAGCAGCACCATGAACAGCGTGCCGCCGTGCTCGGCCGCCAGCGCCCGCAGCGCGTCCGCGGTCTCGGCGGGGACGGTGAACTCGACGAAGTCGCCGGTGTAGGTCTGCGTCGCGGGCCGGGGCCGGTCGGTCGGCAGGTCCAGCGGCTCGATCCCGGCGAGCCGGTCGCGCCAGTAGGCGAGCTGCGCGTCGGCGGGCCGGGTCGACTCCCAGTGCGCGAAGTCCCCGTACTGCACGGGCAGCTCCGGCACGGACCGCCCGTGGTAGCAGGCGATGAGGTCGCGCAGGAGCACGTCGACCGACCAGCCGTCGCCGACGATGTGGTGCTGGGTCAGCAGCAGCACGTGGTCCTCTTCGGACAGCTCGATGAGCAGGGCGCGCAGCAGCGGCCCGGCGGCGAGGTCGAAGGGCTCCAGCACGGCCTGGTCGACGAGCGCCTGCGCGGCGGCCTCGTCGGCGGCGGTGGCGCGCCGCAGCGGCACCGCGACGCGGTCCTCGACGACGGCCGTGGGCTTGCCGTCGGCGTCGGCGGGGAACCGGGTGCGCAGCGCCTCGTGCCGGTCGGTCAGCGACGCGAGCGCCAGGCGCAGCGTCGCCTCGTCGAGCGGTCCGCGGACCCGCAGCGGCACCGCGATGTGGTACGCCGCCTCGCCCGGCGCGATCTGGTCCATGAACCAGACCCGCTCCTGGGCGAACGACAGCGGCGGCGCGGTCCCCTCCGGCCGGCGCGGGATCACCGCGCGCGGCGGGGCGGTCGCGCGCTTGCGCAGCCGCTTCGCCAGCAGCGCGGCGGCCGCGGCGCCGCGGTCGGGGCCTCCGGGGCGACGGTCATGCCGGGTCCTCCTGGTCGGCGAGCAGCGCGGCCACCTCGGCGTCGGACAGGTCCGCGACCTCGGCGGCGATGGCCTTGTCGATCTCGGCGGCGAGGTCGGCGACGACGGGGTGGGTGAACAGCGCCCGCATGGGCACGTCGACCTCGACCTCGGCGCGGATGCGGGCCATGGCGCGCATGCCGCGCAGCGAGTTGCCGCCGAGTTCGAGGAAGTGGTCGAACGCGCCGACCTTGGCGACGCCCAGGATCTCGGCGAACACCTCGGCGACCAGTTCCTCGGCGGGCGTGCGCGGGGCGACGTAGCCGCGCTCGCGGCGGGTCGGCGCGGGCAGGGCCGCGCGGTCGAGCTTGCCGTTGGCGGTGAGCGGGATCGCGTCGACCGCGATCACGTCGGACGGCACCAGGTGCGCGGGCAGCACCGCCGGCAGCGTGTCCACGGCCGGGCCGGGGTCGCCGACGACGTACGCGACGAGGCGGGCGTCGTCGGGGGTCTCGTCCTGGTGGGCGACGACGACGGCCGCGCTGACCCCGGGCAGGGCCAGCAGCGCGGCCTCGACCTCGGCGGGCTCGATGCGGATGCCGCGCAGCTTGAGCTGCTGGTCGGCGCGGCCCAGGTACTCCAGGACGCCGTCGGCGCGCCTGCGGACGAGGTCGCCGGTGCGGTACATGCGCTCGCCGGGCGCCCCGAACGGGCACGGCACGAACCGGTCGGCGGTGAGGCCGGGCCGGTTGAGGTACCCGAGGGCCAGTTGCGCGCCCGCCAGGTACAGCTCGCCGACGACGCCGTGCGGGACGGGCTCGAGGGCGGCGTCGAGGACGTGCGCGTCGGTGTTCCAGGTCGGCGTGCCGATGGCGACCGGGCCGGGCGGCAGGACCGCGCCCGGCGGGACGACCGCGGCGACGGTGCCGACGGTCGCCTCGGTCGGGCCGTACTCGTTGACCACGGTCGCGCCCGGGTTCGCCGCGCGCCAGGCCGCGAGCTGCTCGGCGGACAGGGCTTCGCCGCCCAGCACCAGGTCGGCGCTCGGCGCGCGGGCCGCGTCGAGCAGCGGGAGCTGGCCGGGGTGGCCTTGACGAACGCGGGCGGCGCGCCGTCGGCGGGCTCGTCCAGACCGGCCAGGCGGATGGTCCCGCCCGCGGTGAGGGTGCCGAGCAGGCCGGTGACGGTGAAGTCGAACGTGATCGGCGAGTGCAGCAGCACCGTCCCGGCGAGGCCGGGGTAGGTGGCGCGCGCCCACGCGAGGTACGCGGTCAGCGCGCGGTGCTCGACGACGACGCCCTTGGGCTGCCCGGTCGACCCGGACGTGTAGAGCACGTACGCCGGGTCGTGCGCGCGGCCGGGGAACGGCGCGGGCTCGCCGGGCCCGTCGAGGGTGACGGTGAGCGTGTCGACGGGCATCAGGCCCGCGGTCTCCGCGGTGGTGAGGGTGACGGCGGGGCGGGCGTCGGCCAGCAGCGCCGCGAGCCGGGCGGGCGGGTGCTCGACGTCGAGCGGCAGGTACGCCGCGCCGGACTTCAGCACCGCGAGCACGGCGACGACCAGCTCCGGCGAGCGCGGCAGGGCCAGCGCCACCAGGTCGCCAGGACCGACTTCCAGCTTCGCCCGGAGCGCGTCGGCGTGCCCGTGCAGCTCGGCATAGGTCCAGGTCTGTCCCTTGTGGACCAACGCGGGGGCGTCCGGGGTGCGGGCGGCCTGCGCGGCCAGCAGCGCGGGCACGGGGTCGGGCAGGTCCCGGACCTCGCCGCGCCCGGCGGCCAGGACGGCGTCGCGCTCGCCCGCCGCCATGATCGGCAGCGCGGACAGCGCGGTCGCGGGCTCGGCGACGGCCGCGGCCAGCAGCAGCAGGTACCGCTCGACGACCGCCTCCGCGGTGGACCGGTCGAACAGCGCGGTGCGGTAGAGCAGCCTGCTGCGGCCGGTGGTGATGTCGAAGGCCAGGTCGTCCTTCGTGGTGCCCAGCTTCACCTCGTCGAAGCCGGAGTCGGGCACGAAGTTGAACGCGACCTGGAACAGCGGCTGCACGGCCGGGTCGGGCCGGGTGACCAGGTCCGCGACGATCGCCTGGAACGGCGTGTCGCCGTGGTCCATGGCGTCGACCAGCGCGACCTTCACCCGGGCGACCAGCTCGGCGAACGCCGGGTCGCCCGCGGCGTCGGCGCGCAGCACGACCGGGTTGACGAACATGCCGATCAGCTCGGCCAGCTCCGCGCGGTCGCGGCCCGCCGTCGACACGCCGATGACGATGTCGTCGGTGGCCGACAGCCGCGACAGCAGCGCGGCGTAGGCGGCGAGCAGGACCATGTACGGGGTCGCCGACAGCGATTGGGCCAGCGCGCCGACCCGGTCGAGCAGGCCGTCGGGCAGGTCGAACCACACCTCGTCGCCGTCGAACCCGAGCCGGTCCGGCCGCGGCCGGTCGGTCGGCAGGGCGATCACCGGCGGCGCGCCCGCGAGCGCGGTCCGCCAGTGCGCCAGGCGGCGCTCCAGCTCCGCGCCCGTGATGTGGTCGCGCTGCCACACCGCGAAGTCGGCGTACTGGATCTCCGCCTCGGGCAGCTCCAGCGCCTCGCCGCGCAGCGCGGCCTCGGCGAAGGCGTGCACCTCGCGGTCGAACACCAGGTGCGAGCGGCTGTCGAAGACGGCGTGGTGCACGACCACCAGCAGCGTCCACCGGCGCTCGCCGCGGCGCACCAGCTCCGCGCGCCACAGCGGCGGCTGGTCGAGCGGGATCGCCCGCCGCGCCAGCGCCGACGCCAGCGCGTCGATGTGCGGCGCCTGCTCGTCGTAGGCGATGTGCGTCAGGTCGTGGACCGCCGGGTCGACGTCGACCCGCTCGTGCACGACCTGCTTGAGCGTGTCGCTGTCGAGGGTGAAGTGCGTGCGCAGCGACTCGTGCCTGCCGACGACCGCGGCCAGGACCCCGCGGACCTGCTCCTCGGTGAGGCCGTCGGGCAGCTCGGTGGGCGAGGAGACGTTGTAGACCGACGAGCCCGGGTCGAGCTGGTTGGCGAACCAGACCCGCTCCTGGGCGTAGGACGCCGGGAACGTCCACGACCTGCTCATCGGCCCTCCCGCACCGACCGCGGGCGCATGTCGGTCCACACGGAGTCGATGTGCGCCAGGCAGTCGGCGCGCTCACCGGTGAAGCCGGTCGAGCGCCAGCCCTCGGGCACCGGCCGGTCCGCGGGCCACACCGAGTACTGGTCCTCGTCGTTGACGACGACAGCCATCGGGGGGTTCATCTGGCTCATGTCACTGGCTCCCGTGCGGTTCGGCCATGGCGACGGCGATCTTGCGCGGCCCGGTGAAGGGCTCGCGGCCGTGCGCCGCGGTCATGTTGTCCACCACGAGGACGTCGTCGCGGTGGTAGTCGAATCGGGTGGTCGCGGCCCGGTAGGCGCCGCGGACGTGGTCGAGGACGTCGGCGGGGATCTCCCGCCGTCGCCGTAGAACGTGTTGGTGGGCAGGTCGTCCGGGGCGAACATGGCGCGCAGGCCCTCGGCGAGGTCGGCGGGCAGCGTGCTCACGTGGAAGAACGCCATGTGGTTGAACCAGCGGGGCGTGTCGTCGCCGGGGCGGTGGTGCACGGCGCGGCGGACCGCGCGGGTGCGCAGGCCGTCCTTGCCCTGCCACTGGCACAGGATCCCGTTGCGGGAGCAGTAGTCCTCGACCTCCTCCCGCGAGGTCGTGCCGAACGTGTCCTGCCAGGCCGCGCCGAAGTCCGGGTGGAAGTTGCGCACCAGCATCCAGCCGCGCTGCTCGAACTCGCGGCGCACCTGCGGGTCGATCAGCCGGTACACCTCGCGGACGTCGGCCAGCGGCGTCGCGCCCAGGGTGGTCGGCGGCTCGACGCAGTAGAAGAACAGCGTCAGCGGCCACGCCGCCTGGTACGAGTTCTCGTTGTGCAGGAAGATCTCCTCGTCCGGCGGGTAGTCGGTCGAGGTGTAGACGCGGCCCTTGATGGTGCTGCGCGGCGACGAGCGCTCGGTGTAGAGCAGCGGCTCGCCGGACAGGGCGCGCACGACGGCGTCGAAGCCGTCCACCCCGCCGATGTCGAAGCCGCGGAACAGCAGCGCCCCGCGCTCGGCGAGGGCGGCGCGCAGCTCGGCGCGGCGCCCCGCGATCAGGTCGGTGGCCGAGCGCCCGTCGGGCTCGACGAGCAGCGGCAGGGCCGCGGTGTCCAGGTCGGTCATGTCGGGCGTCCTCTCAGGCGCGGGGGAGACGGCGGATGGTCTGGGCGGGCTCGGGTTCCGGCTCGGCCTCGGCGCGCAGCTCCTCGATGCGCTCGGCCAGGCCCGCCACGGTGGGGATCTCGAACAGGCTGCGCATCGGCAGCCGCACCCCGGTCGCGGTGCGCAGCGCCGCGATGAGCTGCACGGCGACCAGCGAGTTGCCGCCGAGGGCGAAGAAGTCGTCGTGCACGCCGACCGCGGCGACGCCGAGGCTGTCCTGCCAGGCGCGGACGATGACCGCCTCCAGCTCGGTGCGCGGCCCCGCGGACGCGTCCCCGGACACCGCGACCGCGGCCTCCGGCTCGGCCTCGACCGGGCCGCCCGCGCGGGCGGCGATCTCGGCGACCGCCACGGGGGTGATGACGACCTGCGGCCCGAGGCCCGCGGCGAGGCTGCGGTGGAACGCGGCGACGCCGTCGGCCGGGGCGATGTCGCCCGCCGCCGGGTCGCGCCGCCGCGCGGGCTCCGGGACCGCGCCGAGGCCGCCGGTCACCGCGCCCTGGTCGACGCGGCGCAGCAGGAACTCCGACACCGCCACCAGCTCGCGGCCGTCGTCGTCCACGAGGGACAGGTCGGCGACGACGACCTCGTCGCCCTCGGACGGCCGGTAGCGCAGGTGGCTGTGGAAGCGCTCGGGCAGCCGGTCGCGGACGACCACGCGGCCGTACGACATCGGCAGGTAGGTGCCGGACCCGCGGCCCGCGCCGAACGCGGTGGCCACGTCGAGCAGCGCCGGGTGCAGCACCCAGTCGTCGCCGCGCGCGGCCTCCGGCGCCACGACCGTCGCCAGCTCCTCGTCGGCGCCCGCGCGGTGCTCGCGCAGCGACGCCCAGCGGGGCCCGAACGACAGCATGCTGGTGCGGCCGGTGCCGAAGCCGGTCGTGGCGTCGAGCGGCTCGGTGCGCGCGACGACCGCGGACAGGTCGAGCTTCTCCCCGTCGGACTCCGCCCACTCCGCGGTGCCCGCGACGTGCTTGGTGACGATGCCGCCGCGCCTGCCCTGCACGATGAACTCCGCGCCGGTCCCGGACACCGACAGCAGCACCTCGTAGCGCGCCGCCTCGCCCTCGGGGACCGCGAACGGCTCCAGGAACGCGATGTCGCGCAGCTCGACGCAGCCCGCGCCGGGCACGGCGGCGGCGAACGCGGCGCGCACGCACTCCAGGTGCGCGGTGCCGGGGACGACCGCGGTCCCGCCGATGCGGTGCTCGTCGAGCAGCCAGTGCGTCGCCGGGGTCACGATGCCGTGCGCCACCGCCTGGTCGCCGGTCACCGCGAGGGTGGTCAGCACGGGGTGGTCGATCGCGGACTCGACGGTGACCGCGCCGGACTGGGCGAACGCCGCGGTCTCCACGGCCATGCCCAGCTCGGCCCAGCCGCCCCAGTTCTGCGACAGCACCGGCGCGCGCCAGCCGCGACCGGCGCGGGCGTGCGCGTCGAGGAAGGCGTTGGCGGCGCAGTAGTCGACCTGGCCGAAGCCGCCGACCACCGAGGTCACCGACGAGCACAGCACGACGAAGTCCAGCTCGTCGCCGCCGAACACCGACGCCAGCGCGAGCGTGCCGGTGAGCTTCGGCGCGAGCACCCGCTCGGCCGCGGCGCGGTCCTTGACCTCGGCGACGCCGCCACCGGCGACACCGGCCGCGTGCACGACGCCGTCCACGCCGCCGAACCGCTCGATCGCGGCGTCGCGCACCCGGCGCAGCGCGGCGGCGTCGGTGACGTCGGCGGGGACGACCAGGACCTCCGCGCCCGCGGCCTCCATGCGCCGGATCGCGGCGATGGAGCGGCCGACGCGCGAGGTCGGCCCGTCGCCGTGCACGGCGAGGTGGGTGTCCCACTCCTCGCGCGGCGGCAGCCCGCCGCGGGCGGTGAGCACCAGCTTCGCCTTGGCGCGCACGGCGAGGTCCTCGGCGAGGGTGATGCCGATGCCGCCGAGACCGCCGGTGATGACGTACCGGCCGCCCTCGCGGACGGCGTCGTGAGCGTCGGTCAGGGTGATGTCGTCGTACGCCAGGACCCAGCGGCGACCGCCGCGCAGGGTGACCTCGCGGTCGGTCGCGGGCCTGCGCAGCTCGGCGAGCAGCGCGGTGTCGGTGTCGGCGTCGACGAGCCGCACCTCGAGGTCGGGCAGTTCGGCGGGCAGGACCCGCGCCAGGCCCAGCAGGGTGGCGTGCTCGGGCCGGGTCAGGTCGTCGCCGCGGACGTCGCCGATACCGGAGCAGACGAGGTCCAGTCTGCGCACCGCACTGCCCGCAAGCGCTTGCACCAGGCCGAGGACGCTGTGGAACCCACGGTCCTGGGCGGCCCACACGGCGGCGGCGTCCTCGCCCGCGGCTCGCCGTCGAGGGCGAACGCGTGCACGACGTGCTCGGGCAGGTCCGCGCCCAGGGCGTCGACGAGGGCGTCGTAGTCGGCGCGCTCGCCGGGGCGGACGGTGTAGCCGTCGCCGGTGCTCGCGAAGGACTCCCCGCCCGGACCCGGACCGCGTCCAGGCCGCCTGCGAGGGCGTCGACGCGGGGTCCGTCGCCGAGCAGCAGGACGCGGCCCAGCGGACCGCGCGCGGCGGTCGCGGCGGCCTGCTTCCAGACCGGCACGGCGAACCAGTCGGCGAGGGGGCGGGGTCCGCGCGGCTTGGCGGTGGTCTCCTCCGGGTCGGCGTCGACCCAGTAGCGCTTGCGCTCGAACGGGTACACCGGCAGCGGCACCCGGCCCGCGCCCTCGGCGCCCGACAGCCGCACCGGCACGCCGAGCGTCCACAGGGTGGCGGCGGACGCGGCGAACGCGTCCGGCTCGCCCTGCGCGGGCAGGCTGGTCAGCGGGGCCAGCGCGCGCTGCTCCTCGCCCGCGCGGGCGACCTGCATGCGGGCCAGGCCGGCGAGCTGCCTGCCGGGGCCGACCTCCACGAGCTGCCAGGGCCCGTCCTCGGCCAGCAGCGTGGCGATGCCCGCGCCGAACCGCACCGGCCGGCGCAGGTGCGCCGCCCAGTACGCCGGGTCGGTGGCCTGCTCGGCGGTCAGCCACTCACCGGTCACATTGGACAGGATGGGGATGCTCGGCGGGCGCAGGGTCACCGTCGCCATGACGGCGGTGAACTCGGCGAGGATCGGGTCCATCATCGCGGAGTGGAAGGCGTGCGAGGTGCGCAGCGCCTTGGCCTTGACGCCCTTGTCCGCCAGTTCCGCGGCGAACGCCTCGACGGCGGCGGTCTCGCCCGCGACCACGCAGGTCCCGGGTCCGTTGACAGTGGCGACGGACAGCCCGGCGGGAAGCTCCACTTCGGACTCGTCCTGCTGCACCGCGAGCATCGACCCGGAGGGCAGCGACTGCATGAGCCGCCCGCGCTCGGTGACCACGCGCAGCGCGTCCTCGACGGTGAGCACGCCCGCGACGGTGGCCGCTGCGTACTCGCCGATGGAGTGGCCGAGCAGCGCGGCGGGCCGCACGCCGACCGACTCCCACAGCTTGGCCAGCGCGTACTCGACGGTGAACAGCGCGGGCTGCGTGTACCGCGTCTGCCCGATCAGCTCGCCGCCCTCGGGGTTCAGCAGCAGGTCGCGCAGCTCGTCGCCGAGCACGGAGGTGCACCGGTCGACGGCGGCGGCGAACACGGGCTCGCGCTCGTAGAGGTCCTTGGCCATGCCCGCGTACTGCGAGCCCTGGCCGGAGAACAGGAACGCCACCCGCGGCTCGCCCGCGACCCCGGCGATGCGCCGCCGCTTCGCCTTGAGCGCGGCGGCCGCGTCGGCGGTGTCCTCGGCGACGACGGCGACCCGGTGCGCGTACTCCGGGCGGCCCTCGCGCAGGGTCAGCGCCACGTCGGCCAGCGCGACGTCGGTCGACGCCAGGTGCTCGGCCAGCTCGGCGACCGCCTTGTCCAGCGCGGACGCGGTGCGCGCCGACACCTGCACGACCTCGCGCCCGGCCGCTGGGGCCTGGGTGCGGGCGGGCGCCTGCTCCAGCACGACGTGCGCGTTGGTGCCGCCGATGCCGAACGAGCTGACGCCCGCGCGGCGCGGCAGGCCGTCCGGCTCCCAGCGGGTCAGCGAGTCCGCGACCCAGAACGGGGTCTCGGCGAAGTCGATGGCCGGGTTGGGCCGCTCGTAGTTGACCGTCGGCGGGATCAGCCCGTGCTCCATGGCCAACACGACCTTGATGAGGCTGATGATGCCCGCGGCCTGCGACAGGTGGCCGATGTTGGACTTCACCGACCCGATGCCGCACCAGCCGCGGTCGGCGATCCCGTCGCCGTACACCGACGCCAGCGCCGCGACCTCGATCGGGTCGCCGACCGCGGTGCCGGTGCCGTGCGCCTCGACGTAGGTGACGGTGCGCGGGTCGACGCCCGCCATGCCGACGGCCTGCGCGATCGCCTCGGCCTGCCCGTCCTGGCTCGGCGCGGTGAACCCGACCTTGCCCGCGCCGTCGTTGTTGATGGCGTTGCCGAGCACGACCGCGCGGATGGTGTCGCCGTCGGCGATCGCGTCGGACAGGCGCTTGACCAGCGCGACGCCGACGCCGCTGCCCCACACGGTGCCGTTGGCGCCCGCGTCGAACGGGCGGCAGTGGCCGTCGGGGAGGTGAAGCCGTCCATGCCGAGGTAGCCGATGCCGTGCGGCAGCTCGATGTTGACCCCGCCCGCGAGCGCCATGTCGCACTCGTGGTTGCGCAGCGCCTCGCACGCCAGGTGGAACGCGACCAGCGACGTCGAGCACGCGGTGTGCACGGTGAGGCTGGGGCCGCGCAGGTCGAGCTTGTACGCGGGCAGCGTGGCGACGTAGTTCGGCGAGTTGCCGGTGGCCAGCGACACCTGGTTGTACGGCGACGCGCCGATGGCGGCGTTGCGCAGCACGTTCTCCCACAGGTACTCGTTGCCGCCGGTGCCCGCGTAGACGCCGATCGGGCCGTCGTAGCGGGCCGGGTCGTACCCGGCGTCCTGCAGGGCGCTGAAGCAGGACTCCAGGAACAGCCGGTGGTGCGGGCTGGCGACCTGGGCCTCGCGCGCGGACATGCCGAACAGCTCGGCGTCGAACTCGTCGAAACCGGTGACGACCGGCGCGGCGGCCACCCAGCTCGGGTCGTCCACATCGGACGCTTTCGCGCCGCGGGCGAGCTGCTCGTCGCGGGTGAACCGGCTCACCGACTCGACGCCGTCGACCAGGTTGCGCCAGAACTGCGCGGTGTCGGACGCGCCGGGCACGCGCGCGGCGACGCCGACGATGGCGATCGGCTCTGCGCCCGCGGTGTCTTCGGGGTGGGTCATCGGGGATCTCCTTGCGCCGCGGCGCGGTACGGGTCGGGACGGCCGGGGTCGGGCGCGCCGGGCGGCGGCGCGCTCGGCGGCGCGGGCCAGCTCGGGGTGCCGCCGCCGCCGTCGAGGTGGCGGGCGAGCGCCCGGATGTTGGGGTGGCGGAACAGGTCGAGCAGCGGGACGCGGCGGCCGGTGGCCCGGGTGAGCCGGGCGTGCACCGCGGCCATGGCCATCGAGTCGCCGCCGATGTCGAAGAAGTTGTCGCCGGGCCGCACGGGCTTGCCCAGCACGGCCTGCCAGATCTCGCCGACCAGCCGCTCGGTCGCGGTCTCCGGGCCGCCGGGACCGGTCCGCTCCGGGGCGGGCGCGGCGTGCGCGCCCGGCGCGGACGCGCGGACCGCGGCCCGGGGCAGGTGGGCGGCGACGTCGGCGGCCACCGCGTCCGGGGCGGCGGCCAGCTCGCCCGCCAGGGCGGTGAGGTCGGCGAGCAGCGCGGTGACGCGGTCGGCGTCGAACAGGTCCGGGTTGTAGACCGTCTCGACGGCGACGCGGTCGGGGTCGAGGTAGAGGGTCAGGTCGAACGGCGACCCGGGCTTGGCCACCCGCACCGGCTCGGCGGCGCAGCCCGCGAGCCGGGCCGCGGGTCGGCGAAGTCGAGGACGTTGACCAGCACCTGCACCAGCGGCGCGCGGGAGGGTCGCGGCCCGCGCCGAGCGCGGCGACGATCCGGTCCAGCGGCGCGGCCGGGTGGGCGGTCGCGGAGCGGACCTCGTCGGCGACCCGGGCGACCCGGTCGGCGAAGCTACCGCCGCCGCGCAGCCGCAGCGGCGCGGTGTCGACGAAGAACCCGACGACGTCGTCGAACTCGGCGTGCCCGCGGTCGGCGACGACCAGGCCGACGACGTGGTCCGCGCCGCCGGTGAGCCGGTCGAGCAGTTCCCCGACCGCGGCGGTGAGCACGGTCGCGGGAGTGGTGCCCATCCGGCGGGCCAGGCCGCGCACGGCCTCGGCGCGCTCGACCGCGGCGGCGGCCTCCGCGCCCCGGTAGGTCGGGGCGGGCGGGCGCGGGCGGTCGCGCGGCAGGTCGAGCACGGTCGGCGCGCCCGCCAGGTGCTCGGTCCACCACGCGAGGTCCGCGGGGCCCTGCCTGCGGTCGCGCTCGGCGCGCCAGACGGCGTAGTCGGCGTACCCGGCGCGCAGCGGCGGCAGGTCGCGGCCCGCGTACGCGTCGGCGAGGTCGCGGTGGAACGCGGTCTGGGACCAGCCGTCGAACACGGCGTGGTGGAAGGTGAGCCCGAGGACGTGCTCGTCGGGGCCGGTCCGGTACAGCGCGACCCGCCACGCCGGGCCGGTGGCCAGGTCGATCGGGGTGGCGGCGTCGCGGGCGAGGCGCGCGTGAACGTCGTCGGTGTCGACGGGCTCCAGGGCGACCGGCGCGGGCTCGTCGCGCACGGCGTACGGCACGCCCGCGGTCTGCGGGACGCGCCAGCGCAGCACGTCGTGCCGGGTGGCGACGGCGGTCAGGGCGCGGCGCAGCGCGGGCAGGTCGAGCGGGCCGCGCAGCCGGGTGGCGAGCGCGATGTTGTACGGGGCGCTGTCCGGGGCGAGCTGGTCCATGAACCACAGCCGCTGCTGCGGCGGGGACAGCACGGGGTCGCTGCCGGTGGGCACGGCAGGCCCGGACTGCGGCTCGGCCTTGGCGACCCGCTCCGCGATGCCCGCGACGGTGCGGCCCTCGAACACCGCCTCGACCGCGACGCGCACCCCCAGTTCGGAGCGCAGCGCGGCGACCAGGCGCATCGCGGCGAGCGAGTGCCCGCCCAGGTCGAGGAAGTCCGCGCCGCGGGTCGGCGCGGCGCCCATCGCCGACGCCCAGGCGCGGGCGACGGCCTGCTCGACCGGGTCCTCGAAGTCCGAAGTGGACTCGGCGGCGGCCACCAGCGCGGCGAGGGCGGCGCGGTCGACCTTGCCGCTGGCGGTGAGCGGCAGCGCGGCGACGCGCAGCACCCGGGCGGGGACCAGGGCGGACGGCAGGGCGCGCGCGGCCCGCGCGGCGAGGTCGTCGGGCGCGGTCTCCGGCGCGACGACGGCGACCAGCGCGTCGCCGTGGGCGAGCACGGCGCACTCGGTCACGCCGTCGACCGCGGTCAGCAGGGCCTCGGTCTCGCCGGGCTCGACCCGCTGGCCGCGGATCTTGACCTGGCGGTCGAGCCTGCCCAGGTACTCGAGCACGCCGTCGCGGACCCGGACGCGGTCGCCGGTGCGGTAGAGCCTGCCGCCGGGGGCGCCGAACGGGTCCGGGACGAACCGGTCGGCGGTCAGGCCCGGCCTGCCCAGGTAGCCCAGGGCGACGCCGGGTCCGCCGACGAGCAGCTCGCCCTCCTCGGCCGGGCGCAGGTCGGCGTCGACGACGTGCAGGCGGTGGCCGCCGGTGGCCGAGCCGATCGGCAGGACCTCCTCCGCGCCGGTCGCCTCGTACGCGGTCACCGCGACGGTGGTCTCGGTCGGGCCGTAGAGGTTGAGGAACCGCCGCTGCCCGGCGCGCAGCCAGCGGCGGGCGAGGGCGGCGGGCACGACGTCGCCGCCGCTGAGCACGACCGACCAGCGCGGCACGGCGTGCGGGTCGACCAGCGCGAGCACCGCGGGGTCAGGAAGCCCCAGTCGACGTCGTGCGCGGCGATGAACGCGGCCAGCCGCTCCGGGTCGGCGCGGTCGGCGTCGCCCGCGAGCATCACGCAGCCGCCCGCGGCCAGCGGGACCAGCAGGTCGATCACCGACGCGTCGAACCCGACCGACGACGCCGCCAGCGCCCGGGTGCCCGGACCGGCCCCGGTGCGGTGCGCGAGGTCGGTGGCGAAGGCGTGCAGGTTGGCGTGGGTGACGAGCACGCCCTTCGGCGTGCCGGTCGAGCCCGAGGTGTAGAGCGCGTACGCGGGGTCGCTCGGGCGGGCGGCGGGGTCCGCGGCGCCGCGCCGGGCGGGCAGCGCGTCGAGCACGGCGACCGCGCCGGAGTCCTCGACGAGGGCGTCCCGGCGCGCCTCGGGCAGCGCCGGGTCGACGGGCACGTACGCCGCGCCCGCGGCCATGACGCCCAGCAGGCAGGCCACCAGGTCCGGGGTCCGTCCCATGTGGACGGCGACGCGGTCACCGCGGAGAAGCCCCCGGCGACGCCGCAGGCGCGCTCCCACAGCTCGGCGTAGGTCAGGGTGGTGTCCCACTGCCGCACGGCGGGGGCGTCGCCCCGCGCGCGCACGTGCGCGGCGATCAGGTCGAGCACGGTGCTCATGCACCACCTCCGTGGGGGACGGGATCGGTGATCTGCAGGCGGATCTCGCAGGCGTAGCCGCGGCCCTCGGCGTCGGTCAGCCACGCGTCGTCGGCGCCGGGCAGCAGCTCGGTGATGACGACCGGGACGTCCAGGCCGCCGTCGGCGCGCGCGGTGCGCAGCATCGAGGCGAGGACCTGGGCGTGCAGCGGTCCGCTGAAGTCGACGTAGCAGGGCTTGGTCTCGGTGCCGAGCTTGAGGAACACCCGCTCGGGCAGGCCCAGCCGCTCGCGGAACCGGCGGACCGCGAGGTACCGCTCGCGTTCCCCGGTGACGTCGGCGAGACCGGTCCCGGCGACGGTCGTGCGCCAGGTCTCGCGGGCGACGACGAGGTCGCCGATGACGACCCTCGGCGTGCGGGCGGCGGGGGCGAGCAGCTTGAAGCTGTCCATGAGCTTGGCGGCGAGCAGGTCGTGGAACGCCTCCAGCAGCGGCCAGGTCGCGCCGCCGGGCAGCCGCACCACCAGTTCGCCGTCCACTTCGGACACCCAGCAGGCGGTCGCGGGGACCGAGCGGGTCAGGTCGGCCCCGTCGGTGTCGCCGACGCCGAGTTCGACGTCGAGCGGCCCGTCGAGGCCGTGCCGGGTGCGGCCGGTCTGGCGCGGGAAGTTCGCCGGGTACAGCACGCGCAGCCGGGCGGGACCGAGGTCGTCGTCCAGTCCGGCGCGCAGCGCGGCGGGGTCCGGGTGCCACGCGGTGAACAGGGCGCTGTCGACCGGGGTGCTGGCCGGGTGCAGCTCACCGAGGACGAACAGGCACTCGCCGCGGTTGATGGAGGCGACGTCGGGCGCGCAGACCTGGATGTCCGGGCTGTGCACGCGCGCCGACGGCCAGCCCGGCTCGGTGGCGGGGAACAGCTCGTCGACCCGCGCGGGGTCGGCGAACAGCAGCGCGCAGCGGCGGGTGAACTCGGCGGCGACGCGGTCGGCGGGCTCGTCGTCGCCGGTGAACAGGAAGCCCTGGCTCAGGGTCCACAGGTCGGACAGCCGGACCGGGCCGGTCTGCTCCTCGTACAGCTCGCGCAGCGCCGCGCCGACGACCGCGCCCAGCTCGGCGGTGAGCCAGCGCGCGGCGCGCAGCAGGATCGCGAGCGGCTCGGCGATGCGGTCGAGCAGCGCGGTGCCGACGACGACGTCGACGTCGCGGGTGGTGTCCTCGTAGACCAGGGTGCGCCCGGCGTACATCGTGCCGCTGCGCCTGCGCGGCGCGACCCCGGCGACGGCGACGAACTCGGCGTCCAGCGCGGCCAGCGCCTCCCCCAGCGCGGCGGCGTCGCCGTGGCCGGCGGCCACCCGGTCGCGCGCGGCGCGCAGCCCGGCGAACGCGGCCTCCGCGCGGTCCCGGGCGTCGGCGTCGCCGATGGCGGCGATGCGCTCGGCGAGGACGTCCTCGGCGCGCGGGCACAGCGGCAGCCCGGCGTCCCAGTGCAGCAGCCCGCGCTCGACGAGCCGGTCGAGCATCAGGTAGGCGTCGTCCGGCGTGCGGAGCAGGCCCGCGTCGGCGACGTCCTTGGCGGGGCGGCCGTCGCACAGCGCCAGCACGGCGGCCTCGACCGGGGACAGCGGGACCGGCGCGACCAGCGGCAGCACGGCGGTCTGCCCCTCGACGCCGACGTGCGGGCGCGGCCGGACCGGCCACCAGCGCCGCACGTCCGGGTCCTCGGCGAGCCGGTCGGCGACCGCGGCCACCGCCCACGCCTCGAAGAACACGCGCCGCTCGCGCACGGTCCGGGGGCCGGGCGCGACGGTCAGCGGCGGGGCGCCCTCCTCGACGCGCATCCAGCAGACCGGGCCGAAGAAGCCGATGGTCTCGCTCTTGGCGCAGTAGCGCTGCCAGTAGCGCAGCAGCGCCTTCTCCCGGTCGCGGCGGCGCACGTTGCGCTGCGGCTTGCCCGTGCGCAGGCCGTCGAGCGAGACGAGCACCGACGGGTTCTGCCAGGTGACGGCCTCGCGGAGCACCGGGTCCGCGGCGGTCTCGGTGGCGGCGGCGCCCGCGCGGTCCAGGGCGTCGGCGAAGACCTTGTCGAACGCGTCCTCCGCCAGGTGCCCGGCGAGGAAGTCGTCGGCAGCGGCGGCGGCGTCGGGGTCGGCGAAGCGGTCGAGGCCCGCGATGGGGAAGCCCGCGGAGCGCAGCAGCGCGTCCCGCCAGACCAGCCACCCGGTATCGCCGAGCGCGACCAGGTGCCCGCTCATCCGCGGTCCACCAGGTGCAGGCGCAGCTCCGAGGTGTAGCGCCTGCCCTGCGCGTCGGGCACCCAGGACCGCTCGGGCTCGGGCAGCGCCTCGCTGATCGACACCGCCACGTCCGGCCCGCCCTGCGCGGCGGCGGCCCGGACCATCGCGCACAGCGACAGCGCGAAGACCGGCGCGGTGAAGTCGACGTAGCAGGGCTTGGTCTCGGTGCCGATCTTGACGAACACCCGCTCCGGCAGCCCGAGCGCCTGCCGCAGGCGGCGCGCGGCGAGGAAGCAGTCGGCGTCCCCGCGCGCGTCGACCAGGCCGCTGGCCCCGGCGGTGGTGCGCCAGGTCTCGCGCGCCACGACGAGCCGGTCGACGGTGATGCGCGGGGTGTGCGGGGCGGCGGCGACCAGCTTGAACGCGTCGACCGCGTGGGTGGACAGCAGCGCGGAGAACACCTCGACCAGCGGCAGGCGGCGGCCGTCGGGCAGCACGGCGTCCTCGCCCTCGACGCGGACGGCGGTCGCGGGGAGCAGCCGGTCGCGGTCGGCGCCGGGCGCGGCGGCGAACGCGAGCTGCAGGTCGCCGCGGCCGACGAGGCCGTCGCCGAGGCGGCCGGTGCGGCGCGGCCAGTCGGCCGGGAACAGCGGGCGGACCCGCTCGCGGCCGGTGTCCTCGGCGAGCCGCTCGCGCAGCCGCTCCGGGTCCGGGTGCCAGGACGCGTACACCGGGCAGTCCAGGCTGGCCCACGCGGTGTGCAGCTCGCCGAGCACGACGGTGTGCTCGCCGCGGTTGATCTCCTCCACCGACGCCGCGCAGACCTGCAGGTCCGGGCTGTGGATGGCGGCCAGCGACCAGCCAGGGTCGCGGTCGGGGAACACCTCGGCGAACCCGGCGGCCAGGTCGGCGCTGCGCAGCTCGACCCGGGACCCTTCGGTGTCGCCGAACAGGCGCGCCCAGCGGGCGGCGAAGTCCGCGGTCACCGCGTCGACCGGGCGCGGGCCGTCGCCGTAGAACAGGCCCTGCGCGAGGAACCAGAGGTCGGCCAGCGACACCGGGCCGTCGCCCGCGAGGTCCGCGCACAGCTCGGCGAGCGCGGCGCGGTAGGCGTCGGCCAGCGCGCCCGCGAGCCAGCGGGCGGCGCGCAGCAGCAGCGCCAGCGGCTCGGCGACCGCGTCGAGCAGGCCCGCGCCGACGACGACGTCGAGGTCGCGCGCGGTGTCCTCGTAGACCAGGGTGCGGGCGGCGTAGGTCTGGCCGCCGTCACGGCTCGCGGCGCGGCCGGTGATGCCGGTGAACACCGCGTCCAGCTCGGCCAGCGCGGCGACCAGCGCGTCCGGGTCGCCCGCCGCGGCGGCCACCGCGTCCCGCGCCGCCACCAGGGAGTCCACAGTGGACGTGACTTCGGCGCGCAGCGCGGGGTCGCCGATGCCCGCGACGCGCTCGCGCAGCACGTCCTCGGCGTGCGGGCCGACGGGCAGGTCGGCGTCCCAGGTCAGCACCTCGCGCTCGACCAGCCGCTCCAGCAGCAGCTCGGCGTCGCGGACCTGGTCGGCGAGCGCGGCGACGACGGCCCGCGCGGGGCGCCCGTCGCACAGCTCGACGGCCTGCGCCTCGGCCGGGGTCAGCGGCAGCGGCGGGCGCGCGGGGCGCAGCACGGCGCGGTCGCGGACGGTCAGGTGCGGGGCGAGCCGCGGCGGCATCCACGCCCGCACGGCCGGGTCGGCGCACAGCGCCTCGCCCACCGCGGCCAGCGCCCACGCCTCGAACCGGACCCGCCGCCCGCGCACCAGCCCGGGCCCGGGGACGGCGGTCACCGGGTCGGCGCCGCGGACCACGCGCGCCACCAGCTCCGGGCCGAAGAAGCCGATGGTCTCGTTCTTGGCGCAGTAGCGCTGCCAGTACCGGCCGACGACCAGCCGCTGCCTGCGCCGGGTGCTGGTGCGCTGCGAGAGCCCGCCCGCGAACCGGCGCAGCAGGTCGGCGTTCTGCCAGGCCAGCGCCTCGGTGAACAGCGGGTCGGCGAGGGCCTTGTCGAGCCGCTCGTCGGTGCGCTCCAGGGCGTGCGCGAGGGCGCTCGCGTAGGCGTCCCGGTCGCCGCCGGAGAGGACCGCGTCGGCGGCCTCGGCGGCGTCGGGGTCGGCGAACCAGTGCAGGCCCTCGACCGGGAAGCCCGCGGTGCGCAGCTCGGCGTCCGGCCACACCCACCACTCAGTGCCGCCCAGCCGGACCCGGTCGTCGACCCGCTCGGGCAGCACCTCGGCGGTGATCGCGGCGAGCAGCTCGGCCTCGTCGTCGTGCAGGAAGAAGTGCCCGCCGTCGAAGCGGCGGATGGTGAAGTCCTCGGTGTGCGCGGCCCACGCGGCGGCCTGCGCGGCGTCCACGGCCCGGTCCCCCGCGCCCAGGCAGGCGGTGATCGGCACGGGCAGCGGCGGCTCGTCGGTGTAGACGTAGTCGTCGATCCAGGCGAAGTCGGCACGCAGCGCGGGCAGCAGCAGCTCGACCAGCTCGGCGGACGCGGCGACGTCGGCGGGCAGGCCCCGCCCTCGGCGAGCCTGCGCACCAGCTCCGCGTCGTCCACCTTGGACAGACCGTCGAAGATCGTGGCGGCGGTCTCGTGCGGGGCGCGGCAGCCGCCGACGACCAGCCGCACCGGCATCGGCGCGCCCGTGCGGCGCAGCTCCCGGACCACCTCGAACGCCAGCCGCGCGCCCATCGAGTGCCCGTACAGCGCGAACGGCCGGTCCACCCGGGCGGCCAGGGCGGCGGCGACCTCGGCGACGGTGAACCGCGGGTCGTCCTGGATGCGCCGCTCGCGGCCGGGCAGCGCCAGCACGTGCACCTCGACGCGCGGCCCGATGGCCGCGGGCCACCCGGCGAACGCGGCGGGACCCGCCCCGGCGTAGGGCAGGCAGAAGAGCTGGACGTCCGCGCCGGGGCGCGGGACGCGGGTGACGAACCAGTTCACTGGGGGTCTTCCTTGCCTGGCGGGTCGATCCAGTAGCGGGATCGCTGGAACGGGTAGGTGGGCAGCGGGACCCGGCGCACCGGGAGCCCGTCGAACTCCGCGCCCCAGTCGACGTCCTCGCCCGCGAGCCACCGGCGGGCGAGGTCCGCGCGGGGCGCACCCGCCTGGTGTATCGCCGCGTCGAGCGCATCCAGAACGGTGCTGTCCGTGCACTCCACCGCCGCGCGGCACGCGAAGGCCCGCCTGCCGACGGCGAGCGTGTACGCCACGTCGGCGATCCGGGGCCCGTGCGCGGCCACGTGCTCGCGCAGGTCCACCAGCGCCTGGCGCAGCGCGACCTCGTCGCGGGCGGACACCGGCAGCACCCACGAGCGCTCCCCGACGGCGTCCGGTATGTCCTCTTCGGACTCCTGGACGAGCACGTGCGCGTTGGTCCCGCCGACGCCGAACGCGCTCACCCCGGCGATCCTCGGGCCGTCGGGCCACGCGGTGACCTTGGTCGGCACGGTGAACGGGCCGAGGTCGACGTCCGGGTGCGGCGCGGTGAAGTGCAGGCTCGGCGGGATCAGGCCGTGCCGCACGGCCAGCACCGCCTTGATGAGCCCCGCGATGCCCGCCGCCGCGTCGAGGTGGCCGATGTTGGTCTTCACCGACCCCAGCGCGCACCGCTCGACGCCCGCGAACACCTCGGTCAGGGCGGCGGCCTCGATGGCGTCGCCGAGCGGCGTGCCGCTGCCGTGCGCCTCGACGTACCCGACCTCGGCCGGGTCGACCCCGGCCGACGCCAGCGCCTCGGCGATCGCCTCCGCCTGCCCGTCCGGGCCGGGCGCGGCGAACCCGGCGCGCGCCGCGCCGTCGTTGGCGACGCCCCAGCCGGGCAGCACGGCGTACACGTGGTCGCCGTCGGCGCGCGCGTCGGCGAGCCTGCGCAGCACGACGACCCCGACCCCGGACCCGTAGCCGGTGCCCGCGGCGGACTCGTCGAACGCGCGGCAGCGGCCGTCCGGCGAGGACATGCCGCCCGCGCGGTGCCGCGGCCAGGTGACGGCGACGCCGCCCGCGAGCGCGGTGTCGCAGCGGTAGTCGGCCAGGCTCTGCGCGGCCTCGCAGACCGCGACCAGCGCGCTGGAGCACGCGCTCTGCACGGCCATCGCCGGTCCGGTCAGGCCGAGCCGGTAGGCGACCTGGCCGGGCAGGTGGTCGGCCTGCTGCCTGCCGAGCAGCCTGCCCTCCCAGTCGTCCGGGTCCAGGTCGGCGACCGCGGGTTGCCGAACAGGTGGTAGAGGAAGTACCGGTTGACCGACGCGGACGCGAACACGCCCACCCGCCCGGACTCGGCCGCCGGGTCGTGGCCCGCGTCCTCCAGCGCCGCCCACGCGGTCTCCAGGAACAGCCGGTGCTGCGGGTCGGTCGTCGCCGCCTCGGCGGCGGTGAAGCCGAAGAAGTCCGCGTCGAAGTCCTCGAGCCCGGCCAGCACGGCGTGCCCGCGCACGTGCGCCGGGTCCGACCGCAGCCCGGGGCCGATGCCCAGGGCGGCCAGCTCGGCGTCGGTGTGGTCGTGCACGGAGTCGACGCCCGCGCAGAGGTTCCACCAGAACGCGGCCGCGTCCGGCGCGCCGGGGAACCGGCAGGCCAGGCCGACGACGGCGATCCGGTCCGGCTCGTCGCCGGGGTCGGCGGGCTCGTCCCGGACCGGCGCGGGTCCGCCGTCGAGGTGGCGGGCCTGGGCGGCGACGGTCGGGTGCTGGAACAGCCGGGCGATCGGGACGTCCCGGCCGAGGGCGTCGGCCAGCCGGGCGCGCAGGTCGCCGAGGGCCAGCGAGTGCCCGCCCGCGTCGAAGAACGGCACGTCGAGACCCACCGACGGCACGCCGAGCACCGCGCACCAGGCGTCGTGGACGACCTGCTCGGTGGCGCTCATCGGCCGGGTGGGCGCGCCCGCGCCGGGCTCGGGCAGGGCGCGCTCGTCGACCTTGCCGGTGACGGTCAGCGGGAACTCCGCGACCGCGACGACGGCCTGCGGCACGCAGTACGGCGGCAGCTCCGCGGCGACGGCGGCGCGCAGGGCGGCGGGGTCGGCGGTCGCGGTCTCGACGTAGCCCAGGAGCCTGCCGTCGCGGACGATCACCCGGGACCGGGCGCCCGCCGCGGCGGTCAGCGCGGCCTCGACCTCGGCGGGCTCGACCCGGTGGCCGCGGACCTTGAGCTGCCGGTCCATCCGGCCCAGGCAGACGAGGGTCCCCTCCGGACCGATCCGGCCGAGGTCGCCGGTGCGGTAGGTGGGCGTGCCGTCCGGGTCCGCGCCGAACCGGTCGCCGGGGCCGCTGAGGTAGCCGCGGCCAGGCGCTCCCCGACGACGGTGATCTCGCCGTCCGCGCCCAGCCGCAGCGCGTACCCGGGCAGCGCCGTGCCGATCGGGACCGGGCCGTCGGTGTCGGGGAGGTCGGCGGCGGCGACCCGGAAGTGCGCGGCGAAGGTGACCTCGGTGGCGCCGTACCCGTTGACGAACACGCAGTCCTCGGCGAAGGTCCGCGCGCCCCGGCGCAGGTCGGCCCACGTGCACTGCTCGCCGCCGAGCAGCACCGCGCGCACCGACGGCAGGCGCACGCCGGTGTCGAGCAGGTACCGGTACAGGGTGGGCGTCGAGTGATAGACGGTCACGCCGTGCTCGGCGAGCAGCCGCGCGGTCTCCGCGACGCCGAGCGCGCGGACGTCGACCGGGACCACGGCGGCGCCGGTGAGCAGCGGGGGGAACAGGTCCGGGATCGCCGCGTCGAACGACAGCGAGGCGAGGAGGCTGAGCCGGTCGGCGGGACCGATGCCGAGCGCGGCGACCTGGTTGGCCACGACGTGAGCCAGGTTCGCGTGGGTCTGGGCGATCGCCTTGGGCAAGCCGGTCGAGCCGGAGGTGAAGAGCACGTACGCCGTCTCGCCGGGCTCGGCGGGCGTCAGGGCTGCGTCAGGGAGGTCGTCGATCCTGGTGCCGGGCAGTCCGCTCGCGGCGTCGGTGAGTACGGCGGCGAGCCCGGCGGTCTCGGCCATGGCGGCCCGTCTTCGCTCCGGGAACGCCGGGTCGAGCGGCACGTAGGCGGCGCCCGCGGCGAGGACGCCGAGCACCCCGGCGATGGCGAGCGGCCCGTGCGGCAGCGCGACGCCGACGCGGTCGCCGGGCGCGACCCCGGCGAGCGCGCGCGCGACCCCACCGGCCCGCGCGGCCAGCTCCGCGTAGGTCATCGGCTCCGGCCCGCCGACCGCGACCGCCCCCGGCCACCGTCGGACGGCGTCGGCGAACCCCTGCACCACCGTCGATCTCATGCGTCGGCCCGGCCCGGCCCGGGGCGAGCGCGCTCACCCCGCCGGTCGCCGGCGTCCCCTTCCCCTGCCGCTGTTTCAGATGGCGGGAAGGCTAAGCACGGAATCTTTCGACGAACGGGAGAAGGCAGAAAGTTGCGCAGGACGTATCAGCCGCTCTGGACTGAACAGCCGCAGTTTTTCACGTTTAGTTGCCAGTTAGCGGGACGAGCTGGGCCATCCGTGGGAGACGGCCCTCACACGCCCGCGATCTTGTGACTCAAGGTCACTAAACGCCGTCACCCGCCGCGCGGATCGCGGCGTCCACGTCCAGGATGCGGCGCGCGTTGTCCACGTGCAGGTTCTCGATCATCCGCCCGTCGACGGTGACGACGCCCCGGCCCTCGGCCGCGGCCTCCTCGAACGCGGCGATCACCTTGCGGGCGTGCTCGACCTCGGCCGCCGACGGCGCGAAGACCTCGTTGCACGGCCCGATCTGGCCCGGGTGGATGAGCGTCTTGCCGTCGAAGCCGAACTCGCGGCCCTGGCGGCACTCCGCGGTGAAGCCGTCGAGGTCCTTCACGTCGTTGTAGACGCCGTCGAGGATCACCTTGCCCGCGGCGCGGGCCCCGAGCAGCGCCAGCGAGAGCCCGCCGAGCAGCGGGGCTCGGCCGGGCACGTGCTCGGCGTGCAGCTCCTTGGCGAGGTCGTTGGTGCCCATGACCAGCACGGTCAGCCGCTCGCTCGCCGCGGCGATCTCGTGCGCGCGCAGCATCGCGATCGGCGTCTCGACCATCGCCCAGATCTTGGTGGTGTCCGGCGCGCCCGCGCCTCCAGCGCGCGCTCGATGGCGTGCACCTCGGCCGCGGAGTTGACCTTGGGGACGACGACGGCGCCCCGCCTCGGCGGCGGCGCGCAGGTCGTCGGCGTGCCACTCGGTGTCGATGCCGTTGACCCGGATGGTCAGCTCGCGGCGGCCGTAGCCGCCCGCGCCGACCGCCTCGCAGACGCGCTTGCGGCCGTCGGCCTTGGCGTCCGGGGCGACGGAGTCCTCCAGGTCGAGGATCAGCGCGTCGGCCGGGAGGGTCTTGGCCTTCTCCAGCGCCCGCTCGTTGGCGCCGGGCATGTAGAGGACGGAGCGGCGGGGCACGAAGCTCATGCCAGGGCCTCCTTCGTGGCGGCCTCGTAGGCGGCGGCGAGTTCGGGGTCACGCGCCGCGAGGGCGTCGGCCAGGTCCGCCACGACGCGGCACTGCTTCACCGTGGCGTCGTCCTGCATCTTCCCGTCGATCATCACCGCGCCGGTGCCGTCGCCCATCGCGGCGATCACGCGGCGCGCCCAGGCGACGTCCTCCGGGGCGGGCGAGAAGACCTTCTTGGCGATGGCGATCTGCTTCGGGTGCAGGCTCCACGCGCCGACGCAGCCCAGCAGGAAGGCGTTGCGGAACTGGTCCTCGCAGGCCACGACGTCCGCGATGTCCCCGAACGGGCCGTAGTACGGGAGGATGCCCGCCGCCGCGCAGGCGTCGACCATCCGCGCGACCGTGTAGTGCCACAGGTCCTGCTGGTAGGTCGTGCGGCCCGCGGTCAGGTCGTCGCCGGTCGGGTCGGTGCGCACCAGGTAGCCCGGGTGGCCGCCGCCGACCCGGGTGGTCTTCATCCGGCGGCTCGCGGCGAGGTCCGCCGGGCCCAGCGAGATGCCCTGCATGCGGGGGCTCGCGGTGGCGATCTCCTCGACGTTGGCCACGCCGCTCGCGGTCTCCAGGATCGCGTGCACCAGCAGCGGCCTGGTCAGGCCCGCGCGGGCCTCGAGCTGGGCCAGCAGCCGGTCGACGTAGTGGATGTCCGCAGCGCCCTCGACCTTCGGGACCATGATCACGTCGAGCTTGTCGCCGACCTCGGTGACCAGCGTCACCAGGTCGTCGAGCACCCAGGGCGAGTCGAGGCTGTTGATCCGGGTCCACAGCTGGGTGTCGCCGAAGTCGGTCTCCCGCGCCACCTTCACCAGGCCCGCGCGGGCGGCCTCCTTGCGGTCGGCGCGGACCGCGTCCTCCAGGTTGCCCAGCAGCACGTCGGCCTGGGCCGCCATGTCGGGAACCTTCGCGGCCATCTTCTCGTTGCTCGGGTCGAAGAAGTGAATCATCCGCGACGGCCGGAACGGGATCTCGCGCAGCGGTTCCGGCGCGCCGACCGCGAGCGGGCGGAAGAAGTCCTTCGGGGAACGCATCGGGCCTCCGAGCTGAGTACCGGCCGGTAACTGACTAGAAGTTCTAGTCGACCACGGCCGCCACCGGACCGCCATCGTGACCAACGACATGGGGGAGCAACGTGCTCGACATCCCCGCGGCATTCGCCGCGGACTTCGCCGGACGGGAAGGCGACGCGGGACGGGCCTGGCTGGCGGGGCTGCCCGCGCGCGGCGAGGAGGCCATGCGGCGCTGGTCGCTGGCGCCCGACGGCCCGTCCTGGCACGGGTTCTGCTCGGTCGTGCAGCCGGTGCGCCGCGCCGACGGGACGCCCGCCGTGCTCAAGATCGGCTGGCCGCACCCGGAGGCCGAGCACGAGGCCGATGCCCTGCGCCTGTGGGACGGCGACGGCGCGGTCCACCTGCTCGACGTCGACGGCTGGACGCTGCTGCTGGAGCGCCTGGACGCCGACACCGACCTGATGGCCGTCCCGATCGACAAGGCCGTGGAGATCGTCGCCGGGCTCATCCGCAGGCTCGACCGCCCCGCCCCGCAGGGCATGCGCCACCTGCGCGACACCGCCGAGCGGCTGGCCGTCGAGCTGCCCGCCGACAACGCCGAGCTGCTCGCCGAGACCGGCGACGCCATCGACGCCGACCTCGTCGACCGCGCCGTCGCCTACTGCCGCGAGCTGGGCCCGGCCTCGGCGTCGCGGCTGGTCAACGAGGACCTGCACTACCAGAACGTGCTCGCGGGCGGGCGCGAGCCGTGGCTGGTGATCGACCCGAAGCCGCTCGCGGGCGACCCCGAGTTCGGGCTGATCCCGCTGCTGTGGAACCGCCACACCGAGGGCGACCTGTCCGACCGGCTCGACGCGGTCGTCGAGCTGACCGGGCTCGACCGCGCCAAGGCGCGCAAGTGGACCTTCGTGCGCGCCGTCGACGCGTGGCTGTGGTCGGACGACGACGACCCCGCCGGCCAGGGGCGGAGGCCATCATCAACGCGATGAGCTGAGCGCGTCGCGACCGATTAGCCTTGCCAGCGTGGCTACGACCAGGGTCTTCGCGGCGCAGCTCGTCGGGCTGCCGGTGTTCGGCCCCGATGGCGAGTCGATCGGCAAGGTCGGCGACCTCGTCGCCGGGCTGCGCGTCGACGGCGCCCCGCCGCGCGTGCTCGGCGCGGTCGTCGAGCTGGCCACCCGGCGGCGGATCTTCGTCCCGATGCTGCGGGTCGCCGCGATCGAGCCGAACGCGATCACCCTGGCCACCGGGTCGGTCAACATGCGCCACTTCACCCAGCGCCCGCACGAGGTCCTGGTGATCGGCCAGCTCCTCGACGCCCGCGTCACGGTGCGCGAGTCCGGTCGCGACGCGGTCGTGGTCGACGCGGCGATGGAGCGCACCCGCACCCGCGACTGGGTGCTCGGGCGCATCGCCGTCCGCGAGCGCACCGGTCGGCTCGGCAGGCGCGGACCGCTGGAGGTGCTGGAGTGGGCCGAGGTCCGCTCCCCGGCATCACCGAGCTGGCGGGCCAGCCGCAGGACGCGCACCGCCTGCTCGCGGTGTTCGAGACCATGCGCGCCGCCGACGTCGCCAAGGCCCTGCAGGACCTGCCGGCCAAGCGCCGCTACGAGGTCGCCGACGCCCTCGACGACGAGCGCCTCGCCGACATCATCGAGGAGCTGTCCGAGACCGCCCAGACCGACCTGCTGCGCCACCTCGACGAGGAGCGCGCCGCCGACGTGCTGGAGGCGATGGACCCCGACGACGCCGCCGACCTGCTCGCCGAGCTGTCCGAACCGGACAAGATGCGGTTCCTGGAGCTGATGGAGCCGGAGGAGTCCGCGCCGGTCAAGCGCCTCCTGGAGTACAGCTACGACAGCGCGGGCGGCCTGATGACCCCCGAGCCGATCGTGGTCACCCCGGACTCGCCGGTCGCCGAGGCGCTGGCCCGCGTCCGCAACCCCGACATCACGCCCGCCCTGGCGAGCATGGTGTTCGTGTGCAGGCCGCCCAGCGCCACCCCCACCGGCCGGTACCTGGGCCTGGTGCACATCCAGCGGCTCCTGCGCGAACCGCCGTTCGAGCTGGTCGCCGGGGTCGTCGACCGGGAGCTGACCGCGCTGCGCCCCACCGACTCGCTGCTCGACGTGACCCGCTTCTTCGCCACCTACAACCTGGTGTGCGCGCCCGTCGTCGACGACGACGAGCACCTGCTCGGCGCGATCACCGTCGACGACGTCCTCGACCACCTGCTGCCCGAGGGCTGGCGGCACCCGATCCGCGAAGGGGCAGCCGGTGCCTGAGCCGACCCCGCGCCGCAGGCTCGACCAGCCCCGCGCGCCCGCGGCCTGCGGCTGAGCTTCGACCCGGACGCGTTCGGCCGGTTCTCCGAGAAGCTGGCCCGCTTCCTCGGGACCGGCAAGTTCCTGTTCTGGCAGACGCTGGTCGTGATCGTGTGGATCACGCTGAACCTGACCGCGGTGGCGCTGCAGTGGGACCCGTACCCGTTCATCCTGCTCAACCTGGCCTTCTCCACCCAGGCCGCGTACGCCGCGCCGCTGATCCTGCTCGCCCAGAACCGGCAGGACGACCGCGACCGCGTGTCGCTGGAGGAGGACCGGGCGCGCGCCGCCCAGACCAAGGCCGACACCGAGTTCCTGGCCCGCGAGCTGGCCGCGCTGCGGCTGGCCGTCGGCGAGGTCGCCACCCGCGACTACCTGCGCGGCGAGCTGGAGAAGCTGAAGGCCGGGCTGCAGGGCGAGGTCAAGAAGAAGCGCCCCGCCGACGCGGTCCGGGACGACCCGAGGTGGGACGAGGTCCCTCACTCCGGCTGATCGGCCAGCTTCCCGCAGAGCCTGCCGATCTCGGCCAGCTCCGGGCCGTCGAGGTGCACGACGAAGTGCCGCACGATCCCCGCGAGGTGCGTGTGGGACGCGGTGCGCAGGGTGTTGAGGCCGCGCTCGGTCAGGGCGGCGACGACGCCGCGGCCGTCGCCCGCGACCCGCTCGCGCTCCACCAGGCCCGCGCGCTCGAGCCGGTCGACCAGCCGGGTCACCCCGGAGCGGGACAGCAGGACGGCGTCGGCCAGCTCGGCCATCCGCAGCCGCCTGCGCGGGGCCTCGGCGAGCTGGACGAGGACGTCGTAGGACCCCAGCGAGAGCCGCTGCTCGGCGACCAGCTCGGTCTCCAGCAGGCGGCTGATGCGGGCGTGCGCGCGCAGGAAGTTGCGCCAGGCGGCGAGCTGGTCCCGGGTCGGCCGGGCGGCCTGCTGGGGCAGCGTCAACGGGTCCTCCTTCACACGGAGAGACCGCCAATCGTACGGAGCGTGCACGACAGCGGGTGGGCGGCCCTTGTGGCGCAGGCCATGGGAGCGCCGGTGTACCAGTCCGTAACATGGTTGGGGTGACTTCCACCCAAGCGGTCCCCAGCACCGAGGCCGTGCGCACCGCGCTGGCGGGCGTGCAGGACCCGGAGATCCACCGGCCGATCACCGAGCTGGGCATGGTCAAGGACGTGACCGTGCACCCGGACGGCCGGGTGGACGTCGGCGTGTACCTGACCGTGGCGGGCTGCCCGCTGCGCGACAAGATCACCCGCGACGTGACCGCCGCGGTCTCCGCCCTGCCCGGCGTGGTGTCGGTGGCGGTGGAACTGGACGTCATGTCCGACGAGCAGCGCACGGCGCTGCGGAAGTCCCTGCGCGGCGACGCCGAGGAGCCCCGCATCCCCTTCGCCGAGCCCGGCTCCCTGACCCGCGTGTACTGCGTCGCGTCCGGCAAGGGCGGCGTCGGCAAGTCCAGCGTGACGGTGAACCTGGCGGTCGCCATGGCGGCCCGCGGCCTGAAGGTCGGCATCGTCGACGCCGACATCTACGGCCACTCCATCCCCCGCATGGTCGGCGCGACGGACAAGCCGACCAAGGTCGAGAAGATGATCCTCCCGCCGCAGGCCAACGGCGTGAAGGTCATCTCCATCGGCATGTTCACCCCGGGCAACACGCCGGTCGTGTGGCGCGGCCCGATGCTCCACCGCGCGCTGCAGCAGTTCCTCGCGGACGTGTTCTGGGGCGACCTCGACGTCCTGCTGCTGGACCTGCCGCCCGGCACCGGCGACATCGCCATCTCGGTGGCCCAGCTGATCCCGAACGCGGAGATCCTGGTCGTCACCACCCCGCAGCAGGCCGCCGCCGAGGTGGCGGAGCGCGCGGGCGCCATCGCCCTGCAGACCCGCCAGCGCGTCGCGGGCGTCATCGAGAACATGTCCTGGCTGGAGATGCCCGACGGCACCCGCATGGACGTCTTCGGCAGCGGCGGCGGCCAGACCGTCGCGGACTCGCTGACGACGGCGGTCGGCTCCGACGTCCCCCTCCTCGGCCAGGTCCCGCTGGACCCGCGCCTGCGCGAGGGCGGCGACGCGGGCGAGCCGCTGGTCAAGTCCCAGCCGGACGCCCCGGCGGCGAAGGTGCTGCACGAGATCGCGGCCAAGCTGAGCGTCCGCGCCCGCGGGCTGGCGGGCCGCATGCTCTCGGTGAGCCCCGCGGGCCGCTGACCCGAGCACGACGAGAAGCCCCGCCGACCCGGTCGGCGGGGCTTCGTCGTCAGGTGGCGTCGGTGTCGAAGTCGGGCTTCTGCTGCGGCGGGGTGTACGGCGGCGGCGCGGGCTTGGACTCCGGGATGGCGGGCTGCGGCGCGGGGCGTAGCCGTTGGGCTTGGTGCCGTCGTGGTCGTCACCGAACAGGTGCGTCGCCATCATCGTCTTCGGGTCGAAGTTGCGGAGCTGGCGCAGGTCCTCGAGGGGCTTGCGGAACTCGTCGTACTCCGGGCCCAGTTCGTTCTTGAGCTGGTCGCGCGCGCCGGTGGCGAACTGGCGGACCTTGCGGATGCTGCGCCCCAGCCACGCCGCGGCGTCGGGGAGGCGTTCCGGGCCGAGGATGAACAATCCGGCGATGCCGAGAACCAGGATCTCGGCCCAGCCGATGCTCTCGAACACCCGTAACCTCCGAACTCCGCCTCCGACCCCCAGGGTAGCCGCTCAGTCCGACGCCAGGGTTACCTGAATGGTGAGCTCCTGCCCCTGCCGGGCCAACACCACGGGAACGGTGTCCCCCGGCCGGTGCGACCGCACGGCGACCGTCAGCTCGGCGGCCGTGCGGACCTGCCGGTCGCCGACCTTGCGGATCACGTCGCCCTCGGCGATGCCCGCGCGCGCGGCGGCGCCACCCTCGGTGACGTTGACCACCTGGGCGCCCTCGGCGGTGTCCGCGGAGACCGAGCGGACGTTGGCGCCGAGGTCGGCGTGGGCGACGCGGCCGTCGCGGATGAGGGCCTCGGTGATGCGGCGGGCGTCGTTGGACGGGATGGCGAAGCCGAGGCCGACGCTGCCGGTGTTGCCCGCGCTGCTGCGGATCGCGGAGTTGATGCCGACCAGCGCACCGGTCGAGTCGACCAGCGGGCCGCCGGAGTTGCCCTGGTTGACCGCGGCGTCGGTCTGGATGGCGTCGTAGGTGATCGGCTCCTGGCCGTTGTCGCCGCCCGCCACGACCGGCCGGTGCAGCGCGCTGACGATGCCCTCGGTGACGGTGTCGGTCAGGCCGAGCGGCGACCCGATCGCGATGACGGCGTCGCCGACCTGCAGTTCGTCGGAGTTCCCGAAGGCGAGCACGGTCGGGTTGTCGACCTCGACCTTGATCACCGCGAGGTCGGTCTTCGGGTCGGTGCCCACCACGCGCGCCTTGGCCCGGGTGCCGTCAGTGAACAGCGCGGTGATCTGGGCGGACTCGTCGGCCCGGCCCTCCAGGGTCACGACGTGCCAGTTGGTGGCGATGTACCCGGCGCCGTCGATCACCACGCCGGACCCGAACCCGCCGCCGCCCTGGCCGAGCTTCACCTCGATCGACACCACCGCGGGCCGGACCCGCGCCGCGATGTCGGCCACCGACCCCGGCGGGCGCTCCTTCCCGGGCTGCGCCTCGGCCAGCGTGACGTCCCGGGTGAGGCTGTCGCCGCCGCGCGCCAGCAGCCACCCGCCGACCCCGCCCGCGGCGCCGACGAGCAGCGCCACGAGCCCGAGCACGACCAGCGCCGACGGCTTCACGCGTCGGCCGAACAGCACCTCCGGCAGGCTCAGCAGCCGACCGCGCCCGCGGCGTCCCCGTCGTCGTCGCCCGCGTCGCCCGGGTCGAGCGCGGGCGGCCCGATGACCGCCCCCGCCCCCGGGTCGCGCCACGGGTTCTGGTCCGACGACCACAGCGCGTCGTCGTCGTCGCGGCCCGGGTCGCCGCTGCCCGGCGGGCGCTGCAGCGTCTCCCGCCCGCCCTCGGGCCTGCCGAACGCCGACGCCAGCGCGTCGGGCGGCGGCGGGCCTGCCGGAGCTGGTTGAGCGCGGGCGCGACCCCGGTCGCGAACGCCCCGGACACCCCGGAGGGGCGCCCGAAGACCGCCGACTCCGCCGGGTCCACCGCGGGCCGCAGCAGCGGCCGCGGACCGACCCGCTGGTCGGCCGGGATCTCGGGCGTGGGGAGGTTGCTCGCTCATCGCGTCCAGGATGCCTGGTCAGCGGTGAAGTGCTGGTTGCCTCGCCGGAACGCCGAAGCGCCCCCGGCGGACCGGGGCGCTTCGGAAGCGATGGGTTCAGCGGGCGCTGAACAGGCGGTGGCCCACCGAGCTGACCCACTCCACGTCGTTCACCGACGGCGGCGGGGGCGAGTCCTGCAGCAGCGCGGGAGCGCCGCCCGTGGTGTTCACCAGCGCCAGCGCGCCGAGGACCAGGCCCGAGACGACCGCGCCCGCACCCGCGGCGCGGCGGCCGAGGACCGCCCGGCCCTCACCGAGCCGGGGGACGAACCGAGTGGTTCCCCGCCCGCGAACGCCTCCGGGCGCTGCACCGCGACGAGTTGGCCGTCGCTGGTCACCGCGAGGCCGTCGGGCGCCGACGGCAGCTCGACCTGCTGCGGGATGGCCCGCAGCGCGGCCAGCAGGCCCGCCGACACCCCGGGGTGCCCGCCGAGCGCACGGCCGCGCGGGCCTGGCGCTGGGCGGTGATCTCGGCGGAGCAGCAGGCGCAGCGGGCCGCGTGGACGGCGGCGCGCTCGTGGGCCCCGGGCGTCAGCTCGCCGTCGACGAAGGCGACGACCGCGTCCGGGAGGAGGTGCTGCTCCGGGATGCCCCAGCTCATGAGGCCCCCTGGGCCGCGGCGAGTTCCCGGCGGCGCTCCAGCGAGGCCTTCAGGGCCTGGCGACCGCGGTGGATTCGGCTGCGCACGGTTCCCAGCTTAACCCCGAGGGTGGCGCCGATCTCCTCGTACGACAGCCCCTCGACGTCGCACAGCACGACGGCGGCGCGGAAGTCCGGGGGCAGCTCGTCCAGGGCGGCCTGCAGGTCGGGGTCGAGGTGGGTGTCGGAGTAGATGTCCTCCGGCGACGGCTCCTCGCCGCGGATGCGCTCGCTGTTCTCCGGCAGGGCGTGCATCTTGACCCGGCCCTTGCGGCGGACCATGTCGAGGAAGATGTTGACCGTGATGCGGTGCAGCCAGCCCTCGAAGGTCTGCGGCTTGTAGCTGCTCAGCGACCGGAACACCTTGATGAAGACGTCCTGGGTGATGTCGTCGGCGTCGTACTTGTTGCCGGAGAGCCGGTAGGCCAGCCGGTACACGCGGTCGGCGTGCTCGCGCACGACCTCGTCCCAGGACGGGGCGACCCACTCCACGTCCTCAACCGGCACCGTCGTCGTCGTCATCGTGGGAACAGGCACCTCCTGGAGGCTGTTGCCCTGGTCAACGTCCGAGTCCCGCACTTTGTTCCCCCGCTTCCGGCCATTCCCCGCCTACGGCGACAAGTCTGGCGGGCCTCGATGAGCCCACCGTGAGAGTGACCTGAGACGTCCCTGAGAAACCTCGGGACTCCGCGGTGACCTTCCGGGCAGGTTCACCCGATTTCGGGACAAGCGGCGCTAATCTGCCTCTCCGTGGCACCGGACGTCGTCGAGGACGACTCGCTGAGCGCCGCGCGGGTGCGCGCGGCGGCCCTGGGCTGCCCGGCGATCGAACCCCGGGTGGGCGCCGCGCTGCGGTTCCTCGCCACCGTACTGCGGGCGCGGGCGGTCGTCGAGATCGGCACGGGCACCGGGGTCAGCGCCCTCTACCTGCTGCGCGGGATGGTCCCCGACGGCGTCCTGACCTCGATCGACATCGCCCCCGAGCTGCAGGCCGAGGCCAAGCGGGCGCTGCGCGGCGCGGGCATCGCGCCGGGCCGCACGCGGCTGATCATGGGCCGCGCGCTCGACGTCCTGCCCCGGCTGACCGACGGCGGCTACGACCTGCTGTTCGTCGACGCAGCCCGGGCCGACTACGCCGCCTACCACGACGAGGCGGTGCGCCTGCTGCGCCCGGGCGGGGTGCTGGCCTTCGCCGACGGCGCGGGCTTACCCGAGCTGGTCCGCGGCGTCTACGCCGACGACCGCCTGGTCCCCCTGGTCATCACCGACGGCATGCTCGCCGCCGCCAAGGTCTAGTCCGCCCGGAAGCCCTTCCCCAGGACCACCACCTCGCCCGCGCTCACGGTGTACTGCGCGCGGTCCAGCTCCGGGTCCACGCCGATGCGCACCCCGTCGGCGACCACCACGTTCTTGTCCAGGATCGCCCGCCGCACGGTCGCGCCCTTGCCGATGCGGGTGCCCGGCAGCAGCACGCTGCCCTCCACCACCGCGCCGTCCTCGATCACCACGTCGGAGAAGACCACCGACCGGGTCACCGTCGACCCCGACACGATCGACCCCGGGCCGACGATCGAGTCCGTCGCCGTCCCGGCGTGCACGAACTTCGCGGGCGGCAGCGGCGGCGTGGCCGTCCGGATGGGCCACTCGCGGTTGTAGAGGTTGAACACCGGGTGCGCCGACACCAGGTCCATGTGGGCGTCGTAGTAGGCGTCGATGGTGCCGACGTCGCGCCAGTAGCCGCGGTCGCGCTCGGTGGCGCCCGGGACCTCGTTGTGGTCGAAGTCGTACACGTGCGCGACCCCGGCGCCGACCAGCATCGGGATGATGTCGCCGCCCATGTCGTGCACCGAGTCGGGGTCGGCGGCGTCGGCGCGCAGGGCCTCCAGCAGGGTGCGCGTCGAGAAGATGTAGTTGCCCATCGACGCGAAGGTGACGTCGGGGTCGTCGGGCACCGAGGGCGGGTCGGCGGGCTTCTCCAGGAACCGGGTGATCCGGCCGTCGGCGTCGGAGTCGATGCAGCCGAACGCGCGGGCCTCGCTGCGCGGCACCCGGATGCCCGCGACGGTGACGCCCGCGCCCGCCTCGATGTGCTGGGCGAGCATCTGCGACGGGTCCATCCGGTACACGTGGTCGGCGCCGAAGACGACGATGTAGTCGGGCTGCTCGTCGTAGACCAGGTTCAGCGACTGGTAGATCGCGTCGGCGCTGCCGGTGTACCAGCGCTTGCCGAGGCGCTGCTGCGCGGGCACCGGCGTCACGTACTGACCGAGCACGTTGGACAGCCGCCACGTGGTGGAGATGTGGCGGTCCAGCGAGTGCGATTTGTACTGCGTCAGCACGCAGAGCTGGTGGAACCCGGCGTTGACCAGGTTGGACAGCACGAAGTCGACGAGCCGGTAGTTGCCGCCGAAGGGCACGGCAGGCTTCGCCCGGTCGGCGGTCAGCGGCCACAGCCGCTTGCCCTCGCCGCCTGCGAGCACGATCCCGAGCACACGCGGCAGACCCTTCACGGTGGGGACACTAACCGCACCGAGCGGATCACGGCCAGATGCGACACGGCGGGCACGCTCGCGTTGACATCCCGTTCACCCGCACGCAGCACCGCGTTCCGACCGGCGGGCGACGGCTACGGTGGCGCCGTGCGCATCGGATTGCTGACGAAGGAATACCCGCCGGAGATCTACGGCGGCGCGGGCGTGCACGTGGGCTCCCTGGTGCCCCGGCTGCGCTCCCTGGTCGAGGTGGACGTGCACTGCATGGGCGCCGAGCGCGCCGACGCCGTCGCGCACAACCCGTGCGGGCTGGACGGCGCCAACGCGGCGCTGCGGACGCTGTCGGCGGACCTCTCGATGGTCGAGGCGACCGCCGGGGTGGACCTGGTGCACTCGCACACCTGGTACGCCAACCTCGCGGGCCACCTCGCCGGGCTGCTGCACGGCGTGCCGCACGTGATCACCGCGCACTCGCTGGAGCCGCGCAGGCCGTGGAAGGCCGAGCAGCTCGGCGGGGGCTACCGGGTGTCGTCCTGGGTGGAGCGGACGGCGTACGAGGCGGCGGACGCGATCATCGCGGTCAGCGACGGCATGCGCGCCGACGTGCTGGACTGCTACCCCGAGCTGGACCCGGACCGGGTGCACGTGGTGCGCAACGGGATCGATTCGGCCGAGTACCGGCCGGTCCCCGAGCGCGACGCGCTGGCCCGGCACGGGGTCGACCCGGACCGGCCGATCGTGCTGTTCGTCGGCCGGATCACCCGGCAGAAGGGCCTGGCCCACCTGGTCGCGGCGGCGCACGCGTTCGCCGACGCGCAGGTCGTGCTGTGCGCGGGCGCGCCGGACACCCCGAGATCGCCGAGCAGACCCGGGCGGCGGTGACCGAGCTGGCGGCGTCGCGGCCGGGCGTGTTCTGGATCCAGGAGATGCTGCCCGCGGCCGAGCTGCGGCAGTTCCTGTCCGCGGCGACGGTGTTCGTCTGCCCGTCGGTGTACGAGCCGCTGGGCATCGTGAACCTGGAGGCCATGGCGTGCGGGACGGCCGTGGTCGCCTCCGACGTCGGCGGCATCCCGGAGGTCGTCGCGCACGGCGAGACCGGGCTGCTGGCGCACTACACCCCGAGGACGCCGCCGCCTACGAGTCCGGCTTGGCCGACGCGGTCAACGCGCTGCTCGCCGACCCGGCGCGGGCCGCGGCGATGGGCGCGGCGGGCCGGGCCAGGGCGGAGCGCGAGTTCTCCTGGGAGGCGGTGGCGGCGAAGACGGTCGAGGTGTACCGGGCGGCTGAGAGTTCGGTCAGGCGGTGACTCGTAGCCTGGGCCGCGTGGTGCCCCGGTTCAGCAAGTACGCCGTGTCGTCGCTGGTGGCGACGGGCATCACGCAGGTCGTGCTGTGGGCGCTGTACGCGCAGGCGTCGGTGCCCGCGGCGCGGCGAGCGCGATCGGCTTCGCCGCGGGCGCGGTCCCGCACTTCGTGATGATCCGCTGGTGGGCGTGGGGTCAGCGCGGGTGGCCCCGGCTGACCCGGCAGGTGGTCGGGTACCTGGTGGTGACGCTGCTGGGCGGGCTGGTGTCAATCGGGTTCACCACGCTCGCCGACGCCCTGATCGGCCCGCTGGTGGCCGACCGGGACGCGCGGTCGCTCGTGCTCACCGTCGCCTACGCGCTGGGCGGGCTGCCGGTGTTCGTGGCCAAGTTCGCCCTGCTCGACCGCCTGTTTCAGCCCGCGAAGGACTCAGCCAGCTCCACCAGCGTCCGCGCCCCGAAGCCCGTCGCGCCGGGGACGACGTCGCCGTAGGTCTTGTCGGCGCGCGCCGGGCCCGCGATGTCCAGGTGCGCCCACGGCAGGCCGCCGGTGAACTCGCGCAGGAACAGGGCGGCGGTGATGCCACCCGGCCCGGGCGGGCACTGGCGCAGGTCGGCGATGGTCGAGACCACGTCGTCGGCGAGGTCGTCGAGCAGCGGCATCCGCCACCACGCCTCGCCGCCCGCCTCGCCCGCGCGGGTGATCCGCTCGGCGAGGTCGTCGTCGGTGGCGAACAGGCCGCCGGTGCGCAGGCCCAGGGTGACCTTCATGGCCCCGGTGAGCGTGGCGACGTCGACCAGGACGTCGGCGCCGAGGTCCTGGTGGGCGTACGCGAGGGCGTCGGCCATGACCATGCGGCCCTCGGCGTCGGTGTTGGTGACCTCGGTGGTCAGGCCGCCGTACTGGCGGACGACGTCGCCGGGCCGGTAGGCGGACCCGGAGATGTGGTTCTCCGCGCACGGCACCAGCGCGGTGACCTTGACCGGAAGGCCGAGCCGGGCGATGGCGATGGTCGCCGCCGCGACCGCGGCGCCGCCCGCCATGTCGGTGCGCATGAGGTGCATGCCGTCGGCGGGCTTGACCGAGATCCCGCCGGTGTCGAAGGTGATGCCCTTGCCGACCAGCACCAGGTGGGGGCCGGTGGCGCGGCCGGGTGGTAGGCCAGTTCGAGCAGCCGCGGCGGGCGCGTCGAGCCGCCGCCGACCGCGAGCAGGCCGCCGAAGCCGCGCTGGGCCAGCCACGCCTCGTCGCGGACCACGGCGTCCACTCCGGACACCTTGCCCGCCGCCTTGGCCGCGGTCCTGGCCAGCCAGGCGGGGTCCTTGACGTTGGACGGGGTGTTGGCCAGGTCGCGGGCGAACGCGGTGGCCGCGGCGAGCACGGCGCCGCGCTCGGCCTGCCTGCCGATCCGCTCGCGACGGTCCGGATCGGACACGACCAGGCGCAGGCCCTTGAGCCGGGGCTTCGGCTCGGCGGCGGTCACCCCGTACCGGTACCCGCCGAGGAGGACGCCGCGGACGAACGCCGCGACGTCGGCGTCGTCGGGGAGCTCGACCTGGATGCTGCGCTGGGCCGCGCCGTCGTCCGCGGTGAGCCGGTCCTGGGCGGCGCGGGCCAGTGCGGCGCCCGCGGTGCGCCAGTCGGCGGGGTCGCCCGCGCCGACGCCGAGCGCCCAGCGGGCGCCGGAGCCGGGCGGGGCGGCGTGGACCTCACCGGCCTTGCCGGTGAGGCCGAGGGCGCTCGCCCACTCCGGGGTGACCCCGGGGTCGCCGTAGCTGGGCTGGTCGCCGTCGTCGGGGCGGCCGAGCGCGACGGTCGGGACGCCCGCGCGCGGGGCGGCGCCGACCTCGACGGCGGGCAGCGGCGTAGGCACCGAGGGCACCGGCGTGGGCAAGCGTTCCTCCGGGTAGTGGTGGGGAAGGGAGGGGTGGGGGTCAGCCGACGGCGTTCTTGAGCGCCTCGCCGAGGTTGGCCGCCTCGTCCGGGGTCATCTCGACGACGAGGCGTCCGCCGCCCTCCAGCGGGACGCGCATCACGATGCCCCGGCCCTCCTTCGTCACCTCGAGGGGACCGTCACCGGTCCGGGGCTTCATGGCCGCCATAGCGTGCTCCCTCCGTCATAGCCTGCCTGCCAGGCCGGGAGGTAACCGGCCGGGCTGCGGCTATTCTCCCCTATTCGATCCGCGCGGTGAAATCGGAACCGATCATCGCGTGTCGGTGACCGGCCACGATGGCGGGCCGGGCCGCTTAGACTCCGTCCACGTGCGTGCTCGTTCGGCCCTGTTCGACGTCTACGGCGCCTACCTGAGGCGCCGCGGCGGCGCGGCCACCATCGCGGCCCTGGTCCGGCTGCTGGCCCCGCTGGACTTCGGCGCGCCCGCGATCCGGACCGCGGTGTCCAGAATGGTGCGCCAGGGCTGGCTGGCGCCCCGGCGGCTGCCCGACGGCCCCGGCTACGCCCTCACCGAGCGGGCCGAGCGGCGGCTCGAGGAGGCCGGGACCCGCATCTACCGGCTCGGCACCTCCACATGGGACGGCCGCTGGCACGTCGTCGCCCTGCCGGAGCTGCCCGCCCGCACCGCGCGGGACCGGCTGACCTCGTCGCTGCGCCTGCTGGGCTACGGCCCGCTCGGCCCGGCGACCTGGGTCGCGCCGCGCCCGTCGGCGGGGCTGGCGGACGTGCTGGCCGCCGAGTCGGTCACCGCCCGGGTGTTCCACGGGCCGCTGGAGGGCGACGACGCGGACCTGGCCGCGACCGCCTGGGACCTGACCGAGCTGGGCGCGGAGTACGCGGCGTTCGTGGCGGCGTGGTCGGCGGAGCTGTCCGCAGTGGACGCCGCCGACCCGCCCTCGGCGTTCGCCGCCTGCCAGCGGCTGCTGCACGCGTGGCGCAAGTTCCTGTTCCGCGACCCCGGCCTGCCCGCCGAGCTGCTGCCCGCGCCCTGGCCGGGGGCCGAGGCGGCTGAGTTCTTCGACACGAAGACCGCGCTGCTGTCCCCGGCTGCGGCACAGTTCGTCGACGGTTGCCTGACCAACGGCCGCAAATCGGCCTGACACCCGGAGGGACCCTTGACCGCGCTGCTCACCGACGACCGCGACGGCGTTCGGACGATCACGCTCAACCGGCCGGACGCGTACAACTCGCTGACCGTCGAGCTGAAGGAGTCCCTGCTGGCCGCGCTGACCGCCGCCGCGGCGGACGACGCGGTGCGGGCGGTGGTGCTGACCGGCGCGGGCAAGGCGTTCTGCGCGGGCCAGGACCTCAAGGAGCACATGGCGCTGCTGGCCGCGGGCGACCCGGCCCCGCTGGCCACGGTCGAGGCGCATTACAACCCGATCGTGACGGCGATCACCACGCTGCCCAAGCCGATCATCGCCGCCGTCAACGGCATGGCGGCGGGCGCGGGCGCGTCCTTCGCCTACGCCTGCGACCTGCGGATCGCCGCGGACTCGGCGAAGTTCCTGATGGCCTTCGCCAACGTCGGCCTGACCGCCGACTCGGGCGCGTCGTGGACGCTGCCGCGGCTGATCGGCTACGGCCGGGCGATGGAGATGATGCTGCTCGCCAAGCCGGTCGCCGCCGACGAGGCGCTGCGCATCGGCATGGTCACCCAGGTCGTCCCCGCGGACGAGGTCTTGGCGACCGCGCAGGCCCTGGCGGCGCGCATGGCGGCGGGCCCGACCACGGCCTACGCGAAGATCAAGGAAGCGATGCTGGCCTCCGCGGGCGGCGCGCTGGCCGACGGCCTCGCCGCCGAGGGCCGCACCCAGGCCGAGGCGGGCGCGACGGCGGACCACAAGGAGGCCGTGGACGCGTTCGTGGCCAAGCGGGAGCCGAAGTTCACCGGCCGCTAGCCCGCCAGCAGGTCGCGACGTGGTCGTCGACGATGCCGGTGGCCTGCATCAGCGCGTAGCAGGTGGTGGGGCCGACGAAGGTGAAGCCGCGCCGCTTCAGCTCCTTGGCCATGGCCTTCGACTCCGGGGTCACCGCGGGCACGTCGGCGAGCGCCGCGGGCCTGCGCGGGGGTGACGCCGGGGCGAAGGACCAGAGGAGGTCGTCGAGCGGGACGTCGAGGTCGAGGACGGCGCGGGCGTTGCGGATGGTCGCCTCGACCTTGGCCCGGTTGCGCACGATGCCCGCGTCGGCCATGAGCCGGGCGACGTCGTCGTCCCCGAACCCCGCGACCGCCGCGGGCTCGAAGTCGGCGAAGGCGGCGCGGAACGCGGGCCGCTTGCGCAGGATGGTGATCCAGGACAGCCCGGACTGGAAGCCCTCCAGGCACAGCCGCTCGAACATCTGGGGCACGCCGCGCAGCGGGGTCCCCCACTCCTCGTCGTGGTAGACCTCGTAGTCCGGGGTGGCGGCCCACCCGCACCGCGTGGTCACGCCCGCGCCTCGGCGAAGTCGGCGAACCGGCGCAGCGAGTGCCGCACCCCGAGCCGGAACGCCGGTCCAGTCACCTTCCAGGCGAGGTTCCCGGCGACGCCGAACGGCGGGGTCAGCCGCTCCCACCACACCAGCGTGCTGCGCGAGACCCCGCGCGCCTCCACGCGGAACCCGCCGGTCCCGCGCACGAGCCCGCCGACGTGCGCGACCTCGCACGCCACCGGCGGCTCCCACCGCGTGATCTCCATGCGGTCAGTGAACCCCAGGGGACCGACACCGGTGCGCGCCCACAGCCGCGAGCCGACCGACCGCCCGTCCCCGCCGACGACGCGGACGCGGGTGCCGAGCATCCACGCGCCCTGGTTGTGCCAATCGGTGACGGCGGCCCAGACGACGGCCGCGGGGGCGACCACGTCGACCCGTTCGACGACGTCGATCACCGGTCGACGGCCTCCGCCACCGGCGCGCGCCCGGCCTCCAGCTCCGCGACCCGGGCGCGCAGGGCGTCCAGCTCCTCGCCGGTGCGCCGCAGCACCCAGTCGACCTCGCTCATCTTGTAGCCGCGCAGCACGAGCTGGAAGCGGACGGCGCGCAGGTCGTCGGCGGTGATCCCGTCCGCGGGCAGGCGCGTCGGCGACGCCCCCGGCGGCAGCGCGGGCAGTTCCTCCCCGTCCGAACACGACGGAGGCGAGCAGGAACACCACGGCCCCGACCAGGACCATGACGACGAGGTACCAGAGAGCAGAGGTCACGGGGCCGATGGTGGCACGACGCCCCCACCCGCGCACTGCTGACCACCGCGAAACCCCGTCCGGGTCAGGCGGCGGAGAACTTCAGGGAGCGGTGGGCGAGCACCAGGAGCCTGCCGTGCACGACGAACATCGCCAGGCCCACGGACAGGCACGGGACGGGCATCAGCAGGCGGGACGGGTCGAACGCGGCGGTGGACACCAGCAGCGTGATCAGGGTCAGCGCCATGAGCGTCGTGCCGATCGCGCTCAGGAAGCCCGCCGCGCGGCCGAGCCTGCGGGTGTCGGTCCCGCGCCTGCTCAGCGAGCGGACGGCGAGCAGCGCGACGGCGGCCAGGCCCATGACCACCCAGCCGATGGTGTCCTGGGTGTCGGCGACGACCAGGTACCAGCTCGGCGGGGTCGGGCCGAAGTCCGACCACTCGCCGATCCAGACCAGCATGTTGACCTGCCACAGCGCGTGCAGCAGCGGGACGGCGAGCAGCACCGACTTCAGCGTCCGGGTGCCCTCCGCGGCGCCCAGTTCCGCCTGGTAGGCCCGCGCGATCCGGCCGGGGTCGCCGAACTCGGCGACGGCCTGGCGGCGCGGGTCGGGGTGGCCCGCCGCGGCGTGCGCCTCGGCGGCGTCGTGGAGGCCGTCGCGGGCCTCGTCCAGCAGGTCCGCCTTGGCGGCGGGCGGGCCGTGGAGGCGGGCGTCCAGCAGCGCGATGAAGTCGGCGATGGGGTCGCTCAAGCCTGTGCGGGCCACGGGCCGCCTCCCAGGATTCCGTCGATCGCGGCGGTGAACTCGCGCCAGGCGGAGCGTTCGGCGGCGAGGGAGCGGGCGCCCGCCGGGGTGAGGCGGTAGGTGCGGCGCTTGCGGCCGCCGACGGTGCTCCACTCGCTGGCCAGCAGGCCGCCGCGCTCGAGCCTGCGCAGGGCCGGGTAGACGGTGCCGGTGGGCAGGTCCAGGGCTCCGCCGCTGCCCGCCTGGAGCGCCTCGATGATCGCGTAACCGTGGAGCTGACGACCGTCGAGGGTCGCCAGCAGCAGGGCGTCGAGGTGGCCGCGGAGGGCGTCGGCCTTCATGAGCGTGAACCTTACGGACCCGCCCGGACCGAGCGGACCCTGGTTCGACCCTGATCTTCCCCGGATTCCCGCCATAGGTAGACACACTACATGTAGCCTCCCGAGTTATGGATGCCGTTGTCCTCGCCCGGGTGCAGTTCGCCGTGACGACCTCGTTCCACTTCCTCTTCGTGCTCCTCACGCTCGGCCTGGTCACGCTGGTGGCCATCACGCAGACGCGGGCGCTGCTGCGCGGCGACCCCGTCCTGGTGCGGATGACCCGGTACTGGGGCCACCTCTACGTGATCAACTACGCGGTCGGCATCGCGACCGGCATCGTCATGGAGTTCCAGTTCGGGCTGAACTGGAGCGGGCTGTCGACCTTCGCGGGCGACATCTTCGGAGCGCCGCTCGCGGTGGAGACGCTGGTCGCGTTCTTCCTGGAGTCGACGTTCCTCGGGCTGTGGATCTTCGGCTGGGACCGGCTGAGCCCGCGCCTGCACCTGGCGCTGATCTGGCTGGTCGCGCTCACCGCGTACGCCTCGGCGCTCTGGATCATGACGGCGAACGCGTTCCTCCAGCACCCGGTCGGCCACGAGCTGCGCGACGGCGTGCTGCGCCTGACCGACTTCGGCGCGCTGCTGTCCAACCCGACCTTCGGCCCGGCCCTGGTGCACGTGCTGTTCGGCGCCCTGCTCGCGGGCGGGGTCGTGATGGCGGGCATCAGCGCGCTGCAACTGCTCCGCGGCACGTCTGAGACCGAGTTCTTCCACCGATCACTGCGCCAGGGCCTGGTCGCCGCGGCCATCGCCGCACCGGTGACCATCGGCTTCGGCGTCGCGCAGTTCCCGATCGTCGGCGAGTTGCAGCCGGACAAGCTCGACTCCGCGCCGGTCGGGATCTTCCTGTCGCTGATGATGTTCATCGGCCTGGCGCTGCTGATCAGCTCGTGGCTTCTGGTCCACGTCCTGTGGAAGCGCCAGCGCCGCTGGGCGCTGCGCCTGGCCGTCGCCGCCCTGCCGTGGCCGTTCGTGGCCGCGATCGCGGGCTGGTTCGTCCGGGAGATCGGCAGGCAGCCCTGGCTCGTCCAAGGGCTCCTGCGCACCGAGGACGCGGCCAGCCAGACCGACCCCGCCACGATGCTGGCCTCCCTGCTCGTGTTCACCGCCGTGTTCGCGGGCCTCGCGGTCGCCGACTGGCGGCTGATCGCGAAGGTCGCCCGCCGCGGGCCGAAGTCCGACGAGTTCGTCCCCCAGGAGGTGCGGGCGTGGTGACGCTGTGGTTCGTCCTGCTCGGAGCCCTGTTCGCGGGCTACTTCGCGCTCGCGGGCGCCGACTACGGCACCGCGCTGCTGCTGCGCACCGCCCCGCCCGGGCGCAGGCGGGAGGTGCTGGCCGCGACCGGGCCGTTCTTCCTGGGCAACGAGGTCTGGCTGGTCGCCGCCGTCGGGGTCATGTTCGGGGCGTTCCCCCGACTGGAGGGCGAGCTGCTCTCCGCGCTGTACCCGGTCCTCGTGCTGGTCCTGGCCGCGCTGGTCGCGTTCACCGCGGCGGTGCAGCTGCGGAGCAGGCTCGGCGACGGCGGCAAGGCGGGGTGGGACGCGCTGATCTTCGGCGGCGCGGCCGTGGTCGCGCTCGGGTGGGGCGTGTTCCTCGGCGCGCTGCTCGCCGGGCTCCCGCTCGACGCCGCCGGGCACCGCACGGGGTCGATCTTCAGCCCGGTCGTGGTGCTCTCCGCGCCTGCGTTCACCGCGCTGGTGGCCGCGCACGGGGCGGTGTTCCTGCGCTGGCGTTCCACTGTGGACGTGCGGCGCCTGGTGGTCCCGCTGACCCGGCTGGCCGCCGGGCTGGTGGCGCTGGTCGTGGTCGCCGCGGTGGTGCTGGTCGACGGGGTCGAGCCCCTGGTGGCGCTGCCCGGCGCGGCGGCGGTGATCGGGCTGGTGCTGGCGGGCGGGGTGCTGCGGCCCGCGCTCGCGGCGGCGTGCACCGCGGCGGCGTGCGGGCTGCCGGTGCTGGTGATCGGCGCGGCCCGGTGGCCGGTGGCGCTGGCGTCGACCGGCGACCCGGCGGGCGCGCTCACCGTCGCCGAGGGCGCGGCGGGTCCGGCGACGCTGTCCGTGCTGGTGTGGTTCGCCGCGCTGGTGGTGCCGCTGGTCCTGGCGTTCCAGGGCATGTGCTGGTGGGCGTACCGGGACCGCAGGCCGGTGTTCTGGTGAGGGGCGCCCCGCGCGGGTACCTCGCGGTGCTCGGCGCGTTCGGGGTCGCGACGGCCGCCGCGGTGCTGGTCGGCGCGGAGCTGCTGGCCGCGTTCCTCGTCGACCCGACGCTCGCCGCCGCCGTGGCCGCCGGGGCGGCGCTGGCGGCGCGGGCCGGGATCGGCTGGGCCCGCGACGTCGTCGCCGCCCGCACCGCGGCCCGGGTCGCCGACGAACTGCGCCGCGGCGTCCTCGACGGCGCCCCGACCGACGCGGGCGCGACCGCGACCCTGCTGACCCGCGGCCTCGACGCGCTGCGCCCGTACCTGACCGGGTACCTCCCGCGGTCGCGGTCGCCGCCGCGGTCCCGGTCGCGGTGCTCATCCGGCTCGCCTTCGTCGACCCGACCTCGGCGGTCGTGGTCGCGCTGACCCTGCCGCTGGTGCCGGTGTTCGCCGCGCTCGTCGGCGCGCACACGGCGGCGCGGGCGCGGTGGTCGGCGCTGGCCCGGCTCGGCGGCCACTTCCTCGACGTCCTGCGCGGCCTGCCGACCCTGCGGGTGTTCCAGCGCGTCGAGGCGCAGTCGACCACCGTGCGGGCGATGGCCTCCGCGCACACGGACCTGACCATGCGGACCCTGCGGGTCGCGTTCCTGTCGGCGCTGGTGCTGGAGCTGGTGGCGACCCTGTCGGTCGCGCTGGTCGCGGTGCCGGTCGGGCTCCGGCTGCTCGCGGGCGGCGTCGACGCGCACACGGCGGTGCTGGTCCTCGTGCTGACCCCGGAGGCGTATCTGCCGCTGCGCGCGGCGGGTGCCCGCTTCCACGCGAGCACCGACGGCCTCGCCGCGCTGTCTGCGGCGCTCGCCGTCCCCCGTCAACCCGTGCGCGGCACTGCCCGCCCGCCGGACCCGCGCGTCTCCGACATCGAGTTCCACGACGTCACCGTGGCCTACCCCGACCGCGGCCCCGCGCTGCGCTCGGTCGACCTGCGGATCACCCCCGGCGAGCGGATCGCGCTGGTCGGGCCGAGCGGGTCGGGCAAGAGCACGCTCCTGGCGGTGCTGCTGGGCTTGGTGGACCCGCGGCGGGCCGGGTCACCGTCGGCGGCGTCGACCTGCGCGACCTGGACCCGGACGCGTGGCGCGCGCACCTGGCGTGGGTGCCGCAGCGCCCGTGGCTGGTGTCCGGGTCGCTGCGCGAGAACGTGGCCCTGGGCGGGCCCGGCGTGTCGTCCGCCCTGGCCCGCGCCGACCTCGCCCTGGACCCGGACCGCCCGGTGGCGACCCTGTCGACCGGCCAGGCCCAGCGGGTCGCCCTCGCCCGCGCCCTGGCCCGCCCCGACCCCGCGGTCGTCCTGCTCGACGAGCCGACCGCGCACCTCGACGGCGCGGGCGAGGCGGCGCTGCTGCGCACGTGGCGGGCGCTGTCGGACCGGACGTCGCTGGTGGTCGCGCACCGGCCGGTGTTCCTGCGGGAGTCGTCGCGGGTGGTCGTCGTCAGGGACGGGGTGGTGTCGTGATCCGGTACGTCGCGTGGGCCGCCGCCGCGTCGGTGGCGGCGGAGCTGGCCGGGGTCGGGTTGATGGCGACGGCGGCGCGGCTGCTGCTGCGCGCGGCCGAGCACCCGCCGTTGGGGGCGCTCGCGGTGGCGATCGTGCTGGTCCGGACGCTGGCGTTGGGGCGGGGCGGGCTCCGGTACGCCGAGCGGCTGACCGGGCACCGGGCCGTCCTGGAGCACGTGGCGGACCTGCGCGGCCGGATCTTCGACGCGGTGGCCGCCCGTCCGCACCTGCCGCCCGCCGACGCGCTGACCCGCCTGGTGTCCGATGTGGACGCCGTGCAGGACGCGCTGCTGCGGTGCCTCGTGCCCGGCGTCACGGCGGCGGTGGTCGGGCTGGCGGCGGGGGCGGCGGCGTTCCTCGTCGACCCGGGCTCGGGCGTCGTGGTCGTGGCGGGCCTGGCCGCGGTCGCCTGCGTCGGCCTGGCCCGCGTCCGCGCGACCGAGGGCCCCGCCCTGCGGGCTCGCCTCGCCGAGCAGGCCACGGACCTGCTCCGCGGCGCCCCCGACCTCGCCGCGTTCGGGGCGACCCGCCGCTTCCGCGACGCCGCCGCGGCGACGTCGGCCCGCATCGCCGCCCTCGACCGCCGCTCCGACGGCCTCCCGTCCGCCGCGGTCGCGGTGATCGGCGCCGCGACCGCGCTGGGCGCGGGCGTGCTGTCCGACCGCGGCCTCCCCGTCACCGCCGCCCTGGTCCTCGGCCTGCTCGCGGTGTTCGACGTCGCCCTCCCCGCCGTCACCGCCGCCCGCCACTGGCCCGAACACCGCACCGCCCTCCGCCGCGTCCGCGAAGCCCTCACCGGCGCCGTCCCCGCACCCCAGCACCCCAAGGCGGCCACCACGGGACCCCTCACCGGGAAAGTGGCCGTCGTCGGCCCCAGCGGCTCCGGCAAGACCACCCTCCTGCGCGCCATCGCCGCCACCACCCACCCCGACCACGTCCGCGGCGTCTTCCCCGACGACCACGTCTTCACCGCGACCCTCCGCGACAACGTCCTCCTCGGCACCCCCGCCACCCCCGACCCCACCGCCCTCGCCCCTTGGCTCGCCGACCTCCCCGACGGCTGGGACACCGAGCTGACCGCCACCACCCTCTCCGGCGGCCAGCGCGCCCGCCTCCTGCTGGCCCGCGCCCTCACCGCCCGCCCCGCCGTCCTCCTCCTCGACGAGCCGGTCGAGGGCCTGGACCCGGCCACCGCCGACGCCCTCCTGACCGACCTCCTCGCCCACCCCGGCACGGTCGTCGTAGCCACCCACCGCCTCGCCGCCCTCCCCGCCGCCGACGAGATCCTCGTCCTCCACGACGGCGCGGTCGTCCAACGCGGCCACCACCGCGACCTGGTCGACCAGCCGGGCTACTACCGCGACCGCTGGCTCAGCGAACGGGCCCTGGACGAGCTGACACGTCCCGCATCGGTGGCCGGTCCGCCACCTCCACCGTGACCGGGTCCGGCAGCCATTCGCCGCCGACCTGGACGAACTGGGTGAGGGTCGACGACTCGACGGGGACGGCGCAGCGGGCGAAGACGGTGCCGAGGATCTGGCGGGCCATGACGCCGAGCTGTTGCAGCGACCGGTTGCGGTGCTTGCGAACACCCAGGTTGACCTGGGCGATGCCGTCGAGGCCGTAGCGGCTGTGGGCGTCGAGGAGCAGGCCGATCTCGACGCCGTAGCCCGCGGCGAACGGGACGGACTCCAGGAAGGCGCGGGTGCCCGCGTACTCGCCGCCGAGGGGTTGGATGACCTCGGACAGCTCCGGGCGCAGCGCGGACAGGGCCGGGCGGGCGAGCAGCTCGGTGACCCGGCCGCCGCCGGTGCCGTGCTCCTCGGTCTCGACGCGCAGCGGGCGGCGGTAGAAGCCCTTGACCAGGTGCACGCCGGACGCGGTCAGCAGCGGGCCGAGCAGGGAGGGGACGAACGCCGGGTCCGGGTCGACGAGGTCGGAGTCGAGGTAGACGAGCAGGTCGCCGGTGGTGGCGGCCAGCGCGCGCCACAGGACCTCGCCCTTGCCGGGGCGCGCGGGCAGGTCGGGCAGGACGTCGTCGCGCCGGACCACGCGCGCGCCGCGGCGGTGGCGACCTCGGCGGTGCGGTCGGTGGAGCCGGAGTCGAGCACGACCAGCTCGTCGACCAGCGTCCCGACCAGCGGCCGGACCGACGCGACGACCGCGCCGACGGTGGCTTCCTCGTCCAGCGCGGGCAGCACCACGCTGACCCGGCGCGCGCCCTTGGCGAGCACCAGCTGGGAGACCGTCCACTCCGGACTCTGCCAGGTCCGGTCGGTCAGCAGCGTCATGCCAGCGCCCGGATCGCGCGCGCGGGCGGGCGGGTGCCCGCGATCGAGGCGACCATGTCGACGACGTGCCGCGTGCGGCGCACCTCGTGGGCGCGGAAGACCCGCGCGCCGGTCCACGCCGACACCGCGGTCGCCGCGAGCGTCCCGTCGACCCGGTCGGCCAGCTCGACGCCGAGGGTCTCGCCGATGAAGTCCTTGTTGGACAACGCCATCAGCACCGGCCAGCCGGTGTCGACGAGGGCGTCGAGGTGGCGCAGCAGGGCGAGGCCGTGCCAGGTGTTCTTGCCGAAGTCGTGGGTCGGGTCGATCAGCACGCCCTCGCGGGGCACGCCCAGGGCGACCATCCGCTCGGCCCGCGCGACCAGCTCGCCGACCACCTCGGCCACCACGTCGGCGTACCGGACCCGGTGCGGGTCGGTGCGCGGCGCCGCGCCGCCGGTGTGCGAGCAGACGATGCCCACCCCGTGCTCCGCGGCGACCTCGGCCAGCCTCGGGTCGACCCCCGCCCACGTGTCGTTGATCAGGTCCGCGCCCGCCGCGCACACCAGCGCGCCGACCTCGTGCCGCCAGGTGTCGACGCTGATGACGACGTCCGGGTGCCGGTCGCGGACCGCCTCGACCAGCGGCACGACCCGGCGGGCCTCCTCGGCGGCGTCCACGGTCTCGCCGTGCGACCCGGCCCGCACGCCGCCGATGTCGACGATGTCCGCCCCCTCGGCCACGGCCCGGTCGACCGCGGCCAGCGCGGCCCCCTCGGCGAAGGTGCGGCCGTTGTCGTAGAACGAATCCCGGGTCCGGTTGACGATCGCCATGACCAGCGCGCGGTCCTGGGGGACCTCGCGGGCACCGAAGCGGAGGGCGGTCACGGACCGCCACTCTAGCGACGTGAGGCAGGTCTCCCGGGACTCGGTGGGGCCGGGGTGGGGGAACTACAGTGGTCACCGGACCTAGGAGGACCTGCTGTGTTCTACCGCGCCCTGCGTGCCGTGCTCTCGTTCCTGACGAGGGTGTTCCTCCGTCCGGTGGTCACCGGGGCCGAGCTGGTGCCCACGACGGGGCCGGTCATCCTGGCCATCAACCACCTGTCGGTGATCGACAGCTTCATCGTCCCGATGATGGTCCAGCGGCCGGTCAGCTTCCTGGCGAAGGCCGAGTACTTCCAGGGCGGCTCGCCCCGCAAGCGGATGGTCAGGGCGCTGTTCACCGCGCTCGGCGCGATCCCGGTCGACCGGGACAACAGCCGCGCCGCGCTGGCGTCGCTCGACGTCGCGGGCGAGGTGCTCGACCGGGGCGCGGCGTTCGCCATCCACCCCGAGGGCACCCGCTCCCTCGACGGCAAGCTGCACCGCGGCCGGACCGGGGTGGCGCAGCTCGCGCTGGAGCACAAGGCGTGCGTGGTGCCGGTCGGGCTGGTCGGGACCGACGCCGTGCTGCCCGCCGGGTCGAAGTTCCCCGGCGCGCGCGCATCGAGGTCCGGTTCGGCAAGCCCTCGACTTCAGCCGCTACGACGGCCTGGCGAACTCGCTGCCGATCCGCCGCGCGGTGACCGACGAGGTCATGTACGCGATCATGGAGCTGTCCGGCCAGGAGTACGTCGACTCCTACCACAAGCGCTCGTCCGACCCGGCCGCCTGAACCGCGCAGGCGTCCAGCGCCTCGTCGACGGTCCGGGCGACCACCAGCGCGTCCAGCGCGCCCTGGCTCGCGAACCCGCGCCCGGCCAGCTCGCGGCACCACTCCAGCAGGCCCGCCCAGTGGTCGTCCAGGTCGAGCAGGACGACCGGCTTGGTGTGCATGCCCAGGTAGCGCGAGGTCCACACCTCGAACAGCTCCTCGCAGGTGCCCAGCCCGCCCGGCAGGGCGAGGAAGGCGCCCGCGCGCTCGTCCATCTCCCGCTTGCGCTCGCGCATCGTGTCGACGACGACCAGCTCGTCGGCCTCCGGGTCGGCCTTTTCCAGGTCGACCAGGCCGCGCGGGATCACCCCGAGCGTCGTGGCGCCGGAGCGGCGGGCGGCGCGGGCGAGCACGCCCATCATCGCCGCGGACGACCCGCCCCACACCAGCGACCAGCCGCGCGCCGCCAGGCCCGCGCCGACGGCGTCGGCCAGGTCGAGGTAGGCGCGCGGGACGTTCTCGTTCGAGCCGCAGTACACGCAGAGGGCTAGTGCGTGTCGATCCATGCCTGGTACGCCTCCTCGACCACGCGCACCGCGTCGTCGACGTCGTCGGTCAGGTGGAGCAGGGCGAGGTCCTTGTCGCCGATCTTGCCCGCGGCGTGCACGGAGTCGCGCAGCCAGGCGTGCAGGCCGCCCCAGTACTCGGTGCCGAACAGCACGACCGGGAACTTGGTGACCTTCTTCGTCTGGACCAGCGTGAGCGCCTCGAACAGCTCGTCGAGCGTGCCGAACCCGCCGGGCAGGCAGATGAACGCCTGCGAGTACTTGATGAACATCGTCTTGCGGGCGAAGAAGTAGCGGAAGTTCACGCCCAGGTCGACCCACGGGTTGAGGCCCTGCTCGAACGGCAGCTCGATGCCCAGGCCGATGGACAGCCCGCCCGCCTCCGACGCGCCCCGGTTGACCGCCTCCATCGTGCCCGGCCCACCGCCGGTGATGGTGGCGAACCCGGCGCCCGCCAGCGCGGCGCCGATCTTGCGCCCGATGCCGTACTCGGGGTCCTCGCGGGTCGTGCGGGCCGACCCGAACACGGTCACCGCGCGCGGCACCTCGGCCAGCGCCCCGAACCCCTCGACGAACTCGGCCTGGATGCGCAGCACCCGCCACGGGTCGGTGTGCACCCAGTCGCTCGGCCCGCGCGAGTCGAGCAGGCGCTGGTCGGTGGTCGTGGGCTCGTCGCTGCGCTCGCGCCGGAGGGTGACGGGGCCGCGCTGCTTCTCACGCGGGTGGAGATCGTCGGTGGTCACCCCGGCGAGTCTAGGGAACCCGCCCAGGACCGCACGGCGTCCCAGCCGACGTGACCAGCGACGTGGACAAGACCCTGCAGGCGTTCCGCACCCGGATCTCCGACCTGGAGTCCGAGCTGCGCGCCGAGAAGCTGACCCTGCCGCCCCGCCTGGCGGCCGCCGCGTTCGCCGCGGCGCTGTTCCCGCTCACCGCGCTCCCCTGGGTCACCCACGGCAGCCGCAGCCCCGAGACCAGCACCCTGTGGGGCCTGCTCACCGAGGTCGGCTTCCCCGCGTTCGTGCTGGTGGCGTGCGTCGTGGCACTGGCGGGGTCCGCGCTGTGGGCGGCGTGCGAGCGGGAGGCCCACGGCCGGGTCAAGCTGGCGATCGGCCTGCTGACCGGCGCGGTGGTGCTCGCCCTGGTGTGGCTGTCGGTCCAGTCCGGCGACGCGCTGGGCGAGTCGACCGAGTGGTGGCCCGCCCCGTGGCTGGTGCTGGTGTGCGCGGTGGGCGCGGGCGCGTCGACCGGCGTCAGGGAGCGATGAACTTCGACAGCACCTCGGCGCAGCGGCGGATGTCGGACTCCGGGACGTTCTCCTGCTGCGTGTGGGCCAGCGTCGGGTCGCCGGGGCCGAAGTTGACCGCCGGGATGCCGAGGGCGGCGAAGCGGGCCACGTCCGTCCAGCCGAGCTTGGCGACCGGGGTGCCGCCGGATGCGGCGACCAAGCCCTGGGCGGCCGGGGTCGACAGGCCGGGCAGGGCGCCCGGGGCGGAGTCGGTGACGGTGAGGTCGCCGAACAGCTCCCGCAGGTGGGCCTCGGCCTGGGCCGGGGTGCGGTCGGGGGCGAAGCGGTGGTTGACCACCAGCACGGCCTCGTCCGGGACGACGTTGCCCGCGACGCCGCCGGTGACCTTCACCGCCTGGAGGCCCTCGCGGTAGAGGCAGCCGTCGATGTCGACCGTGCGGGGCTGGTACTCCGACAGCACCCGCAGGACCGGCTCCAGCGCGTGGATGGCGTTCTCCCCATCCACCCGCGCGCGGTGTGCGCGCGGACGCCCTTGGTCCGCACCTCGACGCGCATGGTGCCCTGGCAGCCCGCCTCGACGACGGCGTTGGACGGCTCGCACACGACCGCGAGGTCGCCCGCCATCCACTCCGGGAGGTCGGCCTCGATGCGGTTGAGACCGTTCGCGGCGGCCTCGATCTCCTCGCAGTCGTAGAACAGGAACGTCGTGTCGTGCGCCTGCTCGACCACGGTCGCGGCGAGGTGCAGCATGACCGCGACCCCGCCCTTCATGTCGACGGTGCCCAGCCCGTGCAGGACGCCCGGGGTGCGGCGCAGCGGCAGGTTCCCGTTGACCGGGACGGTGTCGAGGTGGCCCGCGAACACCACGCGCGTCGGCCTGCCCAGGGTGGTGCGGGCGAGCACGCAGTTGCCGGAGCGGACGACCTCCAGGTGCGGGGCCTGCGCGCGCAGGGCGGCCTCGACGGCGTCGGCCAGGGCGGCCTCCTGCCGGGACTCGCTCGGGATGTCGACCAGGGCGGCGGTCAGCTCGATTGGGTCAGCGGTGAGGTCCAGGGCGGGGGTCACGTCCGGCCACGCTATACGGTGGGCCGCGTGAGCAGTGCAGACACCACCGGCGCGAGCGGCGTCGGACTCGCCACCACCACCGCCGACGGGACCGTGCTCGACGTGTGGTTCCCCAGCCCGGAGCTCGGCGCCCAGGACGGCGCGGGCACCACCCGCACCAGCGACTTCGTCGAGCAGGTCGGGCCGGACAAGGACCGCGACGTCGAGGTCGTCGCGGTGCGCACGACCATCGCGGACCTGTCCGCGCCCCGGTCGACGCCTACGACGTCTACCTGCGGCTGCACCTGCTGTCCGCGCGGCTGGTCGCGCCGCACGGGCTGAACCTCGACGGGGTGTTCGGCCTGCTCAGCAACGTCGTGTGGACCAACTTCGGGCCGTGCGCGGTGGAGGGCTTCGAGGCCGTCCGGCTGCGGCTGCGCGCCCGCGGCCCGGTCACCGTCTACGGGGTCGACAAGTTCCCCCGGATGGTCGACTACGTCCTGCCGACCGGCGTCCGCATCGCCGACGCCGACCGGGTGCGGCTCGGCGCGCACCTGGCCCCGGGCACGACGGTCATGCACGAGGGCTTCGTCAACTTCAACGCGGGCACGCTGGGCGCGTCGATGGTCGAGGGCCGCATCTCCGCGGGCGTGGTGGTCGGCGACGGCTCCGACGTCGGCGGCGGCGCGTCGATCATGGGGACGCTGTCCGGCGGCGGCCGGGAGACGATCGCGGTCGGGCAGCGCAGCCTCATCGGCGCGAACGCGGGCGTGGGCATCTCGCTGGGCGACGACTGCGTCGTCGAGGCGGGCCTGTACGTCACCGCGGGCACCAAGGTCACCCTGCCCGACGGCACGGCGGTGAAGGCGCGGGAGCTGTCCGGGCAGAGCGGCCTGCTGTTCCTCCGCAACTCCACGACCGGCGCGGTCGAGGTGCGTCCGCGCACTGGGCACGGCATCGCTCTGAATGCGGACCTGCACGCCAACTGATTAGCCTGTCCGGATGAGGGGTCTCACCGACGCCGTCCGGTCCCGGCTCGACGAGCAGGCGCGGGCGCTCGTCCACCACGCGGAGGGCGCCCGCGCGGACACCGACGCCGAGCACGTGCACCAGCTGCGCGTGTCGGTCCGCCGCGCGCGGGCGGTGCTGAAGACGGTGCGCACCTTCGAGCACCTCCAGGCGGAGCTGCAGTGGCTCGGCGGCGCGTGCGGGGACGTGCGCGACGCCGACGTCATGCTGGCGCGCTTCCGCGCCGAGGCGGCCGACTTCACCGAGGACGAGCGGGACGCCGTGGAGCGGCTGCTCGACGGCCTGGTCAAGCAGCGGCGCGGCGCGCGCAGGCACATGCTCGCCGCCCTGCGCAGCGCCCGCTTCCGGGGCCTGGTCGCCGAACTCGAGGAAGCCGCCCGCACCGTCGAGCCCGCGGCGGGCGAGGACGCCCCGGTCGGCGACGTCGTGGACCGGCCGCGCCGCAAGTTCGCCAAGGCCGTCGACGCGCTCGGCGACGACCCGCCGGACGACGACCTGCACCGGCTCCGGATCAGGGGCAAGCGTTTGCGCTACGCGGCGGAGATGGTCGGCGGCAAGAAGGCGAAGAAGCTGGTCAAAGCGACCAAGGACCTCCAGGACGTGCTCGGCGACCACCAGGACGCCACCGTCGCGGAGGACCGCCTGCGCGCGCTGGTCGACGCGATGGAGTCCCCGGACACCGAGGTCGTGCTCGTCGCGGGACGGCTGATCGAGCGCGAGCGGGCGCGGAAAGCCGAGTGCCGCAAGCGCTGGCGGGCCGTGGCGGGCGAGGTCGGGGACCGCGCCGGGGCGCTGTAGACCCGATCACATATTACCGGCGAGTAATGTCGCGGCCACCCTGGGTGTGCTAACCCTTTCGGGGGACACGGCACTCCGGTCGGGGAGGACGCGATGAGCGCTCCAGTGGTCGAGCAAGTGGTGGACACGGATCGGTACCGGCTGGACGACCCGGGCGTCGTGGCCCGCGCGCGGGCGGAGCTGGCCGAGTCGGGGTGCTGCGTCCTGGCCGACTTCATCCGGCCGGGGCTGCGGGAGGTGCTGCGCCGCGAGGGCGCCGCGATCGCGCCGGACGCGCACTACGACACCGAGACCGTCAACGCGTACAACATCCCCGTCGACAGCGACCTCCCCGAGGACCACCCGGGCCGTCGAACCATGGTGCGCGGCAACGCTTTTGTGCCCTGGGACCGAATCCCGGCGACGACTATTGTCAACAAGCTCTACACCAGCGCGGAATTCCAGCGCTTCGTGGCAGACTGCTTCGGACTGTCCGAAGTGTACCCACTGGCCGACCCGCTGGCCGGGCTCTGCCTCAACGTCGTGCGGCCCGGGATGGCGCACCCGTGGCACTTCGACACCAACGAGTTCACCGTCAGCATGCTGACCCAGGAGGCGGAGGAGGGCGGGGTGTTCGAGTACTGCCCGGGCATCCGCTCGGCCGACGCGGAGAACTTCGCCGACGTGCGGGCCGTGCTCGACGGCGACCCGCGGCTGGTGCGGCGGCTGGCGCTGCGGCCCGGCGACCTCCAGCTCTTCAAGGGCCGGTACTCCCTGCACCGGGTCACCGAAGTCGGCGGCGCGACACCGCGGCACTCCGCGATCTTCGCCTACAGCGAGCGGCCGGACGTGGTCGGCAGCCCCGCCCGCACCCGGCAGCTCTTCGGGCGGGTGCTGCCCGTGCACGAGCGGCGCCCGGTCCGCGGCGACGACCTCCTGGACTGAGCCGTGGAACTGGACGCCACCGGGAAGGTCTCGCTCGACCACATCTACACCGCCCCCGACCCGCGGCCGTACTTCAGCACGCTCCGGGGGCTCGGCTACCGCATCCCGCAACTGGCCAAGCCGCACTTCACCGACCTGATCCGCGAGTGCGGCGGGCGGCGCGTGCTCGACATCGGCTGCTCGTACGGCATCAACGCGGCCCTGCTGCGCTGCGACGCCACCATGGACGAGCTGTACGACCGCTACCCCGCCGACGACCGCTCCCGGGACGAGCTCCTCGCCGCCGACCGAGCACTGGTCCGCGCCCGCGGCGCGCGCGGCTGGTTCGCGGGCCTCGACGCGTCCCGGCCCGCCCTGGACTACGCCCTCGCCGCGGGCTTCCTCGACGAGGCCGTGCACGCCGACCTGGAGACCAACGAGCCGACGCCCGCGCAGCGCGCCCTGTTCGACTCGCTCGACGTGGTGGTCTCCACCGGGTGCGTCGGCTACATCACCGAGGCGACGCTGGCGCGGGTCGCGGGCGACCGGCTGCCGTGGATGGCGCACTTCGTGCTGCGCATGTTCCCGTTCGCGCCGATCGCCGACCGCCTCGACGCCCTCGGCTACCGGACCGAGGTCGTGGACGGGCTGTTCCCGCAGCGCCGCTTCGCCTCCGACGCCGAGCGCGAGCAGGTGCTCGACACGCTCGCCCAGGTCGGCGTCGACCCGAGCGGCTGGGAGACCGGGGGCTGGATGTACGCCCGATTGCACATCTCCCGCCCGCGCGCCAGAGTTCTCCGTTGATCCCTTTTCGCGTAGGAGAAGGTTGCCCGTGAGCACTGAAGCCCTGTCCCAGCGGACCTTCGGCAACGAGGACCGCCTCCCGCGGTGCCGCTGCCGACCCTCGAGGAGTCGTGCGCCCGCTTCCTCCGGTGGTGCGCGCCGCTGCTCACCCCCGACGAGCTGGCCGAGACCGAGGAGACCGTCGCGGCGTTCCTCGCCCCCGACAGCCCCGCCCGCGCGCTGCACGCCGAACTGGAGAAGTACGACGCCTCCGAGGGCGTGCGCAGCTACCTGGACCTGTTCTGGCCGTCGCGCTACCTGGGCCGCCGCGACCGGATCGCGCTCAACGCCAACTTCTTCTTCCTGTTCGAGGACGTCGACGACACCGAGGACCCGCAGATCGCCCGCGCGGTGGCGCTGGTGTCGGCGGCGGTGGACTACAAGCTGGCGCTCGACGCCGAGGCCGTGCCGCCGGTCGTGGTGCGCGGGCAGCCGCAGTCGATGGAGCAGCAGAAGTTCCTGTTCTCCACCACGCGCATCCCCGGCGAGGTCCAGGACACCGTCCGCGCCCCGTACGGCCACGGCTGGGACGGCCCGTCCCCCGCCCGCCACATCGCCGTGCTGTTCCGCGGCGCGGTGTTCGCCCTCGACGTCCTCTCCCCGAGGGCAAGCCGTACACCCCGCACGCCCTCGCCGCCGCGCTGCGCGCCATCACCGCCGACGCGGTCCGCCCCGCGTCCCCGGTCGGCCACCTGACCACGAAGGCGCGCGCCGAGTGGGCCGCCAGCCGCGCCGCGCTGCGCGCCCTGCCGGGCAACGCCGAGGCGCTGGAGTCCATCGAGTCGGCGCTGTTCTGCCTGTGCCTGGAGGACTTCGCCGCCGCCGACACCCAGGGCGCGTGCGACCAACTCCTGCACGGCGACAGCGGCAACCGCTGGTTCGACAAGGCGGTCTCGCTCATCGTCTTCGCCGACGGCCGCGCGGGCATCAACGTCGAGCACTGCGGCCTCGACGGCACCACGATCCTGGCGTTCACCGACGCCCTCCTCCGCCCGGTCCTCCCGCGCTCCACGGAGTTCGCGGACGGCGAGCCAGCGCACGTGCCCGTCGAGTTCACTGTGGACGAAGCGCTGCGCGCCGACATCGCCGCCGCAGCGACCGCGTTCGCCGAGTACGCCGCCGACACCGCGACCCAGATCGTGTCGTTCCCCGCGTTCGGCTCCGACGCGATCAAGTCGCTCGGCATGTCCCCCGACGCGTTCGTCCAGATGGCGTACCAGGTGGCGCACAAGCGGTCCAAGGGCGTCACCGGCGCGACCTACGAGTCGATCGCGACCCGCCAGTTCCAGAACGGCCGCACCGAGGCGATGCGCGTCGTCACCCCCGAGGTCCTCGCCTTCCTCACCGTCCTGGAAGACGGGAGCAGCACCCCGAAGCCCGCCGCGACGCCTTCCGCACCGCCGCGTCCGCGCACGTCGCCCGCGCCAAGGAGTGCCAGGCGGGCCTCGCCCCCGAGCAGCACCTCTGGGAGCTGGACTGGATCCAGCGCCGCCGCGGCGAGGACGCCACCCTGCCCCTCTACCGCTCCCCCGGCTGGCTGGTCATGCGCGACGACTACCTGAGCACGTCGTCCGCGCCGTCGACCACCATCCAGTACTTCGGCTTCGGCTCGACCAGCAAGCAGTGCATCGGCGTCGCCTACGTCCTGCTCCCCGACCGCTTCAACGTCTACCTGAGCACCCCCAGCTCGGTGGCCGAGGAGATGCACAAGTTCGCCGACCACCTCCGCGCCGCGGTCGCCGAACTCGGCGCCCTGCTGGCGGAATGACCCGGTGTCCCGGCCCGGCCGCGCGCCGGGCCGGGATCAGGCCGTGGTCAGGCGGACGACGGCGGCGCTGATGCGCTCGTCGGAGGCCGTCAGCGCGATGCGGACGTGCTGGGCGCCCGCGGGCCGTAGAACGTGCCCGGGGCGGCCAGGATGCCCAGCTCGGCCAGCCAGGCGACGGTGTCCCACGCCGGTTCACCGCGGGTGGCCCACAGGTACAGGCCCGCCTCGGAGTGGTCGATGGTGAAGCCCGCGTCGACCAGGGCGACGCGCAGGGCGGCGCGGCGGCGGGCGAAGCGGGCCTTCTGCTCGGCCACGTGGTCGTCGTCGGTGAGGGCGGCGGTCATCGCGGCCTGCACCGGGAACGGGACGATCATGCCCGCGTGCTTGCGGATCTCCAGCAGCCGGGACACCAGGTCCGGGTCGCCGGTGACGAAGCCCGCGCGGTAGCCCGCCAGGCTGGAGGACTTCGACAGCGAGTGCACCGCCAGCAGGCCGGTCACGTCACCGCCGCAGACCGACGGGTGCAGCAGGGAGACCGGCTCGGCCTCCCAGCCCAGCGACAGGTAGCACTCGTCGGAGGCCACGACCGCGCCGCGCTCGCGCGCCCAGTCGACGACCTTGCGCAGGTGCTCGACCGGCAGCACCCGGCCGGTCGGGTTCGCGGGCGAGTTCAGCCAGACCAGCGCCGGGACCTCCGGGCCGAGCGCGGTCAGGCCGTCGGAGCGCAGCGGGGTGGCGCCCGCGAGCAGCGCGCCGACCTCGTAGGTCGGGTACGCGACCTCCGGGATGACCACGGTCCGCCCGGCCGCGCCGAGCAGCGTCGGCAGCCACGCCACCAGCTCCTTGGAGCCGATGGTGGGCAGCACCGCGTCGGGCGACAGGCCGGTCACGCCGAAGCGGCGGGCCATCGCCGCGACGGCGGCCACGCGCAGCGCCGGGGTGCCGTGCGTCGTCGGGTAGCCCGGGACGTCCGACACCGAGGACAGCGCCTCGCGGATGACCGGGGGCACCGGGTCGACGGGCGTGCCCACGGACAGGTCGACCACGCCGTCGGGGTGCGCGCGGGCGCGGGCGGCGTGGTCGGCCAGGCTGTCCCAGGGGAAGTCCGGGAGGGCGAGCGCGCTCAGTGCTCGTGCTCGCGCGGCTCGAGGGCCTTGATCCAGTCCGGGTCGTTGCTGGTCTTGCCGGTCTTGGAAGCGCCGCCGGGCGAGCCCAGCTCGTCGAAGAAGTCCACGTTCGCCTTGGTGTAGGCCGCCCACTGGTCGGGGACGTCGTCCTCGTAGTAGATGGCCTCGACCGGGCAGACCGGCTCGCACGCGCCGCAGTCCACGCACTCGTCGGGGTGGATGTAGAGCATCCGGTCCCCTTCGTAGATGCAGTCGACGGGGCACTCCTCGATGCATGCCTTGTCGAGCAAATCGACGCAGGGCTCGGCGATCACGTACGTCACTGCGGTCTCCTGCTCCTTCAATCTTCGACGCGCGCAGGCGTCCTTCTGCGCGACAGCCGCTAGTATCCCCTGCCCACCACTGTGTCACGCAGCCGGTGCCATGTTGCTCACATCGCAGGAGTCCGTGGCGGGATCGGGCAAGACTGGAGTATGCACACCCCGCTGACGCTGGAAACCGTCTGCGCCGACGCCTGGCCCGCGCTGGTCCGCCGCGATCTCGGCGACTGGCGCATGCGCGCCGCGGGCGGTTACACCGGACGGGCCAACAGCACCCTCGCGGTCGGCGACCCCGGCGTCCCCCTCGACGAGGCCCTGCGCGCGGCCACCGCGTTCGCCCACGAGCACGGCATCCGCCCATCGTTGCAGGTCGTCAGCGGGTCGGCGGTCGAGCGGGACCTCCTCGCGCACGGCTGGCGGGTCAACACCGAGCACCCCAAGGGCGCCGAGACGCACGTCATGGCCGGGCCGACGAAGCCCGTCCCGGGTGACGTGCGCGACACCCCGCCCGACGGCTGGCTGGAGACCGCCGTCGGCGGCGTCCCGACCGACGCCCAGCGGCACGTCCTGACGTCCGGACCGCGGGTCGGCTTCGCCACCGCGTGGGCGGGCGGCGAGATCGCCGGGGTAGCGCGCGGCTGCGTCGTCGGGGAGCACCTGCACGTCGCGGTCCTGGAGGTGCGGCCCGAGCACCGCAGGCGCGGCCACGCGCGCGCCCTGCTCGCCGCGCTCGACCACTGGGCGGGCACGCCGCACCGGGTGCTCCAGGTCGCCACCGACAACGCCGGCGCGGTCGCGCTCTACCGCGGGAGGGCTTCACCGAGTCGCACCGGTACCGGTACTGGGTCGCTTGCTGAGCCACTTGCGCGCCTTCTTCACCGCGCGCTTGAGCGCCGAGCGCTCGCCGAGGTAGTCGCCGAGCGCGCCGATGACCGGCAGCATGCCGATGACCTGGTGGTAGAAGCGGCCCTGCGGGCGCTTGTCCAGCTCCTCGCCCAGCGCGTAGAGGGTCTTGCCGAACCGCCACAGCGTGCGGGCCGCGGCCTTCACCGTGACCCGGCCGTGCTTGGTGGCGCTGGCGTCCAACTCCTGGGTCAGGTCCGCGGTCGCGGCGTCCTCGTCGGCCTTGGCGTCCTTGTCGCCGCGGGCCAGCGCCAGGTCGATCTCGCGGTTGAACAGCACGTACGCGATCAGCTGGACGCGCTCGGCGTTGTCCAGGCCGTTCTCCAGGCCGATCGCGGACAGCACCAAGCCCTGGCTCGCGGTGGCCAGCGTGGTCTGGATGGGCAGCCGGTCGGCGAGCGCGCCGCCGACGCCCGGGATGGACGCGATCAGCACCGTGAACCGGCCGACCCGGTTCACCCACCACTTCTCCCGCTCGGCGACCGTCATCGCCGCCCACGCCTCGGTGCCGGGCAGGCGCACGTGCTCCAGGCCGTCGCGCAGCCGCTCCCTGACCGACTTGTCGACCTTCTCGAGCTGGCGGTCGTCCTCGTCGTCGGCGGCCGACCGCGTCGCCGCGGGCAGGGCCTTGCGGACCAGGAAGAACGGGTTCGAGTCGCGCAGGGCGTCCAGCATCGGCGAGGTCGCCCGGACGAACGGCCGCAGCACGGACACCACGTGCCGGTCGGTGATGCGCTCAGCCACCCGCGCCCTCCTTGGCCCTGGCGATCGCGGCCTTCGCCATGACGTCGCCGATCCGGAACGCCGCCGGGAACGCGCCCGCCCCCAGCATCAGCAGCATGCGCCAGTCGGCGAGCACGATCCGGTCGCCGCCGGGACCGACGACCACGAACAGCAGCAGCGTGCCCAGCCACACCCACAGCGGCGCCCCGGCCACCGACGCGCGCGGCGCGACCTTCGCGGCCTCGCCGACCAGCCACCACAGCGTCACGCCCGCGGCGAGCGCGGAGATCGGGAACGGCCAGCCGCCCAGGTCGGGCAGGGCCGTGCCGTCGAAGCGCAGCGGCAGGAAGAACAGCTCGAACACGGCGAGCACGGCACTGGTGACCAGCAGGCCACCGAGGTAACCGCGCTCAGCACTCACCTGTCAGCCCCCACGTGCTCGACCGGCGCGAGCCCGCCGAACAGGTCCGACTCGACCGGGCCGGAGCCGGACGCGAGCACGTAGAACTCGCTGTCCAGCACGGGCTGGGCGATGCCGTTGGACAGCGCGTACGCGACCGCGCCGTCGTCGCCCTGCCAGACGCCGACCTGCGTGGCGTGCGCGCTCAGGGCGCGCAGCTTCGCGGGCAGGTGGTCGCCGATGGCGACGGTGGTGGTGATGTCGGCGTCGGCGACCACGGGCAGCTCGCCCGGGTCGGGCAGCCGGTACGGCAGCTCGACCCCGGCCAGCGCGGCCAGGCCGTCGGCCACCGCCTGCTCGGAGACCACCGCGTAGTAGAGGCGCTGCACGTCGGGGCAGGTCTCGACGGCGGCGGCGGTGACGTCGTGGGCGCGGATGTGGTCCGGGTGCCCGTAGCCGCCGTCGGGCCCGTACGTCACCACGACCTGGGGCTTCACGTCAGCCAGGATCGCCGACAGCGCGGCGGTCTGCTCGTCGGGGTCGCCCGCGGCGAACGCGCGCGGGTGGGCGTTGGCCGCCGTGCCCGCCATCCCGGAGTCGCGCCAGCGGCCCATGCCGCCCAGGTAGCGGTGGTCGGAGACGCCGAGCGCGGCGCACGCGGCGCGCAGCTCGGCCACCCGGTAGCCGCCGAGCTGGTCGGCGGCGTCGGCGCCGAGCTGGGCCAGGGACTCCGGGATGATCTCGCCCTCCTCGCCGAGGGTGCAGGTCACCAGGGTCACCTGCACGCCCGCGGCGGCGTAGCGGGCGATCGTCCCGCCGGTCCACAGGCTCTCGTCGTCCGGGTGGGCGTGGACGAGCAGCAGTCGTGGTGGGGCTGTCAGCATCAGGGTAAGCCTAAGCAGAGTAAGGCGATGCCGGCGCGCGAACCCCGGAAAGTCGCACGCCGGCATCGGCGGTCAGCTCGGAGAAGTGGATCTTCCCCTGGCGGTCACCCTACTACGGCAGGACCTGCCGCTCCTCGGCGAAGTGGCACGCCGAGACCGTCGCGCCGTGGGCCACCAGCGGCGGCTCCTCGACCGCGCAGATGTCCTGCGCCTTCCAGCAGCGGGTGCGGAACCGGCAGCCCGAGGGCGGGTTGGCCGGGCTGGGCACGTCGCCGGTGAGGACGATGCGCTGCCGCTGCCGCTCCTGCTTCGGGTCCGGCACCGGCACCGCGGACAGCAGCGCCTGCGTGTACGGGTGCGTGGGCCGCTCGTAGATCGCGTTGCGGTCGCCCACCTCGACGATCTTGCCCAGGTACATGACCGCGACCCGGTGCGAGATGTGCCGGACGACCGACAGGTCGTGCGCCACGAACAGGTACGCCAGGCCCAGCCGCTCCTGCAGCTCCTCGAGCAGGTTGACCACGCCGGCCTGGACGGACACGTCCAGCGCCGACACCGGCTCGTCGAGCACGATCATCTTCGGGTCCAGCGCGAGCGCGCGGGCGATGCCGATGCGCTGGCGCTGGCCGCCGGAGAACTCGTGCGGGTACCGGTTGCGGTGCTCCGGGTTGAGGCCCACCAGCTCCAGCAGCTCGTTCACCCGGTGCTGGATCGCGCTGTCGCTGCCGTACCGGTGGATGCGCAGCGGCTCCGCCACGACGTCGTTGACCTGCCAGCGCGGGTCCAGCGACGCGTACGGGTCCTGGAAGACGATCTGCATGTCCTTGCGCAGGGGGCGCATCTGCGCGGGCTTGAGCTTGGTCAGCTCGCGGCCCTCGAACTTCACCGACCCGGAGGTCGGCTTGTGGAGCTGCAGGATCGCCCGACCGGTGGTCGACTTGCCGCAGCCGGACTCGCCGACCAGGCCGAGGGTCTCGCCCTTGTGCAGGGTCATGCTGACCCCGGCGACCGCCTGGACCTCGGCCACGGTCCGCGGGATGATCCCGCCGCCGCGCACCGGGAAGGTCTTCACGAGGTCGGTGACCTCGAGCAGCGGGGACGTCCCCGACTCCGGCGCGGCCGCGCGGCCCGCCTGGGCGTAGGTCTCGGTCATGACGTCGGGCCTTCCTGCTGGAGCCGCTGCTCCACGGCCTCGAGGTCCTCAGCGACCGCGAGGGTGGGGTCGGCGGCGATCAGCGCGGCCGGGTTCTCCACCACGCCGATCTCGTCGTGCTCGAACAGCTTCTCCGGCCGGGGCAGCGACGCCAGGTGCTGCCAGCGGTGGCAGCGGGCCGTGTGGCCGCCGGAGTCGGTCGGGGTCAGCGGGGCTCGACCGTCCGGCACTCGTCGATCACCAGCGGGCAGCGCGGCGAGAACGAGCAGCCGGTCGGCAGGTTGATCAGCGACGGCGGGGTGCCGACGATCGGGGTCAGCCGCTTGCCCAGCGACGCCGGGTTCGGCAGCGAGCCGAGCAGGCCGACGGTGTAGGGCATCCTGGGCCGCTCGAACACCTCCTCGACCGGGCCGGACTCGACGACCGTGCCCGCGTACATGACCTGCACGCGGTCGACCATGCCCGCCACGACACCCAGGTCGTGGGTGATCATGACGATGGCCGCGTCCGTCTCGTCCCGGATGCGCAGCATGGTCTCCAGGATCTGCGCCTGGACGGTCACGTCGAGGGCCGTGGTCGGCTCGTCGGCGATGATCACGTCCGGGTCGTTGATGATCGCCATGGCGATCACCACGCGCTGGCGCATGCCGCCGGAGAACTCGTGCGGGTACTGGTTCGCCCGCCGCTGCGGCTCCGGGATGCCGACCAGCTCCAGCGCTTCGACCGCCTTGGCCCACGCGACCTTCTTGGAGACGTCGTGGTGGGCGCGGTAGGCCTCGGCGAGCTGCCACCCGATGGTGAAAACCGGGTTGAGCGAGGTCATCGGGTCCTGGAAGATCATGGCGATGCCGTTGTTGCGGATGCCCTGCATCTGCTTGTACGACCGCCCGACCAGCTCGCTGTCGCGGAACTTGATCGACCCGGTGATCTTGGCCGAGCCGGGCAGCAGGCCCATGACGGCCATCGACGAGACCGACTTGCCGGAGCCGGACTCGCCGACGATGCCGAGCACCTCGCGGGGGCGCAGCGCGTAGGACACGCCCCGCACGGCGCGGACCTCGCCGTCGTCGGTCGGGAAGGTGACCGACAGGTCCTCCACGGCCAGCACGGCGTCGGTGGTGACGCGCTCGTTCAGTACGGTCATCAGGCACGCACCTTCGTCTGCCGCGGGTCGAACGCGTCGCGCAGCCCGTCGCCGATGAAGTTCACCGCGAGCGAGAGCAGCACGATGATCACGAACGGACCCCAGAACAGCCACGGCCGCCCGGTGATCTGCGAGTAGTTCTCGTTGATGATCAGGCCGAGCGAGGTGTCCGGGATCTGCACGCCCAGGCCGATGAACGACAGGGCGGCCTCCGCGAGCACGGCCAGCGCGACGGCCAGGGTCGCGTTCACCGTGATGCTGCCGATCATGTTCGGCACCAGGTGCCGGAAGATCACCCAGCGGGTGTTCGCGCCGGAGGCGGTCGCGGCCTCGATGAACTCGCGCTGCGACAGCGAGAGGGTCTCGCCCCGGCTGATGCGGGCGATCGACATCCAGCCGAACGAGGCGAGCACGAGGGCCACCACGTACCAGCTACCGCTCATCGCGTTGACCAGGATGGCCGCGACGGCGATCTGCGGGATGATCAGCAGCAGGTCGATGAGCCTGCTGATGGCGGTGTCGACGAAGCCGCGCAGGTAGCCCGCCAGCGCGCCGAGGGTGACCCCGACGGTGGTGGCGACCAGGGCGACGACGAGCGCGATCTGGACCGACAGGCGGGTGCCGCGCATGAGCTGCGCGAGCATGTCCTTGCCGATCTGGTTGGTGCCGAGCGGGTGCTCCGCGCTGGGCGACTCGAACCGGCCGCCGCTGGAGTCCTCGACCGAGATCGACCAGAACAGCGGGCCGAGCAGGCCGAACGCCACGATCAGCAGGAACACGACGAGGCTGACCACGGCCAGCTTGTGGCGGAAGAAGCGCTGGCGGATCAGCGTGCTCTGCTTGCGCGCCTTGGTGGCGTCGAACTCGCTGGCCTTGGTGACCGGGGCACCCCCGCCCGGGGTGCCCGCGGTAAGCATCGACGGGTCGCTAGGCAAGGCGGATCCTCGGGTCGAGAACGCCGTACATGATGTCGGCGACCAGGTTGAAGACGATGACGAGGGTGGCGGTGACCATCAGCCACCCCATGAGCATGTTGGGGTCGTACTGGCGCACGGAGCTGACCAGGAGGAAGCCCATGCCGCGCCAGCCGAAGACGGTCTCGGTCACGATCGCGCCGGTGAACACGGTCGCGAAGTTGAGCGAGAACAGCGTCGTCACGGGGATCATGGCGTTGCGGAACGCGTGCCGCAGGATCACCCGGCGCTGGGACAGGCCCTTGGCCTTGGCGGTGCGCACGTAGTCCGAGTGCAGGGTCTCCAGCATCGAGGCGCGCTGGAACCGGCTGTAGGCCGCGAAGCTGATCAGCGCGAGCGTCAGCGTCGGCAGGGTGTACTGGCCGGTGTACTGGAAGATGATCTCGCCGAAGCTGCCGTCGTACCCGCTCACGGCGGGGCTCACGGTGCTCAGCCAGCGGTCGAAGCCCAGGTCCTGCAGGACGTTGTTGAACTGGATGCCGTACGTCTTCAGGATCACCGCGACGCAGAAGATCGGCATCGAGAACATGAGGAACGCCGCCGAGGTGGCGAAGTAGTCGAAGATCGAGTACTGCTTGACCGCGGCGAGCAGGCCCACCGACACGCCCAGCAGGATCGCCAGCAGCTCAGCGCCGACGACCAGGCGGAAGGTGATCCAGAGCGAGCGCATGACCGAGTCGAAGACCTCGACGCTGGCCTGGCCGAGCGCGATGCTCTCGCCCCAGTCGCCGGTCAGGAAGTCGGTCAGCCAGATCCAGTAGCGCTCGACGATCGGCTTGTCCAGCCCCAAGCTGATCTCCAAGGAGCGGACCATCTCCTCGGTGACGTTGGGCTGGGCCCGGTACTCGGCGAGCGGGTTGCCCGCGGAGGCAACCATCACGTAAGCGAGAAAGCTGCCGATCAGCAGGATCGGGATCGATATCAGCAGCCTTCGGATGATGTAGCGAATCACGAGAACTCCTCGGTGGGGCCCCAGGCGACCGGTAGGCGCGCTCCAGGCGTCCTGGCCGGCTCCAGTGTGCTCCGGATCCGGTCAGTGCCCAAGCGAAGGGGCCGGGTTTCGTGGCCCGGCCCCTCCCCTCGTAGACCGTCAGCCGCCGGGGGCGGCAGGGCGACTAGGAGGTCTTCACCCACTCGTTGGCGTTCCACAGGGTGCCGTAGTACGACTGGAAGTAGACCTTGTCGATGCCCTTGAACGCCCACATCCGCGGGAGCTGGAACAGCGGCAGCGAGTAGTTGTCGGCCGCCATCAGGGCGTCGGCCTTGGCGTACGCGTCGCGCGCGGCCTTCTCGTCCAGGTTGGTGCTGGCGTCGACGAACGCGGCGTCGACCTCCTTGTTGGAGTAGCTGGACCAGTTCTGGCCGCCACCGGTCGAGTAGATCGACTTCTGGCCCGACTTGAACGGCGCGGACGACCAGGCGAACAGGGCGATGTCGTAGTCGCCCTGGCTCACGCGGGTGTCCAGGAAGTTCGGGTCGGTGTCGTCGACGATCTCCAGGCCCGCGGGCTTGCAGTGCGACTGCACGAGCTCGACGGTCTGCTTGCGGCGCGGGATGTCGGTGTGCGAGATCTTCAGGGACAGCTTCTTGCCGCCCTTGGTGGCGATGCCGTCGGCGCCGATGGTGAAGCCGGCGCCCTCGAGGGTGGCCTTGGCGGCGTTGGCGTCACCGGTGTACTGCGCGTAGTTGTCGACGTAGCCCTCTTCGCCCTCGAAGAACACGAGGCTGCCGAGCGGCTTGGCGTCCTCGAGCACCGGGCGGACCAGCTTCTCGACGAGCTCGGCGCGGTTCACGCACTGCATGAACGCCTTGCGGACGGCCGCGTCCTTCAGCCACTCGTTCTTGAAGTTGAGGTCGAAGTGCTCGAAGGTCAGGCCCTGGTTCGCGCCGAAGACGACGCCCTGGGCGGACAGGTTGCGCAGGCGCTCAGCGGCGTTGGCGTCCGGCTGGGCCATCGAGTTGACCTGGACCTCGCCGTTCTCCAGCGCCTGGGCCTGGGCGACCTGGTCGGAGATGCCGCGCAGGATGATCTTGGCCGGACCACCCTTGTTGCCGATGTACTTGTCGTTGCGCTCGAGGGTGACGGAGCTGTTCTGCTCGAACGCCGAGATCTTGTACTGGCCGGACGCGGGCATCAGCTTCGCGTCGAAGCCGTTCCACTTGGTCTTCCAGAACTCCGCGACCTTGGTCAGCTCGGCCTTGTCGGAGGTCGGGGTCAGCTTGGTGATGTCCGCGACGCCGGTCTCCTTCTCGAGGATGTGCGCCGGGAGGATGTCCAGCGAGATGCCGAACAGGCTCTTGTAGTCCGGGTACGTCTCGCTGAAGGTGGTCACGAACTCGGTCGGGCTCGGGCACTCGACCTTCTCGATGATGTCGTAGCCCGTGGTGCCCGCGGCGGTGAACAGGTCGGCGCCGTCGGCGCCCTTGACCTTGCCGGTCTGCGACAGCCACGCGAGGTGGAAGTCGTCGCAGTCCCAGGCCTCGCCGTCGGACCAGGTCACGCCCGGCTTGATCTTCCAGGAGACGACCTGGGGGCTCTCGCTCTTGAGCTCCACGGCCTCCATGACGTCCTTGTTGAGCAGGACCTTGTCGTTGCCGTCGAGCTTGTAGGCGCCGGCCAGCACCATGGTCAGCGCGAACGAGTTGTACGAGTTGTTCGCGTCGGCCGCGGCGTTGTTGTAGGCCGTGAACGGGTTGTCGGTCGAAACGGTGATCGTCTCGGTGCCCTGCTCGACCTCGGGCGAGGTGTACTCGTCGCCCGACTGGCCCTTGGAGACCGCCATCGAGGCGATGTCGTTGCCGCCGTCGCCGTTGCCGCCGCCACCGTTGCCGCCGTTGTCGGTCCCGCCGCACGCGCTCAGGACGAGCGACGTTCCGACGACCGCGGCGAATGCCGACAGTGTGGATTTCTTGATTGACACGTGCCCTCCTAGCACAGGGCCCCGCCCTCGGCCGGTCCGGCCGAACGGTCCCTTACCCATCACGCCCCCAACGACCGTTGGGCGGCGCACCAGCTGCGCACGCTAGGAACGAAGAGGGCTCCCGGTCACCTCTGCCACGGCGATCGTGACCAAAGGGTGACACGCGACTCCCCACGCGCAACGCGACCGTTACCACCCGGCACGCAGCGCAGGACCGGGGTGACGCGCTGTATCTCTTAGGTGGCCGTGTCCTAAGCACGGCATGTCCAGTTAGTGCCAAAACCGTTCGGCGGCGGTTCCTGGGCCATTCGGGCTCAGCCGCGCCTGCGCCATTCGTAGGCGAGCGCGAACGGCCCCGCCAGCGGCGGTCCGGGGGCCACCCCGGAGACCGAGCGGTGCACGACGAACTGGTCCGTCGGCTGGTAGAGCGGGTAGACCAGGGCCGACTGCCACAGCCGCGGCTCGAGGTCGGCCAGCACGTCGGCGACCGGGGTCGCGCCGCTCAGCGCGGCCTGGACCGACTCGTCGACGCCGGGGTCGCAGTACCCGATCGGGTTGGCGGCCACCGGCTCGGGCGCCGCGCCGCCGGGGGTGGTGGTCGAGGTCGGCGGGGCGGTGGTGGTCCCGCCCGCCGCGTCCCGGGCGCAGCCGAACCAGCTCGCCAGGGCCGTTGCGGCGTCGCCGTCGGCGGGCATCGGGCCGACCAGGAGGTCGACGGACTCGGTGGGGGCGTACGGGTCGGCGGGGGTCACCACGCGCGACTGGATGCCCGCGACCGAGAGCTGGCGCTGGACCTCGGTGGCGAGGTCGGCGTAGTCCTCCCGGGCGGGGGCGATGGCGAGGTTCAGCGGGACCCCGCCGCGCTGCCACATCCCGGGTTCCTTGGTGTAGCCCGCCTGGGTGAGGAGCTGCTGGGCCTGGGCGGGCACCGGCTTCACCGGCACCGCCGCGGGCCGGGTCGCCTGGTACCCGGGGGCGGACGGCGGGACGAGCAGGGCGTCGGCGGGCAGTGCCGCCGCGGGTCCGCCGCCGGTGCCGACCGCGATGAGCGCCGCCCGGTCCAGGACCGCGACCACCGCCTTGCGCACGGCGGACTCGCGCATGGCCTCGCTGACCGGCCGCAGCAGCACCGCGGCCACGCTCGACCCCGGCACCGCCGTGGTGGTGACCTCGGCGCCCAGGCCATCGATCAGCGGCTCGTCCTCGGCGTCGACCGGGGTCAGCCCGAGCTGGACGTGACCGGTGCGCAGCGCGCCCACCAGCCCGGGGACGTCGGTGCGGCGCAGGACGACGCGGTCGAGCGCCACCGGCTCGGCCCAGTAGCGGTCGTTGCGCTCCAGCACGACCTCACCGCGGTCGCGGTCGAGCGCGCGCAGCGAGTACGGGCCGCCGCTGGCCGGGAAGCCGTCGGCCAGCGCCGCCTCCCAGCCGCCGGGGCTGTCCTTGAGCAGGTGCGCGGGCAGCAGGTCGGCGAACAGCGACCGCCAGCCCGGGTACGGCTCGGCGAAGGTGACCGCGACGACCTTGCCGCCCTCGCGGGCGGAGATGTTCTCGATCAGCCGGTAGCCCGCCGCGTCGGCCGCGCCCGGCGCGTCGCGCAACTGCTCCCACAGGTAGACGAAGTCCTCGGCGGCGATCGGGGCGCTGTCGGACCAGGCCGCCTCCTGCCGCACCCGGTAGGTGACGACGTACGGCTCGGCCGAGGTGACCTCGGCGGAGACCATGACCGTGCGGTCGAGCCTGCGGACCCCGTCCGCGCCGGTGCGGAACACCGACGGCAGCAGCATCTGGGCGAGCGCGGTGGTGATCGCCGACTGGTCGGCGAGCTTGTGCGGGTTGTAGCCGCCCGCCACGCTGCCCACCCCGACCACGACCTCGCCCGGGTCGACCGCCCGGGTCGGCTCGGTGCGCGCGACCTCGGTGGTGACCAGCGGCGGCGGCGGGGCGTTGGTGCAGCCCGCGAGCGCCAGCGCGGCGACCACGGCGACTACCCGGCGCACGTCGAGACCTCCCCTGGAATTCCCCGGTGACATGCTGCCAGAAGGGGCGGGGTCCGCACGGGGTGGTTGGAGAACCCCAACCGCGCTACTTCTGGTCGCGCGCCTTCTCCCGGGACCGCGCCCGCGCGCGGCCGGTGGCGTCGAGGATGACCTTGCGGACCCGGACGACGTCCGGCGCGACCTCGACGCACTCGTCGACGGAGCAGAACTCCAGCGCCTCCTCCAGCGACAGCTTGCGCGGCCGGGCGAGGGTCTCCATGACGTCGGCCGTGGAGGAGCGCATGTTGGTGAGCTTCTTCTCCTTGGTGACGTTGACGTCGAGGTCCTCGGCGCGGGGGTTCTCCCCGACGACCATGCCCTCGTAGACGTCGGCGCCGGGCTCGACGAAGAACGTGCCGCGGTCGGCGAGCTGGAGCATCGCGTAGCCGGTGACCGAGCCCTGCCGGTCGGCGACCAGCGAGCCGCTGTGCCTGCTGCGGATCTCGCCCGCCCACGGCGCGTAGCCCTCGAAGATCGCGTTGGCGATGCCGGTGCCGCGGGTCTCGGTGAGGAAGTCGGTGCGGAAGCCGATCAGGCCGCGGGACGGGACCACGAACTCGATCTTGACCCGGCCGGAGCCGTGGCTGCTCATCTGCTCCATGCGGCCCTTGCGGTTGGCCAGGAGCTGGGTGACCGCGCCGAGGTGCTCCTCGGGGGTGTCGACGGTGAGCCGCTCGAAGGGCTCGTGGACCTTGCCGTCGACCTGGCGGGTGACGACGGTCGGGCGGCCGACGGTCAGCTCGAAGCCCTCGCGGCGCATCTGCTCGACCAGGATCGCCAGGGCCAGCTCGCCGCGGCCCTGCACCTCCCAGGCGTCGGGGCGCTCGGTGGGCAGCACGCGCACCGACACGTTGCCGATCAGCTCCGCGTCGAGGCGGTTCTTCAGCAGCCGGGCGGTGAGCTTCTTGCCGCCGTTGCGCCCGGCCAGCGGCGAGGTGTTGACGCCGATGGTCATGGAGATGGCGGGCTCGTCGACGGTCAGCCGGGGCAGGGCCTCGGGGTCGTCGGGGTCGGCGAGGGTGTCGCCGATGGTGATGTCCGGGATGCCCGCGATGGCGACGAGGTCGCCCGCGGAGGCCTCCTCGGCGGGGACGCGCTCGAGCGCCTCGGTGATGAGCAGCTCGGTGATGCGCACGTTGGTCGCGGAGCCGTCGGCGCGCATCCAGGCCACGGTCTGGCCCTTGCGGAGCTTGCCCGCGTAGATGCGGCACAGCGCGATGCGGCCGAGGAAGGCGGAGGCGTCGAGGTTGGTGACCAGGGCGCGCAGCGGGCCTCGGCGTCGCCGACCGGCGGCGGGATGGTGCCCAGCAGCAGGTCGAACAGCGGGTCGAGGTTCTCGCTGTCGGGCAGGCCGCCGTCCTCGGGCTGGGTCAGGCTGGCCCGGCCCGCGCGGGCGGAGGCGTAGACGACGGGCAGGTCCAGCACGGACTCGTCCAGGTCGTCGAACTCGGAGGCGAGGTCGAGCAGCAGGTCGTGGCTCTCCTCGACGACCTCGGCGATGCGCGCGTCGGGGCGGTCGACCTTGTTGACCACCAGCACGACGGGCAGCTTCGCGGCGAGCGCCTTGCGCAGCACGAAGCGGGTCTGCGGGAGCGGGCCCTCGGAGGCGTCGACCAGCAGCAGGACGCCGTCGACCATGGACAGGCCGCGCTCGACCTCGCCACCGAAGTCGGCGTGGCCGGGGGTGTCGACGACGTTGATGGTCACCGGGCCGTCAGGCGTCTGTCGGCGGACGGCGGTGTTCTTGGCGAGAATGGTGATGCCCTTCTCGCGCTCGAGTTCACCGGAGTCCATGACGCGGTCGACGAGTTCCGCCCGAGCGGCGAAGGCCCCCGACTGGCGCAGCATGGCGTCGACGAGGGTGGTCTTGCCGTGGTCGACGTGCGCCACGATCGCGACGTTGCGCAGGTCGAGCCTGCGCAGGCGGGTGGGCTCTGCGGTCGCTGTGGGCACGCGCGTGCTCCTGAGTCTCGCTGGTGGTTGGCGGCGTTCGGCGGGCGCGCCCGAGCAGCGGAGTCGCTGCTGCCGCGCGTCCAGGATAGCGGCCGTCGGGGTGTGGCAGGCACCACACGGCGATCAAGAAAGGGTCGCCTAACCTAACTTGGCATTGCTCGTCGGTGAACGGAGGCAGGTCGTGGGCAAGCACAAGGGCACCCCTGCCGACCGCGTGAAGAAGCTGATGAAGAAGGGCAAGGTCAAGAAGAAGTGCTGCCGCTCGAAGGACATGTGCAAGAAGTGCCCTGTCCTGGCGTTGCGCAGGATCAAAGCGGAAATGAAGAGCGCCGCGTGACCGCCCGCTGCTACCGTCGCGCCATGAGCACCGGACTGTGGTGGACCGCCTAGCGGCGGCCCCACCCTGTCCACCACCAGGCCGTCCGTTCCGGGCGGCCTGTGGCGTGTCCGGGGACGCGAGACTGTAAGGAACGTCATGACCCGGCTGTCCGCCATCACCCCATCGGGCCACGCCCACCTGGGCAACCACCTGGGCGCCCTGCGCCACTGGGCCCGCTCCGACGGCCCCGACGACCTGTACTTCGTCTCAGACCTCCACGCGATGACGGTCTCGTACAACCCGCCCCGCCTGCGCTCCCTGACCCGGGAGCTGCTCGCGGTCCTGGTGGCCTCGGGCATCGACCCGTCCCGCCTCTGCGTCCAGTCCGACCTGGTGCGCGAACTGGGCGCGCTGAGCTGGGTCCTCGAATGCACCTGCTCCTACGGCGAGGCCGCCCGCATGACCCAGTTCAAGGCGAAGGGCGGCACAGCCGCCCGCCTGGGCCTGCTGACCTACCCCGTCCTCATGGCCGCCGACATCCTCCTCCAGGGAGCGTCGAAGGTCCCCGTAGGCGACGACCAACTCCAACACGTCGAACTGGCCCGCAGCCTGGCCCGCCGCTTCAACGCGTCGTACGGCGAGGTCTTCGTCGTCCCCGAGGCAGTCACCCCACCCACCGCGGCCCGCGTCCGCGACCTCACCTCCCCCGACCGCAAGATGTCCAAATCCACCCGCGACGCAGCAGGCGTCGTCTTCGTCCTGGACGACCCCGACCTCATCCGCCGCAAAATTTCCCGAGCCGTAACCGACTCCCTGGACGAAGTCGCCTACCGCCCCGAAACCCAACCAGGCGTAGCCAACCTCCTGGAGATCTACGCCGCCTGCACCGGCACGTCCCCCCGCGACCTCACCTTCCCCACCTACGCGGCCCTCAAATCCGCCGTCGCCGACGCCGTGATCGAAGAACTCCGCCCCATCCGCTCCGGCGTGACCACCCTCCTCTCCGACCCCGCCGAACTCGACCGAATCCGCAAAGCAGGCGCCGACCGAGCCCGCACCCGAGCCACCCACCGCTTGGACTCCGCCCTCCGCCTAGCAGGCGTCGCCTAACCCAGATGATCAGAACATGTGATCGCACCATCGGGATGGTGCGATCACATGCTCAGATCATCCGAGCAGCCCTCCCACCCCAGGCACGCAACCCGATCATCGGACAAGACCGTCGATCACAGGCGTCGCAGTCACCCAGCCAGAGCCGAAACCTGGCACCTCCAATCACCGGCCTAGCCGCCAATCGCCGATTGAGCACCCGATCAGCCGGTGAGACCTCTAAATCACCCCGCGAGAACCCCTCGAAGCGCCGGGATCAGCACCCGGTCCGCGGGCAACCACTCCACAGAGTCCAACGCGCCTTCCCCCAACCACGCCAACGCCTGGTGATCATGCGCCTTCGGCGTCCCCTCCGGCGCCTCAGCGGCGTAAAGCCGCAGCACGAGATCGTCCTTCAACACCACATCCGGCCCGATCACCTCCCCAGCCCGCACCTCGATCCCCAACTCCTCCCAACACTCCCGCCGCACCGCGTCGCGATCGGACTCCCCACCTCGACCCGCCCACCCGGGAACTCCCACAACCCAGCCGCCTCCGCCGGATAAGCCCGCTGCTGCGCCAACACCCGCTTCTCCACACCCCCCACCGCGGCAACCTCCTCCCGCACCACAGCCGCCCCCACCACGACCCGAGCCTCCGCCAACACCGCCGCCCGCCGAGCCACCCTCTCCCCCAACTCCGCCGCCCACCCCCGCGGCCCCCGCACCGCCACGGTCAACTCGGTACCCCCTCCACCGCCACCACCCCCACATCAATGGCGACCACCGACCGCCCCACCGCCACCGCCCGCAACCCATCAGCCCCGAGGTGCACGACCCGCAACCGGTGCCCGTCCACCCACAAGTCCTCCCCCGGCACCACCAACCGCCCACCCCCTTCCCCGCCCAACACAGCACTCTCAGTCAACGCTGCCCCGACAGCACGCGCAGGCAGAGGAATCCGCATGCGCGCATCCTGCCCCGGACCGTCCACGCCGTACACACTCCACCCCGAGACTCCGCCACCCGGCCCAACCACCGCTGACCAGGACCATCCCCTCACCCACTCATCCGACCCACCCCGCAAGGCACACGCCGCGACGGAAAGTCAGCACCGCCTCGACGGCCCGCCCCCTGACCCCGCCCCTACTCCTGCCTTTGGCCCACGAGGCGGCGTGAAGGCCCACCTTGCGCCCGGCCAACGCTCCGAGCCACGCGACAGCCCTAACCCGGCGACCGTCGCCCTGCCCGCACGGGAAACCACAACCGCAGCCCACAGACCCCATCGGTTTCGCCGCCCCGAGGCAGCCCGACGAACCGCCCCGCTCGCCCAAGCCGCAGCCGCAGCACGCCCACCGCACCGCCGCTCGGCCCCACCACCAGCCCGGCGACCCTCTCACCTCACCCCGCGAGCCGCCCACGTTCCTCGAACCGAACCCCGCCCTCCGGCGACCCCCCACCCACCCCCGCGAACCGCCCACATCCCTCGAACCGAACCCCACCCTCCAGCAACCCCCACCCACCCCCGCGAACCGCCCACATCCCTCGAACCGAACCCCACCCTCCAGCAACCCCCACCCACCCCCGCGAACCGCCCACATCCCTCGAACCGAACCCCACCCTCCAGCAACCCCCACCCACCCCCGCGAACCGCCCACATCCCTCGAACCGAGCCCCAACCCTCCGGCGACCCCCTCACCCCACCCCGCGAGCCGCCCACCACGTCACCTGGAACCGAGCCCCACCCTCCGGCGACTCCCCCACCCGCACCACCCCACCCCGACGACGCACGACCTCCGCCACCAGAGCCAACCCCAACCCCGTCCCCCCACTACTCCGCGCCCGATCATCCTGCACCCGGTAAAACCGGTCGAACACCCGCGCCCGGTGCTCTACCGCCACCCCATGCCCATCGTCATCCACCACCAACCGCACCGCCCGCGCACCCCCAACACCGTCACCGTCACATGAGCCCGCGCATGACGAAAAGCGTTCCGCAGCAGGTTATCCAACACCAAGTCCACTTCGGATGGAGCAGCCGACACCCAGCAAGCCACAGGCGGCAAATGCACCTGCACCGCAGGCCCATCCGGACACCGCCGCACCGCCCCCATCACCGCCTCCCCCAAATCCACCGGCGACGCCGCAGGCAACTCCCCGCATCCGACCGCGCCAACGTCAACAACCCGTCCACCAACCCCGACAACCGCTGCGACTCGTGCACCACCTCCGCCAAGACCTCCTGCGACAGCTCCGGGTCCGGATGCGCCACCGCGACCTCCGCCTGCACCCGAATAGACGCCACCGGCGACCGCAACTCATGCGCCGCGTCCCCCGTGAACCGACGCAACCGCTCCGTCGCCTCATCCCGACGCGCCAACAACGCGTTCAACGCCCCCGCCAACGCCCGGATCTCGTCGTCCGCGTCCGGCAACGGCAACCGCAAACCAGGCCCCAACCGACCCGCCGCCGTACGCATCCTCTCCACCGGCCGCATCGCCGACCGCACCGTCAACCACGTCGCCAACGCCACCGCCGCCGACACCAACCCCGCCGCCAGCAGCAGCCACGTCAACGCCTCGTCATCAGCGCTGTGGAACCCCACCAACCCCGTACCGACAGCCACCAACCGCTGGCTCCCGTCCGGCGCCGTAGCCACCGTCCCCAACCACCGCGTCGGCGGGTCGTCCCCCCGACGCAGCACCGGTGTCGCCGCCTTCAGCACCCGCACATCAGCCGCCGACAGCAGCGGCGCGGGACCTCCGTCGACCGGCGTCCCCGCCGTGTCCAACACCCGCACCTGGGTGGACGGGGTCGGCGACGACGCGGCTTGGCCCGCCGACACCGACGCCACCGCCGCCGACAACACCGCCGACAGCTCCTTGTCCGCCGCCCGGACGAGCACCGACCCGGCGAGCTTGCTGGTCAGCACCGCCACCCCGACCAGCACGACCAGGGTGGCGAGGGTGGCCACGGCGGTGATCCGGGACCGGATGGTGCGGCGCAGCCACAGGCCGCGCAGGCGGCTCACCGGGGTTTCGCGGGGTCGAGCGCGGCGTCGATCTCACCCGTCGAGGCCAGGTAGCCGTGGCCGCGAACCGTCTGCACGATGCCGCCCGCGCCCACGGCGTCCAGCTTCCGACGCAGGTACCCGACATAGACCTCGACGGCGTTGCGGGTCGCGGCCTGCTCGTCACCCCACACCGCGCGCAGCAGGTCGTCCTTCGTGACCACCGACCCCGCACGCCCGGCGAGCGTGTCCAGGACAGCGAACTCCCGAGGGCTCAAAGCGACCGGCTCGCCCCCGAAGCGGACCACGCGGGCCGCGCGGTCGACCTCCAACCCCCGAGCCGCAGCACGCGGTTGCCACCTTCATCGGCGCCGCGGCGGAGCATGGCCTTCACCTGCGCGACGAGCACCACGAACGAGAACGGCTTGACCAGGTACCCGTCGGCGCCCAGGTCGAGCCCGTCGGCCTGGTCGATCTCGCCGTCCTTGGCCGAGACGAGCAGCACCGGGCTGCGCACGCCCTCCGCCCGCAGCTTCTGCAGCACCCGGTAGCCGGACAGCCCCGGCAGCATGATGTCCAGCAGGATCACGTCGAACGCCCCGGTCAGGGCGGCCTTCAGCGCCGCCGGGCCGTCCGCGGCGACGGCCACGTCCATGCCCTCGGCGGACAGGCCGCGCTGCAGGGCCCGGCGCACGCCGGGCTCGTCGTCGACCACCAGGACCCGAGGCTTCACGCCTGCCATCATGGCGGGTGGCAGCGCCGGTCCGCCCCGGATCTCAGCGGGTTCTCAGCGAATCCCCCGCTCTCAGCGCCATCTCAGGCCCGGGGTGCAACCTCAAGGTGCGGGAACACGAAAACCCGACCACAGGGGAGAGAACAACGATGGACAGGAAACGGACCGCGCTGGGGATCGCCGCGGCTGGGACCGCGACGGGGTCGTCGGCCTCGTCCTGCTGGCGTCGCCCGCGGGGCGGGCTCCGCGCCGCCCGCGCTACCCGAGACCACGCCCGAAGCGCTGGTGCAGTCGGTGCTCGACGCCGACGTCCCGGCCATGGCGGGCACGGTCGAGCTGACCAACGACCTCGGCCTGCCCATCCCGGGCCTGCCGAGCTCCGACGGCGACCTCGCCCGGGTCTTCACCGACGGCGACGGCCGGTTCCGCCTGGCCCTGCAGACCGACCAGTCCGGCGAGCGGACCGTCATCTCCGACGGCGCCACCACCTGGATCTGGGACGCCGCCAACCGCAGCGCCGTGAAGTTCGACGGCGCCGTCCCGGGTGAGCACGGCGCCCCCGAGGACAGGCTCGCCGACCCGGCCACCGCCGCCCGCGAGCTGGTCAAGGTCATGCAGGAGGACAGCACCGTCACCATCGACGGCACGGCGCGCGTCGCCGACCGCCCGGTGTACCAGCTCGTCCTCACGCCGAAGCCGACCGAGCGCACGCTGCTGCGCGAGGTCCGGATTTCCGTCGACGAGGCCACCCGCCTGCCGCTGCGCCTGGAGGTGCTGGCCAACGGCCAGGCCGAGCCCGCGCTCAGCCTCGGCTTCGCCGACTTCGACCCGGGCGCGCAGGACCCGGCGCTGTTCACCTTCACCCCGCCCGCGGGCACCGAGGTGACCGACGGCGCGGAGAAGGCCAAGGGCGTGGACCGCGAGAAGGGCGCCGAGCTGATCGACAGCCTCGGCATCAAGACCGTCGGCGAGGGCTGGGACACCGTCCTGGTCGGCAAGGTCCCGCGGGGCTGCTGACCACGTCCATCGACGACCAGAGCGGTGAGTCGGTCAACGGGATGAGCCTGCTGTCGCGGTTCGGCACCGAGGTGACCGGTGAGTTCGGCGAGGGCTACGCCATCACCAGCAAGGTCGGCACCGCCCTGGTGACCAAGGACGGCCGGGTCGCCATCGGCGCCGTCCCGCAGCAGGTCCTGGCCGAAGCGCTGGCCGCGAAGTGACCGGGGGTCGACGGTGGTCGCGGCCGCGCGCACGCGGGGATTGCGCAAGGTGTACCGGGGGACAGTGGCCGTCGACCACGTCGACCTCGAGGTGCCCGCCGGGTCGGTGATGGGCATGCTCGGCCCGAACGGGTCGGGCAAGACCACCACGATCCGCATGCTGCTCGGCCTCGTCGCGCCCACGGCGGGCGAGGTCGAGCTGCTGGGCCACAAGCTGCCCGAGGGGGCGGCGAAGGCCCTGCCCGAGGTGGGCGCCCTGGTCGAGGGCCCGGGCTTCCACCCGTTCCTGTCCGGTCGGGAGAACCTGCTGCGGATGGGGGCCGCCGAGCCCTCCTGGCGACCCCGGCCATCCCGGGGGCGGTGTCCGAGGCGCTGGAGCGGGTCGGCCTCGCGGACGCCGCCGACCGCCGCTACAAGGGCTACTCGCTGGGCATGAAGCAGCGGCTCGGCCTCGCCGCCGCGCTGCTGGCCCCGCGCCGCTTCGTCATCCTCGACGAGCCCACCAACGGCCTGGACCCGCGGGCACCCGCGACGTCCGCGCCGTGATCGCCGAACTGCACGCCGCGGGCACGACGGTCCTGGTGTCGTCGCACCTGCTGGCCGAGGTCGAGGCGACGTGCACCCACGTCGCCGTGCTGCACCAGGGCACGGTCGTCGCGCAGGGCGAGCTGAGCACGCTGCTCGACGCGGGCAGCGCGGGCCTGCTGGTGTCCACACCGGACATCACCAGGGCGGTCGACGCCCTGCGCGACAACCGCATCCCGGCGCGCGCCGTGCCGGAGGGCATCGTCGCGGACCTGACCACCACCACCGCGCCCGAGGTCGTCGCGACCCTCGTCCACGCGGGGGTCCCGGTCCACGAGGTCCACCGCCAGCGCACCGGCCTGGAGGACCTCTTCGCCCGCCTCACCGAGCCCGACACCCCGGCCGCCCTCGACGAGGAACTGGCCCTGATCGGAGACGCGCGATGACCACGTTCGCCGTAGCCGCGCCCGACCGCACGAGCGCCCCGCTCGTCCGGCTGCTGCGCTCCGAGCTGCGCATGATGCTGCGCAGGCCGCGCACGGTCGTCGGCCTGGGCACGCTCTCCTTCGTGCCGGTCGTCGCGGGCATCGCCATCACCATCGCCGCCGACGGGGACGGGCCGGTGGGCGAGGGGCTGGCGGGGCTGGTCGAGGGCAACGGGCTGATGCTGCCGATCTTCTCGTTGCTGGCCGCGGTGACCATGCTCCTCCCGCTGGTCGGGGCTACCCTCGCCGCCGACGCGCTGGCGGGCGAGTCGGCCCACGGCACCATGCGGTCCCTGCTGATCGCGCCGGTGGGCCGGGCGCGCCTGGTGGCCGTCAAGGCGTTCGGGGTCGCGACCGTGACGCTGCTCGCCTGCCTGCTGATGTCGATCACGGGCACCGTCACCGGCGTCATCCTGCTCGGCGGGGACGGGATGCTGACCGTCTCGGGCACCACCCTGTCCTTCGTCGACGGGCTGGGCCGGGTGCTGCTGACCACCGTCCTGGTCTCGGTGCAGGTCTGGGGCGTGGCCGCCATCGCCCTGGCGGTGTCGGCCTGGACGGACCACCCGCTGATCGTCCTGTCCGTCTCGCTGGGCCTGCTGATCGTCTCCGGCGTGCTCAGCGCCATCCCGGCGCTCGACTGGCTGGACCCCGTCCTGATCACCACCGCGTGGGAGTCGCTCACCGAGTTGGTCCGCGACCCGATCCCCTGGTCGTCGCTGACCGAAGGCGCACTGCGCGCGGGCTGCTACATCCTCATCGGCTACTCGCTGACGCTGGCGCGAATGCTCAGCCGCGACGGCTGACCAGCGCCACCCCGGCCGCGTCGAGCACCAGGGAGACCCCGTCGCCCACCGACGGGATCTCCCCGGTCTCGGCAATGGCGTCGACCGACCGTCCAAGCGCGTCAACCACGAGCCGAACGTGGTCGTGGCGGTGCACCCGCCCGGTCACCGTGCCGGGGACGCCGCCGGGGCTCACGCGCAGCGCGGACGGGCGCAGGCCGACCTGAACGAGGCCGTCCACGGCAGGGCTGCTCCCGGCGGGGCTGTCCCCAGCGGCGCCGTCCCCAGCGGGGCTATCCCCGGCGCGGCTGCTCCCGGCGGTGCCGTCCCCGGCGCGGCTGTCCCCAGCGGCGCCGTCCCCGGCGCGGCTATCCCCGGCGCGGCTATCCCCGGCGCGGCTGCCCCCAGCGGCGCCGTCCCCGGCGGGGCTGCTCCCGGCGGAGCTGTCCGGGGCGGGGAGGGCGACGCTGCCGAACTCGCAGGTCAGCACGCCGTCGGTCACGGTCGCGGGCAGGAACGTGGTGCAGCCGAGGAAGCGGGCGGTGAGTTCGTCGACCGGGTGTCGCCAGACGTCGCCGGGCTTGCCGACCTGGCTGATGCGGCCCGCGCGCATCAGGGCTACGCGGTCGGCGAGGGTGAAGGCCTCGTCGTGGTCGTGGGTGACGACCAGGGCGGTCGTGCCGGTCGAGCGCAGCAGGGTCGACAGGTCGAGCGCCAACTGCTCGCGCAGGGACCGGTCCAAAGCGGACAGCGGTTCGTCGAGGAGCAGCAGGCGCGGTCGGGGGCCAGGGCGCGGGCGAGGGCGACGCGCTGCGCCTCGCCGCCCGACAGGGACGACACGCGGCGCGGGCCGTAGTCGGCGAGGCCGACCATCGCCAGCAGCTCCGCCACCCGCTCCGGCGCGCGCTCGCCGCGCATGCGCAAGCCGAAGGCGACGTTGCCCGCGACGTCGCGGTGCGGGAAGAGCTGGCCGTCCTGGAACACCAGGCCGAAGCCGCGGCGGTGCACCGGGACGCCCGCCAGGTCGGCGCCGTCCCAGCGGACCGCGCCCGCCGCCGGTTCCAGGCCCGCGACCGCGCGCAGCAGCGTGGACTTGCCGCAGCCGGAGGGGCCGAGCAGGGCGACGACCTCGCCGTCGCCGACCGTCAGGTCCACATCGGACACCGCGGTCACGGGTCCGTACCGCACGGTGAGGCCGGCGACCGAGAGCATCAGAACTCCCCCAACTCGCCCGCGCGCAGGCGTTCCACGATGAGGACCACGGCGACCGTGACGGCCATCAGCAGCGTGCAGGCGGCGTACGCCATCTGCGCGTTCAGCTCGCCCGGCCGCGACACCAGCCGCCCGATGACGACCGGCAGGGTGGCGGTGTCGGGGCGGGCGAGGAAGCTGGTCGCGCCGAACTCGCCGAGCGCGACGACGTACCCGAAGCCCGCCGCGGCGAGCAGGGACCGGGCGGCCAGCGGCAGGTCGACCTCCCGCCACACCCGCCACGGGCCCGCGCCCAGCGTCGCCGCGCCTGCCGGAGGCGGTCGTCGATCGAGCGCAGCACCGGCAGCACGAGCCGCACGACCAGCGGCGTCACCACGAGCGCCTGCGCCAGCGGCACCAGGGCGGCGGAGGTGCGCAGGTCGCCCGGCAGGGCGTCGAGGGTGATCAGGTACCCGAACCCGACGGTCACCGCGGACACGCCCAGCGGGAGCATCAGCGCGGTGTCGAGGACGTCGACGAACCTGGCCCGCCGCAACGCGACCAGCGCGACCGACGCGCTCACCCCCAGCACCAGGGCCAGCGCGGTCGCGTCGGTCGCGGCGCGCACGGAGTTCAGCGCCGCCTCCCACCCGGTGACCGACAGGGACCCGCGGAACCCGGTGCCCGACAGCGCCGCGTACCCGGCGAACCCGTCCGCCGCGGACCGGGCGACCAGCGACGCGATCGGCACCACCAGCAGCGCGAGCACGGCGTAGGCGGTTCCGACGACCCACCACTCCCCGCCCTCGGGCCGACGGGCGCTCTCGGTGCGGGGGCGCAGTGCCAGCGCGGCCTCCCGCCTGCGCCGCGCCCGCGCGCCGAGCACCAGCACCGCCACCACCGCGCCGACCTGGAGCAGCGACAGCGCCGCCGCGCCGGGCAGGTCGAGCAACTCGACCGTGCGCAGGTAGATCTCGGTCTCCAGCGTGCGGAACCGCGCGCCGCCGAGCAGCAGGACGACGCCGAAGCTGGTGGCGCAGAACAGGAACACCACGGCCGCAGCCGAGCCGAGCGCGGGCGCCAGCGCGGGCAGCGTCACCGAGGTGAACGCGCGCAGACGGGACGCGCCGAGCGAGCGCGCGGCGTCCTCGGCGCGCCGGTCCAGGTGCGCCCACAGCCCGCCGACGGTCCGGGCGACGACCGCGACGTTGAAGAACGCGTTGGCCAGCACGATCGCCACGACGCCGCCGCCGGTCAGCGCCCGGAACGCCAGCCCGACCACCACGGTCGGCAGGACGAACGGCACCAGCACCAGCGCGCGGACGACCGCGGCGCCGGGGAGCTTGGCCCTGGCCAGGAGGAACGCGACCGGCATCCCGGCGAGCACCGCCACCAGGGTCGCCGCGCCCGCCTGGGCGAGGGTGAACCCGACGGTGCCCCACGTGTCGGCGTCGGCCAGCACGTCGAGCGCCGCCGGGTCGAGGCCGCGGCGGATGATCGCGGCGACCGGCCAGGCGAAGAAGACCGCGAGGAACGCCAGCGGCAGCAGGCCCAGCAGGGCCGGGCTCAGCCCCGGACGGCCGCGCGCCACTGCTCGATCCACCGCTCCCGGTTGGCCTGGATGTCCGCGGCGGGCAGCGACGCGGGCTCCGACGGCAGCGGCGCGGCCTTCTGCCACGACTCGGGCAGGGCGACGCCCTCGCGGGCCGGGTAGACGTACATCAGCTCGGGCACGGTGCGCTGGAACTCCGGGGACAGCAGCAGGTCGACGACCTTGCCCCCGTCACCGGGGTTCTTCGCGCCCGCCAGCACGCCCGCGTACTCGACCTGCCGGAAGCAGGTGCCCAGCACGGCCTGCGTGCGCGGCTGCCCGTCGTCCCCGATCTCGGCCGACGGCGACGACGCGTACGACACGACCATGGGGCGCGGGCCCTTGCCGGAGGAGCCGGAGAACTCCTGGTTGTAGGCCTCCTCCCAGCCCGCGACGACGAGGACGCCGTTGGCCCGCAGCTTTGCCCAGTAGTCCACCCACCCGTCGCCGAACTCCGCGACGGTGCCCAGCAGGAACGCCAGCCCGGGCGACGACGTCGCGGGGTCCTCGACGACGAGCAGGTCCTTGTAGCGCGGGTCGGCGAGCGCGGCGTAGTCCTTCGGGACGGGCAGCTTCCGCTTCTCCAGCGCCGCGGTGTCGACGTTGACGCACACGTCGCCGACGTCGACCGCGGTCAGGCGGGACGTGCTGTCGAGGGCGTACCGGTCCGGTCCCGCGGTCGCGGCGGGCGAGCGGTACTCGGCGAACACGCCCTCGTCGAGGGCGCGCGAGGCGAACGTGGTGTCGACGCCGAACGCGACGTCGCCGAGCGGGCTGGCCTTGGTGAGCACGAGCTGGTTGGTCAGCGCGCCCGCGTCGCCGCTCTTGCGCACCTCGACCCGGATGCCGGTCTCGGCCCTGAAGGCGTCGAACACGGCCTGGTCGTGCGCGAAGGAGTCGTGCGTGACGAGGACCACCGTGCGGTCCCCCGCCTGCTCGTCGGCACCACCGCCGAGTGAGCAGCCCGCCAGCAGCAGGGCGGACAGGACCAGCGGCGTTCGACGCATTGGGGTTCCTCCTCGGGCGTGCTCGCCACGAGGCCTCCCTGCGCAGGCATGACCCTGATCAGGTGTGACGGTCGAGGGCGCGCCGCCCTCCTCTCAGCCCGGCTCGACCGGGCTCCCGTGGCAGCGTCGAGCGTACGCCCCGCCGACGGGCCAGGATGGACCCCATGGCTGAACTGCTGAGCGACACCGAGATCGGCAAGGCCCTCGGCGTGCTGCCGGAGTGGCGGCTCCTGGAGCGGGCCCTGGTCAGGGAGGTCGAAATGGCGTCCTTCCCCCAGGCCATCCAGGTCGTCAACCGCGTCGCGGAGATCGCGGAGAACGACAACCACCACCCCGACATCGACATCCGCTGGCGCACCCTGGTCTTCCGCTGCAGCACCCACTCCGTCGGCGGCATCACCGCCCAGGACGTCAGCCTCGCCGAGGAGATCGACGGCGTGATCGACGCCCTGCGCTGACGGCGCCCTTCAGCCCGAGGTCACCCCGACGACGAGGTGCTCGACCCCGACGTGCCCGTCCTGCCTCCGCAACGCCTCCCGGTGCGCCAACTCGAGCGCCTTCTTCGCCGCGGGCGCGAACGGCACGTGCGTCCCGACGTCCTCCGCCCCGTCGCCGGGCAACGCCCCCTCGGCCCGCGCGCGCAGCTCGTCGGCGTCGTCGCGCCCGCTGATCGCGGCGTCGGCCAGCAGCGCGATGAGGATGTGCGCGGGCTCGATGTGCCCGTGCTTGCGCCGCTTGGCCTCCTCCTGCGCGTCCACCAACGCCTTCCGCGCCCCGTCGGTGTACTTCGCGAAGATCCGCAGGTCGGAATCCGCCGACTCCGGCTGCTGCGGCACGAACCGCTTCTGCGCGGCCTGCTTGGTCACCCCCATGCTGGCCCCGATGTCCGACCACGACGCCCCCGCCCGTCGCGCCCGGTCCACGAAGTGCCCGATGAGGTGGTCGGCGAGCTGGTCGAGGTGCTCCCCGAGGAGCACGGCCTCGGACAGCCGGTCGAGGTCGTCGGTGTGCTTGCTCTCAACAACGGCGATGAGGTCATCAAGTCGTGGCGTCATGCCGTCAACTCTAGGTTGACGCCTCGCGTTCGTCAACTCATCGTTGACGCGGGGCGGCCCATTCCGCCAACGGCCCGGCCACGTCCTCGTACCCGAGCGACCCGGTGGACGCGGCGATGACCAAGTCGTAGGCCTCGTCCTCAGGCGCGTCGAGGTCGAACCCGTTGATCCAGTAGAAGGTGAACGTGCCGACCCACCCCAATCGCTTGTTCCCATCGATGAGGGGGTGGTTCCGGAGCAGCGATTCGAACAGGACCGCCGCCTTCTCGTGCACGCCCGGATAAGCGTCATGGCCCATGAATGACGCCATGGGCCGGTGCGCCGCCGAATCGAGCAGACCGAGGTCCCGCACCTTGGGAACACCGAGGTCCTCGGCGAGCGCGAGGAGGTTCTCGAGTGAGAGGTACCGGATGCTCACTGGGCCAGCCGGTCGAGCAGCGAGGCGTAGCGGGCGCGCGCGACCTCGGACGCGTCGCGCACCTCGTCGGCCTGCGTCCGCCGAGCGGCGGTCTCGGTGATGGCGCGCACGACGGCCTCGTGCTTGCTCACCCCGTCCGCCTCGGCGAGGCGGGCGAGCGCGCGCTCCTGCTCGTCGGTCAACCTCAGGGTCATCGCCATGGAGCGACGCTACCAATGTGGTAGCAAGATCAGACGTTGAAGCGGAACTCCACCACGTCGCCGTCGGCCATCACGTAGTCCTTGCCCTCCATGCGGACCTTGCCCGCCGAGCGCGCCGCGGTCATCGAGCCCGCTTCGACGAGGTCCGCGAAGGACACGATCTCCGCCTTGATGAAGCCGCGTTCGAAGTCGGTGTGGATGACGCCCGCGGCCTGGGGGCGGTGGCGCCCTGCGGGATGGTCCACGCGCGCGCTTCCTTCGGGCCCGCGGTCAGGTACGTCTGGAGGCCCAGGGTGTGGAAGCCGGCGCGGGCCAGGGCGTGGAGGCCGGGCTCTTCCTGGCCGACGGACTCCAGCAGTTCGCGGCGGGACTCGTCGTCCAGTTCCAGCAGTTCCGCCTCGACCTTGGCGTCCAGGAACACCGCGTCGGCGGGGGCGACCAGCTTGGCCAGCTCGGCGCGGCGGTCGGCCGAGGTGAGGACCGCCTCGTCGGCGTTGAAGACGTAGAGGAACGGCTTGGCCGTCAGCAGGTGGAGTTCGCGCAGCAGGGCCAGGTCGACCTCGCCGGAGGCGGCGAACAGGGTGCGGCCGCCGTCGAGGATCTCCTTGCCTTGGACGCGGCGTCCAGGGCCGGGCGGGCGTCCTTGCGGGTGCGGGCTTCCTTCTCCAGCCGGACGATCGCGCGGTCGAGGGTCTGGAGGTCGGCGAGGATCAATTCGGTGTTGATCGTCTCGATGTCGGCCAGCGGATCGACGGCGCCGTCGACGTGGATGACGTCCGGGTCGTCGAAGACGCGGATGACCTGGCAGATGGCGTTGGCCTCGCGAATGTTGGCCAGGAACTGGTTGCCCAGGCCCGCGCCCTCGGACGCGCCGCGCACGATGCCCGCGATGTCGACGAACGACACCGTCGCCGGGACGGTGCGCGCGCTGCCGAACACCTCAGCCAGCCGGTCGAGGCGCGGATCCGGCAGCGGGACGACGCCGACGTTGGGCTCAATGGTGGCGAACGGGTAGTTCGCCGCGAGCACGTCGTTGTTCGTCAGGGCGTTGAAGAGGGTGGACTTGCCGACGTTGGGCAGGCCGACGATCCCGAGGGTCAAACTCACGCCGCGAGTCTACGGTCCCCCTGACCAGGCACCGGGCAGGCAACCCCCGGCACTGTCAAGCCCGGGGTTGGCCGAATAGTTACCAACACTATTGCCATTTTTGGTCACTCTGAGCGATGTGTCGTAGGGCATCGGTAGGCCAAAGAGCGACCGTCTGCTGGGTAACAGAACGTCCAAGTCCGGCGATACGGGCACCCTCCGTACTGATCAAATGAGATTCCACCGTAATGATTAGCCCAAATGGACGCTAGTCACCACGTCAGTCGCAAACAACACTCCGTGAGCGCCCTGCTGTCATCCGCCTACCGGACCGACCAGGCATGCATTCAGCTCACCCGCTGAGGAAGAAGGACGTGGGATGACTCAACCCGAAAGGCGACGGCGCGGCCGTCTCGCCATCGGCTTGGCGTTCACCACGGCGATCGCCGGCGCAGCGCTGGCGATGCCGAACGCCAATGCCGCCGCGCCCGCCACGGGCGCCGCGGACGAAGGCCCTGGGATCGGCAAGCACGACCAGGAACTGCTCGCGAAGGCGGAGCAGGCGGGCAAGAAGACCGTCAAGGTCCTCATCGCGACCGACGAGGGCGCGGGCGCCGCCGCCGTCGAGGAACTGGCCCGCAACGGCGCGGAGATCGAGTACCGCGCCGACGCCATCGGCTACGTGCGCGCCGAGGTCGCCGTCGACCAGGTCGAGAAGATCGCCAAGCTGCCCGGTGTGGCCGCGCTGGACGTCAGCGAGAACATCCCGCTGCCCGACCCGCGCCCCGAGGGCCAGGCGAACCCGACGCCGCAGCCCGCCCCGGGCCCGTCGACGCCGCGCGACAACCCGTACATGCCGACCGGCGACATCGGCTCGGCCCAGTTCGTCAACGACCACCCGACGTGGGATGGGCGCGGCACGACCATCGCCATCGTCGACTCCGGCGTCGACCTGGACCACCCGGCCCTGAAGACCACCACCACCGGCGAGCGGAAGATCACCGACTGGGTGACCTACACCGACCCGGGCTTCACCAACGGCGTCAACAACGACGGCGACCCGACCTGGCTGCTGATGGACAAAACGGTCCCCGGCGCCGACCTGGGCCTGCCGGACGAGGGCACGCTGGCCTTCGCGCAGCTCAACGAGCGCGACCCGCGCCTGGCCGGTGAAGAGGGCAACGACCTCAACCGCGACGGCAACCCGCGGGCAGCAGCGGCCTGTTCGGCGTGGCCTGGAACAAGACCACCGACACCGTCTGGGTCGACACCGACCAGGACGGCAGCATGGCCGACGAGAAGGCCATGAAGAACTTCAAGCTGCGCTACGACCAGGGCACCCTGGGCACCGACAACCCGGCCACCGCGGTCCGCGAGTCGATGACCTTCGTCGTGCAGACCTCGCCGTCGACCAACTCGGTCAACATCGGCATCGTCGCGGGCGCGCACGGCACCCACGTCGCGGGCATCACCGCCGCCAACCGCATGTTCGGCGGGACGATGACCGGCGCCGCCCCCGGCGCCAAGATCGTCTCCGTCCGGGTCTGCCTGTTCGTCGGCGGCTGCACCTCGTACGCGATGGTCGAGGGCATGATCTACGCGGCGCAGAACTCCGACGTGATCAACATGTCGATCGGTGGCCTCCCGGCGCTGAACGACGCCAACAACGCGCGCGCCGAGCTGTACGACCGCCTGATCGACGAGTACGGCGTGCAGATGTTCATCTCCGCGGGCAACTCCGGCGCGGGCATGAACACCGTCGGCGACCCGTCGGTGGCGAGCAAGGTCCTGTCGGTCGGCTCGTACATCACGAAGGCGACCTGGCAGAGCAACTACGGCTCCGACCTCGGCGTCGCCGAGTCGCTGCACGGCTTCTCCTCGCGCGGCCCGCGTGAGGACGGCGGGTTCAAGCCGCAGATCATCGCCCCGGGCTCGGCCATCTCCACGGTCCCCACCTGGCAGAACGGCGGTCCGATCGCGGGCGTCTACGCGCTGCCGCCGGGCTACGCGATGTTCAACGGCACCTCGATGGCCTCCCCGCAGGCCGCGGGCGCCGCTGCCCTGCTGCTCAGCGCCGCCAAGGCGAAGGGCATCTCGGCCGAGCCGCACCAGCTCCGCAAGGCGTTCATGTCGACGGCGCGCTTCGTGCCCACCCTGAAGGCGTACGAGCAGGGCACCGGCCTGGTCGACGTCAAGAAGGCGTGGAACCTGCTCAAGGCCAACCCGAGCGAGACCGGCATCACCGCGTCGGTCCCGGTCAACACGGTGCTGTCCGGCTTCCTGAAGACCCCGGGCGTCGGCATCGGCATCTACGACCGCGAGGGCGTCAAGGCGGGCGACCGCTACACCCGCCAGTACACCTTCACGCGCACCACCGGCCCGGACTACCCGGTCACCTACAGCGTGAAGTGGATCGGCAACGACGGCACGTTCAGCTCGGCGAGCTCGGTGACCCTGCGGAAGAACTTCGCGACGAAGTTCACCGTGTCGGTCAACGCCGCCACCGCGGGCGCGCACTCGGCGCTGCTGGCCCTCGACAGCCCCATGACCGCGGGCGTCGAGCTGCACACGATGAACACGGTCATCGCGGCCGAGGAGTTCACCGCGGGCAACGGGTACAGCCAGACCAAGGGCGGGCAGATCGGCCGCAACGAGTCGGTGTCGTACTTCTTCCGCGTCCCGGCGAACACCCCGGCCTTCAAGGTCGACATGCAGGCGGGCGGTGCGACCGCCGGTGCGGGCCAGGTGCGCTTCTTGCGCTTCCACCCGTACGGCGTGGGCGTGGACAGCAACAGCTCGCTGAGCTGCTACAACCCGCAGGTCGCCCCGAACGGCTCGTGCGCGGGCAGCCCGACCAGCCGCACCGTCAGCAACCCGCTGGCCGGTGTCTGGGAGGTCGTGGTCGAGGCCCGTCGGACCTCCGACGCCGCCAAGGCCCCGTACACGATCACCGCCTCGGTGCTCGGCGCCTCCGTGTCGCCGAACCCGGACGTGATCGCGTCGGCGCAGACCGGTGTCGCGGTCGACCGCTCGTACACGCTGACCAACAAGTTCGGCGCGTTCACGGGCAAGGCGACCGGCACCGCGCTCGGCAGCGCGCTGCGCGAGCAGAAGTCGATCGCGCACGAGGAGAACAAGCAGTTCGTCGTCAACGTGGCGCCGGGCTCGACCTCGCTGCGGGCGAAGATCGGCAACACCTCCGACGCCGCCGCCGACCTGGACCTGACGGTGTTCAACTGCACCTCGGGCACCTGCGTCCAGGCGGGCCAGGCCGCTGACGGCGACTCCGAGGAAGAGGTCGTCATCGCCAACCCGGCCGCGGGCAACTGGGTCGTGCTGGTGCAGGGCTACGCGGTCCCCGCGGGCACCACCACGTACGACTACCTGGACGTCTTCACCAACTCGGCCCTCGGGTCGGTGTCGGTGACCGACGCCAACGCCCCGCGCGCCGCCGGTGCGAGCTGGACCGTCCCGGCCTCGGTCGTGGCGAACCAGGCCCCGGCCGCCGGTCGCGTGCTCCTGGGCAGCGTCCAGGTCCGCACCGACGCCAACGTGCTGGTCGGCTCGGGTGACGTGATCATCCAGAGCGTTTCGTAAGCAGTGCGCTGAAACGAGGGGCCGGTCCTGCGGGACCGGCCCCTCGTCCATGTCCGATTCCCGCCAGCCGGGGCGGTCGGGGTTTGCCACCATGGACCGCGTGCTGACCGATCCCGACCAGAGGTACCGCGCGGTGACCGCGCGCGACGCGCGTTTCGACGGGCAGTTCATCACCGCCGTGCGCACCACCGGCATCTACTGCAGGCCGTCCTGCCCGGCGACCACGCCCAAGCGGCACAACGTCGAGTTCTTCGCGACCTCGGCCGCCGCGCAGCAGGCGGGCTACCGGGCGTGCAGGCGCTGCCTGCCCGACGCCGTCCCCGGCTCGCCGGAGTGGGACTTGCGCGCCGACCTCGCGGGCCGGGCGATGCGGCTGATCGCCGACGGCGCGGTCGAGCGCGAGGGCGTGCCCGGTCTCGCCGCCCGCCTCGGGTACTCCGAGCGGCACCTGACCCGCGTGCTCACCGCCGAGCTGGGCGCGGGCCCGCTCGCCCTGGCCCGCGCGCACCGGGCGCACCAGGCGCGCCTGCTGCTGGAGACCACGGCGCTGACCGCGTCCGACATCGCGTTCGCCGCGGGGTTCTCCAGCGTGCGCCAGTTCAACGACACCATCCGCGAGGTCTTCGCGACCACCCCGACCGCGCTGCGCGCCGCCCGCCGCGGCGACCGCCCGCTGTCGCCCGGCAAGCTCGTGCTGCGGCTGCCCGTGCGCGCGCCGTTCGACGCGGCGGGCGTGCTGGCGTTCCTGGCCGCGCGCGCCGTCCCGGGCGTCGAGGAGGCCGACGAGCACGGGTACGCCCGCACCCTGCGCCTGCCGCACGGCACCGCGACGGCCCGCCTGCGCCCCGTCAACGGGCACCTGGAGTGCACGCTCGCGCTGACCGACATGCGCGACACGGGGTCGGCCGTCGCCCGGCTGCGGCGGCTGTTCGACCTCGACGCCGACCCGGTCGCGGTCGACGAGGTCCTGGCCGCCGACCCGGTGCTGGCGCCGTCGGTCGCCGCGACCCCGGGCATCCGCGTGCCGGGCACGGTCGACGGCGCCGAGACGCTGATCCGGGCGCTGCTGGGCCAGCAGGTGACGGTGGCCGCCGCGCGCACCGCCGCGCGCAGGCTCACCGCCGCGCTCGGCGAGCGCCTGCCCGCCCCGGACGGCGGCCTGACCACGCTGTTCCCCACCGCCGCCGCGATCGCCGAGCACGGCGCGTCCGTGCTGACCGGTCCAGCCAAGCGCGTCGAGTCGATCCTGACCGCGTGCGCCGCGATGGCGTCGGGGGAACTGGACCTGCACGTCGGCGCGGAGACCCAGGACCTGTGCGTGCGGCTGCGCCGGTTCCCCGGGATCGGGCCGTGGACCGCGGGTACGTCGTCATGCGGCTGCTGGGCGTGTCGGACATCCTGCTGCTGCAGGACGTCGCGCTGCGCAAGGGCGCCACCGCGCTGGGCCTGCCGTCCACACCGGACGCCCTGGACGCGTACAGCCAGCGGTGGCAGCCGTGGCGCTCGTACGCGGGCATGCACCTGTGGAAGGCGAGCACCCGCCCGCTACAGCAGCAGGCGTCGTAGCGCGTCGATCGTGTCGGCCTCGTCGGGGGTCTTGTCGGGGCGGTAGCGCAGCACGCGCGCGAAGCGCAGGGCGATGCCGCCCGGGTAGCGGGTGCTGACCTGCACCCCGTCGAGGGCGATCTCGACGACGACGCTCGGGCGCAGGTACACCGCCCAGTCGTCGCGGTGCGACTCGTGCTCGGGGAACGTCCTGGTCTGCCAGGCCAGGAGTTCGTCGGTGAGGCCCTTGAAGGTCTTGCCGACCATGATCGGCGGGCCGCCGTCGGGGTCGCGGGCGCCGAGGTGCAGGTTCGACAGCGTGCCCGTGCGGCGGCCGTGGCCCCACTCGGCGGCGAGCACCACCAGGTCGAACGTGTGCACGGGCTTGACCTTCTGCCACGCCTTGCCGCGCCTGCCCGCTTGGTACGTCGAGTCGAGGTCCTTGACCATGACGCCCTCGTGGCCCGCGTCGAGCGCCGCCGCGGTCAGCTCCTCCGCCTGCTCCGGCGTCGGGTCGAGCACTCCCGGGATCACGTGCTCGCCGACCGCGCGGCGCAGCGCCTCCGTGCGCACCCGCAAGGGCTCGTCGATGAGGTCCTGGCCGTCGAGGTGCAGGCAGTCGAAGAAGTACGGGCGCAGCAGCAGGGCCTTGACCTGCTCCTCGACGGTGCTGCCGAAGCGGCTCATCGTCTCCTGGAACGGGCGCGGGCGGCCGTCGTCGGTCAGGGCCAGCGTCTCGCCGTCGAGGATCACCGACGCGCACGGCAGGCCGTGGACGAGGTCGACCAGCTCGGGGACGCTCGCGGTGATCTCGCGCAGCGTCCGCGTCCACACGCGCACCTGGCCGTCGTGCTTGTGCACCTGGATGCGCGCACCGTCCATCTTGTACTCGACCAGGCAGGGCGCGAGGTCGGCGACCGCGCCCGCGAGCGTCGCGCCCGGGGAGGCGAGCATCGGGCGGACGGGGCGGCCGAGTTCGAGGCGGACGTCGTCGAGGGTGTCGTCGAGGGCGGCCACCGCGGTCTCGGGGAGGCGTCCGGAGAGCATGAACGCGCGCCGCACCGCGGGCCCCGGCCGCCCGGACGCGCGGGCGATCGCGTCGAGCATGACCCCTTCGAGGGCGCCCTGGCGCAGCTCGCCGGTGAGCAGGGCGGTCAGGAACCGCTGCTCGTCGGCGGTGGCGGCGGCGTACAGGCCGCCCAGCAGCTCGGCGCGGCGCGCGGTGGACCCGGCGCCCTGCACGGTGGCGACCTCGTCCAGCACGGCGTCGACCGCGGCGACGGTGAGGCTCGGCTCCGGCGCGGGCGGCCCGGTCAGAGCGGCGAGCGTCCGCCAGCCCGCGCCGATGCGGCCCTGCCGGGGCGCGCCCGCGAGGAAGGCGACCACGGCGGGCACCTCCGCGCGGTCGGCCGCGGTGAGCAGCCCGGCGAGCGCGTCGACCTTGGCCAGCCGCGAGCGCGTCGAGCCCACGGCCGCGGACACGGCTACCACCTCGGCGAATCCCAGCACGGGTCCATCGTGCACCGCCGGGCCGACATCCGCCGCAACCCGCGGGCGGTCCGCCCGTCTATGAGTGCGAGGCCCTCAGACCCCGAACCCCCGTACACAGTGGAGTCCCCCATGATCGTCCGCGCCGCCGTCGCCCTCGCGGGTCTGACCCTCCTCGCCGCCTGCGGGACCGCGTCCCCCGGCAGCCCCGTCGCCACCCCGTCGAACGCGCCCACGGCGACCCCGTCGCAGGTCCCCTCGACCACCAAGCCCGTCGTCCCGGTCACCAAGCCCGCCGCGACCACGACGGAGAAGCCCGCCGCGACGACCACGAAGAAGCCGGTCGTGACGACGAAGAAGCCCGTGTCGGACTCCAACGCCGTCATCGGCCCGACCGGCTGGCAGACCCTCCACCTCGGCATGTCCCCCGCCGCGGCCGAGGCGCTCGGCGTCGCCACCCCGATGGCCGAGGGCGACGACCTGTGCCAGGTGTGGCCTGCCGTCGGCGCGTCCGCGCTGGAGCGCGTCATCGTCCACCCCGAGCACGGCGTGTTCGCCATCCACCCGAAGGAGGCGGACTGGATCCACACGCCGGAGGGCATGCACATCGGCTGGACCGCCGCCCAGGTCGCCGCGACCTACCCGGACTTCGACCCCGCGCACATGGACTACGCGCACGGCCCGACGGTCACGGTGCCGGGCAATCCGGCAGCGGTGTACCGGATGCAGTTCGACGGCTCAGGGGTGCTGGTGCGGTTCCTGCTGGAGCAGAAGAGCGATATGTGCTCGGTGTGACCTGGCGCAGCCCGATCACGCACCCGACCGCGACCAGCACGACCCCCACCACGGCGGCCACCCGCAGGTCCTCCGCCCCGATCAGCACCGACGCGCTCAGCCCGGCGACGGGCATGGCCCCGGCCAGCACCCCGGCCCTGCCCGCGCCGAGCGCCCGCACACTGCTGAACCACAGGCACGCCGCGAACACCGCCAACACCGCCACCCCCGCCAACGCCGCCGCCTCGGTGGCGGTCGGCATCCGCGGGGTGTCGACGATCGACGCGAGGACCGCCCCACCCGCGCCCGCCACCAGGTGCGTCCAGAAGCTCGTCGCGAACCCGCCGTGCCGCTGGATCAACCCGACGGCGAACAGCGTGAACCCCACCTCGCCCAGCAGCGTGAGGATCGCCAGCACCAGCCCTGGCCCCGACCACGCCCCACCGCCCGATAAGACGGCGACCCCCGCCACGACCACCCCGGCCCCCGCGACAGCCGCCACCGCGGGCCTCTTCCCCACCAGCAGCGGCCCGAGGATCGCCAACATCAGCGGGCTGCCGCCCAGCACGGCAGCGACCAGCCCGGGATCCGCGAACTCCTGCGCCCCGATGAGCGTCGCGTTGAACCCGAGCATCCCCACGGCCACCACGGCGACGAGCGCGGGCCAGTCACCGGACCGCGGTCTGCCCAGCGGTATCCCCCGCACCCGCATGAACACGGCGAGCACGCCCGCCCCGAACAAGAACCTCGCGGACTGCCCGGTCAGCAGGGGGTAGTCGACGAGCAGCCCGGACACGGGCACGGTACTGCCGATCAACGCGGCGGCGGAGATACCCGCCAGACGGGGATGGTTCACGGGAGGAGGATCGCGGAGAAGATGGACCAGGGGAAGCACCAATTCTCCCTTGCCCAACTGGACCACTTAATCGCTGATCAAGATATCCCCAGGTCACGTGAGGAATTCTCACCGACGCCGGGGTCCGCCAGCCCACTCCCCGATGAACACACCCCACCGCCTCAGCCATCAACCAGGTGCCCCGCCGCGCGCGGGCGAGGCTCTTCCTCCCCGTCACGTGCGTGTGAAGAGAACTCCGGTGCCGTTCTTTGTCCCGGTAGGTGAGCTGCCGGTTTCGGGCCGTGCCGGTCAAGTGGTCCAGGGGTAGCCTGCCCGCTGATGCCAGCCGAGTGGTCCACCTCGCGCGAACTGCTGCTCCCCGCGGTGCGCGGGGTCGGGCGGTGGAGGCGGCGTTGCGGGCGGCGATCCGGGACGGGACGCTCGCGGCCGGGACCCGCCTCCCGTCCAGTCGCGACCTGGCGGGGCAGCTCGGGGTGGCGCGCGGGACCGTGACCGCGGCGTACGCGCAGCTCGTCGCCGAGGGGTACTTGACCGCCAAGCGCGGGTCGGGGACGACGGTGGCGGCCGTGCGGGGGCTGAGCCGGACGCGCCCGCGGTGCGGGAGGCGGGGCGGTGGCGGTTCGACCTGCGACCGGGGCTGCCCGCGTTGAGCGCGTTCCCGCGTGGGGAGTGGCAGGCGGCCACGCGGGCGGGGTTGGCGGCGTTGAGCGATGACCAGCTCGGCTATCCCGATCCGCAGGGGCTCCCGGCGTTGCGGGCGGAGTTGGCGGCGTACCTGGGTCGGGTGCGGTCGCTGCGGGCGGGGGACGTCGTGGTGACCCACGGGGTGGCTGAGGGGCAGGCGTTGCTCGCGGCGCTGCTCAAGGCCGACGGGCACCGGGAGATCGGGGTGGAGAGCCCGACGCACCCGGGGTCGGCGGAGGTGTTCGCGGCGCACGGGGTGCGGCCGGTGCCGGTCCCCGTCGACGAGGAGGGGATCAGCGTCGAGCACCTCGCGCGGACGGGGTGCCGGGCCGTGCTGGTGACGGCGGCGCACCAGTTCCCGCTGGGGGTGGTGTTGGGGCCCGCGCGGCGGCGGGCGCTGCTGGCGTGGGCGCGGGAGTGCGACGGGCTGGTGCTGGAGGACGACTACGACGCCGAGCACCGGTACGACCGGCCCGCGGTGGGGCCGGTGCACACGCTCGACCGGGACCGGGTCGCGTACCTGGGCAGCGTCAGCAAGGTCCTCGCGCCCGCGCTGCGGTTGGGGTGGCTGGTGGCGCCGCCCGCGCTGCACGAGCGGGTGGTCGAGCGCAAGCGGCTCTCCGACCTCGGGTGCTCGCCGCTGCCGCAGGCCGCGTTCGCGCACCTGCTGCGCACCGGCGGCTACGACCGCCACCTCCGGCGCAGCCGCCAGCTCTACCGGCGCAGGCGCGACGCCCTGATCGACGCCGTCGCCGACGCCCTCCCCGCCTGGCGCCCGCACGGCGTCGCCGCGGGCCTGCACCTCGTCCTGCGCCTGCCCGACGGCGCCGACGACGCCGCGCTGGAGCGCGCGCTGGCCCGGCGCGGGGTCCACGCCCCGCGCTGTCCGGGTACGCGCTGACCGACCCGCCCTTCCCCGGGCTCGTCGTCGGGTACGCGGCGACCAGCCCGGACCGGCTGCGGGCCGCGGTGCGCGAGATGGCCGCCGTGCCGGAGCGCGAGTACCTGCCCTAGCGCCCGCCGCGCGCCATGCGGAGGACGTCGAGGGCTTCGTCCAATTGGGACTCGGTGAGCTTGCCCGACTCGAGGTGGCCGCGGGCGATCACGACCTCGCGGATCGTGCGGCGCTCGGCGAGCGCCTGCTTGGCGATCGCGGCGGCCTCCTCGTAGCCGAGGTAGCGGTTGAGCGGGGTCACGATCGACGGCGACGACTCCGCGTACTCCCGCATGCGGTCCGGGTCCGGGGTCGCGCCCGCGATCACCTTCGTGGCCAGCAGGCGCGCGACGGCGGCGAGCAGGCGCGTGGACTCGAGGACGTTGCGGGCGATCACCGGCAGCATGACGTTGAGCTGGAAGTTGCCCTGCGTCCCGGCGAACGCGACCGCCGCGTCGTTGCCGATCACCTGCGCGACGACCATCATCGTCGCCTCCGGGACCACCGGGTTGACCTTGCCCGGCATGATCGACGACCCCGGCTGCAGGTCCGGCAGGGCCAGCTCGCCCAGGCCGGTGCGGGGGCCCGAGCCCAGCCAGCGCAGGTCGTTGGCGATCTTGAACAGGGCCACCGCGGCCACCCGGAGCTGGCCGGACAGCTCGACCACCGAGTCCTGCGTAGCCTGCGCCTCGAAGTGGTCGCGGGCCTCGGTCAGCGGCAGACCGGTGACGTCGGCCAGCTCGGCGGCGACCGCCGCGCCGAAGCCCTCGGGCGCGTTGAGGCCGCTGCCCACGGCCGTCCCGCCGATCGGCAGCTCGCCCACGCGCGGCAGGGTCGAGGTCAGGCGGGCCGAGGCGGACCGGACCTGCGTCGCCCACGCGCCCGCCTCCTGGCCCAGGGTCACCGGGACGGCGTCCATCAGGTGCGTGCGCCCCGCCTTGACCAGGTCCGCCCACTCCGCCGCCCGGGTCTCGACGGCCAGCGCGAGGGCGTCGAGGGCGGGCAGCAGGTCGGTGACGACCGCGTCGACGGCGGCGACCCGCAGCGTCGTCGGGAACGTGTCGTTGGACGACTGCGACGCGTTGACGTGGTCGTTCGGGTGGACGTCGCGGCCCAGCGCCCGGGTCGCGAGGGTCGCGATGACCTCGTTGGCGTTCATGTTCGACGACGTGCCCGACCCGGTCTGGAAGACGTCGATCGGGAAGTGCGCGTCGTGCTCGCCCGCGGCGACGGCGTCCGCGGCGGCCGCGATCGCGTCGGCCAGGTCGGCGTCGAGGACGCCGAGGCGGGCGTTGACGCGGGCGGCGGCGGCCTTGAGCAGGCCGAGCGCGCGGATCTGGGCGCGCTCCAGGCCCCGGCCGGAGATGGGGAAGTTGTCGACGGCGCGCTGGGTCTGCGCCCGCCACAGCGCGTCGGCGGGGACCTGGACCTCGCCCATCGTGTCGTGCTCTGTGCGGAACTCGGCCATGCCACCACTATTGCCGCAATCACGGCGGTGGGCAGTGTCAGCGCGCGCACATAGGGTGGGTGTGAGGACGCCCACCACGCCCGAGAGCAGGTACGCATGACCGCTCCGATCGACGCCGACCTCCTGATCGTCGGCGCAGGCCCCACCGGACTGTTCGCCGCCTACTACGCCGGCTTCCGCGAGCTGAGCACCGTCGTCGTCGACTCGCTGCCGGAGCCGGGCGGACAGGTCACCGCCATGTACCCGGAGAAGACGATCTACGACGTGGCGGGCTTCCCGGCCGTCCGCGGGCGCGACCTGGTCTCCGCCCTCGTCGAGCAGGCCGACCAGTGGAAGCCGACCTACCTGCTGGGCAGGCGCGCGGCGACGCTGACCGAGGTGGACGGGGCGTTCGAGGTCGGGCTGGACGGCGGCGCGACGGTCCGCGCCCGCGCGGTGCTGGTGACCGCGGGCATCGGCGAGTTCACCCCGAGACCGCTGCCCGCCGGGTCGGAGTGGCTGGGCCGCGGCATGGTGCACTTCGTGCCGTCGTTCGAGGCGCACCGCGGCCACCACGTCGTCATCGTCGGCGGCGGCGACTCGGCGTTCGACTGGGCGCTGGCCCTGCACCCGGTCGCCGCGAGCGTGACGATGGTGCACCGCAGGGCCAAATTCCGCGCGATGCCCGCGACCGTCCGCCAGGTCGAGGAACTGGGCGTGCCGATCATCACCGACGCCGAGGTCGTCGCCCTCCGCGGCGACGGCACCGGCCTCGCCGAGGTGGAGCTGGCGGTCAAGGGCGTCGACGTCAACCCGGTGCTGCCCGCGAACACGGTGGTCGCCGCGCTCGGCTTCACCGCCGACCTCGGCCCGATCGAGTCCTGGGGCCTGCAGATCCACCAGCGCTCCATCACCGTCGACTCGACGATGCGCACCGCCCGCGACCGGATCTACGCCGCGGGCGACGTCGCGGCCTACCCGGGCAAGGTCAAGCTGATCGCGACCGGCTTCGGCGAGGCGGCCACGGCGGTCAACAACATCGCCGTGGCCCTCGACCCGGACGCCCACCTGTTCCCCGGGCACTCCAGCGGCTAACGCACCACCTGCACGAGGTCCCCGACCTTGAGCGCCTCGAAGTACTTCGCCGCGGCGGCGGGCGACAGGTGGATGCAGCCGTGCGACTCCTCCGTCAGGCTGCCCTCGTGGAAGGCGATGCCGCCGTTGAAGAACACCGAGTACGGCATCGGCGCCCCGTTGAACAGCCTGCTGCGGTGGTGCCTGCTCTTCCAGCCGACCTCGAACATGCCCGGCGGCGTCTCCCACCCGGGCCGCCCGTGCGTGATCGGCACCGGCCCGTAGACGGCCTTGCCCCCGGCGATCAGCCACGACTTGTTGGCCGACAGGTCGATGCACGCCCGCGCGGTCGCCTTGCACGGCGTCCCCTCGGCCAGTCCGACCGGCTCGGTCGTGGTCGTGGTGGTCGGCCGCGGCTTCGTCGTGGTGGTCGTGGGCCGCGTCGTGGTCGGCTCGACCGTGGTGGTCGTCGTCGGCCGGGTCGTCGTGGTGGTGGTCGTCGTCGGCTCGGCGGTGGTCGTCGTGGTGGTGCTGGTGGGGGCGGCGCCCTGCGTCGAGGCTGTGCTCGTCCCGCAGGCGGCGAGTGCCGCGACCGTTGCCGCCCCCAGCAAAGCGTGTCGGATGCGCATGCCCGCTCCTCGGCTTCTCACGGCAGATGGTCTCGCCCGTAAGACGTCACCGCGGATCGCCGAGTTGTCGAGCGCGATCAATCCGTTATGGCAGCGGGGGCAGCTCCTCGTGGTCCCGGTCGAAGTTCACCGACGCGTACTCCCGCAGCTTCGTCAGCCGGTGGAACCCGTCGATCATCCGCACCGTCCCCGACTTCGACCGCATGACGATGGACTGCGTGGTGCACCCACCCGACCGGTAGTGCACACCCCGCAGCAGGTCCCCGTCGGTCACCCCGGTCGCGCAGAAGAACACGTTGTCGCCGCGCACCAGGTCGTCGGTCATCAGCACGCGGTCGAGGTCGTGCCCCGCGTCGCGCGCCTTCGCCCGCTCGGCGTCGTCCTGCGGCCACAGCCGACCCTGGATCGCCCCGCCCATGCACTTGAGCGCACAGGCCGCGATGATCCCCTCGGGCGTCCCGCCGATCCCGATCAGCATGTCCACACCGGTGTTCGGCCGCGCCGCCGAGATCGCCCCCGCGACGTCGCCGTCGGAGATGAAGTGGATGCGCGCGCCCGCCGCCCGCACCTCCTCGACCAGGTGCTCGTGCCGCGGCCGGTCCAGGATGCACACCGTCACGTCGGACACCTCGGTGTGCTTCGCCTTCGCCACCCGCCGGATGTTCTCCGCGACCGGCGCGGTGATGTCGATGACGTCGGCGGCCTCCGGCCCCACCGCGAGCTTCTCCATGTAGAAGACCGCGGACGGGTCGAACATCGCCCCCGCTCCGCCACCGCCAGCACGGCGATCGCGTTCGGCATCCCCTTCGACATCAACGTCGTGCCGTCGATCGGGTCGACCGCGACGTCGCAGTCCGGACCGTCCCCGTTCCCCACCTCCTCACCGTTGAACAACATGGGCGCCTCGTCCTTCTCGCCCTCGCCGATCACCACGACCCCGCGCATCGACACCGTGCCCACCAGCTTGCGCATGGCGTCGACCGCGGCCCCGTCGCCGCCGTTCTTGTCCCCGCGCCCGACCCACCGGCCCGCGGCCATGGCGGCGGCCTCGGTCACCCGGACCAGTTCCAGTGCCAGGTTGCGGTCGGGCGCCTCCCGACGGCGCGGCGTGCTGGACGTGGTCGCGGTGCTCATAGCTGTGCCTCCCGGATCGACGCGGACCCGGGAATCCTCCCAGACCCAATCGGTCCAGTGCTCAACCGCGAACCGGTGCCGCTCATCACCCCCGATCGGCCCAAACCGCCCGCACGCTGGGCGAACACCCTCCCGGAGCAACCCGAAAACCACACGCCTGCGACGATGCCCCCGTGCCCGACACCCCCACGGACGCGCAGGAGCCGACCCCGGCGACCCCCGACCCACCGCCACGCCCAACGCACCAGAAGGCGCGGCGACGGCCGGAAACCCGGACAGCACCGAGGCACCGGGCACCGACGCGAAAGGCACCAGCACGGCGCGGCCGAGCGTCGACGCCACCGGAGCAGCACTGCCCGGCAAGGGCGGCCAGGACAGCGCCGACCCGACCCCGGGTGGCGGCCAACGGGGCTCGTCCGACAAACGGCCCAGCCCGGAAGGCTGGGACACCGGCCACGAGTCCGCGGGCGTCGAGGCAGGACGAACAGGTCCGGAAGGGACCGCGACCACGGGGAAGCGACCCGGGCACAGACCAGCCCGCCCGAGGGACCGCTCAGGTCTGACAGCGGCCAGGAGACAGCCGGGCCGGATCGCGCCGCGCAGCAACCCAGCACGCAAGCCGCGAGCGGCGAGGGGACGGGTGGGGCGTCACAGGCGCCCGCTGGGCCGCCCGACTCCACTGCGCGCAGGCTTGGGCAGTCCTTGCGGGACATGGTGTGGTCGTTGGTCGCGTTGCTGTTGATCGTCGCGGCGTTGCTCGTCTTCAACCGGGGTGCTCGTTCAGCCCGGGCGGACCGACCATCGATCCCTCCAGCGCCCCGACCGTCGATCTTGGACGGGTGTTGCCGGGGAGTGCGAAGAACGTCGACTTCCCGGTGCGGTTGCCTCAGGTGTCCGCGGGTTGGCGGGCCAACTCCTCGAGCACCGGGGCCGTGCCGCCGACGTCGGTCGTCCTGCGGGCGGGGTGGTTGACGCCGGAGCGGTTCGTCCAGTTGAGCCAGTCGGGGGCGGCGCCGGACGACCTCGTGCTCGCGGAGATCGGGCAGCAGTCGACGGCCAGTGGGAGCGTCGACGTCCAGGGTACGAAGTGGACGGTCTACCCGGGACAGCGCAAGGAGAGCGCCTGGCTGGCCGACCTCGGCGACGTGCGCCTGCTGATCACCGGCACCGGCACGGAGGCCGAGTTCCGGACGCTGGCGGAGGCGGTTCAGCAGGCGGCACCACTGGAATGAGTTCATGACTCCAGGGTGCCGAGTCGAACACGAGTTCGACAGGACACCTTAGGGGATTCGATCATCACCCTAAGTGGAACGCTCCTCCGCTTCGGCCGCCGCGAGGGCGTTCTCCACCCTTTCGCGTGCACCGGCGAGGTGGCGGTCGCAGATCTTGGCGAGCTTCTCCCCGCGCTCCCACAGGGACAGGGACTCCTCCAGGGACAGGCCACCCGCCTCCAGGGTCGCGACGACATCCGTCAGCTCGTCGCGGGCCTGTTCGTAGCCCAAGTCCTCGTTCACCGCGCGGCGCTCCTCGGTTGGCTGCACACCCGGACCAGGGCGGTGGCGACCGCCTGGTCGTAGCCGACGAACGCCTCGGCGAACTCCGCGCCGTCGCGGTCGGCGACGGCCTCGACGATACGGCTGGCGGCGCGCTCCATGCGGCCCCGGTCGCCCGGACCCAGGCCGCCCGCGTACGCCGACGTCGACACGCCCAGTTCGCGCAGCCGCTCCGGCAGCAGGCGCCGACCGGGGGCGTCGCAGCCCGCGAGGAGGGCGGCCCAGCACTCGGCGGCGGCGGCGTCGGCGAGGCAGGCGCAGCGGTGGACGCGGCGGACGGCGGCGTCGGCCGCCGGGTCACGGGCGAGGGTGGCCGAGGTGGAGATGGTCAGGGGCAGGAACGTCGAATCGGTCCTCGCCACCGCGTCACCGTCCTTCGCCTGCCGGTTCCCGGTCGCCGGTCGCGACCGCGTGGAGGGCCCCGTCGGCGACCCGGATGCGCAGGCGGGCGCCATCCGGTGCGTCCTCAAGTGAGCGGAGAACCCGAGCGGACCCGTCGGCATCGGTGTACTGGACCACCGCATACCCCCGCTCAAGAGTGGCGGCTGGTCCCAGGGTCGTCAAGCGCGCCTGAATCGACGTGAGCGCGGTCGCCTCGGCCGTCACCCGACCGAGGACGGCGCGGCGGGCGCGGCCCACCAGACCGGCCACGGCCTCGGCGCGCCGGTCGAGCGGGGTGATCGGGTCGGCGAGCACCGGGCGGGTGCGCAGCGAGTCGAGCAGCCGCCGCTCGCGGTCGACCCAGCCGTGCAGCGCGCGGCGGGCGCGATCACGCAGTTGGCGGACGCGGGCGGTCTCCTCGGCGACATCCGGGACCACCCGTTTGCCCGCATCGGTGGGCGTGGAGCAGCGGACGTCGGCGACGTGGTCGAGCAGCGGCGTGTCCGGCTCGTGCCCGATCGCGCTGAGCACCGGGGTGCGGCAGGCCGACACCGCCCGGCACAGCGCCTCGTCGGAGAACGGCAGCAGGTCCTCGACGCTGCCGCCGCCGCGGGCGATCACGATGACGTCGACCTCGGGGTCGCGGTCGAGCACCGACAGCGCGTCGACGATCTGCGGGACGGCCAGCGCCCCCTGCACGGCCACGTTCTCGATCCGGAACCGCACCGCGGCCAGCGGGCCGTCGCGTTCGCGATGACGTCGCGCTCGGCGGCGGACGCCCGCCCGGTGATCAACCCGACCCGGTTCGGCAGGAACGGCGGGCGCTTCTTCCGCTCGCGCGCGAACAGCCCCTCAGCGGCCAGCAGACGACGCAGCCGCTCGATGCGCGCCAGCAGCTCGCCGATGCCGACCGCGCGGATCTCCTCCGCGCGCAGGCTGATGGTGCCGCGGTTCATGAAGAACGTCGGCTTGGCGTGCACGATCACCCGCGCGCCCTCGGCCAGCGTCGGCTGCGCGCGCACGAGGTTGATCGCGCACGTGACCGTCATCGACACGTCGGCGGCGGGGTCGCGCAGGGTCAGGAACGCCGTGCCGGTGCCGGGCCGCGCCGAGATCTGGGTGACCTGGCCCTCGACCCACACGGTGCCCAGCCGGTTGATCCACTCGGCGATCTTGCGGGCGACCGTGCGGACCGGCCACGGCTCCTCGGGGGTGGAGGCGGTCACGTCTGGTCGCGCACCGTCGCGATGCGACGGGTGAGCATGCCCACGAACGACGGCCGGTTCTCGGTCGCCCGCTCGTAGGCCAGCAGCTCCTCCAGCTCGGCCACGGAGAACGCGCGCAGCCGGGCGCGGAGCTGCGGCAGGGACAGCTCGTCGTAGTTGCCGACCGACGCGGGCGGCGCGCTCGGCGCCTCCGCGATGGCCTCCTCCTCGGCGGTCCACGGGTCGTCGTAGTCGGCGTCGCCCGGGTGGTCGTCGTCGACCAGGTCGAAGGCCGCGCGGGCCGGGGCTCGTCCTCGACGTCCTCGTCGAAGGTCGCCCACTCGGGGTCTCCTCGACGGGCCGCAGCGCCGCCAGCGCCTCGTCGCCCTTGATCGCCAGCTCGGTGACCTGCTGCTGCAGCCGCATCGACACCTGCAGCGCCTGGCTGACCACGGTCACCGGCAGGCCCGCGAGGGTGGTGGGCAGGTCGCGGGCGCGCTCCACGGCCGTCATGGCCAGCCCGGCCGCGACGCGCAAGGGCAGGGGAGGCTCTTCATGCGCCTAGCCTGCCCGAGCGTGCTCCATCTGCCCAGAGCGGGGCACGCCACACGCGGGCTCCCGGGCACGCCTCTACCCTGGATGGCATGACTGCTGCCAACCCGACGTCGGGCAAGCGCGTGCTCCTGGCCAAGCCGCGCGGGTACTGCGCGGGTGTTGACCGGGCCGTGGAGACCGTCGAGAAGGCGCTGGAGACGTACGGCGCGCCGGTCTACGTGCGCAAGGAGATCGTGCACAACAAGCACGTGGTGGAGACGCTGCGGGCGCGCGGCGCGATCTTCGTCGACGAGACCGACGAGGTGCCCGAGGGCGCCCTGGTGGTGTTCTCCGCGCACGGCGTGTCCCCGCGGTGCACAGCGAGGCCGCGCAGCGCAACCTCCGCACGATCGACGCGACCTGCCCGCTGGTGACGAAGGTCCACAACGAGGCCAAGCGCTACGCCAAGCAGGACTACGACATCCTCCTCATCGGCCACGAGGGCCACGAGGAGGTCGAGGGCACGGCGGGCGAGGCGCCCGAGCACGTGCAGCTCGTCGACACCGCCGAGGACGTCGACAAGGTCGTCGTGCGCGACCCGTCGAAGGTGATCTGGCTCTCCCAGACGACGCTGTCGGTCGACGAGACGATGGAGCGGGTCGACCAGCTCAAGGGCCGGTTCCCGAACCTGCTGGACCCGCCGAGCGACGACATCTGCTACGCCACGCAGAACCGGCAGGTCGCGGTGAAGACGATGGCCCCGCAGTGCGACCTGGTGCTGGTGGTCGGCTCGACGAACTCGTCGAACTCGAAGCGCCTGGTCGAGGTGGCGCTGCAGGCGGGAGCCAAGGCGTCGTACCTGATCGACTTCGCGCACGAGGCGCAGGAGGAGTGGCTCGACGGCGTCGAGACCGTGGGCGTGACCAGTGGCGCGTCGGTGCCGGACACCCTGGTCATGGACCTGCTGCGGTGGCTGGCCGAGCGCGGCTACGCCGACGTGCACGAGGTCACGACCGCCAACGAGAAGATCGTGTTCTCGCTCCCGTCCGAGCTGCGGCGGGACCTCAAGACCGGCTGATCAGCGCTCCGGTCGGGGGCGGCGGACGGGCCTGCGGCCCTCGTCCCCGGCCGGGCGGCGCGCCTGCGACTCGCGCGGCCGCCGCTGGGGCTCCTCGCGCGGGCGCCGGGCGTCGGCCGGGCGCTTCCCCTCGGTCGGGCGCTTGCCCTCCGCCGGGCGCTTGCCCTCCGCCGGGCGCTTGCCCTCGGTCGGGCGCGGCTTGCCCTCGGCGGGCCGCGGCTTGCGGGCGGGCGCGTCGCCCTTCGCCCGGACGCGCGGGTTGGGGTCGCGCTGGATCGAGTACCGGATGACCCCGATGACCAGCACGACGCCGGTCGTGATCGCCATCGTGGGGAAGTTGCTGGTCAGCGGCAGGGCGACGTTGAACAGCAGGCCCTTGAGCCCGCCGCCCGCGCCCGGTCCGAGCACGACGTTCGCGGCGATGGACACCAGCGCGAACACCAGCGGCGGCTGCACGAGCGGGCCGAACACGTTGCGCCTGCGGACCAGGCAGATCGCGGCGACGCAGCCCGCGACGTAGGCGGCCTGGAAGACCGTGCCGAGGGTGCCGCCGGACTTCATGTCGATGACGGCGCCGACCACGGCGAGGCCGACCGCCAGCAGCACGGCGCCCCACCACGGCAGTCCTCGCGACCGGCCCAGGATCGGCCGTTCGTCCCACGCTGGCTCGGCGCGGTCTTCGTCAAGATCGCCGTGGCGATCGCGAGTGGCTGTCACGCCCGTACACGTTAGCCGTTCGGTGCGCGCGCCCGGCGGGCGTTGCCGAATACCGGGGCCCGCGTGCACCTTCGGTATGGGCGCGGTCACCCTTCATGGTGTACAGGCGTGCCCCGGACGGGTGCATCGCCGTTCAACGCGATCTCGTCGGCCTGGCGCAGGGCGGGCAGCGGCGTAGGGCTGGCGGTGGTCTCGCTGAGCGGCAACACGGCCGCCCGGAACTGCTCCAACGCCTCCAGTTCGCGGCGGCGGGCGGAGACGAACCGCTGCAGGTGGGTGCTGGAGAGGTTGAGGGCGTCGATGGCCCCGCCCGCGGCCCGGTGCGCGGCGGCGGCGCTCGCCCGCACGGCGGCGACGTCCTCGACGATGGCGCGCTCGGTCGCGGCGAACAGCGCCGCGGCGGCAACAACGCCGAAGCCGGTCGGCCCGCACAGGAAGATCCGCCGGTCGAGCAGCCAGCGCAGCAGCTCGGGGTCGGTGTCGAGGGCGGCGACGACGGCGGCGTCGGAGGGGACGAACATCACCGTGCCGTAGATCGCGTCGGCCCAGCGCTGGTAGTTCTTCCCGGCCAGCTCCGCGGCGCGCGAGCGGATGTGGCGCACGTGCACGCGCAGCGCGTCGAGGCGCTCCTCGGCGTCGTCGGTCTCGACGGCTTCGGCCCAGCACGCCAGGCTGGCCTTCGCGTCGACCGGGACGCGCCTGCCCGCGCCGACGAGCAGCAGCAGGTCGGGCCGGGCGGCGCCGCCACCGGCGATGTCGGTCTGCACCTCGAAGTGCACGCCCTCCCGCAGCCCGAGCGCGCGGGCGGTCTCGACGAGGACCCGTTCGCCCAGCTCACCTCGGCCGCTGATCGACGCGAACGCGACCTCGTAGCGGCGCAGCGCGGCCTGGTGGGCGTCCGAGCGGGCCCGCTCCCCCGCGACCTCGGCGCGCGCGGCGTCGACGCGGCGGTTGCTGTCGGCGTAGAGGCGCAGGAACAGCGCCACCGCGGCGGCGAGCAGGAGCGCGAGGACGGCGGTCAGGGTGCCCAGGACGGCGGTCACCCGATCATTGTCGCCGACGGACCCCGGGAATCGGCCGAACGCCCGTTCGACGGCGTGCCTCCCCGATCGGGCGGATCATCGTCCTACCGTGGTCGGCATGCGGCTCCTGCACACCTCCGACTGGCACGTGGGCCGCACCTTCCACGGGCGCGACCTGCTGGTCGAGCAGGAGGCGGTGCTGGGCGGGTTGGCCGACCTCGTCGTCGACCGCGCTATCGACGTGGTGGTGGTCTCGGGCGACCTGTACGACCGCGCGGTGCCGTCCGCGGAGGCGGTCGGGGTGTGCGCGCGGGTGCTGCGCCGGATCGCGGAGGCGGGCGCGCGGATCGTCGTCACGCCGGGCAACCACGACTCCGCGCCGCGGCTGGGGGCGTTCGCCGACTTCACGCCCGCGGGCGGGCTGCACCTGCTGACGTCGACCACGCGGCTGCACCGGCCGGTGGTGGTCGAGGACCGGCACGGCCCGGTCGCGCTGTACGGCATCCCGTACCTGGAGCCGGACCCGGCCAAGGCCGAGTTCGGCATGCCGGACCTGAAGGGCCACACCGGCGTGCTGGGCGAGGCGATGCGCCGCGTGCGGGCGGACCTCGCCGAGCGCCCGGGCACCCGGTCTGTGGTGCTGGCGCACGCGTTCGTGGTCGGCGGGGAGGCGAGCGACTCCGAGCGCACGATCGCCGTCGGCGGTGTCCCGCACGTGCCGGGGAGCCTGTTCGACGGGGTGGACTACGCCGCGCTCGGGCACTTGCACGGCCCGCAAACCCTTGCGGAGCACTTGCGCTACTCGGGTAGCCCGTTGGCGTACTCGTTCTCGGAGGCGCGGCACCGCAAGTCGGTGTGGCTGGTGGAGTTGGACGAGGGCGGCCTGGCCGGGGTCGAGCGGCACGAGCTGCCGGTCCCCCGACCGCTGGCGACCCTGCGCGGCTCGCTCGCGGACCTGTTGGAGGACCCGGCGCACACCGCCGTCGCCGACCACTTCCTGTCCGTCGAGCTGACCGACCCCGCCCGCCCGATCGACGCCATGCGGCGGTTGCAGAAGCGCTTCCCGCACGCGGTGCACATGGAGTGGCGGCCGGAAGGGCGCGTGGAGGTCCCGCGCAAGTACGGCGACGCCGTCCGGGGGCGCGACGACGAAGCCGTGTCGTGCTGCTTCGTGGAGGCCGTGCGCGGGACGTCGGCGACGGCGTCCGAGCGCGCGTTGCTGCGGGAAGCGTTGGCGGCGGTGGCGGGGAAGGAGCCGGAGTGAGGCTGCACCGGCTGTCGCTGAGCGCGTTCGGGCCCTATCCGGGGCGCGAAGAGGTCGACTTCGATGTACTGGCCGCCGAGGGCCTGTTCCTGCTGCACGGCGACACGGGCGCGGGGAAGACGTCGCTGCTGGACGCGGTGGCGTTCGCGTTGTTCGGCAGCGTGCCCGGGGTGCGCGACCAGGCGAAGCAGCTGCGGTGCGACAACGCCCCGGACACCGTGCACACGGAGGTGTCGCTGGAGCTGACGGTGCGCGGGCGGCGGCTGCGGGTCTCGCACAGCCCGGAGTACCTGCGCCCGAAACGGCGCGGGGGCGGGTTCACCAAGCAGCAGGCGACGGCGTCGCTGACCTGGCTCGACGGCGATCACGCGCCGCTGACCCGGATCGACGAGGTCGGGCGGACGGTGCAGCACCTGCTGGGGATGACCAAGGAGCAGTTCTTCCAGGTGGTGTTGCTGCCGCAGGGGAGTTCGCGCGGTTCCTGCGGTCGGAGACGAAGGACCGCGAGGAGCTGTTAGAGCGGTTGTTCGGCACCGAGCACTTCAAGCGGGTGGAGCACTGGTTCCGGGAGCACCGACGGGAGTTGGGGGCGCGGGTCGAGCGGGCGCGGGGGCAGGCGGACCTGCTGGCCGGTCGGGTGGCGCAGGTCGTGGGCGTGGAGCCGCCTTCCACGCCGGACGCGGGGTGGCTGGAGTCTTTGGTGTCCTCAGTGGACGCTGCTGCTTCGCGGCGGCTGCGTCGGAGACGCGGGCGGGGCGGGCCCGGGTGGCGACCGAGGCGGCGCTGGCGGACGGTCGGGCGTTGGCGGACCGGGTCCGGCGGGTGCGCCGGGCGACCCGCGAACTGGCGGAGTTGACCGACCAGGCGGACGACCGGGCCGGGTGGGCGGCGGAGTTGCAGGCGGCGCGGCGCGCGGTCCCGGTGGTGGCGGCGGTCGAGGCGCTGCGGGGGTGGAGCGGCAGGCGGAGGCGGCGGGCGAGGCGTGCGCGCTCCGGGAGGCGGAAGCGGTCGCACTGGGCGAGGAGGTCGCGCGTCGGGAGGCCACTGGGGGATCGCCCGGGGACGCGCTAGGCGATGAGATCCCGGCCCGGGAAGGCGCTGCGGGATCGTCCGAGGAAGCGGTCGCACCGGCCGACGAGGCCGCGCGCCCGGAGTCCACCGCAGGATCGCCCGAGGAAGCGGTCGCACCGGCCGACGAGATCGCGCGCCCGGAGTCCACCGCGGGATCGTCCGAGGAAGCGGCTACCAGCGGAAACGTGTCGTCCGCCCGCCAATCCGGATCCGATGCTCCGTTTTTGTCGGGCCCCGCCGATAGGATGACCACAGGGGGTCTGCCCCCGGGTGGGCGGGGCTGTGTTCGCGGGTGGGTGCTCGGGGAAGAGCCGCGGCGGGTGGCGAACGGGTTGCGGGAAGAGGCCGGTGAGTTGGGTGGGCTCGTTGTCGAGGCGGAGCGGCAGCGGGGGGATGTGGCGCGGGTCGCGGAGTTGGCGGAGCGGTTGGCGGGGGCGGATTGGGAGGGGTTGGGGGTTGAGGCGGATGCGTTGACCGTTGCCGTCAGCGAGGCTCGGGGGGCGGTGGCCGAGTCGGCGCACGCGGTGGCGGCGGTGGGTGGGTTGCGGGGGGCTGTGGAGGCGGCGGAGGGGGCGGTGAAGTGCCTGGAGGCCGTGCCGGAGGCGGAAAGGGCGGTGGCGGAGGCGGTGGAGGTGCACGCGCGGGCGGTGGACGTGCACCAGGGTGCTCGGGAGCGGGTGTTGGACGTGCGGGCGCGGCGGTTGGCGGGGATGGCGGCGGAGCTGGCCTCGATGCTGGACGGGCCGTGCCCGGTGTGCGGGTCGGAGGAGCACCCGGCGCCCGCGCGGGCCGCGGACGCGGTGTCGGCGCGGGACGAGGAAGTGGCGCAGGAGGACGAGCAGCGGGCGTTGCGGGGGCGGGAGCGGGCCGCGGAGGCGTTGCAGCGGGCCCGGTCGGCGGTGGAGTCGTTGCGGGAGAAGCTGGTCGGGTGGGACGACCCGCGGAGCGCGCTCGAGGAGGCGCGGCGGGCGTTCGCGGCGGCCGAGGCGCTGGCGGACGTCCACGCGGAGCGGGTCGCCGAGGTGGAGGCGTTGGAGCGGCAGGTCGAGGAGGCGGGGCGGCGGCGGACGCGGCTCGCTCAGGAGATCGCGGCGTGGGAGGCCGAGCGGGAGCAGATCAAGGCCGCGGTCGCCGAGCGGGCGGGGCGGTTGGACGCGGCGCGGGGCGGGTTCGCGTCGGTCGCGGAGCGGCGGGAGCGGTTGCTGGAGCTGTCGGCCGCGCTGGACGCCGTCGCGGACGCGCGGGCTCTCGTGGCCACCGCCAAGCAGCGGGTCGCCGAGCAGGAGGCCGCGGTCGCGGAGGCTGTGGCGCTCGCCGGGTTCCGCGACGTGGCGGCGGCGCTGGACGCCGCACGCGAGGACGAGATCCTGGCGAAGCTGGAGACCCAGCTCGCGGAGGCGAAGCTGCGGGAGTCGACCAACCAGGAGATCCTCGCCGACCCGGACCTCTGGGGCGTCTCCGCCGACACCGTCGTCGACCTCCCGCCGCTGGTCGAGGCCGCGGAACGCGCGCGGCAGCTCGCCGAGGAAGCCGTGGCGCACGCGCGGGCCGCGGCGACCCGCGAGCGGGAGCTGGCCGACCTCGCCGTGCGGCTGCGCGGCGCGTGGCGGGACCTGGAGCCGATGGCCGCGGAGTTCGCCGAGCTGGACGCGCTGACCGACGTCGTCAACGGGCGCGGGCAGAACACCGCGCGGATCTCGCTGCGGTCGTTCGTGCTGGCCGCGCGGCTGGAGGAGGTCGTCATCGCGGCGACCGACCGGCTGCGGCGCATGACGCAGGGCCGCTACGCGTTCGTGCACTCCGACGAGGCGGGCGCGCGGGGCACGCGCGGCGGGCTCGGGCTGGACGTGCTGGACGACTACACCGGGCGCGTGCGGTCCTCCAAGACGCTCTCCGGCGGGGAGTCGTTCGTCGCCTCGCTGGCGCTCGCGCTCGGCCTGGCCGACGTCGTCGCCGCCGAGACCGGCGGCGCCGTGCTCGACACGCTCTTCGTCGACGAGGGGTTCGGGGCGCTCGACGCCGACACCCTCGACGACGTGATGTCCATCTTGGACGAACTCCGCGCGGGCGGCCGGGTCGTCGGCGTCGTGTCGCACGTGGAGGAACTGCGGCAGCGGATCCCGGTGCGGCTCAAGGTACGCAAGGCGCGCACGGGGCCGACGCTGGAGCTGGTGCGAGGCTAGGCGGCCCCGGGCAGGGCGTCGTCGGTTCCCCGGGGCCGCCGGGCCCCGCCGCGGTCGCGCGTGCCGTGCTCCGGCCGGGGCGTCCACAGTGGAGAGGGTGTCCGGTCCGCCCGCGGCGTGCAGGGTCCGCTGCGGACGAACCGGGTGAAGCGGGACGACGAAACAGTGCGCCCGCCACCCCACGCCGACAAGCCCGCGCGAACGCGGACCGGACCGTTCGCCGGGCTTTACGCACAGGTAGGGACCACATAATGTGAACATTCACAGGCATTCACAGTATGCGGAACAGGTGCACGTGGACCCACTCGCCGACGCCCTCCGCCGCGGGCCCTTCCACGCGGCGCTGCGGACCGCGATCGAGACGCGCGGGCTCAGCCTGGCGCGGCTGCGGGCCCACCTGGCCCGGCTCGACGTGCGGGTCGCCGAGTCGACGCTGAGCTACTGGCAGCGCGGCGTCCGCCACCCCGACCCGCACCACGGCCTCGGCGCGGTCCGGGCGCTGGAGCAGGTGCTCGGGCTGCCCAGGGACTCGCTGGTCGTGCTGGTCGGGCCCGCGCAGCGCGGCCGGGGCCGCAAGCAGGCGGCGTCGTTCGCCGAGCTGATCGCCGCGGGCTCGACCACCCGGGAGCTGCTCTCCGAGCTGGGCGTCGACCCCGAGCAGGTCAACGCCGACCTGGAGGTCCGGATGCTGACCGAGCGCGTGACGATCCGCGCCGACCGGTCGCAGGGCCGGGTGGAGACGCTCAACGTCTCGGTCGCGCACGCCGAGGTCGACCGGTACGTCGCGGTCTACCACGGCGAGATCGGCGCCGACGGCGCCCGCGTGCGGGTCAGCGCGGGCGACGGCTGCCGCCTGGGCCGGGTCCGCCGCAAGGACCACGTGGTGGTGTTCGAGCTGGTCTTCGACCGGCTGCTGGCCAAGGAGGAGACGATCGTCCTCAGCTACGCCGTCGACGACGACACCGGTATGCCCTGCCCCGGCTACTTCCGCGTGTTCCGCGCCCCCAGCGGCCCGTTCCTGCTCCAGTACGAGCTGCCGCCCGACCACCTGCCCGCCCGGCTGGTCCAGGAGGTCCGCAGCACCGACGCGCGCCCCCGACGCTGACCCGCGAGCTGTACTGCGACCGCGGCTGCGTGGTCAGCGCCTACTTCCCGAACACGGAACCGGGCATCGCGGGAATCGCGCTGGAGTGGGAGTGAGCGCTACGTTGGCCTGGTGCGCTACCTACACGGCGAGCCCGGCAACGACCTGACCTACGACGACGTCTTCCTGGTCCCCGGCCGCTCCGCGGTCGAGAGCCGGTTCGACGTCGACCTGTCCACTTCGGACGGCACCGGCGCGACCATCCCGATCGTGGTGGCCAACATGACCGCCGTCGCGGGCAGGCGCATGGCCGAGACGGTCGCCCGCCGCGGCGGTGTCGTGGTGCTGCCGCAGGACGTCGCCCCCGACGCGGTCGCCGACATCGTGGCGTGGGTGAAGTCCCGGCACCCGGTGTGGGACACCCCGCTCGTGCTCACCGCGGGCGACGCCGTCGCCGACGCGCTCAACCTGCTGCCCAAGCGCGCGCACGGCGCGGTCGTGGTGGTCGACGACGCGGGCCGCCCGGTCGGGATCGTCGACGAGGCCGCCTGCCACGGCGTCGACCGGTTCACCCGGCTCGGCGAGATCGCCACGCCGGTGGCCCCGCTGCCGCTGGGCACCCCGCCCGCGAGGTGTTCGCGCACCTGGCCGAGCACCCCGCGCCGCTCGCGGTCGCGGTGACCGACGACGGCGCGCTCGCGGGCGTGCTGACCGAGAAGGGCGCGCTGCGCACCGAGGTCTACCGGCCCGCCCTGGACGACGCGGGCAGGCTGCGGATCGCCGCGGCCGTCGGCGTGAACGGCGACGTCGCGGCGAAGGCGTCCGCGCTGCTCAGCGCGGGTGTGGACACGCTCGTGGTGGACACAGCGCACGGGCACCAGGAGAAGATGCTCGCCGCGCTCAAGGCCGTCCGCGCGCTCGGGCCGACGGTGCCGGTGGTGGCGGGCAACGTCGTCACCGCCGAGGGCGTGCGCGACCTCGTCGAGGCGGGCGCCGACGTCATCAAGGTCGGTGTCGGGCCGGGCGCGATGTGCACGACGCGGATGATGACCGGCGTCGGCCGCCCGCAGTTCTCCGCGGTCGCCGAGTGCGCCGCGGCGGCGCGCGAGCTGGGCAAGCACGTGTGGGCCGACGGCGGCGTCCGGCACCCGCGCGACGTGGCGCTGGCGCTGGCCGCGGGCGCGGCGAACGTGATGATCGGGTCGTGGTTCGCCGGGACCTACGAGTCGCCCGGCGACCTGCAGCGCGACGAGGCCGGGCGCGCGTACAAGGAGTCGTTCGGGATGGCGTCCAAGCGCGCGGTCAGCGCCCGCACGCGCGCGGACAGCGGCTTCGACCGGGCCCGCAAGGGGCTGTTCGAGGAGGGCATCTCGTCGTCGCGGATGCGGCTGGACCCGGCCGCGCCCGGCGTGGAGGACCTGATCGACGGGATCTGCTCCGGGGTGCGCTCGGCCTGCACGTACGCGGGCGCGCGGACGCTGGCGGAGTTCCACGAGCGGGCGTGCGTCGGGGTGCAGTCGGCGGCGGGCTTCGCGGAGGGCAGGCCGCTCCCCAGCGGGTGGTGAGCGGCCTGCCCGGCGCGGCTACAGCGAGTGGTCCTCGAGCATCTCGGTGACCAGCGCCGCGATCGGCGAGCGCTCGCTGCGGGTCAGCGTGACGTGCGCGAACAGCGGGTGGCCCTTCAGCTTCTCGATGACCGCGGCGACCCCGTCGTGGCGGCCGACGCGCAGGTTGTCGCGCTGGGCGACGTCGTGGGTGAGCACGACGCGGGAGTTCGTGCCCAGCCGGGAGAGCACGGTCAGCAGGACGTTGCGCTCCAGCGACTGCGCCTCGTCGACGATGACGAACGCGTCGTGCAGGGACCGGCCGCGGATGTGGGTCAGCGGCAGGACCTCCAGCATCTCGCGGCCCAGCACCTCGTCGATGACCGCCTTGCTGGCGATCGCGCCCAGGACGTCGAACACCGCCTGCGCCCAGGGCTGCATCTTCTCCGTCTCGGAGCCGGGCAGGTAGCCGAGGTCCTGGCCGCCGACGGCGTACATCGGGCGGAAGACCACGACCTTGCGGTGCAGCCCGCGCTCCAGGACGGCCTCCAGGCCCGCGCTGATGGCCAGCGCGGACTTGCCGGTGCCCGCGCGCCCGCCCAGGGAGACGATGCCGATCTCCTGGTCGAGCAGCAGGTCGAGCGCGACGCGCTGCTCGGCGGAGCGGCCGTGGAGGCCGAACGCCTCGCGGTCGCCGCGGACCAGGCGGACCCGCTTGTCGGCGGTGACCCGGCCCAGCGCGCTCTGCCCGCCCGCGTGCAGCCGCAGGCCGGTGTTGCACGGCAGGTCGACCTCGACGTCGAAGGGGACCGGGTCGACGGTCTCCTCGGCGAAGAGGGTGTTGATGAAGTCCTGGGGGACGGTGAGGTCGGCCATCCCGGACCAGCCGGAGGTGACGACCTCGCCCGCCCGGTACTCCTCCGCGGTCAAGCCGACCGCGGCCGCCTTGACGCGCAGCGGGATGTCCTTGGTGACCAGCGTGACGTGCGGTTCCTCGGCGGCGAGGTTGAGCGCGCAGGCGAGGATGCGGGCGTCGTTGGCGTCGGTGCGGAAGCCCGCCGGGAGGACCGACGGGTCCGTGTGGTTCAGCTCGACGCGCAGCGTGCCGCCGACGTCGCCGACCGGGATGGGGGTGTCGAGGCGGCCGTGCTTGAGCCGCAGGTCGTCCAGGAGGCGCAAGGTCTCCCGGGCGAACCAGCCGAGTTCGGGGTGGTGCCGCTTGCCCTCCAGCTCGCTGATCACCACGAGCGGGATGACCACCGAGTGCTCGGCGAACCGGGTGAGTGCCCACGGGTCGGCGAGCAGGACCGAGGTGTCGAGGACGTAGGTGCGGGGTGAGCCGCCCTCCTCGTCGGTCTTCGGGGTGCGGGACTGGCCTGAGGACTGGCTGGCAGTGCGCCTGGACGAAGCGGTCACGGCAACTCCCTCGCGAACGCGGCACCGCGTCCGCTCCTCGACGGGCCGGGCACTCGCCCCGGCGGGACCCACTAGCGCGGTCCGCGGGGCCGGGTGCCTGCCCCCTCGCCAGTTCGCTCACGACCAGGGCCTCCCGGGACGGGCCGCAATGGACACGACCCGACACTTCGGACGCTACCTGCGGGCACTGACAATCGGCACGCTGCCACACAGGTGATTTCCGCATTCGTCACCACTGCGCCACACGCACGCCACGTGATCACCGCTGGCGCGCCCGATCGCGCCACGCAGCACGCAGGGTGACCAGGCGCGTCACCCTGTCGAGACGGGGGCAGGGAGTTTACCGGGCCCGCAAGTCGCCTGCCAGTGGTTACGCAGCGCACTCAGCGTTCGCGTTGATCACCTAACGAGTAGCGGGAGCCGCATGAGTTACCCGGATAGGTGAAGCTCGCCGAAATCCGTAACACGAACGCGTTTTAGCCGCCCACCGCCATTGCGGACCTAGTAAGTTGATCCGCGAAGCGCACTGGTCGCATTTGTCGATAAGGAGAAGCACGTGCTGAAGAAGGCAGGATTCGTCGCGTCCGCCGCCATCGGGATGTCGATGCTGGCCGCCCCGTTCGCCTCCGCTGACACCGCGGACTTCCCGGACCAGCCGGCGTTCGGCGACGCCGTCGAGCTGTTCACCGACGGCGGCGGCGCCCTGGGCTACGGCGCGGCGGCCCTGGTCGCGGGCGCCTACACCGGCATCGCCCTGACCCCGGACCTGATCGCGGAGTCGCTGAGCGACGGCATCTGATCGTGGGGCGCTGACCCCACGGCGAATAGCCCGCGGCGATCCCGCGGGCTATTCCGCTGCCCATTTGTTTACGAACCGAACCGCCGGTGCCGAATGCCGTACGCGCGCAGCGCGCGGTAGAAGTCGGTGCGCCGGAAATCCGGCCAGTACGCTTCGCAGAAGTGGAACTCCGAATGCGCGGACTGCCACAGCAGGAATCCGGACAACCGCTGCTCGCCTGAGGTGCGGATGACCAGGTCCGGGTCCGGCTGCCCCGAGGTGTAGAGGTGCTCGGCGATGTGGTCGACGGTGAGCACCTCGGCCAGTTCCTCGATGCTGGTGCCCACCTCGGCGTGCTGCTGGAGCAGCTTGCGGACCGCGTCGGCGATCTCCCGGCGGCCCCCGTAGCCGACCGCGATGTTCACCTCCATGCCGGTGCGCCCCTCGGCCCGGGTCCGCCCGACCGCGGCGACCAGCCGCTCCGCGGTCTCGGCGGGCAGGATGTCGAGCGCGCCGATCAGCCGCAGCCGCCACGGCATGCCGGGCTCGGCCAGCTCGTCGACGACGTCGCCGATGATCTCCAGCAGCGGCGCCAGCTCGCTCGCGGGCCGGGTCAGGTTGTCGGTGGACAGCAGCCACAGCGTGACCACCTCGACCCCGACCTCGTCGCACCAGCCCAGCAGGTCCGCGATGCGCTGCGCGCCGACCCGGTGCCCGTCGTTGACGTCGGTGAACCCGGCCTCCCGCGCCCACCTGCGGTTGCCGTCCAACATCACCCCGACGTGGCGCGGGATCTTGCCACCGGCCTGCTGGAAGAGGCGTTTCTCGTAGAGGCCGTACACGACGTCGGCCACGCGCCTGCGAAGACTCACGGCCTGCCAGGGTACCCGCGTCCGGTGCACACTGGGTTTCGTGCTTTCCGACCTCGCCGTGATCGAACGCCTCATCCACGAGTCCCGCGCCATCGCCGTGGTCGGGCTCAGCGACAACCCCGCCGCCCCAGCCACGGCGTCGCCCGCTACCTCGTCAGCGCGGGCCTGACCGTCTACCCGGTCAACCCGGGCCTGTCGACGTGGGAGGGCCTGCCCGCGTACGCGTCCCTCGCCGACGTCCCGGGCCCGATCGACATCGTCGACGTCTTCCGTCGCCCCGAGCACGCCCCCGACGTCGCCCGCGAGGCCGTCGCCGTCGGCGCGGGCGCGCTGTGGCTCCAGCTGGGCGTGATCAGCGAGGAGGCCGCGTCGATCGCCACCGCGGGCGGCCTGGACGTCGTGATGGACCGCTGCCTGGCGGTCGAGCACCGCGAGGTCGTCGGCTGGTCGTGACCGCGACCACAGATCCGTCCGCGCGCGGTGCCGTAACCTCGTTGCCGTGACCGCTGCGCTCCAGGACCGGCCTCGTCCGACCAAGCCCCGCATGCGCGGGGTGATCCACTTCTGGTCGTTCTTCGTGTCCGTCGCGACGGGCGCCACCCTGATCGTCCTGGCCGCCACCACGGTGTCGGCGGTGGCCGCCCTGGCCACGTCGGTCTACGCCGCGACCGTGCTGGGCCTGTTCGGGGTCAGCGCGCTGTACCACCGCCGCTGGTGGGTGTCGGAGACGGCGCGCACGTGGATGAAGCGCCTCGACCACTCGATGATCTTCCTGTTCATCGCGGGCACGTACACCCCGTTCTGCCTGCTCGCGATGACCCAGCCCACCGGCTACATCATCCTGGGCATCGTCTGGGGCGGCGCGATCCTGGGCGTCGCCCTGAAGCTCCTGTGGCCGCACGCCCCGCGCTGGCTCGGCACCCCGATCTACATCGCCCTCGGCTGGGTCGCGGTGTTCGTCCTCCCGGAACTCCTCCACAACGCGGGCGTGGCCGCCCTCGTCCTCCTCCTGGTCGGCGGCCTGTTCTACACCGTCGGCGCGGTCTTCTACGCCACGAAGTGGCCCAACCCCTGGCCCACGGTCTTCGGCCACCACGAGTTCTTCCACGCCGCCACCGTCCTGGCGGCGTTGGCGCACTACATCGCGATCTGGCTGGCGATGTACTCCTAGCCCGGCTTGCGGGCTTCCACCAGGACGCGGCGGCTGTGGGAGATGAAGCTGCCGTGGGTCGTGATGTGGTCGTGCATGGCCTTGAGGCGCGGGCGGTACTTCTCGACGGTGAAGTCGGGGACGGTCCAGATGACCTTGCGGAGGAAGTGGACGACCGCGGCGATGTCGTGGAACTCGAGGCGGCAGGTGGCTTCCGCGAGGGTGACGATGTCGAGGCCGGTGCAGGCGGCGCGGATCTCGCCGGCTGTGGGGGTGGGTCCGGGAGGGGGCCGAGGAAGTATTCGGACAGCTCGCGGTTGGTGCCGTCGCCGATCTGCTGGGTGAGCACCGTGCCGCCGGGGCGCAGGACGCGGGTGATCTCCCGCCACGGGGTGTAGGTCGGGTGGCGGCTGGTGACCAGGTCGAGCGACGCGGTGCGGAACGGGAGGGGCGAGTGCTCCGCGACCTGGATCACCACGGCGTCGGGGAGGGTGCGGCGGGCCACGGCGAGGTTGGGTGGCCAGGTCTCGGTGGCGAACAGGAGCGGCGGGCGCCGCGCGGCCGTCGCCACGACCTCGCCGCCGCCGGTCTGCAGGTCGGCGGCGCTGGTCGCGGTGGCCATGCGGGCGGCGAGCAGGCGGGCGTAGCCCCAGCCGGGGCGTTCCTCGGTCGCGCGGCCCGCGAACCACGAGAAGTCCCAGCCGTCGGTGGGGACGGCTTCGCCCTCCGCCAGCAGGTCGTCGAAGGTCATAGGTCGACGAGTTCGCCTTCGAGCATGCTCATGATGTAGACGTCGTGCCATTTGCCGTCGCGGCGGAAGGCTTCGCGGCACCGGCCTTCTTCGACGAAGCCGACCTTGCGGTAGACGTGGCGGGCGCGGTCGTTGTCGTCCACGACGGACAGTTCGATCGCGTGGAGGCGCATGTGGTCGAAGCCGAAGCGGCACATGAGGCGGAGGGCCTCGGTGCCGTAGCCGCCGTTCCAGTGGTCCTTCTCGCCGATGTAGACGTCCAGTTCGGCGCGCGCGGTCTCGGGGGTGGCGTCGCGCAGGACGATCACGCCGATCAGGCGGTCCTCGGCGACCGTCTCGATGCCGAAGACGGTGCGGTCGTAGGAGTTCGGGGGCGTTCGGACCAGCGCTTGCGGATGGCGGCCAGGGGCTCCGGGTAGGGAGCCTCCAGCCAGCGCACCACGTCGGGGTCGTTGTGCCACCGCCAGACCGTGTCGGCGTCTTCGGGCTCCAGGGCTCGCAGGCGCACGAGGCTGCCGGTCAGCGACACGTTCCCCCAGTTACAGCTCGGGTCCCTTGGCCCTCAGATCATCGACCTTCGACATCGCCTCGCGCAGCTCATTTAGCCACTCGTCGGTGTGCTCGCCGACGAGGCGGACGGCCCAGGCGAGGGCGTCGGAGCGGGAGCGGGCGACGCCCGCGGCGACGAGGGTGTCGAGGACCTGCCGCTCCGGCTGGCGCAGCCGGGTCATGACCGGCACGGCCAGGACGGTGAACAGCTCCTCGGTGCCGCCGAGGCGCGCGCCCCAGGCGACCTTGCGGCCGTAGCGGTGCTCGGCCTGGCGGGCGATCTCGATGCGCTCCTCGCGCGTCTCCTCGCGCCAGCGGCTGATCCGGCCGGACTCGGCGGCGGCGCGGGCGGCGTCGTCGGGGTAGTCGCCGTCGAGGGGCTGCAGCTCCCCGACGACGGTGATCTCCTCCCGGTCGATCGTGACCTCCGGCGCGCCGGTGAACCAGCCGTCGGGGAGGCGGCCGGACAGCCAGGCCGCGGCGTCGTCGGCGTTGGGGAGGTCGGCCTGCTGCCAGCCGCCCCGGTGGCCCCATCGTCCTCGCATGGCGTGCTCCTTGATTACATGATTACGTCCTTACCGACGTTACGCCGCTACAGCGCCGACCAGGGCAAACGTTCGCTCAGAGCAGAACCCGCAGGTCCTCGACACCGGTGACGGGCCGGTCGCACACGTACCCCCGGCAGACGTACGCCGCCGGGCCGCCGTCCACCAGCGGCCGGTCCGCCAGCAGCGGCGCCGAGTCGGGCTCACCCGCGAGCACGACCGCACCCCCGGGCGCGTACGCCACCGCCGCGTCCGCCAGCGCTCCCCCGCCGACCACCGCGACCTGCACCGGTCCGTTGACCAGGGCCTCCGCGACCGTCAGCCAGTGCCCCGCGAACCGCGGCGCCCGCGCCACCAGCACCCCCGCCCGGTGCAGGGCGCCCTCCGCCGCCTCCCGGTACGCCGACCCCGACCCGACCAGGGCCGACGCCGTCAGCAGCGCCCCCGCCAACGCCGACGCCCCCGAGGGCGAGGCGTTGTCGCCCGGGTCGCCCGGCCGCCAGACCAGCGCGTCCGCGTCGTCGGCGGTGTCGTGGTACGCCCCCGCCGCCGACGGGTCCGCGAACCGCGCGAGGGCCGTGTCGAGCAGGGACGTCGCCGCGGTGAGCCACCGCTGCGACCCGGTCGCCTGGTACAGGGCGAGCAGCCCGTCGGCCAGGCACGCGTAGTCCTCCAGGACGCCCGCGGCCGTGCCGACGACACCGTCGCGCGAGGTCCGGCGCAGCCTGCCGTCGACCAGGTGCAGCCCGAGCAGCAGGTCCGCCGCGCGCGCCGCCGCGCCACCCACGACGGCTCCCCCAGCGCCCGGCCCGCTTCCGCGAGGGCCCCGATGGCCAGGCCGTTCCACGCCGTCACGACCTTGTCGTCGCACCCCGGCTGCGGTCGCGACGACCGCGCCGCCAGCAGCGCCGCCTTGACCCGCGACCACCGCTCCGGGTCGTCGACCGCGCCGAGCTGGAGCGTCGACGTCCCGTGCTCGAACGTCCCCTCCTCGGTGACCTGGAGCAGTTTCGCCGCCCAGGTGGCGTCGCGTTCGCCGAGGACCTCGGTGAGCTGCGCGGGCGACCACACGTAGGTCAGCCCCTCGACGCCGTTGGTGTCGGCGTCCAGCGACGACGCGAAGCCGCCCTGCGGGGTGATCAGGTCGATCAGCAGGAACCGCGCGGTGTCGACGGCGACCTCGCGGTACCGCGCGTCGCCGGTGCGGCGGGCCAGGTGCGCGTACAGGCGCAGCAGCAAAGCGTTGTCGTACAGCATCTTCTCGAAGTGCGGCACCACCCAGCCCGCGTCGACGCTGTACCGGGCGAAGCCGCCCGCGAGCTGGTCGTTGAGCCCGCCGTCGGCCATCGCCCGCGCGGTGCCCTCCACGATGGACAGCGCCTCGACCGACCCGGTGCGCTCGTGGTGGCGCAGCAGGAACTCCAGGACCATCGACGGCGGGAACTTCGGCGCGCCGCCGAACCCGCCGTGGCGCCGGTCGTAGTCGCCGAGCAGCGACGCCGCCGCGCCGTCGAGCACGTCCGCGTCGACCGGCGACGGGGCCAACGGCGCGGACTGCGCGCGCAGCGACTCGACCACGCGCGCGCCCGCCGCGCGGACCTCGGCGTCGCGCGACGCCCACGCCTCGTGCACGGCTTCCAGGAGCTGCGTGAACGACGGCATGCCGTGCCGCGGCGTCGGCGGGAAGTAGGTGCCGCAGTGGAACGGCTCGCCTTCGGGGTGAGGAAGCAGGTCATCGGCCAGCCGCCGTGCCCGGTCATGGCCTGCGTCGCGGTCATGTAGACCGCGTCGATGTCCGGGCGCTCCTCGCGGTCGACCTTGACGTTGACGAACCACTCGTTCATCAGCGCCGCAGTGGCCTCGTCCTCGAACGACTCGTGCGCCATGACGTGGCACCAGTGGCAGGCGGCGTAGCCGACCGACAGCAGCACCGGGACGTCGCGGCGCCGCGCCTCGGCGAAGGCGTCGGGCGACCACTCCCGCCAGTGCACGGGGTTGTCCGCGTGCTGGAGCAGGTACGGGCTGGTCGAGACGCCGAGTCGGTTCGCCATGGGCCCAGCCTGCCAAATGCGGTGCCGAGAAGCCCGGGGTGCGCGACACTCGCCCGGTGCTGCTCACCATCACCACGACCCGCGCGCCCGCCACCGACCTCGGGTACCTGCTGTTCAAGCATCCCGGCAAGGCGCAGCGGTTCGACACGTCCGCCGGTCCGGCGCACGTGTTCTACCCGCGCGCGGACGAGGGCGAGTGCACGGCGGCGCTGCTGCTGGAGGTCGACCCGATCGCCCTGTCCCGCGCGCACCGCAACCAGGACACGGGCTTGGCGCACTACGTCAACGACGGCCCGTACGTCGCCGGGTCGCTGCTGGCGGTGGCGCTGGGCCGGGTGTTCAAGTCCGCGATGACCGGCCGCTGCGACGCCCGCCCGGAGCTGGCCGCGGCCCGATCCCGCTGTCGGTGCGGGTGCCGTCCGCGCCGTGCCGGGGCGACGCCGACCTGCCCGCCCGGCTGTTCGCGCCGCTGGGCTGGACCGTCACCGCGACCCGGGTGCCGCTGGACCCCGCGTTCCCGGAGTGGGGCGACGCGCCGTACGTCGACCTGCGGCTGGACGGCGAGGTCCGGCTGGCCGACGCGCTGCGCCAGCTCTACGTGCTGCTGCCGGTGCTCGACGACGCCAAGCACTACTGGGTCGGCGCGGACGAGGTCGACAAGCTGCTGCGCGCGGGCGGCGACTGGCTGGCCGCGCACCCCGAGCGGGACCTGATCAGCAGGCGCTACCTCAAGCACCGCGCGGACCACGTGCGCACCGCGCTGGAACGGCTGAGCGAGCTGGACGGTTCCGCGCCGCCGGAGGAGCCCGCGGAGAACCGGCCGCTCGCGGTCGTGCGCCGGGAGGCCGTCGTCGGCGTGCTGCGCGAGCTGGGCGCGCGCCGCGTGCTGGACCTGGGCTGCGGTGGCGGCGCGCTGCTGCGCGAACTGGTGGCCGACCCGGCGTTCACCGAGGTCGTCGGGACCGACGTCGCGCCACGCGCGCTGGCCGCCGCCGCGCGCTGGCGGGAGCGGCTGCCCGAGCGCGTCCAGGCGCGGGTCGCACTGCGCCAGTCCGCCCTGACCTACGGTGACCCGTCGCTCGCGGGCTACGACGCCGCCGTGCTGATGGAGGTCGTCGAGCACGTCGACCCGGGGCGCCTGCCCGCCCTCGAGCGCGCGGTGTTCACCACCGCGCGGCCCGCGCACGTCGTCGTGACGACGCCGAACGCCGAGCACAACGTGCGCTTCCCCGGCCTGACCGGCTTCCGCCACCCCGACCACCGCTTCGAGTGGACCCGCGCGGAGTTCCGGGCGTGGGCGGGATCGATCAGCGGGTACAGCGTGGCGTTCCGACCCGTCGGCCCGGACGACCCCGAGGTCGGACCGCCGACGCAGATGGCCGTGTTCAGCAGGGAGGAGGCGTGATGGACCTGGCGATCCCCGACATGGCGCTGGTGGTGCTCATCGGCGCGTCCGGCTCCGGCAAGTCGACGTTCGCGCGCAAGAACTTCCTGCCCACGCAGGTGCTCTCCAGCGACTTCTTCCGCGGCCTCGTCGCCGACGACGAGAACGACCAGTCCGCGTCCGCCGACGCGTTCGACGCGCTGCACCACATCGCGGGCAAGCGCTTGCGCGCCGGGCGGATCACGGTGGTGGACGCGACGAACGTGCAGCGCGAGGTGCGCGGGAAGCTGGTGGCGCTGGCGCGCGAGCACCACGTGCTGCCGGTGGCGATCGTGCTGGACCTGCCCGAGAAGGTGTGCGTGGAGCGCAACGCGGGCCGCCCGGACCGGGACTTCGGCGCGCACGTCGTCCGCCGCCACAAGACCCTGCTGCGCAAGTCGCTCAACGGCCTGGCCAAGGAGGGCTTCCGCCGCGTCCACGTCCTGCGCAGCGAGTCCGAAGTGGACGAAGCGCGCATCGTGGTCGAGCCGCTGCGCACCGACAAGCGCCACGAGACCGGCCCGTTCGACGTGATCGGCGACGTGCACGGCTGCCGTGCCGAGCTGGAGGACCTGCTGGCCGAGCTGGGCTACGAGCTGGAGCGCGACGCCGACGGCCGCGCGGTCGGCGCCCGCCACCCCGCGGGCAGGCGCGCGGTGTTCGTCGGGGACCTGGTCGACCGCGGCCCGGACACCCCGGGCGTGCTGCGGCTGGTCATGGGCATGGTCGCGGCGGGCACGGCGTTCGCGGTGTGCGGCAACCACGAGCAGAAGCTGGTGCGCGCGCTCGACGGTCGCAAGGTCACCGTCGCGCACGGCCTCGCCGAGTCGCTGGCGCAGCTCGACGCGGAGCCCGCCGAGTTCCAGGCTGCGGCGCGGGAGTTCTGCGACGGCCTGCTCGCCCACTACGTCCTCGACGGCGGCGAGCTGGTCGTCGCGCACGCGGGCCTGCCCGAGCGCTACCACGGGCGCGCGTCCGGCGCGGTCCGCTCCTTCGCCCTCTACGGCGACACCACCGGCGAGACCGACGAGTACGGCCTGCCGGTGCGCTACCCCTGGGCGACCGAGTACCGCGGCCGCGCGATGGTCCTCTATGGACACACGCCGACGCCGGAGGTGGAGTGGGTCAACAACACCATGTGCCTGGACACGGGCGTGGTGTTCGGCGGGAAGCTGACCGCGCTGCGCTACCCGGAGCGGACCGTCGTCTCGGTGCCTGCGCACCGGGTCTGGTACGAGCCGAAGCGCCCGCTCGGCGGGGCGGTCCAGCGCGAGCCGGACTCGCTGGAGCTGACCGACGTCGTCGGCAGGCGCGTCATCGACACCGGCTACGGCGACGTGTCGGTGCGCGAGGAGCAGGCCGCCGCCGCGCTGGAGGTGATGAGCCGCTTCGCCGTCGACCCGCGGGTCCTCTGGTACCTGCCGCCGACGATGACCCCGCCGCCCGCGCACCGCGGTGACGACGACCTGCTGGAGCACCCGGCGGAGGCGTTCGCCGACTACCTCGGGCAGGGCGTCACCGAGGTCCTGTGCGAGGAGAAGCACATGGGCTCGCGCGGCGTCGTCCTGGTGCGCCGCGACGGCACCGGGGTCGTGCACACCCGCACGGGCCGGGCGTTCTTCCCGTCGGACGCGGTGCTGGAGCGCGTCCGCGACGCGGTGACCGCGGCCGGGCTGTGGACCGAGCTGGGCACGGACTGGCTGCTGCTGGACACCGAGATCATGCCGTGGAACGTGAAGGCCGCGGAGCTGATCAAGGACCAGTACGCGGCCGTGGGCGCGGCGGCGTCGACCGCGCTGCCAGCGGCGGTGTCGGTCCTCGCGGCGGCCGCCGAGCGCGGCATCGAGGTCGCCGACCTGCTGGAGCGGACACGTCAGCGGGCGGCGAACGCCACGGCGTTCCGGGAGGCGTACGGGCGCTACTGCGGCGGTCCGGTGCGGATCGCGCCGTTCCAGGTGCTGGCGACCGAGGGCGCGACGTACCACGCGGCGCCGCACCTGTGGCACCTGTCGGTCGCCGACCGGCTGGTCGACGCGGACCCGGAGCTGTTCACCCCGACCCGGCGGCTCGCCGTCGACACGTCCGACCCGGGCTCGGTCGCGGCGGGCGTGGCGTGGTGGACCGAGCTGACCGCGGCGGGCGGCGAGGGCATGGTGGTCAAGCCCGCGGCGAACCTGCTGGTGCGCGGCAAGCGGCCGGTGCAGCCGGGCATCAAGGTCCGCGGGCCGGAGTACCTGCGGATCATCTACGGCCCGGACTACCGCGACCCGGCCCACCTGGCGCGCCTGCGGGAGCGCCAGGTCGGGCACAAGCGCTCACTGGCGCTGCGCGAGTACAGCCTGGGCCTGGCCGCGCTGGAGCGGCTGGCGAAGGGCGAGCCGCTGTGGCGCGTGCACGAGTGCGTGTTCGCGGTGCTCGCGCTCGAATCCGACCCCGTCGACCCGCGGCTCTAGGCCTTCGCGGGCGGCGGGCTGTCCGGCGCCTCGGGCGCGTCGAACGACTCCGGGACGCGCTTGAGGTGCTTGGTCATCGAGCGGATCAGGAACGCGACCGCGATGAAGAACAGGATGAGGATGAGGAAGCCGAGCGGGGACGACTTGCCGAAGTCCTCGCCCTGGCCGCCGGGGTCGGCCGGGCCGGGCGGCGGGCCCTGGGTGGGCTGCCCGACGAGGGCGACCGTGCCCGCCGACGCCGGGTCGGCGGGCAGGTCGAGGAGAACGTCACGCGGCCAGTTTAGACCGTGGCCTTCTGGCTGATCCCGGAGAACAGGTCGTCCTCGGGGAGGGTGCTGTCGACCAGGGAGCGGACCAGTTCGTACTCCTCGAACGGCCACACCTCCCGCTGGACGTCCAGCGGCACCGCGAACCACCTACTGTTCGGGTCGATCTGGGTCGCGTGCGCCAGCAGCGCGGCGTCGCGGGTCTCGAAGTGCTCGGCGCACTCGACGCGGGTGGTCACCCGGTGGGAGATGTCACCCCGCTCGGGGGTCCAGTTCTCCAGCCACTCGCCGTACGGGGACTCCAGGCCGCGGGCCAGCAGCGCCTCGTGCATCGCGACGAGGCGGGCGCGGGAGAAGCCGTGCGAGTAGTACAGCTTCAGCGGCGTCCAGGGGTCGCCCTCCTCCGGGTGGAGGTCCGGGTCGCCCGCGGCGTCGAACGCGGCCACCGAGACCTCGTGGCAGCGGATGTGGTCGGGGTGCGGGTAGCCGCCGTTCTCGTCGTAGGTGACGATCACGTGCGGCTTGAAGTCGCGGATCGCGCGGACCAGCGGCGGCACCGACTCCTCGAGCGGCACCAGCGCGAAGCAGCCGTCGGGCAGCGGCGGCAGCGGGTCGCCCTCGGGCAGGCCCGAGTCGACGAAGCCGAGCCAGCGGTGCTGGATGCCGAGGATCTCGGCGGCGCGGGCCATCTCCTGGCGGCGCACGGACGAGATGTCGGCGGTGATCTCCGGGCGGTCCATCGCCGGGTTGAGGATGTCGCCGCGCTCGCCGCCGGTGCAGGTCACGACCATCACCTCGTGACCGGCGGCGACGTACTTGGCCATCGTGGCCGCGCCCTTGCTCGACTCGTCGTCCGGGTGCGCGTGTACCGCCATCAGCCGCAGTGTGTCTGCCATGCCTCTACGGACCCCTCCTGGTCGGCCATCCGCCCCCCAGGCGGATACTCGTTCGAGTAGTACGAACGCGCGCTCGCCACCCCATTGTTCCCCGGCGGGGCGCGGATCGGTGCGGGAGGGCCGTGGGTTGGGCACGTTGCCGGAAGGTCGCTACGGAAAGCGGCCGGTCCGTCGCTCTCCGCTCACACGCGGGCTCGTGATCGCGGCCGCGCTGCTGTTCGGCGCCGGAGTGGCGTTCGTCGCGTACCTGAACCTGGGCTCGGCGCCGATCTCGGCCGAGCGGGCGGTGTTCGAGAACCTGCCAGACAACCGGATGCGCTTCACCTTCGACGTCAGCCGGGACGAGCCCGCGCGCGCGGCGGCCTGCGTTGTGCGGGTCCGGTCGGTCAACGGCGCGGAGACCGGCAGGCGCGAGGTGTACGTGCCGCCCGGCGGGTCGCCACAGCGCGTGGAAACCGTGATCACCGGATCGGCGGAACCGGTGACGGCCGAGGTGTTCGGCTGCTCGTACCAGGTGCCGGAATACCTGTCCACCCCGGAGCGGCCATCGGAGTGAACTCCAGGGTCAAGACCGACTAACCGGACATTTCGGGCGTCTTCGCACGTTCGTTCGTGCTACGCTCTGTCGACGCACGGCCCCTAGGCGGGCCGTGTTTTCCATTCCGGGTGGCGCTTGAAGACCCGGAGCTGCCCGGCCCGCGCCCGCGGGCCGGAGTACGACGAGGAGTTGGTGACCGTGAGCGACACCAAGGTGACCTGGTTGACCCAGGAGGCCTACAACCGGCTCAAGCACGAGCTCGACGAGCTCATCGAGAACCGGGCGGTCATCGCCGAGAAGATCAACACCAGCCGCGAGGAAGGCGACCTCAAGGAGAACGGCGGCTACCACGCCGCCCGCGAGGAGCAGGGCCAGCAAGAAGCCCGCATCCGCCACCTCCAGGAACTCCTGCGCGGCGCCAAGGTCGGCGAAGCCCCCGCCGACGACGGCACCGCCCGCCCCGGCATGGTCCTCTCCGTCCGCTACGAAGGCGACGACGACGAGGAGCGCTTCCTCCTCGCCACCCGCGAGGAGGGCGGCAGCGAGGGCGAGCTCGAGGTCTACTCCCCGGAGTCCCCCTCGGCAAGGCGCTCCTCGGCGCCAAGGAGGGCGAGACCCGCGAGTACGAGCTGCCCAACGGCCGCATCCAGAAGGTCGTGCTGGTGAAGGCGGTGCCCTACAAGGGCTGACCCGCGAACTCACGGCGAGGCGGCACCCGGGCGGGGTGCCGCCTCGCCGTGTTTCCGGCTCACCCCAGCGCGCGTTCGAGGAGCGGGCGCACCCGCAGGGGCACGGGCGTGGACAGCGCGATCGCCGTTGAGGTGCGGCGGACCCACTCGACGTCCACGACGCGGTCGATGACGCGTTGGAGGTCGTCGTTGTCGCGGGCGACCATGCGGACCAAGAGGTCGCCTTGGCCGGTGGTCGCGTGGACTTCGCAGACCTCGTCGATGGCCATCAGGAGGGATGCGACCTCGGCGCGTTTGCCTTGGGCGATCTCCAGGACCGCGAAGGCGGTCAGGCCGTAGCCCATGGCGGCCAGGTCGATGGCGGGTGGGAAGCCCGTCAGGACACCGCGGCGCTCCAGGCGGTCCAGGCGGGCTTGGACCGTTCCCGGGCCACGCCGAGGCGGCGGGAGCACTCCAGGACGCCCAGGCGGGGTTCGTCGGTGAGCAGTAGGAGCAGGCGGGCGTCCAGCTCGTCGAGGTCCATCCGCTTCTCCCTGTTCAGAGTGCCCAATGTGCCGAGCCAGCTCGCCAGTTGCCTGGGCAGATTGTCCTGTGAATGGACGCAGTGTTGCACAGGATGCCCGGTCCTCCCCATGCTCGGTGGTACCGCGCGATAGGTGAGCAAGCAGGAGGTTGCGATGACCGGGACCCTCGGCACGGGCATGGACGAGGTCAGCTACGACCAGCTACGGCAACTCGTCGGCCTCGTCGACTACGACGAGACCCGGGACCCGTTCCCGGTGAAGTCGATGGACGCCGTGGTGTTCGTCTGCGGGAACGCGACCCAGACCGCGCTGTTCTACCAGTCCGCGTTCGGCATGGAGCAGATCGCGTACTCCGGCCCGGAGACCGGCAACCGGGACCACAAGGCGTTCGTCCTCAAGTCCGGGTCGGCGCGGTTCGTGATCAAGGGCGGCGTCACGCCCGAGAGCCCGCTGCTCGACCACCACCGCGCGCACGGCGACGGCGTCGTCGACCTCGCGCTCGAGGTCACCGACGTGGACAAGTGCGTCGAGCACGCCCGCTCCCAGGGCGCGACCATCCTCGACGAGCCGCACGACGTGTTCGACGAGCACGGCACGGTCCGCATGGCCGCGATCGCCGCGTACGGGCAGACCCGGCACACCCTGGTCGACCGGTCCCGCTACAACGGCCCCTACCTGCCCGGCTACGTCGCCAAGAAGGGCGCCTACACCAAGCCCGCGGGCGCCCCGAAGCGCCTGTTCCAGGCCGTCGACCACTGCGTCGGCAACGTCGAGCTGGGCAAGATGGACCACTGGGTCCAGTTCTACAACCGCGTCATGGGCTTCGTGAACATGGCGGAGTTCGTCGGCGACGACATCGCCACGGACTACTCCGCGCTGATGAGCAAGGTCGTGGCCAACGGCAACCACCGGGTCAAGTTCCCGCTCAACGAGCCCGCGATCGCGAAGAAGAAGTCGCAGATCGACGAGTACCTGGAGTTCTACGGCGGCCCCGGCTGCCAGCACATCGCCCTGGCCACCAACGACATCATCGCCACGGTGACCGCGATGCGCGCCGCGGGCGTGGAGTTCCTCGACACCCCCGACTCGTACTACGACGACCCGGAGCTGCGGGAGCGCATCGGCGAGGTGCGGGTGCCGATCGAGGTGCTCAAGGAGCACCGCATCCTGGTCGACCGGGACGAGGACGGCTACCTGCTGCAGATCTTCACCAAGCCGATCGGCGACCGCCCGACGGTGTTCTACGAGATGATCGAGCGCCACGGTTCCCTGGGCTTCGGCAAGGGCAACTTCAAGGCCCTCTTCGAGGCCATCGAGCGCGAGCAGGACAGGCGCGGCAACCTCTGAGGTCACGCCCGCCCGGTCCCACCGGGCGGGCACTCAGCCGCTCCTCAGGTACAGGAGCCACCGGCCCGGTACCCTGAGTGGCGGATTCTGTCGATCTCACGTTAGGCGCGCACGATGGCTGTCGGCACCCGGTTCGCGGGCATTGCCTCCCTGACGGGTGCCGTGCTGGCCGCCGTGACCCTGACCGGCGTCGCCGTGCTCACCGTCCAGGCCGCGACCTGCGAGGACACCGGCCACTACGTCCAGGTCGACGGCCGCACGACCCTCGTCGGCGGCTGCCTGGACCCCGAGGACCTGCCCGCGGCCCCGCCGACCACGGCGCCAGAGCCGGGCGACGGCGCGGGATCGGGCATCGACCGGCTCCGGCAGAGCCCCTAGCCGCTCGGCCCCTGGCTACTTCTTGACCGGCTTGCGGCGCTCGGTCTCCGCGTTGGCCGCGATCGCGGCGTTGTCCTGGGCGAGGTCCGCCTCGGCGTCCAACGGCTCCAGCAGCGCGGCGCTGCGGGTGAGCAGGTCGTTCGTGCCGCGCAGGCGGGACGCCAGCTGCTCGCGCAGCGCGGTGAGCCGCTCGACCTGGCTGGTGGCGGCCGCGATGCGGCGCTCGGCCTCCGCGGTGGCGTCGGCGACGATCCTGCGGGACTCGTCGGCCACGCGGGCGCGCTCGGCCTCGACCTCGCGGGTGAGCTCGGCGCGCTTGGTGGCCATGTCCTCGTCGAACTGGCGCTGGATGCGCTTGCGCTCCGCCTCGGCCTGGTCGTCGAGGTCCTGGCGGCGCTTGTCGGCGGCGACGGTCAGCTCGACCGCCTTCGCGCGGACGCCTTCCATGATCTTCTTGTGGTCGGCGTGCAGTTCCTGGTGCTGGCGGTCGAGGTCGGCGAGCATGCGGCGGTAGCGGTCGCGCAGCGCCGTGCTGGCCTCCTCCGCGCCCGACCACGCGGTCTCCGCGGACGCCTTGGCGCGGGCGGTGATCTCCGCGGCCTGGGTGCGGGCGATCTGCAGGGTGCGTTCGGCGTCGGGGCTGTCGTCGGTTTCGCTGAGCTGGTCGAGCCGGGCCGTCAGCGCCTTGATCTCGCGGCGCGCGATCTCCAGCTCGCCGGACAGCTCCGCCACCCGGGAGCGGGCCTCGTCGCGCTCGGCGGCGTTGCGGAGGAGTCGTCCTCCATGCGGCGCAGGTACTGCTTGACCTGGGTGCGGTCGAAGCCGTGGCGCACCACGGAGAAACCCGCCGGATCGCCCTCGTGCTGTGTGACCATGCCCGGACGTTACCAGTGCGGTGATCGGGCCAGCGCGGCGAAACGCTACCAGTGGAAGCCGCGGGTGAGGCGGGCCAGCGCGCGGGCCGCCGCGGTGAGGTTGCGCTCGCCCTTGCCCAGGCGCAGGCCACCGCCGCCGCCCGCGGCCGCGGAGTCCGGGAAGATGCGGTAGCCCTGGTAGGCGACGGCGTCGACGAAGCCCGGGGCGACGGCGTACGCGGCCTGGATCAGGTAGCCGGTGGGCGTGCCGATGTGCTTCGGGCGCTCGGTCAGGGCGCGCAGCACCATGTCCGCGGCCTGGTCGGGCGACTTCGCCGGGAACGCGTCGTAGATCTTGGTCGGCCGGATCATCGGCGTCCTGACCAGTGGCATGTGGACGGTCGTGAAGGTGATGCCCGCGCCGTGCGTCTCGGTGGCGACGATCTTGCTGAAGTAGTCCAGCGCGGCCTTGGACGCGACGTACGCGGAGAAGCGCGGCGCGATCCCCTGCACGCCGATCGACGACACGTTGACCACGTGCCCGAAGCGGCGCTCGGTCATGTGCGGCAGCAGCGCGAGGATCAGCCGCACGGGCGCGAAGTAGTTGATCGCCATGGCGCGCTCGTAGTCGTGGAACCGGTCGTAGGACAGCCGCACCGACCGGCGGATCGAACGGCCCGCGTTGTTCACCAACATGTCCACCGACGGCTGCTCGGCCAGCATGGCCTGGACCATCTTGTCCACGGCCTCGCCGTCGGTCAGGTCGCACGGGTAGGCGTACGCCTCGCCGCCCTGCGCCGCGATCTCGACGCGCAGCTCCTCCAGCTCCGCCTCCCGGCGCGCGACCAGCAGCGGCACGCCGCCCGCGGCGGCGACCTTGAGCGCGGTGGCCCGGCCGATGCCCGACGACGCCCCGGTGATCACGACGCGGCGGCCGTGCAGGGACTCGGCGCGGCGGGCGCGGAACGGGTCGAGGTGCTCGGCCCAGTACCGGTACAGCGCCTCGGCGTAGTCGTCGAGCGCGGGGACGGGGACGTCGGGCAGCAGCGCGCGGGTCTTGGCGGAGTCGAAGCGGGGCGCGAACGTCAGGGTGGACAGCAGCACCGACGGGATGCCCATGCGGTCGAGCGCGGCGTCGACCGCCAGCGACACGCCCGGCACGTTCTCGGCGACGCGGAGCAGGCCGACCAGCGGCTGGGACAGCGCGCGCGGCACCTCGGCGGCCACCCGGGGCGCGCCCGCGGCCCGCGCGAACGCGTCGTAGACCTCGCGGACCGGCTGGGGGCGCGGGTTGACCAGGTGGAAGGTGCGCCCGTCGAGGCCCGGCGCGGGCACCAGGCGGGCCATCGCCTTGGCGACGTAGTCGACCGGGACGATGTTGGTGTCGCCGATGTCGGGGAAGACGAGCGGGACCGGGGCGAGCGGCTCGAGCCGGGTCAGGGCGGGCAGGAAGTAGTACGGCCCGTCCACCTTGTCCATCTCGCCGGTCTCGGAGTGCCCGACGACGATCGCGGGCCGGTACACCCGCCACGGCACGGCCTTCTGCGTGCGCACCAGCCGCTCGGACTCGAACTTGGTGCGGTGGTAGGCGGTGACGAGGCGCTGGCCCGCGTCGAACATGTCCTCGGTGAACCGGCCGCTGTAGTCGCCCGCGACGGCGACCGACGACACGTGGTGCAGGCACCCGGCGCCCAGCTCGGCGGCGAGGTCGATGACGTTGCGGGTGCCGTCCACGTTGGCCGCGATGCTGGTCTCGTCGTCGGCGGTGACGTCGTAGAGCGCGGCGAGGTGCACGACGCCGTCCACCCCGCGCAGCTCCGCCTGGTCGCGCAGGCCCAAGCCGGGCAGCGACACGTCGCCGACGACCGTGCTCACCTTGTCCGCGGCGGGCCAGTCCCGGGCGGCGCGGGCGAGCCGGTCCCGGGACTGCTCGCGGACGAGCAGCCACACCCGGTCGGTGTCCGGTCGGGACAGCAGCTCGCGCACGAAGTGCCTGCCGATGAGTCCGGTCGCCCCGGTGACCAGGTACGTCGCCATGGGACTGAGCATCCCCTACCCGACGGGCACGGGTCCAGGCACGTAGTCCGGATCGATCTGCTCGGCGAGGTCGCGGCCCGCGCGGTCGCTGGCCCAGGCGGCGGCGTTGCGCAGGTGGAACTCGACGGCCTGGGCCTGGTAGCGCGGCCAGTCCTTCTCGACGCCGTCCACGAGGGACCGCATGGTGGCGAGCGCGGCGCGGTTCTCCGGCTCGAGCAGGCCGATCGGGCGGACGTCGCCGCGCTCGGCGGCGCGGACGTGCGCGGACCGGCCGACGCAGGTGAGCAGGTCGTCGCCGACGCGCTCGCGCAGGAACTCGAGGTCATCGGCGTCGGCGACCTTGTTGCCGACGACGGCGATCCGGACGCCGTGGTCGCGCGCGTAGTCGAGGTACTGGCGGTAGACGCCGACGCTGCGCACGGTCGGCTCGCACACCAGGAAGGTCACGTCGAAGCGGGTGAACAGGCCGGAGGCGAACGAGTCCGCGCCCGCGGTCATGTCGACGACGCAGTACTCGCCGGGGCCGTCGACCATGTGGTTGAGCAGCAGCTCGACCGCGCCGACCTTGGAGTGGTAGCAGGACACGCCCAGGTCGGACTCGGTGAACGGGCCGGTCACCGCGAGCCGGACGCCGTCGACGGTGCGCACGCAGGCGTCGTAGACGGGGTTGTCCTCGTCGACGCGGACCAGGCGGGAGCCGCGGCCGGGCGGGGTCGTCTTGACCATGTCGGCGGTGGAGAGCACGCGCGGGTTGTCGCCGCGCAGGTAGTCCTTGACCAGCGGCAGGTGCGCCCCGAGCGTCGGGGGCGGCGGGGCGTCCTCCGGGGCGCCCAGGGCGGCGGCCAGGTGCTGGTTGATGTCGGCGTCCAGCGCCAGCAGGGCGGGCGCGGGGGACTCGGCGGCGAGGTGGCGCAGGAACAGCGAGGCGAGCGTGGTCTTCCCGCTGCCCCCTTGCCGACGAACGCGATCTTCACGACGGGCAACTCTCGTGCGGGGACGGATGACAACCCTAGTGATAGCGGTTTTCATTATCCCGGGCAAGTCGACCTAGGGCAGCGGCACCTGGGCGTTGGGCATCGCGCGGTAGCGCTCCAGCACGGCCTTGTCCTGCAGGCCCATCCACTCGATGACCTCGCCGTAGGTCGCGCAGACCGTCTCGAGGCGCGTGCACACCTCGCCCATGAACTGCTCGGTCGCCCGGGTGAAACCGCCGCCGGACCACTCGTTGAAGTGGTTGCCGACGACCAGCGGCGCGCGGTTGCCCTTGAAGGCGGCCTCGTACGCGGCCTCGTAGGTCCCCAGGGTGACCTCGGCGAACTCCTCGGCGCGCGCGGGCTCGTTCTGCGCGCGGTTCTGGATGTACCAGAGGTTGTAGTCCATCATGATCGTCTTCTTGTGGCCCGCGCCCGGGACGCGGACGGTGGGCATCGGGAACTGCCAGATGCCGTGCTCCCGGTACGGCCACGCGATGCCGTCGGAGACCGCGCTGGAGTCGTAGCCCATCCCGCGCTTGGCCAGCACCGGCTCGTACACGTCGCGCTGCCCCTCCAGGCACGGCGTCCGTCCACCTTGGACCTTCTTCGGGTCCAGCTTGAGACCCGCCGCGCGGCCCTGCTCGACGAACGCGAAGAACTGGTCCAGCTCGGAGTTCCACTGCGCGGTGTTCCACTCCCCGACGCCGAGCGCGGAGCCCTGGCAGAAGTGGCCGTTGTAGTGCGTGCCGATCTCGTGGCCCTGGTCGATCGCCTCGTTGAGGTCGGCGATCAGGGTCCGCACGTCCTCCTCGCTGCCGCCGAAGCCGATCGACGCCCGCCCCGGCTTGTTGCCCGGGCCGGTGTACTCGGCGCGGCGGGAGTCCGGCAGCAGGTAGATGCCCGACAGGAACCCGGAGAAGTGCGCCCCCGAGGTCCGCGCGATGCCCATGAACCGCTGCCAGTGCTCGTGCGACCCGCCGCCGTCGAAGGAGAAGAGCACGAACTGCGGCGGCTTCTCACCCTTCTCCAGCTTGCGCATCCACTTCGCCGGGCCCGCGGTCGCCTGCGGCACCGGGCTCGCCGCGACCGGCAGCCCCGCGACCTTCGGCCGGACCGTCCCCAGGACCAGCAGGACGACGAACGTCAGGACCAGCGCGACGCCGAACCCGATCTTGTCCCAACGCCTGCGAGTCATGGGTGCCCCTCTCGATCCGTCCTCCCCGACTGATTGCTGAGACGCGTGTGGCTCGTGCTAGTTGCTCACGGTAAAACGAGAGACTCGCTCACGCGATGTAGACCCAGCCAGGGAATCACCAGATCGGGCGACGTCTCCCCGCAAGGTGATCACGCGGGCAGGGCCACGACGATCCGGTTCGACTCGTACCCGTCCGCCCCGCCGACCCACCGGCCCCCGCAGGTCACGAGCACCAGCCGGTGCGGCCCGGACTGGCCGAACAGCTCCTCGGCGCGCGCGGGCAGGTCGTCCTTGGCCAGCGTCACGACTTCACTCACCCGGTACGCCCAGGTCGCGCCCGCCGGGTCGACCACCGACACCTGATCACCCACGCGGGCGTCCCACAGCTCGGCGAACGGACCGGTGCGGCCGCGCCAGTTCACGTGCCCGGCGAGCACGGTCGCGCCCTCGGCCGCGGCGAGGTCCGCGCCCCACCACGTCGCCTCCCGCAGGCTCTCCGGGACCGGCAGCGTGGCGTCCGGGCCGAGCTCGGTCCGCACCAGCCGGGCCTCCCCGCCGCCGCGCAGCCGGACCGTGCCCGCGGCCTGCGCGCGCGGTTCGGCGGGCTGCTCGGTCGGCGCCCGGGTGGCGGGCGGCGCGGCGGGTTTCGCGGTCGTGCTCGGCGGCGGCGTGGTCGTGGTGGTCGGACCGGGCGACGGCAGCGCCGCGCCGATGGCCTCCCCGGCGGTCACCGGCGGGGCGGGCGCGGCGGTCGCCGTCCCCGGCACCAGCGCGTCGCCGCCCGCGAGCACGGCGACCGCGGCCAGGGCGGCGATGCTCGCCCCGGCCGCGGCCCACGGCTTCCCGCGCACGCCGATCAGTAGCCCCAGTCCTCGCGCATCGCGCGGCTGACCACCTCGCGCCTGCGGCGGGCCTGGACCAGCAGCAGCGCGAACGCGGCGGCCAGCAGGGCGACGAGCGCGCCGATGCCCGCGAGCAGGCCGGTCGACGGGCCGCCGCCGGTGGTCATCGCGGCCGCGGCCGGGTCGTCACCGGCCGGGATGGTCCTCGGCACGGTCGGCTTGTTGGGCACGTTGGCGAGCTTCAGCGCGAGCGTGTCGCCCGGCTCGACCGTCCCGCACGCGCTCGGCGGCGACTTCGGGTCGAACGCGTCGTCGTAGCCCGGCGGCGCGGCGACCTCGACCACGCAGATCTCCTGCGGGGTGCGGATGTTCTCCACCGCGGCGCTGCCGTCGTCGCCGGTCACCAGCACCACGGGCTTGCCGTCCGGGCCGACCAGCGGCTCGCCGTCCTGGTCGACGGCGGGCGACTTCTTGTCCGCGCCGGTCAGCCGCAGCGACACGCCCGCCAGCGGCTTGCCGGACTTCTGGTCGACCTTCGCGACCGCGATCTCGCCGGGGGCGGTGACCGCCTCGACCGCCTTGCTGCCGGTCAGCTCCTTCTCGCCGCCGGTGCTCACCACGCGCTGGGTGTCGACCTGGACGGCCTGCCGCACGACCGGGCGGTCGGCGGGGCTGAGCAGCGAGATGGCCACCTTCGGGTTGGGGCCGGTCGGGGTGACCTCGACGCTGGCGGGCTTGCCGTCCGCGCCGGTGGACACCGTCAGGGTCGTCTTCCCGTCGACCTCGGCGTCGGTCAGCGTCAGCTTCACCTCCACGCTCGCCACACCGCGGTCGCGGGCGTTGCGGACGTCGACGGTCCAGGTGTCGGGGGTGCCGATGACCTGCTGCTCGGTCGGCGCGCCCACGGTCGCGGTCCACGGGCCGCGGTTCGCGGCGGCGTCGGCCTTGAGCTTGTCGACGGCCGCGCGGCGCCGCTGGGCAGCTTGTTCAGGTGGAAGGGCGCGTTGTAGGCGATCTCCCGATAGCCGTTCGACGGGTCGAGCTGGCCCGGGTTCTGCGGGCCCGCGGTCCACGAGTGCAGCAGGTGGGCGAGCGCGGCGGCCTCGTCGCGGCTGTCGGTGCGCGTGTAGCGCAGCAGCAGGTAGGAGATGTCGGCGGCGACGTCGTTCGGCAGGGCGGTGCCCCACTTCGTCTTCAGCGCCTCACCGGGCTTGTACTGCTCGTTGGTGTCCGGCGCCTTGTGCGCGTACTGGACGCACCACACCTGCTTGCCGTTGACCATGTACGAGCCGAGCCAGTCGTAGGTGTCGGGGTTGCCGCGGTAGGGCTGGGCCGGGGTGGTCTTGTGACCGAGCCCCTCCTGCACCGCGGCGGCCGCGCCCGGGGCGGTGACGACGGTGGTCAGGCAGGCGACGACCGCGGCGCCCAGGAGGCCAGCGGCCATCCTGGCGCCGAGCAGGGTCCGGGCCATGGGGATCTGGCTCCAATGCACCGTGGGGACAACACCGAGTGCGAGCCTGGTTTCTCCGCGTGATCGGCGCAATCCGCCATGGGGGCGACCTTCATCACCACGGGGAGTGTCGCAGTACGGTCTAGATGGGGTAATACCGATCGACAGGATGTGCCGACGGATGGGTAAAGTGGCTTTTACCCAGCGGGAACCGATCGGTCCGCCCGAGCGTTGAATCCCGTGAAGGCGCCATTCAGGCCCAGGAGGATCAGGTGCGTTCTACCAGCAACCCCGCGTTCCGGAACCTGCCGGTCGGCGGGGGCTACGCGGGCTTCCAGCCCCAGGCCCAGGGATACGGCCAGCCCGGCATGCCGGGCGCGGCGGGATACCCGGCGCCGCCCACCACCGGCGACCGCCCGATGACCGTGGACGACGTCGTCACCAAGACGGCGTTCACCCTCGGCACGGCGCTGGTCACCGGCGTCATCACCGCCATCGCGGTGCTGAGCGGGAGCATCCAGCCGTGGCCGCCGATGATCGGCGGTCTGATCGTCGGCCTCGTGCTGTCGCTCGTCGTCATCTTCAAGAAGACCCCCAACCCCGGCCTGGTGCTGGCCTACTCGGCCGCGGAGGGCGTGTTCCTCGGCGCCGTGACCGGCGTGTTCGAGGCGTTCGTCCCGGGCATCGCCCTGCAGGCGATCCTCGGCACCGCGCTGGTGTTCATCACCATGCTCGTCGTCTACCGCACCGGCGCGATCAAGGTCACCCCGCGCCTGACCAAGTGGATCATCGGCGCCACCATCGGCGCCGCCGGTCTGATGCTGGTCAACCTGCTGCTGTCGTTCATGGGCGTCGACCTCGGCATCCGCGACGCGGGCCCGCTGGGCATCGGCATCAGCCTGCTGTTCATCGGCATCGCGGCGTTCAACTTCCTGCTCGACTTCGACATGGCCGACCAGATGATCCGGTCCGGCACCCCGTCGAAGTGGGCCTGGTACGTCGCGTTCGGCCTGATGACCACGCTGGTCTGGCTGTACCTGGAGATCCTGCGCCTGCTGTACATGCTGCAGAGCAGCGACTGACCCCAGCACCACCCGGAACGCCCGTCCCGAACCGCTCGGGGCGGGCGTTCCGCGTCCCCGGGGAGTCGTAGGCTGGGCCACATGGCTGAAGACACCGCGCGTTGGGGCTTCGAGACGAGGGCCATCCACGCAGGGCAGGACCCGGACCCGCGAACCGGGGCGGTGATCGTGCCGATCTACCAGACCTCCACGTTCGCGCAGGACGGCGTCGGCGGGCTGCGCGAGGGGTACGAGTACTCCCGCACCGCGAACCCGACCCGCACGGCGATGGAGCAGGCGCTCGCCGCGCTCGAGGGCGGGCGGCACTGCCTGGCGTTCGCCAGCGGCATGGCCGCCACCGACGTCGCGCTGCGGACGATGTGCAGGCCCGGGGACCACGTCATCCTCGGCAACGACGCCTACGGCGGCACGTTCCGGCTGCTCGACAAGGTCCTCACCCAGTGGGGCGTCGAGTACACCGCCGCCGACCTGTCCGACCCCGCCGCCACCCGCGCGGCCGTGCGGCCGAACACCAAGGTGGTCTGGGCGGAGACGCCGACCAACCCGCTGCTCGGCATCGCCGACATCGCCGCGCTCGCCGCGGTCGCCACCGAGGCGGGCGCCCGCCTGGTGATCGACAACACGTTCGCGACGCCGTACCTGCAGACGCCGCTCGCGCTGGGCGCCGACGTCGTCCTGCACTCGACGACGAAGTACCTCGGCGGGCACTCCGACGTCGTCGGCGGCGCGCTCATCACCGACGACACCGAGCTCAACGAGGGCTTCGCGTTCCTGCGCAACTCCGCGGGCGCGGTCCCCGGCCCGTTCGACTCGTGGCTGACGCTGCGCGGCGCCAAGACCCTCGCGGTGCGCATGGAGCGCCACTGCGACAACGCCGAGCGGATCGTCGAGGCGCTGACCGGGCACCCGAAGGTGACCGCGGTCCACTACCCGGGCCTGGAGACGCACCCCGGCCACGACACCGCGGCCAAGCAGATGCGCCGCCCCGGCGGCATGGTGTCGTTCCAGGTCGCGGGCGGCGAGCAGGCGGCGCTGGAGGTGGCCGCGCGGACCGAGCTGTTCACCCTGGGCGAGTCGCTGGGCGGCATCGAGTCGCTGATCGAGCACCCGGGCCGGATGACGCACGCCAGCACCGCGGGCTCGCTGCTGGAGGTGCCGTCCGACCTGATCCGGCTCTCCGTCGGCATCGAGTCGGCGTCGGACCTGGTCGCGGACCTGCTGGCCGCGCTCGGCTAGTGCTGTTCGCACGAAAACGGGCCCCGGATCATCCGGGGGCCCGTTTCGTCGTTCAGATCACCACTGCTGGGGCGGCTGCTGGCCGTAGCCCTGCGGCGGCTGCTGCTGGCCCGGGTAGCCGCCCGGCTGCTGGCCGGGGAACCCGCCGGGCTGCTGGCCGTACGGCTGCTGCGGCGGCTGGCCGTAGCCCTGCGGGGGCTGCTGGCCCGGGAAGCCGGGCTGCTGGCCGTAGGGCTGCTGCTGCTGCTGGGGCTGGCCGTACGGGTTGTACTGCTGCTGCGGCTGGCCGAACTGGCCCGGCCCGCCGTAGCCCGCGGGGCCGCCCGCCGCGCCGGAGAACAGGAACTGCTTGGCGCCCGGGATGAACGCCAGCGCGCCCGCCGCGCCGATCAGCAGGCCGAAGACCAGGAAGAAGACGACCCGGGCCGACTCGCCGCCGCCCTCGGTCATCAGCAGGATCGCCGACAGCAGCAGCGCCGCGCCGCCGCCCACGACCAGGAAGTGCGCGAACGCGTTCTTCTTCATGAACAGCAGCGCGCCGCCCGCGATCGCGGCGCCCGCGCCCAGCAGGGCGAGGATGCCGTAGACCCAGTAGTAGCCGGGCAGGAACGAGCCCGCGTCGCCGAAGTCCACCAGCAGCGTGATGGCCATGATCAGGGCGATGAGGCCCATCACCGCGATGGCGCCCTGGACGATCATCGGGATCATCGCGGTCCCGCCACCGGCGCCGGGGGCGCCGTAGCCGTGCTGCTGCGGGTAGCCCTGCGGCGGGCCGTAGCCCTGCGGCGGCTGGCCCGGGAACCCGCCCGGCTGGCCGTACGGGCCGGGGGCTGGTGGCCGGGGAAGCCGCCGGGCTGGCCCTGGTGCTCGCCGGGCTGGGCGTACGGCGGGGTCTGCGGCACCGAGCCGGGCGCGACCATCTGGGTGTGGTCGGGCGCGGCCGGGGTCGCGGTGCCGGGCCGGACCACCTGGGTCCGGTCGGCGTTCTCGTCGTCACCGCCGCCCATGCCGGGCAGCGGCTGGCCCGGCTGGATGTGCTGGGTGCGTTCGACGCCGTCGGCGCCGGTGTCGGCCGACGGCGGCGTCGGGGTCGGACCCGCTTCCGGCGCGGGCTCGCCGGGCTGCCACGGCTGGTTCGGTGGCTGGGGAGCGCTCATCGGGTTTCCCACCCCTTATTGACCTTGTTCGTTGCCTTGCGACGGCCACGCTATCGGATCGGGTGTGGCCCCGCCGGGCTTGGGCCGATCATTTCCCGGCGAGGAATCCGAGCAGGTCCTGCCGGGTCACCACGCCCGCGGGCTTGCCGTCGAGGAGGACGAGCGCGGCGTCGGCCGACGCGAGCGCGGACATGGCCGCGGTGACCTGCTCACCGGCGCCGATGGTCGGCAGCGCGGGCGACATGTGCAGGTCGAGGCGGTCGGCGAGGGCGGCCTTGCCCGCGAACAGGGCGTCGAGCAGGTCGCGCTCGTTGACCGCGCCCACGACCTCGGCCGCCATGACCGGCGGCTCGGCGCTGACCACGGGCATCTGGCTCACGCCGAACTCGCGCAGGATCGCCACCGCGTCGGCGACGGTCTCGGTCGGGTGGGCGTGGATGAACTCGGGCAGCGCGCCGCCGCTCTTGCGGCGCAGCACGTCGCCGACGGTGGCGCCGGAGTGGTCGGCGGGCAGGAAGCCGTACTGGGCCATCCAGGAGTCGTTGAACACCTTGGACAGGTAGCCGCGGCCGCCGTCGGGCAGCAGCACGACGACGACGTCGTCCGGGCCGAGCCGCTTGGCCAGCCGCAGCGCGGCGGCGGCTGCCATGCCGCAGGAGCCGCCGACCAGCAGGCCCTCCTCGCGGGCCAGCCTGCGGGTGATGTCGAAGGACTCGGCGTCGGAGACGGCGATGATCTCGTCGGCGACGTCGCGGTCGTACGCGGAGGGCCAGAAGTCCTCGCCGACGCCCTCGACCAGGTACGGGCGGCCGGTGCCGCCGGAGTAGACCGAGCCCTCGGGGTCGGCGCCGATGACCTTGACCCGGCCCTCGGAGACCTCCTTGAGGTACCGGCCGGTGCCGGAGATCGTGCCGCCGGTGCCGACGCCCGCGACGAAGTGCGTGATCTTGCCCTCGGTCTGGCGCCACAGCTCGGGGCCGGTCGAGTGGTAGTGGCTGGCCGGGTTCTCCGGGTTTGAGTACTGGTCCGGCTTCCAGGCGCCCTCGATCTCGCGGACCAGGCGGTCGGAGACGTTGTAGTAGGAGTCCGGGTGCTCGGGGGCGACGGCGGTCGGGCACACGACGACCTCGGCGCCGTACGCGCGCAGCACGTTGCGCTTGTCCTCGCTGACCTTGTCCGGGCAGACGAAGACGCACTTGTAGCCCTTGCGCTGGGCGACCAGGGCCAGGCCGACGCCGGTGTTGCCGGAGGTCGGCTCGACGATGGTGCCGCCGGGCTTGAGCTGCCCGGAGCGCTCGGCGGCCTCGACCATGCGGACCGCGATCCGGTCCTTCACGCTGCCGCCCGGGTTGAGGTACTCGACCTTCGCCAGGACCGTCGGGGCCAGGCCCTCGGTGAGCGAGTTCAGCTTGACCAGCGGCGTGTCGCCGACGAGGTCGATCACGTGCTCGACGTAGTCCACCGGGGCTCCTCGAATCTCACGGTGTGGAACTGGGGTTCACCCTATCCGCTCAGCGCCTCCGAAGCTGCCGCGTCCACGCCCGAGGCGAACGGAATGGGCCTGACGTGCGATATCACTTCTATTCGGGACCGGTGGGAGGGGGAAACGATGGTCGAGAGGGTGGTGCCGGGACTGCGGTTGCTGGCCGTGACGGTGGGGTCGCTGGGCGGATTGTCCGCCGGGGCGTACGGGCTGCTGACGACGCAGTCGAAGCGGGCGCGGACGGTCATCGGGCCGCCGAGGGGCCACCCGTTCAGCGCCGACGGGGTGTACCTGCCGGACGGGACGGGTCCGGTGGCGCGCGGGGAGGCCGTGGCGTTCGCGGTGCTCGGCGACTCGAGCGCGGCGGGGCTGGGCGCGGAGAGCGCCGACCGGCTGCCGGGGGTGCTGCTGGCCCGCGGGCTGGCCGAGGAGATGGGCGGGCCGGTGCGGCTGGTGACGCTGGCGGTCAGCGGGTCGCGCACGACCGACCTGCCCGCGCAGGTGGACGCCGCGCTGGTCGACCCGCCGCGGGTGGCGCTGGTGCTGGTCGGCGGCAACGACGTGACCGCGCGGCTGGGCATCGCGGAGTCGGCGGCGCTGCTGGCCGCCCAGGTGCGCAGGCTGGTCGCCGCCGGGGTGTCGGTGCTGGTGGGGACGTGCCCGGACCTCGGGGTGATCCGACCGATCCCGCAGCCGCTGCGCGGGATCGCGCACCGCTACAGCGCGGCCCTGGCGCGGGCGCAGGCGCGGGCGCTGGTCGGGACCGGCGCCCGGGTCGTCCCGGTCGCGGCGCTGGTGAGCAGGCACTTCGCCGCGCGGCCGCGGAGCTGTTCAGCCCGGACCGGTTCCACCCCAACGGGGCGGGGTACGCGCTGGCCGCGGACGTGCTGCTGGCTCCGCTGTGCGCCGCCGCGGGGCTGTGGGAGGGTCGGACCGGCTGAGCGCTTGTCGCACTCGGCCGCTGAATCTAAGCTACCGCTTAGTAACCGCCCGAGTTCAGGAGTGTCCGCCATGCCAGAGGCAGTCATCGTCTCCGCTGTCCGGTCCCCCATCGGCCGCGCGGGCAAGGGCTCGCTCGTCGACGTGCGGCCGGACGAGCTGACCGCCCAGATGGTCCGCGCGGCGCTGGACAAGGTCCCCGCGCTCGACCCCAAGGACATCGACGACCTCATGCTGGGCTGCGGCATGCCCGGCGGCGAGGCCGGGTTCAACATGGGCCGCATCGTCGCCGTCCTGCTGGGCTACGACCACCTGCCCGGCTGCACCATCACCCGGTACTGCGCCTCCTCGCTCCAGACCACCCGCATGGCGCTGCACGCCATCAAGGCGGGCGAGGGCGACGTGTTCATCTCCGCGGGCGTCGAGACGGTGTCGCGCGCGGCCAAGGGCAGCTCCGACACCTGGCCGGACACCCGCAACCCGGTGTTCGACGAGGCCATGGCGCGCACCGCGTCGGTCGCCGAGCAGGGCTCCGACGAGTGGCACGACCCGCGCGCGGACGGCCTGGTCCCGGACGCCTACATCGCGATGGGCCAGACCGCGGAGAACCTGGCCCGGCTCAAGGGCGTGACCCGCGAGGACATGGACCACTTCGGCGTGCGGTCGCAGAACCTCGCCGAGGCGGCCATCAAGGCGGGCTTCTGGACGCGCGAGATCACCCCGGTCACCCGGCCCGACGGCTCGGTCGTGGACACCGACGACGGCCCGCGGCCCGGCGTCACCTACGAGAAGACCGCCACCCTGCAGCCGGTGTTCCGCCCCGACGGCCGGGTCACCGCGGGCAACTGCTGCCCGCTCAACGACGGCGCCGCCGCGCTGGTGATCATGTCCGACGCGAAGGCGCGCGACCTGGGCCTGACCCCGCTGGCGCGGATCGTGTCGACCGGCGTGTCCGGCCTGTCCCCGGAGATCATGGGCCTGGGCCCGGTCGAGGCGTCGCAGCGCGCGCTGGCCCGCGCGGGGCTGACCGTCGACGACATCGACCTGGTCGAGATCAACGAGGCGTTCGCGGCGCAGGTCATCCCGTCGGCCCGCGACCTGGGCGTCCCGGAGGACAAGCTGAACGTCAACGGCGGCGCGATCGCCGTCGGCCACCCGTTCGGCATGACCGGCGCCCGGATCACCACGACGCTGATCAACTCGCTCCAGTGGCACGACAAGCAGTTCGGCCTGGAGACGATGTGCGTCGGCGGCGGCCAGGGCATGGCCATGGTCATCGAGCGCCTGAGCTGACCCGGTCGCGGCCCCGGGCGCTGGTGGGCGCCCGGGGTCACACCATGTACTGGTCGTGCCGGGCGAACAGCTCGGTCCACTCCTCCGGCGTGAGCTGCACGCCGCTGTCGACGACCTCGGCCAGTTCCCGGAAGTAGTTCTCGCGCGGCGAGCCCGGCGCGAACAGGATCAGCATGTCCGCGGGCTCGTCGGAGTCGTTGCGGAACGCGTGGACGCCGCCCTCGGGGACGAACAGGAAGTCGCCCGCGGTGGCGTCGACCCACTCCGCGCCGTTGAACAGCCGGACCGTGCCGCCGATGACGTAGAAGGACTCGGAGAACGTCCGGTGGAAGTGCGCGGCCGGACCGCCAGCCTGCGGGGCCATCTCCCAGCGGAACAGCCCGAACTTGCCGTCGGTGACGCTGCCCGGGGCGACGAAGCGCGCGGTGGTCGTGGGGCGTTCGAGGGTGTCGATGGTGTCCGCGGGCCGGTAGACCCCGCTGACCTCGCCGGTGTCGCCCGCGAACGGGTTCGGGTTGTCGGCGGCGGAGTGCGAGCCGAGGTAGGTCATGTCTTCCCCCAGGGGTTGTGCGGACCGCGGCGAGTGTAAATCGGTGGATCGCCCGGTGGCCCCTGCCTACGGTCGGGAGACATGGAGGGCTTCGATCCCAGGACCAGCTTCGGACCCGAGATCGCCCGGGACTACGACGCGGGCGGCGGGCGGGGCGACGAGGCCGAGACGGTGCGGTTCCTGGCGGACCTCGCGGGCGACCGGCCCGCGCTCGAGTTCGCCGTCGGCACCGGGCGCGTCGCGCTGCCGCTGCGGGCGGCGGGCGTCGAGGTGGACGGCATCGAGCAGTCCCCGGCGATGGTCGAGCAGCTCCGCGCCAAACCCGGCGGCGACGCCGTCCCGGTGACCATCGGCGACATGTCCACGGCCACGACCGGCCGCCGCTACGGCCTCGTCTACCTGGTCTTCAACACCATCGGCAACCTGATCACCCAGGACGGCCAGGTCCGCTGCTTCGAGAACGCCGCCCGCCACCTCGCCGACGGCGGGGTGTTCGTCCTCGAGTGCCGCGTGCCGGTGGCGCCGACCAAGCCCGAGCGCGGGTTCATCGACGTCGAGCTGCTGGAAGCCGACCGCGTCGGGCTCGGGGTGAGCCGGTACGACCCGGTCAGCCAGGTGCTCGACATCAACCACGTGCGCATCGACCGCGACGGGCCGTCGTTCAGCCCGATCCGGCTGCGGCTGGCGCACCCGCCGGAGTTCGACCTGATGGCGCGCATCGCGGGCCTGCGGCTGCGGGACCGCTTCGGCGGCTGGGAGGGCGAACCGTTCACCGCGGCCAGTTGGCGGCACGTGAGCGTGTACGAGGTGGCTTAACCTCAAAGGCGTGCGGACTCTGCTGGCGTGGCTGCTGGGGCTCGCGGGCGCCGCGGCCGTCGGCTACGGCGTGTTCCAGCCGTGGCGGGGCGGTGTGGCGGCGACCGGGCTGCCCTTCACAGACCTGTTCTCCGGAGACGGCGGCTCCCGGGCGGACCTGATCGCCTCGATCGCGGTCCCGCTGCTGGTGGGCGCGGCGGTCGCCGTGGTCGGGGTGGTGGTGTCCGCCGGTGCCCTCCGCGCCGGTGCGGCGATCGTGGTGATCACCGCGGGGTGTGGACCCTGCGGCACGGAGGGTTCGACGGGCTCCAGCTCGGCTACTGGAACGCGGCGTTCGGGACGCTGCTGCTCCTCGTCGCCGCCGGGGTCAAGCCGTAGCGGGGACGGACGCCTCGCGGCAGGTGGCCAGGATGACGTCGGCGACGCGGTCCGGGTCGTCGCCCATGGGGACGTGGCCGCAGCCCGGCAGGGCGATGTGGCGGGCGTCGGGGAGGATCTCGGCGCAGCGACGGGCCTGGCGGGGCCACAGGATGCGGTCGCGGCTGCCCCACGCCACCGTCGTCGGGACCTTCGGGGCGGGGCTCAGGTAGAAGTAGTCCCGGCCGCCGGCCTGGATCACCGCGTCGAAGCCGGGGCCGCGGCCATCGCGGCCATGTCGGCCAGCATGACCTCGCTGGTCAGCCAGGACGGCTTGCCGAACAGCAGGCTGCCGCCGATCGCCCGCGACGCCTTGCTGGCGAACAGCGCCCGCTGCACCGACGGCTTGAGCCGGGCGATCATCCGGATGCCGCTCAGCGCCCGGATCGCGTACGCGCGGTCGCGGGCGGTCCAGAAGCCCGCCGGGGACAGCGCCGTCACCGAGCGGACGAGGTCGCGGGAGGCCAGTTCCAGCGCGAGCATGCCGCCGAGGGAGTTGCCCGCGATGTGCGGCCGGACCGCACCCAGGTCCTCGAACACCTCCGCGAGCACCTCGACCGCGACCGGCACCGTGTACTTGTGCTCGGCGGGCAGCATCGGGGACGCGCCGAAGCCGAACAGGTCCAGGGAGATCACGTCGTGGTGCTCGGCGAGCCGGTCGATGACCGGCTCCCACGCCTGCCAGCGGTGGCCGATGCCGTGCAGCAGCACCAGGGGCTCGCCGGACCCGCGGCGGTCGTAGCTGACCTCGATCTTCGTCATGGCTCCCTCTCACACATCCAGGACGACGCGGTCGCCCGCGGCTCGGGACACGCACACCAGCATGGTGTCCTCTTCGGACAGAGCCCGGCCGCGGTGCTCGACCGCCCCGGACAGCACCCGCACCTTGCAGGTCCCGCAGAACCCCTGCCTGCACGAGTAGGCGACGTCGGGCCGCGCCCGGCGCAGCGCCTCCAGCGCCGACTCGTCGGCCCCCACCGGCACGACCGGCCCGCCCGCGCCGAGCTGCAGCTCGAACGGCGACCCGTCGACGACCGGCGGCGGGGAGAAGCGCTCGGCGTGGAACCGGCCCGGCCACGCGGCCTTGACCAGCTCGATCACCGGCACCGGCCCGCAGACGTACACCGCGGCCCCGGACGGCGCGCGCCCCAGCAGGTCAGCCGCGGTCGGCAGGCCGTGCTCGTCGTCGGTGCGGACCTCGACGCGGTCGGTGGTGCGCAAGGAGGCCAGCTCGTCGAGGAACGGCAGCGCCGCCCGCGACCGTCCTGTGTAGACGAGCCGCCAGTCGGCGCCGCGGGCCGCCGCGTGGCGGACCATCGGCAGGATCGGGGTGATCCCGATGCCGCCCGCGATGAACAGGCAAGGCCCGTGACCGACGAACGGGAAGGCGTTGCGCGGTCCGCGCAGCACCAGCGGCGTCCCCGGCTCCAGCCCGTGCGCCTCGGCGGACCCGGACCCGACCAGGCGCACCGCGATCCGGTACGTCCGCAGGTCGGCGGGCTCCCCGCAGAGCGAGTACTGCCGCACGGTCCCCGACGGCAGCACCACGTCGACGTGGCACCCCGGCCGCCACGCGGGCAGCCGCGCCCCGGACGGGTCCGCCAGCACCAGCGACACGACGCCCTCGGCCTCCGCGACGACCGACCGCACGACCACGCGCAAGTCCCGGTCGACCGGCCGCGCGGGCGGCTGGCCCTTGGCGCTGCGCAGCGACAGCCGCCGGTACGCCTCGACGACCGGCACCAGCGCGCCGAACAGCCGGTCCGGGCGCGGGCGCCCGTAGAGGTCGGGCGGCGGGGTGACCACGGTCGTCACGACGCGGCCCGGGCCGCGGGCGAGGCGGCGAGGTACGCCACGGCCTGCGCGGTGTCGCCCTCCTGGCTGGGGTGGTAGCCGCGCGGCAGGTACCGCCACACCGCGGGCAGGAGCTGGCGCAGGCTCGGCAGCCTGCCCGCGCGGGCGGCCCGGAAGTAGTCGCGCAGGCGGGGCTTGCCGGGTCGGGTCGGGTCGTGCGCCATCAGCCAGCGCGTCGACCGGATGAACAGCCACGCCAGCACCGGGAAGACGACCACCATCGTGCGGACCCTGCGCAGGTAGCGGCCGTCGAGGTGCATGTAGACGTCGTAGGCGACGCTGCGGTGCTCGACCTCCTCGGCCCCGTGCCAGCGCAGCAGGTCCAGCATGGTCGGGTCGGCGCCGGCGTCGTCCAGCGCGGCGGAGTCGAGGATCCACTGGCCGAGGACCGCGGTGAAGTGCTCGATCGCGGCGATCACCGACAGCCGCTCCAGCAGCCACTGGTGGCGCTGCTCCTCGGTGCCGTCGCGGTCGCCGAGCAGCCTGCGGAACAGCCACTCGATCTGGGCGATGAACGGCCGCGGGTCGACGCCGAGCGCCGCCAGGTGCTCGGCCGCGCCGTCGTGGGCCTGGGCGTGCATGGCCTCCTGGCCGATGAAGCCCAGCACGTCCTCGCGCAGCTTCGCGTCGCGGATGTGCGGCAGCGCCTGGCCGAAGACCTGGACGAACCACCGCTCGCCCTCGGGCAGGATGAGGTGCAGCGTGTTCATGGCGTGCGTGGTGACGGGGTCGCCGGGCACCCAGTGGATCGGCACGGCCGACCAGTCGAACCGGACGTCGCGGGCGTGCAGGACGAGGTTGTCGTCGGACATCGGGGGACCTCCTCAGCGGACCACGTCGACGCGGGCGAGCCTGCGCATCACGCCGGGCGCGAACCGGGACACCACGCGCGCGGCGCGGGCCTCCGGGGTCACCGGCAGCACGGGGATGCCCGACCGGACCGCGCGCACGATCTCGGCGGCGACCTTCTCCGGGCCGAAGCCGCGCTTGGCGTAGGTCGCGGTGGCCTTGCGGCGCAACCGCTGCTGGTCGAGGGCGTCGGCCCCGGCGAAGCGGGTCGTGTTGGTGATGTCGGTGGCCACGATCCCGGGGCACACCGCGGTCACGCCGATGCCCTTGTCGGCCAGTTCGGCGCGCAGGCAGTCGGACAGCATCAGCACCGCCGCCTTGCTCGACGCGTACGCCGACAGGGTCCGGCTCGGGGTGTAGGCCGCCGCGGAGCTGATGTTGACGATGTGGCCGCCCTCGGCGGACTCGGCCATCAGCGCGCCGAACGCGCGGCAGCCGTGGACGACGCCGAGGAGGTTGACGTCGAGCACCCGCCGCCAGTCCTCGGCGGTGGTGTCGAGGAAGCTGCCCGCGAGGCCGATCCCGGCGTTGTTGACCACGACGTCGGGCACGCCGTGCTCGGCGGCGACCTCCTCGGCGAAGGCCGTCATGGCCTCCTCGTCGGAGACGTCGACGGCGTACGGGTACGCGGCGGGCCCGATCTCGGCGGCCGTGCGCTTGGCCGACGTCGCGTCGATGTCGGCGACCACGACCTCGGCGCCCGCCGCGGCAAACGCTTGCGCGGTGGCCTTCCCGATGCCGCTGCCCGCGCCGGTCACGACGACGAGCTGCCCGGTGAAGCCGACCGCGCCGGACTTGGCGCGCTGGAGGCCGCGGGTCGACGGCTGCCCGCCGACGTGCTCGACGAACTCCTCGACCATCCGGGCGATGGCGTCCGGGTGCGAGACGGGCGCCCAGTGCCCGGCGACCAGCTTGCGCCGCCACAGCTTCGGCACCCAGCGCTCCAGGTCATCGGCCAGCGCGGCGGTGACGAAGTGGTCGCGGGTCGGGATGAGCACCTGCACCGGCACCGCGGTGGGCGCGGCGCGGGCGGCGGAAGCGGGTGAGGAAGTTGGCCCGGTAGAGCTGCACGCCGCGGGCGGCGTCGGCGCCGATGGTGGCGACCGGGTGGCCGGGCACCGCGGGCACGCCCTCGACGCGCTCCAGCAGCTCGGCCCAGCGCGGGCCGATCAGCGCGCGCCAGACCAGGCCGGGCAGCACGGGGACGTGGAACAGGGCGATGTACCAGGAGTGCGCGAGCTGCTCGGCGACCGCGCGCAGGTTGGCCGGGGTGGGGCGGGTCAGCCTGCGGCGCATCCAGTGCGCGACGTGGTCCAGGCACGGGCCGGAGATGGAGGTGTAGGAGGCGATGCGCGAGGGCGCGGCCGGGTCGGTGACGGCCTCCCACGCCTGGATGGAGCCCCAGTCGTGGGCCACGACGTGCGCGGGCCGGTCGGTGACGGCGTCGAGGACGGCGAACAGGTCCTCGGCCAGCCGCTCGGTGCGGTAGGCGGCGCGCCCGCGGGGGCGCTGGAGGCGCCCGCGCCGCGCACGTCGTAACGCACGACGTGGTAGTCCTCGGCGAGCCGCGCGGCGACACCGTCCCACATGCGGTGGGTGTCGGGGTAGCCGTGGACCAGCAGGACGGTGGGCGCGGCGGGGTCGCCCTGCTCGAAGACGGCCAGCTCGACGTCGCCGGAGCGCACGGTGCGCGCCCGGACGGCGGCGCCGCGCTGGGGGAACCGCAGCGGTGCGGTGGCCATCGGCGTCTCCTTAAGGAAGGGGCGTCGGGACACCGTCCGCGCGGGGCGGATGAAGTCCGTGTTACGTGCCAATGGCGAACGTTACAACGGTCATTGTCAGCTTGCAAGAGCTAGCGCTTGGCCTTGGCCTTCTCCACCATCGCGACCAGCCGATCCCCCATGACCTGCGGAATCACCCGCTGGGCCGAACGGTCCACCGCCGCCGACAGGGCCGACATGACCAGCGGGTGCAGCCGGGAGATGACGTCGGCGTAGTGCGGCAACTCCTCGCCGCTGGGCAGCCAGTCCGGCCCCTTCGGGTCGAGCACGTACTGGCGGACCATGCCGACCAGCAGCCCGGTGATCCGGTCGGTCTCCACCTGCAGCTCGGCGGCCAGCTTCAGCGCCTCGGACAGCGGCACGCCCAGGGTGACCAGCTCGCGGCCCGCGTCGAGCAGCTTGGGGCTCGGGGCGACGAAGTGCGCGCCGTGCCGCTCCAGGACGCGCAGCTCCAGCGCCCGGCGGATGTTCGACGGGGTGATCTGGGCGCCGAACATGCGGACCAGGTCGGCCATGCGGATGACCGCGGGCTGCTCGTGCGACCACGCCGCGCCCGTCGCCTCCTCCAGGCCGAGCACGTCGGCCAGCGAGTGGCCCGCCTGCCAGGCGTCCAGCATCTCCTTGATCTGCGCGAACGCGTAGCCGCGCTCGAGCATGGTGAGGATCAGCCGCAGCCGGGACAGGTGCGCGTCGCTGTAGATCGCCGTGCGCCCCCGGCGCGCGGGCGGCGGCAGCAGCTCGCGGTCCTGGTAGACGCGCACGTTGCGCACCGAGGTGCCCGCCGCGCGGGCCAGGTCATCGATCCGGTACTCCGCCACCCCCGCAGCTTAGAGTGCCGGTCCGGTTGCCGGTTGGATATCCACAGTGGACTTTCGCGAAAATGCCGCCTACCGACCGGTCTGTTCCGAAAAGGACCAACAGGTCGGTTCTCGCGGTCGATCGCCACCGGATCGCACTTGACAATCACTGCCAGAAAGGGAGCACATCCACAGGAGACATGCCGCGGCGGCGGCGCGATTCCCTTGCGCCGCCGCCGGTTGACGTGCTCGGACGTGGTGCCCCCGACCGGATTCGAACCGGCACTCCACCCCTTTTAAGGGGGCTGCCTCTGCCTGTTGGGCTACGGGGGCAGCCGCAGCCTAAGGCGCGATAGCGCAGCTCGGGATGGGTTTCCGCGGTTTCCCTCCGGCTGGCCCAGTCACTTTGAGCCGTTTGCCGTCAGCCCTTGGACACCCGAGCGAACTCCGCCTTCGGGTCGTTGATCTGGCCCATGGAGATCACTTCGCGCCGGAAAAGGCCGCCCGTTAACCAGTCCAGGGTGATCCGGACCTTGCGGTTGAACGTCGGCATGGCCTTGACATGGTACGCGCGGTGCATCGACCAGGCGATGAAGCCCTTGGCCTTGAAGTTCATGATGTCGCCGACGCCCTTGTGCAACCCGAGGCTGGCCACCGAACCGAGGTTCTTGTGGTAGTAGTCCTTCGGCTCGCCGCCCCGCATCGCCTTGACGATGTTCTTCGCCAGCAGCCGCGCCTGGCGCACGGCGTTCTGCGCGTTGGGCGCGCAGATCGCGGTCGGGTCGTCCGGGGTGCGCGAGAGGTCGGGGACGGCGGCGCAGTCGCCCGCGGTCCACGCGTCCGGCAGGCCCTCGACCCGCATCGACGCGCTGGCCCGCAGCCTGCCCTGCTTGGTCAGCGGCAGGTCGGAGTTGGCGAGCACGGGGTTCGACTTGACGCCCGCGGTCCACACGATGGTGTCGCTGTCGAACTCGGTGCCGTCGGAGAGCACGACGTGCCCGTTCTCGAACGACTTGGCGAGAGTGGACAGGTACACCTCGATGCCGCGCTTCTCGAGCTGCATCACGGTGTAGACGCCGAGGCTCTCGCGGACCTCCGGCAGCACCCGCCCGGCCGCCTCGACCAGCACGAAGCGCAGGTCGTCGGGCGAGATGTTCTTGTAGTACTGGGTGGCGAACCGGGCCATGTCCTCCAGCTCGCCGAGCGCCTCGATGCCCGCGAACCCGCCGCCGACGAAGGTGAAGGTCAGCAGCTTGCGGCGCAGGTCGGGGTCGAGGGTGCTGTCGGCCTGATCCAGTTTGGTCAGCACGTGGTTGCGCAGGTAGATGGCCTCGCCGATGGTCTTGAAGGCGACGCCGTGCTCGATCAGGCCGGGGATCGGCAGGAGCCGGGCCACCGAGCCCAGGGCGATGACGAGGACGTCGTAGCCCAGTTCCTCGAGGTGGCCGTCGCCCGCCTCGATCGTCACGACCTTGCGGGCGTGCTCGATCTTGGTGGCGCGCGCGGTGATGACGTGGCAGCGCTTCAGCGTCCGGCGCAGCGGCACGACCACGTGCCTCGGCTCGATCGCGCCCGCGGCGGCCTCGGGCAGGAACGGCTGGTAGGTCATGTGCGGCTGCGGGTCGATCACCGTCACCGATGCCTCGCCGGACCGCAGCTTGCGCTGGAGCCCCAGGGCCGTGTACAGCCCGACGTAACCGCCACCCAGGATGAGGATTCGGGTCGGCTCCGACTTTGTTCGCGCCATGCGTCAATGGTGGCACTGGTTTTGTCCGCCCGCGAGGCAGCCCCTCCTTGGTGTGACGGGGGTCGCGCGGGACGTTTCCGCAGGTGTGACGCGGATCCCTGTCACCTGCGGGATCGTTCAAGAAGGATTACCGCCAGTGCTATGGCGGAGCTCGAGAGTAATGCGACCAATTCCACTGCGGGCGCCGTCCGACCACTCGGCAGAAAAGTCGCGACGATCACAATGAGACCCACTCCGCCTTGGACCGCGAGCGCCCTGCGCGCGGGCCCGACCAGCGCCCGCGGGTCCACCCGAGCCCCCGCGGCAGCACGGCCGCGAGCGCCGAGGCGAGGTGGAGGAGGTGGATCAGCGGGATCAGCACCAGCACCCCCGCCGAGAAGGGCTCGTCAGCGCCCAACGCCGCCGCGGACGCCGCCAGCAGGATCAGCAGCAGCGCGACCGGCGACGCGGGCAGCAGCACGCACAGCACCCCGAGCACCGCCGCGACCCACTCGGTGGGCCCGGGGGCGTCGATGAGGACGAGGTCGGCCACGACGCCCGCCGCGGCCACCCCGATCCCGGCCCGCAGCCAGAGCGCCGAGACACCCCGCCCGACGTCGAGCGCGTCGCTCACCGCCGCCTCCTGATCCGCCGCAGCGCGTCCGCCAGGCCCGCGTCGCCCGAGACGACCGGGACCCCTGCGCGCGCAGCGCGGCCTTCCGGGCGCGGTGCTCGGCGCGGATCATCCGCAGGGCCACGCCGCCCCACTCCGTCTCCCGGTCCGGGACCAGGTCGTCGGGGAGGACGTCGACGGCGACCACCGGCACCGACCGGCGGGCGGCGCGGACCAGGCAGTCGACCACCGCGTCGTCCAGCAGCGGGGTCAGGGCGACGACGACCGCGCCCGGCGGCGTCTGCTGGGGGCGCAGCACCGGGCGGGGCGCCCAGCCCGCGGACCGCGTGCAGGCGACGAGCTGGTGCCGGATGCGCAGGAGGTGCCTTCGGCCGACGCCCGGGGGACGCCGAGCTGGGGCCGCCCGAGGTCGATCAGCCCGACCCTGTCCCCTTGGCGCAGGTACCCCGCGGCCAGGGCGACGGCGGTCCGGACGGCGGTGTCGAGGCTGCCACCCGGGCGGACCGCCACCCCCTCCGCCGGGGTCGACCACTCCCCCACGTCGCTGCCAACGTCCACCCGCGAGTCGATGGCCAGGAGCAGGTCGGCGTCGGCCTCGGCGTGGCGCTCGCGCACGTGCAGGGACCCCAGGGGCAGTCCCGTCGACGCCCCCGCGCGCAGCGTCACCCGCCAGTCGACGCGGCGGACACGGTCGCCGGGCTGGAACGGGCGGACCGACCGGTGCTCGGTGCCCTCCCCGGGCGCCGGGAGCGGTGCACGCCGACCAGCCCGGCGGCGCGCGGCGGCAGCGGGCCCGGCGGCGCGGGCTCGGCGGCGGGCAGGACGGTCCGGCGGCCCTCCGGACCGGTGACGGGGCCGCTGATCAGCAGCGCGTCCCGGCTCGCCGCGAGGTGGTCGGGACGGACGTCGACGCCCTCGCCCCACGCGTCCCACCGCAGCCGGGTCGCGTAGCGCGGCGCGGGAGGCAGCAGGTGCACGGGACCGGCGCCGGGCGCGTCCGGGACCGGCAGGCGCAGGGCGACGAACTCGACCCCGGGGTCGGCGTCGACCTCGAGGGACAACGTCGCCGCGTCGCCGGGGTCGACCACCCGCGGCAGCCTCCCCGCGCACGACCGGCACCCGGCCCGCGGGCACGGCCAACGCCAACGCGGTGCCGATCAGCAGCGGCCCGGCGAGCAGCACCAGGTCGACCCGGTGCGCGACGACCCCCGCCGCCACCAGCCCGACCCCGCCGACGGCGCCGCGGAACAGCGCGTCGGTGCGCCGCCAGCCCTCCGCCCGGGCGCTCTGCCGCGCCCGCACCCACTCCAGGACGCGGTTGGTCACGACCGGGCGCTCGGCGGGCCGGGCACGGCGGCGAGCAGGTCGGTGACCACCTGCTCGGCGGTCACCCCGGAGCTCCAGGTCTCCGCGCGCAGGGTCAGCCGGTGCGCCAGCGCCGGGACCGCGCACTCCTTGACGTCCTCCGGCAGCACGAACCCGCGCCCGTCGAGCACCGCGAGCGCGCGGGCGACCAGCAGCAGGGCCTGCGAGCCGCGCGGGGACGCGCCGACCTCGACGGCGGGGTGGGCGCGGGTGGCGCGGGCGAGGTCGACGCAGTAGCGCAGGACGTCGTCGTCGACCGGCACCTGCTCGATGCCGCGCTGCAGGGCGAGCAGCGCCTCGGCGTCGACGACCCGCTCGACGACGGCGTCCTCGGTCTGCCGGGCGAGCCTGCGGCGCAGCACCTCGACCTCGTCCTCGACGGGCGGGTAGCCGACGTCCAGGCGCAGCAGGAACCGGTCGAGCTGCGCCTCGGGCAGCGGGTAGGTGCCCTCGTACTCGATCGGGTTCGCGGTGGCCAGCACGTGGAACGGGCGCTGGAGCGGGAACGTGCGCCCCTCGACGGTGACCTGCCGCTCCTGCATGGCCTCCAGCAGCGCGGACTGGGTCTTCGGCGGGGTGCGGTTGATCTCGTCGGCGAGCAGCAGGCCGGTGAACACCGGGCCGGGGCGGAAGGTGAACTCGCGGGTCACCGGGTCGAACAGGAACGAGCCGGTGAGGTCGGCGGGCTGCTGGTCGGGGGTGCACTGGACGCGGGCGAAGTCGAGGCCGAGCGCGGCGGCGATGCCGCGGGCCATGAGCGTCTTGCCCAGGCCGGGGACGTCCTCCAGCAGCACGTGGCCGCCCGCGAGCACCGCGGCGACGGCCAGCCGGACCGTGCGCTCGCGGCCCACCACGGCAGTGCCCACCGCGGCGCGCACCCTGGCCCCGGTGTCTGCGATGTCCACTATGGACGTCGTCACGCTTCCTCCAGTCGGTCGAGCAGCGCCGCCAGCGCTCGTGGCGTCGGCGGCGCGTCGGCGGTGAGCAGGGCGTGTTCCCCGCCCAGCGCGGCCACCACCCTCGGGTCGTCCACATCGGACAGGTCGGGCCAGCGCTCGCGCAAGCGGTCGAGCGCGATCCGGCGCAGTCGCGGTTGGACGCGGGTGGTGAAGCGGTGGGGATCGGCCGCGGCCTCGGCGAGCCGGGCGGCGAGGGTGGCCGCCTGGTGCTGCGCGGGCGCGGCCGGGCCGCCGGGCACGGCCGTCCACAGTGGTTCGAGCGGGCCGGACAGCCGGGCGCCGAGCGCGGTCAGCGCGGCCACCGGCAGGCCGAGCGCGACCGCCCAGAACACCGGGACGCCGCCCGGCCACAGCGACAGACCGGTCATCGCGGCACCGGCGAGCACCGCGAGGACGACGACCCGCAGCGTGCTCATGCCAGGGTTTCCTCGATGCGCGCGAGCGCTGCCCGCGCGGCGGCGGCGTCGGCGTCGGTGGCCTGCCCGGCGAACCGCGCGCGGTGGTAGCGCGAGCGCAGGTCGGCCAGGGCGCGCGCGTCGACGGCGTGCTCGGTGAGCACGCGGGCGGTGAACTCCGAGGCGGTCTCGGCGGGCGCGCGGCGGGTGCCGCACGAGGCGGCGGCGGACTCCAGCACGAGCCACGCGGCGACGACGGCGTCGCCCGGCGGTCCGGAGGGCCGCGCGGTCAGGTCGACCGCGCCCGCCCGGACCGCGGCGCGCAGGACCTCCCCGTCGGCGGCGTCCTCGCCCGCGGGCGCGCGCACCGGGGTGGACGGGCGGCGCGCGCGGCGCAGCCCCGCAGGCCCACCGACGCCAGCACGCCCGCGGCGCCGAGCAGCACGAGCAGGGCGACGGCGGCGAGGAGCAGGCCGGTGCCGACGCCGCCGATGACGTCGAGCAGGGAGTCGGTGTCCGCCACGGCCTCCGCGCTCTCCGGAGGGGTTCGGCGGCCGGGTCGTACCCCCAGAGCGCGTCGGGTCCGGAGGGGATCGCCGAGCCGCCCCGCGCCGCGGCCACCGCGACCGCGAACAGCGCGGCCACGGCCACCACCACGCCGCGGCGGGACGGAATGCCGGACGACCGCATGCCAGGCAGCATGCCACGCACGCGGGCCCGTGCGGTCGCGATCAGGACACGGCCGCGCCCTTCACGTAGGCCACGAAGCACGCGCCGACCGCGGGGAAATGTCCAGAATCCGGCCGGGATTCTTCGAGTCGCGGATGCGGACCCGGCCCGCGCCGGTGCGCAGTTCCACGCAGTCGTTATTCACACTGCGCCTGCTTCTGCGCCATTCGCTTCTGGCAGCGGACACCGCTCCCCCTATAGCTGGTCGAGTTCCTGTCATAACCGCGCCGATTATTCCGGCTCCCCGTTAAGGGCTGAATCCGCTGCCCGGGTGCGGATGATCGGCCGTATGCCGGACGCCGATCACGTTCACTCACAGTTACCAAGAGGCACGCTTAGCAGCGCCCGACCGTGGTACGGCCGAACTTTCCTCGCGAACGGGTGAATCCGCTGGCCAGCGCGTGCTAGGTTCCCCCAGCCGTGTGGCGACCTGCCACATGGCGACCTATAGTCGATCATTCAGCCGCACGGATGATCACCAGATCAGGTGAGACACGCTCCCCACCCAGCGGAGGACGTTATGGCCCGACGAAGGCAGCCCGATCCGAAGGTCCAGCGCAGGAGACTCGGCGACACGCTGCGTGTCGAACGGGAGCGGGTCGGGCTCACCCAGGCGGAGGCGGCCCGGGCGGTCGACTGGTCGCTGTCGAAGCTCCTCCGCATCGAGAACGCCTCCGTGGGCATCTCGACCTCGGACACCAAGGCCCTGCTCGCCGTCTACGGCACCGCCGACGACGTCGCCGAGGAACTGCTGGTCATGGCCAGGGAGTCCCGGCGCCCGTCGTGGTACGCCAAGTACCGCAAGGTGCTCAGCCCGGAGTACCAGACGCTGCTGTCCTACGAGGATTCCGCCATCGCGATCCGGCACGTGCACCCGTACCTGGTGCCCGGCCTGCTCCAGACCCCGGCTACGCCCGGGCCCTGCTCGGCGCCGCGCACGAGGGCGAGAAGCTCGACCAGCTCATCGCCGCCCGCGTCGACCGGCAGGCCATCCTGCACGAGGACCCCGGCCCGGAGCTGTCCTTCCTGATCGACGAGGGCGCGCTGCACCGCATGGTCGGCGGCCCGCAGGTCATGCGCGAGCAGCTCCGCCACCTGCGGCACCTGTCCGACCGGCGCAACATCGACATCCGGGTGATCCCCTACGAGGTCGGCGTGCACCGCGGGCTCTGGGGCCCGTTCGTCGTCATGGCCCTGGAGGGCTCGACGATCGTCTACGTGGAGAACGCGGGCGCGGACTACATCGTCCGGGACGGCTCACCGCGCATCGGCGAGTTCGCCGAGCGGCTGACCGCGACCGCCGAGGTCGCCTACAGCGCGAGCCAGACCAAGGACTTCCTGGAAGACCGCATCGCCCACCTCGTGGCCAAGCCGGTGGGCCCGTGGTCGCGCGCCCGCTAGGGCCGCGACCGGGGCACCGCGCGCGGCGCGCGGGCCGCGGGCCTGCTGGTCCGGACCGCCCGGCGGCGCGCCGCCGGGCGGCAGGCCCGCCGCCGGGCCGGGCCGCCGACCAGCGGTTCCGCCGCCGCCGCGACGGCCAGCGCCACACCCAGGCCGACCAGCAGCGACGGCAGCCAGCCGCCGTCGCTGAGGCGCAGCACGACCAATGCGGAGATGACGGCGGCAATTGCCGACCAGAGGACGACCACGGCGAGCCCCAATAGCATTCCGGCCCGCCCGCGCGTCACATTGCGGATCATGCCACACGGCCGAGCCGGGGTCCAGCCGCCGCCATTCCGGCCGGTCGGTTTTCCGCTTAATTGACGAATTCTCAGGATTGCGCGATCCCGGCCGCTTCGCGCGCCGCGGTGAGCACGTCCTCCACCATGGCGGGCGTCAGTTTGCCGGTGAAGGTGTTCTGCTGGCTCACGTGGAAGCAGCCGAACACGCGCAGCGGCGGCCCGCCGTCGAGAGCATCGAGGGTGTGCTGAACGCCGTGGCCGAACACCGGGCGGGGCACCGGCACCCGCCACGCCACCCCGAGCAGCGGCAGCAGCGCCTGCCAGCCGAACGCGCCGAGCACCACCACCGCGCGCAGGGTCGGGCGCAGCAGCGCCAGCTCCTGCTCCAGCCACGGGCGGCAGGTGTCGCGCTCCGCGGGGTCGGCTTGTTCGCGGGCGGCGCGCACTTCACCGGCGCGGTGATCCGGGTCTCCCGCAGCTCCAGGCCGTCCCCGATGTGCCGCGACGTCGGCTGCGACGCCAGGCCGACGGCGTGCAGGGCGGCGTAGAGGACGTCGCCGGAGCGGTCGCCGGTGAACATCCGGCCGGTGCGGTTGGCCCCGTGCGCCGCGGGGCGAGCCCGACGATCGCCAGCCGCGCGTCGGCCGGGCCGAACCCGGGCACCGGGCGGCCCCAGTAGGTCTCGTCCCGGAACGCGGCGCGCTTGACCCTGGCGACCTCCTCGCGCCAGGCGACCAGGCGCGGGCACGCGCGGCAGTCCGCGACGCGCCGGTCGAGGTCAGCCATGGACATGACCGGAAGCTACCCCGTGGGCGGGGCACGTAATGTCGGCGGCATGCCATCCAGCGACCCCGCCCAGGAGAACAGGGCCGACCAGCGCACCCCGGACGCCGTCCCGGAGCCCGTCGACGACCAGGTCACCACCCAGCACGTGCTCGCCGTCGGCAGGCGGAAGCTGAAGTACACCGCGACCACCGGCCGGGTCGTCGTCCGCCAGGAGGTGACCACCGACGGCAAGTTCAGCCACGTGCCGAAGGCGTCGGTGTTCACCACCGCCTACACCCTCGACGACGCCGACCCGGCGACCCGCCCGGTGACCTTCGCGTTCAACGGCGGTCCCGGCTCGTCGAGCACCTGGCTGCACCTGGGCGTCCTCGGTCCCCGCCGCGTCCTGTCCGGCGACGCGGACGAGCTGGCCAAGCCGCCGTACGGGCTGGCCGACAACGCCGAGTCCCTGCTCGCGCACAGCGACCTGGTGTTCATCGACCCCATGTCGACCGGCTACACCCGCCCGGTCAACGGCGAGGGCGCCGAGGACCACCTGGGCTTCAAGGGCGACCTGGAATCCGTCGGCGAGGTCATCCGGCTCTGGACGACCCGCAACGGCCGCTGGCTGTCCCCGAAGTTCCTGGCGGGCGAGTCGTACGGCACCACCCGCGCGGGCGGGCTGGCGCTGCACCTGCAGCAGCGGCACGGGATGTACCTCAACGGGCTCATGCTGATCTCGTCGGTGCTGGACTTCCGCACGCTGAGCTTCGACGAGGGCAACGACCTGCCGTACGCGCTGTTCCTCCCGTCGTACGCGGCGATCGCCCACCACCACGGCCTGCACGGCGACCGCGCGCTGGCCGACGTCCTCGCCGAGGCCGAGGAGTTCGCGGCGAAGGACTACCAGTGGGCGCTCGCCCAGGGCGCCCGTCTGTCCACTGAGGAGCGCGCGGCGGCGGTGGCGAAGGTCGCCGCGCTGACCGGCCTCACCGAGGACTACGTCGACCGGGTCGACCTGCGCATCGAGCACATGCGGTTCTTCGCCGAGGTCCTGCGGCCCCAGCGCCGCACGGTCGGCAGGCTCGACGGCCGCTTCACCGGCTGGGCCCACGACTACGCCAAGGAGAACGCGGTCGACGACCCCGCCGCCGCGGCGATCACGGGCGCGTACACGGCCGCGATCAACCACTACCTGCGCGCGGAACTGGAGTACACCAACGACTTGGCGTACGAGGTGCTCAGCGTCGACGCGCACAAGGCGTGGTCGTACAAGGAGTTCGAGAACTCCCACGTCACCGTGACCGACCGGCTCGCCGCCGCGATGCGCGCCAACCCGCACCTGAAGGTCCACGTCGCGTCGGGCTACACCGACGGCGCGACGCCGTACTTCGCGACGGAGCACTCGCTGGCGCACCTGGCGATCCCGGCGGAGCTGCGCGGGAACATCGAGGTCAAGTACTACCCGGCGGGCCACATGATGTACGTGCACGAGCCGTCGCGGGTCCAGCAGTCCAAGGACCTCGCCGCGTTCGTGCGGGCGTCGTCCTAGGGCTTGCCCCGGGTGACCGCGTTCCACGCGTCGACGATGCCGTGGCCGTGGAAGGAGTTGAGGTCCTTCGTGCCGGTGCAGGTGGCGTTGTACTCGGCGGGGCGGTCGATCGCGGTGTAGTCGACCGTCGGGGGATCGGGCAGGCCAGCGGGGCCGCGGTGGTCTCCAGGACGCGGCGGACGGCGGCGGGGTCCATGCGGACCTCGCCGGGCCGGTGCTCGCCGAACTCGCTGACGATCAGCGCGGCGACGCCGGAGGCGTGCGGGGCGGCCATCGAGGTGCCCTGGAGGTACTGGTAGTACCCGCACGTCCCGTTCGGCTTGCACGCCTTCCGCACGCCCAGCGCGGTGCCCTCGGCGGTGATGTCGCCGCCGGGGTGATCGCGCCCTCGCTGAGGGCCACCTCGCGGGGGTAGGCGGACAGGACCAGGTTCTCGTTGGTGCGGTACCAGCTCGTGCCCTTGCCGTCGCGGAAGTAGCCGCCGGGGGCGGTCACCGAGACGCGCTCGGAGCCGTGGTTGCTGTAATCGGCCTTGGCCATCGTCGGGCCGACCGCGGCGACGCCGATCGCGTGGTCGGTCTCGATGGGCAGGCTGAAGCAGGTCGCGTTGTCGATCTCGCGCTCGCGCTCGCTGCCGGGCGGGAAGTTCGGGCTGTCGGCGTCGGGCAGCGGTTTGCCGAGGTCGGTGTGGTTGTTGCCCATCGAGACGATCTGCGTGACGCCGCGGTGGTGCGCGTAGGCGACCGCGCGCCGGACCGCGCGGATGGTGATGCGCTGCTGGATGCGCTGGTCGGGGGTGTCGGCGGAGTTGTTCTCGCAGTTGAACAGCCACGGGTCGACGTAGAAGGACATGTTGAGCACGTCGATGCCCGCGTCACCGGCGTAGGTGATGGCGTCGATGACGGGCTGCAGGAAGAAGTAGCCGGAGTCCTGCCCACCCCGGATGTTCACGATGGACACGTTCGGCGCGACACCGGAGATCCCGAACCCGTCGGCGGGCGCGGCGATGGTCGCGGCGACGTGCGTGCCGTGCCCGTTCTCGTCGACGTCGGCGGGGTCGACGCACCCGCGGTGCTCGCAGGGCCCGTCGATGGTCACGCCGTTGTCGTCGACGGGGAGGTCGCGGGTGAAGTTGCGCGACCGCGCCTTGTCGAAGTTGGGCGCGATGTCGGGGTGGCTCCCGTCGACGCCGGTGTCGAGCACACCGACCCGGACGCGCTTGTCCCCCGGCTGCTCGGTCCGCGCGAGGTGCGAGCGCACGGCGGTGAGCCCCAGAGCTTGACGTCGAGCGGGTCCATGCCCGTCGGCCCCGGCCGCGGCTTGCTCCCGGCCCGGTCGGCGTGGTGCTCCCGCTCGACCACCCGCAGCTCCACCGCCCGCGGTGACCGCCCGATCGGCCTGCTGCGCGCCACGGCTTCCACGCCCGGGGTCTGATCCAAAGTGGACTTCGCCGTCTCCGGCGCGCTGGCGGTCACCAACCCCGCGGCGGCGTTGGCGCTCACCACCTTCCCACCCGCCCCCTCGACCGCCGCCACGACGGCCGCCGGATCGGCCCCGTCCCGCAACAGCACCGAGTACTCGACGAGCGGCGCCGCCTCCGCGGACACCGCGGGCACCGCGGCAGCCAGGGCGACGACAACGGGAACAACGACAGCCCGGGCACGCCTCACGCGGACTCCTCGACCTCGGGAACGAGCCGACCTTGGCAACGTGGCACGCCCGCCCCGCACACGCCAAGCCCGTCAACCCGATCGTGTGAGGCCCTACGCGAGCGAGAGCGCGATCCCGTCGAGGATGTCGTGCTCGGACACGACCAGGTCCTCCACGGGGGTCTCCGCGAACAACCGGTCGGCGAGCGCGCGGAGGATCACCGCGCCGCCGCCGATGACGTCGACGCGGCCGGGGTGGATCACCGGGTTGGCGGCGCGCTGGTCGTGGGTGGAGGTGAGGAGGTGCTCGGCGAGATCGGCGATGTCGGCCTTGCTGAGCCTGCTCAGGTGCACCGCATCGGAGTCGTACTCGTCGAGCTTGAGCGCGAGCGCACCGAGCGTGGTGACCGTGCCCGCGACCCCGACCCACGTCCGCGCCCGCCCCACCGGCACGACATCGAACGCAGGCGCGAGCACCTGGCCCGCGAGCGCGGTCGCGGCGTCGACCTCATCACCGGTGGGCGGATCGGACCGCAACGCCCGCTCGGTGATCCGCACACACCCGATGTCAACGGACCGCGCGGCCTCGACCTTGGCGTGCGCACCGTCCCAGGACCCGAGGACCAGCTCGGTCGACCCGCCACCGATGTCAACGACGAGGAAGGGCCCGTCGTCGGGGTCGAGGCCCGCGACGGCACCGGTGAAGGACAACGCGGCTTCCTCGTCGCCGCTGATGACCTCAGCGGGCGCGCCGAGGAGGTCAGCGGTCATGCTGAAGAACTCATCCCGGTTGGCAGCGTCGCGGGTGGCGGAGGTGGCGACCATGCGGACCTTCTCGGCCCCCTTGCGCCGGAGGATCGCGGTGTAGTCGGCAAGGGCGGCCCTCGTCCGCTCGAGCGCCTCGGGCGCCAGCACCCCGGTAGCGTCGACCCCTTGCCCGAGCCGCACGATCCGCATCTCCCGGTGCACGTCCCGCAGCCAGTGCGTCCCGTCCTCCCGAGTGGTCACGTCAGCCACCAACAACCTGATGGAGTTCGTACCGCAGTCGATCGCCGCAACCCGGGTCATACCCGCAGCTTACGGAACACCCCCACCCCCGCCCCGCCCACGCCGCGCCCCACCCCGCCCCAAATGACGCGATCATCTGAGTCGCCCAACGCCCAGCCCACATGACGCGATCACGCGAACGACCCCGGCTCTCATTCCAGATGATGCGATCATCCGGAACGACAGTGAGATGATCTGATCATCCGAAACCCGGCACAGGCGATCCCAGATGACGTGATCATCCGAAACCGCGCGGGCTGACGTAGGTCGCGTGACGTGATCATCCGAGACGGCGCACGAGCACCAGGTCGCATCACGAGTGATCACTCAGGCCATCCCGCAGGCCCGGATCAAATGGCGTGATCATCCGGACCGTCGCCACTCGCCGTAAACCAAATGACGCGATCATCCAGACCCTCGCCGCCGGGCGCAGGCCAGATGACGCGATCATCCGGAACCCTCGCCACCCGCCGTCGGCCAGATGACGTGACCATCCGAAGCCGTCGCCACTCGGCGCAGCTCAGATGGCGCGACCATCCGAATCGCGGCCACCGAGTGCAGCCCAGATGGCGTGATCATCCGGAGCCATCGCCACCTCATTCGGGCCGGATGGCGTGATCATCCGGAACCTTGGCCACCGGGCGCAGGCCAGATGGTGTGATCATCTGGGACGCGATTCCGGATGATCACGTCATTTGAAACACGCAGGCCCTCGGGGTGGATCCCCGGGGGCCTGCGTGGTGGGTCTGGGTTACAGCGGGCCGGTCGTCGTGGTCGTGGGGACCGTGCTGGGGTCGACCGGGGTGGTGCTGCCCGGGGCCTCCGTGGCCTGCGGCGTCGTGGTTTCCGGCGCGCACGGGTCGTCGGGGGCGGGGGTGGTGGTGGTCGGGGTCGTCGTGGGGGTGGTGGTGTCGCACGACGGGGTGGTGGTCGTCGTGGTGGTGGTCGTGGTCGTCGTTGACGACGGTGGGGTGGTCGTCGTGGTGGTCGACGTGGGGCTGGTGGTGGACGTGGGGGACGTCGTCGAGCCCGGGGGCGTGTCGTGGTGGCGGACGGCGGGGTGCTCGGCGGTTGGGTGGGGGTCACGCCGGGCGGGATCTCGCCCTCTTCGCCGTTCGACGGCGGGATGATGACCGGCTGCGGGATGTCGCGGACCGGTGTCGGGTCCATCGGGTGGACGCCGCGGGCGTACGCGTCGGCCCACAGGAGGACCGTGCGGACGTAGCTGTCGGAGTTGTTGTAGCGGAAGACCGCCACCGCGCGCTGCTGGCCGTCGGAGAGGTCGAGGCCGCCGGAGCAGAGGTACTTCCCGGCGCCGACCGCCGCGTCGAAGATGTTGTTCGGGTCGGTCTGGCCGTCGCCGTTGCCGTCGGAGGCGTAGCCCGCCCAGGTGGACGGGATGAACTGCATGGGGCCGACGGCGTGGTCCCACACCGTGTTGCCGTCGTAGCGGCCGCCGTCGGTGTCGGCGATGGCCGCGACCGGGCCCGCGCCGTTCAGCTCGGGGCCGAGGATGCGGCGGACGGTGTTGCCGTTCGCGTCGGCCTGGCCGCCGTAGGCGTGGCCGGACTCGATGCGGCCGATGCTGGCCAGCAGCGACCACTGGAGCTTGCAGTTCGGCATGGTGGCCGCCAGCGACTGGGCGGCGCGCATGTACGCGGTGAGCATGTTGCCCGGGATGCCGAGCGGGCCGCGCGGGTAGCCCGCCGTCGGCCCCGCGGTCAGGGCGAGCAGGTCGGGCTTGTCGGCGAGGGCGAGGATCTGCGGGCCGATCTTGGCGTTCTCCGGCTTCGAGCCGTCCGCGCCCAGGGTGCTGGGGTCGTCGAGTTCCGTCGCGCCCGCACCGGGGTGGCCCGCGAGCGCGACGTCGTCAGCGGGTGCGAGCCACGGCGCGGGTTCGCCTGCCACCACGGCCGGGACCAGCAGCATCGCGCCCGCGGCTGCGACGGCGCTGCGCCGACGCCCGCGGTCGCTCCGCTTGCGGTGCTGTCCGCCCTTCTTGGCACTCACTTGCAGAACCGCCCCTCGTCAAGTTCGCCACCTCTTCGGGGTGACCTGACTCTCTTCGGCCACCTACCATGCCTCATATGTGGCCGAGAGTCACCGAATCTGGGGAAAATCTCAGGGACCGCGCCCAAAGGTCGGTTCCCAGTTGCCCTTTGGTTCGCCTGGTTGTCACGTAACGCGCACTTGGTGCCTAAGCACCGCCACCGGCGGTAGCCGCGCAGTCGCCGAGGGGCCATTCGCCCGCGAGGCGCTCCAGGGCTTCGTCACCGAACGGATTCACGCCGGGCCCCTTGGCGAGGGCGTGCGCGACGTGGACGTGGAGGCACTTGACGCGGGTCGGCATGCCGCCCGCGGTGACGCCGGTGCCCAGCGGCTCGATGGCGTCGCGCTCGGCGAGGTACGACTCGTGCGCGGCCAGGTACGCGGCGGCGAGGGCGTCGTCGGCGGCGAGCCGGTCGGTCATCTCCTTCATCAGCCCCGTCGTCTCCAGGGTGCTGACCAGGGAGTTCAGCCGCGGGCAGGTCAGGTAGTACAGCGTGGGGAACGGGGTTCCGTCGGGCAGCCGCGGGTCGGTCTGGACGACGCTCGGGTGCCCGCTCGGGCAGCGCGCGGCGATCGCGCGGACCCCGCGCGGGGTGCGGCCCAGCTGCTGGGCGACGACGGCGATATCGGCTTCGGCGATCATCCCGCCATCTGCTCCCACAAGTTCTGGTACCACGCCTGGTCGGGCAGGGACTTCGTCGGCGCCTCCGGCTCGGAGTCGCCGGGCAGCTCCACCATGTACGGGGTCTCCCCGGCATCACGAACCGCAGCCGCGCGCGGGCCTCGGCCTTGACCTGCTCGGGGTCGGCCAGCTCGACGCGGCGGCGCTCCAGCTCGTCGACCTGGGCGCGCAGCTCGGCCTGGCGCTGCTCCTGGATCTCCACGTCCGAGCGCTGCGACAGGTACGTGCGCAGCGGGACGGCGACGCTGAGCGCGAGCGCGCAGACCACCGTCGCGAGGATCGCCGCGCGCCGGGTCGTGGAGACCCCGAACGGCAGGCTGAGCCGGGCGATCCGCTGGGACAGGCCGCGGACCGGTCCGCGCGCGGCGGGGCGCCGCGCGCGGGACCGGTCCGGGCCCGCCATCAGGACTCCGCGGAGAACCGGGGAAGGCGAGGTCGCCCGCGTACCGGGCGGCGTCGCCGAGGGTCTCCTCGATGCGCAGGAGCTGGTTGTACTTCGCGACGCGCTCGCTGCGGGCGGGGGCGCCGGTCTTGATCTGGCCGACGCCGGTCGCGACCGCCAGGTCGGCGATGGTGGTGTCCTCGGTCTCGCCGGAGCGGTGGCTCATCATGCTCCGGTAGCCGTACGAGGTGGCCAGGGTGACCGCGTCGAGGGTCTCCGACAGCGTGCCGATCTGGTTGACCTTCACCAGCAGCGCGTTCGCGGCGCGGCGGGCGATGCCCTCCTCGAGCCGGTCGGGGTTGGTGACGAACAGGTCGTCGCCGACGAGCTGGACGCGCTCGCCGAGGTCGGCGGTGAGCCGCACCCAGCCGTCCCAGTCGTCCTCGGACAGCGGGTCCTCGATGGAGACCATCGGGTAGGCGTCGACGAGGGCGGCGTAGTAGGCCGACATCTCCTCGGCGGACTTGCGCGCGCCCTCGAAGGTGTAGGCGCCGTCGGTGAAGAACTCGGTCGCGGCGACGTCGAGGGCCAGCGCGATGTCGCGGCCGACGGTGTAGCCCGCCTTCTCGATGGCGACGACGATCAGGTCGAGCGCCTCGCGGTTGTTGCCCAGGTTCGGGGCGAAGCCGCCCTCGTCGCCGAGGCCGGTCGCCAGGCCCTTGCTCTTCAGCACCGACTTGAGCGAGTGGTAGACCTCCGCGCCCCAGCGCAGCGCCTCGCGGAAGGAGTCCGCGCCGATCGGCGCGATCATGAACTCCTGGATGTCGACGTTGCTGTCGGCGTGCGAGCCGCCGTTGAGGATGTTCAGCATCGGCACGGGCAGCACGTGCGCGTTCGGGCCGCCGAGGTAGCGGAACAGCTCCAGCCCGCTGGACTCGGCCGCGGCCTTGGCGACGGCGAGCGACACGCCGAGGATGGCGTTCGCACCGAGCCGCGACTTGTCGGGCGTGCCGTCGAGGTCGACGAGCTTCTGGTCGACGATGCGCTGGTCGACCGCGTCGATGCCCGCCAGCTCGGGGCCGATCTCGTCGAGCACGGCGGTGACGGCCTTCTCGACGCCCTTGCCCAGGTACCGGTTGGGGTCCCCGTCGCGCAGCTCGACGGCCTCGTGCTCACCCGTCGAGGCCCCGGAGGGCACCGCGGCGCGGGCCAGCGTGCCGTCGTCGAGGGCCACCTCCACCTCGACGGTGGGGTTGCCGCGGGAATCCAGGATCTCGCGCGCGCCGACCTGCTCGATGACAGCCACGTCTGCTCCTCACAAAGCGTCCTTCGTGTCGCTGCCGAGCCTAGCGGGACGCTTGTCCCGTCACTGCCTTGGCACGCTGTGACAATCGACCGGCCCAGCGCCTGGTCACCGACTTGCCGGTCGAGGAACACGCTGCGTGCGCGTACTGTTGAGCGGACCATGACCCAGGACGCCGAAAGCACCTTCGCCGCGTTCCGCCAGGCGGAACAGCTCGTGGCCCAACGCCGCCCGCTGGACGCCCTCGCCGTCCTCGAGCCGGTCATGGAGGCCGAGCCGAACACCCCGTCCGTCCACCTCCTGGCAGGCCGCGCCTACCTCGGCTCCGCCCAACTCCGCCGCGCCGAAGCCGCCTTCCTCCGCGTCCTGGAACTCGACCCGACCGACCACTACGCCCGCTTCGCCCTGGCCCGCGCGCTGCAACGGCAGAGCAGGCTGGAGGAGGCGCAGACCCAGCTGCGCATCGCGGTCGCCATGAACCCGAACCCGGAGTACCAGGAGGCCTACGGCGAGATCTCCGCGCGCTTGGCCGTGGAGCGGGACCGGTAGGTCAGTCGCCAAGCCAGGTGATGTCGAGGACGTCGACCCGGCGTTGGTCTTCGAGGACCAGGTAGGTGAGCAGGCCGAGCCCGTCCGCGACCGGCACTTGGCGCACCGCGCCCTGCGGGTTCGCCTTGTGAATCGGACTGCCGTTCCACGGGGTCAGTTCGAGGAACGTCATGGCTTCCATGACCGCGACCAGCGCCTTCTCGGGAAGCGCCCGGATCTGCTCCCGCGCGGACGCGTCGACGTCGATCTCGTACATGCGCTAGAGGCCGAGTTCCGCCTTGAGCTGCCGCAAGGAAACGCTGCCTTGCCGGGGTGCCCCGGTCCGCTGGACCTCGTCCGCCGCAGCGAACATCCGGCGCCGGGCTTCGGGATCCTTGCGCGTGGCGGCGGCGATCAACCGCCAGTGGGCGAGCGTCTCGTACAGCTCGTCGAGCTTCCAGGTGTCGCCCGCGATCTTCAACGCCCGCTGGTAATCCCGCTCGAACGCCGGGACCTCCTCCGGCAGCAGATCCGCTTTGATCTCGCTCGGAGACGACCTGGGAGGCTCCGGCGGCAAGGCGGCTGCGGCAGTCATGCGACCACGATAACGGCCTGGTCCGACAGCCGCCGGGATCAGATCTCCCCGCCTTGCGGGCGTAGGCGTCGGCGCCGGAGAAGACCTCGCGGCCGTAGCGGGTGGACTGGTTGTACGTCAGGACCGCTTTCCACCAGCCCTCGCCCGTCGCCAGGTTGCCGCCGGTGGCGCAGAGGTAGCGGGCGGCGGTGAGGGTGGCGTCGTCGACGTCTTGGGGGTTGGCGGCGGTGGGGTCGGACCAGCGGGCCCAGGTGGCGGGGAGGAACTGCATGGGGCCGACGGCGCGGTCCCAGCGGGTGTCGCCGTCGAGGCGGCCGCCGTCGGTGTCGGGGATGGCTTTGACGCCGGGGGAGCCGTCCAACGGGATGCCGATGATCGGCTTGGACAGGCTGCCGTCGTCGTTGACGCGGGTGCCCGCGTAGCGGCCGTGGTGGGACTCGACGCGGCCGATGCCCGCGAGGGTGGTCCAGGTGATGTTGCAGCCGGGGGTGGTGCGGTTGGTGGTGATCTCCGCGTTGACATAGGCCAGCAGGGTCCGCGCGGGGATGTCGGTCGCCGACGACAGGCGGTCGGCCCACGCGGACAGTTCCGGTTCGACCGGGGCGGGGCGGCCCTGGGGCGCGGCGGAGCCGGGGGCGACGTCGAGGTGCGGGACGACGAACGCGGGCGGGCGGGCGGGGCGCGGCGCGGGGCTGGTGAGCCGGTCCACGACGACGACGCCCGCGCCCGCGAGGGCGAGGAGGGCGACCACCAGGACGAGCCGCCGCAGCGGGCGGCGGCTCCCCGGTGGTCGGGGCGGGTCGGCGGTCAGCATGTCGGCCACGTACCCAGGCTACGTCCCCGCCGACCGGACCGGTCCGCATCGGGCGAGCAATTCCCGGATCGGACCTGATCAGCCCTTGACAGCCCGCAGCGAGTACATCATCGGCAGCCGCGGGCGGTCCTCCGGCAGCCGGTGCCAGACGCCGCCCGTGCAGACCATGTCCTCCCAGCGCTTGTACGGCAGGTCCGGCGTCTCGCGCAGCAGGTCGACGCGCAGGCCCGCGCCGAGCAGGGCGGTCACGACCTCGCCGATGCCGTGCCGCCACTCGTAGTACTCCGTCGCGGAGGCCAGCGGCGGGCCGTCGGTGTAGGTGTACGTCCCGTCGACCGGGATCGCCCCGCGGTCGGGCAGGTAGTCGTCGACCATGGTCAGCGAAGGGTCGCCGGTCGGGATCAAGCCCAGCGTGTACAGCACCGGGTGGAACTCCACGAGGTACAGGAACCCGCCCGGCCTCAACAGCGCGGCCACCTGCGACGCCCACAGCGCGACGTCCGGCACGAACACCAGCGCGCCCTTGCCCGTGTACACGACGTCGAAGCGCTCGCGCCCCAACACCTCCGCCGCGCGCAGCACGTCGCCCTGCACGTACGAGATCTCCGGCGACGCCGCGCGGGCCGCATCGACCGACGCCCCCGACAGGTCGAGCCCGGTCACCCGCGCCCCCGCGCCGCCAGGGCCCGGGTCTCGCTGCCGATGTGGCACTGGAGGTGGACGACGTCGCGTCCGGCCAGCGGGCCCAGGTCGTCCCACTCGTGCGGGGCGAACCAGGCGTCCGGCTCCTGCGCGTAGAACTCGCTCGCCAGGTGGATCGGGGTGCGCGCGTCCCAGTTGGCTTGGTTGGCCCTGATCATCGCGGAGGTGTCCATGCCCCCGATCTTGCCGTGGGGAGGGTCGCCTCCCCACGGCAGAACGGGTCACGCCAGCGGCGGGATGTCCGGCGGGGTCAGCGCGGGCTTCTCCGCGAGGGTCTCCAGCGCGATCCGCACGGCGGTGTCGAGCTGCGGGTCGCGGCCCGCGGCGTGGTCGTGCGGGGCGATCGGGACCTCGACGTCGGGGTCGACGCCGTGGTTCTCCACGCCCCAGCCGTAGCCCTGCATCCACGTCGCGTACCGGGGCTGGGTGACGAGGGTGCCGTCGACCAGCCGGTACTTCATGTCGATGCCGACCACGCCGCCCCAGGTGCGGGTGCCGACGATCGGGCCGATGCCCAGCGCCTTGATCGCGGCGTTGACGATGTCGCCGTCGGAGCCGGAGAACTCGTCGGCCACCGCGACCACCGGGCCGCGCGGCGCGTCGGCCGGGTAGGTCTCCAGGTAGTAGCCGTCGCGGGCGCGGCCCCAGCCGATGATCCGCCGGGCCAGCTTCTCGATGATCAGCTGCGACAGGTGCCCGCCGCGGTTCTCCCGCAGGTCGACCACGATGCCCTCGCGGCGCATCTCCATCCGCAGGTCGCGGTGGAACTGCGCCCACCCGCTGGCGATCATGTCGGGCACGTGCAGGTACCCGACCCGGCCGTCGGACGCGGCGTGCACGTGGGCGCGCCGGTCGGCGACCCACGCCTGGTAGCGCAGCGGCTCGTCGTCCAGCAGCGGCTCGATCACGACCCGCCGCGCGGATCCGCCGTCCTTGGGCATGATCGTCAGCTCGACGGGCTTGCCCGCGGTGCCGACCAGCAGCGGCGCGGGCCCGCGGTCGGGGTCGACGGGCCTGCCGTCGACGGCGGCGATCGCGTCGCCCACGCGGACCGCGACGCCCGGCGCGCGCAGCGGCGAACGGGCCCGCGGGTCGCTGCTCTCGCCCGGGACGACGCGGCTGATCCGCCAGGTGCCGTCGGCGTCGCGGTCGAGGTCGGCGCCGAGCAGGCCGAGCCTGCGCTTGCCGTCGCCGCCGGAGCCCTGCGGGATGACGTAGGCGTGCGAGGTGTCCAGCTCGCCCTGCACCTCCCACAGCAGGTCGACGAGGTCGTCGTGCGAGCCGACCGAGTCGACCAGCGGGCGGTAGCGGTCGAGCACGGCGGCCCAGTCGACGCCGCCGAGGTCCTCGCGCCAGAAGTGGTCGCGCATGAGGCGGCCGTTCTCGTCGAACATCTGCCGCCACTCCGCCGACGGGTCGACCCGCACCCGGATGCGGCTGAGGTCGACGCCGACGTTGTCGTCGGAGTCGGAGTCCGCCTTGCGGTCGGCGGGGACGACGCGCAGGGCGTTGCCGTCCTTGACGACCAGGCGCTGGCCGTCGCCGCTGGGCCAGACCGCGTCGAAGCCGTCGACCAGGGTGTCGACCTTGAGCTTGGCGAGGTCGAACCGCTCCAGCACCGACCGCGGCTCGGCCTCGCCGAGCACGTCGAGGTCGTCGCCGAGCGAGCCGGTCAGCGGGTCGCGCCGCCACAGCACGCCGCCCTTGACCGCCCACAGCTCGGAGAACCGGGCCGCGGGCACCGGGAACGCGACGACCCGGTCCTCGATGCCCTCGACGTCGACCGCGGTGCGCGGCGCCTTGTCGTCGTCGCCGTCCTTCTCGTCCTTGTCGTCCTTGTCGTCGCCGAACGGCCTGCCCTCGCGCAACGGCGCGAACGGCGACGGTGTGGTCGCGGCCAGCGGGACCAGGTAGGGGCGGGTGCCGTTGGCGAAGGACAGGTCGAACACGTGCACGTCGTAGATCGGGTCGAAGCTGCGCGCCGACAGGAACGCGACGTGCTTGCCGTCGGCGGTGAACGCGGGCTCCCAGTCGACGAACCGCAGCGGCGTCACGTCCACGATGGACAGGTCGGTGGTGTTGACCATGCGGATGTGGCGCAGCGGGTCCGGGCCGGGGTGCGACCAGGCCAGCCACGCCGAGTCCGGGGAGAACACCAGCCCGGTCGGGTCCATCTCGGTGGCCCGCGCGACCTCGCGGATGTCGCCGTCGACGTCGATGAGCAGCAGCCGCCCGTCGTGCGTGGTCAGGCCGACCCGCTTGCCGTCGGGCGACGCCGCCAGCTCCAGGACGCGCCCGATCTGGCCGCCGCCGACGCGGCGCGGGGTCGACCCGGGCTCGACGCCGGTGACCGGCGCGAACTCCAGGGCGTCCTCGCCGTCGACGTCGGTCACCCAGACGACCAGTCCGCTGGACCCGAGGACGCGGGGCAGCCTGCCGCGCACGCCGTCCTGCACGGCGAGCGCGCGGACCGGGCCGTCGCGGTGGGTCAGCCAGTGGATGGTGCCGCGGACCTCGACGACGCTGGCCCGGCCGGTCTGGTCGGGGCCGACGTCGTTGAGGTGCGGGCCGGGCGAGACCGGGCGCGGCTGGCGGGACACGCGCGGCCCGCCGAGCCGGATGTCGACCGGGCGGGGCTCGGCGTCGAGGCCGTCGTGCAGCCAGATCCGGCCCGCACGGTGGTAGACGACGCGCTCGCCGTCGCTGCTGGCGTTGCGGGCGTAGAAGCCCTCGTGGTCGGAGTGCTTGCGCAGGTCGGAGCCGTCGGGCAGGCAGGAGTAAAGGTTTCCGGTGCCGTCGTGGTCGGAGAGGAACGCGACCCGGCCGCCGACCCACATCGGCGACTGGATGTTGCCGTCCACTTCGGACAGGATCCGGGTGAACTCGCCCGAGCCGTCGGCGTCGACCCAGATCTTGCCCGCCGTGCCGCCGCGGTAGCGCTTCCAGTGCGCGGGTTCGCGCAGGTAGACGCTGCCGACCAGGACGCCGCCGCCGTCGGCCACGTCGAGGTCGCCCACGTGCCCGTACGGCAGGCGCGACGCGGGCGAGCCGTCGGTGGGCACCGCGTACGCCCAGGACCGCGATCTCGACGCCTGCCCCGCGGACGTGGTGGCGAGCACCCGGCCGTCGGGCAGCCAGCCCCGCACGGACGTGCGCAGGTCGCCCCAGTACGTCAGGCGCTCGCTGGGCCCGCCGTCGACGGGGGCCAGGTGCACCTCGGGCTCGACGTCGCGGGCGCTGCGCCACGCGATCGCCGTGCCGTCCCGGGACAGCCGGGGGTTGGCCACCGGCACCTGGTCGGCGGACACCCGCCAGGCACGGCCGCCGGTGACGGGCGCCAGCCACACGTCGTCCTCCGCGACGAACGTGATCAGGTCGTGGCGCACATGGGGGAATCTCAGGTAGGCGTCGGTCACCCTGCCCAACGTAGTCACCCGCGGCGGCGGGCGACGGGGTTTTCCCCCGGGCTAAACGCCGAGCGCCTTGAGCCCCGCCCACACGTCGGCGATGTCGAGGACGTCGACCGAGTCGGCCTGCTGCGGCGGCGCGGGGGCGGCAGCACCTGGGCGGACGCCTGCCCGCCGATCAGGGCGGTCGCGGCGGCGCAGGTGGCGATGACGAGGGCTCGGCGCACGGGGTTCTCCTACTACTACTAAGCGGTAGGTCCATAGTGCGCGCCGCGGGCAGAGGATGAATCAGCCGAATGGCCGCTATTCAGGCCAATGAGCGCGCCAGTCGTCCTCGGTCAGCAGCTCGACGCCCGCCGCGCGGGCCGACAGCTCGGCCGCGCGGACGTTCTCGGCGAAGGCGCGGGCCACGGCGCGCAGTTCGCCCTCGGGGTCCTGGCCCGCGAGCTTGGCGAGGGCGGCGGTGTCGAACAGCCGGGCGCCCGGGGTGCCGCCGCGGGGCAGCAGGTCGGCGGGCAGACCGGCGCGGGCGGTGCGCTGGGCGAGCTTGGCGGCCAGGGCCAGCGCGGGCTGGCCGAGCGCCACGCCGTCCACACTGGACTCGCGGCGCTTCTCGTCCTGCTTCAGCTCCTCCCAGCGGGTCTGCTGGGTGTGCGCGTCGCGGACCGCGGGGTCGCCACCGGCGAAGACGTGCGGGTGGCGGCCGACCAGCTTGTCGACCAGCCCGTCGGCGACGTCGTCGACGCCGAACGGGTCGGTCGGGTGCTCCTGGGCGACGCGGGCGTGGAAGAGGACCTGGAGCAGCACGTCGCCCAGCTCCTCGCGCAGGGCGTCGCGGTCGCCGTCCTCGATGGCCTCCAGCAGCTCGTAGCACTCCTCGACGAGGTACTGGCGCAGCGATTCGTGGGTCTGCTCGGCGTCCCAGGGGCAGCCGCCGGGCGAGCGCAGCCGGTCCATCACGCCGACCGCGGCGACCAGCCCGGCGCCCTCCGCCGCGTACAGCGGGACGCCCTCGGCGAGCAGCGCCGCGGCTGCGGGCTCGGCGAGGTCGTCGGTGAGCAGCACGACCGAGCCCTCCCCCGGCGCGGCCAGCGCCGGGTCGACCCCGCCCGCGACCTCGACGCGCCCGGCGGTGCGCAGCAGCGGCAGCACCCCGACCGGCACGGTGCCGCCGCGGACCAGCACGACCGCGGAGTCGGTCACGGCTTGGCCGCGCCCAACGGCAGCACGATCCCGGTGGCCTCCGCCGCGCTGGGGGCGACCCCCATCGCGGCGATGTCCCACACGCCGTAGCGCGGGCTGATCTCCACGCCGACCTTGTCGACCATCGGCTGGAGCAGGCGCGGGCCGAGCGTGGCGGCGACGCGCGGGTCCTGCGCGGCGGACGGGTTCGGCTGCGCGTCGGTCTTGCGCTCGCGGATCACGCCGACCACCCACACCGCCTGTTCGGCGCTCGGCTGGAAGGCGATGACGCTGTTCTCGGGGGTGCCGTACAGCAGCATGCCCGCGTCCTGGCTCCCGTTGGCGCCGGGGCTGAACACGACGGCGCGGTCGGCCTGCGAGCCCGCGGCGATCTCCTCCTCGAGGATGCGGGTCGCCTCCTCCGAGCTGACCGCCATCCGGCGAGCCAGGTCCTCCGCCTTGCCGCGCAGCGACCCGGTCGGCTCGTCGGGCCCGCCCGGGGTGAGCGCGACGTAATCCATGGTCACCGCCAGCGTCGGCGCGGCGGCCTCGCCGATCTTGAGCTGGAGCAGGTAGTCGCGCGCCAGCTCGACCGGGTCCATCACCCGGTTGACGGCCTGCTGCACGATCGCGTCCGCGGGCACGGTCCCGTCGGTCGGCAGCGGCTGCAGCGACTCCCGGATCTGCCCGGCCAGCCGGTCCACCTCGGCCCCGTCGACGGTGACCCCGTTCTCGCGGGCGTAGGCGTCGACCAGCTCGTGCAGGACGAGCTGCTTGAGCACACCCCGCGACAGCAGGTCGAGCTTGCGCTGGTCGGCGAGCACCTGCGCGGCGGGCTCGATGTCGACGGCCTTGCGCACCAGCTCCTGGACCCGGTCCACGGTGATCGTCTTCCCGCCCACGATGGCGGCGGCGTTGACCTGGCCGGGCCCGGACGAGCAAGCGCTCAACACCAGCCCCACCACGACGGACAGCAGCGCGAGCCCACGACGGCGACGGATGACAGTGGTCACAGTGCTGCAGCCTGCCATAGCCACCCCGCGCCCCCGACGACCACCCGTTCGTGTGAGGCGCAGGGGTGGACGGGCTAGCCCGCGCGGCTCACCCCACCGGTGCCGGGGACGTCGCCAGGGACTCCAGGAACTTGGCGCACCAGGTCAGCAGTTCGCGGTCGCGCAGGACCGGGGCGCCCATGCGGCCGCCCGCGGCGCCCTCGGTCGGGCGCGGGACCGACACCGTGTCCGTGACCGCCTTGTGCACGGCCTTCGGGTACAGGCGCTTCAGCCGGACCAGCTGCGAGTCGCGCAGCGGCAGGGGCGCGAAGCGGATCGTCGCGCCCTGGGTGACGACCTCCGTGACGCCGTGAGCCCGGCAGAGTTGGCGGAAGCGGGCCACCGCGAGCAGGTTGTCGACCGGGACCGGGGGTTCGCCGTAGCGGTCGACCAGTTCCTCCCGGACCGCGGCCAGGCCGTCCTCGTCCACCGCGGCGGCGATCTTGCGGTACGCCTCCAGGCGCAGGCGCTCGCCGGGGACGTAGTCGTGCGGGAGGTGGGCGTCGATGGGCAGGTCGACGCGGACCTCCGCCAGCTCGTCCTCCTCCTCCGCGCCCGGCGCGCCCGCGTGCTTGCGGAACGCCTCGACGGCCTCGCCGACCAGCCGCACGTAGAGGTCGAAGCCGACGCCCGCGATGTGGCCGGACTGCTCGGCGCCGAGGATGTTGCCCGCGCCGCGGATCTCCAGGTCCTTCATCGCGACCGCCATGCCCGCGCCCAGCTCGGTGTTCTGGGCGATGGTCGCCAACCGGTCGTGGGCGGTCTCGGTCAGCGGGGACTCCGGCGGGTACAGGAAGTACGCGTACCCGCGCTCGCGGCCGCGGCCGACGCGGCCGCGGAGCTGGTGGAGCTGCGCCAGGCCGAGCATGTCGCCGCGCTCGACGATCAGGGTGTTGGCGTTGGAGATGTCCAGGCCGGTCTCGACGATCGTCGTGCACACCAGCACGTCGTGCTCGCGTTCCCAGAAGCCCTGGATGATCTTCTCCAGGCGGTCCTCGTTCATCTGGCCGTGCGCGGTGACGACCCGCGCCTCGGGGACCAGCTCGCGCAGCCGCCGGGCCGCCTTCTCGATCGACGACACCCGGTTGTGCACGTAGAACACCTGGCCGTCGCGCAGCAGCTCGCGGCGGATGGCGGCGGCGACCTGCTTGTCGTCGTACGCGCCGACGTAGGTCAGGATCGGGTGGCGGTCCTCGGGCGGGGTCAGGATGGTCGACATCTCGCGGATGCCCGCCAGCGACATCTCCAGCGTCCGGGGGATCGGCGTCGCCGACATCGTCAGCACGTCGACGTGGGTGCGCAGGGCCTTGATGTGCTCCTTGTGCTCGACGCCGAAGCGCTGCTCCTCGTCGACGATCACCAGGCCGAGGTCCTTGTACCGCAGGCCGGTCTGGAGCAGCCGGTGCGTGCCGATGACGATGTCGACCGACCCGTCGGCCAGGCCGGCGACGGTCGCCTCGGACTCACTCGCGTCGGTGAACCGGGACAGGCCCTTCACCGTCACCGGGAACGAGTGCATGCGGCCCGCGAACGTGTTGAGGTGCTGCTGGGCCAGCAGGGTCGTCGGGACGAGCACCGCGACCTGCTTGCCGTCCTGCACCGCCTTGAACGCCGCCCGGACCGCGATCTCGGTCTTGCCGTAGCCGACGTCGCCGCAGATGACCCGGTCCATCGGCACCGGGCGCATCATGTCGGCCTTGACCTCGTCGATCGCGGCGAGCTGGTCGATGGTCTCGGTGAACGGGAAGGCGTCCTCCAGCTCGCGCTGCCACGGCGTGTCGACGCCGAACGCGTGGCCGGGCGCGGCCTGCCGGGCGGCGTAGAGCTGGACCAGCTCGGCGGCGATCTGCTTGACCGCCTTGCGCGCCTTGGCCTTGGTGTTCTTCCAGTCGGAGCCGCCGAGCTTGTTCAGCGTGGGCAGCTCGCCGCCGACGTAGCGGGAGATCTCGTCGAGCTGGTCGGTGGGCACGAACAGCCGGTCGCCGGGCTGCCCGCGCTTGGAGCTGGCGTACTCGAGGACGAGGTACTCGCGGGTGACCGACCCGCCGCCGGACGCGTCCTTGACCGCGCGCTGCACCATCTCGACGTACCGGCCGATGCCGTGCTGCTCGTGCACGACGAAGTCGCCGGGCTTGAGCGCCAGCGGGTCGACGGCGTTGCGCCGCCGCGAGGGCATCTTGACCGACATGTCGCGGGTCGAGGTGCCGTGCCTGCCGCCGGTGACGTCGGCCTCGGTGAGCACGGCCAGCGCCCGGCCCGCGGCGAGGAACCCGTCGTCGAGGGCGCCGCGGACGACGGTGACCAGGCCCTTCGCGGGCTCCTCCAGCAGCCCGTCCTCGGCGAACACGGCGGGGACGTCGGCTTCGGCGAGCTGCTCGACCGCCCGGTGCGCGGTGCCCGTGCCGGGGACGACGAGCACGGCCGCGCCGCCGGACGCGGTGTGCGCGCGCAGGTCGGCGAAGGCGCGGGTGACGTCGCCGCGGTAGGACTCGACGGGCTTGATGTCGATGTGGTGCGCGTCGCCGCCGGTGAGCTGGCTGAGCGTCCACCAGGGGTGGTCGGTGTCGCGGGCGTGCGCGGCGACGTCGGCGAGGTCGCGGTAGGCGGAGGCGCCGAGGTCGATGGGGGCCTTGCCGCCGCCCGCCGCCGCCATCCAGGAGGCTTCGAGGAACTCCTGGCCGGTGCGGACGAGGTCGTGCGCCCGCGTGCGGATCTTCTCCGGGTCGTTGAGCAGCACGTGCGCGCCGGGCGGGAGGAGGTCGGTGAGCAGCTGCATCTCGCCGGGGCACAGCGCCGGGATCAGCGCCTCCATGCCCTCGACGGGGATGCCCTCGGCGAGCTTGGTCAGCATCTCGTGCAGGTGCGCGTCGGCCTGGTGGTGCCCGGCCAGCTCGGCGGCCCGGCCCTTGACGTCGTCGGTGAGCAGCAGCTCCCGGCACGGCGGCGCGGTGACGTCGGTCAGCTCCCCGGGCAGCGACCGCTGGTCGGCCACCGCGAACGCCCGGATCTCGGTGACCTCGTCACCCCAGAACTCCACCCGGACGGGGTGCTCCGCGGTCGGCGGGAACACGTCGACGATCCCGCCGCGCACGGCGAACTCGCCCCGCTTCTCCACCATGTCGACCCGCGCGTACGCCAGGTCGGCGAGCCGCGCGAGGGTCTCCTCGAAGTCCGACTCCTGGTTGACGGCGAACCGCACCGGCGCGAGTTCCCCGAGCCCGGGCGCCATCGGCTGGATCAGGCTCCGCACGGTCGCGACGACCACCTGCAGCGGCCCGTGCGGGTGCTCCTCGGGGTGCGCGAGCCTGCGCAGGATCGCCAACCGCCCCCGACGGTGTCCGCCCGCGGCGACAACCGCTCGTGCGGCAGCGTCTCCCAGGACGGCAGGTTCGCGACCTTGTCGCGCCCGAGCAGGTCCCCGAGCACGGCGGTCAGGTCATCGGCCTCCCGCCCCGTCGCGGTGACGGCGAGCACCGCCTTCCCGGCCTTGACGAGCGCGGACACGACGATCGGCCGCGCCGCCACCGGCCCGTCCAACGCCAACCCCGCCGCCCCCGCCGCCTCAGCGACGGCGACGACCGAGGGATCCCCCAGGACGGTTTCCAGCAGCCCACCGAGCGGAGCCTTCACCACAAGCGCTTCCCTCTATCGACGCGCGGACGCGGACAGACCCCTGCCCGGGACCTCGAAGCCACCGGAGAGGGGTTCTCCCCAGCCTACGCGGTGCGCGCGACAGGAGGCTGGTGGTGTTCAGCCCAGGCTTCAGGGGTGGTCGACGCCCTCCGCGGCTTCCCGCTGGGCCTTCTCCGCCGCGGCGCCGCACTGCTAGGCGCGCTCGACCTGGTCGCCCAACTCCCCCGGCGACTCGAAGACGATCTCCACGTCGATCCCGTCGAGCGGCGCCCGTCATCACCGCGACGAGGTCGACGGCCATCCGCCGCGCCTCGGCTGCCCTGGGTCGCGCCGACCCTCCGACCTCGACGACCCACCGCTTGTCCTCACGCGTGGCGTTCGCCCGGTGCGAGTCCATTGCAGCCATCCCACAGGGCGTACCGGGTTGGTCAGCGGCCGTCCTGGTAGTCGATGCCCTCCGCGACCGCGCGCCAGTGGTCCAGTTCCGCGCGGACGTGGGCGAGTTTCGCCTCCATGCGGGCGACGGCGTCGCTGCCCAGGGGGAGGCGGGTGGGCGGGTTCGGGGTGTGGGCGAGGTCGACGATGGCGCGGGCCGCGGCGGCGGGGTCGCCCGGTTGGGTGCCGGGGAGGGTCCTGATCCATTCGCGGCGGGCGCCTGCGGTGGGGGTGTAGGCGGGGAGTTCGGGGGCGTGGCGCATGGAGTCCGAGGAGATGAAGTCGGTGCGGAGGGCGCCGGGTTCGATGATGGTGGCGTGGATGCCCAGGGGGCGGCATTCGGCGTTCAGCGCCTCGGTGACGGCTTCGAGGGCGAACTTGGTCGCGCCGTAGAGGCCCATGCCCGCGCCCTGGATGAAGCCGCCGATCGAGCCGATAGTGATGATGTGGCCGCTGCCCTGGGCGCGCAGGATCGGCAGGGCCGTGCGGATGACGTCGAGGACCGCGAAGAAGTTGACGTCGAAGAGGGCGCGGGCGGCGGCGTCGGGGACCTCCTCGATCGCGCCCATCTGGCCCGCGCCCGCGTTGTTGACGACGACGTCGAGCCTGCCGAGTTCGGCGTGGGCGGTGGTGACGGCCGCGCGGACCGCGGCGGGGTCGGTGACGTCGAGGGGGAGGTGGAGGCAGTCGAGGCCCGCGAGGGTCGACGGGGTGCGGGCGGTGGCGGCGACGCGATCACCGCGGTCGAGGGCGGCTTGGGCGATGAGCCTGCCGAGACCGCGGGACGCGCCGGTGATGAACCAGGTCAGCACCGGTAGTGCGCCGCGACGCGGGTGACGCGGCCGTCCTCGCCGATGGTCAGCACCTCGGCGACGGTGTTGCCGCCCGCGCCGATCATGAGGATGGTGACGCCGTCGACGCCGCGGAAGACGTCGAGAACCTCGAAGCGCAGGTCGGGGTACTTCTCGAACGCCCGCGTGAAGTACGACCGCAGCGCCGCCCGCCCCGCGACGACCTCCGAGCCGGTGACGGCCGCGGCCAGCGGCGAGGTCAGCACGGCGTCCTCTGTGTACAGATCGAGGATCTGCTCCAGGTCGTGCCCGTTCCACGTGCTGATGTGCCGCTCGACGTGCGCGACGGCGTCGACTTCGCTCCAAGCCACGGCATTGGCCTCCGGTCTGGTTTCCAACTTCTTCGCCGGGAAGCGAATCAGCACTAGACTCCCACGGCAGCACTCGTACCCGCTACGCACGACGCCTGCCGCGAGGAGCCGAGCTTGGCACGGTCAACCGCCGAAGCCCTCTGGTCGCCCACCTGCCGGTTCTGCACCTTGCCCGAGGGGTGGCGGGTCCTGCACAGGTCCGGCAACTTCGCGGTGATGGCCAGCCTCGGCCCCATGGTCTCGGGGTACACGCTGTTGTTGACGAAGCAGCACCACTCCTGCTGCGCCGCCATCCCCGAGGACCAGCTCCCCGAATTCACGCGACTGGTTGACGCCATCCGCTCGGCGCAGGTGACCACCTACGGCAGCTCGCTCAGCTTCGAGCACGGCCGCACCGGCTCATGCGTGACCACGGGGCACGGCGATGACGCCTGCTTCCACGCGCACCTGCACTTCGTGCCCACGTCGGCCGACCTCGCGACCGAGGTGCGCAAGGACTACCCGCTCCACCCCCTCCCGGACTGGTCCGCGCTGCTCAAGACCTACAGCCTGGATGGTGCCCCTTACCTGCTTGTCCAGAACGGCGAAGAGCTGGAGTACGTCGCCGCCCCCGACCGGCTGCCCCGGCAGTACCTGCGGACGACCCTCGCCAGGCTGCTGGGGATGTCCCCGCTGGAGGACTGGATGGCCTTCCCGAGCTACGACCTGGTGCGCACCAGCGTCGCCGAGATGTCCGAGGCCCTGCGCGCCACGTTGCCCCCGACCGCGGGACCCGGCGACCCCGCCTAGCTGCCGCCTGGAGCGGGATCCGAGTACGAGGCGATCTTCGCCCGCACCCGGGGGCGCCGAGGTCCGCCACCGACTCGAGCATCGGGAGCGCCTCCTGCCAGGCCGCGACGGCGCCGTCCGCGTCACCGGTGGAGGCGCGGACATCCCCGAGGCACTCGAGGCTGGCCGCCGCTCCCCACGCGTCCCCGATCGACTTCCTGAGCCGCACCGCATCGGCGAAGCGGGCCAGGGCCACGTCGGGCCGCTGAGCGGCCACCTCGCATTCGCCCAGTCCGTGCAGCGTCCTGCCCTGGCCCCACTTGTCGTCAACCTCGATCCGGAGTTCGAGGGCGCGCGACAGGTAACGGTGCCCTTCATCGAGCTTGCCCTCGGCGACCGCGAGTTCACCCAGGTTGTTCCACGACCACGCCTGCCCGTACGTGTCCTCCCGTTCGGTGCGCAGCTCCAGTGATCGGCGGAAACACCCGGCGGCCTGCGCGAACTGCCGCTGCCGCCGATGGGCGTGGCCGAGGCTGTCGAGCGCCGAAGTGGCCCCGACCACGTCCTCCGCCGCCAGCGCGAGTTCCGCCGCTTCGCGGTGGTAGGCGACGGCGTCGGCGACCTTGCCCGTCTGCTGCAGGACGGTGCCGATGCCGTTCAGCACCCGTGATCGCCCGTAGCCGTCGTCGACCGATCTCGCGGCCTGCTCGCCGATCTCGTGCGTGACGATCCAGTCCTTCCAGTGCTTGCGCAGGTTGTAGAACCCGCGCATCGCGACGGGGAGCTTCCAAGCGTGGTCGTGCAGTCCGCGGGCGGCCGACTCCTGGACGACCGCGCGGATCTCCTCGCGTTCCAGCTCGCACCAGTCCAGCGCCTGGTCGTAGCTCGCGAACACCATTCCGGCCACGTCATCGGCGGTCGCCTTCAGCGAACGCTGCGGCATCAGGATCACGCTCGCCTGCGTCGCCGAGGTCAGGTACCAGGTCGCCAATCGGCGGAAGGCGGCATCGGCGACCTCGGCGGGATCGTCAGCCGCGGAGCGGTGCCGCGCATAGACCCGGAGCAGGTCGTGGAAGGTGAAGCGCCTGTCGTCGCCCTCCTCCACTAGGTGGTTGGCGGCCAGCCTGCGAAGTCCGCGTCGGGTCTCGGTTACGTCCCCGCCGACCAGGACCGCTGCCGCGTGCACCGAGAACCGCGCGCCCGGGTGGACGCCGAGCCTCCGGAACAGCACGGCGTCGCGTTCCTGCAGGAGGGCGTACGAGTGGTCGAACACCGCGGACAACCGCACCGACTCGTCTTCGCTGACGAAGTCGTCCATGGTCGACCCGCTGTGCTCCAACTCGTCGACGAGGTCCGCCAGCGCTCCCCGTGGCCTGCCCCTCGCGGCTTCCGCGACGATCCGGATGGCCAGCGGCAACCGCGCGGCGAGCTCGACCAGGGTCGAAGCGGCGGCGGGCTCGCGGTCGACGACCTCACTGCCGAGGACCTTCCGCAGGAGTGCGATCGACTCGTCGTGGCTCAGCAGGTCCAGGGACACCCGTCGGACGAGGTAGCGGGAGTGCAACGCGTCGAGCCGGTTGCGGCTGGTGATGAGCACGAAGCTCTCGCCGGAGCCGGGCAGGATCGGCTCGACCTGCGCCACGTCAGCCACGTTGTCCAGCACCACCAGCATCCTGCGCTCGTGCATCAGGCTCCGGAACAATCCGGACTTGGCCTGCACATCGGCCGGGATGTCGCTGGGCGTGACACCGAGGTCGCGGAGGAACTGGTCCAGCGCGTCCCCGGCGTCGACCGGCGACCCGGAGTCGTATCCCCGCATGTTGATGTAGAGGTCGCCATCCGGGAAGCGGGAGCGGACGCGGTGCGACCAGTGCACCGCGAGGGTCGTCTTCCCGACGCCCGCTGTGCCGTGGATCGCCGAGATGACGATGGTCCGCGCCTGCGGATCATCGGCCTCGACCGCCTCGTCCAACTCCGCGGTGTCGGCGGCCCGACCCACGAACGCGCCGTTGTCCGGCGGGAGCTGCCGGGGCGTGGTGGTCACCTTCGGGGTGTGGTGGAAATGCACGGCGTGCACGTTGGCCGCCTGGACCACCGGTCCCTGCACGTTCCCGTTCACCGCGTTGGAGGTGCCAGGACGGCCCAGGTCCTCGTCCCCAGACTCAGCCATCATCCCTCGTACAGACCAAGGCGCTCGGTCAGCTCACTGTGGTAACACGCGCCATTCACGCGGGGGTGACGCGGATGAGCTTGTCGTCCTCGCCGTTGGAGGTGGTGACGTAGAGGGCGCCGTCGGGGGCGGTGCGGGCGGCGCGGAGGCGGCCGTAGGTGTTGGTGAACTGGTCGGGGATGGCGACCGACTTCACCGCGCCCGACTCGTCCAACGTGAAGATCATCAGCTTGGCGCCGCGCAGGGCGGTGGCGACCAGGGCGCCGTCGAAGGTGCCCCACTGGGCGCCGGAGAGGAAGGTGACCGCGCAGATGGCCTCGGTGGTCTCGCCGGACTCCCACTTGGCGGGGACGGCGTCCGGGAAGCGGTCGAGGTCGGTCATCGGGACGTCCTCGTCGTAGCCGCCGACGGTGCCGCCCTGGGACGGGTCCCAGCCGTAGTTGCCGCCCTTGACCAGCAGGTTGATCTCGTCGTTCTTGTCCGGGCCGTGCTCGGCGGTGAAGACCTGGTCGGTGCCCGGCCGGACGGCGACGCCTTGGACGTTGCGGTGGCCGTAGGTGTAGACCGGCGAGTCGGGGCGGGGGTTGTCGGGCAGCGGCTTGCCGGTCTTGAGGTCGATCCGGAGCACCTTGCCGCCCAGGTTGGCGAGGTCCTGGGGGACGTCGCCGCGGGCGGTGTCGCCGGTGCCGACCAGCAGCGCGCCGTCGGGGCCGATGGTGGGGCGGCAGCCGGAGTGGCGGCCGGACGCGGCGATCGGCAGGCCGGTCAGCAGTTCGCGGACGCGGGTCGCGGTGGTCTCGTCCTCGGTGAGGCGCCAGGTGACCAGGCGGATGTCGCGGGGCTGACCGTTCTCCGTGTGGGTCTGGCAGGTGGTGAACTCGCGCGAGGTGGCGAAGTCGGGGTGGACGACCAGCCCCATGAGGCCGCCCTCGCCCTGGACCATGACGGTGGTCGTGTCGGCCTTCAGGATCTTCTTCTCCGCGCCCGCCGCGCCGGAGGACAGCAGCGCGATCTCGGCGTTGCGCTGGGTCACCAGGACCTTGCCGTCGGGCAGGAACCCGACGTCCCAGCCGTGGGTCAGGCCGCTGGCGACGACCTCGACCTTCAAGCTGGGCGCCCCGGCCTTGGTCGGCGTGGCGGCCGACGCGCCCGAGGTCGCGGCGGGCACGCGCCCGGTCTCCGACGACGCGGTGCAGGCCGTCGCGAGCAGTGCGGACACCACGATCAAGGCGCGCATGCGCCCAGTATGTCCGGCGCGGCGTGTGGTCGCCGTCTCGCTCCGGGGGTGTGAATCGCGGTTACGGTATTGCGCGTGAGCGAGCACCTCGTCCTGTCCACCGACGGTCCGGTGGCGACGCTGACGATCGACCGCCCGGCCAAGCGCAACGCGCTGAGCTACGAGATGTGGTCGGCCATCCCCGGCATCGCCGCCACCGTCGCCGCGGACCCGGCCGTACGCGCCCTGGTCATCCGCGGCGGCGAGAACTTCTCCGCGGGCGCCGACATCAGCGAGTTCACCGACCTCCGCCGCGACGCCGAGGGCGCCCGCCGCTACCAGGTCGCCATCCACGCCGCGACGTCGGCGCTGACCGACCTGCCGAAACCCACCATCGCCGCGATCACCGGCTTCTGCATCGGCGGCGGCTGCGAACTCGCCCTGGCCTGCGACCTCCGCCTGGCCACCGACGACGCCCGCTTCGGCATCACCCCGGCGAAGCTGGGCATCGTGTTCAGCCTCCCGTCGACCAAGCAGTTGGTCGACGTGGTCGGCCCGTCCTGGGCCAAGCAGATCCTCTACACCGCCGACATCGTCGACGCCGCCACCGCGCTGCGCATCGGCCTGGTGAACGAGCTGCACCCCGCTGACGCGTTGGCCAAGCGCGCCCACGACCTGGCGGAGCTGATGGCCACCCGCTCCCAGGTCACCATCCGCGGCGCGAAATCCATCATCGGTCGGATCACCGACGGCGAGACGGCCGAGGACGACGCGGTGCTGGCCCTGTACGAGGGCTCGGTGACCAGCGCGGACTACGCGGAGGGCGTCGCCGCGTTCCTGGAGAAGCGCACCCCGCGGTTCTAGTCCACAGTGGATCAGCCGCGCAGCACCGCGTTGAGCGACCGCACGGCCTCGACGACGGGCGCGCCGACCGACCCGAGCATGGCCGCGATCCCGGCGATGGCCCGGAGCGACTCGCGGGACGGGTCGTCCCCCGCGCGGAGGGCGTCGGCGGAGTCGTCGTAGAGCGGGCGGTCGGCGGGCGGGACGTGGGGTCGCAGGGCGTCGACCGCGGCCCGGAGGTCGACGAGGGGCGCGATGCCCTTGTTGACGGTGTTGTGGTCGCCGATCTGGACGATGTTGTCGCCGTGGTGGAAGGTCATCGTCACCTCTTGTTGACGGTGTTGCGGTCGCCGATCTGCGTGATGGAGTCGCCGACCTGGAAGTTCTCGATGGTCACGGAGAACTCGGCCTGCGGGTTGTTGATCGCGTGCGTGATGCGCTGGACGAGGTCGAGGATCTTCGCCCTGTCGGGGGTGAGGACCAGCGCGTACGGCGGCCCGGTCGTCTCGACCCCGAGGGCGTGCAGCGGCCGCTTCGCGACCTCGACGATGAAGATGACGAAGCTGATCAACACGCCGACCCCGACCGGCCCGGCCGCCATCGCGACGGTCTCGCCCTGCGCGTACCAGACGGCTGCCACCAGCACCGCGGCGATGACGACCGCGCGGACCACGAATCGCCCGAGGGCCCGCCACAGGTTGACCTTGGTGCGGAACGAGGACACCCGCGCGATGTTGGCGAGCGGGTACGCCTCCGCGTCGACCCAGAGGAACCGCTCGCGTACGGCGATGTCGATGACCTTGCGCGTGGCCATGCCCGGGTGATCGTTTTCGGGACGCCGGGTGTTTCGGTCAGATCTTGCTGACGGTGTTGTTGCCCCCGACCTGCGTGATCCGATCCCCGATCTGCACGTCGGCCATGTGCACCTCGAACTCGGCCGCTGGGTTGTTGATCGCCTCGGCGATGCGCTCGACGAGGACGGCGAGCTGCTCCGGCGTGCGGGCGATGATCGCGGGCGGCGACACCCCTGTGGTCTCGATGACGAGCGCGGGCTTCGGTCCGCGCCCGACCTCTATGAGGAAGGCAAAGAAGGGGAGAGCGAACACCAATATCGCTGCAGGCACCGCAAAGCCTCCCAGGTCCCACTCCACGCGAGCGGCGACGACGCCCACGAGGACCAAGGCGACCACGACACCTCGCGTCACGGCCCTGCCGATGCGCGGAAGCACGACGGTGGTGGAGACGCGGGCGATGTTGCCGACCGGGAAGGCCTCGTTGCCGACCCAGAGGATCCGCTTCCGCACAGCGACGTAAACGGTGTCCATCAGTGGATCATGGCACGTCAGGAGGTCGAGCGGTCAGGACTGGAAACGCTTGACCGCCGCGATGAGGGTGGGGATGTCGGCGGTGAGAGTGGGGCCGGGGTTCTTGGAGTCGCGGATGGCACCGCGGGAGAGTTCGACGCAGTTCTGACTGTTGGGGCTATGGCTGGACTTGCGCCAGGCCACCTCGACGCAGTTCGCGTCGTTCTGGCTACGACTCGACTTTCGCCAGCCTTGAGCCATCCCCTCGCGTCTCCATTCGTTGCACCAGTTGGGCGATGTGCCGCATCGAGCGCTCCGGAGTCAACGCCACTCGCAGAACGATCTCGACGGCGCGTCGGTAGGAGGCTACATCATTTTGCTGGTGCAGCCACAGAGTTGATCTCCGGGTACCGAGGAACACCGATGACGATTCCTCGGACTCGATCAGCGCGAACGGCCCTTCGATGCCGGGGTGCCAGCCCACGCGGTGTGGCACCACGCGGAGGTCGACGTTCGGGCGGCTTGCCATCTCCAGGAGGTGGCGCAACTGCTCGATCGCCACCTCGGTCCCGCCGATGTCCTGGCACAGCGCGCCGTGGCCGATCAGGGCGAGGAGCTTTGCCGGGCGCGGGCCGGTGATCACCTCCCGCCGACCGATGCGCATCGAGACACGGGCGGCGATCTCGGACGGCGGGACGCCGCCCGCGTTCATGATCGCGCGGATGGTGTCGTTGGTCTGGAGGATGCCGGGGATGATCAGCGGCGCCATCTCGACGATGCTGGTGGCGTTCTGCTCGAACTCCACGTACGCCGACATCTGCTGGCGCTGCTCGGGGAGGGTGGTGGCGACCCACTGCGGATCCGACGAACCGTAGGCGAGGGTCATGATGTCGTCGTAGCGCTCGCCGGTCACGCCGAGGGCCGTTAGGATCTGGGCGACGTGCTCGGGTTTGGGGTTCCGGTCTCCGGTTTCCCAGCGGGAGAGCATGCCGGGGTCGCGGTCGATCTGCTCCGCGAACTCGCGCAGGCCCAGTTCCTTGGTGAGGCGGGCTTGGCGGAGGGCGCTCCCGAGCGCCATGGATTTCGGGGATCTAGCCATGGTTCACCTGATGTCCCTAGTCATCGCAAGGGCGGAATGTTGCGAGTTGGCCTGATGCTGGCATCAGGTTAGCGACTGGGAGTGAGGGAGCACATGCGCAGCGCACTGGAAGTAACCGCTTGGGTGAAGGTTCGCGAGGACTGCGACATCTCCTACACCGTCAACGCCGACGACGAGGTCGAACTCCTCTTCGGCGGTCGTTACGACGGCTTCGAACTCATCATCCCCATCAACGCCGTCGCCCGCCTGGCCGACGTGGCCAGGCGGGCGATGGACGAACCGAACTCAGGCGTCGCCGTCGAACAGTGACGTCACCGAGCCGTCCTCGAAGACCTGCTGGATGGCGCGGGCGATCAGCGGCGCGATCGAGAGCACCGTCATCCCCGCGAAGCGCTTCTCCTCCGGGATCGGGAGCGTGTTCGTGAAGATGACCTCCTTCGCGCCGCTCTCCGCCAGCCGCTCCCGCGCGGGGCCCGACAGCACACCGTGGGTGGCGGCCATGACCACGTCCGACGCGCCCTCGTCCAACAACTGGCTGACGGCCTTCGCGATCGTGCCGCCGGTGTCGACCATGTCGTCGATCACGACGCACAGCCTGCCGCGGACCTCACCGACGACCCGGTTCGCCTGGACCTCGTTGGGGCGCAACGGGTCGCGGGTCTTGTGGATGAACGCGATCGGGGTGCCGCCCAGGTCGTTGGCCCACTTCTCGGCGAGCTTCGTGCGGCCCGCGTCCGGGGACACGACCGTGATGTTGTCGGCGGCGTAGTTCTCCTTGATGTACCGCGACAGCAGCGTCTGGCCGAACAGGTGGTCCACCGGGCCGTCGAAGAAGCCCTGGATCTGCGCGGTGTGCAGATCCACCGTCATGATCCGGTCGGCGCCCGCGACCTTGAACAGGTCGGCGATCAACCGGGCCGAGATCGGCTCGCGGCCCTTGTGCTTCTTGTCCTGCCGGGCGTACGGGTAGTACGGCATGATCACGGTGATGCGCTTGGCCGACGCGCGCTTGAGCGCGTCCACCATGAGCAGCTGCTCCATCACCCACTGGTTGATCGGCGCCGAGTGGCTCTGCATGACGAACGCGTCGCAGCCGCGGACCGACTCCTCGAAGCGGACGAACGTCTCGCCGTTGGCGAAGTCGTAGGCCGACTGCGGGGTGATCGACACGTTGAGGTGCTTGGCCACCTCCTCGGCGAGCTCCGGGTGGGCGCGTCCCGAGAACAGCATCAGGCTCTTCTTGGGGGTACCGGATTTCGCGTTCATGTCTGGTCCTCGCTCTCGTCCTGCTGCCCGGCCTGCGCCCGCGCGGCCGCCTCGGCGGCGGCCGTCCCGGGACGCATGCGCAGGACCCAGTTTTCGATGTTGCGCTGCGGTCCCCCGCTGACCGCGAGCGCGCCCGGCGGCACGTTGCGCCGCAGGACGGTGCCCGCGCCGCTGTACGCGCCGTCGCCGATGGTCACCGGCGCCACGTACATGTTGTCCGACCCCATGCGCACGTGCGAGCCGACGACGGCCCGGTGCTTCTGCACCCCGTCGTAGTTGACGAACACGCTGGCCGCGCCGATGTTCGAGTGCTCCCCGATCGTGGCGTCGCCCACATAGGACAGGTGCGGGACCTTCGAGCCAGTGCCGATCTCGGAGTTCTTCACCTCGACGAACGTCCCGATCTTGCCCGACTCGCCGAGCTTCGTGCCCGGCCGCAGGTACGCGTACGGGCCTACCGTCGCCTTCGGACCGATCTCGGCGCCCGAGCCGTGGCACCGCACGACCGACGCGCCCGCGCCGACGACCACGTCGGTCAGCGTCGTGTCCGGCCCGACGACCGCGCCCTCGCCGATCGACGTGACCCCGCGCAGCTGGACATTCGGCTCGATCAGCACGTCGCGGGCCAGCTCGACGTCCTGGTCGATCCAGGTCGTCGCCGGGTCGACCACGGTCACGCCCGCGCGCATCCACTTCTCGACCGTGCGCCGGTTCAGCTCCGCGCCGATCCTGGCGAGCTGCACGCGGTCGTTGACGCCCTCGACCAGCCACGGGTCGGCGCACACCAGCGCGCCCACCCGGCGGCCGTCGCCGCGGGCGATGCCCAGCACGTCGGTCAGGTACAGCTCGCCCTGGGAGTTGTCGGTGGACAGCCGCGACAGGCCGTCGACCAGCACCGCGGCGTCGAAGGCGTACACGCCCGAGTTGACCTCGGTGATCGCGCGCTGCTCGGCGGTGGCGTCCTTGTGCTCGACGATCGCCTGGACCGCGCCGTCGGCGGACCGCACGATCCGGCCGTAGCCGGTGGGGTCGGCGACCGACGCGGTGAGCACCGTGACGGCGTTCTCCTGGGCGGCGTGCGCGTCGAGCAGGGCGGCGAGGGTGTCGGTGTCGAGCATCGGCACGTCGCCGTAGGTGACCAGCACGGTCCCGGTCAGCCCGCCGGGCAGCACGGCCAGCCCGCAGGCGACCGCGTGGCCGGTGCCGTCCTGGGTCTCCTGCACGGCGGTGCTGACGCCCTCGAACGACGCCAGGTGCGCGGCGACCGCGTCCCGCCCGTGGCCGAGGACGACCACCAGGTGCTCGGGCTTGAGCCCGGCGGCGGCGCGGACGGCGTGCTCGACCAGCGGCCGTCCGCCGACGGGGTGCAGCACCTTCGGGGTCGCCGAGCGCATCCGGGTGCCCTCCCCGCGGCGAGCACCACGGAGGTCAGCGGGGCGGTAGCGGACATCGCACTCCCAACGTCGTGAGCGGGGCTACGGCGCGGGTCGGCGGGTTCCCGGCTCGACTCCGGCCGGGACACGATCCTACGTGGTCTCCGGCAGCGCCCACGCCGGGTCGTCGACGGGGTCCCCGACGACCTCGTCGGACTCCCCGCGCGCACCGCGACGATGTCGTTCCCGCCGCGCCGCTTCGCCTGGTACATCGCGGCATCCGCGCGGGCGAGGGCGCGCACCGCGGTCTCCTGGGGACGCAGCGCGACCACGCCGATCGACAGCGTCACCCCGTGCGAGAGGTCCTGCGGCAGGTCGGCGACCGCGGTGAGGGCGCGGCGCAGCGCGGCCTCGGCCGCCGACAGCGGGGCGCCGGGCAGCAGCACGATGAACTCGTCGCCGCCGTAGCGGGCGACCATGTCGCTGCCGCGCAGGGCGTCGCGCATGGTGGCGGCGACCACGCGCAGGACGTCGTCGCCCTCGGCGTGCGAGAGGCGGTCGTTGACGCCCTTGAACCCGTCGAGGTCGACCAGGGCGATGGCGAGCGGGTGGTTGGCGGGGCTGCCCGCCAGCGCCTCCAGCCGCTCGTCGAGCGCGCGGCGGTTGGGCAGGCCGGTCAGCGGGTCCTGCAGGGCCTGGCGGGCGATCGCGCCGTGCATGCGGGACAGCCGCTCGTGCTCGCGGCGGGTGTTGAGCGTGGCGATGCGGGACTCGCGCATGTCCCACAGCTGGGCCTCCAGCTCGGAGGCGTAGTGCTCCAGGGCGCTGGTGGTGCGCTCGCCGCCGTCCGGGCCGGACAGCCGGGCGTACTCGCGGATCAGGCACAGGCGCAGGGTCGGCTCGGAGGCGTCGTGGTACATCGCCGAGCGGGCGTCGTCGAGGATGGCCAGGGCCTCGGCCTCGCGGCCCTCGTACTCCAGGCAGCGGGCCAGCGAGATGGCGACGATGACCAGCTCGCGCGGGTAGCGCACGGAGTCGATCAGCTCGGAGAGCCGCTCGACGTGCACGCCGGACGGGTGCGCCAGCGCCAGCGCGGACCCGATGATCGGGTTCTGGTCGGCGGCCGGGCGGTGCGGGTCGCGCGGGAACAGCGACTCCCGGAACGGCGCCTCGACGGCGACGGCGATGGCCGCGGCGGTGGCGAACCGCTCGGCGGCGCGCTCGTCCTCGCCGATGCGCTCCAGGCGCAGGCCCCAGCCGATGAGCAGCCTGCACCGGTTGATCAGGTGCACGGAGATCAGGTGCGGGCCCGCGGACGCGCGGATGCACTTGTGCGCGCGGGTCATGACCTGGTCGGCGACCTCGTAGACGCCGAGCTGGGTGAGCACGCTGCCGATGTCGAGCAGCGTGGACGCCATGATCATGTCCCAGGTGCGCCCGCCGAGCATGACGTCGGGGGTGATGTCCTCGTCGAGCATGGCCAGGGCGACGGCGGCCTCGGTGAGGGCGGCGTCCTCGGCCCCGGCGATGAGCAGGCGGCGGCCGCGAAGCGCGTGGGCGTCGGCCTGCAGGACGATCAGGCCGTGGCGGCGGGTGTGGGCGAGCATCTCGTCGAGCAGCGGCTCGGCGGAGTCGGCCATCTCGGCGTTGACCACCCGGACGGCGACCGCGGAGCGCAGGAGCTGGGCGACCATGCGGGGCTCGCCGCGGTGCTGGGCCTCGGCGAGCAGCCGGTCGACCTCGGCGGTGTGCCTGCGCCGCTCGGCGGCCGGGCTGGTCTGGATGATCGCGAGCAGTTCGCGGGCGCGGCCCACCAGCCAGGCGTCGGAGCGCTCCTCCAACGCGGGCAGGTCTGCGTCGTCCCGCTGCTCGGCGTCCACGTGCGTCGCTGCACCCCTTGGCGAGTTGGTGGGGGTTTGACCGTGCTCCGCCGCCAGGATTCGAACCTGAACCATTGGAACCAAAATCCAAGGTGCTGCCATTACACCACGGCGGATCGATCGGGCCGTGGCCCGAACGCGGCCCCATCGTGGCACGGTTGGGCATCGGGGAGCACCAGTACCCGGGCGATTGGCCTACTTCCGCGTCCGATCGGGTGTTATCGGGGTCACAACATCATCTGCGACGCGCACGGAGACGAGTCGGGTGGTCGCGGAGCGTTCACCGTTCCGCTGGAGTTCATCCCGCCCGGGTGGCGGGTACCACCGAATGCCATATGTCGACCCGACGCCTCTTCCGCTTACGCTAGCGAAGGTTACGGAGGCGTAGGTGAGGCTCCCCTTACCCAGGGGAGCCGCTGCACGAAAGGAACACATGACAGCCACCGTCGGCGCGGGTCCCAAGCCCATCATCGACGGCCAGCGGAACCTGGCCACCCGGATCGGCGTGTACGTGTTCGTACTGCTGCCGTTCGCCGCCTTGGTCGCAGCCGTCCCCCTCGCCTGGGGCTGGGGGCTCACCTGGCTCGATGTCGCGCTGGCGGTGTTCTTCTTCTACTTCTCCGGGCTGGGCGTCACCATCGGCTACCACCGCCTGTTCACGCACGGCTCGTTCAAGGCGAACCGGCCGCTGAAGATCGTCCTGGCGGTCATGGGCAGCATGGCGGTGCAGAGCCCGCCGATCACGTGGGTGGCCGACCACCGCCGCCACCACGCGTTCTCCGACCGCGAGGGCGACCCGCACTCGCCGTGGCTGTTCGGCACCTCGCCGCTGGCGCTGGCCAAGGGCTTCTGGCACGCGCACATGGGCTGGCTGTTCGACCACAGCGTCACCAACAAGGAGCGGTTCGCCCCCGACCTGCTCGCCGACCGCGACATCGTGCGGATCAACAAGCTCTTCCCGCTGCTGACCGCGGCCACCCTGGTCCTCCCCGCGCTGATCGGCGGGCTGCTGACCTGGTCGTGGTGGGGCGCGTTCACCGCGTTCTTCTGGGCGGGCCTGGTGCGCGTCGCGGTCCTGCACCACGTCACCTGGTCGACGAACTCGATCTGCCACATGATCGGCGAGCGGCCGTTCGCCAGCCGGGACAAGGCCGCCAACTTCTGGCCGCTGGCTATCCTCAGCTTCGGCGAGTCCTGGCACAACCTGCACCACGCCGACCCGACCTGCGCCCGGCACGGCGTGCTCAAGGGCCAGATCGACACCTCGGCCCGGCTGATCTGGCTGTTCGAGAAGTTCGGGTGGGCCACCGACGTGCGCTGGCCCACCCCCGCGCGGCTCGACAAGATCTCGGCCAAGTAGCGGGGCTACGCTTCCCCCGGTATGGCGGGGAGGCGGCGACGTGGAGCCGCGGGCGCCGGAACGGAGGTGCCCGCGGTGGCGCGAGTGCGCATGAGCGGCCGGGAGCGGCGCGAGCAACTGCTCGACGTCGCCCGGGCGCTGTTCGCCGAGAAGGGCTTCGAGGCGGCGTCGGTCGAGGAGATCGCGCACCGGGCCAACGTCAGCAAGCCCGTGGTCTACGAGCACTTCGGCGGCAAGGAGGGCATCTACGCGGTCGTGGTCGACCGGGAGATGCGGACCCTGCTGTCCGGGATGACGAGCGCCCTGTCCGAGGACGCGCACCCGCGGCTGCTGCTGGAGCGCGCGGCGTTCGCCCTGCTCGACTACATCGAGGGCTCCACCGACGGGTTCCGCATCCTGGTGCGGGACTCGCCGGTGGCCACCGCGACGGGCACGTTCTCCAGCCTGCTCAACGACATCGCCAGCCAGGTCGAGCACATCCTCGGCGTCCAGTTCTCCAAGCGGGGCTACGACTCCAAGCTCGCCGCGCTCTACGCGCAGGCGCTCGTCGGCATGGTCGCGCTGACCGGCCAGTGGTGGCTGGAGGCGCGCAAGCCCAAGAAGGACGAAGTGGCCGCGCACCTGGTGAACCTGTCGTGGAACGGGCTGTCCAACTTGGAGGGCAAGCCGACCTTGCGGGAGAAGTCGTGAGCCTCCTGGGCCCGGTGGAGATCCGGCAGCTCGCGGCCGAACTGGACGTGCGGCCGACCAAGAAGCTCGGCCAGAACTTCGTGCACGACCCGAACACCGTGCGGCGCATCGTCGCCGCGGCCGACCTGTCGCCGGACGACGTCGTCCTGGAGGTCGGGCCCGGGCTCGGGTCGCTGACCCTGGCGCTGCTGCCCGCGTGCGCGGCCGTCGTCGCCGTCGAGATCGACCCGGTGCTCGCCGGGCGGCTGCCCGCGACCGCCGCCGAGCGCGCGCCGGAGCTGGCCGACCGGCTCACCGTCGTGCACGCGGACGCGATGAAGGTGACGTCGTTGCCGGTCGCGCCGACCGCGCTCGTGGCGAACCTGCCCTACAACGTCGCCGTCCCGGTCGTGCTGCACCTGCTCGCGACCGTGCCGACCCTGCGGCGCGTGCTGGTGATGGTGCAGGCCGAGGTCGCCGACCGGATGGCGGCCGGACCGGGCAGCCGCGTGTACGGGGTGCCGAGCGTCAAGATCGCTTGGTACGCCTCGGCGAAGCGCGTCGCCACGGTCCCGCGCGCGGTGTTCTGGCCGGTGCCCAACGTCGACTCCGCGCTCGTGCTCCTGGAGCGCCGCGCGACCCCCGACGCCGACCGCGACGCGGTGTTCGCCGTCGTCGACGCGGCATTCGCGCAGCGGCGCAAGACCCTGCGCGCGGCGCTGTCCGGGTGGGCCGGGTCCGCCGCGGCGGCGGAGGAGTTCCTCACCGCGGCCGGTGTCGACCCCGGCGCGCGGGGTGAGCAACTGGGCGTCGAGGAGTTCGTCCGGATTGCTCAAAGCGCGCATACCCGCCGGTAGTAGGCCGTTCGGGGCCCCATTCCGCACTCCGAGAGTGTGACGTTGCGAACGGTACGGCCGAACCTGCCCTAAGCAGCTTGCGCGGCGGGCGGGCCATCGGGTGTACTCGGGTCAGCTATCCATCAGGAGCGGCCGAGAGACCTGGCTCTGTGACGCCGCAGCAACCACCCACCGCGGGCAGGTGCTACCGCCAGGACCGATGGAGGAACCGGAATGGGGATTCTCACCCGCAGGCGGGTCATCGACGAGTGCAGGCGCACCGTGACCGGCTGTCGGCGAATGCGCGTATCCAGCTGATCCACCAGCTGAAGTCCGCACCGCCGTCATCCACATAGGACAACCCTGTCACCTCACCGCTGCGCGCCCCGGAAGGCGCCGCGGTCGCGCCCGCCTGGAGCCCTGCCATGATCACCGTTGAGAACGCCACCAAGACCTTCTGGACCAGTACCGGCCAGGTCGTCGCCATCGACGACGTCAGCATCGAACTCGCCCCCGGCGCCATCACCGGCGTCGTCGGCCCCGCCGGGTCCGGCAAGTCCACCCTCGCCAAGCTGGTCTCCCTGCAGGAGCGCCCGGACAGCGGCGTCGTCCGCGTCGAGGGGTACAACACCGCCGCGCTCGACCAGCGCAGACTGCGCGCCGCGCGCCGCCGCATCGGCGTCGTCGGGCAGGGCGAGCTGCTGCCGCAGCGCACCGCCGCGGGCAACATCGCGATGCCGCTGGAGCAGGCCGGCATCGACGGCCCGCAGCGCCGCGAGCGCGTCGGCAAGCTGCTCGACCTGATCGGCCTCACCGCGCGGGCCAACGTGCTGCCCGCCGACCTGTCCCCCGGCCAGCGCGCCCGCGTCGAGATCGCCCGCGCCCTCGTCGGCGACCCCGGCCTGCTGCTGGCCGACGACCCCACCCGCGGCCTCGACGGCGACGGCTCGGCGGGCGTGCTCGCCGTGCTCGACCGCGCCCGCAGCGAACTCGGCACCACCGTCCTGGTCACCACCGGTGACGCGGCCGTGGCCCGGCGCATCGCCGACGACGTCGCCCTGCTGGCCGACGGCCGGGTCGCGGGCAGCGGCTCGGTGCTCTCGCTCATCCAGGACCCGACCAGCCCGGTCGCCGACGCGCTCCTGCCCGCCATCGACACCCCGGACTCCGTGCGCACCCAGCACGACCGCACGGCCGAGGTCGTGCTGATCGGCTTCGCCGCGGTCGGCGCGCTGCTGCCCGAGGCGAGCGGCCGGTTCGGCACCGACGTGTCGGTCATCGGCGGCGGCCTGACCCGGGTCGGCGAGACCCCGGTCGCCCGGTTCCTGCTCGGCGTCTCCGGCCCGCAGGCCGACTCGACGCTGTCCTGGATCGGCGAGCGCGGCGGCGTCGTCAAGCGTCCGGCGCGGGGCCCGGAGGGCATCGCCGCCTGACCCGTAGGCTGGTCGGGTGCTCGCCGTAGTCCCGCACCCCGTCACCGTCCGCGTGCCGTCCAAGGTGAACCTGCACCTCGCGGTCGGGGACGTGCGGCCGGACGGGTACCACGACCTGACCACGGTGTTCCAGGCGCTGTCGCTGACCGACGAGGTCACCGTGGCGGTGGCCGACGAGCCGGGCGTCGAGGTGCTGGGCGAGAACGCCGACGCGGTCCCGACCGGCCCGTCGAACCTGGCGTGGCGCGCGGTGCAGGAGCTGGCCCGCTTCTCCGGCCGCGACCCCGAGGAACCCCGCGTGCGCGTGGTCATCCGCAAGGGCATCCCGGTCGCGGGCGGCATGGCGGGCGGCAGCGCGGACGCCGCCGCCACCCTGGTCGGCCTCTCCGCGCTGTGGCGTCTCGAGGTGACCCGGGACGACCTCGCGCGCATCGCCGCGCGCATCGGCAGCGACGTCCCGTTCACGCTGTACGGCGGGACGGCGCTCGGAACCGGTCGCGGCGAGCAATTGGTGCCCGTTTTGTCGCGGCACACCTATCACTGGGTGCTCGCATTCGACCGCCGCGGATTGTCGACCCCGAAAGTTTTCACCGAATTGGACCGCCTTCGCGACGAAGGCGACCCACCGCGCGCGGGCGCGGTCGAACCGGTCCTGGAGGCGTTGGCCACCGGCGACCCCCGCCAGCTCGCGCTGCTGCTCGGCAACGACCTCCAGGCCGCCGCGGTCTCCCTGCGCCCCGGCCTGCGCCGCACCCTGCGCGCGGGCGTCAACGCGGGCGCCCTCGCGGGCACGGTGTCCGGCTCAGGCCCGACCTGCGCGTTCCTGTGCGAGGACCAGGAGGCCGCCCTGCAGGTGGCCGCGGAACTCGCGGGCGCGGGCGTCTGCCGGACCGTGCGGGTGGCGCATGGGCCGGTGCCGGGGGCCCGGGTGATCGGCGGGGAGGACGCACCGCGCCCCATCCCGCCCGAGGTGCACGCCTAGAACTCCCAGTGCCAGCCCGCGATGTCGTTGGGCAGGTTGTGCGGGCGGTAGACCAGGGTGCCGTGGTCGGCGGCGGTGTCGAGCAGGACCACGCCGTAGTAGCCGGCGTCGGTCAGGTAGAAGTCGTCGAGCAGGTAGCTGCCCGGGGACAGGCACGAGGTGAGCAGGCCGCGGCCGTTCTCGGCGCCCTCGGCGTCGATGGTGTGGAAGTCGGCGGCGCTCATCCACCAGCCCCAGTTGGGCTCGTACTGCTCGGTGGTCTGCAGGACGATCCGCGCGGCGAGGTAGTGGCCGCGGTTGGGGGGCAGGCTGCCGGGTTCGGTGCAGGTGACCGGGGTGACGCTGTCCAGCCACATCTTGGCGAGGACGGGGCTGCCGGTGGCCCGGATCTCGATCTGCCTGCCGATCTGCGACTCGACGGTGTCGCCCCCGCCCGGGGCGGTGCCGCAGCCGGCGAGAACGAGGAGCAGCGCGGCGCCGATGACGCGGAACATCCCACCTCCAAGACAAAAACTTAAGTCGTAGGTAGTCGTAATTTGTTCCGTTGTCAAAATCGTCGACAGAGGGTATTGATCCCATCGCGCGCTGGTCCATTAACAGTGAAAACCGGGTGACGGCGGCCACTGGGTAGGCTGGTCCGGTCTGTGCAGGCCCGGTTGAAGGTGCGTGGATGACCAACCTGGTCAATCTGGAGAAGGTCGACAAGAGCTTCGGCGTGCGCCCGTTGCTCGACGGTGTGTCCCTCGGCGTCGGCCGGGGCGACCGGATCGGGGTGGTGGGGCTCAACGGCGGCGGCAAGACGACGCTGCTGGAGGTCCTCGCCGGCCTGGAACCGCCCGACGACGGGCGGGTCAGCCGCGCGCGCGACCTGCGGATGGCGGTCGTCACCCAGCGCACCGAGCTGGCGCCGGGCTCGACCGTGCGCGACGCGGTGCTCAGCGGGTTCGACGCCGACCACCAGTGGGCCGCCGACGCCCGCATCCGGTCGATCCTCGACGGCCTCGGTCTGACCGCGCTGGGCATGGACTCCCCGTCGACACCATGTCCGGCGGTGAGCGGCGCCGGGTGGCGCTGGCCGCGGCGCTGGTGCAGGAGCTGGACCTGGTCGTGCTGGACGAGCCGACCAACCACCTCGACATCGAGGGCGTGCAGTGGCTCGCGGACCACCTGCTGGCCAGCGGGACCGCGCTGGTGGTCGTCACGCACGACCGCTGGTTCCTCGACACCGTGTGCACGCGCACGTGGGAGGTCGTGGGCGGCAGGGTCGAGCAGTACGAGGGCGGGTACGCCGACTGGGTCTACGCCCGCGCCGAGCGCGCGCGGCTGGCCGACACGCTGGAGGAGAAGCGCCGCAACCTGGCCCGCAAGGAGCTGGCGTGGCTGCGCCGCGGCGCCCCGGCGCGCACGTCCAAGCCGCGGTACCGGATCGAGGCCGCGGAGGCCCTGATCTCGGACGTCCCCGCGCCCCGCGACTCCGTCGAGCTGCTGGCCTTCGCGAAGCGCCGCCTGGGCCGCACGGTGATCGAGCTGGAGGGCGTGTCCATCGACGCGGGGCCGAAGCCGATCCTGCGCGACGTCACCTGGCGGATCGGGCCGGGCGACCGGATCGGCCTGGTCGGGGTCAACGGGTCGGGCAAGTCGACCGTCCTGCGCCTGCTGGCCGGGGAACGGGAACCGCTGACGGGCAAGCGCGTCCAGGGCCAGACGGTCCGCCTGGCGCACCTGAGCCAGGAACTCCACGACCTGCCCCCGACCCTGCGCGTCCTGGAGGCCGTCGAGGAGGTCGCCCGCCGCGTCACACTCGGCAAGCAGGAGATGTCCGCCTCGCAGCTCGCCGAGCGCTTCGGCTTCCCCGCCGCCCGCCAGTGGACCCCCGTCGGCGACCTCAGCGGCGGCGAGCGCCGCCGCCTCCAACTGGCCCGCCTCCTCATGGCCGAGCCCAACGTCCTGCTCCTCGACGAGCCCACCAACGACCTCGACATCGACACCCTCCAGCAGCTCGAGGACCTCCTCGACTCCTGGCCCGGCACCCTCGTCGTCGTCTCCCACGACCGCTACCTCGTCGAACGCGTCTGCGACTCCGTCCACGCCGTCCTCGGCGACGGCCGCGTCACCCACCTCGTCGGCGGCATCGACGAATACCTCACCCGCCGCGCCACGACCCCCGCCGCCCCACCCCGAACGCCCCCGGACACACCCCGCCCGCCCTGGGGGCTGACCCCCTTGGTCTTGACCCTACCGGAGGGGGCGGACAAAATCGGAACGACGACTCCGGGAAGCTGAGGGCGGGCTCAGCGGAGCAGCGGGCGGCGCAGAAGGAGCTGGCGAAGCTGGAGCGGCGGCTGGAGACGCTGACCGACCGCGAGGCCAAGCTCAACCACGACGTCGCCGAGGCCGTGTCCGACCTCGACCGGATGGCGAAGCTCGACGCGGAGTTGAAGCAGGTCGTGGCCGAGAAAGCCGACGTCGAGGCGCGCTGGTTGGAACTGGCCGACGCGTTGGAGTGATCTAGGCTACCCAGCATGAGCCGGTTTGTTGACCTGATGCTGGAGTCCGCCCGTACCCGGGGCGCCGACCGGGGCATCACCACGGGCGAGCCGAAGGCGCCCGTCCGCCACACCTGGGCGCAGGTGCACGAGCGCGCGACCCGGATGGCGGGGGCGCTCGTCGCGGGCGGGCTGGCGCGGCACGGCGCGGTCGCCGTGCTGGCCGCCGAGCCGGTGATGATCGCGCCCGCCGTGCAGGCGGTGTGGCTGTCGGGCGGCAGCGTCACGATGCTGCACCAGCCGACGCCGAGGACCGACCTCGCCGAGTGGGCCGCCGACACCGTGCGGGTGCTCGCGATGATCGACTCGAAGCTGGTCCTGCTGGGCTCGCCGTTCGAGGCCGTCGCGCCGGTGCTCGACCAGCACGGCGTCGCCTACCGCCTGCTCTCCGACCTCGACGAGGGCGACCCGCTGGCCTCGCCGGTCGAGGTCGACGAGGACGCGCCCGCGCTGCTGCAGCTCACCAGCGGCTCCACCGCGGACCCGAAGGCCGTCCGCATCACCCACGGCAACCTGTACAGCAACCTCACCGCGATGGCCGAGACCGCGGAGCTGGACGTCGAGAACGACATCATGGTGTCGTGGCTGCCGCTGTTCCACGACATGGGCATGGTCGGTTTCCTGACCGTCCCGATGACCGTCGGCCTGGAGCTGGTCAAGGTCACCCCGGTGGAGTTCCTCACCGGCCCGCTGCTGTGGGCGGACCTGATCTCGCGGTACCGCGGCACCATCACCGCCGCCCCGAACTTCGCCTACGCGCTGCTGGGCCGCCGTCTGTCCAATGTGGAAGACGACAGCGCGTACGACCTGTCCTCGCTGCGGATCGCCCTGAACGGCGCGGAGCCGATCGACGAGGGCGCGGTGGCGTCGTTCGTCAAGCAGGGCTCCCGCTTCGGCATGGACCCCGGGTGCGTCTTCCCGGCGTACGGCATGGCCGAGACCACCCTCGCGGTGTCGTTCGCGCCGCTGGGCACGGGCCTGACGCTCGACCACATCGACGCCGAGCTGCTGGAGGCGGAGAACAGGGCCGTCCCGTCGCCGGACAGCAAGCGGGCGTTCGCGGTGCTGGGCAAGCCCCTGCCGGGCCTGGAGGCGCGGATCGTCACCGAGACCGGCGAGGTCCGCGGCGACCGCGAGGTCGGCGAGATCCAGCTCCGCGGCGAGGCGGTCACCCCGGGCTACCTGACCGTCAACGGGCCGGTGCCGACCCAGGACGACGAGGGCTGGCTGTCCACAGGGGACATCGGGTACACGGTGGACGGTCAGATCGTCATCTGCGGCAGGCAGAAGGACGTCATCATCCTCGCGGGCCGCAACATCTACCCGACCGACATCGAGCGCGCCGCCGGGTCCGTGGAGGGCGTCCGCGCGGGCAACGCGGTCGCGGTCCGCCTGGACGCGGGCTCCCGCCGCGAGCGCTTCGCGGTCGTCGTGGAGTCGCGCCAAGCCGGCGACGACGAGGCGGAGCGGCGCATCAAGAAGGAGGTCGGGGCGCGCGTGTTCGAGTCGGTCAACGCCCGCCCGAGCGCCGTACTCGTCCTCCCGCCCGGCACCCTCCCCAAGACCCCCTCCGGCAAGCTCCGCCGCGCCGCCGCGGGCCAGCAGCTCGCGGGCGGCATCGCGGAAGAGGAGTCCTGACCTAGTCGTCCAGAGTGGACTCAAGGCGGTCGAGGAAGACGTCCACGGCGACCTCGTGGTAGCCGTGGCCGTCGGGGTCCGGGGCGCCGAACGCGGCGTGCCGGACATCGTCGGCGGTGAGGTCGTCGCCGCCGTCGAGGGTGGCGGCGGCGCGGCACAGTAGCGCGTCGACCTCGGCGGCGGCGTACCCGCGCCTGCCGTCGGGGACCGGCGGGAAGCGGACGGCGCGGATCTCCGCCGCCGTCAGCGGGCTGGTGTCGACCTGGCGCGGGATCGCGGCGATCGCGGCCGCCGCGCGGTCCAGCAGGTCGTCCACTTCGGACTCGCGGTAGCCGGGGCCGGAGCGGGAGCGCGGGAAGCGGACGTCCTCGACGTCCGCCGCGGTCAGCTCGTCCTCACCCGCCACCGTGGCGCTCACCCGGGCCAGGAACGCGTCCACCTCGGAGCGGTCGTAGCCAGCGCTGCCGGTGCGGGGCTTGTTGAAGGACACGTTGTCGAAGCTCATCTAGGCCTCTCGGCGGCGCAGTTCGATCGTCCAGGCGTCCACCAGGGCGTCGACGGCGCGCGGGTCGTAACCCTGGCCGACGAAGTACGTGAGGGTGAGCCGGAGCTGGCCCAGTTGCGCCGCCGTGGGCGCGTTCGACGGGTCCGTCGCGGCCAGCGTCAGCAGGCGCGAGAGGCGGGCGACGTCGCCGGGGCGGTAACCCCGGACGCCGGGCGGGGCGGGCGGCAGCGGCAGGTACGGCACGTCGGTGTCCGGTGGTGGCGGGACTCGGTCCCCGCCATCTTCCGGCCGGGACTCGGCCCGCACCCGCTCGAACACGACGGTTTCACCCGATTCGGCGGATTCGCGCTCCGACAGGGCGGCGACGACCGCGTCCAGGAACGCGTCCACCTGGTCCTCGTCGTAGCCGCGGCGCAGCAGGGACGCCGAGTCGAACACGGCCGTCCGGACGTCGTCGGGGGTCAGCGACGCGGTGCCCGCCAAGGTGGCCTCGACGAGGTCGAGGAAGTCGTCGACCTGGTCCTCGTCGTAGCCGCGCTTGCCGAGCGGCGCGCGGTCGAACACGACCGCGCGCACCCGCTCGGGAGTCAAGGACATAGCGGCAGATATTAGGACACGTGGAAGGTGTTCTGGGCGGCGATGAGACCTTGCTCAACGAGCGCCTCGACCGCGTCCGCGCACCGGTCGACCTCGAACGCCAGCTCCTTGCGCTCGGTCGGCGAGAAGTCCTTGAGGACGTAGTCCGCGGGGTCCATGCGGCCCGGCGGGCGGCCGATGCCGAACCGCACCCGGGTGTACTCGCGGGTGCCCAGCGACTTGCTGATCGACCGCAGCCCGTTGTGCCCGTTCTCGCCGCCGCCGACCTTCAACCGAATCTGCCCGAACGGCAGGTCGAGCTCGTCGTGCACGACGACGAGCTGCTCCAGCGGCGGCTTGTAGAACTTCACCACCGACGACACCGGGCCGCCGGAGACGTTCATGAACGACCGCGGCTTCGCCAGCACCACGCGGTGACCGGCCAGCCTGCCCTCCAGGACCTCGGCGCCGGACTTGTGCGCCTTGAGCTTCCCGCCGACCCGCGCGGCCAGCTCGTCGACCACCAGGAAGCCGATGTTGTGCCGGTTGCCCTCGTACCGCGGCCCCGGGTTGCCCAGGCCCACCACGACCACCGGTGCGTCCATAACCACCCCTCAAGCATGGCGATGCCCCGGGGCGCGAACGCACCCGGGGCACCGACGTCCGGGGACTCAGTCCTCGGTCTCGCTCTTCGGCTCCTCGACGACGCCCGCGCCCTCGAGGTCGATCTCGCCCTCCATCTGCTCGGCGGTCGGGGCGGCGTTGACCGCCACGACGAGCGCCTCGGCGTCGGTCACCAGGACCGCGCCCTTCGGCAGGGTGAGGTCGGACGCGTGGATCTGGGTGCCCACGGCGGCGTCCTCGATGGAGACCTCGACGCCCTCGGGGATGTGCAGCGCCTCGACCTCGAGCTGGATGGTGGTCAGCTCCTGGTTCACCAGGGTCCCGCTCGCGGCGTCGCCGGTGACGTGCACGGGCACGTCCACGGTGACCTTCTCGCCGCGCTTCACGAGCAGCAGGTCGACGTGCTCGATGTAGTTCTTCAGCGGGTGGGTGGTGACCGTCTTGGTCAGCGCCAGCTCCGAGTCCGAACCGAGGTCCAGCGTCAGCACGGCGTTGTGGCCGTGCTCGCGGACCACCCGGGCGAACTCGAGGGCGGGGAGGGACAGGTGCTTGGGCTCGGAACCGTGGCCGTACAGCACGGCGGGGATGCGCCCCGCGCGACGAGTGCGGCGCGCGGCGCCCTTGCCAAACTCCGTGCGCTGCTCGGCGGCCAGACGTACCTCGGACACGGTGGTGCTCTCCTTGCGGTCAAAACGCGGCGGGGCGCTGCTCTGGGGCTGGGAGCGCCTGCGGCGGAGGGGACGCGGAGAGCGCGAAACACGTGCGACTGTGCAACAGCCACCACGTCGATCACGCTGGCGCTTGGCCCGCCTCGCCGAGGCAACCCGGGTAGCTTACGCGCGGTGTGAAAGCGGTGTGCGGCGGGGGTGCGGAAGCGGGTCCGGGGGCTGGAGCTGCGGGTTGTCAGGGTCTGGGGCGTGGTCGCGGTTCGCTGGCGCCGAAGGGCCTCGATGGGCCAGCTCTCGGCGGGTAGTGACCGCTGCCACCGACGTCGACAGCCGGGGCTCGACCGCTGCCAGCGACCCGCAGATCTACTCGACGACCACCGCGCGCCCCTCGACCGCGTGGGGACGTGGGCGGCACACCCCTTGGGTCCACCGAGGCGTCGCACACCCGGGTCCCGACGCTTTCCGCCCCCGGTTGTCCACAGGCTGTCCACAGGGCGGCGGCGAGGGGTATTGACAAGATCGGAACGGCGCTACCCTGGAGAAATAGGGCGGATTGCCCCCGGTTGGGGTGGGGCCTGCCCTTGGCGCGTCGGCTTCGGAAAACGAGAAGCCCCGGTGACCTGCGTGGCGGTGCGGGTCACCGGGGCTTTCCGTGGAGAACTTACTGGGGCAGGCCCAGCTTGCGGGAGCAGTGGGGCCAGGCGCCGTAGCCGCCGTTGGCGTCGCGGAGTTTGGTGGCGATGGCGATCTGCTGTTCGCGGGTGGCCTGGTGGGGGTATTCGGCGTACTGCTGGCCGCCGTAGGCGTCCCAGGTGCCCTTGTTGAACTGGAGGCCGCCGTAGTAGCCGTTGCCGGTGTTGATGGCCCAGTTGCCGGTGGACTCGCAGTAGGCAAGGCGGTCCCAGACCTCGCCGTCCGGGATGACCGGGACGGGGGCTGCTTGGTGCCGATCTTGACCTTCTTCGGCTTGGCTTCCTTGATGACCTTGGAGCCGATCTCCTCGCGCTTGACCTCCTTGCCGTTCTTGGAGGTCACGCGGATGGTGGCCATGCGCTCGCCTGCCACGCCGGGCTCGACGACGACGGTCTTGCCCTTGTCCAGGGTCGGGTCCTCGATCTCCTCGACGGGAGGCTCGATCTTGACCTTCTGGTTGATGACCGTGACGCCGGTGCGGCTGATGCGGACCTCGGCGCCGTCGGCGAGCTTGGTCTCGGCCTTCGGGGTGAGGGCGTCGGCCTTGCCGACGGTCAGGCCGAGCTCCTGGAGCAGCTCGCCGACCGTCACCGCGGTCGTCGTCAGGGGCGCGGGGGCCTTGCCGCCGTCGAAGAGGGTGATGGCCTTGGCCGTCTTGATCTCGACGGCCATGCCCTCCAGCGGCACCGGCGCGTCGGCGGGGCCGACACCCAGGAGCCCGCGAGGGGGCGTTGGCCTGGCGCAGGGCCTCGCCGAGGGTCGTGGCGCGCACCCAGACCTCGGTGCGCTCGCCGTCGACGGTCATCGCCAGGGGCGGCCGCGCTGGAGCACGATGCGGCCGTCGTCGTTGATCTCGGCGGCCGGGGACGGGCTGACGAGGTCGTGCCGGCCGACCTTGAAGCCCTCCTCGTCCAGGACCTCGCCGACGGTGTCCGCGTAGGTGTTGACCTCGACCGACTTGCCGTCGACCTCGAGGGTCACCTGGTTGTTCATGGCGATCGCCGCGGCGCCCCCGCCGACCAGCGAGGTCAGCACGGCGGCGATGGTGGCCTGCAGGAAGGTGGACTTCCAGCGCTTGATCGCGGTGACGAGCCCGGGCGCGGCCTTGGGCTGCGGCTCGGCGGAGAACTCGTCGGGGATCGCGGGCAGGACGGTCGTCTCGGCGTTGATCAGCCGGATGAGCTCGTCGACGTCGACGCCCGCGGTGGCCATGATCTCGTCGGCCTGCGGGCCGAGCGCGTGGCGCACGTCGTGCGGGGTGACGGACAGGGAGTCGGAGTACCCCGTGTCGTAGTCGTACTCGGGGAACTGGGAGCGCCAGGCGGTGAAGTCTGCCTCGTGCTGGTCGGGGGCCCCGCCCTGGACCGGCGTGAACCAGTCCGTGTCGCCGAAGCCGCCTGCTTGCTCGAGGCGGTCGGAACCGCCGTTCTGTTTACCGCTCACTGGGTCGTGTCCTCCAAGGCGCGGCCGCGGGGAACCCCGCTCCCGGCACCTCTTCGTCTTCTCGTGTCGACCCGCAGCCTGGCCACCCCGACAGTGCTCCTGGCTCGCTCCGGGCTTCCCGCGGCACCGCTGCCCCGGGAGTTACGGTCACGGGACAGTAACGAGGGGCCGGGGGTTGCGCAAACACATCCGGCAATGTCGTGAAACCTGTCACACCACTGCGTGACCAATCCGTTCGCCCGTTCATCCCAATCTTTCACCCCTCGAATGCTGGGATGTCACGGAGAGCAACGAAAACACGCGGTTGGCGGTGGCTGAGACGGCGGCTGCGAGGTCCGCCACATCCATGCCGCGGACCTCCGCGAGGGCGCGGGCGGTGTACGCCGCGCAGTACGGCTCGTTCGGCCGACCGCGGTACGGGTGCGGCGTGAGGTACGGCGCGTCCGTCTCGACCAGCAGGCGGTCGAGCGGCGCGTACGCCGCGGCCTCGCGCAGGGCCCGCGCGTTGGAGAACGTGACCGGCCCGGCGAAGCTCAGGACGTACCCGCGCTCGACGCAACGCCGGGCGAAATCGAGATCACCCGAGAAGCAGTGGAAGACCACGTCTTCGGGTGATCCTTCGGAATCGAGCACGGCGAGGATGTCGTCGTGCGCGTCGCGGTCGTGGATCATCAGCGGCTTGCCGACGCGTTTGGCCAGGTCGATGTGCCAGGCGAAGGCGTCGCGCTGGGCCGCGGGCGGGGAGTAGTCCCAGTAGTAGTCCAGGCCGGTCTCCCCCACGGCGACCACGCGGGGCTGCTTGGCCAGCTCCTCGATCGCGGCGCGGTCGTCGTCGGAGAAGTCCGCGGTGCGGGTCGGGTGGACGGCGCACGCGGCGAACACCCGGTCGTCCCACGTGGCCGCCTCGGCGGCCCAGCGGGCCGCGGCGAGGTCGTCGGCGACGGTGATCACGCGGTCGACGCCCGCCGACGCCGCGCGGTCGAGGATCTCCCCGACCGCGGCGGCGTCCGCCGGTAGACCTTGGGCCGCCGCGGCGGCGTCGAGGTGCGTGTGCGCGTCGACCACCGGGACCGGCAGGGCCTCGGGGACCGGCGGGCGCTCGCCGCGGCGCGGGGTCACGTGACGATCGGGGCCCACTCGGGGCCGGTGTCGCCCAGTGCGGCGTCGAGCTTGGCGAACAGCGGGGTCGGCTTCTCCAGCGGCCTGCCGACCTCGATGTCGACCGACTCCCACTTGGCCTGCTCGCCCGCGTAGTCGCCGGTGAGGATCGGGTAGGAGCGCTCGGTCTCGTCGAGGTCGGTGACCTCGTCGATGCGCGGCTGGGCCGACCACACGCCCGTGCCACCCAGCGCCTCGTGCACCTTCTGCGCGGCGTGCGGGAGGAACGGGGTCAGCAGGGTGTTGGCGTCGGAGACGACCTGCAGCGCGGTGTGCAGGATCGTGTCGCGGCGCTCGGGGTCGTCCTTGCGCTTCCACGGCTCCTGGTCGGACAGGTACTTGTTCGCCGCGGACACCACGCGCATGGCCTCGCCGACGGCCGCCTTGAACCGGGACCGGCGCAGGTTGTCCCCGACGACGGCGAACGCCGCCTTGGACTGGTTGAGCAGCGCGATGTCCTCGGCGGTCGGCGCGGTCGGCTTCGGCACGGCGCCGACGTTCTTGTGCGCCATCGAGACCGACCGGTTGACCAGGTTGCCCCACTCGTTGGCCAGCTCGAAGTTCGTCCGCCGGACGAACTCCTCCCAGGTGAAGTCGGTGTCCTGGTTCTCCGGCCCGGCCACCGAGATGAAGTAGCGCAGGGTGTCCGGGCCGAAGTCGCGCAGGAAGTCGCGCACGTAGATGACGGTGCCGCGGGAGGTGGAGAACTTGGACCCGCTCATCGTCAGGAACTCGCTGGAGACGACCTCGGTCGGCAGGTTGAGGGTGCCGAACGCGCCCGCCTCGCCGCCCTTGTCGCCCGCGCCGTTCTGGCCGAGCAGCAGCGACGGCCAGATCAGCGAGTGGAAGACGATGTTGTCCTTGCCCATGAAGTAGTAGCCCTGGGCGTCCGGGGTCCAGAACTCCTTCCAGGCGTCGGCGTCGCCGGTGCGGCGGGCCCACTCGACCGACGCGCTGAGGTAGCCGATGACCGCGTCGAACCAGACGTAGAACCGCTTCATCGGGGCGTCGCGCCAGCCGTCGAGCGGGACGGGCACGCCCCAGTCGATGTCCCGGGTGATCGCCCGCGGGCGCAGGTCGTCGAGCAGGTTCTGGCTGAACTTGAGCACGTTCGGGCGCCACTCGGTGCGGGTGGACAGCCACGAGCCCAGGGACTCGGTGAACGCGGGCAGGTCGAGGAACAGGTGCTCGGTCTCGACGAACTTCGGGGTCTCGCCGTTGATCCGGGACTTCGGGTTGATCAGGTCGGCCGGGTCGAGCTGGTTGCCGCAGTTGTCGCACTGGTCGCCGCGGGCGCCGTCGTAGCCGCAGATGGGGCAGGTGCCCTCGATGTAGCGGTCGGGCAGGGTGCGGCCGGTGGACGGGCTGATCGCGCCGAGCTGGGTCTTCGGCGCGACGTACCCGTTGCGCCAGAGGGCCTGGAACAGCTCCTGCACGACCTTGTAGTGGTTGCCCGTGGTGGTGCGGGTGAACAGGTCGTAGGACAGCCCGAGGCCCTGGAGGTCCTCCGCGATGACCCGGTTGTACTTGTCGGCCAGCTCGCGGGTGGTCAGGCCCTCCTTGTCGGCCTGCACCGAGATCGGCGTGCCGTGCTCGTCGGTGCCGCTGACCATGAGCACCCGGTGGCCCGCCATGCGCATGTAGCGGGAGAAGACGTCGGAGGGGACACCGAAACCGGAGACGTGACCGATGTGTCGCGGGCCGTTGGCGTAGGGCCAGGCGACCGCGGTCAGCACTGGGGTGCTCATGGCCGCCTAGCCTACGGACGTCGGTTTCGACCTGGTGTTCAGGTGCCTTCGACGACCTCGTAGATGTGGTCCGCCACCAGGCCGTGGGCCTCGCGGTGCACGCGGACCGCCGCCTCGGCGTCCGGGGCCTCGACGAGGCAGAAGACCTTGCCGTTGACCTCGTCGACCCAGTAGCTGCGGTAGTTCACCCCGTACCGGCCCTGGATCTCCAGGTCGGACTGGTGCGCGCCCGCCACGTCGGCCGCTGACGCGCCGTCGGGGAGCTGGTCGTGGACGTCCATGAAGAGGGGCATTTCGGCCTCCTTGTCCGGGGATGGGGGTCGGGCACACCATGAGTCTCATGCGGGTGCGGACCCAGTCCCATGACCGCGCGCCCGCCGTGCCCGACCGGAACGCCGGACCCGCCGACGCGCTGGCCGGGCTGCGGCTGCGGGGCGCGATCTTCCTGCGCGGCGAGTACACCGAGGGCTGGAGCTACGAGTCGCTGCCCGCCGAGGACGCCGCGGCGCTGCTGCACCCGGGGAGCCGCCGGGTGGTCCTGTTCCACGTCGTGGCCCGGGGGCGGTGCTGGATCGAGGCGGGCGAGGACCGGCACTGGGCCGACGCGGGCGACGTGATCGTGCTGCCCTACGGCGACGCGCACCGGATGGGCGGCGCGACCGAGGCCGAGCCGGTCTCGGTGCTCACGCTGATCGACCCGCCGCCGTGGTCGAGCATGCCGGTGATCCGGCACGGCCGCGGCGGTGACCGCACCGACGTGGTGTGCGGGTACCTGGCCTGCGACGACCCGCTGTTCGACCCGCGGCTGCGCGCGTTCCCGCCGGTGTTCGTGGTCCGGCCGCCGCAGGGGCGGGCGCGGGACTGGGTGCGGGCGAGCATCGAGTACGCCGCGGACCAGACGTCCCCGGTCAGCGCGCACCGCATCGCGGGCCCGTCCGAGCTGCCGGAGCTGCTGCTGCGCGAGGTGTTGAAGCTGCACCTGGCGAGCGCGCCCGCCGCGCCGACCGGGTGGATGGCGGCGCTGCGCGACCCGGTGCTCGCGCCCGCGCTGGCCGCGGTCCACGCCGCACCGGGGGCCAAGTGGACGGTCGCGGAGCTGGCCCGGGTCGCCCGGGTGTCGGCCACGGTGCTCGACGAGCGGTTCCGGGACGTCGTCGGGGTCGCGCCCATCCGGTACCTCACCGGGTGGCGGATGCACGTCGCCGAGGACCTGCTCGCCGGGTCCGACCTCGGGATCGGGGCGATCGCCCACCGGGTCGGGTACGAGTCGGAGGAGGCGTTCAGCCGCGCGTTCAAGCGCAGGCACGGCCAGGCTCCCAGCGTGTGGCGCGGGTAGCGGCCTAGCCTTTTGGGCGTCGTCCCGACCGCCACGGAGGTTCCCGATGTCCGCCACCCGGATGCTCGTGCTCGGCATCATCCGGTGGGCCGGGGCCGCGCACGGGTACCAGGTGCGCAGCGAGCTGCACGGCTGGGGCGCGCAGGAGTGGGCCCGGATGAACCCCGGGTCGATCTACCACGCGATCCGCAAGGCGGCGGCCGACGGGCTGCTGGTCGAGGTGCCGGAGGACGGGCGGGACGCCGGTCCGGATCGGATGCGGTACGCGGTGACCGATGCGGGCGTGGCGGAGCTGCGCGAGCTGGTCCGGAGCGGGCTGCGGACCACGCGCGACCCGTACATGCTCAACGCCGCGCTGGCGATGCTGCCGATGCTGGAGCGGGCCGACGCGGTCGCGATGCTCGACGCCCGGCTGGTCGAGCTGGACGAGGCGATCGCGCTGCTGGAGTCGTTCGGGGACCGCCCGCCGAACGAGAGCCCGGAGCACGTGGTCGAGCAGGTCCGGCTGTGGCTGGCGCAGGTGCGCACGGACAAGGAGTGGACAACCGGGCTGCGGGAGCGTCTGCTGAACGGCGCGTACCGCATGGCCGACAACTAATCAAACTTGACTAGCGCGGCTATGCTGGGCCGCGGTAGTCAAACTTGACTAGAGGGGGACGGGTGATCACAGCACGGGGACTCGCGCGGACGTTCAAGTCCCGCGGCCGGACCGTCGAGGCGGTCCGCGGCGTGGACCTGGACGTCGCGGCCGGGGAGCTGGTCGGCTTCCTCGGCCCGAACGGCGCCGGGAAGACGACCACGCTGCGCATGCTGACCACGCTGATCCGGCCGACGGCCGGGACCGCGACGGTCGCAGGCCACGACCTGGCGGCCGACCCGCTGGGCGTGCGGCGCAGCATCGGCTACGTGGCCCAGGGCGCGGGCGGGACGCCCGGGGCCAAGGTCAGCGAGGAGATGGAACTCCAATCGCGCCTGTACGGCCTCAGCAAGGCCGAGGCGCGGCGGCGCGGGGTCGAACTGGCCGAGCGCCTCGACCTGGCCGGGCTCAGCGACCGCCTGGTGAAGACCCTGTCCGGCGGCCAGCGGCGGCGGCTGGACATCGCGCTGGGCCTGGTCCACGACCCCAAGCTCGTCTTCCTCGACGAGCCGACGGCCGCGCTGGACCCGCAGAGCCGCGCCAACCTGTGGGAGCACATCCGCGCCCTGCGCGACACCCACGGCACCACGGTCTTCCTGACCACGCACTACCTCGACGAGGCCGACGCGCTCTGCGACCGCATCCTGGTGATCGACCACGGCCGCATCGTCGCCGAGGGCACGCCCGCCGCGCTGAAGGCCGGGGTGTCCGGCGACCTCGTCGCGGTGTCGGTCTCCCCGACGACCTGGCGCGCGCCGCCGCGGTCGCCGAGCGGGTGGCCGACGCGACCGAGGTGTCCGCCGACGGCGACACCGTCCGGTTCCGGGTGCCGCGCGGCGACCGGGCGATGGCCGAGCTGCTGCGCGGCCTCGACGGCGCGGGCGTCGCCACCACCTCGCTCCAGGTCCACCGGCCGACCCTGGACGACGTGTTCCTCACCCTCACCGGCCGCTCCCTGCGCGACGCGGAGATGACGGAGGCGCAGCATGTTCCTGCGTGACACCCTGCTGATCTTCCGGCGGGACATGGTCCTGTCCCTGCGCAACCCGGCGTGGGTGGCGATCGGGCTCATGCAGCCGATGCTCTACCTCTTCTTCTTCGGCCCGCTCCTGGAGCGCATCACCGAGAGCACGCCCGGGTTCCCGCCCGGCACCGCGTGGCAGATCCTCACCCCGGCGCTGATCATCCAGATCGCGCTGTTCGGCAGCTCGTTCGTCGGGTTCGCGCTGCTGGCCGACCTGCGCACGGGCGTGGTCGAGCGGCTGCGGGTCACCCCGGCGAGCCGGATGGCGCTGCTGATGGGCCGCGTCCTGCGCGACGCGCTGCAGACGGTCGTGCAGGCGGTGATCATCCTGCTGCTCGCGTTCACCCTGTTCGACCTGCGCGCGTCGGCGGGCGCGGTGGCGCTGACGCTGGTGATCGTCGCGCTGACGTCGATCACCCTGGCGTCCTGCTCGTACGCGCTCGCGCTGCGGCTCAAGAGCGAGGAGGCGTTCCCGCGGTCCTCAACACCGTGCTGATGCCGGTGCTGCTGCTGTCCGGGATCTTCATCCCGATCACCCAGGGCCTGGCCCCGGCGTGGCTGTACGAGGTGTCGCGCTGGAACCCGTTCACGCACGTCGTCGACATCGAGCGGGCGTCGTTCCGCGGCGACTTCACCACCGACGCCCTGCTCACCGGGTCGATGGTGCTGTTCGCGATGACCGCGCTCGCCGTGTTCTGGGGCGTGCGGACGTTCCAGAAGGAGAACGCCTAGAAGGTGCCCACCTAGCGCACCGCGGCGTCGTAGAGGGCCTTCTTCGCGACCCCGGTCTCACCGGCGACGGTGGCGACGGCGTCCTTCATCCGGACGCCGCTCGCCGCCAGCTCCTTGACCCGCGCGACCAGGGCGTCGAGGTCGTGCTCCTCGGGCTCGGCGCCCGCGAGGACCACGGTGATCTCGCCCTTCACCCCGGCCGCGGCCCACTCGGCCAGCTCGGCGAGCGGGCGCGGCGGACCTCCTCGTAGGTCTTGGTCAGCTCGCGGCAGACCGCGGCGCGGCGGGTCGGGCCGAGCGCGGCGACGGCGTCGACGAGCAGGCTGTGCAGGCGGTGCGGGGACTCGAAGAAGACGGCGGTGCGGGGCTCGCGGGCCAGCTCGCCCAGCCAGCGGGACCGCTCGCCGGGCTTGCGCGGCGCGAAGCCCTCGAAGCAGAACCGGTCGCACGGCAGGCCCGACAGCGCCAGCGCCGTGGTGACCGCCGACGGACCGGGCAGGCAGGTGATCGGCAGGTCCCGGGCGACGCAGGCGGCGACGAGCCGGTAGCCGGGGTCGGACACGCTGGGCATGCCCGCGTCGGTCACCAGCAGGACGGTCCGGCCCTCCTCGACCGCCTCGACCAGCCCGTCGATCTTCTGCGCCTCGACGGCGTCGTAGAAGCTGATGAACCGGCCGGTGGTGCGCGCCTCCAGCGCGGCGGCGAGGGTCTTGGTGCGGCGGGTGTCCTCGGCGGCGATGACGTCGGCGGTCTCCAGGGCCTGCTTGAGCCGCGGGGACGCGTCGGCGGCGTTGCCCAGCGGGGTGCCCGCGAGGACGAGGCGGCCCTCAGCCACGCCCGCTCCGCTGCACCGCCGCGTGGATCTCGGTGTCCTTCCAGTTCTGCACGAAGTCGCTGACGACCACCGTGCGATCACCGCCGTTGCGGCGCATCCGCTCCAGGACGCGCTCGGACACCGGCTTGTCCTGGTCCGCGGGCGAGATCTCGCCCTTGCTGAACACCAGCTCGTCGCGCTTGAGCAGCCCGCGCGTGCGCACCTGCTCGAAGTCGCTCCAGCGCAGCACCACGCGGACGCGGTCGCGCACCACGACCACGCCCTCGGGGATCAAGGTCAGCGACCGGTTCCGCACCGTGCTCGCGGTGAGTCCGGTGAGCAGCAGCCCGGCCGCCGCCGAGGCGAACACCGCGCTGTTCGGCTCCCACCGGCCGGTGATCGAGTCGATGACGAAGTGGATGCCCAGGACCGCCACCCCCGCCGCCACGCCCGTGGTCAGGGCGTAGACGAGGGTGAACGCCGGGGTCGGCCGGAAGGTTGTCGCCACGAGCGGCCAGCGTACGCGCGCATCCCGACACCGATCGCACACCCGGAGCCCTACCATCTCCCCTCGTGAGCCTCCTGGTTGCCGATGAGTCGGCGGAGCGGGCCGCGGTCGCGGGACCGCGCGTGACCGACGCGGTGGAGCGGGCCCGGCTGCGGGTGACCGGGCGACCCATGCCCGTCGACCGGGCGCGGGCGTGGCTGGTGACGGCGGTCATCGGGATCATCGGCGGGATCGTCCGGTTCCAGAACCTGGGCTTCCCGACCGACAAGGGCACGCCCGTCTTCGACGAGAAGCACTACGTGCCGCAGGCGTGGCAGATGCTGCGCAACGGCGGCTTCGAGGACAACCCCGGCTACGAGCTGACGGTGCACCCGCCGCTGGGCAAGTCGCTCATCGCGATCGGCGAGTTCCTGTTCGGCTACAACGGCTGGGGCTGGCGGTTCACCGCGGCGCTCGCCGGCGCGCTGATGATCGTCATGGTGGTGCGGATCGCGCGCAGGCTGACCCGGTCGACGCTGCTCGGCGCGGTCGCCGGAGTGCTGCTCATCGCCGACGGCGTCTCGCACCTGCAGTCGCGCATGGGCATGCTCGACGCCTTCATCGCGTTCTTCGTGCTCGCCGCGTTCGGCTGCCTGCTGGTCGACCGCGACCAGGTGCGCGCCCGGCTGGCCACCGCGATCAGCGAGGGCTGGGCCACCGAGAGCCCGTACGGGCCGCGGCTGGGCGTGCGGTGGTGGCGGCTGGCGTGCGGCGTGATGCTCGGCCTCGCGTGCGGGGTCAAGTGGTCGGGCCTGTACTACATCGTCGCGTTCGGCCTGCTGACCGTGCTGTTCGACGCCACGGCGCGGCGGGCGGCGGGGGTCAGGAAGCCGTTCGTCGGGTCGCTCGTCCGCGACGTCCTGCCGGGGCTGTGGGCGCTGGTCGTCGTCGCGGTGCTGGTGTACCTGGGGACCTGGTGGGCGTGGTTCGGCGGGGAGACGTCGCTGGACCGGCACCTGGTCGCCACGACCGGGACCGACCCGTGGTCGATCGCCAAGGGCGCGCTGGGCTCGCTGTTCAACTACCACGAGCACGTCCTGAACTTCCACGCCAACCTGGTGACCAAGCCCGGCGAGGCGCACCCGTGGGAGTCGAAGCCGTGGACGTGGCCGATGGGCCTGCGCCCGATGCTCTACTACTACGAGGGCGGCACCACCGGCTGCGGCGAGACCAACTGCGTTTCGGCGACGATGCTGGTCGGCACGCCCGCGCTGTGGTGGCTGGCGCTGCCGATGATCGCGTGGAGCGGGTGGCGGATCTTCACCCGGCTCGACTGGCGCTACGTCGCCGTCATGACCGGGTACATGGCCGGTCTGCTGCCGTGGTTCCTGAACATCGACCGGCAGATGTACTTCTTCTACGCCACCCCGATGGCGCCGTTCCTGGTGCTGGGGCTGACCCTCGGGCTGGGGCACGTCCTCGGGTCGAGCAGGCAGGGCCCCGAACGCCGGGGCACCGGCCTGCTCGCGGTGTCGCTGTACGTGGGTCTGGTCGTCGCCAACTTCATCTGGCTGTGGCCGATCCTGAACGGCGACTCCATCACCGAGGCCCGGTGGCAAGCCGAACTGTGGCTGCCCTCCTGGCGCTGACCCCCCGGTGGCGGGTGACGGGCGACGCGGCGGCCAACTCGGCGCTGGTGCGCGCCCAGTCGCGGTCGACGACGTCGGTGGAACCGGCCAGGCGGGCGCCCGGGCGGCGGCGGTGGTTGCGGTCGAGCAGGACGATGAGGACCAGGGCGAGTGCGATGAGCGTCAACATGGCACCAAGTTTGCGCTGAACGAAATCCTGCCACGAGTGGCAGAGGTGCCCTTGTGCGTCAAAATCCTGCCAGCTACCGTGGCGGCATGCTGAAGACGGTCGCCGCCCTGCTCATCGACCACGTCGCGCCGTTCGAGTTCGGCGTGATCTGCGAGGTCTTCGGCATCGACCGCAGCGACGAGGGCGTGCCGCCGTTCGACTTCCTGGTCTGCGGCGAGCGGCCCGGCCAGCCCATCAGCACCACCGTCCCGATGCAGGTCATCCCCGAGCACGGCCTCGACGCGCTGGCCGACGCCGACCTCGTCGCGGTGCCCGCGTGCGCGATCCGCGACGAGTACCCGCCCGCGGTCCTGGCCGCGCTGCGCGACGCCCACGAGCGCGGCGCGACGCTGCTGTCGGTGTGCAGCGGCGCGTTCGTCCTGGCGTCGGCGGGCCTGCTCGACGGGCGCAACTGCACCACCCACTGGCACCACGCGGACCGCTTCGCCGAGCGCTTCCCGTCGGCGCTGCTCGACCCGGACGTGCTGTTCGTCGACGACGGCTCGATCGTCACCAGCGCGGGCACCGCCGCGGGCATCGACGCCGCCCTGCACCTGGTGCGCCGCGAACTCGGCTCCGCGGTCGCGGTCGCCATCGCCCGGCGCATGGTCGTGGCGCCGCAGCGCGACGGCGGCCAGCGCCAGTTCGTCGACCTGCCCGTCCCGGTGTGCACCGGCGACAGCCTCACCCCGGTGCTGACGTGGATGCTGGAGCACCTGGCCGAGGACCACACCGTCGCCGCCCTGGCCCGCCGCGCCGCGATGTCCGAGCGCACCTTCGCCCGCCGCTTCGCCGCCGAGACCGGCACCACCCCGCACCGCTGGCTGTCCACCCAGCGCGTCCTGCACGCCCGGACGCTGCTGGAGGAAACCACCCTGTCGGTGGACGAGGTCGCCCGCCGGTGCGGCTTCTCCACGGGCGCCCTGCTCAGGCACCACTTCCAGAAGATGGTCGGCGTCGCCCCGCGGATTACCGCCGCACGTTCGCAGGCCGCAGCGCCTGATCTGCGGGAGACTACGGCGGTGCCCAGGATCAGCGACCCCACCCACGGGACGGTCGTGGTCACCACCACAGCCACCCGCGTCCTCGCCGCGGCGGCCGCATCGACGGCCGAGATCACCCGCCACGGCGTCGAACTCCGCCCCGAGGTGCCCATCGGCACCCGCGACCCGGACCGCCTGACGCTCATCGTCGACGGCGCCAAGGCCCGCCTGTCCCCCGGCGCGGGCCGCTACAGCCGCCGGTCGTACCGCGTGGACGCGTGGGTGGACGACGTGCACTACGTGCTGAAACCCGAGGTCGACGGCAGCACCCTCTGCGCCGACGGCGTCGAGCGCGGCTACTTCCCCGGCCCCGAGGAGCCCGCGGCCTGGCTGCCCGGCACCACGCCCACCGACGCCGCCATCGGCTACGCCCTGACCACCGCGTTCGGGGTCACCGCGCGCAGCCTGTACGACGTGCTGTTCTCCGCCGCGCGGACGCCGGTGGTCGGCAGCCAGCGGCCTATCGCATAGGCCGGGTGCGGTCGGCGCCCTCGATCTCCTCGCGGCGCACGATCTGGGTGACCGGGCCGGTCTCGGTGTGCCCTCGCGGGCGAGCCAGTCGCTCAGCTCGCGGCTCACGGCTTGCAGCGTGGGGCGGCGCCGGGGGTCGTTGTCGAGGGCCGCGGTCAGGATGCGCAGGTGGTCGCTGCCCTTGGGGACCTCGGTCAGCGGCTCGGCCTTCGCGGCGGCCATCAGCGCGGCCATCGCGTTCTCCCGGGAGCCGCGCGGCGGCTTGCCGGTCAGCGCGTAGCTGACCGTGGCGGCGAGCTGCCACGCGTCCGACGCCGGGGTCGCGTTGGCGCCCGCGGCGGTCTCGGAGGCGAGGAAGTCCGGGGTGCCGACCATCATGCCGGTCGCGGTCAGCGTCGAGTCGCCCTTCGACCGGGCGATGCCGAAGTCGATCAGGTGGGCGTTGCCGTCCGGGTCGATGATGATGTTCGACGGCTTCACGTCGCGGTGCAGGACGCCCTTGGCGTGCGCGGCGGCCAGCGCGCCCGCCATGGTGATCCACAGGCGCGCGGCGGCGACGTCGTCGAGCGGGCCGCCGCTGGTCACGCGGTCGGCGAGGGGCTGGCCCTCGATGTACTCCATCACCAGCCCGAGCCCCTCGGGCTCGGAGACGATGTCGTACACGCGCACGCAGTTCGGGTGGTGCACCGCGGCCAGGGCGCGGGCCTCGCGGAGCATGCGCTCCTCGGTCTCGGCGTCCGGCGCGTGCGCCATCTTCACCGCGACCGTGCGGTCCAGCTGGGTGTCCACGGCCAGCCACACCGTGCCGAAGCCGCCGCGGCCCAGGGCGCGGACCTTGCGGAAGCGGCTGCCGGTCGGGCGGATCGGCGGGGCGCGGCCGCGCCGCGCGGGGTGAACGGCAGCGGACCGGGGTCGGCGGCCAGCAGGCCCTCGGGCTCGCCGTGCAGCGTCGGCGGGTGGGCCGGGCGCGGCTGCACCGGCGCGGAGGGCTGGTAGCCGCCGTCCGGGGTGTACACCGGCAGCGGCGGGGGCGGCTGGTACGGCGGCGGCTGCTGACCGGAGAGCAGCGGCGGCTGCTGCCCGGACAGCAGCGGGGACTGCCCGGACGGCGGCGTCTGCGGGTTCTGCCCCGGCGGGGGCAGCTTGGCGTTCTGGATCGCGAGCTGGTTGTCCACCCGGGTCGCCATCGGCGGGGCAGCGGGGCGCGCGGTCGGGCGAGCGGCGGTGTCCGGGCGCGGCGGGGGCGGCGGCGGACCGGGGTCCGGCCGGGCGGGCTCGGGCCGCTGGTAGCTGCGCTCGACGACGCTCCAGCTCGGCGAGCCGATGACCAGCACCGGCAGCAGGCCGAGCACCGCGATCGGCAGGAAGCCGCCCCACAGGTGCGACGCGGTGTTCGCCTCGACGGGCAGCGTCAGCACGACCATCAGGGCGAACGGGCCCCACAGCAGCCGACCGGGCCACTTCGGGCCGCGGCGCAGGGCCAACCTGCCCTGCAGCATCACGAACAGCACGCACAGGCCGGGCACGATGACCAGCATCAGCACCCGCAGCAGGTACATCGGGGTGCTCTCGAAGGGGTGGAACAGCACCTCGTAGGCGTTGGCGCGACCGCCGAGGTAGTCGCCCTGCGTGCCCTCGACCCAGCAGTACTCCTGGCCGAAGGTGGCCAGCTCGGCCTTGGTCAGCGGGACGGTCTCGCCCGCGTGCACCCGGGTGTAGACCGAGCCGACGCCGTTGAACAGCAGCCACGGCAGCAGCAGCGCGAACACGCCGCCGACCACCGCGAACACCGTGATCGTCACCGCGTTGTAGAGGTTGCCGGTGAACTTGCGCACCAGCGCGATGACGACGGCGCCCAGGGTCGGCAGGAACGCGATGAGTGCTCCGGCGGTGCTGGTGGCCCACACCCAGTCGCCCGGGCAGATCCCGGGGCCGAAGATGCTGTGCGCGAACGACAGCAGTGAAGCGGCCAGTTCGAGCACTGCGCCCACCGCTCCTTCCTGATCGGCCTGCCTACGGAGTCCAGCCTAATGCCGCGTCCTGGTCCCTCAACCACTGCGACGTTTCAGGACCGCCGCGGTTGCCCCCGGTGGCAAGGTAGCGGCATGGGCCCGTACGCCGACGCGCACCGACGCAGCACCGCCGACCCGGAGGGCTTCTGGCTGGCCGCCGCGGACGCCGTGGAGTGGATCACACCGCCCTCCCGCGCCCTCGACGACTCCGCCGCCCCGCTCTACCGGTGGTTCCCCGACGGGGAGCTGAACACCTGCCACAACGCGCTGGACCGGCACCTCGCCACCCGCGCCGACCAGCCCGCGCTGGTCTACGACTCCCCGTGACCGGGGTCAAGCGCACCTACACCTACGCCGAGCTGACCGACCTGGTCGCGCGGTTCGCGGGCGTGCTGCGCGGCCTGGGCGTCGAGCGCGGCGACCGGGTGATCGTCTACCTGCCGATGGTGCCGCAGGCGGTGGTCGCGATGCTGGCCTGCGCGCGGATCGGGGCGGTGCACTCGGTGGTCTTCGGCGGGTTCGCCCCGCGCGAGCTGGCGGGCCGCATCGACGACGCGACGCCGAAGGTCGTGGTGGCGGCCTCCGGCGGGATCGAGCCGAGCCGGGTGGTGCCGTACCGGCCGATCATCGCCGAGGCGCTGCGGCTGAGCACCCACCAGCCCGACCACGTCGTGGTCCTGCAGCGGCCGGAGGTGCCCGCCGAACCGGTCGAGGGGGATGTCGACTGGGACGCGGCGATGGCGTCCGCGGAGCCGGTCGGGTGCGTGCCGGTGAAGGCGACCGACCCGCTGTACGTCCTGTACACCTCGGGCACGACGGGCAGGCCGAAGGGCGTGGTCCGGGACAACGGCGGGCACGCGGTGGCGCTGGCCTGGTCGATGCCGAACGTCTACGACGTGCACCCGGGCGAGGTGTTCTGGGCGGCGTCCGACGTCGGGTGGGTCGTCGGGCACTCGTACATCGTGTACGCGCCGCTGCTCATCGGCGCCACGACCGTGCTCTACGAGGGCAAACCCGTCGGCACGCCGGACGCGGGCGCGTTCTGGCGGGTCATCGCGGAGACCGGCGCCAAGGCCCTGTTCACCGCGCCGACCGCGTTCCGCGCCATCAAGCGGACCGACCCGGACGCTCTTGAGCTGGCCAAGTACGACCTGTCGCGGTTCGAGACGCTGTTCCTCGCGGGCGAGCGGCTCGACCCGGAGACCTACCACTGGGCGTCGGAGAAGCTGGGCGTTCCGGTCGTCGACCACTGGTGGCAGACCGAGACGGGCTGGCCGGTGTGCGCGAACCTGCGCGGCCTGGAGCCGATGCCGGTGAAGCCGGGCAGCCCGACGGTGCCCGTGCCGGGCTACGACGTGCGCGTGTTGGACCCGGAAGGCCGGGAGGTGCCCGCGGGCGAGGAGGGCGCCATCGCGATCCGGCTGCCGCTGCCGCCCGGGACGCTGCCCACGCTGTGGGGCGACGACCAGCGGTACATCGACTCGTACCTGGCGCAGTACCCCGGCTACTACCTGACCGGCGACGGCGGCCACTTCGACGCCGACGGCTACCTGTACGTCATGGGCCGCACGGACGACGTGATCAACGTGGCTGGCCACCGGCTCTCGACCGGGGCGATGGAGGCGGTGCTGGCCGCGCACCCGCGGTCGCCGAGTGCGCGGTGATCGGGGTGCGGGACTCGCTGAAGGGCCAGCTCCGCGGGGTTTCGTGGTGCTCAAGGCGGGGGCGTCGATCGACCCGGACGTGCTGCGCGACGAGCTGGTCGCCGCGGTGCGGGCCGAGATCGGCCCGGTCGCCGCGTTCCGCGACGTGTCCATCGTGGACGGTCTGCCGAAGACCCGCAGCGGCAAGATCCTGCGCCGCACCATGCGGGGCATCGCCGACGGCCGCGACGAGCCGGTGCCGTCGACGATCGAGGACCCGGCCGTGCTCGAGGCGCTGCGGCCGGTCCTGCTGGGCTGAGCGGCGGGCCCGCCCACCGGGGCGGGCCCGCTCGCGCTCACTGGCCCTGCTGCTCGGCCTGGGCCTGCTCGATCTGCGCCCGCACCTCGGTCATGTCGACCGCCTTGACCTGCGTGATCAGGTCCTCCAGCGCCGCGGCGGGCAGCGCACCGGGCTGCGCGTAGAGCACGACGCCCTCGCGCACGGCCATCACGGTCGGGATCGACGAGATGCCGAACGCCTGGGCGAGCGCCTGCTGGGCCTCGGTGTCGACCTTGCCGAACACGACGTCGGTGTGCTTCTCCGACGCCGCGTCGTACACCGGCGCGAACTGGCGGCACGGACCGCACCAGCTCGCCCAGAAGTCGACGAGCACGGTCTCACCACCACCCACGACCTCGTCGAAGTTCTCGGTGGTCAGCTCGACGGTTGCCACATGGCCTCCCTGGATTCGGCTGTCCCCAGGCTAACGCCCCGGGCTCGGGGGAATTCCCCGTCGGGCGCGCTCAGCAACCTCGAATCGCCGCGATCAGAAGAACCCGAGGGCCTTGTCGGAGTAGCTGACCAGCAGGTTCTTGGTCTGCTGGTAGTGCTCGAGCATCATCCGGTGGTTCTCGCGGCCGATGCCGGACTGCTTGTAGCCGCCGAAGGCCGCGTGCGCCGGGTACGCGTGGTAGTTGTTCACCCACACCCTGCCCGCCTGGATCTCCCGGCCCGCGCGGTGCGCGGTCGAGCCGTCCCGGGTCCAGACGCCCGCGCCGAGGCCGTAGAGGGTGTCATTGGCGGTCTTGACGGCGTCGGCGTAGTCGTCGAACCGGGTGACCGAGACGACCGGGCCGAAGATCTCCTCCTGGAAGACCCGCATCTTGTTGTCGCCCTCGAACACCGTCGGCTCGACGTAGAAGCCGCCCGCCAGCTCGCCGCCGAGGTCGGAGCGGGCGCCGCCGGTGAGCACCCGGGCGCCCTCCTGCTTGCCGACGTCGATGTAGGAGAGGATCTTCTCCAGCTGCTCGCCGCTGGCCTGCGCGCCGATCATCGTGTCGGTGTCGAGCGGGTGGCCCTGCTTGATCGCCCGCGTCCGCGCGACGGCGTCGTCGAGGAAGCTGTCGTAGATGCTCGACTGGACGAGCGCGCGGGACGGGCAGGTGCAGACCTCGCCCTGGTTGAGGGCGAACATCGCGAAGCCCTCGAGCACCTTGTCGTAGAAGTCGTCGCGGCGGGCGGCGACGTCGGCGAAGAAGATGTTGGGGCTCTTGCCGCCCAGCTCCAACGTCACCGGGATCAGGTTCGCGCTCGCGTACTGCATGATCAGCCGACCGGTCGAGGTCTCCCCGGTGAAGGCGATCTTGCGGATGCGCGGGCTGGACGCCAGCGGCTTGCCCGCCTCGAGGCCGAACCCGTTGACGACGTTGACCACGCCGGGCGGCAGCAGGTCCCCGATCAGCGACAGCAGCACGTGGATCGACGCCGGGGTCTGCTCGGCGGGCTTGAGCACCACGGCGTTGCCAGCGGCCAGCGCGGGCGCGAGCTTCCACACCGCCATGAGCAGCGGGAAGTTCCACGGGATGATCTGGCCGACGACGCCGAGCGGCTCGTGGAAGTGGTAGGCGACGGTGTCGGCGTCGATCTCGGAGATGCCGCCCTCCTGCGCGCGCAGCGCGCCCGCGAAGTAGCGGAAGTGGTCGACGGCCAGCGGCAGGTCGGCGTTGAGCGTCTCGCGGACCGCCTTGCCGTTGTCCCAGGTCTCGGCGACGGCGAGGGCTTCGAGGTTCGCCTCGATCCGGTCGGCGATCTTGTTGAGCACGTTGGCGCGCTCGGCGGCGCTGGTGCGGCCCCACGCGGGCGCGGCGCCGTGCGCGGCGTCCAGTGCGGCCTCGACGTCCTCCTCGGTGCCGCGGGCGATCTCGGTGAACACCTCGCCGGTCACCGGGGTGGGGTTCGCGAAGTACTGGCCGCGCGCGGGCGGCACGTACTCCCCGCCGATGTAGTGGTCGTACCGGGGCTGGTAGCTGACGACGCTGCCGTCTGCGCCCGGGGCTGCGTACTTCGCCATCGTTGGCCTCCCGCTCGGTGTCTGGGTGAGCCGACGCTAGGTCCGCGGGGTTGCGGCGACGTTGCAACGCTTGCCCGAGGGCGGGGCGGCCCGCATCATCGGGGCGGATGACCGATCCCGTGCTGGCCCGCGTGCACGACGCGGTTCTCGGCGGCGGCGCGCCCCCGCGCCGCCGCGGCCGGTGGTGTCCGAGTCCTGGCGGCGCAGCCTGGCCGTCGGCGTCGACCCGGACGCCGACGTCGCCCCGGTCGCCTACGCCCAGGACGACGTGGAGGCCCTGCGCGCCGAGCACCCGCTGGCGCGCGTGCTGCCGGTGCTGCGCTCGACCCTGGTCAGCAGCGCCGACGAGGCCATGCACCTGATGATCGTCACCGACGCCGACGGCTGCATCCTGTGGCGCGAGGGCCACACCGACGTGCGGCTGCGCGCCGACCGGGCCGGGCTCGCCGAGGGCACCCGGTGGAGCGAGGACGCCATCGGCACCAACGCGATGGGCACCACCCTCGCCCTGGACCGCCCGGTGTCCATCCACTCCGCCGAGCACCTGGTCCGCGCGTACCACGGCTGGACCTGCGCGGCCGCGCCCGTGCACGACCCGGACACCGGCGCGCTGCTCGGCGCCATCGACGTCACCGGCCCGACCGCCACCCGCCACCCGTCGACGCTCGCCCTGGTCACCGCGGCCGCGCAGCTCGCCGAGAACGCGCTGCGGCTGCGGATGACCGCCCGCGACGCCGAGCTGCGCGACCGCTACCTGCCGCGCCTGCTCGGCGGCGGCGCGCTGCTGAGCCCGTCGGGGCGCGTGCTGGCCGCGGTCGGGATGGCCCTGCCGTCGCGGCTGGACCTGCTGTCCATCCCGGACGGTCTGCTCGAACCCCTCGACGACGCGTACCTGCTGCGCCCGGGCGGCGCGGGCAGCGTCGTGCTGGACTTCCTGGGCGCCACCCGCCCGGTCGTCGTGGTGGACGGGCGGGCGCACCCGCTGAGCCCGCGCCACGCCGACATCCTCGCGGTCCTCGCCCTGCACCCGGGCGGGCGCACCGCGGAGCAGCTGGCGCTCGCGGTGCACGGCGAGCGCGGCACCGCGGTCACCGCCCGCGCCGAGGTCCACCGCCTGCGCGCGGTTCTGGGCGAGCACGTCGTGCTGACCCGCCCGTACCGGCTGGCCGCCGACGTCACCGCCGACTTCCTCCGCCTACCCGACCTGCTGCGCGCGGGCAGGCTCGCCACGGCCGCTGCCGCGGCCCGCTGCTGCCGCTGTCGGAGGCGCCCGCGGTCCGCGAGCACCGGTTGGCCCTGCAGGCGGCGGTGCGGCGGGCCGTCATCGACCGGGGCGGTCCCGAGGACCTGTGGGCGTACGCGCAGAACACCGACGACACCGAGGCGTGGGACCTGCTCACGGGCCTGCTCGACTGGGACGACCCCCGCCTGCCGCTCGCGCGCGCCCGCTTGGACCTAGCGCGGCCGGTACGCCGTCACGGTCACCGACGCGGTCACTGACTTCGTGGGGAGCGCGGCTATGCGCGCGTCGCGTTGGGCGTCGGTGTGGAAGGCGTTGGGGCCCATGCCGACCAGCGCGGCGATGTCGGCGTGGTCGAGGTCCATCGTGAACGCGCGGGTCTCCTGCCGGTGCACGGCGAAGTGGGGCGCGAGGCGCTCGTCGATGCGCTCCTGCTTGTCGGCGTCGACGGTGAGCAGGTCCAATTCGGACACCAGCTCGCGGAGGTGGTCGGCGGTCGGCGCGGCGACGACCAGCAGGCCGTCGGACCGCAGGACCCGCCGCAGCTCAGCGGGGTTGCGGGGTGCGAACACGTTCAGCACGAGGTCCGCGCACGCGTCCCGGACCGGCAGCGGTCGCCAGAGGTCGCACGCCACGGCGCCGATCCTGTGGTGCGCCTTCGCCGCCCGCTTGAGCGCTGCCTTGGACGAGTCGAGCGCGAGCCCGGGACCGGTCGTCAGCACGTGCTTGAGGTAAAACCCGGTGCCCGCGCCCGCATCGATCACGAGCCCGGGCGCGGCGTAGGGGGTGAGCGCGTCCACGAGCGGTGCGTAGTGGCCCTTGTCGAGGAACGCGGACCGGGCGGCGACCATCTCCGCGGTGTCCCCCGCCGCGAGCGGCCCGAGCGCTACGTAGCCCTGCTTGGCGACGTCGAAGCTGTGCCCGCGCGGGCAGCGCAGCGCCGCCCCTTCCCGCTCCAGGTCGCCCGCGCAGTTCGGGCAGACCAGGAACGGGACCACGTCATCGAGCACTAGAGGTCCTCCAGGGCCGCCGCGATCGCCCGGTGGAACGTCGGGTACGCGAAGATCATCCTGCGCAGCTGCTCGACCGGCACCTCCGCGTGCACCGCCACCGCGAGCGCCCCGAGCACCTCCCCACCGGTCGGCCCGCACGAGGTCGCCCCCACGAGCACCCCCGCCCGGCGTCGACGACGAGCTTGATGAACCCCTCGTTCCCCACCTTGTGGATCCACCCGCGCGACGACGACGGGATCAACGTCGCCCCGGTCCGCACGTCGATCCCCTTGTCCCGCGCCTGCTGCTCAGTGAGCCCCACGGACCCCACCTCGGGATCGGTGAACGTGACCCACGGGACGGCCCGGTAATCGGCGGTCTTGTCCTGCCCGAGGATGTCCGCGACCGCGATCTCCCCCTGGTACATCGACATGTGCGTGAACGCCCCCTCCCCGGTGACGTCCCCGATCGCCCACAACCCCTCGGCCGCCCGCATCCGCTCGTCGACCGCGATCCCCTTGGCGGTGTCATCCACCCCGTACTCGGCGACCCCGAGCGCCCGGAGGTCCGTCCGCCGCCCCGCCGCGACAAGCACCTGCGCCGCCTTCACGGTGTCCCCGTCGACGGTCACGGAGAAGTTCGCCCCGTCGTACGCCACGTGACTCACCTTCGCCCCGACCCGCACGTCGATCCCCTCGCCCGCGAACTGCTCCGCGAGCAACTCCCCCGCCTCGGGCTCGTCACGCGGCAACAACCGCCCCGCCGACTGCACCAAGGTGACCCGCGCCCCGAACCGGCTGAACACCTGCGCGAACTCGCACCCGACCGGCCCACCCCCGATCACCACCAGCTCACCGGGCACCGCCTTCGCCCGCACGGCATCCCGGTTGGTCCAAAACGGCGTGTCGCTCAACCCATCGATGGGCGGCACAGCAGGCTCAGTCCCCGGATTGAGCACAATCCCCTTCTCGGCGTGGATCGTCTGATCCCCGACCTGGAGCCGCCCCTTCCCCACAATCCGTCCGCGCCCCCGCACGAACTGAACCCCCGCCTTAGTCAACCTCTCCACGGCAACGGCGTCATCCCAGTCATCGGTAGCCTCATCCCGAATCCTGGCCGCGACCATGCTCCAGTCGGTATGAACCTCCGCCGTGCCCCCCAACTCCCCCACCCTCCGCGCCTCAGCCAGCGCGTGCGCAGCCCGGATCATCATCTTGGTAGGGACACACGCGTAGTAGGGACACTCCCCTCCCACCAACCGCGCCTCCACCGCGGCCACCCGCAGCCCACCCTCAGCCAACTTGGTGGCAACCAACTCCCCACCAGGCCCCAACCCCACAACCGCCACATCCACCCGCACCGACGCCTCCCTTCGACGCCGTCAACTCTGCCACCCCACGCAATCCACCGCGTCTTACCGCCACATGACGTTCCCGTGGCAGCACTCACCGCGAGAGCATGTCGTTCCCGTCATGGACCCGGACGGAAGTGCCCCCTCGAAGGCGTCGAACACCCGAATAGCGAACGCCGGGACCATCAGCGCGCACACCTCCTCGCGGCTCAACCACCGCACCTCCGCAGCCTCATCCGTGGGCCGAGGAACACCGGACCGCAGTTCACACCGGAACACCAACGCCACCACACCGCGGACCATGTTCTTGTAAACACCGCTCACCGGCCCGACAACCACGTCCACGCCGGTTTCCTCAGCGATCTCGCGGCGGACGCCTTCCGCGAAGCTCTCCCCCAATTCGAGCACCCCACCCGGCACTTCCCACCGCCCGTTGTCCCGCCGCCGGACCGCCAGCACGCGCCCTTCGGGATCGACCACCACCCCCGCGACGCTCACCGAGTGCTTGGGCAACGCATCCATCACCAGGCCCCCGAGTCCCGAAGACGAGAAAGCCAGAGGCCCATTCCGACGCTGCGGAATGGGCCTCTGGCTGGTGTGGAGCTGAGGGGAATCGAACCCCTGACCTTCTCGATGCGAACGAGACGCGCTACCAACTGCGCTACAGCCCCGTTTGTGGTGCGCGGAGAGCATAGCAAGGGGCTCCGCGCACCCCCGACAGGGGGTCCTACTCCCCGACCGCCCGTCGGTAAGACAGCTCTCGCGGGTCGCCGAGGTCGTCGAACCACGGGTCTTCGTCGTCGATGTCGACGACCACCGCGCCGGGGTGGGCCGGGCGGGGGCGGGCGGCGACGTAGTCCTCCACGGGCCGCGCGTGGTGGCGGCGTGCCGCCTGCATGCGGGCCAGGCGGCGGCGGCGGATCTCGTCCTCGATGCGGACCTGGCGGCGCAGGTAGCTCAGGTAGCCGACCAGGAGCAGGTCGATGCCGCCGTGGACCCACCACAGCCACGACACCGCCATACCGGCGGCCACGGCGGTCGCCACGGCGGCGACCAGCATCAGGACGACGACCCGCTGCCGGAACGCGTACTTCGCGCGGGCGGCGCGGGCGGCGGCGTCGGGGTCGAAGCCGCCTCGGCCGGGGCGGTAGCGGCGGGGTTCGAAGTCGTCGTCGTCGAGGGGTTCGTCGTCCACGGCGAGTTCCTCCTCGACCACGTCGTCGACCGGGTCGGGGGCGTCGTCGGCGGGGCGGACGACGCGGCCCGCGAGCGTCGATTCGGTGGTCCTGGCGATCTCCTGGCGCCTGCGGACGACCATCGGGACAAGGACGACGAGCCAGGCCACGACGAGCGCGACCACTATCAACGAGCTGGGCATGCCCCGGTACCTCCCCTGTCCGTTCTCCCACGATGCTCCCTGCCTTCGCCACGTTAGTCACAACAGTCACACGTGTGGCGGAGGCGCGCCGCATGTAATCGCCCGTTCGGGTGTTCGCGATCGAACCGTGCCCCGTAACGGTCTTGATCAAACATTTATCCGTGGGACGCTCGTCCATCCGTGAGCAAACGGGCCACGAGGCCGCGGGGACGTCCTCTGTGGTCAGCGCCAGGCAGCGGTGGTCGCGCCAGCCGCCCGCGACGTCCAAATAGCGGCGGAACAGGCCTTCCTCGCGGAATCCGAGCTTCTCCAGCACGCGCAGGCTCGGCGCGTTCTCCGGGCGGACGGTGGCCTCGACGCGGTGCAGCCCCGCCGACGTGAAGCAGTGGTCGACGGCCAGCGCCACCGCCGCCGTCGCGACCCCTCCGCCCGCGAATTGGGAGGCGACCCAATAGCCCACCCAGCCCGAGCACAGTGCGCCTCGGACGATCCCGCCGACGGTCAACTGCCCCGCCAGCTTCCCGTCCAGGGTGATCACCAGCGGGAGGGACACGCCCCGGCGCGCCAGGCCCCGCAGGGTGATCCACTGGGCGAACCACGCCAGCGCCGCGTTGCGGTCCTCCCACGTCCCGGGGGCCGTCGGTTCCCACTCCTCCAGGTACCGCCGGTCGCGCAGCCGGACGCGGCTCCAGGCGCCCGCGTCGGACAACCGCGGCGGGCGCAGCGCGACCTCGCCCGCGGGCACGCGCAACGGCCCCAGGCGGGCGGGCCAGCCGGGGTGGCGGTCAGCCACGCTGGGCGAGGAAGCTGACCTGGACCCGTTCACCCGCGCCCACCTCGGTGGTGTCCTCGTCGACCAGGATCAGGCAGTTGGCCTCGGCCAGCGACGCCAGCAGGTGCGAGCCGGAGAGCCCGAGCGGCTGGACCAGGTAGTCCCCGGTGGACTCGTCCCGCAGGAGCTGGCCGCGCAGGAAGCCGCGGCGGCCCTTCGTGGAGGTGACCGGCGAGAGCAGGTTCGCGGTGACCACGCGCCGGTGCGGGTTGCGCTTGCCCTGCGCGGCGCGGATCAGCGGGCGGACCAGCACCTCGAACACGACCAGCGCGCTCATCGGGTTGCCGGGCAGCAGGAACGTCGGCACCGCGTCCGGGCCGAGCCTGCCGAAGCCCTGCACCGAGCCCGGGTGCATCGCCACCCGGGTCATGTCGATCTCGCCGAGGTCGACCAGGGCGGCCCGGACCTCGTCGGCCAGGTCGCCGCCGACGCCGCCCGCGATGACGACGATCTCCGACAGCAGCAGCCTGCTCTCCACGACCTCGTGCAGGCGGCGCGGCTCGGTCGGGACGATGCCGACCCGGATCACCTCCGCCCCGGCGTCGCGCGCTGCGGCGGCGAGGGCGTAGGAATTGACGTCGTAGACCTGGCCCTGGCCGGGCGCGCGGTCGATGTCGACCAGCTCGTCGCCGACGGAGATGATCGACACCGCGGCCGCGGGTAGACCAGGACCTTCGCCCGCCCGACCGCGGCCAGCAGCCCCACCTGGGCGCTGCCGATCACCGTGCCCCGGCGCACCGCGACGTCGCCGGTCTGCACGTCCTCGCCGGTGCGCCGGACGAACCCGGCCGACGGGACCGGCTGGTGCACGGTGACCCGGGCGTGGTGGCCGTCGGTGTACCCGGTGGGCAGGACGGCGTCGGCCAGGGTGGGCAGCGGCGCGCCGGTCGCGATGCGCACCGCCTGCCCCGGCTGGAGCCTGCGCGGCTGGCGCGAGCCCGCGGCGATCTCGCCGACCACGGGCAGCACCACCGGCTCCTCGGCCGCGGACTGGGTGTCGACGCTGCGGACCGCGTAGCCGTCCACGGCCGCCTGGTCGAACCCGGGCAGCGCGCGTTCGGCGACGACCTCCTCGGCGCAGAGCAGCCCCTGCGCCTCGGAGATGGCCACCCGAACGGGCGCGGGCCGCACCGCGGCGGCCAACGCTCGCTCGACTTGCTCGTCGACAGACCTCATCCGCACTCCCTGGACCCCCTGATCACGCGAGTCGTTCGGTCAGCCACGCGCGCAGGTCGTCCCCATACTCCGGATGGTCGAGTGCAAAGTCCACGGCGGCACGCAGGAACCCGCCAGGATTCCCCAGGTCATGCCGTCCGCCCCGGTGGACGACGACGTGCACGGGGTGGCCCTCGGCGATCAGCAGGGCGATGGCGTCGGTGATCTGGAGCTCGCCGCCGGTGCCCGGGGTGATGCGCTTGATCGCGTCGAAGATCGCCCGGTCGAGCAGGTAGCGACCCGCGGCGGCGTAGGTCGAGGGGGCCTGGTCGGCGGGGGCTTCTCGACCATCCCGTTGACCTTCATGACGTCGGGGTCGCCGGTGGGCTCGACGTCGAACACGCCGTAGGCGCTGATCTGGTCCTTGGGGATGTCGAACGCGCAGAGGACGGTGCCGCCCTTCTCCTGGCGGACGGCGGCCATGCGGGACAGGACGCCGGTCGGGAGGACGAGGTCGTCGGGGAGGAGGACGGCCACGGCGTCGTCGTCGCCGCGCAGGTTGGGCTCGGCGCAGCCGATGGCGTGGCCGAGGCCGAGCGCCTGCTCCTGGAGTGCGGTCTCGACCTCGAGCAGGGCGGGGGCGCGGCGGACCTTGGCGAGCAGGTCGGACTTGCCGCGGGACTCCAGCGTCCCCTCCAGCTCGGGCTGGGGGCGGAAGTAGTCGGCCACCGCGTCCTTGCCCGGCGAGGTGACGATGACCAGGCGTTTCGCCCCGGCCTCCGCGGCCTCGGCGGCGACGTACTCGATGCCGGGGGTGTCCACGACGGGGAGCAGTTCCTTGGGAACCGACTTCGTGGTGGGGAGGAACCGGGTGCCCAGGCCCGCCGCGGGCACGATGGCGGTGGTGAATGCGCTCGACGCGTTCATGGACAGTCAGCCTAACCTCGTGTCGTGGCCGGCTCTGGACGTGATCTCGACGCGACACGGGCGTGGACGAAGGACCAGTGGCGCCGGGCGCTGCTGAGCGAGCGGCGCCGGGTGCCCGCGAGCACGCGCTTCGCCGAGGCCATCAGGCTCAGCGGGGCCCTCGCGGGCGGGGGTGTGGTGCGCCGCGGGGAGACGCTGTGCGGGTACGTGCCGGTCGGGTCGGAGCCGGGGTCCTGGCAGATGCTCGACGAGGTCGCGGCGATCGGCGTGCGGGTGCTGCTGCCGATCGTGGTGGGCCGGGAGCCCCTGGACTGGGCCTGGTACGACGGGCGCGACTCGCTGCGGCCGGGGCCGTTCGGGCTGCTCCAGCCCATCGGGGAGCGCTTGGGGCCGACGGCCTTGCGGATCGCTGACGCGGTGCTGGTGCCCGCGCTGGCCGTCGACCGGCGCGGGGTGCGGCTCGGCCGGGGCGCGGGGCACTACGACCGGTCGCTGGCGCTGGCCGCGCCGGGCACGCCGATGGTGGCCGTCGTCCGAGATCAGGAGGTGTTCGACGAGCTGCCCGCCGAGCCGCACGACGTGCGGATGACGGCGGTGCTGACGCCCGAGAAGGGGCTGCGGGCGCTCGGGGCATGACGTAGGTCACTCTCGGGGTCGTGCGGTCTTGTTTGCGCTCGCGCGGGCTGGTGGCGCATCATGGATTGGCACTCTGGGTTGTCGAGTGCCAGGTCTTGACGGAGAGGAAGACGCGGTCGTGCCCACGTATCAGTACGCCTGTACGGCCTGCGACCACCGTTTCGAGGCGGTCCAGAAGTTCACCGACGCTTCGCTGACCGAGTGCCCGGAGTGCACCGGCAAGCTGCGCAAGCTCTACGGCTCGGTGGGCGTGGTGTTCAAGGGCAGCGGGTTCTACCGCACCGACAACCGGTCGAAGTCCAGCACGACGGCGTCGTCGGACACCAAGTCGACCACCACCGAGTCCAAGCCCGCGGAGTCGAAGCCCGCGGCGAAGACCGAGTCGACCACCGCCAAGGCGTCCTGACCAGCGGTTTCCCGAGTTGTCCACAGCCGCGGAACTTCGGTGGCGGCTGATGACTCGACGCTCCTAACGTCGGAAGTGAACCTTTTCCGACCCGTTGGGAGTTCCCCGTGCTCGACCTCGCCCGCGTCCTGACCGTCCGCCGCGCCTTGGCCGCCGTGCTCGTCGTGGTGGCCGCGCTACTCGCTTTCCGCCCGGTGGCCCGGGACGGGACCTCGCCCGTGCTCGTGGCCGCCCGCGCGCTGCCCGCGGGGTGGCGCTGTCGGCCGCGGACGTGCGGGTCGCGCGGATGCCGCCGGACCTCGTGCCGTCGGCGGCGCTGGCCGAGCCGTCCGCTGTGGAGTCCGCCGTGCTGGCGTCCGCGGCTTCCCCGGGCGAGCCGATCACCCGGACGCGCCTGCTCGGGGCGGAGCACACCCGCCTGGTGGCGGGGCCCGACCACAGCGCGGTGCCGCTGCGGTTGTCCGACCCCGGAGTGGCGTCGCTGCTGTCGCCCGGGGCGCGGGTGGACGTGGTCGCCGCGGACCCGCACGAGGTCGTCGCCCGGTCCGCCGTGGTGCTCGCGGTGCGGGCGGAGGGATCCGCGCGGGACGGTCCGGTGGTGCTCCTCGCCCTTCAGGGGGATTCGGCGACACGGGTCGCGTCGGTCGCGTTGGAACGGCCGGTGGGCGTTACCCTGCGCTAGTGGTGATCGCCGCAGAGGTCGAGATCCTGCTGGTCAGACCCACTTTCTGACCGGTGTCGACACCACGCCCACCCCTCATCAGCGGACGGTGCCGCTCGCCGTCCGCCCTGCCGATCGGAGCAGTGAGCATGTTCAAGGGCTTCAAGGACTTCCTGATGCGCGGGAACGTCGTCGACCTGGCGGTCGCCGTCATCATCGGCGCGGCGTTCACCACCATCGTCACCGCGTTCACCAACGGCCTCATCAAGCCGTTGATCAGCGCGGTCGGCGGCAGCGACGCGGCCCAGGGCCTCGGCGTGCGCATCCTGTCCGAGAACCCGGCGACGTTCCTGGACTTCGGCTCGGTGATCAACGCGGTGATCAACTTCCTGATCGTCGCCGCGGTCATCTACTTCGTCATCGTCCTGCCGGTCAAGACGATCCAGGAGCGCCGCAAGCGCGGTGAGGAAGCGGGCCCCGCCGAGCCCACCGACGTCGAACTGCTCATCGAGATCCGCGACCTGCTCCGCCAGCAGAACCGCAGCGACCGCTGACTGCCACCATGACGACGTGACCGAGCCGGACGACACCCCCACCGCACCCCGGGCGCCCGAACCCCCACCCGGGGCGGTGGCGGCCGGTCGACCACCAACCCGGAGGCCCCATCGCCCCAACCCGACCCCGGCACCCGATCCGGGTACGGACCCCAGCCGCGCGCCACCGAGCCCGACCCGCCCCAGCCCGACGACCCCGACCCCGACGACCCCGAGTCCGACGACCCCGAGTCCGAAAACGTCCCCGAACCGTCCCCCACCGACCCGAGAGCAGCGGCAGCGCGCAGGCGGGCCGAGCTGGACCGGATCTTCGGGGACGTGCTGCCGGACACCACCGGGGACGAGCGCGGCGACGGGCGGGGTGACCGGGGCCGGGGTGGGGACGACTGGTACCTCAGCAATCGTCCCCCGCACCACGGCGGGTGAGCGCTGTCAGGTGGCGTAGAGGTCCGACAGCTCGCCGATCACGTACGGCACCAGGGTGGACAGGGTGGCCATGCCGTCGCGGACGGCGCTGCGGGAGCCCGCGAGGTTGACGACCAGGGTGCTGCCCGAGATGCCCACCAGGCCCCGGGAGATGCCCGCGTCGACGGCGCCCGCGGCGAGGCCGGAGGAGCGCAGGGCCTCCGCGATGCCGGGGATGGGCCGGTCGAGCACGCCCTGGGTGGCGTCCGGGGTGACGTCGCGCGGCGACACGCCCGTCCCGCCGACGGTGATCACCAGGTCCGCCCCGCCGATCACCGCGGTGTTGAGGGCGTTGCGGATGGCGACGGTCTCCCCTCGACGGGCACGACCCCGTCGACGATGAAGCCTGCTTCCTCCAGCAGCTCGGTCACGAGCGGGCCCACGGGGTCCTCGTGCTCCCCGTGCGCCAACCGGTCGTCCACGACCACGATGAGTGCTCTCCCGAGCTGCTGCGCGCTGCGTTCCATGCCGTCAACCGTAGTCGGCCCCGCATCCCCGAGCCGCCCTTGGTGATCCGTGTCGTACCGCTCTTCCGGGGTGTCAATCGGTGTTCACGTTTTTCTGGGTGCCCCACCGCCACTCGCCCGCGGACTGGTCGGGCCGCAGCTCCGAGAGCCGGTCGGCTTCCCGGTGCGACACGATGGCGGCGACGAAGGTGGCTTTCGAGTCCCGCAGCTCGAAGTCGTCGGCCTCGGTGCAGCGCCACGACCCGCGGGCTCGACCGGGTCGCACTTGCCCTGCGGGTAGAACTGCCCGTTGGCGTACAGGAACGCGAAGACCGTGTGAGCGCTGGGGACCCTGGGGAACTCCACGGTCCCGGAGAGGCGGGGCGGTTGCTCGACCGTGCTCGTGGTGGAGCCCGCGGGCGTGGTCGGTGTGGGCTGGTTCGCCACCTCCCCGGGGCCGGGCCTGCCGACGAGGATGCCGAGCACGAACACCAGTACGAGCAGCAGCACCCCGGCCGCGGCCACGACCCAGCGGAGCCTGCGGTCCCTCCGCCCGCGCCGGTCCCCGCCGACGCGGGCAGGTGCGGGCGGTCGAGGCGCTTGAAGAACGCCTCGGCGAGTTCCCGCGGCCTTTGCCCGCCGCGCTCATCACGGTTTCCGCGAAGCGCCCGGATTCGCAGTGCGCGAGCATCTTCTTGGCGTGGCGGCGGGCTTCGTTGGCCGTCGAGAGGTCAGCGGTTCCGGGACCGTACAGGACCTCGGTCAGGGTGCCGAGCATGTCCGCGGTCGAGGTTCGCTCGATGTAGCCGGTGATGCGGTCGAGTTCCGCGGCGTCGACCTTCTCGCGGATCGCCTTGGGGTCGTACGACCTCCTGAGCATGTCGAGCTCGGCGGCGAACGCCTGCGGTGTCTGCGGGTTGAGCAACCGCGCGATCGCCTCGCCGAGGCGGTCGTCCTTGACCCGACCGTTGGAGGCGGGCGGGGTCGGGCGCGGCGGCTGGGGGCGTTGTTCGGCCATCGGCACCGTGACAGGCGCTTGGACCGGCGGTGGGACCGGCTGCGGGACCGGGACGCCGTTCAGGGCGCGCTCCACGAGCTGGCGGCTGTGCCCCTCGCTGCTGCTCGGGACCGGCGCGTTGAAGTCGACGAGGGTGCGTCGCGCGAAGCCGGAGGTCGGGAGGGCGGGCAGGAACACGATGTCGGGCAGGTTCTCGATGGTGGCGTCGTGGCTGGTCTCGTACGTCGAGAAGGTGCGCTGCCTGCCGGGGTCGGCCTCCAGCGCCGCGTGCATCCCCCACAGCACCGCGACCTTGTACTCGTCCGGGCACCCGATGACGCTGACCGGGAGGTCGCGGTTGTCGAGGACGCGGCCGACCACGTGCACGAGGTCGGCCTCGAAGGCGCGGGCGCCCTCGGTCAGGACGGCGGCCGGGGTCGCCTCGTTGACCAGGTCGTCCAGGGACACCGGGCCCAGGTGCCTGCTGCTGGGCGAGTAGTCCATCCAGCCCGTCCAGGTCGCGAGTCGCAGCGCCAGTTCCGGCGTGAGCTTGCCGGAGCGCGCGAGGAGGGCGTGCGCGTTCCCGCGGCCCTGCGAGTAGCCCTTGTTGAACCGGCACACGATCGCGTCCCCGTCCTTGAACCGGAGGTACGACAGGGCCCGGGCGGGCGCGGCGCCGCCGCCGACGGGCTGGAGGCGGACGTGCTTGGCCAGCCGCTTGCGCCAGACGCCCTCGCCGTGGACGTCGAGCGAGCTGGAGATCACGGTGTGCTGGTTGTACTCGTGGGACCAGCCGAAGTAGATCTGGTCGACGGTGCGGTCCGCGTAGGGGTCGGTCACGGGGTGCCCACCTTCTTCGCCTGGTCGTCGGTGAGCATCCCCGTCATCGCCAGGATGGCGACCAGGGGTTCGAGCACGCGGATCGGGCGGAACCCGTGCGGGAAGCGGCCGCGGACCTGGCCGTCGGGGGTCTCGTACCGGACGGCGTCGCCGCCGCTGGCCGACACGAAGTGCAGCGTGCACCGGGGGAACGCCTCGTACGGGTGCAGGGAGGCGCCCGCGCCGGTGTGGTGCAGGTAGGCGTAGACGTCGCGGCTCTCGGCGCGGATGCGGTCGGCGTCGAGGGCCTGTTCGTCGCCGCGGTGCAGCCAGCGGTCGGCGGGGGCACGAAGCGGAGGCGGTCGGACTTGGCGACCGCGATCGCCGCGGGCAGGCCGCGGTCGCGCAGCCGCGCGACCGCGAGCTGGAACGACTGGTTCTCGCTCGCCGCGACGGACCGGCCGGTGTCGATGGCGTCCTCGCTGGCGTGGACGAAGATCACCGCGGTCGCGCCGACCAGGAAGCGCGTGGCGCGGTTGCGGGCGTTGGTGCTCTCCAGGTCCTCGCCCGCGACGTCGAAGAACGCGACCGGGCGTTCGCCGCCCGGCCCGCGCAGCAGCAGGATGTCGGCGGCCTCGATGACGCCGACGTCGGTGCCCGCGAGTTCGCCGCCGCGCTCGAAGGTCTCGACGAACTGCTTGCGGAAGTTCTCGTGCCGCCGGAAGTCCAATGCGGTCACGGTGACCCCGTACGGGGACAGGCCGTTGAGGTACGCCTGCCGGATCATCGCGGTGAGCAGGTGGGTCTTGCCGGAGTGCGCCGCGCCGACCAGCCCGATGACGATCGGGGGGCCGTAGTCGGCGAAGGTGGCGGGCAGGAAGTGGGGCGGGGTGTCCTGGGACGGGTTGGGGCACAAGCGGTAGCCGCCGCGCGCGAGGTCGGCGCGCTTGTCCGGAGGCATCGCCGCGACGTTGACGAAGTCGTAGTCCTGGGTCTCCTCGTTGAACACCGCGATCTCGGGCTCGTCCGGCCAGCGGTACTCGTCGGCGCAGATCGGGCAGCGCACCAATCCGTTCACTGGGAGATCACCCCGATCACGACCAGGACGAAGAACAGCACGAACAGGCCGAAGAACAGGCGGAGCATCCGCCGGGGTCGGTCGCGGGGGACGTCGGGCTCCGCGGCGCGCGGGGCGCGCTTGGCCGCGCTGACCCGGTCGAACGCCGCCCGGCCCGCGGCCAGCACCGCCTCCGGGTCGGTCCCGCGGACGTCCGGGTCGACGCGCAGCCGGATGAGCATGTCGGCGGTGCGGGGTCGCAGCTCCACCGGCTGGTCGAAGACCGGGGAGAGCAGCGCGCGCAGCCGCTCCGGGTCCTGCGCGCGCGGCGGCGGGTCGCCGGTGACCGCGCCCAGGACGACCCTGCGCAGCACGGCGGCGGCGTTCCACAGGTCGTCGCGGGCGTCGACGGGGCCGCCGCCGGTGCGGCGCGGTTCGCCGACCCGGGCCGCGGACTCGAAGTCGACGATCTGCACCTTGCCCGCGTCCCAGCGCAGGTGGTCCAGCGACAGGTTCCCGTGCACGACCTCGGCGCAGGCCGCCAGGTGCACCGCGCGGAACAGGCCGACCTCGAACTGCCGCTGCTCGGCGGGGCCGAACCGGGCGACCTGGTCCACGACCGGGTAGCCGTGGTAGGCGCGCAGGAGCGCGAACGGCTCCTCGGCGTCGATGTTGTACGCGACCAGCCACGGCAGCTCGTCCGGGACCCGCGGTCCGTAGACCTGGGCGAGGCGGGTGCCCGCGCGGATCTCGTTGACCAGCCGGTCGTAGCGCCACGGCTCGCGCGCGGCCGCGTCGCGCGAGACGTACTTGCGGACGTACGGGCTGCCGTTGACCTGGACCACCCGCTGCTCCAGCACCCCGCCGGGGTCTGGAACTCGTTGACGTCCTCGATGGTGATCTCCTGCAGGAGACCGGTCACGAAGCGGACGCGGGCGATCTCCGATGTTCCGCTCATCTACGCACCACCCAGCACTTGTCGCACCGATTCGGGCCGGAGCGGCATCAGCCGCAGCGCGCCGACGACGTCCCCGTTCTCGCCCCAGACGACCCCGGGGTCGCCCGCGAGTCCGGTGTGGACGCCGTCGCGCTCGAAGACCCGGCGCAGCCGGGCCGGGGCGAAGCGGATCAGCGCGGGCTCGGCGACGGTGTTGAGGAACGCGAGCTGCGCGCCGCGGCAGAGCTGGGTCATCTCGCCGCCCGCCGTCGCGCTGAGCGCGGCCAGCGCCGCGGGCGACTCGGCCCACAGCCGGGCCACGAGCGCGTCGCGGGCGCGCTGGTCGCCGCCGTGCCCGGTCGCGCTGAGCAGCCCGCGCTCGCGCACCTCGGTCCCGTACTCGGCGAGCAGCCGGTCGAGCCTGCGCGCGTAGACGCCTTCCGGTGTGCGCAGCGCGGTCTTGGCCGCGGGCCACGCCGGTTCGAGGGCGAGCTTGCACACCGCGACGAGGTCGCCGCGCACGACCTCGTACAGCTCGTGCGGCACGGGCCGGGCCATCGCGCCGGGCGCGGGCTGCTGGTGGGGGCGATGAACAGCCGGTTGCCCGCGTCGGCGAGGGTCTCGGCGACCTCGGTGAGGGCCGACCCGACCTCGCCCGCCGCGGCGGCGAGGCCCTGCCTGCGCCGCAGCGGGAGCCATTCGTCGGCGACGGCCCGCTCGGCCACCGCGGTGAACTCCTCCACCGCGGCGTGCAGGCTCTCGTCGGTCAGCTTCGCCCGCCAGCGCCGCGCCGCGGAGCGCCAGCCGAGCACGGCCGACGCCAGGCAGGTCCCCGCGGACAGCAGCAGGACGACGTGCCCGACCAGGGCGGGGCTGTCGTGCGACACCCCGGCGACGGGATCCGCCAGCGCGCCCGCGACCGTGCCCAGCAGCGCGGGCAGGCCGTAGACGGGCGCGGCCTGCGGCAGCGCGGGGCCGAAGCCGGCCTCGCCGTCCGCCTCGGGCCGCCTGCCCAGCAGGAACCACCCGGTGGCGAACCACAGCAGCGCCAGGAGGCCGCCGAACAGCCAGGCGGACAGGCCCGGTCCGGCGAAGAACGCGGTGAGCGCGCAGGTCACGGCGGTCACGGGCACCGAGGTGAGCGGCAGCGGCCACACCGGGAACGGCGGCATCGGCAGGGTGACCGGGCCGCGGGCGCGGACCTGCTCGAGCGCCGCCGCGCAGCCCTGCGGGGCGGCGACCGCGGCGGCCCGCCGCATCTGCTCGGCGAGCGCGGCCAGCGAGGCGCCGCCGTCGATCCGGCCGCCGACCACCCGCTCGAGCTCGGTGGCGACCTCCGCGCCGTCGACCTCCCACGGCCGCTGCACGCCCAGTTCGAGCACCGCGTCCACCGGCGGGGAGCCGAGCTGCAGGTGCCCGTCCATGCGGTCGAGCAGCTCGACCACGCCGCGGCGGTAGGTCTCCGTGGCGCGCTCCGCCCACGCGACCTGCTTGCCCAGCCGGTCGGTGGGGCGGTCGTCGCCGAAGAGGCCGCGGACCCCGCCGACGGTGTGGGCGAGCTTGCGCAGCGCGGTGAACTGGAGCACGGCCTGCGCCTTGGCCGCGTGCATGGGCCCGGTGAGCACCGCGCCGTCGACCCCGCCGCGGCGGTCGCGGCGCGCAGCGCCTGCGCGAGCGCGGGGTCGGCGGGCCTGCCGACCGCGCACAGCGACGTCACGGCGGCAGCCCTGGCCTCGGCGAGCTCGACCGGGTCGGTGGTCCCGGAGACCAGCCGGACGCCGGGGTTCGCCGCGGAGCTGGGCGCGTCCTCGGCGTGCTCGGCGACGCGGTCGAACAGCGACGGCACGCGCAGCGCGGCGACGAGCACCCCGAGGGTGTCGGCCGGTTCGCCGAGCGGCCGGGGCGGGGTCCCGGACGGCGCCCAGGCGACGCCCGAGGGATCGCCGACCCACAGCACCGCGGCGTGCCGCAGCGGCGGCGGCACCGCGAGCGCGACCCCGTCCAGCGGGTCGCCGGTCCCGGACTCGCCGACGGCGACGCAGACCACGGCGCTGACCATGCTCCCGCCGAGCAGCGCCAGGTAGAAGTCGGCGTTGTCGACGAGCGCGTCGGCGCGGTCCAGCACGAGCACGCGGCCCGCGTACTCCTCGCCCGGCGCTGGCGGTCCGGACCGCGCGTCCACGACGGTGACGGTGTGCTCCCTCATACGCCGGTCTCCCCACCGAGGCCGTGCGCGATGTCGACCTGCTCGCGGAGGTCGGTGAGCGACTTGCGGGTCGCGCCGACGCGCACCGACAGCGCGGTGGGCAGCGTCTGCGACCAGAACTCCCGGAACACCGCGACCTGCGGGTCGGCGCCGAGCACGCGGCTGCGCTCGGCCTCCTTGATCTTCAGCAGCTCCGCGTCGGCGAGGTCGACCAGCGCGGTGAACTCCCGGGCGGGCGGGCGCGGCGAGCGGTCGGCGTTGGCCGGGATGGTCGACATCAGCCGGGAGGCGAGCCCGCGGCGCGCGGGTCGTCGTCGGTGATGATCCACTGCTCGTAGGCCTGCAGGAGGCTGGCCCACGAGGACAGCGTCCCGAGCGGGGTCAGCTCGAGCCCCATGGTGACGGACTCGCGGCTGCCGACGTCGATGGTCACGTGGTCGGGGCTGCGCGGGTCGCCGGTGACGCTCACCTTGCCGTCCCACATCGCGCACAGCAGCCGGTGCAGCACGTGCCAGCGGTCCTCGGCGTCCATCAGCAGGTACGACGAGTCCTGGTCCAGCCGCCTGCGCCAGGGCAGCGAGTCCTGCGGCTGCGGCGCGCGCTGGGCCCGCCACCACAGCTTGATCACCCGGCGCAGCTCGGGCACCTCGGTGACCCCCATCGAGCTGCGGTTGAGCACGACCACCATCGAGTCGGCCTGCACGGCGCGGAACTCCGGCTCGCCCACCATGTCGACCGGCAGCGCCACCTCCCGGCGGAGGAACCGCTCGATGTCGGCGTTCTCCTGCACGGCGGGGTAGGTGAACAGCACCTTGAGCGGGGCGTGGCCGTCTGGCACGAACCCACCGGGCAGCAGCTCGGCGAGCTTCTGCCGGAACCGGTGCAGGTCGAGGTCGGTGACGCTGCCGTCCCGCCGCTGCACGGCGTTCGCGAGCAGGTCGTCCATCCTGGGCACCAGCGCGGGTCTGGCGCGGTCGCCCGGGCGGACCCGCTCGGTGACCGCTTCCTTGATGCGCTGGCGGATGTCGGCCACCGCGGCCTCGGGGTCCTTGCGGCCCTTGGCGAACGCCGCGGACCAACCGTCCTGGCCGAGGAGCAGGTTGAGGACGTGGCCCTCGTTGGCGTTCGGCCCGAGGTGCGCGGAGTAGTCCTCCTTCAGCCGGGCGAGGACCGTTTGGTAGAAGCCCTCCAGGCCGCGGTCCTCGGGCGGCAGCAGGTAGGCGACGCCCACCCTCGGCTTGTAGAGGTCCTTGGAGCGCTGGTCGAACTGCTGCGGCTCGGCGCGGGCGTGGGCCAGGAACTGCTCGTGGACGGCGCGCAGCTCCTCGACGAACGCCTGCCAGGGCCGCGCCCACAGCCGGTGGCTGTCGTTCCAGGCGGCGTTCCAGACCCGCCTGGTCTGCCAGGCGTACCAGGCGTCCTGCTTGCGGATCACGGCCTGCACCGAGTCGTCGACCATACGCAGCCGCTGGAGCACGCGCTTGGCGATGTTGTTCGGCAGCGGCGGCGCGGCCGGGTTCATGCCCGGCGGCGGGGGCGGCGGCGAGCGCCACCCGTCGAGCAGCGCGCGGAAGCCGCCCTTGTCGAGCGGGTCGGCGAGGTCGCGGTGGCCGTGCACGACCCGGTTGAGCCGGAACAGGTCCACGTCGCCGAGCAGCTCCAGCGCGGCCTGCCCGGGGTCGAAGTCCTGCGCCAGCGCGGCGACCGGGCCCGCGAGGGCTTCCTGGGCCCGCTCGACGGCGGCGGCCATCTCGTTGGCCCGCTGGGTGAGGGCGGCCATCACCGGGCCGTAGCCGACCGGGCTGCCGTGCGGCGGGATGCGGCCGGGGCTGGCCTCGAGCAGCCGGTCCAGCCCGGCGGCGGTGATGAACCGGCGGACGTGCGCCCGGTTGGTCTCGGCCGCGCCCGGCGGGACCAGCAGCTCGTTGACCGCGTTGGCCAGCAGGTGCGAGCTGACGACGTCGGTCAGCTCCAGCAGGGGCGTGGTCAGCGCGGCGACCGCGCTGGTGGTGACGCCCCGCCTGCCGACGCCGGTGTCGGCGGGGGCGTGCCGGTCGACCTTGCTGTTGATGAACCCGTCCGCGAACGACTGGTAGGGCCGGTTCGGGCCGTCGTCGTCCTCGTCCTGGTCGCTGGGGCCCGCGCTGATCAGCGAGGTCATCAGCGACACCATCGAGCGGTGCAGGTCGTCCCGGCGGACCCCGCCGACGGGGCGGCCGAACAGGAACGCCGTCTGCACGGTGTTCGCCCGCAGCTGCACCTGCTCCAGCCTCGGGAAGCGGACCGCGACGGCGCCGTGCGAGCCGGAGGCGTCGAGCTCGTCCGGCGAGCCCTGCGCGTTCTGGTCGTCGATGAGCCGGAACAGGTCGATCAGCGCGGAGCCCGCGTTGAGGTCGGCCGGCCTGCCGCCGCCCTGCCCGTCGTCGAAGGAGGACGGCATGAGGACCAGCGGGTAGATCTCGGCTTCCTTGTTGCCCTGCCGCATGAGGTCGCCGATCAGGTGCAAGTAGTCGTAGTAGATGCCGCTGCCGGTGCCGCCCGCGACGGAGAACACCACGAACACGATCACCGGGTCGACGCGCTGGGTCCGCCTGCCGCTGATGACGAACAGGTCGCCCGCGGACTCGTTGATCTCGGCGATGGCCCGCTTGATCCCCCACAGCGCCGAGTCCGGGTTGCGGCGCAGCGTCTCGAACAGCACCGCGCGGCCCACGGTCGGGAGCTGGCCCGCGCCGCGCACCAGCGGGCCGATCCTCGGGTCGCTCTCGCGCGACGGCAGCCAGCCGATGGTGTCCTCGTCGCTGTTGATGCGCAGGCTCTGCGCGACGTCGGCGGAGTTGGACAGCCGGGCGGGCACCAGGTCGGTGATCATGTGCATGGTCTTCTGCGCGGCCTTGTCGTGCTCGCGCCCGGGGACGACCTCCCTGCGCACCCGGTGCAGCTCGTTGGCGCTGAGGTCGGCGTAGACGAACTGCAGGCAGGACGGGAGCTGGTAGGGCAGGTAGCCCTGGTCGGTCGCGCCGAGCAGCCGGGTCCCGTCCGGCCCGCACAGCTCCTCGCGGAGCCGCTTCTCCAGCTCGGCCCCGACCTTGCAGCCCGTTCCGCCGAGGCCGACGAACAACATCGGTTGGTAGATTCGCATCGCGGTTTTCCTTCGGGTGGCGGGTGGTGCACGACGTCGGGTCAGGGCGCGGGCTGCTTGCGGTCGAAGACAGCCCGCAACCGTCTGGCGAACTCCTCGACGGGCTCGACCAGGGCGAGCCCGTCGGTCGCGTCGTCGGGCTCCGCCTCCGGGGGCCGGGAGTAGACGCGCATCCCCAGCGCCACGCGCAGTTCGGTGCCGCGGTCGCCGAGCGGCTCGGCGTACGCGGCGACGGTCTCCATGGCCATCGCCAACTCCTTGGCCCGGTTCGCCTCCCGCGGTGGCGCGTCGACTCCCGCGCCAGGTACGCCGCGAGGACCGCGAACGGGAAGGTGACCGACAGCCGCAGCACCTCCGCCCCGAGCGACGCGGGCTCGCGCCACAGGCTCAGCGCCACCGCCCCGCGGTGATGACCACGACGAGGAACGCGACCACGCCGCGCAACAGGTCGGCCCGCTTGCGCTCGGCGTCGGCGTGGAGGCGGTAGTGGTCGGCGGTCGTCTTCGCGCTGCGGTCACCGGCGAGGATCTGCCACTCGGCGCGGGCACGCTCTGCGCCGTCGATCAGCTCGCGGGTCCGCAGCTGCGTGCGCAGATCGGCGACGAACTGCAAAGCGGCGTACCGGGGCTCGTCGGGGGCGCCGTTGCCGCTGTGCGCGTTCACCACCGCCGCATACGCGTCCACAGTGGACCTCAGGCCGGCGCGGAGCCGGATCGCGACCTGGCGGAGGTTGTCGACCAGGGCACGCCGTTCCTCGTCGTCCGGCGTGGTGTCGATGGCCTCGAGGGCGGCCACCAGCTCCACGACCAGGTCGTGCACCTCCTGGACGCGTTCGACGTACGGGGCGTCGGCGCGCACGAAGGTGGTGAACGGTTCGAGCTCGCCGCGGAGGGTGCCCGCGAAGAACTCGGTGACGAGGTCCATGTCCTGGCAGGCCGCGCGCAGGCGGCGGTCGCGGGCGGTGGCCCACTGCCGCTGGATGCGCTCGTTCAGGCGGTCCACTTCCCGGGCCGCGTCGTCCAGCACGCGCCGCGCCTCGATCACGGTGCACCCTCCCGCCCGGACTTGGACTCCTCGTAGCGCAGGCGCGCGACGGCCTGCTGGTCGGCCTCGGCGCGGGCGGCGATGCCGTCGACGAGCCGGGGCCGCTTGGCCTCGGGCGCGCACACCCAGAACACCGCGAGCCGCATCAGCCCGTGGTCCAGGCCGACGAACGCCAGCCAGAACCCGAACAGCAGCAGGGGAACCCGGCCGTCGCCGTCCTGCTGGAGCGTGATCACCGCGTCGAAGAGGCTGCGGCCCGCGGGTCGCTCAACGCCAGGTCCGCGAGCCGGTCGTCGATCTCGTCGATCCTGGTCCGGGCCCGGTCGGCTTCGGCCTCGACGTCCCGGGCCCGCTGCTCGGCGGCCCGGACCGCCGCGTCGTGCCCGCGGGTCAGCTCCGCCACGCGCCGGTCCAGCTCCTGGCGGTACTCCTTGCGCTCCCGGTAGGCCTCGCCGATGCCGTCGTCGCCGGTGCCGCAGGTCCCGTCGAGCTCGCACAGCTCCCGCCTACGGGCCTCGTCGGCCAGGCGCCGCGCCTCGGCGAGTTCCGCCCGGAACCGGCGCACCTCCGGGTCCTCGGCGGGAGGCACCGGCACCCGCGCGGCCACGCCCCGAAGGTCGGCCCGCTCCGCCTCCAGCCGCCGGGTCTCCGCGGCCCGCTCGGCGGCCGGGACGGGCTCCGACACCGCCTGGATCCGCGCGCTGTAGGACCAGAGCAGCCCCGCGTACGCGACGACGACGCCCACCAGCACCGCCAGCGCGAGCCGCCAAGCGGGCAGCCCTCCCGACCACCGGTTCGCGCGCACGAACTTCTCGGCGAGCAGGTTGGCGGGCAGGAACACCACGAAGAAGACCACGAGCACCAGCGGGAACAGCCACGACCGCAGGCCGAAGCCCGCGAAGACCGGCACCGCGACCGCCGAGGTCGACACGACCGCGAGCGCGCCCGCGCACAGCTTCAGCGCGCGCGACCGCTGCTCCGAGCCGCGCGCGGGGCGGGCTTGCGCTCCTGGTCCCTTCGGCCGATGCCGAGTCCCCGGCCACTCATGCGGTCCTGCTCTCCTCCCGCGGTCGGGGTCCGGCGGTCAGCCGAACGGGTTGTTGGGGTCCACGTAGGACTCGGCGGCGGGCAGACCGCGGTGCTGTTCGCGGGGTTGGGCGGACGGGTCGGGGAACGCGGCGGTCGGCGCGCCGCCGAACGGGTCGCCGTAGGTCGCGGTCGGCGCGAACGGGTCGCCGTGGGCGTGCGCGTCGGGGGTCGCGACGGCGGCGGCGAACGGGTCGACCGGGGGCCCGAGCGCGCGTCGGCGCCGCGGTCGTCCACGACGGACAGGGCGAGCCCGCCGACGATGGCCCGCCGCTCGCCGACGCCGAGCGGCGCCGGGTGCTGGCCGTGCGCGGCGAGCCGCAGGGTGCCGCTGGACCGGCGGACCACGTAGGCGTTCGCCTCCTCCGGGCCCGCGGGCTGGAGCTGCGGGCCGGTGAAGTCCTCGTGCACGACGAACGCGAACACCCTGGCCCGCGGGCTGCGCGGGGTCACCTCGGACAGCAGCAGGTCGTCGCGCCAGAGCTGCGCGCGCAGGCCGCGGACCCGGGCCGCGTCGACCCTCCGCCACGCTTTGGCCCCGAGGTAGGCGGCGACGCCCAGGACGATCACGGCCACGAGGACCCACATCCAGAAGAACTCCTCGAACAGCGTCGGCACTGGGGCGACCTCGATCGAGAGCAGCCGTTCCCCCAGCACGCGGTCCGGGTCGGCGTCGTCGACGACGCGGAGGACGCCGCCGCTGACCCCGAGTTCGGTGCCCGGCGCGAAGGCGAGCGTGAAGGGGATCTCGCTGGTGCCCGCGGGCGCGTCCACCACGGGCGGGTCCACGGTCACCGCGGCGCCCGGGGTGAGGTCGTCGAGCCGCAGCCGCAGCCGGACGGGGCCTCCGGAGCTGTTGTCGACCGCGACGGTCCCGGACACGGTGTCACCCGGGTTGACCTCGGCGCCGCCGGTGAGCCGGACCTGCGCCTTCACCGGCACGGAGCCCCCGCGACGCTGGTCAGCAGGGTCCTGGTGTCGCCGCCGATGCCGACGCCGGTCACCTCGCCGGTGTAGACGAGTTCCCCGGTGGCGGTGTCCGGGATGGTGAGCCGCGCGCCGAACGTGCCGCCGTCGCGCGGCCCGGTCAGCTCGACCTCCTGCGCCTCGAAGCCCTCCCCGGTGAGCGTGGTGGTGAAGGTCAGCCCGGCCAGCGACTCCTCGTCGGCGACGACCTCGCCGCGGGCCCACACGTTCATGTTGACCTCGACCGTCTCGCCCGCGGCGGCGATCGGCGGGGTCACGGTGAGGTAGGTGCGGACGGCGGCCTGGTAGACGACGGTGGCGGTGACGTCCTCGGCGGCGACCTCGGCCGACGAGAGCCGGACCGTCCACTCGCCCGGCTCCGGGTCGGAGATCCGCACCGACTCCGTGGGCGTGGACTGGCCCGCGAACTCGAAGTCCGCGCCGCCCGCGGCGGGCGCGGCCTCGGTGGCGCCCGGCGCGAAGTACTCGACCTGCACGCGGCTGTCGCGCTTGTAGACCAGGATCGAGGCGTCGCTGGCCGCGCGCGGGATCTCCACGTGCAGGTCGATCGACCCGCCGCGCGGCACGTCGCCCACGTCGTCCTCGCCGTATTTGACGCAGCTGGCGGACGTGTACGCGGTCTTGACGGCGGCGATCAGCTCGTCGGAGGTCGGCACGACCCGGCTCTGCGGGTTCGGCGCAGCGGGGGTGCAGCTCTCGCCGCGGGCGAACCCGCCCAGCGCGGCGTCGTCGACCGCGCCGAAGCCCAGCGGCCACACCTGCGCGCCCGCCGCGTCGAGTTCGTCGAGGGCCTTGCGGGCGTCGGCGGCGGCGATCTCGTTGCGGCGCTGCGGGGCTCACCCCAGGACTCGCTGCCCGCGACGTCGAGCTTCCCGTCGGTCAGGAGGAACACGATTTTCTTCTCCGGGCCGCCCGCGCGGACGTAACCCAGCGCCTGCCGCAGCGCGGTCGCGTGGTCGGTGTACTCACCTTCGCTGGAGGAGCGTTTCCGCAGCCGCTCGATGCATTTCGCGAGTTCGTCTCGCTTCTGTCCGCCGTCGAGCACCACGCGGTCGCAGACCACGTCGACCGCGCCGGTCCGGTCGGCGGTCACGGAACTGGCGAAGCCCGCGACGGAAACCTCGGAACCGGTCGCGAGCGCGCTGAATACAATTGTCTTCGCCGCATCTTTTTCCCGTTGCAGATCGGCTTCGCCAATACTTCCCGACTGGTCGACGAGCACGACGACCTGCAGGGGGTCCAGCTTGCCGGTCTGCTCCTGAGCAGCAGGTTGACCAGGGAACACCGGCATGGCCATGACCGCGGCGGCGAGCGCCGACGCCCAGCGAACCCTTCCACCCCTATTCGCGCGACTTGACATCCACACAGCCAATCCACGGCCCGACCGGGACGTTGGCCAGATTCCTACTATCGGTCACCAGGAGGATAGTCGCGCTCAGCAGTCTCGTTACAGGACGAACGTTTCCACTTCGGCCACCACTCGAATGGAGCAATGCGAGCGCCACTGCGGGTGATGATCTGCGGAAATGGTGAGCGGATGACACCGGACAGCCAAAACGCACTCCCCCTGAGCACGTTCGCGCATTCAACCCGGAGGAAACGATTTCCCCGTAACGGCGGGGCGGTGCGGGACGATCTTCATGCCCCGCGCGGTGATCTAGCCCGTCGCCAGGGGAGGCGGATCTCGAAGCGGCAGCCGGGGCCGTGGTTGCGGGCGGCGATGCGGCCGTGGTGCGCCTCGACGAGGCCCTTGGCGATGGCGAGGCCGAGGCCGCCGCCCGCGGGGTCGGTGTCGGCGGACGGGGTGCGGGCGGGGGTGCCGCGGAAGGCGACGTCGAAGACGCGGGGGAGGTCGGGTTCGGGGATGCCGCCGCAGGCGTCGTCGACGGCGAGGACGGCGTCGGGGCCGTCGGTGCGGACCTGGATGGCGACGGTGCCGTCGGGCGGGGTGTGGCGGATGGCGTTGGAGACCAGGTTGCGGACGACGCGGGCCAGTTCGGGGTCGCTGCCCAGGACGACCGGCCAGGTGTCGGCGGCGGCGCGGAGGGTGACGCGCTTGCGGTGGGCGACCGGGGTCTGCGCGGCGAGGGCGTCGCTGACGACGTCCTGGAGGGCGACGGCGGACAGGGTCAGGCGCAGGGCGCCCGCGGTGATGCGGGACAGCTCGAACAGGTCGTCGACCATGCCGGAGAGCCGCAGCGCCTCGCCGCCGACGCGCTCGGCGTAGGTGCGGACCTCGTCGGGGTCGGACACGACGCCGTCGGCGACGGCCTCCGCCATGGCGCGGATGCCCGCCAGCGGGGTGCGCAGGTCGTGGCTGATCCAGGCGACCAGTTCGCGGCGGGAGGCCTCCGCGGCGCGCTCGCGTTCGCGGGCCTCGCGCTCCCAGACCGTGCGCCGGGCGATGCGTCGGCCGAGGTACAGCGCCACCGGCACCGTGACGAGGGTGACCAGGAGGCACACCAGCAGCATCGTGGTCAGCGACGTGTTGAACATGAAGCCGCTGATGCCGAGCACCCCGGTGACCATCGCGGCGACGGGGACCAGCACCAGCACGGCCATCGACGCGCCGAGGGAGCGGTCGCGCAGCAGGCGCAGCACCAGCGCGCCCAGCGCCACGACGGGCAGGACCAGCAGCAGCGCGTACGGGAGGATGTCGAGCAGGTGGCCGAGCCGCTGGGCGAGCGTCTCGTCGTCGGGGATCACGGCGCGACCCGGTCGTAGCGGTAGCCGACGCCCCAGACCGTGCTGATGCGGGCCGGTTTCGCGGGCGACCGCTCGATCTTCTCCCTGAGCCGTCGCACGTGGACGGTCACTGTGGACTGGTCGCCGAAGTCCCAACCCCAGACCTCGTGCAGCAGGCGTTCGCGGGTGAACGCCTCGCCGGGGTGGGCGATGAGGAAGGCGAGCAGGTCGAACTCGCGGGTGGTCAGGGACAGCTCCGCGCCGGCCAGCTCGGCGCGGTGGGCGGCCGGGTCGACGCGCAGGTCGCCGTCGACGAGCACGCCCGACGCGGCGGGGGCGGCGTGGGCGCGGCGCAGCACGGAGTCGACGCGCAGGGCCAGCTCGCGGGGGCTGAAGGGCTTGGTGACGTAGTCGTCGGCGCCGAGGCTGAGCCCGGCGATGCGGTCCTCCTCCTCGCCGAGCGCCGTCAGCATGACGACGGGGACGGCGCTGCGCTCCCGCAGCCGCCTGCACACCTCGAGGCCGTCGATGCCGGGGAGCATGAGGTCGAGCACGACCAGGTCGGGGCTGTGCTCGGCGGCCCACGCGAGCGCGTCCTCGCCGGTCGCGGCCAGCGCGACGGCGTGGCCCGCGCGCTCGAGGTACCGGCGCACCACGTCGGAGACCGTCAGGTCGTCGTCCACCACCAGAACCCTCACCCCGGGGACGGTAGCAATCACCCGGGGCGAGGGCGGTGGTTCGTCAGGGGTTCGTAATGGCTGTCAGCCGACCTCGACCGGCTGCCCGCCGAGCGTGGCCTCGACCGTGCGCTCCCCGTCGCCGATGACGAGCTTGACCTTGTCGCCCGGCGCGTTGGACCGGACCGCGGCGACGAGCGCGTCGGCCCCGTCGATGCGGCGGTCGTTGAGCTGGGTGATGACGTCGCCCTTCTTCAGGCCCGCCTTCTCCCCCGCCCCGCCCGCGGTGACCTCGTTGACCAGCGCGCCGACGCCCTGCGGGTTGTCCCGCACGGTGACGCCCAGGATGGTCTGCGTCGCCTTGCCCGTCTCGACGATCTCGTCGGCGATCCGCCGGGCCTGGTTGATCGGGATGGCGAACCCGATGCCGACCGATCCGGCGTCGCCGCTGCCCGCGCCGGGGCTGTAGATCGCGGAGTTGATTCCGATGACCTGGCCCTGCATGTTGACCAGCGGTCCACCGGAGTTGCCGGGGTTGATTGCGGCGTCGGTCTGGATGGCGTCGAGCACGGTCGCCAGGCTGCCGTCCTCGCCGCCCGCGCGGGTCGGCCGCTGGAGCGCGCTGACGATGCCGGAGGTGACGGTCCCGGCCAGCTCGAACGGCGACCCGACCGCGACGACGGCCTGCCCGACCCGCAGGTCGTCGGACCGCCCCAGTTCGGCGACGACCAGCCCGCCGATGCCCTTGGCCTTCACCACGGCGACGTCGGATGTCGGGTCCCGCCCGACGATGGTCGCCTGCGCGGTCCGCCCGTCCTGGAAGACGGCGGTGATCTGGCCCCGTCGGCGGCGGCCTCGATGACGTGGTTGTTGGTGACGATCAGCCCGTCCGTGCTGATCACGAACCCGGAGCCCTCGCCCGCCGCGGACCGCCCGCGGACCTGGAGCTGGACCACGCTGGGCAGCACCTTGTCGGCGACGGCTTCGACGGTCCCGGGCGGCGCGGGCGTGTTGGTCGCCTGCTTCGCGGGCGGCGGCGCGTCGAGGGCGGTGTTGGACGACCCGCCGGTCTGGTTCTCCGCGACGAGGTACCCGCCGACCGCACCCGCCCCACCACCGGCGAGGAGGGCGAGGACGGTGACGCCGGCGACGAGCGCGCCGGAGCGCTTCTTGGGCTCGGCCCCGACGCGCTGGGGGATGGCGTGTTGGCCGGTGTGGGGGAACGTCTGGGTTTGGGAGGCGGGAGCGGCCGACCCGAAGACGACCTGCTGCTGCCCGGTGGTGGGTGTGTGGGGCTGTTGCTGGGAGGGAATGTGGTGGGAGGCAGCGCTCCACTCGCCCTGCCCGGCGGCGGGCTGCCTGGACCCGGCCCACGCCGCCTGACCGGCGGCACCCTGCTGGCCCGAAGACCACTCACCCTGCCCCGGAGCAGCCTGTCCGCCAGATCCGGTCCACTCCGCCAGACCAGCGGCACCCTGCTGCCCCGAAGCGGCCTGGCCACCGGAACCACTCCACTCCGCCTGACCGGCGGCACCCTGCTGCCCCGAAGCAGCCTGGCCACCGGAACCACTCCACTCCGCCTGACCAGCGGCACCCTGCTGGCCCGAAGACCACTCGCCCTGCCCGGGTCGCGCCCACTCGCTGTGCTGTCCCGACTGGGCGCCGGTCTGACCGGCCCAGCCCGCGGCGCCACCGGGGCGCTCAGCGGAGGGGTGGGCGGCGCCAGCCGGGCTGTCGGCCGACGTGTCCGACCCCGCTCCACCAGCATCGGCGCTCGACTGGGGCTCCGTGCCCGACTGCGGGGCGCTGCCCGTGAGCGGGAGGCCGTGGGGTGGGGTGTCGTCCGGGAAGTCACGGCTTCCGGGTGGTCGGGGCCCTGCTCCCCGACCACCCGGTCGCCGGATGACGGTTGCCCGGGGCCCTGCTCCCCAAGCGAACCGTGGCTCATGTCAGGGGTGTTCCCCCTGGTTGGCGGGCAAAACCCGGAATCTCCTCGGGCCTGTCGTCCGTCATGCCTCCACCTTGCGCTCCCCATCTGAGAAGCACCTGAGCAGGGCCTGTGGACCTTCCTAGAACCCGTACCGCGCAGGCGCCGCCCGCAGGCGCTCCGCCAACGCCTCCGGGGTGACGTCGTTGATCCACACCGCCATGCCGGACTCCGAGCCCGCCAGGTACTTCAGCTTGTCCGCGGTACGGAGTATGGAGAACACCTCGAGGTGCAGCCACGCGAGGTCCCGGCCCTCGGACACCGGCGCCTGGTGCCACGCCGCGATGTACGGCAGCTCCCGGTCGTACAGCCCGTCCAGCCTGCCCAGCACGCGCAGGTACAGCGACGCGAAGTCGTCCCGCTCCTCGGGACTCAGCGCGGGCAGGTCGGGCACCTGCCGGTGCGGCACCAGGTGCACCTCGACCGGCCACCGGGCCGCCTCCGGCACGAACGCCGTCCAGTGCTCCGACTCCGCGACCACGCGCTTGCCCGACGAGCGCTCCGACGCCAGCACGTCGCCCATCACCGGGCGCCCGTGCTCGGCCTGGTACTCCGCGGCCGTCGCCAGCATCAGCGACGTGCGCGGCGTGACGAACGGGTACGCGTAGATCTGCCCGTGCGGGTGCCCCAGCGTCACCCCGATCTCGTCGCCGCGGTTCTCGAACGGGTACACCTGCGCGACCCCGGGCAGCGCGCTCAGCGCCGCCGTCCGGTCCGCCCACACGTCGACCACCTGGCGCACCCGGGAAAGCGGCAGCTCCCCGAACGACGTCGAGTGCTCCGACGTGAAGCACATCACCTCGCAGCGACCCTGGTCGCCGCTGAACGACGGGAAGCGGTTCTCGAACACCACGACGTCGTAAGACGACTCCGGCACCTCGGTCGGCCGACCCGGCGTGGAAGGACACAGTGGACAGAGGTCCGCAGGCGGCTTGTACGTCCGCGTCTGCCGGTGCGCCGCCAACGCCACCCGCTCCCCGGTCAGCGGGTCGCGGCGGATCTCGGACCCACCGGCGACCGGCGGCAGGTCGCGCGTGTCGACCGCTTCCTCACCACGTCGGCGGAGTCGTAGTAGTGGATCTCCCGGCCGTCGGCCAGGTGTCGTACCAGATGCCTCACTCGGCTACCCGCGCGTTCTCCGGGACGTCGGCGACGATGAGTTCGCCGACGCGGTCGGTCAGGATCTCCCTGGCGTCGTCGGCGATGCCATCGTCGGTGATGAGCACGTCGGCCTCGTCCAGGGCGGCGATCGTCGAGATGCCGACCGTGCCCCACTTCGTGTAGTCCGCGAGCACGACGAGCGTCGCGCCCGCTTCCACCAGGGCGCGGTTGGTCTCGCTCTCGTTGAGGTTCGGGGTGGTGAAGCCGGGTCCGTCGGCCATGCCGTGCACGCCGAGGAACACCGCGTCGAGGTGCAGCGACCGCAGCGACTGCACGGCGACCGGCCCCACCAGCGCGTCCGACGGGGTGCGCACGCCGCCGGTGAGCACGACCGTGCGGTCCGGGCGGTCCATGCGGCGCAGCACGTCGGCGACCCGGATCGAGTTGGTGACCACGGTCAGGTCGGGGACGTCGTGCAGGTGGCGGGCGAAGGTCCAGGTCGTGGTGCCCGCGGACAGCCCGATCGCGGTGCCGGGGCGGACCAGCGCGGCGGCGCGCGCGCAGATCGCCTCCTTCTCGGCGAGGGCGCGCACCGACTTGGCCTCGAACCCGGGCTCGTCGGTGCTGCGCCCGACGACCGAGGTCGCGCCGCCGTACACCTTCTCCACGAGCCCGCGTTTCGCGAGCACGTCGAGGTCGCGGCGGATGGTCATGTCGGACACACCCAGGCGGGACACGAGCGCGTGCACCTGGACGGCTCCGCTGCGGCGGACCTCGTCCAGGATCACCTCCTGGCGCTGACGGGCAAGCACAACACAATCGTACACACTCGAACGAGTGGTTTTGTTGTTGTCACCCGGGGTGACCAGGCAGTCGCATCGCCATCAACGCTCCGCCGTCGACCGACCGGCCCGCGTACACGCTGCCGCCGTGCCGCTGGGCCGCCTGCTTGACGATCGCCAGGCCGAGGCCGGAGCCGGGCAGCGTGCGCGCCTCCTCGGACCGGTAGAACCGCTCGAACACGTGCGGCAGGTCGGCGTCGCTGATGCCCGGTCCCTGGTCGGCGACCTGCAGGAACGCGTACCCGGTGCCGACGTCGTCCAGCGTGACCCGGACGGTCCCGCCGGGCGGGCTGAACTTGACCGCGTTGTCGAGCAGGTTGAGCACGGCCCGCTCCAGCGTCGCCGCGTGCCCGATGAGGTGCCACGGCCGCAGGTTGACCTCGAACCGCACGTCCCCGGCGCGGCGCCGCGCCCGGTCAAGCGCTTGCTCCACGACCTCGGTCAGCTCGACGTGCTCGTGGACGTCGACCGCGGCGTCGGCCCTGGCCAGCTCGACCAGGTCGCCGATGAGCTGGGTCAGCTCGTCGAGCTGGCCGCGCAGGTCGGCCTGGATCTCGGCCTTGTCGGTCTCGGACAGCGACGGAGCCCCCGGCTTCTCGGAGGCGAGGAGGAGTTCGAGGTTCGTGCGCAGGGAGGTCAGCGGCGTCCGCAGCTCGTGGCCCGCGTCCGCGACGAGCCTGCGCTGCCGCTCTTGGGCTTCCGCGACCGCGCCGAGCATGGTGTTGAAGCTGTGCGTGAGCCGGGCGAGTTCGTCGTCACCGGAGACGGGGATCGGCCGAAGATCACCCGTGTGGGTTACGTGTTCGGTGGCGGCGGTGAGCCGCTGGATGGGCCGCAGGCTGCCGCCCGCCACCGCGAGCCCGGCCAGCGCGGCCACGACGATGCCCGACCCGCCGATGACGATGAGGACCACCGACAGCTTCGCCAGCGTCGCCTTGGTCGCTTCGAGAGACTGCGACAGCACCAGCGCGGTGTTGGGCAGCGGGTCGTAGCGCACGGCGTACACGCGGCTGTCGGTCCGCGCGTCGGTGCGCACCGACGACGGCTTCGCACCCTGCGCGACCTGCAGTTCTTCCGCGCTGATCGCGGGCCGGTTCAGCGGCCGGTCGATCGCCGACGACCCGGTCGGGTCGATCACGTCGAACTTGATGTCGGCGAGTTCGAGGAAGAACACCGGGATCTCGGCACGCCCCTCGGTGATCAACCGGGTGTTGGCGACCAGCGCGTCGGCCCGCTCGGCGAGGTTCTCGTCGACCTGGGCGTGCAGGCCGCGGTAGACGGTGATGTAGGCGCCCAGCGACACCAGCGCCACGGCCCCGCCGACGCACAGCGCCGCCAGCAGGCTGATCCGGGAGCGCATGGAGACGCGCTGGCGGGCGCCGTTCGGCGCGATCATCAGGGTGGGGTCTCCCGCAGGACGTAGCCGACGCCGCGGACGGTGTGGATCAGCCGGGGCTCGCCCTCGGACTCGGTCTTGCGGCGCAGGTAGCCGATGTAGACCTCCAGCGCGTTGCCGGAGGTCGGGAAGTCGTACCCCCAGACCTCCTCGAGGATGCGGCTGCGGGTCAGCACCTGCTTCGGGTGGCTGAGGAGCAGTTCGAGCAGCGCGAACTCGGTCCGGGTGAGGCTGATGGGCCGGTCGCCGCGGACGACCTCGCGGGTGCCCGGGTCCATCCGCAGGTCGGCGAAGGACAGCCCGGCCTCGGTGCGCGGCCCGGCCTCCGGCGTCGCGCGCCGCAACAGGGCTCGCAGCCGCGCCAGCAGCTCTTCCAAGGCGAACGGCTTCGGGAGGTAGTCGTCGGCGCCCGCGTCGAGCCCGGCGACCCGGTCGGAGACGAGGTCACGCGCGGTGAGCACGAGGATCGGCAGGTCGTCGCCGACGCCGCGCAGCCGCCTGCACACCTCCAGGCCGTCCAACCGGGGCATCATGACGTCGAGGACCATGGCGTCCGGACGGCTCCCCGAGTCCGAGACCAGGTCCAACGCCGCCTGCCCGTCGCCCGCCAGGTCGACCTGGTATCCGTTGAACTGGAGCGACCGGCGCAACGAGTCGCGCACGGCCCGATCGTCGTCGACCACGAGAATGCGCATGGCGACAGTGTTCCTCCCGCTGCTGAGACGCGCCTGAGAGTAATACTCAGGGTCCCCGGCGGTGGCGGGCCGTCCGCTAGAACTCGTCCGCCATCCGGGCTGGTCGCGGAGCACCGATCAGCGCGTCCAAACCCTCCGCCGGACCGCCGCTGAGCAGGCTGGCGCGCCGCAGCATCGCGGTGTCGGCCGCGCCCGCGTACCAGGCCGCGAGCCCGCGCGGGCCGATCCGCACGTCGCCGCCGCCCCCGGGCTCGCACGCCACCTGCGACCCGTCCCACACGATCCGGTGCCGCCCGGCGTTCCACGGGGCGTCCTCGTCCACGACCTCGAGGTCGACCGTGAACGGCCGCGCCCATTCCGCCCTCGGCCACCCCCGCGCCGCGATCGCCGCGGGCAGGTCGACCACGCGCAGCATCCACGGGTGCACGTCGATCGCGGTGGCGGTGCGCGGGAGCAGCAGCTCCACGGCGGGGTCGATCAGCCGCAGCGTCACCTCCGCCGCCACCGACGACCACGCCCCGAGGCACGCCAGCAGCGCCGTCGCGGTCTCGGAGTCCTCGGCGACCAGGTCGTGCACGACGAGCGCGTCACTGCGCCGGTCGGCGGTGAGGAACCCGCGGAGGCCCTCGTCACCCGGGACGACGTAGACCAGGTCGAGGTCCAGCACGTCAGCGACGTTGAACGTCGAGCGGTCGAGCATCCCGTCGACGCGGGCGGCGGTCCGCAGGTAGGCGTCGTGCAGGTGCGGCAGGTCAGCCTCCACCGCGGGCCTGACCCGCACGTCCGACCGCAACCGCGTGATCACGTCCATGGGCACGGGGAGCCGCTCCAACGCCCCCACCAACTCCCACCCGTGCCGCCGGTACACCGCGGGCAACGTCGGGTAGAGCGCGGAGACGACCTGCCCGGCCTCGCGCATCATCCCCACGGCCGCCCGCAGCAACTCCCCCGCCACACCCCGCCCCCTGCGTGCGGCATCACCACCACGCTGGCGACACCCCCGCACGGCACCACCCGCCCCCCGAAGAACTGCCGGTACCCCCACGCCCGAATCGCCCCGACGACGTCCCCGCCGTCCTCGGCCACCAACCCGGCCCACGCCTTGGCATCCCCGAGCGGGTTGGTCGCCCCGAACGCGAGCCGCCGCATCCGCTGGAACGCGTCGGTGTCGGCCTCGGTGTACGGGCGGACGGTCACCACGTGAAGAACCCCCACACCTGCGGTCCGCTGGTCTGACGGAGGGACTCTAGCCGCCGTCAACCACCAGTTACCGTTTGCCCCAATCCGCTCACACTCCGCACACGCCCTGGCTACCCTCACACCGTCAGACGCGAGGGGAGCGCGAATGAGCACGCCACACACCGGCTTCGAGTTCGTCCTTCAGGACGCCCGTCGAGCAGCCGAGTACTGCCTGCCAAAGGCAGCCGACCACATCAGGGAACCGATCTCGGACCTGCTCGCACCGGAACCACTGGACGGCCCCGGCGACTGCCCGGAGGCCGCACACGCCCAGGTCGTCTACGCGGGCTTCGCCCAGTACATCGCCCACCACCTGAACAAGGCCGCCGCGGTGGCCGACGGAGTAGCCGACGCCCTCAAAGACATCTGCGACCTCTACGCCCGAGCGGACGGTCAAGCCTGATGCCCCTCTCGGACGACGAGCTCTACACCGCGAGCCGCGACATGCAGGACACGGTCTGGGCCATGGTCGAAGCCACCGGCATGGACGACGACATGGGTCTGATGACAGCTCGCCTCCGCCACGTCAACACGATGTCCAGCCTGTCCTTGGACCGCATGGCCGCTGAATACGATCGGGTTTCCGACGTCCAACTCAAGATCACCCACAGCGGCGACGCCAAGGAGGAGTTGGGCGCTACCGAACACCTCCTGAAAGACTGGCGCGGGATGGCCGCCGAGGAATTCGATCGGAAGATCCAGAACATTCGCAGTCACATCGAGTTCTTCGCGCCGGTGAGCACCAGGCTCACGTATTTCGTGGGCGGCCTCTACAGCTTGGCACTCCACAGCCGACAGAGCCTTTACACGATCTGCAAAGAAACCACGGCAGGCGCGCTCCAGGTCATCGACGACCAGGACGCCCGCGAGGCCGAGCTCCAGATCGCCGCGGCAACGCGATCGCCCAGAAGATCATCGAGCTCGAGCCTGCGAAGGTCGGCCGCCAAGCGCTGAGCGCCTTGGCTGACATGGCGGCTGCCGCGGCGACGTACGCGGTCAAAGGGCACAACGGCCCACGCGTGATCACCAACTACTTCACGGCGGCCGACTTCCTGGAGCGGGGCTTCATGGATGGCCTCAGCAGGTTGATGGAAGAAATGCGAAAGGAGTCGGGCAGGATCGCCGACGAAATGCAACACGCAGACGTGTACCAGCCGATGGCGAATTATACCTCCATCGAAAGTCCGGACTTCAGCTACGACAAGTTCGCCAGCACGAGCCAGGAGCCGCGGGCTCATTTCGACGCGACCGTGGAGAAGGAGCGCAAGAAGATGGTGGTCGAACAGCAGGCGCGAGACACGGAGGTCACCCGACGGCTTGGGGGTGCTGAATGAGCCGCGCCCTGGCGATCGCCCTCGCGGCGAGCGGCTGCGCGGCATGCGGGGCAGCGCCGCCCCCGGCCACCCCGGTGGAGCCGACCCGCCCACCCATCACCCGGCCGCTGGACGTGACGCCTTTCCTGGCCATCGACCGCATCTGCTCGATCGTCCCGGAGGCGGTGGTCCGCGAACTCCTTTCGACGCGGAGGGTAGGCCGAGCGCGTCAGTCCCCGAGAACCCGGCGTGCTGGTGGTCTGCCGGGCCGTCCCTGCACGTCAAGGTCTACTCGACCCGCGACGTGCTGGCCGAGGCGTACGCGCGCCCGACCTCGGTGCCCGAGGACGGCCCGTCGGCCCCCGTGTTCGCGGGTGCCGCGACGGTCCTCGGTCAGCCCGCCGCCTTCTTGCTGGACTCCCGGGACAAGGATCGGCACGGATGCCGGATCGTCGTCGGACTCACGGAGACCTCGGGCGTCGACATCGACGGCGGCCAGACCCTCGACTGCGACGAACTGCGCCCGGTCGCGGAAGGAATCGTGGCGACGCTCGCGGGTCAGGCGTAGGTCACCACGTGAAGAACCCCTGACCGCTCTTGCGCCCCAGCTCGCCCCGGGCGACCTTCTCCCGCAGCAGGGCGGGCGGCTCGAACCGCGGCCCCAGCTCCCGCGCCAGGTGTTCCGCGATGGACAGCCGGACGTCCAGGCCGACGAGGTCGGTGAGGCGGAGGGGGCCCATCGGCCAGGCGTAGCCCAGGCGCATGCCGGTGTCGATGTCCTCCGCCGACGCGACGCCCTCCTCCAGCATCCGGATGGCCTCCAGGCCGACGAAGACGCCCAGGCGGGACGTCGCGAAGCCCGGGGAGTCGCGGACCTCGATGACGGTCTTCCCCAGCGCCTCCGCCCAGCCGCGGACGCGCGCCAGCACCTCCGGGGACAGGCCCGCGTGGTGCACCAGCTCGACCAGCGCCTGCACCGGCACCGGGTTGAAGAAGTGCATGCCGACGACGCGCTCGCCCGGCAGGCCCTCGGCCAGCGCGGTGATCGACAGCGACGACGTGTTCGACGCCAGCACCGCGTCCGGGCACGCCGACGCGACCGCCGTCAGAACGGTCTTCTTGAGGGCCAAGTCCTCGGGGACGGCCTCCACCGCGAGCGCCGTGTCGGCGGGCAAGGCGGCGAGGGAGTCCACAGTGGTCAAACCGGTCAAGGCGGCATCCGCCGAAGCGATCTTCCCGCGCTCCTGGGCCTTCCGCAGCGACGCCGCGACGGCGTCGGCGCCCGCGGCGGCGCGGTCGGCGTCGGCCTCGGCCAACACGACGCGTGACCCCGCGGCCAGGAAGACGTGCGCGATTCCGGCGCCCATCGTTCCCCCACCTACCACGGCAACGGTTCCCGGGACGCTCACAGTGACGGCTCCTTAGTCCTTGGCGGTGCTTCCACCCTATTGACCTGCCACAGCCTGCCCACAACCGGCAGGATGGAAGGCGTGCGGATCATCCTCCTGCGGCACGCGGAGAGCCTGGGCAACATCGACGAGCTGGCCTACTGCCGCATCCCGGACCACGCCCTGCCGCTGACCGAGCGGGGCGAGAAGCAGGCGCGCGCGGCGGGCGCCGAGCTGCGGGCGCTGCTGGGCGACGAACGCGTCGCCGCCTACGTCAGCCCGTACGTCCGGGCGGTCCGCACGCTGGCCCTGCTCGACCTCGGCGACCGCGTCGAGCGGCGGGTCGAGGAGCCGCGGCTGCGCGAGCAGGACTGGGGCAACCTGCAGGACCCCGTCGAGCAGGAGGTCCAGAAGCGCAAGCGGCACGAGTTCGGCCACTTCTTCTACCGCCTCGCGCACGGCGAGTCCGGCGCCGACGTCGACGACCGCGTCGCCAGCTTCCTCAACGAGCTGGAGCAGCGGGTCGAGTACGACACGTCGCACCCGAAGACCGCGCTGGTCGTCTCGCACGGGCTCACCACGCGGCTGCTGTGCAGGCGGATGTTCTCCTGGAGCATCGACCTGTTCGAGTCGCTGTCCAACCCGACGCACTGCGAGCACCGCGTCCTGACCTTCGCGGGCGGGCGCTGGCACCTCGACCGGCCGTTCGAGCAGTGGCGGGACTCCCCCGACGGGAGCACACAGCTCTAAAGCGGTTCGCGGGCTCTAATACCATCACGGGGTAGTTCCCCTACTTTGGAGAGTCAGCAGATGAGCGACCAGCCCGTGGTCCGACCGGCCCCGATCAGCGGCTTCAGCGAGTGGCTGCCCGAGGTGCGCCTGGTCGAGCTGCATTGGCTGGACCGCATCCGCGAGACCTTCGAGCGGTACGGGTTCGCCTCGGTCGAGACCCCCGCCGTCGAGTCGCTGGACGTGCTCACCGCGAAGGGCGAGACCTCGCAGGAGGTCTACACGCTGCGGCGGCTCCAGGCCGACCCGCGCGACGCCAGCGACGCCAAGCTCGGGCTGCACTTCGACCTGACGGTGCCGTTCGCCCGGTACGTCGCCCAGCACTTCAACGAGCTGGTCTTCCCGTTCAAGCGGTACCAGATGCAGCGGGTCTGGCGCGGTGAGCGGCCCCAGGAGGGGCGCTTCCGCGAGTTCACGCAGTGCGACATCGACGTCATCAACGTCGACGACGTGCCGCTGCACTTCGACGCCGAGCTGCCGCGGATCATCCACGAGGTGCTGACCGGCCTCGGGCTGCCCGCGTGGTCGCTGAACATCAACAACCGCAAGGTCCTGCAGGGCTTCTACGAGGGCCTGGGCATCGGCGACCCGCTCGCGGTGATCCGGATCGCGGACAAGCTCGACAAGATCGGCACGGCCGGGGTCGGCGAGCTGCTGGCCGGGGCGGGGCTGTCGCCCGAGCAGGTGACCGCGGTCCTCGACCTCGCGCAGATCAAGGGCACCGACGCGTCGGTGGTCGACGAGATCGGCAAGCTCGGGGTCGGCTCCGACCTGCTCACCGAGGGCCTCGACGAGCTGGGCTTCGTCCTGGAGTCGCTGTCGGACCTGCCGACGGGCAGCATCGTCGCCGACCTGTCGATCGCGCGCGGGCTGGACTACTACACCGGCACCGTCTACGAGGGGAAGTTCCTCGACTGGCCCGGCTACGGCAGCATCTGCTCCGGCGGCCGGTACGCCAACCTCGCGGGGTCGTTCATCCGGCGGAACCTGCCCGGCATCGGCCTGTCGATCGGGCTCACCCGGATCTTCGCGAAGCTGCTCGCCGAGGGCCTGGTCGAGACCGGCCCGAAGTCGCCGACCCGGGTGCTCGTCGCCCTCCCGTCCGCCGAGCGCCGCGCCGACGCGCTCGCCACGGCGGCGCTCCTGCGCTCGCGCGGGGTCAACACCGAGGTCTACCACCAGGCCAGCAACCTGAAGAAGCAGCTCAAGTACGCCGCGCAGAAGGGCATCCCGTACGTGTGGTTCCCCCGTTCGACGAAGGCAAGCCGCACGAGGTGAAGGACATGGCCACCGGCGCCCAGACCGAGGCTGACCCGGGGACGTGGACGGCGTGAGCGGCGACATCGCGCTCCTGCTGGGCGCCCGGGTCGCCGACGCGCTGGCCCGCATGGACGTCGCCATCACGCCGTCGGAGGCCCTGATCCGGCCGTCGGGCCGCGCGGGCGCCGACTACCAGTGCAACGCGGCGATGAGCCTGGGCAAGAAGCTCGGCAAGCCGCCGCGCGAGGTCGCGCAGGCCATCGTCGACGGGCTCGACGCGCCGGAGGTGGCGGCCAGCGAGGTCGCGGGGCCGGGGTTCATCAACTTCACGCTGCGGACCGAGTGGCTTTCCGACCGGCTGACGTCGTTCGACGACCGCCTCGGCGTCGAGCCCGCCGCGGAGCCGCGCCGGTTCGCGCTGGACTACTCCAGCCCGAACGTCGCCAAGGAGATGCACGTCGGCCACCTCCGCTCGACGATCATCGGCGAGTCGCTGCTCCGCCTGCTCCGCTTCGCAGGCCACGAGGTCGTCCCCCACAACCACCTCGGCGACTGGGGCACCCCGTTCGGCATGCTCATCGAGCACCTGTCCGAGACGGGCTGGTCCGGCGACCACACGATCACCGACCTGAACGGCTTCTACCAGGAAGCCCGCAAGAAGTTCGACGCCGACCCGGAGTTCGCCGACCGCGCCCGCCTGCGCGTGGTGGCGCTGCAGAGCGGCGACGCCGCGACGCTGGCCCTGTGGAAGGACCTGGTCGAGGAGTCGGCCCGCCACTTCGCGAAGATCTACGAACTGCTGGACATCTCGCTGACGCCCGAGGACGTGTACGGGGAGAGCTACTACAACCCGTACCTGGCCGAGGTCATCTCCGAGATGGAGGCCATGGGCATCACGTCGATCAGCGACGGCGCCGTGTGCGTCTTCCCACCCGGCTTCGCGAACCGCGACGGCGAGCCGCTGCCCCTGATCCTCCGCAAGCGCGACGGCGGGTACGGCTACCACGTGACGGACCTGGCGACGGTCCGGTACTGGATCCGCGACCGCGGCATGACGGACCTGCTGTACGTCGTCGGCACCCCGCAGGCCCAGCACTTCCAGATGGTCTTCGCGGCGTCCCGGATGGCGGGCTACCTGGGTCCGGACAACACCGCCGTCCACATCGGATTCGGCACGATCCTGGGCTCCGACGGCAAGACGATCCGCACGCGCGCCGGTGGTTCGCTGAAGCTGGTGGAACTGCTCGACGAGGCCGTTCAGCACGCGACTTCCCTGGTCGCCTCCCGCTCGTCCCTGGCCCCCGACGACCAGGTCGCGGTCGCCCGAGCAGTCGGCCTCGGCGCGGTGAAGTACGCCGACCTGTCCGGCGACCGGGAGAAGGACTACACCTTCACCTGGGAACGAATGCTGGCCACGGACGGCAACACCTCCGTGTACCTCCAGTACGCCAACGCCCGCATCCACTCCATCCTCCGCAAGGCAGGCGACACCGCCCGCGGCCCGATCTCACTCGCGGAACCCGCCGAGCGAGCGCTTGGGTTGAAACTGGCCCAGTTCCCAGCCGCAATCGACGCCGCCGTCGCCGGGTACGCCCCACACAAGCTGTGCCAATACCTGTTCGAGACCGCGACGGCGTTCACGGGCTTCTACGAGACCTGCCCGGTCCTCGCCGAGTCGACCCCGGAGGATGTCCGCCGCTCCCGCCTGGCGCTGTCGGCACTGACGTCAGCGGTCCTGACCAAGGGCTTGGAGCTGCTGGGCATCGAGGCCCCGACTCAGATGTGACCGGCTGGTTCGGCCACTTTCCGCCAGGCTCCGATTCGGGTCGGTGATCGCGAATCAGGAGCACTGGCGGTGAGTGGTTCCCCGCGTAACGGACCGGGGCGATTCTCGATCTCCCTGGTGCCCGAGCGGTGCACGAGCGGTCGCGCTCCGCAGGGCGCAGAGCCTGCGTCGTCGAACGGAGCGCGGCATGGCAAGGTCGGAACTCGGGAACGAGCTGCGCAGGCTCCGTCGCGGCCGTGGGTTGCAGGCGCCGCGCATCGACAACGAGATCGGTCCCGCGTTGCGCAGGCTATGCGGGGTCACGCCCTCGGACAACCAAGCGGTGATACGGGAGAAGGTGAAGGGAAAGCTCGGCAGGCTCAGCGCGAGCCTGCCACTGGATCTTCGGCCCGTGCTCATCGCGGCGCTGGCCCTCGACGTCGACATGGCCGGGAAGTTCCTCGGCAATCGGGTCGAACTCCTCGGCAGGCGATACCAGCGTGACGTCCGCACCATTCGCCGGTGGATCGACGAGGCGATCGACCTCGTCGAGGAAGCGGCGGAGAGTTCCCTCCTCGACACCTCGGGCGGGACCTGGCGCCTGGAGAGGTTCGAAGCGCTGCTGCTGCTCGACGCGGTGAACCCGCAGGTGATCGAGAGAAGAACCATCGTGGCGCAGTGCGATCTGGGCGACCGCATCCACTGCGTCGTCACCCCGCCACCGCACCGGCCCGCCGCGGACCGCAGCCCGGAGATCCAAGCCACGCACATCTACGGCGCCGAGATCGTCGACCACAGCCAACACACCGATGGGCGGATCGTGCTCGACCTCAAACTGCCCACGCCGCTCTCCGCCGGGCAGAAGCACGAATACGGCGTCATCGTGCGCGCCGCAAACGCGCTCGCACGCCACGACTACCTCTATTACCCGGACCGCCAGTGCGAGGCATTCGACCTGCGAATCCGATTCGGGCCCGCGGAGCCTCCGCCTGTCGTTCGCATCGTTCGCGGCCTCCGTGCCGACGACCCGCCGACGGAATGCGAGACGGCGCCGATGAGCGTCTTGCACGAGGTGCACGCGAAATTCGCCAATCTGGAATCGGGCTGCGCCTACGGCGCCCGATGGTGGCAGCAGAGTTCCGCCTGACGGCGCCCGCGTGACGGACCCGTCAAGTCGCTGATTGCCCGAGCGACCCCTCGCACATTTCTAAACGGAGCATGCGCTCCGATGGGTGTGGACATTTAATGGACAGCGATTTGACATATCATTGTCAATATATGCCGCAGTGTTCCAAATAGGCATCGAACGGTTGCGTTTGGGGCGCCGACGAAGATTCCATTGTCGTGCCTCCGTCCCCATGCCCGGAAGGACTCCCGTGACCGCGACACGCGTGGCCCGCCCCGGCCGGGCCCATCCAGGCCCGGCAGTCGACGAAATCCGCGGGCTGCTCACCGGGCACAGCGGGGTGGGTGCTGATTCCGTGCTGGAGACGCACCAGGCGATGTGCGTCGGATGCGGATCAGACGTGCGGGGCGAAGGCCCCTGCCCCGCCTGCGGCACACCCGCGGACCCGCTCGGCCCGGCCCTCCCCCGTCGGCGACCTGCTCACCTACCGCAGTGTGCTGGTGAAGCGACTCGCGCTCCGCCTCGACACCGGACCGTACGGCGACGTGCTGCTGTTGCACGACGGCACTGTCCGAACCACCGCCGAGTTCAAGGCGAAGCCGGTGGCACCCCGCTTCTGCCCGCCGAGTCCTCCCCGCATAGCCCATTCGCCGCTGTACTGCGTTACGCGATCGCGGTCGAGACGGGTGCGATTTCGCTGCCGTGGCAGGCTTCCACGCTTCTCCAGCACGTGTTCGCCCATGCGAGAACCTCACCGGAAGCGGGCAGGCGGGTCGCGCTGGACGCGATCACGCTGGGCAGGCCGGATTTGATCGGCGCCTGCGGACTGGCCGACTGCGAACGCGACTGGCTGCGCCTGGTCGTGGCCGCTCGACAGGGAGACGTCGCCGAGGTGCTGGCCACCGCGTCCGCGCTGCCCGCGAACCGGTACCGCCACAAGATCGCTGTTCTCGCCGCCTTCGCCTGGCAGCTGCGAACACTGCCGGGCGCCGCCGAGCGCCTGGGCTCCCACCTCACCGCGTTCGCGCCAACCGAGTCCGCGGCGAAGGCGCTGCTCCGGGTGCTCGGTCTGGCGCCGAGCAGCGCGCGGGAGCGACTCGCCGACGCCAGCGTGCTGGCGGCCCGCTTCGGAGTCCCCGACGTGCTGGTCCGGTTGGCGACGACCGAGCCAGGGCAGCTGGCGGAGGGCGAGGTCGTCTTGCTGGGTCCGCGTGGCCGACTCGTGGTCGCGCACCGCGGGCCGGGTCGATCGAGCTCGCGGCGGGTAGCGATCTGGACACCGCACCCCTGTCCGTCATCGACGACCTCGTCGAGCGTGGACTCGTCGACGCACGGCGGGTGTCGGCCTTGCGCAGGCGGCCGGACGAGCTCGCCTACCTGCTCGCCCGCACCGCGCCGGAGGAATTGACCGACGAACAGGTCGCGGACCTCGGATTCACCGATGAAGCAGTGCGTCGCGCGTACGCGCGCGGCGATGTGGAAGCCGTCGAGCAGGCCCCCCACTGCGTCCTGCGCTCCCACCTCCTGGCCATGTCGGCCATCGCGCACAACCGCCCGTCGGACGTCCAACTCGCGGACGTGCTCCCCGAGCACCGCGACACCGCGCGCGGCCTGGTTGACGGGCTCGTGGAGGCTCAGAACGGCGAGCCGACGGGCTCGCTGCTGCGCAGCCGGGTGATCGACGACCCCACCACCTGGCAGCCCCTGGTGAACCTCCTCGGCACCGAGACCCTCATGCGTGACGGGGACGGGCGGATCCCCAACCGGGCTTTCGCCGACTGGCTCGCCCTCACCGCCGCGCGGGAGCGCCTGTTCGTGGCGGACTGGGTGGGCGCGGTCGGGGCCGCGCGGCGCTGCCTGGACCTCGCCACGTCCGAGCACGTCCGCGATGAGGCGCACAACCTGCTGGCCTGCGCGTTGCACAACTCGGGGAAACGGGAGGAAGCGCTGCGCGAGCTGGAGACCGCGATCGAGGGCGATTACTCCGTCGCTCTCCTGGCCAACATCGGCGTCGTCGCCGCCGAGCTGGACCGGGAGGTCGCAGCCCAGCACTTGGCGCGCGTCGTGCGCGAGGCGCCGACCACCCGGATGCGGGTGAACGCGGCCATCCGCTCGCTCGCGATGTGGCAGACGGACAACACGAAGGTGTGGGCGGGCGAGGACCTCGCGGCGAAGAAGCTCCCGTCGGCGCTGCGCGACCCGCTCCGCGCCGTGATCACCCAGGACATCGCAGAGGACGAGTTCCGGCTCATCGCCAACGTCCTGGCCAGACTCGACGCCGAGTGGATGCGCACGCCCGGGAGCCTGACCGGTTCCCCCACCGGGTCTCGCTGGCCGCCAAGTTCTACCGCGCGGTCGCCAGCGAGGAGATGTACGAGGCGATGCTCGGCGTGTTCGCCGGTGTCGCGAACTGGGAGTCGGCGCCCGTGTGGTTGCGCGACGAGCGGGACACGATGGTCGAGCAGACCAAGGCGTTCCTGCTCGACCACCTCGACGACCCGGACAACACCGCCGGGGTGATCGCGCTCGAGCTCGCCCAGCGGGTCCGCGGCATCCCCACCGAGGACGAGACCATCCTCACCCTGTCGGGCATCGCGACGCTCACCTACCACCTCTCGACCCGGGACGAGGAGGTCGCGGACCGGCTCGTCACCGCGTTCTCCCAGGCCCGGGCGCGGGTCGCCGACGTGAGCGAGCGCGCGAAGGAGATCGTCGCCGAACTCGTCGAACTCGCGGGCAGGCGGATCGCGTTCAACCTGTACCAGGCGCGGCTGCGCGATTTGAGCGCTCGGGTCGATCCGTACAACACCGCGCTCGCAGTGCTCGACCGGGTGCCGGTCGGCTCGCCGGTGTGGTTCACCGCCCGGCACGAGGTCGCGGGCGTGGTGGACGCCTGCCAGCTCGCGCATGACCAGCTCACCCCTTGGTTGCACCAGGCCGACAGCGTCGAGCTGCGCTCGACCCTCATCGAGTTCCTCAACCAGGTGCGCGAAATGGAGATCAAGGCCCGACGAGTGTTGGCGAGCTGAGGGAGAGCCATGGACACCCGCAACCCGTACCTGCTTCTCGGCGTCGACTACGGGGCCGATCCGGACACCGCGCGCCGGTCCTTCGCCCGGGCCGCTCGCCGGGTGCGCCGGTCGGGCACCGCCGCCATCAGCATCGAGGACCTCAACTGGGCGCTCCACGAGATCCAGCGGCGCGAGGGGGACCCCGCCGACTCGGTCACGGTGTACCGGGTGCCCGCCAATCCCGCGGTCTTCGACGTGGCCGGGACGGGAACGTTCGCCCCGCGCCCGCTGCCGCTCGAGCGGCGCACCGCCGTCACCGACGCCGACCGCGAGCAACTGATGGCGGGCCTCGCCGACGAGGTGTGGGAACTGTTGGGCGCGTCCCTGCCGGGTATCGCGCGATTCGACCACGGGTACGACCAGCCAGGAAGGAAGAGCCGATGAGGCGCAGCAGGGAGGCGGCCGAGCGGCTGCGGAAGCTCGAAGAGCAGGTCGACCGCATGAGCCGGGTCGTGGATCGCATCGAGGTGGCGACGATCGTGCGCGAACCGTCGTCGGGCCTGGCCGCCGACGCCTACAACGGGCTGCGCAAGCAGGTCGTCGCCGCCGCCAGCCACCGCACCGCGCACCTCCACCAGCTCGCCCTGTTCGCCAACGCCGTCGAGGACGGCCAGGTCGACGGCATCGCGTCGTTGGTCAAGGAGTGGATGGCGCAGGCGGACCTGGTGCGGATGGACGACGCGTCCGACGAGCGCTACTTCGACGTGCTCGGCGGCGACGGGGACGCGCTGCGCGTGCTGCGTCCCGCCTACATCGACGCCGCCACCGGCAGAGCGATCGTGATGGGCCAAGCGGAGCGGACCGCCGCGGTCGAGGACTCGGCCCCGACCGCCGACCACGAGGTGGCGCGGTGAACCCCTACGGCATCGACTTCGGCACGACGAACTCCGTGCTGGCCGAGTGGAGCGGCAAGTCGGCGGACGTGCTGCCGATCGACAGCCCGCCCGGCGCCTGGGAGCAGATGGGGTTCGAGAAGGTGCTGCCGTCCGTGCTGGGCGTCGGCCCCGACAACGCCACCCGGTTCGGCTGGGCAGCCAAGCGCATGGCGGAGGGCAAACTCGAAGCCGTCAAACGCCTGTTCGCCACCGAGGAATCGGTCTCCGTGGGCGGTCGCGAGATGGCCGTCGAGGAAGCCGCGGCCCTCCTGTTCGGACACATCCGCACCGCGTCACCCGGCGTCGAGGTCACCCGGGCCGTGGTGACCATCCCGGCGAACAGCCGGGGACTCGCGCGCTACCGCACGAAGTTGTGCGCCGGGATCGCGGGCATCGAGGTGCAGGCGCTCCTGAACGAGCCGACGGCCGCCGCGATGGCCTACTCGGTCGACGCCACCCGCGACCAGAACGTCCTGGTGTTCGACTGGGGCGGGGGACCCTCGACGTCACCGTCCTGGAGACGATCGAGGGGTCTTCATAGAGCGGGCCTCCAAGGGGATACCGCGGTCCGGCGGCATCGACCTCGACACCGCGTTCGGCCGGGCGATCGTGGACGCGCTCCCGACCCGGCCGTCCTGGAGCCCCGCCGAGCAGATGCAGTTCCGGCTGGAGGTCGAGCGGGCCAAGATCCTGCTGTCCGCGCAGGACGAGGTGAACCTGACCCTTCCCGACAAGCGCTACTTCCCCGCCACCCGCGAGCTGCTGCGCAACGCCATCGCCCCCTACCTCGAGGAGGCGATGCTGCCGATCCAGCAGTGCCTCCGCGACTTGTCGATCAGCCCCGACTCCATCGACCAGCTCGTCATGGTGGGTGGCAGCAGCAAGATCCCGGCCGCGCGGGCGATGGTCTCGGAGTTGCTGCGCCGCGAACCGGCGACCGGGTGCGACCCGATGACCGCTGTGGCGCAGGGCGCCGCGATCGCCTCCGCGATCCTGCTCGGCCAGTTGGACAAGGACTTCTTCGTGGCCACGGAGCACGCGCTGGGCACGGTCGTGCACAACAACCACAACCGGCCCGAATTCAGCGTGCTCATCCCGCGCAACCACCAGCTCCCGGCGAAAGCCTCCGACGGGTACCGACCGGCGAACCCGGGCCAGGAGAAGGTCCAGGTGCGGGTGATCGAGGGCGACCCCACCAAGCCCGTGGACCACGAGGACAACGTCGTGCTCCGGGAGTGGACCATCCCGGTGGACCCCGACAGGGCCCCCGACGACAACGCGTTCACCATCACCTACGAGTACAACGTGGACGGGATCCTGCACATCGACGTCACGGACAAGTTGACCGGTGCGCAGATGTTGCGCGACGACATCTCCTGGGGCGTGACCCGGGACAGGGCCAAGCTCGTCGAACTGGCCAAGCGCGTGAGCACCACGATCGAGAACGGCGCGGTCGACGGGGCGAAGCCCGCCGCGCGGCCCGGGGTCGACCCCGAGGTGGCCGCGCTCACCGCGCGGGCGCGGACGAAGGTCATCCCGTTCGTCGACGACGAGGAAGCGGGCAGGCTGGAGGCCATCTGCGCCGACTTGGAGCGCGCTGAGGGGTCCGCGGTCGACGAGTGCAAGGACGCGCTGACCAGTGCGCTGCGCAAGTACTCCTACCTCATCTGAGCAGGGCGGGGCGCTGCTGCTCCCGATCTACCTCGTCTGCGACCTGTCGTCGTCGATGAGCGGCGCCCAAGCGGCGGCCTTGGCCGACGCGATCCGCGAGCTGCGCGACGCGGTGTGGGCGAACCCGGTGGTGAGTGATTGCGCCCGGGTGGGCGTGATCGGGTTCGCGACGTCGGCGTGGACGATCATCCCGCTCTGCGACCTCGGCGAACTGGAGGAACTGCCCGCGCTCGCGCCGCACGGCCTGACCAGCTACGCGGCGGCGTTCGCACTGCTCAAGGCGACCATCGACCACGACGCGGCGCAGCTGCGCGCGGACGGCTTCCGGCTTTGGCGGCCGCTGGTGTTCTTCATCAGCGACGGCGAGCCGACGGACCCGGTGACCGACTGGCTGGCCGAGCACGCGCGCTTGGTCGACCGGCGGCAGGCCTGGCGGCCGGACGTCGTCGCCTTCGCCGTGGGAACGGCCACGGCGACGACGCTGGCCCGGGTCGCCACCGCGCGCTGCTTCGCGGCCGAGCGCGGCCACACCGTGAGCTCGGCGATCGCGGAGATCGCCGACGTGGTGCTCCGCAGCGTGGTGGCGTCCGGGGCCACCGGGGCGCCGGTCGCGCCGCCCTCCCCGCCGCGGGGTTCGAGGAGGTCGATCTGGTGTGACCGGTCGCGTGCTCCCGCTGGTGATCGACTCCGCGACAGTGTCGCTTGGCGGCCTCCTCGGTCAGGGCGGCCAGGGGAAGGTCAACGAGCTGCGGTCGGTCGGCGGGTCGGCCGCGCCGGGGCTCGTCGTCAAACGCTATCTGCCGCACGTGCCGATCAACGCCGGGGCGCTGACCCGCCTCGTGGCCTGGCGGCGGTCCCTGCCCGAGCCGGATCGCGCGGGGGTGGACGAGGTGTGCTGCTGGCCGCGGTCGGTCCTGGTGAACGCCGACCGCGCCGAGGGCGCCGTCCTGCCCCGGGTGCCCCCGCGGTTCGCCTTCCTCAGCGAGCTCCCCTCGGGCGCCACGCGAACCCTGCTGCGCGAGCTCCAATTCCTGCTGGCGCGGCCAGAACTGCTCGCCCGCCGCGGGCTCCCGACGCCGGACACCGCACTCCGGCTGCGGGTGCTGGCCCGGTTCACCGCCGCGGTCGCCCGGCTCCATCGGCACGGCGTCGTGCTGGGGGACGTGTCGGTCAAGAACGTGCTCTGGACGAGCGACCCCACTCCCGCGGTGTACCTGCTCGACTCCGACAGCTTCCGGCTGGCGGGCACCGAGCCGGTGACCCCGCAGCCGAACAGCCCAGGCTGGTTCGACCCGGCGTTCCCTGCCACGCAGAACCTCGCGTCCGATGCGTACAAGGTCGCCCTCGTGGTGCTCAGGGTACTGGCACACGACTTCCAGACCCGCGATCCGGAACGCGCGACGAGCGGCCTGGGTCGCGACCTGCTCCCCTCTTGCGCGCCTCGCTCACCGAGGCGCCCACCGCCAGGCCCCCGTGGCCGCCTGGCCCGACCAGCTCGACCGCCGAGCGACCGAAATCAGTGCGACGAACTCGAGGTGCGTGGGCCGATGCCTGAGACCAAAGCGAAACTCCTGCCGTTCTACCTCGTCATCGACGTCTCGTGGTCGATGGACGGGGAGAACATCGAGGCGGCGAACGACATCATGCCCCAACTCGTGGACGCCCTCGCCGAAAACCCGATCCTCGGGGACAAGGTGCGCTTCGCGCTGATCGACTTCTCCGACGACGCCCAGGTGAAGCTCCCGCTGTGCGACCTCCTCGAGCCCGGGCTGCAGCTGCCGGGGCTTGCCGTGCGCGGTGGGACGTCGTACGCCGCGGCCTTCCGCCTGCTGCGGACCGAGATCGAGGCGAACGTCAACCAGCTCAAGGCGGACTCGTTCAGCGTGCACCGGCCCGCGGTGTTCTTCCTCAGCGACGGGGAGCCGACCGATCCCGACCAGGAGTGGCGTGACGCGCTGCGGGACCTGACGGAATACGACCGGCAGACCGGTGCGGGCTTTCCCATGTACCCCAACTTGATCCCGTTCGGGGTCGCCGACGCGGAACCGAGGGTCATGCAGCAGCTCATCCATCCCGCGACGGGCGGCAAGCAGATGCGCATGTACTTGATGGACAAGGGGAACAAGCCCGCTGAGGCGATCAAGGCCATGGCCGAGATCCTGGTCTCCAGCGTCGTCAACTCGGGCACCGCGATGGCGATGGGCTCCTCCGGTGTCGTCCTGCCGTCCGGGAGCCAGGTTCCCGCCGGGGTCACCGCCTACGGCGCCGACGACGACGACTTCCTGTGAAGGGGCGGGGCAAGGACATGGACGGGAAAACCCCGGTGATCAGCCCCATCGCGATCGGGGAGGCTGGACGCGCCGCGCGGGCGGTGGTCGCGGTCTCGGATGGCCGCTTCCCGGAACGCTGCGACATCGCCGTGAGCGCGAGCCGGATCGGCGGGGTGGAGGTGCGCGCCGCGAGCGTGCGCGGCCTTTCCCACCGCCACTACGGCACGGTCCGGCAGGACGAGTACACCGTCGTGGCGACACCAGATGACCGCTGGGTCGTCGCGGCGCTGGCCGACGGGGTCTCCTCAGGTGCGTACTCGCACCTGGCGGCCGAGATCGTGACTCGCACCGCCTGCGCGGTGCTCACCGAGGAGCTGGCGAGGAACCACCCCGCCGACATCGAGTGGGGGCCGGTCCTGCGGACCCTCGCCGACGAAGTCCGGGGCTGCGCGGCCGAGCGCTTCGGGGCGCGCGACGACCGCGAGGCGTCCGTGCTCATGGCCACGACCGGACTGTTCGCCGTGGTCGCCGCCGAGCCGGACGCGCGGGGACACCGGGTGGCGTTCGTCGTCTCCGTCGGAGACACCTCGGCGTGGGTGCTGCGCCCCTCCGCGGAGCCGGCGTGGCTGCCCTTGCAGGCGGTGAAGAACCACGACGCGGCGGTCGCGAGCTCCGCCACGGACGCGATCCCGCTCGTCCCTGACGGGCCGGTCCCGGTGATCACGGCGGAGCTCACCGGTGACGAGGTGCTGGTCCTGATGACCGACGGCGTCGGCGACCCGCTGGGAGCAGGCGCGGGCGAGGTCGGCGAGAGCTTGGCCACCGCATGGCGCACGCCGCCGTACGCCATGGCGTTCGCCGCGGAGGTCGACTTCGCCCGCAAGAGCTTCGATGACGACCGGACCGTCGTGGGGATCTGGCCGGTCCCGGACTCCGCCGAGCGGTGAACAGCGAGATCGGCCGCGACGAACTCGGGCAGCTCGGGCCGAGGATCGGCAAGGGCGGCCAGGCCGAGGTCTACCTGCTGCCCGACTTCCGGCTGCCCGACGTCGCGGGCCAACTGGTGTACAAGCAGTACTTCGGGGACCAGTCGGCGCCGCACGGCCTGCGGGGGATCGTCCGCGTCCGAAGCAAGCTCAACCCCCGCGACCGGCAGCGGATGGACGCGATCGCCTGCTGGCCCGCGCGGGCCGTCCGGGAGAACGGGGCGGTGCTCGGGGTCGTCATGCCCCTGATCCCGGACTCGTTCTTCCAAGAGCGGACGTTGCCGAGCGGTCGTCCCCTCCGCGGCCCGAGAGAGGTGCAGAACCTGTTCATCGGTGCGGACCTCGCGGTCCGCCTCGGCATGCCCAGGGCGAGCGCGGCCGACCGGATCGCAGTGTGCCGCGATCTGGCCGGAGCGCTGTCGTTCCTGCACGGGCTAGGGGTGGTCTTCGGCGACGTGAACGCCAAGAACGCGCTCTTCCGGCTGACGCCGGATCCGACCGTGATGCTGGTGGACTGCGACGCGGTGCGGATCCGCGGCAGCGCGGCAGTGGTCCGGCAGCTGAACGCGCCGGACTGGAACCCGCCGGAGGGCGCCGTGCTCACCCAGGAAACCGACGTTTACAAGCTCGGTTTGTTCGTGCTGCGGACCCTCGCCCCCGGACCGGGGTCATCGGTCTCGCGCGATCCGGAGCGGGTGCGGGGTGTTCTCGACGGTCCCGGGTTTCGGCTGCTCGAGTCCACCCTGGCGGGCGTGCCCGCGCAGCGGCCGACCGCCGCCGAGTGGTACCGCTACTTCGCGCGCCGCACGCCCCGGCGGGAGGCGGGAGCCGCGTCCTCCGCGCCCGCCGGGGCCCGCGAACCGACGGTGACATCGGGGTGGCTCCGGGATCCGGCCACCGGATCATGGGTGCGGGCCAGATGATTTGCTCCGTGTGCGGGCTGCACCCGACCGGCGGTTTCGAGGTCTCCCTGCGCGATGAAGCGACGTGCGTGGCGCACCCGACGACCTCGCGGTGTGCCGCGTGTTCCCGACCCGGCACCGGAGGCCCGGGCTGGAGCGAGTTGGGCAGCGGGGCTTGGCGATGCCCGACGTGCGGCGCTGACGCCGTGGAGGACCAGGACGACGTACGCAGGGTGTTGCCCGACATCCGCCGGACCGCGGCTGATCTTGGGTTCGCACTGCGGAACCGGGTCAAGGTGTCGTTGGTCCACCCCAGCGAACTCGGCGAACTCGGGCCGACTGGTGCGCGAGCGTACGGCTTGACGGAGTTGATCGTGGTCGACGACCGCACGGCCCAAGCCACCGCGGTCCGCGTGATGCGGGGACTGCCTGCCGACCTGTTCCACCGCACGGTGGCCCACGAGCTCGGACACGCCTGGCTCGGCGAGACCGGGCGCCGGGCAGCTGACGCGGCCGTCGAGGAAGGGCTGTGCGAGCTCATCTCCTACGCGTGCCTCAAGAAGCTCGGCACACCGTTCGCGCGGTCGCTGCGCGACGCCATCGTCAACAACCCCGATCCGGTGTACGGCGACGGTTTCCGCCGTGTGCACGCAGCGGTGCGCGCCCACGGTCTGGCGAGGGTCCTCACCGCCGTCTCCACCACCGGCGACCTTCCCGGAGCAGGGTTCCCATGACCAGCGGTCCTGATGAGGCCAGAGCCCTGGCCCGCGCCCTCCGCGCGGTGACCGAGACGCAGCCCTACCACGTCCGGCTCCGCGCGGGCGCGGACATCGGCGTCCTCGCCGCGGTCTTGGACCACATCGGCGTACTGGCGCTGAGCGACTCCCACCGACGATCGCTCGACGCGCTCTGCCCCAGCGTGGCGCTGGAGTGCGAGGCCGTGGCGCGAAGCACCAGCCAGCAGCAGCGCGTCGAGACCTACCAAGCCCTACGACGCCACGTGCGATCCCGCCAAGACGAGATCGACGAATTGATAACCGTGGTGGCGGCGCAGATGGACCGCACGTTCACCCGGCACGCTCTCCGCCGGGACGAACAGCACCGGACCATGGTGGAGATAGGGATCAAGGAACCCACCGCGGGACGCGATTCCACGTCAAGGCCCCCGACTGCGGGCCCCCACGAGACCACCGCCCTTCCCACCCCCGGCGCCGGTCGCTCAGACGACCACACCGACTCGTGGCACCTGACCGAGCGGTTCCAGCACGAGGAGGCCACGCGGAATCTCCAGAAGGCGGTCCGCTGGCTCGGCGGCCTCGCAGCGGGATCGTCACTCGCGTTGATCGTCACGGTCAACCTCCCGGTGGTCATCGCGGTCACGGTGCACGCCTCGATGTCCGCGGCGTGCCTGATGGCCAGCAGGCTCTACGCCGCCGAACACCGGAAGCACCGCGATGAGCAGCGAAGGCTCCAGCGGTTGCGCACCAAGTTCAGCGCGTACCCCGCGAACGCCGCGCTGTTCATCAAGCAAGTCGACAACCTGACGCCCGAGCAACAGCTCGAGATCTTCCACAAAATTCTCGACCAGTGGCTCGCGGACTCCGACGGCGAGAGCTCGAGCGCGGAGTCCGACCAGACAGTCGTGGACATCATCGTCGGGTTGACCCAACGCCTCAACAACGACGGCAAGCAGGGCAACTGATCACGCCTGCTCCGGTCGGCGGACCACCAGCAGCGATCGCTTGCGCCACGCAGCCTCGAACGCCTCGATGTCCACTATGGCGCCCGGCCGGTACGTGGGGTCGTTGGCGATGAAGCCGACCAGGTCGTTATTCATGTAAACGGTGCGAAGCAGGTGGATCGAGTGATCGATCGAACCTGGTTTCCACTCGGTTCCGGCCCTCCGGTCGTCATCAGCGTTGATCAAGAATTCCCCGCTGACGTGCACCGCGACGGCGTGTCCCTGTTCGACGAGGTCGACGACCTCGTCGACGGAGCAGCGCGCTCGTTGCTCCGATTGCACCCCGAGTGCCGCCAGGACCGCCCGTTCATGCGCGAGGTGGAGCTCACCACTGAGTTCCGGCTTCTGGACGTGAACCGTGAAGAGGAAGCGGTCGTCCGCAGCGCGCACGATCTCGTTCTGCGTGGTCGGCATGCCGACGGAGTTGAGCATCGAGTGCATCGTTCCCGCCCAGCAAGTCGCCTGGAACCCGTAGTCGTTCCTGCCCTGCGGCACCCAGTTCCGAAGCGGGTCGTCAGGTCCACCAGTGCCGATGGGGTCCTCGGCTGGCGGCCCAACCCAGCCCCTGATCTCGACGTTCCCCTCGTCGTGCATCTCCCGCACTTCCGCCACCGTCTTAGCGGCCAGCTCCCACTTCTGCTCGAGGTACGCCGCGTTGTCGGCGTCGTCCCCGACGGTGCTCGCGGCGTCGTCGTCCACGACGCTCGCGGCGTCGTCGTCGGTGACGTGGCTGCCGATCCAGCCGCCGTCGGAGACCGGCTCCGCGGCGGGCAGGCTCGCCGTCTCCGGCGCGGGTGCGCGTTCACCGTGGGCGATCAGGTCCGCGGGGACCTTCGTGGACTCGCCTGCCAAGGCGGCACGCGCGATGCCGTCGGCGACCCCGACCTGGGGCGCAGCGGGACCGGCGTCGCCACCCGGCACGATCACGTCGGAAGGCGACGCCTGCACGGGGCCTCGTTCAACCTCAACAACAACCCGCCGAACCGGCTCTGCGACCTCAGCACCCGACCCAACACCGGCGACATCCTCCACAGCATCAATCCGAGCCACGCCACCGCCCGCGTCCTTACCCGCGAACCTCCCGTCAGAATCCGTCTCCGGCTTGTGCGCGGCGCGGCGAACCTCGTACAGGTCGATACTTTCCATCTGCCGGACCAGGCGATGCAGGTAAACCTCATCACCCGTCGAGTTGGTGATCTCCGATGACAGTGCAGCTCCGCCGAGTGCGACGGCACCGAGCCTGCTCGGGCCCTGCTCGCCGCGTTCAGGACGGTGCTGAACCGCCAGGTCTTCCGCACCGAACTCGGCGGCAGGTCGCTTCTCGATCTCCGCGCCGATCCCCTCCGCGCCCAAGACCGCGGCACCCAGTGCCGCGGCTCCCTGTCGATCGCTCCGCTCGACCCGGGCGTCGGCGTGCTCGAAGCGAGCAGCATCCGGGCCGTCGACCGGGCGGACGGGGTAGGCGGGTTCGGCGTCCGGTCCGTGGAAACGACCGAGTTCGGACATCAGTTCTCCTTGAGCGAGGCCGCGAGACGGCGTACGGACCACGGGTGACCGACCCCGAGATAGCGCAGTGCGTGGCCCAGGCGTTCCACGTCGTCGCGCCCCGGTGCCAGTTGCCGGACGAGGAGGCGCAGTTCGGAACCGTCACCTGTGACGACACCGGGGTCGATGTTGCGGCCGTCCGCGCCGATGAGCCCTTGGAGCTGCACCAGCTGGTCGCTCCACGTAGGACCTTCGAGCGCCACGCCGCGACGGGCCCACTGCCTGCTCAGCGGATGGGGAGAGGCGCCGTCCTCCTGCTCGCCGGGCTCGCGGGTGAGCTCCCTGGCGATGTCGGTGAACCGGTGGACGCCCACCCGCCAGCGGCGGTGGGGGACGCCCACCTCGTCACCCGCGCGGTCGCGCAGCACGGAGGCGACCTCGCGAGCCAGGTCGCGCGGGTCGTACCACCGCTGCACCGACCGGGTCCGGCACTCCACGGTCCGGTCGACCGCGTGTCCGACGGCGCACTCCCGCACCCGAGCGGGCAGGGCGGCCAGCCTGCCTCGGAACTCCGAGGACAGTGCGCCGATCGGCTCGCCCACGAGGTGCGCCACCATGACGACCTCGGCCCACAAGGCGATCCACGGCGTTTCCGGCACGTGCTCAGCACGCACGATCACGTCCAACTCGCACGGGGCGCGAAGGCAGCGGCTTGGGCAGCCAGGCCCGCGAACCCCGACCGGCGCCGATGTCGAGGCGCTCGCGCGGGACTCCCGGCTCCCCGTCGGCGTCGACGGCCAGGAGCACCGGGCGGTCCATCCCGTCGGTGTGTGCCACCGCCTCCCCGGCCGCAACGCCACGACGTGCTCGGACTGGCGCTCCGCGAGGTTCATCGTGGCTCCGACGACATCCCGGTCGTCCTTGGCGGGCAACCGGTGCATGATCTTCACGGCGCTGTTCTTCACCACGTCCGGGACCAGCTTGGTCGGGATCTGCTCGGCGACGACCAGCCCCTCTCCGTACGCGCGGACCTCGGCGAAGAGGTTGGCGAACAGGCTGACCGCCTGGGCCGCCGCCGAACCGGGCTGCGCGTGCCGCAGCAGGCGGTGAGCTTCCTCGATCACCATGACGTGGGCGAGTCCGGGGCCGCGGAGGCCGTGCTCCTCGCGCAGACGCAGCAGCTCGAACAAGCGGATCAGCAGGCACCCGATGAAGAAGGCCTTGTCGTTGTCGTCCCCGAGGTCTTCGATCTCGAACACGACGTTGCGGCGCAGCAGCGCGTCGAGGTCGAGCGGGTGGCCCCCTCGAAGAACCGGCCGGGGTTCCCGTGCGGAGGCTGCCCACGCGGACGCTGACGAACCCCGGACGTTCTGCCGCACCTCGGGGCCATAGCCGATGTCGTCCACGGCCGCCAGCGCGTGCCGCTGAAGATCAGCGAGACGCGGCCAGTGCGGGGCGACGCCCGGGGCCGCGTCGAGCGACCTGCCGAGGGTCAGGTTCCAGCCCCGGTCGGCGTAACAGGAGATCAGCGCCCGCGTGAGGATCTGCGGGAACGGCTCCTGCGCCTCGAACGCAGCGGTGAACAACGCGCGGACGAGGTCGACGTGGGTCTGCAACGGGAAGTGCACACGCTCACCGCCGACGACGGTGGAACTCGGCTCCAGCGGGTTCAGCGAAGCCGGGACGGCATCGGGCGCGCCCGGACGAACGACCAGCACGCCGCGGGGCGCGACGCGGCCCGCCATGCCCGCGTACTCCGCCTTGGCGGGTTCCACGACGAGCCACGGGACGCCGATCTCGGTCAGCGCGGCCAGCAGGGTCCGGACGGTGTGCGACTTGCCCGAGCCCGTGGCGCCCGCCACGAAGACGTGGCGGTTCACGCTCTCGGGGAGATCCGGAACGCCAGCGCGGGCGCGCCCGTGGCGTCGAGCAGGGCGCCCAAGCGGAGCGGCCCGGTGGACTCGGGCGTTCGGTCGAACTCGGGCACGCTCGTCAGCCGAAGGCCCGGCAGTTCCCGTCCGGGCGGGCGCACGATGGCCGCGACGGCGTCGGGACCGGCAGCGCGCGACAGCGCCCAGTCCAGCACCGAGCCCGCGGCGACGCCGGATGGCCGCACCCGCAGGGCCCGGCCAGCAGGTCGGAGCAGCCACCGACCATCGCCGCGACCGCATCGCACTCCCGGTCGTCGGCCGCCGCGGTCCACACCCGCAGTCGCCAGGCGCCCAGCGCGGCGGCGTGCTCGAAGTGCGCCAGTTCGGCATCGGCGCGGGCCAGCCGCAACCGGTCGGCGCCACGGCCCTCGCGGCGCGTCTCGAGGTCGTGGACCACTGTGGAGAGCTCACCGATGCGCTCGACCAGTTGGGCGCCCGGCAGCGGCTCGGCCACGGTGAAAACGGCCATCGGTCGCTCGGGGAGCAGGTCGAACAGGTCGTCGAGGCAGAGCCCGGCGCCCGGATCGGACTCGCCCAGGCACTCCAGAGCCAGGACCGCGCTCTTCCAAGTGGGCAACCGCCGCATCGCCTGATCGACGGTGATCGCGCTGACAGCGACGCCGCGGGCTCCCGGCGGGAACGACAACGAGCCTTCCTCGTGCCCCGGCGACGCGGGGAAACCCCCGACCAGCAGTGCGAACGGACCGTGTGGCCTGCTGCGCGCCCAGCAGCAGGCGACAGGCGAGCCCGCCGCGTGCGCCAATGCCAGCCCGGGGAGTACGCGGACCCGCGCCTCGCCGCGATCGGCTTCCGCGCCGGGCAGCGCGGTGACGCGATGGGTCAGCAATGAGATCTCCGGCGGAGGTGGCACATCAACCACCCCACGGCACAGCCGACGCGGACCGTGACGAGGCGATGGTGTGGTCGCACACCGCGAGCACCACCGTCCGGTCCCGAACGACCAGCATCAGGCCGTCATCCAAGCGCTGGAACGTCTCCGGCGGAACGACGTGCTCGTGCACCCGGCCCGCCGTCGATGACCACGTCGCCTGCGTCGACCCGCCGTGGCCAGTCGTGTCACTGGACCCGCTCGTGAACGAGTCGGACACCGTGTTGCCGAAGTTGCGCCCCGCGCTGAGCGCGCCGTTCAGCCCCACCGAACTGCTCGAACCCCAGGTCTGGGACGTCCCGGTGGTGCTGCTGGTCGACCTCGTCCTCGATTCGCTCCACTGGTCGGTCCGCCCCTCGGAGATCGAGAAACCGTTGACGACGAAGGTGAAGTGCTTGCCGAGGTAGTCGGCGGCCTGCTGAGCGTCGCGGTGGTTGGGCAGCCGGAGGAACACCGCGCAGTCCGCCCCGGCGTACCCCATGACACCCGCGGCGTCGTCGGTGATGCGGCCGAAAACCAGCACGAGCCGCTTGCCCGTCCCCTGCGCCGCGCCGGAGAGCGCGTCCAGCACCTCGGTGGCCAGGGCGTCGGCGCCGACGACGACCAGCACATCGGGTCCCGTGCGGGAGGCGAACGCGAAGGACACGACCCGGGCCAGCAACTCGCGACCGAGAGCGTGATCCTGCGTGCCTCCTCCCCACCCACCTCGAACGTCCGCACCGACCTCGGACCACCGCCGTGGACACGAGGCCGTTTCCCGGTGCGAGGTGCGTAGGCGAGCAGCCCTTCGAGGTCGCTGAGCAGATCGCTGAGCCGCTCGGCGACCGGGCGCTGCTGGTTGACGACGTCCGACCGGTAGTCCTGGAGGGCGGCGGCCTCGGACGGCGTGAACACGGACGGGACCGACGCGCGGTGGTGTCCGAGCGCGAGGGCCACCGCGTCGCGGAGCCGGTCCAGCGAGACGGGTCCGACGAGCATGGCCGCGACGCGGAGGAGCTCGCGTTTCGCGCGCACCGCGTCGTTGTGGTTGGCGCTTCCCGTCGCGGGTCGCACCACGTCGGCGACGAGACTGGCCAGCTCGTCGAGCGGACGACGGGCAAAGATGTCCACAGTAGACCCATCTGCCGACACCGCGTCCGAGCGAACCCGCACTCCTGATCGGGTGGCGACTCCGCGCAGGACACCGAACAGCGGCACGCGCGTCAGGTTCGCCAACCACACCCGCCCGCCCGCGGCCGACGCGGACAGCGCCACGCCGGTCAGGAGTTGCTCCCAACTGGCCGGGGTCCCGCCGTACACCGGCACGATGTGGACGCCATCCGCGGGCGGAACGGGGTACCAACTCGGCATCCTCGCGTGAGCGACCGATCGCGCGCGCTCGTCGGCCTCGACCCGAGCACGCCACCGCTGGTGGTCAACCGGATCCACGGGCGGGTCGTCGTACATCGGGCTCGGAGCGAGCGGCTTCGGCTCCACCGCCTGCCACCCGAGTATCACCGCGACACCGGACGGTACCGAAGAACCGCGCTGTTCCTGTTGCCCACCAATGGTTCCCGGGCGTCCTCCCCTACCCACTCGCCTCCCGAGCCGCTATCGTTCGGACCTCCCCCGCCGAGGAGGCGACGATGTCGGGATACCGGAAGATCCTCCCCTGGTCGAGGTTTCGGCCGGTCATGGGACCACTTCCCGTGGAGTCCTGGTTCCGCGTTCCGGGACTGCTGCGGTTCGGCTGTCCGTGGCCGTGGCAGGTCGCGGAGAGCAGTTCCCTTCTGCACCCCGACGGGGACCACGACGACACAGCTGTCCTGGCCACCCTCGAGGCTCCCCGGAGCCACGGCCGCGCACGACTCCTGGTGTGGCTCGAGCCGAACCCCGTCGACCTGACCCGGGACCCGGCGCCCGGACTCGAGCAGCTCTACCAGGGCCGGGCGGTCGAGACGCGCGCCGTCCTGCTCGACGGCAGGCGCGCGGTAGCGGTCGAGGTGGACGCGCCGGGCGCCAGGCGGGTCGCGCGACTCGTCGCCGACTCGGGGCGGGGCGACCCGGTGCACGCCGAACTCGATGTTCCGCGCGCCTCCGCCCAGGGGTACCGGCCGCATTGGGACACAATGCTCGCCACCTGGCAATGGCTTTGACGCGTCCTGATCAAAGCGCGGTCTTCGAACGCCGAACAAAGTCCCCTCCATCCGGCCCACCAGGTTGGCAACAACAATCGTCAAGAACGTTACCCCACCATCCCGCTCCACCATGGTATCAATGCGGCAACGTCGTCGACAATTCCTTCGACACGCCCAGAATCGAAGCGGGAGACAACTAATGGAAATTTTGTGGACATTGCTGATCATCGCGGTCATCGCGTGGACGGTGTTCGTGCAAGTGCAGGCCCGCAGACAGCTCGACGTGTTGGTCCCACTGAGCGAGAAGGCCGCCGCCGAGGCCGTGACCAGCCTGTTCGGCGTCACCTGGTCCCAGGTCGAAGGCCGGGGGCACCTCAACTTCAAGCCCCGCTTGCGCAGGCACGCCCCGACGCTGTCGATCAGCTTCGAGCCCGAGGGGACCGGGAAGTGCCAGGTGTCCATTTGGACCTCGGCCTGGAAGACCCAATACGGCGTCATGGCGCACGCCCAACTCGCCTGGCGGAAGAAGCGATCCGTGGCGAACCGGATCCAGCAGGTCCCGACCCAACCCCAACAGTGGTCACGAGGCACGTGACCACGATTAGTCCACAATTTGTCCATTAATCGACCGGAAGGAATAGCGCCGCGCCGTGGCCAGGATCTTCGTCAACTACCGGACCGATGACGGCGACTTCGCCGCGGCGCTGCTGGACAGCCACCTGACCGAAGTGTTCGGCCCGGACGCCGTGTTCCTGGCGCCGAGATCGATCGGCCCGGGGAACGACTTCGCCGAGGAGATCCTGGCCAGACTGGCCGAGTGCGCGGTCGTGTTCGCCGTCGTCGGTCGCCGCTGGCTCGCCGTCGACGAGGACACGGGAACGCGGCGCATCGATGATGAGGACGACTGGGTGCGCCGCGAGCTCGTCGAGGCCGGACGCCTGGGTCTTCCTGTGGTCCCCGTCCTCCTGGACGAGACGGCACGGCTGTCCGCGGACGTCATCCCCGACTGCCTGGCGGGTCTCGACCGGCTCCAGTACGTCCGGCTCCGCCACCGCCACTCCCGAGCCGACCTCGAACAGATCGCCGCGCACGCCCACACCGTCATGACTCTCGACGAGAGCGGCTTGCGCGACTACCTGTCCGCCTTGGCAGCACGGGTTTCGTCGGTCGGGGCCTGGCTGCCCTACTCGTCGCTCGAGGACGGATTCGTCCACCGGCGGGTGACCGTCCACGCCGCACCGCCTGAGCACGCGGCCGAGCCGCAGCTCGGGGAGGTGAGCTGGCACAACGCGGTGCGGGACCTCCGGCTGGGCGTCGTGCTCGCTTCCGCCGGGTCGGGCAAGACGTGGTTGTTGCGCCACCACTGCCTGAAGCTGTGCGAGACGGCGTTGGCGGAGTTGGACGGGGGCCGAGCGCCGTCGGAGGTGACGGTCCCGGTCTTCGTGCACGCGAGGGACCTCGCCGTGGCGTGGTCCGACGAACCCTCCATGGACTCGATCGCTCGGACCGCCCTGCGCGGTACGACGGAGAACGCGAAGCTGAGGTCCTTCGTCGCCAGCAGGCTGTCCGGTGCGGAGCCGAACACGCACGTCCTCGTCGACGCCTACGACGAGGTGTTCGACGACAGCCTGCGGGACGCGATCGACGAGGCACTCGGTCGGTTGTCCGCGGCGGCGCGGGCCGACGCGGGCCCGGTCGTGCTGCTCACTTCCCGTCCCGCCGGGTTCAGCGACCCGCTCCGGCCCTTGCGCGGCCAGGCGGAGCGGGACGGGACGCAGGCCGCGCCCACCTATTTCACCTTGGGCGGGCTCACCGAGGGCCAGGTCCGCTCCCTCTGGCAGCACTGGTTCGACTTGCGTGGTGACCCGGTGCCGTGGCGGCGCCTCACACCGGCGGTCGCCCCGACCTCGGCGATCCGCACCGCGGTGCGGTTCCCGCTGATCGCCGCGTTCTGCGCGTGGGTGGCCGAGGAGGAGGACGTGCGGACCAATCGGAGCGGGCTCTACAGCCAGGTCGTGGACCGCTTCCACCGATTGGGGTGGAAGCAAGGGTCACCGTCGCCGTTCGAGGCCCTCCGCCAGGACGCCGCGACGCGGGCGCGCTACCGGTCGGCGTTCGGTGACCTGGCGTGGCACATGGCCGCGGCCGACGGGACGTGGCGCGACGCCGTCGAGTTGGTGGAGTGCGAATCGGTCTTGGGCCGGTCCCTGGTCGGCGTGACGTCCCCCCACAGCCATACCTTCCAAGCCGTGCGGGCATTCGGCATCCTCGTGCCTTGGAGCTGCGACGACGCGGGGCCCGTGGGATGGATTCACCGCAGTGTGCACCACTTCGTCGTGGCTGAGCGGATGTGCCGCGCGAGCCGGGAAGAACTGGTCGAACTGCTCGACACCCATGCCTGGTTCCACCCCGATTGGGCCGCTGTCCTGGACTTCGCGCTGGGGCTCGAAGACGACGCGACGGGCACGGTGACCGAGGTGGTTCGAGGTCTCTGCCACGACGGGAACGACGGCTTGGGTTGGTTCGCCACCGTGCTCGCCTCCTCGGCGGCAGGCTCCAGCGCCGCGGACCCCGATGCCGTCGCCACCGTGTGGCGGCTCTACCGGTCCGGGTTCCTGAGCGCCGAGCACCTCGCCCGGGTGCTGGCGCTCACGCCCCTGGCCGACCCGAGCGATCTCGCCGAGATGGTGCGGGCCTCGGCCGAGGAGCACGGTTTCCAGCAGCAGACGTGGGAAGCCCTGGCGTGGTGCGGTGAAGCCGGGATCAGGGCGCTGAGCGCCGCGGTCCGACACCGCAGGAGTACGGCGGGGGCGGCCGCCGCCCTGCACAACGTCGCACCGGACGAGGCCGTCGCGGCGCTGCGCTTCCGCGTGCTCACCGCGGATCTGCCGGTGGAAGCCGCGGACCGCGCAGTCGTCCGCGAGCTGCACCCGGCCGACGCGCAGGACCTCTGCGCCGCCTACCGACGCAATCCGGGGAACATCCCGCTGGCCACGCTGCTCGGCTGGACCGGGACGGCGTCGGGGAGGGACGAACTGGCTCGTGCCCTCGAGTCGGACGTCGCCGAGCACCGGCGCGTCGCGGTCATCGGCTTGGCGGCGAGCTTCGACACCGAACTCGACCTCGCGGGCTTCTCCGTGCTGCTGGAGCGCGCCTTGCGGGATCCCGACCGCGGCGTGCGCGTGACCGCGCGGTCCGAGTTGATCGAGATCGGGCTGTCGGTGCCCTGGGTGGCCAACCGGATCAGCGAGCACTCCGATGACCTGTACCGCGACCGGACCGCGCCCGAGCTCGACGACCTCGACGCGATCGCCGCCCGGCTCACCGCGATAGGCCCCTCGACCGCCACCGCGCTCATGATGCTCAAGACCGATCCCGCCCTGATCACCGGTCCGGTCGAGGACGCGCTGGCCGCGCTGACCCACCGAGCGCTCATCGGCGATCTCGAGCCGCGACTGCTGCACCAGGTCGCCGAGATGGCGGGCGACGAGTTCAGCAGACTGGCCTGCGACGCCCTCGCAGGCGGAGTACCCATGGCCACGCCGAACCTCAAGCGGCTCGCCTGGGCCTTGTGCCACGCCCGGCCGACCGACCCTCGGGTGTTCGGCGCACTCGCGGCGTGCGCGCGCAGACTGGCCGACCCGCGCGTGGGCGACTTGCTGGGCGAGCACGGCCTTCCGGTCCGGCAGAAAGTGGAGCAGATCCTGACCCGGTTGAGCGAACTCCGCGAGGCCGATCGGATCGCGGTGGAGATCTGGAGCAGCGCGTTGCGCGTCGAGTTGCTCAACCTGCCGCCGCTGGTGCGAAACACCCTGCGCGACCGATGCGCGAACGTCACCAGGCACGTGCTCGGGCTTCGGCGCTGAGCGCTGAAGTACCTGATCACCGGTCGAGCGCGGTGGCCGCGACTAGTGTGGGCGCGTGTCCGTCGAGTTGTGCCTGCTGTCGCGGGTGTCCTTTCGGGGCGAGGAGATCACCGGTCCCCGGTTGCGGGACCTCCTCGCGCTGCTTGCGGGGGATCTTCGGGCTGGGTGTGGGACGGCCAGGCTGATCGACGAGTTGTGGCCGGAGGAGCAGCCGGAGAACCCGGGGAAGGCGGTGCAGATCCTCGTCTCGCGGGTGCGGGGGCAGCTCGGGGCGGATGTCGTGGTGCGGACGGCGACCGGGTACCGGTTGGCGTTGGAGCCCGGGCAGGTCGACAGCTCCGTGCTCCTGCTCCACGCCTCCGCCAGCGCTCAGCACGCGCGCAACGGGGAGCACCGGGCGGCGCTCGAGGAGGCTGAGGCGGGGCTGGGGCTCTGGGACGGCGACGGGATCGACGGGGAGGGTGCGGTCGCGGCGCTGCGCAGGGACCGGGCCGTGACGCGGGCGTCGCTCGTCAGGGCGCGGGCGCTCGCGTTGGCGCGGCTCGGGAGGCACGCGGAGGCGGTCGAGGCGCTGGCGGCGCTCACCGGGCAGCGGCCGCACGACGAGGAAGTGCTGCTGGAGCTGCTGCGCGCCGAGGCCGCGACGGCGGGGCCGTCGGCGGCGCTCGCGCGGTACGAGAACTACCGGCGGGCCCTGCGCGACCAGCTCGGCACCGAGCCCGGGGCCGCCGTCCGGGAGCTGCACCAGCGGCTCCTGCAGGGCGAGCCCGTGCGGCACGGGGTCGCGCACGCGCCGAACGCGTTGCTCGGCAGGGAGGACGACCTCGCCGCCGTGTCGGCGCTGGTGCGCAGTGCGCGGGTCACCTCGATCGTCGGGCCAGGGGGCTCGGGAAGACGCGGTTGGCGCAGGCGGTGGGGCTGGCCGCCGAGCAGCGGCTCGTGCACTTCGTCGGTCTCGCGGGCGTGGGCGCCGACGAGGACGTCGCCGGGGAGGTGGCGTCGGTGGTCGGGGCGGGTGAGCAGCGGGTCGTGGACGCGCTCGGGGCGGGGGCGTTGTTGATCCTCGACAACTGCGAGCACGTCCTTGGCGGCGCGGCCGACCTCGTGCGGGACCTCGTCTCCGCGTCCAAGGACCTGCGCGTGTTGACCACCAGCCGGGCGCCGCTGGGGCTGTCGTCGGAGTCGGTGTACCCGCTGCCGGAGTTGGACGTCGACACCTCCGTCGCCCTGTTCACCCAGCGGGCGCGGGCCGCGCGGCCGGGGTCGAGCTGCCCGTGGACGCCGTGCGGGAGCTGTGCGCGCGGCTGGACGGGCTGCCGCTGGCGGTGGAGCTGGCCGCGGCGCGGGTGCGGGTGCTGTCCGTCCGGGAGATCGCCGACCGGCTCGCGGACCGGTTCGCGTTGCTGCGCGGCGGGTCGCGGGACGCGCCCGCGCGGCACCACACGCTGCGGGCCGTGGTCGAGTGGTCTTGGAACCTGCTCGACGACGCAGGCCGCGAGGCGATGGCGGCCCTGGCGGTGTTCCCCGGTGGGTTCAGCGCGGAGGCGGCCGGGTGGCTCGTCGACGGCGACGTGCTCGACACCCTCGGCGCGCTGGTCGACCAGTCGCTGCTCAAGGTCGAGGAGACGCCGACCGGCACGCGGTTCCGGATGCTGGAGACCGTGCGCGAGTTCGCCCGCGGCGACACCCCGCCCGACCGGTTCCTGGCCTGGGCCAAGGACCTCGGCGTCCGCTACCACGACGCCGTGCACGGCCCGGCCGCGTACACCGCCGTCCCGCTGATCCGCGTCGAGCAGGACAACCTCCTGCACGCGCTGCGCCTGGACCCGGACCCCGCGCTGGCCGCGCCGCTGCTCGGGCTGGCCGTCGTCGAGTCGAACTACGCGCGGCTCGCGGCGATCATCGACGAGTACGAGCCGGTGCTGCTCGACGCCGAGCCGACCGAGCAGGCCAGGACCGCGCTCGCGCTCGCCACCATGTACCGGTACATCGCGCTCGGCCTCACCCCGACGCGGACCCTGGCCGCGCTGCGCCGGTTCCCCGACGGCCCGCCCGACTCCCTCGCCCGCGTCGTCGCCCCGCTCCTCACCGCCCCGCCCGAGCGGCTCGCCGAGCTGTGCGACAGCGACGCTCCCCTGCTGGCCAGCACCGCGAACACCGTCGTCAGCTACGTCCGCGAGCAGGCGGGCGACCTCGCGGGCGCGCTCGCCGCGGCCCGGCGCGCGGTCGCCGGGCTGACCGAGGCCGACTCGCCGTGGGTCTGGTCCCAGTCGCACTGCCGGGTCGGGGAGCTGGCCATGCGCGCCGAGGACCCCGCGCTGGCCCGCGCGCACCTGGAGGCCGCGCTGCCCGCGATCGAGCGGCTCGGCGCGACCGCCGACGTGACCGGGGTCCGCTGGTGGCTGGTCCTGGCGTCGCTGCAACTCGGCGAGGTCGACGACGCCGAGCGCTGGCTCGCCCGGGTCGCGCCCGGCGGCGACTCGTGGGCCCCGGCGTACGACCTCGCGGTGAAGGCGGAGGTCCGGTTGGCCCGCGGCGACGTCGAGGCCGGCCTGGCGCTGTGGGGGCGCGTCCTCGACGAGGTCGCCACGCGCGACCCGGAGGGCACCCCGCCCGGCTACGACCTGTGGGCGGTCGAGGCGACCGCGCTCGCCGTCGTCGCGCACGCCCAGCGCGGCGCGCTCGACCGGGTCGGCGACGCGCCGGAGCGGCTGGCGGCGGACCTGGTGGAGATGCTCGACGCGCCCGCCGAGAAGTCGACGCCGTTCCTGATCGAGCTGCCGCTGTGGGGCACGGTGCTGCTGGCGATCGGGCTCGCCGACCTCGCCGCGGGCCGGACCGGCGGGGTGCGGCTGGTCGCCCTGGCCGACGCCTGCGGGTACCGGCGGGACTTCCAGCCGACGATGTCCTCGGCCCGCATCAGCGCGATCGCCCGGGACGCCGACGGCCCGGCGTACGCCGACGCGGGGTCGGAGTACGCCGGGCTGGGCCGGGAGGAACTGCGCGTGGCCGCCCTGGCGGCGCTCAGCGGTCGCGGTTGAACAGGCTGCGCGACCACAGGTAGCCGACCAGCGCGATCACCGCGCACCACCCGAGGGCGATGGGCCCGTCCGAGCCGACCTCGGTGCCCGCGAGCAGGGCGCGGGTCGTCTCGATGATCGGCGTGAACGGCTGGTGCTCGGCGAAGGCGCGCAGCCCGGCGGGCATCGAGTCGGTCGGGACGAACGCGCTGCCGAGGAACGGCAGGAACATCAGCGGCATGGGCAGGTTGCTCGCCGCCTCCACCGTCTTCGACACCAGACCGAGCGCCACCGCGAACCACACGATCGCGAAGGTGACGACGGCGAGGAAACCCAGCAGCAGCAACCAGTCCACCGGTCCGGCGTCCGGGCGGAACCCGATCAGCAGCGCGACGCCGAGCACCAGCGCCATGCCCACCAACGTCTGGATCATGCTGCCGATGACGTGTCCGGTGAGGACGGACGCGCGGGCGATGGACATCGTGCGGAACCGGGCGATGATGCCCTCGGTCATGTCGGTCGCCACCGAGATCGCGGTGCCCTGCGCGGCGCTGGCGATCGCCATGAGCAGGATTCCCGGGACGACGTAGGCGATGTAGTCGGACCGGCCGCCGCCGAGGCCCGCGCCGAGGGTGCCGCCGAAGACGTAGACGAACAGGAGCAGGAACAGGATCGGGAACCCGGCGAGCATGATCGTCACCGAGGGGTAGCGCAGCATGTGCTTGACGTTGCGGCGCAGCATCGTTGCCGAGTCGGCGAGTGCGTGGCTCATCGGGCGGGCTCCTTGTCGGTCAGGGCGAGGAAGACGTCGTCGAGGTCGGGGGTGTGCACGTCGAGGTGCTCGACCTCGATGGACTCGTCGTCGAGGCGGTCGAGGACGGCCTTGAGCGCGCGCAGGCTGCCGTCGCTGGGGACGTGCAGCGTCAGGTCGTCGCGCCGGGCGCCGCCGAGCGCGTACGCCGCGGACTCCAAGCCCCGGGCGTCGGCGAAGCGCAGGCGGATGTGGCCGCCGGGGACCATCCGCTTCAGCTCGTCGGGCGTGCCCTGCGCGACCAGCCTCCCGCCGTTGAGCACGGCGATCCGGTCGGCGAGCTGGTCGGCCTCCTCGAGGTACTGCGTCGTCAGGAACACCGACGTGCCCCGCCCGACCAGCTCCCGGATGATCTCCCACATGCCGCGCCTGCTGCGCGGGTCGAGCCCGGTGGTGGGCTCGTCGAGGAAGATCAGCCGCGGGTTGCCGACCAGCGTCATCGCGAGGTCCAGCCTGCGCCGCATGCCGCCCGAGTACGTCGCCGCGGTCTTCTTGGCGGCGTCGACGAGGTCGAACCGCTCCAGCAGCTCCGCCGCCTTGCGCCTGCCCTCGCGCTTGCCGAGGTGGTGCAGGTCGGCCATGAGGACGAGGTTCTCCTCACCGGTCAACAGGTTGTCGACCGCGGAGAACTGCCCGGTGACCCCGATCGCCGCCCGGATCGCGTCCGGCTCCCGCTGCCCGGCGACGGTGATGTCGCCCGCGTCGGCGGAGATCAGCGTGGTCAGGATGTTCACGGTGGTGGTCTTGCCCGCCCCGTTCGGACCGAGCAACGAGAAGATCGTCCCCGCGGGAACGAGATGTCGATGCCGTCGAGCACCGTCTGGTCGCCGTAGCTCTTCCGGAGCCCCGTGGCGTGGATGGCCTTGTTCATGCCGCAGAGCTTGCGGCGACGCCGGATCACCCCGGTTTTACTCCGGTTTCAGGGCCGGTTTCAGCAGGTGAGGGCCGATCGCGCCGATCGACACGCGCGGCGGCCGGATATCCCCCTCGTGATCGTTTACCACTTCCCATCTCGACTCGAAGCCGCTGGTGGTGGGGGTGGGGGTCGGTGGTCGCACGGTTGGCCCCTGCCGGGCGGGGAGGCGTCTCCCTACCGTCGGTGCCGCGCCCGCACACCCTGCATCCGCGGGCGCGGACAAGGAGTCGAGATGAGGATCCGAACGCGGCTGGCCTGCGTCGGGGTCGCGACCGGCGGGATGATCGCCGGGCTCGTGGCGTCGGCGGGGGCGGCCGAGGGGCAGGTGCTCGGGGCGGGCGCGGCGACGGCGATCGAGGGCAGCTACGTCGTCGTGCTCAAGCCGGGGGCGGCGCTCCAGGACGTGCCGGGGACGGTGACCCGGACCTACCGCAGCGCGCTGCGCGGGTTCGCGGTGACGATGTCGGAGCGGCAGGCGCGCAGGCTCGCGGCCGACCCGGCGGTGGCGTACGTCGAGCAGGACCAGGTGGTGACGGCGGCGGGCGAGCAGCTGAACCCGCCGTCCTGGGGCACCGACCGCGTCGACCAGCGCACCCTCCCCTGGACGGGAAGTACGCGTACGCGAACACGGCGTCCAACGTGACCGCGTACGTGATCGACAGCGGTATCACGATCACGCACGACGACTTCGGCGGGCGCGCGGTCCACGGCCGCGACACCGTCGACAACGACAACGACGCCAGCGACTGCACCGGTCACGGCACGCACGTCGCGGGCACCATCGGCGGCACGAAGTACGGCCTGGCCAAGGGCGTGAAGCTGGTCGGCGTGCGGGTGTTCGGGTGCAGCAGCGGCGGCAGCCTGACCGCGATCGTCGCGGGCATCGACTGGGTCGCCGCGAACGCGGTCAAGCCCGCGGTCGCCAACCTCAGCCTCGGCGGCTCGAAGTCCCAGGCCCTCGACGACGCCACCCAGCGCCTGATCAACGCGGGCATCACGACGGTCGTGTCCGCGGGCAACGAGAACGCCGACGCCTGCGGCAAGTCCCCGCGAACCTGCCCGACGCGATCACCGTGGGCGCGTCGAACATCAGCGACAACCGTTGGGCGTACTCGAACTGGGGCACCTGCCTGGACCTGTTCGCACCCGGCCAGGACATCGTCTCCGCCAAGTGGAACACGGCGTCCGACTCCTTCTCGACCAGCGGCACGTCGATGGCGGCGCCCCAGGTCGCGGGCGCGGCGGCCCTGCACCTGAGCGCCAACCCGACCGCGACGCACCACCAGGTCCGCGCTGCCCTGGTCGGCGCGACGACGCCGGACGTCCTCAAGAACATCAACACCGGCTCGCCGAACAAGCTCCTGTACACCGGTTCAGGCACCACCCCGCTGCCCGGCTGCGCGGCGGTGACCAACTCGACGGCGCAGGCCATCCCGGACCTGGGCTCGATCTCCAGCCCGATCACGGTCTCCGGCTGCTCGGGCACCACGTCGTCGGCCGAGGTCAGCGTCAACATCACCCACCCGTACCGCGGCGACATCGCGATCGACCTCGTCGCCCCGGACGGCTCGGTGTACCGCCTGAAGTCCGCGAACTCGTCCGACGGCGCGGACAACATCGTGCAGACGTTCACCGCGCCGGTGTCGGCGGAGACCCGGAACGGGACGTGGAAGCTGACCGTGCGCGACCAGTACCGGTCGGACACGGGCACGCTCAACAGCTGGAGCCTGAAGGTCTAGGACGGCGTCCGGGCCCCGGCTCCCCGGGGCCCGGATCACCGGCGGGTGAACCTGCGTCACCCGACCGTGCGACGGCGGGTCGCTCGCCCCGTGCGGCTCAGCACACTGAGGGGCATGAAATGCCGCGCACTGCTCGTCCTGATCGCGATGTTCGGCGCGTCGACCGCGGGGTCGCGGTCGCGGAAGGGGAGCGGTACGTCGCGCTCGGGGACTCGTACTCCGCGGGCACGGGAGCCGGTGGGCACTACGGGTCCTGCTACCGCAGTCGGAAGGCGTACCCGCGGTTGTGGGCGCAGGCGAACCAGCCCGCGTCGTTCGCGTTCGCGGCGTGCGGGGGCGCGACGACGGACACCGTGATCGCCAAGCAGGTCAACGCCTTGGCGGACGACACGACGCTGGTGACGATCACCATCGGCGGCAACGACGTCGGGTTCGGGTCGGTCATGCGGACCTGCACGCTCGGGTCGGACCGGGCCTGCCTGGACCGGGTCGCGCAAGGGGTCGCGGCGACGGAGCAGGTGCTGCCCGCGAAGCTCGACGCGGCGTACCGGGCGATCGAGGAGCGGCGCCGCGGGCGCGGGTGGTCGTGCTCGGGTACCCGCACCTGTTCGCGCACGGGCCGACGTCGTGCGGCATGAGCCTCACCAAGCGCACGGCGTTGAACGCGGCGGCGGACAAGCTCAACGCGGTCATCGCCGCGCGGGCGGGCGCGGCGGGGCTGCGGTTCGAGCCCGTGACGGACGACTTCGCGGGGCACGGGGTCTGCACGAGCAGGCCGTGGATCAACGGGGTGGTGCTGTTCCCGGTGATCGCGTCCTACCACCCGAACGCCGAGGGCCAACGGCACGGCTACCTGCGGGCGCTGACCGGGGCGGTGGCGAGTACCCGTCCTGCCTGAGCTACCAGCCCCAAACCCGCCAGGTGAACGAGACCCGGCCCGTCCCCCGGACGCGCTCGCCGTGACCGTGGTGGTGAACGTGCCCGCCGCGGTGGGGGTGCCGGAGACGCGGCCCGCGGTGGTGATGGTCAGGCCGGGCGGTAGACCGGTCGCCTTGAAGGTGACGGGTGCGCCGTTGCTCGCCTTGGCGGACAGCTGGAGCGGCGCGATCGGGAAGCCCTTGTACGACCACTGCTCGCCCGGGTTGTCGACGGTGATCGTGGGCGGCGGGACGTCGAGGGCCTTGATGGTCTTGGCGGCGTCGGCCAGGCCTGCGCCGCACCCGGCGGGGCAGTCGCCGGGCATCGGCCGGGCGTTGGCCTTGAGGACGGTCTCGACCTGCGCGGGGGTCAGTGACGGACGCTTGGCCAGCATGAGCGCGACCAGCCCGGCGACGTGCGGGGCGGCGGCGCTGGTCCCCATGCCGGACCGGTAGACCTCGGCGCCGGGGGTCGTCGTGCCCGCGTTGGACGTGGACAGGATGCCGCCCGAACCCGAGCCGCCGGGGGCGGTGATCGTGAGCGTGGCGCCGTAGTTGGAGTACGGGGCGCGGTTGCCCTCGATGGTCGACGCGCCGACGCTGATGACGCCCTTGCAGTTCGACGGGCTGTGGTTGGCGACGTCGCTGTTGCTGTTGCCCGCCGAGTTGACCACGACCGCGCCGCGCGAGATCGCCCCGCTGACGGCGTCCTGCATCGCCTGCGAGCACGCGCCGCCGCCGCCCGCGCTCAGGTTGATCACCCTGGCGGGCGTCGGGTTGTCGGGCAGGCCGGGGACGCGCCCGCCGGAGGCCCAGACGATGCCTTCCAGGATGTCGGAGCCGTACCCGCCGCAGGGGCCGAAGACGCGGATCGGCTGGAGCTTGATTCCCGGCGCGACGCCCGCGACGCCCTTGCCGTTGTTCGCGACGGCGCCGACGATCCCGGCGACGTAGGTGCCGTGCCAGCCGGACGCGGTCGCCTTGCCGGTCGCCCCGCACTGGCCCGCGGTGGTCCAGGTGCCCTCGTCCGCGGCGTCGCCGTCGCGGCCGTCGCCGTCGCGGGCCCGGGCGGGGTCGGCGATGAGGTCGTAGCCGGGGACGACCTGCGCGAGGTCGGAGTGCTTGGTGTAGCCGGTGTCGATGACCGCGACGGTGACGCCTGCCCCGGTGGTACTGGTCCACGCGCCCGGGACGTTCATGCCCGCGGTCGGGTCGTGGAGGTTCCACTGCTTGCCGTACTCGGGGTCGTTGGGCGCCTCGGCGAGTTGGAAGAGTTCGTCGCGCTCGACGTAGGCGACGTCGGGGTCGGCGGCGAGCGCGCGCCGCACCGCGTCGGACCCCTCGACGAGCACCGCGCCGCCCGCCAGTTCGCGCTTCACCCGCCCGTGCCGCGCGGCCCGGTCGGCGATGTCGGCGACGCCCGCCCGGTACTTCACGATCAACCGGTGCGCGGTCCGGTCCGCTTCGGCGGCGGCCCGGGCACCCCGACCACGGCGCCGGCCAGCAGCGCCACCACCGCCAGTCGACCAACAATCGCCCGCATGTCCGGCCTCCCACTCTTTCGGCAGCGGGACGGTAGCCGCGCCCGGATCGGGCGGACAATGGCCGCTCGCGGACTAGTGCGCGGGGGACAAATTGTTCTACGTAGGGGTGCGTCAGGGGGACGAACAACTGTACGTACGCAGGTAGACACCGGGTCCCGCCACCGCCGGAAGGGTGACACGCGCGGAAAGTGAGGCACCGTAAATGGATGTCGGAATTGTGCGCCGGGATCAGGCGCGTGCCCGTGGTCAATCAGCGGTTAACCGTTTGCTGGTGGTCCCGAACCTGCGAATGGGAGATTTCCATGGTTGCGCCCGCCTTCACCCGGGAGTTGTCGGTCGACTGGTACGTCGCGGAATTCCGGGCCGAGGTGGCCCGCTTCGCCGACGCCGTCGGGTTGCTGCCCAACACCGACCCGGTGGTCACCTGCCCCGGGTGGACGGCCGCGGACCTCGTCCGCCACATCCGCCAGGGCCACGAGTGGGCCGCCTCGATCCTCGAGTCCCGCTCCCCCACGTTCCTCCCGCCCGCGGGCATCACCGAGGACGGCGGCAGCTGGACCGAACAGGTCGCCGCGGTCGGCTCCAGCGCGAGCTGCACCCCCACCGACATCGTCCACTACCTGGCGGAGGGCTCCCAGCGCCTCGCCGCCGCCATCGCCTCCGTCCCCGAGGGCACCGAGATCTGGGCCCCGCACAGCCCCACCGAGTTCTGGCCCCGCTGGGCCCTCTTCGAGACCACCGTCCACCGCGGCGACGTCTGCCTCGCCCTGGGCCACCCGTACGCCCTCCACCGCACCGTCGCCCTGGACTGCATCGACTTCTGCCTCATCGGCTTCGGCCAACCCGGCGCCCGCCCCTTCCTCAACCCCGCCTTCGCCGAAATCCCCGCGGCGGCCAAACCCTCCGCTTCGCCACCGAAACCCGCAGCTGGCTCATCACCTGCACCCCGTCCGGCGTCACCGTCCAGCGCGACGCCGACGGCCCAGCCGACGTCACCGCGTCCGCCACCCCGCGGAGCTGCTGCTGCTCGTCAAATCCCGCATCAGCCCCGACCACCCCGAGGTGACCGTCTCCGGCGACCGCGACCTCCTCGACTACTGGCTGGCCCGCGCGATCTCGTGAAAAACGAAGCGGGTGGCCGAGGCATATGCCCGGCCACCTGCGGGAATGCGACTTCTGGCGCCCCCGAAGGATCGGACCTGCGACGCCGCTGGCTCCGCCAGTCGGCTCCACGCCAGGCTCCACGGGCCGCACGGACAGAACAATCTGGTGAGGAGCTTAGCCCGGGTTGCGGAGGCATGACGGGAGGGCATCCTCTCGGACCACGAATTCAGTTGCGCGGTAACGACGGGACCCTGTCCGACGACTACCGAATCGCAGCCTTCGTCTCCGATCAGCCGGGAGCTCATGAATGAGTGTGCTTGAGTTTATTCAGAAGCTCGTTGACGCCTTGGCTTGGCCAACTGCCGTCGTCCTGCTGGCTGTGACACTTCGATCGAAGCTCGGACCACTTCTCGGCGATCGTTTAAAGGCACTAAAAGCCGGTCCCGGCGGTTTGGAGTTGGAGTGGAACGAAACGGCTCAACAAGCCGAACAGCAAATCGTCAACGAGGTCACATCAACCGAGAGCGCCACAGATCAGACCATGCCCCTTCGCTTGCTCGAGGTTGCCAAAAACTCGCCCCGTGGCGCAGTAATGGACGCTTCGGGCGAGATCGAAAGAGCCCTTCGCGCCCTACTCGCGCGCGATGGACTGAATGACAAAGAGCTCCGAATGGGAATGGGCGAGTTGAGCTCGACCGCATTCAAGCGCGAGGTCATCAGCGCCCCGACACACAATGCAATATTGGGCATCTCGACTCTGAGGAACCTAGCTGCACACGGTCGAGGAACGATTGATTACAGCCAAGCGGTTGAGTTTCTTGCGCTTGCCGACGCCGTTATGTACTCCCTGTCTACACCCAAACAGTCGCCAGGCAGTCCTGAAGATCGACAGAATTGATCGACCACGAAGCGTTCTCAACTGGATAGAGTTGCATCCTCGAAATCAGGTTCGAGCCGACCGTATTCACCGACGGTACTAAGTACTCGAGTCCGCCCTTGGTCGCCCGCCATGGAGCCATGACAGTCGCCTGGCTCCACATGTAGCTCCATAGCGCTGTGATCGACAATCACCGCATCTGAGTTTGCCTCTTAAAGCTTGGTGCCCCCGGCAGGAATCGAACCTGCGACACACGGTTTAGGAAACCGATGCTCTATCCCCTGAGCTACGAGGGCGTCGGGGGTCACTCTACAGCGCTGGGTGGGGTCTGGCGGGCCAGGGGTTGTCCGGATGACGGGGTGCGGGGGTGGAGGGCAGGATGGGGGTTGTTGGGGTTCGCCCTGGTGAGGGGTCGATGAGGGGAGTGCCGATGGGGCGCGGGCTGGAGATCGACCGGGTCTCCAAGAGGTACGGGGACGTCGTCGCGCTGCGGGAGATGACGTTCGAGGTGCGGGCCGGGGAGTTGTTCGGGTTCGTCGGGAGCAACGGGGCGGGCAAGACGACGACGATGCGGATCGCGTTGGGGGTGTTGGCGGCGGACTCCGGGGAGGTGCGGTGGGACGGGGCGCCGATCACGGCCACGACGCGGCGGCACATCGGGTACATGCCTGAGGAGCGGGGGCTGTACCCGAAGATGAAGGTGGGTGAGCAGCTCGTCTACCTGGCTCGGCTGCACGGGCTTTCGCCGAGGGCGGCGGAGCGGGCGGTGGCGGAGTGGACCGAGCGGCTGGGGGTCGCGGCTCGGCGGGGGATGAGGTGCAGAAGCTCAGCCTGGGGAACCAGCAGCGAGTGCAGCTCGCGGCGGCGTTGGTGCACGACCCGGAGATCCTGGTGCTGGACGAGCCGTTCTCGGGGTTGGACCCGGTGGCGGTGGACGTGATGAGCGGGGTGTTGCAGGACAAGGCGCGGGACGGGGTGCCGGTGGTGTTCTCCAGTCATCAGCTCGACTTGGTGGAGCGGTTGTGCGACCGGGTGGGGATCGTCCGGAGTGGACGGATGGAGGCGTGCGGGACGGTCGATGAGCTGCGGGCCAGCGGGACCGTGCGGCTCGTGGTGGAGGCGCCGGGGGCCGCGCACGGGTGGGCGGACCGGCTGCCGGATGTGACCGTGCACGGGTATGACGGCGGGCGGACGATCCTGGAGTTGGGGGACGGGGCGGATGACCAGGCGGTGCTGCAGGCGGCGCTGGCTACCGGGCCGGTGACGGAGTTCAGCAGGCGTCGGCAGTCGTTGACGGAGCTGTTCCGGAGCGTGGTCAGCGGAGAGGGCGCGGCGTAGTGGAGCCTCGCCGCGGCACAGGTCCGCGGCGAGGCAGACCCGGGGTGGTGGCTGGTCGACCACTGCGGCTGACCCGGACCAAGCGCAAGCCCACGGCAGGGTGCGACGGGACGGTGGCTGATCGAGCGATCGGGCCGGATCAAGGCTCGGGTCGGCGGTGTAGTGCGGCTGGTCCGCGGGTGGTTCGGGGTGAACACGGCAGGGTGAAGGGGGCGGGCGGCGCGGGCGGGATTCGGGATGTGCGCGCGAGGCTTGGCGTGGCCGGGTAAACACGAGGGCGACGGGCTGCGGCTGGGATCGGATCGGGGCTGGTCGCACCACTTGGGGAGGGTGGCGTGAAGGACGTTCAGCTGGGGAATTGGCAGGCCGTGGGGCTGGTGGCCGGGCGGGAGATCCGGACCAAGGTCCGGTCGAAGGCGTTCGTGGCGTTGACCGGGATCACGCTCGTGTTGATCGTCGGGTTCAGCCTGTTGATGAAGTTGTTGAGTGGTGGGTCGGACGCGACGGTGGGGTTGGTGGGGGCGACGGCCGGGTTGGAGCGGGGCGTTGTGGGGACGGGGGACAGCATTGGGTTGAGCGTGGATGCTCAGGTTTTTCCGGATGAGGGGCGGGGGCGGGCGGCGGTTGAGGCTGGGGAGGTCGACGCGTTGTTGGTGCCTGCGGGGGACGGGTTCGCGGTTGTCGTTCAGCGGGATCTGAACGGGGCGTTGAAGGATGTGCTGACGGTGGTGTCGGGGCAGGTGGCGTTCAGTTCGGCGATCGAGGAGTTGGGTGGGGATCCGGCCGCGGTCAACGCGGCGGTGGCTGGGGCCGAGTTGGAGGTGCGGGCTATTGAGGCGCCGCATGAGTACGACGGGCAGCAGCTCGCGATCGGGATGGTCGCGGGGGTGTTGATTTACATGTCGTTGTTGCTGAATGGGCAGATGGTGGCTACGGGGGTTGTGGAGGAGAAGTCGAGTCGGGTGGTGGAGTTGTTGTTGGCGACGATTCGGCCTTGGCAGCTCATGGCGGGGAAGGTGTTGGGGATCGGGGCGGTGGGGTTGGCGCAGATGGCGGTGATCGGCGGGGTGGGGATTTGGGCCGCGTTGGCGTTCGACGTGTTGACGATCAGCGTGTCGGCGGCGGTGGGGACGGTGGTGTGGTTGGTGGTGTGGTTCTTGCTCGGGTTCTTGGTGTACTCGCTGGTTTTCGCGGCGTTGGCGGCGTTGGTGTCGCGGCAGGAGGACGTGGGTGGGGTGATCACGCCGCCGTTGATGTTGGTGATCCTGGGGTATGTGGTGGGGATTTCGGTGTTGCCGTCGGATCCGGGGAACCGGTTGGTCGAGGTGTTGTCGTTGGTTCCGGTGTTCTCGCCGACGTTGATGCCGATGCGGTTGGCGATGGGTGGGGTGCCGGTGTGGCAGGCCGTCATGGCTGTGGGGTTGACGGCGGCGTTGATCCCGGGGCTGGTGTGGTTGGCGGGGCGGGTTTACCGGAACGCGGTGATGCGGAGTGGGGCTCGGGTGAAGCTGCGGGAGGCGCTGCGGCCGGTGTAGTGCGGGCTGGGTGGAAGGGCAGGATGCGGGTGCGGCGGTCCTGGCCTTACCGCGCGGGCACTTTTCGAGAGGGCGCGGCAAGGGTGGGTGGCGAGGCGAGGGGTGCCCCGGCGGGCCGGCGAGCGGCGCAGCAAGGGCGGGATCGCGCGCCAGACTGCGCTGGCAGGGCGGCCAGCAGCACCAAAGGCGGGATCGCACGGCCAGACTGCGCTGCCAGGCCCGCGCGCAGCGCCACAAAGGCGTGGTCGCGAGGCGAGGGTGTACCGGCGCGGCAAGGCTCGTTGGCGACGCGGGGCGGGTGCGTGGGGCGTGCGTGAGGCAGCCGGACTCGTCGGCGAGGTCGGGCGTGGGAGGCGGGCAGGCTCGTTGGTGGTGAGGATGTGGTGGGGAACAGCCGGATCGGGGTGGCCGGGGAAGCGGGTGGGCTTCCCCGGCCGGATTTGTCAGTGGGCGTAGACCTCCATCTCGTAGAGGGAGTAGCCGTAGGTGGTGGCTCGGGTTTGGCCCTGCATGCGGACGTAGCGGGCTTCGGTGGGGGTGAAGACGGCGGTGTCGAGGCCGCCGTCGGAGGTGGGGGTGGACCAGACTGTGCGCCAGGTTGTGCCGGTGGTGGAGACGTCGATGCGGTAGGTGCGGGCGTGTGCCGCTTCCCAGTGGAGGCGGACTCGGGAGACTTGGTGGGGGTGCCTAGGTCGACCGTTAGCCACTGGTTGTCGGTCCAGGCGCTGGCCCAGCGGGTGGACGGGTTGCGGTCTACTGCCAGGCGGGGTGGGTAGCTGGTGAAGAGGCCGGATTCGTGGCTGGAGGCTGTCGCGGTGGTGGCCAGGTTGGCTGTTGTGTCGCCTCGGCGGGCGGGGAACTCGATCACCTGTTGGTACGTGGGGCGGTTTTGGGTGGTGATGGGGGCTTGGGTGATGCCGCCCAGGGCGTTGTGGATGATGGCGTCGGCGCACCATTGGTCGCCTGCGGAGCAGGTGCCGTCGCCGGGGTAGACCGTGGTGGTGGGGGTGGCGGCTGCTGCGCGGAGGGTGTCGATCACGACGGCGCGGCAGCGGGAGAGGTCGCCCGCGCCGCAGAAGCGGATGGGGAGGGGGACGTCACGGGGTCGCCCAGGAGGGCGCGGAGGTCTTTGTGGACGTAGCCCCACCAGCCTGCTTGGTAGGAGGAGCCCTGGTGGGGGTTGCCGTTGGAGGGGCTCTCGTCGATCTTCAGGGTTCGGGTCAGCTCTGGGTACGCGGGGCCCAGGGAGGGCTCGAATTGGGCTCGGACCAGGAGGGGCCACCAGGCGTCCATGATGCGGATGGCGTCGGCGTGCACGTACGTCTTTGCGCCGGGGGCAGTGGGTTTGCGCATCGCGCCCGCTGCGAGCCAGTCGCGGAGGGAGCGGGTGGCGTTGTCGACCGCGGGGTCGCCGGTGGGGGTGCCGAGGACGCGGAGCAGCAAGGGGAGGACGCGTTCGGCGCGGAGGTCGACCAGGGCGGCTTCGGCCATGGCCTTGGTGAGGGAGACGCGGTCTACGCCGCCCGCGCGGACCAGGGTGCGGACTCGGGAGTCGAGGAGGTCGCCTCGGTGGACGGCGCCGCGTTCCAGGCCGGAGGCGGCTGTGCCGGGGGCTTGGTTGTTGTTCCAGGAGATCAGGTAGTCCTGGTTGATGACGTGCGGGTGTTCGGCGAAGCCGGTGTACGTCGCGCGGTTGGTGTCGGGGTTCCAGTTGGCCCAGTCGTAGCCGGCGTTGGCCAGGACGGGCATGCCGGGGTCGACCGACGGGTGGCGGACCGGGTTGTTGCCGCTGTTGTAGTACGCGATGTCGTCGGCGTCGGCGTAGAACCAGTTGAAGGTGTAGCCGATGTGGGACGCGGCGCGTTGGAAGTCGGCGGCTGACGTGATCGCGGAGGGGTCGTTGAACTCCTGGAAGCCGATCACCGAGTCGAGTTCGTGCAGGTAGGTCGAGCGCAGGCGGGTGTAGGCGACCGGTTTGCCGTTGATGGTCGCGCGGTGGGTCACCGGGCCGTACTTGGTGCGGTAGACGCGGAGGGTGTAGCTGCCCGCGTCGACGGGGCTGCCGACCGAGCGGTACCAGGAGTTGCGGCGTTCGACGACCTCCATCGGGAGGCACTGGCCGCGGTGCAGGTAGTGGTTGCTCTGCGGCGTCGGGGTTCCGGTGGGGGAACAGAGTTCCACCGCGTAGGTGTCGATGATGTCCTGGGACGACGACGTCGCGCTCCACGCGTAGTCCTGGCCGCGGCCCAGCAGGACGTAGAAGCTGATGCCCGCGAACGACGCGCCCCGGGCGCTGATGCCGGGACCCTGGAGTTCTTGCAGCATAAGGAGTTGCGGCGCGAAGTAGCCGGTTTGCGGGCCGAACACCGCGACCGGGTGGCCGCTGGCGGTGTGCGCGCCGGAGACCAGCAGGGCGTTCGACATGCCGTGCTTGTTCTCCAGGAGGTCTCCGGGCAGGACGCCGTCGGCGAAGACGCCCTGGTCCTTCGCCAGGTCTTGGCGTTGAACCGGGGCCGCTTGGGCGCCGGTGCGGTCGAAGACCATCTGCTGGCGCACGACGGAGCCGCGGTCGGGCAGCGCGGCACCGCGCGGGTCCGCGGGCGGGAGGGCGTACGGGAAGCGTTGTCCATTGTGGATCGTCGAGATGTGTTCCGGGTCGTCCGCGGAGCGCATCGCCTGCCAGACGCGTTCGCCCTCGACGACGCCGTAGCGCTCCTGGATCGCCAGTTTCGCCACCGCCGCCTGGACTTCGCCGCCGCCGCCCGCGCCGAACTGGGCGCCGATCACCGCGGCGATGACGGCCAGGTCGGTCAGCTTGAACGGCTCGATGGTGCCCGAATTGGTGATCGCGTCGACGTGGCCGAGGAGGACGTACTCGCCTGGGAAGTAGCGGCCGCTGTGCGCTTGGCGGATATAGGTGTTGATCCCCTCGACGTAGTCCCGCGCGTCCGCCATCGCCTGCGCGCCGCGGGACCGGCCGCGGCGGCTTCGTCGATCTGGCGCTGGAGGTCGGCCTCGGTGTACGGGGCGTCGGCGAAGAAGCCCTGCTCCAACTGCTGGTTCGCGGCGGCGCCGCCCGCGAACGGGGTGAGCTGGCCGCGGCCGACGCGGCGGAGGACGTCCATGAGGAACAGGCGGTCCTGAGCGGCGGCGAAGCCCGCGCCGAACATCGTGCCGGAACGGGTCGTGCCGGTGATGTGCGGCGTGCCGGTCGCCTTGTCGCGCACGATCGTGACGTCGGCGCGCGGGCGGGCGGTGCTCTCGACCTGGTCGGGCGCGACGCCGAAGGACGCGTCGTTGAAGAACTGGGAGATCTTGTCGGTGGTCAGGCCCGGGTAGCCGGTGGCCAGGGCGTCGTACTTGCCGAGCTGGTCGTCGGCGTGCTTCGGGCGGGACCCGAACGCCTGGTGGGCCAGGATCTCGGCGAGCGTGGCGCTGCCGTTCTGGCCCGGTGGGTTGATGTCGGAGCACTGGCCCATGCAGTAGTCGTTCGCGGCGTACGCGGCGGTGGGCGGCAATACCTGTGCGGCGGCGGGGACCGCGAGCAGGGAGGCGAGGACCGTCGCGCACGTCGCCGCGGGATGAGGACGCGCATCGGAAGGGACTCCTCTCGCGACGTGACGTGCGGTCACGTTACCGCTGCGTGACGTGTTCGCGAAAGGGTTTCATTTTTGCCGGTCGGGTGCCGCTGTCCGGCCCCGGTAAGCTCGCCGAAAGGGCACCCTTCGGGGAGGGCGCATGCTGAAAGTGATCGTCGCCGACGACGAGGACCTGGTCCGGTCCAGCCTCCGGGCCATCCTGTCGACCGCGCCGGACGTGGAACTCGTCGCCGAGTGCGACGACGGCCACCAGGTCGACGAGGCCGTGCGGATGCACCGCCCGCACGTCGTGCTGCTCGACATCCGGATGGGCGAGACCGACGGGATCACCGCGCTGAAGGCGATCACCGGGATGCCCGAGCCGCCCGCGGTGTGCATGCTGACGACCTTCGACGTCGACGAGTACGTCCGCCGCGCGCTGCGGCTGGGCGCGTCCGGGTTCCTCCTCAAGGACGTCGACCCGGCGTACCTGATCAAGGCCGTGCACGACCTGGCCGCGGGCGGGGTCGTGCTCGACCCGACCGTCGCCGCGCGCGTCGTCGGGGCGCTGGCGCAGGGCGAGCAGGCCGCCGAGCCCGCGCGGGAGGCGCTGGCGTCGCTGTCCGGCCGAGAGCGGGACGTGGTCGCGCTGATCGGGCGCGGGCTGTCCAACGCCGAGATCGGGCAGGCGCTGCACCTGTCCGAGGCGACGGTGAAGGGGTACGTCTCCGCGGTGCTGGGCAAGATCGGCGCCAGCAACCGCGTGCAGGCCGCGCTGGTCGCCTACCGCGGCGGGTTGATCGCGTAGGTCTCCTCGACCGACGTGTGCACCTCGACGCGGTTGCGGCCGCGGCGCTTCGCCCGGTACAGCGCGATGTCGGCGTTGGCGAACAGCTTCTCCAGCGAGTGCGGGCCGGTGGCCACGCCGATGCTGACCGTCGGGCGCTGCGTCGTCCCGAGGACCGCGGTCCAGTCGTGCTGGTCGACGGCGGTGCGCACGCGCTCGGCCACCGACACGCCGACCGGGAGGCCGTGCGAGTGGTCGGCCGGGTTGTCGACCAGCAGGACCACGAACTCGTCGCCCGCCCACCGCGCGATGAGGTCGCCGACGCGGCACTCGGCGCGCAGGACCTGGGCGATCTCGCGCAGGGCAGCGTCGCCCGCGGCGTGCCCGGCGGCGTCGTTGACGCCCTTGAACCAGTCGACGTCGATCAGCACCAGCCACGGCACGCGGCCGCTGGCGACGGCGCGCTCGAGCAGGTCGGGCGCGGTGTGCTCCAGGCCGAGGCGGTTGGCCAGGCCGGTCAGCGGGTCGCGGGCGGCGGCCTCCTGCGCGGCCATCGCCAGGCGCTGGGCGCGGATGGCGAGGCGGCGCTGCTCGAGCGCCTGGCCCAGGCCCTCCTGCAGGGTCTCGACCGCGGTCCGGCGGGCCAGCACGGTGCGGCGCAGCGCGGCGGCCTCGCCCGCGTGGTCCCCGTTGTCGCGGCAGATGTTGGCGAGGTCCTCGGAGTAGCGCTGGAGCAGGGAGGTGTCGTTGATCTGCTCGGCGCACTCGACGCTGGTGATGCCGTGCTGGGTGGCGCCGTCGAGGTCGCCGGTGCGCCAGCGGATGCGGGCCAGCACCCAGTTGCCGACCGACTCGGCCCAGATGTCCGGGCCCTCGGCGGCCAGCTCCAGGGTCTTGCGGGCGATCCGCTCGGCCTCCTCCAGCTCGCCGAGCCCGGCCAGCGACGCGCCGTACGCGGCGAGCAGGGCCAGGTGGATGCGGCCCTCGGTGACCAGGCCGAGGCCCTCCTCGAAGGCGGCGATCGCCTCCCGGTAGCTGGCCTCGGCCTCCGCGGGGCCCTGCTCGCAGGCGCGGAAGTTCAGCGTGCCGCCGAGGTTCTGCAGCGCGTGCGCCAGGATCTCCACATCATCACCCTTGCGGGCGACCTCGACCGCCACGCGGGTGATGTCGAGTGACGCCCTGCGGTGGCCGATGCCCTCCAGCAGGTAGCCCAGCCGGTGCAGGGTGTCGGCCGCGAACGACCCGCGGGGCTGCTCGGCGTCGATGTCGCTCCAGCCCTCCGCGGCCAGCTCCAAGGCCAGCGGGATGCGGCGCAGCCGCCACGCCGAGACCGCGCGCCGGGTCAGGATCGCGGCGCGCGTCCACGGCGCGAGGCCCGGCGGGACCTTGGCGAGGAGCTGGTCGAACAGCACGTTCGCCTCGTCGGCGCGGCCCGCGTCGATGAGCAGCCGCACTTCCCGATCGGCCCGCAGCGCCTCCGCGGCGGCTAGTTGGTCGTCCTGGCCCACACCGTCCTCGGTCTTGGTCCTGGTCACCCCGGTTCAGGCGGGGTGCCCGTGGTCTGAGACACAGTGGGAAAAGGCTACTAGGCCAGACGTGCATAACCTGTTTGGAGTAGCCGTTTCTAGGGCGACCGGAGCACGGTGCGCGACGGGGTCGGCACGATGCGTCAGGAGCGCCCGGATCCAGGGTAAGGCAGCAAGGCCATCTCGCGGGCGTTCTTGATCGCGGTCGCCACCTGCTTCTGCTGCTGCGGGGTCAGCCCGGTGACGCGGCGGGCGCGGATCTTGCCGCGGTCGGAGATGAACTTGCGCAGGAGCTGGGCGTCCTTCCAGTCCACGCGCTCGATGCCCTCGGCCTTGAGGACGCTGGTCTTGCGCCGGGGCGTCCGCCGGTCGTTCTTGCGGATCATGGTCGTTCCTCCTACCAGCTCGACTTGTGCACGCCGGGCAGCTCGCCCCGGTGGGCCATGTCCCGGACCCGGATGCGGGAGAGGCCGAAGTACCGCAGGTGGCCGCGCGGCCTGCCGTCGACGGCGTCGCGGTTGCGGACCCGGACCGGACTGGCGTCGCGCGGCATCCGCTGCAGGGCGCGCACGGCGGCGTCGCGCTCCTCGGTGGTCGAGCGCGGCGAGGCGATCACCTTCTTCAGCTCGGCCCTGCGCTCGGCGTGGCGGGCGACGACGGCCTTGCGCTGCTCGTTCTTGGCGATCTTGGACTTCTTGGCCATCAGCGCTCCTCCTTGAAGTCGACGTGCCTGCGGGCGATGGGGTCGAACTTGCGCAGGACCATGCGGTCGGGGTCGTTGCGGCGGTTCTTGCGGGTGACGTAGGTGTAGCCGGTGCCCGCGGTGGAGCGGAGCTTGACGATCGGGCGGATTTCGTTGCGGGCCATCAGAGCTTGACCCCGTTCCGGCGCAGCCGCGCGACGACGGCGTCGATGCCGTGGCGGTCGATGGTCCGGATGCCCTTGACCGAGACGGTGAGGGTGATCCAGCGGGACTCGGACGCCACCCAGTAGCGGCGGCGCTGGACGTTCGGGTTCCAGCGCCTGCTCGTGCGCTTGTGGGAGTGGGAGACCTGCTTGCCGAAGCCCGGCTTGCGGCCGGTCACCTGGCAGACCGCGCTCATGGCACCTCCTTGGAAATGAGACTCGTTTTCATCTGAACGTCGGACAGGGTACCGTCGCGGTGGCCGAGATGGAAACCGTTGTCATTAGGAGGTCGGTGTGACCAAGCCCCGGGTGGTGCTCGTGGCCGGTCTGACCAGGGACGGGACGGACGCGCTCGCGACCCGGCTGCTCGGGGAGCGGACCGCGGTGGTGCACCACGACCTGCGTCGGGTGGCACAGGGCCGGGTCCGGCGCCGGGTGCGGGACGCGGTGTCGGACACCTCCGTCGAGCTGGAACTGGCGCACGGGTGCGTGTCCTGCACGCTGCGGCAGGACCTGATCCCGCTGCTGCTGCGGCTCGCGCGCCGGGTCGACACGATCGTGCTGCACCTGGATCCCATGGTGGAGCCCGAGCCGGTCCGGTCGGCGCTGCACGAGGTCGTCGTCGGCGGGCGGACGGTGGCCGACGTCGCCGACGTCCACGCGGTCGTGACGGTGGTCGACGTGGCGACCTGGCTGCACGACGCGACCGGCGACGAGCCGGTGCCGCACGCGCCCGACGAGGACGAGCGGACGCTCGCGCAGGTCGCGGTCGGCCAGGCGGAGTGGGCGGACGTGCTGGTCGTCACCGGGTCGGCCGACGGCTGGACGGAGGCGCGGACGTCGGCGGTGCTGGACCGGCTGAACCCGGTCGCGGTGCGTCGGGGCGTGGCGGAGCTGGACCCGTCGTTGGACGTGCCCGTGCGGCGGGAACCGCTCGACATCCACGGGCCGCTGCTCGCGGGTGAGCCGCCGCTGGAGGTCGACTGCGGGGTGAGCGTGACGCTGTTCCGCGACCGCCGCCCGTTCCACCCCGAACGCCTCCACGAGGCCATCGACGCGCTGCTGGAGGGCGTCGTCCGGGCGCGCGGGCGGGTGTGGGTGGCGACGCAGCCGGACGTCGCGCTGTGGCTGGAGTCCGCGGGCGGCGGCCTCCAGGTGGGCGACGCCGGGACGTGGCTGGCCGCCCTGGACGACGCGGGCTGGGACCGCGCGCCCGCCGACCGCCGCGCCAAGGCGGCGCTGGACTGGGACCCGCGCTTCGGCGACCGGGTCCAGGAGATCGTCGTCCTCGCCCACGACGCCGACCCCGCGCACCTGCACGCGGTGCTGGGCCGCGCCCTGCTCACCGACGCCGAGTTGACCGGCGACTGGTCGGCCCTCGCCGACCCGTTCGCCATCGCCGCACACGGAAAGGACGACCAGTGAAACCGGGCATCCACCCCGACTACCACCCCGTGGTCTTCAAGGACCTGTCGACCGGGACCGCGTTCCTGACGCGCTCCACCGCGACGTCGGACAAGACGGTCGAGTGGTCGGACGGGAACACGTACCCGCTGATCACCGTGGACATCACCGCCGACTCGCACCCGTTCTGGACGGGCCAGCAGCGGGTGATGGACACGGCGGGACAGGTGGAGAAGTTCCACCGCCGGTACGGGAGGAGGAGCTGATGGCGGTCCCCAAGCGGAAGACGTCGCGGTCGAACACGCGGCACCGGCGGGCCCAGTGGAAGGCGGAAGCGCCGCAGCTCGTGGAGGTGCGCACGCCGACGGGTGAGCGGGTCCGCGTGCCGCGACCGCTGGTGGCGGCGGCGAAGCGCGGCCTGCTGTAGGGGCGGGAGCGGTCCGCGGCAGGGCAGCGGACCGCTCCGTCCGGGCCGGGGAGGTCGGTAGGCCGATCGGGTAGTGCGGGTCTGACCGGGAGTCGATCATCGGCGTCCCGATCGGGTTAACCGGGTTCTCGATGGTGTTCTGCCCCTAGGCACCGGTGGAGGCGGGCTGATTGCCTGGGCGCGCAATCAGATCCGCCGGTGCGCGGCGGGGAAGCGAGTCGTCGTGGCGCAGCCGTTCCAGTTGCCCGAGTTCTACGTGCCCTACCCGGCTCGGCTGAACCCGAACCTGGAGGCGGCCCGGGTCCACACGCGGGAGTGGGCGCGGGCGATGGACATGGTGGACGCGCCGCAGAACGGCGTGCACGTCTGGAGCCAGGCCGACCTCGACGCCCACGACTACGCCTTGCTGTGCGCCTACACCCACCCCGACGCGGACGAGACGAGGCTGAACCTCGTCACCGACTGGTACGTGTGGGTGTTCTACTTCGACGACCACTTCCTCGAGCTGTTCAAGCGGACGCGGGACATCGCGGGCGGCAAGGCGCACCTGGACCGGTTGAAGCTGTTCATGCCCGCCACCGGGGAGATCACGACCGAGCCCGCCAACCCCGTCGAGGCGGGCCTGCTCGACCTGTGGAACCGGACGGTGCCGCACCGGTCCGCGCAGTGGCGCGGGCGGTTCATCGAGAGCACGACCGCCCTGCTGGACGAGTCCATGTGGGAGCTGGCCAACATCGATGCGGGCCGGGTCGCGAACCCGATCGAGTACATCGAGATGCGGCGGAAGGTCGGCGGGGCGCCCTGGTCGGCGAACCTGGTCGAGCACGTGGCCGACGCCGAGGTGCCCGCCGGGGTCGCGGGCACGCGCCCCATGCTCGTGCTGCGCGACACCTTCGCCGACGCCATCCACCTGCGCAACGACCTGTTCTCGTACGAGCGCGAGGTGATGGACGAGGGCGAGCTGTCCAACGGCGTGCTCGTGTTCGAGCGGTTCTTCGGGATCGGGACGCAGGAGGCCGCCGAGCGGGTGAACGACCTGCTCACCTCGCGGCTGCACCAGTTCGACCACACCGCCGTCACCGAGGTGCCCGCGATGGCCGACGAGGCGCGGTTGGGGGTGGAGGAGAAGGCGGCGCTGCTGGCGTACATCAAGGGGTTGCAGGACTGGCAGTCCGGCGGGCACGAGTGGCACCTGCGGTCCAGCCGGTACATGAACGCCGACACCCGGTCCTCCGCGCTCGCGGGGCCGCTCGGGCTCGGGACGTCCGCGGCGCGGATCGTCCCGTCCCTGCTGTCGCCGAAGCGGTTCGAGCGGTTCACCCACGTGCCGTTCACCAAGGTCGGACCGCTCACCATCCCGCCGATCGAGATGCCGTTCCCGCTGGTGATGAGCCCGCACCTGGACCGGGCCCGGGACAACACCGTCGCCTGGGCGCGGTCGGTGGGCATCCTCGACGAGGGCGTCTACGACGAGCGCCGGTTGCGGGCGTTCGACCTGCCGCTGTGCGCCGCCGGGCTGCACGCGAGCGCGGACGCCGACGCGCTCGACCTCACCTCGGACTGGCTGACGTGGGGCACCTACGGCGACGACTACTACCCGCTCGTCTTCGGACGGGGCGCGCACGTCGGCGCGGCGAAGGCGTTGACCGAGCGGCTCAAGGCGTGCATGACCCCGGACCGGGCGCCCGCGCCCGCCATCGCGCTGGAGCGCGGGCTGGTCGACCTGTGGCGGCGGACCGCGGCCACCATGACCGACGACCAGCAGCGGGTCTTCCGCGACGCCGTGGCGGACATGCTCGACTCGTGGGTCTGGGAGGTCGCGAACGTCGCGCAGAACCGCATCCCCGACCCGGTCGACTACATCGAGATGCGGCGCAAGACGTTCGGGTCGGAGATGCACCAGAGCCTGTGCAGGCTCACCCGGGGCACCGGGCTGCCGCCCGAGGTCTACCGGAGCAGGCCGGTGCAGGCGGTGGAGAAGGCGGCGACGGACTTCTCGGCGCTGCTCAACGACCTGCACTCGTACCAGAAGGAGATCCAGTACGAGGGCGAGATCCACAACGCCGTGCTGGTGGTGGAGAACTTCTTCGGCGTCGACCGCGACCGGGCCGCCGCGGTGGTCGCGGACCTGGTGAACGAGCGGATGCGGGAGTTCCTGCACGTCACGCGCGTCGAACTGCCGATCCTCGTGGCGGACTTCGGGCTGTCGGCGGAGACCGCCGCGGCGCTGGACGCCTACGTGGAGGACCTGCGGCAGTGGATCGCGGGCGTCGCCAACTGGCACACCGGCTGCCGCCGGTACACCCAGGCCGACCTCGACGCGCACGCCGCGCCCACCGCCCTCGGCACCGCGGGCCTGGGGATCGGGCCGCGGCGCCTCGGGACGGCGGCGTTGCGGGTGTTCGCTACCTCGGCACCGTCTCCAGGAACTCCGCCAGTGCCGCGTTGAACACCTCGGGGCGCTCCAGGTTCGGCATGTGCGCGGCGCCCTCGACGACCAGGAGCCTGCCGTTGGGCAGGGCCTCCGCGGTCTCGCGGGCGACCGGGACCGGGGTGAACTCGTCGTCCGAGCCGACGACGACGAGCGCGGGCACGGTCGCGGCGCGCAGGCTGGGGATGTAGTCCGGCCGGTCGGCGCGGCCGCGCTGGGCGGCGGCGGCGCCCGCGGCGGGGCGGCGGCCATCATCGGCAGGACGACGGCGCCGACCTCCGGGTTGGCCGGGGACACCATCTTCCAGATGACCTCGTCGGCGTAGTCCTGCATGCCCTCGCGGTCGAGCTGGTCGGCCATGGCGAGCCGGTTGCGGCGCGACTCCTCGGTCTCCGGGTGCGGCGTGGTGTCGGCGAGGACCATCCCCGGACCCGGTCGGGGTGCAGCAGGTGGAACTCCATGACGAGCTGGCCGCCCATCGACAGTCCACACAGGACGACGCTGCCGACGCCCAGGTGGTCGAGCAGCTCGACGAGGTCCTCGACGTGCCGCTCGAAGGGGACGACGCCCGGGGTCACCGGGCTCTCGCCGTAGCCGCGCAGGTCGGGGGCGATGGCGCGGTAGCCCAGGGCGGGGAGGGCGCTCAACTGGGGCGCCCACATGGAACGGTCGAAAGGATGGCCGTGCACCAGCAGAACCGCGGGCCCCGACCCGACATCCTCGTAAGTCAGCACGATCTCGACCATAGCCGCAGCGCGGCTACCAGTCCCACCGGACGAGATAGCGCCCCGGGGCGGCGTCGGATGTGGTCCACTGCGCGCAGTTCGACGAGTCCAGGCGCAGGGCGTCGGCGCGGGTGACGGCGTCGCCGTGGCCGCGGTGCTCCCACCGGCAGCGGGCGGGGCGGGCGGAGCGGTCGAAGACGACCTCGACGTGCAGGTCGCGGACCGGGTAGCGGAGCTTGCGCTCGTAGCAGCTCGACCGGACGGTCGTCGGCGGGCAGTAGATCTCGTACTCGACCAGGATCGCCTCGCCGCGGGACAGCTCGCGGTCGAAGGCCAGGGCGGCCACCAGCCTGCCGCGGGCCGGGTCGTACACCGAGCGGGCGACCGAGCAGTGCCGCAGCGGGCGCACGCGCGGCCCGGCGCGGTGCGGGGTGTCGAGGGCGTAGGCCAGGACGACCTCGCGCATGCCCGCCCGCTCGGCCCGCAAGACCTGGCGGACGCGGACCAGGCGCTCGGCGCGGTCCGGGCCGACGCGGACGAGGTCGTGCTGGCTGAGCCGGGTCAGGTGCCGGTCGTGCCCGGCGTCGACGCGGCTCATGAGCTTCGGGATGACGTTGTCCTCCGGCCAGACCGCCTCGACCGGCAGGTCCAGCCGTCTGCGCCTGCCCCGCGGGCGGGGCGCGCCCAGCAGGCCGAGCAGCGCGCCCTCCGGGACGTCGACGACCTGCTCGAGGACGCTCAGGGCGACCAGGGATTCGCGGCGCTCCGGCCTGCTGCGGCCGGACTGCCAGTGGCTGAGCGCGGCGACGCTCACCGCGCAGCCGTGCCGGGCCAGCCTGGCCCGGATGCGCTCCAGGCTCAGCCCGCTGCGGTGGATCGCCGCGCGGAGCGCCACTTCGAACGGCCCCGTGGCGAGCACGTCGTCGAGCTCCCGCTGATCGACCGGCATAGCATCTCCGCCTCGGCCCTCCCCAAGAGAATCGGACGGCGAACTGTAGCCCGGCACCGCATCCGGGTTCGATAGGCCGTCCGTGCCGACGATTGTCCGGCCGCAGGTGAACCGGGGTGCGCATGCCTTTCAGAGAATTAAACAGTTTCCGAGGTGGTGGGGAAGTCACCAGGACCAGCGGATCCCGGTGATCCCCGGCGGCACGTCGCCGCAGACGATGTGCGGGGCGCGGGTGCGTTCGAGGGCGTGCTCCTCGTCGTCGCGGTACTCCGCGCAGGCCGCGGGGCCGCGCCCGGGTCGAAGACGACCTGCAGGACGTAGTTCTGGGCGCTGCGGGCGAAGCGGCGCTCGATGTGGGTCGAGGGCTCGGTGGGCGCGGTGGCGAGGATGTAGTCGACGACCGCGGTCTCCCCGGGCGCAGCGCCCTGCCGAACAGGATCTGCGCGTTGAGCAGGCCGGTGTCGTCGTGCGTGCGGACCCCGCCGAGCCAGCCGGAGACGACGCGCTCGAACCGGGGAACTCGCGGTCGGTGGGCTCGGCGGCGACGGTGATGTGCAGGCGGTCCACGCCCGGGACCTCGGCGCGCACCACGACCCGGGTGTGCACGCGCCGGGCGAGGCCGTCGCGGTCGACGAACTGCTGGTCGTGCACCGTCAGGTAGGACAGCCGCCGCGGCGGCGGCGGGACGAGGTCGCCGAGGACGTCCGGGAGGGCGTCCGGGTCGATGCCCCACAGCCGGTCGAACGCGATCACGCCGGAGCGGTCGGCCGCCCAGCGCCGCGGGGCGCTTGGGGCCGAGCAGCGCGACGAGCCCGCCGGGGCGGACGTTGAGCATCGCCTCCAACTCCCGGACGGCGCGGATCGACGCGGGCCGCTCGGGCCTGCTGCGGCCGCGCCGCCAGTAGCTCAGCGTCGACAGGCTCACGTCCAAGCCCTTGGCGCGCAACCGCTCGCGGATGCGGTCCAGGGTCAGGCCGCTGTCGTCGACCGCGCGCGACAGCGCCGCGGCGAACCGGTCAGGGTGGCGCCTGCCGGGTTCCATGCTGTTGTTCCTCCCACCCCGTACGAGTGCGGCACAGCATGCCGGCGGGAGCGGAAGTCCGTAGTGACCCAGAGCACACGGCTCAGAGGCGGGCAGCCAGCCTGGTCCCCTGGTCGATGGCGCGCTTGGCGTCCAGTTCGGCCGCGACGTCCGCGCCACCGATCAGGTGCACGGGGGTGTCGCCGAGCTGGTCGGCGAGGTCGCGCACCGACTCCTGGCCCGCGCAGACGACGATCGTGTCGACGGCGAGGGTGCGCGGGTCCTTGCGCTCCGGGCCGAAGCTGATGTGCAGGCCGTCGTCGTCGATGCGCTCGTAGTTCACGCCGGTGAGCTGCTCGACGCCCTTGCTCTTGAGCGCGGCCCGGTGCACCCAGCCGGTGGTCTTGCCGAGGCCCTCGCCGATGCGGGAGGTCTTGCGCTGCAACAGGTACACGTGCCGCGGGGACGCCGAGGGCTTGGGTGCGGCGAGCCCGTCGGGGGTGACGCCCCACTCGGCGCGCCACGCGGCGAGGTCGAGGGCGGGCGACTCGGCGTGGGTGAGGAACTCGCTGACGTCGACGCCGATGCCGCCCGCGCCGATCACCGCGACCCGCTCCCCCACGGGCTTGCCGTGCCGGACGACGTCCACGTAGGACAGGACGCTGGGGTGGTCGATGCCCGGGATGGCGGGCACCCTCGGGGCGACGCCGGTGGCGAGCACGACCTCGTCGAACCCGGCGAGGTCATCGGCCGTGGCGCGGGTGTCCAAACGCACCACGACGCCCGTCAGGTCGAGCTGGCGCTCGTAGTAGCGGATGGTCTCGGCGAACTCCTCCTTGCCCGGGATGCGGCGGGCGATGTCGAACTGGCCGCCGATGTGCGACGCGGCCTCGAACAGCTCGACGCGGTGCCCGCGCCCGGCGAGGGTGATCGCGGCGGAGAGCCCGGCCGGACCGGCGCCGACGACGGCGACCCGCTTGGCGCGGCGGGTCGGGGCGAGCACCAGCTCGGTCTCGCGGGCGGCGCGCGGGTTGACCATGCAGGACGCCCGCTTGTTGAGGAACACGTGGTCCAGGCACGCCTGGTTGCAGGCGATGCAGGTGTTGATCTCGTCGGCGCGGTCCTGCTCGGCCTTGCGGACCCAGTCCGGGTCGGCGAGCATCGGCCGGGCCATCGACACCAGGTCGGCGCCGCCGGAGGCGAGCACCTCCTCGGCGACCTGCGGCATGTTGATCCGGTTCGTCGCCACGACCGGGATGCCGACGTGCGGCTTGAAGGCGCGGGTGACGTCGGTGAACGCCGCGCGCGGCACCGAGGTCACGATGGTGGGGACGCGGGCCTCGTGCCAGCCGATGCCGGTGTTGATGATCGTCGCGCCCGCGGCCTCGACCTCCTTGCCCAGTGCGGTGATCTCGTCCCAGGTCTGGCCGTCCTCCACCAGCTCGGCCATGGACAGCCGGTAGACGATGATGAAGTCCGGGCCGACGGCCGCGCGGGTGCGGCGGACGATCTCGACGGCGAGGCGGCGGCGGTTCTCCGGGGTGCCGCCCCAGCGGTCGGTGCGCTTGTTGGTGCGCGGCGCGAGGAACTGGTTGATGAAGTAGCCCTCGGAGCCCATGATCTCGACGCCGTCGTACCCGGCCTCGCGGGCCAGCTCGGCGCAGCGGGCGAAGTCGTCGATCTGGGCGCGGACGCCGCGGTCGGACAGGGCGCGCGGCTTGAACGGGTTGATGGGGGCCTTGATCGCGCTCGCCGACACGCTGAACGGGTGGTACGCGTAGCGGCCCGCGTGCAGGATCTGGAGCGCGATCTTGCCGCCCTCGGCGTGCACGGCGTCGGTGATCGGGCGGTGGCGGCGGGCCTCGGCGCGCGTGGTCAGCTTGCCCGCGAACGGCTTGACCCAGCCCGCCCGGTTGGGCGCGTACCCGCCGGTGATGATCAGGCCGACGCCGCCGCGGCGCGCTCGGCGAAGTAGGCGGCGAGCTTCGGCACGTCGCGGGTCCGGTCCTCGAGGCCGGTGTGCATCGAGCCCATGACGACGCGGTTGCGCAGGGTGGTGAAGCCCAGGTCCAGCGGGGACAGCAGGGTCGGGTAGCTCATGTGCGTCACTCCATCGCGTCGAGCACTTCGTCGCACCAGGCGAGGAAGGCCGTCTCGCGGCGATGCCGCCGCGCAGGACGAGGTACTGGTGCAGGGTGGCCCCGGTGTGCCCGGCGCCGACCGGGAAGTCGGCCGCCGCGATCGCCTCGTAGGCGGCCAGGCGCTCGGCGTGGGCGGCCCGGTGCCGCCGGACCTCCGCGACGACGGCCCCGGGGTCCCCGAAGGCCGCGCCGCGGATCTTCACGGCGAGGTCGGTGCGCAGCTCGACGGGTTCGCCGGGCTCGGCGAGCCAGCGGGCCAGCTCGGACCGCCCGGTCGGGCTGACCGAGTAGACCTTCTTGTCCGGCTTGCCGTCCTGGGCGACGTGCTCGACGGTCACCCAGCCGTCGTCGAGCATGCGCTTGAGGACGCGGTAGATCTGCTGGTGGGTGGCCCGCCAGAAGAAGCCGATGGACTTGTCGAACCGCCGGGTCAGCTCGTAGCCCGACCCGGCCCGCTCACCGAGCGAGACCAGGATCGCGTGCTCGAGCGCCATGTACTGGAGAGTAACTTCGAGGCGGGGTGTTGTGCAACTGGGTGCATATGCGCAAGCCGGATGATGACATCATGCGACGTCGCCATCCAGATGATCTGGTCATATGACCGCATCATCCGGATGGCGACATCATGTGATCGCGGCATCCGGATGATGACGTCATATGATCGCATCATCTGGATAGCGACGTCGCATGATGTCATCATCTGAAGTCAGGGCGCGCTGGACGCGGGTGGCGGCGGTGGTGGGGTCCTCGTGCTCCCAGACGCGCACGACGCGCCAGCCCTGGGCGGCTAGGCGGGCGTCGGTGTCGCGGTCGCGGGTGCGGTTGGCCTCGATCTTGGTGCGCCAGAACTCGGCGTTGTTCTTGGGCCAGGTGGCGTGGTCGGGGCAGCCGTGCCAGAAGCAGCCGTCGACGAAGACGGCTACGCGGGCGCGGGTGAAGACGACGTCGGCTTCGCGGCGGACGCCGGGGACCGGGCGCTGGTGCACCCGGTAGCGCAGGCCGAGGGCGTGCAGGGCGCGGCGCAGGGCCAGCTCGGTGCCGGTGTCGCGGGACTTCTGGTCACTCATGCGCTTGCGGACGGCGTCAGTGGTGTCCACGGAGCAGCTCCCTGGAGGCCGCGACCCACGCGGGCGCGGAGGCGCGGTGCTCGACCACGAAACCCCCGAACCCCGGCACGAGGTCCAGGCGCGCGTCGTCGGAGCGGGCTACGTGATCGGCCAGCGCGATGGCGGTGAGCGCGGACAGCCCTTCGACCGCGTCCGACGCGGCGGGCGGGTCGGTGCGGGTCGGGCAGCCCTGGTGCGGGGTGGACGCCCACTCCCGCAGGTCCGGCAGGACGGGAACGCCGGCGAGCGCGGTGAACCGGCCCAGCACCGCCTCCGCGTCCGACGCCGTCCCGACGACCAGCCCGGACGCTTCGGCCCCGTGCGCGGTCACCGACAGGCGGAGGTTCACCCCGGGGTCGGCGGCGGGCGCGATCCGCTGCCACGCGTCGATGACGGCCGCGGCGTACGAGGCGTCCCACCGCGCGCGCACCGCGGTCGCCCGCACGGCGGGCCGGGTGCGCAGCCGCACCGCCAAGGCGATCCCCGCCGACGGCTCCGCGACCACCACCCGCCCGTCCGCGAGCAGCACGCGCGCCGACAGCACAGGGTCGCCCGGGAACAAGCGGCTGAACGGACCGTGCCCGCGCGCCGCCGCGAGGACCCCGACCGGGGGCAGCACGCGATCGGGACGACCACGCCGCGCGCCACCAACCGGTCGACGAGCGCGTCCGAGCGCACCCCGACCCCGCGGTCACCGCGCCGTCCTCCACCTCGACGCCGGACAGCCCGCCCAGGTCGAGCAGCAGACCGTCCGAAGTGGACACCGGGACGCCGCGGGCGCGGGCGTACACGACGGCGGCGGCGGCGTCGGCCTCGGTGCGGCACTCGACGACGGCGCGCGGCGCGGTGGACGGCGGGCGCAGGCGCTCGTAGCCGGGGTCGCCGGGCCGGTGGACCGGGCAGGCCAGGCGCAGCCCGCTCAGGTCGTCGTCCCGGCGCACGCGCGGCTCCCGCATAAAGTTCCGTACCCCTACGGATACGTGCCCTGATTGTTCCTCACCGGGCGTCACCCGAAAGTGACCTGCAGCGAGTGGCCGTCGACCCTGCCTAGAGGCGGCTGTTCCTGACCCGGAAAGGAACCATCGTGAAACGTACACCACGGTCTTGGGGCCTCGTGGCCTTGGCCGCGGCGACGGTGCTGGTGCCGCTGGGCACGACCATCGCGCTCGCGGCCGAGGAGAGCCCCGCGAACGTGCCCGCGGCGAACTACGAGGGAAGCGAGTACACCGCCCAGGAGGACGCGGGCGCGTTCTTCTACAACGGCCAGGACGCGACCGTCAGCGAGTTCCCCGGCATCATCGCGGGCATCCGGGAAGGCGGCCCCCGGCCCCAGGGCCAGACCTGCACCGGCACGGTCGTGGCGCCGCGCAAGATCCTCATCGCCGCGCACTGCGCCGACGCCTCCGGTGAGAAGCGGTTCGTCTACGGGCTCAACGACCTCAACGAGTGGAACGGCGGCAGCGGCCCCGGTTTCGTCGCCAACGTCGTGTCGTACAAGAAGCACCCGAGCTACGTGAACTTCGACCAGGGCTACGACGTCGCCGTCGTGACCGTGGACCGCGACATCCGGCTGCTCGGCGGCGCGGCCTACCCGAAGGTCGCCACGTCCGCCGACGCGGGCATCTGGAAGGTCGGCGACAACGGCCTGGGCTTCGGCTACGGCAAGAAGGACCACAACGACAACCTCCGCGACGTCACCCTCGACAAGGCCACCCTGCCCATCGTCGACGGCGCCCGGGTCTGCACCGGGGTCGGCGCGGGCTTCAAGGCCGCCACGATGGTCTGCGCGGGCTACGCCGACGGCCGGACCACGATCCTGCAGGGCGACTCCGGCGGTCCGCTCATCGTCGGCGGCAAGATCATCGGCGTCGCGTCGTGGAGCCGCGCGGACTTCAAGTGGTACAGCGTGTACGGCAGGCTCGACAACGACATGGGCGACTGGGTCGCCCAGGAGATCGGCGGCGGCCAGGAGCCCCCGGTCGGCGAGTTCGGCGTCACCGTGAAGCCCGCGTCGGGCTCGGTGGCCGCGGGCAACCACCTGTCGGTCGAGGTCGACACCGAGGCGGGCGACGTGGGCGCGGTCGACGCGACCCTGTCGGCCACCGGCGTGCCGTCCGGCGTGCAGGCGGTGTTCCAGTCCGAGTCGGTCACCCTGGGCGAGTCGGTCAAGCTGACCTTCGACGCGTCGACGTCGGCGGTGAACGGCACCTACGAGGTGACGGTGACCGCCAAGACGGCGGACGGGAAGTCGGCGTCCGGGAAGTTCAGCCTCACCGTCACCGACGGCGGCACCCCGCAGCCCGGCGACTTCACCCTGGGCGCGTCCCCGAACGCGGTGACCGTCGCCGCGGGCAAGACGATCTCCACCACGGTGACCAGCGGCGGCAGCGGCTCGGGCATCAACCTGGCCGCGTCCGGCCTGCCCACCGGCGTCACCGCGGAGTTCCAGCCCAGCACCATCACCGCGGGCTCGAACGCCAAGCTGACCTTCAGCGCGGGCACCGGGTCGCCTCCGGCACCCACACCATCACCGTCAAGGGCACCGACGGCGCGGGCAAGTCGGCCACCACCACGGTCACGCTGACCGTCCAGGGCGGCACGCAGCCCCCGGTCGGCGACGTCAAGGTGACGCTGAGCCCGACCAGCGGCAGCACCTGGCAGGGCGGCTTCACCGAGACCCGGGTCTCCGCGACCGGCGGCACCGGCAGCCTGACCCTGTCGGCCAGCGGGCTCCCGACGGGCGCGCGCGCCCAGTTCAACCCGCAGACCATCGCGCAGGGCGGCGCCAGCACCGTCTGGTTCTGGACCAGCTCCACCACCCCGCGGGCACCTACCCGGTGGTGGTCAAGGCGACCAGCGCGGACGGCAAGTCCGGCACGGCCACCTACAGCCTGACCGTGACCCGCTTCGCCTACTCGACCGGCGGCGTCACGCCGCGGGCCTGGTAACCCGCTGGACCCGTCGACGGCAGGCCCCGACCGGGCCTGCCGTCTTCGGCATTTCCCGACACGGAGCCCCGCATGAACCTCGACACCTTCCCGGCCGTGCTCGACCGCACCATCGAGCGCAGCGGCATGAGCCTGGAGCACCTGCAGCGGCGGCTGTCCGCGCGCGGCATCCGCGTGAGCCTGTCCACCCTGAGCTACTGGCGCCGCGGCCGGACCCGCCCGGAGCGCCCGGAGTCGCTCAAGGCCGTCGAGGCCATGGAGGACGTGCTCGAACTCCCCGCGGCCACCTCGCCGGGCTGCTGCCGCCGCGCAAGCCGCGCGGCCGGTGGGCGGCGCGGGCCGGGGCGACCCGCGGCCCGGACACCCTGTGGCGCGACACCGCGGGCATCGCCTCGGCGCTGTCCGCGCTCGACGACCCCGCGCCGGGCACCCTGACGTACCTGTCCATCCACGACCACCACCACGTCGACCAGGACCGCAGGGACAGCCGCACCCTGGTGCGGATGGTGCTGCGCGCCGAGGCGAACGGGCTGCGCTCGTGCGTGGTGCTGCACCGGGCCGAGGAGTCCGACCGGGCGCTGCCGCTGCTCGTGGCCGGTCCCGGGTGCGTGGTCGGGCGGGTGCGTGCCCAGCCGTCGAGCCGGTTCACCGTGGCCGAGGTGCTGTTCGACCGGACCCTGGCGGTCGGGCAGACCGCGGTGGTGGAGTACGAGGTCCGCTGGTTCGGGACCGCGATCGCCACCCGCTACAGCCGGGCGATGCGCCGCGTCCCGAGGACGTACCTGGCGCAGGTGAGCTTCCACCCGGCCGCCGCGCCCGCGGAGTGCCACGTGTTCAGCCAGAGCGACGCCTGGGCGTCCGAGGTCAGCGGCGGGCGGCTGCGGGTGGGCGCGTTCGCGGGCGTGCACCACCTCGCGACCGAGCCGCAGGCGCCGATCCTCGGCATCCGGTGGGGGTGGTGACGCTCAGAGGTAGAACGCGATCGGGCGCACGGACAGGGTCTGCTCGGCGGTGTGCCACTCGTCGACGCGGCATAACAGGCGCGCTTTGAACGGCGCGGTGGGGACGTCGAGGAGCATGCCGTCGGTGCGGCAGCGGAACTCCACGCGCGGGCCGTCGCCGGTGCCATAGGGGGCGGTGAAGCCGATCAGCCCGTCGGGGGCGGGCTCGCGGCGGAACCGGCCGCGCAGCAGCACGTACTCGGTGTCGAGGGTGTGCAGGCGGACGCCGCCCCGGGTGCCGACGCGCTTCGCGGCGTCGGCCAGGGCGCGGTTGTCGGTGACCTCGAGGTCGGTGAGGTGGACCCGGACGATGGCGTGCGCGTTCTCCAGCGCCTCGCGCACGACGCGGATCACCGACAGCGGCTCGGCGTCCTCGACGTAGCGCCGGATGACCTCCTCGGACTTGCTGCCGCCGATGTCGGCCTTGAGGGTGGCCAGCTCCCGGACAGCTTGGCGTCGTCGGTGCGGGTGATCGTCTGCTCGATCTCCTGGCGCAGCGCGCCGCCGTAGGCGAGGTACATCGCCATCACCTCGGCCTTGTCGAGGTACAGCGGCGCGCTCGGGGCGTCGCCGACCGCGCCGCGGCGCGGTTGGCCAACCAGCTCGCGACGAGCGTGGCGACGGCGGTGGCCAGGGCGGCGAAGGTGACGAGCCAGAGCAGCATCCACGGCCACCACACGCCCCACCACTGGGCGTCAAGCACAGCCACGCAGCGCCTCCAAAGCCTCGGTGAGCTTGTCCCCGTCCGCGTCGACCACGCGCCCGCCGGTGGCCCCGGCGACCCGCGCCAGCTCGCCGCCTGAGCCGCCCGCCTGGACCGCGAACAGCGGGATCCCCGGGCCGCGCTCGGCGAACCGCGCCAGGAACGCCGACGCGGGGAGCCCGGCGTTGCTCTCGCCGTCGGTGACCAGGACGACGGACACGGGCGCGTCCGGGTCGCGGGCCAGGGCCTCGGCGGCGAGGTCGTAGGCGCGGTCGGCCGCGGTCCACAGGGCGGTGCTCGCCGCGTACCCCGTGTCGGGCAGCAGGCCGGACAGGTCGTCGGTGCCGGTCACGGTGACGGTGCGCTCGCTCAGGACGGTCCCGCCGAAGCGCAGCACGGTCACCCGCTCCCCACCCGGAACCGCACGAACGACGGGTCCGCGGTGCCGGTCAGCTCGGCGAACGCGGCCCGCAGCCGTTCGGTGCGCGGGCCGCGCATCGAGTCGGAGTGGTCGAGCGCGAAGATCGTGTGGCCCGGCGGCCGGACGCCGTCGGCGGTGAACCGGGCCAGCAGGGTCTCGATGACCTGCGGGGAATCCGGGAAGTACAGGGAGGTCCCGGTCGCGGCGGGCAGGCCGGGCGGCGCGGCGACGTCGGCGGTCACCGGGCGGCGCGCGGTCGTCTCGCCGATGCGGCGCTGCACGTCGGGGTCGCGCAGCCACGCCACGACGGCGTCGTAGGCGGCCTGCTGGTCGCTGTCGAACAGCATCAGCGGGTAGTCCGACTGCACGATCCCGTCGGTCGGGTAGACCAGGGTGAGCGGCTCGGGCAGGCGCCGGTTGAGCGCGACCAGCGCGGCCTCGTGGTCGATCACGCCGTCCAGTTCCCCCACCGCCTGCGGGGCTTGCGCGGCCAGGTCTTCCGACGTCGGCGCGGACAGGGCGCGGCCGCTGAAGAAGCCGCTGAGCCGGTCGCAGGTGACGTCCTCGGGCCGCAGCGCCCGGCCGGTGCCCGCGGCGGCCGTGGCCACGCCGACGACCGCGGCCAGGCCGCTGTCGGCGGTGCGCGGGTCGGCCATGCCGAACCGGAACCGCCCGGAGGCCGCGGCGTCGGCGAGGTCGGCCCAGGACAGCCGGTCGCCGAGTCGCTCCGCGGCCCGCCGGGTCATGCCGACGACGACCGGGGAGGCCATCGTCGCGGTGCTCTGCGGGCGCGGGCCCTCCGGTTCGCCCGCCAGACCCAGCCGCAGGTAGCGGTCGGTGGACAGCCACGCGAGGTCGTAGTCGTGGGAGCCCGCGAGCGCGCGGGTGGCCGACAGCGTGTCCTGGTACTCCAGGCGGAGTTCGACCCCGGTGTCCTCGCGCAGCTCGGCGATGAGCGGGGCGAGGTCGGCCAGCTCGGGGCTGGCGAGGACGCGCAGGGCGACCGGGTCGGGGCGGGCGACGCAGCCGGCCAGCGCCAGGGCCGCCGCGGCGGCCAGCGCGGCCCGCCTCAGCACGACCCCACCCGCTGCACCATGCGGGTGAGCACGCGCGGCTCGGGCAGCGTCGCGGACTGGCCGAACGGGTAGAGCGACAGGCCCCGGTCCCGGAGGTAGGCGTCGAGCTTCTCGCTGTTGTTGTCGTCGGAGTCCAGGACGCGGTAGCCCAGTTCGAGGGACCGGCGCTCGAGGTCGGGGTCGGTGGCGATCAGCTCGGCCAGGACCCGCCCCTCCTCGGTGTAGGCGACGAACTCCGGCTCGGTGAGCACGCCCGCGTCGGGGTAGAGCAGGACGCGGGTGCGGTCGGGGCCACCGCGGGCCTCGACGTTGGCGGCCTGCTTGGCGAGGTACTGGTGCTCGTACATGACGACGATCGGCGCGACCCCGGGTCCCTCCGGGGAGAAGTACAGGTCCGCGGGGCTGACCAGGGAATCGCCTTGGGCGCGGAACATCGGGCCGAGCCGGTCGGCCACGCGGTCGGCGTGCGCGTCGTCCTGCACCGCGCGGCCCTCGGTGACCCAGGCGAGCAGGCCGAGGTACGCGCCCGCGCCGTAGGAGTCGCAGACGTTGGTGGTCTGGGCGAGCACCAGCTTCTCGGCCTCGACGGGCACCGCGCTCGGGTTGTTCGCCAAGGCCCGCTTGGACAGCTCGGTCCACGTGGTGTCCGGGTAGAGCGCGGCGAAGTCCTCCATCTCCAACGTGTAGTACAGGCCGGAACCGTCGCGCGTTGCGTGGCCCGCGGCGACGAGGAGGTCGGCGTGCTGCTGGTAGGTCGCGAGCACCAGCGGCGTCGTGAAGGGCCGGTTGGTGACGACGAACCGGTCGTCCTTGGCCAGTTCCGCCGCGGTCTGCCCGGAGACGAACACGAAGTCCAGCTCGTCGCGCACCGTGGAGGTCGCGGAGTCGATGGACCCGGTCCTGGTCGCCCGCACGCGGATGTTGTGCCGCAGCAGCAAGCGCTTGATCTCCGGGTCGGCGAAGAAATCCACCTTCGACCCCATGCGCCCCACCACGACCGTGATGGGTTCCACCGGCGGCGTCAGCGCGCCGGCGAGCATCAGCAGCACGAGCCCTAACACACCGATGCCCGCTGGCACACCGAAACGCCGGATGAACTCCGGGCGGCGGAACCACGCCGTTCGCCCCACCGACAGCACCGGCTCGCCCGTTCGGTCCATGCCTCGCCGCCCCCGCCGCTCCCACCCGTCTGGGTATCGGCCACGGCGATCATGGTGCTACACAACGGATGGAAAAGTCACCGGGGATCGTGGAGCCCCAACGCGTCGAGCACCCGGAGGTACGCGGGCCAGGACCCGCGGTCCTGGTTGCTGAGGACGACGACGGTGGTGTCCGCGTCGAGGTGGTGCGCGGCGACGGCGCCCACGCCGGGGTCGCCGCCGTTGTGCCCGATGACGGTGACGGCGCCGTCGTCGACGCCGAGCTGCATGCCGTAGCCGTACCAGAAGCCGGGTTCGACCTCGCCGTGCGGCGTGGTCATGGCGGCGAAGGCGTCCTGCCCGATGAGCTTCCCCGCGCAGGGCGTCGATGAGGCGGACGAGGTCGGGGGCGGCGCAGATCATGCCGCCGTCGGGCATCCCGGTCGCGGTGATGCTGAAGACGTTCGACAGCCACGTCTCGTACGGGCCGTCGGCGACCTGGTAGCCGGTGGCGAGCCGGACCGGGTCGGTGTCGAGGGCGTCGAAGCCCGCGTCGGCCATCCCCGCGGGCGCGAGGACCTCGGCGGCGACGACGTCGTGGTACGACCGGCCGGTCACCGCCTCGATGACGAGTCCGATCAGGATGTAGTTCGCGTCGCCGTAGGAGAACCGCGCGCCCGGCGGCGAATGGGCGGGCAGGTCGGCGAACAGCGGCAGCATGTCCGCGGGCTTGCGCACGTGGTAGGTCGGGATGCGGTCCCAGCACGCGATGAACGACGCGCCGGTCTCGTCGTCGTCATCGTGGTAGTTCGTCAGGCCGGAGGTGTGCGACAGCAGGTGGTGCAGGGTGTGCTCGCGGGTCAGCGCCACCGGCCGGTGCTCGGCGGGGAGCACGTCGACCAGCGGGGCGTGCAGCCCGAGCGCGCCGCGCTCGACCAGCTGCAGCGCGGCGGTCGCGGTCACCAGCTTCGTCACCGAGGCGACGGCGAACCGGGTGTCGGCCCGCACCGGCACCCCGTGCCCGCGGTGCGCGAGACCCGCGGCGTGCGAGAACACCGGCTCGCCACCGCGGTGCACCAGGACCACGCCGCTGAACAGGTGCTGCTCGGCGCGCTCGTCCAACCACGCCCGGAGTTCGTCCACGTCCTCATGGTGGCAGGGGTCCGCAACCGGATTGGCGGACCGCGGCCAGCAGGGCGTCCTCCCGGTGCGGCGGGGCGACGACCTGCAGGCCGATGGGCAGGCCGTTCCCGTCGAAGCCCGCGGGGACGCTGGCGGCCGGGTGGCCCGCGACGTTGAACGCCCACGTCAGCTCGGCGTTGACGCGCTTGCCCGGGCCGCGGTGGCCGTGCGGCGGGCCGGGGGTCGTGGGGGTCATGAGGAGGTCGACGTCGGCGAACAGGGCCGCCAGGCGGTGGTCGTTCTCGGCGCGGACCGCCTCGTCGTCGTCCAGCCAGGCGGGGGTGGGGTCGAGGAGGACCAGGTCGGTGTCGGTGACGTCGGCGATGCGCGCGGCGTGGGCGGGCCGCGGCCACCTGGTCGTCGTCGGGGGTGGTGTAGCCGAGGGTGGGTGAGAAGGCGGCGCGGAGCCTGCCGGGGTGCGCGCGCAGCGGGCGGCCCAGGACGGCTTCGAGGTACCGGGCGGCGTCGTCGGGGGTGCGGGCGAGCGGGCCGGTGCGGCCGGTGGTCTTGACGCCGACGATGCCGCACCACGCGGCCGGGATGCGGATGGAGCCCGCGCCGTCGATGCCGGTGGCCAGCGGGACGACGCCCGCGGCGACCGCGGCGGCGGAGCCCGCCGACGAGCCGCCGGGGGTGCGGTCGGGGCGCCAGGGGTTGCGGGTGGGGCCGTCGTCGTTGCGGCCCCAGGTGCGCCACGGGGTGGTGCGGTCGGGGACCGTTGTCCGGCCGATGGGGACGCAGCCCGCGGCGAGCAGGCGGGTGAGCTGGGGCGAGTCGGGGCGCTCCCACTTCTTGACGCCGATCGGCACGCCCGCCAACGGGAGCACCGCGCCGCCCGCGACCCACCGGTCGACGTCGGCGGCGTGGCGCAGCGCGCTTTCCCCGTCCACAGAATGGAAAGCGCGCAATCGCGGCTCGACCGCCGCGAGCCGGGCGAGCGCCGCCCGGACGGCGTCGACCGCGGTGCGGTCACCCCGGTTGACGGCGTCGGCGATGGCGACCGCGTCCTCGACCACGCGATCAAGCGTGCCACAGGGGGCGGACGGCCCCGGGCGGGTCGCGCCCGGGGCCGTTCGCGTCAGAACGTGAGCGTCCAGGCGTCGACGACGCCCGTGTCGTGCCGGTAGATGTCGGTCACGCGGAGCTTCCACGTGCCGTTCTTGGCCTCCGCGGAGGCGTCCACCGTGTACGTCTGGTGGATGCCCGCCGCCGAGCCGATGCCCGCGGCTTGTGCAGCGCGAACGCGCGGCCCGACGGCGCCACCAGCTCGACGAGGAGGTCGGCGGTGTAGGTGTGGTTGATGTCCACCTTCACCGACGTGGTCGCCCCGGCGTTGCCGGTGCAGTTGGCGATGGCGATGTCGGAGGTGATCGCGGTGTTGGTGTCCGGGATCGCCACGTCGTTGCCGTTGGTGCCGCCGGTGCAGACCGGGTCGGGGCCTGGGCCGCCGGTGATGAAGCCGGTGTACACCAGCTTGTTCGGGGTGCCCGAGGGGAAGCCGCTGATCTTGCCGGAGCTGGCGTTGGTGACCAGGGCGTCCAGGACCTGCTGCGGGGTCGCCGCGGTGTTGCCCGACAGGTAGAGCGCGGCCGTGCCCGCCACGTGCGGGGACGCCATCGAGGTGCCCGACATCGAGGTCGCGCCGCCGCCCAGCGCCAGCGAGGTCACGTTGTCGCCGGGGGCCAGGATGTCGACGCAGGTGCCGTAGTTGGACAGCGAGTACTTGCCGTCGCTGCGGTTCGTGCCGCCGACGTTGATGGTCGACGGCTCGTTGCCCGGCCCGGTGTTGCACGCGTCGGCGTTGCTGTTGCCCGCCGCCGCGATGAACGGGATGCCCGCGCGGTTGAGCCCGGCCAGGGCGGCGTCGCCGATGTCGGCGGTGTCGAAGGTCCACGACGCGTTGACCACGGCGGGCTTCACGCCGTTGGCGGTGACCCACTCGATGGCCTTGACGCCCGCCGAGTCCGGGGCGGAGGAGCCGCAGTTCTCGCCCAGCATCTTCACCGACACCAGCTTGGCCTTCTTGGCCACGCCGTAGGTCTTGGACCCGATGGTGCCCGCGACGTGCGTGCCGTGGCCGTTGCAGTCCTGGCCGTCGGAGGTGACGAAGTCCGCGCCGACGCTGGCTCGGCCCTCGAAGTCGGCCAGGCCGGTCTTGATGCCGGTGTCGGTGACGTAGACGGTCACGTTGGACGCGGTGACCGAGTAGTTGTACTTGGTGTCCAGCGGGAGGTCCCGCTGGTCGACGCGGTCGATGCCCCACGTCGCGTTGTCCTGGACGTCGGCGGCGCGGGCCGTGCCGACCTGGTAGACCCGCTGCACCTTCGGGTCGGCGGCCAGCCTGCGGGCCTCGGCCTCGGTGAGGTCCTTGCCGAGGAAGCCGGAGAAGGACGCGGTGAACACCGTGTCCAGCCTGCCGCCGTAGATCGAGGACAGCGAGCGCGCGGTGTCCTGGACCGCGGCCGAGGAGGCGGTGGCCTGGCCGGGGTTCAGCGAGACGATGAAACCGCCGCCGGGCCACGGGTTCTTGGCGGGCACGAACGGCGCTTCCGCCGCGGACGCGGTGCCCGCGGTGGCGACCAGGGCCGCCGCGACCGACGCCGCGCCCAGGGCGGCCAGCGCCACCCGCCCGAACGAGCGGGACTTTCCTTGCATGACTTGTCCTTCCGCGGAGGTCGACAGCCCGGACCGGGGAGGCGGGCTGACAGGGTTCGACTAGCGGGGACCCGGTCGCCCGCGCGGAGAGCACCGCGCGGGGCGACCGGGCAGCACTCAGGGCGTGAGCGTCCAGGAGGTGAGGGTGCCGGAGTCGTAGCGCCACACGTCGGCGACCTGGAGCTTCCAGGTGCCGTTGCGGGCCTCGGCCGACAGGTCGACGGTGTAGGTCTCGTTGATGCCGCCGGTGCCCTTGCCGCCACCGGCCTTCTTCAGGTTGTAGCTCGTGCCGTCCGGCGCGACCAGGTCGATCACCAGGTCGCCGACGTAGGAGTGGGTGATCTCCACCTTCACCGACGCGGTGGTCGAGCCGTTGCCGGTGCAGTTCGCGATGGACACGCTGGAGGAGACCGCGGTGCCGTTGTCCGGGATGGACACGTCGTCGCCGTTGGTGCCCGCCGCGCAGCCGGGGCCGGGGCCACCGCCACCGATGAAACCGGTGTACAGCAGGCGGTTCGGCGACCCCTTCGGGTCGGTGATCTTGCCCGACGTGCTGTTGTTCACCAGCGCGTCGCGGACCTGCAGGTGGGTGGCGTTCGGGTTGGCGTGCAGGTACAGCGCCGCGGCGCCCGCGACGTGCGGGGTGGCCATCGAGGTGCCGCCGTTCTCGAACGAGCCGCCACCGTTGCGGGTGGACAGGATGTTGGAGCCGGGGCCCCAGATGTCCACGCAGGTGCCCCAGTTCGACGACTGCGTGCTGTTCCACACCGAGCGCTTGTCGGTCTTGTCGCTCGCCGCGACGGTGATGGCGTCGGGGACGCGCGCGGGGCTGACGTTGCAGGCGTCCTGGCCCTCGTTGCCCGCCGCCACGGCGGTGGTGACGCCCGCCGCGATGAGGCGCTTGACGGCGTCGTCGACGGTGGTGGAGCCGGAGCCGCCGAGGCTCAGGTTGGCGACCGCGGGCTTGGTGTGGTTCTTGGCCACCCAGTCGATGCCGCTGATGATCCACGACCACTGGCCGCGGCCGTCGCAGCCGAGGACGCGCACGCCGGTCAGCTTGACCTGCTTGGCCACGCCCCAGGTCTTCGAGCCGACGGTGCCCGCGACGTGCGTGCCGTGGCCCTGGCAGTCCGCGGGGTTGCTGTCGTTGTCGACGTAGTCGTAGCCGCCGGAGACCCGGCCCTCGAAGTCGGGGTGGCTCGCGTCCACACCGGTGTCGATGACGTAGGCGTGCACCGAGGACGCGGTGTTGCCGTAGGTGTAGGTCGTGCTCACCGGCAGGTCGCGCTGGTCGATGCGGTCGATGCCCCAGGTCGCGTTCTGCTGGGTGTCGCTGATGCTCATGTAGCCGTCTTGCTCGACGTAGGCGACCGCCGGGTTCGCGGCCAGGCGCGCGGCGGCGGACTCGTCCAGTTGCACGGCGAACCCGCGGACGCTGGCGGTGTAGGTGTTCTTGACCTCGCCGCCGTACTGCTTGGCCAGGTCGAACGCCTTGTTGTTCACCGTGGGCGCGTTCGCGTTCCGGTCCTTGAGCACGACGATGTAGCTACCCGGCACGGGGTTGGCGGCCGCGCGGACGGCGCCGGTGGCCTCCTGGGCGACGGCCGGGGTCGCGACCGACACCGCGGCCAAGGCGCACGCACCGGCCGCGAGACCGGCCATCGCGACCCGGCGGGTCTTGCGATCATGTCGCATCTGGGCTTCTCCGTTCCACTCCACCGGGTGGGGAACACCAACCGGAGGGATGGCTGTCGGGCAGGGTTGGGTTACTGACAGCCACTCGATCTCACGATCGGGCGGTAGCCGGGTGCGAACAATCCGGGTATCGGTACGTAGGGCTACGGCTCTTTCACCTAAGATCGACTTTTCCGGGTCCGCGGGATCCACCGGTTTCCGATCACGCCGAAGCGGCCTAGGCTGCGAGACCGGCCACAGTTCCCCGGGGGTGTCGGATGACGCGGCGGACGCTCGACCACCGGATTCGCACCAGCTCGCCGGTCCTCGTCGGACGGGACGAGCAGTTCGCCTCGCTCCGGTCCGTCGCCGCGCTGCGGCCCGCCGTCGTGCTGATGGAGGGCGAGGCGGGCGTCGGCAAGAGCAGGCTCGTCGCCGAGCTGCTCGCGGGCGACCTCGGCCCGGCGCTGCCGCTGGTCGGCACGTGCGCCCAGGTCGGCGAGCCGTTCCCGTACGGCGCGGTGCTGGAGGCGCTGCGCGGGGCCCGGCAGCGGTTGGCCGCGCGCCCGCTGCTGTCGCCGGTCGCGGGCGCGATCGCCCCGCTGCTGCCCGAGATCGCCGAGTTCCTGCCCGCGCCGCCCCCGCCGATCGGCGACCCGAGGGCCGAGCGGCACCGGCTGTTCCGCGCCGTGCGCGAGCTGCTGGGGGCGCTCGGCCCCGTGCTGCTGGTCGTCGAGGACCTGCAGTGGGCCGACGACGGGACCCGGCAGCTCCTGCGGTTCCTCATGAGCGACCCGCCGCCCACCCTGACCACCGTGGTCACCTACCGCCGCGAGGACGTCCCCGGCGGACTGCCGCTCGGCGCCGCCTACCGGCCACCGACCGGCGTGGTCAGCGTGCTGCTGGAGGTCATGCCGCTCAAAGTGGAGGGCGTCCGCAGCCTGGCCGAGGCCATCCTGGACGAGGAGTCGGTGTCGGCGGAGTTCGCCGCGAAGCTGCACGAGCGCACCGCGGGCATCCCGTTCGTCATCGAGGAAACCCTGCGGGCGCTGCGCAACCCCGCTGGCGCCGTGCACGCCGACGGCGTCACCGCGCGGCGGCTGCTGGACTCCGTCGAGGTGCCGGTCCTGCTGCGCGACGCGATGGCCGAGCGGCTCGGCGCGCTGCCCACCGCCGCCACCCGGCTGGTGCAGGCCGCCGCGGTGCTCGGCGCGCCCGCGCCCGCCGAGCTGCTCGGCGAGGTGTCCGGGGTGCCCGAGCAGCGGCTGCGCGCCGCGCTGACCCACGCCCTGGCCGGGCACGTGCTGTACGAGGTGGACGGCGGCCGGTACGGCTTCCGGCACTCGCTGGCCCGCCAGGCGGTGTACGACACCATGGGCGGCCCGGACCGCATCCACCTGCACAACCGCGCCATCGACGCGCTCGACCAGGTCGAGCCCCGGCCGCTGGTGCAGCTCGCCGAGCACAGCGAGCGGGCCGGGCGGGTCGCGGCGTGGCTGCACTACGGCGAGGCCGCCGCCGACCGCGCGGCCGAGGTCGGCGACGCGGCCACCGCGACGTCGATGCTCCAGCGGCTGCTGCGCGAGCCGACGCTCCCGGCCGAGCACGTCGACCGGCTCGCCATCAAGCTCGGCCAGATCGCGCACACCGGCCTCGACCAGCGCGACCCGGTCGAACTGCTGGAGCGGCTGCTGAGCGACGCGCGGCTGTCCACGTCGGCGCGCGGCGAGGTCCGGCTCTACCGCGGCCTGCTCCTGCTGCGCGGCGCGGGCGGCATCATCGAGGCGCGCACCGAGGTGGAGCGGGCGATCAACGACCTCGCGGAGCGGCCCGACCTCGCGGCCAAGGGGACCGCGGTGATGGCCATGCCGTACGTCGGGATGTCGACGCTCGCCGAGCTGGAGCCGTGGCTGGAGCGCGCGGAGAAGTACCGCGCCGAGTGCGAGGACAACGAGCTGCGGCTGTCGCTGCTGGCCAACGAGCTGGGCTCGAAGCTGCTCGTCGGCGACCCGCACGTGCTCAACCGGCTGGCCGAGCTGCCGGAGTTCGTCGAGACCGTCGGCGAGCAGCGCCAGCTCGCCCGCGCCTGGTGCAACCTCAGCGACGGCGCCACCGTGACCGGGCACCTGCGCCTGGCGGGCGAGCTGCTGCGCTCGGGCCTGCGGCTGGCCGCCGACTGCGGGGCGACGTTCGTGGTCAGCACGGCGCGCGCCACGCAGGCGCGGGTCGACTGGTTCACCGGCCAGTGGACCGGCCTCGCCGAGCGCACCACCCGCCTGCTCGACGAGTACCGCGACCTGTTCCCGGTGGCCAGCGAGCTGGCCCTGGTGCTCGGCTCGCTCGCGGTGGCCCGCGGCGAGTGGGCGGAGGCGACGAGCTGGTTCACCGAGACCGGCGCGTTCGCCCCGGAGGAGGCGATCTCGCAGATCGCGATCGCGGGCTGCGCCGGGCTGGCCTGGAGCCAGCTCTCCCAGGAGGACCCGGAGCGCGCCTGCGCCGACGCCGACCGCGGGGTCGCGATCCTGCGCGCCAAGGGCGTGTGGGCGTGGAGCGGCGAGATCGGCGGCGTCGCGGTGGCCGCGTACCTCGGCGCGGGCCGGGTGGACGACGCCCGCGCCCTGGTCGCCGACATGGCCGCGGCCTGGCCGACCGGGACGCCCCGCTCGCCCAGGCCGCGCTGTCGGCGAGCCGGGCGCGGATCGCCGAGCACGACGGCGACCTGGAGACCGCGGTCCGCCACTACCGCGACGCGGGCGCCCGCTACCGGGCGATGCCCGCCCCGTACGCGGCGGCCAACGTGCTCGAGCGGGAGGCGCTGTGCCTGCTGCCGACCGACCCGGACGCCGCGACCGACCTGCTGTCGGCGCAGGTGGACACCTTCGACCGGCTCGGCGCGACCCGCGACGCCGCCCGCTGCCGCCACCACCTGCGCGGGGTCGGCGGGGCGAAGCCGTCGCGGCGCGGGCGCCGCGGGTACGGCAACGAGCTGTCGCCGCGGGAGCTGGAGGTGGCGCGGCTGCTCGCGGGCGGGCACACCAACCGGGAGATCGCCGAGGTGCTGTTCCTGTCGCCGAGGACGGTCGAGCAGCACGCGGCGCGGGTGCTGCGGAAGCTGGGCGTCGGGTCGCGCAACCAGTTGCAGGCCGAGGACCTGGCCTGAGGGCGGACGAAAAACGACGGGGGCGTGCCGGGGCCGCCGCTGGCCCGGCACGCCCCGTCGGGGCCGGATCGCGCCGGTCGAGCCGCCCCCTGCGTGCGCAAGCGGCTCGGCACGGGGGCGCGGCCGGTGCCGATGCGGCCGCGCGTCGCGATCCTCCGTGGGCAGGCCGGTGAGGGCGGACCTGCCTCGTGGTCCTCTGTGGAGGGTCGGCTGGCCGGGACGAGGGCGTGGGGCGCCCTGACCAGCCGACCTCCTCTCAACGAAACCGCCTGGCAGGGATGTTCGGAGTTCAGGCGGCTGTGCTTCGCTGGGACGACGATGCCAACCCGCGCGCGGCGGAACAATCGAGGCAGCGGTAGGTAGCCCTACCTATTTATTGACCCATCCGGCCGCTCAGCTGGGAAATGGGAAGAACGCCCTACGACCGCAGCCTTGTGGCCGCTCTGATGCGCACGTCACTATTCGACCTGCCAGAGCCTGCCCATGCGGTCGTGAGGGCGCCCGTAGGGTTCGACCGCGTGGACCGGCGCCACCGAAACACCTCCAGCGCCCACGGGCGCTCCCTGCAGGAGGCAGCGTGAAACGCAATCGCCTGTCCGTATTGGTCGGCGCGGCGGCGGCCGTCGCCCTGATCGCGACGAGCAACCAGAACGCGGCAGGTGGCGACACCGCCGCTGCCGCCAACCGGGCGTCGGCCGAGTACCACGTCCTCGACGTCAAGACCCCGCAGCAGCGCACCGCCATCAGCAAGACCGGCGCGGCGATCAACGGGGTCGAGGACAGCCGGACCCTGATCACGGCCACGCCCGCGGAGGTCACCAAGCTCCGCGCGATGGGCTTCCGGGTCCAGGCCGAGGCCGCCCCGGAGCTGAGCGCCCAGAACGGCGACGTCACCATCCAGGACTTCCCGGCATCGCACTCGGACTACCACAACTACTCCGAGATGGTCGCCGAGATCAACAAGGCCGTCGCCGACCACCCGGGCCTGATCACCAAGCAGGTCTACGGCAAGTCGTACCAGAACCGCGACCTGTACGCGATCAAGATCTCGGACAACGCGGCCACGGACGAGAACGAGCCCGAGGTCCTCTTCACCCACCACCAGCACGCGCGCGAGATCCTCACCGTGGAGATGGCGCTCTACCTGATCAACCTCCTCACGGACAACTACGCCACCGACTCGCAGATCAAGAGCATGGTCGACGGCCGGGAGATCTGGATCCTCCCGAACGTCAACCCCGACGGCGGCGAGTTCGACATCTCCACCGGCAGCTTCCAGGGCTGGCGCAAGAACCGGCAGCCGAACTCCGGCTCGTCGGCGATCGGCACCGACATGAACCGCAACTGGAACTACCAGTGGGGCTGCTGCGGCGGCTCGTCCACCTCGCCGAGCTCCGAGACCTACCGCGGCCCCTCCGCGGAGTCCACGCCCGAGGTCAAGGCCATCGCCGACTTCGTGCGCAGCCGCAACATCGGCGGCAAGCAGCAGATCACCGTGGGCATCGACTTCCACACCTACAGCGAGCTGGTGCTGTGGCCGTACGGCTACACCTACAACGACACCGCCCCCGGCCTGACCGCCGAGGACCAGCGGGTCTTCTCCACCATCGGCCGGTCCATGGCGCAGGCCAACGGCTACACGCCGCAGCAGTCCTCCGACCTGTACATCACCGACGGGTCGATCGACGACTGGCTGTGGGGCTCGCAGCGCATCTACGGCTACACCTTCGAGATGTACCCGGCGAGCGGCAGCGGCCTGAACGGCTTCTACCCGGACGACAGCGTCATCGCCCGCGAGACCTCGCGGAACCGGTCGGCCGTGCTGCACCTGCTGAGCTACGCCGACTGCCCGAAGCGCGCGATCGGCCTGACCTGCGGGACCGACCCGGGTCCTGACCCGGGCAAGGTCTTCGAGAACACCAACAACGTCACCATCCCCGACGCGGGCGCCGCGGTCTCCAGCAGCGTCACCGTCAGCGGTGTCACCGGCAACGCCCCGTCGGCGCTGCAGGTCGGCGTGGACATCAAGCACACCTACCGCGGCGACCTGGTCATCGACCTGATCGCGCCGGACGGCACGGCGTACCGCCTGAAGAACTCCAGCTCCAGCGACTCCGCGGACAACGTGATCACCACCTACACGGTGAACGCGTCCTCCGAGGTGGCCAACGGGACCTGGAAGCTGCAGGTCAGGGACGTCTACTCGGCCGACACCGGCTACATCGACTCCTGGAAGCTCACCTTCTGATCCCACCCGGTGCCCCGGCCCGCGCTCGGCTGACGCTCGGCGCGGTCCGGGGCACCGCCACAACCGCACACGCTTCCGGCCGCACCCTGCGAGACGCAGTCGCGTCACCGCGGCCGGTGGAAAGGACGAACCATGACTGAGGGCAAGTGGTTCACCAGAGCGGCGCTGGCCGCGGTCGGCGCCGCGGCGGCGCTGGCCGCCGCGGTCAGCCCGGCCTCGGCGGCTCCCCCGCGCCCGACGGTGACGTCGGCATCCAGGTCGTGGGCGGCTCCCCGCCGCCCAGGGCGAGTTCCCCTGGATGGTCCGGCTGTCGATGGGCTGCGGCGGCGCGATGTACACCGAGTCGCTCGTGCTGACCGCGGCGCACTGCGTCAGCAGCACCGGCAACAACACCAGCATCACCGCCACCTACGGCGTCGTCGACCTGCAGAGCACCAGCGCGATCAAGCGCACGTCCAACTACGTCTACCGCAACCCGGGCTACTCGACGTCCGCGGGCGGCGACTGGGCGCTGATCCGGCTGTCCCAGCCGATCAGCGGCGCGGCCCTGCTCCCGATCGCCACCACCACCGCCTACGACAACGGCACGTTCACCGTCGCGGGCTGGGGCGCGGCCACCGAGGGCGGCGCGCAGCAGCGCTACCTGCTCAAGGCCCAGGTCCCGTTCGTGCCGGACTCGACCTGCCGCCAGTCCTACCCGAGCATGAAGACCGCGGTGGAGATCTGCGCGGGCTACCCCGAGGGCGGCGTCGACACCTGCCAGGGCGACTCCGGCGGCCCGATGTTCCGCCGGGACAACGCGGGCCAGTGGATCCAGGTCGGCATCGTCTCCTACGGCCGCGGCTGCGCCCGCCCGAACTACCCGGGCGTGTACGCCGAGGTCAGCGCGCTGGCCACGGCGATCCAGGCGGCGGCCCGCGACCTGGGCGGCAACCCGGACCCGGACCCCGACCCGGGCCCGGTCTTCGAGAACACCAACAACGTCACCATCCCCGACGCGGGCGCCGCGGTCTCCAGCAGCGTGACCGTCAGCGGCATGGCGGGCAACGCGCCGTCGAACCTGCAGGTCGGCGTCGACATCAAGCACACCTACCGCGGTGACCTGGTGATCGACCTGATCGCGCCGGACGGCACGGCGTACCGGCTGAAGAACTCCAGCGGCTCGGACTCGGCCGACAACGTGATCACCACCTACACCGTGAACGCGTCGACCGAGGTGGCCAACGGCACCTGGAAGCTCCAGGTCCGCGACGTCTACTCGGCCGACACCGGGTACATCGACTCCTGGAAGCTCGTGTTCTGATCCCGCATCGTGGCGGCCCCGGCCAGGCGCGCAAGCCCTGGTCGGGGCCGCTTTGCGCACTTCCGGACGACCCGGCAGGTATCTTTGCGCCTACCCCCTGGCCGAACCGGACATCGGCAGGCAAGATACGCGGGAAAGTTACCGATAGGTAGCGCCCCCGGGCACGGGCGCTGCCTGCGTGTCTCGCCGAGGAGCAGATCATGCGCGAATTCGCCGTCCCCCCGTGGAGAAGCGCGCCGAGGCGGGTGGTCTGGCGGACCTGGTCTTCACCAACGCCGTCGAGGCCCCCACGCACGTGTCGTTCCGGCGGCGCTCGGGCTCCGGGTGGGCCGACGTCACCGCCGCCGAGTTCCGCGACGAGGTCGTGGCCGCGGCGAAGGGCCTGATCGCCTCCGGCGTGGGCGCCGGGGACCGGGTCGCCATCCTCGCCGCCACCCGCTACGAGTGGACGCTGCTCGACTTCGCGATCTGGGCCGCGGGCGCGGTGACCGTGCCGATCTACGTGACCTCCTCCGCCGAGCAGATCAAGTGGATCCTGTCCGACTCCGGCTCGGTGGCCATCATCGCCGAGACCGACGAGCACCTGGCCCGCGTCGAGCAGGTCAGGGCCGACGTGCCGGACCTGAAGAACGTGTGGCGCATCGACGACGTCGACCAGATCGTCGCCGCGGGCGCGGACGTGGCCGACGACGAGGTCGAGGCGCGGCGCGGCGCGGTCAAGGCCGAGGACGTCGCCACGCTGATCTACACCTCGGGCACCACCGGCCAGCCCAAGGGCTGCGTGCTCACGCACGACAACTTCTTCGCCGAGTGCGCGGCGGCGACCACGACCCTGGCGCCGCTGTTCCGCGGCACCGGCAGCGCCGAGGACCCGACCACGCTGCTGTTCCTCCCGGTCGCGCACGTGTTCGGCCGCATGGTGCAGGTCGGCTGCGTGTACACCCGGGCGACGATGGGCCACGGGCCGGACGTCAAGAAGCTCATGGACGACCTGGCGACGTTCCAGCCGACGTTCATCCTGTCCGTGCCGTACGTGCTGGAGAAGGTCTACAACGGCGCCCGGCAGAAGGCGCACGCCGCGGGCAAGGGCAAGATCTTCGACGCCGCCGCGGCCACCGCGATCGCCTACAGCGAGGCGGCGGGCAAGGCGGGCCTGGGCCTCAAGCTCAAGCACGCGCTGTTCGACAAGCTGGTGTACTCGAAGCTGCGCGCGGCCCTGGGCGGCAAGGCGAAGTACGCGATCTCCGGCGGCGCGGCGCTCGGCCTGCGGCTGACGCACTTCTTCCGCGGCGTCGGCCTGACCGTGCTGGAGGGCTACGGCCTGACCGAGACCACGGCGGCGTCGACGGTGAACAGCCTCGACGGCTTCAAGCCCGGCACGGTCGGCCGCCCGATCCCGGGCACCGCGGTGCGCATCGCCGAGGACGGCGAGATCCAGATCAAGGGCGAGGTCGTGTTCCGCGGCTACTGGAACAACGACGCCGCGACCGCCGACGTGATCGACGCCGACGGCTGGTTCGCCACCGGCGACCTGGGCTCGCTCGACGACGAGGGCTTCCTGACGATCACCGGGCGCAAGAAGGAGATCCTGGTGACCTCCGGCGGCAAGAACGTCGCCCCGCGGTGATCGAGGACCGGATCGCCTCGCACCCGCTGGTGGCGCAGGCGATGGTGGTCGGCGACGGCCAGAAGTACATCGCCGCGCTGGTCACCCTGGACCCGGAGTACTTCGCGTACTGGAAGACCACGGTCGGCAAGCCCGCGGAGGCCACCATCGCCGCGCTGGTCGACGACCCGGACCTGCTCGCCGAGGTGCAGAAGGCGGTCGACGAGGGCAACGCCGCGGTGTCGACGGCGGAGTCGGTGCGCAAGTTCCGCGTCCTGGCCACCGAGTTCACCCCGGAGACCGGGCACCTGACGCCGTCGCTGAAGCTGAAGCGCCGGGTCATCATGAAGGACTTCCAGTCCGAAGTAGACAGCCTGTTCCGGTAATCGCGTGGGACGGCACTCGGCCACCAGCCGCCGCGGCCCGGCAAGCCCGTCGTCATCACCGCCGGGCTGCTGGCGCTCGCGCTGGTGGGCTGGCTCGGCTACGGGTTCGTCGCCGACCGGCTCGGTGGCGACGACTGCGCGGCGGCGCGACCGCTGGCGGTGACCGCGGCGCCGGACATCGCGCCCGTGGTCGACGCGGCGGCGCGCCGGGTGGCCGAGGCCGACCCGTGCTTCCAGGTCCGGGTGACCAGCCGCGCGTCGGCGCTGGTCGCCGAGGAGCTGGTGGTGTCCGACGGCGGCGAGTACCCGGACGTGTGGGTGCCGGAGTCGGCGCGCTGGCTCCAGCACGCACAGGGCTCGGGGGCGTGGGACGTGCCGGTGACCGGCACGTCCGTGGCCACCTCGCCGGTCGTGCTGGCCGTCGCCGAGGAGACCGCGACCGAGCTCGGCTGGCCCGCGGCCCCGCTGACCTGGGACGAGGTGCTGACGGCTGAGTCCGGGACGGTCGGGCTGCCGGACCCGTCGAACGACCCGGTCGGGGTGTCCACGCTGCTGGGCATCCAGTCGATGACCGCGAACGAGGCCGACCCCGGGGCGGCGGCGACCGCGCTGATGCGGGCGCTGTCGCCGAACACGCTGCCGCAGTCGACCGACCTGTTCGCGCGGCTGCCCGGGGGCAGCGGCCCGTCCGCGCCGCTGACGGCGTTCCCGTCGTCGGAGGTGTCGCTGGTCAAGCACAACGCGCGCGGCGACGCCCCGCTGGTGGCGGCGTACGCCGACGTGCCCGCGCTGGACTACCCGTACACGGTGCTGCCGAGGACCGCGGCCCGCGAGCAGGCGCAGCGGTTCCTGGCCGCGCTGCTGGACCCGGCGGGCGAGACCGCGTTCGGCGACGCCGGGTTCCGGTCGCCGAACGGCGCGGCGCTGCGCGACCGGTCGCAGGACAAGCGCACCTCGGCCGCCCCGCAGGACCTCGTGCCGATGCCCGAGGCGGACACCGTCGACGCGATGCTGAACCGCTGGGCCGGGGTGAACAAGAGCGGCCGCATCCAGGTCCTCCTCGACGTGTCCGGCTCGATGGCCGAGCCGGTGCCGGGCGCGGGGACCGACCGGATGGGCGTGACGCTGCGCGCGGCCGAGCTGGGGATGAAGCTGTTCAAGCCGACCACCCGGTACAGCATGTGGCTGTTCTCCACCCGCCTGGACGGCGACAAGGACTACCGCGAGCTGCTGCCGATGGCCCCGGTGGCCGAGCACCTCTCGGGCGACGCGGTGCAGGAGCTGCGCGCGGTCAAGGCGATCAAGGGCGGGGCGACCGGCCTGTACGACAGCGTGCTCGCGGCGTACAAGTCGGCGCGGCAGAACTGGGAGCCGGGCCGGGTCAACCTGGTGATCGTGCTGACCGACGGCAAGAACGAGGACGCGGACGGCATCTCCCGGCAGGCCCTGCTGGCGGAGCTGGCCAAGCTGCAGGACCCCCGGCGACCGCTGCAGATCGTCGGCATCGGCATCGGACCCGACATCGACACCGCCGAGCTGCGCGCGGTCGCCGAGGCGACCGGCGGGCAGGCGTTCACCACGCCCGACCCGACCAAGATCGGCGACATCTTCTACGCGGCGTTGAGCAAGCTCTCCGGCTGAGGCTCCATCGCCCGGTCCCGCGTCTCGGGCAGGGCGAGCGTGCAGATCACCGAGAGCAGGCCGAACGCGGCGAGGACGTACCCGACCGCCTGGCCGCCGTGCGCGGCGCTGAGGTCGGCGGCGAGGATCGGCGCGGTGCCGCCGCCGATGACGCCCGCGAGGTTGTACGCGATCCCGGCGCCGGTGTAGCGGTAGCGGGTGCGGAACATCTCGGGCAGCAGCGCGCCGCGCGGCCCGTAGGCGACGCCGAAGATCGCCATGGTGACCATCAGGGTGAGCGCGAAGGCGACCGCGGAACCGGTGTCCAGCAAGGGGAACATCACGAAGCTCCACGGCACGGACACCAGGCACGCGGCCAGCACGACCCGCTTGCGGCCGACGCGGTCGGAGTAGATCCCGGACAGCACGATCGCCGCCCCGAACACCACGGTGGACGCGACGCCGAGGGAGAGCACGGTGGACCGGGACAGCCCGACCTTCGCGGTGCCGTAGGAGGTGAGGAACGCGGTGCCGATGTAGAAGAAGGCGAACAGCATCGCGAGCGAGCCCGCGGCGAGGAGGATCTCCCGCCACTGGTGGCGGAACGCGCCCACGATCGGCGCGGTGGCGACCCGGTCGGCCTTGACGAACATCGGCGTCTCCTCGATGGCGAGCCGCACGTACAGCCCGACCGCGAGGAGCACCGCGCTGAGCAGGAACGGCACCCGCCAGCCCCACTCGATGAACGCCGCCGAGGTCTCGCCGACGAACAGGTTCACGATCAGGAACGTCGTGCTGGACAACGCGAACGCGAGCGCGGGACCGAGTTGCGGGAACACGGCGTACAGGCCGCGCTTGGCGGGTGGCGCGTACTCGGCGGCGAGCAGCGTGGCCCCGGCCCACTCCCCGCCGACGGCGAGGCCCTGCGCGATCCGCAGCAGCACGAGCAGCAGCGGCGCGGCGACGCCGATCGACGCCGCGCTGGGCAGGCAGCCGATGAGCACGGTCGCGATCCCCATGAGCAGCAGCGTGCTGATGAGCGTCTTCTTCCGCCCCAGCCGGTCCCCGAAGTGGCCGAAGAGGACGGCGCCGAGCGGGCGCGCCCCGAACGCCACGGCGAACGTCGCGAACGAGGCCACGGTGCCCGCTGCCTCGCCGAGCGCGGGGAAGAACACCTTCGGGAACACCAGCGCGGCGGCGGTGCCGTAGATGAAGAAGTCGTAGAACTCGATCGTGGTCCCCGCGCAACTGGCGAGTGCGACGCGGCGCATGGGTGTCGTCGTGCTCATGTGGCTCTCCCTTGAGCGGCAAGTGGCAGGGAGTGTGAGCGACGCCGCGCCGGGGGGACTACCCCGGAAAGGGGTACTCAGGGCAGGAGCATCTCGCGGCGGGCGCGGACGACGGCCTCGTGGCGGGTGCGCGCGTCCAGCTTGCGCATGGCGGACTGGAGGTACGCCTTGACCGTCTCGCGGGACAGCGACAGCCGGTCGGCGACCTCGGCGTTGGTGCAGCCGAGGGCGACCTGGGCGAGGACGTCGGTCTCGCGGGCGGACAGCTTCACCGCGGGCGCCGCCGTCCCGGGATGGCCGCCGAGGTCGGCGAGGCGCTGGGCGGCGGCGTAGACGCGGTCCTGCAGCGCCGGGTCGGCCAGGGCGCCCGCGATCGCGCGCAGTTCGGAGTGGACGGACCGCAGCTCCTCCAGCGTCGCCGCGCTCGCCGGTTCGACGGGCCGGACCGAGGCGAGCGAGCCCGCCAGGGCGAGGCGGCTGTCGACCTCGTCGCGGACGGCGAACTCGTGGGAGATGCGCCTGCCCGCCGCGATGAGCTGGTCCCACATGCGGTCGCCGAACGCCAACGGCTGGCGCAGGGCGCCGTAGAGGACCGCGCGGCAGCGCCCGCCCGCCTGGATCGGGACGGCGAGGATGGAGGACAGGCCCTCGGCGAGGACCGGGCGGTCGTAGTCGTGGGTGATGGTGCGCGCGGACCCGTAGTCGGTGACGCCCGCCGGTCGGCCCTGCACGACGACCCGCCCGCCGAGCCCGGTGCCGGGGTGCACCTCGAGGTTGTGCAGCCCGGTGGTGCGGGTCCCGGAGAACTCGACCAGCCGCAGGCGGCTGGCGGACACCTCGCCGGCGAAGGCGACCGGCAGCCCGGCCTGGCGCAGCGCGCGCAGGCCCGCGCGCAGCACGGCGCGGTCGTCGGGACGCAGCAACTCCGTCATCGGCCCGCTCCTCGGCGTCGATTGGGACACCGTACGTCGCGCGGGGCGGGGAGTCGATGGTCCTACCCACTTCCGGGGTGGTCGGGCCCGGGCGGGCGCGACCACCCTGTGTCGGCGAGCCCGGAAGGAGCCCCGATGACGTCCACCGAGATCTACCGCGCCGCCCGCGACCTGCTGCTCGCCCACCGCGCGGACCACGCGGCGGCCCGGGCGGCGTTCGCCTGGCCCGAGTTCCCGGGCCGCTTCAACTGGGCGGTCGACTGGTTCGACGCCATCGCCCGCGGCAACGACCGGGTCGCGCTGTGGATCGTCGAGGAGGACGGGTCGGAGGCCAAGTACACCTACGACGAGCTGGCGACGCGGTCGGACAGGGTGGCGGCGTGGCTCTCCGGGCTCGGCGTCGGCAAGGGCGACCCGGTGGTGCTGATGCTGGGCAACCAGGTCGAGCTGTGGGAGTCGATGCTGGCGCTGATGAAGCTCGGCGCGGTCGTCGTCCCGTCGACCACGGCCCTGGGCGCGGCGGACCTGTCCGACCGCATCGCCCGCTCCGGGGCGCGGTTCGTGATCGCCAACGCCGGTGACACCGGGAAGTTCTCCGGGGTCACGGGGATCGTCGTCGGGGGGTCCGCGCCGGGCTGGGTCGACTACGCGGAGGCCGATGCGGTGCAGCCGCGCCGGTTCACGGCGGTGACCGAGCCGAGCGACCCGCTGCTGTTCTACTTCACGTCGGGGACGACGAACCGGCCGAAGCTGGTCGAGCACACGCAGGTGTCGTACCCGGTCGGCCACCTGTCCACTTTGTACTGGATCGGGGTGCGGCCGGGCGACGTGCACCTGAACATCAGCTCCCCGGGCTGGGCGAAGCACGCGTGGAGTTCGTTCTTCGTCCCGTGGATCGCCGAGGCGACGATCTTCGTCCACAACTACACCCGCTTCGACCCCGCCGCCCTGCTCGCGCAGGTCCGCCGCGCGGGCGTCACCACGCTGTGCGCCCCGCCGACGGTGTGGCGCATGCTGATCAAAGCCGACCTGTCCGGCGGCCCGGGCGCGCTGCGCGAGGTCGTGTCGGCGGGTGAGCCGCTGAACCCGGAGGTCATCGACCAGGTCCGGGCCCAGTGGGGCCTGACCCTGCGCGACGGCTTCGGGCAGACCGAGACCACCGCGCAGGTCGGCAACCCCCGGGCGCGCCCCTGAAGCCGGGCTCGATGGGCCGCCCGCTGCCCGGCGTCCCCGTGGTCCTGGTCGACCCGGTGACCGGCGAGCCGACCGACACCGAGGGCGAACTCTGCCTGGAGCTGACCGCCCCGTCCCTGATGACCGGCTACCGCGACGACCCGGTCCGCGACGCCGAGGTCCGCGCGGGCGGCTACTACCACACCGGCGACGTGGCCTCGCTCGACGCGGACGGCTACCTGACGTACGTGGGGCGCACGGACGACGTGTTCAAGGCGTCGGACTACAAGGTGTCGCCGTTCGAGCTGGAGAGCGTCCTGGTGGAGCACCCGGCGGTGCTGGAGGCCGCGGTGGTCCCGGCCCCGGACGACCTGCGCCTGGCGGTGCCCAAGGCGTACGTGTCCCTGGCCCCCGGCTGGGCGCCCGGGCCCGCGACGGCCCTGGAGATCCTCCGCCACGCCCGCGAGCACCTGGCCCCGTACCTGCGCGTCCGCCGCCTGGAGTTCGCCGACCTGCCGAAGACCATCTCGGGCAAGATCCGCCGGGTGGAGCTGCGGGGGCGTGAGGAGGCCGCGGCCGGGAGCCGCCTGGCGGAGGAGTACCGGGACTCGGACTTCGCCGAGCTGACCAGCCCGGTCGGCGGTCAGGCCGGTTCCTCGGCCGGGTCGTCCCGCACCGGCCAGTCCAGGCAGGCCGCCACCACGGCGGCGACGGCCAGGAGCAGCGCGCCTTGGGCTGGCCACGCGTAGGCCCAGTCCTGGCCCTGCCCGGCGAGCCGCCCGATGAAGGCCGCCCCGGCCGCCGTGGCCCCGCCTACCAGGGCGATCCACCTCGGGGCCGGGCGCCAGAGGGCCCGGGCGAGCAGGCAGGTCAGGAGCGCGATCACGGCGGGCATGCCGCCGAGCACCGCGACCAGGGCCGCCAGGGCGATCTGGGTGGCGCGGCTGCCGCCGGGCGCGGTGTCGAGCGCCGCCCGTCGGCGGACCGGCAGGGCGATCGTCAGCAGGGCCGCCAGGACCGCCAAGCCGCCCACCAGGAGGCCGAAGCGGTACTGGCGGTCCGGCACGAAGTCCAGGCGGACCTCCACCGGACCCCCGGCGGGCAACCGCCACGCCTGCTGCCACCCGTCGACCCGGGTCCGCTCCAGCACGCGCCCGTCGACCGTGGCGACCCAGCCGGGGTTGGCGTTCTCCGGGATGGACAGCACCGACACCGGTCCGCCGTCCACCGACAGCGAGCGGGACGTCGCGTCCCACGACAGCACCCGCACGTCCCGCGACCGCGGCGTCGGCACCGGAGCGCGCAGCAGCCACAGGTCCTGCACGACGAACGACGACGACGGGGTGGTCTTCAGCTCGTGGTCGCCCGCGGCCAGCTCCAGGTCCGGCCAGCACAGCTCCACCGGCAGCGGGCGGTGCTCGACGACGTCGCCGTACGTCCCCGCGACCGACGTCTCGTACCGCTTGCCGTCCAGGAACACCGGCGGGCCCGCCCCGCAGGGCTGGGCGAACGGGGTCGACGGGGACACCGCGGGCAGGTCCGCGCCGGTCAGCTCCAAGTCGCTCACCCCGACCGCCGCGTCCGCGTCCGCGGGACGAACACCAGCTCCAGGAACGACGTCCGGACCGCCAGCTCCACCTCGCCCAAGCGCCCCAGCGCCACCCGCTCCCGGCCCGCGTCGGTGATGATGTCGACCTCCGCCGGGCGGGCCGCCGCGCGCGGGTCGGTCGTCACGCGCAGGCGGGTCAGGTCCTGCGGGGAGGGCCAGGCGAAGCGCAAGGTGGGGCGCTTGTCGCCGAAGCCCGCCACCCAGGTCGACGACACCGAGTCGTCCACCGCCGCCACCGCGCCGACCGCGGGGTCGCCGCCCAGCGACGACGACGCGGTCACCACGCCCAGCGGCGCCGACCCGCCCGGCCGCGGCAGCACGGTCCCGCCGACCTCGTAGGTCCCGTACGACGAGGTGGAGAACAGGCGGTGGATGCCCGCGGGCTCCTCACCGGTCCGCGCCAGGGCGCGGTCGCAGCGGGGCACGCCGTCCTCGGTCACGCAGGGGTAGCGCGGCAGCGGCCCGCGGGTGAAGGCGAACCCGGTGCCCGCCCCGGGGACCTTCAGCGCGCGCTCCGCCACCACCCCGGGGACCACCAGCTCCGCGATGCCCACGTTGCCCGTCGTCCGCTCCCCCGCGACCGCCAGCACCGTGACCCGGACCCGGCTGGTGAGCCCGCCCGCCGTGGTCAGCCGGTTCGCGCCGGACCGGACGTCGTGGTCGACCGAGCCGCCGTCGGTGGTGATGCGGACCCGGGTGACGCCCCAGCCGAGGGCCAGGTCGGACACCGTCTCCAGGGACACGGCGTCGACCGGGCGCGGGGTGTCCAGCTCGACCTCGAGCCACTGCCCCGCCGGGCCGGTGTACGTCGAGGAGTGCCACGCCGTGGACGGGTCGCCGTCGACGGCGGCGAAGGGCTGGTGGGACGGGTCGCTCGCGCCGACCGCGTCGGCGAAGGCCGTCGAGGAGGACGCCGTGACGCCGCGGATGCCGCGGTGCACCGCCACCGTCTGCCCGGTCTGGAACGGCAGCAGGTCCAGCGACGGCCGCGGCAGCCTGCCCGGCTCGGCCGCGGTCATCGTCTGGCTCAGGTTGTCGTGCACCGACCCGACGTCGCGCTCGCGCCTGCGCAGGCCGTCCGTGCCCACCACCGGACCGCCGCCGCCACCGTCGCCCGCGAGGACGGCGGGGGTGCGCGCGTCGAGGACGCCCGCGTCGAGCAGCGGCAGCAGCGACTCCGGGCCGCCCGCCACCGTGGGGACGTCGGCCTCGACCACCGCGCGGGCGCGCGGCACCGACCCCGACACCTGGTACACCTCGATGGCGTGCACCGCCTGGCTGTCCACATCGGACCCACCGGGCAGGGCGCCCGGGTCGACGCCGGGCCCGAACGCCGCCACCCGGCTGATCCCGGGCGACGCCGCGAGCCCGGCCCGCAGCAGGGTGACCGGCGGCGTGCCCGGCGCGGTGCGGTCGATGTCGTTGCGCAGCAGCAGGAACCGGTGCCCGGAGCGGGCGAGGAAGCCCGCGAGGCCGGGTGAGCCCCGGCCGGAGCCGACCGCGTCGGACACCGCGTCCATGACCCGGGTGTTGCCCTCCGAGCCCAGCGGGATCTGCCCGCGCACCGCCCACGGCGCCGTCGACAGCGCCTGCGCGGGCTCGTCGACCGTGCGGCCCCAGGTGTACTCGCCGAACGACGTCGCGGGCAGCAGCAGCGTGCGCGCGTGCGGGTCCTGCGCGGCGACCCAGTCCAGCGCCTCGGACCAGTGCGGCGGGATCTCGTCCCAGCCGGGGCCCGGGCGCAGGGTCAGCAGCCACGCGGGCGCGGCGACCACCACGACCAGACCGGCGGCGACCAGCGTCCGCACCTTGCGGGTCGCCACGCCGCGCGCGGAGACCGCGTGCATGAACGCCAGCACCAGCGGCAGCCGCAGCACCGGCTCGAACTTGTGGACGTTGCGCAGCGGCGCGAGCGGACCGTCGAGCAGGCCGCGGACGGCCGACGCGAACGGGCTGTCGAGCGTGCCGACGTACCCGATGCTCAGCAGCGTCACCGCGGTGACCACGGCCAGCACCAGGAACCGCCGCTCGGGCAACCCGCGCAGCGCCAGCCCGTACAGGCCGACGGCGGCGACCAGGCCGGTGGCGAGCATCAGCACCGGGTGGTCGATCAGCAGGAACCCCGACGGCCACCACGGCTCGCCCTGCACGACGTACGCGACCCACTGGTTGGTGCCGCGCAACGCCTGGAACAGCGACACCGGCGCGGTGGTGTTGGCCGAGGACTCGATGTAGTCCAGGAACGGCAGGCTGTACTGGCCGAGCAGCAGCAGCGGGATGATCCACCACAGGCACACCGCGATGACGAACCCGCACCACCAGCCGACGAGCGCGGCGTGCGCGCGGGTCCAGCGGCGGGTCAGCAGCCACAGCCCGGGCAGCACCAGCGCCATGACGACCATCGCGCCGTTGACCCCGCCGACGCACAGCACGGCCAGCGCGGACAGCCCGGCCGCGCGCCGCGGCGAGCCGATGCGGTCGGCGCGCACCAGCGGCAGCATGATCCACGGCAGCATGACCGCGGGCAGCATCTCCGCGGAGATCGGGCCGATCTCGGTGAGCATGCGCGGCGCGAGCGCGTACGCGAACGCCCCGACGAACTGGGCGACCGGGTTGCCCACGCGCAGGGCGCGGGCCAGCGCGAGCATGCCGCCGAAGGCCAGGCACAGCAGCAGGGCGCACCACAGGCGCTGCGCGATCCACGGCGGCAGCCCGACGGTCTGGCACACCGTGAAGAACGGGCCCATCGGGAACAGGTAGCCGTACGCCTGGTTCTGGATCTCGCCCGCCGTCGACTGCGGGTTCCACAGGTGCAGGGCGCGGGCGAGGAAGCCCGCCGGGTCGACGACGAGGTCGAGCTTGGTGTCGAACGTGGTCCGGCCCGGCCGCTGCAGGAACGCGATCAGCACGAGCACGGCCATGCCGACGACCGTGGGATTGCGGTGCGGCGCGACCGGGCGCCGGTGGGCCGAGCGGGTCAACCGACCCACGGCTGTCCCACTTGGACGGTCACGGCGCACACCGGCGACCCGGGCGTGGTGCGGCGCAGGTCGACCCGGCTGAACGAGCCGCTGACGACGAGGTCGATCCGGTGCACCCCGGCCTCGACGCGCACGAGCTGCTCGACGCCCGCGGCGGTCACCGCCAGCTCACCGGCGTCGGCGGTGTAGTAGCCGATGCGCAGCACGTGCTTGCCGCGCACGGGCGTGGCCAGCGGGACGCCGACCACCTCGCCGGTGACGGCGTACCCGCAGTCCTTGACGGGCCCGGGCTCGCCGTCGACGGTCCAGCGCAGGTGCTCGACCTTCTTGGGGGTGCCCGCGCCGTCGACCAGGTAGACGGACTCCGCGGGCTCGTCGAACCGGGCGCCGACCGCCAGCAGCGGGGTGAACCTCGACAGCAGCGCCTCCTGCCCGAAGCCCCACGCGACCATCATGTGCTCGGGCACCCGCGCGTCGTACACCGGCAGGTCGGGGTCGGCGGCCAGCGCGCCCCGCACAGCCGCGACGTACGCGCGGCCCTCCTCGAAGCGCACGGCGGGGGCGAGGGAGAAGACGCTGAACACCGCGCTCAGCGCGACCATGGCGGTCAGCGCGGTGACGGGCGCGTCGCCGCGGACCCGGCCGGGCCGACCGGCGGGCGGCAGGAACGCGAAGGCCCCCATCAGCACCGCGACGGGCACGGCGTCGGCGAGGAAGCGCGGGTCGTTGCCGATCAGCACCCCGAACTGCGGCAACCGGTTGAGCGCGACCAGGGTCAGGTCGACGGCCAGGTACCCGCCGAGCGCCAGCCACGCGAGCGCGGCGCGCTTGCGGGACACGACGATGCCGCCGACCAGCAGCGCCAGCGCGGCCACCGCGACCGCGATCCGGACGGCCATCGCCGGTTCCGGCCAGGTCATCCCGGTCGCCGACGCGGGCCACGGCCCGCCGAACAGGCCGGGCAGGAACGTGTCGAGCAGGGCGCGGCGGACGTACTCGGCGGTATCGGGCACCTCGGTCTGCGGCGGCGCGGGCGGGCTCGACGTGGCCGACAGGTACACGACGGCGTACAGGACGATCAGCAGGCCGTACGCCAACCACAGCCTGCGGTGCGCGGTGAACGCCGCGACCGGGCCGGAGCCCAGCAGCACGGTGACGGCGAACAGCAGCGCGGGGACGAGGATCGCCTTCTCGTAGAACGCCAGGCCCAGCAGCAGCCAGAGCACCGCGCCCACGGCGTACCCCAGCCTGCGGGTGCGCAGGTACCGGACGTGGCAGTCGAGGGTGGCGGCCATCGCCAGCAGCAGCGGGGTCATCTGGATCGCGAACGCCCACCACAGCGTGGTGAACAGGACGATCGGGCTCAACGCGAACAGGGTGAACGGCACGAGCAGCGCGCGGCGCGCGCCGAAGCAGCCGACCAGCAGCCGCCAGAACGCGAGCAGCGCGCCCGCGTGCGCCACCAGCAGCGGGACCGCGGCGAGCGCGTGGCTCAGCGGCGCGATCGCGGTGACCAGCCAGGCCAGCAGGAACATCCCGGGGGCGAGGTGGCCGTTGTAGTCCTGGAACAGGTACGCCGGGTCGTACGGCGCGGCCGCGGCGGCCCGCTGGACGATGACGAAGTCGTCCTGCCAGAAGTACCCCTGCAGCACGGTGACCGCGTGCACGGCGACCGCGGCGAGCCCGATGGCCGCGGCGACGAGACCGAGCCGCAGCGGCGTCCTCGGCAGCGCCGGTGGCTCGGCGACAGCGGGTTCGTCGAGCAGCACAGCTCACCTCCGGTCGGATGCGCGCATCTTGCCAAACCCGGTTACCAATCGGTAGACATCGCTGCGCTTGGGCGGGGCCGGAACAGGTTGGTGGCGATGGGCGACAGCTTCGAGCGGGTCTGGTCGAGCGCGGACGCGATCCCCGGGTGGACGACCCGGGACCAGGGCCGCGCGCTGTGGGACGCGGTGCTGCGGCTGCGGCCGGGCGCCACGGTGGTCGAGATCGGCAGCCACCAGGGCCGGTCCACGGTCGTGCTGGGGCACGCCGCGCGCCGCGTCGGCGCGCGCGTGGTGGCGATCGACCCGTTCCTGGAGGGCCCGCCGTTCGGCGGCCAGCGCACCCGGGCGGCGTTCGAGGCGAACATGGCCGAGCAGGGTCTCGACGACGTGGTGGAGCTGGTCGTCGGCTACAGCACGAAGGTGCGGCCGACCTGGGACCGGCCCGCGGACCTGCTGTTCATCGACGGCAAGCACGACTACTGGACCTACACCGACGACCTGCGCTGGTCGGCGTTCCTGCCGGGCGAGGCCGACGTCCTCGTGCACGACTGCTTCTCGTCGATCGGCGTCACCAGCGGGACGGTCGCCAAGGTGCTCCCGGGCTCCCGCCTGGCCTACCGCGACCGGGTCGGCTCGCTGGCCCGCTTCACCGTCACCCGCCCGACCCGCGCCGACCGCCTGCGCCTGGTCGCGGAGCTGCCCTGGTTCCTGCGCAACGTCGTCCTGAAGGTCCTGCTGCGCCTGCGCTTGCGCCCCCTCGCCCGCCTGCTGGGCCACGACAGCCCGGTGGACCCGTACTAGCCAGGTGGACCCGTACTAGCTCGCTGGACGCGTGCCAGCCCGCTGACCCGCGTCCACATATGTGGACGCCGAGCAACAGGCGGGCAGCTGTCAGGGGCGGGTGATCACATATGTGGACAGCCTCCAGTGGGTTGACCGGTCATCCACCGACTGGATGGCTTCCACGGATCCGCCCGCTGCCCGGATGAGGTCGACGACGCGGCGCTGCGGCATCGCGGTCATGCGCATGGGCGCGGGGTAGCGGAGGAAGAGGCGCTGACCCAGGCCGATGAGCCGGGCCGGGGCGAACCGCCAGATCATCCCCTTGACCGTCCACAGCGGACTGGTCGAGCAGTGCAGGACGGCCGTGCCGCCGGGGGCCAGCACGCGGACGAACTCGGCCAGGTAGCCCTCGACGACGTCGGCGGGCAGGTGTTGCAGCACCAGCGCGGTGTAGACCAGGTCGAACTCGCCGTCGGCGAAGCGCCGCAGGTCGGGGGCCTCGTTGAGGACGAAGTCGCAGCGCCCGCCCGAGCGGTCCAGCGACCGCGCGGTGGCCAGCATGGGCGCGGACACGTCCACCCCGACGACGCTGTCCGCGTGCTCGGCAAGCGCTTGCGAGAGCCGTCCGGCGCCGCAGCCGAAGTCGAGGGCCCGGGTCCAGGAGGTCGGGCGGCCCAGCTCGGCCAGCCAGGACCGGGTGGCGGCGACGTCGGACCGGCCGAGCGCGAGGAACTCCTCGACGTCCCACCGGCCGCCGCGCGTGCCCGGCGCGACGTAGACCGCCCACAGCGGGTCGCGCTCGCCCAGCAGCGTCCAGTCGCGCCGCACCTCGTCGAAGCTCATCCCGGCGAACCTACCCGCGGCCCGCGTTGGCCCGGACACAATCCTCGTTGTGCCCGCGGACAAAGCTCCGCGCCTCGACCGCAGCCCCGCGAGGGCGAGCAGCCCGGTGGCGATGACCGCCGCGGCGACCACCGACCCGACGCCCCACCGCAGGCCGCCCGCCACCAGCGCGACCTCGGCCACCACGGCCAGCCAGATCAGCGCGGCGGAGCGCCGGTCGCCGTGCGCGATCCGGGAGAACAGCAGGATCTGCACCAGCGCGAGGAGGCTGCCGACCAGCGCGAACCGCCACATCGGCAGGTCGGCGCCCGCGTACTGCGCCCCGCCGATCAGGGCGGCCAGCTGCGGGCCGAACACCGCGGCCCCGACCACCACCAGCGCGTCCAGCCCCGCGCACACCGCCAGCGCGACGCGCACGGTGCGGGCGCGGTCGCCGGGGTCGGCCAGCCGGGGCAGCACGAGCACGCCGACGGCCGACGGGAGCCAGTACGCGACCTTGGTCAGCGTCGCGCCGATCGCGTACTCCCCGCCTCCGGCGCGGTCAGGAAGTACCGGGCCAGCACCAAGTCCAGGTTCACCAGCAGGACCAGCGCGAGCATCGCCTGCGCGGCGTGCATGACCGCGCCCAGCTCGCCGCGCGAGCGCTTCGCGGGCCGGGGCGAGCCGCACGCCACCCAGCCGATCGCGGCGACGGCGGTCGACCCGATCACCACGCCCGCGATCGTCCCGCCGGTGGTCCCGACCAGCGCCAGGCCCGCGAGCCCGCCGCCCGCCTTGCCCAGCGCCTCCAGGCCGATCATCCCGGCCAGCCGGTGGAAGCGGTCGGCGCCCTGGAGGATGCCGTGGAAAAGGCCCAGCAGCGACAGCGGCGCCAGCGACGCGGCCAGCCACAGCGCCTGCCCGATGCCGTCGAGGTGCAGCACGACCACGACGACCGGCGACAGGGCGACCGCGCACGCGGTGACCGCGGTGGTCGTGGTCAGCCCCAGCGCCAGCACCCGGCCCAGCGACGTCGTCCCGCGCGCGACGCGCAGCGCCACGACGGTCTGCAGGCCCATGGCGGGGACCACGCCCACCACCATGAGCGCGAGCAGCGCGCCGAGTTCGCCGAACACCGCGGGCGAGAGCGCGCGGGCCGCGATCGCGGTCAGCAGGTAGCTCGCGGCGTTGTTGCCCGCCAGGGCGACCGACACGAGCAGGGCCTGCACCCGGCGGCGGGCCGGGGCGGTGCGGGGTTGCGGCAACGAGGTCTCCCGGTGCGGATTACCGCGCGGTAACTTGGCCGGACTGTAGCCGCCCCCGCGCAGGAAGGAACCAGACGGCGATGGCGACCCCGACCCGCTGGGTGCTGCCCGCGGTGTCCGCCGGGCTGGCGCTCGCCGTGCTGGCCCCGCTGCTCGGCCGCGGGTTCGTCCTCGTCTACGACATGGTCTTCACGCCCCGGCAGTGGCTCACCCCGGACGCGCTCGGCCTCGGCTCGACGCTGCCCAGGGCGGTCCCCGTCGACGCGGTGGTGGCCGCGACAACGGCGGTTGTGCCGGGCGACATCGTCCAGAAGCTCGCGCTCGCCGCCGCGCTGTTCGGCGCGGCGTACGGCGCGGGCAGGCTCGTCCCGACCGGCTCCACCGGGGTCCGGATCGTCGCCGCGGTGTTCTACGGCTGGTCCGCCTACGTCGCCGAGCGCCTGTTCCTCGGCCACTGGTCGCTGCTGCTGGCCTACGCCGCCCTCCCCTGGGTCGCCGCCGCGGCCTGCGCCTGCGCGAGCACCGGAACATCGCGCCGCTGGTGCTCGCCTTCGCGCCCGCCGCGCTCACCCCGACCGGCGGCGTCCTGGCCGCGGGCGTCGCGTTCGCGTGCGCGGGCAGGCGGGGCGCCGGGCCGGTCGCGCTGGTCGCCGCGGTGCTCAACGCGCCATGGCTGGTCCCGTCCGTGCTGCACCCCGGCGGCGGCCTGTCCGATCCGGCGGGCATCGCGCTGTTCGGGGCGCGGGCGGAGAACTGGGGCGGCCCGGTGCTGAGCGTCCTGGGGCTGGGCGGGGTGTGGAACGGCGACGCCGTGCCCGACAGCCGGGAGAACCCCGCGCTGCCCGTGCTGACCCTCGTCGTCGTCGCCGTCGCCCTCTACGGCCTGCGGACGCTGGCCGCCCGCTGGGGCACCACCGCGCCGATCGCCCTGGGCGCGGTCGGTGTGCTGCTGGCGAGCCTGGCGAGCCTGCCGTGGGGCGCGGACGTGCTGCGCTGGCTGCTGGAGACCGTGCCGGGCGCGGGCCTGCTGCGCGACGCGCAGAAGTGGACGGCGTGGTGGGCGCTGCCGCTGGCCCTCGGCGTCGCGCTGGCCGTCGAGCGGGCTGGCCGGGCGGTCGTGCTCGCCGCCGCGGTGTTCCCGATCGCCGTGCTGCCCGACCTGGCCTGGGGCGGCTGGGGACGCCTGGCCCCGGTGTCCTATCCGGACGACTGGGACCGCGTCGCGGCGGTCCTCGCCGAGGACCCGCGCCCCGGTGACGTGCTCGCCCTGCCGCTGTCCGCTTTCCGGCGGTTCGCCTGGAACGACGACCGCACGCAGCTCGACCCCGCGCCCCGGTACCTGCCGCGGCCGGTCGTCATCGACGACACCCTGTACGTCGGAGGTCGACCCGTCGCGGGCGAGGACCGCCGGATGGCCGAGATCCGCGCGACCCTGCCGGAATCCCCCGGGCGGCACGGGATCGGCTGGGTGCTGGTCGAGCACGGCACGCCCGGACCGGTCGACGCGGCCCTGCTGGGCCGGTTGGAGCAGGTGCACTCCGGCCCCTGGCTGACGCTCTACCGGGTACCCGACCACCAGGACCGGCCCGCGCGCGGAGCGCCCGCGCTTCCGGTGCTGGCAGCGGACTTCGCCGCCCTCGTGCTCATCGGCGGCGCACTATTGTGGGTGGTATTACCGAACGGTAGATTGACGCCCAGCCGTCGGGGCAGACAAGAGGAGTAACCAGGTGGTCAAGCTGATCGTCGGAGCCGTCGCGGCCGTCATCGTCGGCGGGGCAGCGGCCACCGGCACCACCTTCGCGCTCGTCTCGGCCAAGGCGCCGGACAAGGGCGTCGAGTTCGGCGTCGAGGCGCGCGACACGCGCACCGCCGTCGACTACGGCAAGCCCTAGTCCAACCCGGCCTGGCGCAGCGCGGACTCGAATCCCGCGACCGTGCTGTCCCAGTCCAGCCGCCGCGCCCGCCGCTGCCCGGCCCGCCCCAGCGCCACCCGCTCGCCGCGCTCGGCCAGCAGGCGCTCCACGTGTGCGCTGAACTCCTCGAAGTCCTCGGCCAGCAAGCCGGTCTCACCGTCCACGATGGACTCCGCGACGCCGCCCGCCGCGCGGTACGCCACCGACGGCACGCCGTGCGCGGCGGCCTCGATGATCGCGATGCCCCAGCCCTCCTTGACCGACGGGCACAGGTGCACCCACGACCGGGCCAGGATCTCGTGCTTGCGCTGCTCGTCCACCCAGCCGTGCAGCACGACCCGGTCGGCGACCCCGCGCTCGCGGGCGTAGTCGCGCAGCCGGTCCAGCCACCAGCCGGTGCCGACGACCTCCAACCGCAGCGACGGCCAGCGCTCCCGCAGCCGGACCAGCACGTCGATGGCGTGCTCGATCCGCTTGTGCGGCACCAGTCTGCTCACCGCGACCAGCGTCGGCTCCGCGGCGCGGGAGGCGCGCGTGCGCGGGACGGCGTCGAGCCCGTTGGGCACGACCGACGTGCGGTCCGCGGCGATCCCCAGCTCGACCAGCTCGCGCCGGGTCACCTCGGAAACCGCGACGTAGCGGCACTTCCGGTGCACGCGCGGCGCGAGCCACGACTCGATCCACCAGCCCAGCCGCCCGGCCCACGGCCCGACCGCGGAGGTCCACTGCTCGCGGTGGACGTGGTGCACCAGCACCAGGACCGGGCAGCGCGCGACGAGCTTCGCGAAGAACGGCATGCCGTTCTGCACGTCCACGATGACGTCGGGCCGGTGCCGCAGCACCGACAGCAGCGCCAGCGGGTACACCGACAGCCGGTGCCCGCGCCTGCGGAACCGCACGCCCGACACCCACTCGCCGAACTCCGCGCCGGAGTACGCCGCGCACTGGATGGTGACGCGGTAGCCGCGCGCGGCGAGGCCCTGCGCGACACGCTCGACGTAGCGCTCCGAGCCGCCGCCCTCGGGGTGGCCGGTGTCGCGCCAGTTGAGCAGCAGCACCCGAAGCCGTTTTTCCGATCGCACTGGAGAACTCCACGCCGTCGGCGAAAGTGCTAGGTTACCGATGGGTACAGACTAGATCGCGCGCCAGTGGAAGTGAACCCCATGACGCTCACGAAAACCCGGGAAAAGGCCACGCTGGCCCGGTCCGTCCGGCTGTTCCGCGCATTCCTGCGGGAGCAGTCCGATCCCGATCACTTCTACCGGGTGCTGGCCGGTGATTCGGTCCGCCAGCTCGCCGAATACGCGCCGCTCGAGGGCAGCACGGTGCTCGACGTCGGCGGCGGCCCGGGCTACTTCGCCGACGCCTTCCGCGGCGAGGGTGCCGTCTACCTGGGCTTGGACCCCGACGTCGGGGAACTCTCGGCCCGCGGGGCGCCCGCCGAGGGCATGATCAGGGCGAGCGGGACGGCCCTGCCGGTGCGCGACGGCGGCGTCGACGTCTGCTACTCGTCGAATGTGCTCGAACACGTTTCCGACCCGGACCGGATGCTCGACGAGATGGTCCGGGTGACGAAGCCCGGCGGCACGGTATTCGTTTCCTTCACGCCCTGGTATTCACCGTGGGGCGGCCACGAGACCGCGCCCTGGCATTACCTCGGCGGCCGGTACGCCCGCGCCCGCTATCGGCGCCGGAATGGTCGCGAGCCCAAGAACAAGTTCGGCGAGAGCCTGTTCCCGATCACCATCGGGCAGGCGCTGCGCTGGGCGCGGGCCTGCCCGACGGCGACGCTGGTGCGCGCCGTGCCGCGCTACCACCCCTGGTGGGCCCAGTGGGTGGTGCGCGTCCCGGGTCTGCGCGAGGTCGTGTCGTGGAACCTGGTCATGGTGCTGCGCAAGCGCTAGCGCACCACCGCGGGCTCGCCCCACTGCTGCTGGGAGCCGGAGCTGCGGCTGCCCCCGGACCTGCCCTGCGCCAGCAGGAGCAGCCCCAGCCCGACCACGATCAGGGTGCCGCCCGCGATCCAGAGGATGAGGGGGAACGTGGTGAGCAGCCACAGCCCCGACTTGTTCTCGACCGCGGCCGAGACGTTCGAGGCGACGGTCTTGTCGTCGAACTCCAGGGTGCCGTCGAAGACCAGCGTGCCCTGACCGGGCTGCTGGTCGAACGTGCGCAGCTCCTGCTTGCGCTCCTCGCGCCCGTCGATGATCGCGCCGGTCACCGGCTCGACCCACATCGTGCGCCGGTTCTCGTAGTACAGGTCGGCGCGCACCATGCCGCCGGACTTGCCCAGCAGCGCGGCGGGCACCTCGCGCTCACCGATCTTGGTGCGCGGGATCACCTGCACGAAGCGGTAGACGGGGACGCCGTCGACCTCCTCCTCGGCCTCGAACCGGGCGTCCGCCGGGGCGCGCAGCGCGACGTCGAACATCGGGTAGTCGCGCTTCTCGGTGCCGAACGGGAACTTCAGGCTCAGGCCGGGCTGGTTGACGGTCTCGTCGCGCTTGCCCTGGTCGTCGACGAACTGGACGGAGCACGGCGTGACGCCCATGTTCGTGGCGCGGTCCAGGCACACCTCGCGGACGCTGGCCGACACGACGGTGCCGGTGGCGTCGTCGGTGACTCGGTTGCTCTCGATCCAGGCGGCGGTGTCCCCGCCCTCCTCCACCTCGGGGGCGCGCAGGTCGCCGACCACGTGGCGGACCGAGGTGAGGTTGAGCCCGGTGCGCACCTGGGGACTGGGCACGCCGTTCTCGCGGAGGATCAGCAGCGCGGTCACGTCCTTGCCGACCGCGACGGACGTGGTGTCGATGTCCGCCGGGGCCTTGGCGAGCGCGGGGTACGCCCAGCTCCGCAGCAGCACGCCGAGCACGACCGCGAACACCCCGATGAACAGCAGGGCGAAGCCCAGGATGCGGCGCAACTGTCCTCCAACTGAGACGCAGGTCACAATGACCCCCGATTACTCAACGGTAATCGCGGCCGAAGCCGCCGCAAGGGTGACCGGGATCACGAAATGGCCGCTCCCCCGATCCGTGCGCCGCGAACGGGCCGATCAGCGCAGCCCGTGCGGCCGTTCGGCCTAAAACGACAACGCGGACTGTCCCCCGGAACAACGGGACCCGGTCGAAGATGTTGCCCTGCCACAGAAGGGAGCCGCCGTGCCGCTGCGCATCGGAGTGCACCACGCCGTCGCCCGCGCGCCCCTGGGGACGCGCACCGCGATCGAGGACACCGCCGCCCTGCTGTCCCGGCACGGGCACCGGGTCGTCGACCTGGCGGCGGGGCGCACGCTGGTGAGCAGACTCCTGCGCCGCGACCCCGCCGTCGGCCACCTGCACGTCCTGCTCCACACCGGACCGCTCGGGCCGGATTTCCCCTGCCTGGCGCGGGTCCCGGTCGACGGCCCGGACGGGCAGCCGGTCGACGTCGGCCTGGCGGCGCGGGCGGGCCTGGCGGGCGAGGTCCGCGAACTGGTCAGGCTGATCCTGCTCGACCAGCCCGCGCTGGTGGAAGCGTCGGCGTGATGGGCGTGTTCACCACGGCGGTGTCGAAGCTGTCGGCCTGGGCGCCGGACCACGTCGTCACCGCGGCGCTGTCGGCGACCTACGCCCGCTTCGAGCCGGAACTGGCCCGGCTGGGCGACTTCTGCCCCGCGCACGGCACCGCGGTCGACATCGGCGCCTGGTACGGCCCGTGGTCCCGCGCCCTGGCCCGCCGCGTGCCGAGGGTCGTCGCCGTCGAGCCCAACCCGCGGTCGCCGACGTCCTGGCCCGCACCGTCCCCGGGAACGTCGACGTCGTGCGCGCCGCGGTGTCCGACACCGCGGGCTCGGGCGTCCTGTACGTCCCGGACACCGGCCGCGGCACGGAGGCCGTCGCGTCGATGGCCGCCGAGGTCGGCTCCGCCGTCCCGGTCGCGACCACGACGATCGACCACATCGCCCCACCGGACGTGTCGCTGATCAAGCTCGACGTCGAGGGCATGGAAGCCGCCGCCCTGCGCGGCGCCGCGTCCGTCCTCTCGGAACGGTCCCCGGTGCTGCTGGTCGAACTGGAGTACCGCCGCAGCCCGGTAGACGAGGTCGTCGACCTGCTGGCCGACCACGGCTACACCGCCGAGATCCTGGAAGACGGCCGCTGGCGCCCCTCGCGGGCTTCGACCTCGCCGCGCACCAGGACCGCATGCGCCCCCTCGTCGACGGCCGCGGCTACCTCCGCAAGGTCATCCAGGGCGGCCCGCACTACATCAACAACGTGCTGTTCCGTAAGCCGCGCTAGTACCCGTCCGTCGCGCTCGCCAGGGCCCGGTTGTTCAGCACGGGATAGAACAACAGCGTCACCAGGATGAGGAAGCCGCCCGCGACGACATACGGGACCTGGACGGCGAACGCACTGGCGAGAACGCCGCCGAGCACCGCACCGACCGGCCCACCGATCATGACCACCAGTCTGCTCGACGAGAGCACCCTGCCCAGGAGCTCATCAGGCACGATCTGCTGGCGCAGCGTGCTCACCACGACCTTCTCCGCGGTCATCAGCGCACCGGTCACCACCATCATCGCGCCCGCGACCCACACCTCGGCGACGAGTCCCAGCACCAGGATGGCCACGCCCACCCCGGCTTTGCCCACGATCATCACCGTGCCGGGGCCGAACCGCCTCCGCGCGGGCGCGGCGGCCAGTCCCCGAGCGTCGCGCCGACCGCGGTGGCCGTCAGCAGCAGCCCGAAACCGAACTCCGGAAGGTCGAGGACCTCCTTGGCCAGCAGCGCGAGCATCGCGAACTGCGCGGTGGCGGCGACGTTGCCGAGACAGGAAACCGTGGCCAGCGCCCGCAGGGTCCGGTTCCCGAACAACCACCGGATGCCTCCGACGATCTCGACCCACATGCTCCCGCGCGGAGCTACGGACGTCTTCCCCGGCCTGCCGTCCGCCCGGATCGAGGAGATCAACAGACCGCTGGCGGCGAACGAGAGGGCGTTGCCCGCGAACGGAAGGACGCTCCACACGCCGAACAGCGCCGAGCCGAGCGGAGGCCCCACGAAGTCCTCCCCGCTGCTCTCCGCCGCGACGATCCGGCCGTTCGCCGTCGCCAGGCTCCGCGCGTCCCGGGACACCAGGTCGGGGATGGCCGACTGGGCGGCGATGTCGAAGAAGACCTGGCCGACGCCCAGCAGGAACGCCGCGAGCACCAGCCACAGCAGGTCCACCCGCCCGGTCAGGATCAGCACCCCGAGAGCGACCAGGACGGCGAACCGGCCCGAGTCGGCCCACACCATCACCCGCCGACGGTCCAGCCGGTCCACCACGACACCGGCGTGCAGCGACAGCAGCACCCAGGGGATCTCGGCCGCCACCACGACGAGGCTCAACGCCATCGGGCTGCTGGTGCCTTGCAGGACCAGCAGGGGCAACGCGGCGGCGTGCATGCCGGTGCCGATGGCCGACACGAGCGTGGCGCCGAAGAGCCGGTGGAAGCGACCGCCCAGTGGCACTAGGCCCCGGCGAGGCGCTGCGTCTCGATCGCCATGTACAGCTCGGCCGCGCCCCTCGGGTCGGCCAGGTCGCGCTTGGTCAGCTCCTGGATGCGGCGGATGCGGTACCGGACCGTGTTGGGGTGGACGAAGAGGCGCTCGGCGGCGTCCTTCGCGGAGCCGTGTTCGGCGAACCACACCTGGAGCGTCTTGAGCAGGACCTCGCGTTCGGCCGAGGGCAGGGTCAGCAGGTCGGCGAGGACGTCGCGGGCCAGTTCGCGCGCCAGCTTGGTCGCGCCCGCCACGAGTGTCGTGAGTGGACGGTCGCCGAAGGCGGCTGCGCCGTGTTCGCCGGGGGCGAGGCAGCGGCGGGCGATCTGGGCGCGGCGCAGCGCGGCGGGCAGCAGGTTCAGGCCGGAGACCGGCGGGCTCATGCCGACGCCCGCGGCGAGGCGGTCCAGGGTGTGGCGCAGGCCGCGCAGGTCGACCGCGCGGGCCACCACGACCACACCCACCTCGGCGTCGGCCGTGCGCCGCCACACCGCGCGCCAGCGCGCCGGGTCGAGGACGGTCGACGGGCCGGGCTCGCCCGCCTCGCCGTAGAGCACGACGAACGGCCCGCGGGCGGCAGGCCCAGGCCCCGGGCGGCGTCGTCGAACTCGGCCTGGCGGGTGAAGCGGCCCTCGAGGAGGTTGTCGAGCAGCGCGGCGCGCGCCTTCTCGTCGTAGTGCGCGTTGTCGGCGGCGACCTCGGTGTAGGCGGTCGCGATGGCCTCGGAGTAGGCGTCGATGATCCGCCAGATGGTGTTGCTGACCGGCAGGAGCTGCTCGGGGGTGATCGTCCCCGGCGGGATCGCGCGCTCGACGATGGCCTCGTAGGAGAACGTCCCGGCTATCCGGAACGCGCGCAGCACCGCGGGCAGCGGGATGCCGAGCCGGGCCTGGGCGCGGGCGGTCTTGCGGGCGCATTCGAGATCGACGTCGCGGCATTCGATGAACGCGTCGAAGGCGTTGCGGAGGTTGACCTCGCACACTTTCCGCAGCTCGGCGGGAGCGTTCTCGTCCACCCGCCGGTAGAACTCCTCCTTGTCCCGGAGGACGGCGGCCAGTTCATCCGCCAGCACCGGCAGCCGCTCGAGCTGGCCTTTCGCGACGGCGGCCAGCTCGGGAGGCAGCGGCGACATGATCGTCGGGGCGCCCATCGCACGACTGTAACGCGAATATTGCCAATTCCGTACCGGCCGGTAGGCCGATTGTTGTCACACCGGATCGATTCCGAACGCGCCGAGCAGGGTGGCGAATTTCGCTGACGTCTCGGCCAGCTCGGCGGCCGGGTCGGAAGCGGGCATGATCCCTGCGCCCGCGAACAGGCGCATCCACGACCCGGACACCTCGGCGCAGCGGATCGCCACGACCCACTCGCCGTCGCCCGCGGCGTCGCACCAGCCGACGACCCCGCTGTAGAAGCCGCGGTCGAACGGCTCGAGCTCGCCGATGGCGCTGCGGGCCAGGTCGGTGGGGGTGCCGCAGATCGCGGGGGTCGGGTGCAGCGCGGCGGCCAGCCGCAGCGAGGAGACGTCCGGGTCGGCCAGCGTGCCCACCACGCGGGTCGACAGGTGCCAGACGGTCGGGGTCTCGACCAGCTCCGGCCCCGAGGGCACCGAGATGGAGGTGCAGAACGGCCGCAGCGTCTCCACCACGGCCTCCACGACGACGGCGTGCTCGTCGCGGTTCTTCACCGACGCCAGCAGCGCCTCGGCGTTGGCCCGGTCGGCCGCCGGGTCCGCGCCCCGGGGCAGCGTGCCCGCCAGCGGGTTGGCGGTGACGACCAGCCCCGAGCGCGACATCAGCAGCTCCGGGGTGGCGCCCACCAGGGTCGTGCCGGGCAGCTCGGCGGCGAAGGTGTAGCCCTTCGGGTTCGCCCGGACCAGGCCGGGCAGCAGCGCGGGCAGGTCGACGGGCGCGGCGAAGTCCAGCTCCAGCGTCCGCGCGAGGACCACTTTCCGCAGGTCGGAGCCATCACGCAGCGTGCGCACCGCGGCGGCGACGGCGGCCTCGTACTCGGCCTCCGCGGGCACCGGGCGGCGTCCGACGGCGACCGGGCGGGCGGTCCGGGCGGCGGGCGCGGCGGCCGGTCCGGCGCGCTCGGCGGAGCGCGGGATGACGACGTGGGAGGCGACCCCGGGCAGGAACGGCAGCGCGCCGACGGCGAGCGGGGCGCCGGTGTCGAGCAGCAGCTTGCCCACCCGGCCCGCCAGCTCGTCCGGGTCGGTCTCGGCGACGACGGCCTGGCAGCCGCGGGCGTGCACGGTGGCGGCCGGGCCCGCGAGCAGGAAGTCCCCGGCTGGTAGCGGTCCACCAGCCGGGCCGGTTCGGCCGTCTCGTCCACGCCCACCATCATGCCCACGGGGTACCCGCTCGGGCGCACGCGCCCGTGCGTGTCCTTGCCCACGCAAAGCAGCAGGTGGGCGCCCAGAGGGGTGCCCACCTGCGAAAAGGACCTAGGTCCTGGATCAGCCGAGCGCCTCGATGAGCGCGGCGCGCTGGCGCTCGCCGAGCCCGGCGGCGCGGCGGTCGGGGTCGATGCCCGCCTGCTCGAGGAGCGCGGCGACCTTGACCTGGCCGAGGCCGGGGACGGCCTTGAGGAGGGCGGCGACCTTGGTCTTGCCGATGGTCTTGTCGTCCTTCGCCTTGCCGAGCACGTCGGCGATGGTCTTGTCCCCCGCCTTGATCGACGCGAGCAGTTCGGACCGGGCCTTGCGCGCCTCGGCTGCCTTGGCGAGCGCCTCGGCGCGCTGCTCGGGGGTCAACGTGGGCAGAGCCAACGTAATCGTCCTTTCCGTTCCACCCCGCCGCGGCAGCGGCGGGGTCAAGGTTGCGTGCGGCACCGCGACTACCGACGGTCACCGCGGGAGCTGTCGTCCCACCCCGTGGCCTGCGGCGCCACCCGGCCTGCCCGGGTGCCTTTCGCCAGTAAACGACACCTCGGATCGGAACATACCCCCGACACGCGGAAATCTCCTGTGGAGTGTCGCGTCAACGGGTGACGACGGAGCGTGACAGCATGATCAACTGGGGCCGGGAAGGTGTCGCGGGACACAGCCGCGCACTAGAGTCCATCCCATTACTCACGGGTAACGGTCGGGGACGACGCCAGGGAGCTTGATCGACGATGTTGAGCACCATGCAGGACGGCAACCTGTCCATCGGAACGCTGCTGCGGCACGGGGCGACGGTCCACGCGGGCAGCACCGTGCGCACGTGGACCGGCGACGGCGCGCGCACCGCCACCTTCGCCGAGATCGGCGCGGACGCGGCCCGGCTGGCGAACGCCCTGCGCGGCCTCGGGATCACCGGGGACCAGCGGGTGGCGACGTTCATGTGGAACAACGCCGAGCACCAGACCGCCTACCTCGCCGTGCCCGCGATGGGCGCGGTGCTGCACACGCTCAACCTGCGCCTGTTCCCCGAGCAGCTCACCTACATCGCCAACCACGCCGAGGACAAGGTCGTCATCGTCGACGCGACCGTCGCGCCGCTGCTGGCGAAGGTCCTGCCGACGTTCACCACCGTCGAGCACGTGATCGTCGCCAACGGACCGGCCGAGGCGATCCAGGCGCCCGAGGGCGTCCAGGTGCACGCGTGGGCGGACCTGCTGGCCGGGCAGTCGGCGGAGTTCGACTGGCCGGACGTGGACGAGCGCAACGCCGCCGCGATGTGCTACACCTCCGGCACCACGGGCAACCCGAAGGGCGTCGTCTACTCGCACCGCTCGATCTGGCTGCACTCCATGCAGGTCTGCATGAGCGACGGCCTCGGTCTGGAGCCCGCCGACACCTCCCTGGTGATCGTCCCGCAGTTCCACGCCATGTCTTGGGGCATGCCGTACGCGGCGTTCATGTGCGGCGCGTCGCTGGTCATGCCGGACCGGTTCCTGCAGCCCGAGCCGCTGCTGGCGATCATCGACGCGCTCAAGCCGACGCACTCCGCGGCCGTGCCGACGATCTGGCAGGGCGTGCTGGCGGCGCTGGAGGCGAACCCGCGCGACATCTCCAGCCTGCGCGAGGTCGTCGTCGGCGGCGCGGCCTGCCCGCCGTCGATGATGCACACGTTCGCGGAGAAGTACGGCGTCCACATCGTGCACGCGTGGGGCATGACCGAGACCTCGCCGCTGGGCTCGGTGTGCCGCCCGCCCGCCGGGCTCTCCGACGAGGAGACCTGGAAGTACCGCTACACCCAGGGCCGCCTGCCCGCGGGCGTGCGCGCCCGGCTCGTCGGCGACGACGGCACCGAGGTGCCGTGGGACGGCGCGAGCGTCGGCGAGCTGGAGGTCCGCGGGCCGTGGATCACCGGGTCGTACTACCGGCTCGAGGAAGACGGCGAAGGTGCCGAGAAGTTCCACGACGGGTGGCTGCGCACCGGTGACGTCGGCACGCTGACCCCCGACGGCTTCCTGACGCTGACCGACCGGTCGAAGGACATCATCAAGTCCGGCGGCGAGTGGATCTCCTCGGTGGAGCTGGAGAACCACGTGATGGCGCACCCGGCGGTCGCCGAGGCCGCGGTGATCGGCGTGCCCGACGCCAAGTGGGACGAGCGCCCGCTGGTGACCGTCGTCCTCCGCGAAGGCGCGTCCGCCGAGCCCGCGGAGCTGCGCGAGTTCCTGGCCGACAAGGTCGCGAAGTGGCAGCTCCCGGAGAACTGGGCGTTCATCCCCGAGGTGCCCAAGACCAGCGTCGGCAAGTTCGACAAGAAGGTCCTGCGCGCCCAGCACGCCGAGGGCAAACTGGACGTCAAGCACTTGGACTAGCGGACTCGGCGCAGCCCGTGATCACGGGCTGCGCCGATCGGTCCCCGCCGCGCGACCGGGTCGGTAGGGTTTCCCACTGACCCCGGGCCGAGCGGAGGAGGTGACGGGGCTGCCGACCGAACCGGGCAAGCGCGCCCGCAAGCTGAACGCCACGTCCTACGTGGTGCTGGGGATGCTGTCCTACGCCCCCGCCACGAGCTACGAGCTGAAGCAGCGGGTCGGCATGACCATCGGCAACTTCTGGGCGTTCGCGCACTCGCAGCTCTACGACGAGCCCGCCCGGCTGGCCGAGGACGGCCTCGTCACCGCCGACGTCGAGGAGGGCGGGCGGCGCAAGCGCACGTACTCGATCACCCCGCGGGGGCGGAGGCGCTGGCCGAGTGGCTGACCGGGGAGAGCCGCGAGCAGACCGAGGTGCGCGACATCGGCCTGCTCAAGCTGTTCTTCTCGACCTTCGGCCGCCCCGAGGACCTGCGCAAGCTCGCCGAGGACCGGCACGAGTCGCACAAGGCGCGGGCGGACAACTACATCGCCCAGCGCGAGCAGATCATCGACTACGCCGACCGCTGGCAGGTCAAGACGCTGGAGCTGGGCATCCGGTTCGAGCGCACGGTCGAGGCGTTCTGGGCCGAGTTCCTCGCCGAGCTGGACGCCGAGCCGAACCCCTGACCGCTGTCCGATGTGGAGGCGACCCCGGTGTTCCCCGACGCCGACTTCCCCGCCGTCCCGTACCCCGGCGCCCGCCCGGACCGCTCGTACGTGCACGACGCCGGGCACGGGCACCCGCTGTCGGTCGCGCCGGACGCGCTGTCCGGGTGGCGGGTCGGGGCGGTCGACCTCGACGCGTGGCTTGCCGAGCGCGGCTGCGCGCCGCTGGCCGAGCGGACGCCGCTGCTGTCGTACGGGTCGAACGCCAACCCGTCGAAGCTGACCTGGCTGCGCGCGGCGCACGGGCTGTCCGGCCCGGTGGTGGTGCTGCGGGCGCGGACGGTCGGGCTGTCGGCGGTGTGGGCGGCGGGGCTGCGGGTGGTCGACGACCAGCGGCCCGCGGTGCTCGCGGCGGCGCCGGGGGTGGTCGAGGACCACGCGGTGGTCATGGCCGCGGAGGACCAGGTCGTCGCGTTCGACAAGTGCGAGGGCCGCGGCGACCGGTACCAGCTGGCGCGGGTGTCGGCGGGGGTGGTGACCACCGAGGACGGCGGGAGCTGGGACGCGGTGCTCGCGTACGTCGGCGCGCGGGAGATCCGCAGGCCGCTGCTGGTCCGCGGGGGCCGGTGGCGTGCACGGCGGTGTCCCAGGCGGACGCGGTGCACCTGGTCGGCGAGCCCGCCCCGGACGACGGCCTGTCCGCGCCGCCGCTGGCGGGTCCGCCCGACCCGCGCGACTTCCCGCGGTCGCTGTTCGTTTACGGCACGTTGCAGCCCGGTGCGTCGGCGTGGGCGTTGATGGCGCCGCACGCCGCGGGTCCGGCGCGGCCCGCTGCCCTGGGCGGGTCGCTTTACGACACCGGCCAGGGCTACCCGGCCCTCCTGCTGGGCGACGGTCCGGGGGTCAACGGCTGGGTGGTGCCGTTGCGCTCGGGGGCGGCGCTGGCGGCGCTGGACGAGTACGAGGGCCCGGAGTACACCCGGGTGCGCGTGGTGCTCGCTGACGGGACGGTGGTGTGGGCGTACGTGTGGGTGCGACCGGTCGACGGGATGCGACGGCTCAGTGAACCGTGGCCCAGCTACGACTCGATTGGGTGAACTCTTCACGACGCTCGGTCACGGGCCTTCCCCGGCTGCTGTCATTGCGGCGGCACGAGGGGGAACACGATGACCGAGGTGTCGGGGGACTGGCCCTGGTTTCAGCGGACGCGCCTGCGCGGCATGTCCGACGGCTTCGGACCGCGCTGCACGGGGACCGGCGGCGGCGCGTCGGGGAGCCCGTAGTAGCGGAACAGCTCGACCGCGCCCTCCGGGGGCAGCGGCGCCTGCGGGGCGTCCTTGACGACCGAGAGCCGCACGCCGACGCGCAGCCCGTCGGGCTCGTTGTGCGCGCCGCGCAGCGGCACGAACGTCTCCCGGTGTCCGAAGAGGCCGGTGCGGACCGTCACCCACTCCGGTTCGTGGGTGACCCCATCGACGTACACCGTGCCCACCCGGCCGATGCGCTCGCCCTCGGGGTCGTAGACGTCGTGTCCGATGAGGTCCTGCGGCTTCATAGGACCAAAATCGCGGCCCGGGACCGAGCGGGCAACCGTGGTCACCCGATCGTGGGACCGTTCACCCGGCCAGGGCGGTCGGGCACCCCAGGATGCGGACCGGCAGCCTGCGCGCCCGCGCGGCCCGGCGGATCTCCGCGGCCAGCGCCGCGTACTCGGCCGCGCGGCTCGCGGATTCCCGGTACGCCACGGCGATCCGGCGGCGCGGCGCGGGCGGCGCGAACCGGACCGCGGCGAGCCCGGCGCGCTTGGCCTCCACCGCGAGCGCGGTCTCCGGGAGCACGGTCACGCCCATGCCCGCGGCGACGAGCTGCGCGAGCGTGGTCAGGCCCGCGGCCCGGCCGCCGCCCGAGCCCGCCTCCGCGCAGATGTCGAGGGTCTGGTCGCGCAGGCAGTGCCCCTCCTCCAGCAGCAGCACGTCGAGGTCGCGCAGCACGCCGACACCCACGACGTCCCGAGTGGACAGATCGTGGCCGCGCGGGGTGACGAGCACGAAGTCCTCGTCGTACAACGGGTCCACGGCCAGGCCGGGCGTGCCGACGGGCAGCGCCAGCACCCCGAGGTCGAGCCTGCCGGACTCCAGCGACTCGAGCAGGTTCGCCGTGCGCTCCTCGTGCACCTCGACGGTCAGCTCCGGGTACGCGCTCGACAGCGCGCGCAGCGCGACGGGCAGCAGGTAGGGGGCGACGGTGGGGATCACGCCGAGGCGCACGGTCCCGGAGAACGGGCCGCGCGTCCACGACGATTCGGCGACGAGGACGTCGACCGCGTCGAGCACGGCCTGCGCGTGCGGGCGGAGGCGTTCACCGGCCCGGGTGAGGACGACCTTGCGTGTGGTGCGGTCCACAAGTCGCGCGCCGAGCGCCTCCTCGCACCCGGACAGTCCCGCCGAGAGCGTGGGCTGGCTCACACCCAGCGCGGCGGCGGCCTTCCTGAAGTGCAGGTATTCGGCGACCGCGAGGAACGCGCGGAGCTGCGCCACGGTCGGGCCGCCGGTACTGATCCCCATGTCCGATCACTCTAGGCGGCGACGCTGATTTCTCCGGACGTCCGCGTGACGGGAGGATGACACCCGCCACAGGACGATCTTGAGGGAGCCCGCCGTGCTGACCGTTGGGGACCAGTTCCCGGAGTACTCGCTGACCGCGTGCGTCGACCTCGACGCCGACAAGGCCTTCACCACCATCGACCACAAGTCCTACCAGGGCAAGTGGCGCGTGGTCTTCTTCTGGCCCAAGGACTTCACCTTCGTCTGCCCGACCGAGATCGCCGCGTTCGGCAGGCTCACCGAGGACTTCGCCGACCGCGACACCCAGGTCCTCGGCGTCTCGGTCGACTCCGAGTTCGTGCACCACGCGTGGCGCAAGGCCCACCCGGACCTGCGCGACCTGCCCTTCCCGATGCTGTCGGACATCAAGCGCGAGCTGTCGACCGCCTGCGGCGTGCTGGGCGCGGACGGCGTGGCCCAGCGCGCGACGTTCATCGTCGACCAGGACAACGAGATCCAGTTCGCGATGGTCACCGCGGGCTCCGTCGGCCGCAACGTCGACGAGGTCCTGCGCGTCCTCGACGCCCTGCAGACCGACGAGCTGTGCCCGTGCAACTGGAACAAGGGCGAGTCGACCCTGGACGCGGGCGCCCTGCTCGCGGGCGTCTGATGTCGCTCGACGCGCTCAAGGCCGCGCTCCCGGACTACGCCAAGGACACCAAGCTCAACCTGGGCTCGGTGCTGGGGACCTCGCCCCTGCCGAAGCAGCAGTCCTGGGGCACGGCCCTGGCCTGCGCGATCGCCTCCCGCGACCCGCGGGTCATCACCGCCATCGCCGCCGAGGCCGCGGAGCACCTGACCCCGGAAGCGGTCACCGCCGCCAAGGCCGCGGCGTCGATCATGGCGATGAACAACGTGTACTACCGGGCCAAGCACCTCATCGGCGACGACGCCTACCCGTCGATGCCCGCCCGCCTGCGCATGCAGATCATCGCCCGCCCCGGCGTCGACAAGCTCGACTTCGAACTGTGGGCCCTGGCCGTCTCCGCCATCACCGGCTGCGGCGTCTGCCTGGAATCCCACGAGAAGGCCCTGCGCGCGGCGGGCGTCAGCCGCGAAACCGTCCACGAGGCCCTCCGCATCGCCGCCGTCGTCCACGCGGCCGCGGTGACCCTCGGAGCGGAGCGCGCGCTCGCGGAGGCGTGATCGTGTCCAGCGGGTCTCGACTCGGTGTCGACCGGCTGTGGTCTTCCCCGATCGGATGACAAGGGCGTGGTGAATGGGCCACCCTCTGGCTCATGACCTCGGACCCGCTGGACCAGATCACCCTCAGCCCCCGCGGGTTCGGCGGGGCGCTGGCGCTCCTGGGACTGCTGCTGGGCCTGGTGCTCGCCCTGGTGCCGGTGTCGGTGGCGGGGCCGGACGCGGCCAGGCCCGAGTCGGTCACCTGCGGCAACGCCATCGGGGGCGTCGAGACCGGGTGGATCGTCGAGGACCTCGGGGCGGACGTGCGGCCCACGACCCTGAGCTACATCGGGATGTGCGAGCAGGCGGTCGACTCCCGGGCGACCAAGGCCACGCTGCTGTTCTTCGGGGGCTGCTCGGCGGGCTCGGGCTCGGGGTGGTCAGGCGCCGGGCACCAGCTTCCCCGGGTTCAGGGCCCGGGTCGGGTCCAGTTCCCGCTTGACGGCGCGCAGGACGTCGACGCCCAGGTCGCCGATCTCGGCGGCCAGGTAGGGGCGTGGTCGACGCCGACGGCGTGGTGGTGGCTGATGGTGCCGAGGCCGGTGATGGCCTCGCACGCCGCGCGCTTGGCGGCGGTCCACTGGCCGACGGCGTCCTCGCCGCGCGGCACGAGCACGGTGAAGTACAGCGACGCGCCGGTCTCGTAGCTGTGCGAGATGTGGCAGGCGACGACGGGGTCGTGGTCGGCGGTGGTGAGGCGGTCGAGCAGCGCGGTGCGGACCGCCGTCCGCAGGGCGTCGAGGGACGACCAGCGGGTCGCGGTCTCCAGGGTCTCGACGCAGACGCCCGCGTCCATCAGGGCGTCGCGCTGGCGGGGCCCGGCGAACCGGCCGTGCCGCCACGCCTCGCCCGCGGCGGTCCCGAGGGCGACGGCGCCGTCGAGCAGGCGCAGGGTCTCGCGGCGGCGCGCGGCGAGGTCGGCGGCGTCGCGGCCCTCCCAGCCCAGGACCAGCAGGCACGGCTCCGCGACGCCGCGCAGCCGCAGGTACCGGCGCAGCGCGGCGATCTTCCACCCGCCCTTGAGCGCGAACCCGACCTCGGTCTCCTGCGGGTCGGACAGCCGGACCACCGAGCACCGGCCGCCGTCCTGGGCGAGCTTGCGCACGGCCGCCGCGCCCGCGCCCAGCCGTCGAACACGAAGCCCTCGTACCGCTGGACCTTCGGCACCGGCCGCACCCGCAGCGCGACCTCGGTGATCACGCCGAACGCGCCCTCGCTGCCGACGGCGAGCTGGCGCAGGTCCGGCCCGGCGGCCGACGCGGGCGCGACGCCGAGGCGCCACTCACCGCGCGGGGTCGCCATCCGCACGCCCTCGACCATCGCCTCGAACCGCCCGTAGCCCGCGCTGGCCTGGCCGGACGACCGCGTCGCGGCGAACCCGCCGATGGTGGCGCGCTCGAACGACTGCGGGAAGTGGCCCAGGGTGAACCCGTGCGCGGCCAGCAGCTCCTCGGCGCGCGGGGCGACGACCCCGGCCTGCAGCACCGCGATCCGCGACACCGGGTCGACCGACACCAGCGCGTCCAGCCGCGCCAGGTCGAGCACGACGACAGCGGCCTTGTCGCCGCGCAGCGCCTTCACCCCGCCGACGACGGACGTGCCGCCGCCGAACGGGACCACGCCGACCTCGTGCTCCACACAGGACTCCAGGAGCCGCTGCACCTCCTCGGGCGTTCCCGGGAGCAGCACGGCGTCCGGCACGTCGACCGCGCCGCCACGGCGCGCCAACAGGTCCAAGTAGGACAGTCCACCCGCACGGGCCAACCTGTCGTCGTCACCGACGAGGACGTGCTCGTCCCCCACCACTGCGGCGAGCGCGGCCCGTGCGGTCTCCGCGAGCCGGGACGGCGACGCGGTCGCGGCGACGACCGGTGTGGACACCGGGCGCAGCCCGATGCGGTCGCGCAGCCAGCGGGCGGCGTGGTCGGGCAGCCCGGCGTCGGCGGCGCCCCCGGGGGTCCAAGTGGCGCGGACGGCGGGGTCGAGGTGGTCCGGAGCGTGGGTCACGGGTAGAGTGTGACACATGACGGCAAAACGTCACACCTCACCCGTGACGCGGGTGGAGGACCGGGTGCTGCTCGACGCCGCCCGCGACTGCGTGCTCGAGCAGGGCGTGCGGCGCACCACGCTGACCGACGTCGCGCGGCGCGCGCAGGTCAGCCGCATGACCCTGTATCGCAGGCACCCCGACGTGCGTTCCCTCCTCGCCGCACTGATGACCCGCGAGTTCGGCGAGCTGCTGACCCGCGCCGCCGCGTCGGTCGCCGACGGGCCCACCGCCCGCGACCGGCTCGTGCGCGGCGCGGTGGCGGGGGTGCGGGCCATCACCGCCGACCCGGTCATGCGCACCGTCCTCGACCGCGACGGCGCCCTGGTCCTGCCGTACGTCGTCGAGCGGCTGGGCAGCACCCAGAAGATCGCCGAGGCCTACCTCGTCGGCCAGCTCACCGCGGGCCACGCCGACGGCTCGATCCGCCGCGCGGACACCGCCGCGCAGGCCCGCGCGCTGCTGCTGACCGTCCAGTCGTTCGTGCTGTCGCTGGTCCCGGCCACCGCGGACGTCGACGCCGAGGCGCTGCTGGCCGAACTGACCCACCTGCTCGACGCCGCCCTGCGCCCGGAGGAGCCATGAGGAGCACCGCGCTCAACGCCGCCCGCCGCGCCGCCGACCTGGCCGCGCTGGCCGACGAGACCGTCGACGTCCTGGTCGTCGGCGGCGGGGTCACCGGGGCCGGGGCCGCCCTCGACGCCGCGGCCCGCGGCCTGTCGGTCGCGCTCGTCGAGGCCCGCGACCTCGCGTTCGGCACCTCCCGGTGGTCGAGCAAGCTCATCCACGGTGGCCTGCGCTACCTGGCCAAGGGCGACGTCGGCCTGGCCGCCGAGAGCGCGCTGGAGCGGCACGTCCTGCTCACCCGGACCGCGCCCCACCTGACCAGGTCGCTCCCGCAGCTCGTCCCGCTGACGCCCGGCGTCTCCCCGCGCGCCGCCGCCCTGACCTTCGCGGGCCTGGTCGCGGGCGACGGCCTCCGCCGCTTCGCGGGCACCCCCACGTCGGTCCTGCCCGCCCCGCGCCGGGTGTCCGCGCCGGAAGCGCTCGCCCTCGCCCCCGGCCTGTCCCGGCACGGCCTGCGCGGCGGCCTGCTGTCCTTCGACGGGCAGGTGGTGGACGACGCCCGCCTGGTCGTCGCGATCGCCCGCACGGCGGCGGGCCGCGGCGCCCGCGTCCTCACCCGGGCCCGCGCCCTGATGCTGGACGGCTCCGGCGCGCAGGTCCTCGACGAGGTGACCGGCCACGAGGTCCGCGTCCACGCGCGGACGGTGGTCAACGCGACCGGGGTGTGGGCGGGGAACCTGGTCGAGGACGTGAAGCTGCGCCCGTCGCGCGGTTCCCACTTGGTGCTGGACGGCGCGGGGCTGGGCATCGGCGGGACGGCGTTGACGATCCCGGTGCCGGGCCGGTTCGGCAGCTTCGCGCTGCTGCTGCCCCAGCCGGACGGCCGGGTGTACCTGGGCCTGACCGACATCCCGGTCGACGACATCCCCGACGTGCCGGTCGTCCCGGAGTCCGATGTGGACTTCCTGCTCGACGTCGCGGCGACGGTGCTGGACCGCCCGGTGTCGCGGCTCGACGTGCTGGGCTCGTTCGCGGGCCTGCGCCCGCTGCTCGACGCCCCCGGCGACCGTTCAGCGGACCTGTCCCGCCACCACGCCATCCGCACGGCGCCCAACGGCGTGATCACGGTGGTGGGCGGCAAGCTGACGACGTACCGCAAGATGGCCGCCGACGCGATCGACGCGGCCGTCCGCGCAGGCGGGCTGCCCGCGGGCCGCTCGACCACCCGCGACATCCCGCTGGTCGGCGCCGCCCCGCGCGCCCGCCTGGCCATCGTCGACGCGCCCGGGTGGCTGATCTCCCGCTACGGCAGGGAGGCGGAGACGATCCACGCCATGGCCCAGCTCGACCCGGACCTGGCCAAGCCCGTCACCTCGACCAGCCTGGTGACCGGCGCGGAAGTCGTCTGGGCGGTCCGCACCGAAGGCGCCCTCACCGCCGACGACGTCCTCGACCGCCGCACCCGGATCGGCCTCGTCCCCGGCGACCGCGCCGAGGCGGAGCCGACCGTCGCGGACCTGGTCGCCCGCGCCCTGGAGGGCGTCAAGGCAAGCTGAGGTCGCGCCGCCAGACAGGGCGATGCGGTCACATACGGAGATCCCGCCCACCGGCTGCCCGCCGTCGCATACGTGACGGCCGTCCACATATGTGGACGCGTCCACGTGCGTGGACGGCTTGCCGGGTGAGGTGCCAGCCTCACCCGGCAAGCCCGCTTACAGGGGTGAACGCCTTACTGGGTCGTGAAGGTCGGGGACTCCAGGAAGGCCATCAGCGAGCCCCACTGGGCGAGCAGGTGCAGGACACCCGCCAGCACGTTGTCCACCGGCTCCCAGATGTTGCCGTGGCCCTCGACCTGGTGCCGGTCGAACTGCGGGTCCGTGATCTGCATCAGGCCCTTCGGCGGCGTGCCCTCCTCCGCCGCGGGGTGGCGGAGGTCCATCGCGTGCGGGTTGCCGCCCGAGAGCCGGTCCACGATCTGGGCGATCTGGCCCGCGTCGATGCGCTCCGGGGCACGCCGTGGTTGATCAGGATCTCCACCGCGCTGCCGATCCAGCGCGCGCGGTCCACCCGCGACGCCGGGGCGCCCGCGTCCGGGGGCGGGCCGCTCGGGCCGTAGCCGCCGGGCCGGGTGACCGTCGACGGCCGACCGGGCGGCGGGGGCTGCTGGTACACCGGCTGGTCGCCGCGGGCGCCCGGCACCGGCTGGAAGCCGCCGTACGTCGGGGGCGTCGGGGACGACCACGTCGGTCCGCCGGTCGACCCGGACGGGTTGGTGTACCGCCGGTCCGCCGCCTCGTCGATCCCCGACGTGTTCACCGGCGCGTTGTGCCGCCCCTGGTGCCGCGGCGAGGAGTTCGCGCGCCCGCCGATGGTCTCCAGGAGCTGCTTGACCGTCTTGGCCAGGTTCACGATCTTCTGGACCGTCGACAGGATCTTCTGGAGCTGCGAGACGAACTTCTGGACCTTGGTGACGATCTTCTGCGCCGTCTGCACTGCCGTCATCACCGACTGCGCGATGCCCTGCGCGATGCTCGCGCCGAAGCTCAGCCAGGACGCCGCGAGCGCCTGGATGATGATCTGGATGACCCGCATCACGCACTTGTTGATCAGTTCGAGCACCGTGTTGCGGACCTCGGCGAGCAGTTCGCCCGCGTTCTGGATCGCCTGCCCGACGGTGCGGCTGACCTGGGCGAGGGCGTCCAGGCCCTCGGCCTGGGTGGCGCTGGCGGAGCGGTAGGCGTTGCCCGCGGAGCCGTGCCAGTTGCAGGTCTCCTCCTGGGCCGCCTCGCGGTAGCGCTGGGCGGTGGCGGTGAGCTGGTCGCCCGCGCGGACCCAGCCCTGCGCGCTGCCGATGATCGAGTTCGCGTCGCCGAGGAGGGCGTCGAAGGGCTCGCGCAGGAACGAGATGTGCTCGATGATCCAGCCGAACCCGGCGCTGGCCGCGGCGCCGAGGGGGTCGCCCGCGATGTTGATGACGTCCATCGCGACGTTGCTGACGGCGTTGGTCGCCTCCAGCCAGTCGCCGGAGTCGATGGCGGCGCGCGCGGCGCGGACGTTGCCGCCGATGCTCGACGCGGCCTGCTCGCCGCTGCCCTGCGGGGTGAAGCTGACGGTCGTCATCGCGCGGTCCTCCCACCGAACGTGGCCGCGTTGCCCAGGTCGATCGCCTCGTAGTCGTCGGCGACGGCCTCGAGGCCCTGCCGGACGTCGTCGATCGCGGCAGCGACCTTCTGGAAGCCCTCCAGCACGTCGCCGCACGCCGACAGGATCGCGGAGGCGAAGAACCCGCCGATCAGCCCGTACGCGTTCTCCGTGACCTGCTGGGTGATGCCCTGCGCGCCGTGCACCTGCGCGGAGCAGGCCGCGACGGTGCGCGCGTGGCCGCGCACCTCCGGGACGCTGACGTTGAATCCACTGCCCATGAGAGCCGCTCCTGACTAGTTGACGACTTCCGGCGGGTTCTCGAAGTACTCCTCGTCCGACCGGGTGTCGCGGTGCTTGACGAGGTCCATCGGCTCGTCGGCGCCGTCGCCGCGGAACCCCTCCGGCAGGTGGCTCTTGACCACGTCCAGCGCGGGACCGTCCCCGACCAGCTCGCGCATCGTGTCGACGACCTTGGCCGCGGCGTCGCGCTGCGCCTGCCGGGTCACCTCCATGATCATCCTGGCCAGGTGCTCGGGCTCGACCTCGCGCGCGCCCGGGCGCAGCACCAGGCCGGTGGTCGCGCCGTTGGCGCTCACCCGGACGGTGATGTCCCCGTCGGCCGAGGTCGCGGAGCCGCCCACCTCGCGCAGGGCCTGGTCGGCCTTCTGCGCGCTCCTGGCCGCCGCCTGGAGCGTCTCGTCGTACTGCGCCAGCCACTGCTCGGGCTTCATTCCCCGGCCCCTCCCATGGTCCGACCCGGATCATCGTGTTGGACGGAGCATGTCCCGCCCGGTTCCCGCGCGGGAGTGATTCGGCCAACTCGTTTGCAGGCGCACCCGAGCACGCCGACCGCGCCGGGTTTCGCGATAATGGACCCGTACCGCCGACGCGAGGGGAGAGCGGGTGAGCCCGGCGAGCACGGTGTGGCTGATCGCCCGCCGCGAGATCGACGCCCGGCTCCGGACCAGGTCGTTCGCGGTCAGCACGGCCGTCGCCGCGGTCTTCCTGATCGGCCTCGTGCTCATGCAGAGCACCCTGTTCGCCTCCCCGAGCGCAGCCGCGTCGGCCTCGCGGGGCAGGCCGCCGCCATCGCCACCCCGCTGGTCGCGCAGGCGGGCGCGCGCGGCGTCGCGGTCGAGACCACCACCGTCGCCGACGTGGCGACCGGCGAGGCCATGGTCGCTGCGGAGGACCTCGACGTCCTGGTCAGCGGCGCCCCCGCCGAACTGCGCGTCCTGGTCCGCGAGGCCCTGGACGACGACCTCCGCAAGGTCCTCAACGACCTCGTCCAGGAACAGGTCCTCCGCGCCGAACTCGCCGCCGTCGAGGACATCGACCCGGACCGCGTGCTGTCCACGGTGGCCGACTCGACCATCGACGTGCACACCCTCACCAGCCCCGACCCCGCGCGCGACCAGCGGGTGGCGGTCGCGCTGGTGGTGGTCGCGCTGCTGTACATGGCGCTGCTGTTCTACGGGACGATGGTCGCGCAGGGCGTCGTCGAGGAGAAGTCCAGCCGGGTGGTCGAACTGCTGCTGTCGACCGTGCGCCCGTGGCAGCTCTTGCTGGGCAAGGTCATCGGCCTCGGCTTGGTCGGCCTGGCCCAGTTCACCGCGATCGCCGCCATCGGCCTGGTGCTCGCCGTCGCGACCGACGTCCTCACCATCCCGGCGGCGGGCATCGGCACGCTGCTGTGGGGTCTGCTCTGGTACGCGCTGGGATTCCTGTTCTACGCCACGGTCTTCGCCGCGGCCGGGTCGCTGGTGTCGCGCCAGGAGGAGACCCAGGCGGTGCTGCTGCCGATCACCATGGTCCTGGTGGTCGCCTTCGTCCTCGGCTTCGGCCTGCTCACCCGCGACCCGTCGGGCGGCCTGACCACGGTCCTGTCCCTGCTGCCGCCGCTGGCCCCGATCATGATGCCCGGCCGCATCGCCCTGTCGGTCGCCCCGCTGTGGCAGATCGGCTTGGCCGTGGTGCTGACCTGCGCCGCGGTGGGGGCGATGGCCTGGCTGGGCGCGCGGATCTACAGCCGTGCCGCACTCCGCACGGGCTCCCGGATGACGATCCGCGAGGCATTGCGATAACGAGGCCTGCCACGCGGAGTACCCGATCGGTTACAGCTCCTCGTCACGACTGGGATAACCTCGGTAACAGAGGGCCATCGTCCGCGTATACCACCTACGTGCCGGAGAACGCCGAGCAACGAACCAACTAAGAGTTGTGTCGAGCCCGGAAAAGATCGGGGGCAAAACCGTGGTCGAGTGGAGCCAGGACATCCCGTCGGGCGGCAGCATCGAACTGCCGCCGGACCCCCGAGCCTTGGAGGCGATCGGCCGGAACCACTCGCTCGCCACCGCCCTGGCGGACTTGGTGGACAACTCCATCGACGCCGAGGCGACCCACGTCCTGATCAGGATCGTGACCGTCGCCGGTAGTCCTCGGTCCTTGTACGTCGCCGACAACGGGCGCGGCATGTCCCCCGAGGTGATCGATACGGCCATGACCGTGGGCGGCAGACGCGACTACCAAGGCGGCGACCTCGGTCACTTCGGTCTGGGCCTGAAGGCCGCTTCCTTCAGCCAGGCCAGGAGTCTCACGGTCATGTCCCGCGCGAGCGGGCATCCCACCGTGGGCAGGCGCTGGAGATTGGACGACGTCGCCCAACGCGGCTTCCGGTGCGACGTCGTCCCCGGGGAGTTCGCGGAAGCGGAGTTCGGTCGCGAGTGGTCGATCCCCTTGGTGGGCAGTGGGACGATCGTCAGGTGGGACGACGTCACGGCGTTCCCCGAGACCGACGATCCAAAGCGGGTCGCCACGTTCATCGAGCACACGATCACCACCGCCTGCCAGCACTTGGGCATGGTCTTCCACAGGTTCTTTGAGGCGGACAAACTCTCCGTCGACTTCGAGGTTCACGACGTCGACCAGTCGTCGGTCGGCGCACCGATCCCCGTGACCCCGCTGAACCCCTTCGGGTACCCGCGTTCGGGACGTCCCGATTTTCCCCAGATCCTCACCGCCGAAGCCGACGGGGTCAGCCTGTCGTTCCGGTGCCACCTGTGGCCACGCCGGTCGAGCACACCAGCATTCCTGCTCTCGGGCAACGGCAACGACCACCAGGGGCTCTACTTCTACCGCCGGGACCGCCTCCTGCAAGCCGGGGGCTGGGAAGGGGTGCACCACCCGCACCGGAGGCTCCAGCTCGCCCGGGTGGAGGTCGACATCGACGGGGATGTGCACGGCTTGTTCCGGATGAACCCGGAGAAATCGAAGGTCCTGGTCGGGCCGGACTTCAAGCGGCTCGCAGCGGCCGCGCGCTCCTCCAACGGCGTCAGCCTCGACGACTACTTCGACATCGCGGAGCAGGTGTTCAAGGCATCGCAGGCGAGATCCGCCAAACGCTCGCCCATGATCCACCCGGGTCCCGGCCTGCCGCCCCGCGTCCGAGACGTGATCAAGAAGGAGATCCCGGCGATCCAGGGTGAGGACCCCATCTCCATCCGGTGGGACACCTTCACCGACGACTCGTTCTTCCGAGTGGACCGTGACAACCACACACTGTGGCTCAACAAGCGGTACCGGAAGATGCTCCTCGGCGGCAAGCACGGGGGCCTCAACGACCTCCCGCTCCTCAAATCACTCCTGTACTTGCTCGCAGCCAACGTCTTCGAGGGCGCGTACCTCGGACCGAAGGACAAAGACAACATCGACATGTGGCAGACCATCCTCACGACCGCGGTACAGGCCGAGCGCCAATGACGGTTGATGAACCCGTGACCAAACGGCACACCTCGCCGGAGGGTTTCGACCGGTTCCTCGCGAGCGGGGTGCCCGTCGTCCTCCCGATCCGCGGCGTGCCCGAGAGCTTCGTCTTCATCGAGCCCCTCAAACCGGAACTGGGCCTGCGCGTCGAGGTCCAGGCGGGAACTCCCACCCCCGAGACCGGTCTGCGCAACATCAACGCGCGCACGGCGCGACGCGGCGACAAGCTCTTCCTCGAAGTCGTGGTGACCGCGCCCACCTTGTTCCGGGACGCGTACCCGGTCCTGTGCTCGATGGCGGACCGGGTGCAAGTGGACGGCTTGTCCCCGGTGGCCGCGCTCCGGGCCACGCTCGACAAGATGTCCGCCCTCCTCGTCGCCCCGGACTCGATGTCCCGCGAACGGGAGATCGGCCTGTTCGGCGAGCTGGTGGTGCTCGGCGGTCTCCTCGCCGCGGTCGGCCCGGACGCGGCGGTGGCCGCGTGGCGGGGCGGGCTCGCCGAGGAGCACGACTTCGGGCTACCCACCTCCGACATCGAGGTGAAGACCACCTCCTCGGAACGACGTGCGCACTGGATCGAGTCCCTGACCCAGCTCGTGCCGACGGGCGACCGTCCGCTCTGGGTCGTGTCGCACCAGATCACGCCCGCGGGCGCCGGTGACGGCCGGACCCTGCCGGAGGCCGTCGACGCGCTCCGGGAAACGCTCGGGCACGGCGACCCGCGCACCCGGTTCGAACAGTCGCTGATCGGTTCCGGTTGGCGCGACGAGGACCGTGAGCGGCTCACCACGAGATGGACCCGTCGTACCGAGAGTCGCGCTTTCCGCGTGACGGATGACTTTCCCCGGCTCACGCCCGAGGGGCTGCGCACGGGCGGCGTCCCACTGGACCGCATCCCGGACGTCCGCTACCGCATCGACCTCGACGGGTTCACGGGCCCTGGGGAGCCGGACCCGGAGATCGAGAAGATCATCGCCTTCGAAGGATGGACCCGATGAACCCACTCGTCGAGGCGTTCACCAGCGCGCTGCGGGCCATGGAGAACGGCGCCCCCAAGAAGCTGCTCTCGCGTGCCGAGCTCGAGGCCGAGGAACTGGACCCGGTTCCCGACGTCTCCGAGGCACGACTGCGCGAGCACATCACCTCCAGCGGCCCGGACGACCAACTCCGCATCGACCTGCACCTCAACCTCGCCAGGTGGGACAACGCGGGTGTGGAGGACAACCCGTGGACCGGTGACACCCCGCCCAACACGGAAGAACGTCGAGCCCTGGTGATCAAGTACCTCCAGCTCGACGACGAGACCGCCGCCGTCTTCGCCGAGCACTTCCCCCGTCCAAGGACGCCACCACCGTGATCGCGGGCCCGTGGGACCCCTGGTACACCCCGAGGTCCAGCGCAGGCGGAATTACTACTGGCGACACTACGTGGAATACCTCCAGACGCAGAAGGGGTGGCGAGCCGAGCCGATCACCAAACTCGACATGGCGACCACCCACGTCGTGGAGAGGTTGATCGATCCGTCGCGCGAGCAGGCGGGCCAGACGAAGGGCCTGGTCGTCGGCTACGTGCAAAGCGGGAAGACGGCGAACTTCACCGGTGTGATCGCGAAGGCCATCGACGCCGGGTACCGCCTCATCATCGTGATGACGGGCACCACCAACATCCTGCGCCAGCAGACACAACGCAGGCTCGACATGGAACTGGTGGGCAGGGAGAACGTCCTGCGCGGTGTCGACGAGAACGACCCGGAAGCGGCTCAGGTCATCGATTACCTGGACGACGAGGACTGGATCAACAACCGCTTCGTGTGCCACGGGATAAGGCCGTCGGACATCGGCAGGCCGGACATCCACCGGATGACGACCCGGAACTTCGACTACCGCCGCTTGCAGCAGGGGCGGTCCGCCCTGGAGTTCGAACGTCGCGACCGGACGAAACCGTTGTGGCACCCCGAGAACCTGTTCACCAGCGACGCCCGGCTCGTCGTCGTCAAGAAGAACTCGTCGGTCCTGAACAACCTCGTGAAGGACCTCAAGAACACCGCGGACCGCCTGGAGCACATCCCAGCGCTGATCATCGATGACGAATCGGACCAGGCATCGGTCAACACGACCGACCCGCGCAAATTCGTCCAGGAGGAACGCGAGCGCACTGCCATCAACCGCCATCTGTCGAACCTGCTGGCACTCCTGCCCAGGGCGCAGTACGTCGGGTACACGGCCACCCCGTTCGCCAACGTCTTCATCGATCCGACCGACTCCCAGGACATCTTCCCCAAGGACTACCTGATCTCGCTCGAGCGTCCCGACGGATACATGGGGGCCGAGGACTTCCACGACCTCGACCTCTCGCTGCCGGAAGCCGAGAGGACGTACGCCAACTCCAAGGAGAAGGCGCACCTCAGGCTCCTCGAGGACGGCGATGAGGAGCGTCAACTCCAGTCCGCGCTGGACTCGTTCGTCCTCTCCGCCGCTGTCAAGCTCTACCGCGAGGCCCACGGGGCGCACCGGTTCAAGCACCACACGATGCTTGTGCATGAAACCGCGCGAACCGCGGTCCAGAGGTCCAGGGCGGAGAAGATCCAAGAACTCTGGTCGACCAGCGCCTACTTCTCGAGTGCTGCCCAGGGCAGGCTGCGCGCACTGTTCGAGGACGACTTCCGCCCGGTGTCGGAAGCGCTCAACCTCGGCGACCCGATCCCCACGTTCGAGGATGTCGCCCCCTACGTGGGGGTCGCTGCCCGGCGGATCGCGCCGAACGGGAACCCGGTCCTGGTGGTCAACAGCGATAAGGACATCGAGCAGCCCGAACTGGACTTCGACAAGCGAGCGGTATGGAGCGTGCTCGTCGGCGGCAACAAGTTGGCCCGCGGCTTCACGGTCGAGGGCCTGACGATCACCTACTACTCGCGCACGGTGGGGCACGCCGAGGCGCTGATGCAGATGGGTCGATGGTTCGGATTCCGACGGGGCTACCGGGACCTGGTCCGGGTCTTCATCACGCCGAAGGTCAGGGACGCGTTCGAGGCCGCGTGCCGCGACGAGGAGCACTTCCGGGGAGAGCTGCGCCAATACGCGACCATGGTGGACGGGCGGCCGAAGATCACCCCTTCGACATCCCGCCGTTGGTCATGAGGCACGGCCTGCGCCCGACCGCGGCCAACAAGATGTACAACGCCCGCTTGGTCGAGCGACGCACCCGCACGAAGGAACCCAGCTCGGGTTATCCCAGGCTGACCGACCAGAAGACCCTCGACCACAACATCGACACCTGCGTGCCGTTGCTCAAGGCCGCGACCGGTGTCGTCACCCTGCGCGGTGGCCGTCGCTCCTTCGAGGCGTTGACGGGCTCCGTGAGCCACCAGGAGATGGTGGACGTCCTCCGCGACCTCAAATGGGCGACGCCGGAGACGTTCGCCGCGGACTACGCGTGGATCGCCAGCCTGCCCGATGACGTGGTGGATCGCTGGGACCTCATGCTCCCGCAGCAGAAGACCGGTAAGCGGGTCAACCTCCGGGGCGTGGGCAGGTTCTCCGTCCACGGGCGCAAGGTGTTGGGCGAGAACAGCATCCGGGGCAACTCGGAAAGCGCCCACCGCGAAGCGATCGCCGCTCTCCCAGGCCGCACCTCCCGGTCCGGCTGCGCGATCATCTACCCGATCATGAGTATTGACGACCTGGACGGCGAGATCGCCGACGACGGGTTCCCGGAACGCGTCGTGATGGCCTTCATGCTCCAGCTACCCGAAGCGGCCGTCCCGCGAGACAGGCGTCCGCTCGTCTACCAGGTCGTGGTCCCGGGCAAGCCGCTGTACGCCATCGTCGGGGATTGATCTCGATCGAGCGAACGGGCAGGACACGGTTCGACGCGCTCCAATCCCGCCCTCCCGACGCGGTAAGCTGCCCGCCATGCCGGATCAGCGAACACCGACGCAACGCACGTCGGTCGAGTTGTTCGCGGGCGGCGGCGGCCTCGCCATGGCGGTGCAGAACGCGGGCTTCCGGCCGCTGCTCCTCAACGAGTACGTCAAGCACGCCTGCGACACCCTCGAGGCCAACGGGGCGGTGGACCGGGGCGAGGAGGAGCGCATCCCCGAGCCCGGCGACAAGGTGCCGCTGTTCCGCGGGGATGTCCGGGACCTCAAGATGGGCTACCTGCACCGCAAGGTCGATCTCCTGGCGGGCGGCCCGCCGTGCCAACCGTTCAGCCTTGGCGGCGTGGCGAAGGGCGACGAGGACAAGCGGAACATGTTCCCCGAGATGTTCCGCGCGATCCGGGAGATCCAGCCGAAGGCCGTGATCTGCGAGAACGTCAGGGGCTGCTGCGCCCGTCGTTCCGACCGTACTTCGACTACATCCTCCGCGAGTTGGAGTTCCCGTTCGAGGAGCGCGACCCGGAAGCCCCTGGTACGAGCACGACGCGCTGCTCCAGGCGAAGGAAGACCGCGGCGGCACCGATCCGCAGGAGCGGTACCGGGTGTTCAAGTACGAGGTCAACGCCGCGGACTACGGCGTGCCGCAGATCCGGAACCGGGTGATCCTGCTCGCGTTCCGCGGCGACCTCGACATCGACGAGGACCTCCTGGCGCGCCACGTCAGGCCCACGCACTCCGAGCGGGCACTCATCAAGTCGATCAGTGACGGGACTTACTGGGGACGCCACCCGAAGGTTCCCCGCGATGTACGAGACGCCGTCACGGCGGGGCTGCCCGATCTCGCGCCCGCCGACGGCGGCGACGAGCTGAAGCCGTGGTTCACGCTCCGCGACGCGTTGGCGGGTTATGTCGACACGTCCGAACCGCTGCCCCCGGTCCCCGACTCCCGGCTCGACCGCAAGCAGCACGACGACATGCCCGTGGACCACGTCGGCTGGCCCGATGCCCGGATCTACCCGGGGCACACGCCCAACGTGCTCGACCGCCCGGCGAAGACCGTCAAGGCGGGCGTGCACGGCGTCCCCGGCGGGGAATCGGTGCTACTGACCGACGAGACGATCGGCTCGAAGCGCGCCAAGACCCTGAGGTACAAGCACCGCTACATGACCGTCCGCGAAGCGGCCAGGGTAATGACGTTCCCCGACAGTTGGCGGCTGTGCGGCCCCCGGGGCGAGAAGATGCGCCAGCTCGGCAACGCGGTCCCCGTGCGTCTCGGTGAGGTCTTCGCGAACGCGGTGGCCCGTGTCCTGGACGAGGTCGAAAGCCGGTCATGAGCGGCAGGTCCGCGCCAGGTCGGCAGGCTAGGCCCGCCCGATCCCGGTCGAGCGCGGATGCCGAGCAGAACAAGGCGGCGGGGGCTTCCACCGGCGCGCGGTCAAGGTCGACCCCACGACCGCCGTCCGGGGCACCATCGACTTGAAGGTGTCGCGGACGACCGGCGCCGTCCACGCTCACCTCCGCTGGCGTGTCAACGGGAAAACGTTCACCAGGTCCCTAGGTGAGGTCGCGGAAAGCACGAAGGCGGCGAACCTCGCGGAGGGTTGGGCCCGTGCCCGCGCGATGGGCCTCGTCGGCGACGAGATCGCGCCGTCGGACTCCTGGGCCACGTCGGCGGGAGTGCGCGCGTCGATGCGCGGCAACAAGGGACGCGACACCCGTCCTGAACGACGGCTGCGCTCACTGCTCCACCAACGCGGACTTCGTTACCGCGTCTCGACCCGCCCGGTGCCGGAACTCCGACGCACCGCGGACATCGTGTTCCCGCGCGCCCGGGTGGCCGTGTTCGTCGACGGCTGCTACTGGCACGGCTGTCCCGACCACCACCGGGTTTCCACCAAGAACTCGGAGTTCTGGCGCGACAAGATCGCCGAGAACAAGCGCCGGGACGCCGAAACCACCCACGCGCTGGAGGAGCGGGGTGGACGGTGCTGCGGTGTTGGGAACACGAGGATCCAGCCGGTGTGGCGGACGTCCTGGTCCGCCTCCTCCGGCGCGCCACCGAGACATCGGATTGAACCGGGGACGAGGATGCCCGAGATACCAGTTCCGCAGGAGATCAAGGATTCCGTGGTCGGCGAGCTTTACCGGCGCTTGGACAAGCTGGACTGGGACGAGGTCCCCGCGCGGGAGAAGACCGCTTACTACACGGACTGGGTGGACGACCCGGCCATCGGGGGCGAACTCGCCGACTACTACACGGCCGAGGGCATGCGCGTGTGGCTCAAGGACGGCCCGCTCAAGGAGTACGCGCGGGCGCTCGAGGGTTTCGGCTCCTACGCGAGGTACGCGACGAGGCGCCTCACCCCGCCGGACGACTTTATCCCCCGGATGCTGGGTTCGTCCTGGGCGCTTGTCCCGAACAGCGTAGGCGAGAAGCCCATGCACTGCCTCGTCCAAGCCGGTGAACGACGACGGTATGTGTGCTGGGCCAAGTCGAGGAACTTCCGGGACCTGGTGTGGGCGGCCGTGAACAAGGCGATCACGTCGTCTGAGCGCCCACTCATGGTGGTCTACACCAAGAGTGGATCCGAGGTGACCCAACGCACCCGGCGGCTGCATGAGCGGCTCGCGGAACACTGCGCCCTCGACCTGGCGTACACCGAGCGCAGCCTGACCCCCGTGCCGCAGGCATAGCTCCACCAATTCCCCTGGTCAGGCGGCGCGCATTGACAACATGCAGGTATTTGCCTGCATAATGGCGACCGTGGACGCGGTCTTCAAAGCCCTCGCCGACCCGACCAGGCGGCTGCTGCTCGACCGGCTGCGGGAGCAGAACGGGCAGACGCTCAACGAGTTGTGCGCGCGGCTGGAGATGGCGCGGCAGTCGGTGACGCAGCACCTCGACGTGCTGCGGGCGGCGAACCTCGTCGCGGTGGTGCGGCGGGGGCGGGAGCGGGTGCACTACCTGAACCCGGGGCCCATCCACGAGATCGAGCAGCGGTGGATCGCGTCGTTCGACCGGCCGCGGCTGCTGGCGCTCAGCGCCATCAAGTCACAGGCAGAGGAGCAGGCCTTGAGCACCATCCCGAACTACGTCTACGTCACCTACATCCGGGCGAGCGCCGAGCAGGTCTGGCAAGCCCTGACCGACGCGGACCTGACCGCGCGCTACTGGGGCCACGCCAACATCTCCGACTGGCAGCCGGGGTCCACATGGGAGCACCGCCGGGTCGACGGGACCGACAAGGTCGACGTCGTCGGGAAGGTGCTGGAGACCGCGCCGCCGACGCGGCTGGTGGTCACCTTCGAGGACAGCCTGGAGGCGCGCGACCCGTCGGTGGTGACGTTCCTCGTCGAGCCGCACGAGGACATCGTGCGGCTGACCGTCACGCACGAGAACCTGCCCAACCACGAGATGCTCGCCGGGATCTCCCGCGGCTGGCCCGCCGTGCTCGCCAACCTCAAGTCCCTGCTGGAGACCGGCGACGTGCTCCCGCAGGCCCCGTGGGAGATGTCCGACGCGCACGCCTGAGAGGCCACAATGGACACCACAGCGTTGCGCGACGCCTACCGCGCCTTCCTCGACGCCGTCGACGGCGCCACCGCCGCTCCCCCGCCCGGCGAGTGGACCGCGGACCAAGTGCTCGCCCACGTCTCGCTCATCACCGCGACGACGATCGCCACCGCGGCGCGATCGCCGCGGGCGGGCACACGACCTACGACAACCGCGTCGCCCTCGACACGTGGACGATCGACACCACGATCGCGCTCGCCGGAGGCACGGCGGGGCTGCGGGATCGCGTCCGGAAGCAGGCCGACGCGCTCTGCGCGGTCGCGTCCCTCAGCGACGCCGAACTCGACCAGCCCGTGCCCACCAGGCTGCTGTCGAACGGCGCGCTGCTGGTCGACCAGCCATTGCCGCTGCGGGACTTGATCACCGGGCTGGCGGAGGTGGAGCTGCCCGGGCACACCAAGCAGCTCCAGGCGCTCGCGCCCTAGATCTCCGCGTACCTGTCCAGCGCGACCCGGCGTTCCTCCGCGTGGTCCACGATCGGCGCGGGGTAGCCCGGGGCGTCGCGGGGTTCGTGCACGTCGCCGTCGTGGTCGCGCAGTTCCTCGACGTACCGGCGGATGTAGGCGCCGTCGGGGTCGAACTTGTGGCCCTGGGAGGTCGGGTTGAAGACGCGGAAGTACGGGGCCGCGTCCGTGCCCGAGCCCGCGGTCCACTGCCAGCCGTGCTGGTTGGACGCGAGGTCGCCGTCGACCAGGTGGGTCATGAAGTGCCGCGCGCCGAGCCACCACGGCAGGTGCAGGTCCTTGGTGAGGAAGCTCGCGGTGATCATGCGGACCCGGTTGTGCATCCAGCCCTCCGCGAGGAGCTGGCGCATCCCGGCGTCGACGATGGGGAAGCCGGTCGCGCCGCGGCGCCAGGCGTCGAAGCGCTCGGCGTCGGTGTCGTGGCGGAGGGCGTCGAAGCGGGGGTTGAAGTTGGCGCGGGCGGTTTCCGGGCGGTGCCAGAGGACGTCGGCGTAGAACTCGCGCCAGGCCAACTCGTTGCGGTAGGCGGTGTCGCGGGGGCCGAGGTCGGCGAGCATCGTCCTCGGGTGGATGCAGCCCCAGCGCAGGTACGGGGACATGCGGCTGGTGCGGTCGAGGTCGGGGCGGTTGCGCTGGTCGGCGTAGTCGGGCAGGCGTTCGTCGCGGAACACCTCCCACGCGGCGAGCGCCGCCCGCTCCCCCGGCTCGGGCAGCCGCGCCGAACACTCCGGAGGATCGGGGATGTCGTCGCCGTCCAGCGACATCCAGTCCAATGTGGATACCGAAGTCGCCGCGGGGCGCGCCAGCCGTGCTCGGCCCACGCGCGGCTGAACGGGGTGAACACCCGGTACGGCGAGCCGTCGGACTTGGTGATCCGCCCCGGCGCGACCGCGTACGGCGACCCCGTCCGCACGAACTCCACATCGGACAGAGCCTTCTCCACGGCTTCGTCCCGCTCGCGCCCGTACGGGCCGAAGTCGGCGGAGACGTGCACCGACCCCGCCCCGATCTCGCGCGCCACCCGGGGCACGACCTCCTCGGGGTCGCCGCGCAGCACGGTCAGCCTGCCGCCGAGCTGCTCGTCGAGCGCGCGGAGGCAGCCGTGCAGGAACGCCAGGCGCGGCGGACCCGCGGGCCGAGCAGGGCGTCGTCGAGGACGAACAGCGCGAGGGCGTCCCGGCCGCGCTCGGCGGCGGCGAGGAGGGCCGGGTGGTCGCCCAGCCGCAGGTCGCGGCGGAACCAGATGATCGACGGGGGCACGCCGGACAACGCTACCCCCGGACGCGCAACGGGGCCGTCCGGACGGACGGCCCCGACGATGGCCAGCGCGTCAGCGCTCGCTGAGGGACTTGTAGTCGCGCACCGTGTGGCCGGTGTAGACCTGGCGCGGGCGGCCGATCTTGGTGGCGGGGTCGTTCATCATCTCCCGCCAGTGGGCGATCCAGCCGGGGAGGCGGCCCAGGGCGAACAGGACGGTGAAGAACTTCGTCGGGAAGCCCATCGCCCGGTAGATCAGGCCGGTGTAGAAGTCCACGTTCGGGTACAGCTTGCGCTCGACGAAGTAGTCGTCGGACAGCGCGTGCTCCTCGAGCTGCTTGGCGATGTCGAGCAGCGAGTCGTCGCCGCCGAGCTTGCCGAGGATGTCGTCGGCGGTGCGCTTGATGATGGCGGCGCGCGGGTCGTAGTTCTTGTAGACCCGGTGGCCGAAGCCCATCAGCTTGACGCCGTCCTCCTTGTTCTTCACCTTGCGCACGAACGCCTCGACGTCGCCGCCGGTGTTGCGGATGCCCTCCAGCATCTCCAGCACCGCGCTGTTCGCGCCGCCGTGCAGCGGGCCGAAGAGGGCGTTGATGCCCGCGGAGATGGAGGCGAAGAGGTTGGCCTCGGAGGAGCCGACGAGGCGCACGGTCGAGGTCGAGCAGTTCTGCTCGTGGTCGGCGTGCAGGATGAACAGCAGGTCCAGCGCCTTGACCAGGGCCGGGTCCAGCTCGTAGTTCTCGGCCGGGAAGCCGAAGGTCATGCGCAGGAAGTTCTCCACCAGGCCCAGCGAGTTGTCCGGGTAGAGGAACGGCTGGCCCACGGACTTCTTGTAGGCGTACGCCGCGATGGTCGGCAGCTTGGCCAGCAGCCGGATCGTGGAGATCTCCACGTGGTTGGAGTCGAACGGTTTCAGGCTGTCCTGGTAGAACGTCGACAGCGCCGATACCGCGGACGACAGGACCGGCATCGGGTGCGCGTCGCGCGGGAAGCCGTCGAAGAAGCGCTTGAGGTCCTCGTGCAGCAGGGTGTGCCTGCTGATCTTGTGGGTGAAGTCCTCCAGCTCGGTGCGGGAGGGCAGCTCGCCGTAGATCAGCAGGTAGCTGACCTCCAGGAAGCTGGACTGCTCGGCGAGCTGCTCGATCGGGTAGCCCCGGTAGCGCAGGATGCCCTGGTCGCCGTCGATGTAGCAGATGGCCGACGAGCAGCTCGCCGTGTTGACGAAGCCCGGGTCGAGGGTCACCAGGTCCGTCTTGGCCAGCAGCTTGCCCAGGTCGATGCCGGAGGTGCCGTCGGTGGCGGGGACCACCTTCATCTCGTGCTCTCCACCGGGGTAGCGCAAGGTGGCGGTCTGCTCGGTGCCGGTGGGCACAGCGGTCCCGTCGGGCATGCAAGTACCTCTCACACTCGGACAGGGCGGTGTGTGTCGGCCGAGCCGGTGCGGGCCTGGTCGGGTGCGTCCCGCGGCGGGGTTATCCGCCACGGCGCAGCACCGCCCCGTTGGGGTCCTGAGCCCCCTACGCTAGTGCTCCACGCGCAATTCGGACACCCGTGGACGCGGCCTTCCGGCAGCGTTGGGACAGGCATCACAAGCGCTCACGGCGCGTCGGGCCCAGCGGTGAGTTCCAGGCCGCCGAGCAGCAGGTCGGACAGGCCCGCGAAGGCCTCGGCGTGGGTCACCTCGGCGCGCCGCCCGAGCACCCCGGTCTGGATGCCCTCGATCAGCCAGCCCGCCATCTCGCCGACCAGCCGGGCGTGCACCGGGCGGAACACGCCCTCGGCGACGCCCTCCTGGATGAACGTGCGGATGCGCGCCGCGGCGGCCTTGGCGTTGCGCTCGTAGACCGCCTGGGTCGGGGCGTACGCGGCGATGTCGGCGAGGAACCGGTCGGACGCCGGTTTCAGCTCGTCGGCCGCGGCGAGCAGGTAGAACGCGATCCGCTCGCGGGCGTCGGCGGCCTCGGCGACCCGCTTCTCGACGCGCTCGGTCGCGGTCCGGAAGAACCGGCTGACCGCGCGGCGGGCGAGCTGCTCCTTGCTCGGGGCGAGCGCGTACAGCGTCGACTTGGAGCAGCGCAGCCGGGCGGCGAGGTCGTCGAGGGTGAACTGGGCGAAGCCCTCCCGCAGGTAGAGCGCCAGCAGCTCGGCCAGGAGGGCGGCCTGGCGGGCGGTGGGCTCGGGGCGGGCGGCTCTGGTCATCCGGCCAGGGTCTCACGGTACTCTGAGGTGTCCTGCAGTACTGCTGACAGTATCTCCCGATCGGAGGCCCGCCGTGCCCGCTGAGCGCCTTCTCCCCTCCACCGAGGCCGAGGACCTGCTCAAGCTGACCCGCGAGATCGCCCGCGACGAACTCGCGCCGCTGGCCTCGGCGTACGAGGAGGAGGGCCGCTTCCCGCGCGAGCAGTTCCGGCTGCTCGGCCGCAGCGGCCTGCTGGGCCTGCCGTACCCGGAGCAGTGGGGCGGCGCCGCGCTGCCCTACGAGGTGTACCTCCAGGTGCTGGAGGAGATCTCCGCCGCGTGGATGTCGGTCGGCGTCGGCCTGTCGGTGCACACGATGTCCTGCTACGCCCTCGCCGAGCACGGCACCGACGAGCAGCGCGCGACCTGGCTGCCGGACATGCTCGGCGGCGACCTGCTGGGGGCGTACGCGCTCTCGGAGTCGCACGCGGGCTCCGACGCCGCGGCCCTGTCGACGCGCGCGGTGCTCGACGGCGACGCGTACGTCGTCAACGGCACGAAGGCGTGGATCACCCACGGCGGACAGGCGGACTTCTACACGACGATGGTCCGCACGGCCGACACCGGCGGGAAGGGCATCTCCTGCCTGCTGGTCCCGGCGGACACGCCCGGCCTGACCGCGGCGGCGCCGGAGAAGAAGATGGGCCTGACCGGGTCCACCACCACGCAGATGATCTTCGAGGGCGCCCGGGTGCCCGCCGACCGGCTGCTGGGCGCGGAGGGCGAAGGCCTCAAGATCGCCCTCAACGCGCTGAACTCCGGGCGGCTCGGGATCGCCGCGTGCGCGGTCGGCCTGGCGCAGGCGGCGCTCGACGAGGCGGTCGAGTACGCCAAGGGGCGCAAGCAGTTCGGGCAGGCGATCATCGAGTTCCAGGGCGTGGAGTTCCTGCTCGCCGACATGGCCGCCGCGGTCGAGTCGGCGCGCGCGACGTACCTGGAGGCGGCGCGGCGGCGCGACCGCGGGCTGCCGTTCGTCCGGCAGGCGTCGATCGCGAAGCTGGTCGCCACCGACGCGGCCATGAAGGTCACCACGGACGCCGTCCAGGTGCTCGGCGGCGCGGGCTTCACCCGCGACTTCCCGGTCGAGCGCTACATGCGCGAGGCGAAGGTCCCGCAGATCTTCGAGGGCACCAACCAGATCCAGCGGGTGGTCATCGCCCGCGCCCTCAAGCGTGGATGACGTCCACATATGTGGACGGCGTCCAGCTACCGGATGCCTGCCACGGAGTAGTTGATCATCCAGATGAGGGCGGCGATCATCGGGATGATCACCAGGGTCCAGATGAGGATGCGCTTGATGGTGCGGAGCTGGAGGAGCTGGAGGTAGGCGACCTGGAGGCGGGCCGCCTCCAGGGAGCCCGCCTCGCGGATCTGGGTCTCCCAGACCGCGACGGTCTCGGGCGGCTTGCCGCCCTGGTACGCCGACACCAGCGGGATCTCGTGGTCTGCCATGGAGCGGATTGTGGCAAGGCGGACGGCCCGGGGGTGGCGCTTCGGGTGAAGCGCCACCCCGGGTGAGTCAGCTCTCGCGGTAGAACGGGTCGGCGGTGACGCCGCGACCCTCGGCCTCGTCGTAGTGGTAGACCGCGCGGCCGGACACGAACACCTTCAGCGCGCGGCTCATCACGTCCAGCGGGTCGCCCGACCAGAGGACGACGTCGGCGTCCAGACCGGGGCCAGCGCGCCGACGCGGTCGTCGAGGCCCAGGATCGACGCCGGGTTGACGGTGATCGAGCGCAGGCCCTCGGCCGGGTCCAGGCCCTCCTTCACCGCCAGCGTCACCTGGTGCACCAGGAAGTCGATCGGCACCACCGGCGCGTCCGTGGTGATCGCGATCTTCACGCCCGCCCGGGCCAGGATGCCGGGGTTGCGCAGGTGGCGGTTGCGCAGCTCGACCTTGGACCGGGTGGTGAACAGCGGGCCGATGATCACCGGGACGCCGCGCTCGGCGATGGTGTCGGCCAGCAGGTGGCCCTCGGTGCCGTGGTTGAGCACCAGCTTGTAGCCGAACTCGTCGGCCAGCCGCAGCGCGGTGGCGATGTCGTCGGCGCGGTGGGCGTGCTGGCACCACGGCAGCGAGCCGTCGAGCACCGCCGACAGCGCCTCCAGGGTGAGGTCGCGGTCGAAGGGCTTGCCCTCCTCGGCGGCGTGCGCGCGGCGCGCGGCGTAGTCCTGGGCCTTGGTGAGCTGCTCGCGGATGACCGCGGCGACGCCGAGGCGGGTCGACGGCATGGTCTTCTTGTCGCCGTAGACGCGCTTGGGGTTCTCGCCGAGCGCGCTCTTCATGCTCACCGCGTCGCGCAGGAGCATGTCGTCGACGGTGCGGCCCCACGTCTTCAGCGCGACGGTGTGCCCGCCGATGACGTTGCCCGAGCCGGGCTTGACCACGGCCGTGGTCACGCCGCCCGCGAGCGCGTCGCGGAAGCCCTCGTCGGCCGGGTTGACCGCGTCGAGGGCGCGCACCTTCGCGGTGACCGGGTCGGTCATCTCGTTGGTGTCCTGGCCCGCCCAGCCCTCGGCCTCCTCGTGCACGCCGAGGTGGGCGTGCGCCTCGACGAAGCCGGGCAGCACCCAGCGCCCGGCCGCGTCGACGATCTCGGCGCCCCCGGGGATGTCGACGTCCGCGCCGACCGCGGCGATCTTGCCGCCCTCGATCAGCACCGTCCCGCCGTCGATCGGTGCGCCGACCACGGGAACCACGTATCCGCCTGTAATCGCGATGGTCACACCGAGAACCTTAGCAAGGCGAAATACCCCACGAGCCGGACCACGTCTCCCCGGGGGCAGCTCGATCAGGTCGACGCCGGAGTTGAGGGCGTCCGGCGGGCAGGTCATCGGCTCGATGGCCACCGCGCGGCCGTCCTCGCGCCCCGGGAACGACGGCGGCGTGAACACCTGCACCCAGCGGAACACCGGGTCGGCCCACAGCTCGACGCCGCCGTCCGGGCCGCGCAGGCTGTGCCTGACCAGGCCGTCCACCCCGGGGACGCACCCGCCGAAGGCGTCGTCGAGCTGGAGGGGCCGCAGGACCGTGCCCTCGGCGAGAGCCGGGTCGATGGGCACCTGGCCGCCGACGGGGACCATACGCTCGGGGTCGAGCGGCAGGTGCGTCGTGGCGGCCAGGCGCAGGACGCACCCGTCGGCGTCGGCCTTCCCGGGCCGCGGGTACGGGTGCGCCCCGACGCCGAAGGGCATCGTCGCGGTCCCGGTGTTGGTGATCTCGTGGGTGACGGTCAGCCCGTCGCCGACGGCGTACACCATCGCCGCGCGGAACGGGTGCGGCCAGCCCGGGCGCTCCCCGACCTCGACCTCCAGGCGCACCGAGTCCCCGGCCCGCTCGACCACGCGCCAGGTCGCGCGGCGGACCAGGCCGTGGATGGCGTTGCCGCGGGCGGGCTCGGTGACCTCCAGCTCGCCGCCGCGCCACCGCGCCCCGGCCACCCGGTTCGGCCACGGCGCCAGCACGGCCCCCGACCCCATCGGCGGCTCGTCGTCCGCGCCGAACGTCTCGGTGTAGTGGACGCCCGCGACGGAGAACTCCCGCAGCGCCGCGCCCACGCCGGTCACGACGGCCCGCGCGTCGCCGCTGGTGATCACGACCTGTTCGCCCGTAGGTGCACTCATGTGCCCACACCCTAGGGCCAGCGGTGCGCGATTTCCCAGTCGCCGCAACCTTTTCGGCTCACCGCTCCCGCGGCGCACGATGAGCTGGTTCACCCCCACAGCAGCACGCCGACGGCGAGCAGGATCGCCGCGATGCCGTACTCGCGCGCGGGCCTGCCCGACACCGGGCTGGCCAGGAACGCGCAGGTCACGGCCCCGACGACGGGCAGCGCGGTCGGCGCCCGGAAGTGCGCGTGCTCGACCGGGTCGCGGCGCAGCACCAGCACGGCGACGTTGACCACGGTGAACACGACGAGCAGCAGCAGCGACGTCGTCCCGCCGAGGACGGTGATGTCGACCGTCGACACCAGGACCACCGCGATCAGCGTGGTGAACCCGATCGACACCCACGGCGTGCGGCGGAACGGGTGCACGGTGCCGAACGCGCGCGGGATGATCCCCTCGTTGGCCATCCCGTAGACCAGGCGCGAGGCCATCAGCATGTTGATCAGCGCGGAGTTGATGACCGCGAGCAGCCCGATCAGCGCGAACACCCACAGCGGGAACCCGGGCGCGCCCGCGGTCAGCACCTTCAGCAGCGCGCCGCTCTTGGCCGCGGCCAGCTCGTCGGAAGGCACCAGCAGCGACGACGTGACCGCCACCAGGACGTAGATCAGGGCCGCGACGCCCATGCCCGTGAGCATCGCCTTGGGGAAGATCCGCACCGGCTCGCGGCACTCCTCGGCCATGTTGACCGAGTCCTCGAACCCGACCATCGCGAAGAACGCGAGCGCCGTCGCCGAGGAGATGGCCAGCCAGGGCGCCTGCGCGGCGGTGTCGATCTCGGTCAGCCGCGCGGGGTCGCCCTTGCCCTCCGCGATGGCGTACACCCCGACCACGATGATGATCAGCAGCCCGGACAGCTCGATCAGGGTGAGCACGACGTTCGCCCAGACCGACTCCGCGACGCCGCGGAGGTTGATCGCGGCCAGCAGCAGCATGAAGCCCACCGCGATGACCGCGGCGGGCACGACGAGCGAGCCGCCCAGCAGCTGCTTGAGGTACGTGCCGCCGAACGCCTGCGCCGCCGACGCCGCCGACGTCAGCCCCGAGCTCATGACCGTGAAAGCCACCATGAAGGTCAAGAACTGGATGCCGAACGCCTTGTGCGTGTAGAGCGCCGCGCCCGCGGCCCTCGGGTACTTCCCGACCAGCTCCAGGTAGCTGAACGCGGTCACGAACGCGACCGCGAACGCCAGCAGGAACGGCAGCCACAGCGCGCCGCCGATCCGCCCCGCGACCGTCCCGGTGAGCGCGTACACGCCCGTGCCGATGATGTCGCCCACCACGAACAGCAGCAGCAGTCCGGGCCCGATGACCCGCTTGAGCTGCGGCTCCGACTCCGTCGTCACATCCGCCATGGAGAAGGAGTGTCCTGGGTCACAAGGTGATCAGACAACCCGTGGGACGAACCGGTAGCGCCAGAACGTCGGCACCGCGGCCACCGTGACGACCGTCAGGACGATGACCAGGAGCCCGCCGATGGTGGCCGCCAGCGCCGGGCCGACCGCCGCGCCGCCCCAGCCGTGCAGCAGGTCGGCGATGCGCGGGCCGCCCGCGACGACCACGGTGAACACGCCCTGCATGCGGCCGCGCATCTCGTCGGTCGCCTCGGTCTGGAGCATCGAGCTGCGGTGCACCGCGCTGATGAGGTCGAAGCCGCCCGCGAGCGCGAGGAACACCACGGCCAGCCACAGCGACGAGGTCAACCCGAACGCGGCCACGGCCAGGCCCCACAGCACGATCGACACGGTGATCACCGCGCCCTGGCGGGTCATCCGGGAGAACCAGCCGGAGAACACCCCGAACAGCGCGGAGCCGATCGGGATGGCGGCGAACAGCCAGCCCAGCGCGAGGCCGCCGCCGGGCGGGTCGCCGTAGACGCGCTCGGCCATCTCCGGGAACAGCGCGCGGGGCATGCCCGCGACCATCGCGATGATGTCGACCAGGAAGCTCACCAGCAGCAGCTTGCGGGCGCTGAGGTAGCGGAAGCCGTCGACGATGTCGCGCAGCCCCGCCTTGCCGGTGGCGTGCTCGCCGGGCTCGATCGGCGGCAGCAGGAACACCAGCCCGAGCGCGAGCACCAGCGCGACCGTGTCGATCAGGTACAAAGTGGACAGACCGAGCAGCGGGATCAGCGCGCCCGCGGCCAGCGGGCCGAAGACCATGCCGAAGGTGAACGTGGTGAAGCTGAGCGCGTTCGCGGGCGGCAGCAGCTCCGGCGGCACCAGCCGGGCGACGGCGGCGCTGCGCGTCGGCATGTTGACCGCCACGAACGCCTGCTGCACGCCCAGCAGCGCCAGCACCACCCAGACCGAGCCCAGGCCGATGAAAGCCTGGAGCCAGAACAGCGCCGAGGCCACCGCGACGCCCGCGTTGCTGACGATGAGCACCTTGCGCCGGTCGAACGCGTCGGCGATCGCCCCGCCCCACAGGCCGAACACCAGCAGCGGCACGAGCCCGACCGCGCCGGTGAGGCCGACCCACGCCGACGAGCCCGTCAGGTCGTAGATCTGCTTCGGCACGGCGACCGCGGTGAGCTGGCTGCCGACCGCCGTGATGGCGGTCGACATCCACATCCGGCGGTAGTCCCGGATGCGCAGCGGCCGGAGGTCGATGAGCGCGCGGCTCAGCCGCCGAGGGCGGTCCTTCAGCGTCACAACTCGTTAGCTTAGGTCAGCTAACGAGTTGCCGTCCTGTGATTTACGGCCCGAGCCGCTCGACCTTCCAGCCGTCCCGGCCCAGCTTGAAGCGCAGCCGGTCGTGCATCCGGTCCCGGCGGCCCTGCCAGAACTCGACGACCTCGGGCTGGATGCGCCAGCCGCCCCAGTGCGGCGGCACCGGCACGGTCTCGGCGTCGGCGAAGCGGCGCTCCACATTGGCCAGCGCGGCCTCCAGCGCGGGCCTGCCGCTGACCACGATCGACTGCGGCGACGCCCACGCGCCGAGCTGCGAGCCCCGGGGGCGCTTGGCCCAGTACGCGGCGGTCTCGGCCTGGCTGACCTTCTCCACGGTCCCCCGCACGGTCGCCTGGCGGTGCAGGCCGTACCAGGGGAACGTCGCCGACGCGTAGCGCGCGGCCATCAGGTCGTGGCTCTTGGCGGAGGTGTAGTTGGTGAAGAACACCAGGCCCCGGTGGTCGAGGCCCTTGGCGAGCACGGTCCGCGACGACGGCATCCCGTCCGCGCCCGCGGTCGCCAGCACCATCGCGTTCGGCTCCGCCAACCCCGCCCTGCGCGCCTCGTCCAGCCACTGCTGGAGCTGCTCGTGCCAGGTGGCCGCCAACTCGGCCTCGGTCAACGCGCCTGTCTCGTACGAGACCCGCATGCTCGGCAGTTCCAACGTGATGTCCGCTACGTCAGGGCCGTCCGCCATCGGCTTCTCCATCTCAGTGGGGGTCACCGCACGTGCGGCCGACGGTACGGGGATTCCAGGTGAACGGGAACCGCCCAGACGGTGACAACGCCCACCTCCCCGGCCGGGGGTCGCTGGATCGTTCCACTGGATCGTGACCGAAGACACCGGCGTGAACGATTGCTAACCTCGCGCGCGGGGAGCAAGGTGTCTGGAGCCGTGCGGACCGCCTTCGGCGACACCGGAGTGGGCGGACGCGCGAGCGCAGTCGGGGCTTGGCGCGAAAGGCGGACCCATGCACAACGCGGTGCACGAGACCAAGGCTCCGGAGGTCACTCCGGACGACGGCTTCCGGCCCGGTCTGGAGGGCGTGGTCGCCTTCCGCACCGAGATCGCCGAGCCGGACCGCGACGGCGGCGCCCTGCGCTACCGGGGCGTCGACATCGAGGACCTGGCGGGCCGCATCACCTTCGGCGACGTGTGGGCGCTGCTGGTCGACGGTCGCTTCGGCTCCGGCCTGCCGCCCGCCGAGCCGTTCCCGATCCCGGTCCACTCCGGCGACGTCCGGGTCGACGTGCAGGCCGGTCTGGCCATGCTCGCGCCCATCTGGGGCTACCAGCCGCTGCTCGACATCGACGACGACGAGGCCCGCGACCAGCTCGCCCGCGCCTCGGTCATGGCGCTGTCCTATGTGGCGCAGTCCGCCCGCGGCATCCACCAGCCCGCGGTGTCGCAGCGGCGCGTCGACCAGTGCAACACCATCACCGAGCGGTTCATGACCCGCTGGCGCGGCGAGCCCGACCCGGCGCACGTCAAGGCCGTCGACGCCTACTGGGTGTCCGCCGCCGAGCACGGCCTCAACGCCTCCACCTTCACCGCCCGCGTCATCGCCTCCACCGGCGCCGACGTCGCCGCGGCCATGTCCGGGGCGATCGGCGCGATGTCCGGCCCGCTGCACGGCGGCGCCCCCGCCCGCGTGCTGCCGATGATCGACGCGGTCGAGAAGACCGGCGACGCCCGCGCGGTCGTCCGCGGCATCCTGGACCGCGGCGAGCGGCTGATGGGCTTCGGCCACCGCGTCTACCGCGCCGAGGACCCCGCGCCCGCGTGCTGCGCCGCACCTGCCAGGAGCTCGGCGCCGAGCGCTACGAGGTCGCCGCCGCGCTCGAGCAGGCCGCGCTGGCCGAGCTGCGCGAGCGCCGCCCCGACCGGGCGATCGAGACCAATGTGGAGTTCTGGGCGCGGTCATCCTCGACTTCGCCGAGGTCCCGCCGCACATGATGCCCGCGATGTTCACCTGCGCCCGCACCGCGGGCTGGTGCGCGCACATCATGGAGCAGAAGCGCACCGGCAGGCTGGTCCGCCCGGCCGCGTCGTACGTCGGCCCCGGCCCGCGCACCCCGGACCAGGTCGACGGCTGGGCGACGGTGACGCCCCTTTCGTAGGAAAGGGGTCCGGTCTTATCGGCTTGTTTTATGACCGACAATCGCTCTCATGCTGCAGACCACTGAAGCCGCCCTGCTGCGCCGCGTCGCCGCCGAGCAGGCCGACAGCCGCGCCCCGTCCGTCACCGCGGGCGTGGTCCGCGACGGCGCCCTGGCCTGGTTCGGCGCGCGCGGGAAGGTCGACGGGCAGGCCCCGACCCGGGACACCCAGTACCGGATCGGGTCCATCACCAAGACCTTCGTGGCGGTCCTGGTCATGCGGCTGCGCGACGAGGGCAGGCTCGACCTCAACGACCCCCTGGACAAGCACGTCCCGGGCACGTCGTTCGGCGCGGTCACCATCGCCCAGCTCCTCGCCCACACCGCGGGCCTGACCTCGGAGTCCCCGGGCGCGTGGTGGGAGCGCGCGCCGGGGTCGGACTGGCAGTCGCTGGAGCAGAGCCTCGCCGAGAACGCCCTGCGGCACCGCTCCGGCGCCCGGTTCCACTACACGAACGTGGGCTACGGCGTCCTCGGCGAGGTCGTCGCCCGCCTGCGCGGCTGCACGTGGCTGGAGGCGCTGGAAGCGGAGATCCTGCGCCCCCTGGAGATGACCCGCACGACCCCGCACCCGGTCGCCCCGGCGGCGCTGGGCTGGGCCGTCCACCCCTTCGCCGACGTCCTGCTGCCCGAGCCGACCCCGGACTCCGGCGCGATGGCCCCCGCAGGCCAGCTCTGGTCCACCCCCGACGACCTCGCCCGCTGGACCCGCCTGGTCGCGGGCGACACCGGCGGCGTCCTCCACCCGGACACCGTCGCCGAGATGCGCGAACCCGCCCACGTCGACGACGCCGACGAGTGGACCACCGGCTACGGCCTCGGCCTGCAGGTCATGCGCGTCGGCGGCCGCCGCCTGGCGGGCCACGGCGGCTCCATGCCCGGCTTCCTCGCCATGGTCCTCGCCGACGAACGCACCGGCACGGGAGCGTTCGTCACCGCCAACTCGACGTCGGGCGTCGCGGTCGGCACGGTCGCCACGGACCTGATCAACATCGTCGAAGCCCACGAACCGGCGTTGCCCCGCGAGTGGGAGCCCCTCCCGGACCACGACCCGGCCCTCCTGGCACTGACCGGCCTGTGGCACTGGGGCCCCACCCCGTACCTGCTGAAGCTCCTACCGGACCGCTGGCTGAACCTCGCCCCCGTCTCCGGCCGCGGCCGCCAATCTCGCTTCCGCCCCGCGGGCCCCGACCTCTGGACAGGCCTCGACGGCTACTACGCAGGCGAAACCCTCGAACTCCACCGCACCCCCGACGGCTCCCCGTCACACTTCGACCTCGCCACCTTCATCTTCACCCGGGAGCCCTACGGCACCCCGGAAGCCATCCCGGGCGGCGTCGACGAGAAGGGCTGGCGCTGACCCAGGTCGGCGGGAGGCGGCCGAAGCAGAGCCCCTCCCGGGACAGACCCCCTGTGGTCAGTCTAGGACCCGCCACCGACAAAAACGGAGGCGACACTCCGGAGCGTTCGCGGCGGGCTGAACTGGGGCGTTCCCACACAGCCCCCAGGGCTGGCAGTCGCGCGTCAAGGGGAGGTGCAAGACTGGGGGCGTCGCCGCCAACGCCGCCGGCGCGTGCACAGTCGAAGCATCCGCGAAAGGCGCAACGATGACCCAGACCGCCGACCCGAGCACGCTGGAGCTGCCCGCTGACCTGCGACCGTCCGACGGCCGGTTCGGGTGCGGGCCGTCGAAGGTCCGTCCTGAGCAGGTGGCGGCGCTGGCGGCCGAGGGGGCGAAGCTGCTCGGCACGTCGCACCGGCAGAAGCCGGTGAAGTCGCTGGTCGGGCGGGTGCGGGCGGGGCTGCGGGAGCTGTTCGGGCTGCCCGAGGGCTACGAGGTCGTGCTGGGCAACGGCGGGACCACGGCGTTCTGGGACGCCGCGGCGTTCGGGCTGGTGCGGGAGCGGTCGCAGCACTTCACCTACGGCGAGTTCTCCGCGAAGTTCGCGAAGGTGACGAAGGGCGCGCCGTTCCTGGCCGACCCGATCGTCGTGTCCGCCGACCCCGGCAGCGCGCCCGAGATCGCGTACGCCGAGGGCGCCGACCTGGTCGGGTGGGCGCACAACGAGACCTCGACCGGCGTGGCCGTGCCGGTGTCGCGGCCCGCGGGGTCCGAGGGCGCGCTGGTCGCGATCGACGCGACGTCCGGCGCCGGTGGTCTGCCGGTGAAGGCCGAGGACTTCGACGTCTACTACTTCGCGCCGCAGAAGTCGTTCGCCTCCGACGGCGGGCTGTGGATCGCGCTGATGAGCCCGGCCGCGCTCGAGCGGGTCGGCGAGATCGGCGCGTCGGACCGGTGGGTGCCGGAGTTCCTGTCGCTGCCGGTGGCGCTCGACAACTCCGTCAAGGACCAGACGTACAACACGCCCGCGGTCGCGACGCTGTTCCTGCTGGCCGAGCAGATCGACTGGATGCTGGGCAACGGCGGCCTGGCGTGGACCACCGAGCGCACCAAGGACTCGTCCGACCGGCTGTACGGCTGGGCGGAGAAGACCGGGTACACCTCCCCTACGTCGCCGACCCCGCGCACCGCTCGCAGGTCGTCGGGACGATCGACTTCGCCGACTCGGTGGACGCCGCGGTCGTGGCGAAGGTGTTGCGCGCCAACGGGATCGTCGACGTCGAGCCGTACCGCAAGCTCGGCCGCAACCAGCTGCGCGTCGCCATGTTCCCGGCCATCGAGCCCGCCGACGTGACCACGCTCACGCAGGCGATCGAGTGGGTCGTCGAGCGCATCGGCTAGGAGATCCCCCGGTCCGCGCCCCGGTTTGGGGGTGCGGCCGGGGCCCCGGATACGGCAAGATCACAGAAGGATGTCACGGGGATCGCGGCGCGCCTAGCGCGTCAGGGCACTTCGCCGATTTACCGTGGGACGCTGACGAGTGATGTCTGCTCAGGTCGTACGGGAGGGTCGCGATGCGCGCGCTGCGGGTCGTCGGACTCGCCGATGGCGGGAAGACCGTCATCTGCGAGGACCCGGCGCGCGGTGAGCGCTTCACGCTCCCGGCCGACGAGCGGCTGCGGGCAGCGGCCCGCGGGGATGTCACCCGACTCGGCCAGATCGAGATCGAGCTGGAGAGCCAGATGCGTCCTCGTGAGATCCAGGCCCGCATCCGCGCGGGCGAGTCCGTCGAACAGGTCGCCGAGGCCGCGGGCATCCCGACCGCCAAGGTCGAGCGCTTCGCCTACCCGGTCCTCCTGGAGCGCTCCCGCACCGCCGACCTGGCGCAGCGCGCCCACCCGGTCCGCGAGGACGGCCCCGACCTGCAGACCCTGGGCGAGATCTGCCTGAACGCCTTCACCCTGCGCGGCCAGGACTACACCGCGGCGACGTGGGACTCGTGGCGCGGCGAGGACGGCAAGTGGGTCGTCCAGCTCTGCTGGACCGCGGGCCGCTCCGTCAACCGCGCCCACTGGGCCTTCCACCCGGGCGCCCACGGCGGCACGGTCTCCCCGCTGGACGAGCACTCCCACGACCTCCTGGACCCCCAGCCGACCCGGCCCTTGCGGACGGTCCGGCCGGTGACGGAGCTGGCCCAGGCGGCGCTGAGCATCGACCCCGCGCTGCTGGCCGCCCGCCCGGAGCCCGCGGCGCTGGAGGCGACCCCGGTGGGGATCGGCGAGATCGAGCCGCCCGTCGCCCCGGTGCCGACGCCCGCGCAGACCGAGCTGGCCGAGCCCGCCCGCCCGGCGGCCGGGTACGAGTCGGCCTCCCGTGTCGAGCCCGCCCGCCCGGCAGCTGGGTACGAGACGGCATCCCGTGTCGAGCCCGCCCGCCCGGCGGCGGGGTACGAGACGGCCGCCCGTCCCGAGCCCGCCCGCCAGCCGGGCGGGTACGAGGCGCGCCCGGCCGAGGCGACCGGCCACGATCCCGAGGCGCGCGGGTACGCGTCCGCGGCACGCCAGGCGGGCGCGTCGGAGCAGGTGGCCCGGGAAACCGGGGCGCACGAGCCCGTCCGCCGGTCCGGCGAGCCCGACGACGAGGCCGTGGTGCACCAGCCCGTGGCGCACGAACCGGTGGTCCGCGAGCCCGTGGTCCGCCAGCCGGTGGCGTACACGCGGTCGACGACCAAGCCCGGCGCGGTCCCGAAGGAGCAGCCCGCGCCCGAGCCGGAGCCGACCGACCCGACGGCCCGCGAGCACCAGGACTTCGTCGAGGACTTCGAGCTGACCTCCCCGGTCGAGCCCGAGCCCTCCGCCGAGGCCCCGGACCAGGCCGCGCTGATCGAGGAGCCCGCCCGCAAGGCCGAGCCCCGCGCCGCGGCAAGGGCAAGAAGGCGCGCCCGATCGTCCCGTCGTGGGAGGACGTCCTCCTCGGCACCCGCTCCAACCGCGGCTGACCCCGCGCGCGCAAGACCCCCAACAAGCGGCGACGCCGTTGGGATGATCTGATCATATGATCGCGTCATCCCAACGGCGTCGCCGTTCGGCTTTCAGATGGTCACGTCATATGATGGCATCATCTGGATGATGCCATCATATGGTCACATCATCTGAACCGTGCCCCGTGGGCGCCGGTCAGCCGACCCGCCAGAGCGCGGGGACGTTCGGGGGCTCCCAGCCGGGCTGCGCGGTGTGGGTCTGTAGGCAGACGTAGGCCGTGCCGCCGTAGGTCGCCCGGGCGCCGGTCTGGTACGTCGTGCCCACCGTCCACGTGCCGCCGCCACCGGGCGGGGTCGTGGTCGTCGTGGTCGGGCCGGTCGTCGGCGTCTGCTGGACGTTGAGGACGAAGTCGAACGCCGCCTCACGGCCCGTGCCCGTGTTCCGGACGGTCATCAGCAGGCGCGGGTCGTACAGCGAGTCGGTGTTGTTGCGGGGCTCGCCCGGGAAGTAGAGCTGCGTGGTGAGGATCGGGCGACCCGGCGCCTGGGCCTTCACGTGGATGTGCCGCGTCCGCCCCGGGTACAGGCCCGGGACGATCGTGGTCAGGGAGAACGCGCCCTGGGCGTTGGTGTACTGGTGGCCCCGGAACCGGAACCCGGTGTTGTCGTACGCCCCGTTGTTGTCCGCCTGCCAGAAGTCCAGCAGCACGTTCGCGATCGGCTGGCAGGCCAGGCCGAAGACGTACCCGGTGACGGTCAGCCGCGTGCCGGGCCCGTCGCTGACCATCGACGTGCGGCGGGGCGAGTTCGGCTTGAAGTACGGGCCCTCCATCTGCGGCGGCGTGGGGTCGTCGCCGTCGTCGCACATCGGGGTCGGTTCGAGGGCGGTCGACCGGGTGCGCGCCAGGGCGGGAGCGGCGACGAACGCCGCGGCACCGCGACGCCCGCGGCGAGCGCGGCGCGCAGCACGGTCTTGCGGCTGAGAGTGCGGTCCTCTTCCATTCCAGCTCCTTGTTCGGGACTACCCCGAAACTACGAACCGCGTTCGCCGCCGGACGATGGACTAACCGCGCCCGTCGTGGTGAAAACCGTGGTTGCCGTTCCCACGCCGGAAATCGCCCGGGCTCACGCCGGTCTCGCGGCGGAAGAACCGGCAGAAGTACGCCGGGTCGCCGAACCCGACCCGCGCCGCCACCTGCCGGACGGTCAGCTCGGTGCGCAGGAGCAGCCGCTTCGCCTCGTGCACCCGCGCCTCCCGGACGAGCTGCGACGCGGGCCGCCCGGTCGCCGCCTTGACCGCCTGCGTCAGGTGCCCCGGCGTCACCCCGATCCGCTCGGCGTACGCCTGGACCGACCACAGCTCCGACGCCGCCCGCAGCCGCGCGAACTCCTCCGCGACGCCGCCGCGCGCGGACGCGGGCATACGCGCGAGCCGGGCGGCCCGCACCACCAGCACGTGCAGCAGCGCCCGCAGGACGGAGTCCGCCCCTCGGCGCGCGCGGTGTGCTCGCGGTGCAGTTCCGCGACGAGCCCCGCGGTCTCGGTCGCCGCCCGCTCGTCCAGGGTCAGCCACGGGCTCGCCGCCAGGTCCCGCAGCAGCGTCAGGTCGCCCGGGTGGTCGAGCAGGAAGTCGTCGGTGAACAGCACGACGTGCCCCTCCAGCCCGCGCGCGTCCCAGTGGTGGACCTGGCCGGGGGCGATGACGCACAGGTGCGGCGGGCGCAGCTCCCAGCGGGCCAGGTCGACGACGTGCGCGCCCGCTCCCGCGGTCACGAACACGATCTCGTGGAAGGTGTGCCGGTGCGGGAAGTCCGCGCGCGACATCGGGCCGATGGAGTCGAAGGTGCCGACGGCGAACGGCAGCGCGCTGCCGACCTCCAGCCGGTGCATGGGCAGCACGCCCTCGCGCGGGGCGTCGCAGGGCGTGCCGGGCGGCACCGTGGTTCCGCGCATCATCCCTCCCCAAGGTCTGGACCAATCCACGATGGCACGACGGATCGGCCTTGGGAACGGGATGTGATCAGGCCCGGGGACGGCGTCGAGCAGGTCGGCGGTCCAGCCCTCGCGCTCGACCCAGTCCTCCGCCTCCTCGCGGCTGACCCACTGGGCGCCCGCCGGGCGGCCCCGGCCGAGCCGGTCCCAGCCGTCCGGGGCGAGCACGTGCAGCTGGGCGTCGCGCAGGGCCAGCAGGCGCCCGTGCGGGAAGGCCATGGTCGGTTCGGTGCGCAGGAACCGCACCGGCTCCGGTCGCGTCATGCCCCCATCGTACCGATGGTCCACAGTGGATCACTTGACCTCCAGCGCGCTGCAGGTCGGAAACTCGGGTGACGGCGTCGGCGGCCCGGCGTAACGTCGATCACCGACTGCCTGGGGGAGAACCCGATGGAGAGCGAACCGAAACCCGGCGGCCTCGCCGCCATCAAGCGGCTGGGCCCGTACCTGCGCCCGGTGCGCGGCCGCGTCATCGGCTCCGGCGCCGCGGTGCTGTGCTCGATGATCTGCGGGCTGGCGATCCCGCTGGTCGTCCAGCGGATCCTGGACGGACCGGTGGCCGAGCGGGACACCTCCGGCCTGCCCTGGCTGGTGCTCGCGGTCGCCGCGCTCGGCGCGGCCGAGGCGGCGCTGTTCTTCACCCGGCGCAGGCTCATCTCCGGCCCGAGCACGCGGGTCGAGGCCGCGCTGCGCGCCGACCTGTACGCGCACCTGCACCGGCTGCCCATCGCGTTCCACGACCAATGGCAATCCGGCCAGCTCCTGTCGCGCGCGGTCGCCGACCTGTCGACGATCCGGCGGTTCATCGCGTTCGCGGGCATCTTCCTGGTCGTCAACTCGCTGACCATGGTCATCGGCCTGGGCGTGCTGTTCTTCCTCGACCCGGTGCTCGGCGCGATCACGCTGGTCTGCTCGCTGCCGCTGATCGTGATCTGCACGGTGTTCGAGTCGAAGTACTCGGTGCTCTCGCGGCGCTCCCAGGACCAGGACGGCGACCTCGCCACCACGGTCGAGGAGTCGGTGCTGGGCATCCGGGTGCTCAAGGCGTTCGGCCGCGGCCCGGACCTGGCGCGCCGGTTCGCCGAGCAGGCGCGCGAGCTGCGCGGCACCGAGCTGGCCAAGATCAACGTCATCGCGGTGCTGTGGTGCGCGATCATCATGCTGCCCGAGCTGGGCATCGCGCTGCAGCTGTTGATCGGCACCCTCGGGATCGCCAACGGCACGATGACCATCGGAACCCTGGTCGCGGGCATCACGGTGGCGGTCTTCCTGCGCTGGCCGGTGGACTCGATCGGCTGGCTGCTGGCCGAGACCAACCAGACCGCGACGGCGGCCGAGCGGTACTGGGAGGTCCGCGACGCCGAGGTCACCATCACCGACCCCGAGCACCCGCGCCACCTGCCCGCCGACGGCCGCGGCCTGCTGCGCTTCGAGGACGTCCGCTTCGCCTACCCGAACGGGAGCGAGGTGCTGCGGGGCATCGACCTGGAGGTGCGGCCGGGCGAGACGCTCGCGCTGGTCGGCGCGACGGGCTCGGGCAAGACGACGCTGACCGCCCTGGTCGCGCGGCTGGCCGACGTCACCGGCGGCCGGGTCACCGTCGACGGGGTGGACGTGCGCGACGTGCCGCTGGCCGAGCTGCGCGAGCAGGTCGCCACGGCGTTCGAGGACGCGGTGCTGTTCTCGGCGAGCGTCGCGGAGAACGTGCGCCTGGGCTGCCCGGACGCGTCCCCCGACGACGTGCGCACCGCGCTGCGGATCGCGCAGGCGGAGAAGTTCGTCGCCGAGCTGCCGTGGGGCCTGGACACCCGCATCGGCGAGGAGGGGCTGTCGCTGTCCGGCGGGCAGCGGCAGCGGCTCGCGCTGGCCCGCGCGGTCATCGGCAGGCCGAAGGTGCTGGTGCTCGACGACCCGCTGTCGGCGCTGGACGTGCAGACCGAGGCGGAGGTCGAGCACGCGCTGCGCAGCGTGCTGTCCGGGGTGACCGCGCTGGTCGTGGCGCACCGGCCGAGCACGGTGCAGCTCGCCGACCGGGTGGCGCTGCTCGACGGCGGCCGGATCGCCGCGGTCGGCACGCACTCCGACCTGCTCGCCACCAACGCCGCCTACCGCAATCTGCTGTCCACTATGGACGCCGAAGAACGGACCAGGGTATGAGCACCCAGGAAGAGGAGTGGCGCGGCGTCGCCGCCGAGGACACCGAGAACCTGACCCAGAAGGCGACGCTGCGCCTGGCCAAGCGGTCCCGCGCGCTGCTGCGCGACCTGCTGCGCCCGCACGCCGGCCCGGCCGCGCTGGCGCTGCTGCTGGTGGTGCTGGAGAACGCGTGCTCGCTGGCCGGTCCGCTGCTGGTCGCGGCGGCCATCGACAACGGCATCCCGGCCGCGGTCGACGGCGACGCCGGGCTGCTGGCCTGGTGCGTCGGCGGCTACCTGGCCGCGGGGACGGCGTCGGCGGGCCTGCGGTTCGCCTTCCTGCGGCTGTCCGGCCGCGTCGGCCAGGACCTGCTGCTCGACCTGCGGCAGCGGATCTTCCGGCACGCGCAGCGGTTGTCGCTGTCGTTCCACGAGCGCTACACCTCCGGCAAGGTCATCTCGCGGCTGACCAGCGACGTCGACTCGCTCGACGACCTGCTGGAGAACGGCGTCGACGGGCTGCTGTCGTCGGCGCTGTCGGTGTCCGGCATCGCGGTGCTGATGCTGGTGCTCGACCTGCCGCTGGGCCTGTTCGTGCTGGCCGGGTTCATCCCGCTGCTGCTGGTCACGCGCTGGTTCTTCCGCAACTCCACGGCCGCGTACCGGGGCACGCGCGGGGCCATCGCCAAGATCATCGTCCAGTTCGTCGAGACGATGAACGGCATGCGCGCGGTGCAGGCGTTCCGCCGCGAGTCCCGCAACGAGTCGATCATGGGCGGGCTCAACGACGGCTTCCGCTCGGCCAACAAGCGGGCGCTCGACGTGGTCGCGGTGTTCACCTCCACCGTCCGGCTGGTCGGCAACCTGAGCCTCGCCGCGGTGCTGCTGATCGGCGCGTGGCGGGTGGTCGGCGGCGGGCTGGAGCTGGGCGTGCTCACCGCGTTCCTGCTGTACCTGCGCCGGTTCTACGACCCGCTGGACGACCTGGCGATGTTCGCCAACTCGTACTCGTCGGCGACGGCGGCGCTGGAGAAGATCTCCGGCGTGCTGGAGGAGGAGCCGGACGTCCGCGAGCCCGCGGCGCCGGTGGCGCTGCCGCCGTCGGAGCGGGGCCGGGCGCTGGCGTTCGAGCGGGTGGAGTTCCGCTACTCCCCCACCGGCCCGGTCGTGCTGCCCGAGTTCGACCTCGCCGTGCCCGCGGGCCAGACGGTCGCGCTGGTCGGCCCGACCGGCGCGGGCAAGTCGACGCTGGCGAAGCTGGTGGCCCGGTTCTACGACCCGACCTCGGGCGCGGTCCGGCTCGACGGGGTCGCGCTGTCCGACATCTCCGACGCCGAGCTGCGCCGCGCGGTGGTCATGGTGACGCAGGAGAACTTCCTGTTCGCGGGCTCGGTCGCCGACAACATCGCGTTGGGCAAGCCGGGCGCGAGCCGGGCCGAGGTGGAGTCGGCGGCGGGCGCGGTCGGCGCGCACGAGTTCATCTCGCGCCTGCCCGACGGGTACGACACCGACGTGCGCAAGCGCGGCGGCAGGCTCTCCGCGGGTCAGCGGCAGATGGTCGCGTTCGCGCGGGCGTTCCTGGCCGACCCGTCGGTGCTGGTGCTCGACGAGGCGACGTCCAGCCTGGACATCCCGACCGAGCGGGCGGTGCAGGGCGCGCTGGAGTCCGTGCTGGCCGACCGGACCGCGCTGATCATCGCGCACCGGCTGTCCACGGTCCTCATCGCCGACCGCGTGCTGGTGATCGACGACGGCCGGGTGGTCGAGGACGGCTCGCCCGCCGAGCTGATCGCCGAGTCCGGCCGCTTCGCCGCGCTGCACACCCGCTGGCGCGACTCGCTGGTGTGAGTCAGCCGAAGATGATGAACGGCAGCGCGACCCACCCGGCCGCGATGCCCGCCGCCACGCCGTAGGCCACCCACCGCCAGATGGGCACCGACCTGGTCAGCCACACCGAGGGCAGCATGCCGCCGGTGACGACGACGTTCGCGCCGATCGCCAGCAGCGCGGAGTTCTCGTTGAGCGTGGCGGCCAGGGTGCCCACGGCGAACACCACCAGGGTGAACGCGAACGCCGACACCAGCAGGCCGGTGGCCCACGGCGTCGGCTCGGCGGGCCGCTCCGGCTCGGCGGGCGCGGCCGGGTCGATCTCCTCGACCGCGCCGGACAGCGGGTCGACGTAGCTCACCCGGGTGCCCATCGCCTCGGCGACGCGGCCCGCGAGCTGGCGGCCGCGGCGGGCGACCACGGCGGCGGCGGGCTCGCGCTCGGCGGGCTCGGCGCGCCCGACCGCGCCCGCCACCCGGGCCCACTCGCGCAGCTCGGCGGTCAGGTCGGCGCCCAGCGGCAGGGTGTCCGGGTCGATCTCCCGGTCGTCCCCGACGAGCACCGGCCGCTCATCCCTGGCGCGCAGTTCCACCACGGGCTCCTTCGGTGAGTGCGTAGAACGCGACCGCGCCCGCGGTCGCCACGTTGAGCGAGTCGACGCCGCGCGCCATCGGGATGCGCACGGCGGCGTCGGCGGCGGCGATGGCCTCGTCGGTCAGGCCGGGGCCCTCGGAGCCGAGCAGCAGGGCCACCCGGTCGCCGCCGCGGGCGACGTCGGCCAGGTCGACGGCGTCGGCGCGCGGGGTCAGCGCCAGCACCCGGAAGCCCGCGTCGCGCAGCAGGTCCAGGCCGCCGGGCCACGGCTCCAGCGGCGCGAACGGGACGGCGAGGACGTGGCCCATCGAGACGCGGACGCTGCGCCGGTAGAGCGGGTCGCTGCAGCCGGGGCCGAGCAGGATCGCGTCGACGCCGAGCGCGGCGGCGTTGCGGAACAGCGAGCCCAGGTTCTCGTGGTCGCCCACGCCTTCCAGCACCGCCACCGTCCGGGCGGTGGCGAGGAGTTCGCCGAGGTCGACGGGGGCGGCGCGGTCGGCGGCGGCGAGGACGCCGCGGTTGAGGTGGAAACCGACGGTTTCGGCCATGACGTCAGCGGGAACCGCGTAGGCCGGGATGTCGCGACCGGCCAGGTCCGGCTGGAGCGCCTCGATGCGGCGGGGAACGCCGAGCAGGGCGCGCACGGGATAGCGGGAGGCGAGCAGGCGCTGCACCACGACCACGCCCTCGGCGATCACCAGACCCCGCCCGCCGGGGCGGTCCGGCCTGCGGTCGGCCGTGGTGAGGTCGCGGAAGTCGTCCAGCCGCGGATCAGCCGGGTCCGCCACCTCGATCACCTGCGCCACCCGCGCAGTGTCGCACGGTGCGGGGGTCGCGCCCAGGTGTCCCCGCCGCTTGCGCAGCGTTACATCGGGATAACGCACGGCACCAATTTGGCCGCTAGCAAGCAAGTCCGCCCTGTGCCAACGTTGGCCTCCCGCGCAGGTTCCGGCTGACGAGCCGGACGGACGGGAGGGCGTCATGGGCCAGAACGTAGCCACCGAGCCAGGCGGGCTCGACCGGCAGCGCTACCGGGCGAAGATGCGCCGGTGCCTCGACGCGCTGGGGCGGATGCTGGCCGAGGGCGGCTTCGACGCGGCGCCGCCGCAGATGGGCATGGAGATCGAGCTGAACCTCGTCGACGAGGCGCTCGGCCCGGCGATGCTCAACACCACGGTGCTGGAGAAGATCGGCGACCCCTGCTACACGCTGGAACTCGGGCAGCACAACCTGGAGCTGAACGTGCGCCCGCGCCCGCTCAGCGGGTCGCAGTCGATCGAGCTGGAGTCGGAGCTGACCGCGTCGCTGGCGGGGGCGTCGCTGAAGGCGCAGGACGCGGGGGCGCGGCTGGTGCTGATCGGCACGCTGCCGACCCTGCGGCCCGAGCACCTGGAGGTGCGGTGGCTGACGCAGAAGACGCGCTACCGCAGGCTCAACGAGCAGATCTTCAAGGCGCGCGGCGAGGAACTGGTGCTGCACATGGAGGGCACGCCGATGCCCGGCAGACGCGCCGAGAAGCTGCGCAAGGTGCAGGACTCCATCCTCGCCGAGGCCGCGTGCACGTCGACGCAGCTGCACCTGCAGGTGCCGCCGGAGCAGTTCGCCGCGAACTGGAACGCGGCGCAATGCCTGGCGGGCGTGCAGGTCGCCATCGCGGCGAACTCGCCCTTCATGCTGCGCAAGGCGTTGTGGCACGAGACCCGCATCCCGCTGTTCCTCCAAGCGACTGACACCCGTCCGGAGGAGTTGAAGAACCAGGGCGTGCGGCCCCGGGTGTGGTTCGGGGAGCGGTGGATCACCTCGATCTTCGACCTGTTCGAGGAGAACGTCCGCTACTTCCCCGGCCTGCTGCCCGAAGTGGACGACGAGGACCCGCTGGCGGAGCTGGACCGCGGCCGCCCGCCCGCGCTGCGCGAGCTGCGGCTGCACAACGGCACGATCTGGCGCTGGAACCGGCCGGTGTACGACGTCAGCGACAACGTGCCGCACCTGCGCGTGGAGAACCGCGTGCTGCCCGCGGGTCCGACGGTGGTCGACATGGTGGCCAACGCGGCGTTCTTCTACGGGGCGCAGCGCGCACTGGCCACACAGGACTATCCGTTGTGGACGCAGATGTCGTTCCAGGCGGCGGAGGAGAACCTGCACGCGGGTGCCCGGCACGCGTTCGGCAGCCAGCTCTACTGGCCGGGGATCGGGTGGGTCCCGCCGGACGAGCTGGTGCTGCGCAAGCTCCTGCCGATGGCCCACGCGGGCCTCGCCGACTGCGGCGTCGCCGACTCGGCGCGCGAGCGGTACCTGGGCATCATCGAGCGGCGCTGCCTGACCCGGCGCACGGGGTCGTCGTGGCAGCGCGACGCGGTCGCCGCCCTGGAGGCCCGCGGCCTGGACCGCGAGGCGGCGCTGGCGGGGATGCTGCGCCGGTACGTCGAGCTGAGCGAGTCCGGCGAGCCCGTGCACGCGTGGCCGACCCTGGGCTAGTGTTGCCAGTATCTTGCAACAACCACTCACTGGCATCGAGGAGCACGTGTTGGCCCCGTACGTCCTGCCCGACCTCGACTACGACTACGGCGACCTGGCGCCCGCGATCATCGGCGACATCAACGAGCTGCACCACGCCAAGCACCACGCCGCGTACGTCAAGGGCGCCAACGACACCCTGGAGAAGCTCGCCGAGGCCCGCGACAAGGGCGACTACGGGTCGATCGTCGGCCTGGAGACGACGTTGGCCTTCCACCTGGCGGGCCACACCCTGCACACCCAGTGGTGGAAGAACCTGAGCCCCGACGGCGGCGACAAGCCCACGGGCGAGCTGGCCGCCGCCATCGACGAGCACTTCGGCTCCTTCGACGCGCTCCGGGCGCAGCTGAACGCGGTCTCCGGCACGATCCAGGGCTCCGGCTGGGGCGTCCTGTCCTGGGACCCCGTGGGCTCGCGCCTGCTGGTCCAACAGGTCAAGGACCACCACGCGAACCTGTCGATCGCGACGACCCCGCTGCTGGTGTTCGACACGTGGGAGCACGCGTACTACCTGCAGTACCGCAACGTGAAGACCGACTACATCGAGAAGCTCTGGACCATCGTGAACTGGTCCGACGTCGAGGCCCGCTTCACCGCCGCCCGCGCGACCCCCACCACGGCCTGACCCGTCCCGGGCCGGATGCTCCGACAAGCCCTGGCCCGGGGCGTGAATGGGCCCCGCCTCCGGACGCTTGGAGACGGGGCCCATTCGGTTCCCGAACTGACTGCCGCTCCCACCACGAAGCGGACAAGACTTAGGTTAGCCTTACTTCACCCCGACCGCAAGCCCCACGATCGGGTGACGGAGGCCACGGTCGCCCCACATGGCGCGCTGCGCCTAGATTGTCCCATTGTTGAACGATCTGAAATCTGCCGATGACCAATCGTTGAACGATTGCACGATTGGGCGGGCAGAGGTGGGAGCGTCACCGCCTCGGCAGCAGGGCGGGAGGCGGGAGAGGCGGGTCGGCCGGGCGGCGCGAGGCTCGGGGCGGGGCTCGTTCTCGGTGCGTCAGTCGATCAGCGGACGCGGGCGTGGGAGGGGCGGCCGAGGACGCGGAGGCGGGTCCAGTTGGCCGGGGAGAGCCGGATGCCGCCGCGGCGCAGGAGGAAGGCGCCGCAGGCGAGGGCGGCCAGGGCGGCGATGGCGCCGCCGACGATGAACGGGGAGCGGCCGCCGAACTGGTCGGCCAGCCAGCCCGTCATGGGGGCGCCGAGGGGTTGCCGCCGACGAAGACCAGCATGTACAGGCCCATGACCCGGCCGCGCATCTCCGGGGCGACCGCGAGTTGGACCGTCGAGTTCGCGGCGGTCATGAAGGTCATCAGGGCCAGGCCGACCGGGACCAGGCCCACCGCGAACGCGGTGTACGTCGGCAGCAGGCCGAGCGCGACCTCCAGGACCCCGAACGCGAGCGCCGAGCCCAGCAGCAGGCGGGTGCGGGGACGTCCGCGCCGCTGCGCCGCGCCGCCAGCAGCGCGCCCGCCAGCGTTCCCACAGCGAGCATCGTGGACAGCAAACCGTAGCCGCTCGCGTCCTGGTGGAAAACGTTTGCGGCCGCCACCGCGAGCGTCACGAAGAACGTCATCCCGAACGTGCTGACGAAGAACACCAGCACCATCACCGTGAGGATGTCCGCACGCCCGCGCACGTAGCGCAGGCCCTCCACCAACTGACCCCGGCGCGGCTCGACCTTCGGGGACGGGCGGAGTTCGCGGCGGCGCATGGCCAGGAGGCCCGTGATGACGGCGCCCGTCAGCAGCGCGTTGGCGAGGAACAGCCAGCCGGTGCCGATCAGGGTGATCAGGACGCCCGCGATGGCCGGGCCGATGATGCGGGCCAGGTTGAAGTTGGTCGAGTTCAACGCCACCGCGTTCGTCAGCTGCGAGCGGCCGACGATCTCCACGACGAACGACTGGCGCACCGGGACCTCGACCGCGGAGAACGCGCCGAGGACCGCGCACAGGACGTACACGTGCCAGACCTCGACGACGCCCGTCACGTCCAGCACGCCGAGGACCACCGCGCTCAGGGCCATGCCCGCCTGCACCGCGATCAGCAGCTTGCGCTTGTCCATGCGGTCGGCGAGGACGCCCGCCCACAGCGACAGCAACAGGGTCGGCAGGAACTGGAGGGCGGCGGCGATGCCCAGGGCGACCGGGCTGTTGTCGGTGAGGACCAGGACCAGCCAGTCCTGCGCGATGCGCTGCATCCACGTGCCCGTGTTGGACAGCAGCGCGCCACCGGCGAAGAGGCGGTAGTTGCGGATGCGCAGGGACGAGAACATCCCACCGCGGGTAGGGGTGACCGGCGGGCCGGGCGGAGACGGTGCGGGTGTGCTGCTGGTGGTCTGCTGCCGTGTTCCCGCGTCGGTCCGCACTAGTCCGCTTTACCTGCCATCCTGTCGATGATCTCGGCGGCGCGGGCGAGGATCGCCCGTTCCTCGTCGTCGAGTTCGCTGAGCCGTTCGTCGAGCCACGCCTCGCGCGCGGTGATCTCGCCCTTGATGTAGACCAGGCCGGTCTCGGTCAGGGCGACGATCGCCTGCCTGCCGTCGCTGGGGTGCGGACGGCGCGTGACGTAGCCCATGTCCTCCAGCGCCGCGATCACCCTGGTCATCGACGGGGGCTGCACGCCCTCCTTCGCGGCCAGCTCACCCGGCGTCAGCGGCCCGCACTTGTGCAGGCACGACAGGGCCGAGATCTGGGTCAGGGTGACGCTCGCGGTGGTGCGCTGGGCGCGGAGCCTGCGGTTGAGCCGGACGACGGCAAGCCGCAGCTTGCTCGTCAGGGTCGGGTGCTCCGCGGACACGATCGTTAGCATACCTCACTAACGGCTTCGCGGCCACGATCGGGTGGGTCACAGCCCTTGGATCGGGCCCATCCCGAAGTAGACGGCGAACGCGGCGGCCACGATCCACATCAGCGCGTGCACCTCGCGGGCGCGGCCGGTGACGGCGCGCAGCACGACGTAGCTGATGAAGCCCGCGCCGATGCCGTTGGCGATCGAGTACGTGAACGGCATGACCACGATGGTGAGGAACGCGGGCAGCGCGACGGAGAAGTCGGTGAAGTCGATCTCCCGGATCTGCGCCATCATCAGCGCGCCGACGACGACCAGCGCCGGGGCGGCGGCCTCGATCGGCACCACCTGGTACAGCGGGGTGAAGAACATCGCGGCCAGGAACAGCAGGCCGGTGACGATGTTCGCCAGACCGGTGCGCGCGCCCTCGGCGATACCCGCGGCCGATTCGATGTAGACGGTGTTGGAGCTGGTCGACGCCGCGCCGCCCGCGACCGCGCCGAGGCTGTCGACGAACAGCGCCTTGCCGGTGTTGGGGAGCTTGCCGTCCTCGTCGACCAGGCCCGCTTCCTTGCCCAGGCCGGTCATCGTGCCGATGGTGTCGAAGAAGTCGGTCAGCACCAGGGTGAACACGAGCAGCGCCGCGGTCAGCGCGGGGACCCGCCACCAGGCTCCGAAGGAGACGTCGCCGACGAGGGACAGGTCGGGGATGCCGAAGACCTGCTCGGGCAGCGCGGGGTAGCCGAGGTTCCAGCCCTTGGGGTTCGTGCCGAGCGACGGCCCCGCCTTGACGATCGCCTCGACGACGATCGCGAGCACCGTGCCGACGGCGACGCCGATGAGGATCGCGCCGCGGACCCGCTTCGCCACCAGGATCGCGGTGACGATCAGCCCGACGACGAACACCAGCGTCGGCCAGGACGCGATCGACCCGTCGATGCCGAGCCCGACCGGGACGGTCGTCTTGGCCTCGTCGGGGAGCCTGCGCACGAACCCGGCGTCGACCAGGCCGATGAGCGCGATGAACAACCCGATCCCGACCGCGATCGCCGACTTGAGCGCGGGCGGCACGGCGTTGAACACCGCGGTCCGCACCCCGGTGACGACCAGCAGCATGACGACGACGCCGTTGACCAGGACCAGGCCCATCGCCTCGGGCCACGTCATCTGCGGCGCGATGGTCACCGCGACGAGCGTGTTGATGCCGAGCCCGGTGGCCAGCGCGAACGGGAAGTTCGCGACGAGACCGAAGAGGATGGTGATCACCCCCGCGACCAGCGCGGTCACCGCGGCGACCTGGTCGACGGGGAGGATGTTGCCGAGCACGTCCCGGTGCGCCCCGGTGTCGTCGGCCGCGAAACTGCCGATGATCAGCGGGTTCAGCACGACGATGTAGGCCATGGTCACGAACGTGACCAGCCCGCCGCGCACCTCCCGCCCCACCGTCGACCCGCGCTCGGTGATCCGGAAGAAGCGGTCGAAGCCGGACCGCCCGGCCTCGGTCCCGGTCGTCTCGGTCGCCATTGCCGTAGCCTCCCCGCTGTGCCTGAACCCGCGCCCGCCGACCCCGACCCCGGCCCCGCCCTGCGCCCACCACCGCCGCTCCCGCCGCGACTGCTGGACCTGGGACCGATCGTGCACGTCGGCACCGTCCTCTGGCTGGTGGCCGCGCTGGTCCTCGCCGTAGCCCGCTTCGGCTTCGACCGCACCCCACCGGTGTGGTTGTGGACCGCCCTGGCTGGCGCGGCCCTCGGCATCGTAGGCGCAGGGATCATGGCTTGGCAGCGCCACGCCGTTAAATCCGGGCGACGGGGCGCGCAGAAGCTGGACTAGCCCGGTACGCGCCTAGGCCCACTCGGCCGGCGAGATCGAGCTGCGGAGCCTGGCGAGCGCCCGGTGCTGGGCGAGCCGGACCCTGACCGGGGTGAGACCGAGCAACTCCGCGGTTTCCTGCGCGGACAGGCCGACGACCAGACGCAGGTGCAGGATCTGCTGCTGCACGGGCGGCAGCGAACGCAGAAGATCGCCGAGGCGGCCCCGCAGTTCAGCGGCCATTGCCAACTGCTCGGGGCCCGCGTCCGGGTCAACGCTGTCAGGCACGTCGGCCGCGAGTTCAGACCGGTTCCGAGCCGCGCGCCGGTAGTGGTCAGCGACCTTGTGCGAAGCGATGCCGTACACGAACGGGAGGAAGGACTCCGGAGCGTCCGTGTAGCGGTCGAGAGCACCCAGCAAGGCGACGAAGACTTCCTGGGCCACGTCGTCCGCAGTCGAGTACGCCTCCCCGTCCCCGGTACGGCCTATCCGCGCCCGGCAGTAGCGGACGACGGTCGGCTGAAGCCAGGTCAGGAGGGTTCCCCGGGCCTCGCTGTCGCGCGCCATGGACAACCTGACGAGGTCGTGGAACGCGGCGCTCCGCGGGTGATGACGTTCGCGGTGTCGGCCGGGACGGGAACCGCCTCGGCGCGGGCGACGACCTCGTTCGCGGTCTCCCGGGACACCCGGCGGCGCAGTTGGCGCGCGCCTGCCGTGCCCAGCGAGGACTCCTCGATGAGCACGCCCATCTTCTGCTCGGCGGCCAGCACGGCGTCGGCGAGTTCAGACATCGTCGGGTCCTCCTCCCCGGTGCATCCGTTTCCGGTGGCGTTGCCATATCCCGCGCACGCTCTCGTCGCTCTCCCCGCGAACCCGTGCTCACCGAGGACCTCGGCGATCTCGGCGTGGCTGTAGCCCTCGGCTTTGAGCTGCACGACCACGCGCGTCCGGTCGTCGCGGAGCCGCGACATCGCCCGACGCACCTGATCGGCCTGGAGCGCCAGCGTGGCGGGATCCGCTGGTCGTGCCGCGGTTTCGGCGACGACTTGCTCGGCGTGGTCCCGCGCCGACGCGGCTCTCCGCTGCGTTATCCACTGCGTGTAGGCGTTGGGGAACTCGTACGTGCAGGTCCCGATGAAGTAGGTGCTCAAGCTGGCACCTCCCGAGTAGGTCCATCCGCCCTCGCGAAGCGCCTCCTGCTTGAACGTCGTGAGCGCCTTGGTGACCAGGACGGCCGCGAGATCGGCTCGTTCCTCGTCGCTCCAATCCAGTGGTGAGGGCGGCAGCGCGAACCGCTTCTTGGCCTTGCCGCCACGCGCACCGCCGAAGAGGCGGACGCACTCGACGAAGATCCGCCCGGTGCGCATCCAGACCACCATCACCGCTATGCCGTAGCGGGCCAACTCATTGGCGAAACGGTCCCAACCCACTCCCGAGAAGTCCTCGAGGGCGAGCTCGTTGCGGAGGTCGAGGTCTCGCTTGCGGCGGATGGCCGATTCCGCGGCCTTCCGCTCAGCCTCGTCCCGCGCGGCCGCCACCAGCCCGGGGTCGTCCCCGGCCTGGGGTGCCGGGGGCTCGGCTGACATATCCGTTGTAGTCGCGATTCCCGCTGTCGCGTTGCACCTGAGTTGCGCTCGCCGGCCGTGGCCAGCTGCGCCCTCGTGGTGCACGGGCATCGGCCGCACCCTTCGGGAAGGGGAGTGAACTACGACCCCCGCTTCTATATGGCGCGGCTCCGGCGAGCGCACGCCCTCGGCGGAACTCCTCGGGCCGTGCGCCCGCTGACGCCGGGCCATATAGGAGTCACCAGAACGACCACCGCGCGAAGGATCGCCGCAGCCACGTCGCGCAGGCAGACAGGAGGCGCTGGTGACTGAGCCGACGACGACCGCCGCCATGCCGTCCCGAGCTGATCAACGGTCCACGCCGCGCGACCCGGAGCCGGTCGACGTGGTGACCGGACGGCATCCCCACGGCCTGCTCGGGCACATCGTCGATGACGAGGACCGAACCCGGCGGGCGGTGCGGCTCGTGCGCTGTGCGTTGCCCGCGGTGCTGCTTACCCTCGTCGTCCTCATCACCGGGGCCGTCGTGCTCGTGGCGGTCTCCCCACCGCGGGGTCGTGGCGAGCGGCACCGCCACCGCCGCGGGGCCGCGGTCGCCGTGCGCGTCAGATCTCGGGGAGCCGCGCGCCCGCGCACGACCCGCAAGTGACGGACGCTCCGCCGCCTGCCAGCCGGGGCGGCTAGCGCAGGTACAGGGCCGGGTCCTCGATCAGTGCCGTGAAGGTGTGGCGGTCGGGCCAGCGGTCGGTGGTCCAGGCGAGGGTGCGGGCCAGGGCCTCCGGGGTGTCCTCGCAGTGGGCGACGCCGTCCGGGGTGATCCACCAGGGGACCTGGTGGTCGCCGGTGTCGGTGCGGATCGTGAGCTTGTCGTGGACGATCGGGCCGCTCGGGGGACGGGTTCGCCGAGGAGGTCGCAGGTGGCGGCGACGGCGGCCAGGTCGGACCAGGGGACGTACTCGCCGGTGGAGACCGGGTCGGCGGCTACCTCCTCCGACGCCAGGGGAGGTCGGTGAGGTCTGCCAGGGCTTCGGCCAGGGCGGGGTCGGGGCCCGCGGAGATGACCTCGTCGTCGGACAGGACGGACAGCAGCCACGGGCCGTCGAGGACGGCGCAGTCGTCGGTGACGGTGCCTGCGACGGTGCGGAACTCCTCGGGGAGGTCCACGTCGTCGACGTCGAAGAGGTCGTCGCGGATGGCCTCGGCGAGGGCGCGGTGGGCGCGCAGGACGACGCCCGGGGGATGGCGCGGTCGGGGTCGGCCAGGCGGTCGAGGAGGTCGCGGGCGTCCTCCGCGGTGTGGACCGCCAGGTCGGTGCGCACGCCCACGGCCAGCAGCACGCGGGGGTCCACGCCGGTGTCGGGCAGCGGGTCGTAGAGGCCCGCCAGCGCCGTGGCGTCGGGCATGCGCCAGGTGATCGGGGCGGCGCCCGACAGCAGGGCGTGCCTGCCGATCCACCAGGCCGAGTAGCCGATCGGGTCGACCAGGGCGCGCCAGGTGTCGGGGTTGGCTGCGAGCAGGCGCAGGGCGCGGGGCCAGGCGTCGGGGGCGACCAGGTCGAGGTCGCGGATGCCGACGACGCGGGTCGGCGGGGTCGGGTAGGTGTCCCACCAGTCGGCCTCGTCGGCGAGGTCGTGGTCGGGGCCGGTGGGGGATTCGTCGACGACCAGGGCGAAGGCGTCGAGGACGCCCGCGGCCACCAGCACGTGGGTGGGCCAGGTCTCGGCCACCTCGGACGACAGGACGCCGATCGGGGAGTCCGGGTCCAGGACGTCGAGGAGCGGGGAGCCGGGCAGGGCCAGCTCGTCCGCGCGCCGCCAGTCGCCGACCGAGTCGGGGAGGGCGAGGGCGCCGAGCCAGGGGCGCGGGTGGGCGCCGGACTCGCTGAGCAGGCGCAGGACGACCGGGGCCAGGCCCGCGACGTCGATGCCGGACTCGGCGTCGTCCATGCTGCGCTCGACCGCGTCCTGGAGGCTGTCCAGCAGGTCGGCCGCGGTGCCGGGCTGGGCGCCGAGTCGGTCCAGCACGGGGTGCGCGGCGTCCGGGTGGACGACGCGGAGCGCGCCGAGGTCGGTGTGCGCGAGCAGCGCGAGCAGCTCGGGGTCGCCGTCGTAGCGGACCGCGCCGCGCGGGCCGGGCAGGGTGCGGCCGTCGGCCATCGGGACGGGCAGGCCGCCGAGTTCCTCGCGGGCGGTGGCGTCGGCGTCGGCGACGGGCGCGAGCGCGGTGTAGAGCTTGTGCCACCACGCGGGCGGGCGGGACGTGCCGGTGATCGCGGCGACGACCTCCGACAACCGCATCCGGGGGACCTCGAGCGCGGCGAGCGCGCCCGCGTGGGCCTGCTCGGACAGCGCGCCGTCGACCAGGTCCGGGATGACCTCGGACAGCAGGTCGGCGAGGCCGGGGGCGGCGACGTCGAGGACCCGGGCGCGGGCCGGGGTCAGCCAGCCGGACCCGGCCGCGGGCAGCCACTCCGCGCGGCGCAGCGCGGTGCGCACCAGCTCGCGCACCCGGTCGTCCACTTCGGACAACGGGAAGCCCGCGCGCGGCACGAGGCCGGTGCGGCGCTTCGCCGGGAGCTTGGCGACCAGGCCGGGGTACGCGGCCGCGGCGGCGGTGAGCACCTCGTCGGCGGCCGGGCCGGGGCGGGCGCGGCGGCGCGAAGGCTCGATCGGGACGGTGGCGACCAGCCGCGCGGGCAGCGACATGCGCTCGTCGGTCGGCGTCGGGGCGTGCAGGACGTCCTCGGCGAGCGGGCTCGGCGCGCCGTCGGCGTCCAGGCGCAGCGCCCACGCCACCGACCACTGCGCCCGCGAGCGCGCCTCGACGCCCAGGGTCGCGACGACCTCGGCGGACAGCTCGCCGGACACCCGGTGCACGAGCCACGACTGCGGTTCGCCCGGTCCGTGGATGGTGACGCGGTCGTCCTCGTCGGTCCTGGTCCACACCGTGCCCGCGATCTCGATGCGGGTCAGCGCGGGCAGCGCCAGCAGCAGGTCGGCGGCCTCGCGGGCGAACCCGTCGAGCAGCGCCTGCCCGTCGACGCCGTCGCGCAGCGGCAGCCGGACCTCGGTGGCGAACCCGGCGGGCGGGGCCTCGTCGACGGGCCAGACCAGGCGCAGCACCGGCACCCGGCCGTCCCGCTCGGCCGCGCGGGCGGCCAGGTCGGGGTGGTCGGCGATGGCCGCGGTGGTGCGGGCGGCGGAGAAGGCGACCCCGCCGGACTGCGACAGGACAGCGGGTTCGTCGGTGACCGCGAGGACCGCGGCGAAGCCCAGGCCGAACTGCCCGACGCCGCGCTGCTTGGCCGACGCGCGCAACGACGCCAGCGCGGCGACCCCCGGCGCGTCCAGCGGACGACCGGTGTTGGCGGCGCGCAGCTCACCGTCGACGACGTCGACCCGCAGCGTCCCGTCCGACCCCGCGGCGTCCGCGGCGTTCTGGGCCAGCTCGACCAGCAGCCGGTCGCGGTAGCCGCCCAGGTAGAGGTCTTCCTCGGCGTTCGCGTCCTCGCGGAAGCGCGTCGGCGACGAGGTCCACGCACCGAGCACGGACGCGCGGAGCGCCTCCGTCCCGAACGGATCGCCGCTCACTCGTCGCCGGCCTCTAACCCGACCTCGGGCTCGGTCTCCGCCTCGGTCGCCTCCGCCGCGGGCAGCGGCGCGTCGGCGACCTCGGAGGCGGCGGGGTCCTCGTCGACGACCGGCTCGGGCTCCACGACGACGACCTCGAGCTGGGCGTCGTCGTAGATCAGGTCGGCGACCAGGACCGGGGAGACCTGCTCGATCTCGGCCTCGGAGTGCGCGCCGCAGCCGTACTCGGCGTGCACGACGCGGGCGTCGGCGGGCGCGATCTCGTTGCCGCAGACGCCGAAGGCGGCACCGAGCGAGCCCGCGACGGGCAGGTAGAAGCCGCAGGTGCCGCAGTGGGCGGGCGCGCCGCGGGCCATGTCCGAGCCGGGGCCGAACTCTCCGGAGCGCCAGCGGTCGGCGGCGTCGAGCCTGCCCTCCCGCGACATCACCCGCTTGCGGCCGAGGCCGACCTCCAGGGCCAGCTCCTCGATCGCCGGGTCGTCGGAGGCGGCGTACCCGGGGACGAGGCGGTCGTCGTCGGGTGCGGTCGGCAGCAGGTCGCCGACGCCGAGGTCGCCCGCGCGGACGCGGTCCTGCCACGGCACCCACGGCGGCGCGACCAGCGCGTCCGGGCCGGGCAGCAGCACGACCTCGCTGACGGTCACCCCGCCCTCGGGCGTGCTCGCGACCGTCACCGCCCAGCGCCAGCCCGCGTAGCCGGGCTTGTCGGCCTCGAAGAGGTGGGTGGCGGCGTGCGCGTCCTCCGCGGCGACGGCGACGTGCGCGCCAACCTCGTCGCCCGCCTCCTCGCGGGCGGCGGCGCGCGCGAGGTCGACCGCCGCGAGCAGCGCGGGGTCGGTCACGTCCTGGGGTGCGGGCGTCGAGGTCATCGGTGTGATTGTGCCGCACGCCTGCGCGCGCCCGCGCAGCCGTGCCAGGCTGGCCCCGTGCGCCCGCTCGCCCTGCTCCCCGTCGGACTGCTCGCCGCCGCGTGCGCGGCCGGACCGGGCGACCAGCCGCCCGACCCGGTGACCCTGGAAGTCGCGGTCGTGGCCGAGGTCCCGCACGACCCGACGGCGTTCACGCAGGGCCTCGAACTGGTCGACGGCGTGCTCTACGAGGGCACCGGCCTGGTCGGGCGGTCCGAGGTCCGGGCGACGGACCCGGCCACCGGCGAGGTGCGGGCCCGCACGGCGCTGCCCGGCGACCTGTTCGGCGAGGGCATCACCGTCGTCGGCGACCGGATCTGGCAGCTCACCTGGCAGCACGGGGTTGCGATCGAGCGCGACCGGGAGAGCCTGGCCGAGCTGCGCCGGGTCAGCTACCCCGGCGAGGGCTGGGGCTGTGCCACGACGGCGAGCGGCTCGTCATGAGCGACGGCACCGACACCCTCACCTTCCGCGACCCGGCGACGTTCGAGCTGGTGGGCGAGGTCGCGGTGCGCGAGGGCGGCGAGCCGGTGATGCGGCTCAACGAGCTGGAGTGCGTCGACGGCGCGGTGTACGCCAACGTGTGGCAGACCGACCGGATCGTGCGCATCGACCCCGGGTCCGGGGCGGTCACCGCCAGCGCGGACCTGTCCGGCCTGCTGACCCCGGAGGAGCGGGCCGCGACCGACGTCCTCAACGGGATCGCGCACGTGCCCGGGACCGATGAGTTCCTCGTCACGGGCAAGCTCTGGCCGACGCTGTTCCGCGTGCGCTTCGAGCAGGTGGGCGGCTGACGGAACGGGGTTGCCTTTCCGCACGTCCCGATCCTTGTCAAGCCCCCGGATACGGCAGGATGGACGTGTGATTCGCTCCGGCTCCCCGACCAGCCCGCGCGCCGCCCGAAGCGGGGCCGCAAGGGCTGGACGGACGCGCCGCAGCCGGAGTGGCGGCCCGCGCCCCGCCGCCGCGCAACCGCCCGACCAGGCCGTACGAGCGCCCGGACGAGCCGGAGTACGAGACCTTCGGCGACCGCTACCCGCACGACTACCCGCCGCAGGAGCAGCGCCCGCGCCCGCCGTGGCGCGACGACGACTACGCCGACCGCTACGACCGCCCGCGGCGGCACTGGAGCGACGCCCCGCCCGCCCGCCGCTGGGACGAGCGCGACGACCGCGACGGCGACAACCGCGGCGGCTACCGCCGCCCCGACGACCACCCCGACGACCGGTACCCCCAGGACCGGCACCCGCAGGACCGCCACCGGGACGAGCGCCCGCCGGACGAGCGGCCGACCGACGAGGTCCCCGGCCTCCCGCGCTACCCGAAGAAGCTGACCGTGACCCGGGTGGCCGCCCTGCGCAGCAGGCAGCTCACCACGCAGGCGGTGAGCGCGTTCCGCCGCGCCGCGGGCGCCGACGGCGCGGAGAAGTCCGGCCTGACCGCGCTCACCTACGCGACGATGTTCAACTACGCCAGCGACGCGGCGATGGCCGTCGCGCTGGCCAACACGCTGTTCTTCTCCGCGGCCAGCGGCGAGAGCAAGGGCAAGGTCGCGCTGTACCTGCTGATCACCGTGGCCCTGTTCGCGCTGGTCGCGCCGGTCATCGGGCCCGCGCTGGACCGCATCCAGCGGGGCCGCAGGCTGGCGATGTGCGCGGTGTCGGCTGGTCAGGCGCTGATGTGCCTGGTCATGGCGCTGAACTTCGAGACGTGGCTGCTGTACCCGGCCGCGCTCGGGAAGATGGTGCTGTCCAAGTCGTTCACCGTGCTCAAGGCGGCGGTCACGCCGAGGGTGCTGCCGCCGGAGATCACCCTCGCCAAGACCAACGCCCGGCTGACGGTGTTCGGCCTGTTCGCGGGCGGGGTGTTCGGCGCGATCGCGGCGGGGCTGGCGAACCTGTTCGACTCCCCCGGCGCGCTGTGGTTCACCGTGGTGATCTGCCTGGCGGGCGCGGCGCAGGCGCTGCGCATCCCGGCGTGGGTGGAGGTCACCGAGGGCGAGGTGCCCGCGTCGATCAAGGCGCACCCGGGCAAGGCGCACCGCCAGCCGATGGGCAGGCACATCGTGGTGACGCTGTGGGGCAACGGGACCATACGCGTGCTCACCGGCTTCCTGATGATGTTCGCCGCGTTCGCGGTGCGCGCCGAGTACGAGGCCGAGCCGGTCCAGCAGGTGCTGCTGCTGGGCGTGATCGCGGGCGCGGCGGGCCTGGGCAGCTTCGTGGGCAACGGCATCGGCGCGCGGGTGCACGTCGGCAAGCCGGAGCAGGTGGTCATCGGGTGCGCGGCGGCGGCGCTGGCGGCGACGGTCGTGGCGACCTTCGCCGCCGGGATCGCCACGGCCGCGATCGTCGGCCTGGTCGGGGCGGTGGCCAGCGCGCTGGCCAAGAACAGCCTCGACGCGGTCATCCAGGACGACCTGCCGGAGGAGTCGCGGGCGTCGGCGTTCGGCCGCTCGGAGACGGTCCTGCAGTTGAGCTGGGTGTTCGGCGGCGCGGTCGGCGTGCTGCTGCCGCCGATGTGGTGGCTGGGCTTCCTGGTCGTGTCGGTGCTGCTGGCCGTGGGCATCGCGCAGACGGTGCTGTCGCAGCGCGGCCGGTCGCTGATCCCGGGCCTGGGCGGCGACCGCCCGATCCGGCCCGACCAGACCGGCGCGCTGCCGGTGCAGCGGCCCCCGCACGGGTGGCGGCCCGCCACCCTGCACGAGGGCCCGCCCGATCCGGCCCCGTAGGGTCGGGGCCGTGCGCAAGACCATCGCGATCCTGGCCGCCGCGTTCGCCCTGGCGGGCTGCGGCGCCGTGCCCGCGCCCGAGGTGACCTTCTACGCCGACGGCGCCGCCGTCCGCGCCCACCCGCAGATCCTGTGCGACCTGGCGACGCTGACCTGCGCCCAGGACGAGGACGCCGTGGTGAGCCTGGACATCCGCCCGGGCTTCCCGGTGCAGATCTCGGTCCCGGTGTCGATCGCCGAGGAGCCGTGGGGCGTGGTGTTCTCCTACCTCGACCGCGACGGCAAGCGGGTCGACGGCAGCAGCCGCATCTTCGTGCCCGGCCAGTTCAAGCAGTACGCGTACACCCTCGAACTGCCGAGCCCCGACGACCGGCTGCTGTTCGCCGCCGTCCAGCGCCTGGCGATCGTGCAGGGCGAGACGCCCGTGCCGACCGGCTACTGGATCCTGCAGAACGCTTAGGGGTCGAGCTCCCGCGCGACGGCCCTGACCACCTCGGCCACCCGCTTGGTGATCTTGCGGTCGGGGTAGCGGCCGCGCTGCAGGTCGGGCTGGACGGTCGACTCCAGCATCTTGATCATGTCCTCGACCAGGCCGTGCAGCTCCTCGGCCGGGCGGCGGCGGGCCTCGACCACCGACGGCGGCGCGTCGATCAGCCGCACGGACAGCGCCTGCGGGCCGCGGCGCCCGTCGGCGACGCCGAACTCGATGCGCTGGCCCGCCTTGAGCCCGGCGACACCCGCGGGCAGGGCGGACGCGCGGACGTAGACGTCCTCACCGCCGTCCTGGGTGACGAACCCGAAGCCCTTCGCCGTGTCGTACCACTTGACCCTGCCGGTCGGCACCGCACTCACCATTCCCTCGTCGTCTTCTGCCGCCGTGCGCGGCACAACCGCCACCCCGCAAGACGAACGCGTCCTGGGCACCACCGCAGGACGCGTCCTCCCAGACTAAGCCGGCGGGGTTAGTTCGGCTCGTCCCCCTCCGGGTGTTACCGGTCGGGGCCTTCGCCACGAGCGAACTATCCTCCTGGGGTATGACCGCCCCCGGACCATGGTCGCCGCCGCGGCGCTGTTCACCGTCGGACTGCTGGCGGTGATCGCCATCTTCGTGCTCAGCGCGCTCGACCGGCAAGCCAGTTGGCTGTGGGCGGTCGCCATGGCCCTGCCGGTGGGCATGGGCGTCGCGCTGGTGCACGCGGTGCGCCGCCGCTAGAGCGAGGCGAGCCAGTCCGGGAACTCGGTCAGGTCGGCCAGGACGACGTCGGCGCCCGCGGCGCGCAGCGAGTCCGCGTCGCACGGCCCCGTGGGGACGGCGACCGCGATCGCGCCCGCCGCCTTCGCCCCGAGCACGTCGCCCTCGTGGTCGCCGACGTAGACCCGCGCGCCGTGCTCGCGGAGCACGACGCCCTTGGCCTCGGCCCAGTGCCCGCCCGCGACGACGTCGACCGGCCAGCCGAACGCCTCGACGTGCAGCTTGGCGTTCGGCTCGAACTTGCCGGTGACCACCAGCGTCCGGGCGCCCCGCGAGCGGGCGGCCTGCAGCGACTCCAGGGCGCCGGGCATCGCGAGCGTGTTCGGGACCACGACGTCGGGGTAGACGGCGCGGAACCGGGCCATCAGGCCGGGGATGCGCTCCTCGGGGGCCTCGAAGCCCCGCAGCACGACGTCGAGCGGCGGGCCGAGGTTCGCGGCGAAGTGCGCGCCGTCGAGGGCCAGCCCGCTCTCCTCGGCCAGCTGGTTCATCGCCGCGAGCATCCCGGGCCGGGGGTCGATGAGGGTCATGTCCAGGTCGAAGCCCACGGCCACCAGGTCGTCGCGCACGGGTCCGACGCTATCCCAGACCGAGAATCTCCACGGCCGCCGCGCGCATCTCGACCTTGCGGACCTTGCCGGTGACGGTCATCGGGAACTCGTCGACCACGTGCACGTAGCGCGGGATCTTGTAGTGGGCGAGCTTGCCCGCGCAGAACTCGCGCACGGCCTCCGCGGTCAGCGGGGTCGCGCCGGGGCGCATCCGGACCCAGGCCATCAGCTCCTCGCCGTAGCGGGCGTCGGGGACGCCGATCACCTGCGCGTCGAGGACGTCGGGGTGGGTGTAGAGGAACTCCTCGATCTCGCGCGGGTAGACGTTCTCGCCGCCGCGGATGACCATGTCCTTGATCCGGCCGGTGATCTGGACGTACCCGTCGGAGTCCATGACCGCGAGGTCGCCGGTGTGCATCCAGCGGGCGGCGTCGATGGCCTCGGCGGTCTTGTCGGGCTGGTCCCAGTAGCCGAGCATCACCGAGTAGCCGCGGGTGCAGAACTCGCCGGGCTCGCCGCGCGGCACGGTCTGGCCGGTGGCCGGGTCGACGATCTTGATCTCCAGGTGCGGGTGGACGCGGCCCACGGTGCCGACCCGGCGGTCGATGGAGTCGTCGGCGCGGGTCTGGGTGGACACCGGGGACGTCTCGGTCATGCCGTAGCAGATGGTGACCTCGGTCATGCCCATCCGGTCGATGACCTGCTTCATGATCTCCGCCGGGCAGGGCGAGCCCGCCATGATCCCGGTGCGCAGGGACGACAGGTCCAGTTCGTCGACCGAGGGGTCGGCGAGCATCGCGATGAACATGGTGGGGACGCCGTAGAGGGATGTGCAGCGCTCCTCGGCGCACGCGCGCAGGCTGGCGGCGGGGTCGAACGCGGGCGCGGGGATGACCATGCACGCGCCGTGGGTGGTGGCCGCGAGGTTGCCCATGACCATGCCGAAGCAGTGGTAGAAGGGCACGGGGATGCAGATGCGGTCGGCCTCGGTGTAGCCGCACAGCTCGCCGACGAAGAAGCCGTTGTTGAGGATGTTGTGGTGCGACAGGGTCGCGCCCTTGGCGAAGCCGGTCGTGCCCGAGGTGTACTGGATGTTGATGGGGTCGTCGGCCGACAGCGGGATCGCGTCGAGCGCGGCGGGGTCGCCGTCGGCGGGCAGGTCGGCGAAGTCGGCGCCGATGAGGACGACGTCGGTGAGGCCGGGGCACTCGGGGCGGACCTCGTCGATCATGGCGCGGTAGTCGGAGGTCTTGAACGACTCGGCGGCGACGAGCAGCGAGATCCCGGCCTGGTTGAGCACGTACTTCAGCTCGGAGACGCGGTACGCGGGGTTGATGTTGACCAGGATCGCGCCGATGCGGGCGGTGGCGTACTGCACGAACGTCCACTCGGCACAGTTGGGCGACCAGATGCCGACCCGGTCGCCCTTGGCGACGCCGCGGGCCAGCAGGCCGCGCGCGACCCGGTCGACCTCGGCGGCGAACTCGGCGTAGGTCCAGCGGCGGCCGGTGGCGAACTCGACGAGCGCGTCGCGGTCGGGGTGGCGGGCGGCGGTGGCGGCCAGGTTGGCCGGGATGGTCTCGCCCAGCAGCGGGACGGTCGAGGTTCCGGAGGCGTAGCTGGTCATGGGCTCTCTCCTTCGACGCGGGCCGTCCCCACGCAAGCACATGCGAGCTTGCTGGACAATGGACCTATGCGCACGCTGCTGAACGTGATCTGGCTGGTCCTGTCCGGGTTCTGGCTGTTCCTCGGCTACGTGCTCGCCGGGATCGTCTGCTGCGTCCTGATCATCACGATCCCGTTCGGGATCGCGTCGTTCCGGATCGCGAACTACGCGCTGTGGCCGTTCGGGCGGACCATCGAGACGCGGCGGGAGGCGGGCGTCGCCTCAGTGATCGGCAACGTGATCTGGATCGTCGTCGCGGGCTGGTGGCTCGCGATCGGGCACATCGTCAGCGGCATCGCCCTGTGCGTCACGATCATCGGCATCCCCCTCGGGATCGCCAACTTCAAGATGGTCCCGGTGTCCCTGATCCCGCTCGGCTCCCGGATCGTCGACACCCCTAGCTGCACCACCAGGCACGGGCCGCCGACGAACAAGCCGGCGTCGATACCCAAGGCTTTGCCGCCCGCGTACTCGTACGGCCCGTCGATGTCGGCGGGCATGACGCCGAGCTGGTCGGCGATCACGCTGTGGCCGTGCACCACCCGGGTGCCGCCGAGGGCGGCGAGCAGCTCGGTCGCGACCTCCTCGCCGTCGGGGCCGCGGAAGGCGTAGCGGGTGGTCATGCGGCGCCAGACGTCCCACCACTCGACGATGTCGTCGGAGCGCAGGACCTCCCGGACCGCCTCGTTGATCTCCTCGATGTCCTCGCCCCAGGCCAGGTACTCGAGGGTGTCGGAGTGCATGAGCAGGTCCTCGCCGACCAGGGCGAGCACCGGCCGGGCGATCAGCCACTCGACGTGCGCGTCGGTGAGGCCCTCCTGGTCGGAGTGCAGGCCGCCGTTCATCTCCCAGCTGCGGGCGAAGCTGCGCGGGCCGAAGTCGGAGGGGACCTCGGTGTCGCCGAAGCGGTGCATGCCCAGCAGCAGGATCTCGTGGTTGCCGAGCAGCGTCTCGACCCGCCCGCCCGCCGCCGCGGCCTGCTCGGCGAGGGACATGACCAGCTCGATCACGCCGATGCCGTCCGGGCCGCGGTCGACGAAGTCGCCGAGGAACCACAGGTGGTCGGCGCCGCCCGCCCAGGCGTCGTCGGCGTCGACCAGCCCGCGCTCGCGCAGGGCCTCGGCCAGCGCGTCGCGGTGGCCGTGCACGTCGCCGACCACGTAGGTCTCCACGGGTCCGACGATAGGCGAGCGGTCCGTCACACGCCCTCGCCGAACGGGTCGAGGGACCGCCCGACGAGGTCGGCGACCGAGTCGACCACCCGGGTCGGGCGGTACGGGTACAGCTCGGCGGTGTCGCGGGTGGAGATGCCGGTGAGCACCAGGATCGTCTTCAGGCCCGCCTCCAGGCCGCTGCGCACGTCGGTGTCCATCCGGTCGCCGATCATGAGCGTGGTCTCCGAGTGCGCGCCGAGCGAGTTCAGCGCGGAGCGCATCATCAGCGGGTTGGGCTTGCCGACGAAGTACGGGGACCGGCCGGTGGCCCGCTCGATCAGCGCCGCGACGGAGCCGGTCGCGGGCAGCGAGCCCTCGCGGCTCGGGCCGGTGGCGTCCGGGTTGGTGGCGATGAACCGGGCGCCCTCCTCGACCAGCCGGATGGCCCGGGTGATCGCGGTGAAGCTGTAGGTGCGGGTCTCGCCGAGCACGACGTAGTCGGGGTCGCGGTCGGTGAGGACGTAGCCGATCTCGTGCAGCGCGGTGGTCAGGCCTGCCTCGCCGATGACGAACGCCGACCCGCCGGGGCGCTGCGTGTCGAGGAACCGCGCGGTGGCCAGCGCGGAGGTCCAGATCGACTCCTCGGGCACGTCGAGCCCGGTGCGCAGCAGCCGGGCGCGCAGGTCCCGCGGGGTGTAGATCGAGTTGTTGGTCAGCACCCGGAACGGCGTGCCGTTCGCGGTGAGCTCGGCGACCAGTTTGTCCGCGCCCGGGACCAGGTGCTCCTCGTGCACGAGCACGCCGTCCATGTCCATCAGGTACGCCCACATGGTGCGCAGGCTACCCAGTGGCGGCGTGCACGGTGACCTCCGTCGCCTTCACGCTCAGGAAGACCGGGGTCCCGGGCTCGATGCCGAGGTCGGCGACGGCGGCCGGGGTGAGGTCGGCGGCCAGGTCGGGGTGCGGACGCGGACCAGGTCGCCGTGCGGTTCGAGCGCGGTCACGGTGGTCGCGAAGACGTTCCGCGGGCTGCCGTGCACCCGTTCGGTGTAGACGGCGACGTCGGCGGGCCGGAACACCGCGACCGCGGGCTCGCCGGGCGCGGCGTCCACCCGGCCCGCGACGACCCGCCCGTCGACCCGCAGGCCCCGGGGCACGCGGTGCCCGCGATGAGGTTGAGCCCGGCGACGCGGGCGGTGAACGGGGTGCGGGGGCGGCTGAGGACGTCGCGGGTGGGCCCGTGCTCGACGACCCGCCCGGCGTCGAGCACCAGGACCCGGTCGGCGAGGGCGAGCGCGTCGAGGGGGTCGTGGGTGACGAGGACGGCGGCGCGGTCCCGCAGGACCCGCCGCAGCAGCCCGCGCAACGCGGGGGCGGCGTCGACGTCGAGCGCGGCGAAGGGCTCGTCGAGGAGCAGCAGCTCGGGCTCGGCGGCGAGCGCCCGCGCGACCGCGACCCGCTGCGCCTGCCCACCGGACAGCGCCCGGGGTTTCCGGTCGGCCAGGTCGGCGGCGTCCACTTCGGCCAGCCAGCGGCGGGCGGCGCCGTCGGGGTCGGGGTGGCCCTGCGACCGCGGCCCGAACGCGACGTTGGCGTGGGCGGTCAGGTGGGGGAAGAGCAGGGCGTCCTGCGCGAGGAGCCCGACCCGGCGGCGGTGCGGGGGCAGGCCGGTGATGTCGCGCCCGTTGAGCGTGATGACGCCCCGGGCGTCGAGGAGGCCCGCGAGGACGTCGAGGAGCGTCGACTTGCCCGCGCCGTTGGGCCCGAGCACCGCGACCACCTCCCCCTCAGCGGCGGTGATCTCCACGTCCACGGCGAAGTCAGCTCGACGCGCCGTGAACCGGGCGTGGAGTGTCATCGCAACCCCTCGGCCGCGCCAAGGCGACCACCGCGACGGCGACGACGACGAGCAGCAGCGAGACGGCCACCGCACCGTCCACATCGGTCTCCGCGAGCAGGTACACCTCCAGCGGGAGCGTCCGGGTGACCCCTTGCAGACTCCCCGCGAAGGTGATCGTCGCCCCGAACTCCCCCAGCGCACGGGCGAAGCACAGCACCAGCCCCGACCCGAGCGCCGGGAGCACCAGCGGCACCGTGACCCGCCGGAACACCGTCCACGGCCGCGCCCCGAGCGTCGCCGCGACGGCCTCGTACCGCCCGTTCGCCGTCCTGAGCGCCCCTTCCAACCCGACGACGAGGAACGGCATCGCCACGAACGTCTGCGCGAGCACGACGGCCGCCGTGGTGTAGGGAATCCGGATACCCGCGGCGTGGAACACCTGCCCGGCCAACCCGGTCCGGCCGAGGAGGTAGAGCAGCGCCAACCCACCCACCACGGGCGGCAGGACGAGCGGCAACAACACCAACGCCCGCACGACATTCCGCCCAGGGACCCGCCCCCGCGCGAGGACGACGGCGAGGGGCCCGCCGAGGAGCAGGCAGAGAAGGGTGGAAATGGCGGCGGTCCGCACGGAGAGCCACAACGCCGCCACCGCCCCGGGACTGGTCACGCGCGCGGGGAGTTCGGCGAGGTCGGTCCGCACCACGAGCCCCACCAGCGGCAACGCGACCAAGGCGAGGCCCATGACCGCGGGCGCCCAGAGGAGGCGGGGCAGTGCGGGGCCGCTCCGCCTCCGCAAGGCCGCGGTCATGGCTTGCCGAAGCCCAGCCGGGCGAATTCCGCCTGTCCCTCCGGCCCGAGCACCAGGTCCACGAAGCGCTGGGCGAGGTCGGGCGACGGGGCGTCGGGCAGGACCGTGATCGGGTAGCGGTTCACCGCGGCGGCGGACTCCGGGAAGTCGATCGACTCCACCTTCCCCGACGCCGAGCGGGCGTCGGTCACGTAGACCAGGCCCGCGTCCGCCTCGCCCGCGACGACCTTCGTCAGGACGGCCTTGACGTCCTGCTCCTCGCTCGCCGGGCGGAGGGTGACGCCCGCGGCGGCCAGGGCCTTCGCGGTGGCGTTGCCGCAGGGGACCTGGGGGCGCAGACGACCGTGACCACCTCGGGCAGGTCGGACAGGGTGCGGACGCGGCCGGGGTTGCCGGGTGGGACCGCGATCGTGAGCCGGTTGGTGGCGAAGACGCGGGAGTCCGCGGTCACCTTGGTCATCGTGCGTTCGTCGGCCGACGCGAAGACATCGGCCGCGGCGCCATTGGCGATCTGTTGGGCCAGGGCCGATGACGCGGCGAAGTTCAGGCGGACGTCGACGCCGGGGTTGGCGCGTTCGAAGGCCGACTCCAGGGCGGTGAACGACTCCGTGAGGGACGCGGCGGCGAAGACCGTGACGACTTTCCCGCGGCGGCCGTCGAGCAGCCCGCCAGCAGCAGGGCCACCAGCACCAGGGCGCGCTTCACGGCGTCTCCACCACCACGTGCGTCGCCTTGACCAGGGCCACCGCGAGCACCCCGGGCTCCAGGCCCAGCTCCGACACCGCTTCCGCGCTCATCAGCGACACCACCCGGTGCGGGCCGCACTGGACCTCCACCTGGGCCATCACCTTGTCCGCGACGACCCGCGTGACCAGGCCGACGAAGCGGTTGCGGGCGGAGCGGGCGATGCCGGTCGGGTCGGGGACCTCGTCGGCGTGGGTGCGGGCGAACTCCGCGAGGGCGGCGCCGTCGACGACCTTGCGGCCCGACGGGTCCGTGGCGGCGGGCAGGTGGCCCGCGTCCGCCCATCGGCGGACGGTGTCGTCGCTCACGCCCAACAGGCGGGCGGCCTCGGAGAACCGATACTGCGGCATGGTTGACCACTCTAAGTCCGCAAACGCGGAACAGATAGGCCCCAACGACCGCGGATGCGTCGCTACCCGCCTTCTTCCGGCGTGCGCAGCACATCCGACGGTCGGGGGCGCGACTACGCTTGACCGGGTGACGCTCGTCGACCTCGGGCTCCCCGGCGTGCCCGGCCGGGCCAGCCGCCCGGACACGCCCGGGCTGGTCGACGCGTTCGGGCGCACGGCCACCGACCTGCGGGTCTCGCTGACCGACCGGTGCAACCTGCGGTGCACCTACTGCATGCCCGCCGAGGGCCTGGACTGGCTGCCCGGCGGCGACCTCCTCACCGACGCCGAGCTGGTCCGGCTCATCCGGATCGCCGTCGAGCAGCTCGGGGTCACCAACGTGCGGTTCACCGGCGGCGAGCCGAGCCTGCGCAAGGGCATCGCGGACATCGTCGCCGCGACCGCCGCGCTGCAGCCGCGGCCCCGGATCTCCATGACCACCAACGGCATCGGGCTGACCCGCCGCGCCGCCGCGCTGGCCGAGGCGGGCCTGGACCGGGTCAACGTCTCCCTCGACACCCTCGACCGCGAGCGCTTCGCCGCGATCACCCGCCGGGACCGGCTGGACGACGTCCTGGCGGGCCTGGCCGCCGCCCGCGACGCCGGGCTCGCGCCGGTGAAGGTCAACGCCGTGCTGCTGCCCGGGATCAACGACGACGAGGCCGTGCCGCTGCTGCGCTACTGCGTCGAGCAGGGCTACCACCTGCGCTTCATCGAGCAGATGCCGCTGGACCCCCAGCACGGCTGGGACCGCGCGAACATGGTCACCGCCGCCCGCATCCTCGACATGCTGTCGGAAGAGTTCACGCTCACCGAGAGCCCCAGCCCGCGCGGTGGGGCGCCTGCCGAGCGGTGGGTGGTCGACGGCGGCCCGGCCGAGGTCGGGGTGATCGCCTCGGTCACCCGGCCGTTCTGCGGCGACTGCGACCGGACCCGGCTCACCGCGGACGGCGCGCTGCGGTCGTGCCTGTTCAGCCAGCAGGAGACCGACCTGCGCGGACCCCTGCGGGCGGGGGCCTCCGACGCCGACCTCGCCGAGGTGTGGCGGGCGACGATGTGGGCCAAACTGGCGGGCCACCGGATCAACGAGGCGGGCTTCGCCCAGCCCATCCGGCCGATGAGCGCGATCGGGGGCTGACGGCGTGATCACCGTGCGGGTGCGGTACTTCGCGGGCGCGCGCGGCCGCGGGCGTCGCGGAGGAGGACGTCGCGCTGACCGACCCGGCGACCGTCGACGCCGCGCTCGTGGCGATCGGCGACCGGCACGGGACGGGCCTCGCGCGGGTGCTGGCGGCGTCGAGCTTCCTGGTCAACGCCGTCGCCGTCCGCGACCGGGCGCTCCCCTCGGTGAGGGCGACAGCCTCGACGTGCTTCCCCCGTTCGCGGGCGGTTAGTCGCTGAACCGGCCCAGCGCAACCGGGACGACGTGAGCCAGACCTCACTTAGAGTGAATTATCTCGGGTAGGACACGGCTGAATCACGGCCCGGTTCAGACGTTTGACCTGGGGATTTAGTCGCGATCGACGCAACTTGCGCCTCGTTACCGTGACGACGGTCACAGTTGCCAGCATTTCCGTATCCCCCGCCGGTTACGTACCGTCGCTTCCGGCTGGCCCCGACCAGCCGAACGCACGACCCGGGAGTACGCGGCGCCGAGCCCCTGTCCAGCGGCCTCCTGGGAACCAACCCCGAGCGAAAGCGAACTTCCGGACAGGGGACGAGGGACCACGACGAGCGGGCTGGGTCAGCCGCGAGGCGTGGCGGCCGGGACGGCGGTCCCGGATGGGCCTGGAGTGCGGGCCCACCCGCCAGCGCGCAGGTGCGGGAGGAGAGATGGCAATGGGTTATCGAGGTAAGCACCGCAAGTCGTCGTCCGCCAAGCGCACCCTGGCCCGCATCGCGGTGGCCGGAGTCGCCCTCGGCGCCCCGATGGCCGTGGCCGCCACCCCGGCGTCCGCCGACAGCGTGAACTGGGACGCGATCGCCCAGTGCGAGAGCGGCGGCAACTGGCACATCAACACCGGCAACGGCTACTACGGCGGCTTGCAGTTCCTGCCGAGCACCTGGCGGGCCAACGGCGGCACCGGCATGCCGCACCAGGCCTCGCGCGCCGAGCAGATCCGGGTGGCCGAGAACGTCCTGCGCACGCAGGGCATCGGCGCCTGGCCGGTCTGCGGCAAGCGCGGCGGTTCCGCCGCCCCGGCCCGCACGCAGCAGACCTACACCGAGCCCGCGCAGCAGCAGCCGACCACCAAGTCGACGCCCAAGCGCAGCTACACCCCGGCCCCGGCCAAGCCGGTCCTGGCGAAGAGCAACCCGAAGGGCGACTACACCGTCGTCGCGGGCGACACGCTCTCCAAGATCGCCAAGGAGCTCAAGGTCGAGGGCGGCTGGAAGGCCCTGCACGAGAAGAACAAGGACTACATCGGCGACCCGAACCTGATCCTCGTGGGTCAGAAGATCGCCACCAAGTAGTCGCGACTCCGCCCGTGGGCGGACCCGCTCCGAACCCCCATCCGCAGTCCCCCGGCGGATGGGGGTTCGGCCCGTCTACGGGCAGTTGACCCACTCGTCGGTGCCGTCGGTGAAGCGCTGGTGCTTCCAGATGGGCAGCCGCGCCTTCACCTCGTCGACCAGGTCCGCGCACGCGGTGAACGCGGCCCGGCGGTGGTCGGCGGAGACCGCGCAGGCCAGCGCGGTGTCGCCGATGGCCAGCGCGCCGATCCGGTGCGACACGGCCAGCGCGCGGACCCCGGGGTGGCGGGCGGCGACGTCCGCGGCGACCTCGGCGATGACGTCGCCCGCGCTCGGGTGGCCCTCGTAGTCCAGCGCGGTGACCCCGCGGCCGTGGTCGTGGTCGCGCACGACGCCCGCGAAGGTGACCACCGCGCCCGCGGCCTCGTTGGCCACCAGCTCGGCGTGCTCGGCGACGTCGATCGGCTCGGCGGACACGTCCGCGCGCAGCACGGTCCCGGTCGGCGCGGGGGCCGGGCGCGGGTGGTCGCCGCCGCGGAGCTGGTCGACGGCGTGGTCGAGGACGCCCGCCAGCACGCCCAGGCCGTCCTTCACGCCGCCGCTGGAGCCCGGCAGGTTCACCACGAGCGTGCGGCCCGCGACGCCCGCCAGGCCGCGGGACAGCACCGCGGTCGGCACCTTCGGCAGACCGGCGGCGCGGATGGCGTCGGCCAGGCCGGGCACCTCGTAGTCCAGGACGGCGCGGGTGGCCTCGGGGGTGCGGTCGGTCGGGGTCACGCCGGTGCCGCCGGTGGTCACCACGACGTCCACGCCCTCGGCGACCGCCGCGCGCAGCGCCGCGGCCACCGGGTCGCCGTCGGGGACGACGGCGGCGTCGGGGACGTCGTAGCCGCGCTCGCGCAGCCACGCCACGATGACCGGCCCGGTCCCGTCCTCGTACACCCCGGCGGCGGCGCGGTTGGACGCCGTCACGACCCGCGCGGTCCGCGTCACCGGTCCCACACCCCGCTCTTGCCGCCGTCCTTGTGCTCGACCCGCACCGCGTCGAGCACGGCGCGCGGGTCGACCGCCTTGATCATGTCGTGCAGGGTGAGCCCGCAGACCGCGACCGCGGTCAGCGCCTCCATCTCCACCCCGGTCCGGTCGTTGGTGCGGACGGTCGCGGTGATGCGCACCTCGGCGTCGTCCAGCTCCAGTTCGACCTTCACCCCGGACAGCGCGATGGGGTGGCACAGCGGGACCAGCTCGGGGTCTTCTTGGCCGCCATGATCCCGGCGATGCGCGCGGTCGCGACGGCGTCGCCCTTGGGCAGCCCGTCGCGCCGCAGCAGCCCGATCACCTCGGCCGTCGTGCGCACGATCCCGGTCGCGACCGCGGTGCGCGCGGTCACCGCCTTCTCGGAGACGTCGACCATCCGGGCGGCCCCGGACTCGTCGACGTGGCTCAGCTCACCCACACCCGAATGCTAGTGCCCGCCCGCGGCCTTGCGGACGGCCTCGGCCACCGCCGGGGCGACGGCCGCGTCGAACACCGACGGGACGATGAAGGAGGCGTTGAGGCGCTCGCCGTCGACGACGTCGGCGATGGCGTCGGCGGCGGCCAGCAGCATCGCGTCGGTGATGCCGCGGGCCTGGGCGTCGAGCAGGCCGCGGAACACGCCCGGGAAGGCCAGCACGTTGTTGATCTGGTTCGGGTAGTCCGAGCGGCCGGTGGCGACCACGGCGGCGTGCTTCTGCGCCTCCAGCGGGTCGATCTCCGGGTCCGGGTTGGCCAGGGCGAACACGATCGCGTCGGACGCCATCGTGGCGACCTGGTCGGCGCCGAACAGGTTCGGGGCCGAGACGCCGATGAACACGTCCGCGCCCACCAGGGCGTCGTGCAGGCGGCCCGTGCGGTTCTCGCGGTTGGTGTTCGCCGCGACCCACTGCAGGTTCGCGTCGGTGTCGCCGCGGTCGCGGTGCACGATCCCGTCGACGTCGACGGCGATGATGTCGGCGGGCGAGCGCTGCAGCAGCAGCCGGATGATCGCCGAGCCCGCCGCGCCCACGCCGCACACGACGATCTTCGCGTCGGTCATCGGCTTGTTCACCACGCGCAGGGCGTTGCGCAGCGCGCCGACGACCACGATCGCGGTGCCGTGCTGGTCGTCGTGGAAGACCGGGATGTCGAGCTTCTCGCGCAGCCGCCGCTCGATCTCGAAGCAGCGCGGCGCGGCGATGTCCTCGAGGTTGATGCCGCCGTACACGCACGCGATCAGCTCGACCGCGCGGATGATCTCCTCGGTGTCCTGGGTGTCCAGGCACACCGGCCACGCGTCGACGCCCGCGAACTTCTTGAACAGCGCCGCCTTGCCCTCCATCACCGGCAGCGCGGCGGCGGGGCCGATGTTGCCCAGGCCGAGCACCGCGGACCCGTCGGTCACCACGGCCACGGTGTTGCGCTTGATGGTCAGGCGGCGCGCGTCGTCGGGGTTCTCGGCGATCGCCTGGCAGATGCGGGCGACGCCGGGGGTGTAGGCGCGGGAGAGGTCGTCGCGGTTGCGGAGCGCGATCTTCGCGTTGACCTCGATCTTGCCGCCGAGGTGCACCAGGAACGTCCGGTCCGACACCTTCCGGACCTCGACGTCCGGCAGCCCGCGCAGCGCCTCGGTGATGTCGCGCGCGTGGTCGGCCGACAGGGCGTTGCAGGTGATGTCGATGACGACGCTGTCGGAGTGCGAGTCGACGACGTCGAACGCGGTGATGACGCCGCCGACGCGGCCGACGGCGCTGGTGAGGTCCCCGGCCACGCTCGCCGACGGCGGCGCCTCGACGCGGATCGTGATGGAGTAACCGGGACCGGGGACGGGCATGGCGGCGGCCTTCCGATGTGGACTGTTCGCGGCCCCGCCGACCCTACCCCTACTTGTTGATCTCGGTGACGGGGTGCACGTACGGCACGGTGTCCAGCGGGAAGGTCACGTCGCCGTACGGGGACAGGGCGCCCTGGCGGTCGGCGACGAGCTCGGACACGGGGTGGCGGCCGTTGTCGTCGTCCGCCTTCCAATGCGGGTCGACGCGGTCGGACTTGGCTACCTTGCCCACTTTTCCTCCTCGGCTGAGCGGCAGTACGGAGGTTACCGGACTGCGTATACCGTGGTCAGGGTGTCCACCCTCACCGAATGGCTGCGCGAGGCGGACGAGGCCGCGGTGGTCGCGCTGCTGAGCGCCCGCCCGGACCTGGCGACCCCGCGCCCGCCGGACACGACCGTGCTCGCCGCCCGCGCCGCGAGCCGGGCGTCGGTCGCGAGGGCCGCCGAGGGCCTGGACACCGCGACCCTGGCCGTCCTGGACGCGCTGCTCGTCGCGGGCGCGGACCACGCCCCGGTCGCGCTGGACGGGCTCGACGTCGACCTGCCCCGGGACCGGCTGCTGGCCGCGGTGGACGTGCTGCGCGGGCTGGCGCTCGCGTGGGGCGCGGACGCGGTGTCGCTGGTGCCCGCGGCCCGCGAGGTCGGCAACCTGCCGCCGTCGACCGACTCCCCGACGCCCGCCGAGGTGCCCGGTCTGCTCGCGGGGCTGGGCGGCGAGGAGCGGCAGGTGCTCGCGACCCTCGCGCACGGCACGGGCGTCGGCCGGACCAAGGACGCCGAGTTCACCGGGTCGGCGGACGAGGCGCGCAGCCCCATCCAGCGGCTGCTGGCGCTGGGCCTGCTGGTCCGCCGCGACGCCGAGACCGTGACGCTGCCCGGCCAGGTCGCCGCGGCCCTGCGCGGGGCGCCGTCGTCGCTGGCCGAGCCCGCGCTGCGCACGGTCGTCCACCAGGCCGTCGACGGGACCGCGGCGGGCGAGGCGCTGGAGTTCGTCCGGCACACCGAGGCCCTGCTGCGGCTGTGGTCGGCCGAGCCCGCGCCGGTGCGCAAGGCGGGCGGGCTGGGCGTCCGGGAGATCCGCCGGGTCGCCAAGGCCGCGGAGGTGACCGAGGCGCGGGCGATGCTGCTGGTCGAGGTCGCCGCCGCCGCGGGCCTGGTCGCCGACAGCGGCGAGACCGAGCCCGAGTGGGCCCCGACGACCCTGGCCGACCCGTGGCTGGCCGCGACGCCCGCCAACCGCTGGGCCGCGCTCGCCGCGGGCTGGGTCGACCTGCCCCGGCTGCCGGGGCTCGCGGGCCGCAAGGACGCCCGCGACAAGCTCCTCGCGCCCCTGTCCGACGACCTGCGCCGCCCGACCGCGCCGCTGGAGCGCACGCGCGTGCTGCGCGCCCTGGCCGAGCTGCCCGACGGCGCGGGCGTGGTCTCCGCCGACGAGCTGGCCGCGGTCCTGGCCTGGCGGGCGCCCCGCCGCGGCGGCAGGCTCCGCGACGACGTCGTCCGGTGGACCATGGCCGAGGCCACGGCGTTGGGCGTGGTCGCCCTGGGGGCGCTGAGCGGCCCCGGCCGGGCGCTGCTCGACGAGGACGTCCCCGCCGCGGCCAAGCGGATGGCCGCCGCCCTGCCCGAACCCGTCGACCACGTGCTGGTGCAGGCCGACCTGACCGTCGTCGCGCCCGGCCCCCTGGAGCCGGGCCTGGCCGCCCGCGTGACCGAGGCCGCCGACCTGGAGTCCGCGGGCGGCGCGTCGGTGTACCGCGTCACCGAGCACTCCCTGCGCCGCGCGCTCGACGCGGGCCGCACCGCCGAGGACCTGCACGAGCTGTTCCGAACCCGCTCGCGCACCCCGGTGCCGCAGGCGCTGACGTACCTCATCGACGACGTCGCCCGGCGCCACGGCCGGTTGCGCGGCGGCGCGGCGGCGAGCTTCCTGCGCTGCGACGACCCGGCCCTGCTCGCCGAGGTCGCGGCCAGCCCGGCCGCCATCGGCCTGCGCCTGCGCAAGATCGCCCCCACGGTGCTGGTCAGCCCGGAGCCGCTGCTGGAGGTCATCGAGGAGCTTCGGGCCGCGGGTTTCGCCCCGCCGCCGAGGGCCCCGACGGCCAGGTCGTCGACCTCCGCCCGCCGGGCCGCCGCGTCCCCGTGCCACCGCGCTCCACCCGCCGCCCGGCCGCCCCGCGCCTGGTCGACCCGGACACCCTGCACGACCTGGTCCGCGGCATGCGCCTGGGCGACCAGGCCGCGTCCGCCCGCCACGGCCGCACCGTCACCCCGGGCGCGGGCCTCGGCGGCACGTCGGCCACCACGGTCGCCCTGCTCAGCGAGGCCGTGAAGTCCCGCCAGCGCGTCGTCGTGTCCCTCGTCGACGCCCACGGCGTCGCGTCCCGCCACGTCATCCAGCCGGTGCGGGTCGGTGCCGGGGTGCTGGAGGGCACGGCGGGTGAGCAGACCCACCGGCTGCCGCTGCACCGCATCGCGTCGGTGTCGCTGGTGGAGGACTAGGGCTGTCACATCCCCGCGGCCCGGGGTCAGTCGGGTGGAAGAGCCGGACCACCCGAGGGAGTCGTCGTGTCCACCGCGCACCTTGTCGTCACCGTTGTCGCCGCGTTGTTGTCCGGGTTCTCGGCGTACGCGCTGCTGTCGCGGGCCGCGTTCGTCGTGAAGCCGTTGACCGACTACGGGGTCCCGGAGTCGTGGTGGACGTGGCTGGGGCTGGCCAAGGCCGCGGGGGCGGTCGGGCTCGTCGTGGGGCTGTTCGTCCCCGCGATCGGGATCGCCGCCGCGATCGGGCTGGTGCTGTACTACGCCGGGGCGGTCGTCACGATCGTGCGGGCGCGGTACTACGCGCACATCCCGTTCCCGCTCGTGTACCTCGTCCCCGCCGCGGCGACGCTCGTGCTGGTCTGAAAGGTCCCCGAGGTCTGACCGGTCGGGCACCCCTTCGGGCGGACCATTCCCCGCCCGACGCGAGGATGCTTTTTCGGTGGGTGGAGACCGGGCTGGTCGGGGGCGGCAGCGCGAAGTGCTCGTGCTGCTCGATCTCCGGGCGCCGCCCGAGGAGCTGGACAGATTCCGGCGCTCCCACCGCGTCACGCACTCCGCTTCGCCACGGCTGCTGGTGGTCGTGGCCGAACCCGGGCTGGCCGACGATCCCGCGGTCGCCGACCTGGACTCCGCCGAGCTGACCCCCGACGAAGCCCTCTTCGCCGCCGCGTGGGCGCTGCGCTCCGAGCCCGAGCACCGCAGGGGCGAGGGGCGGTCGTGGGGGTCGCCGCCGGAGTAGGTCCCCGAGACGGGAAGGCAAGGGGATGGCGGGCGACATCGGACTGCACGAGCAGGCGCTCGTGCGCACCGGAGAAGCAGAGCTGAGCGGCGTCACCGTCGCGCACGAGTACGGCCCCCGCGTGCTCGTCGCGGCCCTGCCGGAGGGCGCGCCCCTCCCGGCGGGCGCGGCCGAGGCGGGCGCGGCCGAGGCGGACGCGGGCGACCTGGACGAGACCGGAGCGCTGGGCATGGCCGCGTTCGCGCTGCGGACGTCGGAGGAGTACGCGGCGGCCAAGGCGGACCGGCCGCTGGACGGGATGGACTGGGGCGACGGCGACGCCCCGGACGCCTTCGACGACGAGGACGAGGTCGCCGACGCCGAGGCGGGCGCCCCGCTCAGCCAGCGGCTCACCGGGCGGGTCGCGGTCGGCGTGGTGATCGTCGAGGGGCCGACCGCCGCGCTCAAGTTCAGCCAGGACGAGCGGACCAAGGTCGTCGCGGAGGTGCAGAACGGCCTGAGCTGGCTGGGCGCGCAGAGCTCGCCCGGCGGCGTGACCTGGGTGTACAGCATCCGCACGGTCACCCTGAACGTCCAGCCCAACCCGAACGCGACCAACGACCAGAAGGAGCCGCTCTGGCGCGACCCGGCCATGGCCGCGCTCGGCTTCGGCGCGGGCATCGCCGGGGTGCAGGCGTACGCCGAGTCGCTGCGCACCAGCCTGGGCACCAACTGGGCGTACGTCGCGTTCTTCACCAAGTACCCGCTGCGGCACTTCGGGTACGCCTCGATCGGCGGCCCCCGGCTGGTCATGGCCTACGACAACGACGGCTGGGGCCCGGACAACATCGACCGGGTCTTCGCGCACGAGACCGGGCACATCTTCGGCGCCCCCGACGAGTACGCCTCCTCCGGCTGCACCTGCGGCGGGTCGTGGGGCTTCTTCGGCAAGCCGAACGCCAACTGCGACAACTGCGCCACCGACCCGGTGCCCTGCATCATGAAGCAGAACAGCTGGGAGATGTGCAACCACACCCCGTACCACCTGGGCTTCCCGCAGGGCCAGCGGTACTCGGGCGTGTTCACCGCGGGCGGCGGCGGGTACGGCCTGTGGGTCAACGCCGACTGGAACCACTTCGTGGCCAAGTGGCAGGAGTGGAGCGGCGCCGGGCTGCGGCTCGACGAGCTGGAGATCAGCAAGCCGGGCGGCCAGCTCCGCTACTCCGGGGTGTTCACCGCGGGCTCCGGCGGCTACGGCCTGTGGGCGCTGACCGACTGGAACAGCTTCGTCGCGAAGTGGCAGGAGTGGTCCGGCCAGGGCTTGCGCCTGGTCGACCTCGACATCACCGACGTCGGCGGCCAGCCGCGCTACTCCGGGGTGTACCGGGCCGGGTCCGGCGGGTACGGGCTCTGGGTCAACGCGGACTGGAACAGCTTCGTCGCCAAGTGGCAGGAGTGGTCGGGCGCGGGCCTGCGCCTCGACGACCTGACCATCACCAACTTCGGCGGCCAGCTCCGGTACTCCGGCGTCTTCAACGCGGGCTCCGGCGGCTACGGCCTGTGGGTCAACGCGACCTGGGACAGCTTCGTCGCGAAGTGGCAGGAGTGGTCCGGGCAGGGCCTGCGGCTGGTCGACCTGGACATGACCGAGATCAACGGCCAGACCCGCTACTCCGGGGTGTTCCGCGCCGGGTCCGGCGGGTACGGGCTGTGGGTCAACTCCGACTGGAGCAGCTTCCTCGAGAAGTGGCAGCAGTGGAGCGCCAACGGCCTGCGCCTGGTCGACTTCGACGTCACCCTCACCGGCATCGAGTCCCTCGCCGACGCGGCGGGGTCCGAGGTGCTCGTCGAGGCCGACGACGTGCAGGTGCTCGACCTGATCCCGGAGGGCATGGGCTTCAGCTCGCTCTCGCCGGACCTGGCCGTCGCGGGCGGCATGGTCCACAACGGGGTGGACGCGGGCGAGGGCGACGAGGCCGCGCCCGGCACCGGGTTCCTGTCCGCGGGCGTCGCCGTCGGCATGGGCGAGCGCTCCGACAACGGCGCCGCCGAGACCGCCGAGACCGGCTACGGGGCGATGTCGGCCCAGTGAGACGCGCCGGAGGCCGCTCCCCGGCTCGGGGGCGGCCTCCGGATGGCGCGGGGCTCAGCCCGCGCGGGACATCCGCTGCTGCATCGCGTGCTCGACCAGGGTGATGAGGACTTCCTTGGTCGACTCGCGGTCGCGCGCGTCCGTGGTGACGATCGGGACGCCCACGTCGATGGTCAGCGCCTCGCGCACGTCGTCGATGCGGTGGTGCAGGACGCGGTCGAAGCAGTTCAGGGCGATGATGTACGGCAGGCCGCGGTCCTCGAAGAAGTCGATGGACGCGAAGGCGTCGGCCAGGCGGCGGGTGTCGACCAGGACCACCGCGCCGATGGCGCCGCGCACGAGGTCGTCCCACATGAACCAGAACCGGTGCTGCCCGGGCGTGCCGAACAGGTAGAGGATGAGGTCGGAGTCCAGCGACACGCGGCCGAAGTCCATGGCGACGGTCGTGGTGACCTTGTTCGGGGTCGACGACAGGTCGTCGACGTCCACGCTGGCCTCGGTCATGACGGCCTCGGTGGTCAGCGGCACGATCTCGGAGACCGAGCCGACCAGCGTCGTCTTGCCGACGCCGAACCCGCCAGCGACCACGATCTTGGCCGAGGTGGTGGGCTGCGGAGCCGCGCCGCGTGCGCTGAGGGGACTAGAGCCTGCGGAGCCCACTGAGCACCCTTTCCATGAATTCGATCGAAGGCCGGTCACCGACGACCATGCCGCTCTGGTGGATGGAGACCAGGCCGAGGCCCGCCATGTCGCCGATGAGCACCCGCGCGACGCCCAGGGGCAGCCGCAGGTGGGCGGCGACCTCGGCGACCGACCGGGTGTCCAGGCACAGTCCGCAGATGGTGCGGTGCTCGGCGCGCACGGTCGGGTCGGGCATGCGGCCGCGGTCGCTGGTCGAGACCAGCGCCTCGATGGCCAGGTCGTAGTCCGAGCGGGTGCGGCCACCGGTCTTGGTGTACGGGCGGACCAGCGAACCGGTCTCGTGCGGGGCCGGTTCCTCCGGGTCGGGCAGCGGGTCCGGCTCGACGGCCGGGATCTCCTTGGAGTCCCAGTCCGACTGCGCCGGGATGCCCGAGTCGCCGTAGAGGGTCGCGCCCGGACCGCCGAACAGGCGGGCCTGGAAGCCGTTGATGTCGAACCTGTTCGGGGGCTCGCCGTGCTCGGGCAGATCCTCCCAGCCGCGCTCCGACATCTCCGTCCTCCGCTCGTCCGGGCTGCCGTAGTCCGGTCCGGTGTCCGAGTCGAACAGGTCCCGGTACGGGTAGTCCTCCTCGGCGCGCCTGTCGGCGGCTCTACGACCCGTAGTCATCGACGCCCCTTACCTGCGCTGCGTGCCTTGGAGCTGCGCGCGCAGCTCGGGGGTCATCTGCTGGCCCACCCGCTCGACGAGCAGGGTCATCTCGTAGGCGACCAGGCCGATGTCGCAGTTCGGCGCGGCGAGCACGGCCAGGCACGAGCCGTCGGAGATGGACATCAGGAACAGGTACCCGCGGTCCATCTCGACGACGGTCTGGTTGACCCCGCCCGCCTCGAAGCAGCGCGCGGCGCCCTGCGTGAGGCTGACCAGGCCGGAGGCCACGGCGGAGAGCTGCTCGGCGCGGTCGCGGGGCAGGCCCTGCGAGCTGGCCAGAAGCAAGCCGTCCGCGGACACCACCACGGCGTGCGCGACGCCCGGCACCTGGCGGACGAAATCAGTGATGAGCCACCCGAAACTGCCGGGCTGCTGTGCGGACGCGGTCACTCCTGCTCCTCGTCTCGGCGGCTCTCCTCGGAACCGTTCTGGTCACCAGCGTAGGCGTCGATGAGGGCGTGTCGACCCCGGCGCACCCCTGCTGGAAGCTGGACATCCGGCCGCGGATCGCGTCGGCCGTGCGCGGGGCAGTGCGGGGGCCGCCTGCTGCTCCGCCGCGGGCGTCGCGTTCTGCGGCTCGCGGGGGCTGCCGAACCCGGCACCAGGTGCTGCTTGGGCACGCGCTTGGGCAGGCCCGCGCTGGTGCTGGTGGTCTCCGGCGGGGAGTCGAGCAGGGCGCGGGCGCGCTGCCAGCCGTCGTCGCCGGGGGACGTCCACGCCTCCGCGCGGGCCTCCTCGGCGGCGGGCGCCGCCTCGGCGGGGGCGTCGTCGGCGACCGCCTCCTGGGCGCCGGTCTCGCCCGCCTCGAACCACTGGGACAGCACGGCCTCGTAGATCGGCAGCCGCTCGGTCGGGGCGTCCACGACGCGGTCGGCGGGCCGCATGAACGCCGTGGCGATGCCGTTGGCGGGCTCGGCGTGCGGCTCGGGGGCGAGCGGCTCCTCCGGCTCGGCCGCCATCGGCGCGCCGAACAGCAGGTGCGCGCCCTCGTTGTCGACGAGGTGGCCGTTGAGCCGGGCGCGGATCTCCTCCGGCGACGCGGGCGGGCCCCAGCCGCCGGTGTCCTCGGGGTCGCCGCCCACCTGGAACGGCGGGAAGCCCGCGACCTCGTCGGCCGGGCGGTCGACCTGGGACTCGCTGAGGAAGCCGCCCTCGGTGCGGACCCTCGGCACGCCGCCGGTGAACGCGCCCGCGATGCCGCTCGCGCGGGCCGCGGTGTCGTCCACCTCGGCGCGGGAGGGCAGCGGGAAGCCGCCGGACGGGGTCATCGGGGACGCGACCGACGACGTCGAGGACAGCGACGACGGCATCGGCGGCAGCGGGGTGCCCGACAGCGAGCTGGACAGCGAGTTCAGCGTCGGCTGCGAGGACGCGGTGGGGCTGGTGTAGACCAGGGCGGCGGGGACGGTGATGCGGGCGATGAGGCCGCCCTCGATGTCCTCGTTCTCCCGGAGCCTGACCTTGATGTCGTGCCGCTTGGCCAGGCGGGCGACCACGTAGAGGCCCATCCGCCGGGTCACGGCGACGTCCAGGTCCGGCGGGTCGGCCAGGCGCAGGTTGGCGGCCTCGATCTCGTCGCCGGACATGCCGACGCCGGAGTCGGTGATCTGGACCGCCAGCTCCTTCTTCCTGGTCACCGCCATCCGGACGTACACCTTCTTGTCCGGCTCGGAGAACGACGTGGCGTTGTCCAGCAGCTCGGCGATGAGGTGCACGAGGTCGGAGACCGCGCGGCCCTGCACCGAGATCTCCGGGGCGGAGAGCACCTCGATGCGGGCGTACTGCTCGACCTCGGACACCGCGGCGCCGACCACCTCGGCGGCGGGCACCGGGCGGGAGAGCTGGCGGGACAGGCCGGAGCCGGAGAGCACCAGCAGCGACTCGGAGTTGCGCCGCATGCGGGTGGCGAGGTGGTCCAGCTCGAACAGCGAGGCGAGCTGGTCGGGGTCCTGCTCGTCCTGCTCCAGCCGGTCGATCAGGGCGAGCTGGCGCTCGACCAGGGTCTGCGACCGGCGGGACAGGTTGACGAAGATCGAGTTGATGTTGTCGCGCAGCAGCGCCTGCTCGGTCGCCATCCGGACGGCCTGGTCGTGCACCGCGTCGAAGGACCGGGCGAGCTGGCCGGTCTCCTCCTGGTGAACACCGGGACCGGTTCGACGGCGTTCTTCGCGGCCTCGACGGGGTCGGGGTCGGCGAGGATGCGCTGGACCGTCTCCGGCAGGCGCCGGTTCGCCACGTCCAGGGCGTCGCGGCGCAGCACGCGCAGCGGCACCAGCAGCGACCGGGCGACGACGAAGGTGACGATCATCGCGGCGAGCACCGCGAGCAGGACGATGACGGCGTCGCGCCAGGCGTTGGCCAGGGCGTCGTCGGCGGCGGACTCGGCGGCGGTGCGCAGCCGGTCCAGCAGGGCGATCTCGACCTTGCGCAGCGCCTCGCTGGCGGCGCGCGAGCTGGCGTTGAGCTCGTTGCGGTCCAGGCCGAGGTCCAGACCGCGCTCGGCGCGGCTGATCGCGGTCAGCTTGATGCGCTCGCGGGAGTCGATCTCGGCGCCGGTGAAGGTGTCGGAGAAGAACTGCGACTCGGCGTTGTCGGCGTTGGCCCGGAAGTTCGAGACCGAGGCGTAGAAGCTGGCGTCGGCGGCGCGGGTCAGGTCGAGGAAGCCGGGCGGGAAGGCGTCGCGCTGCGCGGCGATGGTCAGCGCCGCGTTCTGGCGGCCGAGGAACTCCTTGGCCTCGACGATGGCCAGCGAGGCCGCGCCGAGGCGGGACAGCTCGGGCTGGACCAGCGAGGCGGTGAACTCCGCGCCGGTGGAGAGCACGGTCTCCAGGAGGCTGGTGTACGAGCGGAACACGCCGACGTCGGGGTACTTGCTGTCCATCGCGGCGGCGCGCACGGCCTCGATCGCGCCGAGGCGGTCGCGCAGCCGGACGAGCAGGTCGCCGCGGTCGGTGGAGACGTTCTGCACGGCCTGCTGGAGGCGGCCGAGGCTGGCGTTGGTCCGCTGGATCTGGCCCTGCATGGGGCCGATGTCACCCTGGCGGCCACCGGCGACGAACGCGACCACGAGGTTGCGCTCGCTCTGCAGGTCGTGCACGAGGGCGACGACGTCGAGGGTCGCGGTGACGCTGATGGCGGCGTCGTCGAAGGTCTGGGCGCGGTCGAGCTCGTTGCTGGCGCGCAGCACGCCGAGCGCGATCGCGGTGACGGCGGGCACCACGAGGACGGCGATGAGCTTCGTGCGCAGCCGCCAGTTGCGCAGCTTCCAGCGCGAGCCGCCTTCGACGGTCTTGCGGGCTGGCGACCGGGGCGCTGGTGCGCTCGTCTCCACGTCGGTCACGGCGACACCACCGTCTTTCCCTTGGCCTGCGTCGACCCCACCGGGGTGGTCGGGCACTGCATGCGCACTCCCTGCATCTGAGCCGTGCCCGCTACTCGGTGTCCAGCTCTATCCGGTCAAACCACGCGGACGCCCCCGGCGTTCCATGATGCAACACGGCCGCGGCCCTCCTCGGACCGCAGTGGCTCGTGCGGCGCCTGGACCGCTCCCACCGCTCCAGCGCGGGTCTGCACCCACACTGTGGACACAGAAGGTAGCGAAGTCTACGTCACGATGTAACCCTTCCAGGGCATCATCACACGCCGTATCAGGTACTTAGCATCCGCAACATTTCCGTGCGTGATCCATTTGGTGATTTCTCAAGGTCCAGGTTCACCCGGATGGCCACTTTGTGAACGGGCGTTCACCCAACCGGTGACGGTCGGTAAACCCCAGGTCAGCAGCACCCGGTAATTGCGCCAAGTGGGGCAACGACATCGCCTGATTCAGTGAGAGAGTTCACCGCGTGGAGAGCGGTGCGCACTCATTGTGACAGCGATGCTAAGTCTCTAGAGTGCAACCTGGTGCCAGGGGGCCCACAACCTCGACATATTCCCACCTCCTACGAGGAGAGGCTTCATGCTCCGAAGCGTTACCAGGCGGGCTGCCCGCGCCCGCCTGCCGATCGCTGGTCTTGCCCTCGCGCTGGCCGCGACCCTCACCGGCTGCGGGCTGCTCGGCGGCGACGACGAAGGCAGCGGCTCGCCGTCCGGGTCGGGCGGCCTGGAGAAGACCAAGATCAAGGTGGGCACCATCCCGGTCGTCGACATCGCCCCGCTGCACTACGCGATCGAGCAGGGCTACTTCAAGGACGAGGGCCTGGAGGTCGAGACCGTCGTCCAGCCCAACGGCCAGCGGGCGATCCAGGGGATCATGAGCGGGGACCTCGACATCTCCTTCTCGACCTACGCCGCCACCTTCACCGCGCAGAGCCAGCGCGTCGCCGACTTCAAGGTCGTCGCCGACGGCCTGGCCGCCAAGGCCAACCACCTCATGGTGGTCGCCACCCCGAACTCGCCGGTCAAGAAGGCCACCGACCTGCCCGGCAAGAAGATCGCCATCACCGCCAAGAACACCTTCACCGACCTCGCCCCGATGGCGGTCATGAAGGTCCAGGGCATCGACTACCAGCAGATCCAGTGGATCCCGATGCCGCTGCCGGAGATGCTCGGCGCGATGACCAAGGGCGACGTCGACGCGGCCGTCGTCGTCGAGCCCTGGGTGACCAAGGCGATGAAGGAGGCGGGCGCGGTCCCGGTGCTCGACGCCGCCTCCGGCCCGACCGCCGAGCTGCCGATGTCCGGCTACATGGCCGTCGCGGGCCCCGGCAAGTTCGCCACCACCAGCCCGAACACCATCGCCGCCTTCCAGCGCGCGATGGCCAAGGCGCAGGCGCAGGGCACCGACCGCACCAAGATGGAGCCGATGTTCGTCAAGTACGCCAAGCTCGACGAGTCCACGGCGAAGCTGGTGACGATCTCGACCTACTCCACCCGGCTCGAGCCCAACCGCATCCAGCGGGTGGCCAACCTGCTCGAGGAGTTCGGCGCGATCCAGGGCACCTCGACGTCGCCCCGATGATCATCAACGCCCCGGCGACCGGCTGAGTCAGGAGGTGGGCCCCGGGGTTCGTCCCCGGGGCCACGCGCTGTGAGGCGAATCCGCCGAGTCCCACCGGGGCTGGTCGGGGTGGTCGGGCTGTTCGCCGCCTGGGAGGCGGCCCACCACCTCGGGCTCCTCCCCGGCACCTACCTCGTCCCGCCCAGCACCGTCCTGCCCGCGATGGCGGCGCTGCTGGGCGACACCGAGTTCCTCCGCGCCGTGGTCGCCACGGTGCTGGCCACGCTGATCGCGGTGTGCGTCGCGATCGCGGTCGCCGTGCCCGCCGGGCTGCTGCTGGGCAGCGTCGCGTCGGTGCGCAGGGCGGCCATGACCCTGGTGGAGTTCCTGCGGCCGATCCCGTCGGTCGCGCTCATCCCGCTGGCCGCCATGACCTTCGGCAGCGGACCCGACACCAAGATCATCCTCGCGGTCTACGCCGCGGTGTGGCCCATCCTGTTCAACACCGTCTACGCCCTCGACGAGCTGGACCCGCTGCACGTGGACACCGCGCGCGCCTTCGGGACCGGCCGGGTCGGGGTGCTCACCAGGGTCGCGCTGCCCAGCGCGGCCCCGTTCGTCCTCACCGGCGTCCGGCTGTCCACCGCGATGGCGCTGGCCGTGGTGATCAGCGCCGAGCTGTACGCGGGCAACTCGCTGGGCATCGGCCAGTTCATCATGGTCGTCGGCAGCAGCGGGTCCTACATGGACCAGGTGCTCGCCGCGACCGTCCTCGCGGGCCTGATCGGCTACGCCGCGAACGCCGGCCTGGAACGCCTGCACCGCAAGCTGTTCTTCTGGGCCGCGCCGAAGGGGACGAGCGGTGAGCGCGCTGACCAGGCTGACCCAGCGCTGGGCCGTCTTCGTCCTCGCCGTCGCGGCGTGGGAGCTGGCCACCCGGATCGCGGGCGACCTGTTCTTCCCGCCGCCGTCGGAGATCGCGCCGACCATGGTGGACCTGTGGTTCTCCTCGGCGTTCGGCGACCACATCGTCCCCGGCGTCGGCCGGATGCTGCTCGGCTGGGCGCTGGCCGCGGTCATCGGCGTCGCGCTGGGCATCCTGCTCGGCCGCTCCGCCCGCGCCATGGCCTACCTCGGCCCGCTGTTCAACTTCCTGCGCTCGATCCCGCCGCCGCTGCTGGTGCCGTTCTTCGTCGCGTCGGTCGGCGTGACGAACATGCAGCTCCCGACGATCGTGTTCGGCGCGGTGTGGCCGGTGCTGCTCAACACCGTCGACGGCGCCCGCGGCGTCGACGCGACCAAGGCCGAGACGGCCCGGGTCTTCCGGCTGACCGCCGCGCAGTGGACGCTGGGGGTCGTGCTGCCCGCCGCGCTGCCCAAGGTGTTCGCCGGGCTGCGGCTGAGCCTGTCGATCTCGCTGATCGTCATGGTCATCTCCGAGCTGGTCGGCGCCGTCAACGGCATCGGCTACCTGCTGGCCCTGGCCCAGCAGAGCTTCGCCCTGCCCGAGATGTGGGCGTGGATCCTCACCCTCGGCATCCTCGGCTACCTGTTCAACACGCTGCTGCTGGCCGCCGAGCGCCGCGCGCTCGCCTGGCAGCCGCGGCACACCCTCGAAGCCCAGACCACGGCGACTGGAGGTTGACGTGAGCCCCATGCTCGAAGTCACCGGCCTCGGCCACACGTACCAGGCCAAGGACGGCGCGCACACGGCCATCTCCGGGCTGACGTTCACCGTCGCCGAGGGCGAGCTGCTGTGCGTGGTCGGTCCGTCCGGCTGCGGCAAGTCGACGCTGCTGCGGACCATCTCGGGGCTGATCCGGCCCAGCGAGGGCGCGGTCAGCCTGCACGGGACCCCGGTGAACGGGGTGCCGTCGGACCTGGCCGTGGTGTTCCAGGACTACAGCCGGTCGCTGTTCCCGTGGCTGTCGGTCCAGCGCAACGTCGAGTTCCCGCTGCACGCCCTGCCCAAGGCCGAGCGGCACGCCCGCGCCGAGGAGGCGCTGGCCGCGGTCGGGCTGTCCGGCGCGGCGCGCAAGCACCCGTGGCAGCTCTCCGGCGGCATGCAGCAGCGCGTCGCCATCGCCCGCGCGCTCGCGTACCGACCGGCCCTGCTGCTGATGGACGAGCCGTTCGCCTCCGTCGACGCCCAGACCCGCTTCGAGCTGGAGGACCTGCTGCTGCGCGTGCGCCGCGAGCAGGACACCACGGTCCTGCTGGTCACCCACGACATCGACGAGAGCGTCTACCTCGGCGACCGGGTGCTGGTGCTGTCGAAGTCGCCCGCGTCCGCGGTGGCGTCGCTGGAGGTGCCGCTCGGCCCGGAGCGCGACCAGATCGCCACCCGCGCGTCGGAGGCGTTCGTCGAGCTGCGGGCGAAGGTGGCGGGCCTGCTCCAGGCCAAGGAGCCCGTGCAGGCGTGAGCGGAGGGGCCCGGCGCGCCGGGCCCCGGTCCGGCTCAGGGAGCTTGACGCAGACCACGCTGGCGGGCTCGCTGTAGGTCAGCCCGTCCACCGCGCCCTCGACGCCCTCGCACTCGGCGACGTCGGTCTTGCCCGCGAGGACCTCGACGATCTCCAGCTCGACGTCACCGCCGCCGCACGGGACCTTCTTGGTCTTCTCCGGGCTGTCCAGGCCGGTCAGGCAGTCGCCCTTGGTGACGTTGACCGTCAGGCACAGCGTGAAGCCCGAGCCGCGGCCGGTCTGGCTGTACTCGGTGTAGTCGCCGTCCGGGCAGCTGCCGGTCGAGCTGTCGAGCTTCTTGCCGACCTTGTAGACCGCGTCCGGCTTCCCGCAGTCGATCTTCTCGACGTTCGCGTCGGTCGCGCTGGCCTTGTTGACCTTGATGCAGTCGCCCACGGCCGCGCTGGCCGGGGACTTCGTGAAGAAGTAGACGCCCACGCCGCCGACGATCAGGATGCCGACGATCACCACGATCGCCCTGATCAGCTTCGCGTTCGACTTCTTCGGCGGCACGCCGCCCTCCGGCGGGGCGCCCGGGAAGGGCTGCCCGGTGGGGGCGGGGGCTGCTGCCCGTACGGCTCGCCCTGCGGCGGCGGACCCCCGTACGGCTGGCCCTGCGGGGGCGTCCCCGGGTACGGCTGCTGGCCCTGGGGCGGGTACTGCTGCCCCTGCGGGGCGTGCCCGGGTACGGCTGCTGCCCCTGCTGCGGGTACGGCTGGCCGTGCGGGGGCGTGCCCTGGTAGGGCTGCTGGCCCTGCGGCGGGTACTGCTGCCCCTGGGGCGGGTAGGGCTGGCCCTGGGGCGGCGTGCCGGGGTACGGGCCGCCGGGGGCGGCTGCTGGCCGTAGGGCGGCTGGGGGTTGGACATACGCGGCACCTCTGGGGGAGTCCGATCGCCGCCTGCTGCGGCGGTGCTATCTAACCCCGGTCGGTCCCCCGCGGGTCGCGGTCCGGCCAACTCGCCCGTTATTCGGCCTCGGGCGTCTCGATGCAGAAGACGACCGGCGGGTCGGGGTAGCCCAGGCCGCTGCCGTCCGGGCAGCCCGACGGGTCGGTGGTGCCCTCGATGACCTCGGAGACCCGGATGGCCTCCTGGGAGCCGCAGTCGCCCGCCTTGAACCCGGCGTTGGGCTCGTCGGGGACGTAGCAGGTGCCCGCGACGAAGTTCGGCATCAGGCAGAGCAGGTCCGACTGGGTGCGGATCTCCCGGTAGGCGCCCTCCGGGCAGCCCGCCTCCTCCAGCTTGCGGGTCGACGCGAGCTTGAACGTGCCGGTCGGGGAGCCGCAGTCGACGATCTCGGTCTTCGCGGCGTCGTCGGCGCCGGTCACCGCGACGCACTCCCCGACGCGGAGGTCGCCCCCGGCTTGACGGCCTGGTAGACGAAGAACCCGCCGACCGCGAGCACGACGGCGACCAGCGCCGCCACCGCCCACACGGGCAGCCCCAGAACCTTCCTGGCCTGGGCTTTCGTCTCCTGCTCGGTCATGGGTTCCTCCGCGGGGTGGTACGGACGCGGCCGGACAGTACCGGACAATGCGACACTGGGGAACGTGACTGGACCGCTGATCGTGCAGTCGGACAAGACCCTGCTGCTGGAGGTCGACCACCCGCTGGCCGACGACGCCCGCACGGCCATCGCGCCGTTCGCGGAACTGGAGCGCGCGCCCGAGCACGTGCACACCTACCGGGTCACGCCGCTGGCCCTGTGGAACGCGCGCGCCGCCGGGCACGACGCCGAGCAGGTCGTGCACGCGCTGACGACGTACTCCCGGTACCCGGTCCCGCAGCCGCTGCTGATCGACGTCGTCGACACCATGGCCCGGTTCGGGCGGCTGACCCTGCACAACCACCCCGCGCACGGCCTGGTGATGTCCACAACGGACCGCGCCGTGCTGGAGGAGGTGCTGCGGCACAAGAAGGTCGCGCCGATGCTGGGCGCGCGCATCGACCCCGACACCGTCGTCGTGCACCCGAGCGAGCGGGGTCGGCTCAAGCAGCTCCTGCTCAAGGTCGGCTGGCCCGCCGAGGACATGGCCGGGTACGTCGACGGCGAGGCGCACCCGATCGAGCTGCGCGAGGAGGGCTGGTCGCTGCGCGACTACCAGCGGCGCGCGGCCTCGGCGTTCTGGGACGGCGGCTCCGGCGTCGTCGTGCTTCCCTGCGGTGCGGGCAAGACCCTCGTCGGCGCGGCGGCGATGGCGCACGCGAAGGCCACGACGCTGATCCTGGTGACGAACACCGTCGCGGGCAGGCAGTGGAAGCGCGAGCTGGTGGCGCGCACGTCGCTGACCGAGGACGAGATCGGCGAATATTCCGGCGAGCGCAAGGAGATCCGGCCGGTCACCATCGCGACCTACCAGGTGATCACCCGCAAGTCGAAGGGCGAGTACAAGCACCTGGAGCTGTTCGACTCCCGCGACTGGGGCCTGGTGGTCTACGACGAGGTGCACCTGCTGCCCGCGCCGGTGTTCCGGATGACCGCCGACCTGCAGTCCCGCCGCCGCCTCGGGCTGACCGCGACCCTGGTCCGCGAGGACGGCCGCGAGGGCGACGTGTTCTCGCTGATCGGCCCGAAGCGCTACGACGTGCCGTGGCGCGACATCGAGCAGCAGGGCTGGATCGCGCCCGCCGAGTGCACCGAGGTCCGGGTCACCCTGACCGACGCCGAGCGGCTGGAGTACGCCGTCGCCGAGCCCGAGGAGCGCTACAAGCTCTGCGCGACGGCCAGGACGAAGATCCCCGTCGTGAAGTCCATCTTGGACCGCCACCCCGGCGAGCCGACCCTGGTGATCGGCGCGTACCTGGACCAGCTGGAGGAGCTGGGGTCCGCTTTGGACTGCCCGGTCATCCAGGGCTCGACCCGCAACGCCGAGCGCGAGGAGCTGTTCGACAAGTTCCGGGCGGGCGAGCTGCCCCGGCTCGTGGTGTCCAAAGTGGCCAACTTCTCCATCGACCTGCCCGAGGCGTCGGTGGCGATCCAGGTGTCGGGCACGTTCGGCTCGCGGCAGGAGGAGGCCCAGCGCCTCGGCCGCCTGCTGCGCCCCAAGGGCGACGGCAGGCAGGCCCACTTCTACTCGGTCGTCTCCCGCGACACCCTCGACACCGACTACGCCGCCCACCGGCAGCGCTTCCTCGCCGAACAGGGCTACGCGTACCGCATCTGCGACGCCGACGACCTGCTCGGCCCGCTACCGGAGATCGGCTAGCACGGCGTCGGTGAACGCGGGCCACGCCGCGATCGCCCACTCCCCGAACGGCCGGTCGGCCAGCGCGACGCACGCCGCGCCCGCGTCCGGGTCGACCCAGAGGAACGTGCCGGACTGGCCGAAGTGCCCGTACGTGCGGGGCGAGCTGGTCGCGCCGGTCCAGTGCGGCGACTTGTGGCCGCGGATCTCGAAGCCCAGCCCCCAGTCGTTGGGCTTCTGCATGCCGTAGCCGGGGACGACGCCGTTGAGCCCGGGGAAAGCGGTCGTGGTGGCCTCGCGGACGGTGTCCGCGCTGACCAGCGTGGGCTTCTGCAACTCGGCGGCGAACTTCGCGAGGTCGTCGACGGTCGACACCGCCCCCGCCCCGCGCTGCCCGCGAGTCGGGTGGAGGTCATGTCCAGCGGCCCGAAGACGCCCTCGGCGAGGTAGTCGGCGAAGGTGATCCCGGTGGCCTTGAAGAGGTGGTCGGCGAGCACCGCGAACCCGGTGTTGGAGTAGATCCGCCGCGTCCCGGGCTGCGCCTGCCGCATGTCCGAGTCGAACGCGAGCCCCGAGGTGTGCGCGATGAGGTGCCGGACGGTGGCGGGCCCAGCCGGGTCGTCCCACTCGACGGCGCCCTCCTCGACGGCGAGCAGCACCCCGTACGCGGTCAACGGCTTGGTGACGGACGCGAGCTTGAACTCCCGCCCGGTCTCGCCGTACGTCCCGCGCACACTCCCGTCGGCCATGACGACCGCGGCGGCGACGTTGTCGACCGGCCACTCGCTGAGAAGGCGCAGGCTCTCCATGGGGAGAACCCTATGCGCTCAGTCCGCGACGTACGCGTGCGCCACCACCTTGTCGATCCGCCCCCTGACGAGCCACTCGGTGTCGACGGCGTTCCGCTTCCCGAACCGCTCCGCGTTGTCCTCCCCCATGTACCGCCCCCGATCCGCGTGGCCCACCCGAGCATGTCGTCGAGGTCGTCGGAGAGCACCACGCTCCCGCTCACGGTGACGAACGAGTAGGGCGCGACGTCAACGTCGACGCAGAGCGAGAACCGCGGGTCGCGGGCGAGCGCCCGCCCCTTCACCGAGGTCTTCCCCGTGGTGAACACCACGTGGTCACCGTCGCCGGCGGTGTCGACGAGGAACCAGACGGGGACGACGTGCGGGGACCCGTCAGCGCGCACGGTCGCCAACTTGCCGGTGCGGGTACCGGTGAGGAGGTAGGGAAGCCATTCGTCGCGCGCCATCTTGTGCATGCCGCCGACAGTGCCACACCAAGATCAGACGGGCGGGTGGATGCCCGAGAAGTGGCCTTCCTTGTCGCACATCTTGCACGGCATGCCGTTGTCGACCAGGCGGGCTACGCCGCCGATGACGGCGAGGAGGGGGTCGGCCAGGGAGCCGGAGCCGCCGCAGCGGTGGCAGATGGTTTGGAGCGTCGGGGGATGCCGCGCTCGTCGGAGTGGGGGTCGGTCATCGGGGGCTCCGCGGCAGGGCGAAGGCCCGGTCCGTGGTGGACCGGGCCTTCGCGACGAGCCTGGTGGCGTGGATCAGAAGTCCATGCCGCCGGTCGGGTCGCCACCCGGAGCGGCCGCGGCCTTCTCCGGCTTGTCGGCGACGACGGCCTCGGTGGTGAGGAACAGCGCGGCGATCGACGCGGCGTTCTGCAGCGCCGAGCGGGTCACCTTGGTCGGGTCGAGGACGCCGGCCTTCACCAGGTCCTCGTACTCGCCGGTGGCGGCGTTGAGGCCGTGGCCCGCGGGAGGTTCTTGACCTTCTCCACGACGACGCCGCCCTCGAGACCGCTGTTGACGGCGATCTGCTTGAGCGGGGCCTCGACGGCGACCTTGACGATGTTCGCGCCGGTGGCCTCGTCACCGGTCAGCTTCAGGCCCTCGAACGCGGCCTTCGACGCCTGGAGCAGGGCGACGCCACCACCGGCGACGATGCCCTCCTCGACGGCGGCCTTGGCGTTGCGCACCGCGTCCTCGATGCGGTGCTTGCGCTCCTTGAGCTCGACCTCGGTCGCCGCACCGGCCTTGATGACCGCCACGCCACCGGCCAGCTTGGCCAGGCGCTCCTGCAGCTTCTCGCGGTCGTAGTCGGAGTCCGACTTGTCGATCTCGGCGCGGATCTGGTTGACCCGGCCCTCGATCTGCTCGGCGTCGCCGGAGCCCTCGACGATGGTGGTCTCGTCCTTGGTCACGACGACCTTGCGGGCGCGGCCCAGCAGGGAGATGTCGGCGTTGTCCAGCTTGAGGCCCACGTCCTCGCTGATGACCTGGCCGCCGGTGAGGATGGCCATGTCCTGCAGCATCGCCTTGCGGCGGTCGCCGAAGCCCGGGGCCTTGACGGCGACGGACTTGAAGGTGCCGCGGATCTTGTTGACCACCAGGGTCGCCAGGGCCTCGCCCTCGACGTCCTCGGCGATGATCAGCAGCGGCTTGCCGGCCTGCATGACCTTCTCCAGCAGCGGGAGCAGGTCCTTGACCGACGAGATCTTCGAGCCGAACAGCAGGATGTACGGGTCCTCGAGGACCGCTTCCTGGCGCTCGGGGTCGGTCACGAAGTAACCGGAGATGTAGCCCTTGTCGAAGCGCATGCCCTCGGTGAGCTCGAGCTCCATGCCGAGCGCGTTGCTCTCCTCGACGGTGATGACGCCTTCCTTGCCCACCTTGTCGAGCGCCTCGGCGATCAGCTCGCCGATGGTGGAGTCGCCCGCGGAGATGGACGCGGTCGCCGCGATCTGCTCCTTGGTCTCGACCTCGGAGGCGTTCTTGTGCAGCTGCTCGATCACGGCCTCGACGGCCTGCTCGATGCCGCGCTTCAGCGACAGCGGGTCGGCACCGGCGGCCACGTTGCGCAGGCCCTCGCGGACCAGCGCCTGGGCGAGCACGGTGGCGGTGGTGGTGCCGTCACCGGCGACGTCGTCGGTCTTCTTGGCGACCTCTTTGACGAGCTCGGCCCCGATCTTCTCCCACGGGTCCTCGAGCTCGATCTCCTTGGCGATCGACACGCCATCGTTGGTGATGGTCGGCGCGCCCCACTTCTTCTCGAGCACGACGTTGCGGCCACGGGGGCCGAGCGTCACCTTGACGGCGTCGGCGAGGGTGTTCAGGCCGCGCTCGAGGCCGCGGCGCGCTTCCTCGTCAAACGCGATCAACTTGGCCATTGCGGTGTAGTCCTCCGTACGGGTGGAAACACGAGTGGCCAGGCTCGGTGCCCGCGACGGACGGCCCGCTCATCGCGCGAGCCTCACCGTCCCGACCTCATTGGCACTCGGTGAGCCCGAGTGCCAACACCGTGTTTAGCACTCTGGGGCGGCGAGTGCAAGCGAATGCTCAGGGCGTCCTGGTGAGGACGGGGATCGACGGCAGGGTCGGCCCGGTCGTGGTGGTGGTCGTCTCGGTCGCGTCGGTGGGCTCGCCGCCGGGGCCGACCTGGATGGAGGGGTTGGTCGTCGTGGTGCCGGGCTCGCCGCCCCCGCCGCCGCCCTGCGAGGTCAGGATGAGCACGACCGCGACGATGACGCCGATGGCGACCGCGCCGACCGCGACCGGCGCGACCCAGCGGGCGCGGGACTTCTCCTCGCGGAACGCGGACGCCCCGATCGGCGCGGGCGGGCGCAGCCGGACCGGCTCGCTGGGCGCGGCGGCGGCTGCGGGACGGGCTGCTGCTGGTGCGGCGGGCGCTGCGGCGGGCGGGGGCCCGCCGGGCGCGGCTGCGGCGGGACCGTCGACGCGGCGGCGCCGCCGAGCGCCTGGCGCGCGGCGGCGACCAGCTCGCGGCAGTTGCCGTAGCGCTGGCCGGGCGTCTTGGCCATGCCGCGGCGCACGACGTCGTCGATGGCCGGGGGCAGCACGACCTGGTCGGTGATCGCGGGCACGTCGCGGTGCAGGTGGCCCTGGATGACCTCGGGCACCTGCCCGGTGAACGGCGGGCGGCCGGTCAGGCAGGCGAAGAGGACGCAGGCCAGCGAGTACGCGTCGGTGCGGCCGTCGACGGGCTCGCCGCGCAGGTGCTCGGGGGCGGCGTAGGTCGGGGAGCCGAGGAAGTCGCCGCCGCGGGTGCGGTGGCCGGTGGCGCCGCGGCGGGTCAGGCCGAAGTCGGCGACGTAGACGTGCTCGGTGGTGGACTCGCGCGCGGTGACCAGGACGTTGGCGGGCTTGATGTCCAGGTGGACCAGGCCGCGCTCGTGGAGGTTGTCGAGGGCCTCGGCGACCTGGGCGAGCAGGGCGAGGGTGCGCTGCGGCGACATCGGGCCGTCGGAGATCAGGCTCGCCATGTCGGAGCCGTCGACGAGCCGCATGGCGATGTAGAGCAGGCCGTCGACCTCGCCGAAGTCGTAGAGCGGGACGACGTTCGCGTGGTCGATCGCGGAGGTGTTGCGGGCCTCGTCGACGAAGCGCTCGCGGAACTCGGGGTCGGCGGTGAGGTGCTCGGCGATGACCTTGAGGGCCACCTTGCGCCCCAGTCTGACGTCGGTGGCCCGGTACATGACGCTCATACCGCCCTTGCCGAGCACTCCGTCGATGCGGTAGTGGCCCAGGCGCCGCCCGGTGAGATCCTCCGACACGTCCGGCAGCGTAACGGTCAGGCCCCGACCGGCGGGCGCGGCCTGCGGGTTTGGACCAGCACCTGACCTGGGCCCGCGAGGTCCAGCAGCAGCCCCGAGCCGGTGCGCAGGGACTGCGGTCCGGAGGGGTCGACGGCCCGCAACCTGACCTGCGTCGAGTCGGTGTACGCGAGCAGGTGCGCCGGCTCGACGGTGATCGCCTCGCCGGGGTCGAGGGTGAGCGTGTCGAGCGCGCCGCAGCAGGCGAGCACGGTCACCCCGACGCCGGAGACGTGCTCCAGGAAGCCGTGCTCGACGCCGAAGAGCGGGTGGAACCCGGGCCAGCCGGGCTCGGCGCGCAGGGTCGCGGGCAGCGCGAGCCGGGCGCCGCGGGCCACGCACCAGCCGGTGACCCCGTCGAGTTCGAGGACGTGCGCGTCGCCGGGCAGGGCGGGGGCGATGTCGACCCAGCCGCCCTCGGCGGGCGCGGTGAACACGGCGGGCCGGGACCGGCCCCGCCCGCGGCCGGAGTCGACGAGCACGCCGTAGCTGGTCGCCACCATGGCGGTGTACTCGGCCTGGACGGTCTCCCCCGGCGCGAGCACGAGCCGGGCCACCGCGAAGGCCGGTGTGTGCCGTGTGCGGACCTGCATGCTTTCCCTCCCCGAGCGGATGCGCGGTGGAGTTTCGCACGCGGGCAAGATGGGCCCGTGATGTGGAGCGCTTCGGAGTACCGGGACCGGGTGGCCGGGCTGGTGCCGCCGCTGCCGGTCGTGCCCCTGCCGCTGGCCGAGTGCCTGGGGCTGGTGCTGGCCTCGGACGTGGTCGCGGAGGTGTCGCTGCCGCCGTTCGACAACTCCGCGATGGACGGCTACGCCGTGCGCTCCGCGGACCTGGTCGGCGGGGAGACCGTCCTGCCGGTGGCCGACGATATCCCGGCGGGGCGCACCGACGTCCGCCCGCTGGAGCCGGGCACCGCGCACCGGATCATGACCGGCGCGCCGATGCCGCCGGGCGCGGACGCTGTGGTGCAGGTGGAGCTGACCGACGGCGGCACGGAGCGGGTCGTCCTGCGGACCCGGGTCGAGCCGGGCAAGCACGTGCGGCGCGCGGGCGAGGACGTCGTCGCGGGGTCGACGGTGCTGCGGGCGGGGACGGTGCTGGGGTCGGCGCAGCTGGGCTTGGCGGCGGCGGTCGGCGTCGGGGCGCTGCCGGTGCGGCGGCGTCCCCGGGTGGTGGTGCTGTCGACCGGGACGGAGCTGACCCCGCCGGGCGAGCCGCTGGCGCCGGGCCGGATCTACGAGTCGAACAGCGTCCTGGTGGCGGCGGCGGTCCGCGAGGTCGGCGGCGAGGCGACGGTGCTGCGGTTCGTCCCGGACGACGTGGACGCGTTCCTGGCGACCGTGGCGGACCTGTCGGACGCGGACCTGCTGATCACCTCGGGCGGGGTGAGCGCGGGGGCGTACGAGGTGGTCAAGGACGCCCTGACCGGTCGCGGGGTCGAGTTCGTGCGGGTGGCGATGCAGCCCGGCGGCCCGCAGGGGTCGGGGCTGCTCGCCGGCGGTCCCGCGGTGGTGGCGCTGCCGGGCAACCCGGTGAGCGCGGCGCTGTCGTTCGAGCTGTTCGTCCGACCCGCGCTGCTGGGGGCGATGGGGCACGCGGTCGTCGACCGCCCGGGCCCGCGCCCGGACGACCGCGCCGCTGCGGTCGCCGGTGGAGAAGGTCCAGTACCGGCGCGGTCGGCACGACGAGGGCGTGGTCGAGGTGGTCCCGGTCGGCGGCCCCGGCTCCCACCTGCTCGCCTCGTTCGCGGAGTCCAACTGCCTGATCGTCCTGCCGGTCGGGGTGGGCGAGGTCGTGGAGGGCGACGAGGTGGAGCTGATCCTGCTCGACTGATCGTCGGATCGCCTCATCGTCCGATTGTCGGATCGTGGAATCGTTCAACAATTGAACGACCGTCCACATCGTGGTCCTGCGCTGTGTCGATTTCGTTCGCCAAGCGTAGGATCGACGGGGTCGTCCGGACACCGCGTGCGACGTCGGGGGCGCACGCGTTGTCCGGGCGGTCGCTGGCGTAGCGTGTCGGGCAAACCCTGTCGAGACGTTGGGGAACCACGCATCCCATGAGCGCCGCACCTCCTGACAAGCCGAACGCGCTGGCCCACGCCGTCGCGCTGGCCAAGAGCGTTGTCCCGCCGCTGCACCCGCGGGGGGCCGTTCGTCGCGGGGGCGTGCTCGCCACCCTGCTGATCCGCCGCAAGTCGCGGCGGGTGGGCGTGGTCGGCGGCGTGCTGACCGCGTGGCTGGCGTGGTTCTTCCGCGAGCCGCAGCGGGTCACGCCGAAGCGGCCCGGGATCGCGGTGGCGCCCGCCGACGGCACCGTCTCGCACGTCGTCGAGGCCGTGCCGCCCGCCGAGCTCGACCTCGGGTCCGCGCCGATGCTGCGGATCAGCGTCTTCCTGTCCGTCTTCGACGTGCACGTCCAGCGCACCCCGGCCACCGGCCAGGTCGTCCGCGCGGCGCACGTGGCGGGCAAGTACCTCTCCGCCGACCTCGACGAGGCCAGCGAGGTCAACGAGCGGGTCAGCCTGCACCTGCGCACCGACGACGGCCACGACCTCGCGGTCGTGCAGATCGCGGGCCTGGTGGCGCGGCGGATCATCTGCTCGGTGAAGGACGGCGAGAAGGTGCTCGCAGGCCAGACCTACGGCCTGATCCGCTTCGGCTCCCGGGTCGACCTCTACGTCCCGGCGGGCAGCCGGGTGCTGGTGGAGCCGGGCCAGCGCACCATCGGCGGGGAGACCGTCCTCGCCGAACTGGCCTGATGGCCCCCGCCGGGCCGGGCGTCCGGCTGCTGCCCAACGCGATCACCGTGCTCGCGGTGTGCGCGGGGCTGTCGGCGGTGCACTTCGCCCTCAACGGGCAGCCCGCGGGCGCGATCGCCGCGATCGCGGTGGCCGCCGTGCTGGACAGCCTCGACGGCCGCATCGCGCGGCTGCTCGACGCGACCAGCAAGATGGGCGCCGAACTCGACTCGCTGGCCGACGCCATCTCCTTCGGCGTCGCGCCCGCGCTGGTGCTCTACGTCTGGAAGTTCGAGAGCTCCGACCGCTTCGGCTGGGTCATCGCGCTGGTGTTCGCGGTGTGCATGATCCTGCGCCTGGCGCGGTTCAACACGCTGCTCGACGACACCGAGCAGCCGCCGTACGCCAAGGAGTTCTTCGTCGGCGTGCCCGCCCCGCGGGCGGGCTGCTGGTGCTGCTGCCGCTGGTCCTGGCGATCCAGGTCGGCGGGAACGACCAGTGGTGGCAGTCGAACGCCGTCGTGAGCGTGTGGACGGTCGCGGTGTCGGCGCTGCTGATCAGCCGCATCCCGACCCTGTCGGTGAAGACGATCCGGGTGCCCGCGCGCGCCGTCGCCCCGCTGCTCGTCGGCGTCGGGCTGCTGGCCGCCGCGGTGATCACCTACCCGTGGGTGGCGCTGTCCGCGGCGCTGGTGCTGTACCTGCTGCACATCCCGTACGCGGTGCGGCGCAAGCACTGGCTGGCCAACCACCCCGAGGCGTGGGACGTGCCGCCGCGCGAGCGCCGGGCGATCCGCCGCGCCCACGGCAGGCGGCTGGGATTGCGCCCGCCGGGCTTCGGCAAGGTCGCCGGGGCGGCGCGGCGCGCGGTCGGCAGGCGCGGCGACCGGCTGCGCGAGGCCCGCGCGCCGATGGGCCGGTCGTGGCGGCGCACCGGGCTTCGCCGGACGCCGGGGTCGCGCGACCAATAGCCTGGGCGCGTGGAGCCCCAGATCACCCTGACCGTCCGGTTGTCCCCGTCCGCGCTCGACAGCAGGCGCGGCGTCGTCCGGCTGCACCCGGAGGTGCTCGACGCGCTCGGGCTGCGGGCGTGGGACGCCGTGCGGCTGACCGGCGCCCGGGTCAGCGCGGCGCTCGCGGCCGAGGCGGTCGCGGGCGGTCCGACCGGGGTGGTCCTGCTCGACGACATCACCATGTCGAACCTCGGCGTGACCGAGGGCGGCGAGGTCGTCGTCGCGCCGGTCGAGGTCGTCCCCGCGCGGTCGGTCACCGTCGCCGGGTCGCGGCTGGCCGGGACGGCGCTGCCGCCGGAGACGGTCCGCCAGGCGCTGGTCGGCAAGGTCCTCACCGTGGGCGACGCGGTCTCGCTGCTCCCCCAGGACCTCGCCCGCGGGCGCCGACCTCGGCGCGGTGCGCGGAAACTGGCCCGCGCCATCGGCATGACGTGGACCAACGAGCTGCTGACGATCACCGCGACCGACCCGGCGGGCGCGGTCACCGTGCACCCCTCGACGGTGGTGGGCTGGCGCGACGGCGCGCGGACCGGCGAGCGGGTCGCCGCCGCGGTCGGCGGACCCGCCCTGGTGCGCACCGCCCCCGAGCAGCCCCTCGACGCCGAGGTCGTGCCCGACACCCCGACCGCGGAGACGCCGATCCCGCTGGCCGACCTCGTCGGCGCCCAGGAGGCCGCGCGCACCCTCGGCGAGTGGTTCGAGCTGGCGTTCGTCCGCCCGGAGCTGCTGGCCAGGCTGGGCGCGGCGGCCCGGCTCGGCGTGCTGGTCACCGGGCCGGAGGGCGTGGGCAAGTCGACCCTGGTCCGCTCGGTGGCCGACGCCGCCGATGCCGAGGTCGTCGAGCTGACCGCGCCGACGGTGGCCGTGCTGGAGCCGAACGCGGCGGCGGCGCGGGTCCGGGCGGCGATCGACGCGGCGAAGGCGGCGACCCCGTCGGTGCTGCTGGTGACCGACGTCGACGCGCTGCTGCCCGCCGCCGACCAGCCCCCGGTCGCGCCGGTCGTGCTGGAGGCGCTGCGGTCCGCCGTCGAGCACCCGAGGCTCGCGCTGGTCGCCACGAGCGCCCACCCGGAGGCCGTCGACCGCAGGCTGCGCGGCCCGGACCTCGTCGACCGCGAGCTGGCGCTCCCGCTGCCGGACGCCCGCGGCCGCACCGAGCTGATGCGCGTGCTGTTCCGCGACGTCCCCGTCGAGTCCGATGTGGACTACGGCGCGCTGGCCGAGCGGACGCCCGGGTTCGTCGCCGCCGACCTGATCGCCGTCCGCCGGGAGGCCGCGATCCGCGCCGCCCTGCGCGACCGGACCGCCGAGGAGCCGAGGGTCACCCAGGCCGACCTGCTCGGCGCGGTGCAGTCGGTGCGGCCGACGTCGATGTCGTCGAGCCTGAACACCGGCGGGATCAGCCTGGACGACGTCGGCGACATGGCCGAGACCAAGCAGGCCCTCACCGAGGCCGTGCTGTGGCCGCTGCGCTACCCGGACTCGTTCGCCCGCCTCGGTGTCGCCCCGCCGCGGGCGTGCTGCTCTACGGGCCGCCCGGCGGCGGCAAGACGTTCCTGCTGCGCGCGCTCGCGGGCACCGGGAAGCTGAACGTGTTCGCGGTCAAGGGCGCCGAGCTGATGGACAAGTGGGTCGGCGAGTCCGAGCGCGCCGTCCGCGACCTGTTCCGCCGCGCCGCCGACGCCGCCCCCGCGCTGGTCTTCCTCGACGAGGTCGACGCCCTCGCGCCGCGCCGCGGCCAGTCGTCGGACTCCGGGGTCTCCGACCGGGTCGTCGCCGCGCTGCTGACCGAGCTGGACGGCGTCGAACCGCTGCGCGACGTCGTGGTCGTGGGCGCGACCAACCGCCCCGAGCTGGTCGACCCGGCCCTGCTGCGGCCGGGCAGGCTGGAGCGGCTGATCTACGTCCCGCCGCCGGACGCCGAGGCCCGCGCCGCGGTCCTGGCCGCCACCGCCCGCAACACCCCGCTCGCCGACGACGTCGACCTCGCGGCACTCGCGGCGGACCTCGACGGCTACTCCGCCGCCGACTGCGCCGCGCTCATCCGCGAGGCGGCGCTGACGGCCATGCGGGAGTCGCTGGACGCGACCGTGGTCACCGCCGCCCACCTGGCGACGGCCCGCGAGCGCGTCCGCCCGTCGCTGGACCCGGCGCAGCTGGCCGCGCTGGAGGCGTACGCGGCGAACCGCGGGTGATCAGGCGAACGGGTCGTCGCTGGTGGCCGGGTCCCACGACAGGCCCGGCACGCCCCACTTGTTGGCCTTGAGCATCCGCTTGGCCTCGCGGGAGTTCCGGCCCACCAGGCGGTTCAGGTAGAGGAAGCCGTCGAGGTGGTCGGTCTCGTGCTGCAGGCAGCGGGCGAAGAACCCGGTGCCCTCGACCTCGATCGGCGTGCCGTCGACGTCCTGGCCGGTGACCTTCGCCCAGCTCGCGCGGCCGGTGGGGAACGCCTCGCCGGGGACCGACAGGCAGCCCTCCATGTCGTCATCGGGGTCGGGCATGCCCTCGGGGACGTCACCGGTGGTCAGCACCGGGTTCACCACGTGCCCGCGGTGCTGCACGCCCTCGTCGTCCGGGCAGTCGTAGACGAACACCCGCAGGTCGATCCCGATCTGGTTCGCGGCGAGGCCGACGCCCCGGGCCGCGGCCATGGTCTCGAACATGTCGTCGACGAGGGTTTTCAGCTCCGCGTCGAAGGTCTCGACCGGCTTGGTCGGGTGGTGCAGGACCGGGTCGCCGACAATCCGGATCGGGTGAACTGTCATACCGGCAGGGTAGAAGAGGAGAAGTCGGGACGCGCCGAGGGTCGTGACGATCTCCGGGCGCGCTCACGTGGTGTAATGGCCGCACGCGCCAGAGCAGTTGCCGCGAGGAGCAGATGGACGCCGCCGAAGTGCCCGCAGAGCCCGTCGGTCTCACCGAGCGGGAGCGAGCCTTCCTCGCCTTCGAGCGCCAGTGGTGGAAGGCCGCGGGCGCCAAGGACCAGGCCATCCGCGAGCTGTTCGACCTGTCGAGCACCCGCTACTACCAACTGCTCAACGCCCTGATCGAGACCCCCGAAGCCCTCGCAGCCGACCCGATGCTGGTCAGGCGGCTGCGCAGGCTCCGGTCGAGCAGGCAGCGCGCCCGCGGCGCCCGACGGCTGGGAATGGAGCCCCGATGACCACCGAACCCATGCGCCCCGCCCGGATAGCGGGCTTGGCGCTGCTCGGCGTGGCGGCCGTCGCCACCGTGCTGGGCGTGGTCACGCTCCTCGGCGGCGACGGCGACAGCCAGGCGGGCCAGACCACCCCGCCCGCGGCCACCACCACCGCCGACGGCGCCCCCGGCACCTCCGGCGACCCGACGACGACCGCGCCCGCGACCACCGCGCCGCCCGCGACGACGACGAAGACCACGACGACCCCGCCGCGCACCACCACCAGCGAGCCCAGCGCGGAGCCCACCAGCCCCGCGGGCGAACCGTCCTACAAGGACCAGCCGATCCGGGTCTACAACAACAGCACGATCACGGGCCTCGCCGACCGGGCCGCCGCGGACCTCAAGGCCGCGGGCTGGAACGTCGTCGAGGTCGACAACCACCAGGGCCGCGTCTACGTGACCACTGTGTACTACCGCCCCGGCACCGACGAGGAGGCCGCCGCGCGCGCCCTCGCCAAGGAGTTCGACCTGCGCGTCGAGCCGCGCTTCTCGGGCATCGCGAACGCGAGCCCCGGCGTGATAGTGATCGTCACCAAGGAGTACGCGGGCCGCCCGGACAGCAAGGGCTGAAAACCGGTTTCGCCCGCGCCCGGCCGGGGCGCACCATCTGACGGCATGACCGGTTCCAGCGTCGTCGCGTTCCTCATCGCTTCGTTCACCCTGGCCATGGTGCCCGGGGTCGGGACGGCGATGCTGCTGCGACAGTCCGCGCGCGGGGGCCGGAAGGCGGCGGTGGCGACCGTCGCGGGCATGGAGGTCGGGGTCGCGGTGTGGGCGCTGGCCGCGGCGCTCGGGCTGTCCGTGCTGCTGGTCGCCTCCGAGATCGCCTACCAGGTGCTGCGGGTCGTCGGCGTCGCCGTGCTCCTCGTCTTCGGGGTGAAGGCGCTGCTCGCGCGGGCCGTGCCGGAGACCGTGGCCCCGCCGAGCGGCGGCAGCTTCCGGTCCGGGCTGGTGGTGAACCTGGCGAACCCGAAGCTCGCGGTGTTCGCGGTGTCGTTCCTGCCGCAGTTCGTCACCCCGGGCGCGGCGCGCTGGGTGCTCGTCGTCCTCGCCGTCGCCTGGGTGGTGATCGACACCCTCTGGTACCTGCTGATCCTGGCCCTGCTGACCCGCGTGATGGACGCGCTGAAGCGGCCGCGGGTGCGGGTCGCGCTGGAGCGGGTCTCCGGGGTCGCGCTGGTCGGGCTCGGGGTGAAGCTCGCCGTCGAGGGCTAGCCGCGCCAGGGCAGGTCGGGGATCGAGGTCATCGCGGCGTACCCGCGCGCGTCGGCCAGCTCCTCGGCCCGCCCGGCGAGCAGCAGGACCCGGATGCGCCGCGCCTGCGCGGTGGTGAACGTGTCGCCGACCAGCAGGAACGGCAGGGTCAGCCGCCAGAACGCCACCACGCTGCCCCGCCTGCGCTCGGCCGCGCGCAGCACCGCCACCGCGACCCGCAGGGCGTGCTCGTTCGGGGTCATGGCCGCGGGCATCCCGGTGTGGTCCCACGCCCAGCGGGCCTGGTCGGCGCGGGAGCAGGTCACGCAGCCCGGGTCGCCGGTGCCCAGCTCGGCGCGGCAGGCCGGGCACGGGACCAGCCGCAGCGCCCAGTCGGTGCACGTCCAGGGGTAGACCCCCGCCACCTCGCCGAGCACGGTCGCCGCGAGGTCGCGGTCGTCCTCGCCGCCGCGCAGCGCCTCCCAGTCGGCCCGCCAGTACGCGTCGACGGTGTCCGCGCAGGTCGCGCAGGCCGGGTAGCCGCGCCCCAGCGGCGCTCCGCAGCCCGCGCACGGGCGCACCGCGTCGGGTCTGGCCAGGAGCCGCGCTCCCGGCGGGTACGGCCGGGCCATGGTCGACAACCCTAATGCTCACTTGGCAGCCGCGCCCCGAGAACTAGGGTCCGGTGGAGAACTGAACACGCGGGAGCTCGCGCCATGGCGGGCTGAGAGGGCGACCACACCGGTGTCGCCGACCGCTGAACCTGACCGGGTAATGCCGGCGTAGGAAGGATTTCCGTGACCGCTCTGGACGACCGTTCCGTGCGCCCTGCCGTCACCACCGGGCCCATCGAGGGCTCCCACAAGCGCTACGTGGACGCGGGTGACGGGCTGCGCGTGCCCGTCCGCCGGGTGGAGCTGACCAACGGCGAGCACGTCGACCTGTACGACACCTCCGGGCCCTACACCGACACCTCCGCGACCGTCGACGTCCACTCCGGACTGCCGAAGCTGCGCGAGGGGTGGATCGCCGAGCGGGAGCCGGTCGGCGGCGCGGTGACCCAGCTCGCGTACGCGAAGGCCGGGATCATCACCAAGGAGATGCGCTTCGTCGCCGCGCGGGAGGGGATGGACCCCGAGTTCGTGCGGAACGAGGTGGCGATCGGCCGGGCGGTGATCCCGGTGAACCGCAAGCACCCCGAGGTCGAGCCCGCGATCATCGGCAAGAAGTTCCTGGTCAAGATCAACGCCAACATCGGCAACTCGGCCGTGACGTCCTCCATCGAGGAGGAGGTCGACAAGATGGTGTGGGCGACCCGCTGGGGCGCCGACACGATCATGGACCTGTCGACCGGCAAGCGCATCCACGAGACCCGCGAGTGGATCATGCGCAACTCGCCGGTCCCGGTCGGCACCGTGCCGATCTACCAGGCGCTGGAGAAGGTCAACGGCGACCCGGCCGCGCTGAGCTGGGAGGTCTACCGGGACACGGTGATCGAGCAGTGCGAGCAGGGCGTCGACTACATGACGGTGCACGCGGGCGTGCTGCTGCGGTACGTGCCGCTGACCGCGCGCCGGGTGACCGGCATCGTCTCGCGCGGCGGGTCGATCATGGCGGCCTGGTGCCTGGCGCACCACAAGGAGTCGTTCCTCTACACGCACTTCGAGGAGCTGTGCGACATCCTGCGCGCCTACGACGTCACCTTCTCCCTCGGTGACGGCCTGCGCCCCGGGTCGATCGCCGATGCCAACGACGAGGCCCAGTTCGCCGAGCTGCGGACCCTCGGCGAGCTGACGCACATCGCCCGCGCCCGCGACGTCCAGGTGATGATCGAGGGCCCCGGCCACGTGCCGATGCACAAGATCGCCGAGAACGTGCGGCTGGAGGAGGAGCTGTGCGGCGAGGCGCCGTTCTACACCCTCGGTCCACTCGCGACGGACATCGCGCCCGGCTACGACCACATCACCTCGGCGATCGGCGCGGCGCAGATCGGCTGGCTGGGCACGGCGATGCTGTGCTACGTCACGCCGAAGGAGCACCTGGGCCTGCCCAACCGCGATGACGTCAAGACCGGCGTCATCACGTACAAGATCGCCGCGCACAGCGCCGACCTGGCCAAGGGCCACCCGAGGGCGCAGGAGCGCGACGACGCGCTGTCCAAGGCGCGCTTCGAGTTCCGCTGGACCGACCAGTTCAACCTCGCCCTCGACCCGGACACCGCGCGCGCCTTCCACGACGAGACGCTGCCCGCGGAACCGGCGAAGACGGCGCACTTCTGCTCGATGTGCGGGCCGAAGTTCTGCTCGATGAAGATCACCCAGGACGTGCGCAAGTACGCGGAGGAGCACGGCCTGGACTCCGCGGAGGCGATCGAGGCGGGCATGGCCGCCAAGTCGGAGGAGTTCGCCGACCAGGGCGGCAAGGTCTACCTGCCGGTCGTCCCGTGACCCCGCCGCGGGCGCTCACCATCGCCGGGTCGGACTCCGGCGGCGGCGCCGGGCTCCAGGCCGACCTGCGCACGTTCTTCGCCTGCGGCGTGCACGGCATGACCGCCGTGACCGCCGTGACGGTGCAGAACTCGGTGGGCGTCAGCGGCATCACGGTGATCCCGCCGGAGGTCGTGGTCGCGCAGATCCGCGCGGTCGCGACCGACATCGGGGTGCAGGCGGCGAAGACGGGCATGCTGGCCACCGCGGAGACCGTCTCCGCGGTGGCCGACGCCATGGCCGAGTTCCCGTCGCTGCCGCTGGTGGTGGACCCGGTGGCGGCGTCGATGCACGGCGACCAACTGCTGCGCGACGAGGCGCTGGACGCGTTGCGGACGCGGCTGTTCCCGCGCGCGACCCTGGTGACCCCGAACCTGGACGAGGTCCGCCTGCTGACGGGGATCAAGGTGACCGACCGGGATTCCCAGCGTGCGGCGGCGGTCGCCTTGCACGCGTACGGTCCTCGGTGGGTGCTGGTCAAGGGCGGTCACCTGTGGACGGATCCGTCCTGTGTGGACCTGCTGTACGACGGTTCGGGGTTCGTCGAGCTGGACGGCCCGCGCTTCGACGTCAAGGACACCCACGGCAGCGGCGACACGCTGGCGTCGGTGATCACGGCGGCGCTGGCGAAGGGCCGGTCGGTGCCGGACGCGGTGCGGCTGGGCAAGGGGTTCATCGTCGAGTCGGTGCGCAACGCGTACCCGCTGGGCGCGGGCGTCGGGCCGGTGTCGCCGCTGTGGCGGCTGCCGGATGCCGATGCGTTCCTCCGTATGGAGTAATGTCCGTGCGATGATCAGTCGTACGGCGGTCCGGGCGTTGGTCGAGCATCCCCGGTTCCAGCAGGTCGTCATCGCGGTGATCGTGGTGAACGCGATCACCTTGGGGCTCCAGACGTCCCGGTCGGTGGTCGCCGAGCACGGCGAGCTGCTGGACACCGCCGACCAGGCGGCGCTGGCGTTCTTCGTCGTCGAGCTGTCGATGCGCTTCTACGCCTACGGCCGCGACTTCTTCCGCGACCCGTGGAGCCTGTTCGACCTGGTCGTGGTCGCGATCGCGCTGGTGCCCGCCACGGGCCCGTTCGCCGTCCTGCGGACGTTGCGCGTCCTGCGCGTGCTGCGGCTGTTCACCGCGATCCCCGCGATGCGCCGCGTCGTCGGCGGGCTGCTGTCGTCGCTGCCGGGGATGGCGTCGATCGTCGTGCTGCTGAGCCTGGTCCTGTACGTCGCGGGCGTGCTGGCGACGACGTTGTTCGGCGGCGTCCGCCCGGACGTGTTCGGGTCGCTGGACAGCTCGCTGTTCACCCTGTTCCAGGTGATGATCGGCGAGACGGGCATGGAGGTCGCGCGGGACCTGATGGCCGCGGAGCCGCTGGCGTGGATCTTCTTCGTGGTCTACATCGTGGTGTCGAGCTTCGCCGTCCTGAACCTCTTCATCGGCGTCATCGTCTCCAGCGTCGAATCGGAGTTCACCCGCGACCAGTTCGCCGCCGAGGAACAACGCGACGCCGAGGAAGCCGTGGTGGTCGAGAACATCCTCGACGAGATCCGCTCCCTCCGCGCCGAGGTGGCGGCGCTGCGCGGCATCGACCTGCCCCAGCAGGTCACTCTGCCAACAGCGCCTCGAGCACGGGAATAGCCGCGACCAACGTCGCCCGGTCGGCGTCGCTCAACCTCTCCAACCGCTTCCCGAGGTCCTGCACCCGGTTCGACCGCACCCCCGACACGATCCGCTCCCCCTCGTCGGTCGCCGCGACCAACCACGCCCGCCGATCGGCCGCGTCCGGCTCCCGCCGCACGTACCCCGCCTCGACCAGCGCCGCGACGATCCGCGACATCGTCGGCGCCGCCACCCTCCCGCGCCGCGAGGTCCCCGAGCCGCTGCTCCCCCGCGTGCACCAAAGTGGACAGCGCGGAGATCGCGCCGTGCCCCAACCCGGCACTACCGGACCGGCGCAGCGACCGCGACAGCCGCCCGATCGCCAGGTACAGCCGCGCGGCGACGTCAGACTCCCCGGAACTCATCCGGACATTGTCGCCGCATCCGGGCAGCGGACAAACGGGCACCCTTGCCTTGATCGCTCCCGTCACCTCGGCGGGCTGGAGGCCTGGGCCCAGAAGCGCTGCGGGATGCGGCCCGCCGAGCGGGCCAGGCGGCCCGCGGTGACGGCGTGGCGCATGGCGGCGGCCATGCGTTCGGGGGATTCGGCGCGGGTGACGGCGGTGGCGAGGAGGACGGCGGAGCAGCCGAGTTCCATGGCCAGGGCGGCGTCGGAGGCGGTGCCGATGCCCGCGTCGAGGATGACCGGGACGCCCGCGCGGGCGACGATCAGTTCGATGTTGTGCGGGTTGCGGATGCCCAGGCCGGTGCCGATCGGGGAGCCCAGGGCATGACCGCGGCGCAGCCCGCTTCCTCCAGGCGCAGCGCCAGCACGGGGTCGTCGTTCGTGTACGGCAGGACGACGAAGCCGTCGGCGACCAGGGTCTCCGCGGCGTCGAGGAGTTCCAGGGGGTCGGGGAGGAGGGTGCGGTCGTCGGCGACCACTTCCAGCTTGATCCAGTTGGTGCCCAACGCCTCCCGCGCCAGGCGGGCGGTCAGGACGGCCTCGGCGGCGGTGCGGCAGCCCGCGGTGTTGGGCAGCGGGTCGATGCCCAGGCGGGTCAGCAGGTCGAGGACGCCGGTGCCGGTGGCGGCGTCGACGCGGCGCAGGGAGACCGTGGTCAGCTCGGTGCCGGACGCCACCAGCGCGCGTTCGAGGACGGCCAGGTTCGCGGCGCCGCCGGTGCCGGTGATCAGGCGGGAGGAGTACTCGCGGTCGGCGATGACGAGCGGGTCGTCCACGTCAGCCCCCTGCACGGCGGTCAGGACTTCCAGTTCCGCCCACGGCGCGACGACGGTGCTGACGTGCTCCGCGCGCGGCACCACCGCCCCGTCGACGGCGACGGCGACGCCCGCTGACGGCAGGCCGAGCGCGGTCAGCACGGCGGCGACGGTCGCCCCGTCCGCGACCTCGCGCTCCGCGCCGTTCACGACGATCCTCATTGGACTCCCTTCCGGAACCGGGCCGGGGACGCGGCCTCGGGCGCCGCTCCCCGCCCACCAGCGCCAGCACGGCGTCGGCCGTGGTGGGCGCGAGCAGCAGGCCGTTGCGGTGGTGGCCGGTCGCGGCGAGGACGCCGGGTTCGAGCCAGCCGAGCACGGGCACGTTGTCCGGGCTGCCCGCGCGCAGCCCGCGGCGGTCTCCACCAGCGCGTACTCCCCGACGCCCGGCAGCACCTGCTCGGCGTCGGCGATCAGGTCGCGGACCCCGCCCGCGGTGACCTCGGTGTCGTACCCGACCTCCTGCTGGGTCGCCCCCAGCACGAGCGACCCGTCGGAGCGCGGGACCAGGTACACCGGCCGGGACGCGACGAGCGCCCGCACGGTCCGCGACGGCGGCGGCAGCGTCCCCGGACGCGCCCGCAGCCGCAGGATCTCCCCTTCACCGGGCGCACCAACCCGGCTAGAGCGGGGTGCAGCGACCGGCTGAACGCCCCCGCCGCCACGACCACCACGTCACATTCCACAGTGGACTCCGCCGTCTCGACCGCCCCCGGGCGGACCGAGACCGCCGACGCTGTGACGAATTCCACACCCGCGGAGGCGCACGCGCGCAGCAGCGCCGCCAACAACGCGCGGTTGTCCACCGCGAGGTCGCCCGGCACCGACAACCCGGACCGCACCCGCGGCCCCAGGCAGGGCTCCAGCTTCCGCGCCGCCCGACCCGTCAACCGCTCCACCGCGCGCCCCCGAGCGGCCAGGAAATCGGCGAGGACGTCGAGCGTGGCGGCGTCCGCGGAGTCGACCGCGAGCACCAGCGTGCCCTCGCGGCGCAGCTCGAAGCCCAGGTCGGCGGCGAACGACGGCCACCGCTCCAGCGCGTCCGCGCCCAGGTCGAGGGCGGCTTCCTCGCCGGGCCAGGACTCGGTCAGCGGGGCGAGCATCCCGCCGGCGATCCACGACGCGCCCCGGGCGGGCTCCGGGTCGACCAGGCGCACCGGGTGCCCGCGGCGGCCAGCCGCCACGCGCACGCCAGCCCGATGACCCCGCCACCCACGACGGCAACGCTCTCCACAGCCTCCACGCTCCCTGCGCCGGCATGACCCGGATCAGGTTCGACGGTCGGAGCGGCCCAGCTCCCTCTCAGCCCGTACCCGGACTCCCGTGCGACCAGACCCCAACCGTAGCGTGACATCCATGCCCGGACTAGACGCCGCCCAGATCCGCGCCCGCCTGGCCGACGCCCGCCTGTACCTGTGCACCGGGCTGCGGCCCGACCTCGGCGCGTTCGTCGACGCCGCCCTGCGCGGCGGGGTCGGCATCGTGCAGCTGCGCGAGAAGGGCCTGGAGGCGAAGCCGGAACTGGCCGCGCTGGAGGTCATCGCGGAGCGCTGCGCGGCGCACGGCGCGCTGCTCGCGGTCAACGACCGCGCGGATGTGGCGAAGGCCATCGGCGCGGACGTCCTGCACCTGGGCCAGGACGACCTGCCGGTGCCGCTGGCCCGCCGGATCGTCGGCGACGACATCGCGATCGGCCGGTCGACGCACGACGTCGACCAGGCGAAAGCCGCGGCGGTCGAGCCCGGCGTGGACTACTTCTGCACCGGCCCCTGCTGGCCGACGCCCACCAAGCCGGGACGGCCCGCGCCCGGTCTGGACCTCGTCCGGGCGACCGCGGCGATGCGCCCGGAGCGGCCGTGGTTCGCCATCGGCGGCATCGACCGGACGCGGGTCGCGGAGGTCACCGCGGCGGGCGCGGACCGGATCGTCGTGGTGCGCGCGGTGACCGACGCCACCGATCCCGAGGCCGCGGCGCGGGACCTGCTCGCCGCGCTGGGGCAGACTGGCTGACGTGGACCTCGTCACCCTCTCCGACATCGAAGCCGCGGCCGAGCGCGTCGCCGGGACCGCGGTGCGCACGCCGCTGCTCCCCTGCCCGTGGGCCGCGGGAGTTCCCCGGAAAGTCCACTGTGGCTCAAGCCGGAGAACCTGCAGCCCATCGGCGCGTTCAAGATCCGCGGCGCGTACAACGCGGTCGCGCGGCTGACCGACGCGCAGCGCGAGCGCGGCGTCGTGGCGTACTCCAGCGGCAACCACGCGCAGGCGGTCGCCTACGCGGCGCGGGAGTTCGGCATCCGGGCGTGGATCGTGGTGCCGAAGGACACGCCGGTGGTCAAGATCGAGGCGACCCGCTCGCACGGCGCGGAGGTCGTGCTCAGCGAGATCGGGCAGCGGGAGGCGCGCGCTGCGGAGATCGTCGAGGAGACCGGGGCCGCGCTCATCCCGCCGTTCGACCACCCCGACGTCATCGCGGGCCAGGGCACCATCGGCCTGGAGATCGCCGACGACCTGCCCGACGCCGACCTGGTGCTGGTCCCGGTCAGCGGCGGCGGGCTGATCTCCGGCGTGGCGACCGCGATCAAGCACCGCTCGCCGAAGACGCAGGTGTGGGCCGTGGAGCCGGAGCTGGCCGCGGACACCGCCGCCAGCCTCGCCGCCGGTCACCTCGTCGACTGGTCGGTGGCCGACCGCAACCGGACGATCGCCGACGGCCTGCGCAGCCAGCCGTCGCCGCTGACCTTCGCCCACCAGCAGGCGTACGTCGACGGCATCGTCACCGTGTCCGAGGACGAGATCCGCGAGGCCGTCGCGCTGCTCGCGCACAAGGCGAACCTGGTCGCCGAGCCCAGCGGCGCGGTGTCCGTGGCGGGCTACCTCAACCGGGACCTGCCGCGGGCCGCACCGTCGCGGTGATCTCCGGCGGCAACATCGACCCGGCGGTGCTCAGCGAGATCCTGCGCTAGGCCGCACGTGCGTCGGCGGGGCGTCGACGTCGCAGTGCAGGCACTGGCCGGGGTGCGGGGACTCGTCGTCGGCGTGCGCCGCGGCGAGGACGTTGCCGCGCACGCCGAGCGCCAGCAGGCCGCCGATCGCGGACATCACGGCCGCGATGACCAGGGCGTTCTGCCACGCCGCCGTCAGCGCGACCGGGTCGGTGTAGCCGGCGCCGGTCAGGCCCGCGGCGGCGGGGAGCACGGCGATCGCGAGCAGGCTGCCGGTGCGGGCGACGGCGTTGTTCACCCCCGACGCGACCCCCGCGTGCTCGTCCGGCGCGGCGGCCAGCACGGTCGCGGTGACCGGCGCGACGACCACCGACAGCCCCAAGCCGAACACCAGCACGCCCGGCAGCACCGACCAGAGGTACGACGCGCCCGGCGTGACCCGCATGAGCAGCAGCATCCCGGCGGCGACCAGCAGCGGTCCGACCACGAGGAACCAGCGCGGCCCGACCCGCGACGCCCACTCGCCGAACCGCGACGACAGCAGCAGCATCAGCACGGTGATCGGCAGCCCGGCGACCCCGGCCGCGGGCGGGCTGTAGCCCAGCGACGTCTGGAGCTGCATCGCCATCAGCAGCATCCCGCCGCCGAGCGCGCCGTAGACGACGAACGTCAGCGCGTTGGAGATCGTGAACGTGCGGTCGGCGAACAGCGACGGCGGCACCAGCGGGTCGCGGGAGCGCCGCAGGTGGACGACGAACGCGACCAGCAGCGCCACGCCCAGCACGCCGGACGACACGACCAGCCAGTCGACGCCGCGGACGGGCGCCTCGACCAGGCACGCGGTCAGCGCGGCCAGCCCCAGCGCGCCCAGCACGGACCCGCGCGCGTCGATGCGGCCGTCCGCGCCCCGGGTCTCCGGGACGTGCCGGTACGCCAGCCACACGCACAGCGCGGCGATCGGGACGTTGATCAGGAAGACGAGCCGCCACGACCAGGCCTCGACCAGCAGCCCGCCGACCAGCGGTCCGGCCGCGGCGGCGATGCCGGACAGGCCCGACCACGCGCCGATGGCCCTGGCGCGGTCGTCGTGGGCGAAGCTGGACTGCAGGATCGCGAGCGAGCCGGGGTGAGCAGCGCCCCGCCGACGCCCTGGAGGACGCGCGCGACGACCAGCGACCCGGGCGACCAGGCGAGCCCGCACAGCACGGACGCGACGCCGAACCACACGACGCCGATGACGAACACCCGCCGCCTGCCGTACCGGTCGCCGAGCGACCCGGCGACGAGGATCAGCGCGGCCAGGGCGAGCAGGTAGCCGTCGACGATCCACTGCAGACCCGCGACGGAGGCGCCCAGCTCGGCGCCCATGCGCGGCAGGGCCACGTTGACGACGGTGCCGTCGATCATCGCCATCCCCGACCCGAGGATGGCGGTGGCGAGGACGCCCCGGGCGGCCGGGGTGCCCCACCGGAGGTCGGTCACGGCCGGTTCAGCGTCGCGACGAACTTGTACCGGTCGCCGCGGTAGACCGAGCGCACCCACTCGACCGGGCGCTCGTCGACGTCGAAGGAGTGCCGGGACAGCAGCAGCATCGGCATGCCGACGTCGGCGCCGAGCAGCTCGGCCTCGTGCGGACCGGCCAGCGCGGTCTCGATGGTCTCCTCGGCGTGGCCCATCTCGACGTCGAAGCGCTCGCGGAGGATCTGGTAGAGCGAGCCGCCGGAGGTCACGTAGCGGCGCAGGCCCCGGAAGCGGCCGAGCGGGAGGTGGGTGGTCTCCATCGCCATCGGCTCGCCGTCGGCCAGGCGCAGGCGGTGCAGGCGCAGCACCTTCGCGCCCGCGCGGATGCGCAGCAGGCGGGCCAGCTCGGCCTCGGCGGGGATCTCGGAGACGTCGAGGAGCTTCGACGAGGGCTCGCGGCCCTGGGCGATCATGTCCTCGGTGTAGGAGGAGAGCTGGAGGCGCTGGGCGACCTTCGGCTCCGCGGCGAAGGTGCCCTTGCCCTGCACGCGCAGCAGGCGGCCCTCGACGGTCAGCTCGGCGAGCGCCTGGCGGACGGTGGTGCGGGAGACGTCGAACTCGGTGGCGAGGGAGCGCTCGGTGGGGATCGGCGAGCCCGGCGGCAGGCTGCCGAGCAGGTCGAGCAGGTGCCGCTTGAGCCCCCAGTACTTCGGCTCGCGCTGTCCCCTCGCCACCGAACCACCGGCGGTGGACATCTCCAGCATGGCGTCCTCCTGAGTCTCGCTCCCGGGTACAGAATGCCCTGTCCAGGCCCGTCCCCGCGATCACACCCCGGGTGAACGGGCATGAACCTTGTGAACCACCCCGATCTCCGCGCCGCGGGGCGGTCACCGCGCTATGATTGGTCTAGACCTTAACGCGTGAGGAGCCGTCGATGACCAACCCGCCCCCGGCGAGCTGATGCGCGCCGAGATCGCCGACCAGCCCGCGGTGCTGGCCCGGCTGGTCGAGCGCCGCGCCGAGCTGGCGGAGGTCGCGGCCCGCGTCGCCGCCGCGCGACCCCGGTTCGTGCTGTTCGCCGCCCGCGGCACCAGCGACCACGCCGCGCTGTACGCGAAGTACCTGGTCGAGGTGCTGCTCGCGCTGCCCGCGGGCTCGGTGTCGCCCTCGACGACCACGCTCTACGGGGCCCAGCCGGACCTCAGCGGCGTGCTGTACGTGACCGTCAGCCAGAGCGGCGGGTCGCCCGACCTGGTCGAGGCCACGCACGCCGCGCGGGCCCGGGGCGCGCTGACCGTCGCGGTGACGAACACCGCGGACTCGCCGCTGGCGGGCGCCGCGGAGCTGGCGGTGGACATCGGCGCCGGTCCGGAGCTGGCGGTCGCGGCGACGAAGACCTACACCGCGACGCTGCTGTCGCTGTACCTGCTGATCGACGCGGTCCGCGGCGGGACGGGCGAGGCGGTCGCCGACATCGGCGCGCTGGCGTCCACCGCCCTGGCGGCGGAGGGGTCGACGAGGCGGTCGCGCGGCTGCGGTTCGTCGACCGGGTGGTGACGACCGGGCGCGGGTACTCGTCGGCGACCGCGCAGGAGGCGGCGCTGAAGCTGGCCGAGACCAGCTACCTGCCCGCCCGCGCGTACAGCGCCGCCGACCTGCTGCACGGGCCCGTCGCCGCCGTCGACAAGGACACCGCGGTCGTCGCGGTGGCCAGCGCCGGGCGCGGGGGCGACGCGGTGCGCGAGGCGCTCGAGGTGGTGTCGGCCAGCGGCGCGGACATCATCGCGGCCGGGTCCGCGGCGGGAGCGGTGCCCGCGACCCTGCGGGTCGCGCTGCCGGAGACGGCCGAGGAGGTCGCCCCGATCCTGGAGATCCTGCCGCTGCAGCGCCTGGCCCACGGCCTCGCCCTGGCCCGCGGCGGCGACCCGGACGCGCCCCGCGGCCTGAGCAAGGTGACCCGCACGCGGTAACCGTTCGGTCTCTGTGCGCCAGGTCACGATCTCCCTACACTGACCGGATGCGGAGGACATCGTTCGCGCGTTGGCCCTGCTCCATCGCGCGCACGATGGACCTCATGGGCGACCAGTGGACGCTGCTCGTCCTGCGCGAGTCGTTCTACGGCACCCGCCGCTTCGACGCGTTCCAGGGCGCGCTCGGCATCGCCCGGAACACCCTCACCGAACGCCTCGACCGCCTCACCGGCGCGGGCCTGCTGACCCGCGTGCGCTACCAGGAGCGGCCGACGCGGTACGAGTACGTGCTGACCGACATGGGCCGCGACTTCTTCCCGGTCCTGGCGGCGATCATCCGCTGGGGCGACCGGTGGCTGGGCGACGGCCCGGACACCTCGCCCCTGGTCCTGCGGCACCGGGTGTGCGGCCACGCGACGTCGGCGGTGGTCCGCTGCGCCGAGTGCGGCGGCGACCTGACGGCGGGGCTGGTGGCGGTCGAGCCGGGCCCCGGCATGCCCGACGCGGAGCGCACCCGGCTGACCGGGACGTGAGCGGCCCGCTCCGTCGAGGGGTGGAACGGAGCGGGCCGAACCCCATGCTACGCCGAATGGAGCAGCCCCGTCCCCGCGGGTCCGCTATAGATGGACCCCGTGGACCTCGCGGTGGGCATCGACGCAGGCGGCACGAGCACCCGGGCGATCGCGGTCTCCCCGGACGGCGCGGTCGTCGGCCGGGGCGCGGCGGGCGGCGCGAACCCGAACTCCAACGGCCTCGCGGCGGCCGCGTCGAACGTCGCGGCGGCGGTCGGCGCGGCCCTGGCGGGCCGGGCGTGCGGGTGCGTCGTGCTGGGCATGGCGGGCTCGTCGAAGCTCCTGGCCGACCCGGCCGCGCTCGCCGAGTTCACGTCAGCCCTGGCGTCGGTGGGGGCGCCCGCACCGGTGGTGCTCTCGGACGCGGAGGTGGCGTTCGCGTCGGGGGCGGTCGAGGCGGACGGCACGGTACTGATCGCGGGGACGGGGTCCATCGCGATGCGCATCGCCGCGCACCGCCGCGCCGAGACGGCGGGCGGCTACGGGTGGCTGCTGGGCGACGAGGGCTCCGCGTTCTGGCTGGGCCGCGAGGCCGTCCGAGCGGTGCTGGACGCCCTGCTGCGCGGCGCCGACCTGGGCCCGTTCCGGTCGGCGGTCCTGGCGGAGGCGGGCGCAAGCGCTTTCGGAGAGCTGATCACGGTGGTGAACACCCGCCCGCCGATCGACCTGGCCCGCTTCGCCCCACTGGTCAGCGCACACGCGTCGGAGGACCCGGCCGCCCAGGACATCGTCGAACGCGCCGCTCAGGCCCTTGCCGCCCTCGCGGCACAGGTGCACCACGGCGGCCCGGTGGTCATCGCCGGGTCAGTGGCCGCCCCGACTCGCCCGTGGGAGCACGCCTCCGCGCCCTGCTCCCCGAAGCGCTTTCCGCCCTCCCCGGACTGCCCGACGCCCGCCCCGAGGTGCTGCCCGCCGCCGACCTGCGCTCGGCCGCCGACGGTGTCCTCGGTGCCGCCCGCCTCGCCGCCGCCACTGCCTTCGGCGACCGCGTCGCGGCGGCCCTCAACTCAGATGATCTGACCATATGACGTCATCATCCGGATGATGCGATCATATGATCAGATCATCCGGCGGAGACCTCGGTGCGCGGGTGGCGGAGGCCGGGGTGGTCGGCGGGCAGGGACTTGCGCAGGACGACGGCGCTCGTCGCCAGGACGGCCGCGACCAGGGGCCAGGACAGGGCGACCTGCGCCACCGTGAGCCACCACACCGAGCCCGACCACCACAGCAGGCCGAACACGAGCGACCGCAGCGAGTACTGGCCGACCACCCCACCCAGCTCGCCCGGCCGTACGCGCGCACGAGGTCGGGATCGCGGCGCCAGCGGGTCTTCTGCCCCAGCACCGCCCCCACGACCACGCCCAGCAGCGGCCAGCGCACCAGGATGCTCACCGCCCACGCCAACCCGCTGGCCACATTGGACAGCAGCCGGATCAGGAAGAAGTCCTGCGCGCGCCCGGTGTACAGCACGACCAGCGCCGCCGCGGCCACCGCCGCGAGGCTGCCCAGCACGGCCGTCGCCTTGCCGCCGGTCGACACCCGCCACACCGCGATGGCCAGGGCGACCACGCACGCGGTCGCCGCGGACCAGCCGATCGAGTGATCCCCGGCCACCCAGACCAGCCCGAAGGCGACCGGCGGCACGGTGGCGTCGACCGCGCCGCGCTTGCCGCCCAGGAGGTCGGACAGGGAGTCGCTCACCGCACCAGCCTGCCTTACCGGACCCAAGTTAGGTAGCCCTAACCCGGGAATGCGCACGGCCGGAAAGGGGTTGGCCGAGAGGCGACGACGTTCGTACGCTGCGGTGAACCGACGGTGGCGTAAGTCGGCGCCGACTTGAGATATTGGCCGCCGTTGGTTGGGGAGACCAACGGTTCGAGGAGGGCCGAGCGGTGACGGGCTGGGAGAGCTGGATAGCACTGGGGGACAGCTTCACCGAGGGGTGGGCGACGAGGGTCCGGACGGCTGCGTCGGCTGGGCGGACCGGCTGGCCGCCGCGATGGCCGACCACAACCCCCGGCTGCGGTACGCCAACCTCGCCCTGCGCGGCAAGATGCTGGCCGAGATCGTCGAGGAGCAGGTCCCCGTCGCCGAGGACGCCCGCCCCGACCTGGTCACCCTGTGCGGCGGCGGCAACGACATCATCACCCCCGGCAGCGACGTCGACGAGGTCGCCGCCCTCTTCGAGTCCGCCGTCCGCCGCCTCCGCGCCGCGGGCTGCGAGGTCGCCATCTTCACCGGCCCGGACCCGCGCGTCCAACCGCTGCTGCGCCGGGTCCGCGGCAAGGTGGCGATCTACAACGGACACCTCCGCGCCATCGCCGAGGCCTACGGCGCCCACGTCGTCGACCTGTGGTCGATGCGCCCGCTCCACGACCGCCGCTCCTGGTGCGACGACCGCCTCCACTTCTCCACCGAGGGCCACCGCCGCATCGCGCTCCGCGCCGCCGAGGTCCTGTCCGTCCCCACCTCGGCCGACTGGCGCGAACCCCTCCCGCCGGAGCCGCCGCAGCGCTGGCTGCAGGAGCGCCAGGCCGACCTGGCCTGGACCACCACCCACCTGATCCCCTGGGTGCGCCGCCAGATCACCGGCGAATCGCTCGGCGACGGCTTGGCCCCGAAGCGCCCAGAGCTGACGCCCCTCCATCACGTCTGACCTGCGCGGGCTGGGAGAAGTCCGTGCCGGTCGGCGTCACTCCCCCGGTGGACGCCGACCGGCTCTGGGCGATGGCCCCCGCTCGCCCGGGTGCGCCGTGGGATGGCGCGGGCCGCATACTGCCGGCGAGCCGGGCAAATCCGCTAAACGGTGGCTAAACGTCGGTCGGCAGGGACTTGCGGGCCGCTCGGGCCGACTCGGCCAAGGGGGATCTGACCTGGTCGTAGAGGTCGATCGCCAGCGTCAGCTCCGCCCGCGCCGTCGCGGTGTCGCCCAGATCACGTCGGACGCGGGCCAAGACCTCGCGGCCGAAGGCTTCCGTCAAGGCCTGGTCGTTGGTCTCGGCGAGCGCGATGGCGTCGCGGGCGTGGGTCTCGGCGGGGGCGTACGCGCCGGTGGCGTGTTCCAGTTCGGCGAGGTTGGCCAGGGCGAGGCCGACGAAGCCCATGTCGCCCACCTCGCGGAAGACGTCGACGGCGGCGCGTTGCGGGGCCAGGGCGGCCGCGGGGTCGCCGAGGGTGAAGTGGCACTGGGCGATGTTGTTCAGCAGGTTGCCCTCGGTCACCAGGTTGCCCGCCTCGCGCGCCAGGACCAGGGCGCGCTCGTAGCCGTCGAGGGCTTCCTGGTAGCGGTGGGCGGTGTAGTGCGCGGACGAGAGGCCGTTGTACGCCATCGCGAGGATGTGGGGGTCGTCGAGTTCGTGGGCGGCCTTGACCGAGCGCTCGGCGTCGGCGAAGCACTCCAGGGACTCGCCGAAGCGGCTCAGGAGCACCATGCGGTTGAGGAGCAGCAGGACTTCGCCGCGGCCGTCGCCCGCGGCCCGGGCGCTGTCCAGGCCGACCGAGACTAGCCACTCCCAGTCGTCGCGGCGGGGGCGGGCCCGGCGGAACTCGCCCGCGATGCGGGCCAGCGGCCAGACCTGGTCGTGGCAGCCCGCTTCCGCGCCCACGGCGGCGCAGGCGAGCAGGTTGGGCCACTCGCGCTCGAACCACGCCAGCGCGGCGTCGCGGTCGGCGAAGTCGGGCCGCGGGACCTCGGGGTGGTCGGCGGCGTAGGTCAACCCGTCCGGGATCGTGCGGAGGTGGCGGCGGGCGGCGTCGGCGGCCACCAGGTAGTACTGGAGCAGCGAACGCAGCGGGGCGAGCGGGTCGACGGCCAGCTCCCGGGCGAACAGGCGCACCAGGTCGTGCATGCCGAACACGTCGGCGCGGGTCTCCACCACCAGGAACGACTCCGCGAGCCCGTGCAGCCGCGCCCGGGCCTCCGCGACGGGCACCCCGGACAGCGCCGCCGCGACGTAGACGTCGAACCACTGCCCCGGGAACACGCCGAGCACCCCGAGGGTGTGCGCCTGCGCGACGTCGAGCCCGCGCAGCGTCACGTCCAGCGCCGCGCGCACGCCGGTGTCGTCGGGCAGACCGAGACCGGCGAGCCTGCCGCGCTCGTCGGCCAGCTCCGCCACCAGGTCCATCACGGTCCACTGTGGACGCGTCACCAGCCGCGCGCCCGCGATCCGCAGCGCCAGCGGCAGGTACCCGCACAGCTCGACCAGCCGACCGCGCGCCTCCACCTCCTCGGGCCCGCGCGCCGGTCCGGCGACGTGCTCGATGACGCGCTCCGCGGCGTCGCAGGACAGGATGTCGAGCACCAGCAGCCGGGCGCCGTCGACCACGAGCCCGTCGAGCCTGCGGCGGCTGGTCACCAGGGCCAGCGACGTCCCGCTGCCGGGCAGCAGCGGGCGGACCTGCTCGGCGTCGCGGGCGTCGTCGAGCACCACGAGCACGCGCCTGCCCGCGAGCAGCGAGCGGTACAGCGCGGCCCGGTCGGCGATGTCGGCGGGCACGTCCTGCACGGCGACGCCCAGGGCGAGCAGGAAGCGCGCGAGCGCCTCGGCCGGGTCCAGCGGCGGGCGCCGGGGTCGAACCCGCGCAGCGACACGTGCAAGACGCCGTCCGGGAAATGCGCCGCGTTGCGGGAACCCCACAGCACCGCGAGCGCGCTCTTGCCGATGCCCGCGGGCCCCGCGATCACGCCGATCACCGGGGCGGCGCCGTCGGCCGACGCGCGCAACCCGTCCAGCCACGACAGTTCCGGCTCGCGCCCGGCGAACCCGCGCGGCGGGGCGGGCAGCTCGGCGGGCGTGACGACGCCGACGCGCGGGCTGATCACCGCGGGCGGGCGCAGCAGGGTGGTGTCGTCGCGGAGCACGCGGCTGTGCAGCTCGCGCAGGGCGATGCCCGGTTCGATGCCGCGCTCGGCCGCGGCGCGGCGGGCGAAGCGCTGGTAGACCTCCAGCGCGGCCGCGCGCCTGCCGCCGCGGTAGAGGGCCAGCACGAACTGCGCGGTGAAGTGCTCGCGGAAGGGGTAGGTGTCGACCAGCGCGGCCAGCTCGCCCATGACCTCGTCGTGGCGGCCCAGCTCGAGGTCGGCGTCGATGCGCGCCTCGATGACGGAGAACCGCAGCTCGGCCAGCTCCGGCGCGCGGACCCGCCCATCGATGTCGGACAGCTCCGGCCCGCGCCACAGGGCCTGCGCGCCCGCCAGCAGTTCGGCGCGCTCGGCGGCGGAGCGGCCGCGGGCCTGCACCAGCAGCGAGCGGGCGAGCATGACGTCGACCTGGAGCGGGTCGACCACGAGCCGGTAGTCCGAGCCCTCGGTCTCGATCACCGCGCCGCCGGGGTCCACACCGGACAGCCACTTCCGCAGCCGCGAGATGTAGCCCTGGACGATGGTGCGCGCGGTCGTCGGCGGCTCGTTGTTCCACAGCACGTCGACGATGCGCGTGATCGGCACGGACTGGCCCACGTCGAGCAGCAGCACCGCGAGCAGGGCGCGCGCGCCCGGACCGCCGACGGCGAGGACGCGCTCGCCGCGCGTCGCGCAGACCGGGCCGAGGACGCGGAACAGCACGCGTTCCGCGTCCTCCGGAGTTCCCAGCACCACCAGTCCAACCCCCTTTGCGACTCCTCCCCGAGCACGCAAAGCACAACTTAGGCGGGACCGACCCGCGAGAAGCGGGATTTCGTGATTTCTGTTCAGGCTTACCCGGATGGCGTAAGCGCGATTAACTGCCGGTTAGCGGGAAAGAGGTGTGAACGTCCGCGCCGCGATGAAGTCGGGCCGCGGCGACGGGGCGGCGTAAGGGTCCACAAGGGAGTTCTCGACGCTGTTGAACACCACGAAGATGTTCGACCTCGGGAACGGTGTGATGTTGTTGCCGGACCCGTGCATGATGTTGGAGTCGAACATGAGCGCCGACCCCGCGGGCCCGGTGAACTGGTCGATCCCGCACGTCGCGGCCAACTGGGCGATGTGCTCCCGGCTGGGCACGCCGATCTCCTGCTCCTTCAGCGACGCCTTGTAGTGGTCGGCCGGGGTTTCGCCCACGCACGGCACGAAAGTGCGCTGCGAACCGGGCATGACCATCAACCCGCCGTTGAACGGGTGGTTGTCGGTCAGGGCGATGGACATCGAGACCGCGCGCGGCAGCGGCATGCCGTCCTCGGCGTGCCAGGTCTCGAAATCCGAGTGCCAGTAGAAGCCCTTGCCCTTGAAGCCGGGCATGTAGTTGACCCGGCTCTGGTGCACGTACACGTCCGAGCCGAGGATCTGCCGCGCCCGGTCGAGCACCCGCGGGTCGCGCACCAGCTCGCCGATCAGCGGGCTGATCTCGTGCACCTCGAAGATCGAGCGGACCTCGGCGGACTCCTTCTCCACGATGGTCCGCTCATCGGCCTTGAGCGCGTCGTCGGACGCCAGCCGGGTCAGCTCGTCGCGGTAGGCGCGCACCTCGGCCGGACTGAGCAGGTCCGGGTACTGCGAATAGCCGCGCGCGTCGTGCGCGGCCAGCGTCGCGGCGTCGAGCGGGCCGTCGACGCCGGGCCAGGTGGTGGGCTCGACGCGGTCGATCAGGTCGATGGGGTCGGCGGTCCGCGTGCGGTAGCGGTCCTCGGTCCTCACGTCGGTCAGGGTCATCTGCCCTCCTCGGGTCCTCAGGAAGCGGTCTCCTCGACCACGAGCGGGTACACGCCGTCCTCGTCGTGCACCTCGCGGCCGGTGACCGGCGGGTTGAACACGCACACGGTGCGCATCCGGGTGCGCGGGCGGAGCTGGTGGCGCTCGTGGCCGTCGAGCAGGTACATCGAGCCGGGGCCCAGCCGGTGGGTCTCGCCGGTCTCCTTGTCGAGCAGCTCGCCCTCGCCCTCGACGACGAAGACGGCCTCGACGTGGTTGGCGTACCAGAAGTCGTTGGCGGTCCCGCCCTCCAGCACGGTCTCGTGCAGGAGAAGCCGACACCGTCGCCTGCCAGGATGATCCGCTTGCTGCGCCAGGTCGGCGTCACGACGTCGCGGTCGGTCCCGGTGATCTCGTCGAGCGTGCGGACGATCACGCGAGCACCTCCTGCACGCACTCGGCGAACACGTCGAGGCCGTGGGCCAGCTCGTCGTCGGTGATGGTCAGCGGCGGCATCAGCTTCGCCACCTCGCCGTCGGGTCCCGCGGTCTCCATGAGCAGACCGCGCCGGAACGCCGCCCGGCACACCGCACCGGCGGTGGCGCCGTCGGCGAACTGGAGGCCGCGGGCCAGGCCGCGGCCCTTCGCCTTGAGGCCGTGCGGCTCGGCGAGGTCGGTCAGCACGCGGCCGACCTGCTCGCCCTTGGCCAGTGTGCTTTTCTCCAGCGTGTCGTCGGTCCAGTACTCGCGCAGCGCGGCCGTGGACGCGACGAACGCCGGGTTGATGCCGCGGAAGGTGCCGTTGTGCTCGCCCGGCTCCCACACGTCCAGCTCCGGGCGCAGCAGGGTCAGCGCGAGCGGCATGCCCATGCCGCCGATCGACTTCGACAGGCACACGATGTCCGGGACGATCCCGGCCTGCTCGAAGCTGAAGAACGGGCCGGTGCGCCCGCAGCCCATCTGCACGTCGTCGACGATCAGCAGCATGCCGTGCCGCTTGCACAGGTCGGCGAGGCCGCGCAGCCACTCGGCGCGCGCGGCGTTGATGCCGCCCTCGCCCTGCACGGTCTCCACGATCACCGCGGCGGGCTCGTTGAGGCCGCTGCCGCTGTCGCCGAGCAGCCGCTCGAACCACAGGAAGTCCTCGACCCGGCCGTCGAGGTAGTTGTCGTAGGGCATCGGGGTGGCGTGCACGAGCGGGACGCCCGCGCCGCCGCGCTTGAGCGAGTTGCCGGTGACCGACAGCGCGCCGAGCGTCATGCCGTGGAAGGCGTTGGTGAAGTTGATGATCGATTCGCGGCCGGTGATCTTGCGGGCCAGTTTCAGCGCCGCTTCGACAGCATTGGCGCCCGCGGGCCGGGGAACATCACCTTGTAGTCGAAGTCGCGCGGGGCGAGCGCGATGTCCCGGAAGGTCTCCAGGAATTCGCGCTTGGCGACGGTGTTCATGTCCAGGGAGTGCGTCACGCGGTCGGCCATCATGTAGTCGATGACGGCCTGTTTCAGCACCGGGTTGTTGTGCCCGTAGTTCAGCGCTCCGGCGCCCGCGAAGAAATCCAGGTATTCGCGGCCGGACTCGTCGTACAGGTGCGCGCCGACCGCGCGGTCGAACACCACCGGCCAACTCCGGCAGTAGCTGCGCACCTCGGACTCGGTCGTCTCGAAGACGTTCACTCACTCACCATCCAGGGGAACTCAGACGGGCACCGCGGCCGGGAGCAGGGGGCCGATGCGGTGCAGGTCCTCGCGGTCGTGGTCGTCGGGGAAGGCGTCGGCCGCGAACAGCGCCGTGGCCTCACGTCTGGCCCCCACCTGCGGGCCAGCGCGTCGAACAACGCGATCGACGCCGTGTTGTCCGGGGTGATCGTGGTCTCCAGCCAGCGCACGCCGCGCTCGGCGAGCCGCTCGACGAGGTGGTCGAGCAGCGCCCCGGCGAGGCCCTTGCCGCGCTGCGAGGAGTCCACGGCGATCTGCCAGACCACCACCGTGGCGGGGTCGGCGGGGCGGACGAAACCGATGACGAAACCGACGACTCGCCCGTCGACGCGCGCCACCGCGGAGGTGCCCGCGAAATCGCGGCACCACAGCAGGTACGCGTACGAGGAGTTCAGGTCCAACTTCCCGGAATCGCGCGCGATTCGCCACAGAGCGGAGCGCCGCGGGGACGGCCTTTCGATCAGGTGCTTTCCGGACATACTTGGGCAACGTAACAGGGATGTATCCGGAGTTCCGGTTCTGCCATTCCACGCACCCCTTCTCACCTGGGGCGACGCAGAAACCCCGGTGAGGAGTACAACAGTACGGTTGCCGCCGCGATCAGCGCTGTGCTACCGAGAGGTGTTCGACGAGGAAGACCTGCAACTCGCCGACGCCGAAGCCGAGCACCGCGCCGACGGTGATCAGGATCCACTCGTCCTGCTCGAAAGCGGGCCGGATCAGCGCCTCGAACTCCTCCTCCGACAACTCCTGCATCTTGCTGACGAGGGTGTTGCGGATGTCCATCGCGTCGCCCGCGTAGTCCTCGATGTACGCCATCGTCTCCGGCAGCCGGGTGATCACCTTCTCGGCGATCGACTCCTTGATCCGCCGGTAGCGCCCGCTGCCGACGGCCAGCACGACGAGCGGCCGCGCGGGCCCGGCGTGCCGGTCGAGGGTGTGCCGGACCTGCCTGGCGATGAGCGCGAACAGCCGGTCGGCGAGCGGGCCGCGCAGCACGGCCTCGATGACGTTCTTCGGGGTGATGATCTCCCTGGCGATCAGCTCGCCGTAGTCGGCGGCGACCTCGCGGCGGCGCTTGAGGAACAGGCCCTGCCACTCGAACAGCCCGAGGTAGCGGGTCGGCCGCTTCGGGTTGAAGATCATCTTGAGTGCGAGCCAGTCGGTGAACCAGCCGGTCAGCCCGCCGAAGATCGGCATCACCCACGGGTTCTTCAGCGTCGCCCACGCCACCATCTGCACCAGGCCGATCGCGAACCCGAAGTAGATGCCCGAGTGCGCGATGAACCGGAACTCCTTGCGCCCGGCGTGCTGGAAGATCCGGTTGAGCAGCGCCTTGTCCTTGACCAGGTTCGTGACGACCATGTCCTTGAGGTCGAAGACGTTGTCCACGTCCTCCTTGACCAGGTCGAGCAGCTCGCGCACCACCTTCGGCGCGTCGTCCTGGATGCGCCGGATGATCCGGCGGCGCACCGGCTCGGGCATCGACTCCCACAGGCCCGGCTGGTACTCGGCGGCGATCTCCTCGGCGATCTCCTCGATGCCCGCCAGCAGCGGCTTCTCGATCTCCTTGACGATCCGCTCCGCGTCGAGCCGCTGCACCACCTCGCCCGCGGAGATCAGCCGGTCGGTCATGGTGTCGCAGGCGATCGCGGCCATCCGGGCGGCCCGCCTCGGCACGATGCCCTGCCAGCCGAGGAACGGCTTGATCCCCTTGAACTCGACCGGCTGGAACATCATCCGGATCGCGACGATCTTCGTGCCGTAGCCGATCAGCGCGGCGATCACCGGCATGGACGCGTAGACCGGCCAGTTGACCGCGAAGTCGCGGAGGATCTCGTCGATCACCGGCCCACCCCGCGCGCGGCCGGGTCGCTCGCGGCCCAGAACTGGACGCCCAGCTCCGAGATGTGCAGGGACAGCCGGACCACGCGCGGCCCGAGCCTGCCCGCGTCGAGGGCGCGGACGCGCTCGTCGGTGAGGAGCAGCTCGTACTGGGTGTTCAGGCCGGGCGCCTCGTCGCCGACCTCGGCGAGGCCGAACTGGATCAGCCGGGTCACGTAGAACGGCACCAGCCCCGGCTGCACGACGCCCGCGGCCCGGCCGACCGTGGAGGCGTTCTCCAGCAGGTAGCGGTGCGGGCTGCCCAGCCCGGTGCGAGCGGCCAGGTGCACCAGCGGGAACACCGAGCCGTCCGACATCGCCGCGATGATCCGCGCCTCGTCGGGCAGGAGCTGGCGCATCACCAGCGCGAAGTAGTACTCGCGCGCGGCGTCGCGGCTGTCGGTGACCGAGCGCTCCAGCAGCTCCGCCATCGCCAGCCGCAGCGGCTCGCGCGGGGTCTCCCCGCGGTGATCACCCGCTGCAGCTCGCTCGGCTCGTCGTCGAGGCGCTTGCGCACCTCGTCGACGACCGCCTGCTCGATCTTGCGCGCCTGGCGCTCCACGACGTCGCCGCCGGGGAGCCTGCGCGCCACCTCCCAGCCGCCGCGGTAGAGCCAGCCGAGCACGCGGCCCGCCTGGCCCACCAGCTCGGCGGCCGGGTCCGTCCCGTTCGCGGGCGTGAGGGCACGCTCGTCCATGGGCCACCACCCTCTGCCGACGCCGGGGTTACTGGTGTACCACAACGAGTGACGTAACCGCAGGTCACGCCGTGTCCCAGAGACCACCCCCAGCGGTCTCGGGACGTGGGATCGCTACAGCCCCGCGAGGAGATCCGTCTCACTGATGCCCGGCCCGGCGCCCCGGCGGATGAACCACTCGGTGCCGAACGCCCGGGCGAACTCGGCGTCGGGCAGCGACAGGAAGAACGAGTCCTCGGCGATCTGGCTGGCGTGCGCGCGCATGGCCGCCCGCTTGACCGGGAGGTACTCGGTGACGTCGACGGCGGCGGTCAGCTCGGCCTCCGGCTTGCCGATCACCAGGTCCTCCGGCGGGCCCCAGTCGGTCTCGCCGCGCTCGCGGGCCGCGGCGGCGTCGGCCTGGATCCGGTCGCGGTTCATGGTGCTCTCGTAGACCCGGGGCGTGCCCGCGAGTTCGGCGGCGCGGTAGCCGACGTGGTGGACCTGGATGTGGTCGGGGTGGCCGTAGCCGCCGTTGTCGTCGTAGACGGTCAGGACGTCGGCCTTCTCGTCGATGAGGATGTCGGCGAGCTTGCGCGCGGCGTCCTCGACGTCGGCGCGGGCGAACGCGGCGGGGTGGTCGTTGTCGGCGGTGCCCGCCATGCCGGAGTCGCGGTAGCCGAGGAACTCGACGCGCGCGACGCCCAGGACGTCGGCGGCGGCGCGGGTCTCGGCGACGCGGCGCTCCCAGAGCTGCTCTCCGTCGGCGAGGAACCCGTCGGGCACCTCGCCGACCTCGCCCCGGGTCGCGACGACCAGCACGACGCGGTGCCCGGCGTCGGCGGCCCTGCGCATGACGCCCCCGCAGGCGATGCACTCGTCATCGGGGTGGGCGTGGAAGGTGACAAGGGTGGCCATGGGGCCGAAGTTACGCCGGGGCGCCGACAGTCCGCACGGACGTTCGCTGTGGGCGAGAAGCACCCAGCAGCGACGCCATGATCTCGCCGACGCGGACCGCGGTGTTGGACAGCAGCGTCGAGGTGAGCCCGTGCGTGTGCTCGGTCCCGCCCTGCAGGTAGATGCCCGCGGTGACCTTGTCGGCGGTGCGGACGCGGTGGTCGCGCTCGACCACCGGCAGGCCGTCGTCGTCGCGCTCGCACAGCGCGCCCGCGCGGCCGAGGACGTCGAACACGTCGCCGGGGCGGTAGCCGGTCGCGTAGACGACGGCGTCGCAGCGCAGCGTCTCCACCGCGCCGCTGGGCAGGTGCTCGACCGCGACGTACACCGCGTCGTCGGTCTCCCGCACGAACTGCAGCCGCGACGCCGGGCGGATGTCGAGCCTGCGCGTGCCCGCGACCTTCTCCCGGTACTCGCGCCGGTACAGCTCCTCGATGAGGTCGAGGTCGACCACGGAGTAGTTGGTGCCGCGGTGGTAGCGCATCAGCATGTCCTTGACCTCCTGGCTCGCGGAGTGGAAGTCGTCCACGGCGGCGGGGTCGAAGATGCGGTTGGCGAAGGGGCTGTCGTCGGCGGGGGTGTAGCCGTACTTGGCGAACACCGCGGTGACCTTCGCGTCGGGGAGCGCGGAGTGCAGCTGCGCCACGGTCTCCGCGCCGCTCTGGCCCGCGCCGACGACGAGCACGCGGTCGGCGCCGTCGAGGGTGCCGATGCGGTGCATCAGCTCGATGTTGTGCCAGACGCGGTCGGAGGTCACGGCGTCGTCGGGCAGGACCGGGGTGAGGCCGGTGGCGATGGCGAGGTTGCGGGCCCGGAAGGTGATCACCGCGTCCTCGCCCGCGGGCGTGGCGACGACGTCGAAGTGCGCGACCTCCCCGTCGACCTCGACCGGCCGCACGGAGATCACCTCGACGCCGTACCGGACCTGGTCGGCGACCCGGGCGGCGGCCCACTCGAAGTAGTCGTGGAACTCCGCGCGCAGCGGGAACATCGTCTTGTGGTTGATGAAGTCGACCAGCCTGCCGCGCTCGCGCAGGTAGCACAGGAAGCTGAAGTCGCTGGCCGGGTCGCGCATGGTGACGAGGTCCTTGAGGAAGGACACCTGCATCGTCGCGTCCGGGATGAGCATCCCCCGGTGCCACCCGAACCGCGCCTGCCGCTCGCAGAACAGCGTCCGCAGCGCGCGCTCCGGGTGGCGCCGGTTGTGCTCGTCGACGGCGACCGCCAAGGCGAGGTTGGACGGGCCGAACCCGATACCGACCAGGTCGTAAACCTCAGTGGTCACATCGTCCTCCGTCGCCTCGTTGGAAACGAAGGCAAGGCTAACCTAATGGTCGGTCGCCCGGGAGTGGTCTGCGTCTCTCCTAGCCGAGGTAGCCGCCCATGCGGGCGAAGTACTGGTGCGCGGACAGCTCAGTGCCGTCGTCCGTCCGGACCTTGGTGATCAGCAGCGCCTTGCTCCGGCCCCGCCGCGCCTCCGCGCCCGCGACGATCGCGACGCCGTCGCCCTCGCGGTAGAAGATCCGCCCGGGCGTGCCGCCGTAGACCGCCTCGGACACCCGCGCCTCGACGACCTCCAGGCGGCGCCCGCGGTGGAAGGTGTAGGCGGACGGGTAGGGGCGCACTGGGCGCGGACGAGCCGGTCCAGCTCCTCGGCGGTCCAGGTCCAGTCGATGCGCAGGTCCTCGTCGGCGCGCTTGTGGAAGAAGCTCGCCTTGCTGCGGTCCTGCGGGGTGAAGTCCTTGTCGCCGCGCGCGATCCGGGCCAGGCCCTCGACGGTGAGCTTGCCGAACAGCGGGAGGGTCTTGTCGAACAGGTCCTTGGTGGTGTCGCGCGGACCGACCTCCACCGCCTCCTGGGTGACGATGTCACCGGCGTCGAGGGTCTCGTCCATCATGTGCGCGGTGACGCCGACCTCGGGCTCGCCGTTGATCAGCGCCCAGATCAGGGGCGAGAAGCCCGCGTAGGCGGGCAGCAGCGAGTCGTGGACGTTCAGCGTGCCCTTGGGCGGGAGGGTGAAGACCTGCGGCGGGATCCAGGTGCGCCAGTTGGTGGCGACGATGACGTCCGGGTCGGCCTCCTTGAGGGCCTGGAGGAGGTCCTCGTCGTCGGCCTTCTCGCGGATGTGCACGGGGATGCCGTTGGCCTTGGCGAGGTCCTCGACGGAGTCGGCCCAGATCCGCTCGTACGCGCCGTCCCCGCGCGGGTGCGTGACCACCGCGACGACGTCGTGCTCGGATTCCAGCAGCGCAGCCAGCGTGTGGTGCCCCCAGGTCTGGAAGCCGAACATGACGACGCGCATAGCCTCTCCTCGGTTAGGTAAGGGTTACCTAGCCTGAGGCTAGCCGGTCAGGCGGTCAGGTCCACAACCACGGCTGTGACGTTGTCCCTACCGCCGACCTCGACCGCCATGTCGACCAGCCGCTTCGCCGCGTCCTCGGGGTCCTCGGTATCGGCCAGGACATCGGCGATGATCTCGTCTGGGAGTTCGAGGGTGAGCCCGTCGGAGCAGATGAGGAACCGCTCCGGGGCCCGCACCGGGAAGACGTCGAGATCCGGCTCGGGCGGCGGCGACATGCCGAGCGCGCGCGTGAGCACGTTGCCGAGCGGATGCCCCCGGGCCTCGTCCTCGGTGAGGTCGCCATTGGCGATCAGCTCAGCGAGTTCCGTGTGGTCGACCGTGAGCTGCACCAGGCTGTTGTCGGCGTACCGGTACACCCGGGAATCCCCGACGTTGACGACGGCCCAGTGCGGCGACCCCTGGAAGTCGACCAGGCAGAGGCCCGTGAAGGTCGTCCCCATCCCACGCCGCCCCGGCTCCCGCTTCCCCGCCGCCAGGATCGCCGCATTCGCCTCGAGCACCGCGGCCCTGACATCCCCCGGCTTCAGCGTCCGCCCAGCAAGCGTCCCCGCGACCTCCACGGCCACCCCACTGGCCACCTCACCGGCCGCGTGCCCACCCATCCCGTCAGCGACGACGTACACCCCGTCGTCGACCAGGAAGGAATCCTCGTTCCCAGCCCGAACCGCCCCGACATCGGTCGAGGCCCCCGCGCGGATCATCTCCCCCACACCCGGGTAGATCGCCGTACCCCCACCGCCCGTTAGTCCGCCACCCGCGGCTGCACGATGCAGTCCGGCCCCGGCTGCATGATCGACTCATGCCCCCCGTCATCCCGCACCCGGTACGGCGGGGTCCCATCGGGCCCCATCACCTCAACGATCTCCAACACCCGGTCGTGCGTCCCCACGACCTTCCCATGAACAACCAGCCGGTCTCCAGATCGGGCGTGCACGGCAACCCCTTCCGGTAGTCAACGCCCCCGAGTATCGCGCGAATCGGCAGCCCATGCGAGACCAACGGTCCTCACCCACCCGACTACTCGCGTAACACAGTGCCGCATCCACCGATGTGATCAACACTACTCATGCACCTCGGCGGCCTACGGTGCGAGCCGCATTAGGAGGGGACCATGGCACTCTCGATCACACTGGTCGCGATGGTTGCTTTGCTGCTCCTTCGACTCTACTCACTCATCCGAACCGTCTATTGGATCCAGACATACGGAGCGACCTTCGCGCTAGCGATCCAGGACCTGAGTCCCGACAAACGAAATCTCGAGAACTACGCCCCCATGTACGACGCAACCAGGGGCGCGTTCTTTCCGTTCGGCGTGAAGTCCTATCGTTTGCACCGCGCTTACCGACGCGCCCGAGCGCGCGGCAGACCAGTGCGCGCCGTCCTGCTGTTCGGCGCTCGCCGGGTATGGGTTCTATGGTTTCTCGCCCCCGCAGTGGCGGTCACCCTCGCACTATCAGACGTCATAGCAGGTCAGGGGCTATCCAACCTACAGAAGGCTCTCGGCCTATGCGTCGGCATCCTGCTCTGCGCATGCATGACGACGGTCGCGGCCGAGGCCGCGTTCTCAGCAGGAGCGTTCAACTCGTGGGCTGGTCCCCACCATCGGTTCAGACAGTCGGTGCTCGCAGACGCCAAGATCATTGTCGGCTCCGCTCTGACCACGTGGATCGTGGCATCAGGCTTCTACTACTTCGCGATCAACCAATTCGGCGGCTTTAAAAAGATCAATCCGAACGCTGGCGAGCTCGAGTTGATCATCGACTCGGTCCGCTTTGGACTCAGCACTCTCGTGACCGGCACAGACGCGGAGCCAGAATCCGTGGGCGGGAAGGCCAGCGTCCTCACGATCCAGGTCACCGGCATCGCGTACATCGTCGGGTTGATCGGGATCTGCGGAAGTCTACTCGTCGGACCGCCGGACGAGGGCGTCACCAAGCAAGCAGCAACGAGGGACGAGCAGCCCGTCAGCACGAGCCGACCATCTCGACGAACCGTCGGCGCTGTCGGCGCGATAGTAACTTTCGCCATCGCAGCTTGGCGGTTCCGCAACGGCATTTAGCAGGCTGGCCAGATCCAGCGCACGTGGCCGCCCTACCCGTACTGACCTGAACCGGAGCCGGCAGCGGGACTTGAACCCGCAACCTTTCGCTTACAAGTGCAAACACCTGGTTCTACCTGCGGATTTGTGCCGGTCGCGCTGGCCATGCACGTGCATCTCGTGGCTTCAGTGCATGGTTTCGATCTGCGCTCATTGACACCGTCATTGACACCCGCACGGTCCTGAACTGCCCTTTTGGGTATCGTCAAGATAGCCGATCGCGGCGTCGGAGCTAGGGAGCTAGCCCCGCCCAGGCCACCGACGGCGCGCTCAGGTCGCTGGCGCGGGGCCGGTGCGACCTCGCTTCAGGTATCGGTCCTGCCGAACGTGGGCCGATGGCGCATTGACGTCCTGGCACATTGCCGAGTGGCGCTCGGCATCGGTGGTGATCCACTGTTGGACAACTGCGCGACCCGCAGACGCCGGTTCTAGACGGACTAAGCCCGCTGGAAGACGCGGTCATAGATGCCGCTGCCGAGGCTGGCCCGCGGTGTGAGCGCTGCACGGGTCCCGGGATGGTGGTTCTACGTAGCGTGTTGGAGTGGTAGCGCGACAAGTCGTATAACGGTGCCGGGTGAACGGATGGCGGGGATGACGCGTACCAGGTGGTGGCGAGTAGGACTGGCCGTGCTTGTGCTCGCGGCGGTGGTGACCCTGTGGGCGAGGTTCGGGCCTCCGGACTGGCTGTTGGCCGACGAGCACCCGGTGCGCAATGTGGTGGAGGGGTTGAGCTGGCCGCGGGGATCTTGGCGTTGGTGTGGGTTGCGGTGCCCTCGGCGTGGCGGTGGATGCGGCCCGCGCCGCAGGCGCCTGACCGTGGGCCGGTGGTGTCGGGTGGGCAGTCGGTGCGCGAGAGCACGATCTTGGGCCCGAACATGCAGGCTGGCGGGGACATCAGGGACGTCACGCTGGGGGACGCCGCGCTGCCTCCGCGGCCGACGCCGGGGAGCGAGCCCTGGTGAATTGGTGGCGGCGTCGGCGCGACGAACCCACCAGCCGCGACCAGGGCGGGGCGGGCGGGCGCGGCGCGTCCAGCCTGGCACCGACGCCGAGTGGTGCTGTGGACACAGCGTCGTCGGCGGCCGTAATTGCGCGGGCGGCCCGAGCGTGGAGAACAGCACGATCGTGGGCCCGAATCTGCAGGTCGGTGGGGATGTCAGCGGGGTGCGGATAGACACCCACGTCCACCTGCCTGCCGAGGCGGCGCGCCCGGCGACCCAGGTGGAGCAGATCACCGGCGCCGAGGTCGACGCGGTGTTCACCGGCCGCGACGGGCAGGTCGCACGGTTGTTGGCGGTGTTGGATCCGGCTGCTGCGGGGGCGGCGGTGGTGGTGTCGGCGGGGATGGGCGGGGTGGGCAAGACCGCGCTGGCCCGGCACTGCGCCGCCCACGCCGCCCAAGCGGGCTGGTTCCCTGGTGGGGTGTTCGTGGTCGACATGCTCGGCTACAGCCCGACCCCGGTCCCGGCCGAGGCGGTGTGCTCCCCGCTGCTGCGCCGCCTCGGCCTGGCGGGCGAGCAGATCCCACCCGAGGCCGCTGACGCGCACGCCGCCTACCACCAAGTCCTCGCCCACCTCGCCGCCGAAGGCAGGCGGGTGTTGCTGGTGGTGGACAACGTCTCGACCAGCGCACAAGCCAAGCCGCTGCTGCCGACGCCGGGCAGCGGTCACGTGGTGGTGGTGACCACCCGCGACACCCTCGCCCTGCCCGCGATGTCCGTGCCGCTGGACGTCCTCGACGAGCCGGAATCGGTCGATCTGCTCGCCCGAGCGCTGCACGCGATCACCCCGCACGACCGGCGCCTGGCCGAGAACCCGGAGGGTGCGCGGGAGTTGGCGCGGGCGTGTGGGGTTGCCGCTGGCGCTGCGGGTGGTCGCGCCGCTGCTGGCCGACGAACCCCACCTCGCCCCCACAGAACTCGCCGCGCAACTCCGGGCGGCGCCCGGGGTCGACGGGTACGCCCACGGCGAGCAGGCTGTGGCCGCGGTCCTGGACCTGTCCTGGCAACGCCTCTTCGACCAGCATCCGGAGCGGGCGAGGACGCTGCGGCTGCTGTGCCTGGCCCCGGGACCCGACGTGTCCACCGACACCGCCGCCGCCCTCACGGACCAACCCCCGCAACCACGCGCGTCCAGCTCCGCGGGCTACGCCACGCCCACCTCCTACGACCCGCCGGCCCCGACCGCTGGTCGCTGCACGACCTCGTCCGCGCCCACACCAGCACCCACACCCCACCCTCCCTACACCCCACCGACCTCGACGCGGCCCAGACCCGGCTCCTGAACCACTACACCCACACCACCTACCAGGCCGACGCCCACCTGGCCGCCCTACCCGGGCAGGCCGTACCGCCACGGTTCACCGGACGCGAGGACGCCCTACGCTGGCTCGACGCGGAACGAGCCAACCTCATCGCCACCGTCACCCACGCCGCCACCACCGGCCACCACCCCCACACCGCCCACCTGGGCAGCGCCCTCGGCCGGTACCTGGAGTGGCGGCGACACCTTGCCGACTGGGTCACCGTCGCCACCCACGCCTACACCAGCGCAACCCACCTCACCCCCATCACCAAGCCATCACCGCCAACAACCTCGGTAACGCCCTGCAGGAGGTGCGGCGGTTCGACGAGGCGATCACCGCCCACCAACAGGCCCGCACCCTGTTCCAGGAGGCAGGCGACCGCCACAGCGAGGGGATGGCGTGGAACAACCTCGGCCTCGCCCTGAAGGAGGTGCGGCGGTTCGACGAGGCGATCACCGCCCACCAACAGGCCCGCACCCGGCACCAGGAGGCAGGCGACCGCCACAGCGAGGGGATGGCGTGGAACAACCTCGGCCTCGCCCTGCGGGCGGTGCGGCGGTTCGACGAGGCGATCACCGCCCACCAACACGCCCTCACCCTGTACCGCGAGGTGGGTGACAGCCACCGCGAGGGGACGGCGTGGAACAACCTCGGCAACGCCCTGCAGGAGGTGCGGCGGTTCGACGAGGCGATCACCGCCCACCAACACGCCCTCACCCTGTTCCAGGAGGCAGGCGACCGCCACAGCGAGGGGATGGCGTGGAACAACCTCGGCCTCGCCCTGCGGGCGGTGCGGCGGTTCGACGAGGCGATCACCGCCCACCAACACGCCCTCACCCTGTACCGCGAGGTGGGTGACAGCCACCGCGAGGGGACGGCGTGGAACAACCTCGGCAACGCCCTGCGGGCGGTGCGGCGGTTCGACGAGGCGATCACCGCCCACCAACACGCCCTCACCCTGTTCCAGGAGGCAGGCGACCGCCACAGCGAGGGGACGGCGTGGAACAACCTCGGCAACGCCGTGCAGGAGGTGTGGCGACTCGACGAAGCCGTACAGTGCTGGGAACAGGCACAGGCCGCCTTCACCGACACAAACGACCTCGACAGCGTCGAGCACGTCGCCCGTCTACTCCGTGGCCTGCCTTCACCCCCGGAACCGACGCTCTGACGCCGCCGCCCCCAGCCACACCACGCACGTCCCTTCCCAGCGCCTTGCCACCGCCTGGTTCGGACCCATAACGAACCGGCTCAACCCAGCAAGATCGTCGGCGCGCCATCTGATGACCAACAACATCAACGAGGCTAAGGGGGCTGGCACCACGAACTTGCTGATCAGAACGTTTGCGACGACCATCCGTCGTCGTCCACGGTGGGTGGTTGGCGGTCGATGTCTTGGGGGTCTGGTCTTGACTGGCTCGCCGGTCGAGGTGTTGATGTCGAGGCGGCTTCGGTGCTGCGGCGGGTGTCGGCGAGGGTGTCGGCGTCCCAGTCGGTAGCGAGGAGTTGGTGGTCGACGGCGTTTGAACCAGTTCGCGCAGATGGCGCAGATGGCGTCGCGCCGGGGCGGGCTCTTCTGCATCACGCGGCGCACGGCGCCCGCGAGGCGCTCCATGCGGGTGCCGAGGGCGGAGGGGTCGGTGCGGGGCGGGCACAGGCCGGTGCCCGGTTTCGTGTTCATTGGGGACGTAGGGAAGCTGGCAGCCAAGGGCGAGGCAGGTCGACAGGTCGGCGGGCTCGTCGGCGATGGGCAGTTCGGTCGTGGTGGTCTCCTAATCACCTTGGTCGTCGGGTACGGCTCGGTGGGCTAGACGTGCCATTGGTGTCCGCAGTCGAGGCAGGTGGCGATGCCGGCCAGGACGTAGAAGCTCCAGTGGGTGCAGGCCATCGGGTTCACCTCCCCTGCGGCCGTGTGGCGGATCACAGGACGTGGGCGACCTGGTGGGCCAGCCATTGGGCGACGTTGCTGGAGACGGCGTTGCCGGCTTGCATGGTCTGTTCGCCGACGTTGCCGGTGACGATGTAGCTGTCGGGGAAGCGCTGGGCACGCAGCTGCTCGCGGGGGCGGAGCATGCGGTAGTGGCAGTCGTCGATGTTGACGGCGGCGTGCATGAGGGCGTGCTGGTCGCGGGTGGCGATGGTGGACAGCGGCTGGTCAGGGCGGTGGGGCTTGGCACCGCGGCGGTAGGGGATGACCAGGGCGTGGCTGTCGGTGCTGGTGACGGTCCCGAGCGGTTCGACGACGTCCTTGACGGCGTAGCGGGGCTGGAGGTGTCCGCCGTGGTTCTTGACGTAGAACGCGCCGGGCGGGGCGACCAAGGCGTCGTTCTCGCGCGTGGTGCGGGCGGGCATGGGGACGTCGACCCCGGTGGGGTCGGTGCGCCAGGTGCCGCCGGCGGGGACGAGGAACGGCGGGTGGGCGATGCCGTCGCCGATGCGGCCGGTGCGGGTGGGCAGCGGCGCGGCGGTGGCGGGGTAGGCGCGGGCGTCGTCGCCGCCGTGGTTGACGGTGATCATGGTGGGGCCGGCGAACATGTCGAGGCCGGTTTGGATGCGGCGCAGGGTGTTGGGGCGCAGGGCGGGCAGGCCGTGCTGGTCGCGGTCGCCGATGCGGACGCCGGGGTCGGTCCAGTCGATGGCCGCGGCGGCGGGCAGGACGTAGGGCTCGACCAGGGCGTGGCGGCAGCGGGTGTTGGGGCAGCGGTAGTCGTATTGGCGGCGGTACTTGCCGATCTTGCGGACGCGCTGCTTGCGCCATGCCTGTTTGGCCTTGACCTGTTGGTCGCAGGAGGTGCACCAGGCCAGCGGGCGGGGCTCGACGTCGGGCTTGCGGACGCCGTGGCGGGTGAAGACGAGGTAGAGGCGGTCGCGCCACTGCGGGGCGTGGGGGTTGGTCTTGTCGCCGATGTGGGCGGAGGACACGGAGACGAACTGGACGGTGTAGCCGAGGGTGCGCATGCCCGCGAGCCACCAGTCGAACAGCTCCCAGTCGGTGGCGACGTCGACGACGTTCTCGACCAGGACGGCGCGGTAGCGGTGGACCTCGGTGGCGCGGATGACGTCGTGGAAGGTGGCGCGGGTGCGCTCGAACCCGCCCTTGGCGACGGGGCCTTGGTCGAGGAGGTCGAGCTGGGCTCGGGTGCGGCGGCGCCCGCCTGCGGGGCTGATCTCGGTGCAGATCGGGGACGCCCACAGCAGGTCGGTGCGCGGGAGGCGGCGCATGTCGTAGTTGGAGACGTCGGCGCACAGGTGGTCGGCGTCGCGGAAGTTCGCGGCGTGGGTGGTGATCGCGCGGTCCCAGTGGTTGGCGGCCAGCTTCAGCTCGAACCCGGCCGCGGCGAGCCCGATGCTCGAGCCGCCCGCGCCGCAGAAGATGTCGGTGAAGGTGAGCGACATGGCCTACTCCCCTGCCTGCTCGGTGGAGGCGGGCGGGACCGGGCCGTAGCCGGTTTGCGCGACGGTGCGGAGCTTCGAGCGGGTCGCGGTGAGGAGGTCGAGCACGCCGCGCGCGCCGTCCCGGTGCGCGGCGATGGCGGCGGCGTAGTCGACGGCGTTCGCGGCGACGGAGACCGGGCCCGCCCAGCGCGCCAGCTCGGTGAGGGCGGTCAGCATGAGCCGGGAGAGCTGGTTGGCGGGGTGCTCGGTGTCGAACCGCGAGACTCCGTCGGCGTCGGCCTGCTCGGGCGTGGCGACGGCCATCTCCACGGTGCGGGCCAGGCGCGTTAGCTCGCGGTGCTCGCCGGCGGCGGTGAAGCGGAGGGCGTCGGCCACGAGGCGGGCCTCGGTGAGGGTGAACTCGACCAGCACCCGCCGGGGCGGGGTGGTGTCGGTGGGCGGGTTCAGCCACACGCGACCGTGGGGCGAGGAGTTCGTGGTGGGCTCGGTCATGGCTTCGCCTTCGCTGATCGGGCAGTCGTCGGGGCTCTGGGTGGTGTTCACGCGGCCCGCTCCGGGTGGTGGGTGACCGGCCGCAGGCCGGTGGTGATGCGGGCTCGGTGGTGGTCGAGGTCGGCGGCCTCGACGGCGAGGTGGTGGTCGAGGTCGGAGAGGGTGGCGGTGTCGGCGAGCTGTGCCAGGCGGGTCGCGGCGGCGTGGATGCGGCGGCGGTAGGTGGCTTCCAGCAGGAGGTCGATGTGGAAGTCCAGGGCGCAGGCGGGCACGTTGACGCTGACGGCGGCGGACAGGAACCGGGTCAGGCCCGGCCACTGGTGGGCGGCGACGGCGGCGGTGCGCTGGGCGTGGCCGACCAGGGTGGCGGGGTCGAGGCTGGGCACACCGGCCGCGGTCATGTCGCGCAGCAGCGTGAACGCGTGGCGGGCGGGCCAGCTCGGGAAGTCCTCGGGTGCCAGCCGGTCAAGGCCGTGGCGGGCGGTGCCAGGGGTGAGGGTCATCAGGGTGCCGATGACGATGGCGTCGGTGTCGAGCACGAACTGGCTCATCGGGGCTCGCCCCGCCGGTGGTGTCGGTGACGTCGTGGGTGGTCTCCTGCTCGTCGGGGTCGGCGCCGGTGTCGTGGAGCAGGTCGTCGAGGGCGTGGCTGCGGAGGTCGTCGAGGGCGTGCCCGACCTCGGTGAGGGCGCGCAGCAGCTCGGCTGCCTCGGTGGCGCGTAGGCGCCCGACCCGGCTGAAGTGGAAGGTGTCCTCGACCGCGGTGAGCAGGTGGGCGGCGAGCTGGACGGTGTCGGTGCGTGTCAGCCGGACGGGGTGCTCGCTGTCGCGGCTGGGCTTGTAGTTGGTGTCGATCTCGACGAGCTGGCGGGTGCCGTGGTTGTCGGCGTACTCCCACTCGGTCTCGTCGGCGGCCTGGTCGGTGTCCCGGTGCTGGTAGCCCTCGACGGCCTCGACGCGGACGCTGTTGGGCCAGAACTCGAAGCTGTCGGGGTTGGGGCTCCAGCCCTCTATCGCGACCTGGAACGGCGTCAGTGGCGGCGGGGTGTAGTTGTTGAGCCGGTCCCGGGCAGTCTCGGTGGGCTGCGGGTTGACGGGCTGCTGGTCGGTCATGGTGTTCCTCCGGTGGTTGCGGGTTGGTTGGCGAGCGGAAGGCCAGCGCCGGTCAGGGCGTCCACGGGGTGCGGGTGCGGCGGTCGACGACGGCGACGTGGCCGCGGTCGCGGAGCTGGAGGAGTTCGGCGGTGGTCCAGCCCTCCCAGAACCCGAAGGTGCGGCCGGTGTCGTCGGCGGCCCACAGGTCCCACTCGTCGGGCACGGCCTGGCCGGTGCCATCGTCGGCGGGCTCGACGGCGATGCGGGTGGTCCTGCTCTCCAGCAGCGCGAGCCGGTCTGGGACGCGCTCGACGGCCGGTTCCGGCGCTCCGGTCAGCGCCAGGCTCATCTGGGACGGGTCGACGTGGGTCGGGTCCTGGTGGTGGGTGGTGTGCATGCCGGTCCTCCGGGCGGGAGGAGGCCCCCGAAGGGGCCTCCCGGGGCGGGCTAGTCGGGGCAGTTGGGGCAGCCGCGGAAGGCGAGGACCTGCTGCTCCAGCGCCAGGCAGGCGCGGCACTCGTGGCCGGTGGAGTGGACCTGGCCGAGGAAGTGGCGCTGCGCGCCGCACAGGGCGGTGACGGTGTCGCCGAGCTGCGGGCTCGGGTAGCACCACGGGCAGTACAGGTGGACGTCCTTGGGGTCGGTGGTGGTCTCCCGGGCGACCGGCTGGGGCTCGGTGCAGAGGTTCATCGGGGTGTCCTTCCGCTTGTGGCTCTTGGCTTTGCTCTTGGTCCGCTGGCCTTGACCTGCGGGCAGTGCCCGTGCTCTTCGGGTACCTGCCCGCGGGCGTAGGGCACCGCGGCGCGAGAGGCTCGCGATCAAGGGTTGAGCGCAGCGAAATCGCGTAGCGACGCCCGAAGGGCGCCCTTTATCGGGAGTGCGCCGTGGTAACCGGACTTGTGTGCCCCCGGTCGGCGAGTGGCTACGTTTGTCGCGTTGAGACAGTGCTGTGCCGGCCTTGGCCGGCTCGGTTGTCGTTCATGGCCGCAGGCCATGTGCGAGTCGGTGACGCCCGCTGCGGATGGCTGCCGTTGTCCAGTCGACGGGCGGACTGGTCCAGGACTGGACAGGCCGGCGCGGCTGGTTCCGCGCGTCGGGGGTGCGTGCGACCATCGGGTGCATGGAGCTGCGCGGCTCGGACTTCGACCACATCCCGGCGGGCAACATCCGCGTGCCGCGGGTCGAGTTCGCGCGCGTGTGGCACGCCGCCGAACTCCGGTCCGATGCTGACCCGCAGGACTGGGCGCTCACTGGTGTGGTGATGACCTGCCGCTGGATCGCCAACGCCACGGTTCGTCAACCGGACGGATCGTGGTACTCCGCTCCGGCGCCGGTGACGATGCGCACGGGCGTGGTCTATGAGGAGCTGATCGCCGACGAGCTGCTCCAAGCCGAGCGGCTGGACATCCAACAGCCAGCCTGGCTGGCCAACCGGCCTGGCTGGCTCGACGCGGTGCTGAGCACCTTCGCGTGGGCGTGGAGGCGTTCCGGCGTCCCGCCGGTCGATGTGCCGGCTGTGCCCTGACCTGGTCACCAGGAACCTCCCCGGTCCAGGACGTCCACATCCACGGCTGCCGCTGCGGCGGCGTCATCGGCGGCCCAGCGCGACATCTGCTCGGCGCGGGCCTCGTCGGCGGCCCGCTGGGCGTCGGCGGCCTCGCGGGCCCGGATCTCCGCGAGGGCTCGCTGGGCACGGGAGATCGTCTCGGCGGTCTCGTCCGCCGACGGCACCCGAACCGCGTCGGCCTCCTGGACCGGCGGTTCGGTCGCCGCGACCTCGCGGAGGTCGGGCACGGCCACCTCGGCGGCGTCCGGGTGAGGCTCGATCTCGAAGACCTCGACCGCGGCCGGGGCGCTTGCCGCGGTCGGCTTCAACTCGTCGGCGAAGTCGTCGTCGTCGACGGGCGTCCCGAGCCAGCCGTAGGCGGGCTCGTCGTCGTCGTCGAGGTCGACCGCCGGTGCGGTGGGCCACGTCTCGGCGGCGTCTGCCCCGGGCAGTTCCTCGCTCGGCGACGGCGCAGCGTCGGTGTCGTCCTGGACCGCCGGCGCGGCGACGGTGGCAGGGACGGTGGGCTCGGCGTCGGCGACGGGCTCGGTAGCGGGAGGCGTGGGGGCGGCGGCCTTGGCAGCGACGTCCTCGTTGACGTCCTCGACGTCGTCGAGTTCGGCGTTGCGTCCCCAGATGCTCTTCGACCAGGTGACCAGGTTGGTCAGCCACGCGAACCGGCCTGGGCGCTGCACTTCCTCGGTCTGCGCCAAGGGGACGGCGTCGGCATCGTCGAAGTCGTCGAAGGTGGGCAGGCTGGGCCAAGCCGCCTGGACGTCGGGGGTGGTGTCCGGCAGCGTGGTCGCGTGCTGGTGCGCCGGGTTGAAGTCGGCGAAGTCGTGCAGCCCGGTGACGTCGCGGTAAGCGTCCTCGGCGGCCTGGGCGGCGTAGTGCTCCGCGAGCCAGTCGGCCGCGGTGGTCAGCGTGTCCTCGCGGCCGTCGTTCGCGCGGCGGGACTGTAGTTCCATGGTCGCTCGGTCGCTCGCGGCGCGGGTGCCCGCAGTGTGCGCCAGCCATTGGGCGCGGGCCTCGTCGGCGGCTTCCAACAGGGCGGCGCGGCCGTCGAGCACGTCGGCCAGTGCGCTGGCTTCGGCGGCTTCGCGCTGGAGCCGGTCGCGCTCGAGCGGTTCGGCCGCGGCGAGGGCCTCGGCCTGGCGGATGGCCGCGGTCCGGCGCTGCTGGGCGGCGGCTTGCCGGGTTCCGGCCAGTTCTTCGGCGACGTACTTCGGCGCCCAGGTCTTCTCCCGCTCGTAAGCGCGCTGGCGCAGGTGGAGTTGGCCGTCGCTCATCTCCAGCTCGTCGCGGTCGACCTCGGGCAGGTCGAGCGCTCGCCACGCCGCGCGCCAGGACGCGTACGCCTCGGGTTGCCCCGGCTTCGGCGCATTGCCCAGCGCTTCGGACGGGGCGTCGAACTTGGTCAAGTCTCGGTGGGCCGCGACGACGCCTGCCTTCTCCGCCCACTCGGCGCGCAGCTTCTGGTCCTCGGGCACCGGCCCAAACGCTTCGACCGCCCACTGGGGTGGGTTGGCGGCGATCTCCTCGCCCATCTCGACCCGCCGCTGGTCGGCGCGGACGGCGAGGTCGTCGAGGTAGCGCTGCCACTGCGGGTCGTCGACCCGCGGGGTCCAGTCGGCGAACCGGCTGCCCTGTGGGTCGAGGGGGACGGCGTCGGTGATGCGGTGGTGGATGACGTTGGTCAGTTGCCGGGCTCCGGCCAGGGGACGCGAGGTGATCGCGTCGGTGAGGACCTGGCGTGGGTCGTGCCCGGCGAGTTCGGCGCGGCGCAGGACGCGGTTCAGGGTCGGCCCGGCGTCCTCGGCGGCCAGGCGCTGGCGTTGCCCGATGGTGAGGGTGCCGTCGTCGAGCAGCTCGTCGAGCCAGCGGCTCACGCGCCCGGCGGTGGCCAGCTCGATGGCGTCGGCCAGCAGTTCCGCGGGGTGCGGACGGTGTTCATCTCGGTGCTGGACTCGACGGCCGTGGCCAGGGCGGACTGCTCGATGGCCGCGTTGGCCATGACGTTGTCGAGCACGGCGGCCGGTGAGCGGCGCAGGTTCTTCGCGCTGTCCGGGGCGTCCTCGGCGGCGGTGATCGTGACGACGTGGGCGACGTTGTCGTGTCGGCCGCGGGTCATCGCGACGTAGAGGGCTTCGTGCCCGGTGTTGGCGGTGACCAGCGCGTGGCTGGTGTCGACGGTGACGCCTTGGGCGGCGTGGGTGGTGGAGGCGTAGGCCAACGCGACGTGCTGGGCGACGTAGGCGGCGGGCAGGCTGATGCGCTCGCCCTCGCGGGTGGCCACTACCAGGCTGCCGTCGGCGCGGGCCTCAAGCACGCGGTACTGCTCGCGGTTGATCGGCGGGCGGCGGTTGCCGTCGTAGCCGACCAGGCTCCACCCGTTGCGACGGGCCTGGATCATGTCGCCGACACCGGCGAAGGTGCCCTGCAAGCCCAGGGGGACGCCGTGTTCGGCGACGCGGCCCAGCCGGACCAGTTCGGCGCGCAGACGCGCGGACATGCGGGCGGCCTGCTCGTTGGTGTCGACGATCAGCAGCGACCGCCTGCCCTGGAGGGTGTCGGCCAGCCACGCCCGGCACGCGGCGGCTTCGGCGTCCTCGGGCCGACCGCCGTCGAGGACGCGGCCGTGGCGGTGGTACTCGGCGATGACGCTGGGGTCGCCCTCGCGCAGGCGCAGCGACGCCTGGCGCTCCCACCGGGCGGTGAACCGGCGGGCGTCGGCCAGCTCGTAGCTCGACCCGGCGTCGGCCATGAGTTCCATGGCGCCGCCCGCGCCGACCGCGGCGAGCTGCCGGTGATCGCCGACCAGCAGCAGCTTTGCTCCGGTCTCGGCGGCGTACCGGTGGATCTCGGCCAGGGCGGGGGTGTCGGCCATCGCGGACTCGTCGACCACCACCAGGTCGCCCGGCCGCAACTCCCATTCCTGGTCCTGGCCGGAGGCGTTCCCCATGCGCAGGCGGCGTTGCGCGCCGAGCCAGGAGGCGATGTTGCGGGCGTCCAGTCCTTCGCCGGCGAGCACTTCGGTCGCGATCTGGCTGGTCGCCAGACCGACGACGCGGTGTCGGGCGCCGTCCCAAAGGGCGGGGTCGGTCCACGCCTTGGCCAGGGTGCCGACCACGAACGACTTGCCGGTCCCGGCGGGGCCGACCAGCGATTCGACGGCGGCCCCGGAGCGCAGCACGCCGCGCACGGCGGCGGCCTGGTCCGCGCCCAGCTCGATGCCTTGCGTGGCGAGGCCGTTGAGGAACCCGGTCACGCCGGGCGCGGTGAGCGCCGGCGCGCCGCCGCGACGGGTGGCGGCCACCAGCGTCCGCTCCGTGTGCACGTGTGTGGCTGTGGCGTACAGCTGTCCGCCCGGGGCGTTGTACGCGGACGATCCGTTGTTCAACCGCAGGTCAGTGGGCAGGGCGTCCTCGCCGGGTCGTGCGGCGTCCAACGGAACGGCGGACTCCAGCGCCTGGGCGGTCAACCCATCCAGCAGGTCGGAGACCTGCTCGCCGGACAGGTCGCCGAGCCGGTCGGGCAGGGCGTCGCTGATCGCTCGGGTCAGGTCGGGCGCGGTCCATGCGGCCTTGGTCTCCTGGACGGCGGCCAGCGCGGTCTCGATCACCTGCTCTGGAGACCAGTGGTCCGGTTCCGGTGCCTTGCCCGCGATGTCGAGCACCGTGTCGGCGACGCCAGCCAGTCCGGTGGCGACCTCGGCGCGCAGCTCGCGGTCCCAGCGCTCCAGCCGGGCCTCGTTCGTCTCGCCCTGGTGGGACTTCGCGTTGCGGGTGGCGAAGGTGGCCTGCCGCTGCAACCGGTCCAGCTCTAGCGAGTTCGGCACGCGGCCGAATTTCGTCTCGAACGCGGTCATCAACTCGGTGGTGCGCTTGGTGATGGCGCGTCGACGGGAGCTGAACAGGTCCATGACCTGCTGCGCGACTCCGACGACTTCGCGGGCCTTGCCGTCCGGGCGGGTGGCGAACCGCACTCCCAAAGCGCGTGCCAGGTGCTCCTCGGTGGTGCGCTCCCCACCGCCGACGCGGCACCGCGGAACTTGTGCATCGCCCGCGAGTCCAGCGTGCGCCACTGACCGTCGGCGCCCTGGACGCGGTTGAGGATGGCGTTGTGGATGTGCAACTGCGGGTCGTGGTCGCGGGAGTCGTGCTGGAAGAACGACGCGACGATCCAGTCGTGCGCGTCGATGAACCGCCCGGCTGCGCCGCCGTGGTGACCGACGCGGGAGTACCCGGCCTTGTCCGCGAGGTAGTCGAGCGCGGCGCGGTTGCCCGCCCAGATCGCGTCCTCGACGGCCTTGCGGTGCGACGCCCACGACCGGGCGGCGGTCAGCGCCTCGTCGTGGCGGCGCTGCCACTCCGCCGCGGTGTCGGTGTCGCCCGCCAGGGCCGCGTCGAGCGCGACCTGTTCAGCCTCGGACGCCTCGCGTTCAGCGCGGACCTGCTGCGCCTCGAACGCGGTGTGCAGGACCGTCACGGACTTCTGGACGCTGAACGTGGCGTCCAAGAAGCTGACGTTCTTCCGCGCCCGCTTGCCCGCTTCGAGGCGGAGTTCCTCGCGGCGTTCAGCGTCGGCGTTCGGCTCAGCGTCCAACGCCTGCTTGTACAACTCCTCTTCGGACAGGTAGCGGCGTCCGGTGTGTCCAAGGGTGGACGCCTCGGCCCAGCGGGCCGGGTCCTTGAACGCCTCGTCGCGCGGGTCGACGAAGTGCTCGTACAACGCGGTCATGTCCTGCTCGTCGACCAAGCCCTTCAGGCCCAGCGCTTCTGCGCCGCGCCCGTACCACCGGCCCGGAGGCTCACCGGCGGCGACCGCGCCGGTGTAGTAGTTCTCCCGCCCGCCGGCGACGGCACCGATCAAATAGTCCGCCGAGTGTCCACTTGAGATGCTCAGCACGGCGACCACCGCCCGCCAACGCGCTCGCGCGTTTCCGCAGGCCGCGGCAGCGGCCGACACCACAGGATCGTGATGCCTAGGTGTGTAGTGAAGTCGGTGGTCGTGAGGGTGTCGGAAATGTCTGGATGAGTGAGAGTGGAGTAGGAGTCCTGGTGCTGTCGAGGTGGCCTTGGGCTGGTGGTCATGAGCTGTTCCTGAGGTTCTCGTCAGGGGTGACGAGGTGGAGGTCTGCGGGCTGCTCTCGGAGTTGCTGGAGGGCGGTTCCGGCGGTGCCTCGGGAGACGTCGGCGAGGTCCATCAGGGCGGTGACGGTCGGGAGGTGTCCGGTGCGGCGCAGGTGTTCGCGGGCGGCAGCCCGCGCCCGGTCCTTCTGCGGTGAGCTGGACGCGTCGGACGGGACGGGCTGAACGCGCGGGCGCTGGGGCTGTTCAACCGGGGCGCTCGCGCTCGGCGCGGGCTCGGTGGTCGTCGGCGTCGCGGCGGGCGGCAGCGCCGCCGGTTGAACGCTGTGGGCGGCAGGCTGTACGGCGGGACGGTTGGACGGCTGTACGGGCCGCTGTGCGTTCAGCCGCTCCCGCTCCGCCCCGGTGGACGCCGTGTGCTTGGACGCCGACGGCGGCGCGGCAGGGCGGTCCGCGCGTTCGGCGGGGGCGTCCTGGGTGGGCTTGGACGGGGTGCGGGCCTCGCCGAGCATGAACAGCAGGTGCGCCACGATGGCCGCGGCGATCGCCGGCCACGCCCCCACCCCGAACCGCAGCGGCGCGGGCACATCCTTGGGCACCTCGTCCGGCGGCACCGCGGCGTGGGTGACGCTCTCGAGCGGCGGGCCGTCGCCTCCGGCGAGGAACACCGCCTGGGCCAGGCCGGACACTCCGGCGGCGAGCACGACGACCGCCCAGGCGTAGGCGCGACCGCCGCCGCTGAGCCGCGAGGTGGAGGCGTAGGCGACCAGCGCGAGGCCGTCGGTGATCAGCGGGTACAGCCACGCGATCGCCTTGGGCGTCCCGCGGCGGCGGCGACCTCGTAGATGCCGTGCGCGGTGGCGACACCGGCGGCCAGCGCCACCAACAGGCCCGGCGCCCACTGCGCGACCGTCGCCCGCCACGGCTTGCCCTGCGGGGCGTGTGCGGTGGTCATGACTACAGCCCCCGCCCGTCGACGTCCCCGCGGGACTCGGCCACGTACGGGTCGGCGACACCGGCCGACGCGTCGAACGCGACGTCAGTGGTGTCGACGGTGCGGCCCTGCATGGTGTGGGCGGTGGCGGCGTCGATGCGGTCGCAGGCGGTCTCGGCGCGGGTGAGCGCCTCGTCGACCACGTCGACGTCCGCTCTGACGGCGTCGGTGGTGCCGTCGACCGCCTCGCCCGCGACAGCTTGGGTGTAGGCGTCGCCGCTCGGGGCCGGGGCGTCGGGAACCTTCGCCCACTCCGGCATGGTCGCGGGGTCGTCGTCAAGGACTTGGTTGTCGGTGTCGCTCGGGGAACGGCGGTCGACGTTGAGGACGCAGTGGCAGGTGTCGATTTCGATGTCACCGGTGTTGGTGGTCTCGACGCGGGCCAGGCCGTCGCCGCCGCACGCGTCGCAGTCGAGGGCGGCGAAGTAGTCCATGTCGGGCTCGTCCGGGAAGTACTGCAGCGGCGCGTAGCCCGGCGGAGTCTCGGCCGTGTCGGTGTCGAGGTCGTCGACGTCGTTCAGGGCGGGGCGGCCGACCTCCATGACGCAGCGGCACGTGTCGGTGTCGCCGTCGTCGGTTGGTTCGACGCGGGTCAGGCCGTCGCCGCCGCAGTCGTCGCAGTCGCGGGCGGCGAAGAAGCCGACGCCGGGCTCGTCGGCGAAGTGCGACAGCGGGACGTAGCCCGGTGGCACCGCGGCCTCGTCGTGGTTGTGGGAGGTGACGTCCTCGTCGCCGAGACCGGAGTCGAATTCGACGAGTTCGTGGACGTCGGCGTCCCACGGCTGGTAGTGCTCGACGGCCTGGCTGATCAGGTCGTGGGCGTCGTCGCGGACGGCGAGGCGGTATCCCCGTCCTCGCACACGGCCAGCTCGCACTCGTCGGGCCACCCGCCCGGGGTGTTGAGGCGGCCCATCATGCCGGGGCTGTCGTCGGCCGGAACGTAGAAGTACTTCACGGGGTGCTCCTGGGGTGCTCGTGGGCGACGGCCAGCTCGTCGCGGGGTTCGGGTGCGGGCTGCTCGCGGTCGGCGGCCCACCACGCGGCGATCAGGTCGGCGGCCTCGTCGAGCTGCTCGACCGGGGCGGCGGACAGGCGGCGTCGGGTCTGGTGGTTCTCGCGGGAGCAGGTGCCCGCGACGGCCTTGACGCGGCGGACCACGCCGGGGCGGTGGCGTTCGTGCCACTCGCCAGCGGCGACGGGCGAGGCCGTGGGGCCGTGGTAGGCGGCCTGCCATGCCTGGTGCAGCCAGTGCAGTTCCTCGATGACGTCGGGGTGCCAGAGCCAGCAGTCAGGCAGGCCGGCGGCGGCGTCGCTATAGCGCAGGTAGACCTGGCGGGTCCAGGCGCACAGCGCGGTGAGGGTGGTGCGGGCCAGCTCGGGGTCGGCGGGCAAGGTCAGCCACGACGCCGGGGCGGTGGTCGGGCAACAGGGCTGCTCGACGTGGTCGGCGACGGCGTTGGCGACGCGGTCGACCACGACGGCGAGCCGGGTCACGGCCTTGGCCATGTCGGTGTGGTTCATCGCGGCTGCTCCTCTCGCTCCGGGCGCTGCTGGTCCACGTGCTGGTCGGTGGCGGTGCGGGCCTGGGCCAACTGGTGGGCGACGCGGGTCAGGACGCTGCCCAGCAGCTCGGGGCCGGGCTCGGGCTCGGTGCTCACCGGCGGCCTCCCCATCGGGTCGGGGCCGGTTCGGCGGCGGCCAGGTGGGCGTCGGTCGGGACAGGCGCGGCCTGGTCGCGGGCGGTCGACCACCAGGTGACGATCGCCTCGGCGGCCTCGACCAGCGGCACCCGCGGTGCGGGCGTGGGGCTGGTGTGGGTCTCCAGGGAGCATGTCCCGATGGCCTGCTTGACGCGCTTGACGACGCCGGGGCGGTAGCGGTCGTGCCAGTCCCCGCGGCGACCGCGCTGGCGGCTTCGTCGGCGTAGGCGGCGATCCAGGTGTGCATGAGCCACACCAGTTCCTCGATCACCTCGGGGTGCCAGAGCCAGCAGTCGGACAGGACGGCGGCGGCGTCGGGGTAGCGGAGGAACACGGTGCCGACCCAGCCGCACAGCTCGTCGATCAGCGCCGCCACCTTGTCGAGGTCGTCGGGCAGGTTGAACCACGACGGGGCCACGACCTTCTGCCCGGCGCCGGTGCGGTGGGCCGCCGTCTCGGCGAGCCCGTCGACGACCTTGGCGAGGTCGTCGAGCCGCTGCGGGATGGGCCGCCACGCCCGGCGCAGGCCCTCGACCTCGCGGGCCAGTCCGGCGACGGACTGCCTGCTGGCGTACTCGGTGTCGCTCATGCGGCACCTCCGGGCAGGGCGGCCAGGGCCAGGGCGACGGTGAGCACGGCGAGCCCGACGACGACCAGCGTCACGGCGGCGCGGATGCGCCGGTACTTGCTACGCGCGATCACGGCCACCGAGCACAGGTCGTGGGCGATCACGGTCTCGGTGGTGTCGGTCGTGGCGCGGCACGCGGCGACCAGCCGGGCGGGTCCGTGTTCGGCCGCCCACAGCCACGTTTGCGGGGCCGGGTCGTGGAGTCGGGGCCGGATCGCGGCCAGCAGCAACAGGACCGCGGCCAGGATCGGTGCACCGGAGCACCACAGGGCGATCTCGGCTGCCACGGGCAGGTGGCGCCCGGTCAGGGCGATGATCCCGGCGAACGCGGCGGCGACCAGCGACAGCAGCGTGGTGGCCTTGGTGTCGGCGCGCTGCAGCTCGGTGCCGACCTGGGAGCGGGTGACGGCGAGCGTGTCGGCGACGGTGCTCATCGGGCGTCACCACCCTGGGCGCTGGCCGCGTCCTGGCCGTGGCTGGTCGCCTTCGCCGCGTACATGCGCTGGTCGGCGGCACGCAGCAGCGCGGAGAGGTTCGCCTGCCGGGCCGGGAAGACCGCCGCGCCGATGCTCGCGGTGACCGTGACCAGGTCGCCGCCGACACGGGTGGGCCAGGCAGAGATGGCCGCGGTGATGGCGCGGGCGCGCTCCTCGGCGAGCTGCTGCCCGGCCTTGCCGGTGGGCAGCTCGGACAGCAGGACGGCGAACTCGTCGCCGTGCAGCCGGACGGCCAGCTCGGTCCGGCCGTCGAGCACGTGGGCCAGGACTCGGGCGGTCCGCCGCAGGAGGTTGTTGCCCTCGGCGTGGCCGTGGCGGTCGTTGATCGCCTTGAACTTGTCGAGGTCCAGCAGCAGCACCCCGACCGCCCCGTCGCGGCGGGCGGCGCGGACGAACGCGGCGGCCAACGCGGCCCGGTTGGGCAGGCCGGTCAGCGGGTCGGTGTTCAGCGCGTGGTGCAGGCGCAGCGCGTGCCTGGCGGTGAACAGCCAGCCGGACACCGTGATCGCCGTGAACAGCAGCAGGTAGATGCTCATCGCGTCCGCCCGCCCTCGGTGTCGTCGCCCTCGGAGCGGGTGGCCACCGACGCCTCGACGGGCTCGGGGGTGGGCTGCTCGTCGTGGCGGGACTGCCAGGTGTTGAGGCGCTCGTTGCCGGCCTCGAACATCTCGGCCAGGCGCTCGGTGGCGACCTGTCGCCAGGACTCCCAGCGGGTGAGGCGCTTCTCCCAGCGCGAGGCGCGGGCGGCGCGGCGGACGTCGCTGCGCTTCCAGGCCATGCCGACCTTGCCGACCGCCGGGGCTGGGCGCGGCGGATGACCACGACGTGCCCGGCGGGCAACTGGGCGATCTGGCCGGGCGAGAGCACCGGGACGCGGCGGGTGGTGGTCGAGACGACGCGGCGGTCGCCGTCGATGGTGCCGACCTCTTCGTCGCGTTCGCCGGTGAGGGTGGAGTAGGCGTTGAGGTCGTCGTGGTCGCGGGTGCCGCCGAAGATGAGCATGGTGGCGGCGTTGTTGAGGATCGCGGCGGCGCCGGTGTCGCCCCACCGCTGCCGGAGCTGCGCGCGGGACTGGGCGGCGATGTGGATGGTGACGCCGCGTCCGCCCATGTCGGCGGTCCAGTTGTCGAGCGGGATCGGGCAGATCAGCGCGGCCTCGTCCAGCGCGAGGGTCAGCGGCGGGTCGAGCCGTCCGCTGGGCATGAACGCGGCCAGGCGGCGGGCCTCGCGGGCGATGTGCCCGGTCAGCGCGGTCACCAGGGGCGCGGTCTGGGCGTCCTCGGCACCGAGCATGTAGACGGTGCCGTTGTCGGCCAGGAGCTGCTCGACGTCGAACGCGCCGGACTCGGCGGCCTTGGCGGCGGTGGCGTCGGTCAGCCACCCGAGGGCGGGCATGATCGTGGCGCAGATCGAGGACTGCGTGCGGTCGTTGGTGTTGAGGAACTGCTGGGCGTCGGACTCCCACGCCGGGTCGTCCTGGCGGCGCAGGTTCCGCGACACCGCGCCCGCGGCGCTGGCCGGGTCGGCCACCCACGCCAGGACGTCGCGCATCGTGCCCCCGCCCAAGGCCGCCGCGTACATCAGCGCGGCCAGCACTCGGCGGCCCTGCGCCATCCAGAACTCGCGGTCACCACCGGCGCCCGGCCCGGACACCCCGGACAGCAGGTCCGCCGCCCGCGAGGTCGCCACGGTCGGGTTCTCGCACCCGGACAGCGGGTCGAACGTGATCGTGCTGGCCAGCCCGCCGACACCGCCGGGGTTGAACACGTGCACCGGGCCGCGCTGGGCGCGGACGGGACCGGTGACGTCGATCAGGTCCGTGCGGGTCGAGGTCGCGATGACCGCGCCCGGCGCGTCCAGGATGCGGCAGGCCAGCTCACCGGTCTTGCCCGTGCGCGGGCCGCCCAGGCGCAGCGTCACGTCCTCGACCAGCGACCAGATCCGGAAGATCCCCACGCGGGCGACCGGCGTCGCGAACTCGCGCAGCGGGGTCCGCCAGCGCCGCCACCACGACATCTCCCGCACGCTCGGGCGCACCACCGCGGCCCGCCGCCGCACCGCGAACCACGACGCGGCCCGCAGGATCGCCCACCCGGTCGCCACGCCGTCGTTGCGGCGGGCCTTGCTCGACCAGCGGTTGACCACCTGCGAGGAACCCCGGCGGCCGTACCAGACCCACGCGCTGAACATCACGGCGCCGGTGATCCCGCTGAACAGCAGCCAGCCCGTCGCTTCTCGACCCGGCGTCTCCTCGGGGACGACGTCGGTGTCGAGGAAGACCCCGGCCGCGACGGCCAGCAGCGACAGCGTCAGCGGCACCCCACCCGGGCGCTTCGCCCACAGCGCCAGCGACCCGGCGAACAGCACCGCCCCGGCCACCACCGCCCACGGACCCAACAGCGACAGCTTCCCCAGCTCCGGGACGCTCATCACCAACCAACCACCCGCACCCAACGCACCACCGGCCAGGCACGCCCCGAACACCCTGTCGGCGTTCATCAGCGCTCACCCCCGCGGCGGCGTCGCACTCCGGCGACCCGAACACGTGGAGGCGACCGGTGCAGAGGCACGCGCCTGCGGTGAAGTCGTCGGCCAGCCCGTGCGGAACGGGCGGCAACGCGGTCGAGGTCGAGGCATTCATGCCGCACCGCCCGACGCTCGGTTCGCGCCCGTCCACTGGGCGGCGTCGACGATCCCGGCGGAGTCGGCGGCCTCGGACAGCAGGCGCTCGACGGCCTGGGCGGGCACGACGTAGCGGCCCTTGGTCTCGCCGACTCCCAACTGGACCGCCGGGAAGCCGTCGGCGTGGATCAGCCGGTACAGGTACTCCGGGGAGATGCTGAGCAGCGCGGCGGCCTCGGGAACGGAGTAGGTCGGCACGCTGGCGGCGCGCTTCCTGAGGGCGTTGTGCAGGGCCTGATCGCGCAGGCTCCCCGCATCTGTGGGCGTGGCAGGGCCTCGGTCATGCTGTTGTCCTCCTGGTGCTCGTTGGCGGGTGTCGGGAGAGCCGGCCCCGGCTTGGTTGGCGCCTGGGCGGGGCCGGTCTCGATCTCTCGGGGGAGCGTCTGCCGCTCCCCGTCTCGTGTCTGGCGTGCATCTGATGTCCTCACTGCCTGACGCAGATCATAGTAGCGCTATTAATAGCGCTCATCAACTACGAAGCAGGCGGGTCCGGTGCTGTTGTCGAGCTGCCAGACCCGCCCGCAGGGCGCGCTAGCAGCTACGATTCGCGCTAATCAGCGCTGTCGAACGGAGATCAGGTGTCGAAGGACTGGCAGGCGGTCGCGGACGCGATCAACGCCCGGCTCGACGAACTGGAGATGACGCAGAAGGAGCTGGCCGACAGGTCCGGCGTCAGCGTGGCGACCCTGCGCCAGTTGCAGAAGAACGACGCCCCGCGGAAGCGCAGTCCTCGCACGCTGGCCGCGGTGTCCGAAGGGCTGCGCTGGCCTCCGGACCACCTCGGCAAGGTGCTCGACGGCGATGCGCCGGGCGACTCCCTCCCACACATCGCCGCGGAACTGAGCCAACTGCGCGCGGACATCAAGGACCTCCAGGCCCGCGTCAGCGAGTTGGAGACAGACCGTTCGCGGTAGCCGGGTTCCGTGGTTGGTGTGCATGAGATACATGGAAGCCGGATCAGGAGGACACAAACACCACGTTCCCCAGGATGCTTAGAGACGTCCGGTAGCCTCGATAACGTCCCAAACGTCCTCAGGACGTCCCAGGAGGGGTGGGAACGTGCCGAACGAGCGACTGCGGACCGCGATCCTCGCGGCGGGGCTGACCGTCGACACCGTGGCGGCCCGGGTCGGCGTGGATGTCAAGACGGTGGAGCGGTGGATCGCTAACGAAGGTCGGCGCCCGCACCGCACCACCAGGCGCGAAGTCGCGACGCTGGTGAGCGTTGACGAGGTGCATCTCTGGCCGGCCCTGGCGAACGACGTCCACACCAGTCCGGGCTCGCAAAGCGAAGTGGTGCACGTCTTCCCCTCGCGCTCGGCGGTGCCGGGCAGCCTGTGGCTTGAGCTGATCAACGGCGTCCAGCAGGAGATGGACGTCCTCGTGTTCGCGGGCGCGTTCCTCGTCGAGCAGTACAACCTGCTTCCCGTCGTGCGCGCGAAGGCCGCCGCGGGCGTGCGCTTCCGCTTCGCGATCGGGGACGAGACGTCATCGGCCGTCATCCAGCGGGCCATCGAGGAGGGCACGGTCGGCGGCCTGGAAGGTCGGGTGCAGCTCATGCGGCGGTACCTGCACGAGGTCGCCGGGCTGCCGAACGTCGAGGTGCGGACGCACGGAACGCCGCTCTACAACTCGATCTACCGTTTCGACGACCAGATGCTGGTCAACGGCCACTCGTACGGCTCGCTGGCCGGGCAGAACCCGGTTCTACACCTCCAGGAACACCCGGGCGGCATCGTCTGGACCAACTACCGACGCTCGTTCGATCGCGTCTGGCAGACGGCCGTCCCCGAGACCCCACCGGAGTTCTGATGGCTCGCATCGACTACATCGACGACCCGAACGCACCCGCCATCAACAGCGTGGTCCCGTCCGTGGTGTGCGCCGTGCGCGATGAGGCCGGTCGAGTGCTGTTGATCCACAAGGTCGACAACGACCTGTGGGCGCTGCCCGGCGGCGGGCACGAGCCCGGCGAGAGCATCGTCGACACGGTGGTCCGCGAGGTCCGCGAGGAGACCGGGGTCGAGGTCGAGGTCGTCGGCTTCGTGGGGACGTACACGAACCCGCGGCACGTCATGGCCTACGACGACGGCGAGGTCCGTCAGCAGTTCTCGCTGTGCTTCCTCGGCCGCCAGATCGGCGGCAGCCCGCGCGAGGACGGGACGGAGAGCAAGGAAGTCCGGTGGGTGCGTCCGGAGGACGTCCCTGGGCTCAACATCCACCCGTCGATGCGGATGCGCATCGAGCACGCGTTGGACTCCGGCCGGACGGTGCCCTACCTGGGCTAAGCGGCGCGCATGCGCGCGAGGGTCCGCTCAACGGCCTCGGCCTCGACCGGGCGAGCGACCAGCCAGAACTGGTGAACTGGGGTGTCGGGGGATACCGGACGAGGATCTCGTCCATCCGCTCGTCGAAGGTGAGCGGCTCGCCGGCGGGCCCTGTAGTCAGGTCCGCGGTGTCCAGCGCGTCCTGGAGCGCGGACTGCTCGAACGGGAAGTCCGCCAGCTCGGCGCTCAGCTCGCGCACCTCGGCCTCGTACCGCGCTGCGGAGTGGTGCGCCACCAAGCCGACGACTGGCTCGGGCCAACCCTCGGCGCGAAGGAACCGCGCGCCGTCGAGCGGATGAAACCGCGTGTGCCCAATGCGGGGTGAGTAGCCGATGTCGTGGAGCCAGGCCGCGGCAACGAGAGTCGGGCGTTCCGCCGCAGCCACAGCGACAGAAAGATCCGCCGCACGTGCGGCGACGGCCTGCACGTGGTCCCAGCGGCGCCCGAGAGGCGCGACCAACTCCTGAGCAATCACGGTCGCCTGTTCGACGATCTCCACGAGGAAGAACGCTACTCCCAGGTGTCGGTCTGCTGACATCCGCCGGGCGTGCGCACGCGCGGTTGGCGGCGCCTACCTGCCTACGCTACGAGTGATGTCACGGTCCGGGTGCGGAGAGCGATGGTGCGGGTGACCGTCGTCAATTAGGGGGTCGCGGTGCCGAGGTTGGCTCGTCGAGCAGGCCAGTGGCTGGTTGCCGGGGTACTGGCGCTGGCCGGTGTGGGTGTGGCCGTGCTGAAGCCGCTGGGTGTGGACCACTGGAACTGGCTGGCCGTCGTCGTCCTGGCCGTAGCGGCGGTGGCCGCGGTCGTGGGCAAGTTGACGTTGGCGCGGATGGAGCGAGAGGACAAGCACCGGGACGAGACCCGTCAAGTCGTCTCATCCGGCGCGCTGCGGGAGGGTCGAGTTCGCGTAGGGGAGCTGTCGGACCCAACCGTGCTTGGAGTGCACCGGGCAGTGACCCCGCATGGCACGTCCCTGGAGGGGGCAGCGGGCGACGAGGCCGAGCTGCTCGAGGGAGTGCCGGTGTACGTGCCGAGGGACAGGCACGAGGAAGTGGTCGCCGCGCTGAAGCCCGGCGCGTTCGTACTTCTGGTCGGGGACTCGGCAGCGGGCAAGTCCCGGTTGGCGTTCGAGGCAACCCGCGAAGTCCTGGGCAAACACCGACTGTTCGTCCCGGAACCGCAGGCATTGGCAGCCGTGATCAACGAGGCCGCGACCGAACGACGAGCCCTTCTTTGGCTGGACGACCTGGAACGGTTCCTCACTGGCGACAACAGCCTCAACGTCACCATGCTCGACCGACTGCTCAACCACCCCGACAAACACCGGAGGGTGGTCATCGCAACCCTGCGACTACAGGAACAACACCTCCTGGACTCCACCCCCGACTCCGACCGTGGGCTCGACGAGAACCGCCGCCGCGTCCTGGCCATGGCCACACGCATCCACATCGAGCGCACATTCACCCCAACCGAACTCAATCGTGCACAACACCGCGACCAGGACCCTCGCATCGCCGAAGCCCTCTCCCACACCGACGATTACGGCCTCGCCGAGTACCTCGCCGCAGGACCCCAACTCCTACGCCGCTGGCACGACGGCCGCGCCGCCTCCACCAACCCGAGAGGCGCCGCACTAGTCACCGCAGCCGTCGAGTGTCGCCGCGCCGGATTCCTCAGCCCTCTTCCCCGCGCCATGCTCACCGAACTCCACACCTACTACCTGCCCACCGGCAAGCGCGCCCGCCCAGAAGCCCCCGACAAGGCATGGGCTTGGGCCACCCAGCCCTGGCGCCACACCACCGCCCTCCTCGAACCCCTCGACGCCGACCCCGACCACGTCACCGTCTTCGACTACATCGTCGACCACACACAACGCACTACACCACCCAGCGAACCGCCCCCGGAACATCTCATCCACATAGCACTCACCCACGCGACCGCGACCGACACCACCCTGATCGGCCACCAGGCCCGCAGAACCGGGCGTTACCCCCTCGCCAGCATTGCCTACACACAAGCACTAACCCATCACACCAGTCCCGAACACCCCGACACCCTGACCAGCCGCAACAACCGCGCCAACGTGATGCGCGCCCTCGGGCGGCTGGAGGAGGCCGAAACCGAGCACAGCTCCGTCCTGGAGACCCAATCCCGGATCCTCGGCCCCGAACACCCCGACACCCTGATCAGCCGCAACAACCGCGCCCGCGTGCTGTACGACCTCGGGCGGCTGGAGGAGGCCGAAACCGAGCACAGCTCCGTCCTGGAGACCCGAACCCGGATCCTCGGCCCCGAACACCCCGACACCCTGATCAGCCGCAACAACCTCGCCAGCGTGATGCGCGCCCTCGGGCGACAGGAGGAGATCAGCGGTTAGGGCGCTGCATCCTGCTACCCAAAATCTCGGCTGCTCGCCGGTCGGACTCGCCGACCCAGGCCGCGTAGACCCGAAGTGTGGTGGCACCGCCACCACCGTGGCCTAGGCGGCCTGCGACCGTCCGGAGGTCGACTCCGGCGGTCAGCAGCTCGGTAGCCGAGTAGTGCCGCAGTGCGTGGAGGTGGCTGTCGATGCCGATCTCGGCGCACATCCTCGTGTAGCGATGGGTCGTCGCGCTGGGGCTGTAGGGGCGGTTCCGCTCGGGCTTGTGGGAGAACAGGTACGCGTCGTCGGTGGGCTCGATGCCGAGCTTGTCGGCCAGCTCCTCGTAGCGTGCGCGATGCTCCTTCAAGACCTGCACGGTCGCCGGATCGAGGGCCAGGCGGCGCTCTTGGTGGGTCTTGGTGTCCTTGTCGTAAGCCACGCCAGCCGCTCGCACGTAGTTGCGCTTGATCGTCAGCGTGCCCGCGTTCAGGTCGACGTGGTGCCAGCGAAGCGCCAGCACCTCGCCGCGGCGCATGCCGGTGACCATGACCAGCCACACCAAGGTTGCCCAGTCCGGACTCTGCTGCCAGGCGGCGGCGATGATCCGCGCGGCCTGCTCAGCGGTCGGCGGATTGGGCTGGGGTGTCGGCTGGGTTGGCTTCTTGGCTACCTCGGCGGGGTTGCTGCTGATCCAGTCCCAACGAAACGCAGCAGCGAGCGCGCCTTGAATGACGAAATGGATCTTGAGAATTGTCGAATTCGATAGCGGCTTGCATTGGTGCGGAGGGCACTCGATGACCTGGCAACCCTTCTCGGCGCAGTCGTGCGGCGGGTAGCCAGCCGCTGGTCGGCGGCCTGGCGGACGCTTGTGCTTCACCACCCGGCACTCGTGCTCGCCATCCACGCGGTGCTCAACGAACGGTCTGCCGTCGCAGCGCCGACTGCAACGACGGAGCTGGGCGTAGAACTTCTCCAGGTCGCGGGCAGTGATCTTGCCGACCGGCTTCGCACCGAGTGCGGGACCGATGTGCAGGCGGAGGTACAGCTTGTAGCCCTCCAGGGTCGTCGGCTCGATCTCGTGGTCCTTGAGCCACTCCTCGACCGTGTACTGGAAGGTGGCCTTCGTGCGCGCGTTCTTCTGCTCGGCGACCTGGACCCGGAACTTGTCGAGGATCTTCCGGGCGTCGGGTTCCGACTTGGCCGACGCGGTCAGGTAGTTCGGTCGGCCCGTCACGGGGTCCGTGCCCGAGAACAGCAGTACTTGGTAGGACTTCCGCGGCGTCGGATGTGCCCACCACCCGGGCCCGCGTCGATGCGTTGACCGGCGTCTCGCTTGCGAGCGCGGGCCGTCGGGGCGGGCGCGTCGTCCATGCGCCGAAGGTAACCCAATGACAAGGTCATTGACACGGAGCGAGTCCCGCCGGGCCGATCCTCGCATCTGTGCTGGTAGAGACGGAGCCGGCAGCGGGACTTGAACCCGCAACCTTTCGCTTACAAGGCGAGTGCTCTGCCAATTGAGCTATGCCGGCGCGGACGCCCCCAGGAAGGCGTCCAGCAGACATCCTAGGGGTTGGGGGGTTGCGTGCACGGGGGATTCCTCGACGGTCGGGTGGGGTAGGGAGGGAACGGGGGCGTGGGGTGATCCGATGTTCCGGGAGGAGGTGGTGGCTGTGTGGTTCGCGCAGCGCGGGCGGGTGAACGGGGGGCAGCGGGGGCGCGGGAACGGGATGTGGTGGCAGACGAAGGCGGAGACGCCTGCGTGGGGGGCGGTGCACGGGCCTGAGCTGCCGGATGACCGGACTGTCAACATCGTGCTCGACCTGGCGCTCAGGATCGGGGACGTGCAGATGGCGTCCGGCGCGGGTGCCGCCGACGTCACGGCGACGATGCTCGCCGTCACCGGGGCGTACGGGTTGCCGCACTGCGAGGTGGACGTGATCTTCACGTCGATCACCGTTGCCTGTCATCGGGGTACTGAGATGTCGCCGGTTACCTCGCTCAGGGTCGTGCGGTCCAGGAGCCTCGACTACACGCGGCTCGCTCACCTCGAGACCTTCGTCCGCGACATCACCGCGGGGCGGGTGCCGCTTCAGGACGCGCACAGCGAGCTGGACAAGATCGTGGAGGCCAACCACCCCTACCCGCGCTGGGTCGCCACGCTCGCCTGGGCTGGGATGGCCGCGGCGATCACCATCCTCATCGGCGGGCAGGCCGAGATGGCGTTGTGGGCCGCTCTCATCACCGCCGTCGTCGACCGGGTCGGGCGGTTGCTCAACAAGCGCGCGCTTCCGTTCTTCTTTCAGCAGGTCGTGGGAGGGGCGCTTGCCACGGGGGCCGCGCTGGCGCTGCTCGCGGGGGTGTGTTGCCGTCCGCGAGACCGACTGTGCTGGTCGCGGCGGCCATCACGGTGCTGCTCTCCGGGTTGAGCGTCGTCGCGACCGTGCAGGACGCCATCTCGGGCTACAACGTCACGGCGGCCGGGCGCGCGATGGAGGTCTCGCTGATGACGGCGGGTCTCATCGCGGGTGTCGTGCTCGCCCTCAACATCGCCACCACGTTGGGGCTGCCCTATCTGCCGCTCGGCGATCCGCTCCCCAAACCGCCCTACGACTCCCCGTGCAAGCCATAGCGGGTGCGGCAGCGGCGGGGTGCTTCGCGCTCGCCAGTTACGCCACCCCGAAAGCCCTGCTGATCGCGTCAGCCGCGGGTGGGCTCGGCGCGGCCGGGTACGGGGCCCTCCAGCTCGGCGGCGCCGGGCTCATCACCGCCAGCGGTGGCGCGGCGATCGCGGTCGGGTTCGCGGGTGGGCTCATCGCGCGCCGTCTCAAGATGCCGCCGTTGATCGTCGCCGTGTCCGGGATGGTGCCCTCCTCCCCGGTATCACCACCTACCGCGCCCTCTACGAACTCGCCGTCGCCAAGTCCACCGCGGGGCTCCCGACCCTCATGACCGCTGCTGCCATCGCGTTGGCACTGGCCGCGGGGGTCGTCCTGGGCGAATACTTGGCGCAGCCCGTGCGGACGGGGTTGGGCAGGCTGGAGCGGAAGATCGCCGGGCCGCGGATGTCCGGGCCGTTGCGGCCGACGCGGCGGCGGTTGGAGTAAAACGTGAGCGTTGCCACCCCGCATCCCCCACGGACGCAGGACGCGGGCGCGGCCAACCCTGGTTAGCCTCGAATCAGCCCGATTCCCAGAGGAGGCAACCGCGCGTGAGCAGCAGAAACGGCTCGGACTTCGTGGTCGTGGCCAACCGCCTGCCGGTGGACCTGGAACGCCTCCCAGACGGGTCCACGCGGTGGAAGCACAGCCCGGGCGGCCTGGTCAGCGCCCTGGAGCCCTTCCTGCGGACCCACAAGGGCGCCTGGGTCGGCTGGCCGGGCGTCTCCGACGCCGAGGTCGACGACTTCGAGGAGGAGGGTCTTCGCCTGCACCCGGTCGCGCTGACCAGCACCGAGGTGCGCGACTACTACGAAGGCTTCTCCAACGGCACCCTCTGGCCGCTCTACCACGACGTCGTCGCGCCGCCGGTGTTCGACCGGGCCTGGTGGGACGCCTACGTCAAGGTCAACCACCGGTTCGCCGACGCCTGCGCGAAGGCCGCGGCGCCGAACGCGACCGTGTGGATCCAGGACTACCAGCTCCAGCTCGTCCCGGCGATCCTGCGCAACGAGCGGCCCGACCTGCGGATCGGCTTCTTCCTGCACATCCCGTTCCCGCCGACCGAGCTGTTCATGCAGCTCCCGTGGCGCGCGGAGATCGTCAGGGGCTGCTCGGGGCGGACCTCGTCGGGTTCCACCGGCCGGGCGGGGCGCAGAACTTCCTGTGGCTGGCGCGGCGGCTGCTCGGGCTCGAGCCGACCCGCGGCGCGGTCGGGGTGCGGACGCGGCCCGGTGTCATCCAGCTCGGGGACCGGGCGGTGCGGGTCGGCGCGTTCCCGATCTCGATCGACTCCGCGGGGCTGGACACCCTGGCGCGCAAGCGGGAGACGATCAACCGCGCCCAGCAGATCCGGTCCGACCTGGGCAACCCCAAGAAGGTGATGCTCGGCGTCGACCGGCTCGACTACACCAAGGGCATCGACCTGCGCCTGCACGCGCTGCGCGAGCTGCTCACCGAGGGCCGGATCGACCCGTCCGAGGTGGTGATGGTGCAGCTCGCCACCCCCAGCCGGGAGCGGGTCGAGCACTACCAGCGGATGCGGGACGAGATCGAGCTGACCGTCAGCCGCATCAACGGAGAGTTCGCACGCGTCGGCCACCCGGTGGTGCACTACTTGCACCAGTCGGTCGACCGGGCGGAGCTGGCGGCGTTCTTCTCGGCCGCCGACGTCATGCTCGTCACGCCGCTGCGGGACGGCATGAACCTCGTGTGCAAGGAGTACGTGGCGTGCAGACATGATCTCGGAGGCGCACTTGTGCTCTCGGAGTTCGCAGGCGCCGCCGCAGAACTGACGAGTTCGTTCCTCGTCAATCCCCATGATCTTGACGGCGTGAAGAACGCCATGCACGCTGCCCTCACGATCGATCCAGCGGAGGGTCGCCGTAGGATGCGCGCTCTGAGGCGTCAAGTGCTGACCCACGACGTCGACCGCTGGGCTCGCTCGTTCTTGGACGCGTTGGACCCCGACCACAACCAGTAACCGAGCCCACCGCCCCCGCACTGCATCCCCAAGGAGAAGGCGTTGACCGCCGAGGCCCTCCCCGCCGAGGTGCGGCGCGCGATCGTGCAGATCGCCCGCACTCCTCGCCTGCTGGTCGCCTGCGACTACGACGGCACGCTCGCGCCCATCGTCGAGGACCCCGAGCAAGCCCGCCCGCTCCCGGAGTCCGTGCACGCGCTGCGCGCGCTCGCGGGGCTCCACGAGACGACGGCCGCGGTGATCTCCGGGCGCGCGCTGCGCGACCTGGCGACGCTGTCCCGGCTCCCGTCCGAGGTGCACCTGGTCGGCTCGCACGGCTCGGAGTTCGACGTGGGCTTCGTGCACGCGCTCGATGCCGACGCCCGCAGGCTGCACCGCCGCCTGCACGCCGACCTGGACATCCTGGTCGACGGCGCGCAGGGCGTGCACCTGGAGACCAAGCCCGCGAGCATCGCCGTGCACGTGCGGCGCGCGCCCGCCGACGTCGCCGAGCGGGTCCTCGCCGACGTCCGCAAGGGCCCGTGCACCTGGGACGGCGTGCACGTCACCGAGGGCAAGGCGGTCATCGAGCTGGCGGTCGTGCAGACCGACAAGGGCCACGCCCTCGACGTCCTGCGCCACCAGGCGGGCGCGACCGCGACGGTGTTCGTCGGCGACGACGTCACCGACGAGAAGGCGTTCGCCCGGATCAGCGGCCCGGACCTGGGCATCAAGGTCGGCGCCGGGGACACCCTCGCGGCCTACCGCATCGACGACCCGGTCAGCGTGGCGACGGTGCTGGCGTTCCTGCTGGAGGAGCGCCGCGCGTGGCTGTACGGCGAGCAGGCGGTGCCGATCGAGCGGCTGACGATGCTCGCCAACGAGCGCTCCGTCGCCCTGGTCACCCCGGACGCCCGGCTGACCTGGCTGTGCCACCCGGAGCCGGACTCGGCGTCGGTGTTCGCCGACCTGCTCGGCGGCCCGGGCGCGGGCCACTTCACCGTCGGCCCCGAGCGCGGCGGCCTGCCGCTGGGCCAGCGGTACCTGCCGGGCACGATGACCGTCGAGACCCGCTGGTCGGGGCTGCTGGTCACCGACTTCCTCGACAACGACGCCGAGCCGTTCCGCACCGACCTGACCCGCGTGCTGTCGGGCAACACGACCGCGCTGGTCGAGTTCGCGCCGCGGCCGGAGTTCGGGCAGGTGCAGGTCCGGCTGGAGGCCCGCGAGGACGGCCTGCTCGTCCAGGGCACCGGTGACCCGATCGCGCTGCGCTCGCCCGGCGTCGCCTGGGAGATCCTGTCCGACGGCATGCACGACACGGCCCGGGCGCGGGTCGAGCTGACCCCGGACCAGCCGGTCGTGTTCGAGCTGCGCTGCGGCACCGACGAGCTGGACCCGCACCCGGTGCCGCTCGAGGAGCGCAAGGCGGTCGCGGGGTCGTACTGGTCGAACTGGCTGGACACGCTGGTGCTGCCGCCGGTCGAGAAGGACCTGGTCGCCCGGTCTGCGCTGACCCTGCGCGGGCTCTGCCACCAGGAGACCGGCGCGATCATGGCCGCGGCGACGACGTCGCTGCCGGAGGAGATCGGCGGCATCCGCAACTGGGACTACCGCTACTGCTGGCTGCGCGACGCGTCGATGACCGCGAAGGCCCTGGTCTCGCTGGGCTCGACCGCCGAGGCCGAGGCGTTCCTGCGCTGGCTGCACGCGGTACTGGCGACCCTGCCCGGCCCGGAGCGCCTGCACCCGCTGTACACGATCGCGGGGACGACGCTGCCGCCCGAGGCCGTCATCGACACGCTGCCCGGGTACGCGGGCTCGCGCCCGGTGCGCGTCGGCAACCTGGCGAACCAGCAGGTCCAGCTCGACGTGTTCGGCCCGGTCGTGGACCTGGTCGCCGCGCTGTCGGAGGTCCGCGGCTCGCTGACCGACGACGACTGGCGCATGGTCTGCGCGATGGCCGAGGCCGTGGCGCGGCGCTGGCACGAGCCCGACCACGGCATCTGGGAGGAGCGCCACCGCCCGCGCCACCACGTGTACTCGAAGGTCATGTGCTGGCTGACCATCGACCGCGCGGTCAAGCTCGGCAAGGCGTACGGCCGCTCCCTGGACCCGACGTGGGAGCCCCTGCGCGACGAGATCGCCTCCGACGTGCTCACCAACGGCTGGAACGACGAGGTCCGCTCCTTCACCACGGCGTACGACGGCACGGACCTCGACGCCGCGACGCTGCTCATCGGCATGGTCGGCCTGATCGACCCGACCGACGAGCGCTTCCAGGCGACCGTCACCGCGACCGAGGCCGAGCTGCGCTCCGGGTCGACGGTGTACCGCTACCACCGCGACGACGGCCTCCCGGGCGACGAGGGCGGCTTCCACCTGTGCGCGGCGTGGATGATCGAGGCGTACCTGCTCACCGGCCGCCGCACGGAGGCCGAGGACCTGTTCGCCCAGATCGTCGACGCGGCCGGTCCCACCGGATTGCTCCCGGAGGAGTACGACCCGGTGGCGGAGCGCTCACTTGGGAACCATCCGCAGGCCTACTCGCATCTAGGTCTTATCAGGTGTGCGCAGCTCCTGTCGGCGTGAGTTCGACGGAAGGTGCCATGCCCGATGCGCCCGGTAGGTAACCTGTCGGGCGGATACGTGTGCTTGATGGGGAGGCACCATGCCGGACGGGACCGGTACCGAGCAGACACCGGGCTCTGACCAGCAGATCGATGGCCAGGTGGCGATCGTGAACCTGCTGGACGCCCTACCCTTCTTCGGCGACGCCGCACGCAACGCGTACGTGTCGGGCGGGGGTGGCGCGGGCGGCAAGTTCGAGATCAGCAGCCTCGCGGAGCTGGACGCGCTGATCGGCCAGTGGGAGTCGCTGGTCGAGCAGATGGACATCAGCAGGCAGAAGCTCCAGCAGGCGTCGCGACACGTGCAGCCGCCGGCGAACGACATGCCGAGCCGGTCCGAGGCCAAGGCGACGCTCGAGAGCATCACCGCCGCCATCGACCACAACGTGAGCATGCGCAACTACGCCGACGCGTACGTGAAGAAGCTGAAAGCCGCCCGCACCGACTACGCCGGGACGGAAAGCGACAACGCCGCTGCCGTCAACCGCTCGGATGGAGCCTGAACACACGATGTCCACCCTGGTGAAGCGAGCACTCGTCGCGTCGGCTTGCGCCCTCAGCCTCGCCGCTTGCACGGAGTCGGGCAGCCCCACCCCCACGCCCGGCGGGGCGACCCCACCGGCGCGCCCACCACGACGGCCACGTCGCCGTCGGGGACGACTTCGGCGCGCCCCCGGTGGAGAACCCGCTCAAGGCGGACGTGCAGCTCTCCGAACCGTGCAAGGCGCTGACCTCCGCGCAGCAGCAGGAACTCGGGCTCGAAGACCCGCGGCCCGCCGACAAGAGCGACTTCGAGAAGCTCGGCCCCTACTGCAACTGGTACAAGGACGACCGGACCGTCACCTACCTGGTCGGCTTCCTCACGCCCAACGAGAACGGCATGGCCGACATCTACCGGGGCAAGGAGCAGGGCCAGTGGGAGTACTTCGAGCCCACCACGGTCGCCGGTTACCCCGCTGTGTTCGGTGACGCCTCCGACCGCCGGAGCAGCGGCACCTGCAACATCATGGTCGGGATCCAGGACAAGCTCGTGTTCAACGCCCAGGTCGAGTTCGCCGGGGACAAGGCTTGCGACATGGCCGAGGAGGCCGCGGGCAAGGTCATCGAGACGCTGAAGAACGGGGGCTGATCGCGTGGTCTTCCAAACCCAGTGCATGAGCGGCCAAGCGATCTACGAGAACTTCAAGAACGGCCGCGGTGGTGAAGGGCTGGCCGAGGCGGCGACCCTGATCCGCGAAGCGTCGCTCATGTACGAGCAGCATGCGCTCGACATTCGGCAGCTGACGTCGAAGATGGAGTCCTACTGGCAGGGTGACGCCGCGGGCGCCGCTCAGCGTGGGGCGGGGCCGTTGGCCGTTGAGCACGAACTCGCGCAGCCCGAGTTGAGCACCGTGGACGACCTCAGCAACCGGCAGGTCGGGTCGTACAACGACGCCAAGAACCGCGTTCAGCCGATCCCGGATGTGCCCGAGGAGCCGAGTCTCTGGGACAACATCACCAGCTTCGGTGGGGCCAGTGACACCTACGAGCAGCAGGTGCAGGCCAACCGCAACGCGAACGACAACAACGTGCAGGTGATGCAGGCCTACGAGTCCGCGTCCCTCTACAACGGCGACAACATGCCCAAGACCTACGGGCAGATGCAGCCGGACAACTCGCAGATCGTCATCGGCGGCGACAAGGGCGGGGACGACGGCACCGGAGACGGCGACGGCGACGACGGGCGCCAGCAGGTGACCCGGCCGCCGGGCAGCTCCGGGACCACGCAGCCGCCGAGCGGGACGACGCAGCCGCCGACCAACCCGAGCGGTTACGACCCGACGAACCCCAGTGGGTGGCAGCCGCCGCCGGGGGCAACCAGCAGCCGGTCCCGACGCCCACGCCGACGCCGTACCCGCCGGGTGGGCCCTATCCGCCGGGTGGGCCTTACCCGCCCGGGGGCCGTACCCGCCTGGTGGGCCGTACCCGCCGGGGACGCGGCCGCCGGGGAGCGGGCCGACCGGGCCGGGTGGCAGGCCGCCGGGGATGCCGGGTGGGCGTCCGCCGGGTGGCGGGCCGGGCGGTGGGCCCGGTGGTGGTCCGGGTGGGCGTCCGCCGGGTGGCGGTGGTCCGTACGGGCCCGGTGGCGGGTCGAGCGGGCTGCGCGGCGGGCCTGGCGGGTCCGGGTTCGGGCCGGGCGCCGGGATGGCCATGGGGGCTGAGGACGGGCGGCCGGGTGCCGGGCGCGGTGGCTTCGGCGCGGGCGGCATGGGCGCCGGGGGCATGGGCGGCGGTGCCGCGGGCGGCGGTGGTCGTGGTGGCGGCGGTATGGGCGCGGGCGGGGGCGCCCGCGGCCAGGGCGGCGAGGACGAGGAGCACACGCGCGCCTCGTTCCTGGTCGAGGACGACCCGGACGCGCTGTTCGGGACCGACCAGATGACCGCGCCGCCGGTGATCGGCGAGTAGGACGCGCGGAGCGGTCGGTCTCGGGCGCGCTGCCGGGATCGACCGGGTGACCGCGCCGCCCGTGATCGGCGAGCGAGCGCAGGAGCGGTCGGTGGGCAGGTGTCGCGACGCGGCGCCTGCCCACCGCTAGGTTTGGCCGGGTAACCGGGTCGGATGGGGGCGTTGCAGGTGTTGGACAGGCCGCTGAAGCTGTCGGTCAATACCGTTGCGCGGACGGTCAAGGCGGAGCGGCTGGGGCAGCTCCACCTGACGATCGCGCCGGAGTCGATGTGGTTCCCGCGCGACGAGGACTTCCAGGCGAACCAGATGGCGCGCGACGAGCTGGCCCGCGCGGGCGGGATCGACGGCCGCGGGCGGGTCGACGCGGACATGGTCGCCGTGCTGGCGATGCTGTGCACGCCGCGCGCGGAGTTCTACGGGTGGATCAGCCACCAGAAGAAGACGGCGGGCGTGCTGGTCGCGGTGTCCGGGCGGACGGCCCTGCTGGTGATGCGCGACGAGGGCATGGTGACGATCGCCCCCGCCAACCCGGACGCCCCCGCCGAGGCGCTGGTCGCCCAGACCCCGGACGTGCCGCCGGGCCGCGGCCACATGATCACGGTGTTCACCGAGGACGTGCGGAACTCCGCGGGCGGCAGGCAGCGGACGGCGTCGGGCGTCGGGACGCGGCAGGCCCCGCCCGAGGTGCGGGAGCTGCAGCGGATCACCGAGCTGCCCACCTCCGGCGGCGGACAGCTCTACACGGCCGTGCGGGACCACACCGGCAGGCGGATCGCCGTGCAGCAGCCGCTGCGCTACGCCGACACCGTGCAGGGCCGGTACCTGAACCTGTCCCTGCCCGGCGACCGGGTGATGGTCGGCCCCGCGGACCGGCGGGCGCTGTCCGGCCGGATCTACGAGATGCACCGGGGCCTCATCCCCCGCTGAGGTCGGACAGGCAGTGGCGGCAGGCCGAGAGGTCGTGCCGCCTGGTCAGGTCGGGGACCTCGGCCGCCAGCAGCGACCCGCACACGGCGAGGACGTCGGACGTGCGCGCGTGCACGACGGTGTCCTGCAACGGCCCCGACCACCACTCGACGTCGGGGTAGACCGTGGCCGCGCAGATGGCGCAGACGTCCCAGCTCCACCAGAGCCGTTTGAGTTCGTGCGCGTCGAGACAAGGCGCCCCGCATTCGCCGTAATAAGTGGTCCCATACTCATGTTCGAACTTACGGGTAAGCACGCTTACCCAATGCTTTCGTTGCCGGAAAACTCCGGCCATCCACCCGATTTCTGACACGTAAGCAGTCACCCCTCAGACGGGAGAGGCCCGCACCGGCGGGAGGCGGAAGCCGGTGCGGGCCAAGGAAGTCCGCGTCGCACGCTCCGGGGCGAGCGGCGCTCAACGGACGGTGGAACTCGATGGGGACGACTTAACGCTACAAGCCGAGTGCAGTGTTTGCGCTATTACACGATAGGGTGATCAAACTTGTTCTCCGGCGACATTCTCCCAACCATTGAAGAATGACCCCCACCGATCCCGTTGTCGCGCGTATTCAGCTCGGCCTGCTGCTCCGCTCCCTGCGCATGGGACGCAACATCGCCACGATGGCGGCGGGCCGGGTCATCGGCATGTCCAACGCCACGATCAGCCGGGTGGAGACCGGCAAGCAGGGCATCAAGCAGGAGGACCTGATCACCCTGATCGACCACTACCGGGCGGGCGAGTCGGCGGTGGCCGAGGTGCTGCGGCTGCACGCGGCCACCAAGGGGAGACGGCGCGGCAACCCCTACCTGGACACCGTGCCGCACTGGTTCCGCCGCTTCCTCGCGATGGAGGCGGAGGCCACCCACATCGCGATCTACGAGAACGAGGTGGTGACCGGCCTCCTCCAGACCGACGCCTATGCCCGGATGCTGATGCAGGCGCGCACCCCGGAAGCGAGCCGGACGGAGATCGACCGGCAGGTGGAGCAGCGGATGGAACGGCAGGAGGTGCTCGCGGAGGGGCCCCACCTGGAGGTGATCATGCTGGAGACCGTCCTGCACAGGGTGATCGGCGACGACGAGATCATGGCGGGCCAGCTCAAGAAGCTGGCCTGGCTCTCGATGCGGGGCAACGTGGACCTGCGGATCATCCCGTTCCGGCCGGTGCCGACCCAGGACGACGACGAGGCGTTCGTGGTGCCCAGGGGGTTCACGCTGCTGCGCCTGCCCGAGCAGGGGACGCTGCTGTACCTGGAGGACTTCAACGGGGCGATCTACCCGGAGGAGCTGCCGGTGATCCAGCAGTACAACCATGCGTTCGACCGGCTGCGGAAGGCGGCGGCGGACGTGGAGACTTCCCGGGAGATGATCACTACGATGCAGAAGGAGTACGAGTGATCACCGGGAGGCGCTGTGGACCTCAGCACGGCGAAGTGGCGCAAGAGCAGCCGGAGCACGGGTCAGGGGCAGTGCGTGGAGCTGGCCGTGTCCGATGAGCGGGCGGCGGTGCGTGACTCCAAGAACCCCGGTGGCGGCGTCCTCCTTGTGCCCTTGGTCGCGATTCGGACACTCCTCCACCGGCTCTGACCCCCATCCCCTACAGTCCCGGGCTGATTCAGCCAACCGGGTAGGGGGTCGCAAGTGGACGGGCTCACCGTCGTCCTGGTGATCGTGGTCGCCGCCGCAGTCGGCGCCCTGATCGCCGGGCTTGTCCTGCGCAAACGCCAACAACAGCCACCGCCGCCGTCCCTGAAGGACCCGTTCGCCGACGACGACCACCACGCCGTCTACGGCGACCCCCGCTCCCTCAAAGCCGGTGACCTGGTCGAGCTGCGCGGCGTCTCCTACTCCGTCCGCGGTTCCCTCCGCTGCGACGAGGGCGGCTGGACCTGGTCCGAGCACCTCCTCGAGACCGCCACCGAGGACCGCGTCTGGCTCTCCGTCGAGGAGGACCCCGACCTCGTCCTCATCGTCTGGACCGAGGCCGACACCGACCTCCAGCCCGGCCCAAAGACCCTCACCCTCGACGGCGCGACCTACCGCTCCGACGAGAGCGGCACCGCGACCGTCCGCACCGAGGCGACCACCGGCCTCAAGGACGGCACCGTCCGCTACCACGACTACGAGGGCCCGGACGACACCTACCTCTCCTTCGAGTCCTACGGCGACGCGCCCTGGGAAGCCTCGACGGGCGCCCTCCTCTCCACCTACGACGTCAAGATCTTCCCGGCGGCGACCGGATGAGCACGACCACCAAGCCCAAGACCTGGTTCTGGATCTCCGGCCTGCTCGCGGGCATCGCCGCGATCATCGCGATCATCGTGATCGCCCGCGGGACGTCCGTGCGCGACTACGTCGACGACACCTACACCCGCGCCGCGACCCTCGACCTCGACGACGAGATCGCCTACACGAGCACCGCGGCGCCGAGCGTCGTCACCTCGACCATCGTCGGCGCGTGGAAGCCCGTCTCGCAGTACGCCGACGCCAGCGGGGTGTACCTCCGCTACAACGACGACATGGTCCTCGTCCGGCCGCACAACGGCGGCAGCGTCATCCGCGTGGACGACGTCGACCGGGCCTACCGGCGCTACCACTCGCACGTCGGCGGGTACTGGGGCTGGACGTCCGGGCACGGCGAGTCCTTCCGCGGCCGCGGACCGGGGGCGGGCAAGTGACCGACCAGCAGAACCCGGGGCAGCAGAAGAACGCCGCAGGGGAGCAGAAGAAGCCGGGCAAGGGGTGCGGCTGCCTGGTCTGGGTCGTCATCCTCCTGATGATCGGCCTGGGCGTGGTGCTCGGCGGCGCGGAGGAGGGCTGGTTCGACTCCTCCGACAACGACACCACCATCGCGGCGCCATCGGGGCAGGAGGCCGCGGACCTCGTCAACCGCCTCGCCGAGGCCGAGAAGGCGCACGGCATCTGCTACGGCTGGTCGCTGCGCGACGGCTCGAACACCGTGGTCACCGAGGGGTCCAGCCGGGGCACGGGCGTGCTGGCGAGCAGCTGCGCGCGGTGGGTGTCGCTGGACATCATCGTCGACTACGCGCCCGCGACCAGCGAGTCCGAGGACTCCGCGACGATCGACGTGTCGAAGTCCGACGACCTGGTGGGCAAGATCCCGTACTCCACCGACCTGGAGTACATGGGCGTCACGCGGGAGGCGGCGATCAACGACCCGACCGCGACGATCGGGCTCGGCGCGCTGGCGCTGCCGCTGCTCATGGCGGAACAGGGCGTCGTCGAGGCGCTGCCGCTGGCGGACCCGGCGGACGAGCCCGCGACGGCGATCTCCCGGCCCGGGTCGGACTTCGTCGGCAACTACTCCGGCGCGCTGATCGCGCTGGGGATCATCGGCGGGATCGCCGTGCTCTCTCTCATCATCGGCCTGATCGTGCGCAAGCGCGGCGCAGAAGCGAGGTAAGCGAACCGTGTCCGAACTGCTCAACGGACTGCTGGGCACCCTGGCCTACGGCGGCGCGGGCCTGGTCCTGATGACCCTCGGCTACGTCCTGGTCGACGTCGCCACGCCGGGCAAGCTGGCCGACCTGATCTGGGTCGAGCGCAACCGCAACGCCTCGATCCTGCTGTGCTCGGGCCTGCTCGGCGTCGGGGTCATCCTGACCACGGCCATCATCACCAGCGACGACAACCTCGGCGTCGGCCTGCTCAACACCGCCGTGTACGGCCTGCTCGGGCTGGCGCTGATGGCGGTCGCGTTCATCGTCATCGACATCCTCACGCCGGGGAAGCTCGGCGAGGTGATCTGCGCCGAGGAGCACCACCCGGGCGTGTGGGTGTCCGCGGTGGCGCACCTCGTGGTGGCCGTGGTGATCGCCGCCGCGATCACGTGACCGGGGGCCGGGCGCGCGGCCCGCGCGGGTCGCGCTGCTCGCCACCGTCTTCCTCTGCGCGGCGTGCGGGCTGGTCTACGAGCTGGCGCTGGTCGCGCTGGGGTCGTACCTGATCGGCGACACCGTCGGGCAGGCGTCGATCGTGCTGTCGCTGATGGTGTTCGCGATGGGCATCGGCGCGCTGGTCGCGAAGCCGCTCCAGCGGCGGGCGGCGGTGTCGTTCGCGCTGATCGAGCTGGTCCTGGCGCTGCTGGGCGGGCTGAGCGTCCTGCTGCTGTACGCCGCTTTTGCGTGGCTGAGCCTCTACACGCCCGCGTTGATCGCGATGGCGTTGATCCTCGGGGTGCTGATCGGCGCGGAGATCCCGCTGCTGATGGAGCTGTTGCAGCGGATCAGGGCGCAGGCGGCGGGGTCGGCGGTGGCCGACCTGTTCGCCGCGGACTACGTCGGGGCGCTGCTGGGCGGGCTGGCGTTCCCGTTCGTGCTGCTGCCGGTGTTCGGGCAGATCGAGGGCGCGATCGTCGTCGGGGTGGTCAACGCGCTGGCCGGGCTGGGGCTGGTCCTCACCGTGTTCCGGCGGGAGATCGGGCGGCGCGGGAAGGCGCTGCTGTTCGGCGGCGCGGTCGTGGTGTTCGGGGTGCTGGGGGCGGCGTACGTGCTGGCCGAGGACTTCGAGGTGACCGCGCGGCAGGCGCTGTACGCGGACCCGATCGTGCACTCGGAGCGGACGCCGTACCAGGACATCGTGATCACCGAGTCGGTGTCGCTGTCGGGGAACCGGGACGTGCGGCTGTTCCTCAACGGCGACCTCCAGTTCAGCTCGGTCGACGAGTACCGGTACCACGAGGCGCTGGTGCACCCGGCGATGGCGGGGCCGCACGCGAACGTCCTCGTCCTCGGCGGCGGGGACGGGCTCGCGCTGCGCGAGGTGCTGCGGTACCCGGACGTCGAGGCGGTGACGCTGGTCGAGCTGGACCCGGCGATGATCGCGCTGGCGCGCACCGAGCCGCGGCTGCTCGCGGCCAACGGGAACGCGTTCGCCGACCCGAGGGTGACCGTCCGCACCGAGGACGCCTTCAGCTGGCTGCGGTCGCTGCGGGCCGACTTCGACGTGATCATCGTGGACATGCCGGACCCCGACTCGACGGCGACCGCGAAGCTCTACAGCGTCGAGTTCTACGGCCTGGTGGCACAGGCCCTCGGCGACGGCGGGCGGGTCGTCGTGCAGGCCGGGTCGCCGTTCTTCGCGCCGCACGCGTTCTGGTGCGTGGCGGAGTCGCTGCGCGAGGCGGGGCTGGCGAGCGTGCCGTACCAGGTGAGCGTGCCCGCGTTCGGCGAGTGGGGCTTCCACCTGGCCGGGCGGGGCACGCCGGCGCTGACCCTGCCCGACCTGCCGCTGCGGTCGCTGGACCGGTCGAGCCTGGCCGCGGCTGCGGTGTTCCCGCCGGACCGGCGCGCGCCCGCGGACGTGCGGGCGTCGACGCTGATGGACCCGGTCGTGCTGCGGTACTCGCGGCAGGAGTGGACCAACTACTGAGGTGTTGCCCGCGGGCTGTGCGGGCTCCTACACTCACCCCGTTTGGGAGCGCTCCCACACTCCCTAGCGATCGAGGTCCCATGAAGGTCAGAGGTACAGCGGCGGCCCTGCTCGCCGCGGCGGTGGCGGCCGTGGCGGCCGTCGCCGCGGGTCCGGCCGCGTCCGCGGCGCCCACCCAGGACTGGCTGCACGTCGAGGGCAACCAGATCGTCGACGAGGCGGGCAACCGGGTCTGGCTCACCGGCGCGAACTGGTTCGGCTTCAACGCCACCGAGCGCGTGTTCCACGGGCTGTGGTCGGGCAACATCACCGAGATCAGCAAGGCGATGGCCGACCGCGGCATCAACATCGTCCGGGTGCCGATCTCGACCCAGCTGCTGCTGGAGTGGCGGGCCGGGCAGACCGCGGTGCCGAACGTCAACACCTACGCGAACCCGGAGCTGGCCGGGAAGAACAACCTCCAGGTGTTCGACTACTTCCTGGAGCTGTGCGAGCGCTTCGGCATGAAGGTCATGATCGACGTGCACAGCGCCGAGGCCGACAACTCCGGCCACATCCACCCGGTGTGGTGGAAGGGCACGATCACCACCGAGGACTTCTACCGCGGCTGGGAGTGGATCACCACCCGCTACAAGGACGACGACACCGTCGTCGCGATGGACGTCAAGAACGAGCCGCACGGCACGCCCACCCAGCCGCCGCGCGCCAAGTGGGACTCCACGACCGACCAGGACAACTTCAAGCACGTCTGCGAGACCGCGGGTCGGCGCATCCTGGCGATCAACCCGAAGGTGCTGATCCTCTGCGAGGGCGTCGAGGTCTACCCGCGGCCCGGTGAGACGTGGAGTTCGCCGAACACCGACCCCGACCTGACGCCGAACTACTACTACACGTGGTGGGGCGGGAACCTGCGCGGCGTCGCCCAGCACCCGATCAACCTCGGAGCGAACCAGGACCAGCTCGTCTACTCGCCGCACGACTACGGGCCGCTGGTGTTCGACCAGCCGTGGTTCCAGAAGCCGTTCGACAAGGCTTCGCTGATCACCGACGTGTGGCGTCCGAACTGGCTGTACATCCACGAGCAGGACATCGCGCCGCTGCTGATCGGTGAGTGGGGCGGCCGACTGGGCCAGGACGAGCGCCAGGACCGCTGGATGACGGCGTTGCGCGACCTGATCGTCGAAGAGGGTCTGCACCAGACGTTCTGGGTGCTGAACCCGAACTCCGGCGACACGGGCGGCCTGCTCCTGGACGACTGGCGGACGTGGGACGAGCAGAAGTACGCGCTCCTGAAGCCGGCTCTGTGGTCGCACAACGGCAAGTTCGTGAGCCTGGACCACGACGTGCCCCTCGGCGGCGCGGGGAGCACGACCGGGATCAGCCTGAACCAGCGGTACTCCGGGTCCGGCCCGGACACGATCGCGCCGTCCGTCCCCAGTGGACTGACCTCCGGCGCCGTCACCGGCTCGTCGATCGCGTTGTCCTGGACCGCTTCCACCGACAACGTCGGGGTGTCGGGTTACGAGGTGTACCGCGGCACGACCCGCGTCGCGACGGTCGCGTCGACGTCGTACACCGACACCGGCCTGACCGCGGATACCGCCTACACCTACACCGTCCGCGCACGCGACGCCGCCGGGAACGTGTCGGCGGCCTCGACGGCCCTGACCGCCCGCACCTCCACCGGCGGCGGCTCCTCGGGCTGCTCGGCCACCTACCGCGTCCTGAACTCGTGGCAGGGCGGCTTCCAGGCGGAGGTCACCGTCGCGAACACCGGGACCACCGCCACCCGCGGCTGGAAGGTGTCGCTCGCGCTGGCGAGCGGGACGACCATCGGCAGCCTGTGGAACGGCACGCTCAGCGGGACCACCGTCACCAACGCCGCCCACAACGGCGCGCTGGCGGCGTCGGCGAGCACGACGTTCGGGTTCGTCGGCAACGGCCCGTCGGGCGGGGTCACCGTCGCGGGCTGCGCGGCGAGCTAGCGCAGCACCTGGAGGTTGTTCATCGCCGAGCCCAAGTCGCGCACGATGCGGGTCTGGAGCCCCTCGGGGACGTCGCCGCAGTCGGGTGGGATGAGGGCCTTGGTGAAACCGAGGCGCAGGGCTTCGGCCAAGCGGGCGCGGACGCCGCCGACGCGGCGGACCTCGCCCGCGAGGCCGACCTCCCCAGGACCACCAGGTCCGGGGAGGGCCACGTCGCGGGCGGCCGTCGCGACCGCCAGGGCGACCGCGAGGTCGGCGACCGGTTCGGAGATCTTCATACCGCCGACGGTCGCCGCGAAGACGTCCCGGTCGCTCAGGCGGACGCCGCCCCGGCGTTCCAGGACGGCGAGGATCATCGCCACGCGCGCCGAGTCGAGGCCGCTGACGGCGCGGCGGGGGTGTTCAGCGGGGTGCTGGCGACGAGCGCCTGGACCTCGGCCAGCATCGGGCGCTTGCCGTCCATGGCGACGGTGACGCAGGTGCCGGGCACCCCGACGTCGTGGCGGTTGAGGAACATGCCCGACGGGTCCGGGACGTCGACGATGCCGCGGTCGACCAGCTCGAAGCAGCCGACCTCGTCTGCCGGGCCGAAGCGGTTCTTCACCCCGCGCAGCATGCGGAGGCTGGAGTGGCGGTCGCCCTCGAACATCAGCACCACGTCGACCAGGTGCTCCAGGACCCGGGGGCCCGCGATCGAGCCCTCCTTCGTCACGTGGCCGACCAGCACGACCGGCAGCGACCGCTCCTTGGCCAGCGCGACCAAGGCCGCCGTGACTGCGCGGACCTGGGTGACGCCGCCCGCCGCGCTGTCGACGTCGGGGGCGGAGACGGTCTGGACCGAGTCCACCACCAGCAGGCCGGGCTTGATGTCGTCGACGTGCCCCATCACGGCGGACACGTCGCTCTCGGCGGCCAGGAACATCTGCGGGTGGACGTTGCCGGTGCGCTCGGCGCGCAGCCGGACCTGGCCCGCGGACTCCTCACCGGTGACGTACAGCGTCGGACCGCCGGGGCCGCGCGCCCACTGGTAGGCGACCTCCAGCAGCAGGGTCGACTTGCCGACCCCCGGCTCGCCCGCCAGCAGCACCACCGCGCCCGGCACCAGGCCGCCGCCGAGGACGCGGTCCAGCTCGCCGACGCCCGTGGACTGGGCGCGGGCGGCCTCGATGTCGACCTCGTCGATGCGGCGCGCGGGGGCGCTCGGGGCGCCCGCCGCCACCCGCCCGGGGCGGGACGCGGCCACCTCGCGCAGGGTGTTCCACGCCTGGCACTCGGGGCAGCGGCCCACCCACTTCACGGCGGTGGTGCCGCACTCGTCACACCGGTAGCTCGACTTGGTCGCCACCGGGTGGACGTTACAAAGCGGGTCCGACGATCAGTGCTCGGACGCGCCGCGCGGGTCGGCCGGGGCGGCGATCGGGAGCTGGACGGTCAGCGAGCCCGCCTTCTCGAACACGAAGGTGACCTCGTACACGCGACCCGGGTAGAGGTCCTCGCTGAGGTTCTTCAGCACGATCTTCAGCTTGCCCAGCTCGATGGGGGCGCTGGTCGTGGTGTGCGCCTCGGTGGTCGTCGTGGGGGCCGCGGTGGTGGTCGTGGCCTCGCCCTCGGCGGTCGTCGTGGTCGGGGCGGCCGTGGTCGTCGTGGTGGTGGCCTCGGCGTGCTCCTCCGGCGCGAAGTCCTCGCCGGGGGTGCCGATGGCCAGGGCCACGCCGCCGGGCAGGGCGGTGTCGCCGGTCACCTCGACCTGGCCCGCGACCGGGCTGCTCACCGACAGCAGCTTGTCCTCGGCGGCGCCGGTGTTGATCAGCGAGCCGAACAGCACGGCCTCGCCGCCCTTGGCGTAGTGGCCCTCGTGCGGGTACGCGAACTGGACGTCGCGGACCGCGATGGCGCCGGTGCCCGCGTTCGCGCCGTTGACCGCCGGGAGCTGGGAGTCGGTCTGGGTGATCTGCCCCGCTCCGCAGGCCGTCGTGGCCAGGAGCGCGGCCAGGCCGACCGCGGCCAGGGACGCGCGGCGCAGCCGACCGGACGAGTTCTGCTGTGCACGGCTCACGGGTGGGCTCCTGCGGTTGTCGCTGCCAATCTGCCTTCCGGGACCGAAGAGTAGCCGCCGCAATCGTTCGCGCCCGCGCGTGGTGGGCGAAACCACGGTGGAGATCACGTCCTTTGTGGAGATTTTGACAAAGGGGCGGGGACCTCGGTGAGCACGCCCGAAGGGGCCTTGTCAACCCCCGGCCGTTCCCCCATCTGGCCTGTGACCTGCGAAGACCGATTCAGGGTCGAGCTGTTCGGGAGTGCGACTCGTGTTAAGATGGAGCCAGCGAAAGGGGCAGAGGACACATGGTTTTCAAGGTCGGAGAGACCGTCGTCTACCCGCACCACGGTGCCGCACTCATCGAAGCGATCGAGACCCGCGTGATCAAGGGCGAGGAGAAGAAGTACCTCGTCCTCAAGGTCGCGCAGGGCGACCTCACGGTCCGCGTCCCCGCAGACAACGCCGAGATCGTGGGCGTTCGGGACGTCGTGGGCCAGGAGGGCCTCAACCGCGTGTTCGATGTGCTGCGCGCTCCCCACACCGAGGAGCCGACCAACTGGTCGCGTCGGTACAAGGCCAACCTGGAGAAGCTCGCGTCGGGCGACGTGAACAAGGTGGCCGAGGTGGTGCGTGACCTTTGGCGGCGGGAGAAGGACCGTGGCCTGTCCGCGGGCGAGAAGCGGATGCTGGCCAAGGCGCGGCAGATCCTGGTGAGCGAACTGGCACTGGCCGAGGGCACCGACGAGGGCAAGGCCGAGGTGCTGCTGGACGAGGTGCTGGCCGCCGCGACCGTGTAGGTCGCTTAGAGTCCGCTCCGTGGCACAACTGAACTCGGCCGTGGCGCTCGTGCCCGCGGCCGGCGCGGTGAACGTCTCGGGTACGGGATGCCGAAGGCTCTCGTCCCGGTCCGCGGCGTACCGCTTTTACTCCATGCCGTACGCGGCCTGCTCGACGCGGGCCGCGTGCGGCATGTTGTCGTCGCGGCCCCCGCCGACGAGCTGGAGACCGTGTCCGCGCTGGTCAGCGGCCTGCCGGTGGACGTCGTCCCGGGTGGCGACGACCGGACGGCGTCGGTCGGGTGCGCGCTGCGGCACGCGCTGGCCGTCGTCCCGGACGCCCGGATCGCGCTCGTCCACGACGCCGCGCGGGCGTTCACCCCGCCCGAGGTCGTCGTCCGGGTGGTCGACGCGGTCGCGGCGGGCGCCAAGGCGGTCGTGCCGGTGCTGCCGGTCGCGGACACCGTGAAGCGGGTCGACGCCGAGGAGTGGTGCTCGACACACCCGACCGCTCCGCGCTGCGGGTGGTCCAAACCCCCAGGGCTTCGACGTGGAGACGCTGGTCAGGGCGCACGCGTCGGCCGTGTCGGCGACCGACGACGCGGGCCTGGTCGAACTGCTCGGCATCCCGGTGCACACCGTCGCGGGGCACCCGAGTGCGATGAAGGTCACAACCCCGCACGACCTGGCGGTCGCGGAGAAGGTGCTGGTGGAGGGGCTGTGAGGGTCGGCATCGGGACGGACGTCCACCCCGTCGAGGCGGGCCGGGAGTGCTGGATGGTGGGCCTGCGCTGGGACGGCGTCGACGGGTGCGAGGGGCACTCCGACGGCGACGTCGCCGTGCACGCCCTCTGCGACGCGCTGCTGTCGGCGGCGGGCCTCGGCGACCTGGGCGCGGTGTTCGGCACCGGCGACCCGAAGTGGGCGGGGCGCGCGGCGTCGACATGCTGGCCGAGGTGCGGCGGCGGATCGAGGCCGAGGGCCTGCGGGTCGGCAACGCCGCGGTGCAGGTCATCGGCAACGCGCCCAAGGTCGGCAAGCGGCGGGCCGAGGCGCAGGAGGTGCTGTCGGCGGCCGTCGGCGGGCCGGTGTCGGTGTCCGGGACGACCACCGACGGGCTCGGGCTGACCGGGCGCGGCGAGGGCGTGGCGGCCGTCGCAACCGCTTTGCTCCTCGATCTCGGCTAGCGGGAGCGCGTATACCGTGGGTGACATGACGATCCGCGGTGTCCTGTTCGACTTCTCCAGCACCCTGTTCCGCCTCGAGCCCGACGTGTCGTGGCTGGACGGCTCGGGTCTGGACGGGCACGAGCAGGCCGAGATCATGGTGCAGCTCACGCTGGGCCCGTCGAAGCACCTGCCGGACGACCTGCGCGCCGACTGGGACAACCGCGACCTCGACGCCGAGACCCACCGGCGGGTCTACCTCGCCGCCTACCGCGCCGCCGGGCTCGACGCGAAGCCGGGCGTGGCCGAGCGGCTGTACAACAGCATGATCGACCCGCTGTCGTGGACGCCGTACCCGGACACCGCGGAGGCGCTGCGGCGGGTCAAGGCGGCGGGGCTGCCGGTCGGGGTGCTCAGCAACATCGCGTGGGACGTCCGGCCGACCTTCGCCCACCACGGGCTCGACGTGGACGCGTACGTCCTGTCGTTCGAGGAGGGCGTGGTCAAGCCGGACCCGAAGATCTTCGCGATCGCCTGCGAGCGGATCGGGGTCGCGCCCGCCGACGTGCTGATGGTCGGCGACAGCGAGGAGGCCGACGGCGCCGCGGTCGCCCTGGGCTGCCGGTTCGCCCGGGTCGCGCCGGTGAGCACCACCGAGCGGCCGGATTCGCTGGTCAACGCCCTGACCGCGTACGGCGTCGCGGGCTGACCGCCCGCTACCATTTGTCGCTATACCGCAACTCCCCCACCACCCGGAGTTCCCGTGCCACTGCTCCTGCACGACACCGCGACGCGTTCCACGCGCGAGTTCACGCCCAGCACCCCCGGCAAGGCGTCGATCTACGTGTGCGGCGCGACGGTGCAGGGCGTCCCGCACATCGGCCACATGCGAGGCGGCCTCAACTTCGACGTCCTGCGGCGCTGGCTGGCGCACGGCGGGCTCGACGTGTCGCTCGTGCGCAACGTCACCGACATCGACGACAAGATCCTGACCAAGGCCGCCGCCGCGCAGGCCGTGGTGGGAGTGGGCGGCGACCCACGAGCGGGCGTTCCAGGAGGCGTACGCGCTGCTGGGCTGCCTGCCCGCGTCGGTCGAGCCGCGCGCCACCGGGCACATCACGCAGATGGTGACCCTGATGGAGCGGCTGATCTCCTCGGGCAACGCGTACGCGGCGTCGGGGAACGTGTACTTCTCCGTGGCGTCGTTCCCCGAGTACGGGGCGCTGTCCGGGCAGAAGCTCGACGACGTCCAGCAGGGCGAGGAGAGCGCGTCGGGCAAGCGCGACCCGCGCGACTTCACGCTGTGGAAGGCCGCGAAGCCGGGTGAGCCGTCGTGGCCGACGCCGTGGGGCGACGGTCGGCCCGGCTGGCACCTGGAGTGCTCGGCGATGGCGGCGGCGTACCTCGGCGCGGAGTTCGACATCCACGGCGGCGGCATCGACCTGATCTTCCCGCACCACGAGAACGAGCAGGCCCAGTCGCGGGCGGCCGGGGACGGGTTCGCCCGGTACTGGCTGCACAACGCGTGGGTGACGATGAGCGGCGAGAAGATGGCCAAGTCGCTCGGCAACACCGTGTCGATCCCGGAGATGGTCCGCCGGGTGCGCCCGCAGGAGCTGCGGTACTACCTGGTCGGGCCGCACTACCGGTCGAACATCGAGTACAGCGAGGAAGCGCTCGGCGAGGCGGAGAAGGCGTACCAGCGCGTCGAGTCGTTCGTCGGCAAGGTGATCGCGCGGACCGGCGCGGTCGACCTCGGTGCGCTGCCCGCGGGCTTCGTGGCGGCGATGGACGACGACCTGTCGACCCCGTCGGCCCTCGCGGAGGTGCACACGGCGGTCCGGTCGGGCAACCGGGCGCTGGACTCCGGTGACGACGCGTCGGCGCGGGCGTTCGCGTCGTCGGTCCGGTCCATGATGGACGTGCTGGGCCTGGACCCGTTGTCGTGGGCGGACTCCACCGCCGACAGCGGCCTGCGCTCCGCCCTGGACAACCTGATCGGCGGGCTGCTGGACGAGCGGCAGCGCGCCCGAGCCGAGCGCGACTTCGCGCTCGCCGACGCCATCCGCGACCGCCTCCTGGGCGCGGGCGTCACCGTCGAGGACACCCCCGACGGTCCGATGTGGACCTTGAAGGACGAGTAGACGTGGCAGGCAACTCCAAGCGCCAGGGCGCGATGCGCAAGGCGGGCACCAAGAAGGGCATGGTCGTCGGCTCCGGCGGCCAGAGCAGGCGCGCCCTGCGCGGCAAGGGCCCGACCCCGAAGGCGGAGGACCGCGTCGGGCACGTCGCGTACAAGCGCAAGGCGGCGGCGACCAAGCGCGAGACCGCCGCGCGGTCCAAGGACAAGCAGGCGCACGAGCTGGTGGCCGGGCGCAACCCGGTCGCGGAGTGCTTGCGTGCCGGCGTTCCGGCGACGGCGCTGTACGTGGCGCTCGGGATCGACGCGGACGACCGGGTCAAGGAGTCCGTGCACATGGCCGCCGACCGGGGGATCTCGGTGCTGGAGGTCTCGCGGCCGGAGCTGGACCGGCTGACGGCCGGGGCGATGCACCAGGGGATCGCCCTGCAGGTGCCGCCGTTCGAGTACGCGCACCCGGACGACCTGCTGGCCGCGGCGTCGGACACCGGTGAGCCCGCGTTGATCGTGGCCCTGGACGGGGTGACCGACCCCCGCAACCTGGGGGCGGTGATCCGGTCCGCGGCGGCGTTCGGGGCGAACGGGGTGCTGCTGCCGCAGCGCCGCAGCGCCGGGATGACGGCGGTCGCTTGGCGCACGTCGGCGGGTACCGCGGCGAAGCTGCCGGTGGCGGTGGCGACGAACCTGACCCGCCAGCTGCGGGCGTACGCGGCCGAGGGCCTGATGGTCGTCGGGCTGGACGCCGACGGGACGCTGCCGTTCGACGACTTCGAGCTGGCGACGTCCCCGCTGGTGGTCGTGGTGGGCTCCGAGGGCCGCGGGCTCTCGCGCCTGGTCAAGGAAGCCTGCGACGCGACGATCTCCATCCCGATGGCGGCGGACGTCGAGTCGCTGAACGCCTCAGTCGCGGCCGGGGTCGTCCTGGCCGAGACCGCCCGCCGCCGCCGAGTGGCGGGGCGGATCTAGGGGCTCCACCCCGAGTCGGCGGCGTGGCGGTCCCATTCGGCCGCACCGCCGCGGAGCAACCAGGCGCGTGTGGGGCCCTCCGTGCGCGCGATGTCAGCCATGCCCGGTCGTCGGCGCTCGTCTCGCGGATCAGCCGTGCTCGCGCGGCCGTGATGGGCGGCAGGGGCGACCGGTACTGGCCTGTCCGGGCGTAGTGGACGCCCCAGTACCCGAGGCGTTGACGGCCCAGCAGCACGACCCTGTCGGCTTGGCGCAGCAGGAGCTTCCGGCCGTGCGCGACCTCCACCCGCAGTCCGGGCGACGCGGGTCGGGCGACCTCCAGCGCGAACCCGGGCCAGCGGCCCGGCTCCCGTGCGGGGAGGTCGGAGCGCGTCACCGCTACTCCCCCGACGTGCGGACCAGGCGGAGGGGGCCGGTGTGGGAGAGGCGGGTGAGGGCTTCGGCGGTGCGGGCGTCCGCGGGGAGGTAGGTGACGATGCGCAGGCCCTCGTACTCGGGGACGTCGAGGGTCTCGAAGGACAGGGTGAGGTCGCCCGCCTCGGGGTGGCACCAGCGTTCGACGCCGGAGCGGGTGGGCAGGGCCGTGAGGGCGCGGTAGCGGGTGGTGAAGGGGGCGCCGCGGTGATCGCCAGGTCCTCCGCGAGGGCGGTGGCGTGGTGGTCGGTGCGGTGGTTGTCGGCCTTGAGGCGGGCCACGTGGCGGTCGGCGAGGTGGTCCCAGTCGGGGAAGGCGGCGCGGGCGGCGGGGTTGGTGAAGGCGTGGCGCAGGACGTTGCCGTCGTCGAGGAGGCCGATGGGGCGGGCCAGGCGGTCGTACGTCGTGGTGTGCGCCACGATGTCGCCGACGCGGTTGAGCGCCACCGCCGGGTCGAGGCGGTCCAGGACGGCGCGGACGGACGGGGTGACCTCGCGGCTCGGGCCCTCGGTGACGCCGGGGCAGAGGGCGGCGTCCTTCTCGCGGATCTGGAGCATGCGCAGGCGGGCGCGGTCCTCGGCGGTGAAGCGCATCGCGTCGGCCAGGGCGCCCAGGACCTGCGGCGACGGGCGGCGGTCGCGGCCCTGCTCGATGCGCGTCAGGTAGTCGACGCTGACCCCCGCGAGCGTGGCGACCTCGGCGCGGCGCAGGCCCGGGGTGCGGCGGCGGGGACCCGCGGGCAGGCCGACGTCGGCGGGGCGGACGGCCTCGCGGCGGGTGCGGAGGAACTCTCCCAGCTCGGTCACGGACCCCAGGTTACGGGCGCGCGGGCGGCGGAGGGTGGCCGTGCGGGGGCTAGGTTCAGCGCGGTCTCCCTAGGCCCCCGAGCCGGGTCAGGGTGGGTTCATGACCGATCTTCGACTCGCAGTGATCACGGCCAGCGTCCGGCAGGGGCGGTTCGGGCCGGTGGTGTCCCGGTGGTTCTCCGACGTCGCGCGCAAGCACGGGCGGTTCGCCGTCGACGACATCGACCTCGCCGGGGTGCCGCTGCCGCTGGAGCTGCCGTCTGGCCGGGACGCGTGGGAGCGGCCCGAGGGCCTGGCGCCGGTGACCGCGCTCCTCGACCAGGCCGACGCGTTCGTCGTCGTGACCCCGGAGTACAACCACAGCTTCCCCGCGTCCATCAAGAGCCTCATCGACTGGCACCTCACCGAGTGGGCGGCCAAGCCCGTGGGCTTCGTCTCCTACGGCGGCCTCGCGGGCGGCACCCGCGCGGTCGAGCAGCTCCGCCAGGTCTTCGCCGAGACGCACTCGGTGACCGTCCGCGACATGCTGTCCTTCGACCGGTACTGGGAGCGGTTCGGCGCCGACGGCAAGCCCCTCGACGCCGAGGCCGAGGGCGCCGCGAAGGTGATGCTGGACCAGCTCGGGTGGTGGGCGGGAGCGCTGCGGGCGGCCCGGCCGTACGTATCCGCCTAATGGGGGATCGGCGGCGGCTAGAGTCTGTCCCCGAGAGGATGGATGTCGTTCGCGAGCCCGCTGTTCCTGTGGTTCTTCACGCCACTGGTGCTGCTCGCGATCCTGGCCGCCCCGCGCACGTGGCGCAACGGCATCGTCGCCGTCGCCAGCCTGGTCTTCTACACCGTCGGCGCAGGCCCCAGCACGCTGCTGCTGCTGGCCTGCATGGTGGTCAACTTCCTCGCCGGTCCGTACCTGGAGCCCGACGAGTGGGACGCGAACCGCCGCAGGCGCCGGTCGCTGCTGTGGGCCGTCGTCGGGTTCGACGTGCTCGTGCTGGTGGTGTGGAAGTACGCCGGGTTCGCCTCCGAGCAGATCGCCGGGTTCATGCGGCTGTTCGGGGGCGACTTCCCCGTGATCGAGCTGCTGCTGCCGATCGGCATCTCGTTCTACACGTTCCACCACATCTCGTACGTGGTGGACATCTACCGCGGCGAACGCCCCGCTCTGCGCCAGCCGGTCGCGTTCGTCACCTACATCGCGATGTTCCCGCAGCTCGTGGCGGGCCCGATCGTGCGGTACCGGGAGATCGCCGACCAACTCCCCCAGCTGCGCACCCACCGCCTCGACGACATCGCCTCGGGCTTCCCCGCTTCGCGCTCGGCCTGTGCAAGAAGGTCATCATCGCGGACTCGCTGAGCCCGGTGGTCGAACAGTGCTTCGCGACGCCCGCGGGCGAGATGACCTTCGCGATCGCGTGGTTGGGGGCGGTGGCGTACACGCTGCAGCTGTACTTCGACTTCTCCGGGTACTCGGACATGGCGATCGGGCTCGGTCGGATGCTGGGGTTCCGGCTGCCGGAGAACTTCGCGCGCCCGTACTCGTCCGTGACGGTGACGGAGTTCTGGCGGCGCTGGCACATGTCGCTGTCGCGGTGGTTCCGGGACTACGTGTACATCCCGCTGGGGGGCAACCGGTCGGGGGCGGGGAAGACGTACCGGAACCTGTTCATCGTGTTCGTGCTGACGGGGCTGTGGCACGGGGCGAACTGGACGTTCCTGGTGTGGGGCCTGTTCCACGGCGCGCTTTTGATCATCGAGCGCGGGTTCGGCCTGGAGGCCGCTCCTGCTGGGCGTCGGGCCCGTCTGGGTCGGCGGGCTTTGACGCTGCTGCTGGTGACTGTCGGGTGGGTGTTCTTCCGGGCCGCTGACGTCGGGCAGGCGTTGGTGATGATCGGGCACATGCTGCTGCCGGACTTCACGGGGCTGACGGCGGAGGTCGATTCGGCGCTGAGCAACCAGGCGCTGGTGACGCTGCTGGTGGCGTTGGCGGTCATCTTCCTGCCCGCTTCCCCGGTGACGGGCCCGATGCTGGAGTCGTCGCGCACGCGGTCGGCGTCGGTGCTGCGGGTCGCGGTGATGGTCCCGGGAATGCTGTGGGCGGCGATCCTGGTGGCCACGGGGACGTTCAGCCCGTTCTTGTACTACCAGTTCTAGGCGGGTTTCCTCTCTGTTCCCCGCGGCGGGCGGGCGGGGATCATGGTCGGGTGCGCGATCCCACGGACAACTCCGTCACGGCGCGGTCCGTGGAGGCGGCCGTGCTGGCGCAGACGATCAACTCGGTGTCGTTCGGCGGCGGTGGGTCGACGCGGGTGGAGTTGCCGCACCGGTTCGGGTCGGTGCCGGTGCGGGCGGCGGGGTACCAGGTGCGGGAGTTGTCGGCGCGGCTGCCGGTGTCGGCGCGGGAAGGCGTGTGGGGCGAGGGCGTCACGACGCTGGTGCTGACCGGGTTGGGCGGGGTCGGGAAGACGCAGTTGGCCGCGGAGCTCGCCGAGCGGGTGTGGCTGGGGCGGGCGGTCGACGTGCTGGCGTGGGTGCCCGCGCAGTCGCGGGAGCAGGTCGTCGCGGAGTACGCGCGGGTGGCGGCCGCCCTGACCGGGGTGGAGGACGCCGACCCGGACGCGGGTGCGCGGCGGCTGCTGGACTGGTTGGCGTCCACGGACCGGCCGTGGCTGGTGGTGCTCGACGACGTCCGCGCCCCCGGTGAACTCGCGAACCTGTGGCCCGCGTCGGGCCGCGTCGTGGCGACCACGCGGTGGCGCGGCGCCGCGCTGGACGCCGAGGGGCGCCGGGTGGTCGACGTGGAGGAGTTCTCCGCGGCCGAGTCGGCGGCGTTCCTGGCGCAGCGGCTCGCCGAGCGGCCGGAGCGGCTGGAGGCGGCCGACGAATTGGCCGCCGAGCTGGGGCACCTGCCGCTCGCGCTCAGCCAGGCCGCCGAGTACGTCATGGACATGGGCCTGACCTGCGCCCAGTACCTGGAGCGGTGGCGCGACCGCCGGGGACCGCTGCCGGAGGTCCTCCCGGAGCAGGACGACCCCGGCGCGACCGTGGCCACCACGTGGTCGATGTCGATGGAACGGGCGAACGAGCTGAAACCATCAGGGCTGGCCCGCAGACTGCTGGCGCTGATGAGCTTCCTCGACCCCAACGGGATCCCGGGCGATGTGCTCGTGAGCGAACCCGCGCGCGAGTACTTGCGAGGAGGCAAGGACGAGAAGGCGATCGATCCGGACACGGTGAAGGACTGCTTGGCCCGGCTGCACCGGCTCAGCCTGGTCACCCGCGTCCAGGAGAACGACACCGTGCGCGTGCACACCCTGGTCCAGCTGGTGACCCGCGACCAGCTCAGTCGGGACGAGGCCGCCACCACCGCGTGGGCCGCCGCGGGCGCGCTGCTCGCGGTGTGGCCGGACGTCGGGTGGGACACCGCGCTGAACCGCCTGGTCCGCGCCAACGCGACCACCCTCGTCGCGCTCTCGGGCAACGCCCTGTGGGAACCGATCCACCCCGTGCTGCTGCGCGTCGGGAGCAGCCTCGGCGAGGCGGGCAAGGTGTCGGCGGCGGTGGCCTACCTCAGCCGCCTGCACGCCACGGCCGCGACGCAGCTGGGCGTCGACCACTACTACACCCTGGTGATCCAGAACAACCTCGCGCTCTGGCAGGGCCGGGTGAGCGACGTGGCCGAGGTGGTCGAAGCGCTCACGCAACTCCTCGACGAGCAGCACGAGTCGCTCGGACCCGACCACCCGCACCCACTCATCACCCGCAACAACCTCGCCTACTGGCGCGGACGAGCGGGCGGCCCCGGCGAGGCGGTCGCCGCGCTGACCGCACTGGTCGACGACCAGGTCCGCCTCCTCGGCAAGCGCAGCCCGTACACCCTCGCCACGCGCGGGCACCTCGCGCTGTGGCAGGGGCGGGCCAGCGGTCCGGACCACGCGGTCACCGCGTTGACAGCACTGCTCGACGACCAGATGCGCTACCTGCTCCCCGGCCACCCCCACATCCTCACCACGCGCGGGAACCTCGCCTACTGGCGCGGTCAGGCGGGGGACGCGGCCGGAGCGGTCACCGCCCTCGTCGCCCTGCTCGCCGACCAGGCCCAGGTGCTGCACAGCGAGCACCCGCACCTCTTCACCACGCGCAACCAGCTCGCGCACTGGAGGGGGCAGGCGGGTGATGTCGCGGGGGCGGTGGCGGACTTCTCCGCCCTGCTGGAGGACCGCGTCCGGATCCTCGGGCCGGATCACCCGCACACGGTCGGCACGCGCGACAACCTGGCCCTCTGGCGCGGTCGGTTGTCCGAAGCCTGATTCCTCGGCGAAAGGTACGGTCCTCTTCGGAAGACCCTTTCCGGAGTATTGGATTAGTCCGCCCATACCAGAACTCGCGCACGGGTGCGGCCATTGATTCGTCAAACACTCCATGCCGTTGGAGAACGTTGGGTAAATCCTGCCGTAAGGCCCTCACCTGCGGCGGAGACGTGCTAAAGGGCGTTGCCGGGAGTACACGCGTTCTCTGATTTCGTAAGTTCATCCATTACCCATAACCGGCCACAACCGTGCTATAAACCAGCGACAGATCACCCAAAGCGTCCATATGAGACTTGCTGGCCACAAGCCATAAGGGGGACGTCGATGGTACGAACGGACCACGGTGACGCGCTCGCCGAGCTGATCGCGCTGTTCGACGAGTCGCGGGCGTGGCAAGGGCGGTTGGCGCTCATCGCGGGTGGGTTGGCCAGTGGGAAGACGCAGCTGCTCAACCAGTTCTACGAGCACGCGCGGGGTGAGGGGGCGTTGGTGCTCACGGCCGCCGCGTCGCGGGCGGAGAGGGCGTTGCGGGCGGGGGTGATCGACCAGCTCTTCCACGGGGCCGGGTTGCCGCCCGCGGTGGCGGACCGGATGTCGCGGTTGATCTCGCCGGAGGCGGATGAGGAGACCGGGGGCGACGCGCGGACGTTGCGGCAGGGGTGCGCGATGATGGTGCACGAGGTCTGCGGGGTCGTGCTGGAGTTGTCGCGGGAGCAGCCGGTCGTCATCGGGGTCGACGACGTGCAGTTCGCGGACAGCTCGTCGTTGCAGTTCATCCTGTACTTACGCAGGCGGATGGCGTCCGCTCGCGTTCTCATCGCGCTGACCGAGTGGGACCGGCAGCAGCCGACGCTGCCGTTGTTCCACGCGGACATCACGCGCAGGAAGCACCACTCCATCACTCTGGCGCCGCTGTCGGCCGCCGCGATCGCGCGGCTGGTCCCGGGGCGGGACCTCGGACAGGCGTGGCACCGGATCAGCGGCGGGAACCCGCTGCTCGTGCAGGCCATGGTCGAGGACCTCGCCGCGGGGGTCGTCGCGGACGACACCACCGCCGGGCCCTGCTACGGCCGCGCCGTCCTCGCCTGCCTGCACCGGTGGGAACCCAACCTCCTCGACGTCGCCCGGGCCGTGGCCGTGCTGGGCGAGGGCTCCCCGCCGACCTGGTCGCGCGGCTCGCGGGGACGACGCCCGACGTCGCCGAACGGACCATCGCGGACCTGACCGGCGCGGGGCTGTTGGCCGACGGGCGGTTCCGGCACGCCGCCGCGGCGGCCGCGGTGCTCGACGGGATGCCCGCCGCGGCCCGGTCGACGCTGCACGCGCGGGCCGCCGAACTGCGGTACCAGCGGGGGCGGCGCCGTCGGCGGTGGCGGAGCACCTGCTCGCCGCGGACCGGGTGGTCGCCGCGTGGTCGGTTCCGGTGCTGCTCGACGCCGCCGAGCAGGCGTTGACCGGGGACGACGCGGCGACGGCGGTGCGGCTGCTCGAGCTGGCGCTGCGCGGGGCCGAGGGCGACCTGCGCCTGGACGTCAACCGGCTGCTCGTGCGCGCCCTCTGGTGGACGAACCCGTCGGCGGCCGACGCGCACGTCGGGCCGGTGCGGGCGGCGCTGTGGGAGGGGCGGCTGCCCGCGCGGGACGCGGTGGCGCTGGTGCGGCACGCGCTGTGGACCGGGGACCGGGAGACGGCGCTGCGGGCGTTGCGGCAGATCGGGCCGTTGCCGCCGCAGCGCGCCGCGGAGCTGGTGGTGGTCGCGCAGTGGTACCACGGCCTGGGGCCGGTCGCGGAGGCCGCGGAGGCGCTGGCCGCCGAGGGCGACGACCCGTGGGCGGTGACCGCCCGCGCGCTCGGCCGGGTGTGGACGGGGAAGTCCACACCGGACACCGTGGCCGCCGCGGAGCTGATCCTGCGCAACAGCTGGCCCGGGCACAGCGCCCCGGAGATGGTCGCGGCGGCGCTGCTGATCCTCGTGCACACCGGCGCGGTCGAGCAGGCCGCCGCCTGGTGCGAGCGGCTGTCCGCGGAGGCCGCGCGGCGCGGGGCGGTGACGTGGCACGCGATGGTGGAGGCCGTCGTCGCCGACATCGCGCTGCTGCGCGGGGACACCGTCGTCGCGGCGACGCGCGCGGAGACCGCGATGCGGCTGCTGCTGCCGCAGGGCTGGGGCGTGTCGGTCGGGTACCCGCTGTCGATCCTGATGACCGCGAACACGCTGCTCGGCAGGCACGCGGTGGTCGATTCCCTGATGCGCGTGCGGGTTCCGGAGGCGATGTTCGACACCCTCTGCGGCCTGCGGTACCTCCACGCGCGCGGGCGCGGGCTGCTGGCGACCGGGAAGGTGCTGGCCGCGATCAGCGACTTCCAGGGCTGCGGGCAGCGGATGCGCGCGTGGGGCGTCGACCTGCCCGTGCTGGTGCCGTGGCGCACCGGCCTCGCCGAGGCGAACCTCGCGCTCGGCCGCCCCGACGTCGCCGACGCGCACCTCAGCGAGCAGCTCCGGCTGCCCTGCGACCGGCGGGTGCGCGGCGAGACGCTGCGCCTGCTGGCCGCCGCCCGCGAGCCCGCGCAGCGCCCGGCGCTGCTGCGCGAGGCCGACGCGCTGGCAGGCGCGACACCGTTACCGGGCACCGAGCTGAGCGACTCCGAGCGGCGGGTGGCCGAGCTGGCCGCGACCGGCCACACCAACCGGGAGATCGGCCGCGCCCTCTACATCACCGTGAGCACGGTCGAGCAGCACCTGACCCGCGTGTACCGCAAGCTCGGCGTCAAGAGCCGCGCGGAGCTGCCGCACCGACTCGCCGGACCCGCACCCACCCCGCCCATCCGGAGGACCGCCGTATGACCACCGAGTGCCGCATCTGCGCGGGCCCCGTCGAGGAGTTCCTCGACCTGGGCCGCCAGCCGCTGTCCGACGCGTTCCGGCGGCCCGACGACACCCGGCCCGAGTTCTTCTACCGGCTCGCGGTGGGCGTCTGCGGGACGTGCTCGATGGTGCAGCTCGTGGAGGAAGTGCCGCGGGAGCGCATGTTCCACGAGGACTACCCGTACGTCAGCCGGGGCTCCGCGGTGATGCGGGAGCACTTCCGGGGCGTCGCCGAGCGGTTCATCGCGATCGCGGACGACCCGTTCGTCGTCGAGCTGGGGTGCAACGACGGCACCATGCTGCGCACCGTCGCCGAGGCGGGTGTGCGGCACCTCGGGGTCGAGCCCTCCGGCGGCGTCGCGGACCTGGCCGCGGCGGACGGCGTGCGGGTGCGCAAGGACTTCTTCGAGGAGGCCACCGCCCGCGACATCCGCGCCGCCGACGGGCCCGCCGACGTGATCTACGCGGCCAACACCCTGTGCCACATCCCGTACATGGGCTCGATCCTGCGCGGCGTGGACGCGTTGCTCGCGCCGGACGGCGTGTTCGTGTTCGAGGACCCGTACCTGGGCGACATCGTCGAGAAGACCTCGTTCGACCAGATCTACGACGAGCACTTCTTCCTGTTCTCCGCGCGGTCGGTCGACGAGATGGCGCGCAGGCACGGCCTGGAGCTGGTCGACGTCGAGCGGCTGGCGGTGCACGGCGGCGAGGTCCGGTACTGGCTGGCCCGGCCGGGCGTGCGGCCGAGGACCGCCGCGGTCGACGCGCTGCTGGCCGAGGAGGCCGAGCTGGCGTCGCGGGTCGTGCTCGACGGGTTCGCCAACCGGGTGCAGAAGATCCGCGCGGACCTGGTCGCGCTGCTGACCGACCTGCGCGAGCGCGGCGAGCGCGTGGTGGGTTACGGGGCGACGGCCAAGAGCGCGACGGTCACGAACCTGTGCGGGATCGGGCCGGACCTGGTCGAGTTCATCTGCGACACGACCCCGGCCAAGCAGCACCGGCTGGCGCCCGGGTCGGGCATCCCGGTGCGGCCGCCCGCGGACTTCGCCGACCCCTACCCGCCGTACGCGCTGCTGTTCGCCTGGAACCACGCCGAGGAGATCATGGCGAAGGAGCGGGCGTTCCGGGACGCGGGCGGCAAGTGGATCACGTACGTGCCGGAAGTGCGCGTCCTCTGATGCGCGTCGCGGTGTTGGGCGGCTCGGGGTTCGTCGGGTCCGCGGTCAGCGCGGCGCTGGCGGGCGCGGGCTTCGCGGTGCGGGTCGTCGCGCGGGACCCGGGCGACCCGCCGCACGAGGTGGTGCGGGCGGACCTGACCGAGCCGGGCGCGGTGGCCGCCGCGGTCGCGGGCGCGGACGTCGTGGTGTCGCTCGTGCTGCACAGCGGGAGCGGGTCGTGGCGGGTCGACCCGGCGCAGGCGGCCGTGGCGGAGCGGGTCAACGTCGGGATCGCCCGCGCGGCCGCGGCGACCGGGCTGCCGGTGGTGGTGGCCGGGTCGACGTCGCAGGTCGGGCCGGGCGCCGGGGAGCGCATCGACGGCAGAGAGGTCGACGGGCCGGACAACGACTACGACCGGCAGAAGCTCGCGGCGGAGCGGTACGCGCTCGCGGCGGGCGGGTGCTGCCTGCGCCTGCCCACCGTGTACGGGCCGGGCCCGCTGGACCGCGGCGTCGTGTCGGCGATGGTCCGGCGGGCGTTGGCGGGCGAGCCGCTGACCGTGTGGGGCGCCGGGGACATGGTGCGGGACCTGGTGTTCGTCACCGATGTCGCGGCGGCGTTCGTGGCCGCGGTGCGCGACCCGGGCGCGCTGGCGGGGCGGCACTGGCTGGTCGGGTCCGGCGTCGGGGTGTCGGTGCGGGAGCTGTTCTCGCGCGTCGCGCTGGCCGTGGCGGCGCGGACCGGCGGGCGGCCGGTGCCGGTGCGGTCGGTACCGCCGCCGGAGCACGCCGGGCCGATGGACCTGCGCGGGCTGGTGGCCGACCCGGTGGCGTTCACCGCGGTGACGGGCTGGCGGGCGCGGGTGCCGCTCACCGACGGGATCGCCGCCGTTGTGGCGTCCACAGAGGACAGCAGGGGCACCCTAACCTGTCCGCATAGGGGTTTACCGGGTACCGCGGCCAGCCCGAAGCTGTGCAGGTGGAAGCGCGGGAACTCGCCGTCGGCGGCGCATGGGCGTTCGCGCCGGAGGTCCACCGCGACGACCGCGGGCTGTTCGTCTCGCCCTTCGAGGCGGACGCGTTCACCGCGGCGGTAGGGGTGGAGCTGTTCCCGGTCGCCCAGGCCAGCACGAGCGTGTCCCGGCAGGGCGTCGCGCGCGGGGTGCACTACGCGCGCACGCGGCCGGGGTGCGCGAAGTACGTGCACTGCCCGCGCGGGCGCGTGCTCGACATCGTCGTGGACCTGCGGGTCGGGTCGCCGACGTTCGGGAAGTGGGACAGCGTCGAGCTGGCCGGGTTCGCGGCCGTGTACCTGCCCGCGGGACTGGGCCACGCGTTCGTCGCGCTGGAGCCCGACACCACCGTCTGCTACCTGCTCTCGCGGGGCTACGAGCCCGCTGACGAACTCGCCGTGTCCCTGCTGGACCCGGCGCTGGACCTGCCGGTCCCGGCCGACGCGGTCCTCTCCGACCGCGACCGGGCCGCGCCGACGCTGGCCGAGGCGCTGGCCGCCGACCTGCTGCCGCACCACTAGAGGAGGCCCCGGTGTCCGCACCCACACGCAGCCCCGTCGAGCGGCTGGCCGAGTCGATGCTGCGCGGCGGCGGCACCGAGGACGTGCTCGACTGGCTCGCCGGGCTGGCCGAGCGGTGGTGGATGCGCGTCGAGCGGGCCGACCTGGGCGCGCTCGACGGGTGGGAGGTCGAGCCGGGCACCGGGAACCTGCGCCACCACACCGGGAAGTTCTTCACCGTCGAGTCGCTGGCCGTCGACCTGCCGGGCGCGCCGGTGCCGCACTGGCGGCAGCCGATCATCAACCAGCCGGAGATCGGCATCCTGGGCATCCTGGTGCGCGAGATCGACGGCGTCCTGCATTGCCTGATGCAGGCCAAGCACGAGCCCGGGAACCCGAACGGGCTCCAGATCTCGCCGACGGTGCAGGCCACGCGCAGCAACTACACGCGGGTGCACCAGGGCAAGCAGGTGCCGTACCTGGAGTACTTCCGGGACACGTCGGCGCACCGGGTGATCATCGACATCCGCCAGTCGGAGCAGGGGGCGTGGTTCTACCAGAAGCGCAACCGGAACATGGTTGTCGAGGTGGACGCGGTCGAGGCGCGCGAAGGGTTCCGGTGGTTGACGCTGGGGCAGATCGCGGAGCTGATGGCGGTTCCGGACTTGGTGAACATGGACGCGCGGACCGTGCTGGCGTGCCTGCCGGGCGGGGGCGGCGCTGGGATCCGCGGCGGTGGACGAGTTCACCTCCGCCCTGGTGCGCTCGGCGGACCCGGCGGCGCCGAGCGTGCACACCCTGGGCGACGTGCTGAGCTGGATCACCGAGGTCCGCACCCACACCGACCTGCGGGTGGCCCGCGGACCATTGGCCGGACTACCGGACTGGACCTACGACGACGGCCGCATCGCCCACCGCGGCGGCGGCTTCTTCGCGGTGGTCGGGGTGCGGGTCGAGGCCGGCGGGCGCGAGGTCGCCGGGTGGTCGCAGCCAATGATCGAACCGGTGGGCACCGGGGTGATCGCGTTCGTGGTGCGCGAAATCGGCGGCGTGCTGCACGTGCTGACCCACGCACGCACCGAGCCCGGATATGCCGACGTGACCGAACTGGGCCCGACGGTCCAATGCGTCCCGGAGAACTACGCGCGGCTGCCCGTGCGCCCACGGTTCTTGGACGAGGTCCTGGGCTCGACGCGCGTCCGGTTCGACACGGTGCTGTCCGAGGAGGGCGGACGCTTCCTGGGCGCCCGCAACCGGTACCTGATCGTCGAGTCCGATGTGGACGTCGCCCCGGACGACCCGCACTACCGGTGGCTGACGCTGCACCAGTTCGAGGAACTGCTGCGCCACAGCTTCTACGTCAACATCCAGGCGCGCAGCCTGGTCCTGTGCCTGCGCAGCCTGATCCCGCGCGGATGATCAGAGCATATGATCGCATCATCTGGATGATGCGAACATATGATGACGCCATCTGAAGCCACGCACTGAGGGGCGTCGTGCGAGCAGGGCCTAGCGCGGGGCTGGGGCGGGCGGCGGGCCGAGACCGGGGCCGGAATTGGGCGACCGTGTCCAACCAGTTCGCGCGGCGGTGCAGGCGGGACTGGGACAGGCTGCGCGGGCCGGCAAAGGCGGGGCCGCGACCGGGGTCAGCGCTGGCCAGGGGCGACCGTGCCAGACCAGTTCGCGCGGGCGGTGCAGGCGGGGCCGCGGCAGGCGGCGGGGCCGTGCCCGACCAGTTCACGGGCGGTGCAGGCGGGGCCGGGAGCAGGCGGCGCGGCCGTGCCCGACCAGTTCGCACGGGCGGTGCAGGCGGGGGCTGGGGCAAGCGGCGGGGCCGTGCCCGACCAGTTCGCGGGCGGCACAGGCGGGGGCTGGGGCAAGCGGCGGGGCCGTGCCCGACCAGTTCGCGGGCGGCACAGGCGGGGGCCGGGGCAGGCGGCGGCCGGGACCGACCAGTTCGCGCGAGCGGTGCAGGCGGAGGGTGAGGGCGGGCGGCGGGGGCCGACAAGGGCCGGGGGCCGGTGCGCGCGAGCCCCTCAACCGGATGATCCAGCCATGTCGCAACGAGATGATCTGAACATATGATCGCATCATCGGGATGATGAGATCATATGGTGTCATCATCCGAGAATGCTGCGGAGGGCTTCGATTACGCGGTCCTGCACGTCGGTGGGGAGGGACGGGTACATCGGGAGGAGAAGATCTCCTTCGCGGCGGCCTCGGTGGTGGGGAGGCTGCCTTCCCGGTAGCCCAGGTGGGCGAAGCCGGTCATGGTGTGGACGGGCCACGGGTAGCTGATGTTGAGGTGGATGTCGTGGGCTTTGAGGGCCTCGAGGATGTGGTCGCGGCGCGGGTGGCGGACGACGTAGACGTAGTAGACGTGGGTGTTGTTGGGGGCGGTGGTGGGGAGGATCAGGTCGGTGTCGGCTAGGGCGTCGGCGTAGCGGGCCGCTACGGACTGGCGGGCGGTGATGTACTCGTCTAGGCGGGTTAGTTTGCGGCGGAGGATTTCCGCTTGGACCTCGTCTAGGCGGCAGTTGTGGCCGGGGGTTTCGACGACGTAGTACGTCTTTTCCATGCCGTAGTACCTGTGGCGGCGGAGGTTGGCGTCGACGGCGGGGTCGTTGGTGATCGTGGCGCCGCCGTCGCCGTAGGCGCCTAGGACTTTGGTGGGGTAGAAGGAGAAGGCGGCGGCGTGGCCGGTGGAGCCTGCGATCGTGCCGTGGTGGCGGGCGCCGTGGGCTTGGGCGCAGTCCTCCAGGAGGTGCAGGCCGTGCTTGTCCGCGAGGGCCTGCAAGGGCGCTAGATCTACGCACTGGCCGTAGAGGTGCACCGGTAGCAGGCAGCGGGTGCGGGGGTGATCGCGGCGGCGACCTGGGAGACGTCCATCAGGTACGTGTCGGGGTGGACGTCGACGAAGACCGGGGTCGCGCCGACGGCGTCGATCGCCAAGACGGTGGGGGCGGCGGTGTTGGACACCGTGATGACCTCGTCGCCGGGGCCGACGCCGAGGGCCTGGAGGGCTAGGCGCAGGGCGTTGGTGCCGTTGTCGACGCCGACGCAGTGGGCGACGCCGTGGTAGGCGGCGAACTCGGTCTCGAACGACGCGACGCTGGGGCCGAGGACCAGCCGTCCGGAGGAGAACACCGTCTCCACGGCGTCGAGGATGTCCTTGCGCTCGGCCTCGTATTCGCGCGTGTAGTCCCAGACGAGAGTGGTCATGGGCGTCAGCGTAAGCGGGTCCCGGGGAGGGGGTAACCCCTATCAACGCAGGTCAGACCCCATGCGATGGTGCTGTGGGCGCACCGGGCGGTAGGCCGTTCGCAGGCGCGGGTTGTAGGGGTTGCGTAGGGGTGTGCGGTGCGACCTAACGTGACGGCACCGTCCACGGGCATTCCAGGGGAAACGAATGCATTTCCTGTTCATGTGCCACCCCGACCACGGGCACGTCATCCCGAACCTCGCCATGGTGGCGGAGCTGGCGGGACGCGGGCACCGGGTCACCTACCTGACCGCCGCGAGCATGGCGGGCATCGCCGCCGACGCGGGCGCGACCGCCATCACCTACGAGTCCCGCTACCGGGACGCGGACTTCCTCAAGGTCGCCGAGGACCCCGGGTACCTGATGGACCTGCTGCTCGACGAGAGCGCCGCCATGCTCGAGGTCGCGCTGCCGGACCGCCCCGACGTCGTCGTCTACGACACGTCGATCCTGTTCGCGGGCCGGGTCCTGGCGCGCAAGCTCGGGGTGCCCGCGGTGCAGGTGATCCCGGTGTTCGCGTCCAACGAGCACTTCTCGTACCTCAACGCGATGTACAACCCGGACAAGCCCGCGTCCGAGCGGCCCGCGGAGATGCCGCCCTGGGTGATGACGACCATGCGGCGCATCGGTGAGCTGTGCGCGCGGCACGGCGTCGAGGCGGCGCCGCCGGAGCTGTGGTTCGAGGTGCCGCCGCTGAGCCTGGTGACCCTGCCGCGGGAGTTCCAGTACGCGGGCGAGACGTTCGACGAGCGGTTCGCGTTCGTCGGGCCGTGCGTGGGCGACCGGGGGTTCCTGGGGGCGTGGGAGCCGCCGTCGAGCGGGCTGCCGGTGGTGCTGGTGTCGCTGGGCGCGGTGTTCAACGAGCACGAGGACTTCTTCCGCACGTGCGTCGAGGCGTTCCGCGGGCGGCCGTGGCACGCGGTGATGACCGTCGCCGAGGGGCTGGACCCGGCCGAGCTGGGGCCGCTCCCGTCCAATGTGGAGGTCCACCGCTGGGTGCCGCACGTCGCGGTGCTGGAGCACGCGGCGCTGTGCGTCACGCACGGCGGCATGGGCACGGCGATGGAGGCGCTGCGGGCGGCCACGCCGCTGGTGTGCGTGCCGACGTCCGCCCTCGACCGCCCGACCGCGCGGCGGATCGTCGAACTCGGCCTCGGCACGTCGATCGATCCCGCCGAGCTGACCGCGGAGTCGCTGGTCGCGGCCATCGAGTCGGTGATGGGCGACGGCGCGGTGGGCGAGCGCTGCGCGGGGATGGCGAAAGCGATCGCGGAGTCGGGCGGCGCGGCGCGGGCGGCCGACGAGATCGAGCGCCGCTGATGGACGTGTCCCTCGGGATCCTGGGTCCCGTCCGCGCGGTGCGCGGGGAGTCCGTCGTGCGGGTCGGTCCGCGCGAGCGCGCCGTGCTGGCCCGGCTCGTGCTGGACGCGAACCGCGTGGTCAGCGTCGACCGGCTGATCGACGCGGTGTGGCAGGGCGCGCCGCCCGCCAGCGCCCGCGGCCAGGTCGCGATCTGCGTGTCCCGGCTGCGCAAGTCGCTCGGCCCGGTCATCGCCACCGCGAGCCCCGGGTACGTGGTGCGCCTCGACGAGGAGGGCTCGGACTGGGCGCGGTTCAACGCCCTGGTGTCCCGGGCGCGCTCGGCGGACCGCACCAAGGCGGTCGGCCTGCTGCGCGAGGCCCTCAACCTGTGGCGGGGCGTCCCGTTCGAGGACGTCCCAGGCCTGCGCGCGGAGGCGGCGCGGCTCCAGTCGGCACGCCTCGACGCCGCCGAGGCGTGCGCCGAACTGGAACTCGAACTGGGCCTGCACGACCGGGTCGGCAAGGACCTCGCCGCGCTGGTCGCAGAACACCCGCTGCGGGAGCGCGCCCGCGCGCAGCTGATGGTCGCCCACTACCGGGCGGGCCGCCGCGCCGAGGCGCTGCGCGTCTACCAGGACGCCCGGCGCGCGCTCGTCGAGCAGATCGGCCTGGAGCCGGGCCCGCAACTGCGCGGCCTGCACGACCAGATCCTCCGCGACGCCCTCCCCACCCCGGTCGTCGGCGAGGTCCCGTCGCAGCTCCCCCGCCAGCCGCTGCCCTTCGCGGGCCGCACCTTCGACCTCGCCGCCCTCGACGACGCGCTCGCCGACGACCCCGGCGCCGTCGTCCTCTACGGGCCGCGCGAGGTCGGCAAGACCGCGCTGGCCCTGCACTGGGCCCACCACCGCATCGACCGGTTCCCGGATGGCCAGCTCCACGCGGACCTCGTCGGGGAGACCGGTCGGCCGGTGCCGCCGGGGGTGGTGCTGGACCGGTTCCTGCGGGCGCTGGGCGTGCGGTCGATCCCGGAGGAGTTCGGGGAGAAGGTCGCGGTGTACCGCAGCGGCGTCGCGCGGCGGCGGCTCCTGGTCGTCCTGGACGGGGCGGTCGACGCCGCGCAACTCCTGCCGCTGCTGCCCGGTGGCCCGCACACGCGCGTGATCGTGACCAGCAGGCAACCGCTGGACGAGTTCGCGGCGCGGTCGGGCGCGCGGCAGCACGTGCTGGAACCGTTGGCGTACGAGGAAAGTCGAGCGTTGCTCTCGATGCTGCTCGGACCTGAGTGGTTGGCGGCGCAGCCGCAGGAGGCGGCGCACATCGCCCGCCAGGCCGCCGGGTTCCCCTTGCCCGTCCGACGGGCTGCCGCGCGCCTGCGCCGCCAGACGTGCGTCCGGTCGAGGAACTTGATCTCCGCCTGATCTTCGCTACGGTCGACACCACGTCGACAGGACTCGCGCGGGGGTCGTGCACGTGGTGACGAAACGGTTCGTGTGCTTGGCGAACTCGCGGAAGCACAGCGGGCGGTGCGTGGCCGGGATCGAGCTGGGCACGGGGCGGTGGGTCCGCCCGATCAGCGACCGCGCCGGTCGGGAGCTGTCGATCCTCGAACGGCGGTGCCCGGACGGGACCGAGCCCGCGCTCCTCGACGTCATCGACGTGCCGGTGGTCGGCCACCAGCCCGACGGCGTCCACCGGGAGAACTGGCTGATCGAGACCGGCGCCCCGTGGCGCAGGCCGGGCCGGATGGCCTGGGGCGGCGCGCGCACCTTCAGCCGTGACGCGGGCCCGCTGTGGGCGAACGGCCACCAGACGAGCGGGGGCGTCAACGACGTCGTCCCCGCCGACGAACTGGACGTCGCCGGGGGCACGCTCCGGCTGGTGCACGTGGACGCGGTGACCGTCGAGGTCGCCCGCGCCCCCTACCGCGCGAACGACCGGCGGCCCACCGTGCGCGTGCGGTTCGAGCACGCGGGCGACGAGTACGCGTTCAAGCTGACCGACCCGCTGCAGGAGACCCGGTTCCGCGAGGCGGGCATCGGGTCGCACGTGCTGGGCGAGTCGCTGTTGACGGTCAGCCTGAGCGAGGAGTTCGACGACAGGTTCTACAAGCTCGTTGCGGCTATCATCGAGCGGGCCACCGCCCGACCGAGGAACAGGCCGTGAACGACACCGCGTTGTTGACCATCGGACACTCCAACCACGCCGTCGAATCGTTCGTCGCGCTGTTGGGGGAACACGGGGTCACCGCGGTCGCGGACGTCCGGTCGGTGCCGTTCAGCCGGTTCTCGCCGCAATTCAACCAGCGGCAGGTGGAGCGGAGCCTGGCCGATTCCGGGATCAAGTACGTCTTCCTGGGCAAGGAACTGGGGGCGCGGTCCACCGACCCCGGCTGCTACGAGGACGGCCGCGTCCTCTACGCCCGGCTCGCGGCGAGCGGCGATTTCGGGAGCGGGATCGAACGGCTCACCAGGGGCGCCGCGACGGAGCGCATCGCCATCATGTGCACCGAGGCCGAACCGCTGGACTGCCACCGGACCGTGCTGGTCTCGCGGGTGCTGGCCGAGCGCGGCGTTGCGGTCGGGCACGTCCACGGCGATGGGCGGCTGGAAAGCCACGACGCCGCGATGGAGCGGCTGATGGCGAAATTCGGGCTGGCCGACGCGGATTTGTTCCGCACGCGCGACGAGCGGATGGCGGAGGCGCTGGCCCGGCAGGAGGAGCGGATCGCGTACGTCGACGAGAAGCTCCGGGAGGAGGGGTCGGCGTGAAGATCCACACCATCGGCTTCACGAAGAAGTCGGCGGAAACGTTCTTCGGCCTGCTCCGCGCCTCCGGCGCCACCCGGGTGGTGGATGTCCGGCTCAACAACGTGTCGCAGTTGGCGGGGTTCGCGAAACGCGACGACCTGCGGTTCTTCGTGGCCGAGTTGTGCGGGATGGGCTACGAGCACCGCGTCGAGTTGGCGCCGACGCAGGACATGCTCGACGATTACCGCAAGAACGGGTCCGGGTGGGCGGCGTACGAGCGGCGGTTCACCGAATTGCTGCGGGAACGGCGGATCGAGGAAACGCTGCCCGCCGAGGTGGTCGACAACGCGGTGCTGTTGTGCAGCGAGGAGAAGCCGCACCAGTGCCATCGGCGGTTGGTCGCCGAGTACTTGGCCGACCGGTGGGGGAACGTGGTCATCGAGCACCTGTGACGGTTATCCACAGGTGATCCACAGCGGTGGATGGGTGCGGTTGTGGCGCGGCGGTACACGCGCCACAACCGCTGGCTTTATTGCCGCTGGGGATTGCCGTTCATGAACGGGCCAGCAGTTTCCCCAAGGCGTCCCGCAGCGCCGCCGGATCGGCTTCGGCGGCGGCCGTGCGCCAGGCGACGTGGCCGTCGGGGCGGATCAGGACGGCGCCGGTCGGGGTGAGGCCGTATTCCTTGGCCCACGTGGGGGATGTCAAAGCGGACGGGATGTCGGCCGAGATCTCGAAGACCTCGACGTCCAAGCCCGCCGCGGCGTCCCGCCACCCGCTGCCCTTGGGGGTCAGGAGGGTGAACCCCGGGCCTATCAGGTCCAAAGTGGACACTTCAGCGCCGTCCCGGGTCAGCCACACGTGCGGAGCGCGGTGGCCGGGGCGGGCGATCGGGACGTAGGAGCGGTACGGGTCGTCCGGCGTCGGGGCCGGGGTGCCGTCGTCCAGGACCGCCGCCGAGTCGTAGTGGAAGCCCAGGACCAGGCCCTCCGAGCTGCGCCGCGACGCCTGCTGCTCGATCGCCTCCTTCAGCGACAGCTCGCCCTCCATCATGCGGAAGGTGATCAGCGCGTTCATCAGGCTCTCGTGGACGGTCCGCGCGCCGATCGGGTGCCGTTCCGACTCGTAGGTGTCCAACAGCGCCGCGCCCGCGGTCCCGCGCAGCACGCGGGCCAGTTTCCACACCAGGTTGTGGACGTCCTGGATGCCGCAGTTCATGCCGAACCCGCCCTGCGGCGTCGACACGTGCGCGGCGTCGCCCGCGAGGAACACCCGACCGGAGCGGAAGCTCGTCGCGGTGACGGCCTGCTGCAACCACGGCATGACGCCCACCAGCTCGACGGGCAGGTCCGGGATGCCGACGGCGGCCCGGACCACCTCGACGCAGAACTCCGGGGTGAAGTCGGCCTCGCTGCCGCCCTCCGCCGGGTCGTAGCCGGTCTGGATCATCCAGCGGCGCTTGTTGTCGACCGCCTCCACCGCGCACGGGATCGCGCTGCGCAGGAAGTACAGGGCGCACATGCGGTCCTTCAGCAGGTGCACGAAGTCCGCGTCGAACATGATGCTGATCATGTGGCCCAGCACCGGCGGGCCCTCCACGCCGATGCCCAGCTCCGCGCGGATCCCGCTGCGCGCGCCATCGGCGGCGATGCAGTACGACGCGCGGACGACCTCACCCGTGGACATCGTCGCCGTGACACCGGAATCGTCCTGCGCCAACGACTCCATCCGGACACCGAACCGGATGTCCGTGCCCGGCAACGACTCCGCGAGCGACCGCAGGACGACCTCGAACTTGTCCTGCGCGCAGATGTAGGCGTACGTCGGGCTCTGCGGCGCGTCCTCGGCGATCGGGGCCGACTCGCGGTGGAACTCCTCGCCGGTCAGCGACGTGCCGACACCGACCGCCAGGGTGTCCTCCGCGGCAGCCCCGCGCGCTCCACCTCGTCCTGGATCCCCCACGCGCGCACGAGTTCCATCGTGCGGGTCGTCAGCAGCCGGGCCTTGGGGAAGATCGACGTCCCCGCGTGCTTCTCCACCAGCACGCACGACAGGCCGTGCCGCGCGCACTCCACCGCGGCCGCCAGGCCGACCGGTCCCCCGCCCACGATCAGTGCGTCGACGTCCATGCCGGCCACTGTCCGCCTCGCGCGGAAGGCGGTCAAGGCGGTCGATATCCAAGTGATAGAGGAACGAAAACGCAGGTCAGTAGCGTTGCCGTGCACGCTGGCGAGTGGTCTGAGCGCAGGGGAGACGTCCATGTTCAGCGAAGGCTCGGTGGCCCTGGTGACCGGCGGCTCCCGCGGCATCGGGCGGGCCGTGTCGGCCGACCTCGCCCGGCACGGGGTGCACGTCGTCGTCAACTACGCCCGCTCGCAGGAGAAGGCGAAGGAGCTCGTCGCCGAGATCGAGCAGGACGGCGGCAGCGCGAGCCTCATGCAGGCCGACGTCACCGACGAGATCGCCGTGCGGGACATGTTCCGCGCGCTGCGCGCCGAGCACGGCAGGCTCGACGTGCTGGTGACCAGCGCGGGCGTCATCCGGGACCGGCACCTCATCGCGATGAGCGCGGACATGTTCCGGGAAACCCTGGACACCAACATGTTCGGCACGTTCCTGGTCTGCCGCGAGGCGATGCGGATCATGCAGCACCAGCAGCGCGGGTCCATCGTCACCATCAGCTCCACCAGCGGGCTCGACGGCGGGTTCCCCGGGCAGACCAACTACGTCGCCTCCAAGGGCGCGATCATCGCCTTCGCCAAGACGCTCGCCGCCGAGGCCGCGCCGCACGGCGTGCGGGTCAACGCCGTCGCCCCGGGCTTCGTGCGCACCGACATGACCCGGTCGATCCCGGCGCAGATCCGCGGCGGCTACGAGTCGCGCATCCGCCTCGGCCGCATGGGCGAGCCCGAGGAGATCGCGAACGTGGTCACCTTCCTGGCCTCGGAGAAGGCCTCCTACATCACCGGCACCACCGTCGTGGCCAACGGCGGCGGGCTGGCCTGACCCACGACACGACCGACAAGGGGAGCTTGCCGTGACCATCGCCGAGCTGCGCGCCGCCGCCTCCGCGCGGCGCGAGACCTGCCTGCGCATCAAGAAGATGATCGTCTCCCGGCTGGACCTGCCGATCGAGCCGGAGTGGATCACCGACGACCAGCCGCTGTTCGGCCGCGGGCTCGAGCTGGACAGCCTCGACGTGCTGGAGCTGTACGTGGCGATCGAGGCCGAGTTCGGCGTCGCGCTCTACGACAGCGACATGTCCGTCTTCGGGTCGGTGTCCTGCCTGGCCGGGCACGTCGACCCGGCGCTGTCCCTCGCGGGCGCGGGCGCATGACGGCGACCGTCGCCAAATCCACGGGCCTCTCCCACGACGAGGTCCGGGAGATCCTGCCGCACCGCTGGCCGATGCTGCTGCTCGACAAGGTCGAGCGGGTCGAGCCGGGCGTCAGCGGGACGGCGGTCAAGAACGTCTCCGGGACCGAGCTGTGGTTCCAGGGGCACTTCCCGGGCGAGGCGGTGCTGCCCGGTGTCGTCGTCATCGAGGCCATGGCGCAGCTCGCGGGCGTGGTCTTCGCGCTCGCGGGCGCCGGGAAGATCAGCTACCTGGCGGGGGTGCGGTCGATGCGCTTCCGCCGCCCGGTCGTGCCGGGCGACCAGCTCGTGATCACCGCGGAGCGCACCGCGGGCGGCCGGGGCTTCGGCGAGTACAAGGTCACCGCCCGCGTGGACGGGCAGGTCGCCGCCGAGGGCTCCATCAGCATCGCAGACCCAGCACACGGAAAGGCCTGACATGCACTCCCCGATCACGCAGCCCGAAGGGGCCGTCCACGGCGACGTCCTCGAGGCCACCGTCGCCCTGCGCTACACCACGCTCGCCGACGAGTACGCCGCGATCCGCGAGCGCGCCGCGCTGCTGGACCTCTCCGGGTCCCGGGTCGTCGAGATCTCCGGCGGCGACGCCGTCGAGTTCGCGCAGCGCGTGCTGGCCCGCGACGTCGAGTACCTGACCGCGGAGCGGTGCATGACGAGCCTGGTGCTCGACGCCGACGGCCGGGTCGTCGACCAGGTCGTGGTGTGGGGCCGCGAGGGCGGGATGCTGCTGGAGAGCTCCGTCGGCGGCGGCGCCCGCCTGCTGGAGCACCTGCGCGCGCACGCCGACGGCGACGTCGAGATCACCGACCGGTCTGATGAGCTGACCCTGTTCGGTCTGGAAGGCCCCTACTCGTGGGGCGTCGTCGGGCGGCTGATCGACGGCGAGCTGGCCGCGCTGCCGTTCGAGTCCGTCGTGGACGCCGAGTGGGACGGCGTGCCGATCGTGTTCGCCCGCACCGGGTTCACCGGCGAGTACGGCTACAAGGTGCTGCTCCCCGCGCCGAGGCGCAGCGGCTCTGGGACGCCGCGGCGGCCGAGGCCGTCCCCGCGGGCCAGGAGGCGCTGGAGCTGGCGATGCTGGAGGTCCGGCAGCCGGTCGTGCACCGCGAGGCCGGGGACGCCGACATCCTGGAGATCGGCGCGAACTGGCTGGTCGACATCACCAAGGACGACTTCATCGGCCGCGACGCCGTCGTCGCCGCGTTCGAGGGCCCGGCGGGCAGGCGCACCATCGGGTTCACCACCGCCGCGGACGCGCCCGCCGCGGGCACGCCGGTCACCGTCGACGGCGAGCGGATCGGCGAGGTCGTGCACGCGGTGCACAGCGTCGGCCTGGACGCCGCGCTCGGCCTGCTCCGGGTGCCCGCCGACCTCGCCGCCGCGGGGCTGCGGCTGACCGTCGGCGACGCCGAGGTCACCACGCTGACCAGCCCGTACGTCACGCCCAAGTCGTGGAGCACCCCGATCATCTAGAGGAGGACCCGACATGGCGCTGCGCCAGGTCGTCATCACCGGGCTCGGGGTGATCTGCGCGGCGGGCCGCGACCCCGAGGAGTTCTGGGCCCGGCTCACCGCGGGCGAGAGCGGCATCACCGCGGTCGCCGACGAGCGGTTCGCCGCCTTCGACGCCCGCTTCGCGGGCCAGGTCCCCGACGCGTGGATCGACGGCCAGCTCCCCGACGGCGACGCGGGCCTGGACCGCACCGCCCGGCTGGCGCTGGTCGCGGCCCGGCAGGCGCTGCGCCAGGCGGGCCTGGTCGACGTCGACCCGGACCGGTTCGGGCTGGTGCTGGGCAAGTGCCAGGCCACCCCGGCCGAGGACGGCGGCTACCAGCCGATGCACGCCACCGGCGACGTCGTCGCGCACAAGCTGGGCATGCGCGGGCCGCGCATCCTGGTCTCGACCGCGTGCGCGGCGGGCGGCAACGCGGTCGGGCTGGCCAAGGACAAGATCCTCACCGGCGAGGCCGACGTCGTGCTCGCGGGCGGCGTCGACCCGCTGCTGTTCGGCACCTACGCCGGCTTCGCCGGGCTCCAGGCGCTGAGCACCGGCCCGTGCGCGCCGTACAGCCGCTCCGACGGCCTCAACCTCGGCGAGGGCGCGGCGTTCCTGGTGGTCGAGCCGCTGGAGTCGGCGCTGGCCCGCGGCGCGGTCCCGCTGGCCGAGGTGGCGGGCTACGGCCTGTCCGCCGACGCCTACCACGCCACCGCGCCCGACCCGACCGGCCGCGGCGGGGTGAGCGCGATGCGCCGCGCCCTGGCCGACGCCGGGCTCGACACCGACGACGTGGACTACGTCAACGGGCACGGCACCGGCACGCCCGCGAACGACGCCATGGAGAAGAAGGTCATGCGCGCGGTGTTCGGCGAGCGCGCCGGGGCCGTGCCGACCAGCAGCATCAAGTCGTTCATCGGGCACACGCTGGGCGCTGCGGGCGCGGTCGAGGCGGTGGCCAGCGTGCTGGCGCTGCGCACCGCGACCGCGCCGCCGACCATCGGGTTCACCGACGAGGCGATCGCGGCGTCCACTTTGGACTTCGTGCCGAACGCCGCGCGGCCGATGCCGATGTCGGTGGTGGTGTCGAACAACTACGCGTTCGGAGGCAACAACGCCGCGCTGGTCCTGCGCACCCCGACCGAGCCGCGCCCGCACACCGAGCTGCCCGCACGGGAGGTCGTCATCACCGGCCTGGGCCCGGCAACGGGGCTCGGCACCGGGATCGCCGAGGTCACCGCGGCCATCACCGCGGGCCAGGGCGGCGCGGGCGCGCCGTCGCTGGAGGGCCGGACGTTCGCGCCGCGGACGCTGTGGCGGCACATGAACAACCTGTCCCGCATGGCCATCGCCGCGTCCCGGCTGGCCTGGGAGGACAGCGGGCTCAAGCTGACCAGGGCGGCCAGCGACGGCGTCGGGGTCATCTTCGCCACCGCCGCGGGGTCGGTGGAGAGCACCGACGGGTTCGACGAGAGCGTGCTGGCCAACCCGAACAAGATCGCCGTGCACAGCTTCTCCAACGTCGTGCTCAACGCGACCGGCGGCGCGGTCTGCCAGACGCTCGGCCTGCGCGGGCCGACCACGACGATCTGCAACGGCGGGGCGTCGGCGTCGATCGCGCTGGACTGCGCGGTCGAGGCGATCCGCGCGGGCAAGGCGGAGGTCGTGCTGGTCGTCGCCGCCGACGAGGCCGCGGCGCCCGGGGCGCCCGCCGGGGTCGTCCCGTACGACGCGGGCAGCGCCGCCGCGCCGCGCACCTCGGGCGCGGTCGCCCTGGTCGTCGAGTCCGCCGAGCACGCCGCCGCCCGGGGCGCCACCCCGTACGCGCGCGTCGTGGCCAGCGGGCACGCCGGGTCGGGGTCGGACGGCGAGCGCGCGCTGGTGGAACGCCTGGTCGCCGGGCTGCCCGTCGACGCCGAGCTGGTCGTCGGCTCCGCGACGGGCGCGCCGGTCGACGCCGAGGAGGCCGCCGCGGTGCTGGCCGCGCTGCCGTCGACCCAGCTCACGGCGTCGGCCGGGCTGATCGGCGACTGCGGGTCGGTCAACGGCGCGTTCAACATCGCGCTCGCGGCGCTGGCCGTGCGCGACGGCGTCGTGGCGGCGGTCCCCGGCCTGGAGCGGCCGGTGGCGGGGACTACGGAGTCCTACGTGGACAAGCCGGTGCTGCCCGGCCCGGTCCGCCGCGCCGTGGTGCTGACCGCGGCGCCGGGCTCGGTGCGCGGCGGCGTCGTGCTGGGGGCGCCATGACCGCGCCCTTCGACCTGCTGGAGACCGACCGGCTGCTCACCACGACCCGGTCGGTGCGGCGCAGGCTCGACCTCGACCGCCCCGTGCCGCGCGAGGTGATCGAGGAGGCGCTGGAGGTCGCCGTGCAGGCGCCCACCGCCAACGACCAGCAGAACTGGCGCTGGGTCGTGGTCACCGACCCGGAGCTGAAGGGCGAGATCGCCCGGCTGGTCTCGGTGTCGTGGGACTTCCACGACAAGGAGGCGTGGACCCGCTCCGGGCGCAGGCGCGAGCGGGCCCGCCGCAACCGCGAGTCCGCCGCGGCGCTGGTGGAGACGCTGGCCCGGGTGCCCGCGCTGGTCATCCCGTGCGTGCTGGGCAGGCCGCCGGACATCGGCGAGATCGACCGGCAGTGGCTCGACGCGCAGCGGCGCAAGCAGATCGAGGGCACCGAGGGCGTCCTGCTGGGCGCTATGCGGGCCAGCAACTTCTACGGCTCCATCTTCCCGGCGATCTGGTCGTTCCAGCTCGCCCTGCGCAGCCGCGGGCTCGGCAGCACGATCACCTGCCTGCACGTGCCGTTCGAGCGGCACGTCGGCGAGCTGCTGGGCATCCCGGCGGGCGTCACCCAGATCTGCCTCGTCCCGGTCGCCTACACGATCGGCACCGACTTCCGGCCCGCCGACCGGCACCCGGCCAAGGAACGCACGTTTTGGGAGAGGTGGCAGGCATGAGCACCGACGTGGTCGTCGTCGGCGGCGGCATCGCGGGGGCCTCCGCCGCGGCCTACCTCGCCGCCCACGGGCTTTCCGTGGTGGTGCTGGAGAAGCAGGAGCGCTACGAGGACATCGTCCGCGGCGAGTGGATCGCGCCGTGGGGCATGCGGGAGGCGCAGATCCTCGGCGTCGAGGACTGCTTCGGCCTCGGCGGCGCCTGGGAGATCCGCGAATGGACCCAGTGGGACGAGACCACCGACGACCCGCACACCGCCGAGACCGTCGACATGACCCGGTTCGTCCCCGGCGTCGGGGGCCGCTGTCGTTCCCGCACCACACCGTCTGCGAGCTGATGGCCGACCAGGCCGCCGACGCGGGCGCGCGGATCGTCATGGGCGCGCAGAAGACGCTGGTGGAGAAGGGCGCCAAGCCGGTCGTGCGGTACCAGACCGCGGACGGTGAGCACGAGATCCGCCCGCGCATGGTGATCGGCGCGACCGGGCGCGGCTGCACCATCGGCCGCCAGATCGGCGTCAGCATGGCCACCTCGGTGCACCACTGGGGCGGCGGCGTCCGGGTGGAGGGCCTGGAGGACTGGCCGATGGACGTGCAGGCCATGGGCACCGAGGCGGAGAAGATGTTCATGGTCTTCCCGCAGGGCGACGGCCTGGCCCGGCTCTACATCAACTTCCCCACCGCCAACAAGCACCGCTACCGCGGCCCGGCGGCACCGAGCGGTTCATCGCCGACTTCGAGCTGGACTGCCTGCCCGACCACGGCAAGTCCGTCTACGCCGCGGCGAAGCCGATCGGCCCGCTGAAGGTGTGGCCGTCGGTGGCGATGTTCCCCGAGCAGCCCGTCGTGACCGACGGCGTCGTGCTGGTCGGTGACGAGGCGGGCAACGCCGACACCGTGCTCGGCACCGGCCTGTCGTGCAGCCTGCGGGACACGCGCACGGTGTGCGAGATCCTGGTCGGCTCCGACGACTGGTCGCCGCCCGCGTTCGAGCCGTACCTCGCCGAGCGGAAGTTCCGCATGGAGCGGCTGCACTTCGGCGCCGGGATCATCGCCAAGCTGCACTGCGAGTTCGGCCCGGAGGCCGCGGCGCGGCGGCGGCGGGTGCGCGAGCTGATGGCCGAGAACTTCGCCGCGCAGGTGACCGGCCTGCTCAACATGGTCCCCCGGAGGAAGTGCCGGAGTTCGGGTTCAGCGAGTTCTTCGCGGAGCGACTGTTCAGGGAGAGGGTATGACCGAGAGCCTGCTGACCGACTCGGCGCACGTCAACGGGATCGACCTCGCGTACGTCGACAAGGGCTCCGGCGACCCCGTGGTGCTGCTGCACGGCTTCCCGGACTCGCACTACCTGTGGCGCCACCAGATCGACCCGCTGGTCGAGGCGGGCTTCCGGGTGATCGCGCCGGACCTGCGCGGCTTCGGCGGCTCCAGCAAGCCGCAGGAGGTCGAGGCGTACGACATGCGCACGATCGTCAACGACGTCGTCGCGCTGACCCAGCACCTCGGCATCCAGCGCGCGCACATCGTCGGGCACGACTGGGGCGCGGCGATCGCGTGGATGTACGCGTTCCTCATGCCGCGCCGGGTCGACCACCTCGCGGTGTTCTCCGTCGGGCACCCGGGCGTGTTCAGCACGCCGTCGATCGAGCAGCGCAAGGCCAGCTGGTACATGCTCTTCTACCAGTTCCCCGGCGTCAGCGAGCAGTTGTTGCGGCGCAACGGGTGGCGGCTGTTCAAGGAGATCATGGGCACCGAGGGCGACTACCAGCGGTACCCCAGGGAACTGGCGAAGCCGGGCGCGCTGACCGCGGCGCTCAACTGGTACCGCGCCAACCGCTCCCCCGAGGCCGAGCTGCGCGTGGAGCGCAACTTCCCGCCGGTCCTCGCCCCGACCCTGGGCGTCTGGTCGACCGGCGACCAGGCGCTGCTGGAGGAGGGCATGACGGGCTCGGTGAAGTTCGTCAAGGGCCCGTGGCGCTACGAGCGGGTCGAGGACGCCAGCCACTGGATCCCGCTGGACCAGCCGGAGATCGTGACCAAGCTGCTGCTCGGCTTCCTCGGGACGGAGCAGGCCGCGACCGTCCCGACCCGGCGCAGGCGGCTCTGATGGTCGGCTTCGCGTTCCCCGGCCAGGGCACGGTGCGGGTGGGCATGGGCGGCTGGCTGCGCCGCGACCCGGAAGCCGCCGCCGTGCTGGCCCGCGAGCCGCTGGCGGAGCTGTGCGCGCGGGGGCCGCTGGAGCGGCTGGTCGCCACCGACGTCGCCCAGCCCGTGGTGACCGCGGTCAACCTGGCCGCGCTGGCGGTGCTGGCGGCGCGCGGGGTCGTCCCGGAGGTCGTCGCCGGGCACAGCGTCGGCGAGGTCAGCGCGCTGTGCGCGGCGGGCGTGCTGGACGTCGACGCGGCGCTGCGGCTGGTGGGCGAGCGGTCGCGGCTGATGGCGTCGGTGCCCGGCACCGGCGGCATGAGCGCGGTGATGGGGCTGCCGGTCGAGCGGGTCGAGGAGCTGGTGACCGCGGTGTCCACACCGGACGAACCGCTGGTCGTCGGCTTGGAGAACGCGCCGGACCACATCGTCGTCTCCGGCGCTTTCCCCGCCATCGAGCGACTGACCGCACTGGCGACCGACGCGCGCAAGGTCGTGGCGCTCAAGGTCGGCAACGCGTTCCACTCGCCGCTGATGGCGCCCGCCCTCGACGCCTGGGCCGCGGTCGTGCGGGCCACCCCGATGGCGCCGCCGCGGGTGCCGGTCGTCCCCAACACCACCGCCGAGCCGACGACCGACCCGGACGTGCTGCGGGAGGCGCTCATCGAGCAGCTCACCGGCCGCGTCCGCTGGGCGGCCACCATGGCCCGGATGTCCGATGTGGACACCTGGGTGGAGGTCGGCGACAGCAAGGTGCTGGCCGGGCTGATGCGCTCGGCCGGTCTGCGGTGCGCGAGCATGGCCGACCCGGCCACCGCGCGCAGGCTGGAGCCGGTCGGATGAGCTGGGGCAGCGCCGTCGTCTCCTTCCGCGGCCTGTCCGCGCCCGAGGACCTCGTCGCGCCGATGAGCGTCGACACCGTCTACACCCGCGCCGAGCGGCTGCGCTCCAGCGAGGGCCGGACCCTGCAGCACTGGGCGGGCAGGCTCGCCGCCAAGCACGCCGTGCTGCGCCTGCTCGGCGTCCCCGCCACCGCGGAGTCGCTGGGCGGCGTCGAGGTGCTGCCCCGCCCGTCGGCGCTGTGCGCGCGCAACGCCGCCTGCCTGCACGGCCACCCGCCCGAGGTGCGCCTGCACGACCCGCTGCGCGCCGCCGCGGCCGCATCCGGATCTCGGTGAGCCACACCGCCGACCTCGCGGTCGCGGTCGCCCTCACCGCCGGGGACCTGCCGGAGGACACCCCATGACCGACCAGCACCGCGCCGCCTGGCACGGCGGCGACCCGGACGCCGCCGCCGCGGCCGTGGTCACCTTCGCCGACCCGGACACCGACAAGCCCCTGCACGGGCACGCCCTTGCCGCGCACGCCGCGGACTTCATGGCGCGCTTCCCCGGGGAGTTCACCTTCACCGGCGGCGGCGACGTCCTCACCTGGACGCTCACCGCCGCCCACCGCGCCCCTACCTCGGCATCCCGGCGACCGGCGCGGCGCTGACCATCAGCGGCGTCGACGTCGTCACCCGCGACGACGAGGGCCTGCACGTGCGCCGCCACTTCGACCGCGTCGCCGTCGCCGAGGCCCTGGGCCACCAGGCGCGGTTCGTGCCGCGCCAGGACGGCGACCAGGAGTTCGGCACCAGCTCCCGCACCCCGGCCGCCCCGGCACGCCCGGCGCGCTCACCCTCACCTGGCTCGACGTCCGTGACGACGACGAGAGCGCCGACGTCGACCTGCTCAGCCACGAGGTCGTCAAATCCCTCAAGGCCACCAAGGGTTTCCTCGGCGTCGGCACGTTCGACATCGCGGGCCGCAAGTACACCCTGACCGCCTTCGACAAGCCCGAGTCCGTCCGCTCGGTGCACGCCCGGCCGCACCAGCGCGCCATGCGCCGGTTCTTCAAGAGCGGGCTGTGCGCGGGCGCGTACACCAGCGTCTGGACGCTCGACCGCGAGAGCCACCACGCCCGCTGCCCCACCTGCGGCGAGACCGCGACCCAGGCGCGCGCGTGCGGCTGCGGCTGGACCCCGACCCCCACCCCTGTTCTAGGAGCACCGATGACGGTCTTCACCGCGGAGCACCGGCCCGCCGACGGCAAACCGCTGGTGGCGTTCATGTCCGCGCTGTTCGCGGGCGGCTGGATCTGGGACCGCCCGTTCGCCGCGCTCGCCGAGCGCGGCTGGCCCGTGCTGCGCACCAACGAGCCGATCTGCGCCCTGGACAGCAAGGTCGCCGGGTCGATCGAGCGGCTCGGCGACGCGCTGATGGAGGCGTGCGACGCTGCGGGCGCGGACCGGGTGGTGGTGTGCGCGAACTCCCTGGGCGGGCTGGTCGCGATCGACCTCGCGGGCAGGCACCCGGACCGGATCACCGCGATCGCGGTCAGCGGCGCCCCCGGCCTCACCCCGGACCCGGACGTGGGCCTCAACATCGACCGCCGCGCCGACGTCCGCCCGACCGGGCCGCAGTTCCGGGACCGCATGCTCGCCGCGCTGTTCCACGGCAAGCCGCTGTTCGGCGAGGAGCAGGTCGAGGAGGTCGGGAAGCTGCTCCAGACCGGCCCCGCGATGGTGGCGATGGCGCGCAGCATCCGCGCCACCCGCACGTACCGGGTCGACCCGGCGATGGACAAGGTCGGCTGCCCGTCGCTCTACCTCTGGGGCCGCCACGACCGCATGACCCCGATCGACCCGTGGGAGGAGCTGGTCCCCAAGCACGCCGGGACCGAGTTCGTCGCCATCGAGGACTGCGGGCACATCCCGATGGTCGAGGCGGCCGAGGAGTACAACGCCCACCTGCTGCGGTTCCTCGACCGGGTCGCCGGGTGACCGCGCCCCCGGTGCTGGTCGGCGTCGACGTCGTCGAGGTCGACCGGATCAGCCGGGCGGTCGCCTACAGCGGCCCCGCGTACGCCCGGCACGTCACCGCGCCGGACGAGCCGCCGCTGCACCCCGACCCGGACCTGGCGACCGCGGCGGGCGTCGCGGTCAAGGAGAGCCTGGTGAAGGCGCTCGGCGGGCGTCCGGCCGGGTTCTCGTGGCACGACTTCGCCGCGGGCCTCGCGGTCCCCGACCCGGTGCGGGACCTGCTCGACGGCGCGGTGCCCGAACTCGCCGCGACGGCGGACATCGCGCTCGACCGCTTCTGCGGCTACACCGTCCGCGGCGCGAGCGCCGAGGCCGCGCGGGCCCGGTTCGCGGGCGGCGCGGTGGGCGCGGCCCGCTGGGGCTGGCGCGGGAACCTCGTCGTCGCGGTTGCCATACTGACCACGCTTCCGGAAGGAGCACGCTGATGCCGACGACCGAGACCGCGACCGAGGTCCTCGTCGCCCCCGGCGATCCCATCCAATCGGCGCTCGACAGCGGCGCTCCGACCGTCCGGCTCGCCGAGGGCGTGCACACCGGCGGGTTCGTCCTCCGCGACGGTGTCCGCGTGGTCGGCGCGGGCGCGGGCAAGACCGTGATCGTGCCCGGGGAGGTCCAGACCAGCGACGTCCCGCCGCTGCACGACGCGCCCGAGAAGGTCGACCACGGCATCGTCGCGCACCGCGTCACCGGCGCGAGCGTGGAAGGGCTGACGCTGCGCGGGTTCTCCGGCGCGGGCGTCTACGCGCACACCGCGACCGACCTGCGCCTGACCGACGTCGAGGCCGACGGCAACCGGGTGTGGGGGATCTACCTGCGCGAGTCCAGCGGCCTCGCGGTGCACCGCTGCCGCGCCGCGGGCAGCCAGTACGGCGGCATCGCGCTCGCCTTCTGCCGCGCCGCCGAGGCCGACATCGACGACTGCGAGACCACCGCGAACGCGTTCGGCGTGTTCGTCGACAACTCCAGCCGCGCGCGCGTGCGCCGGGTCCGCAGCCACGGCAACGCCGCGGGGATCCTGATGCTGCACCAGACCTACCCCGGCGAGCCCGAGGGCGGCGTCACCGACTGCCTGGTCGCCGACTGCGACCTCACCGGCAACTCGCTGGCCGCGGGCGGCGAGGACCCCGAGGCGCTGGGCGCGGCGGGTCCCCCGATGTCCGGCGTCGGCCTGGCCATGATCGGCGTGCAGCGGGTCGCGGTCGTCGGCAACCGGATCACCGGCAACCACCCGGGCGGGCCCTCGGTGATGGGCGCGGCGCTCGTCGTCGGCTCGTCGGCCGACTGGGGCGGCTCGGCGTCGACCGACAACACCCTCGAGTGGAACACCGTCACCGGCAACAGCCCCGCCAACGCGTGGGTCGACCCGGACGGGCAGCGGTTGGTCAACAACGAGATCGGCGAGGCCACATGAGTCCAGCCCTGGTCTGCGAGGACCTGGTCAAGCGCTACGGCGGCAAGACCGTGGTCGACCACGTCGGCTTCCACATCGACGAGGGCGAGGCGTACGGGCTGCTCGGGCCGAACGGCGCGGGCAAGACCACGACGATCTCCATGCTCGTCGGGCTGCTGCGCCCCGACTCCGGGTCGGTCACCGTCGGCGGGATCGACGTCGCGGCCGACCCCGTCGCCGCCAAGCGCCTGATCGGGTACGTGCCCCAGGACATCGCGCTCTACCCGGAGCTGACCGCCCGCGAGAACCTGCGCTACTTCGGCAGGCTCTACGGCATCCCGAGGCGCGCGCTCGCCGGGCGGATCGGCGACGTGCTCGCCATGGTGGGCCTCGCCGACCGCGCCGACGACCGGATCGAGACGTACTCGGGCGGCATGAAGCGGCGCACCAACATCGCGGTCGCGCTGCTGCACGAGCCGCGGCTGCTGATCCTCGACGAGCCCACGGTCGGCGTCGACCCGCAGAGCCGGGTGGCGATCCTGGACAACGTCGAACGCCTCGTCGCCGACGGCATGAGCCTGCTCTACACCTCGCACTACATGGAGGAGGTCGAGCGCGTCTGCACCCGGGTCGGGATCATCGACCGCGGGAAGATCATGGCCGACGGCAGCAAGCGCGAGCTGGTCGCCGAACTCGGCGGCAGCGACCGCATCGAGCTGGTCCTCGACGGCGACGTCGCCACCGCCGCGGAGAAGCTGCGCGCGGTCGAGGGCGTCAGCGAGGCCGTCGTCACCGGGACGCACTCGGTCCGCCTGCTGGCCACCGGCGGGCGGCACCTGCTGCCGACGCTCATCGCCGCCGCCGCAGGGACGGCCGCGGTGACCGGCGTCGAGGTCGTCGAGCCGGACCTGGAAGCGGCGTTCCTGCACCTGACCGGCAGCACCCTGCGGGATTGAGGGACACCATGCGACCCCTGCTCGTGGTCGGCGGCCGGGAGCTGGCCGCCCGGCTGCGCGACGGCACCGCGATCCTCATCGCGCTGGTCGCGCCGATCGTGCTGGCGACCATGTTCGGCTTCGCCCTCGGCGGCGACGACGACCCGCCGCTGCGCGCCACCATCGGCATCGTCGACCACGACCGCGGCGAGTTCCCGGCCAGCGTGCAGCGCGAGGCGCTGGGCGCCGAGGAGCTGCGCGGCGTGCTCACCTTCCGGCCGTACCCGGACGAGGCGGCGGCGCGCGCGGCGATCGACTCCGGCGAGGCGGGCGCGGCGATCGTGTTCCCCGCCGGGTTCACCGCGAGCGTCGGCGCGGGCGAGGGCGGCGAGGTCACCGTCCTGGAGTCCGCGGACACCCCGCTGGCCGGGGTGATCGCGCGCAGCATGGTCGACCGGATCTCGGCGCTGGTCGAGGCGCGGACGCTGGCCGTGCGGGCGTCGCTGCGCGCGGGGTGCCGCCGGAGGACGTGAAGCTGTTCGTCGAGCGCAACGGCGCGGCCGGTCCGACGCTGTCGCTGGCCAGCGACCCGGTCAGCGGCGGGGCCATCGACATGGCCGTCTACTACGGGTCCGGCATGGCGGTGATGTTCGCGTTCTTCGTCGTCGGGCTGTCCGCACGCAGCCTGCTCACCGAACGCCAGCTCGGCACGCTCGCCCGCATGCGGGCCGCGCCGATCCCGGCGTGGACGGCGGTCGCGGGCAAGGGCGCGGTCGGGTTCCTGCTGGCGCTGGTCAGCATGGTCGCGACCTGGCTGTCGTCGGAGCTGATCTTCGGGGCGAGCTGGGGGCCGCCGCTGGGCGTGCTCGCGCTGATCGTCGCGCACGTGTTCGCCGCGACGATGATCGTCATGCTGGTGGCCAGCGGCGCGAAGACCGACGCCCAGGCCGACGGCTACACCCTCGGGATCGCGTTCGTGTTCGCCTTCCTCGGCGGCAGCCTCGTGCCGGTCTACAACCTGCCCGACTTCCTCCAGGTCGCGTCCCTGGCCACGCCCAACGGGTGGGTGTCGGCCGGGCTCGTCGAGCTGGCGGGCGGCGCCGGGCTCGGCGCGGTCGCGCTGCCGGTCGCGGTGGTCGCGGGCATCGGCGTCGTCGCGGGCGCGCTGGCCGCCCTGCGCTTCCGGAAGGGGCTGCTGGCATGAGGCCGCGCGTCATCTCGGCGCTGGTGGTGGCCAACCTGAGCCGCCAGGCGCGGGACCGGGTCGGGCTGTTCTTCATGGTCGTCATGCCGTTCGTGACGATCATGTTCGTCGGGCTCGCGATGGGCGGCGCGGGGTCGGAGAAGATCCCGGTCGCGGTCGTCGCCCAGGACTCCGACCCGACCGCGGCGGCGGTGCTGCGGGAGCTGGCGGCCAGCCCGGACCTGGAGGTCCGGCGGACCGACTCGGCGGAGGAGGTGCGCGCCGACGTCCGCCGCGGCCGGGTCGCCGCCGGGCTGGTCATCACCCCGGGGTCGACCGAGTTCGACCTGGTGCTGTCGCAGACCAGCGGCAGCGGGATGGCCGCGCGCAGCGAGATCGACGTCGCCGTCGGCGAGGTGTCGGCGGTGCAGGAGGCGATCCGGGCCGCGATCACCGCGGGCGCGACCCCGGCCCAGGCCGAGGAGTACGTCCGCGCCGCGCAGGCCGAGTCCGCCGACGTCGCCGTGCGCGGCACCGGCGGCGGCGACGGCGAGCCCACCGGCTTCGCCTACACCGCCCCGGCGAACCTGCTGCTGTTCACCTTCATCAACTCGATGGCGGTGGCCGCGGCGCTGGTCGAGAGCCGCCGCATCGGCATGATCCGCCGCACCCTCGCCGCGCCCGTGCGGGAGAGCACGGTGCTGTTCGGCGAGGCGCTGAGCAGGCTCCTGGTGGCCGCCGCGCAGTCGTTGCTGATCATCGTGGTGAGCGCCCTGGTGTTCGGCGTCCGCTGGGGCGACCCGCTGGGCGTCACCCTGGTCGTGGCGCTGTTCTGCCTGGTCGCGACCGGTGCGGCGATGCTGGTGGGGGCGCTGGTGGCGAACCCGTCGCAGGCGCCCGCGATCGGCCCGCCGCTGGGCATCGTGCTGGGCATGCTGGGCGGGTGCCTGTGGCCGAAGGAGGTCGCCGGTGAGCCGCTGACCACGATCGGTTACCTGTTCCCGCACTCGTGGGCCATGGACGCGCTGCTAGCCCTCACCCGACCGGGCGCCGGGATCGGCACCGTGTGGGTGGAAGCCGCCGTGCTCGCCGGGATGGCCGCGGTCGCGCTGGCCGTCGCGGTGGCCGTGTTCCGCCGCCGAGCGCTGCGGACGGCGTGACGGGCAGTAACCTACTGCCGAGTCAGCACTGGAGGGGCCCGTGGAGCGCATTCTGGCGGACGTCGCCGAGCACTGGCCGCTGTACGCGCTCATGCCGGTCATCGCGGCCGTCATCGGGTACGTGACCAAGCGGGTCGCGATCGAGATGATGTTCCGCCCGCTGACCTTCGTCGGCGTGGCGGAGCCGTTCCTCGGCTGGCAGGGCGTGGTGCCGCGCAACTCCGCGCGGATGATCCGCGTGTCGACCGAGCTGATCACCTCCCGGCTGGTCGACGCCCGCCAGATCGCCGACCGCCTCGACCCGGACGAGCTGGCGCGGGAGATCCAGGGCCCGCTGCTGCTGATGATCGACGAGGTCACCCGCGACGTCATCGCCGAGCACCACCCGGGGCTCTGGGAGACGCTGCCGGTGTTCGTCCAGGACCTCGTCGTCAAGCAGGCGCAGGCCGGGGCGCCCGCGATGGTGCGGCAGATCGTCGCGGACCTGCGCACCAACATCGACGACGTGCTCGACATCCAGCAGGTCGCGATCGACGCCCTGGAGCGCGACAAGGCCCTGCTGGTGCGGCTGGTGCGCGACATCTCGCGTCCGGAGATGGCGTTCATCGCGCGCTGCGGCATCTACTTCGGTTTCGCGCTCGGCCTGGTGCAGACCGTCGTCTGGGCGGTTACCCGGGAGCCGCTGGTGCTGCCGATCTTCGGCGGCCTGATCGGCTGGTTCACCGACTGGCTGGCGATCAAGCTGGTGTTCTTCCCCGCGAGCCGCGCCGCATCCTCGGGCTGTTCCCCTTCCAGGGCGTCTTCCAGCGGCGCAGGAAGGCGGTCGCCCAGCAGTACGGGGAGATCATCGCCCGCGAGGTCATGACGGTGCCCAACATCATCGACGGCATCCTCCGCGGTCCCCGCTCCGACCGCGTCATGGCGATGATCCAGCGCACCGTGACCAAGGTGGTCGACGAGCAGGCCAGCCTGGCCAAGCCGTTCGTCGCGGTCGCCGTCGGGACGCGCCGCTTCCAGCAGATGAAGCACGCCGCCGCGGACAAGGCGATGGCCTACTTCGACGAGACCGCCCGCATCGCCGCGCCGTACGCGGCGGAGCAGATCAACCTGGGCCAGGTCATCGCGTCCAAGATGGACAAGCTCAGCCGGGTGGAGTACGAGGGCTTGCTGCGCCCGGCGTTCCGCCAGGACGAGTGGAAGCTGATCGCGGTGGGCGCGGTCATCGGGGCGCTCGTCGGCGAACTGCAGGTGTTGGTGTTCCTGTCGTCGGGGCTGTTCGTGGGGTAGGGCGTCAGACGAGCCCGTCGGGGAGGTCGAAGACCCCCTGCTTCTGCCCCTGGGTGTGCGCGTGCCACTCGGCGAAGGTGAACCCGATGGCCCCAGCGTCGGGTCGGTTGGAGTTGCGGACCAGCACCTCGGTGTCGGTCAGCATCACCTCGACGCAGTTGTTGCCGTTGTCGGAGTACTTGATCCAGACATTCGGCCGAAGGGCCATCGGCTCACTCGATTCACTAGCAGGAACTGAGTTCTTCGAGCATATCAACGCTTGTGAGCGGGTCCAGGGCCTTGATCCGCACGTCGTCGAACTTGCCGATCGCCTCCGCCACCGACACATCGCGGTCGAAGAACTGCTCGCCGATCGTCGTGTCGACGCTGGCGATGTCCGGCACACGCGGGCCGAAGCTGTAGACGGTGACCGTGGCGCCCATGAAGTAGTGCTCCCGGGCGCTGAACGGCAGGACCTGGATCGTGATGTTCGGCTGCTCCCGGCACAGCTTGGCCACATGGGCGAGTTGGCTGCGCATGGTGCTCGGCCCACCGATGTTCTTCCGCAGCGCGGCCTCGCCGACGACAACGGAGAGCCGCAGCGGCTCGTCCCGGGTCAGCACCTTGGCCAGCCCGAGCCGGAACTGGAGCCTGGCCTCAAGGACATCGCTGACGTGTCCGGTGGGAGCCATGATCGCTCGGGCGTAGGCCGGGTGTTGGAGGACTCCGGGGAACAGGTCCGGGCTGTAGTAGCGCATTCCGTGGGCCGAGTCGATGAGGTCGGCGGCACGCCGTTGGTGCGGCTGGATGTGCGAACCGCCGGACACCCTGCGCAGCGAACGCCGGGCCGCCCGGTTCACCTCGAGCAGGTCGGCGGCTTGGTCCTCGGGCACCCGGTAGAGCTGGAGGAGCGCGGCCAGGTCGGCCTGGCCGATCTTCGTCCGGCCCTGCTCGACGTTGCCGACCGTCACCGGCGTGCATCCGAGCAGCGCCGCCGCTTCCTCCCGGCTGACCTCGGCTTCCATGCGCATGCGCTTGAGCGACGCGCCCACCTGGATTCGGTCGGCGGTCCTGCGCTGGCCAACGGCCATGCGCCCTCCCTTCGGGTGAACCCGAGCAAAAGATGCGCGGACAATGGTTCGCGCCAACTACCGTGCAAGTGTCAGCAGAGAGTAGCCGAGTGAGCACTCACCGAGGTAAGGGGTCGCCATGTCGCAGTACGGCATCCAGATCAGCACGTGGTTCCGCGTCGAAGGGGACTGCCACATCTCCTACGAGGTCTGCGCAGGCGAAGTCGAACTCGCCCTGGGCGGCCAAGACCACGACGTCCAGATCGTCGCCACCGAGGACGGCCTCCAGCGGCTCGCCGACACCGTGGGCTGGGCGCTCGCCGAACTGCGCGCCGCTACGCCCGCGTGAGACCGCGCGTCCGGCCGACCGCCCAGCACGCCACGTAGATCACGAACGAGATCGCCGTGACGAACGCGCTGATGGGGGCGCCCGGAGCCAGTGACAACACGATCCCCCCGACGGCCGACACCAGCGCGAAGCACACCGACAGCACCGTCGCCTTCAGCGGGCTCGCCGTCACCCGGCACGCCGCCGCCGCGGGGTGACCATCAGGGCCAGCACCAGCAGCGCGCCGACCGTCCGGACGCCCAACGCCGTGGCCACACCGACCAGCACCGCGAACACCAGCGACAACGCCAGTACCGGCACCCCGCGCGCCTTCGCGACCTCCGGGTCCACCGACGCGAACAACAACGGCCGGTAGATCACCGCCAGGACCGCGAGCACGCCCGCCGCGCACGACATCAGCAGCGCGAAGCTGGCGAAGTCCTGGCCGACGATCTGCCCCGTGAGCAGCCCGAACTTGTTCGCCGACCGGCCCTTGTAGAAGTAGAGCATCAGCACGCCGACGCCCAGGCCGAACGCCAGCACCACACCGATCACCGAGTCGTACTCCGACGACCGCCTCGACAGCAGGCCCAGCACCAGGGCCGCGACGATCGCGCCCGCGAGCGCGCCGTTGCCGATGTCCCAGCCCAGCAGCAGGGCCGCCGCGCCGCCGGTGAACGCCAGTTCGCTGGTGCCGTGCACGGAGAACGCCATGTTGCGGCTGATGATCAGCGGCCCGAGCACGCCCGCCAGCAAGCCCAGCACCACCGCCACGACCAGCGCGAGCTGCACGAACGGCAGGGCGAGCAGGTCGACCGTGAGGCCGAAGTCGAAGAAGTGCTCCATCTACCCGGCCCCGTGCTCGTGGTGGTGCGGGTTGTCCTCGCACAGGTCGCTGTGCGCGCCGACGACGTGGATCTGGCCGCGGACCCTGATGACCTCGATGTCGGTGCGGTACAGCGCGGACAGCGTCTCCGAGGTCATCACCTCGTCCGGCCTGCCCACCCGGAACCGGCCGTCGACCAGGTAGAGCACTCGGTCGACCAGCGGCAGGACCGGGTTGATCTCGTGGGTCACGAACAGCACCGCCGTGCCCGCCGCGCGCCTGCGCTCATCGATCAGCGTGCTGACGGCGCGCTGGTTGGCCAGGTCGAGCGACAGCAGCGGCTCGTCGCAGAGCAGCACCTCGGGGTCGCCGACCAGCGCTTGGGCGACCCGGAGGCGCTGCTGCTCGCCGCCGGAGAGCAGGCCGACCGGGCGGTCGGCGAACGCGGCGGCGTCGACGGACTCGATCGCGGCGGCGACCCGGGCGGCGCGGTCGCGGCGGCCGGTGAAGCCGATGCCCCAGCGGTGCCCGTCCAGGCCCAGGCCGACGAGGTCGCGCCCGCGCAGCGCCAGCGACGGCTCCAGCGCGCGCTGCTGCGGGATGTACCCGACGCCGCGGTTGCCGCGCCCGGCGCGGCGCCCGCGACCCGGACCGTGCCCGAGGACAGCTTCTGCAGCCCCAGCAGGACCCGCAGCAGGCTCGTCTTGCCGGAGCCGTTCGGGCCGAGGACGGCGACGAACTCGCCGGGGGCGATGTCGAGGTCCAGGCCGTCCCACAGCACCCGGTCGCCGTAGGCGAGCCGGGCGCCGGACAGCGCCACCGCGCCGCCGGTGCGCGGTGACGCGGTGAGGTGCTGGGGCTGCGCGGTCACTTCGCGAGGGCCGCGGCCAGGCTGTCGACCTGCGTGGTCATCCACTCAAGGTAGCCGGTCGCGCCGTCGGGCAGCGTCTCGGTCATCGCGACGACCGGCACGCCGGAACGCTCCGCTGTCGCCTTGACCGCCTCGGTGACCGGGGTGGCGGTCTGGTCGTTGAAGACGACGGCCGCGACCTGCTTGTCGGTGATCAGCTTCTCGGCGGCGGCGCGCGCGGCGGCGGAGGGCTCGGACTCCTCCTCGACGGCTTCGGCGAAGTCGGGCGGGGTGACGTCGGTCAGGCCCGCGGTCTCCAGGAGGTAGGCCGCGACGGGCTCGGTGGCGACGACCTTCGCGCCGGGCTTGGCGGCGCCGATCGCGGCGGCCTTCTCGACCAGCGCGTCGATGCCCTCGCCGAACTTCGCGGTGTTCGCCTTGAACGCCTCGGCGTGGGCCGGGTCGATCGCGGACAGCTCGGTCGACACCTGCTCGGCGACGGCGTGCACGGCCTCCAGGTCGTACCAGACGTGCTCGTTCTCGCCGTGCTCGTGGCCGTGCTCGTCCTCGGTGGGCGCGGTGGTGGTGGTCGCCGGCTGGGCGGGAGCGGCCTCGGCCTCCTCGTGGCCCTCGGCGGCCTCGACCGCGACGACGCGCTTGAGGTCGCCGCCCGCGGCGTCGGCCAGGCCGGTGAAGAAGTCGTCGTAGCCGCCGCCGTTGGACACCGCGAGCTTGGCGCCGTCGAAGGCGACCGCGTCGGCGGGCTTGGCCTCGTAGCCGTGCGGGTCGGCGGCCGGGTCGGCCAGGATCGGGCGGACCTCGACGTGGTCGCCGCCGACGGCCTTGACCACGCTCGCCCACACGTTCGTCGAGGTGACGACCACCGTGGCGGGGGACGCGCCCGGGGTGGGCGCCTGGGGTGATTCGGCACACGCGGCCAGGCCGGTCAACAGGGACGCGGCGGCGAAGGCGGCGGTGGTCGCCTGCCTGCGGCGGTGACGGGTCATGTGGCGCTCCTGCTGGGCATTGGCCGGCTCAGGCCGACAATGGAAACCGTTGTCGAGTTCAGTTTAGAACACCCTCAGCGGCCGGATTCACTCGACCGGGTGAACGATCGTTAATCGCGAGGGCTTCTCGGACTTCTGCAATTGGTTCTGAACCGTTACGGTCAGATCATGGCGCGGTCGATGCACGTCCGGCGACCGGCGACACTGGCGTCGCTGGCCGCAGAACTCGGGGTCTCCAGGACCACCGTCTCCAACGCGTACAACCGTCCTGACCAGCTCTCCCCGAGCTGCGCAGGCGGGTGCTGGAGACCGCGCGCAGGCTGGGCTACCCCGGCCCGGACCCGGTGGCCCGGTCGCTGCGGACCCGCAAGGCGGGCGCGGTCGGGCTGCTGCTCACCGAGAACCTGTCCTACGCCTTCCGCGACCCCGCGGCCCTCGGCTTCCTCGAGGGGCTCGCGCTGGCGTGCGAGGGCGCGGGCCAAGGCCTGCACCTGGTGCCGGTCAACCCCGAGCGCGAGGACGTCGCCGCCGTGCACCGCGCGGGCGTCGACGGGTTCGTCGTCTACTCGGTGCCCGACGACGACCCGCACCTGGCCGCCGTGCTGTCCCGGCCGGTGCCGACCGTGGTGGCCGACCAGCCCAACGTCGAGGGCGTCGACCAGGTCGGCATCGACGACCACGCCGCCATCACCGGCCTGGCCCACCAGCTCATCGAGCTGGGCCACCGGCGCATCGGCGTGCTGTGCATGCGCCTGGCCCGCGACCGCAACGACGGCTTCGCGACGCTTGAACGGCAGCGCAACGCCCACTTCCACGTCCAGCGCGCCCGGCTCGGCGGCCTCACCGAGGCGTTCGGCAAGGTCGGCGTCGACTGGGCGAGCGTGAAGGTGGTCGAGCGCTTCGACCACACCACCGCCAGCGGCGCGTCCGCCGCGCCCAGCTCCTCGACGCCGACCCGCAGGTCACCGCGCTGATCTGCACCTCGGACATCCTGGCGCTCGGCGCGCTCACCGAGGCCCGCCGCCGTGGCCTGCGCGTGCCGCAGGACCTCACCGTCACCGGCTTCGACGGGATAGCCGACGCCGACCGCGCCGGGCTGACCACCGTCCGCCAGCCGGTGCTGGAGAAGGGCCGGGCCGCGGGCAAGCTGCTGCTCGGCGCGCCCGACCCGACCCGGCCCCGCGAGGTCGTCCTCGACACCGAGCTGGTCATCGGCGGCACCTCCGCGCCGCCGCGGACCAGCGAGGAGCGCTGGTTCGGCCCCTAGCGGGTCAGCGTCAAGGAGACCGGCTGCCCGGTGATCGGGCCGAGCTTCGGCGTCACCAGGTACTCGCCGGGGGCGACGTCGGCCCGCCGCGCCGGGCACCCCGGCGTCGAGGTGCGGGCGGTCCAGCGGACCTGGTAGCCGTGCCGCTCGCGCGGCTCCAGCACGCGCGGGTACGGCGAGCGGGTGCCGAAGTAGCAGTCGTTGCTCGACCACACGCGGTCCTCACCGCTGCTGACGACCAGCTCGCGGCGGGCGCGGCTGATGTCGTAGGTGCACGGGACCGGGCCCGCGTTGACGATGACCAACCGCAGCAGCGGCCGCTCGCTGACGTGGTAGGCGCGCTGGCCGGTCTCGGCGGTGACCTTCACCGAGCTGTCCGGGCACGGCGCGCTCGGGTCCGGCGGCACCTGTTCGGGCTGCCGGGGCGCCGGGCTCGCGCTGGCCGAGGCCCCCGCGCTGGGGGCGGCGGCCTTCGACGAGGGGGCGCTCTTGGAGGAGGGGACGACCTTGGACGCGGGTGGCGGGGTCCGCAGCAGCGGCGACGAGGCCGCCACGCCCTGGATCGGCTCCTCGCCGTCCGAGCCGAGCAGACCGTCGACGAGCCAGATCAGCGCGACCAGCGCGAGCACCGAGCCCGCGAGCGCGCCGACCCGGCGGCGGAAGTACACGCCACGGGGCAGGTGTGGGTCGTACATAGCACTTGACGGTAGCCGCGCGGACACGAACCGTTGCGCCGGAGAACGTCGCTCGTTCGGGGGATCTCGTGTCAGCGGCACCTGGCAGAGTGAGGTTGGTTCCACTCCCCTTGTCCGATTCGTGGAACCCGGGTTCCAATCACTGATCACGACCCACGACCGCCGGAGGCAGGCCGCATGACCGCCATCGACGATCTGCTCCAACGCCACATAGTCGGGCCCGACCTCGGAGCGCCCGACGTGCCCACGCCGGTGCCCTCGCTGCACCTGGCCGTGGTGACGTGCATGGACGCCCGGATCAAGGTGTTCGACGTTTTCGGGCTCAAGCACGGCGAGGTGCACATCCTCCGCAACGCGGGAGGGGTGGTGACCGACGACGTGATCCGCTCGCTGTCCATCAGCCAGCGCAAGCTCCAGACCCGGGAGATCATCGTCATGCAGCACACCTCGTGCGGCCTGGCCATGATCACCGAGGACGACTTCAAAGACGAGCTGGAGCAGGACACCGGCCTGCGCCCGCCGTGGGCGATCGAGGCGTTCCGCGAGGTCAAGGACAGCGTCCGCCAGTCGGTCGAGCGGGTGCGGCGCAGCCCGTTCATCAAGTACACCGACAACGTCCGCGGCTTCGTCTACGACGTGCGGACCGCGGCCCTCGAAGAGGTCCACTGATCGCCTAGAGTCGCGCGCGATGGACGTGCGCGCGGTGGTGGAGTGGTTCGACGGTGTCGCGCGGGACCTGCCGTGGCGGGCCCCGACCGCACCGGCTGGGGTGTGCTGGTCAGCGAGGTGATGCTGCAGCAGACCCCGGTCGCCCGGGTGGAACCGGTCTGGCTGGCCTGGATGGCCCGCTGGCCGGTCCCGTCCGCGCTGGCCGCCGCCCCGCGCGGCGACGTCGTGCGCGCCTGGGGCAAGCTCGGCTACCCCGCCGCGCCCTGCGCCTGCACGAGGCCGCCGCGGTGATCGCCGCCGAGCACGGCGACGTCGTCCCGTCCGATGTGGACACGCTCCTGGGCCTGCCCGGGATCGGGGCGTACACGGCACGCGCGGTGGCGGCGTTCGCGTACGGCCAGCGCTGCCCGGTCGTCGACACGAACGTGCGGCGGGTGGTCGCGCGGGCGGTGCACGGCGCGGGTGAGGCGGGGCCGCCGTCGACGACCCGCGACATGGCGGACGTCGAGGAGCTGCTGCCCGCGGACGCGGCGTCGGCGGCTCGCCTGTCGGCGGCGCTGATGGAGCTGGGCGCGGTCGTCTGCACGGCCCGCGCGCCGCGCTGCGCGGACTGCCCGGTGCTGACGACGTGCGCCTGGCAGCGCGCGGGGCGGCCCGCGTACCAGGGCCCGGTCAAGGCGGCGCAGAAGTTCGCGGGCACGGACCGCCAGGTGCGGGGCCTGCTGCTGGACGTGCTGCGCGGCTCGGCGGTCCCGGAGCCGAAGTCCCGCCTGGACGTGGTGTGGTCGGACGCCGCCCAGCGCGACCGGTGCCTGGACTCGCTGCTGGTGGACGGCCTGGTCGAGCAGACCGCGGACGGCCTGTTCGCGCTCCCCGGGGAGGGCTGATGGCCCAGGGCGTGGTCGTCCTGTTCGACCCGGAGGCAGACGCGGCGGTACGGGCCTTGTGGTCCCGCCTGGACGCCGCGGGCCTGCCCCCGAGCCGCCACTCCCCACCGCACCTGACGTTCGCCGTCGCGTCGGAGATCCCCGCCCGGACGCGGGACGCCCTGCGCGCGGAGCTGCGGGTCCTGCACATCCCGTCGCTGTTCTTCGGCTCGCTGTCCACGTTCGCCAACACCGAGAACGTGCTCATGCTGTCCGCGGTGACCGACCCGGAGCTGCTGGCCGTCCACTCCGCGGTCCACGACGTCCTGGCGGGCCACGTCCGCAACCCGAGCGCGTACTACCTCCCGGGCTCCTGGGTCCCGCACTGCACCCTGTTGCAGCAGGTCAGCGTGGACGACGTGGTCCGCGGCTTCGGCACCCTGTTCCCGATGGAGGGCTTCCGCGCCCGCGCCGCGCGGGTCGTCGTCATGGACTCCGTGACCGGCGAGGTCGACCCGCTCACGTAGCCGGTTCGAGGGCGGACAGGAACGCCTCCACCGCGCCCCGGAACACCTCCGGCGCCGACGCGTGGACCAGGTGACCGGCGCCCGGGACGACCACGTGCTGACCGCCCGCGCGCCGGGCGATCTCCGCCTGCTGGCCGGGCGCCATCGCGGTGTGCTCGGCCTCCAGGACCAGCAGCGGGCAGCGGACGGCGTCCACCCAGGACCAGTACTCCCGCTCCCCCACTCCGCGGCGATCGCGAACAGGTCGTCCACGGTGGACAGCAGGTGGTAGCCGTCCGCCCGCTCCTCGACGCACTCCGCGAAGTACGGGCCGACCTCCGGGCCGAAGTAGTCGTGCAGGTGGGCGAGGGAGCGGAACGGGACCGGCCAGGCGTCGAACAGGCCGCGCCAGGCGTCGACCGTGCGGCCGCGCAGGTCCACCGCGACGTCCTCGACGACCAGGCCGGTCACCAGGTCGGGGTGCTCGGCGGCGACGCCGAGGCCGTGGAGGCCGCCCATGGAGTGGCCGATGACGACGCCCGGGCCGAGGTCGCGGAGGACGGCGGCGGCGTCGGCGACGAAGTCGGGGTGCGCCAGGACGGGCCGCGGTGCGGGCTGCGGCCGTGGGAGCGGGCGTCGAAGGCGACGACGCGGCCGTGGCGGGTCAGCCAGCGGGTCAGGGGCCACCAGGTGGTCGCGCGGCCCATCAGGCCGTGGAGCAGGAGGATCGGCGGGCCATCGCCGCCGAAGTCGATCACGTCAGGCCGGTCCACGGGCACAGAGTCTGCCCGAAGCAACCCCGGCTACACAGCGCGGCGGCCATGATGGACCGCGTGCCTGGAGTCCCCGTACGCGTGACCTGCGCGGTGGTGCTGGCGGTCGCGTTCAGCGCGTGCACCGCCGCGCCCGAGCCCGCCGCACCCGAAGACCCCCGCGGCAGCCGGAGCCGACCGCCGTGGACGGGGTCGGGGCGGGCGGGATCGGCGACCCGTACTACCCGGAGGACGGCAACGGCGGGTACGACGTCACCGCGTACGAGGTCGGCATCAGCTACGACCCCGAATCCCGCAAGCTCGACGGCGACACCGTGGTCAAGGCGACCGCGTCGGCGGACCTCACCCGGTTCAACCTGGACCTGACCGGCTTCGACGTGACGTCGGTCGAGGTCGACGGCAAGGCGGCCCAGCACTCCCGGGAGGGCGAGCAGGAACTCGTCGTCACCCCGGCGAGCCCGCTGAAGCAGGGCCGGGCGTTCGCGGTCCGCGTCGTCTACACCGGCATCCCGGAGGCGGAGGAGGACGGGCCGCTCGGCGCGAGCGGGTGGCAGATCACCGAGTCCGGCGGGGCGTTCGCCGCGGGCGAGCCGCACAGCGCGAGCAGCTGGTTCCCGGTCAACGACCACCCGCGCGACAAGGCCACCTTCGCGCTGTCCGCGCGCGTGCCGGACGGCTGGAGCGTGATCTCCAACGGCGTCGAGGAGAAGGCCGTCGCCAAGGACGGCTGGACGACCTACCGCTGGGTCGAGCCCAACCGCATCGCGACCTACCTGACCACCATCGGCATCGACAAGTGGACCTTCGAGCGCACGACGCTCGCCGACGGCACCCCGGTCGTCAACGCCTACGCGCCCGGCGCCGAGGGCAAGAAGGACGTCCAGAGGCGCATGCCGGAGGTGCTGAACTTCCTCGCGAGCGCCTTCGGCGAGTACCCGCAGAGCGCGGCGGGCGGCATCTACATCAACGAGAACATCGCGTTCTCCCTGGAGACCCAGGGCAGGCCGATCTACGCCCGGTGGGCCGAACTGGACGTCGTCGTGCACGAGCTGGCGCACCAGTGGTGGGGCAACAGCGTCTCCGTCGACACGTGGGCCGACATCTGCCTCAACGAGTGCTTCGCCTCCTACGCGATGTGGATGTGGGACGAGCACGTCGGCGAGAACCTCGACGCCCGCTACCGGACGACCGTCGCCCGCAACTTCGAGCGCAACCGGTTCTGGAACCGCAAGCTCTACGACATGGGCGCGGGCAACGAGTTCACCGCGGTGTACGACAAGGGCCAGCTCGCCCTCCACGCCCTGCGCAGGCGCATCGGCGAGGACGCGTGGAAGCGGGTCGTCACGACCTGGCTGTCCACGCACGCCGACGGCAACGCCTCCTGGCCGCAGTTCGAGGACCTGGTGGTCCAGGTCGCGGGCGAGGACGTCCGCCCGTTCCTCGACGCCTGGTTCCGCCAGCCGTCCCGCCCGTCCGACGAGCACCTGTACCCGGGTCCGCTGGCCAAGTAGTGGACGACCCCGCGGACCGCGCCCTCGCCGCCGCGCTCGCGGGGTGGCTGACCGCCCTGCTCGCGGGCGCGGGCGCCGACCTGCGCCCCGACCAGGCGGTCCTCGCCGACGCCGTGCACCGGACCCTGCCCGCCCTGTTCCACCACCGCGTCTTCCCGGAGCGCCACGCCGACCTCACCGCCCGCCTGCGCGCGGTGTTCTCGGTCGACCCACCCCGCCTCGGCCCGACCGCGGACGCTGCCGACCTGCGCGCCGCCGTCACCGCGGCCGTCGTCCCCCTGACCAGCGACCCGTTCTACCGCTTCCCCATGCACGACCTGCCGGACGTGGTGCTGCGCATCGCCCACGACGCCGTCAGCAGGCTCGCGGCCCTGACCGGCGTCGCCTGCCCACCCGCCGCCTTGGCCCGGCTCGGCTTCACCGACCACGCCGCGGCCCTGTCGAACGCGATCACCGGCACCGTCCACGGCCCGGTCGTCCAGGCCGGGGTCGTCCACGGCGACGTGACCCTGGTCGTCGGCGAGAAGGAACCCGACATCCCGCTGGTCACGACGGTGCAGACCAAGCTCGCCCACGGTTACCGCACCAGCCGCGGCCGAGTCGGCCTCACCGGCAGCACGTCCATCGCCATCACGGTGGAGGCCCTGGTCGCCCGCGCCGTGATCCTCACCGCCCTGCGCCCGGTAGTCCTCCGCCGCGCCACCCCCGACCCGGGCCCCGGCTGGGTCGCCCTCGGCACCCTCACCCCCGCACCTTCACCGCCGACCTAAACCCCGACCCACCGCAGCTCCTCCCCGACGGCCCGGACTTCCCCTTCACCGTCGCCCCCTCGACCCCGAGCAGTTCGTCATCCACCCCCGCACCGACCGAGCCGAGATCGACTTCGTCCTAGAACTCCACTGGCTCCACCGCGGCCAAGCAGGGACCACCGTGATCGATGACGACGGCGAGCCGTTCCGGGTGGCGCCCCGGCTAGGCTCGGGTGCATGGCCATCGTGAAGATCAATGCGATCGAGGTTCCCGAGGGTGCTGGGCCCGAGCTGGAGAAGCGGTTCGCCGCGCGGCTCGGGGCGGTGGAGGGGCAGCCGGGGTTCTTGGGGTTCGAGTTGCTGCGCCCGACCGGTGGGGAGACGCGGTACTTCGTCTACACGCGGTGGGAGTCGGAGGAGGCTTTCCAGGCGTGGATGGGCGGGTCGGCTAAGGAGGCGCACGCGGGCGAGCGGGCGAAGCCCGTGGGGACCGGGTCGGCGCTGCTGGAGTTCGAGGTCGTGCAGAGCGCGGGACCGCGTGGGCAAGGAGCTTGACGACGCCGCCGAGCTGATCGCCGGGGCGGACGCGGTCCTGGTGTGCGCCGGGGCCGGGATGGGGGTGGACTCCGGGCTGCCCGACTTCCGCGGCGACGCCGGGTTCTGGGCGGCGTACCCGCCGTACCAGCGGCTCGGGTTGCGGTTCGTCGAGCTGGCCGACCCGGTGCACTTCGCCGCGGACCCCGAGCTGGCCTGGGGGTTCTACGGGCACCGGCTCGCGCTCTACCGGGCGACCACCCCGCACGTCGGGTTCGACGTGCTGCGGGAGTGGGGCGCGCGGGTGTTCACGTCCAACGTGGACGGCCAGTTCCAGAAGGCCGGGTTCACCGACGTCGCCGAGGTGCACGGGTCGATCCACCACCTGCAGTGCCTCGGGCCGTGCTCCAGCCGGATCTGGTCGGCCGACGGCATTGACGTCGAGGTGGACCCGGAGACGATGCGCGCGGCCGGGGAGCTGCCGTCGTGCGACCGGTGCGGGAGCCTGGCGCGGCCCAACATCCTGATGTTCGGCGACTTCGGCTGGGTGCCCGACCGCAGCCAGGTCGACCTCGACGCGCTCAACCGGTGGCGGCGCACCGCCGGGCGGGTCGCGGTGGTGGAGATCGGCGCGGGGACCGCGGTCAGCACGGTCCGGCGGATGTCGGAGCTGGCCAGCGCGGCGTCCGGCGCGCTGATCCGGATCAACCCCCGCGAGCCGGACGTGCGGCACGGGCGCGGGGTCGGGATCCCGATGGGCGCCGCGGAGGCGCTGACCGGGCTGCGGAAGCGGCTGGCCTGAGTGGACCGGGTCGCGGTGTCGCTGCTGGGCCCGGTGCGCGCCGCGGCGGGCGGCGTCGAGCTGCCCGTCGGCGGGCCGCGGCTCAAGGCGGTGCTCGCCCGGCTGGCCCTCGACCCCGGCCGCGTCGTGCCGACCAGCGCGCTGATCAACGACCTGTGGGACGAGCACCCGCCGGGCGACGCGGCCAACGCGCTGCACTCGCTGGTGTCGCGGCTGCGCAAGGCCCTCGGACCCGGCGCGGTCGAGTCGCACGCGGCCGGGTACCGGCTGGTCGCCGACGTCGACGTGGTCGCGTTCGAGCGGGAGCTGGCAGGCGGCGCCGACCGGCTGCGGGCGGCGCTGGCGCTGTGGCGGGGCGAGCCGCTCGGCGGCGTCGGGGACCTCGGCTTCGCCACCGCGGCCCGGACCCGGCTGAGCGAATTGCGCGCCCGGGCCGTGGAGGACCGCATCGACGCCGACCTGCGCGCGGGACGGGCGGCCGACGCGGTCGCCGAGCTGCGGCCTCTGGTGGCGCGGGAGCCCCTGCGCGAGCGGCCCGCGGCGCTGCTGGTGCGGGCGCTGGCCGCGAGCGGGCGGCAGGCCGAGGCCCTGGCCGAGTTCGACCGGTTCCGCCGCGACCTGGCCGACCAGCTCGGCGTCGAGCCGTCGGCCGAGCTGCGCGACCTCCACGTCGCCGTGCTGCGCGGCGAGCACGAGGCGCCCAGCCCCCGACCGACCCCGCTGACCAGCTTCGTCGGCCGCCACGACGAACTCGCCGCCCTGCGCCGCCTGCTCGCCACCGGCCGCCTCGTGACGCTCGTCGGCCCCGGCGGCGCGGGCAAGACCCGGCTGGCCACCGTCCTCGCCGACGGCTGCGACCAGCCGACGCCGTTCGTCGCGCTGGCGGGCGTGCGCGCCGCGGAGGACGTCGCCCCGCGGTCCTGGGCGCGCTCGGCGGCCGCGACGCGCCCCTGTTCGACGGCATGCCCGCCAAGGCCGCGCTCGACCGCGCCGCCGAGCTGCTGTCCGCGCAGCCCACCCTGCTCGTCGTCGACAACTGCGAGCACGTCGTCGACGCCGCCGCCCACCTCGTCGACGCGCTGCTGGCCCGCTGCCCCGGCCTGCGCGTGCTGGCCACCAGCCGCGAGCCCCTCGCGATCACCGGGGAAGCGGTCCTCGCCGTCGGGCCGCTGCCGGAGCCGGACGCGCTGGCCCTGCTCGCCGACCGCGCCGCCGCCGTGGGCGCGCGGGTCGAGCCGGACGTCGCCGCGGAGATCTGCCGCAGGCTCGACGGGCTGCCGCTGGCCGTCGAGCTGGCCGCGGCGCGGTTGCGGTCGATGACCCCGCGCCAGGTCGCCGCCCGCCTCGACGACCGTTTCCGGCTGCTCACCGGCGGCGACCGGACGGCGCTGCCTCGGCACCGGACGCTGCGCGCGGTCGTCGAGTGGAGCTGGGACCTGCTCACCGCCGACGAACGCCTGCTGGCGTCGCGGCTGTCGGTGTTCCCCGGCGGCGCGACGGCCGAGTCGGTCGCCGCGGTCGCCGGGCTCGGCGTGGACGACGTCGTCTACGGGCTGGCGTCGCTGGTGGAGAAGTCGCTGGTCATCGGCGGTGACGACCGGTACCGGATGCTGGAGACGGTCCGCGCCTACGCGGCCGAGCACGCCGACGACGACGTGCGGCGGGCGTTCGCGCGGCACGTGCTGGCGTTCATCACCGACGCCGAGCCGCGGCTGCGCGGCGCCGACCAGGTCGAGTGGCTGGGCAGGCTGGCCGCGGAGCAGCCCAACCTGCTGGGCGCGGTGCGGGTCGCCGTCGACCTCGGCGAGGTGGGGTTGGCGTGCGCGATCGCGGTGCGGTCGACCTGGTACTGGGTGGTCAGCGGCAGCCACCGCGAAGCCGCCCAGATCGCCGCCGAACTGGTCGCGCTGCCCAGCGACGCCCCCGCGTCGACCATCGCCGCCCTGCGCGCCAACGCCGCGTTCGGCGAGTACGGCGGCCTCCCCGACGCCACCTTCCTGCGCGGCCTGCTCGACGACCTGGAGTCGTCCGACGCGATGGCCGCGCACCCCGTCATGGCGATGCTCGAACCCCTGCTGGCCGCCGCCATCGGCGACACCGACCTCGCCCTGCGCAGGCTCGACCGCGCCGCCGAGCTGACCGACCCCTGGTCCCGCGCCGCGGCCTGCTGGGCCGCGCGTACGTCTCCGACAACAGCGGCACCGCGAGCGAGGACGTCGCGGCGGAGGCCCTCGCGGGCTTCCGCGCCCTGGGCGACCGCTGGGGCCAGGCCTTGGCGAACATGCACCTCGCCGAACACCACTCCCTGCGCGGCGACCACCCCGCCGCCATCGCCGCCCACACCGACGCCGTCCGCCTGATCCGCGAACTCGGCGCCGACGACGAACTCTGCGGCGCCCTCGCCCGCCTCGGCGTCACCCGGGCCCGCGCCGACGACCTCGACGGCGCCGAACGCGACCTCACCGACGCCCTGCACCTCGCCGAGGAACGCGGCGGCCGCGAACTCGCCGCCCTGGCCCTGTTCTGGCTCGCCATGGTCGCCCGCCGCCGCGGCGACCTCGACCGGGCCGCCCGCCTCCTGGCCGACGGCGAGGCGGCCCTGTCCGCCGTCACCCGCCCGTCACCGCAGTGGACCGCCATCCACCTCTGCACCGCCGCCGACCTGGCCCGCGCCACCGGCGACCCCGACACCGCCCTGGCCCACCTCCGCGACGCGCTGACGGCGATGGCCGCGACCCCGGACATGCCGGTCACCGCGACCATCGCCGACGCCGCCGCCCTGGTCCTGGCCGACACGGACCCCGCCCGCGCCGCCCGCCTCGTCGGCATCGGCGTGGCCCTCCGCGGCCGCCCGGACCTCGGCAACCCCGAACTGGCCACCCTGCACACCCACGCCGGCGCCGCGCTCGACCAGGCCACCGCCCTGGCCGAGCTGGCCGACGCGCTTCAGCCCATCCGGCGGCGGTAAGCGCGCACGGCGAGCGGGAAGAACACCGCGGCGATCACGGCGGCCCACAGGAACGCCCACGCCGTGTTCGCCACCCAGTCCCCGCCGAGCAGCAGCGCGCGGGTGGCGTCGGCGAGGTGGCTGACCGGGTTGACGTCCACCCACACCCGCAGCCAGCCCGGCAGGGTCTCGGCGGGGACGAAGACGTTGCTGCCGAAGGTCAGCGGCATCAGGAACGCCACCAGCGTGCCCGGGACGGCCTGCGGGGACTTCACCAGCATCCCCACCCACACCGACACCCAGCACAGGCACAGCCCGAAGACGACCAGCAGCGCGACCGCCACCAGGAACCGGGCCGGGTCGGTCTGCACGCGGAAGCCGATGGCGTACGCGAACAGCACCAGCACGGTCAGGGTCACCACGAACCGGACGACGTCGGCCAGGACCGCGCCGACCAGCGGCGCCGACCGGGCGATCGGCATGCTGCGGAAGCGGTCGAACACGCCCTTGGTGATGTCGGTGTTCAGCGCGATCCCGGTGCCCAGGCTGGCGAACACGATGTTCTGCACCATCATCCCCGGCAGCAGGTACTGGAGGTACTCGCCCGTGCCGCCGGAGATCGCGCCGCCGAACAGGTAGACGAACACCACCAGGAACAGGATCGGCTGGAGCGTCACGTCCAGCAGCGACTCCGGGTTCTTCCGGATCTTGGCGACGCTGCGGCCCGCCAGCGCGAGACCGTGCCGCACGCCCGCCGCGGGTCCGATGTGGAGGGTGGTCATGCGGGGCTCCTCGTCAGGGAAAGGAAGACCTCGTCCAGGCTGGGCAGGCGCAGCGCCAGCTCGTCGGCGGTGATACCGGCCTCATCCAGCTTGCGGACCACTGTGGACAGCAGGACCGGGTCGGCCACGGGGACGGTGAGCAGGTTCGTGTCGGGATCGATGTGCGGGTCGGTCCCGGTCAGGGCGGCCAGCACCGCGGCGACGGCCGGGACGTCGGCGGCCAGGGTCGGGCGGACCTGCATCGACTGGGCGCCGGTCTTGCGCTTCAGCTCGTGCGGGGTGCCGGTGGCGATCACCCGGCCGTGGTCGAAGACGGTGACCAGGTCGGCCAGCTTGTCGGCCTCGTCGAGGTACTGGGTGGTCAGCAGCACCGTCACGCCGTCGTCGACCAGGCCGCGGACGATTCCCCAGACCTCGTTGCGGCTGTGCGGGTCCAAACCGGTCGTCGGCTCGTCGAGGTAGAGCACCTCGGGCCGTCCGACGAGGCTCGCCGCCAGGTCCACCCGCCGCCGCATGCCGCCGGAGTACGTCTTCACCGCGCGGCCCGCGGCGTCGGACAGCTCGAACCGGGCGAGCAGCTCCGCGGCGCGCGCCCGGGGTCGGGCAGGCCCAGCAGCCTGCCGATCAGCACCAGGTTCTCCGTGCCCGACAGGTCCTCGTCCACCGACGCGTACTGCCCGGTGAGCCCGATCAGCGAGCGCACCGCGGTCGCCTGCGCCACCACGTCGTAACCGCCCACCTTGGCCGTCCCGGCGTCGGGCCGCAGCAGGGTCGCCAGGACCCGGACGGCGGTCGTCTTGCCCGCCCCGTTCGGTCCCAGCACGCCGAGCACCTTGCCCGCGGGCACGGCCAGGTCGACGCCGTCGAGGGCGGTGGTGGCGCCGAACCGCTTCACCAGTCCCTCGGCTTCGATCGCGTACATGTCTCTCCCTTCACGCGATCTCCACCCAACGCGCCCGCGCTGTCAGCGGCCGCACAGCGCTCTGTCAGGCATCCTTGTGGCATGCGCACGGCCGAGATCGACGCTCCCGCCCCCGAGGAGCCACCCCGCCGCCGCAGGCGCCGGTGGGTGACGGTCCTGCTGGCCCTGCCGGTCCTGCCGCTGGCGGGCGTGGCGGGGATGCGCCTCGTCGGCGTCGACGGCAACCGGTACACCGTCGCCGCGCTCGCCCTGACGCCCTACCTCGCCGCGTTCGGCGCCCTGCTCACCCTGATAGCGCTCGTCGCGCGCCGCAGGCTGGTCATGGTGCTCGCCCTCGCCGCGACGGTGTCGCTGGGCGCGGTCCTGGTGCCCCGAAGCCTCGGCGACGGCGAGCCCACCGGCGACGGCCAGCGCCTGCGCGTGATGACCGCGAACCTGCTCCGCGGAGCGCCGACCCGGTCGCCCTGCTGGCCCTGGCCCGCGACTCCCGGGTGGACGTCCTGGCCCTGCAGGAGCTGACCCCGGACGCCGTCGCCGCGCTCGACGCGGCGGGCCTGCGCACCCTGTTCCCGCACCGGGTGTTCCGCGACGAGCCGGGCGGCTCGGGCAGCGGCATCGCCGCGACCGTCCCCCTGCGCCAGATCGTCCTCATGGAGGAGTCCACCCTGGAGCAGGTGACCGCCGTCGCCGACCTCTCCGGCGCCGCGGACGTCGAGATCACCTCGGTGCACGTGTTCCCCGGCGTGGTCAGCTCCACCGCCATGACCACGTGGCGGCGCGAGCTGGCCGCGCTGCCCGCCCCCGACCCCGGCGGCCGCCCCGCGTCCTCGCGGGCGACTTCAACGCCACCCTCGACCACGCCGCGTTCACCCGGCTCATCGACCGCGGCTACTGGGACGCCGCCGAACTCGCGGGCGAGGGCCTGCGCCCCACGTGGTCGCAGTACCCGTTCGGCCCGCCGGTCACCATCGACCACGTCCTCGTCGACCGCCGCATCCACGCCACCTCGCTCGCGGTGTACGAGGTCCCGGGCAGCGACCACCACGCGGTCGTCACCGAACTCGCCCTGCCCCGGTAGACGCGAAAACCGCCCCCGAGGAAGTCCTCGGGGGCGGTTCCGTCGCGCTAGGTCAGTCCGCGGACTCGGCGGAGTCCTCGCCACCGGCCGCGATCTCCACCAGCGGGGAGTCCGGGACGCGGTCGCGCTTCTCGCCGCGGAAGGTGAACTTCGCCTTGTCGGCGCTCGCCTCCTCGCCGTCCCAGCCCTCGACGTCGGTGATGATGATCTGGCCCGGCTCCAGCTCGCCGAACAGGATCTTCTCCGACAGCTGGTCCTCGATCTCGCGCTGGATGGTCCGGCGCAGCGGCCGGGCGCCCAGCACCGGGTCGAAGCCGCGCTTGGCGAGCAGCTTCTTGGCCCGGTCGGTCAGCTCGAGGGCCATGTCCTTGTTCTTCAGCTGGGTCTCGACCCGGCCGATCATCAGGTCCACCATCTTGATGATCTGCGGCTCGGTGAGCTGGTGGAACACGATGATGTCGTCGATGCGGTTGAGGAACTCCGGGCGGAAGTGCTTCTTCAGCTCGTCGTTGACCTTGTTCTTCATCCGCTCGTAGTTCGAGCCCTGGTCGTTGCCCGAGGTGAACCCGAGGCCGACGGCCTTCGAGATGTCCTGGGTGCCCAGGTTCGAGGTGAAGATGATCACCGTGTTCTTGAAGTCGACCGTGCGGCCCTGGCCGTCGGTGAGGCGGCCGTCCTCCAGCACCTGCAGGAGGGTGTTGTAGACCTCCTGGTGCGCCTTCTCGATCTCGTCGAACAGCACCACCGAGAACGGCTTGCGGCGCACCTTCTCGGTGAGCTGGCCGCCCTCCTCGTAGCCGACGTACCCGGGGGCGCGCCGAAGAGCCGCGAGGCGGTGTAGCGGTCGTGGAACTCGCCCATGTCGATCTGGATGAGCGCGTCGTCCTCGCCGAACAGGAAGTTCGCCAGCGCCTTGGACAGCTCGGTCTTACCGACACCGGACGGACCGGCGAAGATGAACGAGCCGGACGGCCGCTTCGGGTCCTTGAGGCCCGCGCGGGTGCGGCGGATCGCCTGGGAGACGGCCTTGACGGCGTCCTCCTGGCCGATGATCCGCTTGTGCAGCTCGTCCTCCATGCGCAGCAGGCGGGAGGTCTCCTCCTCGGTCAGCTTGAACACCGGGATGCCGGTCCAGTTGGCCAGCACCTCCGCGATCTGCTCGTCGTCGACCTCGGCGACGACGTCGAGGTCGCCGTCCTTCCACTGCTTCTCCCGCTCGGCCTTCTGGCCCAGCAGCTGCTTCTCGGTGTCGCGCAGCTTGGCGGCCCGCTCGAAGTCCTGCGCGTCGATCGCGGACTCCTTCTCCCGGCGCACGTCGGCGATCTTCTCGTCGAACTCGCGCAGGTCCGGCGGCGCGGTCATCCGGCGGATGCGCATGCGCGCGCCCGCCTCGTCGATGAGGTCGATCGCCTTGTCCGGCAGGAAGCGATCGTTGATGTAGCGGTCGGCCAGCGTCGCGGCGGCCACCAGGGCGGCGTCGGTGATCGTGACGCGGTGGTGCGCCTCGTACCGGTCGCGCAGGCCCTTGAGGATCTCGATGGTGTGCTCCAGCGACGGCTCGCCCACCTGGATCGGCTGGAAGCGGCGCTCGAGCGCCGGGTCCTTCTCGACGTACTTGCGGTACTCGTCGAGGGTGGTCGCGCCGATGGTCTGCAGCTCGCCGCGGGCCAGCATCGGCTTGAGGATGGAGGCCGCGTCGATGGCGCCCTCGGCCGCGCCCGCGCCGACGAGGGTGTGGATCTCGTCGATGAACAGGATGATGTCGCCGCGGGTCTTGATCTCCTTGAGCACCTTCTTCAGGCGCTCCTCGAAGTCACCGCGGTAGCGGGAACCGGCGACCAGCGAGCCGAGGTCGAGGGTGTAGAGCTGCTTGTCCTTGAGCGTCTCGGGCACCTCGCCCTTGACGACCATCTGGGCCAGCCCCTCGACGACGGCGGTCTTGCCGACGCCGGGCTCGCCGATGAGGACCGGGTTGTTCTTGGTGCGGCGGGACAGCACCTGCATGACCCGCTCGATCTCCTTGGTCCGGCCGATGACCGGGTCCAGCTTGCCCTCGCGGGCGGACGCGGTGAGGTTGCGGCCGAACTGGTCGAGCACCAGGGACGAGGACGGGGTGCCCTCGCCGCGGCCGCCGGTCTCGGCCGACTCCTTGCCGGTCTGGTAGCCGGACAGGAGCTGCAGCACCTGCTGGCGCACCCGGTTGAGGTCCGCGCCGAGCTTGACGAGCACCTGCGCGGCGACGCCCTCGCCCTCGCGGATGAGGCCGAGCAGGATGTGCTCGGTGCCGATGTAGTTGTGGCCGAGCTGCAGCGCCTCGCGCAGCGACAGCTCCAGCACCTTCTTCGCGCGCGGGGTGAAGGGGATGTGCCCGCTGGGCGCGTGCTGACCCTGGCCGATGATCTCCTCGACCTGCTGGCGCACGCCCTCCAGGGCGATCCCCAACGACTCCAGCGCCTTGGCGGCGACACCCTCACCCTCGTGGATCAGACCCAGGAGGATGTGCTCGGTGCCGATGTAGTTGTGGTTGAGCATCCGGGCCTCTTCCTGGGCCAGGACGACCACCCGCCTCGCGCGGTCGGTGAACCTCTCGAACATTCTCACTCCCTGACTGCTGCGCCGGCGGCCCTTCTCCACCCCTTGGTAGTGGATTCAGCACCGTGGGACCACTGTAGTAGGCCACGCCGCCATGCTCAGCGCCGTGAGCGGCTCAACATGGCAACATCAGCCGGTCGGAGGGCCCGTCACCCGTCACAACGTGCGGGGACGGCGGCGGATTCCGGTGTCCGCTGTCCGCGAACAGCGGGTGTTCGGCGACTGTGGCGCTCCCCACTCCCCGGCCGGCAGGCGGATGTCAACGCGCCTCGGTAAGGTTAGGCATGCCTTATCAGTCGGAGGGGTCCCGGGGTGTTCCCGGTGGGGCGTGCCCATGACCCTCGACTACAGCATCCGCGCGGGCGCCCCCACCGGCCATCGGACGTTGCCCGAATCACTCGCGGCGGTGAACGCCCGCCAGGACCGGATCGCGGTCGGCTACGGGCTGCCCACCGAGCCCGGCTGGGTCACCTGCGCCAGTTTCCTCGCCACCCCTGACGCGTTCGGCCGCTGGCGCGCCGCGCTGGCCCGCTGGCTGCGCTCGGAGTACGGCGAGTCCCCGGACCAGACCACCGCCGGGTACGTCATGACCTGGTACCTCACGGTCCCCGCCTACGTCGCGGCCCTGCTGTTCCACCACGAGCGCCGGGTGCCCTCGCTGCGCCCCGCCGACCTGGCCTTCCGCATGGCGTACCCGCGCCCGCACCCGGCCGCGATCGGGGTGCTCTCCCCGCGTTCGCCTGCCTGCCCGACGACCCGGCCGCGGGCACCCGGACGCCGTCGTCGTCCCCGACGAGACCGCGCTGGCCGCCCTGCTGCGCGGCCGCTTCACCGAGCACGCCCGCCGGTTCGCCGACGTGTTCGGACCGCAGTCCCGCTTCGGCAGGCGCACGCTCTGGGCCGCCGCGACCGACGCCCTGGACAGCTCGCTGTGGCAGGCGGGCCGCTACGGCGGCGACGAGGGCGCGGGCGTGCTCGACGCGGCGCTGGCGCTCGGCTCCGGCGAGAAGCCGCTCACCTCCGGCTCCACCCTGCGCCCCGGCCCGGACGGCTGGACGAGGCGCCGCGAGAGCTGCTGCTTCCACTACCTGCTCGAGGCGGGCGAGGGCGAGTGCGGGACGTGCCCGCGGCTGTGCCCTAAGCGCTAGGCGGCGGGCCGAACTGCTGCACCGGCGGCTGCTGGCCGGTGTGCGGGCCGCCCTGGGGCGGGTACGGGCCGCCCGGCGGCGGGCCGTAGGCGTACGGGGCGGGCTTGGGCGCCTTGGGCCCGGCGGGCCGCGCCATCGAGCCCATCGCGGCGGCGCCGATCATCAGGCCGATCCCGGAGAAGCCGACCGCGGCGCCCGCGATCGCCTTGGTCTGGAAGACGCCGACCGTGGCGCAGCCCGGGTCCGGCGCCTTGTCGTTGCTGTTCGACACCGTGACCATGTAGCAGCGGGCGTCGACGTCGTCGTGGGCCTCGCCCGCGAGCACGACCGCCACGACGCAGGCGACCAGGCCCGCGAGGATGAGCAAACCCTGGATTATCCGCACCACGATCGTCATGGGGGAAAACTATCGGAACCCACCCGCGCGGGTGGTGCGATAGGCGTAACCGCGGATGCCGCGACGACCCCAACCGATCGGGTGAATGTGGAGAAGGGCCGCCGCGAGTGCGGCGGCCCCGCGTCGATCCCGCTCAGGCCTGCTCGTTGTAGGCGTCGAGGACCTCGGACGGGATGCGCCCGCGGTCGGAGACCTTCATGCCCTGCTTCCGGGCCCACTCGCGAATGGCCTGGTTCTGCTCGCGGTCGGCCGACGCGGTGCGGGGCGCGCGACCCGCCGCCGCCTTGCCCGCGGGGCGCTTGCGGCCGCCGGAACGGCGGGCGTGGTCGACGAAGTCGGCCAGCGCCGAACGGAGCCGCTCGGCATTCTTGCTGGACAGATCGATCTGGTAGGTCGCGCCGTCGAGTGCGAACTCCACGGACTCGTCGGCCTCGGAACCGTCGATGTCGTCGACGAGCGAAACCGTGACCTTCTGCGCCATATGCGCCTCCCTCAGGCTGAAATGTGCCGGCTCAGCGAGCGTCTCGGCCACCAGTAGAAATACTCCCTGGGGGCAGGCTAGCGCAAATCAGCGGGATTGTGTGAGACCGGGTTCATTCCGGGCGGACGAGCGGGAACAGGATGGTCTCCCTGATGCCCAGCCCGGTCAGGGCCATCAGCAGCCGGTCAATGCCCATTCCGACGCCGCCGCTCGGTGGCATTCCGTACTCCAGCGCGCGCAGAAAGTCCTCATCCAGGCGCATCGCCTCGTCGTCGCCGGAAGCCGCCTGCCTGCCCTGCTCGGTCAGCCTGCGCCGTTCCTCGACCGGGTCGACCAGTTCGGAGTAGCCGGTGGCCAACTCGAAACCGCGGACGTAGAGGTCCCACTTTTCCGCGATACCCGGCTGGGACCGGTGTTCACGCGTCAGCGGTGAGGTCTCGACGGGGAAATCCCGAACAAAAGTCGGCGAGTGGAGGTGATCACCGACGAGGTGCTCCCACAGCTCCTCCACGAGCTTGCCGTGGCCGAGCTTCGGGTCGTGCTCGAGGCCGACCGCGGCGGCGTGCTTGCGCAGCTCCTCCACGCCGGTCTCCGGCGTGACCTCGGAACCGAGGGCCTCCGACAGCGACCCGTACATGGTCAGCGTGGTCCAGTCGCCGGACAGGTCGTACTCAGTGCCGTCGTCGAGGGTGACGACCTCGGTGCCGAACACCGCGCGCGCGGCCTCCTGGACCAGCTCGCGGGTCATGACCGCGTTGGTGTCGTAGGTGGCGTACGCCTCGTAGTACTCCAGCATCGCGAACTCGGGCGAATGCGAGGAATCGCTGCCCTCGTTGCGGAAGTTGCGGTTGATCTCGAAGACCTTGTCGATGCCGCCGACCACGCAGCGCTTGAGAAACAGCTCCGGGGCGATCCGCAGGTACAGATCCATGCTCATCGCGTTGGAGTGCGTCACGAAGGGGCGCGCGCTCGCGCCGCCGTGCAGCGTCTGGAGCATCGGGGTCTCGACCTCGAGGAAACCCCGGCTGTGGAAAGACTCGCGCAGCGACCGCACAACGGCCGAACGGACCCTTACGGTGTCGCGGGCCTGGGGGCGCACGATGAGGTCGACATAGCGCTGGCGAATACGCGTTTCCTCGCCCAGGGGCTTGTGCGCGACGGGCAGCGGGCGCAGCGACTTGGCGGCCATTCCCCACTCGTCGGCGAGGACCGACAGCTCGCCGCGCCGGGACGTGATCACCTCGCCGGTGACGAATACGTGGTCACCAAGATCGACATCCGCCTTCCACGCGGAAAGGGACTCCTCGCCGACGTTGTTCAGGCTCAGCATCGCCTGCAGTTCGGTTCCGTCCCCTTCGCGCAGAGTGGCGAAGCAGAGCTTGCCGGTGTTGCGCAGGAACATGATCCGACCGACCACGGTGACCTTCGCGCCGGTCTGCGTGTCGGGGGGCAGATCGGAATGCTCGGCGCGGACTTCGGCGAGGGTGTGGGTGCGCGGCACTTCCACCGGGTACGGGGAGACCCCGGCGGCCAGCATTCGCTCCCGCTTCTCGCGCCGAATGCGCATCTGCTCGGGCAGGTCGTCGGCGTCGGTGGTGGTCTCCTCGTTCACGGCGACAGGGTACGAGGGCACAGGTGCGAGGTCACAACCGGTATTGCCTTACGGTTGTCCGGTGGACGATCCGCAGATGCGCGCGACCAGAGCGGGTTCATTCGGCGCCAATGCCGCGACCTACGCCGAGCACCGACCCGGTTACCCGGTCGAGGCCGTGGAATGGGTCATCGGCGACCGGGTGCGGGTGCTCGACCTCGGCGCGGGCACCGGCAAGCTCACCGAGGCGCTGCTGGAGCTCGGCGTCGACGTGACCGCGGTCGAGCCGGACCCGGAGATGCGCGCGGAGCTCGTGCGCCGCCTGCCCGACGTGCCGACGATGGACGGGCGCGCGGAGAAGATCCGCTGCGCGACGGCTCCGTCGACGCGGTGGTGGCGGGCCAGGCGTTCCACTGGTTCGACAACCCGGACGCCCTCGGCGAGATCACCCGCGTGCTGCGGCCGGGCGGGGTGTTCGGCGCGCTGTGGAACGCCGACGACGACAGCGTCCCGTGGGTGCGGACCCTGCTGGGGCTGACCGCGTCCAGCGTCGACGACCCGTCCAAGCGCACCGACCGGCACGTCCCCGCGCACGACCTGCTCGGCGACCCCGAGGAGAAGCAGTTCCGCCACCAGCAGGTGCGCACCGTGGACTCCATGGTGGAGTCGATGCGGACGTACTCGCACATCGCGGTCGCGCCCGAGGCCGAGCGCGAGGAGATCCTGGCCAGGGCGCGGGAGTACCTGTCCGGGCTGCCGGACTCGCGCGGGGTGTTCGTCCGTCCGCTGATCTGCGAGGCCGTGCGCACGATCCGGGTCTAGCGCTGGTTGCGCTCGTAGACCAGGCGCAGGCCCATCAGGGTCAGGTCGGGGCGGTGGTGGTCGATGGTGGTGGCCTCGTCGACCACCAGCGGGGCGAGGCCGCCGGTGGCGATGACGGTGACCGGTCCGCCGTGGCCGGTGCGGGCCAGCTCCCGCTTGATGCGGGTGACCAGGCCGTCGACCTGGCCGGAGAAGCCGTACATGATGCCCGACTGGAGGCATTCGACGGTGTTCTTGCCGATGACCGAGCGCGGCCGGACCACGTCGACCTTGCGCAGCGCGGCGGCGTGCGTGGCGAGGGCGTCCATGGAGATCTCGATGCCCGGCATGAACACCCCGCCGAGGAACTCGCCCTTGGCCGAGATGACGTCGATGTTGGTCGAGGTGCCGAAGTCGACGACCGCGCACGCGGTGCCGAACAGGTGGTGCGCGGCCAGGGTGTTGACCACCCGGTCGGCGCCGACCTCCTTCGGGTTGTCCACCAGCAGCGGCACACCGGTGCGCACCCCGGGCTCGACCAGCACGCGCGGCAGCCTGCCGTAGCGCTTGGCGAGCATGGCGCGCAGCTCGCGCAGCACCGTCGGCACCGTGGACAGCGCGGCGATGCCGGTGACCCCGTCGGCGTGCGGGCCGAGCAGGCCGCGCAGGGACAGGTCGAGCTCGTCCGCGGTGATCCGCGCGTCGGTGCGGGTGCGCCAGTCGCGCACCAGGTCCGCGCCCTCGAACAGGCCGAACGCGGTGTTGGTGTTGCCGACGTCGATGGCCAGGAGCACTTAGACCTCGGCGGCCAGGAGCGCGTCGAGCTTGGCGGCGTCGTCGGTCTCGGCGGTGGCGGCGCCGGTGGACAGGCCGGAGCCCTCGGGCGCGTGCGCGGCGTCGGAGCCCAGGTGCGCGATCTTGTTGTCGGCGTCGACGAACACCACGCGCGGCTGGTAGGCGGCGGCCTCGGCGGAGTCCATCATCCCGTAGGCGATGAGGATGACGATGTCGCCGGGGTGCACCAGGTGCGCGGCGGCGCCGTTGATCCCGATGACGCCGCTGCCGCGCTCGCCCTCGATGACGTAGGTCTCCAGGCGGGCGCCGTTGGTCACGTCGACGATGGCCACCTGCTCGCCGGGCAGCAGGTCCGCGGCCTCCATCAGGACGGGGTCGACGGTCACCGAGCCGACGTAGTGCAGGTCGGCCTGGGTGACGGTGGCGCGGTGGATCTTGGACTTGAGCATCGTGCGGAACATGGCGTGCTCCCTACTGGGCCGGGCCGAGCAGGACCGGGGTGTTGTCGATGAGCCGGGTGCCGCCGATGCGGGCGGCCACCAGCAGGCGGGCGTCGCCCTCGGCGGGGGTCGGGCCGAGGTCGAGCGAGCGCAGCTCCAGGTAGTCCAGGGCCAGCTCGGGGGTCTCGGCGAGGACCGCGTGCGCGGCGTCGAGCACCGCCCGGGCCCCGCGCGCGCTGACGTGGGCGCCGCGGCCAGCGCCGCGGACAGGGTGACGGCGGCCTTGCGCTGGTCGTCGTCGAGGTAGGCGTTGCGGGAGGACAGGGCCAGGCCGTCGGGCTCGCGCACGGTCGGCACGCCGACGACGGTGGTCTCCATGTCCAGGTCGCGGACCATGCGCTTGATCAGGACGAGCTGCTGGTAGTCCTTCTCGCCGAACAGCGCGTAGTCGGGGCGGACGATGTTGAACAGCTTGTTGACGACGGTGAGCACGCCCGCGAAGTGGCCGGGCCGGACCGCGCCCTCCAGCTCGTCGCCCAGGGGTCCGGGGTGGACGGTGGTGGTCGCGCCCTCGGGGTACATGTCCTCCCGCCCGGGGGTGAAGACCAGCTCGACCCGCTCGGCCTCGCAGACCTCGAGGTCGGTCTCCAGTGGACGCGGGTAGCGCTCGAAGTCCTCGCCCGCGCCGAACTGGAGCGGGTTCACGAAGATGGAGACGACGAGCACGGTGTTGGGGATGCGGCGGGCGCGCGACATCAGCTCGCGGTGGCCGTCGTGGAGGGCGCCCATGGTCGGCACGAACGCGATCTTGCGGCCGGTGGCCCGCAGCGCCCTGGTGACCTTCGCCAACTCGGCTGGTCCACTGTGGACGTGCAGCTTGCCCGCGGTGAACCGGGTCATGGGGTGCCCTCTTCCGTGTCGATGGCGGCGGTGACGTCGTCGGTGAGATCGGGTCTGAGCAGGCCGGACGCGGCGGCGCGCTCGGCGGTGCGGCGGGCCATGGCGCGGTAGGCGGGGAGCATGGCGGGGGCGTGCTCGGCGAGCACCCGCACGTGCTTGCGGACGGTCCCCGCGTCGCCGCGGGCGACGGGGCCGGTGAGGGCGCGGTCGCCGTGGCGCAGGGCGTTGTCGAGGGCGGCGGACAGCAGCGGGCCGAGCAGCCGCTCGGGGGTGCCGACGCCGGTGCCGCGCAGCAGGTCCGCGGCCTCCGCGACCAGCGTGACCAGGTGGTTCGCGCCGTGCGCGAGGGCGGTGTGGTACAGCGGGCGGGCCGCCTCGGGGACCCGGACGGGCTCGCCGCCCATCTCCACGACCAGCGCCTCGGCGACGTTCCACGCGGCCTCGTCGCCGTCCTCCGCGGTGACGCCGAAGCAGCACGCGGCGATGCGCTCGAGGTCCTCGGGGCGGCCGGTGAACGTCATCGCGGGGTGCAGGGCGAGGCCGAGGGCGCCGTGCTCGGTGGCCGGGCGCAGCACGTCGACGCCGTACGCGCCGGAGGTGTGCACGACGATCTGGCCGGGCCGCAGCGCGCCCGCGGCGGCCAGGCCGCGGACCATGCCGGGCAGGGCGTCGTCGGGGAGGGCGAGGAGCACCAGGTCGGCGGCGTTCGCGACCTCGTCGGGCGGGTTCACGGGGACATCGGGCAGGAGGGTCTCGGCGCGCAGCAGCGAGGCGCGGGACACCCCGGAGGCGCCCACGACGGCATGCCCGGCCCGGGCGAGGGCGGCGCCCAGCACGGCGCCCACCCGGCCCGCCGACACGACTCCGACCGCCAACCTGGCTGGCCGGGTCACCGCGCGACCCAGTTCATCAGCAGTGTCCCTTTCGTTCCAGTCCCGCAGCCCCGCGGGTACCAGACGACGGCGCGAGCGTAACCGGGAGTCACCGGTCGGGTCGTGCCCGGGTGACCAGGTTCACCGGGCGGAGCGCACCGCCGCCTGCCGCGCGGCCCGCACCACGGCGATCAGGTGCGCCTCGTCGGTGACGTCGTGCTTGCCGCTGACCCCGGTGTCGGCGGCGTGCCGCAGGAACGCCAGCTCGCTGACGGCGGCGTGGTACTCCGACATCCGCGCCGCCGCGACCCGCCCGGACCGCGACCGCACCCGCTTGCGCCAGCGCCTGCGGGCTTCGAGGCTGGAGAGCGCCTCGACCTCGTTGTCGAGGATCAGGTTCTCCTCGACCATGCCGGGCAGCGCGGCGGCGACGATCCGCTGCTCCCGCCGCCGGTGCCAGGTGATGAACCAGACCGCGCCCGCGAACAGCGGCACCATGACCAGGAAGTACACGGTCAGGAACGCCGTCCCGCCGCCGAGGGTCGCCGCCCCGTTCCACGCCGCGTGCAGCACCACCGCCGCGACGAACCCGGCGATCGGCGCGACCACCCGGTACCGGTGCGACCGCGCCGCGATCCCGATGCCGACGCCGATGCACGCGGTGAACAGCGGGTGGGTGAACGGGGAGAGCACCCCGCGCAGGACGAACGCGGTGACGACGCCCGGGGTGGTCCCGTCGCCGATGCCGTAGTCGGCGAACGCGCGGCCGAAGTAGTAGATGTTCTCGGTGAACGCGAACCCGGCTGCGACGAGTCCGGCGTAGACGATCCCGTCGATCACGCCGTCGAACTCGTGCCGCAGGAACAGGTAGATCCCGAAGACGAACGCGCCCTTGATGGACTCCTCCACCAGCGGCGCGGACACCATCGCCGAGATCTTGTCGCCGTTCCCCTTGCCGAGCAGCAGATCGCCGACGGCCTCAGCGGTGTTGTTGATCAACAGCGCGGTGATCGCGGCGACGCAGGCGCCCCACGCGAACGCCAGCCACAGCAGCCGCGCGGGCTCCGGCTCCCACCGGTCGATCCACAGGAACGCCGCCACGACCGGTCCCACCGGCACCAGGGCCGCGACGATCCCGACCAGCTCGGCCTCGATCCCGACCCGCGCGGTGCTCAGCGCGAGCAGCGCCAAACCGCACCCGGCCAACGCAAGCAGCCCCACAACGGGCAGCAGGACCGTCTTGCGCCGCGGCGTGTGCCGCTGGAGCTGATCATCGGACACGGGAGCGATAGTAGGGCGAGGCGTCAGTCCTCGTCCCGCCTCCGCCGGTGCCTCGGCGTGGCCCCGCCGTGCGCCGCGAGCAGTTCGGCCACCGACGTGCCGGACGCGTGCGTGCCCTGCGGCTCCGCGTCGGCCTCCGGCTTCCGCCGCCTGCCACCGGCGTCCTGCGGCTCGGCCACGGGCTGGAACGTGCCCGAGTCCACCGCGGCCCGGCGGCCCGCGCGGGCGGCTGCCGCCGCCGACCCGGGCCGGGCGGGCGGGAACACCCCGGACTCCGCGGCCCGCTTGCCGCGCGGGGCGTCCCCTTCGGCCTTCTCCACCGGCGGGAAGACCCCGGACGCGGCGGCCCGCTTGCCGCGCGCGGGCTCCGCCTCGGGCTTGGCGACCGGCGGGAACACCCCCGACGCGGCGGCCCGCTTGCCGCGGGTGGGCTCGCCGCGGGTCAGGTCGCCGTAGGACGGGACCGGGTCGGGCTTCGCGGGCGGGAACACCCCGGACTCGGCGGCGCGCTTGCCCCGGGCCTGGTCGGACGGCGGGGTGACCGCCGAGTCGACCGCCCGCCTGCCCCGCACCGCCTCGGCCGCCGCCGACAGCGGGGCCTCGGCGACGGGCTCGGGGGCGCGCCGGGAGATCACCCGGGGCGGGGCGCTGCGGTCCGCCGCGACCGGCCGCACGCCGTGCTGCGTCGACGGGTCGACCGGCCGGTTCTGCTGGGTGCCCTCACCCGGCCGCGTCGCGCCGTCCGAGCCGCGCTGGGCGACGGGGCGCATGCCGCGCTGCGACGGCTGCTCGACGGGACGGCCCTCAGCCGGGCGCTGCTCCGCGTCGCGCTGGGCGACCGGGCGCACGCCGTGCTGGGTCGACGGGTCGACCGGGCGCTGCTGGGCGACCGGCCGGTTCTGCTGGGTGCCCTCGCCCGGGCGCTGGGCCGCGTCGCGCTGGCCGACCGGGCGGACGTCCTTGCGGGTCGAGTCGGCGTCGGTGGGGCGCAGGCGCGCGACGGTGTCCTCCGGGCCCGCCTGGGCCTCGGGGCGGGGGCGCTTGGCCTCCGGCTGGCGGGGACGCGGGTCGCCCGCCTGGGCTTCCGGCCTGCGGGGACGGCCCGCGGGCTCCGGGTGGTCGCCCGCGGCTTCGGGGCGGCGGGGCCGGGGCGCGGCGTCGCCGTCGAGGCGGGCGGCCAGGGACGGCTGCTGGGCCGGGCGCGCCGGGGGCCGGGGGTCTCGGCGGGGTCCGACGCGCGGGACGGGCGCGGGGTGTCGGCGGGCCTGCGCGGCGACTGGTCCGCGGGCCGGGTCGGGGTGGGCCGGGTCGGGCGCGGGCGGCGGAGTTCGCCGGACTCCCAGGACGGCGTCCACGACGGGTCGATCGGCCTGCTGCTGGGGGTGTCCTCCAGCCACGGCTCGCGGACCTTCTCGATGAGGTCGGTCTTCGGGTCGCCGGTGAGGCGGCGCAGCGGCTCGGCCGGGGACTCGATGGCCTCGGAGCGGCGCATGCGGGTCGCCTCGGCGTGCAGGGCTATGCGCTCGACGAGGACCTCGCCGCCGAGCAGGAGTTCGAGGTTCTCGCGGAGGGTCTTCAGCTCGGCGCGCAGGGCGGCGATGTCGTCGCGGGCGCGGTCCTCGGCCTCGGCGCGGGCGGTGGCCTCGGCGGTCAGCTCGAACTCGCGGCGCGCGGCGATCTCCCGCTCGAGCTCCAGCTCGTAGACGCGCTGGGCCTGGGCGGCGTCCTCGGCGCGGTCGGCGGAGAGCCTGCGGTAGCGGGCGGCGAGGAAGGCGCCCGCGAGCGCGGCCCACAGGGCGGCGACGACGCCCAGGCGCATCCACCGCAGGGAGTCGCTGAGCACGAGGACGCCGGTCGCGCCCGCCGCGAGCAGGAGCGCGGCCAGGAAGAGCAGCCGCGGCCCGGTCGCGCGCGGGAGGAGGTCTTTCCGGCCGGTCATGGGGAACACCGTACCGGTCCGTTACCTCTACGAGACCAAACGGATGTCACCCAGCGGGATCGGCACCGCGCGCACGCTGGTCATCCGGGTCGTCCGGGGTGCGGCAACATGACTCAAGCCACAGGGCCGCGCCGATCAGCACCGCGGCGCAGACCGCGCCGATCGCCGCGCTCGGGATGTCCGCCCTGGCCGCCTCGACGCGGTCGCTCTCCGGGACGACGTACGCCAGCACCGCCAGCCACGCGCCCAGCATGATCGCGCCCAGCAGCGACGACGCCTTCGCCAGCGCGAGCGCCCGCGCCGCGGTGAGGGGCTGGAGCGGCTTGCCGGTCGACGTCCGGCGGATGCGCCCGCGCAGCGCGTACCCGAACACCGCCTCGACGACCGCGAGCACCAGCAGCGGCGCCCCCGCGAACGTCGGCAGCGGCGGCAGCTCCCCGTACAGCCCGCGGATCAGCAGGTACAGCGCGACCGCCGTGACCAGCCCCGCGGGCACCAGGTCCGACGCCTTGGTGAACCTCACCGCGCCCCCGCAGATCGATGTCGTCGCGCCTGCGCACGCCGGTCGTGTCCAACCCCGCCAGCAGTTCGCGCGCGGGCCCGTGCCCCGGCACGGCCGCGTCCGGGTCGACGTCGAGCCACGGGATCAGCACGGTCGCCCGCGACGGTGTGCCGGGGTGCGGCAGCAGCAGGTCCGGGTGGTCGCTGACCACGCCGTCCACGGTCACCACGTCGACGTCCAGCGTCCGGGGACCCCACCGGAGCGACCGCACCCGCCCCGACGCCGCCTCCAGCGCCTGCCCGCGCCGCAGCCAGTCCCACGCGTCGGCCGACGGGTCGTCCACCACCAGCACCGCGTTGAGGAAGTCGGGCTGGTCGGTCACCCCCACGCCGCCGTCTCGTACACCGGCGACACCGCGACCAGCACGTCGGCGAAGCCCGCGACGGCCGCGCGCAGGTGCGCCTCGCGGTCGCCCAGGTTCGACCCCAGGGACAGGACGGCGCGGGTCACGGGCGCGTCTTCCGCGACCGCCGGACCGTCACCGCGACGTCGGCGAACGACAGCGGGATCGGCGCGCTCGGCTTGTGCACCGTCACCTCGACCGCCAGCACGCGGTCGTCGGCCATCTCGGCGTCGGCGATCTCCGCGGCGACGGTCTCGATGAGGTCGCGCGGCTCGCCCGCGACGACCGCGGCGGCGCGCTCGGCCAGTTCGCCGTAGTGCACGGTGTGCTGGAGGTCGTCGGTCTCCGCGGCGCGGCGCAGGTCCAGCCACAGGGTGATGTCGACGACGAAGTCCTGCCCGTCGCGGCGCTCGTGCTCGAACACGCCGTGCCGCCCGCGCACGGTCAGCCCGGTCAGCGTGATCCGGTCGGCCACCTGGGCACTCCCCATCGCCGCGGCCACGGTGACCGCGTCCAGCGAACGGCCGACGTCGTGCACCCGCACCCCACGCGCCCGCGGCGGCGACCAGCGCGGAGACCGCCGCCGTCGCGTCCTCGCGGCCGTCGGAGTGCCGGGGCACGCCGCCCTCGGCCAGCAGAGCCCCCAGGAAACGCTTGCGCGAGGCCCCCACCAGCACCGGGAACCCCAGGTCGAGCAGGGTGCCGAGGGACCGCAGCAGCGCCCAGTTGTGGCCCGCGTCCTTGGCGAACCCCAGCCCCGGGTCGAGCACGATCGCCGACTCCGCGACCCCGCGGCCAGCGCCTCGTCGACGCGGGCGGCCAACTCGTCGCGCACCTCGGCGACGACGTCCCCGTACGTCGCCAAGGACTGCATGTCGCGGCTGTGCCCGCGCCAGTGCATCAGCACCCACGGCACGCCCGCCGACGCCACCACCCGCGCCATGTCCGGGTCGGCCAGGCCGCCGGAGACGTCGTTGACGATCGTCGCGCCCGCCGCGATCGCCGCCTCCGCGACCCGCGCGCGGGTCGTGTCGACGCTGATCACCACGCCCGCCGCGGCCAGGGAGGCCACCACCGGCACGACCCGCTCGACCTCGGTCTCCGCGTCGACCCGGTCCGCGCCGGGCCGGGTGGACTCGCCGCCCACGTCGATGACGTCCGCGCCGCGCCGCCACATCGCCACGCCGTGCGCGACGGCGTCGTCGAGGCCCAGATAGCGGCCCCCGTCGGAGAACGAGTCCGGGGTGACGTTGAGGACGCCGACGACCGCGCAGCGCCCGGGGCGGGCAGCGTCACCGGGAGCGCCCGTTGATCAGCTCGATGGCCTCCGCCCGCGAGGACGGTGAGGTCTTCAGCAGCCCCCGCAGCGCGGACGTCGTCGTGCGCGCGCCCGGCTTGCGGATGCCGCGCATGGCCATGCACAGGTGCTCGGCCTCGATCACCACGATCACCCCTCGCGGGGTCAGCTTGCGCATCATGGCGTCGGCGACCTGCGAGGTCAGCCGCTCCTGCACCTGCGGGCGCCGGGCGTACAGGTCGACCAGGCGGGCCAGCTTCGACAGGCCGGTGACCTGGCCGCGCTCGTTCGGGATGTAGCCGACGTGCGCGACCCCGTGGAACGGCACCAGGTGGTGCTCGCACGTGGAGTACATCGGGATGTCGGTGACCAGGACCAGCTCGTCGTGGCTCTCGTCGAAGGTCTTGTCCAGCACCGAGTCCGGCTCGGTGTAGAGGCCCGCGAACAGCTCCGAGTACGCCCGGGCGACGCGGGCCGGGGTGTCCCGCAGGCCCTCGCGGTCCGGGTCCTCGCCGCACGCCAGCAGCAGCTCGCGCACGGCCTTCTCGGCGCGGACGGGGTCGAAAGCGGCGGGCGGGACGGTGTCCGTCCCGCCCGCTCGCCTCGGGAAATCACTCATCGCCAGTCTCCGAGATCGTCGCGGCTCGCAGCCGCAACCATCTCATTCGGACCCGCGCGCACGCCCGTCGGAGTTGTCCTGGTCACGGGGTTCCGGCGCGGGCGGCGGGCCCCAGCCGGGCTGCGGCTGCCACGGCTGGCCGCCGGGGGTGGTCGCGGGCTTCCAGCCGGGCGGGGCGCCGTAGTTCGGCGGACCGGCGCCCGGACCCGCGGTGCCGTAGGGCTGCGGGTACTGCGGCGGCGCGGGCTGGCCGTACGGCGGCGGGTAGGGCTGCCCGTACGGCGGCGCGCCGTTCGGACCGGCGCCGTTGCCGCCCGGGGGCAGCTCCGGCGTGGCGCGCGGCGGCCCGCCGGGCAGGTCGCCCGCGCCGGGCACGGCCGCCACCGGCGTCTTCTCCCGCTCCGCCTGCTCGTCCGGCCACGGCTCGCCGCGCTCGTGGGCCAGCTCCCTCGGGGTCTTGATCGGGGGCTTGTCCGACGGGACGCGGTCGCCGAAGTCGTTGAACGCGGTGATCCGGGGCGCTTCTCCACCGCGGAGAAGATCCGCTCCAGGTCCTTGCGGGTCAGCGTCTCCTTGTCGAGCAGCTCGACCACCAGGTCGTCGAGGACGTCGCGGTAGGTGTTGAGCACGTCCCACGCCTCGGTGTGCGCGGCCTCGATGAGGCTGCGCACCTCCTCGTCGATCTCGTGCGCGACCTCGAGCGAGTAGTCCGGCGCGTGGCCCATCGACCGGCCCAGGAACGGGTCGCCCTGGTCCTGGCCGTAGCGGACCGCGCCGAGCCGCGCGCTCATGCCGTACTCGGTCACCATCGCCTTGGCGATCTTGGTGGCCTGGTCGATGTCGCTGGACGCGCCCGTGGTCGGCTCGTGGAAGACCAGCTCCTCCGCGGCCCGCCCGCCGAGGGCGAACACCAGCCGGGCGATCATCTCCGAGCGGGTCATGAGCTGCTTGTCGTCCTCGGGGACGACCAGCGCGTGCCCACCGGTGCGCCCGCGCGGCAGGATCGTCAGCTTGTACACCGGCTCCAGGTCCGGCATCGCCCACGCGGCGAGCGCGTGCCCGCCCTCGTGGTAGGCGGTGATCTTCTTCTCCTTCTCGGAGATGATCCGGCTCTTGCGGGCCGGACCGCCGACCACGCGGTCCACCGACTCCTCCAGCGCGGCGCCGTTGATCGCGGTGCCGTTGGTGCGGGCGGTGAGCAGCGCGGCCTCGTTGATCACGTTGGCCAGGTCGGCGCCGGACATGCCGACGGTCCGCTTGGCCAGGCCGTCGAGGTCGACGTCGCTGGCGAACGGCTTGCCCTTGGCGTGCACCTGGAGGATCTTCTTGCGGCCGGTCAGGTCCGGCGCGGACACCGGGATCTGCCGGTCGAAGCGGCCCGGCGCAGCAGCGCCGGGTCCAGGATGTCGGGCCGGTTGGTCGCGGCGATGAGGATGATGCCGCCGCGCGCGTCGAAGCCGTCCATCTCGACCAGGAGCTGGTTGAGGGTCTGCTCGCGCTCGTCGTGCCCGCCGCCGAGGCCCGCGCCGCGCTGGCGGCCGACCGCGTCGATCTCGTCGACGAAGATGATGCACGGCGCGTTCTGCTTGGCCTGCTCGAACAGGTCGCGGACGCGGGAGGCGCCGACGCCGACGAACATCTCCACGAAGTCCGAGCCGGAGATCGAGTAGAACGGCACGCCAGCCTCACCGGCGACCGCCCTGGCCAGCAGCGTCTTGCCCGTGCCGGGCGGGCCGTAGAGCAGCACGCCCTTCGGGATCTTCGCGCCGAGGGCCTGGTAGCGGCCGGGGTTCTGCAGGAAGTCCTTGATCTCGTACAGCTCTTCCACGGCCTCGTCAGCGCCCGCGACGTCCGCGAAGGTCGTCTTGGGCATGTCCTTGGAGAGCTGCTTGGCCTTGGACTTGCCGAAGTTGAGGACCCGGTTGCCGCCGCCCTGGACGTTGTTCATCATCCACATGAGCAGCAGCAACAGCAGCGCGAACGGGATGAGGAAGATCAGGATCTGGGTGAGGAACGAGTCCTGCGTGACCGTCGTGCGGAACTCGATGCCGGGCTTGTCGATGATCGTCGTGTAGAGCTGCGACGTCGCGCCGGCCGGGTACTGCGCGAGGATCTTGGTGACCTGCTGGCCGTCCTGCTCGATCGGGTTGTTCAGGGTCAGCTTGAGCTGCTGTTCCTTGTCCCCCAGCTCGACGGCCTTGACGTTGTTGGCCTCGATCTGCGCAACGGCCTTCGACGTGGGCACGGCGGTGTAGCCGCGCGTGTCGTCGAAGAGCATGCTGAAGGCGAGGTAGATCAGCAACACCGCCAGGATCCACAGCAGCGGGTTGCGCAGCAGTCGCTTTCGGTCCATTCACTTACGGCCGTGGGGCGGCCTCGACCCTCCCTGGACGTGCACGTGAGGGCAATGACGACCATTACCCGGCCGGGCGGCAGCTCCGGTCGCTCCAGAGTACCGCCCGCGTCGGCACCCCCACCGGGCGATGAGGGTGCCGTCTCTAGCTCAACGGCTCACGGGCGCGTCGGGTTCCCGGGGGTTCAGCGGGTGACCTCGGCCACGAGCTGACCCAGCCGGTGGCGCATCGTCTGCACGTCAGCGGGGGCGACGGTGATCCACTCCCGGCCGTCCCGACCGCGGCTGGCGGAGGCCAGGTAGCGGCCCTCGGGCTTGTCGAACCACGACAGCACCGGCCCGCGCGTGCGCGCGCCGCTGCGGTCGCGCGCGGTGACCCCGAACTGCCCGCCGCGCACGTTCGGCGCGCTGACCAGCCGCGCGGCGGCGACCCGCGGGTCGGACTCGTCCCCGCCGCGGACCGCGCGCGGCCCGATCGCGGCGAACTCGTCCGCGGGCAGCGAGATCGACGGCTGCTGCCCGCGCGGGGCGGGCGGCAGCATCGCGATGACCTCGGTGACCAGGCTGTCCCCGCGCACCCGGCGCAGGTGCAGGTCGTCCCCGCTCTGGCTGGCGACCACCCCGGTCGACCCGGCGGCGGCCGCGAACACCGCGACCGCCCTGCCGGGCAGCTCCGGCATGAACAGGGCGTCGATGGCCAGGTCCGGCCGGGCGAGCACGCCCAGCCAGTCCTCGACGTGCGGCTCCACCCGGCCGTACCGGTCGATCAGCCCGCGCGCGGCCAGCTCGGCGTGCATCCGGGCGCGCAGGTGGGCGCGCTCGTCGACGGTCTCGCCGTGCGAGCGCACCTGCAGCGGGTAGGGCAGCTCGCCCGCGCCCATGGCCTCCCACAGGAAGTCGAGGGCGAGCTGGTCCAGCGTCTCGGCCGAGGGCACCGTCACTCCCCGATGACGGGCGGCGCGGTCACCTGGTCGGTGCCGAACGCCTCCTCGGCGTCGGGCTCCACCAGGTAGGACGGCCGCTGGTGCTCGTAGTCGTCCTCGCCGTTGGCGCCGCGCCCACCGGCGCCCGCGCCCATGCCCGCACCGCCACGACCACCCGCGGCGCCCGCGCCACGGCCGCCGGGGCCGCCCGCGCCGGGTCCACCGGGTCGGCCCATGCCGGGACCGCCCGCGCCGGGCCGCCCGCCCGCGCCCGTCCCCGAGCCGGGGGTGCCGGGCCGCGGCGTCAGCCCGGACGAGCCGGGACGGCCGCCGGGGTTGCCGCTGGTCGGGCCGACCGGGCCGCGCGGGCCGGGCTGGCCGACCGGGGCCGGGCCGCCGGTCAGCGGACCGGTGGTCGGCGACGTCGTCGGGCCCGTCGTCGGGTTGATGGTCGGCTGGACCGGGGGTTCTGCGGCGGGTTGTAGCCGGAGATGTCGGTGCCGCCCCAGTCGGGGTTGCCGGTCGGGTTGGTGACCTGGCCCGGGAGGAGCCCGCCGCCGGTGCCGGGGGTGTACCCCTGCACGTCGGGCGAGCCGGTGGTGCCGCTCGGGTTGTGGCTGCCGCCGCGGAACGCGCCGTCGTAGTTGACGTTGCTGCCGCCGCGGAACCCGCCGCCACCACCGGTGTCGGTGTTCCGCGGGGGCGGCGGCACGAAGGTGGGCGTGCGGGCGTCGATCTCGGCCATGGTGGTCGTGTAGTTGTTCATGTACTTGACCTGCTCGGCCTTGACCGCCTTGGCCTCCTGCTCCTGGGCCTTCATGTCGGCCATGCCCGCGACCGGGTTCGGGTTCGCCAGGGCGGCGGTCATCGCCGCGTCCCGGTCGAACTCCTTCGGCTCCGGCATGTTCCGCACCGTCGCGGCGGCCAGCGCCTGGTCGGACATCGCGGTCCCCATGAACTGCGCGGAGATCCCCGCCTGACCGGTCCGCCGGGCCAGCGGCGTGAGCGCGTTGCGCGCGGCGTCCGCGGCGTCGCCCTCCCACGCGCTCTCGAGCCGTGTGACGGCGTCGAGGAGCCGGTTCGCGGCCTCGGCGAGCCGGTTGCCGCTCTCGGTGAAACCGCGCCCGAGGTTGTCAGCACTGGTCGGCTGGTTCTTCTGCGTGGCGGCGGCGTAGAGCTGGGTGCTGGTCCGGCTCTCCCAGTTCTGCGGCACGACGACCCGGTCGTCGCCGTACTTGACGTCCGGCGCCAACTCCTCCCGCTGCGACTGCGTGATGCTCCGCTGGATGTCGGCGTTGGTCGACCGGTCCTCGTCGGGCATGTTCCGCTGCGCCCGGGTGACGTCGTCGGCCCGGTCGCCCGCGTAGTCGTGGGTGCCGTAACGCTCCTGATCGCCGCTCATGGTCCCTGCCCCCTAGCCCTTCACCTTGGGAATAACGATCTCGGCGATCTTCTTCGCCACATCACACGGCACGTAGCCCTTGCCACGACCGCTGGTCAGCACGGACGCCGCGAACGCCATCGACGACCGGCCCCGTTCACCGCGATCCGCACCACGCAAACCCCGGTGGCCTCGCCCGGCTCGTTCAACACGGCGGGCGTCCCGGCCACCTGGATGTCGGTGTTGCTGCCCTTGCCTTCCAACTTCCCGCTCGACTGCGCGGTGAAGTCGAGCGTGATGCTCATGTCCCCGCTCCACTGGCACTGCTCGGAGCCGGTCGTGAAGCTGTTGCCCGGGCGGGGTTCTTGGACCCGAATTCCGCTGCCTCCGACTCGGTCAACAGCTCGCAAAGCTCGTCCCGGGAGAAGACGACTTCGCGCTCACCGGTGGTCGTGGCCGTGGTGGTCGTCGTCGCGGGGGCAGCAGTGGTCGTGGTGGTCGTGGTGGGACCCGGGGAAGGCACACCCGCTTCCCCACCACCGCACCCCGCCACCGCGCCAAGGAGGACCGCCGCCGTCACGGCGAGTGTGGAGCGCACGAAATCAGCCCCGCACCTTGGCCGCGTTGCCGTAGTCGGTGTCCTTGTAGTTGGCGATCGCCTGGGTGAGCGCCCGCTCCGCCTGGTCGGTCTGCTCCAGGAGCTGCCGGACCAGGTGCATGAAGGAGTCGCCGGAGCTATTGAACCGGTTCATCGACTTCTTGGCGATGGCCTGGCCCACCGGGTTGGCGCCCAGCTCGACCTCGGTCTCGGCACCCGCGGCGCTGTTCAGCAGGTTGGACAGCTCGTCGCGGACCGCGCCGATCTCCTTGATGGCGGCCTGGGCCGCGTCCGGGTCCACCGAGACCATGCCGCTGGCGGCGGCGCCCGCGAAGGCGCCGACGGCGCCGCCGATGCCGGTTGCGTCGTACACGTCTGCTCTCCCCTGGTCCCCGCAGGCTGCTCCACCCGCAGCAGTCGTCCTGAGGCTAACGCACCCGGACGGCGGTGGTCAGGGAATCACGACAATTCGCGTTAGGACGTGTATACGCGCGGGTCGAGCGTCCCGATGTAGGGCAGGTCGCGGTAGCGCTCGGCGAAGTCGAGGCCGTAGCCGACCACGAAGTCGTTCGGGATGTCGAAGCCGATGTACTTCACCGGGACGTCCACCTTCACCGCGTCCGGCTTGCGGAGCAGGGAGCAGACCTCCATCGACCGCGGGTTGCGGGACGCGAGGTTCTTCAGCAGCCAGGACAGGGTCAGGCCGGAGTCGATGATGTCCTCGACGATCAGCACGTCGCGGCCTGCGATGTCGCGGTCGAGGTCCTTGAGGATGCGGACGACGCCGGAGGACGACGTCGACGAGCCGTAGGAGCTGACCGCCATGAACTCGAGCTGGACCGGCACCGGGAGGGCGCGGGCGAGGTCGGTCATGAACATGACCGCGCCCTTGAGGACCCCGACCAGCACCAGGTCCGAGGGGGTCTCGGCGTAGTCGGCGGCGACCTGCTTGGCCAGCTCGGTGATCTTCTCGTCGATCTGTTCCTGGCTGATCAGCACGGAAGCGATGTCACCGTCGTACACAGCGGTCCCTTCGAGGTCACGGCCCGTCGCAGTCCAGCCTGCCATGCGCGCGCCGCGCCACAAAGCCGCCGGGCAGCGCCACGCCGCGCTGGCCGCGCCAGGCGCCGACGAGGTCGTCGCAGGCGCGCAGGTGGGCGTCGGTCAGCTCGGGGACGCCTGCCTGCAGCAGCCAGGTGCGCAGGACCCGGCGGCGCAGCGCGGGCGGGGCGGGCGTGAGTTGCGCCACGGCGAGCCCGCCGCCCTCCCCGCGCGGGCGAGGAGGTCGGCGGCGAGGGCGTCGAGGGCTTCGAGGTCGTCGCGGAGTTGCGCGGCGGTGCGGGCGAGCGCGGCGGCGACGCCGCCCTGGAGGACGTCCTCGAGGAGCGGGATGACCTCGGCGCGCAGGCGGACGCGGGTGAAGCGGGGGTCGCTGTTGTGCGGGTCCTGCCACGGGGTGAGGCCGAGCGCGGCGCACGCGGCGGCGGTGGTGGTGCGCGGGACGTCGAGCAGGGCCTGCCCCACGGCGGGTCGAGGGGCCGCATGCCCGCGATCGAGCGCGGTCCCGAGCCGCGGCCGAGACCGAGCAGGACGGTCTCGGCCTGGTCGTCGCGGGTGTGGCCGAGCAGGACGAGCGCGCCGTCGGCGGCGGCGCGCAGGGCGGCGTAGCGGGCGCGGCGGGCGGCGGCCTCCATGCCACCGGGCCCGTCGACGGTCACCGGGAGCACGCGCGGGGTCAGGCCGAGCGCGCGGACCTGGTCGGCGACGGCGGCGGCGACGCGGTCGGACCCGGGTTGCAGGCCGTGGTCGACGATCAGCGCGTCGACGTCCCCGCGGACGTGGGCGGTCGCGGCGGCCAACGCGAGCGAGTCGGCGCCCCCGGAAACGGCGACGGCGACCCGCTCGGGGTTGGCGGCCAGCAGCGTGCGCACGGCCCGGCGGACGTCGGCGACCGCGGGTCGGGCCTGCTCACGCGACCCGGCGCAGCCAGGCGTCGGGGTCGCCGAGCTCGGCGCGCAGCGGCAGGGTCTCGGGGGACTCCCAGATCCGGTTGAAGCGCTCCATGCCCACGGCGTCGACGACGTGCGCGGTGAACTTCGCGCCGACCGCGTACTGCTTCATCTTCGCGTCGACGCCGAGCAGCGACCGCAGCACGCGGTCGAGCAGCCCGCCGCCGCGCCGCCGCGCGGTGAACCGCTGGCGGATGGTGGCGACGCTGGGCACGACGGTCGGGCCGACGGCGTCCATGACGTGGTCGGCGTGGCCCTCCAGCAGCGTCGACAGCGCGATCAGCCGGTCGAACGCGGCGCGCTGCGCGGGCGACTGCATCAGCTCGACGAGCGCGAGCGGGCCGGTCGACGCGGTCGGGTCCGGTGTCCCCCGGGCGGCCTTGACGACCTCGGGCAGCCGCGACAGCAGACCGGTCGCGTCGTCCTCCAGCCCGGCGATGAAGCTCTGGACCTGGCCGCGGAAGTACTCCGCGAGCCACGGCACCGCGCTGAACTGCAGGCGGTGCGTGCACTCGTGCAGCGCGACCCACAGGTGGAAGTCGCCGGGCGGCACGTCGAGGGCGCGCTGCGCGGCGACGATGTTGGGGGCGACCATCATCAGCCTGCCGCCGTCGCCGCCGTACGGGTCGTACTGGCCGAGCACGCGGCTGCCCAGGTACGCCAGCACCATCCCGGCCTGCACGCCCGCGCTGCCCGCGAGCACCCCGCCGACGCGCCCGGACCGCGTGGGCAGCGCCCCGTCGGTCAGCGCGGCGATGCCCTCCGCGGCGGCGTCGATCCACCCGTCCCGGTCGACGACGTCGCCCTCGCTGAGCGGCAACCCGTGGCCCAGCCCGGTCAGCCCGCGCACGTGGTCCTCCGCGGTGACGGTGACCGCGCGCAGCTCGGCGACGGTGCGCTCGGCCTCCGCCATCGGCACCACCGGCCCCGGGCGGACCAGCCGTTTCGCCGTCGACGTCGCGAGCCCCCAGTCGACGGGGTGGGCCCGGTCCGGGTTGCGGGGTTCACGGGTCGAACGCTACCCGCTCAGCGGCACCCGCACTTGCGCAGCGCGGCGGCGACGGCGTCGAGCGCCTTGCGCGCGGCGAGGGTGTCGGGACCGTCGGACATGAGGGCGAACACCAGCAGCCGCCCGTCGCGGTCGAGCACGAGCCCGGCGAGCGAGTTGGCCCGCACCGACGGCAGCGTCCCGGTCTTGGCGCGCACCCAGCCGCGGCCCGCGCTCGCCGGGCCGTCCTGGTAGCGGCCCTCGAGGGTCCCGCTGCCGCCCGCGACGGGCAGCCCGGCCAGCAGCGGCCGCAGCTTCGCCGTGCGCGGGTCCGCCCCGTCCGGCGCGGCGGCGACGCGGAGGATCTCGGCGATCACCGCCGGGGTCGCTTTGTTCAGTGTGGACAGTCCACTGCCGTCTTTGAGGACCAGGCCGTCAACCGGGAAGTCGTTGTCCTGCAACACCTTGATGACAGCGGCTGTCGCACCCTCGAACGACGGCTCCTGCCCGGTGGCGATCGCGACCTCGCGGATCAGCGTCTCGGCGAGCACGTTGTCGGAGCGCTGGAGGACGTTGTCGACCAGCTCGACCACGGGCGCGGACTTCACCTCGCCGAGCACCTCCGCGTCGGCCCCGGCGCTGGTCGCAGCGTTGGCGGGCACCTTCGCCCCGATCCTGCGCGCGAACTCCTCCGCGAACGCCCGCGCCGGGTTGGCCGCCCGCGGCGACGTGGCGTCGGTCGGGTCGGACCGGCCGCCGTCGAGCATCGCGGGCACGATCGGCGTGATGTGCCCCGCCGCGATGTCCACCCGCTCCCACCCGGGCGCGAAGTTGTCGCCCGCGTACCGGTCGAGGTCGACCAGGACGGTGTCGACGGGCCCCTTCGCCTTGACCTGCGCGACGAGGTCGTCGAGGTGCGCGGCGCCGGGGTAGACGGAGTCCTTGCCCTTGGGCAGCGACGACAGCGACGGGTCGCCCCCGCCGACGATGACCACCGTCCCCGGCTTGTCCCCCCGCACGACCTTGGTCACGAGCTGCTCGGTGTGCGGGAGGGTCAGCAGCGCGGCGGCCGACCCGAGGATCTTGGCGGTCGACGCGGGCACCCGGGCGCTGTCGGCCCGCTCGCTGTAGAGCGTCTCGCCGGTGACGGGATCGATGACGACCCCGCTGAACGTCCCGAGCGCCCCCGAGGACGCGGGCCCCGCCAACGCCCCGGCGACCCCGTCCGCCGTCGGCGCCTGCCCCCGTCGCCCGGCGGGTTCAAGGCGGGGACGAACTCGACGGGCGCGGGCGGCGGCGCGATGGCCACCTGCTCCTCCCCGCCGAGCCCGAGCCGCTCGGCCACCCCCGGCACCGCGAACACGACCCCGGCCGCGAGCGCGATCACCGCGACGACGGCGATCCCGACGAGCAGCAATGTCTTCCGCTTGCGGGGAGCGGCGTCGGAAGTCTCCGGCTGGGCGCCCGAGGACGCAGACCCGACGCCGTTGTCCGGACGAGCACCCGGCGGCCGAACGCCGTCGCCGGGACGTGCGGGGGCGGACGAGCGAGCACCGTCGGTGGGACGCGCGGTGGCGGGCGAGCGAGCGCCGTCGGCGGGACGTGCGGGGGCGGGCGAGCGAGCGCCGTCGGTGGGACGGGTCTGGTCGAGGGACCGGACGACCATCGTCTGCTCGCCCGGCTTGGGCTCCGGGGCCACCGGCCGGACGATGGAGGTCTGCTCAGCAGGCTTCGGCGGAACGGGCCGAACGATCGACGTCTGCTCAGCGGGCTTCGGCGTCGCAGGCCGAACGATCGACGTCTGCTCGACGGCCTTCGGCGCCGGGGGATCGGCCGCATGAGCGAGGTCCGCTCAGCGGGCGGCTCGGCAGGCACGGGCCGCATGAGCGACGTCTGCTCAGCCGCGGGCTCCGGCGCGACCGGCCGCATGAGCCGGGTGGTCTCGGCGGGCGGCCCGTAGGGGCGCGGCTGGATGGAGGGCCTGCGCTGCTGCCCGTCCGGACGATCGACGGCGGGGAAGCCGGGGTGGGTGTCGTCCGGGGCGGGGGTGCGGAAGCCGGGATGCGGACGCTCGTCGACCGGTTCTTCGACGAGGTCGGCCGGGGCGCGGAAACCGGGACGCGGCTGCTCATCGACCGGCTCGTGGGCAAGGTCGGTCGGGGTGCGGAAGCCGTGCCGCGGGTGCTCATCGACCGGCTCGTCGACGAGGTCGGTCGAGGTGCGGAAACCGTGACGCGGACGCTCGTCGACCGGTTCGTCGACGAGGTCGGCCGGGGTGCGGGAGCCGGAACGCGGGTGCTCGCCCACCGGCTCGTGAGCGAGATCGGCCGGAGTGCGGAAACCGGGACGCGGGTGCTCATCGAGCCGCTCGTCGACGAGGTCGGCAGGGGTGCTGGCGGACTCGTAGTCGTCTTCGAGGTCGGCCGGGGTGCTGGCCGAGTCGTAGTCGTCTTCGAGGTCGGCCGGGGTCTCGGCGGGCTCGTAGTCCTCTTCCAGGTCCGCCGGGGTCTCGGCGGGCTCGTACTCGTCTTCGAGGTCGGCCGAGGTCTCGGCGGGCTCGTCCTCGAGGGCGCCGCGCGGTCCAGGCGCTCGATCGGGAGTTCGGTGGTGAGGCCGCCCGAGTCGAGGTCGTCGTCCGGGGAGGGCTCGTCGGTGAAGGCACTCCGGGGAGCCTGGATCGGGAATTCGGTGGTCTGGCCGTCGTGGAGGTAGTCGTCGAGGTCGGCTGCGGGGTCGTCGGCCAGTGCGGGGTCGTCGTCGGTCGGGTCGTCTTCGATGGCCGGTTCGGGCTGGTCCGCCGCCTCGGGCTCTGGTTCTGGCTCGGGCTGCGGCTCCGGCTCGGCGTCGACCTCGTCGACCGGTGCCGCCTCGGGTGACGCGATCGGCTCGGGCTCAGCCTCGATCTCATCGACCGGCTCGGATTCCTCGGTCGGCTCCGGCTCGGGGGCGCTGATCGGCTCAGCTGCCAGCTCCGGTTCGGGCTCGTCGATCGGCTCGGGCTCCGGAAGTGGCTCCGGGTCGGCGATCGGCTCAGCCACCGCCACCGGCTGCGGTTCGGGCTCGATCTCGGCGACCGGCTCCGGGTCAGGCTGGGTGGCCGGCTCGGGCTCCGGTTCGGGCTCGATCTCGGCGGCTGGCTCCGGGTCGGGCTCGGTTGCCGACTCCGGCTGCGGTTCGGGCACGATCTCGGCGACCGGCTCCGGGTCTGGCTCGGTTGCCAGCTCCGGCTGCGGTTCGGGATCTGGTTCCGGGTCGCGCTCGGCGACCGGCTCCGGGTCGCGCTCGGCGACCGGCTCCGGGTCGCGCTCGGCAGCTGGCTCCGGGTCGCGCTCGGCAGCTGGCTCCGGAGCGGGCTCGGCGGTCAGCTCCAGCTCCGGGTCGGGCTCGACAGCCGGCTCCAGCTCCGACTCGCGCTCGTCCTCGGCGACCGGCTCCGGGTTGGGCGCGGCTGGCTCGGGCTCAGGGTCCTCACGCAGGTCGGCGGCCTCGGCGGGCTGGGGCTTCGGTTCCGGGGTCTGGTCGGCCTCTGCGGGTGGCTCGGGGGTGGGGGTGGGCTCGTCTGCGGGCTCCTCCGCGGCGGCCCCCGGCGAGGGGTCGGCCGGGTGATCCTCGACGTCGGCCGGGAGGTCCTCGGCGTCGGCTTCGGGCCAGGCGGTGGGGTCGCTGGGGGCGGGGGTGGGGTCACCCTGGGGGGTGGCGGGGGCGGCGGGTTCTTCGGAGGGCCACGCCGGTTCACCCGGTGGTGTGACGTGCGGCTCCTCGTCCGGGACGTGGGTCTCGTCACGTATCGGGGTGGGTGGGGCGGTGGGGGTGGGGGTGTCGGTGTCTTCGCCGGGCCAGGGGTCGGACTCGTCCGAGGGCCAGGCGTGGGGGTCTGGGTGCACGGGTTCGGGCTGGTCAGGGGGTGTTTGCGCGGTTCTGCCCTGGTCCGTCGAACCGGTGTCTGCCACCTGTCTTCCTCCCCGCATCCCCCACTACCAGCCGGGCACCGCAGGTGCGGGCGACCGGCACGCCGTGGTCCACACTAGGGCCTCAACGAGGCAGCCGAGACGAGCGAGGAACGGCGTGGAGTTCGACGTCCTGATCGAGATCCCCAAGGGGAGCCGCAACAAGTACGAAGTGGACCACGTCTCCGGCCGCCTGCGGCTCGACCGGACGCTGTTCACCGCCACCCAGTACCCGGCCGACTACGGCTTCGTCGAGAACACCCTCGGCGAGGACGGGGACCCGCTGGACGCGCTCGTGCTGGTCCAGGAGCCCACCTTCCCGGGGTGCCTGATCACCTGCCGGGCGATCGGCATGTTCCGCATGACCGACGAGAAGGGCGGCGACGACAAGGTCCTGTGCGTCCCCGCGCACGACCCGCGCACCGAGCACCTGCGCGACATCCACCACCTGGCGGAGTTCCACCGCCTGGAGATCCAGCACTTCTTCGAGGTCTACAAGGACCTCGAGCCCGGCAAGAGCGTCGAGGGCGCGAGCTGGGTGGGCCGCACCGAGGCCGAGGCGGAGATCGTGCGCTCCTACGAGCGCGCCAAGGAAACCCCGCTCGAGCACTAGCGCAGGCGCCAGCCGAGTTCGCCGTCCGCACCGACCACCGGCAGGTAGACGTCGGTGCGGCGGCCCTCGAGCACGTCCGCCGTGCGCTCCAGCAGGGCGGCCAGCGAGGCGTCGCGGGTCCCGGCGGTGCCGCCGGGCGCGTGCTCGTGGACGCCCGAGACCGGGTCGATGTAGAGGTACCAGCCGCCGTTGTCGCGGGCGAAGGGGATGCCGCGGCCGTCCCAGCCGTTGTCGGCGGCGCACAGCTTGCCCGCGTCCGCGGCGATCTCGCCGGTGGACATCGGGACGAAGTACGGCGGGAACGTGAACGCCGCGGCCCGCACGCCGTCATGTCTGCGCAGGCTCGCGACGAGGTCCGGCGGGAAGGCGTGGCCTGCGGCGCGCTGCGCGCGGGCGATCGCGGCGTCGGCGGCGGGCGGGTTCCACACGACCTGCGACGGCACGGTCGCGTCCAGCCACTTCTCGATGCGCTCCCACGCCCGGTCGACGCGCTCTTGGACGTCGGCAGGCACGGCTCCGACCTCCTCGGGCCCGGATCCGGGCTCGCAGGGCGGTTCCGGGGTCGGGGTGGGCGCGGCGGTGGACCGGGCCGCGTCCATGCGGGCGGGCGTGGTCTGCGGGTGGTGGGCCCCGCCCACGGCGAGCGCGAGGGCGATCACCAGCCCGCCCACCAGGAAGATGGCGAGGACGACGCGCACGGCACCCCCAAATGTCGGTGCCCATTATCCCAGATGCAGGCACGCTCAGTGCACGTCCGTTTCCCATACGAGACAAAGCGCGGCCCCCGGACGAATCCGGGGGCCGCGGTTGTGCGCCTAGTGCGCGACGGCGAGCGCCTCCTCGTCGGCGACCCGCTGGATGCCCGACTTGTCGGCCAGCGGCACCTCCTTGAGGAACCACACCGCCGCGAACGCGACCGCGAGCACGATCCCGCCGACGAGGAACACGGTGTCGAGCGAGTCCGCGAAGCCGACCAGGATCGGGCGGGCCAGCGCCGGGTCGATCTCGGTGAGGAACGCGGTGTTGTTCAGGTCGAGCGCGCCCGGCCGGAAGTCCGGGTTCTGCGCGAGCGCCGCGAGGAACGCCTGGTCGGTGCTCGCCTGGGCCATGGCGGCCTCGATGCGCCCGCCGACCACGGTGAACAGGATCGACAGGAACGTCGCGGTGCCGACGGTGCCGCCGATCGACCGGAAGAACGTGCCCGCCGAGGTGGCCACGCCCATGTCCCGCACCGGCACGTCGTTCTGGATCGCCAGGATCAGCGTCTGCATGCAGAACCCGAGCCCGGCGCCGGTGACGACCATGTAGACCATCACGGTCCACAGCGGGGTGTCGACGCCCACGGTGGAGAACGCGAACAGCGACAGCGACGTCAGGCCGAGGCCGATGATCGGGAAGATCCGGTAGCGCCCGGTCTTGGCGATCGCCCGCCCGCTGCCCATGGCCGCGACGATGATGCCGAAGGTCATCGGCAGCGTCATCAGGCCGGACTCGGTGGGCGTCGCGCCCTTGACGATCTGCAGGTACAGCGGCAGCGACATCATGGCGCCGAACATGCCCATGCCCATGATGAAGTTGACGAGGTTCGCCACGGTGAACACCGGCCGCCGGAACAGGCGCAGCGGCAGCAGCGCGGCGTCGCCCATGCGCTTCTCCACCGCGACGAACGCGACGAGCCCGAGCACGCCCACGGTGTACGCGGTCAGCGCGGCGGGCGAGGCCCAGCCCCACTCGCGGCCCTGCTCGGCGACGATCAGCAGCGGCACGAGGCCGACGGTCAGCGTGATCGCGCCCAGGTAGTCCACGCGCTGCGGGACGCGCTGGTGCGGCACGTTGAGGTTGCGCGCGACGACGAACAGCGCGACGAGCGCGATCGGCACGTTGATCAGGAACACCCAGCGCCAGCCGTCGAAGCCCGCGACGGTGTCGATCCCGGCGAAGAACCCGCCGACCACCGGTCCGGCCACACTGGACAGACCCCAGACGGCCATGAAGTAGCCCTGGTAGCGCCCGCGCTCGCGCGGAGGTGATGTCGGCGATGATCGCCAGCGCCAGCGACATCAGACCACCGGCGCCGAGGCCCTGCACCGCGCGGTACGCGGCCAGCTCGTACATCGAGTCGGCGATGCCCGCGAGGACCGAGCCGAGCAGGAAGATCGAGATCGCGGTCAGGTACATCGGCTTGCGGCCGAGGATGTCCGACAGCTTGCCGTACAGCGGGGTGGAGATCGTCGCGGTGATCAGGTAGGCGGTGGTCGCCCACGCCTGGATGGTCTGGCCGTGGAGCTGGTCGGCGATGGTCTTCATCGCCGAGGACATGATGGTCTGGTCGAGCGCGGCCAGGAACATGCCGAGCATCAGCCCGGACAGGATCACCAGGATCTGCCGGTGGCTCAGGCTGCCCTTCGGCTGCGCTCCTTCAACGGTTGTCAAGACTTCCCCCGCATTCTGCGATCAAGGTAGGCATGTGCTTCTCGTGGTCGGCGTTGAACCGCTCGAACAGCTCGATGAACCGGTCGAGGTCGTCCGGGTCCCAGTGCCGGACCATCTGGGCGATCGATTCGGCGAAGCGGGCGCGCTGGCGCTCGAGGAGGGCCAGGCCCTCGTCGGTGGGCACGAGCAGGCTCGCGCGGCCGTCCGCCGGGTCGGCCTGCCGGGCCACCAGCCCGTCCTTGACCAGCGCGGCGACCTGCCGCGACACGGTCGACGGGTCGGAGTGGACGGCGTCGGCGAGCGTGCCGAGCCGGACGGGCCCCAGGGCGACGAGGTTCTTGAGCAGGACGATCACGGACCGGTCGACCCCGGCCCTGCTCAGCCGCGCCGCCACCGCCGTCTGCTGCTTGCCGAAGGTGAACAGCACCGACGCCAGGCGCCTGCCGTTCTCCAGTTCGGCCCCGGTCAGCTCCACGACAACTCCATTGCTTGCATCACCCAAGTAGTTGGTCAATACAAGGATGCGCATCGAGCAAGATCGAAGCAACCGGATTAACTGTGAGTTGGGGCGCACGGAGAAGTTACTGACGGGTAATATGCGCCGCATGAGCACCGACTACACCTGGGTCGCCGAAGCGATCACCAACACCGTCCCGTGGGTCAAGACCGCGGGCGTCCAGTTCGACGCGATCACGCCCACGCACGTGACCTGCTCGCTCCCGGACCGCCCCGACCAGCGCAACCACGCGGGCGGCCCGCACGCCGCGGTCATGTTCGGCCTGGCCGAGACCGCCTCCGGGGCCATCGCGCTGGCCGCGTTCGCCGAGCAGATGGCCAAGGCGACGCCGCTGGTGCTGCGCTCGGAGATCCGCTACCGCAAGCTCGCCCTCGGGGACCTCACCGCGGAGGCCGTCCTGACGCGCCCCGCCGAGGAGGTCATCGCCGAGCTGGAGGCGGGCACCCGCCCCGAGCTGCCGGTCGACTGCACCATCCGCAACGCCGAGGGCGTCACGACGGCCGAGATGACGGTGGTCTGGACGCTGAAGGCCATCAAGGCCTGACGGCTACGTCGGTCGGCTCGGCCGGGGCAGCGCCAGCGCGGCGTCGAGGTCGGCGTGCGCCTCCGGGTGCTCCGCCCACCACCTCGCGTAGCGCGGGTTGCGGTCGACGATCGACTGGTACGCGTGCGCCACGCAGGCGAACACCTCCTGGCGGCGCCCCGCGAGGATGCCGTCCGCGCGGGTGACCAGCACGACGGGCAGCCGCAGCTCGCCGCCGCGCAGGGGCCGGATGACGAAACCCGGCCCGCTCAGCGACGCGGGCTGGGCCAGGCAGACCGCGCCGGCGGCGGTCAGCGCCATCGCGGTCTTCGCGTCGGTCACGTGGTGGGTGATGCGCGGGGTGAAGCCGACCGACTCGCAGACCTCGCGGAAGCGCAGCCGCATGGCGTCCTGGTCCGGCGGCGGGACGACCCAGTCCATGTCGGCCAGGTCGACCAGGTCGACGTCCTCGCCCCCGGCCAGCGGGTGGTCCTCGGCGAGGGCGACGAACTGCGGCTCCTCGACGATCGTGCGGATCTCGACGTCGGGCAGCGACCGCTGCTCCAGGCCCTCGAACCGCTCGAAGATGGCCAGGTCGGCCTGCTTGGCGACGACGAGGTCGAGCAGCGCGGGCCCGGAGGTGTCGATCTCGGTGCGCAGCTCCGAGCAGCGGAACCACGCCCGCAGCTCGGCGATGAGCGCGCTGGTGAACAGCATCGGGCTGGACGCGAGCACCAGCGGCGACTCGCCCGGCACCGGCGCGGACGTGCGCGCGGAGGCCATCAGGGCGGCCATGTCCTGCAGGACGACCTTCGCCGAGCGGACCACGCTGCGGCCCAGCTCCGTCGGCTCGCTCCCGTTCGGGGACCGGCGGAACAGCTCGCCGCCGAGGATGCGCTCGATCGACCGGAGCTGCGCGGTCAGCGCGGGCTGGGTGACGCCCAGCCTGCTCGCCGCCTTCGAGACGCTGCCCTCCTCGGCGATGGCGCAGATCGCCCTGAGGTGCCGCAGCTCCAGCTCTGCCATAGGGGGTATTGATACCCCGCGGGATGGCCGACCGGTAATGCCACCCCGTCATAGCACCTCGTCGACGCCGCTCGCGTGCCTGCGGGCCAGCTCCCGGTAGATCGCGGCGTTGTGGTCGACCCACAGCTTCGGCGCGCCCTCCAGCGGCACCTGGCGCTTGGCCGGGACGCCCATCGCGACCACCTCCGGCGGGACGACGCTGCCCGGTCCGACCATCGCGCCCGCCGCGATCAGGGCGCGCTCGCCGATGACCGCGCCGTCCTGCACCGTCGCGCCGTTGCCGACCAGGGCGCCCGCGCCGATCGTGCAGTCGTGGATGACGCACAGGTGCCCGATCGTCGCGCCCGGTCCGATGTCGACGCCCTGCTGGACGTGGACGACCGTGTTGTCCTGCACGTTCGCGCCCTCGCGGATCACCACCGGCCCGAAGTCGGCGCGCACCACCACGCCGTACCAGACCGACGCGCCCGCCTCGACCGTCACGTCGCCGATGAGGGTCGCGGTCGGCGCGATCCACGCGTCCGGGTGCACCACGGGCGTCTTGCCTTCAAACGAGTAGATCGGCATTACCCCACAGTAATGTGCGGGTCATGAAGCTCGACTCCGGCGGCTACGCCGCGACCGTGTCCGAGGCGGCCGACGCCGTCGCCGCCGCCGAGGCCGCCGGGTACGACGGCGCGTGGGTGGCCGAGACCAAGCTCGACCCGTTCGTCGCGCTGGCCGTCGCCGCCGAGCGGACCAGCCGGATCGACCTGGTCACCGGCATCGCCGTCGCCTTCGCCCGCAACCCGATGACGGTCGCGGTCGCCGCCAACGACCTGCACCTGCTCTCCGGCGGCCGGTTCGTGCTCGGCCTCGGGTCGCAGGTCAAGCCGCACATCACCAAGCGGTTCGGCATGCCGTGGTCGCACCCGGCGGCCCGGATGCGCGAGTTCGTGCTGGCCGTGCGCGCGATTTGGGAGGCGTTCGAGACCGGCGAAAAGCCCGCGTTCGCGGGCGAGTTCTACAAGCACACGCTGATGACCCCGTTCTTCAACCCCGGCCCGAACCCGCACGGCAACCCCCGGGTCTGGCTGGCCGCGGTCGGCCCGCTGATGGCCGAGGTCGCGGGCGAGGTCGCCGACGGCCTGCTCTGCCACAGCTTCAGCACCGAGCGGTACCTGCGCGAGGTCACCATCCCCGCCGTCGAGCGCGGGCGGGCCAAGGCCGGGAAGCCGTTGGACGGCTTCGAGATCAGCGGTCCGTCCTTTGTGGCCAGCGGGTCGACCGACGCCGAGGTCGAGGCCGCGGTGGCGGAGACCAGGAGCCAGATCGCCTTCTACGGCTCGACCCCGTCCTACCGCCCGGTCCTCGAGCTGCACGGCTGGGGCGAGCTGCAGGACGACCTCAACGCCCTCGCCAAGCGCGGCCGCTGGGCCGAGATGCCCGCGCTGATCACCGACGAGGTCCTGCACGCCTTCGCCGTCGTCGGCGACCCCGCGACCGCGGCGGCCGAGATCGACCGCCGCTACGGCGACGTCGTCCAGCGCATGACCCTGACGACCTCCGGGCCGCCCGACCCGGCGCGCTGGGCGCCGGTGTTCGCCGCGCTGCGCTAGGCGAACCGGATCATCGCGACGCCCGCGAGGACGAAGAACACGAGCACGACCAGCGCCGCGGACCCGCCGCCGGTGGAGCTGGTGACGAGCTGGTCGACCGACCCGGTGAGCACGATGCCGCACTCCGCGGTGATCGTGTGCCTGCCCGGCTCGACCTTGGTGAAGCCGATGTCCGCGGTGAACCCGCCCTGCGGGTCGGCGACGGCGTGGCCGACCATCTCGTCGCCGGAGGTCAGCACGACCGGCGCGCCGGGCACGCAGCCGGAGCCGGTCGCCTGCAGGCCCTCGCCGGGCTGGATGCTGTCGCGGTCCAGCGTCAGGTCGCCGTCGCTGGGGACCCCCGACGTCGTGGTGTCCGTTGTGGACGGCGGCGTCGTCGTGGTCGTGGTGGTCGTCGTCGTGGTGGTCGTGGTCGTCGTGGTGGTGGTCGTGGTCGTCGTCGGTGGGGTCGTGACCACGGGCGGGCGCCGCGTCGTCGTCACCGGCGGGCGCGTCGTGGTGACCGGGGGACGGGTTGTCGTCGTGGTCGGTGGGTTGGTTGTCGTCGTGACGGTGCCGCGGACGGTGAACCGGGTGCCGGTCTTGGCCTGGTCGCAGTACACCGAGATGGAGTGCGTGCCCTGCTCGGCCTGGTACGGCACCGACACCGCCACCGAGCCGGACGTCGTGCCGCGGCGCGGGGACTTCGGCGGGTACGCGGTGTACTTGCCGTAGGGCCAGGAAACCGTGATGGTGTCGCAGCCCTGCGTGATGTAGAGCGTCCACACGACATCGAACGAGCCGCCCGCGGGACCGCTGCTGGGCTGCGCCGACGCGGCCAGCGGGGTCTGCGCGGAGGCGGGCGTCACACCGGCGAGCGCCAGCATCACGACGGCCGCGGCAACCGCGATGCTCACGATGCGTCCTAAAGCGCGCACAGCCACATCCCTATGTCCGAAGGAACGCTCCGGTCGGCCCCGGCCCGCTGTAGCATTCCGCCTCGTTCGGGCCCGCACCAACCGGGGGTCACCCATGGGACGTCTCACCGTCGTCGCGGTTGCGCTACTGGGAGTCTCCCTGCTGGGAGCCCCGGTCGCCGCAGCGCAGAACCCGTCGCTGGAGGTCACGGTCACCCTCGACGGCCGCGACGTCACCGGCGGCACCGTCGCGCTCGACCCGTCCGCGCCCGCGGAGGTGTCGGTCACCGCGGTCAACCCGACCGGGTCGCCGAAGGAGGTCCGGCTGGTCCGGGTCTCCGGCGTCGCGCTCGCGCTGACGTTCTTCGCCTACGACACCACGATCCCGTTCGAGGTCCCGGCGAACGGGCAGGCCACCCGGACGTTCCCGCTCGACGTGCGCGACCTCGACGGCCAGGCCATCGGGCTGCTGCCGACGTCGATCGAGCTGCTCGACGACGACCGGGTCGTGCTCGGCGGCGTCGAGGCGGTCGCCGACGTGCGCGGGTCGCTGTGGTCGGTGTACGGGGTCTTCGGCATCGCGATGGCGCTGCTGACCGCGCTGACCTGGGCCAGCGCGCTGCTCGCCCTGGCCCGGCACCGGTTGTCGCCCAACCGCTTCCGGCGCGCGCTGCGCTTCCTGCCCGCGGGCATCGGCACCGGGCTCGTGGCCGTGGTGACGCTGTCGGTGCTGCGGCTGGTACCGCCGGAGCCCGCAGTGGAGATCCCGGTCGTGCTCGGCGCCGCGCTGATCGCGATGGTGCTCGGCTTCCTCACCCCGCACCCGTCGCCGCCCGCGCCGGAGCCCGTCGACGGGCCGACGGTCGGCCTGACCACCCGGCCGCTCGGATGACCGCCGGCGTCTCGGCCGCCCTGCCGCAGTACACCGTCGGCGGCAAGATCGGCTCCGGCGGCATGGGCGTGGTGTTCGAGGGCGTGCACCGCTCGCTCGGCCGGGCGGTCGCCATCAAGCAGCTCGTGCCCGGCGACCCGGACGTCAACGCCCGGTTCGACCGCGAGGCGCGGGTGCTCGCCCACCTCGACCACCCGCACATCGTCCCGGTGTACGACTACGTGCAGACCGGGCGCGACAACCTGCTGGTGATGGAGAAGCTCGACGGCGGCACCGTCTACAGCCGCTTCCACACCCAGGGCCTGACCGGCGAGCAGTCCTGCGCGATCGCCCTGGCGATGCTGGCCGGGCTGCACGCCGCGCACCAGGCGGGCGTGCTGCACCTCGACGTCAAGCCGAAGAACCTGCTGTTCACGTCGGCGGGCGTCATGAAGGTGGCGGACTTCGGCATCGCGCAGGTCGTCAGCGAGGGCGCGACCCTGGTGACGCACGGCGGCGAGGTGCTCGGCACCCCGGCGTACATCGCGCCCGAGCAGGCGATGGGCAACGCGCTGACCCCGGCGGCCGACATCTACGCGGCGGGGACGGTGCTGTACGAGCTGCTGTCCGGCGACCTCCCGTACGACCGCACGCGCGGCGCGGTCAGCATGATGCGCCAGCGGATCTTCACCGACCCGCGGCCGCTGCCGGTCGTCCCGGCGCCGTTGTCCACTGTGGTCATGCGCAGCCTCGCGCGCGACCCGATCGACCGGTACCGCGACGCCGAGGCGTTCGCCGTCGACCTGGCGGGGGCGGCGACGGCGGTGTTCGGGCCGGGCTGGCTCGACCGCGCGGGCGTCCCGGTGCACCTGGCGCCGCGCGTGATGGCGGCGATCACCCAGACGACCCGACCGGACGCGCCGACGATCGCGACGCCGCCGGTCCGCGGCACCGGAACCGACCCGACCCGCACGTTCGACCCGGACGTGCTGCGCCGCGACGGCCTGCGCCCGGCGAGCGACCTGCTGCGCACCGCGCCGTCACCCGTCTGGCCCGCGCTGGTCGCCGGGGTGGCGCTGATCGCGATGGTCGTCCTGCCGTTCCTCGCGCCCGCGAGCCTGGCGCACGCGCCGGTCGTCGCCGGGGTGGCGGTCAACGGGCAGGCGGTGACGGGGCCGGTGTCGGTCGACCTGAGCGAGCCGGTGGAGCTGGCGGGGAAGCCGTCGGCGTTCACGATCAGCGCGGCGGGCATCCCGCTGGGCTCGGTCGACGTGGCCACCGGGGAGCCCCACCCGCTGCTGCGGTGGCTGGTCGGCGGCGCGGCGACCGGGGAGGTCGTCAAGGACGGCGCGGTCCAGGGGTTCACCCTGCGCACGCCCCAGCACCCGCTGGCCAGCGCGATGGGCGCGGGGAGCCTGCTGCTGGGTCTGTTCGCGGTGGCGTACATCGAGTCGCTGGCCCGGACGCTGCGCCGCGGCCACCGCCGCCCGGCCGCGCCGTACGCGGCGTTCCCGCTCGGCGCGCTCCTCGGCGGCGCGGCGTGGCTGCTGGTCTCCGCGCTCAACGCCCACGAGCCCGACCCGGCCTACGGCATCGCCGCCGCGGCGGCGGGCGCGGTCGGCGCGGCGGCACTCGTCCTCGCGACGGCCTGGGCTGCGCGCCGCCGCTGAACTATCCTCTGGGTCTCGCCGCTCCCGGCGTTGCTCCATCCGAGTGATACTTGACGGTTCAAGTAACGGTGGGTCGTCGCCTGGTCGACCTCCCCCACGAGTGCACCCGTGCGCGAGGGGACCACATGACGACAGCGCGCCCGATCCGCTCGCGGCTCACCACCGCGACGGCGGTCCTCGGCGCGTGCGCGATCGTCTGGTTGGTCAGCGACCTGACCCGCCCCACCCAGGTCCCCGCAGCGCAGCCGCCCGCCGCGAGGCCGACCACCACGACCGCTACCCCGACCCCCACCGCACCGTCCGCGCCGGCGAAAGCCACGGTGTCCCGGGTGGTCGACGCCCGAACCGTCCTGACCTCGGCGGGCGAGCGGATCGTGGTGGCCGGCCTCGCTCCCCCGGCCCCTGCTGGTCGGCCGCCGCCCTCGACTTCACCACCGTCACCCTCCTGGGCACCCACGTCTCGATCGTCGACCCCATCCGCACCCTGTCCTCGGAAACCCCCGCGGCCTCCGCGCCATCACCGCCTCCCTGGTCCTCCCCGACGGCACCGACTTCGCCGCCGTCGCCCTCCACCAGGGCCAAGCCAAACCCACCCGCGAGGCCGCCCCGTCACTGCACGCCGCCGCCACGGCGTCGGGCGCGACCTTCCAGGGCCTCTGGGGCCAACCGTGCCTGGGCGAAGACGTCCTCCCGGTCGCCGTTCCCCCACCGTCCCCAAACCCGACAACGGTCCCGCCGACCGTCGCGGCTGCCCAACCCCCGCCCCCTACTACCGCAACTGCGCCGCCGCCCGAGCCGCGGGCCGCGCCCCGATAGCCCGCACCTCCCCGGGGTACCGCACCGCCCTCGACCGCGACCACAACGGCTGGGCCTGCGAGCGGTGAAAAAGCAGAAGAGGCCGGTCCCCCGTTGGGGAACCGACCTCTCGACCTGCGAGCCGCCTAAGGGAATCGAACCCTTGACCTGCTCATTACGAGTGAGCCGCTCTGGCCGACTGAGCTAAGGCGGCAGGTGCGGGCCCAGTGTAGCGGGACCACCCGACCGGGCGTCCACGCGGGTATGGGGGTACCGCGTCACCCGACGGTGGAAGCGTCGTTTACTTCATACGTGCGTGTGGATGGAGCGCGCGTGTGAAGGAGGACTCCCACGATGGATCGTCGTCTCCTGGCGTTGCCCGCGTCGGTGGCGGTGCTCGTGCTGTGCGCGGGGCCCGTGGCGGCGCAGGTGCCGACCACGCCGGTGCCGCCGCCGGCGAACCCGAGCGCGCCGCCGCCGAGTGCGCCGATCGGGCCGCAGCCGCTGGGCAAGGCGGTGGGTGACGCGGGGACGGGGCTGGCGGTCATCCGGATCGCGCCGAACTCGACGCCGACGAAGTCGATCATCCCGGGGGCCGAGGACAAGCTGCCGAAGCAGGCCGCGGTCGAGCTCGGGTTCGGCCTCGCCAGCGCGCAGGCGAACTCCGAGGCGTACCTGTCGTACGAGAAGGCGGTCGCGCAGGCGGCGCCCGGCGGCATGGCGTTCCAGGGCTTCAGCCCGCAGGCGCCCGGGTCGCTCGCGCAGACCGCGCCGCCGTCGAACACGCAGCCGCGCAGCGGTGGGGTGAACCCGCCGTCGACGCCGTTGGACACGCTGCTCAAGGTCGGGCTGATCAACGGGCGCGTGCACGCGCAGTGGAGCGACACCCTCGGGCCGTGCGTGGGCACGATCGCCGACGCGTCGACCGAGATCGCGAGCATCTCCGCGCTCAACGCCATCCCGACGCTGCCCGGGGTCAACGACCTCTCCGGCGTGTTCGACGCCCCCAACCTCGACGCCGCGGGCGACAACGCCCTCATCGCGGGCATCAAGGAACTGGGCGGCCCGCTGAGCACGCTCGGGGGCGTGCTCGCCGGACCGGGCGCGACCAGCGGCAAGGGCTCCCTGCTGAGCCTGCCGAACACGCTGTCCGCGCGGTCGGTGGTGAAGCTGGTCGACATCCCGGGCTCGAAGAACAAGGCCGTCCAGTCGACCTCGACCCTCCAGGTCGCGGCGCTGAAGCTGCTCGCGGGCACCCCGTTCGAGATCACCGTCAAGGTGGTCAGCCAGCCGACGCTGCAGGTCACCTCGACCGGCGACAAGGCCACCTCGCGGGTCGCCTACACCGCGCCGGTGCTGGAGGTCATCCAGGGCGGCAAGAGCCTCGGCAAGCTCGACGCCGCCAACCCCAAGCTCGACATCCCGATCGGCATCCCGCTGCCGGGCACCGATGCCCTCCCCGGCGTCAAGGACCTCCCGATCATCGGCGGCCTCCTCGGCGACGGCACCCCGCTGTCCAAGGCCCTCGGCGACGGCCTGAAGAAGCTCGACCTCGGCGTCCTGCGCCTGACGGTCGCGGGCCTGACCCAGAAGGGCGAGGCGTCGAAGACCCCGTTCGAGGGCTACCAGCTCGGCGCGTCGGCCCGGATGCTCGACCTCCAGGTCCTGCCGACCGACGCCCTGGGCCTGCCGAACCTGCCGTCCGCCCTGGCCCAGGTCTCCCTCGGCGAGCAGATCGCCCGCGCCTACGCCCCCACCGGCGGCGTCGTCTGCGGCACCGCCAGCCAGAACCCGCAGACCCCGCCGCCGCCCGCTCCCCAGGGCAAGCCGAACCCGCCGCTGGCGTACACCAACGCCGCCTACCACGCCGTCCCGATCTTCTGGACCGGCACCGCGCTGCTGCTGCTCGGCGTCATCCTCGTCGCCGCGCTCCCGGCGCGCCGCAGTTCACGGGCGCACTAGCCCGGGGATGCCCAAGGCCCTCTGCCCGTTCCATCCCGGGCAGGGGGCCTTGGTCTGTCAGCGCCTGGTCTCGTACGCGGCCATGAGCACGCCGCCGGGGAACGCGCGGGTGTCCGCGAGGGTCAGGTCCACCCGCTCGTCCAGGGCCGTGAAGAACCGCTTGCCGCCGCCCACCAGGACCGGGTGCGTGACGACGACGTACTCGTCGACCAGCCCGGCCCGCATCGCCGCCGCGGCGAGGGTGGCGCCGCCGACGTCCATGCGACCGCCGTCCTCGGCCTTGAGCCGGGCGATCTCGGCGACCGCGTCCCCGGTGACGAGCCGGGCGTTCCAATCGACCGCGCTGAGCGTGGAGGAGAACACCACCTTCGGCATGTCCCGCCAGCGGCCCGCGTACTCGATCGCCGCCGGGGTCGCGCCGGGCTGCTGGTCGGCGGTCGGCCAGTGGGAACTCATCGTCTCCCACAGCCCGCGCCCGTACAGCGCCAGGCCTGTCGACCCCACCCGGTCCGACCACCACTGGAACAGCTCGTCGCTCTGCACGCCCCAGCCGACATCGTCACCCGGCGCCGCGACGTAGCCGTCCAGGCTCACGTTCATGGCGTAGGTCAGTTTTCGCATGGCGCCAGCCTTCCCCACCGGTCCTCGCCGCACCGGGCATGCTCGATGACGTGATCGATGAGTTCGCCAAGGACTACCTGCACAGCGACCTCCGGGAACTCCGCGAGGCGCTCGTCCGCAAGCTCGACGGGCTGTCCGAATACGACATCCGCCGTCCCATGACGCCGACCGGCACCAACCTCCTCGGCCTGGTCAAGCACCTCGCGGTGTCGGAGGCCCGGTACTTCGGCGAGGTCTTCGGCCGCCCCTTTCCCGAACCCGTCCCCCGCTGGGACGACCTCTCCCAGCGCGGCGTCGACCTCTGGGCGACCGCGCACGAGACGCGCGAGGAGATCACCAGCCGCTACCAGCGGGCGTGGGCGCATTCCGACGCGACGATCGCGGCGCTCAAGGCCGACTCCCCGGGGCACGTCCCCTGGTGGCCGCGGCCGGACGTGATGCTGTTCAACATCCTCGTCCACATGCTCACCGAGACCGCGCGGCACGCGGGCCACGCCGACATCCTGCGGGAGCAGCTCGACGGCGGCACGGAGATGGACCCGGAAGCCCTGGCCCGCCGCGGCCTCGACGAGGCGTACTGGGCGAACCGGCGCGCCGAGATCGAGCGGGCCGCGAAGGCGGCGGGCTAGCCCCGGTACAGCGCCGACACCATCGCCTCGACCGCGATGCGCGGCTTCACGTTCTGCTCCAGCGCGTCCCGGCAGGCCAGCACGGCCTCCAGGCGCCGCAGGATCGACTCCGGCGGCCACGAGTTCGCGGCGCGCTGCGACGCGTCGGCATGGTCCGGGTGGTTGAGCACCGCGTCCGCGCCCGAGCCCGCCACCAGCGCGTCGCGGTAGAAGCCTGCCAGGTCGACCAGCGCGAGGTCGAGCGAGTCGCGCTGGGTGCGGGTGGCGCGGGACTTCTGCCTGCGCTCCAGCTCCTTCAGCGCACCCGCGCTGCCCCGGGTGGCCGCCGCGGCGCCCTTGCCGGTGCCGCCGTGGCCCAGCGCGGTCCGGAGGGCGTCGCGCTCGGCCTCGTCGCGGGTGGCGGAGACCTCGGCGGCGTCGGCCTCGGCGGCCTTCACCAGGTCGTCGGCGCAGTCGAAGACGTGGGTGAGGGTCGGCAGGTTCAACGGGATGCGCAGGACCTTCTCCCGGCGCTCGCGGGCCGCCGGGTCGGTCGCGAGGCGGCGGGCGCGGCCGACGTGGCCGCCGCAGACCGACGCGGCCCAGCGGGCGGTGTCGCGGTCGATGCGGTCGCGGAACTCCAGGACCTCGGCGATCGCGTCGGCCGGGGGCGTGCGCAGCGGGACCGACCGGCAGCGGGAGCGGATGGTCACCGAGACGTCGTCCGGGTGGTCCGATGGCGCGCACAGCAGGAACACGGTGCGGTCCGGGGTTCCTCGACGGCCTTCAGCAGCGCGTTCGCGGCGCCCTCGGTCAACCGGTCCGCGTCGGCGATGATGACGACCTGCCAGCGCCCGCCGGTCGGGCGGCGGGCCGCAGTCTGCACCAGGGCGCGCATCTCCAGCACCGAGATCGACAGGCCCTCCGGCTCGACGACGCGCACGTCGGCGTGCGTGCCCGCCATGCTCGTGCGGCACCCGGAGCATTCGCCGCACCCCGCCTCACCGGTCGTGCACTGCAGCGCGGCCGCGAACGCGCGGGCGGCCACCGAGCGGCCCGAGCCCGGCGGGCCGGTGAACAGCCACGCGTGGGTCATCCCGGCCGCGGAGCCCGTCCCGTCGACGAGCGCGGCGGCGGCGCGCGCGGCCGTGCTCAGGGTGGCGACGGCGTCCGGCTGGCCGACGAGCTGCGACCAGACCGCCATCAGCCCGCCTCGACCGGGTCCGGGACGGGCACCAGGTCGCTGAGCTTGCGGTCGGCGAACGCGGACCGCACGGCCAGGCGCACGCGGTCGGCCACCTCGTCGGACGGGCCGTCCGCGTCGACCACGATGTAGTGGTCCGGGTCGGCGGCGGCCATGTCGGTGAGCACCTTCTGCACGTGCCAATGATGCTCCGTGGCGGGCGAGCGCGGCGGCAGGGTGCCCGGCTCGCGGTCCAGCAGCACGGTCAGGTCCGGGCGCAGCCGCGACGTCGCCCAGTCGGCGAGGCCCTCCAGCTCGCCCGCGTCGAGGCCCGCGGCGGTCGACAGGTAGGCGAGCGGGCTGTCCACGAACCGCTCCATGACGACCAGCGCCCCGCGCTCCAGGGCGGGCCGGATGTCGCGCTCGACCAGGTCCGCGCGCACGGCGGCGGCGACCAGGGCGTGCGCGCGGGAGCTGGTGAGCTGCGCCCCGGCGAGCACCGCGCGGAGCCTGCCGTCGTCCAGCGCCGGGTCGGAGGCCAGCACGACCTCGCGGCGGCCCGGCTTGCGCAGCCAGTCGACCAGCAGCCGCGCCTGCGAGCTGGTGTCCAGCCCGGCCACGCCCTCGACCGCGATGAGCAGCCCGGCCGAGCGCCGCGGCCTGCGCCGGATGGTGGCGAGCAGGTCGGTGAGGATCTTCTCCGAGCGCCGGTCGTCCATCTGCCGGTACGCGACCACGCCGACCAGCGCCGCGATCAGCCCGGCGCCGAGCAGCACCGGGCGCGTGCCGTCGATGAGCATCGCGCGGCCGAACAGCGTCACCGACCGCGGGCTGACCAGGCCGACCAGCACCGGCGTCGCCGCCATCGCGCCCGCCAGGATGATCTTCATCAGGGACTGGTACACCGCGTTGATGCGTCCGCGGATGGCGTCCTCGACCTGCGTGCCGATGATCGTCACGCCGGTCAGGAAGGCCGCGCCCGCGCCCGCGCCGAGCACCGCGACGGCGACCAGCGACACGATCAGGTGCGGCGACAGCGCGATGACCGCGAGCACCAGACCGGCGACCACGATCGCGATGCCGAACAGCCGGTTGTGCGGGAGCGTGCGGGCCAGCTTCGGCGACCCGCCCATGCCGGTGGCCAGCCCCAGGAACAGCGCGACGAACAGCCAGCCGAACGCCGAGTCGCCGCCGCCGAGGCTGTTGGCGTAGAGCTGCGCGGACCCGACCAGCGCGCCCGCCGCGGCGAACGCGCCGATCATCCCGATGAGCAGCCCGCGCACCAGCGGCGTCGTGCGGACGAAGTGCGCGGCGTCCTTGATCATCGCGAGGAAGCCCGCCTTCTCACCGACCTCCGCGCCCGCGACCTGCGGCGCCGCGCCCTCCGGCTGCGCGCCGGGCCGGACGTCCACCGCCCGGCGGGACAGCTCCGGGATGCGCGTGGCGATGATGATGGCGCTGGTCAGGTACAGCGCGCCGTTGAGCAGCAGGATGATCTTGGCGATGCCGAACCCGGACGGGTCGACGTGGAAGGTCGAGCTGGCCCCGGTGATCAGCGCGTACAGGCCCGCGCCGCTGATCACCGCGATGCCGTAGGTCATCACCATGCCGAGCTGGTTGGCCGTCTCGACCTGGTCCGGGCGGCGCAGCAGGTTCGGGACCGCGGCGTCCTTCGACGGGATCCACAGCAGCGCGCAGCAGCCGATCAGGAAGTTCCCGATGAACAGCCACAGCGGCGACCCGACCACCGCGATCGACACGAACAGCCCGCACCGCGCGACGTCGGCGATCGCCATGACCTTGCGCCGGTCGAACCGGTCGGCGAACAGCCCGCCCAGCGGCGCGAACAGCAGCCCGGGCAGCAGCTGCGTCAGCACGACCCCGGCGAACGCGAAGCTCTGCGCGCGGTAGTCGTCGAGGAACGTGGTGACGAGACCGGTCAGCGCGAGCAGCGAGAGCCAGTCACCGGTGCTGCACAGGTAGGTGACGCCCCACAGCCTGCGGAACGGCCGGATCGACAGCACGCTGCGCACGCGGTGGGCCATGGAGCCCTCGGCCCCGGTGCGTACCTGCCCGTTCGAGCCTGCGCTGATCGCCCTCCACCCCATTCCACACCCGAGTAGCACCCCAGCGTAACCACCGGCGTGCGCCGATCAGGTGACGCCGACCGTGGTCGGACCAGGTTAGCCACCCCTAAGCGCGCTCAGGGTGACTTCGGGTGAACCCGTTATCTCCGGGGCACCTTGCAGCGATTGTGCGCCACGACCGGGCGGACCACCCGGTGAATCACGCCTTCGACTTCGCCGTCGACTTCTTCGCCGGGGTCTTCTTGGTGGTCTTCGCGCTGGTCCCGCTGCTGGCGCGGCGGGTGGTGGTCCGCTTCGGCGCCGGTCCCTTGGCCCGCTTCTCGGCCAGCAGCTCCGAGGCGCGGTCGACCGAGATCGTCTCCACGCTGTCGGACTTGCGCAGGGACGCGTTGTGCTCGCCGTCGGTGACGTACGGTCCGAACCGGCCGTCCTTGATCACCATCGGCTTGCCCGACACCGGGTCCGGGCCCAGCTCGCGCAGCGGCGCGGCGCGGCGGTGCGGCGCCCGCGCTGCTTGGGCTCGGCGTAGATCTTCAGCGCCTCGTCGAGGGTGATCTCGAAGATCTGCTCCTCGCCGGTCAGCGACCGCGAGTCCGTGCCCTTCTTCAGGTACGGCCCGTACCGGCCGTTCTGCGCGGTGATCTCCTCGCCGCTGGCCGGGTCGGTGCCGACGACGCGCGGCAGCGACATCAGCCGCAGCGCGTCCTCCAGCGTCACCGTGTCCAGCGACATCGACGCGAACAGCGAGCCCGAGCGCGGCTTGGCCTTCGCCTTGGCCTTCTTCTTGCCCGGCTCCGGCTCCTCCTCGGGCAGCACCTCGGTCACGTACGGCCCGAACCGGCCGTCCTTGGCGACGATCTCGTGCCCGGTCACCGGGTCGGTGCCCAGCGAGCGGCCCTCCATCGGCACCGAGAACAGCTGCTCGGCGATGTCCGGGGTCAGCTCGTCCGGCGGCAGGTCCTCGGGCAGGTTCGCCCGCTGCGCCTCGCCGTCGACCTCGCGCTCCAGGTACGGCCCGTACCGGCCGACGCGCACGACGACCGGGCGGCCCTCGGCGTCGTCGAACACCCGGATGGAGTTGACCTCCTTCGGGTCGATCTCCTCCACGCCCGAGCCGACCAGCTTCTTCAGGCCGCCGGAGCGCCCACCGAGCCCTCCGGGCCGATCTGGCCGCCGAAGTAGAACCCGGACAGCCAGGTGGTGCGCTCCTGGTCGCCGACCGCGATGCGGTCCAGCTCGTCCTCCATCGCGGCGGTGAAGTCGTAGTCGACCAGCCGCTCGAAGTGCTGCTCCAGCAGCCCGACCACGGAGAACGCGATCCACGACGGGACCAGCGCGGAGCCCTTCTTCCAGACGTACCCGCGGTCCTGGATCGTCTTGATGATCGAGGTGTAGGTCGACGGGCGGCCGATGCCGAGGTCCTCGAGCTGCTTGATCAGGCTGGGCTCGGAGTAGCGCGGCGGCGGGCTGGTGGTGTGCCCGTCGGCGGCCAGCTCGGCCGCGGTGACCGCGTGGCCCTTCGCCAGCCGCGGCAGGCGGCGCTCGGCGTCGTCGGCCTCGCCGCCGGTCTCGGAGTCCACGGCCTCGACGTAGGCGCGCAGGAAGCCCGCGAAGGTGATCGTGCGGCCGCTGGAGGAGAACACGCACTCCTCGCCGGACGCGGCGTTGCCGGTGATCCGCACGGTCATCGTCGTGCCGCGCACGTCGGCCATCTGGGAGGCGATCGTGCGCTGCCAGATCAGCTCGTAGATGCGGAACTCGTCAGCCTCCAGCTCACGGGCGACCTCGCCCGGGGTGCGGAACACCTCACCGGCCGGGCGGATGGCCTCGTGCGCCTCCTGGGCGTTCTTCACCTTGCGCGTGTACTGGCGCGGCTGCGGCGAGACGAACTCGCTGCCGTAGAGCTGGCTGGCCTGGGTGCGCGCCGCCTGGATCGCCGTCTCCGACAGCGTCGTGGAGTCGGTTCGCATGTAGGTGATGTAGCCGTTCTCGTACAGCCGTTGCGCGGCGCGCATCGTGCGGTCCGAGGAGAAGCGCAGCTTGCGGCCCGCCTCCTGCTGGAGCGTGGAGGTCATGAACGGCGCGTACGGCTTCCGGGTGTACGGCTTCTCCTCGACGCTGGTGACGGTCAGCGCGGCGCCGCGCAGGCCGTCGGCGAGGCGGCGCGCCTCGGCCTCGTCGAGCAGCAGGACCTCGCCGGTCTTGAGCTTGCCGTCCGGGCCGAAGTCGCGGCCGGTGGCCAGGCGGGTGCCGTCGACCGAGAGCAGGCGCGACCCGAAGGTGCGCGGCTCGGCGTCGGCCCCGGCGTCGAGGGTGGCGGAGATGTCCCAGTACGACGCCGACACGAACGCCATGCGCTCGCGCTCGCGCTGCACCACGATCCGGGTCGCCACCGACTGCACGCGGCCCGCCGACAGCCGCGGCATGACCTTCTTCCACAGCACGGGGCTGACCTCGTAGCCGTAGAGGCGGTCGAGGATGCGGCGGGTCTCCTGGGCGTCGACCAGGTCGCGGTCCAGCTCGCGGGTGCTCTCCGCGGCGGCGCGGATGGCCGACTCGGTGATCTCGTGGAACACCATCCGGCGGACCGGCACCTTCGGCTTGAGCGCCTCCAGCAGGTGCCAGGCGATGGCCTCGCCCTCGCGGTCGCCGTCCGTCGCCAGGTACAGCTCGTCGACGTCCTTGAGCAGGCCCTTCAGCTCGGTGACCGTGGCCTTCTTGTCCGGGGTGACGATGTAGATGGGCTCGAAGCCGTTGTCGACGTTGACGCCCAGGTTGGACCACGCCTGGCCCTTGAACTTGTCCGGCACCTCGGCCGCCTTGCGCGGCAGGTCGCGGATGTGCCCCCGCGAGGACTCCACCACGAAGTTGCCGCCCAGGTAGGAGGCGATCTTCTTGGCCTTGGCCGGGGACTCCACGATCACGAGCCTGCGCGGCTGCGCACTTGCGGCGCTTCTGCTGGTCTTCGTTCCGGCCACGGATACCGCTCTTTCTGTCTATCCCCGCTCGACGGCCTTCACCCTGCCATCGGCCACCAATACACGTTCATGACACCACACGCATCTCCGTGACCGTCGGCCACTGCGCGTCACACCCCGGTCCGGGAGGGCGACCGACGAGTTCGGCGAGACGGGCGAGCCTACGCCGTCCCCTGATGCGCAGGCCGCCCGCGTGCGCCGACGCGGGCAGTCCGCACCGGCCCAGCGCCGCGACCAGGCGGTCCCGAGTATGCGGTGCGACCGGGTCGATGGCGAGCAGGTAACCCCTTCGGTCCAGCGCCCGGCCGCGATCGCCCACAGCCGGAGGGTGTTGCCGTCGGGGGTGAGGTCGGGGACGTGCTTGCGCTGCCCCCAGGCGAGGGCGAGCGGAAGGAGATCTTTGCGGAACGCGGTCCGCAACTCAAGGTCGCCGGTGTACTCGCACACCGTTCGGGTGACCGGCACCCCGCGCAGCCGCAGGGCCCTGACCAGGGCCTTCGCCCGCCACTCGTCGCGCACGGGCACCGTCAACCGGGCCGCGGCGCCCGCGAAGACCCGGACCCGGCCCGGCCCGCAGAGCAGCCCCGCCAGGTCGGCCAGGTCGGGGCTCGACGCCTCGGCGGAGTAGAAGGAGAGCTGCTCCACGGCGGCCAGATTAGAACAGAAGTTCGATCAGCGGAAGCCGGCGCGGACACGGTGCGCGGTCGCCCCGTCACGTGACGGAGGTCACGAAGTCGGTGTGGGCGCGGCGCTCGAACCGGACAGCTTCTTGCACGACTCGGCCTGCTCGAACGCGGCGTCGAGCTCCTCGTTGCCGCGCAGGCCCTCCATCGGGTTCTCCAGCTCGGACAGCTTCTGCAGGTCCTCGCCCACCTTGGTGAACGCGGCCTGGAAGGCGGCCGGGTCGGAGACGTCGGCGGCGGCCAGCTCGTCGCGGGCCGCGGAGACCGACCCCTTGGCCTCCTCCAGCGTGCCCACGGCCCGGTCGGCGGCGATCTGGCCGTCCGGGACCGGCGGGGCGCCCGCGTCGCGCATGCCGCCGATCATGCGGTCGATGGCGCTGATGAGGGTGTCGAGGTAGGTGACGAGCCCTTCCTTCGCCGCCTGCGGGTTGGACGGGTCGATGTCCGGGCCCGCGCTCAGCTTCTCCACCTCGGGCCCCACCGACGCGCAGACCCGTTCCGCCCAGGCGACCGCGTCACCACCGGCTCCCCCGGTGGTCGTGGTGGCGGTCGTCGCCTGCGGGGCCGGGGCGGGGGTGCCGGGGTTGTTGTCCCCCGAGCAGCCCGTCAGGGCCAAGGCGAGCGCTGCGGCGGCGAATGCGGATCGGCGGACCATGGCTGGGCTCCCTCGGGCTGCGCTGGGTCGGCGTCCCGATCGTCGCACGCACGCGGGCCCCCGCAGGCCGGAGGCCGGTCCCCTGGTGGGAACCGGCCTCCGGGACGTCCGTGGGTCAGACCGCGCCGTTGGCGACCTTCTCCGCGGGGCGTCGGCGATCGCCGTGCTGCGCCGCTTGGACACGACCACGGCCGCGACGATCAGCGCGACCGCGACCAGCGCGATGGTGACGCGCAGGCCGGTGGAGGCGTCCGCGCCGACGGTGAAGGTGACGATCGCGGGGGCGATCAGCACCGACACCAGGTTCATCACCTTGATCAGCGGGTTGATGGCCGGGCCCGCGGTGTCCTTGAACGGGTCGCCGACGGTGTCGCCGATCACGGTCGCGGCGTGCGCGTCGGAGCCCTTGCCGCCGTGGTTGCCGTCCTCGACCAGCTTCTTCGCGTTGTCCCACGCGCCGCCGGAGTTCGCCAGGAACACCGCCATCAGCGTGCCCGCCGCGATCGCGCCGCCCAGGTAGCCCGCCAGCGGGCCGACGCCGAGGCCGAAGCCGACGGCGATCGGGGCCAGCACGGCCAGCAGGCCGGGGTGGCCAGCTCGCGCAGCGAGTCGCGCGTGCAGATGTCGACGACCTTGCCGTACTCGGGGCGGGTCGTGCCCTCCATGATGCCGGGGATGTCCCGGAACTGGCGCCGGACCTCGAAGACGATGGCACCCGCCGCCCGGGTGACCGCGTTGACCGCCAGTCCGGAGAACATGAAGACGACCGCCGCGCCGATGAGCACGCCGACGAGCACGTTGGGGCTGAACACGGTGAAGATGTCGTTGCTGAACTCGTTCTGCGCCTTGGCGAACGCCGCCTTGATCGCGTCGAGGTAGGACCCGAACAGCGCCGTCGCGGCGAGCACCGCGGTGGCGATGGCGATGCCCTTGGTGATGGCCTTGGTGGTGTTGCCCACCGCGTCCAGCTCGGTCAGGATCGCCGCGCCCTCGCCGTGCACGTCGCCGGACATCTCCGCGATGCCCTGCGCGTTGTCCGACACCGGGCCGAAGGTGTCCATCGCGACGATGACGCCGACGGTGGTCAGCAGGCCGCAGCCCGCCAGGGCGATCGCGAACAGCGACACCGCGATCGAGCCGGACAGCAGGAACGCGCCGTAGACGGCGCCGCCGATGACCAGCGCGGTGTACACAGCGGACTCGAAACCGACCGAGATGCCCGCGAGGACGACGGTCGCCGGGCCGGTGAGCGCGGTCTGGCCGACGTCCTTGACCGGCTTGTAGTCGGTGCCGGTGAAGTAGCCGGTGAGCCACAGGATGATGCCCGCCAGCACGATGCCGATGATCACCGCGACCGCGGCGACCAGCGCCGGGCTGCCGGAGACGCTCGGGTCGGAGGCGCCGGTCAGCTCGGAGAACGACGTCGGCAGGAAGATGAACGCCGCCGCCGTGCAGAGCACCGCGGACACGACCGCGGAGATGTAGAAGGAGCGGTTGATCGCGGTCAGGCCGCTCTCGCCCGCCTTGGCCCGGGTGATGTAGACGCCGAGCATCGCGGTGATCACGCCGAGCGCGGGGACGATCAGCGGGAACAGCAGGCCCTGCACGCCGAACGCGGTGCTGCCCAGGATCAGGGCGGCGACGAGCATGACGGCGTAGGACTCGAAGAGGTCGGCGGCCATACCGGCGCAGTCACCCACGTTGTCGCCGACGTTGTCGGCGATCGTCGCGGCGTTGCGCGGGTCGTCCTCGGGGATGTTCTGCTCGACCTTGCCGACCAGGTCGGCGCCCACGTCCGCGGCCTTGGTGAAGATGCCGCCGCCGACGCGCATGAACATCGCGATCAGCGCGGCGCCGAAACCGAAGCCCTCCAGCACCTTCGGCGCCATGCCCGTGTAGACGAGCACGACGACCGCGGCGCCGAACAGGCCGAGGCCGACGGTGGCCATGCCGACCACGCCGCCGGTGCGGAAGGCGATCCGCATGGCCTTCTCCCGGCCGCCGTCCTCCACCGACGCGGCGGCGACCCGCAGGTTGGCCTGCGTCGACAGCCACATCCCGAGGTAGCCGATCGCGAACGAGAACGCCGCGCCGACGAGGAAGAACAGGGACCGGCCGATCAGTTCCGCCGTGCTGTCGGCGGGAAGCGCGAAAAGCAGCAGGAAGACGATGCTTCCGAAAACCAGCAGCGTATTGCGCTGCCGCTTGAGATACGCCGCCGCGCCCTCTTGGACCGCCTTGGCGATGTCCTGCATCTTGGCGGTTCCCTGACCGGCGGCCAGAACCTCCTTGAGCAGCACATACCCGACGGCAAGAGCGGCGAGGGCGATCACGGCGACCACGACGACCACACCGCGATCCGCACCGGTGAGCGTCAGGTCTGCCGCGAGGAACTGCCCTTGCATCCGTCCTCCTGTTGATCTGCCTGTTCCGGAGCCGACGTCTGCTGGACCGACCCCGTTACCGACGTGTGCACCACCACAATCGGTGGGATGCGCGCGGAGTCTATTGGTAAAGCAGATGCCACTCGCGAGCCGTCCCGCACCGTGCACGGTCCGTAGTGGGCCGTCCAACAGAATGTGACGAAGGTCTCGGTGAATTCTTCGGGTGTCGGCGGGCTGTGCGAAGCTGCCGCAATGGGTGCGCACCGCGGTGACCTGCTGCTCGACCGCGTCCTGGCGGGCATCCCGGCGGGCGAGGACCCAGTCACCCACGTCTCGTCCCTGCCCGCTTCCCCGCGGTGCGCGCGGCGTGGCCGGACTGGGCGCCGGAACCGCTGATCAAGGCGTTCGCCGACTGCGGCGTGCAGGAGCCGTGGGCGCACCAGGCGTCGGCCGCGGAGTTGGCGCACTCGGGCCGCAGCGTCGTCCTGGCGACGGGGACGGCGTCGGGGAAGTCGCTGGCCTACCAGCTCCCGGTGGTGACGGCGCTGCTCGCCGACCGCAAGGCGACGGCGCTGTACCTGTCCCCCACGAAGGCGCTGGGCGCGGACCAGCTCCGCGCCGTCCAGGCCCTCGGCCTGCCCGACCTGCGCGCGGCGTCGTACGACGGCGACACCCCGATCGCCGAGCGCGACTGGGTCCGCGCGCACGGGCGGTGGGTGTTCACGAACCCGGACATGCTGCACCGCGGCGTGCTCCCGTCGCACGCGCGCTGGGCCCAGTTCTTCCGGAACCTGCGGTACGTCGTGGTCGACGAGTGCCACTCGTACCGCGGGCTTTTCGGTTCGCACGTGGCGCTGCTGATGCGGCGGCTGCGGCGGATCGCGGCGCGGTACGGGTCGTCACCGGTGTTCGTGCTGGCGTCGGCGACGGCGTCGGACCCGGGCGGTTCGGCGTCGCGGCTGGTGGGGGTCGAGTGCGTCGCGGTGACCTCGGACGGGTCGCCCCGGGGGCGCGGACGGTGGCGTTGTGGGAACCGCCGCTGACGGAGCTGACCGGGGAGAACGGCGCGCCGATCCGCCGGTCAGCGGGGGCGGAGGCGGCGCGGATCTTGGCGGACCTGGTGATCGAGGGGGCGCGCACGCTGGCGTTCGTCCGGTCGCGTCGGGGGCGGAGCTGACTGCGTTGGGGGCGCGGCGCATCCTGTCCGAAGTGGACCCGGTGCTGGAGCCGCGCGTCGCCGCGTACCGGTCGGGGTACCTGCCGGAGGAGCGCCGGGCGCTGGAGGCGGCGCTGATGTCGGGCGAGCTGCTGGGGGTGGCGTCGACGAGCGCGCTGGAGCTGGGCGTCGACATCGCGGGCCTGGACGCGGTGGTGGTCGCGGGCTTCCCGGGCACGGTGGCGTCGTTCTGGCAGCAGGCGGGCCGCGCCGGTCGGGCGGCCGACGACTCCCTGGTCGTCTTCATCGCCCGCGACGACCCGCTGGACACCTACCTCGTCCACCACCCGCGGCGCTGCTGGACCGCCCCGTCGAGGCGGCGGTGACCGACCCGGGCAACCCGTACGTCCTGGCACCGCAGTTGGCGTGCGCCGCCGCGGAACTGCCCCTGACCCCCGCCTGCCTGCCCGCTTTCGGCCCGACCGCGGCGGAGGTCGTGGCGTCGCTGGCCGCCGACGGCGTCCTCCGCCGCCGCCCCTCGGGCTGGTACTGGACCGCCCCCGACCGCCCGCACGGCGACATCGACATCCGCGGCTCCGGCGGCGAGCAGATCGCCCTGGTCGAGGCGGACTCCGGCCGCATGCTCGGCACCGTCGGCGCGGGCAACGCCTGCGCCACCGTCCACCCCGGGGCCGTCTACCTGCACCAGGGCGTGTCGTTCGTCGTCGACGAACTGGACCTGGACGCCTGCCTGGCCCTGGTGCACGAGGAAAGTCCCGAGTGGACGACCAGCCCCCGCGAAGACGTGGACATCGCCGTCCTGGACGTCCTGGAATCCCGCCAGCACGGCCCCATCACGGTCAACTTCGGCGACGTGGCGGTGACCTCCCAGGTCACCGGCTACCTCCGCCGCCTCCCCACCGGCGAGGTCCTGGACCAGATCCCCCTCGACCTCCCCGCCCACACCCTCCACACCCGCGCCGTCTGGTACACGATCACCGAACCGACCCTCCTGGCCGCGGGCATCCCCACCCCCTGATCCCCGGCTCCCTCCACGCCGCCGAACACGCCGCGATCGGCCTGCTCCCCCTCTTCGCCACCTGCGACCGCTGGGACATCGGCGGCGTCTCCACCGCCTGGCACCCCGACACCGGCCACCCCACCGTCTTCGTCCACGACGGCGCCCCCGGCGGAGCGGGCTTCGCCGAACGCGGCCACACGGCGCTGACCGCCTGGCTCACCGCCACCCGCGACGCCATCGCCGCCTGCGAATGCCCAGCGGGCTGCCCGTCCTGCGTCCAATCCCCCAAGTGCGGCAACGGGAACGAGCCGCTGGACAAGCAGGGCGCGGTAGCGGTCCTCCGCACGGTCCTGACCGCCCTCAACGCCAACTGACCGGCTACGCCCCGCGGGGCCATGCCACTCGTCCGCAAGGGTCCGGACATGGCAGCGCGCCGGGGCGCGTCGGAGTTCGGGTCCGACGCGCTTCCCGGCGCGCTCCGGTGCCGCCGAGCGCTGGTGGGCGCCTGCTACCTGAGTCCACTGTGGGCAGTTCCGGATCCGGTCGGCGGTGGGAGTCGCGCGGTGGCTGGCGCCGGGGAGGCGTCGGGCAGCCAGGTCGGGCGGTCGTCCCGGGCGGGATCGCCGACACCGGGCGGCCAGGGCGGGGGCCGCGTGTCCGGTGGCCACGAGCGGTCATCTGGGAGGCGTAGCCCCCAAGCGGTGCTCGGCTGGCGGCCTGTCCGGCGCCCACCGCCGAGGGCGGGAGTATGGCGGGAGCGCGCGGGACAGGCTGGTTCTGCGGCCGGACGGGGGAGTTACGGGAGGAGGCTCACCCCGCCCGACCGCAGTGGTCCACTCTTGAGTTGTTGAAACCGCGTTCCGCTCAGTCAGCGGCCACGAAGGCGCTGACCAGCGTGCTCTCGGGCGCGTCCACGGCCTCGAGCAGCGCGTCCTGGACGAAGCGCGACGGCGGCAGCACCCAGCTGCACACCTCGGGCTTGACCCGCCAGTGCACGACGCCGTGCTGGACGGGGCTCGGCGGCAGGGCGATCCAGTCGCCTTCCGCGCGGAGGGTGACGTCGTGGTCGGACAGGTCGTGGTGCAGCGTCCCGCCGGAGCGGGTGAAGAACAGCCAGCGCGACTCCGGGGTGGCCGCGATCGGCACCGGGAAGCCGAGGGTCCGCAGCACGCGGGCCGCGCGCCTGCCGAGGTCACCGTCGACCTCGATGGCGTCGACCCCGGCGCCGGTGGCCAGCAGCAGGCTGTAGGGCTTGCCCGCCCACCAGGTCGCGACCTGCTCGGCGTCGGTGCCGATGCGGTCCTGCCAGTCGGCGTGCACCGGCCGCGGGCCGTCGGCCTCCATGCCGTCGCGGCCGAACCAGCCGTTCGCGGTGGGGTAGGTGCCCGGCAGGACCGACCAGCCCTGGAACGCCAGACCGATCGCTTCGGCACGCAGTTCGGGCCGGAACGCCCGGCGCCAGGTATCGGACCTTTCGCTGCTGTCCAACATCTTCGGTGGAGCCTCCTCGCGGTGCGGACCCCAGGTTCGGCGTCCTGTGACCTACTCAACGGCATGGCACGGCCGGGAGGAAACTTGCAGTCGACAACTGGTCGTTATAACGAGGTGAAGTGACGACCGCGCACCGAGCGGCCGAACGCTCGACAGCCGGTTACCGAGCCCGCCGCGCTCACACTGCCGGGTAACGCCGGTATCTGGACTGATTGCCCTCCTGTCCTCGGTGGAATATTCGTGACCAGCGCAAACGGCCCTCTACTCAGAGTGGACCGGTGCGGGCCCCTGGCTGGGCGCCCACCCGACCCGGTGCCGCTCGGCGTGCGGGACCAACCGCTGGGCCCGCTCGGCCGCCCGCGCCCACCGCTCAGCCCGCGCTCAACGGTTCGGCCGGGGCGAACTCGGCACGCCGACCGGTCCCGCCCGCGCGGCCGCCGCGGCCCGCCCCAGCCCGGCGACGTCCCGCTCGACCCGCACGGTGATCTCCAGCCCGGACAGCGCGCACGCCACCAGCTCCGCGTCCATCCGAGCGGTGACCGCAGCCGCCTCCGCGCACGCGACCCCCTCCCCGGACCACGCGCGCGCGGCCCCGCGAGCGCCGCCAGGTCGGCCGCCGAGGCGGCCCGGTGCCGGGCGGCGACCGCCGCACCGACCCCGAGCACCGCCGCCAGCAGCGCGGCCACCGCGCTCACGACGATCGCCGCCCAGACCGTCGCGAAGCCCTCGTCACGGTGGCGCGCCACGGGTTTCCCCTTGCACCACACCGGGTTCGAGCACGCTGCGCGCCTCAGCCGCGAGCCGGACGCCGGGCAGCGGCCCCGCCACCTCTACCCGCACGTCGACGTCGCCGCCGCTGTAGTCGATGCGCACCGACGCCCCGGACGGCGCCCGCTCGAGCGCAGCTGCCCGCGCGCGCTCGGGGTCACCGCGTGCGGCCAGCCGCGCGGCCTCGCCCGCCGCGTCGACGCACCGGATCTGGTCGACGGCCGCCGCCCCGCCCGCCAGCACCAGCCCGAGCACGACGACGAGCCCGACGACCGCGAACGCGGCCTCGACGGTCACCGCACCCCGGTCGTTCACGGTTTCCCGAGCGAGTCGGAGATCAACGTCGCGAGCTGGTCGACCACGGCGCCGTCGGTGAGGATCGCGTAGAGGACGCCTGCGAACGCGGCCGCCGCGACAGTGCCGATCGCGTACTCCGCGGTGGTCATGCCGTCGTCGCGGCGCAGGAGCTTGGTCAGGAAGTGGTACACGGGTTGTCCTTTCAGAAGAGGGTGGTCGCCAGCCCCACCACCACCGGGGCGATGCCCAGGCAGAGGAAGGCGGGCAGGAAGCACAGCGCGAGCGGCCCAGCGATCAGGACCGCCGCCCGCTGAGCCCGCGCCTCGGCCGCGTCGGCGGCGCGTTCGCGGGCCCGTTGGGCCAGTCCCGATGCGAGGTCCGCCAACGCCGTCCCGGACTGGGCGCTGCGCCGAGCGCCCCGGGCCAGCGGAGCGAGATCGGCGCAGGCCGCCGCGGTGGCCCACGCGTCGGCGGGCGCGGCGCCGAGCGCGAGGAGGTCCGCGGTCTCCCGCAACGGTTCGGTGATCCGCGGCGGGAAGTGCTCCGCGACGGCCCGGACGGCGGTCGGCACGGGCATCCCCGCCGCGAGGCAGGCGGCGAGCAGGTCGAACGCCGCCGCAGGCCCAGCCCGGGTCGGCGCACGCGACCGTGGTCGGGTCGGCGCTGTGGCGAAGAGCCGCTCGAGCCGCCGCGCCGCGGGTCGGTGCGGCGTCCAGAGGAGGAGGGCGCGGCCAGCGCGAGCAGTGGCGCGGTCATGGCGCTCCTACGCGGGTGAGGTGTTCGGTCCACCGCAACCCCGCTCCGGCGAGCGCGGCGCCGACCAGGAGGAGAACTTGACCGAGCGAGGTGTCGGCGAGCACCGCTACCGGATCAGCGCCGCTGACCTGGCCGAGGAGAACGGCGACGACCGGCAGGCAGGCGAGCACGGCCGCACTGGCCCGCGGCCCCGCCATCCGCGCATCGACTTGCCGCGCGAAACGGGCCCGCTGCTCGAGGTCGAGCCGGACTGAGTCGAGGACGCCCGCCAACGGAAGCCCGTGGTGGTGGGCCAGGTGCCAAGCCTGGACGATCTGCCCACCCGGCCCGTCGTCGATGTCGGGCGTGCCGCCGAGCCGCGCCGCCGCAGCCGCGGACCGCAACACCTCGGCCGCGCCGGGCGGCGCGTCCTCGGCGGCGGACTCGACTGCGACGACCGGGTTCGTACCGGCCCGGAGCTCTGCGACCAGGGACCGCAGGCACTCGGCAAGTGCGTCGAGCGCTTCGACCTCGTCCCGTGCCTTTCTGCGCTTCCGGATGGCGGCGCGGGTGAGGATGGCGAGGAGAAGGGTGGCGAGAGCGCCTGCGGGGCCTAGGAGGGGCCAGGCCAGGAGGGCCGCCGCGGGTGGGATGAGGGGTTGGAGGGGCGGCGGGCGTAGTGGACGTCGGGTGCTGGGTCGGAGCGCCCGGAGCCTCCGGCGGGCTGGGTTGGCGGGCCAGACGCCGAGCGCGGTGGCTAGGAGGAGCGGGGTGAGGGCGGTGGTCATGGGTGATGTCCTCGGCGGGTAGGGCGGCCTGAACACCGGGTCGGCCAGGAACGCGTCGGTGTCGCCCGGCGCGGCGGTAGGGCCTTGGTGTTCGCGGTGGTCACCGGTGGTGTCTCTGGGGGGATGGAGCGGGGCGCTTCGGCAAGGAAGAGTGGTGGTGGGAGGAGATTGGAGCTTGAGGACCTTTCGTCACGAGTGACGGTCCTTGGCGGGTGGAGCGATGTGGTCGACGGGCCCGTGTCCTTTGTGGAGTAGCCGGGCTAAGTGGGGGAAGTGCCGGGTTGGGGTGTTGTCGCGCCAGACCGGGATCGCTTGGACGGTGTCGCTGGGGCGGTGAAGGAGGGCTATCTCGGTGAGGGTGCGTCGGGGGCCGGTTCGGGTCATGTGGAGTACCAAGTGGACTGCGGCGGCCAGTTGGCTGTGGAGGGCTTGGTGGGGCATGCCGGCGAGGGCGGCGAGGGCTTCGAGGCGGGCGGGGACCTCGGTGGGGGTGTTGGCGTGGACCGTTCCGGCGCCGCCGTCGTGGCCGGTATTGAGTGCGGTGAGGAGGTCGATCAGTTCGGGTCCGCGGACTTCGCCGACGACGATGCGGTCGGGCCGCATGCGGAGGCTTTGCCTTACGAGGTCGCGTTGGGTGATCTCACCCGCGCCTTCGATGTTGGGTGGGCGGGAGAGCAGGCGGACGAACTGCGGGTGGTCGGGGTGCAGCTCGCCCGCGTCCTCGATGCAGACGATGCGTTCATCGGGCGAAACGGTGGTTAGGAGGGCGGAGAGGAGCGTGGTCTTGCCTGATCCGGTTCCGCCGGAGACGAGGAAGGCGAGCCGTGCCTCGACGATGGCGGTGAGGAGGTCGGCGGTGCGTTGGGTGAAGGTGCCCCGGCGGACGAGGTCGGGGAGGGTGTGGGTGGCGGGGCGGAGGATGCGGAGGGAGAGGTAGGTCGAGGTGGCGATGGGTGGGAGGACCGCGTGCATGCGCACGCGGGGCCTGGTGTTGGAGTCGCGGTGAGAGGTCGAGGTTGGATGGGTGACGGGACGCGGGAAATGGGTGATGGTGGGGGCTCGGCTGGGGCCGGAGGCTTGGGCGAGGCGGTCGACCGCGGAGCCTGAGGCTTGGTTCGGGCGATTGGTAGCGGAGCCAGCAGCGGGGGCGGTTGGGTGCTGCGTGGGGGTTGAGTGCTGCGCATGGTTGGGGGCGAGTTTGGTTGGGCGATCGGCGTGGGCGTTGGGTGCTGCGGACGGAGATGCGAGAAGGGGTTGGTTGGGTTCGGTGGCGTCGTTCAGTGGTGACTGGGCGGCGTGTGTCTGCGGGGGTTGAGTGGGGTGGGTTCGCGTGGGCGGGATGGGCTGGGGCGGTGGTGGGGTGAAAGCGGTGGTGGACAGAGGGAGGGTGTCGGGGAGCCAGGCGTCTACGAAGGGTTGGGCGTCGTCGAGGCGGCGGCCGGCGGTTAGGGCTAGGCGTTGGGCTAGGCGGCGGACGGCGGTGTCGTCGGGGAAGGTGATTTTGGTTTGGTGGAGGCCTGCGGGGCTGTCGGTCCAGACCTGGTTTGGTGCTGTTACGAGGATGTCGGTGATGTCGGGGGTGTGGAGGAGGGGGTCGAGGGGGCCTGCGCCGACGAACTCGCTGTGGAGTTCGGTGAGGGTGGTGAGCATGTCGGTGTGGCCGATGAGGCCGTGGGTGCATTCGCGGACTGCGTCGGCGACCGTGGTGGGGGTGAGGGTGTGGGGGGTGGTGCGGGCTAGGCGTTGGCGGACTCGGTCGGCGAGGTCGGTGAGGGTGGGGGTCATGTGGGCCTCGGGGATTCGGAGGGCATGCGGGATAGCCGGACGTTGTCGGCCGGGACGGGGTGCGTGTATGGATCGCGAAAAGGGTTATTGGGTGAGGTCGCGGAGGAGTTTTCGGGCGGCTCGGGTTAGGGAGCCTTTGGGGTGGAAATCGCCTCGGTCGAGGGTGGGTGGGAGGTCTCGGTCGGTGGTGTAGTGGGCTAGGAGGGGGTGGCGAGGGTTTGGGCTATTTCTTGGGGGGACAGCTTTGAGGGGGATGGGCCTCGGACCACTACGCCTAGGCGTACGCCGTGGTGGCGGAGGTCGGTGGTGATTCGGTGGGCGGCGGCGCAGGAGCGGACGTCGGCTTGGACTACGACTGCTACGAGGTTTGCTGCGGATAGGGCTGTGCGCATGGCGGGGGTGGGGTGGCGGGGGAGGTCGCAGATGACTGTGTCGCCGGTGCGGCGGCCTGCGGCGATTACCGCTTCCACCGCGTCGGGGGCGGGGCCTTCGCCGGTGTGGGTGCCGGAGAGGAGGGTTAGGCGGGTGCCGTTCTTGGCTCGGCCGGGGAGGGCTTGTTTGAGTTTGGTTGCCGAGACTCGGCCTGTGGTGGTGGGGATGTCGGGCCAGCGGAGGCCTTCTTTTGATTCGGTGCCCAGGACTAGGTCTAGGCCGCCCGACAGGGGGTCGCAGTCGATTAGGAGGGCGGGGGTGCCTGCGTTGATCGAGGTGAGGGCCAGGGTGGTGGCGAATATCGAGGCGCCTGCGCCGCCGGAGCCGCCGACCACGGCGATGACGGGGCCGGTGCGGCCGGGGGTGGATTCGGCGGCGTCGGCCAGGGCGCCTGACAGCCAGGGGGTGTCGTCGGGGAGGCAGACGACTCGGGTGGCGCCTGCGTCGAAGGCTGCCGACAAAAAGGCCGTTGAGGGGGTGCCGGGGTGGAGGACCAGGACGCCGTCGCGGCGGGGAGGCCGCGGATCGTCTCCGGGTCGTCTACCAGGACGAGGGGTGGGCCGGTCCAGCGGGCGCTGAGTTCGACCCTGTCGGCGGCGCGGTCGACGTCGCAGGTGGCGCTGGCGGCGAGGCGGAGGACCTCGTCGGCGAGGGTTTCGTCGGTGAGGCAGGCGAGGGGGCGGGGCATGCGGACCTCCTGTGGTTTCTCGGGTTTCCCGAGATCCACGATCCGCGTGGGGGTTCCGGAGCGCCAGGGTGAGTCGCGCGCCTGTGGACAAGTGGGGCTTGTGGACGGATGCCGACACGCCCGCCGCGGACCCGCCACACTGGACGGGGGACCCGTCTTGCAGGGGACGACCCCCGCCAGGGGGAGGGGCGGGGGTCGTCTACAGGTTCAGCCCCGGGGGTCGGACTGAACCCTCCCGGCACTGGGCCGGGGTACGGGTACTGTATCCCGTTCCGCGGTCCGGTAGGCCACATCCGGCACAAAGACAGCAGGAACTCCTCCGGCCCCTCGCCCATACGGCGCGTCGGTCCTGCGCCATCCGGATCATCGAGCGCTGTCTTTATGCTGACGCCCGTGCCCGACCCCCGCATCGCCGCGTTCTTCGACCTCGACAAGACGGTCATCGCCCGGTCGAGCGCGCTCGCGTTCAGCAGGCCGTTCTTCCAGGGCGGGCTGATCAACCGGCGGGGTGTGCTCAAGAGCGCGTACGCGCAGTTCGTCTTCGCGGCCTCCGGGGCCGACGCGGACCAGGTGGAGCGGATGCGGGCGCACCTGACCTCGCTGTGCACCGGGTGGGACGTGGAGCAGGTGCGGGCGATCGTCGAGGAGACGCTGCACGACATCGTCGACCCCCTGGTCTACGCCGAGGCCGCCGAGCTGATCACCGAGCACCGGGAGCGGGGGCACGACGTGGTGGTCGTGTCGGCGTCCGGGGAGGAGATCGTCGCGCCGATCGCCAGGATGATCGGGGCGACGCACAGCGTCGGGACGCGGATGGTGGCCGTCGACGGGCGCTACACCGGGGAGATCGCCTTCTACTGCTACGGCGAGAACAAGGCGACCGCGATCCTCGAGCTGGCCGACGAGCACGGCTACGACCTCGCGGGCTGCCACGCGTACTCCGACTCCAGCACCGATCTGCCGATGCTGGAGGTCGTCGGGCACCCCAGCGTCGTCAACCCCGACCGGGGCCTGCGGAAGGTCGCCGCGGAGCGCGGCTGGCCCGTGCTGACGTTCACCAAACCGATCTCGCTGCGGTCGCGGTTCACCGTCCCGTCCGGAACCGCGGTGGCGGTGACGGCCATCAGCCTCGGCGCCGTGGCGACCGCGGGAGCGGCCTGGTACGGCTACCACCGAAGGAAGAAGCGCTGACCGTCCCAGGCGGACAACCCCTTCGGCGGTACCACATCCCGTGCCGTGCACGCGCGGTCAGGACGGTCTGTACCGGTGCACCCGAACGTGCCCTTGAAGTGACCTTCACCACGGACTACAAAGGGAGTTGCGGACTTCGGATCGGCCAGGGACGGAACGAAGAGAAGTTCCACTCCACCCCGCTTCGGACTCCGTGCGCGAGCACCAAGCACCCACGCGCAGCACGCCGCGGGAGGCATGTCGTCTAGGGACTGCGTATCGGGACGCCGGACGCCGAGTCCAGGAATGCACGACACTGTTGCACGCTTGGTAACTTGAGTGGCTCGCGCTGCGGACTTGGGCGGCTCCACCACTGGTGGGGCCGCCCAATCCCTGTTCCGGGGTCTTCCCCGAGTGGCGCGTTGACCACCCCCGGTGCCGTGAGTAGCTTGCGAGAGGAAGTCGTTCCTGGTGAACAACTTTCCGCTAAGGAGGCACCGGTGCCCACCGCCCGAGCGCTGCTCGCCGCCGCGGTCGCGCTGACCGCCGCCACCGCGACCGTCGGAGCCGTGGCGATGACCCCGAGGACCAGCGCGGTCGGCGCGGCCCTGCCCGACGTGACGGCGTGGGCGGACGCGGCGCTGCGCCGGATGCCGCTGGAGCAGAAGGTCGGGCAGCTCTTCGTCGCGACGGTCTGGGGCAAGTCGGCGAGCGAGGCCCACCCGACCAACCTGGCCAAGTACGGCGTCGCCACCCCCGCTGAGGTGGTCAAGCGCTTCCACGTCGGCGGCGTCATCTACTTCAACAACAGCGGCACCGACAACGTCGACAACCCGACGCAGCTCGCCGCGTTCTCCAACGGCCTGCAGCGGGCCGCGCTCTCCTCGGCGCCGCACGTGCCGCTGGTGGTGGCGATCGACCAGGAGGGCGGCAACGTCACCCGGGTCGAGGCGCCCGCCACGGAGTACCCGAGCGCGATGGCGCTCGGCGCGGGCCGCAGCCCGGAGGACGCGCGCGCCGCGGCGGCGGTCAACGGCCGCGAGCTGCGCGCGATGGGGGTCAACCAGAACTTCGCGCCGGTGGCCGACGTCAACTCGAACCCGCTGAACCCGGTGATCGGGGCGCGGTCGTTCAGCTCGGACCCGGCGCTGGCGTCCCGGATGGTGTCCGCGCAGGTCAGCGGCTACCAGGACGGCGGGCGGGCGACCGAGACGGTGTCGTCGTCGGCCAAGCACTTCCCCGGGCACGGCGACGCCGCGACCGACAGCCACACCGGCCTGCCGCGGATCGACCGCTCGGCCGAGCAGTGGCGGGCGGTGGACCTGCCGCCGTTCCGGGCGCGGTCGACGCGGGCATCGACTCGATCATGACCGCGCACATCCAGTTCCCCAGCCTCGACCCCAGCGGTCGCCCGGCCACGCTGAGCAGGCCGATCCTGACCGACCTCCTCCGCGACGAGCTGGGCTACGACGGCCTGATCGTCACCGACGCCCTCGGCATGCAGGGCGTGCGGGAGATGTTCGGCGACGCCGAGATCCCGGTGCTGGCGCTGGAGGCGGGCGTCGACCAGCTCCTCATGCCCCCGGACTTCCCCTCGCCTACAACGCCGTGCTGAACGCCGTGCGGTCCGGGCGCATCAGCGAGCAGCGCATCGATGAGAGCGTGCGCCGCGTGCTCGCGCAGAAGTGGAAGCGCGGCATCATCGCCAAACCGCTGGTTGACGAGAAAGCCGCCGTTGTCGGCACCCCGGAGCACCTCGCCACCGTGCAGGCGCTGACCGACCGCACCACCACCGTCCTGCGCAACGACGCGGGCCTGCTCCCCCTGACCGACCCCGGGCGCGTGCTGGTCGTGGGCGTCGGCGACACCGTCAACCAGGCGAAAACGCCGACGCAGCTCGCGACCGCGCTCGGCGGCACGGCGCTGCCCACCGGCACCCGCCCGGACGCCGCGATGATCACCCGCGCCGAGACCGCGGCGGCCGACGCGGACACCGTCGTCGTGCTGACCAACAACCTCTCCGCGTTCACGCAGCAGCGCACCCTGCTGACCCGGCTCCAGGCGACCGGCAAACCCGTCGTCGCCGTGGCCACGCAGGTCCCGTACGACGCGGGCTTCGTCGCCTCGCCCACCTGGGTCGCGACGTACTCCTGGCGCGGTGTGTCGATGAACGCCCTGGCCAAGGTCCTGCGCGGCGAGACGTCCCCGCAGGGCAAGCTGCCCGTCGCGGTGCCGGACGGGGCCGACCCGACCACCATCCGGTACCCGCTCGGCCACGGGCTGACCTGGTGAGCCTCCAGCGCAGGCGGTTCCTCGCCGCGTCCGCCCTGGCCGCCCCCTGATCACCGGCGCAGCGACGCCACCGCGCGGGCGGCCCGTGCTCCCCGGCGCCGACGTGCTCGCCGAGCAGGGCTGGGCGGCGCTCGCGGGCCGCAAGGTCGGGGTCGTCTCCAACCCGACCGGCGTGCTGCGCGACGGCACGCACATCGTCGACGCCATGCCGAAGCCGCTCGCGGTCTTCGGCCCCGAGCACGGCTTCCGCGGAACGGCGCAGGCGGGCGGCTCGGAGGGCGACTACCTCGACCCCCGCACCGGCGTCCCGGTCTACGACGCGTACGGCGCGAGCGCGGCCAAACTCGCGGGCCAGTACGCCAAAGCGGGCGTGGACACCGTCGTCTTCGACATCGCCGACGTGGGCGCGCGCTTCTACACCTACATCTGGACGATGCTCACCGCGATGCACGCCGCGGTCATCGCCGACGCCGCGTTCATCGTCCTGGACCGCCCCAACCCGGTGGGCGGCGCCGCGCGCGGCCCCGGCTCGACCCCGCGTACGCCTCGGGCGTCGGCCGCAAGCCGATCGTGCAGCAGCACGGCATGACCGTCGGCGAGCTGGCCCGCCTGTTCGACGCCGAGTACCTGCCCACCGACGCGGGCAAGCGCTTGCGCGAGCTGACGGTCATCCCGGTCAAGGGCTGGAAGCGCGACGACCTGTTCGACGCGACCGGTCTGTCCTGGGTCCTGCCGAGCCCGAACATGCCGACCCCGACCACCGCCCTGGTCTACCCCGGCACCTGCCTGTTCGAGGGGACGGTGTTCTCCGAGGGCCGCGGCACGACCCGCCCCTTCGAGATCATCGGCGCGCCGGGCCTGGACTGGCGGTGGGCCGAGGAGCTGAACGGCATGGGCCTGCCCGGGGTCCGCTTCCGCGAGCACTACTTCGCGCCGACGTTCGGCAAGTTCGTCGGCAAGACGTGCGGCGGCGTGCAGGTCTACCCGGGCGCGGGCTTCGAGGCGATCCGCACGGCCGTCGCGATGATCGTGACCGCGAAACGCCTGTACCCGGACGCGTTCGCGTGGCGGCCGGACCTGTTCATCGACAAGCTCTCCGGCTCCGACCGCCTGCGGCGCATGGTCGACGCGGGCGCCGACACCGACGCGGTCACCGCGGCGTGGGCCGGGGAGCTGGCCGACTTCGACCGGCTCCGACGTCCGTACCTGCTGTACCGGTGAGGTGGAGATGCGCACAGCGGCCGTGCTCGCGATGGTGGTCATCACGATGTCGGGGAGCACGGCGGCTGCGGAACCGGCGGTGAGCCGGTTCGACCGGCCGCACCGCGGGTTCGCGCACGACGTCCTCACCCCGGGAGCCCCGAGCAGGCCGGGCTGGACCCCGCGCCCATCGATGCCGCGGCGGGCGCGATCGCGGCGTGGACCCGGCAGCAGCCGCGGCCCTGTTCGCGGGCGCGGTCGGCATGCTGGTCCACAACGGGGTCGTCGTGCACCACAGCGCGGTCGGCCAGGCCGTCCGGTACGCCGACGGCACGGGCACCGAGCTGCCGCCCGAGCAGCAGGTGCCGATGCGCCCGGACACCGTGTTCGACGTGGCGTCGGTGAGCAAGCTGTTCACGTCGCTGGCCGTGATGTGCCTGGTCGAGGACGGCGCGGTCGCGGTCGACGACCCGGTCGCCGAGCACGTGCCGGAGTTCGCCGCGAACGGCAAGGCCGCGATCACCGTGGAGCAGCTCCTCACCCACACCTCGGGCATGGAGCCGTGGATCCCGTTGTGGCGCGACTGGCCGGACCGCGACTCGCGGCTGCGCGCGGCGCTGGAGCGCAAGCCCGCGCACCCGGCGGGCACGAGGTACGTGTACTCCGACCTCAACCTGATCGCGCTCGGCGTCCTGGTCGAGCGGGTCTCCGGGCAGCCGCTCGACGCGTTCGTCGCGCGGCGGGTCACCGGTCCGCTCGGGCTCACCGACACCGGCTACAACCCCGCGTCGGCGGAGCGGGTCGCGGCGACGGAGTACCAGGCGACGCCGCCGCGGGCATGGTCCGCGGCGAGGTGCACGACGAGAACGCGTGGTCGCTCGGCGGCGTCGCGGGCCACGCGGGCGTGTTCTCGACCGCCCGCGACCTGGCCGTGCTCGGGCAGACGATCCTCAACGGCGGCGAGTACGGGGGCACGCGCATCCTGCGGCGCGAGACCGTGCGGGAGATGCTGACCGACTACAACACCGCGTTCCCGGGCAACGCGCACGGCCTGGGCTTCGAGCTGGACCAGCGCTGGTACATGGGCGGCCTCGCCGGTCCGCGCACCGCCGGGCACACCGGGTACACCGGGACGTCGCTGGTGATCGACCCGGCGTCGCGGTCCATCGCGATCCTGCTGACCAACCGGGTGCACCCGAGCCGGTCGTGGGGGTCGATCAACCGGGCGCGCGAGACCTGGGCGACCGGGCTGGCCCGGGCGATGGCGGTGCCGCCGAGGGCGGGCGCGACGAGCTGGTTCACCGCCCAGGCGGACGCGAGCACCGCGACCCTGACCACGCCCGAGCTGGCCCCGCGCGGCCCGGTCCGGGTGTCCTTCGACGCGTTCCTCGACACCGAGGCGACCGACCCGCTGACCCTGGAGTACAGCGTCGACGGCGTCGGCTGGGAGACAGCCGCCCTGGTCGCGCGGGGTGCGGACGCCCCGCGCGGCGAGCAGACCCGGCTCGCCGGGGCCGGGCACCGCAGTTGGTGGACGGTCCACGCCGACCTACCCGCCGCCGACCGGATCACGGTCCGGTGGCGGTCGACCACTGATGGCCGATACACCGGTCGCGGAATTCACCTCGACCGCATCTTTGTCACCGATGGTGATGGGGTACTGCTCAACGGTGAGAAACAACCCGACTTGATGCATCCGGACGGGTGGGCGAGTCAAACTCGTTGACCTTCGGGTGCTAACAATCCGCGTTCACGCAGCGATGCGGTGGACAAGCCCCCGACCGGGGCGCCTGCCCCCTCGGACACGTCCGGGTAGCCTGGCTCCCAGATGTGATGCTTCGCCTTGTCCGGCCCGTTAACTGTTAGTAAGTTTCCCACGTGAGTGCGAGTCACATGACGACAGAACACAGCGAGTCAAGTCCCCTGGTCCGCATCCGCTCCCTCCTGCCGGGCCTGGCCCGGGCCGAGCAGCGGGTGGCCAAGGTCGTGCTCGACAACCCGTCCACCGTGGCGCGGCGCAGCATCACCGAGGTGGCCGAGGCCGCGGGCACCAGCGAGACCACGGTGACCCGGTTCTGCAAGGCCATCGGCGTCGGCGGCTACCCGGAACTGCGGATCGCGCTGGCCGCGGACACCGCCCGGGCCTCCGTGCGGGCCGACCGCGACCTGGGCGGCGAGATCGCGCCCGAGGACGACATGAAGACCGTCGTCGGCAAGGTCACCTTCGCCGACGCGCGCGCGGTCGAGGAGACCGCGGAGCAGCTCGACATCGACGTGCTCACCGAGGTGGTCGACGCGATCGCGGGCGCCCGCCGGGTCGACGTGTACGGCGTCGGGGCCAGCGCGTTCGTCGCGGCCGACCTGCAGCAGAAGCTGCACCGGATCGGCCGGACCTGCTTCGCGTGGAACGACACGCACATCATGCTGACCTCCGCGGCGGTGCTGACCGAGGGCGACGTGGCGGTGGCGATCTCGCACACCGGCGCGACCACGGACACCGTCGAGGCGCTGCGGGTGGCCCGGCTGCACGGCGCGACCACGGTGGCGCTGACGAACTTCCCGACCTCGCCGATCGCGGACGTGGCCGACCACGTGCTCACCACGGCCGCCCGGGAGACCACGTTCCGCTCGGGCGCGACGGCCAGCCGGATCGCCCAGCTCACCGTGGTCGACTGCCTGTTCATCGGCATCGCGCAGCGGCACATGGACCAATCGATCACCGCGCTGGACGCCACCCGGGACGCGGTGTCCGCGCACCGGATGGAGACCAGGCACGACGGACGGCGCAAGCCCAGGGACATCGGGAAGTGATGCCGGGGTGCGCGGGGAAAGGGGAAGCTGGATGACCGTTCCACGACAGTCGGTGCACGTCGACTCCCCCACGGAGCGGCGCAACCCGCGCACCGCCGACATCGACACGCTGCCGACCGTCGAGGTCCTGCAGCTCATCAACGCCGAGGACCGGCTGGTCCCGGACGCCGTGCGGGCCGCGCTGCCGCAGCTCGCCCACGCCGTCGACCTCGCGGTCGCCGCGCTGGGCGGCGGCGGCCGGGTGCACTACGTCGGCGCGGGCACGTCGGGGCGGCTGGCGACGCTGGACGCCGCCGAGCTGCGCCCGACCTTCGACGTGCCGGACGGCTGGTTCGCGGTGCACCACGCGGGCGGCGACCGGGCGCTGCGCAGCGCCGTCGAGGACGCCGAGGACGACGAGGACGCGGGCGCCGACGCGATGGCGTCGGTCCGGCCGGGCGACTTCGTGCTGGGCCTGACCGCGTCCGGGCGCACGCCGTTCGTGCTGGGCGCGCTCACCGCCGCGCACGACCGGGGCGCGAGCACCGCGCTGGTGTCGAACAACCCGGACACCACCCCGCCGCCCGGGGTCGACGTGCTCGTCACCGTCGACACCGGACCGGAGGCGATCGCCGGGTCGACCCGGATGAAGGCGGGCACGGCGCAGAAGCTCGTGCTGACGTCGTTCTCCACCGCGGTGATGGTGCGGATGGGCCGCACCTACCAGAACCTGATGGTCAGCGTGCGGGCCACGAACGCGAAGCTGCGCGGGCGGACGCTGCGCATCCTGCGCGAGGCGACCGGCCTCAGCGCCCAGGAGTGCTCGACGGCGCTGACCGAGTCGCACGGCGACCTCAAGGTCGCGCTGGTGCACCTGCTGTCCGGGGTGGACATCCGCCGGGCCGCGGAAGCCCTACGCAGCAGCGAAGGCCACGTGCGCGCCGCGCTGGGCCTGCTGAACGCGCACGCGGTCTAGGACGTCACCGCCGCGTCCGCGATGCTCGTCGCCTCGCGGGCGCCGTCGGTGATGCCCTCGCAGGCGAACACGATCCACGCGGCGAGCGCGTCGCGGTCGCCGGTGGCGAAGCCGTCGGCGAGGGCGCGGTAGCGGTCGGCGCGGCGCAGGTAGAACACCTCGGGGACGCTGAGGCCCTTGGGGTCCAGGCCGGTCGCGATCATCGACAGCCGGGCCGCCGCGCGCGCGATGACGCCGTCTGCGGAGCCGAAGGGGCGCAGCGCCAGCAGCTCGCCGTGCACGACGGCGGTGACCACGGGACCGGGGACGCGGGTGCCGCCCGCGACGAGATCGGCGAGCAGTTCGAGCCGCTGGCCCGCGCCGGGCCGCGGCCTGCCCAGGGCGTCGGGCTCAGTCAGGTCGGCGGCGGCGAGCACGTGCAGCCGGGCCAGTGCTTGGAGCGGGGCGCGCTCCCAGGTGGGCAGCAGCGGGCCGAGCGCCTCGGCGGCGCGCAGCGCGCCCGCGAGGACGGGGTCGGAGACCTGGCCCTCGGCGGGGATGTCGGTGGGGCCGCCGTCCAGCGCCGCGGACGCCCGGGCCGCGCGGACCGACGCCTCCGCGGCCGTGGCGGGCCAGCCGCGCCGGTTGGTCTGGTGCCGGTGCACCTGCGCGACGGCGTCCCGCGCGGCGGTGACGGCGTCGGTCACACCGGGGAGGTCGAGCAGGGCGGCCAGGGGATCGCTCACGCCCGCGACCCTACCGGCGGGTCAAGTGGCCTCTTAAAACTCGCCAAAAGTGGCCGGTGTCAGGAGTCCACTTCGCCGCTACCTTGGGGGTGTGATCGAGACGCTGCCCACCCTCGTCGGAACGCACGTGCGCCTCGCGCCGACCACCATGGCCGACTCCCCGGCCTCCTCGCCGCGGGCGCGGAGCGTTCGGTGTGGACGTGGCTGAGCAAGGGGTACCCCGAGTCGCAGGCGGACATGGACGCCCAGGTCGCCGACGCGCTCGCCGACCCCACGCGGTTCCCGTTCACCCAGTTCGACGCCGAGGGCCGGGTCGCGGGGACGACCTCCTACTACGAGGTCGACGCCCGCCACCGCGGGCTCTACATCGGACACACGTGGATCGGCGCGCCGTGGCAGCGGACCGCGCTGAACACCGAGGCGAAGCTCCTGCTGATGGCGCACGCGTTCGAGACGTGGGGCGCGCTGCGCGTCGGCTGGCACACCGACATCCGCAACGAGCGCTCGCAGCGCGCGATCGAGCGCCTGGGCGCGACCCGCGAGGGCGTGCTGCGCGCGCACCGCATCCGCCCGGACGGGACGATCCGCGACACCGTCGTCTACTCCGTGACCGCCGACGAGTGGCCCGCGGTGCGGAGGGCCTGCAGGCGAAGCTCAGTGCGGGGAGTCCACTCCGGCCTGCGCTGGGGTGAGCCGGATCTGGTTGCGGCCGCCGTTCTTCGCGGCGGCCAGCGCCCGGTCGGCGAGCACCTGCAGCGTCGCGAGGTCGGTCCCGTCCACCGGCGACAGCGCGATCCCGCCGGACACGGTGAACCGGCCGACGCGCTCGGTGCCGCCGCCGCGGACCGGGGTCAGCTCGACGGTCATCCGCTCGACGGCGCGGCGGATGCGCTCGGCGACGGCCCACGCGTCGACCCGGCCCGTGCCGGGCAGCACGAGGAGAACTCCTCGCCGCCCCACCGGCAGACGAGGTCGTCGCGGCGGACGGCGCCGCGCAGCAGCGCGGCGAACGCCTTGAGGACCTCGTTGGCGCCGAGGTGGCCGAGGCGGGTGTTGACGTCCCGGAAGCCGTCGAGGTCGAGCATGAGGACCGCGGTCGGCCTGCGCCGGGCCTGATCGGCGACGAGCGCGAGCGCGGCGGCCGGGTTGAAGCCGCGCTGGTTGGCCAGGCCGGTCAGCGGGTCGTGCAGGGCGTCGGCCTCGAAGCGGTCCCGTTCCCGGGTCAGCTCGGCGATGCGCTGCGTGCGGCGGGTGACCCCGGTGGCGACGACGGCCACCGCGACCAGCGGCGCGCCGTGCCCGACGCCCGCCGCCCACGCCGCCATGACGCCGAGCGCGAGCACGACGAGCAGGTCGCCGCCGGTCAGCAGGTCCGCCCAGGCGACGGCGCCGCGCAGCGCCCGGACCGCGCCGGGGACGACCCGCCACACGAGCCAGAACACCGCGACCGCGGCGGTCAGGCCGAGCGCGGCCCCGGCGAGCGCGTCGGCGGGGACGGCGCCGTCGACGACCCAGCGGCGGGCCGGGCTGAGCACCGCGACGGCGTGCGCGGCGACCGCGGCGACGACGAGCGCGGTCGCGTCGGCGAGGCGCCTGCGCTGGAGGTAGCCGTGCCCGGTGACGACGATCGCCGGGACCAGGGCCAGCGGCGTCGGCAGGACGAGCGCGCCGCCGAGCACCCAGACCGCGCCGTGGTCGACCCGGTCGACGGCCAGGTGCGCGACGCGGCGGCGCTCCTGCGGCGGGCGCGTGCCCTCGGCGTGCATCAGCGCGGCGGCGACGAGCACGAGCGCCAACCACCACGACTCGGCGTCGGGCACGGCGACCGAGCGCAGCGCCCAGCCGAGCCCGACCACGGCGCACCCCACCGCCCAGACCACGCACGCCGACGCCCAGCCGCGCGCGCCGAGCGCGAGGCGGAGGCCCATCCGGCGGTCCATGATCCCCCTTACGCGACGCCGACGACCCGGAGTGACCGCGGAGGACGGGGGCGCCGCCCGGCTTCCACTCCCCAGGGGAAGCCGGACGGCCACATCCGGGTGACAACAGGCACGCAGCGTGCCCACGCACCGATCGCGGCCGCACCGCCCACCACGGTACGTCTTCACCGCGTCACTTTCCGCCGATTCGGGCAAGGCCAACCGAACGGAGCACGCCGCCGGTATTGGTCTAAACCTATGGGGGTGCCGGGCTGCCGCGACGGCGCTGATGGGGCTAGATTCGTGCCCGCGTGCGCAACCCCGACGAGGAGGTCACCCCATGACCGAGCAATCCAGCCCGCGCCCGGCGCTGGACAACCTGTCGACCGAGACCCGGGTGTTCCCGCCGCCGGAGCAGGTCGCCGCCGAGGCGAACGTGCGGGCGGGCGCGTACGACGAGGCCGCCGCGGACCGGTTCGCGTTCTGGGCGGAGCAGGCGCGGCGCCTGGACTGGTCGTCCGAGTGGTCGCAGGTGCTGGACTGGTCGGACGCGCCGTTCGCCAAGTGGTTCGTCGGCGGCACGCTGAACGTCGCGCACAACTGCGTCGACCGGCACGTCGAGGCGGGCAACGGCGACCGGGTCGCGATCCACTGGGAGGGCGAGCCCGGCGACACCCGCACCGTCACCTACGCCGAGCTGCGCGACCTGGTCGGCAGGGCCGCCAACGGCCTGGCGTCGCTGGGCCTCAAGGCCGGTGACCGCGTCGCGATCCAGATGCCGATGCTCGTCGAGGCGATCGTCGCGATGCTGGCGTGCGCGCGCCTGGGCCTGGTGCACAGCGTCGTCTTCGGCGGCTTCTCCCCGCGGCGCTGCGCTCGCGCATCGAGGACGCCGAGGCCCGCGTCCTGATCACCTCCGACGGCCAGTACCGCCGCGGCGAGGCCGTCGCCATGAAGGACAACACCGACGAGGCCACCGCGCACACCCCGACGATCGAGCACGTCATCGTCGTCAAGCGGACCGGCACCGAGTGCGCCTGGACCGAGGGCCGCGACCTCTGGTGGCACGACCTGGTCGACGACCAGCCCGCCGAGCACACGCCCGAGTCGTTCGACGCCGAGCACCCGCTGTTCATCCTCTACACCTCGGGCACCACGGGTAAGCCGAAGGGCATCCTGCACACCAGCGGCGGCTACCTGACCCAGGCGGCGTACACGCATCACGCGGTGTTCGACCTCAAGCCCGAGACCGACGTCTACTGGTGCACCGCCGACATCGGCTGGGTCACCGGCCACTCCTACATCGTGTACGGCCCGCTGGCCAACGGCGCCACCCAGGTGGTCTACGAGGGCACGCCGAACACCCCGCACCAGGGCCGCCACTTCGAGATCATCGCCAAGTACGGCGTGACGATCTATTACACGGCGCCGACGCTGATCCGCACGTTCATGAAGTGGGGCACGGACAACCCGGCCGGGCACGACCTGTCCTCCCTGCGCCTGTTGGGGTCGGTGGGCGAGCCGATCAACCCGGAGGCGTGGGTCTGGTACCGCACCCACATCGGCGGGGAGCGCTGCCCGATTGTCGACACGTGGTGGCAGACCGAGACCGGGGCGATCATGATCAGCCCGCTGCCGGGGGTCACGAAGACCAAGCCGGGCTCCGCGCAGACCCCGCTGCCGGGCATCTCCGCGCAGGTCGTCGACGACGCCGGCGTCGAGGTGCCGCACGGGTCGGGCGGGTACCTGGTGTTGACCGAGCCGTGGCCGTCGATGCTGCGCGGCATCTGGGGCGACCCCGACCGCTTCCGTGAGACCTACTGGTCCCGCTACGCCGACCAGGGCTACTACTTCGCCGGCGACGGCGCGAAGTACGACAGCGACGGCCACATCTGGCTGCTGGGCCGGGTGGACGACGTCATGAACGTCTCCGGCCACCGCATCTCCACCACCGAGGTCGAATCCGCTCTGGTGTCGCACCCCACGGTGGCCGAGGCGGCGGTCGTGGGCGCGAGCGACCCGACCACCGGTCAGGGCATCGTGGCGTTCGTGATCCCGCGCGGCGAGGCGGCGGAGGACCGCGACGCGCACATCGCGACCCTGCGCAACCACGTCGCGTCCGAGATCGGCGCCATCGCCAAGCCGCGCCAGATCCTCATCGTCGAGGAACTTCCCAAGACCCGCAGCGGCAAGATCATGCGCCGTCTGCTGCGCGACATCGCGGAGAACAGGGAACTGGGCGACACCACGACGCTGGCCGACCAGACGGTGATGAACCTGATCACCGAGGGACTCGGCAGCCAGAAGTCCCAAGAGGACTGATCGACGAAGAGGCCCCGGCGGGAAGCCGGGGCCTCTTCTCGTCAGCGGGCCGGGGTTGTTCGCCGCGCAGTTCGGCGAGCAGCTCCGTGATGGCGTGCATGATCCGCTTGGTGGCCTCGTCCATGGTCTCCCGGTCGAAGCCGGACAGGTCCGACAGGTCGACCGGCGGCCCGGCCACGATCTGCACGGTCCGCCGCGGGAACAGCTTCGGGAAGCGCGCGTTGGGCGGCAGCAGCTCGTGCGTGCCCCAGTTGACCACCGGGATCACCGGCGCACCGGTCTCCAGCGCGATCCGCGCCGCGCCGTTCTTCACCCGCGTCGACGGCCAGTGCGAGGTGTCGTCGGAGAAGCCCGCCTCCGGGAAGAACATCACGCACTCACCGCGGCGCACGGCCTCCACGGCGCCCGTGTAGGCCGTGCGGGCCTGTGCGGTGTTGCGGAGCACCGGGATGTGCCCGCCGCCGTCGAGGACCTGCTTGACGACCGGGACCTTCCACAGGCTCGCCTTGGCGAGGTACCGCGGGATGCGGCCCTTGGCCAGGGCGAACGCGGTGACCGTCACCGGGTCGGCGTTGGACAGGTGGTTGGAGGCCAGCACCACGCCGCCCTCGCGGGGCAGCGACCCGGCGAAGCGCAGCCGGGCGCTGAGGGCCATCAGGGGCCAGATGAGGTCGATGGCGAGGCTGAACCAGAAGCCGCGCCCGCGCCGCGCGCGCGGAACATCAGGGCGATGGCCCGCCAGGTGCTCATGGGTCGGTCGCTGTGCACACCCCATCTTCGCCGGTGCGGCCCGGCGGGATGTGCGGGACCGGGCGAGAATACGCCGGTGAGCACCGAGAGCGAGCAGACCGACACGCACCCGGGCGAGCCGCACCACGACTCGCTCGGCGCGCGGCTGAACTGGCTGCGGGCGGGCGTGCTGGGCGCGAACGACGGCATCATCTCCACCGCGGGCCTGGTCGTCGGCGTCGCCGGGGCCACGACCGACCGGACCGCGATCCTCGCCGCGGGCGTCGCGGGGCTGGTCGCGGGCGCCCTGTCGATGGCGGGCGGGGAGTACGTGTCGGTGAGCACGCAGCGCGACACCGAGCGGGCCGCGCTGCGCATGGAGGCGCGCGAGCTGCGCGAGATGCCCGAGGCCGAGGAGCGCGAGCTGGCCCACATCTACGAGGACAAGGGCCTGTCCCCCGGCCTGGCCAAGCAGGTCGCGCGCGAGCTGACCGAGGGCGACGCGCTCGCCGCGCACGCCGACGCCGAACTGCAGATCGACCCGGACAACCTGACCAGCCCGTGGCAGGCCGCGTGGGCGTCGCTGGTGTCGTTCGCGGTGGGCGCGCTGCTGCCGCTGGTCGCGATCGCGCTGCCCCCGGTCGACTGGCGCGTGTGGACGTGCGTCGCCGCGGTGATCGTCGGGTTGGTCCTCACGGGCACGATCAGCGCCCGGCTCGGAAGTGCGCGCGTCGGGCGGGCCGTGGCGCGGAACGTGCTGGTGGGGACGCTCGCGATGACGGTGACGTACTTCGTCGGTGTGCTTTTCGGCGTGACCGTCGGCTAGGGTCTTCCCAGGTGTGCCGGGAAGTCTGGTCGGCGTACGGGAGACGTGTACGCCGAGCCGGGAGCCGCCGTTGAACCGCCGCACGCCGAGGGTGACCGAGTTCGCCCGCTACCTGCGCACCGAGACCACCGGCGGCCTGGTGCTGCTGGCCGCCACCGCGGTCGCCCTGCTCTGGGCCAACTCGCCGATCGGCGACAGCTACCGCGACGTGCGCGACGCCCGCGTCGGCCCCGAGTTCCTGCACCTCAACCTGACCATCGGCGACTGGGCCAAGGACGGCCTGCTGGCGCTGTTCTTCTTCGTCGTGGGCTTGGAGCTCAAGCGCGAGTTGGTGATCGGCGAGCTGTCCCGGTTCAAGGCCGCGCTGCTGCCGGTGATCGCCGCGCTCGGCGGGATGGTCGTGCCCGCGGTGCTCGCGTTCGCCATCGCCGCGGGCGACCCGAGGGCGGGCCAGGTCTGGCCGATCCCGGTCGCCACCGACATCGCGTTCGCGCTCGGCGTGCTCGCGCTGACCGCCCGGCACATGCCCAGCAGCGCGCGGGTGTTCCTGCTCAGCCTCGCCGTCGTCGACGACCTCGGCGCGATCGCGCTGATCGCGACCCTGTTCACCTCCGCGTTCGACCTCATCGCGTTCGGCGCCTCGGTCGCGCTGCTCGCGCTGTACTGGTTCCTGCAGCGCAAGCGCGTCACCTCGGCGTGGATCTACGTGCCGCTCGCGGTCGCGGTGTGGGTCGCGGTCCACTCCAGCGGCATCCACGCGACCGTCGCGGGCGTGGCGCTCGGCCTGCTGACCAGGGTCCGCAGGGACCCGCGCGAGCGCGAGGCCCCGCGCTGCGGCTCGAGCACCGGCTCCAGCCGTGGTCGGCGGGCGTCGCGGTCCCGGTGTTCGCCCTGTTCGCCGCGGGCGTCCCCATCGGCGCGGACGCGCTGGGCGCGGTGTTCACCGAGCGGATCGGGCTCGCCGTGGTGCTCGGACTCGTCGTCGGCAAGCTCGTCGGGATCGTCGGGTTCTCGCTGCTCGCGGTGCGGTTCAAGGTCGCGGCGATGCCGTCGGGGCTGTCCTGGCGGGACATGGGCGCGGTCGCGATGCTCGGCGGCGTCGGGTTCACCGTGAGCCTGCTGATCGCCGAACTGTCGCTGTCGGACGCCGACGCCGAGCTGGCGAAGGCCGCGGTGCTGATCGCGTCCGCCGTCGCGTCGCTCCTCGCGGCGGGAATGCTCGCGAAACGCAGCAAAGCGCACGCGGATTCATAATCATCGAGGTTGCCAAGCCCCCGGGAATGGAGCATGGCACGATGTCGCGTGTGACCAGCGCACACGGAAACGGACAACGCGACGGCTTGCCCCCGGTGCCGTCCATCCCCCTGGCCGACGACCGGACCATCGCCGCGGCTGACCAGTCGATCGGCGCCCTGGTCAAGGACGCGACCACGCACCTGTCGACGCTCGTGCGGGCGGAGGTGGAACTGGCGAAGTCCGAGGTCGCCCGCGAGGTCAAGAAGGGCGTCAAAGGCAGCGTCTTCGGGATCGTCGCCCTGGTCATCGCGCTGTACAGCTCGTTCTTCTTCTTCTTCGCGCTGGCCGAGCTGCTCGCCGACCTCGGCCTGTGGCGGTCGCTCGCGTTCGGCCTCGTCTTCATCCTGATGCTGGCGTTCGCGTTCCTGTTCGGGTTCCTCGGCTACAAGAAGTTCCGCGCCGTCCGCGCCCCGCAGAAGACCATCGACTCGGTCAAGGAGACCGCGGCGGCCCTGCGCAACCGCGGCTCCGACGAGCCGCGGGCCAACGGCTGAACCGCGCCCCCGACCCCGCCGCGGTCCGCATCGACGGCCCGTGGACGCACCGCGACGTGCACGCCAACGGCATCCGGCTGCACACCGCGGAGACCGGTGACGGGCCGCTGGTCGTCCTGCTGCACGGGTTCGCCGGGTTCTGGTGGACCTGGCGGCGGCAGCTCACCGCGCTCGGCGACGCCGGGTTCCGCGCCGTCGCCGTCGACCTGCGCGGTTACGGCGACTCCGACAAACCCCCGCGCGGCTACGACGCCTGGACGCTGGCGGGCGACGTCGCCGGGCTGGTCAAGGCGCTCGGCGCGCCCCGCGCGCACCTCGTCGGGCACGGCTGGGGCGGGCTGCTCGCCTGGTCGGCCGCCGCGCTGCACCCCGGCTCGTCGCGTCGGTGAGCGCGGTGTCCGCGCCGCACCCCATCGCCCTGCGCGACGAGGCCCGCCGCACCGCCCTGCGCGGCCGCGGCCGCAACCAGGCCCGCGCGCTGAGCCCCATGCTGCGCGCCCAGGTGCCGATCGCCCCCGAGCGCTGGCTGCGCAGCCCCGACACCGTCCCCGCGCTGTTCCGCGCCTGGTCGGGCCCCCGCTGGCGCGACACGCCCGCGTTCGCCGACGCCGTCGCGCGGTACCAGGAGGCCGTGCTGATCCCGGGCGTCGCGCACTCCGCGCTGGAGTACTACCGGTGGGCGGTGCGCTCCCAGTTCCGCAGCGAGGGCAGGCGCTACACCGAAGCCATGCAGCGGACCATCCGCACGCCCGTCCTCCAGCTCTACGGCGCCGACGACCCCTGCGTGCTCCCCTACACCCGCACCGCGTCGACGCCCTGGCTCAAGGGGCCCGCGGAGCACCTGGAGCTACCGGGCGTCGGGAACCTGCCGCCCGAGGAGGACCCGGCGGCCACGAGCGCGGCGATCACCGCGTTCCTCAAGGCGCACTAGCCCGAGCAGCGGCCCGTCGACACCGGCTCGGTCAGCCGCGGCGCCGCGGCCACCTCCTCGCGGACCTCCGCCGCGGTCAGCGCGAACCCGGTCTCCGAGTCGTCGACCGCCGCGCCGAAGATCACCCCGAGGACGGCGCCGTCGGCGTCGACCAGCGGTCCGCCGGAGTTCCCGCTGAGCACCTTCGCGCGCAGCGTGTAGACGTCGCGGTCGACCGGGTTCGGGCTGTCGTAGATGTCCGGTCCGCGCAGCGGGATGCGGTCGCGCACGCGCGCGGCCTCCGCTGTGTAGGGGCCGTCGAGGGGTAGCCGAGGACGATGCCGCCCTGGCCGCTCTCCACCTCGTACCCGGCGAAGTCCAGCGGGTCGGCGGCCAGGCTCGGCACGCGCAGGATCGCGATGTCGACGCGCGGGTCGTACAGCACGACCTCGGCGGGCAGCGTCTTGTCGCCCGACTCGACGCTGACCTCCTCCGCGCCCGCGACGACGTGCGCGTTGGTCATCACCCGGTGCGGGGCGATGACGAACCCGCTGCCCTCCAGCGCGCGCTCGCACGCGGTCGCCCGGGCGTTGATCTTGAGGACGCTCGGGCGCACCCGCTGCACGACCGCGCTGGCCTGCAGCGCCGGGTCGGGCGGGGCGACCTCGCGGTTCGGGGTCCGGTTGAACGGGTCGACCGCGGCCGGGAAGCCGGAGACGTCCAGCAGCTCGCGCAGCTCGTCGGGGAGCCCGCGCGCGGCCTGCGGCATGACGTCGTCGACCCCGCCGAGCACCACGGAGTTGTTGATCGCCGACGCCAGCGCGGGCAGCCCGCCGACGGTGGTCAGCGGGAGCGCGATCAGCCACGCCACCAGGAACACGACCGCGCCCTGCACGATCGCGCCCAACGCGCTGTCCACGCCCGCCAGCTTCGGCGAGTTGATCCGCTGCCGCAGCGTCCGGCCGAACCACACGCCCAGCGTCTCGCCCAGCGCCACGAGCAGCACGAAGATCGCCACCGCGAACGCCACCCGGGTCGGCGTGGCCGAGATGCCCGCCACCACGAGCGGCGCGATCTTGATGCCGACGACCGCGCCCAGCAGCACGCCGAGGAACGCGGGCAGCGCGGTGACCACGCCCTGCCGGGCCCCGGACACCGCGGCGAGCACGGCCAGGGCCAGCACCAGCACGTCGACCCAGTTCACGCGCGGACCTCCGGACCCTGTGGACGGACGGAGCGCCACGCTACGTCAAGATCGCGCACGTCGCCCGCGTCCCAGTCGCGGTGCCAGCCGCCCGCGGCGAGCACCATCGTCAGCAGACCGGCGGTGAAGCCCCAGATCAGCATGCCGGGCGCGGCGAACGCGGGGCCGACGTAGCCGGAGGGGTGCTTGACCCGGAACCGGTTCGCCGGGTCGGCCAGGTGGGCCAGCGGGACCCGCGCCACGGCCTGGGTCTCCCGCTCGGAGACCGCCCACACGCGGCTGGGCTTCTCCCAGTGCGCCAGCACCGGGGTGACGTCGAAGGCGGAGACCGGGATGTGCAGCGCGGGCAGCAGCGCGACCGGCCGGACCCCGGACGGGTCGACGCCGGTCTCCTCGACCGCCTCGCGCAGCGCCGTGCCGACCGGGCCGTCGTCGTCCGGCTCGGCCTTGCCGCCGGGGAAGCTCACCTGGTCGGAGTGGGTGTCGCCGGTCGCGGCGCGCAGTTGCAGCAGCACGTCCGGGCCGTGGTCGGGGTCCTCGCCGAGCAGGACCAGCACGGCGGCCTCGCGGGCGCCGTCGCCGATCGCGGCGAACCGGGTCCAGAGGCCGACGTCGACCTCGCCGCTGGCGACCACGAGGGTGCGCAGCCAGTCCGGGACGGTGCCGGGGTCGACCAGCGGTCCGTGCGTCAACGCAGTCCCCTCTCCACGGCGGCGCGGATGTCCCCGACCGAGCGGAACAGGCGCGGGTCGCTGATGAACTCGACCGTCCCGTCCGCGCTGACCAGGTACGACGCGGGCAGCGCGCCCGGCACGCGCAGCGCCCGGCCCAGCGCGCCGTCCTCGTCGATCAGGGCGGGCAGCTTGACGCCGAGGTCGCGCAGCAGGACCAGCGAGTCGCCCTCGGGGCTCTGCACGGCCAGGGTGACGACGTCGACGGCACCCTCGGACGCGGCGTACTCGGCCAGCACGGGCAGTTCCTCGCGGCACGGCGCGCACCAGGTCGCCCAGACGTTGAGCAGCACGTCCCGACCCCCAGCGCGGCGGCCGCGTCGACGGGCTCGCCGGTGCCGAGGCAGGTCGTGGTGACGCCGCGGAGCTGCGCCGGGCCGGGTCCGGAGCCGGTGCACCCGGGCAGCGCGGCGGCGGCGCGGGCGGCGGGCACGTCCGGGCCCGGCGGCGGGGTGCGGGGGCGGGGTCGTCGCCGCGCGGCCACAGCGCGACGGCCGCGGCGGCCACCAGGACCACCGCGACGACCAGCCACCGCACCCGGGGATCACCCGGCCGACCGACCCGGCCGGTAGCCCTCGCGGACCCGCTCGGCCAGCGCCAGCAGGTGCTCGGCCTCCTCGCCCTTGACCAGCTTCGCCGCGGCCTCGAACTCGGTCGGGCCGGTCCCGTACGACGGGCACTCCTTGGCCAGGAAGCACGCCCCGCACGCGGGCTTCTTCGCGTGGCAGACGCGCCTGCCGTGGAAGATCACGTAGTGCGACAGCATCGTCCAGTCCTTGCGGGGGACGATCGCGCCGATCGCGTGCTCGACCTTGACCGGGTCCTCCAGCTCGGTCCAGCCGAAGCGGCGCACGAGCCTGCCGAAGTGCGTGTCGACGGTGATGCCGGGCACGCCGAACGCGTTGCCGAGGATGACGTTGGCCGTCTTGCGGCCGATCCCGGGCAGCGTGACCAGGTCGTCGAGGTTTCCGGGCAGCTCGCCGCCGAAGCGCTCGACCAGCTCGGCGCCCAGGCCCATCAGCGCGGTCGCCTTGTTGCGGTAGAAGCCGGTGGAGCGGATCAGCTCCTCCAGCTCGGCGCGGTCGGCTCCGGCGTAGTCGGCGGCCGTCTTGTACTTGGCGAACAAGGCGGGCGTGGTGAGGTTCACGCGCACGTCGGTGGACTGCGCGGACAGGATCGTCGCGACCGCGAGTTCCAGCGGGGTGGTGAAGTCCAGCTCGCAATGCGCGTCCGGGAAGCCCTCGGCGAGCGCGCGCGTCATCCGGCGGACCCGCCGGGTCAGGGAGAGACTGGATTCGCCATCCACCGCGGCGGCTGCCAGGGGCGGGCGTCGGGTGGTCGGGGGCACGTCGCTAGCCTACGGCCCGACGCACAACCCGAGATGTGCCCCGGACGTCCTACCGAGCAAGACCACTGAAGCCGAACCGGGCGGGTTCGGCCGGGAGCGAGGATCGACGACACATGGCTGTCTGGTTCGTGTTCGCGGTACCCCTGGTGATCATGTTCTTCGCGCTGTTCATGGAGCGGGTGGAAACCCGCATCCGGCACGTGGCGGTGCAGGAGACCGACGTCGAGGAGTTCCTGGAGCAGGCCCGGCCGGACGAGGTCCGGGCGCTGTACGGGCACGGCATCGGCCGCGCGCTGGAGCTGTTCCGGCTGCGCAGGCTCGGCGGGCGCGCGGTGAAGCTGCGCGGTCGCAGGCCTCGTGACTAGGCGTTATGGTTCTCCGGCTGGGCCTGGTTGAGACTTCCACAACGGACCTTGACGGCGCGGCGTGTAGGGGTTAGTTGGCCAGGCCCTACACTGAATGCGGTGATCGGCCGCACAGCGTCTGTGCGAGTCGGGGTGGAAACGGAGGACCGAGGTGGATGAGACCCTCGCCCGCGCGGGCATTTTCCAAGGGGTCGAGCCGGCCGCGGCGGAGGCGCTCGCGCAAACGCTCGAGTCGCAGGAGTTCCGCGGGGCACGTGATCTTCGCGGAGGGGAGCCGGGCGACCGGCTGTACATCATCCTGTCCGGCAAGGTGAAGCTCGGCCGCAAGTCGCCCGACGGGCGCGAGAACCTGCTGGGCATCTTCGGCCCGTCGGACATGTTCGGCGAGCTGTCCATCTTCGACCCGGGCCCGCGCACGTCCACCGCCACCACGGTCACCGAGGTCCGCGCGGTCACCATGGACCGGCCCGCGCTGCGCCAGTGGATCAACAACCGGCCGGAGATCGCCGAGCAGCTGCTGCGCGTCATCGCGCGCCGCCTGCGCCGGACGAACGGCATGCTGGCCGACCTGATCTTCACCGACGTGCCGGGCCGCGTCGCCAAGGCGCTGCTGCAGCTCGCGCAGCGCTTCGGCAGCCAGGAGGCCGGGCTGCTGCGCGTCACCCACGACCTCACCCAGGAGGAGATCGCCCAGTACGTCGGCGCCTCCCGGGAGACGGTCAACAAGGCGCTCGCCGACTTCGCCCACCGCGGCTGGCTGCGGCTGGAGGGCAAGAGCGTGCTGATCCTGGACCCGGAGCGCCTCGCGCGCCGCGCCCGCTAGACCCCGTCCACGACGAAGGCCCGGTCATCCGACCGGGCCTTTCGCGTGCAAGACGAAAGGCCGGGCGCCGCCCCCGACGCGGCGCACCGGCCTTTCGCCTGCGCGGACCATCCCCCGACGATCCACGCTCCCCGCCCTCCGACCGCAGGCCCCGAACCCGTTCGCCGGAGGGAGTCTCTTCAGTTGGCGTATCGCGCTCGGCCACCCGGACGTGACGCGCTATGGAAGAACCATCGCACGAAACCCCACCTGGTTAACAAGCGCATTCACCCTCAAGGACTCACGAACCCTGGTCGCGTTGCGCCGGTTCACCCGAAATCCGACCGTCCGTTATCCGATCGAGACTTACCACCGGCCGGGGTGTCTGAAACCACCGGATATTTACTGGTACGCGCGTACCAGAGTGGGCATACTGGTACGCATGTCCCACTCTGCCCGCCTCGCCGACTACCGCGCCGCCCTCACCACGCCGGGCGCGCGCGGACCGGTGCTCGCGTCCCTCGTGGGCAGGCTCCCGATCGCCATGGTGGGCCTGTCCCTGCTCCTGTACGTCCAGCGCGCGACCGGGTCGTTCGCGATCGCGGGCATGGTCTCGGCGGGCACGCTCGTCGGCGTCGCCATCGGGTCCGTCGGCCAGGGTCGGCTGATGGACCGCGTCGGCCCGACCCGCCCGCTGCTGGGCGTCGTCGGCCTGTTCGCGCTGTTCGTGACCGCGGGCGTGCTGGCCGTCGAGGCGGGCGCGCCGACGTGGCTGCTGGTCCTGCTCGGGTTCGCCATCGGCGCGTCGGAGCCCATGATCGGCTCGGCCTCGCGCGCGATGTGGACGCGGCTGGTGCCGTCGGGGCCGGTGCGGACCGCCGCGTACTCGTACGAGGCGATCAGCATGGAGGTCTTCTTCATCGTCGGCCCGGCGCTGTCCGGCCTGCTGGTCGCGGCGCCGTGGGCGGGCACGGGCGTGGTCCTGGGCGCGGCGTTCATGATCGTCGGCGGGGTGGCGTTCGCGCTGTCGCCGACCATCCGCCGGTACCGGCCCGAGCCGAGGGCGGGCGGCGGCAGCCTGCTGGGCCCGCTGTCGTCCCCGGGCATGAAGACGGTCGCGATCGCGGCGGCCGGGTTCGGCGTCACCATCGGGTTCGTCGAGGTCGCGGTGCCCGCGGCGGCGACGCAGGCGGGCAACGCGCCCGCGGGCGGCCTGCTGCTGGGCCTGTGGTCGGTCAGCTCCGTGCTGTTCGGCGTGTACTACGGGACGCGCCCGTGGCCCCGGCCGATGCACCTGCGGCTGCCGGTGCTGCTGGCCGGGTTCTCGGTGCTGGTCGCGCTGCTGGCGATCCCCACGTCCTTGGTCGGCCTGGCGCTCACGCTGCTGGTCGTCGGCACGCTGGTCACGCCGCAGGCGACCGCGCACTCGGCGGCGCTGGAGCTGGTCGCGCCGCCGGGGACCATCACGGAGGCGTTCGGCTGGGTGATCACGTCGGTGACGCTGGGGCTGGCGTTGGGCCAGTCGGTCAGCGGCCAGCTCGTCGAGCACGTGGGCGTGTGGTCGTCGTACCTGGCGGCGACGGTCGCGGGCCTGCTGATCGCGCTGGTCGTGTACCTGCGTCGGCACACCGTCCGGGTCGCGGCGCCGGTAGCGGCGGTTCCCGCGCTTGTCTAGGGGTTGTCCACAGAACTGTGGATAACTCCCGGGCCTGTGGACAACTCCGTCGGCCTGTCGGCTGGCGGCGTTAGCTTCGAGGTCATGGATCTCACCGCGACCACCACCGCCCTCGCTTCCGCCGCCGCCGACGTCGTCCGCCTCGTCCCGACCCGCCTCACCGACCCGGTCCTCGGCGGCCTGCTCCTGACCGCGGGCCCCGAGGGCGTCTCGTTCGCCGCCAACGACCGGGAACGCACCGCCCGCGTCACCCGAGACGCCCTCGTCCACACCGACGGCGAAGTTCTCGTTCCCGCCAAACCCCTGGCCGAGACCCTCCGCGCCTTGGACACCGACCACGTCCGCCTGGTCGTCGAGGGCTCCCGCCTGGCCATCCGCGCCGACGGCGCCCGCTTCGCCCTCCCGCTCCTGGACACCGCCCTCCACCCCGGCGTACCAGCCCCACCCCCACCCTGCGGCACGGTGGCGGGCGCGTTGCTGGCACGAGCGCTGTCCACAGTGGCCGCCACGGCTTCTCGAGACGACACCCTCCCCGTCTTCGCAGGCGTCCGCCTCCGCGCCGAGGACGACGCCCTGGTCCTCCGCGCCACCGACCGCTACCGCATGGCCATCGCCCACGTCCCCGCCACGGTGGCGGACCTCGACGTCCTGGTCCCCGCCCAACTCCTGGCCGAGGTGGCGAAACAAGCAACCGGCGACGTCACCCTGGCCGTCGACGCCAACCGCTTCGCCCTGTCCTGGGCCAACACCACGGTCACGACAGCCGTCCTCGACGGCGTGTTCCTCTCGGAGTCGAGCCTCGTCCTGAACACAATGGACACCTGGGTAGAACTGGACGCCGACTCCCTGCTCAACGCCGCCCGCAGAGTCTCCCTGTACACCGACGCCCGAGGCGTCCTGCAGTTAGAGGTAGCCGACCACGAACTCCGCCTCCGCGGCACAGACCCCCAAGCAGGCGAAGCCGAGGAGTCGATCAAAGCCACGGTCGAGGGCGGCCGCACCGGCCCCGCCGTCCAATCCCGCTACCTGACCGACGCCCTCCGCCCCTTCGCAGGCAAACGCATCCGCCTGGCAATCCAGCCCGGCATGCGAGCCACCGTGATCACGTCGACAGACCCGGAGGACGTCCCCCTCAAGTACCTGATGATGCCGCTCCTTCCACCGCGGCAATAACCCCAACCGGACGGCGACAACCACCTCGCCCCGGCGCCCTGGACATCCATCACCCGCCCCGACAACGGAGGAGCCGCCTAACGACCGTGCCCACAACTGAAGAGCGGAGGGGTGCTCCCGTTCCGCCCTCCACACCCCTCAGGCCGTCTTGCGGAGGTACGCGAGCTGCGCGTGGACCGACCACTCCGCGGCGGGCCAGAGGGACTGGTCGACGTCGGCGTAGACGACCTCGACGACCTGGCGGGCGGTGGCGTTCGGGCCGAGGTGGGTCAGAGCCGCGCGGATCTGGTCGAGGCGTTGTTCGCGGTGGGACAGGTACTCGGCGGCTGTGGTCGGCAGGTCCGGGAGGTCGGGGCCGTGGCCGGGGAGGACGACCGTGCCGGGCGGGGTGGCCGCGAGGAGGCGGAGGAGGCCAGGTACTGGCCGAGGTCGCCGTCCGGCGGGGCGATGACCGTCGTGCCGCGGCCGAGGACGGTGTCGCCGGTGAGGACGGCCGTCTGGTCGGCGTGGGCGATGGTCAGGCAGATGGAGTCGGCGGTGTGGCCGGGGGTGTGGCGGACTTCCAGGTCCAGGCCGGCCAGGGTCAGGACCTCGCCGTCGCGCAACGGGCCCTCGCCCGCGCAGAGGGTGCGGTTCCAGGCGCGGATCGGGGCGCCGGTGGCGCGGGCCAGCCAGGGGGCGCCTTGGACGTGGTCGGGGTGGTGGTGGGTGATGAGGATGGCTGCCACCTCGCCTGCCGCTTCCACGACGCGGCGGAGGTGGGGTTCGTCCTCGTAGCCGGGGTCGACGACTACGCAGGTCGGGGAGTCGGGGGCGCGGAGGAGCCAGGTGTTGGTGCCGTCGAGGGTCATGGTGCCGGGGTTGTCCTCGAGGAGGACCGCGGCGAAGGGGTGACCTGGCGGAGCACGCCGTACGCGGGGTGGGTCATCAGCGCTCCTCGGGGAGGACGACGCGGACTACTCCGCCGTCGCGGACGACCTTGGGGATGATCTTGTCCAGGGTGCGGTCGGCGGCCATGGCGGAGGCGACCGTGTCGTGGTCGGCCAGGTCGGAGAGGGTGACCCAGGTGGGGGGCATCAGGGCGCAGTCGCCGCGCTGCCAGTCGGCGAGGGCGTCGGCGGGGCGCTGCCAGTGGACGCGGTCGGCCTCCGTCGTGGCGCCGTCGGCGTGCTGGCCCTCCGGGAGGGCGGCGAGGAAGAACCGGGTGTCGTAGCGGCGGGGTTCCTCGGCGGGGGTGACCCAGTTCGCCCACGGGCGGAGGAGGTCGGCGCGCAGGACCAGGCCCGCGTCGGCGAGGAAGTCGGCGAGGGACAGCTCGCGGGCGACCAGGGCGGCGCGGGCGTCGTGGTACGGGCGGGCGTCGGCGACGACCGAGCCGGGGCCGGGGCCCGCGAGGAGGACGCCGGACTCCTCGAAGGTCTCGCGGACCGCGGCGCAGACCAGGGCGCGGGCGAGGGCGGGGCGCAGCCGAAGCGGTGGCCCCACCAGTCCGGGTCGGGGCCGTGCCAGGCCACCGCGGCGTCGACGTCGCGCTGGTCGACGCCGCCGCCCGGGAACACCGTCATGCCCCCGGCGAAGGCCATGCCCGTGACCCGGCGCTGGAGGAACACCTCGACGCCGCGGTCGGTGTCGCGCACCAGCATCACGGTGGCGGCGTCGCGCGGGACGGCGGGCGGGTCGGGCGGGTCCTCGGGGACGAAGCCCTCGGGCAGGACCAGCTCGGCAGGCAGTTCACGCACACCCCGACCCTACGCAGCGGTCGGCGCGGGCGGTCCGGGGCCGGGCTTTAATGTGCGCCATGGGCGACGTGCTGCGGGTCGGGTTGGTCGGGGCGGGGCCGTGGGGGCGGCGCGTCCACGCGCCGGGGCTGGCCGAGCACCCCGGGGTGGAGTTCGCCGGGGTGTGGGCGCGGCGGGCCGAGGCCGCGGCCGGGTTGGGGGCGCCGTTCTTCGCCGACTACCCCGCGCTGCTGTCCGAGGTGGACGCCGTCGCGTTCGCGGTGCCGCCCGCCGTGCAGGACGCGATGGCCCTGCAGGCGGTCGAGCTGGGCAAGCACGTGCTGCTGGAGAAGCCGGTCGGGACCACGCCCGCCGACGCCGAGCGGCTCGCGGGGGTGATCGGGGACGCGGGGGTCGTGTCGCTGGTCAACCTCGTGCGGCGGTTCGCCCCGGAGACCGTCGAGTGGCTCGACGACATCCACCGGCACGGCGGATGGGCGGGCGGCAGCGCGCGGTGGCTGTCGGGCGCGCTGCTCGGCGGGGACTACGCGACCTCGGCGTGGCGGGTCGAGGGCGGGGCGCTGGCCGACATCGGCCCGCACGTGCTCGACCTGCTCGACGCCGCGCTCGGGCCGGTCGACGCCGTGCTGTCCGCGCACCGGCGCGAGCCCGACCTGTGGCACGTGGTGCTCGGGCACGCGAGCGGCGCGACCAGCACCGCGTCGCTGTCGATGCGGCTGCCGATGCGGCCCACCATCACCGAGGTGTCGGTCTACGGCGACGCCGGCTACCGCGAGGTCGTCGGCCGGGCCACCGAGGCGGGCACGGCGTTCGCGGCCGCGCTGGACCTGTTCACCGAGCTGGTGCGGGAGGGCACGCCCGAGCACGACCTGGACGTGCGGCGCGGCCTGCACCTGAGCAGGCTCGTCGCCGCCGTCCTCGCCGCGGTCTAGGGGCGCTGGTCCGGCGGCTGGAGCGGGACCCCGTTGACCATCGTGTTGGCCTCGTGCCAGTCGAACGGGTGCGCCGCCCCGGACAGGTCGCCCTGCCAGGCCGCGGACTGCGGGGTCGAGCCGTCGGCCTGCTCGCGGCGGGCCAGCTCCTCCTGGAGCTGCCGCAGCAGGTCCAGCTCGTGGTCGTTGAGCGAGTCCGACGACCCGGCCTGGGCCGCCGCCTCCTCCATCCACGACGGACCCGACTCCGGCTCCGGCTCGACGACCGGCGCGGCGACCGGGGCGGCCGACACCGAGGGCGCGGCGGGGGCCTGCGGGACCGACGGCGCCGACGGGGCCGGGGGCAGCGTCGCGGCGGGCAGCGCGGGGACCGCGCGGTCCACCGGGACCTCGGTCGCGTAGCGCGCGGCGGCGTGGTGGTAGTCGCCGTAGTCGGCGCCCTCGCGGAGCACCTCGACCGACGCGGTCAGGCCCGCGCGGCGCAGCGCGTGCTGGACGCGGTACGCGGTGGCCGGGGCGAACCCGGCCGGGCCGACGCCGATCAACACGACGCGGTGCGGGACCGGCCCGGACACCGCGCCCGCGGGCGTGGTGCGCCATACCGACCACACGGCGCGGATGTCGGGCAGGACGTCGAGCACGCGGGCGGCGGCCTCGGCGACGCCCTCCTCGGGGGCGACGCCGTCGACGCGGCCCGCGACGAAGCGGTGCGGCGCGCCCGCGGTGTCCGACACCGGGACGCGGACCGCGACGGCCCCGTCGCAGTGCGCGGACGCCAGCAGGTCGCGCAGCTCGGCGTGCTCGTCCGGGGTGAGCGCGATCGGGCCCGCCACCAGGCAGCCGACCACGAACTCCAGCGCCCGGTCGACCTCGGTGGCGGCGACCAGCTCCCGGGCCTCGGCCAGCGCGTCGTCGTCGAGCCTGCCCGCGAGCGCGAGCAGCAGGTCGTGGACGCGGATCGGCAGCGCGGTCCGCTCCGACCCCTTCCCCGCCGTTGCCTGTGTCACGGTCGTCCTCCCTCGTGTCGGACCGGGTCCTGCGGACTAGCTGTGGGCCATCGCGAACAACGGCTCGGACGCGGCCAGCGCCGCGCGGTGGTACTTCGGCACGTCGCGGCCCCTGACCAGGACCTCGACCACGGGCTCGTCGGTGCCCAGCGCGCGCAGCACCCGCTGCAGCTCGCCGGTGAGCCGCACCGCGCTCGCCCAGGCGTCCTCGGCGACGGTGACCAGCACGACCCGGGTGTCCCCGCCCCGGCCGCGCCGCCAGCTCGTGCGCGCCTCGACGACCTCGGGCCGACCGCGCAGCACCGCGCCCAGCACCACGGCCACCGAGTCGCCCCGGCTCACCCATTCCGGTGACTCCGCGGTGAAGGTGTAGCCGAGTTCGGGGACGTCGTCCACCCACGGCACGGCGTTGAGCCGCTCCGGGTCGGCGCCCGCGGGCACCAGGATCGCCCCGACCTGGCGCGACTCCTCGGGGGTGATGCCCACCCGCTCGCGCAGCAGCATCAGGGGCAGGGCCCGGGCGACGGCGTCGACCGCGCCCGCGGCGACCCAGTCGCGCAGGCGCCACAGCTCGCGGTCGCCGATGCGGCCCGCGAAGCGCAGCAGCAGCTCGTGGCAGTCCTCCGCGGTGCTCATGCGACCTCGACAATCAGCTCGACCTCGACGGGCACGCCCAGCGGCAGCTCGGCCACCCCGACAGCGGACCTGGCGTGCTTGCCCGCCTCGCCGAACACCTCGGCGAGCAGGTCGGACGCGCCGTTGAGCACCCCGGGCTGCCCGGTGAACCCGGGGCCGACGCCACGAACCCGACGACCTTGACCACCCGGACCACGGACTCCAGCCCGACGAGCGCGTCGACGGCGGCGAGCCCGTTCAGGGCGCAGACGCGGGCCAGCCCGGCGGCGTCCTCGGCGGACACCTCGGCCCCGACCTTGCCGGTGGCCGCGACCTTGCCCTCGACCAGCGGGATCTGGCCCGCCGTGTAGACCAGCGAGCCGGTGCGGACCGCGGGCACGTAGGACCCGCGGGCGCGGCGACGCGCGGCAGCGCGATCCCCAGCTCGGCCAAGCGCGCGCGGACGTCCATCAGGCCGCCTTCGGCCGCTTGAGGTAGGCGACGTGCTGCTCGCCCGTGGGGTTCGGCAGCACGGTGACCAGCTCCCAGCCGTCCTCGCCCCACTGGTCGAGGATCTGCTTGGTCGCGTGGATCAGCAGCGGGATCGTCGCGTACTCCCAACGAGTCATGCGGGCAGCCTAGGGCAGGGCGGATCACCCGGGGAGTTACGGTGGTCGCATGGAGGGCTGGCGGATCTTCGCCACCGCGCTGCTCGGGGCCGGTGGCCTGCTGCTCGTGCTGCTCACCATGGCCAAGGTCCGCGACCGGACCGGCAAGCCGGGACCGACCGCGATGGCCGGGTCGGTCGCGGTGACGCTGCTGGCCCTGCTGTGCCTGCTGACCGCCACGGTGCTGGCCGCGCCGGTGGCGTGGGGCGCGGTGGTCGTGGTGGGCGGGGCCGCCGCGGTGCTCACCCTGGTGGGGTGAAGCACACAGGGCGGGACGGTCAACCCCGCACTTACCCTGAACAGGTGACCTCTCCCGTCGTCGGCTGGACCGATGAGATCGCCCGTGCGCGGCTGCACGTGGTCACCGGCAAGGGCGGGACCGGCAAGACCACGGTGGCCGCCGCGCTGGCCCTGGCGCTGGCGCACGGCGGGCGGAAGGTGCTGCTGGTCGAGGTCGAGGGCCGCCAGGGCATCGCCCAGGTCTTCGACACCCAGCCGCTGCCGTACTCCGAGGAGAAGGTCGCCGTCGCCGCGGGCGGCGGCGAGGTCCGGGCGCTGCACATCGACGTCGAGGCGGCGCTGCTGGAGTACCTGTCGATGTTCTACAACCTCGGCTTCGCGGGCCGCACGCTGCGCCGCATGGGGGCGATCGAGTTCGCCACCACGCTGGCGCCCGGCCTGCGCGACGTGCTGCTCACCGGCAAGGTCAAGGAGTGCGTCACCCGCACCGACGACCGGGGCAGGCACGTCTACGACGCGGTCGTGGTCGACGCGCCGCCGACCGGGCGGATCGTGAAGTTCCTCGACGTCACCCGCGCGATGGCCGACCTGGCGAAGGTCGGGCCGATCCGCGGCCAGAGCGAGGGCGTCGTGCGGCTGCTGCACTCCGGGGACACCGCCGTGCACCTGGTCACGCTGCTGGAGGAGATGCCGGTGCGGGAGACCGTCGAGGCGGTCGAGGAGCTCGACGGCGCCGACCTGCGGCCGGGCGCGATCGTGCTGAACCGGGTCCGCCCGCCGCGGCTGCCCGCCCGCTCGGTCACCCCCGCCGCGACGGCCGGGTCGACGCGGGCCGGGTCCGCGACGGGCTCGCCGCCGCCGGGCTGGCGCTGGCCGACGACGTCCTGGACGGCCTGGTCGCCGAGACCGTCGAGCACGCCGTGCGGGTGCAGGCCGAGCAGCGGGCGCGGGCCGCGCTCGCCGAGGTCGACCTGCCCGCCGTCGAGCTGTCCGACCTGGTCGACGGCGTCGACACGGCCGCCCTGTACGAGCTGGCCGAGGCCCTCATCGATCAGGGGGTCCGGTAGGTGCTCGACATCGACAAGCTGATCGACGACCCCGGCACGCGCGTGATCGTCTGCTGCGGCTCGGGCGGCGTCGGCAAGACCACCACCGCGGCGGCCATCGCGGTGCGCGCCGCCGAGCGCGGGCGCAAGGCCGTCGTGCTGACCATCGACCCCGCGCGCAGGCTCGCCCAGTCGCTGGGCCTGCGGGAGCTGGACAACACCCGCGCGGCAGGTCGAGGTCGACGGGTTCGCCCCGGCGGGCGAGCTGAGCGCGATGATGCTGGACATGCGCCGCACCTTCGACGACATGGTGCTGGCGCACGCGGGCCCCGAGCGGGCGCGCGAGGTCCTGGCCAACCCGTTCTACAAGACGATCTCCACGTCGTTCTCCGGCACGCAGGAGTACATGGCGATGGAGAAGCTGGGCCAGCTCGCCGCCGAGGGCGCCTACGACCTGATCGTGGTCGACACCCCGCCGTCGCGGTCGGCCCTGGACTTCCTCGACGCCCCGCAGCGCCTGTCGACGGCCCTCGACGGGCGGATGATCAAGCTGCTGATGGGTCCGGCCCGCGCGGGCGGGCGCGGGCTGCGCAAGGTGGTCAGCGCCGGGTTCGGCCTGTTCGCCAAGGCCGTGTCGACCGTGGTCGGCGGCCAGCTGCTGACCGACGCGTCCGCGTTCGTGCAGGCGTTCGACAGCATGTTCGGCGGGTTCCGCGAGCGCGCCCGGCGGACCGCGGAGCTGCTGCGCTCGTCGGGCACGGCGTTCCTGGTGGTCGCCGCGCCCGAGCCGGACGCGCTGCGCGAGGCCAGCTACTTCGTCGAGCGCCTGGAAGCCGAGTCCATGCCGCTGGCCGGGCTGGTCGTCAACCGCACCCACCCCGTCCTGGCCGATCTACCCGCCCCGCGCGCCCTGGCCGCCGCGGAGAGCCTCGAGGGCGCGGGCAGCGCGCCGCTGGCGCGGCGGTGCTGCGGCTGCACGCCGACCGCGTCGCCCTCGACCAGCGGGAACGCAGGCTCATCGCCCGGTTCACCAAGGCGCACCCGGGCGTCGCCCGGGCCCAGGTGCCCGCCATGCCCGCCGACGTCCACGACCTCGACGGGCTGCGGCTGATCGGCGAAGGCCTCGCGAAGCGGGCCTAGCCCACCTGGAGCTGGCGCTCGCGCCGGGCGTTGTCGAGCAGGTCGCGCCACGAGTCGACCTCGGGCCGCCTGCGCAGCAGGGCCCGGCGCTCGCGCTCGGTCATCCCGCCCCAGACGCCGAACTCGATCCGGTTGTCGAGCGCCTCGGCGAGGCACTCGGTGCGGACCGGGCACGCCACGCAGACCAGCTTGGCCTTGCGCTGCTCGGCGCCGCGGACGAACAGCCCGTCCGGGTCCTCGTCGCGGCACGTCGCGCGAACCCGCCAGTCGACCTGTGCTTCGAGATACATGTATCCCCCACCCCTGTCGTCGTCGCGACCCATCAACCCGATACCCCCGGTATCAGGTGCTTCTTCCCGTCCCGCAGATACACGGTCCGGCGAGAAGCGCTGTCGTGAGACGTTGACGGACTCTAGCGACCATCGGTTCCATCGAGAACACCCGGGCTCACATGTGTTACCCAAAAGTCAATATCGGGTGCGTAGTGATCGGTGATCCATCCGGGTGACGCGTACGCTGGTCCCCGTGCGTGTTGGAGACAGCCTGCTGAAGCTACTCGGTCTCTGCCTGCTGGCCGGCGTTCTCGTCGCGGGCATGCTCTTCCCGATCGTCGGGGCGTTGGGGGTGATGTCCAACCGGGCGAGCGACACCATCGACAGCGTGTCGGCGGACCTGGTCGCCACCGACCCGCCGCTGGTCACGAAGATCACCGACGCCCAGGGCAAGCAGATCGCGACGATCTACGACCAGTACCGGCTGCCGGTCACGGCCGAGCAGATCTCGCCGACGATGAAGGCCGCCCTGGTCGCGATCGAGGACCGCCGGTTCTACGAGCACCACGGCGTGGACTGGAAGGGCACGATCCGCGCGGCGATCTCCAACCAGACCGGCGGCGACGTGCAGGGCGCGTCGACGCTGACCCAGCAGTACGTCAAGAACTACTTGATCAACGTCGTCAACCGCGACAACAAGACCGAGCAGAACAAGGCCCAGGAGCAGACCATCGCGCGGAAGCTCCGCGAGGCCCGCATCGCCATCCAGCTCGAACAGAAGATGTCCAAAGAGGAAATCCTCACCGGCTACCTCAACGTCGTCGAGTTCGCCTACGAGGTCTACGGCATCGGCGCGGCGTCGAGCGCGTACTTCGGCACCACCCCGGACAAGCTGACCGTCGCCCAGTCGGCGCTGCTGGCGGGCGCGGTGAACAACCCCGTGCTCTACAACCCGTGGCGCAACCCGGCGGGCACGCTGGCCCGGCGCAACCTGGTGCTCGACAAGATGGTCGAGACGCAGAAGCTGTCCCCGGAGGCGGCCGAGGAGGCCAAGAAGGCCCCGCTGGGCATCCTCCCGGACGTGAAGAAGCCCCCGGCGAACTGCGTCGGCGCGGGCCCGGAGATCGGCTTCTTCTGCCAGTACGTGTGGGTCTACCTGCAGGAGATCGGCTTCACGCCGGACCAGATCACCACCGGCGGCTACACGATCAAGACCACCCTGGACCGGCGCGCCACGCAGCTGGCGAAGGACGCCGCCGAGGCCCAGGTGCCGAAGGGGACCGAGGGCGTCGCGAACACGATGGCGATCGTCCGGCCGGGCAACAAGCGGCACGAGGTCATCGCGCTGGTCTCCAACCGCGACTACGGCCTCAACGGCGACAAGGGACAGACGACGATCCCCTACCCGTACGGCGTGGAGAACAAGTTCGGGGCCGGATCGATCTACAAGATCTTCACCGCGGCGGCGTACCTGGAGAAGGGCGGCGGGATCAACAACGTGATCCAGACGCCCGCGCGGTACGTGTCGAACAAGTTCCTCGGCGGCAACCCGGAGCGCTGCCCGGCGACCCCGCGCCCGGACGACGGCGACACCCGCTTCTACTGCCTGAGCAACGCCAACGACGGCTACCCGGCGCAGATGACGCTGCAGAAGGCCCTGGCGACCTCGCCGAACACGGGCTTCGTCATCCTCGAGGAGCGCGTCGGCATGGACGCCGTCGTCGACATGGCGCAGCGCCTCGGCCTGCGCAAGACGCTGGCGACCAACACCCTCGGCCGGGCCCCCGACCCGAAGGCGGAGAACCCGGAGCTGCGGCTCAGCCAGGCCCAGCACTTCAAGCCGTCCGACCGCAACCCGTTCGGCAACGCGTCCTTCACGCTGAGCCCGGCCCCGGTGAGCACGCTCGAGCTGGCCAACGTCAGCGCGACGATCATGAGCGGCGGCGTCTGGTGCCCGCCGACCCCGCTGATCGAGGTCAAGGACCGCAACGGCAAGAAGCTCAACTACACCGAGCAGCCCTGCGAGCAGGCCGTCGACTCGAAGCTGGCGAACACCCTGGCGCACGGCCTCGGCAAGGACCACGAGCCCGGCGGCACCGCGGCCCGCGCCGCCAGCCAGTACGGCTGGAACCGCCACTCGATCGGCAAGACCGGCACCACGCAGGCGTTCAAGTCCGCGGGCTTCACCGGCGGCACCACCCAGCTCACCGGCGCGGTGGTCGTGTCCAACGACAGCCCCCGACCCCAGGGCATCTGCGACTACGGCCCGGGCCAGGTCCGGCTGTGCGGCGACAACGGCGAGATCTACGGCGGCCGAGCGCCCGCGCGGACGTTCTACCAGGCGATGACCAAGATCCTCCAGGGCAAGCCGAACGCCCCGCTGCCCCCGGCCGACAAGCGCTACGTCGAGGGCGGCGACGACATCCGCGTCCCGGACGTCGTCGGCATGTCCCAGGAGGACGCCACCCGCGTCCTCGAGCAGGCCGGCTACAAGGTCACCTCGGTCGACCGCAACGCCGAGGCCCGCCGCGGCACGGTCGTCAGCCAGTCCCCGCGCGGCGCCGCCCTGAAGGGCGAGACGATCACCATCTACGTGAGCACGGGCTACGTCCCGCCGCCCCGCACCACCGACCCGACCAAGCCCCCCACCAGCGGCAACCCGGGCAACGGCCGCCCACCGGGCGGCGGCGACGACCCCGACCCGGGCGACCCGACCAACCCCGGCGGTCCGCCTGACGAGGACGGACCACCGATCACGATCGACCCGATCCCGTGACGTGAAGAGGGCCTTCCCGAACTGGGAAGGCCCCTCGCGTCTTCGCAGTCAGCCGGCCAGGCGGGCCTTCACCGCGGTGGAGATGCGCTTGCCGTCGGCGCGGCCCGCGGCCTTGGTGGTGGCGGCCTTCATGACCTGGCCCATCTGGCGGGGGCCCGGGGCCTCGCCGAGCTGGGCGGTGACCTCGGCGACCGCGGCGTCGACCAGGGCGGTCAGCTCGGCGTCGTCGAGCTGCTTGGGGAGGTAGTCGGCGAGGACGTCGGCCTCGGCGAGCTCCAGGTCGGCCTGCTCGGTGCGCCCCGCGTCGCGGAAGGCGTCGGCGGCCTCCTTGCGCTTCTTGACCTCGCGGGTGAGGACGCGCTCGACCTCCGCGTCGGACAGCTCGCGGGCGACGTCGCCTGCGACCTCCTCGGTCGTCAGGGCGGCGAGGGCCATGCGCAGGGTCGCCGTCTTCGTCTTGTCCCGGTCCTTCATCGCGGTGGTCAGGTCGGCCTTCAACCGCTCCTTGAGCTGTGCCATGCCGTCAACGGTATCGCCTGGCGCACGTCGGTTTCGGTCGGCGACGTACCCTCGGGGGTGTGAGCCAGTCTGCCCGGTCCCTCGTCCTCGGCGCCGCCGCGCTCGGCGCCGCCACCCTCGCCTACGCCGCCGGGTACGAACGCACCCGCTGGACGCTGCGCGAGGCGACCATCCCGGTGCTGTCCCAGGGCGCCCGCCCGCTGCGCGTGCTGCACATCAGCGACCTGCACATGCTGCCCGGGCAGAAGTCGAAGCAGCGCTGGGTCGCCGAGCTGGACCGGCTCGACCCCGACCTGGTCGTGAACACCGGCGACAACCTCGCCCACCCGCAGGCCGTCCCCGCCGTCGTCCGCGCCCTCGGCCCGCTGCTCAACCGCCCGGGCGTGTTCGTCTTCGGCAGCAACGACTACTACGCGCCCAAGCCGAAGAACCCCGCCCGCTACCTGTTCCCCAGCGAGAAGCGCATCCACGGCACCCCGCTGCCCTGGCGCGACCTGCGCGCCGCCTTCATCGAGCGCGGCTGGCACGACCTCACCCACACCCGCAGCCTCCTCACCGTCGACGGCCGCCCGATCGCCTTCGCGGGCGTCGACGACCCCCACCTGCGCCGCGACCGCTACGGCGACATCGCGGGGAAGCCCGACCCCAAGGCCTCGCTGCGCCTGGGCGTCACCCACTCGCCCGAGCCCCGGGTGCTCGACGCGTTCGCCGAGGACGGCTACGACCTCGTCCTCGCGGGCCACACCCACGGCGGCCAGCTCCGCCTGCCCGGCTACGGCGCGATCGTCACCAACTGCGACCTCGACCGCAGCCGCGCCGCGCGGCTCCCGCTGGGGCGCCCGCATGTGGCTGCACGTTTCCGCAGGTCTGGGCACCTCCCCGTACGCCCCGGTCCGCTTCGCCTGCCCCCCGGAGGCCAGCCTCCTCACCCTCGTCCCCCGCCCGGCGGACGGCGCGGCGACGTCAAGGGAGCCCGATTCGGAGCCCGTGCGAGCGTCCGCTAGACTTCCTGACGTTCCACCGGGGTGTGGCGCAGTTTGGTAGCGTGCTTCGTTCGGGACGAAGAGGTCGCAGGTTCAAATCCTGTCACCCCGACCAGCTCAGGGCCGGTCCACAGTAGACGTGGACCGGCCCTGAGTCGTCTTGCATGTCTAACTGCATGTCTACGCCGCGGAGTCCGGGAACAGCCTGTCCATCGCAGTCGCGCCGTCCTGCACCACGGGGCGGATCTGGTGTCGGTACACCTCCTCGGTGACCGCCGTGCTGCTGTGGCCGACCAGGCGCGAGATCAGCTCGATGGGGACACCGCTGTCGGACAGCAGGGACACGAAGCTGTGACGCAGCTCTCGCGGCGTCCAGTCGCCCGCGTCGAGCCCGGCCCGCTTGGCGATGCGCCGGAATCCGCGCCGCACGTTCGCCGCGTCCATCTGGGTTCCGCTCTCCGACGCGAACACCAGAACCGAGCTGTCCCAGGGACGTCCGGCCGCGTCCCACAGTGCCTTCTGTCGAGCCGCCTGCGCCTTGAGCGCGCGTACCGCCCGAGGTGCCAGGGCGACCGACCGGCGGGACTTGCGCGTCTTGGTGTCTCCGCTCGCCCGCACGGATCGGACAACCTGAACGTGCGGCGGAATCGTGGGCTCGTCATCTGGCCTGCCGATCAGGTCGACGTTGCCCCAGCACAACGGCCGCGCTTCCTCGGTGCGTACTCCCCCAAGCAACGACACGACAATGTACGCACCCATGGTCGATTCATCCGCCTCCGCTTCCTTCACCAGAGCCTCTGCTTGCGCAAACGTCAGCGACTTGGAGGGGCGACCGACCTTTCCGTCCGGCAAGTCTTCACAGAGCAACACAACGTTGCGCTTGACCTTGTTGCGCTTGACCGCGCGGTTAATCGAGCGGCGCAGAATCGCGCGCAGGTCCTGCAAGGTGCGCTTGGAAACCGCCTGCGCCTTCTTCAACAACCATTCGTCCACGTCGTCGGCGGTGAGGTTGTTGCTGCGTCCGCCTGCCCGGTCGGTACGCAGCTTCCTGCTGCCCAGGTCGGGGATGACGTGCGTGTCGGCAAGGCTGGTCAACTTGCTGACGGTCTCTTGGCTTCGCCCGTTCAGGCCGTGTTTGAGCCAGTCCCGGACCGCTTTCTCAACGGTGTAGTTGTTGGACTCGATGGCGTCGTCATCGCGGTGGTCCTGGACTAGCCCCCGCAGCTTCTTGCTGGCTTCGGTTTTGGTCTTGCCGCTTACCCATTTGACGATTCGCTTACCGGCAGGCGTGTAGCCGACTGTGACCGAGCCGATCCATCGCTGGCGCTTCTCGTTCCAGTACAGCCCGCCGTCGCCGCGGTCACGCCGCTTGGTCAACGTGCACCTCCGATTCGGCGATCAGGACTCGGACGTAGTCCTCAATGGCGCTGGCGGGAATGAGCCGGGTTCGGCCTTGGGTGACCGAGCGGAGTCGCCCGGCCCGGATCTGTTCGTAGATAACGGTGCGGCTCATGGAGAGCAGCCGCATGGCCTCAGGAATGCGGTAGAGGTGCCGCAGGGGTACGCGGCGGGGGTGATGGGCTGGGCCGTCACCGTGGGTTCCTTCCGACGTACGGGTCTGGTCGGCAGGTACGGGCATGGGTCCTCCTCGGGGAACAGCGGGACAGCTCTGGGCTGGGCTGTCCCCTCTTGTTTGTGCTGGTCAGAGGTCGTGAGGGGACAGCGGGGACAGGGGGACAGGTGGGCGGTGTCCCCGTTGTCCCCGTTGGGGATGGGGACGAAGTAGCGGCCGGTGCCGTCGCGGGTGAGCTGACCGGCGTCGGCCATCCGCGCGCACGTGCGCTTGACGTTGTCGTAGGGCTGATCGGTGGCGGCGGCGATGGTCTTCGGGCCGGTGCCCTGGTGTTCGCGCAGGTAGCGCAGGATCGCTCCGCGGGTGTCGCTGACCATGTGGTCGATCGCGGGGCCGTCGAGCATGGTCCACGCGCCGTGTGCGGGGTCGAAGGCCAGCGCGTACTCGTTTTCTTCGACGTCGCGGCCGGTGACGTGGAGGTGTCCGTCGGCGTTGCCGCGGGCGCGGTCGAGCACCAGGACGGCGTCGGCTGCCCCGGCGATGCCGTTGGTCCCGGACACGGTTTGCAGGAAGTCGTCCGCGCCCTGTTTGCGGACGTGGGTGACGACCAGGACGGCGATGCCGTAGTGGTCGGCGATGCGCTTGACGCGCCCGATGGCGGCGTAGTCGGCGGCGTACTGGCTGCTCGCCGACTTCTCCCCACCGCGGACCTTCTGCAGGACGTCGATAACGACCATGCGGGCGTCGTCGTGGCGGTCGAGCCACCCGGCGATGGCCTTGTCCCCACCTTCGGCCAGCGGCGGGCACTCGGTGGCCAACGTCAGCCCGCGCGGCGCGCGTCGACCGGACAGCAGCTTGCCCATGCGGGACTGCAACCGCCGCGCGGTGTCCTCCAACGCCAGGTACAGCACGGGGCCGGGGTCGGTGGCGATGCTGCCGAAGGCGGGGTTCCCGGCGGCGATGTCGAGCCCGAGCCCGAGCGAGAGCCACGACTTGCCGACCTTGGGCGGCCCGGCGATCAGGTTGACGCCTTCGCAGATCACCCCGCGCACAGCCCACTTGGGTTCGGGGAAGTCGGCGGCCATCAGCTCATCGGCGGTCCACGCGGTGCGCAGCGCGGGCGCCGGTGCCGTGGGCGGGTCGTCGGGGCGCAGGGGTCGGACAACGGCGCTCATCGGGTCACGCTGCCTCTCCGTGGTGGGCGTGGTGGGCGGCGACGATGAGCCGTCCGATGTGCTCGGTGATGCCGGGGACGACGGCGTTGCCGAGAGCGGTGACGCGAGCGACGTCCAACCCCGCGGGAAGCCCATCAGCGATTCCAGGTGCTCCGGTGTCGGCCGCCAAGTCCTGGTGGTCTCGATGTACTCGCGGACCCGTCGTTCGGTGGCTGGGCTGTAGCGGCCAGGTTTGCTGCCCAGTCCCCAGCCGTGGCGTCCCATGGATGCGGTCGGCGTGGGCCACTCCGAGCAGGCGTCGCCGCACGTGTGGTCGACCCACCGCACAAGCGGTGGCGTAGCCGACGCGGTGCTGGTAGCCGCGTCGAACAAGGTCGGCGTGGACGATGTCGAGTCCCCGGGTGCGCAGGCCGGGCACGTTCTCCCACACGACCCACTCCGGCTGGACGGCGTCGATGACCTCGACCATCGCCCCCAGAGCCACCGGGGTCGTCCTGGGCCAGGCCGCGTCCGGCGACGCTGACCGGCTGGCACGGGAACCCCCGCACACCAGGTCGACCCGGGGTCGGGGCTGGGAGGCCCACCAGGCGGGCGCGGTGCGGACGTCGTCATGGCGCGGTACCTCCGGCCAGTGCCGGGCCAACACCGCCCGGCAGAACGGGTTCTGCTCGACCTGCCCCACCACCCGCATCCCCGCCCACTCCAACCCCAACTCCAAGCCACCGATCCCGGAGAACAGCGACAACACCTGGATCTGGTCGGAGTCGGCGAGGGTGCTCACGCGGCCACCTGCCGGGGACGGCGGGCACCCGCGCGCAGGCCGCTGGTGATCGTGCCGTCGGCGGCGTGCGGGCTGTACGCGCCAACGGCGAGGTGGGCGGCTGCGGCCCGCAGGAGGGTGGCGCGGACGTCGGTCTCGGTGAGCGCACCCCCGGCGACGAGCTGCCCGAGCGCGACCGCGGCGGTGTAGAGGGCCTGGTTGCGCTGCCCCTTGGTCGCGCCTTCGACACGGGCGACTTCGGCGGCAATGGCGTTGCGCAGGTAGCGGGCGCGGCGGTCGGTGCCGTGGCGCAGCGGGATCGGCGCGGCCGGTGCCGCCGGGAGCGGCTTGGGCGTCAGCAGCGTGGCCAGCCAGGCGGGCAGCGGCGCGACCGGGCGGGGGTGGACGGTGTAGGGGCTGCCGTCGACCAGGGAGCCGGGCGCGGCGACGCAGCCGCCCCAGGCTCGGGTGTCGACCTTCCACCCGAGCCCGTTGCCGCGCTCCCCGCCGTGCACCGCAGCCGCACCCTGGGCGGGGCGGTGAAGTACAGGTGCAGCCCGCCGGACGGGGTGCCGACCATGTGGGTGTCCAGCGGCACCGGCTGCCCGTGCCGGTCGGCCAGGACCGCGAGCACGTCCAACCCCTCGCCGATGCCGGGCAGGTCCCACCGCGGCGGGCGCGGGTCGTCGTCGGGCTTGGCGGTGTCCAGGTCGACCACGACCAGCCCGGCCGGGCCCGTGGCGATGCCGACGTTGTACGGCCCCGCCGACCAGCAGCGGCGGATGCGGTCGACGTCGGTGGTGGCGCGCTGCTCCCAGTTCTTGACCGCGGGGCCTTGCCGCCGGGCACCATCGGGAACACCGGCCACCCGCGCCCGGCGTGGTCCAGCGCGGCGGCGAGCATCGGCGAGGTCGTGGGCATGTCGTGTCCCTCCCGGGCGGCGTGTCGTGTCCCCGTGCTGCGCTGGGCGTGTGTCCTCACCGGACGCGCCTGTTGTTGACCCAGACCTGCCCGTCGGTGACGGTGATGCCGCCGCCGGTCGTGTCCCCGCCGGGACCCGCGGTGTAGCGCAGGGTCTCCCCGGTGTTGCCGTCGATGACGGTCACGCTGCCGGTCGCGTTGATCGTCCCGATGCCGCCGGTCCGGCCGGGGACGCGGGTTTCGGTGCCCTGCTGGTCGTCCTGCGCCGCGGTGGGGGTGTCGGGGGTGTTATTGGTGGGGGCGGTGTCGTGTCCCCCGGTCTGCGGGACGGGGTGGGCGGCGTCCACGGCGGCGCGGTTGGCCTGCGCGGCCTGCAACCAGGCTTCGGCGGCGGCGATGGTGTCCGGGTTGCCGCGGCGCGTGCGGAACGCACGGCGCGGCGGGCGCGCTCGACCCGCTTGTTCGCCGTGTTCAAGGCGCGGGCGCGGGCGCTGCGGGCGTTGGGGCAGCGGCGGTGGCTGCGGCACATGTCGTGTCCCCTTGGTGGTCAGTGGTTGCGGCGGATGGCGCGGGCGGCGCGGGTGGTGGCGTTGTAGGCGCGGCGGCCCCAGCGGGTGCGCATCCCGGTGCCGCGGCACGGGCGGCAGGGTCGGTAGGCGCGCAGGAACGGGGAGCGGTGGTGGCCGGTGCCGCGGCAGCGTCGGCAGTGCTTGAACGGCCACACCGCGCAGGTGGCGGCGTAACCGAGGGTGAACAGCGCGAGGAGGATGAGCGGAACGGTCGTGAGGTCGACGGAGGGGGTCACGAGGGCTCCCGGGGGCCGTTTCTTGGGCGCACTGAGCCACGCCTCTAGGGGCTAGAGGGCTGATCAGGGCTTATGGAGGTGTCTAGAGGGGGCTCTAGGTCTAGACGGGTCGGGCTCTAGACCCAGAGCCACCCGCCGCGGCGGGGCCGCGGCCCGTGCGGTTACTTTCCGTTGATGGTGTCGGCGATCCACTGCCGCTTGACGCCCATGCGGTTCGCGCCCTTGCCGGTGGTGGGGTCGGTGCCCCAGACCTGTGCGGTGGCGATGCCGTAGGGCTTGAGCGCGGCGGCGAGCTGGGTGGCCTTCGCGCTGCCGGTGGGCAGTTCGGCCCACGCGCCGTAGGCGGCGGGGCGCAGTTCGGCGAGACGGTCCACGATGGACTCGGACCACGCCTTGTCCGTGTCGCCGATCGCGGCGAGGATGTCGTGCAGGATGGTGGAGCTGTCGTGCTGGTCGACGTCGGCGTCGAGTCCGGCGGCGTAGCCGGTGAGCCGTCCTGCGGCGGTGCGGGCGGCGCGGGCATTGGCCACGATCTTCTCGGCTCCGGGGGCGTCGATGTAGACGCCGCGGACGATGCGGGGTTCGTCGCCGTCGCCCTTGAGGATGCCGATTCCCTTGTCGCTGAACGAGAACGTGGTGGCGCGCACGCCGTTCTTGTACGAGGAGGTGCCCAGGACCATGTCGTTGGGGACCTGCCCGGCCACCTTCAGGCAGAACCGGAGGATGGCGTTGTCGCTGATCTGCGTGGGGATGGACTTGGAGTCCGGTCGCTGCGTGGCCAGCAGGACCACGATCCCGGTCGCCGGGCCGCGCTTGACCAGGTCGGTGGTGATCTCCTCGATCTCCTCGCCGTACTTGGGGTGCTCGAACCACACCTGGCACTCGTCGACCCCGAGCACGATGGGGTGCAGCCGCAGGGACTTCTTCGACGCGAGTTCACTGGTCACTTTGGACTCAGGGCACAGGTCCTTGGGCAGTTCCCGGATGACCTTGGTGCGGCGGCGCATCTCCTCGCGCAGCTCCCGCAGGTCGGCGAGTGCGTAGGCGATGTCCTCGTCGTCGTCCCCGGCCCGGTAGCGGTGGCAGACCGGCGCGAGCGGCGACAGGTCGCCGGTGCCCTTGAGGTCGTAGGCGTGCAGCTCGGTGCGCGGGTCGAGCCCGGCGATGAGCAGCAGCTCCCGCAGCGTGAACGTCTTGCCCATGCGCGGGACCGCGCCGATGATCCCCGCGATGTACATCAGGGTGATCTCGACCCACTTGCCGCGCTGGTCGGTGCCGAAGGGCTGCGGCTTGAACAGGTCGATGACCTCACCGCGGCGCAGCGGCCACGCGGGCTGCTTGGCCTTGCTCATGTCCTGGTCGCCCACCCACAGGACCAGGCGACCGGGGTGTACCGCGGCGTTGCCCTCCGGCCACACGCACCCGAGCGGACGCCCGAGCCCGGACGCGAGCTTCTCGCGGCGCTCGACGACCTCCGCCGCGGTGACCCCGGCGGGCAGTTCCACGTCCGCGCGCCACCCGGGTCCGTCGCGGGTGATGGGCGCGGTGAACCCGATCGCCCGGTTGTTCTTGCTCATCGCCTGGTTGATCCCGGCGATGCCGAGCACGGACAGCGCCCGCTCGACGACGTCGCTGGTGAGCTTCTGCACCCGGGCCTCGGTGACCGCGCGCCCGGCGACCGGCTTGTCCGCCGGGGTGCCCAGCTTGCCGAGAATGCCCAGCGCAACCGCACCGCAGACCCAGGTCACCCACCACGGCGCGACCGTGGGCAGCAGCATCACCAGTAGCACCCCGAGCGACATGCCGACCAGCAGCAGCAGCGTGCGGAACCGGACCCGGGAGTCCCGGTGCGCGGCCAGCGCCATGTACTGGTGGGCGTCCTCGGACCGGGCCGCCGCGCGGCGGACCGCGCGGCCTTCGGCGTCGGAGACCCACCGCCCGACCGCGGCGGCCAGCAGCAGCAGACCCGCCGGGGACCGCACGATCAGCTTCGAGGCGTACAGCGGGGTCCGGGCCGCGTGGTACCCGGCCTTGTGGGCGTAGTGCGTCGCGGTCCACTTCGCGGTGGCCTTCGCTGCGGCCAGGGTCCGCAGGTACTCGGGGATGATCGGGGCGCGCTCCGCCGACCGCATCCGGTCCAGCCACGACCCCGGCGCGGCCTGGTCGGCGGCGTCGACCAACCGCACCGGCTGGTCGTCGTCGACGAGTTCGCCGTCCAGCACCGGCCCGGCGGGCTCCATCGACGTGCCCGCGGACGTCTCCTCGGCGGGCGCCGGGGTCGCGGTGTCCGCGCTGGTCGTGGCGGGGTTGGTGGGGAACGGCACGACCGTGGCGTCCCGCTCGTCGGGGTCGGGCGCGGACAGCAGCGTCGTGGTGCTCATCGGGTCGCCTCCTCGGTGTCGTCGTGGGTGAGGTGGGTCAGCGCCGCGGCGCAGCCGAGCACGACCACGGGCAGGCAGGACACGAACGTCGTGATGGGCCACGGGGCCGCGGTCACCTGCGCCGCGGTCATCAGGTGGTAGGCCACCTGCCCGACCGCGCCCAACGTCAGCGCGGCGATGGTCGACCACTTCGCGAACCGCCGCGCCCGCAACGGAGTCGCCCCGGACAGCCACACCCGCAGCGCGTAGGCGGCGTACGCCTCCATGCCCAACGGCAGGGTGATGGCCGAGTCGACGGTGAACCCGTCGGCGATCCCGGGCAGCAGGGCGATCTCACCGAACCCGGTGAGCTTGCCCAGCCCGACCCAGCCGCCCCAGATCGCCACGAACGCGCCCGCGGCGATCAGCAGCAGCGCCCAGCGGTGCGACCGCACCCGCCTGCGCGGCCGGTCCCCCGCCGCGGCGACGGTGCCCGGGTCCGCGCCCGTCGTGGACTGCGGGGACACGGGCGACGCGTCGTCGGCGCCGGTGGCCGAGGCGGGCTGGTCGGGCTCGGTGTCGTCGGCGGGCACGGCGTGCAAGTGCCGGGCCGGGCCGACCGGGTCCGCCGGGGCGGGGGCGTCGGTGGTCGGGGACGGAACGGACCTGGTGGGTTCCGTCACGCCGGTCGTCGACGGCGTTTCGTCGCGGTCGGCCGCCGGGTGCTCGGTGCGCAGCAGGTCCAGCGCGGCGGACGCCTTCGGCGCGCCCACCTTGAACGTCTTCATGACCTGGTTGCGCGAGGATCTCCCCAGCTCCACGGCCAGGGCGCGGACCTTGTCCGCGAGGGTGTCCACCGGGGTCGGGTAGGCGCTGGTCATGCCGCCACCACCTTCCGGCCACGCAGACCGCTCACCGGGCCGCCCAACCGCGACGGCACACCACGCGAGAGGACCAGCGCGACCAGCAGCGCGGGCAACCCGAACACGACCACGTGCACGGCCGCGTCGTCCACGATGGACACGACCGCCCACTGCGCCCCGCCGATCCCGGCCGCAACCAGCAGCACCTTCCACAGCAGCACCACCGCGGCCAACGCCAGCAGCGCCAACACCATCACCACGATCGCGTTCACCGCTTCCCCGCTTCCTGATCGCCAGGCAGATCGGGCAGTTCACGGAGACGAACCACAGGTGCTGCCCCTGCCCCTTGGGCCACTTCTGCCCGCACGCCGTGGTCACGCTTCCGTCCCACCACGACCGCTTCCCGTCGTGGGTCATGTTCTTGGTCATCGGTGGTCTCCCTGACGCAGTTCCTGGGCGCGGGCGCGGGCGAGCGCGGCGCACTCGCGGGCGGTGGCGCTCTGCGCGGTGGTGGTGAGGTCGTCGGCGGCGATGGCGTCGAGCACACTGGCCTTGCGGTCGAACCAGTCCGCGACCACGTCGGGCGGGGCGACCGGGTTGGGGCGGGCGGCCATCAGGTCGCCGATCTCGCAGAGCAGGGTCATCACCGCTCACCCCGCCCGGCGGCGTCGCACGAGGGGTCGCCGAAGGTGTGGAGGGTGCCGTTGCAGCGGCAGGCACCGGCGGTGAAGTCGTCGTTGTGGTTGACGTGGTGGTGGTTCACGCGGCACCCCCGCACACGAGCGGGGTGACGGTGGCGGCGGTCTGCCCGAGCACCATGCACCGCAGGTCGATGTCGTGCGGCAGGTCGGGGACGTAGTCGAGCCGCCACAAGCCGGTGGCGACCAGGAACACCCGGTGCCCCGCGTCGCTGCCCTTCTTGTAGGTGGGGGCCTGGTAGGTCAGGAACGCCGACTGCCACCACGCCGCCATGTCGAACCAGTCGGCGGCCAGCACCTCGAACGCCGCGACGCGCATCCGCTCGCGGTCGGCCCGGTCGGCGGTCACGATGTAGATCGGGTCACCGCCGGTCTCCATGCCGGACGCGTCGAGCCCGCGGGAGGCGACCCTCGCGGCGAGGTCGGCACCGGCCTGCCGGGCGGCGTCCCCCGGATAAGGCGGTTGCCAGTGACCACGGTGCCGTCGGGCAAGGTGACGGTGTTGACCAGCACGTCACCGGACGGGCACTCCACGGCGAAGCGGGCTTCGGCGGCGCGGCCGTAGGCGGCGGCGATCCGGGACGCAGGCGTGTCCGTCCCGCCGACGTAGGTGCGGGTCAGCGGGTTCCACACGGAGTCGTCGCGGAACCGGCCGATCCGGCCGATGCGGTCCAGGTTCGGGGAGTCGTCGGTGATCGGGGTGCGGAACCGGTCGGCGTTGGTGCCGTCGACCGCGCCCGTGCCGCCCACGATGGAACCGGTGCGGGCCAGGTTGTAGCGCCACGCCAGCGCCTGCACGTAGGCGTCGGCGACCGCGGCGAATCGGTTCTCCTCGGGGGCGTCCGGGGCGGCGTTGCGGTGCAGCCGCTCGAACAGCGCCTGCGCCGCCTCGGCCTGCAAGGCCGCGAACGCGCGGATCGTGTCGTGGTCGACCCCGGCCCGCAACGCCAGCTCCGGCGTCGGGAAATGCTCGGGGGTGATCAGTGCCGATACCATCGGTACCTCTCCACTGCTGATGTGGTGGTTGGGAACCCCGGCCCGGCGAACCTTCTTGGCGGGAGAGACGCCGGTCCGGGGGTTGATCACGTTCTGAGGGACGGCCATCACGCGGCCTCCCCGTCGTCGCGCTGGTCGGCACGGCCAGCAGCGGCGGCCGTTGAACTTCGGCAGCCGGTACGGGGCGAGCAGCCCGCACTCGGTGCACGTGCGCAGCACCCGCTGCGCCTTCCACAGCGAGATCAGCTGCGCCGTGGTCGCGCCCGGCGACTCCACCGCCTGGTCGACTAGGTACAGCGCGGCCCACCGGCGCCCACCGCGCCACCGGACCTGCGCCACCCAGTCCCGGCCACCTGGGCACAAACCGCGCGCCCGGAGCTGCCGACGCGTCGCCAGGCCGGGCGGGGCCGACCGGAACCCGAACGTCGGGACACCGTCGACCACGCGGCCCGGCCAGTGCTGGCCGTTCCACGGCAGACGAACCACGGTCGCGGCCATCACGCGGCCCGCCCGTCCGGCTCAGTCATCTGCGCCGCGGCCACCGGCAACACGCGGACCACCCGCGCCATCCGCTGGTTCGCCGACCGGCGCAGCCTGCGCGCGTCCTCCGACGTCGCGAACGGCGACGTCGGCGGGCGCACCGGCTCCACCTGCGAGAACACCTCCGCCATCAGGCGGTCGATGGCCTCCTCGGTGAGGCCATCGGGGTAGTGGTCGGCCTCCTCGGTGAGGCCCTCCAGGTAGTGATTGGGGTTGTCCACTTCGCACCTCCGTGTCGGTGAGGTCGAAGTTAGCTAGGTCAGCTAGCTGTGTCAACCAGTGCAACCTAGCTGACTTAGTTGTCACCTAGGTGGCCTAGCAGAGTCGGGTATGCTGGGCGCATGGATGCCCTAGAGCTTGAGCGGGACCCGGACGACCCACGACCGCCGTTTCAGCAGGTGGCGCACGTGCTGCGGGCGGCCATCGCGACCAGGAAGCTAGAGCCGGGCGATCGACTGCCGTCGTTTACCGAGCTTGCGGAGCGCTTCGGCGTGGCCACGATGACCGCACAGAAGGCCGTGGGCGTCCTTCGGGACGAAGGGCTAGTGGTGACCCGCCAGGGCAGGGGAACGTTCGTCCGCCAACGCACCGAACGCGCGGTCGGGTTGCGCCCACATGTGGAACAGGCGTTTGAGTCCGGTGACGTCTCGATCGACTTTGCTGGGTTCTCCGCAGAGACGCTCCACGGCGTTGTTCAAGAGCCGCTCGACAAGATCCGCGCGGGACGAATCGGCGCGAAGAGCGTGACTATCCGAATCCTGCTTCCGGACTTGAGCCAGTCGATTGGCCTCCCCTCGCTAGCCGAAGGCGGCGGAACCGATTCGTCCGAAGTTCGCAAACGCATGAGTCGAATCGTTTCGCGGTCCACGCAGTCCATAGCGGATGCGGTAGAGGAACTGGCAGCCCTCAAGCTTATTGAGGCCGGTCGCGCCGAGGTTCGCGTTTTCCAGACGTCACCGCTATTCAAGCTGTACCTACTGAACAGGACGGAAGCGTTCTTCGGATTCTACCCCGTTGTCAGGCACTCCGTTGCGATCAAAGGCGAGCCGGTAGAGATCTTCGACCCCATGGGCAAGGACGCCACTCTCTTTCACTGGGCCGCGACCGAGGACCCTGATGCCATACCTACACAGTATGTGTCCGAAGCGCAGTCCTGGTTCGATAGCGTATGGAACAGTGTCGCGAAAGAGTACGCCCTGTGAGCAATGGCGAGATCGCACGAACAGTAGCCAAAGCGAGTGTCATCATATTCGATTTCGACGGCCCCTTGTGCGATGTATTTGCAGGACACCCGGCATGGCGCGTTGCGCGTAGCCTGGAGGGTCTACTCGGAATTTCAGTCGATAGCGACGATCCGTTGGAGGTTCTCCGAACGGCGCAGACGTTCCCGCACAGCACGCTTTGGGAGGTTGAGCGTGCATTGATTGCGGCAGAGTTGACCGCCGTTGCTTGTTCAACGCCAACACCGGGGGACTTGATGCGCTTCGGGCCTGCATTGCTAGCGGCCGGACACCAGCAGTGGTGAGCAACAACTCCGCTGACGCGGTTCGAGCCTTCTTCGACAGGGCGGAGATGCCAGACGCGGTCAAGGTGATCGTCGGGCGAGAACCGGCCCGCCCCGAGTTGATGAAGCCGCACCCTTGGCCGATGCGGCAGGCGCTTGAAGTGCTCGGTGTAGCGGCAGGGAATGCTGCGTTCGTCGGCGACACGAGCACAGACCTTGAGGTTGCGGCGATCGTTGGGACCCCATGCTTGGCCTACGCGAACAAGCCCGGAAAGCGCGAGCAATTCGAGGATGCTGGGGCCGCGGTCGTGTTTGAGGACATGTACGCCCTTGCTGACGGGCTCGCACGCACGCGGCTGTGAAGATGGAGGTGGGGATGCCCGACCACGGTCAGATCCAACCGCCCTGCACTCTGAACACAGATAGCTCTCACGTACGTACGACGCGTTACCGAGTGTCTTAAGTCACTCACGACACGCCTACGCGCAATTCCGTCACGCTGCGCATTCGCGGCCCGCTGACTTCCGTTGCGTCTCTCCGTAAGCCTGCGATCTACATTCCGTGACGGTTCGACTACTCAGCGGCGAGTGTGTCGAGTTGCCGATATCTGGTGCTGCCGCATACGGTCGACCGCACGCGTTGATGTCCCGCAGGGACAACAAAAAGCGGCCCCCTGTTGGAGCGGGGGCCGCCGAGCGAACCGCCCCACCAGCCAAGTCGGAGAGGAACGCCAGATGAGCTTAGCGTCTTGGCGCAGACGACGCCCAATCAGAGAACACCCGAGCCATCGACGTGCGGATCCGCAGACGTGGGCGGCACTCGTCTATCGGATCTTGTCCGAGGGCGCGTGGATCCGCCGACGGCTAGCGTTCGTACTCACCAGCGCCCTATTGATGGTTGGGCTTGTCTTCGCTTCCTGCTCGGAC
>JBHTEY010000003.1:0-80121 GCA_042666155.1 Actinokineospora soli | reverse complement strand
CGCCGAGCCGGAGCCGCCGTTGAACCGCCGCACGCCGAGGGTGACCGAGTTCGCCCGCTACCTGCGCACCGAGACCACCGGCGGCCTGGTGCTGCTGGCCGCCACCGCGTCGCCCTGCTCTGGGCCAACTCGCCGATCGGCGACAGCTACCGCGACGTGCGCGACGCCCGCGTCGGCCCCGAGTTCCTGCACCTCAACCTGACCATCGGCGACTGGGCCAAGGACGGCCTGCTGGCGCTGTTCTTCTTCGTCGTGGGCTTGGAGCTCAAGCGCGAGTTGGTGATCGGCGAGCTGTCCCGGTTCAAGGCCGCGCTGCTGCCGGTGATCGCCGCGCTCGGCGGGATGGTCGCCCGCGGTGCTCGCGTTCGCCATCGCCGCGGGCGACCCGAGGGCGGGCCAGGTCTGGCCGATCCCGGTCGCCACCGACATCGCGTTCGCGCTCGGCGTGCTCGCGCTGACCGCCCGGCACATGCCCAGCAGCGCGCGGGTGTTCCTGCTCAGCCTCGCCGTCGTCGACGACCTCGGCGCGATCGCGCTGATCGCGACCCTGTTCACCTCCGCGTTCGACCTCATCGCGTTCGGCGCCTCGGTCGCGCTGCTCGCGCTGTACTGGTTCCTGCAGCGCAAGCGCGTCACCTCGGCGTGGATCTACGTGCCGCTCGCGGTCGCGGTGTGGGTCGCGGTCCACTCCAGCGGCATCCACGCGACCGTCGCGGGCGTGGCGCTCGGCCTGCTGACCAGGGTCCGCAGGGACCCGCGCGAGCGCGAGGCCCCGCGCTGCGGCTCGAGCACCGGCTCCAGCCGTGGTCGGCGGGCGTCGCGGTCCCGGTGTTCGCCCTGTTCGCCGCGGGCGTCCCCATCGGCGCGGACGCGCTGGGCGCGGTGTTCACCGAGCGGATCGGGCTCGCCGTGGTGCTCGGACTCGTCGTCGGCAAGCTCGTCGGGATCGTCGGGTTCTCGCTGCTCGCGGTGCGGTTCAAGGTCGCGGCGATGCCGTCGGGGCTGTCCTGGCGGGACATGGGCGCGGTCGCGATGCTCGGCGGCGTCGGGTTCACCGTGAGCCTGCTGATCGCCGAACTGTCGCTGTCGGACGCCGACGCCGAGCTGGCGAAGGCCGCGGTGCTGATCGCGTCCGCCGTCGCGTCGCTCCTCGCGGCGGGAATGCTCGCGAAACGCAGCAAAGCGCACGCGGATTCATAATCATCGAGGTTGCCAAGCCCCGGGAATGGAGCATGGCACGATGTCGCGTGTGACCAGCGCACACGGAAACGGACAACGCGACGGCTTGCCCCCGGTGCCGTCCATCCCCCTGGCCGACGACCGGACCATCGCCGCGGCTGACCAGTCGATCGGCGCCCTGGTCAAGGACGCGACCACGCACCTGTCGACGCTCGTGCGGGCGGAGGTGGAACTGGCGAAGTCCGAGGTCGCCCGCGAGGTCAAGAAGGGCGTCAAAGGCAGCGTCTTCGGGATCGTCGCCCTGGTCATCGCGCTGTACAGCTCGTTCTTCTTCTTCTTCGCGCTGGCCGAGCTGCTCGCCGACCTCGGCCTGTGGCGGTCGCTCGCGTTCGGCCTCGTCTTCATCCTGATGCTGGCGTTCGCGTTCCTGTTCGGGTTCCTCGGCTACAAGAAGTTCCGCGCCGTCCGCGCCCCGCAGAAGACCATCGACTCGGTCAAGGAGACCGCGGCGGCCCTGCGCAACCGCGGCTCCGACGAGCCGCGGGCCAACGGCTGAACCGCGCCCCCGACCCCGCCGCGGTCCGCATCGACGGCCCGTGGACGCACCGCGACGTGCACGCCAACGGCATCCGGCTGCACACCGCGGAGACCGGTGACGGGCCGCTGGTCGTCCTGCTGCACGGGTTCGCCGGGTTCTGGTGGACCTGGCGGCGGCAGCTCACCGCGCTCGGCGACGCCGGGTTCCGCGCCGTCGCCGTCGACCTGCGCGGTTACGGCGACTCCGACAAACCCCCGCGCGGCTACGACGCCTGGACGCTGGCGGGCGACGTCGCCGGGCTGGTCAAGGCGCTCGGCGCGCCCCGCGCGCACCTCGTCGGGCACGGCTGGGGCGGGCTGCTCGCCTGGTCGGCCGCCGCGCTGCACCCCGGCTCGTCGCGTCGGTGAGCGCGGTGTCCGCGCCGCACCCCATCGCCCTGCGCGACGAGGCCCGCCGCACCGCCCTGCGCGGCCGCGGCCGCAACCAGGCCCGCGCGCTGAGCCCCATGCTGCGCGCCCAGGTGCCGATCGCCCCCGAGCGCTGGCTGCGCAGCCCCGACACCGTCCCCGCGCTGTTCCGCGCCTGGTCGGGCCCCGCTGGCGCGACACGCCCGCGTTCGCCGACGCCGTCGCGCGGTACCAGGAGGCCGTGCTGATCCCGGGCGTCGCGCACTCCGCGCTGGAGTACTACCGGTGGGCGGTGCGCTCCCAGTTCCGCAGCGAGGGCAGGCGCTACACCGAAGCCATGCAGCGGACCATCCGCACGCCCGTCCTCCAGCTCTACGGCGCCGACGACCCCTGCGTGCTCCCCTACACCCGCACCGCGTCGACGCCCTGGCTCAAGGGCCCGCGGAGCACCTGGAGCTACCGGGCGTCGGGAACCTGCCGCCCGAGGAGGACCCGGCGGCCACGAGCGCGGCGATCACCGCGTTCCTCAAGGCGCACTAGCCCGAGCAGCGGCCCGTCGACACCGGCTCGGTCAGCCGCGGCGCGCGGCCACCTCCTCGCGGACCTCCGCCGCGGTCAGCGCGAACCCGGTCTCCGAGTCGTCGACCGCCGCGCCGAAGATCACCCCGAGGACGGCGCCGTCGGCGTCGACCAGCGGTCCGCCGGAGTTCCCGCTGAGCACCTTCGCGCGCAGCGTGTAGACGTCGCGGTCGACCGGGTTCGGGCTGTCGTAGATGTCCGGTCCGCGCAGCGGGATGCGGTCGCGCACGCGCGCGGCCTCCGCTGTGTAGGGGCCGTCGAGGGGGTAGCCGAGGACGATGCCGCCCTGGCCGCTCTCCACCTCGTACCCGGCGAAGTCCAGCGGGTCGGCGGCCAGGCTCGGCACGCGCAGGATCGCGATGTCGACGCGCGGGTCGTACAGCACGACCTCGGCGGGCAGCGTCTTGTCGCCCGACTCGACGCTGACCTCCTCCGCGCCCGCGACGACGTGCGCGTTGGTCATCACCCGGTGCGGGGCGATGACGAACCCGCTGCCCTCCAGCGCGCGCTCGCACGCGGTCGCCCGGGCGTTGATCTTGAGGACGCTCGGGCGCACCCGCTGCACGACCGCGCTGGCCTGCAGCGCCGGGTCGGGCGGGGCGACCTCGCGGTTCGGGGTCCGGTTGAACGGGTCGACCGCGGCCGGGAAGCCGGAGACGTCCAGCAGCTCGCGCAGCTCGTCGGGGAGCCCGCGCGCGGCCTGCGGCATGACGTCGTCGACCCCGCCGAGCACCACGGAGTTGTTGATCGCCGACGCCAGCGCGGGCAGCCCGCCGACGGTGGTCAGCGGGAGCGCGATCAGCCACGCCACCAGGAACACGACCGCGCCCTGCACGATCGCGCCCAACGCGCTGTCCACGCCCGCCAGCTTCGGCGAGTTGATCCGCTGCCGCAGCGTCCGGCCGAACCACACGCCCAGCGTCTCGCCCAGCGCCACGAGCAGCACGAAGATCGCCACCGCGAACGCCACCCGGGTCGGCGTGGCCGAGATGCCCGCCACCACGAGCGGCGCGATCTTGATGCCGACGACCGCGCCCAGCAGCACGCCGAGGAACGCGGGCAGCGCGGTGACCACGCCCTGCCGGGCCCCGGACACCGCGGCGAGCACGGCCAGGGCCAGCACCAGCACGTCGACCCAGTTCACGCGCGGACCTCCGGACCCTGTGGACGGACGGAGCGCCACGCTACGTCAAGATCGCGCACGTCGCCCGCGTCCCAGTCGCGGTGCCAGCCGCCCGCGGCGAGCACCATCGTCAGCAGACCGGCGGTGAAGCCCCAGATCAGCATGCCGGGCGCGGCGAACGCGGGGCCGACGTAGCCGGAGGGGTGCTTGACCCGGAACCGGTTCGCCGGGTCGGCCAGGTGGGCCAGCGGGACCCGCGCCACGGCCTGGGTCTCCCGCTCGGAGACCGCCCACACGCGGCTGGGCTTCTCCCAGTGCGCCAGCACCGGGGTGACGTCGAAGGCGGAGACCGGGATGTGCAGCGCGGGCAGCAGCGCGACCGGCCGGACCCCGGACGGGTCGACGCCGGTCTCCTCGACCGCCTCGCGCAGCGCCGTGCCGACCGGGCCGTCGTCGTCCGGCTCGGCCTTGCCGCCGGGGAAGCTCACCTGGTCGGAGTGGGTGTCGCCGGTCGCGGCGCGCAGTTGCAGCAGCACGTCCGGGCCGTGGTCGGGGTCCTCGCCGAGCAGGACCAGCACGGCGGCCTCGCGGGCGCCGTCGCCGATCGCGGCGAACCGGGTCCAGAGGCCGACGTCGACCTCGCCGCTGGCGACCACGAGGGTGCGCAGCCAGTCCGGGACGGTGCCGGGGTCGACCAGCGGTCCGTGCGTCAACGCAGTCCCCTCTCCACGGCGGCGCGGATGTCCCCGACCGAGCGGAACAGGCGCGGGTCGCTGATGAACTCGACCGTCCCGTCCGCGCTGACCAGGTACGACGCGGGCAGCGCGCCCGGCACGCGCAGCGCCCGGCCCAGCGCGCCGTCCTCGTCGATCAGGGCGGGCAGCTTGACGCCGAGGTCGCGCAGCAGGACCAGCGAGTCGCCCTCGGGGCTCTGCACGGCCAGGGTGACGACGTCGACGGCACCCTCGGACGCGGCGTACTCGGCCAGCACGGGCAGTTCCTCGCGGCACGGCGCGCACCAGGTCGCCCAGACGTTGAGCAGCACGTCCCGACCCCCAGCGCGGCGGCCGCGTCGACGGGCTCGCCGGTGCCGAGGCAGGTCGTGGTGACGCCGCGGAGCTGCGCCGGGCCGGGTCCGGAGCCGGTGCACCCGGGCAGCGCGGCGGCGGCGCGGGCGGCGGGCACGTCCGGGCCCGGCGGCGGGGTGCGGGGGCGGGGTCGTCGCCGCGCGGCCACAGCGCGACGGCGCGGCGGCCACCAGGACCACCGCGACGACCAGCCACCGCACCCGGGGATCACCCGGCCGACCGACCCGGCCGGTAGCCCTCGCGGACCCGCTCGGCCAGCGCCAGCAGGTGCTCGGCCTCCTCGCCCTTGACCAGCTTCGCCGCGGCCTCGAACTCGGTCGGGCCGGTCCCGTACGACGGGCACTCCTTGGCCAGGAAGCACGCCCCGCACGCGGGCTTCTTCGCGTGGCAGACGCGCCTGCCGTGGAAGATCACGTAGTGCGACAGCATCGTCCAGTCCTTGCGGGGGACGATCGCGCCGATCGCGTGCTCGACCTTGACCGGGTCCTCCAGCTCGGTCCAGCCGAAGCGGCGCACGAGCCTGCCGAAGTGCGTGTCGACGGTGATGCCGGGCACGCCGAACGCGTTGCCGAGGATGACGTTGGCCGTCTTGCGGCCGATCCCGGGCAGCGTGACCAGGTCGTCGAGGTTTCCGGGCAGCTCGCCGCCGAAGCGCTCGACCAGCTCGGCGCCCAGGCCCATCAGCGCGGTCGCCTTGTTGCGGTAGAAGCCGGTGGAGCGGATCAGCTCCTCCAGCTCGGCGCGGTCGGCTCCGGCGTAGTCGGCGGCCGTCTTGTACTTGGCGAACAAGGCGGGCGTGGTGAGGTTCACGCGCACGTCGGTGGACTGCGCGGACAGGATCGTCGCGACCGCGAGTTCCAGCGGGGTGGTGAAGTCCAGCTCGCAATGCGCGTCCGGGAAGCCCTCGGCGAGCGCGCGCGTCATCCGGCGGACCCGCCGGGTCAGGGAGAGACTGGATTCGCCATCCACCGCGGCGGCTGCCAGGGGCGGGCGTCGGGTGGTCGGGGGCACGTCGCTAGCCTACGGCCCGACGCACAACCCGAGATGTGCCCCGGACGTCCTACCGAGCAAGACCACTGAAGCCGAACCGGGCGGGTTCGGCCGGGAGCGAGGATCGACGACACATGGCTGTCTGGTTCGTGTTCGCGGTACCCCTGGTGATCATGTTCTTCGCGCTGTTCATGGAGCGGGTGGAAACCCGCATCCGGCACGTGGCGGTGCAGGAGACCGACGTCGAGGAGTTCCTGGAGCAGGCCCGGCCGGACGAGGTCCGGGCGCTGTACGGGCACGGCATCGGCCGCGCGCTGGAGCTGTTCCGGCTGCGCAGGCTCGGCGGGCGCGCGGTGAAGCTGCGCGGTCGCAGGCCTCGTGACTAGGCGTTATGGTTCTCCGGCTGGGCCTGGTTGAGACTTCCACAACGGACCTTGACGGCGCGGCGTGTAGGGGTTAGTTGGCCAGGCCCTACACTGAATGCGGTGATCGGCCGCACAGCGTCTGTGCGAGTCGGGGTGGAAACGGAGGACCGAGGTGGATGAGACCCTCGCCCGCGCGGGCATTTTCCAAGGGGTCGAGCCGGCCGCGGCGGAGGCGCTCGCGCAAACGCTCGAGTCGCAGGAGTTCCCGCGGGGCACGTGATCTTCGCGGAGGGGGAGCCGGGCGACCGGCTGTACATCATCCTGTCCGGCAAGGTGAAGCTCGGCCGCAAGTCGCCCGACGGGCGCGAGAACCTGCTGGGCATCTTCGGCCCGTCGGACATGTTCGGCGAGCTGTCCATCTTCGACCCGGGCCCGCGCACGTCCACCGCCACCACGGTCACCGAGGTCCGCGCGGTCACCATGGACCGGCCCGCGCTGCGCCAGTGGATCAACAACCGGCCGGAGATCGCCGAGCAGCTGCTGCGCGTCATCGCGCGCCGCCTGCGCCGGACGAACGGCATGCTGGCCGACCTGATCTTCACCGACGTGCCGGGCCGCGTCGCCAAGGCGCTGCTGCAGCTCGCGCAGCGCTTCGGCAGCCAGGAGGCCGGGCTGCTGCGCGTCACCCACGACCTCACCCAGGAGGAGATCGCCCAGTACGTCGGCGCCTCCCGGGAGACGGTCAACAAGGCGCTCGCCGACTTCGCCCACCGCGGCTGGCTGCGGCTGGAGGGCAAGAGCGTGCTGATCCTGGACCCGGAGCGCCTCGCGCGCCGCGCCCGCTAGACCCCGTCCACGACGAAGGCCCGGTCATCCGACCGGGCCTTTCGCGTGCAAGACGAAAGGCCGGGCGCCGCCCCCGACGCGGCGCACCGGCCTTTCGCCTGCGCGGACCATCCCCCGACGATCCACGCTCCCCGCCCTCCGACCGCAGGCCCCGAACCCGTTCGCCGGAGGGAGTCTCTTCAGTTGGCGTATCGCGCTCGGCCACCCGGACGTGACGCGCTATGGAAGAACCATCGCACGAAACCCCACCTGGTTAACAAGCGCATTCACCCTCAAGGACTCACGAACCCTGGTCGCGTTGCGCCGGTTCACCCGAAATCCGACCGTCCGTTATCCGATCGAGACTTACCACCGGCCGGGGTGTCTGAAACCACCGGATATTTACTGGTACGCGCGTACCAGAGTGGGCATACTGGTACGCATGTCCCACTCTGCCCGCCTCGCCGACTACCGCGCCGCCCTCACCACGCCGGGCGCGCGCGGACCGGTGCTCGCGTCCCTCGTGGGCAGGCTCCCGATCGCCATGGTGGGCCTGTCCCTGCTCCTGTACGTCCAGCGCGCGACCGGGTCGTTCGCGATCGCGGGCATGGTCTCGGCGGGCACGCTCGTCGGCGTCGCCATCGGGTCCGTCGGCCAGGGTCGGCTGATGGACCGCGTCGGCCCGACCCGCCCGCTGCTGGGCGTCGTCGGCCTGTTCGCGCTGTTCGTGACCGCGGGCGTGCTGGCCGTCGAGGCGGGCGCGCCGACGTGGCTGCTGGTCCTGCTCGGGTTCGCCATCGGCGCGTCGGAGCCCATGATCGGCTCGGCCTCGCGCGCGATGTGGACGCGGCTGGTGCCGTCGGGGCCGGTGCGGACCGCCGCGTACTCGTACGAGGCGATCAGCATGGAGGTCTTCTTCATCGTCGGCCCGGCGCTGTCCGGCCTGCTGGTCGCGGCGCCGTGGGCGGGCACGGGCGTGGTCCTGGGCGCGGCGTTCATGATCGTCGGCGGGGTGGCGTTCGCGCTGTCGCCGACCATCCGCCGGTACCGGCCCGAGCCGAGGGCGGGCGGCGGCAGCCTGCTGGGCCCGCTGTCGTCCCCGGGCATGAAGACGGTCGCGATCGCGGCGGCCGGGTTCGGCGTCACCATCGGGTTCGTCGAGGTCGCGGTGCCCGCGGCGGCGACGCAGGCGGGCAACGCGCCCGCGGGCGGCCTGCTGCTGGGCCTGTGGTCGGTCAGCTCCGTGCTGTTCGGCGTGTACTACGGGACGCGCCCGTGGCCCCGGCCGATGCACCTGCGGCTGCCGGTGCTGCTGGCCGGGTTCTCGGTGCTGGTCGCGCTGCTGGCGATCCCCACGTCCTTGGTCGGCCTGGCGCTCACGCTGCTGGTCGTCGGCACGCTGGTCACGCCGCAGGCGACCGCGCACTCGGCGGCGCTGGAGCTGGTCGCGCCGCCGGGGACCATCACGGAGGCGTTCGGCTGGGTGATCACGTCGGTGACGCTGGGGCTGGCGTTGGGCCAGTCGGTCAGCGGCCAGCTCGTCGAGCACGTGGGCGTGTGGTCGTCGTACCTGGCGGCGACGGTCGCGGGCCTGCTGATCGCGCTGGTCGTGTACCTGCGTCGGCACACCGTCCGGGTCGCGGCGCCGGTAGCGGCGGTTCCCGCGCTTGTCTAGGGGTTGTCCACAGAACTGTGGATAACTCCCGGGCCTGTGGACAACTCCGTCGGCCTGTCGGCTGGCGGCGTTAGCTTCGAGGTCATGGATCTCACCGCGACCACCACCGCCCTCGCTTCCGCCGCCGCCGACGTCGTCCGCCTCGTCCCGACCCGCCTCACCGACCCGGTCCTCGGCGGCCTGCTCCTGACCGCGGGCCCCGAGGGCGTCTCGTTCGCCGCCAACGACCGGGAACGCACCGCCCGCGTCACCCGAGACGCCCTCGTCCACACCGACGGCGAAGTTCTCGTTCCCGCCAAACCCCTGGCCGAGACCCTCCGCGCCTTGGACACCGACCACGTCCGCCTGGTCGTCGAGGGCTCCCGCCTGGCCATCCGCGCCGACGGCGCCCGCTTCGCCCTCCCGCTCCTGGACACCGCCCTCCACCCCGGCGTACCAGCCCCACCCCCACCCTGCGGCACGGTGGCGGGCGCGTTGCTGGCACGAGCGCTGTCCACAGTGGCCGCCACGGCTTCTCGAGACGACACCCTCCCCGTCTTCGCAGGCGTCCGCCTCCGCGCCGAGGACGACGCCCTGGTCCTCCGCGCCACCGACCGCTACCGCATGGCCATCGCCCACGTCCCCGCCACGGTGGCGGACCTCGACGTCCTGGTCCCCGCCCAACTCCTGGCCGAGGTGGCGAAACAAGCAACCGGCGACGTCACCCTGGCCGTCGACGCCAACCGCTTCGCCCTGTCCTGGGCCAACACCACGGTCACGACAGCCGTCCTCGACGGCGTGTTCCTCTCGGAGTCGAGCCTCGTCCTGAACACAATGGACACCTGGGTAGAACTGGACGCCGACTCCCTGCTCAACGCCGCCCGCAGAGTCTCCCTGTACACCGACGCCCGAGGCGTCCTGCAGTTAGAGGTAGCCGACCACGAACTCCGCCTCCGCGGCACAGACCCCCAAGCAGGCGAAGCCGAGGAGTCGATCAAAGCCACGGTCGAGGGCGGCCGCACCGGCCCCGCCGTCCAATCCCGCTACCTGACCGACGCCCTCCGCCCCTTCGCAGGCAAACGCATCCGCCTGGCAATCCAGCCCGGCATGCGAGCCACCGTGATCACGTCGACAGACCCGGAGGACGTCCCCCTCAAGTACCTGATGATGCCGCTCCTTCCACCGCGGCAATAACCCCAACCGGACGGCGACAACCACCTCGCCCCGGCGCCCTGGACATCCATCACCCGCCCCGACAACGGAGGAGCCGCCTAACGACCGTGCCCACAACTGAAGAGCGGAGGGGTGCTCCCGTTCCGCCCTCCACACCCCTCAGGCCGTCTTGCGGAGGTACGCGAGCTGCGCGTGGACCGACCACTCCGCGGCGGGCCAGAGGGACTGGTCGACGTCGGCGTAGACGACCTCGACGACCTGGCGGGCGGTGGCGTTCGGGCCGAGGTGGGTCAGAGCCGCGCGGATCTGGTCGAGGCGTTGTTCGCGGTGGGACAGGTACTCGGCGGCTGTGGTCGGCAGGTCCGGGAGGTCGGGGCCGTGGCCGGGGAGGACGACCGTGCCGGGCGGGGTGGCCGCGAGGAGGCGGAGGAGGCCAGGTACTGGCCGAGGTCGCCGTCCGGCGGGGCGATGACCGTCGTGCCGCGGCCGAGGACGGTGTCGCCGGTGAGGACGGCCGTCTGGTCGGCGTGGGCGATGGTCAGGCAGATGGAGTCGGCGGTGTGGCCGGGGGTGTGGCGGACTTCCAGGTCCAGGCCGGCCAGGGTCAGGACCTCGCCGTCGCGCAACGGGCCCTCGCCCGCGCAGAGGGTGCGGTTCCAGGCGCGGATCGGGGCGCCGGTGGCGCGGGCCAGCCAGGGGGCGCCTTGGACGTGGTCGGGGTGGTGGTGGGTGATGAGGATGGCTGCCACCTCGCCTGCCGCTTCCACGACGCGGCGGAGGTGGGGTTCGTCCTCGTAGCCGGGGTCGACGACTACGCAGGTCGGGGAGTCGGGGGCGCGGAGGAGCCAGGTGTTGGTGCCGTCGAGGGTCATGGTGCCGGGGTTGTCCTCGAGGAGGACCGCGGCGAAGGGGTGACCTGGCGGAGCACGCCGTACGCGGGGTGGGTCATCAGCGCTCCTCGGGGAGGACGACGCGGACTACTCCGCCGTCGCGGACGACCTTGGGGATGATCTTGTCCAGGGTGCGGTCGGCGGCCATGGCGGAGGCGACCGTGTCGTGGTCGGCCAGGTCGGAGAGGGTGACCCAGGTGGGGGGCATCAGGGCGCAGTCGCCGCGCTGCCAGTCGGCGAGGGCGTCGGCGGGGCGCTGCCAGTGGACGCGGTCGGCCTCCGTCGTGGCGCCGTCGGCGTGCTGGCCCTCCGGGAGGGCGGCGAGGAAGAACCGGGTGTCGTAGCGGCGGGGTTCCTCGGCGGGGGTGACCCAGTTCGCCCACGGGCGGAGGAGGTCGGCGCGCAGGACCAGGCCCGCGTCGGCGAGGAAGTCGGCGAGGGACAGCTCGCGGGCGACCAGGGCGGCGCGGGCGTCGTGGTACGGGCGGGCGTCGGCGACGACCGAGCCGGGGCCGGGGCCCGCGAGGAGGACGCCGGACTCCTCGAAGGTCTCGCGGACCGCGGCGCAGACCAGGGCGCGGGCGAGGGCGGGGGCGCAGCCGAAGCGGTGGCCCCACCAGTCCGGGTCGGGGCCGTGCCAGGCCACCGCGGCGTCGACGTCGCGCTGGTCGACGCCGCCGCCCGGGAACACCGTCATGCCCCCGGCGAAGGCCATGCCCGTGACCCGGCGCTGGAGGAACACCTCGACGCCGCGGTCGGTGTCGCGCACCAGCATCACGGTGGCGGCGTCGCGCGGGACGGCGGGCGGGTCGGGCGGGTCCTCGGGGACGAAGCCCTCGGGCAGGACCAGCTCGGCAGGCAGTTCACGCACACCCCGACCCTACGCAGCGGTCGGCGCGGGCGGTCCGGGGCCGGGCTTTAATGTGCGCCATGGGCGACGTGCTGCGGGTCGGGTTGGTCGGGGCGGGGCCGTGGGGGCGGCGCGTCCACGCGCCGGGGCTGGCCGAGCACCCCGGGGTGGAGTTCGCCGGGGTGTGGGCGCGGCGGGCCGAGGCCGCGGCCGGGTTGGGGGCGCCGTTCTTCGCCGACTACCCCGCGCTGCTGTCCGAGGTGGACGCCGTCGCGTTCGCGGTGCCGCCCGCCGTGCAGGACGCGATGGCCCTGCAGGCGGTCGAGCTGGGCAAGCACGTGCTGCTGGAGAAGCCGGTCGGGACCACGCCCGCCGACGCCGAGCGGCTCGCGGGGGTGATCGGGGACGCGGGGGTCGTGTCGCTGGTCAACCTCGTGCGGCGGTTCGCCCCGGAGACCGTCGAGTGGCTCGACGACATCCACCGGCACGGCGGATGGGCGGGCGGCAGCGCGCGGTGGCTGTCGGGCGCGCTGCTCGGCGGGGACTACGCGACCTCGGCGTGGCGGGTCGAGGGCGGGGCGCTGGCCGACATCGGCCCGCACGTGCTCGACCTGCTCGACGCCGCGCTCGGGCCGGTCGACGCCGTGCTGTCCGCGCACCGGCGCGAGCCCGACCTGTGGCACGTGGTGCTCGGGCACGCGAGCGGCGCGACCAGCACCGCGTCGCTGTCGATGCGGCTGCCGATGCGGCCCACCATCACCGAGGTGTCGGTCTACGGCGACGCCGGCTACCGCGAGGTCGTCGGCCGGGCCACCGAGGCGGGCACGGCGTTCGCGGCCGCGCTGGACCTGTTCACCGAGCTGGTGCGGGAGGGCACGCCCGAGCACGACCTGGACGTGCGGCGCGGCCTGCACCTGAGCAGGCTCGTCGCCGCCGTCCTCGCCGCGGTCTAGGGGCGCTGGTCCGGCGGCTGGAGCGGGACCCCGTTGACCATCGTGTTGGCCTCGTGCCAGTCGAACGGGTGCGCCGCCCCGGACAGGTCGCCCTGCCAGGCCGCGGACTGCGGGGTCGAGCCGTCGGCCTGCTCGCGGCGGGCCAGCTCCTCCTGGAGCTGCCGCAGCAGGTCCAGCTCGTGGTCGTTGAGCGAGTCCGACGACCCGGCCTGGGCCGCCGCCTCCTCCATCCACGACGGACCCGACTCCGGCTCCGGCTCGACGACCGGCGCGGCGACCGGGGCGGCCGACACCGAGGGCGCGGCGGGGGCCTGCGGGACCGACGGCGCCGACGGGGCCGGGGGCAGCGTCGCGGCGGGCAGCGCGGGGACCGCGCGGTCCACCGGGACCTCGGTCGCGTAGCGCGCGGCGGCGTGGTGGTAGTCGCCGTAGTCGGCGCCCTCGCGGAGCACCTCGACCGACGCGGTCAGGCCCGCGCGGCGCAGCGCGTGCTGGACGCGGTACGCGGTGGCCGGGGCGAACCCGGCCGGGCCGACGCCGATCAACACGACGCGGTGCGGGACCGGCCCGGACACCGCGCCCGCGGGCGTGGTGCGCCATACCGACCACACGGCGCGGATGTCGGGCAGGACGTCGAGCACGCGGGCGGCGGCCTCGGCGACGCCCTCCTCGGGGGCGACGCCGTCGACGCGGCCCGCGACGAAGCGGTGCGGCGCGCCCGCGGTGTCCGACACCGGGACGCGGACCGCGACGGCCCCGTCGCAGTGCGCGGACGCCAGCAGGTCGCGCAGCTCGGCGTGCTCGTCCGGGGTGAGCGCGATCGGGCCCGCCACCAGGCAGCCGACCACGAACTCCAGCGCCCGGTCGACCTCGGTGGCGGCGACCAGCTCCCGGGCCTCGGCCAGCGCGTCGTCGTCGAGCCTGCCCGCGAGCGCGAGCAGCAGGTCGTGGACGCGGATCGGCAGCGCGGTCCGCTCCGACCCCTTCCCCGCCGTTGCCTGTGTCACGGTCGTCCTCCCTCGTGTCGGACCGGGTCCTGCGGACTAGCTGTGGGCCATCGCGAACAACGGCTCGGACGCGGCCAGCGCCGCGCGGTGGTACTTCGGCACGTCGCGGCCCCTGACCAGGACCTCGACCACGGGCTCGTCGGTGCCCAGCGCGCGCAGCACCCGCTGCAGCTCGCCGGTGAGCCGCACCGCGCTCGCCCAGGCGTCCTCGGCGACGGTGACCAGCACGACCCGGGTGTCCCCGCCCCGGCCGCGCCGCCAGCTCGTGCGCGCCTCGACGACCTCGGGCCGACCGCGCAGCACCGCGCCCAGCACCACGGCCACCGAGTCGCCCCGGCTCACCCATTCCGGTGACTCCGCGGTGAAGGTGTAGCCGAGTTCGGGGACGTCGTCCACCCACGGCACGGCGTTGAGCCGCTCCGGGTCGGCGCCCGCGGGCACCAGGATCGCCCCGACCTGGCGCGACTCCTCGGGGGTGATGCCCACCCGCTCGCGCAGCAGCATCAGGGGCAGGGCCCGGGCGACGGCGTCGACCGCGCCCGCGGCGACCCAGTCGCGCAGGCGCCACAGCTCGCGGTCGCCGATGCGGCCCGCGAAGCGCAGCAGCAGCTCGTGGCAGTCCTCCGCGGTGCTCATGCGACCTCGACAATCAGCTCGACCTCGACGGGCACGCCCAGCGGCAGCTCGGCCACCCCGACAGCGGACCTGGCGTGCTTGCCCGCCTCGCCGAACACCTCGGCGAGCAGGTCGGACGCGCCGTTGAGCACCCCGGGCTGCCCGGTGAACCCGGGGGCCGACGCCACGAACCCGACGACCTTGACCACCCGGACCACGGACTCCAGCCCGACGAGCGCGTCGACGGCGGCGAGCCCGTTCAGGGCGCAGACGCGGGCCAGCCCGGCGGCGTCCTCGGCGGACACCTCGGCCCCGACCTTGCCGGTGGCCGCGACCTTGCCCTCGACCAGCGGGATCTGGCCCGCCGTGTAGACCAGCGAGCCGGTGCGGACCGCGGGCACGTAGGACCCGCGGGCGCGGCGACGCGCGGCAGCGCGATCCCCAGCTCGGCCAAGCGCGCGCGGACGTCCATCAGGCCGCCTTCGGCCGCTTGAGGTAGGCGACGTGCTGCTCGCCCGTGGGGTTCGGCAGCACGGTGACCAGCTCCCAGCCGTCCTCGCCCCACTGGTCGAGGATCTGCTTGGTCGCGTGGATCAGCAGCGGGATCGTCGCGTACTCCCAACGAGTCATGCGGGCAGCCTAGGGCAGGGCGGATCACCCGGGGAGTTACGGTGGTCGCATGGAGGGCTGGCGGATCTTCGCCACCGCGCTGCTCGGGGCCGGTGGCCTGCTGCTCGTGCTGCTCACCATGGCCAAGGTCCGCGACCGGACCGGCAAGCCGGGACCGACCGCGATGGCCGGGTCGGTCGCGGTGACGCTGCTGGCCCTGCTGTGCCTGCTGACCGCCACGGTGCTGGCCGCGCCGGTGGCGTGGGGCGCGGTGGTCGTGGTGGGCGGGGCCGCCGCGGTGCTCACCCTGGTGGGGTGAAGCACACAGGGCGGGACGGTCAACCCCGCACTTACCCTGAACAGGTGACCTCTCCCGTCGTCGGCTGGACCGATGAGATCGCCCGTGCGCGGCTGCACGTGGTCACCGGCAAGGGCGGGACCGGCAAGACCACGGTGGCCGCCGCGCTGGCCCTGGCGCTGGCGCACGGCGGGCGGAAGGTGCTGCTGGTCGAGGTCGAGGGCCGCCAGGGCATCGCCCAGGTCTTCGACACCCAGCCGCTGCCGTACTCCGAGGAGAAGGTCGCCGTCGCCGCGGGCGGCGGCGAGGTCCGGGCGCTGCACATCGACGTCGAGGCGGCGCTGCTGGAGTACCTGTCGATGTTCTACAACCTCGGCTTCGCGGGCCGCACGCTGCGCCGCATGGGGGCGATCGAGTTCGCCACCACGCTGGCGCCCGGCCTGCGCGACGTGCTGCTCACCGGCAAGGTCAAGGAGTGCGTCACCCGCACCGACGACCGGGGCAGGCACGTCTACGACGCGGTCGTGGTCGACGCGCCGCCGACCGGGCGGATCGTGAAGTTCCTCGACGTCACCCGCGCGATGGCCGACCTGGCGAAGGTCGGGCCGATCCGCGGCCAGAGCGAGGGCGTCGTGCGGCTGCTGCACTCCGGGGACACCGCCGTGCACCTGGTCACGCTGCTGGAGGAGATGCCGGTGCGGGAGACCGTCGAGGCGGTCGAGGAGCTCGACGGCGCCGACCTGCGGCCGGGCGCGATCGTGCTGAACCGGGTCCGCCCGCCGCGGCTGCCCGCCCGCTCGGTCACCCCGCCGCGGACGGCCGGGTCGACGCGGGCCGGGTCCGCGACGGGCTCGCCGCCGCCGGGCTGGCGCTGGCCGACGACGTCCTGGACGGCCTGGTCGCCGAGACCGTCGAGCACGCCGTGCGGGTGCAGGCCGAGCAGCGGGCGCGGGCCGCGCTCGCCGAGGTCGACCTGCCCGCCGTCGAGCTGTCCGACCTGGTCGACGGCGTCGACACGGCCGCCCTGTACGAGCTGGCCGAGGCCCTCATCGATCAGGGGGTCCGGTAGGTGCTCGACATCGACAAGCTGATCGACGACCCCGGCACGCGCGTGATCGTCTGCTGCGGCTCGGGCGGCGTCGGCAAGACCACCACCGCGGCGGCCATCGCGGTGCGCGCCGCCGAGCGCGGGCGCAAGGCCGTCGTGCTGACCATCGACCCCGCGCGCAGGCTCGCCCAGTCGCTGGGCCTGCGGGAGCTGGACAACACCCCGCGGCAGGTCGAGGTCGACGGGTTCGCCCCGGCGGGCGAGCTGAGCGCGATGATGCTGGACATGCGCCGCACCTTCGACGACATGGTGCTGGCGCACGCGGGCCCCGAGCGGGCGCGCGAGGTCCTGGCCAACCCGTTCTACAAGACGATCTCCACGTCGTTCTCCGGCACGCAGGAGTACATGGCGATGGAGAAGCTGGGCCAGCTCGCCGCCGAGGGCGCCTACGACCTGATCGTGGTCGACACCCCGCCGTCGCGGTCGGCCCTGGACTTCCTCGACGCCCCGCAGCGCCTGTCGACGGCCCTCGACGGGCGGATGATCAAGCTGCTGATGGGTCCGGCCCGCGCGGGCGGGCGCGGGCTGCGCAAGGTGGTCAGCGCCGGGTTCGGCCTGTTCGCCAAGGCCGTGTCGACCGTGGTCGGCGGCCAGCTGCTGACCGACGCGTCCGCGTTCGTGCAGGCGTTCGACAGCATGTTCGGCGGGTTCCGCGAGCGCGCCCGGCGGACCGCGGAGCTGCTGCGCTCGTCGGGCACGGCGTTCCTGGTGGTCGCCGCGCCCGAGCCGGACGCGCTGCGCGAGGCCAGCTACTTCGTCGAGCGCCTGGAAGCCGAGTCCATGCCGCTGGCCGGGCTGGTCGTCAACCGCACCCACCCCGTCCTGGCCGATCTACCCGCCCCGCGCGCCCTGGCCGCCGCGGAGAGCCTCGAGGGCGCGGGCAGCGCGCCGCTGGCCGCGGCGGTGCTGCGGCTGCACGCCGACCGCGTCGCCCTCGACCAGCGGGAACGCAGGCTCATCGCCCGGTTCACCAAGGCGCACCCGGGCGTCGCCCGGGCCCAGGTGCCCGCCATGCCCGCCGACGTCCACGACCTCGACGGGCTGCGGCTGATCGGCGAAGGCCTCGCGAAGCGGGCCTAGCCCACCTGGAGCTGGCGCTCGCGCCGGGCGTTGTCGAGCAGGTCGCGCCACGAGTCGACCTCGGGCCGCCTGCGCAGCAGGGCCCGGCGCTCGCGCTCGGTCATCCCGCCCCAGACGCCGAACTCGATCCGGTTGTCGAGCGCCTCGGCGAGGCACTCGGTGCGGACCGGGCACGCCACGCAGACCAGCTTGGCCTTGCGCTGCTCGGCGCCGCGGACGAACAGCCCGTCCGGGTCCTCGTCGCGGCACGTCGCGCGAACCCGCCAGTCGACCTGTGCTTCGAGATACATGTATCCCCCACCCCTGTCGTCGTCGCGACCCATCAACCCGATACCCCCGGTATCAGGTGCTTCTTCCCGTCCCGCAGATACACGGTCCGGCGAGAAGCGCTGTCGTGAGACGTTGACGGACTCTAGCGACCATCGGTTCCATCGAGAACACCCGGGCTCACATGTGTTACCCAAAAGTCAATATCGGGTGCGTAGTGATCGGTGATCCATCCGGGTGACGCGTACGCTGGTCCCCGTGCGTGTTGGAGACAGCCTGCTGAAGCTACTCGGTCTCTGCCTGCTGGCCGGCGTTCTCGTCGCGGGCATGCTCTTCCCGATCGTCGGGGCGTTGGGGGTGATGTCCAACCGGGCGAGCGACACCATCGACAGCGTGTCGGCGGACCTGGTCGCCACCGACCCGCCGCTGGTCACGAAGATCACCGACGCCCAGGGCAAGCAGATCGCGACGATCTACGACCAGTACCGGCTGCCGGTCACGGCCGAGCAGATCTCGCCGACGATGAAGGCCGCCCTGGTCGCGATCGAGGACCGCCGGTTCTACGAGCACCACGGCGTGGACTGGAAGGGCACGATCCGCGCGGCGATCTCCAACCAGACCGGCGGCGACGTGCAGGGCGCGTCGACGCTGACCCAGCAGTACGTCAAGAACTACTTGATCAACGTCGTCAACCGCGACAACAAGACCGAGCAGAACAAGGCCCAGGAGCAGACCATCGCGCGGAAGCTCCGCGAGGCCCGCATCGCCATCCAGCTCGAACAGAAGATGTCCAAAGAGGAAATCCTCACCGGCTACCTCAACGTCGTCGAGTTCGCCTACGAGGTCTACGGCATCGGCGCGGCGTCGAGCGCGTACTTCGGCACCACCCCGGACAAGCTGACCGTCGCCCAGTCGGCGCTGCTGGCGGGCGCGGTGAACAACCCCGTGCTCTACAACCCGTGGCGCAACCCGGCGGGCACGCTGGCCCGGCGCAACCTGGTGCTCGACAAGATGGTCGAGACGCAGAAGCTGTCCCCGGAGGCGGCCGAGGAGGCCAAGAAGGCCCCGCTGGGCATCCTCCCGGACGTGAAGAAGCCCCCGGCGAACTGCGTCGGCGCGGGCCCGGAGATCGGCTTCTTCTGCCAGTACGTGTGGGTCTACCTGCAGGAGATCGGCTTCACGCCGGACCAGATCACCACCGGCGGCTACACGATCAAGACCACCCTGGACCGGCGCGCCACGCAGCTGGCGAAGGACGCCGCCGAGGCCCAGGTGCCGAAGGGGACCGAGGGCGTCGCGAACACGATGGCGATCGTCCGGCCGGGCAACAAGCGGCACGAGGTCATCGCGCTGGTCTCCAACCGCGACTACGGCCTCAACGGCGACAAGGGACAGACGACGATCCCCTACCCGTACGGCGTGGAGAACAAGTTCGGGGCCGGATCGATCTACAAGATCTTCACCGCGGCGGCGTACCTGGAGAAGGGCGGCGGGATCAACAACGTGATCCAGACGCCCGCGCGGTACGTGTCGAACAAGTTCCTCGGCGGCAACCCGGAGCGCTGCCCGGCGACCCCGCGCCCGGACGACGGCGACACCCGCTTCTACTGCCTGAGCAACGCCAACGACGGCTACCCGGCGCAGATGACGCTGCAGAAGGCCCTGGCGACCTCGCCGAACACGGGCTTCGTCATCCTCGAGGAGCGCGTCGGCATGGACGCCGTCGTCGACATGGCGCAGCGCCTCGGCCTGCGCAAGACGCTGGCGACCAACACCCTCGGCCGGGCCCCCGACCCGAAGGCGGAGAACCCGGAGCTGCGGCTCAGCCAGGCCCAGCACTTCAAGCCGTCCGACCGCAACCCGTTCGGCAACGCGTCCTTCACGCTGAGCCCGGCCCCGGTGAGCACGCTCGAGCTGGCCAACGTCAGCGCGACGATCATGAGCGGCGGCGTCTGGTGCCCGCCGACCCCGCTGATCGAGGTCAAGGACCGCAACGGCAAGAAGCTCAACTACACCGAGCAGCCCTGCGAGCAGGCCGTCGACTCGAAGCTGGCGAACACCCTGGCGCACGGCCTCGGCAAGGACCACGAGCCCGGCGGCACCGCGGCCCGCGCCGCCAGCCAGTACGGCTGGAACCGCCACTCGATCGGCAAGACCGGCACCACGCAGGCGTTCAAGTCCGCGGGCTTCACCGGCGGCACCACCCAGCTCACCGGCGCGGTGGTCGTGTCCAACGACAGCCCCCGACCCCAGGGCATCTGCGACTACGGCCCGGGCCAGGTCCGGCTGTGCGGCGACAACGGCGAGATCTACGGCGGCCGAGCGCCCGCGCGGACGTTCTACCAGGCGATGACCAAGATCCTCCAGGGCAAGCCGAACGCCCCGCTGCCCCCGGCCGACAAGCGCTACGTCGAGGGCGGCGACGACATCCGCGTCCCGGACGTCGTCGGCATGTCCCAGGAGGACGCCACCCGCGTCCTCGAGCAGGCCGGCTACAAGGTCACCTCGGTCGACCGCAACGCCGAGGCCCGCCGCGGCACGGTCGTCAGCCAGTCCCCGCGCGGCGCCGCCCTGAAGGGCGAGACGATCACCATCTACGTGAGCACGGGCTACGTCCCGCCGCCCCGCACCACCGACCCGACCAAGCCCCCCACCAGCGGCAACCCGGGCAACGGCCGCCCACCGGGCGGCGGCGACGACCCCGACCCGGGCGACCCGACCAACCCCGGCGGTCCGCCTGACGAGGACGGACCACCGATCACGATCGACCCGATCCCGTGACGTGAAGAGGGGCCTTCCCGAACTGGGAAGGCCCTCTCGCGTCTTCGCAGTCAGCCGGCCAGGCGGGCCTTCACCGCGGTGGAGATGCGCTTGCCGTCGGCGCGGCCCGCGGCCTTGGTGGTGGCGGCCTTCATGACCTGGCCCATCTGGCGGGGGCCCGGGGCCTCGCCGAGCTGGGCGGTGACCTCGGCGACCGCGGCGTCGACCAGGGCGGTCAGCTCGGCGTCGTCGAGCTGCTTGGGGAGGTAGTCGGCGAGGACGTCGGCCTCGGCGAGCTCCAGGTCGGCCTGCTCGGTGCGCCCCGCGTCGCGGAAGGCGTCGGCGGCCTCCTTGCGCTTCTTGACCTCGCGGGTGAGGACGCGCTCGACCTCCGCGTCGGACAGCTCGCGGGCGACGTCGCCTGCGACCTCCTCGGTCGTCAGGGCGGCGAGGGCCATGCGCAGGGTCGCCGTCTTCGTCTTGTCCCGGTCCTTCATCGCGGTGGTCAGGTCGGCCTTCAACCGCTCCTTGAGCTGTGCCATGCCGTCAACGGTATCGCCTGGCGCACGTCGGTTTCGGTCGGCGACGTACCCTCGGGGGTGTGAGCCAGTCTGCCCGGTCCCTCGTCCTCGGCGCCGCCGCGCTCGGCGCCGCCACCCTCGCCTACGCCGCCGGGTACGAACGCACCCGCTGGACGCTGCGCGAGGCGACCATCCCGGTGCTGTCCCAGGGCGCCCGCCCGCTGCGCGTGCTGCACATCAGCGACCTGCACATGCTGCCCGGGCAGAAGTCGAAGCAGCGCTGGGTCGCCGAGCTGGACCGGCTCGACCCCGACCTGGTCGTGAACACCGGCGACAACCTCGCCCACCCGCAGGCCGTCCCCGCCGTCGTCCGCGCCCTCGGCCCGCTGCTCAACCGCCCGGGCGTGTTCGTCTTCGGCAGCAACGACTACTACGCGCCCAAGCCGAAGAACCCCGCCCGCTACCTGTTCCCCAGCGAGAAGCGCATCCACGGCACCCCGCTGCCCTGGCGCGACCTGCGCGCCGCCTTCATCGAGCGCGGCTGGCACGACCTCACCCACACCCGCAGCCTCCTCACCGTCGACGGCCGCCCGATCGCCTTCGCGGGCGTCGACGACCCCCACCTGCGCCGCGACCGCTACGGCGACATCGCGGGGAAGCCCGACCCCAAGGCCTCGCTGCGCCTGGGCGTCACCCACTCGCCCGAGCCCCGGGTGCTCGACGCGTTCGCCGAGGACGGCTACGACCTCGTCCTCGCGGGCCACACCCACGGCGGCCAGCTCCGCCTGCCCGGCTACGGCGCGATCGTCACCAACTGCGACCTCGACCGCAGCCGCGCCCGCGGCGCCTCCCGCTGGGGCGCCCGCATGTGGCTGCACGTTTCCGCAGGTCTGGGCACCTCCCCGTACGCCCCGGTCCGCTTCGCCTGCCCCCCGGAGGCCAGCCTCCTCACCCTCGTCCCCCGCCCGGCGGACGGCGCGGCGACGTCAAGGGGAGCCCGATTCGGAGCCCGTGCGAGCGTCCGCTAGACTTCCTGACGTTCCACCGGGGTGTGGCGCAGTTTGGTAGCGTGCTTCGTTCGGGACGAAGAGGTCGCAGGTTCAAATCCTGTCACCCCGACCAGCTCAGGGCCGGTCCACAGTAGACGTGGACCGGCCCTGAGTCGTCTTGCATGTCTAACTGCATGTCTACGCCGCGGAGTCCGGGAACAGCCTGTCCATCGCAGTCGCGCCGTCCTGCACCACGGGGCGGATCTGGTGTCGGTACACCTCCTCGGTGACCGCCGTGCTGCTGTGGCCGACCAGGCGCGAGATCAGCTCGATGGGGACACCGCTGTCGGACAGCAGGGACACGAAGCTGTGACGCAGCTCTCGCGGCGTCCAGTCGCCCGCGTCGAGCCCGGCCCGCTTGGCGATGCGCCGGAATCCGCGCCGCACGTTCGCCGCGTCCATCTGGGTTCCGCTCTCCGACGCGAACACCAGAACCGAGCTGTCCCAGGGACGTCCGGCCGCGTCCCACAGTGCCTTCTGTCGAGCCGCCTGCGCCTTGAGCGCGCGTACCGCCCGAGGTGCCAGGGCGACCGACCGGCGGGACTTGCGCGTCTTGGTGTCTCCGCTCGCCCGCACGGATCGGACAACCTGAACGTGCGGCGGAATCGTGGGCTCGTCATCTGGCCTGCCGATCAGGTCGACGTTGCCCCAGCACAACGGCCGCGCTTCCTCGGTGCGTACTCCCCAAGCAACGACACGACAATGTACGCACCCATGGTCGATTCATCCGCCTCCGCTTCCTTCACCAGAGCCTCTGCTTGCGCAAACGTCAGCGACTTGGAGGGGCGACCGACCTTTCCGTCCGGCAAGTCTTCACAGAGCAACACAACGTTGCGCTTGACCTTGTTGCGCTTGACCGCGCGGTTAATCGAGCGGCGCAGAATCGCGCGCAGGTCCTGCAAGGTGCGCTTGGAAACCGCCTGCGCCTTCTTCAACAACCATTCGTCCACGTCGTCGGCGGTGAGGTTGTTGCTGCGTCCGCCTGCCCGGTCGGTACGCAGCTTCCTGCTGCCCAGGTCGGGGATGACGTGCGTGTCGGCAAGGCTGGTCAACTTGCTGACGGTCTCTTGGCTTCGCCCGTTCAGGCCGTGTTTGAGCCAGTCCCGGACCGCTTTCTCAACGGTGTAGTTGTTGGACTCGATGGCGTCGTCATCGCGGTGGTCCTGGACTAGCCCCCGCAGCTTCTTGCTGGCTTCGGTTTTGGTCTTGCCGCTTACCCATTTGACGATTCGCTTACCGGCAGGCGTGTAGCCGACTGTGACCGAGCCGATCCATCGCTGGCGCTTCTCGTTCCAGTACAGCCCGCCGTCGCCGCGGTCACGCCGCTTGGTCAACGTGCACCTCCGATTCGGCGATCAGGACTCGGACGTAGTCCTCAATGGCGCTGGCGGGAATGAGCCGGGTTCGGCCTTGGGTGACCGAGCGGAGTCGCCCGGCCCGGATCTGTTCGTAGATAACGGTGCGGCTCATGGAGAGCAGCCGCATGGCCTCAGGAATGCGGTAGAGGTGCCGCAGGGGTACCGCGGCGGGGGTGATGGGCTGGGCCGTCACCGTGGGTTCCTTCCGACGTACGGGTCTGGTCGGCAGGTACGGGCATGGGTCCTCCTCGGGGAACAGCGGGACAGCTCTGGGCTGGGCTGTCCCCTCTTGTTTGTGCTGGTCAGAGGTCGTGAGGGGACAGCGGGGACAGGGGGGACAGGTGGGCGGTGTCCCCGTTGTCCCCGTTGGGGATGGGGACGAAGTAGCGGCCGGTGCCGTCGCGGGTGAGCTGACCGGCGTCGGCCATCCGCGCGCACGTGCGCTTGACGTTGTCGTAGGGCTGATCGGTGGCGGCGGCGATGGTCTTCGGGCCGGTGCCCTGGTGTTCGCGCAGGTAGCGCAGGATCGCTCCGCGGGTGTCGCTGACCATGTGGTCGATCGCGGGGCCGTCGAGCATGGTCCACGCGCCGTGTGCGGGGTCGAAGGCCAGCGCGTACTCGTTTTCTTCGACGTCGCGGCCGGTGACGTGGAGGTGTCCGTCGGCGTTGCCGCGGGCGCGGTCGAGCACCAGGACGGCGTCGGCTGCCCCGGCGATGCCGTTGGTCCCGGACACGGTTTGCAGGAAGTCGTCCGCGCCCTGTTTGCGGACGTGGGTGACGACCAGGACGGCGATGCCGTAGTGGTCGGCGATGCGCTTGACGCGCCCGATGGCGGCGTAGTCGGCGGCGTACTGGCTGCTCGCCGACTTCTCCCCACCGCGGACCTTCTGCAGGACGTCGATAACGACCATGCGGGCGTCGTCGTGGCGGTCGAGCCACCCGGCGATGGCCTTGTCCCCACCTTCGGCCAGCGGCGGGCACTCGGTGGCCAACGTCAGCCCGCGCGGCGCGCGTCGACCGGACAGCAGCTTGCCCATGCGGGACTGCAACCGCCGCGCGGTGTCCTCCAACGCCAGGTACAGCACGGGGCCGGGGTCGGTGGCGATGCTGCCGAAGGCGGGGTTCCCGGCGGCGATGTCGAGCCCGAGCCCGAGCGAGAGCCACGACTTGCCGACCTTGGGCGGCCCGGCGATCAGGTTGACGCCTTCGCAGATCACCCCGCGCACAGCCCACTTGGGTTCGGGGAAGTCGGCGGCCATCAGCTCATCGGCGGTCCACGCGGTGCGCAGCGCGGGCGCCGGTGCCGTGGGCGGGTCGTCGGGGCGCAGGGTCGGACAACGGCGCTCATCGGGTCACGCTGCCTCTCCGTGGTGGGCGTGGTGGGCGGCGACGATGAGCCGTCCGATGTGCTCGGTGATGCCGGGGACGACGGCGTTGCCGAGAGCGGTGACGCGAGCGACGTCCAACCCCGCGGGAAGCCCATCAGCGATTCCAGGTGCTCCGGTGTCGGCCGCCAAGTCCTGGTGGTCTCGATGTACTCGCGGACCCGTCGTTCGGTGGCTGGGCTGTAGCGGCCAGGTTTGCTGCCCAGTCCCCAGCCGTGGCGTCCCATGGATGCGGTCGGCGTGGGCCACTCCGAGCAGGCGTCGCCGCACGTGTGGTCGACCCACCGCACAAGCGGTGGCGTAGCCGACGCGGTGCTGGTAGCCGCGTCGAACAAGGTCGGCGTGGACGATGTCGAGTCCCCGGGTGCGCAGGCCGGGCACGTTCTCCCACACGACCCACTCCGGCTGGACGGCGTCGATGACCTCGACCATCGCCCCCAGAGCCACCGGGGTCGTCCTGGGCCAGGCCGCGTCCGGCGACGCTGACCGGCTGGCACGGGAACCCCCGCACACCAGGTCGACCCGGGGTCGGGGCTGGGAGGCCCACCAGGCGGGCGCGGTGCGGACGTCGTCATGGCGCGGTACCTCCGGCCAGTGCCGGGCCAACACCGCCCGGCAGAACGGGTTCTGCTCGACCTGCCCCACCACCCGCATCCCCGCCCACTCCAACCCCAACTCCAAGCCACCGATCCCGGAGAACAGCGACAACACCTGGATCTGGTCGGAGTCGGCGAGGGTGCTCACGCGGCCACCTGCCGGGGACGGCGGGCACCCGCGCGCAGGCCGCTGGTGATCGTGCCGTCGGCGGCGTGCGGGCTGTACGCGCCAACGGCGAGGTGGGCGGCTGCGGCCCGCAGGAGGGTGGCGCGGACGTCGGTCTCGGTGAGCGCACCCCCGGCGACGAGCTGCCCGAGCGCGACCGCGGCGGTGTAGAGGGCCTGGTTGCGCTGCCCCTTGGTCGCGCCTTCGACACGGGCGACTTCGGCGGCAATGGCGTTGCGCAGGTAGCGGGCGCGGCGGTCGGTGCCGTGGCGCAGCGGGATCGGCGCGGCCGGTGCCGCCGGGAGCGGCTTGGGCGTCAGCAGCGTGGCCAGCCAGGCGGGCAGCGGCGCGACCGGGCGGGGGTGGACGGTGTAGGGGCTGCCGTCGACCAGGGAGCCGGGCGCGGCGACGCAGCCGCCCCAGGCTCGGGTGTCGACCTTCCACCCGAGCCCGTTGCCGCGCTCCCCCGCCGTGCACCGCAGCCGCACCCTGGGCGGGGCGGTGAAGTACAGGTGCAGCCCGCCGGACGGGGTGCCGACCATGTGGGTGTCCAGCGGCACCGGCTGCCCGTGCCGGTCGGCCAGGACCGCGAGCACGTCCAACCCCTCGCCGATGCCGGGCAGGTCCCACCGCGGCGGGCGCGGGTCGTCGTCGGGCTTGGCGGTGTCCAGGTCGACCACGACCAGCCCGGCCGGGCCCGTGGCGATGCCGACGTTGTACGGCCCCGCCGACCAGCAGCGGCGGATGCGGTCGACGTCGGTGGTGGCGCGCTGCTCCCAGTTCTTGACCGCGGGGCCTTGCCGCCGGGCACCATCGGGAACACCGGCCACCCGCGCCCGGCGTGGTCCAGCGCGGCGGCGAGCATCGGCGAGGTCGTGGGCATGTCGTGTCCCTCCCGGGCGGCGTGTCGTGTCCCCGTGCTGCGCTGGGCGTGTGTCCTCACCGGACGCGCCTGTTGTTGACCCAGACCTGCCCGTCGGTGACGGTGATGCCGCCGCCGGTCGTGTCCCCGCCGGGACCCGCGGTGTAGCGCAGGGTCTCCCCGGTGTTGCCGTCGATGACGGTCACGCTGCCGGTCGCGTTGATCGTCCCGATGCCGCCGGTCCGGCCGGGGACGCGGGTTTCGGTGCCCTGCTGGTCGTCCTGCGCCGCGGTGGGGGTGTCGGGGGTGTTATTGGTGGGGGCGGTGTCGTGTCCCCCGGTCTGCGGGACGGGGTGGGCGGCGTCCACGGCGGCGCGGTTGGCCTGCGCGGCCTGCAACCAGGCTTCGGCGGCGGCGATGGTGTCCGGGTTGCCCGCGGCGCGTGCGGAACGCACGGCGCGGCGGGCGCGCTCGACCCGCTTGTTCGCCGTGTTCAAGGCGCGGGCGCGGGCGCTGCGGGCGTTGGGGCAGCGGCGGTGGCTGCGGCACATGTCGTGTCCCCTTGGTGGTCAGTGGTTGCGGCGGATGGCGCGGGCGGCGCGGGTGGTGGCGTTGTAGGCGCGGCGGCCCCAGCGGGTGCGCATCCCGGTGCCGCGGCACGGGCGGCAGGGTCGGTAGGCGCGCAGGAACGGGGAGCGGTGGTGGCCGGTGCCGCGGCAGCGTCGGCAGTGCTTGAACGGCCACACCGCGCAGGTGGCGGCGTAACCGAGGGTGAACAGCGCGAGGAGGATGAGCGGAACGGTCGTGAGGTCGACGGAGGGGGTCACGAGGGCTCCCGGGGCCGTTTCTTGGGCGCACTGAGCCACGCCTCTAGGGGCTAGAGGGCTGATCAGGGCTTATGGAGGTGTCTAGAGGGGGCTCTAGGTCTAGACGGGTCGGGCTCTAGACCCAGAGCCACCCGCCGCGGCGGGGGCCGCGGCCCGTGCGGTTACTTTCCGTTGATGGTGTCGGCGATCCACTGCCGCTTGACGCCCATGCGGTTCGCGCCCTTGCCGGTGGTGGGGTCGGTGCCCCAGACCTGTGCGGTGGCGATGCCGTAGGGCTTGAGCGCGGCGGCGAGCTGGGTGGCCTTCGCGCTGCCGGTGGGCAGTTCGGCCCACGCGCCGTAGGCGGCGGGGCGCAGTTCGGCGAGACGGTCCACGATGGACTCGGACCACGCCTTGTCCGTGTCGCCGATCGCGGCGAGGATGTCGTGCAGGATGGTGGAGCTGTCGTGCTGGTCGACGTCGGCGTCGAGTCCGGCGGCGTAGCCGGTGAGCCGTCCTGCGGCGGTGCGGGCGGCGCGGGCATTGGCCACGATCTTCTCGGCTCCGGGGGCGTCGATGTAGACGCCGCGGACGATGCGGGGTTCGTCGCCGTCGCCCTTGAGGATGCCGATTCCCTTGTCGCTGAACGAGAACGTGGTGGCGCGCACGCCGTTCTTGTACGAGGAGGTGCCCAGGACCATGTCGTTGGGGACCTGCCCGGCCACCTTCAGGCAGAACCGGAGGATGGCGTTGTCGCTGATCTGCGTGGGGATGGACTTGGAGTCCGGTCGCTGCGTGGCCAGCAGGACCACGATCCCGGTCGCCGGGCCGCGCTTGACCAGGTCGGTGGTGATCTCCTCGATCTCCTCGCCGTACTTGGGGTGCTCGAACCACACCTGGCACTCGTCGACCCCGAGCACGATGGGGTGCAGCCGCAGGGACTTCTTCGACGCGAGTTCACTGGTCACTTTGGACTCAGGGCACAGGTCCTTGGGCAGTTCCCGGATGACCTTGGTGCGGCGGCGCATCTCCTCGCGCAGCTCCCGCAGGTCGGCGAGTGCGTAGGCGATGTCCTCGTCGTCGTCCCCGGCCCGGTAGCGGTGGCAGACCGGCGCGAGCGGCGACAGGTCGCCGGTGCCCTTGAGGTCGTAGGCGTGCAGCTCGGTGCGCGGGTCGAGCCCGGCGATGAGCAGCAGCTCCCGCAGCGTGAACGTCTTGCCCATGCGCGGGACCGCGCCGATGATCCCCGCGATGTACATCAGGGTGATCTCGACCCACTTGCCGCGCTGGTCGGTGCCGAAGGGCTGCGGCTTGAACAGGTCGATGACCTCACCGCGGCGCAGCGGCCACGCGGGCTGCTTGGCCTTGCTCATGTCCTGGTCGCCCACCCACAGGACCAGGCGACCGGGGTGTACCGCGGCGTTGCCCTCCGGCCACACGCACCCGAGCGGACGCCCGAGCCCGGACGCGAGCTTCTCGCGGCGCTCGACGACCTCCGCCGCGGTGACCCCGGCGGGCAGTTCCACGTCCGCGCGCCACCCGGGTCCGTCGCGGGTGATGGGCGCGGTGAACCCGATCGCCCGGTTGTTCTTGCTCATCGCCTGGTTGATCCCGGCGATGCCGAGCACGGACAGCGCCCGCTCGACGACGTCGCTGGTGAGCTTCTGCACCCGGGCCTCGGTGACCGCGCGCCCGGCGACCGGCTTGTCCGCCGGGGTGCCCAGCTTGCCGAGAATGCCCAGCGCAACCGCACCGCAGACCCAGGTCACCCACCACGGCGCGACCGTGGGCAGCAGCATCACCAGTAGCACCCCGAGCGACATGCCGACCAGCAGCAGCAGCGTGCGGAACCGGACCCGGGAGTCCCGGTGCGCGGCCAGCGCCATGTACTGGTGGGCGTCCTCGGACCGGGCCGCCGCGCGGCGGACCGCGCGGCCTTCGGCGTCGGAGACCCACCGCCCGACCGCGGCGGCCAGCAGCAGCAGACCCGCCGGGGACCGCACGATCAGCTTCGAGGCGTACAGCGGGGTCCGGGCCGCGTGGTACCCGGCCTTGTGGGCGTAGTGCGTCGCGGTCCACTTCGCGGTGGCCTTCGCTGCGGCCAGGGTCCGCAGGTACTCGGGGATGATCGGGGCGCGCTCCGCCGACCGCATCCGGTCCAGCCACGACCCCGGCGCGGCCTGGTCGGCGGCGTCGACCAACCGCACCGGCTGGTCGTCGTCGACGAGTTCGCCGTCCAGCACCGGCCCGGCGGGCTCCATCGACGTGCCCGCGGACGTCTCCTCGGCGGGCGCCGGGGTCGCGGTGTCCGCGCTGGTCGTGGCGGGGTTGGTGGGGAACGGCACGACCGTGGCGTCCCGCTCGTCGGGGTCGGGCGCGGACAGCAGCGTCGTGGTGCTCATCGGGTCGCCTCCTCGGTGTCGTCGTGGGTGAGGTGGGTCAGCGCCGCGGCGCAGCCGAGCACGACCACGGGCAGGCAGGACACGAACGTCGTGATGGGCCACGGGGCCGCGGTCACCTGCGCCGCGGTCATCAGGTGGTAGGCCACCTGCCCGACCGCGCCCAACGTCAGCGCGGCGATGGTCGACCACTTCGCGAACCGCCGCGCCCGCAACGGAGTCGCCCCGGACAGCCACACCCGCAGCGCGTAGGCGGCGTACGCCTCCATGCCCAACGGCAGGGTGATGGCCGAGTCGACGGTGAACCCGTCGGCGATCCCGGGCAGCAGGGCGATCTCACCGAACCCGGTGAGCTTGCCCAGCCCGACCCAGCCGCCCCAGATCGCCACGAACGCGCCCGCGGCGATCAGCAGCAGCGCCCAGCGGTGCGACCGCACCCGCCTGCGCGGCCGGTCCCCCGCCGCGGCGACGGTGCCCGGGTCCGCGCCCGTCGTGGACTGCGGGGACACGGGCGACGCGTCGTCGGCGCCGGTGGCCGAGGCGGGCTGGTCGGGCTCGGTGTCGTCGGCGGGCACGGCGTGCAAGTGCCGGGCCGGGCCGACCGGGTCCGCCGGGGCGGGGGCGTCGGTGGTCGGGGACGGAACGGACCTGGTGGGTTCCGTCACGCCGGTCGTCGACGGCGTTTCGTCGCGGTCGGCCGCCGGGTGCTCGGTGCGCAGCAGGTCCAGCGCGGCGGACGCCTTCGGCGCGCCCACCTTGAACGTCTTCATGACCTGGTTGCGCGAGGATCTCCCCAGCTCCACGGCCAGGGCGCGGACCTTGTCCGCGAGGGTGTCCACCGGGGTCGGGTAGGCGCTGGTCATGCCGCCACCACCTTCCGGCCACGCAGACCGCTCACCGGGCCGCCCAACCGCGACGGCACACCACGCGAGAGGACCAGCGCGACCAGCAGCGCGGGCAACCCGAACACGACCACGTGCACGGCCGCGTCGTCCACGATGGACACGACCGCCCACTGCGCCCCGCCGATCCCGGCCGCAACCAGCAGCACCTTCCACAGCAGCACCACCGCGGCCAACGCCAGCAGCGCCAACACCATCACCACGATCGCGTTCACCGCTTCCCCCGCTTCCTGATCGCCAGGCAGATCGGGCAGTTCACGGAGACGAACCACAGGTGCTGCCCCTGCCCCTTGGGCCACTTCTGCCCGCACGCCGTGGTCACGCTTCCGTCCCACCACGACCGCTTCCCGTCGTGGGTCATGTTCTTGGTCATCGGTGGTCTCCCTGACGCAGTTCCTGGGCGCGGGCGCGGGCGAGCGCGGCGCACTCGCGGGCGGTGGCGCTCTGCGCGGTGGTGGTGAGGTCGTCGGCGGCGATGGCGTCGAGCACACTGGCCTTGCGGTCGAACCAGTCCGCGACCACGTCGGGCGGGGCGACCGGGTTGGGGCGGGCGGCCATCAGGTCGCCGATCTCGCAGAGCAGGGTCATCACCGCTCACCCCGCCCGGCGGCGTCGCACGAGGGGTCGCCGAAGGTGTGGAGGGTGCCGTTGCAGCGGCAGGCACCGGCGGTGAAGTCGTCGTTGTGGTTGACGTGGTGGTGGTTCACGCGGCACCCCCGCACACGAGCGGGGTGACGGTGGCGGCGGTCTGCCCGAGCACCATGCACCGCAGGTCGATGTCGTGCGGCAGGTCGGGGACGTAGTCGAGCCGCCACAAGCCGGTGGCGACCAGGAACACCCGGTGCCCCGCGTCGCTGCCCTTCTTGTAGGTGGGGGCCTGGTAGGTCAGGAACGCCGACTGCCACCACGCCGCCATGTCGAACCAGTCGGCGGCCAGCACCTCGAACGCCGCGACGCGCATCCGCTCGCGGTCGGCCCGGTCGGCGGTCACGATGTAGATCGGGTCACCGCCGGTCTCCATGCCGGACGCGTCGAGCCCGCGGAGGCGACCCTCGCGGCGAGGTCGGCACCGGCCTGCCGGGCGGCGTCCCCCGGATAAGGCGGTTGCCAGTGACCACGGTGCCGTCGGGCAAGGTGACGGTGTTGACCAGCACGTCACCGGACGGGCACTCCACGGCGAAGCGGGCTTCGGCGGCGCGGCCGTAGGCGGCGGCGATCCGGGACGCAGGCGTGTCCGTCCCGCCGACGTAGGTGCGGGTCAGCGGGTTCCACACGGAGTCGTCGCGGAACCGGCCGATCCGGCCGATGCGGTCCAGGTTCGGGGAGTCGTCGGTGATCGGGGTGCGGAACCGGTCGGCGTTGGTGCCGTCGACCGCGCCCGTGCCGCCCACGATGGAACCGGTGCGGGCCAGGTTGTAGCGCCACGCCAGCGCCTGCACGTAGGCGTCGGCGACCGCGGCGAATCGGTTCTCCTCGGGGGCGTCCGGGGCGGCGTTGCGGTGCAGCCGCTCGAACAGCGCCTGCGCCGCCTCGGCCTGCAAGGCCGCGAACGCGCGGATCGTGTCGTGGTCGACCCCGGCCCGCAACGCCAGCTCCGGCGTCGGGAAATGCTCGGGGGTGATCAGTGCCGATACCATCGGTACCTCTCCACTGCTGATGTGGTGGTTGGGAACCCCGGCCCGGCGAACCTTCTTGGCGGGAGAGACGCCGGTCCGGGGGTTGATCACGTTCTGAGGGACGGCCATCACGCGGCCTCCCCGTCGTCGCGCTGGTCGGCACGGCCAGCAGCGGCGGCCGTTGAACTTCGGCAGCCGGTACGGGGCGAGCAGCCCGCACTCGGTGCACGTGCGCAGCACCCGCTGCGCCTTCCACAGCGAGATCAGCTGCGCCGTGGTCGCGCCCGGCGACTCCACCGCCTGGTCGACTAGGTACAGCGCGGCCCACCGGCGCCCACCGCGCCACCGGACCTGCGCCACCCAGTCCCGGCCACCTGGGCACAAACCGCGCGCCCGGAGCTGCCGACGCGTCGCCAGGCCGGGCGGGGCCGACCGGAACCCGAACGTCGGGACACCGTCGACCACGCGGCCCGGCCAGTGCTGGCCGTTCCACGGCAGACGAACCACGGTCGCGGCCATCACGCGGCCCGCCCGTCCGGCTCAGTCATCTGCGCCGCGGCCACCGGCAACACGCGGACCACCCGCGCCATCCGCTGGTTCGCCGACCGGCGCAGCCTGCGCGCGTCCTCCGACGTCGCGAACGGCGACGTCGGCGGGCGCACCGGCTCCACCTGCGAGAACACCTCCGCCATCAGGCGGTCGATGGCCTCCTCGGTGAGGCCATCGGGGTAGTGGTCGGCCTCCTCGGTGAGGCCCTCCAGGTAGTGATTGGGGTTGTCCACTTCGCACCTCCGTGTCGGTGAGGTCGAAGTTAGCTAGGTCAGCTAGCTGTGTCAACCAGTGCAACCTAGCTGACTTAGTTGTCACCTAGGTGGCCTAGCAGAGTCGGGTATGCTGGGCGCATGGATGCCCTAGAGCTTGAGCGGGACCCGGACGACCCACGACCGCCGTTTCAGCAGGTGGCGCACGTGCTGCGGGCGGCCATCGCGACCAGGAAGCTAGAGCCGGGCGATCGACTGCCGTCGTTTACCGAGCTTGCGGAGCGCTTCGGCGTGGCCACGATGACCGCACAGAAGGCCGTGGGCGTCCTTCGGGACGAAGGGCTAGTGGTGACCCGCCAGGGCAGGGGAACGTTCGTCCGCCAACGCACCGAACGCGCGGTCGGGTTGCGCCCACATGTGGAACAGGCGTTTGAGTCCGGTGACGTCTCGATCGACTTTGCTGGGTTCTCCGCAGAGACGCTCCACGGCGTTGTTCAAGAGCCGCTCGACAAGATCCGCGCGGGACGAATCGGCGCGAAGAGCGTGACTATCCGAATCCTGCTTCCGGACTTGAGCCAGTCGATTGGCCTCCCCTCGCTAGCCGAAGGCGGCGGAACCGATTCGTCCGAAGTTCGCAAACGCATGAGTCGAATCGTTTCGCGGTCCACGCAGTCCATAGCGGATGCGGTAGAGGAACTGGCAGCCCTCAAGCTTATTGAGGCCGGTCGCGCCGAGGTTCGCGTTTTCCAGACGTCACCGCTATTCAAGCTGTACCTACTGAACAGGACGGAAGCGTTCTTCGGATTCTACCCCGTTGTCAGGCACTCCGTTGCGATCAAAGGCGAGCCGGTAGAGATCTTCGACCCCATGGGCAAGGACGCCACTCTCTTTCACTGGGCCGCGACCGAGGACCCTGATGCCATACCTACACAGTATGTGTCCGAAGCGCAGTCCTGGTTCGATAGCGTATGGAACAGTGTCGCGAAAGAGTACGCCCTGTGAGCAATGGCGAGATCGCACGAACAGTAGCCAAAGCGAGTGTCATCATATTCGATTTCGACGGCCCCTTGTGCGATGTATTTGCAGGACACCCGGCATGGCGCGTTGCGCGTAGCCTGGAGGGTCTACTCGGAATTTCAGTCGATAGCGACGATCCGTTGGAGGTTCTCCGAACGGCGCAGACGTTCCCGCACAGCACGCTTTGGGAGGTTGAGCGTGCATTGATTGCGGCAGAGTTGACCGCCGTTGCTTGTTCAACGCCAACACCGGGGGACTTGATGCGCTTCGGGCCTGCATTGCTAGCGGCCGGACACCAGCAGTGGTGAGCAACAACTCCGCTGACGCGGTTCGAGCCTTCTTCGACAGGGCGGAGATGCCAGACGCGGTCAAGGTGATCGTCGGGCGAGAACCGGCCCGCCCCGAGTTGATGAAGCCGCACCCTTGGCCGATGCGGCAGGCGCTTGAAGTGCTCGGTGTAGCGGCAGGGAATGCTGCGTTCGTCGGCGACACGAGCACAGACCTTGAGGTTGCGGCGATCGTTGGGACCCCATGCTTGGCCTACGCGAACAAGCCCGGAAAGCGCGAGCAATTCGAGGATGCTGGGGCCGCGGTCGTGTTTGAGGACATGTACGCCCTTGCTGACGGGCTCGCACGCACGCGGCTGTGAAGATGGAGGTGGGGATGCCCGACCACGGTCAGATCCAACCGCCCTGCACTCTGAACACAGATAGCTCTCACGTACGTACGACGCGTTACCGAGTGTCTTAAGTCACTCACGACACGCCTACGCGCAATTCCGTCACGCTGCGCATTCGCGGCCCGCTGACTTCCGTTGCGTCTCTCCGTAAGCCTGCGATCTACATTCCGTGACGGTTCGACTACTCAGCGGCGAGTGTGTCGAGTTGCCGATATCTGGTGCTGCCGCATACGGTCGACCGCACGCGTTGATGTCCCGCAGGGACAACAAAAAGCGGCCCCCTGTTGGAGCAGGGGGCCGCCGAGCGAACCGCCCCCACCAGCCAAGTCGGAGAGGAACGCCAGATGAGCTTAGCGTCTTGGCGCAGACGACGCCCAATCAGAGAACACCCGAGCCATCGACGTGCGGATCCGCAGACGTGGGCGGCACTCGTCTATCGGATCTTGTCCGAGGGCGCGTGGATCCGCCGACGGCTAGCGTTCGTACTCACCAGCGCCCTATTGATGGTTGGGCTTGTCTTCGCTTCCTGCTCGGACGTGCAGCGAGTCGACATCGGGCCGATCGGCGTCGAGAGATCTAGTTGACAGGGTGGGCCAAGCCGTGAGTGCGGTCCTGGTTCGCGGCTCGTCGGTGAGGCTGTAACAGGCTGGGGGCAGGGAGTCCCCATCTAGCTGTCCCCCCTGTCCCCCCTGTCCCCCTAGCTTGCCTGACCTGCGAAAACGCGTGGGGACAGCGTGGGGTGTTGCTGTCCCCCCTGTCCCCCTCCCCTCTCTTTCTATGTCTCCATGTCTCCCGGGGCGACGGAAGCGACCTGCCCCCTCTGTTGCAGCTAGAGCGCGGCAGACGCCGGACAGGCCGTGGGCGCCAGGACCAGGCTGCATGTCCAACTGCATGTCTACGGAGCAGAACGGGCAGGTACGTCCGCGAACACCCACGGACGCCTAAGCGCCCCTGATCAGCGCGAACAGGCTGACCAAGGGCGCCGCGATTTGCCTTCGGGACGAAGAGGTCGCAGGTTCAAATCCTGTCACCCCGACAGACGCGGAAGGCCCTGTCCATTGTGGACAGGGCCTTCCGCGTTTCACGGCGTCGTCGCCTGGTGCTTCATGTACGCCGTGGCCTGTGAGGCCAGCCACGCGTCGAGTTTGACGAGGTTGGTCTGGGTGGGGATGCGGTGGGTCTTGGCGCGGCGGGCGTCGACGACGACCGGGGTGGCACCGGGGAGGAGGTCGAGCATGCAGACCTGGAGGAGGCGGGCCGCGGCGATCGCGGTGTCGCGGGTCAGCTCGGCTTCCTTGAGGTGGAACAGGGCGACCTCGGTGCCCGTGCGGGTGCGGTAGGCCAGGTGCGGGGTCACGTCGATGCGCAGGCCGCCGGTCTCCATGACCGACTCCCCCGCGGGACGACGACGCCCGACGCGCGGCGCCACCAGCGCAGCAGCCCGGCGCTCGCCTCGGCGTACGCGCGCTCCTGGCCGCTCAGCTCGAGGCCCTGGGCGGCGACGGTCAACACCGCGGCCGGGTCCATCGACGCCAGGGCGACCGGGATCGCCTCGAGGAGGGGGCGTAGTACTGGGCCCCCACGTAGTCCTCGGGCGGGATGCGGCGGGTCGCGACGATCTCCGTCCGCCGCGTCCGCGACCCCGTCGCGTACTCGGCGAAGGTCAACGCCCCCAACGTGGCTGCCATGCCGTTCTCCCCTCGGAATTGGCGCTCCACCAGGGGAAACGCTATCCGAGGGGTACGACAGAAACAGCCGCTAAGCGAGTAGGTCCCGGCCGTCCTCGTCGGTGACCGTGATGGCCAGCGCGGGGCAGCTCTCGGCGGCGTCGAGGACGTTCTCGTCGGGGTCGACCTCGGCCGGGGTCGGGGCGGCGGCGGAGCCGTCGAGGACGAAGCGGTCGGGGGCGGTGGCGACGCACAGGCCCGAGGCCATGCAGCGGTCGGCGCTGACTTCGATCTTCCAGGTCACCCCGACACCGTAGAACCGGGGGACCGGCGCGCGCCATCCTCTCCCGGGCTTTTCGTCGGGCCTGGCAGGATCGCGGTGTGACCCACACTCACCCCGCTGCCGAGGTCCCCGACCGGCTCTTCGCCGACGACGCCGCCGAAGCCCGCTGGCGGGCCCGGTTCACCGCGCCCGGGTGACGCTGCCGGACTGGGCGCGCCAGGCCCCCGACCGCACGGTGTACGTCTCCAACGCCAGCGGCGTGTGGGAGGTCTACGCCTGGGACCGCTCGACCGACACCCACCGCCGGGTGACCGACCGGCCCAACGGCACGCTGCACGCCACCGTCTCCCCCGACGGCGAGCACGTGTGGTGGTTCGACGACACCGACGGCGACGAGTTCGGCGTGTGGCGGCGGGAGCACTTCGCGGGGCGCCCCGCGGGCCACGAGGCCGAGATCGGGCTGCCGGGCGTGCCCGCCGGGTACCCGGCCGGGCTGTCGCTGGGCGAGGACGTGTGCGCGGCGGGCGTCTCCGACGACGACGGCACCACGATCTACCTGACCCGCGGCCACGGCGACGCCGAGGTCATCTACCGCGACGAGCACGACGGCGGCGTGGCGGCGCTCTCGGAGGACGAGACCCTGCTGGCGATCGCGCACTCCGAGCACGGCGACAACCGGCACCCGGCGCTGCGCGTGCTCTCGGTGGCCGACGGGTCGACCGTGGCCGAGAAGTGGGACGGCAAGGGCAAGGGCCTCGACGGCATCGCGTTCAGCCCGGTCGCGGGCGACCAGCGGCTGCTGGTGGCGCACGAGCGCCGCGGCCGCGAGGAACTGCTGATCTGGGACGTCGCCGCCGACTCCGAGACCGAGATCGTGCTCGACCTGCCCGGCGAGGTCTCCGCGGACTGGTACCTCGACGGCAGCGCGCTGCTCATCGCGCACACCCACCAGGCGCGCAACACCTTGCACCGCTACGACATCGCGTCCGGCACTCTGTCCACTCTGGACACACCGCCCGGGACGATCGGGTCGGCGCACACCCGGCCCGACGGCACCGTCGAGTACTCCTGGTCCTCCGGCGAGGAGGCCAGCGTCGTGCGCGCGCTGTTCACCGACACCACCGACCGCGTGCTGCTCGCCCCGCCCGGCGACCGCGCGCCCCGGTCGCTGCCGCTGGTCGACCAGTTCGTCGAGACCCCGAACGGCACCGTGCACGCGCTCGTCGCGCGGCCGGAGGGCGACGGGCCGCTGCCCACGGTCTTCAGCCTGCACGGCGGCCCGCACGCCGCCGACGAGGACCGCTTCTCCGCGTACCGCGCGCTGTGGCTGGACGCCGGGTTCGCGGTCGTGCACGTCAACTACCGCGGCTCCACCGGCTACGGCAGCGCGTGGCGCGACGCCATCGAGGGCAGGCCGGGCCTGACCGAGCTGGAGGACGTCGCCGCCGTGCACGACTGGGCGGTCTCCTCCGGCCTCGCCGACCCGGCCCGCTGCGTGGTCAACGGCGCGTCCTGGGGCGGCTACCTGACCCTGCTCGCCCTCGGCACCCAGCCCGAGCGGTGGGCGGCGGGCGTCTCCGGCGTCCCGGTGGCCGACTACCTGGCCGCGTACGAGGACGAGATGGAGCCCCTGCGCGCCTTCGACCGCGCCCTGTTCGGTGGCTCCCCGACGACGTCCGCGAGCGCTACGTCGAGTGCTCCCCGATCACCTACGTCGACCAGGTGCGCGCCCCGGTCCTGGTCCTCGCGGGCGAGAACGACCCGCGCTGCCCCATCCGCCAGATCGACAACTACCTGGACCGCCTCGCCGAGCGCGGCGCCCCGTACGAGACCTACCGCTACGACGCCGGGCACGGCTCGCTGGTGGTCGCGGAGACGATCAAGCAGTCCGCGATCGAGGTCTACTTCGCGCTGCGGGCGCTGAAGCTGCGCTAGCGGCTCAGCGCGAACTCGGCGACCTGCAGGCCGATGGTGCGCAGGGTGCTCGCGACCTGCGGGTCCGAGCACCCGCCGGAGGCGTCGAAGACGACCTCGGCGCTGTTGACCGACGCGCCGAGCGGGGTGGGCCAGCCGCGGAGGGCGTGGACGATGGAGCGCAGGGCGGTCAGGGTGGTGACGCTGGCCTGCCAGCCCGACGCGGTGGCGACGCAGCCGACGGCGCGGCCGTCGAGGTAGGGGCGGGGGTCGCCGCGGAGGTCCTCGACGTAGTCGAGGGCGTTCTTGACCAGGCCGGACACGGTGCCGTGGTAGCCGGGGAGACGAGGATGACGCCGTCGGCGTCGCGGAGTTCGTCGACCAGGCGGCGGGCGGTGTCGGAGCGGTCGGGCAGCGACGGGTCGTAGAAGGGGAGGACCAGGTCGGTGCCGGAGAGCACCGTGGTCTTCGCGCCGAGTTCGGCCGCGCCCGCCAGGGCCAGGCGGAGGGCGCGTTCGGACTGCGAGTCCGCGCGCAGCGACCCGCCGATGCCGACCACCGAAACCGTCACGCCGTCCATCCTTTCACCGGTCACCGCACGGTACGACCTCCATCGCGGTGGAGGTCCAGTCGTGTGAGGCTGGTTACCGCCAGGGGCTACCAGCGGGTAACGTGCCGGTCATGTCGAAGCTGATGAACCGGGTCCCCATCCCCGTCCAGGCGGGCTTCGCGCGCGCGGTGTTCGGGCTGCCGACGCCGGTGAAACGCCTGATCGCGGGCCCGCCGGTCCGCATCGATGGGCAGGAGCTGGCGCTGGACGCGCAACTCCTGCTGCTGCTCGACAAGCTCGCCGACCACGAACTCGTGCGCGGCACGCCGGAGCAGGCGCGGGCGCGGATGGCGCGGGCGGTGCCGCTGGCGTCGGGCCCGCCGATCGAGCCGGTGGCGGTGCGCGCGCTGGAGCTGGACGGCGTCCCGGCGCGGCTGTACACGCCGGACGAGGACACCGACGCCCTGCTCGTCTACTACCACGGCGGCGGCTGGGTGCTCGGCACGCTCGACAGCCACGACAACACCTGCCGGTACCTGGCGCGCGAGGCGGGCGTCAAGGTGCTGTCGGTGGACTACCGGCTCGCCCCGGAGAACCCGTTCCCCGCCGCGGTCGAGGACGCGGTCGCCGCGTTCCGGCACGCGCACGCGAAGGCCGCGGACCTCGGCGTCGACCCGGACCGGATCGCGGTCGGCGGGGACAGCGCGGGCGGCAACCTCGCCGCGGTGACCGCGCTGGTGACCACCCGCGACGGCGGCCCGGCCCCGGCGTTCCAACTCCTGATCTACCCGGGCGTCGACTCGACGGTGCGCCGCCGGTCGCGGGAGCTGTTCGGCGACGGCTTCTTCCTGAGCAGCGCGGACATGGACTGGTTCTGCGACCACTACTGCCCCGAGGTCGACCTGCGGTCCGACCCGCGCTTCTCGGTGCTGCTGGCGACCGACCTGTCCGGCCTGCCGCCCGCCTACCTGGCGACGGCGGGCTTCGACCCGCTGCGCGACGAGGGCGAGGCGTTCGGCGCCGCGCTGGCCGCGGCGGGCGTCCCGGTGACGGTCCGCCGCCACCGCGACCTCATCCACGGCTACATCACGTTCCTCGGTCTCGGCACGCGCTTCCGCGAGGCCACCGCCGAGGCCGCGGCGCGCTGCGCACCGGCCTCGCCCTCGCCCGCCGATAACGTGATCCGATATCGGCCGCCGATATCAGGCCGCGGCCTCCGCGGGCGCGGAGAGCGGCGCGGGCCTGGTCCTGGCCAGGGCGAACGCGACGACCGCGACCAGCAGGCCGCCCGCGCCCGCGGCCGCGAAGCCCCAGGCCGGCGAGCCGTGGTCGACGACGAAGCCGACGACCGGCGCGCCCGCCGCGGCGCCGAGGGTGAACGCCGACGACTGCAGGCCGGTGGCCTCGCCTCGGCTGCCCGCGGGGCGAGCCGCGCGACCTCCTCGCCGGTCGCCGCGATCGTCGGCGCGCACACGAAGCTCGTCGGCACCAGGGCCAGCGCCAGCAGCCACCACGCGCCGCCGAGCAGCCCCGCCGGGATCACCAGCACGCTGAGCAGGACCACCAACGTCATCTGCGGCAGCGACCGCCGCACCGCGCCGTGAACCAGCCCGCCGGTGGCCGACGACACGCAGATCACCGCGTAGACGACGCCCGTCCACTCCAGCTGGCCCGTCTCGCGCAGCGCCGCGAGCGCGGTGACCTCGGTGCCCGCGAGCACGAACACCGCGCCCGCGCCGATCGCCAGGACGCCGAGCAGGCGCGGGGTCAGCCACTCCCGGCGCGGGACCTTCGGCTGGTCGGCCTCGTCCGCGGCGCGCACCCGCGGGTTCATCCAGAACAGGACCAGGCCGACCGCGCAGACCCCCGCCGCCATCGCCGTCATCGCCGCGGTCGTCGACACCTGGGTGACCAGGGCGACCGCGGCGGCCGGGCCGATCATGTACGTCAGCTCGACCGACACCGAGTCCACCGAGTACGCGGTGCGGCGCAGGTCCTCGCCCACCAGCGCGGCGATGGCCTGGCGGCCGATCGACATCACCGGCACCATCAGCAGCCCGCCCGCGAACGCCGCCGCCACGAGCACCGGGTACGGCAGGAACCGCGCGGTCGCCCAGAACAGCGTCTCGCCGACGGTGACCAGGACCAGCATCCGCCGCAGCCCGCGCCGGTCGACCACGCCGCCCATGGTCGGCGACCCGACCGCCATGCCGATGGTGGCCGCCGCGGCCACCAGCCCGGCCGCGCCGTACCCGCGCCCCATGCCCTCCACGACGTGGAGGGTGAGCACCATCGCGCCCGCGGTCATCGGCACGCGGGCGAAGAACATGACGACCATGAGGGCGCGGACCCCGGGGAGGGCGAACACCGCCCGGTATTGCCGCATACCTCCGATGACACCACCAACCACCGACACGGGGCGAGCGAAAGCGGGCGCCCCTCCGACCGGAGGAGCGCCCGCTGGTCACCGCACTAGCTGACGAGGGCCTCGGCGATCTCGTAGGTGTTGAGGGCCGCGCCCTTGCGCAGGTTGTCGCCGCACACGAAGAAGTCGAGCGTGTTCGGGAAGTCCAGCGCCTGGCGGACCCGGCCGACGTAGGTCGGGTCGCCGCCGACGACGTCGGCGGGGTGGGGAACTTGCCCGCGGCGGGGTCGTCGACCAACACCACCGACGGCTCGGCCTCGAAGACCTTGTGGGCTTCCGCGACGGTCACCGGGCGCTCGAAGGTCGCGTGGACGGCCAGCGAGTGGGTGGTGACGACGGGGACGCGGACGCAGGTCGCGGAGACCTTGAGGTCCGGGATGCCCAGGATCTTGCGGGACTCGTTGCGGACCTTCAGCTCCTCGCTGGCCCAGCCGTCCTCCTTGAGCGAGCCCGCCCACGGCACGACGTTGAAGGCCAGCGGGGCCGGGAACGGCGAGTCGCCGGGCAGGTCGGCCAGGGCCTCGCGGACGTCGCCCGCGCGCTCCCCGACCTGCTTGCCCGCCACCGCCGCCGCCTCGGCGTAGAGGCGGTCGATGCCGTCCTGGCCCGCGCCGGACGCGGCCTGGTAGGACGCGACGACCAGCTCGCGCAGGCCGTACTGGTGGTGCAGGGCGCCGAGCGCGGCCATCATCGACAGCGTCGTGCAGTTGGGGTTGGCGATGATCCCGCGCGGCCGCTCGGCGATCTTGTGCCGGTTGACCTCGGGCACCACCAGCGGCACGTCGTCGTCCATGCGGAACGCGCCGGAGTTGTCGACCGCGATCGCGCCGCGGGCGGCGGCGATCGGGGCCCACTCGGCGGAGACCGCGTCGGGCACGTCGAACATGGCGACGTCGACGCCGTCGAAGACCTCGGGGGCGAGCGCGACGACGGTCAGCTCTTCGCCGCGGACGGTGATCTTCTTGCCCGCCGAGCGCGGGGAGGCGATCAGCCGCACCTCGCCCCACGGCCAGGAGTCGCGCCCGTTCAGGATGTCGACCATGACCGTGCCGACGGCGCCGGTCGCGCCCACCAGGGCCAGCGTGGGGGCCATCAGCGACCACTCCCCGCGTACACCACGGCCTGCTCGTCGCCGCCGAGCTCGAACGCCTCGTGGATCGCCTTCACCGCGTCGTCGAGCTGCGTGTCGCGGATCAGCACCGAGATGCGGATCTCCGAGGTGTTGATGATCTCGATGTTCACCCCGGCCTTGGCCAGCGCCTCGCAGAAGGTCGCCGTGACGCCCGGGTGCGAGCGCATGCCCGCGCCGACCAGGGAGACCTTGCCGACGTGGTCGTCGTAGAGCACCGCGCCGAAGCCCAGCTCCTCGCGGATCTTCTCCAGCGCGGCGACCGCGGTGGGGCCGTTCGTCTTCGACAGCGTGAAGGTGATGTCGGTCTTGCCGGACTCGGTGCTGGACACGTTCTGCAGCACCATGTCGATGTCGATCTCCGCGTCCGCGACGGTGCGGAAGATCCGCGCCGCCACGCCCGCGTGGTCGGGCACGCCGGTCACGGTGACCTTGGCCTCGGACCGGTCGTGCGCGACGCCGGTGATCATCGCCTGTTCCACGTTCAAGTCCTCCACTGAGCCGGACACGATGGTCCCTGGCTTGGTGCTGTACGACGAGCGGACGTGGATGCGCACGCCGTACCGGCGCCCGTACTCCACGCAGCGCAGCATGAGCACCTTGGCCCCGCTGGCCGCCATCTCCAGCATCTCCTCGTATGTGACCGTGTCGAGCCTGCGCGCGTCCGGCACGATCCGCGGATCGGCCGAGTAGACGCCGTCGACGTCGGTGTAGATCTCGCACACGTCGGCCTTGAGGGCCGCGGCCAGCGCCACCGCGGTGGTGTCCGAGCCGCCCCTGCCGAGCGTGGTGATGTCCTTGGTGTCCTGACTGACGCCCTGGAACCCGGCGACCAGCACGATCTTGCCCTCGTCGAGCGCGGCCTGGACCCGGCTGGGCGTCACGTCGATGATGCGCGCCTTGCCGTGCGCCGACGTGGTGATCACGCCCGCCTGCGAGCCGGAGAACGAGCGGGCCTCCGCGCCGAGCGCGCTGATGGCCATCGCGACCAGCGAGTTGGAGATGCGCTCACCGGCGGTGAGCAGCATGTCCATCTCGCGCTCCGGCGGGACCGGGTTGACCTGCTTGGCCAGGTCGAGCAGCTCGTCGGTGGTGTCGCCCATCGCGGAGCAGACCACGACCACGTCGTGACCGGCTTTCCTGGTCGCCACGATCCGCTCGGCCACCCGTTTGATCCGGTCGGCGTTCTCCAGGGAAGAACCACCGTATTTCTGGACGACGAGCGCCACTGGCTGCAACCTCCTCAAGCCGCGCGGGCGGGAGGCAGCACGTCGCACACGGGACGGCCGCCGTCCCTATCGAGGAGGAACTGTACCGGTCGACACGATTCGGACCGGCCCGCTCTGTGGTGTCCGCCACTGCGTGAACTGCGATGATCTGGGCGACTACGCTCAACGGACCAACCAGGGAAGGGGCCCATGACCGCGACCGAGGTGGCACCGGCGCCGACCGCCCCGCTCCCCGGAGCGCGCCGAGCGGCGCAGGCGCGTGCTGCGCGCCCTCGCCCCGGCGGCCCTGTTCCTCGGCGTCCGCGAGGTCGGGCTGATCGTGCTCGGCATGATGGCCTCCGCCAACGGGACGACCACCGCGGCGGCGCTGCGGTCGTGGGACGGGCAGTGGTTCCTCGCGATCGCCGCGGGCGGGTACGACGGGGTGCCGCCGGGCCTGGTCGACGCGTTCGGCAACCGCACGGCCGAGACCCTCTGGCGTTCTTCCCCGGCTACCCGACCGTCGTCGGCTGGCTCTACGACCTGGGTTTCCCGCTGGTCGCCTCGGCGCTGGGCGTCACCGTGGCCTGCGGCGTGGTGTGCGCGTACGGGCTGGTCCGGCTGGGCACGCTGGTCCGCGGCGGGTCGCGGCGGACCGGGCTGGTGCTGGTGGCGCTGTTCGCCGCGGCCCCGATGTCGATCGTGCTGTCGATGGCGTACTCCGAGGCGATGTTCTGCGCCGCCGCGGTGTGGGCGCTGGTGTTCGTGCTGGAGCGCAACTGGGTCGCGGCGGGTCTGGTGACCGCGGCGGCGGGCCTGGTCCGGCCGACCGCCGCCGCGCTGGTGCTGGCGGTCGGGCTGGCCGCGCTGGTCGCGGTGCTGAAGCGGCGCGACGGCTGGGCGCCGTGGGTCGGCGGCGCGCTCGCGCCCGTCGGCCTGGTCGGCTACCTGGCGTGGGTCGGGTCGCGGACCGGCGAGTGGAACGGCTGGTTCACGCTGCAGAGCCAGGGGTGGGACTCCCGGTTCGACGGCGGCGTCGCGACCGTCGACTTCAGCCTCCAGGTGCTCGGCGACGCCCGCTCGGTGCTGGAGGTGACCACGGTCGGCTTCATCGCGGGGGCGCTCGCGCTGCTGGCGGTCGGCTGGCGGCGGCGCGTGGAGTGGCCGCTGCTGGTGTACGCCGCGGTGTGCTCGCGATGGACCTGTGCTCGAACGGGCTGATGAACTCCAAGGCCCGGCTGATGGTCCCGGCCGTGACGCTGCTGGTCCCGGTCGCGATCGCCCTGGCCAAGCGGAAGACGTCGACGGTGGTCGGGGTGCTGTGCGGGGTCGCGCTGTTCGGCTCGTGGTTCGGCGCGTACTCGATCACGGCGTGGGGCTATGCCATCTGACCCGCACCCGCTGATCGCCGCCCGCTGGAGCCCGCGCGCGCTCGACCCGGGCGGCGTGGTCTCCCCGACGCGCTGCGCCGGATGCTGGAGGCCGCGCGCTGGGCGCCGTCGTACGGGAACACCCAGCCCGCGCGCTACCTGGTCGGTCCCGCGGCACCGACACCTTCGACCGCGTCCTCGCGCTGCTCAACACGGGCAACCGGGCGTGGGCGTTCCGCGCGGGCGCGCTGCTGGTCGCCTGCGCGCAGACGGAGAACGAGAAGGGCGAGGTGCCGTACGCGGAGTACGGGGTCGGCCTGGCCACGGAGAACCTGGTCCTCCAGGCCGTCGCCGAGGGGCTGGTCGCGCACCAGATGGCGGGGTTCGACAAGGACGGCGTGCGGCGGGAGTTCGCCCTGCCCGCGTCGGTGCGCCCGCTGACCGCGATCGCCGTCGGCGTGCTCGGTCCGCCCGAGCTGCTGCCCGAGGACAAGCGCGACCGCGAGACCCGGCCCCGCGTCCGGCGGCCCGCCGGGGAGCTGTCGTTCACCGGGACCTGGGGGACGCCCTACCTCACCCCAGACGGCGGATGAGCCGCGCCGCGACCGACGACACGACCAGCCAGAACACCGCGGCGATGCCGTAGTTGACCAGCACGCCGAGCTTGACGTCCTCGGGCGAGAACAGGTCCTTGAACGCCAGCGCCAGCGGCTCGGCCGCGCCCCGGAAGAACCCGGTGATCGGGTTGTCCGCGTTGGCGTTGCCCATCACCAGGACGACGTGCACCACCAGGACCAGCGCGATGAGCAGTCCCGCCCACTTGACGGTCCCGGCCAGGACGCCGACCGCGCGGGCGCGGCCGACGCCCCGGTCGGAGTCGGTGTCTGCTGCCATACCCGGCAGTGTGGCACTAGCGGACGAACCTGGCGATCAGGCCGGTGACGACCAGCCAGAACACCGCGGCGAGCCCGTAGTTGACCAGCACGCTCAGGCTGTCGTTGGCGATCGGGAACAGGCCCGGGAAGAACAGCGCCAGCGGCTTGGCGATGGAGGCGACGAACTGGACGAAGGCGTTCCCCGCGTTCGCGCCCAGGATGACGAGGAGGATGTAGACGACCTCGATGAGCGCGAACAGCGCGCCGATCCCGGTGATGATCCGGGCCGCGGAACTGCCCCGCCGCGAGGCATACCATCGGTGAGTGGTCATACCGGGAAAGTGCCCACGACCTGCGGGACCTTAACTGCTCCAAACGGCGCAACCCGGACATCCGGCCCACCATGTGGACGCGGTTTGGCGTTCCCGCCCGCATCGTGGATACCCTGGCGCCGTGGCTCGCAGCCTCCTGCTTCGCTGCCGCGACGGGGCCTGATCAGGCCGGCTCCCCGTCGCGGAGTTCGGCGTCGCCGCCGGTCGCTGTTGTCCGACCGACCGCAGGGAGCCCCGACACCATGAGCGACAGCTACACCTCCGGCGTGAACCGCGTGCGCAAGCCCGCCCGCGACGTACCCGCCGACCAGCCCGCGTGGAACCGCCAGCGCGGCAGCGCGATGCCGTACCACCGGTACAAGCCCTTCCACGAGCTGGTCGAGCCCATCGAGCTGGCCGACCGCACCTGGCCGAACCGCCGCATCACCCGCGCGCCGCTGTGGTGCGCGGTCGACCTGCGCGACGGCAACCAGGCGCTGATCGACCCGATGTCCCCCGCCCGCAAGCGGCGCATGTTCGACCTGCTCGTGGCGATGGGCTACAAGGAGATCGAGGTCGGGTTCCCGGCGGCCAGCCAGACCGACTTCGACTTCGTCCGGGAGATCATCACCGAGGACGCGGTGCCGGAGGACGTGCGCATCCAGGTGCTGACCCAGGCCCGCCCGGAGCTGATCGAGCGGACCTTCGAGTCGCTGGAGGGCGCGCACAGCGCCGTCGTGCACCTGTACAACTCGACGTCGATCCTGCAGCGCCGCGTGGTGTTCCGGCAGGACCGCGAGGGCATCAAGAAGATCGCGACCGACGGCGCGGAGACGGTGCTGGCGTTCGCGGAGAAGCAGGGCGACGTCGACTTCCGCTTCGAGTACTCGCCGGAGTCGTACACCGGCACGGAGCTGTCCTACGCGGCCGAGGTGTGCAACGCGGTCTCGGCGATCTGGAGCGCGTCGACCGAGCGGCCGGTGATCATCAACCTGCCCGCGACCGTCGAGATGGCCACGCCGAACGTCTACGCGGACTCGATCGAGTGGATGAGCCGCAACCTGGACAACCGCGAGGCGATCATCCTGTCGCTGCACCCGCACAACGACCGCGGCACCGGCGTCGCCGCGGCCGAGCTGGGCTACCAGGCGGGCGCCGACCGCATCGAGGGCTGCCTGTTCGGCAACGGCGAGCGCACCGGCAACGTCGACCTGGTGACGCTGGGCATGAACCTGTTCAGCCAGGGCATCGACCCGCAGATCGACTTCTCCGACATCGACGAGATCCGCCGCACGGTGGAGTACTGCAACCAGCTCCCGGTCGCCGAGCGCCACCCGTGGGGCGGCGACCTGGTGTTCACCGCGTTCTCCGGCAGCCACCAGGACGCGATCAACAAGGGCTTCGACGCCCTGCGCGCCGCGGCGGCCGAGGCCGACGTGCCGGTGGACGAGTTCCCGTGGGAGGTCCCGTACCTGCCCATCGACCCGAAGGACGTCGGCCGCACGTACGAGGCGGTCATCCGGGTCAACTCGCAGTCCGGCAAGGGCGGCGTGGCGTACGTGATGAAGACCGAGCACCAGCTCAACCTGCCCCGCAGGCTGCAGATCGAGTTCTCGCAGGTCGTGCAGGCGGTGACCGACAGCGAGGGCGGCGAGGTCACCCCGAAGGAGATGTGGGACATCTTCTCCGGCGAGTACCTGGACCGCGTGTCGCCGCTGCGCCTGCGCCGCAACCGCAGCTCCGACGACGGCGAGGGCCAGGACGAGATCGTCGCGCTGGTCGAGGTCGAGGGCGAGGCCCACGAGGTCGTCGGCACCGGCAACGGCCCCATCGCCGCGTTCGTCGACGGCCTGGCCAGCGTCGGCTACGACGTCCGGGTCCTGGACTACTCCGAGCACGCACTGACCTCCGGCGACGACGCCCGCGCCGCCGCGTACGTCGAGTGCGCGATCGGCAACCAGATCCTCTGGGGCGTCGGCGTGGACAGCTCGATCGTGACCGCGTCGCTGCGCGCGGTCGTGTCGGCGGTCAACCGGGCGCACAAGTAGGTCGCCCGGCCGGGCACACCCGCCGGGTGTGCCCGGGTCACCGCCCGCGCAGGTCGTCCTCAACCACTTTCAGGCTGGCCACGGTGGCCCGCGTGTCCGGGTGGTCCTCGCCGAGCGTGGCGCGGCGGCGGGCGAGGGTGTCGGCGTAGAGCCGCCGCGCGCGTTCCAGGTCGCCTTGCTTGCGCAGGACGTTCGCCAGGTTCGCGGCGGACACCAGGGTGCGCGGGTTGTCCTCGCCGAGCGTGCGGCTGCGGCGGGCATAGGTGTCCTCGTACAGCGCGCGGGCTTCGTCGAGGCGGTTCATCGCGCGCAGCGTGTAGGCCAGGTTGTTGGCCGAGGTCATGGTGCGCGGGTGGTCGTCGCCGAGCAGGCGCCTGCGGCGGGCGTAGGTGTCCTGGTGCAGCGCCAGCGCGCCCTCGTAGTCGCCGATGCCGCGGAGGGTGAGGGCCAGGTTGGCGGCGGAGGTCAGGGTGCGGGGGTCGTCGTCGCCGAAGAGGCGCCTGCGGCGGTCGTAGGTGTCCTGGTGCAGGTCGCGGGCGCGGGCGGGGTCGTCGGCGGCGTCGATGGACAGGGCGAGGTTGTTGGCGGCGTTGAGGGCGCGGTCGTCGTCGGGGCCGTGGCGGGCGACGCGGTCGGCGTGGACCTTCTCCAGCAGGGGGACGGCTTTCGCGGGTTCGCCGCTGGTGTGGAGGTAGCTGCCCGCGCGGTCGACCAGCCGCGCCCACTCGTCGGCGGTGTCGTCCGAGACGTGGTCGACGACGGCGAGGACGTGCGGGAGGAATTGGCGCCACAGCGGCCAGGTCTGCGGGTTGTCCCACGGGTTGCCGGGCACGGATGCCCCCAGCAGCCGCACGCACGTCGACGCCCGGTCGGCGCGGGCGCGCAGCAGCGCGGCGGGGACCCGGTGGAGCTGGACGCTGTCCGGGGTGACCTCGGCCATCGCCCGGCGGCGCAGGCGCGCGGTGGTCGCGGCGAACGCCAGCGGGTCGGCGGCGACGGCGGCGAGCGGGTCGGGCAGCAGGGCGGCGTTGTCGGTCACCAGCGTCACCGGCACCGGGTCGGGCGCGCACCACGCGAGGATCGACAGCAGCTCCAGCCCGGCGGGGTCGTCCTCGGCGAGCCGGTCGAACGCGACCGCCCACGACGCCCCGCCCAGCACCGACCGCGCGCGCTCGCCGAGCAGGTCCAGGTACTGCTCGGCCGACCAGCCGGTGTCCGACAGCAGCGCCGCGGCCTGGTCGACGGCCAGCGGCAGGTCGCCCAGCGCCTCCGCGACCCGCTCCGCGCCCGCCAGGCCGGGAGCCCGTTCCCGCAGCACCGCGACGGACTCGGCCCGGGTGAACCCGCCGACGGCGACCGGCCGCGCAAGCCTGCCCCAGTCCGGGTTGCGGGAGGTGATGATCACGTGCCCGCGCCCGCCCGGCAGGAACGGCGTCAGCGCGGCGGGCTCCTCGGCGTTGTCGAACACCAGCAGCCAGCGGTCGCGGGCGCGCAGCTCGCCCATCAGCCGGGCCAGGTTGTGCTCGTCGGCGTCGACCCCCAACGCCCGCGCCAGCCCCGCCAGGTGCGCGGGGATCAGCTCGGGCGACTCGGCGGGCACCCACCAGGCGACGTCGTACTCGTCCCCGTGCCGGTGCGCGTACTCGACGGCCGCCGCGGTCTTGCCGACCCCCGCGATCCCGTGCAGCGCCACGACCCCGGGCCGCAACCCGTCGAGCAGCGCCTCCCGCCCGACGAACCGCGCCGACCGCGCCGGGATCCCCACACCCGCCGCGTCGCCGCCTTGGCCCTCGGCAGCTCCACCAGCGCCTGGTAGACCGCTGTCTCCAACTGCTCGGGCGAATCCACGATCGCCGCCGTGACCCCGCTGTCCGACAGCCGCGCCCGGAACCCGGCCTGCCGCGCGCCGTACTCGGTGTCGACGAACATCTCCGCGGGTCCGACCGCGTTCGGGCCGACCAAGAACACCAACCGCGGCAACCCGGCGTCCCCGGCCGCCGCGAACTCCAACTCGCAGTGCGAGACCTGCTGCTGGTCCCGAACGGGCGTCCCGTACCGGAACCCCGCGATCAGCACGTACACATCGGACTTCAGCACCCCGTCCCGGGACGCCTGCGCCGTCGAGTTGTCCTGGGCGGTGAAGTACGCCATGTCCGCCACCGCGTCCCCGGCCCGGCTGACCGCGGACTCGGCCGCGTCGACGAACGACCGCCCCACCGGGAGCCTGCGCAGCTCCGACGTGTGGCTGAGGAACACGACCCGTGGCGTCACCCGCCCAGCATCCCAGAACCCCGGCGCGCTGATCGACTCCGCGGCGAGGACGGCAACGCGAGGCAGGCCCCCGCCCGGGTGCCGGGCGGGGCCTGCTGGTGTCAGCGCGTCAGGGCGTGGTCGCCGATGCGGTGCCGGTGACGTCGATGGTCAGGGAGTCCTTGTTCTCCGGGAAGTGGCACGCGGCGCGGTGGCCGGGGGCCAGTTCGGCGAGCGGGGGCTCCTGGGTCTTGCAGATGTCCTGCGCCTTCCAGCACCGGGTGTGGAAGCGGCAGCCCGAGGGCGGGTTGATCGGGGACGGCACGTCGCCCTGCAGCCGGATCCGCTCGCGCTTGTTCTTCCGGGTCGTGTCCGGGATCGGGACCGCGGAGAGGAGCGCGACGGTGTACGGGTGCATCGGGCGTTCGTAGAGCGCGTTGCGGTCGGCGATCTCCATGATCTTGCCGAGGTACATCACCGCGACGCGGTCGGACACGTGCCGCACGACCGACAGGTCGTGGGCGATCATGACGTAGGTCAGGTCCAGCTCGTTCTGCAGGTCTTCCAGCAGGTTGATGACCTGGGCCTGGATCGAGACGTCCAAAGCGGACACCGGCTCGTCGGCCACGATCAGCTTCGGCTTGAGCGCCAGGGTCCTGGCGATGCCGATGCGCTGGCGCTGGCCGCCGGAGAACTCGTGCGGGTAGCGGTTGTAGTGCTCCGGGTTGAGGCCCACCAGTTCCAGCAGGTCCTGCACCGCGCGCTTGACGCCGTTGGGGGTCTTCACCTTCTGGAGCCGGAAGGGCGCTCCCACGATGGTGCCGACCGTGTGGCGCGGGTTCAGCGACGAGTACGGGTCCTGGAAGATCATCTGGACGTCCCGGCGGAGCGGGCGCATGCGGCCGCCGGACATGTGGGTGATGTCCTGGCCCTCGAAGACGATCTTGCCGCCGGTCGGCTCGAGGAGCCGGGTCAGCAGGCGGCCGGTGGTGGTCTTGCCGCAGCCGGACTCGCCGACCAGCGACAGGGTCTCGCCCCTGGTCACCGAGAACGACAGGCCGTCGACCGCCTGCACGGCGCCGACCTGGCGCTGCAGCAGCCCCGGCGGATCGGGAAGTGCTTCTGCAGGTCCGTGACGGTCAGCAGCTCCTCGCCCATCCCGGGCACGGTCACGTCGTCAGTCACAGCTTCGGCCTGATCTCTTCCGACCAGATGCGGTTCCGGTCCTCAGTGGACAAGTGGCAGGCGATGTGGTGGCCACCGCCGATGTCGCGGAACGCGGGCCGTTCCGTGAAGCTCAGGTCGCCGTTGCGCCCGGCGTACGCGCAGCGCGGGTTGAACGGGCAGCCCTCGGGGACGTTGATGAGGCTCGGCGGCGTGCCCTTGATCGGCTGCAGCCGCTCGGAGCGCTCGCGGTCCAGCCGCGGCATCGACCCCAGCAGGCCCCAGGTGTACGGGTGCTGCGGGGCGTTGAAGATGTCGTCGGCCGTGGAGTACTCCACCGCGCGCCCGGCGTACATCACCAGGATGTCGTCGGCCAGCTCCGCCACCACGCCGAGGTCGTGGGTGATGATGATGACCGCGGAGTTGAACTCCTGCTGGAGGTCCCGGATCAGGTCGAGGATCTGCGCCTGCACCGTCACGTCGAGCGCGGTCGTCGGCTCGTCGGCGATGAGCAGCTCCGGGTCGCAGGACAGCGCCATCGCGATCATCGCGCGCTGCCGCATGCCGCCCGAGAACTGGTGCGGGTAGTCGTCCACGCGCGACTTCGGGTTCGGGATGCCGACCCGGTTCAGCATGTCGATCGCGTGCTTGCGGGCGACCTGCTTGCTCACCGGGTTGTGCACCCGGTACGCCTCGACGATCTGGTGCCCCACCGTGTAGTACGGGTGCATCGCCGACAGCGGGTCCTGGAAGATCATCGCCATGCGCTTGCCGCGCAGCTTGCGCACCCGCTCGGGGTCGGCGCCGACGAGGTTCTCGCCGTCGAGCAGGATCTCGCCGGTGATGTTCGCGGTGCCGCGCTTGTGCAGGCCCATGACCGACAGGCTCGTCACGCTCTTGCCGGAGCCGGACTCGCCGACGATGCCGAGGGTCTTGCCGCGGTCGACGTGGAAGCTCAGGTCGTCGACCGACTTCACCACGCCGTCGTCGGTCGGGAAGTGCACGCGCAGGTCGCGCACCGTGAGGAAAGCGGAATCGGACATCACTTCACGCGCACCCTCGGGTCGACGACGGCGTACAGCAGGTCAACGATCAGGTTGGCGATGACCACGAAGGTCGCGGCGACGAGCACCACGCCCATGACCTTGGGCAGGTCGTAGTTCTTGATCCCGTCGATGGCGTACTCGCCGAGGCCCTTGAGCGAGAACGCGCTCTCGGTGAGCACCGCGCCGCCGAGCAGCAGGCCGACGTCGAGGCCGAAGATCGTGAGGATCGGGGTGAGCGCGCCGCGCAGGCCGTGCTTGACCACGACGGTCCGCTCGGGGAGGCCCTTCGCCCGCGCGGTGCGGATGAAGTCCTCGTTCATCGTCTCCAGCATGCCCGCGCGGGTGAGCCGCGCGTACTGGGCGGAGAACAGGAAGGCCAGCGTGATCCACGGCAGCAGCAGCGAGTACGCCCACTCCAGCGGGTTCTCCGCGAACGGCACGAACCGGCCACCGGGGACCGTCCAGCCGAGCGCGTAGCTGAAGATCGACAGCGACAGCAGGCCGGTGAAGAAGATGGGCAGGGACACGCCCGCGAGCGCCACGGTCATCGCGGTGCGGTCGAAGACGGTGCCCTTGCGCAGCGCGGAGATCGTGCCGACGAGCACGCCGCCGACCAGCCACAGCACCGCCGCGCCGACGGCGAGCGACAGGGTGACCGGGATGCGGGTCATCAGCTCGGGGAACACCGGCTGGTACGAGCGGAACGAGTAGCCGAGGCAGGGCGCCGGGCACTCGGCGATCCGGGCGCCCATGTCGAACTGGGCGCCGACGAAGATGCCCTTCACCCAGTCGAAGTACTGCACGACGATCGGGTCGTAGAAGCCCAGGCGCTCCGCGAGGAGCTTGACGGTCTCCGCGGTCGCCGTGCGGCCCGCGTACCGGGTCGCCAGGGTCTCCGGGGTCGCGCCGAGGATCTTGGGGAACAGGAAGAAGATCGCGAACGTCACCGCGCTCACGATGAACAGCAGCAGGACTGCCGCGAGCAGCCGCCGGATGATGTATGTGATCACAGTGGCCGGCATCCGGCGGCGGGCCAGGGGATCACCCTGACCCGCCGCCGTCCTGCCTTCACCTGCCTATCGTGGTGGGGAAGCGGTCGTGGAGAACCGGACTACTGGACGCCGAGCGCCAGGTAGTCGTACATGCCGAACGCGTCCGAGACGAACACGTTGGTCAGACCCTTGCCGCGCAGCAGCAGGCTCTTGGCGTGCACGCCCGGGTAGATCACGGCCTCTTCCATGACGCGCTTGTCGATCTGGCCCCACAGCGCCTCGCGCTTGGTGACGTCGGTCTCGGCGAGCGCCTGGTCGAGCATCTGGTCGACCTGCGGGATGCGGACGGAGGTGTTGGAGGAACCACCGGTCTCGCGGATCACGCGGCTGTCGACGATCTGCGACAGGAAGCCGAAGCCGTCGTTCCAGTCCGCGCCCCAGCCGTTGATGACCAGGCCGAGGTTGTTCTGCACGACGTAGGGCGGGTTGCCCGCGAACTGCGAGAAGTAGTCGCCCTGCGGGAACGCCTTCAGGGTCAGCTTGATGCCCACGCGGTCCAGGGACTGCTGCAGCGACTCGGCGACCGCCTTCTCCTTCGGGCGCTCGGCGCGGTAGGAGATGTTGGTGGAGAAGCCGTTGGGCTGGCCGCAGGCGGTCAGCGCCTCCTTGGCCTTCGCGACGTCGCCCTTGCCGTCCGGGCCCGCCGGGTACAGGTCGAACTTCTCGTAGCCCGGGATGGCGGGGGCAGGACCGTGGTGGCGAGGTCGCCACCGGCGAACTGGCCGCCCATGGCGGTCTGGTAGCCGGTCCGGTCGATCGCGTACTGGACGGCCTTGCGGCACTCGATGTTGTCGAACGGCTTCACCGTCGGGTTGATCGAGGTGTACCAGAGGCGCGCGATGGTCGGGTTGTCCGACTGGTCCTTCAGGGCCGGGTCGCCCAGGATGCGGGCCAGCGAGTTCGGCTGCACGCCGGTGCCCGCGATGTCGATGTGGATGTCACCGGAGATGAGCTGGTTGTCGATGTCGTCGGCGTTGACGTTCATCGTGACCTCGTACCGGTCCGGCAGCGCCTTGCGGTTCGGGTCGGTGGCCGGGTCCCACTTGTCGTTGCGGACCAGCGCGAAGCTCTTGTCGGGCTGCAGGCCCTCGAACTTGTACGGGCCGGTCGACAGCACGGTGTTGCGGTACTCGGCGCCGGTGTCCTTGGCCTCCGGGACCGGGATGGTCTGCGGGAGCTGCGCCATGTAGTCGAAGCCGCCGAAGGGCTGCTTCAGCTTGAAGACGATCGTCTTGTCGTCCGGCGTCTCGATCGCCTGGTCGGTGTTGACGCCCTTGGACTTGTACGGGCCCTTGTAGCCCTCGGGCAGGTTCAGGAACGCCTCGAAGTACGCGGGGCCGTTCGGGAACGTCTGCTTGTCGGTCGAGCGCAGGACCGCGTGCTTGACGTCCTTCGAGGTGACGGGGGTGCCGTCCTCGAAGGTGATGCCGTCGCGCAGCTTGTAGGTCCACACCTTGCCGCCCTCGCTGGGCACGCCCAGCGACTCGGCCAGGTCCGGCACCAGCTCGTTGCTGGCCGCGCCGGGCGCGGACTTGAACATCACCAGCGAACGGCCGTACAGGCGGACGAAGTTCCACGAGTAGCCGTAGTAGGTCTCACCCGGGTCCAGCGAGTCCCACGTGCCGCTGTTGGCGACCTTGATCGTCCCGCCCTTCTTGTCGGAAGGGTTGAAGACGTCCTTGAGGGCCGCGTTGAACGCGGGCGTCGAACCGCCGCCACCGCCTCCACCGTCGCCGTTCGTGGCGGTACCGCCACAGGCCGACAGCGCCATCACGGCGGCCGCGCCTGCGGCTGCCAAGGGCACCAAGCGCTTGCTCTTCATCTTGCAGTGCACCCCTTCTTTCCAGGAGCAGATGGGACGGAAGCCGCCGCCGGCTACCGGGAACGCGGATCGAGCGCGTCCCGGAGACCGTCGCCGAACAGGTTGAACGCCAGCACGGCGACGAAGATCGCCAGGCCCGGCCAGAGCATGAAGTGCGGCTGGGAGTAGATCCGCGAGGCCTCGGAGAGCATGCCTCCCCAGGTCGCGGTCGGGGCGTTGATGCCGACGCCGAGGAACGACAGCGCCGACTCGAACAGGATGTTCGTGGGGATCAGCAGGGTGGCGTAGACCAGGATCGGCGCCACCAGGTTCGGCAGGATCTCCTTGAACAGGATGTAGGCCCGCGGGCGCCCATGCTGCGCGCGGCGTCGACGAACTCGCGCTCGCGCAGCGACAGCGTCTGCCCGCGGACGATGCGCCCGATGTAGGGCCAGTTGAAGAAGCCGATGATGAAGATCAGCATCGCGATGCGGGTCGCCTCGCTGGACAGCCCGAACGCCGAGTCCGGGATGACGCCGACCAGCGCCATGGCGAACACCAGCAGCGGGAAGGCGAGGAAGACGTCCATCGCCCGGCTGATCAGCGTGTCGACCCAGCCGCCGAAGAACCCGGCGACGATGCCCAGCACGGTGCCGATGACCACCGACAGCACGGTCGCGAGGAACGCGATCAGCAGCGAGATCCAGGCGCCCGCGAAGATGCGGGACAGGATGTCGCGGCCGTTGACCGGCTCGATGCCGAGCGGGTGCTCCCAGCTCATGCCGCCGAAGAAGCCCTTCGGCGAGAGCGTGCCGAACTCGGTGTCGATCAGGTCCTGGTGGAAGTCGTTGGGGTTCACCACCCCGAAAAACCGGTCGAGCACGAGGCCCGCGACTGCGAAGATGACCAGCAGGGCGACGACGATGCCGCCCGTCATGGCGACCTTGTCCCGCTTGAGCCTGGTCCAGGCGATCTGGCCGAGCGAGCGGCCCTCGATGGCCTTGCGCGGCGCACCCGCGACCACGGACTCCGGAGTGGGCTCCGCCCCGGCCGTCTGGGGAGGGGCGGTCATGCCGCCGACCACCCGGTTCCGGGCGCCCGCTCACCGCGTCGGACGGCGCCGGGTTCGGCGACCAGTCGACAAGGTGGCACGGATCGCTGGTGAGCCATCACGCACTCCTCGAATCTGTCCGGGATCACACCGTGTGGTGGCCGACCATAGCCGCTTCACTCAGCATCCCCGTATGACGTGAGGTCACGATCCGGCCAACTGACATACACGGAATTAGCTGTGCGCGCGCGAATGGTCACGCTGAGTGCGATAAGCGCGGCTTATGTCCGCTTATCGGACGCCGCTCCCCCGACTGGCGGCCGGTGCGTCGCCCGCTCGGCGGTCCGGTCGACGGCGTACCACCCCGTTTCGAACCCCTGCCAGGCGGTGAGCGCCGCGCGGGATGACTCACCGTCGCGGGCGACGGCCCGTTCCAGGCGCTCCGCGGCGGGGAGGTCGAGCCAGACCAAAGCGGACAAACGGGGCTGCACCGAGCGGCGTCCGGCGGACACGCCTTCGAGGATCAGGACGTCGGGTGTGGCGATCGTCACCCACGCGCCGGGGTGGGGCAGGCCGTCCGTCCATTCGGTCCGGCGGTAGCCGCCCGAACGGCCGAGGGCCAGCGGGCGGAGCACGCCGTCGCGCAGCCGCGGCCACCACGCGACGGGGTCGTCCCAGGTGGCGAAGTCGTCGGTGCTGATGACGACCGCCCCGGCCCGAACGCCGCGGCGAGCGCGGCGGCGTAGGTCGACTTGCCCGACCCGGACGGCCCGTCGACCGCGACCAGCCGGACCCCGCCCAGCCGCGGCGCCCCGCCTCGCACGTGCGCGACCACGGGCTCCAAGTCAGATGATGTGAACATATGACGTCACCATCCAGATGATGCGATCATATGATGCGACCATCCGGATGGTGCCGTCATCTGGGCGGCCCGTTCGGATGATGCGATCATGTGACGTCATCATCTGGATGGTGACGTCATATGACGCGGGCATCTCACATGGTGCGGCGGCCGGAGAGGGCGCGGCCGAGGGTCAGCTCGTCGGCGAACTCGAGGTCGCCGCCCATCGGGAGGCCGGAGGCCAGGCGGGTGACGGTGAGGCCGGGGAAGTCGCGCAGCATGCGGACCAGGTAGGTGGCCGTGGCCTCGCCCTCGGTGTTCGGGTCCATGGCGAGGATGACCTCGGTGATCTCCGCGCCGCCGATGCGGGCCAGGAGCTGGCGGATGCGGAGCTGGTCCGGGCCGATGCCGGACAACGGGTCCAGGGCGCCGCCGAGGACGTGGTAGCGGCCCTTGAACTCGCGGGTGCGCTCGACCGCGAGGACGTCCTTCGGCTCCTCGACGACGCACACCACGCTCGGGTCGCGGCGGGCGTCGCGGCAGATGCGGCAGGTCTGCTCGGCGGAGACGTTGCCGCAGACGTCGCAGAAGACGACGCCCTCCTTGACCTTCTGCAGGGCCTCCTGCAGCCGGGTCACGTCGGCGGGCTCGGCGGCGAGCAGGTGGAAGGCGATGCGCTGGGCGCTCTTCGGACCGACCCCGGGCAGCCGCCCCAGCTCGTCGATCAGGTCCTGGACCGGTCCCTCGTACACGGCTACATCCCGGGCAGGCCGAACCCGCCGCCCAGACCGCCCGCCAGCGGGCCCATCGTCTCCTCGGCGAGCCGCTGCGCGTTGGCGCCCGCGTCGCGGACCGCGGCGACCACCAGGTCGGACAGCGTCTCCACGTCGTCGGGGTCGACCACCTTCGGGTCGATGGCGAGCGCCTTGAGCTCACCCGAGCCGGACACCGTCGCCTTGACCAGCCCGCCGCCCGCGCTTCCTCGACCTCCGCGTCGGCCAGCTTCTGCTGGGCCGCGATGAGCTGCTCCTGCATCTTCTGCGCCTGCTGGAGGATCGCCTGCATGTCGGGAGTGCCGCCGCCACCTGGGAACACTGCGACCCCTTCCAGGTCGGGAGCTGGTTCACCGCCCAGCTTAGTCGGGTACCGCGCCGACCGTCGCAGCCGCTGTGACAGGGTGGAGATCATGTCCGGCACCCGGGTACTCGACGCCGCCGACCGCATCCTGGTCGGCACCGACGGCGGCCTGATCGAGGTCGACGCGGCGGGCAGGTCCACCCCGCTCGCGGCGACGACCGGCGAGGCCCGCTACCTCCCCGGCACCCGCGACGTCGTCCACCAGGACGGCCCGACGATCACCCTCCGCTCCCGGGGCCGCGCCAAGCCGCTGCGGAAGTCCGACCACGCCGTCGAACTGCTCGGCGTGCTCCCCGGCCGCGTGGTCTACCGGGCGAACCCGCGGCACCGGTTGCTGTGGGACGTCGTCATCCGCAACGTCCTCGTCGGCGAGGAGCAGACCGTCTACTCCGCGGCGGCGACGTCCGGGCGGCGGCGGTCAGCCCGAACAGCCGCTACATCGCGCTGCGCCTGCCCCGCAAGCTCCTGCTGGTCGACACGATGCCGGTCACCGAGGACGACCACGTCCGCCTCATCTGCCCCGAGCCCGCCGACGGCGGCCACCACCACCTGACCTGGCTGCCCGACTCCGTCCGGCTCGTCGCCACCGCGGGCGGTGAGGTCACCCGGTACGACGTCGAGCACGGCACGTGGGAGCCGCTCGTCACCGACCTGGGCGCCGACGCGGTGGGCGTCCCGGCGCCGGACGGCCGCCGTCTGGCCGTTGTGGACGGTGGCCGGGTTTCCTTCCACCACGCGGGCACCGGCGACTTCCTGCGCGCGGCCGAGGTCGGCGCGCTCGGCGCTCCCGTGTGGACACCCGACTCCGCGACGGTCGCGGTGGCGACGCCCGACGGGGTCGCCACGGTGGTGGCGCAGTCGGCGTTCGCCAAGGAGATCCGGTTCTAGGCCTTGTCGACCGGCTTCGCGCCGAGCTTCTCGGCGAGGAGCTGGAGCATGGCCTCCTCCGGGTCCGCGCGCGGGCCGCTGTCGGCCTCCGCGTTCGGGGTGCGGTGCGCCTCGGCGAGGAGTTCCTCCTCGTCCTCGGGCTCCGGCGGGAGGTCCGGCTCCGGCGGCTCCGGGGGCAGGTCCGCGGCCGGGACGTAGCGGCGCTTGGCCTGCTCGGCGACGGGCCGCGACGGCGCGGGCGGCGCGGACCGGGCGGGCGCCGAGGGCGCGGGGACGCGCCCGGCGGGACGCACCGGACCTGCCACTCACCGCCGACGACCGACGTGATCGCCTTGGCCACCAACTGGGTGTTCGCGGGCTCGGACAGCCGCGCGACCAGCGGACCGGGGACGCCGAGCACGACGGTCGACCCGTCGATGGACTGGACCGCCGCCTGGGCGAGCATCGCGGGCACGGCCGGGGTCGGCGCGACCGGCCGCAGCGCGGCGACCACCTCCGACCAGCGGCGGCGGAGGCCCGCGACATCCACATCGCCCGACGACGCCTGCGGATCAGGAGTCGTGGCGGGCTGCTCGACCGCGGCGGGCTCGCGGTTGGCGGGCGCCTGGTGATCCCTGGCGGCGGGGCGGGCCTGCTCCGCCGGGGTGTGCTCCGTGGCGGGCGGGCGCTGGGCCGGGCCGTCGCCGCGGCGCTGCGAAGGCCGGGTGAACTGGGCCTTGCCCTGGGTGGGCGGGGGCTCCTCCTCGCGCCGGGCGGGCGGGGCCTCCGCGCGCGGCTCCTCGCGGCGGGGTTCCTCGACGCGGCGGGCGGGTGGTTCCTCGGCGCGGCGGGCGGCCGGTTCCTCGGCGCGGCGCGCGGGCTGCTGCTCGCGCGGGGCCGCCGCCGGGCGCGGGGCGCCGCTCGCGAGCTGGGTCTCGACCTGCTCGAGGCGGTGCAGGACCGCGGCGTCCGCGACGGCGTCGGTGGAGCCCGCGCCGGGCAGGAGCATGCGGGCGCACAGCAGTTCCAGCAGCAGGCGCGGGGCGGTGGCGCCGCGCATGTCGATCAGGCCCGCGTGCAGGATCTCGGCGTAGCGGGTGAGCGCGGCCGGGCCGAGGCGCTGGGCCTGCTCGGTCATCGCGCCGAGCTGCTCGCCCGGGGCGCTGACCAGGCCGCGGGACGCCGCGTCGGGGACGGCGCGCAGCAGGATGAGGTCGCGGAGGCGGTCGAGCAGGTCGCTGGCGAAGCGGCGCGGGTCGTGCCCGGCCTCGACGAGGGCGTCGACGGTGCCGTAGACGGCGGGGGCGTCGTTGTCGACCAGGGCCGCGACCATGCGGTCGATCAGCGCCGAGTCGGTGACGCCGAGCAGGGCGACGGCGCGCTCGTAGGTGACGCCCTCCGGGCCGGAGCCCGCGAGGAGCTGGTCGAGCACCGACTGGGTGTCGCGGGCCGAGCCGCCGCCCGCGCGGATCACCAGCGGGAACACCGCGGGCTGGACGACCGCGCCCTCGGCGGCGCAGTTGCGCTCCAGCAGCTCGCGCATCGCGCCCGGCGGGATCAGCCGGAACGGGTAGTGGTGGGTGCGCGACCGGATGGTCGGCAGCACCTTCTCCGGCTCGGTCGTGGCGAAGATGAAGACCAGGTGCTCCGGCGGCTCCTCCACGATCTTCAGCAGGGCGTTGAAGCCCTGCGTGGTGACCATGTGCGCCTCGTCGACGATGAACACCCGGTAGCGGGACTGCGCGGGCGCGTAGAACGCGCGGTCGCGCAGCTCCCGGGCGTCGTCGACGCCGCCGTGGCTGGCCGCGTCGAGTTCGACGACGTCGACGTTGCCGGGGCCGTTGGGGGCCAGCGACACGCACGAGTCGCACGTGCCGCAGGGCTCGTCGGTGGGGCCCTGCTCGCAGTTCAGCGAGCGGGCCAGGATGCGCGCGCTGGAGGTCTTGCCGCAGCCGCGCGGACCGGAGAACAGGTAGGCGTGGTTGACCCGACCGGCCGCCAGCGCGGTGCGGAGCGGGACGGTGACGTGTTCCTGCCCGACGACCTCGGCGAAGGTCGCCGGCCGGTACTTGCGGTAGAGGGCGAGCGCCACGCCCCGACCCTACCCGGGCGGCCCGACGGCGCTCAGCGGAGCACGTCCAACGCGAACGCGGCGTACGCGGCGACCCCGTGCGGGAACGCGGCCTCGTCGAAGACCACCCGGTTGGAGTGGTTCGGCGCGGCGTCGGCCGGGGTCGTTCCGGGGGTGCACGCGCCGAGGAACGCCATCGCGCCGGGGACGCGCTCGAGCACGTACGACCAGTCCTCCGCGCCCATGATCGGGTTCGGCATGCGCGAGGAGTGGCGCGGGCCGAGGACGGCGTCGGCGAGGTCGAGTACGCGGTCGGCGACGTCGTCGTCGTTGACGGTGACCGGGTAGCCGGGGGTGAAGTCGAACGACACCGTGCAGCTGTGCGCGGCGGCGACGTGCTCGCAGACCTTGTGGATCTCGTCGAGCATGGTCTTGCGGGACTGCTCCGACAGCGTGCGCAGCGTGCCCTGCATCTCCGCGGTCTCCGGGATGATGTTGGACGTCGTGCCCGCGCTGATCCGGGCGATCGTCAGCACGGCGGGCTCGAACACGCTGATCCGCCGGGTCACCACGGTCTGCAGCGCGCCGACCATGGCCGCGGCGGCGGGGACGGGGTCGCAGGCGTCGGAGGGCATCGAGGCGTGGCCGCCGCGGCCGGTGACGGTGATCGTGAACATGTTCGCGCTGGCCATCAGCGGTCCGGGCCTGCACCGCAGCACGCCGGACTCCTCCTTCGACGTGATGTGGATGGCGAACGCCTTCTCGATCGGCGCGTCGGCGGCGTCGAGGAGTCCTTCCTCGAGCATGTGCTTCGCGCCGTGGTAGCCCTCCTCGCCGGGCTGGAACATGAACACGACCTGCCCGGCGAGGTCCTCGCGGCGGTCGTGCAGCAGGCGGGCGGCGGAGGCGAGCATCGCGGTGTGCGTGTCGTGCCCGCAGGCGTGCATCGAACCGTCCACTTCGGAGGCGTACGCCAGGCCGGTGTCCTCCTGCAGCGGGAGCGCGTCCATGTCGCCGCGCAGCAGCACGGCCGGTCCGGGACGCCCGCCGTCGAGCACGGCGACGACGGACCCGAGCTGCTCGCCGGTGGTGATCCGCAGGTCGAGGCCCGCGAGCGCGTCGAGCACGGCGGCCTGCGTGCGGGGCAGCTCCAGGCCCTGCTCGGGGTGGCGGTGCAGGAGCCTGCGCAGCGCCACGGTGCGGGGCTGCAGGGCGTGGGCGGCTTCGCGCAGGCCGGTGAACCTGGGATCATCCGTCAACGGTGTCGTCATTCCCCGATAGTGGCACCGAAACCCCCGGCGGAATACCGTGTCACCCATGGCCGAGCAGGTGTCGGGGTTCGGGGTGGCCGTCGTCCGCGAGGAGGGGCGGTGGCGCTGTTCGGCGATGGATCCGGGCGCGCTCGCCGAGCTGGACGCGGCGATCACCGAGCTGCGCCGTACCCGGTCCACCGGCGCGGTCTTCGGGCTGCTCGCGGTGGACGACGAGTTCTTCATCGTGCTGCGCCCGAGCCCGGGCGGCATCGCCCTGCTGCTGTCGGACGCCGCCGCCGCGCTGGACTACGACATCGCCGCCGACGCCCTCGACCTGCTGCGCGTCGACCCGCCGGAGGACGTCGACGAGGTGTGGCCGGAGGGCTCCCTCGACGTGCTGGCCGACCTGGGCCTGCCCGCCGCGGAGCTGCAGGTGATCGTCGACGAGGTCGACCTGTACCCGGACGAGCAGCTGCAGATGATCGCCCAGCGGCTCGGCTTCGCCGACGAGTACGCCAAGCACCTCGACACCATCCTCCAGTGACGCCGGAGGACCTGGTCCGGCTCGCCCTCGACGCCGCGCGCGCGGCCCCGCTGACCGGTGACGTGCCCATCGGCGCGGTCGTGGTCGACGCCTCCGGCCGCGTCCTGTCGTCGGCGTGCAACGCCCGCGAGGCGACCGGCGACCCCACGGCCCACGCCGAGGTCCTCGCCCTGCGCGCCGCCGCGGCCGTCCACGGCGACGGCTGGCGCCTGACCGGCTGCACCCTCGCGGTGACGGTCGAGCCGTGCACGATGTGCGCCGGGGCCCTGGTGCTCGCGCGGGTGTCGCGGGTGGTGTTCGGGGCGTGGGAGCCGAAGACGGGCGCGGTCGGCTCGCTGTGGGACGTCGTCCGGGACCGTCGGCTGACCCACCGGCCCGAGGTCCAGGGCGGGGTCCTGGCGGAGGAGTGCGCGAAGCTGCTGGTCGACTTCTTCGATGTGATTTAAGTCACAATTGACTGGGCCATTCGCTGGGCACCCCTAGAGCGAGGGGAGTAATCAGCCCACGCTTGGAGGAGCGTTCTGATGAGCATGTTCGACAAGGCGAAGGACAAGGCCGAGCAGCTGATGGGCCAGGCCAAGGAGAAGCTGGGCCAGGCCACCGACAACCGCGACCTGGAGACCTCCGGCAAGGCCGACCAGACCTCCGGCGAGGTCAAGGAGGCCGGTCACGACCTCCGCGACCGCGCCGCCGGCGCCGTCCAGGACATGAAGGACAAGTTCGACCGCCGCTGAGGCACCCGCCCTCGGCCCCCGGCACGCCGCTCTGTACCCTCATCGGCGGTGGCGTGTCCGAGCGGCCGAAGGAGCGCGCCTCGAAAGCGCGTGACGGGCATCCCCCGTCCGTGGGTTCAAATCCCACCGCCACCGCTGGAGAACGCCGGTCGCCCTTCGTGGGCGACCGGCGTTTTTCTATGTCGCGAGCATGGCGTCGGCGATCTCGTCGGCGGCCTTCGCGGGGATCGCGGTCGCGGCGTCCTCGAGGACGAGCAGGCGGGCGTTCGGGATCTCCCGGGCGAGGGCCTCGCCGTTGCCGACCGGGAAGAACCGGTCGCGGCGCCCGTGCACGACGAGCGTCGGGACGGCGATCTCGGGCAGCCGCTCCCGCCAGCGCGGCGCGCAGTCGAGCTTGGCGAAGACCATGCCCAACTGGTTGGCCATGTGGAACTTGCGCGCCTTGCCCTGCGTGCGGTCGAAGATCCGCTCGGCGCGGGCACGGGCCTCGGCCGGGTCGTCCCCGGAGATCTCGGCGCCCGCGGCGATGTACTCGGCGACGGCGGCGCGGTCGGTCCACTTGGGCATGGGGACCGCGAACCGGCGGGTCCGGGTCTCGGCGTCGTGGTCGGGGAGGTCGTCGTCGACCGGCCCCGGCGCGACCGGGCGCGTCCCGACGAGCGTGAGCGCGGCGAAGGCGTCGGGGTGGTCGAGTGCGGCGACCTGCGCGACCATCCCGCCGACGCCGACACCCGCGAGGTGCGCGGGCCGGTCGTCGAGCCCCTTGGCCAGCGCAGCCGCGTCGGCGGCGAGGTCGCGGAGGGTATAGGCGGGGGCGTCGGGGTCGACCGTCGTGGAGGCGCCCGCGTCGCGGAGGTCGTACCGGACGACGTGCCGCCCACCCCGCGCGAGGGCGTCGCAGAGGTCGTCGGGCCAGGAGAGCATGGTGGGGCTGCCGATGAGCACCACCAGGGGCGCCCCCACGTCCCCGAAGTCCTCCACCCCGAGCGTCACTTCGTCGGGCGTGCGGAACGAATGCATCGTCAAACCTCCAGGACCGCGGGGCGGGGGTCTTCGTTCTACTCCCGGGCACCGACATCAACGCCCAGGTTGTCGCAACAGCGCCCAAGGCCATCACGAGCTGCCCCCGCTGCCGCTCCGGTCGGATCAAGCTGCGGAAGCGGATCACACGGTGCGACAGGTGCGACGCGACCTTCGGGCGCGCTACGAGGCCGGGTGGATGGACCTGGCGGGCCAGCTCGACGCGGCCCAGCTGCGGGCCTTGACCGACAACCCGAAGTCGCAGCACTCGATCAGGCCGATCAACCTGACCAAGCTGTGGCGGGCGATCGGCGATCCCCGGGCGACGCCGTTCGAGGCGGCGCTCGAGCAGCAGATCCCGGGCGGGCACGCGACCAGGGTCGTCCGGGTCCGCAAGGGGCAGCCCGAGTTCCGGAAGGCGCTGCGCGAGCAGTTCGGCGACGTCTGCGCGTTCACCGGGCCCTGCCCCGAGCGGGCGCTGGAGGCCGCCCACCTCTACTCCTTCGCGGCGAGCGGCAAGCACCACCGCCACGGGGATGGCTGATGCGGAGGGACCTGCACTCCCTGTTCGACGTCGGGCACGTGGCCGTGCACCCGGTGGACCTGGTCGTCGACCTGACGGCCGAGGTGCGGGGCTACGCCTCCTACGCCGGGCTGCACGGGCGGCCGGTCGAGGTCGCGGTGGAGGAGCAGCACCGGGAGTGGCTGGACCTGCACTGGTCGCGCAACAGGTAGGCAGGCCCTTCCGATACCCGGGCTAGAGGCGCAGGATGCCTGGCACGGTTGTCGCGCGGAAGGACCTTCTCGTGAGATCACCCCTGGTAGTGCTGACCGTGGCTGGGCTGGTCGTCGCCGGTGTTCCGGCGGTGGCGGCGCCCAGTGCCGGTGTCGTCATCAACGAGGTGTACGGCGGGGGTGGGAACTCCGGGGCGACGTACACGAACGACTTCGTCGAGTTGGCGAACCAGGGGGCCACGGACGTCCCCCTGGCCGGGTGGAGCGTGCAGTACCTGCCCGGGTCGCCCACCGCGACATCGGCGTGGCAGGTGACGCCGCTCGACGGGGCCGTGGCCGCCAACGGGTCCTTCCTGGTGCAGGAGGCCGCGGGCGCGGGTGGGACGACGCCGCTGCCGTCGCCGGACGTCACCGGGAGCATCGCGATGTCGGCCACCACCGGGACCATCGCGCTGGTCAACTCGACCACGCAGCTCACGTGCAAGACCGCCGCCGCCTGCGCCCTGGACGTGAGCATCGTCGACCTCGTCGGGTACGGGTCCGCCGTCGTGCGCGAGACCGCGCCCGTGCCGGGGGCGAGCAACACGGCGTCCGTCGCGCGCATCGGGAGCGACACCGACAACAACGCGGCCGACTTCCTCGCGGGGGCGCCCACGCCGACCAGCGGTGGGGGTGGGCCGGTGCCCGTCGTGGCGCGGATCCACGAGATCCAGGGCACCACGCACCTCGCCGTTCGACGGGGAGCAGGTCTCGGGCGTGACCGGCGTCGTGACCGCGGTGCGGGCGTTCGGGTCGGCGCGCGGGTTCTGGTTCCAGGACACGCAGCCCGACGCCGATCCCGCGACCAGCGAGGGTCTGTTCGTGTTCACCGGGTCCACCACGCCCGCCGTCGCAGTCGGGGACGCGGTGACGGTCGCGGGGACCGTGGACGAGTTCTACGCCGACGCGCCGCCCGCGTCGTCGGTGATGCTCTCCACGACCGAGCTGGTCGGGGCGAGCTGGACGGTCACCGCGCAGGGCGTCGGCGTCCCGGCGGAGGCGGTCGGGGCCACGACCGTGCCGGAGGTCTACACCAAGGAGCCGGGCGGGAGCATCGAGGAGCTGCCGCTGGAGCCCAGCGCCTACGCGCTCGACTTCTGGGAGTCGCGCGAGGGCATGCGGGTCCGGGTCGACGACGTGCGGGTCGTGGGCCCGACGACGCCGTTCAACGAGTTGTTCGTGACCACCAAGCCCGCGCAGAACCCCACGCCGCGCGGCGGGACGATCTACACCGGGTACGACCAGCAGAACAGCGGGCGGGTGCAGGTCCTGTCCCTGATCCCGTTCGCGCAGCGGCCGTTCCCGCAGGCCGACGTCGGCGACGTGCTCGCGGGCGAGACGTCCGGGCCGGTCGACTACAGCCGCTTCGGCGGGTACCTCATCCAGGCGACCACGCTCGGCGCGCACATCGATAACGGCCTGGCGCGCGAGTCGACCCGGCCGCAGCGGCCCGCCGAGCTGGCCGTCGCGACCTACAACGTGGAGAACCTCTCGCCCGGGAACCCGCAGGCGAAGTTCGACCGGCTCGCCGCGGCCGTCGTCGCCGACCTCGCGTCGCCGGACGTGCTGGCGCTGGAGGAGATCCAGGACAACAGCGGCCCGTCGAACGACGGCGTGGTCGCCGCGGACGAGACGCTGCGGCGGTTCACCGACGCGATCGCCGCGCAGGGCGGGCCGCGCTACGACTGGCGCCAGATCGACCCCGTCGACGGGGCCGACGGCGGGCAGCCGGGCGGCAACATCCGGGTGGCGTTCCTGTTCAACCCGGCCCGGGTGTCCTTCGTGGACCGTCCGGGCGGGGACGCGACGACGCCGGTCGAGGTGCTCGACGGGCCGCGGCTGTCGGTGTCGCCGGGCCGGATCGACCCGGCGAACGCGGCGTGGGAGTCCAGCCGCAAGCCGCTGGTCGGCGAGTTCGTGTTCCGCGGGCGCACGGTGTTCGTGGTGGCGAACCACTTCGCGTCCAAGGGCGGCGACCAGCCGCTGTTCGGCCGCTTCCAGCCGCCTGCGCGCACCTCGGAGGTGCAGCGGCTGGCGCAGGCGGCGGCGGTGAACGCGTTCGCGCACGAGCTGCTGGCCGAGGACCCGCGGGCGAACCTGCTGGTGCTGGGCGACATCAACGACTTCCAGTTCTCGCCCGTGATGGCCCGGTTGACGCAGGGCGGCGTGCTCGACCCGCTGATCAACCACCTGCCGGTGAACGAGCGGTACGGGTACGTCTTCCAGGGCAACTCCCAAGCCCTCGACCACATCCTGACCAGCCCGTTCATCCTGCGACCGGACTACGACATCGTGCACATCAACGCCGAGTTCGCCGACCAGGCCAGCGACCACGACCCGCAGGTCGTCCGGTTCGTGCCCACCGGCTGACCCTTCACCCGCCGAGCACGTGCACGGCGGTGATGCGCCAGCCCGCGCCGCAGTGCTCGGCGCGGGCGGCGAGGGCCTTGGCGCGCACGCCGGTCGACAGCACCGCCGCGATCTCCGCGGTCGCGCGGTCGACCTCGCAGATCCGGACCGAGCGCAGCCGCAGGTCGCGCGGCTGGGCGGGCAGCACGCGCAGCGCCGTCTGCGCGGGGAACGTCATGACGTCCGCGAGCTGGTGGCCCGGTCGACGGCCCGCCATCGCCTCCACCAGCGCCGTCACCAGGCGGGTGAGGTGGCGGCGGCCCGGGAGGCTGGTCGGCGGCAGCGGCGTCGGGCCGGGCAGGCGCGGGCGGCGCGGCGGGCGCGGGGCCGGGAGCGGCGGCGGGGCGTGGGCGGGCAGCGCGGTCAACGGGTCCTCCCTGGTCGGTGCGGGTCGGAGGACAAGGGCTCAGCTCCGGCGCCCGGTCCGGGGGTGACACCCGATGCGGGGACGCCGCGCCGAACGGACCCGGCGGTGGGGCGGGTCGTGTACGCGGGCGGGCCGCATAGGCTGGCGGCACAACCGACCAGGTGAGGAGTAGGGCATGAGCGACCGCCCGGCTCGACGTGATCCGTCGAATTTGGTGGCAGCGCAGGGGTTCAGGGACTTCGTGCGCGACGACTGGGGTCCGGCCGACCGGGCGGTCCGGGTCGTCGACGGGCCGCGGCGGCCGCCGCGGCGCACCGGGAGCGGCTGTCCCGCGCGTTCCCCGGCAAGCGGATCGCGATCGCGGCGGGGCACGCGCCCGTGCGGTCGAACGACACCGACTACGCCTTCCGCGCCGACAGCGACTTCGCCTGGCTGACCGGCTGCTACGCCGAGGGCGCCGTCCTCGTCATGCACCCGGCGGGCGACGGGCACGACGCCGTCCTGCACCTGCGCGAGCCGCGGGGCCGGAGGAGCCGGACTTCTTCGCCAACGCCCGCGACGGCGAGCTGTGGATCGGGCCCGCGCCGGGCCTGGCCGAGTGGTCCGAGGCGCTGGGCCTGGTGTGCCTGCCGCTGGAGGGCCTGCCCAAGGCGCTGCGCGGCAGGCTGCCCGAGGTGCTGGCCGTCAAGGGCGTCGACCCGCACCTCGACGCGCTGGCGGGCGCGCACAGCGCGGAGCTGCGCACCACCCTCGCCGAGCTGCGCCGGATCAAGGACGACTGGGAGATCGGCCAGCTCAGGGCCGCCGTCGACGCGACCGTGCTCGGGTTCGCCGACGTCGCCCGCGAGCTGGACGCCGCGTCCGCGGCGGCGGCGAGCGGTGGCTGCAGGGCACCTTCGACCGGCGCGCCCGCACCGCCGGGAACGGACCGGGGTACGCGTCGATCGTCGCCGCCGGGCCGCACGCGCCGGTGCTGCACTGGACCCGCTGCGACGGGCCGGTCCCCGAGGACGGCCTGCTCCTGCTGGACGCGGGCGTCGAGCTGGACACCCTCTACACCGCCGACGTCACCCGGACCTTCCCGGTCGGCGGCGAGTTCTCCCCGCGCAGCGCAAGGTGTACGACCTGGTCCACGACGCGCACGTCCAGGCCATGGCCGAGGTCCGGCCGGGCGCGGACTACCGCGCGTTCCACCACACCGCGATGCGGGTCCTCGCCGAGGGCCTGCACGACTGGGGGCTGCTGCCGGGGTCGGTCGACAAGGCGCTCGACCCGGACGGCCAGCACCACCGCCGGTACATCGTCTGCGGGGTCGGCCACTACCTGGGCCTGGACGTGCACGACTGCGCCGCGTCGCGGGCGGAGGCGTACCACGAGGCGAAGCTGGAGCCGGGCATGGCGCTGACCGTCGAGCCGGGGCTGTACTTCCACCCGAACGACCTCACGGTGCCGCCGGAGCTGCGCGGCATCGGCGTGCGCATCGAGGACGACCTGGTGGTCACCGCCGACGGCCACGAGGTGATCTCCGACGCACTGCCCATCACGGCCGGGGGAATCGAGGGTTGGGTGCGGCAGCACCGCGGGTAATCTCCGGCTGACCGGGCTCGGGGAGCCCGGCTGGAGTGTGTGGAGGAACCCCTGTGTCGGACGACGACCGCCCCGGCAAGCACCGCGCCCCCGAGGGCGCCGAGCTGCACCCCTTGATCGACCTGTCCCGCGACCCGAACCCGGGCACGCCGGACCACGCGGCCGAAGAGGACTGACCGCTCAGCTGCCGGGCCCGCCACCCCACCGGGTGGCGGGCCCTTGCGTTCGAACAGGTGGTCGATAAATGTCGGCCGCAGCGGGCATGATGTCCGCATGCGAACACATGATCGAGCGGACCGGGTCTCCGCGGCGCTGCTCGCCGCCCGCCTGACCGAGTCCGCCCAGGTCAGGGCCCGCGGCGGCGCGGGTCACGCGCACGAACTCGCCGACCACGCCCCCGCGGTCGTCGGAGCGGCCGCGGCCGCCGCCCTCACCCGCGCGCTCGGCGCCCTCTGGGACCGCGGCTGGACCCCGGCCGACGTCGCCGCCGTCGTCCCCCGCGGCCTCGCCGACCTCGCCGCGGACGCCGTCGCCGCCGACACCGCCCGCCACCCGGCCGCCCACCTGCACCCGCGCTGGGCCGCCGAGGCCAGGGCCGCGGGCGCGGTCTGGTGGCGCCGCGGCGAACCGCACCTGCCCCAGTGGGCCGCCCGCGCGGGCGTGCCGCTGGCCGACGCCGTCGACCGGGTCGTCGACCTCCTCGCCGCGCTCGCGGTCCTGCCCGCCCTCCCGGCCCTGCTGCCCCAGCCCGGCCGCGTCATCGCGGTGCCCCACCAGCGCGTCGAGGCGCGCGTCCTGGCCAAGGTCCGCGCGCTGCTCGCGAAGGCGGAGTCGACGGCGTACCCGCAGGAAGCGGAGGCGCTGTCGGCCAAGGCGCAGGAGCTGATGGCCCGCCACGCCTTCGCCGAGGCCGCCGTCGACCCGGGCCCGCAGCGCGCGTCCGCGAGCCGCATCTGGCTGGAACAGCCGTACGTCACCGCCAAGGCCCAACTGGTCGACGCGGTCGCCGAGGCCAACCGCTGCCGCGCGGTCTTCTACCCGAAGTTGGGCTGCGTGGTGCTGGTCGGCCACGAGACGGACCTGGAGATCGTGACGGTCCTGTCGGCGTCACTGGGCGTCCAGGCCACCCGCGCCCTGCGCGCCGCCCCCGGCCGCACCCGCGCCTACCGCAACGCCTTCCTGTCCGGGTACGCCCACCGCATCCGCACCCGCCTGGCCCTCGCCACCGCGACCGCCACCGACGCCCGCGCCCTCCCCGTCCTCGCCCGCAGGCACCACGTCGTCGAGGAGACCTACGCGACCCTGTTCCCCGGCATCCGCACCCGCCGCACCACCATCAGCAACCCCACCGGCTGGGGCGCGGGCCAAGCCGCCGCCGACCACGCCGACCTGCTCCCCGCTAGGCCACGGGTGGCGGGCTGAGGAACGGTCCCGCGGATCAGGCCACACCACCGCCGACGCTGGTGATCAGATCCGCGGGGCCTGCGTCGTCGTAGACGTCGAGCCGAATGCTCCGCCCCTCCGGGAAGTCGAGATTGACCTTGGCGAAATCAATGGTGTTGCTGGTTCCGGGCGGAGCGTACGGCCCGTAGAAGCCATTGGCGTAAACGTCCGTGTAAACGGTGTCCCCGTCGTTCCTGGTGTCGTACACCCACAAGGTCTCGCCGTACGGGTGGAACTCCTGCTTCGCCACCATCCCATTGGAGTCGTGTTCCTCGACCTTGATGGCGACACCTCCCGGGTCCTTGTGGAAGAACGTGTCGTCCGCGGAGTCGTTCAGGACGCAGTAGTCGCCTTGCGCGCTTACCGACAGGCTGCCCGCCAAGCGCGCGCAATTGTCGGTGTCGACGACCGCGTACCGGACGATCAGGGTCCCGTAGGCGTGCGCAGGGCTCGCTCCCACGACGAGGAAGCGGCCACTGCGCCGATCGTGGTGATCGCCGCCACCAACCGACGACGCCCGCGTGACTGGAATCCGCTACGACTTCTCACAGAGCACCCCAATGACGATTCGACCGATGACGAGGGACATTACGGTGCACGACCCTTGCCATGAATGCGCATTGAGGAACGGCCATTTGGCCTATGCGACAAGAAAGCTTGGGAACCGAACCAAACTCAGCAACCCCGGATCACTAGCGTCATGACGCCGCAGCACGACAACCCGGCACGATCACGACCCAGCGGCCACCGACGACGAAGCCGATCGGCGATCGAGGCGCGACCGATGCCATGAGGACCCACCTGGACGCCCGCGGACACCCCGAACGCAGGAACGCCGGTCACCAAGATCCTTGGTGACCGGCGTTCTGCCTGGTACTGGCGGAGGATGCGGGATTTGAACCCGCGAGGGCTTTAACACCCAACACGATTTCCAATCGTGCGCACTAGGCCACTATGCGAATCCTCCGCCGGAGAGGGTACCGGAGGTCCCGGCGACCACCCAAAGCGGGTGGTCACCGCGCCACTGCCGCAGCGTGGAGCCCCTGCGTGGCCAGCCAGGGACCGAGGGTGACCCCTGCGGCCGTACGGGGAGGCGACACCCTCTGGCCGCCGTGAGTTAACCCCGGACATTTCCAAAAGCCTGGTAAACCCGCCCCCGCTCTTGCAGACTGTCCCCGGCTTCGAGGGCGAGCGGACGGGGGCTGCTCGAACTGCCCGCGAATCGACCTGGGGAAAGGAACCCGTGCACAACACATCCACCCGACGCTCCCGCGCGCTCGCTGCGGGCTTCGCCGCGCTGACCGCCGCGGTCGCGTTCACCGGGCAGGCCGCCGCCGCGCCCGCGTCCGAGGGCTACACGAAGGCCCAGCGCTCGACCGTGCTGGAGGCCGGTCGCGAGGACGCCGCGCGTCAGCTCGCGATGCGCGCGAACGCCGCCGCCGCCGGTCCGGAGACCTGCCGGACGACGACCGCGGGCGAGGGCGTCACCATGTACCGCTACGCCGGGCTGAACCGGTACGAGACCGCGGTGTGCGCGTCCTTCTGGACGTGGTACGACCACGTCGACACCACGCCGGACGTGCCGAAGGCCAACGCGGTCGTGCTGGCGCGCGGCGACGCGTTCCCCGACGCGCTCGCGGGTGGGCCGCTGGCGGGTTACGTCAACGGGCCGCTGCTGCTGACCAGCCCGACCACGCTGCTGCCCTCGGTGAAGGCCGAGATCCAGCGCGTGCTCAAGCCGGGTGGCACCGTCTACCTGCTGGGCGGCACCGGCTCGCTGTCCTCGGGCGTCGCGTCGTCCATCACCTCGCTGGGCTACACCGCCAAGCGCCTCGCCGGCGCTGACCGGTACCAGACCGCGATCCGCATCGCGCAGGAGATGCCGACGACGAACCTGTTCTTCGTCACCACCGGCACCAACTTCCCGGACGCGCTGGCCGCGGCACCTACTCCGCGACCGCGACCCTGGGCGCGACCCGCGACTCGAACCCGGACACCAAGCCGGTCGCGCTGCTGTTCAGCAACAACAGCTCCATGCCCGCCAGCACGGGCAACTTCATCGCCGCGCGGGCGAACGAGCACGGCAACTTCCTGCTGCTGATGACCGCGGCGGCGCGGCCCAGACCGCCGCGACCAACGCGTTCGGCTCGAACGTCGTGGAGCCCTACACCGGCCGCGACCGCTACGAGACCGCGGCGAAGATCGCCGAGGGCCTGTTCACCGACGGCGAGAACAAGCTGGTCGGCGCGGGCGTCGGCCTGGCGAGCGGGACCAACTTCCCCGACGCGCTGGCGGGCACGAGCATGCTGATGCTGTACGCGCAGCCGCTGCTGCTGACCAACCCGACCTCGCTCAGCTCGCACACCAAGGTGTTCCTGCAGAACCACGCCGGTGACGTGACCGACCCCGAGGGCAACCCGGACGCGTTCCTGGACGTGCTGGGCGGCACCGGTGCGGTGTCCAGCTCGACGGCCAACGCGGCCATGATCGCTTTCTCCTGACAGCCGTTTGACGGGGCGCGCCGGACGGGTCCGATCGATCCGTCCGGCGTTCCCGTTCCCAGAAAGGACTTCGACGAGGATGCTCAGCCGACGATCCCGTGCCATCGCGGTCGCCGCGGTCGTGGCCGCGGTGTGCGGCGGGTTGGCGGGCGGCACCGCGGCCGCGCAGGTCGACCCGGCGTGCAGGCAGGCCGAGAAGGGTCTGGACCTGATCACCCTGCGGTACGCGGGCGCGAACCGGTACCAGACGGCGGCGTGCGTCTCGCTGCACACGTGGGCCGACGCGGCGACCGCCGACCCGAAGGACCCGTACGTCGCCAAGGCGGTCGTGCTGGCGCGGGGGACTCCTTCCCCGACGCGCTGGCCGGCGGGCCGCTGGCCGCGCACCTCGGTGCGCCGCTGCTGCTGACGAGCCCCACCGCGCTGCTCGCCGACGTGCGCGACGAGATCAAGCGCGTGCTGGGTGACGACGGCGGCACCGTGTACCTGCTCGGCGGGACGGGGTCGCTGTCGGCGGGCGTCGAGTCGTCCATCACCTCGCTGGGCTACACCGCCAAGCGCCTCGCGGGCGCGGACCGGTACCAGACCGCCATCAAGATCGCCGAGGCGATGCCGGTGACGAGCAAGTTCTTCGTCACCACCGGCACCAACTTCCCCGACGCGCTGGCCGCGGGCAGCGCCGCCGCGCACCTCAACCGCGGCGGGCAGACCTGGGCGCTGCTGTTCACCAACGACACCCGGATGCCCGCGTCGACCGCGGCCTTCGCGAACGCGCGCAAGGCGCAGGTGGGCGACTGGACGCTGGTCACCGCGGCGGCGCGGCCGACCAGGCCGCCAAGGGCGCGTTCGGCGCGGTGTCGGAGAGCTTCGTCGGGGCGAACCGGTTCGCCACGGCCGTGCTCATCGCGGACCGCTACTACACGAACGCGGGCTCGCTGGTGGGCGAGGGCGTGGGGCTGGCCAACGGCACCAACTTCCCCGACGCCCTCGCGGGCACGGCGACCCTCGCGGTCTACGGCGAGCCGCTGCTGCTGACCAACGCCACCACGCTGCCGACGGCGACGCGCGACTTCCTCGTGCGCACCGCGGGCAAGGTCCCCGGCCTCGACGGCGACCCGAGCACCGCGAACCTCGACGTGCTGGGCGGCACCGGCGTGGTCAGCGAGGCGGTCGAGTCGGCGGCCGAGGCGGCCTTCACGCCGTGACCGGGTCGCGCACGGTCGTCGACAGCCAGACGAGCGTGCCGCCGACGACGACGTGCAGCGCGCTGGTGAGCGGCGAGTCCGGCAGCGGCGCGAGCAGCGCGAACGCGGGCAGCGCGGCCGGGTAGGCCCAGGCAGGCGGCTTGGGCGCGGTCGCCGACCGGATCAGCGCGATCCCGAACAGCACGGAGCCCGCCGCGAACACCACGGCAGTGCCCAGCAGGGCGAGCCGGGTGGGCGCGGCGGGCTCCGCCGCGTTGAAGAACAACGCGATGTTGAGCGTGAACGCGGCCCCGCCGAACAGGCCGAGGCCGATCAGGTTGGCGCAGAAGGCGATCAGGCCGAACCGGCCGCGCACGTGGGTCGTCCACAACCCCACCAGCGCCGGGAAGGCGAGGGCGGGTGACAGCGCGATCAGCATGCTCGTCACCGCCGTCTCGCCGGTGAAACCCTCGATCCCGCCGGGCAGGGCGATCAGCAGCCCGGCCAGCACACCGCAGATGCGGAACACAGCGACTCCTCTCGTCGGGCGAGGACGCTAGGAACCGGGCGGGTCACCGCCGAAGTGCCGCGCGACCACGGCGCGGGTGCCGGTCGGCACGTGCCGTTCGGCCACGATTCGGCGCAGCGGGGCCGGATCGGCGGCGCGCGGGCCTAGCCTCGCGGCATGCGGGTCTCGGCAGCGGTCTACGGCGTGGTGCTGGCGGCGGGCGCCTACGCCGCGGTGCTCACGGCGGTGCCCCGGCCCGCGTCGCGGGGTTCGTGGTCGTGATGGGGGCGCTGTTCGCGCTGCTGCGCGTCGAGGGGCGGACGGCGTCGGTGGTCACCGTGGTGCTCTACGCCGTGGCCGCGGTGCTCGACGCGTCCGGGCTGGCGTGGGCGCTGTTCCTGCTCGTCCCGTTCACCGCGTACCTGCGGCACGGGCGGCGCGCCGGGCTCGCGGTCGCGGCGGCCTGCCTCGCCGGGATGGTCGCGGTCCTGTGGGCGCCGGGCTGGCTGGCCGACCCGGAGGCCGTGGGCGACCTGCTGATGTTCGCCATCGGCCTGGTGCTCGCCTGCGGGATGGCCGAATCGGCCGCGCGGGTGGCCGAGTTGTCCGCGGCGGGCGAGCGCAACCGGCTGGCCCGCGACGTCCACGACGGCCTCGGCCACCACCTCACCGCGATCGCCGTGCAGCTCGAGAAGGCCGACGCCTTCCGCGACCGCGACCCCGGGGCGGCCGACGCCGCGGTCCGGGCCGCCCGGGACTCGGCGCGCGAGGCCCTCGACGACGTGCGGCACTCGGTCCGGGCGCTGCGCGCCGACTTCGACCTCACCGCCGCCCTGCGCGCCCTGGTCGCCCAGCACGGGGCGGGCGTCACGCTGCACGTCGACGGCACCGACCGCGGCACCGGCCAGACCGCCCGCACCGCGGTCTACCGGGCCGCGCAGGAGGCGCTGACCAACGCCCGCAGGCACGCCGGGGCGACGGCGGTGCGGGTGAGCGTCGCGTTCACCGACCACGCCGTCCGGCTCGACGTCGCCGACGACGGCCGCGGCACGGGCGGCGCGCCGGAGGGCTTCGGGCTGCGCGGCATGCGGGAGCGGGCCGAGCTGGCGGGCGGCGGCGTCCGGGTCGCGTCCGGCCCCGGCGGCACGACGGTCACCGTGACGGTGCCGCGGTGACCGTGCGCGTGCTCGTCGTCGACGACCAGCGGCTGGTCCGGGAGGGGATCGCGTCGCTGCTCGGCATCCAGCCCGGGATCGCCGTCGTGGGCGCGGCGGGCGACGGGCGGGAGGCCGTCGAGCTGGCGGTGGCGCTGGAGCCGGACGTCGTGCTGATGGACGTCCGCATGCCCGGGATGGACGGGGTGGGCGCGGTCGGCGCGCTCCGCGAGCGGCTGCCCGGCTGCCGCGTCGTCATGCTGACCACCTTCGACGACGAGGAGTACGTCGTCCGCGCGCTGCGCGCGGGCGCGGCGGGCTACCTGCTCAAGGACCTCCCCGCCGCCCGGCTCGCCGACGCGGTCCGGCTGGCCGCGGCCGGGGTCGCCCAGTTCGACGCGGGCGTGACCGCCGCCCTGGTCGGCGCGGTCGCGGGCGCGCCCGACCCGGCGCTGACCGGGCGCGAGCGCGAGGTCCTGCGGATGGTCGGCCGGGGCGCGACGAACCGGGAGATCGCCCGCGCCCTGCACCTCAGCGAGGGCACGGTCAAGAACCACGTCTCGCGCATCCTGTCCCGGCTCGGCCTGCGCGACCGGACCCAGGCGGCGGTGTACGCGCGCGAGCACGGCCTGCGCTAGGCCGCCTCCGCGTACTCCTTCACCGCGGCGAGGGTGTGCTCGATGGACTCGGTGTTGAACCCCGGCCGGTCGGCGCGGCCGGTCACCCGGGGTCCCATGAACCGGCGGATGAACCAGCTCCCGACCCGGAACCAGTGCTCGGTCAGCACGCACCCGTCGGCGGTCGGGGTGATCTCGTACGACCAGCGCGACACCCGCACGCCGAACGGGGTCCGCACGTCGAAGGTGAACCGGCGCGGCGGATCGCACTCGACGACCCGCACCTTCGTCCACCACTCCCGCGCGCCGTTGCGGTTGGTGCCGCGGAAGCGCGCGCCGACGGCGGGGCCCGGGTCGAGCCAGACACCGCCCACGTTCTCCGGGCTGAAGCGGTCCATCCTGGGCAGGTCGGTGACCAGCGACCACACCAGGGCGGCGTCGGCGGCCACGGCCGTGCTGCGCGAGATCGTCGGCTCCACACCGGAACGGTGCCAGGGCCCCCCACCGGGGCAACAGCCCGACCGGATCGCGGCACTGTGGGAGAACGGGTGTCAGGGTGGTCCAATAGTGTTGGCACCGTCACTGCCTAAGCGAAGGAAGATCAGACGTGGCAACTGGAACGGTCAAGTGGTTCAACGCCGAAAAGGGTTTCGGCTTCATCCAGCAAGACGACGGCCCGGACGTGTTCGCGCACTTCTCCGCCATCGAGGCGACCGGGTACCGCAGCCTGGAGGAGAACCAGCGGGTCGAGTTCGACGTCGTGCAGGGCCCCAAGGGCCCGCAGGCGGACAAGATCCGCGTCGTCGGCTGATCACCGGCTGGTCAGCGCCAGCGCCGCGGTGATCAGCGCCAGGTGCGAGGGCGTCGACGGGTCGAGCCCGGTCAGCGCCGCCACCCGGCGCAGGCGGTTGTCCACGGTGTTCGGGTGCACGTGCAGCAGCGCCGCGGTGCGCCTGCGGGTCAACTCGGTCGACAGGTGCACCCGCAGGGTGTGGATCAGCTCGTCGTCCAGCGGGGCCAGCAGCGCGGCGAGTTCGCGCGTCGCCGGGGTGTCCCGGGTGAGCTGGTAGTCCAGCAGGACGTCGCGCAGCCGGTACACGCCCGGCGGGCGGCCGGTGCGCCGCACGACGGCCAGCACCTCCCGCGTCTGCTCGGCCACGGCCGCGACGTCGGGGGCGCTGCCTCGCCCGCGGCCGCGACCACCGGCGCGCCCGCCGCCCGCCCGAGCGCGGCGACCAGGGCGGCCGGGTCGTCGTCGGCGGCAGCAGCACCGTCCCGCCGCCGGTGTCCAGCAGCGACAGCGCCCGGCCGTGGCGGAGGAGTTCGGCGCGCATCCTGCGCACCTTGCGCCTGCCCGCCACGACCGGGTCCACCCCGGCGGCGTCCTCGTCCGGGTGCGCCCCGACGTGCAGCGCGAGGACGGTGTAGGCCGCGGGCAGGCGCACGCCCGCCCGCCGCGCGGCGTCCTCGGCGGGCTCGCCGCCCAGCAGCGCCGAGAGCAGCGAGTGCCGCTCGCTCTGCTCGTGCCCCGACAGCGAGCGCAGTTCGTCCACGTAGGCCGCGGACACCGTCGCGACGACGGCCCGCAGGTACTCGATCAGCAGGTCCGTCGCGGTCCGGAACGCGGCGAAGTCCTCGGGCCCCGCCCCTCGGTCACCGCGGCCCAGGCGACGTGCGCGCCGAGGTGGTAGGCGCTGAGCACGGCTTCCAGCGGCACCCCTCCTCCGCCCGCCTGCGCGCCGAGGCGGCCAGCCGGGACAGGTCGGGCACCTGGTGCTCGCGCAGCATCGCCGCGACCAGCCGCAGGTTGTCCTCCACCACCCAGGTGATCTCGCCGCCGATCTCCTCCTCCGGCAGCGTCCGGTAGATCCCCAGCTCGGCGAGCAGCGTGCTGATCACCTGCCGCGACAGCTCCGGCATGCGCGAGCTGAGCAGCCCCGCGAGGGGCACCCCGCCGATGGCGATCGGCATGTGATCGGTCACAGGACTGAAGGGTAAACACTGGGTCAACTCCCAGCTCGTGATCAGCGCTTTCGTTGCGAGCATGTGAGCAACACCAAGAGAGGGAGTTGCCCATGCGTCGGTGGATCGCGGTGCTGGCCGCGGCGGTGGGGCTGGTCGCCGTGCCCGGCGTGGCGCGGGCGGAGCTGCCCGTCCCGTACTCGCTGGCGGGTGGGTTCTTCGCGAACCCGACCGCCGCGCTGAACCCGAACGCGCCGCCGCCGGGGTCCAACGACTGGCGGTGCGCGCCGAGCGCGGCGCACCCGCGCCCGGTCGTGCTGCTGCACGGGCTCGGCGCGAACCAGGGGCTGAACTGGTCGACCATGTCGCCGGTGCTGAAGAACGCGGGCTACTGCGTCTTCTCCCTGACCTACGGCGCGCACTGGTGGCTGCCCTCGGTCGGCGGGCTGCGGTCCATGCGGGAGAGCGCCGCGAGCCTGGACGCGTTCGTCGAGCGGGTGCGGCCGCGACCGGCGCGGACGAGGTGGAC
>JBHTEY010000002.1:0-46364 GCA_042666155.1 Actinokineospora soli | reverse complement strand
GGCGTCGGTGGTCGGGGACGGAACGGACCTGGTGGGGTTCCGTCACGCCGGTCGTCGACGGCGTTTCGTCGCGGTCGGCCGCCGGGTGCTCGGTGCGCAGCAGGTCCAGCGCGGCGGACGCCTTCGGCGCGCCCACCTTGAACGTCTTCATGACCTGGTTGCGCGAGGGGATCTCCCAGCTCCACGGCCAGGCGCGGACCTTGTCCGCGAGGGTGTCCACCGGGGTCGGGTAGGCGCTGGTCATGCCGCCACCACCTTCCGGCCACGCAGACCGCTCACCGGGCCGCCCAACCGCGACGGCACACCACGCGAGAGGACCAGCGCGACCAGCAGCGCGGGCAACCCGAACACGACCACGTGCACGGCCGCGTCGTCCACGATGGACACGACCAGCCCACTGCGCCCCGCCGATCCCGGCCGCAACCAGCAGCACCTTCCACAGCAGCACCACCGCGGCCAACGCCAGCAGCGCCAACACCATCACCACGATCGCGTTCACCGCTTCCCCGCTTCCTGATCGCCAGGCAGATCGGGCAGTTCACGGAGACGAACCACAGGTGCTGCTCCTGCCCCTTGGGCCACTTCTGCCCGCACGCCGGTCACGCTTCCGTCCCACCACGACCGCTTCCGTCGTGGGTCATGTTCTTGGTCATGGTGGTCTCCCTGACGCAGTTCCTGGGCGCGGCGCGGGCGAGCGCGGCGCACTCGCGGGGCGGTGGCGCTCTGCGCGGTGGTGGTGAGGTCGTCGGCGGCGATGGCGTCGAGCACACTGGCCTTGCGGTCGAACCAGTCCGCGACCACGTCGGGCGGGGCGACCGGGTTGGGGCGGGCGGCCATCAGGTCGCCGATCTCGCAGAGCAGGGTCATCACCGCTCACCTGCCCGGCGGCGTCGCACGAGGGGTCGCCGAAGGTGTGGAGGGTGCCGTTGCAGCGGCAGGCACCGGCGGTGAAGTCGTCGTTGTGGTTGACGTGGTGGTGGTTCACGCGGCACCCCCGCACACGAGCGGGGTGACGGTGGCGGCGGTCTGCCCGAGCACCATGCACCGCAGGTCGATGTCGTGCGGCAGGTCGGGGACGAAGTCGAGCCGCCACAGCCGGTGGCGACCAGGAACACCCGGTGCCCCGCGTCGCTGCCCTTCTTGTAGGTGGGGGCCTGGTAGGTCAGGAACGCCGACTGCCACCACGCCGCCATGTCGAACCAGTCGGCGGCCAGCACCTCGAACGCCGCGACGCGCATCCGCTCGCGGTCGGCCCGGTCGGCGGTCACGATGTAGATCGGGTCACCGCCGGTCTCCATGCCGGACGCGTCGAGCCCGCGGGAGGCGACCCTCGCGGCGAGGTCGGCACCGGCCCGCCGGGCGGCGTCCCCCGGACAAGGCGGTTGCCAGTGACCACGGTGCCGTCGGGCAAGGTGACGGTGTTGACCAGCACGTCACCGGACGGGCACTCCACGGCGAAGCGGGCTTCGGCGGCGCGGCCGTAGGCGGCGGCGATCCGGGACGCAGGCGTGTCCGTCCCGCCGACGTAGGTGCGGGTCAGCGGGTTCCACACGGAGTCGTCGCGGAACTGGCCGATCCGGCCGATGCGGTCCAGGTTCGGGGAGTCGTCGGTGATCGGGGTGCGGAACCGGTCGGCGTTGGTGCCGTCGACCGCGCCCGTGCCGCCCACGATGGAACCGGTGCGGGCCAGGTTGTAGCGCCACGCCAGCGCCTGCACGTAGGCGTCGGCGACCGCGGCGAATCGGTTCTCCTCGGGGCGTCCGGCGGCGTTGCGGTGCAGCCGCTCGAACAGCGCCTGCGCCGCCTCGGCCAGGGCGGCCGCGAACGCGCGGATCGTGTCGTGGTCGACCCCGGCCCGCAACGCCAGCTCCGGCGTCGGGAAATGCTCGGGGTGATCAGTGCCGATACCATCGGTACCTCCACTGCTGATGTGGTGGAGGGAACCCCGGCCCGGCGAACCGCTTGCCCGGAGAGGCCGGTCCGGGGTTGATCACGTTCTGAGGGACGGCCATCACGCGGCCTCCCGTCGTCGCGCTGGTCGGCACGGCCAGCAGCGGCGGCTGAACTTCGGCAGCCGGTACGGGGCGAGCAGCCCGCACTCGGTGCACGTGCGCAGCACCCGCTGCGCCTTCCACAGCGAGATCAGCTGCGCCGTGGTCGCGCCCGGCGACTCCACCGCCTGGTCGACTAGGTACAGCGCGGCCCACCGGCGCCCACCGCGCCACCGGACCTGCGCCACCCAGTCCCGGCCACCTGGGCACAAACCGCGCGCCCGGAGCTGCCGACGCGTCGCCAGGCCGGGCGGGGCCGACCGGAACCCGAACGTCGGGACACCGTCGACCACGCGGCCCGGCCAGTGCTGGCCGTTCCACGGCAGACGAACCACGGTCGCGGCCATCACGCGGCCCGCCCGTCCGGCTCAGTCATCTGCGCCGCGGCCACCGGCAACACGCGGACCACCGCGCCATCCGCTGGTTCGCCGACCGCGGCGCCTGCGCGTCCTCCGACGTCGCGAACGGCGACGTCGGCGGGCGCACCGGCTCCACCTGCGAGAACACCTCCGCCATCAGGCGGTCGATGGCCTCCTCGGTGAGGCCATCGGGGTAGTGGTCGGCCTCCTCGGTGAGGCCCTCCAGGTAGTGATTGGGGTTGTCCACTTCTGCACCTCCGTGTCGGTGAGGTCGAAGTTAGCTAGGTCAGCTAGCTGTGTCAACCAGTGCAACCTAGCTGACTTAGTTGTCACCTAGGTGGCCTAGCAGAGTCGGGTATGCTGGGCGCATGGATGCCCTAGAGCTTGAGCGGGACCCGGACGACCCACGACCGCCGTTTCAGCAGGTGGCGCACGGCGGGCGGCCATCGCGACCAGGAAGCTAGAGCCGGGCGATCGACTGCCGTCGTTTACCGAGCTTGCGGAGCGCTTCGGCGTGGCCACGATGACCGCACAGAAGGCCGTGGGCGTCCTTCGGGACGAAGGGCTAGTGGTGACCCGCCAGGGCAGGGGAACGTTCGTCCGCCAACGCACCGAACGCGCGGTCGGGTTGCGCCCACATGTGGAACAGGCGTTTGAGTCCGGTGACGTCTCGATCGACTTTGCTGGGTTCTCCGCAGAGACGCTCCACGGCGTTGTTCAAGAGCCGCTCGACAAGATCCGCGCGGGACGAATCGGCGCGAAGAGCGTGACTATCCGAATCCTGCTTCCGGACTTGAGCCAGTCGATTGGCCTCCCCTCGCTAGCCGAAGGCGGCGGAACCGATTCGTCCGAAGTTCGCAAACGCATGAGTCGAATCGTTTCGCGGTCCACGCAGTCCATAGCGGATGCGGTAGAGGAACTGGCAGCCCTCAAGCTTATTGAGGCCGGTCGCGCCGAGGTTCGCGTTTTCCAGACGTCACCGCTATTCAAGCTGTACCTACTGAACAGGACGGAAGCGTTCTTCGGATTCTACCCCGTTGTCAGGCACTCCGTTGCGATCAAAGGCGAGCCGGTAGAGATCTTCGACCCCATGGGCAAGGACGCCACTCTCTTTCACTGGGCCGCGACCGAGGACCCTGATGCCATACCTACACAGTATGTGTCCGAAGCGCAGTCCTGGTTCGATAGCGTATGGAACAGTGTCGCGAAAGAGTACGCCCTGTGAGCAATGGCGAGATCGCACGAACAGTAGCCAAAGCGAGTGTCATCATATTCGATTTCGACGGCCCCTTGTGCGATGTATTTGCAGGACACCCGGCATGGCGCGTTGCGCGTAGCCTGGAGGGTCTACTCGGAATTTCAGTCGATAGCGACGATCCGTTGGAGGTTCTCCGAACGGCGCAGACGTTCCCGCACAGCACGCTTTGGGAGGTTGAGCGTGCATTGATTGCGGCAGAGTTGACCGCCGTTGCTTGTTCAACGCCAACACCGGGGGACTTGATGCGCTTCGGGCCTGCATTGCTAGCGGCCGGACACCAGCAGTGGTGAGCAACAACTCCGCTGACGCGGTTCGAGCCTTCTTCGACAGGGCGGAGATGCCAGACGCGGTCAAGGTGATCGTCGGGCGAGAACCGGCCCGCCCCGAGTTGATGAAGCCGCACCCTTGGCCGATGCGGCAGGCGCTTGAAGTGCTCGGTGTAGCGGCAGGGAATGCTGCGTTCGTCGGCGACACGAGCACAGACCTTGAGGTTGCGGCGATCGTTGGGACCCCATGCTTGGCCTACGCGAACAAGCCCGGAAAGCGCGAGCAATTCGAGGATGCTGGGGCCGCGGTCGTGTTTGAGGACATGTACGCCCTTGCTGACGGGCTCGCACGCACGCGGCTGTGAAGATGGAGGTGGGGATGCCCGACCACGGTCAGATCCAACCGCCCTGCACTCTGAACACAGATAGCTCTCACGTACGTACGACGCGTTACCGAGTGTCTTAAGTCACTCACGACACGCCTACGCGCAATTCCGTCACGCTGCGCATTCGCGGCCCGCTGACTTCCGTTGCGTCTCTCCGTAAGCCTGCGATCTACATTCCGTGACGGTTCGACTACTCAGCGGCGAGTGTGTCGAGTTGCCGATATCTGGTGCTGCCGCATACGGTCGACCGCACGCGTTGATGTCCCGCAGGGACAACAAAAAGCGGCCCCCTGTTGGAGCAGGGGGCCGCCGAGCGAACCGCCCCCACCAGCCAAGTCGGAGAGGAACGCCAGATGAGCTTAGCGTCTTGGCGCAGACGACGCCCAATCAGAGAACACCCGAGCCATCGACGTGCGGATCCGCAGACGTGGGCGGCACTCGTCTATCGGATCTTGTCCGAGGGCGCGTGGATCCGCCGACGGCTAGCGTTCGTACTCACCAGCGCCCTATTGATGGTTGGGCTTGTCTTCGCTTCCTGCTCGGACGTGCAGCGAGTCGACATCGGGCCGATCGGCGTCGAGAGATCTAGTTGACAGGGTGGGCCAAGCCGTGAGTGCGGTCCTGGTTCGCGGCTCGTCGGTGAGGCTGTAACAGGCTGGGGGCAGGGAGTCCCCATCTAGCTGTCCCCCCTGTCCCCCTGTCCCCCTAGCTTGCCTGACCTGCGAAAACGCGTGGGGACAGCGTGGGGTGTTGCTGTCCCCCCGTCCCCCTCCCCTCTCTTTCTATGTCTCCATGTCTCCCGGGGCGACGGAAGCGACCTGCCCCCTCTGTTGCAGCTAGAGCGCGGCAGACGCCGGACAGGCCGTGGGCGCCAGGACCAGGCTGCATGTCCAACTGCATGTCTACGGAGCAGAACGGGCAGGTACGTCCGCGAACACCCACGGACGCCTAAGCGCCCCTGATCAGCGCGAACAGGCTGACCAAGGGCGCCGCGATTTGCCTTCGGGACGAAGGGCTAGTGGTGACCCGCCAGGGCAGGGGAACGTTCGTCCGCCAACGCACCGAACGCGCGGTCGGGTTGCGCCCACATGTGGAACAGGCGTTTGAGTCCGGTGACGTCTCGATCGACTTTGCTGGGTTCTCCGCAGAGACGCTCCACGGCGTTGTTCAAGAGCCGCTCGACAAGATCCGCGCGGGACGAATCGGCGCGAAGAGCGTGACTATCCGAATCCTGCTTCCGGACTTGAGCCAGTCGATTGGCCTCCCTCGCTAGCCGAAGGCGGCGGAACCGATTCGTCCGAAGTTCGCAAACGCATGAGTCGAATCGTTTCGCGGTCCACGCAGTCCATAGCGGATGCGGTAGAGGAACTGGCAGCCCTCAAGCTTATTGAGGCCGGTCGCGCCGAGGTTCGCGTTTTCCAGACGTCACCGCTATTCAAGCTGTACCTACTGAACAGGACGGAAGCGTTCTTCGGATTCTACCCCGTTGTCAGGCACTCCGTTGCGATCAAAGGCGAGCCGGTAGAGATCTTCGACCCCATGGGCAAGGACGCCACTCTCTTTCACTGGGCCGCGACCGAGGACCCTGATGCCATACCTACACAGTATGTGTCCGAAGCGCAGTCCTGGTTCGATAGCGTATGGAACAGTGTCGCGAAAGAGTACGCCCTGTGAGCAATGGCGAGATCGCACGAACAGTAGCCAAAGCGAGTGTCATCATATTCGATTTCGACGGCCCCTTGTGCGATGTATTTGCAGGACACCCGGCATGGCGCGTTGCGCGTAGCCTGGAGGGTCTACTCGGAATTTCAGTCGATAGCGACGATCCGTTGGAGGTTCTCCGAACGGCGCAGACGTTCCCGCACAGCACGCTTTGGGAGGTTGAGCGTGCATTGATTGCGGCAGAGTTGACCGCCGTTGCTTGTTCAACGCCAACACCGGGGGACTTGATGCGCTTCGGGCCTGCATTGCTAGCGGCCGGACACCAGCAGTGGTGAGCAACAACTCCGCTGACGCGGTTCGAGCCTTCTTCGACAGGGCGGAGATGCCAGACGCGGTCAAGGTGATCGTCGGGCGAGAACCGGCCCGCCCCGAGTTGATGAAGCCGCACCCTTGGCCGATGCGGCAGGCGCTTGAAGTGCTCGGTGTAGCGGCAGGGAATGCTGCGTTCGTCGGCGACACGAGCACAGACCTTGAGGTTGCGGCGATCGTTGGGACCCCATGCTTGGCCTACGCGAACAAGCCCGGAAAGCGCGAGCAATTCGAGGATGCTGGGGCCGCGGTCGTGTTTGAGGACATGTACGCCCTTGCTGACGGGCTCGCACGCACGCGGCTGTGAAGATGGAGGTGGGGATGCCCGACCACGGTCAGATCCAACCGCCCTGCACTCTGAACACAGATAGCTCTCACGTACGTACGACGCGTTACCGAGTGTCTTAAGTCACTCACGACACGCCTACGCGCAATTCCGTCACGCTGCGCATTCGCGGCCCGCTGACTTCCGTTGCGTCTCTCCGTAAGCCTGCGATCTACATTCCGTGACGGTTCGACTACTCAGCGGCGAGTGTGTCGAGTTGCCGATATCTGGTGCTGCCGCATACGGTCGACCGCACGCGTTGATGTCCCGCAGGGACAACAAAAAGCGGCCCCCTGTTGGAGCAGGGGGCCGCCGAGCGAACCGCCCCCACCAGCCAAGTCGGAGAGGAACGCCAGATGAGCTTAGCGTCTTGGCGCAGACGACGCCCAATCAGAGAACACCCGAGCCATCGACGTGCGGATCCGCAGACGTGGGCGGCACTCGTCTATCGGATCTTGTCCGAGGGCGCGTGGATCCGCCGACGGCTAGCGTTCGTACTCACCAGCGCCCTATTGATGGTTGGGCTTGTCTTCGCTTCCTGCTCGGACGTGCAGCGAGTCGACATCGGGCCGATCGGCGTCGAGAGATCTAGTTGACAGGGTGGGCCAAGCCGTGAGTGCGGTCCTGGTTCGCGGCTCGTCGGTGAGGCTGTAACAGGCTGGGGGCAGGGAGTCCCCATCTAGCTGTCCCCCCTGTCCCCCCTGTCCCCCTAGCTTGCCTGACCTGCGAAAACGCGTGGGGACAGCGTGGGGTGTTGCTGTCCCCCCTGTCCCCCTCCCCCTCTCTTTCTATGTCTCCATGTCTCCCGGGGCGACGGAAGCGACCTGCCCCCTCTGTTGCAGCTAGAGCGCGGCAGACGCCGGACAGGCCGTGGGCGCCAGGACCAGGCTGCATGTCCAACTGCATGTCTACGGAGCAGAACGGGCAGGTACGTCCGCGAACACCCACGGACGCCTAAGCGCCCCTGATCAGCGCGAACAGGCTGACCAAGGGCGCCGCGATTTGCCTTCGGGACGAAGGGCTAGTGGTGACCCGCCAGGGCAGGGGAACGTTCGTCCGCCAACGCACCGAACGCGCGGTCGGGTTGCGCCCACATGTGGAACAGGCGTTTGAGTCCGGTGACGTCTCGATCGACTTTGCTGGGTTCTCCGCAGAGACGCTCCACGGCGTTGTTCAAGAGCCGCTCGACAAGATCCGCGCGGGACGAATCGGCGCGAAGAGCGTGACTATCCGAATCCTGCTTCCGGACTTGAGCCAGTCGATTGGCCTCCCTCGCTAGCCGAAGGCGGCGGAACCGATTCGTCCGAAGTTCGCAAACGCATGAGTCGAATCGTTTCGCGGTCCACGCAGTCCATAGCGGATGCGGTAGAGGAACTGGCAGCCCTCAAGCTTATTGAGGCCGGTCGCGCCGAGGTTCGCGTTTTCCAGACGTCACCGCTATTCAAGCTGTACCTACTGAACAGGACGGAAGCGTTCTTCGGATTCTACCCCGTTGTCAGGCACTCCGTTGCGATCAAAGGCGAGCCGGTAGAGATCTTCGACCCCATGGGCAAGGACGCCACTCTCTTTCACTGGGCCGCGACCGAGGACCCTGATGCCATACCTACACAGTATGTGTCCGAAGCGCAGTCCTGGTTCGATAGCGTATGGAACAGTGTCGCGAAAGAGTACGCCCTGTGAGCAATGGCGAGATCGCACGAACAGTAGCCAAAGCGAGTGTCATCATATTCGATTTCGACGGCCCCTTGTGCGATGTATTTGCAGGACACCCGGCATGGCGCGTTGCGCGTAGCCTGGAGGGTCTACTCGGAATTTCAGTCGATAGCGACGATCCGTTGGAGGTTCTCCGAACGGCGCAGACGTTCCCGCACAGCACGCTTTGGGAGGTTGAGCGTGCATTGATTGCGGCAGAGTTGACCGCCGTTGCTTGTTCAACGCCAACACCGGGGGGACTTGATGCGCTTCGGGCCTGCATTGCTAGCGGCCGGACACCAGCAGTGGTGAGCAACAACTCCGCTGACGCGGTTCGAGCCTTCTTCGACAGGGCGGAGATGCCAGACGCGGTCAAGGTGATCGTCGGGCGAGAACCGGCCCGCCCCGAGTTGATGAAGCCGCACCCTTGGCCGATGCGGCAGGCGCTTGAAGTGCTCGGTGTAGCGGCAGGGAATGCTGCGTTCGTCGGCGACACGAGCACAGACCTTGAGGTTGCGGCGATCGTTGGGACCCCATGCTTGGCCTACGCGAACAAGCCCGGAAAGCGCGAGCAATTCGAGGATGCTGGGGCCGCGGTCGTGTTTGAGGACATGTACGCCCTTGCTGACGGGCTCGCACGCACGCGGCTGTGAAGATGGAGGTGGGGATGCCCGACCACGGTCAGATCCAACCGCCCTGCACTCTGAACACAGATAGCTCTCACGTACGTACGACGCGTTACCGAGTGTCTTAAGTCACTCACGACACGCCTACGCGCAATTCCGTCACGCTGCGCATTCGCGGCCCGCTGACTTCCGTTGCGTCTCTCCGTAAGCCTGCGATCTACATTCCGTGACGGTTCGACTACTCAGCGGCGAGTGTGTCGAGTTGCCGATATCTGGTGCTGCCGCATACGGTCGACCGCACGCGTTGATGTCCCGCAGGGACAACAAAAGCGGCCCCCTGTTGGAGCAGGGGGCCGCCGAGCGAACCGCCCCCACCAGCCAAGTCGGAGAGGAACGCCAGATGAGCTTAGCGTCTTGGCGCAGACGACGCCCAATCAGAGAACACCCGAGCCATCGACGTGCGGATCCGCAGACGTGGGCGGCACTCGTCTATCGGATCTTGTCCGAGGGCGCGTGGATCCGCCGACGGCTAGCGTTCGTACTCACCAGCGCCCTATTGATGGTTGGGCTTGTCTTCGCTTCCTGCTCGGACGTGCAGCGAGTCGACATCGGGCCGATCGGCGTCGAGAGATCTAGTTGACAGGGTGGGCCAAGCCGTGAGTGCGGTCCTGGTTCGCGGCTCGTCGGTGAGGCTGTAACAGGCTGGGGGCAGGGAGTCCCCATCTAGCTGTCCCCCCTGTCCCCCCTGTCCCCCTAGCTTGCCTGACCTGCGAAAACGCGTGGGGACAGCGTGGGGTGTTGCTGTCCCCCCTGTCCCCCTCCCCTCTCTTTCTATGTCTCCATGTCTCCCGGGGCGACGGAAGCGACCTGCCCCCTCTGTTGCAGCTAGAGCGCGGCAGACGCCGGACAGGCCGTGGGCGCCAGGACCAGGCTGCATGTCCAACTGCATGTCTACGGAGCAGAACGGGCAGGTACGTCCGCGAACACCCACGGACGCCTAAGCGCCCCTGATCAGCGCGAACAGGCTGACCAAGGGCGCCGCGATTTGCCTTCGGGACGAAGAGGTCGCAGGTTCAAATCCTGTCACCCCGACCAGCTCAGGGCCGGTCCACAGTAGACGTGGACCGGCCCTGAGTCGTCTTGCATGTCTAACTGCATGTCTACGCCGCGGAGTCCGGGAACAGCCTGTCCATCGCAGTCGCGCCGTCCTGCACCACGGGGCGGATCTGGTGTCGGTACACCTCCTCGGTGACCGCCGTGCTGCTGTGGCCGACCAGGCGCGAGATCAGCTCGATGGGGACACCGCTGTCGGACAGCAGGGACACGAAGCTGTGACGCAGCTCTCGCGGCGTCCAGTCGCCCGCGTCGAGCCCGGCCCGCTTGGCGATGCGCCGGAATCCGCGCCGCACGTTCGCCGCGTCCATCTGGGTTCCGCTCTCCGACGCGAACACCAGAACCGAGCTGTCCCAGGGACGTCCGGCCGCGTCCCACAGTGCCTTCTGTCGAGCCGCCTGCGCCTTGAGCGCGCGTACCGCCCGAGGTGCCAGGGCGACCGACCGGCGGGACTTGCGCGTCTTGGTGTCTCCGCTCGCCCGCACGGATCGGACAACCTGAACGTGCGGCGGAATCGTGGGCTCGTCATCTGGCCTGCCGATCAGGTCGACGTTGCCCCAGCACAACGGCCGCGCTTCCTCGGTGCGTACTCCCCCAAGCAACGACACGACAATGTACGCACCCATGGTCGATTCATCCGCCTCCGCTTCCTTCACCAGAGCCTCTGCTTGCGCAAACGTCAGCGACTTGGAGGGGCGACCGACCTTTCCGTCCGGCAAGTCTTCACAGAGCAACACAACGTTGCGCTTGACCTTGTTGCGCTTGACCGCGCGGTTAATCGAGCGGCGCAGAATCGCGCGCAGGTCCTGCAAGGTGCGCTTGGAAACCGCCTGCGCCTTCTTCAACAACCATTCGTCCACGTCGTCGGCGGTGAGGTTGTTGCTGCGTCCGCCTGCCCGGTCGGTACGCAGCTTCCTGCTGCCCAGGTCGGGGATGACGTGCGTGTCGGCAAGGCTGGTCAACTTGCTGACGGTCTCTTGGCTTCGCCCGTTCAGGCCGTGTTTGAGCCAGTCCCGGACCGCTTTCTCAACGGTGTAGTTGTTGGACTCGATGGCGTCGTCATCGCGGTGGTCCTGGACTAGCCCCCGCAGCTTCTTGCTGGCTTCGGTTTTGGTCTTGCCGCTTACCCATTTGACGATTCGCTTACCGGCAGGCGTGTAGCCGACTGTGACCGAGCCGATCCATCGCTGGCGCTTCTCGTTCCAGTACAGCCCGCCGTCGCCGCGGTCACGCCGCTTGGTCAACGTGCACCTCCGATTCGGCGATCAGGACTCGGACGTAGTCCTCAATGGCGCTGGCGGGAATGAGCCGGGTTCGGCCTTGGGTGACCGAGCGGAGTCGCCCGGCCCGGATCTGTTCGTAGATAACGGTGCGGCTCATGGAGAGCAGCCGCATGGCCTCAGGAATGCGGTAGAGGTGCCGCAGGGGTACCGCGGCGGGGGTGATGGGCTGGGCCGTCACCGTGGGTTCCTTCCGACGTACGGGTCTGGTCGGCAGGTACGGGCATGGGTCCTCCTCGGGGAACAGCGGGACAGCTCTGGGCTGGGCTGTCCCCTCTTGTTTGTGCTGGTCAGAGGTCGTGAGGGGACAGCGGGGACAGGGGGGACAGGTGGGCGGTGTCCCCGTTGTCCCCGTTGGGGATGGGGACGAAGTAGCGGCCGGTGCCGTCGCGGGTGAGCTGACCGGCGTCGGCCATCCGCGCGCACGTGCGCTTGACGTTGTCGTAGGGCTGATCGGTGGCGGCGGCGATGGTCTTCGGGCCGGTGCCCTGGTGTTCGCGCAGGTAGCGCAGGATCGCTCCGCGGGTGTCGCTGACCATGTGGTCGATCGCGGGGCCGTCGAGCATGGTCCACGCGCCGTGTGCGGGGTCGAAGGCCAGCGCGTACTCGTTTTCTTCGACGTCGCGGCCGGTGACGTGGAGGTGTCCGTCGGCGTTGCCGCGGGCGCGGTCGAGCACCAGGACGGCGTCGGCTGCCCCGGCGATGCCGTTGGTCCCGGACACGGTTTGCAGGAAGTCGTCCGCGCCCTGTTTGCGGACGTGGGTGACGACCAGGACGGCGATGCCGTAGTGGTCGGCGATGCGCTTGACGCGCCCGATGGCGGCGTAGTCGGCGGCGTACTGGCTGCTCGCCGACTTCTCCCCACCGCGGACCTTCTGCAGGACGTCGATAACGACCATGCGGGCGTCGTCGTGGCGGTCGAGCCACCCGGCGATGGCCTTGTCCCCACCTTCGGCCAGCGGCGGGCACTCGGTGGCCAACGTCAGCCCGCGCGGCGCGCGTCGACCGGACAGCAGCTTGCCCATGCGGGACTGCAACCGCCGCGCGGTGTCCTCCAACGCCAGGTACAGCACGGGGCCGGGGTCGGTGGCGATGCTGCCGAAGGCGGGGTTCCCGGCGGCGATGTCGAGCCCGAGCCCGAGCGAGAGCCACGACTTGCCGACCTTGGGCGGCCCGGCGATCAGGTTGACGCCTTCGCAGATCACCCCGCGCACAGCCCACTTGGGTTCGGGGAAGTCGGCGGCCATCAGCTCATCGGCGGTCCACGCGGTGCGCAGCGCGGGCGCCGGTGCCGTGGGCGGGTCGTCGGGGCGCAGGGGTCGGACAACGGCGCTCATCGGGTCACGCTGCCTCTCCGTGGTGGGCGTGGTGGGCGGCGACGATGAGCCGTCCGATGTGCTCGGTGATGCCGGGGACGACGGCGTTGCCGAGAGCGGTGACGCGAGCGACGTCCAACCCCGCGGGAAGCCCATCAGCGATTCCAGGTGCTCCGGTGTCGGCCGCCAAGTCCTGGTGGTCTCGATGTACTCGCGGACCCGTCGTTCGGTGGCTGGGCTGTAGCGGCCAGGTTTGCTGCCCAGTCCCCAGCCGTGGCGTCCCATGGATGCGGTCGGCGTGGGCCACTCCGAGCAGGCGTCGCCGCACGTGTGGTCGACCCACCGCACAAGCGGTGGCGTAGCCGACGCGGTGCTGGTAGCCGCGTCGAACAAGGTCGGCGTGGACGATGTCGAGTCCCCGGGTGCGCAGGCCGGGCACGTTCTCCCACACGACCCACTCCGGCTGGACGGCGTCGATGACCTCGACCATCGCCCCCAGAGCCACCGGGGTCGTCCTGGGCCAGGCCGCGTCCGGCGACGCTGACCGGCTGGCACGGGAACCCCCGCACACCAGGTCGACCCGGGGTCGGGGCTGGGAGGCCCACCAGGCGGGCGCGGTGCGGACGTCGTCATGGCGCGGTACCTCCGGCCAGTGCCGGGCCAACACCGCCCGGCAGAACGGGTTCTGCTCGACCTGCCCCACCACCCGCATCCCCGCCCACTCCAACCCCAACTCCAAGCCACCGATCCCGGAGAACAGCGACAACACCTGGATCTGGTCGGAGTCGGCGAGGGTGCTCACGCGGCCACCTGCCGGGGACGGCGGGCACCCGCGCGCAGGCCGCTGGTGATCGTGCCGTCGGCGGCGTGCGGGCTGTACGCGCCAACGGCGAGGTGGGCGGCTGCGGCCCGCAGGAGGGTGGCGCGGACGTCGGTCTCGGTGAGCGCACCCCGGCGACGAGCTGCCCGAGCGCGACCGCGGCGGTGTAGAGGGCCTGGTTGCGCTGCCCCTTGGTCGCGCCTTCGACACGGGCGACTTCGGCGGCAATGGCGTTGCGCAGGTAGCGGGCGCGGCGGTCGGTGCCGTGGCGCAGCGGGATCGGCGCGGCCGGTGCCGCCGGGAGCGGCTTGGGCGTCAGCAGCGTGGCCAGCCAGGCGGGCAGCGGCGCGACCGGGCGGGGGTGGACGGTGTAGGGGCTGCCGTCGACCAGGGAGCCGGGCGCGGCGACGCAGCCGCCCCAGGCTCGGGTGTCGACCTTCCACCCGAGCCCGTTGCCGCGCTCCCCCGCCGTGCACCGCAGCCGCACCCTGGGCGGGGCGGTGAAGTACAGGTGCAGCCCGCCGGACGGGGTGCCGACCATGTGGGTGTCCAGCGGCACCGGCTGCCCGTGCCGGTCGGCCAGGACCGCGAGCACGTCCAACCCCTCGCCGATGCCGGGCAGGTCCCACCGCGGCGGGCGCGGGTCGTCGTCGGGCTTGGCGGTGTCCAGGTCGACCACGACCAGCCCGGCCGGGCCCGTGGCGATGCCGACGTTGTACGGCCCCGCCGACCAGCAGCGGCGGATGCGGTCGACGTCGGTGGTGGCGCGCTGCTCCCAGTTCTTGACCGCGGGGCCTTGCCGCCGGGCACCATCGGGAACACCGGCCACCCGCGCCCGGCGTGGTCCAGCGCGGCGGCGAGCATCGGCGAGGTCGTGGGCATGTCGTGTCCCTCCCGGGCGGCGTGTCGTGTCCCCGTGCTGCGCTGGGCGTGTGTCCTCACCGGACGCGCCTGTTGTTGACCCAGACCTGCCCGTCGGTGACGGTGATGCCGCCGCCGGTCGTGTCCCCGCCGGGACCCGCGGTGTAGCGCAGGGTCTCCCCGGTGTTGCCGTCGATGACGGTCACGCTGCCGGTCGCGTTGATCGTCCCGATGCCGCCGGTCCGGCCGGGGACGCGGGTTTCGGTGCCCTGCTGGTCGTCCTGCGCCGCGGTGGGGGTGTCGGGGGTGTTATTGGTGGGGGCGGTGTCGTGTCCCCCGGTCTGCGGGACGGGGTGGGCGGCGTCCACGGCGGCGCGGTTGGCCTGCGCGGCCTGCAACCAGGCTTCGGCGGCGGCGATGGTGTCCGGGTTGCCCGCGGCGCGTGCGGAACGCACGGCGCGGCGGGCGCGCTCGACCCGCTTGTTCGCCGTGTTCAAGGCGCGGGCGCGGGCGCTGCGGGCGTTGGGGCAGCGGCGGTGGCTGCGGCACATGTCGTGTCCCCTTGGTGGTCAGTGGTTGCGGCGGATGGCGCGGGCGGCGCGGGTGGTGGCGTTGTAGGCGCGGCGGCCCCAGCGGGTGCGCATCCGGTGCCGCGGCACGGGCGGCAGGGTCGGTAGGCGCGCAGGAACGGGGAGCGGTGGTGGCCGGTGCCGCGGCAGCGTCGGCAGTGCTTGAACGGCCACACCGCGCAGGTGGCGGCGTAACCGAGGGTGAACAGCGCGAGGAGGATGAGCGGAACGGTCGTGAGGTCGACGGAGGGGGTCACGAGGGCTCCCGGGGCCGTTTCTTGGGCGCACTGAGCCACGCCTCTAGGGGCTAGAGGGCTGATCAGGGCTTATGGAGGTGTCTAGAGGGGGCTCTAGGTCTAGACGGGTCGGGCTCTAGACCCAGAGCCACCCGCCGCGGCGGGGGCCGCGGCCCGTGCGGTTACTTTCCGTTGATGGTGTCGGCGATCCACTGCCGCTTGACGCCCATGCGGTTCGCGCCCTTGCCGGTGGTGGGGTCGGTGCCCCAGACCTGTGCGGTGGCGATGCCGTAGGGCTTGAGCGCGGCGGCGAGCTGGGTGGCCTTCGCGCTGCCGGTGGGCAGTTCGGCCCACGCGCCGTAGGCGGCGGGGCGCAGTTCGGCGAGACGGTCCACGATGGACTCGGACCACGCCTTGTCCGTGTCGCCGATCGCGGCGAGGATGTCGTGCAGGATGGTGGAGCTGTCGTGCTGGTCGACGTCGGCGTCGAGTCCGGCGGCGTAGCCGGTGAGCCGTCCTGCGGCGGTGCGGGCGGCGCGGGCATTGGCCACGATCTTCTCGGCTCCGGGGGCGTCGATGTAGACGCCGCGGACGATGCGGGGTTCGTCGCCGTCGCCCTTGAGGATGCCGATTCCCTTGTCGCTGAACGAGAACGTGGTGGCGCGCACGCCGTTCTTGTACGAGGAGGTGCCCAGGACCATGTCGTTGGGGACCTGCCCGGCCACCTTCAGGCAGAACCGGAGGATGGCGTTGTCGCTGATCTGCGTGGGGATGGACTTGGAGTCCGGTCGCTGCGTGGCCAGCAGGACCACGATCCCGGTCGCCGGGCCGCGCTTGACCAGGTCGGTGGTGATCTCCTCGATCTCCTCGCCGTACTTGGGGTGCTCGAACCACACCTGGCACTCGTCGACCCCGAGCACGATGGGGTGCAGCCGCAGGGACTTCTTCGACGCGAGTTCACTGGTCACTTTGGACTCAGGGCACAGGTCCTTGGGCAGTTCCCGGATGACCTTGGTGCGGCGGCGCATCTCCTCGCGCAGCTCCCGCAGGTCGGCGAGTGCGTAGGCGATGTCCTCGTCGTCGTCCCCGGCCCGGTAGCGGTGGCAGACCGGCGCGAGCGGCGACAGGTCGCCGGTGCCCTTGAGGTCGTAGGCGTGCAGCTCGGTGCGCGGGTCGAGCCCGGCGATGAGCAGCAGCTCCCGCAGCGTGAACGTCTTGCCCATGCGCGGGACCGCGCCGATGATCCCCGCGATGTACATCAGGGTGATCTCGACCCACTTGCCGCGCTGGTCGGTGCCGAAGGGCTGCGGCTTGAACAGGTCGATGACCTCACCGCGGCGCAGCGGCCACGCGGGCTGCTTGGCCTTGCTCATGTCCTGGTCGCCCACCCACAGGACCAGGCGACCGGGGTGTACCGCGGCGTTGCCCTCCGGCCACACGCACCCGAGCGGACGCCCGAGCCCGGACGCGAGCTTCTCGCGGCGCTCGACGACCTCCGCCGCGGTGACCCCGGCGGGCAGTTCCACGTCCGCGCGCCACCCGGGTCCGTCGCGGGTGATGGGCGCGGTGAACCCGATCGCCCGGTTGTTCTTGCTCATCGCCTGGTTGATCCCGGCGATGCCGAGCACGGACAGCGCCCGCTCGACGACGTCGCTGGTGAGCTTCTGCACCCGGGCCTCGGTGACCGCGCGCCCGGCGACCGGCTTGTCCGCCGGGGTGCCCAGCTTGCCGAGAATGCCCAGCGCAACCGCACCGCAGACCCAGGTCACCCACCACGGCGCGACCGTGGGCAGCAGCATCACCAGTAGCACCCCGAGCGACATGCCGACCAGCAGCAGCAGCGTGCGGAACCGGACCCGGGAGTCCCGGTGCGCGGCCAGCGCCATGTACTGGTGGGCGTCCTCGGACCGGGCCGCCGCGCGGCGGACCGCGCGGCCTTCGGCGTCGGAGACCCACCGCCCGACCGCGGCGGCCAGCAGCAGCAGACCCGCCGGGGACCGCACGATCAGCTTCGAGGCGTACAGCGGGGTCCGGGCCGCGTGGTACCCGGCCTTGTGGGCGTAGTGCGTCGCGGTCCACTTCGCGGTGGCCTTCGCTGCGGCCAGGGTCCGCAGGTACTCGGGGATGATCGGGGCGCGCTCCGCCGACCGCATCCGGTCCAGCCACGACCCCGGCGCGGCCTGGTCGGCGGCGTCGACCAACCGCACCGGCTGGTCGTCGTCGACGAGTTCGCCGTCCAGCACCGGCCCGGCGGGCTCCATCGACGTGCCCGCGGACGTCTCCTCGGCGGGCGCCGGGGTCGCGGTGTCCGCGCTGGTCGTGGCGGGGTTGGTGGGGAACGGCACGACCGTGGCGTCCCGCTCGTCGGGGTCGGGCGCGGACAGCAGCGTCGTGGTGCTCATCGGGTCGCCTCCTCGGTGTCGTCGTGGGTGAGGTGGGTCAGCGCCGCGGCGCAGCCGAGCACGACCACGGGCAGGCAGGACACGAACGTCGTGATGGGCCACGGGGCCGCGGTCACCTGCGCCGCGGTCATCAGGTGGTAGGCCACCTGCCCGACCGCGCCCAACGTCAGCGCGGCGATGGTCGACCACTTCGCGAACCGCCGCGCCCGCAACGGAGTCGCCCCGGACAGCCACACCCGCAGCGCGTAGGCGGCGTACGCCTCCATGCCCAACGGCAGGGTGATGGCCGAGTCGACGGTGAACCCGTCGGCGATCCCGGGCAGCAGGGCGATCTCACCGAACCCGGTGAGCTTGCCCAGCCCGACCCAGCCGCCCCAGATCGCCACGAACGCGCCCGCGGCGATCAGCAGCAGCGCCCAGCGGTGCGACCGCACCCGCCTGCGCGGCCGGTCCCCCGCCGCGGCGACGGTGCCCGGGTCCGCGCCCGTCGTGGACTGCGGGGACACGGGCGACGCGTCGTCGGCGCCGGTGGCCGAGGCGGGCTGGTCGGGCTCGGTGTCGTCGGCGGGCACGGCGTGCAAGTGCCGGGCCGGGCCGACCGGGTCCGCCGGGGCGGGGGCGTCGGTGGTCGGGGACGGAACGGACCTGGTGGGTTCCGTCACGCCGGTCGTCGACGGCGTTTCGTCGCGGTCGGCCGCCGGGTGCTCGGTGCGCAGCAGGTCCAGCGCGGCGGACGCCTTCGGCGCGCCCACCTTGAACGTCTTCATGACCTGGTTGCGCGAGGATCTCCCCAGCTCCACGGCCAGGGCGCGGACCTTGTCCGCGAGGGTGTCCACCGGGGTCGGGTAGGCGCTGGTCATGCCGCCACCACCTTCCGGCCACGCAGACCGCTCACCGGGCCGCCCAACCGCGACGGCACACCACGCGAGAGGACCAGCGCGACCAGCAGCGCGGGCAACCCGAACACGACCACGTGCACGGCCGCGTCGTCCACGATGGACACGACCGCCCACTGCGCCCCGCCGATCCCGGCCGCAACCAGCAGCACCTTCCACAGCAGCACCACCGCGCCAACGCCAGCAGCGCCAACACCATCACCACGATCGCGTTCACCGCTTCCCCCGCTTCCTGATCGCCAGGCAGATCGGGCAGTTCACGGAGACGAACCACAGGTGCTGCCCCTGCCCCTTGGGCCACTTCTGCCCGCACGCCGTGGTCACGCTTCCGTCCCACCACGACCGCTTCCCGTCGTGGGTCATGTTCTTGGTCATCGGTGGTCTCCCTGACGCAGTTCCTGGGCGCGGGCGCGGGCGAGCGCGGCGCACTCGCGGGCGGTGGCGCTCTGCGCGGTGGTGGTGAGGTCGTCGGCGGCGATGGCGTCGAGCACACTGGCCTTGCGGTCGAACCAGTCCGCGACCACGTCGGGCGGGGCGACCGGGTTGGGGCGGGCGGCCATCAGGTCGCCGATCTCGCAGAGCAGGGTCATCACCGCTCACCCCGCCCGGCGGCGTCGCACGAGGGGTCGCCGAAGGTGTGGAGGGTGCCGTTGCAGCGGCAGGCACCGGCGGTGAAGTCGTCGTTGTGGTTGACGTGGTGGTGGTTCACGCGGCACCCCCGCACACGAGCGGGGTGACGGTGGCGGCGGTCTGCCCGAGCACCATGCACCGCAGGTCGATGTCGTGCGGCAGGTCGGGGACGTAGTCGAGCCGCCACAAGCCGGTGGCGACCAGGAACACCCGGTGCCCCGCGTCGCTGCCCTTCTTGTAGGTGGGGGCCTGGTAGGTCAGGAACGCCGACTGCCACCACGCCGCCATGTCGAACCAGTCGGCGGCCAGCACCTCGAACGCCGCGACGCGCATCCGCTCGCGGTCGGCCCGGTCGGCGGTCACGATGTAGATCGGGTCACCGCCGGTCTCCATGCCGGACGCGTCGAGCCCGCGGAGGCGACCCTCGCGGCGAGGTCGGCACCGGCCTGCCGGGCGGCGTCCCCCGGACAAGGCGGTTGCCAGTGACCACGGTGCCGTCGGGCAAGGTGACGGTGTTGACCAGCACGTCACCGGACGGGCACTCCACGGCGAAGCGGGCTTCGGCGGCGCGGCCGTAGGCGGCGGCGATCCGGGACGCAGGCGTGTCCGTCCCGCCGACGTAGGTGCGGGTCAGCGGGTTCCACACGGAGTCGTCGCGGAACCGGCCGATCCGGCCGATGCGGTCCAGGTTCGGGGAGTCGTCGGTGATCGGGGTGCGGAACCGGTCGGCGTTGGTGCCGTCGACCGCGCCCGTGCCGCCCACGATGGAACCGGTGCGGGCCAGGTTGTAGCGCCACGCCAGCGCCTGCACGTAGGCGTCGGCGACCGCGGCGAATCGGTTCTCCTCGGGGGCGTCCGGGGCGGCGTTGCGGTGCAGCCGCTCGAACAGCGCCTGCGCCGCCTCGGCCTGCAAGGCCGCGAACGCGCGGATCGTGTCGTGGTCGACCCCGGCCCGCAACGCCAGCTCCGGCGTCGGGAAATGCTCGGGGGTGATCAGTGCCGATACCATCGGTACCTCTCCACTGCTGATGTGGTGGTTGGGAACCCCGGCCCGGCGAACCTTCTTGGCGGGAGAGACGCCGGTCCGGGGTTGATCACGTTCTGAGGGACGGCCATCACGCGGCCTCCCCGTCGTCGCGCTGGTCGGCACGGCCAGCAGCGGCGGCCGTTGAACTTCGGCAGCCGGTACGGGGCGAGCAGCCCGCACTCGGTGCACGTGCGCAGCACCCGCTGCGCCTTCCACAGCGAGATCAGCTGCGCCGTGGTCGCGCCCGGCGACTCCACCGCCTGGTCGACTAGGTACAGCGCGGCCCACCGGCGCCCACCGCGCCACCGGACCTGCGCCACCCAGTCCCGGCCACCTGGGCACAAACCGCGCGCCCGGAGCTGCCGACGCGTCGCCAGGCCGGGCGGGGCCGACCGGAACCCGAACGTCGGGACACCGTCGACCACGCGGCCCGGCCAGTGCTGGCCGTTCCACGGCAGACGAACCACGGTCGCGGCCATCACGCGGCCCGCCCGTCCGGCTCAGTCATCTGCGCCGCGGCCACCGGCAACACGCGGACCACCCGCGCCATCCGCTGGTTCGCCGACCGGCGCAGCCTGCGCGCGTCCTCCGACGTCGCGAACGGCGACGTCGGCGGGCGCACCGGCTCCACCTGCGAGAACACCTCCGCCATCAGGCGGTCGATGGCCTCCTCGGTGAGGCCATCGGGGTAGTGGTCGGCCTCCTCGGTGAGGCCCTCCAGGTAGTGATTGGGGTTGTCCACTTCGCACCTCCGTGTCGGTGAGGTCGAAGTTAGCTAGGTCAGCTAGCTGTGTCAACCAGTGCAACCTAGCTGACTTAGTTGTCACCTAGGTGGCCTAGCAGAGTCGGGTATGCTGGGCGCATGGATGCCCTAGAGCTTGAGCGGGACCCGGACGACCCACGACCGCCGTTTCAGCAGGTGGCGCACGTGCTGCGGGCGGCCATCGCGACCAGGAAGCTAGAGCCGGGCGATCGACTGCCGTCGTTTACCGAGCTTGCGGAGCGCTTCGGCGTGGCCACGATGACCGCACAGAAGGCCGTGGGCGTCCTTCGGGACGAAGGGCTAGTGGTGACCCGCCAGGGCAGGGGAACGTTCGTCCGCCAACGCACCGAACGCGCGGTCGGGTTGCGCCCACATGTGGAACAGGCGTTTGAGTCCGGTGACGTCTCGATCGACTTTGCTGGGTTCTCCGCAGAGACGCTCCACGGCGTTGTTCAAGAGCCGCTCGACAAGATCCGCGCGGGACGAATCGGCGCGAAGAGCGTGACTATCCGAATCCTGCTTCCGGACTTGAGCCAGTCGATTGGCCTCCCCTCGCTAGCCGAAGGCGGCGGAACCGATTCGTCCGAAGTTCGCAAACGCATGAGTCGAATCGTTTCGCGGTCCACGCAGTCCATAGCGGATGCGGTAGAGGAACTGGCAGCCCTCAAGCTTATTGAGGCCGGTCGCGCCGAGGTTCGCGTTTTCCAGACGTCACCGCTATTCAAGCTGTACCTACTGAACAGGACGGAAGCGTTCTTCGGATTCTACCCCGTTGTCAGGCACTCCGTTGCGATCAAAGGCGAGCCGGTAGAGATCTTCGACCCCATGGGCAAGGACGCCACTCTCTTTCACTGGGCCGCGACCGAGGACCCTGATGCCATACCTACACAGTATGTGTCCGAAGCGCAGTCCTGGTTCGATAGCGTATGGAACAGTGTCGCGAAAGAGTACGCCCTGTGAGCAATGGCGAGATCGCACGAACAGTAGCCAAAGCGAGTGTCATCATATTCGATTTCGACGGCCCCTTGTGCGATGTATTTGCAGGACACCCGGCATGGCGCGTTGCGCGTAGCCTGGAGGGTCTACTCGGAATTTCAGTCGATAGCGACGATCCGTTGGAGGTTCTCCGAACGGCGCAGACGTTCCCGCACAGCACGCTTTGGGAGGTTGAGCGTGCATTGATTGCGGCAGAGTTGACCGCCGTTGCTTGTTCAACGCCAACACCGGGGGACTTGATGCGCTTCGGGCCTGCATTGCTAGCGGCCGGACACCAGCAGTGGTGAGCAACAACTCCGCTGACGCGGTTCGAGCCTTCTTCGACAGGGCGGAGATGCCAGACGCGGTCAAGGTGATCGTCGGGCGAGAACCGGCCCGCCCCGAGTTGATGAAGCCGCACCCTTGGCCGATGCGGCAGGCGCTTGAAGTGCTCGGTGTAGCGGCAGGGAATGCTGCGTTCGTCGGCGACACGAGCACAGACCTTGAGGTTGCGGCGATCGTTGGGACCCCATGCTTGGCCTACGCGAACAAGCCCGGAAAGCGCGAGCAATTCGAGGATGCTGGGGCCGCGGTCGTGTTTGAGGACATGTACGCCCTTGCTGACGGGCTCGCACGCACGCGGCTGTGAAGATGGAGGTGGGGATGCCCGACCACGGTCAGATCCAACCGCCCTGCACTCTGAACACAGATAGCTCTCACGTACGTACGACGCGTTACCGAGTGTCTTAAGTCACTCACGACACGCCTACGCGCAATTCCGTCACGCTGCGCATTCGCGGCCCGCTGACTTCCGTTGCGTCTCTCCGTAAGCCTGCGATCTACATTCCGTGACGGTTCGACTACTCAGCGGCGAGTGTGTCGAGTTGCCGATATCTGGTGCTGCCGCATACGGTCGACCGCACGCGTTGATGTCCCGCAGGGACAACAAAAAGCGGCCCCCTGTTGGAGCAGGGGGCCGCCGAGCGAACCGCCCCCACCAGCCAAGTCGGAGAGGAACGCCAGATGAGCTTAGCGTCTTGGCGCAGACGACGCCCAATCAGAGAACACCCGAGCCATCGACGTGCGGATCCGCAGACGTGGGCGGCACTCGTCTATCGGATCTTGTCCGAGGGCGCGTGGATCCGCCGACGGCTAGCGTTCGTACTCACCAGCGCCCTATTGATGGTTGGGCTTGTCTTCGCTTCCTGCTCGGACGTGCAGCGAGTCGACATCGGGCCGATCGGCGTCGAGAGATCTAGTTGACAGGGTGGGCCAAGCCGTGAGTGCGGTCCTGGTTCGCGGCTCGTCGGTGAGGCTGTAACAGGCTGGGGGCAGGGAGTCCCCATCTAGCTGTCCCCCTGTCCCCCCTGTCCCCCTAGCTTGCCTGACCTGCGAAAACGCGTGGGGACAGCGTGGGGTGTTGCTGTCCCCCCTGTCCCCCTCCCCTCTCTTTCTATGTCTCCATGTCTCCCGGGGCGACGGAAGCGACCTGCCCCCTCTGTTGCAGCTAGAGCGCGGCAGACGCCGGACAGGCCGTGGGCGCCAGGACCAGGCTGCATGTCCAACTGCATGTCTACGGAGCAGAACGGGCAGGTACGTCCGCGAACACCCACGGACGCCTAAGCGCCCCTGATCAGCGCGAACAGGCTGACCAAGGGCGCCGCGATTTGCCTTCGGGACGAAGAGGTCGCAGGTTCAAATCCTGTCACCCCGACAGACGCGGAAGGCCCTGTCCATTGTGGACAGGGCCTTCCGCGTTTCACGGCGTCGTCGCCTGGTGCTTCATGTACGCCGTGGCCTGTGAGGCCAGCCACGCGTCGAGTTTGACGAGGTTGGTCTGGGTGGGGATGCGGTGGGTCTTGGCGCGGCGGGCGTCGACGACGACCGGGGTGGCACCGGGGAGGAGGTCGAGCATGCAGACCTGGAGGAGGCGGGCCGCGGCGATCGCGGTGTCGCGGGTCAGCTCGGCTTCCTTGAGGTGGAACAGGGCGACCTCGGTGCCCGTGCGGGTGCGGTAGGCCAGGTGCGGGGTCACGTCGATGCGCAGGCCGCCGGTCTCCATGACCGACTCCCCCGCGGGACGACGACGCCCGACGCGCGGCGCCACCAGCGCAGCAGCCCGGCGCTCGCCTCGGCGTACGCGCGCTCCTGGCCGCTCAGCTCGAGGCCCTGGGCGGCGACGGTCAACACCGCGGCCGGGTCCATCGACGCCAGGGCGACCGGGATCGCCTCGAGGAGGGGGCGTAGTACTGGGCCCCCACGTAGTCCTCGGGCGGGATGCGGCGGGTCGCGACGATCTCCGTCCGCCGCGTCCGCGACCCCGTCGCGTACTCGGCGAAGGTCAACGCCCCAACGTGGCTGCCATGCCGTTCTCCTCGGAATTGGCGCTCCACCAGGGGAAACGCTATCCGAGGGGTACGACAGAAACAGCCGCTAAGCGAGTAGGTCCCGGCCGTCCTCGTCGGTGACCGTGATGGCCAGCGCGGGGCAGCTCTCGGCGGCGTCGAGGACGTTCTCGTCGGGGTCGACCTCGGCCGGGGTCGGGGCGGCGGCGGAGCCGTCGAGGACGAAGCGGTCGGGGGCGGTGGCGACGCACAGGCCCGAGGCCATGCAGCGGTCGGCGCTGACTTCGATCTTCCAGGTCACCCCGACACCGTAGAACCGGGGGACCGGCGCGCGCCATCCTCTCCCGGGCTTTTCGTCGGGCCTGGCAGGATCGCGGTGTGACCCACACTCACCCCGCTGCCGAGGTCCCCGACCGGCTCTTCGCCGACGACGCCGCCGAAGCCCGCTGGCGGGCCCGGTTCACCGCGGCCCGGGTGACGCTGCCGGACTGGGCGCGCCAGGCCCCCGACCGCACGGTGTACGTCTCCAACGCCAGCGGCGTGTGGGAGGTCTACGCCTGGGACCGCTCGACCGACACCCACCGCCGGGTGACCGACCGGCCCAACGGCACGCTGCACGCCACCGTCTCCCCCGACGGCGAGCACGTGTGGTGGTTCGACGACACCGACGGCGACGAGTTCGGCGTGTGGCGGCGGGAGCACTTCGCGGGGCGCCCCGCGGGCCACGAGGCCGAGATCGGGCTGCCGGGCGTGCCCGCCGGGTACCCGGCCGGGCTGTCGCTGGGCGAGGACGTGTGCGCGGCGGGCGTCTCCGACGACGACGGCACCACGATCTACCTGACCCGCGGCCACGGCGACGCCGAGGTCATCTACCGCGACGAGCACGACGGCGGCGTGGCGGCGCTCTCGGAGGACGAGACCCTGCTGGCGATCGCGCACTCCGAGCACGGCGACAACCGGCACCCGGCGCTGCGCGTGCTCTCGGTGGCCGACGGGTCGACCGTGGCCGAGAAGTGGGACGGCAAGGGCAAGGGCCTCGACGGCATCGCGTTCAGCCCGGTCGCGGGCGACCAGCGGCTGCTGGTGGCGCACGAGCGCCGCGGCCGCGAGGAACTGCTGATCTGGGACGTCGCCGCCGACTCCGAGACCGAGATCGTGCTCGACCTGCCCGGCGAGGTCTCCGCGGACTGGTACCTCGACGGCAGCGCGCTGCTCATCGCGCACACCCACCAGGCGCGCAACACCTTGCACCGCTACGACATCGCGTCCGGCACTCTGTCCACTCTGGACACACCGCCCGGGACGATCGGGTCGGCGCACACCCGGCCCGACGGCACCGTCGAGTACTCCTGGTCCTCCGGCGAGGAGGCCAGCGTCGTGCGCGCGCTGTTCACCGACACCACCGACCGCGTGCTGCTCGCCCCGCCCGGCGACCGCGCGCCCCGGTCGCTGCCGCTGGTCGACCAGTTCGTCGAGACCCCGAACGGCACCGTGCACGCGCTCGTCGCGCGGCCGGAGGGCGACGGGCCGCTGCCCACGGTCTTCAGCCTGCACGGCGGCCCGCACGCCGCCGACGAGGACCGCTTCTCCGCGTACCGCGCGCTGTGGCTGGACGCCGGGTTCGCGGTCGTGCACGTCAACTACCGCGGCTCCACCGGCTACGGCAGCGCGTGGCGCGACGCCATCGAGGGCAGGCCGGGCCTGACCGAGCTGGAGGACGTCGCCGCCGTGCACGACTGGGCGGTCTCCTCCGGCCTCGCCGACCCGGCCCGCTGCGTGGTCAACGGCGCGTCCTGGGGCGGCTACCTGACCCTGCTCGCCCTCGGCACCCAGCCCGAGCGGTGGGCGGCGGGCGTCTCCGGCGTCCCGGTGGCCGACTACCTGGCCGCGTACGAGGACGAGATGGAGCCCTGCGCGCCTTCGACCGCGCCCTGTTCGGTGGCTCCCCCGACGACGTCCGCGAGCGCTACGTCGAGTGCTCCCCGATCACCTACGTCGACCAGGTGCGCGCCCCGGTCCTGGTCCTCGCGGGCGAGAACGACCCGCGCTGCCCCATCCGCCAGATCGACAACTACCTGGACCGCCTCGCCGAGCGCGGCGCCCCGTACGAGACCTACCGCTACGACGCCGGGCACGGCTCGCTGGTGGTCGCGGAGACGATCAAGCAGTCCGCGATCGAGGTCTACTTCGCGCTGCGGGCGCTGAAGCTGCGCTAGCGGCTCAGCGCGAACTCGGCGACCTGCAGGCCGATGGTGCGCAGGGTGCTCGCGACCTGCGGGTCCGAGCACCCGCCGGAGGCGTCGAAGACGACCTCGGCGCTGTTGACCGACGCGCCGAGCGGGGTGGGCCAGCCGCGGAGGGCGTGGACGATGGAGCGCAGGGCGGTCAGGGTGGTGACGCTGGCCTGCCAGCCCGACGCGGTGGCGACGCAGCCGACGGCGCGGCCGTCGAGGTAGGGGCGGGGTCGCCGCGGAGGTCCTCGACGTAGTCGAGGGCGTTCTTGACCAGGCCGGACACGGTGCCGTGGTAGCCGGGGAGACGAGGATGACGCCGTCGGCGTCGCGGAGTTCGTCGACCAGGCGGCGGGCGGTGTCGGAGCGGTCGGGCAGCGACGGGTCGTAGAAGGGGAGGACCAGGTCGGTGCCGGAGAGCACCGTGGTCTTCGCGCCGAGTTCGGCCGCGCCCGCCAGGGCCAGGCGGAGGGCGCGTTCGGACTGCGAGTCCGCGCGCAGCGACCCGCCGATGCCGACCACCGAAACCGTCACGCCGTCCATCCTTTCACCGGTCACCGCACGGTACGACCTCCATCGCGGTGGAGGTCCAGTCGTGTGAGGCTGGTTACCGCCAGGGGCTACCAGCGGGTAACGTGCCGGTCATGTCGAAGCTGATGAACCGGGTCCCCATCCCCGTCCAGGCGGGCTTCGCGCGCGCGGTGTTCGGGCTGCCGACGCCGGTGAAACGCCTGATCGCGGGCCCGCCGGTCCGCATCGATGGGCAGGAGCTGGCGCTGGACGCGCAACTCCTGCTGCTGCTCGACAAGCTCGCCGACCACGAACTCGTGCGCGGCACGCCGGAGCAGGCGCGGGCGCGGATGGCGCGGGCGGTGCCGCTGGCGTCGGGCCCGCCGATCGAGCCGGTGGCGGTGCGCGCGCTGGAGCTGGACGGCGTCCCGGCGCGGCTGTACACGCCGGACGAGGACACCGACGCCCTGCTCGTCTACTACCACGGCGGCGGCTGGGTGCTCGGCACGCTCGACAGCCACGACAACACCTGCCGGTACCTGGCGCGCGAGGCGGGCGTCAAGGTGCTGTCGGTGGACTACCGGCTCGCCCCGGAGAACCCGTTCCCCGCCGCGGTCGAGGACGCGGTCGCCGCGTTCCGGCACGCGCACGCGAAGGCCGCGGACCTCGGCGTCGACCCGGACCGGATCGCGGTCGGCGGGGACAGCGCGGGCGGCAACCTCGCCGCGGTGACCGCGCTGGTGACCACCCGCGACGGCGGCCCGGCCCCGGCGTTCCAACTCCTGATCTACCCGGGCGTCGACTCGACGGTGCGCCGCCGGTCGCGGGAGCTGTTCGGCGACGGCTTCTTCCTGAGCAGCGCGGACATGGACTGGTTCTGCGACCACTACTGCCCCGAGGTCGACCTGCGGTCCGACCCGCGCTTCTCGGTGCTGCTGGCGACCGACCTGTCCGGCCTGCCGCCCGCCTACCTGGCGACGGCGGGCTTCGACCCGCTGCGCGACGAGGGCGAGGCGTTCGGCGCCGCGCTGGCCGCGGCGGGCGTCCCGGTGACGGTCCGCCGCCACCGCGACCTCATCCACGGCTACATCACGTTCCTCGGTCTCGGCACGCGCTTCCGCGAGGCCACCGCCGAGGCCGCGGGCGCGCTGCGCACCGGCCTCGCCCTCGCCCGCCGATAACGTGATCCGATATCGGCCGCCGATATCAGGCCGCGCCTCCGCGGGCGCGGAGAGCGGCGCGGGCCTGGTCCTGGCCAGGGCGAACGCGACGACCGCGACCAGCAGGCCGCCCGCGCCCGCGGCCGCGAAGCCCCAGGCCGGCGAGCCGTGGTCGACGACGAAGCCGACGACCGGCGCGCCCGCCGCGGCGCCGAGGGTGAACGCCGACGACTGCAGGCCGGTGGCCTCGCCTCGGCTGCCCGCGGGGCGAGCCGCGCGACCTCCTCGCCGGTCGCCGCGATCGTCGGCGCGCACACGAAGCTCGTCGGCACCAGGGCCAGCGCCAGCAGCCACCACGCGCCGCCGAGCAGCCCCGCCGGGATCACCAGCACGCTGAGCAGGACCACCAACGTCATCTGCGGCAGCGACCGCCGCACCGCGCCGTGAACCAGCCCGCCGGTGGCCGACGACACGCAGATCACCGCGTAGACGACGCCCGTCCACTCCAGCTGGCCCGTCTCGCGCAGCGCCGCGAGCGCGGTGACCTCGGTGCCCGCGAGCACGAACACCGCGCCCGCGCCGATCGCCAGGACGCCGAGCAGGCGCGGGGTCAGCCACTCCCGGCGCGGGACCTTCGGCTGGTCGGCCTCGTCCGCGGCGCGCACCCGCGGGTTCATCCAGAACAGGACCAGGCCGACCGCGCAGACCCCCGCCGCCATCGCCGTCATCGCCGCGGTCGTCGACACCTGGGTGACCAGGGCGACCGCGGCGGCCGGGCCGATCATGTACGTCAGCTCGACCGACACCGAGTCCACCGAGTACGCGGTGCGGCGCAGGTCCTCGCCCACCAGCGCGGCGATGGCCTGGCGGCCGATCGACATCACCGGCACCATCAGCAGCCCGCCCGCGAACGCCGCCGCCACGAGCACCGGGTACGGCAGGAACCGCGCGGTCGCCCAGAACAGCGTCTCGCCGACGGTGACCAGGACCAGCATCCGCCGCAGCCCGCGCCGGTCGACCACGCCGCCCATGGTCGGCGACCCGACCGCCATGCCGATGGTGGCCGCCGCGCCACCAGCCCGGCCGCGCCGTACCCGCGCCCCATGCCCTCCACGACGTGGAGGGTGAGCACCATCGCGCCCGCGGTCATCGGCACGCGGGCGAAGAACATGACGACCATGAGGGCGCGGACCCCGGGGAGGGCGAACACCGCCCGGTATTGCCGCATACCTCCGATGACACCACCAACCACCGACACGGGGCGAGCGAAAAAGCGGGCGCCCCTCCGACCGGAGGAGCGCCCGCTGGTCACCGCACTAGCTGACGAGGGCCTCGGCGATCTCGTAGGTGTTGAGGGCCGCGCCCTTGCGCAGGTTGTCGCCGCACACGAAGAAGTCGAGCGTGTTCGGGAAGTCCAGCGCCTGGCGGACCCGGCCGACGTAGGTCGGGTCGCCGCCGACGACGTCGGCGGGGTGGGGAACTTGCCCGCGGCGGGGTCGTCGACCAACACCACCGACGGCTCGGCCTCGAAGACCTTGTGGGCTTCCGCGACGGTCACCGGGCGCTCGAAGGTCGCGTGGACGGCCAGCGAGTGGGTGGTGACGACGGGGACGCGGACGCAGGTCGCGGAGACCTTGAGGTCCGGGATGCCCAGGATCTTGCGGGACTCGTTGCGGACCTTCAGCTCCTCGCTGGCCCAGCCGTCCTCCTTGAGCGAGCCCGCCCACGGCACGACGTTGAAGGCCAGCGGGGCCGGGAACGGCGAGTCGCCGGGCAGGTCGGCCAGGGCCTCGCGGACGTCGCCCGCGCGCTCCCCGACCTGCTTGCCCGCCACCGCCGCCGCCTCGGCGTAGAGGCGGTCGATGCCGTCCTGGCCCGCGCCGGACGCGGCCTGGTAGGACGCGACGACCAGCTCGCGCAGGCCGTACTGGTGGTGCAGGGCGCCGAGCGCGGCCATCATCGACAGCGTCGTGCAGTTGGGGTTGGCGATGATCCCGCGCGGCCGCTCGGCGATCTTGTGCCGGTTGACCTCGGGCACCACCAGCGGCACGTCGTCGTCCATGCGGAACGCGCCGGAGTTGTCGACCGCGATCGCGCCGCGGGCGGCGGCGATCGGGGCCCACTCGGCGGAGACCGCGTCGGGCACGTCGAACATGGCGACGTCGACGCCGTCGAAGACCTCGGGGCGAGCGCGACGACGGTCAGCTCTTCGCCGCGGACGGTGATCTTCTTGCCCGCCGAGCGCGGGGAGGCGATCAGCCGCACCTCGCCCCACGGCCAGGAGTCGCGCCCGTTCAGGATGTCGACCATGACCGTGCCGACGGCGCCGGTCGCGCCCACCAGGGCCAGCGTGGGGGCCATCAGCGACCACTCCCCGCGTACACCACGGCCTGCTCGTCGCCGCCGAGCTCGAACGCCTCGTGGATCGCCTTCACCGCGTCGTCGAGCTGCGTGTCGCGGATCAGCACCGAGATGCGGATCTCCGAGGTGTTGATGATCTCGATGTTCACCCCGGCCTTGGCCAGCGCCTCGCAGAAGGTCGCCGTGACGCCCGGGTGCGAGCGCATGCCCGCGCCGACCAGGGAGACCTTGCCGACGTGGTCGTCGTAGAGCACCGCGCCGAAGCCCAGCTCCTCGCGGATCTTCTCCAGCGCGGCGACCGCGGTGGGGCCGTTCGTCTTCGACAGCGTGAAGGTGATGTCGGTCTTGCCGGACTCGGTGCTGGACACGTTCTGCAGCACCATGTCGATGTCGATCTCCGCGTCCGCGACGGTGCGGAAGATCCGCGCCGCCACGCCCGCGTGGTCGGGCACGCCGGTCACGGTGACCTTGGCCTCGGACCGGTCGTGCGCGACGCCGGTGATCATCGCCTGTTCCACGTTCAAGTCCTCCACTGAGCCGGACACGATGGTCCCTGGCTTGGTGCTGTACGACGAGCGGACGTGGATGCGCACGCCGTACCGGCGCCCGTACTCCACGCAGCGCAGCATGAGCACCTTGGCCCCGCTGGCCGCCATCTCCAGCATCTCCTCGTATGTGACCGTGTCGAGCCTGCGCGCGTCCGGCACGATCCGCGGATCGGCCGAGTAGACGCCGTCGACGTCGGTGTAGATCTCGCACACGTCGGCCTTGAGGGCCGCGCCAGCGCCACCGCGGTGGTGTCCGAGCCGCCCCTGCCGAGCGTGGTGATGTCCTTGGTGTCCTGACTGACGCCCTGGAACCCGGCGACCAGCACGATCTTGCCCTCGTCGAGCGCGGCCTGGACCCGGCTGGGCGTCACGTCGATGATGCGCGCCTTGCCGTGCGCCGACGTGGTGATCACGCCCGCCTGCGAGCCGGAGAACGAGCGGGCCTCCGCGCCGAGCGCGCTGATGGCCATCGCGACCAGCGAGTTGGAGATGCGCTCACCGGCGGTGAGCAGCATGTCCATCTCGCGCTCCGGCGGGACCGGGTTGACCTGCTTGGCCAGGTCGAGCAGCTCGTCGGTGGTGTCGCCCATCGCGGAGCAGACCACGACCACGTCGTGACCGGCTTTCCTGGTCGCCACGATCCGCTCGGCCACCCGTTTGATCCGGTCGGCGTTCTCCAGGGAAGAACCACCGTATTTCTGGACGACGAGCGCCACTGGCTGCAACCTCCTCAAGCCGCGCGGGCGGGAGGCAGCACGTCGCACACGGGACGGCCGCCGTCCCTATCGAGGAGGAACTGTACCGGTCGACACGATTCGGACCGGCCCGCTCTGTGGTGTCCGCCACTGCGTGAACTGCGATGATCTGGGCGACTACGCTCAACGGACCAACCAGGGAAGGGGCCCATGACCGCGACCGAGGTGGCACCGGCGCCGACCGCCCCGCTCCCCCGGAGCGCGCCGAGCGGCGCAGGCGCGTGCTGCGCGCCCTCGCCCCGGCGGCCCTGTTCCTCGGCGTCCGCGAGGTCGGGCTGATCGTGCTCGGCATGATGGCCTCCGCCAACGGGACGACCACCGCGGCGGCGCTGCGGTCGTGGGACGGGCAGTGGTTCCTCGCGATCGCCGCGGCGGGTACGACGGGGTGCCGCCGGGCCTGGTCGACGCGTTCGGCAACCGCACGGCCGAGACCCTCTGGCGTTCTTCCCCGGCTACCCGACCGTCGTCGGCTGGCTCTACGACCTGGGTTTCCCGCTGGTCGCCTCGGCGCTGGGCGTCACCGTGGCCTGCGGCGTGGTGTGCGCGTACGGGCTGGTCCGGCTGGGCACGCTGGTCCGCGGCGGGTCGCGGCGGACCGGGCTGGTGCTGGTGGCGCTGTTCGCCGCGGCCCCGATGTCGATCGTGCTGTCGATGGCGTACTCCGAGGCGATGTTCTGCGCCGCCGCGGTGTGGGCGCTGGTGTTCGTGCTGGAGCGCAACTGGGTCGCGGCGGGTCTGGTGACCGCGGCGGCGGGCCTGGTCCGGCCGACCGCCGCCGCGCTGGTGCTGGCGGTCGGGCTGGCCGCGCTGGTCGCGGTGCTGAAGCGGCGCGACGGCTGGGCGCCGTGGGTCGGCGGCGCGCTCGCGCCCGTCGGCCTGGTCGGCTACCTGGCGTGGGTCGGGTCGCGGACCGGCGAGTGGAACGGCTGGTTCACGCTGCAGAGCCAGGGGTGGGACTCCCGGTTCGACGGCGGCGTCGCGACCGTCGACTTCAGCCTCCAGGTGCTCGGCGACGCCCGCTCGGTGCTGGAGGTGACCACGGTCGGCTTCATCGCGGGGGCGCTCGCGCTGCTGGCGGTCGGCTGGCGGCGGCGCGTGGAGTGGCCGCTGCTGGTGTACGCCGCGGTGTGCTCGCGATGGACCTGTGCTCGAACGGGCTGATGAACTCCAAGGCCCGGCTGATGGTCCCGGCCGTGACGCTGCTGGTCCCGGTCGCGATCGCCCTGGCCAAGCGGAAGACGTCGACGGTGGTCGGGGTGCTGTGCGGGGTCGCGCTGTTCGGCTCGTGGTTCGGCGCGTACTCGATCACGGCGTGGGGCTATGCCATCTGACCCGCACCCGCTGATCGCCGCCCGCTGGAGCCCGCGCGCGCTCGACCCGGGCGGCGTGGTCTCCCCGACGCGCTGCGCCGGATGCTGGAGGCCGCGCGCTGGGCGCCGTCGTACGGGAACACCCAGCCCGCGCGCTACCTGGTCGGTCCCCGCGGCACCGACACCTTCGACCGCGTCCTCGCGCTGCTCAACACGGGCAACCGGGCGTGGGCGTTCCGCGCGGGCGCGCTGCTGGTCGCCTGCGCGCAGACGGAGAACGAGAAGGGCGAGGTGCCGTACGCGGAGTACGGGGTCGGCCTGGCCACGGAGAACCTGGTCCTCCAGGCCGTCGCCGAGGGGCTGGTCGCGCACCAGATGGCGGGGTTCGACAAGGACGGCGTGCGGCGGGAGTTCGCCCTGCCCGCGTCGGTGCGCCCGCTGACCGCGATCGCCGTCGGCGTGCTCGGTCCGCCCGAGCTGCTGCCCGAGGACAAGCGCGACCGCGAGACCCGGCCCCGCGTCCGGCGGCCCGCCGGGGAGCTGTCGTTCACCGGGACCTGGGGGACGCCCTACCTCACCCCAGACGGCGGATGAGCCGCGCCGCGACCGACGACACGACCAGCCAGAACACCGCGGCGATGCCGTAGTTGACCAGCACGCCGAGCTTGACGTCCTCGGGCGAGAACAGGTCCTTGAACGCCAGCGCCAGCGGCTCGGCCGCGCCCCGGAAGAACCCGGTGATCGGGTTGTCCGCGTTGGCGTTGCCCATCACCAGGACGACGTGCACCACCAGGACCAGCGCGATGAGCAGTCCCGCCCACTTGACGGTCCCGGCCAGGACGCCGACCGCGCGGGCGCGGCCGACGCCCCGGTCGGAGTCGGTGTCTGCTGCCATACCCGGCAGTGTGGCACTAGCGGACGAACCTGGCGATCAGGCCGGTGACGACCAGCCAGAACACCGCGGCGAGCCCGTAGTTGACCAGCACGCTCAGGCTGTCGTTGGCGATCGGGAACAGGCCCGGGAAGAACAGCGCCAGCGGCTTGGCGATGGAGGCGACGAACTGGACGAAGGCGTTCCCGCGTTCGCGCCCAGGATGACGAGGAGGATGTAGACGACCTCGATGAGCGCGAACAGCGCGCCGATCCCGGTGATGATCCGGGCCGCGGAACTGCCCCGCCGCGAGGCATACCATCGGTGAGTGGTCATACCGGGAAAGTGCCCACGACCTGCGGGACCTTAACTGCTCCAAACGGCGCAACCCGGACATCCGGCCCACCATGTGGACGCGGTTTGGCGTTCCCGCCCGCATCGTGGATACCCTGGCGCCGTGGCTCGCAGCCTCCTGCTTCGCTGCCGCGACGGGGCCTGATCAGGCCGGCTCCCCGTCGCGGAGTTCGGCGTCGCCGCCGGTCGCTGTTGTCCGACCGACCGCAGGGAGCCCCGACACCATGAGCGACAGCTACACCTCCGGCGTGAACCGCGTGCGCAAGCCCGCCCGCGACGTACCCGCCGACCAGCCCGCGTGGAACCGCCAGCGCGGCAGCGCGATGCCGTACCACCGGTACAAGCCCTTCCACGAGCTGGTCGAGCCCATCGAGCTGGCCGACCGCACCTGGCCGAACCGCCGCATCACCCGCGCGCCGCTGTGGTGCGCGGTCGACCTGCGCGACGGCAACCAGGCGCTGATCGACCCGATGTCCCCCGCCCGCAAGCGGCGCATGTTCGACCTGCTCGTGGCGATGGGCTACAAGGAGATCGAGGTCGGGTTCCCGGCGGCCAGCCAGACCGACTTCGACTTCGTCCGGGAGATCATCACCGAGGACGCGGTGCCGGAGGACGTGCGCATCCAGGTGCTGACCCAGGCCCGCCCGGAGCTGATCGAGCGGACCTTCGAGTCGCTGGAGGGCGCGCACAGCGCCGTCGTGCACCTGTACAACTCGACGTCGATCCTGCAGCGCCGCGTGGTGTTCCGGCAGGACCGCGAGGGCATCAAGAAGATCGCGACCGACGGCGCGGAGACGGTGCTGGCGTTCGCGGAGAAGCAGGGCGACGTCGACTTCCGCTTCGAGTACTCGCCGGAGTCGTACACCGGCACGGAGCTGTCCTACGCGGCCGAGGTGTGCAACGCGGTCTCGGCGATCTGGAGCGCGTCGACCGAGCGGCCGGTGATCATCAACCTGCCCGCGACCGTCGAGATGGCCACGCCGAACGTCTACGCGGACTCGATCGAGTGGATGAGCCGCAACCTGGACAACCGCGAGGCGATCATCCTGTCGCTGCACCCGCACAACGACCGCGGCACCGGCGTCGCCGCGCCGAGCTGGGCTACCAGGCGGGCGCCGACCGCATCGAGGGCTGCCTGTTCGGCAACGGCGAGCGCACCGGCAACGTCGACCTGGTGACGCTGGGCATGAACCTGTTCAGCCAGGGCATCGACCCGCAGATCGACTTCTCCGACATCGACGAGATCCGCCGCACGGTGGAGTACTGCAACCAGCTCCCGGTCGCCGAGCGCCACCCGTGGGGCGGCGACCTGGTGTTCACCGCGTTCTCCGGCAGCCACCAGGACGCGATCAACAAGGGCTTCGACGCCCTGCGCGCCGCGGCGGCCGAGGCCGACGTGCCGGTGGACGAGTTCCCGTGGGAGGTCCCGTACCTGCCCATCGACCCGAAGGACGTCGGCCGCACGTACGAGGCGGTCATCCGGGTCAACTCGCAGTCCGGCAAGGGCGGCGTGGCGTACGTGATGAAGACCGAGCACCAGCTCAACCTGCCCCGCAGGCTGCAGATCGAGTTCTCGCAGGTCGTGCAGGCGGTGACCGACAGCGAGGGCGGCGAGGTCACCCCGAAGGAGATGTGGGACATCTTCTCCGGCGAGTACCTGGACCGCGTGTCGCCGCTGCGCCTGCGCCGCAACCGCAGCTCCGACGACGGCGAGGGCCAGGACGAGATCGTCGCGCTGGTCGAGGTCGAGGGCGAGGCCCACGAGGTCGTCGGCACCGGCAACGGCCCCATCGCCGCGTTCGTCGACGGCCTGGCCAGCGTCGGCTACGACGTCCGGGTCCTGGACTACTCCGAGCACGCACTGACCTCCGGCGACGACGCCCGCGCCGCCGCGTACGTCGAGTGCGCGATCGGCAACCAGATCCTCTGGGGCGTCGGCGTGGACAGCTCGATCGTGACCGCGTCGCTGCGCGCGGTCGTGTCGGCGGTCAACCGGGCGCACAAGTAGGTCGCCCGGCCGGGCACACCCGCCGGGTGTGCCCGGGTCACCGCCCGCGCAGGTCGTCCTCAACCACTTTCAGGCTGGCCACGGTGGCCCGCGTGTCCGGGTGGTCCTCGCCGAGCGTGGCGCGGCGGCGGGCGAGGGTGTCGGCGTAGAGCCGCCGCGCGCGTTCCAGGTCGCCTTGCTTGCGCAGGACGTTCGCCAGGTTCGCGGCGGACACCAGGGTGCGCGGGTTGTCCTCGCCGAGCGTGCGGCTGCGGCGGGCATAGGTGTCCTCGTACAGCGCGCGGGCTTCGTCGAGGCGGTTCATCGCGCGCAGCGTGTAGGCCAGGTTGTTGGCCGAGGTCATGGTGCGCGGGTGGTCGTCGCCGAGCAGGCGCCTGCGGCGGGCGTAGGTGTCCTGGTGCAGCGCCAGCGCGCCCTCGTAGTCGCCGATGCCGCGGAGGGTGAGGGCCAGGTTGGCGGCGGAGGTCAGGGTGCGGGGGTCGTCGTCGCCGAAGAGGCGCCTGCGGCGGTCGTAGGTGTCCTGGTGCAGGTCGCGGGCGCGGGCGGGGTCGTCGGCGGCGTCGATGGACAGGGCGAGGTTGTTGGCGGCGTTGAGGGCGCGGTCGTCGTCGGGGCCGTGGCGGGCGACGCGGTCGGCGTGGACCTTCTCCAGCAGGGGGACGGCTTTCGCGGGTTCGCCGCTGGTGTGGAGGTAGCTGCCCGCGCGGTCGACCAGCCGCGCCCACTCGTCGGCGGTGTCGTCCGAGACGTGGTCGACGACGGCGAGGACGTGCGGGAGGAATTGGCGCCACAGCGGCCAGGTCTGCGGGTTGTCCCACGGGTTGCCGGGCACGGATGCCCCCAGCAGCCGCACGCACGTCGACGCCCGGTCGGCGCGGGCGCGCAGCAGCGCGGCGGGGACCCGGTGGAGCTGGACGCTGTCCGGGGTGACCTCGGCCATCGCCCGGCGGCGCAGGCGCGCGGTGGTCGCGGCGAACGCCAGCGGGTCGGCGGCGACGGCGGCGAGCGGGTCGGGCAGCAGGGCGGCGTTGTCGGTCACCAGCGTCACCGGCACCGGGTCGGGCGCGCACCACGCGAGGATCGACAGCAGCTCCAGCCCGGCGGGGTCGTCCTCGGCGAGCCGGTCGAACGCGACCGCCCACGACGCCCCGCCCAGCACCGACCGCGCGCGCTCGCCGAGCAGGTCCAGGTACTGCTCGGCCGACCAGCCGGTGTCCGACAGCAGCGCCGCGGCCTGGTCGACGGCCAGCGGCAGGTCGCCCAGCGCCTCCGCGACCCGCTCCGCGCCCGCCAGGCCGGGAGCCCGTTCCCGCAGCACCGCGACGGACTCGGCCCGGGTGAACCCGCCGACGGCGACCGGCCGCGCAAGCCTGCCCCAGTCCGGGTTGCGGGAGGTGATGATCACGTGCCCGCGCCCGCCCGGCAGGAACGGCGTCAGCGCGGCGGGCTCCTCGGCGTTGTCGAACACCAGCAGCCAGCGGTCGCGGGCGCGCAGCTCGCCCATCAGCCGGGCCAGGTTGTGCTCGTCGGCGTCGACCCCCAACGCCCGCGCCAGCCCCGCCAGGTGCGCGGGGATCAGCTCGGGCGACTCGGCGGGCACCCACCAGGCGACGTCGTACTCGTCCCCGTGCCGGTGCGCGTACTCGACGGCCGCCGCGGTCTTGCCGACCCCCGCGATCCCGTGCAGCGCCACGACCCCGGGCCGCAACCCGTCGAGCAGCGCCTCCCGCCCGACGAACCGCGCCGACCGCGCCGGGATCCCCACACCCGCCGCGTCGCCGCCTTGGCCCTCGGCAGCTCCACCAGCGCCTGGTAGACCGCTGTCTCCAACTGCTCGGGCGAATCCACGATCGCCGCCGTGACCCCGCTGTCCGACAGCCGCGCCCGGAACCCGGCCTGCCGCGCGCCGTACTCGGTGTCGACGAACATCTCCGCGGGTCCGACCGCGTTCGGGCCGACCAAGAACACCAACCGCGGCAACCCGGCGTCCCCGGCCGCCGCGAACTCCAACTCGCAGTGCGAGACCTGCTGCTGGTCCCGAACGGGCGTCCCGTACCGGAACCCCGCGATCAGCACGTACACATCGGACTTCAGCACCCCGTCCCGGGACGCCTGCGCCGTCGAGTTGTCCTGGGCGGTGAAGTACGCCATGTCCGCCACCGCGTCCCCGGCCCGGCTGACCGCGGACTCGGCCGCGTCGACGAACGACCGCCCCACCGGGAGCCTGCGCAGCTCCGACGTGTGGCTGAGGAACACGACCCGTGGCGTCACCCGCCCAGCATCCCAGAACCCCGGCGCGCTGATCGACTCCGCGGCGAGGACGGCAACGCGAGGCAGGCCCCGCCCGGGTGCCGGGCGGGGGCCTGCTGGTGTCAGCGCGTCAGGGCGTGGTCGCCGATGCGGTGCCGGTGACGTCGATGGTCAGGGAGTCCTTGTTCTCCGGGAAGTGGCACGCGGCGCGGTGGCCGGGGGCCAGTTCGGCGAGCGGGGGCTCCTGGGTCTTGCAGATGTCCTGCGCCTTCCAGCACCGGGTGTGGAAGCGGCAGCCCGAGGGCGGGTTGATCGGGGACGGCACGTCGCCCTGCAGCCGGATCCGCTCGCGCTTGTTCTTCCGGGTCGTGTCCGGGATCGGGACCGCGGAGAGGAGCGCGACGGTGTACGGGTGCATCGGGCGTTCGTAGAGCGCGTTGCGGTCGGCGATCTCCATGATCTTGCCGAGGTACATCACCGCGACGCGGTCGGACACGTGCCGCACGACCGACAGGTCGTGGGCGATCATGACGTAGGTCAGGTCCAGCTCGTTCTGCAGGTCTTCCAGCAGGTTGATGACCTGGGCCTGGATCGAGACGTCCAAAGCGGACACCGGCTCGTCGGCCACGATCAGCTTCGGCTTGAGCGCCAGGGTCCTGGCGATGCCGATGCGCTGGCGCTGGCCGCCGGAGAACTCGTGCGGGTAGCGGTTGTAGTGCTCCGGGTTGAGGCCCACCAGTTCCAGCAGGTCCTGCACCGCGCGCTTGACGCCGTTGGGGGTCTTCACCTTCTGGAGCCGGAAGGGCGCTCCCACGATGGTGCCGACCGTGTGGCGCGGGTTCAGCGACGAGTACGGGTCCTGGAAGATCATCTGGACGTCCCGGCGGAGCGGGCGCATGCGGCCGCCGGACATGTGGGTGATGTCCTGGCCCTCGAAGACGATCTTGCCGCCGGTCGGCTCGAGGAGCCGGGTCAGCAGGCGGCCGGTGGTGGTCTTGCCGCAGCCGGACTCGCCGACCAGCGACAGGGTCTCGCCCCTGGTCACCGAGAACGACAGGCCGTCGACCGCCTGCACGGCGCCGACCTGGCGCTGCAGCAGCCCCGGCGGATCGGGAAGTGCTTCTGCAGGTCCGTGACGGTCAGCAGCTCCTCGCCCATCCCGGGCACGGTCACGTCGTCAGTCACAGCTTCGGCCTGATCTCTTCCGACCAGATGCGGTTCCGGTCCTCAGTGGACAAGTGGCAGGCGATGTGGTGGCCACCGCCGATGTCGCGGAACGCGGGCCGTTCCGTGAAGCTCAGGTCGCCGTTGCGCCCGGCGTACGCGCAGCGCGGGTTGAACGGGCAGCCCTCGGGGACGTTGATGAGGCTCGGCGGCGTGCCCTTGATCGGCTGCAGCCGCTCGGAGCGCTCGCGGTCCAGCCGCGGCATCGACCCCAGCAGGCCCCAGGTGTACGGGTGCTGCGGGGCGTTGAAGATGTCGTCGGCCGTGGAGTACTCCACCGCGCGCCCGGCGTACATCACCAGGATGTCGTCGGCCAGCTCCGCCACCACGCCGAGGTCGTGGGTGATGATGATGACCGCGGAGTTGAACTCCTGCTGGAGGTCCCGGATCAGGTCGAGGATCTGCGCCTGCACCGTCACGTCGAGCGCGGTCGTCGGCTCGTCGGCGATGAGCAGCTCCGGGTCGCAGGACAGCGCCATCGCGATCATCGCGCGCTGCCGCATGCCGCCCGAGAACTGGTGCGGGTAGTCGTCCACGCGCGACTTCGGGTTCGGGATGCCGACCCGGTTCAGCATGTCGATCGCGTGCTTGCGGGCGACCTGCTTGCTCACCGGGTTGTGCACCCGGTACGCCTCGACGATCTGGTGCCCCACCGTGTAGTACGGGTGCATCGCCGACAGCGGGTCCTGGAAGATCATCGCCATGCGCTTGCCGCGCAGCTTGCGCACCCGCTCGGGGTCGGCGCCGACGAGGTTCTCGCCGTCGAGCAGGATCTCGCCGGTGATGTTCGCGGTGCCGCGCTTGTGCAGGCCCATGACCGACAGGCTCGTCACGCTCTTGCCGGAGCCGGACTCGCCGACGATGCCGAGGGTCTTGCCGCGGTCGACGTGGAAGCTCAGGTCGTCGACCGACTTCACCACGCCGTCGTCGGTCGGGAAGTGCACGCGCAGGTCGCGCACCGTGAGGAAAGCGGAATCGGACATCACTTCACGCGCACCCTCGGGTCGACGACGGCGTACAGCAGGTCAACGATCAGGTTGGCGATGACCACGAAGGTCGCGGCGACGAGCACCACGCCCATGACCTTGGGCAGGTCGTAGTTCTTGATCCCGTCGATGGCGTACTCGCCGAGGCCCTTGAGCGAGAACGCGCTCTCGGTGAGCACCGCGCCGCCGAGCAGCAGGCCGACGTCGAGGCCGAAGATCGTGAGGATCGGGGTGAGCGCGCCGCGCAGGCCGTGCTTGACCACGACGGTCCGCTCGGGGAGGCCCTTCGCCCGCGCGGTGCGGATGAAGTCCTCGTTCATCGTCTCCAGCATGCCCGCGCGGGTGAGCCGCGCGTACTGGGCGGAGAACAGGAAGGCCAGCGTGATCCACGGCAGCAGCAGCGAGTACGCCCACTCCAGCGGGTTCTCCGCGAACGGCACGAACCGGCCACCGGGGACCGTCCAGCCGAGCGCGTAGCTGAAGATCGACAGCGACAGCAGGCCGGTGAAGAAGATGGGCAGGGACACGCCCGCGAGCGCCACGGTCATCGCGGTGCGGTCGAAGACGGTGCCCTTGCGCAGCGCGGAGATCGTGCCGACGAGCACGCCGCCGACCAGCCACAGCACCGCCGCGCCGACGGCGAGCGACAGGGTGACCGGGATGCGGGTCATCAGCTCGGGGAACACCGGCTGGTACGAGCGGAACGAGTAGCCGAGGCAGGGCGCCGGGCACTCGGCGATCCGGGCGCCCATGTCGAACTGGGCGCCGACGAAGATGCCCTTCACCCAGTCGAAGTACTGCACGACGATCGGGTCGTAGAAGCCCAGGCGCTCCGCGAGGAGCTTGACGGTCTCCGCGGTCGCCGTGCGGCCCGCGTACCGGGTCGCCAGGGTCTCCGGGGTCGCGCCGAGGATCTTGGGGAACAGGAAGAAGATCGCGAACGTCACCGCGCTCACGATGAACAGCAGCAGGACTGCCGCGAGCAGCCGCCGGATGATGTATGTGATCACAGTGGCGGCATCCGGCGGCGGGCCAGGGATCACCCTGACCCGCCGCCGTCCTGCCTTCACCTGCCTATCGTGGTGGGGAAGCGGTCGTGGAGAACCGGACTACTGGACGCCGAGCGCCAGGTAGTCGTACATGCCGAACGCGTCCGAGACGAACACGTTGGTCAGACCCTTGCCGCGCAGCAGCAGGCTCTTGGCGTGCACGCCCGGGTAGATCACGGCCTCTTCCATGACGCGCTTGTCGATCTGGCCCCACAGCGCCTCGCGCTTGGTGACGTCGGTCTCGGCGAGCGCCTGGTCGAGCATCTGGTCGACCTGCGGGATGCGGACGGAGGTGTTGGAGGAACCACCGGTCTCGCGGATCACGCGGCTGTCGACGATCTGCGACAGGAAGCCGAAGCCGTCGTTCCAGTCCGCGCCCCAGCCGTTGATGACCAGGCCGAGGTTGTTCTGCACGACGTAGGGCGGGTTGCCCGCGAACTGCGAGAAGTAGTCGCCCTGCGGGAACGCCTTCAGGGTCAGCTTGATGCCCACGCGGTCCAGGGACTGCTGCAGCGACTCGGCGACCGCCTTCTCCTTCGGGCGCTCGGCGCGGTAGGAGATGTTGGTGGAGAAGCCGTTGGGCTGGCCGCAGGCGGTCAGCGCCTCCTTGGCCTTCGCGACGTCGCCCTTGCCGTCCGGGCCCGCCGGGTACAGGTCGAACTTCTCGTAGCCCGGGATGGCGGGGGGCAGGACCGTGGTGGCGAGGTCGCCACCGGCGAACTGGCCGCCCATGGCGGTCTGGTAGCCGGTCCGGTCGATCGCGTACTGGACGGCCTTGCGGCACTCGATGTTGTCGAACGGCTTCACCGTCGGGTTGATCGAGGTGTACCAGAGGCGCGCGATGGTCGGGTTGTCCGACTGGTCCTTCAGGGCCGGGTCGCCCAGGATGCGGGCCAGCGAGTTCGGCTGCACGCCGGTGCCCGCGATGTCGATGTGGATGTCACCGGAGATGAGCTGGTTGTCGATGTCGTCGGCGTTGACGTTCATCGTGACCTCGTACCGGTCCGGCAGCGCCTTGCGGTTCGGGTCGGTGGCCGGGTCCCACTTGTCGTTGCGGACCAGCGCGAAGCTCTTGTCGGGCTGCAGGCCCTCGAACTTGTACGGGCCGGTCGACAGCACGGTGTTGCGGTACTCGGCGCCGGTGTCCTTGGCCTCCGGGACCGGGATGGTCTGCGGGAGCTGCGCCATGTAGTCGAAGCCGCCGAAGGGCTGCTTCAGCTTGAAGACGATCGTCTTGTCGTCCGGCGTCTCGATCGCCTGGTCGGTGTTGACGCCCTTGGACTTGTACGGGCCCTTGTAGCCCTCGGGCAGGTTCAGGAACGCCTCGAAGTACGCGGGGCCGTTCGGGAACGTCTGCTTGTCGGTCGAGCGCAGGACCGCGTGCTTGACGTCCTTCGAGGTGACGGGGTGCCGTCCTCGAAGGTGATGCCGTCGCGCAGCTTGTAGGTCCACACCTTGCCGCCCTCGCTGGGCACGCCCAGCGACTCGGCCAGGTCCGGCACCAGCTCGTTGCTGGCCGCGCCGGGCGCGGACTTGAACATCACCAGCGAACGGCCGTACAGGCGGACGAAGTTCCACGAGTAGCCGTAGTAGGTCTCACCCGGGTCCAGCGAGTCCCACGTGCCGCTGTTGGCGACCTTGATCGTCCCGCCCTTCTTGTCGGAAGGGTTGAAGACGTCCTTGAGGGCCGCGTTGAACGCGGGCGTCGAACCGCCGCCACCGCCTCCACCGTCGCCGTTCGTGGCGGTACCGCCACAGGCCGACAGCGCCATCACGGCGGCCGCGCCTGCGGCTGCCAAGGGCACCAAGCGCTTGCTCTTCATCTTGCAGTGCACCCCTTCTTTCCAGGAGCAGATGGGACGGAAGCCGCCGCCGGCTACCGGGAACGCGGATCGAGCGCGTCCCGGAGACCGTCGCCGAACAGGTTGAACGCCAGCACGGCGACGAAGATCGCCAGGCCCGGCCAGAGCATGAAGTGCGGCTGGGAGTAGATCCGCGAGGCCTCGGAGAGCATGCCTCCCCAGGTCGCGGTCGGGGCGTTGATGCCGACGCCGAGGAACGACAGCGCCGACTCGAACAGGATGTTCGTGGGGATCAGCAGGGTGGCGTAGACCAGGATCGGCGCCACCAGGTTCGGCAGGATCTCCTTGAACAGGATGTAGGGCCGCGGGCGCCCATGCTGCGCGCGGCGTCGACGAACTCGCGCTCGCGCAGCGGCGTCTGCCCGCGGACGATGCGCCCGATGTAGGGCCAGTTGAAGAAGCCGATGATGAAGATCAGCATCGCGATGCGGGTCGCCTCGCTGGACAGCCCGAACGCCGAGTCCGGGATGACGCCGACCAGCGCCATGGCGAACACCAGCAGCGGGAAGGCGAGGAAGACGTCCATCGCCCGGCTGATCAGCGTGTCGACCCAGCCGCCGAAGAACCCGGCGACGATGCCCAGCACGGTGCCGATGACCACCGACAGCACGGTCGCGAGGAACGCGATCAGCAGCGAGATCCAGGCGCCCGCGAAGATGCGGGACAGGATGTCGCGGCCGTTGACCGGCTCGATGCCGAGCGGGTGCTCCCAGCTCATGCCGCCGAAGAAGCCCTTCGGCGAGAGCGTGCCGAACTCGGTGTCGATCAGGTCCTGGTGGAAGTCGTTGGGGTTCACCACCCCGAAAAACCGGTCGAGCACGAGGCCCGCGACTGCGAAGATGACCAGCAGGGCGACGACGATGCCGCCCGTCATGGCGACCTTGTCCCGCTTGAGCCTGGTCCAGGCGATCTGGCCGAGCGAGCGGCCCTCGATGGCCTTGCGCGGCGCACCCGCGACCACGGACTCCGGAGTGGGCTCCGCCCCGGCCGTCTGGGGAGGGGCGGTCATGCCGCCGACCACCCGGTTCCGGGCGCCCGCTCACCGCGTCGGACGGCGCCGGGTTCGGCGACCAGTCGACAAGGTGGCACGGATCGCTGGTGAGCCATCACGCACTCCTCGAATCTGTCCGGGATCACACCGTGTGGTGGCCGACCATAGCCGCTTCACTCAGCATCCCCGTATGACGTGAGGTCACGATCCGGCCAACTGACATACACGGAATTAGCTGTGCGCGCGCGAATGGTCACGCTGAGTGCGATAAGCGCGGCTTATGTCCGCTTATCGGACGCCGCTCCCCGACTGGCGGCCGGTGCGTCGCCCGCTCGGCGGTCCGGTCGACGGCGTACCACCCCGTTTCGAACCCCTGCCAGGCGGTGAGCGCCGCGCGGGATGACTCACCGTCGCGGGCGACGGCCCGTTCCAGGCGCTCCGCGGCGGGGAGGTCGAGCCAGACCAAAGCGGACAAACGGGGCTGCACCGAGCGGCGTCCGGCGGACACGCCTTCGAGGATCAGGACGTCGGGTGTGGCGATCGTCACCCACGCGCCGGGGTGGGGCAGGCCGTCCGTCCATTCGGTCCGGCGGTAGCCGCCCGAACGGCCGAGGGCCAGCGGGCGGAGCACGCCGTCGCGCAGCCGCGGCCACCACGCGACGGGGTCGTCCCAGGTGGCGAAGTCGTCGGTGCTGATGACGACCGCCCCGGCCCGAACGCGCGGCGAGCGCGGCGGCGTAGGTCGACTTGCCCGACCCGGACGGCCCGTCGACCGCGACCAGCCGGACCCCGCCCGCGGCGCCCCGCCTCGCACGTGCGCGACCACGGGCTCCAAGTCAGATGATGTGAACATATGACGTCACCATCCAGATGATGCGATCATATGATGCGACCATCCGGATGGTGCCGTCATCTGGGCGGCCCGTTCGGATGATGCGATCATGTGACGTCATCATCTGGATGGTGACGTCATATGACGCGGGCATCTCACATGGTGCGGCGGCCGGAGAGGGCGCGGCCGAGGGTCAGCTCGTCGGCGAACTCGAGGTCGCCGCCCATCGGGAGGCCGGAGGCCAGGCGGGTGACGGTGAGGCCGGGGAAGTCGCGCAGCATGCGGACCAGGTAGGTGGCCGTGGCCTCGCCCTCGGTGTTCGGGTCCATGGCGAGGATGACCTCGGTGATCTCCGCGCCGCCGATGCGGGCCAGGAGCTGGCGGATGCGGAGCTGGTCCGGGCCGATGCCGGACAACGGGTCCAGGGCGCCGCCGAGGACGTGGTAGCGGCCCTTGAACTCGCGGGTGCGCTCGACCGCGAGGACGTCCTTCGGCTCCTCGACGACGCACACCACGCTCGGGTCGCGGCGGGCGTCGCGGCAGATGCGGCAGGTCTGCTCGGCGGAGACGTTGCCGCAGACGTCGCAGAAGACGACGCCCTCCTTGACCTTCTGCAGGGCCTCCTGCAGCCGGGTCACGTCGGCGGGCTCGGCGGCGAGCAGGTGGAAGGCGATGCGCTGGGCGCTCTTCGGACCGACCCCGGGCAGCCGCCCCAGCTCGTCGATCAGGTCCTGGACCGGTCCCTCGTACACGGCTACATCCCGGGCAGGCCGAACCCGCCGCCCAGACCGCCCGCCAGCGGGCCCATCGTCTCCTCGGCGAGCCGCTGCGCGCG
>JBHTEY010000001.1:0-51478 GCA_042666155.1 Actinokineospora soli | reverse complement strand
GGCTGCTCGCGGTCGGCGGCCCACCACGCGGCGATCAGGTCGGCGGCCTCGTCGAGCTGCTCGACCGGGGCGGCGGACAGGCGGCGTCGGGTCTGGTGGTTCTCGCGGGAGCAGGTGCCCGCGACGCCTTGACGCGGCGGACCACGCCGGGGCGGTGGCGTTCGTGCCACTCGCCAGCGGCGACGGGCGAGGCCGTGGGGCCGTGGTAGGCGGCCTGCCATGCCTGGTGCAGCCAGTGCAGTTCCTCGATGACGTCGGGGTGCCAGAGCCAGCAGTCAGGCAGGCCGGCGGCGGCGTCGCTATAGCGCAGGTAGACCTGGCGGGTCCAGGCGCACAGCGCGGTGAGGGTGGTGCGGGCCAGCTCGGGGTCGGCGGGCAAGGTCAGCCACGACGCCGGGGCGGTGGTCGGGCAACAGGGCTGCTCGACGTGGTCGGCGACGGCGTTGGCGACGCGGTCGACCACGACGGCGAGCCGGGTCACGGCCTTGGCCATGTCGGTGTGGTTCATCGCGGCTGCTCCTCTCGCTCCGGGCGCTGCTGGTCCACGTGCTGGTCGGTGGCGGTGCGGGCCTGGGCCAACTGGTGGGCGACGCGGGTCAGGACGCTGCCCAGCAGCTCGGGGCCGGGCTCGGGCTCGGTGCTCACCGGCGGCCTCCCCATCGGGTCGGGGCCGGTTCGGCGGCGGCCAGGTGGGCGTCGGTCGGGACAGGCGCGGCCTGGTCGCGGGCGGTCGACCACCAGGTGACGATCGCCTCGGCGGCCTCGACCAGCGGCACCGCGGTGCGGGCGTGGGGCTGGTGTGGGTCTCCAGGGAGCATGTCCCGATGGCCTGCTTGACGCGCTTGACGACGCCGGGGCGGTAGCGGTCGTGCCAGTCCCCGCGGCGACCGCGCTGGCGGCTTCGTCGGCGTAGGCGGCGATCCAGGTGTGCATGAGCCACACCAGTTCCTCGATCACCTCGGGGTGCCAGAGCCAGCAGTCGGACAGGACGGCGGCGGCGTCGGGGTAGCGGAGGAACACGGTGCCGACCCAGCCGCACAGCTCGTCGATCAGCGCCGCCACCTTGTCGAGGTCGTCGGGCAGGTTGAACCACGACGGGGCCACGACCTTCTGCCCGGCGCCGGTGCGGTGGGCCGCCGTCTCGGCGAGCCCGTCGACGACCTTGGCGAGGTCGTCGAGCCGCTGCGGGATGGGCCGCCACGCCCGGCGCAGGCCCTCGACCTCGCGGGCCAGTCCGGCGACGGACTGCCTGCTGGCGTACTCGGTGTCGCTCATGCGGCACCTCCGGGCAGGGCGGCCAGGGCCAGGGCGACGGTGAGCACGGCGAGCCCGACGACGACCAGCGTCACGGCGGCGCGGATGCGCCGGTACGCTACGCGCGATCACGGCCACCGAGCACAGGTCGTGGGCGATCACGGTCTCGGTGGTGTCGGTCGTGGCGCGGCGCGGCGACCAGCCGGGCGGGTCCGTGTTCGGCCGCCCACAGCCACGTTTGCGGGGCCGGGTCGTGGAGTCGGGGCCGGATCGCGGCCAGCAGCAACAGGACCGCGGCCAGGATCGGTGCACCGGAGCACCACAGGGCGATCTCGGCTGCCACGGGCAGGTGGCGCCCGGTCAGGGCGATGATCCCGGCGAACGCGGCGGCGACCAGCGACAGCAGCGTGGTGGCCTTGGTGTCGGCGCGCTGCAGCTCGGTGCCGACCTGGGAGCGGGTGACGGCGAGCGTGTCGGCGACGGTGCTCATCGGGCGTCACCACCCTGGGCGCTGGCCGCGTCCTGGCCGTGGCTGGTCGCCTTCGCCGCGTACATGCGCTGGTCGGCGGCACGCAGCAGCGCGGAGAGGTTCGCCTGCCGGGCCGGGAAGACCGCCGCGCCGATGCTCGCGGTGACCGTGACCAGGTCGCCGCCGACACGGGTGGGCCAGGCAGAGATGGCGCGGTGATGGCGCGGGCGCGCTCCTCGGCGAGCTGCTGCCCGGCCTTGCCGGTGGGCAGCTCGGACAGCAGGACGGCGAACTCGTCGCCGTGCAGCCGGACGGCCAGCTCGGTCCGGCCGTCGAGCACGTGGGCCAGGACTCGGGCGGTCCGCCGCAGGAGGTTGTTGCCCTCGGCGTGGCCGTGGCGGTCGTTGATCGCCTTGAACTTGTCGAGGTCCAGCAGCAGCACCCCGACCGCCCCGTCGCGGCGGGCGGCGCGGACGAACGCGGCGGCCAACGCGGCCCGGTTGGGCAGGCCGGTCAGCGGGTCGGTGTTCAGCGCGTGGTGCAGGCGCAGCGCGTGCCTGGCGGTGAACAGCCAGCCGGACACCGTGATCGCCGTGAACAGCAGCAGGTAGATGCTCATCGCGTCCGCCCGCCCTCGGTGTCGTCGCCCTCGGAGCGGGTGGCCACCGACGCCTCGACGGGCTCGGGGTGGGCTGCTCGTCGTGGCGGGACTGCCAGGTGTTGAGGCGCTCGTTGCCGGCCTCGAACATCTCGGCCAGGCGCTCGGTGGCGACCTGTCGCCAGGACTCCCAGCGGGTGAGGCGCTTCTCCCAGCGCGAGGCGCGGGCGGCGCGGCGGACGTCGCTGCGCTTCCAGGCCATGCCGACCTTGCCGACCGCCGGGGCTAGGCCGCGGCGGATGACCACGACGTGCCCGGCGGGCAACTGGGCGATCTGGCCGGGCGAGAGCACCGGGACGCGGCGGGTGGTGGTCGAGACGACGCGGCGGTCGCCGTCGATGGTGCCGACCTCTTCGTCGCGTTCGCCGGTGAGGGTGGAGTAGGCGTTGAGGTCGTCGTGGTCGCGGGTGCCGCCGAAGATGAGCATGGTGGCGGCGTTGTTGAGGATCGCGGCGGCGCCGGTGTCGCCCCACCGCTGCCGGAGCTGCGCGCGGGACTGGGCGGCGATGTGGATGGTGACGCCGCGTCCGCCCATGTCGGCGGTCCAGTTGTCGAGCGGGATCGGGCAGATCAGCGCGGCCTCGTCCAGCGCGAGGGTCAGCGGCGGGTCGAGCCGTCCGCTGGGCATGAACGCGGCCAGGCGGCGGGCCTCGCGGGCGATGTGCCCGGTCAGCGCGGTCACCAGGGGCGCGGTCTGGGCGTCCTCGGCACCGAGCATGTAGACGGTGCCGTTGTCGGCCAGGAGCTGCTCGACGTCGAACGCGCCGGACTCGGCGGCCTTGGCGGCGGTGGCGTCGGTCAGCCACCCGAGGGCGGGCATGATCGTGGCGCAGATCGAGGACTGCGTGCGGTCGTTGGTGTTGAGGAACTGCTGGGCGTCGGACTCCCACGCCGGGTCGTCCTGGCGGCGCAGGTTCCGCGACACCGCGCCCGCGGCGCTGGCCGGGTCGGCCACCCACGCCAGGACGTCGCGCATCGTGCCCCGCCCAAGGCCGCCGCGTACATCAGCGCGGCCAGCACTCGGCGGCCCTGCGCCATCCAGAACTCGCGGTCACCACCGGCGCCCGGCCCGGACACCCCGGACAGCAGGTCCGCCGCCCGCGAGGTCGCCACGGTCGGGTTCTCGCACCCGGACAGCGGGTCGAACGTGATCGTGCTGGCCAGCCCGCCGACACCGCCGGGGTTGAACACGTGCACCGGGCCGCGCTGGGCGCGGACGGGACCGGTGACGTCGATCAGGTCCGTGCGGGTCGAGGTCGCGATGACCGCGCCCGGCGCGTCCAGGATGCGGCAGGCCAGCTCACCGGTCTTGCCCGTGCGCGGGCCGCCCAGGCGCAGCGTCACGTCCTCGACCAGCGACCAGATCCGGAAGATCCCCACGCGGGCGACCGGCGTCGCGAACTCGCGCAGCGGGGTCCGCCAGCGCCGCCACCACGACATCTCCCGCACGCTCGGGCGCACCACCGCGGCCCGCCGCCGCACCGCGAACCACGACGCGGCCCGCAGGATCGCCCACCCGGTCGCCACGCCGTCGTTGCGGCGGGCCTTGCTCGACCAGCGGTTGACCACCTGCGAGGAACCCCGGCGGCCGTACCAGACCCACGCGCTGAACATCACGGCGCCGGTGATCCCGCTGAACAGCAGCCAGCCCGTCGCTTCTCGACCCGGCGTCTCCTCGGGGACGACGTCGGTGTCGAGGAAGACCCCGGCCGCGACGGCCAGCAGCGACAGCGTCAGCGGCACCCCACCCGGGCGCTTCGCCCACAGCGCCAGCGACCCGGCGAACAGCACCGCCCCGGCCACCACCGCCCACGGACCCAACAGCGACAGCTTCCCCAGCTCCGGGACGCTCATCACCAACCAACCACCCGCACCCAACGCACCACCGGCCAGGCACGCCCCGAACACCCTGTCGGCGTTCATCAGCGCTCACCCCCGCGGCGGCGTCGCACTCCGGCGACCCGAACACGTGGAGGCGACCGGTGCAGAGGCACGCGCCTGCGGTGAAGTCGTCGGCCAGCCCGTGCGGAACGGGCGGCAACGCGGTCGAGGTCGAGGCATTCATGCCGCACCGCCCGACGCTCGGTTCGCGCCCGTCCACTGGGCGGCGTCGACGATCCCGGCGGAGTCGGCGGCCTCGGACAGCAGGCGCTCGACGGCCTGGGCGGGCACGACGTAGCGGCCCTTGGTCTCGCCGACTCCCAACTGGACCGCCGGGAAGCCGTCGGCGTGGATCAGCCGGTACAGGTACTCCGGGGAGATGCTGAGCAGCGCGGCGGCCTCGGGAACGGAGTAGGTCGGCACGCTGGCGGCGCGCTTCCTGAGGGCGTTGTGCAGGGCCTGATCGCGCAGGCTCCCCGCATCTGTGGGCGTGGCAGGGCCTCGGTCATGCTGTTGTCCTCCTGGTGCTCGTTGGCGGGTGTCGGGAGAGCCGGCCCCGGCTTGGTTGGCGCCTGGGCGGGGCCGGTCTCGATCTCTCGGGGGAGCGTCTGCCGCTCCCCCGTCTCGTGTCTGGCGTGCATCTGATGTCCTCACTGCCTGACGCAGATCATAGTAGCACTATTAATAGCGCTCATCAACTACGAAGCAGGCGGGTCCGGTGCTGTTGTCGAGCTGCCAGACCCGCCCGCAGGGCGCGCTAGCAGCTACGATTCGCGCTAATCAGCGCTGTCGAACGGAGATCAGGTGTCGAAGGACTGGCAGGCGGTCGCGGACGCGATCAACGCCCGGCTCGACGAACTGGAGATGACGCAGAAGGAGCTGGCCGACAGGTCCGGCGTCAGCGTGGCGACCCTGCGCCAGTTGCAGAAGAACGACGCCCGCGCGAAGCGCAGTCCTCGCACGCTGGCCGCGGTGTCCGAAGGGCTGCGCTGGCCTCCGGACCACCTCGGCAAGGTGCTCGACGGCGATGCGCCGGGCGACTCCCTCCCACACATCGCCGCGGAACTGAGCCAACTGCGCGCGGACATCAAGGACCTCCAGGCCCGCGTCAGCGAGTTGGAGACAGACCGTTCGCGGTAGCCGGGTTCCGTGGTTGGTGTGCATGAGATACATGGAAGCCGGATCAGGAGGACACAAACACCACGTTCCCCAGGATGCTTAGAGACGTCCGGTAGCCTCGATAACGTCCCAAACGTCCTCAGGACGTCCCAGGAGGGGGTGGGAACGTGCCGAACGAGCGACTGCGGACCGCGATCCTCGCGGCGGGGCTGACCGTCGACACCGTGGCGGCCCGGGTCGGCGTGGATGTCAAGACGGTGGAGCGGTGGATCGCTAACGAAGGTCGGCGCCCGCACCGCACCACCAGGCGCGAAGTCGCGACGCTGGTGAGCGTTGACGAGGTGCATCTCTGGCCGGCCCTGGCGAACGACGTCCACACCAGTCCGGGCTCGCAAAGCGAAGTGGTGCACGTCTTCCCCTCGCGCTCGGCGGTGCCGGGCAGCCTGTGGCTTGAGCTGATCAACGGCGTCCAGCAGGAGATGGACGTCCTCGTGTTCGCGGGCGCGTTCCTCGTCGAGCAGTACAACCTGCTTCCCGTCGTGCGCGCGAAGGCCGCCGCGGGCGTGCGCTTCCGCTTCGCGATCGGGGACGAGACGTCATCGGCCGTCATCCAGCGGGCCATCGAGGAGGGCACGGTCGGCGGCCTGGAAGGTCGGGTGCAGCTCATGCGGCGGTACCTGCACGAGGTCGCCGGGCTGCCGAACGTCGAGGTGCGGACGCACGGAACGCCGCTCTACAACTCGATCTACCGTTTCGACGACCAGATGCTGGTCAACGGCCACTCGTACGGCTCGCTGGCCGGGCAGAACCCGGTTCTACACCTCCAGGAACACCCGGGCGGCATCGTCTGGACCAACTACCGACGCTCGTTCGATCGCGTCTGGCAGACGGCCGTCCCCGAGACCCCACCGGAGTTCTGATGGCTCGCATCGACTACATCGACGACCCGAACGCACCCGCCATCAACAGCGTGGTCCCGTCCGTGGTGTGCGCCGTGCGCGATGAGGCCGGTCGAGTGCTGTTGATCCACAAGGTCGACAACGACCTGTGGGCGCTGCCCGGCGGCGGGCACGAGCCCGGCGAGAGCATCGTCGACACGGTGGTCCGCGAGGTCCGCGAGGAGACCGGGGTCGAGGTCGAGGTCGTCGGCTTCGTGGGGACGTACACGAACCCGCGGCACGTCATGGCCTACGACGACGGCGAGGTCCGTCAGCAGTTCTCGCTGTGCTTCCTCGGCCGCCAGATCGGCGGCAGCCCGCGCGAGGACGGGACGGAGAGCAAGGAAGTCCGGTGGGTGCGTCCGGAGGACGTCCCTGGGCTCAACATCCACCCGTCGATGCGGATGCGCATCGAGCACGCGTTGGACTCCGGCCGGACGGTGCCCTACCTGGGCTAAGCGGCGCGCATGCGCGCGAGGGTCCGCTCAACGGCCTCGGCCTCGACCGGGCGAGCGACCAGCCAGAACTGGTGAACTGGGGTGTCGGGGATACCGGACGAGGATCTCGTCCATCCGCTCGTCGAAGGTGAGCGGCTCGCCGGCGGGCCCTGTAGTCAGGTCCGCGGTGTCCAGCGCGTCCTGGAGCGCGGACTGCTCGAACGGGAAGTCCGCCAGCTCGGCGCTCAGCTCGCGCACCTCGGCCTCGTACCGCGCTGCGGAGTGGTGCGCCACCAAGCCGACGACTGGCTCGGGCCAACCCTCGGCGCGAAGGAACCGCGCGCCGTCGAGCGGATGAAACCGCGTGTGCCCAATGCGGGGTGAGTAGCCGATGTCGTGGAGCCAGGCCGCGGCAACGAGAGGCGACGTGGCCGCGGTCGCGGAGCTGGAGGAGTTCGGCGGTGGTCCAGCCCTCCCAGAACCCGAAGGTGCGGCCGGTGTCGTCGGCGGCCCACAGGTCCCACTCGTCGGGCACGGCCTGGCCGGTGCCATCGTCGGCGGGCTCGACGGCGATGCGGGTGGTCCTGCTCTCCAGCAGCGCGAGCCGGTCTGGGACGCGCTCGACGGCCGGTTCCGGCGCTCCGGTCAGCGCCAGGCTCATCTGGGACGGGTCGACGTGGGTCGGGTCCTGGTGGTGGGTGGTGTGCATGCCGGTCCTCCGGGCGGGAGGAGGCCCCCGAAGGGGCCTCCCGGGGCGGGCTAGTCGGGGCAGTTGGGGCAGCCGCGGAAGGCGAGGACCTGCTGCTCCAGCGCCAGGCAGGCGCGGCACTCGTGGCCGGTGGAGTGGACCTGGCCGAGGAAGCGCTGCGCGCCGCACAGGGCGGTGACGGTGTCGCCGAGCTGCGGGCTCGGGTAGCACCACGGGCAGTACAGGTGGACGTCCTTGGGGTCGGTGGTGGTCTCCCGGGCGACCGGCTGGGGCTCGGTGCAGAGGTTCATCGGGGTGTCCTTCCGCTTGTGGCTCTTGGCTTTGCTCTTGGTCCGCTGGCCTTGACCTGCGGGCAGTGCCCGTGCTCTTCGGGTACCTGCCCGCGGGCGTAGGGCACCGCGGCGCGAGAGGCTCGCGATCAAGGGTTGAGCGCAGCGAAATCGCGTAGCGACGCCCGAAGGGCGCCCTTTATCGGGAGTGCGCCGTGGTAACCGGACTTGTGTGCCCCCGGTCGGCGAGTGGCTACGTTTGTCGCGTTGAGACAGTGCTGTGCCGGCCTTGGCCGGCTCGGTTGTCGTTCATGGCCGCAGGCCATGTGCGAGTCGGTGACGCCCGCTGCGGATGGCTGCCGTTGTCCAGTCGACGGGCGGACTGGTCCAGGACTGGACAGGCCGGCGCGGCTGGTTCCGCGCGTCGGGGGTGCGTGCGACCATCGGGTGCATGGAGCTGCGCGGCTCGGACTTCGACCACATCCCGGCGGGCAACATCCGCGTGCCGCGGGTCGAGTTCGCGCGCGTGTGGCACGCCGCCGAACTCCGGTCCGATGCTGACCCGCAGGACTGGGCGCTCACTGGTGTGGTGATGACCTGCCGCTGGATCGCCAACGCCACGGTTCGTCAACCGGACGGATCGTGGTACTCCGCTCCGGCGCCGGTGACGATGCGCACGGGCGTGGTCTATGAGGAGCTGATCGCCGACGAGCTGCTCCAAGCCGAGCGGCTGGACATCCAACAGCCAGCCTGGCTGGCCAACCGGCCTGGCTGGCTCGACGCGGTGCTGAGCACCTTCGCGTGGGCGTGGAGGCGTTCCGGCGTCCCGCCGGTCGATGTGCCGGCTGTGCCCTGACCTGGTCACCAGGAACCTCCCCGGTCCAGGACGTCCACATCCACGGCTGCCGCTGCGGCGGCGTCATCGGCGGCCCAGCGCGACATCTGCTCGGCGCGGGCCTCGTCGGCGGCCCGCTGGGCGTCGGCGGCCTCGCGGGCCCGGATCTCCGCGAGGGCTCGCTGGGCACGGGAGATCGTCTCGGCGGTCTCGTCCGCCGACGGCACCCGAACCGCGTCGGCCTCCTGGACCGGCGGTTCGGTCGCCGCGACCTCGCGGAGGTCGGGCACGGCCACCTCGGCGGCGTCCGGGTGAGGCTCGATCTCGAAGACCTCGACCGCGGCCGGGGCGCTTGCCGCGGTCGGCTTCAACTCGTCGGCGAAGTCGTCGTCGTCGACGGGCGTCCCGAGCCAGCCGTAGGCGGGCTCGTCGTCGTCGTCGAGGTCGACCGCCGGTGCGGTGGGCCACGTCTCGGCGGCGTCTGCCCCGGGCAGTTCCTCGCTCGGCGACGGCGCAGCGTCGGTGTCGTCCTGGACCGCCGGCGCGGCGACGGTGGCAGGGACGGTGGGCTCGGCGTCGGCGACGGGCTCGGTAGCGGGAGGCGTGGGGGCGGCGGCCTTGGCAGCGACGTCCTCGTTGACGTCCTCGACGTCGTCGAGTTCGGCGTTGCGTCCCCAGATGCTCTTCGACCAGGTGACCAGGTTGGTCAGCCACGCGAACCGGCCTGGGCGCTGCACTTCCTCGGTCTGCGCCAAGGGGACGGCGTCGGCATCGTCGAAGTCGTCGAAGGTGGGCAGGCTGGGCCAAGCCGCCTGGACGTCGGGGGTGGTGTCCGGCAGCGTGGTCGCGTGCTGGTGCGCCGGGTTGAAGTCGGCGAAGTCGTGCAGCCCGGTGACGTCGCGGTAAGCGTCCTCGGCGGCCTGGGCGGCGTAGTGCTCCGCGAGCCAGTCGGCCGCGGTGGTCAGCGTGTCCTCGCGGCCGTCGTTCGCGCGGCGGGACTGTAGTTCCATGGTCGCTCGGTCGCTCGCGGCGCGGGTGCCCGCAGTGTGCGCCAGCCATTGGGCGCGGGCCTCGTCGGCGGCTTCCAACAGGGCGGCGCGGCCGTCGAGCACGTCGGCCAGTGCGCTGGCTTCGGCGGCTTCGCGCTGGAGCCGGTCGCGCTCGAGCGGTTCGGCCGCGGCGAGGGCCTCGGCCTGGCGGATGGCCGCGGTCCGGCGCTGCTGGGCGGCGGCTTGCCGGGTTCCGGCCAGTTCTTCGGCGACGTACTTCGGCGCCCAGGTCTTCTCCCGCTCGTAAGCGCGCTGGCGCAGGTGGAGTTGGCCGTCGCTCATCTCCAGCTCGTCGCGGTCGACCTCGGGCAGGTCGAGCGCTCGCCACGCCGCGCGCCAGGACGCGTACGCCTCGGGTTGCCCCGGCTTCGGCGCATTGCCCAGCGCTTCGGACGGGGCGTCGAACTTGGTCAAGTCTCGGTGGGCCGCGACGACGCCTGCCTTCTCCGCCCACTCGGCGCGCAGCTTCTGGTCCTCGGGCACCGGCCCAAACGCTTCGACCGCCCACTGGGGTGGGTTGGCGGCGATCTCCTCGCCCATCTCGACCCGCCGCTGGTCGGCGCGGACGGCGAGGTCGTCGAGGTAGCGCTGCCACTGCGGGTCGTCGACCCGCGGGGTCCAGTCGGCGAACCGGCTGCCCTGTGGGTCGAGGGGGACGGCGTCGGTGATGCGGTGGTGGATGACGTTGGTCAGTTGCCGGGCTCCGGCCAGGGGACGCGAGGTGATCGCGTCGGTGAGGACCTGGCGTGGGTCGTGCCCGGCGAGTTCGGCGCGGCGCAGGACGCGGTTCAGGGTCGGCCCGGCGTCCTCGGCGGCCAGGCGCTGGCGTTGCCCGATGGTGAGGGTGCCGTCGTCGAGCAGCTCGTCGAGCCAGCGGCTCACGCGCCCGGCGGTGGCCAGCTCGATGGCGTCGGCCAGCAGTTCCGCGGGGTGCGGACGGTGTTCATCTCGGTGCTGGACTCGACGGCCGTGGCCAGGGCGGACTGCTCGATGGCCGCGTTGGCCATGACGTTGTCGAGCACGGCGGCCGGTGAGCGGCGCAGGTTCTTCGCGCTGTCCGGGGCGTCCTCGGCGGCGGTGATCGTGACGACGTGGGCGACGTTGTCGTGTCGGCCGCGGGTCATCGCGACGTAGAGGGCTTCGTGCCCGGTGTTGGCGGTGACCAGCGCGTGGCTGGTGTCGACGGTGACGCCTTGGGCGGCGTGGGTGGTGGAGGCGTAGGCCAACGCGACGTGCTGGGCGACGTAGGCGGCGGGCAGGCTGATGCGCTCGCCCTCGCGGGTGGCCACTACCAGGCTGCCGTCGGCGCGGGCCTCAAGCACGCGGTACTGCTCGCGGTTGATCGGCGGGCGGCGGTTGCCGTCGTAGCCGACCAGGCTCCACCCGTTGCGACGGGCCTGGATCATGTCGCCGACACCGGCGAAGGTGCCCTGCAAGCCCAGGGGGACGCCGTGTTCGGCGACGCGGCCCAGCCGGACCAGTTCGGCGCGCAGACGCGCGGACATGCGGGCGGCCTGCTCGTTGGTGTCGACGATCAGCAGCGACCGCCTGCCCTGGAGGGTGTCGGCCAGCCACGCCCGGCACGCGGCGGCTTCGGCGTCCTCGGGCCGACCGCCGTCGAGGACGCGGCCGTGGCGGTGGTACTCGGCGATGACGCTGGGGTCGCCCTCGCGCAGGCGCAGCGACGCCTGGCGCTCCCACCGGGCGGTGAACCGGCGGGCGTCGGCCAGCTCGTAGCTCGACCCGGCGTCGGCCATGAGTTCCATGGCGCCGCCCGCGCCGACCGCGGCGAGCTGCCGGTGATCGCCGACCAGCAGCAGCTTTGCTCCGGTCTCGGCGGCGTACCGGTGGATCTCGGCCAGGGCGGGGGTGTCGGCCATCGCGGACTCGTCGACCACCACCAGGTCGCCCGGCCGCAACTCCCATTCCTGGTCCTGGCCGGAGGCGTTCCCCATGCGCAGGCGGCGTTGCGCGCCGAGCCAGGAGGCGATGTTGCGGGCGTCCAGTCCTTCGCCGGCGAGCACTTCGGTCGCGATCTGGCTGGTCGCCAGACCGACGACGCGGTGTCGGGCGCCGTCCCAAAGGGCGGGGTCGGTCCACGCCTTGGCCAGGGTGCCGACCACGAACGACTTGCCGGTCCCGGCGGGGCCGACCAGCGATTCGACGGCGGCCCCGGAGCGCAGCACGCCGCGCACGGCGGCGGCCTGGTCCGCGCCCAGCTCGATGCCTTGCGTGGCGAGGCCGTTGAGGAACCCGGTCACGCCGGGCGCGGTGAGCGCCGGCGCGCCGCCGCGACGGGTGGCGGCCACCAGCGTCCGCTCCGTGTGCACGTGTGTGGCTGTGGCGTACAGCTGTCCGCCCGGGGCGTTGTACGCGGACGATCCGTTGTTCAACCGCAGGTCAGTGGGCAGGGCGTCCTCGCCGGGTCGTGCGGCGTCCAACGGAACGGCGGACTCCAGCGCCTGGGCGGTCAACCCATCCAGCAGGTCGGAGACCTGCTCGCCGGACAGGTCGCCGAGCCGGTCGGGCAGGGCGTCGCTGATCGCTCGGGTCAGGTCGGGCGCGGTCCATGCGGCCTTGGTCTCCTGGACGGCGGCCAGCGCGGTCTCGATCACCTGCTCTGGAGACCAGTGGTCCGGTTCCGGTGCCTTGCCCGCGATGTCGAGCACCGTGTCGGCGACGCCAGCCAGTCCGGTGGCGACCTCGGCGCGCAGCTCGCGGTCCCAGCGCTCCAGCCGGGCCTCGTTCGTCTCGCCCTGGTGGGACTTCGCGTTGCGGGTGGCGAAGGTGGCCTGCCGCTGCAACCGGTCCAGCTCTAGCGAGTTCGGCACGCGGCCGAATTTCGTCTCGAACGCGGTCATCAACTCGGTGGTGCGCTTGGTGATGGCGCGTCGACGGGAGCTGAACAGGTCCATGACCTGCTGCGCGACTCCGACGACTTCGCGGGCCTTGCCGTCCGGGCGGGTGGCGAACCGCACTCCCAAAGCGCGTGCCAGGTGCTCCTCGGTGGTGCGCTCCCCACCGCCGACGCGGCACCGCGGAACTTGTGCATCGCCCGCGAGTCCAGCGTGCGCCACTGACCGTCGGCGCCCTGGACGCGGTTGAGGATGGCGTTGTGGATGTGCAACTGCGGGTCGTGGTCGCGGGAGTCGTGCTGGAAGAACGACGCGACGATCCAGTCGTGCGCGTCGATGAACCGCCCGGCTGCGCCGCCGTGGTGACCGACGCGGGAGTACCCGGCCTTGTCCGCGAGGTAGTCGAGCGCGGCGCGGTTGCCCGCCCAGATCGCGTCCTCGACGGCCTTGCGGTGCGACGCCCACGACCGGGCGGCGGTCAGCGCCTCGTCGTGGCGGCGCTGCCACTCCGCCGCGGTGTCGGTGTCGCCCGCCAGGGCCGCGTCGAGCGCGACCTGTTCAGCCTCGGACGCCTCGCGTTCAGCGCGGACCTGCTGCGCCTCGAACGCGGTGTGCAGGACCGTCACGGACTTCTGGACGCTGAACGTGGCGTCCAAGAAGCTGACGTTCTTCCGCGCCCGCTTGCCCGCTTCGAGGCGGAGTTCCTCGCGGCGTTCAGCGTCGGCGTTCGGCTCAGCGTCCAACGCCTGCTTGTACAACTCCTCTTCGGACAGGTAGCGGCGTCCGGTGTGTCCAAGGGTGGACGCCTCGGCCCAGCGGGCCGGGTCCTTGAACGCCTCGTCGCGCGGGTCGACGAAGTGCTCGTACAACGCGGTCATGTCCTGCTCGTCGACCAAGCCCTTCAGGCCCAGCGCTTCTGCGCCGCGCCCGTACCACCGGCCCGGAGGCTCACCGGCGGCGACCGCGCCGGTGTAGTAGTTCTCCCGCCCGCCGGCGACGGCACCGATCAAATAGTCCGCCGAGTGTCCACTTGAGATGCTCAGCACGGCGACCACCGCCCGCCAACGCGCTCGCGCGTTTCCGCAGGCCGCGGCAGCGGCCGACACCACAGGATCGTGATGCCTAGGTGTGTAGTGAAGTCGGTGGTCGTGAGGGTGTCGGAAATGTCTGGATGAGTGAGAGTGGAGTAGGAGTCCTGGTGCTGTCGAGGTGGCCTTGGGCTGGTGGTCATGAGCTGTTCCTGAGGTTCTCGTCAGGGGTGACGAGGTGGAGGTCTGCGGGCTGCTCTCGGAGTTGCTGGAGGGCGGTTCCGGCGGTGCCTCGGGAGACGTCGGCGAGGTCCATCAGGGCGGTGACGGTCGGGAGGTGTCCGGTGCGGCGCAGGTGTTCGCGGGCGGCAGCCCGCGCCCGGTCCTTCTGCGGTGAGCTGGACGCGTCGGACGGGACGGGCTGAACGCGCGGGCGCTGGGGCTGTTCAACCGGGGCGCTCGCGCTCGGCGCGGGCTCGGTGGTCGTCGGCGTCGCGGCGGGCGGCAGCGCCGCCGGTTGAACGCTGTGGGCGGCAGGCTGTACGGCGGGACGGTTGGACGGCTGTACGGGCCGCTGTGCGTTCAGCCGCTCCCGCTCCGCCCCGGTGGACGCCGTGTGCTTGGACGCCGACGGCGGCGCGGCAGGGCGGTCCGCGCGTTCGGCGGGGGCGTCCTGGGTGGGCTTGGACGGGGTGCGGGCCTCGCCGAGCATGAACAGCAGGTGCGCCACGATGGCCGCGGCGATCGCCGGCCACGCCCCCACCCCGAACCGCAGCGGCGCGGGCACATCCTTGGGCACCTCGTCCGGCGGCACCGCGGCGTGGGTGACGCTCTCGAGCGGCGGGCCGTCGCCTCCGGCGAGGAACACCGCCTGGGCCAGGCCGGACACTCCGGCGGCGAGCACGACGACCGCCCAGGCGTAGGCGCGACCGCCGCCGCTGAGCCGCGAGGTGGAGGCGTAGGCGACCAGCGCGAGGCCGTCGGTGATCAGCGGGTACAGCCACGCGATCGCCTTGGGCGTCCCGCGGCGGCGGCGACCTCGTAGATGCCGTGCGCGGTGGCGACACCGGCGGCCAGCGCCACCAACAGGCCCGGCGCCCACTGCGCGACCGTCGCCCGCCACGGCTTGCCCTGCGGGGCGTGTGCGGTGGTCATGACTACAGCCCCCGCCCGTCGACGTCCCCGCGGGACTCGGCCACGTACGGGTCGGCGACACCGGCCGACGCGTCGAACGCGACGTCAGTGGTGTCGACGGTGCGGCCCTGCATGGTGTGGGCGGTGGCGGCGTCGATGCGGTCGCAGGCGGTCTCGGCGCGGGTGAGCGCCTCGTCGACCACGTCGACGTCCGCTCTGACGGCGTCGGTGGTGCCGTCGACCGCCTCGCCCGCGACAGCTTGGGTGTAGGCGTCGCCGCTCGGGGCCGGGGCGTCGGGAACCTTCGCCCACTCCGGCATGGTCGCGGGGTCGTCGTCAAGGACTTGGTTGTCGGTGTCGCTCGGGGAACGGCGGTCGACGTTGAGGACGCAGTGGCAGGTGTCGATTTCGATGTCACCGGTGTTGGTGGTCTCGACGCGGGCCAGGCCGTCGCCGCCGCACGCGTCGCAGTCGAGGGCGGCGAAGTAGTCCATGTCGGGCTCGTCCGGGAAGTACTGCAGCGGCGCGTAGCCCGGCGGAGTCTCGGCCGTGTCGGTGTCGAGGTCGTCGACGTCGTTCAGGGCGGGGCGGCCGACCTCCATGACGCAGCGGCACGTGTCGGTGTCGCCGTCGTCGGTTGGTTCGACGCGGGTCAGGCCGTCGCCGCCGCAGTCGTCGCAGTCGCGGGCGGCGAAGAAGCCGACGCCGGGCTCGTCGGCGAAGTGCGACAGCGGGACGTAGCCCGGTGGCACCGCGGCCTCGTCGTGGTTGTGGGAGGTGACGTCCTCGTCGCCGAGACCGGAGTCGAATTCGACGAGTTCGTGGACGTCGGCGTCCCACGGCTGGTAGTGCTCGACGGCCTGGCTGATCAGGTCGTGGGCGTCGTCGCGGACGGCGAGGCGGTATCCCCGTCCTCGCACACGGCCAGCTCGCACTCGTCGGGCCACCCGCCCGGGGTGTTGAGGCGGCCCATCATGCCGGGGCTGTCGTCGGCCGGAACGTAGAAGTACTTCACGGGGTGCTCCTGGGGTGCTCGTGGGCGACGGCCAGCTCGTCGCGGGGTTCGGGTGCGGGCTGCTCGCGGTCGGCGGCCCACCACGCGGCGATCAGGTCGGCGGCCTCGTCGAGCTGCTCGACCGGGGCGGCGGACAGGCGGCGTCGGGTCTGGTGGTTCTCGCGGGAGCAGGTGCCCGCGACGGCCTTGACGCGGCGGACCACGCCGGGGCGGTGGCGTTCGTGCCACTCGCCAGCGGCGACGGGCGAGGCCGTGGGGCCGTGGTAGGCGGCCTGCCATGCCTGGTGCAGCCAGTGCAGTTCCTCGATGACGTCGGGGTGCCAGAGCCAGCAGTCAGGCAGGCCGGCGGCGGCGTCGCTATAGCGCAGGTAGACCTGGCGGGTCCAGGCGCACAGCGCGGTGAGGGTGGTGCGGGCCAGCTCGGGGTCGGCGGGCAAGGTCAGCCACGACGCCGGGGCGGTGGTCGGGCAACAGGGCTGCTCGACGTGGTCGGCGACGGCGTTGGCGACGCGGTCGACCACGACGGCGAGCCGGGTCACGGCCTTGGCCATGTCGGTGTGGTTCATCGCGGCTGCTCCTCTCGCTCCGGGCGCTGCTGGTCCACGTGCTGGTCGGTGGCGGTGCGGGCCTGGGCCAACTGGTGGGCGACGCGGGTCAGGACGCTGCCCAGCAGCTCGGGGCCGGGCTCGGGCTCGGTGCTCACCGGCGGCCTCCCCATCGGGTCGGGGCCGGTTCGGCGGCGGCCAGGTGGGCGTCGGTCGGGACAGGCGCGGCCTGGTCGCGGGCGGTCGACCACCAGGTGACGATCGCCTCGGCGGCCTCGACCAGCGGCACCGCGGTGCGGGCGTGGGGCTGGTGTGGGTCTCCAGGGAGCATGTCCCGATGGCCTGCTTGACGCGCTTGACGACGCCGGGGCGGTAGCGGTCGTGCCAGTCCCCGCGGCGACCGCGCTGGCGGCTTCGTCGGCGTAGGCGGCGATCCAGGTGTGCATGAGCCACACCAGTTCCTCGATCACCTCGGGGTGCCAGAGCCAGCAGTCGGACAGGACGGCGGCGGCGTCGGGGTAGCGGAGGAACACGGTGCCGACCCAGCCGCACAGCTCGTCGATCAGCGCCGCCACCTTGTCGAGGTCGTCGGGCAGGTTGAACCACGACGGGGCCACGACCTTCTGCCCGGCGCCGGTGCGGTGGGCCGCCGTCTCGGCGAGCCCGTCGACGACCTTGGCGAGGTCGTCGAGCCGCTGCGGGATGGGCCGCCACGCCCGGCGCAGGCCCTCGACCTCGCGGGCCAGTCCGGCGACGGACTGCCTGCTGGCGTACTCGGTGTCGCTCATGCGGCACCTCCGGGCAGGGCGGCCAGGGCCAGGGCGACGGTGAGCACGGCGAGCCCGACGACGACCAGCGTCACGGCGGCGCGGATGCGCCGGTACTTGCTACGCGCGATCACGGCCACCGAGCACAGGTCGTGGGCGATCACGGTCTCGGTGGTGTCGGTCGTGGCGCGGCACGCGGCGACCAGCCGGGCGGGTCCGTGTTCGGCCGCCCACAGCCACGTTTGCGGGGCCGGGTCGTGGAGTCGGGGCCGGATCGCGGCCAGCAGCAACAGGACCGCGGCCAGGATCGGTGCACCGGAGCACCACAGGGCGATCTCGGCTGCCACGGGCAGGTGGCGCCCGGTCAGGGCGATGATCCCGGCGAACGCGGCGGCGACCAGCGACAGCAGCGTGGTGGCCTTGGTGTCGGCGCGCTGCAGCTCGGTGCCGACCTGGGAGCGGGTGACGGCGAGCGTGTCGGCGACGGTGCTCATCGGGCGTCACCACCCTGGGCGCTGGCCGCGTCCTGGCCGTGGCTGGTCGCCTTCGCCGCGTACATGCGCTGGTCGGCGGCACGCAGCAGCGCGGAGAGGTTCGCCTGCCGGGCCGGGAAGACCGCCGCGCCGATGCTCGCGGTGACCGTGACCAGGTCGCCGCCGACACGGGTGGGCCAGGCAGAGATGGCCGCGGTGATGGCGCGGGCGCGCTCCTCGGCGAGCTGCTGCCCGGCCTTGCCGGTGGGCAGCTCGGACAGCAGGACGGCGAACTCGTCGCCGTGCAGCCGGACGGCCAGCTCGGTCCGGCCGTCGAGCACGTGGGCCAGGACTCGGGCGGTCCGCCGCAGGAGGTTGTTGCCCTCGGCGTGGCCGTGGCGGTCGTTGATCGCCTTGAACTTGTCGAGGTCCAGCAGCAGCACCCCGACCGCCCCGTCGCGGCGGGCGGCGCGGACGAACGCGGCGGCCAACGCGGCCCGGTTGGGCAGGCCGGTCAGCGGGTCGGTGTTCAGCGCGTGGTGCAGGCGCAGCGCGTGCCTGGCGGTGAACAGCCAGCCGGACACCGTGATCGCCGTGAACAGCAGCAGGTAGATGCTCATCGCGTCCGCCCGCCCTCGGTGTCGTCGCCCTCGGAGCGGGTGGCCACCGACGCCTCGACGGGCTCGGGGTGGGCTGCTCGTCGTGGCGGGACTGCCAGGTGTTGAGGCGCTCGTTGCCGGCCTCGAACATCTCGGCCAGGCGCTCGGTGGCGACCTGTCGCCAGGACTCCCAGCGGGTGAGGCGCTTCTCCCAGCGCGAGGCGCGGGCGGCGCGGCGGACGTCGCTGCGCTTCCAGGCCATGCCGACCTTGCCGACCGCCGGGGCTGGCCGCGGCGGATGACCACGACGTGCCCGGCGGGCAACTGGGCGATCTGGCCGGGCGAGAGCACCGGGACGCGGCGGGTGGTGGTCGAGACGACGCGGCGGTCGCCGTCGATGGTGCCGACCTCTTCGTCGCGTTCGCCGGTGAGGGTGGAGTAGGCGTTGAGGTCGTCGTGGTCGCGGGTGCCGCCGAAGATGAGCATGGTGGCGGCGTTGTTGAGGATCGCGGCGGCGCCGGTGTCGCCCCACCGCTGCCGGAGCTGCGCGCGGGACTGGGCGGCGATGTGGATGGTGACGCCGCGTCCGCCCATGTCGGCGGTCCAGTTGTCGAGCGGGATCGGGCAGATCAGCGCGGCCTCGTCCAGCGCGAGGGTCAGCGGCGGGTCGAGCCGTCCGCTGGGCATGAACGCGGCCAGGCGGCGGGCCTCGCGGGCGATGTGCCCGGTCAGCGCGGTCACCAGGGGCGCGGTCTGGGCGTCCTCGGCACCGAGCATGTAGACGGTGCCGTTGTCGGCCAGGAGCTGCTCGACGTCGAACGCGCCGGACTCGGCGGCCTTGGCGGCGGTGGCGTCGGTCAGCCACCCGAGGGCGGGCATGATCGTGGCGCAGATCGAGGACTGCGTGCGGTCGTTGGTGTTGAGGAACTGCTGGGCGTCGGACTCCCACGCCGGGTCGTCCTGGCGGCGCAGGTTCCGCGACACCGCGCCCGCGGCGCTGGCCGGGTCGGCCACCCACGCCAGGACGTCGCGCATCGTGCCCCGCCCAAGGCCGCCGCGTACATCAGCGCGGCCAGCACTCGGCGGCCCTGCGCCATCCAGAACTCGCGGTCACCACCGGCGCCCGGCCCGGACACCCCGGACAGCAGGTCCGCCGCCCGCGAGGTCGCCACGGTCGGGTTCTCGCACCCGGACAGCGGGTCGAACGTGATCGTGCTGGCCAGCCCGCCGACACCGCCGGGGTTGAACACGTGCACCGGGCCGCGCTGGGCGCGGACGGGACCGGTGACGTCGATCAGGTCCGTGCGGGTCGAGGTCGCGATGACCGCGCCCGGCGCGTCCAGGATGCGGCAGGCCAGCTCACCGGTCTTGCCCGTGCGCGGGCCGCCCAGGCGCAGCGTCACGTCCTCGACCAGCGACCAGATCCGGAAGATCCCCACGCGGGCGACCGGCGTCGCGAACTCGCGCAGCGGGGTCCGCCAGCGCCGCCACCACGACATCTCCCGCACGCTCGGGCGCACCACCGCGGCCCGCCGCCGCACCGCGAACCACGACGCGGCCCGCAGGATCGCCCACCCGGTCGCCACGCCGTCGTTGCGGCGGGCCTTGCTCGACCAGCGGTTGACCACCTGCGAGGAACCCCGGCGGCCGTACCAGACCCACGCGCTGAACATCACGGCGCCGGTGATCCCGCTGAACAGCAGCCAGCCCGTCGCTTCTCGACCCGGCGTCTCCTCGGGGACGACGTCGGTGTCGAGGAAGACCCCGGCCGCGACGGCCAGCAGCGACAGCGTCAGCGGCACCCCACCCGGGCGCTTCGCCCACAGCGCCAGCGACCCGGCGAACAGCACCGCCCCGGCCACCACCGCCCACGGACCCAACAGCGACAGCTTCCCCAGCTCCGGGACGCTCATCACCAACCAACCACCCGCACCCAACGCACCACCGGCCAGGCACGCCCCGAACACCCTGTCGGCGTTCATCAGCGCTCACCCCGCGGCGGCGTCGCACTCCGGCGACCCGAACACGTGGAGGCGACCGGTGCAGAGGCACGCGCCTGCGGTGAAGTCGTCGGCCAGCCCGTGCGGAACGGGCGGCAACGCGGTCGAGGTCGAGGCATTCATGCCGCACCGCCCGACGCTCGGTTCGCGCCCGTCCACTGGGCGGCGTCGACGATCCCGGCGGAGTCGGCGGCCTCGGACAGCAGGCGCTCGACGGCCTGGGCGGGCACGACGTAGCGGCCCTTGGTCTCGCCGACTCCCAACTGGACCGCCGGGAAGCCGTCGGCGTGGATCAGCCGGTACAGGTACTCCGGGGAGATGCTGAGCAGCGCGGCGGCCTCGGGAACGGAGTAGGTCGGCACGCTGGCGGCGCGCTTCCTGAGGGCGTTGTGCAGGGCCTGATCGCGCAGGCTCCCCCGCATCTGTGGGCGTGGCAGGGCCTCGGTCATGCTGTTGTCCTCCTGGTGCTCGTTGGCGGGTGTCGGGAGAGCCGGCCCCGGCTTGGTTGGCGCCTGGGCGGGGCCGGTCTCGATCTCTCGGGGAGCGTCTGCCGCTCCCCCGTCTCGTGTCTGGCGTGCATCTGATGTCCTCACTGCCTGACGCAGATCATAGTAGCGCTATTAATAGCGCTCATCAACTACGAAGCAGGCGGGTCCGGTGCTGTTGTCGAGCTGCCAGACCCGCCCGCAGGGCGCGCTAGCAGCTACGATTCGCGCTAATCAGCGCTGTCGAACGGAGATCAGGTGTCGAAGGACTGGCAGGCGGTCGCGGACGCGATCAACGCCCGGCTCGACGAACTGGAGATGACGCAGAAGGAGCTGGCCGACAGGTCCGGCGTCAGCGTGGCGACCCTGCGCCAGTTGCAGAAGAACGACGCCCGCGGAAGCGCAGTCCTCGCACGCTGGCCGCGGTGTCCGAAGGGCTGCGCTGGCCTCCGGACCACCTCGGCAAGGTGCTCGACGGCGATGCGCCGGGCGACTCCCTCCCACACATCGCCGCGGAACTGAGCCAACTGCGCGCGGACATCAAGGACCTCCAGGCCCGCGTCAGCGAGTTGGAGACAGACCGTTCGCGGTAGCCGGGTTCCGTGGTTGGTGTGCATGAGATACATGGAAGCCGGATCAGGAGGACACAAACACCACGTTCCCCAGGATGCTTAGAGACGTCCGGTAGCCTCGATAACGTCCCAAACGTCCTCAGGACGTCCCAGGAGGGGTGGGAACGTGCCGAACGAGCGACTGCGGACCGCGATCCTCGCGGCGGGGCTGACCGTCGACACCGTGGCGGCCCGGGTCGGCGTGGATGTCAAGACGGTGGAGCGGTGGATCGCTAACGAAGGTCGGCGCCCGCACCGCACCACCAGGCGCGAAGTCGCGACGCTGGTGAGCGTTGACGAGGTGCATCTCTGGCCGGCCCTGGCGAACGACGTCCACACCAGTCCGGGCTCGCAAAGCGAAGTGGTGCACGTCTTCCCCTCGCGCTCGGCGGTGCCGGGCAGCCTGTGGCTTGAGCTGATCAACGGCGTCCAGCAGGAGATGGACGTCCTCGTGTTCGCGGGCGCGTTCCTCGTCGAGCAGTACAACCTGCTTCCCGTCGTGCGCGCGAAGGCCGCCGCGGGCGTGCGCTTCCGCTTCGCGATCGGGGACGAGACGTCATCGGCCGTCATCCAGCGGGCCATCGAGGAGGGCACGGTCGGCGGCCTGGAAGGTCGGGTGCAGCTCATGCGGCGGTACCTGCACGAGGTCGCCGGGCTGCCGAACGTCGAGGTGCGGACGCACGGAACGCCGCTCTACAACTCGATCTACCGTTTCGACGACCAGATGCTGGTCAACGGCCACTCGTACGGCTCGCTGGCCGGGCAGAACCCGGTTCTACACCTCCAGGAACACCCGGGCGGCATCGTCTGGACCAACTACCGACGCTCGTTCGATCGCGTCTGGCAGACGGCCGTCCCCGAGACCCCACCGGAGTTCTGATGGCTCGCATCGACTACATCGACGACCCGAACGCACCCGCCATCAACAGCGTGGTCCCGTCCGTGGTGTGCGCCGTGCGCGATGAGGCCGGTCGAGTGCTGTTGATCCACAAGGTCGACAACGACCTGTGGGCGCTGCCCGGCGGCGGGCACGAGCCCGGCGAGAGCATCGTCGACACGGTGGTCCGCGAGGTCCGCGAGGAGACCGGGGTCGAGGTCGAGGTCGTCGGCTTCGTGGGGACGTACACGAACCCGCGGCACGTCATGGCCTACGACGACGGCGAGGTCCGTCAGCAGTTCTCGCTGTGCTTCCTCGGCCGCCAGATCGGCGGCAGCCCGCGCGAGGACGGGACGGAGAGCAAGGAAGTCCGGTGGGTGCGTCCGGAGGACGTCCCTGGGCTCAACATCCACCCGTCGATGCGGATGCGCATCGAGCACGCGTTGGACTCCGGCCGGACGGTGCCCTACCTGGGCTAAGCGGCGCGCATGCGCGCGAGGGTCCGCTCAACGGCCTCGGCCTCGACCGGGCGAGCGACCAGCCAGAACTGGTGAACTGGGGTGTCGGGGGATACCGGACGAGGATCTCGTCCATCCGCTCGTCGAAGGTGAGCGGCTCGCCGGCGGGCCCTGTAGTCAGGTCCGCGGTGTCCAGCGCGTCCTGGAGCGCGGACTGCTCGAACGGGAAGTCCGCCAGCTCGGCGCTCAGCTCGCGCACCTCGGCCTCGTACCGCGCTGCGGAGTGGTGCGCCACCAAGCCGACGACTGGCTCGGGCCAACCCTCGGCGCGAAGGAACCGCGCGCCGTCGAGCGGATGAAACCGCGTGTGCCCAATGCGGGGTGAGTAGCCGATGTCGTGGAGCCAGGCCGCGGCAACGAGAGTCGGGCGTTCCGCCGCAGCCACAGCGACAGAAAGATCCGCCGCACGTGCGGCGACGGCCTGCACGTGGTCCCAGCGGCGCCCGAGAGGCGCGACCAACTCCTGAGCAATCACGGTCGCCTGTTCGACGATCTCCACGAGGAAGAACGCTACTCCCAGGTGTCGGTCTGCTGACATCCGCCGGGCGTGCGCACGCGCGGTTGGCGGCGCCTACCTGCCTACGCTACGAGTGATGTCACGGTCCGGGTGCGGAGAGCGATGGTGCGGGTGACCGTCGTCAATTAGGGGGTCGCGGTGCCGAGGTTGGCTCGTCGAGCAGGCCAGTGGCTGGTTGCCGGGGTACTGGCGCTGGCCGGTGTGGGTGTGGCCGTGCTGAAGCCGCTGGGTGTGGACCACTGGAACTGGCTGGCCGTCGTCGTCCTGGCCGTAGCGGCGGTGGCCGCGGTCGTGGGCAAGTTGACGTTGGCGCGGATGGAGCGAGAGGACAAGCACCGGGACGAGACCCGTCAAGTCGTCTCATCCGGCGCGCTGCGGGAGGGTCGAGTTCGCGTAGGGGAGCTGTCGGACCCAACCGTGCTTGGAGTGCACCGGGCAGTGACCCCGCATGGCACGTCCCTGGAGGGGGCAGCGGGCGACGAGGCCGAGCTGCTCGAGGGAGTGCCGGTGTACGTGCCGAGGGACAGGCACGAGGAAGTGGTCGCCGCGCTGAAGCCCGGCGCGTTCGTACTTCTGGTCGGGGACTCGGCAGCGGGCAAGTCCCGGTTGGCGTTCGAGGCAACCCGCGAAGTCCTGGGCAAACACCGACTGTTCGTCCCGGAACCGCAGGCATTGGCAGCCGTGATCAACGAGGCCGCGACCGAACGACGAGCCCTTCTTTGGCTGGACGACCTGGAACGGTTCCTCACTGGCGACAACAGCCTCAACGTCACCATGCTCGACCGACTGCTCAACCACCCCGACAAACACCGGAGGGTGGTCATCGCAACCCTGCGACTACAGGAACAACACCTCCTGGACTCCACCCCCGACTCCGACCGTGGGCTCGACGAGAACCGCCGCCGCGTCCTGGCCATGGCCACACGCATCCACATCGAGCGCACATTCACCCCAACCGAACTCAATCGTGCACAACACCGCGACCAGGACCCTCGCATCGCCGAAGCCCTCTCCCACACCGACGATTACGGCCTCGCCGAGTACCTCGCCGCAGGACCCCAACTCCTACGCCGCTGGCACGACGGCCGCGCCGCCTCCACCAACCCGAGAGGCGCCGCACTAGTCACCGCAGCCGTCGAGTGTCGCCGCGCCGGATTCCTCAGCCCTCTTCCCCGCGCCATGCTCACCGAACTCCACACCTACTACCTGCCCACCGGCAAGCGCGCCCGCCCAGAAGCCCCCGACAAGGCATGGGCTTGGGCCACCCAGCCCTGGCGCCACACCACCGCCCTCCTCGAACCCCTCGACGCCGACCCCGACCACGTCACCGTCTTCGACTACATCGTCGACCACACACAACGCACTACACCACCCAGCGAACCGCCCCCGGAACATCTCATCCACATAGCACTCACCCACGCGACCGCGACCGACACCACCCTGATCGGCCACCAGGCCCGCAGAACCGGGCGTTACCCCCTCGCCAGCATTGCCTACACACAAGCACTAACCCATCACACCAGTCCCGAACACCCCGACACCCTGACCAGCCGCAACAACCGCGCCAACGTGATGCGCGCCCTCGGGCGGCTGGAGGAGGCCGAAACCGAGCACAGCTCCGTCCTGGAGACCCAATCCCGGATCCTCGGCCCCGAACACCCCGACACCCTGATCAGCCGCAACAACCGCGCCCGCGTGCTGTACGACCTCGGGCGGCTGGAGGAGGCCGAAACCGAGCACAGCTCCGTCCTGGAGACCCGAACCCGGATCCTCGGCCCCGAACACCCCGACACCCTGATCAGCCGCAACAACCTCGCCAGCGTGATGCGCGCCCTCGGGCGACAGGAGGAGATCAGCGGTTAGGGCGCTGCATCCTGCTACCCAAAATCTCGGCTGCTCGCCGGTCGGACTCGCCGACCCAGGCCGCGTAGACCCGAAGTGTGGTGGCACCGCCACCACCGTGGCCTAGGCGGCCTGCGACCGTCCGGAGGTCGACTCCGGCGGTCAGCAGCTCGGTAGCCGAGTAGTGCCGCAGTGCGTGGAGGTGGCTGTCGATGCCGATCTCGGCGCACATCCTCGTGTAGCGATGGGTCGTCGCGCTGGGGCTGTAGGGGCGGTTCCGCTCGGGCTTGTGGGAGAACAGGTACGCGTCGTCGGTGGGCTCGATGCCGAGCTTGTCGGCCAGCTCCTCGTAGCGTGCGCGATGCTCCTTCAAGACCTGCACGGTCGCCGGATCGAGGGCCAGGCGGCGCTCTTGGTGGGTCTTGGTGTCCTTGTCGTAAGCCACGCCAGCCGCTCGCACGTAGTTGCGCTTGATCGTCAGCGTGCCCGCGTTCAGGTCGACGTGGTGCCAGCGAAGCGCCAGCACCTCGCCGCGGCGCATGCCGGTGACCATGACCAGCCACACCAAGGTTGCCCAGTCCGGACTCTGCTGCCAGGCGGCGGCGATGATCCGCGCGGCCTGCTCAGCGGTCGGCGGATTGGGCTGGGGTGTCGGCTGGGTTGGCTTCTTGGCTACCTCGGCGGGGTTGCTGCTGATCCAGTCCCAACGAAACGCAGCAGCGAGCGCGCCTTGAATGACGAAATGGATCTTGAGAATTGTCGAATTCGATAGCGGCTTGCATTGGTGCGGAGGGCACTCGATGACCTGGCAACCCTTCTCGGCGCAGTCGTGCGGCGGGTAGCCAGCCGCTGGTCGGCGGCCTGGCGGACGCTTGTGCTTCACCACCCGGCACTCGTGCTCGCCATCCACGCGGTGCTCAACGAACGGTCTGCCGTCGCAGCGCCGACTGCAACGACGGAGCTGGGCGTAGAACTTCTCCAGGTCGCGGGCAGTGATCTTGCCGACCGGCTTCGCACCGAGTGCGGGACCGATGTGCAGGCGGAGGTACAGCTTGTAGCCCTCCAGGGTCGTCGGCTCGATCTCGTGGTCCTTGAGCCACTCCTCGACCGTGTACTGGAAGGTGGCCTTCGTGCGCGCGTTCTTCTGCTCGGCGACCTGGACCCGGAACTTGTCGAGGATCTTCCGGGCGTCGGGTTCCGACTTGGCCGACGCGGTCAGGTAGTTCGGTCGGCCCGTCACGGGGTCCGTGCCCGAGAACAGCAGTACTTGGTAGGACTTCCCGCGGCGTCGGATGTGCCCACCACCCGGGCCCGCGTCGATGCGTTGACCGGCGTCTCGCTTGCGAGCGCGGGCCGTCGGGGCGGGCGCGTCGTCCATGCGCCGAAGGTAACCCAATGACAAGGTCATTGACACGGAGCGAGTCCCGCCGGGCCGATCCTCGCATCTGTGCTGGTAGAGACGGAGCCGGCAGCGGGACTTGAACCCGCAACCTTTCGCTTACAAGTGCAAACACCTGGTTCTACCTGCGGATTTGTGCCGGTCGCGCTGGCCATGCACGTGCATCTCGTGGCTTCAGTGCATGGTTTCGATCTGCGCTCATTGACACCGTCATTGACACCCGCACGGTCCTGAACTGCCCTTTTGGGTATCGTCAAGATAGCCGATCGCGGCGTCGGAGCTAGGGAGCTAGCCCCGCCCAGGCCACCGACGGCGCGCTCAGGTCGCTGGCGCGGGGCCGGTGCGACCTCGCTTCAGGTATCGGTCCTGCCGAACGTGGGCCGATGGCGCATTGACGTCCTGGCACATTGCCGAGTGGCGCTCGGCATCGGTGGTGATCCACTGTTGGACAACTGCGCGACCCGCAGACGCCGGTTCTAGACGGACTAAGCCCGCTGGAAGACGCGGTCATAGATGCCGCTGCCGAGGCTGGCCCGCGGTGTGAGCGCTGCACGGGTCCCGGGATGGTGGTTCTACGTAGCGTGTTGGAGTGGTAGCGCGACAAGTCGTATAACGGTGCCGGGTGAACGGATGGCGGGGATGACGCGTACCAGGTGGTGGCGAGTAGGACTGGCCGTGCTTGTGCTCGCGGCGGTGGTGACCCTGTGGGCGAGGTTCGGGCCTCCGGACTGGCTGTTGGCCGACGAGCACCCGGTGCGCAATGTGGTGGAGGGGTTGAGCTGGCCGCGGGGATCTTGGCGTTGGTGTGGGTTGCGGTGCCCTCGGCGTGGCGGTGGATGCGGCCCGCGCCGCAGGCGCCTGACCGTGGGCCGGTGGTGTCGGGTGGGCAGTCGGTGCGCGAGAGCACGATCTTGGGCCCGAACATGCAGGCTGGCGGGGACATCAGGGACGTCACGCTGGGGGACGCCGCGCTGCCTCCGCGGCCGACGCCGGGGAGCGAGCCCTGGTGAATTGGTGGCGGCGTCGGCGCGACGAACCCACCAGCCGCGACCAGGGCGGGGCGGGCGGGCGCGGCGCGTCCAGCCTGGCACCGACGCCGAGTGGTGCTGTGGACACAGCGTCGTCGGCGGCCGTAATTGCGCGGGCGGCCCGAGCGTGGAGAACAGCACGATCGTGGGCCCGAATCTGCAGGTCGGTGGGGATGTCAGCGGGGTGCGGATAGACACCCACGTCCACCTGCCTGCCGAGGCGGCGCGCCCGGCGACCCAGGTGGAGCAGATCACCGGCGCCGAGGTCGACGCGGTGTTCACCGGCCGCGACGGGCAGGTCGCACGGTTGTTGGCGGTGTTGGATCCGGCTGCTGCGGGGGCGGCGGTGGTGGTGTCGGCGGGGATGGGCGGGGTGGGCAAGACCGCGCTGGCCCGGCACTGCGCCGCCCACGCCGCCCAAGCGGGCTGGTTCCCTGGTGGGGTGTTCGTGGTCGACATGCTCGGCTACAGCCCGACCCCGGTCCCGGCCGAGGCGGTGTGCTCCCCGCTGCTGCGCCGCCTCGGCCTGGCGGGCGAGCAGATCCCACCCGAGGCCGCTGACGCGCACGCCGCCTACCACCAAGTCCTCGCCCACCTCGCCGCCGAAGGCAGGCGGGTGTTGCTGGTGGTGGACAACGTCTCGACCAGCGCACAAGCCAAGCCGCTGCTGCCGACGCCGGGCAGCGGTCACGTGGTGGTGGTGACCACCCGCGACACCCTCGCCCTGCCCGCGATGTCCGTGCCGCTGGACGTCCTCGACGAGCCGGAATCGGTCGATCTGCTCGCCCGAGCGCTGCACGCGATCACCCCGCACGACCGGCGCCTGGCCGAGAACCCGGAGGGTGCGCGGGAGTTGGCGCGGGCGTGTGGGGGTTGCCGCTGGCGCTGCGGGTGGTCGCGCCGCTGCTGGCCGACGAACCCCACCTCGCCCCCACAGAACTCGCCGCGCAACTCCGGGCGGCGCCCGGGGTCGACGGGTACGCCCACGGCGAGCAGGCTGTGGCCGCGGTCCTGGACCTGTCCTGGCAACGCCTCTTCGACCAGCATCCGGAGCGGGCGAGGACGCTGCGGCTGCTGTGCCTGGCCCCGGGACCCGACGTGTCCACCGACACCGCCGCCGCCCTCACGGACCAACCCCCGCAACCACGCGCGTCCAGCTCCGCGGGCTACGCCACGCCCACCTCCTACGACCCGCCGGCCCCGACCGCTGGTCGCTGCACGACCTCGTCCGCGCCCACACCAGCACCCACACCCCACCCTCCCTACACCCCACCGACCTCGACGCGGCCCAGACCCGGCTCCTGAACCACTACACCCACACCACCTACCAGGCCGACGCCCACCTGGCCGCCCTACCCGGGCAGGCCGTACCGCCACGGTTCACCGGACGCGAGGACGCCCTACGCTGGCTCGACGCGGAACGAGCCAACCTCATCGCCACCGTCACCCACGCCGCCACCACCGGCCACCACCCCCACACCGCCCACCTGGGCAGCGCCCTCGGCCGGTACCTGGAGTGGCGGCGACACCTTGCCGACTGGGTCACCGTCGCCACCCACGCCTACACCAGCGCAACCCACCTCACCCCCATCACCAAGCCATCACCGCCAACAACCTCGGTAACGCCCTGCAGGAGGTGCGGCGGTTCGACGAGGCGATCACCGCCCACCAACAGGCCCGCACCCTGTTCCAGGAGGCAGGCGACCGCCACAGCGAGGGGATGGCGTGGAACAACCTCGGCCTCGCCCTGAAGGAGGTGCGGCGGTTCGACGAGGCGATCACCGCCCACCAACAGGCCCGCACCCGGCACCAGGAGGCAGGCGACCGCCACAGCGAGGGGATGGCGTGGAACAACCTCGGCCTCGCCCTGCGGGCGGTGCGGCGGTTCGACGAGGCGATCACCGCCCACCAACACGCCCTCACCCTGTACCGCGAGGTGGGTGACAGCCACCGCGAGGGGACGGCGTGGAACAACCTCGGCAACGCCCTGCAGGAGGTGCGGCGGTTCGACGAGGCGATCACCGCCCACCAACACGCCCTCACCCTGTTCCAGGAGGCAGGCGACCGCCACAGCGAGGGGATGGCGTGGAACAACCTCGGCCTCGCCCTGCGGGCGGTGCGGCGGTTCGACGAGGCGATCACCGCCCACCAACACGCCCTCACCCTGTACCGCGAGGTGGGTGACAGCCACCGCGAGGGGACGGCGTGGAACAACCTCGGCAACGCCCTGCGGGCGGTGCGGCGGTTCGACGAGGCGATCACCGCCCACCAACACGCCCTCACCCTGTTCCAGGAGGCAGGCGACCGCCACAGCGAGGGGACGGCGTGGAACAACCTCGGCAACGCCGTGCAGGAGGTGTGGCGACTCGACGAAGCCGTACAGTGCTGGGAACAGGCACAGGCCGCCTTCACCGACACAAACGACCTCGACAGCGTCGAGCACGTCGCCCGTCTACTCCGTGGCCTGCCTTCACCCCCGGAACCGACGCTCTGACGCCGCCGCCCCCAGCCACACCACGCACGTCCCTTCCCAGCGCCTTGCCACCGCCTGGTTCGGACCCATAACGAACCGGCTCAACCCAGCAAGATCGTCGGCGCGCCATCTGATGACCAACAACATCAACGAGGCTAAGGGGGCTGGCACCACGAACTTGCTGATCAGAACGTTTGCGACGACCATCCGTCGTCGTCCACGGTGGGTGGTTGGCGGTCGATGTCTTGGGGGTCTGGTCTTGACTGGCTCGCCGGTCGAGGTGTTGATGTCGAGGCGGCTTCGGTGCTGCGGCGGGTGTCGGCGAGGGTGTCGGCGTCCCAGTCGGTAGCGAGGAGTTGGTGGTCGACGGCGTTTGAACCAGTTCGCGCAGATGGCGCAGATGGCGTCGCGCCGGGGCGGGCTCTTCTGCATCACGCGGCGCACGGCGCCCGCGAGGCGCTCCATGCGGGTGCCGAGGGCGGAGGGGTCGGTGCGGGGCGGGCACAGGCCGGTGCCCGGTTTCGTGTTCATTGGGGACGTAGGGAAGCTGGCAGCCAAGGGCGAGGCAGGTCGACAGGTCGGCGGGCTCGTCGGCGATGGGCAGTTCGGTCGTGGTGGTCTCCTAATCACCTTGGTCGTCGGGTACGGCTCGGTGGGCTAGACGTGCCATTGGTGTCCGCAGTCGAGGCAGGTGGCGATGCCGGCCAGGACGTAGAAGCTCCAGTGGGTGCAGGCCATCGGGTTCACCTCCCCTGCGGCCGTGTGGCGGATCACAGGACGTGGGCGACCTGGTGGGCCAGCCATTGGGCGACGTTGCTGGAGACGGCGTTGCCGGCTTGCATGGTCTGTTCGCCGACGTTGCCGGTGACGATGTAGCTGTCGGGGAAGCGCTGGGCACGCAGCTGCTCGCGGGGGCGGAGCATGCGGTAGTGGCAGTCGTCGATGTTGACGGCGGCGTGCATGAGGGCGTGCTGGTCGCGGGTGGCGATGGTGGACAGCGGCTGGTCAGGGCGGTGGGGCTTGGCACCGCGGCGGTAGGGGATGACCAGGGCGTGGCTGTCGGTGCTGGTGACGGTCCCGAGCGGTTCGACGACGTCCTTGACGGCGTAGCGGGGCTGGAGGTGTCCGCCGTGGTTCTTGACGTAGAACGCGCCGGGCGGGGCGACCAAGGCGTCGTTCTCGCGCGTGGTGCGGGCGGGCATGGGGACGTCGACCCCGGTGGGGTCGGTGCGCCAGGTGCCGCCGGCGGGGACGAGGAACGGCGGGTGGGCGATGCCGTCGCCGATGCGGCCGGTGCGGGTGGGCAGCGGCGCGGCGGTGGCGGGGTAGGCGCGGGCGTCGTCGCCGCCGTGGTTGACGGTGATCATGGTGGGGCCGGCGAACATGTCGAGGCCGGTTTGGATGCGGCGCAGGGTGTTGGGGCGCAGGGCGGGCAGGCCGTGCTGGTCGCGGTCGCCGATGCGGACGCCGGGGTCGGTCCAGTCGATGGCCGCGGCGGCGGGCAGGACGTAGGGCTCGACCAGGGCGTGGCGGCAGCGGGTGTTGGGGCAGCGGTAGTCGTATTGGCGGCGGTACTTGCCGATCTTGCGGACGCGCTGCTTGCGCCATGCCTGTTTGGCCTTGACCTGTTGGTCGCAGGAGGTGCACCAGGCCAGCGGGCGGGGCTCGACGTCGGGCTTGCGGACGCCGTGGCGGGTGAAGACGAGGTAGAGGCGGTCGCGCCACTGCGGGGCGTGGGGGTTGGTCTTGTCGCCGATGTGGGCGGAGGACACGGAGACGAACTGGACGGTGTAGCCGAGGGTGCGCATGCCCGCGAGCCACCAGTCGAACAGCTCCCAGTCGGTGGCGACGTCGACGACGTTCTCGACCAGGACGGCGCGGTAGCGGTGGACCTCGGTGGCGCGGATGACGTCGTGGAAGGTGGCGCGGGTGCGCTCGAACCCGCCCTTGGCGACGGGGCCTTGGTCGAGGAGGTCGAGCTGGGCTCGGGTGCGGCGGCGCCCGCCTGCGGGGCTGATCTCGGTGCAGATCGGGGACGCCCACAGCAGGTCGGTGCGCGGGAGGCGGCGCATGTCGTAGTTGGAGACGTCGGCGCACAGGTGGTCGGCGTCGCGGAAGTTCGCGGCGTGGGTGGTGATCGCGCGGTCCCAGTGGTTGGCGGCCAGCTTCAGCTCGAACCCGGCCGCGGCGAGCCCGATGCTCGAGCCGCCCGCGCCGCAGAAGATGTCGGTGAAGGTGAGCGACATGGCCTACTCCCCTGCCTGCTCGGTGGAGGCGGGCGGGACCGGGCCGTAGCCGGTTTGCGCGACGGTGCGGAGCTTCGAGCGGGTCGCGGTGAGGAGGTCGAGCACGCCGCGCGCGCCGTCCCGGTGCGCGGCGATGGCGGCGGCGTAGTCGACGGCGTTCGCGGCGACGGAGACCGGGCCCGCCCAGCGCGCCAGCTCGGTGAGGGCGGTCAGCATGAGCCGGGAGAGCTGGTTGGCGGGGTGCTCGGTGTCGAACCGCGAGACTCCGTCGGCGTCGGCCTGCTCGGGCGTGGCGACGGCCATCTCCACGGTGCGGGCCAGGCGCGTTAGCTCGCGGTGCTCGCCGGCGGCGGTGAAGCGGAGGGCGTCGGCCACGAGGCGGGCCTCGGTGAGGGTGAACTCGACCAGCACCCGCCGGGGCGGGGTGGTGTCGGTGGGCGGGTTCAGCCACACGCGACCGTGGGGCGAGGAGTTCGTGGTGGGCTCGGTCATGGCTTCGCCTTCGCTGATCGGGCAGTCGTCGGGGCTCTGGGTGGTGTTCACGCGGCCCGCTCCGGGTGGTGGGTGACCGGCCGCAGGCCGGTGGTGATGCGGGCTCGGTGGTGGTCGAGGTCGGCGGCCTCGACGGCGAGGTGGTGGTCGAGGTCGGAGAGGGTGGCGGTGTCGGCGAGCTGTGCCAGGCGGGTCGCGGCGGCGTGGATGCGGCGGCGGTAGGTGGCTTCCAGCAGGAGGTCGATGTGGAAGTCCAGGGCGCAGGCGGGCACGTTGACGCTGACGGCGGCGGACAGGAACCGGGTCAGGCCCGGCCACTGGTGGGCGGCGACGGCGGCGGTGCGCTGGGCGTGGCCGACCAGGGTGGCGGGGTCGAGGCTGGGCACACCGGCCGCGGTCATGTCGCGCAGCAGCGTGAACGCGTGGCGGGCGGGCCAGCTCGGGAAGTCCTCGGGTGCCAGCCGGTCAAGGCCGTGGCGGGCGGTGCCAGGGGTGAGGGTCATCAGGGTGCCGATGACGATGGCGTCGGTGTCGAGCACGAACTGGCTCATCGGGGCTCGCCCCGCCGGTGGTGTCGGTGACGTCGTGGGTGGTCTCCTGCTCGTCGGGGTCGGCGCCGGTGTCGTGGAGCAGGTCGTCGAGGGCGTGGCTGCGGAGGTCGTCGAGGGCGTGCCCGACCTCGGTGAGGGCGCGCAGCAGCTCGGCTGCCTCGGTGGCGCGTAGGCGCCCGACCCGGCTGAAGTGGAAGGTGTCCTCGACCGCGGTGAGCAGGTGGGCGGCGAGCTGGACGGTGTCGGTGCGTGTCAGCCGGACGGGGTGCTCGCTGTCGCGGCTGGGCTTGTAGTTGGTGTCGATCTCGACGAGCTGGCGGGTGCCGTGGTTGTCGGCGTACTCCCACTCGGTCTCGTCGGCGGCCTGGTCGGTGTCCCGGTGCTGGTAGCCCTCGACGGCCTCGACGCGGACGCTGTTGGGCCAGAACTCGAAGCTGTCGGGGTTGGGGCTCCAGCCCTCTATCGCGACCTGGAACGGCGTCAGTGGCGGCGGGGTGTAGTTGTTGAGCCGGTCCCGGGCAGTCTCGGTGGGCTGCGGGTTGACGGGCTGCTGGTCGGTCATGGTGTTCCTCCGGTGGTTGCGGGTTGGTTGGCGAGCGGAAGGCCAGCGCCGGTCAGGGCGTCCACGGGGTGCGGGTGCGGCGGTCGACGACGGCGACGTGGCCGCGGTCGCGGAGCTGGAGGAGTTCGGCGGTGGTCCAGCCCTCCCAGAACCCGAAGGTGCGGCCGGTGTCGTCGGCGGCCCACAGGTCCCACTCGTCGGGCACGGCCTGGCCGGTGCCATCGTCGGCGGGCTCGACGGCGATGCGGGTGGTCCTGCTCTCCAGCAGCGCGAGCCGGTCTGGGACGCGCTCGACGGCCGGTTCCGGCGCTCCGGTCAGCGCCAGGCTCATCTGGGACGGGTCGACGTGGGTCGGGTCCTGGTGGTGGGTGGTGTGCATGCCGGTCCTCCGGGCGGGAGGAGGCCCCCGAAGGGGCCTCCCGGGGCGGGCTAGTCGGGGCAGTTGGGGCAGCCGCGGAAGGCGAGGACCTGCTGCTCCAGCGCCAGGCAGGCGCGGCACTCGTGGCCGGTGGAGTGGACCTGGCCGAGGAAGTGGCGCTGCGCGCCGCACAGGGCGGTGACGGTGTCGCCGAGCTGCGGGCTCGGGTAGCACCACGGGCAGTACAGGTGGACGTCCTTGGGGTCGGTGGTGGTCTCCCGGGCGACCGGCTGGGGCTCGGTGCAGAGGTTCATCGGGGTGTCCTTCCGCTTGTGGCTCTTGGCTTTGCTCTTGGTCCGCTGGCCTTGACCTGCGGGCAGTGCCCGTGCTCTTCGGGTACCTGCCCGCGGGCGTAGGGCACCGCGGCGCGAGAGGCTCGCGATCAAGGGTTGAGCGCAGCGAAATCGCGTAGCGACGCCCGAAGGGCGCCCTTTATCGGGAGTGCGCCGTGGTAACCGGACTTGTGTGCCCCCGGTCGGCGAGTGGCTACGTTTGTCGCGTTGAGACAGTGCTGTGCCGGCCTTGGCCGGCTCGGTTGTCGTTCATGGCCGCAGGCCATGTGCGAGTCGGTGACGCCCGCTGCGGATGGCTGCCGTTGTCCAGTCGACGGGCGGACTGGTCCAGGACTGGACAGGCCGGCGCGGCTGGTTCCGCGCGTCGGGGGTGCGTGCGACCATCGGGTGCATGGAGCTGCGCGGCTCGGACTTCGACCACATCCCGGCGGGCAACATCCGCGTGCCGCGGGTCGAGTTCGCGCGCGTGTGGCACGCCGCCGAACTCCGGTCCGATGCTGACCCGCAGGACTGGGCGCTCACTGGTGTGGTGATGACCTGCCGCTGGATCGCCAACGCCACGGTTCGTCAACCGGACGGATCGTGGTACTCCGCTCCGGCGCCGGTGACGATGCGCACGGGCGTGGTCTATGAGGAGCTGATCGCCGACGAGCTGCTCCAAGCCGAGCGGCTGGACATCCAACAGCCAGCCTGGCTGGCCAACCGGCCTGGCTGGCTCGACGCGGTGCTGAGCACCTTCGCGTGGGCGTGGAGGCGTTCCGGCGTCCCGCCGGTCGATGTGCCGGCTGTGCCCTGACCTGGTCACCAGGAACCTCCCCGGTCCAGGACGTCCACATCCACGGCTGCCGCTGCGGCGGCGTCATCGGCGGCCCAGCGCGACATCTGCTCGGCGCGGGCCTCGTCGGCGGCCCGCTGGGCGTCGGCGGCCTCGCGGGCCCGGATCTCCGCGAGGGCTCGCTGGGCACGGGAGATCGTCTCGGCGGTCTCGTCCGCCGACGGCACCCGAACCGCGTCGGCCTCCTGGACCGGCGGTTCGGTCGCCGCGACCTCGCGGAGGTCGGGCACGGCCACCTCGGCGGCGTCCGGGTGAGGCTCGATCTCGAAGACCTCGACCGCGGCCGGGGCGCTTGCCGCGGTCGGCTTCAACTCGTCGGCGAAGTCGTCGTCGTCGACGGGCGTCCCGAGCCAGCCGTAGGCGGGCTCGTCGTCGTCGTCGAGGTCGACCGCCGGTGCGGTGGGCCACGTCTCGGCGGCGTCTGCCCCGGGCAGTTCCTCGCTCGGCGACGGCGCAGCGTCGGTGTCGTCCTGGACCGCCGGCGCGGCGACGGTGGCAGGGACGGTGGGCTCGGCGTCGGCGACGGGCTCGGTAGCGGGAGGCGTGGGGGCGGCGGCCTTGGCAGCGACGTCCTCGTTGACGTCCTCGACGTCGTCGAGTTCGGCGTTGCGTCCCCAGATGCTCTTCGACCAGGTGACCAGGTTGGTCAGCCACGCGAACCGGCCTGGGCGCTGCACTTCCTCGGTCTGCGCCAAGGGGACGGCGTCGGCATCGTCGAAGTCGTCGAAGGTGGGCAGGCTGGGCCAAGCCGCCTGGACGTCGGGGGTGGTGTCCGGCAGCGTGGTCGCGTGCTGGTGCGCCGGGTTGAAGTCGGCGAAGTCGTGCAGCCCGGTGACGTCGCGGTAAGCGTCCTCGGCGGCCTGGGCGGCGTAGTGCTCCGCGAGCCAGTCGGCCGCGGTGGTCAGCGTGTCCTCGCGGCCGTCGTTCGCGCGGCGGGACTGTAGTTCCATGGTCGCTCGGTCGCTCGCGGCGCGGGTGCCCGCAGTGTGCGCCAGCCATTGGGCGCGGGCCTCGTCGGCGGCTTCCAACAGGGCGGCGCGGCCGTCGAGCACGTCGGCCAGTGCGCTGGCTTCGGCGGCTTCGCGCTGGAGCCGGTCGCGCTCGAGCGGTTCGGCCGCGGCGAGGGCCTCGGCCTGGCGGATGGCCGCGGTCCGGCGCTGCTGGGCGGCGGCTTGCCGGGTTCCGGCCAGTTCTTCGGCGACGTACTTCGGCGCCCAGGTCTTCTCCCGCTCGTAAGCGCGCTGGCGCAGGTGGAGTTGGCCGTCGCTCATCTCCAGCTCGTCGCGGTCGACCTCGGGCAGGTCGAGCGCTCGCCACGCCGCGCGCCAGGACGCGTACGCCTCGGGTTGCCCCGGCTTCGGCGCATTGCCCAGCGCTTCGGACGGGGCGTCGAACTTGGTCAAGTCTCGGTGGGCCGCGACGACGCCTGCCTTCTCCGCCCACTCGGCGCGCAGCTTCTGGTCCTCGGGCACCGGCCCAAACGCTTCGACCGCCCACTGGGGTGGGTTGGCGGCGATCTCCTCGCCCATCTCGACCCGCCGCTGGTCGGCGCGGACGGCGAGGTCGTCGAGGTAGCGCTGCCACTGCGGGTCGTCGACCCGCGGGGTCCAGTCGGCGAACCGGCTGCCCTGTGGGTCGAGGGGGACGGCGTCGGTGATGCGGTGGTGGATGACGTTGGTCAGTTGCCGGGCTCCGGCCAGGGACGCGAGGTGATCGCGTCGGTGAGGACCTGGCGTGGGTCGTGCCCGGCGAGTTCGGCGCGGCGCAGGACGCGGTTCAGGGTCGGCCCGGCGTCCTCGGCGGCCAGGCGCTGGCGTTGCCCGATGGTGAGGGTGCCGTCGTCGAGCAGCTCGTCGAGCCAGCGGCTCACGCGCCCGGCGGTGGCCAGCTCGATGGCGTCGGCCAGCAGTTCCGCGGGGTGCGGACGGTGTTCATCTCGGTGCTGGACTCGACGGCCGTGGCCAGGGCGGACTGCTCGATGGCCGCGTTGGCCATGACGTTGTCGAGCACGGCGGCCGGTGAGCGGCGCAGGTTCTTCGCGCTGTCCGGGGCGTCCTCGGCGGCGGTGATCGTGACGACGTGGGCGACGTTGTCGTGTCGGCCGCGGGTCATCGCGACGTAGAGGGCTTCGTGCCCGGTGTTGGCGGTGACCAGCGCGTGGCTGGTGTCGACGGTGACGCCTTGGGCGGCGTGGGTGGTGGAGGCGTAGGCCAACGCGACGTGCTGGGCGACGTAGGCGGCGGGCAGGCTGATGCGCTCGCCCTCGCGGGTGGCCACTACCAGGCTGCCGTCGGCGCGGGCCTCAAGCACGCGGTACTGCTCGCGGTTGATCGGCGGGCGGCGGTTGCCGTCGTAGCCGACCAGGCTCCACCCGTTGCGACGGGCCTGGATCATGTCGCCGACACCGGCGAAGGTGCCCTGCAAGCCCAGGGGGACGCCGTGTTCGGCGACGCGGCCCAGCCGGACCAGTTCGGCGCGCAGACGCGCGGACATGCGGGCGGCCTGCTCGTTGGTGTCGACGATCAGCAGCGACCGCCTGCCCTGGAGGGTGTCGGCCAGCCACGCCCGGCACGCGGCGGCTTCGGCGTCCTCGGGCCGACCGCCGTCGAGGACGCGGCCGTGGCGGTGGTACTCGGCGATGACGCTGGGGTCGCCCTCGCGCAGGCGCAGCGACGCCTGGCGCTCCCACCGGGCGGTGAACCGGCGGGCGTCGGCCAGCTCGTAGCTCGACCCGGCGTCGGCCATGAGTTCCATGGCGCCGCCCGCGCCGACCGCGGCGAGCTGCCGGTGATCGCCGACCAGCAGCAGCTTTGCTCCGGTCTCGGCGGCGTACCGGTGGATCTCGGCCAGGGCGGGGGTGTCGGCCATCGCGGACTCGTCGACCACCACCAGGTCGCCCGGCCGCAACTCCCATTCCTGGTCCTGGCCGGAGGCGTTCCCCATGCGCAGGCGGCGTTGCGCGCCGAGCCAGGAGGCGATGTTGCGGGCGTCCAGTCCTTCGCCGGCGAGCACTTCGGTCGCGATCTGGCTGGTCGCCAGACCGACGACGCGGTGTCGGGCGCCGTCCCAAAGGGCGGGGTCGGTCCACGCCTTGGCCAGGGTGCCGACCACGAACGACTTGCCGGTCCCGGCGGGGCCGACCAGCGATTCGACGGCGGCCCCGGAGCGCAGCACGCCGCGCACGGCGGCGGCCTGGTCCGCGCCCAGCTCGATGCCTTGCGTGGCGAGGCCGTTGAGGAACCCGGTCACGCCGGGCGCGGTGAGCGCCGGCGCGCCGCCGCGACGGGTGGCGGCCACCAGCGTCCGCTCCGTGTGCACGTGTGTGGCTGTGGCGTACAGCTGTCCGCCCGGGGCGTTGTACGCGGACGATCCGTTGTTCAACCGCAGGTCAGTGGGCAGGGCGTCCTCGCCGGGTCGTGCGGCGTCCAACGGAACGGCGGACTCCAGCGCCTGGGCGGTCAACCCATCCAGCAGGTCGGAGACCTGCTCGCCGAACAGGTCGCCGAGCCGGTCGGGCAGGGCGTCGCTGATCGCTCGGGTCAGGTCGGGCGCGGTCCATGCGGCCTTGGTCTCCTGGACGGCGGCCAGCGCGGTCTCGATCACCTGCTCTGGAGACCAGTGGTCCGGTTCCGGTGCCTTGCCCGCGATGTCGAGCACCGTGTCGGCGACGCCAGCCAGTCCGGTGGCGACCTCGGCGCGCAGCTCGCGGTCCCAGCGCTCCAGCCGGGCCTCGTTCGTCTCGCCCTGGTGGGACTTCGCGTTGCGGGTGGCGAAGGTGGCCTGCCGCTGCAACCGGTCCAGCTCTAGCGAGTTCGGCACGCGGCCGAATTTCGTCTCGAACGCGGTCATCAACTCGGTGGTGCGCTTGGTGATGGCGCGTCGACGGGAGCTGAACAGGTCCATGACCTGCTGCGCGACTCCGACGACTTCGCGGGCCTTGCCGTCCGGGCGGGTGGCGAACCGCACTCCCAAAGCGCGTGCCAGGTGCTCCTCGGTGGTGCGCTCCCCCACCGCCGACGCGGCACCGCGGAACTTGTGCATCGCCCGCGAGTCCAGCGTGCGCCACTGACCGTCGGCGCCCTGGACGCGGTTGAGGATGGCGTTGTGGATGTGCAACTGCGGGTCGTGGTCGCGGGAGTCGTGCTGGAAGAACGACGCGACGATCCAGTCGTGCGCGTCGATGAACCGCCCGGCTGCGCCGCCGTGGTGACCGACGCGGGAGTACCCGGCCTTGTCCGCGAGGTAGTCGAGCGCGGCGCGGTTGCCCGCCCAGATCGCGTCCTCGACGGCCTTGCGGTGCGACGCCCACGACCGGGCGGCGGTCAGCGCCTCGTCGTGGCGGCGCTGCCACTCCGCCGCGGTGTCGGTGTCGCCCGCCAGGGCCGCGTCGAGCGCGACCTGTTCAGCCTCGGACGCCTCGCGTTCAGCGCGGACCTGCTGCGCCTCGAACGCGGTGTGCAGGACCGTCACGGACTTCTGGACGCTGAACGTGGCGTCCAAGAAGCTGACGTTCTTCCGCGCCCGCTTGCCCGCTTCGAGGCGGAGTTCCTCGCGGCGTTCAGCGTCGGCGTTCGGCTCAGCGTCCAACGCCTGCTTGTACAACTCCTCTTCGGACAGGTAGCGGCGTCCGGTGTGTCCAAGGGTGGACGCCTCGGCCCAGCGGGCCGGGTCCTTGAACGCCTCGTCGCGCGGGTCGACGAAGTGCTCGTACAACGCGGTCATGTCCTGCTCGTCGACCAAGCCCTTCAGGCCCAGCGCTTCTGCGCCGCGCCCGTACCACCGGCCCGGAGGCTCACCGGCGGCGACCGCGCCGGTGTAGTAGTTCTCCCGCCCGCCGGCGACGGCACCGATCAAATAGTCCGCCGAGTGTCCACTTGAGATGCTCAGCACGGCGACCACCGCCCGCCAACGCGCTCGCGCGTTTCCGCAGGCCGCGGCAGCGGCCGACACCACAGGATCGTGATGCCTAGGTGTGTAGTGAAGTCGGTGGTCGTGAGGGTGTCGGAAATGTCTGGATGAGTGAGAGTGGAGTAGGAGTCCTGGTGCTGTCGAGGTGGCCTTGGGCTGGTGGTCATGAGCTGTTCCTGAGGTTCTCGTCAGGGGTGACGAGGTGGAGGTCTGCGGGCTGCTCTCGGAGTTGCTGGAGGGCGGTTCCGGCGGTGCCTCGGGAGACGTCGGCGAGGTCCATCAGGGCGGTGACGGTCGGGAGGTGTCCGGTGCGGCGCAGGTGTTCGCGGGCGGCAGCCCGCGCCCGGTCCTTCTGCGGTGAGCTGGACGCGTCGGACGGGACGGGCTGAACGCGCGGGCGCTGGGGCTGTTCAACCGGGGCGCTCGCGCTCGGCGCGGGCTCGGTGGTCGTCGGCGTCGCGGCGGGCGGCAGCGCCGCCGGTTGAACGCTGTGGGCGGCAGGCTGTACGGCGGGACGGTTGGACGGCTGTACGGGCCGCTGTGCGTTCAGCCGCTCCCGCTCCGCCCCGGTGGACGCCGTGTGCTTGGACGCCGACGGCGGCGCGGCAGGGCGGTCCGCGCGTTCGGCGGGGGCGTCCTGGGTGGGCTTGGACGGGGTGCGGGCCTCGCCGAGCATGAACAGCAGGTGCGCCACGATGGCCGCGGCGATCGCCGGCCACGCCCCCACCCCGAACCGCAGCGGCGCGGGCACATCCTTGGGCACCTCGTCCGGCGGCACCGCGGCGTGGGTGACGCTCTCGAGCGGCGGGCCGTCGCCTCCGGCGAGGAACACCGCCTGGGCCAGGCCGGACACTCCGGCGGCGAGCACGACGACCGCCCAGGCGTAGGCGCGACCGCCGCCGCTGAGCCGCGAGGTGGAGGCGTAGGCGACCAGCGCGAGGCCGTCGGTGATCAGCGGGTACAGCCACGCGATCGCCTTGGGCGTCCCGCGGCGGCGGCGACCTCGTAGATGCCGTGCGCGGTGGCGACACCGGCGGCCAGCGCCACCAACAGGCCCGGCGCCCACTGCGCGACCGTCGCCCGCCACGGCTTGCCCTGCGGGGCGTGTGCGGTGGTCATGACTACAGCCCCCGCCCGTCGACGTCCCCGCGGGACTCGGCCACGTACGGGTCGGCGACACCGGCCGACGCGTCGAACGCGACGTCAGTGGTGTCGACGGTGCGGCCCTGCATGGTGTGGGCGGTGGCGGCGTCGATGCGGTCGCAGGCGGTCTCGGCGCGGGTGAGCGCCTCGTCGACCACGTCGACGTCCGCTCTGACGGCGTCGGTGGTGCCGTCGACCGCCTCGCCCGCGACAGCTTGGGTGTAGGCGTCGCCGCTCGGGGCCGGGGCGTCGGGAACCTTCGCCCACTCCGGCATGGTCGCGGGGTCGTCGTCAAGGACTTGGTTGTCGGTGTCGCTCGGGGAACGGCGGTCGACGTTGAGGACGCAGTGGCAGGTGTCGATTTCGATGTCACCGGTGTTGGTGGTCTCGACGCGGGCCAGGCCGTCGCCGCCGCACGCGTCGCAGTCGAGGGCGGCGAAGTAGTCCATGTCGGGCTCGTCCGGGAAGTACTGCAGCGGCGCGTAGCCCGGCGGAGTCTCGGCCGTGTCGGTGTCGAGGTCGTCGACGTCGTTCAGGGCGGGGCGGCCGACCTCCATGACGCAGCGGCACGTGTCGGTGTCGCCGTCGTCGGTTGGTTCGACGCGGGTCAGGCCGTCGCCGCCGCAGTCGTCGCAGTCGCGGGCGGCGAAGAAGCCGACGCCGGGCTCGTCGGCGAAGTGCGACAGCGGGACGTAGCCCGGTGGCACCGCGGCCTCGTCGTGGTTGTGGGAGGTGACGTCCTCGTCGCCGAGACCGGAGTCGAATTCGACGAGTTCGTGGACGTCGGCGTCCCACGGCTGGTAGTGCTCGACGGCCTGGCTGATCAGGTCGTGGGCGTCGTCGCGGACGGCGAGGCGGTATCCCCGTCCTCGCACACGGCCAGCTCGCACTCGTCGGGCCACCCGCCCGGGGTGTTGAGGCGGCCCATCATGCCGGGGCTGTCGTCGGCCGGAACGTAGAAGTACTTCACGGGGTGCTCCTGGGGTGCTCGTGGGCGACGGCCAGCTCGTCGCGGGGTTCGGGTGCGGGCTGCTCGCGGTCGGCGGCCCACCACGCGGCGATCAGGTCGGCGGCCTCGTCGAGCTGCTCGACCGGGGCGGCGGACAGGCGGCGTCGGGTCTGGTGGTTCTCGCGGGAGCAGGTGCCCGCGACGGCCTTGACGCGGCGGACCACGCCGGGGCGGTGGCGTTCGTGCCACTCGCCAGCGGCGACGGGCGAGGCCGTGGGGCCGTGGTAGGCGGCCTGCCATGCCTGGTGCAGCCAGTGCAGTTCCTCGATGACGTCGGGGTGCCAGAGCCAGCAGTCAGGCAGGCCGGCGGCGGCGTCGCTATAGCGCAGGTAGACCTGGCGGGTCCAGGCGCACAGCGCGGTGAGGGTGGTGCGGGCCAGCTCGGGGTCGGCGGGCAAGGTCAGCCACGACGCCGGGGCGGTGGTCGGGCAACAGGGCTGCTCGACGTGGTCGGCGACGGCGTTGGCGACGCGGTCGACCACGACGGCGAGCCGGGTCACGGCCTTGGCCATGTCGGTGTGGTTCATCGCGGCTGCTCCTCTCGCTCCGGGCGCTGCTGGTCCACGTGCTGGTCGGTGGCGGTGCGGGCCTGGGCCAACTGGTGGGCGACGCGGGTCAGGACGCTGCCCAGCAGCTCGGGGCCGGGCTCGGGCTCGGTGCTCACCGGCGGCCTCCCCATCGGGTCGGGGCCGGTTCGGCGGCGGCCAGGTGGGCGTCGGTCGGGACAGGCGCGGCCTGGTCGCGGGCGGTCGACCACCAGGTGACGATCGCCTCGGCGGCCTCGACCAGCGGCACCGCGGTGCGGGCGTGGGGCTGGTGTGGGTCTCCAGGGAGCATGTCCCGATGGCCTGCTTGACGCGCTTGACGACGCCGGGGCGGTAGCGGTCGTGCCAGTCCCCGCGGCGACCGCGCTGGCGGCTTCGTCGGCGTAGGCGGCGATCCAGGTGTGCATGAGCCACACCAGTTCCTCGATCACCTCGGGGTGCCAGAGCCAGCAGTCGGACAGGACGGCGGCGGCGTCGGGGTAGCGGAGGAACACGGTGCCGACCCAGCCGCACAGCTCGTCGATCAGCGCCGCCACCTTGTCGAGGTCGTCGGGCAGGTTGAACCACGACGGGGCCACGACCTTCTGCCCGGCGCCGGTGCGGTGGGCCGCCGTCTCGGCGAGCCCGTCGACGACCTTGGCGAGGTCGTCGAGCCGCTGCGGGATGGGCCGCCACGCCCGGCGCAGGCCCTCGACCTCGCGGGCCAGTCCGGCGACGGACTGCCTGCTGGCGTACTCGGTGTCGCTCATGCGGCACCTCCGGGCAGGGCGGCCAGGGCCAGGGCGACGGTGAGCACGGCGAGCCCGACGACGACCAGCGTCACGGCGGCGCGGATGCGCCGGTACTTGCTACGCGCGATCACGGCCACCGAGCACAGGTCGTGGGCGATCACGGTCTCGGTGGTGTCGGTCGTGGCGCGGCACGCGGCGACCAGCCGGGCGGGTCCGTGTTCGGCCGCCCACAGCCACGTTTGCGGGGCCGGGTCGTGGAGTCGGGGCCGGATCGCGGCCAGCAGCAACAGGACCGCGGCCAGGATCGGTGCACCGGAGCACCACAGGGCGATCTCGGCTGCCACGGGCAGGTGGCGCCCGGTCAGGGCGATGATCCCGGCGAACGCGGCGGCGACCAGCGACAGCAGCGTGGTGGCCTTGGTGTCGGCGCGCTGCAGCTCGGTGCCGACCTGGGAGCGGGTGACGGCGAGCGTGTCGGCGACGGTGCTCATCGGGCGTCACCACCCTGGGCGCTGGCCGCGTCCTGGCCGTGGCTGGTCGCCTTCGCCGCGTACATGCGCTGGTCGGCGGCACGCAGCAGCGCGGAGAGGTTCGCCTGCCGGGCCGGGAAGACCGCCGCGCCGATGCTCGCGGTGACCGTGACCAGGTCGCCGCCGACACGGGTGGGCCAGGCAGAGATGGCGCGGTGATGGCGCGGGCGCGCTCCTCGGCGAGCTGCTGCCCGGCCTTGCCGGTGGGCAGCTCGGACAGCAGGACGGCGAACTCGTCGCCGTGCAGCCGGACGGCCAGCTCGGTCCGGCCGTCGAGCACGTGGGCCAGGACTCGGGCGGTCCGCCGCAGGAGGTTGTTGCCCTCGGCGTGGCCGTGGCGGTCGTTGATCGCCTTGAACTTGTCGAGGTCCAGCAGCAGCACCCCGACCGCCCCGTCGCGGCGGGCGGCGCGGACGAACGCGGCGGCCAACGCGGCCCGGTTGGGCAGGCCGGTCAGCGGGTCGGTGTTCAGCGCGTGGTGCAGGCGCAGCGCGTGCCTGGCGGTGAACAGCCAGCCGGACACCGTGATCGCCGTGAACAGCAGCAGGTAGATGCTCATCGCGTCCGCCCGCCCTCGGTGTCGTCGCCCTCGGAGCGGGTGGCCACCGACGCCTCGACGGGCTCGGGGGTGGGCTGCTCGTCGTGGCGGGACTGCCAGGTGTTGAGGCGCTCGTTGCCGGCCTCGAACATCTCGGCCAGGCGCTCGGTGGCGACCTGTCGCCAGGACTCCCAGCGGGTGAGGCGCTTCTCCCAGCGCGAGGCGCGGGCGGCGCGGCGGACGTCGCTGCGCTTCCAGGCCATGCCGACCTTGCCGACCGCCGGGGCTAGGCCGCGGCGGATGACCACGACGTGCCCGGCGGGCAACTGGGCGATCTGGCCGGGCGAGAGCACCGGGACGCGGCGGGTGGTGGTCGAGACGACGCGGCGGTCGCCGTCGATGGTGCCGACCTCTTCGTCGCGTTCGCCGGTGAGGGTGGAGTAGGCGTTGAGGTCGTCGTGGTCGCGGGTGCCGCCGAAGATGAGCATGGTGGCGGCGTTGTTGAGGATCGCGGCGGCGCCGGTGTCGCCCCACCGCTGCCGGAGCTGCGCGCGGGACTGGGCGGCGATGTGGATGGTGACGCCGCGTCCGCCCATGTCGGCGGTCCAGTTGTCGAGCGGGATCGGGCAGATCAGCGCGGCCTCGTCCAGCGCGAGGGTCAGCGGCGGGTCGAGCCGTCCGCTGGGCATGAACGCGGCCAGGCGGCGGGCCTCGCGGGCGATGTGCCCGGTCAGCGCGGTCACCAGGGGCGCGGTCTGGGCGTCCTCGGCACCGAGCATGTAGACGGTGCCGTTGTCGGCCAGGAGCTGCTCGACGTCGAACGCGCCGGACTCGGCGGCCTTGGCGGCGGTGGCGTCGGTCAGCCACCCGAGGGCGGGCATGATCGTGGCGCAGATCGAGGACTGCGTGCGGTCGTTGGTGTTGAGGAACTGCTGGGCGTCGGACTCCCACGCCGGGTCGTCCTGGCGGCGCAGGTTCCGCGACACCGCGCCCGCGGCGCTGGCCGGGTCGGCCACCCACGCCAGGACGTCGCGCATCGTGCCCCCGCCCAAGGCCGCCGCGTACATCAGCGCGGCCAGCACTCGGCGGCCCTGCGCCATCCAGAACTCGCGGTCACCACCGGCGCCCGGCCCGGACACCCCGGACAGCAGGTCCGCCGCCCGCGAGGTCGCCACGGTCGGGTTCTCGCACCCGGACAGCGGGTCGAACGTGATCGTGCTGGCCAGCCCGCCGACACCGCCGGGGTTGAACACGTGCACCGGGCCGCGCTGGGCGCGGACGGGACCGGTGACGTCGATCAGGTCCGTGCGGGTCGAGGTCGCGATGACCGCGCCCGGCGCGTCCAGGATGCGGCAGGCCAGCTCACCGGTCTTGCCCGTGCGCGGGCCGCCCAGGCGCAGCGTCACGTCCTCGACCAGCGACCAGATCCGGAAGATCCCCACGCGGGCGACCGGCGTCGCGAACTCGCGCAGCGGGGTCCGCCAGCGCCGCCACCACGACATCTCCCGCACGCTCGGGCGCACCACCGCGGCCCGCCGCCGCACCGCGAACCACGACGCGGCCCGCAGGATCGCCCACCCGGTCGCCACGCCGTCGTTGCGGCGGGCCTTGCTCGACCAGCGGTTGACCACCTGCGAGGAACCCCGGCGGCCGTACCAGACCCACGCGCTGAACATCACGGCGCCGGTGATCCCGCTGAACAGCAGCCAGCCCGTCGCTTCTCGACCCGGCGTCTCCTCGGGGACGACGTCGGTGTCGAGGAAGACCCCGGCCGCGACGGCCAGCAGCGACAGCGTCAGCGGCACCCCACCCGGGCGCTTCGCCCACAGCGCCAGCGACCCGGCGAACAGCACCGCCCCGGCCACCACCGCCCACGGACCCAACAGCGACAGCTTCCCCAGCTCCGGGACGCTCATCACCAACCAACCACCCGCACCCAACGCACCACCGGCCAGGCACGCCCCGAACACCCTGTCGGCGTTCATCAGCGCTCACCCCCGCGGCGGCGTCGCACTCCGGCGACCCGAACACGTGGAGGCGACCGGTGCAGAGGCACGCGCCTGCGGTGAAGTCGTCGGCCAGCCCGTGCGGAACGGGCGGCAACGCGGTCGAGGTCGAGGCATTCATGCCGCACCGCCCGACGCTCGGTTCGCGCCCGTCCACTGGGCGGCGTCGACGATCCCGGCGGAGTCGGCGGCCTCGGACAGCAGGCGCTCGACGGCCTGGGCGGGCACGACGTAGCGGCCCTTGGTCTCGCCGACTCCCAACTGGACCGCCGGGAAGCCGTCGGCGTGGATCAGCCGGTACAGGTACTCCGGGGAGATGCTGAGCAGCGCGGCGGCCTCGGGAACGGAGTAGGTCGGCACGCTGGCGGCGCGCTTCCTGAGGGCGTTGTGCAGGGCCTGATCGCGCAGGCTCCCCCGCATCTGTGGGCGTGGCAGGGCCTCGGTCATGCTGTTGTCCTCCTGGTGCTCGTTGGCGGGTGTCGGGAGAGCCGGCCCCGGCTTGGTTGGCGCCTGGGCGGGGCCGGTCTCGATCTCTCGGGGAGCGTCTGCCGCTCCCCCGTCTCGTGTCTGGCGTGCATCTGATGTCCTCACTGCCTGACGCAGATCATAGTAGCGCTATTAATAGCGCTCATCAACTACGAAGCAGGCGGGTCCGGTGCTGTTGTCGAGCTGCCAGACCCGCCCGCAGGGCGCGCTAGCAGCTACGATTCGCGCTAATCAGCGCTGTCGAACGGAGATCAGGTGTCGAAGGACTGGCAGGCGGTCGCGGACGCGATCAACGCCCGGCTCGACGAACTGGAGATGACGCAGAAGGAGCTGGCCGACAGGTCCGGCGTCAGCGTGGCGACCCTGCGCCAGTTGCAGAAGAACGACGCCCCGCGGAAGCGCAGTCCTCGCACGCTGGCCGCGGTGTCCGAAGGGCTGCGCTGGCCTCCGGACCACCTCGGCAAGGTGCTCGACGGCGATGCGCCGGGCGACTCCCTCCCACACATCGCCGCGAACTGAGCCAACTGCGCGCGGACATCAAGGACCTCCAGGCCCGCGTCAGCGAGTTGGAGACAGACCGTTCGCGGTAGCCGGGTTCCGTGGTTGGTGTGCATGAGATACATGGAAGCCGGATCAGGAGGACACAAACACCACGTTCCCCAGGATGCTTAGAGACGTCCGGTAGCCTCGATAACGTCCCAAACGTCCTCAGGACGTCCCAGGAGGGGTGGGAACGTGCCGAACGAGCGACTGCGGACCGCGATCCTCGCGGCGGGGCTGACCGTCGACACCGTGGCGGCCCGGGTCGGCGTGGATGTCAAGACGGTGGAGCGGTGGATCGCTAACGAAGGTCGGCGCCCGCACCGCACCACCAGGCGCGAAGTCGCGACGCTGGTGAGCGTTGACGAGGTGCATCTCTGGCCGGCCCTGGCGAACGACGTCCACACCAGTCCGGGCTCGCAAAGCGAAGTGGTGCACGTCTTCCCCTCGCGCTCGGCGGTGCCGGGCAGCCTGTGGCTTGAGCTGATCAACGGCGTCCAGCAGGAGATGGACGTCCTCGTGTTCGCGGGCGCGTTCCTCGTCGAGCAGTACAACCTGCTTCCCGTCGTGCGCGCGAAGGCCGCCGCGGGCGTGCGCTTCCGCTTCGCGATCGGGGACGAGACGTCATCGGCCGTCATCCAGCGGGCCATCGAGGAGGGCACGGTCGGCGGCCTGGAAGGTCGGGTGCAGCTCATGCGGCGGTACCTGCACGAGGTCGCCGGGCTGCCGAACGTCGAGGTGCGGACGCACGGAACGCCGCTCTACAACTCGATCTACCGTTTCGACGACCAGATGCTGGTCAACGGCCACTCGTACGGCTCGCTGGCCGGGCAGAACCCGGTTCTACACCTCCAGGAACACCCGGGCGGCATCGTCTGGACCAACTACCGACGCTCGTTCGATCGCGTCTGGCAGACGGCCGTCCCCGAGACCCCACCGGAGTTCTGATGGCTCGCATCGACTACATCGACGACCCGAACGCACCCGCCATCAACAGCGTGGTCCCGTCCGTGGTGTGCGCCGTGCGCGATGAGGCCGGTCGAGTGCTGTTGATCCACAAGGTCGACAACGACCTGTGGGCGCTGCCCGGCGGCGGGCACGAGCCCGGCGAGAGCATCGTCGACACGGTGGTCCGCGAGGTCCGCGAGGAGACCGGGGTCGAGGTCGAGGTCGTCGGCTTCGTGGGGACGTACACGAACCCGCGGCACGTCATGGCCTACGACGACGGCGAGGTCCGTCAGCAGTTCTCGCTGTGCTTCCTCGGCCGCCAGATCGGCGGCAGCCCGCGCGAGGACGGGACGGAGAGCAAGGAAGTCCGGTGGGTGCGTCCGGAGGACGTCCCTGGGCTCAACATCCACCCGTCGATGCGGATGCGCATCGAGCACGCGTTGGACTCCGGCCGGACGGTGCCCTACCTGGGCTAAGCGGCGCGCATGCGCGCGAGGGTCCGCTCAACGGCCTCGGCCTCGACCGGGCGAGCGACCAGCCAGAACTGGTGAACTGGGGTGTCGGGGGATACCGGACGAGGATCTCGTCCATCCGCTCGTCGAAGGTGAGCGGCTCGCCGGCGGGCCTGTAGTCAGGTCCGCGGTGTCCAGCGCGTCCTGGAGCGCGGACTGCTCGAACGGGAAGTCCGCCAGCTCGGCGCTCAGCTCGCGCACCTCGGCCTCGTACCGCGCTGCGGAGTGGTGCGCCACCAAGCCGACGACTGGCTCGGGCCAACCCTCGGCGCGAAGGAACCGCGCGCCGTCGAGCGGATGAAACCGCGTGTGCCCAATGCGGGGTGAGTAGCCGATGTCGTGGAGCCAGGCCGCGCAACGAGAGTCGGGCGTTCCGCCGCAGCCACAGCGACAGAAAGATCCGCCGCACGTGCGGCGACGGCCTGCACGTGGTCCCAGCGGCGCCCGAGAGGCGCGACCAACTCCTGAGCAATCACGGTCGCCTGTTCGACGATCTCCACGAGGAAGAACGCTACTCCCAGGTGTCGGTCTGCTGACATCCGCCGGGCGTGCGCACGCGCGGTTGGCGGCGCCTACCTGCCTACGCTACGAGTGATGTCACGGTCCGGGTGCGGAGAGCGATGGTGCGGGTGACCGTCGTCAATTAGGGGGTCGCGGTGCCGAGGTTGGCTCGTCGAGCAGGCCAGTGGCTGGTTGCCGGGGTACTGGCGCTGGCCGGTGTGGGTGTGGCCGTGCTGAAGCCGCTGGGTGTGGACCACTGGAACTGGCTGGCCGTCGTCGTCCTGGCCGTAGCGGCGGTGGCGCGGTCGTGGGCAAGTTGACGTTGGCGCGGATGGAGCGAGAGGACAAGCACCGGGACGAGACCCGTCAAGTCGTCTCATCCGGCGCGCTGCGGGAGGTCGAGTTCGCGTAGGGGGCTGTCGGACCCAACCGTGCTTGGAGTGCACCGGGCAGTGACCCCGCATGGCACGTCCCTGGAGGGGCAGCGGGCGACGAGGCCGAGCTGCTCGAGTGCCGGTGTACGTGCCGAGGGACAGGCACGAGGAAGTGGTCGCCGCGCTGAAGCCCGGCGCGTTCGTACTTCTGGTCGGGGACTCGGCAGCGGGCAAGTCCCGGTTGGCGTTCGAGGCAACCCGCGAAGTCCTGGGCAAACACCGACTGTTCGTCCCGGAACCGCAGGCATTGGCAGCCGTGATCAACGAGGCCGCGACCGAACGACGAGCCCTTCTTTGGCTGGACGACCTGGAACGGTTCCTCACTGGCGACAACAGCCTCAACGTCACCATGCTCGACCGACTGCTCAACCACCCCGACAAACACCGGAGGGTGGTCATCGCAACCCTGCGACTACAGGAACAACACCTCCTGGACTCCACCCCGACTCCGACCGTGGGCTCGACGAGAACCGCCGCCGCGTCCTGGCCATGGCCACACGCATCCACATCGAGCGCACATTCACCCCAACCGAACTCAATCGTGCACAACACCGCGACCAGGACCCTCGCATCGCCGAAGCCCTCTCCCACACCGACGATTACGGCCTCGCCGAGTACCTCGCCGCAGGACCCCAACTCCTACGCCGCTGGCACGACGGCCGCGCCGCCTCCACCAACCCGAGAGGCGCCGCACTAGTCACCGCAGCCGTCGAGTGTCGCCGCGCCGGATTCCTCAGCCCTCTTCCCCGCGCCATGCTCACCGAACTCCACCCTACTACCTGCCCACCGGCAAGCGCGCCCGCCCAGAAGCCCCCGACAAGGCATGGGCTTGGGCCACCCAGCCCTGGCGCCACACCACCGCCCTCCTCGAACCCCTCGACGCCGACCCCGACCACGTCACCGTCTTCGACTACATCGTCGACCACACACAACGCACTACACCACCCAGCGAACCGCCCCCGGAACATCTCATCCACATAGCACTCACCCACGCGACCGCGACCGACACCACCCTGATCGGCCACCAGGCCCGCAGAACCGGGCGTTACCCCTCGCCAGCATTGCCTACACACAAGCACTAACCCATCACACCAGTCCCGAACACCCCGACACCCTGACCAGCCGCAACAACCGCGCCAACGTGATGCGCGCCCTCGGGCGGCTGGAGGAGGCCGAAACCGAGCACAGCTCCGTCCTGGAGACCCAATCCCGGATCCTCGGCCCCGAACACCCCGACACCCTGATCAGCCGCAACAACCGCGCCCGCGTGCTGTACGACCTCGGGCGGCTGGAGGCCGAAACCGAGCACAGCTCCGTCCTGGAGACCCGAACCCGGATCCTCGGCCCCGAACACCCCGACACCCTGATCAGCCGCAACAACCTCGCCAGCGTGATGCGCGCCCTCGGGCGACAGGAGGAGATCAGCGGTTAGGGCGCTGCATCCTGCTACCCAAAATCTCGGCTGC